>CAWFEA010000001.1:0-165000 GCA_963814745.1 uncultured Acidobacteriota bacterium
GGCGGCGGTCACCCGCCGACCCCTGCCACACCACCGTGCGTACGGGTCCGTACACGGCGGTTCGAGTCGGTTACGCTAGCACCCATCGATCAACGTTGGAAGTCCGAGCGATTTGAAGTAAGCATTGGAAAGCCCCACAGATAGAGCTTTGGCCCGGGCCAGATACCAGGGGCCGAGTCCGCTGCCAGCGGTGTTGCTAGCCAGTCGCGAGCGAACCCCCAGTGCTACCAGAGCCGCTCGGCGTCGGCGTGGTGTTTTCCATTGCCGCCACATAGCTGCCCGTAGTCGCAACCGGACCCAGCGGGTCAGGTACTGCAGCACATCAGGCGTTTCGCAGAAGCCGAAATAGCTGCGCCAACCGCGCAGATACGGAGCGAGCTCCGCTATCGTCGTCTCCATGCTGACGCCCTTTGCCCGGCGCGTGATTTCCCGGATTCGATGCTTAAATCGTTCCAGAGCTTTGGGCGCAATCTTGCGCTTGATCTCTGGTTCGCCGGTAAAGCTAAACCCGAGAAACTTCCGCTCCTGCGGTCGCGCCACCGCGCTCTTCGCCTCATTCACTTTGAGTTTGAGCTCTTGCGTGATGAATCGCGTGACGCTCTCCATCACCCGTTGACCCGCTCGCTGGCTACGCACGTAGATGTTGCAATCATCGGCATAACGAAGGTAGCGGTGTCCGCGTCGCTCTAACTCTCGGTCGAGTTCATCGAGCACGAGGTTCGATAACAGGGGCGAGAGTGGACCTCCTTGCGGAGTGCCCTCCACGCTGGGACTAACCAGTCCGTTCTCCATCACCCCGGCATTCAGAAATGCCCGGATGAGTTTCAGCCGCCGTTTGTCCTCGATCCGTTTGGCGATCTGCCCCATCAGTTTGTCGTGATTGACTCGATCAAAGAACTTTTCCAAATCGAGATCAACGCACCAGCCGCGACCTTCGGCGATATACTGCTGCGCCTGGGCCACCGCTTGATGAGCCGATCGTCCCGGTCGAAAACCATAGCTGTGGTCGGAGAAGGTCGAGTCCCACTGCCGCTGCAGCACCTGCATCACCGCCTGCTGGATAAACCGATCCAGCACCGTTGGGATGCCAAGCTTTCGCACCCCTCCGTCCGGCTTAGGGATTTCCACCCGCCTCACCGGCTTCGGCTCGTAGGTTCCGTTCAGGAGTTGTTCTCGGATCACTGGCCAGTGCTGTTTCAGGTAGCCGGTAAGTTGGCCGATGGTAACCCCGTCCACCCCCGCGCTGCCCTTATTGCCCTTTACCTGCCGCAGTGCTGTTTTCAAGTTCTCTCGCTCACAGACCTCCTCCATCAATCGGTGAGTTCTAGCTGGGCTTTCGCATCCATTCGTCGCCACCAACGATTCAGTCTCTTCTCCTGCGACACCTCGGGTTTCACCCGTCAGCACGGAAGAGAAGTCCAGTTCCATCTGGATATTCTGCTGCTTATCGTCTTTGAGACTCATGGCCTACTCGCCACTCCTTCTCGTTCGGGCCTTCTCCGCTTCCGGATACTACGCCCGATGCTGACTTCTGCTCCGCGATCAGGTTGTCTCTCGACAACCTCAGTCGCTTGGCGCGACACGGAGCAGATCTCCTGGGGTAAGCTCAGTTACTTTCCGTGCACAATCGCCGAATCTACGCTTCGCACCTCGATGGATTATGGACTTCGCGGTAAGTTGCCCACTCGTCCGGTACGGGCGCCTTCTATTCGGTTTTTGTCCATCGACTCGCACGTTTGTTCCATGCTTCCTTCGGACCTCGCCTCGCGGCGATAGCCCTTGCATCATCACTAGGCCTTCACCTCCATCGGGTCGGCCAGAGGACTTTCACCTCCAAGTTACTGAGCATGCCCAGCACACAACGAAGCCGCTGGTGCGGCGGACGCTGGCGCGTGCTCGTCCCCCAACGTTTTCTGCCGTGTAAGGTTTGGGTCACAAGGAGGTTCCTGTGACCCATCTACGCCAGATCATGCTGGAGGAACTCCAGCGTCGCAACTACTCTGAAGCCACCATCGGCTACTACGTCCGCAAGGTCGAAGCTTTTGCCCGGCACTTTCACTGCTCTCCCGATCGTTTGGGACCGCAGCACATTCGCGAGTATCAAGCTTACCTGTTCACGAAACGGAAGTTGTCACCCGGTTCGGTAACGACCCATCTGTGTGCCTTGCGCTTTTTCTATATCCAGACGCTCAAAAAGCCCTGGAGCATTGCCGACACTCCCTATCCCAAGAAGAACCACCGCCTGCCGACGATCCTCTGCCAGGAAGAAGTGGCGCAGCTCATCGACGCCGCCTCCACGCCTTTCCATCGCACCCTGCTGATGACCCTCTACGCTACCGGGATCCGCAACGCTGAACTGACTCGCCTGAAGATCGGCGATATCGATAGCCGACGAATGGTGATTCACATTCAAGGCGGCAAAGGGCGCCAGGATCGGGATGTAATGCTCAGTTCCAAACTGCTCGAGGAACTTCGCTCGCACTGGCTGCGATCACGAAGAAAGTCCAGCCTCTGGCTGTTTCCCGGCAACCGATGGCACAGCGGGGAGCAGCCTATCGATACCAAGACACCGCGCAACGCCTGCCAGGAAGCGGCCCGGCGCGCCGGCATCAAGAAACAGGTCTATCCCCACGTGCTTCGCCACTGCTTCGCCACCCATCTACTGGAAGCTGGAGCCGACCTCTACACTATTCAGATTCTGCTAGGCCATCACGATCTGAAAAAAACTGCCATCTACCTCCATCTTTCGCAACGTCACCTGCACGCCACCGCCAGTCCCTTGGACGCGCTCCCGTTGAAAGCTTGGTCGCCGCAGAAGGAGTAGCAGATGAGTCGGCCGCTCCTGGAACTGGCCGATTTGATCCGCACTGCAGGAACTGCTTTCGTCGAGCGCAATCGCCGGTGGATACGCTGGCCGCACATCAAAGTCCTGCTGGCCATTGCCCGCTGTCGCACGGCGGCTCTCGGTGGCCATATCGATGAATGCGTCCGCTGCGGACATCGCGTCACCAACTCGTACAACAGCTGTCGCAATCGACACTGTCCAAAGTGTCAAACGGCAGCCCGCGAACGCTGGCTCGAAGCGCGTCGCCGCGAACTTCTTCCCTCGCGTTACGTCCATGTGGTCTTGACTCTGCCTTCGCAACTGGCGCCCTTGGCCCTGCAGAACAAGAAGATCATCTACGATCTCCTACTCCGCGCCAGTGCAGAAACGCTTCTCCAAGTAGCCCGCGACCCCAGACATCTCGGCGCAGCGATCGGTTTCTTCAGCGTGCTGCACACCTGGAATCAAAAGCTCGGACTGCATCCCCACGTACCCTGTGTGATCCCTGCCGGAGGTCTCTCACTCGATCACACCCACTGGATCCGATCCCGTTCTCACTTCTTTCTCCCCATTCAGGTGCTTCGACGTGGATTCCGCGGCAAGTTCGTCGCCGGCCTCAAGCACGCTTTCCAGCACGAACAACTCCACTTCTCGGGCGATCTATCGTTCCTCGCTCAGCCTAAGATCTTCGCTGCCTGGCTTCGCCCCCTGTTTCGAAAGGACTGGGTCGTCTATGGCAAACCACCCTTCGGAGGCCCCGAGCATGTGCTCCAGTATCTGGGCCGTTACACCCATCGCGTGGCCATCTCCAATCACCGCCTCATCTCGTTCGCCAACGGCCAAGTGACCTTTCGCTGGCGAGACTCTGCGCACAACAACAAACAGAAACGCATGCGCCTCTCGCACCAGGAGTTTCTGCGAGGCTTTCTGCTCCATGTCTTGCCGCGCGGCTTTGTCCGCATCCGCAACTTTGGCTATCTCGCCAACCGCCGACGCTCCGCCCTCCTGCCGCTCTGTTTTAAAGTACTGGGCACCCATCCGCCGGACGTGATGTCACAAACATCCACCCAGAAGGAGCCTCGTCCCCTTTGGTCCTGCCCCAAGTGCGGCGGTTCCATGGTCGTTATCGAGAGACTCTTCGCGTCCCAGACGCAACTCCGTTCACCACCGCTTCTGGTCACGACCGCCGCATGACGCCATCGATCCCAGCTCGAACACTCCGCGTGTTCACCACGCTCAGCCTTCGTGTGTCTCGCAACCGCAAGCGATCGCGTCTGCCCACGACTTTGCTGGTCTCGCAAGCGACTGCCTTCTCGCCTCAGCCACCTGTCCCGCTTCTGGTCCCCGAACTTGCCTCTCAGATCACAAGCCCAGCAGGGTTCAACCCATCCCGAATGCCTCCTGCGCTGCATTCAAAACCCATAAGGCCCGCGTCCGCCGCGCCAGCGGCTTCCTTCTGACGGCTTTATCGAACGCGCGCCGCAACAGCGCGTGCCGCCATCACCTTGCGAAAGCGCGCCTCCGATAAAGCACTAACGTCATCCGCCCAGAATGCCGAGAACAGCAGCCCGGCTTCGCACTTTTAGATAAGCCCTCGATAAGGGCGAAGGCTGTGTCAAGGACAAACTTCTCCGCTCCGGTGTTTTGCACCGCGTGATTGACCAGAACTGGTTGAGGACCAAGAACTCCGAGCATCACGCTGAATCACCTTACGGTGGATCGTGCCACTAACCATCGATGCGGCCTGTACGGCAGCCATGATTCTTCTATGCGAACATCCAGCCGTCGTCGGGCCGGTGCGAAAGTGGAAATCGTATTGGCGATTTCCAAGGCGCGTGTTTTT
The DNA here is from genome assembly GCA_963814745.1 of uncultured Acidobacteriota bacterium. Taxonomy (GTDB): domain Bacteria; phylum Acidobacteriota; class Terriglobia; order Terriglobales; family Acidobacteriaceae; genus CAWBRT01. The sequence continues at coordinate 4,668 of CAWFEA010000001.1, forward strand.
CGCGCCGTCTTTTGCATGGGCCCTGCTAGATGCGAGAGCTCCCAATCAGTTTTTCGGTCTAGCTTGGGCTGACCAGGGCTTTTCCCGGGTTGCTCTCGATGCGAACGATCTCCGGATACCCCGTATGGGTACGCAGCATCCAGTAGAGTCGTACGGCTAATTTTCGCGCCGCTGCCACCTTAGCTACTCCCTTGGGCATTCGATGGCAGCGGTGAGCGTACTGCTGATGTAATCCTTCGTCATGGAAGACAGCGATCTGCGCCGCTTCTACCAGCAAGGTGCGCATAAATCGATTGCCTTGTTTACTGATCCCACCCAGATGTTGTTTCCCGCCCGAGCTGCGCTCGCGGGGAATCAATCCCAGATAGCTGGCGACTTGTTCGCTGCGCGCAAAACGCTGTGCGTCCCCGATCGTCAGCACAAGAGCCAACGAGGTGATGGATCCCACGCCAGGTTGCGTCATCAGCAGTCGCGCCTCCGGATCTTGCTGGGCGGCCGACTCCACGGCCTCATCCAGCTTCCCAATCTGCTCATTCAGGCTAGCCAGAAGTTGCAGCAAGTCCTCCCGCCGGTGGGCGGCCCAGCCTTCCAGAGGTAGTTCGCGCAATGCCTCCTGTCCGGCTTGGCTCCATAGCTTGCGTTTCTTTTGCACTCCACGGTTCAGCATCAAGTGCTGTAAGCCGTTCTTCACCCGCGTGCGCAGCTCCACCAACTTGTGCCGGTGAATCAGCAACTGGCGTTGATCGCGCTGTTCGCGCGTAGGCGTCCATAGCCGCGGAAACCGCTCTTCCCGTAACAGCCGCAGAATATGAGCCGCATCGCGTCGATCGGTCTTCTGTTTGCGTACATAGCTAGCGCGGATCTGCGCCGCATCTCCAATCCACAGCTCGTGCCCTAACTGCTGCAACAGATCGATGAACCACTGACTGTTGCCGCAGGCTTCCAACCCGATTCGGGAAGGAACGGGAAGCTGGCGATAGAATCGTTCCGCTTCTCCGTTTCCGTTGGTTAACCTTGGCTCCGTAATTTCTCCGGTCTCGTTGTCAAAAACTGCCACTTGTTGCCAGTTGGGATGGAAATCACACCCTACAATGATCATGAAGGCTTCTCCTGACCCAGGCGCTCTTGGTCCTCGCATCACCAAGGTACCTGATCGGTTGAAGCCTTCGCCCTTATCCAATCAGTTTTGCGACAACATGCCGTTCAGAACCAGAAGAAATGCGGGCTTTAGTGTGTGCGTGAGAACTCGTTTTCGAGGTGCTCTCGCCCCAATATATTGCGGTTCGCGGACGAGCTGATCACAACATGCGGCCACAAATTCTAGTTCTCACGCAGACACTTTAGCCCCCGAGGGGCCTAGAAGCGGTCTCATAAATGGTTAAGCAGCAGATGGAGACAAGCAAGGTGCACGAAGCCGAGAAAGTTGTCGATGTGGTATTCCCATCGCACGACCAGACGGCGAAACTTGTGCATCCAGGCAAACAGCCGTTCTACTTTCCAGCGCCTGCGATAACGGCGCAGCGGGCGACCGTCTTGGGTCTGGCTCCGGCGCTGCCGATTCGGGGCAATCAGTTCAATGCGGTATTGGTCGGCAAGCTTTTCGTCGAGCGCGTCCGAGTCGTACGCTTTGTCGCCGATGAGGCGGGCGGGGAGTTGGTTGAGGAAGCTTCCCCCAAGAACCTGTTCCACAAGCTGGCACTCGGCTGGCGAAGCGCTGTTAACAGATACGGCGAGAGGAAGACTGTTACTAGCGGCGATAGCGATGATCTTCGTGCCCTTGCCGCGCCGGGTGGGACCGACCGCAAGCCCCCTTTTTTGGCGCTGGCGAAGGTAGCGTCCACGAACGCCTCATCGAGGTTCAACTGTCCTCGCTCGTGCAGGTACCGTGCTAACCGTTGCAGCGCCTTCTCCAGCTTTCCGCCGCGCACCCACTGCTGGAATCGGCGATGGCAGGTCTGGAACGGCGGATATTTCTCGGGCATTTCGCGCCACTGGGCTCCGGTGCCCAGCACCCACAGTACGCCGTTCAGCACAGCCCGAGTATCGTGCCATGGACGGCCTCGGTTGTCGGCCCGTCGTGCCGGCCGCAAGATCGGCTCGATCAGTTGCCATTGTTCGTCCGTTAATTCCCAACGTCCCTGCATGGTGGGAACGGAGCATTCCAGAGCACACCCAGAGTGCCACGTTTCACGGCCAGCGGGGATTTATGAGACTGGTTCTAGTCTGACATCTCGCTGACGCAAGACACGCCGCGCGATTGCAGCACCGACGCCGGACTGCGTGGAGCTCAATCGATTCATGAGGCCGAGCTGCCTCTCGGTCTCCAGATCTGCCTGCTCAATGATCATTGCATTGCGGTCCACTCCGACGCGCCGTGCATCTAGTGAGAAATCGGCCATTTCCTGGCGAAGGACTAGTAAATCGACCAAAGCACCTGCGGGAATCAGAAGCCGGGTCGAACTTCTAACAACACCGGTCGGCAACTGTCGCAACAAAAGGCGTGAACCGTCATCCGTCAGAAAAGAGTGTCCCGAGTTTGGCCCGCCGCAGCGAACGCAAATGTCGATCTCCTCGGCCCGTGTAATATGTGCCGAGACCTTGCCTTTTCCTTCCGAGCCGAATTGACCGCCGATTACGATCCAGAGACTCACCACACCTCCTTGGAACCAACGATTTTACGCCAGCTTTGCGCGCGAAGTAAGAATAGAACGCAGGGCTCGGTTCGAGGACTCCCAGCCTATCCGCTGGTTTTGTATCAAAATGAAAGGGCCCTTGAATAAAATATAGATGTAAGCGATTGAAAACACAGGCGTTGAATAGTGTCGAACCGCCGCCGACAACGCGGAGCACCTGATTCAGGCATGGAACGGCTCACCATGAACAAGACCAAGTCGAAGCGTCTCCCCACAACTACTCGAAGCGCTGGACTATGCCCACCGGGAAAGAGGCCGCGGCGCAACTTGACCTCCAATTCCTGCCCGGCATGGCGGAAGAATTGAAAGCAGAGCTAGGCCGCCAGCCATGCCTGACTTGATCAAATCAGCTTGTTCGTTTACCGAACAGCTCGCGCACCACAATCTGCACGGACTGAGCGCTCCTCCGCCCCAATTGTCATCTGCTAACGGTCGATGAGACGGCAGAACACCTCGGGATCAGGCCGCAGACTGTCAGGGTTCGGATCGCACAACGGAAAATTCCGATGGTCAGGATCGGCCGATATGTTCGGGTGCCGGTGGATGCTGTCAATCGGTTCATCGAAGCGAATACTGTTCCGGCAGTCGTGAAGCGATAGGTGCGCCGCGCGAGTGAACCTCACGTCGGGACTCCTCGCTGGGCGTTATTGACGCGAATTCGCAGGTACGCCTTAGCTGCAGTTGACTATGCCCGTCCGTCTGCAGAAGCGCAGGTGCGACCGAGACCAGAGCTAAATCGACCTTGCCAAAAACTCGCCACAAAAACCTTCCTCGCCAACAAAATTCACACCTTTAACAGTTGCCGCATGTTGAAAACACGTAAGTTACTGAAAAACCGAACTCCCCTGGGGAATTCGGTTTACAGATTCGACCGCTACAGTGAGGGCCGGTTGGCACGAACCGAGATGCCCGGCCCCCGGAAAACCGGCGGGTTGGGCATCCCGGACGCGGGCGTGTATTATCATCGCTCTTGGACAAACACTCCCGGCAGCGGCCCATGGCCGCCCGCCAACCAGAGAACCGCATGAGTGATGAACCGAATATTACGGTCGAACGAGGCCAGCGTGTTGGATGGCGGCCGACTCGACATTCAGCAGATCCAGAGCATTCTTCCCCACCGCTATCCTTTCCTGCTGATTGACCGCGTGTTGGAAATCGAGCGCAGGAAGCGCATCGTCGCCGTCAAGAACGTGACGGTAAACGAGCCCTTTTTCAGCGGCCACTTTCCCGGCCGGCCGATCATGCCGGGAGTGCTGATCATCGAGGCGATGGCGCAGGCCGGGGCCACGCTGCTGCTGACGGAGGTTCCGGACCGCCATGGCAAGCTAATGGTTTTTACTGGCATCGAGCGCGCCAAATTCCGCCGGCCGGTGGTTCCCGGCGACCAGTTGCGGCTCGATGTTGGAGTGATTGTCTGGCGAAGCCACGCGGTGAAGATGCTGGGCAAGGCGCTGGTAGACGGCAAACTTGCCTGCGAGGCGACCATCAGTTGCCGGTTGGTAGACATGCCCGGCTCCGGAAATCAGGAGCCCCCAGGCGAATGAAAATTCATCCCAGCGCGGTCGTCGATCCGGCGGCAAAAATTCCAGCGTCCGGCAGCATCGGCCCGTTTTGCCATGTAGGCGCCGAGGTGGAATTGAGCGAGGATTGTGAACTCATCTCTCACGTGGTGTTGCAGGGGCCGTCGCGAATCGGCGCCCGTAACCGTATCTATCCCTTCGCCAGCGTCGGCATGGGTCCGCAGGACCTCAGTTACAAGGGCGAGCCTACCCGCCTCGAAATCGGCGACGACAATCAGGTTCGGGAGTTCGCCACCATTCACCGCGGCACCGTCAAAGGCGGGGGCGTAACCAGCATCGGCAGTCACACGCTGATCATGGCATACGCCCACGTTGCCCACGATTGCCACATTGGCGACTGGGTCATCATGGCCAACGCCGCCACCTTGGCCGGACACGTCACGGTGGAAGATTACGCCGTGGTCGGGGCCTTGTGCCCGGTGCATCAGTTCGTGAGGATAGGCAGGCACGCTTACATCGGCGGCGGAACCACGATTACCCAGGACGTGCTTCCATTCTCCAAGACCAGCGCGGTGCGCGACGTCCATGCCTACGGCGCCAATTCGTTGGGCCTGGCGCGGCGTGGGTTCTCGCCGGAGCGCATACGCAAGATCCAGCACGCCTTTCGCGTGCTGCTGGCTTCCAGGCTGAACACCTCGCAGGCCGTCGAGCGGCTGTGCGGCGAGGGCGACCTGGGCGAAGACGTCGAGGTCCTGATCCGCTTCATTCGCGAGTCGGAGCGCGGAGTGCTGAAGTAGTTCCACTAACGGCGGCAAAACTACGCTCTAGCAAAATCCCTCCCCTTCGTGGCATTCTGATTTGGCGGGAAGGAAGTGAATAGCATGTTGAAAGCGATGTCGACTTTCGTGCACGTCCGTGAGCGTTTGCATCCGGGATTGCTGGACAACCTGGTCAAAGGCGGCGCGCAGGCCATCGAAGTGTTCGCCGCCAGGGGGCACTTCGACTACACCAGTCCGCAACACATCCGTGAGATCGCGGCGTGGTTCCATGGCAACGGCACGCTATTTCATTCCATGCACTCGCCGATGTACAGCGATGCCGAATGGGACCGCGGCGGGCCGGCGCTGAACATCGCCAGCCGCGACCGCAAAACCTGCATCGAGGCGATGGACGAAATCAAGCGGGCCATTGAAGTTGCGGAAAAGGCTCCCTTCAAGTTCCTGGTGCAGCACATCGGAGCCGGAGGCGAGGAGTTCGACGAGCACAAGTTTGATGCTGCCATGACCTCGATCGAGCATCTCAGGGCCTTTGCCAAGCCTCTGGGCGTGCGCATCCTGCGTGGAAAATATACCGAATGAGCTCTCCACCCCCGCCCGCCTTGTCGAGTTTATCCACATCACCCACCTCGATGACGTGGGGGTTTGTTTCGACATCGGGCACGCCAACATGGGAGATGGTGTGGCGGCGAGCTTTGAACTTTTGAAGTCCTTTATCCGCTCGACCCATGTTCACGACAACGATGGCGATCGCGACACCCATCTGTGGCCCGGCAAAGGCAAAATCGACTGGAAACAAACCATGGATTTGCTGCGCCAGGCGCCGCAGATTCCGCCGCTGCTCATGGAGGTGAACGGCGATCCGGACGGCTCACCCGAGTTCGGCGGGAAAATTCCGGAGTTGATGCGGGAAGCCTACCGCAAGCTGGAAATGCCCGAAGACTGACCCGGCAAGGCGCTCGGGTTTGCAATCGAGCAACTTGGCCGGGAGACGTTGCTTTCAGGGGATTCACTTAAGCCTGGGCTGTCGATTTCCAAGGGGTTTACCTGTCCTTCGCGCGAATCGAAGGTTGATAGTTTCCGGCTGGCAACTTTCTTGTCTTCTGCGCCCATCTAGCCTACGATTTCATCAAGCGGCATATCTGTCGGCAAATCGGCGCTGCCGCTCGCTATCCGTCCGGAGGGATTATTTATGATTGCCAATTTAGGGATGCCGGGAGTTCTTGGGATATTGTCGCCGCCTGAAGTTCTGGTGATTTTGTTTATTGTTCTGCTTATTTTCGGTCCCAAAAAACTTGGCGATCTCGGTAAGGGACTTGGGGAAGGTATCCGCAGTTTCAAATCCAGCTTATCGGGCAACGAGCCGGAAGCCAAGAAGTCCGGAAACTAAGAACGCGGAACCTACGAATACGGAAATAAAAAAATAGCTGGAACTTCTCTATGCCGGACATGTTGTTCATCATGCTTTTGGCCGTGCTCTTGTTCGGCCCCAAGAAGCTGCCCGAGGTAGCTCGCCAGATCGCGCGCTTCAAGAACGCCCGCGACAACCTGAAGGCGCAATTGCAAACCGAGTTCGGCAAGCTGGAGGCGGAGACGCGGGACATCATGCCTTCCGGGGCTCAGGATCTGAGAAGCGCCTTCGAACCGCTGACCAATCTGCGCGAGCACTTTGAGAGGGCCATCACCTCGCGCATTGAGGCCGAGGACAAACCCAAGGAATTGCCGGCTGCCCCGGCGATCGAAGCACCTGCCCCTGAAGCGCAACCCAAGACAACCTGATCGCACCGGGCATTTCGCGAGTCCGATCGCCAGTCGGGTCGCACAGCTACAGCCCGCCATACTAATCAGGAGGCTTTCCGGCATGGGCGCCCACAATGTCCCGATCATCCTGTCGATTGTCATTGCCTATCTGTTTCTGACCGTATTGTTGAGCCTGTGGACCAAGAAATTCACCAGCACAAGCCTCCCGATTCATGACCGGCGGGCGGGACATGGGCGTGTTCGTCATCGGCGTTCTGATGATGTCGGAGTTCATCGGTTCCGCCGCCACCATGGGCACGGCCGAAGCCTCCTATGGCAAAGGCATTTCCGCCGCCTGGAATCTGGTCAGCATGTGCCTGGCCTTTGTCTTGTTTGCCTACTTCATGGCTTCCAGGTTTCAGAGGCTGGGTGAATATACGATCTCCGGAGCCATCGCCACCCGGTACGGCGAAAGGGTCAGGTTGACGACCTCCGTGATCATGATCTACGCGCTGATGGTGGTAAACATCAGCATGTATGTCGGCGGCGCCGCCACCATCGCAACCATCCTGCACCTGCCCACCTTCACGGGAATCTTGATCACCGGCGCGGTTACGATCCTGTATGTAGCGGTCGGTGGAATCAAGGGAGTTGCTTATACCAATTTGATTCATGCCTCCATCAAGTACTTCGGCCTGATCATTACCACCGTGGTGGCGCTGCGGTTCAGCGGCGGCAGCTTGACGCACCTGCGGGAAGCCATGCCGCCCATTTATTTTTCCCTCACCGGGCGTTGGCGTTCCGACGATCATCGCCTGGACCATCGGCAATATCGGAGCTGTCTTCTCGACCCAGTACGTGATTCAGGCGATTGCGGCCATCCAAGACGAGCAAAAGGCCAGGAAGGCAAGCATTCTGGCCGGATTGCTGATGATTCCCGTCGGCCTGATGTCGGCGTTCATCGGGGTTGCGGCTAAGTATGTGTTTCCACAAATCAAGGGAGTCAGCGCCATTCCCACGTTGGCCGCCCGCATGGACCCGTGGTTCGGCGGCCTGGTGATTGCGGGCCTGGTGGCGGCGGTCTTCGGCACGGTTTCCGCCGCTACCCTGGGCTCGACTGCCCTGGTGATGAAAGACATCTATGTGCCGCTGGTAAAGCCGGACGAGAAGCATACGCTGATCGCCACCCGCGTATTATCCATCGCCATCGGTTTGCTGCCGATACCCTTTGCCATGTTGATGCCGGGCGTGTTGAAGACCATTTTTTTCGCCCGGGCGCTAAGGACTTCGATCGCCATCGTGGCCACCTGCATGTTTTTTGCGCCCGGCTTCAGCAGTGGCAAAGGCGCGTTTTGGGGACTGCTGCTGGCTACGCTCGGAGCGACCGGCTGGTTTCTCGCAGGAAACCCGCTGGGAATTGACAACATATACGTGGCAGCCGCGATTCCGCTGGCCGTCATGGCAATCGACCACCTTCTGAAAGGTGCAGCTTCGGGGTCTGGGATTGCGAAGGGAGCAGGAACACCATGACAATAACCTCCATGCGTCAGTGGCTTGCGGTCCTGGCGGAAGAGAAACGGTTGAAAGTGGTCAGCCGCAAGGTTAGTCTGCGACACGAGTTGGCCGCCGTCGGCAAGCGAGCCGACGGGCGCTGGGCCGTGCAGTTCAACCATCCCGATGATTTCGACATCCCGGTTGTGACCGGCATCGCCGGCAGCAGGGCTTTTTTGGCCAAGGCGATGGGGGTTGACGTGGCGTGCGTCTCCGAACATTTTTCGTGGGCGCAAGCTCATCCCACAGTCTGCGCGATGGTGGACCGCGCCGCAGCCCCGGTGAAACAGGTCGTCACCACCGCCGTCGACCTTGGCTGCTTGCCGATACCGGTGCACCACGAAAAGGATGGCGGCCGTTACCTCACCGCCGGACTCCTGGTGTCCAAGGACCCTTCCACCGGCACCCGGAACGTATCCATTCATCGTTTGCAGGTGCTGGGGCCGGACCGGCTGGGAATTCTGATTCTGCCGCGTCATCTGTCGCACTTCTATCGTGCCGCCGAAAAGGCGGGCAAAGCGCTGGAGGTGGCCATCGCGATCGGCGTCGATCCGGTGCTGCTGCTTTCTTCGCAGGCGCTGACGCCGCTGGGGTTCGATGAATTCACGATTGCCGGCACGCTATATGGAGAACCGTTGAAGCTGGTGAAGTGCGAAACCGTGGATCTGGAAGTTCCCGCCGAGGCGGAGATCGTACTGGAAGGCCGAATCCCCCCGGACGTGCGCGAATCCGAAGGGCCTTTTGGCGAATATCCGAAATACTATGGGCCGCCTACCCTTAAGCCCGTGGTGGAATTGACGGCCATGACCATGCGCCGCAATCCCATCTATCACACCATTGTTCCGGCTACTCTGGAGCACCTGCTCATCGGTTCGGTCTCGCGCGAAGGCGGCATGCTGGAGGTTATCAGGGCGGCGGTGCCAAACACGCTCGCCGTACACCTGACCCCGGGCGGGACCTGCCGCTATCACGCCGTAGTCCAGATCGATAAGCGCCACGAGGGCGAAGCGAAGAACGCCATGATGGCGGCCTTCGCCAGCAGTCAGGAGATCAAGCGCGTCGTCGTCGTCAACAAGGACGTGGATATCTTCGACCCGGTGGAAGTCGAATGGGCAATCGCCACCCGCTTCCAGGCGGGACGGGACTGCACGATCATCACCCGCGCTTTAGGAAGCAAGCTGGATCCGTCGGGCGAGGACGGAGTCAGCGACAAACTGGGAATCGACGCCACGGTTCCGCATGGCGCTGATCCTTTCCGCTATGAACGCATTCGGATTCCGGGAGAAGAGAATATCGATTTGGCATCGTACTTCGATTAAGGAGTCGCCAACCGGGCGCTCTGAATGCTGAATCCTTTGACTGCGCGACGGCGCTCGCCTAGACTTGGACGATCGCCCAGTGCCCAGCGGAATTCGCCGCCTAACGTCGGCGTGGACGCGTATTGGAGGCCGTATGATTGGCAAGCTCGGATTACCGGAGCTGCTCGTGATTCTTGGTATCGCCCTGCTGATTTTCGCCGGGAAAGATTTCCGACCTTGGCAAGAGTTTGGGCGAAGGCATTCGCAACTTCAAGTCCGCGATCGGCAGCGGTAAGGACGCCGAAAGCGATCCCCCGGCGGAAAAGAAGTGACTCTGATTTCCGCGACTCTGCCTGTGCCGGCTAGCCGCCAATCCCGTGCTCGCGCAGCATGCGATACACCAGGGCAACCGGCAGTCCCACCACATTGCAGTAATCCCCTCGAATCCCGCTGATCCAGCGCGAAGCTCTGCCCTGGATGGCGTAAGCCCCGGCCTTGTCGAGAGGTTCCGCCGTCGCCACGTAGTCGTCGATTTCGCCATCGCTCAGCGGCTCGAACCTGACCTCGGTTGACTCCAGGCGCACGTCGTTAAATTCGCCTTCGCCCGGGTTCCGTCCACGCAGGCAGACACCGGTGATCACCTCGTGCGCCCGGCCCGAGAGCAGGCGCAGCATCCTCCTCGCATCGTCGCCATCGCCCGGTTTGCCCAGCACCAGTTGATCCACCACCACCACCGTGTCAGCGGCCAGCACGCGGAGTCGGGAGGCTTCCACGCCGGCCACTGCCGCCGCTTTTTCGTCCGCCAGCCGCATCACGAAATGTTCGGGCGACTCATTCGCCCAGCGCGTTTCCGCGATCTCCGCCGCGCGCACCCGGAACTCTATTCCCGCGCTCCGCAGCAACTCCGCCCTTCTCGGTGACGTCGAGGCCAGTATCAGCATGCTTCGATTCTAAAGCGGTTCGCCCCGTGCATCCAACCAACCAGCATGACCGTCCGATCGCTAGTGCCGAGCAAGTCATTGGCGAATCAATACGGCGCGACTGTTCTCCAAAGCCCATCGCGAGTCACGTTCCGCGTCTGGGCGCCCAACGCTAAGAAGATGGCTACGCGGTGCGCGTCTGTGCGAAGTAAGACACCAGGTAAGACATCGGCGCTGACTCACGTCACGAACTCGCGGGCGACCTCGCTAGCTAAGCTCGACTTTTTTCATCAGCCTGCCCACGCGGAACAGCCATTGCACGGGAACCGTCGTCGTCAGATACAAGTCGCGAGTCTGCCGGCCATCGATGCGCACCGAACCGGCTTTGATTTTCCTCTGAGCATCGGAAGCAGAGTCAGCCAGGCCGGCCTTGAAGATAAGTTTGTCGAGTCGGATAGAAATTGAAGAAGAAGCCGACCCGCTTATATCAAATGAGCCAGAACCAACGTAACTGTAATCACCCAGTTCTTTCTCCGTCAAGGCCACCTGCTCTATATTTTCCGGCGCTTCGCCGCTTTGGAACTGGCGAGTCCAGTTGGCGTCGGCTTCTTCGGCCTTCGCCGCCGAATGAAAGTCGGTGATGATAAGCTTGGCGAGATCTTTTTTCGCCTGCATGGGATGCAGTTCCCCGCTCTCGACGCGCTTCTGCAGCGTCTCAATCTCCGGAATCGTCAAGTCGGTAAGCAGCTCGTAATAGCGCCACATCAACGAGTCGGAGATCGACATGAGTTTGCCGAACATCTCGGCGGGCGCCTCGGTAATGCCGACGTAATTGCCGTAAGACTTCGACATCTTCTGCACGCCGTCGAGGCCTTCGAGCAGCGGCGTGGTCAGCACGATCTGCGGCGGCTGTCCGTAGTGGCGTTGCAGTTCGCGGCCGACCAGCAGGTTGAACTTCTGGTCGGTGCCGCCGAGTTCGACATCGGCCTTGAGCGCGACCGAGTCGTATCCCTGGGTGAGGGGATACAGCAGCTCGTGAACGGCGATGGGCTTTTCTTCCTGAAAGCGCTTGTGGAAGTCCTCGCGCTCGAGCATCTGCGAAACGGTGAACTTGGCGGCCAGGCGGATGAAGCCCTCGAAGCCGAGCGCGAACAGCCATTCGCTGTTGAAGCGGACTTCGGTCTTTTCCGGGTCGAGAATCTTGAAGACCTGCGCCTTGTAGGTTTCGGCGTTGGCGTCGATCTGCTCGCGGGTGAGCGGCGGACGCGTGGCGTTGCGGCCCGTGGGATCGCCGATCAGTCCGGTGCCGTCGCCGATGAGGAAGATGGCGGTGTGGCCCATGTCCTGAAAGTGTTTGAGCTTGCGCATGAGCACCGTGTGGCCGAGGTGCAGGTCGGGCGCGGTGGGGTCCATGCCGAGCTTGATGCGCAGCGGACGGCCGGACTTGCGCGATTCCTCGAGCCGCTCGCGCAGGTCGTCTCGCGGATGATCTCAACCGCGCCTTTGCGCAGATATTGCATCTGTTCTTCAACGGGACGGAAAGCCATATCGCCCGATTATACGAGACGGCTCAAAGATTGGTGGTGCGGCGTCAAGGTAACGGCCTTACCAACGCCGCGCTCAGCTCGGTTCCATAGCGGTCTTTGTCGTATCTGGGCAACCGGCGCCGCAACTGCCTCTCGGAGCCGCGCCGGTTTCATGTGATTGTCATGCCGCCTGTTCTGCCCGACACTTTATAATCATCGCCAACATGCCGCTTGCGGTTTGCATTATCTGTTGCAATGAAGAAGTGAACATCGGGCGCACGCTGTCAAGCGTCTACGAGATCGCCGAGGAGGTCATTCTCGTCAACTCGGGTTCGACCGACCGCACCCTGGAAATAGCGCGCAGCTTTGGCCCGAAGATCAAGATATTCGCTGAGCCGTGGAAGGGCTTCGCCCCGCAGAAGAACTCCGCGCTGGAAAAGGCAAGCTGCGACTGGGTACTGAGCCTGGACGCCGATGAAAGCCTGTCGCCGGAACTTTGCGACGAAATTGCCGGCATCGTTCGACCCGGAAATGACGCAGTCTGCGCAACCCCTGTGGAAAGTGGAGAAGCGGTCGCATATTTCATAGCACGCCGCAACTTTCAATTTGGCCGTTGGCTGAAGCGCGGCGGCCTCTATCCCGATCCCAAACTGCGGCTGATGCGCCGAGGCAGCGGTCAGGTGGAGAACTGCCCGGTCAATGAGGAACTTCAGGTATCGGGCAAGACCGGCCGGCTCCGCTCAGATCTGGTTCACCATGCCCATCACACCTTGGCCGACTATATCGAGCATGCCAACCGCTATTCTTCTCTTGCCGCGGAGATGAAGGGCCCGCGCAGGTTTAGTCTGCTGCATATCCTTGTCAATCCCGCCGCGACCTTCATCTACAATTACGCCTTCCGGCTCGGGTTCCTCGATGGCCGCGAAGGCCTGCTGTTTCATCTGTATCATTCGGTGTATGTCAGTTTGAAGTACGCCAAGGCTTGGGAATTAAGCCGCGAGCGGCAGAGAAAAAAATCGGCTGACGCGGAACTATGAAGCCGTGGCTTTCCGCTCGCGTCGGTGTTCGATCCGCGATGAGCGCCAAAGCTCATGTGCACACGTGATTCCCTGCGCCCACGGGATTCGCAGATTAGATACAAATTAACCTTGGTGATCTTTTTTCCGTGCGCCCGGGTTCTGGCGCAACTTTCAAGGTTGTGCCGGGTTTTCTCTTATGTTTTCCCTCCTGATCTCCAGTTGACTAGGTGTGATCGAATGAGCCCGAGACCTTCGGGCTCGTTTTTTGCCTCCAAGTGGTGCCGGCACGCATCCATACAGGTAAGTGCCCCGAAAATGGACGTTTTTTGATCCTTATGATTCTGATCGATAAGCACGGCCGCCAAATTACCGATCTGCGAATTTCGGTAACCGACCGCTGCAATTATCGTTGTGTTTATTGCCGGACGGGCAATGGGGGGGCGCTGTTCGCCGAGCTGCCGAGCGCCGACTATCTGCGCATGGCGCGTGTATTCATCTCGCTTGGAATCAACAAAATCCGGTTGACAGGCGGGGAGCCTCTGTTGCGCCGGGATCTGCCCGAGCTGGTCGCCGAACTGGCACGGATGCGCCCCGTCGAGGGCGGTGAGCTGGATCTGGCGATTACCACTAACGGCCATTTATTACATAAACTTGCAGGCCCGCTGGCGGACGCGGGATTGAAGCGGGTTACGGTCAGCATGGATGCCGTCGATCCCCAGCGTTTCGCGCGTATCACCCGTGTTTCCAACGGATTCGACAAAGTTGTGGCAGGAATTCGCGCTGCCCGCGAAGCCAAGCTATGTCCGATAAAGATTAATTGCGTGCTGCTGCGCGGTTTCAACGACGACCAGATACCCGAGTTCGGCCGCTTTGCCCGGGAAGAAAACGTGGTGGTGCGCTTCATCGAGTTCATGCCGCTGGAGGAAGATCGGGTGTGGACGCCCGAGATTGTGGTTCCGTTGCGGGAAATTCTGGAGCGGATGGCCCAGTTCCGTCCCTTGCGCGAGATCGAGCACGGGGCAAGCGAGACCGCGCGGCGCTACCTGTTCGACGACGGCATCGGCGAGATCGGCATCATCGCCCCGGTTTCCCTGCCGTTCTGCGGCCATTGTTCACGGGTACGGCTGACCTCTGACGGCAAGATCCGCACCTGCCTGTTCTCGGTGATCGAACACGATCTCTACGGGCTGATGCGCCGCGGCGCGAGCGATGAACGCTTGTCGCAGTTCATCATTGAGGTGATAAACCAAAAAGAAGAGCGCCACCACATTGGCGAGCCGGACTTTGTGCCGCCCTCGCGCAGCATGGTGCACATCGGCGGATGAAGCGGGCGGAGCGAAAACTTCAGCTTGGCGAAAGCGATACCCGAGTTGGTGTATCCCTTTCGGTTGTCATGTTGAGCAACGCGAAACATCCCAGCGCGGTTGAAGGCAAGACGAAGCGGAAGGAATTCTGTAGAAAGGCCCGCCCACAGCGCAGTGTGGGACAGTTCCGTGGGATGCTTCGCGCCTCCTCCGGAGTCACTCAGCATGACAAACCGAAGCACCGTGCCTCAACTTCCCGGGATATACCTTCCAGAGAACTGCCCTAAGCCGCGTCGTCCCTGCACCTGGTGAATTCGACCCCGTAGGAATAGATGTGACAGTTGCGGACGGTGCCCTGCGTGGTTACCGGCCGGCCGGAATACGGCGGCGTGAACTCCATGGCAATGGAGTCGCCGATATCCAGATCGGCCGGAATAAATATCGTCATTCCGCCACAGCTTAGTTCCGAGCCGCGTCCTTTAATGGAAGAAACCTTCCCTTGTCTTCGGAAAGTGATCACGACCGGCAGCTCGACTTTATACCGTGCCCAGCGTCGTGAAGTTGGACAGCCGCTTCCCCGCAAGACGATTTCCGTTGCCATAACACCCACCTGCCATGAAGAAGTTTATCGCGCAGTGATTGCCTGTTCAATCGGCGAAAAACTGAAGGCAGTTCACCTCGGCGTTGAGCAGCGCCGAGGAGCGGTTGTTGCCGAGATTCTGCAGCGCGCTCCGGCAAAGAAATCGGGGAAATGCCTGATCGCCATCGTGCCCCAGCAAACTCTTGAGTTGGAGTTGTTCGCCTTCGGAGACATCGAGAAAGTGCAGCCCCGCGCGTCCGGACGAGTCGCACCAGGCCACCTCGGCCGTCCCCGTCATCTCGCCTCCGGCTTCGGCCAAGGGCAAACCGAACTCGAGGGTTTGTCCAACTTTCAAGGGAACCATGGTTTGGATGGCCATGCCGCCTTCACCCATATTCAGCACCATCCCGTGGCCGCCAGAGATTCGGGCATAGAGCAGCCGACTCATTTCGATGCGGGGATCACCAGCCTCTGCCCTTGTTTTTGAACCAAGTATTCGTGAGACCGCTGCGAGAATCATGGGTGATTAGGGTGCATGTAACCTTCCAGATAAGGTGTCGCTAAAGCAAACCACCTAGCGCAACCGCCAATCGCTAACTCCTGACAGCACTTGCGGGCAGCCGCGAGGCGAGCGATTTCTCCGCAAGAGAAGCCGGGATATGCAATTCTTTCTACTCCGCGTGAAATTTCGACATAGCGGCGGGCCTCAAGAAACTTCGCGCCATTGGCGAAGCAATGGGAAGTAGAGCGCCATCCTGATCGGGTTCGGCTCAAGGCAGGCCACGACGGAGCGGTAGCGGTAGAGGTCGGGACGGAACTTTTCGACCTGGGCAGCGATGAAGGCCTCGGTGTTCCCGCCGCCAATTTCGCTGGTCTTGTAATCGATGATCCAGCGCGTGCCTTGCTCGTCGATGAAAGTACGGTCGAGCTTTACCCGAACCACCGAGTTATCAACCAGTGCCGACAGCTCTAATTCGCACGCCGCGTCGCGATGCTCGCTGAGTAACCAGCGCCCCTGCGGATCGGAGAGCGCGTTCTCCAGCGCGCGCCGCACCAGCTCGGCGGTCTCGTCGAGTTCGTCGGCGGCCACGCCGAGTTCGAGCAATAAATTTCGGATGGCGGGGGCGTGCCGGGTAAGGCGGCCGGCGTCCCATCTCTCCAGGCCTTCGCGGGCAATTTGCTGCAACCAACGGTGAGTCGCGGTTCCGGCCTTGCGCAGGCGCTGGCTTGCCCAATCGAAGGTATGGGCCGGCGGCTCCGCCTTGGCCGCAAGCTCGTCTCTGCTCTGCCAATCCAAGGCGAGCGGCGGACTGGGCGGTCGCCAATCGAGCGGCAGCCGGCGCAGTATGCCGGGTGGGATGCGAGGATGGGTGCTGGCGGCGATGGCGCCGTGGAAGGGCACAAACTCCGAGGGCAGCCCCCGCGCCGGCCAAAGCAGCGAGAGCATGGAACGACGGTGGGGATTTCCTTCCTCGGGCAACTGTGCCACCAGGTGCAAAGCCGAGCGCGCCCGGGTGCAGGCGACGTAGAGCAAGCGCTTGAGTTCTTCCCTGCCTCGGTCGTCGGCGATCTGCTTAAGATATTTCTCCACGCCGCTCTCCAGGCCGCCGGCGGCCGGGTTGATCGGAGCGAGCAGCAAACGAGGCTGGCCATCGCTCACCGACTCGCGCCAGTAGAGGAGTTGATCGTCTTCGTGCCGAGTGGAGCGTCCCAGGGCCGGAACGATGACGGTATCCCACTGCAAGCCTTTGGCGCCGTGAATGGTCATGATCTCGACGGCTCCCGGAACTTCGGTTTCGGTGGGGGCGAAGAGCTTGTCCAGTTTCGCCTCGAAGGCGTCCGCATCCGCCAGTTCGCCGCCGCGCTCCGATTGCCGAAGCAGGTCGAGATAGGCCATGGCGTCGCGCAGATCCTGGTCGATCCGGGCGCAGGCGGCAGGCCCGCCGAGCATGGTCCAGGAGCGCTCGACCATCTCTCGTAAACCGGTTCGTCCGCGCAGGGCGCTGGCCTCGGCGAGCACGGCGAACAAGCGCTCACAACGCCGGCGCGCATCCTGCGAAAGGCGCGAGGAGCGCGCTCGGAACAAGTCTGGAATGGTGGCGCGATCATCGTATCGGCAAAGTTCGAGCAAGTCGGGCAAGGCGAGACCGCAGACCGGTGAGCGCAACAGGGCGAGCCAAGCCACGCGATCGGCGGGCTGCATGATCGCGAGCGTCAGGGCATGCAGGTCGCGAACCACCTGGCTTTTGCCGAGTGGTTCGATCTCGACGGCGCGAAAACCGATGCCGGCGGCCTGCAAGGCGCGAACGATTTCCGGCAGGTGAGTGCGGGCACGAACCAGGATGGCGATGCGCTCCGCCGGACGCTGGCGGCGCACGCGCTGGATAATCTCCGCGACACACGCGCCTTCGGCTTCGTCATCCGCCACCGCGTGCAGGTACACTCCTTCCAACTCAGACGGGCCTGCACCGCCGGAACGCGCCGGCTCGGCCGGACTGTATTTGACCGCGCCGGTCGCCCGGTTAGATTGACGCAGCACTTCGCCGAATACGCGGTTGTACCAGCCGACGAGAGACGCGTTGGAGCGGAAATTCACCAGCAGCTCCCGCGGCACAAGCGACGGCAAACGGGCGAGACCGCGGCGCGCATCCTCGAAGAGGGTGACCTCGGCTTTGCGGAATCCGTAAATTGACTGCATGGGATCGCCCACCAGGAACAGGGTGTTGCCGTCACCGCTTGTCCACTCGGTGGTGAGCCGCGCTAACAGCTCCAACTGGGCGACCGACGTGTCCTGGAATTCGTCGACCAGAATGTGCTGCAGGCGGCAACCGAGCGCGAGCGCAATCGGCGCGGACTCGGCCGGATCGAGCGCGGCCAGCGCGGCCTGCGACACTTCGATGAAATCGCAAGTCCCGCTTTCGGCGAACGCGACCTTCAACTCGGCGGCGGCCAGCGGCAAGGCCACCAGCAGAGAGCGCACGCACTCCCACTCTTCGCCGGTGTAAGCGACCGGGGGCAAGACCTCGAGCCGCGCCAGCGCCCCGGCGAGACCTTCGGCGACGCTGAGCGAGGCGAACAACTGCTCGCAGCGCTGCTTGCAAGCTTTGCCCTCGGCGGACGGCGGGAAACCGTTCTTGACCGTCAGCCGGCTCCAGAATTTTCCGCTCTTGTTGAGGAAGAAATCGCGCAGCCCGAGCCAAAGTTTCAGGTTTGCCGGATCGGCGCCGGGCAAATCCTCGAGGGAGCAGAGCAGGGCGACGCGGCTCTCGGGCGCGGAAGCCTTGAGATTTTGCGCGGCGTAGCGAGCGAGGCGGATGATTTCCTCGCGGTCGCCGCCGAGCACAGCCTGAACGCGGCGCTGAATCTCCGCCAGCTCGGTCGCGACCGCGTAATGAAGAGAAGCCTCCAACTGTTGGCGAAAGCGCGCCAGCTCCGTGGCGTCGTAGCGATCGCAGCGGCCCAGCAGGGGAAGCCATTGGTCGCGCCGTTTCAGCATTTCGATGAGCAGCGATTCGGCGCGCTCAAGATGATTGTCGAGATGGCGCAGCAAGGTTTCGATCGACGAGGCGATGGCGGGCGTGGGATCGGCCAGCAGGCGCAAGGTCTTCCGGGCAGCCTGCTGGTAGAGCGGATCGCAATCTTCGCTGACTTGGGCGCCGGCGGAGAAACGCGACAGGATCGGCATCTGCCGGGTGACCGATTCGCAAAAAGAATCGACGGTGCGGACTTGCAGACGGGCGGGGTTTTCGAGAATAGCCCAGCCGCGTTGACGGTCGCGGCGAAGAACCGCGGAGGCTAATTGTCCGGTCAGGCCGCCGCCGGCGGATAGAGCCGCCTGATCGAGCGCGCCGAGGATGCGGTTGCGCATCTCGCTGGCGGCCTTGCGGGTGAAGGTGATGGCAAGGATGGCTTCGGGCGCGGTGATATCCGCGTTGGCCAGCAGGTTGAGAAAGCGCTGGATGAGCAGCTCGGTTTTGCCGGAACCGGCGGGAGCCTGGACGATGAAGGATTGGCGGTGATCGACGACGGCCTGACGCACGGCGGCATCGGCGGGCCGGCGAACGATCTCCGCGCTAATCGCGCTCATCGGGATCCTCCTCCTCCGCCGGCGGCGGGAAATCGATTTCCGCCATGCGGCAAACGGCGCGCAGGTGGCAGTAGGTGGCATCGCAAGTCGAGCGGGATGGGTAGCCCGGCGCATGCTTGGGGTCGATGCGGGCATCGCCGCGCAGAAATGCCGCGACCAGCGCTTCCAGCTCCGGGCCCCATTGATCGAGATATGCCTGCAACTCCGGGCCGCGCAAGCTTTTCGCTCCCAGAATTTCGGGGCGAACGGCGGCGCCGGCCATGCGGCAGCCGCCGCGATTGACCGAGGCGAAGGCGACCGCCGAGAGCTTGGCGCCGGGAGTTCCGAGCAGAGCCGTGGCATACAGCGGAAGTTGAGGGCGGGCGGGCCGAGGCGTGCTCCAATCGCCGGGGCGATAGGACTGGCTGCCGGTCTTGTAGTCGATGACGACGAGCGAGCCGTCCGGCAGACGATCGAGGCGGTCGATGAAACCCCGCATGTCCAGGCCGGCCAGTTGAAATCTGATTTCCTGTTGATGCCGAACCTCGCGGAAGTCTTCACGGCCGCGCTCGAATTGGAGCCACTCGCGGACGAGAGCCGCCAGCCGCTGCCGCTCCAAGTCGAGGTATCGCATCTCCCAGGCGTCGGCCGGCTTCAGGTTCAACAAAGTGAAAGCGCTCTCCACGGCAGCGCTGATGATTGCCTGCAAACGCTGCTCGTCCAAGGTTTCGAGCGTGGATTTGTCGTGGAGTTCATTCCAGGCGTACTGCAAGGCGGTTTCGACAAGCTTTCCGCGATTGGCCGGCGTCAGGCCAGGTTCCACTCGCCTGGCCTGAGCGGCGAGGAGGCGCAGTTCGACGAAGGCGCGAAACGGACAATTGGATTGCTGCTCGACCAGGCGCGTACCGCGCGACCGCAGTTCGCCAACCGCAACCGCCGGCGCGCGATAGTCCTGCACCGACTCCAGCGCGACCGTGGGAAACAATTCCGCCAGACCTTTGGCAGACGGCACGCCTAGGTCGTCGCAGCCGACAACCGGCAGCGAGACGGCCAGCGGCGAAGGGCGCAGTTGACGATCTTCTTCCCCGGCGGGCCAACTGACCGTGACCCGCGGGGCACTTTGCAGCAGACGATCGGAAACAGAAGCGGCGAAAGCCAGATCGCTTTCAGCGGAGCTGTGGGGCAAGCGGTACTCACGCTGCAGCGCGATGGGAATGAGCGGGTTCGGCGCGCCCCTGGGCGGCCACGCATCGTCGCTCCAGCCCGCGATCCAAAGCGCATCGAAGCTGGAGCCGGCGGCTTCCAACTCGCCCATCACCTGCACCGGAGCGCGCTGATTCCGCGGCTTAAAGATCCGGGCTGAAGAGGCCTCGACCAGCGCCGCGACCACTTCGGCGAATGCCATCGGCGGTCGTACCAGATCAAGGCTGCCGACTTCGTCGCACAGGTTTTCCCAGGCTTCGCGAGCCTGGTACTCGTCGCTGGTCAAGACCAGCCCGTCGGCCTCGGCGGGCCAGCGCGCCGCCGCAAGCAGGGCGGTGATATCGCTTATCCATTGATTCGGAGAGCGGTGATTCGGAGACTGGTGGTTCGGAGACTGGTGATTCGGAGACCGCATTGGAGACAGCGTGTGGGTAAGCAACTGCCGCGCCGCCTGCAATCGTGCGGTGACACCGGCGGTGGTGAAACCCTGGGCAGCCGCCTTCGCCAAGGCTGCGAGCACGGATTCAAGGGTCACCGAAGGCGGCAGAACTTGCGATAAAAACCAATCGAGTTGCGCGCGTTTGCCGCCCTCGTCGCCAACCGCGCCGAAATAAGGCGAGCGCAGCCAGGCGGAAAAATCGGCCAGCGGCACGGACGCCGAGAGCAGGCGCAGGAAGATCAAGGCGCTGCGCATGACCGGATAATCGGCGAGCGCGCGGCCCAGCGAAATGTCGAAGGCCGGTTGAGAAATATCGCGAACCGCGAAGTATTGTTCGGGATGAAGGATAGCGGAAAAAATCTGCTCGGTCGCTTCCTTCCTTTCGGGAAGTCCCGCGATAACGACGCCGAGATTGGCCGATGGATCGCGCTCCAGGTAAGCCCGCGCCCAGCGCGCGGCCATCGTCAACTCGGCGGAGCGGTCGGCAAGCCTAACGCTGCGTATCGCATCGCCGGCAATGGCCCCGGCGGGCTCCGCGCTCAGGATGGTTACGGAAACGCCTTGCAGCGTGAGCGCGGCGATGAAATTCCGTTGCTGCGGCGTGAGCTGGTCGAAGCCGGCGAATATCATGCTCTTCGGCAGCAAGCTCTTTAACGAAGGAAGCAGCGCCGCCAGCCGGTCGAGCCGCCGCGCGGGATCGAGCCAACGGTTGGCGAAAGTGACATCGCGATAGGCATTTGCCCAGTCCAGGAGGGATCTCGATTCGACCGTGCCGCGGAACTCCGACGAGCGCCATGGAACCGAATAGGCGTGCATCGCTTCCCATGCCTGCGAGGCGAGGCCAGCCAACTCGCGGCCATTCAGAAGCGCCGACGAGGATGGCGACTCCTCGATGATCCGGGTCCAGAGCGCCTGCTGCTGAAGCGGCCCGAGCAGGATTTGATCGAGCGCCCCGCTCGCCTGCGCCGATTGCCAAAGCTCGCCCACCCATGCCCCGAACGGCAGCACCGAAGGCGTGCGCCATGCTCCCGCGCCCGCCTTACGCCGCTGGTCGCAGACGCCGAGCAGCTCGCGGGAGGCTCGGGTGTTGGCGGTGACCACGGTCGCACCGTTGAGGGCCGCCTCTGTCGCCTGCTGCAATTGCATTCGATAGGGAACCGGCATGGAATCTCCGACGGATCGGCGGCGTCGCCGACAGAGCCGTCCAGCCCGACGTTATCACCAGCATCCCTGACGCACAACCAGGAGTTTGACCGGCGGGGACCACGGCGTATGCGGTTATCGCGGCAACCCGGAGAGCAGCGAGTTCATCGCCGCTTGCGCCGGTTGGCAGAGCTAGAGGTTGCAGAGATGCTGTATCCCAAGAGTTGAACGTCATTCCGAGCGAGCGACGCCTTGCGTCGCAAGTCGAGGAATCTTGTGTGTTTTCTTTGCTGCAGAACCACAAGATCCCTCCACTCCGCTGCGCTTCGGTCGGGATGACGCCTTTTGCGAACAATGGGCTGCATCAATCATGGTACTGCTTTAGCCAACGAGCACGGGGCCGCACTGCGGGCCGGAGGGCGGCTCGGAATTGTTGAGCAATGCTTCCCGCGCCTGTTGCAGGCTGCTGACGACGGACTTAAGATGGCCGCCCTGGAGAATCAATACCTGGTCGCAGTCTTCCAGGGTGCTCAAGCGATGCGCGATGATGAACGTGGTACGGTCGCGGGTAAGCTTTTCAAGGGCATCGATGATGCCCTGTTCGGTATTCGTGTCAACGGCGCTGGTCGGCTCATCCAAAGTCAACACCGGCGCATTTTTCAGAAAGGCGCGGGCAACCGCGAGGCGCTGGCGCTCACCCCCGGAGAGCACCAGTCCGCCTTCGCCGATGGGAGTTTCATAGCCTTCCGGCAAGCGCATGATGAAATCATGAGCGGCGGCCATCCTGGCGGCTTCCACCAACTCGGCGCGGCTCGCCTCGGGACGCGCGAAGGCGATGTTGGCGGCGATGGTAGTAGAGAACAGCATCGGCTCCTGCAACACGATGGAGTACTGTTGGCGGAGATCGGCGAGCCGGTAATTTCGCAGGGCGATGAAGAGAAGCAGCCCGGCGGCCAGGAGCAGAAACGCGGTGTGGGAAAGTGTGGCCGGAAGCAAGCGGCTGAGCCAGCGCGGCAGCGGCTGCTGTCCGAGGACGGCATCGACCACAATCTTCAGGGGCAACGGCATGAGCAGCGCAATCGGAGTGGAAAGGATGCTCAGACCGAGAATTCCGGTCAGGTGAAGCCAGCAGTGACGGGCCGAGTCCGCGACCCGCTTCCAGAACCGCCTTTGTTTCTCCTCCAGCCTCAGGCGTACCGGTCCCCCCAAGCTCACCGGCAGGCAAACCGCTCCTACCGGGAATCGCACAAAGGGCAAGCTTAAGCGGGGAACGGGCTACTCACAATCGGTAAAACTCAGTAGTTTCCCGGCCGACAACCTTAATCCTTCAGGCCGGGAACCCTAAGACCCGGGAGAAGTTATGCGTCGGGCAGGGTTGCCGGGGTGGCGGCGCGGGTGCGGCAGGTTCTGCTTAGCCCAAAGTGGGACCCGTGCTGAGTTGGGAATTGCTGCTCACTTTCACCCACGATAAGTCTTTTCATCCCAAGTCTCTGCTGCCAGCATTACGTTTCCGGGAGATCGGCAGCTCACAGATAAGCGGTGAAGAAGTTCAGGCTCCCCCACGCCGGCCGAACCGCCTGAGAGTTTTCGAGAAGTTTCCGAGAAGAAAGACAGATGCGAATTCTCGTGATCGAAGACGACCTGCCCTTGGCGAGCTTCCTGCAAAAGGGGCTGCAGGCGGAGAGCTATGTGGTCGATGCGGCGCACGACGGGGAAAGCGGCCTCGCCATCGCGCTGGATACGGAATGCGACCTGCTGGTGCTGGACTTGAATCTTCCGAAGATGGATGGCCTGACGGTTCTGCGGCGCTTGCGGCCGATGAAGCCGAATCTGCCGGTTTTAGTTTTAACCGCCCGCAGCCGGGTCGAGGATCGGGTGCAGGCCCTTGATTACGGGGCCGATGATTGCCTCAACAAACCTTTCTCCTTCGCCGAAGTCACCGCCCGGGTGCGCGCCCTGGTGCGCCGCGGACGGCCGGTGCTGGATTCGGCGATCAAGATTGCCGACCTTTCGCTCGATCGCATCGAGCGCCGCGTCGAGCGCGGCGGCAAGCGAATCGATTTGACCACGAAGGAGTTTGCCCTGCTGGAATACCTGATGATGAACGCCGGCCGACGCGTCACCCGGTCGCTGATTATCGAACATGTCTGGAACCTCACCTTCGACACGGCCACCAACGTTGTGGATGTTTATATCAATTACCTGCGCAAGAAAATCGACGGCGGCCGCAGTTGCAAACTGATCCACACCGTCCGCGGCGTGGGATACGAATTGAGCGAATCGGGAGGAACGGCGCAACAGTTGCCGTTACTGTGATGAAAACCATTCTGGCACGAGACCCGCAGTCCGAGCGCGAGCAGTTCGTCAGCGACCTGTTTCACGCGCTTGCGCAACCGCTCACGGGGTTGCGCTGTTTGCTCGAAGTGGCGCTGAGGAAGCCCGCCATTCCGGCCCAGGAATCCCGCGGTGCGCTGGAGCAGGCCCTCGAAGCGACTGAACGCTTATACCAGTCGGTGCTGTTCATCCGCCAGCTCGCCGAGGCCGATCGCACCCCGCCGCTCAAGCGGGTGCGGCTCGACGAAGTGCTGCTGGAGTTGCACGGCGAGATCCTGCCCGTCGCCGAAAGCCTGGAAGTGGAGATGACGCTGCTGGAAGCCGACAGCA
Organism: uncultured Acidobacteriota bacterium; assembly: GCA_963814745.1. Taxonomy (GTDB): domain Bacteria; phylum Acidobacteriota; class Terriglobia; order Terriglobales; family Acidobacteriaceae; genus CAWBRT01. The sequence goes on from CAWFEA010000001.1 coordinate 29,110, forward strand.
CGGAAGTCCTGGCCGCCGCGGAAAATGTCTCGCGGGCGCTTTTTCTGGTGGCGGACTTTGCCCTGCGGGAGTTGCGGGCCAAGGAAAGTCTCTCGCTTTCCCTGCTGCGCCAGGGAGCTTCCGCCGTGGTCCGCTTGGAGCGGTATTCAGATCACCCGCTGAGCGGCTTTGAGCTGCCGGATGGCTTCGATGTGCCTGCGGGGCGGCGCGGACTGGCGCTGGCGTTTCGCTTGTTGTCGTCGATGGGCGCGCAGGTCGAATCCGACCTGGCCGGCAAGTGGATCCAGATGCGGTTTCCGCGCAACGATCACGACCGCGCGAACCCGGCAAGCTACGACGGAGCAAACGTTTGCATGGCATCGCGGGGTTCCCGCCCACCGGCAAACGCCCGCGGCGGTCCGCTTTTATCCGGACAAGCCGGAGAACGGCACCCGTGATGGAAACTCTTAATCCGGTCTCATGGACCGCTTTTAATTTTGCTGATTGGATAAGGCGCAACTCATGACCACGGCCGCTCAGAACTTTTCTCCTCCCGGTTCGCGCAATGTTCTTATTGCCAGTTCAAACCAGCTTCGCCGTCAGCGCTGGATCGAGTCTCTGCGACGCGCCGCCTGGCCGACGCGGGAGGCCTGTGGCGGCGCGGATGCGTTAGGCCAGCTTGAATCGAGCGGCGGCTGCCGGCTGCTGCTGCTCGATCAGAAGCTGCCAGACCTGAACACGCAAGAGCTGGTGGGGATGATCGAGTCGCGATTTCCTTCGACCGACGTCGTCCTGCTCGATGCCGAAACCGGCCGCGCGCAGTTGCCGCCGGAGCTGGGAAGCTCGCCTCTTTATCGCACCTTGGCGAGCTTCGAAGGCGATGCGGAATCGGATTCGCCGTCCCCGCCAATGGCGAAGACAGTGTTCGCCATGGAGCCCGTGGCCGTCGCGGCGGTCGCCGAAATTCCGGTCCGCACGAGCGAACCGGAACGCGGTGCTGAGCCCCTGGCGGGAATGGTCGGAGCGTCGCCGGTCATGCGCCGTCTCTATCGCCTGGTGCGCTTGGTGGCGCCGCGCGACACCAGCGTGCTGATTACGGGTGAAAGCGGAACCGGCAAGGAACTGGTCGCCGAAGCGCTGCATCGGCTCAGCCCGCGGGCGGCGCGCCCGTTCGTGACCGTAAACTGCGCCGCCATCCCGGAAACCCTGCTTGAGGCCGAGCTGTTCGGACACACCCGCGGAGCTTTCACCGGCGCCGTGCAGTCGCGCATCGGAAAGGTTCACAGCGCCCACGGCGGCACGCTTTTTCTGGATGAAATCGGCGAAATGCCGATGGCCGTGCAGGCCAAGCTGCTGCGCTTCCTGGAGAACCGCGAGGTGCAGCGGCTGGGAAGCTCGGATACCTTCCGGGTGGATGTGCGGGTGGTGGCGGCCACCAACGCCAAGTTGCACGAAAAGGTCGCGGCCCGCGAATTCCGCCAGGACCTGTTCTACCGGCTGGCGGTATTCCCGGTCGAGGCGCCGCCTTTGCGCGGGCGCGGCGAGGACGTGTCGGAGCTGGCGCGTTTCTTCGTCCGGCAATTTTGCGGCGAGCCGGTTCGCCTCAGCCGTCCGGTGATCGAGCTGTTGCGCGCTCATTCCTGGCCGGGAAACGTGCGTGAGCTGAGGCATGCGCTGGAGCGGGCGTCCATCCTGCTCGAAGATGGCAAAATATTGTTGCCTGAGCATCTGTTGCTGGAGCCGCTTCCGCTTCCCTGATCGCTCCGGTCAACATCAGAGACTTCTAACGCTCTCAGCCGCGGTTTGGCAAGTTTCGTGCAGTTTCGTTGGGCATATGTTGCCTAGTGTCGAGCAAACCGCGCCCGTGGAAGCCAACGGCGGCGTCCTGATCGGCCGCTCCGCCGCCTTGCTGAACGTGCTGGACAAGGCGCGGCGCATCGCCCTGAGCGATGCCGACGTGCTGATCGAAGCCGAGAGCGGCACCGGAAAAGAGCTGCTGGCCCGCTATATCCATGCCCATAGCCCACGCCGTGCGCAGCCCTTCGTTGCCGTGAACTGCTCGGCCGTGCCGGAGACGCTGCTCGAAAGCGAACTGTTTGGCCACATGCGCGGCGCCTTTACCGGGGCTACGGGGAACCAGCGCGGCAAGTTCGAATTGGCCAACCGCGGCACCCTGCTGCTGGATGAGATCGGCGAAATGCCGCTGGCACTTCAGCCCAAACTGCTGCGGGTATTGCAGGAGCGGGAATTCGATCCGCTGGGCGCGGCGCGTCCGGTGCACGCCGACATACGCATTGTCGCCACCACCAATCGGGCGTTGTTCCGCCTGGTCGAAGAGAGCGGGTTTCGCGCCGACCTCTTCTATCGCTTGAATGTTATTCCCCTGACTCTCGCTCCGTTGCGCGACCGCAAAGAAGATATTCCGGAGCTGGCGAGGTATTTTCTCGGCAAGTTCGCCAACCGCGGCGCGGTTCGCTTGAGCCCGGCATTTCTCGACGGGCTCGCCCTGCACGACTGGCCCGGCAACGTGCGCGAGCTGGCGAACTTCATGCGCCGGGTCAGCGCCCTGGCGACGAGCGGCGAAATCGGTCACGAGTTTTTGGAGTTGCTGCGGGAGCAGAGGCCGGCGCGGGCGGAGGCGGCGATTGCGGTTGGGCTTTCCCTGCGCGAGGCGGAAAAGCGCCTGCTGGAAGCCACCCTGAGGGCCACCGCCGGCAATCGCACCCGGGCCGCGGAATTGCTCGGGGTGAGCCTGCGCACGATCCGCAACAAGATTCGCGATTACGGCCTGCCGTCCTGCCCCAACCTGCGCAATGACGCTGCCTGCCGGGGGTCGCGGAGGAGGTTCGCATGAGCCTGGTGGAGACGCCGTTAATGAAGTCGCTGGCGCGCTATCTGGATGTGACCGCCTATCGCCAAGGGGTGGTTTCGGCGAACATCGCCAACCTCGACACGCCGGGGTATCGGGCGCGCGACATCAACTTCCAGCAAGAGCTGAACAAGGCGTTACAGGACCCCGACGCGCCCGTCGCGCCGCGTTCGCAGGAGGTTCCGGGACTGTTGGAGCGTCCGGACGGCAACAGCGTAAGCATGGACCGCGAGGGTCTGCTGCTGGCGCAGACGCAACTGCAGTTCTCGACCGGCGTCGCCCTGCTGCGCTCCGAGCTGAAGCGCATCTCGATGGCGATCCAGGAGGACAAAGGGCAATGAACCTGTTTGGCGTGATGGAAGTCAGCGCCTCGGCGCTGGGCGCGGAGCGGGTTCGCGCCGAGGTTGTCACCTCGAACCTGGCCAACGCCGAAAGCACGCGCACTCCCGAGGGCGGTCCTTACAAGCGGCGCGAGGTGGTTTTCGCCGCCCAGCGTCCGTCTTTCGCCCTGTCGCTGGCCTCGGCGGGCGCCGCCGCGCGGGATGCCGGCAGCACTGGGGTGCGGGTGCGCGACGTGGTGACGGACACGGCGCCGCCGCTGGTGAAATACGATCCCTCGCATCCGGACGCCAACGCCGATGGTTTCGTGGCTTATCCCAACATCAATCCGGTCAACGAACTGGCCGATCTGATGGGCGCGACGCGCGCCTATGAGATGAATGTCTCGGCCATTACCGCGGCCAAGCAGATGATTCAGCAGTCGATTGAGATTCTGAAGTAGGAGGGCGCCGATGACCGTGCTTCCCAGCCTGAACACGATTGCCAGCCTGCCCCAGCTTGGGGCGGAGATGGGCAAGACCGCCGAGGATGCGGCATCCGGGTTTGCCGACACGCTGCGCGGCGCGGTCGAGGGGGTGCAGCAGATGGAGAGCCAGGCGCAGCAGCAAGTGACGGGCCTGTTAAGCGGAAACGGCCAGGACGTGCACAGCGCGGCGCTGGCGGTCGAGCAAGCGAATCTTTCCTTCGAGCTGATGCTTCAGGTCAGGAACAAAGTGGTCAGCGCGTACCAGGAGATTTCGCGGCTTCAGTTTTAGGTCCACAGTTTCAGGTTCAGTTTAGGTGACGATCGATGGCGGCTCGGGACGTAACCTCATTTGCCCAGGCCTTGGGACAGGCGGGCGCATTTTTGAAGGCGCTGAACGCGCGGCAGAAGCTGCTGCTGGGCGGCGGCGGAGTAATCGTGCTGGCGATCCTGCTGGTATTTGTCAGGCTGCTGGCCAAGCCGGAGATGAAGCCGCTCTACACCGGCATGAACGCGGCCGATGCCCAGATCCTGGCCGCCAAGCTGGCGCTGCGCAAGATTCCCTATGAGATCACGAGCGACGGCGGCAGCATCAGTGTTCCGGCCGAACAACTGGACACGGCGCGTCTGCAGATCGCGGCCGATGGCAGGCCGCGCAGCGGGAGGATGGGGTTCGAGCTGTTCGACAAACAGAATTGGGCCGGCAGCGACTTCAGCGAGAAGGTAAATTATCAGCGCGCGCTCGAAGGGGAACTGGAGCGGACGATTCAGACCATGGATGGAGTCGAGAGTGCGCGGGTGCATCTGGCGCTGCCTCCGGAGTCGATTTTCAGCGGCTCGGAGCGCGAGGCGAAGGCTTCGGTGATCCTGTCGATGCGGGGGTCGGGGATCACGCGGCAGACGGAAAACGCGGTGGCCCGTCTGCTGTCCGGCGCGGTCGACCGGCTGGCGCCCGAGGATGTCGCCGTGATCGACGCCGATTCCAACCATGCGGCGGCGAAGAATCCGGCGGGCGGCACGGATGCCGAGGGGCGGGCGCTGGAGGCGGCGCTCTCCGAACGGCTGGTGCAAACCCTGGAGCCGGTGGTGGGAGTGGGCCGGGTTCGGGCCAGCGTGCGTATGGAATACGACCTCAGCTCCAGCGAGGAGCAGCAGGAGACCTTCGATCCCACCAAGACGGCCGCGCTCAGCACCCAGCGCAGCGAAGAGCGCTCCGCCGCGGGCGTGGGCGGAGTGGCCGGCACAGCCAGCAATGTGCCGGACGCGAGCGGCGCGGCAAAGTCCACTTCCACCGAGGGCCAGAGTTCCCGCTCCGAAAGCGGAACCTACGCGATCAGCAAGCTGGTGCGCCACACTACGCTGCCGGCGGGGCGCCTCAAGCGGCTGGCGGCGGCGGTGCTCATCGACGACGAGGTGGAAGTGAAAAGCGAAGGGAACCGGATGATCGAGGTCCGGCATCACCGCTCCGCCGAGCAGCTTGAACAAATCGGGAAACTCGCCAAGGCGGCGGTCGGGGCCGACGATGCACGCGGCGATCTGGTGACGGTCGAGAACATCGGATTCCAGCCGACGGTGCGAGAGAAACCGGCGCCGCTGACGATCCTCAAGCGGGTGCAGAGCGGCGTCCGGGAATGGGCGCAGGCGGTTCGCTTCGCGGCGCTGGGCCTGCTGTTTCTGGCCATCTATGCGACCGTGCTGAGGCCGATCAAGAAGCAGATGCTGGAGGCCCTTAAGGCGGCGGGCCAGCGGCTGTCAATTTTGAGCCAAGTGGCGAGCGCCGAAGGCGCGGCCGCCGATGCCGTCAGCGCGGCCACGCTGCCGCAAGCGCCGCTCGGAGCCAAGCAACTGGGAGCGCTCAAGAAGCAGATTGTGGAGAAGGTTAAGGCCGAGCCCGTGCCGACGACACGCCTGGTGCAAACCTGGATTCGCGAGGGAGATGAAGCCTAATGCCGGCGGCGACGGCGATCAACGGCTTGACCAAAGCGGCGATTCTGCTGGTGCTGTTGGGCGAAGAGGCGGCGAGCGCGATTTACCGCAATCTGCCGCAGCAGGAGTTGCACGAGGTCTCCCAGGAGATCGCCAACATTGGCTTGATCCATCCGGAAACGGCGCGGCAGGTGCTTGAGGAATACCATGGCATGGCGCTGACCCAGGAGTACCTTGCCCGGGGCGGCACGGAGTATGCCTCGCGGCTGCTGGTGAAGGCCTTTGGCGAGGAAGGGGCCCAGAATCTGCTGGCGGCGGTGTCGCGCACCCAGGAGCTGAACGCGAGCAAGCTGGATTCATTGCAGAAAGCCGATCCGCAGCAACTGGCGAAATTCTTGGAGAGCGAGCACCCGCAGACCATCGCGCTGATCCTGGCGCATCTGGAGGCGAAGCAGGCCTCGGCCCTGCTGATGAAGCTGCCGGAGGAGACGCGCGCCGAAGCCGTGAGACGAATGGCGCAGTTGCGTCAATTCTCCCCGGAGATGGCGCAGAAGGTTTCGGTGGTGCTGCACAAGCGTATGCAATCGCTCGGCGAACAGAGCAGGCGCGCCTATGCCGGCTTCCAGGGAGTGGCCGAGTTGCTGAACCGTATGGACCCGGCGGCGGGCAAGGTGATTCTGGAATTTATCGAGCGCGACGATCCCGGCCTGGCCATGAGCATACGGAACCTGATGTTCACCTTCGACGACCTGCTCGGCGTCTCCGATGCCGGCATCCGCGAATTGCTGGCGCAGATCGACAAGAAGACGCTGGCGATGGCGCTCAAGGTGGCGGCGGACGAACTGCGGGATCACATTTTCAAGACCATGTCGTCGCGCGCCGTGCAGATGCTGAAAGAAGACATGGATGTGCTCGGTCCGGTGCGCGCCCGCGACGTCACCCGGGCGCAGCAGGAGGTGGTGGCGTTGGCGCGGAAGCTCGAAGCCGACGGCAAGCTGGTGCTGAAGGCGGAGGGAGAAGACGAATATGTCGTCTGAGCCGGCCTGTCCCGGTCAGGGCGATGTGCCGTCATCGCCCTTCCCTTACCTGGAGCTGGGCGAAAGCGGCGCCGGCGAGGCGGATGCGTTTGGGGAGCAAAGGCAGCCGGGTGCGCCGGAGAAGATTTCCGAAGAGGAGATCGCCGAGCGTTGCGCTCAGGCCGACCGCCGCGGCTACGAACGCGGCAGGGAAGAAGCCTCCAGTGCGGCGAAACACGCCCTGGAAGCAGCTATCGGCAAGCAGCGGGCGCGAGTCGAGGAAGCGCTGCGGCAGTTCGAGAAGGAAAAGCAGCGCTACTTTCACGAGGTCGAGGCGGAGGTGATCCAGTTGGCGCTGGCCATTGCCCGCAAAGTGCTCGGACAGGAGGCGGCGGTCGATCTTCTGCTGCTGGCCGGCACGGTGCGGGCGGCGCTGGACCGGCTGGGCAACACCTCGAAGGTGACTCTGACGGCGCATCCGGGGTCGCTGAACCAGTGGCGCAAGGCGCTGGCGGAGCGTCGCGACCAGGTCGAGTTCGCCGAAGACGATTCGCTGCCGCCGGAGGGATGCGTGCTTCGTTCGCAGTTGGGAACAACGGAGATCAGCCTGCAACAACAGCTCAAAGAAGTGGAGCGCAGCTTTTTTGACCTGTTGGCCCAGCGCCCCACGACGGGAGTGCATGTGCAATAAGCGCCATTCGATCCATGGAAAAGTTGTTGCCGTGCCGGATATTCCTTGCGCGGGAGTGCATGTGCAATAACCGCCATTACGATCCATGGAAAAGTTGTTGCCGTGCTGGATATTCCTTACGCGCAAGGGCGAGGGCGATGGCTACGATGTTGCGGTCCTACTTCGAGGCGCTTGGCGCCACCCCGACGCACCGCTGGACCGGGAGCGTGCGCCAGGCCATTGGGCAGCTCGTGGAATCGGAAGGCCCATTCTGCTCGCTGGGCGAGTGTTGTTGCATTCGCGATGCCAACGGGGTTTCGCATGCGGGGGAAGTGGTCGGCTTTCGTGGGCCGGTGGTGCTTTCCATGCTGCTGGCATCGACCGGGGGCGTGCGCTACGGAGATCGCGTCGAGACCGATGGGCGCCGGCCTGCGATCGGAGTGTCGCCAGCGATGCTTGGCTGCGCCATCGACGGCGCCGGCCGCCCTCTGGAAGCGGGTAGAGGTTACCGCGCGGTGGAAAGCCGGGCGCTGCAGTCGCCGCCGATTTCGCCGCTGGAACGGACGCCCATTCGCGAGCCGATTGGCTGCGGGGTACGGGCGATCGATGGCCTGTTGACTTGCGGCAGAGGGCAACGCGTCGGCATCTTTGGGGGCAGCGGCGTGGGCAAGAGCACCCTGCTCGGCATGATGGCCCGCGGAACCTCGGCCGATCTGACGGTGATGGCGCTGATCGGAGAGCGTGGGCGCGAGGTGCGCGAATTCCTGGAGGAGACGCTCGGCGAGGAAGGCCGCCGCCGTTCGGTGGTGGTGGTCTCCACCTCGGACCAGTCTCCGCTGCTACGCATAAGAGCGGCGATGGCGGCAACGGCGATCGCCGAGTATTTCTGCGGGCGCGGCAAGCAGGTGCTGCTGGTGCTCGATTCGATTACCCGGCTGGCGATGGCGCAGAGAGAGGTCGGTCTGGCCGCCGGTGAGCCGCCAACCGCCAAAGGGTATACGCCCTCGGTGTTCAGCATGCTGGCGCGGCTGGTGGAGCGGGCCGGATGCCGCGAGCGGGGAAGCATTACCGCGTTCTATACCGTGCTGATGGAAGGCGACGACCAACAGGACCCGATCGCCGACGCGGTGCGTTCGCTGCTCGATGGACACATCGTTCTCGACCGCAAACTTACCGCCGCGGGGCATTATCCGCCGATCGACGTTCTCGACAGCCTCAGCCGCCTGATGCCCAACGTGTGCTCGGCGGAGCATCTCGCCAAAGCGGCCGGACTGCGGCGATTGCTGGCGGCCTACCGCCGCTCCGAGGACTTGATCCACATCGGCGCTTATCAGAAGGGGACGGATGCGGTGCTGGACCGAGCGTTGGAGTTGTTGCCCCAGATCGATGGATTTCTCCGCCAAGACGCGGCTGAGCGCGCGCCGCTCGGGGAAACGCTCGGTCGCCTGCATCAGTTTGCGGTTTAGCGTTTACGGTTTAGCTATGAAATTCTACTTTGCGCTGGAGGCGGCGCTGCGCATTCGGCGCATTCGCGAAGACCAGCAACGCAACCTGCTGGTGGCCGCCAATATCGAGTGCGACCGCCTGCGCAGCCAGCTGGCGGCGCTGGACGAGGAGCAGGCGCGGCGAAACGCAATGGCTGCGCAGCAGATCGCCGCCGGCATCTGGGGAGCGGAATTGCAGTTCGACGGCGGATGCCGGAAGCAGGCAAGGATATTGCAGGACCGAATCTCGATTCAGCTTCTGGAAGCCGCGAAGCGCGCCCGGCAGCAGCACGAGAAGTATCTTCGGTTGCGCCTGGAACGCCGCGCCATCGAGGCACTGCGCGACAGCGCCCGGCAACAATTCGAGTGCGAGCAGCGCAGAAGAGAACAGCAGGTGCTCGATGAGAATCACCTGTTGTTCCACGGACGAACGGAACAGAGCTTGCCTAACAACTAGGCAACACTTGCCGGGGCGACGCGGAGCGGCCGCTCGGATTTCATCGGCAGGACCCGGCTTTGACTTGAATTCAGTGGTTTCCGCCGACGGATTCGTCCCTTATCAGGTTTGGTGAGAAAAGTGCAAATGCAGTTTGTGAACATGATCTCGGGACGCGTCCAAATCGATCCCTTTGCCGGGCCGAAGGCCACGGGTGCGGTGGCGAATGGCAAATCGCCGGGGGCGACGGGCGACATTTTGTCGGCGTTCCATCAGCATATGAACCATGAACTCGGCAAGTTGGCGGACAGTCTTCCGGGGAAAGCGCACGCCTCCAGCGGCGATGAGACGGCCAAGAGTTTGCCCGCCGGCAAGCCGGCGAAGAAGCAGACAGCCGCTTCGCTGCCTGCGGGGACGAGCGCTGCGGACGAAGCAACTTCATCTCCGCCGCCTCGGCCGTCCGACCCTGCGCCGAACAGCCCGGGGATGACGAACGGTTCACCGGCTTCGGCGGCGCCGCCGGACCCGCGCTTGGCGGCGATTTCAGAGTTGCCCGTCGTTACCGCACGCGTCGTCACCGAAAATGCCGGCCGGGTTGAATCCGCGGCGCAGGAAACGCTTCCGGCGGCGGCGGGAAAAACAGATTGGTCACGTTTGCCGATGGCTGCCGTTGCCTCCGCCGGACAGGCTGCGGTGGAGAACATTTCGCGTTCGCAAGCGGAGCCGCCGAAAGCATTCCCAGGCCCACAGCCTGCACCGTCGAAGGCATCTCCAGAGGGGCAGCCCGGGGCATTGGCTGAAACCGTGCCGGTTGACATCGAGAATGCCTCGGAGGGCAAGCCAGAGCGTACGGCCGTTGCCCCCGAGGGCGACGACCAAGGTGAATCTGGCGAGGCCAGCGCCGCAGTCGCGCAGACAGCCTCGGCCTTGCCGCCGGCGCAGCTCTCCACTGCTACCGAGGTGGCCTTGCCGCCAGGTGCGGCGCAGAATCCGCAGGACCAAACCGTGAAATTGGTCGGGGGCGACGCCTTCGCGCAACTGGTGAACGCCGTGCCCATGACGAAGCCGGCGACGACCAACGAGAATTCGGCGCGCCAGCAGACCGCCGCAGAGCACGACAATCACGACAATACAGTGGACCCACGGCGCCTGAAAGCCGCCGCCGCGCCTGAGCGGAAGACGGCGGAAAGCGGCGCTACTCGGGTTGCTGACGCAACGGAAGTGTCGCCGGCGCGCGAGCCAGGCGCTTCGGCCCGCGCTGCCGCCCGCGTTTCCGACGATGGGTTAGCGAGTTCGCCGTTCACCCAGGCGCTCGTCGCCGAGCGATCCAAGGCTCCCGCTGCGGAGGCAGACGTGCAAACGGCGGCGCCGAGCACGAACGCCGGGGCCGCGAGTCATGCCATGGCCGCCGCTGACGAAGCCAGTGCGTTGCATCTGCAATCGGCCCGTTTGACGGCAAGCGACAGCCAGGCGGAGATGCAAGTGGGGCTGCAGACGGCTGATTACGGGCACGTGGAGATCAAGGCATCGCTGCAGAATTCGACCGTGGGCGCGACCATTGCGGTGGAGCACGCGGCCCTGCGCGACCAGATCGTCTCCGCTCTTCCCGAACTCAGGCACAGCTTCACCGAGCGGCAAATCACCCTCGAGTCGCTGACCGTAAGCGATTCGCTTTCGGCGACAACCTCGTTCGCCAATTCTCATCAACAACGCTCCAACCAGCAGCAGGCGGCGGTCCCCGACCAAGGTTCCCAGCAAAGACGGGCGGAGCCGGATTGGGAAGCCAAGCCCGGCGCATCTTCCGGGCCGGAGCTTCAATCGTGGGCGGGGGATTCCGGCTCAGAGCTGAATGTGTTGGTCTGAAAGGAAAATGGCAATGTACGTCACTCCAACTCGTATGGCGGACGCCACCACCCAAACCAGCGGGCAGAGCACGACCTCGAGTAGCTCCTCCGCCAATTCGGCCAGTGATATGCAATCGGAGTTTCTCACCCTGCTGAGCACGGAGCTGCAAACGCAGGACCCGACGGCGCCGGAAGATCCGACCGAAATGATCACTCAACTGGCGCAGTTCAGCAGCTTGAGTGAACTCACCAGCATGAACACCTCTTTGGACACGCTGGTCAGCGATGCCACGCCCACTACTACCACCCAGACGGGAGCAAGCTAATGCCTGACTTTTCGATTCCTCTCTCCGGGCTCATGGCCAGCCAGACGGCCCTTTCGGCGATCTCCAACAACCTTGCCAACATGAACACGACCGGCTACAAGGACAACACCGTAAACTTTCAGGACCTGTTCTACCAGAACATCGGCTCCACCGGTGCGGGTGATCCAGAACAGGTTGGCGCCGGAGTAGAAGTCAGCAGCATCAGCACGAATTTCACCGGCGGCGATGTGCAGACGACCGGCGTCAACACCGACGTGGCGATTTCTAACAATGGGTTCTTTGTCCTGCAGGGACCGGACGGACAGGACTTCTACACCCGCGATGGTGAGTTCACCGTCAATTCAGGCGGCTACCTGGTGTCCCAGGACGGCTACCTGGTGTTAGGCTATCCGGCAACCAACGGCGTTGTGAACACCAGCCAGTCGCCGGGACCGCTGCAAGTGGGCATGGGCCAAATTAATCCCCCGCAGGCAACCAGCACGATCCAGTTGCAGACGAACCTTGATGCGGGCTCGGCTGTGGGCGACAGCTATTCGAGCAGCATCGATATCTATGACTCGCTTGGCGACTCCCATGTCGTCACCGTGGACTTCACCAAATCGGCAGCCAACACGTGGAACTACACGATGACGGTTCCCGGCGCCGATGTCGGGTTAAACCCTTCCAGTTGGAATGCCAGTTCGGCCTATACGGCCGGAGATCTCGTATCCGCCAATGGCTACCTCTATAAGTGCACGACGGCGGGAACCAGCGGCACGACAATTCCCACTTTCCCTACCACCAGCGGCGGCACCGTGACCGACGGCACCGCGGTTTGGACGGAGATGGAAGCATATCCGCCGGTGATTAACAGCGGCACTTTAAACTTCAACAACTCCGGGGCGCTGACCTCATGGACGGACGCCAAGGGCAATACCAATAGCGCGAGCACAAATGTCACCGGAATTACGATCAGCGGCCTCGCCGACGGCGCCGGAGCCCTGACGTTCAACTGGGATCTCAGCAATAGCGGCTCGCCGCTGTTGACTCAGATGGCCTCGGCCAGCAGCACGCCTTCCACTACCCAGGATGGTTGCAGCAGCGGGACCTTAACTGACTTTTCGATTAACAGCGACGGCACAATCGCAGGGGCATTCACCAACGGCACGCAAATACTTGGACAGATTGCATTGGCTGGCTTTAGTAATGACCAAGGCCTGGCGCGACAGGGTAGCGATAACTATGCCGCCACGCTGGCTTCCGGGCAGGCGGCCCTCGGCACGCCCGGGGTAGGCGGGCTCGGCGCTTTAACCGGCGGCTCGCTGGAGAGTTCGAACGTGGATATTTCGACGGAGTTTTCAAATCTGATTATCGCGCAGCGGGAATTCGAGGCGAACGCGAAGTCTATCACCACCTTCGATGAGGTCATGCAGGACACCATCAACCTCAAGCACTAAGCCTTTGGCCCGGCCGGTGTGAACAAGTGCTGGCCGGGCTCTTCTCTCATCTAAGAATGTCTTCATGAAAACCCGCCAACGTTGCCCCGCCTACTCGGCGCCCGCCCGGAAAACTTGAGGGCAAAATTCCTCGACCGCATCTCTAAGTCGCATGTTTTGAAACCACTTTAAAAGTTGGGCGTTTTCTTTCGCCACTCGGCATCGTGATTGCACTCCAGCTCACCTGAAAACGCACCGCCGGGCCGCTGCCAGCAGGTGTCCTCGATATATCGGGCTGAGGAAATGCGAAGCGGCGGCCGAACAGATGTGGCTGTGACTGGAATCTCCGCCGGAGCGAGATGGCTGACCCTGACGAACGCGGAACCGCTGCTGAAGCCGTTGACGATCTGGCCTCGGTGGCCATGCTCACCTGCCGGATGTCGCTGGAGATTCCGGTTCCGAGGTTCACCGTGCGCGATCTCTTGCGGCTCTCGCCGGAGGATGTGATCGATACCCACTGGGCGCAGACCGCCGACGTTCCGCTACGGATTAACGGACTGTTGCTGAGCTGGGCTGAATTCGAACTGATCGGAAGCAAGCTGGCGGTTCGAGTGACGGAGTTGGAATGACGACCAGAAAGACGACTTGCGAATCGCGAACCAACCCTCCCCGAAAAACCAAACGGGGCGGCGCTAAGAACCCGAAGCCATCCCCTGCTTCGTGCCACAAGCTTGGCTGGTTCGCCGGCTTGCGGCAGCGCTCGGCGGAGCTGTTGTCGCGGACGTGGCGCGGTCTGCGGCTGCAGCGCACGGCGCACAAGCTGCGGGTATTGGAAGTCGCCGCACTCGGTGAGAAGCGTTTCGTCGCCGTGGTCCAGTATGGAAGCCGGCGCTTCCTGGTGGGCGGAGGAGCCGGGTCGGTGTCGCTGCTCTCGAACCTGGGGCGCGAGCATTCGCCGGCCGAGCCTCTGCCCGCGGGGCACGAAAGGCGGAGCAAGGTTCCGCTGTTGCCGCTCATCGCGCCCGCGGACGAGCTGTCGCCGTTCAACGTCAAGATCGCGGAGGCAGCGGCGGGGGCACGGCTGGCCCTATGAAACGTGCCGGGCTGCTGTTCGCGTTTTTCGTTTCCTCCCCCACGCTGGTCTGGGCCGGACCCACCATTCCCGCGACGCCGCGAGAGTTGGGCTGGTCCGGCTTCGGCCAAAGCGGGTCGGTGCCCTGGAGCATCGTTGTCCTGCTCACGGTGCTGACCCTGCTGCCGGCATTGCTGCTGTGCATGACGCCATTCGTCCGCTTGCTGGTGGTGTTTCATTTTTTGCGGCAAGCGCTGGGGACCCAGACCGCCCCGACGAACCAGACGCTGCTGGGGCTGGCGCTGGTGTTAACGCTCTTTCTTATGCAGCCGGTGGGCGTGGCCATCCAGCGCACCTCGATTGCCCCGTTTCAGCAGGGAAAAATCGATGCCTGGCAAGCGGTCGAAGCCGGAAGCGTGCCGCTGAAATCATTCATGCTTCGCTTCGTCAGGCCGAAAGACGAGGCGCTGTTCGTGGAGCTGGGGCGGGTTCAGCGTCCCGCGCGCGCCGAGGAACTGCCCTTTCGCGTGGTCATGCCGGCCTACATCCTCTCTGAACTCAAAGCGGGATTCCAGATCGGAGCGGTGTTGTTTCTTCCTTTTCTCGTGATCGACATGGTCGTGGCCTCGATCACGACTTCGGTGGGCATGATGCAACTGCCGCCGGTGGTGATTTCGACTCCGCTCAAGCTGCTGCTGTTCGTGATGGTGGATGGCTGGAATCTGCTGATCGGTTCCCTGATGCGCAGTTTTGTCTGAGGTGAGTGATGCCCATGGAAATGGTAGTGGAACTCGGACGGCGGACCTTGGAGACGGCGCTGATGGTGTGCGCTCCCATCCTGCTGATTGCGACCATCGTCAGCGTCGCCGTGAACATCGTGCAGGTACTGACCTCGGTGCAGGAAATGACGATCGCGACGGTTCCGCGGCTGCTGGCAACCGCCGGCGCGCTGCTGTTGCTGATGCCGTGGATGCTGCGCAAGCTGACGCAGTTCACCTTGCAGATTCTGTCTAACTTCCGGCTTTATCTGGGATGAGCGGCGATGGGCACTTTGGATTTGGAAGCGATGGTGGCGGGAGCGGTGACAGTGGGGCTGCGGGTGAGCGGCATCCTGGTGTTCGCGCCGTTTCTCGGCAGCAGCTCGATTGCGCCTCGCATCAAGGGAGGGCTGGCCCTGGCGCTGACGCTGTTGCTCTATCCGATTTGCGGCCGGCAACTGCATTTCGCCGCGCCGACCGGCTGGGTACAGATGGCGGCGGCAGAGACTGCGATTGGTTTGCTGATCGGCCTGGCGGTGAACCTCGCCTTTGAGACGGCGCAGATGGCCGGCAACATTCTCGGCGTGCAAATGGGCTACTCGCTGGTCAACCTCATAGACCCGCAGACCCAGGTTGAGACGCCGGTGCTGGCGTTGTTCCACCAGACCATTGCGCTGCTCATTTTTCTTCACCTCAACGTTCACCATTGGCTGCTGCGCGCGGTGGTGCGCAGCTACAGATATCTGCCGGCGGGCTCGGCGTTCCCGACCGGCTTGTCGGTCGGCGCGCTGCTGCAGGCGGCCGGCTCCATCTGGCTGGTCGGCATCCAGATCGCCGCGCCGGCGCTGGCGGCGACGGTGATGGCCGATTTCGCACTGGCCTTTCTGGGCAAGGCGTCGCCGCAGTTGCCGGTCATGCTCATGGGCATGTCGGTCAAGAGCATGCTCGGCATGCTGGCCCTCATCGGCTCGCTGGCGTACTGGCCGCGACTGTTTGAAAACCAATTCTCGCGCGGCATTGAGTTGTGCGAGCGCATGCTGCGGCTGGCGCGATAACTGGTAGAGGACGATTCCGATGGCGGGCGAAAAAACCGAACAACCGACACCGCGAAGAAGGCTCAAGGCGCGCGAACAAGGACAGGTCCCGCGCAGTCGCGAACTGAGCAGCGCGCTGGCCACGCTGGCCGCGCTCTTCGTGTTTGCCTGGCAAATCGAGAAAGTCCCCGCCAACTGGTCGCAGTACACGCGGCACGCGCTGGCGCTGGCCACGACCGCCGATATCAGGCTGGAGACCGAACTGCTGCCGCGCACGATCTGGTTGGCGATGCGCTGGTCCGCGGCCCCCATGGGAGCAGCATGGTTTACCGCCGCCGTGGTGTCGCTGGCGCAGGGCGGAATTTTGTTTGCTCCGGCGTCGCTGGCCTTTAATCCTTCGCGGCTGAGTCCGGCCGCCAAATTGAAGCAGATGTTTTCGTTTACCGGCCTCAGTTCGTTGTTGAAATCGCTGCTGCCGACGGGCTTCATTCTCTACCTTGCGGCGCGGGTCATCGCGCGCGACTGGCCGCTTCTGCTGCGCGGCGCCGGCTGGAACTCGCGCCAGTTCGCGTCGTTTTTGCTGGGCCGTGTCTTCGAGATCAGCTGGAAGGCCATGCTGGTGCTGTTGATCTGGAGCGCGCTCGATTACCTGCTGGTTCGCCAGAAGCACGAGAGCGGGATGAAGATGAGCCGCGATGAACTGCGCGAGGAGATGAAGCAGACCGAAGGTAATCCGCAGATCAAGATGCGCATCCGCCGCCTGCAGCGCCAGGTGCGCCGCCGACAGATGCTGCAAGACGTGCAGCGCGCCACCGTGGTGGTCACCAACCCCACGCATTTCGCGGTCGCGCTCGAATACGGCCCGGAGCATGGCGGCCCCCACGGTGGTGGCCAAAGGGCGCAACCTGCTGGCGCAGCAGATCAAGCAGGTCGCGCGCTGGCATGGCATCGCCATCATGGAGAACCCGCCGCTGGCGCACGCCCTCTATCGCGCGGTGAAGATCGGGCAGGCGATTCCGGCAAAGCTCTATGCCGCGGTGGCGGAGATTCTGGCGTACGTCTATCCGCATGCAGGCGCAGACGGCGCGGGCGGGGGTGCCGGCCATGGCAGATAAGAAACCGGCGGTCGCGAGTACGGGCGGGCCGTCGACTGGGCGGTTCCGGCTGCCGCCGTGGGCATGGTGTTCGTCATGCTGGTGCCGCTGCCCGGCATTTTGCTCGACCTGCTGCTGGCCCTCAGCATCACCGCTTCGGTCCTGGTGCTGCTGGCGGCCGTGCAATTCTCCGTCCGGTGCAGTTTTCGGTCTTTCCCAGCCTGCTGCTGCTGCTCACCTTGTTCCGGCTGTCGCTGAATCTGGCAGCCAGCCGCCGCATTCTGCTCCACGGCAATGAAGGCGCAGCGGCCGCGGGCAGCGTGATCGAAGCCTTCGGGCAGTTTGTGGTCGGCGGCAATTACGTGGTCGGCTTCGTCCTGTTCCTGGCGCTGATCGCCATCCAGTTCATGGTGGTCAGCCACGGCGCGGTGCGCACCGCCGAGGTCACGGCCCGCTTCACCCTCGACGCCATGCCCGGCAAGCAGATGGCCATCGACGCCGACCTGAATGCCGGGACTGATCGACGAGGCGCAGGCCCGCGCCCGCCGCGAAGCAGGTTGCGCACGAGGCCGAATTCTACGGCGCCATGGACGGCGCCGCCCGCTTCAGCCAGCGCGATTCGCTGGCCACCATCCTGATCACGGCCATCAACATCATCGCCGGCTTTCTGATCGGCGTCTTTCAGCTCGGCATTCCCTTTCGCGAGGCGCTGAAGACCTACACCGTGCTCACCGTGGGCGACGGCCTGGTCACCATGATTCCCTCGCTGCTGGTCTCGATGGCGGGCGGCATCGTGGTCACCCGCGCCTCGTCGCGCAGTTCCTGGGCAGCGATCTTGGGCAGCAACTGTTTGCCAACCCGCGGCTGCTGTGGATCGCCGCCGGCGTCATGCTGGCGCTGGCGCTGATTCCCGGCCTGCCCAAGTTTTCCTTCTTTCTGCATGGCGGCCGGCGCTGCGGTGCTGGCCCGACGGCTGTCACGCAAGCGCAAGAGCCGAAGGCGGCCGCCGGTGCCGGAGCGCCGCCGGAGCTCGGCAGCCGGGCGCGGCGCAGGAGTCGCTCTGGAGTCGTTGCTGAAGCTCGACGAATTGAGTCTCGAAGTCGGCTACGGACTGGTGCCGCTGGTCGACGCCAAGCAGGGCGGGCAACTGCTGCCGCGGGTGCGCGCTCTGCGCAAGCACCTGGCGGTGCAACTGGGTTTCATCGTCCCTCCGGTGCACATCACCGACAACCTGCGATTGAAGCCGCGGGAATACGTGATCTCGCTGCGCGGGGTGGAGATCGCGCGCTGGGAGATGCTCGAGGGTCGCATGCTGGCCATCAGCTCCGATCCGACTCCGCCGCCGCTGCCCGGCACCGGACACCGCGAGCCGGCCTTCGGAGTTTCCGCGAAGTGGATCGCCACCCGGCCGCGGGACTGGCGCTCTCGCCGCCGGATACGCGGTAGTCGATCAGACTTCGGTATTGGCCACGCACCTGGCGGAGTTGATCAAGCAGCACGCGCACGAGTTGCTCACCCGGCAGGAGACCAAGCGGCTGCTCGACCGGCTCAGCGAAAGCCATCCCAAGCTGCTCGAAGAACTGGTTCCCAAGCTGATGTCGCTCGGCGAGGTGCAGAAGGTGTTGCAGCAATTGCTGCGCGAGCAGGTTTCGATCCGCGATCTCGGCACCATTCTGGAGACGCTGGTGGAAGTTGCGCCGGTCAGCAAGCATCCCGTGGTGCTGGTGGAAGCCGTACGCCAGGCGCTGGGACGGGCGCTGGTCCGGCCGCTGCTGGACGAAGAGGGCAGCCTCAAGGTGGTGACCGTCGATGCCGCGCTCGAGGAGGAGCTGGCGCGCTCGTTCCAGCCGCAGATGCCTTCGTCCGCCGCGCTGCAGCCGTCATTCGTGCGCCGCGTGCTGGACTGCCTGAAACGCATGCTGGGAGACCAAGTCACGATGGCGACGCCGGTGCTGCTCTGCGGATCGCCGGCGCGCTTTCATCTCCGTCGTTTGCTGGAACCATTTCTGCCCAAAGTCGTGGTGCTGTCGCCGGGCGAAATTCCCCCGCTTGTGCAAGTGCAGTCGATTGGGACCGTGAAATGAATTTGAAAGCGTGAGGCAATCCTGATGATGCCGGCCAAACGTGCTTACAGCGAGTCTACCCTTCCGGAAGAAGAACGGAATCGAGTCTTAATGGAACATCTGCCGCAGGTCCGCTACATTGCACGGCACATCCATGACCGTTTGCCCCAGCATGTTTCTGTCGAGGATCTGGTGCATGCCGGGATCATCGGGCTGATCGACGCGCTGCAGAAATACGACGGCAGCAAAAACGTGCAGTTCAAGACCTATGCCAAGTTCCGCATCCGCGGCGCCATTCTCGACAGCCTGCGCGAATTGGACTGGGGGCCGCGCGACCTGCGGCGCAAGGCCCGCCGGCTGGAGGAGGTGGCAAGCCGTCTAGGGAGCGAATTGGGCCGCTCGGCCAACGAGCAGGAGCTGGCCGATGAGTTCGGGGTGAGCCTGCTGGAGTTCCAGCACATGCTGAATGAGCTGGAGGGGCTCGACCTCGGCACCTTGCAAATCGAGTCGAGCGAGAGCGGACGGCAGGAGGACCTGTGCGAATACCTGCCGGGCGACGCGGATGAGAGCCCTTACCTGCTCTGCCTGCGCACGGAGATGAAGGAGATGCTCGCCCAGGCGATCGGGGAGCTCTCGGAAAAAGAACAGCAGGTGCTTTCCCTGTACTACTACGAAGAGATCACGATGAAGGAGATCGGCGCCGTGCTGGGCATCGGCGAATCGCGGGTATCGCAAATCCACTCGCTGGCGATTGTCCGGCTGCGCGCCCGGCTTCAGGAAAAGCTTAAGGCAAAGGCCGTGCCGTTGCAGTTCCAGGCGAAGGTTATGGAATCGGCTATGGAGGGAATGTGGAAAAGGTTCTGAACCAGGAAGAGATCGATGCCATGTTCCGGGCCGCGCGCGGCGCCGGCGCGTCGGCCCCCGTGCAGCCGGTGAAGCACACCGCGTGGGACCTTCGCCAGGGCAGGGCAGATCAAGAAGGAGCAGGTCAGGGCAATCAGCATGTTGCACGAGGGCTTCGCCCGCGCCCTGACGCATTCGCTCGGCGCCTACCTGCGGGTGGTTTTTGAAACCAACGTGGTCTCGGTCGAGCAGCTAACGTTTCGCGAGTTTCTTTCCCGCATTCCCGACTTCGCGTACTCGGCATCGTTCACCGTCAATCCGATGGGGGTGGCGGGGGTGATGGTGCTGGACCTTTCGCTTACCTCCCCGATCATCGATCTGCTGCTGGGAGGAAATGGAGCGGCGGACCAGGAGCCTCGCGAGATCACCGAGATCGAGGAGCAGATCTTGGAGGGGGTGGTGCAGATTCTGTGCCGCGAGTTAGCCACCGCCTGGCAATCGCTGGGCCTGCAATTCGTCGCCGAGCAACGCCTCCAGCCGGCGCAGATACAGCGCCTGATGCCGCCGAACGAGAAGGTCCTGTCGCTCAGTTTCGAAATCAAGATGCCGGCCTCGCGCGGAATGTTGAACGTGAGCTTCCCCGCCGTGGTTTCCAACGCGCTGCTGCGCAAGCTCTCGCGCGATGTTGCCTACCAGAAGCCGCGTGGCTCGGCAGCCGTTGGCCAGCGGCTGCGCGCACGCATCCGCGAGTGTCCGTTCATGGTCGAGTTGGACGCGACGTCCATTTCGATTCCCATACCGGCGCTGCTCAAGCTCCAGCCCGGCGATGTGTTGCGGCTGCAGCACTCCCTTCGCCAAGTGCCAAAGCTGGTGGTCACCGGCCAGGAAATGTTCGAGGCGGTTCCGGCCCGCAAGGGCATCACCCGCGCCGCCCAAGTGGTGCGTTCGCTTGAAGCGCATGGCGAAACCTTCGCCGGAGTACGGCGATGACCGCAGCCGCGAACCACCGTCCCGTCGACCTCTTCTGTGAATCTGTTTCTGCCGCTCTCGGGGACGTCCTTTCGCAGGTTTCCGGGCAGCCGTGGAAGATGGAGTCGGCGCCAGCAGAGGCAGGGGAAGCGGAGGTGGAGATTGGGTTCGAGTGCCGGGGAGCGGTCCACGGCCCGTTCGCCTTCCGCATGCCGGTCGCGGTTGCGGTTCGTCTCGCCAAACTGCTCACGGGTGAACCGGTTCCTGAGGACGACGGGCAACTGAGCGGCGACGATCGTGAGGCGCTTGAGGAGCTGCTGCGGCAAGTGGCGGGAATTGCCGCCACCCGGCTGGAAGCCGATTTTGGCAAGCTGCAACTGGCGTTCGTCGGTGCCTCGCCGGCAGCCCAGGACGGAGAGCATTTTCCACGCTCAGCCGTGGCCGAAAGCCAGAGGCTTTCGATCGACATCTGGGTTGGCAACGATCTCGGGGAGTCGCTTGCCGCAAGCGAGTCGAAAGACGCGGAAGTCAAGGCTCCAGAAGCGGGGTTGCCTGAAGCGGCGGCGTTGCCGTTGTCGGCTCCCACCGGGGCGTTGACCCAGGCGGCGATCCGGGAGGGAAACCTTGAACTGTTATGGGATGTCGCGCTCTCGCTGACGCTCCGCTTCGGCCAGCGGGAACTGTTGTTGAAGGAAATTCTGGAGTTGAGCCCGGGAGCGGTGCTTGAACTCGACCGGCAAATCGACGAGCCGGTCGATCTGTTGCTCGGCCGCAAACTGATCGCCCGCGGCGAGGTCGTGATCGTGGACGGGAACTACGGTTTGCGGGTAACCGAGGTCGCGTCCGCGGCGGAAAAATTGGCGTGTCTGCCCTGAGGAAAAATCATGCACTGGAAAGTACCGTATGGACGGATGTTCCGCCTGCTCAAACCCGAGACTCTCATTTGCGCGGGCGCCGAATGCAGCCGACGTTATCCCCTGATGAATGGCTGGATACAGCGCGACGAAGGTCTGCGCACGCAGGAGGGCGACTGGTTCTGCTCGCCCGAATGTTTCGAGAGCGGCATGACGCTGCGTCTGGCACAACTGCCGGTCTCGCAACGGCCGGCGAAAATGAACCGCATTCCGCTGGGGCTTCTGCTGCATAAACGCGGCGTGATCACAACCGAGCAGTTGAACGCGGCCCTGGACGAGCATCACAAGAGCGGGCTGAAGCTGGGCGAATGCCTGCGGCGCGACTACAGCGTCGCGGAGAGCGAGATTGCCGCAGCGATCGCGGCCCAGTGGTCCTGCCCGACTTTTCCAACGGCGGAGATTTCGCCGACCTGGTCGGGTATTCTTCCGCTGCGACTCATTGAACGCTACCGAATCCTGCCCGTCCGGCTGGTCGAGTCCACCCGGCAACTGTACGTGGGCTGCGCGGAGCGGGTTCCCTACGACGTGCTGTACGCCATCGAAAGGATGCTGGAGTTGCGGACCGAGCCATGCATCATCAGCGACTCGGCCTTCGCCTCCCAGCTCCTGCTGCATGGCAATGACCCGGAGGAGAACGACATTGTGGTGGAAAGCCCGACTTCACCTGCCGAGGTGGCGCGCATGACCCGCGGCTTCGCGCAACAACTGCAGGCCGAGGAAGTTCGCTACGTGGTCTGCGGCAGCTACGTCTGGCTGCGCGTGCATGGGCGGCGCCATCGCATGAATCTGCTTTACCGCCCCTGGAGCGCGGCGGCGATGCTCAATCCGCTGGACTTCCGCACCCCCGTGCTCAACGTCTGACTCGCTGGCGAAGATGACGGGCGTTCCGCGCGACGACGCGGAGTACATCGCCTTCTAAAGCCCGTGGCCTACCCGGTTGCTGAAAACAGTTTTCGGGTAGATGGGGATACAACTGCTTGCGTAGCGAGGTTATGCTCCAGACATTCCATGGCGCCTCGCTCGTTGCTCCGGCGCGTTTTCCAGCAACCGCTAATGCCCTCGCCGACCGCTGCCGATGATTTCATTGAACGGATATGCGCGGCAGCTACCAACCCGTGCGGTTTCCCGAAAATCCGGATGAGGGCGCGGTGCTGCGGGAGCTGGAGCGCCTGGAGTTTTCGCGGAGACCATTGCCTTTGAGCGTTACGCTCTTGCGGAGATTCTCCCGCCTGCTGCAGGCGCCGACCCTGGAACTGGATTGCCTTGTCAGGTGCATCGAATGTGATCCCCTGCTGGCGGTCAGCGTCTTGCGCCTGGTGGCCGACGAATTGGCCGGCATCGACCTGGTTCGCATCTCCGATTGCATCGTGATTGCCGGCCGCGAGCGGCTGCGGACGCTTGCCGAATCAGAGAACTTGGCGCCCGCCGGCATTCCCGCAATGGATGAGTTTGCGGAGCGCTCGCGCGGATTCTCCCTGATTGCCTTGCGCCTGGCCGCCTCTACCAATACCGTCGATCCTGCCGCCGCCCGGCTCGCCGGTCTGCTTCACGCCCTGGGAGAGTTGCCGATCCTGCTCTCGGGACGCGGCCCGGACCGTTACTCGCCGGCCACGATTGCAGGCTGGGGCAAGCGGTTGGCCCAGAGTTGGCATCTGCCGTCGGCTCTAGTCGGCGCCATCGCCGCTTACGACCCGCAGGTTGCAGACGGCACGCCCGATCCCGTGCAACTGATCATCGCCGCCGCCCATTGCTTGGTGCATTGCCGAGCGCTGGAAGGAGCGCCGGCCGCTCTCGCCTTGCTCAACTGCGGTGAGCAGGCGTGCGCAGCGCCGAGATACAACAGGCTTAGTTGAGTGCAGGCAGGAGAGGTGGTTTGGATGAAACGAATCAAAGCATTGATCGTCGATGATTCATCGGTGATGCGGAAAATCGTCGAGCGTTCTCTTCGCCAGGCAGGCATCGAGTTATCGGAGGTCGTCGAAGCTGCCAACGGCATCGAGGGGCTGGCCGCGCTGGGGCGAACCAAGGTGGACTTGATCCTGAGCGACATCAACATGCCGATCATGGACGGACTCGAGTTCGTCCGGCAGCTTCAGGGCGTCGCCGAAGCGAAAAATATTCCCGTGGTGATGATTACCACCGAGGGAAGCGAGTCCAACGTGATGCAGGCCTTGTCGCTCGGAGCCAAGGGTTACATTCGCAAGCCCTTCACCCCAGACCAGGTGAAGGAATACGTACTGCCGGTCCTGGAGCCGTGAAATGAAAATGACCGATTCACCGCCAGTCGGCGCCGCCGACCGTACGACTTGGGGATTGCAACTTTGTGTAAGCGCGCAGGAAGTCTTCGAGATTATGCTCGGCACAAAACTGGTTCGCTACTTCGATTCGGAGCCGGTGAGTGTGGCTGAATTTACGGCCATGGTGGGAATAGCCGGCGCGCTCTGCGGTGTTTTCACCATCCGCTGCAGCGAATACGCGGCTTCGGCAATTGCCTCGAAGATGCTGGGCACCTCCATTGAAGACGCCAGCCAGGAAAAGTGGGACGCGATGGGCGAGGTCTGCAACATGGTGGCGGGCAGCTTCAAGGCCAAGCTTGCGGGCGGCGGAGAAAACTGTATGCTTTCGGTCCCAACCGTGATTACGGGAGCCGATTACAAGCTCCGCGCGCTGGCCGACGGAGAAACCATCGAAGTGTGCATGCAATTCGGCGACGAACTGCTGCGGTTCTCTCTTGAACTGCACGGCTAAACCGGATTCGCGAAAGCTGTGTCCGGTAGGGTAGCCGGGCGTTTAGCCCGGAGATGATGGCGCCGGATACACCGACTCTGAATCTGCTCTAATGAGGACGAGTCCGAAGCGACGCGGAACGAAGCGCCTCGCTGCCGCCGGTGAGGGAGATGCCGGACCGAAACGCCCGGCTTTGAACATTCCGCGCCAACCCAAAAGAACGCTTTATCTCCAAGGCATGTTGATCGATGAATCGAAGGCCGAGCGCTTAATCCAGCGGCAGGTAATTCAGCAGGCTGAGCGATTGCGCCTTGGCAATCGCTTGCAGCGCCGCCTGTTGCGCGATCGAGGCTTGTGACATGTCGGCCGCGGCTTGGGTTGGGTCGGCCGCCACCAGTTGATTCTCGTTGGCTTGGAGGTTCACCTTTTCCTGTCCGAGGAAATTTTCCTGCTCCGTCATGTTGCTCAGCGTATTGCCGTAAAAAACGCGCGAGCTGTTCACCGCGTTGAACGCAGTCCGCAACTCGGTGGTGGCTGTTCCGATGTCGCTTGCCGAGCCCGACTGAAGCGCATTCACCAGGGTTTGCAGGCTGCCGAAAACGCCCGTATCGCCGCTGCCAAACAACTGGTCTCCCGGCACCGAGGTCGCAACCTGCTGCCCCTCCCCGGTCTGGATTTGATTGGTTTGATCGTTGCCGACATAGCTCACGCCCGAGGACGAGTTCGAATCCTCAACAAAGGGGGCCGAGGAGGTTGCGGTTCCGCCAAACAAGTACACGCCCTGAAAGGTCGTGTTGGCCAACGAAAAGATCTCGCTCTTGATGCCGCTGACCTGCTGGGCAACGGCCTGAAGGTCGCTGCTCGACATGGTGCCGTTGGCTCCCTCCACACCCAGCGAAATCGCCTGCGTCAACTCGGTAATCACCGAACTCAAAGTCGAATCGGCGGTGGTCATCGTCTGCTGCACCGAATCGATGTTCTGCACATACTGGTCGTCGGCTGCGATCTGGGAGGTATTCACAAGGTTTGCCGCCGCTGCCGCCGGATCGTCCGAGGGCACGTTCACGCGCAATCCGGTGGCAAGTTGCTCGATCGCCGTCTGTTCCTGATTTTGCGATGCCTGCAGATAAAACAGCATCTCTGCCTGCGTATTAGGATCAACCCGCATGGTTCACGCTCGCTATGTCATGGCCGTATCGACGCCAAGATTGATCGCTGCCAAAGTCAGATCGTCCACCACGGTCACCACCCGGGCAGAAGCCTGGTATGCCTGTTGATAGGTGAGAAGATTGGCCGCTTCCTCGTCGGTCGAGACGCCTTCCACTGAACCCTGTTCACTCTGAAGTTGCTGGAGCATTAAAGAGCTGGCATCGGACTCTGACTGGGCCTGCGAGACATCCGTGCCAACCTGATAAACCATGCCGGAAAGGAACTGTGTCGGCGTCTGCGAATTCACCAGCGGCTGGCTGCCGACATCAATCATATTCAGCAGGTTGCTGTTGTCGCCGCTTGCCGTCGCGCTCGAACTGGCGGCAATCTGGCTCGGATCGGTAATGGCTACCGCCATGCTTTCGGCGGCGCCGGCTCCCGCGGTCACCGAAAACAACGCTGTCCCCTGCTTGCCGTTCAGATCGTAACCGGCTTCGTTCACCGTGTTGATGGCACTTGCAAAACTGCCGGCCAGGGTATTCAGGCTGGAGAGCACTCCCGCGATCGCGTCGTCGCGCGCCTGGAGAATGCCCCCAAGCTGCCCGGCGGAGATCTGGCTGGTGATGTCCTGCCCCTGCGCCGAGATGACGTCCTGAAATCCCGTGGAGCTGTTGACGGCGGTCGATAGCGCAAAGCTCTCGCCGCCAACCACCAGCGGCGTGCCGTTGGCTGTGGTAAGCGTCAGGCCCTCGGAGTTCTGGGTCACGGAGAAGCCGACCAGGCTCGACAACTGCGACATCAGGCTCTGCTGCTGGTCTTCAAGGTCGTTGCCGCTCAGCCCGGAGCCTTGCGCGGTTATCAGTTGGGCATTCACCTGCGCCAGTTGCGCCGTCAGTTGATTGATCTGTTGTACCGACTGCCCCACCCCGAGATCCAGGTTCTGCTGGGTGGCCGTCAGTTGCGAGGCCGTATTCTGAAAGGCGCTGGCAAGATTGTTGGCGTCGGTCAGCACCGTCGTGCGCAAGGTGGGATCCGCCGGTGATGTCGAAAGTTCTTGCAGGTCGCTGAAGAACGTGCTCATCGCATCGGAAACGCCGCCGTTGCCCGAGACGAACAGCGTCTGCACCGGCTGCATCGCATTCACAACTTCCTGGCTGGCGCTTTGCTGCTGGGTTTCCTGCTGCACCTGGGAATCCAGCATCGGGTCGCGGATACTCTGCACCGAGCCCACGCTCACCCCGGTTCCAATCTCACCCGCTAAGCCGGAGGAATAAGATGGCTGCTCCTCGAGCACCAGAACCCGCCGCGCGTAGCCGGCGGTACTGGAATTGGCGAGATTGTTCGACGTGACGTCCATCTCGGCCTGATCGGCCGCCAGGGCACTCATCGAACTCGATAACGCGCTCAGTAAACCGGACATCTTTCTCTCACCCGGCCTCTCACCCGGTGATTCCGCGCCTGCCGGCGTTCTCCACCTGTCCGAATCTGCGCATCGTCAGGCGCATCCCCCGCAGGCGAATCACCCGCCGCAGAAACCCGGCGGTTGCCCTGGCGGTGCGGCGCAGTCGGGCTAGCGCCTCCCGGTCGCAGGCCGCGAAATCGGCGGGAGTGAGCCGCTGTGCGGCTTGCTCGGAGCGCAGCGCAAGCTGCTCGACCGAGTTCGGTGTGCCCGCAGCGCATGCCTTTTCGAGATCGAGAAGAGCGGCAAGAAGTTGCGCGGCGTTGTCGGAGACCTTCATAGTCCGTCGAGCCTCCACCGGCCGGTTCCGCGCATTAGCTTTCCCCGAACATCGTGGCAAACATGGCGTTCGCCACATTCGTCGGGTTCACCGTGTAGGTCCCCTGCTCCACCATTGCCCGCAACTGCTGTACGCGATCTCCGCTTACATCGGACATCGAGCCGGTTTCTGTACCCTCGTCGGCAATCGCGCCAAGCGAAACCACGGCCGCGTCGCCGGGTGAAGTCTTCTGCGATCCCGACTCCGGTTGGCGCCCGAACCTTGGCTCAGCGTCGGATCCATGACCGTCAGGTTGTTGTTGACCCCGAATTGGATATTCATCTCGTACCTTCCTCGTGTGTACTATCGGCAGCGCATTAGAAAGCTTTAACCTTCGGCTGAACTTTCGACTGATCTTTTCCTTCCAATTCGCCTTATTCCACCCCGCGCCTGCTTACCCGGCTGGCGTCGCGTCGGACTGGCCTGCGGCCGCCTCCGGCTGCGGCAGATATTTAAGGATCATTCTGGCAAAGCCAAAGCCGCCGGCCTTGGCGATCCCGCTGGCCAGCGCCTGCGTGGCCAAGCTGGATTCGGTGTCATGCCCGGCGTCGGCGGGCTGCTCGCCCGGCACGCAGGAACAGGTCTGCTCCAGCTTCTCCAGCACTTGGCCGAGCAGGATCGCCTCGAACTCGACCGCGTGGCGTCGTAAAGCCTTCGGGTCGTCGTTTGCCGTGCCGGTGGAGGGGATCGGGACGCTTGCGGTGAGCGGAGCCGCGAATGACACCTGCATCAGATCACCTCCAGCTCTGCCTGCAGGGCTCCGGCAGCCTTGATCGCCTGTAGGATCGAAATCACGTCCTGAGCGGTGGCGCCGATCGCCTGCAGGCCGTTGACCAACTGCTCTACACTCGCCCCTTCTCGCAGCTCGACTCGTCTTGCCGTGCTGTCCTGCGCCTTCAGCGTGGTCTGCGGAGTCACCACGGTCTCCCCGCTTTTGCTGAACGGCTGCGGCTGAGAAACCTTGAACTCGGTGGCCACCTCGATGGACAAATTGCCGTGCAGAATCGATACCGCCCCCAGGATCACATTCTTGCCCATGACAATTGTCCCCGTGCGCTCGCTGACCACCACCTTCGCCTTCTGGGTCACGGGAATCTTCAGATTCTCGACTTTGGCCAGCAGAGCCGGAATGGCGCCAGCGCGCTCGCGCGTCTTGAGATCCACGCTGCGGCCGTCGGCTGCACTGGCCGCCAAGGCTTGCCCGAACTCGCGGTTGATGCTATCGGCGATCCGCTCGGCGGTCTCGAAGTCGGGCTCGCGCAGCAGCAACGTAAGCCGGGGCAGAGCGCTCAGGTCCACCACCGCCTCCCGCTCCACCACTCCGCCGCCGGGGATTCTGCCCACCGTCGGGTGGTTAACCTGCTTAGAGGCGCCAATCGCGCCGGCGCTGTAGCCGCCCACGGTAAGGGTGCCTTGCGCGACGGCATAGATCTGGCCGTCGGCGGCGCGCAGTGGAGTCATCAGCAGAGTCCCGCCGCTCAGCGAACTGGCGTCGCCCATGCTGGAAACGGTCACGTCCAGTTGCATGCCGGGACGCGCAAACGGTGGCAAATTGGCGGTTACGAAAACCGCCGCCGCGTTCTTCACCTTCACCTGGGTCGCCGAAATCTGCATCCCCATTTTTCTGCAGTGCGTTGGCCAGCATCTGGGTGGTGAACATGGTTTGCTGGCTGTCGCCCGTTCCTTTCAGGCCGACGACCAGCCCGTACCCGAGGATGGGATTCTCCCGCACTCCCTCCACCGTCACCAGTTCGCGCAGGCGAACCGTCCGTCGCTCGACGTTGCCTGCCCACCCTGATACCGGCAGCAGCGCGGCCAGCGCCACCAGAGAGAACCATCGACTCAGTCTCATCGGCCCCTCAGAAATTCAACAGGTGCAGCAGGGTACGGATCACGACGTTCGGCTCCCGGGTGCCCTCGCTTACCACGCCTTTGCCGCGTATATCCAGTTCCAGGTTGCTCATTTGCGAAGAGAGAATGCTGTTGTTCGAAGCGATGTCCCCGGGCCGCACGATCCCACGCAGAACGATGTCTTGGTGCTGGTTGTCCGCCAGGATCGAGTGGCGCGCCTCCACCACCAGGGCGCCGCTCGACAGCACCGCAACCACCGTCCCCGAAAGTGTGCTCTGGATGCTGGAGTTCGAGCTGGCCTGCCCCTGGCCTTTGAGCTGATAACTGGAGGTAGGCGAAAACAACTGGGAGACGCCCTTGGTTTTCAGATCGCCCGGCAACCCGGTGATGCCGGAGCTGGCACTGAGCGAGCGCTGCGCATTCACCGTCCCGGTCTGGTTGGCCGTGGTCTGCTCGGAAATTATTACAATGATCGAATCGTTCAGCCGCCCCGCCTTGTAATCGGCCGTCAACTGCCCGATCCCGGCGCTGTCGCTCCACAGGCTTCCGATGGTCGCCCGCCGGGTGTCGGCGGCGGGCGGCTCCTTCAGGCTGCTCAGATACTCCGCCAGCGAGCGCGGCTCCTTGGCTTTGCCCGAGGCATACCCTGCGGCGCACCCTGCCCAGAGCAACGCCATGATCAGCGCGATTGCAGCCCTCCACTTCATTGTCATTGCTCTGCCTCCACGCCCCGCAGTTGCCTGGGCCCGGTCACCATGGCCGGGAAAATCCGGTCGGTTGCTACCGCTCGGGTGCGGATCACCTCGCCCACATCCCCTCCCTCCAGACAGATAACCGGGAAGGAAAGCTTGGCGCCCGTAATTGTCATCTCCAGCCGCGCCCGATCGCCGGGACGCACGGCCGTGCCGCGCTTCGGCTGCGGGCTTCGCCGGGGACGGTCGACGGCCGCAGCGGCCGCTCCGTTGCACCGGAATGCCACCAGAAACGGCAGACACTCCGCCGCGCCGGCGCAACGCACGGTCGCCAGATATCCGTCGCCGGCGATTTGCCGCAAGCCCGCCAGGCGGAAAGAAGCCGGCGGCGCGGAGAGCTGCGACGAATCGAGAAGGCGCATGGATGGGCGGGCGAAGCAGCGGGTTTCCCGGGCGAGCAGTTGCCCAATCAGCTCCACCGTCTCCGCCTGCTGTGCCCACCCGGTCGGCGGCAAGCACGCTAGCACCGCAAGGATCGCGACTATCTTCATCACCGCTTTCATCACCGCCCCAGGGAATTCAACTGTTGCAGCATCTGGTCGGCGGCGCTGACCGCCCTGGAGTTCGCCTCATACGAGCGCTGCGCCAGAATCATCTGCACGAACTCGTCCACCAGGCTGACGTTGGACTGCTCGAGCATCCCTTGCTGCAAGGTCCCCAGCCCGGTACTGCCGCCGGGGACGCCAACGATCGGGTCTCCCGAGGCCGTCGTCGGTAAAAACAGATTGCTGCCCACGCTGTTCAATCCACCGGGATTGGGAAATGTTGCCAGCTGGATCTGCCCGACCTGCTGCGCCTGCGTCTGTCCCGGCAAGGCGACGGTAACCGTGCCGTCGCTGCCGATGGTGACGTTGGTCGCATTGTTGGGGATCGCGATGGCCGGCACCAGCGGGTTGCCGTCCGTGGTCACCATGTTGCCTTGCGAGTCGAGCTGAAAGCCGCCGTTGCGGGTGTATGCGATTTGACCGTTGGGCAGGGTGACCTGAAAGAAACCGTTGCCCTGGATCGCCAGATCCAGTTGATTTCCCGTGGAAGTGAAATCACCCTGATTTTGCAGCACCTCGGTGGCCGCCGAACGCGTGCCCAGACCAACCTGCAAACCGGACGAGACTGTCTGTTGCGTGGATGCCGAGCCGGGCATTATCACGTTCTGGTACATCAAATCCTGAAACTGCATGACCCGCCGGCGAAATCCGGTGGTGCTGGCATTGGCCAGGTTGTTGGCCACATTATCGAGATTGGTTTGCTGCGCGACCATGCCGCTGGCAGCTGTATATAAGGCGCGAAACATCTTTCAGACCTCCTAGACCTTGGGCAGCTCTTGCGCCGCCAGCTGGTTGAATTGGGACTGAAACGTGGTCAGGGCCCTTTGCAGCATCTCCGCGTTGCGCTGGAGCGAGATCAACTCGACGGCCTCGGCCACGGGATTCACGTTGGACGACTCCAGCTTCCCCTGTTCCAGGGTGGACTGGGTCGCGGGTGTGGCCGCCGCCTGGGGAGCGGAATAATATGACCTGCCGGCGCTGGTGATCGGGGTGGAGGGCGGGAACTCGACGACGCGCAACTTGCCGGCGAGCGCCCCGTCGATTGAAATCGTCCCGTCGCCGCTGATCGTGACCGAGCCGTTCGCCAGCTCCAGCGGGCCTTGCTCGCCCAGCACCGGGTCGCCGGATGCGCTCAGCAGTTGGCCGTTGGCTGAAACCCGGAACGAGCCGTTGCGCGTGTAGCGCACCCCTTCGCCGGTTTGCACGGCGAAAAAGCCCGGCCCTTCGATGGCAACATCCAGAGGATTGCCGGTGCTCTCCAGGTTTCCCTGGCTGGAGTTGAGCGAAGGTGTATTCAACACCCCGAATTCGTTGATCAGTTGAGTGCCGTTCGCCGCCCGCCCCCTGACCCCTGCCAGCACGCTCTGGAAAGTAGCGCTCTGGCCGCGAAATCCGGTGGTGCTGACATTGGCCAGGTTATTGGCGGCCACATCGAGTGCCTGCATCTTGGCCGCCAGTCCCGCGCACGCCGCGTAATAGCCGCTGTCCACTGTGACCTCCGACCACTTTGTTGGAGCAGGATTGCTGCCAAATTAATTGAGGAATTCTTAGACCAGGCTTGCGCAAGCTACCTCGGATGGAGTTCTGAAGCCGCTTCGATCAAAAAAATCAACGGGCAACATGGCTCGATCGAGAGAAGGCAATTTAAGAATGGGAGCAAAACGGACCTACCCTGGCGCATCTCGCCGCTAGGCAAAATCGCGAGAACCCGCTCTCTCCGGATCTTCGCCCTTGTTCCGAACGCTCACTCCACCATCACCTTGCCAGCGTCGCTTCGCTCCGACTGCTGTTCACCTTCGCCCCGGAACGCCGTTCGGCTCGCCTCTGGAATCAGCGTTCAGCTTCACCGGAATACTTAAATAATCCTCATCTTGCCGTTATCCTAGTTCGTTCCCCGCATGCCCGCGGCTTGAGCGAGCGCAATCACGCTACGAAGCACCCTTCACGAAGGCCAGTGTGGTGGTGGGCATGGAGACGGTCACTTCGGCGGCGGTTGAGCGCCTAGCGCGGAGGTTCTTAAGCCTGGAAATGAGCGTTGGGGTGACTGCCTGTCCTTTGGAGATGAGCAAAGCTTCCTCGTTGCTGCGCACCTCCTGCTGGATGATCATGCCGGGCGAAAGCTCCTCAATTCGGCATCTTCGTATTTCACCTTCCTCGGCGTTCGGATCCGCGCTCACGAGGGCGCCGAAGAATTTCGGACTGAAGTTCTTGTTCTGGAGAGCCAGAGAATGTGCCGCTTCAGCGCGGGAAGACCCGCGACGGATGAGTTGTTCATAAGCCAAGGTTATGCGCAGCACTTCCGCTCCCAACCGCATGCCATCCATGCCTGATTCGACGGCCTCGGGGGAAGTTTTCTGGTTTTGGCGTTCGATCATCCACGCAATGGGCTCGAGGCGGGGAATCTTCGAAAGCAAATCGTAAGCCACATTGGGGTGAGCATCATACTGCACCTGCTCGGCAGGCGTGAGCTTTTCGCCACGGTAGACCGCGTCAATGGTTTCCGCCGGCAGAGCGACGCAACCGAGTTGAGAAAGCATGGCGGCGACCTCGTACTGCCAGGGATCTCCCAGCGACATTTCGGTTACGACTTGGTGGATGTAGCGGCGGGCGCGCTCGGCGCGACTGAAGGCCGCCGGATTCACCAGGCTGAGCACTTCGGTCAGTACCTGAACAGTTCCGCTCAAGGTGCGCTCCAAAAGGTTCTTCTCCGCCGTTACCAAGCGGTACTGCGCCAACGCCGCCGTCAGCGTCTTGGCCATCACTTCCTTACCGCAGGGCTTGCTGAGAAATCGGAATATGTTGCCCTCGTTGATAGCGTTGATCGCGGTCTCAAGATCGGAAGTTCCGGTAAGCATGACGCGTGTGGTTTCTGGTGACAGGGCCTTGATCTTGGTCAGCAGTTGGATGCCGTCCATACCGGGCATCCGCATGTCGGAAACCACCACCGCGTAGGGTCCGTTCTCAGCGACCAGATCCAGGGCTTGCGGCCCGCCCATGGCAGTCTGCAACAGGAACTCGCGGCTCAAGCCGCGCCGGTATCCGTCGAGAATGTTGCTATCGTCGTCCACCAGAAGGACCATCTCAGCCATGACTTTCCCTTTCTTGAGCTTTGGATATTGCGCCCGGTCAAATCAGTGAGCCGCTGCCGCTGCGAAGGCACTGCGTTGGGAATCGTCCTCTTCGGGGACGACGAACACATTCGCTCACACGTCATCCATCGGCAGCGAGACCATCCGGCTTGAATCAAAAGACAGTGTTCCTCTTGCCGCGCGCAAACAGGCGTTTGAGACCGTCTAATACCGCGGGTTCGTCATCCACCAGTAGAATCGATTCGGGCAACATTATTGGCTTCCTCCCACTCCACCTTGCAGACGTCTGTCCACCGCTCTACCCCCTCCGTGAGCCCGCAGCGCGCGAGAAAATTGCTGTCCAAGCTCCCGCAGTCGGCGGTTTTGCACGGCGCCAATGCAATGTCAATACAGTCTGCTATGTGAACGGCGGCCAGGGGAGACAGTTGCATGACCGGGCTGTCCGACGGATTGTGATGCCAGGCCACGGCCTCGACAATTGTACTCGGCAGGCCCCAGATACCGAGCAGGTAGGCCCCTAACTCTGCATGACCGCATCCCAGCACGCGATACTCAGCATCCCATAGGGCGATACTTTCCGACTCAGCCATCTTCCCAATCTTTTTCCACTCAAAGCCTCTCTGCGTCATCAGGATCAGCCTGCCAACGTCATGCAGAAGCCCGGCGGTAAAGCAATCGTCAATTGTTTGCTTGTCCAGTCCTCCCAACTGAGCGATCTTCTGCGACATCCGGCTCGTCGCGATACCGTGATTCCATAGCTGGTCGATGTCCCGTTGCAGATAGTCAACGGTAGTGAACTGGGAAAATATTCCAACCGACAACACTAGCGACTTGATGGTTTCTGTTCCCAGCACTAAGACCGCCTGAGCCGGGCTGGAAATGCGGTGCCCGAGTCCAAAAAAGGCCGAGTTCACGAGCTGCAGAACCTTGGCCGTCATCGCCATGTCACGCTCGATCACCTGGCCAACGTCGGCCACCGAGCACGCCGGCGACTCCAACTTCTCACGCAACTGAAGATATAGGTCAGGCATGCAAGGCAAGGCCTTGATCTGCGAAACCAACTCTTTGATCGTCGAGTTCTCAAGCAGGTCTTTGAGGGCAAGCGCTTGCGAAAGTTTTTGCCGCAGCTCATCGATTGCGCATGGCTTGGCAAGATACTGGTGGGCCGGGATTACGGCGCGCAGGATGGACTCTCGATCCGACTGGCCCGAGAGCACAAATCGTATGGTCCGCGGATAACGAAGCCGTACCTGTTCGAGCAATTGTGCGCCGCTCATCTCCGGCATTCGCATGTCGGTGACAATCGCATCGAAGGGAAACTGCGCCATGCGTTCCAGCGCCGCCGCGCCGCCGGCAGCAAATTCCATCGTCCACTCCGAGCGCATCGGTCGAAGGGCGCGCTGCAGTCCATTTAAAAGCATGGCGTCATCGTCAACGAACAAGATCCGCCGCATCGGCATGTGCTCAGGCCTCCTCGGCGGCTAGCGGAAGGCGAATAAAGAACGTCGTTCCTTTTCCTGCTTCGCTTTCGAACCAGATCTTGCCGCCGTGTTTCTTGACAATAATGGAGTGCGCCAGGGCCAAGCCCTGGCCGGTTCCTTTGCCCACGTCCTTGGTGGTAAAGAACGGTTCAAACACTCTGGAGCGAATCTTCTCCGGTATTCCGGTTCCGGTGTCTTCGATTGCGATCTCGACGCTGTCTCCCACCTGCGCGGTCGTGATCGTGATTTTGCCTTTACCGTTGCCACGGTCGCCCACCACGTCGGCAATGGCGTGCGCGGCATTGATGACCAGATTGAGGATGACCTGATTGAATTCTCCCGCGTAGCAGGAAACCGCTGGCAGAGCCGCATCAAACGAGGTGTTGACTTCGGCCACATACTTCCATTCATTGCGCGCCACGGTGAGCGTGGTTTCGATGGCCCGGTTGATGTTGACGGCGCTCTTCTTGTCGCCTTCCGGATGGGAAAACTCCTTCATCGCCCGAACGATTTTCGTAACCCGCTCGACTCCGCCCAGGGATTGTTCAATCGCCCGAGGGATTTCGGCGGCCAGATATTCGAGATCGGCCTTTTCGACAGAAGCGTCAAAGTTCGCAATCGTCTCCGGCGAAACGCGGCCGTTCGCCGCCTCGTCTCTCATCTGGCGCGAGAGCGAGAAGATCTCGTTGAGGGAAGCCCAGCGATTCTCCCAGAAAATTCGTGTTGTCGCCGACAAATTGCACCGGGGTATTGATCTCGTGCGCGATGCCCGCCGCCAGCTGACCAATGGCCTCCATCTTTTGGGCGTGACGAACCTGCACTTCCCAGGCGCGTCTTTCGGTCACATCCCGCAGGAAAACCAACAAGCCTTCGCGAGATGGATAGGCGTTAGCCGCGAACCATGTCTTGCTCGGCAGCGGAGTATTCGTCGAATTGGACGGAGACGTTTTCCCTGAGTGCGCGGTGAAATTCGGTGTCAAACGCTGTGCCGCAGAGGCGCGGATAGAATTCCCATAAGTTCCGCTCAATCGCCGTGTCCGCATCGGCGCCCCACGGAAGCCGGTTGGCGTACGTGATGCGCCATTGGTCGTCCAGCGCGATGACGAAATCCTGCGTGCTTTGCAGCACCGCGTGCAACTGCTCGGTAATGATCAACAGGCGCCTCTCTAATTTCTTCTTTTCGCTGATGTCACGCGCAATTTTCGAGGCGCCGATAATCGTGCCGTACCGGTCAAATATGGGCGAGACACTGACGGAAATGGTGACCAGTTGCCCGTCCTTGCGGCGGCGCTCCGCCTCATAAACCTCCACTCGCTGTCCCCGGCGAATGCTCTGCGTGATATCGTACAATCTTGCGTCAGTGCCTTGTGGGAACAGTATCGATGCGGAATGGCCCAGCATCTCCTCGGCGGTATAGCCAAAGATCTTTTCCGCGCCGTGGTTCCAAGTGGTGAGGACACCCTTGAGGTCTTCGCTCACGATCGCGTCCTCGGAAGAATCTACGATCGAGGCCAGCAGGCGCTGTGTCGCCACCAGAGCATCGTTGGCCTGACGCTGCTCGGTTATGTCAGCCGCCACGCCCGCCATGCGGACGATCGTGCCGGACGAGTCGCGCACCGGGAACACTCGATCCCGCACCCAGCGGACGCTGCCGTCCGGACGGACGACCCGGTAATCCAGGTCAAGCGCTTTTTCAAAACGCTGTTCTAGCAGTCTATGTGTAACTCGGGCCCGGTCGTCCTGGTGTACGGCGTGCAAGCGGGCAAAAGAATCAACATAAAGTTCCGCGCACGGCCGCCCCCAGATTTCTTCATAGGCCGGACTAACATACAGGATTCGGTTGGATGGAATCTCCGTCATCCAGAAGACCTCGTGGATTGCGGCAGCGAGTTCCTGGAAGCGCGCCTCACTTTCCAGCAGCTTCTGTTCGGCACGCTTTCGTTCGCGAATATCCCGGCATACGCCCGCGGTCCCCAAAAGCTCTCCGTTGCCGTCGACAATGCTGAAAACCCGCATGTCTACGGTGATCGGCTCGCCCGTCTTCTGATGCTGTAATTGATACTCGCTCTGCCAGCTCCCTTCTTGTAAGGCCGTCAAGAAGCCGTCCCGGTGCAACCGGCGATCTTTCGGCCACTCGTAATCGAAGATCGATTTGCCCCGGGTCTCCTGCAAATCGTCCACACCGATTAAGGCGCGCCCTGCCGGATTCAGGTAACCAACGGTGCCGTCGGTATTTACGAAACCGACAAAATCGGGACTCTGCTCCAAAATGGTCAGCAACTTGGTGCGCTCCTGTTGTTCGGCACGATAGGCAGTGACGTCCTGCAAAGTAACCAGCATGCACGTCTTGCCATCCGTTTGCGAAACCAGCAGCTTGCCCAACGCATGAATCAAACGGATTTGAGAAGCACCAACCTGAAACTCGAAGTCAATGACAACTGACAGGCCTTCTCGTTCCGCGGCCGCAAGCTCCGTCATCACGCGTGCCCGGTCGTCACGATGGACTTGGCGCAATAGCGCGGGAAGCGTGCCGGTAACCTCGTCATCCGGCAGATCGAGCATGGCTCGCGCCTGCTCTCCAACCGACCAGAGCGGCGAGCCCAACAGGTGCTCAATGCTGCCAAGTTGCGCGATCCGTTGTGCCTCGGTCCAACGTTGCCTTGCCACCTCGATGGCGAGCGCGGCTTGGACGATCTGCTCCGATTGCTTGATCCTCGTTCTCAAGTAGAAAAAGCATAGGGCGGTGAGCAGGAGTCCCGCGGCCAGCGCCATGAATGCGGTTGCCTCTGACTGCGCCGCCGTCTCCGCTGCTGTCGGTCTCGCTAACAGCAGCCATCTTCGTCCCCCCACATCAAATTCCAGTTCGGCATGCAGCCCGCGATGCAACTGTTCCAGGGTGACTTGCGAAGTCTTGGGATACAACTGGCGCACAGCTCCCGGGGTGATATCGAAGAGATGGATCTCCGCCAGCTCGGCCAAATCAGGTTTTGTTGAGCCAGTAACGAGCTCGTTGATCCGGAATACGCCCAACGTGAAACCCACGAGGTATCGTTGCCTGTCGCGCAAGTTATTGACCGGACGGTTGTAGACGGGAGCAAAGACCAGGGTGCCGTATTGACGGCTTTTGTCCTGAACCAATTCAATGGGCGCGGTAGCGACGATTTGCCCAGTATCTCGAGATGTCGCTAATGCAGCCAAGCGCGCCTTGTCCGAGGCCAAGTCATATCCGACGGCGGGTTCGTTTCCAGCAAGAGGTTCTACATAGAACACCGGGAAGTACTCGTCTCTCGATTTAGCCTTCGCCAGTGTTCCGTCCTTTCCGCGTTCGGTGAAGACGAAGTTCCGCATTCCGTCGGCGCGGGCGAGACGTTCATAATGTTCCCGCTCGTCCCCGCCCACCTTGGGTATCCACTCCAAGGCGCGCAGGTAGTTGTGCTTTGCCAATGTCGGCGCCCCAAAAGTCTTGAACCCTTGCCGATTGAAAGTACGGCGAGGCGTGGCGTTGACATAGCTGCCCAGAAGGCCAACAGCCTCCAGTGCATCGCCGACGTTGTCCCCCACCGCAATGAGGCGCTGGTTTGCCAACAGTAGGAATTGCGCATTCACGCGGGCCTGCTCAACGTGCCGAACGACCACGAACATCGCCGCCGAGATGCCAATGCCGACGACGGCCACGACTAACAGAGGAATTGTGCCCGCTTTGGACAAACGTTTCGCCATGACTACCGAATAGATCGACAGAATCTGGAATTTCAGGAACCGTGAACGAGACAAAGGAGGAAATTAGGACCTCAGCACTACGAGTCATGCGCCTCTTTGACATTGCCGATAGAACAAGTTGACGCCGTTCTGAAACTACCAACGCGCACGACCGCTGATGGTTGGCTACGGCAAGACGGGTCAAGGCGGCACTGATCAAATGAAACCGGAAGCCGATGAACTGACTGATCCAATCGCTTGCGAGCATGACACCGCTTCGCCCGCTGGCGCGTCCGACACCTGTGCTACGTCGGAAGCAGGGGCGCCCACGAGAAAACATCGCCGGGGGTCCATCCGGCTCCGGCTCGCGTTCCTCGTTTTCGCTTGCGTGCTGCCGGTGTGGATTGCTGCTGGATTTCTCATCTACTACAACTATCAGAGCAGGCGAGCACTTACCGAACAGCGCATGCTGAAAACAGCGCGGGCGCTCACGATGGTGATTGACCGAGAGCTGGCCAACATCGAGGCCAGCTTGAGCGCTCTGGCCACTTTCCCTTGGCTTGTCTCCCACGACCTGCCCGCATTTCATCGTCAGGCGTTAGCGGTTCTGGACGGTTATCCCGGGGGGTTCATCGTCCTTGCAGACGCGAGGGGGCAGCAGCTCGTCAATACATTTCGCCCATTTGGCGCGTCCTTGCCCAAGCGCAACCTCCCAGATGCAGTTCGCCAAGTCTATGCGACAGGTAAACCGCTTATCTCCGGTGTGTTCAGGGGGGCGTCGTCTGGGCGTCTGCAGATCAGTGTAGACGTGCCAGTGTCCCACGATGGTCGAGTTGCATACGACTTGGCCATGACCGTTCCTATTGATCACTTTGCCAAAATCCTTTTGCAGCAGCAGCTCCCGTCAGAATGGCTTGGAAGAATCTTTGACAGAAATCAAGTGATGATTGCCCGGACTCGTTTAGCAGACCAGTTTGTCGGGAAACCCGCCGGCCTCGGTCTGGCACAACGGATGAGGGATGCAACGGAGGGCACGGCAGAGACTATCAACCTTGAAAATGTCCTGACGTTTAACGGTTTTATCCGCTCGGCGACGTCCGGCTGGACGGTGGCAATCGGTGTACCCAAAGCAATCATGATGGCTGACATTTGGCGCTGGATGTGGTGGGCCATTGTTGGCACGGCCCTGCTTTCACTTACTGGCGTTATGCTGGCCCTACCGATCGGACGGAGTGTTGAACGGATCGAGAGCGGATCGCGCCGTTTGGGCGCGATTGTCGAGTCTTTCGATGATGGCATTGCTGCTTTTGGGCTAGATGGAACTATCGAGAGTTGGAATCGCGGTGCGGAGCGACTGCTTGGATACTCCGCACCAGAGATAGTGGGCCGTCATATTTCTGTTCTCGTTCCTGATGACGAGCTGAACGGGTTAGAGGACCGCTTGCGGCGCGTGCGCAATGGAGAGGTGATCGAGCAGCACCGGACGACCCGCAAGCACAAGAACGGATCGGCGATCCCCGTCGATTTGAAGATCTGCCCGATCTTCGATCAGCTGGGAACGGTCGTGGCTGCGTCCGGGATTGTGCGTGACATCACCGAGCGCAAACAAGCGGAAGATCAGCTTCAGGCCACGGCCAACCGGTTGCACGCTATCCTCGACAACGCGCCCGTGGGAATCGTTGTCAGAACCCCGGATTATAGCTTCGTCGAGACGAATGCCGCGTTCCAACGCATGATTGGCTGTTCCGGGGAAGATATGAAACACCTGGACTTGAAAACTCTGACCCACCCCGATGACATTGCGTTTAGTGAAGATATGGCGGACCGGCTAATGCAAGGGAAGTCGAAGAACACCGATTACGAAAAGCGCTACGTTCTGAAGGATGGGAGAACAATCTGGGTACGCGCGATTGGCGCACGGCTGGATGATAAGCACAAAATCTCGATTCTCGAGGACATCAGCGAGCGCAAGCGGACCGAAGCTAGCATTGCCGAACGCCATCGATTGGCAGCGCTGGTTGCGGAAGTGGGGACCGCCATCACCGGAGCCGAGACCATGCGGCAAGGACTGCAGCGCTGCGTGGAGATTCTGGTACACAATCTCGATGCTGCCTTCGCCCGGGTCTGGACCCTGAATGACCAAGAGAAAGTTCTTGAACTGCATGCCAGCGCCGGAATGTATACCCACATTGACGGGGGCCACGCCAGAGTTCCCCTCGGACAGTTCAAAATCGGGCGCATCGCCGAGAGTGGGGAGCCACACTTGACGAACTCAGTGCAGGAAGATTCTTGGGTGGGCGACCCGGAATGGGCGCGTCGGGAAGCTATGGTGGCGTTTGCAGGCTATCCCTTGAAGGTTGAGGAGCATGTATTGGGGGTGGTGGCGGCCTTCGCGCGCCAGCCTCTGACAGAAGCCACGCTTCAGGCCTTTGCGTCCGTGGCCAACAATATCGCGCTATTTATTAGGCGCAAACGGGCGGAGGAGGCTCTGAATAAATCGGAAGAGCGCTATCGTCTGTTGTTCGAGAATAACCTCGCCGGCGTATTCCAGACCACTTCGGAAGGGCGATTCTTGGGCTGCAATCAGGCGGTGGCCAAAATTCTCGGCTTCGACTCGCCCCAGGAAGTACTGGCTCACTGTGTGCTGGACTTTTACTCGGCCGAAGAGCGAGCCGTGTTCCTGGAAAAGCTCAAAGCTGACGGGTATCTCACCAACTTTGAGACGCGGCTACGGCACAAAGATGGCAGTCCCCTCTGGCTGATCGCCAACGCAACGCGCAACTTCCAATCCGCCGGCGGCTCCGACATCATCGACGGCACTTTTGTCAACATCACGCAGCGCAAGCAGGCCGAGGAGGACATTCGAGCTTCGGCGGCGCGCTACCGTGAGCTATTCGAGAATGTCAGCGATATCGTGTATACCACCGGCCTTGACACCCGATTGACCTTCTTAAACCGGGTTGGGCAGAGAATCCTTGGGTACTCAGCGGAGGAAGCTGTCCAGCTAAATCTAGAGCAGATTGTGGTCGCTAAACATTGGGGAATCATCCAGCGATGGCGTGAGCGACTACTGGCGGGTGAGAGGGACCTCACCACGGAGGTGGAGGTCACTACCAAGGACGGCCGCCAGATGCGGCTCGAAATGAAACCCAGCCTGATATATAAGGAGGGGAAGCCTGTCGGGGTGCAAAGTATTGCCCGCGATATTACCGGCCGAGATGCGGTGGAAATGGAGTTGCGTAACGCCCAGAAGCTGGAATCCGTGGGTCGCCTGGCTTCAGGAATTGCTCACGAAATCAATACGCCGGTACAGTTCATAGGTGACAACACGCGCTTCCTTCAGGAATCTTTCGATGGTTTGCGCAGCCTTCTCACCAAATACAAGCAACTCCGTGACGCCGTGGATTCCGGCACCGTCAGCCCGGAGCTGCTGGCGAATGTTCGCGACGTTGAAGAAACATCGGACTGCGATTATTTGCTGGAGGAGATTCCCAAGGCCCTCGTACAAACACTCGACGGCGTGACGAGGGTAGCGTCGATTGTACGCGCTATGAAGGAATTCGCTCACCCGGAAGGCAACGAGATCGCCGCCGCGGACATAAACCGGGCGCTCCTCAGTACTCTGACGGTGGCGCGCAACGAGCTGAAGTACGTGGCTGAAGTCGAAACCGAATTCGGCGACCTGCCGCATGTGGTCTGCAATATCGGAGATATAAACCAAGTTTTCCTGAACCTGCTAGTGAATGCCGCCCATGCCATAGCCGACAACACAAAAGGGAACGGGGAAAGAGGCAAAATCCGGGTCCGCACTGTGCCGGAAGGTGCTACCGTCTTGATCACTGTCTCAGACACCGGTTGCGGTATTCCTGAGGCTAACCGCACTAAGATCTTTGATCCCTTCTTCACCACCAAGGAAGTGGGACGCGGAACGGGACAGGGGTTGGCGATTGCCCGGTCGGTGATAGTTGAACGGCACAAGGGGACTCTGAACTTTGAGAGTGAATTTGGAAAGGGAACGACCTTCTACGTCCGTTTGCCTGTCGATCCCGGAAAATGTTCTGAGGAGGCCAAGGGGCCACGAGGGGAATATTCTTTGTAGGTGACGAACCACGAATTCTGGGTCGGATGCTGCTGGCGACTGAGGCCCTTCCCGCTAAATACATCAAAGCGTTTTCACATCGGCTAAGGGAAGCAGCGACTGAAAAAGTCAGAACCAATGGGTCGCAGAACGCCAGATCCACTCTCTGGTTTGTAAAACAGCTATACAGGAGGTGCAGGCCAAAGTTCTGGTCGGATTGCCGGCAAGTCGGAAGTTAAGGCGATTGCGGAACCACATCAGTCTCGCCGTCACCTGTATGAGTGTGCATCGCACGGAACGCAGCAGAACTTTTTCAAAAGGTGCTTCGATTGACCTCTATCCAGCTCTTGACGCTGCCGCAGTGCCGCATCGCCCGGCCGATTCGATCCCGCTCTACCCGCGCCTTGATTCGTGCCCCGGCGAGCAGTCCGTTGGCTTTCGCCAGCGCGGCGCGATAAGCCAGCATTGCCGGGGACGGCGGCTGGTTGAGGGAGAGAAGCTGAACCGCTTGGCCGTTAGTTTTGTCTAGCCTTCTACGGCAGCGCAAGGCACGGCCGTAATCCCCGCCCGAGATCGACTTCATCAGCTCG
The DNA here is from genome assembly GCA_963814745.1 of uncultured Acidobacteriota bacterium. Classification (GTDB taxonomy): domain Bacteria; phylum Acidobacteriota; class Terriglobia; order Terriglobales; family Acidobacteriaceae; genus CAWBRT01. The sequence continues at coordinate 72,363 of CAWFEA010000001.1, forward strand.
CCGGCGGTTTCCACCAGATCGTTCGCCAACTCCTGCAGTCCCATGCTCATCTCAGGCGGTCCAGCCGCTATGAGCGGAGGCTTCGTCGGCGGCTGCCGGTGGCGGAAGTGCGTCGGGAATTGTGCGCACTTCGCTATCGCGGCGCTGTTGTTTCAGCTGCTCCGTAGCGGCTTCGTTCCAGGCGCCGCGAACCGTCGTGACCATATCGGCAATCGCGGCAAAGGCTTCGGGAGACGCCTTGATCGAGGCCTCCAGCAGCTTTCCGCGAACCATCGAGTAGAAGCGGTCGAGGTTCTGCGCCACCTCGCCTCCACGCTCGAAATCAAGTCGCCCCTGCAGCTGCGCCACCGTCAGCAGGCAATGCTTCACCTGCGCCGTGCGCTCCTCGATATCGTTGTGCTTCTGTGCCGCCGTCGCCCCGCGAATGTCCTGCAGAACGGCGTCGTAAAGGGCGACCACCAATTGCAACGGGCTGGCGCCCTGAATGTCAACTTCCTGGTAAATGGATTTGGCGTTTTGTGGGTTCATGAGGATGACGATGAGGTATTCAATCCTAACTCTGTGTCAACTTGCTCTAGTTGGTCGGGATAATCTTCCAGCAAGGCGTTGAGCGCGCTGTACTGCTGCACCAGGCTGTCATGCTGCGACGTGATTTGCGTCTCGATATCGTTGATCTGGCTCTGCAGATCCGTATATTCACTCTGCAGGTTGTTGGAATCGACCGTGAGCGGGCCCGTGGTCGGATCCGTCAGCGTGGTGAGGGTGTTTTGCAGGTTCGTCGCGAAGCCGTTGCTGGCCTGCATGAACTGCTGCAAGTCCCCGGCACTGTTCTGCGCGGCATTGTCGAGCGTCGTGTTGTCGACGCTCAACGTACCGTCGTTGTTCATGGTGATACCGAGGTCAGCCAAACTGGAGAAGCTGGCATTGCCGCTGACCGTGTAAGTCATCAGATCCAGCAGCTGTGACTGCACCGTGGTCAAGGTGGCATCGCTCGCTAGCGGGCCCTGGGTCTGGGTCGTGGAGTTGTAGGTGTATTGGGCGTTGATGTCGCCCATCGCCTGGTTGTAAGAGCTGACGAATTGATTGACCGCGCTGGTTATGTTGTCGGCATTCGGGGCCACGCTTAGCTCGATCGGCGAGCCCGGATCGGCCGACGTCAAATTCAACGTCACCCCTGGGATCGCCCCCGTGACCGTGTTGCTTGCACTGTCCACGGGCACTCCATCCACCGTCAACTGCGCATCCTGTCCCTTCGTTCCCTGGCTGAATGTCAATCCGGTCGGGCTGGCGGTGACGGAAATATCGCCGGCTTTTCCGCTCGTGTTGCTGACCAGCGCCAGCCGCGAGCCGCTCGAAGTCGGTGATGACGCTGGCCGTCACCCCCAGGTTCTGACTGTTGATGTAGCTGGCAGCCGTCGAGAGCGTGTCGTCTGAGGAGCCCAATGTCAGCGTGGTCAACGTTCCCCCGACAGTTAAAGTCAAATTGCCGGGTGTAAAGGTCGCCGTGGTCGAATCCGCTAGTTCATTGCTGTACCAGGAACCGGTTGTCGCCAGGTTGGTCACCGTAATCGAATGCTCGCCCGTGGCGGCCGACGAGGTTGCCGTGGCGCTCAGGACCGAGGTGTTGCTGCTGGTCGCACTGTTTGATTCCAGCGCTCCGGTGAAGTCGGTCAACGACTGCACGCTGGTGAGCAGCGCCGACAGATCCGAGTTGATCGCCCCCAGATCGCTTTCCTGCGTCAGGATGGTTGACTGCTCGTTTTCGAGATTGGCTTCCGGAGCGCGCTCCCCGGCTTCGATTTGCGAGACCACGCTGCTGACATCGATGCCCGAGCCGGAGAGCGGGTTCGACATGGTGATTCCCGTAGTGGCGACGTCAACACCTGTACTGGCGGAGCTGATTGCGGTGGTTGACATTTTCTGCAGTTCCTCTTAGAGCCTTACATCAAGCTCTTGTCCCGTCGATTCGTTCTCCTCAGGGCAGGTTTCAGCCTCTTCTAAGAATTTCTCATTCGCTGCCTCGCCGGAGCTGCGCTCGCCATCCTGGTCGCCCTGGCGTCTCTGCTGCCGATCGGCTGCATAGTCTTCCCGCCGTTTGAGCGGGCGCCGCAGCCTGCCGGGGCTCATGGCCCTGGGTTTCGGTCTCGACCGCGGCCGTCGCCGGCACCGGCATCTCGAATGCCACTTGCATCCGGTTATCCAGGGAAGATGAGAAGGAACTAATTCTCCCGCTCATGCTCGATCCCTCCGGCAGGATGGGCGGCAAGGGAGCATCGATGCGCATGACTCACCCCCCTTTCATGATCGGCAAAAAAACCGGGGCGGAGACCAATCTCCGCCCCGCTGCTTCATTCCAGACCTAGCCTTGCAGCAGGGTCAGGATGTTCTTTTGCATGGCGTTGGCTTGGGCCATGGCAGCCATGCCGGTCTGGCTCAGGATGCTGTACTTGGTCATGTCGGCAACCGTCTGGCTGACGTCGGCCGAGGTGATATTGCTGGATGCAGTTTGCAGGTTCTGGGTCTGGGCACTGATGACGTTGGTCGCTGCCTGCAACTGGTTGACGCCTGCACCGATATTGCCGCGCAGGGCCGAGACGTTCGAGATCGCGGTGTTAATTGCGGTCAGCGCCGTGGCTGCATCGGTCGTGGTTGTCAGATCATTATTGACGATTCCCTGTCCGGCCACGCCGAGATTCGAGCTGTCGAACGTGTTGAGAGCCACGTTGATCGTGCTCGTACCAGTTTGGCTGGAATCGCTCAGGAACACCGACAAAGTGTTCGATGAGGTCATCAGCGCCGGGTTGGAAAACGCTACTCCGCCATCGAGTGCGGCGACGTTGGCGGCGGTGCCGCCGACGGCGATGTCCCCGTTATCTTGCGTATCCGTCAGCGTAAGTTTACCGGTGGTTGCGTCGAGAGACGCTGTAATCCCGGTGCCGGCATTGTTGATGGTGTTCATTACGTCAGAAATCGTGTCGTTTGCCCCGACCGTAAAGTTGTGGGCCACGTTATCGGTGGTAATCGTCAACGTGCCGGCCCCGCCGGCGCTGGCTCCTGCAACCACTCCCGCACCGCCCACCAAGGTGTTCAGATCATTTAAGCCCTGGTTCGCGAAGGTCGGGGTCAAGCTGTTTGCCTTGAAAGTGCTCGTCGAATCTATCTTGATATCACCGCGATCGAGGGTATCGTTCAGCACTAATTTGCCGCTGGAGTTGACGCTTGCCTGAATCCCATCGCCGGATTGGTTGATATCATTGACAAAATTGCCCACGGTCTCCGAGGCGGTTGGGGTAAAGGTGTACTTGTTTCCACCCACGTCCACCACCAGCGATGTGGTGCTGTCCGCGGTATCTGCATTGGCCGCCGCCGCAGTGGTATCGATTGCGCTCGATACCAGGGTGTTGGGATCTGTAGCCTGAGTGGAACCAGTACCAGCACCACCGCCAAAAATCGCGGTGCCGTTATAAGTGGTAGTCTGACCGATGCTGTCGATTTCCGACTTGATCGAGGTGAATTCATTGTTCAGCGCGGTGTGCTGATCCGTGGTCAGCCCGCTGTTGGCCGCCTCCGTTGCCAGGGTAACGGCACGGTTGAGCAGGCTGGTCACCTGCGCCAGGGCGCCGTCGGCAACCTGCAACTCGCCGATACCGGTGGTGGCGTTCTGCGAGGACTGGGTCAGCGCCGCCACGTTGGCGTTCAGTCCATCGGCAATGGATAGGCCGGCAGCATCGTCGGCACCGGAGTTGATCCGTTGTCCGGACGAGAGCTGCTCCAAAGTCTTCTGCATGTTGGTGTTGGTGATCGACATCTGGTTTTCGGCGGCCGTTGCGGCGACGTTATTCAGGATACTCAGCATATGTTTCTCCTTTGCTTTGTTGCGGTTCCACCTGCCCCGAAGTTGCGGGCGCGAGCCCAATGCCCGCATCTTCTTGCCGCTTCTCGCCGGCCGGAACCGTGCGTTATTCACACACTTTATCGGCGGCTCTTTCCACAGCTTTAGCGGTTTTTAAATTGCTACAAGAAATATTTCCAGCTTCCTGTACCGGCTTCGCCAGCCAATTCGCCGCTGCCGCCGCTACCTACTGAAGAGGGCGCGGCAATCTGCCGATGACGCTTATGAGGGGCGGCGCCTCGACGCCGCACGCCACCAATGATTCAGCTCACCAAGCTCAATAATCAGCCGCTGGCCGTCAATGCGGACCTTATTAAGTTTGTCGAGCAGGCGCCGGACACGGTCTTGACCCTGATTTCAGGCGAAAAGATCGTGGTGCGGGAAAGCGCCGAAGAGGTTATTCGTCGCATTGTCGAATTCCGCCGCGTTGTTCTGGAAGGGATCCAGGGCAGCCATTACAGCGGCTCCAACAAAGAGTCCGGTCGAGGGTAGGCTCGTGGATAAAGGCAGTGTTGCCGGTACGGTTATAGGCATCGGGGGAATTCTCGGTGGCCTCTTTCTCGAAGGCGGCAAGATCGGCCAGGTTGTGCAGCCGACGGCGGCCATGATTGTCTTCGGTGGAACCCTCGGCGCCGTGCTGCTCCAGTTTCCCTTGTCTTCCGTGCTGGCGGCTTTCCGGCAGTTGAGGTACGTGATCTCGGCACCCGACTACGATGGCGAGGCCAAGATCGCCGAACTCGTCGCCTTCGCCATTCGGGCGCGCCGCGAAGGCATCGTTTCGCTGGACGCTCAACTCGGGGAGGTGCAGGATCAGTTCCTGAAAAAGTCGCTGATGCTTGCCATCGACGGCACTGAGCCGCAGGAACTACGCAAGACCATGGAGGTGGAGATGGAAGCCTCGGCCGAACAGGAAGAGAACATTCCCAGGGTATTTGAATCGGCGGGCGGTTTCTCGCCGACCATCGGCATCATCGGAGCCGTGCTCGGACTCATCCAGGTCATGCAGCATTTGCAAAATATAGAAGAAGTGGGCCGCGGAATCGCGGTGGCGTTTGTGGCCACCATCTACGGCGTGGGCTCGGCGAATCTATTCCTGCTTCCGGTGGCCGGCAAACTGCGGCTGCGAATCCGAGAAGCGCAGATCTTGCGGGAGATGACTCTGGAAGGTGTCATCTCTATTCTGGAAGGCATGAACCCGCGCATGCTTGAAACCAAGCTTCGTGGTTTCCTGCAAGGCAACGCCGAGAAGGCGGCGGAGCAAGCGCAATGAAACGCAAGCGGCGCGAGTCCGGCGGTCATTCGGAGCGCTGGCTGGTCTCTTATGCCGACTTCATTACCTTGCTGTTCGCTTTCTTCGTCGTCCTCTATGCCTCTTCACAGGTCGATCACAAAAAGATGAGCGCGCTGGGAAGTGCGATCGAGCACGCCTTCCAGGAGCTTGGAGTCCTGCAGGACCACGGCCCCGATTCCGTCAACCCGGCTCCCGGCGGACTTCCGGGCACCGAACTGAAGTTCAACCGAGAGAAGGATTTGCCTCGTTTGAAGGAACAGTTGGAAAAAATTCTGGCGAAAGAGATTCGCGACCGCTCAGTCGCCCTCCGGCTGGGGCCCGACGGCCTGGTCATCAGTCTGCGGGAGATGGCTTTCTTCGGCAGCGGCGAGGCCACCATGCGCCGCGAGGCACAACCGGCTTTCTCGCGAATTATTGCCGCCCTCGAAGGGTACGATCTTCGCATTGAAGGTCACACCGACAACGTGCCGATCCGCACGCCTCAGTTTCGCTCCAACTGGGAACTCTCGACCGCCAGGGCCACGGGGATCATCGAGGATCTGATCACGCAACACAACTTCTCTCCGGAACAACTATCGGCGGCCGGCTACGCTGAGTTCCATCCGGTTGCCAGCAATGCCACCGACGAGGGTCGGAGGTTAAACCGCAGAATCGATATCGTCGTTTTGCACTTCGAGTGCATCTGCGGCGCCGGAACAACCGGGCTCGCTGATGCGGGAACCCTAAAGTTTCGGCCGCGCCGCGCCGATTTAGCTATTGCAGCCGGCCCCCGTGCGACAGGCTGCTGGAAGCGCGAGCCTCGAAGCGTCCGAACAGGCGCTGGGGTCACGCAGCGCGGCAGTCGGAGCGCTCACGACGAGATACGCGGCCAGATGAGCACGACGCAGTCGCGGCGCCTTCATCCGGCACAAAGCTTTCACGGCATCGGGGCGTAAACAACGGGCGGCCAGCATGAATGAACTTTCTCACGATCAAGCGCTGATCCAGGACTTCCTTACCGAGTGCGCAGAGCTGTTGCAACAGATGGAGCAGGACCTGATGGCACTCGAGTCAATCTGCTGGATGACGGCGGCATGACCTTTATGAAAGGCATTGACGTCATCTTCTGCTGCAATGTCCTGATCTATTTTGACTCGGCAAGCAAACGCAGGGTCATTCAGCACTTTTACAACAGCCTGCTGCCTGATTCGTATCTTTTTCTGGGACACGCGGAAACGCTGTTTGGCATCAACAGCGATTTTCAATCGGCGCAGTTTCCCGGATCGGGCGCATATCGGAAGAACGGCGCGTCCCGGAGGGAGTTATGAACGAACTCACCATTTCGGCAGTGCGTTCGCAACTGGCGGCACTGGACGCGATCCCTTGCGTGCCGGCGATTCTTATTCCCGTGCTTCGCCATCTTTCCGAGCCACCGGAAAACATCGATATGCAGCGGGTGGTTGAACTGGTGGCGCACGATAAATCGCTCGCCGCACAGACTCTGCGGATGGCGAATTCGCCCCTCTTCGGCCACAGTTCGCCAGTCGATTCCGTGCGCACCGCCGTGATGACGCTAGGCCTGGAACGGATGCGCGCCATTGCCACTACCTGCTGTCTTTTGCGCCTGGTGCCGAAGGGAGCGGGCCACCTCGACCCGCGCGTCTTTTGGGAACACTCGCTGGGTTGCGCCCTGGTGGCGCGCAAACTGGCTCGCCGCGTCGGCTACGCCGACCCCGAGAAAGCATACCTGGCCGGGCTGCTGCACGATATCGGGTTTATCGTTAACATGATGTTCTTCCCCGAACAGTTCCAGCGGACGTTGCGGAGAGCAACGCGGGAGCGAGTCGCGCTCGGGGCGATGGAACAGCAGATCTTCGGCTTCGACCACTGTTTGGTGGGAGAGTCGCTGGCGGCGCGATGGTTGTTGAGCGACGATCTGCAGGAAGTCATTCGCCGCCATCATGAGTCCGAGCAGGCGGCGATCGACCGTGCGCTGGTCGGCGTTGTCGCCATTGCCGACCTGCTGTGCCGGACTTCCAGCCTCGGTTACGGATACGACGAATTGCTTCACCTCGACTTGAAAACGGACCCCTCCGTGAAGATGGTTGCCGGCGAACTGCCAAAGTTCGGCGACCTCGAATGGGCGGGTTTTCTGACGGAGATGCAAGCCTACGCCAAGCAGGTCCGGAGCCTGGTTGCGGTTCTATACCGGACACACTGAGATGCTTACCGTGCAAGAAACTACCGCAGTTCGGCGCCCAACCCGCTGTCAAGCTGAGTGCCGCCGATGTCCTCGGCCAGCGGCGGCTGGATGACCTGCCGAACCTTGCCGACCAGCGATTCCACCGAAAAAGGCTTCGAGAGATACGCCATGTCGGTATCGCCGAATTCGTGCCCGATCATCTCCCGCTCGGGGTAACCCGACATCAAAATTACCTTCAGCCTGGGATCGCTTGCGCTGAGGTTCTCCGCCAGTTCTGCGCCGTTATCGCCTTCCAGGTCCAGGTCCGTCAAAAGCAAATCGATCCGGCCGCGATGCTGGGCGAAGATGTCCATGGCGGTCTTCACATTCCCGGCGGCCAGCACCTGGTAGCCGCAGCTCTCCAGCACCTGCATCGTGACATTGCGGAGAGTGTCTTCGTCCTCCACCAGCAGTACGGTTTCGCCTCGCCCGGGGACGTAAATCCCGCGATCGGTCTCCTTCTCGGCGGGAAACAGAATCTCGTAACGTATCCAGCTCCCGGCAACGGCGCGCAAGCGCAGCACGCAGCCGCTGCCGCGGAGCCGATCCGAAAGCTCCCGCACATTCTTGGTCTTCGGCTCCGGCACCGTAACCTGGCTGCTATAGATTTCAATGCCAAGATTTACCCGGGACCTCTCCGCTTCCTCAGTCTCCGCCTGCTCTGTCCAAATCAGGATGCCGCCAACCTCGCGATAAGCGCAGATCTCCTCAACCAGGACTTCCAGAAGCTCATGGGCCAGGCCGGTCCGCACCCCGGCGGGCTCGATGTCCTGGCTCAGATCCATGGTGATGGGTTGCGAATACGCGGTGGCAAGAAGCGAATTGAGCTGTACGGCAAGTTGATTGACGTCCATTGGATTTGCCCGCTGATTCCTTTCGCTGGCTTCTAATGCAACCCGCGTTCCAATGCTTTCGCCACCTGCCGGAGAATCTCTAAGAAGTTACTAATGCCCGGAATCAAGTACTTACATTCCAAAATGGACCGCGCACACCGCCGCCAACCAGCGGCTCGCTCGCGTTGGTTTCAAAAGAGAACAACATTTTGGAAATATGTTTCGAAACGGGAAATCTTCGCCTTCGCCGCTACATCGCCGCGCGTCTAATCTGGTTTGCCCGGCGTTCAATGGCGAGCGAAAAGGCGGCGCGCGCCAGGTCGGTCTTCCAGACTTCGGCCGAGTGGCGGATCTCCGCCATCAACTTTTTCGCGTTGTGCCGCAGCAAGGCGCGGAGGCGCGCTTCGGCCAGCGGCAGCAGAGCGGAGTCGGCAGCCGACAGCAACACCAATCCGCTGCGCACCAGCACTTCGGGAATGACGACAATGCCACGGCCCGCCAGATTCGCTTTGGCGGTGGGCGAAACGCAATCGGGAACACACTCCACGATCAGCTTAGCCTGCACCCGGCCGGCAGAGGACGCCGTGACCTGCATCGGCGCTTGCAGGGCGAGCACGTCGCAGGGGCATTGCGGCAGCTCAGCGCCGTAGGCGTGTTCGGCTCCGGGGTAACCGAACAGCATCCGCTCCCGTTGGATGTGGCTTTCGAGAAGCGCGACATCCACTCCGGAGTTGTTCAGGATCGCCCCGCTGGCATCGGACATCATGATTATCCTGGCGCCGGCGCCGCTGGCCGGCGTCCCGTTTCCTGCCACCGACCGCGCCATCGCCAACCCGAGGCCGGCGCCGCCTTGAATGGCGTAAGTCCGCGGCGCCGGTTGTCCCGAGGACGCGATCAATGCGGCAATCCAGTGCGCCAGCAGCGTCCACTGAGACTCCGCGTGGCGAAGGGCCCCGACGTGGCTTCCCGTGTCTTCCAAGTCATAATCGAGCCAGCCGTGGATCGCCGGGTTGCCGCCGTACACCCGCGAAACGCCGAAGAACCCGGGCAAGATGGCCCGCAGCCGCTGGCTATAGCGGCGAAACAATCGGCGCGTCTCCGGCTCCGAGATTTGCGAAAGATCAGAGAGGATGCCGGCGGCGCCGCCGCGCATAGCCAGTCCCAGCAAGGCACAGCTCAAGTCGTTGGCCAAAGCCGAAGCGCGCATCTGATTGAGAAAGATGTCCGGTCCGATGGCAAGCTCGGCGATGCATCCGCAAGAATGCGGGTACAGGCATTGCAAGGTGCTGATGGTAGCCGCTGCGCCGTCGGAACGCGACGCCGGCAGATGGAGCGTGAGTTCCATCTCCGCATGCCGCATCTGCTCCAGGATTACGTCCTCCACGTCGATCGCCCGGGCCATGCGTTCCAGCTCTGTCATCAGCAACAGGTGAGGGTCAAACCCCTGCTCAGCGTCCTGATCGATTTGTGGTAGAAGTGTTTCCGGATTCATCGCATCCCCCCTGAAGTTTGGCAAGCCCGCGCGGGGTGGCAGCGTTCGCGTGGTTGGGCGCGAAGTCTCCGGCAAGCCGTGGCGCGCTTGCCGGGACATCGCGAACCGCTTCAACGGCCGGGAATCAACCGTTGGCTATGCTTCGGCGGGAGCCGTCACCCACTTGACCTCGGGCTCAGGCTCGCGTTTAGGTACGATATCGAGATAAATGACCGCCCAACGGAAGGCGCAGACCCCTGCCGTCAACACCGCCATAGTCAAGGCGAACTCGGGCCACTTGGGCACGTAATTCGCGCCGGTCATGGCGTCCACCGCGGTGATGGAGACGTTCAGGCGGTTGGCCATAAAACCCATGACCACGATCGCGCAGGTCCAATACAGGGACTGCGGATTGTTGCGCACCTTCGACTGGCTCAGCAGGGCCAGCGGCAGCACCACCAGCAGCAGGATCTCGGTCCAGAAGTAGACCGTCTCCACCCGCCGTGCGAAGAGCAACGGCAGCACTCCGTTGCGCGCCAAGTCGAGCGCGCGGAATACCCCGTAGGTGCCCAGCAGCAGCCCCATCACCCGGCTGAACTCCTCCAGGATGGCGAACTCGATCTTCGCGTTCAGCGAGCGCACGCAAAGATAGAGCGCGATGATCAGCATCGCAATCCCCGCCGGAATTGCCGACAGATAGAACATCGTCGTCAGATAAGGGCTGTACCAGAGCGGATAGACCTTGCCTTTGGCGATCAGGAACAGCGCCCCAAGATAGGACTGGTGCATCGACGAGAGCAAGGTGCCGGCCATGACCAGCGCAATCGTCAGCCGGTGATGCCAGTGCAGGCAGAACTCGCGCAGCCGCGGGAAGGGCAGCTTTTCGACCAGCGACGGCGCAAACTCCAGCGTCAGCACGCTCAGGTAGCACATCACGCACATCGAGACATCGAACAACACCGAGTGCGGATTCCAGTAGATGAGGGGATGCCAGATGCGCCACGGTAGGCCGAGTTCATAGAGCATGCCGGTGCATACCGTCGAATAACCGAGGAACGAGAGCAGCACCGAAGCTTTCACCAGGGGACGATAACGCTCCATCCCGAGCAGGTACACAGCCGTGGCAATCGCGAACCCGCCGGCGGAAAGTCCGACCCCGCACAGGGTGCCGAACCCCACCCACAGCCCCCAGGGCTGCGCGTCGGTCAGATTGGTGCTTACCTGCCAGCCGCGGAAGAAGCGCAGATAGGCGGCATAAATGCCCACGATAAAGATGATGGCCGAAACCGTGCGCCAGAACGTTAATTTGCGAACAATGGCTGACATGATTAGTGCTTTCCTTTCCCCGAGGCATTCTTCTCTTCCTCGGCTTCCGCCAGCGCCACCAGTTTGCGGCGTTGCGTGATCCAGTACAGGGCGGAGAGCATCGACCCGCCCACCAGCACCACCAGCGGACTCTCGTTCAGGGCGGCGGCCGAAAGCGTTGGCAAGGGCTGGTTTCCAATGGCCGGTTTCACGAAGCCGAGTTTTTCGAAGGGCACATCGGTCAGGTAAAACACCGACGTTCCGCCAAACTCCTCCGCTCCGTAAATCCGCGGCACGTAACTGGAGTCGTTGCGAATCCGGCTCCAGGCTTCGTTCAGCAAGGCTTCACGATTGCCGAACACGCTCGCCTCAACCGGACACGCTTCCACGCACGCCGGCTTTCCGCCGGTGCTGATGCGGGCAAAGCACATGTCGCACTTCTGTACATAAGGCACCAACTTCGACCATTGATACTTCGGGACTCCCTGCGGGCACGCGATCATGCAGTAGCGGCAGCCCATGCATTTCTTATGGTCGTAGGTTACCGCTCCGAGCGCGCTCTTTTTCAGTGCGCCCACCAGGCATGCGGATGCACATGCCGGTTCCACGCAGTGCAGGCATAGGCGGCGGACGGACTTTTCACCCCGCTGCTCAACGAAGGTGTAAGCCACGTCCGACAGGTGCGCCGGGTGCTCCTTGGGAAACTGGTGCAGGTCCTGGCACGCCTGTTCGCAGGCCTGGCATCCAACGCAGCGCTTGATATCAACGAGTATTGCTTTTGTGTATTCCATAGATCCCTCTCCTGGGTCCGTCACCGCGCTACGTCAGAAAGAACTCGTGAATGAGCTTGCGTTGGGAACCGGGATCCAACTGCGAGATCATCCCCGAAATCGGTACGCCGCCGTCTTGCGCCATGGCTGGCGCCATCTGCGTCGCCATTGAGCTGAGACGGCCAATGCTGTTCTGCATCCAGGGCGCTACCAGCGGGCCCTGCACCAGGTTCTTCAGGTTGGTGGCAACTTCAGGAGACTTCACTACGCAGATCCATCCATGCTGGTAGGGGTCCTTGACCGCCAGGCTGGGGTCCTTGACGGCTTCGTGATTGACTGAAGTAATCACCCCCTCGATCGGCGACAACATGTCGAAAACCAGCTCGCCGCGCTTGATCGTCATCACCTTCTGGCCTTGGCGAACCCACCGGTTCAACCCGGCGACTTCAATGCCGTCGATCTTGCCCAGGACTTTGCCGGTAAAGGCATCGATGCCGACGCGGGCGTTCTGCCGGCCTTCATCGAGCACCCAGGTGTGGCCGGGATGAAAACAATATCCCTTGGGAATCTCGAAACCCAACTCCGCACTCATCTTCGGAGCTGCCGTCGCCCATACGTCAGGACGCGGCTGCACCGCCGGCCGCGGCACCGGGCGCCGGAAATAAGTGATCGTAATGACCAACAGAAAAGTTAAGAGGACAAATAAAATAGTCATAATCGCCTCCCAGCCCGCTCTTTCGCCGGTTTCAACTTCCGCGGTTGAGCCGTCAGCCGTTACCCCACGTATGTGCAATTGCAGGGCAAATGTGAGTACAATTTTAAGCTGCTGAAAACAGGTGGCTTACCTCGGGACGAATGCGACTCGCAAGGGCTTAACCACTGCATTTTGCGAGTAACCGCTGCATTTTGCAGCACTGCAAGACAGGTGAACCCGCGCTGCACCGTGCGGCCCCGGGCTTGCGATTGGCGTCAGAAAGGTAAACCCGCGTGACGGGCGTCACACGCGAAGCTTGGGCGAAAAAGGCTTTCCGCCGGTTACTCGCCGTCTTCTTTTTTCAGTTTGCGCAGCAGCGAGGTGGAGTGAATGCCGAGGATGCGCGCGGTCTGCGCCTTGTTGTTGCCGGTGGCGGCCAGCACCTCGTGAATGTAGCGCTGCTCGAGTTCGCGCAAAGTCACGAACTTCGCGCCCTCGGGGCCGGCGGCGGAGTTCAGGTGGTGATTGGCGGCAAATTGGAACTGATAGTCCCTTATCTCTTCAGGCAGGCTGATGGCGTCGATTTCGCCCTCGGGCGCAAGAATCATGGTGCGCTCAATCACATTCTTCAACTCACGGATGTTGCCCGGCCATGGATATTGGGTCAGCAACTCGGCGGCAGACGGGGTGAAGCCGGCGAAGTTCTTCTTCAGTTCCGTGTTGTACTTCTTCATCATCTCCAGCGCCAGCGGGACAACGTCCTCCCGGCGGTCGCGCAGCGCCGGGAGAAATAGCGGCATCACGTTCAGGCGGTAGAACAGATCCTCGCGAAACTCGCCCCGCGCCACCGCCTCCTTCAGCACCTTATTCGTCGCGGAGATCATGCGGACATCGACATTGATTGGTTTCGTTCCGCCCAGCCGCAGGAAGCTGCTCTGTTCGAGCACCCGCAGCAGTTTCGCCTGCACGGCGAGCGACATGTTCCCGACTTCGTCGAGAAACAATGTCCCGCCGTGGGCCTTCTCCAGCAGCCCTTCTTTGCGGCGGCGAGCGTCGGTAAAGGCGCCCTGTTCGTAGCCGAACAGTTCGCTTTCCAGCAGGGTGTCGGGCAGGGCGGCGCAGTTGATCTCCACCAGCGGGTCTTGCGCGCGCGGGCTGGCGTAATGGATTGCCTTGGCCAGCACTTCTTTTCCGGTTCCGCTCTCGCCCTGAATCAGGACGGTAGTGCGGTCGCTCTCGGCGGCCTTGCGTGCCTTCTCCAGCATCTCTCGATAAGCGGGATTGCGGGTAACGACTTTCCCGAAGTCGTAGCGGCCCTGTTCGGTCTGCACCGAATCGCGCACCCGCACGTGCAGCGCGAGCATCTCGCTGGCGCGGCGCACGGTGTTCAGCATGTCAACAATGTGAAACGGCTTGATCAGGTAGTCGTAGGCGCCCAGCTTCATCGACTCCACGGCGCGGTCCACCATGTGGTAGGCGCTCATCATCAGTACCACGGTTGCGCTGTTTCGCTTCTTGATTTGCCGCAGGACCTCGATCCCGTCTATCCCGGGAAGCACGACATCCACCAGCGCTATCTCCGTCGCCTCTTCCTGGAAAAGCTTCAGCCCTTCTTCGCCCGACATTGCCACGCGGACTTCATAGCCCTCCGCTTGCAGTGCCCGGCCAATGGTGCGCAGGGTCAGCGCTTCATCGTCGATGACCAGGATCGAGTAAGCCATGAATCTTCTCTCTCTGTACTTTCGGCGCTGGAAATAACTGCTCGTCAGATGATAACTTCTTCGCTCTCTACAAACGCGCCTTGCTGGCGGATGGGAAGCGTGAGCCGAACCGTGGTGCCGCGCCCCGGCAGGCTCTCCAGGCGAATGTCGCCGCCGTGGCTGTGCACGTAAGCCTGGCTGATGCTCAACCCCAACCCGGTTCCCTTCCCGCGCTTGGTGGTAAAAAACGGCTCGAAGACGTGCGGCAGAATATCGGCCGGGATGCCTGCTCCGGTGTCGGCAACCGCAATCTCGACGTTTTCCTCGAACTTGACTTTGGTCGCCGAGATGGTAATCCTGCCCCCCTGCGGCATTGCCTGCGCCGCGTTCAGCATCAGGTTCATCAGGATTTGCGAGAGCTGGTTGGCGTCGGCGCTGATCATGGGAAGCAACTCCGAGATCTCTGTCGCCACCTGGATGCTGCGAAACATCGGCTGATAGCGCAGGAAGTTCAAGGTTTCACTCACCATGCGCTCGACGCTAATGCGGCTGATGGTGAGCGGCGCCGGCCGGGCGTAGTTCAGCAGCCCGCGCACCGCCGATGAAATCCGCTTGGCGCCTTCGATGCACTGCTTGATTTCCGTCCGGCTATCCTCGTCCGGCGCGTCGTTCAGCTCCAGCTCAAGATGCGAGAGTATGCCCAGCAAAGGGTTATTGATCTCGTGCGCCGCCCCCAGCGCAAGCTGCCCCAGCGAAGCATACTTTTCGTATTCGGAGAGTTGCGCTTCGAACTGCATCTTCTGCTTGGCCAGTTCGCGCTCCTCTTCCAGTCTTTTCACCAACTCCCGCTGCGCCAGGTCGCGCTCGTGCTCGCGAACCGACGCCAGATCGCGGGCGCGCTGCAATTCGGCATTCACCCGCCGCAAATCGCGATTGCGAATCGAGACACCGATTGCCAGCAACGCCAGAACGACGGCGATTCCGAACAGAATAGCCGTCTCGAACTGGACAAAATCCGGTACCCAGGCGGGCCTGGGCGCATCGACTCGGGAATCGCGGCCAATGTCAGGCTTGGCATTCCCGCCACGGCGCACAACCATCCCACACGCAGCAACCGGAGTTGTTTCTTATCGGACACTAAGCTGACTTCAACACCCCTGTGCAGGAGAATACAGTGATAGTAATCACCCCGGAAAGTGACCCTCAACCCCCGAGAATCGCCGTCAAACCCCGGCGAATCCGGATCGCTTGTTCCGCCCGCCGGGCCGATCAATGGCCGCCCATGCCTCCGCCTTTGCGCAGATGCCGGGGCTTGCGCATGATCAGAATCAACGGGGTGATGAGGAAAAACAGAATCCCCAGAAGGCGAAACGCCTTGACGAACGCCAGCATGGCCGCATGCTCTTGCACCAGGCCAAACAGCGCCCCGTAGGCCTGCCGCGTGGCCGTCACATAATCGGACCCTTTCGACATGAACAACTCCCGGGTCGAGTTGATCATGCTTTGCGTGCTGAAGCTCCAGAGATTGACGTTGGTTCCGAGAACATTGGTGTTGTGCTGCTCCGCGCGCGCCACCAGGGTGGTCACCGAAGCGATTCCGATGCTGGCTCCGATGTTCCGCATCAGGTTGAAAATGCTGGTCGCGTTTCCCATTTCTTCCTTTGGGATGGGGTCGTTGGTGATGGTCGTCAGGGGGACGAAGACCAGGCCCATGGCGGTTCCCTGGAGGATCTGCGGCCAGTAAATGTTCCAGTAACCCGCGTCCAGGCTGAGGTTGCCGAGCAGAAACAGTCCGGTCCCGGCCACCACGAAGCCGACAAAGAGCAGCTTGCGCGGTTCAACCTTGCCCATCAGGATGCCGACGATGGGCATGAAGATGAATGAGCCCAGGCCGCGCGGCAACAAGGCCATCCCCGCCTGTAACGCCGGGTAGCCCATCAGCGTCTGCAACCAGATGGGCAGCAGCACGGTGCTGCCGTAGAGCACGAAGCCCACGACCGTCATCATCAGTATGCCGGTGGCATACGTCCGGTTGCGAAACACCCTGAGATCGACCACCGGGTCGCGGGCCATCAATTCGCGGATCACGAACCCCGTCAGGCCGAGAATCGCCATAGCCGCCAGCACCATGATGAACCTGGAGGCGAACCAGTCCTCCTGCTGGCCCTTGTCGAGCATGATCTGGAGTCCCGACATGCCCAGGATCAGCAGGCCGAATCCCCAGTAGTCGATCCGGTTGGAAGCACGCCGGATGTAGTGAGGATCAAAGACAAACAGTTGCGCCATGATGGTGGCCGCGATGCCGATCGGCAGGTTGAGGTAGAAGATCCAGCGCCACGAATAAGTGTCGGTAATCCATCCCCCCAGCACCGGCCCGAGCATCGGCGCCACCACGATTCCGAGCGCCCAGAAGGCCATCGCTTTGCCACGGCTCTGCGGCGGGAAAGCCTCAAGCATGATGGCTTGCGACAGCGGTTGCAAGCCGCCGCCGGTCGCTCCCTGGATCACCCGAAATACGATCAGCGTGTGCAGGTTAGGCGCCAGGCCGCAGGCGAACGACGAAACCGTAAACCCGAAGACCGAGGCCAGCAGGATGCGCTTGCGGCCAAAATGATTGGAGAGCCATCCGGCGATCGGCAGCACGATCGCGTTGGAAACCAGGTACGAGGTCAGCACCCATGTGGTTTCGTCAACCGTGGCCGAAAGGTTGCCCGCTATATGCGGCAGCGCCACGTTGACCACCGTGGTATCAAGCACCTCCATGAAGGTGCCCAACATCACCGCAATGGCGATGATCCAAGGGTTGATCTCGGGATGCAGCCCGGGTACACCGCCGCCGTTCGGCGCGGATTCCGTATTCGCGGATTTCGCTGTCATTGGCTACGCCAGGCGCTACTTCGTAATCACCGTTGGCACCACCGACATCCCCGGACGCAGCAGATGGCGAGGATCCTGACCGGCATCAAAAACGATCTTGACCGGAACCCGCTGCACCACCTTCACGTAATTGCCGGTGGCGTTCTCCGGGGGCAGCAGGCTGAAGCGCGCTCCGGTTGCGCCGCCGATGCTGTCGACGTGCCCGTTCAGATCGCGGTCGTAGGCGTCAACGTGGATCGTGGCCTTCTGCCCGGGGCGCATGTTCTTCAGTTCCGTCTCCTTGAAGTTGGCGGTGACGTAGATATCCTCGATCAGCACCAGAGCCGCTAACGGCTGGCCGGCTTGCACCACCTGCCCGACCTCCGCGCTGCGCTTGCTGACGATGCCCGCTCCCGGCGCGCGCACGGTGGCGTATTGCAAATTGAGCTTCGCCTGAGCCAGGGTCGATTCGGCGCGCTGCACCAAGGCCTCCGCCGCGCCTGCCCGCGCCCGCATCACCGCCACTTGCTGCGGTGCGGTTTCGGCCGTGCGGACCATGGCTTCGGCCTGAGCCACCTGGGCCTGGGCCGCGGCCACCGCCGCACGCGCGGCGTCGACCGTGGCCTTCATCGACTGCTCGGAGGCAACCGCGGTATCGTATTGCTGGCGCGAAATCTCGTCGCGCTGCACCAGGGCGCTCATGCGTTCCAGGTCTTTGGACACCTTTACATCATTGGCTTCCGCTTCCCGGACGCGGGCCTGTGCGGCATCCACCTGCTTCTGGGCTGCCTTGCGGGCGGCAAGAGCGCTCAGCACTTGGTTGGAAGTGCTGGTATGGGTGATGGGAACGTTGGTCCCGGCCGCGACCGCCGAAGCCTTGGCGTCGGCAAGATCGGCCTCGGCGTGCTGGACGGCGACTTCATAGTCCTTGGGATCAAGCTGGACCAGCAGCGCGCCTTGATCGACAAACTGATTGTCGCGATAGTTGACGGAAATGACAGTGCCGCTGACGCGGGCGCTGATCGGCGTGATGTGGCCATCGATCTGGGCGTCGTCCGTCGACTCGCGAACCGCGTAGTAGCGCCAGACCACGATCAGCGCCACCACCAATACGATGCCCCCGATGAGCAGTCCCCATTTCACCGCGGGATGTTCGCGCAGATACGAGCGCGGCCTGCCACTCGGCGGCTTTTCCTGCCACTGCTCCTCCGAACCCGGCTGATTCTCACCCGCCTCTGTCACGTTTTCTGCCACCCTACTTTCCTCCAAGGAACTTTTTCGTCGCTTCTTCGGCGATGCCCATCGCGCGCGCCAGCGAGAGCTTGGCGAAATTGTGGGCAAACAGCCCCGCTATATAGTTTTCCTCGGCTGTCGCCTGCGCCTGCTGCGCCTGAACCACTTCAACATTGTTGGTGACCCCGTCGGCGAAGCGGTCGCGCGACTGCCCAACCTGCTGTCGTGCCAGCGCCAGTGCGCTCGTCGCAACCTCTAATTGCTTGCTGGCGGCGTTCACATCGAGAAAGGCCGTGCGTACTTCATAGTCAATGCGCGAGCGCAGATCTTCCAACTCTGAACGGGCCTGTTGCAACCTTGCGTCGGCCTGCAACACGTCTCCCCGCACTTTACCGCCCTGGAAGAGCGGAATCTCCAAAGACCCCGCCGCCAGAAACGTGCCGTGCGAATTGCCCGGAGTTTGGCCGGTGACCGTGTAATTGCCATTGATGCCGATCGAAGGCATGCTTTCGCCCTGCGAAGCCCGCTTCAGCAACTCCGCCGAGCGCACCTGCGATGCCGCCCGCCGGTAATCCGGCCGGTTGTCATAAGCTCTTTCGAGCGCCTGCTCGAAGCTGAGCGCCACCGGAATGGGAGGCGGAATCTTGTCGGCCAGAACGAACTTCTGTCCCGAGGGGAGTCCGATCACGCGCGCCAGGGTGAGCAACTGTTTTTCGTAATCGTTCTCGGCCACCACCAGCCGCTGTTGCTCCGCTTCCAGTTCCACTTGCGCCCGCAGCACGTCGATTCCCGGAACCATACCCACGCGCCGCAAATCCTGAGCCTGGTCGTAGAGAGTCTGTGCGGTCTGCACCTGTGCCTGCACGCTTTCCACGCGCGCCGCATTGGTTTGCGCCTGCAAATAGGCAGCGCCAACCACCAGCACCACCAGATCGCGGGTGGTGCGATAGGAGAACCCGGCGGCCTTGATATTCTCGCGCGCAGCCCGCCAGGTGTTGAAATCCTTCAAATTCAGGGTCTCGTTCAGCGTTGGTCCAACCGCGAACACAGCGAACGGACCCAGGATCTCAAGTCCTCCGGGAAGCAGTCTGCGGGGGAAGCCCTCGGCTAAGAGGCTTGTCTGCGCCGCCGCTTCCTGCAAGGCCAGGGCCACGTTTGGCAGCAAGTGGCTGCGCGAGGTCCACCGCGCGCCTTCGGCCAGCCGGTTGTTCTGATCGGCGAGCAGCAGGCCGAGGTTGCGCCTCAGCCCGCGGTCGAGGGCGTCGAGCATGGTAAGTTGGATCGGATTGGGATCGAGCTTGCCCTCCGGCACGGATCCGAGAAGCGGGTCGGACGGATTCAACGTCTGCAAAGGACTGCTAACCGTAACCGAAACCGCTCCCACCGGTGACGGAAGCCCCTGCTGAGCGCTGCCGGCGCCTGCCAGCATGCAGACAGCAAGCACGGCAACGATAAGAGGCTCATAACAGCGCCGGCAAATACCACCAATCTTGCGCACCATCGCACTCCCAATGAGTTTGGCAGGAAGGATTTCAGTGCCGGAACAGCAACCATTGCGTCACAAAAACCTGCCGCCCACATCCGCCTTGTCCGGGATTCCCGGCGACAACCGTTCTTCCGTTGCCGGGTGAACCACGCCCGCTCGCATGGGCCCGGCCAAGCCGCTTGGCAGTTGCAGCATTGGGGCAAACCGCCGGCGGTGCTCGATGTTCGCGGGACAAGCTTATTGTACATGTACTCACAAGGGAACAATCCCAAAGGTGTCGGCGTGGCCTTTCGCTTGCCGGACCCGGCCGAGTTGCTGCTCGTCGTCACGCGGCCCGGCGTGAGTCCGCCGGACTATACGTTCCAGTGCCGGTGATGCGACAATGCCAGGGTGGACTTCAACTGCGCAGGCGAGGAGGTCGCGCGCAGACTGGGCGTCTCGTTGCCGGCGATGAAATCGCGATTGCATAGAGCACGGGAGATGGTCAGGCAGTGTCTTGATCAAAGGCTGATGGCGGCTGCTAACGGCGCCGAAGCAGAGGGAGAAAAATGATCGAAGTCAACGTGGAACATCTGGGCGCGGTGAAATTCGAAGTCAAGGCACGGAAGCACACCATCCTATGCGATCAACCGCCCGAGAACGGCGGCTTGGACGAGGCGATGACGCCACCGGAGTTGCTATTGGCTGCGCTGGGCACGTGTGCCGGTTATTATGCGGCGCAATACTTGAAAAAATTCAACCTCCCGACCGACGGAATTCGGGTGCGGGTGACGGCCGAGAAAGAAAAAGGTCCGGCCCGAGTCGATAATTTCCGCATCGAAGTCGAAATGGCGGCGGAACTGAACGACGAGCATCGGGCGGGAGTGGAGCGCTCTGTCCACCACTGCCTGATCCATAACACGCTGCTGAATCCGCCCAAGATCACCCTCGAAATCAAGAGCGCGGCAGTCACCACCGGCTAGTCTCTTCGCAGCGGCTTATAAGTTTTCGCGGCCCAGGTTCGCGCCTTGCCGTCGGGCGCCAACCTGGGCTTGCGGTTCAGTTTCCGCAGGGTGAGAGTTCGTCTAGGTCAGCAGCAACAGCTTGCCGGTAGTCTTTCGCGACTCCAGGTCGCGATGCGCCTCGACTGCCTTCTCCAGCGGGTAACGATGCTCGATCCGCAGCTTCAGCTTCCCGGCCAAAATCATGCCGAAGACCGCGCTCGACCGCTCTTCCAGCTCAACCCGAAAGGCAGCGTAGTGCTGGAGGCTGGGCCGCGACAGGAATATCGATCCTTTTTCCATCAGCACCATGGGGTCGACCGGCGCTACCGGACCGCTGGCCGCGCCATAGTTGACCATGTGTCCGCGGGGCCGCAGCAGGTTCAGGCCTTTGGTAAACGTCGCCTGGCCGACGGCGTCGTAGATCACGTGCACGCCCTTGTTCTCGGTCAGTCGGCGGGTCTCGGATTCAAAGTCCACCTGCGAGTACAGAATCACCTCGTCGGCGCCGGCGGCGCGCGCCAGAGCCGCCTTCTGCTCGGTGGAAACCGTGCCGATTACGCGCGCGCCCAGGTTATGACACATCTGCACCAGCAGCAGACCGACTCCGCCGGCCGCCGCGTGTACCAGCACGGTGTCGCCACGCTTCACCGCATAGGTGCTGTAGCACAGGTATTGGGCGGTCATGCCCTGTAGAATCGCGGCCGCGGCTTGCTCGTCGCTCAGGCCCTGGGGAATCTGCACCAGCTTATCGGCCGGTACCGACGCGTATTCGGCATAGCTGCCCTGCACTCCGCGATAGGCTACGTGATCGCCGGGTTTGACATTCGCGACCTCGGAGCCGACCTCGGTCACCACGCCCGCCGCTTCCTGCCCGATTACCATCGGCAGCTTGGCTTTGTATCTGCCCTCGCGCACGTAGACGTCGGCAAAATTCACCCCCGCCGCGGTGATCTTCACCAAGGCTTCGTTGGCTTTAGGCTTGGGCACCGGAATGTCCACCAGGGTCATTACCTCCGGGCCGCCGGATTCTTTAATTTGTATCGCTTTCATGAGTCAACCTTTCTATGATGCTCCCGGACATGCGCCGCTTCGTGTCCGGTGCGCGCCGGGAACTGCATCGACGGCGATTATAGGGCAAGGCTTGCGGCCAGGGCCATCGCCCGCCGCCCCAATCAGCGCGCAGCCGTGGTCGGAGCCGCACCGGGCGTTCCCGCCAGCGCGACCTGATCTTTATCTTTGCCCAGCCACTCGGGTATTGGATATCTTCGGTCCGTTTTGCCCGCCTTGATCAACTGCCCGGGGACATCGTGGCCGATAATTGCCGGCAAGTCCCTGGCAATTTCCAGCAGTAAATCAAGGTTCACGCCGGTGTCGCAACCCATCTGCTCGAACATGTGCACCGCGTCTTCGGTGCAGATGTTGCCGCTGGCGCCGGGCGCGAAAGGGCAGCCGCCAAGCCCGGCGAGTGAAGCATCGAAGTGCGTTATCCCCGCTTCCAGAGCGGCAACCGCGTTGACCAGCCCCATTCCCCTGGTGTTATGGAAGTGTAGCGTGAACTTCACGTTTTGCCAGCGCTCTCTGACCGCTTCGCACAGCGACCGCACCTGCCGCGGATTCGCCATCCCTGTGGTATCGCAGAGGGTCACCGATTGGATGCCGATTTCGAGGAAGTGCCGCACCACGTCGAGCACGCGCTGTTCGGTGACGATGCCGTCGAACGGACACCCGAAGCTGGTGGAAAGCGAGGCGTTAATCGAAACCGGCGCGCTCTGCGCAAACTTCACAATCTCGACGAACTGCGCGAGCGACTGCTCGCACGTCATCCGCAGGTTCGCCCGGTTATGCGTCTGGCTCGCGGACATCACCAGGTTGATCTCGTCCACCCCGCAGGCGATGGCCCGTTCGCAGCCTTTCACGTTCGGTATCAGCACCGTGTAGCGCACGCCGGCAACCCGCTCGATCTGCCGCATGACTTCTTCGGCGTCGCGCAGGTTGGGAATGGCCTTCGGCGAAGTGAATGACGTGGCTTCGATCATGGCCAAGCCGGTCCGGCTCAGACGATTGATGAGCTTGATCTTTTCTTCCGTCGGCACGAACGCCGGCTCTATCTGGAAGCCGTCGCGCGTGACCACCTCATTGATGTGGATGCGCTTGTGCGCGGATTTCATCGCTCAATCCTTTCTCGCCGGCGTTAACCGTGTCAGATCACGCCGCGTTCGCGCAGGCACTTGCGCGTCGCCTCATCGATGCCGCAGGCCGCGAGCACCTCGTCGGTATGCTGGCCCAGCGCCGGGCCGGCGCCGCCCACCTGGCCCGGAGTCTCGCTTAGCTTTGGCAACACCGCCGGCACCTTCAGGGTTTTGCCCGAAGGCAAATCGATGGTCGAGATCATCTCCCGCGACAGGTAGTGCGGGTCGGAAACAATGTCGGCGGCGGTGTAGGGAAATCCCACCGGAACCCCGGCGGTGTTTAGCTTGTCCAGCACCGTCTTCAGCTCGTTCTGCTTGGTCCACCGCTCGATGGTCGCGTCCAGGAAAGCGGCCTCTTTGGCGCGGCCGTCGTTGTGGGCAAAACGCGGGTCGCTGCCGATGTCGTCCCTGCCCATGGCGTTCATCAGGCGCTTAAAGATGCCGTCGCCGTT
This sequence comes from uncultured Acidobacteriota bacterium, assembly GCA_963814745.1. Taxonomy (GTDB): domain Bacteria; phylum Acidobacteriota; class Terriglobia; order Terriglobales; family Acidobacteriaceae; genus CAWBRT01. Next base: position 95,739 of record CAWFEA010000001.1, read on the forward strand.
GCCGCCGATCAGAACGTAGCGGCCGTCACCGCACAGATACGCATTGGTGGGCGCAATCCCCGGCAGGGCGCTGCCGCTTGGTTCGCGCACGACGCCAAAATAATCGTATTCGGGAATCAGGCTCTCCATCATCCCGAAGATCGATTCGTACAGCGCGACATCGATGCACTGACCCTTGCCGCTGTGCTGATCGCGATGATGCAGGGCCAGCAGCACGCCGATCACCGCATAGAGCGCCGAGATCGAGTCGCCGATGCTGATGCCGCAGCGCACCGGCGGACGCCCGGGCTCGCCCGTCAGATAGCGCAACCCGCCCATCGCTTCGCCGATCACGCCAAAGCCCGGCAGATCGCGGTATGGCCCCGTCTGCCCATAGCCCGAAACCCGAACCATGATCAGCTTCGGATTCAACTGCGACAACTGTTCCCAACCCAAGCCCCATTTTTCCATGGTGCCGGGACGAAAGTTCTCGACCATGATGTCGGCATCCTTGAGCAGCTTGCGCAAAATCTCCTGCCCTTCGGGGGCCTTCAGGTCAAGCGTAACCGACTTCTTGTTGCGCGACTGCACGTGCCACCACAGCGATGTCCCGTTCTCCAGCTTGCGCCATTTGCGCAGCGGGTCGCCGAGTTCGGGCGGCTCGATCTTGATGATCTCGGCTCCGAATTCGCCCAACAGCTTGCCGGCAAACGGGCCGGCAATCAACTGTCCGAGCTCAATCACCTTCAGCCCCTGGAGGGCAGCGTTACATTTTTCGTTCTTTATCATGGCATTGTCCTGCTTCAGAATTCTGCATTTTTCGGCAGATGTTAAAGAGTACGTTCCAGTCCCAGCTGAGCACCTTGCCTTGCCCTTTAGCAGGCTGCTGAAAAATCTATGGAAGTGTCATCCTGAGGTCGCGCCGATTTTGCGCGGGGTCCCCGACAAGCCCGTTGTTGGCTTGTTGGGGCTGGCGATCGAAGGATCTGCTTTATTTTGAGTGTGCGCAAACAGCAGATCCTTCGCTTCGCTCAGGATGACACCTCGGAGAAGAGTTTTTCAGCGGCCTCCTAGCGCATGAACTTCAGCGCCAGCGGCAGTTCAACCAGCAGCAATGCGGCCAGAAAGAACATGCCGAAGATGAATCCCAAGGTCCAAAACTTCTTGGTCGGGATATAGCCGGTCCCGTAATAGATCGGTCCAGGTCCGGTCGCATATGGGGTGATGACGCCCATCAAGCCCAAGGTGTAGCCGATCACCATCGTCACCGGCCGCAGCGGCAGGCCCGGCAAAGTCATCATCGCGGCCAGGAACACAGGCAGCAAGGCCGTGGTGTGAGCGCTGAGGCTGGCAAAGAAATAATGCACGAGGAAGAAAATCGCCACCAGCGCGATCATCATCGGCACCATCGAGACCTTGGACAGCACGACGGCGCTCGATTTGGCGAACCAGGAGAGGAAGCCGACCTTGGCGAGACCGTCAGCCATGGTCACTAGCGTAGCCAGCCACACCAGGTTTGACCAACCCTGCTTGTTGGCCGCAATCTCGCCCCAACTGACGACCCTGGTCAGCATCATCAGCGCGCAAATCACCAGCGCCGTGGTTTCCGGAAGTATCCACTTGGTGAAGCCGATCCAGGCGATCAGGGCAATTACCGCCAGGATCGCCATCGTCATCTCGCGCCGCGTAATCTTGCCCAGTTTCTTTAACTCCGCGCCCGCCCACTTCGGAACCTCTTCGCTGCTCTTCAACTCCGGCGGATAGAGAATATAGCTAAGCAGGGGCACCGCCAGAAAAAGCACAATTCCGAGCGGAAGGAAGCCGTAAAACCATTGCGTCCAACTGATGTCCACGTTGGCGATCTTGCGGGAAAGCTCAACCGCCAGAACGTTGGGCGCCAGGGCGGTCAGGAACATTGAGCTGCTGACGCATTGCGAGGCAAAGGCGGTCCACATAATGTAGGAGCCGATCTTGCGCGGGTTCTCGGTTGGAGATGAGCCGTAGAGCGGCGGAATGTTGCTGACAATCGGAAAGACGCTGCTGGCGCGGGCGGTGTTGGAAGACGTGAACGGGGCCAACACCATGTCAGATAAGGCGACCGCGTAGCCAAGCCCCAACGTCTTCCCGCCAAGCTTATGCACCAGCGCCAAGGCGATTCTGCGCCCAAGCCCGGTCACTTCGTAGCCGAGCGCAAACAGGCTGGCGGCGTAGATGAGCCACACCGTGCCGTTGGAGAAACCCCCGAGCGCCCATCTCAATCCGTCTCCCGGTGTCTTGCCGACAAACACCATGGCGCCGCCGAAGGCTATGCCGACGAACCCCACCACCGGGCCTGGAAAAGGCTCGGTTATCAAGGCGGCAATCACGGCGATAAACAAGGCAAAGAAGTGCCACGCCGCCGGCGTCAGGCCCTCAGGCCGCGGTATGATTAAGACCAAAACCGCCAGCGCCAAAGGGACGATCCATTTATAAGCCTTCTTGCCGTCTGAACCCTTCGCCGGAGCCTTGGTTTCGAGCACCGTCTTGGTTGAACCCATTTGCACGCCTCCACGTAGCTGGTTGAAAGTGCCGACCGTAAAGAAGTCAGGCCACAGGCTGCCGCCCCTCGCCGCTGCACTCAACCAGAACAATGATTTACGGAGCAGCTTATCTTGACGAGCCCAGGAAATCTAGAGAAATTCGCCAGCCATTTCCGTGCGCCCCATCACCACCGCTCCGTACCCCATAGGACTGCCGGGGGTTGCAGGCCTGCGGCCATGGCACCAGCCGGGCGTTTGTAAGGTGGGTACCGCAAGGCGCCGGAAGCGGAATTTACCGCTCGTGCGGTTTTCCGCGGCGCGCCTATGGCGTAACATTGCCGTGATGTTGTTGTGGTAACTTGCGCCACAGCGGGGTTGCTGGTGTCACTGCCAACTCTGAAAATGCCGGGGAGGGTGAATGAACGTCCTTATCGTCATCGCCGTGATTGCCGCCATCGGGCTGCTGTTCGTCGTTTTGTACAACGGTCTTGCCCAGCTCCGGGTGCGCGCCGATAGCGCCTGGTCCGACATCGATATCCAGCTCAAGCGGCGGCACGATCTGGTCCCGAACCTCGTCGAAACCGTGAAGGGCTACGCCGCCCACGAAAAAGGCACCTTCGAAAACGTGGCTAAGTATCGCTCCGCCGCGATGTCGGCCGCCACTCCGGACCAGCGGGCGCAGGCGGAAGGCGGGCTGACCATGGCGTTGCGCGGGTTGCTGGCGGTCGCCGAGCAGTATCCGCAACTGCGCGCCTCCGAGCAATTCCAGGCGCTGCAGGCCTCGCTGGCTCAATTGGAAGATGCGATTCAGAATGCGCGCCGCTATTACAACGCCGTGGTTCGCGATTTCAATACCAAGATCGCGACATTTCCCTCCAACATCATCGCCGGCATGTTCGGATTCCATCCGCGCAGCTTCTTCGAACTCGCCGAACCTACCGACCGCGATGTGCCTGCCGTGAAGTTCTGAGCGGCGTCGAACGAACCGGTGAGCGGGGGACAAACAATGAATCGACGTTTGCGATGGCAGTCAACTAGCTTGGCTTGCGGCCGAACGGCCCACGCCTGGTCCTGGGCGGGTGTGCTATTGCTGCTGCTGGCCCTGACGGCTTCGGCCTTGGCCTGGCAGGCCGCTCCCGGCTACAGACCGAGACCAGCGGGGCGCGGTTGGCGTATAGCCGAATTTCATTCCAATCTTACCGTCATGCCGGATGGCGCCATGCTGGTGAACGAAGATATTACGGCGGCATTCACCGGCGAGTATCACTGGATCAGCCGTTCCATCCCCGTCGAATACCCCGGACCGCGCGGCACCAACTACACCTTGTTTCTGAAGATCATCGGCGTTACCGACGAGAACAAGCAGCCCCTGAAGTATGAAACCAACATCCGCGGCGCCTATCGCTACCTGAAGATTTATCTCGACAACGCCTTCAACACCGACAAGACCGTCCGCATCACCTACACCGTCCAGAACGGCGTCCGCTTCTTCGACAACCACGACGAGCTCTACTGGAACGTCACCGGCAACGACTGGCCCGTTCCCATCGACAACGCCTCCGCCATTCGTCGTCTTTCCCGCCTACGCCTCCGGTTCGCTGCGGGCGCAGGCTTTCACCGGCGCTTACGGCTCCGCCGAGCGCGACGCCAAAGCCGAAGTCAACGGCAACCAGGTCACGTTCGAAAGCAACCATCCGCTGCCCATGCGCGGCGGCTTGACGCGGACGTCTACATCCCCAAGGGCATGCTGACGCGAGCCCGGCCATGACGCGCGCGCTCTGGTTCGTGCGCAGCAACTGCCATCGTGCTGCTGCCCGTGTTCGCCTTCCTCGTCATGTTCGCCATGTGGTGGTCCAAGGGACGCGACCCGAAGGCCGGTCTCTCGGTCGCGCCCATGTACGAGCCGCCGAAAGGCATGACGCCCGCCGAGGCAGGGTCGCTGATGGACGACGCCGTCCTGCCGCGCGACATCACCTCAACCCTGGTCGATCTGGCAGTGCAGCGGCTATCTCAAGATCGAAGAGACCGAACGACAAGGTGCTGTTCTTCGACAATCGCGATTACATCTTCCACTTGATGAAGCCGCCTGCCGAGTGGGATGAGCTGGCGGACCACGAAGCGCGAGATGCTGCGCCATATGTTTCCCGAGGCGAGCGCGCGCCTGACCTCGCTCTCCGGCCTCAAGAACCGTTTCTACCTGGCGCTGCCTTCGGTAAAGCAGGAAATCCTTGGCGAGTTGAAGGCCAAGGGCATGTACCGCGTCGATCCGGAGCGCGCGCACGGCTACGTGCTGGTCGGAGCCCTGGTCATCGCTCTGCCTTTCATTGGGTTGCAAGCCATGGGGGTGGCGCAGTTCTTTCTTTCTCGGCGCTGGTGGCGATTCTCTCGATTGCCATAGCCGCGCTCATCGTCTTCCTTTTCGGGCGGGTAATGACCGCCAAAACCCTGCGCGGGGTTCGCACCGTGGTCGAAATCCTGGGCTTCCAGGAGTTCATGACGCGGGTGGATGCCGACCGCCTGAAGCGCATGCCGCCCGATACTTTCGAGAAGTTTCTGCCCTACGCCATGGCCCTCGGCGTCGAGAAACACTGGGCACACGGCCTTCGAGGGCATCGTCCATGACCCGCCCAAGCTGGTACGTGGGTCCGCAGGTGGGACTTTTCACTCCCATTTTCTTTACCCACTCCATGTACACCATGACCAACTCGCCTACGAGGCTTTCTCGGCCGCTCCCCGGGCCAGCAGCAGCGGCAGCGGCTTCTCAGGTGGCGGAGGATTTGGCGGTGGCGGTGGATTCAGCGGCGGCGGCTTCGGCGGCGGTGGCGGCGACGCCGGATAGCGAGCTGCTGGAGTCCGGGGAAGGAAATGCGAAAACACTGGATCACATCGGTCGCGGTTATTGTGCTTATGGTTATGACATTCGCGCGTGCGGACTCTCTCGTACAACAAGAACTCCGCATTCCTATTCACGGAGCAGGGTCGAAGGGGCTTTCTGCCGTTATGGTTCGTCCGAGCGAACCCGGGCCGCACCCTCTGGCGGTGATTACACACGGCACACCGCGGTTCAGCGAGGTTTCAGGCATGACCCCACTCACCATGCTGCCCCAAGCCATGGAGTTTGCTCGCCGAGGTTGGAGCGCCGTGGTTGTTATGCGCCGCGGATATGGAGATTCGGGCGGGAGATTCGTAGAATATAGCCCGTCGTGTGCGTCCCCGGATTACAAGGGCCTCGGCACTGAGGCCGCGACTGATCTTCGTGCCGCGATTCAATACCTCTCCAAGCTTCCGGAGGTCGATCCGTCGCGAATTCTAGTGATCGGCCAGTCCGTGGGAGGTCTTGCCACCGTTGCACTTACGGCGGACCCGCCCCCTGGTGTGATCGCTGCGATCAATTTCGCCGGAGGAGCAGGATCGGTTGGTCCCGATCATGTCTGTTCACCTGAAGCGCTGATTGACGCTTTCGGCCACTTTGGCAAGCGATCAAGAATCCCGATGTTGTGGGTGTACTCGGAGAATGACAGTTACTTTTCTCCGCAACTTGCGCAGCGTTTCTATAAGACGTTTGCCGGGGCGGGCGGAAACGCTTCATTAATCGTGGCTCCGCCATTTGAATCAGAAGGCCACCATCTTTTTTCACGCAAAGGCATCCCCGTCTGGACTCCCTTCGTTGACGAGTTTCTGAAAAGCCAGAAACTTGCTCTACGGACCGCTTTACTGCCCCTGCCCGAATCCCCAGACATCCCCCCTCCCGCGCAACTCTCCGCCAAGGGCAGGAACGACTTTCGTGAGTATCTGCTGAGCCCGCCACACAAAGCCTTCGCCGTATCAGCGGGCGGTCACCACGGCTACAGCTCTGGACAGCGCACCGAAAAAGCGGCAACCGAGAGAGCTTTGTACACTTGCGGGCAATATGTTTCCGGGGCAGATCGCTGCGTTCTGTTCATGGTAGATGATCGCAAGCAAGCGAGTACTCCTTCTAACAGGCAAAGTGGCCCGGAGATGCAGCTACCAAACTGAGTCTGTGCTGACCGCCTGCTGAGAAGCAGGTTAGACGTGGCGTGAGCACAGCGGCTATCAGGCCGCTCGTGCCCGGCCTCCGGCTGCTCTCGATTCCCGCTGCACTCCCGCAAACGCATCTCCCTCAAACCTCATCCTAGTAAGCGTACCGTCAGGGCAGTTCGGGAGTTGGTGCAATCCCGTGCGGGCGAACTCAACCAACTGGCCGAACAAAGGATCGCCGCTGCCCGCAGTCGCGCCGAGCGGGCGACCAGGGAAAGTCCACTTCAGATGATCATGGGGCTCGCGGCGGCTTCTTTCGTCATCGGATTCGGATTGCGGCTTTGGAGGTCACACCGTGGCTAACGTACAGAACGCACGGACGGTTGCGGAAGTATTGCATGAGTGCAAGGAAGATCTGAAGGATTTCGCATCCACCAGGCTCGTCATGCTGCGCGGCGAGATGCGGGACAAACTCTCCACCCTTAAGCTGGCGCTGCCCGCCCTGCTGGTCGGCTCACTCATGCTCCTGGCCGCTTTTTTCCTGTTTACCTGGGGCCTGGTTTCGCTCATTGCCCTGGCGATGATCGGCAAGCCCTATGCCTATACCGTGGCTTTTTTTGTGGTTTTTGCCTTGTATGCCTTGGCGGGCGGAGCCACCGCCGCCTACGGAATCAGGAGTTTGACCTCGCAAGGGCTCACCCCGGAACGTACCTTGCGGGTGTTGAGGGAAGACCAGATATGACTGCAATCGGAAGCGAGAACACGGCTATGACAAACCCCATTCCCGCCGAAGTGCTGGAACAGCGCGCTGCCGACGAGCGCCGCCGGCTGCATCATTCGGTTACCGAACTACGCAGCGCCGTGCGCGAACGGCTGGACGTAAAGCGGACCGCCGGCGAGCACTTCAAGCCCATCGCCTCGGTCGCTGCCCTGGTGATGTTGTTGCTCGGCTACGGCTTGGCCGGTTTTTTCACCGCCGATTAACCCGGTTTGGGCGGTTCCGGCTAAGACTGTCCCAACTTTGTGTGCAAGTTTGATACTTCTGGCTATGCTGGGGCTTTCCTGCGTGATATAACGCAAGAAGAGCTGTTCCTGCATGCCAGAGGGTATCTGTGACAGACGCAAGGACCGGGACACGTTTCCCCGTACATCTTCCGATTAAGGTGCTCGGCACTTCCGGAGCCAAGCCGGAGCTGGAAGGTACCACTGAGAACATCAGTGGGGCTGGGATTTACATTTGGGTGGATCAGGCACTCGAAGTAAATTCCCGCGTCGAGTTCGAAATCACCATTCCGGCCTCGGCCATTGCGGCAGACCAGAACGTGGTGCTTCATTGCGTCGGCCGCGTCGTCAGAGCTGAGTCCCAATCCCCGGAAAAATCCGGCGTGGCGTGCGTGATCGACGAGTACGATTTCGTGCGCCGGGAGGGAGGTAGCTGATGTTGAAAATTGTCGTCGCCGATAATCAGGCTATCTTCCGTGCCGGAATCGCCAAGGTTCTGGCGGTCGAGGATGATATGCGCGTAGTCGCCCAGGCGCCGAGCGTGGAGCAGACTCGCATGGCGATGGAGAAGTTCCGTGCCAACATCCTCGTTCTGTCGGCGAGTTTTTTGAGCGAGGATGCCGGCATCCGCGCCGTGGCCAGCCAGATCGCCGCCAAACTCATAGTTCTCGCCGAAAATGGCGATAATCCGCAGCGCTTCCTGACCCTCGGAGTAAACGCCGTCCTCTTCCGCTGCGTCACCGGGGAGGTGCTGCTGGATTGTGTGCGCCGGGTTGCCGCCGGGCACACGTATGTGCATGACATTAAACAGGCGGGAAGTGTGACGGAGAGCGACGATTTCGTGGGAGCCAGAGTGCGCGACCGGCTGACGCCGAAGGAATTGCGCATCGTCGCCTTGATCGTGCAGGGGTTCAAGAACAAAGAAATTGCAACTCAGTTGGGCACAACCGAGCAGGTCGTCAAGAATTATCTGCGCAACGTGTATGACAAGATCGGAGTCTCGGACCGGCTGGAATTGGCGCTGTTCACCATCCACCACCGGATTCTTAACGAAGCCGCTGCCGCGACCACTTCCACGCTTCGTCCGCAATAGTTTTCCGGCTTTCGCCAGAAAGCCCGCCTGAGCCGGCGGGCTTTCTTTTTCTCTTGCCGGGGAAACTTCTAGATGTGCTTGTCGCTGGTTTTCAAAAGCTCGTTCACGATCGTGACCAGCTCTTCGGGATTGACCGGTTTTTCCAGGTAAAGGTCCGCCAACGGCTCGGCCGCCTGAAAAGCTTCCGCCACATAACCGGAAACCACCACCACCGGCATGGTCGAGTGCGTCTTGGCTGCCTGCACCACTGCACGTCCGTTGCCGTCCCCCAACCGCCAATCGGTCACGACCGCATCGTAAGTGTTGGCCTCCAGCTTTTCGATGGCCTCGTGGGCGGAGGTGGCCGCGGTAACCACGTGACCGGCAGCTTGCAGAATGGCGCACTTCAACGTCACCACATGCGGCTCATCGTCGATGCACAAGATTCTGGCCATACGATTATCCCTTTCAGGAAGTCTGAAGCCTTCCCTACTTCCCGCCGCAGAACCGCGGGCCGGCAGTTCTGGCACCGCTCAACAACCTAATGATTTTTAAGCGTCTTTCCGGTGCTTGTCAAATGCGGACAGCCCCGGTCGCAGGAAAAAAACAAGGCTCGTCAGCTTAGCTTCTTGCCCAGCGATTTCGCCTGGGTGAACAAATACAGGTAATCAGGCCCCCCGGCCTTGGAATCGGTTCCCGACATATTGAATCCGCCAAAGGGATGGGCCCCGACCATGGCGCCCGTCGATTTGCGATTAATGTAGAGATTGCCCACGTGGAATTCGTGCATCACCCGCTCGATCTTTTCTTCCGCGGTGCCATAGTAGGAGCCGGTGAGTCCAAACTCGGTGTTGTTAGCGATCTCCAATCCATGCTCGAAATCGCGGCACTTGATCACCGCCAGCACCGGCCCGAAGATTTCCTCCTGCGCGATGGTCGCCTTAGGTTCAACATCGGCAATCACGGTCGGCTGAACGAAGAAGCCCGGCGCGCCGGCGGCTTCGGCCGAAGCCGCGGGACCGCCGCCCGAAATCAGACGCCCGCCTTCGTCCAGGCCCTTACGGATGTAGGAGAGAATCGTTTCCATCGCACCTTTATTGATCACCGGGCCCATGCCCGGATTGGCCTCGGCATCGCCTACCGTGATTTTTTCCACGCGAGCTTTGAGGCGTTCGAGGAACTTTTCATAGACGCGCTCGTCGACGATAGCACGCGAGCAGGCCGAACATTTCTGGCCCTGGAAGCCAAAGCTCGAAGCGGCCACGCCTTCCACCGCCGCATCCAGATCGGCATCGGCATCGACCAGGATTGAATCCTTGCCGCCCATCTCCAGAATCGTACGTTTGATCCAGATCTGGCCTGGCTGCACCTCAGCCGCCTGTCGGTTGATGTGCAGGCCCACTTCTTTGGAGCCGGTAAAGGCGATGAACCGCGTCTTAGGATGCGCGACCAGGGCATTGCCAAAGCTGCTTCCGCTGCCGGTGCAGAAGTTCACCACCCCATCCGGCATGCCGCACTCTTCGAGAACCTCCACCAGCTTAGCAGCGATCGCGGGCGAATCTCCGGAGGGCTTCAGCACCACCGTGTTTCCGCACACGACGGAAGCCATGGTCATGCCCGCGGTAATTGCCGACGGGAAGTTCCAGGGCGGAATCACTGCGCCTACCCCGAGCGGAATGTACCAAAGATAATCGCGCTCGCCCGGATATTGAATCGGCGGCTCCGACTTCGCCAGCCGCAGCGCTTCCCGCGCATAAAATTCGCAGAAATCGATGGTCTCGCCGACATCGGCATCGGCCTCGGCCCAGTTCTTGCCTACCTCGTAAACCATCCACGCCGCCCATTCGAACTTGCGCTCGCGGATGGTCTTGGCCACCCGTAGCAACAACTGCGCCCGCTCTTCGACCGGGGTGTTCCGCCAGCTCTTGAAAGCGCGCAAGGCGGCTTCCATCGCCAACGGCACCTCTTCGGCTCCGGCCTTCTGGAAGACGCCAACCACCTGCGAAGGCCGCGAAGGATTGATCGATTCGAATTTGTACGCGGCCTTCAGCCGGCGGCCGCCGATAATCAGGTCATACTCGCGGCCAAGTTGCGTCCTTACCCGCTCCAGCGCCTGGCGCATCTTCTGTGCGTTTTCCTCACGGCGAAAGTCGAGAAATGGCTCATTCTTGAACGGTCCCGATTCGATGTATGCGCGACCCTCTGTCCTCGTAGTAGCCATAGAAAAGCCCCCAATCTAAATTGCCGATCAACCCGCTCCGGTCAACGTCATTTTAGCGCCGAATGCAATCCCGCGCGCGGCAGACATCGATCCCGTGTCTCGCCTCGGAAATAAGCGCAAATTTGCCCGGCGCAACGGTCCTGTATTACCGGCTCGGGTGCTCGCACCGTGGCCTTGCGCTCTAGTTTGTCCCAGGAAAACGCGCCGCCTTCGGCAGCTCGCTTCAGGGTCTTGATCAGCACCAGAGAGAATAGCTGGCGATAGGCAAAGCGCTGCAGCCAGACGTGACCCAGCAACATCCAATCCGCCCGTCCTTCGCGCCGTTCCAGGGCGAAAGCAATCGCCGAGGCGATGAAATCGATCGCCAGGAAGAAGGCGAAAAACAGCACCAGTTGCTGGAAACTCGCCGGGTCGGCCGTGTCCGGATGAAAATGCTTGTCCCACACCAGGTACTTGAGCGAGCCCACGACAAACATGAGATCGATAAAGGGCGAGAACAGCGGCAGGGCGATTTGAAACACCACAATGTTGGGCAGCGCCATCCAGCCGAGCGCTCCCTTGCGAGCGAATGCCGACCGATGCTTCCAGACAGCCTGCAAAATCCCGAACGACCAGCGGAAGCGCTGCCGCATCAGCCCTTTAGCCGACGACGGAGCCTCGGTGAACGCCAGCGCCCGGTCTTCGTACTCGACCTTGTACCCGGCTTGCAGCAGCGCCATCGTCAAATCAGCATCTTCAGCAACCGTATCGACGTGGTATCCGCCGCACTCTTTGACCGCCTGCGTACGCCATGCGCCGATGGCGCCGGGAACCACGCTTACCGCCGAGAACGTATTCAAGGCGCGGCGCTCGAAATTCTGGCTGGTGATATACTCCAGGGCCTGCCAGCGCGTCCACAGGTTGATCTTGTTTCCGACCTTGGCATTGCCCGCCAAGGCGCCGATCTTCGGGTCGATAAAATGCGAGACCAGGCGCCGGATAGCGTCCGGGGCGATGATCGTGTCGGCGTCAATCCCCACAAAGATTTCCTCGGTCACGCTTTCCAGGCCATAATTGAGCGCCGAAGCCTTGCCCCCGTTAGCTTGCGTCAGGATGCGCAAGCGGCCCTGCGCAATCTCTTGGCAAAACGTCTCCCGAACCGCCTCCCCGGTGCGGTCCTTGGAACCGTCGTCGATGACGATCACGCGAAGCTTCGGGTAATCCGAATTCAGAGCCGCCATCACCGTGCGCTCGATGACCTTTTCCTCATTAAAGGCGGGGATCAGAACCGCGACCCGCGGCTGGTAGCCGGACGTAGTCTCCCGATCCGTCCAGCGCCTGCGGAAGCGGTCGTAAATAGCCAAGGCCCCGACTGAGACCAGCCGTCCGCTCATCAGCAGGTCGCCCAGGAAAAAGACCAGCACGATGAAGCTGTTGACCAGGCTCAACAACCAGAAGCCGCTGGCGTTAACGCGCGCCCAGAAACGCTCGTTCGGAGCGATGGGCGGCATGACATCCTCATAGGTTTTTCCCAGCAGCGTGGCCACCGGCACGATCTGGTACCCTCCAGCGCGCAACCCCTCGATGACGCCCGGCAATGCGGCCACCGTCGCGGCCCGGTTTCCGCCGCCATCGTGCAGCAGGATGACCCCTCCGCCGCGGCGCTGCACCTGCTCCATCACACTTTCCACGATCTGTTCGGCGGTGGGACGGGGATCGTCGCGCCAGTCGTTCGGGTCGATTTTGTCGCCGACCGTGATGTACCCCATCTGCTGCGCAATCGCCAGCGGACGCACCTCATCGGCCGTATCCGGCTCCTGATCGATGGAGTAGGGAGGCCGGAACAATACCGGCTTGATGCCCAACTTGGCTTCAAACAGGCGCTCGGTCAGATTCAGCTCGACCATCATGTAGCGCTTGGAAATTTCGCTAATGTCCGGATGCGTGAACGTATGGTTCCCGATCTCATGCCCCTCGCGGAAGACGCGCTCCAGAAGACCGGAATATCTTTCCGCCTGCAACCCGATGATGAAGAATGTCGCCTGGGCGTTCTCCCGCTTCAGAACATCAAGGATCTTCGGCGTCCACTGCGGATCGGGGCCGTCGTCGAAGGTAATCGCCACCATGCGATTGCCACCGCCGAATTCGCCCACGCGGTACGGCGCGGGAAGCTTGCTGAAATTCTCGTCGGTGATCACGCCGTTGGCGGCGCCCACTTCAAGATCGCGAACGCCTGGCGCGGGATAGCTCTGCACCTGAAGGATCTCGCCCGATCCTTCCATGTCGAACGTCCTGCCCGGGAGGCACGTTGTGCAGCTTCTGCGGCGCCCCCGGATCGCTTGGCTGATCCCATATGCTCCACAGCGACCGGTCTTCAGAGCCCAGCCGCCACAGCGCAAAAGTCGAAATCCCCAGCGCCCGGGCAGCGCGCATCTGGTTCAGTGAGGTGACTGCATCCAGATACCAGACGTCATGGCGATTTTGCTGTTCGTCCTCATAAACCAAGTGTGGGTTCAGGGAATCGGAGTCAAAATCAATCTGGGCTTCCGAATCGCGCGCCTCCAACCAGGCGTCCTGCACCGAGACGTTGTGGACTCCGGCCTGCCCCGGCTTCTTGCCTTTCTCAGTCAACCAGTCGTACCCATAATTGCCCAGCGCACAGATGATTTTTTCCCGCGGGACTTTCTTCAGCACGGTGGTGAGATTCTTGACAAACCAATCCTGCCCGGCGATCGGGCGCTCGCCGCCCGGGTAGTGCTGATCGTAGTTCATCAGCACTAATCCGTCGGCCGATTTCGCGATCAACTGGTAATCGAAATCCGGGTTATTGGCGGGAACGCTCACAAATAGCTTGAGTCCGCGCGCGTGCAGATCATTTGCCAGTTCCTGCACCAAGGCGCGGTATCCCGGTTGCGCCTGCTCAGGGAATCCTTCGATGTCCAGCGTCACTCCCCGGTATGCGTTCGTCGCCAGAAATGCCAACAGCTCCTGCCGGAAGCGCGCCCGTGCCTGGGGATCGTCCAGCATTTTGCCCACGTCCGCCATCCACTCGTTGATGATCGGCTCAAAGTTGTTGACCAGGGGCAAAACTTCCATCTGGGCGTGTTCCTGCTTCAGGTACGGCATAACTTTGTCATCGACCGGCATGACTCGGCCGTTCTGAATGACATCGTAGAGCTTGTTCGCCGCCGTAACTCCCTGCAAGTGCCCGTCCGCAGTCAGCACGTGCAACCACTCCGGAAACAGAAGGTCAATCTGGTGAACATACTCCCGCAACGAGGAGAAACTCGCGGCATCCCACGTCACGTAAAACGCGCCGCGAATACCTTCGTCTGAATTCAGCACCACCTGCGACGCTGGAACACTCGTTTTGCGGTGAGTGCCGGTGAGCTTGGCGTGTTTCTTCTCCCTTATTTTTAGCGCGTGATATGACTTCTTCTGCGTCGCCAGCAGCAGCGCCGGAATGCTGGCATCGCGCACCACCGTGAGCACAAAAAACACAATCAGTAAAGAAAGAATGATCCCGACGACGTCGATGGTGCGCCGAATGCGCCGCCATCGTTTTTTCTGGGGATCGTAAAAGACCGGCTTCGACATGGGAAACTACTACTTACCTCTATGTTATGGGGCCGCTCGGAATGCGTCAACGAAAGTCGCACGCCACGCAATGCCATTCCAAGCAGCCCAAAGTGTATGATTTCGCCTGTGGTCGGATTTTTTCGCAGGAATCTGAAATTCGTGCTCTGGGTGACGGCTGGGGCCCTTTGCTTGCGGCTCCTTATCGTCTATAAACTCAGTTTGATCGCGGGAGACTCGCTGGTCTATGACGATATTGCCAAGAACCTCCTCAATCACGGTACTTACGCCCTGACCACGCCTGAAGGGCTGCATCCTACTCTGGTTCGCTTGCCCGGATATCCTTTCTTTCTCGCCCTCGTGTTCGCCATCTTTGGCCAGGACCACTTTCGTGCGGTCGAGTTGGTGCAGGTCGTCATCGATATCGGGACCTGCGTGCTGGTTTGCAACATCGCTCGCCGGACGATCTCCGAGGGCAGCCGCGCGGGTAGCATTTCTGCTCGCCGCCCTTTGCCCTTTCATCGCCACCTATGCCGCTACGCCTCTGACCGAAGTGCCCACAATTTTTTGTCTCACCCTTTCGCTCCGTCAGAACAGTTCTCGCTCTTGACGACCCGCGAGCCCGCAACTGGGTTTATTGCGGCTTGGCTGTGGCTGCCTCGATCTTGCTGCGTCCCGATAGCGGCCTCATGCTGGGTTCAATAGGCCTCGTCGTTCTCCTCAGGTTCTATCGCTCGCCCGCGGAGCGGAAGAAACTGTTCGCCGGTGGAGTGCTGCTGACCGCGGTCGCCCTCGCGCCCCTGGTGCCCTGGACCATACGAAACTGGAGGGTCATGCATGTTTTTCAGCCCCTGGTAACGATGGAGGCCACCGATCCCGGCGAGTTCATCGCAAGAGGTTGGGGTTACTGGGTGAGAACCTGGATAGTGGATTACTCGAACGTGGAGGATATCTGCTTCCATATTGATGGTGAACCGGTCGATATCAACCTTGTGCCGGCCCGCGCCTTCGACAGCCCGCAAGAGCGTGAATACGTTGCCCAGCTCTTTGCCGAATACAATCAAACGGACCTTACCACTCCCGAGCTTGACCACAAGTTCGACGTCTTGGCGCAGCAGAAGATTCGCCTCAACCCGTTTCGCTACTATGTGGGGTTGCCAGTGCTGCGGCTGCTGGATATGTGGTTTCGCCCGCGCACCGCGGTGCTGCCCATGGATGTGCACTGGTGGACTTTCCGCGCCGACCCATGGAATACGATCTTCTCCGTCATGTTTGGCCTTCTCAACCTGCTGCTGGTAGGGGCCGCTATGGTGGGGATTTTCCGTGGCGAGCGGATGCGCTACATGGCTCTGCTGCTCGTCTGGCTGGCAGCTCGCTCAATCTTCCTGATGACTACGGGAACGGCGGAAGAGCGCTATACCCTCGAGTGCTTCCAGTGTATTTACCTGTTGGCGGCGCGTTGGCTGGCGACTTTGCCGCCTTTTGCCGCGGCCAGAATCCCGGAGCTACATCGATAGCGGAGGTTCGGGCTCGCTCTGGTTTGCCTGAAGCGGTGAATCGCTCATCCGGAAGCGTGTGCGCACGTGCTCGGAAATCAGTTCCACGGCGGCGCGATTGTCGTCCGGGTGGGTCTTGATGAGATACTTCATGGCATCGACCAGCAGACGCTGGCCTTCTACATAACGAGGATCGGACGTGCGGTGTCGACTCAGATGCTCCGCACTCGGACGCGCCGGAATGACCAGAACCTTGCCCATTTTGACCTCAGACCAGTAAGAGTCCAGGGTGTGCCCGTGCCGTTGCCTCGACTCAGGTGATTCCGTGGCGTCCCGGCAAATAGATGGCCCGTAATGTGCCCTCCCGCCGGGCAAGTTGTCCAGGCGTTTCCACCTACATTCCGCCCTGTGGGTTAAATATCTTCGTTTTGCTGGTAGTCTTCAGTTTAAAGACTCCGTTCGGAAGCTTTTCGTTGAGTTTGATGTTCGCGTAGGTCGCAACCCGGTAATTGCCTCCGCCCTGATCAAATCGCTGTTGTAACGCGATTCCGCGCTTGGCATCGATCCAGAGCGTGATCGAAGCAAACGTATTGCGGGCGCTGGCCGCCAGCGGAACCAGCTTCAGTTCGTAACACGCAACTCCGTTCACCGGCTTGGTGCCGGCGTAGTCAAGCTTGAAATTCTTTTCCAGATCGCTGCCCGCGCCGCCGAATCCAAGTACCAGGAACGCCTCGAAATCCGCCTTGTTCTTGCCCACGTTGTAGGGGGTCAGCCGGTCGATCCGGGGCTCGTAAACCTGCACCGTGCCTGCTTTTCCGTTGAAGAGCACGAACTTCGGAGCCGGCGTCTTGATCTCGGCGGACATTTCCACGTCCTTGCTTTGCTTGCCCGAGCGGCTGAAGTACATCACCCCGGTCTGCTGGTCGTGGCTGTCGACCACGCGCTCGTAATCGTCCCAGGTGAAATCGGTCTGCAGCGTATGCAGGGTCGCCGCCGTGCGATCCATAAGATTCAGCACGGTTTGCAGATTAGCCGGCTGATTGGCCTGCGCCGCCGACCACAGGCTGGCGCAAACCAAGAAGACAAGCAGAGATAAGCTTTTTTTCATCATGACCTAAGCATCATAAGAGTCGGAACCCGCCCATGGCGTTGCGCCCTGGCAACCGATGAAAATGGATCAAGTTGGATGGCGCATCTCATTGCTGGCCGTGCACGCCTTCCGCGCTGACGGGCAACGAACCCCGCTCTCGTTCGAGCTTCCGTTCCGGCCAAGTGCCGGGAAAGCAACCTGAGGTCACCACGGTGCTGGCGATAACACCTCTCTGGCCTATCCGCCCAAGCCTCGCCGCACCCACACGTCGTAGGCAATGACTTTGCCCTTGCTGTCCCGTACGGCCTCGTAGCGAACGAACCTGACCTCACCCATGACCGGCTCAATCACATTTACCAGCCCGTCGCGAATCTCTTTTTCACTCTCCCCCTGGACCTCGGAAGCCTCTATGCGGCACACAAAGCCAAACTTCCCCACGGGCGTGACGACGACACCGGTAAGATGGGGGGTACGCTCCACCGGCTTGTCGTTGAAGCCGATGAACAGCGGCGCGGCGAAGATGAACAGCAGGATGACCGTAACCATCACGTCATAGTGGAAACATCCGCGCGGATAAGTCCACCAGATGTATCCTTTGAGCGTTTTGCCAATACTACTCATGGGTTGTGAGCCTTGCGACGTGCACTCCGAGTGTGTTCCCAGTGTAGTGGCTGGGAGTTCCCGGCGCAACCCGGCGGCCTGCTGAACCGGATTCGCGGAAGCTGTATCCAGTAAGGTAGCCGGGCATTTAGCCCGGCAATGATGGTGCCGGATACACCGACTCTGAATCTGCTCTAGAATTTCCGCGGCGTAATCCGGTCGGCGCGCATGTAAGGCTGCAAAACTTCGGGGATGATCACGCTGCCGTCCGCCTGCTGGTAATTCTCGACAATGGCCACCCAGGTGCGGCCGATGGCCAGCCCGCTGCCGTTCAGCGTGTGCACGTAGTCCGTGCCTTTTTTCCCTTCCGTGCGGAAGCGTATGTTGGCCCGCCGCGCCTGGAAGCTCTCGAAGTTCGAGCACGACGAAATCTCGCGAAAGACGTGCTGGCCCGGCAGCCAGACCTCCAGGTCATAGGTCTTGGCCGAGGAAAATCCCAGGTCGCCCGTGCATAGCAGGACTCGCCGATAGTGCAGCCTCAGCAACTCCAAAACCTGCTCGGCGTGGCGCGTCAGCTTCTCGTGCTCTTCGTAGGACTGCTCCGGCCGGGTGAATTTCACCATCTCGACCTTTTGAAACTGGTGCTGGCGAATGATGCCGCGCACGTCCTTGCCGTACGATCCCGCCTCGCTGCGAAAACAGGGAGTGAACGCCGCCAGCGAAACCGGCAGCCGTGACGCCTCGATGACCTCGTCGCGATAGATGTTCGTGACTGGAACTTCCGCCGTGGGAATCAGCCACAGTTCGCGTTCCCGGTGCGCAACCTTGAACAAATCGGCCTCGAACTTCGGCAACTGCCCGGTGCCGTACATCGACTCGGAGTTGACCAAAACCGGCGGCAAAACCTCTGTGTAGCCATGCTCGCGGGTGTGCAGGTCGAGCATGAAGTTCATCAGCGCGCGTTCCAGCCTCGCCCCCAGGTCCCAATAGAGGGCAAAGCGAGCGCCGGCCAGCTTCGCCGCCCGCTCCAGGTCGAGCACGCCCAGCGCCTCGCCAAGTTCCCAATGCGGCTTGGGCTGGAAGTCGAACTTAGGCGGCTCGCCCCAACGCTTGACTTCTTTGTTGTCGTCTTCACTTCTGCCCACCGGCACGCTCTCGTGCGGCAGGTTCGGCAAGGTCGTCAGAATCGCGCGCAGGCGCCGATCCGCCTCTTCCACCTGCTTTTCCAGCGCCGGAAGCTGCTCGCGCATCTGCCTGGTTTTCTCTATCTGCCCGGCGGCATCCTGCCTGGCCTTCTTCAGCCGGACGATCTCTTCCGTCAACTTGTTGCGCTCGGCCTTCAGGGTTTCCAACTGCGTGATTGCCGCGCGCCGCTCGTGGTCGATCGCGTGAAAGTCCTTCAGCACTTCGTCGGGGTTGATGCCGCGCTCGCGCAATTTTTTCTCCACGAACGCCAGATGGTCGCGTACAAAGGCAAGATCAAGCATAAGATTCGATAAGGGCCGGCAGGCCAACTACCAGTCCCCGGCAGATCTCCGCCGGGACGCGTAACTCTCTAACATACCGGAAACCCGCCGGGAATTCACGGACCAGCCGCAAAGCCGGAACGAAAGGTGGCTCGTCCACCCCAAAATGGGCAACTGCGGCGTATATTGGGGATCTAGCTATGAAAACTCCGAAAAACATCGACGTGCTATTCGTCGCTGGTTTTGGCCCGATCGTTCGCGACCCGGTGGCAAGCCGCAAGTTCTATTCCGAAGCATTGGGACTGCCGCTCAAAGAAGATACCGATGGCTATCTGCATACGGGTGGGCTGGATGGCGTGAAGCACTTTGCCTTGTGGCCGTTGGCGCAGGCGGCTGAGTCCTGCTTTGGCACGGGTCAATGGCCCTGGCAATCTGCCTGTGCCACAAGCGTGGATCGAATTTGACGTAGGGAATATCGAAAAAGCCACTGCGGAACTGAAGTCGCAGGGCTACAAACTGCTGGTTGCGACGCGAAAGGAACCCTGGGGCCAGTTCGTCACGCGGCTGCTGGGACCGGAAGGTCTGCTGGTGGGCATAACCCATACGCCCTCGATGCGGAAGTGAACTCTTGCCCCTCTGGAACATTGCCCGGCGGCGCATCATGAGAAAATAGGGGCCGAGGGAATTATGGATTCCAACGACTCCGGCACGCCTGCGCCAACGGCTTCGGCGCCGTCTGATTCTTCGCGGCGCTCGCCGGTGCCATTGGACATGAGCACCAGCTTTGCCGGCATCACCCTGAAAAACCCCGTCATGGCTGCGGCCGGCACTTTTGGTTACGGGGTTGAATTCGAGGACGTGGTTGCTCTCGACAAGCTCGGCGGTTTCGTCGTCCGGGGCCTTTCGCGCGAGCCCATGCCCGGCAATCCGCCGCCGCGGCTGTGGGAAACCTCCGCCGGAATGCTGAACGCCATCGGGCTGCAGAACATCGGCGCCCGCGCCTTCCTCGAAGAAAAGCTCCCGATTCTGCGGAAGATCCCAGACATTGTCGTCATCGTCAACGTCTTCGGCTACTCCGTCAACGACTACGAAGAGACAATTCAAATCCTCAACGCGGGCGAAGGCATCGCCGCTTACGAGTTGAACGTCTCCTGCCCGGACACCGCTCACGGCGACGTCAGCTTCGGACAGGACCCGGCGCGGCTGCGAGAACTGGTCTGGGTGGCAAAACACGCCGCCCGCCGGCCGCTCATCGTTAAACTTTCGCCCAACGTCACCAGCATCCCGGAGATGGCCCGCGCGGCCGAGGAAGGCGGCGCCGACGCGATTTCGCTGGTCAACACCTTTACCGCCATGGCCATCGATCCGGTGACCCGCCTGCCCCGTATCGCCAATCTCACCGCCGGACTCTCCGGCCCCGCCATCAAGCCCATCGCCCTGCGCATGGTTTACGAGGCCGCGCACGCCGTCAAGCTCCCCGTCATCGGACTGGGAGGCATCAGCACCGCCGAAGACGCGGTCGAGTTTCTGCTGGCCGGAGCGGTTGCCGTCGGGGTGGGCACCGCCAATTTCTGGGACCCTTGCGCTTGCGAGAATCTGGTCGATGCCCTGGAGCGCTGGTGCCTGGAGCATCGCGTGCAAAGCATCCGCGAGCTGATCGGCGGGCTGATCACGCCGTGAAGGCACGCTGTGTGATGCCAGGCTGCTATGCTGGAGCACAGAAGGTGAGCACAATGGCAACTCGTTGTCGCGGGGATTTTAGCGAGGAAACAAAGCAGCTATTGAAGAATGACAAGACGGGAAACGCCTTCCTGAGGCAGCCTTGCTCTATCTGTGGGCGCCTCGTTCTTGCGAAGAATAAGGCTGGCCAATGGGTGCCTGAGATACACGATAAACTTCTTCGCGGAGGCCTCCTAAGAGACTCGTTTCGAAAGCGTTAGCGGATAACGCCGCGAACGCCTCGCGCATGTTCGATGATCCGCGCTGGCCAAGGAATTGGCGAGTTCTGAAGCCAGCCCGTGCAGATGAGGATTTCTCATGACTGAAGAACAAGCAGAGCGGTTGATTGCTATTGCGGATCAAATTGCTAAAGAATTAGAAAGGTTACGGATTCTGATTTACTCGTTGGGGCAAGGCGAGCAGATGCCCACCTCACAGGGCGGCGTTTTCGCAGAGATCAGAGGTGCCCTGAAAGAGCTCAAACACGAGGAAATTTTGTAATGCTAACAATCCGGGCGGGTGGCCCAAATTTGCCCTCGGTTGGCAAATGTGGGGCAGTTCGGAACACTCCCGCATGCGAGCGTACTTCTAAAACCAACAGCCCCACATTAGCTCCGCCTGCGGCTCCGCGAATGTGGGCCACCTCCGACGGAGCACCCCGGCGCAGGAACACTGGGTTCGCAACTACTGTCCGCCGAGCTGGTTATAGGCGGCGAATTTGAAGTGCAGCGTCTTGCCCACCTGCTGCGCTGCCAGATTCACTTCGAGGGCGCTGCCACACTGCGCAAATTGCGAGCCCGCCGGGTGATCCACGGCAGTCGTGCCGAACCCTCCGCGCCGGATATAGCTCGTCAGGTTGTACTTGTTCGCGGCGGTGAGAGTGGCCCTTGTCGGGCACACAATTTCGAATGCACCGGCGGCGCCTGCGACGTAGCAGGGATCGGCGAAGCCGTCGGCAATAGGTTGCGACTGACTACTGAGCGTGCCATTCGATTGCGTCAGGTCCACGGCCAGCGTGTCGGTTACATCAGGATCTGCGGCGCTCAAGGGATAGTCAGCGGTCAGCACGCCCGTCGTCGCTGGCGGGCAGTTGCCGAGGGCGGTATAGGAAGCGCCGCCATCGACGGAGACGTAAGCAATGCAGCCGCCGTAATTCGGATCGGAGCCGCTCACCAGGAACCGCACCTGCTTGGTCGCGCCGCCACTTAGCATCGCCGCAGGCGGCTCGAAGATGATGGGAGCGTTGACCAGGCCCGGGTCCACGTTTGTCTTGACGAGTGAGCCGGTCGCAGCCGTGGTCGCCGAGACGCGCGGATGATTCAGGCCATAGACAAACGCGTCAACCTCGCACTCCAGCGTGCGCTGTGCAGTTTCTTTTGCGCTCACCAGGCGCACGGGGAGCTTGTCAAGGCCGAGGCGCGTGTCGGTGATCGTCACCAGATTCGTCGCCTCAAGAAAGAACCACTCGGCCTTCAAGGTGAAGCTGTATCGATTGACGCCAGCGGCGGAGCGCTTCACCAGGATCGACGCGATTGCCTGGGCCACGGCAGCGTTCGAGATCGTCAACACTGACTGCGTTCCGCTCGCCGGGCGCTGGCCAATCATCGCGGCAACGAGCGCGCCTCCCTTGCGAGGGCCGTAGAGTGTGACCGACCGCTGATCGGGCGCCGAGGCAATGTTGTGCGCGTAGTCGATCGCGCGGTCCGCGAATTCGATCGCGCGCAAAGGTCTTGTGGCCTTGTATCCATGAGGTCAGGCCGGTGGTGAGATCGTGCGAAATGCTCTGGCTGAATTCCTTCCACGCCTGCGCGCGCTGCTTAAGGATGTTGATTTCATCCTGCATCGCAGTCTGATTGCCCTTTTGCTCGATCTGCACGCGCTGGTTCTGGGCTCGCTGTAGCTCTACATTTGCCGTAGCGATTTTTTGCCGAAGTTCCTTGGCTTCATCAGAGCCGGCGGGCTCCCGTGCCAGCAGGGCTTGCTCCTTCGCGATGTACTCGCGCCGCGCCGAAAGCTTGGTATCGTTGGCTGCCAGTTCCGCGGCAAGCTCCTCACGGTGCATTGCGGCCAGCTGCCTCAGTTCCTCGGCAGAACTGATCCGCATCAGCTCAGCTTGGCCACGAACAGACCGGCGTCAGCCGCAGAGAAGGTGTAGTCGCCCGCGCCGTTGCCATAGCGCACGCCGTAGTCGTGAGAAAACGTCGCGGCGTTCGTCACGGCGACATTTCCGTAGTTCGGCCCCATGTACTGCCATACGACCTGGCCGTCAGCGGTTTCCGCTCCTACCACTGTGCCCCACGCTGCAGGCGCACCCGCTGCCGAGTTGCCGGGGGTGACGCACTTCTGCACGTTGGCCCCATCCCAAATCAGAGCTCCAGCAAGGTAAGCCGTACCGGTCGCGTGCGCCGCCGATCTCGGTCACGCTGGTTTCGGCGGGAGACCTGGCGCGCATCGACGATGCCATCACGCGCTTGGGCTGGACGCGAGAACGCTTCGACGCCTGGCTACGCAGCGACAGCTCGCCCTTGGGCAAACGCGGCGATCCGCAGATCCGCACGTTGGCCGATGCGAACAAAGTGTGGTGGCCGATGAAGGCTATGCTCAAGCGCGCGGAGAAGTGGCGCGCCGAAGATGACAACCAGTTCTCCAGGAGAAGCGCATGAACGACGAGAGCCGCGATCCGGTTAATCACCCGCCCCACTACACGACCGGTGGGGTTGAAGTGATCGATGCCATCGAGGCGTGGAAGCTCTGCTTCCACTTGGGCAACGTGGTGAAGTACGTCGCCCGAGCCGAGCACAAGGGCAAGCAATTGGAAGACCTCAAGAAGGCGCCGTGGTATCTGAACCGGAAAATCGAACAACTGGAGAAGGCATGCCCGCAATCATAAGGCCGTCTTTCACTATAGAGACTGAGCCTCGACGGAGCCCGAATTCTGCGGGAGATCGAACGGTACGCCCGCAATTGTTATAAGAGCGAGGCGAAGATAGGAGACTTCGAATCGACGAAGGTGTTCGTCGGCAAGCTCCCGCACACACTGAAGCACGCAGGAGTTTTAGACCACCATGTCATCACCGTTCGCGTGATCTGTGACCGGGGAGTTTCCCACGAGATCGTGCGTCACCGCATCGCGGCCTATTTGCAGGAATCTACCCGCTACTGCGATTACGCGAAAGCCGGGCAGATCGGCGTGATCGACATCGACGAGCACATGACGCCGGAGCAGCTCGAAGCATGGCTGACGGCGATGATCCAGGCAGAACAAAGCTACAACCGCCTACGGGAACTTGGATGTGCGCCACAGATCGCCAGATCAGTTCTTCCTAACTCACTGAAGACCGAAATCATCATGTCGCTACCCATCGCCCTGCGCATGGTTTACGAGGCCGCCCACTCGGTCAAACTCCCCGTCATCGGACTGGGAGGCATCAGCACCGCCGAAGACGCAGTCGAGTTCCTGCTGGCCGGAGCGGTTGCGGTCGGGGTGGGCACAGCCAATTTCTGGGACCCTTGCGCTTGCGAAAATCTGGTCGATGCCCTGGAGCGCTGGTGCCTGGAGCATCGCGTGCAGAGCATCCGCGAGCTGGTCGGCGGGCTGATCACGCCGTAGCGGCAGTTACGCTCAGGTTGAGCAGAACGCCGCTTTCTATTCTTGTCCAAACGGTCGAGAAGGGGATTTCTCAACAATTATGACTTTAGACTATTGCGGCGTGGTGGTCTTGCTGGGCAAAGTGAACAGAAGTGTCATTGCAGCCACGAGAGACAGGAATGCTGCTGCGGTGCTGAGGAATTGAACGTTGTTGGCTGCGATCCCTAGCGGCATGAAACGCTTGATAACGCTCAAAACAGATCCTATGGCGAACGATGCCACCAGGAGCCGCTCGTATTTCCCTCGCGCAGCCCTATAAAACCAGAACACTATCCATAACCCAAAACCCCAGCAGAACACACTCAGACCGATAAACGGTAGGCGGGGCAGTCCGTAAACTGGCTCAAAAGGCCACCGAGTAGCGAGCCGCGAGGGATGTAATGCGGTGCGGAGCGCCGACGCGGCAATGACAGCCGTCAAAATCACCGCAACAATCGCATGGCGTCTGGTCTTTATAAGACCGCTTGTGTGATCACCGCTGCTCATCGAAAACTGCCAGCGCCATTATGCGCCCCTCCAATTGTTGATGACAGGCGTTAGCACCACCAACCCGCCGGAGTACCCCTCCGACGGGAAATGGGCCCGCGCAATCACTGTCCGCCCAGCCGCAGTCTCAGCTCTTCCGGAATGCGTTCCCGTACCCGTTCCGGCAGTTTGTCGTGTACCAGGCGTGCTCCGGTGAGAGCCGCGTCCGCCACCACCAGCGGGGCCGGTGTCGAGACGGCGACCACGAGCCAAATCAGGGTGGAGAGCAGGAATCCGCCGACGGCCGCAATTTCCATGATGAATGCGTGGCGCGGGCCAAAGTAGCGGATGACTCCGTAGGCCAGCAGGAACACCACGGCCGAAACGGATGCGAGCACGATCAGGGCGACATCGATGGTGCGGTGCAGATGCCGGCGCGAGCGGCAGAATTCGCAAGCCGCAAAATGGGCCTCGTAGTCAACGCGCATCTCGGGCGTAATTCCCGAAATGTCATAGCGCCAGCCCGCCAGGATCTTTCCCACTACCGGGTCAATACATTGCATCATCGAGTTTGCCTCAGCAAGTCAACGCCTTGCGTTTGCTCATCGCCTCTACATCACAGCGATACGCTTTGCAATCCATCATCTTGTGAAGCCAGTAAGATCCGGTTCTTCCAGAGATCGCGGCGGCCATCCAATGCCCGCTCCGCCGCTGTCCTGGCCAGTTCCGGGTGGTTGTTCTGCTGCGATAAATGAGCCAGGATCAGGAATGCTGCCCCTCCATCATAATCGGTTAGCAAAAATTCCGCGAGTGCCTCGTTGCTGAGGTGGCCGACGCGGCTCATGACCCGCTGTTTCACTGCCCAGGGATACGGTCCTACGCGCAGCATCTCCAGGTCATGGTTGGACTCAATCACCAAGCCGTTCGAGCCCCGCAGGTGCTCGCGCACGCTCGCCGGCAGGTAGCCGAGATCGGTCGCATAGCCCAGCTTGATCCCCTCGGCGTCAAAGGTGAAACCCACCGGATCGGCGGCATCGTGCGGAATGGTGAACGGCAGCACCCCGATGTCTCCCACCGCGAAGCGCCGTCCGGCCTCGATCAACTCCAGCCGCTCGGCTCGCACCGGGTTCCCGGCGCTGTCCGTGAACGCCTGCTGCCACGCGCCGTGGGTGGCGCCCGTCATGAAGACCGGAATTCCCAGACGCTTGCAAGTGACGTGCAGCCCGCCCACATGATCGGCGTGTTCGTGGGTGATCAGAATTGCCGTCAGGCTGCGCGGATCGATTCCCTTGGCGTGCAGCCGCCGGCACGTCTCCTTGCAGGAGAGCCCGCAATCAATCAGCAGACTGGTGCGCGAGGAGCTTATAACCGTGCTGTTGCCCCCGCTGCCGCTGGCCAGAACCGTAACCGAGACACTCATCAGCCATCAGCATAGCTTGTCCTGCACGGTCATAGGTAGTAACTCATCAGTTAATAGGCAAATTAGTGCTGGAGATAGAGCAAGCGAGGAGCAGAGGGCTAAGGTGGCTCGAAGATCTTAGGGAAACTCTGAACGAGTGAAGGGTTTGAAGGGTACGGGCTTTAGTGTGTGCGTGAGAACTGACTTGTTTTTCACAGGGCAGATGGGGCACAAAGAGATATGTCACGATTTCTGCCTTACAGTCCCGAGCAAGCGTACTTGATACCTCCGAGTGTGCAGGATGAGTTAGGAGCGGATCATCTTTAGTTTTTTCATCCGCCAGGTAGTGGATCGGCTGGAACTGAGCCGATTTGAGCAGGCCTACAGCCTGGAAGGTGGAGAGCTGTATGCGCCGGAGCTGATGCTGAGCGTGTGGCTGTACGCCTACGCGGTGGGGCTGACCAGTGCGCGGCGGCTGGAGCAGCGGATGGTGGAGGATCTGGCGTTGCGTTACCTGGCGGGTGGGGCGCGGGTGGATAACTGGGCGCTGAGCGGGTTTCGGCGGCGGCACGCGGGGGCGATCAACGATGCCTTCACCCAGGTGTTGGAGATGGCGCGGCAGTTGGGCTGGGGGAAGCTGGGACGGGTGGCGATCGACGCGCGCGGATCAAGGCCAACGCCTGCCGGGAGCGGGTGGATACGGAACCGAAGTTGCGGAACGAGCGGGCCAAGCTGCGGCGGCAGGTGCGGCGCTGGCAGCAGGCGTGCGATGGGGACGACGCGGAGCCGAGCGGGCTGAGGGTGGCGCTGGAAAAGGCGGAGCAGAAGCTGGCGGAGATGCCGGGGCGGCTGGAGAAGCTGCGCAAGAGCGGGTTGAAGAAGCGGTCGCGGACGGACGAGCAAGCGCGTTTTCTGCGGCCGCGCGGTGGCTACGAGTTGGGGTACACGGCGGAGGTAGCGGTGAGCGACGATCATCTGATGGTGGCGGCGCGAGTGACGCAGAACGCGACGGACAATCGGTCGTTGCTGCCGATGGTGGCCGCGGTCGAGCAGCAGTGCGGCAGGGCGCCGACGGCGGTACTGGCGGATAGCGGTTTCTTCTCGGTGGAGAACATCAGCGAGTTAGAGCGGCAGGGGATCGAGGGGTACGTGCCCGATTCGAATCTGGCGTGCGAGTTGAACACCGGACGGGGTTGTCGGCGGCGGGATCGGCCGCGCGCCGCCGTCCACCGGCGGCTGCGGCAGAAGTTGCGCAGCCCCGCCGGACGGGCGATGTATGCGCGGCGCAAGGCGGTGGTGGAAGCGGTGTTCGGAGTGCTCAAGCAGCAGCGTGGGATGCGGCAGTTCCGGACGCGCGGTCTGGGCAAGGCGGGATGCGAGTTCGGGCTGGCGGCCCTGGCCTACAACGTGACCCGGTTGCACGCCCTGCGGCAGGCTTAAACACAATACGTTTTCGCCGCCATCACATTTATTGATTGCCCTTTCTCGTGCCCAGTGAGCGATCCCTGGCACGCGGTCTCTGGTTAGCGGGTAAGCGGCGCCCCACGAGGGCAGCGGAACCTCAGAAAGAACCGGGCTGCCAGACAAGGAGTTAAACAGGCATGGTGTCCGGGTTCTCACGCACACACTGAAGCCCACATTTTTCCCGGCTCTGGACGGCATGGCTAAAGCCATGCCCCTTCAAAGCACCATTTATGAAACACGCTCTAGACACAGATTCCGCGAATCCGGTCTGATCAGCAGCAGCGAGACACGGCGAGGCCGATGTGCGGGTGCAGTTTGTGATAGTAATCGAGCACGTCGTGGCCGAGCAGCGGGGCAAACACTTCTCTTTCCGCGCAGGTTTCCGCGCCGGCAAATGACAGAGGGTCCAGCACGACGTTCGAGTTGCCGGGGACATCGTGTTCGTGACCTGTGGGATATGCCGGCAGCACCACGGAGCAACTTGTTTTCTTTCCTGCAATCAAACCCTCGCCGCGCACGGTTACGCGGTCGCCGCGCACCTTTTCGATCTTGAACCTCGATTCCGGAGTACTGATGGCTTCCAGGTGCTCCCTCAGCGTGCTTAAAGTAACCACGTTAACGGTCTGAAAGCGCTTCGAAAGAATATGCATGGCGAGCCCCCGATCACCTTTCTACATTATATTCGGTGTGGCGCACGATCATGCGCGATTTGCGTTCCGACCGGAGCAACCGCCCAGCCAAAGACTCCGCTGGCGTCGCCGTCCACCGTCTATGATGCGCTTCGGGAACCTCGAGTTCCTCAGCGAAACGCCTGTGCCATGAAGCGGCACAGATGCCACGCGTCCATGTACTTATAGGGAGTCTCGCCGAGTGTGTAGTGACCGCAGGGCAGGCAGCGCACGATGGTATTGAGCTGGCGGCGCGCGAACTCGCCCGCCGCCTGGCGGGAAAACTCGGGCAAAAAAGTCAGATCGTACTTGGTATAGATCATCAGCGACTTTTTCGGCCAGCGGGCAAATTTATTGAAGTACGCCATTGGGCTTACCGCCAGCAGCGCGCGCCGCAAGGCCTCCTGATCGAGCACCGGCTCGATGCCCGCGCGCACGTGGCGGGTTGACTGGCCGGTCCATACCACGTCTCCGAAATAAGTCGAGGCATGATTGAAGGCGTTTATTTTGAGCCGGGCATCGTGCGCACTGGCGATGAACGCGTAGCACGATCCCAGACTGGTGCCCATGATTCCGAGCTCGCGATAGCCTTCCGACTCCAGCCAGTCGAGGCAGGCGCGAATGTCGCAGACCGCCTGCCGCCCGGCATCAAGGGTGCGGCCGATGTTGGCCGAGACCGCATAGTCGGCGCGCTCCAACTCCGCCGGGCGACGTGCATCATGATATGGCATCGACATGCGCAGGGCGGCAATGCCGCTCAGGTTGAAGATGCGGCACAGGGCGTTGTGGCTGAGGGCATCGGCATTCCATTGCGGCAACACAATCACCGCCCGCCGGCCACGCGCCGAAAACCAGCGCGCGTTCATGACGTTGTTTTCCGGGTAAAGCGATTCCACCGGCGAAGTAAAGCGCAGGAACAGCCCCGTCTTGTTTGCCAGCTTCAGCTCATCTTCCGGACGGCTCTGGTCTCCGGTGGCGTACAGGCGTATCGGCCGCCGCTCGAGGCGAAAATCGGTGGGTGTTTTATAGCTGTAAAATTCATCGCTCGTGGCTACCAGTTGCTCGTTCAGTTCGATGAAGAAGCGCCGCAGGTCCTGGGGAGCGGCGGGCGCTTCGCCGTGGACTCCCGGCCAGCGGTGGCACCACTCCAGACCCCACTCGAATGGACGCACCACGCGGTTGGTATCGCGCGTGGTCAGCCGGTTTTCCCACCAGTACATCCATTCCTGGTAGCGCTTAAGCATGGCAAACCTAAGTCTAAGCCTAAAGCAATTCGGGCTGGCGCGAAAGGCGCTTGCGGTGAACTGATGCCGAGATCGGTTGAACGGTCACATTCGCCCTCGAATGCGATTTCCGTGGCTGGAGCAGACCGGCACGCAACTGGACTGGGGTAAGCGCCAAGCTCTGGATCGCTCCCCTGCCTATTCCCCAAGCACGGCCAAGCGCTCCATACCCATCGGATCATCCTTCCACCACGATCTCCGGCTCATGGCTCACCGGGAAATTGACCGAGCGGGCGATGAAACACATCTGGTGCGCCCGCTGATGCAAAGCCCGCGCCTGCGAGATTTTGGAGGCGTCGGTGATCGTCATCCGCGGATGCAGCACGACCGCGGTAAACTCGCCGCCGCCATCCTCATTCTCGCGCATCGTACCGATGGCCGAATCTTCGTACGAAGTGACCACGATGCCGGCTTCGGCGCAAAGATGCAGCAGCCACAGCATGTGGCATGTAGACAGGGAGGCGACCAGCAACTCCTCCGGGTTATAGCGCGAGCCGTCGCCGCGAAAGGCCGGATCGGAGCTGGCTGGTATGGACACGCTCTTCCGGTCACCGCTGATCTGGTGATCACGCGAATAAGCGCGGTAATCGGATGTGCCGCTGCCGCGATTGCCGGTCCAGGTGATGCTGAGTTGGTAGTGGTGCTCTTTCGCCATGTCATTGCCGAAAACGAACCGCCCCGCGTCAGCCCAATCATCGCCGCCAACGGAACTCGCTGGGGATGGTTCCCGCATCTCGCAAGTTGAGAGTTTGTTGGAGCCGCGGCTACAATGCCCTGTTGCTTTTGGAGGCGGGCAGAAGAACTTCCGCACACCTCGGGTGGCCGGGAGAATGGGATTGCAATTAGCCCTTGAGCCATTCGGACAACGCGATGCGAGCTGAGTTCAGAGCCGGCCTTAACTCTGGGCACCCTCGGGGGCGCGTCCAAGGGCAGCGCCAGCCGCAGCGCTCTGCTGCGCGCCGCCGTTGACAATATCTTTTAATTCCTTGCTGGGCTTGAAGAAAGGAATTTTTTTGGCCGGAACTTCGACCCGGTCGCCGGTCTTGGGATTACGGCCGACACGCGGCTTGCGCTGGCGCGTCCGGAAGCTGCCAAAGCCACGAATCTCGATCTTATCGCCCGAGCGCAAGGCGCGCACCACACTGTCGAAGATGGTCTCAACAATCACCTCGCTATCCTTGCGCGTAAGTTCCGCAAGGCGCGAGACTTCTTCGATTAAGTCGGCTTTGGTCATGGATCGTTTCTCCGCGGCTTCACTCACTGGAAATATTCCCCTTGGCGGTGGCTTCAAGGGTCTGGCCTACCGGAATTCTGGTACGCAGGATAACAATCTCAAATTTTACAATGAGTTGGCAAGAAAAGATGTCGGAAAGAAATTAAAAACCCAGGTATTGAACATTATTCTTGCCTTGCCGAGTGCCGGAGCCCCCGTTTTCGCCAATAAAAGCTCTGAAAACAGGCCAAGACCCCTCGGTCGCGGCAGATTAGGGCACAGTTATTTCCACAGATAGTAGAAGCCGACGTTCGTTTGCAGCAACTTAGCCCCGTCGGGCAGATACTCGGAAACGTCGCCGAACAACAGGTCGAGCAGGTTGACTCCCGGTTTGCGATAGCGAACGAGCGAGGGCTTGCCCTGGATGCCAACGGCTTTCGCCGTCTCCCTTACCGCCGTCTGAAAGTCGCCGATCTGATCGATCAGCTTCAGGCCGAGTGCCTGCTGGCCGGTCCAGACCTTGCCGTTGGCGATGGCGCGGAGGTTGTCCTCCGGCATGCGCCGGCCTTCGGCGACCGAGTGGATGAACTGCTGGTGCATGTTGTCGATGAGTCCCTGAAAGTACACCTTCTCTGCCGGCGTCATTTTGCGCAGAGGCGAACCGGTGTCCTTGAACTCGCCCGCCTTGAAGACGATCGCCCGCAGCTTGGCCCAGCGCACCAGCTCTTGGTAGTTGAACCACTCGGCGATTACGCCGATGCTGCCGACGATGGAAGCTTCATCCGAGTAGATCCTGTCCGTGGCCGAAGCGACGTAGTAAGCGCCGCTGGCCCCGACGGTGGAAATCGAGGCCACGATGCGCTTGCGATTCTCATCGCGAATGCGCTTGACTTCGCGATAAATCTCCTCGGAAGCCGCCGCTCCGCCTCCCGGCGAATTGATGTGGATGATGATGGCGGGAATCGAGGCGTCATCGGCAAACTTGCGCAATGCGTCAACCGTCGGCTTGGAACTGAGGATGACGCCTTCGAGATCGACAATCCCAATCTTTCCGCCGCCGGAGCCGTCCACCGTGTAGGTGTAGACGGAGGACGGACGGAAGCTATAGTAGGCAAGGGCGAACAGCGCAGCCAGCAACAGCAGAAAGGCGGCCGATCCGAACCCCGCCCAAAGCATTCCGCGTGAACGACGACCTTCAGCCATAAGCTGTTACCCGCCCCCGAAAGTTTTGGCGAAGAATCGCCCGATGCGATGCAGAATTCCATGCTTCTCGGCGGCCGGCGGAGCCGGCGATTTGGCAGGTTCAGGGGTTGAGGCCCCGGGCTGAACCTGGGGTTTCACTTCCGTTGCCGCGACCGCTTGACTGGACTGCGGGGTCGCTGGATCGCCCGCTACGGTCGAAAGCCGCGAAGCGCTCTGCACCGGCGGCGCCGATCCGCCCTCGTAGACCATGGGAGTTTCCATTTGGAGGTGCGTTTCCGTTGGCAACTTCTGCTCCGGAGCCGGCGAAGGCGGCGGAGTGGCTTGGCTCACGGCTTGGGCCGGCGACATCGACCCAGCCGGAGCGGGGCAGCCGCAACCGCTAGATGCGCCCTTTTTCGCGCGGGCAATTTTTCCTCCGGCGAAGGTCACGGCCGCATCGGGCCCCACCTGATAACTGTCCCCGCCCATGGTTTCCGTGACGATAACGCCGGCCCCGGAACCCTCCAGCGGGCGTACGCAGGTATTGCCTCTGGAGTCGGCGGCCAGGGCCAGATGGAACGTGCCCGGCCCGATCATCTGGATGCGGAGATCGGGTGTCATCACCGTGTCGCTGACACCGGCCAGGGTGTAGTGCAATTCGAGCGAGCCGGTATTGAAGCCGATCATGAGTTCATCGCCCGCGGGAGAGGTGTTTACGCTGAGGCTGGTGTGGGGACAGATGCGAAGTTCGCCGCCGCGTTGCAACTTGAGCGTGGCTGCGCTTTTCCCGGCGCTGACCTCTGAGCCGCCCAGTACACTCGTGCCACTGGACGCCAGCACCACCGAGCCCTTGACGGAAGCGTCACCGGCAAAGAGTTCTCCGACCGGAGCCTGGGCCTGGAGCGCCGCAGGCAATAGCACGCTGGCGAGAACGAGCGAAAGACAAGTCCTCACGGTGACCGCCATATCCTTCATTGAAACACAAAATTGCCGCCCAGGGGGCGGCACGTGCGGGTTGCGCGTACCACGTTTCCGCGCGGGCGAAACCCGCGGGGGCCCCGGCACGCGCTCGCGCTCAAGTCTTTAATCTCCGCGGAACGGCGCAAGGCGGCGCCATCGCCGTCTTTATCTTCCGGATGCTACGGCGTAAGGCAGATTGCTCGCGGTCTTCATCTTCCGAATGCTGCTGACGATAGCCTCGGAGGTCAGCCCGTAACGGACCAGCAATTCTTCGTAGTTGTAAGCCGAGGTGCCAAACCGGTCCTGGATTCCGACGAATTCCAGCGGCAAGCCGGTGACCCCGCGCAACGCCTCGGCGATGGCGCTGCCTACTCCGCCGATCACGCTATGCTCTTCGGCGGTCACCACGCCCCAAGCACCCTGCACGCAGTCGATGACTGCCTGCCGATCGAGCGGTTTGACCGTGCTGAGATTGACGACCTTGACCGAAATCCCGTCTTTCCCGAGGATTTCGGCTGCTTCAAGGGACTTTGAAACCATAACCCCGTTGGCGAAGACGACGACGTCCTTGCCTTCTCTTACCGTATAAAGCTTGCCGATCTGGTACTCGCCGTCTTCACTGGTCAGGATCGGCAGGTCGTTGCGGTTGACTCGCAGGTATACCGGCCCCGGCCAGCTCACCATCGCCTTGATCATCTTGCGGGTTTCCACCGCATCCACCGGGACCAGCACCGTCATATTGGGGATCGCCCGCATGATGGCCATGTCCTCGACCGCCTGGTGGGTCGAACCGTCGCCGAAATCGGACAGCCCCGAACTCGATCCGCAGATCTTGACGTTGAGCTTGGCAATGGAGATGGTCTGCCGCAGTTGGTCGTAGCATCTGCCGGAGGCGAATACGGCAAACGAACTCATGAAAGGTATCTTTCCAGTCAGGGCCAGTCCGGCCGCGGTCGATGCCATATTCTGTTCGGCAATACCCATTTCGAAGAAGCGATCGGGATAAGCGTTCTGGAACAAGATTGACATCGTAGACTTGCCTAGATCGGCTTCCAGGACAACAATATTCTTGTTGTCTTTGCCTAATTCCACGAGTGTCTCGCCATAGGTGGTCCGCAGACTTTTCGTAGTCATATTTTCCTCTCGCCCTTACTTGTGCAGCAGTGCCAGCTCGCGTACCGCGATTTCATATTGTTCGGCGCTCATGGCGCCATTGTGAAAGGCGGCGTTGTGTTCCGCGAAGGAAATGCTCTTGCCCTTGATGGTGTTGGCGATGATGACGGTGGGCTTGCCTTTGACGGTATCGGCCAGGTCAAGCGCTTCGATGATGGCGGCGGGGTTGTGTCCGTCGATCTCGATGACGTTCCAGCCGAAGGCTCGCCATTTGGCGGGTATGTCTCCGCTGTCGAAGCGTTCGATGATCGGGCCGGTCGCCTGGATCCGGTTGCGGTCAACGATAGCGGTCAGGTTGTCGATCTTGAAATTGGCCGCCGCCATGGCGGCTTCCCAGATCTGCCCCTCGGCCAGTTCGCCGTCGCCAATGATGACGTAAACCTTGCTTTTCTTCCCGTCCAGCCTTAGCCCCAGCGCCATGCCGTTGGCCACCGATAGGCCCTGCCCCAACGAGCCGGTGTTGGCTTCCACCCCGGGCGTTACCGTCATATCGGGATGACCCTGCAGCATGCCCCCCAGGGCTTTCACGTTCTTCAGCTCTTCTTTGGGGAAAAAGCCCGCCATGGCCAGGGCGGCATATTGGACGAGCGCCGCGTGCCCTTTGCTCAACAGAAATCGATCCCGGTCTTCCATGGCCGGATTCTTGGGATCAATCTTCATCTTGTGGAAGTAAAGCGTCGCCACGATCTCGGCACAAGAAGAAGAGCCTCCCAGATGCCCGACTTTGCCAATGCCAATGAGGTCTTTAACGATGTGTTCGCGAAGGACAAGAGCCTGTTCTTGCAGCTTGTGAACCAGTTCGGATGAGACCATGTCTTTCTCCATTTCACCGAGTTATTGAAGGGCGAAGAGCTTGACGCCTCATTTCATGATGGGCGCTTCAGGCTCAGTCAGTCCTGTCCCAGGGCGTCCCGGCCAGGAAGCCGCCGTCGATATAGATCGCCTGGCCCGTAATGAAGGACCCGGCCTCCGACGCCAGCAGCAGGCAACAGCCGACCAGGTCGTCGGGGAATCCCGGCCGTTTCCACTGGCTGCGTTCGAGCAGCCACCCGCTGCGGGCCGGATCAGCCCAGACGCCGACGGTCAGCGGCGTCAGAAAGAAGCCTGGGCAAATCGCATTGACGCGGATTTTGTATTCCGCCCATTCCACCGACATCGACTTCGCCAGTTGGCACAGTCCGGCTTTATGCGCCCCGTAAACGGACACCCCCGCCAAACCGATCGCGTTGTTCAGCGAACCCATATGAATGATCGAGCCGCCGTTGCCATCGGCCATCACCCGGGCCGCGGCGCGCGACAGTTCAAAAGGAATGCGCAGGTCGAGAGCCGCGATCAGATCCCACGACTCCCTGGAGACTTCGAAGACGCGCTCGCGGCGGTTCACGCCGGCATTGTTGACCAGGATGTCCAAGCGTCCAAAGCGACTGCGAGCCGCCTCGATCACCGCCTCGACCGCGTCGGGAGCCAGCAGATCGTAGGCAAACTCCTCGCAGCAGCCGCCCGCCGTCCTGATTGCCTCGGCCGTGGCCGCGGTCGATGTTTTCGGATGGTCGGTCGCCAGTACGCTCGCTCCAGCCGCCGCCAGTCCCGCCGCCAGCCAGGAACCGAGACCGCCGCCGGCCCCCGTCACAATCGCCGCCTTTCCGGTGAGATCGAACAACGTTTCGGGGCGCAGGGCGCGAGCTTTGGAAGTGTCAAGGGTATGCAATTCCCATTTTTTGGGCACGATTGTTTCTCCAAGTCATAGGATTGCTTCGGCTATAAGTTAGCACGATCTTACATATCTGACTAGTAATTTCTAACGGCTTTTGCCAACCCAAACCGGCTGCCAGCCCACCGGTTCGGCGGCCTGTAACCCATCGCGCATGGGGTAGCGCGTGGCGATTAGAATCTGAATCCCCGCCCCGGAAGGATTTGCGGAAATTGCGCCAGCCGTTGGCAAAGAGGTCGAGGGGCTCAGCGTGGCGGAGCAGCCGACATAGACCGGCTGGTGCCTAAGATGCGGGTAGCAACACTTGTTCCGTGGAAGCCTTGGCCTACCATTCAAGCCCGCGGGGCGACAGCCCCGCTCCTTCGCAGGGAATCTGCGTCATCAGCATGCAGGCGTAAGTTCGTTGACGTTTGCCGGGGCAATCGGCATATACTGAGGCGACTTTGTGGCAACGCGAGTGCACGTTTTTGCGATCTTTACTGGAAAGAGAGGCCATGGAGCTCAAATTCTGGGGCGTAAGAGGATCGACTCCCACTCCGCAGATGGAAAATATGCGCTATGGGGGCAATACGTCTTGCGTCGAAATGCGGATCAATGGCCAGATCTATATCCTCGATTGCGGCACGGGATTCCGCATTCTCGGCAAGAGTCTGCTCGAGGAATTCGCTAACGCTCCGATGTATGTCCACATCTTCCTTTCGCATTTTCACTGGGATCACATCCAGGGGATACCATTCTTCGCCCCGCTCTATGAGAACCGGGACAGCTTTTTCTTCTTCCACTCCAGCAACCGCAACGGGAGTCTCAGGGCCACCATAGAAAACCAGATGGCCGACCCATACTTTCCGGTGAACATGGCGGAAATGGCGGCGCACCGCAACTTTTACAACATCGGCGAAGGCCGCATCGCGTTTGATGATTGCGTGTTCGATTCGATGTGGCTGAACCACCCCCAGGGATGCCTCGGCTTTCGCGTCACCTGCGGCGGTTCCGTCGTCGTCTATGCGACCGATAATGAGCCGGGCGACGCGGTCTTCGATAAGGCCGTGCGGAAACTCGCCGAGGGCGCCGATGTGTTGATCTATGACGCGCAGTACCGGCCCGAGGAATATGCGGCGCGAAGACGCGGCTGGGGGCACAGCCATTGGCAGGAAGGCGTCAGCATCGCCAAGCATAGCGATGTCAAACACCTCGTGCTCTATCATCACGATCCGGATCACAGTGACGATGACGTCGACGAAATCGTCCAGCAAGCGCGGCAGCACTTTCCCCGGGTGACCGCGGCCAGCGAGGGGCTGGTATTGCATCTCTGACGGTTCCAATTCGGCCCCGCGCGGCTGGCGAAAACATTCTGAAAAACATAATTTGGACGCATCCCCGGTAACGTTGTGAATCGTTTCCAGCCCGCATATACTTTGTCAGGCCAGAACTGCGCTCCAAGCCGTCCGTGCGAGATTGGCGCGGCTGGGCCAGGCATAAGGCAGAATTCAGGCGTACGACTTCGGAGATTTTTATGACTACCGCACTCGAACAGGAAATGCAGGAAAAGAATCCCTGGGAAGCACAGGCGGCGCGTTTTGAATACGCTGCCAGCAAACTCAATCTTGACAAAGGCCTGTGGAAGATCCTGAGTCAACCCAACCGCGAGATCATTGTTCACATCCCGGTGCAGATGGACGACGGGCGCATGGAACTGTTTACCGGCTACCGCGTCCAGCACTCTACGGCCCGCGGCCCGGCTAAAGGCGGTCTTCGCTATTCGCCGGAAGTCAACCTCGACGAAGTGCGCGCCCTGGCCGCCTGGATGACCTGGAAGTGCGCGGTCGTCGATATTCCGTTCGGCGGCGCCAAGGGCGGGATCATCTGCGATCCGAAAAAGATGTCGCAGGGTGAATTGGAGCGCATGACGCGGCGCTACATGGCGGAGATGATCGAGTTCCTCGGGCCGGAAAAAGACGTCCCCGCGCCCGACGTTAACACCAGCGAGCAGACCATGGCGTGGATGATGGACACGTATTCCATGCACATGCGGCAGACAGTCACGGCCTGCGTCACCGGCAAGCCAATCGAGATCGGCGGCTCGCGCGGACGCCGCGAGGCAACCGGACGCGGGGTGATGGTGGTGACCGACCAGGCCCTGAAGAAACTCGGCATGGATCGCGACTCCACGCGGGTGATTGTGCAGGGCTTCGGCAACGTGGGCTCCAATGCCGCCCACCTGATGTTCCAAAACGGATACACGATTGTCGGCATCGCCGAATGGGACGGCGGGATTTACAACCAGCACGGCATCGATCTCGACGCTCTCTGGGCATACCGCCAGGAGAAGGGCACGATTCACGGCTTCCCCGGCGCCGAAAAGTACAATTCCGCGGAACTGCTGGTCACCGATTGCGAGGTTTTGATTCCGGCGGCCACCGAAAATGTGATTACCAGCAAGAACGCCGCCCAGGTGAAGGCAAAGATCCTGGTGGAGGGAGCCAACGGGCCGACCACCGCCCAGGCCGACAAGATACTGGGCGACAAAGGGGTGTTCATCGTTCCCGATATTCTCGCCAACGCCGGCGGTGTCACCACCTCATATTTCGAGTGGGTGCAGGATCGCCAGGGCTATTTCTGGACTGAAGCGATGGTGAACGAGCGCCTCGACCACATCATGATTGAATCTTTCAACGATGTCATCCGGTATGCGGAGAAGCACCAGGTCGACAACCGCACGGCCAGCTACATGTTGGCCATCGATCGCGTGGCCAGGGTGATGCGGCAACGTGGCATTTACGCCTGAGCAGGGCACCGGAAACATTGCCTGATGCGGGCGGTTCCGGCCTCTCAAACGCGCATTCGGCATCATTGCTTTCGGTAACCGGAGGGCGCATAATCGTGACTTGGTGAAGGGGACGGCGTGTTGTGCCCCTTCTCCGGTCACCATCGTGAACCTCCCGAACTCCATCACGATTACCCGTATCTTTTGCGTTCCCGTCTTGATATGGGTGCTGGCGAGCAATTTCTTCCGAGGGTCGCATGGGGAGAAAGAGCTGGCTGCCTCCGGCGTGTTTATCCTGGCCTCCATGACGGACGGCTTGGACGGATACCTGGCGAGAAAGCGCGAACAGGTCACTACCCTGGGGATGCTGCTGGATCCGCTGGCGGACAAGCTGCTGATTGCCGCGGCATTCATCTCGCTGGTGCAGTTTACGCCCCGGCTGGTTCCCGCCTGGATGGCTGTCGTGATCATCGGCAGAGAGTTCCTGGTGAGCGGCTTGCGGGCGATCGCCGCTCAGGAAGGTTTCACGATTCAGGCGAGCGAGCTGGGCAAGTTCAAGATGGTTGTGCAGATCGTCTCGGTGGTAGCGGTTATTCTTGCCCATCGCTGGCCCTACTGGGCGGTAGGACCATTGATTCTGCCGATTGAGATCATTGCGCGATCGGCCACCTGGTTCATGGTGGCGCTCTCGCTGGTGTCGGCGGCCGATTATTTCATCGCATTCTGGGCCAAGATCGACAAAACGGCGACTCAAAAGCGGCAGCGCCGCCGCGTTTTTGTCCTGAATCGGCGTAAGGACAAGGATGTCCCGGCAACGTAGTTTCCAGTGGCTGCTTCAGGCCGGGAATTGGAACCCGGCAACTGAGAACCGGCCGATGAACGAGTACTCCGACGAAGAGCGAAAGATTCTGTTGTGCCTGGCGCACCGGGCAATCGCGGCCGAATTGCGCCGGGAGGAGCTGGACACGACGTCTCCATCCGCGCGCCTCGCCGAGCCCCGGGTGCATTCACCACTCTGCATCGGTCTGGAGCCTTGCGCGGCTGCATCGGTTACGTCGTGCCACTCTTTTCGCTTTACCGAACCATAGCCGATACCGCAGTCGCGGCCGCGTTTCACGATCCTCGCTTTGCGCCGGTCACGGTCGATGAGCTTGCGGAGCTGCAGATCGAAATCAGCGTGCTCTCGCTGCCGGCGCCAATCGAGCCGGAGGAAGTTGAGGTTGGCCGCCACGGGTTGATTGTGACTCTTGGACAAGCGCGCGGGCTGCTGCTGCCTCAGGTCCCGCTGGAGTGGGGCTGGGACCGGGGGAAATTCCTCTCGGAAACCTGCCGCAAAGCCAGCCTGCCAGGCGGACGCGTGGAAGCACGGTGCCAGCCTGGAAGCCTTTACGGCTGAGGTATTTGGCGAGAAACAGCCCAGCGAGTCCGCTCGCCAACTGGTATACCCTTCCCCCCCAGCCTGCCCGGTAGCACCAACTCTTTCAGCGCTCGGTTTCCGGCGAAACCAAGTCCCCGACTTGCAGATTTTCCAGAGCCATGGTGACCAGGCAGGTTGCTGTATCCGGAGTTGC
Source organism: uncultured Acidobacteriota bacterium (assembly GCA_963814745.1). Lineage (GTDB taxonomy): Bacteria > Acidobacteriota > Terriglobia > Terriglobales > Acidobacteriaceae > CAWBRT01. The sequence continues at coordinate 135,959 of CAWFEA010000001.1, forward strand.
CGAAATCACCATCATCTCTCCCAAGCCCTTCACCGGCCAGTTCTTCATCGACTTTGGCGAGATAATCAACGGATGACGTTGCGTCTCGTCGTAGCCGGGAGTCATTCAGCGTGAGCCGGTTGTCTTCGGGCATCTTGCTGGGATCGTAACTTCGGCTGATCCGCAGATAGTCTCCCGGCTTCAACCCAACTCTGGAGCCAAGATCGATGTAGACGATCTTATGCAGCCCAAAGATGTATCGAATTCACTGGCCATAACAATCGTGCCATACCGCCTAGGCAGGGCAACGCCAAATACCTGAAACGGCGTGGTTCGGGGCAGTGCGGTGAAGCTGCCTTTGTCGTGGAAAGGTATCAACACGTCCCCGGCAGCAATCGGCTGGCAGCTCGCCTCGACCGTGGCAATCGCATAGCCATTCTCAATGCGGTCGATTCTGACGTGGCCCAACTCGGCATAGAGATGTCCGAGCTGATTCATCTGCTTGTTGTTCCGCGAAAGGTAATCATCGCGATTGGGATTGCGGATGTCGCGGACGACAGCGTAGCGCTCTCCAACCTCGTAGCCGGAGCCGGCCAGAAAGACGGTGTTTTTCGCGGTAAAGTGGTCCGACTCTGGTGAGCTGGTTCCACCCTGAATCGTCCGGCCAACCCCTATACGGTCACGGCTGATGAACCCCGCGCAATTGACGTCTTTGTAGCTGGTGTTGTAAGTAAAACCCAGAACCGCTGCGGTCTCCGAATGGTCGTGCAAGACCACTTGGCCTTGTTGCGCCAAGCCCGAGATAGCCCAAAGCACCAGCCAGATCGCCTGCCATTTCATAAATCACCTCCACCACAGGCGGACACGTCACCGTGTGTGGCCTGGGAGCCTGCGAGCCGCCCCGTCTAACACTAAAGTGCCGGTCAAATTCCGGATTCCGGCAAAAGCCAGGAAACTGGCGGGCAGGACAAACGTCGCCAGCCGAACGCTAGCAGAGGTGTGGCTGCGGTTCAAGTGACGATTGGGCACTATATTGACCGCAGTGGTACGAGTTACGAATTTCTGCACTCGCTCAGCAACGATTTGTGAAAGGCTTACCCAAGGAGCAGCGAGTTTTCCACAGTACAGCAGTGATTCGTTGTTGCAGCATCGGAATGGCAGATGTACAAAGGGAAAATCCATGGCAACCGTTTTGCAACCCGTCCCGCGCTCCACGAAGCGGAGGGCAGCGGATGTATCGAAGATCTCTGAATACACACCGCTTCCGTCGGTCTGGTACGGGGAAGACGCTGAACTGTTGGAGCGCCTTCTTGCTTTCTATCCGCGAAAGGAGCCGGACAAGATTCTTGACGCCACAATAAATCGAGGCCGTTTTTGGAGAGGCAGCAAACGCCCGGTAGTTGGCATGGACATCGATATCCGCTATAAGCCTGATGTGGTTGGGGACAATACGGATATGCCCTTCCCCGACGAGGATTTCGATGTCGTAGTTTATGACCCTCCACATATTCCGAATCAGGGCAAGGATAAGCAGAAGGATTTCAACACACGCTTTGGGCTGGTACTCCGGTCATCGAAACAGAACCACTACACTTTTACGCACACTTTCCCGCCATTCTTGCGCGAGGCGTATCGGGTACTGAAGGACGAGGGTGTCCTTTTTTGCAAGATTACCGATTACGTCCACCATCATCGCTACCAGTGGGCGCATATCGAGCTAATCAATGCGGCCCGTGAAATCGGATTCATGCCCTGTGACTGCATCGTGAAGATCCGCAAAGGACCAATAATTGACCCGAAGTGGAAAGTAGCACATCACAGCAGACGGCAGCATTGCTATTGGCTCATCTTCCGCAAATCCAGGAAATGTGAGTAACGTCGCAACCGTGACCCCGCAAGCAGAAGAGACCGAACCCGCTGATCTTCCTCCGAAAATCACGCTGCGTCCGCCAAGCCCCGCTCGGCAGGTGCAGTTCTATCAACTGTTGGTCGGCGCGCGCAAACAATGGTTCATGGATGCTCTTTCGGAAGCGCTCAGCCATCTGCAGCAAAAGACAGTAAAGGAACAGATTTGCAAGTTCGTGCCGGAAACTGCTCAGAAACTTCTTGCAGCTGCGGGGTTGCGGGATGAATTTGTTTTCCCAGTGCCTGCGGTGCTTGAACAGAAGCCATCACTTGTCGGGTACTATCGGCTCTTGCTTGGGGCACCGCAAAAGAGCTTTTATAAGGGATCAACAGGAATGGGCAGATTTAAGAGCATGGAGGAGAATGACATAATCACGGAAAGGCAGAAAATATACCTGCCTGAATTTTGCCTGGCCGTGGCCAAGCCGCTAATGGAGTTGATTGAGCAGATACCGAAAATTACCGAGCGTGAATTGCGCGAACTCCCGCTGTTGACCTATGGCTCCCAATTACAGGGCTCCAACAATACCCTAATTGGGAAAAAGGCCATGAAAGACGTGTTCTTATCCGTCGCGGAAGTCGTTGGGGAGTTTGCGGTTGAAAGAACCGACAGGAAGCTGAAAGTAAAAAATTCTGCTGGCCGAATCGTGGATATAACGCTTTCGCACGACCCCGACGTGTGTATCCAAGAAGTGATGGGCCAGCAAATTCATCACAAGGTCGCCATCGAGGTCAAGGGCGGCACGGATGTCAGCAACGCGCACAACCGTGCTGGCGAAGCCGAGAAATCGCACCAGAAAGCAAAGAAGGGAGGGTTCCCCGAATTCTGGACGGTCATCTCCAAGCAAGGCGTACAACTATCCAAACTCGTAAGCGAATCGCCGACAACGAATCACTGGTTTGACGTAGCCGAGGTTCTTGCGCGAAAGGGCGGCGATTGGGAAGATTTTCGTCAGCGGTTGGCTGGTGCGGTTGGCATACCTGTGAAGGGGAAACGCTGACAGGCAATCCGTACCGTGCGGTGACTAGAATAGCCGTTTGCCCCCTTAACTAACTATATTATGTGCCGTAATTAGCGTTGAAAATCCTCTATTATCGGTTGCAACTGTCGCGACGCATCTGTACCATTCCCCGGGAATGAGCGTGTCATCAATCCAGTTAGCCAGCCGAATGTTGCGGCTCCGTTTGCCCAAGGTATGCGTCTGTCTGAGCGCGGCCGATGCGGGTGATCTTTTCTACCGGGCCGACCTGCAGGTTCGGGAGAACAACTTCCTGGAATTCAGGCTCGATTACCTGAAGAATCCGATCAGCGCCATTCCCGGCCTGAAGCGTTTTTTTGAGTACCGCCCGGATGCCATCGGCATCGCCACCTGCCGGCGGGCGGCCAACGGGGGCAAGTTTCACGGTTCGTTGAGCGCTCAAATCGACGTCCTGATCAAAGCGGCCGGGGCTGGCTGCCAGATACTCGATCTCGAAGTGGAAGGCGCGGAGGCGTTGAAGACGGCTGATTTGGACCGGCTGCGCGCGACTGCTTCGCTGCTGCTTTCGTCCCACAATTTCAAGCAAACCAAGGACCTCGATAAAGTTCTCGAGCGCATGACGGCATTCTCGCCGGAGTTTTACAAGGTGGTGACGACGGCAACCTCACTGCACGACAACGTGGAAATGTTGAATTTTCTGCAGAAGCATAAAGACGATCGTGCCGTGCTGGGAATGTGCATGGGCGAACAGGGAGCGATCAGCCGCGTGCTGTCGGTTCGCGCCGGAGCCGCGTTTACCTTTGCCGCCCCAAGCCAGGGGGAGCCGACCGCGGACGGGCAGATCAGCGCCCGCGAAATGCAGGAAACGTATCGTGTCAATCAACTCGACGCCGCCACCAGGATCTACGGAGTAGCCGCCAATCCAGTTCGGCATTCGCTGTCGCCGGCGCTTATCAATACCGCCATGCGGCGGGAAAACGTCAACGCCGTCTATCTGCCGCTGCTGGTCGAGTCGCTGGACGACCTGTTGGCCTGCGTGCGCGAAATTCCCATACACGGGCTTAGCGTCACCATGCCGTTCAAGCAACAGATCCTGCCGTTCCTCGACCGCTCGGAGCAGCTTACGGCGGCCACCGGCTCATGCAACACGGTAGTGCGCAGCCAGGACGGGCAACTGATCGGATTTAATACGGACATACAGGGCATTCTCGCCCCGCTAGAGGCCCGCTTGAGCCTGTCCGGCGCCGATGCGCTGGTGATTGGCGCAGGCGGCGCGGCGCGCTCGGCGGTTTACGCGCTAAAGCAGCGGGGAGCCAAGGTTTACATTTTGAATCGCACGTCGGCCAACGCCCAGAAGCTGGCCAAGCAGTTTGAAGTCAACACCGTGAAGCGCAGCGACTTGGCGAAAATGCAGTTCGCGGTGGCGATTAACACCACTCCGGTTGGGATGGGCGGTTCGACGGAATCGCCGCTCAACGAGAAAGAATTGAAGTCGGTGCGGTGCATTTTCGACCTGGTTTACAACCCAGCCGAAACGCGGCTGCTGCAGATGGCGCGGGCGCAAGGCATTCCGACCATTAGTGGAGTGGAGATGTTCGTCCATCAGGGTGCGCGCCAGTTCGAGATATGGACGGGAAAGCCCGCGCCAGTCGAGGCGATGCGCGGCGCCGTGCTGCGCCAGTTAGGGGTTCGCGGGCCAATCGCGTCTGCAGCGCCGCCCCGCCCGCTGGTCGAGCGCGCCGAGGCTCTCCCGCCGCCCCCGCCCGTAGCGCCTCCGGCACAAGTTGCGGAGAAGCCGAAGGCCGGGGCCAAATCCAATTCTGACGACGCTACGAAACAGAAGAAACCGGCTCCGACAGCGAATGCGAAGACTTCAAGTAAGGCGGCAAAATCCAAGGCCGCCGAAAAGCCAGCCGCCCCCGCCGCAGTTACCAAGAACGCCGCGGTCGCCAAGAAGAAGAGTGCTCGCAAATAAGTTTGCTGCTTGAGCCTGAAGCAAAGCAGCTTCGGCGGTGGTTATCGCGGAATGAGGTTGCTGTCGCCGAGCGAGGCCTGGACCGTCAGGGCGGATCCGGGTGTCACGAGACCTCTGTCTTCCGGTCCAGTTCCGAGCAAAGGATAACGCGATTGCGGCCGCCGCGCTTGGCTTCATAGAGCGCGGCATCGGCGGCTTCAATCAGGTCGCGCTTGAACTGGGCGTCCTGCGGGAACACCGCGATTCCCAGGCTGATCGTCATCTTCACGACTTCCGAGGGCGAGCCGGCGAAGAAGCGCGCCGCTTCCACCGCCTTGCGCAGGCGCTGGGCGACCCGATAGGCGCCCACGCTGTTCGTCTCCGGAAGAATAAGCACGAATTCTTCGCCGCCGTACCGGGCGACGGTATCGATCTGGCGCATGTCCTTCATCAGGACCGAGGAAATGTCGCGCAGAAGCACGTCGCCGACGTGGTGGCCGTGAGTATCGTTGAGGATCTTAAAATGATCGATGTCGATCATCACCAGCGCCAGCGGACCCTTGCTGCGCTCGGCGCGCTTGATTTCGCGATCGAGCTGAGTTTCAAAGTAGCCGCGCGTTTTCATGGCGGTCAGAAAATCAGTAAAGGCCAACTTGATCAGGGCCTCATTGGCGAAATCGCGGGTCAGCAGATTCTCCACCACCAGCGACAGAATCCACAGCAATTGCGCATCTTCTTCGCTGAAACTGGCGCGGCTCGGCCCGAACAGCAGCATGGACCCCATCACGCGGGTGCGCACGAAGAGCGGCAGGATCAGAACCGATTCGGCGCCCACGGCGTCGAGCAGCAGATCGACCTGGCCGTGCGCTCCGCGGGGAACGATCATGGGCCGCTGAAACTTGGCACTCCAGAAATTGAGCAGATTGCCGCGGTCAAAAGTCTCCTGGTCGGGCGTCTCCAAATTGCGCGTGACCCGCAAATGCATCTGCTGTTGCTCTTCGTCCCAGAAAAAGACGAGGCCGCGGTCGTAAGGAATGATCTCGCTTGCCATGTCGCAAACGAGGTTCAAGGCAGGTTCCAGTTGCAATTCGAGTCCAGCCAGCATGCTCATGCGCACGATCACGTTCATGGCGTGCCAACGGCGCTGCACGGTCTCGCGACTCATCTCCGAAAATACCTGGACCACGAACTGTTCGGGTGCAAAGAAACTCGCGGCCTGGGAGTCGGATGCCATAAATACTCGCGGCGGGCGAGCCGCCCAGTCAGGGACCGGAGCCCAGCCTCTGCCGCACAATATAGGAATCTTAGATGCAAGTAGATGTGTTTCGTGAGGTTAACTTTGCCCGATTTGCCGGGATGGGACCTCGAAGGTAAATTCTGAGGCTGGCCGACCACGAAACGAGCCATGGAAACCGACCAGCACCGGTTCAGGAGATTGCCCAACCCATCATTTTACGGTTCGCCGTGTACCGTGCAATCAATAATCCGAAGTATTCACTCATGATTTCTAAGCTTAGAATCCGGGACCGGACGGCCCGGCCGAAGCTTAGGGCGCAAAAGCCGCGTTGGGAAGTCCTTTCGGCGTGCAACTGGGTTGCTATTAGCGCGCAAGAAGAAGTAGGATAATGTCGGGTTTGCTATCTACATGCTCGTCCAGAATCACAAAGGAGCTGTCTCCGTTCCCTCTGCTCGTTCCGGGAAAATTTCATTCGACTTGCGGCATTATCCCCCTTCCGCGGCGCTATCTCCACTCGCCCGGGTTCTCTGGAGACATGGAAATGACGTGGTACGCGTACTGCATTACCGAGCAAAGTTCGGTGCAACAAGGTCGAGTTCGACGTCCCTTTCAGTTTGAGCAATTGCGTGGTATCAACTCTTCGCCAGTCATGGGGTTTCCTACCGGCGAGTTCGTGGTCCTGGTGAGTGCTTATGATCGCAATCTTCCCTTGAATCAGCAGGCCGTGGTGGAACACGCGCGAGTGGTGAGCGAGTGCTTCCGCCAGGCAACCGTGCTGCCTTTTCGTTTCGCCACTGTCTTCGATACCGACGACGCACTGCGCCATGCGGTGCGCGCCAATCGCAAAACTTTTCATGAGTGTCTTGAGCGGTTGCGCGGCAAGGCGGAGATGCATATCAAGGTCACGATGCAGGACGGAACCGTTCCGGAAGTGGTCTTGCAAACAGCTCCGGTGCGGGTTGGCGGCCAGTACCTTGAACGGCTGCACGTCATTGCCACGCGCGACCGCGAGCGCCAGACCAAGGCGCGGGCGGTTTCGGTGCAGGTGAACAAGTTGCTTGCGCCCCTGGAGCACGAGACTAGTTGCAAGCACATCGACGCCGGACTGGTGATCGACATAGCCCACCTGATCGATGCCAATTCGCTGCCGAAATATCAGAGCCGTTACAACACCGCGACCCGGCAGTTGAAGAACTGCGAGATTTCAATCAGCGGTCCCTGGCCTCCTTACCACTTCATGCGGGGCAAGCTGCGCACGGTGAACGGAACCAACTAGAGCAGATTCAGAGTCAGTATATCGGGTGCATCATCGCCGGGCTAAACGCCCGGCTACCTTACTGGACAGAGCTTTCGCGAATTCGGTTTAGGGCGTGTTAACACTATTTAGGTATCGGAGAGCCTCGACGATTAGAGCGAAGTTGAGGAAGCCGACGAAGATGACGTCGAGTTTTTCGAAGCGGGAGAAGATCCGGCGGAAGCCTTTGAGGCGGCGGAATAGTCGCTCGATCTCCTTGCGTTTGCGGTACATGGCCCGGTCGAGCTGCCATGGATCGAGCCGATTCGGCCTGGCTGGTACGACCGGAATATAACCGAAGTCCAACGCCAGTTGCAGTGTTGGGTTGTCGTCGTAAGCGCCGTCCATGAGCAGGTGCAGCGGCACGGGCAACGGTCCGATGCCGGCCAGCAGCTCGCCGCCTGCAACCGCGTCGGAGGCTTGGCCGGGCGAGAGCGCGAAGCTTATGGCCGTGCGCGCATTCGCGGCAACCAGATGAATCTTGGTGGTCCATCCGCCACGGGATTTTCCGATGGCCTGCGGGCCGTTTTTTTTAACGCGCCGGTGCCGTCCGGGTGCACCTTCACGGTGGTGGAGTCCAGTTGGACGGACTCGATTCTGATGCGTACGAGTTGCTCCCGCTGCAGCAGCTCAAATACCTGGTCCAGCACGCCGTTCTTGGACCAGCGATTCATGCGGGTGTAAATCGTATGCCAGGGGCCGAAACGCTTGGGCAGGCCGCGCCATTTGCAGCCGTGCTCGGCGACATAGAGTAGGGCATTGAGGAATTGCAGGTTCGTGACCCGTAGGTTGCCGCGCTGACGGGGAAGACTGAAGGCAATACGCTGGTACTGCTCCGCGACGATCTCCATACAGCGCAGCATAGCACAGAATTACGAATTAGTGTTAACACGCCCTAGTTCTGCAACGCGATATACGCGATATCAGTGCTTTATTACTTGGCGGTCGCGGCCATTTTTTTCACCATGGCCAGCACTAATTTGCGGTCGCTATCATTCAGGTTCGACGAGTAGCGCCGGATCTGCGAAAGGAAGCGTACTTCCTCCTCGTTCATTTGCGCTGCCGCCCGCGTCGCCGTGTCCGCGGGATTGGCGGCAAAGAACTGGCCGAGTGCAATGTCCATGGCAGAGGCTATTTTGGCTAGCGTGTCTAGAGAAGGGATAGTATGACCGTTTTCCACGCGAGAGAGATAGCAGCGCAACAGCCCAGTGCGCTTCTCGATATCTCCTTGCGACATCCCTTTCTGTAACCGGAAACTGCGAATGGTTTCGCCAATATTCATTTGATTAGTTATCTTCTGGCTAAAATTACCGCACTCCAGGTTAGCAGCATAGTAAAATCCAGCAACGCTGCATGCAAGGACAATCTTCCCGAAAACTGCCCTAAAGTGCAATCTGGAACAATTTATGGTTCACAATGCCGGCGATTGACCCTCAATATCAGATGAACCCCCTAGAAAGCGCCGCCTAGCCCATCAGCATGCCGCCGTTTACATTCAGCACGTCACCGGTAATATAGCTGGCCTCTTCGGAAGCCAGGAAGCGGACCGCGTGTGCCACCTCCAAGTCGCGCCCGGGACGCTGCATCGGAATCATCTTGAGGATGGTTTCGCGCATTTCGGGGGTGATATCGGCCGTCATCGCGGTTTCGATCCAGCCCGGCGCTATGGCATTGACGGTTATATTTCTTGAGGCGACCTCGCGCGCCACTGACATGGTCAGCCCGATCAGGCCTGCTTTTGCCGACGAGTAGTTCGCTTGTCCTATCTGGCCCATCCTGCCGAAGATGCTGGTGATGTTAATAATGCGCCCCCAGCGCTGCTTGAGCATGGAACCGAGTACGGCCTGGATGAGCAGAAACGGCGCCGTCAGGTTCGTCGTCAGCACCGCGTCCCAATCGGCGCGTTTCATGCGCATCGACAACTGGTCGCGGGTGATACCCGCGTTGTTCACCAGGATGTCGATTTTTCCCTGCTCGGCGATTACCTGCTTCACCACCGCTTTGATTTCGTCCTCTGTACTCACATCGAGTTTGTAAACGCCGGCCTTGCCGCCCGCGCCGGTAATCTCGGCGGCCGCTTCCCGCAGTTTCTCTTCATTGCGCGCCGCCAGCGCCACGGTCGCCCCCGCTTCGGCGAGGACCAGCGCACAAGCCCTGCCAATTCCTTGCGAGGCGCCGGTGACGAGCGCAATCCGTCCGTTTAGTGGTTGCATAGCCGCTCCTTTCAATCACCCCAACAAGCCGAGCCTCGTTGGGGACCCCGATCAATCACCCCAACGAGCCGAGCCTCGTTGGGGACCCCGAGAAAACCGCCGACCTGAAATCGGAATGTGAGTAGATCAAGCAAGCATTATACGGGGCGGGAACTCACAACCCAATGACCATCGCCGTTGGCTTCGATAGCGCCTCAGGGTCGCCGAGCGAAGCAGCTTTGCCGGCGTCGGGATTCGCCCTACCTGAACCAGAGGCCCCAGACGACATCGACGGCGGTGTGGGTGATCGCGGAGGTCAGCACCTTTCGCTCAGAGCGCCAAGCCCGGCCGTAAAAGACTCCGGCGATCGCGGCCAGCAAAACGTACCGCCAATTGAATGCCGCACCTTTATGGAAGTGCGAAAGGCCAAAGAGCACGGAAGTCATGGCAAGAGCGGCGATCTGGCCAAGGCGGGTTTCCAGCAGATTCTGGAGAATGCCCCGGAAGAAGAGTTCCTCGGGCACGGCGGTCAGCAGAAAGGTAACCAGCACAGCCGCGGCGGCGTGGCTTGGGGATGGCAGTCGCGGATGGAAGGCAATGAATTTTAGGACCAGCCCCAGGCCAATGCCGAAGGGAGCAAAAAAGGCCCACTCGCGCGCTGCTATAGGGAAACTTCTTCGGCTGGGAGTAAACGAATATCCCATCCCCTCGATTCCGCGCACTACCAGGTAAAGGTAGAGCGCGACATCGGCGAGGTAGAGTTTGGGCAGGCTGCCCAGTCCCGTGTAAGGCCAGGCGGGCGTCAGCAGGCGCATCTCGAGGGTGGCCGCCATCGTCAGCAAAACCACGGCATCCCGCCAACTGAATCGCGGCTCGACCGCCCGATCCACGAGCAGGGCCGCAAGCAGGACCGGAAACCCGGCCATGGCCATCGCCAGCATCCAATGGAACTCATGCCGAGGGATGGCGAAAACCAGGTACGGAAGGCAACCGAGCGAAGCTGCGGCGACTCTCCACCAGCGCTTGCGCAGAGCTGTTCTGAGAACGTTTGCCGACCCGAATCCGAAAAACCACAGCGGCGCAAGCAGCCAAGCTAAGCAGAGAAAAGCCGATACGATGTGGGCTCCCAACGGCTGGGAAAATGGCGAATCCCGGAATTCCATCCAGAAGACGGCCAGCAGCATGGCAAAGGCCGCAACCGCCACGATTGCCTGCCGGGGGCTGTCCTGGCCGGAGCTACGACCGCGAGGATCGCCATCCGGAGGCTCAACACCAGTCATCCAGCGACTCCTGCCGACCGCGGCGCGCATGGCATCCGATGCGCAAGGTTATCCGATGCCGCCATCGAGCGACTCCTCCGCCTCTCTGTCGGCTTCGTCGGGGCGCTCCTGCGCGGCAACTTTTTCGCGAAACAACAAGCGCAACACCAGCGGCGGAAAGATGGTGGTGATCACCGTCATCATGATCACCAAGGCGTAGCTTCGCTGCGAGATCATGTTCATCTGCAAGCCGACAAGAGCGACAATGAGTGCGACCTCTCCGCGCGGCGTCATGCCGACTCCCGCGCGCAACGTCGGTCATCCAGCCCTCGCCAATGAGCGGCAGGCCGCAGCCTAACATCTTGGTGATAATCGCCAGCAGGGAAATGAACAAGCCCATGACAACCAGTTCTCGCGAGAAGACCGAGAGTTGCAGGCGAGCACCCATGGTGAAGAAAAAGAACGGCGAGAGGAACTGATTGATGGCCTGCGCGCGCGGTTCCAGGTTCCATTCCGGCGAGTAGTCGGCAAACGCCAGGCCGGCGAAAAAGGCGCCGATGATGGCCGCCATGCCGATTTTGGTGGCCACCACGGAAAGGCCAAGGCAAATGGCAAGCGCCAACACCAGCGGAGCATCGTGAGTCTGCATCCGTTGCAGTCCGGGCCGTATGCGGCGTACCAGGCGGGGACCGAAAAAGATCATGAACACGGCAAAACCGACGGCCTCCGCCGCCACCAGGCCAAGATGCAGCCAGCGGATCCCCGCGCCGCTCGCCACGCTCACCACGATGCCCAGCAGGATCATGCCGAGCATATCGTCAAACACCGCTGCGCCAAGCACGATGCGCGATACCCGAAATCGCAACACATTCAAATCGCGCAACACGCGGGCGGTAATTCCAGCACTGGTGGCCACCATGGCGGCGGCAACAAATGCCGCCTCGTGGACCGGCTGCCCGTCGGCGCGCATCAGCCAGAAGCCCGGCGACAAAAGCAAGGGTCACTCCTCCTACGGCTACCCTCAGAGACAGACGCGAGACACTGATAAGGTCCTTGGCGTTGGTCTCCAGGCCCACGGTAAAGAGCAGAAAGACCGCGCCGACCTCGGCGATGGAATAGATAGTCGGCGTGGGGATAACAAATTGGGTGGCATAAGGACCGAGTACGATGCCGGCCAGAATCTCACCCAGCACGGCGGGCAAATACAGGCGTTCAAACAGCTCGCCAAACACCTTCGCCCATACGAATATCGTAAATAGCTGTAACAGCAGCCCTTCGGTTCCGTTTGTCATAAGCAGAGAAGTGGTAAGAAAGCGCGGGCCTTTCCCAAATCCTCTTAATTCTGACAACAGCCGGAAGATAAATCCAGCGAAACCCCAAGCGGCTGCTGCTATTCGGTGGCTGCCAGACAGAGCCGCCAAGCGGGTGAACGGCTGGTGAGTGCTCGATTTTTGCGGCGTGACCCTGAATCTATGCCATTCTTATGCGGTAGATATTAACCGGATGGTAATACAAAAGTTCGATTATCTCTAATCCTGCCAACAACAAGGTGGTCTTCATTGCGGAGGAAAATTGCAATTGCGCTGCGGACGGTGACTGGGCTTTTGCTCTCCCTCGCGGCAGCTTTCATTGTCGCCGGGCTTTTTCCCCATTCAGAATTGCGGCTGTTTGTACCTCTTGGATTCGTGTTTGTTCTCATCGTCTTGGCGGCTCGTTTTGGGCTTATGGTCAGCGTTCTCGGGTCGCTGGTTGCGGCCGTCGTTTTTGCTCATCGGCTCTTTCCCCCTTTAGGCAGTGTTGGTGCCGAACAGACGGCGATGCGGGAAAACCTGGGCTGGATGATCCTCGCCGCCGTCGCTCTGTCTTACCTGTTGTTCCCTCCGCGGGGGCGTTCAAACCATCCGCAAGATGACCAGGCGCGGGAACACCGCAACTAGGGTTCCGTGACCCTGGCTGATGAGCCGTTTTGCGGGGAACGGCCTCGGGCGACCAACGGACCAGTTCCTGTTCGCATCCCACACCACAGGCCTCAAGCAACGTGCGTATACCTTGGCTGTGATGTCTTGCCGACTGAGGCTGCTTACGTTTGCGGATGTGAATCGCCTCGTGAGTTCAGAAACAGGTTCGGCAAGCATCGCGCTGCCAGCCGGATCGAAGGGGAGGAAGCAATTGGTGGCAACCGCGGAAATGCCGTCGGGAAGATTGCAGTGCTGGGCGAATTCGCCGCTCTACTTCAACACGGTCGCCCATCTGCTTCGTATCGAACGTGAGCAGGCCAAGAATCTGGGCGAGTTGTTGGAAGGATTGCGCACCTGTCCCGAGGATTCGATTTTTCAGCATACGTTTCGCACTTTGCAGGAACATCACTTCCTACGGGAAGGTTTCTCGAACGATTTTGCCCACTGGGCATTCGAGGCGTGCAACGAAGTTGGTTTGGCCGAGCGCCTGGCTTCGCTGGACGTTCGTGAATTCACTTCCATTCCAGCTTTGCGCGAACGCATCATTGCCATCGTCGAGGATTATTTGAAGGCAACCCCGCGCGCCCGCGACCGCGCGGCGATGGAGTCTTTCTATTTTTGCGCCTCCGACACAATCGTGATTCCCACCACGATTATCGCCCGCAACTTAGAGGAGTTCGCCGAGGGGCTCGGAAAGGTGAGCCTGAACAGCATTCATTATCACTTCATCGATGCCCGCCTGCGCCTGAAACTAAATTCCAATGACTTCTCGGTTTGGCTGGACCGGGAAATGGATATGGCCTCTTTGGCGGATAAGGTGAACCGCATCGATATCTACACCTCAACCCTCCAAGATGTGCGCTGGCAGATTGTCCGCGACATCCAGCTCGCAATGTAGTGTCCCCGCAACCCTTGAGGCCGTCGATGAACAGAAACCCAGTGAAGGAGCAAGCGCGCGCAATGGAAGACCGTACAGTGGAAAAAGCCGCTGCCAGCTCCACCCAGGACAGACCTGGGGAGACTCGCACGGAAGTCCCGCGCCGCGAACGGCGCAAGCGTCCCCGCATCAGCGAAACGCCGCCTTTGCCAGCGCCTCCGCCCAGGCTGGACGACTATGTTCCCATCATCGGGCAGGCCTACGTTGACGAGTTGCGCTACCTGGCGCAGCGTCTGCGCGGCAAGTCGCTCAAGATGGTGAATTCGACCGCGGTGGGCGGTGGCGTGGCGGAAATCCTGAGCCAGTTGATCCCCCTCATGAACGAACTCGAAGATTGACACAAAGTGGGATGTGATCACCGGCGGCAACGACTTCTTCGAAGTTACCAAGGGATTTCACAATGCCCTGCACGGAGGCGACTACAACCTGTCCAAGGAGGCCAAGGAAATCTTTCTCCTCTACAACGAGCAGAATCGCCAGCGCATGGAGTTCGCCGAAGACCTCATAGTCATCCACGACCCGCAACCGGCGAACCTAATCGCCGCTAAGCAGAACACGCGGAGCAAGTGGATCTGGCGTTGTCACATCGACTTGTCCAATCCTCACCCCGACGTCTGGGGATTTCTCCGTCCCATGGTCGATCAGTATGACGCCGCCATCTTTTCGTCGCCCTCATCCGCCCGCCAGCTTTCGACTCCGCAGTATCTGTTCTATCCGTGCATCGATGCCCTCTCGGAAAAAAACAAGGAGCTGGACGAATCGGTTCTCAACCGGGTCTGCGATGACTTTGACATCGATCGCAAACGGCCAATCGTGACCCAAATCTCGCGCTTCGACCGGCTGAAGGACCCGGTGGGCGTGATCCAAGCCTATAAGCTGGCGAAGAAGTACGTTGACTTTCAGCTCGTGCTTGCCGGAGGCGGAGCCACGGACGATCCCGAAGGCGCGGTCGTGCTGAAGGAGGCGCAGGATGAAGCCGGCAGCGACCCCGATATCATCATCCTCAATCTGCCGCCATGGTCGGCCCTCGAAATCAACGCTTTGCAGCGCGTGTCCACCATCGTGGTACAGAAATCGATCAAGGAAGGTTTCGGGCTCACCGTGGCCGAGGCTCTGTGGAAGAAGAAACCGGTGATCGCCGGTGCGGTCGGCGGAATTCCGACGCAGGTGATTCATAAGTTGACCGGAGTGCTGGTGCACTCGGTGGAAGGCGCAGCCTACCAGATGCGCTATTTGCTTACCCACCCGGAGTTCGCCGCCGGTCTGGGGCGCAATGGCTATGAACACGTCAAAGAGAATTTCCTGCTGACGAGCAACGTGCGCCGTTGGCTGCTGCTGTTCCAGATCCTGCTGGGCACCGCACCACTATTGAGCGAAACGAGAGGCTAAGCCGGATTCGCGGAAGGTATACCCCGTGAAGGCGGTGCCAGAACCGGGTACATCAAACTTGGAACTGCTCTAAGGCTCTACCGCTCACTTCAGCCTCTCTGGCGCCCACACCAGCACTTTCAGCAAGCGTGAGTAGTGCGCCAGATGGGGGCGCGGCGGCAACTGCAAGCCCAAAGGCTCGGCCATGGTATTGAGTTCGACTTGAACCGCAGCTTGCTGCAAGGGCCAAGGCAAGTGATGAATATCGACGCGATAGAGCTTGTTGCGGTTCCAGGAATAAAGACAGTAGCGCTCGGTGAGAAACTCTTCCGCGCTTCCGCGGCGTGCCGCGCGTGGCGGCGAGACCGGCTGGTAGACGACGTGGAATTGCGGCATGCCGCCGGCGGCCCTTGGCCCGTGCAGCCGCCGCGCCTCATAGCGGATTTCCCCCGTCCCATGCGAACTCATGCGGGCGTGCCAGTAGGGAAGCCGGTAAAACATGCGTGCGCCCCATACCGCCGAAAGGTTAGAAGCGTCCAGACTGAAGAAGTAGACCCCAGGCTTGTCGCGGTAAGTGACGTAGGTGCGAACGTTCAGCTCGTAAAAGCGCGACAGCTTCGGGATCGGGGGAATCCCCGGCGGGCGCAGGGAGCCGATCCAGAACGGCGTGATCGACAGCCACGCCTGGTCACCATAGAGATCAAGCCCGAGAACCCCCGGGACGAGCTTGCGCAGAGCCGCGGGTTCCACCTGAAAATGCGCGAACAGAAGGTCGTGCCAGGTTTGAGTCATCGCCCACTGCCGCTCCGGCAGCGGCTACGGCCGATGCGCCGTAGCGAAGAGAATGCTGTCCACCCCGATCCATCGGACTTGAACTTCGCTATCGTTCTCCACGTCTCTAGGGTAGTCAATTCGGCGGCGCTTGTGAACCGGTAACCCTTCGCCTTCGCCCCTGGGGCCTAGCGTGTGGTTGCGCGGGTTGGGGTAAAGACGGTCCGGGTTGGAAAGCGGCGCGGTTAAGAACGATAATGGAATCGATGCTGATTGGAGTTTCTGTGCTGGCGGTAAGATCAATCACCGGTTGGAAGGCGGTCGGGAGAAACGGTTTGGCGTACATGACCTGTTGGCACTAACTGGTTAACGGCTTTCTCTGGCGTAACGGCGCCTTTGATTGTCATACTGTTGGCGCGGTTCCGCTGCCCTGCCGGGCGCGTCGGTCAGGCTTGGTTCAGGGCCGCATGGCGCCCTGTGAGTGAAACGAAATGTTAGGCTTCGGATTTAACAAGACGAAGATTTTGGCCTCTGCCGAGCGCTACATTCAGCAAGGCAGGCTTAGCAACGCCATTGCCGAGTATCAGAAGATCCTCAAGCACGACGCCCGGGATATCACCGTCGTGAACACCGTGGGCGACCTCTACGCCCGGGTGAACCAGACGGAAGAGGCAACGGAGTGCTTCCGCGAAGTTGCCCAGACTTATGCGGACAGCGGCTTCACCGTGAAGGCGATTGCGGTTTACAAGAAGCTGTCGAAGCTGAACCCCGGAAATCTTGAGTACGTTCTGAAACTTGGGGAACTCTACCGGCAACAGGGCCTCCACAACGATGCGCGTTCGCAATACATGCAAGCCGCCGATTCCCTGCTGCGCTCCGGGAATCTCGACGAAGGAACCCATCTTTACGAAAAGATTCTCGAACTCGACCCGGAGAATCTTTCCCTGCAAACCAAGCTCGCCGATCTCTATCTTCGCCTCGCGAAAAATGCCCAAGCCTCCGATCTGCTGATCCGGCTGGCGGAAAACTCCTTCCGCCGGGGTATGCTCGATGGCGCCGAGCAAGCTTTGGGCCGGCTGAACACCATGCTTCCGAACGACCCCAGAGTTCTGGAGCTAAAAGGTCGGGTCGCACTGCAACGCGGCAATCCGGCGCAAGCCGCGGAATTTCTCGAAAATCTGCCGGCGCTGCAGTCATCCGAGCCCGGTCTGCAACTTCTTTCCAAGGTTTATCTGCAAGCAGGTCTCGTTGAAAAGGCACTGCCGGTCGCAAGAAAGCTGCTGATCGAGTTCTCCCAAGCGGATTTTCTCAGCTCGTGCTGCGACTACCTGATGTCCAGTCACCGGGTGGACGAGGCACTTAAGCTTTTCACCGAATTCCCCGACCGCCTGTTCACCGGCAAGGTGGTTGAAAAGCTCCAGGGGTGCATCGCCCCTTTGCGTGATAATCCTGAGGCGCTGGAAATCCTGAAAAAGCTTCTGGAAAATGCAGGCGACACCACTCACAGTGGCGAGATTTTGGAATTGGTGGCCCACGCTTCGGTGCAAAAGGGCGATCTGGAGCATGCCCGGGTTCTGTATCAGCAATTGATGCGGCTGGAGCCGCAGGACGAAACTCACCAGCGCAACTATCAGCAGGTTCTCCTGCGGCTGGAAGCGCCGGGCGCAAGCGGCGAGGAAGCTGTGCCGGCCGCGGCCAAGAAAGACGCTTCCGGCGAGCAAACCTATCCCGAGGAGCTGGAAGAGGAGATTCGAACCGCGCTGGCCGAGTCTGAGCTGTATGAGAACTACAGCCGATCTCCGGAAAAGGCCTTTGATCCCTTGCTGTCCGTGCTGGCCGGCGCTCCCTTCGATTTGCGCGTCAACCAGCGCCTGGCTTCGCTTTACGCCCGGGATGAGCGGTTTGCCGATGCCGCCCAGTGCTGTGAGAAGGTCAGTCAGGTTCTTTCCGTAGCCGGCAAGAAGGAACAGGCGCGTGAATACGCCGAGATGGCGGCGAAGTATCGCGCTCACGCCGACGCCGAGATAACGCAAAACGAGGCCGCCGGGGCTTCAAATCCGCCTGATAAGCCCGCGAGCGGAGATCGCATCCCCGTTTCGCCTCCTGCTCCTGCTGAATCGACCGGCCATGCCTCGGAGCGCAGCGTAGAGGAGATTGACCTTTCCGATGATTGGGAGCGGGTCTCGGCCCAGGAAACCCCAGAAGCTGCAACCGCAGACCCGGAGCAGGAACGGGAAATAGTCGAGGAAATTCGGTTTTATCTTGCGGAGTCGCTGCTGCGGGAGGCCGACTTTGCCGTTCAGCGTCTCTCGGAGGTCAACCCCCACCACCCCGAGCTGCCCGCTCTGCGCCAAAAGCTTGCCGCTAAGCACGGTACCGGCACGGCAGAGGCGGCCACGCCCCCTGTTCCGGTAGAAGAAATCGAAATCGAGCCGCCGGGGTTCACGCCCGGAGCGCAGGCGGGCGCGCACGACGGCTCGATGCCGACAACCGCGGGCGGAACACCGTCCAGCCTTGGCGAGTTCGTCAGTGAGCTGGAGACCTCCTTAGGCAGTGACTTCGCCCCGGAGCCGCCGTCCTCTTCGGCTGCAAGGTCCGCGCCCCAGGCTTCGCAAGTGGAGGCCGTCGCCAGTCAGGCGCCGGCTTCACCCGCCGGACGGGCCATCACCGGCGAACCGGTGAGTCAAGGCGACGACGTGAATTCGTTGCTCTCGGATGTCTTCCAGGAATTCAAACAGGAGATGGAGGCCGGGGAAGCCAACGAGCAGGACCCGGAGACCCACTACAATCTCGGGCTCGCCTTCAAAGAGATGGGATTGGTCGAGGAAGCGATCGGAGAGTTTCAGAAAGTGTGTCAGGCAATCGAGCAGGGACGGCCATTTTCCCAGACCATTCAGGCCTATACTTGGCTGGCGCAATGTCTGGTTTCAAAGGGAGTTCCCGAAGCCTCTTTCAAGTGGTACCAGCGCGCCTTGTTGGCGGCGCCGGATGAGCAGGTCAGGATTGCCATCTACTATGAGCTGGGGCAGGCCTATGAAGCAGCTGGTCAGAAAGCGGAAGCATTGAAGGCGTACTTGGAGGTTTACGCCTCGAACATTGATTTTCGTGAGGTCGCCACCCGCATACGGGGGCTGAAATCGTAGCGCATACAGGGGCTGAAATCGTAGAATATAGAATTGCGCTAATATGGACCCCACGTACACCCCCGGTTCCGGCCAACCCTTCGGCTTTTCTGAAGACAAGAGTCTGGCTGGTTCCGAGCCTCCGCCAGACCTCGGGGTGCCATCCAACTCTAGCGTGGATAATGAACAGTTGAGCTTCGACCGCGGTATGGGCAGCGGAGAATCCGGATCGGATCTGTTGCGGGCTCCAGTTACGGCAAGTTCCGGAGTTCCCCGCTGGGCGGCTCGCATATTCCTGGTTATCGAGGTGATAATTTGGGTTGAGCTCGGGATGATCCTGGTGGTTGTGCCCTGGACGCATGCCTGGAGTAACAATGGTCTGGTCTTGAATTATCCCCGCATCCGCGAGCTGCTGAGCATGAATTTCGTCCGCGGGGTTGTAACCGGAATTGGCCTGCTCGATATCTGGGCGGGAATGTGGCAAGCCATACATTACAAGGAACCGGCTGGTAGAAAGTAAAACGCACCGCGTATTTCCCAACACCTATGAGTGAACTCAAAGATTTGAAGAGTATCCGGGCTCCGCTCGCATACGAGAATGAGAAGTTTCTGGCGGGTCCGGATGGCCGCCCGTTGCGAATTATGGCCGAATACGCCGAACCATTGGCGCGCTTTCGCCGGCAAAACATTCAAGACACCGTGGTTTTCTTTGGCTCGGCGCGCTTCCACAGCCGCGTTCAAGCCGAGGAGGGCCTCTCGGCCGCCGAGCGTACCCTGGATTTGCTGGAGAAGCCGGGCTCGGCTGCTCTGGCTTCGCCCGACGAACAAACCAGAGTCAAACGCGCCCGTGTCGCCGTGGACATGGCTCGCTATTACGAGGACGCGCGCCGTCTCGCCTTCCTGCTCACCCAGTGGGCTCGCACCATCCCTTCCAAGCGTCATCGCTTCGTTGTCACCACTGGCGGCGGTCCCGGCATCATGGAGGCCGCCAACCTGGGAGCTCGCGAGGCCGGCGGACAAACCATCGGCCTGAACATCAACCTGCCTTACGAGCAGATGCCCAATCCGTTCATCAGCCAGGAGTTGAACTTCGAGTTTCACTACTTTTTCATGCGTAAGTTGTGGTTTGCCTACCTGGCCAAAGCCCTCGTCGTCTTCCCCGGAGGCTTCGGCACGCTCGACGAGTTGTTTGAAATCCTGACCTTGGCGCAAACCGAAAAACTTGCCAAGAAAATTATCGTCCTGATTTATGGCAAGGAATACTGGAGCCGGGTGCTCAACCTGGAGGCGCTCGCCGACGCTGGGACCATCTCTCCGCGGGATGTGAAGCTGTTCAATTACGTGGATTCACCCGAGGAGGGATTTGAAGTTCTGCGCGATGCGCTCACCACGCACCACCTGAATGTTCCCGCCAAACGCACCCCGGAGATAGCCAGGACGCGGCCATAGGCAGGTGGGTTTGCTGGCGCGCGCCCTTGATCGTCACTGAGCGCGAGGGTATTTTGCCTGGCCGGCTTCCTGAGTCGAATGTTGGTTTACCAATGGTTCGGCTTTGATTCGATATTCGTGGATACTCCGGCGGCGGAAATTGCTCTAAAATTCCGATCATGCGCTTTCTGGTAAGAACCCTCTGGCTGACGGTTCTGTTTCTGCTCATCTCCCAAGGTTTCCTGCAGTGCTTCTACCCGGGGATGCTGCAGAGGATACGGGACCGATTCGGCCGCACTTTGGAATTAACCAGCCCCGGCGAAAGAGTGCGCCCAGGCCGCAGCGGCAAAGCGTCTTTCATGCAGAGAGCCTTTGGCATCTTGCTGATATTGATCGGCGTGCTCTGCCTGATGATGACCTTCGGAGTGATTCGCTAGCCTCCTGTTGGCCGAGCGATGGGTTCTGAACGACTTTGCAACTTGCAAGTTGAGGTCTGAAACTTTCCCTGTGCTGTTCTACTACATCACCGACCGCAATCAGTTTCCCGGCACGGATGTCGAACGCCGGGCGCGGCTTCTCGAACGCATCGGCCAGGCGGCTGAGGCTGGAGTCGATTGCATCCAGTTGCGCGAAAAAGATATGGCCGCCCAACCGCTCGCACATTTGGCCGAGGAAGCGTTGCGGAGAATCGAGCCTCACCGCACCAAGTTGCTGATCAACTCGCGGCTCGATATCGCGCTGGCTGTCGGCGCCGCCGGGGTACACCTTACCTCCGGCGACTTCACCGCGAGCCAGGCGCGCACGATCGTCGCCGGGGCCGGCCGCCGCGTCCAGAGCCGAGACTTTCTGGTCGGCGTCTCATGCCACTCAGTCGGCGAAGTGCGGCTGGCTGCCGATGAAGGAGCGGACTTCGCGGTGTTGGCGCCGATATTCGAAAAAGTTCTTGCGCCAATGGCCGTGCTCCCGGCGACGAAAGAAACGGGCAGGGGTGCAAGGCTGCCCGGCATCGGCATTGAGGCTATCCGCGAAGCCGTCCGCTCGACCAACCTGCCAATATTGGCCTTGGGCGGGGTGAGCCTTTCCAATGCTGCTACTTGCCTGATGGCGGGGGCGGCCGGGGTGGCTGCAATCCGTTTGTTTCAGGAAGGCGATGTGGGGGAAACTGTTCGGCGCCTGCGGGCTTTGGAAGAGTCGCCGGCAGGCGCATAGTTCAAATGCCCTGACAAGAAGACGGTTAGAAGGCCCTGCCGGGAATGAGCCATCGCATTAGAAGCTGCAATACGGCCAGCAGAAGCGCACCCCAGAATGCCGGCTTGAATCCCTGCACGGTGAATCCGCTAACCAAGTGCGAGGTAAACAGCAGCATCAGGGCGTTGATGACCAGCAGAAACACACCGAATGTGACAATCGTGAGCGGAAAGGTGAGGATCTTCAACAGCAGACCGAGGGTGGCGTTTACCAGCCCTATAACCAGCGCCGCCACCAGGGCGGGGAAAAAACCGCGCACGACAAATCCAGGAACAATATGCGACACCACCAGCAGCAGCAGGGCGCTGATGATCCAGTGAATCAGCATTCGAGTCATAATCCCGATCTTAAAGTTTCTTGTCCTACAAATCTGTTACACCGAGCCCAAGGCTGAATCTTCGCAGCATCGTGGGCAGCGTGTCTGGATTCCGAATTTACCCTGCATCGGTCTTGGCGCTGCCCCGGGCTTCATCCTGAGCTTTCGATTCGAGTCTGGATTTTTGCGCTTCCGCCCGCTGCATGCGCTGGCGCCGCAGCAGGCGCTCAGCGGCGATCAGGGCGTGCAAATCATATCCGTAGGGGCCTATGCCGCGAAACGTACGCTCGTCGAATAAGCGGATGATGCCGCAGTCATTGCAAACCTGATAGGAAAAATGCCCGCGTTCGTCTTCCACTCTCGCCGGCCAGCTCATATTTCGGTGCCAGCAGCCGCGCAAAACGAAAGCGGCGGCCGATGCCAACCCGGCTAGCCCGATCCCTAAAGGGAAAATCCAGTGAACTCGACGGCGCTTTCGCGCCGCCTCTTTCGGGCTGTCCTCCGGGGCCGTGGTCTGCGTCTCCTCCTCGCCGGGACTTTTCATGCTTCTACCTCTCAGACCGCTCCGAAGAAAGTATATCCCGAAAGCCGGCAAGGTATTCGGCCAGCGCTTTAGCGCGCCTAAGGCGGAAGGATTCCGAGTGTCTGGGCGGCTAACGGCCGACGCATGAACAAGGCTCGGACCCGCGACGCTAAGGCGCTCTTCACCCAACCACAACGGCGGCAAGATATTGGCGCTCCTCAGGCTTTGTTCTTGCCGAACAGCTTATCGAGCGAGCAGCAATTATCGTCGAGGTTGGCAAGTGCCAGATAAAGCGCGACGGCGTAGATCATCTGGATCGAGACCGTAACCCAGTCGCTACGCATCGAGGTCCCGAAAATCAGCCCGGCGATCAATAGCTGAGCGATCACCAGCGCCCAGCGCGTGAACAACCCGAAAAAGATGAGCACACCGAGGATCAACTCCACATAAGGCAGCACCGAGAGGAAGGCGTGGACCGGGCCCGGCGGCAGAGGCGTGCCGGCAAAAGCCTTGGTCGTGCCGGAGGCGAAGCCCTCGACGCCGCCGCCGAGCATGCGGGCCAGTCCGTGAAAGAAAAAGTTGGTTCCCAGAACCAGGCGGAAGGCCACAAAGGCCACCGTACGATTGGAGCATGAGCAAGCCATGGCGAAGTTTCCTTGAAAAAATGATTCGGAATCCGGTGTTGCAAATAATACACGTTCCCGGCTCTTTCAGAGAGCGTAGAATTAGTCTGCTGCTGCCGCCGCCTTAGCGGGTTCAGATGTGTTCTGAATCGCCAATATACGCCGAGCGATGAACTCGGCTATCGGCGGGGCTACGGCGTTGCCAATGAGTCGCCCTCGCCTACCGTCCAGCCGGCCGGGAACCCCATCAGTCGCTCGCATTCGGTCCAGGTCAAGTTTCTGGCCACATAATATTGGTCTGTCAGAGTGGCCGCCTTGATGCTTTCCAGTTTGGGCGCGTATCGTGGGGCTATAGCTCGTCGCCTTGGTGTACCCAAAGCCGCCGCGACGTTGAACCAGAAGCGGAGTGTCTGACGCAAACTCTTCGCAAAGATCGGGTCTAGCTTCCGTCCCGCACGCTTTTCGCGGCGAATCACCCCTAAGCAATTTGCCGCTGTCAATATAGAACTGATAGGAAAGCGGCGATTGATAAGATCCGATAAGGAAAACTCTTTCACGGCTGTGGGGTAAACCCGCGCTGAGAGTGTTACACGTGAACCAGATCCCCATATACCCGATCTCTTCAAGCTCGTCAACAACTGACTCAAAGGCGGACCCTCCGTCTGAGCTGAGGAGGCCCGGGACATTCTCCAAGACAATCCAAGGCGGTCGAACTGATCGAGCAAGCTCTGCAAATGTGAAGAAGAGTCCACTTCGGGCTCCACGGATGCCCTTGCGCTGTGCGTTGGCCGCGCTGACATCTTGACAGGGCCATCCGCCGGCCCAAACTTCAGCTTCAGGGATTTGATCGGCTTTGAGCGTCGTGATGTCGTCATGCAGCGGGACCTCCGGCCAGTGGCGCTTTAGGATACGTTGACAATAAGGATCAATTTCACAATGGAACACAGGTATAATGCCCGCATACTGGAATCCAAGGTCGAAGCCGCCGATTCCGGCGAAGAACGAAGCTAAGCGCATCTTTCCAACCTTAGGGTGAAATGGCTAAATCTCGCGCCAGCAAGGGTTTTCTCCTCACTCCCAGAAGCACTCCGAACGAGTCGGAGGCTCGTAGGGAGAAGTGGCTCGCTGAAGCGCAAGATGGTTTTGTGTCTCCCAGCGCGGCAAATAAGCACTACTACTCGGTGATCTTGAAGGCACTCTGGCCCGCAAGGCACGGCATCCCAGGTCCCGTGCTTTCCGAAACCGAGATTCGCGCTGCCGTCAACACTTTCCGCCGAGCCAGAGGCGAGGAGCCGTATAAGGACGTTTTCCGGCATATGAGGGAACTGCAGGGAGAGGAAGGTTTCACTTCCATCATAAAGGAAGGAACCCGCTACCAGTTGCAGAGCTTGCACGTAAGCCAAAAACGCGAGCCTAGGGCAAAGCTGAGCAAAGGAGATTGGAAAACACTTAGGGAAAGATACGGCTACCGATGCGCTTCTTGCGGCCAACAGGAACCGGATGTAAAGCTCAGCCCAGACCACAAGATTCCTCGATCCCGGCAGGGCTCGAACGATTTGGGCAATTTCCAGCCGCTCTGTGAGCAGTGTAACAACATCAAAAGCAGCGTTTGCGGTGGATGTACGTTGAACTGCAACGTATGCTCCTGGGCGTTCCCCGCAGAATACAAGCAGCTCATCGTCACCGACGATAACAAGGAGTTCATCAAGCGCGAAGCAGATCGGCGTGGAATTGCTCAGTCGGACCTCATGAACAACATTCTTCGCAATCATTTCAACACTCAACGGTCGTAGCTCCAGTTCCTTCACTCCTTGCAAGTTCACGGCCACTAACTCTCTTTCCTGCGGCACAGGACTTAAAGTTCTCTTTCACCTTCGCGACCGGCGAATAGGTTCGGCTGCTGTTGGGATCGGACGTACTCCAGCGCGCGATTAATAAACCAGTCCTTCAGCGACTGCTGTTCCAACGCTAAGACAGAGTAGAGCCGGCGCTTAAGGTCGGGTTCCACCTCGATCACGATCCTTCCAGAGCCGCCAATCATTCCATGTACTATACATAACGTTACATATGTAATATAGAATTATTTCGCCTTCAGAATCAGATATATAAACCCTTCTGTGGAAATCGCTTACCGCCGGAACGAAGGGGAATACCATTCCGCTCAGTTGGAGAGCTTTAGGCGAACATCACGACAACATGCCTCCAATGCGTTCCTTAATGGGATAGCATGTACCCAAAATGAAACTGCCTGCCGAGACCCGGTCGAGGATTATGCGAGCAATACGTTCTCAGGGAAACATGAGCACAGAACTGCGGTTTGCTTCGCTGCTTCGGGAAGCACACCTGACGGGGTGGAGAAGGCACCAAGACTTGCCAGGGCGCCCAGACTTTGTCTTCAAGACGCAAAGGCTCGCGATCTTCATCGATGGCTGTTTCTGGCACGCGTGTCCCCGCTGCTCGCATCAACCTCGTGAAAACCGGAAATATTGGGGACCGAAACTCGCCCGGAACCGAGAAAGGGACCGGCAAGTCACCACAGAGTTGCGATTGACTGGTTGGACTGTGATCAGGATATGGGAACATCAGCTCGACAGGCCCTCAAGAGTCCTGCAAATCGTAGAGCGGCACCTAAAGCGGTTGGCTCTTCTGGGCCGTAATGTTGAGCAAGGCAGAGCTAAACGGAAAAGGCCAGAAACCGTAAGGTAACTGGCCTTTATTTATTCCGGCAACGACCTACTCTCCCACACACTTTCGCGCGCAGTACAATCGGCCCTGCGGGGCTTAACTTCCGTGTTCGGGATGGGAACGGGTGTTTCCCCCGCGGTAAAATCACCGGAAACTGAGGCGTTTGCGGGCGTCTGAGCCCGCAGCCGAAATCCTGAGCGGCGCAGCCGCGAAGGATCTCTGGCTTTTCCAACGCCAATCTTGAAAGAACTCTTAAGACGATGTTTGCCGAACAGCATTGGGTGGCGTAAGGCAGTTTCGCCTACGCCCAGCAGGATCGCTTCAGATCCTGCGCAATATGGGTGCGCCAAGTAAATTTTATGGTCAAGCCGAACGGGCGATTAGTACTGGTAAGCTACACGCATTACTGCACTTGCACATCCAGCCTATCAAACAGGTGGTCTTCCTGTGCCCTTCTTTATCCCTTACGGGTTGGGAGATCTCATCTTGAGGAGTGCTTCCCGCTTATATGCATTCAGCGGTTATCACAACCGAACTTCGCTACCCAGCCATGCCGTTGGCACGACAGCTGGAACACAAGAGGTTCGTCCATCCCGGTCCTCTCGTACTAAGGACAGGCCCTCTCAAATCTCCTACGCCCACACCAGATAGGGACCGAACTGTCTCGCGACGTTCTGAACCCAGTTCACGTACCGCTTTAATTGGCGAACAGCCTAACCCTTGGAACCTTCTACAGCTCCAGGATGCGATGAACCGACATCGAGGTGCCAAACCGGAGCGTCGATATGAACTCTTGGCTCCGATCAGCCTGTTATCCCCGGCGTACCTTTTATCCGTTGAGCGATGGCCCTTCCATACAGAACCACCGGATCACTAAGACCTGCTTTCGCAACTGCTCGACTTGTGGGTCTCGCAGTAAACCACGCTTATGCCTTTGCACTCGACGGCTGATTTCCAAACAGCCTGAGCGTAGCTTCGTGCGCCTCCGTTACAATTTAGGAGGCGACCGCCCCAGTCAAACTACCCGCCTCACTATGTCCCTCTCCCGGATCACGGGAGTAGGTTAGAACCACAGAACTCGCAGGGTGGTATCTCACCGTTGGCTCCTCCAAGCCCGAGAGCCTGAATTCAAAGCCTCCCACCTATCCTGCGCAGCAAAGGCCATAGTTCATAGTGAAGGTATAGTAAAGGTGCACGGGGTCTTTCCGTCTAGATGCGGGAAACCGGCATCTTCACCGGTACTACAAGTTCGCCGAGTCACTCGTTAAGACAGTCGTACGATCGTTACGCCATTCGTGCAGGTCGGAACTTACCCGACAAGGAATTTCGCTACCTTAGGACCGTTATAGTTACGGCCGCCGTTCACCGGGGCTTCAGTTCGAAGCTTCACCTTGCGGTTGACCTCTCCCTTTAACCTTCCGGCACCGGGCAGGCGTCAGCCCCTATACGTCGTTTTCGACTTTGCAGAGACCTGTGTTTTTGTTAAACAGTCGCCGTACGCGTTTCACTGCGGCCCCCTCGGGCTTTGACACGCTACCGGGGCACCCCTTCTCCCGAAGTTACGGGGTTAATTTGCCGAGTTCCTGAACGAGTGTTCTCTCGAGCGCCTTTGGATATTCTCCTCGTCTACCTGTGTCGGTTTGAGGTACGGTTCCCTTACATTCTCCTTAGAGGTTTTTCTCGGCAGCGTGGAATCGGACGGCTTTCGGCCATACGGCTTACTGCTTTGCGTCTCACCGTTAACGCCCCGACGGATTTGCCTATCGGAACCGGCTTACACGCATCGAACCCCATAGCCATAGGAGGGCCCGTCTATCCTTCTGCGTCACCCCATCGTGATAACGAACACAAGGGAGTTCCGGAATATTAACCGGATGTCCATCGGCTACGCCTTTCGGCCTCGCCTTAGGGACCGACTAACCCTGAGCGGATTAACCTTTCTCAGGAAACCTTAGACTTTCGGCGCGGAGGGTTCTCACCTCCGTTATCGCTACTTATGCCGGCAGGGTCTCTTCCCAACCGTCCACGAGTCCTTCCGGTCTCGCTTCAAACTGTTGAGAATGCTCTCCTACCACGCATGGCCTAAGCCATGCATCCGCAGCTTCGGTGTCCAGTTTGAGCCCCGTTGAATTGTCGGCACCGGACCGCTTGACCAGTGAGCTATTACGCTTTCTTTAAAGGATGGCTGCTTCTAAGCCAACCTCCTGGCTGTCTGGGCGTTCCGACATCCTTTCCCACTTAACTGGAACTTGGGGACCTTAGCTGGCGATCTGGACTGTTTCCCTCTCGACGACGAAGCTTAGCCCCCGCCGTCTGACTCCCGTGCTGGTTGTCCGTGGCATTCGAAGTTTGGTTGGATTCAGTAAGCTGGAAAGCCCCTTAGTCCATTCAGATCTCTACCACCACTGCAAATCACGCGAGGCTAGCCCTAAAGCTATTTCGGAGAGAACGAGCTATCACGGAATTTGATTAGCCTTTCACCCCTACCCTCAGCTCATCCGAGCTTTTTTCAACAAACACCGGTTCGGACCTCCAGTGGGTGTTACCCCACTTTCATCCTGGCCAAGGGTAGATCATCCCGCTTCGCGTCTATTCCTGCCAACTTAACGCCCTATTAGGACTCGCTTTCGCTGCGGCTCGCTTCCGCTTAACCTTGCTGACAAGAATAACTAGCCGGCTCATTATGCAATAGGCACGCGGTCAGGCATTCTCTTGCGGCCATAGCCCTCCCACTGCTTGTAGGCACACGGTTTCAGGTACTATTTCACTCCCCTCGCAGGGGTTCTTTTCACCTTTCCCTCACGGTACTGGTTCACTATCGGTCAGAAGCTAGTATTTAGCCTTACGGGATGGTCCCCGTAGATTCCCACAGGGTTTCACGTGCCCCGCGGTACTCAGGTACCCGCTTCGAGTCCAATTGCTTTCGCCTACGTGGCTATCACACTCTATGGCTCCCCTTTCCAGAGGGCTTCGACTAGCAATTGGATTGGTAACTCTACTGTTGCGGGCCCTACAACCCCTGCTACACCCGAAGGTGCATTAGGTTTGGGCTGTTCCGATTTCGCTCGCCACTACTTTCGGAATCACGGTTGTTTTCTCTTCCTCCAGGTACTGAGATGGTTCACTTCCCTGGGTTCGCTCGTACCCGACTATGGATTCATCGGGCCGTTGTACGGGTTCACCGTACAGGGTTTCCCCATTCGGAAATCCCCGGATCAAAGCCTGTTTGCGGCTCCCCGAGGCTTATCGCAGCTTGCCACGTC
>CAWFEA010000001.1:170000-996416 GCA_963814745.1 uncultured Acidobacteriota bacterium
GCGCCAGGCGATGTCGCCGGGAAGCCTTCCGAGCGGCAGGTGCAGTCTTCCCGCCGCCAGCAGCACGATCCCCAGTACCACCAGCAGCGTGCCCAAGCCGATCAACATTTTGCCCAACTCGCCCATGGGTGAATTTTATCGCTTCATTCCTGCTTTGTAATTCCTCGCAGACGCGGAATCGGTCGTCCGCCTCGTCTTGGCCATCGGTGCCCAAGTTGCGGCGAACACTGCCCCGTCTGCTATCATCAAAGGCTTCTTGGGTGAGTTCGCGGATGGTCATGGGACAAAGAGACCAGTTTCCGGACCTATTGACCGCTTCGCTCCCGGAGCGAAAAATCGTCGGGTCGGCGGGCGCCCGCAGGCTCCCGCCAATCTGAACTGGAGGCACTTCCTGCAATGACGGAAGAAAAGAGTAGTGTGGGTTCGCGTCGCGATGAGGACATCGCGCTCGACATGATGAAGTTTATCGCCGGCACCACAGGCTACGGCAAGACGGGCGCACCTGGCGCCGGCTTCCAGGGCGGCACCGTGTCCAAGCCGGAAGATTATGCCAATCATCTGCTGGAACTTTATGGCCAGTGCTTGTCCGCCGTGAGAGGGAAAACCTAGCCGGTCCACGAGCAACCACGGCACGCGGTGAGAACTTCCGGCCGGGGTCGGGTTTACAATTGCGCCGTGGCCGCTCCCATTCAACCTGGCAGCGCAAGGCGCATCTACGGACTCATCCTGATCGCTCTGCTGATTCTCGCGATCACCATCGCTCGATTCTGGCGCCACATCCCGTGGAGTGCGCGATGATCCTCCAGACCTTGCTCCGAGCACCACGTTGTCGCGATGTCGCTCATTGCGCCTTTGCGGAGTGCGCGATGATTCCCACATCCCGCTCCGAGCGCCACGTCATCGAGACGTCGCTGACTGCGCTTTTGTGGAGTGCGCGATGAGTCCGGGCGATCATCCGCTGGCGGTCGTTTTAGGGCCCACGGCCAGTGGCAAGACCGCGCTCTCCCTGGCTCTGGCCGGGCGCTTCGCAGGGGAAATCGTTAACTGCGACTCGGTTGCCATCTACCGTGACCTGGTAATCGGCACCGCCAAGCCCACCCCGCGGGAGCGCGCCCAAGCGCCGCACCACATGCTCGACCTGGTTGCTCCCGACGCGCCTTTCACCGCCGGAGATTATGCCCGGCTCGCGCGCCAGCTACTCGGCGAGATTGCTGCTCGCGGACGCTTGCCGATCATTGCCGGCGGCAGCGGACTCTACTTGCGCGCGCTGCTGGAGGGCCTGTTCGCCGGGCCGCAGCGCTCAGAGCAACTGCGCAACCGTCTGCGGCAACGCGCCCGCGAAAAGGAAGCAGGACACTTGCATCGCGTGCTGGCGCGTCTGGACCGCAGCGCCGCCCAGGCAATTCACCCCAACGATACTCCGAAGCTGGTTCGGGCGATTGAAGTTTGTCTGCTGGCCCGCCGGCCAATGAGCCAACTGTGGCTTGCCGGGCGGCAGCCGCTCAGCGGATTCCGCATCCTGCGCCTGGGGCTCAATCCCGAGCGCGGCCGGCTCTATGCGCGCATCAACCAGCGTGCCCGCCAGATGTTCACCGCCGGACTCGTCGAGGAAACTCGCTCCCTGCTGGAACGCTACCGCGAGCGCGGCGATATTCCCATGGTGCTGAATTCGCTTGGCTACCGTCAGGCCGCGCAATACCTTGCGGGCGAGCTAACCCTTGACGAGGCCATCGCCGCCGCGCAGCAGGGACACCGCAACTACGCCAAACGCCAGATGACGTGGTTCCGGCGCGAACCCGACGTCTGCTGGCTCGAAGGCTTCGGCGACGATCCGCTCATTCAGCAGCAATGCTTGGAGCGATGCGCCGCGTTAATGGACAGCTAACGGACGCAAGGGCAGCACCCCAGTTTGAGATCTGCAGGGCAGAAGCGAGTCGCGGTTCAGGCGTAGGACCGGGAGCGCCCAAAGACCTTCGTCCAGCCTTCTAAAAAGGGTTTCGCGTCGCTGCGGTCAAGGGAGTACCAGGTGGCGCCCTTGGTTTTGTATTCATATGTCTTTTTGGCGACGAATTTGCTTGGAACGACGTGATATTCCGGTCGGCAGCCCTTCTCCTTCAGGTTCACAAACACATAAACGTGAGTGGGGCATTTGATATTCCTGGCACGTTCGCCCACCGGCCAAAAACTCCTTGTCAGGGCAGTCGTTTTCACTTGAACCGACCACGATTTTCGACACAACTGGTCCGTGACAAGCAGGTCGGCTCCAAATGCGTTACGCGACGTAAGGGAGACTATGAACCCAAGAGACGTTAACTCGGCTGCGACGAGATATACGCCATACATACCGATCTCAAAATTTTTCGCCATTTTTGTCTCCAAAACTTAATTTTCAAAGGGCCTATTTCTCCAAGCGCTCAAGCAGAATAAAGAATTTCGCGAAATTGTAGCGCGTGAAGCCGGGTTGCGACAATCGCATCCCACCTCTCGCCTGAATCCCCCGTTGCCGCTACAATAGCCAGTTGGCGAACGGCCAATCATTTATGCAAGCACCGATTACTACTATCTCTCAGCTCGGCAGTCATGAAGGCCAGGCGGTCACCATCCGCGGCTGGCTCTATAACCTGCGGGAGAGCGGCAAGCTGCTCTTCCCCATCCTCCGCGACGGCACCGGACTGGTGCAGGGCGTGGTGGTGAAAAGCAAGGTCGCGCCCGAGGTGTGGGACGCGCTCAAGGGTCTGACGCAGGAGTCTGCCCTGGTGATCAGCGGACAGGTGCGGGCTGACAAGCGCGCCCCGGGAGGCTATGAACTCGAAGTGGAGGCCGCCGAGGTGGTGCAGCGCGTGCCCGAGAGCGATCCCTACCCGATCACCCTCAAAGAGCACGGCGTCAACTTCCTCATGGAGCATCGTCATCTCTGGATGCGCTCTCCCCGCCAAGCTGCCATTCTGCGCACCCGCGCCGAAATCATCAATGCCGTCCGGGATTACCTGAACCAGAACGGATACACTCTGGCCGATCCGCCCATCCTCACCCCGGCAGCCTGCGAGGGCACGACCACGCTGTTTCCGGTCGACTATTTTGAAGAGCAGGCGTATCTCACCCAGTCCGGCCAGCTTTACAACGAGGCCGCGGCCATGGCGCTCGGCAAGGTTTACAGCTTCGGACCGACCTTCCGGGCGGAAAAATCCAAGACCCGGCGCCACCTCACGGAGTTCTGGATGGTGGAGCCCGAGGTCGCCTACTACACGCTCGACGACATCATGGAATTGGCGGAAAATTTCGTCACCTACATCGTCAAGCGCTGCCTGGAGCGCCGGCGCGCCGATCTGGAAACCATGGGGCGCAACCTCGGCCCGCTGGAAAAAATCGACACCCCCTTTCCACGCATCAGCTATGACGACGCCGTTGCCATGCTGCACGAAGGCCACGCCAAGGGCGAGTTGGAAAGCCGGTTCGAGTACGGGAACGACTTCGGCTCGCCTGATGAGACGTACATCTCCTCGAAGTTCGATCGCCCGTTGATGGTGCATCGCTATCCCGCGGCGGTGAAGGCTTTCTACATGGAGCCGGACCCGCTGGACGCAACCAAGGCGCTCTGCGTCGACGTGCTTGCCCCGGAGGGCTACGGCGAAATCATCGGCGGCTCGCAGCGCGTCAGCAGCTACGACCTGTTGTTGCAGCGGATTCACCAGCATCAGTTGCCGGAAGAGGCTTTCCAGTGGTATCTCGATCTGCGCAAGTTCGGCGGGGTGCCGCACTCGGGCTTCGGCATGGGTATCGAGCGCGTCGTGGCCTGGGTCTGCGGTTTAGATCACGTAAGGGAAACGATTCCGTTCGCGCGCATGCTGCATAGAATGTATCCGTAAGTAGTGGTGCGGGGAGTCGATACGCGCCACACCGGGGTTAGGCAGATTATGACCAACTATAGCTGGAAACCCATCGAGCCCCTCTCTAACGAAGAGAAACAAATTGATCTCGCTGCTATGCGCCCTCTGTACGAAAATTGGCGGGCATCGAAGAAGCGCCTGCAAGAATCAAGTCAAGCGCAGCTTGCGGATTTTAATCAACGATTGATCCGGCGCTTAAGCGTCGAAACGGGTATCCTGGAACGCTTATACGATTTAGATCGGGGCACAACGGAAGCATTGGTCGCCCATGGTTTTGCCGAGGATCTTGTTTCGCACTCTAGTACTAACATCGAACCTTCGCGACTCATTGACATTCTCCGCGACCAGGAAGCAGCGGTCCAACTCGTCATCGACTGTATAGCGAAGAATCGAGAACTAACAAAAAGCGTGGTCCACGAGCTTCACTCTATTCTGACCCGACATCAGGACACAACCACAGCCGTCGATCAATTTGGCAATCGATTTTCAATACCACTTCTAAAAGGAAAATTCAAAGAGCAACCAAATAACCCGAAACGAGAAGATGGGACTCTGCATGAATATTGTCCGCCAATTCATGTGGATTCTGAGGTGGACAATCTCCTCAGCTGGTTGCGCGAATACACGAACGAAGATCCCATCATCGTCGCCGCATGGCTTCACCATCGCCTCACGCAGATTCACCCGTACCAAGATGGGAATGGGCGCGTTGCTCGTGCCCTAACAACACTGATTCTTCTTCGCGCCGATCTACTTCCGTTAGTTGTAGACCGTGATCTTAGGGTTGAGTACATTAAGGCCCTCGAATCTGCCGACAGAACGCAACTCTCGCCACTTGCAGAAATATTCGCCAGATTAGAGCGCAACGCTATTCTTCAGGCTCTAAGCGTTGATGTTGATGCTGAAATCTCACATCAGAAGAGTTTGACTTCCGCCGTCATTGGAAGCCTTGCGGAGAAGTTCGGAAAGCGACGAATTCAGCAACTGGCAGAACTTCGTCAAGTGAACTCGGTGGCCGTCGAACTTAGAGCCAAGGCTCACATGTTGTTACAGCAATCTTTTCATGAGCTTAGGCCGACCCTTAACAACATTGGGGAGCCATCGATCTATATCCGTGACGGCGGTTCGGATTCGAAAACCGCTCATTGGTACAAGTTTGAAGTCGTCCAGTCAGCCAAAGAGGCTGATAAGTTCGCAAATTTTGCGGAAGATCACTATTTTGTCAGAGGTTTGATCAGGGTGAACACGGAGCGCTTGACCTTTGTTGTGTCATTTCATCATGTTGGACGTGACCTAACGGGCATCATGGAAGCGACTGCATTTTCGAAGTTAGAGTCGTACGAAGATTCGGAAGACCGGGAATCGCTATCAGAACGGTTCTCTTTGTGCTCGGTTGAACCGTTCGTGTTTACGCATAAGACTAAAGTGAATGAAATCGCAGAGACCTTCAGTAGTTGGCTTGACGCAGCCCTCGCCGTTGCAGTTAAGGAATATGGGGATCGGCTCTGATGCGAAGCTATTTTGGTGAGCGCGTCTCAACCCGGGGAAATCGCCTCCGTTGAGCAGAAGAGGCGCACGCCCAAAAACGAGAACTCATTTATGGCCAGCGTTCCCGCATCTTTCGGCAGCATTCCCGGCCGCACCATCAAGGTGATCGGGGTTCCGCTCGATCTCGGTCAGCAGCGCCGCGGCGTCGATATGGGGCCTTCGGCGGTTCGCGTCGCCGGCCTGGAAGCCAAGCTGGAAGCCCTCGGCCATGTTGTCGAAGACTGCGGCAATGTTGCCGTGATGCTGGCCGAGCAGAAGAATCCCGGCGAGTTGCACGCCCGTTATCTCAAGGAAATTACCGCGACCTGCAAGAAGCACGCCGACCTGGTCTGCGCCATCTTGGGCGAGGGCGCTGTCCCGCTCTCGATTGGCGGCGACCACTCCATGGGGGTCGGCTCGGTATCTGGCGTTGCCGAGTTCTATCGCACCCGCCAGCAGCGCGTCGGACTGATCTGGCTCGACGCTCACTCCGACATCAACACTCCGGAGACCTCGCCCAGCGGCAACGTCCACGGCATGCCCCTGGGCGCCATCATGGGACTTGGCCCCAAGGAGCTGGGCGACCTCTATGGCTGGTCGCCCAAGATCGCGCCCGACAATTGCGTGCTGGTCGGCCTCCGCGACGTCGATCTGCGGGAGAAGGAAAACATCCGCCGCGCCGGCATCGAGGCGTTCACCATGCGCGACATCGACGAGCGCGGCATGCGCACGGTCATGGAGGAGGCGCTGCGCATCGCCGGCCGCGGCACCGTCGGCTACCACATCTCGGTGGACATGGACTTCATCGACCCGGAAGACGCCCCCGGCGTGGGCACGCCGGTGCCCGGCGGCGTCACCTATCGCGAGGCGCATCTGGCGATGGAGATCATTGCCGACCACGGCCGCATGCTCAGCTTTGAAATCGTCGAGGTCAACCCGGTGATCGACGAACGCAACCGCACCGCCGAACTCGCCGTCGGCTTGGCCCAGAGCGCGTTCGGGAAGAAGATACTGTAAACAGATGCGCAATCAGTTCTACAGCGATCGTAAGGATGTCTGGAAGTGGTCGCTGTTGCTCAAGCTCGCAGGCGAGAAGCATCACATTTTTCAGATCGCTATGTTGCGGCCTGACAAGGGCACTCACGGAAACGACTTCGGGGACCCTGGCCCTTGCAATCCTGCTGTACGCAAGTTCTTTGCCGATGAGCGCTTGCTGCGTGCCCGCGACATCAGCCGTATTGAGCGATTGCTCCCTGGGCGAATTACGGTATTGATGACGCGCTATTCAAATGGCTGCCGGGTTACATACTTCGATCTGGTTTTGGAGATTATCCGCAAGACCGCGCCCAAGGTTGTATTTCTTGACCCGGATACCGGCATCGAAGGTGCGACACGCAGCCATGAGCACGTTGGACATCGAGAAATCAAACGCGTCTGGGAGTCTCTCCAGAGCGGGGACTACCTTGTTGTCTTTCAATATAGCCTCCGTTTTGACCGCGACTGGTGTTTGAAAAAGAAAGAGTTGCTCTGCGCAACAATTGGAAGGCAGGTAGAGGCGAGGCCACACCCCGTGGTGAATTCTGTTATGTGTTATTTTTGGGCTCAGAAGTAAACGCAGTAACCGGGAACCACATCATGAAAAATCGTCTTCGAGTCGGCATTCTCTTCGGCGGACGCAGCGGCGAGCACGAGGTCTCTCTGCTCTCGGCGGCGTCCATTCTCAAGGCCATCGACCAAGAAAAATACGAGGTTATTCCCATCGGCATCACCAAGCAGGGCCGCTGGCTCACCGATCTTCACGCGGAGCACCTACTCAAGGGCGAAGCCAAGCCGGAGGCGCAGCATCTCCGCGCCGGCGATCCGGAAGCCACGCCGGGCGCCGCCGTGCTGGCGCATGGCGAGTCCGTTCTGGTGCCGCCTGTTCCCTCCGGCTCGGAGTCGGCCATCATTCCCTTTGACACGGCCAAACCCGCAGCCGCGCAGCACGCAATCGATGTCGATATTATTTTCCCCGTGCTACACGGCACCTTCGGCGAAGACGGAACCATACAGGGTTTACTGGAGCTGGCCGACATCGCCTATGTCGGCTCGGGCGTACTGGGCTCGGCCGCCGGCATGGACAAGGATGTCATGAAGCGCCTGTTCCGCGACGCCCGGCTACCGCTGGTCAAGCACGTCACCATTCTTCGCCGCCGCTGGGAAGACGATCCGAAGAAAACGCGACGCCAGATCGAGAGCGCGCTGAAGTATCCGCTCTTCGTCAAGCCCGCCAATCTCGGCAGCTCGGTCGGCATCTCCAAGGCTCACGACTCCGCCGAACTCGGCCCGGCCGTCGCGGAAGCCGCCCAGTACGACAGCAAGATCATCATCGAGCAGGCGGTGGGCGGCAAGCGCGGCAAGGCGCGGGAGATCGAGTGCTCCGTGCTCGGCAACGACGACCCCAAGGCTTCGGTTTGCGGAGAGGTTATTCCGGCCAAGGAGTTTTACGACTACGATGCCAAGTACATCGACGAGGGCTCGAAGCTGCTGATTCCGGCCAAGCTGAGCCGCAGCCAGCAGAAACAAGTGCAGCAGATGGCTGTCCGCGCCTTTCAGGCCTGTGACTGCGCGGGTCTGGCGCGCGTCGATTTCCTGATGGACCCGTCGACCGAGAAGGTCTACCTCAATGAAGTAAATACCATGCCCGGATTCACCTCGATCAGCATGTATCCCAAGCTCTGGGCGGCCTCCGGAATCGCGTACCCCGAGCTGATCGGACGGCTGATCGAACTCGGACTAGAGCGCCACGCCGAGCGCAAGCGCAATCGCTATGCGAAGTGATCGTTGCCTGCGAAACTTGAAACTGCTCTTATGAAATCCGTCACCGTCGGCACCGCCGGACACATCGATCATGGCAAGAGCACGCTGGTGCGCGCCCTCACCGGGATCGATCCCGATCGCCTCGAAGAGGAGAAGCGCCGCGGCATTACCATTGACATTGGCTTTGCGCATCTGGAATTGCCCACGCCCGAAGGCTGCGAACGCCTGCGTCTCGGTTTTGTCGATGTCCCCGGTCACGAGCGTTTTGTGCGCAACATGCTGGCCGGCGTAGGCGGCATCGATCTGGTCATCCTCGTGGTCGCCGCCGACGAATCCATCAAGCCGCAGACCCGCGAGCACTTCGATATCTGTCGCATGCTCAACATCCGGCGCGGCCTGACCGTGCTGACCAAGGCCGATCTCGTCGACTCCGACACGCTCGAAGTGGTGCGCCTCGAAGTGGAAGAGTATCTGCGCGATTCGTTCCTCGATCCCGCAACCGCGCCGATTGTGCCTGTCAGCGCCACCACCGGAGCCGGACTCGAACGGCTCAAGCACGAGTTGGCGCGCGTCGCCGGAGAGGCGCCGGCGCGTGATCCTCAATCCGCCTTTCGCCTCCCTATCGATCGCGTCTTTACCATCAAGGGATTCGGAACCGTCGCTACTGGTACCCTGATTTCAGGCACGGTGCACAAGGAGGAAGAGGTCGAGGTGCTGCCCGGCGCGCGCCGCGTGCGGGTGCGCGGAATCCAGAATCACAATCAGGCCGCCGAGTACGCCGTCGCCGGACAGCGTACGGCGCTCAACCTCGCCGCAGTTTCTCCCGAAGAACTCGCGCGGGGCATGATGCTTGTTCCGGCCGGGCTTTTCCACGCCGGCAAGCGTCTGGATGTCGAGATCAGCTTGCTCCCCTCGGCCCGTCCGCTGAAAGATCGCGCCCGCGTGCACCTGCACGCCTACACCGCCGAAACCATCGCCGAAGTCGTGCTCATCGGCGACAAGGAACTTCTTCCCGGCGAAAGCGGTCTGGCTCAGCTGCGGCTCGCCGAAGCGGTCGCGCTGTTGCCGGGGGACCGCTTCATCCTGCGGCAGTTTTCTCCGGTCGTCACCATCGCCGGAGGCTGCGTGCTTGACATAGCCCCGCAGGCGCGCCGCAGCAGCGCCACCGAGCACACGGCCTTTCTGCGCCGGCTGCAAAACCCTTCCCGCGAACAACTGCTCGCCGCCCGCATCGCGCAACGCCAGACGCGAGGCTTGTCACTCTCCGATGCCGTCGCCGAAACCGGTTGGTTGAGCGCGCAACTTGCACCAGTGGTCATGGCGCTGGTCGAAGCCAGTCAAGCCGTTCGAATCGGAGAATCGCTGGTCGCCTCCGATTGCTTCCAGGGCGTGCGCTCCGGGCTGCTGAACCGGCTGACCTCGTTCCACGAGAAAAATCGTCTGGTCGTCGGAATGAATCGCCAGGAGCTGCGCGATCAGCTCGGCCTGGAGCCGCTTATCTTCGCCGGCGTGGTCGAGTCCCTCGTCCGCGAGCGCCGCATCGAACTCCAGGAAGAGCTCATCCGCATTTCTGGGCGCGGGGTGGCAATGCAGACCGACGAGGCCGAATCGAAAAAGCAAATCGAAGAGGCGTTCCTCAAGGCCGGGCTGGAGGTTCCGGCGTTGAAAGACGTGCTGGCCTCGCTTAAGCTCGACCGCGCCCGCGCCCAGCAGATCGTGACTCTGCTGCTGCGCGACCGCACCCTTGTCAAGGTGAATGAAGAACTGATTTTTCACCATCAGACGCTGGCCGCGCTCAAGGCGAAGCTGCTGGAAATGAAAAAGACCTCGCCGAAGTTTGATATCTCCCGCTTCAAGGACGTGACTGGCATAACCCGCAAGTATGCGATCCCCCTGCTTGAATACTTCGATCGCGAGCACCTGACCCGCCGGGTGGGCAACGAAAGAATCATTCAATAGCAAGTCTCCCTTGTGAGGTGTCGGCGGTTGTTCTATGTTTGGCTGAGATCATTTGCGAGGCACTCATGACTACCACTAGCACACGTCCGCAGCTCTCATTTCTTACCGACGAACTCAATCAGCTCAAACAAAAGGGAACTCATTTCCGGCTTCGCGTACTCGATGACGAGCAGGCCCCGGTGTGCCACTTCGACGGCCGCAAGGTCATCAATCTCGCCTCCAACAACTACCTCGGCCTGACCACGCATCCCAAGCTGCGCGAAGCGGCGCTGGAAGCGACCCGCCGCTACGGCGTGGGCTCCGGCGCGGTGCGCACCATCGCCGGCACCATGCGGATCCACATGGAACTGGAGGAGCATATCGCACGCTTTAAGAACGTCGAAGCCTGCGTCGTCTTTCAGTCCGGATTTGCCGCCAACGCCGGCACGGTCTCCGCCATTTTGGGCAAAGATGATTTCATCATCTCCGACGAGCTCAATCACGCCAGCATCATTGACGGGGCGCGCCTCTCGCGGGCCAAGATTTTGGTCTTTCGACACAAGGACCTGGCCCACGCCGAGGAGCAGTTGGCCAGCGTGAAGGACGAGCCCGGCCGCAAGTTGCTCATCACCGACGGCGTTTTCTCGATGGATGGCAACATTGGTCCGCTGCCCGGACTCTGCGCCCTGGCCGAGAAATACGGCGCCATAATGATGGTCAACGACGCCCATGCCTCCGGCGTGCTCGGGCGCAACGGCCGCGGCACCGTCGATCACTTCAAGGTGCACGGGCGGGTGGACGTGCAGGTGGGTACACTCTCGAAGGCAATCGGCGCGCTTGGCGGATACGTCTGCGGCACGCGCGACCTCATCGATTTTCTTTATCATCGCGCCCGGCCGTTTTTGTTCTCGACCTCGCATCCGCCGTCGGTGGCCGCCACCTGCATCGCCGCCTTCGAGGTACTGGAGCAGGAGCCTGAGCGCATCGAGAAGCTTTGGGAGAACACGCGCTTTTTCAGGCAGGAACTCAGCCGGCTCGGCTACAACATCGGCGGCCGGAACACGCCGGCTTCAGAAACCCCGATCACGCCGATCATCATCGGCGACGGCCGCGCCACGATGGAGTTCTCGAAGGCGCTCTTCGAAGAGGGCGTCATGGGTACCGGCATTGCCTTCCCTACGGTTCCCGAAGGCAAAGCGCGGGTGCGCGCCATCGTCACCGCCGCCCACACTCAAGACGAACTCACGCAGGCGCTGGAGGTGCTCAAGCGCGTGGGCAAAAGGATGGGGATGATTTAGGAGCGCTCCTGAGGGCTAGCGGAGGAGATCACGGACAGGAATATATCACCGTATTTCTCCGCTCTGGTCTGACCGATGATCCTGCTCAACTCTTCGATGGTCGTTGGCGCTAGTCGTGCAACTTTAAGCAGGACTGCGTTCTGCAGGATCAAGTACGCAGGCCAGCCCTTCTCCCCGGCTAGCTTCGCCCGAACCGTGCGCAAACGCTCAAAGCGCACCCGCGCAGCTTCGTCGAGCGCGACAGGCGAGGACTCGCGTTCTTGCTTTTCAGAGGTCGCCTTCAACCGTTTTTCTGCCTGCATCACCGCCTGCGGGACAACCGTCGAATTATTCTGCCCGTTGCTTTTCGTCACGTATGCCGGAATATAGTTCGGGTTCGTCCGGATACTCAGGCGCCCTGCGCCGCCATCGAGTTCAGCGACCGCTTTCCGGTCGCACAGTGAGTCTCTCCGGCGCTCCGTCGCGGTGGAGATAGCCGGCTCTGTCGTGATCGCCTGCAGAAACGCCTGCCCGTACTGCTCGGCCGTGTGTGGGCCGATGCCGTGGACCCTGAGCAGAGCGCTGATCGAATGAGGCGCTAGACGTGCAATCTCCCGCAGCACACGGTCCGATGCGATGATGAAAGCGCTTACCCCCTGCTTTTGCGCCAATTCAAGACGCACCCGTCGCAGGAGCTCAAATCGTATCCGCGCGGCCTCGTCGAGCGCGGCTAGCAACTGCTCGCGATTTTGCCTCTTCTCGTCGGAGGTCAACTTCGACCGCGCCGGTACATGGCTCACGTCCGTCGCGCTGGGCGGCTTTCGCTCGCGGTAAGACCCGAATGCCTCTGCCCTGGAATTCGGCCGCGCCGCTTCGTTGCAAGCGTCGCATGCGCAATCTCGGATCGCCCCTATCTGCCCGAAATACTCCATTATCTGTTTCCGCCGGCAGCGGCATGAATCGGCATAAGCCAGCATAAGGTTGAGTTTCCTGCGGGCCGCTCTTTGCAGAAGTTCCAGGTCCTGTGCGCTCAAACTCGGATTGTTCTCCCCCATTTTGTCGATGAAAAACTTCTGGGTAAACAAGTCGCGCGGCTCGTACAGGAGAACACACTGAGCTGGCTCGCCATCGCGTCCGGCACGTCCGGCCTCCTGGTAGTAGGCCTCAAGGCTGCCTGGCAAATTGTAATGCGCCACCAGACGGATATCCGCCCGGTTAATTCCCATCCCAAATGCGTTTGTGGCGACAACGATGGTGTCGGCGCCGGAGACAAACAGCTCCTGGCTCTCCCTGCGCGCCTCCTGCGACATTCCGGCGTGATAGGCGCACACCGGGCGCTCCGGGAAACGCTCCTCGCACCATGCGGCCAGTTGCTCAACGGCCCGCCGGGTCGAGCAGTAGACGATTGCCGCTGCTTCACTGCTGCCCAAGAGCGAAATCAGTGCTACGTCTTTCTCACCTTCGTTGCGAAACTTCTTTACCCCATAGGCAAGGTTTTCCCGGTCAAATCCAGTGACGTGGACCTTGGGCGAACGCAACTTGAGAACTCGCGAAATGTCATCGCGCACCTGTGCGGTCGCGGTCGCGGTCACGGCAATCGTTAGTGGAGAGCCGAGCTGCTCGCGCGCTTCGGCAAGCCGCCGGTAATCGGGTCGAAAGTCATGTCCCCACGCGCTAATGCAATGCGCCTCATCCACTACGAAGAGCTTGGGACGAATCTGCTGCAGCAATTGTTGGAAGGCTGGTACCGCAAACCGCTCGGGGGCAATGTAAAGCAGGCCTTGAAAGCCTTCGCGCAACTGCCGTACGACCCGGCTGTAGGCAGCGCCGTCCTGCGAGCTGTTCAACAGCAGCGCCGGAATGCTCAACGCTTGCAATTGGCGGACCTGGTCGGCCATCAGCGAAATCAGTGGCGAAACCACCAGGGTGAGCCCGCCAAGGACAACTGCTGGAAGTTGGAAGCAAAGGCTCTTGCCGGCGCCCGTTGGCATGACGCAGATGACGTCCTGCCCGTTCAGGACATCCTGAATTACTTCACGCTGGTATGGGCGAAACGCAGGTAAGTTAAACGCCGAAGCTAGCGTCTCATCGAGGTTCTGCATGGTTTGGGATCACTCTAGCGCACCGCTCTTGGGTTTGCACCGGAAAAGGTGCGGGAGTCTGAAACGCCCACTGTTCTATCTCCCGTGCACCACGCGTCCGCCGACGATGGTGTAGATCACGAGTCCGGTCATGGTCAGGCCGTCCCACGGCGCGTTCTGCGATTTCGAGCGCGTCTTCGTCACATCGTACTTCCAGCGCTTCTTGGGGTCGAAGATGGTTACGTCGCCGTGCGCGCCTACGGCCAGCGTGCCGCGCCCCTCCAGCTTCACGATGCGGGCCGGATTGACCGAAAGCAATCTGACCAGTTGCGCCAGGGGCATTTGGTTTTGCTGATGCAGCACGCTGCAAGCCACGCCGAAAGCAATTTCCAGCCCGGTGATGCCGGAAGCGGCGCGGTCAAACTCGACATATTTTTCAAAGCGTGCGTGCGGCGCGTGGTCGGTCGCAAGGCAATCGACGGTTCCATCCAGCAAGCCGCGCAACAGCGCCTGCCGGTCTGCTTCGCTCCGCAGGGGCGGATTCATCTTGTAATTGGTGTCATAACCGAGCAGTTCCGCGTCGGTAAACATGAGATGATGCGGCGTCACCTCGCAGCTCACCTCGACGCCGCTCTGGCGCGCCTCGCGGATCACGTCGAGCGTAATCGCCGTCGATACATGCTGCACGTGCACGTGAGCTTCGGTCTGGCGCGCGAGCGTGATGTCTCGCTCCACCAGGCCCCATTCACTTTCCGCCGGCTGCCCGCGCAGACCGAGGCGAAAGGCAATTTCTCCGTCGTGCATCGGATTGTGCTTGGAGATGCGGGTATCCTCGGCATGCTGCATGACCGGAATCCCGATCTTTTTTGCCGTCTCCAGGGCCTTGCGCATGATGTCGTCGTTCAGAATCGGCTTGCCGTCGTCGCTCACGGCAACGGCGCCGGCGCGCTTCAGCTCGGCATAGTTGGTAAGCTTCTCCCCCTGGCTGCCGCGGGTGGCGGCCGCCACCGGAAACACGTTCACCAAAGCTCCGCGCTCCGGGTCCTGCATCCAGCGCGTGATCGCCGGCAGGTCGTTTACCGGCGTGGTGTTAGGCATGGCGCAGACGGAAGTAAATCCGCCGGCCGCAGCCGCAGCCGTGCCGCTGGCAATCGTCTCCTTGTGCGCCTGTCCCGGCTCCCTGAGGTGAACGTGCGGATCGATAAATCCCGGCGCGACGATCAATCCCTTGGCGTCAATCGTTTCGCCGGCCTTCGCCCGCAGCTTGCCCGCCCCGGCCAGCTCGACGATGCGGCCATTCTCGATCAGCAGGTCGCGTTGCGCTTCCAGGTTTTGCGACGGATCGATGACCGTTCCATGCAAGATCGCCAGTGAACCCAAGTCACTCATGCCCTGCCTCCCAGCAATCGCGACAGCACCGCCATGCGCACTTTCACTCCGTTGGCCACCTGCTCGGTGACCACCGATTGCATCCCGTCGGCCACCTCGTCGGTGAGTTCCATGCCGCGGATCATCGGTCCGGGATGCATGACCAGCGCGTCTTTCTTGGCCTTGCGCAGGCGCTGCGCCGTCAGTTGGAAGCGGCCAATGTATTCTCCGGTTTCGATCTCGAGTCCGGCCAGCCGCTCCTTCTGCACCCGCAGCATCATCACCACGTCGGCGCCTTCAATGGCCTCGTCCATGTTGTAGGCCAGGCGAATGCCCGGCGCCAACCCGTGCGCGGTCACCGGCAGCAGCGGCTCCGGGCCGCATAATGTTACCTTGGCTCCGAGCTTGCTAAACACGTGCACGTCGCTGCGCGCCACCCGGCTATGGTAGATGTCGCCCACGGTCACGATGTTCAGCCCTTCGAGCTTGCGCTTGTGCTGCAGGATGGTGAACGCATCGAGCAACGCCTGCGAAGGGTGCTCGTGCATGCCGTCGCCGGCATTGACGATCGGAATATCCAAATCGCGGGCCAGCAGGTTCGGAGCGCCCGAACTCGGATGGCGAATCACGATAGCGTTGACGCCGATCGCGCGCAGCGTCCGTCCGGTATCGATGAGCGATTCGCCTTTTTCGATACTCGAGGCGCCGGCGGTGATCAGGGTGGTGTGAGCGCTCAGCGCCTTGGCCGCAATTTCAAAAGAGACGCGGGTGCGCGTCGAGGCCTCATAAAACAACAAA
The DNA here is from genome assembly GCA_963814745.1 of uncultured Acidobacteriota bacterium. Taxonomy (GTDB): domain Bacteria; phylum Acidobacteriota; class Terriglobia; order Terriglobales; family Acidobacteriaceae; genus CAWBRT01. The sequence goes on from CAWFEA010000001.1 coordinate 185,676, forward strand.
GCCACCCGCTTTCCCTTGAGGAGGGGACGCGGATGGCGCAGATCCATGCGTTTGGCCGCCTGCAGCAGGCTGACAATGACCTGCGGCTCCAGGGGCTCTATCGCCAGAAGAGAACCGATTGCTTTTTCTTTCATGATGCTCCGCGCGTCGCTGCCGACGCGCTCCGCGCCGGATGGCGGCGTAGGCGGAATCCGGCCAGGCCGCGCGGGCCTCGCCGAGGACTCCGGCTTAGGTATCCGATTCGCGTTCTGCCAGCAGCACTTTTTCGATCTGGTCGGTCTCCTGCAACTTCACCTCGATGATTTCCAGATCCGAGGTCTGCACCCGGCGGCCGACGAACGTCGCCTCGATGGGCAGTTCGCGGTGCCCGCGATCGATCAGCACCAGCAACTGCACGCGGCGCGGACGGCCGTGGTCGAACAGCGCGTCCAGGGCGGCGCGAACCGTGCGGCCGGTGTAGAGCACGTCATCGCAGAGGACGATGTCCTTGCCGACGACGTTGTACTCCATGGGCCGCGGCCGTACCACCGGTTTGGGCCCCACGGTTGAAAGGTCGTCGCGGTAAAGCGTGATGTCCAGCGTGCCCACTGGCACCGGCGCCTTTTCAATGCGCTCGATGTGACGAGCCAGCCGCTCCGCGATGGGAATGCCACGACGCTTGATGCCCACCAGTCCTAGGTTCGCCACGCCGTTGTTCTTTTCTACAATCTCGTGCGCGAGGCGTACCAGCGTCCGCTCAATTTCCGAGGCGGACATTAATTGTGCTTTTTCGTGCAGATGAGGGGGACGAGTGCTCACGTTCATCACTTTCCTTGAAACTTGGACTGGCGGAAATAATACCCGACTGGCGGTACCCGCACAAGGAAGCAGCGCGATCACTTTCTGCCCGGTGCCGTTCCGAGCAAAGCGAAAAATCCCATCGTGGCATCGGGCTGAGGCGCAAGCAAAGTCTCGATCAAAGCCGCGTGTCCTCAAACCCCGCTGCGCGTGTCGGGTGGGGCGCGAACGGGCCGCAGTTTCGGATCCATTTTCCACTGGCCGCGCGGGGCCGAACTCGACCGGCAAAAAAAACATTACGATTCAACTACTTTCCTATTGACAAACTACACACCTGCCCACAAAATATGGGGTCAGTAGTAATGAGTACCCTGCTAGTGGGTGCTCATAGGCCAGAAAAGGCTCGAAGGAGCCCACAATCCAAACCTTCACTTCAAGGGAGAAGGTTCTCAGGAGGCATTCAATGCCAGTAAAGAAAAAGGCTGTAAAGAAGGCTGCCCCGAAGAAAAAGGCCGCCAAGAAGTAACACCACGCGGGGCGAAGACCTCGCACGGGATTTCACTGATGTGAAAAGTCTCCGCCCAGTGCGGAGGCTTTTTTCGTTTGCGGACCACGGCGCGGCTCCTCGCGATACACTGTTTCTGTCCGGAAGGCGCATCGGCATGGCACCGTACCTCGCCATCCGGATCGGAGGTAACTGGCTCGCCTCCGCGTACATGGCGTCACGGTAATCACATTGCCGTTCAGGTGACTCATGGCCACTGCCCGGAAGAAAAAAGACAAGCCCGATGTTGTCATCCCCGAGAAGCTCTACTTCCGCATCGGCGAAGTTTCGCGCCTGAGTGAACTGCCCACCCATGTCTTGCGCTTCTGGGAGAGCGAGTTCCCGCAGCTCAAGCCCACCAAGAGCAGCAGCGGGCAACGCATGTACCGCCGTCGCGAAGTCGAGTTTGTGTTCGCCATCAAGAAGCTGCTTTATGACGAGGGTTACACGATTTCCGGCGCCCGCGAAAAACTCAAAGCCGAGATGCGCCCCGGAAAATCGCAGTCGACCCTGGCGTTCCCCGCGCCTCCGCGCACCGATCGGCTCAGAGCCGTGCGTCACGAACTCAATGAAATTCTCTCCATACTCGAGCCCAGGCGCCGCAGATAGGCCGTGAAACGCCGATTTTCGAACTGAGACGCCAACGACCGTGCTTGCCCCCTCGCCCTGCAACGTTATATCGTGAACAGCGACGCGCCGTCGGCGGAATTCGGTCTTCTTCCGTCTGGTTGTTGGCTTGAGCACAGGTCCACGGCAGGCCACATTTGGCTTTTCGAGATGCCTGAGATTTGCAACCAACTCGCGAATGAATGGCAACAATCCGATGACACAAGAACTCCCCTCCATCGCATTTCTCTTTCCCGGTCAAGGTTCACAGGCGACCGGAATGGGAAAAGAACTGGCGGCCACGTATTCGGTGGCGCGTCAAGTCTTCGAAGAAGCCGATGACACGCTCGGCTACAAGCTTTCCGAAGTGTGCTTCGAAGGACCGGACGAGAAGCTTCGTCTCACCGAGATCACGCAGCCGGCCATCCTGACCGTATCGGTCGCGGCTTTCCGCATTCTCGAGTTAGCCGGCATTGTGCCTGCCTTCGTCGCCGGACACAGCCTGGGCGAGTATTCGGCGCACGTTGCCGCCGGAACCATCCGGTTCGCCGATGCGGTTCGCACCGTGCGCAGCCGCGGCAAGTACATGCAGGAGGCGGTGCCGGTTGGCGAGGGCGCCATGGCCGCCATTCTGGCGCTGCCGCTCGAGGCAATCGAGTCCGCCTGCACGGAAGCCTCTGAAGGCCAGGTCTGCCAGCCCGCCAATGTCAACTCTCCCGATCAAATCGTGATTTCTGGCGCTAAGCCGGCGGTCGAGCGTGCCGCCGAATTGTGCAAGCAAAAGGGCGCCAAACGCGCCATCATGCTACCCGTCAGCGCGCCCTTCCACTGCGCCATGATGCAGCCCGCGCAGGATTGCCTCTCACAGGACTTGCACGCCCTGAATTTCCAGGCGCCGAAGATTCCGGTAATGTGCAACGTGGATGCGAAACTGGTGACCACGGCCGAGGCATGCCGGGATGCCCTGGTGCGCCAGGTTACCGGCACGGTGCAGTGGGAGCGCTCGATCCGCAACCTGGTCGAGGCTGGCGTGAACCTCTTTGTCGAGGCGGGTCCGGGAAAGGTGCTCACGGCGCTGATGCGGCAGATTGATCGCTCGCGCGCCGCCATGAACATGGAAGACAATGCCTCTCTGCAGAAGGTGACGGGGCATCTGGCTGTCGCCTGCCCGAAGCCTGAATAGCAGGCGCTTTCGCGAGTTGCTGACACTCGTCGCAATCGGCCGTTCATGCTCGCCGTCTGCGAAAGTTGCATCGAAGCCGGCGATTCGTGCATCATTAGAACTGAACTACTCCCCTGGCTTCAACAACCCCGCGGGTGGGGCCGATGCGGTTTCGCTCGGCAGTGCACCCGCTGAGGCCAACGGAAGCTTTCAACATCCCCGTTCCGCTCATGGCGGAACTGAAGGCGAGAAAAATTGTGGCTGCGGTTATTTCTGCGAATCAATCCTGTTCTCTCGACAACTACCTTGTGCTTCCCGACCGCTCGATGGACGCCCGCATTGCTGCTGCCAGGCAAGCGCTGGGCGAAAGGTGCGTAATTCTCGGACACCATTATCAGCGCGATGAGGTGATCCGTTTCGCTGATTTCCAGGGTGACTCCTACAAGCTCTCGCAGCAGGCCGCCAAGGCGAAGGGCTCTTACATCGTATTTTGCGGCGTGCACTTTATGGCCGAAAGCGCCGACATCCTCGGGCGCCCCGACCAGTCCGTGATCCTGCCCGATCTCAATGCCGGCTGCTCGATGGCCGATATGGCCGAGATCTCGCAGGTGGAAGATTGCTGGGAGCAGTTGGTCTCGCTCGGCATCACCACGGACGACGGTAAAGGGCTATCGCCGATGACGTACATCAACTCCGCGGCGTCGATTAAGGCTTTCTGTGGAGAGCGCGGCGGCGCGGTCTGCACCTCGGCGAACGCCGCCTCCGCCTTGCGCTGGGGCCTGGCGCGCAACCCCAAGGTGTTTTTCCTGCCCGATCAGCACCTGGGACGCAACACTGGCTACGCGATGGGCATTCCGCTCAACGAAATGGTGGTGTGGGACCCCTTCATGCCGATGGGCGGGCAAACTCCGGAGCGTCTGCGCGCCGCCCGTATCATCCTTTGGAAAGGACACTGCTCGGTGCATCTGCGCTTTTTGCCCGAGCACGTGGAGCGCGTGCGCGCCGCTTATCCGGGCATCCGCGTGATTGTTCATCCCGAGTGTCGCTGGGAAGTCTGCCAAAAGGCCGATGACACAGGTTCGACCGAGAAGCTGCGCAAGCTGGTGGAGGACGCGCCCGCCGGAACCTGTTTCGCCATTGGCACCGAGATTCACCTGGTTAACCGGCTGGCAAAACAGTATCCGGAGAAACCTATCGTCACCCTCGACGACGCCGGATGCTTGTGCACCACCATGTATCGCATCTCGCCGCAGCACCTGTGCTGGGCTTTGGAGAGCCTCGTCGAAGGCGTTGTCGTCAACCAGATCAAAGTGCGCCCCGAGGTGAAGCATTGGGCGCGGGTAGCGCTGGATCGAATGCTGGAAATTCAATGAGTGCGAGAGGCCGGAGGGTCTCTTTCGGCTGGTGACAGAATGATCCGGTTTCCCAGCTCCCCGGCGTCCAGGATCGCATTTCGCGTAAAATAGGCGTGGATGCTAGAGATGCGCACTTTTTCCTTACCCGAGGCGCAAGCCATGCTGCCGACCCTGGAGGTGCTGTTGCGCGCATCGATCGAGGCGAAGCAGAAGATCGAGGAGATCGAAGGCGAATTACTGCGGGTGCAGGAACGGATTTTTCTCGATGGCGGAACGCTGCTCAACGTTAAGCTGTGGGCCCGCCGCGGCGCCGAGCGCAACAAAGCCCTGCAGAAGGTGAAGGACGCAATTGCCGAGATCAGTGCCATCGGCGTGCAAGTGAAGGATCTCGATATGGGCTTGCTGGACTTTCCCTGCAAGGTGGAAAGCGGCGAAATTGTTCTCCTGTGCTGGAAGCTCGGCGAGACGGCGATCACTCACTGGCATGGCCTGGAAGAAGGTTACACCGGGCGAAAACCGATCGACGAGCGCATCCAGCGGGCCAAGCCCGACCAAATCAACTAGCGCGGTTCTCTGAAAGGTATATCCCGGCAAGTCGAGACGCGGTGCTTCGGTTGGTCATGCTGAGCGGCTCCGGAGGAGGCGCGAAGCATCCCACGGAATTGTCCCACGCCGCGCTGTGGGCGGGCTTTTCTACAGAATTCCTTCCGCTTCGTCTTGCCTTCAACCGTGCTGGGATGTTTCGCGTTGCTCAACATGACAACCGAACAGGGGGTACACCAACTCGGGAACAGCCTGCTAGACTTCTACCGTCCTTATGCTCGCTTTCCATGTAGTGATGACGCACCTCTAAATCTTCCCCTTGGGCGAAACCTATTCAGAACGCCTGGGTTCTACTAAGATGAAAATGTGTGTTCAGGGAGGGAGCTATGTCTAGGAAGGGCAAGGCAGTTCTCGCTCTTATGGGTCTGTTTGCGGTTGCAGGATTGATGATTGGCTGCGGCGATTTCTTCGTCTCAGAGGGTTCGCTGGCCAGCATTACGGTCACCCCATCGACCGCGGTTCTTAGCTCCGCCAGCAGTGCCGGGGCACTGACGCTCAGTGCCAGCGGTGTGCTCGTCGATGGCAGCTCGTCCATGGTTTCGCCCACTTGGAAGAGTTCCGATACCTCCTGCGTTGCCATTTCCCTCAGCGCCAGCGGCTGCTCGTATACCGCCAGCGGCTCGTCCATCACGGTCACACCTACGCCGGGCGGCGTCGGAACGCCTACCGTGACAGCGAGTGGCGGGCAGAACCCGTCGGTTCCCATCGATGTCATCGCCGGTACGGTTAGCACTCTCGCAATCGCTTTGACAGGCGTTGATGTCCCAGGGGGCAGCCTGCAGGCGACCGCTACCATAAACGGGCAATCGCTTGGGGCCACCTACGTGAGCTGGAGTGTCACCGCCAGCGTGTTGAGTACGGACGCGTCCATCAACACCAATGGAACGGTCGCAATCTCTAGCGCCGCCACGGTCGGAGAGACAATAACGGTCACCGGGACGATTACGACCAATGACAATCAGAGCCAAAGTCCAACTGCTCAGTCCACCGTCCTTTGAGGCAGAAGCGGCCGCTGGTTCGATTGCCATCGACAACCGCAGAACTTGCCGCAGGCTTTGCTCGGTTGCGGGCGACAGGCAATCCGGGGTTGGTCGGGCTGGTGCAAAGCGAAACAACAGGGCTGGTTGGCGATTACGCTTTTCCATCCCACTGCGCGTAACGGCGCAGGTTAAGGGCTGTGTTTTTTGCGGTGGTGCGCGGGAGCATCGGCGACTACAATTTCTATTGATCGTCTTTTACGGAATTATTTTTCGTGTTTAAGAAGTCCAGAAAATTTCTCCCCAATATCGCGGTTGTGTGCCTGGGCGGATTGCTGCTCGGGTTCGTTCTGTTCCCCGCCGGGTGCAGACGCGGTCCGATGAAGTCGAACGAAGTCGCCTACGTTGCCGTTCCCCAAGCCGTGCTTCGCGACCGCATGGCGGCCCTTTACAACAAAGTGGGAACCGTCACCAGCGGGCAAAAGCTGGAAATTCTGGAGCGGCAAAAGCGCTTCGTGAAGGTGCGGACCGCCAGCCAGCAGGAAGGTTGGATCGAGCAGCGTTTTCTGGCCACTCAGGAGGTCTTTGACGGTTTCGAGAAACTGGCCAAAGAGAATCTTGCCACGCCGGTCCAGGCAAAGGGCGCGGCCCGGGTAGAGCTGAACATACACCTGACTCCGGCCCGCGATGCGGAGAAGCTCTATCAACTGAACGAGGGCGACAAGGTCGAGATGCTGAAGCGCGATACGACAGAGAGATCGACGGCAACCACGCCCAAGGGCTTCAGCGTGCCTAATCAATCCAAAGCCGCGCCACGCAAAACAGACTCTAAGCAGGGGCCGCCGGTCAAGGGCTCCTCGCTCAGCCGAACTGCAACCGTAAGGGATGCAAATGCTTCGGCACCAGCGAGGAACGCCAATGTTCCGCCGCCGGCCGCCGTCAACCCCACCGAAGTCAAGCCGATGGACGACTGGTGGCTGGTGCGCGATAAACAGGGCCGGGTGGGGTGGGTGCTGGCCAGAATGATCGACATCGACGTGCCGCTGGAAATTGCGCAATACGCCGAAGGCCAGCGAATTCAGGCTTGCTTCGTCCTCAATCGCGTGCACGACGAAGAACGTGACGGAGACAAAGACGTGCCGCAGTATCTTGTCCTCATGTCCGAGCCCAAAGACGGCATGCCGTTTGATTTCAACTCATTTCGGATATTTACCTGGAACCTGCGCCGGCATCGCTACGAAACTGCTTATCGCGAACGCAACATCATGGGGTTCTTGCCGGTGAGCGTGGGCATGCAGAATTTCGGCAAGGAAGGAACCCAGCCGATCTTCACCTTGAAGCTGCAAAATGAGGATGGACAGACCACCGCCCACACCTACCGGCTTGCCGGCCCGCTAGTGCGGCGCGTGCTTGCGCCCGGAGAAGAAGCCCAGAAACTCGCCCAGATTCATAAGGAACATAAGAAAAAAACGGCCGCGCCCGCCCATCAACACCGCCATGCGCGCTAGCTAGTAGAGCGCTGCCCAGGGGATTTCCATGGGTAGGTCGTGACAGATCGCTTGGATAATTGCGGCGGCTAGCGGGAACGCTTTTCGGTCGAGACGCCCCAGGCTGAACAGGCGCTCCAGGGTGGGACCAATCGCCTGAGCTAATTCTGCTCCCTCCACGGTTTCGTCTGCCATGTGATTCTTTTTTGCCTCGCTGTAACGCAAGCCGCTCCCGAGAAGGCCGCCCATGCGGCTGTTGCGCCCCGCCTGGCAAGTTACGTAAAGATCGCCCGCGCCCGCCAAGCCCATGATCGAGGTTTGTTTCCCGCCAACAAAGCTCACGGCTTGGGTCATCTCCATCAGCGCCTGGGCGAACAATCCGGCGGCGAGGTTGTGCATGAGCGCCCCGTTGCCGGCTTTTCCCTGCTTCGCCAGGAGGCCGGCGGGATAGCCAACCGCCAGGGCATAAAAGTTTTTCAGCGCGGCACACACTTCAATCCCCGCAAGATCCGTGCTGGCGCGAACCTGATAATAAGGGGTTGCCATGAGCGGCACAATCGCGGTCAGCAATCTTTCGTCCGACGATCCAATCACCACACTGGTCTGGCGCCGTGCTGCCAACTCTCCCGCAATGCAGGGCCCCGCGACTGCCGCGAAAGGCACGTTCTTAATGCCACGATCGGCCAAGCCGTCGCGAACCGAATCGGGCAGGATCTGCAGCGTATCTTCCCGGGCTCGCAGCCCCTTGGTGAGCAAAAGAATTGGCGTCGTATCTCTGATCAAAGGCGCAAGCTGTTCCACCGCCCAGGAGATGCCTGCCGAGCTGACCCCAAGCACAATCAGGTCGCATTGCGGATGGAGTGCTTCGCCAAGTTGGTCGTGGGTATATGGGATTACCTGTTCCGGGAGCTTCGTTCTAAGCTTGGGATGAACGCCAGTCTCGCGCACCCTCCTGATCCACTCCAAATCCAGGTGAGTCCCGATCAGGCGCACGGTGTGTCCGGCATCGGCGGCCGGGAAGCAAAAGGCGCTGCCCATGGCTCCGGCGCCAAGAATCAGGATTTCCGCCATCTTCAAGTCCTTTGGGAATGGACGATCGCACGCGTCAAGGTTCTAAAAAACTTTCTTTCCAAGTTCCCGCAGCCAGGCGATTTGGGCAGTTTCCTCGACCATCTCGGCCACATTCTCCGCATCCACCGCGTTCTTGCCGACTGCCACGATCCCATGAGCCACCAGCAAAAAAGCAGGCAGCTTCGGGCACTTTTCAAACAAGCTGATAATTCCAGGCATCGCTTCCAGCGGAACCACCGGGGCGTCAACATCGACGGTGGCGATGGGAACGCCGAATTTCATGCGCGCATGATGGGTGACCAAAGGCAGGTCCTGTTTCGAGAAAGACCACGAAATTGCCCAGGGGGAGTGACAGTGAACCACCCCCCCGATAGACGGCACGTGGCGATAGAGGACGCCGTGCAGCAAGGCCTCGCGGCTGGGCTTGCCGCTTCCGGCAACCACTTTGCCGTCAAAATCGGTTACCACCAAATTCTTCTCATTACAGTCAATGAAGGAGATGCCGCTGGGCTTGACCACCATCCAATCTTTGCCTGAAATCCGAGCGCTCAGGTTGCCGCCGCTTCCGGTTTGAATCCCTCGACGGTAAGCTCTCGCGGCCGCCTCAATTAAATCTTTCGTTGCTTCGGCGAGACCGTCGATCACAAGGTTCTCGGCTTTCGACTCGATTTTGGTCATCGGGGTAATCCCTTCGCCAGCTTTTGCTGCCACACCGGCAAGACCTGGCGTATAAGGGTATTGAAGCGAGAAGCCTCCCAGGCGGAGCGTCCGATGAAAAGGCCGTCAATCGCCGGCTGGTGGATGAGGTCGCACGCATTCTCCGGATTAACGCTCCCGCCGTAGAGTATGGGCACATTGCCGCCCTCTCGGGGGAAGAGCTGAAGCAAGGTTTCGCGGATCATCCGGTGCTTGGCGTCAGCGTAATCGGATCGGGCGGGGATGCCATGCACCCCGATGGCCCAGACAGGCTCATACGCCACCCATAATTTTCCGCAGTCCGCTTCACTCAAGCCATGAAGCCCGACCTTTAATTGTTGCCGGAGACGCTCGTCGCCGATGGCCAATGCTTTATCTTCACTGGTTTCCCCGATGCAAAGCAACGCGGTGAAGCCATGACGGATGGCCGAGATAACCTTCTTGTTCTCCTCGATATCGGTCTCGCGGAAGACGTGACGCCGTTCGGAATGACCAATCTCGACAATCTCAAGGTCGAGTTCCTGCAACATGAGGGGTGAAATCTCGCCGGTGAATTGGCCGCTTTCCTCCCAATGCATATTCTGCGCGCCCAATCCGATTCGGGTGTGGTCCACAGCAGTGGAAGCCGCGGGAAGCGCCGTATAGGAGGGAATGACAAAGAGGCGGAGGTCGGCGGAAAGGTCGCAAGTCAGCCGCTCAAGCTCGGTCAGGTAAGAGACCGTCTCCTTGATGGTCTTGTACATCTTCAGATTGGTGCCGATATGGAGTTTATGATCGGTCATGGCTCGGTGTAATTCACTCTCTAGATGGTAACAATTGTTTCGTTCTTCAGCTTAACCGTGGCGTTGTCGCAGCCGATCACCTGGTGCGCCTTTAGCGCCACGCCGTAATCGCCGTCTGTAATTCGGGGCATTGAGCCGCGGCCTCTTCCAGGGCTACGCCCTTCGCGGCCGCTTCCACCGCCCTGAGCATTGCTTTGGCGCCCGCGGCGGCCCCATCGGGATGCCCCTGAATCGCTCCCCCAACGCCGAGAATCGTGTCCGGGCCCAGATCACGGCAGATTGCGGCCGCGTTGAGAGGTGTGACCCCCCCGCCGACCGCCGTGCACACTTGTCGCATGCGGCCCAAGGGAAGCCGGTGCGCCTGCACCGTTTGCAGATACTCCAGATATCCGGGGCCTTTCCTGTCCGCAGGATGCATGATCATCACCGCATCGGCTCCCGCCATCCTCGGAAGCAGGCCGAGCATGACCGCGCTGCTGACCCCCTGGGTCGGCGCATTCATTATGCCGACACCGGCATAATGGCCCAGGAAACAGAGACTTTCTCCGAACTCCGCCGACAATTCAGCCAGGGAATCGAGACCGGCCATGACGAAATTAACCATCACCGCCGGGCGCCGGCGGCCAAGCGCCGCTCGCGCATTCTCCCGCATTCTGGCCGGCCGGTCCGTAATGTTGACGATGTACGCCGGAGACCGGCCTGTTTCTTCGTCGATTCTTTGCGCTGATTGCAGGTATGCTCTGAACTCTTTGTTCGACTCCACTGAGGCTGGTATTCGCCATGACCTCGTCATCCTTGATCAGGTCGACGCCGCCCCTGCCGGTTTCGTAAAACAGTTCGGCGCCCACTTCCGGGAGAGTAGCCAAGGCATGGCTTGATCATATTCAGGATCAAGCGGACGATCGATGACGCCCGTCAGGCATCGCAATCCCGCGATGCCCTGTCTTCGGACCGGGGAAAGCATGATTGCACTCGCCGACAAGCTCCAGGTCGACCAGCCTGATCCGGATCGCCGTGGATACATCATTGCCGGCGAACCCAACCAGCAGCATCGCCAGGCTTCCGCCGAAGTTATGAAGCGGAAAAGCTATGCGCAACAGACTTGTCGGGGAATCGGTCCCGGCATGGAATAGCATCCGACAACCCGGGCCTGATAACGGTTTCGATCATCTCCCTGGTAATGCTAGGCAATGGCAGCCATGTGCCTACCGTTTGGCCGGAGGCAAAGTTGCCTGCCCGCTTCAAGACATCCTGGTCAGTCACGCCGAAAGCGAGGTAAGTGGCAAGCATATAGTTGCCCGCCGGCAACGATTCCGGGCGATCGAAAGGCAGATCGAAGTAGGGTAGCAAGGGAACGCCTCCTTCCCATGTTTCCGCTATTGGGCCAGCAATTCGTTCATGGCCGCCACTGCCGCTTGGCTGAATGTAAGGTCGTTAATATTGGCGTCGATCTCGATGACCTTGATTTCCGGTTTCAGCCGGGTGCGCAAAATCTCGATCAAGGCGTTGTCCACTTCCGCATCCCACAAAGGTTCTCCGCGTGAGGCGGCCTGGCGAAAGCCGCCGAGCGGTATCAGAACCGTGACCGGACCGATGATTCCGGTTGAGACGTTCGACAATGATCGATCCGACCCGCGACGATTTCTTCTTTGTGCAACTTGATGTGCGCGATGTCGGCGTTATGGAGGACGTATTTCCGCCTGTCCATGTCCGCGCAGCAGCTGCGTGGATTCCAAAGTCGGTAAAGTCGACCCCGCCGGGCGCGATCACCTGGGGGATACCGGCCTTGCAGGCTGCCTCCAGCCGATTGCGCGCGCCCGCCGGAAAAGCATCCGGAAACATCTCGGCAACGATCTCGTGGAGAGTGAGGTCCATCACCGCCTTGATGGTTCCCGCCTGCAATCAGTTCTTCCATGGCCGGGCCGCCTGCCCCGGTCGAATGGAAACTGATCACCTGGTAGCCCGCCTTCTCAAGCAGCCGCGCCGCCTGGGCCACCCCGTTGGTCACTCCCATTTGCGTCAGGCCGATGATCAGCTCGTCGCCGGCGCTATAGCGGCTGACCGCCGTGCGTGGCCATCCCGACGATGGCGGCAACCGCATTCCCCAGAATCGTGCGGGTCAGCACGTTGATGCCGGCGACGTCGGCGACCGCCGGCATCAGGACGATGTCCTTGCTTCCCACCAGCGGCTCAAAAGTTCGCTGCCCGCTCGCCACCGTGGAGACCATCAGCTTGGGAACGCCTGATGGGGAGCGTCTTCATGGCGGCACACGCCGATCATGGTGTTCTGCACGCCGCCAATCGACAGGATCGCGTCGAAGGCTCCGCGCCCGTAGAGTTCGGGCGCCAGCCTGGATGCCCCTTCCGACATCGCCGATGATCCTCTCGTGCTTGCCGGTGCTGTGCAGGCTCTTCCAGTCCCTGCCGCCCGCCCTCACGCACATCCTCGCGCGGCACATCCGGGGTCAAAGCCGATTTCCCCAAAACACCAACGTCGATGATCAGCGCCCGGCAACCCAGGCGCTCGATCATCTGCTTCACAAAAGAGATTTCGGCCTCTTTCGTGTCCAGGCTGGCGATGATCGCGATGGTCTTCTTCATGGTCTGATCAGTGATAGTCTCCCCGTGGAGCTGGCAGACCTCGGCAGGTTTTGCCTTCCGCAATCTCAGCAGGCTGTCTAAAGACCGAACACGGGCGTCTTCTTGATGCGCTCCACGAACGTGGGCTCGTGGCATGGAAGCAGCAGCCCCGGATTCGCCGCTCGCTTCTTATGCATCTCTATGCTCTTCCAGCACGCAACGATATCGGCGAAGCGCGCCGGGCGGCGTTATCGTGTAGTGGATCTGGGGAATAGGATTGAGGTTCGCCAAGAGGAAAAAGGGAATCTGCCGGCGCAGATGTAATTGCCGTCCTTGGTATCAACCTCAACCGACTGGTGCCCCGGCGAATGCCCCGGCGACGGGAACACCCTGACGCCTTCGACAATTTCTTCCTCGCCGTCCACGACATCGAACTTGAGCCCTTCGAAAGGACGCCGAACGCCCAGGGCAGGATGTTCGTAAGACTTGTAGTAGAGGGGGATCGGGTCCATCGCGAACTCGTATTCCTTGCGGTGCGCAATAAACTGGGCCTTGGTGAACTTCTCCATGTAGAAAATATGGTCCCAGTGCATGTGGGTGAAGATGACCTTGTCGATGTCTGCGCACTTGTAGCCGACCTTTGCCAACTGCTCGTGGATGGCCATCTCCTTGCGGCTGATAGGAGCCGCCATGATGATACTTGTCGGCCCGCTCGGTCCAGGCCATGCCCGTGTCGACCAGCACGAGTTCCTTGCCGCCGTCGATCAGGAAAGTAAATACTGGAAGCGGCGACTTTCTGATCGCTGATGTTCTTGACATATTCATGAGTTGAATGATGGTAATGGTACTGCTTGGGAAATGTGGGGATAAACCCCGTATTGATCGGCCTGATGGTTAGCTTCGCCATTGATTCAATGCCTCCACTTGCGGTATGAGTTCCTTTACAACTGTTTCCAAGTCGAACTGTGCTCTAGTCCAACCATTTTCGCGTGACGATGTCAAAGAAGACCGCGATCAGAATCACGGCCCCGGTGACCAGGGGATGGACCATCGAGGGGGCGCCCATAAGATTTAAGCCGTTGACCACCAGCGTCAGCATCAGCGCCCCTATAATGGTTCCCGGAATTCCCCCTTCGCCTCCCATCAGCGAGCTTCCGCCCATGACCACGGCCGCAATCGCCTGCAACATAAACGGCTCGCCCATCCCTTCCTCGGCGGCATCGAGGGCCGTCATGATAATCCCCGCCACCGCCGCCGTGAACCCGCTCAAACCGTAGACCAGCAGCAGAGTCTTGGTTATCTTAATGCCCGAGTAACGCGCCGCCTCGCGATTGGCGCCTAAAGCATAGATTTCCCGTCCGGAGACCGTCTTTTTCAAATAGATGTGAAAAGCAACCGCCACCGCGGCCGCAAGAATAACGGGAATGGGGATGATCGACAGATAGCCTGACCCGAGCCATAAAAAATTATCGGGCAGCCCGAAGATGATCTTCCCCTGCATCAGGATCATCGACAAGCCATTGGCAATCCACATCATGCCGTAGGTCGCCACAAAAGGTGGAAGGCCGAAAATGCGTACCAGGACTCCGTTCAACAGGCCAACGAAGGTGCCTACAACAAGGCCGCAAGCGATTGCCGGGACAATAGGAATGTTGTTGATGATCAGCTGCGAGGTCAGGCAGCCGACCAGGGCCATCACCCCGCCCACCGAAAGATCGATTCCGGCGGTAAGGATCACGACCGTCATTCCGACTGCCACCACCACCAGGATCGTCGATTGCCTCAAGACGCTGATGATGTTCTTCAGGGTAAAAAAATTTTCGTTCAGAAATGACAAAACCACGCACAGGGCGAGCAGACAGAGAGGCCGCGCCAGAGGACCGATGAAGCGCTTCAGGTCGGCGCCCTTCCATCTTCCGAGAACGCTGGCGGATTCGGCGGCTTCACTCATCTCAGCGGCTCTCCTCCGCCCCGGTCAGGCGTCGAACCAAAATGTCGAAGATGATTGCGCCGAGCACCACCGTCCCGATCAGGGCGAACTGATACATATTCGGCACACCCGCTACGTTCAGTCCATTGCGCAACACGGCAATCAGGATGACTCCAAGGACCGTATAGGCAACGCCGCCCTTGCCTTCTTCAAATGAGGTTCCGCCGATGATGGTAGCGGCAATGGCATCGAAGTCCCAGCCCAATCCCGCGGTGATATGACCGGAGGCGGTGCGGGAAGCAACCAGAATCCCCGCAATTCCCGCCAGTAACCCGGCGACCGTGTAGGTCGCGATTAGTGCCGCCGTCAGGTTAGCGCCGCTCAAGCGAAGCGCCTCGGCGTTTCCGCCAAGGGCATAAACATTACGGCCGAAGGCGGTGAATCTCATCAGGAACAAAACCACGCCAAAAGTTACCAGGGCAATGAGAATAGGCATCTTGATGCCCAACGGCGCTCCGTTCGCGATGAACGCCAAAAGTTCATTGCGCACCGCGATCGACATGCCCTCGGTGGAAACCAGCCCGGCGCCGGTAATCACACTTGCCATGCCTAAGGTCGCAATGAAGGGCGGCAAATGCAGGCAGGCCACCATCACGCCATTCACCAGGCCGCAGACTCCGGCCAGGATCACGCCTCCCAGCAAGGCCAGCCAGATGGGAAAGCCGCGTTGCACCAGCAACGCAAATCCGACGCCCGCAAAGCCGAGGATAATGCCGCATGACAGGTCAATGCCTTCCGTCAAAATCACCATGGTGGCCCCGATCGCCAGGACCAGCAACGGCGCGGCTTGGACCCCTATGTTCCACAGATTGCCCGCGGAAAAAAATCCGCGAGCGAAATAACTGTACAGAATGAACAATGCCAGGATGATCCAGATCACCGGAGGAATGCTCGCGACGCGAAGCCGAACTTTACTCTTCATCGCGCCTCGCTCACACCCAGCATCAAGGAAGCCACTTTATCCTGTGTGGCCTCATCGTAGTCGAACCTTCCGTTCATCTCGCCCTGGTACATCACATAAACCACGTCACTCATTCCCAGGACTTCCGGCAGATCCGACGAGATCATCAGAATCGCAATATCCTTCTGCACCAGGTTATCCATCAAGGCGTGAATCTCCACCTTGGAGCCGACGTCAATGCCGCGCGTCGGCTCGTCGAAGATCAACAGCCTTGATTCCGTGTCCAGCCACTTCGCCAGCACTACCTTTTGCTGGTTGCCCCCGCTCAGATATCTCACCTGCCGGTTCACCGAAGGGGTCGCAATCCTCAGTTCCTTGACAAATTTCTCGGCCAGGCGAGCCACCTTGGAATAGTTGACCAGCCAACGTGGAAAACGACGCCTGAGGCTCGCCATCACCACATTCCACGCCACCGAAAACTTCAGCGTGAGCCCGAAGAACTTACGGTCCTCAGGAATCAGGCCGACCCCTTTTTGCACCATCTGGGCGGGTGAGCGCGGCGTCACTTTGTCGCCGAAAAGAGTTATTTCCCCCTGCTCAACCCGGCGGATGCCAAAGATCGCCTGGGCGAGTTCGGTGCGGCCCGACCCCACCAATCCGGCAATCCCCACAATCTCGCCTTTATGCACAACCAGATCGATATTCTTGGGGCCGCCTCTCACCGAAAGCCCCTGGATGCGAAGTGCCTCTCCCCCGGGCGGCCGGCGCCGCCTTGGGTACATTTGCGAAATATTCCGCCCAACCATAATGCGAACCAGCTCATCGTTGGTGAAGTCGTTCATCATTCCGGTAGCGGCTTTTTTTCCGTCGCGCAGCACGGTTACCCTGTCGCCGATTTCGCGGATCTCCTGCAGGCGGTGGGAGATAAAAATGATCGCAATGCCTTGCGCCCGCATTTGCTTGATCCGCTTGAACAGGCACTCGACTTCCGGTTCGGTCAAGACCGCGGTGGGCTCGTCGAGAATCAGGATCCGCGGGTTCGCCGCCATCACCTTGGAGAGTTCCACCATCTGCTGGACGGCGGTGCTGAAATGCTTCAATGGCAGCCTGGTATCGATATGGACATCGAGGGAGTCCAGCAATCTCCGGCTCTCTTCATGCATGCGGCGATGGTCAACGACGATGCCCCAGCGGCGCGGCTCGCGGTTGAGAAAAATATTCTGGGCCACATTCAACCACGGAACCAGCATGAACTCCTGATGTACCCCCCCGATGCCGTGCCGCAAGGCCCCCACTGGGCGGTTGATTCTGATTGGCTTTCCGGCCAACAGGATTTCCCCGCTGTCGTGGGTGTAGGCCCCCATCAGGATCTTGCCCAGGGTGCTTTTCCCGGCGCCGTTCTCGCCGATTAAGGTGTGCACTTCGCCGGGATAAACATCAAAGTCAACGTTCTCCAGGGCACGAACCCCGGGGAACTCCTTGGAAATTCCCCGGGCCTGAAGAATCGGTGTCTGAGCAGCCATCTATTTCCCTTGTCGCCGAAGCAGGTTAAAGCATCCAGCCTCGCGGCGCTTCGTCTGCTATTTTTTCCACCACGCGGAATTCTTTAAATAATCGTCGATCGTGGCCTTGGAGATAATCGGTTTATCTTGAGCCGAAGGAAAGGGCATAAAGCTCTTTGCCGGCTTCACGCCTTCGTTGAGATACCGCACCATAAAGGCGGCGGCGCAGTAGCCGCTCCCGTAAGGATCGGTATTGTAGGTGACCGCCATCTGGCCTCTCTTGATCGCCCAACTTGCATCTTCGCTGCCGTCAAAGCCGGCCACAATGATGCCTTCGCCCTGTCGTCCCGCGGCCTTGATGGCCATGATTGCGCCCAGAGCCTCCTCATCATTGGCGGCAATGACTGCCTTTACTTTGGTGAATTTCTGCAGCAGGTTCTCCATCACCTGCATGCCGGCGACCCTCTGAAAGTGCGCGGGCTGTGAGGCAACCACCTTGATCTTGGGATATTTTTTCAGCACATCCATAATGCCTTGCAGACGCTCCCTGGCATTGTCGGCCTGCGGCGGACCTTCCAGGATAATCAGGTTGCCTTCGCCGTTCATTTTCTGCGCCACCCACTGCGTAATCACTACTCCGGTTTCCTTGTAGTCCACACCGGTGCGGAACAGCACTTTATTGCTGTTTGCCGGTGTTCCGATGGTAGCTACCGGAACCTTCGCGGCAACCGCCTTTTCCACCGCCGGAACAATGCCGTTCGAGTCGGATGGATGAATGATCAAGGCATCGACTTTCTTTTGCAGCAGGTCTTCGACAATTCTCACCTGCTCTTCAATGCTGTCCTGCTTGGCCGGAGCCAGGGTAATGGCCTCGAAACCCATGTCCTGCGCCGCTTTTCTTACTCCCGCCAACTGCTGCACCATGTACGGGTTGGTCGAGTTCTTGACGATGCAGGCGATCGTATATTTTCGCTTTGCCTTCACATCCGTTTTCACCTGCATCCCCAGCCCGGACACCGGGTACAGGCTCTTCATTTCCGCCAGGTTCGCCGAGACGAAAAGGCCCACCAGGCTAATAACGGTCAAAATAATCCAGATTTTTTTCATCGTCCTGCTCTCCTTCTTAACGTTTTCATAACCGTGAAAGTCTTTTGTGTTCAAGCATGGTTCCATAGCTGCTGAGAGCCGCTTGCCGGTCGGTCCCGTACATGTTGCGCTTCCGTGCCATATTTCAACCGGCGCTTTGCTCTCTGTTGAGTATGTTCTTTAACGGACTGCCAAGTATAAGAAAGGCGTTGTCGAAGGTAAACAACAAAACACAACCCGCAACGTCGTCGCCTTTGAGATGGGCAAAATCCTCGGACCATCGCCGGCTCGGTCCGGAAGGTCGGCGCCGTATCCGCCATGATTCCGTCTCTAAACGGAAGCGGTCTTGCAATCACTTTACGGTGTACGTCAGCCGTCACATTCGCCAACCGGGCTCGGTCAGAGCTCCTCAATCATTTACCTGATGACAATTTTCCGGCTCTTATAACCTTTAGTGTCCGCTTGGATTATCTGAACGTGAAAGTTGCTTGTTCCTCGGTGCCGGATTGGCTTTGAGAGCGCTCGATTCCCCTGCGCCTGCCGCGCATAACCCTTTGAAAAATCAAAGTTCAACCTCATTTCTGGCCGGTTCGCCTTGGCCTTGAGCGGGCCATATCGGCCGCCCCGAGGACTACGTAAAAACCCTGCCAGATCTAGGGATTTACATCGCCTGATATCAAGCGGATGTTCGGCTATAGTCGAAGGCGTCAACCCGTAACCTCTCCTTGTTCTGGACAACAGTTCTCGAGGGAGCATAAATGAAATCAAGAGCCGGCGTTTTCATCCTTGCCCGGGCTGGCCTCGTCGGGACAATCGGGTGCGGGTCAGGCGGTTCAAGCTCGGGTACGGCCAGTCAGGCCACCTCTGTCTCGTCTTCCGGCACAGGCCCTACCACGTTGTCCGCCGCGACATCGAACAACACCAGCGCCAGCAGCGCCTTCACCGGCACCAGCAACGGCAACATAGCGCCGGGAAACGTCAGCCAGGTCTCGCTTCGTGAAGTGCTCTATTCGGGCGCCAATACCAAGATCTATGTCCACGTCATGCCTTGGTGGGGAATGAGTTCGCACATCAATATCGGCTACAATTCAGCCGACCCCGCCGAGGTACACCTCCAGGTCACCGACATGATCAGCCGCGGCGTAGATGGGCTTATTCTCGACTGGTATGGTCCTCAGAATACGCAGGAAAATAACGCGCTGATCGCTATTATGAATGAGGCGCAACAGCATTCCGGCTTTGAATTCGCGGCTTGTGAGGATGCCGGAGCACTAACGGGAGCGCCTGACGTGACCGCCAAGCTCATTTCCGGCGTCAACTACATCTATACCGCATTCGAACAATCGCCCAATTACATGCTCAAGAATGGGCGCCCCGTCATCTTCCTGTTCGGCGAAGAAACGCTTTCGATCAATTGGACCCAGGTAGCCGCCAGCGTGCAGGGCAATCCGCTATTCATTTGGCGCAATAGCAGCGGCTTCACCCAGCCGCAGTCGGCAGGCAGCTTTAGCTGGGTCGGCCTCACCACCAATCCGTCTGACCCTGGGCTAGCTTACCTGGATAACTTCTACCAGAAGGCTTTGGCCACGACGGGCATGCAGACTTTCGGCTCAGGATACAAGGGCTTTAACGATTCCATCGCGCCTTGGGGAACGAATCAATTACTCGACCAGCAGTGTGGACAGACCTGGCTGGCCACTTTGGCCGATATCAACAACCACTACTCCGCAGGGAACCAGCTCGGTAATATTCAGATCCCGACTTGGAATGATTACGAGGAAGGAACCGAGATTGAAACCGGCATCGATAACTGCGTTTCTATTTCGGCTTCGGTTACCGGGCAGACTCTCAGCTGGAGCATTTCGGGGCAAGAGAACACGCTGCATCACTATGCTATCTACGCAACCACCGATGGGGTAAACCTGATGCCTTTGGGGACGGTGAATGCTGGTGGCGCCCACACTGTTGACCTTAGCGCCTACTCATTGAGTCCGGGCAACTACACGTTGTACGTTCAAGCGGTCGGCCAGCCCAGTCTCCTCAACCATATGTCGGGACCGGTGGCCTACTCGCGGTAGCCGTCGAGCCTTGGCAAAGTCGCGTCGGGCGACACCGGGCGGGGCTCTCCCCAGCCCTGTGTCGCTAGCGCCCGGGCGCGGGTGCGACCAGTGAGTGCCGAAAGAATCGGCGGACTCAACGTTTGTTGAAAATGCGCTATGCTGTCTTCGCGGCTTTTTTCCTGCGTTCCGCCCAGCGCTTCTTCATCATCGCGGAAATACGCTTGCGAGCGGCTGCACTCATCTTCCGGCCGCCCGACGGCTTTGTTGTTGCGGGCGTGGCTGTCTTGCTGCGTCTCGCCGCCCATCTTGCTTTCGCAGCCTCGGAAATGCGCCGGCGCCCGGCGGCACTCATACGACGCGGTTTCGGAGCTACGTCGGCGGCAGCCTTATAAACAGCTTCCGCGCGAACGCCACCATCACTCAGTGACTCCAAGGCGGCAATGGCTTGATTGATGCGCTCGAATTCGGCGCGAAGGTCGGATAGAATCTTCTTAGTATCCACTCAACTGTTCTCCTCAGATTTAACTGACAGTTAAGAATAGCAAAAGCTAACTGTATGTGGATAGCCTTTGAGGTAAATACTTGCCTAGCAGACGGAAACAGGTCTGCATTGCGACTGCCGGTAGCATGGCTGGAAATTACTGGATATAGCGAACCCGTATGTTCGTACTCCCGTGAGCAGGTGTAACTGTCCGCCGTACCTCAATGTACTCCAGAGATGTTCAGAGATCATGGCATAAGTGTGCAAGTTGCAGCCGTCAACGCAGAGCTACTGCCGTTATTGCCTCGACGGGAGCTGCGGCTTCCGCCCGCTTCGCGCAGTTACCTCCCGTCTGGAGCAAGGATGCTTGCCGGTCAATCTGCGCGATT
Source organism: uncultured Acidobacteriota bacterium (assembly GCA_963814745.1). Classification (GTDB taxonomy): domain Bacteria; phylum Acidobacteriota; class Terriglobia; order Terriglobales; family Acidobacteriaceae; genus CAWBRT01. Next base: position 206,725 of record CAWFEA010000001.1, read on the forward strand.
GAGTGACCTCTCGCCGCAGGAAAAAGAGCGGTAATCCGTCAGATCGTCGGCGTCGAATGATGATCCGCGCCTGCATTGACTCACGATACGGGCACCCGAAGTGACAGATGGCCGCCCCTGGCGCAGAGAAGAACATCCGGCTTCGACCGGCGGCGCGGTGAAGCTGGGAGGAAATAATGCTATTCTCGTTACTACTGTTCCCGTGATCACGAGCATGCCAAGCACCTACATTGCACAAGCCCGATGGCGATTTCGCGGCTGTTGGCATTATTTTGAGCAAGAGGTGGTCGCTCGCGACATGAGCGAAGCCGGGAGAGTGCTGTACGGCCTGCTTCCGATTACATTCTTTCGCTCTCAAGACCATGCGGTAATGATCCGGTATCCCTCAAAGCGGCAACTGGAGTTGGGCGCAGCCGCGCAGAAACCTGAACCTTGAGCGTAGTCGGCCGTTGCTGAACTACGCGAGCGCGCATGGCAAACGCCGTCCCATGGCCTTTCAAGCAGATTTGCAGGCATTATCTCCCTCAGCCGCTGCGAGGAGTAGAATTGGGGTGCTTTCTTTTCCGGCCTGCTCTACGCAGCCCGACCGCTTTCCACCACCATGAAAAGTTCAGCCAGCAGTGCCAACGGATATGCTGGAGAAAATGAGGTAGAGTAATGCCCGAGACTATCGACTGGCCCCCTCCGCGCACGCCGCGTCCATCGCCTTCGCCACGTCGCCGCATCCGTCTCATACTCATCCTTCTTTTCGTCGTTCTTGCCGTGGTCTTCGGCGGACGCGTTGCGTCAACGTATTACGTGGATGCGCTTTGGTTCGGGTCTCTGGGTTACCAAGATGTGTTTTGGAAAACGCTGGGCGTGCAATCGGGAGTTTTCGCGGCCTTTGCGGCAGTCACGTTTCTCGTTCTATATGGGTCATTCCTGGCGCTGAAGCGGGCGCATCTCGACGACTTGCCGAGCAGTCATACGATTTTCGTCGGTGGGCAGCCGGTGAGGCTGCCGGTCGATTCTATTCTGCACCCTCTCGCGCTCGCGCTCTCGCTGATCATCGCTGTCATGACCGGAGCAGGCATGATGGCGGAGTGGCCCACGTTTGCTCTCTACTGGTATGCACCGCACACTTTGGGGAGCATAGCGGACCCGATTTTCGGCCGGCCGTTGTATTTCTTTTTGTTCACCCTGCCCGCTTGGCAACTCATCGCCGGCTGGCTGATGATGCTGGCGGTGATGGTCTGCGCGGTCGCGGTTTTCTTTATTCTGATTACCGGCGGCTCCCGTGTGCTCGGCGGAGAGCGCAGTTACGCCGGATTGAACCTGCGCGGCCTCTCGATCGCGTTTGCGTTCCTGCTGATCATCGTGGCAATGCGTGTCTATATTAGCCGATTCGGCCAATTGTTCGAGGACCATACGGTCTTCTCCGGGGTAACTTATACCGACGCGCACGTCACGCTTCCCGGCCTGCTTGCAGTCTGTGTGGCGCTCATTCTCGGGGCCCTGATTGTGGGGTTCGGCGCCGTGTCGACGCCGCGCGTCCGCTGGTTTGCCGCCTCGGTTGTTCCGGCTTTGGTGTGTTATTTCGCCCTTCAGGCGTTTGGCTGGTACGTCAGCAGCTTCATTGTCAAGCCGAATGAGTTGGTCCGGGAGACGCCCTTCATTGCCCATAACATCGACATGACCCGGCGGGCCTATGGCTTGGACCGCGTGGTGCAGCGGGAATTTCCCGCCGAAACGACGGTCGAGGTCAACCGACGCGGCCAATAACCAGGCGACACTCCAGAACATTCGACTATGGGATTGGCGCGCCCTGCAAGACACGCTGCGGCAGATACAGGAGATCCGCACCTACTACGATTTTCCCGACATCGACATTGATCGCTATGAAATCAACGGCTCGGTTCGCGAGGTAATGCTCGCGGCGCGCGAGCTAAACGTCGACAAGCTCCCGGAGAGCAGCCGCAACTGGATCAACGAGAAGCTCATCTACACCCACGGCTACGGCGTCACTATGAACCCCGTGAACGGCTTCACGCCGGAAGGGTTGCCGAACCTGATTTTGAGCAACATGCCTGTCCAGAGCACGGTGCGCGATATCACCGTGACCCGGCCGGAGATCTATTTCGGCCAGCTCACCAACACCGATGTCTACGTGAAAACGCGGCAGCAGGAGTTCAACTATCCTCAGGGCCAGACCAACAGTCTCACCTCCTACGGAGGCAAAGGCGGGATCGTCATCGGGGGCTTCGTGCGCCGTCTCATCCTTGCGCTCACCCGCGGCGACTTGGCGAAGCTGCCGTTCAGCGATGATGTAAACCCGCAGAGCCGGTTGCTGATGCGGCGCGGCGTGAGCGCTCGCGTGCAAGCCCTCGCGCCGTTCCTCATCTACGATCCCGACCCGTACGTTGTGGTCGGCGAGGATGGCCGGCTGTCGTGGATCCTGGACGCGTTCACGAGCTCGGACAGTTATCCTTACTCCCGCCACTACCGTCTCGGCGGCAATCTCACCAATTACCTGCGCAACAGCGTGAAAGTCGTGATTGATGCGTACGACGGAACGACGACCTTCTACGTCTTCGACCCGCAGGACCCGATCATCGCGGCCTACCGGGGCATTTTCCCGAGCCTCTTCAAAGACGCTTCAGCAATGCCGCCGGCGATGCGCAAACACATACGCTACCCGGAATTGCTGCTTAAGCTGCAGGCAGCCGTGTACAACCTGTATCACATGACCAATCCTGAGGTGTTTTACAACCGCGAGGATCTCTGGGCGATCGCCACCGAAACCGGCACGGACCCGCGCGGCCAGCAGACGACGCAGGCGATGGATCCGAATTTCGTGCTGATGAAGCTGCCGGGCGAAACCGGGATTGAGTTCGTCAACATTCTGCCCTTCACGCCGGCCAACCGGAATAATCTGATTGGCTGGATTGCCGGGCGCAGCGATGGCGCGAACTATGGCGCCGCGATGGTCTACAACTTTCCCAAGACCAGGCTGGTCAACGGTCCCCCGCAAATTGAGGCGCGGATCGATCAGAACGCGCAACTCTCGGGACAGTTGACGCTGTGGAATCAGCAGGGCTCGCACGTTCGGCGCGGCCCCCTGCTGGTCATCCCGATCGGCAAGGGTTTGTTGTATGCGGAGCCGATCTACCTGCAGGCGGAGCGGAGCCCGATGCCGGAGCTGCGTCTCGTCGTGCTGGCCATTCAGGACCGGCTTGCCTATGGGCCAACGTTCGAGTCGGCCATGACCGGACTTTTCGGCGGCGGAATCTCGTCAACCAGCGCCGCCGCGGCGCCCGCGGAGGCGACCAGCAAACCGGCACTGGCCGGCGCGGCCCAGCCCGCGACGGATCTCAAATCGCTCATCTCGGACGCCGCCAAAGACTTCGCCGACTATCAGCGCCTGACGGCGGCAGGCAGACTCGCCGAGGCCGGACAAAAACTTGAGCGGTTGAAGCATAAGCTGGAAGACCTGAACGCGCGTCAGAAATGATTTCCACCGGGCGTTGGTCGCGCAACGCAGATAGCGGTTCCAGACGGGCATAACCCACCCGGAACCGTGAGTTTTGCAGTGGTCAATCGCGGTAAACGCGCGGCACCCGCCAGTTGATTCCGCAGGTTATTTCATAGGGAATCGTGCCCACCCATTTTGCCTGATCCTCGGCGGTAACCGAGCAATGGGCGGTGCGCCCGATCAGCAACACCTCGTCTCCCACCTCCGCTCCCGGAACTCCCGTAACGTCAATCGTGGTCAGGTCCATGGAGATTCTGCCGACCACCGGGGCATAGTGATCGCGAACGATGACTCGGCCCTTGTTCGACATCGCGCGATTAAAGCCGTCGCCGTATCCGGCGGCAATCACGGCGATGCGCGCAGGCGCTTTTGTCAGATAAGTCGCGTTGTAACCGAGGGCTTGGCCGGCCGGCATTTCGCGCTGGGAAATAATACGGGTCTTCCAGGTAAGAACGGGCTCAACCGGCAGCGGCGCAGGCAGTTTCGTTCCTTCATGAGCGCTGAACGGCGGCACGTAACCGTACAGCGCAAGCCCGGGGCGCACCATGGTGTTCCAGGTGTCAGGACGCCCTGCGATGGCGGCGCTGTTGGAGAGATGCCGCAACGGAGGCTCTAACCCGGCGGCCCGCAGAGCGGACAACACCCGATTGAAACCAGCGATCTGCGCGGCGGCGTCCTCCGCGTCCAGCACTTCGGAGGAAGCGAGGTGGCTGAACACGCCCTCCAACTCGAGGCGTTCCGAGGCTGCTATGCGGCGCACCAGCCGCTCGGCTTCCGGCGCGGGAACTCCCACCCGGCCCATGCCGGTGTCCAGTTTGAGGTGAACCGGTAGTTTCCCGCCGGCGCGTCGCGCCGGCATGGCGCGCTCAAGCCGCTCGATGTGATCCAGGGCCCAGACGGCCGAGGTAAGGCGGTTGGCGATGACGACCTCTTCTTCGCCGCGCCAGAAGCCGGTCATGAGCAATATGCGCCCGCCTATGCCGGCATCGCGAAGGCACGCGCCCTCTTCCGCGGCCGTGACGCCAAACCACTTTGCGCCATCGGCTTCGAGTGTCCGCCCGCACTCCACCACCCCGTGGCCATAGGCATTGCACTTGATGACCGCGCAAACTGTCGCCGGAGCAACTCGTTGAGCAATCGTCTGGAAATTTTTGCGCAGAGCGCCAAGCGAAACTTCCGCCCAGTTCGGGCGTAAAGGAATGCCAGCCTTGGATTCGACAGTTGCCATGAGAGCACCGCCAACAATTCTAGCGAAAGACGCGCCTCTTGTATTTCGGAATTGCTGCCGGGTAATCACGAGCGGCGCGGCTGCGTTGTTTCGCACCGCGCCGCGAGCACCGCGTTGTTTGACTTCTTTTCCCTGGCGGAATGCACCGCCGTGGGTTTGCTACTCCGCTGCTTGCCAGGCTGCCAGGCCTGTTTCAAGTGCCGTCACCGCAGCGTTCCTGGCTTGGTCAAGGGTCTCGACTTGCTCCACCCCGGCGTTGAGCACGGCGGCTGCGAGCAACCCTTGCACCGGCGCAGACGGCGACATGCCCTCATCGTAGCAGTTGAGCAGCTGTATGACTGCGTCCAGTTGGCCGCGAAGAACGGCCCGTTGCGAGTTGGTGTATGCCATGTTTGCTCCCTTCGGTTATATAGCGCGGTTCGTGCCTCGCCTGTCCTGCCCTGCCGCGGCATCGAGCAGGTGAGGCGGCAGCCGCGCGCATTATGTCTTTCCCTTGCTGAAGGTGATGTTCATCAGGACACCACCGCCAACGATCAGAGAGTTTCCCGTATCGTGCTGATTCAGGCAAACCAGGACGGATCCGATGACGATCAGAATCAGCCCGTAAACATTAGAGTGGATTGCATTGATCTTATCGAGCACCAGGGACTTCCTCGCCTAAGACTGGGCTGCCGCCTGGGCCGGCGCCGGGGCGGAGGCTGCTACCGCCGCCGGGGCGGAGGCTGCTACCGTCGCCGGGGCCGCATTCGAGAACTCGCCGAAGACGTTCTTCAAGGCGACGATACTGTCGATCAACGGGCTCACCGCATTGAGCGCTGCCGAGACCGTTGCGGCGGTCGCGCCAGTTGCGGCGGCGGCCACGCTGAGGCCGCTGCCGATAATCTGCATGGCCGCCGCCTTCTTGACGGCAGCCGGAGCGCCGCCAAGCAGCGACTCCACCGAGGTCACCGTACTATCGACGAAAGGAAAAAGACTTTGGACAATGTTCAACCCCGTGGTCAAGCCAGCCAGAAAATTCATGTTTTCTCCTTCGATCCAGACCAGTTTCTCGATGGCTGCGTCCCTCTGTTGATACCTCCGGGACACACCGCCCTGAAACTGCTCTGCCAGTTGTGCTTCTGATGAATCACCTGTTACGCGGAAGCGGAAGCCGGAACCGCACTCCCGTCCAAAGAATTGAGTTTGAACCGCCCGTGGATAGCCAGAATCTTTTCGGGGTACGCGGGATCGGTCGCCCAATGCCTGGCAATGGCCCGGGCGAACGCCTCCGCATCTGCCGGGCAGGCTCGCGCTTCGGCGAACGCGTTGCTCGTGGCGATCAGCCGGTCCCGCGCCGCGAAGCACTCGGCCATCGATTCAAACCTGGCAAACTCGGCGGTCACTGCCTTGGCCACGCCGTTTTCAAATTCGTGGGTCGGCATCGCAATCCGGTCGTAGTTGCCATATGCCTTGATTCCAAAGTAATTGTTCGCTTCGCGCGATAGCTTTGATTGTCCCCACGCACTCTCCAGGGCTGCCTGGGCTACCGTGATTCCGGCGGGAAATCCGCTTTTTGCCGAAGCCGCCTTTGCCGCTGCTATCGCTTGCCGCAGGAATTCGCTTCGTGTCATTAGTGACTCGCTTTCAGGTAGTCGAATGCCAAATGCGCAAGTGCAAGCAAGACCGCAACTCCTCCTCCGACTCCCATTACTCGCTGCCAGGAACCCTTCGTGGCGGGCGATTCTCTGCTCCAGCTCCTGCATTTTTCCTTCGTTGCCGTTGCCCACGATCCAGCGCATGTGCGCCTTCAGCTCGGAAAGGTCGCGTAAAACCTGTTCTTCAAATTGCGTCATGGTTAGACCTGATAAGCGGAAAGCCGTGCCCGCCAGGCAGCCGGCCACATCCCGGCAGTTACGGCGCGGACCATTAATTTCCCGCGCGCCCTAGTAGTCCAGGTGCAAGAGGGTCGCGAATCGCGAATAATTCGCCGGAGTCGAGCCGTCGAACATGCGCACGAAGCAATCCTGCGAGGTCGCCAGCTGGGGTACGGTGAAGACTTCGGTCGTGAACCTGCCGAGAAGGTTGCGACTCACATTGGCGCCCCAGCCCTCGTCTTTCAGCCGCACCTCGAAACCGCCGCCCGTCACCGGCGCCATTCCCGCATCGATGACAATGCTTCCGTTTTGCACGGAGGTAATTTCCCGCGCCGGGCAAGCACGGCACCGCGCTATTCAAGATTTCCGTCGAAAAACTTACGGCGGTTTTGCTCCCGGCTGCTTCTACGGAAAAGCTCAACTGCTGAGCGGCGTCGTTGGCGAAATCGATCGCGTATTGCGAAAACTCCTCGGCCACGCTTATGAACTGAATCTTCACTTCGCGCACGGTGGCAGCCACTTGCAATGACTGGCCCGGCAGCGAAATCTGCACCGCGTCGCCCGGCCAGACATCTTGCGCACCCGGCAGCAAATCACTCCAGCACCGGTATTGGCCCGACCATGCCGCTGCCGTCGTGTCCTCCAGCAAGGTGGCGGCCGCACTGCGGCATTCGTCGGAAGTCCGCGCCGGCGGCAGCTTCAGCTTCGTGACCGCGCTGCGCATCCCCGTGTCTTGCGGGCGCGCCAGGGCAGCGATGCTGGCGGCGTTCTGTGCGCTTCCCTCGGCCTGCCCGCTGCCGCGATAGCTCACGGCAATCACGTCGCCGTTCCCCGGCGTGGCGTAGCCGTAGAACACCACCTCCGGACCCGCTGTGATTTCGCAAGCCGCCCCGTCAATTTTTTCGCCGATGATCTTCGAGCTGCTGGTCGTCAATCCGTTCGGAGTCACTCGCACCTCCGCCGCGGCGGTCCGCTCAACGGTGGTGTACCCCAATGTGCATTGCATGTTTAGCGCGTCGATCACGGCGTAGGTCGCGAAGGCAGGCGCGTTCGTGATTACGCCGTCGAACAGCACGGTGGGCGCGGCCAGCATGCTCGCCGGAGTGGCCGGGTTGACGTCGCGCAGCTCCATCACCACGTTCAAGTTCGCGGCAATGGTCGTGCCTCCGACCCCGGACCCGCAGGGATGGAGTCCCGAATGGAACAACTGTGCGGTCCTGAATGGCTCGACGCAGTAGAATCTGGTGATCAGAACATAGCGCTGGCCGCTGGCCGTCGCCACTGCCGGTCCAGTTACAGCTCCATTCACCAGCGCCTGTATCGTGCAACCGGTTCCATTCGGGGTGATGGAAAAACCAGTCAGGCAATTGGCCGCACTCACCGCTCCCGCATAGAGTCCGCCCACGATGCCCTGGCTTGGCCCGGTAAAGCTGAATTCCCCATGTTCAAAAACGACCGCGCCCGCCAGCTCGATGTTTTCCGCCATCGCCACGTAAGTTTGCCCGTCGATCCCGGTTCCGCCGCTCACCGCCAGGTATCCACCCGCGGGCGAAGTCGCCTGCGCCATATCGACCACCGTCCAGAGCTGCGGTGCCAGGGGCCCCAGGTAGTCTTCCACCAGCAAAGTGCTGCTCTCTCCCGCATATGGAGTCTGCGACAGATCGAATGCATATGCGCTTCCGTTGCCTTGAAAGTAGTCCTTGACGTAGTGCTGCGGCTCCGTACCACCCAGGATCGTAAGATTATTCACCGCGCCGTGCGGCTGCTGCAACGAAAGCACGGCATCGCCGCTGGCGGTGATGGCATGACTTTCTGAACCGACCGGCTGGAACACCAGCTTGCCGTCCAGAATGCGATACACCGCCCGGCAAAGAACTCCGAGTTCGGCCGCATGCCTCGACCAGTTCAACTCGCAATTCACCGTGAACGGCGCCAGCATTTCCATCGATCCAACTCCGCTCACGTCGAACACGCCCGGGGCCAACTCGTTGGCGAGCGCTTTCAGGATGTTTCCTCCGCAGAGCCCTACGATGGGAGCCCGCGCGGGCAAGACCCCGCGGTCCAGCACGTATTCCTCTCCCACCGCATTCAGCAGCCAGCGGCTGGTCGGCCCAGCTTGTCCCGCCCCCAGCAGCTCCCGTTGCGGAGCCTGCGCGAGATAGCCGGTGAAAGCCGCCGAGCCGTCTCTCCTGCGCAGCACCACTCGCGCTCCCAGCGCGGGCACCGGGAGATTGCTCAGACCCGACAGCCACGCCTGCATCTCCGCCGGCTGGTTGTATTTCCGCGTGATCGTTGGCAGGTGTTCGCCGTCAACTGAACCGCTGTAATCGCGCGGTCCGGCGTTATCGAGATTGTCGATCGTCAGAATCATTCTGCTCCTGCCCACCCCGGGCGAACGCCGGCGGGCCGCTCAGCGGTCGGCGTTTCCTGTGGCAACGGCACTCCTCGCTGCATCCAAACAAAAGGGGGAAGTCGTTCCCCGTTGGACTTCCTATGAGCGCTTCCCAGACCGAAGCGGTATTGCTGCTTCAGAATCAACTGCGAATTCGTCTGGCTGAGTTAGGCTTTCAGGATTCCCAGGCAGCCGCCGCCTTGCAGCGGCATCTGGCGGAAATCGCCGTTCTCGGCAACGATTTCGCCCAGCACACGTTGCCGCTGTTTCTGTCGATGTCGCTTGAGAACTCAGATTCGATCACCCGGCTTGCCGCCACCATCAAGTGTGATCTCGACGAATTACGCGACGCGCTGAGCGATGTCGAAACCGACCTGCTCGAACTCATGGAGTTTCTGAACCGCGCCTCTCAGCACCCTCAATAAATAGACGCCAGCACCGGAGGGAAGTAGATCCGGTAACAGTAGACCGTTTCGCCGTCGATAACGTCCTGGCACGCCATCGCCTCGAACGCCGCGTGCAGGGTCGTCGCCCGCCACGGATCAGCCAGCTTCAGCGCTCCCTCCCGCGGCGTGCCCGCGCCTTGCAGGCGCGGATAATAGAAATAAATTCTTCCCGCCGAAGTTTCCGGCAGCACGAACAACGCCGACCATTCCTGGAAAAAACTGCCTCCCTCGCGGTCAACGAATGCCGCTACCTTCTGCACCGAAGCCGTACCCGCCGGTATCCCGCCAAGCAGCGGCGCATCCAGTTGCAGCGATTGCGCGGTCAACGCCACGACGCGTCCCACATTAAATGTGATCCGCCGGATGTAATCCGGCTGGTACGCCATCGGCGCCGGACTGGGGATGTAAGCCCCCGCGATCCCCGTTCCCACATATCCCGTCTGCTGCTGATAGTCCAGGTCCACGACCACGATGTCGCCCACCGCAAAGCTGGCAACGTCGGTGCCTACCATCAACTCCTGTGCGCTCGTTCCCGGCCGCAAGGCAACCGCCGTTACCTCCGCGACTCCGCCTGAGCCGCTTGCCGTCTCGGCCAGCACGTTCATGTGCTGCGCCCCGCAGGCCAGCGCCATCTGGAGCTTTCCCCACTCGCGGAATTCCAGTTCCACGGCCGCTCCCCGGGTGGTGCGGAACTGCCTGCTCACGGCCGCGTCCGGACCAATGCGCAGAACCTCCACCTTGGTCTGTGCGGTGCGAACGAAATTGTCCACCCATCCCGCGTCGATCCACGGCGCCGGCGGAGTGTCCAAGTTGAACGATCCCAACCCCGCCGGATCGAATGCGGCCGGCGTTTCCGTCGTGCGGTTCACCGGCGCAAAGTACGCCCGAACCCCGTTGCTGACGGGTTGCATCAACGCTCGAATCGTGCTGTTTCCGCTCATGCCGGCTGCCCCTCCGGAAAGTAATAAAGTTGCAGCGTGGCCGAACGCGTCAGCAGCTTGCCGTCGCTCTTCGGCGCCGCCAGCTTCGGCGCTGTCCAGAAGATCGTCGTTCCCAGCGGCGCCGCCGGCGATTGCGTATAATCGCTCACCGGCGCCAACGGCGGCGAACACATGCTCAGCAACTCCGTATCCATGGCCGTCAATTGCCGGCCGCGGTCCGCATTGCCGTTGCTGTCGGTGCCGTCCACACGGTATTCAATCGTGCATTCCAGCAGGTGCAGAGCGGTTTTTCCCGGGGGCGCGTCGATCGTCGACTCCGCTCCCCAGTTCACGCAGAACACGGCCAGCAGCAAGTCCTGCAACCCGGGACGCTCGTTCTCATTCACCAGAATCCCCGGTCTCGTCGTCCCGTTTACCGTCATCGTACGGGATGGATTCAACTGCGCCAGCCGGTTGCGCAATGCGACATAGAAGCTGTCTTTGGCGAATTGCATCGCTTACTCCGTCACTTGCAGGTGGTACAGGTATTCACTGCCGGCAAACCGTTCGGAAGTCCACTTCGTCACCCGGAACGTCTTCCCATTCCATCGGATCGCAGCCAGTTGCACCAGCAAGCCGGCCAAGTCGCCGGCCCCCCGCGGTTCCACGATTTGCTCAAGCGTGGAAGCCGCGACCACCAGATCGAACTGCTCCTTGAATTCTCCCGGGCCCTGCAGCGCCCTTACCATCACCGGCGCTACCGCGATTTCTTCCATCTGCGGCTGTGAGAGTCCCAACTGCGCGCCGTCCCCCGTTGCCGACCCTGCCAGCGGAAAACAGAACTGCACCGTGGTCGCTCCCATGGTGCGTATCAACGCCTCTGCCGAGCGCGCCGCCGCCAGCGCCGGATTCGCCACTCCTGCCCATCCCGATGGCGGCATCTCAGCCCACCTTCCTCGCCACGAAAGGCGCCAGCAACTGCTGCACGGTATCGTCGATGATCGAATTCGAGAAATACTGCGAGCTGCATCTGGTCCAGCTTGCTCTGCCGCACGTTGAGCGCCGGGGTTGCCTGGGCGTTGCGGATCAGCGCCGCGCAAGCGTACTTCACGGCATCCGGAATCGGATTCAGTCCCGCCGTATACGTGATTTCAACTTCGTTGAACGGCATGCACCACGGCCCGCGCAGCAGCGATACTTCTCCGGTAAAAACATCGAAGTCGATCAGGTCCGCCGTGACCGTCGTCCACTGTCCCGGCAGGCCAAAGACTTCCGCGATCTCGGCGACAAACTGCTGTTGCGGCTCCCACATGAATTGCGCTTCTCCGCGCCTCGGCTGGGCATAGCGCGCCCGCGCCGAGACGATCGGGGAAGTCGCCGGCGAAATTACGCTCAGGGGCAGAAACGTCAAGCGCACCACGCTCGTGTCCGGCATCAAGCGCAGCCGCTCCGTGTATTGCGCCGGCGCCAGCGTTGGCCGCTTGCAATAGCCGTCGATAAGCGCCGATACCGCGCCAATCAGCGCCGAGGGCGTCGCCAGATCGACCCCGTAGCTCTCGAAATCCGAGGCACTCAGATAAACCATTGCCTTCTCCGTCCGCGAATCCACCCCGACGCTCCGCGGTTGCATGGCTGGAGCAGGTGCAACCGGAAACCCTCCCGTCAGCACCTGCTCTTCCAGGCCCCGCGCGCCGCGTCCGTGGGATTCCGCCTCTTATCGAGTGACGTTAACCAGGTAGTGCGCGTAGCTCGCGCCCTTCGACGACGATCGCGCCGAACTTGACCACCATCAACTGGTGGGCCAGCGTGCCCGTCAACCCCAACTGGAAGACCCGCGGATTGGCGTCCGTCAGCCAGTGATACTCGATCAGATCTTCGGTCACGATGAATGCCGGCAACGTCGCCGTGCCGCTGCCCGGCGTGCCCGTATAGGGCAGGGCCCACTCAGGGATCAGCGGCAGCTCGCCGGCCTGCGTGGTCAGTGTCTTCACCGTAAGTCCTGCCGCGATCTGCGTGGTGGAGAGCACGACGTTGAATTCCGCCTTCATTTCGCGGTCGATCAAATCCAGCAGCACCGGGTTGGCATAGATCGCGGTGGGCTGAACCTGGAAGTTGGAGTTCGACACCATCGACGCAATCGTCGATTTCAATCCGTCAACGATGCTGCTCGTGTTTCCGATTGCCGCAATGTTGCCGCCCGCCTCGATTTGCCCGACTGCGCCGAAGTACTGCAGCGTGGTCGAAGCGCTCATCGAGGTGTCGTTCCCGTTCCACAGCGCCACGTCGTGCGTGCGCATCAGCCCGTCAACCGAGTCCGCCAGGTCCTTGGCCTGCAGATACGCGAACTGGCTCTGTTGCGCGCCGACTTCGATGTCAAACAGGTTGTAGTTGATCTGGGAGACCAGCGCCTTCAAGGGCACGCTGCGCTCCACCCGGGTTGGCGAGCCGACCGTCGCCACGATGTTGCGCGGATCGACAAATCCATTCGCCGCCGAAGGACTGTTGATCGCCGTCTGCTCGAAATAGCGCGACGGGTGGCCGGTGGCCGGGACTTGCTTGATGCGCTGCCCGAATACGCCGCGGCGGCGCACGATGTCGAAGATCTCCGTCTGGTATTGATTGATCTCGATTGCGCCGGGGCCCATGAAATCGGCCGCGGCATGCAGGTCAACAAATTGTGTGTTCATCTTCTCCCTTTCGAAAGCAAAGCCCGCGCCGCCGATGCTCAAACCTTGCACCTGCCCGCGGGCTGAAACTGAACCTTGCCCGGCCGGAAAATCGCCGGGCCCGTCATTCAGCGTCCGCTATGCGTTCGGGCTTGCTACAGCAAACCCGCCCGCGCCATTTCGGCCTTCACCGCAATTCGCTGCTCCACGCTCAACGAGGTCAGCGCCTTCTCCAGCGCTGCGCTGTCGCGCGGCAGACCGTCTTCTCCGCCGCTCTTGGCCAGCAACGCTAAGGTTGTCACCGACAACGTCTTTCTCCGCGCGCGTTCGGCCTCGGCCTTCAGCTCCGCGTTCTGCTTCTCCAATTCCGCCTGGCGCTGCGCCATGGCCGCCTGGGTTTGCGCCGATCCGGTTTTTAGTGCACCCTCGCCGCCTGCTTCCGCCACGCTCGTGCAAGGAGTTGCCGGAGCTTCGTCGATGGCCGCCACGATGCGATCGACCTTGACGTGCAGGGCCTCGAACTGCTGCTCCATCTTTGCCAGCAGCGTGCACAATCGTGCGGCCACGTCTGTCATTGGTTCCGCGTTGGCCGTCAACTCAGCCGCCGCGGCCTGGTTTTGTTCCATTCGTTCCCCCAAAAATAAGAAAGCCGGCTTCCCGCCGGCTGTTTGAGCTGTCCCTCGATTGCGAAACCATTGCCGTCGCGCCAGCCGCATCCGGCCAACTCGCGGCTTGCTTTATCGAGCCTTGGTGGCCGCCAGTCGACCGCCTATTTCGATCCACGTGCGTTGATATGCCGCCTTATTTTTCAGCAGCACCGCCGCCCCCGTGAACGTGAACTTCGTCACCGCCCACACGGCTGCCTCCACGTCGGCCACATGCACGTCCGCGATCTCATACGACATGCCGAGTTCGCCCTTGCCCTTCTCGCGCATCTCTCCCACCACTTCCGGAAAGTCCTTGCCGTAGATATAGCCCGCCACCTTCAGTTGCTGCACGCGCCCGTGCAGCAGCAGGCTTCGTCCCCCGCGCTCCAGGGCTCGCGCGGCCGGCAGTGTCTCCAGCTCCGCCGAGGTGATCACCCCTATCTTCGCCCGCGCGTCATGTCCGTCGAGCGAAGGCGTGTAGTCGACCGCCATGCCCAGCAGTGAGGGAATCGCTTCTTCCACGGCCTTGCCTGTCAGCAACACGCGATGCCCCCGCGAGCCGCTCGGCGGTTTGTCCGATGCCGCATCCACCAGGGTCAGCACTCCCTCAAACGGCACTCGATTCGGATGCCCCTTGATCTCCGGCATCGCGATCGCCATCGACTCCAGCCATTCCAGGCGAGTCGCATCCTCAGTTGACTCCGAGCGCGCGTCCAGCCTCATTCGGCCACCTCCGCCTTACCCGCACCGCCGGCCGATACCGCGTCGCCGAGCGCCTCCGGCTCTCGCCTCTCGGCCGAAGCCCTCTCGATGGAAACCGGCTTGCCCGCCAGCGGTACTTCCTGTTGGACCTGCGGCGGCGTCAGCGGCGGCAGGCCGCGCTGTCTCCGCACCTCGTCGATGGTCAGCACGCCATTGCGCAACAGGATTTCCTCCAGCTGTGCCTGCTCCAGCTGGTCCGGCGCATCCAGGTCGGCGAAGACGAATTCCAGGTCGTCCCAGCCCAGTCGCTTGGCGATCACGTCGCGCGTGAGGTGCTCCGCCAGCAGCCGCGCCGTCGGCACAATCGCGGTGCTGGAACGCCGAATCGTTCATCTCCTTCGCCGTTGACCGGTTCACGTCGCTTTCCAGCCCCAGGAACATCGGCGGCAAATCGAAGGCATCGGCAATCACCAGGATCAGAAACTCCTGCCACTGCAATCGCAAATCCGCATCGGTGCCCGAACCAAAGCGCAACACCTCCGGCTTGTTGTCCGCCGTAAGGATCGGCACCTTGCCGGTTCCCTCAATCTCGTCCTGCCACCATCGAATCAGCCGCTCGTGTTGCGCCGGCGCCGACCCCCTGCAACCACAGCGCGTATTGCACCACCGAGTTGCTCGCCGGTTCGCGCCGCGTAGCGGTGCGCGCTCAGGAACTCGTGGATCGTCTCAAACGCCACTTCCAGCCGCCCCAGCCCGAACGGCGTGTGGCGTGCGCGGATTCAGCCGTATGTAGGACAGATCTTCGTCCTTCAACGTGATCTGTCCTTCGGCGCCGAAGCGGCCGGTCGCCTGCACATAGCGCGGCGAGTCCGGCTTCCCGTCCCAGTCCGCTCGCATCTGGATCGTCGCTCCATCCACCGGCCACAGCGCAAGCGGCCGCTGTCGCGATCCGCATCGACGTCGATTTCAATCGCGCCAAAACCGCCCACAATCACGTCCTCCAGCACCTGCTCGGCCAGCGAGCGGAAGGAATCATCCGGGTTCGGCGCTTCCAGGTTGCTGGTCAGCAGCTGCGATGCGCTCCTCGCCCTCGTGGCAGCATCCTGCAGTCGCGCCCGTTCCGCGGCTGGATCCGCCAGCGCATCCCCGCCACCCGGTCTTTGACCGTGTTGATCGCCTTGCGCGCCAGCGGCGTCTCGGCAAAGCGCCGCAGGTTCTCCGGCGTCCGTTTCGGCAGCGCTCGTCCTCGCCGCGTAGGTACTTAAAATCGAAGGCAACGCCAACGTCCGCCGCCGGCCCTCAGCGCCCGCGCCATCTCAGGCCCCGGCAGCTGCGGCAAATTCCGTCTCTGCCCCCGGCGGGACGTCCACCATCTGCCTTGCTCGCGCCGCGCAAACTGTCCTGTATGCTCATCCGTTTCCTCGGTCCATGTCATAGCCGGCGACGCCCCAGGCGTACCGGGATGCGCCTCTGCGCTCTCGCCTGCGGAATTCGGTTCAAACCCGCCAACTCCCAGCCAAATAAAAAAGGCCCCCTGGCGCGGAGCCGTCTTGCATCCTGCTTACTGCTTCAGAGCCCTTACAACCTCAACTCCAATCGCGCCCGCTCGGCGAGCCTTGACATGCCAACCTCACTGGATTTGAGGGCCGCACTTGCAATCCCAACTTCTGCCGCACGCTCGCGCAATCGCGGGCATCTCCGCCGAACGTCGCCACCGCGATGTCCTGCGCTGTCAGGGTTGCCAGCGCAAACCCCATCGCCCTCGTCGTCGCGCTCCAGGTCGTCTTCGACAATCGCCGTCAGCTCCGCCTCCGCCTGCTCGATGCGCTGCAATGCCCGCGCGCAGATGCGGAAAGCTGAAGGCCAGCACCTTCGCCGCATTCACATCGGCCTCCAGCGAGATCGCGTGAAACAGCTTGATGCGCCCATCGCTGCGCGGCGGAGCGCCGCCCGTGCCGTTTTTCTGCGGCGCATAGCCGCAATCGATCTTCAGCGGGTCGCCGCGATGCGTGTACTCGGCCACCGCAATTCCCTTGCGCATGAACTGCCAGACCCCATGCCGCTCAAACTCGTCCCGCATTTTGCCGAATACCATTTGCCGCCCGCTGAGCCGCGCCCCGCGCGCCGCGTCCGCTCCAGGTACAACTGCGCCAGCTTCTCCATCTCGTCCTGCGGAGAATCCGCCAGCACCGCCTTGGCCGGCGTCAGCCGAATCGCATTCGAGAAAGAGTCCTCCATCGTTTCAGCAGCCACTCGCGGCTCTTGCCGCCCTCCGCCAGCCGCTCGCGGATTTCGCGCTCCAGCGCCTCCAGCATCTCCACGTCGACATCCGGGTCGAGGCACCGCACCCGCCTCCAGTCCCGGGTAAAACGCACGTCGGCGAACCCCGCCTCGCCCGAACCCGCCTGGCGGGCTGGTAGAGCACCACGCCCAGGTTGACAAACTCGTCCTTCACCGCGTCCGGCACATACCGCAGCAGGAAGAACTCGCACTGTCGCCGTCCATTCAATTTCCGCAGTCCCTGCAACAGGTTTCAAGCTTCCGGTTGAACGATCAAGCTCCTCCAAGAACTTGTCGAACCCGCGACTCTAACTTCGACGCCTTCGCAAACCGAACCTTCAACCGAATCGAACTACGGAGCCTCACCCGTGCCAAATCTGCAACTCAAACTCGGTTCACCACCTTTTCCTCTCGCATGTCGGTACCGCAATTTTTTCTATCCCGACAACTTCCACTCGCATGTTACCTTTTCCCGCCAGTTGGGAAACGGCTGCCGGGCTCGATTCTTGAACCCCAGAATCAGCTCCGGCACCTCGCGCCTCGCCGCTTCAGCAGCGCCTCCACCAGCCGCTCCATGTCCGACGTTTCGCCGTACCACTCCGTCGGAATCTCCTCGGCGCAGCGCCAGATCGCCTCCGCATCCATCTCCACGATCCGCGTCAGCCAGGGCTCGAAACTCTGCCACCCATCACTCCCGCGGTAAACGTCGTTGCGCCCATAGACCCCGCGCAGCGGCGAATCCGGAAACGTCCATTCCCCCGCATTGAAACAATATCCCTGGTCGATGAACGTCACCGTAAACTTGCGCTCCCGCGATCGCTTCCAGAAGGCCGCCTGCCTGCCCGTTGGCATTGCACGTCCACTTGTCCAGCGCCAGGATTCCGGCAAAACTGTCCCAGGTTCCGCACCCGCTCCAGCATATCCTCCGGCAGGAAGTCGTAAACCAGTCCCTGCGCCGGAGGAACCACGTAACCGCGACCCGAATTGCAGCCCCGGCGTGCAGCACATCGTGCCATGCGCCAACTCCACCATCAGCTCCGGCGTGTGCTCGATCAGCCATTCGTCGGCCTCCACCACCTCCGCCACCGGAACCGGCAGCCCTATCCGCTCCGCCAGCCGCGTCGCGAACATCTCGTTGGCCAGCACCCGCGGTGCTGCGGGTTGTTCTGGAACTTCACCACGTAAAAGTGCCCGTCCGAGCAGCGCATCAAGTGACTCTGCGCTCCCCCCGCATCCTTCTTACGTGTTGTACGGCCGCGATTGCCAACCTTTTTCGCCGAGGTCCCGATCGGTTTTCCGCATCCGGGCACCTTCCCCATTCGACATTTCCGCTCGCGCCAATTATTGCACGCCCGAACGCGCTGCTGCGGCTTCCCGGGGAGTCCTATTCGCAACTCGTAAACTCACATGCCGCTCGGCGGCCTGCAAGCTGCGTCTTCCGGCGACCTGTTCGCGCACCGACGCGGCAATCGCCATCGCCATCACCGCGTCGTCGTGCGCACCCTGCTCGGCCTCCGCCCTGCCCGTTCTCATGGCGCACGAAGGTCCGGCACTCTTCCAGCAGCCGCCCGCTTTGAAAAAGCTCGGGCGAGCGCGCCAGCAGCGCCGCCAGCAGCTCCAGCATCTGCGGCCGGTTGGCCCGCGTCGTCAGCCATCCCGCCTTCTCGCCCTCCGCTGCCGGAAACAGGTTGGCATAGCCATGTACGGTAAGCATCTGCGCAATCACCGCGTGTCCATGATTATTGCGCTCCACCGCCACCAGGGCGCGCTGTTGTAGCGCCCGGCCAGCTCCGTCACCCTCTGGGCCAGCGCCGGCGGATCGAAATGTCCGCGCAGCTCCGCGCATTGCATGCCCGTCCCGAGGTCCATCACCTGCGCGCAGGAGTAATCGCCTCCCGCGTTGCCCTCCGCCGGGTCCACTCCGATCACGTATTTCCTGCCCGCCTGCGCCGGCCACCACAGTTGCAGACACCCGTTTTCCGCGCTCTCGACCGGCGGCGCCAGCTCCTCGATTCGCCGCTCGATGATCTCCCGGTCAAAGACGCATTCGCCGCTGGCGCGAAAACAGCTCTCGGCGTCTTCCGCGTACTCTTCCGCAAATCGCGCTCCGAAGTTCGCTCGCATCTCCCTCCGGAACGCGATCTGCTCCCCGTCCAGCCCGAACTGCTCCGCCAGCGCCGCTTCTTCCCCGCTCAGCTCGCCGATCCCACCGCCGGCCAGCGATAACTCGGCTCCCACCACCAGGGAAAGAAGTGCCGCACATAGCCCGTCTCCTCCGCCCTCTGCCACTCGGCATAAAACGCTCCGGCGCGCCGTTGGCAGTCGATTCCAGCACGATCTCGCCGCCCGGCGGCACCGCCGCCCGCAACCCCGCCAGCGTCTCTGCCCCGTCGCCGGGCCAGCGGGCGACCTCCGAACAGTGCAAGTTCTGGATGGTCATCCCGCGGCCGGCGTTCGGGTCCGCCGCTGTCTCCACGCGGTACTCGCTGTCGAGCCGCGGAAACACCACCTGGCGGACATTGGCGCGCGAGGTGCACAACGCTCCGGCCTGCAACCGCTCCGGCAGGTTCTCCAGGAAGCGGTGCACGATGCGGAAGATCTCCTCCGCCGAGTCCTGATTGTGCGCCACCTGCACGCTCAGCGTTCCCCGTCTGGTGATCGTGTGCACAAAGAATCGCGCCGCCACATACGTCGTAATGCCGAGCTGCCGCGCCTTCAGAACAATGTTCCTTCTGCCGCAGCGCCCTTCGTATTCCTGCTGCGCCCGGTTCAGCAGCAGCGGCTTGATTTCGCCCTGCTTGGTCCGCACCCGCAGCAGCTTCTCCACCAGAAACTGCCGGATCGTCTTGCCCTCCAGCCGCTTCGGCTTGGCGCCCAGCCGGGTGCCAAGCCTTTCGAGCAGCTTCAGGTCGAGCGCTTCGCCGGCGTCTCCCCTACCCGCCAACCGCCTTCGCATCTTCTCCGCCATCCTTCACTCGCCGCCGTGCGGCTGGACAAGGCTCGTCATTTGCTGTCGCTCATACGGCTGCTCGAAAATCACCACCCCTCATGACAATTCATGACGTCACCTATTGAATCGTGAACTGCTTTGACATTCCCGCACCGCCAGCTCCGCCGGCGCCGCAGCCGGTGTAGGAGCCGCAGCTTCCGGCGGTGCCGCCTTGCACGCTGATCGTGCCCGTATTGGCAGAATAAGTTTCCGCAGCCATGACCACGATCCCGCCGCCGCCTCCGCCACCCGCGCCGGTGTTATTCGCTGCTGCGTTATTTCCGTTGCCTCCAGAAGCGTCGATAGCGCCAGTAAAACTAATCGTCGGGCAGACCAGGACAAATACCCCGCCGCCACGCACCGCCGCCCCTCCGGATGATCCTCCGCTCCCGCTAAGGCTGCCGCCCATGAACGACACCGAGTTCGTTGTGGAGATTTGATCGCTCAGTCCCTTCGACACGGAACTGTGCTGAAGCGATGTTGTTGGGGTGGCGCCGCTTCCTGCTGCTCCTCCACTGGCTGCGCCTGCGGTCCCGCCGACTGCCGCAGCCTGGCCGATGGCCGAATAAATGGAGTAGCCGGCAACCCCCGCCGCCGTCCCGCCGCCGCCGCCGCCACCGGAGCCGCCGCCAAGCGATCCGCCGCCGGACCCGCCGCCATAAGCCGAACCGGTGTTAAGGCTGACGCTAGCCGTGCCCGCAACTGTGCAAGCTCCGATCGAACGAATCACCAGCGACGTTGCGTTTTGCGATGCGGCTATTGCCCCCGAGGAAATGTTTACCGACGAGCACCACTTTTCGCCGTACCAGTTGCATGTGCCCGACGTACAGGTACAAGCGCCGTCGCTGCCATCGCCAAAGAACCGCAGCCATGCGGGAGCTGTCATCGGCCCCAGGTATTCTGCCGTCGTGCAGGTTGCCAGATCGGTTGCGCTGTTGTTAGTACATACGACAGCGTTATTGTTAGTGATCCCGGTTCCGGTCATGGTTCCTGTACCGCTTGGCGTGCTCCACGTAAGAGTGCCAGAACCATTGTTATGCAACCACCCAACGGAGTTGCCCGGATTTGCCATCGCGCTGGTGATGCGCGAATCGTTACCCTGTGCCGCCGTCCCCGCCGTCGTGCCGTAGGTAACGGAGATTGCGCCAGAGCTATTCGTAATCGTAGTCCCGTCAGGCATCACCCCAC
Source organism: uncultured Acidobacteriota bacterium (assembly GCA_963814745.1). Lineage (GTDB taxonomy): Bacteria > Acidobacteriota > Terriglobia > Terriglobales > Acidobacteriaceae > CAWBRT01. Next base: position 227,547 of record CAWFEA010000001.1, read on the forward strand.
CCAACAGCGAACTTGTTGCAGTCGGTAGCGTATAAGTGCTGCCGAACGTCAACGCCGTCCATGTCCCCGGCGTGCCGGCCGTCGTGCATTGCCATGCCCACACCCCGCCAACCGAAGGATTCGAGTTCAAGTAGAGATCGCCCTTCAACCAATTCCCGGTAGTTGGAGCAGCGGTGCCAACGCCTACAAACATGGTGGGCGTGTAGTAGCCGCCCGTGTCGCCGAGAAGCAATCCGTTCGGAAACCACGACAGGCCGTTGCCCTTGATCGCGGACCGCAGTGGGTCGGTGAGCTGATCCGCCATGCAATGACTACTTGTTCCAAGATAGGTGTTGTAGCTTCCCGGCAGCATCCAGCACCACCAATTGCTGCCGTTGTAAGCATTATTTCCGCTGCCGTAGTATGTCCGGCGCAACATCAGTGCCGAATAAGTCCCCTGGATGACGCTGGTGCCAAGAATCCCTTCCGCAGGATTAGTGTTGGTCACCGCAATAGGCGTGGCGCCGTAACCGTCAAAGCCCCAGTTGGACGAGCCGTGGCTATTCAACTGCACCGTCGCGCTGGATGCCGGTGGTGCATCGATCAGGCTGTTCAGTGTTGGAAAGTTGTAGTACGCCCCTAGCACCGGACCCCAACCCTTCGATTTGATTGCGGTCAGATTCCCTTGTGGCCGGATGACAATTGCCGCGCTCGAACCATTGGTAAAGGTATCCCACTGCGTAGGCTCGTTGCCCTCGGCGTAAGGATCGATCAGCACGCCGAAAGGCACGTTGTATCCGCCGCCCCGCGCCACACTCCCAGCCGCTGACCAGACGCGATAGCCATTGTTATAGCTGGCCGTGCCGCCCGCTCCAAGCGTCTCGTTTTGGGTTGCCGCAAACGTGAAGGTGTTGGCACCGACCGCCGTAAGATACCAGCCTGTGTTCAACGTCGCATCAGAGATTCCCGCGAGTGTCACATAATCATCAACGTACATCGTATTGCTCGATGTCATCGTCACGACGCAGGTGCTGCCGTTGCAGACGATCCCGCTGATCGTACCCGATAAGGAAACGGGAGCCATTGCACCGGTTGTGCCGTACGGAGAGTGGTTCTGTTGCGTGTCAACTTCGATCCAGGTGTTTCCATACGCGCTGTTGGCGCGTACCCCGTAAAGCTGATTGCCGGTCGCGCTGACATTGGTGATCGTGCCAACCTGCGAGTCGGTGCCGTTCATGTTCAGGCCGTCGCCCCGGCAGTTATTGACGTAAACGTGGTCGATCCGCGTCTTATCCGACCCTCCAGTTTGGGTGGAGTCAGCCGTGATGCAATGCCGCGCAAAGCTCGATACCTCCACATTTCGTACCTGGCCGCGCCCGCCGATCACGAGACCATCAGCAGCAGGACCGGAGCCGCCAAATCCCGTAGGCAGAGCGAAGGTATTGACGTTCGTGCGGTCGAAGGTGTCCGAACCTTCCAGCCACAGATTCTCGATGCCATGGTAGGAGTACAGGAAGACGCCGCCGATGCCGCTCGGAAACTTGATATGAACCAGTTGCGCGTTCGGCCCGGAAGCCCTGCTTGCCCCAACCAACTGAGTACCCAGCACGGAACTGCTCAAATGTGGCAATACGATTTGCTGGCTGCTGTAGTAGTCGATGCAGCTTATGGTGCGACAGGTGTGCGGAAACAGAATCGTTCGACCCGGATAATTGGCGATGCAAGCCGTGATCGCGGCGTAGTCATCATGGCAGTTCGCGGCGTTCACTACATAAGGTGTAGTGCCGCTATTCGTACAGCTCGCCCCCGCGCCCTGCGCCCCGCAATCGGCAAGCACATCAACAAAATCGGTGCGCCCCGCAACGCCCTGCTGATTGAGTGTCGTCGGGCCAACCGCGACGTTGCCGGAAAAGCTGCCCGTCGTGGCGCTCACGCTTCCGCCGCTCACATTCGTCGCCGTGGTTGCCGTCGCCACAGTTCCCAGGTTCACCGCCCCGGTCATCCCGTTCACGCTCTGCACGGGGACTCCGGCGGCGGTGATGAACCCGCTATTGTTAGTCAGTTGCGACGTCGTCGTCGGGATCTGCGAAATCTTCGCCAGAGTCGCGCCGTCGCTCAGGTTGGCGGACGACAGCGCGATTCCATCGATCTCAATCGCCGTGGCGTTCACCGTGCTCGGCGTGGCCTGCGCCTGCGCCGCGGCTTGTTCGGAAGCGCTAATCGTATTCAGCACAAACTGCTGGTTTGCCGCATCGCCTGGATTCATCGGCGTCGGCACCTGAGGCGAGCTCTGGAAGGTCTTCACCCCGGCTATCGTCTGCGCTCCCGTCAACTCGACCGAACTTGCCACCACGTTGGCGATTGCCGTATCGACATAGTCTCGGCCCACGAACTGCATCGCCTGCGTCTGCGGCACGATCAAAGAGCGCACCGCCGCGATCGTCGTCTGCGCAACCTGCGGCACCACCCAATACTCTGTGCTGCGCGTTCCGTCGTCCAGGTCCAGCAGAACTTTATAATAAGTTCCCTGCGGAGTTGACCCGGTATTCGGGAATACCGCTGCCTGCAACGATCCGTTCGCTCCCAGGCTCACCGTCATCGAACCGGCCGCAATCGCGTCGCCGCCCGCCGTGCTGAACGCCGGCCACGAGATCAGCAAGGTCCCTTGCGCCGGTGTGCCGTCGGCCCGATACAGAACATCCACGATCAAGGTCTTGCTCGTAGTCGCCGCTGCCGTCGCTCCCGCAAGAACTGCAACCACCAGAATGAGCCACGCAAAAAAAATCCGCCCCGTGGGGCGGTCTGTTCTCAATCTCATGTTGTTTATCCTGCTCTCTTTTTCCCTCGGCCAGACCTCACTGCGCCGCTTGGCCCGAAAACTCCTTCATGAACGATTCCACGCTGCGCACGTAAACGTCCGCGAAATCCACCACGTAGCGCTTGTTCTGAATTAACCTCTTGGCCTCTTCCAACTTGTGCCCCAGGGCCCGCATCACCGCCAGCGCCATCATCGGCGCCCGGTGAACCCCCGCCGCGCAATGAATGTACAGCTTCGTCTCTCGTTGCTCCAACGCCCGCAGCGCGAAATCCACACCCCGCTCGAACACCGGCCTCGGCTTCGGCCGGAAATCGTCGTCCACCGGATTCCACAGCACTTCGATCCCGAAGGGCTCCGCCAGCGGCGTGTCGTCAAACTCGATCTGCATATCGATGATATGCGTAACCCCGGCGGCAGCCACCTGCGCCATCTTCTCTTCGACCCAGATTCCGCCGCCGACCGCAATCCGATCGGTAACCCACGTCATATCCATCGCAAAATTCCGTCCCCGGCCCCGATCTGGCTAACTCCGCCAACTGTAAGCGCCAACCCTTTTACTTTAACAGCTAGCTCCGTCGGCCGAAGAGGTTGCCGGGTGGAATCGAGCAACGCGCCCGTTTCCAATACCTTGTAAAGATGACTCTTTCCTGCTCACGTTTGCCCGCCAGCCTGCTCTTTTGCCCGGTTTGCGGCCGATAACCCGTCTGGAGACTTCCCTATCGCTGGCACAGGCTCCGCCGTGTCCGGCTCCGCTGCCCCCTGCGGCTCTTCCGGGATAATTGGCTCTGCTTCCTTTTTCGGCGCTTCCGGAACCTCCAGTGACGGCTGCTTTTGCCGTTTCCGGGACGCTGAAGTTGCTCTGCTCCCAACCTTGCCACTCGCCTTTTTGCGCTTGCCGCCCTTCTTTTTCACCGGCGCTTTGGTCTTGGGAACCGCGCCCAACTGCCCCAGCAGCAACTCCGCCAGCGAGGCGTCGGCGGCCGCTTGCGCCGCTTTGTCCTCCGCCTTCTTGCCGTCGTCTTTGTCGGCAATGGTGAGCAGCAGTTTTGCCTCGTTGTAGCTTCCCCGCTTCGCTTTCTCGATCAGACCGGTCACGATCTGATCCATTTCGGCGATGATCTTCTGCTTGCACTCCTGTTTCACGTGGTGAACCGACTTTCGCGCGCGCTTGTTGCCGCCTTCTCCCGCCGCCGCTTCAGTCAGATTGGCATTGGGATCAGCACCCTCTTCGACGGGCGCTCGATCCTCTTTCTGTTTCCGTGCGCAACGCATTCTGCGGGTCTGGCTGGGCTGCGCGGGGTCCCCATCGCACCTGCTCTTCGCGCGGTGGGGCGCAAGTTCGCCGACATTCTGCTCCACCTTTCGCCTCTTCCCTTTATCGTTCGCCATCCGTGACTCTCAGCTTCCGTGCCGCCGTCAAACGCAATCTCCGCGTCTGCCGCGTCTCTGCTTCCGCCCTCTTATTGTCAGGATAGCAATTAAAGGGTGGGCACTGTGACATCAAACCCCGCCCCCTAACCCCCGCGATTTTGTCTACTTGACTGTTTTCGCCGTTCCCGGTTCGCTTGACACCAAGGGTCGCCGGCCGGGTTTTGCTCTCTCCCATCGATTCCGCGCCCGTATTTGCAGGGTGCGGCGCCCCATTCAAGCTCTCTTTTGTGATGACATCCTTTACCCAGTGTCTCCGGACATCCTTTACACTCCCGCGGGAGTAGTTGGCCTGAGTGCGGTGCTTGTTGCCGTTTACAGCCGCCTTGCCGCCTCTTGTCTTATCGTCGCGCGAAAAAAGGCGCGGCCTTGGCCGCGCCCAGTTTATGCAGGTAAGTCGGTTAGTGCATCTCTCTTGGCCACATTTGGCTCTCCATGCGCGCCACCGCGGCCTGCCTTACCACCTGCTGCCCAAGCGCAAGAGCGGCTGTCCTCACCGCGGCCGCCGGTTTTTTCGGAGGCAGTTGCAGCCGCGCCAGGTTCCCGCGCCGCTCTTCTCCATCATCGGCCCCGGACCCCTCTGCCTCCGCCAAGTACGCCGGATTCCGCAGGCACACCACGCAGTCCGGCTCCTCCAAGGTCAAAGGCAGCGGCTGAATCAGCTCCGCTACCAGCAGCCTGTAGGACAGCCGGTCCAGTGCCCTGCTATAGCGCCGTTCTATTTGCCGCCGCGAAAGACCCAGCGATTTCCCCGCTTCCGCCTGCGTTTGATCCAGGAACACCAGCGCGGCAATCGTCTCCAGCGATGCCGGGTCCAGTTTTTCCAGGCACCGTTCCATGTCGTGAACAAAGATCACGAAGTCTTCAAAGGTATGCATCCGGGTCGAGGAAACCACTCCCCGAAACACCTCCCCTCCCAGGATCGAAGGCAGTCGGCCGATCTCCAGCGACAAGCGGAAAAAGCGCCGCAGCATGCGCTCCGTCTGTGCCCTGTACAAGGGAAGCGCTCCCTCCCCGTCGAGAAATTCGCAGCCCGTTTTTTTCGACCCGCTGCAAGCTCCCTCTCGCGAAGTCTTACCATTCTGGGTCTTCATGCTGGCAAACCTCCCAGGATCATGGTCGGCTTGCTGCCGAAACTCGCCAGACCGGCGCTCCGGTTGAACCGATTGCTTTTTTCCCTCCACAGTTTCGTGAGCTGCGTTTCTTCCGCCATGCACCGTTCGCAACGGCTTTGCAGCTCGCCGTGCTGCCTCGTCCATAGCCCGCCGCAACGCTCACAGTACTTCAGCTCTAGTCTCACAACCTCCAGCTCTACTTTTGTGATTTCCCCAGTTGCTGTATGAGTCATTTCCCCCCCATCGATTCGGCCCTGGTTCCAGCAACCAACCTCACGTTTGGCTCAACCTGTTTTTCCGGCTTTATGCCCCATTTTTGGATCGCGAGATCCTTTCGACCGAAACGGGTATACCGCACCGCTCTGAAGCCACTGTTTCTGGATTGATTCCCTATTGCATGAGTTCGTGTTTGCCGATAACCAGCTTGGCGTCTGGTTTCATGTGCTCGTATCTCGCAGGGGTCCCCGATGTTTTGCGTTCCCTCGAGGTGTCTTCCCTCTGCATTGATCGACCGGCAGCCAGTCGCCGCCGGCTGAACCACCTTTCGCCGGATTCCGCACACCAGCTCTTTTTGGCTAAGGTGCGGTAAGCCCAACCCTGCGGACTACACGAGGTTGAGCCCATCCGGCCAAGTGGAGTTCAACGTTCACACAATTGAATGACGGAAACTCCCGCCCGGTTCACGTGACCGTCAGCGAACCCGGTCATGCGGGTCTCGTTTTCGTCATCAGCAACACGTCGTGGGTAAAGAGGGACTCAGGCTATGCAAGACGCGGAAAGTCGGTCAAGCAAAAAATAGCTTTTCGGTCGAGATTCATGATTTGTGTATAGCTTAAAGCTATAACTCGGGAGGCTCCCATGGACTTCATTGCGCTGCAAGACGCTCTTCGCACGGTAGTTACCGGCAGGATTCGCTCCGGCCAGTTGACCGGGGTTGCCCTGGCGCAGAAAACCGGCTTTCGCCAGGCCCACATCTCCAACTTTCTCAACCGCCGCCGCGGCCTCAGCATCGAGGCCATGAATCGCATCCTTGAAGTCCTCGGCCTCACCGTCCTCGACCTCATCGATCCCGCCGAAATTAATCGCCGGGCCACGATTCCTCCATCCCCTGAGGGCGCTTATATCAGCGTCTTGCAGGCGGAACCGTCGGCCGTCATCGGCCAACCCGTCATCACCCGCGCCTCCGTGCTGGGAATCTGGAAGTTCAGGCAAAGTTTCCTTCGCCGCCTGCGCTCGGACATGGTCAGCGCACGCCAGGACTGGGTCCGCTTTGTCCTCTTCAAACTCGACGCCGCCAACGGATTGGCCATGCATCCGCGCATCAATACCGGCGCCACATTACTCATCGACCGCCACTACAACTCCCTCCGCCCGTACCGGCGCGGCGGCCCCAACCTCTATGCCGTCGCCAAGGACGGCGTGTTGTTGATTCGCTATCTCGAGTTGCACAGGGCGCATTTGCTGCTGCGGCCGCACAACCGGCAGTGTCCTCTGGACGCCATCGACATCAGCGCAAGCAAGTCTTTCGCCGACTTCATTGTCGGCCGTGTTGGTCGCGTCTCCTTCGAGGTCTGAGGGCTTATCCAGGCTGCTGAAAAACTCGTGGAAGTGTCATCCTGAGGTCGCGCCGATTTTGCGCGATCGAAGGATCTGCTTTATTTTCACCGTGCGCAAACAGCAGATCCTTCGCTTCGCTCAGGATGACACCCTCAGATAAGAGTTTTTCAGCAGCCTTTATCACCGCTTCATCCGCCCGAACACGCCGCCGAATGCTGCATCTTCCAGCAGCTTTTTCCGGCTGGCTTGCGAAAGCTACACGCTTCATCGGTAATCAGCCGTTTTGTCCCGATAAGGAACTAGGCTGCCGGCAAGCTGGCTTTTGGAGTCCACCGGCCCGTTCTGGGTCTAAAATAGATTCAAGTGCGACAACGTACTGAAATCTTTCGCGCTCTGGAGTCATCGATGGCACTCATGTCGGAAAGCAAAACTGTTGCCCGTTCAGCTTCTTCGGTTCAGCCTCCCAAAAGGCTGTTGTATGGGCCCGGGCCGTCCCAGGTGGACAATCGCGTCTACAAAGCCATGGCGAAACCGATCGTCGGCCACCTCGATCCCTACTTCTTCACCGTCTTCGAAGAAGCGACCAGGATGTTGAAAGTCGTCTTCGGCACCGAGAACCCGCTGACTTTCGCCGTCTCCGGAACCGGCAGCTCCGGCATGGAAACCGCCGTCGCCAACTTCGTCGAGCCCGGAACCAAGGTCGCCATCTTTGCCAATGGCTATTTCTGCGACCGCATCACCGAGATGGCGCGCCGCCAGGGCGGCGAAGTCGTGCGCTTCGAAAAGCCGTGGGGAGAAACCTTCGGCGACGACGAGGCCTCCGAGTTCATTCAGCGTGAGCGCCCGCAGGTGGTGGCCTACGTCACCGCGGAAACCTCAACCGGCGCCTTCCAGCCCGGCAAGGCGATCTGCGCCGCCGCCCATGCGGTGGACGCCCTGGTCATCGCCGACTGCGTCACTTCGCTCGGAGCCATGCCGGTCAACCTCGACGAGACCGGCATCGATATCGCTTACAGTTGCACCCAGAAGGGCCTGAGCTGCACTCCCGGACTGGCGCCGATTACGGTTTCGCCGCGCGCCTGGGAGCGCCTCAAAGCCCGCAAGGCCAAAGTGCAGAGCTGGTACCTGGATTTGAACCTGTTGAACGAATATTACTTCCTGACGCCGCACAAGTATCACCACACCGCCTCGGCTACCCTGCTCTATGGCTTCCACCAGGCGCTTTCGCTGATCATGGAAGAGGGAGTCGGGAAGCGCTGGGAGCGGCATCACCAGGCGCACCTCACGTTTGTCAAGGGCATCGAGGCCATGGGATTGCGTCTGCATGTGGCCGAGGGCAAGCGCATCTGGAACCTCAACACGCCTTGCGTGCCCGAAGGCACCGACGACGCCAAGGTCCGCAAGATCCTGCTCGACGAGCAGGGCATCGAGATCGCCGGCGGTTTCGGTCCTCTGGCGGGCAAAGTCTTCCGCGTCGGCATCATGGGCCCGTTTGCCACCACCGCCAACGTGCGCTCGTTCCTGCGGCACTTCGCCAACGCCCTGGCGGCCAGCGGCTACCAGAAAGCAAGTGCAGCCGCTCGCTAAACCCCGTGCGATTTCAACCGCGCCTGCCCCATTCAAGCTGAGCTTGGGTGGGGCATTCGCTCGCTTTGGGCTGACAAGTCAGAAAACCTGCTATCAATAGCTACTCGGAACGATCTTCCGCGGCATTTGTCGCTTCGGTACCGGCGTCGGTTGCGGCTCCTGTTCGGATGCTGTGCACATAGCGAAAAGTCCAGATGATGGTTGCCACGACGAGGAGTCCTTGAATGATAGGAGCGAGAAAAAGGAAGAAAGCCGTCGAAAGAACATAGACAAAAACGATTCGGACACAGAACTCCGCGAAAAAAACAGCCCCCCACACGGTTGTGATAAGTCGGTGTACAGAACGCACCTGTGGAATTTGCCAACTAGCATCGAATTGAGATCTTCGCGACGGGTCGTTCTGCGTCATGAAATATCTTCCGAAGTAAAACATCATCGGACGAGGGAAGACAGGCAGCAGCGATAGCAAGCAGGCAACTCCGATCGTGCCCGTGAAAAACGATTCGCGAATCAAGAGAAGACGGGGGCTGCCGCCCAATGTAATTGCGACGATGCTGGTGATGATTCCGAGGAGAACAAGAATAGCAACCGGATCGAGCCGATTGCGGTGGAGCAGATCGAACACACTTTTGGCAATGGGAAAAGACGTTGCGATCAGCAGCGCATAGAATTCAGACTGAGAACCAACCTTTTTTGCAAGCAGATAGAGGATGAGAGGGACGGTGGCATTGAGAGCGATATCCACAACTATGCCTTTGACGGGAGCGCGCGGCGTCACGGATGTGCCAGTCTGCATTTCAACATTTTTGCGAGAACATGATCGTTTTGCAACTCACGGCTAGGTGCCCCACGTTCGCCCGTTGTTGGCTAACGTGGGGTAGTTTCTTTGTTGCCGTTGCATGTTAGGTCCCATCGTTCACCCGCTCAGTTTACGGCTGTCATTCTGAGCGACCGAAGGGAGCGAAGAATCCCCAGAATGCATCTGCGGAAGCGCACTCTAACGATCTCGTCTAAGAACTCCAGCGACGCAGGGCGGGGCAGCTCCCTCGGGATGCTTCGCTGCGCTCACCATGACATCGACACAAAGATTGGTGACACTAACACCCTGCTACAGGTAAATCGCCCTGGCGCCCTCCACCGCCGCAACCTTTTCCCGTATCTCTTCCAGCACCGCATTCGGCACCGGCGAGTCGCTTTGCACGATCGCCATCGCCCGCCGCGCCAACTGCTGATCGCCCGCGCCGGACGGACGCCCGTCGGCCTCGCGTCCCAGCGAGAAGCGCGCGATGTTGATGCCATGCTTGCCGAGGATCGTCCCTATGCCGCCGATCACGCCCGGCAGGTCGCGGTTGGAAAAGACCACCAGGTGGCCTTCCAGCGGCGACTCGATTTCGATGCCGTTGAGCTCGATGATGCGCGGAAACTGCTCGTGAACCACTGTCCCGCGGGCCTGCAAAATCGTGCCGTTGCCCTTCAGCGAGAGCCGCAGGGCATTGATCTGTCCGGCACTCTCGGCGGCGCTGTATTCGCGGATGCTGATGCCGCGGGTGGCCGCCACCGTGGCGGCGTTCACGATGTTGACCACCTCCTGCGATCCGCATTGCAGCACTCCGGCCACGGCGGAATCGCGCAGCACGGCGGTTTTCCACTCGCCGACGCCGCCTTCGTAGCCGACGCGAATCTCCTCCAGGTTGAGATCGGAGTCCATCAACTGCGCCAGCAGCGAGGCCATGCGGCGCGCCAAGTCGAGATACGGACGAAGCTGCGAGTATTCGACCTCGGTGAGCGACGGGACGTTGACCGCGTTCTGCACGATGTTGTTCTTCAGATATTCGCGGATCTGCTCGGCCAACTGCACGCCCACCGCGTCCTGCGCCTCCGCTGTCGAAGCCCCTATGTGCGGCGTCGCGATCACGTTGGGCAACTCCAGCAATGGCGAATTCCTGGGCGGCTCCTCGACAAAGACGTCGAGCGCCGCGCCGGCCACCTGGCCCGAACGCAATGCTTCGGCGAGCGCGTTCTCGTCAACCAGTTCACCGCGCGCGCAATTGACGATGCGGATGCCCTTCTTCATCATCGCCAGCGATCCGGGGCAAATCATTCCCTGCGTCTTCGGCGTCAGCCCAAGATGCAGGGTGAGATAGTCGGAGCCCGCATAGAGATCGTCGAGCGAACACAGCCTGATGCCAAGATCGCGGGCCAGCGCGGGCGAGACGTAAGGATCGTGCGCGCCGACCGTCATGCCCAGGGCCTTGGCGCGCTTGGCCACCTCGACCCCGATACGCCCGAGGCCGAGGATGCCCAGTTCCTTGCCGCGCAGCTCGGTCCCCTGGAATGTTTTCTTCTCCCATTTACCGGCGCGGGTGGAAGCGTCGGCGCGCGACAGGTGGCGAGCTAGCGAGATCATCATCCCAATGGCGAGTTCGGCGACGGCCACGGCGTTGGCCCCCGGCGTGTTCATCACCACCACCCCGCGGCGGGTGGCGGCTTCGACATCGATGTTGTCAACCCCAACCCCGGCGCGCCCGATCACGCGCACCTTGGGCGCCTTCTCCAGCATGGCTGCGTCGACAAAGACGGCGGAGCGCACGACGAGCCCATCGGCGTCCCGCAGGTGCTCCTCCGGAGATTGCCGGTACTGGCCTGGATCGATGACCTGCCAGCCTTTCTCGCCGGCAAGCAACTGCATCCCGGCCTTGGAAATCGGTTCGGCAATTACGATTTTCATTGCTTTCCTCCGCCGCCCGCTTGTGCGGCTCTGCCGGCAATGCATTCGGAAGCCGCGCGGCCGCAGGCGCACAGCGCCGGACGCCGGCCCGCGCGCCACTCGAAGTCAACCTGCTGCGCCGCCGTCAGACCCGCGCCCAGCGGAAACTTGCCGGGGCGCATGCGCTCCAGCACCTGCTCCAGTCCGCCGACAATGCCCATGGTGTCGATGTAATCGAGATAACCAAGATGGGAGACGCGGAAGATTTTTCCCTTCATCTCGTCGCCCTGACCGTCGGAGAGTATGCCGCCGAAGTCGGCCTTGAAGCGTTTGACGATATCGCTGCTGACGACGCCCTCGGGCGCGAGCACGGCGGTGGCGGCCGCGCTCGGCGCCACCGGCGAAAACAGTTTGAGCCCGAGCGCTTGCACCGCGGCGCGAGTCATGGCGGCGCAGCGTTCGGCGTTGTCGACCAGCCGGCGACGCCCTCCGGCGACGTCGCCCGCGCCGAGCGTGGCAAAGTAATCGAGAGCGGCGCCCATGGCCGCGATCAGCGCCACCGAAGGCGTGTACGAGGCTTCGCCTTTGGCGTGCGACTTGCGCTCCTTGCGCAGATCGAAGTAGTAGCGCGGCTGGCTGGTGGTGTCCATACGCTTCCAGGCGCGCTCGCTGACGGCCAGATAGGCGAGTCCCGGAGGGATCATCAGCGCCTTCTGCGAACCGCCAAGAATGACATCGACCGCATCGGCTTCCAGATGGGTCGTGCCCAGGCCGGTGATGGCATCGACCACCAGCAGCGCCTCGGTGCCGCGCACCAGCTCCGCCAGCGCCGGGATGCAGTGGCGCGTGCCGGTCGAGGTCTCGGTGGCCTGCACGAAGACGACGCGCACCTCGGGCGAAAACTGCGCTCGCACCTCGTCGATCGCAACCGTCTGCCCGTAGGGAGCCGAAACCGTGCGCACCTTGCAGCCGTAAGCTTTCGCCAGGGCCACCCAGCGCTCGCCGAATTTGCCGGCGCTGATCACCAGCACGGTGTCGCCGGGATTGGTGAGATTGGCGACCGACGCCTCCATTGCCCCGGTGCCCGACGCGGTCAGGATGACAACATCGTTGGCGGTGCCGATAAAAGCCTGGAGCTGCTTCAGCACCTTCGAAAACATGGCCCGGAACTCGGCCGTACGGTGATGAATATCGGCCGCCGCCATGGCAAACTGCGAAGCCGGCAGCAAGGGCGTGGGACCGGGGGTGAAAAGACGGGTCTTGCTAATCATCTCTAGCTCCGTTCTGCCCCGACCACCATGGGATTGCTCGGGACCAGACCTGGGGAATGAAGTTTGACTGCCTGCTCAACTGCTGCTTCAAAAACATTGGTCCAGGTTGTCGAGCGTGAGTCCGCTCAACAGCTTGGGATAAAAATCGGTGGACTTCTGCGGCATCACGAGCCCGGCATAACACATGTCGCGCATCACCGTCAGCGGCACCGGGTTCAGCAGAAACGCCACATTGGCGCCGCTCTTAACTTGCTCGACGGCCTCCTCGGCCGAGCGGAAATAGCGCACGTTTCGCTGCTCGCGCACCGCCTCCGGCGAAATCCCGAGAATCCTATGCAGCACCAGCTCGTGCAGCATGACCACGTCGAGCTGCCGCTCCAGTGGGGACACGTCCTTAAGCAGGGCGTCCGCTTTGTCGGCCAGCACCCGGGCAAACACCGCGCCCACCGGGGTCACGACCCTGAAGGTGCCGCTGTTGTTGCCCATCCCTGCCCACTTCACCAACCGGCCGCGCGTGCTGCGGGCGAAGCGCTTCAACTCGCAGAATTCCTCCAGCCCGTGCATCAGCTTCTGCAGACTGAATCTTTCGAGCCCGAAAACTACCCGGTGCGTCGGCAACACCACCAGGCCGGGAGAACTCATATTGACCAGCGTCATCATCACGAACTCGTGGGCGGCGTTGCGGTCGTTGGAATTCGCCCGGCAGGCGTCGCGGTACTCGCGCGCGGTCTCGTAGCGGTGATGACCGTCGGCGATCATCAACCGTTTGTCGCGCATCGCCTCCGCCACCTGCTCAACAATCTTCGCATCGTCGATACGCCAAAGCAGATTTTCGACGCCGTATTCATCGACCACGCATTCGTCGGCCGCGCGATTCGCCACCGCCGGGCAGACGATGTTCTCGACTGTGTTCTCCGCATCTTCGTAGATCATGAAGAGTTGGCCCGCGTGGGTTCGCGTCGCCTGCAGCAGATTGCAGCGGTCCGCCTTGGGTTTGGCCAGGGTCTGCTCGTGGCGGAAAACAACCCGGTCTTCGTAGTCGTAAATTCTGCCGAGCGCAATCACCCCGGTTCTCAGCACCGGCCGGTCGGGTTGCGCGGGAGGGGTGAACTTCTGTACGTATACATAAATGCCCGGCGCCGGATCGCGCCGCAGAACCCCGTCGCGCCGGGCCTGCTTGAGGAAATCCGCCGCCCGCGTGTACACGTTTGATTCTGCGCTATCCCAGGCATCGGCTCTGCCGAGTTCGAAGCGGACCAGGTTATACGGGCTCCGTAGGTAATAGGCTTCCTGCATCGCCAGCGTGATCTTGTCGTAAGGTTGCGTCAGAACATCAGCCGGCTTCACCTTGGATGAATCGAAACGTAACGCATGAAAAGGTTTGATTTCTGCCATCGATTGGTCCTGTGCGGTAGAAAACCAGTCCCGGAAAACAATTCCTGCTACCGCTAAGCTTGGAGAATTTATTCAACCCCGCCACCCCGGCGGAGACTGTAACAAGACGGTGCGACTGAGAGGTTAGTTCACCAGCGTGATGCGCCGTTGCGGTAATGGCAACACGATCGGCAACACGATCGACATCCCGGCGCGGCCGAGCAGAGACAAAGCCTATGGAAGGAACACCGCATAATTAAAATTACCACGCGAGGGGCTGGACGCGCACCCCCATTCAGGAAAAACGTTCAGAAAAAACGGAATCCCCGGCAGAGGCCGGCGATCCATCGGCCGCCAAGACGCGCCCGCCAAAATACCCCCGCCAAAATAAAAGAGATGCCGCGGAAAACGGCATCTCTGGTGAATACTCAAGATAAGACAGACTTCATTTACTTCACTTAGCTCACTCGGACGTTCGAAGCCGTGGCACCGGCTTTCGGGCCGGAGCGCTTCCAACCCCGCCCCGCAAACGCCTCGGCTCGTTGGCTACGACGATACGTCCTTCTTTTTAAAGGTCTCCTCGGAGAAGATCACCGAGATAACGGTAATAATCACGAAGGAGATCATGTAGAGCGACACCGGCCACGACTTGTTGCTTGCCCACGCCAGCAGCGCGGTCGCAACCGGAAGAGCCATGCCGCCGGCAAAAATCGATGCAAACTGGTAACCGAGCGAGGCGCCGCTGTAGCGCACCTTCGCCGGGAACAGCTCGGCAAAGAAGCTCGCCTGCGGCCCGTACATCGCCGAGTGGCCCAGTTGGCCAATCAGGATGATGGCCGCCCAGGCCCAATAAATATTCCCCACAGCCTTGTCCAACATCCAGAAGAACGGGAACGACAGCACGCCGCACATGCAGGCGCCAAACATGTACACGGCGCGCCGCCCGATTTTGTCGGAAATCCAGCCGTAGAACGGCATCATGGCCAAGCCAATGGCGTAGTTGATGGTCAAGGCCGGCAGCAATGCCTGCCGGCTGAGCTTCAGCGCGGTCACGGCGTAAGTGAGCGAGAACACGGTGATGATGTAGTACAAGCCGTTTTCGGCGAAGCGCATGCCCATGGCAAGCAGCAGGTTCTTCGGGTGATCCTTAATGGCCTGAATCACCGGCATCTTGACCTCAGCCTTCTCTTCCTTGATTTTTTGGAAGGCAGGCGATTCGGCGATGGCCATCCGCACCCAGATGCCGATCGCGACCAGCACGATGCTGAACAAAAACGGCAGGCGCCAGCCCCAGGAGAGAAACTGAGCGTCGCTCAACTTGCTGTTCGCCATCCAGAAAGCGAAGACCGAGAGCAGTCCGCCAACCATCGCGCCGGTCTGCGGGAAAGAGCCGAAGAAACCACGGCGGCCCGCCGGCGCATGCTCGACCGCCATTAAGACGGCTCCGCCCCACTCGCCGCCAAGTCCAATACCCTGGCAGACGCGCATCAAAGTCAGCAGGATGGGAGCCCAAACCCCGACTTGGCCATAGGTCGGCAGGCACCCGATCAGAGTCGAGGAAACGCCCATGAACAGCAGCGTGATGTAGAGCATCTGCTTGCGGCCGATACGGTCGCCGAAATGGCCGAAGACGACGCCGGCGAACGGGCGGGCAACGAAGCCGATGGTGTAAGTGCTAAAGGCGAGCAGAGTGCCCACCAGCGGGTCAAACTTCGGGAAAAATAGCTTGGGAAAGACCAGGGCCGCGGCCGTGCCGTACAAGAAATAGTCATACCATTCAATCGAGGTGCCGATGAGGCTGGCAAATGCCACCTTGGCGAACTGAGGCTTCAGGTGAGCATCCGCCGGCGACCCCACGGTAGTTTGCTGTGCCATCTTGAATTCCTCCGAGTGCGTTTGGCGAACTGTGCAGCCACCCGCGGGTTGGTAAAAGTTTGCTCGCGGACAAGACCTATTGCGCCGTCCAGCCGCCGTCGTTTGAAATAGGAACACCAGTCATGTTCTGAGCCGCGTCACTGCAAAGGAAAACTGCGATCGCCGCTATCTCCTCGACGCTGGTGAACTTCCCCGAGGGTTCTTTTTCGATGAGCAGTTCACGCTCGGCCTGCGGCAACGGCACGCCTGCCTTCTCCGCTTTCATTTCGATCTGCTTCTGAACCAGTGGCGTCAGCACCCACCCGGGACAGATGGCGTTGCAGGTTATACCCTTGCCCGCGTTCTCCAGGGCCACCACCTTGGTCATTCCCATCACCCCGTGCTTGGCCGAGACATAAGCCACCTTGTTGACGGAAGCCACCAGGCCGTGAGCTGAAGCAATGTTGACGATGCGCCCCCAGCCACGCGCCTGCATGCCGGGCAGAGCCGCGCGGATGGTGTGAAAAGCCGAGCACAAGTTGATTGCAATGATGGCGTTCCAGCGTTCGACAGGGAAGCTCTCCACCGGCGAAACGTGCTGGATCCCCGCGTTGTTGACCAGGATGTCCACTTTACCCAAGCGCTTCTCGGCGTCGGCGACCAGTTGCGCGCACTGCTCGCCTTGGGAGAGGTCGGCGCCGTTGTAAAGCGCCGTCACGGCAAATTCTTTTTCCATCCCGGCGCGTATCTTTTCGATCTCGCAGGGATCGCCAAACCCATTCAGCATAATGTCGCAACCCTCGGCCGCCAGCGCCTGCGCAATGCCCAGGCCGATTCCACTGGTCGAACCGGTAACGATTGCCACACGTCCTTTCAGCATAGAAATTCTCCTCCGCTCCTTTGGCCGAATCTCGAAAGTTCACCCATTTGGGCCCTACTTACGTCTTGCTATCTTGAAAAATTACAGGGAAACCCGACTGCCCGGACAAACCCAAACGAGACCCCAACCCGCTCTCTGAACTGCGTGAAACCGCATACCTGCGCTGTCCGCCTCTTCCGGAGAGGACCAGGCGAGCAGCGGACGATGTGATCGCCGGCCGACGCTAATTGACGGCAGCCTTGGCAGCCTTGTCATCGCTGATCGCCATCACCGGAACGTTTTCCGGAACGATCAGCTTCGCTTGGGTCGCCGCAACTACCTGCTCCACCGTAACGCCCGGCGCAACTTCCTTCAGCACCAATCCCTGTTCGGTCGGCTCAATCACTGCCAACTCGGTGACGATGAGACTAACCCGGCGTACCGAGGTCAGCGGCAGAGTGCATTTCTTCAGGATTTTCGGCTTGCCCTTGGCGGTGTGGGTCATGGCGACGATCACGCGCTTGGCGCCGCTCACCAGATCCATGGCGCCACCCATGCCCGGAACCATCTTGCCGGGCACGATCCAGTTGGCCAACTGCCCCGCCTCGTCGACCTCCAGGCCGCCGAGGACGGTGATATCGAGATGCCCGCCCCGGATCAACCCGAACGAGAGGGCGCTATCAATGCTGGCGGCGCCGGGAATGGCCCCCACATATCCTCCTCCCGCATCCGTCAGCGAGGGATCTTCCATGCCCTGGCCCGGAACCTGAGCCATACCGATAATGCCGTTCTCCGACTGGAAGTAGACTTCCATCTCCGGCGGCAGATATTGGGGCACCATGGTCGGCAGACCAATTCCGAGATTGACCAGGTTCCCATCCCTGAGTTCGAGCGCCACGCGCTTGGCGATAACAACTTTATCTTCCATATGCTCGCTGCCCCCTTTCAATCAGGTAGTCCACCACCGGAAACGGCGTGGCAACCGCGTCTGGAGAGATCATTCCCACCGGCACGATGTGCTCCGGCTCGGCGATCACCTTGTCCGCCGCCATCGCCATCACCACATTGAAGTTACGGGCAGTCAAAGTGTATTCAAGATTGCCCCGGTAATCGGAGCGATGGGCCGCCAAAAGGGCAAAGTCTGCCCGTAGCGGAGCCTCCACCAGAAACATCTTGCCTTCTACTTCGAGGGTCTGTTTTCCTTCCGCCACGGTCGTGCCGAATCCAGTCGGGGTCAATACCCCGCCCAAACCGAAACCACCGGCGCGGATGCGCTCGGCCAGCGTCCCCTGAGGAACCAGCGTCACTTCGGTTTCACCGGCAATCATCTGCCGGCCCGTTTCAGGGTTAAGGCCGATATGACTGGCGATGAGTTTTCGAATCAGCTTGGCATCAATGAGTTTACCGATGCCCCAGCCAGGTTTTCCGGTATCATTGCAGATAACGGTCAGGTTCTTGCGTTCCTGCCGAACCAGCTCGTCGATGATGCGATGGGGTGAGCCAACACCCATAAACCCACCGATCATCAGAGAAGCGCCGTCGGGAATCATCTCGACCGCGCGTGTGCAGCTGATCGCTTTTTGTTGCATCAGCAACTCCCCTTGAATGAATTAGCGTTCAAGATAAATACATAACAAATAATCGGGCGATTAGTTATACCCCAATTTCGGATTAATGTCTAAGAATTGCGCTCTGAACCTCAGAAATCGCAGCTCAATGTTAAGAACTCTCTTTAGTAGATCTTTAGTGCTATGACGATGCGAACAGCGGCGGCCTGCCGTGGTTTTGGGGCGTGCTGTGTTCTTATTGCCGGCCCGGCATTCTTTGGCAATTTGCTTTGTCTGTACCCTGACATCGGACGAAGCCTACCGCCTAGAGCCTGTTATTAACTTGAAAAGCAAGTCATTGATTTCAAGCGAGTTGCGCGATTTACGATCGGCACAAATGGCGTTGTAACCGACTGAGTACAAGGCGTTTGCGAGAGTTAATAACAGGCTCTAGGCATAACCAACGTCTGGCCGGGCGCGGACAGAATTGCCGTTAAGCCGCCTCAACTTGCATCTCAGAAAAGAAAATATTCTTTGCCATTGATCGCCGCTGTGGGTTAGCTTCTTTGCAATCACTTCCGGGCGAGGAGAAGCAATCATGTCCCAGCCTATTTACATCGCGGGCTACCATCAGTCCAAATTTGGCAAGCTGATGGCGATGACCGTCCCTGAAATCGTCGCCAACGCGGTCAGCGGAGTCTGCCATGAAATCGACGTACCGGCCTCGGTTCTGGACGTTGCTTCGGTGGGTTCGGCGTGCAACTTCACGCTCAATCGCCAAGGCCTGCTTGCCGGACTGGTGGCGTCGGTGCCCGGCATGGAAGGCAAGCCGATTGAGTCGGTTGAAAATGCCTGTGCTTCCGGCGGCCAAGCCGTGCTCTCGGTGATCTATAAGCTGCTGGGCGGTCTCGGCGATGTGGGAGTCGCCGTCGGATACGAGAAGATGCGCGACCACGACGGCAAAATGGACGGCAAATTGATCGGCGACGTTCTCGGATACTTCTCGCACCCCGACGACCGCGGCGGCAAGGTCTTTGTCTTCCCTCATCTCTTCGCCGAAATCATGCAGTGCTACCTGCAAGCGCACGGCGCCAGCGAGGCCGATCTGGCGCGCATCGCCGTCGCCGAATACGCGAACGCCAAACATAATCCTTATGCGCAGATGAACAAAGTCCAGATCACCGTCGAGCAGGCGCTCAAAATCGAAGGCATGAATCGCTATCTGGTGGAAGGCTTGCCGCTGAAGACTTACGACTGCTCGCAGATCACCGACGGCTATGCGGCGCTGATTCTTGCCACCGGGGAAGGGCTGCGCAAGCTAGGCGTAGCCAAGGCGGATGCGGTCGAAATCGCCGGCTATGCGCAGGCCACCGACCCGCTGTCGAAGCACGGGCGCGACGTCCTGCGGCCTGCCGGAGCTTACCAGGCAATGAAGAAAGCGTATGCGATGGCGGGCGCCAGCCCAGCCGACGTGAACGTGGCGGAGATTCACGACTGCTTCACCGTGGCGGCCGCCCTCGGCACGGAGGTTATCGGCAAGGCCGCGCCCGGCAAGGGCGCGCGCTATTGGATCGACGGCAAGGCAGCGGTCGACGGGGAGTGCGGCATTAACCTCTCCGGCGGACTGATCGCCAAAGGCCATCCGGTTGGCGCCACCGGAATTTCCATGCTCGGATTTTCCTATTGGCAGTTGCAGGGCCTGGCTCCCAAGGGTATCCAGAAGCAGGACGCCAAGCTGGCTGCCACCTTCAATATCGGCGGCGCGCTCTGCGCATCGGTCTGCACCGTGCTCCGCAACCCGGGCTAAAGCACCGTCCTGCGAGTGTAGGAGTTCTGGCCACGATCACAAGATGACTCGCGCGCAAGTGTCATCCAGAAGCAACACAGAGCCGAAGCATCTGCCCGGTTCGATCGTTCTACGATGAATTTGCGCAACGCCACTTAAGTGTCGCCAACCTTAATCCCGAATCAAGGTAACAGCTTGCCCGCTTTCGGCACCATGCGTGGGGAAAATGTGGGCTCCTTGAGGATCTGGCCCGCCCCGCCAGAACTCAAGAATCCGTCACCGATGAGCTGAATTCCCTCGTCTCCAGTGTAAGAATAGAGAGAAAGCACCGATAGCGGATGTCGTGCATGGTCCAATTTCAAGGACGAGGTGTGAAACGTGAAAGAACTCAGCGACCTGACGGCGGGAAAAACCGCACTCGTACTCGACCAGAAGGACAACGTGGCGATCGCCTTGACTGACCTGGCTGCCGGCGACACTTGCACGGTGGCCGAGGACGGGGGGAAGAAGTACGAAGCGACGGTCATCGAGAAGATTGCCTTCGGCCACAAGTTCGCGCTCGCCGATCTGGCGCCGGATGCGCCCGTTTACAAGTATGGCGAGGAGATTGGCAAGACGAAGGTCGCCGTCAAAAAGGGCGCCTGGATCCACATTCATAACCTGTATTGCGAGAGAGGAATGTAGGCCATGGGAGACAAATTTTTCGGTTTCAGAAGAGAGAACGGTGGGGTTGGAGTGCGCAACCTGATCGCCATCATTCCCTCGGTTTTCTGCTCGGCTAAAGTTGCGCAACGAATCGCCCAGAGCGTTCCGGGCACGGTGCACTTCTCGCATCCGGTGGGATGCAGCCAGGTGGGCGAGGACCTTGAGATCACCGCCAAAACGCTGATCGGAATCGGCCGCAATCCGAACTTCGCGGGCGTAGTCGTCGTTGGCTTGGGATGCGAACGATTCACCCCGCGCGAATTGTTCGCCGGCATTGCGCCGACGGGAAAGCGGCTGGAGATGGTCGTCATCCAGGACGAAGGGGATTCCATCAAGGCAATTGACATCGGAACGCGCCACGCTCGCCAAATGCAGCAGGCCGTCTCGCAGGAGCGCCGGGTGGAGGCGGACGCGAGCGAACTGATGATCGGCCTGAACTGCGGCGGCTCGGATACGACCTCGGGCCTGGTGGCCAATCCCGCGCTCGGCATCGCCTCCGATAAGCTGGTGGCGCAGGGCGGATCATCGATTTTGACGGAGCTGACCGAACTGCTGGGCACGGAGCACATCCTGGCTCGCCGCGCCGTCAACCCGCAAGTGGCCGCCGATATCCTCCGTGTGATTGGCAACATGGAAGAGCGGCTCAAGCAGCAGACGCGCCACTCCAGCAACGCCAAGCGAAAGAACCTGATCTCGACCGGCAACTACGACGGCGGACTTTCTAGCGTGGTCGAAAAGTCGCTCGGCGGCATGAAGAAGTCGGGAAACGCGCAGTTCGTCGAAGTTTTTGCTTACGGCGACGCGCCTACAAAAAAGGGCCTGCTGCTGCTCGACGGCCCGGGGCACGACGGCGAAGTCACCACCGGACAGGCGGCGGCGGGCGCGCAGATCGTCTGCTTCCCCACGGGCAGAGGCACACCCTCGGGGTTCCCAGGCGTGCCGGTGATCAAGATTACCGGCAATCCGCGCACCTTCCAGCGCATGAGGGAGAACATCGACATCAACGCCGGCGCAGTCATCACCGGCGAAAAATCACTCCAGGAAGTGGGCGAGGAAATTTACCAGGAGATCCTGGCCGTGGCCAGCGGCAAGCTGTCGAAGGCCGAAGCGCTCGGCCACGACGAACAGTTCTGCATCACGCGCGTGCCGTGAAGGGAAGCGCCTGGATTTCGTTCCAGTAGGCTGCCGAATAAGTGTTTTGAGCGTGTCACCCTGAGCGAGCGGCGGTGGTTGCCGCGAGTCGAAGGGCCCCTATCCAATTGTAAGTCCTTGTGCTGGTAGAGATGCTTCGACTTCGCGCACCGAAAAAAGGCGCGCTCCGCTCAGCATGACAGTTCATGTGAGGAGGTTGATCTACTTTTTCAGCAGCCTGCTATCGGACTTTGCCGGGAGTGGCGCCGGCTTTTCCGGTCTCGTTATCCTGTTTCTGCTCCAGTTTCGCCAAACGGGATTCGATGGCGCGCACCAACTCGGTCTGGGCGCTCAGCTTCGCTTGCAGCGCGTCATTCTCCGCCTTCAGTTCGCGGACGGCTCCCAGCAGCAGGTACGGCAGTTCGCTGTAGTTCACGGTCTTGAAGCCGTGGCCGTCGATGCCCACCATCTCCGGGAATACTTTCTCCACCTCTTGGGCGAGCAAGCCGGAGTTGAGCGCTTCGCCAAAGTGATATTCGGGAAACTGCGCGACGCGCCAGCGATAATGCACCGGTTGCAGTTGCACCAGCTTGCCCAGCACCGGCGCAAACGGCACGATGTCGGTCTTCAGCCGCATGTCGGACGAACAGGTACCGATCAGCTGCGTGCCGCCCGTGGTCTTCAGGCAGCCGTACATGCCGATATTGCCGTTGCCGTCCACGAAAAATTTCTCGGTGCCGTTGTTCTGGCCGGAGAGAATCTCGCCACCCGCCGTGTTGTTGAACACCCCGGCAATACCGCTGCTGCTGCTCGACTGTCCCCACACCCCATAGCCCCCACTAGCGCTAGAGGCATATCCGTACACGCCCGTGCCGGTAGAGCTAAACGACTTCCCCCACACTCCGTAATTGGCGCCGGTGCTACTCGCGGCAATTCCCGTAACACCCATCCCCGTGCTGCTCTCTGACCCCCCGAACACCCCGCTGTTGCTGCCGCTGGAGCTGCTGGCATACCCGTACACGCCGATCCCCGAGGTGCCGGTGCTGGTGCCGTACACGCCTAAGCCGCCTCCTTGGTTAACGCCGTACACGCCGATTCCCGAGACGCTGGCGCTGGTGCCGGACACGCCGTATCCCGACGTGCCGGTGCTGGTGCCGGACACGCCGTTGGTTGAGCCGGTGGCGCTAAGTCCCGTCGATCCGCCGCTGATGGTCAGCGTCGTCCCGGTCGCGGTGATCGTTTGCGCGGCAGAGAAGTTGTTGGCAACGTTGGTGTAGGCACCGTTGGTCACGGTCGCCGCGTTGCCGATGATGCTATTGGAGAGCGTTCCGGCTTGGGCTACGAACTGCCCGCTGCCGTTGGTGCCTACCACAGCAGCCGAGAGTGGAATTCCGCCGCCGTTGACCTTCACGACTGAAGTAGCGCTCTGGGTTCCGGTCACGTCGCCCGCCAGCGAGCCGCTGGCGCCAGGGAACGTTTGCCCTGCGGCAAAGGTCACCAAGCCAGTGAAATTGGCGGTGCCATGCACATCCAGTGTGTATGCCGGGGATGGCGTGCCGATGCCCACGTTGACGCTGGCGGTTGCGCCATTCACGCCGCTGATGCTGCCCAGCACCAGCGCATTACTGGTACCCACTGTCGCGTTTGATCCGATGGCGCTGGCGTTGGTGAGCGTACCGGTGCCGAAATAGGAGTAAGCGCCGATGGCCGTGTTGTTCGAGCCTGTGATCGAACTGCCATCGAAGCGTATCCCCAGCCCCAACGCCCAACCCGGTGTTGCTACTGCCTGTGGTGTTGCTGTAGAGCGCTTGGAAGCCGCTGGCGGTGTTGTAGAAGCCGGTGCTGTCGCTGTAGAGCGCTTGGAGGCCGCTGGCGGTGTTAGCGCTGCCGTAGGTGGTACTAGCGAGCGCTTGGTAGCCACTGGCGGTGTTGTAAGTGCCTGCGGTGGTGGAATTTCCGGCAAACCCGAGGAATGCATTGTCGTTTGCGTAAGAGCCGAAGGCAAAGGGTTGGCCGCCAAGATTGAAGCCACCGGCGGCGCTGACAGTTGCGCTTGTCACAGTCCCGCTCGCGGTGAGATCTCCTGTGATGGCTTGGCTCGCGGTGAAGCTGTTGCTGGCACCGAGCAGCGGCACACTTGTCAAATCCAGCCCCAGTGCTGTGCTACCGCCTAAAGCAACTGCTCCGCCGCCGGTCAGCCCGCTCCCAGCGGTTACCGTCAGCGACGGGTTCGCCAGCATGGCGTTGGTCACGCCTCCAGTGGCGATGCCGAATTGGCCGCCCGTTAAGCTCAGGCCCGCCCCGTTGGTGTAAACCCCTCCGTTCGTACCGGTAAACGCCGTCGATTGCGTCGTGCCGTCCTGGAACGTCACACCGCCGCCGCTGCCCGCCGTCAACCTGAAGCTGCCGTTCACCTCCAGCGTCACCGGCGCCGGCAACGGACTCGGCGGCGTTCCGCCTGGGTTCGAAGTCCCGATGCCCAGGTTGCCGGCGTTGTCGAGGCGCATCCGCTCCGTCTGCGCGGCCGCGCCCAGCGCCGTGGTATTGAACTGCATATAGGTGCTCTGCGCCGTCGTTGACCAGGTTTCGTTGGCGTGTATGATCAGCGCCCCGCGACCGCCGGAAAAGCCTCCCGTACTGCCCGACACCGGCCCCGTCCAGCCTCGGCCGGTGAAGCCGCCGATGATGTCGCCCGCCTGCACCACCGCCGGAGCCGTCGGCGTGCCGCGCGCCGCCCGCGTGGCAAACGTCACCGCGTTCAGCGTGTTGCTGTAGACATCCACAAACCCCGCCGCCGTGCTCGTCGAAACTACGTGCAAGGTCGCCGCCGGAGCGGTCGTGCCAATGCCCACCAAGCCCGGAGTATAGGTGCCCGTGCCCGCACCCGTGCTGGTGTCGAAGATCATCGAGTTTTCGATGTCGCCCGTCGTGGCGGTGAATTTCGCCAGGTAGTTGGTCGTGCCGCCGGAGGTGGTCACGCTGCCACCGGTCTGCGGTGTGGCCAAGGCCACAATGCCGCCAGAGGCAGCAGCCGTTGTTGCCGCGCCGCTCGCCGTCGTGGCGCTTCCATTCGCCGACGACGCCAGCACGAATGCCGACAACGGCTGCCCGCCGAGCGTTTGCGCGTCGCCCGCGGTCATCGCGTAGGGCACGCTCACCAACTGTACCCGCGCCTGCTCCGCCTGGCCTTCCGGCTGCACCCCCAACCAACGCGCCTCGCCCGAGGCAAACAAGTCCATCGGCACGCCGTTGGTGTGGTTAGCGCCGAGATAGATCGTGTAACGACCTTTTTCATCGACGGCGACATTCTGCGTCTCCAGCCACAGAGGCGCCCCGCCGGTCTGCTCCGCGTACAAGGCAAAGGTCACGCCCACCGTACTACCACTGTCACCGCTGATCGTGCCGCTCACTTTAATCAGCGGAGGCACCGTGGCGGTAAGCGCATTGGGGGACACCTGCGCCCAGGAAAACGTGACAAAAAAAGTGAAGAAGAAAAAAGACAGAAGACGATGCATACCAATCTCCATAGGCACGGAGCCGAGAGGCGGACGAGGAGACGTGACTTCAGAAAGATGGGAGCACCGTACCACAGACGGAATCCAGAGTACAGGGATTTTGGCGGGGTCGATGGAATCCAAGAACACAAAAGAATCGCATGGCCGGTTGCGGAGAGTGCCGAGCTTGGCAATGCTTCTGCTTGCAAATCTGGTCGCGCGCAGTACAATTCGCTTCCAAAGTTCAGCGATCGGTATCGTCCGAGGCGCGTGACTAAAGTCATCGTTTCACGGCTGGCGCTCAGCCAGAATGCTTTGGTGAGAAGTTAAAGGAGGAGCGCAACGTGAATACTTATGCCGCGAAAACGGTCCGCGATCTGGCACTTGAGAATCCGTCTTCAACCGCCGTTCTGGAAGAACTTGGAATTGATTATTGCTGTGGAGGAAATCTTCCGTTCGAGGAAGCCTGCGAGAAAGCCGGGCACTCGGCCGAAGCGGTCTCGCGCAAGCTCGGGGAAGCGGCTTCAGCCTTCCAGGCCCGGCAACAGACGGCAACCGACTGGAGAGTCAAACCGCTTGCCGATCTGATCGACCACATCACCCGGACACACCACGTTTATGTTCGTGCGGCATCGCCGCGGCTGACCGAGCTGGCCACCAAGGTTGCCGCCAAACACGGCGCAAATCACCCCGCGCTAAGAGAGGTCGAACCGTTGCTCACGGCGCTCGCCGGGGAACTGAGCGTTCACCTGATGAAGGAAGAGCAAATTCTCTTTCCCTATATCACCCGGTTGGAGGAAAGTGCTCTTCAGAGAGAACCAGCACCGCCTTCCGCCTGCTTTGGCAGTATAGAAAATCCGATTCGGATGATGATGTTTGAACACGACAGCGCCGGTGAAGCTCTGCGAAAGCTGCGCCGTCTAACCGATGATTACGCCGTCCCGGCGGACGCCTGCATGAGCTACCGGGCTTTGTTGCAGGGGCTCACCGAGCTTGAAGCCGACCTTCACCAACACATTCATCTTGAGAACAACATTCTGTTCCCGCGTACCATCGAGCTGGCACAGGGCAGGTAAACAAGAAGCGCCAACGGTTTCGACAGCCTTTGCAGCTTTGATTTGCAAAACCGCTCACCCGCAGTACAATGCGAGCGATCCAGAGCTGAAGAAGGAGACCACGAATGAAACGTCTGGTTGCGGTTGTGATTACCTGGTTGGCGCTGGTTCTGGCGTTGGCTGGAATCGGTTTGACGCAAACTTTCCCGGTCCCGGAGATTCCGTACCGGTCGGTGCCCGATTTTCTGAAGCTACCGCCCAACATGTATCTCGGCGAAGTTTCCGGCGTGGCCGTCAACTCCAAAGGACACGTCTTTGTCTTTCATCGTGGCAACACGACGGGTCCGGCCTATGCGGCAGCCGCCGCGCAACTGCTCGAGTTCGGCCCCGACGGCAGATACATCCGCGAGATCGGACATAATCTCTACGCGTGGTCATTCGCGCACGACGTCAAGGTCGATCGCGATGACAACGTGTGGGTCACCGACAAGGGTTCGGACATCGTCGTCAAGTTCAGCCCGCAAGGCCGGGTGATGATGGTTTTCGGCCGCAAGCAGGAAGCCTCCGACGAAGGGACCGAGCCTCTAAGGCATCCCAAGCCTCCGCTGCCGGCGGTCAACGGCCTGTTCAGGCAGGTGACCGACGTGACCTGGGATTCGGCGGGCAATACTTACATCAGCGACGGCTACATCAATTCACGGGTAGCCAAAGTGGATAAAGACGGCAACTGGATCAAGTCATGGGGAACGCCCGGTGATCAGCCGGGGCAATTCAATACGCCTCATAGCATCGCTTCCGATGCGCAGGACAATATCTACGTCGCGGACCGGGGCAACGGGCGTATCCAGGTATTCGATACCGAAGGCAAATTCCTCCGCCAGATCCACATCGATGTTCCATTCCCGCCGGACACTCGCCCGGCGATTGGCAACAAGCCCGGCCCCGACGTCAAAGGAACTTTTGCCCCGGGCTCGCCGTGGGCGATTTGCATCACGCCTCCACCGCATCAGGTGCTGTACGCCTCCGACGCATACCCGGGGCGGATCTATAAGCTCTCGCTGGATGGGAAGGTACTCGGCGTACTCGGGCGATCAGGAAAACAATTGAAACAGTTCGGATGGGTTCATGAGATCGCTTGTCCATCGGAGGATGTACTCTATGTCGGCGAACTGCTGAACTGGCGAGTACAAAAGCTGATCCTCGAACCAAGCGCCGCCCAATCGAAAACGAAATAGTTGCTGCAGGTCTGCCGTTCAGGGCGAGTCGAATTTGCCAAGGTTCGACTCGCCCCCTGCTCGACCGGTAAAATTGGACTTGAGAGAACATGAAACATCGCGTCTGCCCCTGGTGGCTCGGATACTTGCTCGCTTGTCCGCTGCGGCGGCTGGGACAGGATCCGGCCAAGCTTCTGGCGCCCTATATAGGGCAGGGCATGACTGTTTTCGAGCCTGGCCCCGGCATGGGATTCTTTACCCTGGAATTGGCTCGCCTGGTGGGCGCCGGCGGCCGGGTGATCGCCGTTGACGTACAACCCAAGATGGTTGATCGCTTGAAGCGCCGCGCCGGCGAGGCCGGGGTTCTTGATCGCATCGATGCCCGAGTGTGTTCCGCTGATTCTTTAGGGCTGGCCGACGTGGCCGCTACGGTTGACTTCACGCTTGTCTTCGCCGTTGTGCATGAATTGCCTTCGGCAGCCCGCTTCTTTGCCGAAGTCAACGGCGCTTCCAAGCCAGGGGCATCTCTGCTGCTGGCGGAACCGGCCGGGCACGTAAGCTCCGCGGAATTCGAATCTGAATTGGCCGACGCTTTCCGGGCCGGTTTTGCGCTCATCGATCGTCCCACGATTCGCCGCAGCCGCACCGCGCTGTTGAAAAAGACTTAATCCTTCCGCCCTGTGCTTGACTTGGTCTCCCGTAGATAACCCCGACGTCCTACAAAGTCGAAAATCGTCGGCGCCATTCTTGATTATGTGCGTACTGGTTTTCAGAAAAGGCATCGTCGGCGAGATCGCTCGCTTTACCGGCGAACCGTAGGAACCCGTCCTGAGACATTGTGGCTTTTGCATTTGGTAAACACCTGCCCGGCGAGTGTGTTCTAATAGGTCAAGCAAGTTCTGATTTTGGTGTCGCAGCGGGCGAACGCGTACGGTTTTGCGGGCTCGCCCTGGGTCCAGGAGGTTTCTGCTTGAAAGGTCATACGAGTCTTGCCACGAGTATCCAAAGTGCGATGGAAGCCAAACAACTCAGTCGGGATCAGCTGGCTGGAATGTTGGGGATCAACCACTTCATGGTGGAGAAGCTGCTTCGCGGTGAGATCATGCCCTCGACGCATCTGAAGCAACGGCTGCTTGAGACCCTTCAGATTCCGCGGGAGAAAAGCGCCTAGGCTCCACAGTGGAGCAGCTAAAATCGTCGGATGATTTCTGCATAGCCCGTTATCCATAGGGCGCACACAACCCAACTCCAAACCCTCCCGTTTCCGGCCGGCCCGCACGATTTCAGCTCTGATACCCTGATCGTCGCGCTGTTTTACCGCAGATCGTTCACTACGCTCGGGAGGACACTCTGTTTGGAACCTACACTTCGAGCGGAGATCCCTTGACGTAGGCGACGCCCTTGAACAGCGCCACCAGTTCATCGCGTTCGTTACGCACACGGACGACGCAGGTCGAGAGCTTGTTGCTGCGGGAAACTTCCTCTGCCACGGCCGTCAGCTTCCCGCCCTCGACCGCCTTGAACCACGTCACATCCGCCTGCAGGCTTACGGCCACAACCCCATGCGAGTTCGAGGCGCCGGCGAAGGCAAGGTCGGCGAGGGTGAACAACGCGCCGCCCTGCAGGATGCCGACGCCATTGAGATGCCTCGCTTCGACCGTCATCTCCGTTCGGGCATATCCCTGGCGGATCTCGACGACCCGCATTCCGTTCTCGTGGGCGAAACGGTCTCTGTCGAGCACTTTCTTGACACGCTCCCTGTCCGTCCGGCCGGTCTCGCTCTCAGGCAATTTCGTTCTCCTTACTTCACATAGTATCAACCGCAGCGAGCACTCAGTCCGAAAAAGCCCTTTTTGCCGCCGCGCTGGGCCGCGCACGCTGAATTGACTCTCCATGCCCGGCAACTTAGAATAAAAGATGGCAATCATATTTCTATGTTCCTGCCGTTCATGCGGGTTTTGCGTCGGCTGGGTTGAGCGCCAAGACCGCCCCGCCAGTTCGGAACGAAAACTGATTACCCCCGGAGTTTTCTTCGTGCCTCTATACGAGTACCGCTGCAAGAGTTGCAAACATCAATTCGAGAAAATCCAGAAGTTTTCCGACGACCCCATTCACGTCTGCCCTGAGTGCGGTCTGGAAGCCGTTGAGCAACTGCTTTCCGCTCCCGCTTTTCAGTTCAAGGGTTCAGGCTGGTATGTGAACGATTACGGCCACAGGAATGTTCCACCCACGGGCTCCGCAAACAGTAACGGAGAGTCGAAGGGCGCTGCGGATTCCGCATCCGCCGCGAGCCTGCCGCCGAGCACACCCGCGCCTAGCGTTGCCGCCGAGAGCAAGTAAATTCCAACCGGCCGGCTCACGACTTTCGGCTGGCAATATTCGTTCTGCCTCGTCCGCTGCCGATGTTTCTCAGGCTGCCTTCTTGGGCGGCGGAACCTTGGCACCGGCGCGTCTCGCCTTGGAAAGACCGATTGCGACTGCCTGTTTGGGATTGCGGGTGCTGAGCTTCCCTTTTTTCATTTGACGCATCTCCTTGGCCGCCATCGGTTGCGCCTTTGGCCCGTACTTGCGGGTACCGCCGGAGCCGCGACGAGTGGAGCGCGCGCCCGTGCCGGCTGCGCTTGAAGAACGCGCCCTCGTGGATGACGAAGCCCGAGTGGACCGGGTCGAACGGCGGCCAGAAGCGGTCTTGGCTTGCGACCCAGCCGTCGCGGTGCGGCGCGTGCTCGTCTTAGCGACGGCTCGACGTGGGCGCGAGCGTGTGTTCGGGGTCTTGGTTCCGCGCTCCGAACTGATGCGCCTCTGCGCGGTGATGCGCGCCCTTGAACGCGACGCTGTCGCACGCCGCCGCCTGCTGCCTGTGCTGGCCGATGGGCGCGCCGAACGTGAAGATCTGCGGGTGCTGGTTGCCATAGGTTTAGCCTCCTGCGCAGTGAGACGCTTGGCGTAAGGTTGGAGTTGCGCCACCTTGCAGACCGCATACCGCAGCTACAATCCCGCAAAAACCAAATGTCGGATTTGAATCCGCTAGCTGACTCGATTCCCCGAGCAGGCCCGCCGGGGAGCGCTGTGAATCCGCAGGGAGCGCTCGGAATCCAATGGATAGAGGCTACAAATGATTACCGTTCGCCCTTCCGAACAACGCGGCCACTTCAATCACGGATGGCTCGACACCTATCACACATTCTCCTTTGCCGATTATTTCGATCCGAACCACGTGCAATTCCGCGCGTTACGCGTGATCAATGAGGACGTCGTCGCTCCCGGCCAGGGCTTTGGCACGCATCCGCATCGCGACATGGAGATCATCACCTATGTTCTCGACGGCGCGCTGCAGCATCGCGATTCGCTCGGCAACGGTTCGATTATCCGGCCTGGCGACGGCCAGCGAATGTCCGCCGGCACCGGGATTCTGCACAGTGAGTTCAATCCTTCGCCAACCGAACCGGTGCATCTGCTGCAGATATGGATTCTTCCCGAGCGAAAAGGCATTGAACCGAGTTATGAGCAGAAGGCATTTTCCCCGCAAGACAAACAGGGTAAGTGGAAGGTGATTGCCGACGGCAAGCCTGCCGATGGCGCTGTGAAAATTCATCAGGATGTGAAGCTCAGCGTGGCGTCGCTCGAAGCGGGCGAGGCAATAACTTATTTACTGTCCGAACGGCGTCACGCCTGGATTCAGATTGCGCGCGGGTCGGTCACACTCAACGGCACCGCGCTGAAGCAGGGAGACGGCGCGGCCGTGAGCCAGGAAAGTCAACTCACGATCATCACCAACAGCGCCGCCGAGGTCCTGCTGTTCGATCTCGCGTAGTTCAAGGGCCGCACAGATTGCGTGTCCGGCCCATCCCTCGCTTACACCTTCACCGGCTGGCGATTCGCGGCATGGCGTTCGACCCGGAAGACCATCGCCTTGCCGCCCGGGGCGGCGTCGATCACCACGTGATCGCCGTTCAATACCTCGCCGTCGAGAATCTTCATCGCCAGCGGATCCTGCACCATCCGCTGGATGGCGCGCTTCAGCGGGCGCGCGCCGTAGTTGAAGTCGTAACCCTCGCCGATCAGCGCGCGCTTGGCGGCGTCGGTCAACTCCAGCGAGATTTTGCGATCGGCCAGCAGCCTCCGCAGGTCCTCCAACCGCAACTCGACGATCTTCGACAACTGCTCGGTCCCGAGCGGATTGAAAAGCACGATGTCGTCCACCCGGTTCAAGAACTCAGGCTTGAAGTGCTGCTGCACGGCCTGCATTACGTGTTTGCTTGCCTCGGCGAACTTTGCCGGGGTCGATAGATCGCCCTGCAGATACATGGCGCCGAGGTTCGAAGTCATGATGATGATGGTGTTCTTGAAATCGACGTTGCGGCCTTTGCCGTCGGTCAGGCGGCCATCGTCCATGATTTGCAGAAAGATGTTGAACACATCGGGATGCGCCTTTTCGATTTCGTCGAAGAGCAACACCGCGTACGGACGCCGCCGCACGGCCTCGGTCAACTGCCCGCCTTCGTCATAGCCGACGTAGCCGGGAGGCGCGCCGATTAAGCGCGAAACCGAGTGCTTCTCCATGTACTCGCTCATGTCGATGCGCACCATGGCGTGCTCGTCGTCAAACAGGAATTCGGCAAGCGCGCGGGCCAACTCGGTCTTGCCGACGCCTGTCGGACCAAGAAAAATGAAAGAGCCGATCGGCCGCTTGGGATCGCTCAACCCCGCCCGCGAACGCCGGATGGCATTGGCGACCTTTTCGAGCGCGGCGTCCTGCCCAACCACCCGCTGCCGCAGCCGCGATTCCATTTCGACCAGCTTCTTCACCTCGCCTTCGAGCATCTTCGAGACCGGAATGCCCGTCCACTTGCTCACGATGCGCGCCACATCCTCTTCGTCCACTTCTTCTTTCAGCATGCGCCCGCGCTCGCTCTCGGCGGCGGAGTTCAGCTTGTCCAGTTCACGCTGCAACTTCGGCAGCTCGTCGTATTGAATGCGCGAAGCGCGCTCGTAGTCGTTGCGCCGCGTGGCATTCTGCTGTTCGAGCTTCAGCCGATCGATCTGTTCCTTCAAATCGCGAATGCGCCCAATCGCGTCCTTTTCCTGCTTCCAGCGCGCCTTCAGGGCATTCGACTGCTCGCGCACGCCGGCCAGTTCGCGCTCGACAATCGCCAGCCGCTCGCGCGAATTCGGGTCGTCTTCCTTCTTCAGCGCCTGGCGCTCGATCTCCAACTGCGTTGCCCGCCGCTCAAGCTGGTCGATGTCCGTCGGCATCGAGTCGATTTGCATGCGCAGCGAGGCCGCCGCTTCGTCCACCAGATCAATTGCCTTATCCGGCAGGAAGCGGTCGCTGATGTAGCGATGCGACAACATGGCCGCGGCTACAATCGCCGAATCCTTGATGCGGACTCCGTGGTGAACTTCGTAGCGCTCCTTCAGGCCGCGCAGAATGGCAATCGTATCCTCGACGTTAGGCTCGCCGACAAAAACGATCTGGAAGCGGCGCGCCAGAGCCGCGTCTTTCTCGATGTACTTGCGATACTCGTTCAGGGTGGTTGCGCCAATCGCCCGCAGATCGCCTCTGGCCAAGGCCGGCTTCAACATATTCGAGGCGTCAATTGCTCCCTCGGCGGCGCCGGCGCCAACCAGGGTGTGCAACTCGTCGATAAAGAGGACGATCTTGCCGTCGCTTTCCTCGATGTCTTTAAGCACGGCCTTCAGGCGATCTTCGAACTCGCCGCGATATTTCGCCCCGGCCAGCATGGCTGCCAGGTCCAGCGACACCACGCGTTTGTTCTTCAGTTGCTCGGGAACGTCGCCGGCAACAATGCGTTGCGCCAAGCCTTCGACAATCGCCGTCTTGCCCACGCCTGGCTCGCCGATCAGCACCGGATTATTCTTGGTGCGCCGCGAGAGCACCTGAATGGTGCGGCGAATCTCATCGTCGCGGCCAATCACGGGATCAAGCTTGCCCTGGCGGGCAAGCTCCGTCAAATCGCGCGCGTAACGCTCCAGCGCCTGATACTTCGCTTCGGGGTTTTGATCGGTCACCGCCTGCGTGCCACGCACCGAAATCAGCGCTTTTAGAATCGCATCGTAGGTCGCGCCGACCGACCCCAGGATCAACTGCGCCTCGTCGGGCTTTTGATTGCGCTGCGGCTTCAGGCTGGCAATGCCTAAGAGAAGGTGCTCGGTGGAGACGAATTGATCGGCTTTGAAGTTTCCGGTTTGCAGTTCTTCGAAGGCATTCGCCAGCACTTCGTTGGTCGCCGCCGAGGGCGGTGCTTGGGCGGCGCGATTGCCCAGCTTCGGCAGCTGCTCGATGTCGCGCATGGCCGCCTGTTGCACGGCACTAACCTGCACGCCGAGCTTGCCGAGCAACGGAACCACGATGCCCTCGCGATCCTCCAGCAGCGCGGCCAGCAAGTGCACCGGCATCACCTCGGGATTGCCGTGCTCGGAAGCGAGATCGCCGGCACGCTGAAAGGCCTCCTGCGCCTTAACCGTTAATTTGTCCCATCGAATGGCCATACTCTATCAACCTCAGTTTGAATTATCCGCCGGATTTGATCGACGCGGGCGGCCGCCGCCGGGCATTTCACCAGCCGCGCGCCGGCTGGGCCAAGTCCGGCAAAAAATCAGGGGAGCCCAGCCCCTCGGCCACGTCTCCCCGCGAAATATCCGAGTGCGTTCGCGTGGCTTACTTCGCGCTTGCCGCCAACTCCTTGCCAACGTTTACCTTGATCTGCTTCGGCTTGGCTTCGGCAAGCTTGCCGAGCGAGATCTTGAGGAGTCCTTTGTCGTAGTCGGCTTTGACCGTATTGGTGTCAACGGTGTTGGGCAGGGTAAAGCTACGATAAAAGGTGCCGTAGCGCCGCTCAACCCGGTGGAAGTTCTCTTGCTTTTCTTCCCTTTCGAACTTGCGTTCACCACTCACGGTCAACACATTGTTCTCCAGACGGATGTCGATGTCCTTCTCCTCGATGCCCGGCACTTCCATCTTGAGCTGGATTCCATGCTCGTCCTCGTACACATCCACCGGCGGAACGAACGAGCCGGTATTCAGAGACTCGCCGCTGCCCAGAGAGCTGAACTGTTCGTTAAAGAGACGATTCATGCGATCCTGCAAAGTTGCGATTTCACGGAACGGTTCCCAACGGGCTAAAAGTGTCATTTTCTTCGTAACCTCCAAAAAGTTTCTTTGAAATTTTGAGGGGTAATCCGGCAGCGTCCTGCTTGGCGGTTCGCCGCCTCGCCCTTTCAATTCGGTTAGATGTTTATCTAACCATATAAGAATCATAAAATATGAGTGTATTAATGTCAAATAGAATACACGTCTTTAATGAGATTTTTATTGATCACATAAGTAGTCATGTATCATATGTTTACCAAAAAATCTATTTACGACCGCTCTGGCTTAAGGTAAGAATCTCTATGAATTCGCGACGACGTTGGGGACGTTTCAGGCGGGCTGCGGGCTCAAAGCGCAGGTCCGCCCCGCGACGTTGGGATGCCAGGCTTACAGCACCTGGCAGATCACGCACTTCAAATAGGCGGTTTCCGGCACTCCGAGCAGCACGGGATGATCCTTGGCTTGGCCGCGTTTCTCGAGCATGCGCACCTGGCGGTGCACATCGCCGGCGGCCGCGGAGAGCATCTCCAGGAACTCGGCTTCGGCGACGTGGAATGAGCAGGAGCAAGTCACAAGCACACCGCCCGAGGCCAGCAGCTTCATGGCCCGCAGATTAAGTTCCTTGTAACCGCGCAAGGCGGTGTCCAGGGTACGCCGGCTGCGGGCGAACGCCGGGGGATCGAGCACGACGGTCTCATACTGCCGGCGGGCGTCGGCGTAGTCGCGCAGCAGGTCGAAGGCGTTGGCTTCGATCCACTCAATTTCGCGCCCACCGTTGAGGGCAGCGTTGCGCTCGGCCACTTCTAAAGCCGGCAGCGATGAATCGACCGCCGTCACCTGCTCGCAGACGCGGTTCAGGTGCAGGGCGAAACCGCCCTGGTAGGTGAAAACATCCAGGGCGCGTCCCCTGGCATATCGCTCGGCGAGGGCATAGTTCTCGCGCTGGTCGAGAAATGCGCCGCTCTTCTGCCCGGCAAGCGCATCGAAGTGAAAGCGCAAGCCATTCAGGCTGAAAACGGTCGAAGTCTTGGCCCCAGACGCGTCCAGGGCAAACACTACCTGATCCTCGCGCGGAGGCAATTGCTCCAGCTCCCGTATGCGCGCGTCAACCCGTTCGATGATTGCGGCAGGCCGGAGTTCCTCGGCCAGCGTCCGTGCCACGGTTTCGCGCACCGGGTCCAGGTCCATGGCCTGGGTGAGAACTTGCAGGGTCAGCAAATCCGCGTAGCGGTCAACGATCAGTCCCGGCAACAGATCAGCTTCGCTGAAAACAAGGCGGTAAGCGTCACTGTCGCGAACCACCTGGCGGCGAAAGGCCAGAGCGTCGAGAATGCGCTGGCGAATCAGCGGCAGCAATTGACCGGGTGCAATCCCCTCGCGAGCCAACAAGCGAACCGCAATCTGCGAGGCGCTGCTATAGAGGCCGGTGCCGAGTGGTTTGCCCCGCCGGTCGGTCACCGAGAGCAGCGCCCCAGGCGAAGCGTTCCGCACCTCCTCCAGGTCGGAGCGGTAGATCCAGACATGCCCGCCGCGAAGACGGGCAGCGCCCCGTGCGGAAACCAGGGCCTGCGGAATGGGATCCGTCTGCTTCAGGGTGTGATCCACGCTAGTCGCCGGCGCGGCGCAATTTGCGGCGCTCGGATAGCAAAGCCATGCTGTGCATCAGGTTCTGCATGGTCACAATGCCAACCAGGCTCTCGTCCTCGACCACGGGTATGAGCGAGATGCCGGCGCGCCCGACCTTAGCCAAGGCGCTGGCAAGAGTTTCCTTGCGGCCGGCAACATGAAAGATGCGGACCATGGCGGACTGTACGTAGCCGTTGCCCTCTTTGCGAAGATTCTCCATGATGGACTGCCGCGAAATGACGCCCACCATGTCGGTTCCGCGGACCACGGGAAAATCGTCCTGCAGAGAGTGCAAAGCCTTTTCCACGGCGTGTTCGAGGGTGTCGGCGGGCGACAGGGTCGAAAACTCAGTCAGCATCACGTCTTCCATGTGAACGTTTTCGGTGACTGCCTGGAACATCGCCGAACGGTCTTCCAGCATTCCGCCAAAAAACAGGAACATGCCAATCAACATCAACCAGGCGCTCCAAACCGCCCCGCCAAAGATCATCAGCATGGCGAAGTATTGCCCGATGCTGACCGCCCGCCGGGTAGCCGTTACCTGATCCATGCGCTCGGCGAACCAGGCGCGCAACACCCGGCCGCCATCCAGCGGGTAAGCCGGAAGCAGGTTGAACGCTCCCAGAAACAGGTTTGCCCAGGCGAAACTGCGCACCAGATTGTTGCTGACGATATAAGGCCGATCGAACAAGTGCGCCTGGGGAAGAAAAACCGCAATCACCACGCCGGAAACGAGAGCGAGCAAAAGATTGATAATGGGTCCGATGGCGGCGATTCGCAGCTCGCGCTCGGGATCGGAATCCGGCTGCGACGGATTCTCCATGACAGTTACGCCGCCGATGGGCAGCAGCACGACCGAGCGAACTTTCAAGCCGTATCGAACCGCCAGAATTGCATGTCCAAGCTCGTGCGCCACGACCGAGCCGAAGACAATTGCAACCAGTGCCAAGCCTCGCACGGCTCCGTTGGCTCCGGTCGTCACCGTATCGGTGAACCAGACGAACAAGAGCAACAAGACGAATCCGACGTGGATTCGCAGTTGAATCCCGAAAATTCTGCCGGCTGCAATAGACCAGTTCTTCATCTTGCCTCAACGTAAACTTGCCAGGCCCGATATTCGACCCGGCCAGGGCACGCACGACCAGCCACCGGGACGGAAACCGGTGGGTTGGCTTCGGTCCACCTAATCACTACTATACAGTCAGGCGGCCCGGAACCCACATGGGACCGTCGGCCGGGCCGTTACCCTCGCCCCTGGACAATTGATGAGAGTGATTGGCGGAAAGTTTCGCAGCCGGACCCTGAAGGCGGTGCCCGGACTTGACACTCGCCCCACTTATGACCGTCTCAAAGAGACACTATTCAACGTGCTTACGGCGGCCGGCGGTCTTGAGGGCGCGGTCTTTATCGATTTATTCGCGGGCACCGGCTCGATCGGGATTGAGGCGCTAAGCCGCGGCGTCGCAATGGTTTACTTCGTTGAGTGCGGCCGCAAGGCGGCCCGCCTCATTGCCGAAAACCTGGCGGCACTGCGGATTACGGAGGGCTGCGAGATTCTGCAGAAGCGCGCGCCGGAGGCCCTGCGCGAACTCTCGTCGCGAGGGGTGCGCTGCCGATTCTGCTTCCTCGATCCACCGTACAAGATGGAAGGCGCTTATGAGGAGGTGCTGCGCCTGATTGCCGGATTGGAACTGCTCGCGGAAGATGGAGTCGTGGTTGTCGAGCACGACAAGCACTTCGATCCGGGTGAGGGCGTTGGGGATTTAAGACGCTTCCGCTTGCTCCGCCAAGGCGAGTCCGCGCTCAGCTTTTATTCACGGCAGAGCCGCTAGGCTTCAGGCCAGGCTCCTTCGGCAATTCCCGCCAGATCACATCAGCAGCTCATCGGAGCGGTCGAAGATCGCATGCTGGCGGGCCCGCAGTTCGTTTTTCACCATGTTGAGGCCGAAGACGCAGACTTCGAATTCGCGCGAAAGCTTGGCAAACAACGGCGCAACCTTGGCGCCCTCGAATTGGCTGAACTGGGAGACGATGTAATAGCTCTCCTTGCCCGCCTTTACCAGGTCTATGAAGCTCTCCAGGCGGCGACGCCGCAAGCGAAAACGGTTGATGCTCTCGGGAAACATACCCGCGAAAAACAGGGTGTAGTCGCCGATATGCTTACGCACCTGACGCTCCCGGTCGAAGCCGGGCGCTTCGCCGTAAATGGGATCGGACTCCAGCAGCATCTCGCCGACGTCGTGCAGCGGGCGGCCGGCGGCATTCTGTATTTTGTAGAGTTCACGGGTGTCGCAGAACTCGGTCAGCAGGTTGGCGACATACGCCTGGAGTTGCTGGTCGCGCAGCCCGACATCCTGCTCGAAGTGTAGGCCGACCATCTCCGTAAAGAGCCGCCGCAACGGATTCGATTCTGAGATACTCCCCATAGGCTCGCTCGTCCTCCCCGCATGCTGTACTTATCGGCAGGATTGGAACTTGTTATCTCGCACCCGGTGAAAGATCAATAGGGTTCTTACCTGCATGTGACGCCGGCTGATGCGTGCGATAACCTGTAGATTTAACATGCCGCAGAATCAGAAGGTTGCAGACGTTTTTGGCCGTGGACCCCGGCCCACAACGCGGGTTTTGGCGGGGGTGGTGTGGAGCTGAAAAAGCTCAGCACATGAAAATTGGCGAAAAAGGGAAGTGCAACCTTACAATAGGTCAGGCTTTTAAGGACGTGCCCTGATGAGCATTCTTTCCATCTGCAGTGACACACCGGCTTCAGTCCCGCTGGATGCGACCGTGGCGCAAACCATCGAAGAGATGCTCGCTCACCGTGTCGGCGCCGCCGCTATCGTCGACGAGCACGGCGTGGTTGCCGGAATTTTCACCGAGCGCGATATCATGAAAAAAGTGGCGCTCAGCGGCACCGATCCGCGAACCACTCCCGTGCGGGAATTCATGAGCACGCCGGTGTTGATGGCGCTGGAAAACATTTCCTACGCCGAGGCGCTGACCACGATGCTGGACAATCATCATCGGCACATGCCGATCGTCGACGAGAATGGAAGGCTGCTTCGTATCCTTTCCATTCGTAATCTGCTGGAAAAGAAGATCGACGCCCTAGTCGAGGAGATTGCCGAGGTTCGTCTGTAAGGCTGGACTGTTTCGCGACCCCGGGATGAGCCGCAATCTTCGGTCCGGCTGCCAGGCTGTTATAATCCAGAGTGGTCCAATGGCAAGAAAGAATGCAAAACCTTTTGCCCTGGCTGGTTGTTGCCCGCCAGGGATTGTTTCTTCGGGCAGAATCCGTTCCACCACGGTGCTTTGCGTTCGTCGCTTCGGCAAGGTAATCATGGCAGGCGATGGCCAGGTGACGCTTGGCGAAAGTGTCATCAAGCACGGCGCCCGCAAAATCCGCCGCCTGTACCAGGACAAGATTCTGGCGGGGTTCGCCGGTTCAACGGCTGATGCTTTCTCTTTGTTCTCGCGCTTTGAATCGAAGCTCGAACAGTACCACGGCAATCTGGGACGCGCCGCGGTTGAGCTTTCGAAGGACTGGCGCACGGACAAGATGCTGCGGCAACTGGAGGCGTTGCTGCTGGTGGCCGATCAGGAGCAGACATACCTGCTGAGCGGACAGGGGGACGTAATCGAACCCGACGACGGAATTTCCGCCATCGGCAGCGGCGGCGCTTTCGCGACGGCGGCCGCCCACGCGCTCTTGCACCATACCCAGATGACGGCGCGCGAGATCGCCGAAGAGGCGATGAAGATTGCGGCCCAGACGTGCATCTATACTAACGATAATGTTTCCATCGAGGAGCTGTAGACCGCCGGCGGCCTCATGGCTGAGGGCGAGCCTTTCGCTTGCCAGGGCTGAAATCCCATCCCAGATCGCGATCAAAGTTTGCGGGGAGTTAATCCGTGGCTATATACCTTCCATCCACCTTCGAAGAAGAGCAGTTGGCGCTTGACGAGCTTACGCCTCGGGAGATCGTTTCCGAACTGGATAAGTACGTTGTCGGGCAGCATGAGGCCAAGCGTGCCGTGGCGATTGCCTTGCGGAATCGTATGCGCCGGCAGAAGCTTCCGCCGGAAATGGCCGAAGAGGTCATGCCGAAAAATATCATCATGATAGGCCCGACCGGCGTAGGAAAAACGGAAATCGCGCGCCGCCTGGCGAAGCTGGCAAGTTCTCCTTTTCTGAAGGTCGAAGCCTCGAAGTTCACCGAAGTCGGTTATGTGGGGCGCGATGTCGAGTCGATGATTCGCGACCTGATTGAGATCGCCATCGACATGGTGCGGGAAGAAAAGCTTGAGGACGTGTCCGACAAGGCGGAGATCAACGCCGAAGAACGGCTGCTGGATCTGCTCCTGCCATCCACTCCGACGGTGATACCGCCCGCCGGCAGCGAAAGCGCAATTGGTTTCGGCACGCTTCCGGCGGCGAGCGAATCCAGCTCCCGCACCCGCGAGAAACTGCGCCAACAGTTGCGCGAGGGCAAACTCGACGACCGTCTGGTCGAGCTGGATGTGCGCGAAAAAAACATGCCCGCCTTCGAAATCATCTCCAACCAGGGCGTGGAGGAGATGGACGTCAATCTCAAGGACATGCTTCCCAACATCTTCGGCCAGCGCACCAAGAAACGGAAGATGAAGGTGAGCGAGGCCTTTGAATATCTGATCCAGGAAGAAGAGCAGCGGCTGATCGACATGGACCAGGTGACGCGCACGGCGGTCGAGCGGGTCGAGAACTCCGGCATCATCTTTCTCGATGAAATCGATAAAATCGCCGGCCGCGAAAGCGGACACGGCGGTCCCGACGTTTCGCGCGAGGGGGTGCAGCGCGACATCCTGCCGATCGTGGAAGGCACTACGGTCAACACCCGCTACGGAATGGTGCGCACCGATCACATCTTGTTTATTGCCGCCGGCGCCTTCCATGTGTCCAAGCCGAGCGACCTGATCCCCGAGTTGCAGGGCCGCTTCCCGATCCGTGTGGAATTGAAGACGCTTACGGTCGAGGACTTCGTCAAGATCCTTACCGAACCGAAGTCATCGCTGGTGAAACAGTACATGGCGCTGCTTGAAACCGAAGGAATCAAGCTGGAATTTACCCCGGATTCGCTGGCTGAAATCGCCAACTTTGCCGCGCGCGTCAACGAAGGCACGGAGAATATCGGGGCGCGGCGCCTGCATACCATCATGGAGCGCGTGCTCGACGAAATCAGCTTTGGCGCGCCCGACCTCAAAGAGAAGGACATCAAGATCGACGCCGAATACGTGCGCAAAATGCTGGCCGACATCGTTAAGGATCAGGATCTGTCTCGCTACATTCTGTAGCTCAAGCGCGGCTTCGGACGCATCGGCCGGCGAGGCAACCCCTTGCCCGCCTTCTCGCGAGAGGGCGCCGGCGGGTGTAAACTTGGTCGCACTATGGTGATGACTGTCGATGTACTCCAAACCCATTTGAAATACACCGCCTGGGCCAGCGGCAGATTGGTTGAGGTTGCATGCGCGCTGAGTCCCCAGGAACTGATGCGAGACTTTGGCACCGCCGATCACAATGTTCTCGGCACCCTCGTGCATGTTTACGCCGCGGATCGTGCCTGGCTTGGCCGAATCCAAGGGAATCCGCCGGAGCGCTTTATGGTTCCGGAACAGGATATGCATTTCGCGGTGCTTAGCAATGACTGGCCGCCGCTGCTGGAGCGCTGGCGGCAATGGGGCGCGCTGCTGACCGCAGATTCCATTCACAACGAGATATCCTACAAAGATTCAAGGGGCACTCCGTTTGTGACCCCTATCTGGCAGATTGTGCTGCATGCGGTGAATCACGGGACCCATCACCGCGGCCAGGTTTCAGGCTTTCTCCGGGCGATGGGGCGCACGCCACCGCCTCTGGACCTGATGGCCTATTACAAGACGGCCGTCTAGGTCAGCGGGTTGCGGAAGAACCCGCTGGCAGAAATTTGCTAACGATTCCTCCGGCCAGCCGTCTAACAGAGCGACATGACAATCTCCTGAAGGCCGACCCCGGGGTTCCGCCCGGGGTCTTATTTTGTCGCCCCTCTCATCCCTATTCTTGCTTTGTCACCCTCCAGATTGGGTATACCACTTAGATAACAGTTCGAATTCGTCTATTTAGCGGCTTCCCGGGGTTATAAGCAGGTAAAATGAGAAGCTTGCAGTGGCAATTTACGAAACCACTCTGGAAGGAACTAGAGGAATGAAAGCCGTGGTCTTGTGTGGCGGGCTGGGCACCCGCCTGCGGGAAGAAACCGAGTATCGCCCGAAGCCGATGGTTGAGATCGGGGGACGTCCGATTCTTTGGCACATCATGAAGATGTATGCCCACCATGGCTTCCGCGAGTTCGTGCTTTGCCTGGGCTACCGCGGCAACATGATCAAGGAGTATTTCCTGAACTACGAGGCAATGAACAACGACTTCACCATCTGCCTCGGCCGGCAATCGCAGATTCGCCACCACGGCACTCACGACGAACAGGGCTTTGCCGTGACCCTGGCCGATACCGGCCTCAACACCATGACCGGCGGACGGGTAAAGCGCATTCAAAAATATGTGGAGGGCGAGACGTTTATGCTTACCTACGGCGACGGGGTCGCCGATCTCGACCTCGGCAAACTTTTGGATTTTCATAAGAACCACGGCAAGCTGGCGACGGTGACGGCGGTAACCCCCACCTCGCGTTTCGGCATTCTCGAAATGAGCGGCACGGGCCAGGTGACGAAGTTTCTCGAAAAGCCCAGGACTTCTTCGTTCGCCAGCGCGGGATTTTTTATCTTCGAGCCCGAAATCTTCGATTATCTTGACGGCGACAACTGCATTCTGGAGCGCGAGCCGATGGAGCGTCTGGCCGCCGGAGGCCAACTCCAGGCGTTCCTGCATGAAGGGTTTTTCTATTCGATGGACACCTACCGCGAATACCAGCACTTGAATAACCTATGGGCCGCCGGGCAGGCGCCCTGGAAGGTCTGGAAATGACGCAACCGTTTTGGCGGGATCGATCGGTGCTGGTCACCGGCGGCACCGGGTTTCTCGGCGGCTGGCTGGTGCGGCGTCTGCTCGAGGCAGGCGCGGCGGTCACCTGTATCGTGCGGGACTGGGTTCCGAACTCGGAGTTGATTCGCACGGATATGCTGGCGAAGGTCAATGTGGTGCGCGGAGACGTGATCGATCGCGACCTGCTGGAGCGCGCGCTGGGCGAATACGAAGTGGAAACGGTTTTTCATCTGGCGGCACAGACCATCGTCGGCATCGCCAATCGCAATCCAATCTCGACCTTCGAGAGCAACATCGGCGGTACCTGGAGCACGCTCGAAGCCTGTCGTCGCTCTCCCCGCGTA
Organism: uncultured Acidobacteriota bacterium; assembly: GCA_963814745.1. Lineage (GTDB taxonomy): Bacteria > Acidobacteriota > Terriglobia > Terriglobales > Acidobacteriaceae > CAWBRT01. The sequence goes on from CAWFEA010000001.1 coordinate 271,121, forward strand.
AGCGCCATTGTCCTGGCCTCCTCGGACAAAGCGTATGGCGACCAGGAAATCCTGCCCTACACGGAAGACACGCCGCTTCGCGGATGCCATCCCTACGACGTCAGCAAATCTTGCGCCGACCTGATTGCGAGCAGCTACGCCACCACCTACAATCTTCCGGTTGCCATCACCCGCTGTGGCAATCTCTACGGCGGCGGTGATTTGAATTGGAATAGGGTAGTGCCGGGGACCATTCTCTCCGTCATCCGGGGCCAACGCCCGGTGATCCGCTCCGACGGGCAATACGTCCGCGATTACTTCTACGTGGAGGACGGCGCCGCGGCGTACATGCAACTGGCCGAGCGCCTGACGGCCGACGCGAAGCTGCGCGGCATGGCCTTTAATTTTTCCAACGAATTGCAGATTACTGTGCTCGAGCTGGTGAAGAGGATTCTGGAGCGGATGCAATCCGGCGTTTGAGCCGGAGATCCTGAATCAGCAACTCAACGAAATTCGCCATCAGTACCTGAGCGCCGAGCGGGCGCGAACCGTGTTGGACTGGGCTCCCCACTACACGCTGGATGAGGGCCTCGATCGCACCATTGGCTGGTACCGTGAGTTCCTGGGGGACACGACCTTGGTGAAGGGAGCGGGGCAGTCGTGAGTAGTAGAACAGAACTGCGGGAGCGCATTCTCGCTATGGTTGCGGAGTACCACGCCGACGCCTTCGCCGCGCCCCAATTCGTTCCCGGCGAGACCCCCATCCCCGTGGCTGGCCGCGTATTCGACGCCATTGAGATGCAGTCGCTGGTCGATTCGGCCTTGGACTTCTGGTTGACCACCGGCCGCTTTGCCGAGCAATTTGAGCGCGAGTTTGCGTGCTTCATGGGCGTGCGCGCGGCCTCGCTGGTCAACTCGGGCTCATCGGCCAATCTGGTGGCGCTGGCGGCGCTGACCTCTGCCAAACTCGGCCGGCGGGCCTTGAAGCCGGGCGATGAAGTCATCACCATTGCCGCGGGCTTTCCCACAACCGTGAACCCCATCGTACAATGTGGGCTGATTCCGGTTTTTGTGGATATCGAAATCCCCACCTACAACGTGGATGTCTCCCGCCTGGAACAGGCGCTTTCGCCGCGAACCCGGGCGATGGTGCTGGCCCACACCCTGGGCAATCCCTTCGATCTCGATGCGGTCATGGAGTTTGTTCGCCGCCACCAACTGTGGCTGGTGGAAGACTGCTGCGACGCCGTCGGAGCGGAATATGGCGGACGCAAGGTGGGATCGTTTGGCGATCTCGCGACCACGAGTTTCTATCCCGCTCATCACATCACCATGGGCGAGGGCGGATGCGTGTTGACCGACACGCCCCTGCTGAAGACGCTGGTGGAATCGTTCCGCGACTGGGGACGCGACTGCTGGTGCGATCCGGGCAAGGACAATACCTGCGGCAAGCGCTTCGACTGGCAACTGGGAGCTTTGCCCTACGGCTACGACCACAAGTACACCTATTCGCACGTCGGCTATAACCTGAAGGCCACCGATATGCAGGCCGCGGTGGGGGTGGCTCAACTGGGCAAGCTGCCGCAGTTTATCGAGGCGCGGCGCAGGAATTTCGCCCGGCTCAGGGAAGACCTGAGGGACCTCGAAGAGTTCTTCGTTCTGCCCGAGCCGACGCGCGGATCGGCGCCGAGTTGGTTCGGATTTCCCTTGCTCATCCGGGACGGCGCCCCCTTTACCCGAGGCGATTTCATCCGCGCCGTCAACGCCAGAAAGATCGGCACGCGGCTGCTGTTTGGCGGAAACCTGGTGCGGCAACCGGCCTACCGCGAGCTGGCCTATCGGGTCGCCGGGACGCTCGAAAACACGGATCGCATCGCCGATCATTTGTTCTGGATCGGGGTCTATCCCGGACTTACATCCCAGATGTTGGATTACGTCGTGGATTCATTCCACGCGATCATTGCTGAGAGGGCTGAATTATGTCGCAAGCAGGAGGCATAAAACCGCAAGTCCGAATCGGGACGAAGACCGTGGGTGAAGGGTGTCCTTGTTACATAATCGCCGAAATCGGTATCAACCACAATGGCGATATCGACATCGCCAAGCGCCTGATCAGCATTGCCATTGGCGCCGGCTGCAACGCGGTGAAGTTCCAGAAGCGCACCATCGATGTCGTTTACTCGGCGGAAGAGCTGGCCCGCCCGCGGGAAAGCCCGTTCGGCACCACCAACGCCGAGCTTAAGCGCGGCCTGGAGTTTGGCTACGAGGAATTTGTCGAGCTGGATCGCTATTGCCGCGAAGTCAAGATGCCTTGGTTCGCGTCCTGCTGGGACGAGGCATCGGTCAACCTCATCCAGCGTTTCGACGTGCCCTGTTTCAAGATCGCGTCCGCATCGCTCACCGACGACAATCTGTTGCGGCACACCCGCGCTACCGGCAAGCCGATCCTGCTCTCGACCGGCATGAGCACGGTGCCGGAGATCGACCATGCAGTCGAACGTGCTCGGCAAGGACAACCTCGTTCTTTTGCATGCTTGCAGCACCTATCCCGCCTTCTACGAGGAACTCAACCTGAAGGCCATCGCCACCCTTCGCGAGCGTTATGGGCTCCCGATCGGCTACTCGGGCCACGAGACCGGGCTGCCCTCCACGGTGGCCGCCGCCGCCCTGGGCGCCTGCGTCATCGAACGGCACATCACCACGGATCGCGCTCTCTGGGGCTCGGATCAGGCCGCGTCGCTTGAGCCCAACGGCATCACCAAGTTGGTCAGCTACATCCGCCTGGTGGAAAAATCCATGGGCGACGGCGTCAAGCGCGTGCTCGAAAGAGAGCAGCCGATCCTGAAGAAGCTGCGCCGGGTGGGGGTCAGCAGTGGCAATTAAGCTGATTGCCATGGATGTGGACGGCGTGCTCACCGACGGCTCGTTCTGGTGGGGGCCAAACGGTGAAGAATGGAAGCGCTTCCACTTCGCCGACATCATGGGTTTGTCGCTGGCACGCAAGGCCGGGCTGAAGCTGGCGCTGATTTCCGGCGAAGACAGTCCGCTCGTCAACCGGCTCGCCGCCAAGATGCAGATCACGGACGTGCGCAAGAACTCGAAGGACAAAGCGAGCGCTCTGCGCAGCCTTGCCGAACTCCACCGACTTTCGCTCGCCGAAGTGTGCTTCATGGGCGACGACATTAACGACTTGCCGGCGCTGACGATCGCCGGCCTGGCGGCGGCGCCGGCGGATGCGCAACCATCGGTCCGCGCCCAATGCCATTTTGTGAGTACGGCGACGAGCGGCAACGGCGCGGTCCGCGAGTTGATCGAGATGATCCTTTCCCAACCCGCCCCACGGGCCGCCGCGAACGAGGGCTAGCCGCCAAATGAAACTTTCGGATCATGGAGTCCGTTTTGTAGCCGAACAGGCGGCTGACAAGTTTGGCTCCTCCGCCATGTTCATAGCCGAGGTTCCGGCATGACGAAGGTGCTGATCACCGGCGGCTTGGGATTTATTGGGCGAAATCTGGTGGAGTATCTCGGTGATCGCTATGACTTATCCGCGCCGGGCTCCGCCGAGTTGGACCTCGTCGATGAGCGCTCGGTGCGCGCTTTCCTGCGTCGCGGAGGCTTCGATGTGATTGTGCATGCGGCGACCGCGCGCTCCAACCGCAGCCTGGGCGCGCCACCCGACATGCTGGATCGAAACTGCCGGATGTTTTTCAACCTGGCGCGCAATCACGGCCTGTTTGGCAAGATGCTGCACTTCGGCTCCGGCGCCGAGTATAGCCGCGAGTGTCTGCCGGCGCTGGTAAAAGAGACCTACTTTGACACGCGCGTGCCCCGGGATGCGTACGGCTTTTCGAAGTACATCTGCACCAAGTACGCGGAACGGGCGGACGACGTCTTCGTACTGCGGCTGTTCGGCGTCTTCGGCAAGTACGAGGCTTGGGATGTGCGCTTCATCTCGAACGCCTGCGCCCGCGTGGCGAAGGGGCTGCCGATCGTGATTCGGCAGAACGTCGCGTTTGACTACCTGTATGTCGAAGAGCTGGCAAAGCTGACGGCGTGGTTCATTGAGCATGAGCCGCGGCAGAAGACCTACAACGTTTGCCGGGGTAGCACTTTTACGCTGTTGGAGCTGGCGCGGATGGTGGCAGCGGTCTCGGGGCGCAACCCTGAAATCGTTGTGCACAACCCAGGCATGGGTCCGGAATACAGCGGAGACAACACGCGCATGCTGGACGAGATCGGCGGCTACGGCTTCCGCGAGATGACGGAATGCGTGCGCGAACTGTATGCGTGGTACGACGCGCAGGCGAGCCAGATTGATATAACGCGGTTGAGGTTTGACGGGTAGAGGAACAATTTGAGTACATCCGGAACAGTAACTTCGGCGCACGAACTGGAGGCGATATTACGCGAGATGGCGGCGGAATCGCCCGCCGCGTGCATTGCGCGCGAGCAGAGCGCCTTCGACCGGCTCGCCGGCGGCGCTCGCCCAATCCTGCTGTTCGGCGCCGGCGCATTGGGACGAATGGTGCTTGCGGGATTGCGCCGTGCCGGGGTCGAGCCGAAAGCTCTGGCCGACAACAGCCCGAAGCTCTGGGGACAGGAAGTTGACGGGCTGTGCGTGTTTTCGGCGGATGAGGCGGCGCGCCGATTTGGCCAGGACTGCTGCTTTGTGGTCACCATCTATAACGGGTTCAATCGGCGCCAGCAACTCCGCGACCTGGGCTGCCGGTATGTTGCGCCCTTTGCCGCCCTGTTCTGGAAATATGACAAGGTGTTTATCCCCGGCAATGGAATCGATCTGCCGCACAATCTGCCCGCCTATGCTGACGAACTGCGGACCGCGTACGGCGTGCTGGCCGACGAGAACTCGCGGCGCGAGATGTGCGCGCAGTTGCGCTGGCGTTACTGGCTTGATGACAGCGCGATGCCGGCGCCCTTGCCCGCGCGCGACCTTTATTTTCCGAAGGACTTGATCGCCCAATTCGATCGTGAGGTGTTTGTCGATTGCGGCGCATTCGACGGCGAGACGGTGCGCAGTTTCCTGGAACACGCGGGGAATCGCTTCGCGCACATATTCCCGTTCGAACCTGATCCCGGGAACCGGAGTTTGCTGGAGCAATCCACCAAGGCATTGGGCGCTGCGATCCACAGCCGGATTACCCCCTTGCCCTATGTGCTCGGAGACTGGAACGGCCCGGCGCAGTTCAGCGCCGACGGCTCGGTCCGTTCGCACATCACGGCGGACGGGGGAATCCCCGTGGAGTGCCGCCGGCTGGACGACATTGCCTGGACGCACTTGCCGACCTTCATCAAGATGGACATCGAGGGCGCTGAACCGGACGCCCTGCGCGGCGCCTCGGAGCTGCTGCGGAAACATCTGCCCGTGCTCGCCGTTTGCCTGTATCATCGCAGCGAGCATTTATGGCAGATCCCGCTCTATCTTCACCGGACCGCGCCGGAATACGACGTGTTTATCCGGCGATACGCGGAAGACTGCTGGGAGCTGGTCTGCTATGCAGTGCCGAAACACCGCCTGGTTACCGCGCGGAGTTAGTACATGAAAACCATCAGTATCATTACGCCTTGCTATAACGAAGAGTTGAATGTCCGCGAAGTCTACGAGCGCGTGCGTGCAGCCATAGCTTCTCTCGGCAACTATCGCTATGAGCACATCTTCATCGATAACGCCTCCGAGGACAATACGGTGGGTGTGCTGAAGGCGATTGCGGCCACCGATACAAATGTCAAGGTAATCCGCAACACCCGGAACTTCGGCCATATCCGCTCGCCCATGCACGCCTTGCACCAGGCGTCGGGCGATGTCGTCATCGGCATCGTCGCCGACCTGCAGGATCCGCCCGAGATGATCGTGGACATGGTGCGCCACTGGGAAGCCGGAACGCCGGTGGTGATCGCGGTGAAGGCTGCCAGCGACGAAAACGGCCTGATGTTCTGGATTCGCAAGCGCTACTACCGCATGGTGAACCGCCTCTCCGGGATCGAGACCTATGAGAACTTCACCGGCTTTGGCCTCTACGACAGAAAAGTGGTGGACGCGGTCAAGTCGTTCGACGATCCCTACCCTTACTTCCGCGGCGTCATTGCCGAGCTGGGGTTCCCGCGGGTTGAATTGCCATACCACCAGCCGGCGCGAAAACGCGGGTTTACGAAAAATAACTTCTACTCGCTTTACGACATTGGAATGCTGGGCATTACCAACCTTTCGAAGGTGCCGCTGCGACTGGCTGTCTTCGGAGGCTTTGCCGGCGCTTTATTGTCGGTCCTGGTAGCGTTGGCGTACCTGATTTACAAGCTTCTTTTCTGGAATGAATTCTCGCTGGGAATTGCACCCCTGGTGATCGGCGTCTTCTTTCTCGCGTCGCTCAATTTCGTGTTCCTGGGCATCGTCGGCGAATACGTCGGCGCGATCCACACCATGGTGCAGAAACGGCCGTTTGCGATTGAACAGGAGCGGGTCAACTTCGAATACGGGCCTGGGGAACCCGTCCGCGAACCAAGCCGCGTAAGTGATTAGCGTAAGTAATCAAAGTGGGCAAGCGATGGCAAATCCCAACCAGAGCGGTTTGTTCGCCGGCCTGACCAAACATATCCCGCCGGGGCAGTTGGCGCGCTATCTGCTGGTCGGGGCGTGGAACACGCTTTTCGGATATGGCACCTATGCCCTCTTCACCGCCCTGCTGGCGCCGGTGATACCGCACAGCTATGTGGTCGCGCTGCTACTCTCAAGCCTGTTGAATATTACGGTCTCGTTCCTGGGATACAAGTGGTTTGTGTTCAAGACAAAAGGAAATTATCTGCGCGAGTGGATGCGGTGCGTGGCCGTGTACAGCAGCGGAATCGCTCTCGGCGTCTGCCTGCTGCCGGTTATCGTCTACATCCTCCGGCACGGAACCCGGTTCCAGGCCGAGGCTCCCTATCTGGCCGGCGCGTTGCTGACCGGCTTCGGGGTTCTTTATAACTTTTTGGGGCACAAAAATTTTTCCTTCCGCCGCCCCGAATGACGCTTCATGCCACTTCGCCGGGAAATAAATGCTGCTCGACGATCTCGCACAGAATGTGTCCGGTGAGGATTTGCGCCTCCTGGATTCGTGGCGTTCGATCGGATGGAATGCAAATGCAGTATTCGGAGGCGGCCGCCAGTTTGCCGCCGCGTCCGCTAAGACCGATCCTGACCATCTGCTTCTTGGCGGCGACTTCCATGGCGCGCAGCACATTCCGGGAATTGCCGCTGGTGGAAATACCGAATGCGATATCGCCGGCCCGGCCCAAGCCATCGACCTGCCGCGCAAATACTTCTTCATACGAATAGTCGTTCCCGATCGCAGTCAGCACGGAGGTGTTTGTCGTCAGCGCGACGCCGGGTAAGCTGCGCCGCTCGGCCAGGAAACGTCCGGCCAACTCCGCCGCCAGATGTTGTGCGTGGGCGGCGCTTCCGCCATTGCCGAAGAACAGGATCTTATGGCCCGCGGCCAGCGCTCGCGAGATGGCCTCGCTCGCGTCCCACACGGTCGCCAGGTAGATCTTATCTTCCAGCAGAGCGCGCGTTAGCGCGACGCTCTCTTGAATGCGAGCAGTGGCAATTTGCTGCAAGACTGTCATGGCGCCTCCTGAGCGGGGTGAGTGCCAGTTTAACTCGCGGCAGCGAGCAAATGCGAATTCCTGTCGTTGCTGTCGTCGGGAATCACCCGCACCCGCGTCGTATTATTCGCAGGGCGCAGGTCGTCGCGCAAAGGGGAGTGATGCGCCAGGCAAAGCAGCAGGCCCGCGCCACGGCTCGGCCTGCTGCGCGGCGGTGCGGCGATTACATGGAGGCTGGCTTGGTGGTCTTGGTTCCAGGTTTGATATTGCTGTGTTGCTTGGCTTTGGCAAGCATCTCTTCTACCCGTGCCCGTTCAGGATAATCCGGGACCGTCTTCAAAAGCCTTTCCCAGGTTGTTATGGCGGCAGCGGCATCGCCTTTGCCTTGCCACTGCACCATTCCCATGTTGAACATGGTTTGCCCATGCTTCGGATCGTCTTTCAGGGCGGTCTGGAACTCCTGAAGGGCGCGGTCGGGATCGCCCAGATAGAAGTAAGCCGTGCCCATGTCGGTACGCACGTTCGCGTTCTTGGGCTCCACGCGCAGGGCACGGTCGTAATACTGGATGGCGGCTGAGTACTGTTGAGCGTCGTAGTAAACGTTGCCCGCCTCGGCCAAAAGCTTCGGGTCGTTCGGCGAATTCCTCAGTTGCCCGAGGATCGGCTCTGCCTGCGTGTCCGCCATGTGTTTGAGCTGTTCCGGCGTCGGCTGGCTGCCCATCGCGGGCAGGCCGGCGGCCGGGGCCGCGGATGCGCTTGGCTGGGGCTGCCTTTCGCTCGCCGCCGAGCCGCGCAATAGATATCCCACCGCGATTCCCACCACCAGGCAGATCGTGGCGAGCACATACGCCTGAATGCTTGTCCAGTTTGCGCCGGCAGCACTCGGAGTCTTACTCTCTACCATTCATATCCTCCAGGATTTCCCATCCGCGAAATCGAAATATCGCTTGCGGCAGATCAATCCGGTTGCATCCATGGTAAATGTTCTTGACACACGGCTGTGTGACAAAAATCACAAAATAATTGGGAAAATTGATCTTGGGGCGAGACCCGCAACGGGGCGATATTTCCTTTTCCGACCGGCGAGGGAACTAGTGATTACAAAGTCAATGCATTTTGGGGCGGTCGGGATAGAATGAACATGCAAAACCAGCAGAGATCGTGGCATGAATAAAAAGGGTCAGGCCATCATTATCGGTGCCGGTCCGGCGGGGTTGACCGCTGCCTACGAGCTGCTTGCGCGCACTGACATCGTTCCGGTCGTGCTCGAAAAGAGCACGTTCATGGGAGGCATCTCCCGCACGGTCCAGTACAAAGGGAATCGCATCGATATCGGCGGTCATCGTTTTTTTTCCAAGAGCGAGCGCGTCATGCAGTGGTGGTCGCGGCAGATGCCGCTCGACAGCCAGCCACAGGCCCCGGGTTCTTCTAATGGCGAAGCGGTCATGCTGGTGCGCAGCCGCAAGTCGCGCATCTACTTCCTGCGCAAGTTTTTCGATTATCCGATTTCGCTGAGCGCGCAAACCCTCGGGAATCTGGGCCTGGTGCGCACCCTGAAAATCGGTCTCAGCTACCTGCGGGTAGCGCTGTTCCCACCCAGCGAAATCGACAACCTGGAACAATTTTTCATCAGCCGCTTCGGCCGCGAACTGTTCAACACATTCTTCAAGTCCTATACCGAGAAGGTCTGGGGAGTGCCCTGCACCGCCATCAGCGCCGAATGGGGCGCGCAGCGAGTGAAGGGCCTGTCGATCACCAAGTCGATCCTGCACGTTTTGAAGAAGGCGTTTTCTGCTTCCGGCGACGTGCGGCAGAAGGGTACGGAAACTTCCTTGATCGAGCGGTTTTTGTATCCCAAGCTTGGGCCCGGACAGTTGTGGGAAATTGTCGCCGGCAAAGTTGCCGCCCAAGGCGGCGAAATCATCACCGGCTTTCGCGTCGACCAGATCCTGGTTGAGGGAAATCGCGTGTGCGGAGTCAGCGGCGTAGCCTCGAACGGCGAGCGCCGCGACTTCCGGGGCGAGTATCTTTTCTCGACCATGGCGGTCAAAGACCTGGTGAACAGCCTCGGTTGCGATGTGCCCGGGCAGGTGCGGGAGATCAGCGACGGACTGCAGTATCGCGACTTCATTACCGTCGGACTTCTGGTTAAGGAGCTGGTGGTGCACGACAAAGGCAGGCCTCGGGAGCTGATCAAGGACAACTGGATCTATATCCAGGAACCCGATGTCATCGCCGGCCGCCTGCAGATCTTTAATAACTGGAGTCCTTACCTGGTTCGCGACCCGGAGACGGTTTGGATCGGGGTGGAATATTTCTGCAACGAGTCGGACAGCCTGTGGAACCTGTCCGACGAAGAAATGTCTGCCTTGGCGCAGCAGGAGCTGGAGAAGATCGGCATCATCCGCCAATCCGACGTGCTCGATGCTACCGTCATCCGCATGGAGAAAACCTATCCGGCATATTTCGGCAGCTATGAGCGATTCCCCGAGGTGCGCCAATATCTCGACGGATTCGAAAACCTTTTTCTCATCGGTCGCAACGGCATGCACCGCTATAACAACCAGGATCACTCGATGCTGACAGCGATGACGGCCGTGGACAACATCGTTGCAGGAGAAAGAGATAAGAGTAATATCTGGGCGGTGAATTCCGAGGAGGAATACCATGAGGGCGGTCGCAACCCGGCGGTTGAAGTCCCTCGGTAGAGCCTGGATCGCGTATGGCCGGCATGCCCCAAAAGTGCCATAGATTCTCCAGGCCCCTGATGCGAATTCGACACCTCGAGGTGAATTGAGCAGAGGCTTTTTGGCCCGGAGTGGGTCTATACTAAAGCAGATTCGAGGTTGATGGCGAATCCGGTACCGCGAAGGCATGTCACCGACGGTTCTAGACAAATCGAACCAGAGCACGGACGACTCAGGGCTCGGGCCTGACCCTATGTTGCCGACGCTGTTCGGCGAAGGTTATGGGCTTTATGAGGTGCGCAAGGGCTCGTTCGTCGCTTCTTTTCTGCTGAACACGCTGGCCGCGGCCGCCTTGATCGCGATCGGCAGTTGGGTTGCGCACTCCAGCCAGGCGCAGAACCCGATCACGATGTCGGCCACCGACATAAGTCCTTATATTCTGATGCCTTCCAAGAGATTGGCCGGCGGAGGTGGGGGCGGCGGCGATCATGACAAGCTGGCAGCCAGCAAAGGCGCGCTCCCCAAAAGCTCGCTCAAGCAGATCACGCCTCCCGAAGTCGTAGTTCGCAACGAAACGCCAAAGCTAGTGGCGGAGCCGACCGTAGTGGTTCCGCCCGAAATCAAGCTGCCCCAGGCGAGTGTTTTCGGAGATCCACTGGCGAAGGCATTGGCCAACCTCCCTTCCAATGGTCCGGGGATCGGCGGCGGCATCGGCAGCGGCACCGGAACCGGGGTCGGCAGCGGCAGCGGTCCGGGAGTTGGGCCGGGTAGCGGCGGCGGCATCGGGGGTGGCGTTTACCGGGTCGGCGGCGGTGTCCAGCCCCCCAAGGTGCTCTACGATCCCGATCCGGATTACTCGGACGCGGCCCGCAGAGCCAAGTACCAGGGGACGGTCGTCCTCTGGGTTGTGGTTGGCGCCGATGGCCGACCGCATGAAATCAGCGTGCGGCGCTCGCTGGGAATGGGTCTCGATGAGAAAGCCGTGGAAGCCGTGCGCCGCTGGAAGTTCGATCCCGCCAAGAAGGACGGCCAGGCGGTCGCCGTGCAGATCAGCATCGAAGTTAATTTCCGGCTCTATTGAGCAGCAGCCGATCAGGCTGGGGTGACTGGCTAGCGGCGTACCCGTGCCACTGCGCCGGCGAAGCCAGTTTTTGGGACGTCTCGCTTGAGTTTGCGGGTGATGGGTGCAACCTTGCTGCTGGCGCTGTTGGCCCATTCGCTGCCGCGTTGCATCCAGTCCTCCGCATGGTCGCTCCATTCCTCCAAGGTGTCACGCGCATCTTCGAAGCGGCGACGAATGCCTTTGCGAAGCTGTTTACCGGTTTTGGGAGTCAACGTAGCCGCCAGCAGCGAACCGATTCCGATCCCGATCAGCAGAAAAATGAGTCCCATGGGTGCGCCGTGTCGCTTGACTTCAGAGACCTTGTAGTCGTCATGGTCGCGATGCTTAGCCATAAACACCTCGTCTCCAGACTTGGCGGCGCCGTTCGGCTCTCGGGCGCTCCGCCGAAACCTTCTGAGAGTAGTTTAGAAAAACCGGCGCGTCAAACTGTTGCCACGGTCTTGCGCTTTTCCGCCAGAGTCGTCCGGCGATTGCCGCATGAATATGGACTGCCGCTCTGGATACTTTGGCGGATTCGCAAAGCGAAGTCTCGCAAGGTAAAATAAATTGTTTGTCTCTCCGAGACGTGCCTCCCGCCCTGATCAGGTGAAATGGAGCGCGGGTATTGCGTGTCGTCGTCTCATAAGGTTTCGCCGCGCGACGAAGGACAAACGTCCGGCCGATGCCGTCCAGCGGGGCGCCTGAAAAGCGCCGGCAGAGACCCGCGGTCGCTGGGTTCATCACCCAATTTCACAAGGAGCACCTTAGATAACCATGGCAATTCCGGCCACACAATTACGTCCCGGCATGGTCATCAAGCACAACAACGACTTGCATTCGGTGTTCAGCGTCGAGCACCGCACGCCGGGCAACCTGCGCGCTTTCATCCAGGCAAAGCTGCGCAACCTGCGCACCGGAGCCATGTTCGAGCACCGTTTCCGCTCCGGCGACGCCATCGAAAAAATCACAGTCGACCAAATCCAGATGGAGTTTCTCTACAACGACGGCGACGACTACTACTTCATGAACACCGAGAACTACGAGCAGACTCCGCTCAAAAGCGACATCCTCGGCGATGCGGTGGAATACCTGACTCGCGAATCTGCAGATCAACGTGGAGTTCTTCGACGGCAAACCAGTCGGCATCGAGCTGCCGCAGACGGTGGAACTCACAGTGGTCGAAACCGAGCCGGGGTTGAAATCGGCGACCGCCAGCAGCGTGACCAAGCCCGCCAAAACCGAAACCGGACTGGTCGTGCAGGTGCCGCCGTTCATCAACGAGGGCGAGAAGATCCGAGTGGATACCTCCGATGGCGCGTATCTGAACCGGGCGTAACGGCGCGGCAGTTTGGGTTGACCGTCGGCGCAAGCTATGGTGTGTTCAAATAGAGCGGAGCGGTATGGGAAGCATGATCGAAACCCGGCGTTACGTGGTCTGCGGGCGCGTGCAGGGCGTTGGGTTTCGCTGGTTTGTCGAGCGCGAGGCGCATGATCGGCCTGGCCGGCTGGGTGCGCAACCGCAGCGACGGCAGCGTCGAGGTGCTGGCCGCCGGCACCCGCGATCAGCTCCGGTTGCTCTACGATAAGCTGAAGCAGGGCCCGCGCGCCGCCCGCGTTGACGATGTCCAGGTCGAAGATGCCGCGCCGCTCAAGGATCTGCATACGTTCCGAATCGAAGGGGTCTGGTAGAAAATGCCGCAACCGAGAATGGCCATGGACTGCGCACCGCTGAAAAAGCTCATCCGCGAGGTTCCCGATTTTCCCAAGCCGGGGATTCTCTTTTACGACATCACCACGCTGCTGAAGGACCGGCTTGGGTTCGCTCAGCTGATCGACGCCTTGACCGCGCACTACCTGGAAAAGGACATCGACCTGGTGCTCGGCATCGAGGCGCGCGGATTCATCTTCGGTCCGGCGCTGGCCTATCGCCTGAACGCCGGATTCGTGCCCGTGCGCAAGCCGAAGAAGCTGCCGGCCGAAACCGTCCGCTGGACCTATCGAGCTGGAGTACGGCCAGGACACGCTGGAAATGCACAAGGACGCCGATCAAGCCCGGCCAGCGCGTCATCATCGTCGACGACCTGCTGGCTACCGGCGGCACAGCCGACGCCACGGCCGAGTTGGCGAAATCGCTGGGCGCCGACATTCGCGGCCTCGCTTTCGTGGTCGAGCTGGACTTCCTGAATGGCCGCGAACGCCTGAAGGGATACGACGTCCATACCCTGCTGCACTACGACAAGTAGGGTGTAGCGCGTTCAGGACGTTTGGTTTCGCAGGGTCTGAAAGCTGGTGATGTAGCCCGCCAGGGCGCTGGCCGCCACCGTGTAAGGGCTTGCCAGCCAAACCTTTCCCGGCCCGGAGCGTCCGGGAAAGTTTCGGTTGATCGAGCTGATCGTGACCTGGTCTTCGCTCACGGATTGGCCCGGACCACAATTGGCACACGCTCCGCATCCGGGCGAGATCACCTCGGCGCCCACCGCCTTAAACGTGTCCAGGTATCCCTTCGAGATGCAGTAGTCCCTCACCCCGAGGGTGCCGAATTGCAGCACCAACCGGGTTCCCTTGGCGACCCGCATGCCGCGCTCGAGTCCCCACTTGAGCACTTCGTAGTAGAAGTCGAAGTCCCGGCGCTTGGCCCCGGTGCAGGAGCCGCCCAAGGCGATGTCGATTCTGACCTGCTCCTTGATCTCGGCCAGCGGCAGCGAGTCTCCGGGATCGCCCGGGCGGGCCACCATCGGCGACAGCCGGTCGCAGTCGATGCGGATCGTATGCTTGTAAAAAGCCCCCGGGTCGGAGTGCATCCAGTCTTCGATCTGAAAGTCTATGCCGCGGCGTTCGCCGAGGAACGCCACCGTGGTTTCGTCGGGCTCGATGATGCCGGTAAACCCACCCATCTCCGCCACCATGTTAGTCAGTGTCGCCCGCTCGTCCATCGGCATCGCTTTGACCGCCGGCCCCGTGTATTCGAAGACCATGCCAATGGCGCTTCCCTTGCGGACCAATTCAGTTTGCAGGAGATACTGCACGACGTCTCTCGCCGCCACGCCGGGTGCCAGCTTTCCCGCGAGTTCCACCCGCAGGATCTCCGGCATCTTGCAGCGGATGAGGCCGGTGGCCCAACTGTTGGCTATATCCGTGGCGCCGCCGCCGAAGGCCAGGCATCCCAGCGACCCGGAGTGTGGCGTGTGCGAGTCGGTGCCGACAACCACCTGTCCCGGCAAGGCATATTGCTCCGCCATCATCTGGTGGCAAATGCCCTCCGACCCCGCTTCGTCGCGCAGTTCGCCGTGGGCGCGTACCCCGTAGGTCGCGACGAACCGCCGGTGCGCCGCGTGCAAATCGTTGACCGACGCAACCAGGTTGTCCTTCACGTGAGGGAAGCTCTGACCGGCCAGAATCAGGTGGTCCACGAAGGCAATGATTTCCTCCGGCCGCTCCACCGTGGTCTCGGACCCGAACGCCTCGTGCATGAAGTGGGCGGCCATGCCGGTGAAGTAATCGTGGCTGAAGCGCCAGTCCGCCGAGAGAAACAGGCCTTCACCCGGCTTGACGTCGCCGGCCGGCATCACCTTCTTGCGGGCGATGATCTTCTCGGCCAGCGTCAGCGGCCCGCTCGCCGAAGCTTCCTTGGAGCGGCGCTTCTCTGGTTTCCGTGGCGGCAGCGCCTTGCTGTACGGCAGCAGGCCGCCGGAGCGGATGACAGCCTGTGTTATCTCGTCGCGGCCTTCGAGAAATTTTTCCAGCGGAACCGCTTCTTTGGCGGCAATGCGGTCAAGGATGGAGAAGTCCGTGGTGGTCAGGATGCCGAGATTGTCGCAGTTCTGGCGATAAATGCGCTCGAAACTGCGGGCGACGATCAGCCGGATGCCCGCCGATTTTTCCGCCAGCGGGCTGTGTTCGCGCGAGGAGCCTTTGCCGTAGCGCTCGCCCGCCACAATCACCTCGAAGCCGCCATTCTTGACCGCATCGATGCCGATCGGCAGTTCGCCGCCGACCCGGTATCCCACGTGAGCGTAATGGCCCAGGCGCTCGTCATACACCAGCATGACCGTGACCGGCGTGATCTCGTCGGTCGATACGTTGTCGCGCAACGGCGCGCACTGCTTGAGAGTGAGATCAACTCCGTTGAGCTGCGCACGAATTTCCTCAACCCGCGAGGAAAGAAACAGCCAGCGCCCGGTGAATCGAATTGCATTGTCCATGGTCGATACCTGAGGTGGAATTTCGCGCCACGAGTATCATCATTATGCCATTCGATCCGTCGCCTGCCTAACGTGGCAGCCCGCTGGTGGGTATCCAAAGCGGAAAGCATGAGCAAGCTGACCAGCGAAGAACGCAACCCGCTTCCAGGTTCGGCGCCCGCCATCCCGGAGATTGCGCCCTGTCTGGATAACCCCTTGGAGCCTGTAGACATAACGCTGTAATCGAACCCGCGACGGTGCTATCATGCTGCTTAATCGTGCAGTCTTCATGGATCGAATCTCTCGCCGTTAGGTGGTTTTTCGATGACAATTGGGCTGTGCATACTGTGCAAACCTCTGGAGATCCTCAATGCGCTTGTCTCTCGACGGACCGCTAAGCGATCCGGCGGCGGTTCTGTATACCCGCTGCACGATCGATCTGTCATCTCGCGAACTTCTTATCCAGGAAGTTCCTTGCCGGAATCTGGAAGAGGTTCTCGGCGGATTCGGCCGCTCGTTTCAGATCCTCGGTGAACGCACGATCCGCGACGCCTACACGCCGGAGAATCCGCTGATCTTAAACACCGGAATACTTTCCGGTTCAAGCGTGATGACGGGCTTGCGCTCGTATTTCTCCGCCTATAGCCCTTTGAAGAAGTCGAACAAGGGACTGCCCGGCGCGATGTGGTCGGCGGGAAGCGGCAAGTTCGGATCCAAGTTGAAATGGACGGGAGTTGATGAGGTGATCCTCGAGGGGCGGGCGAGCGAGCCGGTCATGCTCGTGATCCGCCGCGGCGGCGACGGGCCCATCGTGGAATTCAAGCCTGCCAAACACCTCCTGGGGCTCGAGTGTTACGCCAAAATCGCGCTTCTCAAAAACGAGTACCCGGACGCCCACTTTGCGGTGATCGGACCGGCGGGAGAAAACTATGAGAATTGCTATTTCGGCGCCGTGGGTTTGAGCACGGAGAATCAACTGAAGTCCGGTGAAGACAAGTGCCGTTGGGCGGGCCGGGGCGGCATGGGAAGCGTTCTCGGCTACAAGAATGTTGTCGCCATCGTCGCCCAGGCAAAGGATCAGGCCGGCAAAATCCCGCCGGAAATCCGCGACATCAACAAAGAGATCGGGACCGGTCCAGGCTCGCGCAGATTCCGCGAGAAGGAACGCGGTGGACTCGGCGGCACCTGGGCCAACTATGTGCCGCTGGAGAAATACCATCTCGTGCCGCAGAACAATTTCCGTCCCAAAGCCGACGGCAAGGTGGAGCTGATGTTCCGTGACAACGTCGAGCCGGAGTTCGTCATTAAGGCGGAATCGTGCTTCCGTTGCGGCATTCATTGCCACAAAAACGTTTACGAAAAGAACCCGGACGGCTCGCGCGGGCGCTTCCTGTCGAAGTTCGATTATGAGCCGGTAGATTTGTTCTCGACCAATATTGGAATCCACAATCCGCACCAGGCCGCGGAGCTTATGGGCTTGGTCGACCATCTCGGAATGGACCAGATTTCGCTCGGGACGACGATTGCGTATGTGTGCGATTACAACGAACGGCATCCCGACAAGCGCATCTGTAACGGGGTAACCTTTGGCGACTTCGAAAAAGTGAGGGAATTGGTTCAAGAGACCGGCCGGGGCCGGTACCCGCAGATCGGACATGGCCTCAAACGGCTCTCAGAGAAAGTCGGCGAAACGGGCTATGCGATGCAGGTGAAGGGTCTTGAGCTGCCGGCTTATCTGCCGGACTCGAACCCCGGATATGCCTGGGCAATCGCGGGTGGTCACATGTCGATGGCGACTCATCTGCTCCTTCCACTGGAAAACGATACCAGCTTCGAGTACTGGGTCAAGGCCATTACCGAGCGCGGACTCTTCCAGGTGCAACACGACATGACGGGGCTGTGCAAGTTTTCCATGGCAGCTCCACCGGATGTCGCCAAGGCGCTGAAGTGCGAATTTGGTATCGAGATTGAACCGCCGCAGTTGCTGGCGGCGATTCGCCGCGCTTACATTCGCGGGCTATGGCTGGAGCGCAAACAGGGCTTTGATCAGTCGGATTACACTCTTCCCGCCGAGGTCTTCGATCGTCCCAATGAAAAACTCGGCGCCGGCCCATTCGTTACCCGCGAGTTCTTCACCGCTCTGAGTGAAAGGGTTTGGGCCGTTTTCGACAAGGAGATCGCCGCCGTCTGAGGGTAGCGGTGTAGCGGCTTATATACGGTACGTTCGGGTGCATTTGGCGAGCGCGGCGTTATTAGCTCGGTGAGAGTTTCAGCGACTTCCAGTTTCTGCTTGGACAGTATCCGCTAGAGATGGGGCGTGAAGGGGCGCGCGGTCGCCCCTCAACCTCCCGTTTCCGCCGGAGTCGTTCGACTTGGTGACTTGCTCGCTACTGATTCATCGCCTTGAGCCGCCGCAGGTCAGGTGCTTCGTACAGGAGGCGCTGCGCGTGGCCCGCGTGGCCCTGGTTATCAACGATCTGCGGCGTACCCCGTTTCACCTGGTGCTGGTGACGGCTGCCCGCCCGCTTTTCCGCACCAGAATGGCATGGCGTGACGGGGTGGTGCCGGTCCGCCGTGCCTATACCGAACAGGAGTTGCGCCCGTTGCTGACGGAAGCAGGGCGCCGGGTCGAGTTCGGCCGCCACTTCCTCGAGCGGATCGGCGTAATCGTCTGGAAGCGAGGGTGTTAGCTTCTTCCGAGTCGGCAAGTTTTGCAAAAGAGAACAGCGGGGGCGTAACCGCGTCGCCCCATCTGGCGCGACCGGCGACGGTCGGGTAGCATCTACATAGCTAGGGAAGCCAATTATGGGAAATACATTTAAGACGGCGTTTCTGTTAACCGGGCTGACGCTGTTCCTGATCTTTGTCGGCCAGATCGTCGGAGGCGAGCGCGGAGCGGTCTTCGCCTTCGTGTTGGCAGCGGTGATGAACTTCGTCTCCTACTTTTTCTCCGACAAGATTGCCTTGAAAATGTCGGGCGCGCAGCCGGTCACCGAGCAGCAGTTGCCGCGCATATACAGCATCGTGCACCGGCTCACGCAGAAGGCAGGCCTGCCGATGCCCAAGCTGTACGTCATCCCGACCGATTCGCCCAACGCCTTCGCTACCGGACGCAACCCGCATCACGCCTCGGTTGCGGTCACCGAAGGCATTCTCAATCTGCTGGACGACGAGGAAATGGAAGGCGTGCTCGCCCATGAACTTGGCCACGTCCGCAACCGCGACATCCTGATCAGCTCGGTGGCCGCGACCGTTGCCGGCGCCATCACCATGCTGGCGCGTATGGCTTACTGGGGAGCGCTTTTCGGGGGCATGGGCGGGCGCGATCGCGATCGCGAAGGCGGCAGCCCGATCGCGGCGTTGCTCATGATGATCCTGGCGCCGTTTGCCGCCATGCTCATTCAACTCGCCATCTCGCGCTCGCGCGAATACGCTGCCGATGAGACCGGGGCGCATTTTACGGGCAATCCCTATGCGCTAGCCAGCGCCTTGAAGAAGCTCGACCAGTGGTCGCAACGCATCCCGATGGCGGCCTCGCCCAGCACGGCTCACCTTTTCATTGTGAAGCCGAGGTTGGGGATGAGCATGGGCAATCTGTTTTCTACGCATCCGCCCATCGCCGAGCGCATCGCCCGCCTCACCGGCATGGAGCAGGAGCAGCAGCAGTTGCGGAGCTGAAGGCTGGATGGCGTGAAACTGCTGGAAAATAATACCCGTGCGACGTCAACAATCTCCTAAGGCTCTGCCAGATGACTCCCGGAGCGGTCGGGCCAGGGTTTCGCTACGGCAGGGCGACGCTGACCGGCCGCGGTCCATCGGCGGCGACCAATAACCATCAATAAACCGTGATTGCAGGCAGCCGGGTTTCTGGGTACCATCCGGAGAGATGCCCTCATCCAGGAATCCCGATCGCGAGCGAATCGTCTCGGCCGGAGTGGTCGAAGACGACGCTTCGTTTGAGCTCAAGCTGCGTCCGCGCCTTCTGCAGGAGTTCATTGGCCAGCAGAAGGTGAAGGAAAACCTGGCGATTGCCATCGAGGCCGCCCGCTCGCGCGGCGAGGCGCTCGATCATGTGCTGCTCTATGGGCCTCCCGGATTGGGCAAGACGACGCTGGCCACCATCATCGCCAACGAACTGGGGGTCCACTTCCAGCAGACCTCCGGGCCGACGCTCCAGATCAAAGGCGATCTCACGGCGGTGCTCACCAACATCCGCAACAAGCAGGTTCTGTTCATCGACGAAGTGCACCGCCTACAGCCGACCCTGGAGGAGCTGCTGTATTCGGCGCTGGAAGACTACAAGCTGGACATCATCATCGGCCAGGGTCCGGCGGCGCGGACCCACACTCTGGACGTCGCCCCGTTCACCTTTGTCGGAGCCACCACCCGCGCCGGACTGCTTTCGGCTCCGCTGCGCTCGCGCTTCGGCCTGCTGCTGCGCCTGGAGTTCTACACCCATGCCGACCTCAACGTGATCGTCAAGCGCTCGGCTGAGATTTTGAAAGTGGAGGTCGACGCCGAGGGCGCATTTGAGATCGCCAGCCGCGCCCGCGGCACCCCGCGCATCGCTAATCGGCTGCTGCGCCGGGTGCGCGACTACGCGCAGGTGCGCGGCGCCGGCAAGATCGACAAACCGACGGCGCAGGCGGCGCTGGAGATGCTCGAAGTGGACCGCTACGGCTTCGACGAAATCGACCGGCGATTGCTGCTGACGATCATCGAGAAATACCAGGGCGGCCCGGTGGGGGTGAACACCTTGGCTGCGGCATTGGCCGAGGAGCCCGACGCCATCGAGGAAATCTACGAGCCGTTCCTCATCCAGATAGGATTTCTCGACCGCACGCCGCGAGGCCGCATGGCCACGCAACTGGCCTACGACCACTTCGGGATCCGCCGCGCGGGAAAACAGAACACGCTGTTTTAGGAGCTGATCAAAAAGCTAGCGTCGTTAACTACCCACACAAGCAGCAGAAGCTTGTGCGAAACCGCAGCCACTCGCGAGGCTGCACAAATCGCTTTCCAAATCACACTTGCCGAGATACAATTCCACTTCGCTCAACCGACGTGCATAACCAGCTATGGCCGACCCGGCGCGGCCTTGAAGGAGCCCTGAACAATGATTGAGCCGAGATACGTTACTCTCCAACAGCTCTTTGGCAATCGTGTCTTCCGGATTCCGCAATATCAGCGTTTTTACAGTTGGAGAAGCAAACAGCGTGAGGATTTGTTTGGTGATCTCATAAACCTGATTCACGGAGACTCCGATGACCAGCACTTTATGGCGACAATAGTGTGCCACAAAACGAAGGAGGTTAAGGAATCAGGAACGACGGAATATCGGGTGTACGACATTGTTGATGGACAACAGCGCCTGACCACGCTCATCATTCTTCTCAAATGCATTCAGTTGCGCCTCAGCAAAGAAGGGCGCGAATACAAAGAACTGGCAGACCTGCTTGTCAAGCAGGACGACAATCTGCTCCTTCTTCAAACCAATAATGCAAATCAGCATATATTCAATGCATTTCTTCACGACGGGCGCAAACCGAAAAAAGAAGATATCCGGACGCACGCTGACCGCAATTTGCTAGAGGCAATTCGCGATTGCGAAGAATTCGTCAAGGAAAAGTGGCCGGAGAAGCGGGGCAACGAAATCTCCCTATTGAGAATAATCAAGAACCGGCTAGGCTTTGTAGTTTTTGATACCGAAGACAGCAGGATTGTTTACAAGGTATTTGAGGTGCTAAATAGCCGTGGCCTGGCTGTGGATTGGCTAGACAAATGCAAAAGTGTCTTGATGGGGCGAGCATTTGAACTTGCCAAAAGCCCCGATGCAGCTCGCTCGGCCATCGAGGCACTCCATGCGCTCTGGGGAAATGTCTACAGCGAAATTGCAACAATTCCGCTCAAAGGCGAGGAGATCCTGAGGGTGTTTGCAACTCTGCGATACGGCCCCTCGAAAGGAAAGCCGCAGCCAGCCGAAGAGGCGTTGGAAAATATTAGGGCAGAGTGCACAACTAAGGAGAAACCACGGCAGATTTCAGAGGGTCTGCTTGACATTACGAAGAAGCTCGTTGCACTGGAAAAAAATTCCTTTCTCGCCCCGGTATCAGAGGTGCTGCACGCCCGAATCCTTGCTGTAGCGCTCGAAGCCGCTGATTATCTGTCGGACAAGGAGCGCACAAAACTCCTTGATGAATGGGAACGCGTAACGTTTCGGATATTTGGTCTATTCGATAAAGACGCTCGGGTCAAAGTGGGAGACTACATCCGCCTTGCCTCGGCCATACACAACCGTTCGAAGGGGGCATCACGATACAGTGAAATCATGGAAGCCTTGCGCGAGCTTGGGAAGGAATACCCGATCGACGAGGCGGTGCAAGAAGGATTGGCAAATAAGGATAGTTACGGGGAAGATCCGGACAGGTGCAGGTACATTCTGTGGAAGTACGAAGAGTTTCTTGCACGGCAATCAGGCTCCAACGCTACCGTGGATGAACAGGCTCGGAGAGAAATCTGGTCAATGCGAGCGAACGATACGATTGAGCACGTGTTCCCCCAGAACCCAGAGCGCGGCGGCGCGTGGGATGGAAAGATGCGGCGTAGCGATCGAGGCCGAGAAGCAGATTCGGATGAGAATGTCAATAGAATTGGAAATCTTGTCTTATTGCCGTTCGTGCTCAATGAAGAGGCCCGGCGACGTGGGTTCGGCGATAAGAAGGAAATTTATACACGCCACAATCTGCGCCAGTTGCGAGAGATAACGCGGCTGAAAGACTGGAACTTGAAACAAATCGAGTCGCGGGAACGTCGCATCATGAAATGGGCAGAAACCCAGTGGTGTGATTTAGGGGTAGATTAAATTCTCTGGTGCGGCTGGCCCACCCAACGTGATTTTGTGCGGATGTTGGTGTACGCAAAACCGCCTAAAAACACCAAGTCCCGAGGTAGGAGCCAGCCTGTTCCTCTCGACCGACGGCTCGCTGTAGACCCTTGCCGAACCTGCTCCCGCCGTCTTCACTTGCGTGACCGCAACGGGCGATTACCGCTTGGGTTCCGGGCTCGCCGTCAACCGGAAAAACCGACCTTAGAGGACGCTACCAGCAACTCCTGCTCTTGCCTGCGGGACAAAAACCGTGTTGCCGTAGTCGTCCAGCTCCCCTCGGGACTCGTTCTTGCCTTTGACGATTCCTGTTCTCTTCAGCCAGCGGCTCGCTAACAGGCCCTTGCTGCCCCTCCGAGCCTCATACTGCGCTCTCGCCTGAGAATCGCGGCCAATTCGGTGATTGGCCTACCGCGGTCGAGACTGGCGCGCGAACGCCCGTCTCCGTCGCGGCCCCCGCAGGTTCGTAAACCCACAGGGTTGGGGAGTAGAGATCAGTCCGCCGACCGATTTAGTTGGAGTTTGGCACCCCGGGCTAATGCATTGCTGCATCCGCCTGCGGGATGACGCCTCCGTCTGGCTCCCCATGCGCGGCTGCCACCGCCGTGGCTGCCGCTATTTGGGCTTGCGACCCGATCCCGGCAGACGTTGCGTGCGCCTGCCGAAACCATGACCGCTGCCCAGCGATTCCGGCTTTCTTCGCGGTACGGACTGCGGTGAGCTGAGCTTGAGCCCCGGACTCACCACCAACCGGGAAAACCGTTCGGAATCTGTCAAAGAACGAAACTGAATCTACACTCGCAAAAAACAAAGTCAACTTTTAATGAAGAACTTTATCTGCCCTGTTTTCAATCAAGTGCAGCTCGTCCACAGCCCCCTGCCCAAATCCGGTGCAGTTGCTCGCCACCCACGCCGCAGCGGGGCCTCGCCGCCGTCGCGTCCGGCCGCCTGTCGCCATCGCTGCCCTCTCTCGCGACCGCATCAACACTGGCCCAACCCGCAGTCCTTCGGCAAAATTTCATGACGAAAGCTATCCTTGGTTGACCGCCTTCGGAGCCCCCGGAAGTCGCGGAGGAAATGTGCAAATTCGCCGTGAAACCGCGACTGGAGCCAGTTTCAACAATCCTAACAGGCTGCTGAAAAAGTCATTTCCCCCTCGCTGAACGGCGCGTCATCCCGAGCGGAGCGAGGAATCTGCTTTCCGTCCGCGTCGAAACAAGAGCAAAACCTTCGGTTGCGCAAAGACAGCGCGACCTCAGGATGACACTTCACGGGACTTTTTCAGCAGCCTGCTAAAAGCCGAGTCCGGCGCTCACGAGTTTAAGCCCGACGAACCCGCAGAAGATCGTCGCGAAGGCCATGCCACGCTTGATCCCGGTGTTTTCGGAGATGCCGATGGCCATCAGCAGAATCATCCAGAGGGCAAACAGGTCAAAGGAGTTGAGGACGGAGTAGAGGAATCGGTGCGAGGCAAAGGCGCCGCCCGTCGCGAGGTCAATCCACTGCGCGGGCCCGCTGGCGATGGGGTTCTTGAGGTCAAAGCCTTCCGGGTCGGCGAAGCACAGGGTGATAATCGCCAACAGACGCTCCAGCAGCGAGGGAAGACTGCCGTAAACGACAATAGCCAGGGCTCGGCCATAGGTGATGCCGGTGCCCGCCGCGAAGCGGAAGACCGCTACCAGAGCGGCGGCAAGCGCCGAGAACCAGAGCAGAGATGACAATGGGATCAGGTAGGAACTGTATTTTGTAATTCTAATAACTGAATCCAGGCGCTGCTGTTTCTCCGCGGGGGAGAGCCGGTCAAAGGCCTCGGCGTTGGCAGACTTCTCGATCTGCGTGCTTACGATCAGGTCCCAGCCGATCCGTTTCTCCATGGCGAAAACAAAGCTGATGGAGACGATGGACATCAACAACCACGGAATCCA
Source organism: uncultured Acidobacteriota bacterium (assembly GCA_963814745.1). GTDB lineage: Bacteria > Acidobacteriota > Terriglobia > Terriglobales > Acidobacteriaceae > CAWBRT01. The sequence goes on from CAWFEA010000001.1 coordinate 295,477, forward strand.
CCAACTCGCCTTGCGACGCAAATCCGCCATGGTCTTGGACGGTGCGACAAAAACATTCACGATCCGCTCGGCTTCAGACAGCGCGGGGAGTTCTTCGGCAGCGGGAACGGCGGGCGTACTCATGTGTGCTCCAGAACAAAGCCGCAGCCTGGAATCGCGGGTTGTTGAATGCGGTCCAGGCAGACGGGCAACTACGGCATGCGGATTTGTATGGGCGGATTCTATCAGAGCCCAGCGCCGCACGCTGCATGTTGATGGCGCTGTCCTGGATTCCGAACGCCGCGCCGGATCAGGCAGGTGGGCAGGACCCCCGCCAAAGTAAAAGGCCCCGGGACATACAGCTCAGGGGGCCTTTCTTCCGCGCGGCAAACTTGTTCCGTTGGTGGGAGTAATACCGGAACTCCAGGTTCAGGCTGTGCGCCTGACCTCGACCGTATCAGGGTGAGACGCACCCGCCGGTTTCGGAGTTGCCCGCTGGCGATTTCTCAGGAGCAGAACCAGCGCACCCAGACACGCCCGTACTCGAGGATCCGGAACCGCCGCCAGGAAGCTGGCGCGGGCTGCGCGCGCCGTCTCCGCCGGCCCGTATTCGTCCAGGGCGGAACTGGAGCGCGTAGGGCTGGAGGCCTCCGTCTCCGGGCCTTCCCAGCCTGCCCGCGCGGGTTCAAACCACTCCTGCTCGGAGTGCGGCTTCGAGAGCAACTTATTGAGGTCGGGCTGAATGGGAGTAGCCCCAGCCGCCCCGGCCAAGGCCACAAGCAGCAGCGAAGCCGAAAACCCATTCTTCGGAAAGATCCGCACGCTTTGTCTGATGCGTGATTGCCGGGGAGAAGGTTTGCCGCCATGTTCCCGCCCGGAGCGGGAGTCCCACCGCCGGCGGTTTGGCTGCGACGGCAGTCCGCCGCATGTTAAAATTTCCACAGTGACTCGCGAGTGAGCTTTATTTGATCGAACTAGCCCCGTCTATTCTTTCGGCCGACTTCGCGCGCTTGGCGGAGCAGGTGCATCCTGTTCTCGAAGGGGGCGCGACCGTCTTGCATGTGGACGTGATGGACGGTCACTTTGTGCCGAATCTTACCTTGGGTCCGCCATTGGTGGCGTCCTTGCGCAAGGAGGTCGAAGTTCCGCTCGACTGCCACTTGATGATCGACAACCCGGACGAATTCATCCCGGCTTTCATCGATGCCGGAGCGAACTGGATTTCGGTGCATCAGGAGGCGTGTGTTCATCTGCACCGCACGCTGGAGCACATCAAGTCTCACGGAGCACGAGCCGGGGTGGTGTTGAATCCGGCTACTCCGGTGGCGACGCTCGAAGCGGTTCTGTATATGGTCGATTACGTGCTAATTATGTCGGTAGATCCAGGCTTTGGCGGGCAGAAGTTTATTCCCTATTCCCTGGAGAAGATTCGCAAACTGGCCATGATGCGGGCGGCCCACGGGCACCAATTCCGGATTGAGGTGGATGGCGGAGTGGCTTTGGATACGATCGCCGACGTGGTGCGCGCCGGGGCGGAAGTGCTGGTTGCGGGCAGCGCCGTTTTCGGGCACGGCGATATTCGCCAAAACGTCGAGCGGCTGTTGCAAACGGCTCGGCAGGCTACGGTTCAACGCGTGTAGGTCGGCGGCTCGCGTTGAGCGCGGGCCGGAGGTGTAAAGGATGTCTCGTCGCATAATCATGGCGGTTACCGTCGGGTTGCTGCTCTTGCTTGGAATCGCATGCAGTCATAAAAAAAATAGTAGCAATCCGTTGGCTCAGATCGACTCTAAACAGCCCGACAAGGTACTGTTTGATAAAGCCATGGATGCGAAAAGTCATGGCAAGTACGAAATCGCGCGCCTTAACCTGCAAACCTTGATCAACACGTATCCGGATTCAGAGTACGTCGCCCGGGCCAAGCTGTCGATCGGCGACTCGTGGCTGGCGGAAGGCGGAGCGGCCGGGCTGACCCAGGCCGAAAACGAGTACAAAGATTTCATTACGTTCTTCCCGAACATGCCGGAAGCCGCCGAAGCGCAACTGAAGATCGCCGACATTCACTACCGCCAGATCGGCAAGGCGGATCGGGACTTCACCCACGCCAAACACGCCGAGGAAGAGTACCGGCAATTGTTATTGCAGTATCCCGATTCGAAACTGGCCGAGACCGCGCGCATCAAGCTGCTGCAAGTGCAGGAAATCCTGGCCGAGCGTGAATACCGCATAGGCCGCTTTTACTATATGCGCGAAAGCTGGCCGGCGGCCATGGCACGGCTGAAGTCGCTGACTGACACATATCCTCTCTTTAGCAAGGCTGATGATGCGCTATTTATGCTGGGCGACGCTTATGAGCGACAGGCGCGGACGTTCCGCCTGGCGAAATTCCCGAAGAACAGGGAAGACGCCAGGGCCAAGCTGATCCGCGAGTATACGGACGGAGCGGCAGCGGCGTTCTCCCGTATTATCACCCGCTACCCGGTGATGCCGCGCGCTTCGGAAGCAGCCAAGCGACTGGCGGCGCTGGGCCGTCCGGTTCCAAAGCCGACCGAGGAGGCAATCACCCTGAACCGCAGTGAGCAGGCAAGCCGCAGCGAACTCGGGCATACGGGCAAGATGTTGTTGACCATGCACCGGCGGCCGGATTATCTGCCTGCTACTAAGGTCGGCACACCTACGCTGGTGGATCCGCAGCAGACGGATGCGGCAGCGATTGTGCGCTACGCCAACGATGCGGTCCAGGCCAAACAACCGGCAAAGCAAGCCAGCGGAGCCGTATCGGTCAACACGGTCAAGAGGACAGATATAGGGAACTCTCCGACGCCGCGCTCCGAGGAACCGGCGCCATCGCCGGATGCTCCCGCAGCCGCGCCGCCGCAAACCAACGAGGCGAATGTCCCTGCCCCTGCCGCAGCCGGTGATCAATCGCAGACGGATTCGTCCAGCAAGCCGAAGAAGACCGGCTTTCGCAAGCTGATACCTTTCTAGGCCTGGAGACGCTGCCTCTGGTGCTAGCCGGGCACATTCAGCCTATGATGAGGGGCCGACAAGAAAACCGCCTCGAACTGAGACCGGCGGTAGGGGAATCTCATAACCATTTCACCGGGAGGACGTGTACTCAGGTAACTTGGTAATCAATGTGATATCAATCCATTGACGTGGCTGGGAGAAAGCAGTAACTTCTCCGCTTAGTAGTGAAAAAAAGGATAAATCGTGCCCCTCAACATTCTGCTCGCCGATGACAGCATGACCGCCCAAAACATGGCCAAGAAGATCCTGTCCGAAGCTGGTTACGAGGTCACGACGGTAAGCAACGGCGCCGCCGCGCTGAAGAAGATTGCCGACAAAACGCCGGACCTGGTGATCCTGGACATCTACATGCCTGGCTACACCGGGCTGGAAGTATGCGAACGAGTCAAACGCGCCGCCGCGACTTCCGGCTTACCGGTTCTGCTATCGGTGGGTAAACTGGAGCCCTATCGTGAACAGGACGCCACGGCGGTGCGCGCCGATGGGGTCATCGTCAAGCCATTCGAGGCCACCGAACTTGTCACAATCGTGACCAACGTGATTCTCCGCGCCTCAGGCGCCGGCATTGATTTCGCCCCCAGGACATCAACTCCGCCGGTTGCAATTCAGCCGGTAACGCCGGAAACGGCTCCGCCGGTTGTGGTTCAGCCGCTAGTGCCGGAAACAACTCCGCCGGTGCTGGTTCCGGTGGATTATGCTGCCGAGCTGGCGATGCTGGAGTCTCACGCTCAAGATGCCAGCCACGAAGTCAGTTACAGTCCAACCACGACCGCAAGTGCAGAGCATGTCGGCGCTGCGCTGCCGCCGGAGGAGAAACCGTTGGCAATGGCAGTCTCGGCTGCCAAACCCGCAACCGAAGTGAGCAATTTCACCGCGTCTGCCTCACCCGCCGTGGAAGCACCTTCGTCCATGCCCTTTAGGATCGAGGAAATGCTGAAGGCCGACGACAAGGTGCCGGTGGATGATTCAGCCGATCATTTTTCCGGCCCGGTGCTTGACGTTTCTCCGGTTGAGCGACCCAGCGGACTTGATGTTTCCGAGGTGGGGCACGTCCCCGGACTTGATGTCTCTCCGGCCGCACCCGTCACCGAACCTCACCTATCCGCGGCTGCTGAGCAACTCCCCGAACTTCATGTTTCTCCGGATGAAAGTGTCGACGGCGAAGACGTCGAGGTCATCGAGATTCCCGCGCCGGAACCGAGTGCCGCCACCCAAGTCAGCCAAGAGGCGGAGCCAATCGAGGGCGGGGCAGACATCCGCCCGAGGAGTTGACTGCAATTGAAGTCGAGGCGTTCCTGCGGGAACACGCGGCGGCGGTTGAATCGGGGTTGCCGTCTACCACCGAGGCAACGCCCGACAGCGCCGCCCCAGATGAAAGCGCAGGGGTAATTGCGGAGTGGCTAAGGGGACGCGATATCGAGTCCCCTGCGATTGCGCCGGAGGCGAGCGCGCCGCCAGCGCCTTCGCTGGAAGATCGACCCGCGCCGCTGATTGCACGCGATGACAAGTCGGTTTTTGAAATCGATGACGAGCCCCTTTTTGCCTCAGCCGCCAACGGTGTGGTGGAGACTGCGCCTATCGTCACCGCGCCTATCGTCGAGGAGCCTGTCGCTCAACCTGCCGCCGAAAAGGCGTTGGTTGCCGCCGCTGCCAGGACAGAAGCGTTCACCGAGCCTATATTCGAGGCAGCGCCGGCGGAACCTCCGGCTGCCCCAGCGCCCGAGCCCGCAGCGCAAGCGCCCGAGCCTGCGGTACCAGTTCTCGTCCAGCCCGAGCCCGTGGCGCAGGTCCCGGTAGAGCAAGCCTCCGTAGAGCCAGAGTTCGTGGCCCAAGAGCCCGCGCCGGAGCACGCCACAGCAGCGGCCTCTGCGGTCACTGAGAGCGAGGTCAAACCGGCAATTGCCGCAGCCGCCGGGGATTTCATGTTCTCGGTTCCGACGATGCTCGAAGGCACGGCCGCGATGAATTTGCCGGAAATGCTCAATCCCGGCGCCCAGCCTGGGTTCGAGGCCGCTGGTGCTTTCGCCTCCGACGCGCTCACGCACCCGGCTGAAAGCGCCCGTCCGACGGCGATCGATGAAGCGGCGGTCGCCGGAGCCGTGCAACGCGTCCTCGACCGTTTCAAGCCGCAGATCGTGGCGGAGATCGTTCGCGAGATGGCTAAACACAAGCACTAACCGCGCGCCTCCCCTCGGCGGCGAGTTGCGGCCGCGCGCGACTTTCAGAATCCATGGTTTGACTTCACAGGCGCGGAGCCACGCGACACGCCGTTCAAGAGTGGGAAGGCATTTGCGACAAACACTAGCGCATCATCCCAAGGCCGAATTATCTTGACGCTTTGCGTCTCTTTAACAGAACCAAGTAACCGCCAACTGCGGGGTGGTCGTGGATTTTTAGGCGCGCTCTTTTGCCGTTCGGCTGATCGACAATCACATATTCCCAGTTTTCAAACTCGATCTTCTCGGTTTCCTTGTCAGCTGTCACCCACCCCAATTCAAAGCCCTCCTGATCAGTTTTCTCCGCGAGTCCCGATTTGCGCTCGTATCCGAGACTCACCCATTTTTCCGAAATCTCCGTCGCCGCGTGACTTGATTCAAACTGACGATTGAACTCACGATTCATTTCCTCGACTTCGGTCATCAGGTCGTGCGGGAAAAGATCCGTAATGATGTTTGCTTCTCTCAGCCTCCGCTGACCACGCCCGGTGATTCTCGGGTCGGGGTCGAGCATGCCTATGACGACGCGTTTTACTTTTCGTTCGACGAGCCTATTGGCGCAAGGAATCTTCGGATGATTCCGAGTGATGCATGGTTCCAGGGTCGTGTAAACGGTTGCTCCGGCGACAGCAATTTCAGCAAGTTTCTTTTCAAGCGCAATGTACTCAGCGTGATTTCCCGCTACTTCTCCGCGGTGGGCAGTTGCCAATACCTTGCCGTCTTTGACGACGACTGCTCCGACTAGCGGATGCGGTCTTCCGTCATTCTCCGGAATGCTTTTCCGTGCCTCCTCAAGCGCTAGGCGATCAAATCTGCGGTCTTCGGTGTCCCCAGTGGAGCTATCGGAGCCATGTGCTTCCTTTGTTTCGTGCTCCTTCACGGTTTCTGTGAGATTGACGAAAAGAGCATCTCGGGTCTTTCTGCTCTTGAATTCTTTGGGACTTTCGTCAGGAAATCTTTCGCCGTGTACATACTCAGAGCAAGCCTGAACATCGTTCGCAATGAAATTTCTCGTCTTAACCGTACAAAAGATCACGTCGCCACGAGCTGAACCAGACCGGACTCCTCCACTCCAGTCGCATGTGTGGCAAAGCCAGGCTCGCCTTGCCTCTGAATTAATACTCATCTGGTATACCTTTTTCCGAGAACTCTTCATGCAGCCGCCGTCTATTTCGAACGGCGTAATCGTACTCTCTCAGCTCGCTTGGTTCGACTGGCAAGCTTCGAATATCAAAAAACTCAATGTAGGCGACTCTGGTCTTGAACTTACCATTGCTACTTTTGTAGCTAAAAACATTCGGCTTGTCCTTCAGATTCTTTAGTCCGAACTGAATTGTCTCCTTGGATGCTCCGTACTGCGGGTCCAGCTTACCGGCGGTGATCCCAAATCCCGCCTCGATTAATCCCGACGCCGGGATAAAGCGGCCGACGATGCCGTCGGTCAAAATAATTGTTTGCTCGATCTTGACCTTGGCGTATTCGTTTGGCTGAAACGTGTAGGCAAGTTTCTGTAAATCGTGGAGACGCTCTTTGCCGGTGTTGTCTTCGTAAATGATTATCGAAGGGTTGAGTGCATATTGAGCGATTTGCAGATTTTCGATATCCCAGGGCTCGATAATCAATATGCGGTCTTGGCGGAGCTTGGAAATCAACCGATTATTCAGCAGCACTCCAAAAGACATTTCGTTCTCCCGTAGAGTTGGCAATCATAATCACTCATTAGTTTGGCCTTGAGATGCAGGCGTATTCTAGCATTATATTTCCTGAGGGTAACCCACAGCGATCAACCCGCCGTCCGGTAATGACTTTGCGCAAATGCTACAGGCTCCTGCGCCTGTCTCGAATCGCTGGAACGCGCAAGCGTTTCGCCCCTGGCAATTTTCACGGTTTCTGCGCACTCTTTTTTAGAACCGCATTTTTAGCCACAGATGCGTTTTTGCTTTGGGAAGGCAGTAAGCCAGCCGCCTTCTTGTCATATCCGATGTGACAGAAATCACGTTCGAATTGTGATAAGAGGGGCAGTTTCCAGCAGCCCTATCTCCTACCCCATCCATGGTTTGACCGCTCGTCAGCGGCTCCGATAACATCAAAGATTATCTTGCAGAGACGCTTAAAGGTCCCCGGCGACCAACGCTCTTACCTTTGCCGGGGCGGGAAACCGATGCCGCACGAATTGCCGAAGGTTTACGACCCCAGTCTGATTGAAACCCGTTGGGCCGAATACTGGACCCGCGAAAAGCTCTTCCACGCCGAGATTCCCCAACCGATCCCGCCGCCCGAGAATGTGTTCACCTTGCTGCTCCCGCCGCCGAACGTCACCGGCAGGCTGCACATGGGCCACATGCTCAATCACACCGAGATGGACATCATCGTGCGCTGGCATCGCATGCGCGGATCGCTGACGATGTGGCTGCCGGGCACCGATCATGCCGGAATCGCGACCCAGATGATGGTCGAGCGGCAGTTGGCGTCGGAGGGAAAGAACCGGCTGGAGATGGGACGCGCGAGGCGTTCATCGAGCGCGTCTGGCAGTGGAAGCAGCACTACGGCGGCTCGATTGTCGAGCAGATGAAGCGGATTGGCGATTCCGTCGATTGGGGCCGCGAATACTTCACCATGGACGACCATCTCTCGCGCGCGGTGCGCGAAGCCTTCGTCCGGCTTTACGAAGAGGGGTTGCTCTATCGCGGCAACTACATCGTCAACTGGTGCCCGCGCTGCGCCACCGCCATCTCGCGACCTGGAAGTCGTGCACGAGGAGACGCACGGCAAACTTTACGATCTCAAGTATCCGGTCGTCGGAACCGGGGATTTCATCGTCGTCTCGACCACCCGCCCGGAAACCATGCTGGGCGATACTGCGGTCGCGGTCAATGCCGAACGACGAGCGATACCGGCATTTGCACCAGGCCAAAATCCTGTTGCCGCTGATGAACCGCGAGATTCCCGTCATCGTTGACGAGCTGGCAAACCCGGAATTCGGAACCGGCGCGGTGAAGGTCACGCCGGCGCACGATCCCAACGACTTTCAGGCGGGACTGCGCCATAATCTGCCGCAGATCACGGTAATCGACGAGTCCGGCAAGATGAACGAGCAGGCCGGAGCGTATGCGGGACTCGATCGCTTCGAGGCGCGCGACCGCGTGCTGCACGACCTGGAAGAGCAGGGATTGCTGGTCGGCATCAAGGACCACGTCCTGGCCATCGGCAAATGCGACCGCTGCAAGACCATCGTCGAGCCGCGCCTGTCGACGCAGTGGTTCATCGCGGTCAACAAGAAAGCGAAGGATGGCAGTCCGAGCCTCGCCGAGCGCGCCATTCAGGTGGCCGAGGACGGGCGCATACGTTTTATCCCCGACAATTACAAACAGATCTATCTGAACTGGATGACCAACATTCACGACTGGTGCATCTCGCGCCAGCTTTGGTGGGGGCATCGCATTCCGGCGTGGCACTGCGGCGAGTGCCGCGAGATCATGGTGGCGCGCGAAGCTCCGGCACAGTGCTCGCGCTGCGGCGGCAAGCGGTTGGAGCAAGATGGGGATGTGCTGGATACCTGGTTCTCCTCCGGACTGCTGCCGATGTCGGCCATGGGCTGGCCCGGCAAGACCCAGGACCTGGACACTTTCTATCCGACCTCGCTTTTGATTACAGGCTTCGACATCCTGTTCTTCTGGGTGGCGCGCATGATCATGATGGGCTGCCACTTCCTGGCCGATCATGAGCGCGGTATCGTGCCCTTCCGCGACGTTTATATCCACGGGCTGGTGCGCGATGCGGACCGCCAGAAAATGTCCAAGACCAAGGGAAACGTGGTCGATCCGATCGAGACCATCGAGCGCTTCGGTACCGACGCCACCCGCTTCGCTCTGGCGACCATGGCCGCCCCGGGCGCGGACGTAGCTTTTTCGGAGAAGCAGACGGAAGGCTATCGGGCCTTCGCCAACAAGATCTGGAACGCGGCCCGCTTCGTTTTCATGAACGTCGACCGGGCCGAGCAGGAGAAGGTCTGGTCTCTCGGCGAATTCCGGCCGCCGGCGGAAGCTGCGGCGGGCGTTCCCGGATTCGTGACGGCAACGCTCGAAGATCGCTGGATCCTGTCGCGCTTCAACCGCGTCGCCCAGGAAGTGAACGAAGCGCTTGCCGGCTATCGCTTCCATGAAGCCGCACACGTGATCTATCACTTCTTCTGGGGCGAGTTCTGCGACTGGTACATTGAGCTGGTGAAGCCCGGATTGGCCGACCTGAGCAATCGCGAGGCTTCGAAAACCGCGTTTCAGAACGTGGTCTCGCTCTTCGAGGGTGCGCTACGCCTGCTTTCGCCGTTCATGCCGTTCATTGCCGAGGAAATCTGGCACGCGGTCTACGATGGCAAACCGCCGCTGAAGTCGATCGCGCTGGCGCGCTATCCCCGGCTTGACGAAGCGCAGGTTTCCGCCGAGGCCGAGACCGAGATGGCGGTGCTGCAGGACTTGATCGTGAGCGTGCGTAATATCAGGGCCGAACTGAAGGTCGTGCCCAAGGAACGGCTGCCGATCGAGGTCTTTGCCGCCGCCGAGGTCCGCGAACTGGTGACCCGCAATGCCGCCGCAGTGGAGCGGCTTGGCGGCGTGAACGCAATCGGCTTCGTCGGGCAATCGCTGGCCAAGGAAACGAATTCGCGCAGCACGGCCCGCTTCGACGTGCGCGTGGTTTACCAGCAGAAGATCGATGTCGCCGCCGAACGCGAGCGGCTGAACAAAGAGATCGAGAAGATGAGCCAGGAGTTTTCCCGGGCGCTTGGGCAGCTTGCCAACCAGGGTTTCCTGGCAAAGGCTCCAGCAAGAGTGATTGAAGGGCTCCGCAAGCGGGAAGCGGAGCTGAAAGTTCTGCTGCAAAAAGCCAAAGACGCCCTCGATTCTCTGACGGGCGAGTAAGAGACACGTTATGGACTGGTCAAGCCGCCGGGCAAGCAGTGTGCTGGAAACCGCTTTGCAGGAAGACCGCGCCACCCATGATGCCACAAGCCACGCCTGCATCGATGCCAGCCAGCTTGCGGTTGCCAGCATTCTTGCCAAGCAGGATTGCGTTCTGGCCGGGATCGGATCGGTGGCGCGTATTTTTGAGGTCTTCGCGCAACTGGAAGGCTCGGTTCACGTTCATGCCGAAGTGACCACGCATCCGGAGATCTTTGACGGTGTGCGTCTGCACCCCGGCCAGCCGGTCGCGGTCATTCGTCACAACGCGCGCGCCATTCTCTCTTGCGAACGCGTGATCCTGAACCTGCTGCAGCGCATGAGCGGCATTGCCACCGCGACTCGCCGCTACGTGGACGCGATTGCCGGGACCAAGTGCCGTATTCTGGATACGCGCAAGACGGCGCCCGGTTTGCGGCTGATCGATAAATATTCGGTGCGCTGCGGAGGCGGTCAGAACCATCGGCTAGACCTCTCCGATGGAATCCTCGTCAAGAACAACCACGTCGATCTGGCCGGCGGCATTCGCGAGGTTTTGGAAAGGGCGCACCGCAACCGCCAGGGCGAACAGCCTATCCAGGTGGAGGTACGTTCCATGGCCGAGTTGGAAGACGCGCTCCAATATGGCGCCGAGGCCATCCTGCTGGACAACATGACTCCCGAGCAGGTCTGCCTGGCGGTGCAGCGGGTGGCGCACCACACCCGCCGCGTGCCGTTGGAGGCCTCCGGCGGGATCACCCTGGAGAATGTTCGCGCCTACGCCGAGGCTGGGGTGGACTATATCTCGGTGGGGGCGCTGACCCACTCTTCTCACGCCGTGGACCTGAGCATGAGAATTGTCCCGGTTTAGCAGGTTGCTGAAAAACAGTTTTCGGGCAGATTGGGATACAACTCCTTGCGTAGCGAGGTCATGCTCCACACATTCCATAGCGCCTCGCTCGTTGCTTCGGCGCGTTTTTCAGCAACCCGTTAGGCCGAAAATCTCCGCTCCGCTCCGTTTTGTTTTGCCCCAACGGCGGCAATCTCGGATAATCGTCACGCGCCTGGTCGGCAGCGGTCGGCGTGCGGCGGCATGACTATGCGGACCCAAAGCGAAGATCAAGCGGGAAGCGGCGAGCCCTCGGGGCGCACCGATGCCCGTCTGGGCCTGCTGCTGCGGCGCCTCGAAGATCATCCGATGCTGGTGATGAGCGGCACCAAGCTGGCGGAGGAGCTAGGCACGAGCCGCTCGGATGTGTGGCGCCTGGTGCAGCAACTGCGCGAGCTTGGCGTCGAAATTTCCGGCCATCCGTCGACCGGATACCGGCTGGAGAGGGTTCCGGACCTGCTGCTGCCGGAAATCCTGAATCCGCTGATCGACGCCACCATATTCGCCGACAACATCCACCACTTCTTCCGCGTCGGGTCGACCAATACGTTGGCGCTGCGCGCCGCCAGCCGCGGCGAGCCCGAAGGTGCCGTCTTCCTGGCAGAGGAGCAGACCGCCGGGCGCGGCAGAGGCGCGCATCGCTGGCAATCGAACCCCTCCGAGGGAATCTATTGCTCGGCGGTGCTGCGGCCGCTTCTGTCTCCTTCCGAGGTGCTGCTGATCTCGCTGGCGACGGGGTTGGCGGTGTGGGAGGCGGTGCACGAAGTGACCGGCATTGAAACCGACCTGCGCTGGCCGAATGATGTTCTGTGCGGCGATAGAAAGGTTTGCGGAGTGCTGATCGAGATGCACGCCGAGGCCACGCGCGTTCACCATCTCGTGGCTGGTATGGGGCTCAATGTGAATCAGCGTGAGTTTCCGCCGGAGCTGCGGCCGGTGGCGACCTCGCTTCGCCTCGAAAGCGGACGCGATTGGTCGCGCGTGGAAATGGCTGCCGCCCTGCTAAAATCTCTCGACCGCGAGTATCGGGCGTTCGTCGCGGACTTGGAGGTGTCCCGGCGGGATATCCTGCGGCGATTCGAACAGCATTCTTCCTACGCGCGGGGCCGCGCCGTCCAGGTTGACGAAGCTGAGGGATACCATGGAATAACCGCGGGGCTGGACGCGCGCGGCTTTCTGCAGGTGCAGACCGAAGCGGGAATGAAGACCGTGCTTTCCGGCGGAGTGCGGCCGAAATAGAGCAAAGCACTCCGGCCCGTGGAAGCGAAAACGACAGTAGTGGGTCAATTTGAATTTCTCGTCACGACCCTAACCAATTGACCCACTATTAAAGCGACATAGGATTGACTTCATGCTTTTTGTGCTTGATGTGGGGAATACGAACGCGGTACTGGGCGTCTATAGCCGGGAAGACCCGGGCGAAGGCCGGCCGCAGTTGCTGGCGCACTGGCGCGTGTCCAGCAACCGCAACCAGACGGTCGATGAATACGGAGTGTTGTTCCGCAACCTGTTTTCGATGAGCCGGATCGATCCCAAAGAAATCAGGGGGATCGTGATTTCCTCGGTTGTGCCGCCGATCGATTCCACCTTGCGCGCCGTCTGCGAAAGGTACTTCAACCTGAAGCCTCTGTTCATCGAGCCCGGGGTGAAGACCGGAATGCCGGTGCACTATGATAATCCCGCCGAGGTCGGCGCCGATCGCATTGTCAACGGGGTCGCCGCTTTTGAGAAGTACGGCGGGCCTTGCGTGATCGTGGACTTCGGCACGGCTACCACCTTCGACGTGGTTTCCGCCAAGGGCGAGTATCTGGGCGGAGTGATCTGCCCTGGCATCGGCATCTCGGCGGAGGCGCTGTTCATGCGCACGGCCAGGCTGCCGCGAGTCGATATCCGCAAGACCCCGCGCGTGATCGGCACCAACACCGTCGCCAGCCTGCAATCGGGGCTCTACTACGGCTACATAGGACTGATCGACGGCGTCCTGGAGCGCTTGTTCGCCGAGTTGGGGAAGGCCATGGTGGTGGCGACCGGCGGCCTCGCGCCGTTGTTCGGCGGCGGGTCGAAATACATCTCGGTGGTGGACGATCTGCTTACCCTGGAGGGCATGCGCATCATCTGGGAGCGCAACTCCGCTTACCAGCGCAAGCGGCAGGAAACGCCGAAGATGGTTGAGGACGATCCGGCGCGGCACGAGAAGTGATGTGATCTGAAACGGCCTGCTTATGGTTCTGCAACGGCCTACTTATACATGTGCGGATAAGCTGCACGCATTTCCGCAGCCTGCTCGCGCGCGGTCTCAATCGGCACGGGTTCTCCTTGCCCAATTCCCGGGCACCACGCGGCCGTCTTGTGCCATTGCTTCCGGCTCTCCACCAGCTCCGGCCAGAATGGAAAAATGCGGCACTGCGCGGGTTTGACCGGGTGGATGGAGCAATCGCCCTCGCCAAGAAAAATACATTGGCCGATCCGCGGGGTGCGCAGACGGCGGGTATTTTTTGTCCGGTAAATAAACCGGTTCTCGAATTTCTTCCGGGAGATGGAGAAAAACTCCGCCGCGCGCTCGATGTCCTGTTCGGTGAGGTACACAAATCCCTGTTGCTCGCAGCACTGCGTACATCCCGGCTGGCATTGGAAGCGCATCCTGTGATTGTACCGAGTCGCTGCCAGTCGTTGATCTTAAATTGCGGATCGCAGATTGAGGATCTCCGCTTGCGGACCTGCAATCGCCGCCTGCTCCACGGAAACTGGTAGTAAGCTGTTGAGGTGGAGAATTACCGCTTCGATTATTTCAGCGACATCGAGGAGCACTTTTGCCGCCGCCGCGGAACCGTGCTCGTCGCCTCGACCCTCGATTGGGTGTTGATGGAGTCGTGGAAAGACGCGGGAGTGCCGCTGGAGGCGGTGCTGCGCGGCATCGATGCGACCTTCGACAAATATGATCTCCGTCCGCGCAAGACCCGCAAGATCAATTCGCTCGCCTATTGTTCCCAGGAGGTACTGGCAGCGGCCGAACAGATGAAGGAGGCTGCCGTCGGCAGCACGCGCGAGCCTCACGACAGCGGCCTCGAACGGCAGCGGGTGGCCGCGTTCCTGGAGAAAAATGCGAAGGCGTTTGCCTCTGCCGTGGTGGCCGATCCGGTGCGGGAACTGGTGGCCGAAGACGCGCGCAAACTCGCCGAACTGGCAAAGCAGGTCGGCGGACAGTCCGGCTTCAGCCTGGAAGACCTGGAGCGCCGTCTGACGGTGATGGAGGAGAAGTTGTTCGCGGCGCTGTTAACTTCATCTCCGGATGATCTGTTGGTGGATGTCCGCGCCCAGGCCGAGCGCGAGCTGTCGCCCTATAGGAGCAAGATGACAGGCCCGCAGATCGATCAGTTGCTGAAGCAATACACCAACAAGCGCCTGCTGGACCACCACAAACTGCCGCGCCTCAGCCTTTTCTACATGTGAGCATTGGCCAGCGCCGGGAATGCTCGCCAGGCATCGCGGCACATGGAAAGCGAATGCGTTGGTCTCACTACGATGCCCAAGGTCACGATTGAAAAAATGATTTACGGCGGTGACGGCCTCGGCCGCCTGCCGGCAAGTGCCAGCCCCGCGCCGGCCGGCCGGAACGCGCAGGCCAGCCGCGGCAAGGCCGTGTTTGTGCCATTCGTGCTCGAGGACGAAGCGGTTGATGTTGAAATCCTTGAGCAGCGCACCGGGTTTGCCCGCGGAAATGCGCTTGCATTGCTTGCAGCCTCGCCGCAGCGTGTCGAACCCGGCTGCCCGTATTTTGGCCGCTGCGGCGGCTGCCAGTACCAGCACGCCGGCTACCCGCATCAACTGGCGATGAAGCAGCATATTCTACGCGACACCCTGCGGCGTACCGCCAGGTTGGAATTGGCGGTCGAGTTAAAGGTCCACGCTTCGCCGCCGTGGAATTATCGCAACCGCGCACGCCTGAAGGTAACCACGCAACCGGATTTCGCCGTCGGATATTTTGAGCATGGATCGCACCGTCTGCTGCCGATCGAGCACTGCCCCATCAGCTCGCCGCTCGTCAACCGCGCGCTTCAGGCATTGCGCCAGTCGAGCGAGTTTCGACTGCTGGCGGCTGAGACAGAGATCGCCGAGGTCCAGTTCTTTGCCAATCACGACGACAGCGCCCTGCTGCTGGAGGTCTCGGCGAGAAGGGCGATTGAGCGGGAGGCATTTCGCCCCGCTTGGCAGGCGCTCGAAGCAGCCGTGCCCGAACTCCGGGGGGTGGCGCTGTTCCCATTCCCTGGCGACGACGAACCGGTTGCGAGCGGCGCTCCGCCGGCTTTGCCCGCGCGGCGCCGGAATTTTTGGGAGAGGGCGAGCTGAAGTACGTCACCTCGGAGGGCTCGTTCCAGGTCGCGGCCGGCGCCTTTTTTCAGACCAACCGGTTCCTGGTGGATGAGCTGTTGAGCATCGTTCTCGGTGATCGCCAGGGCCGGCATGCGCTCGATCTCTACGCCGGCGTGGGCCTGTTTTCGGCGCCCTTGTCGCGCCGGTTCGAGCGCGTCACGGCGGTGGAAATCGCACCCCTCTCGGTCGCTTCCTTGCGCGCCAACAGCGGCGGAAAAATAGAGGTGGTTGCCGCCGCCGCCGAGCACTTCTTGCGCACCTTCCATGCCTCCGGGAAGTTGGACTTAATCGTGGTCGATCCCCCGCGCGCCGGACTGGGAGAACGAACCGCCCGTATGCTGTCCCGGTTAAAGGCCGCGAACTTGATTTACGTCTCTTGCGATCCGGCCACCCTGTCAAGAGACTTGCGGGTGCTGGTAGAATCAGGCTTTCACATTGCAGAAGCGCACTTGGTGGACCTGTTCCCGCAGACGTTCCACATCGAGACGGTTTTCCGGCTCGCGCGATAGGCTTCGGGAGAGCGCAGGCCCAGTAGTTTGAATCGGAACGAGGGAGGAAAGCATGTTCGCATTGGCGATTGTTCGTTATCGGCGTCCGCAGGAAGAGGTAATCAAAAGCCTCGAAGAACACCGAGCCTACCTGCGGGAACTCAAGCAGCAGGGACTGCTGATCGCGGCCGGGGCGATGGACCCGTGGGTGGGCGGCGCTTTGCTGTTGCGCGTGCCCGACAACGATGTGGCCGGAACCCTGGACCGGGTTCGTGACGGCGACCCCTATTGGCGGAAGGGGCTGGCGCAATATGAACTCATACCCTGGAAACCGGTAATAGGAAAAGAAGACCTGGAACGCCTCTGACACTTGACGAATCCAACTCGCCGGCAACTCTGGCGCGGATGGAAGCGGCCGAGCAACCCGGACGCCTGAAAGTTGGTGAACGCGGTCTCGAAATATGTCGTGAGCCGATATTTTGTGCCGTCCTCGCATTCGGGGGCGGCATTTTCGTCTCCGCCCGGCTCTGGCAACCGCCAATCGTGTGGGTCTCGGGAATCCTCCTCCTGCTGGGCGCAGCGGCGCTTCTGGTCCGGCGGCGTCCACGGATTTCTCTGGCGACGGTGGCGGCGGCGTTGGTGTTTCTCGGCGCCTTTGCCGCGCAAACCCGCGAGCAGGCGACTGAACCCCTGGCGGGGATCACGCGCTACACCTCGGGCCAGGAAGTCGAGCTTACCGGCTACCTGGTGCGCGACGGCATCATCCGGCAAGGGAGCTTCGGGCGACAACAGCAATCGATCGACTTGGCGGTCGAGCAGGTTGCAACCGAAGGCACTCCTGCGAGGCCCACCAACGGATGCGTCCGGCTGTCGCTTTATACCACCAGGCGCGCGCGGCCTGCCGACGCGGACGAAGACCCGGCTGAGGACGAGGATGGCATCTCGACGGTGCCGCTGCTCTATGGCCAGCGGGTGCGTTTGACAGCAAAGCTGCGGCCGGCCCTGAACTACAAGAACCCCGGCGCGTGGGACTATAGCGGCTACCTGGCCTCGATTGGCATCTCGGCTCTCGGCTCGGCCAAAGCGGAGAGTGCCGTTTTTCTCCCGGAACGAGCGGGTATGCGCCTTTCCGCGTGGCGCTGGTCGGCACGGCGCGGCGTGCTCGAAACGATTCATCGGGTTTGGGCGGCGCCTGAAGCCGGCCTCTTCGATGGCGTGCTGATCGGCGACCGGCAATTCATCAGCCGCGAGGTACAGCTCGAATTCCAGCGCAGCGGAACCTACCACCTGCTGGTGGTTTCCGGAATGAACATTGCAATTCTGGCCTTCGCGTTGTTCTGGTTGCTACGGCGAATAGGCGCAGGCCCGGAGGTTGCGACTCTGCTGACGATTGTCATCTCCTGCGGATACGCCGCGCTCACCGACTCCGGCGCTCCGGTGATGCGCGCGGTGCTGATGTTTTCCGTTTATCAGGTCACGCGCCTGCTCTACCGCGAGCGGGCGGCACTGAACGCCGTAGGGATGGCCGCACTGATCTTGCTGGTGTGGAACCCGCGCGAACTATTCGATGCGAGCTTTCAGTTGACGTTCCTGGCCGTGGTATTGATCGGCGGCTTGGCGGTTCCCATTTTCCAGCGCACCTCGGCTCCGTACCGGCAGGCGCTGCGCGGGCTGCAGGTGGTGGGCATGGACGCGGCTTTGCCGCCGAAGATGGCGCAGTTTCGCGTCAACTTGCGCCTGATTGCCACTCACTTATCGGCGCTGGCCGGCGAGCGCGCGGCGTTTTGGATGGTGCCGGCGGTGATTGGTTTTGCCATCGCGGTGTACGAAGTGGTGCTGGTCTCGGCGTTGATGCAGATGGGAATGGCGCTGCCCATGGCAGTGTATTTCCATCGGGTGACGATTACGGCCTTGCCGGCTAACTGCCTGATTGTGCCGCTCATCGGCGTCCTCATGCCGGCCGCCGTACTGGCTGTGGCCGTGGGCGTGGTTTCGCCGATGCTGGCCCAACCGGCCGCGTGGGTCGCCTCGTGGGCGCTCAAATTCATCCTCGGTACGGTCAGCATTCTGGGCAGCGGCAGAGTTGCCGACCATCGCATCCCCACCCCGGAGACAACCGTCGTACTCGCCTGCGCAGCCGCCCTCGGACTGGCGCTGCTGACGGCCCGAAGGCACAGGATTTTAACCCTGGCCGGATTACTCCTGCTGTGCTGGTCGGCGGTTTGGGTAGGGGTGCGCCCGGCGACGCCGCACCTCAATGCGGGGCAACTGGAGTTGACGGCAATCGATGTCGGCCAAGGCGATTCGCTGCTGATGGTTACCCCTGAGGGCAAGACGCTGCTGCTCGACTCCGGGGGACTGCTGGGGAATGGTCACTCCGAATTTGATGTTGGCGAAGACGTCGTTTCGCCTTATCTGTGGTGGCGCGGGCTCTACCGGTTGGATGCCGTGGCCATCAGTCACGGTCACGCCGATCACATCGGCGGCATGAGCGCCGTGATCCGCAATTTCCATCCGGCGGAGCTGTGGATGGGGCCGCAGGTCGTCACTGACGAATTTCGATCTCTGATGAAGACCGCCAGCGATAATGGAGTGTCGGTAACGCAATACCACGCGGGGGAAGCGTTTGACTTCGGAAGCGCTCACGTTTCCGTGCTTTCACCGCCTCAGGATTGGCAACTAACAAATAGAGTTCGCGACGACGACACGATGGTCCTGCGAGTTGAGGACCGCGGGCGCTCGCTACTGCTGGTCGGCGACGCCGGCAAGAAGATCGAGCGATCGCTGTTGGGCGACACGCTCCGCACCGACATCTTGAAAGTGGGGCACCACGGCAGCAACACTTCCAGCACCGCGGAATTTCTGGCGGCGGTACAGCCACGCTACGGCGTGATCTCCGCCGGGGTACGGAATCGATTCCACCACCCGCGCCCGGACACCTTGCGACGCCTCAGCGATGCCAAGGTCAAGGTCTATCGTACGGACCTGATGGGGGCAACTACGTTCCTGCTGGAACCGGCGAACATCTCCGTATCGACCTACAACTCAGGCCGATGAGCCTTCGGCGAATTCTGAGTCCTCAATCGGGCGGTTGCGGTAGTCGGCAATGATGGTCCGGGCCTCCTCTGCTTGTTCCGGGGCGACCTGCACGACCACGCCGCCGACACCTGGCAAAAGATCCTGAGGTGAATCGAGCGAGGTCACAACCGCGTCGATGCCGGCGGACTCAAGTAATCCCTGTACCACCAGCGCCTCGCTTTCGCGCTCGGTGTCGAATACGGTGGTCAGCGTCGAATCATTCGCGTCGAGAGCCATTGCTCCTCCAGTTGCTTTGATGCCGCCAGCCCATCCTCGATACATTCCGGAGCTGATAGACCCCCGGCATATGCGCTGGTGCGCTAACAAAGATCGTAGTACTCTCCGGACACGGATGGTAGAGCCGAGGCCTAAAATTCTGAACTTTAGCGGAAGCGGCTACCGGACCGGCAATTCGAACCGCGCAACGGACGAACTGCTGCGGTCATCTGACCAACAGCCGAAACCCGTCTTTTGCAGGGGAGAGTTCAATGGGGTTACCGCAACCTGGACACAAGCATCACGACGCCGCCGGACAAGCAGAGCTGGCGGAGGAGGCACGCAAGATCCGCAGACTGCAAATCATGATGAGCATGGTGACATCGGTGATCAGTCAGGACCCGAACATGACCCTGGAAGAGGCTTCGGAGATGGCGGCCGAAGCCCGGCGGGCGGCGCTGGCAATGTTTCCCGGCAAGGAACTCGCCTATGATCTGATTTATCGTCCGCGGTTACAGCGGATCATGAACGAACGCTTCCGGCTGCAGTAGCTTAAGGCAGCTTCACAGATGCCGTTGCTTATTTGGACTCGATGCGCGCGAGACGGATATTCAGAGTACCCCAAAAGAGCCGTGTCCTTACCTGGATCAGAGTGTGATTGGCGTCGTCCGAATACCAGAGCCACACCTTGCCGCGATTCTTGAGCGCGCCGGCATCAGCCGAAAGCTGCACCCGCACCGTCCGGAAGGTTCCGGCATCGGTCTTAAGTTCTTCGCGGGCCTCGGTCGTGGCCTGCACGTTCACCGTCTGTCCGCCATCGTTGAGAGGGAACCTCGAGGTGCTACCCGGTTCCAGCGGCAGCGATGCCAGGTAGTACATGCCCGAGAGCACATCGGTGACACAGCCGGGAATATCCTGCTCGGTGTGTTTGCTCTGCCCGGTATGCAGGTTGCGCTCGTCGAGAACGGCCTTGCGCCGCACCTGATCGAAACGGATTACGGTATAGCGCTGGTGCCAGCCTTCTTCGGATTGCTTGGTAAGGCTCAGCGAGCAAAAACTGCGGCCGTCAAAGTAAGATTCGAAGCGGTCCTGAACGCGGTAAAGGAGCGCGGCGACGCCAATGGAATCGGCGGAGGCGGCGACATGCTCTTCGGAACCGGCGGTCTCAATCCGCAAGCTGGCCGTACCCGCTTTCCACAGCCTCCACTCGGCGTCGTAGTGCAAAACTGTGCTGTGGGGGAATCGGTGACCCTCGGCAACCGGCCGAATCGCGGATGCCGGACCGATGGTGTTCACCGCCGCGCCGGGGTGCCGCGCCTCAGGCGTGTCGGCGAGCAGCGCGGCCGCCATCAGGAAAATCAGGATCAGGACGTGCTGGCATTTATGTTGCAATCAGTGCGAACCCCATATGAGCTTTGCGATCAGGACAACGATAACCAGCATCGCTCCTAGAACTGCATTGTACTCGCGGTGCTTAAGGTAAAGCCCCAGTGAAAAGCCTGAACCAGGGCTCGAAATGGTGCTGAGGCGCGGAAGAAAGCGGGGCACGCGGGAGGCGTAGGCGGCGTATTCCGGAAACTTCGAGCGCAAAAACGCTTCTTCGGCGCGGATCACCGGCACGTAGACGGCGGCAAACATCACCAGCACCAGCGCTGCAATCCAGACATTGCGGGCGGCGACGACGAAACCAGCGGCGATGATGATCGACCCGAGATACAAAGGGTTGCGAGTGTAAGCATAGGGCCCCGTGGTGGTTAGCTCCTCGTCCTTCTTGACGTGGCCGGAAGCCGAAGCGCGCAGGATTACGCCGATGCCGGCCACTGCCGCCCCGAACGCAATCGAGCCCCAGCTCGGCCGCGCCAGCCAAAGATACACGGCGGCCAGGACGAAGCCGAGAGGCACTCGGGTTCGCCGCGCAGTTTTGCTCCAGCCGTTTCCGCTCAAGAGGTTTCCTGTACTGCCGCTCGTTTTTGCTGCTCCAGCAGCGACCGCGCGGCGCGCACCACTTCGGCAGGCGATATCGATTGCAAAGCCTGGTCCGGACGGGCGGTATGGTGGTAACTCGTCGTACTCTCCCGGCTGCGCAAAACGATGCTGCGAGAGCCTCGCGGGCCATTGCGCTCCGGACTGGTTGGTCCGAACAGGCCCACCACCGGCACCCCTAGCGCTGCCGCCAGATGCATGGGCCCGGTATCGCCGCCGATAAAGAGTCCGGCCCGGCGGGTGAGTTCGATAAGCTGTGAAACCGTGCAGGAAATGGCTTCCGCGGCGCCAGCGCTCGCTTCGGCGACTGCCCGCGCCAGGCGTTCCTCGCCGGGACCGAAATTCACCAGCGAGTGAATGCCCCCGTCGGCCAGGCGGCGAGCGACCTCGGCGAACGAAGCCGGCGGCCAGCACTTTGCTCCCCAGCCCGCGCCCGGATTAAGAATGCAGAAACCAGGCCCGCGCCCGCTCAGCAAGCGCTCGCACCATTCGGTCGAGACGGCATCGCGAGGCAGCCAGGGCGCACGGCCTTCAAGCGGGATGCCGGCCACGGCGCCCAGCAGGGCAAGATTCTGTTCGGCTACGTGCTTGCCCGAAACCGTTATCCTGTGCCGGTAAAACAGCGAGGCCGGGGCTTCTCTCGGGCTGCTCTCGCCCCAGCTTTCGCCGGCGCCGCTGAAACGCGCAATCAAGGCCGAACGGAGCCCACCCTGAAGATCGACAACGTGGCCGTAATCGGCGGATTTCATCTCCGCGAAGCGGACGCGTATCTCTTTCCAGATCGCCGCCGAAGTGGGATGCGAGCGCAAGGCCCGAATGTTGACGGCGAATAAGTCGTCGACCAGAGGACGCTGCCGGCTGCGCTCGCCGTGCAAGGCAAACCCTGGAGCGCACAGCAGCTCCGACCATCGCTTCTCAACCACCCAGCCGATTTTGCACTCGGGCAGCGCGGCTCTGAGGGCGCTCATGGCGGCAATGGCATGAATGAGGTCGCCCATTGCCCCCAAACGCACCGCTAGAATACTGCGCAGCGGATCCCGCCGGGCGACCGGAAACTGCTGGGACGGGGAAGAGTTCATCACTGCTTAGCGCTTCTCCTCGACATTGCCAAACTCGCCCGCGGGGTCGCCGATCGACCTTCTTTCGGTTTCGCCCACGGGCATAGTTCTCGAAGCCGCCGCCGCAATTTTTCGCAGAAGCGTCGAGCTGGAGTGGTCCTTGGGATCGCCCACGATCTCCACCCGGCCGCCGCAAGCGACCACCTCATCGCGCTCGGGAACGCTATCGACGCTGTAATCGGTGCCTTTGACCTGCACCTCGGGACGCAATTCCCGGATCAAAGCGCGCACATCAGGTTCGGAGAAGATGACGACCGCATCGACGTCGGCCAGGGCGGCGACGATTTCCGCGCGCTCGTCTTCCGGCATGAGCGGACGCTCCGGGCCCTTCATGGCGCGCACGCTTGCATCCGAGTTGACGGCGACCACCAGCCGTCCGCCGAGCTGCTTGGCGGCATGCAGATAGCGGATGTGCCCCACATGCAGCACGTCGAAGCATCCATTGGCCAGGATCACCGGCTCGCCGGCTCGCTTCCAGACTTGCGCCTGTTCGGCTATCGCCCGGCGCGAAAAGACCTTCGAACTTGGGTGCTGACTAGCGGACATGGATCGCTTTGCTGCTCTCTTCCAGGGCTTTGAGCAATTCGGCCTGGGTGACGGTGGCCGTGCCCCGCTTCATGACGACGATGCCACCCGCCAGGTTCGCCAGCCGGGCGGCCGACTCGATATCGGCGCCGGCGGCAATCGAGGCGGTAAAAGTCGCAATGACCGTGTCTCCGGCCCCGGTCACGTCGGTCACTTCCTTAGGGCCGTAGATTGGTATCTCGACCGGCTTTTTCTCACCGTCGAAAGCGACCATGCCTTCACTGCCGCGGGTGATGACCAGCGACTCCAGCTTCATGCGCTTGATCAATTCGCGTCCGGCGGAGTACAGCTTCCGACTGTCATTACCGCACTTGATATTCAGCGCAGCCTCGACCTCCGGCTCGTTCGGCGTGGCCGCCGTTGCCCCGCTGTATTCAAGCAGACGATAGCGCGAGTCGAGGGTGACCGGGATGTGGTCGAGCGCGCCCTTGGACCTTATGAAGGTGAGCAGGCGGGGAGTGGCAGCGCCATAACCGTAATCGGAAATGAGCAGGGCATCGGAGGCTTTGGCGTATTCGCGCACGGAGGAGACCAGATTCAAAAGCGCCGGATGGGTCTCGTCGAGCGGCTCCGGTTCACGATCGACGCGCACCACCTGCTGCCGTGAAGAGTGCGCCGTTCCCGCCAGAATCCGCGTCTTAGTCGGCGTCGTGTGACCTTTGAGACGGTCAACGCCGCTCAATGAAACCTTCTTCGCCCGCAACGCCTGAAGCAGCAGTCGCCCCGGCTCATCATCACCGACCATGCCCACCGGCAGCACATTCACCTTGAGATCGGCCAGGTTCATGATCGCGTTGGCGCCGCCGCCAGGCACAACCGTGCGCTCCCGATGCTTCAGAATAAGCACCGGGGCCTCGCGTGAAACCCGGGAAATTTCGCCGTAGATAAACTCGTCGGCCACCAGGTCGGCGAGCACCGTCACGGCAACGTTTGGGAATGACTGCACAATCGAGCGGAGGCGGTCGTATTGAAGATCGTTGGGTTTCATTAATAAGGTCTCAAGTTCAAAATTGTCTCACACCATCCCGTAGGCCGCTCGGCCGGCGGTTGAACGAAAGGCCAAGCACAAGCAGTCCGACGCCGGTTCGGGGCCGCTCACGTTCGCCCCGTCTTCACCCGGTCGAGGATCGTCGTGAGCACCTGCTGCGCATCCTCCAATTCCAGCGAGAGCCTGGCGACAGCCAAATTCGGCAACTGTGCTCGCCAGGCATCAAGTTTGGTAGCGTCTTTTTCCGTCGTCAGGAAGCCATCGGCTCCGGCGCGGCCGGCCTCCCGGCAAAGTTCGTGGATGTCGCGTTCGCTGTAGCGATGATGATCGCGAAATGAATGATGACCGGCAGCTTGGACGCCGGCGCTTTCAAGATCGCGCAGCAAGCGCTCGGGCCCGGCAATCGCGCAAAATACGAACGGCTTCGCGGGAGATTGCTCGGGAATCTCAACCTGCCTCCGCGCCCTCCAGACAGGTATGGACACAGGCAGCGCGGGAACGTCCCCTGGCTCGGACCAGATCACGGCGTCGGCGCGAGCGAGCGCAGACAGCGGCTCGCGCAACCGTCCCGCGGGCAGCAAGTGATCTTGAAGATCGAGCCGCGAAAGCAGCACGATGTCAAAGTCGCGTGCCAGTTGCCGATGCTGAAAAGCGTCGTCCAGCAGGTGCACATCCGCCCTAAAACGCCGCTCGGCCTCCAACCCCGCCTGGTAGCGACATTCACCAACGATCACCGGAACGCCCGCAAGCCGTCGCGCCATCATCAGCGGTTCATCGCCGAACTGCGATGCACTGCCGCCGGCATCGACCACCAACACTCCTGAAGTCCTGCGTCCGTAGCCGCGAGACAGGATATCGGCGCGCGCTCCGCGCGCTTGCAGAAGCTCGGCAAGCAAAATCACCAACGGAGTCTTGCCGGCGCCGCCGACCGAAAGATTGCCGACGCTGATCACCGGGCGGCGAAGGCGCCGCTGCTTCAATATTCCGCGGTCGTAAAGCGCGTTGCGCACAGCCACCACTGCCGAGAACAGGGCGGCGACGGGAGTTCCCAGCACGCACCCTAGTCCGCGCCGTGGGGTTTGCATCAGTCGATCCTCCGGGTCAGCAGCCTTTCCAATTCGGCAAGCGTGCATTCGGTGGCTCCCTGGTTTGCCTTCAGGATCCCGAGCGCCCGTTCGCCGAGCTGCTTACGTTCCACCGGGTCGGCCAGCAGACGCAGCAGCGCGGATTGAAGTTCGTGCGGGTCGCGCACCACCAGAACTCCGCCGCCGCCGGCAAATTTCTCCACGATGTCGCGGAAGTTTTCGGTGTGCGGTCCGACTACGATCGGAACGCCAAAACCCGCCGGCTCCAGGATGTTGTGGCCGCCGCATGGGGCCAGGCTGCCACCGACAAAAGCAACGTACGCCAACGAATAAACCGCCGCCAATTCTCCGATGCTGTCGAGCAGGAGAACGCTCCCGGAAGTCACGTTTCGCGGCCACTCCGGATAGGATCGCCGAGTGAAAGCAATGCCGTAATTGCCAAGTAAATGGGCCACGGCGTCGAAGCGCTCTTTATGCCGGGGGGCAAGGATGACGAGAGCCCGCGGATGCTGTCCGAGGATGGCGCGGAGAGTGGCGCACAGCATTTGCTCTTCGCCCTCCACCGTGCTGCCGAAGACGACGATGGGCCCGGCGCTGATTTCCTGCACGCGGACGAGCAGTCGCCCGACTTCGGGATGGGCGTCGGGGGTAGCGGCGTCGAACTTGAGGTTCCCCGCCGTCTTTATGCGACCCTGCTCCGCGCCGATGCCGGTGAGCCGCCCCGTATCTTCTTCGGTCTGCGCCAGAAAGCAATCCACGTTCCGCAATACCAGGCGCAACAGGGAGGCAAATCTTCGGTAGCGCGGATACGAGCGGTCTGAAATGCGCGTGTTCACCACCGCAACCGCCGCGCCGGAGCAGTGCGCGATCCGCAGAAAATTAGGCCAGAACTCGGTTTCGACAATCACCACCAGTTTCGGACGAAGCAGGCGCACGTACGGGTGAAGGGCAAAGCTGAGATCGAGCGGGAAGTAGAAAACATTCTCCGCGCCGAAGCGCTCGCCCGCCAACTTGTGGCCGGTGCTGGTGGTGGTGGAGATGGCAATCGCGTAACCCGCGAAACGTTTGCGCATTTGCTGGGTGAGCCCGGCCACGGCAAGAACTTCGCCGACCGACACCGCATGCACCCAGATGACCGGCTTGCCGGCCGCAGCCAGGGAACGCAACTGAGGCGGCAGCATTCCGAGCCGATTGCCGATTCCCTCGCGGTACTTCCCCTGCCGCAGCAGGCGCGCCAACCAATAGGGAGCGCTGGCCAACAAGGCAACGGCCAGCAGCAGATTGTAGATGACGTACACTGCTTCCATTGTATTCGACCACGGCAAAGGCAACAGCGCCATGACTGGGGATTGCGAGCAAAGTTGCGCTAGAAGTCCCAGGGCGGGTTCCGAGAACGTGGCGCACGTCGCCGGCAGAGCGGGCAGGCGAGCGGCTCAGTGGCTGAGAATCTTCGAGAGGAATAGCTGCGCCCGCTCCGAATGCGGCGCGCCGAAGAAGTGTTCTTTGGCGGCGTCCTCCACAATAGATCCGTGATCCATGAAGATGACGCGATGCGCGACTTTTTTGGCGAATCCCATCTCGTGAGTCACGACCATCATCGTCATACCTTCGGTGGCAAGCTTGACCATCACATCGAGCACTTCATTGATCATTTCCGGATCGAGCGCCGAGGTGGGCTCGTCGAAGAGCATGCAGATCGGGTCCATGGCCAAGGCTCGGGCGATGGCCACACGCTGCTGCTGGCCGCCGGAAAGCTCGCCCGGATGCTTCGCCGCCTGGTCCCGGAGTCCAACCCGGTCGAGCAATATGAAAGCTCTTTCGATGGCTTCATCTTTCTTCCGTTTGAGCACCTTGACCTGGGCGATCGTCAGGTTTTCCATCACCGTCATGTGGGGAAATAGCTCAAAGTGCTGGAAGACCATGCCGACGTGCGCCCGCAGCTTGGGAAGGTCGGTCTTGCGATCGCCTACGGAAGTGTTATTCACAATGATGGTGCCCTTTTGAAACGGCTCCAGACCGTTGACGCACTTGATCAGCGTGCTTTTGCCGGAGCCGGAAGGGCCGCAGACGACCACCACCTCTCCTTTCTTGACTTCCGTGCTGCAATCCTTGAGAACCTGGAAGCTGCCGTACCACTTGGAAACGTCCTGAATCGAGATCATGCCGCCACCTTCTGCTCTTGCAGCCGCTTGACCAGATAAGACAGCGCCGAGCAGATTACGAAATAAACCGCGCCCGCAAACAACAACAGCTCCACCAGCCGGCCATCGCGCTCGCCCACCTTCTGGGCGCTGCCGAAGAAATCCGCCAGCCCGATAACGTAGACCAGCGAGGTGTCCTGAAACAGAATGATGGTCTGGGTCAGCAAAAGCGGAACCATGTTGCGAAAGGCCTGCGGCAGCACGATCAGGCCCATCACCTGGACGTAGCTCATGCCGAGCGCAAAGCCGGCCTGGGCCTGGCCCTTGGGGACACTCTGGATTCCCGCGCGAATGATCTCCGAATAGTAGGTCGCCTGAAACATCGAGAAGGCAACCAGCGCGGAGGTCAGCCGGATATCCCGCGTGGCCCCGCCAAACAATGCCTGGATGGCTTGAGGCACGATCAGGAAAAACCAGAGAATCACCATGACGAACGGGATGGACCGAAGCAGGTTGACGTAGGCCGCGGCCGGCTTGGCCAGAAAACTCATGGACGAGAGCCGCGCCACCGCCAGCAGGGTGCCGCAAACGATCCCGAAAAACACTGCCGTCAGGGTTATTTCCAGGGTAATGACCGCGCCCTTTGCCAGAAAGGGGAGCGCGCCGGGAATGGAACTCCAGTCGAATTCGTACATGCTTCCCTTATTTGGCTACCATGAAGCCCGGAACCCGCGTGTGCCGCTCGATCCAACGCATGAAGAACATCACTATCATGTTGACGACCAGGTAGAGCAAGGTGACGGCGATGAACGCCTCGTACGGCTGCGCCGTGTAATCCACCAACTGCTGGGCCTGGCGGGAGAGCTCGACGAACCCGATCGTCGTGGCGACCGCCGAGTTCTTGATGCAATTGAGAAACTCCGACGTGAGCGGAGGAAGGATGATGCGAAACGCCATCGGCAGCAGAACATGACGATAGGTCTGCCCAAGCGTCAGTCCCATGGCGAGTCCCGCGCCGCGCTGTCCAGGACCGAGTGAGTTGATTCCGGCGCGCACCTGCTCGACGATACGCGCCGAGGTAAACAGTCCCAGGCAGAGCCATGCCGCGACAAACTCCTGTAGGATGGGATTTAACTGTTTGAACCAGTCGCCAATCTTTACCGGCAGCAGTTCGGGGATTACGAAGTACCACATGAACAACTGCACCAGCAGCGGAATGTTGCGAAAGACCGCCACATATGCCACCGCCAACCCCGACAGAAAACGGTTGGACAGAGTCCGCAGAATGCCGAGAGGAATGCCGACCAAAAGAGCGGTAAACCAGGAACAGAAAGACAGCGCCACCGTCCATTGCAGGCCGACCAGCAGCCAGCCAAGGTACGTCGTTTCTCCCGACGGGACTGGTTGCAGAAAAACCGACCAGTTCCATTGATAGTGCATTGCTGACCCCTATCTCCGCATCGAGGTTGTGGATACACCTTTCGAGTTCTACCGGAATTGAATAAGAGGCTACTCTTGATTCGGGGAACTCGTCTAGATCAAGTTTCTGATTGCGCCTATAAAGAAGCCTTATTCCCGGCGTACCTGCTGTCGCGCGTGCTGCTTTGATTGCCGGAGTTTGGGCAAAACCATTCCGTATAGCCCGGCTGCTTTTCCGGGATACACGTCTTCGCCAAACTGTTCTAGACTCTAAGCCATGCTCGCCGAATATGCCGTTCGGGTTGAGAACTCTCGCGGGCGCCGCTACCCGGAGCCCGAGCATGCCTATCGCACCGCCTTTCAACGCGATCGCGACCGCATCATTCACGCCCGCGCCTTCCGCCGGCTTGAGGATAAGACTCAGGTTTTCACCCACCGCATCTCCGATCACTTCCGCACCCGGCTGACGCATACCATCGAAGTTGCGCAAATCTCGCGTACTATCGCATCACGCCTCAACTTAAATGCCGATCTGGTCGAGGCTCTTGCCTTGGTGCATGACATCGGGCACCCGCCCTTCGGACACGCCGGCGAAGTCGCCTTGGACGCGGTTATGCAACGCCACGGCTTGCGCTTCGACCACAATCTGCACGCCCTGCGCATCGTTGAAAGCTTTGAGATGCGCTATCTCAATTTCGCCGGCTTGAATCTCACCTTCGAGGTGCGCGAAGGCATCATCAAGCATTCGCGGGACTACGATGCCGGCCAGCACCCGGAGCTGGCGGAATACCTGCTCAACCAGCGTCCCCCGTTGGAAGCGCAGTTGATTGATCTGGCCGATGAGATTGCCTACAACACCGCCGACCTGGACGATGGCTTCGAGGCCAAACTCCTGCCCATCGGCGAAATCCTTGAGCGGGTGCATATCTTCGAGCGCTTCTACCGGGAGCTCGACAAGCAGCATCCCCAGGCCCCTGCCAAACTCAAATTCAACGAGGCGCTCAAGCGCATGTTGGATCGCTTTGTCACCGGCCTGATCGATACCACTATCGAGCGCGTGCGCGAGGCGGGAATCCGCACCCTGGAAGACGTCAGGAATTGGCCTGAGAGGCTCGCCGCCTTCGGTCCCGAAATTGACTGCGAGCGGCGCGAAGCAAAAGCGTTCCTCTGCGAAAAGCTCTACTACAGCCCCACTCTCAAGCCGCAGAAGGCCATCGCGCAGCAGATCGTAACCGAACTGTTTGACCATTGGTTGGCCCATCCGGATGAACTGCCGCGGAGTTACCAGGAGATAGCCGGCATCTCATCTCTCCCCCGCACCATATGCGACTATGTTGCCGGTATGACCGACGGTTTCATCCTGCAGCAGCATCGCAACTTGATCGGCTGAGGTTCAGGCTTTCTCTCCCGGCCGCGGCGAAGCCGCCGTTCAGAGCTCGCAGAAAATGGCCGACTCGGTGGTGCGTTACCTGGTGCTGAATCATGAGATTCCGGTATATCGGATTTACGAGCTTGGCATGGGAAACGCCTCCGTGCAGAATACCGGCGAGGCGGCGCCGAGGGCTCGCACCAATGTCAGAAGTGTCGAGGTAACGGTTCTGAAGAACGGCATCGATCAACTCGCCCAGGCCCGTTAAGTTATCAGTTCGTGGTCAGTTTTGTCCAGCCAAAACCTCTCGCCATGTGCGGGAGGTTTTTGTTTTCCTATCGGCTGGCTTGAGCGAGAATGAGCAGGTGGCTCCGATGCGGTATTCGCTCGGTCCCCTTGCTTATCGTGCTGATTCATTACGCAAATTTCGATTCGCCCATCGGTCGATTACGGATCGCGGCAACTGAGAAAGGCCTCGCCTTGCTGGAGTTCGCACGTCACCGCCAATCGAGTGCGGCGGCGGCGAGCGTGCATGGAGCAACTTCAAACTTCGCCCGACTCGGTGCCCATTCGCCGTCGGAGGCGGTGGAATCGATTGAAGAGCTAGAGCCTTACCTGGCTCAACTGCGGCAGTACTTTGCCGGTGAGCGGCGTGAATTCACGGTCCCCCTTGATCTTCGCGGAACCGAATTTCAGCTTCGATGCTGGCATGCCCTGCTAAGCATCGGCTACGGCGAGATCCGGACTTATGCGCAGATCGCGCGGGCGGTCGGATCGCCCAAAGGATTTCGCGCCGTGGGCGCGGCCAACGGTGCCAATCCCGTATCGGTTATTGTTCCCTGTCATCGGGTTATCGCCTCCAATGGCACGGTTGGCGGATATGGCGGAGGGCTGGAAGTGAAAGAGAAGCTGCTTCGTCTCGAAGGCGCCTGGCCCATCTGCGCCGGCCGATTGTTTTGAACATCCCGCATTTCGCCGCAATGTAATTTCGTCATGTTGTAATTGCTAAGAGTTATTCCGAGTGGGAATTCACCCTGCACCTCGGGTGTTTTCCCGCTAACCGAGACTAGTCAGTGGGCCCTCTCGCTATCCACGAGAAGCTATGTTGTTCTAAAGAATCGTAATTCGGAAATTCTGGTTTTTGGCAGGTCAGATGCCCTGTTGGAGAGTGCCGTCTCAAGGGGAAAAACGGTGGATCCAGCCTTGGTGATTATCGGCGTCAGTTTTCGCAATGCACCGATTGAGATTCGCGAAAAATTCTGGATCAGTGAGTCAAGCTACGCCGAAACGCTCGGCGAGCTACTCCAGTGCGAAGCGGTTGAGGAAGTCGCGGTACTGTCAACCTGCAATCGCACCGAGTTCATCGTGTGGACAGCCGATGCCTCCCAGGCTGCCAACTCGATTCTGCGGTATTTGACCCGCGAATACGATCTCCGCTTGAGCGAGTGGTCGAAGTTCCACCGGCACGTGGACAATGCAGCCATGACTTACCTGCTAAGGCTGGCCTCGGGGCTGGATTCACTGGTGTTCGGCGAAGCCGATATCACGGCAAGCATTGAGTTCACCTACCGCGCCGGCGTGCAGGCACAATCGACGGGCCGCTGCCTGGAGGCAATTCTGCTGGAGGCGCTCGCGGTTGCACGTCGCGTGCGAACCGAAACCGAAATTGCTTCGATCCTCTCCCAGAACTCGGCGGTTCCCCTTCAAGCTTGCCCGCCAGATTTGCGGTGATCTTGAAAAATGCGGGTTGGTCATCTTTGGCAGCGGCAAGAAAAGTCGGCGGCTCGCCCAACTTTTCCGTGACGCCGGGATGACTCGAGTCGAAGTGATGCCGCCAAATCGGGGTCACGAGGCACTCAATACTGCTCTGAACTCAGCCGATTTGCTGCTTACCTGCTTGCCGGATGCCGGCTTTGCGCTGCAACGAATCCATGTGGCCGAGTTCGCCCGCGGGCGGGAGCGCCGGTTGGTAATGATCGATACCGCGGTGCCGCGGAACGTCGATCCAAGCGCGTGCGACGTGCCTGGAGTGGTGCTCGAGAACATCGATCAACTGAACGAATTCGTTTTGCGCAACGCCAAGCAGCAGCACAATCTAGTGGTTCAGGCGGAAAAAATTATCAGTCGCGAAGATGCCGGATTCCTCGGGCGGGTGGCAAGCGCGCAGGTGAATCCCGTGATCGTGGGGTTTCGTTCGCACCTGGAACGGATTTGCAGTGAAGAACTGGAACGTCTGAACGAAACGTATGGCCCGTTTACCGAAGAGCAGCACCAAGTCCTGAATGTCCTGGCTGAACACCTGATGCAGCGCATAGCGGGTTCGCTTTCCCGGACTCTGGCCGATTCGGCCAGTACCTCTGAGGAGGAGATGCTTTCGAATATGTTGCACGGAATGTTCCATGTGGAAGCATCGGCGGCAGCCGCCGGGCAAGGCGCCGGGACAATAAACAGCAAGTGTGCACCTTTGGAAGAGCAAGAGTAGCTCGGGTATGGATTCTGGCCGGCAGCTCGCTGCCGCCCGCGGTCTGAGAAGTCTCTGCGACTGGGGCTTAAGGGCAACCAACGCAAGTTGTTGAGCGCCGTTAATACCCTTTATCCGGACAGGGCTGCGCAGATCCTGTCCGGTTTTTTTCCGACAAGGACTGCGCTGATACAGAAAGCCGTTCCTGGCCGATTCAGGCTTGCGTGGCCTCTTCCTCGTCTGCATGCATGAGGCCGAACTTCTTGAGCTTATAGCGAAGCGCGTCGCGGCTGATGTCCAGCAGGCGCGCCGCCTGCGTCTGATTGCCGTTGGCCTGCTGCACTGCGATTTCGACTAACGTGCGTTCCACCTGTTCCAGCGACGTTCCGCCTTGAGGGATAAACAGCTTAGGCAAACTTCGCCCGTTGGACGAGGCGACGGCTTCGCCGCTAATCGCCGAACTCGCTTCGAACGCCGTCTGCCCCGGCGCGTGCCGGCCAACCGCGAAGGGAAGATAGTCAGGGCGCAGAAAGCTCTCTTCTTCCAGGATCATGGCGCGTTCGATGGCATTTTTAAGCTCGCGTACATTGCCCGGCCATTCATGCTTAAGCAATAGCCTGCGCATCTCGTCCGTGATCCCCTGAACGGATTTCTTGAACTTCCGGTTATAGCGTCCGACGAAGTAATCGACCAGCGGCAAAATGTCTTCTTTGCGCTCGCGCAGAGGCGGTAGAAAAACCGAGATAATGGCCAGCCGGTAGTAGAGATCCTGCCGGAACCCGCCTTCACGCACCGCACGCTCCAGATCGCGGTTGGAAGCGGCGACCACACGCACATCGACCTGCAGGTCGCGCACTCCGCCTACCCGCCGGATTACCTGGTCCTCCAGCACCCTCAATAACTTGGCTTGCAGCAAAGGCGATAGTTCACCGATCTCGTCCAGGAACAGGGTTCCGCCGTCGGCCATTTCGAACAGGCCTCTTTTCAACGTCTTGGCATCGGTGAACGCTCCGCGCTCGTGGCCGAAGAGTTCGGCTTCCATCAGCGTCTCCGGAATGGCGGAGCAGTTGATGGCCACAAAAGATTTGTCCTGCCGCCTGCTCTGGTAGTGGATAGCCTTTGCAATCAGGTCTTTGCCGGTACCGCTTTCGCCCTGGATGAGAATCGTGGTGGCTTCGCTGTCGGCAATCTTGCGGACGAAGCTCATCAGCTCGGTCATCAGCGAAGAGACCCCGATGACGTCGTGATAGCCGGTTTGGCGGCGCACCTCGCCGCGCAGGGATTCGACTTCCGTCCGCAGCCGGGTGGTTTCGAGAGCGTTCTTCACGGTTACCGCAAGTTCTTCAAAATCAAGCGGCTTCCCGATAAAGTCGTAGGCGCCCAGCTTGAGCGCCAGCTTCACGTCCTCCAGCTGCGGATCGGCCGTGATCATGATGACCGCACGCGCCCCCGATTGCTTCAACTGCTCCAAAAGCTGTATTCCGCTGATGTCGGGCAGGCGCACGTCAAGCAACACGAGATCGGGAGACTCGTTGCGCACAATTCGCAGGGCGGCGGAGCCGGTTTCGGCCTCGAGCGTAAGGTAGCCCCACTCCTCACACTTCTGGCGCAAAGACCATCGGACAAGTTTTTCGTCGTCCACAATAAGTACTTTTTCGGTGGGCATACTTGCCTCTAGTTTACAACGAACGCGCAGCCTGGCCGGCGCTTAGGCAGACACACCACAAACCGGCTGCCTTTGCCCGGCCAGCTCTCCACTTCGATGCGTCCGTTATGGTCTTCGACGATGCGTTTCGCCAAAGGCAGTCCCAGCCCGGTTCCGTTCCCCTTGGTCGTGAAAAACGGACGAAAGATATTCGGCAGCGTTTCCGGGGAAATTCCCCTGCCGGTATCGGTGACCGCCACCCAGGCCGACTCCTCGTCCTGCCCGAACTCGACCTTTACGCTGCCTTTTTCCTCGCACGCCTGAATGGCATTCAAGAGCAGATTCAGCAACACCTGTAGAATCTGTCCGCTGTCATGCTCGATGGGCGGAAGCGGTTTCTCCTTTG
Organism: uncultured Acidobacteriota bacterium; assembly: GCA_963814745.1. Classification (GTDB taxonomy): domain Bacteria; phylum Acidobacteriota; class Terriglobia; order Terriglobales; family Acidobacteriaceae; genus CAWBRT01. Next base: position 329,875 of record CAWFEA010000001.1, read on the forward strand.
TTAGTTCCAATGATATCGACTTCGCCGTGGCCTGCTCGCGCGCGAACAGCATCGCCTGTTCCGCCGTGACTACCAGATCTAAACCGTCAAAAGCGGGCGGCTTGGGCCGCGCGATTTCCAGCAGATTGGTGACGATGCGATTGATGTGCGCCACCTCGGTGCGAACATCCTTCAGAACTTTCTGCGCCGGGCTTCCCTTGGGCAAGTCACGGCCAATGATCTCGATCACGCCGGCTATACCGGCCAGAGGATTGCGGATTTCATGCGCCAGCCCCGCCGCCAACTCACCCAGAGTTGCCAAATGCTCGGCGCGCGACATCTGGGTGCGGTGCAGGCGCTGGATCTCCTCACGACTCTCGCGCAGTTGAACAACCATGGCATTGAAATCGCGTCCCAAATCGCCGATTTCATCGTGACGATTCGCGAACTCAACCGTGGCGTGCAACTCCCCGAGGCGAACCATAGCGATCTTCCGCTGCAACTCCAGGATTGGGCGCCTGATCATGACCGCCATTACCATAAACACAACCGCGGAGACGACCACCGCGCCAGCGGTGGCGACAACCAGAACAGGCCGCCGCCCGCTACCAAGCGAGAGCGTTATCAGCACGAAGACCAGCAGGCCGTTGAGCAGGACAAAAGCCACCGGCATCAGAACGATCACGCTCCAGTTCATCCTGACTCGGCTCACAATCTGATAAGTCCCCCTGGATGTAGAGTCTACTATCTTCCGCCCTTTCGCGAGGAGGCAGTGTATGGCAAGGTAGACGGGGCAGAGATTGCCCGGTTTCCAGGCTTCATGGGAAATCCCCGGGCGTCGGCCGGGGGGCCATCAGGAGGCTTCTAAGGGCTGACGGTTGACTTCGAAAACGTTAGCGGAGTGCCTGCTCAAGATACTGCTGACCGCCAGCGCCGCCATTCAGCGGAGATCGCCTGGATAACAGTTCATCGCGTTTGCCAAGCTCGTTGCGCTCCCGCTGCAGGCGCAGCTCCGCTTGGGTTTCGCGCAGCCGCTGGTCGCGCTTCCAATCCTCTTTCAACACCATCTCCTTGATCGAGAAGCGAGATTCGTTTTTCTCGTCGTCGATTCGCACCAGCAGTTCGTTCTTATGCAGCCGAAACTGGATCTCCTCGGCAAGAGGGATTAGCTGCCCTGAACGTTTTCCATCGACCACATAGACGACTCTGTCGTTGACCAGCGTGTATTCGGGACAGACGCCGGCGGTTTCTTTCGGCGTGTTGGCCATCACCGAGAGGAAACCGCTGTGTACGAGCATGCAGTCTTTCATCTCCATGTGGGTAACCGTGCCGAGCTGATAACGTTGCGCGTATAGCGGTAGAGTCATCGCCAAAGACATCAGCAAAAGTGGAAGGCACAAACGAAATCTCATCGATTCTCCTCTTCAGCGCCGAGGTCCGTCTCGCCCGCGTTGGCAGCGACTGTCGCGTGCTTTCCGCGACGACGATTCGACTGAGCTTTTAAGCAATCGCAGGCGCGATGGCAGTGCAATGGCTGACGAGCCATCTTGCACCTTGCAGATTTGATCGGCAGTTTCCGAGAGCGGCTTTAGGTTCCGCTTTATCAACCTCGCTTCAGACGGCCAATTCCGGTTGCTTGCCGTCCGGAGGTGACGAGCAATGAGAAAACCGGCGAACGACGAGAGCCGTTTCAAGGTTGATTCGCCCGGTTCTGGCACCGCTGGGCGGGACGCCCAGCTTTTTCACGGGGTATACCTTCCGCGAATCTGGCCTGGAGTCGCTCGCCGGCCTTCAAGATGTCAGGGGGAAGTCTTTCTTGCCGCCTAAGTTATGGCTGCGTTTACAGGTAGTCGCCTGCATTCAAGATGCGCTTCATTTCCTTGCAGGGTGCGGAAGCATCAAGCGTAAGCGTGCAATCCAGGCAACAGGTACGTCACTCCGAAGAACGTGAAGATGACTACCGCGAACCCGAGAATCGCGAAGTAAGCCGCCCGCCGTCCCTTCCAGCCGCGAGTAACCCGCATGTGCAGGTAGCCGGCATAGACGAGCCAGGTAATTGCCGCCCAGGTTTCTTTCGGATCCCAACTCCAATAAGATCCCCAAGTCTGGTTGGCCCAGTAAGCGCCGACGGCGATCATCAGCGTCAGCAGCGGAAAGGCGACGCAGATGGTCTTGTACGTGATCTGGTCCAAGTTGCTGGCTGGAGGCAGCATCTGTTGCAGCCCTTCACGGCGCCACAACAGCAGCAGGTAAAGCAAGCCGGCGAAGATGGCGCCGAGCATGCCGGCGAGCAGGAACGGACTCGCCGCCAGCGCCGTCGGGAAAGAGCCGTCGGCGTCCGCTGAAGCATAGCTGCCGTTCCGTACGCGCAGTATGAAGGCTACCAGTACCACGGCCTGCAGCAGGATACTGACGAACATGGCCTTGTTGGCGTGATCGAAAAAGCTGTCATCCTGTTTCATTCTTGCGAACCCGTAGAGCAAGACGGGAACGATCGTCGAAAGCAAAACCAGCGCGCAGAGCCAGCCGAGATCGGGTATGGTGACGAACAGGCGCACGCCGCGGCTGACGAAGATTTCCGACTTCTGCACCGGATCCCAACCCACCACCGCGAGACCGCCGGAGCGAAAACGCAGCATCATGCCGGCATAGACGGCGACCATTCCAGCCGCCGTCAACACCTGGAATGTTTCGGTCTTCATGCCATCCTGGATCAGGAACATCATCGCCAGGGCAAAGCTCACCGCGCAGGCCGCATAGGCGAGCATAGCCAGCGAGACGTGAACGTGCAGCCAGGTCGATTGCAGCGCCGGGACCAGCGGACGCACCTCGGAGGGCAGCAGTTGCATAAGGATCACGCTGACCACCGCCAGCGGCATGGTCACGCTGCCGATGATCTTCACCTGGTAGCGCCGCTCCGCGATCAGGGTCAGCAGGGCGACCGTCCAGACGAAGCTCAGCAACATCTCATAAAGGGTCGAAAACGGCGGATGACCGGCCAGGTACCAGCGGTGAGCGCCTGCCGCCGTGTTGGCAACAAAACCGAGCGCGGTCGAAAGCGACGCGAACTTGACGTAGCGTTCGATGCCGGTCACGCCGAATCCCATGTAGAGCGCGCTCGCCCCGCCGTAGAAGATCAGTGCCGTGTAAAGCATGTTGCTTTCGCCATAGATCGGTCCGGCGTGCGCCTTCATCACCCCAAGGAATGCCGTAAACAGCAGGAACAGCATACCCAGGCCGACCACGACCAGCAGTGCGTTCCCTGTTGACGTCTGCTCTGCTCTTGCTCGCGACATCAGTCAAAAACCTCCGCTTGCCCGCTACGCTTCCTAAGCATCCGCGTACACGGTAGTTGTAAGTGGTCCCGGCATGCGCGCCTCCGCCGGGACGATGATCGGCTGGCTACACGCGAGCCACGGTTTCCTTTTCGGCAGGCTCGCCCTGCTTCGTCAATTCCGTTACTTTGCGGTTGCCGTTCAGTTCCTTGCCGATGGCCTCGGTCACTTCCGCGAAGCGCTGCTCAAAGCGCTCGCGGTTTTTATTGCACGCGCCTCCAACCCACAGCAGCAAACCCTGGCGCGCATCGAATAGCGTCGTCACCCAGAAGCGCATGTGGACAAGATAGAAGGCGACACCCAAGCCGAGCGCCATCGTCAGTACGCCGCTCCACACGAACCATTGTCCCGGCTCGTGCGACACTTCGAGGCCGGTATAAAACTTCGGTTTCAGATCGGTGAGAGTGAAGGTGTAACCGGATTTGGCGTCCCGCGCTTCATTGGAGTCGCGCGGGAACAGCCAGACGCTATGGCTGTCACCCTGGCTCGTCAGCACCAACTCGATCGCCGGGTTGGTGAGGTCTTCCGAACGCTGGTGAACTTCGCCGTCCTGTAGGTAGTAGTCGGGAACGAAGCGGTTCACCGCGATTGTGCTCCGCGCGTCGAGTTGCCCTGCTTGTTGTGGCGCCAGCGTGATCGTCTGCGCCTCGCCTTTCAGCGGCGTCGCCCGCAACTGGAGATGATCGATCTTGTTGCTCATCCCGTAGCCTGCCTGGTAAAAACGGACGCCGTCGTAGATGAGCGGATCGTTGACGACGATCTGCTTGCGCTCGATCTCGCGGCCCTTCTCCAAAACCACCAGATCTGACCACCACCGCTTCGGGCTGCCATCGGCGTAGTTTTCTTGTCCGGTGGCATCACAGCGAATGGAGAAGGGCAGAGGCTTCTTTAATTCCATCCCCTTTTGCCGCATCACGATGGTGTTGCTGACTTCGCCCGTAGTCAGCGTGAGCGACCCGCGGTAACCATAGATGGCATCGACGATGCCGCCGGCGAAGATCATCAGCAGGCTGAGGTGCACAATATAAACCGCCAGGACGGAGAAGCGGTGGCGCTCGGAAAAAAGCGAGACTTCGTTGTTTTCGACCACCCGCTCGGGCCTGAGACCAAGCTTGATCAAGGCGCGCTCGGCGGCATCCATGCCGGCCTTGGCATCACTGATTTTGAACTCTTTGTGGTGAGGAAGAGCGGCGCGAAAATGCACCTCCGGACGGCGATTGGGACGGGCGTAAACGCGCCAAGCGGTCGGCCAACGCTCAAGCGAGGCAAAAATGATGCTAAGACTTACCAGTCCGAGCAAAACCGCGAACCACCATGCATGGTAGACATCGGTGAGCCCAATCCGATCCAACCACATCAGCGTTGCCGGCGAGTACGCGCGCTGAATTTCGCTCGGGTCCGTGGTGGGGCGCTGCAGAACCAGCGTGCCTACAGCGGAAAAAACGACCACTATCAATAAGAGAATGATCCCGGTGCGCACCGAAGAGAGCGTCTTATGTATCTTCGACCAGATTTTCCCAAAACCCATGCGGGGCTCCTTGAATGCCAAGGATGACAGATGCACGTACGAGGCCAGAAGCCTCTACGAGCTAACTCACAGGTAAGTCAATAGCTTACGGAGCGGATTCGTAATCGATCCAGTTGACCATGGGGTATATCACCCAGTGCGGTATTCATCCCACCGCCGTCCACGCTCCGTCGCCTGCCCTTTAATGTTTGCATCTGCCGCTCCCCAAAGCTATGACGCTGATCACAAATCGAGAGTACTGACTCAAGAATAAGAACTTACGGTCTTTTCGCGCCTGCATTTCTCCAAGCGGACGAAACCTGCAAACCTCGCTACTCTATTCCGAGCGGGTTGTGGAATCTCACGAGGCCTTGCGGGAAAGGGCCCAGCTCGCTTATTTCCGCAAGCGGAAACAGGGTTATCAACGTCTAGGTCTAGTCAAAACCCGCCGCATCTGCATATTTTGGTCTGTCGTTGCGTATGAAATCCCGCTGTGCTGCAGGCCAATGCCGCTCGTATCATTGCTGAAATGGCAGGAGACGTAACAGGTGCGACTGATGGTATCGATATACCACTTGAGCGTCACCGGGTCAGGGCCCGTCAACTGCGTATCCAGGTTAATCGAATGTGCGTTGAACTGCTTGGTTCCGCCGTCGACTCCGTGTGGGGCATGACATACCGCGCAGGATATACCCATGTTTAAAACATGGGTGCCGTGATGTTTGAACACCGAGTCTTTGGGCCCAGGCGTGGAGCCATTGCCTAGCAGTCCCGCGACGTCATGGCACTTCTCGCACATCGCGAAAGTGCCTGTAAGGGGATTCAGAGTGACGACCAGCGATCGCACCGGCTGCCCGGGATTCGGCGCCTGATTTAGCGCATATGGCCGTTCGAGAAGGTGCGCATTACTGCTGATATGTGGCCCATTCGGCCCGTTTCCACCGTCGTTGGACGGGTTTTCTCCGCTATGGCAATCTGCACACTTCAGGAAAGAACCAGTGGTCTTCAACGAACGGCCCGCGGTGTTGTTCAACATCAAGATATTGTTGCGAAGATCGGGGTGGGCCGCGCCGCTGAATGGCCAAATAACGTTGTGCCGAGCGACTTGAGAATTGAAGTCTTTGCGAACATTGAATGAACTCACGGCGCGCACCGGAGTGTAACCGTAATTCGTATATCCTGCTTTTTGCGGCTTGTTAAGACTGTCCCCGTGGCATTTCAGACAAACCTGGTACTCTGCTGTGGCGAGAGTAATACTCGTCCCGTCGCGGGTGATTCCACTCGCGCCTGCAAGTGCGGTACCCAGGGAAGCCGGCGCCGACTTACTGCTGTCCAAAGTAGCATGAGAGTTATGGCAGTCCCAGCATTCGGAGTGTCTCGGTGTGCTGGCTGAAAGAAGATCTTCCTTGGGATCGTGGCCGGGGGCTTCGACCGGATGCCGATAATTATTCTGGTTATAGCCAATCCATGTTTGGCCCCAAGGTTTGGTAGAATTTGCATTCGCGTGACAGGGATAGCAGGTCTGCTCGTTCGCATCACTCAGAAGCCTGTCGCTGCCGCTCCGATGCATAGCGTGACAATTCCCGCAAGCCCCGCCCCCGACCGTCGGATAGCCTGTAACACTTCCCCCTTCGCTGCTAGTGCTTACCGCATGAGCGCTTGATGACCACCCCGCCAGGGTCGCCGGCGATGGCTTATTGGCGTCATGACAGGCTAGACAGATGGTTCCAAAGCGATTGTCAATTACGAGAAAGTCGGTCGGGCGCATTGGGTCCACGTTCTGGATATGCGGCTCGTGGCAGGTTGTGCACTCGATTTGGCCGTTGGAAAGCTTGACACCGGGGTTCGCCGTGGTGCGGGAGGTGGCATTGAACAGGGTATCCACCAATGAGGTATCCCTGACCCATTGGCTAAAATCTAACGGGTGGCTCCGCGAGAGATCTACCCCCATGTTTCCAGCGCTGGACAATGGAATGCGCACCACGCTGGTGACGGCCTTAGAGTTGTAGGTCGCTCCCAGACCCACCGTCCCATCATGACAGCTCATGCATAGGCGGCTGGGAGACGTTGCCGTAATTGACTGCATGCCTTGGTCGTACGTGCTGCTGGTATACGTCTTGTAATTGGAACCCGAGACTTCATGGTTCCACAATCCCTTGACCTTCGGAACCGCATTATGGGAAGTGTGACAGTAAATGCAGGCAATCGGTGCGTTGCTGCCCTGTGAGCTGTTGCTGCTCTGATTGGGCGCAAGATTATGTAACGGCGACACCGTCGGTGAGTTTTGTGCCAATGACATCAGGGCGCCGAACCAAACACAAAGAAATCCGAAGATGACTCTGCTTCTCATCAATTACTACCTGCCTTTGCCTTGTCCAAATACTGAAACACTTCCACTCTATGGTTCAACATGTTGACAACATATACCCGGTCATTCCGATCAATGAAGACTCCAGACGGAAAGTTGAATTCCCCTAGCTGTTCCCCTTGTTGGCCAAAGTAATAGAGCAGCGTGCCTTCACGGTCAAACACCTGAACAACGTTGAGCATTGCATCGGCAACATAGAAGTGACCTTCGTTGTCCATAGCTAACCCCTTGGTGCGCCACAGGTACCCTGTCTCCGGCCCCACCTGACCAAAGCTGCCATGATACTGGCCTTTTCCGTCAAACACTTGGACTCGGAAGTTCATCGCATCCACCACGAATAGCTCCCCGTTCTGCACTATCAATTCTGTCGGATAGTTGAATTCTCCCTGCCCCGATCCACGTGACCCGAAATGTCCAAGAATATTGCCCTGCAAATCGGTATAGTAGACGGCATCGCGCAAGGTGTCGGTAACATATACACGGTTGTTCGGCGCATCAACCGCTATCCCAGTGGGACGCTTGAAGAATCCTTCTCCCTTCAGATTTCCAATGTAGCGGCGGAACTTGCCATGGCTGTCAAACACCAGCACCATTCCCAGTTCTGAATCCGCCACGTAAATGCTGTCACTGTTATCAACGGCCACACCGATCGGCGATTTAAAGTAATTTTTCGGGCCGCCCACTAGCTTTTGATATTTCCCGTGGTCGAAGTCAAAGATGTGGATCAACGCCGCGCCCGGATCGCTGACCACGATCCTTCCGCGAGAGTCCGTTACAACATCATAGGGTCGAACCATGCGTACACGGTTGGGAGCTCCGGCGATAGCATCAAGCAATTTATTCCATAGTGAATGCTTGGTCTTGACATCCTGTTCCGAGGAAAAAGCCCGCACAAACTCCAGCCGGCGCCCACCCTCCAGCAGCAGAGGCGGAGGAAGGGGCAAGGACCGTGGCGCGGCGCTAACTGCCGCAAACGCCGCAGGAAGAACCATAAGCAAACAAAGCCCCACTTGCACGATTCGTTGACGAAGCAAGCAATGCTCCTTCGCACTCATAAAACCCACGCTTCGGACCGGCGTTCGCCAATGGTCAAAACGCTCGGAACCTCCGGACCACGGAGAGCCAGTATCCATTTGAAATCTGATTTAATGCATTGTTTGAACTTGCAGACTGCGTCAGCCGCCGATACCCGGCCTGAAAGTCAAGCTTGCGAAATTTATAGTACAACCTTCCTTCGAAGAACGAGTTCACGGTCGTGGTCGGCACAGTCACTGTGTCAAATACACCATTCGTATGGCTATAGGACGCCTGTGCACTGAGTAGTCCCCGGTTGTAGCCGAGGGAACCTGAGTAGCTCTGCGAAGTATTGTAAAGAGTCTGAATACCCATAATGTTGGTGGATACTACCACCGGTATTCCGCTGCTAGCGAACAAATAGTAGCCGCTATTGCGTTGGTATTGACCAGTGAATGACCATGTACGATTCGACAATTGCCCTGAGATCACATCACTGAGGTTGCTGTTACTTCCTGCGACCTGGCTTTTGTTAAAAGAGGCATTGAGGTTTAGGTTCCAAGTATATCTCAGTCGGGCGCGCGCGCTTCCGGTCGCTGAGTACGCGTTTGCCACAACCGGCGCGGCGCTGGTGATGTAGGCGTTGTTGCGCATGAATGTGGTGCTGCCGTTTACCGTCCATCGCCTCACCCGGTGTTGATACGAAGCGGTTGCCGCGTTGTACAAACCGGAAGTGGTCTCGCTCGTCCCAGCCGAATCGATCTCAACTGAGTTCCAGCCCGGCGAGTAAGACACATTCAAGAAACCATGCCAAAGAACGCGGCCATAGGTGACCGTGCCATAACCAAGATCTTGAATCAGGCCTTCCCCTGCAACCGTTGACGTCTCGTGCGACCCTGACCCACCCGCTGTCCATCCATGCCCTATCTGGTATGACGCAGTTGACTGCAGCAAAGTGGTTCGTCCGGTGCCGAGGACAGTTGACGTCGTTGACTGCCCATTAAGAACTTCCGAAATCAGTTGATTCGTCGCGTTCGAAGTGTAGTTGACGCTCGCGTTCCACGTCAGTTTAGGAATAGGGACCAACGCTACGCTCCCCGCCGCCGTGTCATACGAATCGTTTTCCGGTGTGCCGCTCAGGGTATAACTGTCGGTACTATGGCCGTAGGCCAGCGAGGCACTGCCGTGCAGCGGAAGGTCGTGGCTCAACCCGAAGTTCTCTTGCCGGCTGGAGGAATTGCTGGGGGCGGCGGGAACTCCCAAGTTCAACAAATCCTGCGTCGTTGATTGGTTCGAGGTTTGAGCGTAGTTGCCAGACATGTGAAAGCCCAGCCAATTGTAGTTGGTCAAGACGTTCAGGAAGTTGTTGCTCGTCGTTAAACTGGGCTCCTGCACACCAGTCACACTGGTGTCGGCGTTGGAGTGAGAGAACGAGAAACTGATCGGTGGAAGAAAGCCCAATCTGGGCGATGCAGAGATTGAATAAGACTGGGCTAAACCGTCGGCCCCGACCGTGAACGCATTGGGGCCACCGCTGAGAGTCGCCGTATTTGTCTGAGTGAGGTTATAAGAGAAGTGAATGGGCGTCTTGCTGCCCTGAAGGAAATCAACAGAGGCATTCATGCCGTCGTCCCGGTCTTCCAGTGCGCTCTCCGATTGGGAGCCGTTACGATCCCACGTAAAGCGAGGCGAGACACTGAATTGAAGAAAACGCGGGTCATAGTAGGAGCCGTTGAGATCTGCCATGACGCCGAGGGTCAACGAATCCGAACTCGACGTCTGCGACCCCAATGCTGCGCCGGTACCGCCGGCATAGCCGGCGCTCAGCGAACCAGAGAGCGTGACCGGCATTTGCGGCAGCACCTGTACTTGTGCTGCCCCACAGACGACAAACAGTAGGAGCAGCGCCATTGCAAAAATGAAACGACGCAACCGATGGCTCATAGAATTTCAATTTTGGCGTTCTTGCGGAGTCCCCCGCGCAGCGTTTCCCATCGATTTTGCTGCGCACTGGTTTCCAGTTGTTTGCGCACGTCCGCTTCGACTTCATTGAACTCCATCTGCTTTTCGGGTCGCTTGTCATTCTCACGGATAATGACCCACGCTCCAGGAACCTTCAATACATCGCTGGTTTCGCCTGGCTTTAAGGCAGCAGCGGCCTTGGCCATGGCAGGTGGCAGACTAACCAGGTGCACCCACTTGCGGTCTCCCAGCATCACCCGGTAGTCGTCTTCCGAGTACTTTTCCGCAAGCAGTCCGAACTCATTCTGATTCTTGGCCGCCTTAGCCTTGGGAAGTACTTCGTTGATCCGACTCTCAATCATCTTGAGTTGGTCGGGACTCGGATTCTCCGGCACATTCACGGAGATGGTCTGCATAGAGACGCTTTCCGGCCTCACAAATCTATTCTTGTTGTCGTCGTAGATCTTGTGCAGTGCTGCCTCGCTCACCTTGGACTTCTGAACGATTTCGCGGTCTTGGTACCGGGCAATCAACACCCCGCGCCGGATTCGTCCTTCAAAGGCCGCCACCGATCCGTATTGCGCCGTGACATAGGCCGCGTACTGGCGCTGCGTCGGAAAGTGCTTGCGCGCATCCGCCAGCATTCGCGTCATCGTGGCTGGCGGAACGGTCATCCCAAGCTTCTTGGCCGCCTGATAAATCAATTCTTCGTCAATCAGTTGCTGCATGGCCTTGTCGCGGATTTCCGCATGGTACTTCTCCGGGACCGTTCCCCCATGGATGGCGTAATACGGAAACAAACGCTGCATTTGTTCGCGCAAATCGCGCTGGGTAATGTTGACGCCGTTCACCCGCGCCACAACCTTCTGCAGATCGGGAGGTGGGGTGACGGCCGGCGCAACCTGGCTCCCTGAGGTTGGCGGGTGCGACGGAACCGGCATATCTTGTCCCCAGATTGTTACGGTGGAAAGTGTACAGAGGATGAGCAGCGTGTAGAGCTTATTCATGTAAAGGTTGATCTTCTTCCGGGTTGCGGATGCGCACTGTCCTGGGACAGGAAAAAGGAAGGACGGACTTGCCGCCCTTCCATAGAGTGGTTTATTGAACACGAGCGCTGGTGTTGACGTAGTCGGGGGTCTTGTCGTAGTGACAGCTGCGACAGAAGCCCGCAGACATATTGCCGTTTGTACTTAAGAACGGTCCACGGATGTAGTCCATCGTCGTCGGGTTAGCAGTGCCGACAGCCGTATCGACAACCCAGGTGCTGCCGTTCTTGTAGGCAACGTGGGTTTCGCGGTGCGGTTCGTGGCAACTAGTGCACTCAACGTAGGCGGAGGAGCCGTCAGTGTACAGCCTCGCCGGGTGACCGGGATAAGAAGCTCCGCCGACGTAAGGAATGAAGGACGTATCGGTGAAGCTGACGGTGTTATTGGCGGCGTTGATAGTGACGAGCCAATACAGGCCGTACCCAGGATCGCCAACGTTAACCGGGTACTTGGCGTCGATCGGGTGGTTGGTCGCCAGGCTGCTGGAATACGACCATCCGTTGTTGGTGGCGCTGCCGTTATAAAACGAGCCGGCAATGCCGCTGCCAGGATTGAACGAAGGAGTGGTGTTCGTCCCAAAGGTGCCGGCGCCGCCGAGTTTGGTGATCAAGTCATGCGAATTGCCGGTCACCGCGCCATCGTGGCAGGAAAGGCACATGATGCTGTGAATTGCCGGGCTGTTGATGGTAAGGCCAGAGCCGGTCAGCGTGCCGCCGTCCCAAGTGGTGTAGGTGAGCGGGGAAATTGCCTGACCCCACAGGTAGATGTTGCCTTGGAGGGGGTTGCCTACGGCAGCGCCGATAGCGCCACCGGTCGGCAGCGTGGTACCCGAAATCAGGGCTACGCCGAGTTGGGCAGCCGTGAGGCCCGTGCTAGCCTGCTGGACAAGGCCAGCGCTGGCGTGCGGGGTATGGCAGAGCACGCAGCCATGGCTCATGTGGCCCTGGGTCTGATCGGAGCTCTGGTTGGTGTTAGTCAGGGTAGTAGTGATGGTACTGACGGTCTGTGCCCAAATGCTTACAGATGCGATGAGCAGCAGGGCCAGGACGAGAGTGAGATTTTTCTTAGTCATGATATTCTCCTGGCTCCTTTTAGTGTACCAACCCAGTGAACTGGGCGGATGGGAAGGAATGGCAACTCATACAGAAGTTGGCGTTGTCCGCGGTATACTGCGCGGAAGTAGGCGTGCACGGAACGGTTGCGGCATTCGCCGCCTGTTCGTCGGTGGAGCGATACTGCCCACGGATGAAGTGAGTGGTACAAACCGCCGTCGGGGTGCCGGCAGCGTTGGGGACAATCGTCGCCGTCTGGTTGTGCGGATTGTGGCAGGTGCTGCACTCGATGTAGGCAAACGTACCGTCCGTGTACAGACGAGTCGGGTGGCCGTAGGCATAGGCGGTATCGGTGAAGGAAACCGTGCCGGCCGCGCCATTAACGGTGACGGTGAAGTACGTCGGATCGCTAGTCGGATACTTCACATCCACCGGGTGATCGCCGGTCAGGTTGCCGGCGTTGCCAATGTTGAAGTTCAGGGTCTTGGTGGTTGAGCCAGTGATGTTGGCAGCCATCGAGGTGTTGAACGAGGTGTCGTGGCAGCTTAGGCAGAGCACCGTGTGCGCCATCGGCAAGTTGGTGACCGTACCGGCATAGACGTTCGCCAAGCTGGCGGTCATCTGGCCAGCGTTCAGCGTCCCGCCGTTACCGTCGGACGTTAGATAAGTTTGATAGGTGCCAGTCGGGATCGCGCCAGCCCACAAGTACGCTCCCTGTCCAGGGAGAGCATTGTGCGGAGCATGGCACGATGTACATCCAGCGTTGGCCACGTTGTGCGATCCGAGCATCGGATCGCTCTGGGCAAACGCTGCTGTCGCCACGAGCAGCACAGCGAGCAAAATTAAAACTAATTTTCTCACGATTGTGAGACCTCCTGATAAGTGTTACATCTGATACAGAACACGTTCCTTGCTCTTTGTTACACTTCCCGACTCGTGGGAAGATTGCACCCACGGGTCAAGCTTGTACCTGATCTATGGGGTGCTATCTTTCTTTTCCTTGTCGCCGCTGATCTTTTGCTGCTCTGCTTGCGCAGCTTTTTTCTCAGCTTCCGCTTTGGCCGCAAGTTCCGCCGCGCGCTTTTCATAGTCCGGCTGGGCTTCTTTATCGGTCACGTATCGGAACACCTGGATACGTCCCTTCCATTGCTCGCCGACGATCACGCGATTATGCTGCTGATCGAAGGCGATACCGGAAGCCAGCGTGAACGTCCCGGGACTTAAACCGCGCGAGCCGAAGAACATAAGAATACGTCCTTCGGAATCGAAGATCTGCACATTGTTGAATTCGGAATCGACCACGTAGACGTGATTGTCGGAGTCTACCGCAATTCCCTTTGGGCGCATGAAGGTGCCGGCAATGTTTCCCTGCTTGCCGAACATCCTAAGAAATTGCCCGTCCGCATCGAATACCTGGATACGCTCGTTGAACGTATCTACAACATAGACATTGAAGTCGTTATCCACCGCCACATTGGTGGGCCGGTCAAAGGTTCCCGGGGCCAGGGTAGCGTCACTCTTCCCCCCGAACGAGCGCAGCAGGTGATAGTCATCGACATCGAAGACCAGCACCTTGTTCTGAATGGCATCCACGACATACAGATAACGGTTCTCGACGTCAACCGCGATACCGATGGGCTTAACTAGTTTGTCCTGGCCAATGCTGGCTTCGAGAGTGCCATTCGGCCTGAAGCAAAGAATCACATGCTGCGCGGAGTCACTCACAAAGAGCCGGTCGGAATCATCGATCGCCAACCCGGCCGGCGAGGCCAATTGTTGCTGGCCACGATACGAAACCTTCTTCCCCTCCAGGTCAAAGACGAATACCGAGGAATGACCGGCATCCGCAACGTAGATCAAGCCCTTGGAATCGACCGCAATGCCGTACGGCTTCACGAGAGACGGCTTGCCTTGCTCGGCGGGCAAGGTCACCCCCGCCATCCTGTCCAGCAAGCTGCTTCTCTTCTTCTTGGTCGTCGGATTGAAGTCCTCCTCCCCGTGCAGCGCGCTGAGATATCGAATGCGCGTCACATCGGGTGCAGGGGGCCACACTAACTGCGAGACATCCACCACCGGAGCCGGGGCTGGAGCTTGCTTCGCCTTCTGCTTCTTGTCAGCCGCAAACCCGGACTTGAGACTGACCAGCACGAGAATCAGTACGATCAGGCTGTAGCCCGATTTCCGGAGCGAATTCGAAATGCTGTACATATACTGCGTCAATTCTTCTTCCCCTTGCCTTTCCCCTTGGGTGTCTGGGCTGGCGTCGGCGCAGACTGCGCTTCAACGTCCGGCACGCCGCCGACCTCGCCGTGGTGACACCGACCGCAGAGCGGCATGGTGGTTGCCGTGTTGGATACAAACAGTCCGCTTGAGACCCCCGCGTGCGGCAGATGGCAGCTCAAGCAGGTCATGGGTCTCTTCTTGTCCGGGTCGCCCCGGTCAACCGCCGCCACCACTGGATGGGAGGCCGTCGGATGCCCCGTCGTATCCATGTTCTGCAGATTCAGTGGCGGCATTCTGACAAAGTAGTCGGCTGGAAGCTCTACGGTGCCATCGAAGATGGTGACCATTTGCGTAGCTTTGTCAAAGCCGGGACGGCGCCGCGGCGAGTGGCACTCCAGGCACAACTTGTTGCCGTCCATCGTCGCACGAAGCAGGTTCGGACGATCGCCGCCGTGCCCGTTGTGACAAGTGAAACATCCATCGCGGAATGCGGCTGCGTGCAAGGCCGGAGAATGCTTGTGCATCTCGGCCTCCTCGCTGTGGCAATTCTCACAGATCGTTACCGGGTCCGGAGCCAGCAGCCGGGGGTACTTGCTCGCATGCGGGCTGTGGCAGGCAGTGCATTCGCCCTGTGCGCCGGGATGTTGCACCTTCGCCGTCTCAATCTGCTTGGCTTGCTCCTCGTGGCAGGTAACGCACAGCCCACGAACGTCAGTTTGGGTGAGGACAACCTTGCCGTCTTTGGCGTCCGCATGGCAGGCTTCACAGGAGCCCGCCTCGAACGGCGCGTGCTGGAAGCGTTGCGCCAGCTTAGGCTTGGGGGACTGGTGCGGATCGTGGCAGGTCAGGCAGTCGGCGGTGGCAAATGGCTGATTGTGGTGCGCCTCGGCCAACTTCTTGTCAGTGGCGTCGTGGCAGTCGAGGCAGAGCGCCGGCGCATCCTTGGTCAGATGAAAACGGTTGTCGCGTTGGGCGGAATTCCCGGTCTTGTGCGTGACGTGGCAAGTATCACAGCCCATGTCGAGTGCCGCGTGTCGGCTGCCTTTTTCCGGAACATTGAGACCTTGGTTGTGGCAACTCAGACACAGATTCTCCTTACTGTCCCCGCTTGCCACCTTCTTTAACAGATTCTTATTGGGGGAAATGTGAGGGTCGTGGCAAGTCAGGCAGTTTCGGGTAACGGGAGCGTGAACTACGGAGCTGCTACCGCTGGCCTTCATCCCCTGGTGACAGGTGAGACACAGGCTGAGTGGGGTCGCCTTAATCAATTTTACGCGGGTAATGTCTTCTTTCTTTTTGTCCCGGCTCTTGATTATGCGGATTTCGTGGCAGGACATGCAGCCCTGAGCGTTGGCGCTGTGTACTGAGGCGCCCTTGGTCTTATCTTCGTGACAAGTAATGCACTTCGCGCTATCGGTATTGGGATCGAGGGGCACCGGGTGCCGCGCCGCGTTTGCGGATAAAATAAAAAAGCCGAAGGCCAGCGTAATAACGGCTACGGGCTTTTTCGGAAAACTGCTCACAAACCCTCCGGCAGGTATCTTGTAGAAGAACTATTCCATGTTGCACTCGGGAAACCACTCGCAATTTCTCCAGCAGAAATGCATACGGATCGATCTAACTGCCTATTGGACAGTGATTTAGAATTATCTTCGGTGAGCAGTCGAGGAGAACATCTGGGGCAGGCCAGAGGGCCAGAATGCGCGTTTTACCACAGACAAGGGTGAAATTGCTCAAAGGCGGATTTGTGGTGTATTTTGCAACAATTTGGCCACTATAGCGGTTTTATGCGAAACGAAGCCGCACCCATCACTTCTCAATACAAAATTCCGGACAAAAGGGCTTCTCACGTGACGACAGGCGAAGGGCTGGATGCAACGTCATTTCAGCTCTTACCGATTGAGTTCATTCCGCTCGGCCTGCAACCGCAGCTCCAACTGCTTGTCGCGAGAGATCTGATCGCGCTCCCAGTCGGCGCGAAGCGTCATTTCCTTGATGGAAAAACGGCGCTCGCGTTTTTCATCGTCTACGCGCACTAAGAGATCGTTCTTATACAGACGAAACTGGACGGTTTCGGCCAGCGGCATGAACTGGCTGGAGCGTTTTCCGACCACCACATAGACAACCTTCTCGCTCACCAGCGTGTACTCCGGGCAGATTTCCCCGGTCATCTGTGGCATGTAGCCGACGGCCGCCAGAGCGCCATGCATGACGGTGCATTCCTTGGTTTGCATGCGCGTGACTGTCCCGGGCTGGAAGCTCTGGGCGGCTACGGGCAAGGCAACGGCTGCGACGACCATCCACCACAACCAGAATCGGATTTTCACTGCAACCCCCTTCGCGCGCTCGAGCCCGCGCTCGCATAGTAGTCGGCCCGGCGGCTGCGTAAATGTAAGTTAGAGTCGATCGTGGGCAGAATGCTGGCCGAGTGCAAGCCCTCTGCATGGCTTGGCAATTCATAGGTGAGCATCCCAGGACGAGGAAAGCCACGGAAAGTGCGGGTTGACGCGGGCGCCGATGCATCGAGTGCCTCAGCGAACTCATCGACGCTGACGCACCAGAGCTTTAGCAGGCGGCGGAAAACGCGCGTGGACGGTGCGGGCTCAATTCCGTGGTGGCGATCCCAACGAGCCAAGCACAGGCTCGTCGGGGACGTGGAAGGTCAAAATACACTCTTCGGCGTGCCGGAACTTTCCCCGCATGAGGCGGTGTCGCGTTCGAGACTGTAATCACATGACAAGACAAAGCCCTTGGCATCCTGCGTGCCGTATCCCCAGAGGCGAAGCGCGAGAGTGTCGCCTTCCAGCTTGGATGCCGCTATGAAAACGTGGTCGTTGCTGAGCAGATGTCGGCTCGTGATCGGGTCCAACAACTTAACCATGCGGTTCCTGTCGATTACAAGCGGAGGAATCGCTTCATCGGTGACAAACACAAGAACTCTGGAGCCCCTGGCGGTGTAGTAGTCATTCACAAAGAGAACATCGTCCGCGGCCCAGGAGACCATAACTTTTCCGAGGTAGTCGCACAGCTTGCGCAACTTTCCCGTTTCTCGGGTTTCGAGAACGAGCGCATGAAACTTGCCGGAGAAATTTCCAGGAGCAGCTCCATAGCCAATGCTTCGAACAAGAAACCGGCCGTTCGGGGACGGCAGTTCGTTGGCAGAACTCGGGAAAGTCGCGAACTTCTCTCCCAGACCAAGCAACGCCGAAGGGATCAGAATAAGGACAAGGCAAGCGAAAGCGATACGAAACCCGATACCCACGACCAACTCCATGATGAAATTAGGTCGAGAGTACATCGCTTGCCGGCAAAAGTAAATGAATGACGCTTGCTGGACAGAGCCGGTTGCTTCAGAGACTCCTATCCTTGACCATACGCTTTGAAAGCTTCTAAAGCACTCGAACCTCAGCGTCGATGAATTCACTGAGGTCCTCGATGCATCAGCGCCGATGCCAATTTGCACTTTTCGCGGCTATTTTCGCCTTGGCGGCCGCCCTGTACACGGCAGTACCCCCGGCGAGAGCGGATCAGCAACCAGACTACTCATTCAAAGCCGAAGTCAATGAGGTACAACTCACGTTCGTAGCGACGGACCAGCATAATCGGGACATTGCCACGCTCACTCCAACCGATATCGCGGTGGTAGATAACGGGACGGTGATCCGCCGCTTCCGCAGCCTGGGCCGCTACCCGCAAAGTAATCTGGAAGTCCTGGTGCTTATTGATGCCAGCCAATCGCTGGCGCGGCGGTTTTCCGAGGAAATGGCGGAGGCAGCGCAGTTGATTCAAGAGGCGCGATGGAGGCCGGATGATGCGCTGTCCATCATGTCATTCGCCGGCCTGAAGACGAGCGCCGTCTGTGCTCGCAACTGCCGCGACCTGCCGCCGGCAGCCTGGCTTTCGAAGATTCATGCCGGGGGAGAGACGCCGTTGCTTGATGCCGTAGTTCTCGGCGTGGAGTTTCTGGCGAAAAATTGCGACTCCACCCGCCGGCCCGTTCTTATCGTCCTCTCCGATGGTCACGACACCATCAGCAGATATTCCTTCCGCGATGCCGCCATCGCCGCCATACGGGCCAATGTACCGATTTACACACTCAACACTGGAGGTCCGGAGACCACTGCCTCGGGCGGCGGAGTTTTGCGGGATATGGCGGTGCTCACGGGAGGCGGCAGTTTCACGCGTGCTCCCGGCGCTTCGTCCGCCTTGGCCGCAATGGTGGAGGAATTACGAAAAGCCTATGTGCTCACCTATGCATTGCCAGGCCACGCCGAGGGCTTGCACTCGGTCAGCATTCTTCCCACCACCAACTTCAACCTACGGTTACGCAGCCGCCGGGCCTACTACTACGCGAGCACCGATTCGAGCGCGCCAAAAGAATAGTGAAAAGAGAAATACAGTGAAGATTTGCTTCCGGTGGTTGCGGGCCCAGCGTTTCAACTCGGGACAGAAAAGCCTAATCCAAGCGCTACTTCTTTGCGTATCCCAGGAATGACGGGGGGGCTTCTACGTATCGGCCCGGTTGCGCACCAAGACCTCGACTTCGACCCTCTGGCCGCCGCCTCCCATGGTGATCCCCTTCACCGGAGTCACGTCGGCATAGTCCCGGCCATACGCCAGCGTGATATGGCCGTCTGAGGGCACGGCATCGTTAGTGGGATCGAAATCCAGCCACCCCGTTCCCGGAACGAATACCGATACCCAGGCGTGCGAAGCCTGGGCTCCCTGATACTTGGAGCCGCCGCGCAGGTAACCGCTCACGTATCGCGCCGCCAAGCGCAACGAACGAAGCGCGGCGATCATGACATGGGCAAAGTCCTGGCAAACGCCACGCCGATTGCGCAGCACTTCGACCAGAGGCACGTCGATCGAGGTGGATTCCGGCCGGTAGCGAAATTCGTCGTGAATGCGATGCGTAAGTTCCCGCAGTGCGTCCAATAACGGTCGGCCCGGGGTGAAGGTCGGCCGCGCAAATTCAGCAAACTCCGCTCCCGCGAAAGCGAATGGAGAATCAAAAACAAACTCGACTGCTTCGAGGCAGCCCGCGTCAGCATGGGTCGCGAGGAGGTCGCGTGCTTGCTCCCACGAAAGGAGCACAACCGGAACAACCGTTAGTGCGGCACGGGGCTCGACCTCGACCACGCTGGTCGCTTGAATCACCAGGAGATCGTGCGTCTGGAATACTCCGCAGGTTGCGACGTCATTACCAAAATAGTCTTTTCCGTGCAGCAGCACGGCCGGTTCGGGCTGGACGCGAATGCGGTGCTCGCGGACCTGCTGGTTGGGCAGGATGCGCGGCGTGAGCCGCAGTTCATTGAGGCACTGCGAAACCGGAGATTCGTAGATGTGACGGGTGATGTGGCTAACCGTGTAGAGCATGCGCGCGCTCAAGAGGATGATATCAAGCATACGGGCGCCACGTGGCTCAGATAGCGGGCGGTGAGCGCGTCGGAAAGATCGTGCATGCCCAGCTTGAGTTGCTGGAGGAGGTCGTCCAAAGAGCCGAGGCGGCCCTCGCCATCAGGCCTTGCCAGGTCGGATACCTGCGCCATGCGAACCGCCGCGAGCGCCTGCAAGACGAACAGTTCCTCAAGCGGTTGGATGCCAGAGTCGGTGGGTTGCGGCAATTTTTCGATTTGGGTGAGAAGGGCCGCCAACTGGAACCCAACCGAGCGCGGATTGGACTCGTCGGTCAGCAGAAGTTCCAGCACCAGATCGGCGCGCAGGGTGGTGAGATAACGGGTGCGGTAGGTGATCGCGCTATCGGCGATGTGAAGCAACATTTGCAGATAGAGTTCGACGTCGGTGGAAGTTTCGGCTACGGAGGAGTGCAGCAATTCCACGGTCTGCACGGTCCGCTCCAAGCGGCGTCCAATTTCGAGAAAGCTCCATCCCTGCCCCCTGGTAGTGTTTTCCATCAGCAAGCCGGAGAGCGCCGAAAGGGTGACGATAACCCGATCGAGAAGATTGGTTTCGCCGAGGCGCCGCTGGTTGTCATCTCCGGGAACAGCTCTGGCGAAGTCGCTCTCAATCGCCTGCAACACCCGCCAGGTATCCGGCGAAAGCCGCTCCCGCAAGTGCCAGAAGGCCCGGCGCATGGCCTTGAGATTCCAGCCGATGCTGGAAGAACGCGTCCGGTCGAACACCATTTGGGAGAGCAGGCGCCGGACCCGCCATAGTTGTTCGCCCAGCGAAATGCCGGAAATCTCGCGGGGCAAATGCTCCAGCTCCGTCAGCAGGCGCACCACGGTATCGATGGAAGCGTGACGGCCGAAATCTTCTTCACCGGAGAGCGCGGGCACGAGCGCCCGCACCAGCCGTACGTGGGCCTCCACGCGCTCGGCGTATCGGCCGAGCCAGAAGAAGTTCTCCGCAACCCTGCTCGGCAGATTAGGCCCGCTGAGGTTGGCGCCGCTCGATGGGAGTACCGGCTGCGAGATCAGCGCGGATTCCTCGGGGCTTCCGCCAAGCACCCAGGTATCTTTGCTGCCGCCGTCGAACTCGAGGGAAGCGAGCAGGGAAGCGCCATCCGGGGAGACGCGAGTGAAACCGCCGGGCAGTACGATGTAGGACTGTCCATCCCAGGCGGCAAACACCCTGAGCACAATCTGCTGCGGCCGAAAGCCGCTTTCGGTGCGTACCGGGGTGGTGGAAAGAGCCAGCTGTTCCTGCGCCGTGAACTGCTCCGGTTGCGCTTCGATGCGATGAAGCAGCTCCTCGCGCGCCCGGGCGCTCAAAGATGCCGGGAAAACCGGACCCCGGCCGGAGGCCGGAAAGGCTGGCTTGATTAGCAGTTGGTCGAGGTGTTCAAGCACATAACGCCGAGCTTCTTCTTGCCCGCACCACCACGTGGCAAGCGAGGGCATCAGCAATTCCTCTGCCCGCAGCCGCCGACAGAGGTTAGAGAGGAATGGCAGGTGCGCGGGCATCTCAAGCAATCCGGCGCCAAGCGCATTGTCGAGGGCGACCGTGCCGCTGCGCACGGCCTGCACCAGGCCGGGAACACCCTGCGAGGCGTCGCCGCCCATCTCCAAGGGATCGCACAAATTGTGGTCCACGCGGAGCACGATCAGGTCCACCGCCTCGAGGCCGGCGAGCGTCTTTAGATAAACGCGGTTGTCGCGCGCCGCCAGGTCGGTGCCTTCGACCAGCGGAAAGCCCCAGTAACCGGCCAGCAAAGAGTCCTCGAAGTAGCTCTTGTGGTTGGGCCCAGCCGTCAGCAATACGACCCGCGGATTGGCGCGGTAGCGCGCCGCCAGGTTCAGCAGGGCGTTCCGCCGCGCGTCGAAAAAACTCCCGAGGCGCCGCACCGGGTTTTGCCGGAAAATATCGGGCAAACAGCGCGCGCTTACCAGCCGGTTCTCAAGGGTGTAACCAATCCCTGGCTGCGTCTGGGTGTGATCGGCGAGCACCCGCCAGCGTCCATCGGGCGCGCGCCCCAAATCCGCGGCATAAGTTTGCAGGAAAACTCCGCCCGAGGGCGCAATGGCGTGACAAGGGCGCAAAAAACGAGGGTTGGCAAAGAGCAACGCGGGCGGGAAATGTCCTTCGCTGAGAAGTCGCCGCTCCCCGTAGAGGTCCATCAGGATGGCATTGAGCAGCCCGGCCCTCTGCGTGACCGCTCCTTCAATCTGTGCCCACTCCGACTCGGCGAGCACGAGAGGCAGCGGGTCTACAGGGGTATGACTCGCTTTACCTTGCAGTTCGCCGCCGGCGGCAGAGAAACCTCTGGCTTGGATGAGTTGCTGGCCGTGTTGCCAGCAGCGGCTGAGTTCGCGAAAACCCATCCGGCCAACGGCGACAGCCAGCTTTCTCCAGTGGCGCCGCGGGAAACCGGATGCCCTTTGTGCCTCGTCCCAGTGGCCTTCCATGGAGGCATAGCGGACTTCGCTTCCGTTCGACTCGACCGGCATTGACGAAGTCTCGCTCAACGCGGCCCCCGAGTGGCGAATTCTTCGGCAACTCCGCGGCCAAGGCGGGCAACAGTCATTTCGTGGCGGAGGGTCACTTCGCTGGGGCTTACCAGGCCGGAGACCGGAGCGGCCGAAGCCGGTTCGCGGGCTGCCGCCAGCGGGATATGCCCCTCACCGGTGAGCATGCCCGAAGTCGGATCGAGACCGATCCAACCTGCTCCCGGTATATAGGTTTCGGCCCAGGCATGCAGGCCGACAAAATCCTTATCCGGTTGCACAGCGCCTTCCGCCGGCTGCACCTCGGGCGTGAGCTGGATCAGATAGCCCGAGACGAACTGCGCCGCCAGTCCCAGGTGACGCAAAGTCTGCACCAGCAGCCAGCCCGAATCACGGCAGGATCCGCTGGCCGTGGCCAGCGTTTCTTCCACGGTCCGCACCCCGGGCTCCGTCCGGACCAGGTAACGGATCTCGTTCTCGATCCGCCGATTGAGGTTGACCAGAAACTCGACGGTTGAACTTTCGCTGCGGTCAATGGAGGCCACAAATGCCGCCAAGCGCGGCCCGGCTGGATCGTTCGCCAGATAAGGCGCCAGCTCTTGCTGCTCCCAGGCCTGGTAGCGAAAGGGATATTTTTCGGCGTAGGCTTCGAGGTAGAAGTCAAAAGGATTGATGGCCGCGATATCGGCCACCATATCCACCTCAAGCAAGAAATGGCGCGTCTGGTTGGGAAAGATCATGCGGGCCAGAAAATTGCCGTGGGGATCCTGTTGCCAGTTGATGCAATGATCTTCCGGCTCGACGCGCAGCGAGTAACTCAGCACGGGCGTGCGGCAGTGCGGCGCAGGGCGCAGGCGCACGATTTGCGGTAAAAGCGTGACCAGCCGGTCGTAATCGTAAATGGTCTTATGATGCAGCGCAACGCGAATGCCCATCAACTGTTGTCTGCTGCGGCAGCCGGTCCTGGATTGCCGGCGCCATGGCAAAAAAGTCGTTGGCAGTGCTGTCGCCGATGACATTCATCTTAACCTGCAACCCGTCGAGGTACTCGTGAATCCCGCTTGCAGGATGATGCGATCCACGGAGGTGAAATCGAATTCGGCGCGCAGGGTCCCCATCAACTGCTCGGAACGGATAGCTGAAAGCTGCCCATGGGCGTGCCGGTGATGGCGTGCAGCGATTCGTCGGCGCCCTGGATGCAATGGTGGATGGCGCGCGGGAATTCCCGGTCGATCACCAGGAACTCCACAATATCGCGCGGAGAAATCCGGCCGTACTTCTTGCGATACATTTCGAATCCGCTGACCGACTTCAGTACCGCCGCCCAGTGCAGATCGTCATAGGGCGTGCCCACGCTGTTGCCGAAGGCAGCAGCATGAAATATTTCACGTCGAGAATGCGGGAGGTCTTGTCGGCGCGCTCCATCAGCTTGCCCCAGCCGCACGAAATGCCAGGCCTCGTTGTGGCTCATGGTGGCGTCGGTAATGCCCTGAAACAGGTGGCAGCCGAGGCGGATATTGCGCAACAACTCGGGCAAGCCACTCCGGCTCCGGCATACGCCGCGCTGAGCCTGGATCTGCAGGTACATGCTGTTGACCTGCTCCCACATCTCCGAGGAGATGGTCTCGCGCACGCGAGCGGGCATTTTCCCGCGCCGCCCGCAGGCAGGAGAAGATCGAATTGGGATTGTCGGCGTCGAGGGCCAGAAACTGAATCACGTTGGCTGCGTGGCCTCGCCGTAACGTTTCGCGGAAGACTTCGGCGTCCCCGCTGGTATCGATGAGGGGCTGCCACTGGTGCGCCGGCTCGAGCGGCAGGTCCAGTTGCAGGTGGAGATTGACGCCGATGAAGCGCGCGACGTTTTCCGCGCGTTCGATGTAGCGCGCCATCCAGTAGACCGAGTCGGCCACGCGGCTCAGCAGCGGGCCGGGTTTCAGCGATCATACGCTCGCCTCTCTTGCGGCGCCCCGGGCGCCAGCACCCAGGTATCCTTGCTGCCGCCGCCCTGCGACGAATTCACCACCAGCGATCCCTTGCGCAAGCGCCACGCGCGTCAGCCCGCCCGGGAGCACGTTGATCTCCTTGCCATAGAGAATGTACGGCCGCAGGTCCACGTGGCGGCCCTCGAAGTGGTCGTCCACCAGGGTCGGAACGCGCGACAGCGCCAGCGTAGGCTGGGCGATGTAATTTCGCGGGTTGGCTTCGATCTTGCCGGCGAACTCCTCGCGCTGTTGTGCGCGGTGGAATGCGGTCCGACCAGCATGCCATATCCGCCGGATTCGTTGGCGCCTTCACCACCAGCTTGTCCAGGTTCTCGAGCACGTGCTTGCGGTCCTGTTCCTGCCAGCACAGGTAGGTCGGCACGTTGGGCAGAATGGGATCCTCGCCTTCGTAGTAGCGGATCATCTTGGGCACATAGGCGTAGACCACCTTGTCGTCCGCCACGCCGTTGCCGGGCGCGTTGGCCAGCGCCACGCGTGCCGGCGCGGTAGGCCTCCAGCAGGCCGGGAACGCCCAGCAGCGAATCGGCGCGGAACGCTTGCGGATCGAGAAAGTCGTCGTCGATGCGGCGGTAGATGACGTCCACATTGCGCAGCCCCTTGGTGGTGCGCATCCATACCGTGCCGTCCTGCACCGTCCAGATCGCTGCCCTCGCACCAGCTGCATGCCCATTTGCTGCGCCAGGAAGCTGTGCTCGAAGTAGGCCGAGTTGTACATGCCCGGGGTCAGCAGCACCACCGTCGGCTTGTCGGCGGCGCCGGGCGGCGCAATCGACTCCAGCGTCTCCAGCAGCTTGCTGGGGTACTCATCCACGGGGCGGACGCGCAGACCTTCGAAGACCCTGCGGGAACGTGCGCTTCATCAGGTCGCGGTTTTCCAGCACGTAGGAAACGCCCGAAGGCACCCGCAGATTGTCCTCGAGCACGTAGATCTGGCCATCGCCGTGCCGCACCAGATCGGTGCCGGTGATGTGGCACCAGACGCGCCGCGGCGGGTTGATGCCGTGGCACTGTCGGGCGGTAAAAGGCGGCCGAGCGGATGATCTCCTCGGGAATGACGCCGTCCTTCAGAATCTTCTGCTCGTGGTAGATATCGTCGATGAATTCGTTCAGCGCGTGGATGCGCTGCTTGAGCCCGCGCTCGATCCGCTCCCACTCTTCGGCGCGCACGATGCGCGGGATCAGGTCGAACGGAAAAATCCGCTCGGTGCCGGCCGATCGCCGTAAACATTGAAGGTGATGCCCATCTGCAGCAGCAGGCGCTCGGCAGCTACGTTGACAGCGCAGCAGTTGGCCTTCTTCCAGCGACTCGATGGTTTCCAGCAGCAGGCGCGCTTCCGGCCGCGCGATGCCGCCGCCATCGAACATCTCGTCGTGAAAGCCCTCGGTTTGGTAATGATCGAACCGCACGGCGAGCCTCCCGAAGCAATCAGAATAGCTCTAATTATTACAAACCGCCCAGCCGTCCACTTATCGAAAGATCTTATCGCGTCTATCAAGGAAAGCAACCAGAGCGGACCTAACGGCGGGGCCCGTAGGCAAGGGGCGTAAGACCGCTCCCCGAATATCCATCTGAGCTGTTCACTCTATATGAGCAGGAGAGCGCTTAGGATAATCTGCCCTCACAATGGGAAAATTGCTTGCCTTTCGCACCACGGTAAACAGAATCACGTGGTTGTTCCTGATGCCGGCCGCAATTTGCTGGGCGGGCAGGCCGTGACGACAAGTATGGCCGGGCGCAGTTCGCTGGTGCTTTTCCTGATGGGTGTGGCTGTCAATGCCCGCTTTGGCGGCCTTGGTTCCGGAACCATTACCACCCTGCTTGGTATCCTTGTAAATTGGCCGTTTCTCATACGCCCGGTGCCTGTCGGCAATCTGCGAATAGAAGCCTTCCGGTTAGTTCTGTTTCTGGCCATGGCCGGTTTCTTGAACTGGCAAATCTTCGACTGGAAGCAGAAGTGGCGTGAACTAAGAACCGAGAAGGCCAGGGTGCAGTTGTCGGAAGAAAACCTTCGCAAGACGGCGGATTCGAGTTGACCTTCCTGCGAAGCCAGCAGCCGTGTACGGTCAAGTCGGATCCGGATCAAATGGGGGAGGCGCTGCTGAACCTGTGTGTCAACGCGCGCGACGCCATGCCGGAAGGCGGCAAACTGACCATCGAGACGGATTCCGTTCGTTTGGAAAACACCAGGGAATATCCCTCGCTCACTCCGGGACAGTACGCGAGATTGGTGGTTGCAGACACCGGCACTGGTATGACCAAAGAGGTTCAGGGCCGGATATTCGAGCCATTCTTTACGACCAAAGAGGTGGGAAAGGGAACCGGGCTGGGCCTGGCGATGGTTTACGGCTTCGTCGAGCAGAGCGGAGGATGCATTCGGGTTAGCAGCGAACCGGGCCATGGCACTACCTTTCAACTCTACTTCCCCGCTGTTGAAGAAAAGGTTGGGCCGCACCGGATACCTGAGGTGAAACGAACAGACGGACAAGGCGAGACGATCCTGGTGGTGGAAGACGAAGATGCGGTGCGGGAAGTGGTAGTCAGCCATCTGGAGAAGCAGGGTTACGAAGTAATCCAGGCAGCCAATGGAGCGGAGGGCTTGCAAGCCGCAGGTCAGCACGCTGGAAAAATCCACCTTCTGCTCACGGATATCATCATGCCCAAAATGAACGGCGTACAGTTGGCGCGGGCGCTTCGCAAGAGCCGCTCTGAAATAGCCGTCGTCTACATGTCGGGGTACGCAGATCGGACGAAGGAAGCCGCCGTGGAGGCCGCGGGGATTTTGCTGGAGAAAGCCGTTCTCCCGGCAAGACCTTTTAGAGCGGGTACGCCGGGCCATCCGTCCTTTGGTATAGTAGCGATAATCTTGGTCTTCGCCGCCACCAGGGCCTTTTTTTCGCGGTAACGCGGGCGGCGGCATCCAGGCGCGCCGTTATCAGCATCTCTCTTCAGAGTAGATCGGAAGAGTCGAAGGCACAGACATTCCGCGGATTGTGCCCGGAATACTGGAATCTTGACGAATGCGCACATAGCCACTATGGGTGTTCCTGAAAAAAATAACCGCGCTTTTGTCGGTACGGCAATCGTGATCGTGGTCGGCGTCCTGGCGACAACGCTGGCACAACCGCAAGTTCTGGCGCGCATTCCTCTGCAAAACCTTTTGAAGAATGAGCTGCACGTCGACCGGACGGCCAATGCCGCCTTCTTCTTCTGGGCAGGTCTGGCTTGGTATTTCAAGCCATTCGCGGGAATCCTCACCGATGCCTTCCCGATCTTTGGCAGTCGCCGCAAGAATTACATTCTGATCAGCACAATCCTGTGCACCCTTTCGTGGGTTGGATTGTATTTCACGCCTTATGAATACAGTAAGCTGCTCTGGGCCTGCATCGTCATCAACCTTTTCATGGTGGTGGCGAGTACGGTGATTGGCGGCTACATGGTCGAGGTGGCGCAAGCAATTTCCGCCTCGGGGCGGCTTACGGCAATTCGGGAGTTCGTCCAGCAAGCGACCGGCATTATCACCGGGCCCAGCGCCGGCTACCTGGCGAGCATTGCTTTCGGCTGGACCGCCGCGGCCTGTGGTGGAGTGATGTTTCTACTCTTGCCGGCGACCATCCTCTTTCTCCACGAGCAACGAAAGAGAATCGATTCCCGCGAACTGCTGGAGAACGCCGGCAAGCAATTGGTCAATATCGGCGCGGCAAAGACGATGTGGGCGGCTGTCGGGTTGATGGCACTGTTCTATATCGCCCCCGGTTTTTCGACCGCAATTTTTTACCGGCAGCAGAACGAAATGCATCTGGCGACCCAGGCACAAGGCTTTTTGCAACTCGTTGCTGCGATCTGCGGAGTGCTGGCGGCGGTGGCATACGGTTATATCTGCCGGCATCTTAAACTTCGCGGCTTGCTTCTCTGGTGTCTGACGATTGCTACGGTGGCCAACCTCGGATATCTGTTCTATTCCTCGTTTCCCAGGGCACGGTTGATCGACGGCGTCAACGGCTTTGGTTATACGCTGGCCGAGTTGGCGCTGATGGATCTTGCGATTCGCGCGACCCCCGCAGGTAGCGAAGGCCTGGGCTTTTCGCTGATGATGAGCGTCCGCAATCTTGCCCTCTATGGAACCGACTGGATCGGGGCGAAACTGCTTGAGCAATATCACGTAAGCTTCAATTCCCTGGTATTGCTGAACTCCGCAACTACGCTGCTTGCGGTTCCGCTCGTGCTGTTGCTTCCAAGAATTCTGGTGAGCAAGACGGATGCGACGGGGTACCGGGAACATTCCGTCGCAAGCACAGGGGTCGAGGAAGCAACACCATCCGCCTGAGCAGAAGGGCCGACGGCTTGGAGCAGCGGCGGCGGCGGGCCAGCTCCCAAGAAGCGCGGCACACCGGACTTCTCCTTCAATGCCAACCCCAATACCGGCGTCTTTGTTTATGACTCCACACCATACGATGGCGAGAGCGGCTGGTGGATTATCGGTGGACCCAGCGTGGCCACACCTGCGCTGGCCGGAATCGTAAATCTGACGGGCTCATTCAACACCGACAGCTTCAACGAACTGGTGGAGGTCTACAGTATCTGCCCCGGTAGCGGCCTTTCAACCAAGTGCCTCAACTCCGGTGAGTTCCGCGACATTACATCCGGCCGTGCCGGAACCCATAGCGCCGCAACCGGATGGGACTTCACGACTGGTCTGGGCAGCAGTCAGGGGCTCTCCGGGAAATAGCTGCCCCTACTTGCCAGAGAGACTCAAAGCAACAGGTTCTCATGAATAGAATGCACCATCAAACCCTGGGATTAAACATCCAGGCAAAAGAGTAATGGCGCGCCCTGAGAGACGATTTCAGAACTCTCCTGATTGACCCTGGGATGCCAACCCTGTATCCGGCCCCATTTGAGAACTTCATGTCAGCGGTTGACGCGTAGGGGAATCATCACTCAAGTACCCGCTCCGAGAACGTCGAACGCGTCGAAGCTTTGAAGTTTGCGCGCACGAACTATTGTCGTCACAAATCGGAGCGGGATAACATACCAAGCAAGATTCCACGCCCACGGAGACGTTCAAAGAGTGAAGATAGCCACTGCCGTAAAGCGACTTTACAAGTCCAATAAAATCTCGCCGCTGCAATTCGCGTGCAAGCACTATGCAGAATGTCGGCAGGGGTGTCGCAATTTCACACCCACAAGAGAGCCCTTCATCGGAAGGGAGTACGAGAACAGCAGATTCCGACTGTTATTTATATCGTTAAATCCACCACGGGGCAGTAAACAGCCGCAACATAGAACGGTGCAGTCCGTCCGGCGCTGGGAAGAAAATGAGTGCCATCGGAAGCATTTGCCACATCAGCGACATTGGTACCGAACACACGAATTCGCTTGCAAACTTCTCGAAGGCTTTTTGCCGGAAATTGAGGTCGAGAACGCTTGCCGATTCTTCGCTCATACGAATAGCGCAAAATGTACGACGAACGAACCAGGCGGAAGGCAAGGTCTCGAAAGGCTTTTTCGGAATTGCGAAGAGTATTTACAGGGCGAGATCGATACGTTTCATCCGGACATCATCGTCACGCAAGGAAATATGGCAAGGCGGGGAGTCGAGCGGTCCTTTCCTAAATATCAGGTGAAACATTCAAGTTCGCTTGAATGTAGCTACCGCATTTTGAAAATCAGACATCGGCGGGTCCTGTGGATACACACCTCCCATCCACGCAATTTTGGAGCTTTCAATCGTGAGCGGAGAGATTACTGGGGCTATTGGGCACGGGTCACAAAGAATTTTTTCCGAAACTGACCCAAGTCAGGCGATTCTCGGTCATCCCCAGCATGCGCATCAACTGAAACAGATACGTCTGCTGGGGATGACCGAGAATCGCCGCTCAAGTACACTTGGATTTGGTCGCTGACATACCATCTACCGGCTGGGGATGACCGAGAATCGCCGCTCAAGTACACTCATCTTGTCAATCATCACCTTGTCAAACTGGCTGGGGATGACCGAGAATCGCCGCTCAAGTACACTCGGCAGCCGACTCACGCCATAACTGGCCGCGCTGGGGATGACCGAGAATCGCCGCTCAAGTACACTTGAACTTTCTAAACAGATGTTTAACGAAGCGCTGGGGATGACCGAGAATCGCCGCTCAAGTACACTCCGCGATTAGTGCTTCAAACTGCGCCTTTGGCTGGGGATGACCGAGAATCGCCGCTCAAGTACACTCCGCGATTAGTGCTTCAAACTGCGCCTTTGGCTGGGGATGACCGAGAATCGCCGCTCAAGTACACTAATCGGGAGCACGGCAAATACTAAGATGTTGCTGGGGATGACCGAGAATCGCCGCTCAAGTACACTGCGAGATCACGAAGGTGCATTAGGTATTTGGCTGGGGATGACCGAGAATCGCCGCTCAAGTACACTATGAGATTAGTCTGGAAATCTCCTAATGCGCTGGGGATGACCGAGAATCGCCGCTCAAGTACACTGTTCGCAAGCGTAATCATCGCACCCGTGCAGCTGGGGATGACCGAGAATCGCCGCTCAAGTACACTTGGCTATGCGGCGGCGTGCGGCATGTTTGGGCTGGGGATGACCGAGAATCGCCGCTCAAGTACACTTTCTTTCAGCATTACCTGTGTTACAAATAGCTGGGGATGACCGAGAATCGCCGCTCAAGTACACTCGCCGCGAAGCCGCACATGCTATTCGCATGGCTGGGGATGACCGAGAATCGCCGCTCAAGTACACTATTACCGTCCGTGATGGCAGTTACACTTACGCTGGGGATGACCGAGAATCGCCGCTCAAGTACACTTGAACTTTCTAAACAGATGTTTAACGAAGCGCTGGGGATGACCGAGAATCGCCGCTCAAGTACACTCCGCGATTAGTGCTTCAAACTGCGCCTTTGGCTGGGGATGACCGAGAATCGCCGCTCAAGTACACTAATCGGGAGCACGGCAAATACTAAGATGTTGCTGGGGATGACCGAGAATCGCCGCTCAAGTACACTGCGAGATCACGAAGGTGCATTAGGTATTTGGCTGGGGATGACCGAGAATCGCCGCTCAAGTACACTATGAGATTAGTCTGGAAATCTCCTAATGCGCTGGGGATGACCGAGAATCGCCGCTCAAGTACACTGTTCGCAAGCGTAATCATCGCACCCGTGCAGCTGGGGATGACCGAGAATCGCCGCTCAAGTACACTTTCTTTCAGCATTACCTGTGTTACAAATAGCTGGGGATGACCGAGAATCGCCGCTCAAGTACACTTTCTTTCAGCATTACCTGTGTTACAAATAGCTGGGGATGACCGAGAATCGCCGCTCAAGTACACTTTGTCAGTGACGCTGGCAATGTTGACCTTGGCTGGGGATGACCGAGAATCGCCGCTCAAGTACACTTGGGTCAGAGATGAGGCTGCAGCCTGATGCGCTGGGGATGACCGAGAATCGCCGCTCAAGTACACTTGTGCGAATCGCTTGGCTGCAAGCCTCTTAGCTGGGGATGACCGAGAATCGCCGCTCAAGTACACTAATACCGAGTACGTGGTTAGCATACAGGAGGCTGGGGATGACCGAGAATCGCCGCTCAAGTACACTAATACCGAGTACGTGGTTAGCATACAGGAGGCTGGGGATGACCGAGAATCGCCGCTCAAGTACACTTTTGCACGGCGCGAACCACGACCCCGTTTGGCTGGGGATGACCGAGAATCGCCGCTCAAGTACACTTGAAGCACTTTATGCCAGTAAGGAACTCGGCTGGGGATGACCGAGAATCGCCGCTCAAGTACACTTGAACTGATTAGCGCAAATGACATGGTGTTGCTGGGGATGACCGAGAATCGCCGCTCAAGTACACTATCGTTATCGTAGCCTGTTCCTTGCCCTGGCTGGGGATGACCGAGAATCGCCGCTCAAGTACACTAGCATGGCCGCTGTGCTGATGCCCGCGCCGGCTGGGGATGACCGAGAATCGCCGCTCAAGTACACTTCAAGCCGGTTTCAGCGAGAGTCGCGCGAATGCTGGGGATGACCGAGAATCGCCGCTCAAGTACACTTTCCAGCGGGATGATGCGCGACAGCTGTGGGCTGGGGATGACCGAGAATCGCCGCTCAAGTACACTAGAAGCGCAAGCTGGTAGTGACGCCCACCGGCTGGGGATGACCGAGAATCGCCGCTCAAGTACACTACGCAAGCAGTTGCGCCACCACTTGCGGCGGCTGGGGATGACCGAGAATCGCCGCTCAAGTACACTTGCTTCGATCAGGTAGCCGGATTGAGTCGCGCTGGGGATGACCGAGAATCGCCGCTCAAGTACACTGAACGGCATTTTGCGGCACATAGTCATTATGCTGGGGATGACCGAGAATCGCCGCTCAAGTACACTATGCCGCGTGTAAGAGCCTCTTTCTTGAGGCTCTTACACGCGGCCAAACCCTAGAAAAGCAGGATTTGCGCGGGAGGTTCTTCCGGCTCTCGCGGTTTTCTTCCATAGAACACTTCCATCTTCGCAAACTGGTGATCCGTAATTGCGATTACCCGCACCTGCCCGAGCGGGGGAATTGCGCTCTTTACGGTCCTCCGGTGAGCCTCTGCTGCTTCCTCGCTAGGAATGTAGCGCGCATACACAGAGAACTGCAACATCATAAAGCCATCTTTCAGCAGAACTCGGCGGAAGCGAACATAGTCGCGCCGGTTGTCCTTCGTTTCCACCGGAAGATCGAACATCGCAAGCAGCCACATGGCGCGGTACGCGGAAAGATTCACTCGGCGCATGGTGTCAAATGGTCGGGGACAATAAACCGTGCCTCTTCCCCGCAGATTGCTCGTGCTAATCCATCAGCAGAACGCGCCAACAGGTCGGAGAGCGTCCGTTGTTCGCCTTCTGCCAGATACCGGTCGGTCAATATCCCTAGCAGCCAGCCCCGTGCGTCGCGGTCGAGCGGACCTTCAGGATCGTTCTCCTGAATCCACTCGAAGACGCGCCGGTCTACGATAGGGCGAAACGGTTCCATCAGGTCGGCTGCGAGACTAAATGGATCGTAGCGGTTTTGATGGCGAATCCCGAGGGAAGGGTGAAGGCCCGCTGCGCACAGTGCGCGAGCGGTGAGCGCTCGGAGCACCGTGTAGCCGTAGTCGAGATGCCGGTTCTGGTCGGGGCCGATTCCTCCACGACGGAACTTCGGATTGCCAAAGACCATCGGCCAATAACGCCGCGCGGCAACGGATTCCAAATTGCCCTTATCGCCCGACTGCACGCGCCCAGACATCGGGATAAGGCCGCCATCGTTTCCCTGAAGCTCCTTAAGCAGGAATCCTTGCGCCCGAATCTTCGCCTGGACGATGGTCTTCCAGAGTCGTTTGCGCAGTGGGAGCGTCATCTGTATCTGCTTTGCGAAGCGCTCGGATTGGACGTAGTGGGCCTGGACGGGAAGCAGCATCGCGGCGGGAAGAAAGGTTTCGTCGCACGTGACCACCGTCCCGCCATTCGCGGCAATCCGCGATAGCACCGCCTGGGTCATCGTTACCCTTGGGTGAGCAATCAGCAGAACGCCGAGTTCAGAAAGTGGAGTGGAGACGGGCGGCGCAACTTCCGTTGCAATCACGAGTTGGTCGAGCCGAACCGAAAGCTCCGCCGGGTTAGCAATCTCAACGATTCGGTCAATCATTGGCTGGATGTGCCTTGCCGAGCAGGTCTATCTGGACCTTTCTGCAATCCAATTTTCGAAGTGCATCGCACATCGGCGACCACCACTCTTTGTTTTTCCTGATCTCATCTTTCAATCGCGCATCAGTAACTCTTATCAACGAGAGCTGACCGTTAGCCGCGATAGTGCGAAGCCGGTAGAGAGATGGGAAACACCTCCCGCCAGCATGATCGCAGCTCTTGTGAAGCTCTACGACATCGCCTCCCATCAGCGAGAACCTGAACACGAAGTCCTCCGCATCCAAATATGACCGAGCAACTACCGGCTGCCCCCTTCGTTTTCGTTCTACAGCCTCCAAGAGTGATACGACGTTGCTTTCCCAGCGGGCCTCTTTCCCGTGCGTGTCCAGCTTGGCAAAAATCTCGACATGATGGTTGTTTGCCGGCATTACGAACCGTTCACGATTGCCTTGGCCTATTGCCGAAACATCGAGCACTTTGCGGATGCGCACGCGGCGAATTGGAAGTGGCTGCCCCTTGGTCGTGATAAGGGTCGGCCAATCGTTTGCAGTTTCGCATCGGCTGAATCCCCGCCCACGGCAGCAAACTTCTCTTCCACTGCGCGACGAATCGCGGAATCTACGATGCTGGCAATGTCCTTCTCTCCTAGTGATGTAATCGGCTTCCGTGTATGGACGTACGTTTTCTTACCTTCTCGGCGCGGGCGTCCGTAGTTTGTCTCATCGTGAAACGGGCCGCTCATCTTGTGCTCAGGCCGGTGAGAGACAATCATGCTCTCGACGTACGGACGAATTGAATCCACGAAATTGGGCCACGGCGCTTCCATGCTTCGGAACGAGCGGCGTCCCGACTGCCATGATGGTGCGTTCACAGCGGCAACGCTCATTCGCTGCACCATAGCCTGACTCGTAAGCGCGATAGTGATTGCGTCGATGGCGTGGTGGCGGTGATCGGTGCGGGGCTTGCCTTTGCTCTCTCCGTTGTAGGAAGGCACTGCTTCGCGCAGAATTGCCTCCAGCCCCCACGACTTGCGAAGGGTTGCCGTTACCATTCCCGTGGTCGCATGAATGACCCTGCGGTTCGT
The DNA here is from genome assembly GCA_963814745.1 of uncultured Acidobacteriota bacterium. GTDB lineage: Bacteria > Acidobacteriota > Terriglobia > Terriglobales > Acidobacteriaceae > CAWBRT01. Next base: position 365,029 of record CAWFEA010000001.1, read on the forward strand.
GCCATTTCCTCGGGGGATGTCGTGTCCGCCATAAAGAGTGCTCAGCAGGTCCACTGCAAGACGCGTGGTGTAGCGCGTGTCGTTCATCTGGCGCTCGGTAAACTCGCCGAGTTCTTCCTCACTGCGTAGCTCGAAGCGGCGCACTTTGGCCTGGTTATCGAACTTCATTACCCGCACCAGTATCTGTGCCCAGCGCTCCTCGTCCGCTCCGTACGCCTCCCAAGGGGTGTGCCCGCCCTTCACTGAACGGTTCTCCTCGTGATAGCAGAGGGTCTTATTGAGGAACGAATCATCAGGGCATCTGCTCAAAGGAATAATATGTTCGATGTCGAACTGAGAATTGCCAAAGAGAGAGCTGAATTCGATGGTGCGTCCGGTATAAGGGCAGATACCGCCGCACTCCTCGAACAGACGGGCTTTTTCAACATCGGAACGGGATGGATTTTGGATGCCACACTCTTTGAGTATCTTGGCCTTGGCTATCTCTTTCTCCCGCTCGCGCGTTCGATTCTGACGTGTGGCTTCTTCCCGCTCTTTCCGTGACTTCCTTAACTCGCGTGCCATTTCGATGCGGATTTCGTATGGCTTGCCATACTGTCGAACGATGGCGTTGACCACCTTGCGCACTTCGGTAAGGGCACGCTCAACAGCTGGATTGCGAAGAGAGGGAACGGCATCCCGGACCAACGGCAGCAATCCTTTGGGCTCTTTTCGCTTCTCTGGATAGAGCTCGGGACGGATTTTGCCATAGCTGATCCCCTTCTCCATTTCAGGCAGCAGTCGCCGCAATGCTTTAAGCGAAAGACTACAATAGCCTTCCTCCGGCCTTGTGTTGGCGAACTTCTTGGCGGCGTTCTCGTCGAGCGCCCAGCGTTCGCGCGCCTTCTGCGCGAGTTTTTCTTCCGACTCAGTTCTGTACCAGAGCGTCACGGCCTTGTGTTTCTCCTCCTCTGGCATCTCATCCCAAAACACGCCGAATACAGAGCGCATGAATGAATTCGTGCGGTTGCCCCGGAGTCTCTTTTCTTCGCCGCGCTCAAGATTGAAGGTCGCTTTCTTTAGTCCAAGCAGCTTCCGCAATCCGGCAAAAGACTGGTTGTCCTCGTTCTCCAACTTTGTGAAAACCGCCTCTTTCTCATCCTCCATGAGCGGGCGTTCTTCCAAATGTCCATGCTCGATGACTCTCAGGTCGTTGACCTTCTGAAGGACGCGAAAACGCTGCGCCTCCAAGAACGCCCAAGGCGCACGGCGTTCTTCGGGTTCCAATTCGCAGAATCCGATGAGATGTTCTTGCGCGGCGATAGGCCGCTGAAAGAACAGCAACCGACTGACCTTCGCTTTGAACTCGTCGTCTAGCGCATCCGGCCAGTAGCCCCGCTGTGTTTGCCAGATGAGCTGGAACTCTCGCTCGTACATGGTCCGCGCAGTCCAGCGGTTACGGATTCTCCGTTCGTGAGAGTTGAGGCCAGCAAAATACTCGCCGAGCGTTTGTGCCCCGGCAGATTCCATCTTGTCCTCCAGTTCCGATATTCCCTCCTTTACCTTTCCGGGATCATCGTCCTTGCCTTTCTTGCCTTCTCTTCGGTTGGACTTGAAGCCTCGGCGCTGGACGAGATGGTAGAAAACCCTGCCCAATTCAAACGCACTCAGTTTTCGGTCCAACGCAGATTTGCGGAGATAGTAGGGGAGGGATTGTTCTACTGCCCGCGAACTCGCAGCTTCAACGGTCTGACGGAGGTCTGATGTCAGCGCACGGTCCAAGTCATTAAGAACCTGATGCCGCTGGTCCGACAGACTGGCGGACGTATCCGCAGCAGGCGGAAGCAGACTCTTCTGCTGAAGCAGGAGAAACAAATCCCGCTGTCTTGCGGCGCGTCGCCGTAGCTGACGACGATGAAGCCTCGCTTCACGTCGGGCCACGGCCTTTGATTGGTCCTTGCCCCGTTCAATTTCCAGCGCCGAGCCTTCGACGCCTGGCTCAAAGATTCGAACACCGGCTCCGAGCAATCCTTGCGGGTTGTGAAAGGAATCAAGGGCTATGAGCGCCCAGCCTATGGAGGCTGAACCCAAGTCAAGCCCGAGAGTGTATTCGGGTACTTCGGCAGTCCGGTCCATAAGAAAAGGCCTTGACAATTAATTTGGGAAAGATAAAACTTGCACACAGTGTACTTGAGCGGCGATTGCTTGGCTATTCTCAGTAAGCTTTCGTCGTAAGGCTCCGCTCAACGAGCGACCTCTGAGCGCCCCGGCAACGGGGCGTTCGTCATTATAGGCTAAAAAGAAGGCTTACCTGCATTGAGCTATTCGATTTCAGCCGCGCGCACGGCTGATGTCAAGCCGTTTCTCCTCCTTAAGGAACAGATCGAACGCGCTGGGAGCGCTGCTCCGTCGCTGGTATTCAGCGAAAATGCGGTATGGCATGGCTCTGGGACTGGTTTTTTTCGCGTACTCAGACTCGATGGCGCACTGGAGGTAGTGCCAGTTTTCCCGCAACTCCTCGCATGCGAAATCCTTGTGTGTCGCCTCGTTGAGCAAATGCGCTCGCATTTTCTGAATGACCTCCTCTACGCTGGAAGCAGGCAGTGCAACAACTTTGGCGACAATCGCAAACCTTTGGTAGACGATGCCGTGCGAACTCTTCGGCATCGGTGTGTGGTCTGAGCAACGTTCGTCAGATTGACGCCACCCAATAAACGGCAGCCCCGCCATCGCGTTTGCAAAGTTTAGCGGTGTCGTCAAGTCGCGCCGTCCGCTAAGAATGAACTTCAGCAACTCCGACTGCGCAAAATAGGATTCCTGTAGCTTTAGGTCATCGCGCAGGGAATCAAGCCTCAGATCGCATTCGCGCCAGTTCGCTGCCGCTTCCGCCAATTCCCGCTTCCGTTGTTCGCAAAGAGTGCTGATCTCATCTTCGTCCGGCGTCAACAGTACCTGCTTGAGGGCCACCCGCACACGCTCAGCCGATTGCCTACTCGCTTCTAGGTGTTCATGCGCAGACCGCCACTCGGATTCGGCATATTTAATGGCAAGGCGGGCGCGTCGCAGCTTCGCCGATGTCGTCTGCTCGGTCTTGTGCTCTCGCTTAAAAACCTCCAGACGCGAGTAATCGCTAGTCTTGAGCGGTTCCAGCGCCGCGCGAACATCCGCAACCGTATACGCTTGCTGCAACTCCCAGCCGACGAGTGCCCAGTTTTGCTCCAGAATGAAATACAGAGCATCGCGCGTCAACAATAGGCCGCCATCTGCAATGTCTTCGGGTCGTCCACGTTTTTTGGGTATTTCGGAAAATAATGTCAAGCGAAAACACCGTCACCTAAATACAACGATTTCAAGGCTACCGCCACTTAATTGGACCCGTCCAGCCTACGCTCGCCACTTAATTCGGAAAAGCCAATTCTGCGCCAAACGGCGATTCCGGAAAGCGCCTTTATTCTGTCCGCGCATTGAACGTGGCGACGCAGACTATGGGCGTGCGGAGTACGGTCCGACCAAAATCCGGAAAATCGGTTCACCAGTCCGATCCGGGGCTGAGAAGGCCAACACCTCCAGCGACAGCTGGCCGAAAGCTTTGCCGATCAGAGGTTGGGATTGAGGAGTTCAAGTCCCGCGCAGCGGGGCTCTCTCAGCCTAAAACTGGGCGGGGCGCGGGGTGGAACCCCGCTGAGCCCCAGCGCGCAGCGCTGGGCTCCTTAAGTCCGCGCCGCGACCGCGAAGCGGGCGCGCTCGATGTTTCCAACATTGAATCACTCGACGATTACTCCGTGCGACAACTGCTTGAATTCTTCGAAATCCTAAACCGCTGGGATCGGGAGGCACATGGAAAGCAAACCACGTAGCCGATGCTCGCGACCAGGGGACTTCTCGCTAGCTCTCTTGCTGTCAACCGTTCGCGTTCGACCACGAGCCCAGAAATGCTCCCAGACAATCACCCTCTGCAATTCATGTATGCGCGCCGTTCTCGCGTTCTTAGACGCGTCACCCCTAACCGATCTCCAGCAGCCCGCCATAGCAGCGTGTACGACGATTGCTGGCCCTTCTGCTGTCGTACCCACCGAGCAACCGCCCACATCTACAACCGTGGCCCACCAAGACGGCGGCGCGGCAGTGAGTAGCAAGCCCGACAAACCGATATCAACTTTCGAGGAAATTCCATGAAGCGAAAAAAGAAACCGGCCGGGGAGGGCTATGCCTTCATGTTCCACGGCTCTTACACCGTAAAAAACAAAGCCGAATCCAAGGCGCGGAAGCGCGGGGGATTCCTCATCAGTCGGGTGCCTCGCGGGTCGAGTAAGCGACGGTACATCGTGCTTACGGAGAGGACGCCATTCTAATGCGTTTCTTCAATCATCGGCGGCACGGTCACATCATCGGTTCGGTTTATCTGGTGCATTTCGCACGGAGCCATCACGGCGCACAGCATTACATGGGATTCAGTACGAACGTTCCTGAGCGGGTCAAGGCGCATCGGGCGGGCCGTGGTGCTCCTTTACTGGCGGCGGTAAGCAAGCGCGGAATACCGTGGCGCGTGGTGCGTATCTGGCGACGGAAAGATGGCTTCTTCGAGCAGAGGCTAAAACGCAACTTTGCTTTACGTGATCTTTGTCCGATGTGCTCCGGGCCTCACGCACACAAGCGAGGGCGCTGAGTTGAGCAGCAGCTTTGCAGGGCGTCGCGCAAACCAGAGCGGGCAACGGTTCTTGGACGGCTCCGCCCCGCGACTTATACGGCACGCGGCGTCCTGCAAATCTGCTGCTTGGGAGCTGGCCTTCCTGCTGCCGGTGAGGATCAAAAGCCGTCCCAGGGTGCGGGACAGAGTCCCGCGTCGTGCGCAGCGAAGCGAAGCACGACTGAGTTCCCGGCCCTGTCTAATAGCCGGGAACTTGCGTACACCATACGCAAACCCAGACGATCCGGCAGGTTCCCGGTGATCGACAAGCTCGATGTCCGGATTCCCGCCGATACCCCATTTCATCCGGAGTTCGGCAAGCTTTTCCAAGAGCTTCGTTACGATCCCGACAAAGACCCGTTCCGCCCGTCGAGGCACTATTCTTTAGCCGCCGACCTTCGCCCCTGTGGCTACGACGCTATCCTGCACATGTCTTGCAAATGGGGCAAATTCGGCAATCACAAGCTCGAACTAATTGACACTGGAATGATGCCGTTTTCGCGCCTTGTCAATGAAGTGGAGCGAATCTTCGAAATTGATGCGCTGCGCTTGGGAATTATGCGCGTGGATTTAGCCGTAGATATTGAAGGTGTTCCGGTTCGGTGGTTCCAAGCTCGTGTGAAGGCGAAGCATAAGCAATATGTTGCCAACTTCGGTTCGGCGGAATTTGTTGAAATGGGCAAGGGGGGCATACAGACCCTTTACTTTGGAAAGCGTCCCAACCTTTACCGAATCTACGATAAGGTCGCCGAATACAGACAGCAGCACGCTAAGTTGCTTCGTAAGCTCCCAAAAAATGAACCGAAGCCCGAATTCCAAGAGCTCTACGGCATTCCAGAGCGGGGATACGTGCTGACGAGGGTGGAAAGGCAGTTCGGAGCGGAAATCCCGGAAGCGCTCGCAACTGTGGCGGGTTTGACTAACCTCGCCAACTTTCACCCTTTCGCAAAACTGAAGATTTTGACCGGAGGCGAAAAGGAGCCGAACCCAGAGAACTACTCATTTATGGAGTACTGCACCGGCATGTATTTACGAGAGATGGCCCAGCGCGAAGGAATGCATGTGGCTCTCAAATTCATTTCCAAGTACAGCAAGCGAAACACAAAATGGGTGCTCGAAAAATTCCGGGAGTTTCTTCCTGAGGAACACACAGGAAAATTCATGAACACGGCTTATTTGGATGAAGCGTTTCGGTGCTCGGTGATGCGGCAATTGGCGGCTTGAATCAGAACGGAGCGACAATGATTGACAAGTGGCGTATACTTCTCCCCTAAGTATGAAAAAGCAAACGAAGTTACCGAAAGCAGCGCTTGAGTTCTTTCGAGAGCAGGGCCGGAAGGGAGCGCGGAAGCGCGCTGCCAATCTCACGCCGGAACGGCGAAGCGAAATAGCGCGAAAAGCGGTTCAGGCGCGCTGGGCTAAGCAGAAGCGAAAGAAAGAATCCGCAGAATAGCGAGGCGACTATGCAAACGGCAGTTCTTTACGCACGTGTCTCAAGCCGCGAACAGGAGCAGGAAGGATTTTCGATTCCCGCTCAATTGAAACTTTTGCGTGATTACGCTTCGAAGAACGGCTTTGAAATATTCGAAGAATTTATCGATGCCGAAACTGCGAAAACGACCGGACGCACTCGATTCGGCGAGATGCTGAAATTTCTTCGAACTTCACAAGACTGCCGAACCGTTTTAGTCGAAAAAACGGATCGACTTTACCGGAATTTGAAGGACTACACGATCCTTGAAGAACTAGACGTAGAAATTCACCTCGTCAAAGAGGGGCAGGTTCTTTCGAAAGATTCGAAATCACAAATCAAATTCATGCACGGGATTCAGGTCCTGATGGCCCGGAATTACATCGAGAACCTCAAAGAAGAAGTTCGGAAGGGCATGCGGGAAAAAGCCGAACAGGGCATCTATCCGAGTCGACCCCCGCTCGGATACGTAAACAACAAAATCGAGCATACGATTGAGGTTCATCCGGGAAATGCTCGAATCGCAAAAAGGATGTTTGAGCTCTACGCGACGGGGGAACATTCGTTGGCGGAAATACGGAAACTAATCCGGATTGAATTCGGAAAGACCCTTCAAAAGGGGTATATCCACAAGCTTCTGAGAAATCCCTTTTACAACGGTTTTTTCGAATGGGAATCGAAAACTTTTCGGGGAACGCACGATACGTTTATCGGTCCCGTCCTATTCGAAACTGTGCAAGCGGTATTAAGGGGACATAACCGCCCGAAATACCGGAAACACGAATTTGCTTTTTCCGGAATTCTGACCTGTGCGCACGACAATTCTACGGTTACGGCCGAAATCAAAAAGCAAAAATACGTTTATTACCACTGCACCGGATACCGGGGCAAATGCGAATTACCCTATATGCGTCAAGAAACGCTCGGGAAACAACTCGGTCAAGTTCTGCGGGATATCCAAATTCCGGATACGGTTCTGGCTCGTTTGCAGTATGCCTTGAGGAAAGAGCAAGACACTTACGCAGAAGCGAAGCGGCAAGAACGCGCTCGTATGGATCAGCGCTTAGCAGCCATCCGTAAGCGAATGGATCAGGTTTATTCGGATAAATTGGACGGGAAGATCAGTGAGGATTTCTGGAATCGAAAAAATCAAGAATGGATTGACGACGAGCGAAACGTTTTGACGGCTATCCGGGCGCTTGACGAGCCAATCGCCGAACGCATTCTCGCCCTCGAAAAGATTTTAGAACTCGCGAACAAGGCTTATTTGCTGTATCAAATGCAGAATTCGGCAGAACAGGGCAAATTACTGAAAAAGGTACTTTCGAACTGCGCTACGGATGGCGTAACCCTTTATCCCACATATAGAAAACCATTCGACCGTATCTTTGAGAGGGCAAAAAGAAGGCAATGGCGCGCCCTGAGAGATTCGAACTCCCGACCTACTGATTCGTAGTCAGTCGCTCTATCCAGCTGAGCTAAGGGCGCGCGGGCAGGCCCGTCGTGCTGAGTGGACAAAACCTAGGTGGTCCACTCTCGACTTCGCTGAGTTTGATTGTAGCGAGCGCGCGTTCGTTCTGTCCAGTGGCGCATTGACGGGCCACTTGTAGACGCGCAACGCCAGGCCCCATTGTCGGGCCAAAAAATGCTACATTCATAAACTCATGGCTGCCCCGAGATCGCTTTTCGTACAAGCCTGCAAGAAAATGCCCACCATGGCCACACCTGTGTGGTTTATGCGCCAGGCCGGCCGCTACATGTCCGAATACCGCCAAGTCCGCAAGCACCACTCGCTGGTAGAGATCTGCAAGAAGCCGGCTCTTGCCGCTGAAGTCACGATCACCGCAGCCGAGGCGCTGGGGGTGGACGCGGCTATCATTTTTGCCGACCTGCTGCTTCCGCTGGAGGTGATGGGCCTGCCTTTTCAGTTCACCGCCGGAGAAGGACCGGTCATTGAGCGCCCCATCCGCGAGGCCGATGACGTAAGGGCATTGCGCACCGACCGTGCCAAAGACCTGATGTACGTCTCCGAAGCGGTCGCACAGGTGGCGAAGCATTTCGGGGAGCGCTTGCCGGTCATCGGCTTCTGCGGTGCACCGTTCACCCTGGCCAGCTACATGGTTGAGGGCGGAGGGTCGCGAAATTACGTTGAAGTGAAAAAGCTGATGTATCGTTCGCCCGGCCTGTGGGATGAGATGCTGGGCAAACTGGTGGATGTGCTGGCTGAATATGCCGCCGACCAGGTAAGACATGGCGCCGATGTCCTGCAGGTCTTCGATAGTTGGGTGGGATGCCTCAGTGTCGACGACTACCGCCGCTACGCACTGCCCCGCACCACCGAGTTGATCCATCGCCTGCAAGGGGCCGGCGCGCCGGTCATTTACTTCGGAACCGACACGGCCGCACTGCTGCCCTCCATGCAGGAAACCGGGGCGGAGGTTATTGGGATCGATTGGCGAATTCCGCTCGGCCAGGCTTGGCAAAGCATGGGATACCAGCCGGCGGTGCAGGGGAATCTCGATCCGGTAACATTGTTCGCGGGGTGGGAGGAGTTGCGGCACCGGGCAGAGGCCATCCTGAACCAGGCAAACGGACGCCCGGGACATATCTTTAACCTTGGGCACGGAATTCTGCCGCACACGCCGGTGGAGAACGTCAAACGATTGGCTGCCTTCGTCAAGGAGCGCAGCGCCGCTTTGCGCGCACAGGCCACGACATTGTGAGCGACCATCTCCGGAGCCCCGAAAGTTTGCCAGGTCGGGATTCCCGGCAGGCCATCCTGTTGCTTGCGCACGGCAGCCCCGATCGCGTGGAAGACATTGCGGAGTATCTGCGCAACGTGACCGGCGGGCGTCCGCTTCCCGATCCGGTGGTTCGCGAGGTGGAGCGGCGTTATCGACTGATCGGGCGTTCGCCGCTCACCGAGATCACCCTTCGTCAGGCGCAAGGCGTCTCGCGCGCGACCGGCTTGCCGGTTTACGTCGGCATGCGCAATTGGAGGCCTTACATCGGCGACACGGTGCGCCAAATGGCCGAGGACGGCATTACCCGCGCCGTTGTTATCTGCCTCGCGCCGCACCACTCGCGCACCAGCGTGGGGCTTTACCGACGCGCGCTCGGTGGCGCTTCGGTGGAGAACGCGGCCAGTCCTCCCTTCGCGATTGATTTCGTCGAGAGCTGGCACGATCATCCGCTGCTGATAGCGGCCTTTGCGCAAAGGCTGCGCGCCGGTTGGCAGCGGGCGTCGGTCGAGGCAGGCGGCGGGCTTCCTGTGATTTTTACCGCCCACAGCGTGCCTTTGCGTACCATTGCCGAGGGCGACCCCTATGAGCGGCAGACGCGCGAGACCGCCGCGCTGGTCGCCGCCAGGGTTCCGGAGGTCGCACAGGGCGAGTGGCGTTTCGCCTTCCAAAGCCAAGCCATGTCCGGGGGAGAGTGGTTGGGGCCAACCGTTGAAAAGACTATTCTTGAGCTGAAAGCGGCAGGCCGCAGAGGGGTTTTCGTGCAGTCGATTGGCTTTGTTTGCGACCATATCGAGATCCTGTACGACATTGACATCGCCTTTCGTCGCTTTGCGGAAGAGCAGGGGATGCGGCTATGGCGAGCGGAGTCTTTGAACGATTCTCCTGAGTTCATGCGGGCGTTGGCGGCGCTCGCCGCCGAGCGCCTGCGGAGTGCCGCCATGGCTTCCGCCGACCCCGGAGGCAGGCGGCAACCATGATGCGAATCGCCATTGTGGGCGGGGGCATCTCCGGTCTGAGCGCCGCGCTGACCATGGAGAAGGCGCGCGCGCAAGGTGCCGCGGTTGACTATTGCCTGTTCGAAAGCGCTCCGCGGGTTGGCGGCTCCATGTTCTCCGAGCGCGTAGACGGATGCCTCGTCGAGGGCGGACCCGATTCCTTTCTGACCGAAAAACCATGGGCCGCCATGCTCTGCCGCGAACTGGGGATTGGAGATCGGCTGATCGGCTCCAACGACCATCTGCGCAAGACCTACATCGTTGTCCGCAATCGACTTATCGCCATGCCCGATGGCTTGCAGTTCATGGTGCCGACCAAGCTTGTGCCCACCGCCCTGTCCCCTTTGTTTTCCTGGGGCACGAAGTTCAGGATGGCCGGCGAGTGGTTGCATCCGCCGCGCCCGATGACCCGGGATGAAACGGTCGCCGAGATGGTCGAGCGCCATTTTGGCACCGAGGTCGTCGAGCGCCTGGCTGATCCTCTGCTGTCGGGGGTTTATGGCGGCACCGCGGCCGGCCTGAGTGCGCGGGCGGTGCTGCCGCGCTTCGTCGAAATGGAAGAGAAGTACGGCAGTTTGAGCCGGGCTATGCTGGCGGCTCGCAAGCGCATGAAGGCCGCTGCCCGGAAGACCGCTCCCCCACCACTGTTCAGTTCGCTTGAAGACGGCATGCAACAGTTGGTCACCACCGTCACCGAGAAGCTGACACCTGCCGCCATTCGCACTTCGACCCCGGTGCGCGCGATTACCCGCCGCGAAGATCGCTGGGAGTTGCGGATTGAGAGCGGCACGGAACTTTTCGAAGGCCTGATCCTTGCCACTCCGGCTTGGGCGGCGGGAGAGTTGATTTCCGCCGTGGATAAAAATCTGGGTGCGGACTTGGCGGCCATTCCTTACAGTTCCTCAATCACCGTGACGCTGGGCTATAGCCAGGAGCAGCTTCGCGCGCTGCCGCCGGGCTTTGGATTCCTGGTGCCGCGCAGCGAGCGCCGCCGCATGCTGGCCTGCACCTTCGTCCACAACAAGTTTCCCCATCGTGCGCCTGACGGCAAGGGACTGCTGCGCTGCTTTCTCGGCGGGGCTACGGACGAGGCTGCGATCGAGCTGAGCGACGGCGAGGTGGAAAGGATTGTGCGCCTGGAACTGAAGAGCATCTTACGGCTCGATACGGAACCGCGCTTCATCCGCATTTATCGCTGGCACCGCTCCATGGCCCAGTACAGCGTCGGCCATCTGGACCGGGTCGCTCGCATTGAAGTCGCTGCCCGCCGCCTTCCGAACTTTGCCATCGCCGGAAACTGTTTTCGGGGTATCGGCGTGCCTGACTGCATTCGCAGCGGACAGGAAGCTGCTGCATCCTTGGCAAAGCTGGCCGCAGAGCCGCCGCAGCGGCCGGTGCGGTGAATCGCCGACCCCAATCCGGGCCAGCCGTCTGAGAAAGAAAGAAACTCAGGGCTGGAACTTGGCACGCATGTAGTCCATGAGTGGGTTCAGGCTCCCTGCGAACAGGTTTGACTTCCGCCCGCTGCATCGAGCTCTTGCCCCCGCCGAAGCGGGCTGAACAATGACGCTTCGGGGTTCGGACTGCGGCTCTGAGCGGCCGGGAGAATAGGGCTCCGCCGTGGTATAATAACAATAGTCTTGTTCGCCGCTAAGTGATTGGATTTTAAACTAGATGAGTTGATTGCGGCGGTGAACCTAGGGGCTTGATTGCGCGAGCGTGCTTAGTCTCACGACGACCGCAGCCAGGGTGTTTGTCAGGACCCGAATTCGAACGGAGCAGGATGTCTTCCAAACAGACTTCAAGCGTAATTGAAACCGAGAATAAGAGCCCGCAAGTGGATACTGTACCGGAAAATCAGAATACCGCGAAGACCAACGGCAATGGCGAGTACAACGCGGACTCCATCAAGGTACTCGGCGGTATGGAGGCAGTCCGCAAGCGCCCCGCCATGTACATCGGTTCCACCGGCGAGTTGGGACTTCATCATCTGGTGTACGAGGTGGTGGACAACTCTGTTGACGAAGCGCTGGCCGGCTATGCCGACAAGGTCGACGTCACCATCCACGACGACAACTCCATCACCGTGGTCGATAATGGCCGCGGAATTCCCGTCGGCGAGATGGATGTTGACGGCGAACGTCTGCCCGCCGCTCAGGTGGTGATGACCGTGCTGCATGCGGGCGGCAAGTTCGACAGCAACAGTTACAAGGTTTCAGGCGGGCTGCACGGAGTTGGCGTCAGTTGCGTTAACGCCCTCTCTCATCAACTCGACCTGGAAATCTGGCGTCCGGACGAAGGCACGTATGAGCAGAGCTACTCCAAGGGTGTGCCGATCACAGAGCTGAAGAGAACCGGGCCCAGCAAGCGGCGCGGAACCAAAGTCCACTTTGTTCCCGACCGCGAAATTTTCACCGTTACCGAGTATAACCACGACACCCTGGCGCAGCGTTTGCGCGAGCTTGCCTTCCTCAACAAAGGGTTGCTCATCACCCTGACCGACGAGCGCACCACCGATGCCAAGACCGGTGAGCCCAAGCGCACCGAGTTCAAGTACAACGGCGGCATTGCCGAGTTCGTCAAGCATCTGAACCGCGGCAAGAACGTACTGCACGAAAAGCCGGTATACATGGAAGCCGAACGCGACGGCGTCACCATGGAAATTGCGCTGCAGTACAACGACGGTTACTCGGACACGGTCTTCAGCTTCGCCAATAACATCAATACGGTTGATGGCGGATCGCACCTTTCCGGTTTCCGCACGGCGCTGACCCGTACCATCAACTACGCCGGCCAGCAGATGGCGCTGTTCAAAGACGTCAAGGAGAACCTCTCCGGCGACGATGTGCGGGAAGGCCTGGTCGCGGTGATCTCGGTCAAGCTGTCGCAGCCGCAGTTCGAGGGGCAGACCAAGGGCAAGCTCAACTCCGACATCGCGGGTACCGTGCAGGCGTTTGTCAACGAACGCCTCGGAGCCTTTTTCGAACAGAATCCTACGGTTGCCCGCAAGATCATCAACAAAGCGATCGAGGCGGCGCGGGCGCGAGAGGCGGCGCGCAAGGCGCGCGATCTTACCCGTCGCAAGGGCGCGCTTGACGGCGGAGGACTGCCCGGCAAGCTGGCCGACTGCTCGGAACGCCAGCCGGAGCGCTGTGAGGTTTACCTGGTCGAAGGAGAGAGCGCCGGCGGCACCGCCAAGCAGGGACGCGACCGCCGCTTTCAAGCCATCCTGCCGTTGAAGGGAAAAATTCTAAACGTCGAGAAGGCGCGCTACGACAAGATGCTCGGTCACGAGGAAATCCGCGCCATGATCACCGCCCTCGGCACGGGGATCGGCACGGAAGACTTCGACCTATCCAAGCTGCGCTACGACAAAGTCATCCTGATGACCGACGCCGACGTCGATGGCTCCCACATCCGCACCCTTTTACTGACCTTCTTTTTCCGGCACATGAAGGAACTGGTCGAGCGCGGGCACGTGTTCATCGCGCAGCCGCCGCTTTATCGCATCAAGAAGGGCAAGTTCGAGCAATACATCAAGAATGACGGCGAGTTCGTCAAGGTCATGGTCAAACGCGCCTCCGACGGCATGGCCGTGCGTTATGGCGACGGCGCCGCACGGCTCGAAGGAGCGAAGCTGACCACGTTCATGACTACCCTTAACGATTACCTGTCGCTTTTCGACAAGGTGGACAAGCGCATCCGCGATGAACAGATCACCGAGCTGCTGCCCAAGCTCGAGTTCTTCGCCGTGCGCGGCGACTTTGAGGGCGGTGTAACGTCGAAGCCCGAAAAGTTGCAAGAGCTTGAGAAACAGCTTCAGGCCATGCCGAAGGAAAAGGGACTGAAGGACATCAGGCTGGAGTTTGACGAGGAGCACGAGCTCTGGTACGTACGCTTCCTCAACGCGCAGGGCGCCGAGCATCTGCTGAACTGGGCGCTGGTCTCCACCCCCGAATATCGGCAGATGATCTCCAAGTACAAGCGCATCGCCGAGTACATGCAGCCGCCGTTCAGCGTCGAGTCGGTAGCCAAGGACAGCGGGAGTGCCGAAGACGAGTTGAGCGATACGGAAAAGGCCGACCTGGCTAAGGCCGAGGCCAAAGGCGTGCGTCCCAGCAAGCGCAAGGCGGGCGATTTCGAGATGGTGGAAAAAGCGACAGCGCGCGAGCTCTTCGATTACGTGCTGAACGAAGGGCGGAAGGAATATATCGTTCAGCGCTATAAAGGCTTGGGCGAAATGACTGCCGAGCAGCTCTGGCAGACGACCATGGACCCGGAGCGCCGCACCCTGCTCTCGGTCAAACTTGAGGATATTGCCGAAACCGAAGCTATCTTCTCCACCCTGATGGGAGAAGACGTCGAGGCGCGGCGCAAGTTCATCGAAGATAATGCGCTCGACGTCAAGAACCTCGACATCTGATTGCCTCGCGCCAGCGACGCTTCCGGGCAGCCACACGGCTGCTCGTTTTTTCTTGCGGGCAAGGAGTGCCCGAACCAAGGGGACCGAGAGGACCAGCTCTCTTCGGTTCCGGGCGCATATCCTCAGCCGCGCCGGCTGTTTCCAGCGGCCATCCATTCAACCCAGCCTTTAAAAATCACTCATTTACCGCCATAGTTTCGGCGGCCTTGGGAAAAACCATTGACGTCGCCGGCCAGAATCAAGGCGCCGAACAAAGGCTTTGCAAATTGCAACATAACATGCGACCTTTTTAGCCATCGGCTCCGGGGGCGTTGCAACCATTGTCTTCGCCGAAAGGCGAGACAACGGCCTCCACTGTCCCGGACAGGCACGCAGAAGGAGGCAAGCGGAACGCTATGGCGGTTCAGAGTTCGGCGCAGGCACAGAGCAAGGCGTCCAGTCCGTCTATGGCAAGTCCATCGACGGCGAAATCGGGAAAGGGAGGGTTTGAGGCTTGGGGAAAGAAATGGGGCCTGCTGATTTCACTGGCCGTCGGCATGGCAGTCTGGTTGATTCCGATGAGCGGAGTCACCATCACCCAGCACAAAATGCTCTCGATATTCGCGGGCGCGGTTGCGTTGTGGGTGACGGTCGGGGTCAATTTTGCCGTCAGCAGCCTGCTGATAACCACCGTCCTTTATTTCTGGGTCGGTAATGCCAGCGGTGCCATGAAGAATGGCGCACTGCTAAGAAATACCGACTTCGCAATTTCAGGGTTTACCGCGAACTCGCCCCCCTGGCTGATCTTGACCGGCTTTGTGATTTCGGTGGCGATGATCAATACCGGAGTTGCCAAGAGATTGCTCTTGCACGTCGTTCGCACAATTGGCAGAAAGCCCTTGGGCGCCATTGTCGCGGCCTCGCTTACAAACTACGTAATCGCGCCGTTCACGCCCAGCAACACCGCGCGAGCGCTGGCCATGGTACCGGTCGTGGAGGGCCTCGCCGAGTCTTACTCGGTGAAGCGCGGCGAAAGCAACTTCGGCCGGGCGCTGGCTTTGGCCATGGCTTTCGCCAACAATATTACCGCCTCGGCATTTCTGACGGGCACCATCGCAAACCTGATGTTTATCAGCAGTATCGTGGCGGTTGCCGGCGCCTCGCGATTCACCAGTTGGGGATTCTGGGCCTTGGCTGCCGCGCCTACCAATCTCATTCTACTGCTGCTGGTCTGCTTCTATCTGGTCAAGATGTTTCCCCCGGAGATGAAAGAGATCAGCGGGGGGATGAAGCGCATCGATGAAGACCTTGCGGCCATGGGGCGCATGACGACGGCGGAAAAGAAAGCGATCGCGTACTTCCTGTTCGCCCTCGCGCTCTGGTCAACCGACCAGTGGCATGGCCTGAATGCCACCATGGTTGCCTTTCTCGTTTCGTCGTTAATTTATTTGCCCAAGCTGGGGGTTTTGGACTGGAGGCAAACTCAGAATTCTCTGCCCTGGGAACTCTTCATGTTCGTCGGCGGGGTTACTACTCTCGGCAATGCCTTGGCTCGAACCAAAGCGGTTGCCGTGGTAATTAATGCCGTCTTCGCCACGCTGGGCTTGCGGAACGTCTCCGGGTTCTGGCTGTTGATGCTGCTGATCGGCTTCACCATCTTCAGCCATGTCTGGTGGTCAACAACCACCTCGATGACCGGGGTGATGGCGCCGATCTATATCGGCATTGCGCAATCGATGGGCTACGATGTCACCAGGTTCTGCGTGCCTTTGGCGATTATGGTCGCCTATGCGCTGTTTTTCCCCTTCAACACCAACGGCAACATGATCATGCTGAACACCAAGTATTTTTCCGCGAATGATTTGCTGAAGTCATCGGTCCCAATCGGTGTTGTAGTCTGGTTGGCATGGATCGTTACCGCTCTTACCTGGTGGCGCTTTATCGGGCTGACCTAGCTCTGAGTCGATTGACGCGGCGCATCAGTCGTTGACAACCGGGATCTCGTTTTCAATCTGATGGGTCATCAGTTTGCTGCCGGGCGGCTGCGGTGAAAGCCTGGGCAGCGCTTTCGCCGTCTTGAACCGCAGTCGGGAAGTTGATGGAGAAAACGGTTCCTCTGCCAAGCTTGCTGCGAACTCGAATCGTGCCCCCATGCTTATGCACGAGTTCTCTGGTCACCCAGAGTCCCAGGCCGGTTCCCACGGCTTCCTTGGTGGTGAAAAACGGTTCGAATATCTTGGTCAGGAGCTCGCGCGCAATCCCCGTTCCGGTATCCGCAATGGTGAGCCGAACCGAACGGCGGCCATTCGCGGAGAAAGATTTGACCCGAAGCAGTATCTTGCCGCGCCCCTCGGTCCCGTCTAAGCTGTTGGACACCAGGTTGCAAATAATTTGCCGAATTTCGCCATCGACCGCTTGGATCTTATCCACCTCGGCAAAGCGCTTCTCGACCTCAATTCCCCGCGTCTTCAGTCGCGGAGCAAAGAGATCTATCGCGCTGTCGACCGTGCTGCGAATATCCACCAGCGCAGGGGCCGTGTTTTCCCGGTAAAAGCCCAATGTTCTTCGCGCTATGTAGGCCACCCGACGAAGTTCCTGCACGGCGATGTCGAGGTACCCCTTGGTTACATCGGAGAGCGACTTATCCATCCATGCCAGGAAGACAGCGTTGTTGATTGCCTCCAACGGGTTGTTGATCTCGTGGGCCACGGTCGCCGCCATGCGCCCGGCCGAAGCCAGCTTCTCACTGCGGATCAGCGATTGCTCGGCTTGTTTGCGGTCGGTGACGTCGGTCTGCACTCCGTCCCAGACTGTCCGTCCATCAGGCAGCCGGCGCGGACGAGATAGGAGGTGCATCCAGCGAATCTGCCCATCGGGCAATTGCATCCGCAGCTCGCGCTCGAACACCGACAAGTCCCTCGCGGAAGCTCGCTCAGCCTCCAGCAAAGCTGGCAACTCCTCGGGGAGAAATTGCCGATGGAGCACCCCCGCGTCTTTCAGCACGTCCTCGGCCTTGACCCCGTTGAGCCGCTCCACCCCGGCGCTGAGGTAGAGAAACCGGGGAGTGCCATCCGCTTCATGCGTGTACTGATAGACGATGCTGTTGGGCAGGTTATCGCCCATCAACCGCAGGCGCTCCTCGCTCGTTTGCAGTTCCTTCAGAATAGCTGAGACTTCCGCGGCATGAGCCTGGGCATCGGCCTCACGGCGTTGCAGTTCCGCATTGGAGCGCGCCAATTCCTCAGTCTGCCGCCGTAGAGCTTCGGCACGCTCCCGCTCCGCCGTACGCTGCTGTAAGAGCCCGATGCCTTTACCAGAGATTGGCCGACCTCGTTCGTCTCAGCCAAGTCAAGCTGGCCGATGTCCACCGGTTCCCCGCTTCCCAAGGCCAATGCGGGAGCAATCAGCGCATTGATCGATCCGGCAATTCTCCCCGCCAGAAACAGCGCCAGTCCAATTCCGGTCATGGAGAGCACAACCATGCCGCAGAGGGCCCATCCCAGTGTCCGCCAGATTTCCCCGACAAATACCGCCCTGGGAATTCCGATAACAACCGTCCAGCCGGTTGCCTCAGATCGGCTGAAAACAGCAAGAATAGGGGTGCCTTCCTTGTTCGGTATGTCTATGGCGCCTTCGCGGGTTACTGCCCGGAAATTCATGACATCCTGATTGCCCGGCATGCCGACAAACTTTTCGGGAAAACGATTTCTGGCCACGATGACAAAGTTGCGGTCATAGATGGTGGCCGTCCATTCCGGCGAAATTCCCTGCTGCGAAAAGATTGCCGCCAAGCGTTCGGCGGGTATGGTCAAAGCCAAGTCGTAAACTACCTGTGCGCCGCGAAACACCGGAACGTCGACGCTTAGTAAAGGCCGCCCGGTGACCGCCCCCTTGAAAAGATTGCTGATAACTGGCTTACCGGTCACATAGATACCGCGAACCGCCTCGGGAACATTGCGCTTTGGCAACGGCTTGCCAAACGGGACGAAGGAGTTCACGAACTGCTGCCCGGTACCGTCAGCAAGAATGATGTCGCCGCCTGGATAATCGCGCAGCACCAATTGCGCCTGGTGGTGGAAGGCGGCCAAGTCACCGGTGACGAGAGAAGGCGACGTGGCAAGCGCGGTTATGGTGGCTTGTATGTTGGCCAACTCACGGTCAACCACCAGCAACATGGCTCGCGCCCTCTCAAGTTCGCCGCTCTCCATGGCGCGCCGCTTGTGCTGATATGAGTAATAGACCAGGAAACCAGCGGTAAGGCAGACCGGCATAACGCAGGCCAGCACCAGGCAGGCAAGCCGGAACCGGATCGTCCGTTGCGGTTTTTGGCGCGGCGGTTGCGCGGAAGCCTTCGGGCGGCTGGAAGCGTCGTTTGCCAAGGCAAATCCGGAATTTGCACTCCTGTCTGAACTGGGTTCCGCGTTCGCGGAGGTCGGTCTCGGTTCAGACACTTTCATCTCACTCTACTCCTGCTGCAAACGGCGTCGCCACCGAGTTGTGTCTCGCACAATCCCACGGTCTACAGAACAGATTCGACCCTGGAATATCTTAGCAGTGGTAGTCACGAATGAGTATGACGCCGGTCACAATTCGGGAGAGCAATCCAAGGATGGCCACTGCAAACAGAGAGAAATTGTCTTTCATCGCGGCAAGTTAGGAGCCGGCAGTGCCCTCAAAAACCCTTCCCCGCCTGCGGGATTTCCGAGGCCATGGCGACCGCGTAATGCTGCCTGCCGCAAGCCGGGCACAAGCTGAGCGTCTCCGCTTGCGGGCTCTCTGGAAGACGACGTGACACTTTATCAAGATGACGCTCGGCGGCGAAGGAAATTCCGCACGAGCTGCACCGAACCAGGGCAAGCTTGGCAAACGCGCGGCCGCGCAAGAGAATCGAGCGCTCACCATTGTTGTCCTCGATCCGTATCGCGCCCGTGGGACAGACGGCCGCGCAGGTGCCGCAGCCGATGCACAACTGCGAAAGATGGCCGAATTCCGTGCTGACCTCGCGCTTCTGCCCCCTGCCGGCAAAACTGATGGCGGCAGCGCCGATCTGGTCGGTACAGGCGCGGACACACAGGCCGCAGCGAACGCACAGATCATCGCCGTCCAACCCGGCGCCAAACCGGCTGTCTTCAATGCCGTATTGCGTTGCCAAGGCGCGCAACGGCTGCGAGTTGGGCGAACGTGCGAGGAGAAGCTCCAGCACTATCTTACGCGCCCTCTGCACGGCGGTTGAGTTGGTCGCCACCGAAAGCCCGTCCGCGACCTGGAGCGTGCAAGCGGTGACCAGGGAGCGGCGCAGCATCGGGCTTTCGGCTTCTACCACGCACAACCTGCACGCACCGTATGGGCCGAGCGATTCATGATGGCAGAGCGTGGGGATATCGACTCCCGCCAGCCTCGCGAGCTGAAGCACGGTCATGGTTTCGGGAGCTTCCTTTGCCGTGCCGTCCAGTGTAATCGTTGCCATCTCTAAGCTTTCCGCACTGCCCCGAACTTGCAAACATCGAAGCAGAGTCCGCACTTGATGCAGCCCGCCGGTGCGATACTGTGCACTTTCTTCTTCTCTCCGCTGATAATGCCTTGCGGGCAGTTGCTGGCGCAAACCATGCAGCCGGTGCATTTCTCGGGATCGATTGAAAACGTGATCAGCGCCTTGCAGACCCCGGCCGGACATTTCCTGTCGTAGATGTGAGCTTCGTACTCCTGCCGGAAAAAACGTAACGTGGATAGGACTGGGTTGGGTACCGTCTTGCCCAGGCCGCAGAGCGATAATTGCTGCAGCACCTGGCTGAGCTCTTCGAGCACGACGAGATGATCGGGGGTGCCTTTGCCGTCGGTAATCTCTTCCAGAATCCTCACCATCTCTCGCGTGCCCTCGCGGCAAGGCGTGCATTTCCCGCAGGATTCGCTCATGCAGAAAGAGACGAAGTACTTGGCAATGTCGACCATGCAGGTATCTTCGTCCATCACCACCATGCCGCCTGAGCCCATGATGGACCCCAAGCGCGTGAGATTCTCGTAATCCACCGGCACGTCGATGTGCTCCGCTGGGATGCAGCCGCCCGACGGACCGCCGGTCTGGACGGCCTTGAATCTCTTGTCGTTGGGGATGCCGCCGCCGATGTCGTAAATAATTTCTTTCAGCGGCATGCCCATCGGAACCTCAACCAGACCCGTGTTCCTGATCTTCCCCACCAGCGAAAAAATCTTGGTTCCCTTCGACCGCTCCGATCCGATGGCGGCGAACCACGGTGCGCCGCGGTTGATGATCTTCGGCACCGTGGCCCAGGTTTCCACGTTGTTGATATTGGTCGGCATTCCCCAGAGGCCCTTCTGTGCGGGGAAGGGAGGCTTGGGTCTGGGTTCGCCAATCTGATCCTCGAGCGATGCGATGAGCGCCGTCTCCTCACCGCACACGAAGGCGCCGGCGCCGGGCTTTACCTCGATGTCGAACTGCATGCCCCGGCCCATGATGTTGGTTCCAAGAAAACCGCGCTGCCGGGCCTGGTCAAGGGCAAGTTTGAGCCGCTGGATCGCCAGTGGATATTCCGCGCGGATATAGACGTACCCCTCGGCGGCGCCCATGGCGTGAGCGCCGATGATCATGCCTTCGATCACGGCGTGCGGATCGCCCTCGATGACCGCGCGATCCATGAACGCTCCCGGGTCGCCTTCGTCGGCATTGCAGATGAGGACTTTTCGCTCGCCGTGCGCCCGGCGACATAGGTCCCACTTCACCCCGGTGGGAAAACCGGCGCCTCCGCGGCCCCTCAAACCGGAGTTTTGAATCTCCCTGACCACCTCTTCGGGCGTCATCTCCGCCAGCGCGCGGCTGGCGGCCGTGTAGCCGCCGATTCCGCAGTAAGCATCAATGTCTTCGGGATCAATCGTGCCGCAGGCGCCAAGCACGATCTTATTTTGCGGGGCATGAAACTTCTCGTACTCGGGCCCGGCTCGCCATGCCTTCACGGGAACCCCGCCGATGATGTGCTCATCCACAATCCGAGCCACCATCTCGGGCTTGACAAACTGGTAAGGCACAGTCGAACCGTCGATCGTCACCTCGGCAATGACATCTTTGGCGCAGAGGCCCATGCAGCCGACCTGGTCCACGGTGCACATCTTGGTCATAGTGGCCCGCAGTCCGCTTGCGGTGATGACCTCCTGAAAAGCCTTCAGCACCTCGGTCGCGCCCGCCGCCACCCCCCCAGCCCCATGCATACTCTCACCAGGACGGAGCGCTCCCGCAAATTTGCGATTGCCGGAATCGTTGCGGCTCGGGCGGCTGCCCCAGACTTCGCTTTCACCGGCTTCGGCGCCGGTTTGAGCTTTTCGTCTCGGTATTTCTTAAGGATTTCCGGGACCTTTTTCGCGGTCACATGGGCGTAGGCCTGGTCGTCGACGACGACGGCGGGAGCGAAGCTGCAAGCGCCGATGCAGCGCACTTCGTTGAGGGTGTAAACCCCGTCCGCAGTGGTCTCTCCGGGTTGCACCCCGAGCCGGCGCTGGAAATCCTCGAGGATCCGCTGCCCGCCTTTGACGTGACAGGCAGTTCCCAGGCAGACATGGATCTGGTGCCGGCCTTTCGGCTTCAGACTGAAAAAATGGTAAAAACTGGCAATGCTGTACAGCCGGGTA
Source organism: uncultured Acidobacteriota bacterium (assembly GCA_963814745.1). Classification (GTDB taxonomy): domain Bacteria; phylum Acidobacteriota; class Terriglobia; order Terriglobales; family Acidobacteriaceae; genus CAWBRT01. The sequence continues at coordinate 386,945 of CAWFEA010000001.1, forward strand.
ATGGGGATTCCGGTTTTCTGGGAGAGGTAACGCAGCTCCTCCTCCGGCAGATAATTGCAGTGGGCCTGCACCTCCTGCAAAATCGCAATCAAGCTGCCCATGGCCCGCGGATGCCGCGCCAGAACCTCGTCGATGAACTCCGACTCCACTCGTCGCATCTTTAGCTTCCGGAGGCGGCAAATTCGCCCGCGGCGACCAGCGCGGCGTGCTTCCGGCGGCGATCGTCGGGCGCTGGCGAGGCTTCCACCAGACTCAGGCACTGGGTTACGCACTTGGTGACGCAGGCCGGCTGCAATCCCTTGTCGAGGCGGTCCTTGCAGTAGTCGCATTTGACCGGCTTGCGCAGAACCGGGTCCCACTGCGGAGCACCCCAGGGGCAGGCAAGGATGCAACTCTTGCAGCCCACGCAGAGGCTGTGCTGAATAAAGACGATGCCATCGGAATCGCGCCGTTGCATTGCACCCGTGGGGCAAACCTTGGCGCACCACGGCTCTTCGCAGTGAAAGCACGGCATGTCCACGAAGCGCACGCGGGGACGATCGTTCACCGTAACCGGTCCTACGGTGATGATCTTGGTCGGCGCCGGACCGGCGTTCAAACCTTTATTGGTCTTGCAATGAACTTCGCATGCCTGGCATCCGATACACTCGTCGGGATTGTGCAGCAGCGTGTATTTGCTCATCACCGGCCTCCTGCGACGGTTGGCAGTGCCGGCGTTGAAGTTCCGGCGACGCCTGCCGGCCGCACGCGCACCACGGCTTCGGTCATCGCGCTACAGCCTCCCGCGGGATCGAAGACGTTCAGGATGCCGACCTGCAGGCGCTGGTCGGCAATTCCCTTGCCGCTTGCCCGTTTCTGCTTGGGGACGCTGCGGCCGAAACCATGCAGCAGGAATACCGCATCAGGATGAATCATGGGGGTCACCTGCACCACCGTGCGCATGCTCACCCCGCCGTTGCTGACCTCGACCTTGTCTCCGTTGGCGATCTTCAATTGAGCCGCGCGCTCGGGATGCATCCAAAGCGGATTCTCGGAACGCAGCTCATTGAGCAAAGGATTGTTCATAGTCTGAGCGTGGGTGTGAACCGCGACCCGCCCGAACAGCAGGCGAAATTCATCCTCGGCCAGCGCGGTTGGCGATTGGTATGGCGCCAGACTTTCAATGCCGGCTTTGGCCAGGCGTTGGCTGGCGATCTCAATCTTGCCGGATGGCGTCTTAAACTTCAGGCCATCGTCGCGATCGAAGAATACCGGCTTTTCCGCCAGCGCCATCACGCCCCGTGAGCGGAGTTTATCCATGCCGACGCCGGTGCCCTGCAACTGGTAGGCCCAGAGATCCTCGATGGTCTCGAAATCGAAATACTCGCCCACCCCGAGACGACGAGCCAGTTCGCGGAATATCCACCAGGCCGGACGGGAATCAAAGCGCGGGGCCACTGCCTGATCGCGCATCAGAAACGACGGCCGCGCCCCCGGCGCCGAGGCCAGAATGTTGGCGCGCTCAAGGTAGGTGGTTTCCGGAAGGATGACGTCGCTGTACCACGATGTTTCGGAGTAGTTGACGTCGATGGCGACCAGCAGATCGAGCTTGTCCAGGGCGCGCTTGACTGCCTCCGTATCGGGCACGCTGCTCAGCGGATCATGCCGATAAACAATGTAAGCGCCAATCTTATATGGATCGCCGCTCGCCATGGCGGCCAACATGCGGTTTACCAGTCCGGCACCGGGGTCGATATGCGGATAAAGCCATCCCGCGCCGTCCGCGCGTTTTTCCGCGACCTTGGGAATGCGGGCGGAAAGTTTCTTCAACCCCTGGCGGCCGATGTCCTCAGGCTCCTTCGCCAGGATCAGACCGCCTGGTGTCTCGATTGCGCCCATCAGCACATTCAATAAGTAAGCGGTGCGGCTCACGTAGAAAGACTGGCGATGACGCGCCGTCATCCAGCCGGCGTGGAAGATGACTCGCGGCGCATCGGCCGCCAGTTCGCGCACCAACGCCCGCACCTCCCCGGCGGCAATCCCGGTGTGCGGCTCCTGCCATTCGGGGGTGCACTCGCGAACCGCGTCGGCGAGGTAATCCATGCCGCTGACCCAGCGCGCGACAAACTTCTTGTCGTAGAGCTGATCGGCCAGCACCTGATGGATGATCGCCAGGTTCAAGGCGTAATCCGTATTCGGCCGGATCTGCCAAAAGCGCGTCGCCTTGCAAGCCGTGAACGTTACCCGAGGATCGACATAGGTGCACTTGGCGCCTTTTGCCACCGCACCCATGAAATCCTTTACCTCTTTGACCTGCAGGGATTCGATGATGTTGCGGCCGTAGAGCACGACATGACGGGTGTTCTTCAGGTCGTAGCTGAAGCCGGCGCGTCCGCGGCCAAAAAGGCTCAAAGCCGCATGATGGGCATTGCTGGCGCACGAAGAATCGTGGTTGACGTAGTTGGGCGACCCGACGGCCTGCACAAAGCTTTTGGTCAGGTCGGCGAAGTGGCCGCCGCGATCGGATAATGCCACGGCTTTGGCGCCATGCGCGGCGATGATGCGTTCGAGGGCCGCCGCCACGTAATCCAGCGCATCGTCCCACGAAGCGCGCCGCCACTCGCCGCTGCCGCGGGGACCGCTGCGAATCATGGGGTATTGAGGGCGCTCGTCGTCGGACTGCAAGCTTTCCCCCGCCGCCCCCCGGGCGCACAAACTGCTGCCCATTGCCTTGTCATTGGGATTGCCCTGCAGCCAAACCACCCGGCCGTCTTCCACATCAACCTGAATCGGACAGTGAGTGGCGCACATGCCGCAAAGGCTGAAAACCGTGCGACGCCCCAGAGCGCTCGCACCGGACACAACAGGGGCAGGGATCGAAGTCATTGGCAGCTCTCCTCGTTCATACAACCCGCTTGCAAACCGGTTCGGCTGGACCGGGTCTAGTAAACTCCGAGCAGGTTCAAGGCGAGCAGAGCCAGCCCTACAACCGCGATGCGCTTCACCCACAGCGGGCTCACACGCTTGGCGATTTGCGGTGCAATAAGGCCGCCCAGAATTGCCGCCGGAAACATGACCAGGAATAGAATCAGGTCGAAATTCCCAAACAGGATATGCCGGGAAGACCCCATCAACGTATTGAAGAAGATGGCCAACAGCGAGCTTCCCACCACCAGGTACATGGGAAGACCCAGTCCGACGGTGAGCAGCGGAACCATAAACGGTCCACCGCCGAAGCCGAACATGGACGACACAATGGCGATCAGGAACGCGCCGATGCAGCCTAAAATGATATTTATCTTGAACTGTTGACCCCAGAACTCAATCGTCACCGCCTGCTCCTCCTGCTTCCCGCAATCGCGAACACCAGCTATGCTCCGCCCTTCGCGGCAGCTTTCTTTTTCTGCGCCGCCACGGCCCGCGACTTAAATTCCTTCAAAATGGCCTGCTCTTTCTTATTCTTGGCAAGGTACGCCGGCATGGTCTGCCATAGCATCAGGCCCGCCAATACCAGCAGAATCCAGCCGAACACAAATTTGAACTGATCGAGGGTGATCATCTCGGTGAGCTTGGGCCCGATAAAGCCGCCTACCAGCATGCACATCCCCAGCGTCACTCCCAGCCGCCAGTTGATGAACTTAATCCGGGCATAGCTTTGAATGCCGCTGGCCTGAGAGAACAAGACCGTAGGCATTACCGTGCCGGCCACAATGGTGTGAGGCAGCGGCCACAGCGATACCAGCAGTGGATTGAGAATGAAGCCGCCGCCCGCGCCCATGAGCACGCCGAAGATGCTGATGCCCAGACAGAGCAGGAACGGCAGGATAAGGTTCACGCTGGTCCCGGCATTGGGCAGGTAAACCATGGGAAACGCGATCGAGTTCTCCACGCTCACCGCCTGGCTCCGCGACGACTTGTTGACCACCGCCGCGATGTAGTACTTGCCGGGAGCAGCACTTTCGCCGTGAAGCTTCCATCGGGCTTGATTTGTACAGCCGGCGATAGCAGCTTATCGACCGATCGGAAGCGCGCCTTGATCAGTTGCATCGAGCGCTGGCGGTTCGCGGCCGCATCAAGCGGGGGCAGCTTGGGGCCGCGGGAGCCGACTACGCTGGACATCAAGCTGGATTGATACACGTCAATGCCAATCTTCCCGGGGACCGCATACGCGGCGCTGGCGCCGGTATCGTTCAGCCAGCGGGAATAGGCCCAACGGCTGCCTTCGGCCTTTGCCTTCTTCAATGCTTCGGCCCGGTCAACCGGCAGATAGATGCGGTAGTGGGCGGGAATCTGGTTGGAAAGATAAAGCCGGTAGGGAATAGCGCCGGTCTTTAGGTCCTTGCTGGCATCAAAGAAGGACGCCCGCACCGTTCTTTCGCTCCAGACTTCAACAAAGACATCCTTGCCGGCCGGAGCCTGCCCCGAAACCAGGATCTCACCGCCATTATTTACAGCAGCCTTGTCGATGGAAATCGTCGGCGGAGTTGCCGCCGAAACATCGTCCGCCGCCGACAGATACGGCGAAAAGCCGAGCACTGAAACCAACAGCGCACAAAACAATCTTCGTTTGCGAAACATCATAAGTTTGAGTCAACCCCTCACTCTGTTGGCGGAAGCCGCCATTCCCTGGACGGAGTACGCGATTTTGCGCCGTGACACAACGTTTCTGATAGCGTCAGGCATCCTTTACCCTCCTGGCTGTGACGTGAGTCACCGCACAGATGTACGCTTGGACGTGCTTCCCTGCAAGGCAATGCTGGTCGTGCTCAACGATTGACGCATATAGGTACAGACAACATCTAGAACCGGCAGCACTCGTTCCGGAACGGGATCGGCCGGCGTGAGATTGCGCTTCAGCGTTGACGTACTCCTCTGGCCAAGATTTTGCACACGCATGCATTCCCCGATACGAGGAGCATGACGAGGGCGGCGAAAGCGCTGCTGCGCTTTGCGCAACTCCGCCGTATGCTCGCGGCGGCAGCCTAACCAAAGCGCCCCATGGCCGCTGAAAACAAGCTACTCGGCGGACGCAGCCTTTCCGCTAAACTTATACGGTGCTGACGCACCACCTTGAATTCCGGTCGGAAGGCGATGAGCAGTTCTTCGCTGCGCTGCCGGCGTCACCCGCCGTCTTTGCTCTTCGCGGCGAGTCGGCTGACGCGGAAGCCTACATCAGCAAAACCGCGAATCTGCGGCGACGCGCGCGGCGCCTGCTCGCCACCAGCGTGAGCACGACCGGGTTGGCGAAGCCCGACACCGCCGTGCGTCGGCTCAACCTACGCGACCGCGCGCGCTGGCTCGACTACACGCCGACCGGTTCCGATTTCGAGTCGGGTTTCCTGCTCTACAAGCTGCTGCGGCAGGAGTTTCCGCGGACTTACGAAAAGCGTCTCCGGTTGCGGCCCGTGCCATTGCTTCGCCTTATTCTTGAGAACCCTTATCCGCGCCTCGTAGTCACCACGCGCCTCGGCGGTCTGCGCGGCAAGTCCGCCTACTACGGGCCGTTTCCAACCCGGGTGGTAGCCGAGAAGTTTGCCGGCGATGCGCTCGACTTCTTCAAGGTGCGGCGCTGTGTGGAGGAGCTGAACCCGGATCCGGCATTTCCCGGCTGCATTTATTCGGAGATGAAAATGTGTCTGGCGCCCTGCTTCCGGGGATCGACCGACGAGGTCTACGCCGCCGAGGTGTCGCAATTGGAGCATTTTCTTTCCAGTGGCGGGCGCTCGCTGCTGAACGCGGTAGCCGCCGAGCGCGACCGTGCCAGCCAGGCGCTCGAGTTTGAAACGGCGGCGGCGATGCACTCCCGTTTTGAGAAAGTTCAGGCGGTCATGCGCGAGCTGCCGGAGATCGTGCACCGCCTCAACCAACTGCGCGGCGTCATCATCCAGCCCGCTGCCCAAGCCGGTGCGGTGGCGCTGTTCAAGATTGAAGGCGCGCGGATTCTCGATCCCGTGACGTTTGCTCCGGCGAGCGCGGCCCCGGTCGTTCCCGAGCAGTCAGACTCACCAGCCAGACCCGCGGAGTGGAAGATCAAAGCCCCGCACTCGATGGAAGCGCGCGCGAGCGAAGCGTTAGCCTCGGTGGAACCGGCTCAGGTCAAATCAGCCCCGGAACTCATGGAGCATCTTTCGATTCTCAAACGCTGGTACTATCGCAGCTCCAAGGTCGGCGAACTTTTTCTGGCCGACGACAAGGGAGAGCTTCCCATGCGGCGCATCGTGCGCGGCATTTCGCGCGTGCTCAAGGGAGAGCCGCCGCTGCCCGATCTCACCGAGATGGCGTGCGACTACTGGATCAATCGCGGCAAGGAATCCGAGATCAAGCGGGAATAAGATTTTTCGGATTTCAGTTCCTCGATTTTTCACCGGCAACCGCTTTTCAAGCTGCAATCAAAATTCTGAAATCCGATGTGGCCTCAGGTTCGCGCGCGTCTTGCGGAATATTACCCGAACTCCGCGCCGCCAGTGCTCGTCCAGCCCCAACAACTCCCACTCAATATCAGATGAAAAATGCCGCAGCAGGCAATCGGTCGTAGGGTGCACGTGCAGCGACGGCGCGGCCATCAACAGCAGCGGAGGCTCCGGCGAAAGTTCGCGTCCGGGGAAATAGCCGAAGCGCTGGAACTCGCCGCGTTGCTGATGCCAGCGCACCCGCGCCCAGTAATCAAGCCCTTGCAATGGCAGGTGCATATCCTCTTCCGCCTTCAGTTCAATCACCGCCAACCGTCCTTCGCGGGTCACGCCCAGCAGGTCAATCATGGCGCGATCGCTGGCGGCGAAGGCAGGCACCTGGGCGTAGACGACTGCCGGATCAAGCCGTTCATCGAGCGCGCGGAGATCACGCCTGACGCTCGCCTCCAGCCATCGCTCCGGGCTGCTGCGATACAGCGGATGATGGCGGTCCGCGCCGTCCCGCATCGCCGCAACCTGCTTGACGAAATCGCGGAAGCGAGACTCGGTTCCGGCGTCCACCGCGATTTCCGCGCCGGCCCCCGGCGCCTCGGTATCGGGAAAGAGCAGGACTGGTTCGTTGCGAAACGAGCCCGCGACCTCGCGCATCGCGGCGCGGGCCAATTCCAAGCCGTGATAGCGCAACGAGACCTCGGCGGCGGAGACTACCTCGATCTCGATCCGCGGCAGAATCTGCCGCACCTGCGCAATCGGCGCGGCGAAGCGCGCCATGGCCCGCTCGCGGTCCGGTGCCTGCACGAGCCGGGTGGCGAGGTTTCCGGCATCGCGTGGGTCGAGTTCTTCCAGGGTTTCAGTTCTCTCGTCGAATTCCTGCAGCTCCCATTTGGCCAGCGCGTGATTGAGATGCGCGAGGCGGAGCCGCACCACTTCCGCCCTGCCGCGCGGTACGAATAAGCGCGTTCCGGCGATATGCATGCGGTCGGCGTAGCGCTCGCGGCAGTGTTCCATCCAGAGCACCGCGGTCGAAATGATTCCGTCTACGGCCGGCTGCGTCTCGTCTTCGCCAACTCCCACGACCGCCACGGCCGAGCTGCCGCGCCGCAGGATGCCCCGTACGTAAGACGGCCCGAACGAATGCTCCAGGTCGGGAGTCGAGACCAGGCTTTGCAGTTTCCATCCTGGGCTCGACTTCTCCAGCATACGGCCCAGCAGCCGCTGAAATCCGGCGCGGGCAACGCGTTTCGCCGAGGGCGCGCGGCGCTCCCGGCTGCCGCATATTTCCAGCTTCGCCGGCTTCGTCTGGCCAAAGCGCAGCACTTCCAGTTTTAGAACGCCGTTCTTGGTTTCCGCGCCAAGTACACGGCGTACGATGTTGCGCTCCGCCGACCATATCTGCAACACGCAGCGCTCGCCCTCGGCGCGCAAGGAAAACTTTGCCGTGCTGAAGTCGAACAGTACCTCGCCGTTTTCGATGACCACGGCCGCCGGGGACTCGGCGAGGATCTCGTTCAGTTGTTCGGAAACGGACTGGGAGAGATGGGTTGGACTCATGCCGAAACCGTTCTGCCTGCAAAAGGTCTAAAGATTCCGCACAACATTGTTCCACAGCTTCAGTGGCAAACGGAAATGCGCGACCGGCTGGCGTCGCTTCCACGGTCACTCCTATAGAATCGAGTTGAACGGAAAGGAACACACCATGACCAAAGTCCTGATCGTGCACGGCGCCGGCATGAACATGCGCGGAAAAGCGCAGATTGATCTCTTCGGCGCCATGACCTTGCCGGAGTACGACCAGCATATTCGCCGGTATGCATCTGAGCTGGACCTTGAGATCGAGATATTCCATTCGAATATCGAAGGTGAAGTGGTCAACAAGTTCTACGAAGCGCATGAACGCGGAATCGACGCGGCGATCATCAATCCTGCCGGGTACACGACTGGCTATCCCGTGTTGATGGCCGCGATCTCGCAGGTGCGTTTTCCGACCATCGAACTGCACATTTCCAACCCGGCGCAACGAGGCAGGAACTCAGAAATTGCTCGCGTCAGCCGCGGCGTCGTGACCGGCTTCGGCATCTTCGGTTATTACGTTGCGATGCGCGGCATCGTGGAGTTGTTGAAAGCGCGGTGACGCGAGATCTGCTCGAAATCGGAGCTATCGGTTATAGGCGATGGCCTTATTGAGCGCGTCCACAATTTCGGAAATATAATCGCGGTCGCCGCCCTTGAAGGCCCGAAGGTCGCCGGATACGCTGTCGAGCACAACCGAAAACTTCGGAATGAAAATCATCCTGAGGATGGCCCCGGCGATCAGCAGCATGAAACCAATACGGTAGAGTCGCGCCAGGAAGGAGCCCAGTCCAAGCAGATACATCACCGTGGGCCACGATCCGGTCGTGCTGTTTTTTCCCATGCTCGCGGCTTTCACGTCGGACATGGAAAAATTTTGTCCCGGTACCCTGAACCAACGATTGGTCACGGTCACGGTGCCATCCTGGAAAAATATTCTCTCATCGCCCGGTGGCAGAACGACAGCCTTTACTCGTTTGCCCGAGCCACTTGAGATTTCCGCCTTGCTCTGGCCGCATACATGACAGAAATTTCCCTCGTCGAAAACTTCGGCGCCGCAATGAATGCAATGTTGTGCCATACGCCCTGGCCGGAAAATGGATTCAGGAATCAGCCCTGACTTGGGTTGCCGGCGTCTTGAGGATTCCCTGCCTATTATCCACCACTCGAGCCGCAAAAGCGTACTCATATGCCGCGACCATACAGCCTGGCACGCGACCTCCCGGAACCCGCTGCGTCTGGCCGCGCCATTTGAAGTCAGGCTTGCCGTTGGGAAAAGGTCGAGCGGGGTATAGAATGGCGGGGTTTATTAAGCCAAAAGGAGATTCCGAATGACGCCGACTCCGGACCCATGCCTATTGCCCGCCCACGTTCTCTCCGAGATGATTGTTGCCCGGCGCATTTCCCCGGTTGATCTCGTCGAGTGTTTTCTCGAACGTATTCAAGCCAACGATCCGAAGCTGCATGCCTTTATCGAGGTCTATGCCGACGACGCGCGTTTGGCAGCCGAGGCGGCCGAAAAAGCCATAAGGTCCGGGCATGCGATAGGACCTCTGCATGGAGTTCCGGTGGCCTTCAAAGACCTGGTGGAGTTAGAGGGACGAGTCACAACTGGTGGTTCCAAGGTGTGGTCGCAGCGCCGCTCCGACCGTACCGCGACCTTGGCTCGCCGCCTGATCGGAGCGGGCATGATCGTGATCGGAAAAACCCACACGGTGGAATTCGCGCTCGGTGGCTGGGGCACCAACCAGCACATGGGTACGCCGTGGAATCCCTGGGATCCGAAAGTTGCGCTCACGCCTGGCGGTTCCAGCAGCGGTTCGGGCGTAGCGGTGGCGGCGCGGCTGGTGCCGTGGGCGATCGGGACCGACACCGGCGGCTCCGTGCGGCTGCCCTCATCCTACTGTGGTGTCACCGGCCTGAAGACGACCATCGGCCGCATCAGCACCTACGGAGTGCTTCCGCTCAGCCCCACCTTAGACACTCCGGGGCCGCTCGCGCGAACCGTCGAGGACGCCGCAATTCTCTATCGGGCAATGCAGGGACCTGACCCTTTGGACCCCAAAACCCTGGGCCATGAATTTCTCGATCCCGTGCCGACGCTGAAGCGCGGCGTCAAAGGGCTGCGTTTGGCAAGCATGCCTGAAGAAGAGCGAGCCGGGGTAGCGACTGAAGTCCTTGCCGCCTATGATGCCGCGCTGGAAAAATTCGTCGAGCTCGGCGCGCAAGTCGAATCCGTACGCCTGCCGTGCCGCTTCGAAGACTATGTCACCGAACAGGCCCGGATCATGCAAACCGAGGGCTATTCGTTCGTTGCGGAACTGGTGGACAATCCGAAGCTGCCGCTCGACGAGGCGGTGCGCGCCAGGATGTTGGTCGGCGCGAAAACCTCGACCAGGCAGTACCTGTCCGCGCTGCGCGAACGCGAGGAGCAGAAGAAGGCTTTTGCGACGGCCATGGCAGACTTCGACGCGTTGCTTACCCCGACCACGGAAACCGCCGCCATCCCTTTAGAAGTAGTGGATCAGAATAAGGCGGCGGCACACTTCACCCGGGCCGCCAACCTGCTGGACCTCTGCGCCCTTGCGCTGCCCAATGGCTTCACCGGCGATGGCCTGCCGACATCGCTTCAGATCATCTGCCGCGGCTATGACGAAGCTACATTGCTGAGGATTGGCTGGGCTTATCAGGCGGCCACCGATTGGCATGAGCGGGTGCCGGAGGCCGCGACCGCCGCCGGGGTTCGCCCGTAAAGCCGCGGCTTGCCCGGTTTCTTATGAAGTCCGATCTGCGAATTCGCCAAGCCGTGTCCCCGACGGAGCCGGCGGATGCGGTTGAAAAGCCCATTTGCGAGGATTGCTGGAGATGGCAGGACCCGGTCGCCGCGCTGATTCTGTTTGCTGCGACCGCGGCCGTGGTGCTCTGGCAGAACGCCCGGCTGGGAGCGTTGTGGGATATTAGTTACATCCTGGAGCACTCGTACCGGATTGCGCTTGGCGATGTGCCGTATCGTGACTTCGTCTTGCCGTACGCCCCGCTGACATTTCTGACCCAAGCGGCGCTCATCAAACTCACCGGGCGCGTCTTTTTTCATCACGTGCTTTACGCCGCGGCGGTGGGCGGAGTGGCCACCGTGCTGACCTGGCGAATTCTGCTGAACATGCTGCTGGGTGCAGTGAAGTCAGCCCGGACGGTGGCGTTTCTCCTCAGCGCGCCTCTGGCCGTGCTGGGAATTTACTGTATCTTCCCACATCCCTTTTACGATCCTGACTGCACGTTTGCCATACTGGTTTCGATACTCCTGCTTCAGCAATTGGAGCGTAGAGGATTTCCTCCGCTGCCTGCTTTCTTCACCGGGGCCGCGCTGGTGGTTCCAACATTTGTTAAACAGAATACCGGGCTTGCCTTTCTGGCAAGCGCGGCAATGGCATTCACGGTGCTGCTGGGGCTCAAGCTGTGGCGGGGCCGGCCCGCGAGGGGAGAGCTGTGGGTGTTGCTCGGAGCGGCTTCAGGACTGCTATCGGCGCTTTTGCTCATACATTTGATCGTGGGTCTGGCGAATTACGCGCACTGGACAATTCAGTTCGCTCGGTCACGCCGAATGCCACCGCTTGGGGAAATGCTTGCCGTATACCGCAATCAACGGCTGCCCTGGTGGATCGCGGCGTTGCTGGCCGGGGCGGTGCTCGTGGGCTTCAATCGCGGCAACTGTTTGCCAACCGGTGACGTGTCTCAAACGAGCGTTCGCCGGCGCGGCAACCGGGGATTGGACGTGCTCGCCGGCCTGCTGCTTTCGAGTTCGTTCCTTTGGGTACTCATTGGGCAATTCGTCGAATCGGATCCCGCGGACCGCGCCGAAGGCCTGCTGGCGCTTTGGCCGTTTCTGCTGATAGTCTCCTTCGTCTGCGCGCTTCTCAGCGTCAGACGCCGCCAGGGCATCGCGCTTGCTTTGCCTTTCATCATCATTGGTGCCATTCACGGCGCGCTGTTGTCGCAACAGCTCTGGGGCTCTACTTATGCCATTTGGCCTCTTTTTATGCTGCTGCTGGGGGACGTGATCGCGGCGGTTTCCCCGATGCTGAAGGATCGCACTGGCCGGAAGACGGTGTTGCTCGCCACCGTGGCGGCGCTCTCGATGCTGGTCTCGGGTGGGTTTTACGTCTCGAGCCATGAGCGTCTGGACTATGCGAAGCTTTCCGAAGGCGCGATCGCCCGATCGAGTTTACCGGCGCTCCAAGGGCTCTCGATTCGCGGCGAATGGCTTCCGCAGTTCGAGGAACTGCTGCGTTTCTCCAAGCGCGAAATTCCGCAGCGCGACGGAATCCTGATGATCCCCGGCGAAGATCTCTTTTATTACGCCAGCGGGAGGCATCCGCGATTTCCCGTGTTGATGTTCGACCACACCGTCAACCCCTATAGCCCGGAAGAAATTCTCCGCCTCAGCCGGACGCACGATATACGCTGGTTGATCGTGAAGCGTGACCTTCAACTCCAGACCGACCCGGTCGAGAACGAGGGCCGATTACTCGACTTGCTGCGGCAGGACTTTGAGCCGGTGGAAAGCCTTGATAACTATGACGTGTATCGCAGGAGAGCCAGCTGAAGCACGCCAAATGCTTCGGCGCCGCTGGGCAGAGCACCAAAATAAAGGCCGCGATCCGGAGATCGCGCCTATGCGCCGGCGTTCCTACATCGACGCGGGCGTACAGGTCGCGCTAGTAGGTGCAACCGGGGTTGGCGGCGGCACAGTCGTGGTGCTCTGGGTCGGAGGAACGGCCCAGGGAATGTTGACGAAGTCGAAGAAATCCGGCAAATTCGGCTGCGCGGCGTCGCGCAGGGTAAGGTAGTTTCCGTCGTTGATGAAGCGATCTTCCACGAACTTGAGGATCGCGGTGTAATCCATCGGTATGTGCGAAACATAGTGTCTCCGGGTGAACGGAGAGATGACCATGTTGGGCAGCCGGAACCCGAGCTGCGCCGCGAATCCGTATACCTGTGCGGCATCGCCCGTATTGTAACCCGGGTCGTCAAACGCCCCGCAGCTCAGCAGGTCGCAATGCAGGGACGGTGTTTGCACCAGGGTCGTGGGATCAATCGGCGCGGGGCACGGGGGGTAGCCGTCCGGGTTGACCGCGATGCTGGAAATATCAGTCGTGATTACCTTGGCCAGCGAGGGGCTGGTGAAATCGTTGGAGTGACTGGGAACCGGCGGAACGTGGTCGAACGGTCCGCCGCCTTGATCGTAGGAAAGGAAGAACACCGAGTCTTGCCACGAATCCTTGGCCGTACCTGCCGTGGCCATCAGCGCATTAGCCATCTTGGCTACCTGCGCCTGCCCGGAGAGTATGGACTGGCCCGAGCCAGGGTGCTCGTCATCGCTTCCATAGGCCGGCTCGACATAGGCAAAGCTGGGAAGCGTCCCGTTCGCGACATCGGTGAAGAACTGTTTGATGGGAGCAATGTGAGTCGTGTCGATGCAGAATGCATTCTGCGCGTCACCCACTCCTGCCGGCAGGGCCGTTCCCGACGGCTTCGTCGTGCCGGAGCAAACCCCCTTCGTCGCCGGGACGTAGAGGTACTTATACGAATCGGTGAAGTCGGCAAAGGTAATCGCCGGGTACGCACTCAGGTTGGAGTTTCCGCAGTCGCCATCCGGGTCCGTGCGGCCGCCCTGAGTTATGCCGTAATAGATTTTCCACGATACCCCGGCCTTGTCCAGCTTGCCGAAGATGGTCGGGATCGTCAGGTGGGTGCCAACATTGTCATCCTTGAAAGGATCGTATACCAATCCCTGCGTGGTTCCCCCGGTCAAGGTCGCGATACGATTGGGCGTGCTCTTGCTGGAAACCGGTGAAAACCAGCGGTCGGAAAGCGCGACTTCGCTCGCCAAGGTGATCGCGCAATTTAGCCTGGGGAAAAATAAAGGGCAGCACCGCAATGCCGCCCTTATCAGGAGAAATTCGTAATGTCGCTCTAGAAGCAGTCCCACAGATGAATCATCTTTGACAACTGGCGCGCAAGTTGCTGCAAGCACATGTCCGGCACAAAATGCAAACCAGTGGGGGTGCACAGCCCAACACTTCTGATACAACAACTTACGAATGGCGTTGATCAGCGTGATTCATCTGTGAGAGGCCTTCTAGCTCGTCAGCCCGGGTTAGATGGTCTCTTTGTCGAGATTACCCGTCAGCAGAACCGATTTCAGGTTTTCGCATGCCGGCGCCGCGCGGTATATCTCGCACTCGTAGCAATCCTTGCCCGGCCAGCAGCAGGTGTGATGCACCCAGCAGGGATTGGAAGAATCCGCCGTGGTAGCACAGTGGCTTCTTTCCCGGCCGTCGCAATGCCGGACGTCCCAGCAGGGGAGCAGGGCCAGCAGATGCCTTATGCCGGCAAAGTTCAACCGGTGGTCACGGATCAGGCGCATCAAAACTTCAATCCACGGGTAATCCCGTTCGCTGTAGTAGCGGGTTCCTTTGGGCGATTTGATGGGTATCAGAAGCCCCTCGCGCTCGTAGAGCCGGAGCAGGTCCACGGAGACCTTGAAGTGCTGGGCTGCACTGCCGATCTTGATTTTGCGCTCTGGCTTTGTGGGGGGCACGACGGAAGCTAAAGGATTCGGCGCTGATAGCATAGCCAACCTCAAAACTATCTATAGGCAAGGGACTTGTCCTGCCACCGATAGAAGTGCAACCTGGTAACCAATCTCTCTACCGCGTACAAGAATCTAACTGATTGATTTCAATGCATCATCGGAATGCTAAAAGAAATCGTGAGTAGAACAGCGCGAAAACTCGCAAACAAAGTGCGATATTACCCAGAACGGGAAAGTTCAGGCGCAGGCGCAAATACCACAAAAGTGTTGTAAACGCAATCGATCCGCCGAAACCAGAAGCCCCGGAGGCTACTGCGGTATTGCATGCCGATCCTCAGGGCCGAGCCCGACCCGGTGACGGACATCGGCGCCGCGCACCCAAAAGATCACGTCTTCGGAGATATTCGTCGCATGATCGGCCACCCGTTCCAGATTGCGCGTAATCAGGAGCACGTTGAGATAGGCCTGCGCCCGCTCGGGATCCCGCTTCATTCGCTGCACCAGGGTGACGAAGGCCTCGTCTTTCATGCGGTCTACGATGTTGTCCATCTCCAGAACGGCGGCGGCAACCTCTGCCTTTCCGGAGAGGAATGACTTCGAGTGCGCGCCGCATCATCGTCAACACGGTTGCGGTCATGCGGCCGATGTCGACCGGCAGATCAGCGATCTCCGGCTCGGTCACCAAATCCATGGTGCGCTGGGCGATGTTCACCGCCTGGTCGCCGACGCGTTCGATGTCCGAGTTGATTTTTAGCACTGCCAAGATGAAGCGCAGGTCAACGGCCATGGGCTGCTGCATGGCGAGCAGGTCGATGGCAAGCTCATCAATCGCCCGTTCGGCGTCGTTGATCGCGTTTTCCCGTTCGAAGACGAGCTGGCAAAGCTTTGGGTCGCGCTGAAGGTATGATTCAGCCGCGGCCTCGATGGCGCTTTCCGCCATGCCTCCCATTTGCAGAAGTTTTTGCTTGAGATCGTCAAGCCCTTGCTGGAACCTGGTACGCTTCATCCGAACCTGCCTGTGATGTAATCCTCGGTGCGCTGATCGGAAGGCGTGGTAAATATCTTCTGCGTTTTGTCGAACTCGATCAAACTGCCCATCAGGAAGAATCCAGTATAGTCGGCCACGCGCGCTGCTTGCTGCATATTGTGAGTCACGATGACAACCGTATAGCGCTCTTTCAACTGGAAGATCAGCTCTTCGATCTTTCCGGTTGAAATCGGATCCAGCGCCGATGCCGGCTCATCCATCAGCAGCACCTCGGGCGCCACCGCCAAGGCGCGCGCAATGCAGAGCCGCTGCTGCTGTCCGCCGGAGAGGCTCGCCCCCGACTTCTTTTTGAGCACGTCTTTGACCTCTTCCCACAGGGCGGCCAGTTGCAGCGATTGCTCGACAATTTCATCGAGTTCGCGCCGCTTGCGGAAACCGTTCAGCTTAAGCCCGGCAGCAACGTTATCATAAATTGACATCGTCGGAAACGGATTCGCTTTTTGAAAAACCATGCCAATGCGCCGGCGCACGTCCACGGCGGCGGTTGCGCCGTCGTACACGTCAAGGTCGCCCACCTTCACCTGCCCGGAAACATGTGCATCCGGTATCGTCTCGTGCATGCGGTTCAAGCACCGTATGTAAGTGGACTTGCCGCAGCCGGACGGTCCGATAATAGCCGTCACCTGGCCGGGTTCGATCTTCATTTTGATGTCGTGAAGTACCTGAGCCTTTCCGAACCAGGCATTCAGTTCCTGGACATCAATGCCTACGCCCATTCAACAGGGCCCCTTTCTCCCCGCGGCAGCCGCGCCGCCGCTGACCGCAATCCAGATTGGAGGAACTCGTCGAACTCAAGACTGCTGCGCAAACGAACCGCGGCGCGCCGCCAGGCGCACAACCGCTACGGCCAGCACAATCAGAATAATCAAAACCAGCGCGCCCGCCCAGGCCTGCCGATGCCACTCGTCGAACGGCGAGATGGCATAGGTGAAGATCTGCAACGGCAAAGCCGCGGTGGGTTGATTCGGATCGGTGTTCCAGTACTGATTGCCAAACGCGGTAAACAGCAGCGGGGCAGTCTCTCCCGCCACGCGCGCAAAAGCCAGCATTACTCCCGTGATAATGCCCGACCTGGCCGTGCGCAAAGCCACCGAAACCGTGCTGCGCCACTGCGGAATGCCCAATCCCAAAGCCGCCTCGCGTATCGCTTGCGGCACCATCAGCAGCATTTCTTCCGTCGTCCGCGCCACCGTCGGAATCATCATGATGCCCAGGGCCACGCCGCCCGCAGTGGCGGAGAAATGTCCCTGGCGCAGCACCACCAGCGCGTAGGTCGCGATGCCGATCACAATGGATGGAACGCCGTTCAGCACATCCGCCGTAAAGCGCACCAGATTAGCGTATCTTCCGCGCCCGAATTCCGAAACATAAATGCCGGCTCCGATTCCGAGCGGCACTCCGATCAGGCTGGCGATGCCAAGAATCAACCCGGAGCCGAGTATGGCATTTCCCATTCCGCCGCCGGGCTCGCCTACCGGCTGCGGCGTGTTCGTCAGGAATTCCCAGTTAATAGCGCCAAGGCCCTTAATGAGAAGGTAAGAAAGAATCGCGAATAGTGGAGCCAGCACCAGAACCGCCGCCGCTCCAGCTCCGACGGCAAATAATATATTCGCCGTGCGGCGCCACCACGAAACGTGTTGCTTGACTTTCGCCATCACACTCTCGAAGGCGTGCCGCGGGTAATCGACCAGATCAAGAGCCGGGCTAACCCATTGACGAGGACGGTAAGCAGCAGCAGCACGAGCCCGATCTCGACCAGTGCGCTCAGGTAGAGATTGCCCGTGGCCTCGGTAAACTCATTGGCGATGACGCTCGCCATGGTATAAGCAGGCGCAAATAGCGACTGGGCAATCTGCGGCCGGTTGCCGATGACCATCGTGACCGCCATGGTTTCACCCATGGCACGGCCCAGACCGAGAATGACCGCCCCCAGGATCCCAGCGCGTCCGTTGCGCAGCACGCCCATGCGAACCATTTCCCAGCGCGTCGCTCCCAGTGCCAGCACGGCTTCACGCTGGTGGCGCGGTACGGCTACCAGCACCTCACGCGTGATGGATGCGATGATCGGAATAATCATAATCGCCAGGATAATTCCGGCTGCCAGCATTCCGATGCCAAACGGCGGACCGGTAAAAAATCCCGTCCAGCCCAGCGAATCGGCCAGAGCCGGCTGAACCCAATTGCGTAGCAACGGAGCAAGAACAAAAATTGCCCAGAGACCGTAGATCACGCTGGGAATGGCAGCCAGCAACTCCACCGTAAAGGAAATGAAACCCCTCAGGAATTTAGGACAGATCTCGGTGATGAAAACTGCCACGCCAACCGCCAGCGGCACCGCCAGTAGCAAGGCAACCAGAGAAGAAACCAAAGTGCCGTAAAGAAACGGAAATGCCCCGAATTGCCCCGAAACCGGGTCCCAGTCGGAACCAAGAAAGAACGAAAAACCAAATTTGGCAACCGAAAGTCCGGAACGGGTAATCAACTCGTACAGGATCAATACCACGATCGCCAGCACGGAGAGCGAACAGGTAAGCATGGCATAACGGAAAGAGTCGTCGGCGAACTTAGTCGCTCTTCCCGTCCGCAACTGGAGGCGGCGCGTGGGAGCTGCCGTTCTTTCCCCCTCCGGCACACTGCGTTTTTCACCAATAACTTGCGGCTTGCCAAAGACAGGGCTGGGAACGCGGGGGGCTCCATTGGAGGGCACTGTACTCACCGTTTAAGGGTAGCAACGCTTTGTTAAAATTGCGTTAAAACTCAGGAAACGGACTAAGGTTCCGACCAGCCACGAACGGACTCACATTTCCATCTCGACGCGGTATCCAAGCCCTTTTGAATTATCAAGATAGCGTATCCAGGTTGGATGAAAAGCATACAGCGTCGATTGCCTGATGGCGACCGAAAGCAGAACTCCGAGCCGGAAACGCCGCCTATAGCTGGCGATGATCTCGCGGCGGCGCTGTGGGTCCGATACCTCGCTGACCAGGCCCTCCATTTGCGCGCCGCGGATCTTTTCCCAGCGATTCACGGAAGCATAGACCGCCACCGCGGCTTGCGGCCGTGCGCGCAGGTGAATGCTGTGCCGGCTATCGGCGGAGGAAAGCCAATAGAGCGTGAGGTCGTCGCGCAAAAGGAAGAACAGCGGCGCGACGTACGGATTGCCGTCCTCGCCCACCGTCGCCAGCGTCATCGTGCTTTCTGATTCCAGCAACTCGCGCACTGCCTGAATCGTGTCAAGCTCAGAGGTCATGTCCGCCGCCAGAAATCCCGTAGCCAGGAACATCCCTTCGCCGCAATAAAAAGGCTGCCGGTATGAGCCGGCAGCTATCAATTCTAACTTATTGAATCCACGACTAGTATAAACCGCAATGCCGATCGAGGCACCGCTTACTTCGCCGACGACTTCTGCGGGACATTGCCGACTGTTGGCGGCATGTCCATTACCTTACCGTTCAGGCTGTTGGCCTTCTCGTGCGGCAACGCCGCCTGTGGTGACGCACTCTGCGCAGGCTGCGCGCCCTCCGGGATCTTCTGTTGTGCCTTCAGCAAGGCCTCGCGGCTCTGTTGCAATTGCGCTTGCAGCTTCTCGATCTCCGCTTGCTGTTTCTTCAACCGCTCCTGCATCTGATGAAACAGTTCCACCGAACTTGCCGCGGCCTGCTTGCCAGCCGGTTCTTTTTTCTCGGCATCGGCAGCCGCCAACCAAGCGGAACAGCCAAGTACGAAGGCGAGCGCCCAAGCGGAAATTGTCCTCATATCAACTCCAAAGACTCGTGGTGTGTCTTTGAAGTTAGCAGAGCCGCTCCTCCAAAGCTAGTGGATTTGCTTGATTTCCTCGCGCACCATCTTGCTAACTGGTTTCGGCAGGGGAGCATACGTCAGTTGCGCCGTCATAGGCTCGCCCTTGTCCAGCATCCACAGCAAAAATTCCTTTATAACCTTGCCTTTGGCAGGATCCTTGGACTGCGCCGGCACCAGCAGCCAGGTGAAAGTGGAAATCGGGTAGGCGTCCTTGCCCGGGGCATTGGTGATGGAAACGCGGAAATCAGCCGGCATCTTGGCCGCGGCCGCAGCCGCCGTCGTTGACTCCAGCGAGGCCTTCACAAAAACGCCCGCGGCATTCTGCACGCTCCCGAATGGAATATTGTTCTGTACCGCGTAAATCAACTCGATGTATCCGATCGCGCCCTGGATCTGGCGAATCGTTCCGGCGACGCCTTCATTGCCCTTGGCGCCGATTCCGCCGGGCCACTTCACGCTGGTCGCAAAGCCCACTGTCTTTTCCCATTCGGGGCTGACTTTGGAGAGATAGTTGGTAAACACGTAGTTCGTGCCGCTGCCATCGGAACGATGGACAACCACGATCTCCTGGTTGGGGAACTTGACGCCGGGATTCACCTTCGCGAGTTCGGGATCATTCCAGTTCTTGATCTTGCCCAGGAAAATCCCTGCTAAAAGGCCCGGGGTAAATTTCAGTTCCTGGGTGACGCCGGCAATGTTATAGGCGGGAACAACCGATCCGAGCACGGTCGGCACATGAAGAATCTTGAATTTGGCTTCGGCCAGTTGCTCGTCCGTCATCGGCCCGTCGCTGGCTCCGAAATCAACCGTTCCTTCCAGCAGTTGACGAATGCCGCCACCGCTGCCGATCGACTGATAGTTGATCTGAATTTTGGGATTTGCTTTATGGAATTCGCTAAACCATTTCGAATAGATCGGATACGGGAAGGTAGCACCTGCGGCGTTCAGGTTGACCTGGGCCGCGGCGCCGATCGTGAAAAGCGCAACGCACAATGCAATTTTGAGAAAACGATTCACTTCGTCCTCCTGGTTTCAGACTGCTCTGTTCGAGCTCTGTTCCGAAGTTCCTAAATCTTAAGTCCCTAGATACTATGAGGTTGTTACAAATAGATGAATTTCGCCGGGCCGGACCGAGGGGAAACGGCTTCCAAGAGAGCGAAAGATCCGCCTGGCCGTTCATTTTTCCCGGTGCTGGGTGCGCAAACGTTCAATGAAAAGCTTTTCGTCAGGTATGTCGTAGCTGCGCAGAACGTGCCGCACGGTCCTTCCGCTCACCAGATGGCAGACCTCTTCGGCGATATTCTTGGCGTGGTCGCCGGACCGCTCCAATCCCTGTGCCATAAACAGCACATGAAAACTTTCTGCCCCACTTTGCTCGCGTTGTCCTTCGAGATGATGCAGAAAGACGAGGTTGCGGAGCCGGTCCATCTCCGCGTCGGACCGCAGAACGGCCACGGCGCGATCCAGATTGCGCTCGCGGTAGGCGGCGTCTGCCTCGACCAGCATGCTCTCCAGACGCGTCGCCATCGACTCCAAAGCCTTCTTGTCTTCGGCCGCCAGACGAGTTCCAACCGACTCGACACGGTTGCCGAAGCCGAGCAACAGGTCGCCGATTCGTTCCAGATTCACCACCAGCTTCATGCAGGCAAGCAGTTCCCGAGCATCGCTTTCGCTTACGTGGGTGATGATGGAGGTGCAGAGTTCATCGACGTCGTGGTCGATACCGTCGAGATTAATTTCGCAGCTGCGCAACGCCTTCAAGGCTTCTGCGGAGTCGGTGGCGATCGCCTCCGCCGCGGCCTTGGCCCCGGAACAAGCCAGGCGTAACGCCTCCCGCGCCAGATCGACGACTTGTGAGATATCGGCGAAGTTGCTGGAAGAAGAGGTAGCCATGTTATCTCCTCGATCTTTGCGGTGCAACTTAAGCCCACTATATCAAGACAGTGTTTACGCCTGGTGAACTTGCCGGAAAATTCGATCCCGATTATGAAGCATCCGCCGCTTTCGGCAAAGTGAAAAAGAAGATGCTGCCGTGGTTCAACTCACTTTCGGCCCAGATCGAGCCGCCGTGCACACGGACGATGTGTTTGGCAATGGCCAAGCCCAGTCCGGTGCCGCCGCTCTCGCGCGAGCGCGCCTTGTTCGACGCGGTAAAAGCGCTCGAAAAGGCGCGGCAGATGCTCTGAGGCGATCCCCGGGCCGTAATCGTGCACGAAGAATTCGACCGCGCCTTCCACATCGCGCGCGCCGATTTCCAACCGCCGCCCCGAGACGGCGTATTTCAGCGCGTTGTCGATGAGGTTGCGGAAGACCTGGAAAACCGCGTTGCGATCGGCTTCCACGAACTGCGTGGCATGATCCTGAACGATCAGTTCCATGCTTCCGGCGGGTACATTCTCGCGGAAATTTTCGCTGGCATCCTCGAGCAGTAAGGCGGGCGAGATGGGATGGAGATCGAGTTTCTGCTCGCCCGACTCGACCTTGGCAAGAATCAGCAGGTCCTCGGTGATTCGCGTCATGCGAGCGGCATTCTTGCGAATGATCTCCAGGAACTCGCGGGTCGATCCATCCTCTCCCGCGCACTCCAACAGGGTTTCGGCGTATCCCTGCACGTTCGTCAGCGGGGTCCGCAACTCGTGCGAAACATTGGCGATGAAGTCGCGGCGAGTCTTCTCGACGCGTTCAATCTCGGTCAGATCGTGCAGCACCGCGACGGCGCCTCCGCCGGCCATGGGCGCGGCCGTCACGTCAAAGATCTTGCCGGGCACGATCGAAGACGCGCGCTTGGTGGAAACACTGCGCTGGTGAAGCGCGGTTTGGATGGTGGCCAGGAAATTCGGTTCGCGAATGGTTTCGACCACCGCGGCGTTGGGCCGGACGCCGGTAGGCAGCAGTTTCTCCATCCGCCGGTTCGCCCATTGCACGCGGCCCTCGCGGTTCACCGCCACCACCGCCTCCTGCATGCTATTCAGCAGGGTTTCCAGTTGGTCGCGATTGGTCTGCAGGGCTTCGAAATTCTCCTGCAACTTCTTCGTCGTGGCATCCAGCGAGTGCGCCACAGCGCCAATTTCATCGGCGGAGTTCTCGTCCAGCCGGGCCGAAAGGTCGCCCTGCGCGACTTGCGCCGCGAACCCCACCATGCGCCGCAGGCGAGTGCTGATGGAGCGCACAAAGAGCGCGGCCACAACCATCGCCACCAGGAACGCCAACAACGAACTGAACAGCAGCTCGTAGCGAATCCGGCGTCGAGCCTCCTCAATGGCTTGCAGAGGGTAAGCTAGCCGCACCGCGCCACCGCTCACCGGGGCGGCGACATACAGGTATTCGACTCCGACCGTCGCGCTCTTGCGCGTAGCGGTTCCAACTCCGCCTTGGAGGGCCACGCGGAATTCGGGACGCTGCGCGTGATTCTCCATCCTATCCGGTTCGGCGCTGGAGTCCGCGATCACCTTGCCTTGCGGGTCGATGATGGTGGCGCGAGCGGCCGCCTCCTGGCTGACCAACTCGACGAGCTTCTGCGGAGACACTTGGGGCTCGCGATCCACCCGGTCGGCAAACATTGCCACTTTCTGCCGCAGGGAGGCTTCAGCCTCGCCACGCAGCGAGTTCATCCACGACCTGCGCACCAGCAGATCGAGGGTGACGGTGGCCACGATGATGACCAATAAAAAAATGAGAAGAAGCTTGAAATATATCCTTTGTTTCACTTCACCGCACCGAAGCGGTACCCAGCTCCGCGGACGGTTCGCAAATATTGCGGCTGCTCGGGATCTTTTTCGATCTTTTCGCGGAGGCGTCGCACATAAACATCGACCGAGCGAGGGGTAACAAAGGCGGTTTCGCGCCAAACCGCATCCAGCAACTGATCGCGGCTAAAGACCCTGCCGGGATGGCGCGCCAGGTAATCCAACAGCCGGAATTCGGTAGCGGTAGTCGATACTAAGGCGCCGCGAACGGTCAGAGTCATAGCTCCGCCATCAATTACAAGATCTTCAAACTCTACCACTTCCGGCGCCAAAGGACGCTCAAATCGGCGCAGCACGGCCTTGATGCGGGCAACTACTTCGCGGGGGCTGAAGGGCTTCGAAATATAGTCGTCAGCGCCCAGCTCAAAGCCCAGCACGCGGTCGGGTTCCCCGGTTTTTGCCGTCAGAAAAATAACCGGGGTCATGGCGATTGATTGCCTGTTCCGTATCTGCCGGCACAGCTCAAAGCCATCCCCGCCCGGAACCATGACGTCCAGCAGAAACAACGATGGCGGTTGCTTCTCGGCATCGGCGAGTACGTTGTTTGTAGTCGAAAAAAGGCGCACCGAAAATCCAGCGCCTTCAAGGTGATGGCGGAGGAGATGAGCTATATCCGCTTCATCCTCCACGACGAAGATGATAGGCTTCACGCCTCAATTTTACTTGTGAATTGTTGAAATGCAGCCGCTGAATCGCCGATTAATCAAATTTTCATAATTCTTGACGGCTAACCCTGGATACTGGTCGCGAAAAAACACGATGAATGGCCGTTAAGTCGCATCACCCACACCGTGGTATTTGAGGAGCGCGATTGTTGCAACTGTGCGGCGGTAAAGCAAAGCCACCGAACCGCCTCCACCGCCGCGTCAAGAGCCCAGGGCCCCGGCTTGGGATCGCAGGAGATCGCGCCGCTTGTTCCGATTCTGCTTATTTTTTTCCAAAAAGTGACGAGAGGCCGACGACGCTCCCGGCGTAAACATTGGGGATTGTTGTTCTAAGTTCGGAAACTTGAACAAAATAAAAATAGTTAGCGTACTTTCCGGCAGAACAGGCATGGTCGTACCGGTGATGTTCATTTGCCGTAATTACGTTTCACGACTTGCTGAAATCTGAAAGGAGCCTTCCCTTGGCAACTCTGCTTAGCCTTGTTCTCGCCTTCTCGTCGTTCATCGGCACGGGCGCCACGACGACCGGCACTACCACCACCACCCCCCCAGGAGTCGTTCAGCCAGACGGAAGCGGTGGACCGCCGCCGCTCGGCAGGTAAGACTGCTGTGCCTCCGTATTTGCTTGCTGCCGGGTTTGCGGGTATTCTGACGCTATCCGGCAGCTATGCTTTTATGGCACCAGTACGTGCTATGGATTGCCCCCGCAGCAGGCCAATGCCTGATCGCATTTTTTCTCTCACGCCGCCGGCTTGCCGCCGAGTTTCCCGTCTTTCGTGCCTATGTTTTCTTTCATATAGTGCAGTTGCCGATTGAACTTTATAGCTACTTCCATTCCCGCGCGCTCTATTTCTACGCGTTCTGGATTATGCAGGCGATCCACTTCCTGCTGGCGATTGCGGTTTTGCAGGAAGTATTCAGCGTGGTGTTGCGCGAATACGCGGCCCTGAAGAAGTTGGCGACCAACATCTACCGGGGCACGGTGCTGGTGATGATCGCCGTCGCCTTCGGCACCGCGCTGCTCGCGCCCGGCAGCGAGACGGACCGCACCGTTGCCGGCCTGCTGACACTCGATGCCTGCTCGATGATGATTCAATTGGGAGCGCTGGCGGTTTTGTTCTTGCTGTCAAGGATGCTGGTGCTGGGGTGGAAGGAGTTCTCTTTCGGAATCGCCCTGGGTTTTGGCGTGATGGCGAGCGTGCAGCTGGCCGTCTCGCTGATGCGTAGCTACCTGGGAGCCGGAAGCACTCCGGGCTATGTTCTGCTGCGTCCTCTCGCCTATAACTTGGCCGTTTTGATCTGGATCTTCTCGGTCGTCAAACGCCAGCGCCTCAAAGTGCCTTCATCGCTGCCGCCGGAGGCCGATATGCACCGCTGGAACGAAGCCCTGGAAAAGTTCTCGCGCTTCTGAACCGCCCACCTCAACCATGGATATTCCAAGTGTTTTGGACAAACCAATCCTGGAGAAGATGTCGCGCTTCTGAGCCTACAGCCTATCGAACTTCAGCTCTCCTCTAGCCCTCAGCTCGGCAGGCAAAAGGGCAGCGTAGATAGCGCTATTGACTGGCAGATCGAGACCCAGTTCCTTGGCGATGCGGACGACCGCCCCGCACAGCGAGTCCAACTCGGAGGGACGCCCTTCGAGAATGTCCCGCTGCATCGAGGTCGTGCCTCCCGGAGGCATGTTATCGACGATGGCCAGGGTGTCATCCACGGCGCTGGCCGGCATCTTAACGCCTTTCGCCTTTGCCAGGGTGTTGATTTCCTGAATCGTCCGGATCAGCAGGTTTCGGGTTGCGGGCGTCTCCCGCAGAATGCCCGCCGGCGCGCGGACGATGCTGCCGACTCCCCCGACCGCGGTGATAAAGAAAAACTTAAGCCAAAATCTGAGGTAAATATCTTCGGGAATAACGGCTTGGATGCCAGCCTTGGCAAGGGCTGCGCGCAACGGCTCAAGCCTTGGCGTGCGCGAGTTGTCCTGTTCTTTGAACGCGATGAAAGGCTCCAGGCCGAAATGCCGGATGTATCCCGGCTCGACAATCGTGCTCATCACCCCGCAGAGGCCAACCAGCACCTTGTCGCCTCCCACCATCTTCGACAACTCATCTGGAGCCTCAACCCCGTTTTGCAACGGAACCACCATGGTCTGCGGGCCGACGAGCGGCTTCAAAATGGGAGCCAATTCCGCAACTTGCCCGGCCCTGACGGCAACGAGCACGACATCGACCGGCCCGACTTTGTCTGCTTGTTCTGAAACCAGAACACTGGGCAGTACAAAATTGCCTTTTATGCTGTCCACTTTCAGGCCATGCCGCCGCATAGCCTCCAGGGTGCGGCCCCGCGCCAGGAACCAGACTTCCTCTCCCGACTGCGCCAGCCTGCCACCGAAGTAACCGCCAACCGCTCCCGCCCCTATCATTGCAAATCGCATGGTTTCTTCCTCCAGCAATGCATGCCTGTTGACGGCTCATCCAAGCCGTCGCCGTTCGTCGCAGACTCTACCATTACCAATCTAAACCATTTACGGATTGCAGCGGCGAACCAGCGGTGCGTTTCTATCCTACTGCCAACAAAAAGGCAGTCGCAAAAGCGACTGCCTGCTGAAGCCATACCTTAGCCAATCGAGCCGACTTTTACCGCGCCGTGGCGGGCTTTTCTTTTGCTGGCAGCAACTGCCGGATGACGTACTGCAGGATTCCGCCGTGCCGGTAATACTGCGCTTCCTGAGGCGTATCGATGCGCACCAGGGCGTCGAACTCCACCGCGCCGTTTTTGCCCGTAGCTTTGACCTTAAGCTGCCGGCCCGGTTTGAAGTTGTCGATCAGACCCTTGATTCCCGTGATCTCAAAGGTCTCCTCGCCAGTCAGTCCGAGCGCCTCCGCGCTCTTGCCGGTCGGGAACTGCAGCGGCAGAATGCCCATCCCGATCAGGTTCGAGCGGTGAATGCGCTCGAAACTCTCGACAATTACCGCCCGCACGCCGAGCAGCAAAGGACCCTTGGCCGCCCAGTCGCGCGACGAACCCGAGCCGTACTCTTTGCCGGCAAGAATCATTGCCGGCACCCTTTCCTGGCGATACTGTTCGGCGGCTTCGAAGATGGTTGTCTCCTTGCCGTCGGGCAAGTGCCGGGTGAACGGGCCTTCCTTCTGTGGAGCGAGTTTGTTCTTCAGCCGCGGGTTGGCGAAGGTTCCGCGCATCATTACTTGGTGATTGCCGCGGCGCGCGCCGTAGGAGTTAAAGTCCACTCTCTCGACGCCGTTGGCGACCAGGTACTTTCCTGCCGGACTATCAGTCTTGATGCTGCCGGCGGGGGAGATGTGATCGGTAGTGACGCTGTCGCCGAGCACGGCCAGCACCCGCGCCCCGTGAATGTCGGCGACCTCCGGCGGGTCGAGCTTCATGCCCTCGAAGTAAGGCGGATTCTGCACATAAGTACTTTTGGCGTCCCACGCGTAGGTATCGCCCTGGGGCACCGGCAGGGCCTGCCACTGCGCCGTTCCCTTGAACACTTCGCTGTAGGTTTCGCGGAACATCTGGGCGGAAACCGACTTCATGGCATCGTCGACTTCCTTCTGGGTGGGCCAGATTTCCTTCAGGTAAACCGGCTTGCCGTCGGAGCCGCGACCCACCGGTTCTTTCTGCACATCCCAATCGGCATGCCCGGCCAGAGCAAAGGCCACCACCAGCGGCGGCGCCATCAGGTAATTGGCGCGCACCTCGGAGTGAATGCGGCCTTCGAAGTTGCGGTTCCCGGAAAGCACGGCGGCCACCACCAGATCCTCCTTGCCAATCTGGTCGGAAACTTCCTTCATCAACGGGCCGGAGTTGCCGATGCAGGTGGTGCAGCCATAGCCGACCAGGTTGAAACGCAGCTTGTCGAGATAAGGCGTCAGCCCGGCTTTTTTCAGGTATTCGGTCACCACCAGCGATCCGGGAGCGAGCGAGGTTTTCACCCACGACGGAACCTTGAGTCCGCGCTCAACCGCTTTCTTCGCCACCAGCCCGGCAGCCATAAGCAGGGCAGGGTTGGAAGTATTGGTGCAACTCGTGATGGCGGCAATCACCACGCTGCCGTGGCGCAATCGATCGCCGTCCGCGCCCGTTTCCGAGGCGGCTGGAAGCGCGGTTCCGGGCTTCACCAGCGCAGGCAGCGCCTCCCGGAATGCGGCCGCGGCGCGGCTGAGCGGCACCCGGTCCTGCGGGCGCTTGGGGCCGGCGATACTGGGCTCGACCGTTGCCAGATCGAGGCTGATCACGTCGGCGTACTCGGCTTCCGGGGTCGCCGCGGTGTGGAACAGGCCCTGCTCTTTGCAGTAGCTCTCCACCAGCTTGACCTGATCGTCGGAGCGTCCCGAGAGGCGCAGGTAGCGCAGCGTTTCCTCGTTGACCGGGAAGATTCCGCAGGTGGAACCGTACTCGGGCGACATGTTGGCGATCACCGCCCGGTCGGCCAGCGGCAGGTTGGCGAGTCCGGGGCCAAAGTATTCGACGAACTTGCCGACCACGCCTTTCTTGCGCAGCATCTGGGTAATCGTCAGCACCAGATCGGTTGCAGTGGAACCCTCCGGCAATTGCCCGCTCAGGCGTACTCCCACGACTTGCGGGATCAGCATGGAAATCGGCTGCCCGAGCATGGCGGCCTCGGCCTCGATTCCGCCCACGCCCCAACCGAGTACGCCAAGGGCGTTCACCATGGTGGTGTGCGAGTCGGCTCCGACCACCGTGTCCGGATAAGCGACCCGCTTGCCGCCTTCTCCCTTGCCGTCAAACACGACCCGGGCGAGAAATTCCAGGTTGATCTGGTGGCAGATTCCAGTATCGGGCGGAACAATCTTCAGGTTTTCGAAGGCGTTCTGCCCCCAGCGCAGGAAGGCGTAGCGCGCGCGGTTGCGCGAATACTCAGTCTCGGCGTTCAGCTTGAACGCCTCGGAGGTGCCGAACTCGTCCACCTGCACCGAGTGGTCGATCACCAACTCCACCGGCTGCAAGGGGTTGATGCGGCCGGCGTCGCCGCGCAGCGCTTTCATGGCATCGCGCATGGCTGCCAGATCGACGATGGCGGGAACGCCGGTCAGGTCCTGCAGCAGGACGCGGCTGGGCATGAATGCGATTTCCTCGGTCGGAACTTTGGCCGTGGAATAGGTGGCCAGCGAGCGAATCATCTCCGCCGTAACTGCTTCGCCGTCCTCGCGGCGCAGCAGGTTTTCCAGCAGGATGCGCATCGAATACGGCAGCCTGGCCATTTTGAAGCCCTGTTTTTCCAGGGAATCCAAGCGGTAGATTTCGAATTCGCGGTTTCCAACCCGCAAGACGGAGCGACTGCCAAACGAATTTTTCATAGAGATCGCCTATGCAAAAAAGAGAGTAAAAGGCCGGAAGGCCGGCGTCCCACACCACGCCACTGACCGGTAAGTATTACAGTTTACGACTTCTCGCGGCCAGACGAAAGTGCTGAGTACGTCAGCCGACTCGTCCTGCTCAATTGGCCGCCAAACTTCCAATTCAGAAAAGAGGTTTGACACTGGAATCCGGAAAACAATACCCTTTGACATCATCAGAAATAGATTCAACCTCGAACCGCGAGCTTATCGACATGAAAATCCTTGTACTCGGCAGCGGCGGTCGTGAACATGCCCTGGTATGGAAGCAGATGCAGTCCAAACGCGTGCAGCAGGTTTACTGCGCGCCCGGAAACGGTGGCATCTCGCGCGAAGCCGCCTGCCTGCCATGCGATGTCAAGAGCCTTGACTCGATTATGGAGGTTGCCAATCGCGTCCACCCGGACCTGACCGTGGTTGGTCCCGAGGTGCCGCTGATGGCGGGTGTGGTCGACGAGTTTCGCCGCCGCGGACTGCCCATTTTTGGCCCAACCCAGGCAGCCGCTCAACTGGAGGGCAGCAAGAGCTTCGCCAAGTCCTTCATGCAGCGATTCCGCATCCCCACCGCGCGTTACGCGGTTTGCACGACTAACCAGGAAGTCAAGGACGCTCTCGTCCACTTTCATCATCCCATCGTGGTCAAGGCCGACGGTCTGGCCGCGGGCAAGGGGGTCGTGATCGCCGCCTCCCGCGAGGAGGCCGCGGCCACCGCCGCCGACATGCTCAGCGGCAAGATGCTCGGCGAGGCAGGGCGGCGGGTGGTGCTCGAAGAATTCCTCGAAGGCGAGGAACTCTCCTTCCTGGTGGTGACCGACGGAGAGCGTATTGCCCCGCTGGTGGCTGCCCAGGACCACAAGCGTGTGGGCGACGGCGACACCGGCCCGAATACCGGCGGCATGGGCGCTTACTCGTCCTCCGCAATCATAGACAACACCATGCGCGATTGGCTGGTCAGCCACATCGCCCGCCCGGTGATCGACGGCATGCGCGATGAGGGCATGACTTACACCGGCGTGCTCTATTGCGGATTGATGATGACCGCTCGCGGACCGATGGTGCTGGAATTCAATTGCCGCTTCGGTGATCCGGAGACGCAACCGAGCCTGATGCGCCTGGACAGCGATCTTATCGACGCCTTCATGGCCAGCATCGACGGCAGCGTCAGTGACGGCGATTACAAGTGGTCGCCCGAGCCGGCCGTCTCGGTCGTCATGGCCTCGGGCGGATACCCGGGCGCCTACGAAGTAGGCAAGCCGATCGAGGGAATCGACGAGGCCGATGCCGTGGCCGGGGTCAAGGTATTCCATGCCGGCACAACTTTTCAGGATGGGAAGTTCTACACCGCCGGCGGCCGGGTGCTGGGGGTGACAGCCCGGGGTGCGAATCTGCGGCAGGCGGTTGATCGCGCGTACGAAGCCGTGGGCAAAATCCGCTTCGACGGCATGCACTATCGCAAGGACATCGCCCAGCGCGGCCTGCAAGCAGCGGCGAAGCAGTAAGGCTGGAAGCGGTTGCGTGAGTTGGCAGAGGCACGGGGAGGCAGATGAGCAATCCATTGGTTTCCATCGTCATGGGCAGCGACTCCGACCTGGAAGTGATGAACGAGGCGGCCAAGGCGCTCGATCAGTTCGGCATCGCCTACGAGATCGACATCGCCTCCGCCCACCGCTCGCCGCGGCGCATCAGCGAGTTTTCGCGGGCGGCGGCCGGACGCGGCGTCAAGGTCATCATTGCGGGAGCGGGCGGGGCGGCACATTTGGCCGGGGTGATCGCCGCCGAGACGACGCTGCCGGTCATCGCCGTGCCCATCGCTTCTACTCCGCTCAACGGCCTGGATTCCTTGCTGGCGATGGTGCAGATGCCGGCCGGCATTCCGGTCGCCACCGTCGCCATCGGCAAGCCCGGGGCCACTAACGCCGGCATTCTGGCGGCGCAGATTCTCGCTCTCGCCGACCCTGCGCTAGCGGGTAAGCTCGAACAGCACAAAAAAAAGCTAGCCGACGGTGTCGCCGAAAAGTCGCGCAAGCTACGGCAGGCCAGATCCGAAAAATGAGTTGTCAAACAGAAAAGCCGCGAGGACGTGAACCAAGCGGCTTTCAGGATCGTCAGAGAAGCTACTAAAGACTAATACTTACCGATAGCGTCGAAATTGAGTTCGAGCACAGTGTCCTTCACTGTTTCGTCCCGTGTCAGGATGATGAACCCCAAATCTTTAAGCCTAGTCAATTCCCGAAGAAACGTTCGACTTGTGAACTTCGCGTAGGCTGCTTGGACGTATTTGGCTTCACGTAACTCTGCGAACCCAACTTTCCTGGACGGACTATCTGAAAACGGATCGCTCGGTTCCGTCTCTGTGATCAAAAAATGTAGGAGTTGGTACTCGCGCTGATTCAGCAACCTGCGGCGCTCTCCCACACGTTTGTTAAGGGCTCGCACCAACATATTTCGGTAAACAACACGGTTCAGCTTAGTTTTGATGAAGTTGTTGATGCCCTTCAACTCAAATGCAAATCCCTCCACACCAAAACGCAGAAATGCGGTTACGTCAAAGGGCACGCCCTGACGTGATTTTTGCAATAGTGTCATATACCTGGTTTTATTTTGATAAAAATAGTTGGAAAGCCCATAGAATCCGTGCACGTTGTAGCCGCCCTGAAAAAGAATGCCCGCTTCCACAAGTCTTGATACTCGGCCATTCCCGTCCCCAAATGGGTGGATCGTCACTAAAAAGAAGTGTGCCAACAAAGCGCGAATAACAGGGTGTTGCTCGGCAAGTTTCCTGCTGTTTATGAATGCAATAAATTCATTCATCAAACGATTGAGATCAAGGGCCGGGCGCTCCGTAATGGACTCCGCCCCATTCGGGACTTCCTACAGTTACCTCGAAAGTCCGAAAACGCCCAGGAATGTTGTGGTCTTGGTCGGACTCAAGGGTGATCATCTCATGCATTTTGAAGAGATCATTCAGGTCAAGTGGTGCACTGCCCGGTGTGAAACGCTGCCGTATCCAATCCTGCGCAATTCCAGCATTTCGAATTTGTAGCTGCTCTTTGGTGATACGAGTCTTGATGTCTTCGACGGGCTTGTCCATGGCCTCAAGTTGATTTCCCACCTCTGCGGTTGACAAGGGATTTCCCTCAAGAGCGGTTGTGCCACGCACCACACGTATTCGGTTGAGGCGATCCAATTGCGCTTTCCATTCGGGTGGGAGAACAAGATTGAGTGCTGCCTCTTTGTATGCCTCAATCCCCACGAGGGACTGAAACAGGTTCATCATATCCAGTTGGTAATCGAGCTTAAATTTTCTCCAATCCATTAAAAATAACCTCTAATTTAGCACAATACTTGACCACACACTATTCAGTACAACAATATAATAATATGTGACTTAATTATTTGTAAAGAGGTAATATGTTGATTGTTTGGCACGATATTTGACACGCTATTTGGCAAGGTGTTAACCGGCTAAAAGCAGAAAAACGGATTCAAGTGGTTTCGGCGCTAATTGAGGGCAATTCCATCAACGCGATTGTTCGCACGACCAATTTTTTCCTGGATCCTCCAGGTGCTTCCAAGCCGCCCCGGACCGCACGGTGGGCGAAGCTGTAATATGTCATGTTAGAAATTTGCCGAATTGAAGTGGATGGAATGTCGGAAAGCTTGCAATTCTTAAATCCGAATCTCACCCCTGAAATATATAGAGAGGTTTTCCATGTCCTGCGTTCCCGCTCTGAGCTATTTCGAGTTGCTTGCTTACACCGGCGAGGAGACCCGCCGTTGGCGCGCTTACTTTGACCAGAATCCGAAAGCCCTGGAGGTGTCCATCGGCGGCGAGCGCAAGGACGTGCGCGGCCTGGTGACCCACCTTTTTATCAGCGAGTATCGCTGGGGGCAGTACCTCGTAGGCGAAAAACCCGCCGCGCCCGATTCCTTCAAGCCGCAGAACATCGACGAGATCTGGGCGATTTACGCCACCGCCCGCCAGCGGGTCGAGACTTGGCTTGCCTCCGCAACTGCCGAGGAAATGGACCAGATGCTCACCGTCAAATCGGTTACCTACGGCGAGACTTCGGTGAGTAAGCGCAAAATTCTCACGCACGCCATGATTCACGGCATCCGCCATTGGGCGCAAATCGCCACGGCGCTGCGCCAGGGTTGCTTTGTCAGCGACTGGTCGCACGACATGTTGTTCTCGCCCGCGCTGCGCTAAGCTGAACGAGTCATTATCCTGGTTCCATCCAGAGTGTCAACCCGAGCAGCGCGAGGGATCTGAATTTCTCGCCGGTGGCCGGGGTGGTACAAGCGGCAACCGGAATTCTGCCCGAGGCGTGCTATTCTGTGGTTGCTCTGCTCTGCATTTTGTAATGAAAGTTGTCATCAAGACCCCGGCCCTCGGAGCGGCGAGACAGAAGCTCGTGAACCGGTTCGCTTTTGCCGGCATGGTGATCGCCTCGGCGGCAATCGGCATCTTCTGCGGGCTTCTGCTTGTCTATTCCACCGATCTGCCTCAAGTCAGCGAACTTGAGCGCTATCGCCCCAGCTCGGTGACGCAACTCTACGACATCAAGGGCAGGGTCATCGGCTCGTTCGCCTTGCAACGCCGCATCGTCGCCTCCTACGAGGACTACCCCAAGGTTTTGCTCGAGGCAGTCACCTCGATTGAAGACAAAGGGTTTGAGACGCACTGGGGAATCGACTTCCGGCGCATTCTGGGTGCCGCCTATCGCGATGTGGCCACGGGCAGCCGTGCCCAGGGCGGTTCCACCCTGACCATGCAGCTGGCGCGCAACCTGTTTTTGTCTCCCGACCGCAAGTTCCGGCGCAAACTTCAGGAGGTCATGCTGTCGATCCAGATCGAGCGGCGCTTCACCAAGCCGCAGATCTTCACCCTCTACGCCAACCAGATATTCCTCGGCCATGGCGTTTACGGCTTTGAAGCCGGCGCGCAGTATTACTTCAGCAAGCACGCCAAGGATTTGCGTCTCGAAGAAGCGGCGCTGCTGGCCGGTCTGCCGAAAGCTCCGAATTTTTATTCGCCGGTCAACTATCCCGAGCGCGCCCTGCGCCGCCGCAACCTCGTTCTCAACGCCATGATGGAGGACGGCAAAATCACCGCCGCCGAGGCCGAGCGCGCCAAAGAGACGCCGATACGCCTGAACCTGCAGAGCGATTCCAATTCCATCGCTCCGTATTTCGTGGAAGAAGTGCGGCGCTATCTGGAAAAGAAATACGGCACCGCCGATGTCCATGAGGGACGCCTTGGCGTCTACACCACGCTCGACTTGGACCTCCAGCGGGCCGGCACCCGCGCCCTGCTGGACGGGCTGGTCGCCTATGAGCACCGTCACGGCTGGGTGGGGAATCTGCCCAATGTGATCGCCGCCGGCGGCGACCTGGAGCGCTACGACAATCCTGACTGGCGAGAGTTAATCGAGGCGGGCGCGTACGTTCACGGCTTGGTCACTGAAGTGTCGGCCGCTTCGGCGACGGTGCGCCTGGGAAGGATCACCGGCCTCATTGATGTCCCGGGAATCAAGTGGACCGGACGCAAATCCGTCACCGACATCCTGAGCGTCGGCGACGTAGTTTATGCCCGCGTCGTGTCGGTGGATGGCGCCCGCGCTCAGCTTGCGCTGGAGCAGGACTCCGGGATACAGGGAGCGCTCGTGGCGCTCGACAATGGCAGCGGTGAAATCCGCGCCATGATCGGCGGGCGCGACTTCGACGACTCCAAGTTCAATCGCGCGACCCAGGCTTTGCGGCAGACGGGCTCCTCTTTCAAGCCCTACGTGTACACCGCCGCCATCGACCGCGGAGCATCGCCGGACGACTTCGTGCTGGATGCCCCCGTAAGTTTCCCGTCCGCCTCCGGCGCCTACACACCGCACAACTACGACGGCAAGTTTGAAGGCAACATCACCTTGCGCCATGCCTTGGCGGAATCGCGCAACATACCCGCGCTGAAGGTGGCGCAGCAGGTCGGAATCCACACCGTCATAGACTACGTGCGCCGCTTCGGCGTCACCTCGCAGATTCAGCCTTACCTGCCGGTGGCGCTGGGCGCGGCGGAGATTACGCTGCTGGAGCAAACCGCGGCGTATTCCACCTTCCCGAACGATGGCGTGCGCGTTTCGCCGCACAGCATTCGCAAGGTGGTCAACTATGACGGACACGTGCTCGAAGAATCCGTCCCCGAAGTCCGCGATGT
The DNA here is from genome assembly GCA_963814745.1 of uncultured Acidobacteriota bacterium. Lineage (GTDB taxonomy): Bacteria > Acidobacteriota > Terriglobia > Terriglobales > Acidobacteriaceae > CAWBRT01. Next base: position 422,344 of record CAWFEA010000001.1, read on the forward strand.
GATCAGCGAAAAGACGGCGCGCATCATGACCTCCATGTTGCAGGGGGTGGTCCAGCACGGCACGGGCTACCAGGCGTCGAAGCTCAAGCACCCGCTGGCCGGCAAAACCGGAACCACCAACGATTTCACCGACGCCTGGTTCATGGGCTTTTCGCCCTCGATTACCTGCGGCGTCTGGGTCGGCTTCGACGAGAAAAAGACCCTGGGCAACAAGGAAACGGGAGCCATGGCCGCGCTGCCGGCCTGGATAGACTTCATGCGAGTGGCCATCGCCGGACACGACGACGAACACTTCGCCGATTCCGCCGCACCGTCGGTTCCCGCGCCCTCGATGGCGCGCAAAGCGGATGCTTCCGGCCATCCTGCAAGCGAGGTACGCTGAGTGAGGCGCTTCCTTCGCACCCTGCTGTACGGGTTGTTACTGGTCATCGTGGGTCTCGTTTCCGCGCTCACCGCGATGCGCTTCGCCATCCACGGACGTGAAGTGCTCGTGCCGAAACTCATCGGGCTTGCCCCGGCCGAGGCGCAACGCATCGCCGCCGAGAACGGGCTGGCCATTTTGCGCGATCAGAATTTCTACAGCAGCGAGGTTCCCGAGGGCCGCATCGTTTCGCAACTACCGCAGGCAGGCGAACGCGTACGCGTGGGCTTCCGCATTCGCGTCGCCCAAAGCCTGGGGCCGCAAAAGGTCGAAATCCCCAGCTTGCTGGGGCAATCCGTACGATCGGCCGAGCTGAACCTGAAAGAGCGCGGCCTGGAACTTGGCTCGGTCGCCGAACTCCCCACGGCCGATGCCGCCGCCGATCAGGTGATCGCCCAGAGCCCCACGCCCGGCGCCAGTCAAATCGCGACGCCTGCGGTAAGCCTGTTGACCAGCGCGGCTGCGGACGCGGAAGCGTTCGTCATGCCTGACTTTGCCGGCGCCAAGCTCTCCGAGGCCAGCGCGGCCGTGCGAGCGGCGGGACTGGCGGTGGGAGCGATTGCCACCGCGCCCACCGCGCCGCCGGCCGCAACTGGAACCGCGGCCGGAACCAAAACGGCAGCGAAATCTTCGCCGCGAGTATCGTCTGATGCCATCATCATTCACCAGACGCCGGCCGCCGGACAGCGGGTCTTTCCGGGAAACACCGTGCAATTCGAAGTCGAGGCCCCTGCAAAATAGCGTCCGCGGGCGTGACGTTCTTCCCGTGCGGCGCAATCCCCGAGAAAAAATCAGGGGCTGCTGGCATAATAGAAACATTCAAAATTTCCGGGAGATGCCATGTTGCGCGTTGGATTCATTGGCTGGAGAGGGATGGTCGGCAGCGTCCTTATGCAGAGGATGCGCGAGGAAAAAGACTTCGCCGGCATTGACCCCGTTTTCTTCACTACTTCGAACGTCGGCGGCGCCGGCCCCGAAGAAGCCCGAGGCGCTTCGCTGCTGGATGCCCGCAACCGCAAGGAGTTGGCCGCCTGCGACATGCTCATCAGTTGCCAGGGCGGCGATTACACCACCGAGGTCTACGCGCCTCTGCGCAAGGATGGTTGGAAGGGATACTGGATCGATGCCGCTTCCACCCTGCGCATGAGCGGCGAATCGGTCATCATCCTCGATCCGGTCAACGGCGGCATCATTGCCGATGCGCTCGCCAAGGGCCTGCGCTGCTATGTCGGCGGCAACTGCACGGTCAGCCTGATGCTGATGGCTACCGCCGGGCTCTTCCAGGCCGGACTCATCGAGTGGATGACGACCATGACCTACCAGGCTGCTTCCGGCGCCGGCGCCGCCAAGATGCTGGAACTGGTACAGCAGATGCGCTGCCTGACGGACCCCTCGGCCAAGTCTCCGTCAGACAACGCTCTCGAAGTCGATCGCATGGTCATCGAGGCGCAGCGTTCGCGGTCGCTGCCCACCGCGGAGTTCGGCGTGCCCCTGGCCGGCAGCCTGATTCCCTGGATCGATAAGGAAATGCCCGACGGCCAGACGCGCGAAGAGTGGAAGGGCATGGCCGAGACCAACAAAATCATGGGACTCAACCCGCCCGTGCCCGTCGATGGCATCTGTGTCCGCGTCGGCGCCATGCGCTGCCACAGCCAGGGACTCTGCATCAAGCTGACCAAAGACGTGCCGCTGGCCGAGATCGAACAGCTGCTCGCGGCCAATAATCAGTGGGTGCGGGTGGTCCCCAACAACAAGGACGCAAGCATCCGCTGCCTCACCCCGACGGCGGTTTCCGGCACCCTGACGGTTCCCATCGGACGCCTGCACAAGCTGAAACTCGGCCCGCTGTACCTGGGTGCCTTCACCGTGGGCGATCAACTGCTCTGGGGAGCCGCCGAACCCTTGCGCCGCATGCTGAACCTGCTGCGCGCCCACCTGAACGCGTAAAAGGTTTTGAGCCGCAGTCGCCGACGGAACTACCCCACGTTAGCCAAAAACAGGCGAACGTGGGGCACCCGGCGTCGTGTTCATTTGCCGACCCCGACTTTTTCTTCTTCGGTGGAGTACTGCCGAGGGCGGATCTTTTCCGGTTTCACCCCAATCCATTTGACGTAAGGGCCGGTACGCTTGCAAGCTATCTCCCTACACTCTTCATCTGGATCGCTCCATCCCAACTTCAGAATTTCCCTATCCTTCATCGGCTCGCAGGATTCGAGGACGTTACGGCGCAGACGGCTGTACTTCTCCTCTGGCAGCCGTCTGTACATTTCAAGTTTGACGTTCGGTGTTGTTTGAACGTACCTAAAAACTTGAGCCGGAACCGCTTGCGAATCGACTCCTGAGTCCATTAGCCAGCGGTCAACGGCGAGCCGCCACATCTGTTCGTACTCCTCGAAGGGCGGATTGTACCCGCCGTAAACCTTCCAATGATCGCGACCTGTCCTTCGGCTCCCCTCTACAATGTGGGGGTTAGCGGCTGCGGCCCAGATCAAAGCCACATGCTCCTGAAAATTCATCCTGAGATTTTCAGGCTTTTCCCGCATAAGGGCCACGACGAAGCAACGGTAAAGTCGTGGATTACGCATCGCTGCCAGCCTTTCCAGTTGCGACATTTTGGAGAAGCCTTCCTGCCAGCCTTCGTCTATGGGCCACACGAGTTGAGCCCATTGGCCAGGATAATTTGGGTTGCTGAACAGGGCGGCGCGCACCACTGGGTCTGGGTCGCTAGCCAGTTCTGCCTCAAAGTCTTTCAGGATTTTGGGTGTTTTATCCCAAAACGGTTCCTCACTCGTCCAGTCGTACTCTTTGTAAACGGTGTCAAGGTGCGATGCTGCATAGATTCTTACTGCGGGGTCCCTGTCAGCGAATGCTTCTTCCGCTATGGCAAGCGGGACGGAAACACCCGTTTTCAGCATCCGCTTGAGAAAAGCCTTCTTCTCTGCGGCAGTAAGCGCAGCTTTGTACTCAGCGATAAGCAGGCTACCGCAATACTCGTCTTCCAAAGCATAAGGAGACGGATTCTCAAACGAAAACTCGGAGTCCTCTTCTTCCCGCACGGAGGGCCAGCCATCTTCATGCCATTCGTACCCAAGGACGGCATTGTGCGTAGAAACCCTTTTTTCGCTTTGGAGATCCTTTTCAACTGATTTAGCCACGGCATCAATGCGCGATCCGTTCTTTTCAACGATGCGGGCAATGTAGAACAACAAGACGATTATCACACCCAGCAAAACGTACATTGGCGCGCCCTCTCGATGAGATGGGAAGTCTCTGAGGCGGATTGTGCTCTGTAGGAATTACGCAGTCAACAGGCGAGTGGCCGGGTGCCCCAGGTCCCCGCCCTTCTTTTGGGCTGACCTGGGGTAGTTCCTCGTCCCGGCGTTCGTCCAGCCATCTCGATTTCTAAATCCCTCATTAGCTCGATTTTTGATAATATTTCAGCTACCCGGCCAGGGCGGATTGGGGTGTTTGCCTGGGCCGATCATGAAAGGCTCTGCCCGGATACAGATACGCGGCCAATATGGCGGGTCGCGGAGCACTGGCGGCAGGGCTTTGCTGTATCTTGGTAACAACAGTCTGTATTTGAACGCCGTAAACCTTAGTTGAATTTCTATGTGGGCGCCAGCGTTGCCGGAGAGTCTCCGGCCTTGATGGCGGCTCTTACGCCGGACTTTTATTTTTTTCGACGGCCGGCAGTTCGAGGTGGGCGAATGAAACTTACGGGTGCGGAAATTCTTTGTGAAACACTGGTCAGGCTGGGCGTACGGCACATCTTCGGCTATCCGGGGGGCGCGATTCTTCCGGCCTACGACGCTCTTGGCAAAGCTCCGATTCACCACATCCTGGTGCGCCACGAACAGGGTGCGACCCACATGGCCGACGGCTATGCGCGCGCCAGCGGAGGCGTGGGCACGGCCCTCGTCACTTCCGGCCCGGGAGCGACCAACATGGTGACCGGCATCGCCACCGCCATGCTCGATTCTTCGCCCATTGTCTGCATTACCGGACAGGTCAGCAGCAAGGTGCTGGGCTCGGACGCCTTCCAGGAAGTCGACATCACCGGCATTACCATGCCGATCACCAAGCACAACGTGATTGTCTCGCGGGCCGAAGACGTCGCCCGCGCCATTCGCGAGGCGTACGTGATCGCGGCCGGCGGGCGGCCCGGACCGGTGCTGGTGGACATCACCAAGGACGCGCAGCAGGGTACGTGCGAATTCGACTGGGAAGCCTCGGCTCCCAATCTGCCGCCCAAGCGCCAGCGTCCGGGAACCGACGACGCGAGCTTCGAGCGTGCCCTGGAGTTGATCAACAGCGCCAAGCGTCCGGTGGTGTTTGCCGGTCACGGCATCCTGATCTCCGGCGCTGTCAACGTGTTCCGCGAATTTGTCCGCGCCGGCGATTTTCCGGTGGCGCTGACGCTGCTTGGCCTGGGGACGTTTCCGGCCAGCGATCCGCGCAATCTGGGAATGATGGGCATGCACGGCGAGGCTTGGGTCAACCACGCCATCCAGGACTCGGACCTGCTGATCGCCGTCGGCATGCGCTTTGACGACCGCGTGACCGGCGACCTGCGCACCTACGCCACACGCGCGCGCAAGATTCACATCGAGATCGATCAGGCCGAGATCAACAAGAACGTGAAGGTCGATGTGGCGCTGGTCGGCGATGCCCGCCAGGTGCTTGAGCGCCTGCTCCCCCACGTCGAAAGACGCGACCGCTGCGAATGGCACGATTACATCGACAAACTCCGGGGCGACGTTGCCGTGCGCGACATCCAGAACCTGCCGGACACAGGGCATCTCTATGCCGCTCACGTCATCAACGACCTCTGGAAAGAGACCAACGGCGAAGCCCTGGTGGTCACCGATGTCGGTCAGCACCAGATGTGGGAAGCGCAGTACTACCACCACAACCATCCCCGCTCGCTCATCACCTCGGGTGGGCTGGGGACGATGGGTTTTGCCGTGCCCGCCGCGATTGGCGCCAAGGTTGCGCGTCCCGATTCGGAGGTGTGGGTCATTGTCGGCGATGGCGGATTCCAGATGACCATGTGCGAGCTGGCTACCATCGTGCAGGAAAAGCTGAACCTGAAGATTGCCATCATCAATAACGGCTTTCTGGGGATGGTGCGGCAATGGCAGGAGTTCTTCTACGACAAGCGCTACGTGGCCACGCCGCTGGTGGCTCCCGATTTTTGCGCGCTGGCCAATGCTTTCGGAATCCGCAGCGAGCGCATCGCGACCCGTCCCGAGGTGATCCCGGCGATCCGCGCCGCGCGCGAGGCGCCGGAAACGGTGTTGCTGGACTTCCGCGTGGAGCAGGAGGATTCGGTGTATCCCATGGTCGCGGGCGGCTCATCGTTGCACGAAATGATTCGCCGGCCGACGCCGCTGATCGAAACCGCGCGGGATTCCTGAGGAAAAAATGGAGACCATTGTTGCTTACGTCGAACACAAGCCCGGGGTGCTGAACCGGATAGGCTCGCTCGCCCGCCGCCTGGCGATCAACATCGATTCGCTTACCGTGGGCCCGACCGAGACCCCTGGAATCGCACGGATGACGATCGTCGTCAACACTCATCACGAGGGCGCCCACCGGCTGGAAGCCAGCCTGGAAAACCTGGTCTCTGTGCTGCTGGCCGAGATCATCACCGAGCGGCCGGCGGTGGAACGCGACCTGGCGCTCATCAAGGTGGCCGCCAACCAGCAGTCGCGGCCCCACCTGATGGAATTGATCAAGGTTTTTCGCGCGCGCGTGGTGGACGTTTCGCCGGAATCGCTGATTGTGGAGGTCTCCGGCGAAGTCGATAAAATCGACGGCCTGCTCGAAGTGCTCCGTCCATTCGGGGTGCTGGAGATGGCGCGCACCGGCCGGGTTGCCATGACTCGCGGCTCAGCTTTGCTGCAGCCGCCCTCGAAGACCCGTCGCAGCGGAGGCCGCGAAAGCGATCGAAGCGAACAACGGAGCACACTAAAAGCTGGAGTCCAGAACAAAGTTCGCGGAGCCTGGTTGCGGTTCTCCTTGCAGACCGTGATGCTTCTATTGCTATTAGCAAATCTCCCGATAGACTTCGTCAGCCCGGGGAGTTAGCTTTTGGGGAACCGTTCCAGAATAGGTGTACCCTGAAGTCAGTAACTTTCATCGGGTTCGCCTTATGCGACAGGTGCCCATGCTGTTGCAGGCGAAGGAGTTTCTTTACGCGTGAATGGATAAATTCTCACGTTGATGCGGCAGATGTGATGCACCCGTGGGACTAGTGAACATCGAGCGCTCGAGGTCAGGCCGGATTCGCCAGTAGATCCCGTGAGTGGGCGTGCCGTCTGTTTAAGAACGTCAGACTGTGGATTGCATGATTCTTGTCTCCAAAATGAAGCCGAGTCTGCGAACCAAGATTTCCCTCGCGCTGGTATTGGTGCTGGCCGGCGCGCTCTCGGTTACATTCGGTTGGGTTATCGCGACGCGGAGCGCGGCGCGCCACGCAACTTTTGAGAAGAAGTGCACTGCCATCTCCAGCATCATTCAGGCCGCCATCGGCGCCGACTTCAGCGAATCTGACATCACCTTAAGCGAACTGCAAGCGCTCTGCGTGCGCTTCAGCGGCCTGGAGGAAGTTCGCCGGGTGCAGTTGTTCGATGCCCAGGCAAACCTTTTAGCGCAGTCGGATGCAAACAACCCCGGCAAGCCTCCGCGAGAACAGGATCTGGCGACGGTAAAGAGGGTTTTGCAGACAGGGGCCGTCGCCGTCGAAGAAGATCGCCGTGAGGAAAGCCATGAGCGATTCTTGCCGATCAGGAAAGTACAAAACGGCGTCAAGAACATCGCCGGGGTGGTGGAAGTTGAGTTCTCGACCGAAACCCTGATTCGCGACCTGAAGAACACCCGCGGGGAGATGATCATTTCAGCTCTCTGCCTGGGCGTGGTGCTCTATCTTGGCTCGGTTTTCCTGTTGAACCGTTACGTCCTGGTGCCGATCACCAAGCTCTTGCATGCCACCGAATCGATTGCCGGCGGAGACTTGAGCCAGCGGGTTGCCCTTTCCTCGGGCGATGAACTCGGAAGGCTTGCCGATTCCTTCAACCTGATGGCCGCGAACTTGGCGGCAAGTCAGAGTCAGCTCGAAGAACGCGTCGAGGAGCGAACCACCCAACTTCGGAACCGCATGGCGGAGCATGAGCGGGTGCAGGCGGAACTGGCGACGAAGGGTGCGCAACTGGAAGAAGCCCAGGCGCTTGCGCATGTTGGGAGCTGGGAAATCGATCTCCAAACTCGGCGGGGAACGTGGTCCGATGAATCGTACCGCATTCTTGGTTTGGAACCGGGCGAGTGCGAGCCGACAGTCGAAAGTTACCTGACATTTGTTCACCCGGACGACATGGGGATTGTGAAGGCCGCAAGGCAGAAGGTGCTGGCCGATTTCCAGCCTTTCGCCTTCGAGCACAGGCTTGTGCTGCGCAATGGCGAGGTGCGCTTTACGGCGGTCAACGGAAAGGTGGCTTTCGACGGCGAGGGCCGTCCAGTGCGCGTGGTCGGCGTGAGCCATGACATCACGGAGCACAAACAGACGGTGGAGCTGCGGGCGGCGAAGGAAGCGGCGGAGGCGGCCAGCCGTGCCAAGAGTGAATTTCTGGCCAACATGAGCCATGAAATCCGCACCCCCATGAACGGCGTGCAAGGCATGCTGGAGCTGGCGCTGGACACCGACCTCAAGCCGGAGCAGGCTGAATACCTGCGCATGGCCCGCTCATCGGCCGACGCCTTGCTGCGCATCATCGACGACATTCTCGATTTTTCCAAAATCGAGTCCGGCAAGCTGGACTTTGAAACCATCGAATTCAACCTGCGCGATACGGTGAGCGACAACCTCGACATACTTAGCCTGCGCGCCGAGCAGAAAGGGTTGGAGCTGATCTGCAACTTCGATCCCGCGGTTCCCGACTTTGTGGCGGGAGATCCGGGTCGTTTGCGGCAGGTGATCACCAATCTTGTCGGTAACGCCATCAAGTTCACCGAGCGAGGCGAAGTGGTCGTTGAGGTAGCGCAGCAAGAGCACACCGACCAGATTGTGACCATCCACTTTGCCATTCGCGACACCGGCATCGGCATTCCCCCCAGCCGCCAGAAGGCGATTTTTGCTCCCTTTGAGCAGGCCGACGGCTCGGTGACGCGAAGATACGGCGGCACCGGCCTTGGGCTCGCCATCTCGGCCCAACTGGTCAACATCATGGGCGGCCGGATCTGGGTGGAAAGCGAACCCGGCAAGGGCAGCACGTTTCACTTCACGGCGCGTTTCAAGGTGGTTTCGGGGCACGCCAAACGAGCCTCGGGCAAGCCGGTGAATCTGGAGGCAATCCGCGTCCTGGTGGTGGATGACAATTCGAGCAGCCGGCGCTTGTTGCATGAAGCCCTTACCCGCTGGAATATGGAGGTCATGCTGATCGAGGGCGGAGAACGCGCCTTGGAGGCAATGGAGGTCGCGGCCGAGGAGAATGATCCATTCAAGCTCGTGATCATCGATTCAGGCATGCCCCTGGTCGATGGGTTTGCGGTTGCCGAAACCATCCGGCAATGCGCCGCGCTGGCGGAAACGACGATCGTGATGCTGACTTCGAAGGGCCGGCGCGGCGATGCCGCCCGTTGCCGGGAGCTGGGAATCGCCGCCTATCTGACCAAGCCGGTCCGGCAGGCGCAGTTGCTGGAAGCCATCCTCAGCGTGCTGGGCGGACCGGTACTGACCGAAGCCGCTCCCCGCTGATCACGCGGCACACCTTGCGCGAGGGCGGCCGGTTGAATATCCTGCTGGCGGAAGACAACCTGGTCAACCAGAAGATCACCACCCGCATGCTGGAAAGACTTGGCTACGCGGTAACCGTGGTGGACAACGGGCGCGCGGCGTTGGACGCGACCGGCAGCCAGACCTTCGACCTCGTCCTGATGGACATTCAAATGCCCGAGATGAGCGGGTTTGAAGCCACGGAAATGATCCGGCGGCAGGAGAGCGGAAGCGGCAGGCGCCTGCCGATCATCGCGCTTACAGCCCACGCCATGGACGGGGACCGCGAACGCTGCCTCGAGTCCGGCATGGATGCCTACCTTTCCAAACCCGTGCGCAGCGTGGAACTATCGCAGGTTATCGACAAACTGCTGACCGTGATACCCGGCGTCTCCGAACCCCCGATTTCCAGCCCCGAGGACGAGCTGAAGCGGTTCGACCGCAAGACTCTGTTGCAGCGCCTGGAAGGCGACAGCGAACTGCTGGACGAGGTTTTGCAGATCTTTCTCAATGATTGTCCGGTTATGCTGGAAAAAATTCGCCGGGCGGCGGCCAAGCACGACGCCAAAGCGCTGCTGTTCCCCGCGCACGCGCTAAAGGGAGCCGCGGCCAACATCTGCGCTTCCCGGATTCATGCGCTGGCCGTGAAGCTGGAATTGATGGCGAAAGAAGACAGACTTGCCGATATAGACTCTAATGTCTCCGCGATCGAGGCGGAAATTGACAGTTTTTCGCAGTTGTTCAGCGCGAAATCGCAGGGGCAAGGCGCATGAAAATACTGATTGCCGATGACGACAAGATGTTGGTTCACACGCTTGCCAGCAAGCTCAGCGAACGAGGCTTTGAAATCTTTGCCGCCTATGACGCCGTCCAGGCATGGATGGCCGTGATGCGCTACGTGCCCGACGCGGTGGTGCTCGACGTGAGCATACCCGGCGGAACTGGCATTGAAGTCCTGCGCAAGCTGAAGCAGTTCCCGAAGACCAGCGCGATTCCGACGGTGGTGGTCGGCGCTGCGGCCGAGCACTTGCTCGCCGAGAAGGCGAAGCTCCTGGGCGCCGACGATTTTCTCGCCAAGCCGTTTTCTTCCGAGCAACTGTTGCAGAGCCTGGAACGGGTTACGGGACAAGCGGCGCCTCCGCCGAAAGCGGCCCCCGCCAAAGGCCAGTCCATGGCTTTTCGAATCCTCGTCGCCGATGACGATGCCATTACCCGGCGGACCCTGGAAGCACTGCTCGCGAAATGGGGGTACGCCGTGACCACCGTCAGCGGAGGCCAGCAGGCCTGGCAGATTCTGCAAGCGAGAGCGCTCCTCAACTGGCGATCATCGATTGGATGATGCCGGACATCGAAGGCATTGAGATCTGCCGCATGCTGCGCGAAAAAGCCAGCGAGAGATACACCTACATTCTGCTGCTGACGGCGAAGAGCGAGAAGGTCGAACTGGTGCAGGGAATGAACGCGGGAGCCGATGACTACATCGTCAAGCCCTTCGATCCGGAGGAGCTGAAGGTCGCCTGGCGGCCGGACGGCGAATTGTCGGATTACAGGAAGATCTACTGGCCATGAGAGGCCGTATGAAGGCGGCGTTGGAGAGCGCGACGCGCGGCATTCCAGCGCCAACGGAAAACCTGTAATTGAGATTTAGGGAGCGAGGCAGCGGTGGCACACTTCGATGAGCAGCGAAATCGAGCAGGCAGGCCCGAGAACAACGCTGCGAATACTCCGGACACTGACGATGCGGGCTCGCTATCCCAAGATGTAATCGATGTGTTTCTGGCCGATACTCCGACACAGTTGGAAAAGCTGCGAACCCGGCTGGCGGACGAGGACATGGAAGGCGTGCGGAGCGTGGCCCACTATCTGAAGGGCAGCGCCATGTACCTGGGACTGCAGCGCATGCGCGAGCTTTGCCAAGGCATCAAGATGCTCACCGTGCTCAACGGGGGGCGGGATGCCGCCGATATCGTTTGCTTGCTGGAAGCGGAATTCACCCGCATACGCAGCCAATTGGCCGGCCAGCGGCAAGCGGCCAAAGGCAACGCAGCGGGAGGCCGGTAGGAATGGCCGGGAAGAGCATTCGAATTCTGATTGCCGACGACCATCCGGTAGTGCGGCTCGGAGTCCGGAACCTGCTGGATGCCGATCCATTCAAGGTTGTGGGCGAGGCCATCGATGGCCGGCACGCCGTCGAATTGACTCGCCAATTACATCCCGACATCCTGTTGCTCGATTTGGCGATGCCGCGATTGCCCGGATTGGAGGTGCTGCGTGAACTGGCCGGGGCGCAGCCAATCATCAACGTCATCGTCCTGACCGCGAAGATCGAAAAGCCGCAGTTGCGGGAAGCGCTAGCGCTAGGGGCGCGAGGCATTCTGCTGAAAGATTCCGCTCCGAATGACCTGGTGAAAGCCGTTCACGCGGTTGCCGCTGGGCCAGTACTGGATGGGGCAGAGCGCGGTCGCGGGCCTGGTGGAAGTCATCAACTTACTGAATGAGCACGAGGCTCCCGAGCCGCGCAAGACCTTCGGGCTTACGCCGCGCGAGCTTCAGATTGTGGCCGCGGTTGTCGAGGGCCGCACGAACAAGGATATCGGAGAAAAATTTTCGATTTCGGAAGAGACTGTGAAGCGGCATCTCACCAATGTTTTCGATAAGCTGGGCCTCTCCACCCGCCTGGAATTGGCACTGTTTGCCATCAATCACGGACTAAGCGAGACTCGCTGAGCCAGATCTCCCGGTGGTTCGGACTACTACTTTTGTGGGATTCGTCTGCCACCGACGGGGGATTCCGCCGTGCCGGAAGATCATGCACTCTGCCAATAGCAGAACGGCTGGAGCAACGATTCCCCATGAAATCATCCCACACGCCGAAAAGTCAGCCCAGGCAAACACTGAGCCAACCGACTTTGCACTCTGTCCCGGCCAAAAAAATTCTGGTCGCCGATGACATCGCCATGAACCGCGAACTCATGCGGGAGATGCTGGAATCCAGCGGTTATCTGGTGATGGAAGCCCGCGACGGCGGCGAAGCGATTCGCGAAGCCTATGATAACAAGCCGGATCTGATTCTTCTCGACATCGAAATGCCGGTGCTGAACGGCTTTGCAGTGGCCAGGAGATTGCGCCAGGATCAGCACTTTGGGGAGATCCCGATCATTGCAATCACGGGACTTAGCTCACGAGAAGACCGGGAAAAGGCCTACGATGCGGGCTGCAACGCGTTTTTGCGCAAGCCTTTCAGTTTTTCCAATCTGATTGATGAAATCGATTGTTTTCTAGGAGTTAGATCGCCGCGCAAGACGGCCAGCGCTTAATCCGCGCAGACTTCAAAAAGCGCTTTTTGCGGGTATTTGCAAAGGGTGCTATGTCCGATAATGCGCAGCTCCGATCCTCCCCGCCTCAACTGGCGATGCGGCGCTGATCGGAGTGCTCCTCGGAGTCGGCCACGGGCAGGGTTATGGAAAACCAGGTTCCGTGGTGGTCCAGCAGGGTGGAGCTTTCGACTTCGATCGTTCCCCCCAGCTTTTCGACAATGCGGCGCGAAACCCAGAGACCAATGCCGAGGCCCTGCTCTCCCTTGGTGGTGTAAAAGGGTTTGAACACCTCATCGAGGTACTCGGAGCGAATGCCGTAGCCGGTGTCGCCCACCCTGATTTGCACCGCCTTATCGTGGACCCGGGTCTCAAGGTAAAGACGACCGCCGTCCGGCATGGCGTCGATGGCGTTCGAGATCAAGTTGGTGAGGACCTGGCGCAACTCCCCGACGGAAACCTTGACATGGGCATCGCTCTGGAAGTCGCGGACGACTTCGATTCCGGCCTGCTGCAACTTGCGGGAGAACGGTTCGCAAGCCGCGGCCAGCAGTTCGCTGACGGTTACCACAATGGGCTGCGCCGCTTGGCGATGCGGCGCCAGGGTTTGCCGGGTGATGGTGGTGAGGCGATCCAGTTCACGGATCGCCAAAGCAAGCAGATCCTGCTGGTGCTTGGTATTTTTTTCCGCCTCAAGCATAAACAGGATATTGGAGATTGAATCCAGAGGATTGTTGATCTCATGCACCAGGCTGGCCATCAGCCGCCCGGTGGAGGCGAGCCGGTCGGAGCGCCGCAGCGCCTCCTCCAATTCGGCGTTCAATGCCTTGATCTGCTCATCCGCTTTGCGGCGTTCGCTGACGTCGCGGATGGCGGCCGTAACCAACATGCCGTCGGCGCCCTGCATCGGGCTGAGGCTGATTTCAACCGGGAATTCGGAGCCGTCCTTGCGGTGTCCGAAGAGTTCGAGACCAACTCCCATGGGACGCACCCGAGGCTCGGCGCCATAGCCGGCACGATGTCCGGAATGAAATTGCCGATAACGTTCGGGAACCAGAAGCTCAACTTTGTGGCCGAGCAGTTCCTGGCGCGAATAGCCGAAGAGTTTTTCGGTTTCTTTGTTGACCAATTGAATGTCGCCCTCGGGATTGACGATGACGATGGCATCGGGAGCGGATTCGAGCAGAGCGCGAAAATGAGCCTCGCTGCGGCGAACCGCCTGCTCGTCGCGGTCCCTTTGGATGGCGATGGCGACCACGTTGGCAATCGCCTGGAGAAAATCGACGTCCTCCAGAGTGAAGCTCCTTTGCCTGGAGCTGTGAGCGCCGAGAAGGCCGAACGGGCCGGGGTTGCCGGGAATGATCACGGTGACGCTGCTGACAATCTTGTGATCCACCAGGAACTGCGATGGTTGGAACGGCAAGTCCTCTCGCCAGTCGTCGATCATCACGTGGCGCTTGCTTTCAAGAACGTAACCGGCTTCGGAATCGGGAGCCGTGGAGGCGGTCGCCACCCCGACATAACCGGGATTCCAGCCCATTCCAGCGCGCATCAGGAGACGGCCGTCCGGCAGCAGCTCAAGCAGATCGCAGAAGCGAACCCGAAGGCCCTCCCTTACCAGGGCGAGCGCCGAGTTGAAGAGAGAAGAAAGATTTTCCGCGCGAAGCGCCGACTGGCTCAACTCGTATAGCGCAGCCTGCTCCCTGGCCGCGTTGCCGCGCGCAGCGCCACGTTTGCTAAGCCCACCGTCGCCCTTGTTTGCCATGGCAGCACCCCGTTGGAGATTTACGCGAGCTAACACACGTAGCGTAACTTTGACTTTTTAGAAGTAAGATTTCATCCCGATGTTGCCCGCTATTGCGAATTCACGGCGAACGACTGCGGCAGAATGAAGCCGGCCAGCCAGTGGGGCCAGAGAGGGCATGCAAGCTGGAGAACTGGCGGGAGGGAAGTGGGCGCCGCGAACGGCGCCCCGGGGAAAACTTAGCGCCGCATCAGGCCGCGCGCCGCAATCCGCCCGACCCCGTGCCTCCGGCGCGGCTGCCGAAAATGAGGCGAACCAGCAAGGTGAGCACAACGGCTCCGCCAATCGCCACCAGGATGGTATAGATCATGCCTCCCTGGCCGGCGAAGCCGAGCGAGCGCATGATCCAGCCGCCGATGACCGCTCCGACGATTCCGAGTACGATGTCCATGAGCGCGCCATAGCCGGCGCCGCGCATAATTTTGCCGGTTGCCCAACCGGCGATCAGACCAACGATAATCCACCAAACAAAGACCATGGATCCCTCTCTTTTTTGTGAACTTCAGTGATTAGAAATCGTATTGCAGCAAAAGGTTTCACCAGAAGGGCGGGAATCGGCGGGTGAAGAGAGAAGGACGATTATCCGGGGAAACTCTGAACAAGTCTGGTTAGAAGCGCCGAGGTTCCTCAGAGGCTCAAAGCCCGTACCCTGCAAACCCTTCACTTGTTCAGAGTTTGCTTAGCCGCTGAGGTAAAGAATTCGATCTTAAGACCGGCTGCTTTAGTTAGCGGCGAATTTTCTGACTCACCACACCAGCAGCCGCGGAAAGACTCTTCTCCGGGTTGCCCGGCCAATTAGTGCCTTTCTGGATGTGCAACTCAGCTAGTAGAATGGCGATGGAATTACGGAATAAGCACGTGCACGTTATACCACTAGCGAAAGGACTTCCGCCGTCGGCCTTCGTTTTGGCCACGCTCGCCAACCCGCGGGAAAAATTCTGGGGCCGTTTGCTCGACCTCGACCCCCGCGGCGTGGTGCTGTGCGGGGTCCTGCTCGACAGCTTCGACGATTTTGTCCGCCAGTTGCGCGACGGCGAAACCGCCGTCCCGGTCACCGTTTTCTATCCCATGCATCGCGTCCAGTCGGTCGAGTTGGAGCGCTCCGATGGCCCGGTTCCTTCCTTGTTGCAGCGTTTCCGGCAAGAGACCGGGGCCGATCCGGAAACCGTTTTTCGCTCCCAGGCGGACGAGGTGCGGCCGTGAGATCCCAGTTCTGGACCGCGCCCAACCAGATCACGCTTTTGCGGCTGGCCTTCGTGCCCTTCGTCGTCATCAACGTCCTGGGCCGCAGTTTCAAAACGGCTCTGCTGTTGTTCGTGCTCGCCGGACTGAGCGACGCCCTCGACGGCCTGCTCGCCAGACTGCTTCATCAGCAGACCATCGTCGGCCAATACCTGGACCCCATCGCCGACAAGCTGCTGCTCAGCTCCGCGTTTCTGGTTTTGTCATTCACCAAACAGATCCCCTGGAGATACACCGTCCTCGTCTTCAGCCGTGATATTTCCATCATGCTGATCGGGGCCGTGATCTACATCACCACCAGCATTCGCGATTTCCGGCCCAGTATCTTCGGCAAGCTGAACACCGCGGCGCAAATCGGCGCCATCTTTTTTGTCTTGTTGTGGTGCATCGATGCGGCGCCCTGGATCGGCTTCGCCCGCAAGGCGTTTCTCATCGCCACCATGTCTCTCACCTGCCTGTCGGCGTTCCATTACATCCTCATCACCGGGTATAAGCTGCATTCCAGCGGCGAATCCGGCCGTCCGGCGCCGCCCTCGCACTGAGCGCCGCCGTCGCTTATCGAATCGATCCAGAACCGCTCCCGAATTGCCAACCCTAAGCCCGCCGTTGGGCAGAGCACCATTGAGCGCCGGAATCCCGCTCAGCTCTGGTAAGCTAACCGTAGCGGTTCTCTCTTCATGTCTCCTGGGAAGCACAATTTTCGCCTCAAGGTCATCATTGCCTTTGCCCTGGTTTATGTCTTCTGGGGTTCCACTTATCTCGGCATAGGGATTGCCGTGCAGTACGTCTCCGCCCTCGTCATGAGCGGCACGCGATTCACCACCGCCGGCGCCCTGCTGCTGCTCTGGTGCGCCTGCCGTGGCCGGCGCATTGGCGTCAGCCGGCAGCAGTTTCTGCGCCTCACCTTCCTCGGGGTGGTGCTGCTCAGCATTGGCAACGCCATCTTGGGGGTTGCCGAAACCTACATCCCCAGCGGCCTGGCGTCTCTGTTGCTGGCCATCACTCCGCTCTGGTTCCTGCTTCTGGAGCGCCTCAGCAGCCGCGGCGAACGCATCGGCAGGCGGGCCCTGGCCGGAGTCCTGCTCGGCATGTGCGGCGTGGTGGTGCTGTTGTGGCCTGCGCTGCGCGCCGGCCTGCACCTTGGCCGCCGCGAACTGCTCGGTTCCGGACTGGTGCTGCTCTCCAGCATGAGTTGGGCCACTGGATCGATCGTTTCCAAACGCTGGCATTTGGACTTGGACGTCTATGTCGCCAGCGGCTGGCAAATGATGATGGCCGGACTGGTGAATTGTCTCGTCGGACTGCCCCTCGGCCACTTCCACACCGCCAACTGGACGCGTCCCGCCGTGCTCGCCATCGGCTACCTGATCATCGCCGGCTCCTGGGTCGGCTTCACCGCCTATGTCTTTCTTCTGCATCACGTGTCCACCGCCAAGGTCGCGACCTATGCTTATGTCAATCCCATTGTCGCCGTCTTCCTCGGCTGGCTGGTGCTGCACGAGCGCATCACGCCCTATATCGTGGCCGGAAGCGTGATTGTCATGGTCAGCGTCATCCTCGTCACCGGCGCCAAGCACGTGCCCCCGTCCACCGCCCCGGAGCCCGAACCGATGAGCGTGCTGGCCGAAGTCGCCAGCGATTGACCGGCGTTGCCAGGAGAGAACCGATGATCCGTTCGTATCAAGTGATTGCCCCGGTCGTTCCCGCTTCCTGCTACGTCGATGAATCGGCCCAGGTGATTGGCGACGTCGTGCTCGCCGAGAACGTCAGCATCTGGCCGGGCGCCGTCTTGCGCGGCGACGTCAATCGTATCCGCATCGGCGCCAACAGCAATCTTCAGGACGCCGTGGTTCTGCACGGACAGACCGACCTGTACCCGGTCGAACTCGGCGAGTGGGTCTCGGTCGGCCATCGCGCCACCCTGCACGGCTGCACCGTCGAGGATCGCTGCCTCATCGGCATTGGCGCCATCGTCCTCAACGGCGCCCGCATCGGCCACGATTCCATCATCGCCGCCGGCACCCTCATCCCCGAGCATGCGGTCGTCGAACCCTTTTCGCTGATGATGGGCTCCCCCGGCAAACTTCGCCGCACGCTCGACGAGCGCGAGCGCGAAGCCATCCTCATGCCCGCCCATAACTACCTCGCCCTGCGCGAGCAATATTTGAAGGAACGCGCAGCCCAGCGCTAGCTACCTGCCATTCCTCCACCTGTTAAGATCATAGGTTGGCCAACCCTGAAGACTGAGAACTGAAGCGATGATCAAAGCCGTTCGCGGTACCCGCGACCTTTTGCCTCCCGATACCGATCTCTGGAACTTCGTCGAAGCCCGGGTGCGCGACATCTTCCGCCTCTACAACTTCCACGAAATCCGCACTCCTCTGTTCGAGGCCACCGAGCTGTTTGCCCGCGGCGTCGGCGAAGAGACCGACATCGTCTCCAAGGAGATGTTCACCTGGGAAGACCGAGCCCGCGCCGCCAGTGAGAAAGCGCAATCGCTCACCCTCCGCCCCGAAGCCACCTCCGGCATCGTGCGCGCCTATATCGAGCACGACCTGAACCGCACCGGACTCCTGCACAAGCTCTACATGATCGGCCCCATGTTCCGCCGCGAGCGCCCGCAGAAAGGCCGCTACCGCCAGTTCTTCCAGATCGACGCCGAGATTATCGGACCGCCCAGCTCGGGCAGCGAGCTGCCGATGCGCGATGCCGAGCTGATCGAAATGCTCACCGCCATTCTCGAGGCCGTCGGTCTCACTGGCTGGACGCTCGAGCTGAACTCGGTCGGCTGTCCCCGGTGCCGTCCGCTCTATAACCAGGCCCTGCGCGAGGCCCTCGCCGGCGTCAAGGACAAGATGTGCGTGGATTGCCAGCGCCGCGCCGAAACCAATCCCTTGCGCGTACTTGACTGCAAGGTGCCTGAAGACCAGCCCATCATCGAAGCGCTGCCCAAGATCAGCCAGTACCTCGACCAAGATTGCCGTGAGAATTTCGCCCAGGTGCGCGCCATCCTCGACAGCCTGGCCATCCCTTACCACATCAATGAGCGCATGGTTCGCGGCCTCGACTATTACACCCGCACCACTTTCGAGTTCACCCACGGCGAGCTGGGCGCGCAGAGCGCCGTGCTCGGCGGCGGACGCTACGACGGACTCTCCGAGTTGCTCGGCGGGCCGAGGGCTCCGGCCACCGGCTTTGCCATCGGCGAAGATCGCCTGGTGCTGGCCTTAGAGGCGCAGGCCAAAGCGGTCGTCACCTTGCCGGTGGCTTACATCATTCCGCTCGGCGCGGGCATGAATTCACACGCGCTAAAGCTGGCGCGCGAACTGCGCCGCGGCGGTCTCGTCGTCGATGTCGGCGATGAGAGCTTCCGCCTGAAAAAGAGCTTCGACGTGGCCGAAAAACTGGGCGCGAAATATGCCATCCTGGTCGGCGAAAACGAAGTCGCCGGCGACACCTTTGCCGTGAAGAATCTCGGTACCGGAGAGCAGGTGCCGGTCGCCCGCACCGAACTCGGAGCAAGGCTGAAAGCATAGCTAGCCCGGTGGCTTTTGGTTATCCGGGCTGGCTGTCGCCGAGAATGAGCGGGCGGGTGGTCCAGAGTTGACGCAGTGCCGCAAAACGATGGCGCCATACGCCGGGAGATTTGGGAATTAGGCAGCGGAGGCGAACTGAAGAAGTGCGCCAAGCTTCGCCATGGCAGGGCTGAATAGCTGTGCCGCGGATCGCGCGTACCAGTAAGCCGCGTGTGAGAAATCGCCGAGACGCTCAAATGCCGCTGCAACAAGGTACTGGGCCGGAGCGGAACCAGCAAGGGCGTCGCCAGCAATTGCCTTCCAGTCTTCGATTGCCAAGCCAGAACCATTGCTTGAAAGGAACTGGAACGCTTCTAACATCTCGTCCAGGGTCGGCCTCCGAGGTGACATAAGGTTTACCCCTTAGTTGTTTATACCATACAAAATATGTCAGGCTCAAGTCTGTCCGGTGAATACCAATGTCGGATAAGATGCCGACAGGTGGCTCGGAGTTGGCTCCGTTCCAACTCTGGGGTTTTGAATGGCGCGGGAGCCCCAGGTTCGCCCGCCGTTGGCTAACCTGGGTTAGTTTGCTGTCCCGGAGAATGAGCGGTGATCATCCTCGACGATGATGTGTCATCCTGAAACCACGGAGTTTTCCCCGGGGCCGAAGGATCTGTTTTTTCCGGACTGCGGTTTCTCGCATAACCGAAGTCGTTTCATACGAGTGTCATCCTGAGCTCCATACTTGCGGGCGCATTTTGATCTTTCAGGAGCAACTTCCATGACCCTCCACGTATGGCTTGCCTTCGTGGCCGCCAGCGTCATTATGCTTTTAATTCCTGGCCCGACGGTGCTCATGGTCGTCGGCGATGCCCTCGCCAACCGCTCCCGCCGCGCCTGGGGCACGGTTGCCGGCGTCGCCTCGGCCGATGCCACCGCCATGAGCCTGTCGCTGGCCGGTGCCGGCGCCCTGCTCCAGGCCTCCGCCACCGCCTTCACCGTCATGAAAACGCTCGGCGGTTTGTATCTCATCTACCTGGGGATAAAGTCGATTCTCGGCGCGCGCCGCGGCCCGGCCCACTCAGACCCGCTGGCGGGCACCGCCGGACCGACCATGCTGGCGCGCTTTAGCAAGGCGTATGCGGTTACCGTCATGAACCCCAAGAGCATTCTTTTCTTCGTCGCCTTCGTGCCCCAGTTCATGTCGGCGCATGCGTCGTTCTTGGCGCAAAGCGGAGTGCTGCTTGCCACCTTCACCTGCCTCAGCCTGATGAATTCGTCGCTGTACAGCCTGCTGGCGACTCTGGTTGGCGGACGGCTGGCGGCCGCTTCCGCGCAGCGCAAGGTGAGCTATGCCGGGGCTTGCACCCTGATCGGAGCTGGCGCGCTGACCCTGGCGATTCACCGCAACTGAGCCCGTGCCGTGGCTGGTAGTCTTTCCCGCTGTGACTGTCGTAGAATCAAGCCTTACGAGTCCAGTAACTTATACGAAGCAGAATTGAACGGCGAACTCATGCAATTAGATTTTTTAGGTGATCTCAAGCGCACTCATCGCTGCGGAGAACTCCGCCCCGCCGATGCCGGCCAAACCGCCACTCTCATGGGCTGGATCAACCGCCGGCGCGATCTTGGCAACATCATTTTCGTCGATCTGCGTGACCGCACCGGCGTTACCCAGATCGTCTTCGACAACGAATCCAATCCTGCGCTGCACGAGAGGGCCGAAGCCCTGCGCAGCGAGTACGTCGTCGCCGTCACCGGGTTGGTCAAGTTGCGCACCGAAGACACCCGCAATCCCAACCTCGAAACCGGCGAGGTCGAGCTCGTCGCGACCGAGATGCGCCTGCTCAACGAGAGCAAGCTGCCGCCGTTCCTGCCCTCGGAAAAGGCCATCAGCAACGAGGAGTTGCGCCTCAAGTATCGCTATGTCGATCTGCGCCGTCCGGAGATGCAGTTCAACATCGAAACCCGCCACAAGGTCGCGCTCGCCATTCGCAACCACCTGGCAGGCAAGGGCTTTTTCGAGATTGAAACCCCTTTCATGACGCGCTCCACCCCCGAAGGCGCGCGCGACTACCTCGTGCCTTCGCGCGTCCATCGCGGCGAGTTCTACGCCTTGCCGCAGTCGCCGCAGTTGTTCAAGCAGATCCTGATGATCTCCGGCTTCGACCGTTATTTCCAGATCGTGCGCTGCTTCCGCGATGAAGATCTGCGCGCCGACCGCCAGCCCGAGTTCACCCAAATCGACCTGGAGATGTCTTTCCCGCGCATGGCGGACATCTTCGAGACCGTCGAAGGCTTTCTCATCGCCGCCTTCAACGCCGCCGGCTTCCAGATCGAAACCCCTTTTCCGCAGATGTCCTATGACCAGGCAATCCGTTTCTACGGCATCGATAAGCCCGATCTTCGCCTGCCGCCCATGTTCGATGCCGCCCACGCCTTCACCGCTGAGGACAAACAGTCGCTCTCGATCGATGCGGCCATGCCGATTCTTGCCATACGCATTCCCGGCGTCGGCGAGCTCTCGCGCAAGGAACGCGACGATCTCCGGCTGCTGATTCCCGAGAAGTCGAAGAACATCATCAAGGTCTTTGAAGATTTCAAGCGCGTCGAGCGCAATCTCCCCGCCGCCGCCGAACAGATTCGCCGCCTCGCCGAAGTCCAGGCCGACGATTTAGTCGTCATCGTCGCCGCGCCCGCCGATCCGCACGCGCCCGCCGCGCCGCCGGCCGATCTCGCCGCCGAGCGCAAGCAGGCCCGCCGCGCCGCCGAAGTCTGCGCCGCCGCCGGCCAGCTCCGTCTCGCCCTGGCCCAGAAGTTCGCTGACCGCCACGGCTTGTTCGACCAGAAATGCTTCCGCTTCCTCTGGGTTACAGACTTCCCGATGTTCGAGTGGGATGAGACCGAGGGCCGCTGGAATGCCGCCCACCACCCCTTCACCTCGCTCCACGAAGAGGACATGGACAAGCTCACCGAGGGCTTGGATTCGGTCGGCGACCCCAATTCCGTCCTCGGCGCCATTCGCTCCCGCGCCTACGACGTGGTGCTCAACGGCACCGAACTCGGCTCCGGCTCCATCCGTATCCATCGCGAGGACGTTCAGGCCAAAATCTTTGCCGCCCTCGGCATGAGCCCCGAAGAGCAGAAACAGCGCTTCGGCTTCTTCCTGGAGGCTCTGCAGTACGGAACCCCGCCCCACGGCGGCATCGCCCTCGGACTCGATCGCATCGTCATGATCCTGGCCGGAGCCCCCAGCCTGCGCGAGGTCATTCCGTTCCCCAAGACCGCCGGCGCCGTCGACCTCATGGTCGACGCCCCAACCCCCGTCTCGGAGGCGCAACTGAAGGAACTGGGCATCCGTACCAAGAAGTGAGGCGGTGCTCGCGACGAAGCGCACAGGTGTTGCAGAAACTTCATCCCGATTCGCAGCCGGTGCCCCATTCAAGTCGCCGGTTGGGCGATAATTAACCCGACCGCCCCAAATCGTTTTGATAGCATTGGGCATCAAAACGTGTATAGCATGTCTCTCGTGCCCTTCGAGAACACATGGGAGCGAGATACGCATTTTCGGAAGCACGGGCATAAGTTCGGGGCAAAATCTGCCGATGAATACGAAAAAATGGCGGATGTATTTATGTTTGGCCCTATGAATGCCGATACACGTGAGTGTGTAAGGCCCGGCGGGAAAAGGAAATGCCGACTAGATTTCAGGATCACCCATTTTGGTGTCGCCTGCATTGTGCCTAGAAGCGGTCTCATAAATGGTTAAGCAGCAGATGGAGACAAGCAAGGTGCACGAAGCCGAGAAAGTTGTCGATGTGGTATTCCCATCGCACGACCAGACGGCGAAACTTGTGCATCCAGGCAAACAGCCGTTCTACTTTCCAGCGCCTGCGATAACGGCGCAGCGGGCGGCCGTCTTGGGTTTGGCTCCGGCGTTGCCGGTTCGGTGCGATCAGTTCGATGCCGTATTCTTCGGCGAGCTTTTCGTCGAGCGCGTCCGAGTCGTACGCTTTGTCGCCGATGAGGCGGGCGGGGAGTTGGTTGAGGAAGCTTCCCCCAAGAACCTGTTCCACAAGCTGGCACTCGGCTGGCGAAGCGCTGTTAACAGATACGGCGAGAGGAAGACTGTTACTAGCGGCGATAGCGATGATCTTCGTACCCTTGCCGCGCCGGGTGGGACCGACCGCAAGCCCCCTTTTTTGGCGCTGGCGAAGGTAGCGTCCACGAACGCCTCATCGAGGTTCAACTGTCCTCGCTCGTGCAGGTACCGTGCTAACCGTTGCAGCGCCTTCTCCAGCTTTCCGCCGCGCACCCACTGCTGGAATCGGCGATGGCAGGTCTGGAACGGCGGATATTTCTCGGGCATTTCGCGCCACTGGGCTCCGGTGCCCAGCACCCACAGTACGCCGTTCAGCACAGCCCGAGTATCGTGCCATGGACGGCCTCGGTTGTCGGCCCGTCGTGCCGGCCGCAAGATCGGCTCGATCAGTTGCCATTGTTCGTCCGTTAATTCCCAACGTCCCTGCATGGTGGGAACGGAGCATTCCAGAGCACACCCAGAGTGCCACGTTTCACGGCCAGCGGGGATTTATGAGACTGGTTCTAGGCTTGTGATAACGTTTTATCGCCCAGCGCCGGACACGATTAGAAGACACGGCGGGGTGGCTGGGTTGTTCAAACGAGAGTGCACAAGGAATTCGTAGAAATGAATTTCAGTTGTCCGGTTTGCTTCTATGATCGTCTGTCGTACCCCCCGCGGGATTACCATATCTGCCCGTGTTGCGGTACTGAATTTGATAACGACGATGCGGAATATAGTTATGCCGAATTACGCGATAAGTGGATTGCCGATGGTGCCGATTGGTTTTTTGGGAAACCTCCAGATAACTGGAGTCCGTGGGCCCAATTGGCGAAAACCTCCTTTGGGGTGATCGCAGAGGGTGTTACCACTCCGAACATCATGAAGATTCGGAGTGGAGGCCAATTTGAGTATTCGATGGCTTGAGCGACCTAACTATGCCACGTCTCGGCAGTTTTCTTGTTTGTGAGAAGATCATCCAAGACCAGCTTGGGAAACCTACCCTTATTTCTTTGTTTCAAAAAATAGGCGCCGTAGTTCCCGAGGGGCAAGACGTACCGAAAGACACGATTGCTGGTGTCCCCTGGGCTATTTTTTGTGAGTGGTTTTTTGCAGAAGAAGAACTGAACAAGCAATGGGATCAGGTGTTAGAAGTCCTTCTGCCGGATGGATCGCCAACTCCAATCAAGGGACGCTTAACCTTGAAGGAACTTGCCAAAGACGATCAGGGTTCTCGAAGTTTTGCATCTCTATTTGGGATGCCGATCTCTCAAGCGGGATTTATCGCTATCAATGTGTGGCTAGAATGTGATTCCGAAAGAATTACGGACGTTTTTTCCTACCGAATTCTGATTGAGCATACGAAGAATCCCCCAGCGCTCGGGGATACCGCATTTGTCCCGGCAATGGGCCCTAAGCCGCCGATGGTTCCTGAGTCGTGAAAACAGGAACGAGTAGCGCATACCCAACGATTTCAAGTAACACTCTGGAGAGTTCTGCAGCTTTCAAAATCTGACTTTAAATCAGATGCCCGGGTACTCCATCGCCGCACCTCGCGCCTACTCTTCCGCCGCCTTGGTCTCGAAAGTCTTGATCAGATCATAGGGCGTGGCCCGATACAGCACGTAAGCGAATGAATTGGCGTCCACCTGTTCGCGGAAGAGCAGATGTGCCCGGCCGCTGCCGTCGGCGTCCACCGCGCCGAGATAGCGCAGGGCCGGGCGAACGTCCAGCATCTGCGGATCGGCAATCATCACGAAAATCTGGTTCAGCCGTCCCCCCGAATCCTTTCGTGCCACCAGCGCCACCGTGATCTTGGGCGGCGACTTGATGACCGATCCCGCCGGCAGCCATAGCTTGCTCTGCGCGCCCGTTATGGTTGCGGTCAAGATTTCCAGCGGCCGGTTGCTATAGTCGGGGTCAAGCAGGTGGACATCCACATCCTCCAGCTTCGCCGCATCTACGCCGCGCAGGCTGGGCCGCGCCTTGGCAGCCTTGCGGATGGCAGCGCTCGCCAGGCTCTTCAATGCCTCAAGATCGTGCTGCCGATCTCCGGCTGATGATTTGTACGCGAAGGGACGCGATTCGATGCTCCCTACATCCGCCACTGCCAGCAGAACCTCGTCGTCGGCGGATTGGGCAGGGGCGGACTGGACAGGCGCGGCGGCGCTGCTCACGGCCACCCCGCCGGAGCGCGGAACATCGGCCTGGATCTGTTCAGACTTGCCATGGTGCAGCGTGGGACGGCCCGGGTCCTGCTCTTCGGCTCGCTCCACGGCATCGCTCGAAGCGGTGGCCGTCGGCTTGCCATCCTTCGCCGGCGCGGCGGAGCCCGACGAAGCGGAGGCAGAGGACGGAGTCGGCGCAACACCGGGCGGCCACTGTCCGCGTCCCCGCTCCCTCGGCTGGCCGACGTCTTCGCCGCCTTAGCGCCTTCGCCCGAACCCGGCTTCCAGATTCCCTCCGCCCACCATCGCGTCGCCGTATGCATGGCCGTCCGAACCACGAAGTCGCCCTCGCGCGTCCCATCCTTTTCCGCCTGGTAATAAATGTCTCCGGCGATGGCGAACGGCACCGGATTGGCCTCGTAAAAACGCGCATCATAATACTTGCCGTCGATGAACAGGGTTACCGGAAACAGCCGGGCCTTGCTCTGGGCGTCGATCCGCAGAATACCCACGGCGCGCATGCTCGATGTCTTTGCCTGCCCCATGTATTGGGCGGACGAGGTAGCGGCCAGCAGCACCGTCAGCAGCCAAACCAGCATCGGGGTCCCCAGCGAGCGCCGCAGTTGCTGGGGTGAAAGCAATTTCGGAGTTAGACTATTAGCCATGGAAACCACCATGAACGCACCTGATTTTACTCTCCTCAACGAAAACGGCGAAAGCGTCTCGTTGTCGCAGTTCCGCGGCAAGAACGTCGTCCTTTTCTTTTATCCCAAGGCCGACACTCCCGGTTGAACGATTGAAGCGTGCGGGTTCCGCGACGCCTATACAAAACTTCAGAAGGCCGGCCTGGTCGTGCTCGGCATCTCCGCCGACACCCCTGCGGCACAGAAAAAATTCAAGCAGAAGTACGAACTTCCCTACACCTTGCTCTCCGATCCGGATAAGCAGATCGCTGCGCAATTTAAAGTTCTCAAAGAAAAAAACATGTACGGCAAGAAGGTGATCGGGATTGCGCGTACCACCTTCCTCATCGGTCCCGAGGGCGCCATCACCCACGTCTTCGAAAACGTTAAGCCCGACGGACACGCCGAAGAGGTACTCGCATACGCCAAAGGCGAGGCGAAAAAGGCAAGCTAACCTTCTCGTGTCATACGAGTGTCATCCTGAGGCCACGGGTTTTTCCCTGGCCGAAGGATCTGCTTTTCTTCAGACTGCGGCGGGCCGGTGGCCCATTCAAGCGCCGCGGTTGCGCTTCCACCCCACTACGCGAAAAGCGCGCGTAGCGGGGGCCCCGGCTTGAGTGGGGCAGTTCCTTGTCGTTATGTATCCTGGGCCATAATAGCCCGCATTTCTGTTGGCTCTGAACGGCATGGCTAAGCTAAAGTCCCTTCAACGCACTATTTTTGAAGCACGCTGTAGTTGATGCCTGTCACGACCGCCTTTGGCTAGTACACTTCGGTCAGACGCTTTGCCAGTCAGGGAGTGGAATGATGCCTCTATCCGCCGCGCGGCTGGCCGCCTTCGAGATTCTGCTGCGAGTGCAGGAGCAGGGGGCGTATGCCTCGGAGTTGCTGAACGCCGGGCGGCGAGGCGCGCACCCCGGCCAAGGCCCGCGGCCGCTCTCGCCGGTCGACCACGGGCTGTCGGTGGAACTGGTGATGGGCACGCTGCGGTGGCAGTCTGCACTCGACCGCGAGATTGAGGCGGTCTCCTCGCAAAAGCTCAACCGGATGGATGCAGAGGTGCTGATTGCGCTGCGGCTGGGCGCCTATCAACTGCGCTTTCTGGACCGCGTGCCGGCGCGCGCGGCGGTGCATGAGAGCGTCGAGCTGGTGAAGCGGGCGCGCAAGCAATCGGCTGCGTCGTTTGCCAACGCGGTGCTGCGCAAGCTGGCGGACAAACGCGGCGAGGTTGCTCTCGACGCAGGCGAGGCCGCGGTTGCGGCGCATCCGCCATGGCTGGTCGAGCGCTGGGTACGCGAGTTCGGCGCAGAGCGGGCGCAGCGCATTTGCCGGTTTGATCAGCAGGCGCCGGCGCTGGCGCTGCGCATGCCCGCGAAGGGAGCAGAGGCGATTGAGGCGCGGCTGCGAGCCGAAGGCATCGAGCTGTCAGCGGGGCGACTGCTGCGCTCGGCGCGAGTCGTGCTGTCCGACCATATTGGAAACAGCATCTCTGAAATCGGAGAGCATCACGGCATCTTTGAGATCGCTCTAGAGCATCACGTGACAATTCAAGATGAAGGTTCGCAACTGGTGGCGGCGCTGGTAGGTGCGGGCGCGCGCATTCTCGACTGCTGCGCCGCGCCGGGAAACAAGACGATGGCGCTGGCGGAGGCAAATCCGGCGGCGAAGATCGTTGCCGTGGAGTTGCACCCACACCGGGCGGAGCTGTTGCGGCGGCGATTGGCGGCGTGGGCCGCGGGCGCGGCGGCGAGCGATCTTGAGGCGACCGGCCCCGTGAGAATGGGAAAAATCGAGGTGCTCACAGCGGACGCTACCGCGCTGCCTTATGGACGCGAGTTCGACCGCATCCTGGCCGACGTGCCCTGCTCGGGAACCGGGACGCTGGCGCGCCATCCGGAGATCAAGTGGAAGCTGCGCCGGGAAGATCTCGACGATCTGCACGCGCGGCAGAAGGCAATCCTGGGGTCGGCGCTGCGGCATCTGGCCGAGGGGGGCGTGCTCATATACTCCACCTGCTCGCTCGAAGTGGAGGAGAACGCCGCCGTGGTCGAGGAAGTCTTAGGCGAGCATCCGGAGGCGAAGCTGCTCGACTGCCGGGCGCGGCTCGATCGGTTGAAAGCCGAAGGCGAGTTGACATGGCCCGCCGTGGACAGCCTGACGAGCGGCCCGTTTCTGCGAACCCTGCCGGGCACCCATCCCTGCGACGGCTTCTTTGCCGCCATGATTACGATCTGAGTAAACTCTGAAAAAGTCTTTTTAGAAAAACCGAGGTTCCTCAGAGGCTAAAGCCTCATTAGGTTTTGCTGGTCTTACGTACGGGCTGAAGCCCGGACCCTTCAAAGCCTTCACTTGTTCAGAGTTTTCCTAACGGCCGGCGCGGCTTTCGCGTACCGGTCTCGAAAGCGGAGCGGAACTCTCGTACAATCATGGGCATGACACTCGAAGGATCAACTGCACTGGTGACCGGCGGCTCGCGGGGCATCGGCAAGGCTATCGCGCTACGTCTGGCCGGCGAAGGCGCGGCGGTGGCGGTCAACTACCGGGAACGCGGCGGCGATGCGGAAAGGGTAGCGGCGCAGATACGGACGGCGGGCGGACGCGCACTGGCGGCGGGCGCCGACGTTGGCGACGCGCGCGCGGTGGCGGAGATGGTGCAACGGATCGAGCAGGAACTGGGCCCGGTCGCGATCCTGGTAAACAACGCGGGCATCACCCGGCGCGGCGAGCTGTTGAGTTTCGATTACGCGCAGATGGAAGAGATGCAGCGCACCAATGTGGACGGCGTGGTCAACGCGATCCGAGCGGTGGTCTCAGGCATGCGGGCGCGGGGCTACGGCAGGATCGTCAACATCACTTCCATCGCGGCTCATGGCACCACCCTGCCCGGCACCACTTTCTATGCGGCCACGAAAGCGGCGGTCGGGGTGCTGACGAAAAGATTCGCCCTGGAGCTTGGACCCGACGGCATCACCGTCAACGCGGTCGCCCCCGGCTTTGTGCCGACCGAGCTGACGTTCCAGAATCGCACCGCCGAGCAGGTTGCAGCCATCAGCGAACGGCTGGCGGCAATCACGATGGTGCGGCGCGCGGGCACGCCCGAGGATATCGCGCACAGTGTGGCCTTCCTGGTTGCGCCGGAGTCCAGCTTCATTACGGGACAGATTCTCACCGTCGATGGCGGGCGCCTGGACTATATCGGCCATCCTTGACCTACGGTCAGGCCGGGGGCTGCGACGCCAGCAGCGCATCCTTTTCTTCCGGCCAGGGCGGCAGGAGTTTCACCAGCACCCACAGGATCAGCAGGGGAAGAATTGACAGCGCGATGGCGACCAGCAATCCTTCGCGCGTAATAAAGCCCATCTTGTAAGTCGTGTATCCGAGAAAGCTCTTGGAGAACAGCTGTCCGCCGATGACGACATTCCAGCGCATGGCGAAGATGCCGACCAGGGTCAGCAGGCCGGCAGCGGAGTAGATGCGTCTGGCGCAGTTTTTCCGGCAGCTTCAGCACCTGGGTCAGCGCGAGCAAGGCAATAGGAGCCACGGTGCCGGCGAAAATCTGGATGAGCACCTGCGAGGTGTACAGCCGGGTATGGACCATGAAATCGAGGCTGCGGAACGATTCATCCGCCTCGTAGATGCGATGGATGAGGTCCAGCATTTCGAGACTGAAGTCGATGATGAAGGTGTAGAACAGATATTTTGCGACGGTGTCCACGCAGCGCATGTCAATCGGCACCCGGCGCAGCCGGTTGAGAAACATGTAAAGCAACAACACGGCGGCAATGCCGGAAACCATGGCTGAAAAGAGGAATACGACGGGCATCAAGGGGCTGGACCACCACGGATTGGCCTTCACCGAACCAAAAATAAAGCCTACGTATCCGTGCAGCAAAAACGCCGACGGAATGCCGATCACGGTGACCAGCCAGCCTACGCGTTCGTCGATCCGCAGGGCGCGCTCGCTGATGTTATCCGAGCCGAGGGTAAGCACGCGGTAAATCAGCCGCTTCCACCCGGTGGAGGATTGAGACATCAGAACTATATCGCGCCGATAGTCGAGCCAGATTTCGACTACCAGAACGGCCATCAGATACCACAAATAAACGAAGCCGAACATCGCCATCGCCGAAGAGCGGTGGGGAGTCAGATACATTTCGAACGATCGTTCCGGGTGTCCCAAGTGCAATTGCAGGGGCAGTGGCGCGACCAGCAAAAACGCGAGCGCGGTCAGCAGCGCAAGCCGGTATGTCGGCTTAACCGCCTCGACCCGGAAGACCCTTTCCAGGGAAGCCAGAATAAAGGCGCCGGCCACCAGTCCGGTCAGGTACGGGTAGAGGACGATCAATACGCTCCACTGGAGTTCGACTTCATTGGGATACATAAAACCATCGACCAGCGGCACGGCAAACCTCCTTATCGCACCGAACCATCCAACTCGTTGTAAAAGACCTTGGAGCCGGTTGCCATGTATGGTTTCAGAACCTGTATGCTGTGCGTCTTCAAGAATTCGTGGATTGGATCCTGAGGATTCTTCAGGTCGGCAAGCTGCCGCGCCCCGGTCGGACACGACTCACAGCACGCGGTCGTCAGTCCCTTGGTAATCCGGTGATAACAGAGGGTGCACTTTTCCGCGGTTTGCTTTTGCGGATGAATGAAGCGGCAGCCGTAGGGGCACGCCTGCACGCAATAGCGGCAGCCGAGGCAGTATGTCGGATCGACCAGGACCACGCCATCGGGACTGATAAAGGTCGCGCCAACGGGACAGACCTGGGTGCAGGGTGAGTCGGCACAGTGGTTGCACAGCTTGGGGACGAAGAAATTTTTGCCTCCGGCTCGATGAGCTGGGGGAAATCCGTTCTTGCCGCCGTCGGGCGAATCTACCTGGGGGTTTTCGGCCCCCCAGCCCTCCACATGGTACCGTTCCACCCAGGTGCGGTAATAGCCGTCGGGAACCTGGTTCTCCGTCTGACAGGCGCGGACGCAGTTGCCGCAGCCAATGCACTTGGTAATATCCACCAGCATGCCCCACCAGTGCTCCGTCAACTTGTAGTTGGGCGCCGCTTCCGGCGTTCCCGCCAGAATGTGTTGCCAGGCGATGGCGGCGGCAGGCAAAAGGATAAGCAGTCGGCGGCGGGTAAGGTTCATTTGCTTTTTCCCGAATCGATGGCCGGGCTATGCGGCTGGTGGCACATGTCGCAGGCGGCTCCGCCCGAATGGTCGGCCGAAACGACCTGCGGAAACTGTTTCGGTTTGGCGATGTTCGCCTCGTGGCAACGGACACAAAGCACGGCTGCCTGCAGTTTCGGCGGCTTGACCGAGCCAGGATCTTCCGCATGCTTGGCCAGCGCTCCATGACATGCTTCGCAATTGACGCGCGCATGCCTTCCTTTTTGTTTCATTTCGAGCACGTCGGAGTGGCAGGTTTCACAAGTCTGGTGGCCGGCAAAGGCAACCGGACGGGCGGCGATTTCGGCGATGGCGTTACCCCGGTAATGGCCGTATTGACCAAAACTGCGCGGAACAAGGAAGCCTCGCGCCAATAAGAACAGGATTATGCCTACCAGAAAAACCGCCGCCAGCCGCAACAGATGTCCCGCATCTTTGAGTATCTTCACAGTTGTTTTCGCAATGCGCTCCAGGCGACAAACTGTGTTCTATAAGGTATGCCGTAGCAATCGACCCACGATTCGATCACCCTGCCGAGTTGCCGACATCATACACGCAAATGAGGAGAACGCAAAACGCCATAAAATTCAGAAAAACGGGAGCAATGTCGGACCGGGTCAGGTCAAAAGTGGCCGGTATTGGAGGTGAGTGAGGGGCGGCATACGGGCGGTGCAGGTCGAGGGCGCTTGGGCCGTATTGAGTGCCAACCCAATTTTGCCGGCACAGCGGTTACCAAAGTGAATACCGGAGGTGACGTTTCTTCTTGCTTGGGGGACGGTTACTATGAGACTTGCCGGATAGGGTGAAGTGGCAATGCTAAAGAAAATCAGATTTAAAAGCGTTCTGTTCCTGCTTGGGCTGGCATGCTGCCTGCCGGTTGCTCCGCCGCAGGCATCGGCGCAAACCGCGGACCGCAGCCTGGGCGACATCGCGCGCGAGATACGCGCGAAACAGCACTCCGAGGTACAGGTGAGCGCCGAGGATGCCAAAGATATCTTCGCCGCGGTCGACGAAATCCTGGACTTTGCCAGCAAAGACACGGGCTTTCCCAAGCGCAACCCGGTCAAGCGCCAATTGGTGGGCAGGGCCCAGGTGGACGCCTTTGTTGCCGAGGAAATTTCCAAGCAGAGCAAAACGGTTTTCGGGCGGTCAGAGCTGGTGCTGAAAAAGTTTGGGCTGCTGCCTGCGGATTTCAAGCTGAAGAATTATTTATTGGAGGCTACGGGGCGAAGTCTGGCCGGGTACTACGACTTCCGCGACAAGACGATGTACCTGATGAACTGGATTCCCCCGGAGGCGCAACGGCCGGTAATGGCGCATGAACTAACCCATGCCTTGCAGGACCAGAACCACGATCTGGCGAAGTTTGAGAAGCATGAGTCCGGCGCCGCGAATGCATCGGCAGAGGCTTCCATGTCGGTGAGCGGCACGGATGACGATGAGCACGGAATTGCGCGGACGGCCGTCATCGAAGGGCCAGGCGATGGTGGTGATGGCCGATTACATATTGCATCCGCGAGGCATCAGTCTGGTCGATTCGTCGCTTGGGGACGCGTACGCCAACGGGTATAGCGACGTGCTTGAGGGCCATGATCTTCCCATCCAGGTTCACCTCGCGCCGCGCGTGCTGAAGGAAAGCGTTTTGTTTCCTTACGTCGAGGGATTTGCCTTCGAGGTCGAATTACTGCGCCGAGGAGGCAAGGCAATGGCGTTTGCCGGCCCCTTTGCCCGAATGCCTATGAACGCCTACCAGATTTTGCATCCGGACGCTTATCTGAAAAACACCCCCACGCCCAAGGTTAGCATTCCTGATCTACGCCCGATACTGGGCAAAGAATATGAGCCGTTTGACTCCGGCATGGTCGGAGCATTGGACGCTCGTATAATGGCGCGCGAGTTCGGACGGGAAAACGATCTGTTCACGGTGGCGGCCAATTGGGACGGCGGGGGCTACGTGGCGGTGCGGCGGATCGGCGTCCCGATGGAGAAGCTGACGACGGCCGACATTGCGTTGCTCTACGTTTCGCGCTGGAAGAATGCAAAGGCCGCCAAACGTTTCGTGGATATCTACAAGACCGCGCTCGCCAGGCGGCTGACCGTTACCGGGGAACGGACGCAGGACAATACAGAGTGTTTTGATGGCGAGGTCTGCAAGACTCCGGTGTGGTTGTCAAAGCTCATCACCAACGAGGGCGTCGATTACCTGGAGATCCTGCCGCATAACACGGTGATGATCGCCCAAGGTTTTGACGAGGCGGCGGTGGCCCAGTTACGGCAGCTGATTCTCACGCCCGCGGCGGGACAACTCAACACGGCGAACATGCACGAGCTGAGCCTTTCACTCTACGAGTCTCCCGCTTTCCGCGCCTTCCAGGAGCAGGTGCTCGAAGACGTGAGGCAAGATGTGCTCGCGGTAATCAGCGATTGGAGTAAGTCGAGACCAGATAGATAAAGAACGACTCGAAGACACGAAGCAGCTCGGGTGCTCAGGTGGCGAAGTCGAGCCGCAAAATTACCCTTCGGCCGCATCCGGCCAAGGCTTTCCGCTGTTGCATTGAATTTTAATAACCAACAAGGGAACAGCTCTAAAACCCCGCCGGTCGCGGCTTTCCACGGGTGTCACCAGACAATGTGAGGAGGGTCACTGCATATTACGCCCCACTTTGCATACTTAGTGCCCGCAAGGATGACAGGCGGCCAAACGGTCGTCATCAGGGGGCCTGGGTCTCGGAGACCGGGAAGCGATCCGGCTTGTGCGGGGGTCACGTTGAGAGGTGATGTTCATCACTGCAAGGCGATTCCGGCAGGGGCATTATGCATTGGTCTGATGACCTTATCATCCTACCAATTGAGTGAGCCGTAAGGGGAACCCAGTGGGCCAGATGTTGAAGGACCCGAAGCCCGAATTCGAAGCCATCCGCAGGAACAAGCTGTACGAGGAAGTGGCGGACAAGCTTCAGCAATGGATCCTGGACGAAATGAAGCCCGGCGACAAGCTTCCGCCGGAGCGTCGTCTGGAGGAGTTGTTCGGGGTTGGGCGCAGTTCCATCCGTGACGCGGTTCGCCGGCT
Source organism: uncultured Acidobacteriota bacterium (assembly GCA_963814745.1). Classification (GTDB taxonomy): domain Bacteria; phylum Acidobacteriota; class Terriglobia; order Terriglobales; family Acidobacteriaceae; genus CAWBRT01. The sequence goes on from CAWFEA010000001.1 coordinate 456,584, forward strand.
GCAAGCCATGGGCTTAGTCGAGCCGCGCCAGGGCCACGGAACCGTAGTCTGCGAGGTTTCCGATCATTCGATTATCAGTCCGCTTAGTTCCGTACTGGTCAGGAAATGCAAACTAGTCGCCGAACTGCTCGATGTTCGCAAGATCATTGAGCCGGGAATTGCCGCCCGCGCCGCCGGCAACGCCTCTGCCGAGCAAGTTTCCAAGATGGAAGAGATTCTGCGAAGGCAGGGCAAGAAGCTGGAGCGCGGCGGGTCGGCGATCGAGGAGGACACCGAGTTTCACTATTACCTTGCTCTAGCCGCCAATAACTCCGTGGTGTTGAGAGTTCTGGATGTGCTGATGGATTTGCTCCAGAAGTCCAGGGAGCACTCCTTGCAACTGAAAGGACGTCCCGCAAAATCGCTCGCCGGTCATCGGCGGATCGTTGCCGCCATCAAGCGCAAGGATGCCGCCGGGGCCGAGAGCGCCATGCGACAGCACCTGGAGGAAATTGAAACGATTATCGCAGTGCAACCAGCAACGATAGAAACGCAAACGCAAAACGACTGAAACGCAATCAACGAATGGAGGTTGCAAATGGGCCAGCTTTTCGCGGTCGAGATTAGCTACCGCGGGGTCTTTCAGAAAAGCCTCGCAAAAAACATATGCCGCGGGATCGTTTTGGCTGCCCATCTTGAGGGCAAGCCAGGCATCTCTTTCGGCAGGTATTCCGACTCACCGGAGCGTAATGGCATTCCCGCCAAAAGCTTCGCCATCGTCGCCACTGATGACGAAACGCTGGAAAAGGGGATGGCGCAGTACACTCCCAAGCAGGTGGATGTCACGGTCGTGTTGGATGACACGCTGTGCAAAGGTTTGGAGCCTTGGGCGTGGGCGGGTTTGGAGCCGGTCAACGCCACTCTGAAGCCCAACTGTCCGCTCATCGTAGTTTCAACCGAAGGCGCTCCTACTCTGCTGAAGATGATCCACAAGAAGGATGTGCCCTACAAGTTGGGTGTTCTCAAGGGCGCAGCCAGCTTCTCCGGCATGTGGAACTACAAGAACGACCACACCGAGGTGCGGGTGTTGGGCGCGATTGCCAAGGTTCTGCCGTCGCTGTTCAAGCTGTCGTCGCTCGAAAACTACATCACCGACAAGCTGAAGGACGCGACCAAGGTGCAGTCGGCCAAACTGGCCTACGAGCGCCTTTCGGTCAGTGATGTGAAGGCCGGCCAAGGCAACCAGGAAAAGCCGTACAGCTTCGTCCAGCCTGGCGCCTCGCAGATGAGGGAAGGCGTTTCGATCGTGGCAGCGCCGGCGGGCGGTCCCTATAGCAGCGCCGGCGGGTACAAGCCGGGACGTCCCGACAAGCTGCTGAAGTTCAGTTCGCGCACGCTTCGTCCAGTGGTCGATTTCTCGGTCTGCACCAAGTGCACGCTGTGCTGGCTGCAGTGCCAGGACGGATCGTTCGACGTCACGCCGGACGGTTTGTACGACCCCAACATGGAGTACTGCATGGGTTGCGGCATCTGCGAAGCGGTATGTCCGGTGCCGAACTGCGTCACCATGGTCAACGAGCTGGCCTTCAACGACAACGCCAGCCAGTGGGAGGCATACACGAAGGACAAGGCCGCCTACAAGGAATGGGCCAAGGCGAAGATCAAGGACGTGCCTGCCCAGCGTGCCTACGGTTACCGGTATCGCGGTCAGTACAAAGAAGAAATTCCCGCCGCACTGGAAATCGCTAACAAAGCGTAGCCCAGAGAAGGAGATTAGGTCATGGCAGTGATGGCACAAACGCCTGTCGAACAGGAATCGGAACTGCTAATCACCGGGTCGGAGGCGATGGCAATCGCCTGTAAGATGGCCGACGTGGATGTGGTGACGGCTTTCCCGATTCGTCCTTACGACACCGTAATGCAATTCATGTCGCAGCTCATCGCCGACGGCAAAATGGACTGCGAATTCATTCCCGCCGACGGCGAACACTCTCAGTTCGAAATCGTCAAGCACGCCTCCACCTGCGGCGCCCGCGTATTCGTGGGCAGCAGCGGGGTGGGCTGGATGTACGCCATGGAAGCGCTGACCGTAACCCCGGCCCTGCGTGTTCCCATGGTGGCCATCGTCGGCAACCGTGCGCTGGATGATCCCGGCGCCTTCGGCACCGAGCACAACGACGCGCTTTCGGTGCGCGATCTCGGCTGGCATCTGGTGTGGGTGGACAGCGCCCAGGAAGCGCTCGACACCAACCTGATTGCCTACCGCTTCGCGGAAGACAAGCGCATTATGACGCCCGTTGCTATCAGCCTGGACGGCGCGTTCCTGACCCACTCGCAGTCGATGGTGAAAATACCGACGCAGGCGCAGGTCGATCGCTTCCTGCCGAAGTATGACCGCGGCGAACTGCTCTTCCATCCCGACAACCCGATCGCGATCGCCCCGCAGTGCAACGAAGACTGGGTGATGGAGATCCGCCTGCAGCAGTACGGCATCACGCAGCGCTCCAAGGCTGTGCTGCGCGAGGTGTACGCGGATGTGGATCGCGTCTTCGGCCGCAACTACGGCCCCAATCCGTTCTTCGAGGAATACATGACCGAGGACGCCGACGTCGTTCTGCTGGGCATGGGCACACTCTCGATGCCGGTGAAGGTGGCGGTCCGCAAGATGCGCGCCGAGGGCAAGAAAGTCGGTTTCGTGCGCCTGCGCTGGTTCCGTCCCTTCCCGGACGAGGAGCTGGCACAGTGCCTCAGCCGGTTCAAGGCCGTGGGCGTCATCGACCGCGATTACTCGTTGGGCTCTCCCTACTTGAGCGGTGTCGTGGCCACCGAAGTTCGCACCGCGCTGTATCCGGGCAGCGGCCCGAAGCCGCCGGTTCTGGGATTCATCTGCGGTCTGGGCGGGCGCGAAGTCTACGAGGCCGATGTCGAAAAGATGACTGCCAAGTGCTTCGACGCAGCCGCAGGCAAGCCGCAACCGCTGACTCAATGGTTCGGGGTGCGGGAGTAATTCCGGCGCCGGAAAGGATGAGCGAGAAATGAGTACCTATATCGACGAAAAACCTACGCAGAACCTCGAGGCCTTCAAGGGAGTCAAGAAGATCCCGAACGAGGAGTACTACACCTCCGGCCACCGCACCTGCCAGGGCTGCTACTCGGCGGAAACCATGAGGCTGGTGGCGAAAGCCGCCGGTCCCAGGACCGTGATTCTGAACTGCACCGGGTGCATGTACGTAGCCAACACCAGTTACTACACCAGTCCCTATGTCGTTCCCTGGATGCACACCCAGTTGTTCGCCGCCGGGGCGGGCGCTCTGGGCATCGCCGCCGGTTACAAGGCGCTGATGCGCAAGGGCAAGATGAAGGACGAGCCCATCAACGTCATCTCCATCTGCGGTGACGGCGGTGGCTCCGACGCCGGCCTGGCCGGCATTTCCTCGGCGATGCAACACGCCGAGTACAACCTGCTGGTGCTGATGTACGACAACGAAACGTATGCCAACACCGACATCCAGGTTTCCGGCTCAACCCCGTGGGGCGCGCACACCTCGTTCAGTACGCCTGGATCGGTGAAGCGCATCATGTATGGTTGCTGGAAGAAGAACATGGCTCCCTTGATGATCGCCGGTCATCCAACCGTAAAATACGTGGCCACGATTTCGACTTCGTTCGCGCTGCAGGCGATGAACTGTGTGCGCAAGGCGCTGGCGATTGGTGGCCCCACTTTCGTTCACTGCCTCAACCCATGCCCGAAAGGCTGGGATTTCGATCCTATCCTCTCCTACGAGTTGGGCGAGCTCTCGGTCAGCACCGGGATCTGGCCGTTGTATGAAGTGGAAGAGGGCAAGCTGAAGATGTTCGGCAAGTCCAGAATGATTGCCGACGGCAAAACCGCCCGTCTGCCGGTGCGGGATTACCTGACGAAACAGGGCAGGTTCTCTCACTTCACCAACGACGACATCGATTACTTCCAGAGCAAGATCGATGATATGTGGACGAAATGGCTGGTTCCGGGTGTAATCCCGATCCAGAAAGAAATTGATACTGCTGAATAAGTTTCGAAGGCCCGGAGAAACGGCCGGGCCTGTTGATTTCGCCTCACTACGCGTTAACCGCGCGTAGTGGGGGCATCTTTTGCAGTGAGTGCCTCAGTTCGGACACCGCGGCCGGAAACTAAGACAAGCCGAGCCGCCGGGAGGTATGCCGTATGGCTGCCGTCGTCCCCGGACCCCAGAGCGAAGCGCATCTCATCGCTTGGCCGGAAATATGCTCCGGCAGCACTCCGAGATTGCCGACTGCCGATCCGCGACCTGTCTCGACAGCCTCAGGAGAATTGTTGTTTTTTCGACTGAGCGCCACCGTACACGTAATCCGTCAAATGAATTTAACAGTGTTTTCCCCGGCGGGAAAATCTCGGCTCCCGAGTGAGCGAACTACGGACCGGCCCTGGACTCCTGCCATGGTTAATGGTTACCTCGTTTAAAGGGAGGGTGAGGCATGACGAACGAAACCGCAGTGATGGAGCAAAAAGACCTCGCTAAGCAAACCTACGGCAATGTCGCGGGAAACCGGTGGGTCCAGTTGGTGTGCGGCGTCATAGCAATGATGGTGATCTCCAATTACCAGTATGCGTTCACGCTGTTTACGCCAGGCATGAGACAGACCTTTACGGGTGTTCCCTACGCGAAAATCGCAGCGATTTTTTCAGCGTTCATTTTGTTTGAAACATGGCTCTCGCCGGTGTCGGGCTATTTTGTCGATCGCTTCGGCATCCGCAAACTGATGACGATGGGAGCCGTGTTGATCGGGCTTGGATGGCTGCTGGGTGGAACCATCGCCCACTCGGTTTCTGAACTATATCTTTATTACGGTGTGGTTGCCGGGACCGGAGCGGGGGTTATTTACATTTCCAGCGTGGCCAACGCGGTGAAGTGGTTTCCGGATAAACGCGGTCTGGCCGCGGGATTGACCGCCGCGGGCTTCGGTGGCGGTGCCGTGTTCACCATCATGCCTATCGCCAGTTCGATACACAGCATAGGATGGGCATCCACTATGGCGATGTGGGGGGTGGGTCAGGGGGTGATCGCGCTGATCGCCGCCATGGTCCTCCGGCACCCGCCGGCGGGCTGGGTTCCGGCAGGTTGGGACCCGACAAAGAAGAAGGCCAAATCAGCCGTCGCGCAATCCAGGGTGAACTTCACTTTGGCCCAGATCCTGAGTAGACCTGAGTTCTATTTTCTTTACGTCATGTTCGTTTTTGCCATGATGGGCGGTTTGATTGCAACCGCGAATCTTTCTCAGATTGCCAAATCTCTCAACGTCAATGACGCCAAGGTGCTGGGCCTGGCAATTATCCCGCTGACTGCAACTCTGGCGTCCGCTTGCAACGCGCTGTCCAGAATCCTCTGGGGCACGGTATCAGACGTACTGGGCAGAGAAAACACGATGTTCATTACCTTCGGTGTCGAAGCGGTTCTGGTTTACCTGGTCACCAAGATAGCCGGAAGCCCGGTTGCATTTGTCGTGTTGTTCGCGATGATCTTCCTTTTCTGGGGCGAAGTATATTCCCTGTTCTCAGCGGCTACCGGCGATGTATTCGGTCCGAAGAACGCCACCGGAAATTACGGGATGATGTATACGGGCAAGGGCTTGGCTTCCATTCTTGCCGGATTTGGCGCGGCAGCCCTGGCGGCGCACTTTGCAGGGTCGTTTGCGGTCCCGTTCTATGCCGCGTCGCTGTTGTGCGTGGTTGCAGCCTTGTTTGCTTTGTTCGTCCTGAAACCTATGGTGAGAGCCAGGATTGCGAGAGAGGTTCTGCCGGCAGAGGCTTTGCCGCCAGAGGTTCTGCCGCCCAAGGCCGCAGGCAAAGCACGAAGGGCGGCGGGCGGATCGTAGATTCAGCCGAAATGATTCGGGCGGTGGCAAATCAGCAGGAAGTTGAGGGGGCTCCTTGGCGGCGGCCGAGGAATCCCCTCGTTAGTCTTTGCGAATGGAACTTCCGGCGCGATACAGCGCCCGCTTTTTTCCCCCCGTCGTCGTGAAATGAATGTTGTGGCCCGGAGAGTATGACAGACCCCAGACGACAGGTTCGAGCAGGCATCACCAACTTCTTTTTCGATCGCGACGAGTTCGATATTGCCCTCGGAGCAATCGGTAAGAAGCTGGCGGGAGGCGCTGCCCTCGATTTCTCATGGCTGCCGCAACTGGTCACCATCGGCGGCTTCCAGTATGAAAGGGGACGGCGGGAGTTTGCCGAGTGGTCGGATTCGATGCGGACCCTGCTGGGCGGCGCGATTCAAGCGCTGTTGCAGGAGACGTGGGAGGCGATTCCGCGCAGCGTGGCGGAGCGGTTCGGCGCGGCCATTAACGGCGGCATGGGGGATGTCGAGCTGGCCCGGCTCGGTCAAGCTTACAAGCAGCTCCAGATCAGCTTCCGTCAAAGCCGCGGGGACGCGGTGATCGGGATGATGTCGAACCTTGCCAAAGGTAACGAAGCGATGCGTTCGCCGCAGCCACCGACCGAACCCGAAAACGGGGAAGGCGGGCATCGCCACGTTTGCATTAGCTGTGGCATGCCTTACGGTCACGAGCCGTGGCAATGCGAACCGCCCGACGATCAACATTGCCCGATGTGCGCGGAGCATGTTGCCGGGCCCATCTGGATTGAGCGCTGGACGGAGGCCCGCGATGCGGAGCCTCGGGTGACTGCGGCGGCGGAGGGCAAAGCTGCGGCCGCGGACGTAGCGTCGGCCGGCGGAACCATTACCGTCGCTGGCGAAACCGCCCCGCCCGCGCCGGCGGAGTCGGCGACAGCTTCGGTAGCCGCGAGCACGGCGGCCACGGAAAGCACGGCGGCAAAAGCAGAAGACAGCCCGATCCCCAATCCCACCAAGCACGGCCTGGCGAAGGTGGGCGGCATGGACGAACTCAAGCGCCTGCTGTACGAAGAAGTGGTTACCGCCATGCGCGACCCCGAGGACCTGAAGGCATACGGTTTAACCATTCCTAACGGCGTTCTGCTGTTCGGACCTCCCGGGTGCGGCAAGACTTTTATCTCGCGGGCGCTGGCGGAAGAGTTGGGATTTTATTTCGCGGAGGTGTTCCCATCCGAGATTGGCAGCACCTTCATCCATGGCACGACGCTGAAGATTCGCGAACTGTTCGATACCGCCGCCGAGCGCGCGCCGGCGATTGTTTTTGTCGACGAATTCGAAGGCATGGTTCCCGCACGCAGAGAGCTGGCCGCTCATCAGCACCAAACGGCGGAAGAAGTGAGCGAGTTTCTCAAGCAGTTGGAGACCTGCGCCGAGCGCCGGATTCTGCTGATCGCAGCCACCAATGAGCCGTGGAAAATTGATCCGGCGGTGCAGCGGACCGGCCGGCTCGACAAACGAATTTATGTCGGAGCGCCCGACGCGGCAGCTCGCTCCACGATCCTGCAATTCCATTTGTACGGACGCCGCATGACCTTGATCGACGCCGACAACATGGCAAAATCGCTGGACGGATATTCGGCGGCCGATCTGAAAGTGCTGGTGGACGAAGCCGCACGCCTGGCCCGCAAGGCAAGACGGCCGATCTCGGAGGAACATTTGAGCAAAGCCGCACGCGAACGTGTGCCTCCTTCGATTACCGCGCCGGACGAGCAGAGGTTCCGGGCATTCGAACAGCGCGGGGTGGATGGGCCGCGTCGCGCGTCTCACGTCCTGCTGCCCGATGACCCATCGATCCGGACACAAAGGCGCGCGCCAAACATGACGGATGCCGCGCGAAGAAAAAGCTGAGGCGCGCCCGGCCTTTGTTTTTCGGCACTAGAAACCCCTCTCAGTCGTCTCATCGTCACGCCTGCCGCAGCAAACGGCGAGCGAAGCCCGAGTGTCGCCGTCGGCGGGCTTATCATTGAGAGTGAGCTTTGGCTGGGCTCGAGGAGGCATGAATGAATTGTCCGGTCTCGCCTGTTTGGCAACGGGTACGGCTTGGCTTGTCGGTAATGGTCGTCGCGCTGCTGATGTGCGGCTTGGCTGAGGGACGCAGCGTAGTTCTTCTTTCGCTGGACGGAATGCGTCCGGATTATGTGACCCGGGCGGACCAGGCTCGGCCTGAAGATTCCCAACCTGCGGCGCATGATGCGCGAGGGAACTTACGCCGAGGGCGTGAGCGGCGTGGTTCCGACCATAACGTATCCGAGCCACACGACGCTGATGACCGGGGTTTGGCCCAACAAGCACGGAATCTGGGCCAACACCACGTTCGATCCCGAGCGCAAGAACCTCCAGGGATGGTACTGGTACAGCGAAGACATCAAGGCGCCGACCTTGTGGGACGCCGCCAATGCCGCGGGAATGATTACGGCGAGCGTAAGTTGGCCGGTCAGCGTGGGGGCTCCGGTGCGGTATCTGATTCCGGAGGTGTGGCGCGCGGGAACGGCGGACGACCGCAAACTGATGCGGGCGCTTTCGACGCCGGGGCTGCTGGCCAATCTGGAGGCGGAGCTGGGACCCTATGCCGACGGGTCGAGCGGGGACGTGCGGAATGACCGGCTGCGGGCAAAGTTTGCCACGGCGATCATCAAGAAATACAAACCGAACCTGATCACCGTGCACCTGGTGGCGCTCGATGCCACCGAGCATGCGCACGGACCGTTCAGTGCGCATGCGAACGCAACTCTGGAGGCCTTGGACGAATTAGTCGGGCAGTTGCGGGATGCGGCTCTGAGCGTAGATCCCGAGGCGATCTTCTGTGTGGTGTCCGACCACGGCTTTGCTGCCGTGAATCAGCGGTTGAACCTGGCCGCCGCCTTTGTCTCGGCTGGGCTGATTCAGCCTGCCGCGGCGAAGAACAGACTGGGCGCGACCACGGTTGAAAGCTGGAAAGCCATGCCGTGGACCAGCGGCGGCTCGGCGGCAATTGTCCTGAAGGACGCGCACGATGCCGCCCTGGAAAAAAGGACCAGAGAGCTGCTGCAACAGTTGGCCGCCGACCCGGCGAATGGCATCATCCGGATCGTGGAGCGGGATGAATTGCGCAAGCTGGGCGGGTTCCCAAGCGCCAGTTTTCTGGTTGACCTCAAGCCCGGTTTTCAGATGGACTTCAGCTTTTCCGGGCCCGTACACCGGAACGGCGAAGCTGGCGGCACCCATGGATACTTGCCGGAGCACAGTGAAATGCGGGCTTCGTTTTTTGTGGCCGGGGCGGGAATTGCGCACGGCAGAAATCTTGGGGTGATCGATATGCGGCAGATCGCTCCCACCCTGGCGGAGACTCTCGGATTGAGCTTGCCGTCGGCTGACGGCCAGACTTTGGCGGTGCGATAGCGACCTGAGTTGCCAGTTCGTCTACGAAGTCGAAGAGTATTGCGGCTTTACCTCAGGGCCTGAAGGCCTGGATTCTTTGGTTAACTGTTCGGCGCGGCTGAAGCCGCGCCCCTTCAAAACCGAACCCATTAGTGAACGAACTTTGAACTCAGGACAATGGCGACTGCTCACACGCCCGAGTAGGCGGCGAAGCCACCGTCGATCGGTACGACTACGCCATTGACGAAGCCGGAAGCCGGTTCGCTGGCCAGCCACAGCAAAGTGCCGATCAACTCCTGGGCATCGCCGAAGCGGCCCATCGGCGTGTGCGCGACGATCTTGCGGGCGCGGGCGGTGAATTCGCCGGTAGTGGCGTCGATCAAAAGACTGTGGTTCTGGGTGGTGAGGAAGAAACCCGGCGCGAGGGCGTTGACCCGGATGCCGACTTTGGCGAAATGAACAGCCAGCCATTGGGTGAAGTTGCTCACTGCCGCCTTGGCGGCACTGTAGGCGGGAATTTTGGTGAGCGGCCGGAAGGCGCTCATGGAAGAAATGTTGATGATCGCGCAGCCTTTCCTGCCGACCATTTGACGGGCGAATACCTGCGAGGCGATCAAGCTGCCCAGGAAGTTCAGATTGAAGACGAACTCGACCCCCTGCGGATCGAGATCGAAGAAAGTCGTGATCGACGTGTCCGCAAGGTCGGCCTCTTCCAGCCATTCCTTGGTGGTGGTGCCCTTGGGATGGTTGCCGCCGGCGCCGTTGACGAGCAAGTCACAGGGGCCGAGGTGAGCCCGCACGGCTTCGGCTGCCACTTCGAGCGATGGGCGCTCCAAGACGTTGGCGGCGAAGCCCTCGGCGACGAAGCCGTCGGCCCGCAGGGCGGTCGCAACCGCCTTGGCGGCGTCCGGGTTGAGATCGAGAACCGCAACTTTGGCGCCGCACTCGGCCAGCGCGCGCGCCATCTGCGAGCAGAGCACACCGCCGCCGCCGGTAACGACGGCGACGCGTGCGGTGAGATCAATATTAAAAGGAACCGTCATAGGCGAAGCTTCCTTGGATTAATGCACTCTTGTGGGACACGCTTTACGAATTAATAGGTCAGCTTCTTTCTCTGGGCAGCCGGGACTTTGACGTCGCGCTCCCACTTCAATACCGGCGGCACCAGCTCGGTGGGCCGCTCGATGGCGACATTGAGAAACGTTGGTTTCTCCTGGGCGAGCGCCCACCTGATTCCGTCCTCGATGTGCGCGTTGTCGCTGATGTTGATGGCGTCAATGCCGAAGCCTTTGGCTACGGCGACGGAATCGATCGGGCAGAAGTCCACGGCAAAATACTTCTCGTCGAAGTAGAGCCGCTGAATCGTCTTGATCCAGCCATAACAGTTGTTTTCGAAATTGACGAAGATGATTGGCAATCCCAGCCGCTTGGCGGTTTCCAAATCGCCGAGGGCCATGCCCAGGCTGGCGTCGCCCATCAGAGAAAATATGGCGGCCTCGGGCTTCGCAACTTTGACGCCGATGGCAGCCGGCAGGGCATAGCCCAAACTGCCGTGCGCCCTGGGCAAGACACAAAATCTTCCGGCTTTCTTCAGCCGGAGATAAGAGGCGAGATACGGGGTCGGAGTACCCGCGTCACCCACAAAGATGGTGTTGTCATCGGTCAAGCGTTCGAGTGCGCCGAAGAATCTGGAGGGAAGAACCAGCTTGCTCGCGGTAAGCATTTCCTGCTCAATGCGTTTTCTCTTTTCGATAATCTTATTGGCGACCCACGCGTTCCAGGTGTCGTAACGGCCGGCCACGCGGCCTTTTACCGAAAGCATCTCGCGATTCAAGGCCGACAGGAACTCGTCCACGTCACTGACGACGGCGACTTCCACGGGCACATTCAGCCCGATCCCAGTCTCGCCGATGTCAACCTGAATCACCTTGGCATCCTTGTTAATCGCGACCTTCCCCATGGTGGTCACGTTGTTCAGCTTAGACCCCAGGACCATGACCAGGTCAGCTTGCTGGATAACGTTCAGGCCTTCCTCCGAGCCGCCGTTTGATCCAATGACTCCGACGGCGTTACCGGCGTATTCCTGAACCGTGCCTTTGCCGTTGACCGTGGTTACCACCGGAACATTGAAACCGGCCCGGAACTGTTCCAATTGCTCGTAGGCATTAGAGAGATGCACGCCGCCGCCGGCGAGCACGATCGGACGGGAGGCTTGGCAAAACAGATCAATAATCCGGTCGATATCCTGGCTGGTTGGCCCGCAGCGAAAAGGCGCATTGGCAGATGTCGCAGCAGGGGCTTCGAACTCGGCGGCGGGGAACTCCACCGACTGTTCCAGAATATTTTCCGGCAGGGCAAGATGCACCGCTCCCGGAACGCCTCCGGTGGCCACGCGAAAAGCTTTGCGAAAGAGCTGGGGAATCTTGGAGGCGAGCCTGATCTTGGTGTTCCACTTGGTGACGGCTTTGAAGAGCAATTCCTGATCGACGTCGGTCAGGGCGTTGGTCTGTTCGCTGCTCATGGTGAGGTCGGAGGAAAGGCACAACATGGGAATGCAGGAATTGTTGGCCTCACTCACCGCGGGAATCACATAGAGAGCACCGCCGCCGCTTGGCGTCTCAACCACCCCGGGCTTCCTCGCTACCCGCGCATAGCCGTCGGCCATGTATCCCGCATTGCGCTCGTCCCGGGAGAGGATGTGCTGAATCTCCGCCGTGTGACCGGCGAAGGAATCGTGGACATTCATGCTGGTGTCGCCGGGGACGCCGAATATATGCTTAACTTTGTGCGCAATTAACATCTCTACGACGGCATCCGAACCCCTCATGTAATGTCCTCCTGAAGGTATGCAGGCATTGTATCTGGCGAAGAGGCGCCTACAACCATGCTCGCAGTTTGCGGCTTTTGACACAACCGTTATTTGATCCGGGAGTTTGCACCGGGCTTTCGCTCACGATACGCCTTTTGGTATGAACCGCCGTGTGTGCTGGTTTGGCAAAAGGCGCAAGGCCATGGGGGAAGCGCATTTCGCGAGGCCGCCCGCGATGTTAGGATGGTTTTGTTCCGAGAATGCGCGGGAGCACAGCCGGGCCGGGAGTGAGCGCGATGAGATTTTCCGGGCCAATCGACGATCCGCGGCGATGGCGGCCGAATCTCTCGGGTTATGCGGGCGGGAACCATGCATATTCCTGACGGCTACCTGAGTCCTTCCACCTGCGCGGCGGGCTACGCGCTGGCGGCCGGCGGCTGGTACACGGCGCTGAAGCGCATCCGGCGTGTCCTGCTGACGCGCGCCATCCCTCTGATCTCCGTCTTTGCGGCTTTCTGTTTTGTGCTCATGATGTTCAATCTGCCGCTCCCCGGCGGCACGACAGGCCACGCGGTGGGCGTGACTGCGGCGACGATCGTGCTGGGACCGTGGGGCGCAATTCTCGCGACATCGATTGCCATCGCCATTCAGGCACTGTTTTTCGGCGACGGGGGAATCACCACGCTGGGCGCGAACTGCTTCAATATGGCGATGGTGGGCGCGCTTGTGGCCTACGTCGTCTATCGGCTGCTGGCTGCCTCTTCGGAAACGAATTCGCGGCGGCGGGTGGTGGCGGCGGCGGTTGCGGGGTATCTCTCGATTAACGCTTCCGCACTGGTGGCCGCGGTGGAGTTCGGGATTCAGCCGATGCTGTTTCACGACGCCAGCGGGACTCCGCTGTACGCGCCCTATCCGCTGCGAATCGCCATTCCCGCGATGATGATCGGACACCTGGCGTTAGCCGGTTTTGCGGAGGCAGCCATCGCCGGAGGCATGGTTTCCTACCTGCAGAAGGCGAATCCCGGACTGCTGCGGGGACTTGCCGGGCTGCAAGGGAGTAAGACAGAGTTGCGCGCGCCGGCCGGCTCGGGCGTAAGGAATCTTTGGCTTACCGTGGCGCTGCTGATGATGATTACTCCGCTGGGAATCCTGGCGGTCGGCAGCGCCTGGGGCGAATGGTCTCCAGGCGATTTGATGAGCCTCGAAACCCGTGCTCAAATCGCCAGCTCTTCCCAAGGTCAGGCGCTTCCCGAGGCCGTTCCGACCGGGCTGCAGAGGTTGTCGTCTTTTTGGACCGCGCCCTTTCCGGCCTACGCACCGGGGTTTGTGAGGAGCCCTCATCTCGGATATCTGTTGTCGGCAATGTTTGGGGTGGGGCTCGTCGGCGTGCTCTCGCTGATTGCCGGCATGGTGGCGAAGAAGCGGAACCGCCGCGAGCTGGACTCATGAGCCGCCACCTCTTTATAGAGTCTACGGTTCGCTCCTTTGCCCGGGCGCTGGCGCGCGCGCTGGCGTCGGAACAGTTGGTTACGCGGCGCGGGCTGCTGCAAGCCTTCGATCCGCGGGTCCGCGTGGCCGGAATATTTTCACTGGTGGTGGCGACGATCGTCAGCAGGCGATTTTCCGTTATCGCTTTTCTGTTCGCCGTAGCCGTGCTGCTCGCTTTGTGCTCAGGCATTCGGCTGCCAACGCTCGGGACGCGGGTGTGGCTGATCGTGCTCGGTTTCACCGGGGTGATCGCGCTGCCGGCGATTTTGATAACACCGGGAAAGGTGGTCGCTGCGGTTGCGGGACTCTCGATGACCGAGCAGGGACTGCGAACCGCCGCCTTGCTGATTTTGCGCGTCGAGACCACGGCCACGCTCACCACCGCTCTGGTGCTTTGTACGCGGTGGACGCATATCCTCAAGTCGCTGCGGGCGGTATGCCTGCCGGCGGAGGCGATTACGATGTTGGCGATGACCCATCGCTACATTTTCCTGTTCATCGAAACCGCCAATCAGATGTTTGAATCGAGAGCGAGCCGGATGATCGGAACCCTGAGCGGGCCGGAGCAGCACCGGGTGGCTTCGCGAACCGCGGGCGTGCTGCTCAGCAAGAGCATAGGCCTCAGCGAAGAGGTGTACCTGGCGATGCAATCGCGCGGTTTTCGCGGCGACATTGAACTGATCACGGAGTTTCGCATGCGAGGCTCGCGACTATCTAGGGCTTGCCGCTTGCCTTGCACTCGCCTCGGTTGCCGCGTGGATGGGGAGGTGATGGCGATTGGCGCCGATCTTTGAGTTAGAGAACGTCAGCTTTGACTACGACGGCATCCCGGCGCTCGAATCCCTGTCGCTGGTTTTCGAGCCGGGGCAGCGGGTGGCCCTGATTGGCGCCAACGGCTCGGGTAAGTCTACGCTGCTGCGGCTGCTGGATGGGCTTTACTTTCCGACGGCCGGCTCCATCAAGTTCATGGGCGAGCCGCTCACCCAGGATCACTTGCGGAGCGACACGTTTAACCTGAACTTCCGGCGGCAGGTGGGGCTGGTGTTCCAGAATCCCGATGTGCAGCTTTTTAATCCCACGGTCTTGGATGAGGTTGCATTCGGCCCTCTGCAATTGCGCTGGCCGCGCGAGGAGATATTGCGGCGAGTCGATGAAACGCTCGATCTGATGGGGATTCTCCATTTGAAGGATCGGCCTCCGCACAGGCTTTCCGGGGAGAAAAAAAGAAAGTTTCACTGGCCTCGATCCTGGTGATCGATCCCCAGGTGCTGCTGCTGGATGAGCCTACGGCGTCGCTCGACCCGAAGAGCCAGAGTCAACTGGTTGACCAGGTTCAGGGATGGAAGAGCACATCGAAAACGATCATCATCACCACCCACCAACTGGAGCTTCTGGAAGACATTGCCGACGTGGTCTATGTGATGCAGAACGGCAACATCGTCGCGCGCGGCACACCGGCGGAAATACTCTCGAACCAGGAGTTGCTTACCAGGGCGAATTTGATCCACGCTCACCGGCACGCGCACGGGGGGATCGTCCACTCGCACGCGCATTCACACAGACATCCGCACGACGAGCACGGGGAAGAGGGTAAATGAAAGCCGTCGCGTTCGCTAATACTTCAGCCCCAGGGCCTTCGTCGTAAACTCAACCAGCGGCGTCATGGTCCGGCAAGCGGCGGCGACGTCGCGCATGAATCGGCGACCGCACACCTGCTCATCGCTGAGCGCGACGGAGCAGATGAAGTCTTTGCGCTTGAGATCCTCGATGAATGGGTGCTGCGGGTCGCATCCGCGAGGAGGCCGCATCAGGCTGTCGCCCTCCAGTTCCAGTTTACGGGTGGCCTGCTTCCACGCTTCCGGCTGAGCGACGATGGCCGCGCGAATTCTGGTGAGAGTACGGTTATCCGGATGCCACACTCCCGCCGCCGCGAAGCATGATTCGGGCTCCAGATGCAGGTAGAAGAGCGGCGCGTGCACGTCCTTGCCGTTGGCATGCAGGAAGTGCATGCCCACATGGGTTTTGTAGGGACGCTTATCGGCGGCGAAGCGGGTGTCGCGGTAGATGCGAAATAGAGAACCTCGCGTGGGACGCGGGTCGGCAATGAAATAGGAACTGATGGCGGAGAGCGGCGACTGGAACTCGGCGATAAAACGCAAGGCCGGATCGCGCACCAGTTGCTCATACCGCGCTTTGTTCCGGGCGAACCATTCCCGATCATTGTGGCGCTTCAACTGCCGTAAGAATGCGAACAGCTCCGGCTGAAAGAAAGCGGAATCTGGCATGACGATCTCCTGCAAGTACTCTACACTTTCGTCGGCGCAGAGCTTGTTTCACAAACCTACTTCAGAAGATGACATTAATCCCCTCAGGGGCTGAAGCCCACATTTTTTCTGGCTCTGGACGGCATGGCTAAAGCCATGCCCCTTCAAAGAACCATCTATGAAAAATGCTCTGGACAGCGACCAGCGGAAAACACGCTTGGGGCAAAGAAGAAGGCCGATATCCCCCTGGATATCGGCCGGCTGAAGACAACGTATTGAAAGGCCAATGACCTCCCCCAAGAGCATCGGTCTTACAGCACAGTCGGTTCTCTGTGCTGTAAGGAAAGTAACCCCAGTCGAGAGGGCTTGCAAGATCACGACGGTAACACCGCGTTCCGCACTACGGTCACAACCGCGGCGTGCCGCACGAATTGTAATTTTTCTGTAGTTTCTCTGGTTATCACGGTGCGCTCGTCCGCCGACGGCTACGATTTAGATAATAGACGAGGACGATAAGGTGGAAACGCATCCAAAGGCCGGCAAGGCTCGCGTACTGCTGAGTTCGGTGTTCGGCCCGTATTCGCAAGACGATCAGTTCGGCAGTCGAGCCATCAATCCGATGGAGCTCTATCAGAACCAAGTCACCCGCGCCCAAGGCGCGTTTTCGCCCCGGATATTCCATCGTTCCTGGGGCATCATGATGATCCAGGAGAATATTTCGGCGCCGTTGACGGTACTGGATTTTCCCACCCGCGAGGCGTTTGCGCAGGAGTTGACCGGCCAGAGTTACGACGTGGTCGGCATCTCGTCGATCATCGTGAACGTCGGCAAAGTGCGCGAGATGTGCCGCATGGTGCGGCAGCTTTCTCCGCAATCCAAGATTGTGGTAGGCGGGCATGTGACGGCTATTCCCGGCATCGCCCACATGATCGACGCCGATCATATCGTGCAGGGAGAGGGAATTTCCTGGATGCGGGGTTATCTGGGCGAGGACCCGGAGGCGCCGATACGGCACCCGCAGATCGCTTCCGGATTCAATTTCCGCGTCATGGGGCACACGGTTAAAGAGAGACCTGGCGACTCGGCGGTGACGATCATTCCTTCGGTCGGCTGCCCCATGGGCTGCAACTTCTGCACCACCTCCGCGTTTTTCGGCGGTAAGGGAAAGTTTACCAACTTCTACGAAAGCGGGCGTGAGCTGTTCGAGGTCATGAGCCAGATGGAACGCGCCATGCAGGCTCGCTTCTTCTTCATGATGGACGAAAACTTTCTTCTTCATCGGCGGCGGGCAATGGAATTGCTCGGGCTGATGAGAGAGCACAATAAGAGCTGGTCGCTTTACGTCTTCGCTTCCGCCAACGCGCTCCACCAGTACAGCATAGAAGAACTGGTGGAATTAGGGGTCACGTGGGTGTGGATCGGGCTGGAATCTCCGCACTCGACTTACGACAAGTTGCACGGCACAAATACAGTGGAACTGGTGCGCGAGTTGCGCCAACACGGCATCAAGCTGTTGGGGTCGACGATCATCGGTCTGGAGCACCATACCCCCGATAACATCGGCCAGGAGATTGAGCACGCCATCGCCCACCAGGCCGACTTCCATCAGTTCATGCTGTACACGCCGGTTCCGGGCACGCCGTTATACCAGCAAATGCTGGAAGAAGGGCGCTTGCTGGATGACGTTGACCTGGCCGACATTCACGGACAGCACAAATTCAACTTCCGGCATGCCGCTATTTCGCGCGATGACTCGAAGCGATTCCTGGATTGGGCGTTTGTCCGCGACTATGAGGTGAACGGGCCCAGCCTTTACCGCATCTGCGAAACCATGCTCCAGGGCTGGAGGCGTTACAAGAATCACGCCGATGCGCGGGTGCGGGCGCGGTACCACTTTGAAGCTGAGCCGCTCAAGACGTGGTACGCCGCCGCCCTGTGGGTGATGGAGCGCCAACTAAGGGATGCGAACGCCGAGGTCAGCAAGCGAATTCATGATCTACGGATCGAGATTGAAGGCGAGTTCGGCGGGGCAGCAAGATGGATGGCGCGAACGGCTGGTCCCATATTGCTGTGGAAGCATAGCCGCGAAGAGCGTCGTCTGAAGGACGGGTTGGTCTACGAGCCGCCGGTGTTTATCGAGCGGCGAAACTGGGGCGCACTGTAACCTGGAAGGCCAACCTGCCCTCGGCAGGGGAAGCGCATATCGGCCGGGGTCTCAGCCCTGGTGCAAAGTTGTGCACATCTTTACTTGTTCCGCGCAGGGACATCGGCTCGGAAAAAGCCGCTAACTATAAGGCATTCAACAAGTAACTTCTGGCAGACAACGTGCAAACACTAGTCTCGTGTCTGTGGTGCATCCCCCTGTACCAAGGATTGCTGCGCAATGACCCCAGAAGAAGCGGTGTGCCGCATAGCGAATAGAAGGCGAACGTCACGCATTCCGGTTAAACCTTTGGTTTACCTCACGAAGACGACGGACACCCCCGGTTTTTTGCTCAACCTGAGTGAAAGCGGCATGGCGATCCAAGGCATGGAGATCATGCAGCGAGGCTGGCGAGTCGAGTTCCAGTTCGCCTTGCCGAAGACGAAAGTCGAGATTTCAGGCGCCGCCGACGTTATGTGGTGCGATTCCACGGGCCGGGCCGGACTGCAGTTTGCCAGCCTGTGTGAATTCGACCGTTTCCACCTGCGCCGCTGGATCGTGGAAACCCAAATCAATTGATTTCCGCAGTGCCGCAGAAGAGGGCTTCGCGAAAACGAAGCCCAACTGCTTGCGTTGCGCCCTCCAGCCAACAGGTTCCGGAGTGCCTCAGGGCTTTTGCCGACGGGGCAGTCAGGTCCTTGGGGCTGGGAGTTTCAACGACCCGACCAAATCCGCTAAATGCAGCCGCTTGCGGCGGCAAAAATCGATAATGCCGTCGATGATCCGCAAAGAGGTTCCGGGATCGTAGAGGTTGGCGGTACCTACCTGTACGGCGCGCGCGCCGGCGATGATGAATTCCAGGGCGTCCTCGGCGCTGGCGATGCCGCCGATGCCGACGACGGGGATTTTGACCGCCCGCGCGGCCTGATAGACCATGCGCAGGGCCAGGGGTTTGATGGCCGGTCCGGAAAGTCCCGCGGTGACATTGGAGATGCGCGGGGTGCAGGTTTCGATATCGATGGCCATCCCGATAAAGGTGTTGATGAGGGTGAGCGCATCGGCGCCGGCGTTTTCCGCCGCCCGCGCGAAGACCGTAATATCCGCGACATTGGGGGAGAGTTTGACGAAGAGCGGATAACGCGCCGCCTGCTTCGAGGCCGCTACCACTTCCTCGGTCAGGCGGGGATCGCTGCCATAGACAATGCCGCCGGCGCGGGTGTTGGGGCAGGAGATATTCAATTCGTAGGCGGCGATGCCTTCGCCCTGGTTCAGGATGTCGATGCAGCGCACGTAGTCCTCGGTGGAATAAGCAAAAACATTGACCACGACACGGGTCTTGAGGGTGCGCAGAAAGGGCAGTTTTTCGCTCAGAAAGCGCTTGGCGCCAACATTTTGCAGGCCGATGGCGTTCAGCATTCCCGACGCGGTTTCGTAAATGCGCGGCTCCGGGTTGCCTTCCATGGGGTCCGCCGAGATGCCCTTCACACAAACCGCGCCGAGCTGATTGACGTCGATGAGGTCGGCGAATTCCTTGGCGTAGCCGAACGTCCCACTGGCCGTCCACACGGGATTCTGGAAGCGTATGCCGGCAATCTCGGTTTCGATGTTTGGGGTGAAGGTCTCAACCGGCACCGCGACCGCCATGGCGCGCGGCAACCGAGCGCTTTGCTCCGCCCCAGCGGCAGCGCGTTGCTTAGTTTTGCCGGCCGATTTTGCTCTAGTCATGGGCTTGTCCTGATGGTGCATTTCCAATCCCAGATTCTCGATGCTACTTCCAAACAATCTTGTCTGCCCAGAACACCGGTCCTTCGGTGCAGACCCGCTGATAAGCTTCGTGCCCTTCACTGTTGACGCGTACGCAGCAACCCAGGCACGCCCCCAGCCCGCAACCCATGCGGTTTTCCATCGAGACCAGACAGGGTTGCCGGAAGCGATTGGCGAGCTCGACCGTAGCGCGCAGCATGGGCGCGGGACCACAGGCGAATAGCAAGAACTTCTTGTCGGGGTGCGCGGCCAGGTACTGTTCCAGGGGTTGAGTGACATAGCCGTGGTGTCCGACGGAGCCGTTCTCGGTGGCCCGCAAGATGGCGCGCACCAGCGGCTTGAATTCCGCCGTGCCCACCAGATCCGCCTGGCTGCGTGCTCCGAAAAACAACCGCTGCTTGAAACCCAGCTCCGACAGACGCTTGGCGGGCAGCAGCAGGGCGGCTATGCCGATGCCCCCGGCGACGTGCAGGATCTCATCCGCCTGGCGCGCCCGCGGCAGGTATTCCTCTTCAAAGAATCCGTGTCCGAGTGGCGCCAGCAACCCGACCTTATCGCCCTTTTCCAACTCCGCCATCAGACGCGTGCCGCGCCCCACGGCCTTGTAGAGAAGCTGCAGGATGCGGGTTTTCTGCCCGGTACGGGATTTCTGCCCCGACTGCGGCGCACGTCGGGGACCCTGGCCGCCGCGTCCGACGGCCGGCAACACGTCAAAAATGCTCATGGGCCGGCGCAACAGCACGTCGGAACGGCCAAGGATGCGCAGCATCGCGAACTGTCCCGGGCGCACGGCCGACGCTTGCCGCGGAGCATCCAGACTCAGAAGGTAATGGCCGCCGGTGAGAGGACGGTTCTCAACGATGGCCACGATGTCATCGTGCATCGGCATGAAGTTAAGCACCACCTGTGAAATGTCGCTTCCAGTACATACATCTGTTCTCATTCGTGATGGCGAGAAACTTCGGAGACGCCGCCATGCGCGCCGGACCAGGAGATAGGATCGTGCAAAAATCTCTCGACCTCATCCAAGTCCGCCGGGGCGAAATAATTTCCGCCCTTCGCCACGCGAAGGATGTCCCACCAGGTTGCCAGTGCATGTAGTGTAATCCCAATCTCCGCCATAGTTTTGGCGCTATCGGGATAGATGCCATAATGAAAAACCACGAAGGCGTGCTCGACGATGGCGCCCGCCTCGCGCAAGGCCTGGCAGAAATTTACTTTGCTCTGCGCGTCCGTGGTCAAGTCCTCGACCAGCAGGGTGCGGGCACTGCCGCGCAGATCGCCCTCGATTTGGGCGTTGCGGCCAAAGCCCTGCGGTTTCTTGCGGATATACTGCATCGGCAGGCTCAAGCGGTCGGCAATCCAGGCGGCAAAAGGAATGCCGGCGGTGGCGCCGCCGGCAACACCGTTCACGCATTCGACCCCGATCTCGCGAATAATCGTCGCGGTTGCGAAGTCGATCACGGTCTGCCGCAGGTGCGGATACGAGATCAGCTTGCGGCAGTCGATGTAAACGGGGCTGGCCCAGCCCGAGGTGAAGAAAAAAGGATTGGACGCGCTGAACTGGACCGCCCGAACCTCGAGCAGCATCTTCGCGGTCCGCTCCTGGATCAATTCCCGATCGAAAAACATGCCGATCATGGTGCCTCCCGGATGGCGTGGTAGAGCAAATCGGCGCCTTTGACGAAGTCGTCAAGCTGCATTGCTTCGCGGGGATTGTGCGAGCCGTTTTCGTTGCGGATGAAGATCATGGCCGAGGGCACGCCGACGTTGGCGAAAATGGAAGCGTCGTGGCCGGCGCCACTGGCCATGGTTTCGACCGGAAGCCCAAGGGTTTGCATCGACCCTCGAAGGCGCTCGATCCAGGCCTCGCTCATTCTGGCCGGGGCGGTATCGATGCGGCGGTCGAAGCGGAATTCAACTTTGCGGGCGACGCCGATGTTGCGGCACTCGGTGCGCATGAGATGGTAAAAAGCTTCGAGCGTCTCCAGGCTCTGGCTGCGCACTTCGAAGCTGAACGCGACCTCGCCGGGAATGCGGGACATGGCATGCTCGGCGGCGTTGGTGGCGATGATCCCGGTGGTCACAACCAGATCGAGGCCGCGCTCGAGCAATACCCGCCAGTGCTCGTCAAGGCGGGAGATGAGATCAGCCGCGGCAAATACGGCATCGCGGCGCAACCAGCGCGGTACCGCGCCGGCATGCCCGGCCTCGCCCACGCAGACGACGGAGCGATGGCGGATGTTACCCCGGATTCCGGTGACGACGGCAACCGGAAATCCGCGGGCAACCATCACCGGCCCCTGCTCGATGTGCAGTTCCAGATAGGCGGCGACGGAGCGCGGCTCCAGCAGACGCTCGCGGCGGGCGATGCGGTCGACGTCGGCGCCGCATTCGCGCATGCAGTCCGCCAGGGCACGGCCGGTGACCGGGTTCACCAACGCCAGGTCATCCTCGGTGAGCTGGCCGAAAAGGGCGCTCGAACCGAGATAGGGTCTGCCGAACCAGGCGCTCTCTTCACCGCGCAGAGCGATCACCTTCACGGTGCGAGGCGGAACGATGCCCTCGTTGCGCAGACGGATCAGACAAATGATGCCGGCGATGACGCCGGCGGAGCCGTCGTAGTTTCCACCTTGAGGCACGGAATCCAGATGAGAGCCGCAGGCAATGAAGGGAAGGCCAAGCTCCCGGCCTTCGAGGGTCACCTCGAGATTGGCTGCCGCATCCCAGGATGTTGACAACCCGTGCTCCTCGGCAATCTGCTTGACCAGCTCCATCGCGGTCTGCTCGCCGGCGCCATAGCTCTGGCGGGTGACGCCGACCCCCGGGCCGGCGGCGCGGCGCAGATCGCTGAAAAAGCGCGAGGCCAGCGCCGCCGGATCGAAGCCGCCGGCTTCACTGCCCGCGAATCTGGGAAAGGCGTTCATATCATCACCGCGCTAGAAAAGATATTAGTAGCGCGGATATCCTCGTTTTTGACGACCCCGGCAATCATTGGAGCGCGACTCCCTTGGGAGCCGGCTTGCCCTGGCACTCAAGTGCAGGCCGGCGGAGACGGCACTCAGGATGAAGCCCAGAATGAGCAGGTCAAATCCATCCATGGCGTAGCCCACGGCCAATGCCAGAAGAGCCATTCTCGCGTAGCTATGCGGTTGGCCGGCGGAGTAGGTAGGGACGGGTGATTGGGAAAGCGATTCTGGGGAGAAAGCCGGCATCGGACTCTCGCTTCCTGCGGGCGAATACAGTCGGGAAAGACTGAATCATAGAATCTGCCGGGGGCCGGTGCAAGCTAATTTCCCGCCGACAACCGACAGGCCCAGCAAAGGTCGGCGACCGACAAAAGTCTTGCCTCGCACCAGGCACTAGGGTAGTTTACAAGTTGCGATATCCTGACAAGTTGCGATCTGACTCCAATGACTACTTCCGCCAGCAATACGGCTCGCATCGATGCCCGCTCACGACTGATGGTCGCTCTCGACGTTCCGACCGCCGGCGATGCCCGGCGGATCGTCGATCAATTAGGCGAGCGGGTTGAGTTTTTTAAAGTTGGCCTGGAGCTGTTCACCGGTACCGGGCTTGAGTTTGTGCGTGAACTGCAGTCGCGCAACAAGCAGATATTTCTTGATCTCAAGGTTTTTGACGTGGGCGAGACCGTCAAGCGCACGGTGAAAGTTGTGGTGGATGCGGGAGTGAGTTTCCTGACGATTCACGGCAATTCCGAAATCGTGATGGCGGCGGCTGAAGCCAGGGGCAACAGCAAACTGAAGTTGTTGTCGGTTACCGTGCTGACCAGCCTGGATGTTAAAGATATTCGCGATCTCGGATACCAGTGTTCGCTGCAGGAACTGGCTGTGCATCGCGCCATGAAAGCACTCGAGGCGGGCTGCGACGGGGTGATTTCTTCTCCCCGGGAAGCGAAGTTAATTAAAGACGCAACCAAGGGCCAACTCTTGGTGGTCACGCCCGGCATTCGACCGCTGGGAACGCAACTCCAGGATCACAAGCGAGCCGGAGACCCGCGCTCGGCGATTGAGAACGGAGCGGATTACCTGGTAGTCGGCCGTCCGATTACGGCGGTGCCGGACCCTGCCGCAGCCGCCGATGCAATTATCGCGGAGATGCAGGCCGGGTTTAATTCTCGCGCGTGAACCTTGCCCACCACGGTGGATCAGCGCTGCCGGATGCGGAGCAGGCGGACCGGTTAGAATTGGATAGAATGCAATCGATTCGGCTTATCGCCATCGACATCGATGGAACCCTGCTGGATTCCAGTCATCAAGTTTCGGACACCAATCTTAAAGCGTTGCGCCGCGCTCATGAACGCGGAGTCGAGATCGCACTGGTTACCGGCAGGCGGCATATGTTTGCCCTTCCCGTGGCGCGGTCGCTTGGCTTTGCGGTGACCCTGATAAGCTCCGACGGCGCCGTGACCCGCTTGAGCGACGGCAGCCTGTTTCACCGCGATCTGCTTCCGGCGGAAATTGCCCGGACGCTCACCCGGCACATGGCGGCTTTCCGGGGAGATACGGTTGTGATCTTCGACCGGGAGACCAAGGGCGCACTGGTGGTGGCACCCGCGCTGGAGTTGAACCCGGACATTCGCCGATGGAAGGAACATAACCCACTTTATCTGGAATTTGAGGGGCGGTTGGAGAAGGCAATTGCCGAGCCGCCGATTCAGCTCCGGTTCTGCGGTAGCATCCAGCGCATGCGTGCGGCTGAGGCGGCATTGTCAGCCTCGGGATTTTTCGAAAAGATAACCATGTTGCGCACCGAGTACGAAGAGCGGGACTTTTGCATCGTGATCGTGCTCAACCATGCCTGTTCGAAGGGCCATGCCTTGCGGCGGTTATCGGAGCATCGCGGCATTGCCCGGCAGGAGGTTATGGCCATAGGAGACAATTACAACGATCTTGAAATGCTCCACTTTGCGGGCCTGCCGGTGATCATGGGTAACGCATGTGATGAGTTGAAGCAAAACGGCTGGACCGTTACTCTGGGCAACAACCAGGATGGAGTCGCGCATGCGGTAGGGGCAGTACTCGGGGTGTGAACGCGCCGCGACATATCCAATACGGCGCGGCGGGAAGAGCGATTGATGAAGGCCGGGCACAAATCGGGCGACGTGCGGAGCCCAGAGCAGGCGGCGGTTCGCGGGCTGGTGGGCGAAATTGTCGTCCGCGTCTGCCGGCAGGAACTGGGCGTGAGCATGCGCAGCCTGCTGTTGACCGGCAGCGTTGCCCGTGACGAGGCTACGATGGTTGCCCATCCCGGCGGTTGGCGGGTGTTGGGCGATGCGGATTTCATCGTGGTGCTAGAGCGGCACGCGCCCTTGCCGACAGCCGATGCGGTGGCAACCCTTACCGCGCAATGCGAAAGCGAGCTGCGCGCCGCCGGAGTGGTTGTCCACGTCGGTATGGCCGCCGTTCACGACGATTATTTTCGCCGGCTTCCCGCCCACATTTTTACTTACGAGTTGCGTGGCTGCGGGCGGGTGGTTTGCGGAGACGACAATCCTCTGGAACTGATACCCGCCTTTCCTGCGTCTGCCATCGACAGGGAGGATGCGTGGCGGCTGCTCGCCAACCGTGTGATCGAGCGTCTTGAGCTATCGCCAAGCTTGCCGGGTGAAAAGTCGTCGGCGACGTCTGAAGAGATGCACTATCGCACGGTGAAGCTGTTTCTGGACATGGCGACTTCGCTGCTGGTGTTTCTGGATGCCTATGAGCCCACCTACGCCGGGCGAGCGCGGAAGCTGCGGCAACTGGCGGAGCAAGGGGACGAGCAAGCCGTGCTTCCTTTTGCCCTTAAGGATTTTGCCGGACGTGTGGACGAGTGTACCCAATGGAAAATAAACGGCGGTGGAGGCGTTTGGAATTCCGCTCCGGAGATTTTCCGCGAGGCGCTCAACTACGCTCGCCGGCTATGGCAATGGGAGTTGGCTAAGCTCACGGCAACGGCGGC
Organism: uncultured Acidobacteriota bacterium; assembly: GCA_963814745.1. Taxonomy (GTDB): domain Bacteria; phylum Acidobacteriota; class Terriglobia; order Terriglobales; family Acidobacteriaceae; genus CAWBRT01. Next base: position 482,285 of record CAWFEA010000001.1, read on the forward strand.
CGGAGCATCGCCGGAAGTTTTATTTGCCGCGGCGGCGGCGCGGCAGAGCGCCTGGGAGAAGATTCGGGGATGGCTCTATGTCGCCCGGCGTACCGGCTGGCTGCGCGGGGTGCGGGCTTGGCCGCGTTGGATAGTGATGGGCTGGCGTTGTACTCCGCGTTATTTTATCTATGAAGCCGCCTGGCGGTTGACGAAGAGCGCCGACGGATCTGCCGGCGAGGCTGAAATAAGCGGGATCAGGGAGCTGCTGCCGGTTTCCACCCCGGCATGCGCAACCACGGCACCAGCCGAAGATCTGGCCGGTGACGCCAGGCAACAGCTCGTCCGCGCGGTGGGGTGGAATTACAGGACATTTTTGACGGAGACGCGCGCATGATGGCGGCGGGAGTGATTCCCTGAATCGCCGCTTGTTCAACTGAAAAGGCTGCGCAGTCGCAAGCGTTGGCGGTATTGGAATTCATACGCCTTCCGTGCCCAGGCAGCCGAGTGCCAATAGCACTTATGCCAACGTTTGAACTCGTGCAGAGTGCCTCCAAACTTGCTCTTGAACTGTCCATATCCGCACATGTTGTAAATGCGAATCCCGCGTTGCGCAGCGATTTCCATGGCGGCCCACTGCATCAGATCATTGGGAAAATGTTTCCAGCCAGCCATGCGGTTGCCGGTGAAAGCGAAATACACGGCACGGTCGTCGTGCGGAAACAAGCCGGTAGCGGTAATCGATCCGTCAGAATCCCGCGTCTGCAGAGCGAAGAGCAAATCCGCCGGCTTGAGCAGTTTGAAAATGATTTCCGGACATTCCACGCTGAACGCCGGAGATGCTTTCTTGCGCTGCAGAATTTCTTTGTAGCCGTCGAACAGTTCGGCGGCAAAAGCAAGATCATCCGTATCTTCGACCCGCACCCCGAACTGTTGAGCCAGCCGGATTGCTTTGCGACACTTCGGGTGCAAACGTCGATGCATGATAGCAGGATCTTCCGGGGTTAAATCCACCACATACGAAAGCTGTACAGCGGGCTCATAGCCAAACTGTTGGGCAATTTCGTCGCTGATCGCGTGCCCCTCAATCTCAATGATTGCCAGTCGCTCAGAGTTGAGCCAGTTCATCAAGCGCTCGGAAAAACGCCGCACCGGAAAATCCTTCGTTTGCCACCGGCCCCATGAAATTCGTGTACCAGCCCTTCAAAGGACTGCCAAGAATGCGAAAAGGGCCCCGACGTAGAATCCCACCGCAAAAATAGCCGATGGTGCGGCCATGCTCGCGAATTGCCCAATAGCGAATCTCGGCTTTGTGGCAGACAGCGATGTAATTCAGCCAGGCTTGCCGATGAAAAACCTCACGCCACTGGAACGGATGGATCAGTTCATCCCAACCGCGAATCTCCTCAGGAGATAAAGGCTCCAGTTCGTAGCGAAGCGATATCGGCGACGCGGGCGGCATGACAATTTTGTCTGAAGCTGATTCCACGGGAACGAGCCTTAATCGGGATTTCCTTTGATTTTGAAATCGAGAAGCATTTTACTCCAGAATCTCCCGCGCCGGAACGGCGGCCAAGAGTGACGAAGAAGGATAAGCCGTGACTCTCTTATGACACGACCTTGCTAACGGGCCGGATAGGTATACAATTGGTGCCGCTTTTGCAATCAAGCGTGAATGGGGTTTCCAAGGCTCATGCTTTTAGCTTGGCAAGAACCGAGCCATAAGAGTGCGCCGGGCCCAATTGAGTGGATGATCGGCTGTACAACCGCAAAAACCAAAAGAAGGAGAACCGCAATGTCGCCGATACGATTCCTTGCCGTTGCCATGCTCTGTGTTGCCTTGCTCGCAGCTTGTCCGATCAGCGCGCAGCAGCCTCCGGCATCCAATCCCCTTAACGTCGTGCCGGATAAGATGCCGTTCAATATACCTTATGGTCCACCCATCACAGTTTCGCGTGCCGAGGCGCTTATCCATGCGGCCATCGCCGAGGCCAATAAACACGATTGGAAGATGAACGTTACCGTCGTCAACTCCGGCGCCAACATGGTTGCCTTCGAGCGCATGGACGGAGCGCAACTTGCCTCGATCCAGGTCTCGGAACACAAGGCGCGCACCGCGGCGAGATATCGCCGTGAAACCAAGGTGTTCGAGGGCGGCATTCAAGGCGGACTCAACTATTTGATCACGCTCGATGACGTAGTCGCGTCTCGCGGCGGCATTCCACTGGTGGAGAACGGCAAACTGATCGGCGCGATCGGTTGTTCCGGAGGTACGGGCTCGCAGGATGAGGTGTGCTGCAAGGCAGCCGCGGCGCTGGTTAATAAGTAGCGCTATCCCCGGTGTCGCGCCGGGCATTCGCGAGCTAATGCAACGGTCAGAAAAAAGACCACCGGCGGCAATGGACCCGCCGCCGGTGGAGTTCCTGTCAATAGTCCGTCTCTTCCCCATGCGGATGAAGCACCTGCCATCATCGCGCTGGCCATGTTCCACTGGAACGCACACATCCCCAAAGGTTACGAAGAACCTGTTGACTTCGCGGCATTCTCATATAAATTGAAGTCTGATTTCGAGGAGACTTTTGCCGACCGAGCGCAAAAGGAAAAGGTCTGGAGACATCACATGCGTGACTACGGGATTGATCGTCGCACTTTTCTGAAGGGTTTTGGCTTGGTGTCCGTGGCGATGGCTGGAGGAATCGGCCCATCCTCAAGCTATGCCGCTCCATTCTTCGGTGAATTGCAGGTGCCGAACTCCTTCGGGACCGAAGCGCCGAAGCTCAAGGCTCCGCCCAATGCGTGCGATTGCCATCATCATATTTACGACAACCGCTTCCCGCAGATACCAACGGCAAAGCGGGCTCAGGCTAACGGGCGAGTGGAGGACTATCGACTGCTCCAGAAGCGTCTCGGCACTACTCGCAACGTCGTCGTAACCCCTTCGTCCTACGGTACGAATAACGAGTGTACGCTGGATGCGTTGGCAAAATTTGGCCCGGCGACAACCCGCGGCGTAGCCGTAGTGGACACCAGCGTTAGCGACGCCGAACTGAAGCGAATGGCCGATGCGGGCGTACGCGGCATACGGTTCAGTCTCTTTGACCCGGCGTCCGCCGTGACCACGGTGGAGATGATCGAGCCTTTGTCGAAGCGCGTGAATGCACTTGACTGGCATGTGCAAATTCACATGCGCGGGGAGCAGATTGTGGAGGCTAAAGATATTCTGATGCGCCTGCCTTCACCGATCGTGTTCGATCACATTGGCAGAGTTCCCCAGCCTGCCGGAACCACCCACCCCTCCTTCCGCATCATCTGTGACCTGATCGACCGGGGAAAAACCTGGCTGAAGCTGTCGGGTGCATATCTGGATACGAGAGTTGGTCCACCCGCCTACGCGGATGTGAGTAAAGTGGCGGAGGCTTTCGTCAAGCACGCTCCGGAGCGCATGGTGTGGGGCAGCGATTGGCCGCATCCGACGGAGAAGGATAAACCGGATGATGCTGTTCTCTTCGACCTGCTTTCCGTGTGGGCTCCCAGCAGGACTATTCGCAGGCGTATTCTTGTCGATAATCCGGCGGCTTTGTATGGGTTTCGGAAGAGCTGAGTACAGCCGTCGCAAGGTTCAGCTTTGCCAGAACACAGGGAACGGCTCCAGCTCCAACGCGAAAAACAGGCGGGATTGACCAGCATGCATGCCCATCCCGCCCGCAGGTTTGGACTACCACTTGCCACTTGTAGATCTGGCTAGAGCTTGTTTCATAAATCTACTTCAGAAGACGGTATTAATCCCCTCAGGAACTAAAGCCCGCATTTTCCCCGGCTCCGGACGGCATGGCTAAAGCCATGCCCCTTCAAAACCGAACACATCAGTGAACGAACTTTGAACTCAGGAGCCTAGTTGACTGTCCCGGTGATAACATAAGTAGTTGTGCTCCGTCTAATGAGCATGGCACAGTATGGCAGCTTGCTCATTCTCTCCAACGATGAACGCGAAGAACTGGCGCGCTGGGCGCAGTCGCGAAGCTTGCCAGCCGGAGACGTGTTTCGTGCCCGGCTGATCCTCGCGCTGGCCGACGGTCTCAGCGATCACGAGATTGAGAAGAAGCTCGATACCAGCGCTCCCACCATTGCCCGCTGGTGCAAACGTTTCGCGCAGGATCGCATCGAGGGTCTCAATCCGCGGCATAAGGGCAGCCGCCCGCGCACCGTGACCCCGGCGGTTCAAGCTCGCATCGTGCGCCGCACACAGTAGGCGCCGCCGGATGGCAGCACCCACTGGAGTTGCCGCAAGCTCGCCAAGCTGGAGCACGTCAGCAAATCGACGGTGCAGCGCGTGTGGGCACAGGCGCAGTTGAAGCCGCATCGCTTGGATCGTTACATGGCCAGCGACGATCCGGAGTTCGAGAGCAAGGCGGCCGACGTCATCGGCCTGTACTTGAATCCGCCGCCGCACGCGGCTGTGTTTTGCGTGGACGAGAAGACGGCCATTCAGGCCCTGGAGCGATTGGACCCGGGGTTGCCGCTTTCGCCGGGACGCGCCGAGCGTCACGGGTTTGAGTATTTCCGTCATGGCACACTCTCGCTGTACGCCGCCCTCAATGTGAAGACCGGCAAGGGGACCGGCCAAACGGCCCGGCGGCATACCAGCGCCGACTTTATCGCCTTTCTCACGGGTGTGGTGCAGCCAACCAGGCGGGCCAAGGAGATCCACATCGTGCTCGATAACCTCTCGGCTCACAAGACCAAAGCAGTAGAGGAGTTCCTCCAGAAAAACCCGAGAGTCCGGTTTCATTTCACCCCGACCTACTCCTCCTGGCTCAACCAAATCGAACTTTGGTTTGCCAAGATTCAGCGCGACGTCATCGATCGCGGTGTCTTCACTTCCGTCAACGATCTGGCTCGCAAACTGCGCCGCTACATCCGCGCTTACCAGAAATCAGCCCGCCCTTTCCGCTGGACCTACACCGATCCTCAACGTCGAATCAAAGCTAACGTAATCACCGGGACAGCCCACTAGTCATAGTAATCCGGAGCATGCCTAATTTGACTCCACAGTACCGGATCGTGGCCGGTGATCAACGTAGCCTCCTTCTTGTCCTTTAAATAACGCAACTTCTTCAGCGACTTGATCGCCTCTTCCGCATTCCAGCAGATTCCGGGCCCGACCATCTCGTTAACGTTTTCGGTCATGTAGCAGGCATCGCCAGTCAAAATAAACTTTCCGCTCTTGGGAAGGTTGAGGATGACTGATTGATGCCCCATGGTATGTCCTGGCGTTCTGAAGGTTTGTATGCTTCCATCGCCATAGACGTCGTAGTCGCCGTCCAAATCTTCATACTTCAGCGGATGGTCGAAGTCGCCCCGATAGTAAGCCCCGCGCTGGAAGACCTCGGGCCAGTACGCCGATCTCAATTCGTCCTTTTGCACCAGGATCGTCAACTCCGTGAAATGCTGGTTGCATCCGCTATGGTCCGTATGCAGGTGAGTATTGATGACATAATGAATATCGCCGGGCGAAAGGTTAAAAATTGTCTTTAGCTGAGACACAACATCTTCGTCCGACCTGACGTCTGGCGTCAGTTGCTTTATCTTCGCCTCTCCCCAGTAGCCAACCGGATCGGTGGCCACCCGCTTATGCAAGCCGGTGTCAACTACAATATTGCCCTTGGGATGAGTGATTAAGAATGTTTGGACGGGAACCGCAATTTTGTTTCCCATGCCCCGTCCGTAGGTCAAGGAACTCTTGTCTATAGAGACTCTACCGGCACCGATCGGGTATAGTCTGAACTCACTCATGACACTTTCTCCTCTCAAAGTTGCAGCTTGATAATCTGCCGCTTACGCGCCACTTAGGCGTATGTCTTGTTCGTCTCCGCGGCGCAGATTACGTCCATGAGTTCGCTGATGTCGGCAAGCTTCTCCAACCCGCGCAGCATTTCCAGTGAGCGATCAATCCGCGCAGGAGAGATTGCAAGACTAGCGCACTCCCGGTACTTGGCTGCCAACTCAGCGTCACTGAGGCGGTTGCCTGGTTTCCCCTTGCAGTCGAAGACCTCGTGCTGATAGACCGTTCCATTTTTCAGCTTTACGATGACCTGCTCGGGATTAAGTTCCATGCCCTCGTAACCGGCATATTCCGGAGGATGGACAAAGCTGACGCGCCTAAGTAGCTCCTGCACCTTCGGGTTCATTACGCATTCGGTCGTGAATTGCCGCAAGCCCAGTTTTCTATAAATCAGAACGGCGGCCATGCAGAACTCAAGACTGAATTTTCCTTCCGGGCCGGTCACTGGAAGGTGTCGAATCATAATTTTGGGATTACATCACTGGTCCGGCATTCAATTGACGCGACATCCTCGGGCTTTATGTTGTGTTTTTCCGCCAGACAAAACATGGCGTCGATGCAGCGATGCCCATCGGCACAGCAGTGGTACGGCTTGATGCTGATTCCGTGTTCGGTGATGAGGAATGACTTGCCCAGATCCCTCGACATCTTATCCAAGTCACAGGAACCAGCGGCGGCGGTGAACACATTGCTGAACCCCAACGGCCCCTCAAGCGCGTTGACGTCTCCGGTGAAGCCCTTCCCGGCCAGTACCGCGGCCAGTACGCCATTCCGGTTTGCCAAGCCAACGTGCAGGGGCTTGGTATTGGTTCCGAAGTTTGCCCTTATGCCGGATGCCTTCGAACAGGCGATTCCGAGCGCGCAGCGCGTCCGTTCCAGATCCAGTTTCAGGATCCTGGAGCATGCGGCCGCCGCGCCAATCGTGCCGAGCGTAGCGGTGGCATGCCAGCCGGCGTGTTCGTAATGCCCGCGGCCCACGCCTCCGCCGACCCGGCCGCCCACCTCGTAGCCGATGACATATGCCAGCAGCATCTCTTTGCCGGATATCTTCTGGCGCTCGCCTAAGGCGAGGATCGCAGGTACGATGGGCGCAGTCGGGTGGCCCATCCAGTTCGGAAGGGCATAGTCGTCAAAGTCCAAAGTATGAGCCAGGGTACCGTTGGCAAGCGCCGCGCCGGCGGCGAAGGTCTTAAAGCCGCCAGCCAGCACTCCAGCCTCCGGTCTGCCAGCAGTTTCCCTGGCGTACTCGGTAATAATCCTTCCGGGGTCTTCTGACACTCGGGCGAAAGCCACTCCAATGCAGTCCAGTATTGAGTTCTTCGCCCAGGTGAATGCTTCCTCCGGGATGCTATCAATCCCGAGCGTACAAGCAAAGCGTGCAAGTTCCTCAGTAGCCCCATCAGTATGTCCATCTCTATGAGACGCCCGAAGCCGGTCTCATCTTCAGCGAACTGTCCGGTTATACTCAGCACCCGGTGTCAGTACGATATTCCAATACTCCCCGGAGCCTCGGATGAAGCGGTAGTTATGATTCACGCCGGGAGGGATTCGGATGGATTTCGGCGATTGGACGGTGTGCCAGGTGTCGCCGAGCAGGACCTCGACCTCCAACCCGGTCATGTCCGGATTGTTGCCCTTGAAGATAAACAAGCTTTCATACTCATGGGCGTGAGGCTCTATGTGCATTTCGGGATGATCGACATCGTGCACCTCACGCATGATGACGTAGATATTTCCCTCCGGATTGTTCTTGTGATCCGAAAAGACGAACCGGGTTCCCGGTCCCTTAGTGTGCTTGATAAGCTCCTCGGCGCTTCTGGCAACAACATCCATAATCAGGTTTTCCATTTAACCCTCCTTCTTTGTGCTCTGTATTCTTGCTTCGATAAGAAATCGTGCGCACATCTCGCGCGCAGGTTACCGCGACGCGCCAATCGATACTTACTACAGCCTCCGTCTTCCGCCATAGAAGTGGCCGCACGCATCACAGCGAGACACTTTTCCGAAGCCTATCTGGCCGTTTATCCCATCGCACGTGTGTTCGTCAAGAGAAAATGCAAAGTTCTCAAAGTACGGTGTGTTGTGAATGCGGAAAGTGACTGATTACCCGTGGTGCGGGCAAACTTTTCCGCTCGCTCATTTGGTATACCTATCGATTAGATCGGATATAACGATTGGATCGCGTCGAATGGCGTTGTACACTGCTTTGGCGCAAAAGTTCAACATCTTCACGGGTGTGAGTAGCAACGATGGTCTGGATGGGTAGCCTTATGACCCTGGCGGGTGGCCCGTTGCGGGCAGGCTTCATTTCCTGGTTTGCCAAGAGTGTAAGTGGCGCGATTACAGGGATGAACTGGATAGTCGCGATGCTGATTCTCATTCTGGTCTACCTCTATGCCCGCTACGCATTTGCCAGTATGACGGCGCAGATGTGATTGGGCTGGAGACTTAAGCAGAAACCAGGTTAAGAATTCGGGGTACAAAGGAGGTAGAGGGTGAAGATTCGTGCCGCAGTGCTCTATGAGCAAGGCAAGCCGCTGCCGTACGCGGAGAGCCGGCCGCTGGTGGTCGAAGAGGTTGACCTCGATGGGCCGGGACCGGGCGAGGTATTGGTTCAAAATGCCCGGCTTATTTCTGGTTTGTACCATCGGCCGGGTCGGCTGAACTGGTTGCGCTGCATAGGTGATTCCAATGAATAACATCAGAGCAAACAATTGGACCGTCCCCGGAGTTCTTCGTACACTGAACGCATACCGGGAAGATCGAAGATCAAGTTCACAGATTGCGGATTGCAATCGATGTCCACAATAGATGGAACGGATCGTTACTTGTCTGACGCAGTGTCACCCGGCAGGAGCACGCCATTGGATACTTTGTGGGAGAAATGCTTTGGGGCATGAGTGTAAGCGAGATGCCGTTCGCAGATTCGGGAGATAGCCGATGTCGGATCGAGATTTCAAAGACTTGGATGTTTTGGTATTAGGCGGGGGGAACGCCGCTGTGTGCGCTGCGATTACCGCACGCGAGCAGGGCGCCAGCGTTCTGATGCTGGAGTGTTTGCCGAAGTGCTTCCGCGGCGGCAACAGCCGGCACACCCGCAATATGCGTCTGGCGCATGAAACCCACATTGAACCCTTCACCGGCGCTTATCCGGGTCTCCGACCTGACCAATCCGCCGGCCTTGGCCACGGCCATCAATTTGTGCACGGCGTGTACCGTTGCGCCGCGCTGGTGAAGTATGCTTTAGAGCGGGCGCGCAAGCAAACCCTCGGAGTGTGACAAGAAACGAAGCAGCGACAGGCCGGAACAGCGGCCACAATTTAAACAGGCGGAATCGGAGTAGCTATGGCAGAAAAGAAGAATGTGCGAAGTGAGACCATCACCGCCGAAATTTCCCGTTGGGCGGCGAGCGTAAAATTCAGCGATCTTTCTCCCGAGGCGGTTCACCAGTCGAAACGGTTTCTGCTCGATGCCATCGGCTGCGGGCTGGGCGGCTATCAGCAGCATGACGTCGCCATCGCTCTGCGGGTTCTGAATGAAGTTGCGGCTTCGGGCCTGGCCACGGTCATCGGCTCGGGCAAGAAGATGGATGTCGTTCACGCGGCATTTGCCAATGCGCTGATGATCCGCTGCATGGATTACAACGACATCTATTGGAAGCAGGATCCATCCCATCCGACCGATATTTTCCCGGCGGCGATTGCCTGCGCGGAACGCGCCAATAGCAACGGCCAGGAATTGATGGTGGGACTGGCGCTCGGACACGAGTTCGAGATGCGCCTTTGCGAGGCTGCTTTCCCGGGCATTCGCGAGCGCGGCTGGCATCACGCCACGTTCACGGCCGTGGCATCTCCGATTGTCTCCGGCCGCATGCTGCACCTTCCCTGGGAACAGATTCAGCATGCTATCGGCATCTCGACCTCCGCCCGCGCGACGCTGGGAGCGGTGACCGCCGGCAAATTGACGATGATGAAGAACACGGTCTCGCCGATGGGCACGGAAAGCGGCGTGCTCGCCGCCTTGATGGCAGGCGAAGGCTACACCGGCCCCGAGCACGTCATCGACGGCAAAGAGGGATTGGTTCACGTCTTTGGTCCGGAATGGAAGCTGAACCTGCTGACGGACGGACTGGGGCAGTCCTGGCGCATTACCCAATGCGGCATGAAGTTTTTCCCTACCGAGGCGCTGACGCACGCTCCGATCTCCGCCACGCTGGACTTGATCAAGCAATATGACCTCAAGCCCGAGCAGATCGCCAAAGTCCACATCCGCTCGTTGGCTCGCGCTGCCGATATTCTTGCCGATCCGAGCAAGTACGACCCGCGCTCGAAGGAAACCGCCGATCACTCGCTGCCGTATTGCATTGCCGCGGCCATCGTCGATCGCAAGGTGACCCCGGTGCAATTCACCGAGGAAAAGATCAGCGATCCCCAGATACGCGCCCAGTTGCGCAAGGTTGAAGTGGTTGCCGATCCCGAGATCGAGAAGGCTTTCCCGGCGCTGCAGAAGGTTGCGGTCATGATCGTCACCACGGATGGGAGAGAATTGAGCAAACAGCTTGATTACCCGAAAGGCGATCCGCGAAATCCGCTCAGCGATACGGAGATCGAAGAGAAGTTCACGGCGCTGGCCGACGGCGCGATGAGCAGACCGCGGCAGCAGCGGGTGCGCGACGCCATCTGGAACCTCGAGAAGTGCGACTCGGTCACAGAGTTGATGGAACTGCTGAAAGCGGAAAAGAGCACGGCGGCTGGGAGATAAGGACATGAAAACTTCTGCAGGCGCAATCCTCACGCGCACGGGCGAGGCGGGCCGTTCCGGGAGCGATGTTCGTTCCGACCTGCGCGTTCTGCTGGAGCCGCGCGCCTCCGGTGGAATCCAGTTGGAACTCGTCTCGCGCGTGGACCTCTACTATGGCGAGGCTATTCGCGCCCAGGCCCGCGAGGTTCTCGGTGGACTCGGCATTGAGCACGTCCGGGTGCTGATCGAGGACAGCGGGGCGCTGCCATTTGTGATCGCGGCACGCATCGAGGCCGCCGCCCGCCGCGCGGGTTTGGGGCCGGATCGCCGGGTGTTGCCCGAGCCGGTGGCGTTGCCCGCGCCATCGCCGAAGGACCGCTTGCGTCGTACCCGGCTCTATCTGCCCGGCAGCGAACCTAAGTATTTCGTGAATGCCGTGCTCTACAAGCCGGACGCGATCATCTTTGATCTGGAAGATTCGGTGCACTTCGGCGAGAAGGACAGCGCGCGCATCCTGGTGCGCAATGGGCTCAGGGCGGTTGATTTTGGAGCGTGTGAGCGCATGGTGCGCATCAACCAGCTTCCACTTGGCTTTGAGGACCTGGAAGAGGTTGTGCCCCAAACCCCGGATTTGCTGTTGCTCCCCAAGACCGACAATGCCGAGCAGGTCAAGGAAGTTGATCGCCGCATCAGCGAGATTACGGCTCGCGAAGGCATTGATCGGCCCATCTGGCTGATGCCGATTCTCGAGTCCGCGATGGGAGTTGAGCACGCATTCGCGATTGCCTCCGCCAGCCAGCGCATCTGCGCGCTGACGATTGGCCTGGAGGATTACACTTCCGATCTCGGCGTGATCAAAACCGCGGAAGGACAGGAATCCCTCTATGCGCGCATGCGAGTGGTGAATGCGGCCAAAGCCGCGGGGGTGCAGGCGATCGATTCGGTCTTCGCCGACATTGGCAACCTCGAAGGGCTGGCGCGCTGGGGCGAGCAGTCGCGGGCAATGGGCTTCGAGGGTATGGGTTGCGTTCATCCTTCGCAGATCGCGGTGGTCGAGCGGGCGTTCGCGCCGGCGCAGGCTGAGGTGGAAAAGGCGTTGAAGATCGTCGCCGCCTTCGAGGAGGCGCAGGCAAAGGGCTTGGGCGTGGTGAGCCTGGGCGCGAAGATGATCGATGCGCCCATTGTGATCCGCGCCCGCAAGCTGGTCGAGCGGGCTAAGCTGATGGGAATTGTTCCAGTCATGCCTGGGAATCAGGAGGCGAAACGGTGACGCAATCGTCAACAACCAAACTGCAAATGACGCGTAATGCCGTCGGGCGCGTGGTGCCGGCGGTGGTGAATGGAGCCGAACAGGTTCCGTTCGCCGGGGTAAACCAGTACCGTCCCACGGGCAGAAAGGCGGCGCCACCCATCAGGAGTGCTATCGACTGGCCCAAGAACGGCGACAAGCGCGTGCCGGATCTGGCGACCGCGCTGAAATTGTGCGGGCTGAGCGACGGCATGACGATTTCATCGCATCACCACCTCCGCAACGGCGATCGCATTGCGCTCGAAGCCCTGCAAACCGCGGGCAGCCTGGGAGTGAAGGATCTGCGATGGTTCCCCAGCGCCTCTTTTCCGTGCCACACCCCGGTGATTGAGCTGATGGATGCCGGCGTAGTTCACCATATCGAAGGCAGCATGAACGGCCCGCTGGGCGATTACTGCTCCCATGGGAAGATGCGCGGGCTGGGTGTTTTGCGCTCGCACGGCGGCCGTTGGCAGGCGATCCAGGACGGCGAAGTGCATATCGATATCGCCGTCATTGCCGCTCCGACCGCCGATTGTTTCGGTAACGCCGACGGTTCTCACGGGCGCTCGGCCTGCGGCTCGCTTGGTTTCGCACTGGCAGATTCCATTTACGCCGATCACGTTATCGTGGTCACCGATAACCTCGTGCCGTTCCCGTGCATACCGTGGCAAATCCAGGGGAACAACGTCGATTTAGTGGTTGAAGTGCCTTCGATTGGCGATCCGGCGAAGATCGTTTCCGGCACTACGCAGGTCACGCGCTCCCCGGACCGCCTGCTGATTGCCGAGATGGTCGCGCGCTTGCTGCGCGACGCGGAAATTATGCGCGATGGCTTTTCTTTCCAGGCAGGGGCGGGAGGAATCGCGCTCGCCTTCGTCGATTATCTGAGCCGGTATATGCGCGAAAAAGGAGTCAAAGCCCGGTTCGTACGCGGCGGTTCAACCAAGTACCTGGTCGAAATGCTGAAGGAAGGCCTGGTCGATTACATCCTCGACGGGCAAACGTTCGATCTCGACGCGGTGCGTTCCATCGCCGGCGATCCGCGTCACATCGCCACCTCTCCGTTCACCTCTTACAACTTCCACGGCAAGGGAAATTTCGCGTCGATGGTCGATGCGGCGGTGCTCGGCGCCACCGAGGTGGACGTAAACTTCAACGCCAATGTCGTCACCCACTCTGACGGCCGCATGCTGCACGGCATCGGCGGATGGCAAAACTGCCTGTACTCGGGCTGCTCCATTCTGGCCATACCCTCGTTCCGCGATCGCATTCCGACGATCGTGGATGAAGTTACGACCCTGACCGGCCCGGGCGAGTTGATCGATGTGGTGGCCACAGAGCGCGGAATCGCGGTCAATCCGCGTCGCCAGGATTTGCTGGATGCGCTGAAAGGCTCCGATCTGCCGATCCGTCCAATCGAGGAGATCAAGCAGGAGGTCGAGCGAATTTGCGGCGGCAAGCCGCAGAAGCCGCACTTCATCGACGAGCCGGTTGCGGTGGTGAAGTGGGTCGACGGAACCGTGCTCGATACCATCTGGCGGATCGAGTAGGTTCTGTTCTTTACCATCCGTCTGGCAAGTAGAGGATGACTTGGTCTGATCTTGTGCCCCGGGTGCTTGAAAGCAGGGAGATGATCGACCATACACTGATTTCAAATCGAAGGGATATTTATGCTGGTGAAAGCGTTGGCGGAGTACGCGCACCGGGAGGCCTCGCGTGATCTTCCGAAAGGGGTAATCCATCACGCTAAGCGTGCGCTGCTCGACTGGTTTTCCGCGCTCATTCCCGGCACCCGCTTTTCACCCGCGGTCAACCTGGTCCAAGCTCACGCCGCCGAGTTGGGGTATGGAAAATCGAGTCTGCCGGGGCTGGGCACCGTGGCTTTTCCCGGGACTGCGGCATGGATCAATGGCAGTGCCTCTCATTCGGTTGAGTTCGATGACATCTCCCGCGAAGCGCTCTACCATCCAGGCTGCCCCACCATTGCCGCCGCCTTGGCCGTGGCGGAAGACCAGAGCAGGTCTGGATTGGAGCTGCTGAAGGCGATCACCGTCGGATATGAAATTTCCACCCGAATTGCCCTGGCCGTTCAGCCTTTGCACTATCGGTTCTTTCACACTACGGGCACGGCCGGTTGCTTTGGCGCCGCCGCGGCCGCGGCGTTTTTGATGAGCCCTATGGAAACCGATGTTGCGCGTCATGCCTTGGCGACGGCTGCCTCATTCGCCGCCGGGTTACAGCAGGCGTTTCGCTCCGATGCCATGACCAAGCCCCTGCATGCGGGTCACGCCGCGTGGGTTGGAGTAGCCGCTGGAAAGGGCGCGGCAAACGGCATCACCGGCGCGCAGGACATGCTCGAAGGCCCAGCCGGTTTTGGCGCCGCTTTGTCGCAGAGCCCGCAATGGCAACGTGCGACTGAAGGGTTGGGGGAGCGTTACAACCTCACCCAGATGACGCAAAAAAACCACGGTTGCTGCGGACATACGTTTTCGGCCGTCGATGCAGCTCTGCTGCTCCGTAAGAAGTATGACCTTGTTCCGGCGCGAATCGAGTCGATCGCCGTCGGTACGGCGAAGACTCCGATCGAGATTGCCGGCAATTCTTCTCCGAAAACTGCTTACGAATGCAAGTTCAGTTTTTCCTACGTGGTGGCGCATGCCCTAGTCTACGGCTCCGTGCGGTTGAATGCATTCAGCCAGGAGCGGCGGAGTGATCCTGATATTCGAGCTTTGATGAGAAAGCTGACGCTCGATGAAGATCCGGCGCTTTCGGCCACGTTTCCCCGCGCGAGATCGGCCCGGGTTGCCATTACCACGAAGGATGGCAAGCGGTTCGAACACTTTCAGGAACACCGCAAGGGAGACCCCGAAGCGCCGTTATCGGATGCGGAGCTGGATGACAAGTTTCATGAACTAACTGCGCCGGTCATCGGAGAGGAAGCGTCGCGCGTGCTGCGCGACCAGCTATGGAATATTGAGAAGCTGCAAGTGGCGGACTTGAAATTGGCCGCGCTGAAAAGCATCGAGACTTCTCAGGCCAGAGGCGCGACCGCCAAATAACATTCGCGCCCCGTGGCCTCCAGTTAGCCAGTTATTCCTGCCGTGCACTCACCGACGGCTCTGCGCGATGGAGGTCGCCTCGTGCCAACAACCCCGCAGGAAGTACTCTAGGCCAGTCCTAGCTCTCTCAGTTTGCCATCACTCGGAACCCCTTCGCTGTCCCATCCGCGAAATTCGTAATACTCATCCAGCATAAGCGGGAGATTGGGAACATGCCCGGCCGATGCGCCGTCAGCGAATGGCTCATGCGTAATACGATAGGGCAGGCTGTCATCCGCCCGGGTCATCCCACACGAGATATTCAGGAGCCGCTTTACGTTGAGACTTCTTTCCCCAACGCGCAGAAATTCTTCCGCGCCCATATCCCATCCGGTCACGTAATTCAGCCACCTGAGGACAACGGGAACATCGAAGGTGGCGATGGCGAACTGGCAGAGCTTCAGGCTGTTGAACAGGTCGGCAAAATTCTGCATAATCGCGGCGGCTTTGCCTTTGCCTTCATCGGCAAACCTGTCCAAGGGCTTCGCATAACCGAGGCCCGGCATGGGACTACGCTCCATCGTATAGACACAACCTCGATGACACGCTCCCCGAGGCGATGTGGCATAGCCTACAGCCAGAATGGCGAGGGCTCGGGGATCGTGGTAGGGCATTTCCATTCCCTTCACCTGCATGGCGAACTTCTCCGTACCCATGCCGAGCTGGTGCGCGACCTCGCGAACTCCACCTCGCATCATAGACCCCAGTCCTTCGCCCGAAGCGATCTGGTGGATGAGAGATATAACCGCCTCCCCGTTTCCCCATTCCAGCTTGGCTCCCGATTCCGGATTCTTAATGATGCCTTTGCTGACGGCTTCGAAGACAAACGCGATCCCGCCGCTGACCGATATTGTGTCCATTCCGAGCCGGTTGCAGAGGTCGTTGGCCTCGATGATGACGTTGAAGTCAAAGACGCCGCATTGCGGACCGAAGCCGCCAATGGTTTCGTATTCCAGGGGCGCGGTTTTTCCCGCGTTCGGTCCTCGCGGAACCCGCACTTCCTTCCCGCATCCGATCACGCAAGGCGGGCAATGGTATTTTCCCGCGCCGTAGTCCTTAGCCATGACCTCACCGCTGAGGCACTCAACGGCTTTTCCGCAATTTCCATTGCTCCAGTTGTAAGCGGATAAGTCGGCGATCACCGCGTTTCCCACCACCGCGCCGGGGGTTCCGAAGCTACGCATGCGCTTCATCTTTTCCAGCATGAGCGGAACGACTTCGCGGATGTCCTGCATCAATTCTTTGGGGTGTGCGACCGGGGTGCGGAATGTCCCGTCGGCGACCACGGCTTTCAGTTGCTTCGAACCCATGACGGCGCCCAAGCCACACCTTCCCGCAGCCCTGGCATGCGCCCCTTCGCTCATAATGTTCGCAAACGGGATTAACTGCTCCCCAGCGGGGCCGATGCAGACCAGCGCCGCCTTGCTCCCATACTGCTGGGTCAGAACGTCGAAGGTATCGTAGGTGTCTTTGCCCCACACCTCCTCGGCGGAGGCCACTGCGACGTTGCCCTCGAAAATCGTGAGAACGGACGGTGCACTCGCCTTTCCGGAGATGGCGATGGCATCGAAGCCGGCTGCCTTGAGGGCGATGCCAAATCGGCCCCCGCTATCCGCCTCGCCCCAGATTCCCGTGAGCGGCGACTTGGCGGCGACAGCGAAGCGCCCTGATGTCGGAACATTCGCGCCCGTCAGAGGACCGGTGGAAAAGACCAGGACATTTTCCGGTCCCAGCGGATCGATCGCATGGAATGGGGTTTGCTTGAGAATATATGTCGCCAGCGCGGTCCCCCCGATGTAATTTCGCCTGACCTGTTCCGAGAGCTCTTCCACCTTTACCGCACCTGTGGTCAGATCAATCCACGCCATCTTTCCGGTGTAGCCGCCCATAACGCCCCTCCAACCTGCATCTTGACCTGAGCTTCTTCTTCCGCTTGCCCCGCCATGCCGAATACTGCGAATCCGCCAGGTTCGAACTCGACAGCCCCGAGGACACCCCTGCGAAGAGAGAGAGAAGCGCCGTAAATCGAAGCGAAAATATTATTGGAATGCGAGGCGCGTAACTGTGTCAAATCGTATCATCCGATGGTATTGATCCGAAAGACAAATGCGAGTTCTTGCACCAGGGGTTTGCGCGATAGCGGCGATTTCCGTCGGTTTTCTGCGAGTTGGAGCCACCATTGGCGTCATCCGCGTTTTTGCATTATGCTTCTCACCTGATGATAAAGACTGACGCGATTTGCACGGCGTCGAAGTACGCAGGCACGCGATGTACGTTTGGGGTGCGCCCGGCTCTTCAGAGTTTTCACAGGCAACTATGACTGATCGCCTGACTGCGGGGATGGGTTCTGCGCCGGCTTGATGCGGCGCTAAGAAGAACTATGGAACTACATCAGCTTCGCTATTTTATTCGAGCCGCGGAAATGCTGCACTTTACTTCGAGCCGCGGAGTCGCTCTATGTGTCGCAGCCAACGCTCTCAAGTCACATACAGCAACTGGAGAAGGAGCTTGGCTGCCCATTGTTCGACCGGGTTGGCCGCCGCGTCCGGCTAACCGAGGCGGGCCAGCTTTTGCTGGATCACGCCCGCAGGGCGATTCGCGAAGTGGACGTGAGCAAAGAGGCCGTCGCCGAACTGCTGGGACTTCGCCGTGGCTCGCTGCGCCTGGGAACGACTCAGGTATTCAGTCAATATTTGGTGCCTGTTTCACTGGCGGCATTTATCTCCACCTATCCGGAAATCCATATTGAGGTGCATTGGGCCACATCTCCCGAAGTCGAGCGCCGAGTTCTGTCAGGGGACATCGATTTTGGTCTTTGTTTCCTGCCGCCCGAGTCCGCGGACATCCAGTACGAGACGCTGCTTTCCGACGAGGTGGTCCTGGTTGTTTCCAAAAAGCATCCTTTGGCGACTCACAAGGCAGTTTCGATTACCGATTTGGGTAGCCTTCCGTTGGCTCTCCTCAGTGCTGGACTCAGTACCCGCCGGCTGCTTGACTTGCAGTTTGCCAAGAGCAATTTCTCGCCGAAGATTCTTCTGGAGATGAATGACATTCCCGCCCTGCTTGCGGTTGTCGCCTCGGGCAACGCAGGCACAATGGTTTCCAGCCGCCTGGTGGTCAATCGGCCCGATCTGCGCTCGATCACCATTAAAGAGGGGATACGCCGCACTGCCGGCATCATCGTACGCAAGGAACGCCACCTCAGTGCGGCCGCACGCGCGTTTTTGGATCTCTTAAAAATTCACTGCCGGCGGGAGAAGATATGATTGGCTGCGACTGCCCTGTCCGTAGGTTCGAATCGATTTCCCAGCGAAGCCGCGGCGACACATAGAGAGGCGAGCCGAGGACAAAATGGTTAACCGCCAGGCAGACCTCCTGCGGTCGAAAACCTTGTCAACCTTCATTTACTCGAGTTTAGGTCAACAGGTTGATCGGCTTGCCCTGCAGCCATGCCGCAATACACTCCACCGTGCCGCGATAGAAAATCCTATAGGCCTCCTCGGTCACAAACCCAATGTGAGGCGTCGCGAGCAGGTTCTTCAGCGACCGGAACGGATGACCGGCTGGCAATGGCTCGATATCAAAGACATCCAGAGCAGCCCCGGCAATGGCCCCCTTGCGCAGGAGATTGATCAGCGCGGCCTCATCCACGAGCGGCCCACGCGACGTGTTCACAAAGAGCGCTGTCGGTTTCATCCGCGCCAGATCGTCCGCCCCGATAATGCCTCTGGTTCGCTCGCTCAGCACAAGATGAACCGTCACAATATCCGCCTGCTGAAAAAGTTGCTCCTTCGAGACGAGGCGCGCGCCATGCTCTTTAGCAGTTTCCTCGGTCAGGTTCGTGCTCCACGCGATCAGGTTCATGTCGAAGGCGCGCGCATATTTGGCAACGGCTCCGCCAAGTTTGCCCAACCCGATGATGCCGAGTGTCTTCCCGGTCAGTTCGCTCCCGACCGTTATCTGCCACCCGCCGGCAACCAGAGATGCATGCTCCTCGGGAATATGCCGCATCGCGGCCATGATGAGCGCCCATGCATGTTCAGCCGCGCCGCAGCCACCGGAGCCGGCAGCGCACACGGCGATGCCGAGTTGCTTGGCGGCCACGACATCGATTGAGGCATTGCGTACTCCGGTAGTTACGACCAGCTTCAGTCTTGGCAACCGCTCCAGCAGCGCGCGACCGAAAGGTGTCCGCTCCCGCATGACGCAAATAACGTCAAACGGTGCAAGCCGCTCGACAAGCGACTCCGGATCGGATAAATGGTCGCGAAAGACTGTGATCTCAGCTTTGCCCTGCAAGGCGGACCATCCCGCCATCTGCAGCGCAACCCCCTGGTAATCGTCAAGAATAGCGATGTTGATCGGTGGCATACGTCTCCAATGTTACGCGGCGGGACTGGTTGACTCTGTTTAGTCCCACCGCGATAATAGCGCATCTACTTCCTGTTCCGGAGATGGAAGCTGAAGCCTTATTCGGCCGCTTTCTTCCGGGCCTCTTGGAGGGCATCAATGGATACGCTGCGCAGGTGCGAGATAAGATCCGCATTCGGACGCAGATAATCCCCACGGCGCCCAACGGAGAGGCCAGAGCGCCGGCGAAACTGAACCAGCATCTCGGCGAAGGCAACCAACGCACCATAAGAGTCCAGCACCGGTGCACCGGCCACTTGGTGAACCTGGTTTCGCACCAGCACAGTATTGATTACCCCTTCGGCGGGAATGATGACGTCTACGCCGGCCTCAACCAATCGGGACGCTTGCTTGGAGAAACGTTCCACAAACGCCGGCGAACCCTTAAAGGCGAGCTCGAGCTCATGCTCGGTGAACGGCGGATTCAAGGTTTCGATGATCTTGACGCGGTCCCGGTAGCCGTAGCGATGCACGAGTGCGCGCACCTGCTCAGCCATGTGTTCGTCTATCGCCAGCATGCCAAAGGAGCGTCCGATCACCGAGGAGACAAGCAACGCGGTCTCGCACGAGCTGACGACTGGTATATCGACTACGCTGCGCGCCTCTTCCATGCCAGGATCGAGAAAGCAGCTGATCGCGACCGCGTCATAGCCCTCGCGCTCGGCTCGCATGATGTTCTCAACCAGCTGAGCTTTCAGTAAATGTTCCACCCAGCGGTACTTCGTCACCTGGATCGGAGCCAGTCCGTTTGGATAGCTGCCTGGCAGCACACCGTGCACATCGATTACGGTATCAGGTCCGCAGACCCGGCTGGCATGTTTCTTCAGGGTGTCGGCATAGCCCGGCAACACCGTGAGGTCGGTAATACTTTGCGTCCAGATCCTGATCGTCTTCGAATCTGCTGTCTGTTTCGTGGAGGCGGAATCGCCGGCCACGGTCTCTAAAGCGTTAGCCATTGTTTTCTCCTGTTGCATAAAACGCATACAAGCTATCGGTTTGGCTTGGCTATTCATGGTTTGCACCGCGGGAAGAATCGCGCCCAGGCGGCTGCCGCGCGGCAGACACCTGGGGCGGAAAAACTCGGAACTACTTCGAACTCGCGGCGGCGGCCTTCAGCGCGGGCGTGGTCTTTATCTCGAATGCGGATACGTCGCCGATCGGCTTTTCGATCGAGAACGCAAACGCAAACATCGCTGCCACAGCCAAGCAGGTCCAGAACAGGAAGACGTTACCGAAATAATAAGATTTGTCAACGCGCTCAATCACCAGGTAACTGGCAATCATAGGGGAAAGGAAACCGCCAAATTGCGCGAGACCATTGGAGAAACCGATCACGCGTCCGACCACTTCCTTGGGATATCGCAATGCCGGGAAAGAATAAACAACGGCGTAGGGCATATTGAAGAAGAAGCCTTCGATTGCAAGACCGGCTATCAACAGGGCAGTCTGCCCCTTGGCCGCGTACCCGATCATCAGAAACGCCGGAATCACGGCGAGGAAGCAGAAGGCCGTCAGGAACCGCGCTCTGCCCTGCAAGAACTTGCTGTCCGCCAATGATCCTCCCACCAAATTGGCGACGAATGCGACTGCGAAGGGCAGCGCCGCCAAGAACCCCATCGCCTTAAGACTGAAGCCGTGCTGCCTAACCAGAAAAGTAGTGAGCCAGACGTTCAGTCCCCAGTTGATCATCATGTATAAGAACATGCCGATCGAATAGAGATAAAAAGGAACATCGGTCAGGAACAGTCGTGAGCTGTACTTTTTTTCTTCAACCGGACCGCCGCCTTGAACAGGGCTGACAATCAATTGATATTCTTCAGCGCTAACCTTCCCTTTCTCAAGCATTGCTTTGGGAGAGTCGTTGGCAAACTTCCAGAGACACAAGATGCCTACGACGCCTGGGATGCACAATAAGAAGAAAACAGGGCGCCAAGCGCCGCCGAAAAACACCGCTGCGATCTGCGTCGCGACAATCGGGGAGATCACGTAGGCAACCGTCCAGCTCGTCGAAAAGAACCCGGTTGCACGTGCCTTTTCCTGTCTGGGGAACCAGTTGGCAACCATGCGGAGAGCTGGCGCAAGATGCTGGCCCTCGCCCAGGGCCAACCCGAGCCGAAGGACGAAAAACTGCCAGAAGCTACGGACGAATCCAGTTAAGCCGGTTACCAGGGTGAAGATCCAGATGGCGATGGTCATCGTCTTCTTAGGACCAATCCGGTCAGCCAAAGGCCCCGCTATGAATTGGGCGCAGGCGTAGCCGAAAAAGAAGATCGAGGCCAGCCACCCGGCTTGCACTACCGTTAGATGCAGATCCTTCTGGATATACGGCAGGAACGTCAACACACTCATGCGATCGAGAAAGTTGATCACGTACAGCATCCATACGATCACGAGGATCACATGGCGGTATCCGAGTTTGCTTTTTGTGTACTCTGTCACGGTGTCCTTCCTCCGGCCTACCTAAACGATAGGCCCTTCGATGGTGTGTTTCCGCCGCGGCGAGCGCATAAACAATTGCTAATTACACGATCGCCAGGAAAGCCGCGAGCCGCTGATTGCGGGCCGCGGATAACTTGTCGCATCCGGCATCAGCTTAGTCCCAAGCAGAGCCTTAGGCGACTCTCCAGCTTGCAGTCCACTCAGAGAGCGTGCTCGGTTCTGGCGATGATGTCGTTCTGAGTCGCTTTCGCCAAATCCACAAAATAAGCACTATACCCCGCCACTCTGACCATCAACGTCGGATAGGCGTCCGGGTGGCTCTGAGCATCTTTCAGGGTTTTCTTATCAATGCTGTTCACTTGCACGTGATAGCCGCCGTTGTAAACATAGGTATCGATCAGGTTGATGAACTTGGTGATACCAGATTCCGTCTTCAGCGACTCGCCGCTGACCCACAGATTGGTCAACGTCCCGCCCGTAAAAGCCGAGTGCGGCAATCCGGCCACTGACTTCAACACCGCCGTGGGCCCGCTCAGATCCGTCCCTTGCTGCGGCGATATACCTTCCGCCAGTGGGGTTGAGGCCAATCGCGGAGAGGGCAAGGCGCCGACTTCCATGCCGTAGGGAACATTCTGGCTGACCGGGACCACCGCGGGATCGATGGTTCCGCCGCGCTGGTTCTTGTACTTCCTTACGGTTGTCGCAAAGTGAAAGAACATTTCCTTGGCGATATCGTCCGCGTATTCAAGGTCGTTCCCGTACTTCGGAGCCATCCGGAGCTTCTTGAGGACCCCGTCATAGCCGTTAAAATTGGCAGCCAAGGCCTGCTGCAGCTCTTCCATCGTCACAGACTTGTCGTCGAACACGCATTTCTTGATCGAGGCCAAACTATTGGTGACATCCGCAAGCCCGATGAGCGTGATATAAGGACCGACCCCATAGACCGCCCCACCAGCCGCCGCGCCTTTGCCCCTTTCAATGCAGTCATCAGTGAAAATCGATTGCACAATCACCTCGTTATATTGGGCAATGATCTTCTCCGCCATCCATAACCCATGCACGGTCGCGTCGATCAGGAATTCCACCTGTTTCTTGACAGCTTCTTTGAATTCCTCGAAGGTTTGGAACTTCGTCGGATCGCCAGTGTCAATGCCTGTCTTCTCTCCCGCATGCAGTCCCACTCTCTTAACGCCGCGAGTGAGCGCCATCTCAACCATCAAGCCGCCGTTGAGCTGCGCGGCATCCGTGTGGCCAAACTGGCGGCAACCCGCACCCTGTGTCTCCACGCAACCAATGGGCTTTACATCCCAGATCAGATCTTCCCACCGCTCGCCCGGCTCCGCGTTCATCCGCATGTTGACCAACAGCTCATAGTTGAAGATCGATGGATGCCCCATGCCGCCGGCAACCAGCTTCGCCGCCTTGGCCTTCAACGCCCAAGGCATGTCCTTGTGCCACAGCACGCACAGCGTCGGCTGCGTCGTCCGCACACTCAACAAGGCATCGATAAACATATAGGTGAGTTCATTGGTGTAGTACTTCAGGTCCTTCCCAATGCCACCCACATGCACCTGCTGATAGGGAAAATAGCCAGGGGCGAAGCGCGAATGCCGATGAGACCGGATGCCGTGGATTGCCGTCAGCTTGAGCCACAAGCATTCCACCAATTCCATGGCCTGTTCCCTGGTGAGCGTGCCATTGGTAAGGTCCGCTTCATAGAAGGGAAGCAGATAGCGATCCGCCCTGCCCAAGTTGAACCCTACTCCGCAGCCTTCCATCCAGAGAAAGCACTGAGTAAAGTAAATCGATTGCAGGGCCTCACGGAAGTTTCGTGCCGGCTCGTAGGGAACGCGACCCGTGATTTCCGCGATCTCCTTCAGTTCCGCCGCCCGCACCGGATCCGTTTCCTGCGCCGCCAGTTCCAGCGCCTTGGCCTGATAGTTCTTGCTCCACTGCCGAATGCCGTCAATCGCCGCCAGCACCGCTCGGTAGAACTGGCGTTTTTCGAACTCTTCAGCCGGCAGCCCTGCTAGTTTCTCCTGCACCCGCTTCTCGTAAGCCTTGAACCCGTTGTGGATGATGAATTCATCCGGCGGGCTGATATGAGAGCCGGGGGCATGCAGGAAATTCCGCAGGTCGGCAACGGTAGTGTCGGTCAAAATCCACCACTCGTTGGGCAGAGCCTCCTTCGCCTGCTTGAACCAGCGTTCCCGGACCGTCTTGTTCTTCCAGTAAGGAAGAATTTCCTCGCGCAATTCTTTCTTTTGCGCCTCGGTGATTTCCCAGGGGTCGTATTCGCGGGTGTTAAATGTCTCGACCTCTCCCGGGTTCTGTAGCCAGCCGGTCATCGGAGGACGGATCGTCATCGAACGCAACTTGCTCCCCGGCTGCCCCACGATCAATTCGTCGGGCATGATGACCGGAGGCATGGTGGCGAGCACTTCCCGTATCCCCAGTCCTCTCCGCAGAACCTCCGGTTCCCCTTCGGTCTCTTTGTAAACCTTGGTGTAGGCTTCGATGCCTTCCAGGCAAATCGAGGGCCTCGCCGCATGAAACTGCGCGCTCAGGCGTTTCACCCGCTCGGTTGAGCCAATGGCAACCACTTTGCCGGATCTGAACTCCATGGTTTCATGCATCGTTAGCGGTGCTGTAGCGCTCATCGTTTACGACCTCGTTTCTTTTGTAGTGCCAAAATGGAAGTTGTTAACGTATTCCAACTCTTTACTCACCTGACGCCAACATAGATTTCCGCTGCTTCGCCGTCATAAATGCAAGCGACCCCGCAGCGTTCGATCAATTCTTTCAGGGCAAACATTTCGTCGTTGGAAGCCACCGGCGTATCTACGAGCGGATACTCCATCCCTAGCTGCTCATACTTGCCCAGAGCAAGGCTATGGTACTTCAGGAGTTCAATCTCGTTAGCTGCTTTCATGTGCTTCTTAACAAACTCGGCGGTGGCGATAATACTTGCCTCGGAATTGTTGAATCCGGGAACGACAGGCACTCGCACCGTCAAATGAGTGTCCTGCTTCTCGATAGCTTCGGACAAGAGCGCGGCATTTTCCAGTATCCGATCGTTGGACAATCGCGTGGCTTCTATATGCCTGGCGTTGTCTGTGGTCTTGAGATCATAGAAAATCCAGTCCAGGAGCGGGATTATTTCCTGCAGATCGCTCCATTCACCGCAGCCGCTGGTCTCGATCGCCGTATGAATGCCGACGCTTTTGCAACCTTGCAAAATATTTTTCGTAAACTTTGCCTGGGCTAAGGGCTCACCCCCGCCGATGGTGATTCCGCCTCCGGAGATAAAGTAAAAGCTCCGGTCTTTTTCCACTTCTTTGACAACTTCTTCCGTGGTCATGGGCTTGCCCCTAAATTCCCGGGCAGAATAGAGACACTGCTCGACGCACTCTCCACAGGAGGAGCAGACGCTTCTATCGATAATCATCTCGCCATCGACGATTGCGTTGGCTTCTTGCGGGCATAATGCCACGCAACTGCCGCATAATCTACATCGCGCTTGCACATAATACAACTGGGGATCGCGTTGTTGACCTTCCGGATTCGAGCACCATTGGCACCGCAAGGGGCACCCTTTCAAGAGAACGAGAGTTCGTATTCCCGGTCCGTCATGAATCTGGTACCGCTGAATGTTAAATACCATCCCACTTTCGTTTGCCAACTTCAGGGCTCCCTCTGCTCGACGACAAGCTTTCGCACTCATGTGCCCGGCCAATTATGTCAGCCAACCCGCCCACACTCATCGCGACTGTTTAGTGGCTGAGATGTGGGGGAATTTTATGAACAGTTTAACAATTTGTCCAATTGTTTGATCTGATGGAATTGATAGGACTCCCCGATAATCTTGACCACCCAGGACGCAAAAAATCCTCACCGTCTTTTGTCAGGGCGAGGAACTCCGCCGGCTGGGCGTTCCGGAAGCATCCGCGCCAACGGGGTTCGCCAGCACAATAATCGTGCTTGATTGCAAGATGGAGTTGGGCTACTGTTCTGATCCACTACCACGGTTGGCCGGGACGAGGGCCAAGATCACTGCTGCCGGTTTAGGCAGGCGCCAGTATATCGCGCATCGCAGGGCGGATCCGACTGCTTGCCCTTGGCTACAGCGTCGGCCCCGAAATGTTCCCCTGTTTGACGCCATCAGAGAGTGTACTCCGGCAAGCAGCAGCCTTTACCGCAAAGGCTGGATTGGCGATCTCAAGGCACTCTATTCGGAGGCGGAAGGTATGGAAGAGCAAGTTGTTATTACATCTCCTTACGAAGAAATTGCGCAGCTTGTACGCACGATCAGAGACGAACTCAAACTGAACATGCTGATTCTGGACTCGGCCTTCGAAGACACGGTCGGGAAGTTGGGAGAAATGCTCGCCCGGGATGCCACCAGCATCTCGGTCATCGTCAGTCGTGGTGCTACGTTGAAGCTTTTGCGGGAAAATTTCGCGCGAGTCCCAGGCGGTGAGGTCTACCTTGCAATTCCGCCTGTGGTTGACGAAAGGGGGGACTATTTGATAACGCGAACGATTTTATTTGTACCGGGGAATAAAGAGAAGATGTTGGCGAAGTCTCTGGGGAGCGGGGCGGACGCGCTGGTGTGGGACCTGGAGGACGCGGTTGCCTTGAGCGAGAAGGACGTGGCGAGGGCTACGGTGGGCGAGGCACTGCGGAACCTTGACGCCAACGCCAAGCCGGTTTACGTGCGCATCAACAGCGTTGCCGCCGGCATGCTGGAGGCGGATCTGACGGCCATCGTTGACCGCGGCTTGTACGGGGTGATGTTGTCGAAGGCGGAGTCGCCGGCGCAGGTGCAGGAACTCGATGCAGCATTGACGCGGTTGGAGAAAGCGCGCGGGCTGGCGGAAGGCGGGATCAAGATCAACTGCATTCTGGAGACCTGCCTTGGGGTGCTGAACGCGTATCCGATTGCCAGCAGTTCATCGCGCATGGACGGGGTCTCGTTCGGCGCCGAGGACTTCACCCTGGACTTGGGCACGGCGCGCACCCGGGAGGGAGCGGAGCTGGCCTTGGCGCGTGCTTCGGTCGGTCTGGCGGCGGGAGCGGCGAAGATATTGGCGATCGATACCGTGTACTCGGACCTAAATGATGAGGAAGGACTGGCTCGCGAGTGCCAGGTTGCGCGGCAAATGGGATACAAGGGAAAGTTTGCCCTGCATCCCAAACAAATTGACATTATTAATCGTGAATTTTCTCCCTCGGAGAGCGAGTTGGCATACGCCGAAAAAGTGGTGGAAGCCTTCGCCAAGGCCGAGCAAGCCCATCTTGGGGTGATTACGGTGGATGGCAAAATGGTGGATCCTCCGGTGGTGGAGCGGGCTCGGCAATTACTGCGCCTGAAGCGCGGAAAGTAGAGGGCAGTACTTTGGGGCGGTTACTGGAAAATCATAGTAAGCAGCTGTTGGCGGAGAACCAGATTGCGGTGCCTCGTTTCCTGGTTGCGGAAAGTGCGAGCGAGGCGATCGAACGGGCGCGGCAACTGGGCTGCGAGGTGGTGGTGAAAGCGCTTGTGCCGGTGGGAAAGAGAGGCAAAGCGGGCGCCATCAAGTTTGCTGCCGATGCTGAGTCTTGCGCGGCGGCGACCCGAGAGTTGCTGGGGATGGTGGTTCGTCATTATCCGGTCGAGCGGGTTCTGGTGGAAGAGAAGTTAGCCATCGATCAAGAACTCTTTGTGTCGATCACGCTCGACAAGTCGGCGCGCAAGATTGCCATTCTGGCCAGCTCTGCGGGCGGGATCGATGTTGAGGAAATCAGTGTCAAGTATCCGGAACAGATGAAGATTCTGCGGGTCGATCCTTTCCGGGGGCTGGCTGACTTCCAGGCCAAGCAGCTCTGGGCGGAGCTTGGACTGGGCGGGACGGTGTTACGGCAGGCGGCGGACATTCTGATTAAGTTGTACAAAATGTTTGTCAAGTACGACTGCACGATTCTGGAAATCAATCCGCTGGCGATCACCAAAGACGCCAAGGTGATAGCGGCGGCGGCGCTGATGGCGGTGGACGACTGCGCGATGTATCGCCATCCCGAACTGTCCGCTTATGTCCAGATCGGCAGCGACCGTGCCTGGCGGCCGTTGACGGCGCTGGAAAAGCAGGTGGTCGAGGTCAATGAAGCGGATCCCTACCGGGGCACGGCGCGCTACACGGAAATCGACGGGGGAGACATCGGTTTCATGTGCGGCGGGGGCGGGGGCAGTCTGATGATGTTCGACACGCTTCTCTCCTACGGCGGCAAGCCGGCCAATTACACCGAATTTGGCGGCAATCCGCCGGAGCGGAAAGTCTTTGGGCTGGTGCAAGGGATACTTTCCAAACCCGGGTCAAGGGGTTGATCCTGTCGGTCAATATCACCAACAACACGCAAGTCGATGTCGTTGCCCAGGGCGTGGTGAGGGCGCTGAAGGATAGGCAAATCGACCTCCACAAGTTTCCCGTGCTGGTCAGGTTAGCCGGGGTAAACGATACCGCCGCCCGCGAAATCTTCGCGCAAGCGGGGGTGGAATACTATGGCGAGGAAATCAGCATGAGTATGGCCGGGAAAAAGATGATGGAGAAAATGCAGCAGGCTTATCCGGGCGGCCCGCAGGCATAGAGCGCCCACGGTGGATGAAGGGAGATTTGCTTTGGGAATACTGATTGACCGCAATTCGAAGATTGTCATCCAGGGGATCACGGGCCGCGAAGCATCGATGGTTACCAAGCACATGCTGGCCTATGGCACCCCCGTGGCTGCCGGGGTTACCCCCGGGAAAAAAGGCGAAGAGGTTCACGGGGTGCCGGTGTATGACACCCTGAAGCAGGCGTGCGCGGAGCGCGAGATCAATACGGCGATCATTTATGTGCCGCCGGCATTCGTGCTGGATGCGGTGCTTGAGACCCTGGCCAACGAGATCAAGCTGATGGTGGTGATTACCGAGAACATTCCGCAGCACGATGTTTTGAAATTTCTGCACGAAACCGATCAAGCCGGGGCCCGGGTCATTGGGCCGAATACGACCGGGGCAATCAATCCGAAGGAGCGCGTCAAGCTGGGAGCGATCGGCGGCGATAAGGTTGAGCGCTGCTTCGTGCCGGGCTGCGTCGGGGTCATCTCGCGCAGCGGCGGCATGACCTCGGAAAGTTCCTACATGGTGAAGCGCGCCGGTCTGGGAGTGAGTACCGCGATCGGCATCGGCGGAGACTCGCTGATCGGCTCGCCGCCGAAGGGTTTGTTGGCGCTGTTCGAAAAAGATCCGGATACGAAAGCCGTGGTCAGCTTCAGCGAGCCGGGAACTGCGTTCGAGGAAGAGGTAGCGCAATTCGTGGCCGAAGGCGGCTTTACCAAACCGCTGATCACGTATGTGGCGGGCCGTTTCACCGAGAGCATGCCGGAAGGAACGATCTTCGGACACGCGGGAGCGATGATCGAAGGCGGCAAGGGAAAACCGTTAACCAAAGTCAAAGTGCTGCGGGATGCAGGTGTCCACGTGGTCGATCGCTACGACGACATCATCACCGTGCTGCAGTCACTCGACCTCGAGGACGCTCGCGCCCACGCCGCACAGGATTAGACAGGAGGAAGGGATGAACAACCGCACTTTCATTTTCCGGCGCCTGCATTCATTGGCGGGAATCATTCCTGTCGGACTTTTTCTGCTAGAGCATCTTTTCATGAATTCGTACGCACTCAAAGGACCTGCCGCTTACAACAGAGTAGTAGGGACGCTACAAGGTCTTCCTTACCTGGCTGTCATCGAACTCGTGCTGATCATCTTGCCACTGTCATTCCACGGAATCTATGGATTATGGATCACATGGACATCGAGTGCAAACCTTTCGACTTTTCCCTATTACCGGAACTGGATGTACTACGGACAGAGAATCTCAGGAATCATCACTTTCGTTTTTGTCTTTTATCACTTCTCCACGCTGCGGCTGCAGGCGGCTCTGTTCGGCACGGAGGTATCGTTCCAGCGGGTCGCAACCCAACTACATAACCCGGCGGTTTTTCTTCTTTACATCGTCGGGACGCTGGCGGCAATTTTTCATTTCTCCAACGGGCTTTTCACATTTTGCATTACTTGGGGGATAACCGTGGGTCCGCGAAGCCAGCGGGTGGCGAGCTTTGTCGCGTCGGGTGCTTTTTTGGTGATTGCCATAGTGGGTGTGAACTCGCTGGTGGCGTTCCGGTAAGGTGGGGAGCATATGAGCAAGCCAAACATTATTGTTGTCGGTGGCGGGTCCGCCGGCTTGATGGCCGCGATTAAGGCGATTGAGAACGGGGCCGCTGTCAAGGTGTTTTCGCTGGTTCCGCCGAAGCGGTCGCACACGGCCTGCGCACAAGGCGGAATCAACGGAGCGATCAACACGCTAGGCGAGGGTGATTCACCCGAGCACCATTTTCAGGAAACCGTCTATGGAGGAGATTTCCTCGCCAATCAGGGCCCTGTACGGAACCTTTGTTACGCCGCTCCAGACATCATTTACATGTATGACCGCATGGGAGTGACCTTCAATCGCACAGCCGAAGGCCTGATTGATTTGCGAGGCGCGGGTGGAACGAAGTTCCGCCGCGTAGCTTTTGCCGGCGGCACGACTGGTCAGCAATTGCTTTATGCGCTCGACGAGCAGACCCGGAAGTTCGAAGACCAGGGTTTGGCAGAGGTATTTTATCCCTGGGACCTGATGGCTGCCGTCATTGATGAAAGTGGTGTTTGCCGGGGAGCGGTTTTCCAAAACCTGCTCACGATGGAGATCAAAGCCTTCGCTGCCGACGCGGTGATCATAGCTACCGGCGGGCTAGGCTATATTTTTGGCAAAAGCACCAACGGCGTCGCCAATACCGGAAGTGCCGTCAGCGGTTTATACCAGCAAGGCGTGCGCTATGCGAACGGGGAATTCATCCAGATCCATCCCACTGCTATCCCCGGTGACGACAAGAATAGGTTGATGTCTGAAACGTGCCGCAGCGAGGGTGGCAGGGTGTGGGTATACAAAGAAGGAAAGCCCTGGTATTTCCTGGAGGAATGGTACCCCGCATACGGAAACCTTGTGCCTCGTGATATCGCGACCCGAGCGATTTTTAAAGTCTGCGTGGAGATGGGACTGGGCTTAGACGGCGAGAACAAGGTATACCTCGATCTCTCTCACATTGATCCAGGGCATTTGCAGCGGCGCTTGGGCGGAATTCTCGATATGTATGAAATCTTTGTGGGTGACGACCCGAAGAAAGTTCCGATGCAAATTTTCCCGACGGTTCACTTCACGATGGGCGGACTCTGGGTTAACTTCCATCAGATGACATCAGTTCCGGGACTATTCGCCGCCGGCGAATGCGATTACCAGTACCACGGGGCCAATCGACTGGGCGGCAATGGGGTGGTGGCCTGCACATTTTCCGGTGATCTTGCCGGGCGAAGCGCGGTTGAGTATGGCAAATCGTTGTCCAAAGATTCGGCCGCGGCGTCGAGCCACCTCTATGAGGCGGAGAAGAAACGTTGCGAGGCGTTGGACCAGCGTATACAGGGGATGAGCGGCACTGAAAATCCGTACAAGCTGCACCAGGAGATGGGCGAGTGGATGACAAATAACGCAACCGTCATTCGCTACAACGATCGCCTGAAGGCAACCGACGAAAAGCTTTGTGAACTAATCGATCGATCCAAGAAGATAGGTATTGATGACAATGCACCTTGGACCAACCAGATTGTTCCGTATACCAGACAACTGTGGAATATGCTTCAGCTATCTCGAGTCATAACTCTCGGTGCTCTGGCTCGCAATGAAAGCCGGGGCGCCCACTATAAACCTGAGTACCCCGAGCGAGATGATGCGAACTGGCTGAAAACCACCATTGCCCGTTACTCCAGTGACGGTCCGATACTAAGTTATGAAGAAGTGGATACCAGCCTGATAAAGCCTCGACCAAGGCGTTACGACATCGACAGTGCGGCGGTGGCCCATGCCTGACTACATTCATCTGCGGATCAAGCGGCAGCTTTCCTCTAGTGCTTCGAGTTATTGGGAAGAGTTCAAGTTAGCGTACCGCCCACGTCAAAATATCATTTCCTGCCTGATGGAAATCAGGCGTAATCCCCTGAACGCCTCCGGCAAGAGGACCACCGCGGTTGTGTGGGAATGCAGTTGCCTGGAAGAAGTGTGTGGAGCTTGCACGATGCTGATCAATGGGAAGCCTCGGCAGGCCTGTAGCGCCCTTATCGACAAGTTGAGCCAGCCGATAACCCTGGAGCCGCTGAGCAAGTTTCCGCTGTGCAGGGATTTAATGGTAGACCGGCGGCAAATGTTCGATAACCTGCGTCGAGTGAAGGCGTGGATCGACATAGACGGGACCTACAGCATCGGTCCGGGCCCCAGAGTTCTCGAGAAAACCCGGCTTTGGACTTATGAACTCAGCCGATGCATGACCTGCGGTTGCTGCATGCAGGCATGTCCTCAGGTAAATGCGAGGTCCAGCTTTATCGGACCCGCGGCGGTGGCTCAGGTGAGATTGATGAATGCACATCCCACGGGAAGCTTACAGGCGGAAGAGCGGCTTGCGGCATTGATCAGAGCTGGTGGAGCTAGCGAATGCGGCAATGCGCAGAATTGCCAGAAGGCCTGTCCCAAGAATATTCCGCTGGTGACCTCAATCGCGGCTGTCAACCGGCAGATAACAGCCCGCAGCGTGCTGGGATGGTTTCTAAAGTAAAGGAGGGATGCGAGTGGCAATTAGTGAACGGGTTATTGAAACAACAGTCTTCGAGCTGATGCGAAAAGGCGTCCATACAACTGCCGCTTGATGTTCAAAATGCCCTTAAGGCGGGCCTCGCGGCGGAGGAAAGCGACACGGCCAAGGGCCAACTGATGGCGATCCTCAACAATTGTCGCATTGCCAACGAAAAGCAAATCGGACTGTGCCAGGACACCGGCGTTCCCATGGTGTATGCCGATGTTGGGCTCGACTGCCGACTCGAGGGCGATCCCCAGGCCGCCATGAACCGGGCTCTGGAGCGGGCTACCAAAGAGGTGCCGCTACGGCAGAATGTGATCAACCCACTGACCAAAGAGAATTCCGGAACCAATACCGGATGGGGCATCCCTCACGTTCATTGGGAGATGAAGCCGCGTACTGATTACCTGGAGCTGATGGCTGTGCCTAAGGGCTTCGGCTCGGAAATGCGAGCCGCGCAGTGCTGGGTGCTGACCAGTGAGGATATCGGACGGGCTGCGGTTAAGGCCGCGCTTGACGTAGTTGAAGATGCGATGGGTGAACCGTGTCCTCCCATTATTATCGGCATCGGCATCGGCGGATTTGCCGATTCATCGATGGCATTGGCGAAAAAAGCCGTGTTCCGCACCCCCATTGGAAGCAGAAACCCTGATCCAGTCGTGGCCGCTCTGGAGGCGGAAATTTTCGAGGCGGTCAACGCGCTGGAACTCGGGCCAATGGGCTTCGAAGGCAAGACCTATGCACTGGGCGTACATGCTGAACTAAACGGCTCGCACACGGCGGTGGTGCCGGTGTCGATCGTGTTTCAGTGCTGGGCGTGCCGTTACTCCAAGGCGCGCATTTACAACGACGGCCGGGTCGAGTACCTCACCCACCCGGAAAGAGGTTCCGCGCAATGAGCAAAGAATACCATCTTCAACTTCCGATCGCCGAAGCGCAGATACGACAGCTTGATTGCGGCGATATCGTCTATGTTTCAGGCTTGGTGCACACCATGCGAGATATGGGTCATCGGCGGGCGGTCGAGATGCTCGCGCGTGGCGAAAAGCTTCCGTTCGATTTGCGGGAGGGCATTCTCTGGCACTGCGCTCCCATCGTCAGGAAATCCGCCTCAGGCAAATGGGAAGCGGTTTCCGCCGGACCGACTACAAGCTCCAGGTTCACCTACCTGGGGTCCGAGTTGATCCGGCAATTGCAAATACGTTGCACGATCGGCAAGGGCACCATGGGGCCGAAAGCCGTGGAGGCAATGAGAGAAGTGGGATCCTGCTTCCTCAATTCCACCGGGGGCTGTGCCGCCTTGTATGCCGGAAAGATTGAAGAAGTCGTGGCCGTGCACTGGACCGACTTGGGACTGCCGGAGGCTACCTGGGTACTCCGCATGAAAGACTTCGGTCCGCTGATCGTGGGAATCGACACGCAAGGTAACAGCCTCTTCGAGAGGGTAGGCGCGAGGATGAGGCAGAACCTCGTCGGTATCTACAAGAAAGCGCAACTCGATCCGAACTATAGTTTGGCTTATTTGCCAAAGCGAGTTGTGGCCAAGTCAACCAGCGGAAAGTGGTAGAGTTCAGCGGCCGGGACGGGCTGCCTCAAAATCATCGGATAGGAGGAATCGGATCATGGGCATGGCACAGGAGATTGGCGGATTCGTTCTAAATACCAAGTTTGACTCCTTAGGATCGGAACTGGTTCGAAAGGCGAAGTCTCATGTCCTGGATACGTTAGGCGTGCTCATCGCTGCCAGCGCTGACCCACTCATGCGTATCCTTGATGGTTTTTTGAACGACATGGGACGAGCCGAGGGAGCTACGATTCTTGGCTCCGGGAGAAAAACCTCGGTAAGCAATGCGGCGCTAGTCAACGGCATTCTGGCGCACGGCCTTGACTACGACGACTCTTCCTGGCGGCTTATTGGACATCCTAGTGCCGCTGTTTTGCCCGCGATACTTGCCATTGGGGAACAGAAGAAGAGCAGCGGTCGCGATCTGCTTTGTGCCTATCTACTAGGAACAGAAGTCTCTTGCAAAATCGGTCAAGCCGCGGAACCTGAGCTGTATGAGGCGGGATGGCATGCAACAGGAGCGGTTGGCGTTCTCGGCGCCACGGCTGCCAGCGGCTACTTACTTCAACTTACAGAAGCCCAGCTAGCGAATGGCCTGGGAATCGCCGCATCATTGGCATCAGGTCTTCGGCAGAACTTCGGTTCCTTGACGAAGCCCTTCCACGCGGGAGCGGCCGCACAACACGGAGTTATTGCGGCCCTGCTTGCTAAGAACGGCTATACCTCCAACTCCGCCAGTCTCGAAGGGAAAGCCGGGTTCTTCCACAACTTTACTAACGGCAAGAAGAACATTGAATCGCTCGAACTCGGATCACCGTTTGACATGCAGTATCCCGGCTTTTTTGTTAAGCCGTTCCCCTCCTGCGCAGCTACGCATACGGCGATTGAGGCGACGCTCAATGTGGTGCATCGTCACAAACTACAGCCGGCTCAGGTGCGAACGATCCAAGTCGGTGCGGGCCCGGTTGGACCCATCATGTTGGTTCATCGCCAACCGAACACGGGATTTGAGGGCAAATTCAGCATGCCTTTCGTAGTGGCTATGGCAATCAGGGATGGCAAGGTGGGGCTGGAGAGTTTTACAGACGAAAACGCCCAGCATCCGCTAACAAGAGAGTTGATAGCCAAGACCGAGTTTTTTGTGGATCCCAACTTCGCGGGAAGATCAATTGACGAAGCCCCTGCCAACATAACGATCACCACCAATGCGGGTCAGGTGCTGACAGAATCAATCGAAGATCCTCTTGGCAGTCGGACCAGGCCTATGACGGCCGAGGCGCTGACACTGAAGTTCCGGGATTGCGCAAAGCGCCAACTGCCGCCGGACAGAATCGATAGAGCTCTGGAGTTGCTGAACAAATTCGAGGAGTTGCGGGATATCAGCCAACTGATACAAACTCTGGTTGCCGACAAAAAGCTCCTTTACAGCGGGGAGGGGTATGGGCACTCGAATCACAGTTCCCGTTCCTGCATTTCTCATTGCTCACCCGAAGGGTAACATTCTGTGTGATACCGGCATGCACAAGCAAATTGCCGTTGATCCTGTTCGCCAATGGGGACAGGCAAAGGTGAACCTGCTGACTCCCGATGTCAAGCCGGATGAAGATATTATTTCCCAACTCGCGAAATTAGGATATTCTCCAGCCGATATTCGCTATGTGATCAATACCCATCTGCACCTGGATCATTGCGGTTACAATCAATATTTCACAACTTCCATGTTACTGGTGCAGAAGGACGAGTTGCGAACCGCCTTTTGGCCGGAGATATTTCAGCGTGGCTCGTATTACCGCTCCGATTTTGATCACCCTCTTAAGTACGATGACCTTGATGGAAATTACGACGTGTACGGCGATGGTACGGTGTGCATTGTGAAGTCGCCGGGACCTACCCAAGGCCACCAATCCACTGTCGTCACCTTGCCTCACGATGGCATGGTTGTCTTAACGGGTGATAGTTGCTACCTGAAAGAAAACATCGACCAGGACATTGTGCCTGGCATTGCCTGGAATTTCGAAGAAGCGATTAAATCGATCAGAAAGCTGCGCTACCTGAGAGACAAGAAAGGCGCTTTTATAATTACGGGGCATGATCCGGAGACATGGAGCGGGTTAAAGCATGCTCCGGAATACTATTCATAAGACGTCATAGTAAAGGATCGAGACGATGAACTTGGAAGGACAGATTGCATTGGTGAATGGCGCCGCATCGGGGATTGGCGAAGCTGCGGCAAACAGCCTTGCGCGGCAAGGGTGTACGGTAGTGCTAACGGATATCCAGGAAGAACCACTTAATAAAGTGACGGAGTGCTTGAAGAGCACTGGTTTCAAGGCGGTCAAGTTTAAGCTTGATGTCACCAACAGTGACGAGATTGATTTCGTGGTTAGTCAGGTGATCAAAGAGTTCGGACGGATCGATATCCTCGTGCAGTGCTCAGGTATCTACACGTATTCGCCGTTTCTGGAAATGTCGGAAAGAATGTTCGACGACACCATTCGGGTCAATTTGAAGGGAACGTATTTTTGTTGTCAGAGGGTGGCGCGGGAAATGGTTCGCAAAGAGTACGGCCGAATCATTTGCTTGGCTTCAACTGGGGGCCAGCGGGGGGGACAATGGGCCGTTCTCATTACGGGGCGTCCAAAGGTGGGGTGATTGCACTTTGCAAGGGTATCGCCAATGAATTGGGCCCGTTTGGAATAACGGTCAATGCGATAGCGCCGGGTCTTATCTATACGAATATGAGCAAAGATCGTATTGCTAAATCCGATCGGGACCAGTTGCTGGCCCCGCTTGCGATTAAGCGCATCGGGGTAGCTGACGACGTGGCCGGCGCAATTACATTCCTGGCGTCCAAGCAGGCTGGATATATTACGGGAGCAACGATCGACGTAAATGGAGGCGGATTGATGCGGTGACTGCGCTTAGCCCTCGTCTTGCGATCCCGGCTGAGCAGGGGGTACCTATAGGTTGGTATGACCTGCTCCCCTAAATCTGCACACAAGCGAGTATGATTTTCGGCTTGGCGGCTGAGGCGCCGCTCAACCGCAGCTTTCCCAAATACTTCGCAGTTCGGCGACCGCCGCCTGCATGTCCGGAGCCTCCGTTACGGCGGCCACGACGGCCGATCCTGCGGCCCCAGCCTCGATGACTTGCCGTAGATTCTTCGCATTGATGCCGCCGATGGCGACTACCGGCAACGGCGCGTCGCGACAGATCCTCGCTAGTTCGGCGAGCCCGATTGGGGGCGCGGCATCAGGCTTGCTGCCGGTCGGAAATACGGGACCCACACCAAGGTAGTCTGCTCCGCAAGCGCTCATTTCCATGGCTTCTTCGTAGTCCGTCGCGGAGATGCCGAGGATCAAATCCGGCGGCAGCAGGTTCCTGATTTGGCGAGGGGCGGCATCGCCTCGTCCGACGTGTACTCCATCGGCTCCCGTGGCGATTGCAATCTCAACCCGGTCGTTGATGATGCACGGCACTCCCCCGGCGGCGGCCGTGCCGTGAACCCGATCAGCCATGGCCGCAAACGCCGGATCGCTCATCAACTTGTCCCGGAATTGAATGACGGTTCCGCCGCCAGCGACCGCGGCACGGGCTACATCCTCATGCGTCCGGCCGAGGCGCGGAAGCTCAGCGGTGACCACATACACCCGCAAATCCATCTTCTTCACGGGCGTTCGACCTCGATACGCAAGCCTGCTCGCAACGATTCTTCGGTTAGCCCGGCCAGTGCGTCATAGAGCCCCACGTGCAAGCTGCCGGGGCCTTTAGCAGTGCGCGCGGCGATTTCTCCCGCCAGCCCGTAAGCAGCCAGCGCGATTGTACCTGCCGTCACAAAATCGGGTTCCACGGCGGCGTAGGCGGCGACCACCGAGGTCGCCATACATCCTGTCCCGGTCACCGAAGCCATCATTGGATGCCCATTGGCTACGCGGAAAATTCGCGCTCCGTCGGTCACGATGTCAACCGCCCCGGTCATGGCTGCGACGCACCGGTAGCGGCGCGCAAATTTTGTCGCCAGTTCGGAGAGGTCGCCGTCAACGCCGCGCGATTCCACCCCGGTGATCTTTGCCTCGTGGCCCGACAAAGCAGCGATTTCGGCAGCGTTTCCCCGCGTAATTGCGATCGAGATTTCTTCGAGCAGCCGCCGGCCGGTGGCCGTTCGCAGGCTGGTTGCCCCGGCGCCGACGGGATCGAGAACCACGGGCACGCCGCATCGATTGGCGCAACGTCCCGCCAACAGCATGGTCTCGACCTGCTCCGGCCAAAGCGTTCCGATGTTCAATACCAGCGCCTTGGCGGCTGACGTCATCTCCTCCACTTCCTCCTTGGCATGCGCCATTACCGGCAAAGCGCCCGCGCACAGAGTTATGTTGGCGGTTTCATTCATGACTACGAGATTAGTGATGTGATGGACAAGAGGTTTCCCGACGCGAACTCTCGCCATCAATCCAGCCGCGGCGCTTGCCATGTCAGCAATGACCATCGACTCCGCTCCTTGAGGAATTCATTGTCGAAGGAATTGTACCGCCGGCGAGGGCGAGCCAGGGTAGTGGGTCAGTTTGAATTATGTTGGTTTGAAATAGCGAAGATCGTCAACTGAGATGGCGACTGCCTGCGGCATTCCGTCTATGTCGCATTTGAGATTTCCAACCCGGCCCTCGATTTCAAGCGCAGCGCACCGAATTATCACTGTACTGCGCTCGGTAAGCGCCTTGCGAAGCCGCTCAGCTATCAAGGGGTCATCGGGGGCCACATAGGCGATCAACCCGGAAAAGCCACCCTCGCCAGCGTAACAAGTGCTACCTGTTACAGACTCCACGCGCAACTTCGCCACGACGATTGGCTTCATTATGCCACTCCCTCAGGCCCATTATGCGCCAACAGGCCGACCAATTCATCCACTGTCCAAACGTGATCCGCAATTCCAGCTTCCATTGCAGGCGTAACCCTCAGCGTCTGGTGAACTCGACACAAACTGACCCACTACCCGAGCCAGGAATATCTTGTGCAGGCAAGGCCGTTGCGGTAAGCTACCACGTCTAGATATTACAGTCCCCGAGATGATGGAGTCGGCACGGGCAGGTAGTGGCCGTTCGCTTTTCGTATGTTCCCCGTGTTGCCATTGGCAGATAAAGCGTAAATTCCGGTACAATTTGTCGCGGTTACAAAGCCAAACAAGAAGTCTCGGCTCGGACGTGCATCGTAGAGGCATCTCAAGGAGAAACCTATGGCGGACACAGTTCCATCTGCAGGTGCAGGCGTATTCCCACAGGCACCAATCCGTAGTAAGCTCACCCGGCAGCAAATTACAGGTTTCTGGGCTGCCTGGACCGGCTGGACGCTCGATGGCATGGACTCCTTTATCTATGCTTTGGTTCTGAGTCCCGCATTAACGGAACTACTTCCTAAATCGGGCATGTCAAATGCGCCAGCCAACGTGGGACTCGTTGGGTCTATCTTGTTCGCGCTGTTCCTGATCGGATGGGGGCTTTCGTTTCTTTGGGGCCCGATTGCCGACCGGTTCGGCCGTACGCGCGTGCTGGCTGGCACCATCCTTGTCTACGCGCTGTTCACAGGCTTGGCTGCGTTGTCGCAAAATGTGTGGCAACTGGCGTTGTTCCGCCTGCTGGCGGGCATAGGAATCGGCGGCGAATGGGCGCTCGCCGGAACCTACGTTGCCGAGGCCTGGCCGGAAGACAGGCGCAAGATGGGGGCCGGTTACCTCCAAACCGGTTATTACGCTGGATTTTTCATCGCCGCCGCTCTCAACTATACGGTGGGCGCGCATTTCGGGTGGCGCGCCATGTTCTTGTGCGGGATGACGCCGGTCATCGTGTCCGTGATGATACTAAAGCGCGTGAAAGAACCGGAGCGATGGCAACGTAAAGTCCAAACCGAGCAAGGGCAAGCCAAACGCAAGCGATCCCCTCTGCGCGAGATCTTCTCCGGCCAGTACCGCCGGCGCACCCTGGTCAACACCTTGCTGTTGACGGTCGCGATTATTGGCCTCTGGGCGGGAGCCGTGTACGAACCCACGGCGATCATCATCCTGGCCAGAAAGGCCGGGATGACACTGCCGCAGGCCGTCAGGATGGCGTCTTTGGGGACCGGCCTGCTTTCCATCGGAACCATCCTGGGCTGTCTGGCCCTGCCGCCGCTGGCGGAGCGTTTTGGACGAAAGTTCACCCTGGCCATTTACTTCGTGGGCATGGGCGTGTGCATTGTAGCCAGCTTCGGATGGGCCTTTTATCTCCAGAATGCGCTCTACCCGTTTATCGCCGTGTTGTTTTTTCTGGGCATATTCGGCGGCAATTTCGCGATGTTCAGCCTGTGGCTGCCTGAGCAGTACGATACCTCGGTCCGGGCGACCGCCTTCGCCTTCGCGACGTCATTTGGACGCTTCATCGGCGCGGGGGTTAACTTCCTGCTGGGCGCCATGGTCCGCGACATGGGAACTCTGGGCAAGCCCGTGGCGCTGACTGCGATTGCGTTTGGCATCGGGTTGCTGCTGATCCCGCTCGGTGAAGAAACCCGCGGCAACGTGCTGCCCGAATAATAAGGTGAGCACCGGGCCCGGCGTCGGCAAGCAGACATGGCGACGAGCGGCAGCTACGGAATTCAAACAACTGGGAGTATCTGCGCTCCTGCATTCGACTCTCTGAAGAGCAAAAGAGAGCGCGCGGGGCGTCTGTGCGAGACGCACGACGGGGCATTCGGCGCCTATGACCGCGATGATTGATCTTAGAAGTTTAGTGTCGCCTAAACGCCCTTGCTTTCGACTCCGGGTTTGTCAAGTGCACAATTCCGCAGTTTCAGTTGCGACAGCGAGGCGGGCGCAAATCTGCTCCGCCATTAGCACGACGAACCGTGATGGCGATCACAGAGACAAGTTTTCATATTACCATATTATATCTTGGATCTCTCGGCGGGACATGGACGGTGTAACCAAGCGGCCGATGTCATGAGGAATCGCAAGCGACAGGGAGCTGAAACCGATGGATAAGCGCGTAGCCAACGCCGATGCGGCGATTGAAAAACTATCTGATGGGGCGACAATTCTGATGGGCGGGTTCGGGACATGCGGCATTCCCGAAAACCTCGTTGCCGCCGTGATTCGCAAGGGCACGAAAAACCTCACCTGCGTTTCGAACAACGCGGGCATGGCCGATTTCGGCCTGGGTCTGCTGGTGACGGAGGGCCGGGTTCGGAAGTTGATCTGCAGCTTTCCCGGCCAGAACAGAGCTTGCCAACAACAGGTGTTGGACGGCAAGATCGAAATTCAACTCGTTCCGCAGGGAACCCTGGTTGAGCGCGTACGGGCGGGCGGCGCGGGGATTCCCGC
This sequence comes from uncultured Acidobacteriota bacterium, assembly GCA_963814745.1. Taxonomy (GTDB): domain Bacteria; phylum Acidobacteriota; class Terriglobia; order Terriglobales; family Acidobacteriaceae; genus CAWBRT01. Next base: position 523,733 of record CAWFEA010000001.1, read on the forward strand.
GTTCTATACGCCTACCGGTGTGGGCACGGTGGTGGAAGAAGGGAAAGAGGTTCGCGAGTTCCGCGGGAGGAAGTGTCTTATGGAGCACGCCCTGCGCGGCGATTTTGCTTTCATCAAGGCTTGGAAAGGCGACCGCTGGGGAAACCTTGTCTACCGAAAGACGGCGCGCAATTTCAATCCCGTGTTTGCGACCGCGGCCGATTACGTCATCGCCGAAGTGGAAGAGTTGGTCGAGCTGGGCGAGTTGGCTCCTGATGGCATCCATACGCCGGGGATTTTCGTGCACGCTATTTTTCAGGGGACAAGTTACGTAAAGAAGATTGAAAAGATGGTCGTGCGCACGCGTGCGTAACGCTCAGCCGTACCCGTGGAGGAAAAGAAATGGGACCGGAAACAAAGATTGCAAAGCCAGAAGGTAATAAGGAAAAGATAGCCCGTCGCGTCGCCCAGGAAATGCGCGATGGCTATTACGCAAACCTCGGTGTCGGCATGCCTGTTATGGTCGCGGACTATACCCCGAAAGGCATGGAGGTTATTTTTGAAACGGAGAACGGCATGCTTGGGATCGGGCCATACCCATTTGAGGATCAGGTGGATCCGGACCTGATCAATGCCGCCAAAGAGCCGGTTACCGAGATTCCTGGGACCAGCTATTTCTCCAGCGCGGACTCGTTTGCCATGATCCGCGGCGGCCATGTGGACATCACGGTGCTGGGCGGGATGGAAGTAGATGTGAAAGGCAACCTGGCGAATTGGACCGTTCCCGGCAAAAGGCTACAAGGAATGGGCGGAGCGATGGACTTGGTCGCAGGTGCCCGGCGCGTCATCGTCGCCATGGAACATACAACGAAGGAGGGGCGACCCAAAATCCTCAACAAGTGCACTCTGCCTCTTACTGCCGTAGAGGTCGTGGACCTGATCGTGACCGAGTTGGCGGTCATCGAGGTCACGCCCGAGGGGCTGGTGCTGCGCGAGGTGGCGCCGGGCGTCACTCCTGAGGAAGTGCAGAAAGTCACCGAGGCAAAATTGCGAGTCGCGGAAGATTTGAAGACGATATCGATTTGAAGCTCTCAGACGAGCATCCCGCCATGCGAGGACTAACGGTTGGCACATGGAGATTCGGCAGGCGTGACCCGATGTCCGGATGAGATGGTAGTCATCCCGATAGAAGGGAAGCACGTCGTAGGTGCTGGATCCAAATCTAAACTTACTAAGACGAAGAGGTCATGATGGCAATTAAAGAAGGTTGGCTAGGCCGGTACTTCGAAGATTTCGAGGTCGGCGATATTTATCGTCACCGACTGGGTCGCACCGTAACCGCTACCGACAATATTTGGTTCAGTATGCTCACGATGAATACCAATCCCGTTCATTTCGACCACGCGCTCGCGGCGAAAACAAAATTCGGCCAACCGATCGTTGGTTCTACCTTGACCCTGGCGCTTGTCACTGGTCAGTCGGTCAGCGACATCTCGATCAATTCCTTGACGAACTTGGGCTGGGATGAAGTGCGCCTGCCTAATCCTTTGTTCGAGGGCGAAACCGTTTATTCGCAAAGTGAAGTGATCGAGAAGCGCGACTCGAAATCGAACCCCAAAGTGGGGATCGTAACCTTTAAGACCAAGGGTTTCACGCAAGACGGGAAAGTAGTTATCGAATTCAAGCGAATTGTCATGGCTTACAGGCGGGGCTGTATGCCCGAAGAGATTATCGGCCCCCAGGTCGGACCGAATGAAATGGAAGGAAAGTAATGGGCTCATCACCGAAGATTGCGCTTGTCACAGGGGCAGGCAGCGGGATTGGCAAGGTGGTCTCGATTGCTCTTGCTGAGAATGGGTACTCACTGGTTCTTGCCGGCCGGCGTCTGGAGCGCTTGGAGACAACGGTGGCCGCAGTGAAGGAGATCCGTCCCGATACGCACGTGATCGCCGTGCCTACGAATGTCACCGAGCCTGAGTCGGTAGCCACGCTTTTTGCGAAAACGAAAGAGACGTTCGGCAGGCTCGACCTGCTGTTCAATAATGCCGGCTACGGCGGCAAAGGCGCGCTGCTCGAGGACATAGAGTTCAAGCACTGGAAGGCCGTGATCGACACCAACCTCACCGGCACACTTCTCTGCACGCAGCAAGCCTTCAAAATCATGAAGGATCAGGAGCCGCGCGGCGGGCGCATCATCAACAACGGCTCGGTTGGAGCGCACAGCCCTCGGCCAAATTCCGCCCCCTATACGGCATCAAAACACGGAATTACCGGTCTCACTAAAGCGACTTCCCTCGATGGCCGAAAGTACGACATTGCTTGCGGCCAAATCGACATTGGCAACGCGGCGACCGAAATGACAGGCAACATGAGCAAGGGCGTTCCGCAAGCGAACGGCACGAGAGCGGTTGAACCAACGATGGATCCTAAAGACGTTGCGCGTGCCGTCCTGTATATGGCGTCTCTTCCTCTCGAAGCCAATGTTCAATTCATGCTTATCATGGCCACCAAGATGCCATTGATCGGCCGGGGCTAACGGCTAGCGCATACGAGGATAGTTGATGCCGGGTAGAAACGTATCTTCAAAGGGGCGGTCGGCCCGCGCTGCGGAAAGGGTTGAGATGGCAGGACCAAGAGCGGCAGCAAGACCGGCTGAAACGATTGCGAGGTCAAGCCTCGCTGATCGCGTTGTGGGCTTGCTCCGGCGCAGCATCACCAACGGATGTCTGTCGCCGGGGACCCGCCTGCCCACCGGCCAACAGATGGCCGAACAGTATGGCGTCAGTTTAATGGTAGTCCGCGAGGCTATTTCCAGCCTGCGGGCGGACGGTGTGATCGAGACTCGGCAGGGTGCGGGTGTCTTCGTAGCGCGACCGGGTTCCAACCAGCCTTTCCGAATTCAACCCCTGCTAAGCTCCGGCCCCGATGCCGTGCGCAAGATTTTCGAGTTGCGCATGAGCGTGGAGGTGTCTGCGGCCGAGATCGCGGCCAGGCGGGCGAAGCGCAGCCAGATCGTCAATCTTCGCCGGGTGCATGCGCGCATGTTGGCGGAAGCGGCATCCGGCAGTCCTTGTATCGAAGAAGCTCTGGCCTTTCACCGAGCCATCGCCGAAGCTACGAACAACGAACTCTTTGTCGAGTTCATCATTTTCCTGGGTCGCTCCATCCGCGAGAGCATCCGGCACACGCGCTCAAGTAATGGCCAATGGAAGATGCCGGAGGTGTTGGCTGAGCACGCCGCGATTCTGGATGCAATCGGCGCCGGCGACGCGGCAAAGGCGCAAGCGGCTGCGATGACGCATATGACCAACTCCCTTAATCGCCTTAAGACATAGCAACTCGCGTGAGTCGACTTCCCATCCCAATCCACAAAACCGCTCCATCCCTGGCCGGTGAAAAGTTTGCCCATGCGCTTGGATCCCAGGTAGTTGTCTTCACGACTTCACCCAACAAAAAGGAAGACGCACTGCGCCTTGGAGCAGACGAGGTTGTCATCTCGCGACATGGCTTCTCTCAAATCTGAGTGATCCGATGAATAAGCACTTTCGGCTTTCCGGCAGCCTTCTTCTCAAGTTGGAGGAACTGGGAGTCCGTGCCTCTGCAGTCCTGCGCAGAGCCGGGGCTTTCCCAGGACTTTCTTCTGGGAATCAAAACAGGTTAATAAGACAACTATTCCTCTCGGTTGACCGGACTGCGCAGCGTCAGGGTTAGAAGAGAAGCAACCAGCAGACACGAAATCATGAAGATGAAGGAAGTGTTGAAGCTTCCCTTCGAGAGATCAACGAGGTAGCCGATCACGGTCGGAGACACAAGGCCGGCCAACTGACCACCGGTGTTGAAAATGCCGACAGCCCTGCCGGTGATCTTCTTGGACACCGAGCTGACCGGCAATGCCCACGTAGCGGCCAGCATCGCACTCAGGAAGAATCCCGCCAACGTCTGGTAAATCATCAACATGGCCATCGATCCCACAGTGTACGTGAGATAAAACAGCAGCGCCGTTACCAGTTGGAAAATGACCACGGGAACCTTGCGGTTGTTCTTGAACGGACCATCCGACATCCAGCCGCCGAACAGATAGCCAACCACACCGGCGAAAAACGGAATGGAGGCGGCCACTCCCATCGCCTTCATGCTCATGTGCCGCGCGATCACCAAATACCCGGGCAGCCAGGACTTGAATCCCCATCCCGCCATGTTGGCCACGAAAAACATTACCGTGGCCTTCCAGACCGTGGGCTCTTGCAGTACCTGCCAGAAGGAATACTGGGCCGCGCCCTGTCCGACGCTGGCCGACTTTGCCGCCGCCCAGCGCTTGCTCTTGGCGAGCGGATCATCGGTGACGTAGATGGCTATCAGGACAGAAACTACGAATCCGGGCAGCACCAGACTGTAGAAGGTTCCTCGCCAGCCCCAATGCGTCATGATCGCCACCGCCAAGAGCGGAGCAATCGCCGGCCCGAGCGCATTTGAAGACAGGATGATGGACGTGGCAGTGGCGCGCTTGCTCGGCTCAAACCACAAGGCGATGCTCTTCATCGACGCCGCCGGGAAGGGGGCCTCACCAATTCCAAAAACGACGCGGGCGGCCAAGAGCTGGACGAAATTGATAATCATGCCTGTGATGCCGGTAAAGAGCGACCAGACGGTGAACGCAATCGTCATGATCAGGCGCGGGCCAAATCTATCGACCATAATTCCGCCGGGAATCTGAAAGACGGTGTATCCCATAAAAAATGCGCTCATGGCCATGCCCATGGCAGTCTTCGACAGATTCAGGTCCTTGCCGATGTAGGGAATGCAGGTGGACATCACCATTCGGTCCACATAGCAAAACAGGTAGGCGACAAAAATCAGCCCGAGAACAAATGCTCTCTTTCTTGCATTGACGCTCGCCTTAGCATCGATTGTGCCTTCTACCGCCGGCGTGCTCATACCACAGTTCTCCTTCTCCGCACTCGCTGGCCGCTTTCGCGTAGCCATGGTGGCCTGAATTCCCTCCCGGGACACAGTGCTCTAACTTAGCCCTTGAGACTGTGGCTACCTAGCCTTGAAATCTTCGATGCTCGCCGGAATGCGCCCATCCGGCAGAAGCACTCGCTCCACAATGGCCTCGCTGTGCAGCGCCCAAGGCAGAATGACGGCCGAGTGCCCGCCGCGCCCGCCGCCCACAACGATCTCGATGTCCCGGGGTGAGCGCGTTACCGGCATCGGGTGCCGGTTGGCAAAGCTGGCCGGCCGTACCGGAACCAGACCCCGGTTACGGACCATGGGAACCTGGTGATAGGCATAGGTGTGAATGTGCTCCCGGATTTTCTCCTTGTCCCAGCCGTCGCGAGCCAGCAGCCAGGCGTGATCGCGCGTGCAAACCACAATAAGCGGGCCCGGCATGAACGAGTTGTTCGAACCCAAGGTGGTGCAGCAATCGGTGATACCGTCAAGCAAATCGCCCCCCGTCATGCTGAGAAAATCGATGATATCGTGCGGCGGCTCGGCTTTCAGCACGTAGACTACTGTCGTTTTCTCATCGAACCGTTCCTGGCTTATGGTCTTCCAGGGAGTAAGCGCGGGCTCTTCAGCGAAGCAATACGTCAGCTCCGCCTGGGAAGAGATGCAGACCAGATCACAGTGCCCAGGAACCGACCGGCAGGTATTGATCAGCACCAGATTCACGGCGCGCCCAATGGTCATGTTGGCGGCAAACCCTGGGCCGATGCAGCCCGCACCCCCGTGAATGCCGAGCTCCTGTGCCAAGGGGCCACTTACCAGGACCAGATTTCCTCCGGGATGCGAGGTGGTGACCGACTGCAGGAAGTTGTAGTTCTTGTGCGACATGGCCCTGAAGGCCGCGACCAGAATTGGCATGGATTGCGGCTTGCAGCCGGCCATGACGGCGGCGACGGCTACATCTTTGACAGTAATGTCCTTGCCGCTGGGCCCGATTTCTTTCGCCAAAAGAAGATCTTTGTCGTAAGGACAGTAGGAAAGCATCTTTTCCAGGCGGGCCAGAGTGGGTGGAATTACGGGCAAGCCATCGCTCAGGTGGAGATCGTTGAATAGCTCATTGATTTCTTCAATGCCGGCCGCGGGCTGCGATGCGGCGGCTGCGTCGAGCTTTATCTGCTCTGCTTGGTGCAGAATGCCATCGGCCGTGGGCGCTACGCTGTCGAGCTCGAAATCGGGAGTCGCTCGTTTCTCCAGCTGTTCTGCCGGCAGAGTTAGCAAGTCGTAGATCAGCCCCATGGCCGCGTCCACTTTCTTGTCGATGTCGTCGATCGTGCTTCCCTGATAAATATCGATTGGGCATACCGCGAGCTGGCCAGCGCGATAATAGACCACGCCCCGTACCAGGTCGCTTCCTGGAGGCGCGGTTATATAGACGGTTGGAATGCCAAGTTCTTCCATGCGAATGGTCATGATGGTTGTCGCCGGACTGACACCCACATCTCCCAGCGCGAACACCGCCGCCACCGGTCTGTACCCCGCCAGCTTCTCCGCGAACTCCCGCAGGGCATCGGTCGCCTTGCCCCTGACCGTCTCGCGGTGTTCGACCAGGTTAGTAATCCCGTCTTTGGCGAAGTTGGCCTTGAGCCGCTTGAAAACCTCAATGTAGTTGCAAAATCCAAGTTTGGTGTTATCAAAGAAAAGCACCGGGCCTTTCTTAAGGTCCTCTATCGTGATCCGGGGCGCCAGCTTGAGATGCGGTCTCTTCTGCTCCCCTCGTGGGTCGAGAATAGATACAGCAATTCTCGCGTCAGTCTTGCCTGCTGACATTCCGGTTTTACCTCCCTTGCGGTTCGGGCGACCTTCATCTGCCCTAGTAAATATCCCTGCGCATTGAGAACGGACTTCTCAGGTATTTTACGCGAGCGGCCCACGGCTGAGCCAAGACATTCCATCGACTGCTACCTCCGGTAAGCTGGTCGGACAGCGCCTCCCAAGTGCACTTCCGCTGACGGGGGACAATTACAGCGATTCAGAGACTCAAGAAAGAGATTCGGCTATAATAGCGGCCATTCACGATCAGAGTCTCGCATCAATAACCATTCGTTCGGGCGGTCGAGTGAGGCAGGCAGGGCGTCATCCTCCTGGCAGGCTGGCGGGATGCGGCTCAGTCAAATAGCAGAAGAGTTCTTCAAGGAGGCACCCACAGTGTCAGGGCATCCACCAGTGTCCGAGGAGAAAAAGAATCTCCACGAAGCACCACCAAAGCTGGTAGTTCCATGGACCGGCTATGTGGCATTTGTATTTGCCGTCATTTTCTTCTCAGGCTTGCTTGCCGGCCGTAAAGGTTTGATTACCACGCTCGACTTCAACACGATTGCGGGAATATTCGGCACCATGAAGGACCCAGCCAAGGCAACCTACATGGGACAAGGCGGCCTGGGAGCGCGTGACGGCTTCTTGTTCGCGTTCAGCCTGGTTCCGGTTGTCATGTTTGCGCTTGGCATGGTTGAGATCATCGACCACTTTGGCGGCTTGCGAGCAGCTCAAAAATTGCTCTCTCCTGTTCTTCGTCCGCTGATGGGCATTCCCGGAATTACGGGCCTGGCCATGGTTACAAGCTTCCAGAGCACCGATGCCGGGGCCGGCATGACGCGCATGCTGAAGGAAACCGAGTTGATAACGGAACGGGAGAAAACCATTTTTGCGGCCTTCCAGTTCTCGGCCGGCGGCATCATTACGAACTATCTGTCCATCGGCCCCGCCGTTTTCGACTTCATCACCGTGCCCATTATCGTGCCATTGGTGCTGATGTTCGTTCTGAAAGTCGTGGGCGCCAACGTCATGCGGATCTACTTGCGCTGGTTCGCAAAAGAGGAGAACTGAAATGGCGACCGAACAGAAGAAAACGATTCCGGACATTTTTGTGGAAGGCGCCCGCAAAGGATGGGCCGTCGGGACCGGCAGCATCCTGCCGAACGTGCTCATGGCATACGTGCTGATCCAGGTTCTCCGCGTTTCCGGTGCGCTCGACTTTTTAGGAAAGATTTTTGATCCGGTCATGGCGGTTTTCGGACTGCCGGGCAAAGCGGCCATGGTGTTGATGGGGGCCTGGATGTCCATGGCCGGAGGCGCCGGGGTGGCCGCTAGTCTATATTCGTCAAGTGCGCTCAACAAAACCCAAGTGACGATCCTGCTGCCGGCGATATTCCTCATGGGAGCGCAGGTTCAGTACATGGGCCGCTGCCTGGGAACTGCGGGAGTGAAGTCCAAGCATTATCCGGTGCTGTTTGTCATCAGCATTGTGAACGCAGCCATCGGCATGTTCGTCATGCGGTTTTTCGCATAAGGGAGAGAGAAGAATGAACGCGATACAAGCCAGAATCCAGGCAACCTATGATGCGTTGCATGCCATGCCGGAGGTTGGACTTGCTGAACACCGGACGTCGGCGTGGCTGGCGGAAAAGATCAAAGCCGCCGGTTTTGCAGTGATGACCGGCGTTGGTGGTACGGGCGTAGTCGCGACCCTGAAAGGGAAGGAGCCAGGTTCGACAGTCGCACTGCGGGCCGACATGGATGCTTTGGCGTACACGATCAATGGGGAAGACGTCTGTGTTCACTCTTGCGGGCACGATGCGCACTGTTCGATGGTGTTGACTACTGCTGAAGAACTAGCGAAAAGCGGTATCCGGCGGGGTACCCTGAAGATTCTCTTCCAGCCAGCCGAAGAAACGCTTGTTGGTGCGCTCAAGCTGATCGAAGCTGGTGCGCTTGACGATGTGGACGTAGTGATCGGCATGCATCTCAGACCCATCCAGGAAGCAAAGACCGGGCAAGCTACGCCGGCTCTGTACCACGGCTCCAGCTACATTATGCAAGCGACGATCAACGGTCGTACCGCCCATGGTGCCAGGCCTCACTTGGGGATCAACGCCATCGATGCCGCAGCGGCAGCAGTCAACGCCGTAAATGCGATCCACCTCAATCCCGTGATGCCGTGGACCTGCAAGGTGACGAAGCTCCACGCCGGTGGTGCAACTCTGAACGCGATTCCCGACAAGGCCGAGATGGCGCTCGACCTGAGAACTCAGCAGAACGCTGCCATGGAAACGCTTCTTGAGAAAGCGGAGAAGGCCATCAAGGCCGCGGCAGCAACCGTCGGAGCGACAGCCGAAACAACTGTAAAGGGCGGGGTTCCTGGAGCAGAGTATCACCCGGAGATTATTGAACTTGCCCGGGAAGCAATCCGTGCGGTGCTCGGCGAACCAGGGTTGCTCGACCCGATCGTGACCCCTGGCGGCGAAGATTTCCACTATTTCGCAAAGAAAAGGCCAAAGCTCAAGGCCGGCTACGTGGGACTTGGATGCGATTTGACACCGGGGCTGCACGATCCGACGATGACGTTCGACCGGTCAGCGATGATTCACGGGACCGAGATTCTTCTACACATGACCCGAAAGCTGCTGAACTGATAGATCTGTAGCGAAGACGGGCGTGAGCGCCTGCCGGAGGAGAGAGATGACAACGGAGACGCATGGATTCGGCGGCGGAAGGCAGATGCAGCCCTCCGTGCCAGAGCTGGTAATGATGGACGCGGCGCAGCTCTCGCAGGCGATCAGGTCGAAGCGAGTCTCGTGCACCGAGGTCATGGCTGAGTATCTGGACCACATCAAGCGCACCAACCCCAAGGTGAATGCCATCGTCTCGCTGCAAGATCGCGACGGGTTGATGCAGCAGGCGGCGGCGCGTGACCAGCAACTGGCGCGCGGCCAGTACTTGGGATGGATGCACGGCTTTCCTCACGCGGCGAAGGACAACGCCATGACCAAAGGCATCCGGACGACCGCGGGTTCGCCGCTGCTGGACACGGTGCCTCAGGTTGACGCAACCTTTGTCGGCCGGCTGAAGAAGAACGGCGCCATCATCATAGGCAAGACCAACACACCGGAATTGTGCATGGGCTCGCAGACTTACAACTCCATTTTCGGCACCACGCTGAACGCCTATGCGCCGTCAAAGACCTGCGGCGGCAGCAGCGGCGGCGCGGCGGTCTCGCTGGCGCTGCGCATGGTGCCTTTGGCCGACGGCAGCGACCTTATGGGTTCGCTGCGCAACCCGGCCGCGTTTAACAACGTGGTCGCGCTGCGGCCGTCTTATGGGCGCATTCCCGCCGGTCCCAGCCCTGAAATTTTCGTTCATCAACTGAATTCCGTGGGACCGATGGGGCGCAGCGTCGCCGATGTGGCCATGCTGCTCTCGGTAATGGCCGGACGCGACCCGGCGGAGCCCAGCACCATCGCGCAAGACCCGCTGACGTTTGCCGCGCCGCTTGATCGCGACTTCAAGGGAACGCGCATCGGCTGGCTGGGGAATCTTGGTGGCTACCTGGCGATGGAACCGGGAGTGATGGAGCTATGTGAGAGCTCGCTTAAGGCGTTCGAGTCTGTCGGATGCACCGTTGAAGGGGCCCGCCTGGAATTCCCGCTGGAGCAGATGTGGGAAATGTGGCTTACACTCCGCGCCTGGCTGAATTGCGGAACGTACCTGGCGATGTACAGCGATCCGGCCAAGCGCGCGCTGATGAAGCCGGAAGCGCAATGGGAGGTCGAGCGCGGCCTGAAATTAACGGCAACGGAAGTCTACAAGGCCTGGGTCGCGCGCACGAACTGGTATGGAATGATGCTCAGGTTGTTCGAGCGTTATGAGTATCTGTTGCTGCCGAGCGCCCAGGTGTTTCCCTTCGACGCCGCTACGCACTGGCCCAAGACGGTCAACGGTAAGACCATGGATACCTATCACCGCTGGATAGAGGTTGCGGTTCCCCCGTCGCTGGCCGGCTCCCCGGTCATCAACATGCCTGTTGGTTTCAGCCAGGATGGGCTGCCGATGGGCATGCAGATCATCGGTCGAAATCATGCGGATTTCGCGGTGCTGCAACTCGCCTACGCCTACGAGCAGGCCACGAACTGGGTCGGCAAGCACCTGCCAGCGCTGATCAAACGGGACTAACGGGAGAAACGGCTGGGAAACCCCGTCGCTATCGTAGTCTGTGCATCAGCGCTTGAGGTATCCTGGCTTCCGTCCACCCGCACGATCTGGCTTGCGACTGCATCGGAAATGAAGACGTGCCCTACACCATCCACCGCAACACCAATGAGCCTTCGATGGCTGGCACGTGACACTTCACAACGATCGATTTCTCCCGATTCCACCTTTCTTGGAATGCCTGCCGGACCGCTATAGCGGTCCATCAGACGAATACACGATCCGCCGAATCTTCAGGTGGGCGGCACCTTAATTTCAGCGATCGGCGTCCCTTTCTCCATCCTCGCCGCCATGAATTGTACAACCGAGTTCATCGCTTTGGGTCGATCTCGGCCCCCCGCTCTTGGCCCGAAAATCTTGTCCCGAAACGGAGCTGGGCAACAAATTGGGCTCGTCAACGCGAAGATATCGCACCATCATGAGTGAACTCTCGGAGATTCGTCCTGTCAGCTTTACAATGAAAGCATTAGTGCAGGCTGGATTGGCAGCTTTAAATAACAACTCACGAACAAACCCAACAGATCGATTCAGGACTATTCAGAGATGGGGCCGAGGCAAACTGGATATTATCGTCCCGAGATTTCGCGGGACGGAGCGTTGCACCGATACATCAATCTTAAGCTGGCAGCCCTGGGACAGCCTACAAGCGCAGCGACGGTCAACCCGGAGTTTATTGATCTGGCGCGTCCGCTGCTGCGGACGTTTCATGAGAAGGACCGAGGCTCGGCTGAGCGACAATGCCCGGCCGACCAGCGCATCCAGCAATTCCTTGACCGCTATCTCAGCGACGTGCGGCCGGGCGGTGCACCTCGGCCGCCCGGCGAGACCTTCGTGCTGGACCAGCCGGGGCTGGCGCGAGTTCTGTCGCTTCCGCCTACGCGGGACGAATTCGCTTCTCCGTTGTTGTCCTCGTACCGGTTGCGGCAGGGCGTGCTGCACAACCCGAAGAGCGACCGCCGGACAACGGAGGGAATTTTTCACATCGTCGAGGGCGGACTCGGCATTGCAGCCGACAAGATTGCGGTGCCGAAGGAGGCTTTCGCGCGCATGCTGGAAGGAGCGTGGCACGCTCCAGAAGAGCTCCTCGAGTTGCCCTTCACCGCGGACCAGACGGACCGGGTAAGGTTATGGGTGTCACTGCTCCTGCGGCCTGCGGTTTGTCCCAGCATCGGGTCTGAGCTCGGCCGCCGCATGGAGACACGCTTTTTTGCGCCGGGCAGTCTGGTCAGCAACCTTGATTTCGTCGAGGCGATCTTCGGCAATGGAGGAGATCCGTATCTGCCGGAAAACGATGCGGCGCTTGATTCGGAGCGCTGGACCGGTCACACGGGCTGCATCATTCTCGCGCCGCACCTGGTCGGCACGCGAAAGAAAGACCTTGGACTGCCGGTCTGGGACAAAGCAACCGAACGTCAGCGACGCGACGGAATGTGCTGGAAAGACGAGTCCGAGCTCTATAACAACGGCCGTGCTTTCAAACTCACTTGCCGCGACGAGCAGGGAGTGATTGTCACAATCATCGCGGACAACTACTTCGGGTACTGCAAGAAGGAGGTGAAAACGCAGATCAGTTATGCCGCCAATCTTTACGGATTGGCCGAGGAGGAGCACGCCGGCGGCGCGATTGCGTTTCCGGCGTATGTAATGGGGCAGGATTACCGGGAAAAGCCCACCGCGTCGTTTGCGGCAGCGCTCGCGCTGCTCAAAGACTCCGTTAAGACCATGCCGGAGGGCTATGCAGTGGACGCGTCGCACCCTGGCATAGTGTACGTACCGGAGGACGCGCACTTCGATGTGCGATGCGGCTGTGTCACATGGCAACTGGCAGGCTCCGAGCGAACCCTCCCGCTGGTACCGGACAAGACGTACGTGCTGCCATCGGGATACAAGGTGCGACTCGCGAAGCAGGCAGGCGGCGGCGGGTGGCACTTGATTGGAGTGCGGGCTGACGGCACACTTTGCCACAAGCCTTCGACTGTCTCAGGGGGCGGCAAGTCGGAGATCTCGAAATCGATTGCCGGCAGCGTGCTGCAAGGTCCCGTCTTTGTGAAGGACTTCAAGCTTGATCTTGATCGCGTCGAGGAGATTCTCAGAGCGGACTGCTCGAATATTTATCGTCGCGCTTCGGACAAAGCTCGTGCGGTCCGGCCAATCCTCGGCCCTGAGCGCTCGTTGGGGTCAGTGATTCGCCTGCTAACGCCGTCGCCGGAGTACACCGACGACTATAACGAGTGGTTGCGGAACCTTCCACAGACGATCCGGCAGCTTGTCTTCACGGTCAAGCGGTACTATCGGCCCGAATGGGGAGGCAGCTGGCGCCAGCACTTTACGGTTGATTCGATCAATGGCTTTCCGGGCCACGAGCTCAAGTTCGACAACCAGAAGCTCATTGGTGAATACCTGCGCGTGGGGTTCGCCCCCGATGGCTCGTGGCGCATTTTCAAGTTGCGGCCCGATTTCCATCCGGCAGACAAGGTGCAAGTGGAAGACGATATTACGGTGTCGGCCGTATTACCGGTCAGCCAGCTTCCGGACCTCCGCGGTGACTCGCGCGGCAGCGTGAAGCTGGTCGAGAACTGCGAAGCCATGCTGTTTCAGCGGCCGGACGATGCCATACATCGTGGTGCAGACAATCAGGCAGAGGCCGACATCGCGGGACAGGAAGTCTTTCTGTCCAACTTCGAGCCACTCAACCACGATCAGGCTCGGGCCATCGTGGACCGTGTAGTTGAGTTCGACCAGTACACGCAACCCATGCAGGCGATGTTGCGAGGCTTCGTGCAGGATGAGCGCCCAGACTTTGTAGTCTCCTCGGCACATCCACGTATCGTGGAGGGAAAGCCCTCCAAGAATCCACGATACCTTCAGAGACGGCCGGGCCTCGTCAATCCGGAGCAGCTTCGGCTCGCTGAAGTCGGAACACGGTTCCTGAGAAAAGCGAACGCAACTCAGCGCATCCACTTTGCAGTGGACGCCGTGCTCGCCGGTCGTCGCAACAACCCGCCTGACCCGAAGATAGGCTTGCCTGCATTGGCCGTATACAGCCCGATTCACTACCTGGAGCTACCCGAGTTGTTTATGGACTTCGCCTGCAGCCTGACCGGCAAGTCGCCATCGACCACAGGATTCGGCAGCGAAGGTGCGCTCACGAAGTCACCATTTAACGCGCTCTGGCCAGTCGTGGACCTGAACAACGCCCTGGTTGGCATGATCCTGACGGGTGAGGCAGGATTCTCCACCGCTGCCGGGCACGTCGGACCTCATTTCCGGGTTGACCACGACATCAGCATGCTCGTACCCGAAGTGTGGTGCCGCATGACGCCCCAGGAGCGCGACGCGAAGTTTCTGATCGAGAACGGCTACCTTGAGAAGGTTCAGGATTTCGAGTATCAGGGACGCAACGTGTTGGCGAGCCGCCTTGGATATCGCATCACGATGCTTTTTGCCGATCACTTCCTGGGCAGGATATTTGAAACGCCGGATGCGGTCTTTTCCCAGGAGATGCTGCGTCCCGAACAGCAGGGTCTGGATATTTTTGTCGAAGGGTTGACCAGCATTCTCGAAGCGCAGCGGCGGGTGGCGCTTAACTATTTCGAAGACGGCAGCATTGAAGCGGCCTGCCCGCCCATCGCGGCATTGTTGCACATCATGGCACACGGTCAATGGAACGGGCTGACGGTTGACACTCCTGAAGTAAGGCAAATGTTCACGCGCGAATCGCTACTGGCCAGCGACTGGTACCAGGAGCGGCTTGCTGCCAAGCAGGAGCGCGACGTCGTGCTGTGGAACCGAAACGTCGGAGCATTGGAATATGCGTTGTCAAGAGGCAATTCGGAAATGAGCGAACGGTTGCGGCGGGCACGCGAACGCCTGACGCACGTTTCTTCGCCAGACTACCGCCGGGACTTGGTGGGTACTATCGGTGCAGATCCCTTTGTGGACCTGTGCTACCCAACCCCGCAATCAACCCCGTCCCGGTAGTTGCAATGTCTCATTCAGCAAAACCTTTATAGCGCGCCGCTGCTAAGGCCGGTAGAGGCGAGCGGGTCCGACCGAGCCGCAAAAGCCCGATTGGAGTTCCGAGGGAAGATCCCGTCGAGCGGCTGCAGCCTTTTTCAAGAGCGCACAATCCAATTGTGCGTCCTTGAAAGTTGATCTTTACTTACTCGCTCTCACCAGCCTACCCTGCGGCTGCCGACGCGACGCGAGACTGATCAGCCCAGCAGATCAGTCCAGGCATGAAAGCTACCGACATGTCAGGATGGCTTGGACGTACGCGCACGGTAAATCCGTGTAAACCGCTTCTGGCCGCCGAAGTCTCCGCGACGTAGCTGTAATTGTTTTCTGAATCGTGTCCCACCACGTCCATCGCGACCGATTCGCCTTCGACCAGCTCTCCTTGCATGTCAACGCGACCGACGTATAGTTCCACCAAGACGTCCCGCGGGCTCAAACGGCCAAGGTGTACCTGGGCCCGGACCCGCATGGCTGATGCTACAGGGATCGTATCCACCGGTTTGTCCTCGACTCTGGTGATCCAGATCGTATGCCACTCCCTGCGAATGCGCTCCATCGAGGCCGAGAGTTCACGCACCCGAGCGGCGTCGTTGGCCTCTAATGCGCGAAACCGACCGTGCGCTTTGACGTAATAGCCTTCGACATAGTCGCGCACCATGCGATGCGTGTTGACAAAATGACACAAAGAATCCACGGAGTCCTTCATCCGCTCCACCCATCTTCGGGGAATTCGATCCACTCCGCGATCATAGAATGATGGCACCACGTCGCGTTCCAGCAAATCGTAGAGAGCCGCCGCTTCTACCTGGTCCTGATAATCCGGGTCGGTGTAAGACTCGCCCTTTCCGATAGCCCAACCCATTTTCTTGGAGTTGCGGGGGTCATTCCACACTTCATCCCACCAGCCGTCTGGCACACTCATGTTGAGCACGGCGTTAGCAGCAGCTTTCATTCCACTGGTGCCAGAGGCTTCATTGGGACGTAGCGGCGTATTCAACCACACATCCGCACCCTGCACCATGGATCGCGAGACCGCCATGTCATAGTCTTCGAGGAAAACAACGTGGCGGCCCAGCACTGGATCTCGGCTCAACTCGCTGATCCTGCGTATCAGCTCTTTACCAGCGTCATCCTGCGGGTGGGCTTTGCCGGCGAGGATCAACTGTACGGGGCGCTCCTGGTTGGTCAGAATCCGGCGCAAGCGATCCATGTCCCGCAAGATCAAAGTGGCCCGTTTATAGGTCGCGAAGCGACGCGCAAATCCGATCGTAAGCGTATCCGGGTCCAACACCTCCGCAGCCGCATCGATTTCTGCCTGGGGAGCGCCTCGGTGCATGCGTTGCTCGCACACTCGACGGCGGGCCAATTCGACAAGCCGCTCCCGTCTGCGCTCATGGGTCCGCCACAATTCCTCGGCCGGGATCGACTTGACTCGGCTCCAGACCTCGCTATTGGCCGGTTCCTCCCGCCAGTTGGGCCCGAGATAACGGTCGTAGAGTTGATTGAATTCCGCCGAGATCCAACTCCGGAAGTGAACTCCGTTGGTAACGTGGCCGACGGGGATTTCTTCAACCGGTACGCCGGGCCAAAGCGACATCCACATTTTCCGGCTGACTTCTCCGTGCAGTTTGCTGACGGCGTTGGCGCGAGAAGCCAAACGCAATGCAAGCACCGTCATGCAGAACTCCCCATTTCCATGCGTCCGTCCAAGATCGAGAAAATCCGCCTGCGAGAGACCCAGTTGCCGCGCGGTATGGCCGAAGTATCGGTCCATCAGATCGGGATGAAAGTAGTCGTGACCGGCTTCGACCGGAGTGTGGGTGGTGAAAACCAGACTGGCTGAGGCTAATTCACGTGCTTCCGCCAGACCGAGACCGCGACTTTTCATCAGGTGCAATATGTGTTCGAGTGCAAGAAACGCGGAGTGGCCTTCATTCATGTGGTAAACCGTGGGCTTCAGGCCCATCGCCTGCAACGCGCGGTAGCCGCCGATGCCAAGCACAATCTCCTGCCGGATTCGCATTTCGCGGTCGCCGCCATACAACTGTTTGGTAATATTGCGACCTTCTGGACGCGCGTTGGCCGGTATGTTTGTATCGAGCAGAAATAAAGATACCCGTCCAACTTGCACTTTCCACACTTGCGCGCGCACGAGCTGTCCGGCGAGCTCTACTTCGACCATGACGGGGCTGCCGTTCGGGTGATGAACCATGCTGACCGGCAGATTGTGGAAATCGTTGTCCGCGAAAGATTCCTGCTGCCATCCCGACTGACTCAGGTATTGGCGGAAGTAGCCTTGCTGGTAGAGCAGTCCTACACCGACTAGGGGCACTCCCAGGTCGCTTGCGGATTTCAGGTGATCGCCGGCAAGTATGCCCAGCCCGCCGGCGAAAATCGAGAGGCACTCAGTTAACCCAAATTCAGCGGAAAAATAGGCAATGAATGGGTCATCGCCGGACTTTGCGTAGGTCCTGCGAAACCAAGTCGACTCCCCGGCGAGATAAGTTTCAAGGTTCGACTGGACTCGTCGCAGGTGCGCCAAAAACGGGTCGTCGCTGGCGGCATTTTCAAGCTTCGCCTGTTCGATAGTGCCGAGCAGGAGCACGGGATTATGCCCTGTTTTTTCCCACAAGTCCCGGTCTAAACGACGAAACAACTCCACCGAGTCATGGCTCCAGCACCAGCGAAGATTGTAGGCAGCTATGCGCAGTCCCTCGATTGCGGGAGGCAAAGACGGTACTACACAGAACTTGTGAACTGGTCTCATGGTTTGTGCTCTCCTTGTGCCTCGGAGGAGCCGGGCTTCTGGGCTCGCGGTTAATACCTCCGGATACAGCAACTACGAAATCGCTCTATTGCACGGTTTCCAGCTGGCCACCGATCTGCGACGCCAACTGGCAGACCAGCCTCAGCTTTTCTTCGGCGTCCGCTGGCAACTCCTGCGAGTTGAGAACCAGCTCCGTCGAAAGCAGAATTCCCGTCATCGCGGTGCGAAATTCGCCGTGCAGCAGCGACTCAGCGGCACGCATGGCAATCGTTCGCGCCTCATCGTGCCGCCTTAACGCCAACCGCACCTCACGCGCAACCCGGGTGGAGTTGCTGAGGGCCAAGTTCACGTAAACGGGAACCGCCAGGCCGGAAGCGGTGAGCAGGATATCGACAGCATCCGGATCGGCACCCACCATGGCGTCGTCAAGCACGACCGCGCCGAATTCCTCATTGCGCAGAATCGAGGTCGCGCGGCGAAGGCTATTGGCAACCTGAACCGATTCGGCCTGGGCCCGTTGCAGCACTGTGGCGCACTCGGCGCCACGCTTGGAAGAAGTCACCAGGAGAATCATCGTCGCCTCGCGTGTTGCCCAGACACGCCACCGCTCTTCTGGCCAGCACAGAAAACTGACCGACGGGGCAGGAGTGCGTATCCCCAACATGCAAACCTCGTACCAAAGCTGGAAAGAAAATCTCAATGTTCAGAAAACCACGATAAACAAAGAGGTTTACGCATCCAACCCGGCCGCGTCCGTGTTTGCTGCCAGCACATGTGGCGAACCCTGTTTCCTTTAACCGGAAACATCGTGTAACCGGAAAGAGCGTGCGCCACGACGTAGAGAATTTGCCGCAACATTGCCGCAACTGGCGGCACTCTATCCCGGGCATCAGGGCCGAAAACCCGCATCGGATATTTTCAATCCGCTCCGTTTTTCCTGACCCAACCATGCGCGTTGATCTTAGGCCCCCTGTTCCGTGTGGGACATTGGCCAGCCGGCTTATTGGGGCCGACATTCATTCGGGTTCGTTCAGGACTGCGGTTTGTAACCGGCTTCGTTCTTGGCTCGCAAAATACGGTGGTGTGAATCTCTACAACAACGCTGCTCCAGCGATCAATTCTAAAGAACATCTAATTATTCACCGCTCTCCTGCTGGCGAACTCAAGGAGCGTCAAGCCTAATACTTTCAATGCGATAGCCGCATTATTTGGGTTCCCTACCCTCGTTTGGTCACCTCACTGCCGTTTAATTTTCAGCGATTTGCATAGTGAATCGCTGAATCTGCCGAACGAGCGAGAGTCATCGGCACGTGGGAGGAGGCAAAAAAGCAATGACCGTCGCGGGTATTTCGAGCGTCAATTTTTACCAGCCCAGTAACGTAAATGCCAGCACGCAGAACTTGCGTTCTGAATTCCAACAACTCGGGCAAGACCTTCAGTCCGGTAATCTGGCTGCCGCCCAACAAGACTTTTCCCAGTTGCAGCAAGGTACGCCGCAAACTAGTGGCGGCACACAAGCTACGAGTTCGAACACGCAGTCCTCGGGCATTGGCCCGATAGTGCAAGACCTCAATACTCTCGGGCAGGCCCTCCAGTCGGGTAATCTCGCAGCCGCGCAAAAAGCCTATTCAACAGTTCAGCAAGCCATGCAGCATGTGCAGCGGAGCCATGGGTCTCACCACCATCATCACGGGAATAGTCCCGCGACCATTCCCACGGCTACGGTCGGCACCACTGGATCGGGCACAACTGGCGGCAGCGCGACCGAAGCTACCAGCAATAACCTTTTGAGCTTGCTGTCTTCCAACATGACCAATTCGGGTCGCTTAGGGCTGGAGTTGTTATCCAAGGGACTGAGTGCGATGGCATAGGCGCGGCGGTCTTTTACTGTTCTCGGCGAGCCTGTTGAGCGTAAGGCTTGCCGCCGTTTACGCCGATACTATTTGTGCGAGCCTCCAATGGTCTGCGCTTTGTGCCCAAGTCTAAATCCCGTGAAAAGGCAGGTAAAACAGCCTGCCTTTTCACGAGGCGTACAGGCGGATGGATGGACTCGCCGGAAGGCCATCTGAATCTTGATCACTTGGTTCGCCAAGGACTGAGTTTATGGCAAAGAGACGTGGCAATCCTAATTGGGGCAAGCCGGAACCGATTGGTCCGGTGACTCCAACCATCACTGAATTCGAGAAGTGCGTTCGCGAATTCAAGTTGCAACCCAATCAATATATCCGATCAACTCGTCTTCGCGAGTGGGTGAGTCGCAACAAAAACTTGAAATATGTTCCTGAACCGCTTCTTGAGGCGTGGGGCTTTGACATTGAAGTGACGCTGTAGATATTTATAACGATGGGCAGCCAAAGCGCCCCCCAAGCGTTTCACCCAGCGTCGTGTCAGGAAAGGATCCACTTCCGCGACCCGTTTTGGTGTTGCCCGTGTTGTCGATGCGGGCATATCAGCTCCTCAGCGAAGCTACCACAGCCTGCTCAAACTTGGGTAGGCGAAAACGCACCTCCGCGCGACCTTGAAGCAAAACTACGGCAGGTGTACCTCCTCTGCCTAAATTCAATCCGTTCGGGGCTGAGTTCCAGTCAACGGAAGCCTTGTATCAGGGCGTGACTCTTGAGTCATGCTGAAAGCACAGGAGCGATACTAGAAGCGGTCTCATAAATGGTTAAGCAGCAGATGGAGACAAGCAAGGTGCACGAAGCCGAGAAAGTTGTCGATGTGGTATTCCCATCGCACGACCAGACGGCGAAACTTGTGCATCCAGGCAAACAGCCGTTCTACTTTCCAGCGCCTGCGATAACGGCGCAGCGGGCGGCCGTCTTGGGTTTGGCTCCGGCGTTGCCGGTTCGGTGCGATCAGTTCGATGCCGTATTCTTCGGCGAGCTTTTCGTCGAGCGCGTCCGAGTCGTACGCTTTGTCGCCGATGAGGCGGGCGGGGAGTTGGTTGAGGAAGCTTCCCCCAAGAACCTGTTCCACAAGCTGGCACTCGGCTGGCGAAGCGCTGTTGACAGATACGGCGAGAGGAAGACTGTTACTAGCGGCGATAGCGATGATCTTCGTACCCTTGCCGCGCCGGGTGGGACCGACCGCAAGCCCCCTTTTTTGGCGCTGGCGAAGGTAGCGTCCACGAACGCCTCATCGAGGTTCAACTGTCCTCGCTCGTGCAGGTACCGTGCTAACCGTTGCAGCGCCTTCTCCAGCTTTCCGCCGCGCACCCACTGCTGGAATCGGCGATGGCAGGTCTGGAACGGCGGATATTTCTCGGGCATTTCGCGCCACTGGGCTCCGGTGCCCAGCACCCACAGTACGCCGTTCAGCACAGCCCGAGTATCGTGCCATGGACGGCCTCGGTTGTCGGCCCGTCGTGCCGGCCGCAAGATCGGCTCGATCAGTTGCCATTGTTCGTCCGTTAATTCCCAACGTCCCTGCATGGTGGGAACGGAGCATTCCAGAGCACACCCAGAGTGCCACGTTTCACGGCCAGCGGGGATTTATGAGACTGGTTCTAGACTTCAGCCCCTGATCGGTCATTCAAGAAAAGTACAGCTTCCCCGGATTATCGACCAACAATTTCTCTAGTTGCGCAGTGTCCGGCATCCAGCGCGCCATACGATTCAAGGCGCGTCCATCGTCCTCACGCCGCAGCGGTTCGATTTCATCTCGCGTGCGTTTCATTCCTGGCTCCAGGAACGTGTGCGGCCAATCCGAACCCCAGACCACGTGGTCCGGATTCGCCGAAATCATGGCGTCAATGTAGGTATTCACGTCAACATACTAACAATCTGGACCTTCGTGAAATGCAGTTCCTTCATGATGGACGGCGTGGCTACCGCCATGTTGACCCTGTCCAGGTAAGCGACGAAGGTCGCGAGAAAGGCAAAGATCGCCATCGTCCAGCGATAATTTGTTCTCTTAACTTGCTTTTGAATCTCGGGATTCTGACTAGCTGTAACGTCCTTCATGGCAACGCCTTTCCCTAGCTTGAGTGTGAAGCTCAGATTCCAAGCGCCTGGACCGGATTCTTTTGCACCATCGTTACGATCTGGTCGGCCGGGATGCCCAATGCCATCATGCTCTTCATATACGTGATGAAGCCTTTTATCGGCTCATCGTTTTCTGCCTGACCGAGATCGGTTGCCATGATCGTCGATTGCGCGCCGACAGCTTTAATATGCCCCGCCAGGATTTCGGTCGTCATCTTTCTGGGAGGCAGGGTAGAAACGAAAGTCCGTTCAAAGAAGACGCCCTGCGTAGCGAGCCGCTTCTGCATCTCGAGGGGCATCATGGGAGGATCGTTTTCCGGGTGCGTGACTATAATCTTCTCGACCTTTCGCTGGCGCGCCAGGCAGACTACCTTTTCCACTTCATCGGGCGCCAAATGCGATGTCCCGAGAATTGCTCCGGCTTTTGCGACCAGGTCCATCACTTCGATCAGAGCGAGCAGGAAGTTGCCGTGCTCATCGGTGATAGGTACCGCGTTTGCCAGATTTCCTTTGTTCAATTGGATTTGGGCAACGGCGGATATCGTCGGCAGCCAGATCTCTTTCGCGCCGAGCTTAAGTTCGACATCCACGGCTGCGGGATTCAGTCCTCCCGCCTGTCTGTTCAACACTATGCCGCCAAACACAGGGAATCCTCCCAACACCTCTGAAATCAGTCGGGCGCGCAAGGTCGTGGGAGTGACGTGGTTCTTGATGATGACGGCTTTCATGCCAGCTTGCTTGGCTGCTTGCGCGACAGCGAACTCCGTCATTTTGCGGGGCCTGACATCTGGGCCGCCATGAATGTGGAAGTCAATGGAACCGGGAAGAATACTCTTCGCAATGCTTTCAAGCTCCGATTCCGACATGCCTTGCGGTGTGTGTTGTGCGCCTTCCATCAATCTTCCGTCCTTTCGGTAAACGCTGATCGCAACGGCCAGAGCATTCCGGTCCAGAAAACCGAACTGTCCGCCCGGCCGCGGTAAGAAGAGTAGTTCTACGCTTCTGTTGAGTAACGTGCCGGCATGATAGCAATCAGCGGCCGGCAGGCGCTTACTTCGCACAGACGGCTTGGGCGGCGGTACAAAACGCCAGCACGTTGCCGCCAGCGGACGACTTTTCCAACCCCCAAACGGCGCCTATCAATGCTTCTACGCGATCGTCCGGTACGAGTCCTTCGGCGCTACGCCGTAGTTTGTTTTCAACGTCCGCGTTCGTGACCGGAACCTCCGGATCGCCCTTGGCGATGCCTGCCCTGTCACGCAAGCTCATCATGGCCTTTGGTGCTCACTTGGGAGGCTCTAATCCTGCTTCGCGCAATGCCGGAGCCACCTTTGGTGAAGACAGGAAAATGAGGAGGTTTTGCGCGGGCTTGGAATCGGCGGCCGGCTTGGCGATGGCCGTGGTAACGACCGCATATTTCTGTATCTCGGCAGGAAGAGGACCGGCAATCTCAACGCCGGGGGTGACGATAAGCTCGCTGATCATCTGCACGGCAAGGTCGGCCTGGCCGGAAACAACGAGGACCGCTGACGAGGTGCCGCCCGGCGCAAGCTTTGTCTTATTGAGTATTGAATAATATACTGACATTTCTGAAAGATTGTGCTATCCTGCCGTGCATGGGCAATCCAGCGGGAGTTCGCAGAGATTTTGACGCACTGGAGCAGCGGCGGATGGAAGCGGCGCGGCTGCTGAAGCAGGGATATAGCCAGTCCGAGGTGGCGCGGCGTGTAAAGGTACATCGGCAATCGGTGGGTCAGTGGGCTCGACAACTCCAGGAAGGTGGACGGCGGGCGCTTAAAAAGGCAGGACGAGCGGGTCGCAAACCGCGCCTACGTCCCGAAGACCTGCGGCGAATCGAGCGTGGTCTGAAGCGTGGCCCACAAGCACTCGGATATGAAACCAGCCTATGGACGTCGGCGCGAGTGACCCACCTGATCGAACGCGAATGCGGGGTGAAGTACCACCCCTCGCAGGCATGGCGTATTCTGCGGCAACTGGGTTGGAGTTGCCAGCGACCGACGGGACGCGCCTTGGAACGGGACGAAGCCAAGATTCAGCAGTGGAAGCGGGATCGCTGGCCGGAGTTAAAAAAAGGCCAAAAATGAGGGCCGCACCGTCGTCTTCATCGACGAAAGCGGATTGAGCGAGCGCCCGCACCGCTGCCGTACGTGGGCTCCACGGGGCCAGACGCCCGTCCTGCAGTACCACTTCAATTGGAAGACCTTGTCAGCCATGGCAGGGGTAACGTGGTGGAACTTCTACTTCCGACTGTTTCCGGGCAGCATCCGCAGTCCGCAGGTGGTCGAGTTTCTCTCTCATCTGCTGCGGCACGTTCCCGGCAAGTTGTTAATCATCTGGGATGGGTTGAAAAGCCATCGCGGTCGTCTGGTCTGGGACTTCGTGCGCGAGCAGCGAGGGCGGATCTGGTTGGAATTCCTGCCCGCCTATGCTCCGGAACTGAATCCGGTCGAGTATCTGTGGTCGCACTGGAAGCAGCACGAGCTACCGAATTTCTGCCCCAAGAGCTTCGGCGAACTGAGTCACTATGCCCGGAAGGCACTGCGGCGGATGCGCCGACGCCCTACTTTGGTTATGGCCTTCTGGGAGCAGGCAGAGCTATTCCCGTTGTAAGTATATTATGCAATGCTCAATAGTTATGAAAATGTGTGACGCATCTGACACGCCAGCCCCAATCCGACAGCAGGGCTGCAAGGTCAAGTATGGCCCATCACGGGGAAACAAATTTCTGTTTTTAGCTCACCGAAATCGGAACCGTAAGTAACTTTAAATGCGTGCCCTTTTACGGTACCGGGCGTGGGCGCTGATCGAACGCCTGCCCAAGCTAAAACTCTTGGTTACCACCGGCTGGCGGAATGCCTCGATCGACCAGCGGGCAACGGCGGAGCGTGGAATCCCGGTGTGCGGCACCTATATGTTCCACTCGACGACGATGGAGTTAACTTGGGCTCTTATTCTGGCTCTGGTCCGCAATATCGTGATCGAAAATCAGTCGCTGCGCCTGGACAGATGGCAGACGACATTGGGGGTCATGCTGCAAGGCAAGGTGCTCGGCATCGTCGGTCTCGGCGATCTGGGCAGCAAGATTGCCGCGGTTGCCAAGGCTTTCCAGATAGAGGTTATTGCCTGGAGCCAGAACCTCACGGTAGAGCGGATGATGTACGGTCGGCCGTCTGCCAATTATCAATTCCCTTCCTCGATGTGGCTGCTACCGGGCGGACTCAATGGCTGGCTCGCGGCCCGCGACTTTCAGGGCCTAAACCAAGAGCGCATCGAGTGCAGTCATCAGATGGTTCTTGGATCCAGCTTCATACTGCTTATCACGCACAGGGCAGAGCTAAGATGCCTAAACGCGCGGAAATCAGGCAGGAGATGTGGGCATACCAGCTGGCTGTTACGGTCGAGGACTAGAAGCGGTCTCATAAATGGTTGAGCAGCAGATGGAGACAAGCAAGGTGCACGAAGCCGAGAAAGTTGTCGATGTGGTATTCCCATCGCACGACCAGACGGCGAAACTTGTGCATCCAGGCAAACAGCCGTTCTACTTTCCAGCGCCTGCGATAACGGCGCAGCGGGCGACCGTCTTGGGTCTGGCTCCGGCGCTGCCGATTCGGGGCAATCAGTTCAATGCGGTATTGGTCGGCAAGCTTTTCGTCGAGCGCGTCCGAGTCGTACGCTTTGTCGCCGATGAGGCGGGCGGGGAGTTGGTTGAGGAAGCTTCCCCCAAGAACCTGTTCCACAAGCTGGCACTCGGCTGGCGAAGCGCTGTCAACAGATACGGCGAGAGGAAGACTGTTACTAGCGGCGATAGCGATGATTTTCGTGCCCTTGCCGCGCCGGGTGGGACCGACCGCGAGCCCCCTTTTTTGGCGCTGGCGAAGGTAGCGTCCACGAACGCCTCATCGAGGTTCAACTGTCCTCGCTCGTGCAGGTACCGTGCTAACCGTTGCAGCGCCTTCTCCAGCTTTCCGCCGCGCACCCACTGCTGGAATCGGCGATGGCAGGTCTGGAACGGCGGATATTTCTCGGGCATTTCGCGCCACTGGGCTCCGGTGCCCAGCACCCACAGTACGCCGTTCAGCACAGCCCGAGTATCGTGCCATGGACGGCCTCGGTTGTCGGCCCGTCGTGCCGGCCGCAAGATCGGCTCGATCAGTTGCCATTGTTCGTCCGTTAATTCCCAACGTCCCTGCATGGTGGGAACGGAGGATTCCAGAGCACACCCAGAGTGCCACGTTTCACGGCCAGCGGGGATTTATGAGACTGGTTCTAGTGCAGAGCTTGGAAAGCTATGATTTCAACGACTTGCAGAGGAAACAATCATATTTCCCGTGAGCAGCGTACACCCAATCAAAGCTTGCTATTTGCTTCCGAATTGCAAGGCCGCAGTGACGCCGCCAACTCGAGACTCGCTACCATCCCCAAATCGTTGTCTGGATCTCCCCTAGAATGAAGGCTGGCCCCCAGATTGTGCCTGAATGGCAAGGCTGGCTCCGTGAAGTCTCGGTCACATCGCGCTATGTTCGCAGCGCGCCATCTCGGTCCCGATCTCGTCGAGATTATCCTAAGCCAGGGGGGCAAACGCTAGACTTAAGCAAGCGGCGCTACTATTCGTAGTGCGCCGCCAACGCCGGCAGCTGCAAGCCTCCACCTTCGCGAGAGCCGCCGATTGTATGATGGGTATGAATTGTGGACTCGGCAGAAGAACGACAGCCTATATCAAAGTCTACGGCGGTCACGCCATCAGAACAATACCTTGGGACGCTCGCGACTAGATCGTTTCTCACCCTGTGGAGCCACCCACGCATATTTCGCGATCAGCACGGCGGCAAGGAGATCTGCGATCTCCTCGTTGTGTTTGATAATGATGTGCTCATCTTCTCTGATAAGCACTGCACGTACAAGGACACTGCACACCCACAGCTTGCCTGGGGCCGTTGGCTCAAGAAGGCAGTTACGGCGTCGGCGCAGCAAATTTTGGCAATTATTTACTTGACTCGCCCATAAGTTTGTGCCACAATTCTGTTCATGGAGAGCACGACCATGAACGAACCAAAGAGCCTGCAAGAAGCAATCGTTTACTTCTCCAATTCAGATAACTGCGTTAGCTATCTGGCCGCTCGCCGCTGGCCGAACGGCGTGATCTGCCCGATCTGCGGCTCTGAGAGCGTAAGTGAATTCAATCCCACTCGCCGCACTTGGAAGTGCGCCAAGCATCATGCGAAGCGCGAGTTTTCCGTTAAAGTCGGCAGTCTTTGCGAAGATTCCGCTATCGGCCTTGACAAGTGGCTCACTGCCCTTTGGCTGATTACCAACTGCAAGAACGGTATCAGCAGTTGCGAACTTGCCCGCGATGTGGAAGTCACTCAAAAGACCGCATGGTTCATGCTCCATCGCATTCGTTTGGCCTTGCAGGATGAAACCTTCGGCAAACTTAGGGGCAGCGTCGAAGTAGACGAAACCTTCATCGGCGGAAAGTCGCGCAACATGCACCTTGACAAGCGCGAACGTCGCATCACTGGAACTGGCGGCAAAGACAAGACCGTAGAACCAGTCTCATAAATCCCCGCTGGCCGTGAAACGTGGCACTCTGGGTGTGCTCTGGAATGCTCCGTTCCCACCATGCAGGGACGTTGGGAATTAACGGACGAACAATGGCAACTGATCGAGCCGATCTTGCGGCCGGCACGACGGGCCGACAACCGAGGCCGTCCATGGCACGATACTCGGGCTGTGCTGAACGGCGTACTGTGGGTGCTGGGCACCGGAGCCCAGTGGCGCGAAATGCCCGAGAAATATCCGCCGTTCCAGACCTGCCATCGCCGATTCCAGCAGTGGGTGCGCGGCGGAAAGCTGGAGAAGGCGCTGCAACGGTTAGCACGGTACCTGCACGAGCGAGGACAGTTGAACCTCGATGAGGCGTTCGTGGACGCTACCTTCGCCAGCGCCAAAAAAGGGGGCTTGCGGTCGGTCCCACCCGGCGCGGCAAGGGCACGAAGATCATCGCTATCGCCGCTAGTAACAGTCTTCCTCTCGCCGTATCTGTCAACAGCGCTTCGCCAGCCGAGTGCCAGCTTGTGGAACAGGTTCTTGGGGGAAGCTTCCTCAACCAACTCCCCGCCCGCCTCATCGGCGACAAAGCGTACGACTCGGACGCGCTCGACGAAAAGCTTGCCGACCAATACGGCATTGAACTGATTGCCCCGAATCGGCAGCGCCGGAGCCAGACCCAAGACGGTCGCCCGCTGCGCCGTTATCGCAGGCGCTGGAAAGTAGAACGGCTGTTTGCCTGGATGCACAAGTTTCGCCGTCTGGTCGTGCGATGGGAATACCACATCGACAACTTTCTCGGCTTCGTGCACCTTGCTTGTCTCCATCTGCTGCTTAACCATTTATGAGACCGCTTCTAGTATTTGGAGCCTTGGAGCGGGGCGGAAAGGTTCGAACTGCTGTCGTGAGTGATCGCAAGAAGAAAGGACTGCAAGCTCAAGTCAAAGCCCATGTAGAGGCGGGTTCCGCTCTCTATTCTGACGCCCTGAAGTCCTACGATGGCCTTGCCCAAGACTACGCCCATCAAGTTATCGATCATGCGGAGAAGTATGTAGATGGGAAGATTCACACTAACGGATTGGAGAACTTCTGGTCTCTGCTGAAGCGCGGCATTGCGGGAACCTATGTAAGCGTTGAACCTTTCCATCTGTTTCGTTACCTTGATGAGCAAGTGTTCCGCTATAACAACCGTGCGACCAAAGACAACCCACTAACTGACTCTGACCGCTTCAGTATGGTAGTTTCCAAGTTATTTGGCAAACGCCTAACCTTCGCAGAGTTGACTGGCAAGACTGCGACTCCGACGTTTGCTTAATCCTTATCGCCTGATGCGCGGGAGGCGGGCGAAGTCTTAGCCCGCTTTTGTTTTGCACGCTTTCGCTTTTGCTGGTATTCCTTTTCACGTTTCACAATTTCATCGTGCGGCACAGAGAACGCCTTGCGCACAACCGCATCGAATTTCTCAAACTCTGTCACTATGAAATCCCCTCCACCAATCTATTCATGAACACTTTCACCGAGTCTATAATGTGCGCTGCGATGTCAGGCGTAAAATCGGAATTCGGAACAATCGCCAGATGATTGGCAGCATGATCCACCTTGTGTCGCCAAGCAAGAACTATACTATCTATCTCTCGCGACATTTGTTCAAGAAATTCGAACTTTCCAGCTAGACCTGAGGGGAGGCTTGGGTGTCCTGCCTTTATTATTTCTGACAGTTTCTTCACCGTAGCCCCCCAACCTTTTTTCGGGTCTGAAACACCGATATAGTCGCCGAGTTTTATAGCTCCCCATTCAGCAATCTGCAAAGCGTGGAACATGGAGGCTGTATAACGGCCGAGAGCGTAACATTTGTTCATCTCTTCAACGTCGCGCGAAGTTATGTCAAATCGCTTTACTACGCTGCCCCATCCATCCCAAGGGTTAGAATATCGATCAGCTTCATCTGGCGTGAGAGTAAGATAGAAACGGGTTGACAACTCATCGTTACACCGTTGCACAAGTTCGTTTAATATTTCTGCCTCTTGGTGCTTATCCCATCCGCCGCCTTCGACGGCCTCAAGTGCCCTTTTCGCTTGCATCGCGGACAGAGTCAACCCGTAGTCATGGCATAAAGAAGCTATATTCTCCAAAATTCGAGCAAGCCCCCTCCTGGATTCGCCATCGCCAAGCACATCTCCGAGTGGTCGGGTAGGATAGGCAGCTCTTAGCGAACCCAGCATGTTGCTGAGGTTGACAAACACTTCTGGCTTAAACTCAAGCATAGTAAGCAGGTATACCACCCTGTGGGGCAACATCTTTTGCACGATGAATCTCCTTTTGTTGCGGAGTCATCGGCAATACTGATATGCTCGCACTTTAGAATGGGCGAGTCAAATCAATAATTGCCCAAATTTGGGGTGCCGAACGATGGATCAAACGACATCCCGATCGCCTGTTTCTGGACCAAAGCTGCCAAAAACCGTTTCCTCTGAAAATCGACCAAGGCGCCCGGTTCTTCCGCATCATAGTAGCCCACGGCGCCGAAGTGTACGCGAAATCTTGCGGAAAAAGCGGGCTGCTCATCAACCCGTCACTTAACCAACTCAAACCGCCGGATGCGGACCCGCATGTCCGGTGGTGTGGCAGGGGTCGGCGGGTGACCGCCGCCCCTATGCCGATTAGCCGGCGACGGTTCCCGCGGTGCTTTCGTTCCCAATCGGCCCGCTGCTCCGGCGCGCGGAATGAAGCAAACGTTGTGCCCCACCCACGCGCCATGAGCTCCTTTGAGACCACCCTGGGCCACCTCCACAATTCGGCCCAGGGCGGCACTCGACGTTCACGATGGAATGATCGGGACCAACAGATACGATTCCCACTTGCCTCCAGCGTATAGCTTCACCTTGCCGCCGAATACGTCGGCGGGCCGGTTGTCAGGATCGTTGTGCGTCATCCCGCCTGTGCCCCGCGTGCCGTAGTAAAACTTCTTGCCGAACTCGTCCAGCTCGCCTTCGTACTCGTAATCCTTGCCGCGAACACTGAGCGCGACCCGCCAGCCCGCCGGCACAACCATACAGCTCGGGATGATTTCTATGTCGCACTCGTAGATCTCGCCCGCAGTCAACGGCTCCACGCGATCATGCGGGTGATAGGGCTGATACGGCTTACTGCGCGCCGGGTCCAGGCGGCGATGGGAAACCCGCAGCCAGCCGTTGGCAATCGGCGTGTTGGGGTCGGTCGAACCAAAGAACGTCAGTTCCTTGCCTTCCGGATCATAGACGCGCACGATCAGGAACAAGTCGGCATCCTTGCTCGACGACGAGATAAAGAGCTTGGCTGCCAAGGGGCCGGTAATTTCGGTCGCCTTCGGCATCGGCGGCATCCAGAAAGTCAGGCCATTCCCCAATGCGTCATACTCGATGCCCGTGCCTTTCGCGACAGGACTCTGACTGAGCGCCATGCCCGCTGGATCCAAATAGAGCTTCGTCCATTGCGTGCGAGCCAGGGGCCACTCGTTTTCGGCGCGCAACACAAACTTCTCGCCCGGATGGCGGATATTGAGTTGCACCCGCGGCTGTTCTTTTTCCCAGCCGTTGTCTACGCCCTTCAGAAAGTGATCGAAGAAGCGTTTCTGCAGGGCAAGCCCATAGCCGCTGGAGAAGAGCGACCAGTGGGACTCGCCGTGCGCCTCGAGCCACTTCTGCTTCGACCCTGCTTCGACAAAGCCATTAAAGTTGCCTCGGGGATGAATGCCCTGGCCTCCCCAGTTCGCACAGGTCAGCAGTGGCACCGTAATCTTCGAAAGATCAGCGGCTCGCGC
Source organism: uncultured Acidobacteriota bacterium (assembly GCA_963814745.1). Taxonomy (GTDB): domain Bacteria; phylum Acidobacteriota; class Terriglobia; order Terriglobales; family Acidobacteriaceae; genus CAWBRT01. Next base: position 554,838 of record CAWFEA010000001.1, read on the forward strand.
GCGGTGAAACTCGTCATAGAGAGGATGCTTCTTAGTCTCCTGGTACGCGTCCACGCAATTTTTGGCCAGCTCTTCCGGCGATAGCGTCACCGGGCCGGCGACCGATTCGCCGGTGTTGGAGTTTCTCTTGGCCCTCTCTCCTTGTCCGTACTGGAAACTCACCACCTGCTGCTTCGCCCAGCGTTGCTGAAATTGCGACAGAATGCCGCCGTGATAGAGGAAATCGCGGTAAAAGTCGTTCTGTCCCTCCCATGGAATGATCGCCGCCAAATGAGGCGGCTGCTTCGCCGCCACCTGCCATTGGTTGGTGGCATAGTAAGAGATGCCAAGCATGCCCACCTTGCCATTGCTCCACGGTCGGGTGCCGGCCCACTCGATGCAAAGATAGAGATCGTCCACCTCTCGCGGGCAATTGGGATCAAGCAATCCCGGAGACCAGCCGGCGCCTCGGGAATCCACCCGCACCACGGTGTAGCCATGCGGCACCCAACGTTCCGGGTCAGTGACCTCCCAACTCTGGTATTTGTTGGTCGAGCCCTCGAGGATCTCGGGGTGATCGGCGACCATCTTTTCCCACTGCATCGGATAGCCTTCCTGGTAGGAGAGGCCCTTGGCGTAAAGCCCATAAGTCAGAATGACCGGATAGCGACCATCGGCAACCGGACGAAAGATGTCCGCCCGCAGAATAATCCCGTCATCCATGGGGATTGGCGCGTTCCACTCGATGCGCATTCCGTCCCGAATCTCGCTTCGCATCTTGACTTCACCCAGTTGGCTCGCTTGACTCATCTTCAACGCTCCTTGAGCGAGATTCTTCAACTGTAGGACACGTCACGGGATCTATCGGGCCAGCTATTTCGCCCAAGGATCCACCCGTATCCAACCAAACAACATTGTTGTAATCAATCCTGAAAAGCGCCCCACTCCCGCGTCGCGTTGCGGGGTGGGGCCGTGAACGATGTATACAATTCCGCAGCGAAAATCTGATTAATGGCTGCTCTAGGCTGTAACTGCCTCCTTGGCCTCCTGCCTTCTGGCCCTGGCTGCTCCTTCAGTGCCATCCTTTGTAAGCTGCTCAAGGTTTTGACCCTTCGTTTCGATGCCCAACCAGATAGTGGCCAAACCGGCAATCAAAGAACCCGTACCCAGGAATATCCAACACGTGGTCATCATGCCGGCGCCTACAAAGGTTCCAATCGCGGCGCTGCCGATCGCGCCGCCGATACGGCCCAGACCCATGGCGGTCGAGGCCCCCAGCACGCGGATGTGCAGCGGATAAACCTCAGGCACATAGATCGTGCTGCCGCAGAGACCCATTTCCATGAAGAACTGATAGAAGGCGGCGAGCCAGAAGAAATACACTGCCGTGTGGCTCCCAATCAGGAGGTAAAGCAAAAAGCCGGCCATCGAGAAGCCTAAGGCGATGAAGAACTTGCGGCCAACCTTCTCACTCAGGAAATACACCAGGAAGCGCCCGGCGATGGAGAAGAAGGAGATGTACAGCATGTTCTTGACCGCCTGCTGCACCGGCAGTCCGTAAAACTTGACGAAGAACTGCGGGATCCAGAAGTTCATGCCCCAGGACGCCATCAGTGGCAGTACCCAAAGCATCCAGGTGTGGATCGTCCGGCGGCGCATTTCGGGCGTGAACAGATCGCGGAAAACGGCCGGTGGAAGCATCGGCAGCGGCGCTTCGTTCTGCACGGCAATGCGCGAGCGTTCAATCGCCTCGTCCGGAATATGCAGGTAATGGAGTGCCTTCCTGGCCTCGTCAAAACGGCCGCGATTGGCAAGCCAGCGAGGAGATTCCGGCACTTTGCGCCGAATCCAGAAGACCAGCAAAGCTGGCAGCACGCCTGCGAAAAACAGTCCCCGCCAGCCCCATCTCGGAAGGACTACGAGTGCGACCGAAGAGGCAATAAACGTTGCGACGGGCCAGGCGATGGGCAACGCTCCCCCGGAATAGCCCCGGATGCGCGCGGGAGCGAACTCGGCCAAGATAGAGGCATCGACCGGGATCGACCCGCCGATTCCAAAACCGGTGAGGAAGCGCGCGCCGTACAGAAAAGCCAGCGAGGGCGCCAAACCGCAAACACCCGAGAGGATAGAGAACATCAAGAGAGTTACGGTAAAGGCAATCTTGCGGCCATACTTGTCGCCGATCCATCCCCAGGAGAATGATCCAAGGCACATCCCGAGCAAAGTAAAGGAGCCGATTAACCCCAGTTGTGCGGGCTTCGCGCCGAATTCCTTGGCAATGCCGGGCATGGCGAACCCCAGCAGATAGGCATCGCCGGCATCGAACAAGGATGCTAGGGCGGCAATGACAATGACCCCGACCAAGGGGCGCGTTATCGGCGAGGAATCAATGGCGTGGCCGACGATTCGAAAACTAAGCTGCCCTGGAGCAGTGCCTTCTTTTCCAGTTTCCATATATTTCCCCCGTTTCCAAGCATCACCCAGTTGGGGCTTTTTATCATTACCCAGACCCCTGCGTCAAATATTTATATTGCTGGAGGCACTGGCTGCCTTGTTAGCTGATCGTCTGAGGCTTTGCCGGGCAACACAAAGGAGCTACGTTCGAGAGTACCTTTGCTTGCCCAGCAGCCTGGAACCTCCGTCAACTCTGCTTGCATTCAGCAGCGGTTTGCGCGGAACGGCTCACTTTTTGGGGACCACCGGCACAAGTACATATGGCGCCCGCGCCGCGTTAACGTGTAGCGTAGTACGTCCGCCGAAGACCTTGGCCGGACGGTCGCGCGGATCGTTGTGCAGGAACGGACCGCAGCCCTTGAGTTCGTTCTTGAAGTGCGGCAACTTGATGCCGGTCTTATCCGCGAACTCGTAGTCCTTGCCGCGCACCGACAGAGCAATGCGATAGCCAGCCGGTACCACGATCGAGGTCGGCCAGATCTCCACGTCGAGCTCGACCGGCACCCCCGGCGTGAGCGGCTGTAGCTCGTTATGCGTGTGATACGGCCGATACGGGCGGGTCAGCTTCGGGTCCAACTTGCGATGCGAGGCCCGCAACCAACCCTGGGCGACCGGCGTATGCGGATCGATGGCACCGATGAAGACCACCTCCCGCAGGTCCGGCGTATAGACCTTGAAGACCAGGAAGAGATCGGCGTCGGTTGTGCTCGACGAAACGAACAGCTTGGCCGCCAGAGGACCGGTGATCTCGGTGTCCTCGGTCAGGGGCGCGGAGATGAACTCCAGGCCCTTGCCCATTGCCTCAAACTCTAGCTTGGCCGCCTGCTTCGGCGGCTCTGTGGAGAGCAAATGCCCGGCCGGCTGCAGATAAAATTTGGTCCACTGGGTGCGCGCGATTGGCCACTCGTTCTCGAAGCGCTCGACAAAGCTCTCGCCCGGATGGCGAACCTGCAACTGCACCTTGGGCCGCTCCCTCCAGCCGTTCTTCTCGCCCTTCAGGAAGTGAGCGAAGAACTGCTTCTGAATGCCGACGCCGTAGTCGGTGTAGAAGTGTGTCCAGTGCTCGATGCCGTGCATCTCCAGCCACTTCTGTCCGGAGGCGGCACGTACGAAGGATTCGACGTTGCCGCGAGGGTGCAATCCCGTGCCGCCCCAGTTGCCGGCCGAGAGGAATGGCACCTTCACTTTGTCCCACTCCGGAGAACGGTCGCGATGGTACTGATCGTCGAGCGGATGCGCCAGGATCATGTCGCCAAAGTCACAGCGGTTTTTGGCCAGCTCCTTGTCGGAGAAGGTCTCGTCGCCGCACACCAGCTCGCCGGTCACCACGCTGCGCGGGCCGCGCTCGCCTAGACCGTATTGCACGCTTTTCACCTGCACGTCGTACCAGGCGGCCCAGAAGGTGGAGACCATGCCGCCGTGATGGGTGGAGTCGCGATACCAATCGGCGGCACCCTCCCAGGCGCACATCGCCTTCAAATGCGGCGGTTGCATGGAGGCGACCTGCCACTGGTTCATGGCGTAATAGGAGATGCCGTTGATTCCCACCTTGCCGTTGGACCAAGGCTGCACTCCGGCCCACTCGATACACTGGTAGAAGTCCTTAGTTTCACGCGGCGAGAAATGATCGACAAAGCCCGGCGAACGGCCGGTTCCACGCGAGTCCACGCGCACCAGGGCATAGCCGTCGGGAACCCACTTCTCCGGATCGGCCACCTCCCAGTTCTGATACTTATTGGTCGAACCATAGGGAACGTCCGGCCGGGCAGCGATCATGATGTTCCACGCTCCGGGATAGCCATCCTGGAACGAGAGTCCCTTGGCGTACGGGCCGTAGGTGATGATGACCGGATACTTGGCTTTTTTCAGCGGACGGAAAACGTCAGCCCGGAGTACCAGGCCGTCCTCCATCTTGATGGGAACATCCCAGTCGATGTTCATTCCGTCGCGAACTTCGCTGCGTTCAGCGCTTATATTCATTGCTTCTTCATTTCTCCTTGCGATACTCCTTAAATCGTCTATGTTCCGCGGTACTGCTTAGCAATATAAACGGATCAGTTCGTATGCCCGGGGACGAGCAGAGGCTTTCTTGCGTTTGATCGGGTTAACCCTGGGTTCCCGGCAGTGCCGTCTCCGCTTGCTTCCGCACGACAGGGCTGCACGAGAGGCCTGGCGAGCTGCTGCCGCAGTCGGGCCGTTAGTCGTTTCCAATACGGTAGGCAAGTGTTCTCCCCTCCTTGGCTTCGAGCATCGAAACCCGTTCGCTTGGCCCTCGAGGGAGCGTGCCTGAACAAAGCGCAAAAATGCGCGTTCCACGCTATGAGCGAAGCGTTCGGATGTCTGTGACAGTTGGCCATATCAGGTGTGACACGTCGATGCACGCCAATTTACCCTGCTGCCGGCAACGGTGCCGCACTTCCAGCCGCAATTCCCGGAGACCATTTTGAGCAGGAAAGTGTACTATTCGCTCAAGGAGCGTTGAAGATGAGTCAAGCGAGCCAACTGGGTGAAGTCAAGATGCGAAGCGAGATTCGGGACGGAATGCGCATCGAGTGGAACGCGCCAATCCCCATGGATGACGGGATTATTCTGCGGGCGGACATCTTTCGTCCGGTTGCCGATGGTCGCTATCCGGTCATTCTGACTTATGGGCTTTACGCCAAGGGCCTCTCCTACCAGGAAGGCTATCCGATGCAGTGGGAAAAGATGGTCGCCGATCACCCCGAGATCCTCGAGGGCTCGACCAACAAATACCAGAGTTGGGAGGTCACTGACCCGGAACGTTGGGTGCCGCATGGCTACACCGTGGTGCGGGTGGATTCCCGAGGCGCCGGCTGGTCTCCGGGATTGCTTGATCCCAATTGCCCGCGAGAGGTGGACGATCTCTATCTTTGCATCGAGTGGGCCGGCACCCGACCGTGGAGCAATGGCAAGGTGGGCATGCTTGGCATCTCTTACTATGCCACCAACCAATGGCAGGTGGCGGCGAAGCAGCCGCCTCATTTGGCGGCGATCATTCCATGGGAGGGACAGAACGACTTTTACCGCGATTTCCTCTATCACGGCGGCATTCTGTCGCAATTTCAGCAACGCTGGGCGAAGCAGCAGGTGGTGAGTTTCCAGTACGGACAAGGAGAGAGGGCCAAGAGAAACTCCAACACCGGCGAATCGGTCGCCGGCCCGGTGACGCTATCGCCGGAAGAGCTGGCCAAAAATTGCGTGGACGCGTACCAGGAGACTAAGAAGCATCCTCTCTATGACGAGTTTCACCGCGCGCGAGCCGCTGATCTTTCGAAGATTACGGTGCCACTGCTGACCTGTGCGAACTGGGGAGGCCAGGGCATTCATCCCCGAGGCAACTTTAATGGCTTTGTCGAAGCAGGGTCGAAGCAGAAGTGGCTCGAGGCGCACGGCGAGTCCCACTGGTCGCTCTTCTCCAGCGGCTATGGGCTTGCCCTGCAGAAACGCTTCTTCGATCACTTTCTGAAGGGCGTAGACAACGGCTGGGAAAAAGAACAGCCGCGGGTGCAACTCAATATCCGCCATCCGGGCGAGAAGTTTGTGTTGCGCGCCGAAAACGAGTGGCCCCTGGCTCGCACGCAATGGACGAAGCTCTATTTGGATCCAGCGGGCATGGCGCTCAGTCAGAGTCCTGTCGCGAAAGGCACGGGCATCGAGTATGACGCATTGGGGAATGGCCTGACTTTCTGGATGCCGCCGATGCCGAAGGCGACCGAAATTACCGGCCCCTTGGCAGCCAAGCTCTTTATCTCGTCGTCGAGCAAGGATGCCGACTTGTTCCTGATCGTGCGCGTCTATGATCCGGAAGGCAAGGAACTGACGTTCTTTGGTTCGACCGACCCCAACACGCCGATTGCCAACGGCTGGCTGCGGGTTTCCCATCGCCGCCTGGACCCGGCGCGCAGTAAGCCGTATCAGCCCTATCACCCGCATGATCGCGTGGAGCCGTTGACTGCGGGCGAGATCTACGAGTGCGACATAGAAATCATCCCGAGCTGTATGGTTGTGCCGGCGGGCTGGCGGGTCGCGCTCAGTGTTCGCGGCAAGGATTACGAGTACGAAGGCGAGCTGGACGAGTTCGGCAAGAAGTTTTACTACGGCACGCGGGGCACAGGCGGGATGACGCACAACGATCCTGACAACCGGCCCGCCGACGTATTCGGCGGCAAGGTGAAGCTATACGCTGGAGGCAAGTGGGAATCGTATCTGTTGGTCCCGATCATTCCATCGTGAACGTCGAGTGCCGCCCTGGGCCGAATTGTGGAGGTGGCCCAGGGTGGTCTCAAAGGAGCTCATGGCGCGTGGGTGGGGCACAACGTTTGCTTCATTCCGCGCGCCGGAGCAGCGGGCCGATTGGGAACGAAAGCACCGCGGGAACCGTCGCCGGCTAGAGCAATACTAAAGTTGCTGTATCCCATAACCGCAGTGCCGAAAGCAGGCGGCAGGGTTGTCTGCCGTGATGGCCTTAAGGATTTGGGCGACGGCTTGCTCCAGGACCTCGGTCGTGCGGGCCTTGGCGGCACGCAGCAACTGCTTGAGCTTCGCCCAAGCCTTTTCGATGGGGTTGAAGTCGGGTGAGTAGGGCGGCAGGTAGAGCAGTTCGGCGCCAGTGGCTTCGATCAGCTGGCGTACACCTTGGACCTTGTGGGCCGACCAATTGTCCATCACAACCAGGTCGCCGGGGCGGAGCTTGGGGCATAGTACCTGCTCAAGATAGAGCAGAAAGACATCGCCATCCGTGGCCGATTCGATGGTCCTAGCCCGCTTTATGCATGAAGGCTCCATAAGTGGCTTTCGGAGGGACGAAGTTGCGGTGATGGCGTGGATGGCAGCGTGAAGCGTCCAGTGCTGCGGGCTGTGTGGATCACTTGTGTGTCTGAACTGGGCAGCCGCGAGCTTTTCGGGTACAGTGTTTCCCTACCTGCTGTTTGCGTAACCTGGAAAAGATGTTTTGAAGGAAAGAGCGGCCCGGCTATCCCGGCGAGGCTCCGAGCGCCAGTGCCACTCGCCGGAAGGTAGGTAGAAACGGGAACGACGTGGGCAGGTGCACGACCACGCGGCGCACCGAGACCAGCACCCGGGCGCCCAGCTTCAGCAGTCGCTCGCGGAGCATCCAGACTTGAGCCCGTGCGCAAGCGGTACCCGTGGCCCGCAGCCGCAACTCTTGCAGCAGCACGTAAGCGGCGGCGGTGAGCAGCACGCGGAACTGGTTGGCCCAGAAATCGCTGCAACTGGTGCGGTCGATCTGGAGGTCGTGCAATTCCTTGATGCGATTCTCAATTTCGCCACGTTGGCAATAGACCTTCTCGTAAAGGAACTGCGGACTCTGTTTCAGGTTGGTGATGACGAAGCGCGGGTTATCTTTTGGCTCTTTGCCCTCGGCCCGAACCACCTCGGCCTTGATGATCATGCGGCGTTGCCGCAGCCACGTACTGGCTGCGTAGTTGGCTTCTCCATAGACGTGCTCGGTCTGGCCACTCTGCCGGGAGAGCTTACGAACCTGCCGCATCGCTGGCTTAGCCCTACGCTTCAACACCGCATTGTTGGCCATCGCCACGACATACTCAAGGTTCGGCTCGGCATCCAGAAACGCCAGCAACTCGGGATGCGCAAAACCGCCATCGAGGCGAACCCGAAGCTGTACGCCGGGGAAGAAGTAGCGAATCAACTGCGTCAGTCGGCGCAGAATCCCCACCGCTCCTACCGCCGCCGTCGCGTTGCCGGGACGCAGCACGGCGGCGCACAGATACTGCTCGGCTTCCTCATTGAAGCTGACCAAGCCCATGACCGGCAGGTAGCACCAGCTGTCGTAATGACCGTTAAAGAACGTTAACTGCTGCGCCCCGCGGGTGGGATCAGCGGTCGGGTCCAGATCGATGGTGACGCGATGAGCACGACCCCGCAACCGCTGGGCATGGCGCTGGATCACGCTGGCGGCCAGCGCCTCACTTATGCCATAGAGATCCTTGGGGCCGACGGCGTTCTCGAAGCGCGACAGCGTCGGCTGCGAAGCCAGATCGCGGCCCGTGACCGGGTCGCGGTCGAGCAACATCTTGTGAATGGGATCGGCCGCCAGACGGGCCGAGTCGTTGGCGTCCGGATAACCGCAGGCAATCGAGAACACACGCTGCGCCAGCAACTCGCGCACGCTATGATCGACCTTGCCCGCTTGCCGTGCGTCGCGCAGACATCCAGCCAGACCGTCGATCAATCGGTAGCGGCGATCGGCGGCCTTCAGCAGCATGGCTCCGCCATCGGAACTGCCCAGTCGCTGATCGAATTGGATTACGGCGGGCTTGGCAAAAATCTCGGGGAACAACAAACACGGTGTCGTGCTATCGTCAATCACGCGGAAGCCTCGTTGGTTGCTTCAACCGCTGTCTAGACAACATGTTTGTAGCACAACAGGCTTCTCGCGCCTCCAAACTTCAAGAATTATCTGGGCTAGGTCCGTTCAGGCTCAAAGCGTGAACACAGGCGGACCCGCAAACGTGGCTGTACCGCCATTGTGAGGAGGCATCGTGCCGTATCGCTTTGTAAGCCAAAAGACGCGTCAGAGCTAACGTCAACTTTTGACAGCTTTCCGATTTTGCTCACTCGCAACCTTGCTAGAGCGAGACAGTGGTTACAAGAGAATACTCGGGGTGAGCGCCGCTGTGGCTTGGTGGCGAGTTCGGGCGCCGCTCGCCTCCGGGCTCATGGAATAGAAACATCAAAAGCAATTCGCGACGCATATTCTTATCCGCACTGGTTTCTGGCGCCTAGTCGAGATGTCCGCTCGTCTTACCAGCTTGAGATTGTTGCGACTGAATTCGAGATTCAAGGCCTTGAACTAGATAATATCGGCTTGTGCTGGGGCGGCGACTTGACTTGGGATTGCAACTTGAGAACCTGGATACATTCCGATTTCCGAGGAACGCGTTGGGAACTTATACGATTGGTTGCCCGGCGCAGACGCGCCGAAAATAAATACCGGGTTCTCCTAACACGCGCCCGTGAGGCACTGCTGATCTGGGTACCTCAAGGCGACAAGGACGATCCGACCCGAAGCGTGTCTGCTATGGAGCAAACGGCAGATTATCTTCTCAGTTGCGGCGCGAATGCACTCGATTGAGACCGCGCGGCGACAGGCTCTGTACTGATCCAACGCGCCGCGGAACTGGAGCACCTTTGACATCCTTAGTTAAAACTTGCGGCGGTCGCGGATATTGTCGAAGCTGACGGCGAGTTCTTGGCCCAGACGCATGTCCGCATTTATGATCGGCTGATCGTCGAGCTTGCCAAATACAAGTTTTGCTTCATCATCACAACTCTCGACGTAAAGCCACATCCATTCACTTTCGCCGGAAGCCGGATGAGTGACCTCGATCTTGACATGTTCTCCGGGTTGGTACTTTGACATGGGTCGCATTTTAGATTGTTGAGGCGGGTTCGAGAATTGAAAATATTGGTCGGAAAGAGGGGATTTGAACCTCCGCCCCTGGTCCCAAACCAGATGACTCCTTCGCGCACGCAACGATCATGTGAATACTGCTGTGATGTCAGGGCATTCCGCCGAAGAGATAAACCCGGGTAGTACATTCTCTCCTTCCGCCGAACCGGACTACCTTATTGGCCGGTCCGGGCGACGCTCTCTGGTCCCTTTTCGATCGGAGATACTGAGACAAATGCCAGGAATACGCATAATTTCGGGCAAAGACTATTTCTTAAGGCGGAGATAACGACTGAATGGCGGGCAAAGCAGAATGCGAACCGACGGTACTTTTCTCAATTTCGGAAACGGACTACCGTATTGGCCAACAGAGAATTCTCCCAAAAAGCCGGCGCAGCAACCAGAGAGACACCCGTCTCCAGTACACTTCGAGAAGCACAAGTCGCGAAAAATGCCCGGAAAATGCGAGGTTCCGAGCGTCGTCTCTGTATCAATCGGATAATAACGACTTTGGCGGGAGAGGGATTCGAACCCCCGGTACGGTTTCCCGTACAGCGGTTTTCAAGAAGAGAGCCGCCCTGCCCCTGTTGCTAGGATTCAATGACTTAGCCTCAGCATAAGTGCTGCTGTTCGGGTGAAATTAGGCCATTTGGAGCCAACTATGCACCCGAAAATGCACCCAGGGAGTCAGGTTGTTTTGCCAACGGTCAAAACAACGGTTTACCCACCCGAAAAAGGGCAGAAAAAGCCGGGCCCAACAGACTCGCCCAAGCCCCTCCCGAGCCCGCCAATGCACCCGAGTAGGCACCGGAAAAGTGAACAATTGCGCAATGGTCAAAACAACGGATTGCTGACCCCAAAAAGCGCAAAAATAGCACCTCCCCAGACGCCTCCAGACGGCGTTCATGCACCCTCTTCATGCACCTCCCAGACCCTAGAGGCCATCGCCCGCGACTTTGTGGCAAAGGTCCACCGCGACTGTGCCGAAGAGCTCGCCCACGACCGCAAGGCCCTCAGAGCCGCCGTCCTGCGCTTGGTACGCCGTGAATTACCTCTAAGACGTGGCCGCCCCAACGATCCCCGGATAGATGCCGCTGTGCGAATGGTCGAAGAAGGAAAGAGCATCAAGGAGATACTGCGGCTCCAGACCCGCAATTTTGACAAGGTGGACACCTACGGGCGTTATCTGGCGGAAAAGGGATTACGAACGGCAGTCACCCGCAGGCGCAAACTTACCCGCAACGCACACCAGAAATAGGCAGTGGGTCAGTTTCCGGATTGCTCGTGATCCGGCCGGAACAGCGCAGAGCCGTCGGGGAAACCTTGCCACAAGCCGACTTCCCGATACTAATTCAGCACTCGATGAGGGCATCGGCGATCATGCGCTCGTCGATATGAGCGACCGGGGATGAGCGACTGAGATCCGTTCGTCATTGCCAATCCGGTCGGATCCTTGCGGAGGTTGCAGGTTACGCTGAGCTCAGCTAAATTAGGTGCGAGAGTTGGAGCTGTACATGAAAAAGCCCGTCCCGGTGGAATCTGCCTCTGCATTAATCGACAAGAAGATCAAGGAACTTGGGGACTGGCGCGGGAAGACCCTCGCGAAAGTGCGCGAAGTCATGCACGATGCAGATCCTGAGATCCTCGAAGAGTGGAAGTGGATGGGGACTCCCATCTGGTCCCACGGCGGCATCGTCTGCACGGGAGAGACGTACAAGAGTGTCGTCAAGATGACATTTGCCAAGGGAGCTGCATTGAAGGACCCTTCAGGTCTATTCAACTCCAGCCTCGACGGGAATTTGAGGCGCGCCATCGACATCCACGAAGGCGACAAGGTCGATGAGGCGGCCTTGAAGGATCTCATCCGCGCTGCGGTGGCGTTCAATCTCAAGGGCAAGAGCAAGACGAAGCCCCGGCGGGCGAGCAGCAAGCGAGCCGACTAGCTTCATCGCAGGTCACGGCCATACCTGTAAGCGCCCTTGCATGCACCGACCGCCCCAACTCTCGGATGATCGGTCACTCGGAAGTAACGTGGCAATTTATAAGCGGGGATTCGATTTCTGCGACACAGATTGGGCGGCGGCCACGACCAGAGAAGAGAATCTTTCTTCAGCTTCCTCCGGAGCGAAACGCGCCCGTGGAACCGAAATATTGATGGCCCCTGCTGCGCCATCTGGTGCGAGTATCGGAGCAGCAATCGCAAAATCGCCCGGGAAGAACTCTTCAAACGCCGTGGCATATCCACGTGCCGCCGATATCTCCAATTTTTTGAGCAAATCTTTCGGCCGGTAAGTGGTGTGAGGAGTGTAAGCCTTCAACTCGGATCGGTTGAGGATATCAGCTACTTCGGACGGAGCGAGTTGAGACAGAATGGCAATGCCGCTCGCGGTACAGTAAGCCGGCATCCTTGCTCCCACAATGACACCTGTGTCATTCAGGTTCAGAAGTTGCCTACACATGAAGCGCACAATAAAAACGACTTCGGTATCATCCCGTACGGTGAGATTGACCGTCTCTTCTGTTGTTTTGCTCAGATGCAGGAGATAGGGCATAGCACGCTCAACCAGCAGATTTGCCCGAAGATAATGGTGCCCGAGGTCAAGCGCCTTCACCCCAAGTCCGAATCGCTTGGTGAGGGGATCCTTTTGCAGGTAGCCCAACTTCGTTAAGGTGTGGGTGAAACGCTGCGCCGCGCTTATATCCAGATGGATCGCCGAAGCAAGCTGGGTTAGACTCATCCAGAAATTCGTTCCGCCAAAAGCATTTAAAACGAGAAATGCCTTTTCAACTGATTTAACTGCCAGCGAATCTACTCGCGACTCTCTAACCTCATTAATGCGCTTCGTTGTGGACCTGGGGAGATTCATAACGCTTATTTCCTTGGCCTAAGATTGTGAACAATTGTGTTGACAGCCGTAGTTTTTCGTGTAACAATCACCGACATTTATACAATATATTTTATTGTAATGCAATAGACTATATTATCATCTTTCTGACGAAACCAAGATGGACCGTGGTGGTTCTCCGCTTTCCGCACTCAAAAAGGGCATTTTATTAACGGAGGCGAAAGAAATGATGTCAAAGCTGCTGAATGCTTTGCTTGTGATCTTGTCCTTGGCGCTCTTTACCCCTGCTGCCGGAGCTCAAACCTATAAGGTGGGGGCAACGCCGACGGGTGTTCCATTCACGTTTCTAGACACTAAAACGAATTCCGTTCAAGGGGTAATGGTGGATGTGATTCAAGCCGTTGCCAAGGATCAGGGATTTACTGTCAACATTCAGGGCATGCCTTTTAATACCCTGATTCCATCGCTCACGACCGGAAAGATTGACATTATCTCTTGCGCTCTTGGAATTACACCGCAACGGCAAGAGGTGGTTGACTTCACCACCCCGGTTTACACATACGGCGAGGGAGTAGTGGTAAATGATAAGGACCCTAAGCAGTATAAGTCTTACGACGATTTCAAGGGAGAGGTGGTTGGAGTCCAGCTCGGAACCGTTTGGCAGGAGCCTCTCCGGAAGACTGGTATCTTCAGCGAAGTACGCGCCTATGACTCCATGGCCGATGCCATTCATGATGTTAGCCTAGGGCGGATTAAGGCGGCCTTCGGCGACTATCCGATTGTCGCCTACCAGATCTCTCAAGGGATCTACAAGGATGTGCATTTGCTGAAAGGTATCAAACCCATCCTGACCGTTGACATCGGCATGGCCGTGCGTAAGGGTGACAAAGTTACCCTGGACAAACTGAACCAATCCCTAGCCAAGTCAAAGGTCGACGGCACCATGGACAAGATCCTCTCCAAATGGGGTCTCAAATAGATTTTGTAACGGTGGTACTCATGGCAACGTTCTGGAATGACGCGGCGGAGTTTGCGCCGATACTCTTGAAAGGCGCGCAGGTGACGGTGATGGTTACCATCACGTCCCTCGTCCTATCAACCTTTCTTGGTCTTTTTTGGGCGCTCCTGAGGACATCTCATATCAAGGTGCTATCGTGGATAAGTGCCACCTTCGTGAACACCATTCGTGGCATACCGATCCTTGTGCAGTTGTTCTACATCTACTTTGTGCTGCCGGAAATCGGGATCCAGCTTACCGCATTTCAGGCCGGCAGCATCGGTTTAGGCATCGCCTATTCTGCCTATATGTCGGAAGTTTTCCGGGCCGGCATTGAAGCTATTGATGTCGGCCAGATCGAGGCAGCCCATACTATTGGCATGACTCGGTGGCTTGTTATGACCCGAGTAGTGCTGCCCCAGGCCTTCCGTATCGCACTTCCACCTTACGGCAACAACCTGATTATGCTCCTGAAGGATTCATCGCAGACCTCTGCAATCACCGTTGCCGAGCTGTCGCTGGAAAGCAAACTGATCGCTGCCTCCACGTTCAAGAACACGACAGTATTTACCATGGGCGCGATTGGTTACCTGATAATGAGTCTTCCTCTCATTTTCCTGGTAGCAAGACTTGAAAAGAGGTTTAAGCGAGCATGATCAGTATCACAAACTTGCACAAAGCCTTTGGAGCAAATGAAGTGCTCAAGGGCATTTCGCTCGAAGTAACCCAAGGAGAGGTGTTGTGCATCATCGGCCCCTCCGGCTCCGGCAAATCAACCATTTTGCGTTGCATCAACGGGCTAGAAAGTTACGACAAGGGAGAAATTCGCGTGGTGGGTCACCATGTGAACCGGGACACGAAGCAAATCATCTGGATCCGTACCCATGTTTCCATGGTTTTTCAACGTTTCAACCTTTTTCCGCATCGAACCGTTCTTGAAAACGTCATTGAAGGCCCTGTGTACGTAAAAAAAGAGGACCGTACGCAGGCGACCAGCCGCGGCCGGGATCTCCTGAAACAGGTGGGTCTGGCAAATAAAGCGGACGCATATCCTAACCAACTCTCTGGCGGGCAGATGCAGCGAGTGGCGATTGCCCGGGCCCTAGCCATGCAACCAATGGCAATCCTCTTTGATGAGCCTACCTCTGCTCTCGATCCCGAACTGGTAGGAGAGGTACTAAGCGTCATGCGCAACCTTGCCGAGCAAGGCATGACCATGCTTGTCGTCACCCACGAAATGGCCTTTGCGAAGGAGGTGGCCGATCGGGTGATCTTTTTGGACGGGGGCGTCATCGTGGAGGAGGGACCGCCCCGGGAAATCCTTGTCAACCCCAGGCAAGATCGGACCCGAGATTTCTTGCGGCGGGTAATGCATGTGAAGTGAACCCGACCTGCCGCGTATCTATTCAGGCCGGAGCTGAGCTTTATCATTCATCAAATCACACGAGGAAGGAATAGAAATGAAAGAGGTCAGGAATATTACGGTCATCGGTACAGGTAATGGAGCTCATGGAGCCGCCGCGGATCTGACCTTACGTGGCTACGCCGTAACGCTTTTTGACTTGCCGGAGTTCAAAGACAACCTAGAGGCAGTTGCCAAGACGGGTGGAATTTTGGTCATCCGGGGAGAACACCGACAATTCGTGAAGATCCATAAGTTCACCACAGATGCCAAAGAGGCTTTTGCAAAAGCAGACTGCATCATGCCTGTCGTTCCGACGTTTGCTCACAAGGCGCTAGCAGAGGTCTGCGCTGGCTATGCCAGGGACGGCCAGTCCATTATTCTGAACCCTGGCTCGACGGGCGGGTTGTTGCAGTTCATGAAGGTCTTCAAAGACAAGGGGGTAACAGCAAGAATTGACTGGGCGGAAACCGCAAGCCTTCCCTACGGCGCCCGCGTTGTGGATCCCGGGGTTGTCAACATCCTTTTGGATGCCAAGGAGATTTTTTTCGCAGCATTTCCAGCCACGAAGACAGAAGAGATGTTTTCAGAATTCAAGAAGATGTTCCCGACGGCTGTCAAGGTCAAGAATATTCTGGACACGGCGCTGAACAATGGGAACCCGGTTAGCCATCCGACCGGAGCTTTATTGAACGCCGGACGAATCGAATTCACCGGTGGAAACTATCTTCACTACAAAGAAGGAATCACTCCGTCCGTGGCTAGGGTGATGGAGGATGTGGATAAGGAGCGTATGGCGGTCATTCGTGCCTATGGGCTTTCCGAGATAAGCACCGCCGAAAGATTGGTAATCCTGGGATACACTCATCCCGGCGAAAATTTATACGATCAGTATCAACACAGCGAGGTCTTTGCTCCCATGAAAGCTCCTCCTGATCTTCATAACCGTTTTATTATGGAAGATATTGCTTACGGACTGGTGACCTGGGCAAATCTTGGTGATCTGGCTGGTGTAGAAACACCGTTAATGGATGCTTTTGTCCGTATCGCGTCCTCCATTCACGGTGTTGATTATTTTAAGGAAGGTCGTACTCTCAACAACCTGGGACTCGGGACCCTGACAGCTAAACAACTGTTGACATACGTTAATACGGGTAACTGTTAGTAATAGGATGCAATGTTAAAGAGTGCATAGCAGCAGCAAGGAAGCACTCAGTCGAAGGCGACGCCCGTTTTTACCGTTGTTGGCCAAGTAGACGAGCTGAATCTGAGGGAGGATGTTGTGACCGATACGGTGCTACAAAGTTTCACGAACCGTGAGCTGCAAATACGTAAGGAGGCGGCAACGCCTCGGGGTGTCAGCGTTACGTGCGACATTTACGCCTCTCGGGCGGAAAACTCTGAGATCTGGGACGTTGAAGGCCGGCGCTTTATTGATTTTGCTGGGGGGATCGCGGTCAACAACGTCGGCCACCGTCATCCTCGGGTAGTGCGCGCCGTGAGCGAACAGCTCGCGCAATTTATTCATACTTGTTACCAAGTCGTCCCTTATGCCTCATATGTGCAACTCGCCGAGCGCATGAACCAGATCACTCCGGGCTCGTATCACAAGAAGACTGCATTTTTCAGTACCGGCGCCGAAGCAATCGAGAATGCCGTAAAGATCGCACGCGCGGCGACCAACCGGCCAGCAATTATCGCTTTCACCGGAGGCTTTCATGGACGCACTCTGATGGCCATGGCGCTAACCGGCAAGATGGTGCCTTATAAAGTAGGCTTCGGCCCGTTTCCAAACGAAGTGTTCCATGTCCCGTTTCCGAACGCGCTGCACGGAGTTACGGTGGAACAGTCTCTCCACGCGCTGCAAGGCCTTTTCAAGGCTGACATTGATCCCCAGCGGGTAGCGGCCATGATCGTAGAACCGGTGCAGGGGGAAGGCGGCTTTTATGTGGCGCCGAAGGAATTCCTGGTTGCCTTGCGTTCGCTTTGCGACGAGCACCAAATCTTGTTGATTGTTGACGAAGTACAAACCGGGTTCGGCCGCACCGGCAAGATGTTTGCCATTGAACACTACGGTTTACTTCCCGATCTGATGACCTTTGGCAAGAGTATAGCTGACGGCATGCCACTCACAGGAGTCTGCGGACGCGCCGAGATTATGGACGCGCCGGCGCCAGGCGGGCTGGGTGGCACCTACGCTGGCAATCCGCTGGCTTTGGCAGCGGCTCATGCGGTGCTCGATATTTTTGAACAAGAAGGCTTGTTGGCGCGCGCCAATGCGCTCGGCGCGCGGCTGAAGGAAACACTGGAGACCCTGCGGAGTGCCGTGCCCCAGATCGCCGAGGTGCGCGGGCTTGGCGCCATGATAGGCCTCGAGTTCTGCCAACCGGGCAGTAATACGCCGAATCCTGATTTTGCCAAACAAGTGCAGGCCCGTGCGCTGGACCGCGGCCTGTTGCTCTTAACGTGCGGTATCTATGCCAACGTGATCCGTTTCATGTTCCCGCTTACGATCTCAGATCCCCTCATGGCGGAGGGACTCGAGATCCTGACGTCTGCCCTGTTGGACAGCGCAGCAAACTGAGCGCCACGCACTGCCAGCTAGAGGCTCCGACACTTGTTGCTGGTGAGCAAGTGGCTAGCCTCCAGAACCGATTTTAGATCTGCCCGAATCAGTACCGACAAACGCTCCAGGGTCTTGGAATCGTCGTCTGGATTTGGCGCACGACGTTTCTGCGCTCCGGGTGTGTTGTCGGCAACCCGGAAACTGACCCGCAGCGCACCCCGCCAATAATTCGGCCTGAATTTCTGACGTTATAAACCTGCTCTCTTTTCATGGCTAGATTGCGCCTCCCCCGTGCTGCCATGATGCACACGAAAGGAGGACACCATGTCCATAGCGACCAGACGCGACCTACAAACCCACATCAAGGAGCTGGAGGCGGAGAACGAAGAGCTGCAATCGCGGCTTGACGAAATCTCCGACATCGTTGCACCCGTCGAGGAGGACGAGGAGGAGAACGACGAAGCCGAGGACGACGAAGAGGGCGACGACTCGGGGGAATAGCCGCCCGTTCGGAATACGGCGCATCGTGGCGAAAGCCTAGCCACGAGATCACCGACCGGGCAAAGAGGTATCGGGCCAACGCTCCTGATTGCTGTCCGCCTTTGCCCGCGAGGTGTGCTCTCTGCCATTCCACCCGATTTGTTGTGGTCGATCACATAGACGGCGACGAATCGAACGGCGCGCCGGATAATCTCCGCTGGCTCTGTAAATCGTGCAATACCAGCCTTGGGAAGGCGATGGCGCGCACTGGAAAGGGCAAGCGGACCCTCCAGTACAACCCCGGTGCGCGCACGCTTGCCCAATACACCGAAGCCGCGCTGGAACACACGCGAGGCCGGCACGACGCCGGCGGAGAAGTGATTCACGAAACAAGCAAGGAAAAGCGGCGGGAGTTCGCGCAGGAAATTTGGCGCCGCCGCCGCGCTCGCGGTACCGACCGCCGCACACCGTTCTAGCCGGCCCATGGATACATTGTATGCATATATGCAATGTATCCCGGCGGCCACGGTAAACCGAATTGTGAACGTCCACACAGGAAGCATCAGGCAGTAACGATTCCGGGACAGCGTCTCTTGCGGGCAGGAACAGCACAATTCACCCCGTAGTCGCGGCATACATACATGTCATGTATATATCCCAGCGGCCACGGCAAACCGAATTGTGGACGTCCACACGGGAATCACGGTGCGGCAACGATTCCGGGACAGCGTTTCTTGCGGCGTGGGATCATAAAGCAACCAAAGAAGCACTTGGCAGCGGGCCAGCGGTTCTGAAAGAATCTCAACGAACCCGACCCCATGCCCTTATCTGTTCCCGAATTCGTCGAACGTTGGAAGGCCAGCACGCTTTCCGAGCGATCAGCCGCGCAAAGTCACTTTATAGCCCTGTGCGAAGTTCTGGGACATCCCCATCCCACCGCCGCAGACCAGAGCGGCGACACCTTCACTTTCGAGAGGCATGTTTCCACGAACGACGATGGCAAGGGCTTCGCCGATGTTTGGAAACGCGGATTTTTCGGCTGGGAGTACAAAGGGAAGCATCGGGATTTGAGCGCCGCTTACCGCCAACTGTTGCGGTATCGGGAAGACCTGGAGAACCCGCCGCTTTTGGTGACATGCGACCAAGAGCGTTTTGAGATTCATACCAATTTCACTGGCACGCGTCCGCAGATTTACAGCTTCACGCTGGATGAACTGCTCGCGGGTACGCCTACGGCAAATTGCGCCCTGTCTCCGCTGGACGTTCTGCGGGCCGTGTTCTCTGACCCAAGCCCTTTGCGTCCGGAGGCCGCGCAAGCTCGCGTCACGGAGAAAGTGGCCGAGGAGTTCGCCAAGCTCGCAAACAGCCTGGAGGCCAGAGGCGTAGAGCCGCAGCGCGCCGCGCATTTCCTTATGCGTCTTCTGTTCTGCCTGTTTGCGGACAGCATTGGTCTTTTGCCCGACCATCTCTTCCGCCGCATGATCGAGGCCGACAGGGGCAACCCCGCCAATTTTAAGCGCAAACTCTGTCAACTCTTCGCCGCCATGTCTAAGGAAGGCAGCACGTTTGGAATGCACGACATTCATTATTTCGACGGCGGCTTGTTTATGGACGATGAAGTCTTTGACCTGGACTGGCGAGACATGAGCGTGCTAAACATCGCCGCCGCGCTCGATTGGTCGCAGGTAGAACCAGCCATCTTTGGCACGCTATTTGAGCGCAGTTTGAACCCCGGCAAGCGTTCGCAACTTGGCGCGCACTACACCAGCAAGGAAGACATATTGCTGATTGTGGAGCCGGTAGTGATGGAACCGTTGAAGCGGCGCTGGCAGATTATAAAAGCGGAAGCGGAGGCAGTAGCGGCGGCGGCGGACAAGGTAAAGGGTCGCGAATACGCGAAGCTCCGCGCCGATCTGGAAGAGCGGGTGCTTGATTGGGTGGCTGAGCTTTCCAGTGTCCGTATTCTTGACCCGGCTTGCGGCAGTGGAAACTTTCTCTATCTCGCCTTGCGGCGAATGTTGGATTTGTGGCACGAGGCCCGCGTCTTTGCCGCGCACTACGGCCTTCCGACATTTCTGGATAAGCAGGTTCACCCTTCGCAGCTCTACGGCCTGGAAACCAACATTTACGCGCAAGAACTGGCCTCCGTGGTGGTGTGGATAGGCTATTTGCAGTGGCTCAATCAGAACGGCATTGGATGGCCTACGGAGCCGATTCTGCGCAAGCTCGATAACATTCAGGATCGCGATGCCATCCTGGCCTACGCGGAGGGCCAGCCAGCGGAAACCGAATGGCCCGAGGTGGATTACATCATCGGCAATCCGCCGTTTCTGGGTGACAAGAAAATGCGCGGCGAGCTTGGCGACGGGTACGTAGATGAGTTGCGCCAGCTTTACGCGGGCCGCGTTCCGGGCGGTGCAGACCTTGTGACTTTCTGGTTTGAACGCGCCCGCGCACAGCTTGAGGCGGGCAAGGCCAAGCGTGCAGGCTTGCTCGCAACGAACTCCATTAGCATGGTGGGCAATCGCCCGATCTTGGAACGTATTCTGGAAACCGGCGGCATCTTCATGGCCTGGAGTGACCGCCCCTGGATTCTTGACGGTGCGGCAGTACGCGTTTCGATTCTTGGCTTCGATAATGGCTCGCAAAAAGAGCGCGTACTGGATGGGCAGCCGGTTTCCGCTATCCATGCCGATCTGACAGCGAGTGCAGATGTGGCCAGCGCATTACCTCTGCGGGAAAACGCTGGCCTGTGTTTCCTTGGCATCATGAAGGGCGGGCCATTCGATCTTACGGATGCACAAGCGCGCGTGATGCTCTCTGCGCCTCTGAATCCGAACGGACGGCCAAACTCGGATGTTGTGAAGCAAAGACTGATTGGCCGTGACGTGGTACAGCGAAGCCAAGGCAGATGGCTAATTGATTTTGTTGACCGTACCGAACAAGAGTCAGCGCTATACGAATTGCCATTTGAGTATGTACGAGAACATGTGAAGCCGCTGCGGGACCTAAACAATCGCAAGCGAACAAAAGAGCGCTGGTGGCTGCACGGTGAAAATCGTCCTGGACTCCGCCGCACTCTCAGGGGCTTGCAGCGCTGCATCGTGACCCCTGAAGTTGCGAAGCATCGGATTTTCGTCTGGATGAGTACCGATGTTGTGCCGGATCACACTTGCCACGTAATCGCACGCTCGGATGATTACGCCTTTGGTGTCATACACAGCCGCTTGCATGAAGTGTGGTCCCTGGCGCAAGGCGCATGGATGGGAGTTGGCAACGATCCCCGCTACTCTTCGGCCCGTACTTTCGAAACCTTCCCTTTTCCTTGGCCGCCTGGAAGTGAGCCGAAAGATTCCCGGCTGGTGGAAGCGATCGCAGAGGCGGCGCGTGATCTAGTGGAAAAGCGCGATGCTTGGCTCAATCCGCCCGATGCGACGCCAGAGGAACTTAAGAAGCGCACACTCACCAATCTCTATAATGCCCGTCCCGCATGGCTGGCGGACGCGCATCGCAAGCTAGATGAAGCCGTCTTCGCTGCCTACGGCTGGCCCGCTACGCTCACCGATGCCGAGTTGCTAGAGCATCTGCTTGCCCTCAATCACGCACGCGCCGCAGAAGCGAAAGCACCAGCCAGCGCGAGGAACGAGGGCGCTAACGCTGAATAATCAAGCCAGAAGGAAGTAGCCGATTAGAAAGCGGCTGAGGAGGCTAATCAGTTGAACTCCGCCGAGAAACATCCGCCTGACCTAACGCTGAGACCTGGCCTCAAACAGCAGGAATGCGCTATTACGGGCTGCAGTGAGCCGCCAACGAAAATGAGGTTTCCGGCCGTTCGTGGGCAGTTCTGCAAGCTCCACGGCGAGATGATCATCATGCGAGTTGCAAAGCGAAACTATGATGACCTCGTGAAATACCTGCGCGAACAAGGAATCACGGAAGATCCCACGTTCACCGAGAATGAGAACTTTGACTCTGTACCCTGTAGCATTCCAAGCTGCTCGGGTATCGTTTCCTATTCGCCGTACGGCTTCATACCCGCCTTCAAACCATACAAAAAAGGATTCGTCTGGTTCTGCGAGCAGCACTACTCTGCCATCACCTATGTTCTCGAACGAAGGAACGAATACCGAGTGCTCCGCGAAATGGAGCACAAGACTAGGCGGGAAGACCCCGACGTAGCGAAGCGAAGACTAGCAATTCTTAAATGGTTCACGAAATATCAGGAAACCAAGAATTACGTTGAATCTATCTGCCGGGAGCTTCAAAAACAGCGAGTGCATATGAAGCCGGAATGGCTTAGGAAATGGGAGCGTAACGGGTTCCGAGTTGAGCAGACCAACTGGTTTGATGCGTATCAGAAGAATCGCAAAGCGAAAGAAGACATCCAGAAGTATGTTTCAAAGATTTGCCACCCTGAGCTAAGGAATCCTAACTAATCGCCACTCGCGTTCGCAAGAATCGGTAAAGGGCGAATGCGAGTGCGCACCTCTCTAAGCAAGTTAAATCTTCAGTTTCTGCTTCCTTTCCTCACTCGCACTCGCCTTTTGCTGTGTTCGATTGACGTGAATCGCGCCATGAGCGAAGTTGAAGCCGTGAGCAAAGACGTGTACAACGCGGCTTGCAGGTGCCAACTTCGGCCAGCGGTAAAGGCTGTGCTCCAGCAACTGGCGTGGTTTGCGAATGAAAACGGCGAAAACAGTTTCCCCAAGGTCTTGACCATTGCCGGCCGCACCAGCTTAACAAGGCGTGGAGTTCAGAAGGTGTTACGCGAGCTGGAATCGCAAGGAATCATCACTGGCAGTGGGTCTCGATTGGGTGGAAGTGGACATTCGACGCATTACCGCATCAACCTGGGTTGTCTGTTCGAATTATCGCAATCAGCGAATGGTGTTCGCCCTTCGCACCAGAAAAAGGGTGAATCACACGACACGCAAAGGGCGAACATCATGCCGGAAAACGGCGAACAGCCTTCGCCCGAACAGAACAACAATGAAAAAGAAAAGGCAACCCCCTACGAAGTTCAGGCTCTGCAAGCACGGATAAGGAAAACTGCGAAAGGCATGGGAATGCATACCATGACCTACCAGGAAGAAAAAGAGCGGCGTGCATATTTGCAGGGACAGAAAGTTGCATTGCTCTCGCTTGAGGCTCACCAGCAGCAAACGAGAGCATTTGAGGGGAACGATGACTGAAACGGAACTTCTGAGACACGCACAATTCGAGTTTATCGACTGCCCTGAGCTGGCGAAGCGCTGGAAGTTGCCGGAATCGTGGATACGCGAACAGGTAAGGAAGCGCTCAGACGATCCGATTCCGCACGTTCGCTTCGGAAAGTACGTCCGCTTTCGATGGGGAAGCCCAGAACTTGACGGTTGGGCAGAGCGGCGTATTATTAGCGCCAGCAACAGGAAAAGCAGGGCGGATTCTCAGAAAGGAAATTGAATGATGAGAACCCGCCACCAAAAGGGATATTTGTACAAGAAAGGCAATCTCTGGATGCTCAGATACTACGACGACCAGCAATTGCCCGATGGAACAATAACAAGAGTACAGAAGGCCCGGAAACTCGTTGAGGCAATCGGAGAGTATCGCACCAAAACAGCGGCGCGGACGTTGGCCGAAGAACAGCTTGAGCCAGTGAACGCGAGCCGCACCACTCCGCAAAGCGTCATGTCGCTGGAAAGGTTTGTGGATAGCCACTATCTGCCATTCGTGGAGAGCCACAAGAAAATCAGCACCTATGACGGCTATCGCAAAATGTGGACGTGCTACCTGAAACCACAGAGCAAAGGCGCGCTCCGCGACTTCAGGACGGCGGACATAGAGCGCATTCTGGAAACGATTGCCCAGGCGAACAACTTGACGTGCACGACCCTACAGCATATCAAGGCGTTTCTCTCCGGCGCGTTCCGGTATGCAAAGAGGCAAGGCGTGATCCGATCCGAAAACCCCGTGCGCGATGCGGTGATCCCGAGGGGAAAACCAGCGGGAGACACCTACGCGTACTCATTGGAAGAGATTACGCAAATGCTGCAAGTGCTACCGGAGCCAGCGGCAACGATTGTTGCCGCCGCATCGTTTACCGGAGCGCGGCGAGGCGAGTTGCGGGGCTTCCGCTGGGAAGACTACGACGGCGAGCAGATTCGCATTTCGCAGTCGTACTGGCGAGGCCATCGGCAAGAGCCCAAGACGCGGAAGAGCCGCGCGCCCGTGCCCGTTATAAAGCAGCTAGCCGAGCGGCTCGATCTGCATCGGGAGTTGCTGGGGAATCCTGCGTGCGGTCTGATGTTCCAGAGCACAGCAAGGAAACCACTGAATCTCGATGCGCTGGCAAAAGACGTTATACGGCCAGCCTTCGAGAAGCATGGGCTTCAGTGGCACGGCTGGCACGCCTTCCGGCGGGGCTTAGCAACCAACCTGCATCGTCTTGGCGTTTCAGACGAGACGATTCAGAGGATTCTGCGGCACTCCACAATTTCGGTGACGCAGAACTGCTACATCAAAACAGCCGACGCAGATGCAGTTGCGGCGATGCGTTCCCTGGAAAATGCACCCAATATGCACCTTGGAAGCCCAAAGCGGCCCCAGGTGATGTGACAAAAACCCAAGACCCGAACGGCAAGTACTTGTGCTGAAGGAACTTAAAAAGGAAACTGGCGGAGGGAGAGGGATTCGAACCCCCGGTACGGTTTCCCGTACAGCGGTTTTCAAGACCGCCTGTTTCAACCGCTCACACATCCCTCCGCGGTCTGTTATCAGCAGTTTACCAGCACCTCCTCATTGCACCCTAACCGATTGTGGGGACTTTTGGGGGGACTCCTGTCCCTTTTCCGCGAGCGCAATCACCTGCTCGGCGTTGAAATGCTCCAGCTTCTCGATCGCACGTCGTTTGTGTTCCGGCGTGCGATGAATGTAGCGCATTGTGATGGTGATCGTGGAATGCCCCATCAGTTCCTTGAGCGTGGGCAGGTCCACGCCGGCCATCGCTGCCCTCGACCCATAACTGTGGCGAAGATCGTAGATACGGAATTTCTCGCGCCCGGTCTGTTCGAACACCTTGTAGTGGCTATGGTGCAAAGCGCCCATAGGCCGCTTCGGGTCAGAACGGTGTGGGAATAGATATCGCCCCTTGGTCGCCTGCATGCGCCTTCCAAGCACCTCGCCGGCACGTTTGGTAAGCGGGATGTTACGCCGCGCCGACTTGGTCTTGCCGCGCGGCACAAACAGGTATTGCCGCTCGAGGTGCACATTGGCCTTTTCTGCCTCATACACCTCCTGCGGGCGCATCCCCGTTTCCAGGATCAGGACGGCGAGGTCGCGCAGCAACGGATTGGCCGCAGCCAAGTACGCTTCTTCCTCCTCGTGACTGACGATGCGCATTGACCCCGGGCCCTCCTCCAGGAAACGCACTCCCCTAACCGGATTGCGCTGGAGGTGACCGATGTGCATGCCGAAGTTAAGCATGAAGCGCAGAGCAGCCAGATCACGGTTGGTGCCAGCCGCCGAGATTTCGTCGAAACGCTCCATCTTAAATTGTTCCACCTCGGCCGCCGAGATTGCATCGAGGCGCAAGCTCCCGAAGAACTCCACCAGCGGCTTCGAGCTGACCTTATACCGCTGATGGGTCCGAGGGTGCGCCTCGTGCTCCTTCTTATCCCAGGGCAAGAATTCTTGCACCACGAAGTCCCTGAAGAGCGGGATGGTCTTGGGTGCAATCAGACCAGCCCGCCGTTCCGCTAGGGCGGCTTTGCTTATGGACTCCACGCGCATAGCCGCGTTTCGGTTGGTTAAGCGAGTTGATCCCCGATGGCGCTGACCTTCGAAGAGAAACTCGTAAAGGTAGATGCCACCGCGCTTAAAAACGCTCACATCTGCCTCCTTGATTTGCGAGCGGAGACAGAAACCTTGCAACCCTCCAGGTACGTCTGAACGTCCTTGGCATCATACCCGACTTTGCTCCCTAATTTGTAATACGGGATGCCGCGCTTTTCTGACCGCCACTGCGCGAGTGTGTCGGTGGAAAGACCAGTCCACTCTGACACCTCGTTTGCGTTCAGAAGGCGTGCCGCCGATACGGCGGAAGAACTCCGGCGGTGGCGCCGTCTCCTTTTTACCAGCGCCAACCTCTGGCATGTCTGGGGTGCGCACTTTTTCGTCCACCTCGCCACTGCCGGCAAGACGAGAGCCTGCGCATCGACTTGCTGCGGTATTGCACGGTGATTGTTCCTCGCTGCTCAACTGTTACGGCCTCAGTGGCTGCAGTGCTCGCAGCCTATGCCCCTGAGATCTGGCCCTGCTTTCCGATTACCAGCAGAGTGCGAATTAAGCTGCCCTCCTCGGGAGAACACCGACCGAAACGTCAAACCTTACGCCGGGCGGCAGCGCGCCCCCGAGGTGCTTTGCTGCGTCCATCTCTAGGAAGTTGCTCCCAGGATTTTTGGTCATCTTCCTTTTCGTTCTTCCGGCGGGTCTTCGCCGCAGCAGCGAGCTGTTTCTTCCGTACCGGAGTGCCCTTCCTAAGATCGTCCACATTGTGATCGGGGCAGCAGCGAACGCGCGTATCAGCCTTTGTAAGGAACCACCTGCTGCAGACTTCACAGCGCTTTATCGTTCCTAGCTGGCCGTCGATAGCAATCATGATGATCATCTCGACCACCAGGCACTCGGGATTGCAGCATGCATCTTCGCCTTCGATTCGCGTACGAAGTTTCTGACTGTTTAATTCGCCTGAAGGAGTATCGGTGCAATTGATTAAAAGTTGCCATTTGTTGCCGTCGCGCATCATTGGGGGACTTAAGTTCGGCGCAAGTCGATAGGAGTAGGAAGCGGCGATCTCATCCAGGCATTCAATTCTCGGATTGGGGGCGTGTTCGGAAGGCCCATCGACACCGAAAAGCGAAATCCGATTTCGGTCGAAATCCACGGACCTAGCAGCGCTCTGATTCATGCGCTGGACGAGAGCGCCGATACGTTCAGCAGCATCCCGATCCGCACTTGTTCCTGAAACCGCGCGGTTCAACCAGTTGACCACAATATGGCGATATCCAATCGGGCTCCCGTCTGGGTTTGTTCGAACGCGCGGATGGGAGTCAAGTTCATGAGCCCCATGCTGCTGTTTTCAAATCAGATTGCGGACGAACTCAACGAGTTTTTCAATGAACAAGAATGATAGGGCTCGTCCACGACAAATCAACCACGAACACCCAGCGTAGACTGGACACAAGATACGGACGTTTTTTGCAAAGGGAAAGTCGGAATTCCTAAACTCCTGTTCCGCCAGGGCGCCTCAAAGTGACTCCAGAATCAATTCCGGTTGTCAACCACTCGCCCAGAACCCGCTCAAGTTTCCCACAACGCGGTTTCCTGCCCCCGGAGATGATCTGCTGCTCCTTGAGGGTATAGTTCCACGATTACTTCCGAGTTGCCATCCGGAAGTTGAAATTGTGCTGCCTGACACGCCGCACCCGTTGCACGACTCGCTTCGGGCTTCTTTTAGCGAGTATCCATCGTGTATGCAGCCAAAATCCGCTCGGCATTAGCTGCTGCTCTGAGCTGAGGCAGGCTCAAAAGCTCGGTTGAGAAGGTTCCGGAAACGGGAATCGGAGCGCATCGCCGCGAAGTTTATATCTTCCCGCAAGAAGACGATCCAGCTGCAGCGATCCTCGACTGCAAGATCCAGCCACTGCAGCACCGATGCAGGCTCATTCAGCGCGACATAAATCGTCGCAATCCAATAGGCGCTGAAGAAATGTCTCTTGCGAAGTTTGATGAGCCCGTCGAGAATTTCACTTGCGCCTGCCCGGTCGCTGGATTGTGCCAGCCCATGGGCGAGGTGTGCCTTGGCCAGAGAGCTTTGGTGGGATTGCGCGACGGCCAGGCGAAATTCCGCGACTGCCTCTTCTGTTCTTTGCAGCCGTTCCAGAACCATGCCCATCGTCGTATGGCTGATCCACAAGGACGAGTCCATCTCTGTGACATGTCTCAATTGCGACAGAGCCGCTTCATAGTTTCGAGCGTAGTAAAGAGCCCAGCCCAGCATCATCCCGGTGTAGCTGGAAAACGGATTCATCTCACAGGCCCGCCGCAGCAGGCCGACTGCGTCTTCATGCTTTCCCATTGCCGCCAGCAATTGGGCGTACCCTCCCAAGGCGAGCTGGCACCCCGAATCCACGGCCAGCGCCCGTACCAGATTGGCCTCGGCCGCGTTGTAGTCGTGTTCATAAAAAAGATGATACGCAGCCAGCGCGGTTCGTGCTTCCGGCAAATCCTCGATCTTGAGTGCCTTTTCCGCCGCGGCTTTGACGCGCGGAAAGACTCTGCGCGATGGCCCAATCCCCAGTCTGGCGTACAAGCAATGCGCGCTGGCGAGCGACGCCCACGCCTGCGGAAACCGCGGATACTCCTGGACCGCCTCCTCGAACAGTGGAATACAGCGTTCGACCGTTCAACTCGGTCAGCCGAGCAAGAAGCACACACCCTCGCAAAAATTTCTCGGTGGCGCTTGGTGGCGTAAGCTGAAGAGGAGAAAGATGATGCACATTCGGTATTGTTTGAAGTATGCCAGCAGCGATGCTCCGACTTATTTCCTCCTCGACTGCGAACAAATCCTCTTCCCGACGGGTGTAGCTTTCCGCCCACAAACAGCATTGCGCCAGACAGTTGAGTAGCCTTATTGTGACCCGCACCTGGCCGCTCGCCCGCGACACGGCTCCCACCAGGACATAGTCCGCGGATACGTCGCGGCACAGCGATATTGTGCTCTTTCCTTTGGGTCTGCGTTCGGTGGTGAATTCGGGAGTAATGACAAAAAGCGGGGAATTTGACCGGCGAAGATGGATAATCAGTAACTCAGTCAGGGAAGACGCGAGCGATTCGGACTCCGTGCCCCGTGTTGGCTTGAGTGGGAAAACCGCCAGGCGCGGCCCGTCGCGAGGATGCGCAACTTTTAGCGGGGAAGAACCGTGAATATTGGCAATGAAGCGATATCCGTGACTTCCCACGGTTTCGACGAAGCGGGCATTTACGGCGTCATCGGCCAATGCGGCGCGCAATCTTCGCACGGCGACGTTGAGAGACAAGTCACCCTCAACAAACGTATCCGGCCAAACGGTTCGGATTATTTCCTGCCGCGAGACAAGTTGTTTGGGTCGACTGAGCAGGAGCGCAAGAATCTGGTATGGCTTGTCTTGTAGAGGAACCTTTACGCCGTTCTTGAAAAGCTCACCGCTCGTAAGGTCCGCTACAAACTCTCCGAAGCGGAGATGGATCGATTTTGTGGCGCCCGCCATGGGCGTTCTCGCTTACGCAGAATATATCACTATTCGGTGATGCCGATTGCGGAAATTACGTTTGGCGATAACCCCAATTACCAGAATTAGCTGCAAGCGCCTCAAGATAATCAATTGGTAATCCATACGTAAGCCTCAATTAAGTTGCAGGTTGACCCAGTCGCCGGGATACTGCGGGTGCTCTTTCATTTTAGGGATTGGACCATCGCGAGAGGTGACGTGAGATGCAAATCGCGCAGCTTTGCCATTCATGCGGTTTCGGTTCACATGGGCTGGAATGTCTCAAATGCGGAGGCGAGATTTTACGCGGAGGGGTTATAGCTGAACTGTGTGCATCCTGTTCAAGTATCGCCAAAGACAAGTGCATTAAGTGCAACAAACCGCTTTCGGTTGCAAGCGTAACGGCCCTACTCTGCGGCAGGTGCGGGGTTCAGCCTGTCGGCAAAAAATGCATTAAGTGCGGGAGATACGTAAACGAAGAAGCGGCAAGAGCCGCAAGCGCTTGATCAACAGTATTGCCAGAGCATCTGCGTCATCGCTAGTCGGATCCGTGCCCAAACAAGAGGTCGAATTTGCGGGGTGAACGACGTTTCGGCAAGGAATTCAGAACGAGATCATGCGCTGTCGTGGCTGGTAAGGTTCGCGGGCAACGGCCTTCAAAACTCATATGTAGTCGCGGAGGTGATACATGTTTCGGGAAGCACGCGCAGTCTGGAAAGGCGGACTATACGCCGGGGAAGGAGCCGTTACCACACCAAGTGGCGTGCTGAACAACTCTACTTATGCCTTTGGCTCATTGGCCGATACCTCGCGTTTCACTTCGCCGAGCGAGATGCTTGCCGCCGCCATCGCCTCCTGCATGTCAACGATGGTGGCGGTAGAAATGGCCAAGCTGGGGATCAGACCGATCGTGGTCGAGTCGTACGTGGTGATTACGCTGAACAGTCCTGCTGAAGGCAGATACCAAATCAGCAAGATTCATCTAGAGATCACAGCGCGCACCACCGATCCGGAATCGCCAAAGTTCGACGAGGCGGTGGCGACCGCCCGTCGCGAGTGCCCTATCTGTAGTGCGCTGAAGGTGGAAATGATTTGCAAGGCAAAGCTGGTTTCATTGGCCACTCCGGCACTGGTTTGAAGACGGGCCGAATTGGCTGAAGCATTGACCAATCTTCAGGGGACGGTTATGGAACTGAAACGAATAGTCAAGTTTGAGGCGGAGCGCGACCCCGAGTTCTCCCGCTGGATCAGCCATACGGTGGGTGGGGAGAACATTCGCCATTGTCTGCAATGTGGTCTGTGCAGCGGCAACTGCCCCCTCTCGCTGTACATGGACTACACTCCGCGCCGCTTGATGCACCTTTCGCGCGAGGGCTTCAAAGACGAGGTGTTACGCAGCAACTCAATCTGGCTGTGTACCACCTGTTACAACTGCATGGTGCAGTGTCCGAAGGGCATCAATATTACGCACCTGATGTATGCGCT
This sequence comes from uncultured Acidobacteriota bacterium, assembly GCA_963814745.1. GTDB lineage: Bacteria > Acidobacteriota > Terriglobia > Terriglobales > Acidobacteriaceae > CAWBRT01. The sequence continues at coordinate 585,788 of CAWFEA010000001.1, forward strand.
CAAGCAGCGGGCCATCGAGGAAAAACTCTATCCCAAGCGCTTTGCGATTCCGGTGATGGCGCGGCAGTTTTCCCGCATGGTCCGCAAGTCAGGGCGCATCACGGAGAGCTGGCTGATCGTTCGGGTCTTCATGCGCACTGCTGTTTGGCGTCTGCTCGGCATGAGTCACCTGGGCGTGAAGCTGTTCCGCGCCGGCCGCATGGGCCTGAAGACGGAAAAGATCGAACGCCGCGCGGAAGTTGCGACGCTGCTCGATTCGGTGACGGCGGTTAAGAAGGAGCTGGCGTTATGACCTACGCCTACTATCCAGGCTGCTCGCTGAAAGGGACAGGACGAGCCTACGAGGAATCGCTCCTGGCTGTCTTTCGCGCCCTGAACGTCGATGTCAAAGAACTCGAAGACTGGAACTGCTGCGGGGCGACTACCTACATGTCGGTTGATGAGCTCGCTTCTTACGCGCTTGCAGGCCGCAACCTCGCCATGGCCGCCAGGGAAAACAAAGACATCGTGGCGCCGTGCGCAGCTTGTTACCTGGTTCTCAACAAGACGCAGCATTACGTTCACGACTACCCAAATATCAAGACGGTGGTCGAGCGCTCACTGGCGGCGATCGGCCTGACCTACAGCGACAAGGTGCACGTGCGGCATCCGCTGGAAATTCTGCTGAACGAAGTCGGACTAAAGGCGATCTCGGCCAAGGTCAAGTCTCCGCTGAAGGGTTTGAAGGTCGCGCCCTACTACGGATGCCAGATTGTTCGTCCCTACGCCACCTTTGATGATCAACTCAATCCGACCTCGATGGATCGGATTCTGGAGGCTTGTGGCGCCAAGATGGTTCCGTATCCGCTCAAGACGCGTTGTTGTGGCGGCAGCCAAAAGGGAACGCTACCCGAGGTCGGACTCGACCTCATTGGCTATTTGCTTGCCGAGGCGCAGAAAAGGGGGGCCGAAGTGGTAGCGACTGTTTGCCCGCTGTGCCAGTTCAATCTAGATGTTTTTCAGAACGAAGCACGAACCGACCAGAAATCTGTTTCGATCCCCGTCCTGTATTTCAGCCAGTTGATGGCCCTCGCTCTCGGCGCTCCAGCCAATGCGATCGGTCTCCAGCGCAGCCTGGTTCCGGTTACGCCCATACTCGCAAAAAAGGAGATCGCCTATGCCTGAGCTGCAAACCCCCTCAGGTTCCGACGCTGTGCGTATCGGTGTTTACGTCTGCCACTGCGGCACGAATATCGCGGGCACCGTGGACGTGAAGGCTCTCACCGAATATGCGGCCGGGTTGCGGAATGTGGTAGTTGCACGTGAGTACAAGTACATGTGCTCGGACCCAGGCCAGGCACTGGTTGAGAAAGATATTGCCCGGGACGGGCTGAATCGGGTGGTGGTAGCGTCTTGTTCGCCGCTGCTGCATGAGCATACCTTTCGGCGTGCCATCACTCGCGCGGGGATCAACGCCTTCTTCCTGCAAATGGTGAACATTCGTGAACACGTCTCCTGGGTTCACCTGGACAAGCAGAAAGCCACGGAAAAAGCTAAAGACCTGGTGCGTGCTGCCGTGCGGAGGGTGGCGCTCCACAAGCCACTGCAAAAGAGAAAGGTTCCGATTAACCCGAACGCTCTGGTCGTGGGTGGAGGAATTGCCGGAATCCACGCGGCTTTGACGCTTGCCGAAGCCGGCAAGCAGGTTTACCTGGTCGAACGTGAGCCGACCATCGGCGGCCACATGGCGATGTTTGACAAGACATTCCCCACGCTGGACTGTGCCGCCTGCATTCTTACACCGAAGATGACGACGGTGGGCTCGCACCCCAATATCAAGCTGTGGACTTATTCGGAAGTCGTCCAGGTAGACGGCTACGTCGGCAATTACAAGGTCAAAGTCAAACACAAACCGCGCTACATCAATGAAGAATTGTGCATTGGCTGTCAGGAGTGCATCACGGCCTGCCTGTACAAGGAAGCTAAGTTTCCAGATGAATTCAATCTCGGGTTGAGCAAGCGCAAGCCGGTTTACCTGCCATTCCCGCAAGCGGTGCCGCAAAAGGTGGTTATCGACCCGGAGACCTGTATCGAATTCAAGACAGGCAAGTGCAAGAAAACCTGCATAGAAGCCTGCGGTGAACGCCTTGCTATCGACCTGAAACAGAAGGAAAGCTTCGAAGAGATTGAGGTTGGAACCATTATTCTAGCGACGGGATTCAAGACCTTTGATCCCGCGCGCAATCCGCATTACGGCTATGGGCGTTACCAAAACGTATACACCTCGCTGGAAATAGAACGTCTGATCAATGCCGCTGGTCCGACCGCGGGGGAAATCGTCCTGCGTGACGGCAAGCGGCCCAATTCGGTGGGCATCATCCACTGCGTCGGGTCGCGCGACGCCAACACGAATCGCTGGTGCTCCAAAGTCTGCTGCATGTACTCCCTCAAGCTGGCGCACTTGATCAAGGAGCGCACTGGGGCCGAGGTTTTCAACTTTTACATTGATATGCGAACGCCCGGCAAAGGCTACGAAGAATTCTACGACCGCTTGCTGGATGAGGGGGTGCATTTTATCCGCGGCCGGGTCGCCGAGATCAGCGACTGGGCAGTCCATCCGTCGGAAGAAGGCAAGCTCGTGATCCGCGCCGAGGACACACTGGCGGCTTTTGTGCGCCGCGTGCCGGTTGACATGGTGGTTCTGGCCGTCGGCTTAGAACCCCAGCGCGATGCTCAGGACGTCCGCCGCATGTTCAACATCAGTTGTGCTGCCGAGGGCTGGTTCCTGGAGCGCCATCCCAAGCTTGCTCCGGTCAGCACCTTCACCGAAGGCGTCTACATTGCGGGCGCCTGTCAAGGTCCGAAGGACATTCCGGAGTCGGTTGCCCAGGCGGGCGCCGCCGCGGCCGAAGCCATGGCACTGATTGACTCCCAGTTTGTGGAACTTGAGCCTTACACCGCGTTTGTGATGGAAGAAGAGTGTTGCGGCTGTAAGAGCTGTATTCCACTTTGTCCTTATCACGCAATCTCGTTTCTCGAGGACAAGAAGAAGGCAAGCATTAACGAGGTGCTCTGCAAAGGTTGCGGCACCTGTGTAGCCGGCTGTCCGTCGGGAACCATTCAGCAGAATTTCTTCGAAGACCAGGAGATTTTCGAAGAGATCGAGGGGGTGCTGGCCCATGCTTAATCGCCAAAGCGCTGAGAAAATTTTCGGGCAGGATTTCGAGCCGCGCATTGTCGCGTTCTTCTGCAACTGGTGCACGTATCTTGCCGCCGATCTGGCAGGCACTTCGCGGATGAAATATGCCCCGAACGTGCGTGTCGTGCGCATGATGTGCTCGGGCAGAGTTGACCCTCAATTCGTGCTGCAAGCCTTTGCCCTGGGCGCGGACGGAGTGCTGGTGGGCGGCTGCCACCCCGGCGACTGCCACTATCAAGAGGGCAACTACAAGATGCTCCGCCGCTTTCGCCTGTTGAAACGCATGCTGCATGAGATGGGCATCGAGGACGAGCGATTCCGCCTGGAATGGATCTCCGCCGCGGAAGGCGATCGCGTCCGTACCGTGATCAACGACATGGTAGAGAAAGTCCGCGCGCTCGGGCCACTGGATCTCAGTCCGCAGCAAGAGGTCTTCGCCGAGGAGGTGACGGTCTAATGCCGGAAAAACATAAAGTCGCGTTCTACTGGTGCGCATCCTGCGGTGGTTGTGAGGAGGCGGTCCTCGATCTGGCGGAAGCCGTTCTCGAAGTGGTGGCAGCGGTGGACATCGTTTTCTGGCCGGTGGCCATGGACTTCAAGCGCAAGGACGTCGAAGCCATGACCGACGCGTCCATCTGGGCTACATTCCTGAACGGGGCTGTCCGCAGCACCGAGCAGGAAGAGATGGCCCATCTTCTCCGGAAAAAGTCTCAGGTAATGATTGCGTTGGGATCTTGCTCGCACTTGGGAGGAATCCCCGGTCTCGCGAATCTGTTTGAGCGTGAAAGTATTCTGAATGCAGTTTATTTCGCATCGCCAAGCACTGTGAATGAGAAGAAAACCCAGCCGCAGATGCGCTACAAAGAGAACTCCCATAGCGTCGAACTGCCGGGGCTTTACTCGACGGTGCGGGCGCTGGATCAGGTGGTCAACGTGGACTATTACATTCCCGGGTGCCCGCCAACGGCCGGAGTGTTTCGAAGCGCACTGCAGACTTTGCTGGGCGAGCAATTGCCCGCGAAGGGAACCGTACTCGCTCCAGACCGTGCGCTTTGCGACGAGTGTCCGCGAAAGGATACAAAACCGGAGAGCTTAGCCATCACAGAATTCAAGCGACCGCCACACGTGTTGATCGACGAGGAGAAGTGTCTGCTGGCACAGGGCATGATCTGCATGGGCCCCGCGACTCGGGGAGGCTGTGAAGCCGTCTGTGTCCGCGGCAACATGCCGTGCTCCGGTTGCTGCGGGCCCACCAGCCGAGTCCGGGACCAAGGGGCCAAAGCTCTGAGTTCGCTGGCGTCGCTGATCGACGGCAGGGATGAGGCAGAAATCGACCACGTAGTGCAGACCATTCCAGACCCGGTAGGGACCTTCTACCGCTATAGTCTGCCTACGTCTCTGCTGAGACGGAAACATTCCCATGGTGCGGCACTGCCGGAAATTACGGCCTCAAAATGAGGTAGCACATGCCTAGTGAACAACAAGTAATGATTGAGGACACCGCGAAGCAAAACAGTCAACCAAGCCGGCGGCGCATCACCATCGATCCCATTACACGCTTGGAAGGTCACGGCAAAATCGAAATCTTTCTTGACGAAAACGGTCAAGTGGAACGAGCTTTCTTCCAAGTCCCCGAGTTGCGCGGCTTCGAGAAATTCGTGCAGGGACGTCCGGCGGAGGAAATGCCACAGATTACTTCCCGCATCTGCGGCGTTTGCCCGACCGCGCACCACATGGCGGCGACCAAGGCGCTCGATCATCTTTATAAGGTCGAGCCTCCACCCGCCGCGAAGAAGATTCGCGAGCTTATCTACAGCACATTCTTCACCGAAGATCACGCACTTCACTTCTATTTTCTGGGCGGCCCGGACTTCGTCGTCGGACCGGAAGCGCCGGCGGCAGAGCGCAACGTCCTCGGCGTGATTGGAAAGGTGGGCGTCGAAACCGGCAAGAAAGTCATTGCTATGCGCCGCCGCTTGCGCGAGCTGATGGCGCTGGCAGGCGGGAAAGCCGCGCACCCCGTGTTCGGTTTGCCCGGCGGTGTCGCCAAGCACATCACGCCTGAAATGCAGAAGCAGTTTCAAGAGGTCGCCGCCGACGCCGTAGAGTTCGGTAAGTTCACTTTGCAGGTCTTTGAGGATGTTGTTCTGAACAATAGCGACTACGTTCGCCTGGTACTTTCTGATGCCTATACCCACCGCACGTACTACATGGGGATGGTCGATGATAAGAACCGGGTGAACTTCTGTGATGGTTTGATTCGTGTAGTCTCGCCCGAAGGTAAGGAGTGGAAGAAATTTTCCGCGGACCAATACCTGGAAAATGTTGCTGAGCATGTCGAACCGTGGAGCTACATGAAATTCTGCTACCTGAAGCCCGTTGGCTGGAAGGGCTTCAAGGAAGGCGCAGACAGCGGAATTTACAGCGTTGCCCCGCTGGCGCGTCTGAATGCCAGCGATGGCATGGCAACTCCGCTTGCTCAGCAAGCCTACGAAAAGTTCTTCACGACTCTTGGCGGCAAGCCGGTTCATCAGACACTGGCCAATCATTGGGCAAGGGTCATCGAACTGCTCTATGCGGCCGAGCGCATGCAGGAACTCGCCGCTGATCCGGAGTTGATTGATGCTCACGTGCGCACGCTTCCCACCGAGAAGCCACATGAGGGCATTGGCGTGGTAGAAGCTCCGCGCGGGACGCTCATCCATCATTACCAGACTGACGAGAATGGGATTGTGGAGAAAGCCAACCTTATTGTGGCGACGCAAAATAATGCCGCCCGCATTGCGATGAGCATTGAAAAGGTCGCCAAATCGCTTATTTCCGGTAGCAACATTCCCGAAGGCGTACTTAATAAGGTCGAGATGGCATTTCGCGCCTACGATCCCTGTAACGGGTGTGCCACGCACTCGTTGCCTGGAAGCATGCCCCTGGTGCTTCGAGTTCGTGATCGCGAGGGCAAGCTGCTGGCCATGCTGCGCCGTGACTTCGACGGGAGCGTACATCGTGACTAGCAGTACCAACACGCCGCTCGGAAACCAGGCCGCCCGCGCGCCTACCACGCGAATTCTTTGCCTCGGCAATGACATATTGACCGACGACGCGCTGGGATTTTTAGTTGCCGATTATCTTCGCGAATTCGCCTTGCCTGAGATCGACATTGTCAGCAGTGCTGAGAGCGGTTTTCATCTCCTCGACTACGTTCTCGACATCCACACTCTAGTAGTAATCGACACGGTAAAAACCGGTCTCGCTCCGCCTGGCACTATTTATCAACTTCACCCCGACGAAATGCAGGTCGTGACCGGCGGATCACCTCACTATATTGGCTTATCAGAAACTCTTACTCTCGCCCGATGTTTGAAGCTACCCGTGGCAAACAACGTGCATATATTGGCCGTGGAGTGTTCTGACTGTTTGACCATCGGCGGAGAAATGCATCCCGCCGTCACGGCCGCCATATTGCCACTTTTGGCCGAACTGCAATGTCTTTTAGAGCGAACGCACCAACTACTCCCCAGCCTGGGAGTCTCCGTGGTGTAAGTCTGGATGCGCAAGCAGAAGCTTTCAGTGAGGACGCCGCCATGAAGAATAGCTTCCGAAGCTTGCATTTCACACTTTGGCTGACTGTATTCGTAATGCTGCTTGCGGCAGGTGCTGGCGCGGCACTTTGGACAATGCTTTCCCCCTCACATTGGGAAGCCCCACGCCTGTGCTTCGGACTCGCTGTGTGCTGTGGAAGTGATATTGCTGCGGGTAGCATGACTCTGGCGCTGGGCGCGCGGGTTTTCGAGCGTCTGCGAGTGCGCTCGCTGGTGCCTGCGCTGCTCCTGCTCGGTTGCAGCGGGGAAGTTGTTGTGATTCTGGGCGAACTCTGCATGCACAGAAATGCATCGCAAGTTTGGAATATAGGGATCGGAGTCTGGAGCACCGATTCCGTGCTTGCCGGGGTGGTGTGGACTCTTTTGATTTACTTTTTGTCTGTAGTTGCAGAGTTTGCGCCGAGAAAACAGGGAAACAGGCATCTAGTCCATTTAGGCCGAATTAAGTTCGCACAGATTACGACGATCGCAGCCGCAGCGGTGCTGGCTAATTTTCATCATTTCTCGACAGCCAGTAAAGTAATTGCAGAACAGGAACGGATGTCGCCGCTATGGGCAAAAGAATTCAGTGGACTTCCACTTTTCTTTACCTCTTTGTGCGTGGCACTGGCAGCATTACTCTTCGGATCAATTCGGGCGTATGAGGCCTGGGGACGCGCGTTTGAACCGGAGTTGTTGGAACGGGTCAGGACAGGACTAATCGGCCTTTTGATCCTCAGTTTGGGGATACGCGGCGGTAGCCTGGCGCAAGAGGCCCGGGCACAACTTTCACACAGTCCATATCTGTTCACGCTTTGGTTTGTAGAAGTCGGAGCCTTAGTGGCGTCACTTGTTTTTCTGTCACGCGGGCCCGGTGAAGGCCAGCCCCCAAATTGGTATGCAGGCACGGCCACCGTTCTGGTCTGGGTTATTACCAGCCGGTTGAACACAATCGTGACTGCATTCCCAGGGTTCGGCCTCGACTACGTGCCTTCGTTGACGGATGTGCTGCTTTCCTTCGCCATCCTCAGCATCGGAGTTGCCGGATTCGCGGTCGCGTCGCGGTACTTGTCTGTATTTCCCGCAGCCGTCGGGCAGCAATCCGTTGTTTAGATTGACGTAGCAAAATTGATGGTTGGCTCTGAATTTTTCCCACTTGATGACATCGGCGTCGCTTTTTCCGGGTGAGCTAAGGGTGTGGCAGGGGTCAGCGGGCAACCGCTGCCCCTATGCCGGATGACGTTAGTGCTTTATCGGAGGCGCGCTTTCGCGAGGTGATGGCGGCACGCGCTGTTGCGGCGCGCGTTCGATAAAGCCGTCAGAAGGAAGCCGCTGGCGCGGCGGACGCGGGCCTTATGGGTTTTGAATACGGCGCGGGAGGCATTCGGGATGGGTTGAACCCTGCTGGGCTTGTGATCTGAGAGGCAAGTTCGGGGACCAGAAGCGGGACAGGTGGCTGAGGCGAGAAGAGAGTCGCTTGCGAGACCAGCAAAGTCGTGGGCAGACGCGATCGCTTGCGTTGCGAGACACACGAAGGCTGAGCGCGGTGAACGCGCGGAGTTTTCGAGCTGGGATCGATGGCGTCATGCGGCGGTCGTGACCAGAAGCGGTGGTGAACGGAGTTGCGTCTGGGACGCAAAGAGTCTCTCGATAACGACCATGGAACCGCCGCACTTGGGGCAGGACCAAAGGGGACGAGGCTCCTTCTGGGTGGATGTTTGTGACATCACGTCCGGCGGATGGGTGCCCAGTACTTTAAAACAGAGCGGCAGGAGGGCGGAGCGTCGGCGGTTGGCGAGATAGCCAAAGTTGCGGATGCGGACAAAGCCGCGCGGCAAGACATGGAGCAGAAAGCCTCGCAGAAACTCCTGGTGCGAGAGGCGCATGCGTTTCTGTTTGTTGTTGTGCGCAGAGTCTCGCCAGCGAAAGGTCACTTGGCCGTTGGCGAACGAGATGAGGCGGTGATTGGAGATGGCCACGCGATGGGTGTAACGGCCCAGATACTGGAGCACATGCTCGGGGCCTCCGAAGGGTGGTTTGCCATAGACGACCCAGTCCTTTCGAAACAGGGGGCGAAGCCAGGCAGCGAAGATCTTAGGCTGAGCGAGGAACGATAGATCGCCCGAGAAGTGGAGTTGTTCGTGTTGGAAAGCGTGCTTGAGGCCGGCGACGAACTTGCCGCGGAATCCACGTCGAAGCACCTGAATGGGGAGAAAGAAGCCAGAACGGGATCGGATCCAGTGGGTGTGATCGAGTGAGAGACCTCCGGCAGGGATCACACAGTGAGCGTGGGGATGGAGGCCGACCTTCTGATTCCAGGTGTGCAGCACGCTGAAGAAACCGATCGCTGCGCCGAGATGTCTGGGGTCGCGGGCTACTTGGAGAAGCGTTTCTGCACTGGCGCGGAGTAGGAGATCGTAGATGATCTTCTTGTTCTGCAGGGCCAAGGGCGCCAGTTGCGAAGGCAGAGTCAAGACCACATGGACGTAACGCGAGGGAAGAAGTTCGCGGCGACGCGCTTCGAGCCAGCGCTCGCGGGCTGCGGTCTGACACTTTGGACAGTGTCGATTGCGACAGCTGTTATACGAGATAGTGGCACGATGTCCACAGCGGGTGCATTCATCGATATGGCCACCGAGAGCCGCCGTGCGGCAGCGGGCAATGGCCAGCAGCACTTTGATGTGCGGCCAGCGTATCCACCGGCGATTGCGCTCGACGAAAGCAGTTCCTGCAGTGCGGATCAAATCGGCCAGTTCCAGGAGCGGCCGACTCATCTGCTACTCCTTCTGCGGTGACCAAGCTTTCAACGGGAGCGCGTCCAAGGGACTGGCGGTGGCGTGCAGGTGACGTTGCGAAAGATGGAGGTAGATGGCAGTTTTTTTCAGATCGTGATGGCCTAGCAGAATCTGAATAGTGTAGAGGTCGGCTCCAGCTTCCAGTAGATGGGTGGCGAAGCAGTGGCGAAGCACGTGGGGATAGACCTGTTTCTTGATGCCGGCGCGCCGGGCCGCTTCCTGGCAGGCGTTGCGCGGTGTCTTGGTATCGATAGGCTGCTCCCCGCTGTGCCATCGGTTGCCGGGAAACAGCCAGAGGCTGGACTTTCTTCGTGATCGCAGCCAGTGCGAGCGAAGTTCTTCGAGCAGTTTGGAACTGAGCATTACATCCCGATCCTGGCGCCCTTTGCCGCCTTGAATGTGAATCACCATTCGTCGGCTATCGATATCGCCGATCTTCAGGCGAGTCAGTTCAGCGTTGCGGATCCCGGTAGCGTAGAGGGTCATCAGCAGGGTGCGATGGAAAGGCGTGGAGGCGGCGTCGATGAGCTGCGCCACTTCTTCCTGGCAGAGGATCGTCGGCAGGCGGTGGTTCTTCTTGGGATAGGGAGTGTCGGCAATGCTCCAGGGCTTTTTGAGCGTCTGGATATAGAAAAAGCGCAAGGCACACAGATGGGTCGTTACCGAATCGGGTGACAACTTCCGTTTCGTGAACAGGTAAGCTTGATACTCGCGAATGTGCTGCGGTCCCAAACGATCGGGAGAGCAGTGAAAGTGCCGGGCAAAAGCTTCGACCTTGCGGACGTAGTAGCCGATGGTGGCTTCAGAGTAATTCCGACGCTTTGCCGCGCTACGCCGCTTGCTCGAAGCTCGACTGCGGAAGCACGCCGGCCGCGAGTACATCCAGGTGTTGCGGTGGTTGGAAAGCTTCGCTCTGGAAGAGGTCGCCGCCGCCGTCGAAGACGCGCTTAGGCTGGGCACCATCAGCTTCGATGCCGTGCGGCATCTGGTGCTGTGCCGCATCGAACGCCGGCCGCCGCGGCTGGATCTGGAGAACTGGCCGCATCTGCCTCAGGCCACGGTGCGCACCACCCAGGCCACCGATTACAGAGCGCTGCTGGCCACCCCAACCGATGCGCTGCCAGCTACGGAGGTGACGCCATGAGCAGCCAACCCGAGTCTGCCACGCCCGATACTCCGCAGCTGCTGCTGGAACATCACCTGAAGACGCTGCGGCTGCCGACGATCCTACGCGAGTACGACCGGGTGGCGCGCCAGTGCGCCGTCGAGAAGGCCGACTTTCCACGCTACCTGCTGCGTCTGACCGAGTTGGAGCTGCTCGATCGCGACCGCCGCGCCATTGAGCGCCGCATTCGCCAAGCCCGCTTTCCGGTGATCAAGAGCCTGGACAGCTTCGACTTCCTGGCCATTCCATCGCTGAACAAAATCCTGGTGCTGGAGCTGGCGCGAGCCGAGTTCCTCACACGCAAGGAAAACCTTTTGCTGTTGGGCAACAGCGGCACCGGCAAGACGCACATCGCACTGGCCCTGGGCCTGGCCGCCTGCCAACGCGGCCATCGCGTGCGCTTCACCACCGCCGCCGCGCTGGTCGGCGAACTGATCGAGGCACGCGACGAGAAACAGCTGCGGCGCTTCCAGAAGCAGCTGGCCAGCTATGAACTGCTGATCATCGATGAACTGGGCTTCGTGCCGCTGTCCAAGACCGGCGCCGAGTTGTTGTTCGAGATCATCAGCCAGCGCTACGAGCGCGCCGCCACGCTGGTTACCAGCAACCTGCCCTTTCAGGAGTGGACCGAGGTCTTCGGCTCCGAGCGGCTGACCGGCGCCCTGCTCGACCGGCTTACCCACCACGTTCACATCCTGGAGATGAACGGCGACAGCTACCGCCTCAAGCAAAGCCGCCGCAAACGAGAACCATCCTCCGGACGCTGATCCGCCTCACCCTGCCCCCGGCGAGCGAACACGCTGCTGGGGAAGAGGGCCTCTTCCGCTACGCTCCAGAGCCCCTCTTCCCCAGCAAATCCTCATGCTACTGCTAACTCTACTGGCTCCCTTTTGCTCCGCCACAGTGGACTCCTTTCAGTCCGCCCTTGACAGAGTTACAGCCGAGGTGCGGCTACGCCATTTTCGCTTTCACCAGAATTCGTTTTGCCGCCGTCGTACCGAAAGCAATGGGGGGATGTCCCTTAACGTCGATCTGTATCGCCTGAGCCGCCGGATGGCGCTGGCGCACAGTGACAGTGGCACCGGGTATGATGCCGCTACGGTCGAGGAAGTGAAGGAAGTCCTTGTCCTGGTCGGCGCCCATGATTCGAACGATATGCATAGGCCTGTCCAGTGGACAGTCAGCCAAGGTGGTGGCCGGAGGTTTGGGCAACGTGCCGCTCGCCGTAGGGATCGGATCACCGTGAGGGTCTACTTGCGGCCGGCCGAGAAGCGCGTCTATCTTCTCAACAACTTTCTCGGACACGGCGTGCTCCAGTACCTCGGCTTCCGCATGCACCTCTGACCAGTCCAGCCCCAGCACCTTGGACAAGAACAGTTCCAGCAACCGATGACGGCGTACTACCGATAGAGCCAAACGCTCGCCACGGTGCGTCAGGCGCACGCCAGTGCGAGGCTCGTAGACAGCCCAGCCGGAACGGGCAAGAGACTTGACCATGGTGGTAGCTGTACCCGGAGTCACGCCTATAGCCGCAGCCAATTCTCCTACGCGGACCAACTCGCCGCTAGCGGCCTGTTGTCCATAATAAAGCTGCTTCAGATAATTCTCAGCGACGGCGGTTGGCATAGCATTCTCCACGTTTCGATTTGCCCAAGATCGACATTTGACCAAACCTCATTACCAGCATGATAATAGGTGGAATGCATTAGGAGAAGTAGTGAAACCTATTTTGAATGGTCAAAATAATAGCGAGTTTTGAGCCGTTTTTCAAAAGGAAAAACGATGCGAGCCCAAGGGATTAGCGAGAACGAATCAGGTGCTGGTGGCAGCGCAGTGGCCGTGGAAGAGCATGTCGGCCATTTGTCGCTGGAGGGGTTGCACAGCTCGGTGCTGGTTCCCGATTCCGAAGTTGGCTTCTGGCGACAATGGCGGGCCTTCGCTGGCCCGGCGATTTTGGTGAGCGTCGGCTACATGGACCCCGGAAACTGGGGCACGGACCTGGCGGGCGGCTCGCAGTACAAATATGGACTGCTCTGGGTTGTCGGCGTGGCCAGTTTAATGGCCATTTTCCTCCAAGTGGTCGCGGCCCGACTGGGCGTGGCCACCGGCAAGGATCTGGCCCAGTGTTGCCGAGACTGGTATCCACGTTGGACGCGGTGGCCCAACTGGGTGTGCATGGAAATCGCCATCGGCATGACCGACCTTGCCGAAGCGCTGGGCAGCGCGGTCGCGTTAAACCTGTTGTTCCACATTCCGATGTCGTGGGCGATCATCATCACAGCTTTCGATGTGTTGCTCTTGCTGGCTTTGCAAGGCTTCGGGATGAGATTGATCGAGGCGGTGGTCGCCATCTTCGTGCTGACGATCGGCGTCTGCTACGGAATTGAGATCTTCGGATTGGCGCAGACCCGGCCCGACTTCCTGGAGATGGGACAAGCCATGGTGCGGCCGAATTTCGGGCACGCCGGGATGCTCGTCGTTGCGATTGGAATCATTGGGGCGACGGTCATGCCCCACAATCTGTACCTCCACACGGCCCTGGTACAGTCTCGCCGTTTACAGCAGGATGAGCCCTTTATTCGCCGCGCCATTCGCTTCAACACCATCGACACAACCGTGGCGTTGACCATAGCATTCTTCGTAAACGCGGCCATCCTGGTACTGGCGGCAACAGTCTTTTATGGCAAAACCAGCATCACGGTAGCGGGCGGCCAAGTGGTGACCTTCAGCGCGGACAGCGATTGGATTCGAGTCGCGCATCTGACCCTGGCGCCTCTGCTGGGGACAACGCTCGCGAGCACACTGTTTGCCGTGGCGCTGCTGGCGAGTGGACAAAGCAGCACAATTACCGGCACGCTCGCCGGGCAAGTGGTCATGGAAGGGTTCATGCATTGGCGAATCCGCCCATGGATTCGGCGCTTGATTACACGAACTCTGGCCGTTATACCGGCGATCCTGATTATCAGCGTTCGCGGGAATGGCAGCGTGACCGATCTGGTCAACCTGAGCCAAGTCGTCCTCTGTCTTGTGTTGCCGTTTGCGATGTTCCCGCTGCTACATTTCGCCAGCTCGCGCAAGCGCCTGGGGCAATGGCGGAGCGGATGGTTCTTGTCGATTGCCGGCTGGGGAAGCGCCATTCTCATCACGGCCATGGACATCTACAGCCTGCCGGATGCGTTGCGGCAGGCATGGGCGGTCATCGTCGGTCACTAAAACATTCCGGGATCTTAGTTGGCGCAGGAATGAAGTATGAACTCGTCGCCCGAACAACACGAACCAATATCTCCTACAACGATCTTTGCGGCTAAAGCCCCGACTCCTGACACGATCCGCCGAATACATCGGATTCAAGTGATCACCATCATTTGGATGACCGTGGAAGCCGCCGTTTCCCAATTCGCAGCGTGGCAGGCACGCAGCCCGGCACTGGCTGCCTTTGGGGTTGATAGCGCCATTGAACTGCTCTCCGCAGTCGTTGTCCTGTGGCGCTTTAGCACACCGAGAGCCAATAGTCAGTTGGAGCGCCGTACGGCTCGGGTGGCGGGAGTACTGCTTCTGCTGCTGGCTGTATATGTGGCCTTGGTTTCAGCGATGACGCTGATGGGGTACAATGAACCCCGGCCAAGCTATTTGGGAATCCTCGTTCTTGTTACCGCTGCCGTTTTCATGCCGTGGCTGGCCAAACGAAAGCGAGAACTCTCCGCGGCTACGGGCAGTGCTGCCCTCAGGGCTGATGCCGCTCAGTCAGGTTTATGCGCTTATCTCGCGCTGGTTGCTTTGACGGGACTCGTGGTCAATGCGATTTGGCATGTTACTTGGGCTGACCCGATCGCTGCATTGGCGGTCATACCACTCATCCTATGGGAAGCAAAGGAAGCAGTTCGCGGGAAGTCATGTGGCTGCTGTTAATGGGAATCTCCCAAATCGTTTGTTGCGATGAGGACTTATGCATCTGATCACTGCTGCCGTGGTGAGTGCTTTGCTCGGCCGAAAACGGGGGGTTGATCATAATCGCCTTCCGAGCTTCGCCGGGGTAATGGAGACAACACACGTCCTTCCGGGACGAATTCGCTTACGCGCACCGATACTCATCGGACAACGCCGGGCGGCCGACCAACTTCAGAAGAGTCTTGCCCGCCTGGACGGCATTCGCGCTGTGGAAGTCAATGCTTTATCCGGAAGCCTCCTGATCCAGTTCGCGCCCGATCGCGTCAGGCCTGACATGCTGCTGGGTGCCGCGATTCGGCTGCTGGGATTGGAGAGAGAGATCCAGCGCCCGCCGCGCTCGCATATTGGAGAAGGAATCCGCCAAGCTGGCGACTCCCTGAACCGTACGATTCACCAGCAGACTGGTGGAATGATTGACCTATGGACATCAGTGGCCTTACTGCTGCTGGGAACTGGGGTTCGGCATGTCGCTGCAGGCAACGCGCAGCTAGGCTGGCAGCGGCTGTGGTGGGCGTATCTGGCCATGTTCCCGCCAGCACTGCGGGGCCGTCAATGAAACCCGAAGCCATCGTCTTACAGTTGCGGAGTTTGCTTCTACGTCCCCGGATTGTTCATCGGCTGCCCGGGCGGTTGCGACTTTGCCTCCCGGCACTCAAGCAGATCAACCATGTGCAGCGGGAATGGGCTTTCGTATGGCGTGACCTGTTGGGCAGCCCGGCCGAAATCGAAACGGTTGAGGTGAATCTGACAACGGGAAGCCTGTTGATTCGGTACCATGCGGACCAGCTTACGGAAGCGGAACTGCTCGCTTTCCTGTATGCCGTGAATCGCCTGGCTCTCCGGTATTGGGACCGGCTTGCTGCGACTGCTCCGGCAGAACTGCCCCGTGTATTGCGACGGCTGGTGCGCGCTATCCGGGCCGGGACTCGTCACCGTCTGGTATTCGACGACAAATTTGAGATTCCAGAAGATGTTTGGGCTTAAGCGCGACAAAGCGAAGGTTTGCCAAATCGTCCACGAACTTCCGGGGCGAGTGCGCATCAACTGTCCCGGTCTCCGACACTTACCCGACGAGGCCGGCGCAATAGGCGAGCGGCTGGGTGCATTGCCTGCAGTCAGTTCGGCCCGCGTGAGTGCAATCACCGAGAACGTCCTGGTTCATTTCGACCCAGTAAAGGGCGGCTCCCGAGATATTCTTGCCGCCGCACAGTCTACTCTCAACGAGTATTCCCTGGCCGTGTTTAAGGCGGAACGGACGCTGGCCGCGCAATCCACCGTGCAGGAACGACGCCTGCAAGAGGCGTCCGTGGGAGAAATCCTGCCCCGAGTATTCGCCAGCGCCGCGACGTTGGGATTCAGCGCCCTGTCCACTCGCCAGGTGCCCGCTACCCTTCTTGGCCGTTTCATGACGATGCCCGCCTTGACGGCTCTCTCCCTGGCCTGGCCCATCCTGCGCAGTGGTTTTCGCTCGCTCGTCGAAACCGGCCGGCCCAATGCCGATACCCTGAGTTCGACCGCCATTGCTGCCAGTCTGCTTTCCGGGCGCGATCGCGCTGCCCTAACGATCATCGGTCTGGCTGATTTGGCTGAGCTGCTCACCGTATATACGATGGACCGTACGCGCCGTGCCATTCGCGATATGCTCGCCGTGGGCGAGGCGTACGTCTGGCGACTAGAGGAAGATGGCCGGGAGGTACAGATTCCAGTCGAGCAGGTGCGCGTCAGGGACCGCATCGTCGTCAAGACTGGCGAAAAGATCAGCGTAGACGGGGAGATCGAAGAGGGCGAGGCGGCCGTCGATCAGGCCTCGATCACCGGCGAGTTCATGCCTTTGCGCAAGCAGGCGGGCGACGCAGTTTTTGCAGGCACCGTGGTCAAGGCCGGCCACTTGACCGTTCGGGCGAAAAAGGTCGGCGACGACACTGCCGTGGCGCGAATTGTGCACTTGGTCGAGGAAGCGGCGCATCGAAAGGCGACGATTCAAGCCTTCGCTGATCGCTTTTCCGCCCGTTTCATCCCGGTGAACTTCGGCTTGGCCGGCGTCGTCTACGCCGCTACGCATAGGCCGGACCGCGCTCTGAACATGTTGATCATCGACTACTCCTGCGGAGTGCGGCTTTCCACCGCGACCGCGCTGTCGGCTGCCATCGCCACCGCCGCCCGGAATGGCATCCTGATCAAAGGCAGTAACTACCTGGAGATGCTTGCCGAAGCCGATACCCTCGTGCTGGACAAGACAGGTACGGTAACCGAGGGCCGGCCGCAGGTAACTTCGGTCATCCCAGTGGCGTCCGGCGTCGGGGAACGCGAGATGATCGAGCTGGCCGCGGCAGCCGAGGAAACCTCAACCCATCCCGTAGCAATCGCATTTGTGGACAAGGCGCGCCGACAGGGGTGGCCCATCCCGGTACATGGGCCGACTCACGTTCGAGTTGGTCGCGGGGTGCAAACAACCGTTGCGGGAGTTGCGGTCTACGTGGGCAACGCGCCCTTCATGCACGAGCAGAGGATTGACCTCTCACGCGGGGAGGAGGCTGCACGGGAGCTGACGCGACGCGGAGAACAGGCCATCTATGTCGCCCGTGACCACACACTTTTGGGGCTGATGGGTATCCAAGACACTCTGCGCGAGGACATGCGGAAGTCGCTCAATCGCCTTCGCATGTTGGGGATGGACGATATTGTTCTGCTCACCGGCGACGTGGAGCAGCATGCGGAACTTGTTGCCACCAAAATGGCGATGGACCGTTATCAAGCCCAGGTCTTGCCAGAGGGCAAATCAGACGTAGTGCTGGGATTGCAGCAGAAAGGGAGACATGTGGTGATGGCCGGCGACGGGATCAATGACGCTGCCGCACTGGCCTGTGCCGATGTGGGGATTGCCATGGGAGGTATGCGGACGGACATTGCGATGGAGGCTGCCGACATTACAATCACCAGCGACGACCCGCTGATGATTCCCGCTGCCATCCGCCTCTCACAGAAGACAATGGGCATCGTTAAGCAAAACTTTGCGACCGCAATCGGGGTGAACACAACGGCGCTAGTGCTGGCTTCGCTTGGTCGGATGCCGGTGGTCTGGGGCGCCGCGATTCATAACGCGACAACGGTATTGGTCGTGTTGAACTCCCTGCGCCTGTTATTCCATGACATGGAGCGAAGCCGATGAACCACGACCAACAGCTTGCGGTTACGATTGAGCACGAACTTCCCGGCCGGCTGCGCATTCGCCTGTCGCACGCCTTGAGACAGCCTGAGCGTATACGGCGCTTGGTGACGGAGCACGCCGGCATCGGGGAGGTGCAGTACACTGCCGTCACTCGCTCCGTTCTGGTGCGGTATGATCCGCAGCACATCTCGACTGAAGAGATTGTCATTCGAATTGCCACAGGGTTGTCCTTGGAACATGACAATGCGGCCATTCGAGTTCTGACACGCCCCCCCACCCGCGAACTGACGGATTCGGCATTTTATTCGGGAGTTGCGGTGCTCGCTGCGCTTGCTTTGCGTCTCACGGGGCGGTCTGCGGCTGCCAGTGCTGCCCTGGATCGGATTGCCGGCTTGACTACGGCGGGAGCTGCTCTACACCATGGGTGGGTGGACTATCGCCTGCGCGGGAATTTCGACCCAGAAGTGCTCAGCGTGACCTATTTGCTGACTGCACTGCTAGGCGGCAATGCATTGCCGGCGACGATCTTCACGTGGATCAGCACCTTCGGCCGGCATTTGGTTCGACTGCCGACTCCGGGGGTCGAGGTTCGCCCCGCTCAGATTGGCCGCGATAGTACTTCGCACTTCGAGGTTGTGGTTGCCCCCGACCGGACACCGCCGGATAAAATGACATTCTTCGGGATGATACCGACTATGTTGTTCCACGCGATTACGGGCAGGACGCCGGGACAGCATGCGAGTCTGATCGAGGACATCCGGCGCGTAGCACAGATGCACGACCAAGTGCTGGAGGGCGCCAGTGGTTTTCAGCGTGGCATTCCGTTACGCATCCGAGGCGCGATCAACGGCTTCGCGGAATAGTGAACGTGTAACAGACCAGAAAGGAACATGAGAGTCATGCCAATCACTTCACAGCATGTCACGGGTTTCGTCGTTGGGCTGGGTGTCGCAGCCACGGGTTTCTACTTCTATAAGATGAACCAGAAGCAGGTGGATACGTGGCTGGAAAGCCAAGGGGTTCATCTTCCCGGTTCTAGTGCGAGCGACTATAGTTCAATGACCCTTGAGGAACTCGTTCGCCAGAAGGAAACCCTGGAAGACCTTATTGCCGAGCGCGAATATGCGGCCGAACAGAAAGCTGCCGCCAAGAAGCCTCGCCGCAAGGCAAAACGAGCGGGCACGAAGACACGGCAACCCGAGGCGGCTACCGCCTAACGGCTAGGGCTGGAAATACCTTGCTGTTGCAAGTGAACGGTCTGTCCGTGTGCGTATTTGCGGCAGAGACAGCGTCCGAAATTCGCCTGTGGTGCGCAAAAGCTTCGTGCGGACCCGGAATTCAATTTTTGCACGTGACAGTTCCTACGGAAATCGTGAGGGAGACGTCTTCAGGAGGTACCAAGATGATTCTGTGGCGGTGAAAGCACCCTACTTCAATAGCCTTCAATAAGGATCAATAAGTTGGGATGTAACTCGTTACTCGTCAGTGAGATGGAAAGGCAATAATTAACTTGATCTATAGGAAAAACAAAAATCGATTTCGGAACGAGAAAAGTCAGCCAAACTGCTTTTTGAGCGTAGCCAGCCAGGGGAGGGCCCATCGAAATCGCTGGAGCTTTTGCGGTGAAGACCGTATGTCGGCAGCACTCGCGTGGCCGCGAAATTGAATATGGTGGTCTTAGTCGCTGCGGTGCTCGATCCAGGGGAATAGTAGCAAGTGAGAAAGAATCTGAGCGAACGGCCTAGCTCGCTACTGGGTTCAGCCGGCGGGCCCAATACATGGATTGACCGCAGCTATCGACGAGGGGGTCGACCCCGAAATATTTACGCAGTGAATTCCGCCAACTTAACCGTTGTGGACGGGGGCGATTGTTCTGCCCCAACAGCGCAAACAGGGCAGCCGATGTCACGCCTTTCGTTCTGGGCGCCAGCAGACCGAAATAGCGCATCGCGTGTCGGTAGCGGTCTGGCACGTGTGCAGCCAGGGCGTCAACGAATTCCTCCAACAAATAGTGAGTCGTCACCGACCGTTTTTCCTTCAGATCTTCCGTTAAAAATTCGACTTCGCGATCCTTAATTTTTGTGAATCGCTGCTGAGCGATCGGCGGCCGACGAATATACCTCAACGCATATCGCAGAAAATGCCACTTCGACTTGATGGAATCGACGTGGATGTTCCACCAGCGTTCATATTGCGTTTTCAGCAACAACATGAGTTCTCTGCCGTTCGTCTGCGAAGCGAGTAAGCCTTTTTTATGTGCCGCCCGCAGATACGTGACGACGGCATAGCGCCACATGTGCATGATCTTGCTTTTGTCGAAACGCAACGGCGTGATCCAGCGGTTGTCGGACTCTTTCAGGCCGCCGGCGGAAACCATAACATGAAGATGGGCGTTGAAGTTCAAGTGCCGTCCAAAGGTGTGCGGCACCGCCACGATGAGCACGCGGACGCCGTATCTGGATTTCACCCATTGCTGGATGACCGCCGCTGCGAGGGCGGGCAGGTCGTGGAGCAGGTGGCGGTTCCGCCGAAAGATCGGCCAAAGGACATCAGGCATCGTAAAGACGACGCCGGCATAGGGGATGTCCGGCAAAATGGTCCACTGCTCCCGTTGCCAGAGCAACGTAGCGCGCTGGCCACAGCTTGGGCACGATCTTGATTTGCAAGTGTGATAGACGAGTTTTTCCTCAGAATCCGACGCGAAGACTTCGGCTCCCAGTGCCGGAGTCTGGCAGGCGATCACCTTCTCGAAGTTCTCTCGGACGGCGGGACGCATCTCGGGGCAATCCCAGTGGGTGCGCCCGGCCTTAAGTATCCGCTTCAACGGGCGTTCGCAATTCATTTCAGCAACGGCTCCTGGTAGGGTGGGAGAGACCGCACGAGGCCTTCTGTAACATAGACCGCTTTGCTTGGGAGCCGTATTACGCTCAAGTTAACCGAACCGAGTTCCTCCGGATTCAGTACGGAAAATCGAGCGATCAGGCTTCCCAGGTCTGGTATGGCAGGTAAAGTCGCCGATTCATGCCTGGAAATGAGGCCCCGTATTACTTTGCTGATGCCCTTCTGATTTCGATAAGCCCTCAATGCCTCAACCTGCCGAGTTGGTGACTCTGTCCTCCGTTTCCATGCCCGATGAATCGAAACTTCTCCGCCGCGCAAGGCTTCTATTGAGCATTGCATAATATACTTACAACGGGAATAGCTCTGCCTGCTCCCAGAAGGCCATAACCAAAGTAGGGCGTCGGCGCATCCGCCGCAGTGCCTTCCGGGCATAGTGACTCAGTTCGCCGAAGCTCTTGGGGCAGAAATTCGGTAGCTCGTGCTGCTTCCAGTGCGACCACAGATACTCGACCGGATTCAGTTCCGGAGCATAGGCGGGCAGGAATTCCAACCAGATCCGCCCTCGCTGCTCGCGCACGAAGTCCCAGACCAGACGACCGCGATGGCTTTTCAACCCATCCCAGATGATTAACAACTTGCCGGGAACGTGCCGCAGCAGATGAGAGAGAAACTCGACCACCTGCGGACTGCGGATGCTGCCCGGAAACAGTCGGAAGTAGAAGTTCCACCACGTTACCCCTGCCATGGCTGACAAGGTCTTCCAATTGAAGTGGTACTGCAGGACGGGCGTCTGGCCCCGTGGAGCCCACGTACGGCAGCGGTGCGGGCGCTCGCTCAATCCGCTTTCGTCGATGAAGACGACGGTGCGGCCCTCATTTTTGGCCTTTTTTTTAACTCCGGCCAGCGATCCCGCTTCCACTGCTGAATCTTGGCTTCGTCCCGTTCCAAGGCGCGTCCCGTCGGTCGCTGGCAACTCCAACCCAGTTGCCGCAGAATACGCCATGCCTGCGAGGGGTGGTACTTCACCCCGCATTCGCGTTCGATCAGGTGGGTCACTCGCGCCGACGTCCATAGGCTGGTTTCATATCCGAGTGCTTGTGGGCCACGCTTCAGACCACGCTCGATTCGCCGCAGGTCTTCGGGACGTAGGCGCGGTTTGCGACCCGCTCGTCCTGCCTTTTTAAGCGCCCGCCGTCCACCTTCCTGGAGTTGTCGAGCCCACTGACCCACCGATTGCCGATGTACCTTTACACGCCGCGCCACCTCGGACTGGCTATATCCCTGCTTCAGCAGCCGCGCCGCTTCCATCCGCCGCTGCTCCAGTGCGTCAAAATCTCTGCGAACTCCCGCTGGATTGCCCATGCACGGCAGGATAGCACAATCTTTCAGAAATGTCAGTATATTGTTCAATACTCAATAGTATTTCCGGATGTGCGCTCTTTATCAGTTGCTTGACCTTGGTCACGTTGCCTACGGAAACCGAGGCTAGGTCGGCAATCTTCCTTCGGACGTCCACCGCAGCATCTTCCGTCAAATTTGACAAAGCCTTCAGCCGGCCACCGCGCCGTTGATTCGATAGCGCCTGTTCCTTAAAGTGCGGTTCCAACTCAAACGCTAAGCTGATGCGGCAAAAGTCGTTCAGGCCTTTTGACCGGCAATGCCTCAGAAGAAGCCAGCCAAGAGCGGCATCCTCGGTCAATTCGTATTCGATACAAGGAAGTGTTGGCCGGTTCTTCAGGCGAGCGAGTTCCAAGCGGGCGTAACCGTCAACGACGATGCGGTCCCGCGTAATTACGAGCGGCTCTCGAAATGCCGACTCGCCTTGATCGGCAAGCGCGGACATCTGAATGGCCGGAACCGCCAAACGGTGCCGAACATACGCGGGATGGGGCAGAAGATCGGCGATATTGCAGGTTACGAGCCGGCCTGAAATGCAGTCGGAGAGACAATCGGCCTCTTCATGCGCACGCGCGGGCGGCTGGTCGCAGGTCTGGTCGATTCCTTCGGGCGATGCTGCCGCCGGCTTGTGGCAATTGAGCACTTTTCCAATCCACTCTCAAATCTGGGAAGATTTTTGCCTCGCAACGGTCCCGCGCTCAAAGCGGTGACCAGCCAGCGCGAGTGAAAATCGTGGAATTGGCGAGTTGTTATAAGGGATTGCAGCGAAGAAACTTTTTACTCGCGGCGCGCGAGTTGGGCGAGTAAAACCCGTGCTATCCGTCCAAAATCGCCACCGCCAGCGATTCCGGTGTACTATGCTGCGCTAAAGAATAAGTGTAGGTGAAAAGTTCGCTCTACGGAGTCGGCATGGGACACACGCGGCTTGGCCCAATTCCGAAAACCCGAAAATGGAATGAACTGGTCGAGCATGTTTCCGGGCGAGACCTGCCCGGCAATGTCGCCACTGCCACGGACGAGGTGGCCGCAATCGCGGCCCAAACGTTGGATGCCGCACTGAAGGGACTGGAGAAAGCGGCTAGCGATCGCGGCGTTCTCTACAGCGTTTACCTGTTAACGCAGGTAGCTCTTGCCTCACGCACAGCCGACTGGGAAAGCTCCCTCCGCAAGCACGGCATTCATCTCTCGGACGACAGCACGGTTTTCGACCTCACCGCCCAGGTGCAGGACACCATCGACAGCTACATTCGCCGCAGTCCGTCTGGCGCAACGGACCTGAGTGAGATCGCTCAACAATCGGCCGGCGAAGCGATCACGAGCCTGGCAGGAACGCGGACGGTCAGTCTCTTCGGCGGCGGCAGCGCAGATGTACGAAATGCCATTCGCTCCCTTTCGACCAAGAAGGGCTTCGGGGAATTGGGCCAACGCTTCTTCGGAAGGTTTGTCGCGCGATTCCTCAACTTCTACCTCAGTCGCGTGACGGCAGCCACCCTTGGCAGCCCGCGCCTGCCCGATTTAGGAGACATTGCCCGATTCAACGACGCATTGCGACTGCACTGCGAACAAAGTGCGCGAATCGTAAGAGACTTTTGCGGTGAATGGTACTCAAAGACGGAGTACCAACAGGGAATCGACCTTGCCAACACATCGAGATTCCTGGCAATTGCCTTCAAGAAGCTGCACAGCGAACTTGAGCAGCAGAAGGCGGCCATGTGATCACGCCCCGCCTCTTCCTGTGCAGCGGGGCGAAGCTTGCCGGCGACGATCCTATCGCAGCGGGGAGGCAGATTGTCGAGCTTGACTCCATTGGAAGTGGGGCCAACGTAAACATTCGCTTCGAGAAGGTGGCAAGAATCTTCCAGCAGCATCTTTCTCCCCGGCTGGTCGATCTTCTTGAAATCGCCTCCTATGTATACAGTGCCGACTGTGCGACCAATCGAGGAACAGCCTGGACGGACGGCGGTGCCACAGAGTCGTGGGGTCGCGACTTTTTATTTGTTATTCCGGTACGAGAGCCTAAGTTTTGGAACTCCGCCGAGATCGGCCCCCTCATTACAGACGTATTGAACTTCCTCTCGAATGACAAGTATTCCTTCACTTTTGTTCCTCTGGAGCACGACCGCTCAGAGCCGCAATATTTAGAGTTTGGCGGGCTGAGGGATTGGCCCTTTTATGCTCCGGAGCGCGTCGTTATGTTTTCTGGAGGACTGGATTCTCTCGCCGGCGCGGTGGAGACCGCAAGGGCGGGCAGCAAATTAGTGCTGGTGAGCCACCGCCCAGTGACGACGGCAGCTGCCCGCCAGCGAAAGCTTTTCAAGGAAATACAGAAGGAGTTCCCCGATCAAGTAATTCATATTCCAGTTTGGATTAACAAGGACGAGCGGTTTGGGCGAGAGTCCACGCAACGCACACGTTCATTCTTGTACTCGGCACTGGGCACAGTAGTTGGGCAGTCCGTTCGAGCTGGCGGCGTTCGTTTCTTTGAGAACGGCGTTGTAAGTTTAAATTTGCCAGTGGCTGACGAGGTCCTTCGTGCACGAGCCTCGCGCACCACTCATCCTGTGGCCCTTCAGCTATTCCAGTTCCTATACAGCAAGGTTACAGAGCGCGATTTCGCCATCGATAATCCGTATATCCACAAGACGAAGACAGAAGTAGTTGCTTCCTTGTCGGCGAACAAAGCGGCGCATCTGATCTCGCTGACCTGCTCATGTTCCCATTCGATGTTCAAGTCAAAGGCTCAACAGCATTGCGGAACTTGTAGCCAATGCATCGATCGAAGATTTGCAATTACTGCTGCCGGCCTTTTGGCATACGACCCAGAGATAGACTACATCTCGGACGTGTTTGCGGGTCCGCGCAAAGACGGTTACGAAAAGAGCGTGGCTGTGGATTACGTGCGCCATGGAATTGAATTAAGCCGACGTTCAGAGTCGGAGTTAGCCGCGCTTTTCAATGCCGAGCTCAGTCGTGCAGTTCGCTTTGAACCTAAAAAGAGTGAAGCTGCCGAAAAAATCATCGTCATGCATAAACGGCATGGGGGTGTCGTAACCCGAATGCTGCGGGAAAAGATCGCTGAATATGCGGTGAAATTTATTGAAGGAACGATTGACGACAGCTCACTGCTGGCGCTGGTAATCGGGAAAAAGCACCTCCAAACCCAAGGTCAGGCCGATTCCGCACAAGCGAACATTTCTGTGCAACCGATGCTCGGATTTCCGGGTCCTCCGCAGAATTTAACATTGGTGGATTTGGAACAGATTTTTCAGAGGCTCTTGGCAAAATTCGGCCCTTACAAGCAGCAGCGTACCCCAAAAAAGAAGAAGTTGACCAAGCGTGACACGGTCATATGCGCTGCGATATTGATGGACCTGAAGGGCATGCGCTACTGCACATTTGTTCAGAATCACGGACTACGGCCAAAGTGGTCAGATTCCGGTGGCAGCTATTCGAGGGGGTACGAAGCCGGGGAGCCGTGGCGAAAGAAGATTCAAGACGAGAAGACGCGCGCAAAATTGCGCATGGATCGCTATGCCGACTCTGAGCTCGCCGATGCTATCATCGCCTATCTTCCGCAGGAATTTGACTCAATCAGCCCGCTAATCCACTCGCGCAACTCGCACCGCGCGAGTAAAAACAACCGATTTGCCAGCACGCATAAATCCTAGACAATCGTCTGATTTCCACTCGCACGGCTCGAACTGCCTGTTGTGCACCTTCCCCTTCGCACTCAAGATTGCGCCTGTATTGTCGTGCTGTTCGCTAACGGCGTGGCAGAACGTGTTCGCTACCCTGAAAGGAGCGGTTTGCAGAGTCTGTGGAGATCTCGATGATCGCAGGCAATCGAAAAATGGCGGTTTGGCTAAAGGATACGCGGACCTATCACGTCCAAGGTTGGCTGAACCAGATCGGGGCGGCTTCGCTGAGCCGCAACACGCTGAAGCACATCAAGAGCGTTGTAAGCGCAATTTTCACGCTGGCGAAGCAGCAAGACTATTTCCAAGGGGAGAATCCAGCACGCGATTCGGCAACCAATCCTGAGGCCGCTGAGCCACAAGAAACATATGCCTACAGCTTGGACGAAATCCAATCCATTCTTGCCGTGCTTCCCGAACCCGCCGCAACCGCATTCGCAGTAGCGGCATTCATGGGCTTGCGCCATGGCGAGATCCAAGGGCTGCTATGGGAGAACTACCGGGACGTGGAAATGTACGTTTCCCGCTCGATTTGGAATGGCCGCGTCACGGACCCGAAGACTCGCAAGGGTCGTGCGCCAGTTCCTGTGATTAGGCAATTAGCGGAACGGCTGGAGCTGCATCGGCTGCGCTGCGGGAATCCGCAAAGTGGCCCAATCTTCTCCAACGCGGCAGGTAAACCGCTTGCCCTGGGCAGCGCCGTGAACCGGGTCATTCTTCCAGCCATGAATCGCTGCGAACGCTGCGGGAAGGCGGAAACAGACCACCAGCAAACAGACCACGAATATAAGCGTGATAGCCGTATTCCCGAGTGGCACGGTTGGCACGCGGCACGGCGCGGGCTTGGAAGCAATCTCTACCGTCTGGGTGTACCAGATATGGTGATTCAGCGGATTCTGCGTCATGCGAATGTGAGTACGACGGCGACGTACTACATCAAAACAGCTGCGGATGATGTTCGGAGTGCGATGGAAACGCTAGAAAACCACATTACAAAATCTCAAACGGACACTAACGTGACACTGAAACCCCGTACAGCAGCCGGACCACCCACGCTTCAATAGCCCGTAAGTGTTTGGGATTGTAAAATCTGGCGGAGAGGGGGGATTCGAACCCCCGGTACAGCTTTTGACCGTACAACGGTTTAGCAATTTAGGACCGTCCTGCTCCTGTTGCGTGGACTCAGTCAGTTAGCCTCACCTCAAGTGCTGCTGTTCGGGTGAAATTCGCTAGTTTGGAGCGAACTATGCACCCGAAAATGCACCCGAATTTCGGAATGGTCAATACAGCGGTTGCGACTTGCCCTTTTCGAGTCGAAAAGGGCTGCAAAAACCGTTGCACATGCACCCCGATATGCACCCATTGATGCACCTTCCGCAGTTCGGAGGACCGCCAATGGCCGTGCGTGAGGAAACGCCACTGCAGCGGCTTCAGGCATTGACCTCAGACTTCGCTGCCCGGATCAAGCAAGAGTGCGGCGAGGAGTTGGCGCGGAACCCCAAGGAACTGCGGGCCAAAGTGATGCGTTTTGTGCGACGTGAGATCCCGCTGAAGCGCGGACGGCCCAACGATCCCCGGATAGATGCCGCTGTGCGAATGCTCGAACAAGGAAAGAGCATCAAGGAGATACTGCGGCTCCAGACCCGCAATTTTGACAAGGTGGACACCTACGGGCGTTATCTGGCCGAAAAGGGATTACGAACGGCAGTCACCCGCAGGCGAAAACGTACCCGCAACACACACCAGAAATAGGCAGTGGGTCAGTTTCCGGATTGCTCGTGATCCGAACAGAATCCGTTGCATGATCAACCGATCAACAATGATTTCCCCGAATTGGACATCGGGCCCCGCTTCGTTTATGGTGACGTGCTCTGTTTCCCGCGCAACCCAAAGGTCACAAGCCCAGATTTACAGAATTAGAGCCGGTGCATCGCTCGTGTTGAGGGACCTGATTTCAGCCTCAAGTGCATCGAGCCGAGCTAAAGCATCGTTTACAGCCGCAGCGCCTTCCATCTGTAGTCTGCGCGCGTGGTCCAGGGCGCGTTCCGCTACTGCGGTGACTTCCCGCAAGAGGATGCGAATTTCAGCTTCCACCCAGTTCCGGCTTTCCAACACTCGGTTGTCCACATCGCTGCGAACCCGTGCGCTGTTCCATTCCAGTAACTGATCCAGGAACTGCCGCGCGTCGCGTTGGAACGGACCGTATGCTCCGACCGCACCCAGTGCAAAATCAGCGATCAGGCGAAACGGCGACGCCGGCGACGCGATACGTTCGAGCAGGTTGAAGTGGAACTCAGAACGCGCTCTGAAGCCTTTTTCCGCATCGAGGGCGCGCGGAAGCTGCGCCAGTTCCGGCACGCCAGTCGCGGCCAATCGGTTGAGAAACTCATTTGCGAATCCAACAAATCGCTGCGCAACCGCCCTGTAAGCTCGCTCGGCATCGTGCTCTTCGCGTTCAAGCCACGGCAGCAGTCTCTCCTTGGCTATTTGCTGGGCGGCGTGCATCAGCTCGCGACGGAATACAGGTCCACTTTTGCGGGGCAAGCTGTGAAATGCCTTATCGAGCTCTTGCCGCGCCTCCGCTTGCGCCTTCGCCAGAAACTCTCGTCTGCGGTCGCCGAACATGTCTGAAAGATGGTGCTGCTCGGCAGTGAAAAGGTAGCCAAGTTCGCGCATGGAGGTCTCGGCTTGCACAAGAGTCTCGCGCAATTGCGCGATCCGGCGCTGCGACTCTTCGACCGGACGCCGTAATGCTTGGCGTTCTTCGGCAATGATCCGAAGCAGTTGCTCTTCGGTGCGCGCCAAAGCGCGCTGTGCCGATTCGCGCACCAGGTTGCTTCCGGAGCCGTCAACCAGTTCTTGCAGCGCCGCGACCAATTTGTTCCAGTCGCGTCCGGAACCGCGCTTCTCGATCTGTTCCACTGCGCTGGTTTCGAAGATCATCGGAACTGGCCGGTTCAGCCGTTTTTCAAGCACGCGACGCGCAAACGCCGTTGCCGTCGCCAGCTCGTCTGGATTCACGCGGTCTGCCTTGTTCAGCACGAATAATAAGTTGCTGACCTGCTTCGCGACTGTTTCGACAATGGCAAGCTCTTCGCCCGAAATGGGTGGATCAGCGCCAATGACGATTATTGCCGCATCGATGTGCGGGATGAAATCGTGCGTGGCGGCCGTATTGCCGGCGAACACCGATCCGAGCCCAGGCGTGTCGACAAAACACATGCCGGAGGCGAGCAGGGAACTGGGAAAAAAGACTTCCACACCTTTCACTGCTTTCGCATTCTCCGGGTTCTTGTCTTCGGAGACGTACTCAGCAAGCGTGTCCAGCGGAACATCAGACCAGCCCCTGGTTTGAAAGCGTATCCGCGCCCGGCGGTGGTCGCCATGGCGAATGACGGTTGGAATGGTGGTGACCGGCACGACGCCCGCGGGAAGAACCGAAGCGCCAATCAGGGCATTGATCAGCGTCGATTTGCCACGCTTGAACTGACCGACGCAAGCGACATAGAACCGGCCTTCCGCAACCCGCTCGGCCACGGATCGAGCATCGCTGGAAGTGTGCTCCGCGCCAAACTCGTCAGCAATGGCAGCCAGCCGCAGCAGTACCGCATCGCCCAATTCGAGACTTGGCTTGGCATCGCTCGTCGTGGCTGGACGCTGGCCTTGACTATCAGCTATTGAATCGCGCTTTGACATTACTAAGCTCAGTAGACCTCAAAAGGCCAATACCTCTTTTCGAGCTACCTACTCCGAGTTCGCGGCTGCACATTCCAGCCGAAAGTCGATATAAAGCGGCGAGACTTTGATGTGATCCTGAAGACGATACTTCGACATCGTTGCCATGTCGATCATCCTCGCGATCGCTCCCGGATTGCCCTCGCTGAATTCAACCAGGCGGGTAAGAAAATCACCTAGGTTTTCCGCGCGGAGCCTAAATTCATCCGCAACCAGCTTTGCAAATTCTGTGGCCGATTCAGGATCGAAGTTCTTGATCGGGAGTTTGTCAGCGCGGTCCGGGAAGAGCGGCGCGACGAATCCAGCATCTTCCATATGCGCAGACCTCGCTACGGCAACGATGGGGACGGAACAGGAAATCATCAATTCATGAACCATCGCGGCGAAGGAATGCGAGGGACGATGCAGGTGATCGAGAACAATCATGTACTTCGTCCCGCGCAGAACAGTTATGACAATGCCCTTCAGTGAAAGAGCCGCCTTTTGCCGGATGGCCTCCGCCGGGTTGCCGCCCAATTTGCGAAGGATCGCTGCATCCTTCTTCTGCACTAGCGCCTCGGCCAGGCTGCGGAATACCGCTTGCGAGCTACTTGATTGCGCACAGTACAAGAGATGAGAGAAGTCTGGCATGACGTGTTCGAGAAGCAACGTCTTTCCTACGCCCGACGGTCCGTGAAGCAGGACCGACTTGCGGGTTGCAAACCGCTTGCGCAGGGCGTTAATCTCTTCTTCTCGATGGAAGATAGCCGTCATCGCCGGAACCTCATTCAAACTGCGTCCCCTCCTGGTGCACGTACCTAATCACCTCGATATCCGAGATCGCCGAGCACCCAAAGCTCGTCGCCAAACTCCGGCAGAGCGGGGAGCGCGTCGAGGTTGCCATGCAAGTCTGAAATGATGACAATTTTCGTCGCGGCTTTCCTTTGCGGCGACGGTTCACATTGCAACTCACTTCACCAACAGAACCGGACAGTGTGCGTACCGAAGCACGCGTTCCGAGACTGAGCCAAGAACCATTTTTTGAAACAGCGACGTTCCCCGGCGGCCGACGATGATCAGATCGAAATGGTCCCGCTCGGCGCGGTGAATAAGCTGCTCGCCAGGGTGGCCGACGGCAAAATCAGTTTCAATGGTCACGTCTTGCTCTTGCGCTCGTTCGACGACCTTCTTCAGGCCGGCTTCGAAATGTTCTCGCGCATCGTCCAGCGCCGCCTCCAACTCCACCGAGGTTGGCGGTTCGGGAGGACGCGCCACTGCCAGAGCCAAGACGTATGCGTCAAGACATCGGGCAATCGTGATGGCGGCATCGACTGCTTTCTCGGACTGCTCGGACCCGTCATAACCGACGAGAATCCTTTGAAAACACGTGTGTCTCCGGTGCTCCATAGCGTCTCCTAGTCTGCGTCTGCGAGCATCTCTGAAGCACGAGCTGGTGCTCGGCACCCGGTCACGGGGCACCCGCACCCGCCACGGGATTGTCGGTCGCGCCAAAGATGCTGTTGTACAAGTCTTCGCCGAAACTCGTCTCCAGCGGCTTTCCTTCGACCAATTTGAATGTTCGGGCTCCGTCAACTTGCCGTTCGGCTCGCAGGAACAGGACGTTTCCTTGGTTCCTCTCATAGAAGCCATGCGCCAATTCATAAAGATGCGTCACGCAAACAATCCTAACCCGATTATCCAATAAAGCCGACACGATCTGCCGCGCGATCTCCGAACCTTCGCGTTCGTTGGTCGCCGCAAAGGATTCATTGAACAGAATCATGGGATGCGGCGTGATATGGTCGACGATATCGCTCATCCGGCTGAGTTCTTCATCGAGTTTCCCACTTTTCATACTGGTGTCTTCTTCCCGTTTGTAATGCGTGAAAAGGCCGTCGCAGACGCTGGAACAGAAAGAATCGGCCGGCACGAACATTCCGCATTGCATCATCAATTGAGCCAGTCCGACGCTGCGAAGGAAAGTCGATTTGCCGCCCTGGTTGGCGCCCGTCACGATCACCAGGTCTTTCTTGTCGGCATTCGCATCGATGCCAACCACGCGCTGGTCCATGCTCAACGCCAGACAGACATCGTATAATCCGCGAAACGAGAGTCGGTGCTCCTCGACCGCCACAGGCAACGGAAAGCACGTAGGCTCCCCTTTTCGAGCGAGCTGCTCGTGCAGGTTCACACAACCGACGTAGAACGCCAGTTCCGTCCGCAGCATGTCGAAAAAACTGTTTACATGATCCGCCGATTGGGTGAGCGCGATGGCGACGAGGCTGATCCCCCGGTCTCGCAGTTCATCGAGCGCCTTGGCGCCACTTTCATCGCGAGGATGGAGCGTGAATTCAAAAACCGACGGTCGCCGCCCGAAACGCCGCGCCAGCCACTCCCATTTGAAGAACTGTTTCAGCCACTCCGTGACGAGCCATGTCAGCCACTCCCACCTGCGACGGGGCGGCTGGCGGAGAATATGGAGAACATAATTTGCACCCTTGTTGCCCTTGCCTAATCCGGCGCTGAGCAACACCCCGTTGCGGAACTTCAACTCCTCCAAGTGATACTCGACACGGAAAAAGTACTCGTCACTAAGCTCTTTTTGCACCATCGCAAAGAAAGCCGTCCAGCCCTCCGAGACGAATTTGTCAGCATGGGAATCGGCGATCTTCCTCAATTTCTTGATAACGCTTAGGAATATCCCCAGCAGTTCTATCGATCCCCGTAGCAGCCAACCGGGATATCGCCAGAGACTGTAGTAATACTGCTTCTTCTTTTTCTCAATGGCCTCGACGGCGACGGCGTAAAGCTCCCGGACCACGGCAGGGTGGTTCAGGCAATCTTGCAGAATCTGCTGGTGATATCGTATCGTCTCAAGATCATTATGCAAAGCCGACAAGACGACCTTTTGAACCACCTCGAAGACGAATTTGTCGCCCTGCGCCATCGCGTCGAACAAGGTATTCAGCGCCAGGTCTTTGGTGAGCGCTTCCGCGTTCCACGGCAATGGGCGTTGTAGGTCGATATCCTGATCGCGATATAGGAGATGCGCCTTCATGAGCCGATGCGCTCCTTGATCATGGTGTGGGTAAGTCGGTACTTCTCGGCGATCGACATCGCATAGGCGAGACCGTCCGCGCGTCGTCTGATGATCTTGTAGGTTCGCATCGCTGGATTTTCGGGGACGACCGTGCTGACCATGCTCACCGTCTGCTCACCCAGCGACGCCAACTCATCGACGAACGTCACCCAAAGGCACAACAGGTCCAATGCCGTGAGCTTCGCTGCGATGTTCTTGCTTAGGACGACGGCGTCCCTTAACGTGGTGGACGTGAAAATCTCATTCATGATGACGATGCTGTTCGGCGTGGCACGGTCGAGGATGTGGTGAACCCTGACGAGATCGTCTTGGAGCTTGCCACGGAGGTTCTTAATGCTTTCTTCTCTCTCGAAATGCGCGAGGAGTTTGTCGAAGAGAAATAGTTGCGCTCGCGTGCCAGGGACAGGACAGCCCAGGTTCGCGAGATAATGCAGTTGGCCAAAGGTGCGAGCGAAGGTCGTCTTACCGCCTTGGTTCGGACCAGACACGACGATCATGCGCTCCCGGTCCCTGAGATAAAAGTCGTTGCAAACAACGGCAGCACGCTCGGGGATGAGCTTACCGGCCAGGGCCAGATCGAAACCTTGATAGTTGTAAATTTCCTTGCATCCCTGGACGACGCGCGGATAACAGAAATTCAATCCTGCTTTTTTGAAGCGGGCGACGTGCTCCAGATAGGCGACATAGAATTGGATTTCCCTGTCGAATGTGACGATCGCGTTGTCCTGATAATCTTTGTTTGCGGTGTAGAAGTTTTCGAGTGCTAGAAATACTTCCGGGTACAACTGAGTCACCAGAGCCAGGATCTGGGCTTCTACGTTGTTCATTTCCGCTGAGTCGCTAAAGTTGAAAATGTGCTCTTTGACGGCCCCCTGTTTGAATCTTTCGAATGTCGCCTCAACCTCCGCGCTGTAATCGGGTTCGGCGCCGTAGTGGCGGACTTGGACGTGAGGACTATTGATGAGAACGGTGTAATGGATTGCTGAGAGATCGGCCACGAGCTTTTTCGTTTGCTCAACAAGCGAAGTAAAGCGCTCAGATGCGGCATACCGGGTCACATATTCTTTGAACGCCAAAAGACCACGGGAGGTGAATTCCGCAACAGACAAGTCATGAACTAGGCAGGTCACGGCATCGCAATAGATTTCCACCGCGTCCAAAAACCAGCGCTCCTTTTGGCGCTTGTAGTAGAGCTTTTCGGCTTGAACGAGATATTTGCGCATTGCACTCATGCTTTGTGCAAAGGCTTTAATGTTGTCGAACAGGCGGATATTTTCGAGATCCCGCATGATTTCATGACGCCAAGTAATGGCGTCAACGTCGCGCAATGACGCATAAAAGAAGGGTTTTAGATTGTATTCCTCTTTGCTCGCCGTAATCGCGGCGATGATCTGATCGAGATTGAGATCGACGAAAAAATCGGGTGCGGTGAGCTGCTCGTCCGGAACGCGGTCTGCCGTGTTTTGAAAGAGGATACTGTGGAAGGTCATCGGGCAACACCTCTAGCTATTCGGGGAGTGCATGGGGAAGCGACGGCCACGGCTTGGTTGATCAAATCAGCCCCTTTCGGTTCGAGCTCAGCTTGCCTGCCGTGCCGGCGCGGGCTTTTCTGCCGGTACAATCGACGAAAGCAATTCAATATCCCGTTGAAGGGCGCAACGCTCTTCGGTAGAAATGCCTGAGGAAGTGGCGCGTCGCTCCGCTTGCGCGCAGTAGGCGTCAGCGTATGCTGCAAATCGGTGCTGCATCTGTCCCAGCACACCATTTGACCAATCACGCAAGAGGCGACTGTACACCGTCAAAGCAGCGGCCATCTGTGGCCGTAGCTGCTTAGTCAAACACTGCGCTAATAGCCGCGTCGCCAGTCGTTCTCCTAGCCACCCTCTCAGAGCCGGGCGCGCCTCGGCCACCTGCAGAAAGCCTAAGTCCAGGATGGGCATTTCCCGAACTAGCGAATGAAACTCCTGATCCGATGGGCGATTGGGCGTGTCCAGGCTTTGCGCGACCGAATCGAGTACCTGCACCAATTCGCCTGCGAGCGTATCCAGCGTTTGCTGAAGAGTCGCGGCTTGTTCCTGCACGGCCTCCATCGCGGCGCTGCAAACCACGGTGGCAGGTTCAGTCCCGCCCTGTTTCTTGCTGTTAAGCGCCGCTAACCGCTGGGCAGCCCGCGTAAAGACGCTTTGTTCAAGCGCAGTAAGCGAATCGGCGATGCGGTTTGAGGTCCCTTTTGCCTCTTCAAAGCGGGAGGTTGTCTTTCGTAGATCGGCATCCAGAGTCCGAATATCTCTCCCGGCGCCACTCGGCATTTGTTCGGAATGCCGCAGTCGGCTGCGCAGTGCCGCCTCAACAGCCTCCCGCAGCGCGCCAAGCTTCCGGCGTACTGAGGCCGCTCGCAGTTCTTGGTAGCGGTCGAACAGCGGAACAATTTCCTGCAAAAACCAGCGAGTCAGGAGTTCGCGATAGGCGCCCATAACACTGACTGGGTGCACCGCGAAGCTGATTCCCACTTCGGATGCGAGGTGTTCAGTCGTGTACGTAAGCACGCGACTCAGGTCCTGTGGTGTCAGCAGATCGGCTTTACTGAGCAACACCTGGGCCGGAATGCCCGCTTGGTACAGCGCGTCGATCGTCTGCAGGTCGTTGATTGACAGTGTCGAGCCGGCATCAATCAGCACAACGCCTAGGTCACAGCGCGGTAGATAAGCCATGGTTTCGGCTGCGCCAGTGGTCGCCAGCGAACCCAGGCCGGGTGTATCCACAAAAGCAATCTCATTTTTCAGCCATGCGGATGGGAACTGCACCACGATTCGGGTGACGTGCTTGGTATTGCCTGGGTTGTGTTGTTCTGAGGCAAACTCACCCAGAAGACTGATGTCGTACCGCTCCGGTGCGCGGTTGGGGAACCAGACAATCAGCTCCGGTGCATCACCGTACACAATGCGCGTGGGTACCGTCGTGATTGGGGTAACCCCCACCGGCAGGATTTCGGTTTTTAGGGCGGCATTGAGCAACGAAGATTTTCCTGAACTGACGCGACCGAAAACGGCGATCTCGAAACTGGTATCCTCCAGGCGACTGAGCACCATCGCCAAAGCGGAGCGGAATTCGACCAGACCGTGTTCGGAAATGATCCGCTCTACCTCTTTAAGCAGTTCAACTTCAGCGCCGGCACGCTCAAGTTGCGCCAGACGCTGCTTCAGATCCTGCCCACTCTGCGTGACATAGCGATCTAATTGCTGAACCAGCGCGCTTAGCTCGCCAACAATGCCGTTGAGTTCAGCCGCCGCCGCTGGCGGCACTTCTCCGTAGCCCCGCATGTAATGCGGTTTGAGCTCCTCAACCGCAATGTCGATAAACGTCGGCGCGCTGTGAATCGCACGGGTGGCCGGGATGGACGGAGATTCAGGTTCAATGTTTTGGTTTTCCAGCACGCGCACCAGGCGCATCCGAATGCGGCCTATGTAGTCTTCAATCGTCTTGCGTTGTGCAGGGGTGAAATCAACAACGTACTTGGGAAAGGGTGATTTTGATTCAGCAGAGTTCAGCGCCTGCTCAATGTCCGAAAGCAGGCGATCGGCTTCGTGCAAAGCCGTCTGCAGGTGCCGCTCCTGATAAGGATTTAAGACGCCCCCGGTGCCATTTCCCATGACCTCTTCCTCTGCACAGGCTCGCTTTCGCGCGAGTACAACCATTTGCGTCGAGTTTGCCTGTGTTGGGGAAATCGTCTTGGGAAGGATTTGGACTGACGACGACAAACGACCCTCACAAGAAGATTCCCTTGTAGGAGTCATCTGCCCCGCTGGGGCGGTTAAGGGCGAACTCCAACACCCAAACGCTAATTATGTGAGTTCAAAATTGCTAAGTCAATTCTCATTCTAGCGTGCCGCATTTTTGCTCGTCTCGCTTGTAAGGAGGTAAATTTTCGCTTTCGCGTCCAACCAGAAGCATCAGCGCCGCTCGTCTTCGCCGAGAAGAACGCGGCGGAATGCATCTCGCTAGAGCGCCAGTACGATCGTCTCCGGGGTCCCGATACCGCATTATGGGAAGTCACTGCCATATTGTGAGCGGATCGTCGGCAACCCGGAAACTGACCCGCAACGCAGCCCGCAAATAATTCGGCCTGAATTTCTGACGCTATAAACCTGCTCTCTTTTCATGGCTAGATTGCGCCTCCCCCGTGCTGCCATGATGCACGCGAAAGGAGAACACCATGTCCATAGCAACCAGACGCGACCTGCAAACCCGCATCGCAGAACTTGAAGCCGAAAACGAGGAGTTGCAAACGAGACTCGACGAAATTTGCGACATCGTTGCACCCGACGAGGAGGACGAGGAAGAGGACGACGAAGCCGAGGGTGACGAAGAGGACGACCAAGCGGGGGAATAGCTGCCCGTTCGGAATACGGCGCATCGTGGCGAAAGCCGAGCCACGAAATCACCGACCGGGCAAAGAGGTATCGGGCCAACGCTCCTGATTGCTGTCCGCCTTTACCCGCGCGGTGTGCTCTCTGCAATTCCACCCGATTTGTCGTGGTCGATCACATCGACGGCGACGAATCGAACGGCGCACCTGAAAATCTCCGTTGGCTTTGCCGATCTTGTAATACACGGCTTGGTAAAGCTATGGCACGCGCCGGACGAGGAAAGCGAACCCGCCAGTACAATCCCGGCGCGCGCACCTTGGCGCAGTACACCGAAGCCGTGATGCAGCACACCCGAGGCAGCTACGACGCTGGCGGACAGACGATCCACGACACAACCAAGGAAAAACGGCGGGAGTTCGCGGGTGAAATTTGGCGCCGTCGCCGCGCTCGCGGAACCGACCGCCGCACACCGTTCTAGCCGGCCCATGGATACATTGTATGCATATATGCAATGTATCCCGGCGGCCACGGTAAACCGAATTGTGAACGTCCACACGGGAAGCGCCAGGCACTAACGATTCCGGAAAAGCGTCTCTTGCGGGCAGGAACAGCACAATTCACCCCGTAGTCGCGGGATACATACATGTCATGTATATATCCCAGCGGCCACGGTAAACCGAATTGTGAACGTCCACACGGGAAGCGCCAGGCACTAACGATTCCGGGAAAGCGTCTCTTCCGAACAGGAACAGCACAATTCACCCCGTACCTGAACGCCCCGCCGTTCTATCTTTATGAATCACTACCTATGGCGGTGCGGTTTTTGGTTCCCCCTGCTGCCGAAGAGCGCAGTTCATTTGCATTCCTTCCCACTCGCGCTACACTGTCATCCAACCGATGAACGCTCTTAACGTCAAGCCGTCCGACAAGCTGGTAAAGGAGTACTACGCCGCGCTTGGCCAGTACAGCCAGCTTCAGCTTGACCACGAGGGCACCGTCCGCAGCGCATTTCAGGCCGTGCTGCGTGGATACGGCAAGAAGCTGGAATGGACGCTTGCTCCCGAGTATCCGATCCAGGTCGCCAAGGGTAAGCGCATCATCGTGGACGGCGCGCTGCTCGACACTTGGAAGTTCCGCCACGGCTTTTGGGAGGCAAAAGACGAGCACGATGATCTTGAGCGGGAAATCAAGATCAAAATCGAAAAGGGCTATCCCCGTTCCAACATCATTTTCCAGGCTCCCGAGCGCGCGATCCTGTACCAGAAGGGTGTCCGCCAGGGACTGAACGAAGACATCAGCGACCCGAAGAACCTGTCCGCGCTACTCAACGAGTTTTTCGCCTACCGCGAGCCCGATCACGACGAATGGGAAGCTGCCGTCCGGGAGGTTAAGGAGCGCATCCCCGAGCTAGCGCAGCGTGCCGAGCAGATCATCGAAGGCGAGCGCAAGGCGAATCGCGCTTTCCGCGAACGCTTTGAAGCCTTTTACGACCTCTGCCGCCAGGCCATCAATCCCAATCTCTCGGCTCAGGCCGTCGAGAAGATGCTCATCCAGCACCTGCTCACCGAACGTATCTTTCGCCGCATATTCCGTGCCGAAGAATTCCGCACGCGAAACGTCATCGCCGCAGAGATTGAAAAAGTCATTCAGTCGCTCACCGCTCGCCAGTTCAGCCGAGACCAGTTCCTTAGCGATCTTGACCGCTTTTATAAGGCCATCGAGCGCGCAGCAGACGGCAAGGACGACTACTCCGAGAAACAGGCGTTTCTCAACACTGTCTATGAGCGATTCTTTCAGGGATTTTCCCCCAAGGAAGCCGACACGCACGGCATCGTCTACACGCCGCAGCCCATCGTCGATTTCATGGTGCGCAGCGTTGATGACATTCTGAAAAAAGAGTTCGGCAAAACGCTAGCCGACAAAGACGTTCACATTCTGGACCCGTTCGTCGGCACCGGCAACTTCATTACTCGCGTGATGAAGCAGATCGGGGAAACGCGCAAGTCGGCGCTGCCGCACAAGTACAAGAACGAATTGCACTGCAACGAAATCATGCTGCTGCCCTACTACATCGCCAGCATGAACATCGAGCACGAGTACGCCGAGCAGACTGGCCAGTACGAACCGTTTGCGGGCATCTGCCTCGTAGACACGTTCGAACTCGCCGAACCTGAGCAGGCAGCGCTCGCCTTCATGTCCGAAGAGAACACGGCGCGGGTGAAGCGGCAAAAGCAATCGCCCATTTTTGTCATCATTGGAAATCCGCCCTACAACATTGGGCAGGTGGACGAGAACGACAATAACCGCAACCGGAAGTATCCAGAGATTGATCGCCGAATCGCAGCGACGTTCGTTAAAGATTCGCGTGCCACCCTGACAAACAGTTTGTTCGATCCATACTTTAGGGCTTTTAGGTGGGCGACCGACAGAATTGGCGAGGATGGCATCATCGCTTTCGTAATGAACAATGGCTTCCTTGATGGATTGGCAGCTGATGGCTTTCGCAAGCACATGGCAAAGAACTTCGATTCGATTTACATCCTTGATTTGGGTGGGAACGTCCGAAAGAACCCGAAACTCTCTGGAAGTACACACAACGTCTTCGGAATTCAGGTCGGAGTCAGCATAAACATTTTCGTCCGCAACCAAAAAGGTGATACTAAGAACGCAAAGGTGTTTGCGGCAAGCGTTGACGAGTTTTGGACCCGCTATCAGAAGTACACGTTCCTCGAAGAGAAGGGGACGTCCTCGCACGTTGAGTGGAATCATTATCGGACCAATTCTCGCGGTGACTGGCTTCCAGATGGTGCTCCTGATGACTTCGCACGCTTCATCTCAATCGGCAGTAAGGAAGCGAAGCGCGGGACCGAGTCCTCAATCTTCCATACATACTGCAACGGACAAAAGTCCAATAGTGACGAGTACATTTACTCTTTCTCTCGTGAGGTTTTGGTTAATCGAGCGAAGGTGATGGTTGACTCGTATTCGTCGGAGATGGACAGGTGGAAGCGCGCTCACTGCCCAGAACCAGTTGACGGGTTTATTGAGGTAGACGTAACGCGGCTGAAGTGGATACGTCACACAAAAAGATGTCTGTCGCGGCGGGTATCAGCGGGAGGAGACCAGCCGCTTCATCGGCTTCCGATCGCACTGGCGCTTTCAGAGCGAGTTCTGCAATCCGGCACGTGGCAACGAGAAGGGCGGCGTCGAAGGTGAGGGCGGATACTTCCGCCGCAACCACTGGGTGCCACTGCCGGAAGCGCGTGATCTGGAAGAGCTGAACGCCTACCTGGAGCAGTGCTGCAAGCAGGATCAGCGGCGCATTCTGGATGGTCGCACGGAAACGGTAGGCACAGCGATGCTCCACGAACAGCCGCATCTGATGCCGCTGGCGGCCGAGTCCTTCGATCTTACGGAAAGCAGTTTCCCCACCGTGGACGGGCTGCGCTGCGTGCGCGTGCGCACGAATCGCTACTCCACTCCACTGTCGCCAGGCACGGTCGTCGAAGCCAGGCTTCGAGCTGATTACGTGGAAGTGTGGCATGAAGGTACGCGGGTTGCTTGCCATGAGCGTTGCTACAGCCGTCAGCAGAAAATCCTCGATCTGGAACACTACCTCGATGTTTTGCGGAAGAAGCCGGGTGCATTGGCAGGCTCGACCCCGCTGGCACAGTGGCGTGAGGCGGGACGTTGGCCGGAGTGCTTCGATCGATTGTGGCAAGCGTTGAACACGCGGCATGGCCGGCAGGATGGCACGCGGCAGATGATCGAGTTGCTTTCGCACGGCTCGCACGAAGGTTGGGACCGGCTGCGGACAGCGGTGGAACAGGCACTTTCACTCGGTTGTCAGGATGTCGCTGCGATCCGGCACTTACTAGCTGCCGGGCGGCTGAACAAGCCATCCATCGCTGCCATCGAGATCGGGGTGCTGGCTCGCTATGAGAGGCCGCAACCGGTGTTGAGCGACTACGACCAGCTCTTGGCGAAGGGGCGGGCATGAAGGCCGCCACCGAGAACCTGGAAAAAGCCGCCGTGGAGCAACAGTGCCGGGCGCTACGTTTGCCAGCCGTGGCCGAGCAGTGCGCACCGCTGGCGGAAGTGGCCGTCAAGCAGCGGCAGACCTACTTGAGCTATCTGGAAGCACTGCTGGCCGTCGAGTTGGAAGAGCGCGAGCGCAACACCATTGCCCGGCGCATCAAGGAGGCACACTTGCCACGGATCAAGACCCTGGAGGAGTTCGACTTCAGCAAAGCGCCGCAGGTCTCGGCGACCGAGATCCAGGAACTGGCCCAGGGAGGCTACATCGAACGCGCCGAACCAGTGATCTTCATCGGCGACTGCGGCACCGGCAAGACGCATCTGCTGACCGGGCTGTGTGTTGCAGCCTGCCGCCAGAAACGGCGTGTGCGTTTTGCCACCGCGGCTGCTCTGGTCAACGAACTGGTTGAGGCCAAACAGCAGTTGCAACTGCAGCGCGTGCTGGCACGTTGGGAACGCTATGACTTGATTGCCATCGACGAGGTCGGCTATGTGCCGATGGCCGACCTGGGAGCCGAGTTTCTCTTCCAGGTGATCGCCGGGCGGGCCGAGAAAGCCGCCGTCATTCTGACGACGAACTTGCCATTTTCGGAATGGACACAGGTGATCCCAAACGCACGCTTATGCAAGGCGCTGCTGGATCGCATCACGGATCGGGCGCACATCATCGAGACCGGAACGGACAGCTACCGCTTCCGGCGCACGGTGGAGAAAGGCAGGAGTAAGAAAGCAGGCTGATCGATCGCACTCGATGTATCCCGGGCTTTCGCTACGCTTCAGCCCCAGACACATCGCATCTCCAACCCGAATCCGGTCCAGTAAGCTTCCGCAGCCGGGCCAGAGTTAACTTCCGCAAGTGGGCCAAAATAACTTGCCAAACCGAGCCAAACTCGGCCCGATAACCGTGGCCGTGGTTAAGGCTTCTGGGCGAACTGTTTTTCTGACTGAAGAATTGGCCCAGGCCCTCAGGCTTGGATCACAACAGGAGTTACCGCTCACATGCCCACCAAACAGCCGCTGAAGCAGATTCTGAGTGCTACACGAAGTCACTGGGATCACCCAGAGACACGCCCCGCGGTCCGCGAGAACTTCGAAAAGATGATCAATTGCCGGACCCCAGCATTGGGAGCCGAAGTCTTTGCGTCAGAAACCGAAGAGAAGCTCGTTTACCACACCTGCAAGTCGAGAGCGTGTCCGAGTTGTGGGCAGCGGGCTACCCTGCTCTGGCAACGGGAACAGTGGATCGCTCTGCCTGACATCCCCTATTCCGGCATCAGTCTCACGATGCCCGACGTGCTATGGCCGTTCTTTAGGCAGAACCGCCAGCTCCTCCACGACCTGCCCGCGCTTGCGGCGGCGGTGATCCAGCAATGGGTGAAAACTAGATACGGTGCCCGCGTACTCGTTATGGTGGTGCCCCACACGTTCGGGCGGCACTTGAATTTCAATGCACATCTCCACGTTATGGTCTCTGCCGGAGGTCTGAACGAGTCGGAAGGCCGCTGGATTGCACCCCTGCACTTCGACAGACGCGCGCTCATGCACATGTGGCGCTATGCCGTCATCACGTATCTTCGAGCGGCTCTGAAAAGGAGTTTGCTTGCTGCGACTGCCAGCACTGAAGAACTGAGAGTGGTGCTGGAAACGCAATATGAACGCTGGTGGAACATCTACGTTGATCACGTCAAATCGAAATGGC
Source organism: uncultured Acidobacteriota bacterium (assembly GCA_963814745.1). Classification (GTDB taxonomy): domain Bacteria; phylum Acidobacteriota; class Terriglobia; order Terriglobales; family Acidobacteriaceae; genus CAWBRT01. Next base: position 628,473 of record CAWFEA010000001.1, read on the forward strand.
ATTTCCTGCGATATGCAGCGCGGTACGTTCGACGACCACCGATCGCTCAGCATCGGTTCACGAAGATCACGGATGGAGAAGTCGAATTTTTGACGAAAGATCTGAAGGAAAAGCGGGTCGTGACGACCCACTACTTGCTTGAGGAGTTCGTTGACGCTCTGGCAGCCCAGGTGCCAGACCGATACCGACACGCTATGCGCTATTTCAGCCTGCTGGCACCCGGCACGAAACACATGACATCGGCTGCGCTGTTTGCGCTATTGGGGCAGAACACTCGCCCTCGTCCACAACGACTCGGTTGGCGGAATTTACTGCGCAAGTATTTCGGGGTAGATCCTCTCGCCGATAACCGCGGTCAATCCATGTATTGGGCCCGTCGCTTGAAACCTGTGGCGAGCTAAACCGTTCGCGCAGATTCTTTCTCACTTGCTACTACTCCCCTGGATTGAGCACCGCAGCGACTAAGACCACCATATTCAATTTCGCGGCCACGCGGGTGCTGCCGGCATACAGTCTCCACGGCAAAAGCTCCAGAGATTTCGATGGGCTCTCCCCCGACCGGCTACGCTCAAAAACCAGTTTGGCTGACTTTTCTCGTTCCGAAATCGATTTTTGTTTTTCCTATAGATCGAGCGGGGAAAAATCCATCTGGTACAAAATACCGGTCAGCTCACATCATTTTGTCATTTCTTGCTTGCAAAAATGTGGCGGACCATGCATTATTTGGCCCTCAAATATTCGGCTATCCCTGAGCGAAGTTATCACAATAAAGGTGGGGGAAGCTAAGTTGAAAGTCACTGAGTTGAAAGTCATTGAGAAAATAACGATTCGTGCGATCACTTTGAAGGTTCTGCCGCTGCTCATGGTGGGTCAACTTCTGATGAACATGGATCGAGCGGGGATCGGCTTCGTCGCCCTCGACCTGAATAAGGAACTCGGTTTGTCTCCCGCACAATTCGGGTTCGCGGCAGGAGTGTTCTTCTGGGGCTATTTCTTCTTCGAGATTCCAAGCAACTTCGCACTGCAGAAATTCGGGGCTTCAAAGTGGATTTCCCGTATCCTGGTTACCTGGGGCCTCGTAACCGTCGCCTTCGCGACAGCATCAAGCTTCAAGAGTTTGGCGGTACTCAGGTTCGTGCTCGGAGCGGCCGAGGCTGGGTTTACTCCAGGGATGTTCCTGCTATGTTCGAGGTGGCTTCCCGAGCGTTATCGCGGTCGGGCGGTCAGCAAACTCATTCTAATGTCAGCGATGGCCTCGGTGATGGGCGGCCCGGTGGCCGCACTGTTTTTGCGTTCGGCGCATATTGGGCTAGGCCTGAGCGGCTGGCGGTGGATGTTCATTGCTCTTGGCGCGGTCACGGTGGCCTACGGGGGCGTGTTCTACTTACTTATGACCAACAACGTGCAGACGGCCAAGTTCCTGAACGACGAACAGAAGAGCTGGCTGACCCGGGATCTCGAGACCGAGTTGACCAGATCTGACGCCAGGGTCGTGCGATATAAGTTCGGGGAAGCGCTCAAGAGTCTGCCTCTGTGGGTGTACGCCGCTCTGTACTTCTGTTCGGCTTTCGGCCACTTTGGGTTATGGTTGTGGCTACCGCAGGTCGTGAAGTCGCAGTTCACCGGCCTCACCTCGGCCCAGGTGGCGACGCTTACTGCGCTGCCCTTCTTTTGCGGGATGGTCGCCATGCTCGTTCTCGGACGCACTTCGGACAAGAGCGGTGATCGACGCTGGCACCTGGTGGCAATCTCAGCGGCGGGAGCGATTTCGCTAGTTGTCAGCGCGCAAAGCCACAACCGCACAACCAGCTTTGCCACGCTGTGCGTGGCCCTTGGCGCCGCCTACTCCTACATGGTGATCTTCTGGCCGTGCCCGATGAGAGGTCTGAAGGGTACCGCCGCGGTTGGAGGTATTGCTTTGATCAACTCTGTGGGTACGTTTGGTGGGTTCTTTGGACCGAGCCTCTTCGGGGTGCTCAAGGGTTACACGGGGAGCTTCAGCAGTGGTCTCGCGATGTTCGCGATGTTCTACTTACCCATGGGGCTCATCCCGCTTTTCGCCCGCCGCCTCTTCCCGCCCGTGGTCGTATCGAGCGTGAGCGCGGACACCGAGGATAATGCATCGCAAGCTGTGTCCTCCAGGTGATCTGCTAGTTCGAGACAGCATACGTGACGTGACCGGCAAATTTTGTACCAGCGGAAATGAGAGACGCACCGGTACAAAATTTGTCGGTCAAATGTCATTGCAGTGCGTCGTCATTATTCAGCCCAACTTCTATGGCAGCGACAATCGCTGCACCTATGATGCCATTGTCGAAGCGTGCGGCAGGTGACACGGTCGCGGTCTTGCTGGTCGATGCCCCATGCAAGACCGCAGCTCCTACATGACGCGTTAATTCCGCGTGGAAGTGTGAACCTGAACCTTGCACTCAAGCCTATCTGGTCTTGGGTTGCGAAATGAATTATGCTGGCCCCATTTATGGTGGGGATGTTGAAAAAGCTGCACCTTTCCCACAAAGCCCGGCGACGACTACGGACAAACTTCAAACGTGGCGCTACGCTAACAATCTATTTGTTACAAAATACCGGTTGGTATATAAAACCGGTCAGGTCATCATTCTTGGAGCGGAGGTTCGGCGCAGACCTTGAGTGTCTCCGGACCCGTTCCCACGTTGTTGTAGGCCGCGCAAAGGCCAAATCTGGCTCCCGAATTATTGATGTTCTTGTGAATCGTGCCTCGCGGGACGAACACGAAATCACCTTTCCTGATGGTTCGTTCGATGCGATTGAAGTCCTGGTCCCAAAAGACTTGGGTGCACTCACCCTCGATCACGTAAAACGCAATATCGCTTCGAATATGAAAGTGCGCGCGGGACTGCTCGCCACTCTCCATATATGCGACGTGCATATTTATCTGAGTGGACCCGCAATTCTCGCCGACGCCGAAAAAGTGGGTCATACTTTCCTCATACGACACGCCTTCGAGGTCTTTCATGCTTATGACGCATGCGGGAACGGTTGACTCTTTTTTGTGTGGATCTGCCACTTATAGCTCCTTTGTTTTGGGATGCGGCGGAAAATGCTAGCACTGAGAATAGCACAGGCGTCAATGACCTTGTGCTACGCAAAAATCCTGTCCTTCGCCAAAATTAAACGCACGCCCATTTCTGGTGGAAAGGGCGCGCGTTTTCAATGAGGTATTGCGTGTGTCTCTGGCGTAATGTGTAAATTGTGCTTGACAGCGACCAAATTTTCGGCGGATACTTCTCCGTCTCATTGGATCAATCCAAAAGCGGCTAACTTTGATATCGCACAAAACCCCGACTACGCACCTGTTCATATGTCGATGCTGGCGAGTGTGCTTGGCCGCTGGCATAACCAAGCGAATACGAGTGTCGGAGCTTCATCAGCGACTGCTGGTGGTTCACAGACTGACTGAAGAAATGCAGGAGTGGCGCACGTGGCGACGTCCCCTTGCGTGTACTGGCGGCCGCAAAACTTCGGTGCCGAACGGACAGTTTCAAGAAAGATTGGAGCAGCGTGACTGGCACTTGTCACCCAAATGGCTGAGAAGGCAGCGGCGATGCCGGCCGATATGCGTCCGTGAGCTTCTATTGTAAGAAACCGATTGCGAGGCAATATCACTTACAACTGGCGAGCAGCCAAGGAGAAGGAGATGGGTTTCTTCGGCAGAAACGCCTCGTGACATCCTTTTCCAAATGACAGCGGTGATCTTACCCCTAGTCCGTTCTTACGGGAATGGATGGGGGCGTTTTTCGATAGACAAGACATTTAAGGAGAATTAGGCCAATGGATAAATTGATCATTACAGTAACGGTGGATTCGTCGATGTCATATCCTGGAAACCACTTGTGCCCCCTTCCAGAGATAAAAAACATCGATAAGATCGTGGATGAGTATGTGCGCTCGGTCAATGCGGGAGCAGCGATGAGCCACATCCATGGCGTCCACAAGTTGGAAGATAAGATTGCAAAGGATGGGAAGAAACTCTCGCACATAAATTTTGAAGGATGGCAGGCCATTCATCAGGGGATCAAGTCGAAGGTGGACTGCCTAATGCAATATGGGATCGCATCGGCGCGCTTTGAAGAAAAGTCGAAGCTGATGGACCAGGGTCCGGACATGATGTCGATTTGCTTTACGGCGCATGACGAGCATTTTCAGCCGGACCCAAAGTATCCGGCAATGGAGCTCTATGCGGTTCACCCACGGGAAGAGTTGATAATGTATTGCAAGGAGTTTCTGAAGAAAGGGGTGAAGTGCGAAGCCGAGTCGTTTACGACAGGGGCTTTCTGGAACATAGAGTATATCAGGAACTTGCCTGGTAATTTGCTGCCGGACCCAGTCTATACGACTTTGTTCATGGGGTGGCCTGGGGGCGCATATACATACCCGGATATGGAATCGATGCTCCATTTCAAGAATCACCTGCCCAAGGGAGCGGTGTGGAATGTAAGCAATATGGATCCTAAGACGCACTGGCAGAATCTGTCGTGGGCGATCTGTCTCGGCGGACATGTGCGAGTAGGGTGGGAGGACAATCCGTACATAGACGGCAAGTTGGCGGATTCGAACGCGCGGCTGGTAGAGAAGATTGTGCGGATAGCGCGAGAGTTGGGCCGGGAGATCGCGTCTCCGGACGAAGCCCGGAAGATCCTTGGGATACCTAAAAAGCAGTCGCAGGCTGCAAAATAGAGACCTTGTAAGGAATCATCCTTTGAAATCCGAGGTCGATTCTTGAAGTTGGAAAAGTTCTTAACCAGAGACAATCTGCAAGCACCCTTTCTGCGGTTGCCCTGATATTATGCACCCAGCTCGGGAATGATTAGCCCGCTTTATGCATGAAGGCTCCATAAGTGGCTTTTGGAGGGACGAGGTTGCGGTGATGGCGTGGATGGCAGCGTGAAGCGTCCAGTGCTGCGGGCTGTGTGGATCACTTGTGTGTCTGAACTGGGCAGCCGCGAGCTTTTCGGGTACAGTGTTTCCCTACCTGCCTTTTGCGTAACATGGAAAAGATGTTTCGGAGGGAGAAAGCGGCCCGGCTATCCCGGCGAGGCGCCGAGCGCCAGTGCCACTCGCCGGAAGGTAGGTAGAAACGGAAAAGACGTAGGCAGGTGCACGACACGCGGCGCACCGAGACCAGCACACGGGCGCCCAGCTTCAGCAGTCGCTCGCGGAGCATCCAGACTTGAGCCCGTGCGCAAGCGGTACCCGTGGCCCGCAGCCGCAACTCTTGCAGCAGCACGTAAGCGGCGGCGGTCAGCAGCACCCGGAACTGGTTGGCCCAGAAATCGCTGCAACTGGTGCGGTCGATCTGTAAGTCGTGCAGCTCCTTGATGCGATTCTCGATTTCGCCGCGTTGGCAATAGACCTTCTCGTAAAGGAATTGCGGACTCTGTTTCAGGTTGGTGATGACGAAGCGCGGGTTATCTTTTGGCTCTTTGCCCTCGGCCCGAACCACCTCGGCCTTGATGATCATGCGGCGTTGCCGGGGCCAAGTTCGGGCTGCATAGTTAGCTTCTCCATAGACGTGCTCGGTCTGGCCACTCTGCCGTGAGAGCTTACGAACCTGCCGCATCGCTGGCTTAGCCCTACGCTTCAACACCGCATTGTTGGCCATCGCCACGACATACTCAAGGTTGGGCTCGGCATCCAGAAACGCCAGCAACTGGGGATGCGCAAAGCCGCCATCGAGGCGAACCCGAAGCTGTACGCCGGGGAAGAAGTAGCGAATCAACTGCGTCAGTCGGCGCAGAATCCCCACCGCTCCTACCGCTGCCGTCACGTTGCCGGGACGCAGCACAGCGGCGCACAGATACTGCTCGGCTTCCTCATTGAAGCTGACCAAGCCCATCACCGGCAGGTAGCACCAACAATCGTAGTGGCCATTGAAGAACGTTAACTGCTGCGCCCCGTGCGTCGGATCGTCGGTCGGGTCGAGGTCGATGGTGACGCGATGGGCACGGCCACGCAGCCGCTGGGCATGGCGCTCGATCACGCTGGCGGCCAGCGCCTCGCCCAGACGATAGAGTTGCTTCGGGCCGACGGCGTTCTCGAAGCGCGACAACGTCGGCTGCGAAGCCAGATCGCGGCCCGCCACCGGGTCGCGGTCGAGCAACATCTTGTGAATGGGATCGGCCGCCAGACGGGCCGAGTCGTTGGCGTCCGGATAACCGCAGGCAATCGAGAACACACGCTGCGCCAGCAACTCGCGCACGCGATGATCGACCTTGCCCGCTTGCCGTTCGTCGCGCAGACATCCAGCCAGATCGTCGATGAATCGGTAGCGGCGATCGGCCGCCTTCAGCAGCATGGCTCCGCCATCGGAACTGCCCAGTCGCTGATCGAATTGGATTACGGCGGGCTTGGCAAAAATCTCGGGGAACAACAAACACGGTGTTGTGCTATCGTCAATCACGCGGAAGCCTCGTTGGTTGCTTCAAACACTGTCGAGATAACACGTTTGTAGCACAACAGGCTTCTCGCGCCTCCAACTTCAAGAATTATCAGGGCTAGGAGCAATTGTGTCATGCGGGGATCTGTCCGGGATATAGGGACGTTCGACTATATTATTGTAGGTGCTGGCTCGGCGGGATGCGTGCTGGCAAATCGATTGACATCCGATCCAGCGATTCGCGTCCTTTTGCTGGAAGCGGGAGCTAACCACTCAGGCTTGTGGGTTAAGGTTCCGGTCGGATTTGTAAAGATAATGGGGAGACCGAAATATGATTGGTGTTTTCAGAGTGAACCGAATGTTGCTTTAGGCGGCCGAACTGTAACCTATCCCCGCGGTAAGATTATTGGCGGCTCTTCGGCGATCAATGGACACGTCTATACCCGCGGACAGGCGGCAGATTACGACCGCTGGCGGAATCTTGGGAACGTTGGCTGGGGGTGGGCGGATGTCCTGCCGTATTTCAAGAAATCCGAGCATCAGGAGCACGGCCCAGATGAGTGGCACGGGATTGATGGACCGCTCTATGTCTCCGACTCAAGATGCCAGATGCCTCTGCTGGAAGTCTTTTTAAGAGCCGCCGCCGAGATCGGCATTACCCGGATTTCAGATTTCAATAGAGGCACCAATGAAGGTTGTGGTTATTTTCAGGTGAATCAAAAGAACGGTAAGCGCTGGAGTTCCGCTGATGCATACCTGTCTCCGATTAAGTCTCGTAATAACCTCACGGTAATACCGCATGCGCACGCTTCACGCATTCTATTTACGAATAAAGAGGCTTCGGCTGTCGAGTTTTGGATGAATGGTGAGCGGGCATTGGCCCGGAGTAAGGGTGAGGTGATCGTGTCCGCGGGTACGATTGGCTCACCGCATCTACTGCAACTTTCAGGCGTTGGTCCAGGCTCCGTGCTCAAGGAAAACGGAGTGGATGTTTTGCACGATTTGCCCGGAGTGGGGGAGAACCTGCAGGAGCACGTAATTCTCAGGATGATTTACCGTGTTAGTGGTATCGGCACCCTCAATGAAACCTTGCACAGTAGCTTTGGCATCCTGCGGATGGTGTTAGATTATTTCCTGTTCCGCAAGGGCCCCATGACGATGGGGCCAAGTCAGGCGGGAGCCTTCACGCGAAGCAGCCCGGCGGTAGACAGGCCAGATCTGCAGATCCTTATGCAGCCACTCTCTTTACCCGTGGGCGCGTATACGAAGATGGGGCCTGGGGCAACCGATCCATTTCCTGCTTTCACAGTACCGGTAGTCCTTATTCGGCCCAAGAGCCGGGGCAGGGTCATCATTAAGGGGTCCGCCTGGGACAGTAAGCCCGCAATTTGTACCAATCTGCTATCCAGACACGAAGATGCTGTTGTCGGTGCGAGAGGTATAGAGATCGCTCAGAAACTGGTGCTTGGCACTTCCGCTTTCGCACCTTATCGGCCCGTGGCCGAAGGTTTGACGTCTGAGCTCAGTACCGCTGAAGACTTGCTCAGCGCGGTTTACCGGCAAGCCGGCATGATCTATCATGGCGTTGGCACCTGCAAAATGGGGAATGATCCTTGGGCTGTCGTTGACGACCGATTGCGTTTGCGTGGGATTAAAAAGTTGCGGGTTGTAGACGGTTCCATTATTCCCGAAATAATTTCGGGCCCCACTCACGCTGCAATTGTGATGATTGCGGAAAAGGCTTCGGATATGATCTTGGCCGACCGTCGGCAAACCTAGTCTTTCGCCTTCTCAACTGACCCGGAAGACGTTGCCAAGATTTTGAGCAGAAGATTCCATAGAGTTTTCAATCAGAAAGGATTTTTATGGCGAACCCATGGAAAACAACTCGGTGGTTTACTAGTCCCTGGAACTTTTTCCCTGAAGTAAGGGCCAACTTGAATTTTCCGAAACAAATCAAAATTCATGACGTCACATTACGCGACGGGGAACAGCAGACCGGGGTAATCTTCAATCGGCAAGACAAAGTGGCGATTGCTAAGAAATTAGCGGAAGCAGGAATTCACCGAATAGAAGCCGGGATGCCTGCCGTCTCCGCCGAGGATGAAGCGGCCATTAAGGATATTGCTGCGCTCGGCCTTTCTTCTGAAATTTTCGCCTTTGCCCGTTGCATACCATCGGACGTGCAATTGGCGAAAGATTGCGGTGCAAAGGGAGTTGTTACCGAGATCCCTTCGAGTGATCACATCGTTAAGAACGCGTATGGTAAGACGCTGGACTGGGCCATAAAGTCCTCAATCGAGACCACCTTGGCCGCCAAAGAGGCTGGTTTGTATACGGTCTTTTTCACGATTGACAGCACCCGAGCTGACCTCAACCAGTACATGGATATGGTGGAAGAGGTCTCGACAAAGGGACATATGGATGCGCTGACTCTGGCCGACTCCTTTGGCGGGATTGGGCCAGAGGCCACTGGCCTGGTTGTGAAAAAGCTAAAGGCACGCTTTAAACAGCCTATCGAGATCCACTGCCACGAAGACTTCGGATTGGGCGTGGCTAACACGATCGCTGCCTTGGCGAACGGCGCTACGGTAGCACATGTTACCGTTACCGGGACGGGCGAACGGGCGGGGAATGTTCCACTGGAAGACACTGTAATGGCTCTTTGCTGCCTCTATGGCGTCAACCTTGGGATCAAGACCGAAAAGTTTTACGAGCTTTCGAAGCTGGTGCAGCAACTCGCCGGCTTCCAAGCCCCGCCCAATCGCCCGATCGTAGGCGATTCCTTATACACCATTGAGTCCGGTGTCGTCACTATGTTCCACCGCCGGTGCCGGGAGCCAGAGCCTCTGGAGTATAAACCCTTTCTCCCAGAGATGGTTGGTGTTCCCGGCCATGATGTCGTTCTTGGTAAGGGCAGCGGCCTCGCCAATATCGACGAACACCTCGAACGTCTTAAGATCCAGGCTACACCGGAACAGGCAGAGGCTATACTTGCACGCGTAAAACAGCTTTCGATCGACAAAAGGGCGTTGCTGACGAGTGCGGAATTCAAAGAAATTGTGGGTGCCGTTCTCGACCGTGCCGTGGCGGCGAAATAAGAAAGAAATAAGAAAAATGTTCAGAAACTTCGAAGAACTTGTAAAGTCGGCACGGGCGGAAGGGCCCGTGCCGATCGCGATCGCGGCGGCTCAGGATGCCGATGTCATCGAGGCCATGAAGAGAGCCCAGGAGATCGGTCTTGCAAACGGGATTTATGTAGGTGATCCCCGAAAGATTCTCTCTCTGGCGGAAGTTGCCGGTTTAAAGATTTCCGATGCCCAGGTGATCGCAGAGCCTGACGATGCCCTCGCTGCTCGAAAAGCGATTGCCCTCGTCCGCGATGGTCGAACCGCTCTGTTGATGAAAGGCAAAACTAAGACCTCGGACTTGATTCGCGCGGTGCTTGACAAGAACGAGGGCTTACGCTCCGGGCGTCTCCTGAGTCAGGTGATTGTCTTCCAAGTGCCGGGAAACGATCGGTTGATGTTGATGAGTGACGCTGCGATTAACATCACCCCGAATGCTGAACAAAAAGCCAACATTTGTCGCAACGCAATCGAAGTAGCTCATGCCATTGGGATCGAGGTACCCAACATTGCGCTGCTTTGCGCCTTAGAGTTCGTCAACCAGGACATGCCCGCTACAGTGGATGCTGCGGCGGTAACCCTCATGAATCGGCGCGGGCAATTGTCCGGTGCTTATGTCGAGGGCCCTATTGCTCTGGATGTTCCTCTCAGCAAATTTGCAGCCGAACGAAAGAAGATCGAAAGCCCGCTGGTGGAGCACACGGATGTCTTTATTGCCCCGAACATTGAGGCGGGGAACATCTTGTATCGCTCGGTGCTCTATTTCGCGAACGGAACATCCGGAGGCGTTGTAATAGGAGCGAAGGTACCGCTGGTTCTGCTCTCCCGTGCGGAGCCACCCGAGACAAAAATCCACTCGATTGCAATTGCGATACTGGTGGCACGGGCACAGGCGGAAAGAAAGCGCGGCGGCAGCGAGTAAATCCGCTGCTTGAAGCGCGCGGTCTACATTATAGAGGAGACGGCAGCAATGTCGATCAGAATCCTAGTTGCGAATATCGGGAGCACATCCTTCAAATACCGGCTATTAGGCGTGGACCCATTTGTAGTGATTGACCAAGGACGGGTCGAGAGAATCGGCCAGCTTGGCAGCCAATGCCCGGATTACGAGTCCGCGATCAAGCTATGCTTGGATGATATTGTAGGAGCAGGAAAGCCGCTCGCGGAACTTTCAGAACTTAGTGCAATCGGCTTCAAGGCTGTTCATGCAGGTCCAATTTTCGGCCCACAGTTGGTCGACGATGCTCTGCTGACAAGCATGGAGGAATTCTCTTTTTTCGCGCCAGCTCATAATCCGCATTACGTGGCGGCCATGCGGGCGTTTCGGAAGACCGTTCCGGGACTCCCCCAGGTCGCATTGTTTGAGCCTGCCTTCTTTGCCGGGCTTGATGACGCCACAACTACCTATGCCGTTCCCTATTCCTGGAAACAAGAAGATGGCGTGCGCCGGTACGGTTTTCACGGGGCAAGCCATCGTGCCGCGAGCGAGCGGGCTCAAGAGCTACTCGGACGAACTGACGTTAGACATATTTCCTGTCATCTTGGCGGCAGCTCCAGTATGGCTGCCATTCGTGGCGGCGTGGCGGTGGATACCAGTTTTGGGATGTCTCCACAATCCGGGCTTCCCCATAATAACCGCGTGGGCGATCTTGACGTATTCGCGGCTCTGTACATCATGAAGAAGCACTCGTTGAGCATCGACCAGATGGCATCCGTGCTGGCGAGCGAATCTGGATTGGCGGGGATCGCCGGCGGTAGCGGAGATGTGCGCGACCTCAGTATCGCCGCACAATCCGGAGATGAACGTGCACGGCTTGCGCTTAATGTCTTCGTCCGAGCTGTGCGGCACTACTTAGGCGCTTTTCTTCTGGAACTGGGTGGCCTGGATGTACTGACGTTTTCTGGGGGTATCGGTGAAAACAGTTTGTTCATCCGCGAACAAGTGTGCGCCGGCCTGGAGACATTCGGTATTGCATTGGACCCAGAACGTAACCGTACCGCTCGAATGGAGGAACGGATATCTTCTGAAAAGTCCGCGGTAACTATCCTAGTCCTACCCGCAGACGAAGAGCGAATTGTGGCGCGTGCGACGGCTGACGTAGTCCGCGGATTGGGATCCAAGAAATTCGCCACCACTTCCGGCGCTCACCCGAGCTAGCAGTGCGCGGAAAACAGGGTTCAGTCAACCTCTTGTGCTGGAGGAGAACGTTCTATTGAGCATTGCATAATATACTTACAACGGGAATAGCTCTGCCTGCTCCCAGAAGGCCATAACCAAAGTAGGGCGTCGGCGCATCCGCCGCAGTGCCTTCCGGGCATAGTGACTCAGTTCGCCGAAGCTCTTGGGGCAGAAATTCGGTAGCTCGTGCTGCTTCCAGTGCGACCACAGATACTCGACCGGATTCAGTTCCGGAGCATAGGCGGGCAGGAATTCCAACCAGATCCGCCCTCGCTGCTCGCGCACGAAGTCCCAGACCAGACGACCGCGATGGCTTTTCAACCCATCCCAGATGATTAACAACTTGCCGGGAACGTGCCGCAGCAGATGAGAGAGAAACTCGACCACCTGCGGACTGCGGATGCTGCCCGGAAACAGTCGGAAGTAGAAGTTCCACCACGTTACCCCTGCCATGGCTGACAAGGTCTTCCAATTGAAGTGGTACTGCAGGACGGGCGTCTGGCCCCGTGGAGCCCACGTACGGCAGCGGTGCGGGCGCTCGCTCAATCCGCTTTCGTCGATGAAGACGACGGTGCGGCCCTCATTTTTGGCCTTTTTTTAACTCCGGCCAGCGATCCCGCTTCCACTGCTGAATCTTGGCTTCGTCCCGTTCCAAGGCGCGTCCCGTCGGTCGCTGGCAACTCCAACCCAGTTGCCGCAGAATACGCCATGCCTGCGAGGGGTGGTACTTCACCCCGCATTCGCGTTCGATCAGGTGGGTCACTCGCGCCGACGTCCATAGGCTGGTTTCATATCCGAGTGCTTGTGGGCCACGCTTCAGACCACGCTCGATTCGCCGCAGGTCTTCGGGACGTAGGCGCGGTTTGCGACCCGCTCGTCCTGCCTTTTTAAGCGCCCGCCGTCCACCTTCCTGGAGTTGTCGAGCCCACTGACCCACCGATTGCCGATGTACCTTTACACGCCGCGCCACCTCGGACTGGCTATATCCCTGCTTCAGCAGCCGCGCCGCTTCCATCCGCCGCTGCTCCAGTGCGTCAAAATCTCTGCGAACTCCCGCTGGATTGCCCATGCACGGCAGGATAGCACAATCTTTCAGAAATGTCAGTATATTGTTCAATACTCAATAGTGACCGGCGACGGCCGGTCGAGTGCCGAGGGAGGTGCAATCGGCACCGCGCAGCATTCCGGCCGGAATTCCCAGCTTCCGAGTCGGCAGCCACACGTCCAGAATCGTAGGATTCACCGCTCCTCAAGGGTATTCGTCCGCTCTACGGTCGTTGAGGTCAAGGGTAGCCACGCCATCTACGTATCGCAACCCGAGGCTGTCGCAGCTCTTATCAAGCAGGCCGCCAAGAGTGCGAAGGTCTCTGCCGCTGCTTAGCAAGTCCGGCGGATAGGCCGCCGGAAAAATAACGATAGGTGTTGTAGCGGACCAAAACTCCCAAGCGGCGCTGGAGCACAGCTTCCGCCGTTTGGAGTACTGGCCGGAGGTGTCGCTTGCTGCGGCATTTTACCCTCCCCGACCATCGACTTGGCGACCAACGTGATTCTTCTATCCGAACCATGGGTTCATGCGGCTGGCAGGGTGCCTTGCTGAAGGGGCAAGCTGGATCAGCGCAACCGGAAATCTCATAGCGTTTCGCAGCGAGTCAACCTCTTTATTCTTTGCAGATCTGATCTAAACGTAGCGACATAAATAATTGCTCATGTTAAGCGATTGTGTTTTCATGAGGACATGAAAGCACTTCGCATTGCCGACTCCGCAACTGTGGTTCTCGGGCTGCAAGACGAGATTCGACGATCTGAAGAATCACGCTACGATCACCGTTTGCATGGCGTACTCTTAGTGGCTCAAGGCTTGACCTGCCCGGAAGTGGCTGGCTTGCTGGGCGATGCTCCCCGCTCGGTCGAATACTGGGTAGGGCGTTTCGAGGAGGAGGGGTTGGCGGGTTTGCAGGAAGGCGAACGCCCCGGTCGCCCGCGCCGTTTGAACCGAAAGCAGTTGGGGGAGGTAGATGCCGTTCTTCGTAGGATGCCGAGAGAGGTAGGCATGAGCGGCAATTTATGGGACGGCAAGACCCTAGCCGCATGGATCGAACGACAGCATGGAGCCCGCTTAGGGGTACGCCAGTGCCAGAGACTATTTCGACAATTGGGATTCCGTTTACGCAAGCCGCGTCCGCTGGTGGCGCAGGCGGACCCGGAACGACAGCAAGCACATAAAAAAAACCCCAAGCTCTGATGGCAGATCCGAACGTGGAGTTGTGGGCGAGCGACGAGGTGCATTTTCAGCAACATGGGTCACGCTGCCGGATGTGGATTCCGCCGGAGATCAAGGACCCGATATTGCTGCATCATCCCACCCGCCGTAGCGTAGGCTACTTTGGTGCCGTTCGGCTTCGCGATGGCAAGTTCTTCTTCCATCGCGAGACGGACAAGTTCAACGGGGGCACCTTCTTCGCATTCCTGCAAGCCCTCTATCGCGCTAGCACCACGGGACCGCGACGGGTCGTCGTGATCACCGACAATGCCCGATATCACCATGCCCGGCTACACCGAACCTGGCGGGAGGAACATGCAGACAGCTTCGTTCTGGACTATCTGCCGCCCTACAGCCCAGACCTGAATCCAATCGAACGGGTTTGGAAGCTTACTCGGCGGCAATGCATACACAACCGCTACTTTCCCGTGCTCAGCGAAGTCGTCAATTCCGTCGAGGCCCAATTCGCGCTATGGGTACGCGGCAACATAACCTTGCGGAGATTATGCGCAATTACTTAAGACGCTATGTTTAGAAGCGGCCTGAGCCCGGATGACCTTAAGTCATTGTGCCATCTCCCGCGCGACCGCGAGCAAATCATCCACGTCCTCCTGTTTCGTGGCGTAGGAGGTGACCAGGCGGACGACGCCCGGCTCCCAGCGGTCGTGGTAGAAGCGGAAGCCTTGTTCAAGCAGCCCTTCGATCATCTTTGCAGGCATGCGGCAGAAAAGGATATTGGCCTCCGGTGCATGATCCAGCTCGATGCCGGAAATGGAGGCGAGCCCGGTCGCCAGCGCCTTCGCCATGGCGTTGGCGTGGCGCGCATTCTTGAGCCAAAGGTCCCCGTCGAGATAGGCGTCAAGCTGGGCGGCGAAGAACCGCATCTTCGAAGCCAACTGGCCTGCCCGCTTGCGCCTGAAGGCCAAGGCAGATGCCAGCTCCTTCTTGAATAGCACGATGGCGTTAACGCAAAGAGCACCGTTCTTAGTTGCGCCAAGCGAGAGAATGTCGACCCCGACCTTCCAGGTCATCTCCGCCGGCGAGCAGCCGAGAGCGGCCAGTGCATTGGCGAAGCGGGCCCCATCCATGTGCAGTCCCAGGCCCGCCTTACGGCAGACCGCTCCAAAGGATGCGAGTTCGTCGAGCGAGTAGACGCTGCCGACTTCGGTCGCCTGCGTAACGCTGACCGCCGAGGGCTGAACGGAATGAACGTCGCCGACCATGCGCTGCGACTGTGCCTCCAGCACATCTAGGTCGATCTTGCCCGCATGTCCGGGGAGTGAAACCAGCTTCGCGCCTCCCGTGTAGAATTCGGGCGCGCCGCATTCGTCATGGTTAATATGAGCGTCGGCGTGGCCAAGGATGCTTCCCCAAGGCGGCGTCAACACGGCAAGTGCCAGGGCATTAGCCGCCGATCCGGTCGAGACGAGAAAAACGCTGGTCTCGTGCTCGAAAATGTCGCTGACCTTGCGTTCGAGCCGCTGGCTCAGCTCGTCGTTGCCGTACGGCGTGGCCTGGCCCGCATTGCAGGCCACAACGGCCTCCATCACCTCCGGCGAGGCACCAGCGATGTTGTCGCTCGAAAAACCACGAAGACGATTTGAAAGCTGCTCCATACTCACTCCTTTGATCGCACGAATAGTCTGTCCAGTCTAAGAGCTGGAGCGGTGGGATTATTGAACGATATTCAGCTATGTGGTCATATAGCGTGCGGGCGTCACGCCAAGGACAGCGTTGAAATGACGAGTCAGGTGGCTCTAGTCAGCAAAGCCGACAGCGTATGCCGCGTCAGCAATCGCAGCCCCGTTCCTCAGAAGGTGCCGGGCTTTATCGAGCCTGACTTGGATGAGGTAATGCTGGGGCGTCACGCCGAAATAGGTCTTGAAGCTCTCGATCAGACTTCCTTTAGAGAGATCCGCCACCGCTGCAAGGTCGCTCAAATGGATAGACGCGTTTGAATACGCGTGGATGTATTCGCGCGCACGCTTGAGCGCGACAGGCGCAACCTTGACAACACGACGGTCCAACTCGCTGTACTTGGAAAACAACTGGCGCAGCACCTCGTGCAGCGTCTCCTCGATTTCCAAAACAGCGGCCTTGCTTTCAAGTAGACGCGAGACGCGTCTCAGGCTAAGAACCATCGCGTGGTCGTTATGGAACGCCGTGTTGAAGCCTAGTGTGCCTTGTGATCTGCCGCGCATGTCTTGCAGAACTTTACGCACAAGCTGTTCCGGTAGGTATAGAACCTTCTGGCTCCAACCAGCTTCACTCCCAGCGCCGCCGAAATGTGACTCGCCAGGCGCGAACGTGGCGATTGATCCTGCTTTGGCATGCCACCACTCGCCACGGCACCACACATCGTGCACCCCGGTCTCGATAAGGCCGATCAGGTATTCATCGTGAGTATGGCGCGGGAAGTCTTGGCAGCGATAGTTCGCTGCTAGGTAGTCAAATCCGCCCAACAAATCAAGATGCGTTAGCACTGCCTGGTTGTTCGGCGGTCGGCCCCGCGGATTTACGTTACGCCCTCTCATCGCAATTACCTGACGACCACCGCGCGGGCTGCACCCGCCCCGCGCTTCCGACCCCGAAAACAAGAACGCAACCCGGACGCAACTGGCCAAATCGGCAAAACTGGGAAGGCTTGTAAACTCCAGAAAATACTGGTGGCGGCGAGTGGACTCGAACCACTGACCTTCGGATTATGAGATCTACTTTCCGACGAGCCGCCCACCCCAGAGTAACAGTTGTCTGATGCGGTGTGGGTAAACGTTCCAGAACTGGCGCTCCGCGCCCGAGAATCAAAAAGATTAGACAATGGCCGTAACCCGGATCTCGGAATGCATCCCCAGCACGTAGTTTCAAGACTGCGTTCCAGTTTCCCGGATCAGCTGCGACGCGTGTATTAATCCATGCCGTTCGCCAGGATCGTATCCGAGACCGTGATATGGTTCGCGGGCACTGTGAGCTGGGCGAAGGAACTTGCCGCCCACGAGGGCAGTTGGACTGGCTTGGTCGGAGCGGACGTCACTTTCTCCGCCCCGCCGAACCCTTTAGCAGCAACAGGCTGTCCGCTAGGAACCGGCTTTAAGATGGCAGTGATGGAGTTCTGGCTAACCAGGTACTGCTTAGCCACCCGGTTCACGTCCGCCAACGTGACGCGCCTGATGGCTTCGACGTCCTCGTCAGGGGACATTCGGCCTTCCGCGGCAAGAGCATTTGACCAAACATCGGCGAGGCCAGGAATCGAGTTGCGCTGAAACGCAGCAGAAGCAAGTTCGCTTCTCTTTGCTGCCGCTACCAGGTCTTCCGGAACGCCGTTCGCCGCATAATTTTCCAAGATCTGTCTCATCTCGTTGATAGCAGACGAGGCATCTGCATCGGCAGGAAGTCCTACCATCCCGTAGCCGACGCTGGCTTTCGGGAAGGTCTCCGCCAATCCAAATTCCGCGGCCAGAGCCTTGCCCGCAGGCACCATTCCGTAGAGATCGGCACGCTGGCTAGCCAACACGTCGCCCAACACCTGTGTCGCGGCATAGTCCGGAGAGTCTGTTCCCGGAAGGCGATAGGCGATGAAGCCGAGAATATAAGGAAGATTGCTATCGAGAGTGAAGCTCTCCGGCTTCACAGGTTTCAGGTCCACGACTGGGCGCGCCGGTAACGGATGACTGGGAATGTCGCCAAACCATTGCTTGATTTTTGCTAGTGTTGCAGGTGGATCGACATCGCCTACGATGACAAGAATCGCGTTGCTTGGCGTGTACCAGTTCTCATAGAACTTTTTCAATATTTCGCCCGTAGTCGCATCGAAAGAGCTTTTCGTGCCCAAAGGGTCGTGGGCGTATGGAGTCCCCGCGAACATATCTTGATTCAAGCGATCAATGAACTTGTAAGTCGGATTAGAAAGATCGCGCGCCACTTCCTGTTCGATCGCCCCTCGTTCCTGAGACCATTCCAGCTGTGAGTCATCAATGCCCCGCAGACAGGCGGCCTGCGCTCGCAGCGCGACATCGAGATCGGCCGCCGGAACTGTCGCAAAATATTGCGTAATGTTCTGCTGCGTATCGGCGTTGTTCCGGCCACCGAGCAGCGCGTAAATGGCTGCTGTCTGGTCGGCAGTCATGCCCTCACATCCGCGAAAAGCCATGTGCTCCTGCGCGTGGGCCATCCCGGGAAATTCCGGGGGAGTTTCATCGCCTCCGACCAGGAAATTCATCTCCACCGTGACCACCGGAGCGAGTGAGTTGTGGATGATAACGACACGCAGCCCGTTTGAAAGCGTGACTCGCGTGACCTGAGCCTGCTCTCGGGCGGAAACGAAACCGACGGAGAATACCGAAGCGTAGAGTAGCAGTAAAAGAAGCAAAAAACGTTTGACGTTCACCTCGAATTTCCTCCAGAGACCTGCTGGCGACACTTGCCGCAATAGCGTGAACCCGTCAGTAAACATGCATCTCACAGCATTTATTAGAGTATTCGTGGACGGGTCTAATCGCAAACTCCCGGACCCATCGTTCAGGATGGAGTTTTACAGGAGCAGATCGTTGTCCGAGCTTCGATCTTCGGTCGCCGCTAGGTTCACACTGTGGGGCTTTTCGGCCCATGGAGACCACGAAGTGGTCTAACCGGTGAGTACGATCGTCCGAGACGGCAGTTGATTGGGGCAAATATGGCCGAAACCCGACGCAGTGCCTGAAATTGCCAGCGCCTTCCCATCCTGCAATCAGTGCCCAAAATGACATGGAAGAGCGGTAGTTCTTGCCCCGGCTGGCAATTTCGGCTCTAATACACAGCCGTGGTACAAACCTGACGGAGGCAAAGATGAGTCCGAAAGCCAAGACTCCCCGGAAGAAGTCCACCGCAACCAGCAAGCGCAGCATCGCAGCGAAGAAAGCAGCGGCAACACGCAAACACCGCGTGGCAGGCAAAAAGGCGGCGAAAACCCGCGTGCGCAAGCTCGCAGCAAAGAAGGCCGCAGCAACCCGTGCCCGAAAGAAGCAGGCCGCCTCAGCTCCACCGGCGGCACCTACATCGTAGGAAAGGCGGAGATCACTGAAGTCCCACCAAGCGCGCCGGCACTACCGCAGGAACCGAGTTCTCAAGCGGAAACAGCCGGCCCAAATGAGCCTAAACAGAACTGAGCCAAGCGACCTCGCTTGGCTCTCCTGATCCCCGGTGATGCAGAAAACCAAACTGCTTTTCGTCTGCACCGGCATCGTAATGTCGGGGTGATACCCCAGCGATCGGATATCCATCGGCAATTGCCAACGTGATCGGGATGGTGGTGGGTCACGATCAGTCTAGTTACCGGCAGCTTGCCGAGAGTATTAGACCAAGCTGCCTCGATCTGCTCGCGAACTACCCGCAGGAGAATCCGCAATCAACCATTGTCCAGCTATCAACATCCCGCAGCAGCCACAGATTCGTTGCGTGTGGACGAAACGGCAGATAGGTCGATAGCCAGTGAACGCCGGGTGACACCCCGATGGTCTTACCCGGGGCGGGCGGCGCCGGGAATGGGAATGACAGACCTTGGATCGGCACAACCATCTGGATATTG
This sequence comes from uncultured Acidobacteriota bacterium, assembly GCA_963814745.1. Taxonomy (GTDB): domain Bacteria; phylum Acidobacteriota; class Terriglobia; order Terriglobales; family Acidobacteriaceae; genus CAWBRT01. The sequence goes on from CAWFEA010000001.1 coordinate 648,015, forward strand.
TCTATCCTCAACGTTTGGCCGCCAAGCTATTCTTGTTCATCTCCAATGCCGGCGCAGAAATATACCCGTGGATTTCGCAAGCTTGCTACCGACGCTGGGTGGCTATCTAATTACGAGAGTCATCGGGTTTTGCATCCGGTGCAGTGTGCCAAGAAGAATCGTCGCGAATACGTTGAGCGGCGTCCTTGCCCAGCAGAAAGCGGCCAATGCGGAAGAAGTGCTGCCGCATCGCATCCGAGTCGGTCAACTGCCCGAACTGAATCACGACAACGTCATACCCGCGATTCCGCAACTCGTCGCGAATATCTCGATCCTTTTCGCGCGTCTCGGTGCGCCCATGCAGATGGCGGCCCATGCCATCGAGATAAATGCACAGACCTTCGTAAACGTCGCTCCTCGGCTCGTAAGAGAAATCGGGTGTGGTCGCCCCCAACGGGCGTCCAAGATCAATCGGGTGCTGGGGCTGATAACCGTGGAGTCCTGCGCGCTCCAGCATCGCCCGCAAGGCCAGCTCGGGATCATTCACTGGGACTTGCTTGGCAGCCGTGGTCGGTAGGCGTGAAGGGATATCGTGTGTGAATTCGAGATTGGCACCCCACCTATCGAGCCGGTCCAAAGCGGTGTGCCGGTTCAAGTGCTTGTGATAGTAGGAATTCCGAAAATGCGGCAAGCAATCCACGCAGGCTGACTGACAAAGAGACGGGCACTCGGCAACTACCCTCTTGCCAGCCGCCACGACTTCAGGCCACCGCGCTTTCATCTGGTCCAGAAGTCCGGAGCCGCCCGGCATCGGGTCATAAAGTAGCAAATTCAACCCCTTGCCACCTGGTTGACCGATGGCGAGCAATTGCAGATCCTCGATTCCCATGTCGAGCACATCAGCAGCCCCCAAAGAGAAAACGTGCCCGCGCTTATCGGGGGCGACTTCAACGTCATTCCGGAGGACATCGATTGTCACAAACCTTCAGCGTGGATTTATGACGCGCTGTTCCAGCCGGAGCCCCGAGCGCGGTACCAGGCACTGCTCAGCCTTGGCTACACCGATGCCTTCCGGTCGCTGCATCCAGGGGAGGGCGGGAAATTCACATTCTGGGATTACTTCCGGCAGGCGTTCGAACATAATCGCGGCATCCGCGTCGATCATTTCCTGCTGTCATCGAGGTTGGCCGAACGGTTAAAAAGCTGCGAGATCGATATGGAACCGCGGGCGCAGGAGAAGCCGTCGGATCATGCCCCGATCATCGTCGAATTGCAGTAGGCAGATAGACGACTCGTATCTCGGAGATCGAATCGGTTATGCCCACGAGTTACCGTATCCGAGGTTCTCGCAGCAAACAGGGTTTGCAGCGTTTCCCTACCTTCTCTCTATTATTCATTTATCTCTTCTTTATTTTCATTTCCAGAAATTTAAAGGGAAGAGACCCTAAACCTTAAAAAATGCGATTTTCTCAATACCACTGAGAAAATCGACATAAGGTCTGTTAAGGTTTATAAGGTTTGGAAGAAATGGTTTTTCACTTCGGCAGTGAGAAACTGTTCTTAGTGGCGTTTTTGCTTTTCGCCGAGACCTTATATACCCTACGTTGACCACCCCGTTTTCGGGCTGCAGTCGACCTGCCACCCGCGCAGCGATGCAGCAGGCGATCTACCATTCTCGAGGAGGGAGAACAGATTTGCTGCCGCGTGGGATGGAGGTGAGGACTTTTCACTGCTCAGCCCCGCTCACCAAATCCTTGTAAGCGTCATCGAGCGGGTAGCCGTCGCTAAAGTTCCGCTCGAGAATTCGCGGAACGAAGAATTCAGAAGCATAACTCCTCCCGAACTCGAGTTTACTACCGAGCCGATCTTCTCGGTGTCGAGTCCGAGTTTCACCGCCATTGGCAGAATCTCGGCGAACGCTGCGATGTTGATATCGAACGGAATGTTGTTGATCGCTTTCGTCAACTGGCCACACCCGTGATCGCTCATGTACATGATGTTACTGCCTGGTGTGTCTGAGGTGTCAGGAGCGCACCATGCACAAGCCACAACCAAGCCGAGGCGACGCAGTTCAATGAATGTCACGGGGGTAATTCAGCACTATGAGTAACTGGACAAACTTTTATCTTGATGTCCTGGCTGCCAGCCCGGACGAGATTCAACAGATTGAGGGCGCGCTGCAGGAACCGTCGAAGAAGCTACTCGATTGGGAGGCGGGGCAATGGGAAGAAGATATCGCGCATGCACTGAGGAGTGCAAGACTACCGGCGATGGGCTCGCGCTCCCGTGGTAGAATCCAGAGCACGATTTCACGATTCAGATTGGCGGCTGAGAGCCAGTTGCTTATGTCGGGCTTAGCACTGAAGCAGTAAGGCAGCGTAAATGGCCGACGCGGACTCCTGGGGGTCGGATAAAACCAAGCTAAAATGAAAGCATTTTGTGGTTATTTTGGGTGTTCATGATCGAGCTTCGTCATCTTAGGTATTTCGTCGTGCTGGCCGAGGAATTGCACTTCGGCCGTGCCGCCCGACAGCTTCACCTCGCGCAACCTGGGCTCAGCCAGCAAATCAAGGCGCTGGAGTCGGAACTGGGAGTATTGCTACTGGCGCGCAGCCGCCGTCGGGTCGAGCTGACACCCGCCGGCCGGACGCTGCTGGAAGAGGGCCGGCGGGCGCTGACTCAAGTGGAACGCGCGGCCAACCTGAGTCGCCGAGTTGCTGCCGGTGAAATTGGACCGCTGGTGATTGGCTCGACGGAATCGGCAGCTTGGGACCTGCTACCGGAGCTAATTAGCGAATACCGGAAACGATATGGGAACGTGCACCTGACGGTGCGCGAGATGACGAGCCCAATGCAGGTTGCGGCGCTGAGGAACGGCGAGATCGATGTTGGGTTGTTACGCCCAATAGTTGATACCGCAGGTCTGGCCGTTAGGGTCCTCAGAAAGGAAAAGGTAGTGCTATTGGTGCCCGAGACTCATCGTCTAGCGCGACGAACGACGATTCCGCTGAGGGTCCTTGCCGGCGAGCCTATGATTGTCCACTCGGCGTCTCGCCCCGGCTGGTCTGACTTTATCATCGGTCTCTGCCGCAATGCCGGCTTCGAGCCGCAAATCAGCCAGGAAGCTAGCAACTCGACTACTGCGGCCAGCTTTGTGGCCGCCGGCCTCGGCTTTACTATGGTGCCGGAAAGCTTGAAGGGACTAGTTCGCCCAAGAATCGTCTGCCGCCCAATTGCTGATCCTGCTCCAACAACGCAAATTATTATGGTGTACTGTGCCGAAACCGCGCCGCCAACGTTGGCGGGGCTGTTAGATGTGGCGCACGATTTATACCCGTCCTGCCGCCCTAGGCGCAATCCCGCTGTGCCCTGAAAACGGATTATGTCTGACCTTTTGACCTGATTAGGCAGGAACCCAGAAGCCTAGAAAAAGGATATAGCCCCGATTTCTCACCATAGGTGTTGGAGCCAGGGCAAAGTGGACATGCGGTATCGAAACGGTAGCTGCCGCATTTGCTGCCCGATCCGTTTCGGGCTAACCAGCACAGCGCTCTCAGGGCTCTTATAAGTATTAGTTATTAATAAACGTATAATATTTATTTGACTTATTAATTGACCCATCCCAATATTAACCCGCTATCTCGACTATTTTCCGCGCGCAACGGCGAAAAGCAAGCGGTACAGTCCAGCAGAGAACGGCACTGCTCTTCGCGTTTTAAAGCCGCCACTTCCAGGACTGAAATGTCCCCGGCGACAACGTAGTGTGAGCGGTCGTGCTCGCGAATCAGAAGGATTACAAAGCGCCGAGGCTTCCGGCAACGATTATTGCCTCGGAATCTGAGGAGGGAACAGTGTCAAGATTGACGGGCGGGCAGTTCATTGCAAAGTTCTTGCAGGCTTATGGAGTAAAGGCAGTCTTCTTTGTGCCAGCTATATTGACTCGTATGCTAGCTACATTGGACGGGACGCAGATCAAGCGCGTGTTGACGCATGGAGAAAAGGCTGCAGCCTACATGGCCGACGGTTATGCCCGCGCCTCAAAGCGACCTGGGATTTGCGCCGCACAGGCTGTCGGGGCTGCGAATTTGGCGGCAGGGTTGCGAGATGCCTTTATGGGGCACAGCCCGGTCATTGCCTTTACAGGTGGGCGGCTAGGCTCGCAGAAGCACAAGGGAGCCTATCAGGAGTGCGATGACTACCCAACCTTCAACCAGTACACGAAAGCGAATTTTCAGGTAGATTCCGTCGGACGGCTGCCCGACCTGATGCGGCAAGCCTTCCGCGAGGCTACCTCGGGTACGCCGGGGCCGGTCAATCTCCTGATTGCAGGCAAGCAGGGCGATATTGAGCATGACTCAGCTGACCTGAAATTAATTGTCGAAGAGCCGTTTACTGCCGTTCCTCCCTACAGACCCACTCCGGAGATAGAGCGGGTAAAAGTAGCGGCGCAACGCCTACAGCAAGCCCAGAGGCCGGTCATCGTCGTGGGCGGCGGCACGCGGTGGTCCGGGGCCGGAGCGGAACTCTTGAAAGTTGCCGAAACGCTCTCTATACCGATCGCTACCTCTCTAAATGCGTTTTCTCTGATACCTGAGCACCATCCTTTATATATCGGCGTTCCAGGTACCTATTCGCGCAGTTGCACGAACAAGTTGCTGGCGCGCGCGGACCTTGTGTTTTGTGTGGGCAGCCAAACGGGTGGACTGCTGACCGACTTCTGGCGTGTCTTCCCGGCCCAGGCTGAGGTCATACAAATAGGCATTGACCCAAATGACTTGGGGAAAAATTACCCGAACTCGGTTTCGTTGCTGGGCGACGCCAAGATGGCATTGCAAGCACTGCTGGGAGAAGTATCTCCATGTGCAGTAAGAGAAACATGGCTTGCGGAGGTAAAAGCCCAGGTCAATGAATGGCGGACAGAAGCACAATCTTTTCGAAACTGCGATACCGTGCCCATGCGGCCCGAACGCCTCTTGAAGGAAGTGACCCAATGGCTGCCCGATAACGCGATCGTTGTTTCTGATACGGGCCACGCAGCCATGTGGGCCACCCAACAACTCTGGATTGATAGCCCGCACTGGGACTTTATCCGGACTGCGGGATCGCTCGGATGGGGTTTCCCCGCCTCCCTGGGCGTCAAATGCGCCCAACCCGAGAGACCGGTTGTCTGTCTCACCGGTGATGGCGGATTCTGGTACCACATGCAAGAACTGGAAACCGCGGTCCGCTGCGGGATTGCAACGGTCACTTGCGTCAACAACAACAACGCGTTGAATCAGGAAACTGAGATTGTCAAACGCGCCATTGACGGGAAACTGTCCGATCAGCAGGGCGAGTTGTGGCGCTTCGCAAAGGTTAACTTCGCCGAAATTGCCAAAGCTATGGGCGCGGTGGGAATTCGCGTCGAAAAGCCGGGTGAACTACCGTCCGCGCTTGATCAAGCCCTCTCGTGCGACAAACCGGCCGTGATCGACGTGCAAACCGATATCAATGCCCTGTCGCCCACCGCATGGAAGGGTTAGGCAGAACGAAACCAAGAAGCCCTACGAAGCACGATAGGGACGTTTGTTGTGGTCGGCAGAAATTCACACTCGAGGTGGACAAATGAAGATCGGTTTCGTCGGTTTGGGAGACATGGGCAAGCCAATGGCGGACCATATCGTCTCGAAGGCTAGCCAAGACCAAGTCATTGTGAATGACATAAATACCAGCAGCTATCCGAGCTTTGAGAGCAAGGGCTCCCGGACAACCACAAATGTATTGGAAGTGGCCCAGGCCGAGATAATTTTTCTTAGCCTTCCGGGCAGCCAGGAGGTCCATGACATTCTGCTGGGCGAAAAGGGCATGATCAATTGCCTCAGCCCAGGAAAGATCATAGTGGATTTAAGCACGATCAAATATTCGACTGCCATTGATATAGCAACCCGCTTGGATAAGCAAGGTATTGAGTTTCTAGACGCTCCGGTTTCTGGGGCGCCCACTGGCGCCATCAACAGCACACTCACGGTAATGTGTGGCGGTAAGAAAGAAGTGTTTGATAAGGTCAAGCCGTTGCTTGATTGTATTGGCAAAAACATTCTTTATATGGGCCGTCATGGCAATGGCCAGTTGGCCAAGATGGTCAACAACGTGTTATACGACATTAATCTTGCGGCCATTGCCGAAGTTCTGCCCATGGCTGTAAAGATGGGGTTGGATCCCCAAACCATAGGCAAGGTCATAAACAGCTCAACCGGCAGAAGCTTTGTGACAGAGTATTTTATTCCGCGGATCCTGAAGGGTAATTTCTTAGACGCCTATCTTATGAAGAAAGCCTATAAAGATCTGGTCAGCGCAGCCGAGATATCGGCGAACTATTGCATTCCCATGCCTGTAACTGACGCGGCGACAAAGACGTACCAAATTGCTTTACTTAAAGGATACGGGAATCAGGACAAAGGCTCTATGACCCGCGTGTTCGAAGAATTGCTCGGGGTAGAGTACAGACAAAAGTAATTAGTGTTTGGTCGCGAAACGTTATATTGGAGCACTAGCGGGGAGGGTAGGGCAATGGAGCAGCAGAATACCAAAGCGTACCGGGTAGGCGTCGTTGTCCTGCTTACGGCGGGCACTTTTATTAATTCATTAGACCGCGCCAGCCTGTCGGTAGCTACGCCGTTTATTATCAAAGAGTTTCATGTCAGCGCGGCGGCTATGGGAGTCGTCCTCTCCGCCTTTTTTTGGTCCTATTCGGCATGCAATCTTCCGGCAGGGTATCTGGCCGACCGGTTCGGCGCCAAGACAGTATTGGGTTGGGCGGCGGCGTTATGGTCGCTTTTTTCCGTGGCCACCGGCTTTTGCAACAATGTCTTTCATATGGTTTTGGTCCGCTTGGGAGTGGGTTTAGGCGAGTCAGCGGCCTTGCCCTGCACCAGCAAGATCGTTGCTGCCAACTTTCCCAGCAAAGAACGCGGTGCGGCTATAGCTATATCGCTGACCGGAATACGCGCCGGAATAGCGGTTACCCCCTTCGTCATGGCTTTCCTGATCAAACAATGGGGGTGGCGGGTGGCTTTTTATGGCACCGGCCTGTTCAGCCTGCTCTGGTGCGCGGCTTGGTATTTCGGGTTTCGTGACCGATCTGAGGTCCGAGCTGACTCCGGTCCGCGGCAAGCGACTAAGCTTCCCTGGGGCGAGATCCTGCGCAACCGAGCCATCCTGGGTCTCATTGGCGTCAAGTTTACGCAAGACTTCCTGCAATTTCTGTTTCTAACCTGGGTGCCTGCTTACCTGGTGATGGAGCGGGGCTTCTCCATCATGAAAATGGGTATTTACGGCTCTCTCCCTTATGCCACGGCCAGCATTGTCCAACCCTTCGTGGGCTGCTTTTCCGACTGGCTGATCAAACGGGGTTGGAGCATGAACCGTGCGCGGAAAACCGTACAGGTGGTCCTGCAAATCCTCTCGGCCACGATTATCATCGTGGGCTATGTCGATGATGTCATGGTCGCCCTGTTTTTTTTGACGGTATCGATTGCCGCCGAATCCAACTGCGCCGCCCATATGTGGGTGATCCTCTCCGAAGTGATACCGCCTAAATATGTTGGCTCTGTGGGTGGCCTTATTAACATGATTGGGTCGTTTGCCGGCGCTCTGTCCCCACTTATAACCGGCATTGTGGTCAAGGAGACCGGCAGTTTCCGCATCGCGCTCACAGGCGGCGGATGCTCGATTCTGCTGGCTACTTTTTTCATTCTGGTTGTAGTACCAAAGCTTAGTGTTCTCAGCCTAGGCCGGGAGGCCCAATCCGGAGTACAAGCGGTCAAGGTGTGAGTGTACGATACTTAGGCTGAGGGGTGAACTAAGTCATGAAAAGGCAAATATCGGTTTGTCATTGCCGGCTTGCTATTTGTAGTAGGGGGCGTTAATTAGCAGGGGTGTTAATTACATGGACCCTGCGGCACTGGGGATCGCAGCGCCGCTGGTATGTGCGAAGAATTCTTTAAGCTTTCATAGGCGATAGCGTGCGGTGTTTTCTTCCATCCGTCAACGATATCCGCGTGGCAGTCCGCACAAGCCTTCCCCGTAGCGTAAGAGCCCCGATCCTGTGCAGGCGAGCTTCCAGCGAAAAGCAAGACTATAAAAAAGTACTTAGAACTGGTTTCATAAATAGGTTCCGCCTCAACATAGTCACTATTCGGGGCGAAGCCGCATGGTTGTTGGCTGTTGGCATATGCTGACAGACAAGCAGTGGTCGCGAATTGAAGGATTTTTTCCGATGCCGAAGCGTCGGCGGGATCGACGCGGCCGGCCTTGGGTCGCCAATCGGGCGTGCTGGAAGGCATTCTGTGGGTGCTGCGCAACGGCGCACGCTGGCGGGAGTCTGCCCGGACAGATATCCCAGCGGATCGACCTGTTGGCGACGGTTACGCGTCTTGGGAGGAGCAAGGAGTGTGGCGGAGCGCTTGGCAGCAGTTGTTCGCCGAGATGGATCGGCGGCAACTGCTGGACTGGAACGAGGCGTTTCTGGACGCCACCTTCATCGTGGCAAAAAAAGGGGCGCTGGAGTGGGCAAAACCATGCGTGGAAAGGGCACGAAGTGCGTTTTGGTGGTGGATGGCGGGGGCATTCCTCTGGGAGTTCAACTCGCGAATGCTAAGCCATCGGAGCACAAATTCGCGGAAAGCACGCTGGCGCAGGTGATCCGCGTGCCGCGGCCGGGACGGGGTCGGCCGCGAATGAAACCGCTGCGGGTGGTGGCCGACAAGGGATACGACAGCGACCCTATGCGGGACGCTTGGAAAGGCGAGGCATCGAGCTTATTGTTCCCTATCGGCGTAACAGCGTTTTGCGCCGCTACGAGGATGGACGAAAGTTGCGCCGTTATCGGCGTCGCTGGAAAGTCGAGCGCGCCATCGCCTGGCTGCAGAATTTCCGCCGCGTGCAAGTGCGCTACGACCGCATATTTACTGTGTATCAAGGCTTCGTTCATTTGGCTTGCCTCATCATCGTGCTGAGGCATTTATGAAACCGGTTCTATGACTGCAATGGCCGAAAAACACGTTTTCATGAGTGACCTTTCAAAGGTGCGGGACAATACTTCCGAATGCTTATTTCTCGATGGGGCAGCCGGCTTTGATCCATCCCCGGATTGCGGGATCGATGATAACCTTTACGTCGCTGAATCCTAGCCCAACTTCGCCAGTTAGGCTGCGCAGCAAGTTTTTTAGTGCCTAACCGGGCACGCAGGCGTGGCGAAGATCGTTTCTTTGCAGTACGGTGTGTTTGGGCCGCGGACGCCAGTTCTCAACAACTGCATGTAGTGACGACCAACCCTCTTGCATTCAACTCTGGATTGCCTAGCATGGGAAAATCGTCAAAAGGTCTCTTAAGGTTTATAAGATCTGGAGGAAATGGTGTTGTCCTCCGGCAGCGAGAAAATGCACTTGCCGGCACTTGTGCTTTCCTCCGAGACCTTATGCTACCCCACAATGACCACCCAGCTTTTGGACTGCAGTTACGAAGACAACGTGCGCGGGCCCATCAGATCGGCCGGAGTTTATCCGGAGCCTCTTAGCGTATCCCTCCCAGCTAATCTCGTCCGAGCGTGTCACCAAACGTGCGGAAGACCTACTTTTTAGGGTTGACGGCGACAACTTTAGCCGTCACACTTTTGAACTGCGAGACGAAGCGTCCCATGGAAACAATCCTACGCATGGGGGAGGCTTACGTCCACAGTACTGGCCAAGAATTCCATAAGGACTGGAGAAGGGGATCACTATGTTGAGAAGAGGTAAGGTCATGAAGCCAAAGGATAATATTGCTGTGGTTCTAGAAAATGCGAATAAAGGAGACACCATACAGACGCCTAACGGTGAAATAGTTCTGCTGGAAAATATTGAGTTTGCGCATAAGGTTGCAATCGTAGACCTCTCGCCGAAAGATCCGGTTTACAAGTATGGTGTCGAGATAGGTTATGTGGAGAGTACAGTTCCTAAGGGGAGCTGGATACACACTCATAATATGAAGTGCGACCGCGGCCGGAAGCCAGGTTGTTAGACATCAACTAACCGGTAGATACGAGGGAATGGAGATGGGCATGACATTTATGGGCTATAGGCGCACTAACGGTAGAGTTGGTGTTCGAAACTATATTGCGATTATCCCGTCAGTTTTTTGCGCGAATACGGTTGTCGAGCGGATCGCTGAACAGGTTGACGGTGCAGTTGCGTTACGCCATCCCGTTGGTTGCGGGCAACAAGGGCTTGATCTTGAGTTTACTGCGCGAACTCTTATTGCCATGGGAAATCACCCCAATGTTGGCGCAGTTGTTGTGGTCGGTCTAGGCTGCGAGCGTTTTAGGCCAACGGAGTTATACGAGGGCATAAAGAAATCCGGAAAGCCCGTAGGTATGCTCGTAATCCAAGATGATGGCGGTTCTGCTGCGACGATCAAAATGGGCGTCCGTATGGCTAATGAATTTGCTGAACGGGAACTTTCTCGCTCGAGGATTAAGTGCGACATATCAGAACTGATGGTAGCAGTTAAATGCGGTGGTACCGATGCAACAAGCGGACTTGCGGCCAACCCGACGCTTGGCGAAATGTGTGACAAGCTGAACGCGCTCGGCGGGAGCGCTGTCATATCGGAGCTGAATGAACTAATCGGCACTGAAGATGTGCTTGCAGGACGCGCGATCAACAAAGAAATTGCTCAAAAGATCTACGCAGCGGTCTATGAAGTTGAGGAAAGGATGCGTAGTCGTCTTGACGAGCGTTATCCAAGACGAAATTTTCTGATGTCGCCGGGAAATTTTGATGGCGGTGTCAGCTCTATCGTAGAGAAATCACTGGGCGGCGTTCTGAAATCAGGAAGTTGTCCAATCGTGGATGTCCTTGAATATGCAGTCCCAGCTCGGCCTGGCCAAAAAGGCATGTTCATAATGAATTCTGATAGTCACGATGGCGAAGTGGTTACTGGGATGATCGGATGTGGTGCGCAAATTGTTGCCTTTACCACCGGCCGTGGTAATCCAACAGGGTTCCCATTCGTGCCGATTATAAAAGTGACAGGTAATGACTTCACCTTTGAAAAGATGATTGACGATTTTGATTTTAATGCGGGTGGGATCATTTCTAAAGATGAGTCGATTAAGGAAAAGGGTGAATCCTTTTTTGAGCTGGTTCTTCGGGTCGCGAATGGCGAGAAAACTAAGTCCGAGAAGATTCGTGGGGACGAGCTGTTCTGCGTTGCTAGACGAAATGTCCTGTAATCCATACAAGGCATCGTCGGTCGTTAGGGTTGGCAATCATTTGCATAGGCTGACTACTCGGGTAAGACCTGCGGGAGTCAAAAGGGTTCACCGCAACGAGCGGGCCGAATCGGCTCCATCTGAGTCACCATCAACCAGGTGTCGGGCATTGCGGCGGCCGTGGGCCTGCCAGCCCATGTTGCCCGAGACCCAGATCCAGAGCGCGGATGAGCAGCCACCCTGACTACTGAGCAGTGCAGCAATATAGTGACGCCGCCGAGCGTCCACAAAGTGTATTTGGTGCAGGGCTGCTCGTCGGCAAATGTAACTATATTATGCACACCTCAATAGGGGAGCGAGAAAACAAAGCTTGGTCTCCATGCTGAGTTAACCCCCCTTCGCGTCATCGAGGGAGAACGCATTCCCCACTCACTCATGACAGATTTCTCGACCTTGATGTGAACCTCCCCGGCATGTAATTCGCACACAACGGCTAAAAAGTCGGCCACGTTTCTTCGTGCCATGCGATCAAAGCTGGTGATAAATAAAGGAACGTGTACCTGTATTCGGAGGGAAGTTCCGCATTACTCAGGATCTCAAAGTAGACTCTGCCGCGGAGTTCAGCAATGTCGCTTGGGACGGAAGGCAAAACCTTCACGATTAATGGGAAACTCTACTATCAGGCTTGCGATAAGAGAATCTGCTATCTACCAACGTCGGTTCCGGTGCGCTGGCAGTTGCAAGTTCTGCCTCTCGATCGGCAGAGAGCTCCGGAGGACATTCGGCACAAGTAGAAACTGGGCAAGGCGAACCAACTGGGTTACTCTGACTCTGATTTGCCCGTTGGACACCTTATTGTTAATATCGCCATGCAAGGATAATGCATGGATACTCGCACGATACTCGCCGATCTCAAGGCGGAGCTAAACCGCCTCAACCAAGCCATTGCCGCCCTTGAGTCACTTGACGGCACAGCGACTGCTATGCCGGGAACGACCACTACTGCCGCCAAAGCCACCCCGACCCAGGCGAAGAAACGCGGCCTAACCCCCGCCGGCCGGAGAAGATTGTCGGCGATGATGAAGGCTCGGTGGGCAGCGCGGCGTAAGACAGCAGTAAAACCCGCCGCAAAGAAAGCCGTTGTTCGTCACACGATGAGTCCTGCCGCCCGCAAGCGCATCTCGATGATGATGAAGAAAAAGTGGGCCGCCCGAAGGAGGGCAGCGAAAAAAGCTTAAGTCACCGAGTTTGGCCCCGTAGCTCAATCGTATAGAGCATCAGACCTCGAATCTGAGGGTTGGGGTTCGAGTCGCTCCGGGGTGGCCATTCCGGGCGTGTCCTTTCGGCAAGGCTGCGTGACTCCGCTTGTCATAGTTGATAGGGTCGGTCTTACGCCCCAGCGAGGGTAAGGAGGACCGACGATGGCCAGGCGATCAGCTATTCCGGTGGGAATGCGGAAGGTTCACGGACGCTTCGAACGGTGGCGGAAGTCGCATACTGGCTGCTTACCGATTCCAGAGCGCCTATGGTGGGCGGCGGCGGAGTTGGCCAAAGAGCATGGCGTTTGTCGGACGGCACAAGTTCTACGTTTGGAGTACGGCAAGCTGAAACGGCTGGCCGGAAGGGCCGATCGAGTCTCACGCTCAACCACGTCGAGACCACCACGAACATCTTTTGTGGAACTGGTGACACCGCAGACAATCGGTGTATCGGAGTGCGTTATCGAACTGGAAGGGCCGCGTGGAAAGGTACGCATTCAGTGGAAAGGAACTACCGCGCCTGATCTGGCCGGGCTAGCCGGGCGTTGTGGGAATCGGCATGATCCAAGTCACGCCGCACATGCGCATCCTGGTGGCGGTCGAAGCCGTGGATTTCCGTAACGGGATTGATGGTCTGGCCAAGGTGTGCAAGCAAGAACTGAAGGCGGACCCGTTTTCAGGAGTGTTATTCGTTTTCCGGAATCGCCGCCGGACCGCCGTGAAAATTCTTTGCTATGACTCGCAAGGGTTCTGGCTATGCCAAAAGCGCCTTTCGACCGGACGTTTTCGTTTTTGGCCGGCTCAGGCAACGGAAGTGACCCAAGGGGTAGCCGCGCACCAGCTCCAGGTGCTGCTCCTGGGCGGCGATCCGACGTCGGCTAAAGTTCCACCCGCCTGGCGTCCGCTGTCGGTACCCACGTCAACCATGCAACCACGATGGGGGATGCGCTGGCGCGCAATCTTCCCAAAGAGTTTCAAGCAGTGGTGGCCAACTGCATCGCCCACGGCCGACGCCGTTTTGTCGAGGTGGCGGCGAAGTTCCCCGAGGAATGCCGCTATGTGTTGGAGACATTGGGAGAGGTCTATAAGCATGATACTTTCTGCCGGGAGCAGGGGATGTCGCCGGAGGAGCGTCTCGGCTACCATCAAACCCACAGTGGCCCGCGGATGAAAGAACTGGAGCAATGGTTCCGGGAACAGTTCGCGGATCGCAAGGTAGAGCCCAACTCTGGTTTAGGTCAAGCCATTACCTATATGCAGAACCATTGGCCGAAGCTAACCTTGTTTCTCCGCCAAGCGGGCGCACCGTTGGACAACAACCTTTGCGAGCGGGCCTTGAAGAAGGCCATTCTTCATCGAAAAAATGCGCTGTTCTACAAGACCCAGAACGGCGCCCACGTCGGCGACCTGTTCATGAGCCTGATTCACACCTGCCAGCTCTGTGGCGCCAATCCCTTCGACTATCTGACCAAACTGCAGCAGCACGGCGAAGCGTTGTCCCGTAGTCCGCAGCCATGGATGCCCTGGAACTACCGCGACCTCCACGGAACCGACAGCATGATACCGAGTAGCGTATGATGATCTCCACCTGGCCGAAAACAATCGTCTTCGAATGGGAAGCGTCTAGGTCGGCCACCAACCGCGGCGCAGAAGCACGGCCAAGTGCAGGATCTCTATCGTGCGGGCGTCAGCAAGGCTGAGATCGCCCGCCGCCTCGAAATCGAGCGCACCTCGGTGCGCCGCATTCTGACAGAGCGGTTATAGCATGCCCCCGAAAAAGCTTTGGATGCCGCAGGAAGTGTATCCACTCAAGGTCACTCTGCTGGGCACAACCCCGCCCATCTGGCGTCGCCTGTTGGTGCCTGCAGAGATGACGTTGGCGCAGTTGCACGATGTGCGGCAACGGGCGATGGAGTGGGAGAACTGCCACATGCATGAGTTCCAGATCGGCCAAAAGCGCTTTGGTAAACCCGATCCAACCGACAAGGGCATGGGCCTGCCAGCCATCGGCGATGAGCGTACGGTGCGGTTGTTCACCGTGCTCGGCAAGGTCGGCGCCAAGGCAGTGTATACCTACGACTTCGGCGATAACTGGCAACATGGCATCGTCACGGAAAACGTGCTGACGCCGGAGGCGGGCAAGACCTATCCGGTATGCGTGGGTGGAAAACGCCATGGTCCGCCCGAGGACTGCGGCGGTGCCCCCGGCGATTACAACCTACTGCGTGCCATCAGTGACCCGGACCACGACCAACATGAGGAAATGCTGGAGTGGCTGGACGACCATTTTGATCCAGAAGCTTTTTCCCTCGATGACATCAACCGAAGACTGGCACCGCCCCAGCGACGCCGGCAAAGAAGTAAGACTACGCAGCCTGACCGAAAGCACACGACCTGCTGATGGAATTTGGTATTGACGGCGACCAGCCGATGATTAGAGAAGGTGAATGCAAGCTGTGCCATCGGACGGAATCCGAAGGCTGCGTCTGCGGCAAGTTCACATCCATCAAAGATGAGCCAACACCTATAAAGGAGAAGCAGTCAGCCCCCGATTGTTCGACCGTCATCCCGACGCCAGCAGAAAACAAAAACGGAGACACCGAGGAAATCATTCGCATCGGCATCAAGAACGAGCGGGTCGTCTCCGTCGCCGTGGTGACGATGAGCCAAGTCGTCCCCCACAAGTTGGACTGGCTTTGGGATCAACGCATCCTGAAGAACTACATCACGTTCTTCGCGGGGCTTCCCGAGCGGGGCAAGAGCTTGGCTACGATGGACATCGTTGCGGTGGTCACCACTGGCAGGGATTGGCCGGACGGGGCGAAGAACACGCTCGGCCCGAAGAACGTGCTCCTGCTGGTGAGCGAGGACGGCTTGGACGACGTGATCTGGCCGCGTCTCGTCGCGGCGAAAGCGGACTTGTGCCGAGTGAAGGTGCTGAAGTCCGTCATCACCGAGGACGACAAGAAGAAAAAGAAGCGGCGGACGATGGCGTTCAACGAGGACGTGTTTGTCCTTCGTGGCCTGATAAAACGCATTCCCGACTTGGCTCTGGTGATCGTTGACCCGATCACTTCCTACTATGGCTGCGACGCCAACAAGAGCAGGGAAATCAAGCCAATCTTGGACAAGCTGAAGGAACTGTGCGACGAGACGGGGGTCGCCATGCTCGCCGTCGCGCACTTCTCCAAACGCACCGACGTGGGCCCGTTGCAGCAGATTGCGGGCGACGTGTCCATCGGGGGGACGGCGAGGACGGTGTGGACGTTCAGCGAAGACCCCGACAAGGAAAACGAATACCTAATGACTTGCGCCAAAGGCAACCACTCGCGGGACAAGAGCGGGCTCCGATTCACGCCAGAGGAAGTCGTAGTCACGCTCCCCAACGGGGACAAGGAGCCCACGCCGCGAATGAACTGGCTCGGCAAGACCACCCTGCGTGCTCAGGACGTTATGGACAAGCAGAAGGAAAACGCCAAGACGGGCAAAGACGACAAGCAGGCCGAAGCGGCAAGGGCGTTCCTGCAGGTGAGGTTCACGGAAGCCACCGGGCACAGATGCAAGGAGCTGTATGCCGAAGCCGAGAAGGAAGGCATAACCGTCCCGACGCTGAAACGGGCACGCTATCAACTGGTGGAGTCGGGCGAGCTGAACATCCTCGTGGTCAACCACCGCAACAAGGGCGACGGCTACTGGTGGATGTTGTCCGCCGCCGCGAAGACGATGGATGACACCGATGTCCTGTAAAACGCACATGACCATGAAGCCAGCTTCCGCCGCCGGGTGGAAATGTTGACGTGGAGCGGCGACGGGACGCCCGTGGACGGGATCGCCACCACGGCCCCGTATCATCACAAGATCAATAGTTGCGCCACAGGCACTCGATCCGCTTTCCTTTCCCGCCGTCGTGACGGAAATTGGCTGCGCATAACTGCATGCCTTTCGTCCAGAAAGGCTCACCGAACGCTTCTACGTATATCGGCTGGTAATACTCGCTTAGCAGCCAACGGAAGCGAGCCTTCTTGAGAATAGAGACCATCTCTATATGATCAATGTCGTCGGGGGCATATCCGTGAACCTTGGCTGCCAAATATGGTGGATCGAAGTAGGCAAAATCATCGGCGTTCAAATCTGCGACCGCCTGCTTCCAGTCCAGACTTGTAATCATCGCCTGAGTCTGAATCAGGATTTGGCGAGCACGCCTCAGGGTGTTCTGGTAACGGTGCCGTAGAGGGGCCCCTTTTGTTGGCCTGTAACTAGCAGCATAGCCAGCACCGGAATACGAGAGATAGGGTTCCAGCAAAATCGCTGTCGGGTCGCCGCTGTGACGAGTGGATTTTTGCCGCTCGAATTCTTGACGGGTATGTTCGGGAACCTCAACCGTGCTCCCATGCGAGATGATGGCATCCAAGAAGGCCCCCGTGCGAAGGTCATTGAGCCACCAGTTCGAAAACTGCAAGGTTGTTGCAGCCAGCCAGAAGACGTTGGCACGACCAGCAAATGGCTCGGCATAGGTTCCGCCGCTTTTCGGCATGATTCTGACAATGCTGTTGCGGATTCGCTTCTTGCCGCCCGGGTATGCAAATCCGGGTGTTGTTGAGGTTGTGCTTGCCCAAGTCGGGGAAGCGAGAACTGTTGAGGTGTTTTGGGAAAAGCTTTCAATAATCATGAAGGCCAATACTGAAAATTTTCGGTTATCCGAATTTCTGTCGGACTATAACTACGTAGCGGTTGTGCACTTCGCCAAGATGGTAGAACTCGCGGGGAACGTCCCACATCCTCGTCCTACGGCGGTCAAACCAAGTTTCTCGAAGCATCCGCTGCACGGCTCGCAAAACTACAGTTAAGATTGCGGCGTCCATTTCTACCCCAAAAGCAACGGCATTTCGTTGTACTCTTTGCCGTCCAGCAACCGACTGAGCTTATTTTGCTTTCCGGCGACGTGACCAAACCAAAACGGGATATTCTTCGCTTGGCAAACATCTCGGACTTCACGGCACCATTGTTCGTCCCAATGTCGTGGCTCAACTACCCCGCAGCCCGATTCACCGCCGGCAACACACCAGCCAATACCGTCCAATTGGTCGGGTAACTCCGGCATCAAACTCTCTAGAACCAGTCTCATAAATCCCCGCTGGCCGTGAAACGTGGCACTCTGGGTGTGCTCTGGAATGCTCCGTTCCCACCATGCAGGGACGTTGGGAATTAACGGACGAACAATGGCAACTGATCGAGCCGATCTTGCGGCCGGCACGACGGGCCGACAACCGAGGCCGTCCATGGCACGATACTCGGGCTGTGCTGAACGGCGTACTGTGGGTGCTGGGCACCGGAGCCCAGTGGCGCGAAATGCCCGAGAAATATCCGCCGTTCCAGACCTGCCATCGCCGATTCCAGCAGTGGGTGCGCGGCGGAAAGCTGGAGAAGGCGCTGCAACGGTTAGCACGGTACCTGCACGAGCGAGGACAGTTGAACCTCGATGAGGCGTTCGTGGACGCTACCTTCGCCAGCGCCAAAAAAGGGGGCTTGCGGTCGGTCCCACCCGGCGCGGCAAGGGCACGAAGATCATCGCTATCGCCGCTAGTAACAGTCTTCCTCTCGCCGTATCTGTTGACAGCGCTTCGCCAGCCGAGTGCCAGCTTGTGGAACAGGTTCTTGGGGGAAGCTTCCTCAACCAACTCCCCGCCCGCCTCATCGGCGACAAAGCGTACGACTCGGACGCGCTCGACGAAAAGCTTGCCGACCAATACCGCATTGAACTGATTGCCCCGAATCGGCAGCGCCGGAGCCAGACCCAAGACGGTCGCCCGCTGCGCCGTTATCGCAGGCGCTGGAAAGTAGAACGGCTGTTTGCCTGGATGCACAAGTTTCGCCGTCTGGTCGTGCGATGGGAATACCACATCGACAACTTTCTCGGCTTCGTGCACCTTGCTTGTCTCCATCTGCTGCTTAACCATTTATGAGACCGCTTCTAGCATCCCCATCGAGTCGGCGTATCGCAACGCACACGGACTCGCCCGTAGGTCATCTAGCCGCTTGAAGTAGCGTTTCATCTCAACGCTCGCACCGAGCCAAACATTTGGATACCCGTCTCCCCAATCTGCGGGGAGATGGTCGGCGATGCGATGCGTTCGCTTGGTCTGAATTTGGTAGATGACGTTTGGCGTCTCACGAATGACTTGCCATGCGTCATCACGCCATGCATCCGCTTCTTCAAGAAAGAAGTCGGAGTATCCGCAGACGAAACACCTGATGTTCTTACCCGTTGTCTCGGCCCGTTTCTGAAGTTGAAACGGCTCGCGCCAAGTGGTCGTGCAGCGGCGGATGTTGTTCGGATCGTGTATAGGTTGTTGTCCAAAGTTCTTGTATCGCGCAGTCTGTCTTAGAAACATCAGACAGTTCACACATGCGGCGCTGCACTTTTTGCAGCCCGTCCATGGATTCCAATTTTCGTCGTGTGGTTTGTTTTTTGTTATAGCCATATCTCTCCATTATTAGGCGGCGACAAAAGAGACGCCGCCGCCCGTTCCTCAGTTGGTAGGGGTCCTGTCGGGGATCAGTCCCGACACTTGTAATACTCAGTCAGTTGTAAAACCTATCCAACATTCCACTGGCGGCGACACAGTCGTTGCAGATGAGCACAGCCATCGCACCCGGATCGCTGGGGTCGGGGATCGCCGCACACTGTTCGTCATCATCGATATATCTACGGCAAGCGACACAGTGTCCCCAGCCTAGTTCCCGCCGTATCTCGTCAGCACGGTTAATCAGATTTCGTAAGCATTCTTCTCGTGATGCCATCAGTGACTCCTTAATCAGCCGCCGCTTCTGGTTTGCACTCAGCCGCCGCTTTTAGTTTGTATTCAGCCGCTAGTTTGTCAACTTCCTCGCACCATTTAAGCAGCGAGTTTTTGTTATTGCCGCATGGCGCAGTCAGAACATCGACGATCTCTTGCGTAGTATCTGGGTGGCACATGGGGCGGAACTTGTACTCGTCCGTCCCCGGATACGTGCCAATGTCTGGCATGTATTCCCATAGCGTGTGCTTGCAGTACCAAGTCTTGCCATAGGACTCGCAAGCTTTGATGAAGTCCGCCGCGTAGGCTTTCCAATCATGTTTGGCATAGCCGTCTGGCAGCGCCATCCCCCGTGGATTCATCAAACCAGTCTTGTAATGATCGACGTGCTGGTGAGTCAGTTCGATCACTTGGAGAGACGTGGCTGGCGAGATGATTGGTTCCATGGAAATCCATGTGTAGATGCCGGCGTCGTGGAACTCTTTCAGCGCGGCGAGACTGTCTTGCGGACATGGCGCTTTGGGTTCCCATTCTGCCAGTTCGACGGGGTCGAATGTCGTTATGGTGCTGCCAAAGCAATCGATCTTGGGATCGAACAGCGCGATGTTTTTGACCGCGTTCATGGGGGCCTTCGTCAAGATGCATACGCCGTAGCCGAAGTCGTGCAGCATCTTGATGCTTTCGCCAGTCAGCGCGTCGTTAGGGTCGCCGTAGCAGTCGCCGCTGTACTCCATCAGCACTTGGTGCTTGGGCAGGCCCCGCTTCTCCCGCTTGCGGAGATCAAACAGCAAGTTGGTCCAGTAGTTATCCTTTGCGCGGGGCTTCGTCCAGTCTTCCCGCTTCACGTGCATGGACGCTGGCCCGTAGCAATACTTGCAGTCGTGGACGCAGCCTACTTCGCGGTTGAGAGCCAAGCGGGCGAACTCCGTGATGCCGCCCGGTTCGTAGATCAAGCCTGTGCTGCGCTTCTGCTTATTGGCGGGAGTGGGGGCCTGATCGACTTTAGCCGCATCGCTGGCGGCGGCGGCCAGCGCTTCCGCCGCTTCTTGTTCTTCCCATCGCTTCAAGTATGCTTCTCTCTCCGCTTTCTCTACGGCGGACTTTCGCAGCAACTCGATGCATAGTCCGCAACTAGGTTGTTCGCCATCCTCCGCGAATATGGCTCTCTCACCGCCGGGGCGACCGCAGCGTGTTCTGTCGTTGTGACCATGAGCGTGAGTTTTGTATCCCGATATTTTGGCTCGCTGCTTGGCGGCTGGCTCTTCCGCCGCTTTAAGTTCCTTCATCCATTCGATGCGGCTGACTCTCTCTATTTCCCGCAAGCACGTCTTGCAAGTAGGCTTCTCGCCGTCCGCTGCGAACACGGTGTCCGCCGCTGGCGTCTTCCATCGACATATGGTGCGATCTGAACAGACTGCGTTTCTGGCGTGGGTCTTGGATGCGGTCTTCTGCTTCTTGGCTGCTGGGGGGCCGGTGTAGTTTTTACATCGTCTTCTTCTGTCTCAGTCGAAAAAGCAGAATTTTCTGCTTTTTTGGTTTCGACGGACTCACTAAACACGTCCTGATTTATTTGCCGAGCCAGTTTATCGACGCCATCGTGGTCGCCGCATAGCGCCATACGGACGATGTCTTGCAGCATCGTCTTGTAATTGTGCTTTGGCGCTGGCTTCTCCTCAGTCAATAACTTGATGTGCTGTTTGGCTATGCGGGTAAAGTAGTCACGCTGGACTTTGTCGTAGCAATGGAACTTGGCTTCCAGCCAACGCGTCCATTTGGCGCAGTCTTGGTAGCGTCCGTCTTTTGGCAGACGGTCGAACAGCGCTTTGACAGCCCCCAAGTATTCACCGTGATCACTGAGCTTGGTCTTGGACTTATGGTAGTTGATGGCGTTATTGGCTACTTCCGTGCCAGCGTCCAGTAGGTCTTTGGTCATCCCCGCCGTTATATAGGCGTCAGCTATGGCTATCTCCGCTGGCATCAGCCGCCTATTAGAGTCAGTCTTTATAAGTGCTAATATCTTGGCGTCCATTTCTCTCTCCAAAGCGGAATTGTCCGTTTAGGTCATCTGGTAGCAGTGGTGTCGTCTCCCATGTTTGCGAGAATAGCTGGATGAGGAAAGGGGCGTGGTCTTTGAAAATGAAGGCGTTACAGCGGAGAGCGGAAATCCGCGAAAACCGGCCTTAATCGCGGTCGAGAAATATCTTCAGGCGTCTCCGTTCCAGTTGCGCATAAATGTCCGGACGTACTGAATTTCACCGTCCACCTTGCGCAATTTCGTTCTGGCCCTTGTCAGCGTTCGTTTCACGGTGGGCTGCTTGGCGTTCGAAAACCATGGCCAGAGAAGCCTAGTTCCTTCCTTTTTGCGGTCAATCAACTCTTCCCACGGGAAGCGCACTTCCTGTTGGTCAAGTTCCAGACAGACGATTTCGTTGGCGCTGAGCTTCCTGCGTTTCTTCTCCCTGAGGAGAGCGGGTATGTTATCAGGCAAGATAGTTGGCTTCGTTTGTCGAAGAAGATTGCTGATGGATTTTCGGCTCAGAACGATGTCCACGTTGGGATCATTAGCGCGTTTCTTGCTCCTGCGAGATGCATAAAGTGCATAACCAAAGCGCACCCCCCGTACTGCCCCCAGCACAACAGTGGATGAGACAAAGGCACGGACCGCCCGCATTTGCTCCTCGTCCATTGTATTGAGCATTCTGCGGTACTGCTGCCGGATGCGCTCGGTCAGCCCAGCTAGCGCATGCTCGGAGTTGACGGCCCAAAAAATATCTCCCAGATCGGTTGCGCCAAGCTCCAACTCACGCAGGTCTTCGTTGATTAGTTCCATGCTTTCAGACTATTCCGCCTTGGCGGCTACAGACAGTACTAGCAGGCAGGGGTACCTGAATTCCTATTAGCGCCTCCGTTAGTCAAGATGCTCTGGTCAAGAAGTGGGGAAACGAACTCCGTGGCCAAAGATAAAACGCAATGATGTGGATGTGCTGTTTTCGGCAGCGAGAGCTGAGGCCCATAGCGAGCAGTTCGCAACCCTCATGGCTTGGTCGTTGTGGGGACATCCCAGAACCGCGAAACGCGAGCCCGAACCGTGACTGTCACGGTTGCGCTTCTTCTTCGCTGCATACATCACGTGAAATTGCGCCAGATGCACTCCACCGCCTTCGGACGCTTGCCTCCGTGATGGTTCGAGTCGTTCATCGTCTTGTTGACGACGATCCTGACGGGCTCGCCGAACTTTTTGGTGAGCGGGGCGTAAATTTCGTCCTCGTATTCGGATAGCACCCAGCGGAAGGGGGCGTTTAGTAGAATTTCCACCATTTCCCCGTGCTTGAGCGACTCTGAGTATGCCCCGGTTTTGCGAGCGTATTTCACATAGGGCGGATCGAGATACACCACGTCATCCGGGCCGGAATTTCGGAGCACTTCCCGGTAGTCCACCAATGTGATATGCGGCTCTGTCCGCATCATGATCTCGCTGGCGAGCTTCAGATAATGCTGGTAAGTTTCCCGGCTGACGCCGCCGCCGATTTCGCCGCGGACCCCGGCTTTTCCGTAGCGGTTGCCGTCCCGCACCAAGTACGGCTCAAGGATCGGAGCGGGATAGGCGAGCGTGCTGTTCGCCCATTCCAGAAAGTCGGGCCTCGTCGTCGATAGAAGCTCCAGCGCCTGCTTGCGAACCGGGTTGTACCGGACGTAGTTATGCAAGAAAACCTTTGCCGTGAAGTTCCGCATTCGATCGTGCGCAGCCCGGCCATTTCTCTCCGGCACGGTCCCCCGTCCGAGAGCGTCCATAGCGCCGTAGGAGTACAGGCTCAGAAGAAAGGGGTACGTGCTGATGTCGTTGAGCCAGAAACGGCGATAGTCGAGCTGCTGCGCGACCCGGAAGAACAGGTTGGCGCGCCCGGCGAATACCTCGACATAGCGGTCGCCGCCAGACGGCAGCAGTTCGACGATGCGCTTTCCCAGCTTGGCTTTGCCACCCGGGTACGAGAATTGTGGGACTTCGTGCGCTTCGGGCGGGATTCGCCGGGCGTCAGCACGGATGAGCGTCGGGATGTGGATGTCAAGCACATGGTCTATTACTCAAGCTGGACAAATTTCTTGAATTCGCGGCCGTCGGATCGGTCGTGTGGCTGGCACGGCCGGCAGGCAGATCGGCGGAGATTTCGGCCACACGTCCGTTTTGCCAATAAAAGCGGAAAAACTCACCCGTGGGCTTAAAAATCGCAATTCCTGGGAATGGCTCGACCGCAGCGGCCAGCGGCACAGGTCGCAGGTCTCCGAACAATTGGGCCGACTGGAAAACATCCTACATATGGCAACAACGCTCAATGAGGTGCAGGCCGCCTCGTGGAGATTCTTTAGAAAGCTTCCCATGCGGCCTACCCGCCCGGAAATCTAAGAAGAACTGAAGCCGCCGGTGACAGGCGGAGGCTCAAAGGTTTGTATAGACGCAAAGAGCCCCCGGATTCCCGGGGGCATCTATTTCGCTACTGTATGGTGCCGGTCGTTTCTTGCTCGACCAGCGGCTTTGGCGCTACGCTCCAGACTTCCGTGACTTTCCGGCTGCGTTCGCTTTCTGCCAAAGCTTCTACATATTTCCAAATGGCATTCGACTTCGGGCTGTGCCCTAGCTGCTTCTTGACGGTGGGGATGTCCATTCCCTTGCGCAAGCAGGTCGTGGCATACGTGCGCCGGAAATCGTGCAGCGTCACTTCCTTCGGGTCCAATCCCGCACGCTTCGCTATGCGCTGCGCTGTTTGTAGCAGCTTCCATTTTTGCTGACCAAAGGAGGTTGCAAACATCCACGGGCTGTTCGACGACGCACGACCGCTTGTGGTGTTTGTCCAACGCCTCATACAGATCAACCGGAATAAATATCTTCCGGAGTTGATACCATTTGGGTATCCAGCCGTATTTCGGCTTCTCGATAATGTCGATATACGGCTTGCCATCGTTCCAGTGCAGGTCAGTCTTTTCTAGGTAGACCAACTCGCCGTCCCTCATCCCCGTTTGCAAAAATGTCGTGTAGATTAGCCGTTGCGGATCGGTGCACGCGGCGAAGAACTTCGCTAGCACCTCTTCGCTCAATATGTGCACGCTAGGCTTCTGCGGGACCACCGGGGCGTCTTTGCTCGTCACGACTTTGTGCCCTGCCCACGTCAGCCACGACTTGACCCGGATGAATTTGTTTTCTCCCGTGCGGCGTGACTTCGTTTTGCTGTTGTCGATCACCCACCCTACGTATTGCTTCACGTCGTTGGCGGCGATTTCTTCCAGATGTCTCAGCGGGGACTTTGATTTCCGCCACTCGCAAGCGGCGAACTCGTTGAGGATTTGCTTCGCTGACGTATACGTTCTCGGTCGCTTGTTCCGTGCCGATACGTTAGCACTGAGGTTTGCCATGTACGCTTCGATTGAGTCCGTGATTTTCGTCTTGGGAGTCTGCGCAGTTTCGGGTTTTTCTTCCTGCACTTCCCCGCCAACGGCAACATACGTTAGTTCCGCTTGTTTGAGTTCGGCAGCTTGCTGCGCTTCCTTGGGGGTGTCGCCAGCGGGAATCCATTTGCCGCCGACGTTGAGAACGTACTTGTAGCTGTCCAGCTTCGTTGGAGTCCCGTGGAGCAGGCCGAATCCGGGACGGATTTTGTTGTTCGTTGCGAGCGCAGGTCTGAGATACTTCCACCCGCCCTCAGGGGTCTTGCCGTAGAGATAAATCGATACTTTCCGATGGGCCATGTTTTCCTACCTGAGAGCTAATACCGTCCCCGGCGGCAAAGCTCGAATATCGAAGTAGGGAAATCTTTAGGAAGGTTTTAGGAAGACCGTAAGTTACTGATTCTTAAGGTCTGGCGGAGAGGGGGGGATTCGAACCCCCGGTACAGCTTTTGACCGTACAACGGTTTAGCAAACCGCCGCCTTCAGCCACTCGGCCACCTCTCCGGCGGGCAAGAAACTCGGACAATTATACCCTATCCGGCAACAACGGACGCTTACAACAATTTGCAACCGCATCGCAGCCGGATAGTGTCTATCTGAGCAGGGTGCTGCGGGCACCCGATTTCCACGGGTGAGCTGCGAAAAGTGCGCCGCCGGTGAAGTCTTTTCTGAAGTTTTAGCCGCTGCGCTTTGGGTTTAACTTTTCTATTTCGGGGTATGACACGGAAGCGATCAGTGTTCGCTTCGGTGGGAGCGGGCCACCTGCAAGGAAACGCACAAACATCTCCAGGGCCAAGCCTGCCGTGGGCAGCATCACAATGGACGCCGCTAACAGACCCTTGTGGACCCATTCCTGTCCTTTTCCGGGACAGGCATCGCAGCCGCTAAACGGCAACCGCGACCACTTATCCCGCTCTACGCCACTGGTGTTTTGTTCAAACGCCTTGCGTGCGCCCAGTGCCATGCTGTCGTTCTGTGCCGCAACCAGGCTGATCGGAGCTTGGTGCGACGTAGAGAGGCGCAACCATGCGGCAACCGCCTCGTATCCGCTTTCCTGAGTCCATCGTCCTTTCAGCGCTCT
Organism: uncultured Acidobacteriota bacterium; assembly: GCA_963814745.1. Lineage (GTDB taxonomy): Bacteria > Acidobacteriota > Terriglobia > Terriglobales > Acidobacteriaceae > CAWBRT01. The sequence goes on from CAWFEA010000001.1 coordinate 673,800, forward strand.
CACCTGCACGGTGTCGGGTTTGGTTGAATACATTCCCGTGGTGCGTGCCCGGACGTTGGCATTGACGGAAGGACCCTCAATATAAAGGATCATCCCTCCGTCAGGCAGGATTCTGGAGAACTGTCTTCCCTGAATCCGGCCCACTTCTTCCTGATCCACGCTGACGCTGAAGACAGGGCGACGATTTCATGAAGGTGCTGATCGACGCGCAAACGAAGCAGATTCTCGGTGCCGCCATTTTCGGTACCGGCGGCGATGAGGTGATTCACTCGATTCTCGACATTATGTGCGCCAAGGCGCCTTACACCGTTATCGAACGCGCGGTGCACATTCACCCCACCGTCAGCGAACTGATCCCCACGATGCTTGGCGAACTGTCACCACTCGACCCGCACGGTCAATAGCATCGTCCTGCATGTTAGGGACAAATGGCTGCGCGGATAGCTTTTCGTTCTTCCGCAACTTTGAGACCTCTCGCGAGATCGACCAGAGGAAACTTGCGGCTGACGATGTCGCGGAAAGGATAACGATCCTTGGTCCTCTCGATAAATCTGACGGACTCGGCGAGTTGCAGGGCGTCGTAGTTATGCAGTCCCCGAATGGTGATCCAGCGGGTGATGATATCGCACGCATCGCACTCGACTTTGGCATTAGGAAATACATTGCCCTGCCAGCAGTACCGGCCGCCTTTGCGGAGCATCTTCAGTCCGACCGGAATGACCTTGGGAGTTCCCGCCACCTCGAGCACCAGGTCGGCTCCCCATCCCGCCGTTTCCTCCATCACCCGGGCGACCAATTCGCCGTCCGACATCTTCCCGCTATCAAGAACCACGTCCGCCCCAAACCGCTTCGCCATCTGCAAACGATCGGGAACAACATCTACGATCATCACCTTCCCAGCCCCGCGATCCTTGGCTACCGCCACCGCATAGATCCCGAGTAGTCCGGCGCCTTGAATCACGACGTTATCGTCGGGGTTGACCTTCATCTCGTCATAAGCCTGCATGATGGTGGCAAGGCCGCAGTTGGCGGGAGTGACTTCCTCATCCGACACGGTATCCGGAACTTTGAACACAAACGTGCCCGGCACGACGTAGCAATACTCGGCATAGCCGCCGTTCAGATGGGGCGCGCCGGTGCAGCATTCGTGGCCGTACTTGAATAGATGGACGCACTTCATGGGAAGAGATTTGATCTTGCAGAAGTAACAATTGCCGCAGCTCGCGAAAATCGTCCAGGTGACGCGGTCGCCTTCCTTCAGCGGCCTTCCCATGGTATCGGCCGTGACGCCTTTGCCCAGGGCCGCAACCCGTCCGGTAATCTCATGGCCAAGAATGATTGGGACTGGAGCCGGCCGTGCACCCAACGTCGTGTGTAGATCAGAGCCGCAAATCGTTGACATCGTCACTTTGATCCACATCCCTCCCGGATCGGGAGCGGTAACGGGAAATTCGCGCATCTGGAGCGGCTCGCCAACCGCGGTAAACACCATGGCTTTACTCAACATAGATTTGTACCTTTTTCATTTCTCGCGGAGAGGATTCTCGTACAAAGGCTTAACCGGCTGCTGAAAAACAGGATTGCCGGGCGCGCCACTCGCGGAAACGGTCGAGGCGTCCCGGCAAGGCAGACAAAGTTCACCCGAGCTAAGGCCGCTCACCCCGTTCTATGCGGGCGGAAATCTCGTCAATTACCGGCATAAGGTCGGCCACCGCATCGATAATGTAGTGCGGGCGCATGGCTGCAAGGCGTTGGCGCGCCGAATCCAGCAGGGACTTTCTCTCCGGCGCCGGCAAGCTCTCCAACTGTTGCTCTGAGAGTCCAACTTCGTTGCCGGTGCGGACGATCGAGACTGTCCACATGCCCGCGTTATGGCCTTCGCTGACGTCAACGGTGGTGTCGCCCACCTTCACGAAGGAACTCATGGGGAACAAACCGAGCTGGCGAGCGGCGTAAAACGCCATCCATGGATAAGGCCGGCCCTCACCCACCAGGTCCGGAGTCACCCACAGATCCGTTGAGTATCCGCCAGCGGCGGCTTGCACTTTCAGGTCGTCCATCATAGGGGCGTCGAACCCGGTGGTATTGGCGATGCGAATTCCACGACTCCGCAGTTCCTTGACCACCCCGGCGACTCCGGGAATCACGTCGGAGTGACGCTTCAAGGCCTCTTTCATAACCGCCGGGAATTCCTCGTAAAGTTGATCCAACATCTCGCGAGTGGGCTGCTTGCCGCTAGCCTTGGTCCACCGTCCGCAGATTGCCGGTTCGGTGAGCATCGCCCAGAGATGGTCCTTCTTGTGCGAGCCCATCGGCCGGCGCGCTTCCTCCTCCGAGACGGTCACCCCGTGCCGGGCGAAAAGCTCGACAAAAGCAATCACCGGGCCGCGGCTGCCAAAATCAATCACCGTTCCGGACACATCGAAGATGACCGCACGGACGCCTTTTGCGCTTGGCGAAGAATGACTCATTGACTCTCCTGAAATGACTGAGTTTTTGTTGTTACCTTTAAGCGATAAATTTTCTTGTGGCCCACAACCCGACGATCGGCGCTGCGAAAGCTAAAGCATCTTTTTTCTAACCTGTGCCGATCCCATGTCGATCAGGCTGCAAGTGGCGATCACAATGAGGATCACGGCGCAGGTCTGGGCGAATTGAAAGCCTTGAATGATCTCCCAGAGCACCATTCCGATACCTCCGGCGCCTACCATTCCCACCACGCTCGCCGAACGTACGTTCGACTCGAAGCGATAAAGCGAATAGGAGACCCACAAAGGCAATACCTGCGGAATGATACCAAAAACAATCTCTTCGAGGGCTGTCGCTCCCGTAACCCGAATGCCTTCGACCGGGCGGGGATCGATCGCTTCCACGGCTTCTGAAAAAAGCTTGGCGAGTATGCCGGTGGTGTGGACGAACAGCGCCAGAACGCCGGCAAAGGGTCCCATGCCGACCACCACGACGAACAGCATGGCGAACATCATTTCATTGATCGCACGCGCCGAATCGAGGATTCGGCGCACGGGCTGGTAGATCCACCACGGTGCGACATTCTTGGACGCCAGAAGGCCTAGAGGAACGGCAAAGATCATGGCTAGAAGCGTCCCCCATATGGCGACCTGAATGGTAACCGCCATCTCCACCAGATAGTATTTCCACTCGCGAAAATCCGGCGGAAAAAAGTCCCGGGCAAACTTAACCATGTTTCCCCAGTCCTTGACCAAGAGCAGGGGACGCATTTCCGCACCCCGCCAGGACCAGGCCAGCACGGCCATCACCAGACACCACCCAAGGACCTGCAGAATGGTTCTCTTGGGGCCGCCGGCGAGCGTGCGGTCAAGCGTGCCGACGTGCAATTGATTAGCCATGGGGGCCTGCAAACAAAGCGTCAGGGCGGAAATCTTGACGCTTCCTTCTGAGCTACTTCTTCCGCGCCTGCCGTTCAAGATCAGCCAGCTTCGCGTCGATTTCCGCCAGCTTCGTTTGTTTCTCTTGTTGGGTCATGGTCTGACTGTTCTCGATCGTCATCTTTTGTTTGGCAAGATCGAGTTGGCGGACCGGAATGAGCTGGGTATTGCTCGATTCATGGAAAGGAAGCCATCCTTGGGCGAGGCTGGCCAGCACCTTGCGCTGACGCTCGGCGTCGGGACCTTTCTTTCCATAGTTCAGAATGAAGTTTCTGATCTTGGCCTTCAGGTCCGCCGGAAGATCTTTCCGCCAGACCAGAGGATCGTTCGGAATGAGCGGGGATTTCCAGATCACCCTGACCTGCGCGGCTTTCTCCGGCTGCTCCTTCTGGAACCTCGCGAGATCCATGGTGTTGTTCGTTGCCACGTCAACCTGTTTGGTCACAATGGCCAGGAGATTAGCTTCGTGGCTGGCGTTGCGAACAATCTTGAAATGAGTCTTCGGATCGATCTTGTTGGCGGCGAATATGTAGTAGCTTGGGACGAGAAATCCCGAGGTGGAGTTCGGGTCTCCATTGCCGAATATATACTTCTTGCCGTTCTTGAGAACATCGTCGAGACTCTTAATCTCACTGTCTTTGTTAACAATCATCAGGGAGTAGTAACCGGGATTCCCGTCCAGGGTGATTGTCTGGGCAAAGACTTCGCCCTCAGCGCGGTCTACGGCTTCGATGGCTGACTTGTTGCCGAACCACGCGAGCTGCACCTTATTGAATCGCATTCCTTCAATCACCGCGGCATAGTCGGAGGCGAAGAACGCGTTCACCTTCATGCCGACCGCTTTGGACATGTCGTCGATGAACGGTTGCCAATTTCTCTTGACGTTGGGCGCCAATTCGGCGGGGATGATACCGAAATTCAACTCCGTGATTTGCTGAGCCCTTACCGGCCCCGGTGCGATCAGGGTTCCCATCAATAAGCATGCCGCACACGCGGCCATTACCATTCTTCGAAACTGCATTGATTTCTCCTCCACAATTTTTTCTGACGAGCCCGGATTGATAACAATTCTGTTCTTTCAAGGAAACCTATAGCACGGGCTTGTTGCCCTTAGCCGACGCGGCTTTCGGAGAGACCCGTTTGGTCAAGCGCCAAGAGACCTGAATCGATGGGCACACTTTTCGGCTGCGAGTCTTGGCCGTTGTATATTTCCCGGAGCAAGTCTGGCGTCAGATCGGCATTGGAGCCGTCATAAATAATTTTTCCATCCCTCAGAGCCACCACACGGGGGCAATACTTCAGAGCAAACTCCACTTGGTGCAGCGAGACAACTACGCTGATTCCGTTCTCGCGATTGATCGTCGCGAGGATTTCCATTACGCGCACGGATGCCTCCGGATCGAGCGATGCGATTGGCTCATCGGCCAAAATAATTTCGGCTTGCTGAACCAGGGCTCTGGCGATTGCGGCGCGTTGCTGCTGCCCGCCCGAGAGCGTGCTGGCGCGTTGACCGGCATATTCAGCGATGCCAACGAGGGCCAAGGCATCCATCGCCATCGCTTTTTCGCTGCGCGTAAACCAGCGCAATGTTCCTCGCCAGCCGGGTACCCGGCCAAGCGTTCCCGCCAAGACATTCGTAAGCAAAGACAGGCGATCGACAAGATTGAACTGCTGAAACACAAAACCGATACGGCTTCGCACCTGACGGATGTCCCTGGCCAGAACGCCTTTTCGCTGCACGCATCGCCCGAGCACGCTGACTTCCCCTGCTGTCCGATCGCCAACGGTGAGACCCGCCAGATTGCGCAGCAAAGTAGACTTGCCTGATCCGGAAGCGCCGATAAGAGCCACCATCTGGCCCGGCTCAATGCTGAGAGCAATGTCGCTGAGAGCTTTACGGCCGGAGCGGAAGGTCTTCGTCAGCTTGGATACTTGGACAACAGGCGATCGTCGTGGTTCCCTGTCATCGCGTTTGCTTGCTTCCTGCCCCCGTGATGCCTTCCGGCAAAAGGCGCCAACTGGATTGCTCGAAGCTAACTTGCTGGTTTGAATATCCATTGCACGTCAAGGGATAACCACTACAAGATTCGCGATCTTCACTTTTCCGCGACACAGCCGGGTAGAGCTTGGCAGATGAATGTGAAGAGTTTGTTAACGTCGCATTACAGTTGCATGAACATGGGGTCAATCACAGGCTTGGGAGACCCATCTGAAAATCGGGCGGGCTGCTGAAAAGGTGCTCTTCGAGGGTGTCATCCTGAGCGGAGCGAAGGATCTGCTGTTTGCGCGTGCCGAAAGCAAAGCAGATCCTTCGGTCGCCAGCCCCAACGAGCCAACCACAGGCTCGTCGGGGACCCCGCGCAAAGTCGGCGCAATCTCAGGATGACACTTCAAAACATTTTCCGCACCCTCCTGGAGTGGGCGGTTACGGCACAAGGAGTAGCGCGAAAGTAATATCGAAAAGCGGTATTTCCATTGACTCTGCAACCCGTCGGTATCAAAATCCTGCCTAACTTCCGTCGAAAACTTACACCATGGAAATCGCCGCCATCTTCGTCGTTGTCATCCTGATTCTTTTCGCGCTGGGAGCTTCGCTTCCTACGGGTCACGAGATCAAGTTCTGGCGTTAGACGGGATGGGGCTTTCGATTCCTAGGGCGTGTTTCATAAATGGTTCTTTGAAAGTTAAATGGTTCTTTGAAGGGGCTTGGCTTTAGCCATGCCGTCCAGAGCCGGGAAAAATGTGGGCTTTAGCCCCTGAGGGGACCAATACCGTCTTTTGAAGTAGGTTTATGAAACAAGCTCTAACAACGAATTGTGAACAGCCAGTACCGCTACGAGGCTGCGGAAATAGCTGAGAGAAATGCCCTTGCGCCCGACTTGCCGATGTACTTTGATAACAGCGCCGGGTTGCTGGCGCGGAGATCGACCATGATAAGTGCGTCCAGCGAATCCGAGAATTTCGGGTCAACCGCAAAGGCCAAGGTTTTGCCCCCCAACCTGAGGTAATGCTTGACCAGGATTGGCAGGTCCTTTCCGTCGGCTTCCCAGCCGCACACACGCTCTGAAACATCGCCCAGCGTAAGCAGCCTGGAAAAACTCTGTTCCCGAGACAGCGAGCATCTCGCAACTTTTCGGAATGGCACTCGCGACTGCACCTTCTCGACCAGATGCCGCGGCGCCATCTGGGCACGCAAGAAGGCAGTCATCACTTCGCGCGACGCCCGCGAATAGGCATTGCTGACGCTCAACGCGCCAAACAAGACCGGGCCCTCCAGATGGCGCACCATATGCGCACCGATGCCCTTCCATAGCAGGAGCAGGGGCATGTAGTTTCTTTGGTACTCCAGCGCGACGAAAGACCGGCCCAGTTCCAGAGCGGCGCCGGTGCTTGCGAAAAATGATTTGTCATAGTGGAACAGGGTTGAGGTATAGAGCCCGTTTATGCCATATCGGGGCACAATCTCGCGCACACTTCCCAACCGGTAGCCGCCCGCGATCTGTTGCGCTTCGCGGTTCCAAAGCACAAGATGAGTGTAGTAGTCGTCGAAGCGGTCAAGGTCGACTGACCTCCCGGTACCTTCGCCCGCCTGGCGGAAGGAGATTTCGCGCAATCGGCCGATCTCGCGCACAACGTTGGGAGCCTGGGCGGTTGACAATTCGTACACATCGAACTCGCCCTGCTGGTGCAGGCGTGCATCCGGGGAAAGCGAATACAACTCCTGCGCAAGCACGGTTGGATCGACACCCCTCGCGATCGGCTTGACAAAACGCGGCATCCTCAGCTGCCAGCGGTGATGGTTGGGCGTCGCTCGGAGCGAAAGCACATCCACGTTCCAGCGCAACATCGAGGTCGCCGTACCCGGGTCGCCAGCATCCGTCAGTTTTTCAGCCTTGACCGGTGGACCCACGCTGATTGCAACATTCTGGCCGCGCTTGTTAAGCAACTCACGCGGCAACTGCAGGGTTCGCAATTTCGGGTGAATCAGACCCGATGCATGGAATGAGAAACTATTGGTGCCATGAATCCAAACCGGGACAACGGGCGCGCCGGTCATCTGCGACAGCCGCGCCGCACTGTGGTTCCAAGAGGAATCGCCGATTGACATGTTCCGCAACGACCAGTGTGCCACTTCGCCGGCGGGAAACACCACCAACATGCCTCCTGCCTTCAGGTGGCGGATGGCTTCACGCAGCCCGCGGGCATTTGCCAATTTCTGGTTGCTGTCAATCGCTTCCACATAAACGCAATAAGGCGATAACTCGGGAATGCTCGCCAGCAACCGGTTAGCAACAATCTTCACATCGCTCCGCACCCGCAGCAATAGGGCTCCGATCAGCAGGCCATCCAGCATGCCGAACGGATGATTGGCAACGACAATCGTCGGCCCTGCTTTCGGGATCCATTCGAGATCTCTATCTTTGGCAGCGCAGTCTACTGCCAGCGCGTTCAGCAGCGATTCGAATACGTTTGCACCGAGCGTATCTTGTGATGATTCGTAAAGACGGCGCAGGCGCCGTTGCGGCATCAGCACTCGCGTCCATCCGGCGGCGTCAGTGAGACGATCGATCGCGCTCGAACGGTTTCGAGGGTTGCTCGTGGGAATCAGCATGAATTTTTTTTAGCACGGCAAGGTAAAGGAAGCTTTAAGGGACTGTGAAGAGCAGGTGAAAGTTCCTGGTTCGCACCAATTTGTGCAACCGCATGCCTGAGGTGGCGCTTTCCGGACTCGGCACTGCCGAATGTCATAGTCATCGAGACCTAAGAGCTCCTGTCGAGCCGAGGACGAAAGGATATCTGTTCCTGTTATTCACTGGGGCCTGCCGATTTGCAGCAAGCTTCGTGCTAGTGTTTCTGCTGCCTTCGGCCAGAATCAGACGCTCTGCATTCGGTCTTAGTTACCTGTATTTAATATTCTATTAATCGGACTGTAACAAGCGGCATGTAAGGTCTGTTTTTATAGTCCTTGGGCTGCCCTATTCGTCAGCGGCCTGAATTTATGCCTATTCCCGCAACCTGCAATTCTGCCGGCGTGGAGTCGGCGCGACGTCTGCCAAGCGTGTGGAACTCCATCACGTTGGGAGTTAAGTCTTGGAAGTCCAAGAGCACCAGAGCAAGAGGGAAAAAGCCATGAAGATGCGTTCTTCAATCGTAGTCATCATGCTTTGCGCGATGATGACTTTCGCCTTGGTTTCGTGCACCAGCAACTCAGCTTCCTCGGCGCAAACGGTGAAGTTGCAGGGCGCCGGCGCCAGCTTTCCCGCACCGCTCTACATGAAATGGTTCAAGCAGTACAGTGGCGACCACAAGGATGTGGTGGTCGATTATCAGTCGGTGGGCAGCGGCAGCGGAGTCAAGAGCGTGTTGGACCGGACGGTCGATTTCGGCGCCAGCGATGCCGCCATGAAGCCGGAAGATATGGCTCGGGTGCAGGGTGGCGTGCAACTCTTCCCTATGACTGCGGGTAGCGTGGTTCTGGCTTACAACCTCAAAAGCGTTGACAACCTGAAGCTTTCCCGCAAGGCGTACTCGGGGATTTTCCTCGGCAAGGTGAAACGCTGGAACGCTCCCGAGATTGCCGCTGCCAACCCCGGTGTTACCCTGCCTGATCTTCCTATTAACGTTGTCGTCCGCGCCGATGGCAGCGGCACGACGTTCGTCTTTTCCAAGCACTTGTCGGCAATCAGCCCTGAGTTCGACAAGAGCGTTGGCGCCAATACCATGCCGAACTGGCCGGTGGGCACGAAGTCGAAGGGGAACGAAGGCGTGACGGCCGCGATCATGACGACCCCCGGCTCGATCGGCTACATCGAATACGGTTACGCCAAGAGCCAGAAAGTGCCGACGGCAACGCTGGAGAACAAGGCGGGAAAGTTTGTAACGGCGACGACCGCGTCGGCACAAGCTGCACTGGCCTCGGTCGAATTGCCGGCGGACCTGATCGGCTGGGCCTCGGACCCGCCGGCCGCCGATGCCTATCCGATCGTTACCTACACCTGGATGATTTGCTACAAGAAGTATCCGGACAAGAAGAAGCAGCTGGCCGTGCAGGATCTGGTGAAGTACGGGCTGACCGACGGCCAAAAAGACGCCGAGTCGTTAGGCTACGTGCCGCTTCCTGCCAATGTGGTGGCTAAAGCGACGGCGGCGATACAGAACATTACCTCCGACTGAGCGAAGGACCCGAGGTTATGGCATCGACAACTCCGGCGGCGCCCGAGTTCGGCGTAGAGCGGAAGGCTGTTTTCCAAGCGCACAAAAACGAAATCAGCCAAGCCCCCTCACGCGCCCAAACTTTCATCGACAAGGCGTTCCGCAGTACTTGTTACACTTTCGCTTGGCTGATAATTCTGCTGGTGGCCTTCATCGTCCTGCGCATCGCGATGGCGGCTGCGCCGGCGATGGCACACTATGGCTTCGGGTTTCTCTCGGGCCAGGTGTGGGACCCGAATACCGGGCAGCACGGCATTCTCCCTGAAATCTGGGGAACGCTTTACACGTCGGTGCTGGCGCTGGTAATCGGAACCGCGTTTGGCGTAGCGGCGGCTCTCTTCCTGAGCGAAGCATACTTGAGCCAGATGGCGTTCGCGGTGTTGCGCGGGATGGGATTGCATCTCAACCCATTCTGGAGCAAGTTTCCCGACCGGTTGGAAAATCTGCTGAAGAACCTCATCGAGTTGCTGGCCGCGATTCCGAGCGTGGTTTATGGGCTGTGGGGACTGTTTGTCGTCATTCCGCTGATCCGCCCGCTGTGCAACTGGCTGCACCTGAAAATGGGCTGGGTGCCGTTTTTCTCTTCCGATCTTAGCGGTCCGGGCGTGCTGCCCGCGGTGCTGGTGCTTTCGATCATGATTCTGCCGACCATCACCGCCATCAGCCGCGACGCGCTTGTCTCGGTCCCGCCGAAGCTGCGCATGGCCGCTTACGGCCTGGGGGCAACCCGCTGGGAGGCGATTCTGGCGGTCATTCTGCCCACCGCTTCGCGCGGCATCTTCGGCGGAGTGGTACTGGCGTTCGGGCGGGCGCTGGGTGAAACCATGGCTCTCGCCATGCTGGTGGGAAATGCAAACCAAATCAGCCTGTCGCTGTTTTCGCCGGCCAACACGCTGGCTGCGCTGCTGGCCAATAACTTTCCCGAAGCCGGACCGAAGGACGTCGGCATCCTGATGTATGCCGCCCTGGTCCTGCTTGGGATCACTCTGATTGTCAACATCGTCGGCGCGGTGATTCTGCAACGCGCGACGGTCGTCACGGAATAGAGCTGGGAATTGGCATGGCGATGAATGAGATTAACAAACCTGCCCCGGCAGAGGTCCTCAATCCGTTTGAAGGCGTTGATTTCTCGCAGTTGGAACGCTCCATCCGCCGGCCGCGTACGTTCATAGATTTCGCGCTGAACATGGTGGTTGCGGTGATGACGATCTCCGCCCTGGTGCCGCTTTTTTCGGTGCTCTGGATGTTGCTGTGGCGTGGCGGGCAGAAGCTGAGCACAGCACTGTTCACGCAGTTGCCGCCAGCGCCCCTGGAGCCCGGCGGTGGATTTGGCAATGCCATCGTCGGCACGCTTATCATGGTCGGTATCGCTGTGCTGTTTAGTATCCCTGTCGGGCTGCTGACTGCCGTCTACCTGGCGCAGAACCGGACCGGGCGCGTCGCCGAGCTCGTCCGCTTTGCCGCGAAGGTGCTGACCGGGTTTCCCTCGATCCTGGCGGGCGTGTTCGCTTACGGCACAATCGTACTTGCGACTGGAGGCTACTCCGCGCTGGCGGGAGCCGTGGCGCTTTCCATCCTGATGCTGCCGACGATTATTCTCACCTCGGAAGACGCCATCCGCATGGTTCCCACGCGCATGAAGGAAGCCGCTGTCGGCATGGGCGCAACCAGCACGCAGACGGTGCTGATGGTGTTGTTGCCGACGGCCATGCCAGGCATCCTTACCGGGGTCATGTTGGCCGTCGCCCGCGCCGCCGGCGAGACGGCCCCGCTTTTGTTCACGGCTCTGTTCAGCAACTATTGGCTGTGGTCGCATGGCCGGGCGAGTTGATGCAACCGACGGCGTCGCTCGCCGTATTGATTTACAACTTCGCCGGTATGCCGTTTCAAAACCAGGTCGAGCTAGCCTGGGCTGCGGCTTTGATCCTCGTGCTGCTGGTGCTGGCCGCCAACCTGATCGGCCAAAGCCTGTCGCAGCGTCAGATACAACAAGGTTAGGAGATATTTTCCCATGGCAACTGAAGGCACGCCTCCCCTGCCCAATGAAGCGCCGCAGATGATTCCGCCCAGCCCCCGGAAGGGCAATGAGGTGGTCATCGACTGCAATATCAAACAGCTCTATTACGGCGCATTCAAGGCGGTGCGAGATACGACGATCCCGATCGCGAAGAATGCGATCACGGCCTTCATTGGTCCTTCCGGCTGCGGCAAGAGCACGGTGCTGCGCTGCCTCAATCGCATGAACGACCTGGTACGGGGATTTCGCTTTGACGGGCACGTGCGCTATCGCGGGCGCGACATCTATGATGCGGCCATTGACCCGGTCGCGGTGAGGCGCTTTATCGGCATGGTCTTCCAGCAGCCCAACCCATTCGCCACCAGCATCTACAACAACGTAGCTTTCGGGCTGAGGCTAAATGGGTACAAGGGCGACAAAGCGGAAAAGGTCGAGAAAGCGCTGCGGGCGGCGGCGCTCTGGGACGAAGTCAAAGACAAGCTGAACAAGAGCGGCCTGTCACTTTCTGGAGGGCAACAGCAACGCCTTTGCATCGCCCGCGCCATCGCCACCCAACCGGAAGTGCTGCTGATGGACGAGCCTTGCTCGGCGCTTGACCCCATCGCCACTCGCAAGATTGAGGAGCTGATGCTGGAGCTTCGCAGCCGCTTCACGATTGCGATCGTGACTCACAATCTCCAGCAGGCGCAGCGCGTGGCCGATTACACCGGCTTTCTTTATGTGGACACGACCCAGGGCGGCCGGACCGGATACCTGGTGGAATTCGGCGACTCGCAGCAGCTCTTCCGGGAACCGAAGCACAAACACACGCAGGACTACATCCGCGGCGAGTTCAGCTAGCCGGCTTGGACTGCGGCAACCCGGCCGTTGTGGCCGAGATCAACTTCGGAGGAGGACAGCAGATGCGAAGCCAACGTCAACAGCGTCAAGCCGCCTTTGCGCTCATCGTCGCCTCGCTGCTTGCGTCAGTCGTGCTCGCGGCCTGTTCCTCCACCGTCTCAGGCAACGCGCCGGTCGTGACTGCCCCGAAGGCCGAGAAGCCGCCGGTTCCTCCCGGAGGCGTCCTGCTTCAGGGTGCGGGCGCGACCTTTCCGTCATTGCTTTACAAAAAATGGTTCGCCGGATACCAGCAGCAGCATCCCGACACCGTGGTCGCGTACGAGGCTGTCGGAAGCGGCGAAGGCATCCGCCGTTTCATGGGACAAGGCGTCGCGGAGGAAGATAGAGTCGATTTCGGCGCCAGCGACGCAGCCATGCAAGACGAACAGATGGCCAAGGTGCAAGCCGGCACGATTCTGCTGCCCGTTACGGCCGGCGCGGTCGCGCTCGCCTACAACATTCCCGGCGTTGGCGGGGGCCTGAAGCTTTCGCGGCAGGCCTATGCCGGAATCTTCCTCGGACAGATCAAGAACTGGAACGACCCCTTGATTGCGCGCGCCAATCCGGGAGTCAAGTTGCCCAAACTCACGATCGCCACCGTGGTTCGCCAGGACGGCAGCGGCACAACCTTCGCGTTTACCAAGCATCTGGATGCCATCAGCAATGCCTGGCGCTCGCATTATAGTCCGGCAACGCTGGTGAACTGGCCGGGGAATGCCATGCGAGCCAAGGGAAATGAAGGCGTCGCCGGATTGATCCAGCAGTCCGCCGGCTCCATCGGTTATGTCAGCTACGAGTTTGCCCGCAGGATCGGCTTGAATACCGCCCTGCTGGAGAATCGCGAGGGAAAGTTCATTGCGCCGAGCGAGAAGAGCGGAACGATCGCCATTTCCCAGGCGGAACTCCCGGACAACCTTCGCGCCTACGTTCCCGATCCCTCGGGGCCGGACTCGTATCCCATAGTGACGTTGACCTGGATTCTGCTTTACCGAAACTATGCCGACCCGCACAAGGCTCAAGCGTTACACGATCTGTTTCGCTGGTGCCTGACCGACGGCCAGAAATACGCCGCCGATTCCGGATACGTTCCCCTGCCTGCCAATGTGGATGCGAAGTCGCTGGCCGCGCTGAATGCAATCCAGCCCCAACCGCGATAGTTGGCGAGTTCATCTTCTCCGTTTACAATCTCTATGAAATAGCGGCAGCAGAAATGCGGTCATCAATGTTGTCTGCGTTAACAATGTTGTCTGCGTTGCATTCGACCCGACAGGTTTTGGCGATTGCGGTAAGCTGTTGCAAGCAACTGTGGAAGCGAAGGGGGTCCGGTGATCCTCCCGGTCTTCAAAACCGGTGAGAGGCAGGTTCGCCCTGTCTCTGGTGCGTTCGACTCGCACACGCTTCCGCCAATTATTTCAATGATTTGCCCGCGGTGATATGCCCTCATCTACCTCTCCGATTACCAACGGTGATCAATAGATTGTGATAAAAGTGTGATAACTTCACGCGACTGTTCAACCGGAGGGAGCTGGGTTCGAGATTCCACCCTGAGGAGCAAACCTTCCTCGCGGCTCTTTGCGTCCTCGGGAAAACAGGCGATCCGCGGAGCTGGCGGACGAGCGTCGCATATTGACCTTGCAAAACAGCTTACACGGAGTAAACTTCGGGCGATCCAGAGCTGAAAAGAGAGGTGCGACATGAACGACAGGGTTGGCTCCTACGTTCTCCTTAGTCTTTTTGCTTTGTTCCTTTGCATTGTGCCAAAGGCGGTAGGTCAGTCAGACACCGTGAGGAAGCATAGCACCGCGCCCAAAACTGCCGTAGGCCGACATACAGACGCCCCTATCACACTCGGTGACCTTCGAAAACAATATCTCGGCGCAAAGGTGATTGTGACCGGGACGCTGTATCAGCAGCAGTATTTGCTTCGGTGGGATACGGGCGACAAGGTTGACAACGGAAGATACCGAGCTGACTACAAGCATCTTGCGAGTTCGTATAAAGAAAAGGAAGCTCGCGTAATAGCCCTCCAGAAGGACGATTTCCATGAGCGTATCGCTGGCAAGCAGGACTCAGACGTGAGTGTAAACGCGCTAGGGGAGCCAGTGTCGGATGATTCCACGGTCAATCCTTACACTAATGTCGTCGTGCAATTCGACGACGGCACTATTGCGATTGCGACTACATATCCTTCGGATTTTTCTAGCCTTTTTAAGTTAGCTTCTGTCCGGAAGTCGCACGCGGAAATGATCGAGGCGAATCTGAAGTCCATTGTAGGCCGCAGATTGTACGCCACTGCATTATCTGACATATTTGAGCCGTCAATCAGTTTTGAGGACCTGATCGATTCTTCCAAACGGGCGGGTAAGCGGATCACAAAAGTTCCGTTTTTGGTTCCGCTGCCGATTATAAATGCAAAATATTTCCGCGAACATGATGTTGTCGTCTTTAAGGTGCAGTTTCCTGATGGTCGCTACGGACTAATAGCATCGCAATACCGTGACGAGAACTGGGGCGGAACTTCTGACACATTCTTGGGCCGGGTCGCCGGTTTCCTCCTGCCAGAGATTCCGCGAAAACTCACTCCCAACGAAGTCACAGCTATCAAGCAAAAAACGATTTTCAAGGGTATGTCACAAAACGCGCTCAGCTACTGCCTGGGGGTAACCCTCAAAGAGAACAATTGGGGTCTCGGGGGCAAGCAACTTATCTATGCTGACACTGTCTATGTGTATTTGGATCGCGCTGGCAAGGTATCGGATTGGCAGGTAATCGAACATTGACGGAGAAGAAGACCGAGTCGTTGCGAATATTCAGTTAATCGATCTCTTCGAAGAAGCTGCGGCTGTGATCCTCATTGCTCCAGGTCGTCCTGAATGAGCGCGCGTCGCGAGGGTCATCAAAAACCTTTCGCACGGTCGCATCAGGAGCCAGCGCTGTCATGGCGTGCAGACCAGTTTCTTGTTAGACCAAAGCAGTTTGGCGTTTGTTCTACTGCAGAATTGTGACGGTTGGCTGGGCGGAACGCTGCGCATTCATTCGAGAAATTACTGCGCGAGTATTTTCGTCAAGCTGTTTCGCATACGTCGGCAGAATGGCGGTACTTGAGTGTCCGAGTAGCTGAGCAAGGGTTAAAGCTGTTGCGAGTGCGGCGTTAGCGCGAGAAGCAAATGTGGCCCGGCAATCGTAGACACGGTGGTCGTGGAGGCCCGACTTCGCGGCTGCGCGTTCCCAGGCGTCTTGATAGACGGTCCAGTGTAAATGTGGGTTGCGAGGACTTGGGAACACATATTCGGAATAGTTCCGGCCTAAAAAATCGCGCCATTGTCTCAGGTTGTCTCGGCAGTATTCGGTTAACCACACACGGCGAATTCCTGCCGGACTTTTGGAATCCCGCACACAGATGGAGGCCGGATTAGAATTCAGGTCAACATCGGCCCATTTCAAGGGTAACGCTTCTTTCCTGGGCCTCAGGCCGGTTTCAATCAATAAGATTATGAATAGTCGTAGGAGTGGTTCACTCGCAGCGACCAGTTGTTTTTCTTCATCGTAGCTGAGCGGCTTGGCTTGCCGTCTTGCACGCCGCTCGTTCAATCGCTCGACTTGTTCGCAGACATTTTGCGTCAAGAAGCGACATTTGCGAGCGAGCTTTAGCAGATGAAACAGAAGTGCGGTATCACGGTTTACCGTAGCCGGATGCCTGTTATCGGCAAGGCGTGACTGTTGGAACTCAGCGATTTTGTCGGCGCTAATTGCCGTCAACTTGATATTTCCCATGAAGTTGATGAGGTTTTTCGCGCTCGCGGAGTACCTATCTCAAGTGTTCGCGGTCGTAACCTTACTTATGATTTCATCCGCCCACTCTCGCAGGGTTGGACAATTCGATCTGGGTAGATTCCATCGACCTTCCAATACTTCACCTTTGCGTTTAGCGAGTAACCTCTCTGCAAAACGCTTGTTGGTGAACCGGGAACTTTCTCTGATTTTCTTGCCTTGAGCCACATAGTTGAACCACCAAACACGGCCTCTGCGATAGATTCCCATCTATATCCACCAAGATTGGAGTGAAATCAGGGGTTTGGTGCGATACGTAGGCCGCGTCGAAAACCAGGCTAGGACATGCGTGGGGGCGTTTCTAGGGGCCCGGTGGGGGTTAGGAAGGGTAAAACGTGGCGTGCGTTTATACGCGATTTTGGGGGTGAATTTTGCTAATTTTTTAACTAAAGCGTGTGTTATCAATAAGTTATACTGATTTATTGCATATTCTTGCAACCAGCTCCAAAAACCGTGAGAAAAACCCTCCTTGATTCGCATCTCGTAACTCCATGACAGGTAAAGGCTGCAAATCTTTCGAAACGGCGTTAGATAACGTAATGTTTTCCTCCCCCTACGCCGTGCATACACGATGAGCACTCCATGTTGAAACACCGAACTGATCGGCAAGAGCCCTGAAGCTTGCGCCATTCTTCCTCGCCTCCTTGATCGCCTTGATAACTGTGGCGGTGATTTCCTGGGGCCTGCCGATTTTCTTGCCTTCCCGTTTTGCTCTGGCGATACCAGCTCGCACACGTTCTTGGATCAGTGACCGCTCCCATTGCGCCACCGCCGCGAGAATCTGGAACACTAATTCCCCGTGCGGCAGCGTGGTGTCAATCGGCTCCGTGGCGCTGCAAAAATTAATTCCGAGTGCCCGGAACTCTTCCAGTGCTGTCAGGCAATTTAGAAGCGACCTACCAAGGCGATCAATCTTCCAAACCAGGACAACATCAATTCCTGAACGGCGACGGCGACAATCCGATAGGAGCGCATTTAGTCCTGGCCTACGTGCTACGGCTCCCGAGATCCCCGCATCCTTGTAAATCTTCGTCACAACCCAGTCACGGCGACGTGCGTAGTCTTGTAATTCGCTTTCCTGGGTCGCCGTTTGCTGTTCATTGGTCGAAACCCTCACATACAACGCTGCGCGTTTCTGCATACGACCTCCTTAGTGGGGACGTATTAGAAAACCCTCCGCCGCATTTCGTCAACCGGCCTTTTTCTTGGGGAGCATGTTCGACCATCTTTTCTTGACGCTTTTGCCCGTGATGAACCTCCCGAGCTTTATCCAGTCGCCGCTGTAGTAAACCTGGCGACCGTGAGCACTTGAATCGAGCAAGCCTCGAATGATTCGCTTTGGGTCCTTTCCTTCCTTCTGCGCCATCTCTTCTATTTCAGAGATTGACACACCTTTTTTTAGTGCGAGTCTGGCTATTCTTCCGCCCAACGAAAAAGATCGTCCGATGGCGCGCTTCCGTTGCGGCTCGATCCGGCGGTCCAAGTCGATGGTCAGAACATCACGCTCCACCATCACGATGTACGTCCCACAGGCTTTATACAATGGAATTGCGCCGCAACTGGGCGACGTTTACCAACAGAGTCGGTTACTGAGTTTCCTGCGTCGGAAAGGGCCTCGATCCATTGCCGTATTGCCAAAAGCTCAAATCTGATACAGCGCTTAGATATGCGAACTACGGGTATACGGCGCTCGCTCACGAAGTGATACAAGGTTCCAACACTCAACCCCGTGATCTGGGCAACACCCTCAATCGTCAGCAGGCGCATCGGGCTGGTGAAATCCTGGTCGGGAATATTTTTCATGCTGGCACCTGCTCTGATAAAGAAATCTTCACTTCAAAGTCGCGGTCTGGAAGAAAGGTCTTCAGTAGATAGCTGATGCCCTGTTTGTTGCCATTGAAGGGCAGCACACGAGCACTCCCTTCCTTCCGCTCCCACTCCTGCTGCCATCGTGAGAAGTCCTTGCCCTTCTTGAGACCTCCGATTAAGAGGTGAAAGTGCAGGTGATCGTCGTACGCCCCTCTTTCCTTCACGCAGACGTACCTGAAGTCTTTGCGGCCTGCCTGCATCTGAAGGTCTTGTAACCAACGCCCAAGTCTTTTCTCCGCTGCCTGGGTTCGCATTGGCCTTTTGAAAGTCAAGGTGCACATCCATGCCCAGTTGAACTTTGAAAACCAATCTTCGTAAGCCTTCACTATTTCATCGTGATGTTTGTGTCTCATGCTCATGCTCACACTCTCACTCATTCATACTTCTGGGATTAATGCGCGCGAGAAGAGTATGTAGAGGACTACAGCAAACGTCAAAGCAATTTAGGTATGGAAATTACGGAGGATTTTAAGGCGTGGAAAATCGCGGCTTCGAGCATCATTTGTGATTTAAGCGTTTCCGGACTTTTGATAGGTAAACACGTGTGCTGTCAAACTTCGAGGGCTCTGGCATGAGATCGGCAGCTTTGCTTTTGATCGGGCCCGGCTCACGAAGTTCTTTTACCGCACGGTCGAACTTGTCTATATTCGTTGGCCGGCCTCTGCGGCTTCTGGAATAAAGAAACTTCTGGTAATACGTGACTGCCTTGGCAGCTCTTTTCCAAACTTTGTTGACGCTGATGTTCTCACCTATAAGGCAGTACAGAAAAGGCTGGTATCCTTCGTGCACAACGAAAGTCAATGAAAACGGATCATAGAAATGATTCTCGATTACGTTAAAGAGTGAATTCCTGCGGGGTTCCTTCAGGGTGACAATACGAACACCAGGAAGGGCAGGAAAATTCACCGGAAGCTCGTTGCCTTCGCCGAAGAGATTGTCGTGTATTAAATCATTCCCGAGCTCTTGCGGTGGAACCAACCGGGAGCCGGATATTACCGCAGTGGCGACATGGTCGGTTATGGGCCGAGCAGTTACAGCAAATGTCCCGTTTTTGAATCTCAGTCCTACTCTGAACCGCGCGCTAAACGACGCATACCGTTGGAGGACTTGCTGTGCTGGAGGCTGTATGCCTGCAATCAACTTTTGAGTGGATTCGCTATCAAAACCTGAAGAGGTGTGCTTCCCAAAGAATTTGCGGACGACGTCTGGCATTTGTTTTTGCAAATCTACTAGCTGTGCCCTGATGGATTCAAGCTCGTACTTAAACGATGGGTCGCTACCTAGTTGTCGCATTCTCTCTTCGCGACTGGCGAGTTCTTGGCCAAAAGCCTCGCCAATCTCCGTCGGAATCCCGTTCTTCGTCCGGCGCTTTATTGTGCTGGTCACGATTGCGGCCCTTTCTCACCAACTCGTTTTGAGGCATCGCGACAATACAACAAGTGAGCCCACTCAGGCAATCCTCTGCGATGTTCCGTTCTTAACGGATAAGCCTTGAAGTTGCGCTCGCTGAGCCACTCTTTACTTCCTGCATCCGCTGAACTGAAGCAGCACCATTTGCTAAGTTGATGATAAGCCTGTTAAAAATGACGCTTTAAACTAAACAAAGCGGTGCTGGATCGTTATGACAAAAAGCAAAATGAAGAGCGGCGACTATAAAACGGCGTTTGGAACAAGTGAAGCTCCGGAAACGGACGTAAAAAAGGCCTTGGAGTTGGCGCTCGAAATCCGAAAATTCGAGATTGAACTCTACTGGAAGCGAGCAACGTACTTCTGGGCATTTATCACGATCGCGTTGGCTGGCTACGTCATGGGAGCCCTACCCCCCGCGTAGGAATCGAAACTGATTGCCGAGGATGAACGACCCGAGGACGTTGCGACCAGCTTCTACGTTGGGCGTGCGAACCGCTACCGGGCGGGCGCGGCTTGACGCGAGCGCGGAGCCCTATAATGGTCAATAACTTTCTGAATACCCCATTTACGTGTGCGCACCGAAGTGGGAGCGGTGGCTGTATTCTTGTTACGCCTCTTACAGCAGCAGATGTAGCACTGATAGTCAACGAAGGTTTGACGGACGAAGTCTCGAATGGACAAAAGTGCGCAAGGCACCACCCGAATGATGAATGTAACGGACATCCTCAAAGGCTCCGACTACGCCCTGACCATCTTCACGGAACGGGAAGTTAAAGCACTCGAACTCTTCGACAGGGGCGGCAAGCCGTACCTCACTTGTGCAGCAAGCGACAAGCCCCGACCGGCTAAACCGGAGGAGATTGTCCGCCAACTCTATTTACGAAAGCTGATGAACGTCTACGGCTATCCGAAAGAGCGGATCGCGGTAGAAAAGCCCGTCTATTTTGGTTCCGCCGTCCACGAAAAGGCCGCCGATATTGTCGTTTGGGAAAAAGACGCTCCGACGACTCCATACATCATCGTCGAAGTCAAAAAGCCAAAGCGCAAGGACGGGCTGGAGCAGCTCAAGAGCTACTGTAATGCCGAAGGTTCGCCAATTGGCGTTTGGACGAACGGCAGCGAGACAATTGCGCTTCATCGCGAAGAACCCAACATCTTTCGCAATCTGCCGGACATCCCTACGGCAACCCAACGCCTTTCAGAGATGCTGGCGGAGCGATGGACGCTTGAGGACCTCGAAAAACACAATAAGCTGGTGACTGAGCGCCGCTCACTCAAGAGTGTCATTCTCGACATGGAAAACCTCGTCCTGGCCAATGCTGGTGTAGACGCATTCGACGAAGTGTTCAAGCTCGTCTACGCCAAGCTCTTCGACGAATGGCAAGCCGCGCGTGGCGGGAAGACTAAGCGCTATCTTGAGTTCCGTGTCGGCGGTTCAACGGGCCGGGAGTTCGCGGAAAAGGTGGACATACTCTTCAAGAAGGCAATGGACCAATGGCCTGGAGTCTTCCCTAGCGGCGAACGTATCGACCTTGAAGCTGACCATCTGAAGGTATGCGGGTCGTTTCTCGAAGACATCAAATTGTTCAACTCGAACCTGCAAGTAATCGACGAAGCCTTTGAGTATTTGTCCATCAAAGCGGCCAAAGGCGAGAAGGGCCAATACTTCACGCCCAGGCACGTCATTGACATGTGTGTGAAGATGCTCAATCCGATGATCGACGACTACGTCATCGACACTGCCGCAGGCTCGTGCGGGTTCACGGTTCACAGCATATTTCACGTGTGGGGTGATGTCTTTACAGCAAAGGGACCTAATAAGTGGCAATCCGATTATGCATCAACCCATGTGTATGGCCTCGACTTCGATCCAAGATCGGTAAAGATTGCCCGCGCCCTTAACCTTATCGCAGGGGATGGTCGAACAAACGTTTATCGTGCGAACACGTTGGACCCAAAGATGTGGAGTGAAGAAGTGCGCGTCGGCCTGAAGCCGCGCCTGCACCACTTTCCGAAGGATGGGGAACGCGATACCTGGAACCGCGAACACTACAGGTATTTCGACTTTGATGTGTTGCTCACGAATCCGCCCTTTGCCGGTGACATCAAGGACAGCCGGATCATTCATCAATACGACATCGCTAAGAACGGCAAAGGAAGATGGGAAGGCAGTATGGGGCGCGACATTCTTTTTATCGAGCGCAATCTTGAATTTCTGAAGCCCGGCGGCAGAGCAGCGATTGTTTTGCCACAGGGGCGGTTTAACAATGCAAGCGATGAATCCATTCGGCGCTGGGTTTCTGATAGGGCTCGCATACTCGCTGTTGTTGGGTTGCATCCCAACACCTTCAAACCGCACACGGGAACAAAAACCAGCGTGCTCTTTGTGCAATCTTGGGACGAAAACCCGAAGTCGCTCACCTACAACCCCAAGACAAATGACTATGCTGTCTTCTTCGCCACAAGTCAGAGACCTGGAAAGGACTCATCTGGGGAGTATGTTTACCGCGTCGGAACTGACAACGCGCCTGTACTCGACACTCACCACCATATGATCGTGGAGCATGATCTCAACGAAATCGCGGACGCCTTTCTTAAGTGGGGAACGAAACAAGGGCTCAGTTTTTGCGAGGAGGGCTCGTAGGTGGCGAAGATTAGTATCGTCAACTTGAATGCTCTTTACGGTGCGTATCGTTGGGATGCGGAATGTTATCAGCCCGATGTCTTGCGCGATGCGAAGGCTTTAGCTAATTTTCCCACTGTTAGGCTGGGAGTTGTAAGTTACATCACAGATGGCCAACATGGTTATCACGAAGTTGACGAGGAAAGCCAGATTCGTCATATCACGGCGCGTTGCGTTGAAGGCGGCATTGTTACGGATACGAAAGCCGACCGCCTTTCAGCAAGGACGCACAATGCAAACGTTCGGAGTCAGTTGGAGGCCGGGGATGTCCTGCTTTCAACCGCAGGCACCATTGGTGAGGCGGGCATTGTGGAAGATGACATCCTTCCCGCAAACATCGACCAAGATGTTGCGCGAATCGCATTGCACGATGACGCAACAATCGACCCGTATTTTTTAGTCGCGTTTCTCCGGAGCGAGCTTGGCCGCTTTCAATCTGCCCGCGCGACAACTGGACAGATTCAAGGACACATTACGCTAACCGCATTGAGAGAATTTGACATTCCAATTCTCAAGGACCAATCAAAGGTCGTTTCCCTCATGCGGCGTGGGGTCAGTGCTCGGGGTTTAGCGGCTCAACTTTTTAGGGACGCGGAGAACTTGCTAATCGACTCCATGGGCCTCTCGCGTCTTGATCTGTCTGCAAGTCTCTACTACGATCGACCCTTTGCAGATCTTCAATCGGCTAGCCGCTTCGGTGCTGAGTATTTTATGCCGTGCAAGCGGCGCGCGCTAGACAAACTATCTCGACAACCTAGTCGCCCTCTGGCGGAGCACTTCCGATCAGTACGGAATCTCTTTGACCCAAGGGATGCTGTGCGCGGCCAACAGATACGCAATTTTGACCTGACCGATGCACTTGACCCGGTCCTTGACGACCGGATGGAACCAATGCCTGCTATTGAAATAGGCAGCACAAAAAAGCGATTTCAAAGCGGAGACATTGTTATCTCTCGTCTGCGAGCTTACCTACGCGAAATCGCACTTGTTCGCACTAATCCCGACGTTGAGTCGGTTGGATCATCAGAGTTTATTGTCCTTCGTCCGAACACACGGAAAAAGAGCAAACTCACGCCAGAGACGCTGCTCATATACTTACGCTCGCTCCCTGTACAGACCATTCTGAAATGGTCGCAAGACGGATCACAGCACCCCCGTTTCAATGAGGCAGACCTTCTTGCCATCCCGGTGCCCGCCGCCCTCGAAGATATTGGTCCGGAGATAGACAAATTGGTCAACAAAGCGCTTACCGGAAGGAAAGAAGCCACCAACCTCCTGGAGGAAGCCAAAATGGAAGTTGAGCGGATGGTCCTCAACATAGGAAAGTAGGGACCTGAAGAATGTCGGCACCGCGAGACATCGTTGACACCCTGGAGTCAGTAACGTCTATTTACTTTTCTGACGTGCGTCACAAGACGCGCGCGGCATTCATTCTCACAGATGAACTTGTCGAGGTTTGCTGTAAGGCTCTCGCGGTTGCGGCTAATCCGACTCTGGGTAATATCCAGTTTCCAACCTTACTTGCGCATCCTGCCGTTGGGCTTCCGGCCCAGACTGTACCGCTGGGTGACGCGCTCTTGCGGAATCACCGCACGAGAAACCAGATGCAGCATGTCAATGCGGCTTTCACCGTCGATGAACAACACTGCGCGGATGCAATCCTAGATGCCGTTGATGCGGTAGAACACTGCTTTCCCGGTACAATCGCTGTCCTTTCTGACCCTCTGAAGGTGGTGCTACGCGTGGTCCGGCTGCACTCATCGCGAGGAGATGCCCGGTTACGTGGTGATTTCGAGGACGCAATGCGCAACCATGGTTGGAACGGAAGCGCGCGCAGAGCAAAGGTAAGTGAACCCCCATACCCCGTTGGGTCGCGGCGGTATTGGGGCTTAATTTTGTTTCCAGAATTTGCCCAAGTGGAGGGGATTCTCAACCGGCTTGGAGCGCCTCCATAGCTTGGAGAACCTAAGCTTTTCGCGAGAGCCAAAATGCCTATCGATTTGAAATGTTCCGCGTCTGCCTGAAGATGGGGCCGAGAGGTGTGATAAGACTGTGATAACTCCATGCTCAGAATGCGATGAATTGGATCACAACGGGTCAGATCCGGGCCCGCGTAAGCCGTTGACAACGCATGTAGAATAGAAAATTCTCCAATCGCAACAAAACCCCTTATGTGATCTTCAAAACCGGCGGGAGGCATCCTCGCGATGTCTTCGGTGCGTTCGACTCGCACACGCTTCCGCCAATATTTTGAAAGGTTTATCGACGAAACCTGTTTTGTTGTTCCTCGCTCGCTACGCTGGTAGGGAGCATTAGCCCGGATTATTCATGAAGAACGCATGTTTTGGGCGGAGCAGGGCTTCAACCCTGCGTTTCACCGGCACCGAAAAGGATCCGGCTTTAGCCACTGAGGTGCAGCATGTCTGGCTGCGCGCAAAGTACCTCGGGGGCTAAAGTGTGTGCGTGAGAACTCGTTTTCGAGGTGCTCTCGCCCCAATATATTGCGGTTCGCGGACGAGTGGATCACAACATGTGGCCACAAATTCTAGTTCTCACGCACACACTAAAGCCCGTGTGATTCCTGGCCTCCCATGCAGGCCTGAAGGCCTGCTCCACCCGATTCATGAATAATCCCGGTTAGAGCACAGGCCACGACTCACTTTTGCGTGGTTCTTTCATAAACTCGACCCCATTACCATGTCCCCGGAAAATGAACTCTAATCCACCGAAGCTCTTAGACTTCATCCTGACACTCTGGAAGGGAGTTAGCATGAAGGGGAAGCGCGTCGGCTACATAAGAGTTTCTTCGGTAGATCAAGAGACCGTCCGGAGTTGGAAGGCATCCGGCTAGATCGCATCTTCACCGACAAGGCCAGCGGGAAGGACACAAAGCGCCCGCAGCTTGAGGCCATGATGGAGTTCGTCCGTGAAGGTGACGTCGTAGTAGTACACAGCATGGATCGTTTGGCACGTAACCTGGATGATCTGCGGAGAGTTGTAACTGCTTTGACCAAGCGCGGGATCAAGGTGGAGTTTGTCAAAGAGTCATTGACCTTTACCGGGGAAGATTCGCCGACGGCAACGCTGCTGTTGAACGTCATGGGCAGCTTCGCCCAGTTTGAGCGTGAGCTAATCAAGGAACGCCAGCGTGAGGCATCGCCATCGCCAAGAAGAAAGGCGTTTACAAAGGCCGCAAACCGTCTTTGTCCGGAGAGCAAGCTGCCGAACTTCGTAAGCGGGTTGCTGCGGGGGAGAAGAAAGCAGGGATCGCCCGTGACTTTAACATCAGCCGCGAAACCCTTTACCAGTATCTGCGTGCATAGCTGAACATTTGGGAAGTTTTGAAAGGCATGACCTACGCTGGTATTGCCTATGATCGGCGTCAACTATTTCTTTCCTTGGACGACAGTCGTTCCTCCCTACGAACGACATCTACCGCCATCAGCTTCCAACGACATCTATCCTCTATCCCGGTGAAGCGGCTGGAGGCGAAGGGCGAAGCCCGGAGCCGGAAGACGGTTCACCGGCGCCCGCCACGACGGTGGGCTCGGAGCCCAGAGCTTCGACGTTGTTTCGTGCGTGCTCCAGTCGGTAGCTTGGGATGTTGAGTTCAACGATGATGCTGTGATGCACCAGGCGGTCGATAGCCGCCGCGGTTGTCATCGGGTCCTTGAAGATGCCTTCCCATTTCCGGTGCGGCTGGCTGGTGCAGAGGTCACTGAGGCTTTTTGGGCCAAGCCGGCGGGGTTGTCCTGTCGCCTTTGCGCTTGCCACGTTCGGATTAACTCAGCCCATCTTACAACTGGCAATTCGTCGCTCGCAGTCCGGCAGATGGCGCTTTCGACACTGCTTCGGAATTGACGCAGCAGAGGTGGTCGGGCAATTGCGATACCGCCGGAATTATGACCCCCTGCCGCTCGGCTTCTGCGTCGCCTGCCTAGTTGACTGTCCCGGTGATAACATAAGTAGTTGTGCTCCGTCTAATGAGCATGGCACAGTATGGCAGCTTGCTCATTCTCTCCAACGATGAACGCGAAGAACTGGCGCGCTGGGCGCAGTCGCGAAGCTTGCCAGCCGGAGACGTGTTTCGTGCCCGGCTGATCCTCGCGCTGGCCGACGGTCTCAGCGATCACGAGATTGAATCGTGCTCGATAACCTCTCGGCTCACAAGACCAAAGCAGTAGAGGAGTTCCTCCAGAAAAACCCGAGAGTCCGGTTTCATTTCACCCCGACCTACTCCTCCTGGCTCAACCAAATCGAACTTTGGTTTGCCAAGATTAAGCGCGACGTCATCGATCGCGGTGTCTTCACTTCCGTCAACGATCTGGCTCGCAAACTGCGCCGCTACATCCGCGCTTACCAGAAATCAGCCCGCCCTTTCCGCTGGACCTACACCGATCCTCAACGTCGAATCAAAGCTAACGTAATCACCGGGACAGCCCACTAGGACAAGACCAAATCAAAGTGCGCTTCTGTGGACCTTTTAACAATTGCTGAGTGGAAATCTACCCATGTGAGCGGGCGAATGGGGTTCGCATGGGAATGGCCAAAGGGGGCAACATGTCTGAACTCGAAAACCGACATCGCACGTCCTTGAGACCGACTTCAAGCTAAAAGGCAAACCGGTCAATGACTTGGACGTCCCCGACCGTTACGAGTGTGGCTCGCAGGCACGATGCGGAATCGTAGTCGGACGCATTTTCGGTCTAACGCTTGGGGATCATCACCAATCCTGGTACTTAGTACCATCGAGCGCGGTGTCGGTTGACTTGGAATAAACATCGAAGACGTTCTGCCCGCCCCACGAGGTCGAGTCTGGATCGTCCTGCATCGACCGCAAGCCCCAGTCGGTGCTCTTCGTCATCGGATCGACGGGGATACTGCGCAGGAAACGGATCTTTTTCCCCTGCACGTCTACTCCTTTGACCAGCGTATCTAGGTCAGGCGGATATCCCTGGCTGTCCAGTTTAATCTGGAAGGCCCCACGGTCGGCGGCGTCCTTATAGCGATCGATGGCATCGCGCATTTCCTGCAGGCGCGTTCGCAGTTCGCGCTCCCTCTCACGCTTGATGGCTGTACGAGCCATGGGAATCGCAGCCCCCGTCAGGATGGCGATGAGAGCAATCACAACGATCAACTCGACGAGAGTGACGCCGCGAATGCTGCGATCGGATTGCTGTCTGTGGACGCTCATAGCTTCTATCGTGTAGCGGTTCATCGATTCGGATTCCTGCTCTGCTTCAGCCAACCGGCTACCCTCTTATTGGATGAATAATTGCCTGAGAACCGGTGACGTTTTGCAGCGTTGATCACCCGAAGCTTGGCCTGCCTTTGTCGTTTACGCTCGACAGTTGGGTTGGAGCCTGCCGCCAAGCCGACGACCCTTGGTTCTGAACTACCTCGGATTTCGGCGATCACATTTAACTCTTCGGCGGCCTTCAAATCCGAGTCGCCTTCCACCCAGGGTCTCAGACGGCGACATCGGTCACCAAGCTTTCTGCGAGCGATCTGGTTTCAGGCTGAATCGTTAGACGACGGCTGTGGAAGTTGGCCACCCCTGCACGGTGCGCGACCGAGATTATCGTGATCCCCGGCAGCCGTTTTCGCAAAATAGCATAAAGCGCCTGTTCCGTTGGCTCGTCCAGCGCCGAAGTCGCCTCGTCCATGAAGAGCCAGTCCGGCCGGTAAAGGAAAGCCCGCGCGAAGCCGATCCGTTGCTGCTCGCCGCCCGAAAGGTTCAGGGACCAATTTCCCTCCTCGTCCAGCCGATCAACCAGCAGTGGCAAATATGCGTCGGTTAGGGCCTGCCGGTATTCTTCCCCATTTTGTCCGTCAGGCTGGTCCGGATAGCTGAGGACTTCGCGGAGTGTGGCGATGGGGAGGTACGGCTTTTGCGGAAGAAAGAGCACGCGCCCCTGCGGTGTAGATACCGTTCCTGTTCCATAGGGCCATATGCCCGCGAAGGCGCGAAACAGAGTGCTTTTGCCGGAACCGGACGGCCCGCTCACCACAACGCGATCTCCGGTATGAATACGCAAGGAAACAGCGTCTAGTATCACGCGTCGATCGGGCAGACTCAGGGTCATGTCGTCCACGGTCAGCTCAGAGGCAGAGCTTCTCGTCACGCGAATGGCTGGACTCGAGGAGGGCAACCGCTTGGCCTTGACCAGCGCCTCACTGAAGCCCATGAGCCGGTTCACGCTTGCAGACCGCTGGGCTATATTCGGATAGACGCTGACGAACCAACTCAGGGAGGTCTGTACCTGGCCGAAGGCTAAGGCCGTCTGGGTCAGCCCGCCGAGGTGAATGGCGCCCGAAAAGTAACGGGGCGCGGCAACCAGAATCGGGAAGACGATTGCCACCTGTTGATAGCCCGCGGTGAAGAAGGTGAGTCGCTTCTGGGTCTTCATTAGGCGCCACCAAGCCCGCCAAATATTGGCAAAAGAGGTCTTGAGTTTCTCCTTTTCATCCGCCTCGCCACCGTAGAGCGCCACGCTCTCCGCGTTTTCGCGGATACGGATCATACGGAAACGGAAATCGGCGTCATATCTTTGAAGATCAAAGTTGATGCCGATGAGGGAGCGCCCGACATAGTGGGTAGCGACGGAGCCGAAAGCGGAATAGATGATCGCTATCCATACCATGTAACCCGGAATGGCCAACTCAAGTCCGGCCAGATGAAGGGTGAGCGTGCCCGAGAGATCCCATAACATTAGCAGGAAAGAGACCAGGGTGACCACGGAGTTAAGCAGTCCGAGCCCGAGAGTCAGGGTCATGGTGGTCACGATGCCGATGTCGTCCTGGATGCGCTGCTCCGGGTTTTCCACGTCAAACTTTTCCAACTGGAGCAAGTAGTAAGAACGATCGGTGAGCCAGTCCCGGTAGTACTGTTCGGTCAGCCAGCGTCGCCAGCGAATCTGCAGCATTTGACTGAAATAGAGTCCGTAGGCCGCAAAAAGGATATATAAGGCCGCCAATAAGCAGAAGCGAATCAACAAGTGTAGGAAATCGTCATAGTTCTTCGCCTGCAGAGCGTTGAAGAACAGCCGGTTCCATTCCGCGAGGAGCACGGTTATGTAAACGCTGGCCAGGGTCAGACTGACGACGAGGAGGAGCAGCCCGCGCCCGGGCCATCGATCTTCGGAGAACCAGTAAGGTCTGATCAGAGCCCACAACTTGGCCAAATAGCCGTGCTTTCGCAAAGCATACTGAAGGAATGCAACACCGTTCTCGCTTTTCATGGAATTCACTCCTGGCTTTAGAGTGCAAAAGAAGGCCGAGTTTGATTCGCAGGGGAACTTTCCCTTCCTGTCCGGAAACAACCCTTACCATACAATATTGAGTTCTTTGTCTGTTGCAAAATAACAAAGGTTCTGGTCGTAGCAGCTGCAGATAATGCGTGCGGGCCGCCCAGATCACCCCCTACTGAACAGCATGCGGTTTTGCATCGCAACAGTTGACTGCCGAGTCTAAGTAATCAGTGGGGGGGAATATGACAGAGTTTGGTAATTTGCAATCGAGGGTTAAGCTCGGCAGCGGGTCCACTGACTGGAGCGCAATCTGGGCTGGGGCGTTTAGCTTTTCGGCATCTGGATAGTTTTCGGAGCAGTTGGATTGGCTATTTTCACCACAGCGACCGGCCCAGCTACCTTAAATGTTAGGAGCAGCTGGGAAATCTGGATGGCGTTGCTCACCATCGGTGCAATGTACGTGGCCGGGTTAGTGACAGCGATCCAGGCAGTACCCGTCAGCCGAAGTGATGCAGTCGTCCACGGCACGAGCGTGTTCGGACTTGCTGCGGCAATTGGCCTTATGATGATGTTAGCTGTTAGCATTTCGCTTAACGTCTTCAGCCAAGGGGGATTTGGTACTCAGACTCCTTACGCTCTCGGCTTGGTTTCCGGAATTCGCGGCAATTCCACAGTAATGCTGCTAAGTTGGATTGCTGCATTGCTCGGTGCCTCAGCGCGAAGAAGAAGGAGTCCTTCGGCAGCGGTTAGCGAAATCAGGCCGGCTGCATAGTGTGTATGCGCCGGAGCGGCCTTTCTCTACCAGGAAGGCTCCTGCGGCATGACTGTTGCGTATTCAATCTGTCCTCGAGGTGCCTATTGAATCACCGCAAACGTGACCGGATTTTGAGGATATGGACAACCATCCGGGCAGTATTGGAGGATTCAGAAAGGAGATCCTGGAGGAATGTTCAGTTGCGTGTTCGTGGGAGGTACGTGCCGCGGCATCGGCCGCATGAACCCACAAAACAGCAACAGGCAAATACCGAGCAGGATCAGCATCCCCAGCACGAGCGCCAGGATCAGCATCGCGGCTGACGGTTTCGGCATCATCGTGGCTGGGTTCAGGCCAGATTCGAATCGCATGTCGGCCCCCGCATCTAGCTTCTCATCCGCGCGAGGGCCGATTCTCTTCCCCTCATGAGTTTCCCAGCCGGGGAATTGTTTCCTTCCACTCACACTGCGCTGCGCCGGGATGCTCAACAGATGCTGTCGTTGCAGCTGCAGGGCTGGATCCGAGTTTTGCCCGTCATCTTCGGATAGAAAATCGCGCGGGTTTGAATGGTGCGCCATCAGTTTTGTGATCCCGCAAAGAAGCATTAGGTGCTTACCTAACTACAGGGAGTGCGAAGTTGTTGGTCAAGAATGTCAGTCGATTGTTGGGCTCTGCGTCGAAGTTGCGAACGCGCCGCAATGGATCTGGATATGTCGAGGATGACGGTCTGATCTGAGCGCACGCCGGTGCTTTTATCAACCGCGTGGGAGTAGCGCCGCTGAATCAAAACGTTCGACTTGGTGCGCACCACGAAGAAGGCCGAGCTGAGCGTGAACACAAACAGACGTTGGCAATCGATGTTGCCGCGATCCATCACGTAGAACGCGCCGGGTTCCGGCATGATCTCGTCCAGGATGTTCACGTCATGCACATCTCCGCTGGTGACGCGGACAAACGAGGGATCGCTACCGTGCCGAACAATTATATCGTTATGACCTACAAAGACTTATGGCACTTCGGAAAAATTTAGCCAAACACCGATGAATTTACCTGATCGACCCGTGTCAATCTTAATCAAACTAAAGGAGGCTCGTTCGGACCACGAGCCTCCCAAAGGTATGCATGTATGCTTGACAAACTAACTTTTCTCTTTCGTCCTCTTTCGCCGAACATTGTGAAGCCCACTCTCGAGCTGGCTTTCGAGATCGCCCGCGAAGGCCGCGAAGGGCGCAGAATTGGGACCGTGTTCATGGTGGGTGATTCCGATGCAGTGCTGCGACACTCTCGATCTCTAATCCTGGACCCCTTGATGGGTCATCCGGAAGATCTTCGTTATGTGGCAAACCCCAATCTTCGCGGCACAATAAAAGAGCTGGCGCAGTTAGATGGGGCATTCGTGGTCTCTGACTCAGGGATATTCATGGCGGCTTGCCGATATTTGGAGGCGCGAGTCCCAAACCTGCATTTGCCTTTTGGCCTAGGAACGCGCCACATGGCAGCTGCGGCAATGTCGAAGGTCAGTTCCAGCGTCGGCATTGTGGTCTCGGAAACCGCAAACGTGCGAATCTTTCGAAGGGGGTTGCTCCTCGCCGAGGTTAGTTGTGCGCCTAAGGCCGGCTTCAGAGGCTCGTCCCCAGCACCGTGTCGACGCTGGCGGCTTAGTACTGATCCGCGCAACAGGCGAAACTTCTACTATAGAGCATTGCATAATATAGTTACAGTGGAAAGAGATCTGCCTGTTCCCAGAACGCAGTGACCAGCGTAGGCCGACGGCGCATACGACGTAGCGCTTTCCGGGCGTAGTGGCTCAGTTCCCCGAAACTCTTCGGGCAGAAGTTCGGTAGCTCGTTTTGCTTCCAGTAAGACCATAGATATTCGACTGGATTCAGTTCGGGAGCATAGGCAGGCAAGAACTCCAACCAGATTCTTCCTCGCTGTTCGCGCACAAAGTCCCAGACCAGACGACCGCGATGGCTTTTTAGCCCGTCCCAGACCACCAGCAGCTTGCCGGAAATGTGCCGCAACAGATGGGAGAGAAACTCGACTACCTGCGGACTGCGAATGCTACCGGGAAAGAGACGAAAGTAAAAGTTCCACCACGTCACGCCAGCCATGGCGGATAACGTCTTCCAGTTGAAGTGGTATTGCAGCACTGGGGTCTGACCCCGTGGGGCCCAAGTGCGACACCGGTGGGGACGCTGACTCAGACCACTTTCGTCGATGAAAACGATGGTTCGGCCTTCTCTTTCGGCGTTTTTTTTATCCCCGGCCAACGTTCCCGCTTCCACTGCTTAATCCTCGTTTCGTCGCGCTCCAAGGCCCGTCCTGTCGGTCGCTGGCAGCTCCACCCAAGTCGCCGCAGAATCCGCCACGCTTGGGAACTGTGGTACTTCACCCCGCACTCCTGCTCGATCAGGTCGGCCACGCGCCACGACGTCCACAGGCTGGTCTCATAGCCCAACGCCTGTGGCCCACGCTTCAGACCGCGCTCGATCTGACGCAGGTCCTCCGGTCGTAAGCGTGGCTTTCGTCCGGCACTGCCTGTCTTCTTCAGCGCCCGCAGTCCACCCTGCTTAAGTTGCTGGGCCCATCGGCTCACTGACTGTTGACAGACTCCAACCCGACGAGCGACTTCAGCCTGAGGAACACGTTGGCGCAACATTTCCGCGCCTTCACGACGGCGCTGCTCCAAGGCTTCAAAATCTTGACGAACCCCCGCTGGATTTCCCATGCAGGCAGAGTAGCACAAGGCTGCATAAATGTCTCTATATTATGCAATGCTCAATAATAAGAAATGAACTACTCCTACAGCTTTGTCCTGCCGCTGTTCGGCGCGGCTTCCGTTGCGGGATTATTCGGAGCGCTGCTCGGGGTGGGAGGCGGGGTTTTTATCGTCCCCGCGATGGTACTGTGGTTCCATCTCCCGATGAGAATTGCGATCGCAGCCAGTATTGTGTCGGTCATTGCTACCTCGAACGCAGGTGGATCTTCCTACGTTAACCAGCGCATTACTAACCTTCGCCTCGGGATGTTCCTGGAGATTTTCACAACGTTGGGTGCTCTCTGCGGTAGCGCACTTGCGCTTTATCTGAACGAATGGACTATACAGCTTATCTTTGCGGTCATGCTGGCCTACATGGCATACGGCGCATTTTCTACCCGCAATCTCGATGACCGGCGCATCTCTTCAGGCCAGTTTTCCCAAGCCAAGCCGGACAGGTTCTCGGCTAGATTGGAGTTGCGTGGGGATTACTATGACGAGGCGGTAAAACGAGAGGTTGAATATGTCGTCACCGGCGTGCCTGTAGGCGCCTCGATTGCTTATCTGGCAGGCCTGGCATCGGGCCTGCTCGGTGTAGGGGGCGGTGTTCTGAAAGTCTCCGCAATGAACCGTTACATGAATGTTCCCATGAAGGCGGCGATTGGCACAAGCAAATTGATGATCGGGGTAACAGCAGCCGTAAGTTCGATTCTGTTCTTCCTGGCGGGGTTGATCCACTTCAGTATTGTCGGTCCGGTGGCGGTCGGGACGACTGCGGGAGCGACCGCCGGAACGATGATCATGAACCGACTGCACAGCGCATGGCTGAAATGGCTGTTTGCGGCATTGATGGTGTACTTGGCGTACGAAATGATGGCTAAAGGATTAGATCTAGGATTCAAGCTGCACTTGCCTACCCTTGAATGAACAATGAAAACGCCGACTGTTATCGGACAGCCCAAGCATCGTGCCACTGCGGAACAGAATGTCTATGCCGACGTTTACAAGGTGCTGCTCGGCGGAATGCTGGTCAGCACTGCCCTGTTTGTCATTGCCATCGTCCGAGCGCTGCTGCGGCCGGAATTCGTTCCCCTTACCCCGGACTGGATAAAGCAGTATTACCACTGGTCGGCTATCATCCAGGGAATTGTCTCGTTCGACCCAACGGTGGTCATGTTGATCGCCACCGTGCTCCTGATTCTGACACCTATCGCGCGTGTTGTCGTCTCGATCTATGCTTTTGCCGTTGACCGAGATCGCAAGTATGTGGCAGTAACGTCGATTGTCTTGTTCGTGATGGTTGTGACTGTAGTGCTCGGCTTGTTCGGTTTGAAATAGGGGTATTTCACCTGACCTATGCACAGACTTTGCTCCAACATCAAAACCGACGTCCTCACCGATCAGTTTGGATTGCACGCCGGGGAACAGGCTCAAGCAGCAGCAGATCCCGAGGTCCTAAAAGCCATTACGTGTCGTAGAGACTGGATAACCAGGGCTTTTACCTACCTCGGTGCCTGACCTGCTAAACGCCGCATGAGATTCGGAGTACAACGGCTCCGTCCGCGGAAATGGAAGCGGGCTCTGCGGGGACGCAACCATGCTGAGGGATACCCTGGTGGATTCATCGAGACGATGAACGGCGGCACGAGGATCACCTTCTTGCGCTGCCCCAAACCTCCATCGTATCGGCACACCCTGACGCCTTGAAAATCCCCGTTGAATTCCATAGTTAAGTAAAGTAAAGGGAGGTAGTTATGCGCAAACGTTTCTCTGTGATTATCGTGCTGATTGTCCTGTGCTTATCGGTTCTGGCAATCGAGCGGCGCCACGGGATCCTGGAAGGAGTAGTCCTCAAGCTGGACTCCGCGGCTCACACGGTCGTCGTCAAGCTGGCTGACGGAACCGAACACACCCTGCACTTCGTGAAGCGAACCACTGTCCACGGCGTGCAAGACACTGCCGCGGGCGCCAAAGACGCATTTCATGGGTTGAAAGAGGGTAGTGAGGTCGCCGTGCATTATACGGCCAAAGGATCCGAGGAAACTGCCGAGGAGATCGACAATATCGGAAAGGATGGACTGAAGTCCACCGAAGCCACGGTCGCCCACCTTGACCGCGACGCCAAGACACTTGTCGTGAAAACCGAGGACGGGAGTGAACGAACCTATCGTCTGACCGACAGCGCGGCCAAGGATGCCGGCAAGGACATTTCGGCGGGTGCTGAAAAGTCTAAGAAGATAATCGTCTACTACACGGACGAAGGCGGCCAGAAAGTCGTGCACTTCTTCAAATGGGCCATTTAGCATCGAGTTGAATTTCACTATCTTGATGGACCTTGGGCGTTCGGAGTGCTATTGCGCCGGCCGAACAGCCAACACCAACCAACCCAAATGGATCCATCCGGATGGCCCGGCCAACATAGGCGGGGGCAGAAGTTATCTCGGTTATTGGCCTGCTGAATGTGCTGCCCACGATGCTTGCTGCGATAAATTCAAGATCGGCGCAGACGCAAGCGTGGCGGCCGCGCCGGTGGGGTGTCATGCCACTGCGGCAGGGACAAAAAGCTCAATGCGGAGAAGAAAACCATAAAGCAGAAGTGCTTCATTCGCGGGCTGAACTGCTGGGGCACTGAGACCGGGTAATTTGGACTCTCCAGACGTGGCGATCCATGCATTTCACCGGGCGTCACCCGAAGGCCGGAAAAAGCAAATCCATGGACCCTTACGCCGCGTCGCCGAGTTCCTTCGCTGCGCTCGGGACTTCGCCTGCGGGCTCAGACGCCCGCAAAACGGCCCAACCTCAGGGTGACGGCTGGAATAATCGTTCTGTGGGATATACCAACCTTAACGGCGCTCTAAAGGTTGTATTATGGCGCTCTTCACGATTTGTGTGGAGAGCGCAAGGGGCGTACGTTTTCGACGTTTAAGCCACCAAACCAAAAGACAAAAAAGTGTAAAATTTCTGACTCAGACGATCTTCTGCTGGCTTGGCCATTTAGCCGCTCACGAAATGGCTAAGTAGCCGAACCGACGTAAGCAACGATGAGAACCGCTGGAGAAGCAAGATGAAACGGCTCAAACCCGATCCTCCGACGAAAACAGATGGCTGGCCACCGCAGCAATGGCGCTCGATAATATTTAACGTGATTCTTGCGCTCGTCATGTTGTGGGCATGGCAAGAGGGTGCTCGTCAAGTAGCGGTGCGCACGATTCCGTACAGCGAGTTCAAAGAGTATGTCAAACGCGGAGAGGTGGTTGAGTGTTCGGTCAAGGAGACCGAGATTGACGGGAAAATTCAGCCGAGCACCAACCCCGCCGCCCAAAAGACAAACCCCGTTCCCACGACCAAGGCACAAACCACAAGCGAGGCCGCTGCCGAATCGAAGAGCACGTCCCCGGCCCCCACTCAGGCGAAAGCGCAAGCTGAAAGGCCAGAAATAATAAGTTCTCCGGTAGCATCAAAGGGCGCAGCCACGGCTCCCGCTGCAAAGACGCCAGCCGAAAGTCAAGAAACAAAGACTGCTCCGGCGGCACCGAAAGCGTTCATGTTTCGCACGGTGCGGGTGGAAGACCCCGATTTGGTCAGCGACCTGGAGAAGGCAGGGGTGAAGTTCACCGGCGTGCGACCGGGCGTTTTGTCGCAATTTTTGTTGTCTTGGGTCGTGCCGCTCGCGTTGATGTGGTTGCTCTGGCAGTTCTTGGCCAAGCGGATGAAGGGAGTCGGTCAGTCGGTACTGAGTTTTGGGTCGAGCAAGGCGAAACTGGTGGCCGAACAGGACATCAAGGTTACCTTCAACGATGTGGCGGGCTGCGACGAAGCCAAGTATGAGCTACAGGAAGTTGTCACTTTCCTGAAGCAACCTGAACGCTACCAGTCACTGGGAGCAAAGATCCCGAAGGGCGTCTTGCTGGTTGGCCCTCCTGGCACAGGAAAAACGTTGCTGGCGCGTGCTGTCGCAGGGGAAGCGAAAGTTCCCTTCTTTTCGATTAGTGGGAGTGAGTTTGTGGAAATGTTCATTGGCGTTGGTGCAGCCCGCGTCCGCGACTTGTTCCAGCAGGCAAAGACGCATGCGCCGTGCATCGTGTTCATCGACGAACTGGATGCCGTGGGGCGGCAGCGCGGCGTGCAGATCGGGGCAGTGAACGACGAGCGGGAGCAGACGCTCAATCAGTTGCTGGTCGGGCTGGACGGCTTTGAATCCAATATGGGTGTAGTTGTCCTGGCAGCCACTAACCGACCCGACGTTTTGGATCGTGCGCTGTTGCGTCCCGGTCGATTTGACCGTCAAGTGGTTGTGGATGCGCCCGACCTCGAAGGGCGGGATGCGATTCTCAAGCTCCACGGCCGTGGCAAGCCTCTCGCGCCCGATGTTGACTTGCGCAAAATCGCTCAGGAAACACCTGGGTTTTCCGGTGCCGATCTAGCCAACGTCATCAACGAGGCGGCGCTGCTCACGGCGCGGCATAAAGGAACAATGATCGGGCAGATAGATTTGGAAGAGGCAGTAGAGAAAGTGGTGGCTGGGCCAGAACGCAAGAGTCGCCGGCTGAGCCTGGAGGACAAGCGCCGGGTGGCCTATCACGAAATTGGTCACGCTTTGGTGGCAGCCTACAGCAAGCATGCCGATGCTGTCCAGAAGATCAGCATTGTTCCCCGCGGACGCGCTGCGCTCGGCTACACTCTCCAACTGCCCGAAGGTGACCAGTACTTGATGAGCCACGCTGAACTGATCGACAAGATCAAGGGCCTGCTCGGTGGACGGGCCGCCGAGGAGGTGGTATTCGACGATATCACGACCGGTGCGGAAAACGACCTCGAACACGCTACTGCACTGGCCCGTCAGATGGTCTGTTTGTACGGAATGAGTAAATCGGTCGGACTAATGCATTGCGCTCAACGCCACAATGCATTTCTGCCGGTGGCAGGTGATGGAGCGATGCAACGCAATTGCAGCGAACAGACTGCCCGCGAGATCGACGACGAGGTGAAGCAGATTTTGGCCTCGGCGTATGCGGAGTCAAAGCAGATATTGCAGCAGCATCGCCCGCAGCTTGATCTGGTTGCAGGGGAACTTCTGCAGCGCGAGGCGCTGAACGCCAAGACCTTCAATGATCTGATCAACCAACCGATAGCAG
This sequence comes from uncultured Acidobacteriota bacterium, assembly GCA_963814745.1. Taxonomy (GTDB): domain Bacteria; phylum Acidobacteriota; class Terriglobia; order Terriglobales; family Acidobacteriaceae; genus CAWBRT01. The sequence goes on from CAWFEA010000001.1 coordinate 712,009, forward strand.
CTTCACGGTGACAGGCACCTCTGGAAAATGGACCACTTTGAACGCTACCCTCGAGGCACCTTTCCGCGTTCCGCTGCATCCGCCCGCTTCACAAAGCGGTTCTCGCTTGGTCGCCGCCCATCATCATCGCGAGTCGCTGAAATCCATCGACACCGCCACGGCCTGAATATCTTCGCTCACGGCGAAGATCTACTGGGGTTCGCCATGACGCGGTCGTGCAACTGGCGACAACAAAACGGCGACAATCCCTGCCACAAAAACGCCGTCAAACGTCCCTGCTCCCCCTATCGAAGCGACCGGCGCACCGAGGCCCTGGATTTTGTCAAGATTCAGAAGATCCGCGCCTATTAATGTCCCTAAGCTTCCCGCAATGTACGCCAGGGGGGCAGCCTTACGCCAGCCAATGGCCATCGCCGACAACGCAGCGGCAATCGGAGGAATAAAGATTGGGATGCCAATGCCCACACCGGGTACGGGACGAGCCAGGAGGTGAGCGACGAGCGCGACCACCGCGATGGCCAGTGGACCTCGGACATACAATTTGTTCTTGAATAGCAGGTAGACGGAAAGGATCACCGGGATCAAGGCGCCACCAACGTTAACCGCAAGGATGGTTCCCGGCCACTCCCGGACTACCGGGACAACATAGCGAATGCCATAAACGTCAACCAATCTGCCGGAGACCACCGCTTCCGGCGGTAATTCAGCGACGGGAATGTTGATGGCGCTCCCGAGAAGAGAGAGCAAAAGGATTCCCAGAACATAACGAGGAGGGATGCCCATCCGCTCATAGGCGTATCTCAGGATGCCTAACTCGATCAGCGCAACCAAAAATGTGAAGAGGAGAAAAAGGGCCAGAATGAATGGCCACGCCAGAGGAAAATAGTGCATGCTTGAAAACCGCATTAGTGGACTCCTCGGCTTTAACGATGGCGCCGTTGTCTCTGGCCTTCGGAGCGGGTTCTCATATGCTACAAGCGCTGGCGAGCGCCGTCATCGGCAGCATCGTAATCTCAATGCTGGTCTCGTTGATCATTATATCGCCGGTCCATTTTTATCTGACTGGAAAGCGCAGCGGGAAACGGACTCCGCTTAAGGCGACCATTTCGTACCGGGCACTTTCAAACGTTGCCCTCCAATGGACAGATGACAGACATTGTAGCACCGTCCCTCTCACCAATTGGCCTCCCTCGGGAGCTAACTGAATTTCTATCGCCCGCGATTTCCCGGAGTCTACCCCTCGCCGAAGCGCCGACGTTTAAGGCTTTTCGCTGCTGAAATCGTTTTCTCAATGCGCCTCCCGACACAAATCCATAGTGATGCGCTGTCCCGGCCAAAAGAGAAGCGATCAGCAACTCTGGCTCTACTCTGGCCGCACAACCAAGAATGCCGTCTCACCACCACGATTGACTAACAACACCAACGTCTGCTTTCCGGCTTGTCCAACCAGTTGCTGGTAGTCAGAGACGGAGCTCACGGGCTGCCGATTGATCTCCTCAATCACATCTCCGTGCTGCAAGCCCACATCTGCGGCCGGGGAACCGTCTGGAACCTCGGTGACTACCACCCCCTTGGTATCGGGTTTGAGCCCAAGCTGTTGGCGGATGTCGCCAGTTAGCTCGTCTACCTGAACACCTCGCATCGGGCTGCTCTCTGCGGAACCACCGGGAGTAGTGCCGGCGTTCTTGCTCGACGGGCTTTCCCCTAGGTTAAGGCTAACATCGCGCGATTCACCGTTGCGAAGGACCTTGAGATGCACCGTAGTTCCCGGCGCCATGGTCGCGACTTTCAGGCGCAAGTCATTCGGGCCGGTGATTGGCTGCCCATTCAACTCAATAATCACGTCGCCTCTCCGCAGGTCGGCCTTTGCGCCCGGACTGTTCGGATCTACGTTGCTGATCAAAGCACCTTTTTCGGCTGGAATATTGAAGGCCTTCGCGAGCGCCGGTGTGATCTCCTGAATGCCCACGCCAATATAACCACGCACCACTTTCCCATGCTTCAGGATCTGGTCCATGACATACTTCGCCATGTTGATGGGAATGGCAAAGCCGATCCCTTGGTTCCCGCCTGATCCGCCCGAAAGGATAGCGGTGTTAGTTCCGATCAGTTCGCCTCGCGCGTTCAGTAAGGCGCCACCGGAGTTGCCGGGGTTAATTGCGGCATCAGTCTGGATAAAATCTTCATAGTCTTCTATGTCGAGGCCATTGCGACCTGTAGCGCTGATGATTCCCATGGTCGCCGTCTCGCCTACACCAAATGGGTTGCCGATGGCGAAGGCATAGTCACCGACTTGGAGCATAGAAGAATCTCCTAACGCAATCGTGGGCAAGCCGGTTGCCGCAATCTTGACAACCGCAATGTCTGTCTTTGGATCGGCCCCTATTACCTTTCCGGGAAATTGGCGCTTGTCCGCCAGCATGACCTTGATGTCGGTAGCTTTATCGATAACGTGATTGTTGGTCAGAATGTACCCATCGGGACTGATAATTACCCCTGACCCTAATCCTACTTCCCGCTGGTGTTGCGGACTACGCGGTAGCTGCCCACCAAAGAATTGCTGGAAGAAAGGATTATTCAAAAATGGCGATTGGGGAGTTTTCACAACTCGCGAGGAGATGATACTCACGACTGCCGGGAGCGCAGGTTTGAGGATAGGCGCAAACCCCATGGCATTCGAAGAGACGACGCTCCCGCCGTCCGCAGCCTGGTTGATATATACGGGAATTGCGTGGGAAGACCCCAAAACCGAGTGCCCGGCCCAGGAGGTGAGTCCCAAGGCTAGAGCAGCTCCGGCCACGAGAATAGAGACCCCGATGATGATCGCAAACGAACGGCGTATCTGCATTGATCGCTCCATGATGGTTCCTTCGCCCCGCGTGACTATGTTGATTGAAGGTTCAGTTTTGTGGTTCACCTTGGCTCCAACATTGAATAAAGCTTGCCTGGCTCAATTCGTGTTTTATCACGCAACCTGGCGGGTGGAATTGCTAGCGTAACCCACGAAGTTGCGTATGGGGCCCGGTCACTCTCCAGAAACTTCATGCCTCCATTCCGACTAGCGCAGAATTTCATGTGCTGAGAAAACCTAGAACCGGTGTTGTGGTTTCGATGGAGTCAGTCGTCAATGACGCCGTCAACAAGTAACCCGTTAGGTTGCGGAAACTGCGAGACTTTGACCAGCCATGCCACAATTTCAGGACAACTTGGTTCCGTCGGCTCTGGGATGCCCCATCACTACGGTAATGGGTAGAAACCGCGTGACGTTTTGACAGGCATAGCATACCTAAGCCACCGCGGTCTCGCATGCTCTGAGTGCAGATGCGAGTGTGTCTACTATTGAGTATTGAATAATATACTGACATTTCTGAAAGATTGTGCTATCCTGCCGTGCATGGGCAATCCAGCGGGAGTTCGCAGAGATTTTGACGCACTGGAGCAGCGGCGGATGGAAGCGGCGCGGCTGCTGAAGCAGGGATATAGCCAGTCCGAGGTGGCGCGGCGTGTAAAGGTACATCGGCAATCGGTGGGTCAGTGGGCTCGACAACTCCAGGAAGGTGGACGGCGGGCGCTTAAAAAGGCAGGACGAGCGGGTCGCAAACCGCGCCTACGTCCCGAAGACCTGCGGCGAATCGAGCGTGGTCTGAAGCGTGGCCCACAAGCACTCGGATATGAAACCAGCCTATGGACGTCGGCGCGAGTGACCCACCTGATCGAACGCGAATGCGGGGTGAAGTACCACCCCTCGCAGGCATGGCGTATTCTGCGGCAACTGGGTTGGAGTTGCCAGCGACCGACGGGACGCGCCTTGGAACGGGACGAAGCCAAGATTCAGCAGTGGAAGCGGGATCGCTGGCCGGAGTTAAAAAAAGGCCAAAAATGAGGGCCGCACCGTCGTCTTCATCGACGAAAGCGGATTGAGCGAGCGCCCGCACCGCTGCCGTACGTGGGCTCCACGGGGCCAGACGCCCGTCCTGCAGTACCACTTCAATTGGAAGACCTTGTCAGCCATGGCAGGGGTAACGTGGTGGAACTTCTACTTCCGACTGTTTCCGGGCAGCATCCGCAGTCCGCAGGTGGTCGAGTTTCTCTCTCATCTGCTGCGGCACGTTCCCGGCAAGTTGTTAATCATCTGGGATGGGTTGAAAAGCCATCGCGGTCGTCTGGTCTGGGACTTCGTGCGCGAGCAGCGAGGGCGGATCTGGTTGGAATTCCTGCCCGCCTATGCTCCGGAACTGAATCCGGTCGAGTATCTGTGGTCGCACTGGAAGCAGCACGAGCTACCGAATTTCTGCCCCAAGAGCTTCGGCGAACTGAGTCACTATGCCCGGAAGGCACTGCGGCGGATGCGCCGACGCCCTACTTTGGTTATGGCCTTCTGGGAGCAGGCAGAGCTATTCCCGTTGTAAGTATATTATGCAATGCTCAATAGTTCTCCAGGGTTGCTCGAAGATGCAAACCACGAGGTCGGCTCATCAGGCGGACTGAATCCAAGGTAGACCCGCACGACAGGGGTGTTGCTCCCTAGCCACTCAATAAAAGAAAAAAGAGCGCGTGCCTGTGTGGTGTCATGGTGTGGCAAAGAATAACCGCTTCAAAGCAATGACGTTCAAGCTGAAACAGGGCTTGGTGCAAAGCCGCCGATGTGACTTAATAGCCTGCATGCGTCAAAAGGTCGGTGCGAAGTTAAAGGAAAACGGAATCGCTCCCGACAAGTAGGATCCTGTGCCTCTGCCCCATGCTGTGTCCCCTTCAGCAAGAAGCTACACGAAGTAAAGCGAATCAATCTGGAACAAAAACTACTCCCTTGACTTGCGATGCGGCAGCCAATTGACAGGGTTGCCGAAGAGAGTCAGTGAGATCATCGATAGTTTCATTTTGGGAAGCGCGACGAGGCGGCTGCGCTTGCCATACTGGACATACTCGAAGCTAGTTTGAAACCACAGCAATTACAGGATGCAGCAACAGGAAATCGGCTGGCTGCGGATTTCGCCGGATACAACCACCGTCGCAATCGCAGTCTCACCTTCGCCATTATCTGCGTTCAGTTACATCCCAAAATGGGAAACTCCAAATAAAAACAACTTTCAGGGTTTTCATCCTTCGCCATATTGCCTCCATGCCATTAACTGCATCGGCTGACGTTTAGTCAAGGGAGCAACAAGGACAGAAAATCACTCAAGAATTTGTGATTGCGGAATAGGGAAGATTCAGCCTGGCGTACCAGGAAAGCGCTCACGGGACGGCGGCCAGCAGCAACGAGATGAGAGGCAGCCCTTATTTGCTCTTGTTAAGCTGCAATACACTCGTCAAACGCAGTACCGATGCCGCTGCAACGTAACGAACTGCGTCATTATCATCAGACAGTGCGGCCTCCACCATGGGAAGAAAACTGGGATCTCCACGCTTGGCAAGTGCCCACAGTGCCGCTCCTCGTACAACCCATTTCCGGTCGCCGACAGCTTCGGTAAGTGCGTGCCCGCTGCGCGGGTCAGGGTCGTCAACCAAGACTCGTGCGGCAGCGACGCGGACGGGAGAAGCATCTCGGTCTTTTTCCAGAGTCTTTACGGCATCGAAGGCATAACCTCCGTACGGCACAAACCCCACACCTTGCTCAAATGCGAATTCCGCCATTTTCTGTGGATCGTCGAACTTTTGCAACTGTTCTTGGATCAAGACCTCAGGATTTAGTCCCTCACTCCCCTTGCATTTCCCGGTCAACACAGCATAGTAAACCTCGTATCCGGCTTGGTCTTTTAAAATCACAAGAGAATGCGCAGCAGCTAGGGCGACTGCGATCTCGGGATCCGAAAGAGCTTTTTTCAATTGCGGAATCGATGCTGTGGATCGCATCTCTCCCAGTGCGGAGGCGGCTGCGGTCCGTACCTCAGGATGCTTGTCCAGCAGCACGTCTTCAGCCAACTTTATTGCTTCGGAATCCTGGGAAAGCAATCCGAGAGCACGGACTGCCTCGCATCGCTTATCCACATGCCCGTGATTCACCCCGGCACGCAGGACTTCCCAGGCTTTCGTTTGGGCCGCTTCCGGGGTGGCTACCGCTGCGTTGCCCAGCGGTATAGGAGACAACAGCAGCGCGATACAGATGACCGTTGGGTAGAAACGCTCAATCATGTCTTTCTCCTGTGCAGGGAGAATATCTCACTTTTCACTGCTGGCAAGCCGATTTTTCGGTCGTTCCTGGCTCCACTGGGCTTAATGGGTGTTCACCGCGTCCGTGGCGAAGCAACAAGGCTGGGGAACATTCAGTGAAGAAGCGAATATTTGTTGTGGACGATGAAAAATGTATTGCCGACACGCTAGCGGTAATACTCCGCAATTCCGGCTATGAGGCAACTGCGTTATACAACGCCGAGAGCGCTTTACAACAGATGGAATCTTCTTGCCCCGCGCTAGTAATCAGCGATGTCGTCATGCCCGGAATGAATGGCGTGGAGATGGCTGTTCTCATTAGGCAGCGGCATCCAGCATGCAAAATTCTACTGTTTTCAGGTCAGGCCGCAACGGTGGATATCCTCGAAAGGGTTCGAAAGCGGGGATATGACTTTGAATTACTGACGAAGCCCGTGCACCCGAAAGAGTTACTGGCGAAGGCTGCGAGCATTAGTGATAAATCCTGATGTCAGGCATCGCAGGGCTCCAGCTTTACAATTCCGTTTCGTCATCAATACCTGAACCCAAGTCTTGGCCGGTTTTCAACGACGTGCCGGGGGTGAGCTCAGAGTAGAATCTTAGCTATCTAAACATAGCGTCTTAAGTAATTGCGCATAATCTCCGCAAGGTTATGTTGCCGCGTACCCATAGCGCGAATTGGGCCTCGACGGAATTGACGACTTCGCTGAGCACGGGAAAGTAGCGGTTGTGTATGCATTGCCGCCGAGTAAGCTTCCAAACCCGTTCGATTGGATTCAGGTCTGGGCTGTAGGGCGGCAGATAGTCCAGAACGAAGCTGTCTGCATGTTCCTCCCGCCAGGTTCGGTGTAGCCGGGCATGGTGATATCGGGCATTGTCGGTGATCACGACGACCCGTCGCGGTCCCGTGGTGCTAGCGCGATAGAGGGCTTGCAGGAATGCGAAGAAGGTGCCCCCGTTGAACTTGTCCGTCTCGCGATGGAAGAAGAACTTGCCATCGCGAAGCCGAACGGCACCAAAGTAGCCTACGCTACGGCGGGTGGGATGATGCAGCAATATCGGGTCCTTGGTCTCCGGCGGAATCCACATCCGGCAGCGTGACCCATGTTGCTGAAAATGCACCTCGTCGCTCGCCCACAACTCCACGTTCGGATCTGCCATCAGAGCTTGGAGTTTTTTTTATGTGCTTGCTGTCGTTCCGGGTCCGCCTGCGCCACCAGCGGACGCGGCTTGCGTAAACGGAATCCCAATTGTCGAAATAGTCTCTGGCACTGGCGTACCCCTAAGCGGGCTCCATGCTGTCGTTCGATCCATGCGGCTAGGGTCTTGCCGTCCCATAAATTGCCGCTCATGCCTACCTCTCTCGGCATCCTACGAAGAACGGCATCTACCTCCCCCAACTGCTTTCGGTTCAAACGGCGCGGGCGACCGGGGCGTTCGCCTTCCTGCAAACCCGCCAACCCCTCCTCCTCGAAACGCCCTACCCAGTATTCGACCGAGCGGGGAGCATCGCCCAGCAAGCCAGCCACTTCCGGGCAGGTCAAGCCTTGAGCCACTAAGAGTACGCCATGCAAACGGTGATCGTAGCGTGATTCTTCAGATCGTCGAATCTCGTCTTGCAGCCCGAGAACCACAGTTGCGGAGTCGGCAATGCGAAGTGCTTTCATGTCCTCATGAAAACACAATCGCTTAACATGAGCAATTATTTATGTCGCTACGTTTAGTTGACTGTCCCGGTGATAACATAAGTAGTTGTGCTCCGTCTAATGAGCATGGCACAGTATGGCAGCTTGCTCATTCTCTCCAACGATGAACGCGAAGAACTGGCGCGCTGGGCGCAGTCGCGAAGCTTGCCAGCCGGAGACGTGTTTCGTGCCCGGCTGATCCTCGCGCTGGCCGACGGTCTCAGCGATCACGAGATTGAGAAGAAGCTCGATACCAGCGCTCCCACCATTGCCCGCTGGCGCAAACGTTTCGCGCAGGATCGCATCGAGGGTCTCAATCCGCGGCATAAGGGCAGCCGCCCGCGCACCGTGACCCCGGCGGTTCAAGCTCGCATCGTGCGCCGCACACAGCAGGCGCCGCCGGATGGCAGCACCCACTGGAGTTGCCGCAAGCTCGCCAAGCTGGAGCACGTCAGCAAATCGACGGTGCAGCGCGTGTGGGCACAGGCGCAGTTGAAGCCGCATCGCTTGGATCGTTACATGGCCAGCGACGATCCGGAGTTCGAGAGCAAGGCGGCCGACGTCATCGGCCTGTACTTGAATCCGCCGCCGCACGCGGCTGTGTTTTGCGTGGACGAGAAGACGGCCATTCAGGCCCTGGAGCGATTGGACCCGGGGTTGCCGCTTTCGCCGGGACGCGCCGAGCGTCACGGGTTTGAGTATTTCCGTCATGGCACACTCTCGCTGTACGCCGCCCTCAATGTGAAGACCGGCCAGGGGACCGGCCAAACGGCCCGGCGGCATACCAGCGCCGACTTTATCGCCTTTCTCACGGGTGTGGTGCAGCCAACCAGGCGGGCCAAGGAGATCCACATCGTGCTCGATAACCTCTCGGCTCACAAGACCAAAGCAGTAGAGGAGTTCCTCCAGAAAAACCCGAGAGTCCGGTTTCATTTCACCCCGACCTACTCCTCCTGGCTCAACCAAATCGAACTTTGGTTTGCCAAGATTCAGCGCGACGTCATCGATCGCGGTGTCTTCACTTCCGTCAACGATCTGGCTCGCAAACTGCGCCGCTACATCCGCGCTTACCAGAAATCAGCCCGCCCTTTCCGCTGGACCTACACCGATCCTCAACGTCGAATCAAAGCTAACGTAATCACCGGGACAACCCACTAGTCCTCAAGGAGATAACTCAATTCATTGTTTTCGTCATTCAGTAAAAGAGGCCGCGCGAGGCCCTCGGGAGTACGTGCGTATGTGCCATACCGATTCGACCAGCCGCGCGGGTTACCCGGCACGCGCCGCAGTTGTGCGCGTTGGGGTAGACGCTGCCACGGTATTACTTTTGATTTTCATGTTGGCTTTGGGAATCTGCGCCCAAGCGGATTCTTCTGGGAGCCTCGAAAAGTCAGCAACTACCTTGCGTGCGATTGTCGCCACCGGCCAGCTTGAGGATCTCCGTTGGCCTAATTTTCCCGACTACCGGGCCCAGGTGGAAACCATCTATCGGCGCTCGAGCTACGCTACGATCTGGCTCCGTAACGGACAGCCCACTTCACAGGCTTTGGAGATGATCTCCATCCTGCAACAAGCCGATAGCAAGGGGCTCCTTGCTGAAGATTATGACTCCTCGAGCTGGCCTGGACGCCTGGCTCGCCTCCAAGCCCAGCATACGCCATCGGATGAGGCGCCCTTCGACGTCGCACTGACCGTTTGTACGATGCGCTACGTCTCGGACCTTCGGATGGAAAGAATAAATCCGCGACACTTTGAGTTCGGACTTGACGTGGGCCCCAAGAAGCTGGATCTTCCCACACTGGTCGAGAAGCAACTGGTGAAGGGAAAGAATTTGAAATCGGCCCTGGAGAATATCGAACCGCCGTTCGCCAGGTACGATGAACTGAAAAAAGCGCTGGTAAAGTACATGCGACTGGCCAAGGAGGACGATGGAGAGAAGTTACTCGATCCTCACGGCATAGTGTTTTCCGGAACCACTTATGATGGCGTTCCCAGACTTGCCAGATTGCTTCGTCTGGTTGGTGATCTACCGGAGAGTGCGGTAATTTCCGCAGACTCTCGGCTCTACGATGGGCCTCTGGTGGAGGCGGTAAAACGGTTCCAGAAACGCCACGGCCTTCGTCCAGACGGATACCTCAATGTGGACACGCTCGAGCAGTTGAATGTCCCATTGAGTCAACGCGTTGAGCAAATACGGCTTACGTTGGAACGTTTCCGCTGGTTGCGCTATAACTACCCGCAACCGCCTATCGTTATCAACATTCCTGGATTTCGGCTTTACGTGCTGAATGAAGATGGCAGTGTCGCCTTAACGATGACCGTGGACGTGGGGGATGAATACGACCGCACGCCGGTACTTGAGGGAGAGATTGAATATCTGGTTTTCCGTCCGTATTGGGACGTGCCGTTGAACATCCAGAGAGACGAGATTGTTCCTAATATCAAAGACGATCCCAACTATCTATCGGAAGTCCATTTCGAAGTGATAGCCCCAGACGGGAAAATAGTCACCAGCGGAAAAGTTTCAAATGAGGTTCTGCAGCAGCTTCGTGCCGGTACGCTCCGTGTCCGCCAGAGGCCAGGTTCGGATAATTCCCTGGGTTTGGTGAAGTTCGTGTTCCCCAACCGATACGACGTATATCTGCATGACACCCCGTCATGGGGAAACTATTTTGCTGCCCCCGACCGCAGCATTAGTCACGGCTGCATTCACCTGAAAGAACCCGCTAAATTGGCGGCTTGGGTGCTGCGGGACCAGCCGGAGTGGACTCTCGAACGGGTGCAAAAGGCGATGCAAGACGGGCAGGACGACCTGAGGGTGAACCTCACCAAACCAGTGCCCGTGCTGATCCTTTACATGACCGCTGTAGTGCGCGAAGACGGAGATATCTATTTTTATCGTGACATTTACGGTTATGATGCCGAACTGCGGGACGCTTTGGCCAAAGGCTACCCCTATCCCCGGTAGCACAGGAGGCTCAGTACTGGTGTAAATAGCTGGATTCCGTATGGATCAGCAGCGTGTGTCAACAAAATATGTTGCCGACTGGCGGCGAGGTCAAGTTTTTGGGAACATAGCATTATCTTAACGATTGGACTGTCGGTTGCACCGACATAACCGATTCAAAAATAGTGGAGATCTGGCGGTTTCGCCCCTAGATTATTATTCGTAGCATCCGCATTTGCCGCAGAGAATCTCGCCCACCGGCAGCTTCAACTTCATCTGCCTCCCTCGGCGCTTGGAAGACCAGTGTTCGGTGCGAGTCACAAATTTCCGCCGCGACAGCGGCTATATTGTCCCCTTTTGTCGAGCAAAGCTCAAACTTGCTAAATCGCGGGTTTGTTCAGAATCCTGTGCAAAATCTCCCAAACATGGTGGCTTGTGATCTCTCACTTTAGACGTTCTGCCAACAGATGGTCCGCTATTCGGATGGCGTTCGCAATTATGGTCAGTGAGGGATTGACTGCACTCGATGAAACGAAGCAGGAGGCGTCGACGACATACAGGTTGTCGAGGTCGTGGGCCCTGCAGTGCGGATCGAGCACACTGGTTGCGGGGTTGACGCCCATGCGACAGGTCCCGTTCTGGTGGCCGACGCCCTCGAGTGGAATGCGCTTCTTGAAATAAGCGTGTAGCGGGACTGAGGTGTTAGCGTGCCCGGCCCTCTTGAGCACATCGACCCAGCGGTCTTTGAGACGGTTGAACGATTCAACGTTGTTCGCCGTGTAGGATAGCCGGATCCGCTTGGGCGCAGCGTCAGTGACGTGCTCGGACTCGTTGGTGCTGCCAGTATCGCCTGAGGGATGGGCGCCGAAGAGTCCTGGCTGCAAAGTTTCACCCGAGAGCGGAGTGGTGTTGTGGATCGTGACGCGATTGTTTGGTTCGGGGAGATCCTCCGTCGTGAGCCACCATGGCACGGCGTGGTGCTTTATTCCTTCGAGTACAAAGCCGGGGGCGAGTGGGGCATCGCCCCTCATCATCTCAAAATGGAAGCTCCCGACAGGCTGCACCTGCCCAAGCGGAAACGGATAGCTGGGGTCGAGATCCTTGAAATAAAAGTCGTTCGTACCCCAGGTTTTAGTGTAGCTGTCTTCGTTGCGGTCAGTTGTAATGGCAAGGAGAGCGTCTGCTTGGTGGTACATGAAGTTACGCCCAACCTGGTCGGAACGGTTGGCGAGACCGGTAGGGTGCTTGTCATTGGCGGAAGCCAGAAGGACCACAGCTGAGTTGACTGCGCCGGCGCACAACGCGAAGAAACCGGCAGTGTAAGTCGCCGTGTGGCCGCTCTTCGATGGGGGCGGCGCGTTCGCTTCGGTGCGGGTGAAGGCAGAGCTGCAGGTTTTGCCGGAACCCGAGTGGATGATCTCGACCGCGGTGACGGCAGTGCCGGTGCTGTTGGTGAGGAGGCGGGTAACGCGGGAGTTCGTCATCAATGTGACGTTGGGCAGGTGCACGATCTGCCGGATGCAGTTGATATCGGCATCGGACTTGGCGTGGACGAGGCAGGGGTAGCCATCGCAGGTGTCGCATCGGATGCACTTCGAGGCGAGGAGATCAGTTTCGTTACATTTAAGCCCAAGGGGAATAGGGAAGGTATGAATACCAAGTTTGCGAACGTCATTTTCTATGGATTGCATGCGGGATTCGTTGGAGAGGGCGGGATAAGGGTATTTCTTAGAGTGGAAGGGCTCGGTGGGATCAAAAGAAGAGGCATACCCGCCGGGGACGGAGGGTGAGGTGCCGAGGTCGCCGTGGACGTGGAAGAGCTCTTCGGCGCGGGTATAGTAGGGCTCCACGTCGGTATAGGAGATAGGCCATGCGGGCGAGATGCCACCTTTGTGCCGGATGACGCCAAAGTCTTCTGCGCGCATGCGGAACAGAGCAGCGCCGTAGACCTTGGTCTGGCCTCCGACGAAGTAGGCCTGCTGGGGGTGTAGCTCCTGGCCGTTTTTGTCCTCCCAAGTCTCCTTGGTGTGATAACGGTTGTCGAGAAAGACGGCGGAAGTATCCCAGTTGAGCTTTTCCTGCGGCATGAATGGGCCGCGCTCAAGGATGAGGATATTCTTGCCGGCCTTGGCGAGATGGAGAGCGAGGGTTCCACCGCCTGCTCCAGTGCCGATGATGATTGCGTCGTATTGGCTAGACATACCAGTGAGATGCAGGTCGAGACTTTTGTTTTACCAGGAAAGTGCACTGATCCTCTCCTGATCCAGCTACCCAGCCGCAGTTCTCTCTCGAAAGAAAATCGAAGTTGTGGGGATTGGCAGATCAGGCTTTGACGAGAGGCTCAGAGCGGTGGCGATGGTAGGGATAGTGGCAGAGAAATGGGCAGCGGTACTTCGGGTTAGGATGCAATTTCGCGCAGAGGATTCGTTCCGCGCCATAGATACGGAGGTAGATCTCTGCTGAAACCAGCATGCCCAGCAAAGGCGCGATGAAGTAAATCCACCACGCAGTCCAGAGATCTGCAAAGACCGCTGACCCAGTCGTTCGCGCCGGATTGATGCTAAAGCCCGATACAGGAGCGAAAAAGAGGACGTAGAGCGCGATCAGGATGCCGACGGAGTAGCTGGTATAGATAGCCAGAGAAGGCCGATTGGAGGTCCAGAGAACAACTCCCATGAGAAGTGCGGCCATGAAGAGCTCTGCGAAGAAAGCTGCTGCTGTTCCATATCGCCCAGGCACTGTAACGGCATAATCGACGGCCGGACTGGCCAGGCTGCTGCCCAAAAGGAGAGCGGATACGGCGACTCCGGCCACTCCACCGACAAACTGAAAAACCACGTAGAAAACAGCATCCCATGTATCGATCTTGCCTAGGCGAAAATAGGTCAGGGTAATGGCGGGATTGAAGTGCGCGCCTGATCGCTTGCCCATGGGGGAATGAATGATAAGGATCGCCGTAACGCCCATTGCAATTCCCATAAGCATTCGACGAACGACCGCGTTCGGCACGAGGCAGAGTACCGGGTAGTGAGGATGGAAAAGAAAGTCGGTAAAGACACAGGCCGAGATCATGAACATCGCGAGTTCGGCGGCCTCAAAAATATACAGAGGCCAGTTATCCTCGAACGCACGGAGTGGCGTCTTCTTCGAAACGCGTGTGCTGGCTGCGCCTGCCATCTTGTCCAAAGTTCGCTCCCAGTGGAGACGAGCACTCAGGATACGGTCACCGAATAATCCTGCCCTTCCCAGCGGTTACCGTCTGCCCAGAGAAAGGTGAAGCGAATACAAGTACCGGGTAGGGTGACAACGTCCGTGAGATCGACATAGTCGATCTGGAGTGCGTTTCGAATCGATTTGGTGTCCTGCACTGACTTCCAGTTGTCGGTCGTCCAATGGAGCATGAACGCAGCCTCGCCCTGCACGCGGAGTATCTCGCCGGCACGCATGAAGCGCACGTGGCGGTTCGGTTTCCAGACCTCAAGCGGTTTTCTCTTGGCACGCTTGCCGAGATAGCGTTCGGCGACCGCCGCAATCGCGTCGTAGACCTTGCCGTCTGCTGTGGAGCGGAGAAGCTTGATGTACTCCGCATGGGCCCACATCAGCGGCATTGCAGACCCGGTGGGTTGGCCGAGCCACATGAAAATCTCCGGCCGGTCGGGCTGGTCCCAGGACTGCTCGGGAAGCAGACCGGTCTCCGAAGCAAGACGCTCCATGGCACGAATGTAGGTCTCATTGCTCCGCCCGGCAGCAAGCTCGTAGTGACCGCGTTCGCCAGTGAGCAGCGGCCATACGCGGCCTACACCGTGTTGAGTGAAGGGGCCGCCGTCCTGCCGCTGGCCATAGCCGTCATGGTTGTAGCGGTGCCAGGTCGATCCGGCGGTTGTGTCCGTCTTGAGCACCGCGTCGATCACCCGGATGGTGGCGAGCACGGTTGGGTCGTGCGGGCTACGGATACCATAACGGACCAGTTCCAGAAAGCCGCCATCGACGATGTTGCAAGCGGGAAAATCGCTCTGCTCGTCGGACGCATGATTGGCGATGTGGAGGACACGAGAGTTCTTGTCTTCGGCGGGGCGTTCCTGGCCGACCTGTTCGGGCAAGATACGCATGTAATGCGTGGGCGTCCCCGGCAGGAGGGAACCGATCGTTGTTACAGTCCAGGCTTCAACATGGGCTTCGAGATAGTCGGCATACTCTTCGACAAACGTTGCGGTCTCTTCATCGCCGTGAGCACGAAATAGAACCGAAGCGCAGATGAGGGCAGCAATGTTGGCAGCCAGCGTAGAGGGCGAATAACCGGAGGCTTCCTCCCAGCGCTCCTGCTGCGTGACTGGACCATTGCGGATAAGATAAGCAGCGCCCTTATGAACTAGGTTCGAAGGGTCGAAGTCCGCGAGGCCATTCTCGCAGTGAAGTCGCCATGCAAGCATAATCGGGAACGCAACCTCATCGAGTTGAATGCCGCTCCAGTATGCATTGCCATTGACCCAAAAGTTCTGCGGGAAGCCACCGTCTGATTGCTGCGCGACGGCGAGATAGATCAGCGCACGAAGCGGGGTAGCGGTATCCCCAGCAGCGAGCAGGGCGGTTGCACTATTGACCATGTCGCGGGTCCACACGAGGTGGTAACCACCCTGATCGTTATCGCCTTTAGCCTCCCCCCAGGGAATGGCGAGCGACGCGATCAGAGCGCCGGCGAAGGACTTGTCCTCGTGCGCGAGCAGCAGGCTGTAGCTGCTGTTATATAGGTTGCCTTGGTCAAAGGATGCTCTTTGGAGCGGCTTCCGATGCGAGGCTGCCTCATCCCACTGCTTCTCGTACGTTGCCAAGTGCTCGTCGAACGGTAGTGCTAGAGATTGCAGCAGATTGGCGACAGCCCGGTGCTCGCTGTTGCCGAATGCAACCCCAAGCGTGAACTCCTGAGTCTGGCTGAGATCCAGTTCTGCTGTGAGGGCGATGTTTCCATCGCTTGCGTATTCAAACTCCCATTGCATCTTAAGATCGTCGTGGAGATCGGTCCAACCATCGCTTGCACCGACATAGCCGCAGGAAAGATGAGAGAACGGTATGGTTGCTCCAACCGCCATCCACTTGCTGCCCTTCTGCGCCATGAGGATGCGCCGGCCATTGGCGACTGTGATGTAGCCGTTATTGCCGGCGCCGCCGACCTCCAGATGTGGGGCGCATAGGGCAAAGAGTTTCAACTCCGCGAGAAAGGCGCTATCTTGACCAGTGATGCGGGTGTGCTGGAGAAGACACGAAAGATGCGGATTGCCGATGATGTCTTTGGTGATGGTATAGCGTCCACTGGGATCTGCATTGACACAACGATAGCCGAGCGCATTTTCCGAGATGCGCTCCATCTTGACAATAAGATCGCGCTTCTCTTCCTGAAAAAAGGTTTTGCCGTCCGTGACGAGATACTGAAGGTCGCGAAGCTGCGGTTGGTCTACGGTAGGATAGTAAACCTCAGTGACGATGCCATCCCAGATCGTAAACCAGAGGTGGCTAGAGGCAAAATATGCTGTCCCTACGCCAGCCTTGTTGCTATGTGTCCAGCGGGGTTCGATTCCAGGCTTTCCGAAAGCCTCCTTGCCGACTGCTTCCTGCATCTTTACACCTCATATATCTTCGGTGCCCGACGGCGGGGATAGGACCTATTCCTCAATGTTGGCACGCACATGTCGCCCTTGTGATGAGCGTGGTTGATTACCATCTTCCACACTATTGAGATGAGTGCGTGGCGCATCGGGTTGAGTATTTTTGTGGAAAGGGGCCTGCCGCTCGGTCTCTCTGCATCCAAGGTAAAGAGGCAAGTTAATGAGACTACAAGGCAAGGTGGCTGTAGTTACGGGGGCGGGCACCGGGATTGGCCAGGCTATCGCTGTCGCGTTTGCCAACGATGGCGCTTCTGTCGTTGTGGATTATGTCGGTAACGCGTCTGTTTCCGAGGACACGATCAAGAACATCCATGCTATGGGAGGAAAGTGTTTGGGGGTGGACGCGGATATTTCGCTCCCAGATGACGTAAATGGGCTTATCCAAAAGACGGTTACTGCTTTTGGAAAGCTTGATATATTCGTGAACAACGCGGGTATCGAAAAGAAAATTGCATTTGTGGACTACCCGCTCGAAAAGTGGCAGAACATTATGGCTGTGAATCTCACCGGGCCTTTTCTCTGCGCACAGGCCGCGGCAAAGCAGATGATCCAGCAAGGCGGCGGCGGACGAATCATCAATATTTCGTCGATCCATGAAGATCTTCCCATGCCTACAAACGCCGCCTACTGTGCGGCTAAGGGTGGTCTACGAATGCTTATGCGTACGATTGCCGTCGAACTTGCTCCTCATCAAATTACTGCGAACAATATTGGCCCGGGAGCTATTTACACGCCTATCGATAAGGATGTCGAGACAGATGCCAGGTTGAATGAACGGATTCTGGCCGAGATTCCGATGCGCCGCTGGGGTAAGCCTGAGGAGGTCGCTCAACTTGCGGTATACCTCGCATCGGATGACGCAAGTTATGTAACGGGCAGCACTCATTTCATCGATGGCGGCATGCTGAGAAATGCCGGCAGTTTATAGAACCGGGACCCTCCTGCCGGTCGCAGCATCGGCTTAAAATCATTCCGCAGCTTTCGCTGCCGGTGTTCCTACCACGGATACGTTTTGCAATAACTCCTGCGGCAAGCCGTGCCGCTGCTGCAAGTACGCCGAGCTGTTGTACGAGACCCAGGCCTTTCCCTGGGCATCCCGCCAGACTAGGAACAACGCGGTTCGAGCCATATAGAAAACCCTAAGCTCGCGTCGAGTAAAGATTGCGAACAGCCGTGAGTTGCTGCAGGAACAGCCAGAAACGCGCCACAACAAAACCAAATCACATGCAGGCCCCTGGTAAACGGAGTCGAAACGGGGCGATTCGGTCCCGCCCGACCTGCTCGCGACGGCTCGATCCGCTTCTGAGTCTATGGCAAGCAGGGGCAGCTCAGCCGAGCACGCCTTCTCGGTGTGGTTTCGGGGCAACCTCTGCACGCTTTTGATCCTCATAGCATATCTTTTGATCCTCATAGCGCAAAGGTGGGGCGGTGTGATTATCTGGCTTCGCCGGTACTTAGCGTCGCGGATTGATTGCGAGGTCATACCGTCCGACGCGAGGCTATCCAACCTTTGTTCTCATGCCATCGGGAAACCTGTTCTCCAGGCCATTCTGGACGGCGCTTCACAAATTGCTATAACTTTTCCGCCAATGACACGTCAAACACCATAGAAGGAGTTGCGTATGAACAGGCTACTACCGATTACCGCCATGCTGCTGCTTACAGTCGCTTTCGCAATGGCAAAGAGCAGCACAACCGCCTCACACATGTCCACGGTCGCCGCTACCAATACTAATCAAAGGACCGTTCAAGGGTGTCTATCAGGTGCGAAGGGCAATTACACTCTGACCGATTCCGTGGGAAACATATGGCAATTGGAGGGCGACACCGGCCAGCTTAAGAATGACGTGGGAAATACGGTAGCGCTCACTGGGATGGGCAACAATGCCGCCGCTTTGACCGGAAACAGCAAAGACTATATCGACGTTGACATGACGTCAATCGACGATTTTCTGGTTTCGAGCGTAAAAAAGGTTTCGGAGGGATGCTCAGCGCAAAAGACGCGATATGCTCGGATCAAAGAAAACGAGACGGTCGCAGACGAGTAAGGGTAGGCGCCTCGCACAACGAAGCCTCCTTAACCATTCCAAGTATGTACCTCTAATCGGGGATGGAATCTGGGCCTCAAGTGAGATTGCATTTGACGGATTAACGGCGATAAATTATCGGATAAGGACGAAGACTTCCAGTGACCTGTACGTTTATTTCATGACTACTGGCATAGCCTTCGTCCTTAATCGGTGCCTTCTTACCAGCTTGCCAGGACAGGAGTTCCCGTTTGGGCTAGGGTGGTAAGACCGCTGCTGAACCAGATCGCAACGCCACTGCCGATCGTCCGTAGAGCCTTGTAAGCGATAAAACCGAACTGGAACAGGTTCGATCCTTCCTGAACGACTTCTTCCCGCAGATCTAGTGCCGTGCGTTGATAGGCGATGGCCATTGGGCAAAGGTTGGTTGCATAAAACCAACCATCCTACCTGCGTTGTGGTGAAAGCGCTTATAAAACAGGCTGTCCGAACCTGTCACGCCTGCATGACCGAACGGCATCGTGTGGACTGCGGGAAAGGTATTGCGACCAGCATATTCTCACCACTGCGTTCCAGCATCATTAAGAGCTGTGCTAACGATTCCACCAATGACACGTCTAACTGAGTGACGCCTCTCCTGCTATGGCCCCGGTAATGCCGGGGGGTTATTCTTTGCCGCCATGCTTCCTGACACACGTTCCTGTGCCGGACCGAGTCCTTTTTGCTCTTAAATGATGTCCGTCCGACCGATAAGCGACGCCGAGCACAAACCTTCGGCGTATTGCTCTGCCGTGATGCCGTGACGTTGTTTTAATACGGTATTAACAAATCTCCCCAAAACTTTCATCGGCCGGGCGCGTCTACTGTTCAGTAAGGAGGTTCTGTTTGTGGAGACATTAGTGGAAGGAACGCAATCAGATTCAGAGCAGGGGCAATCAGGGCAACAGCAGAAAGTGGAGCAAGAACGGTCGAAGCTGGTGACATACACTGTCAAGCTGCCCAATGGGGCGAAGTTCACAAGACTAAATCCAGTGAACTAGGGCAAACCGTTGCGAACGCCCGTTGCGCAGGACGGAGGCTGCTAAGGTGCCTCAACGGGCGGAAGTCAGGCAGGAGATGTGGGCATACCATCCGACTGTTACGGTCTGTGACGGTCGAGGACTAGACACAGCCACCTGCTGTGCAACTGTCAACGCCAACCACGGTTTGACTGGGGTTTGTTGAAAACGGAGCCATATTGTTAGGCACTCACTGACTCGCAGCTACCCCTTCGGGGTAGGTTCACAGGCTTACCTGAAAGCAGTTTTAACTGATCTCTGCACATGGCTTCGACAACCTGCTTGTGATATATGAATCTAATAAGCCATAGGAGTGTGCAAATGCGACCAAGCATTAGCATAGACGACAAGCACAACGGTTTCATTGCACTATTTCAGGTTTTCTTCAGCATGCTGATTATCCTGATGATTAGCCTGGGAGATAGCATCCTCTCAATCTGGTCTCGTCTTACTTAATGATGGGCTTCTGGCGAGCACGTCCAAGTAAGCCCAAGAAAGGCCGGACGACACTTCACGTGCAACACGCCCTCGTCATCTGGAGTGGACCCCGAATTTGAGGCAGCCAGTTGACCCATCCAACACATGGAATGGGGAGTATTGGGATGATCTCTCGGAGAAAGTTTTCCAAGGCGTTTAAGCCGTATTTGGCGCGGGTTTTGGAAGTGAACCCCAGCGATTTTTACCACTGGCATCGGCGCAAGCCGTGCTTCCCGGCTCCGAGGCACAGACCTTCGAGCCGCAGCCCACGCGAAACTCCCCCTGGAGTAGTTCGTCGGTGCAGCGGTTCCCACGATGGCCATGAAGTGACCGTGGCGCCTCGTCTTCCTCGTCCGGCATCCAAACCGGGGCTACTATGTGCCAGATTGACGGCATCCTGCCCGATTAGTTCTTTTCCGGTCGCCCGAAAGCTCCTGTGATCACAGGCATACGGTAAGGTCGGAATCTCTGCAACTTTCGTTCCAGCCTGTGCATCTGTATTAAGGTGCGGCGCTCACGGGTTAATGCGTTCACGACGGCTGTGGCTATCGGTTGCTTGTTGCTTGTAACCGGGCCTCCAGTGTCGCGCGCACTGGTTGGATATTGCGGAATCGCTGTTGTTCAGGGTTCACAGAACGATGAGTCTCCTTCCAACATTTCAGTTCCAGCATACGCCTTCGCCGCCTCGATCACGTTACTAGTCCCTGCCTTCATTATCGCTACGCTGGTATTTGTTCCCGACTTTATCAGCCGCAGCCGTTATGCGGCGTTCGCAACCGCCATACGCCCCCCTCCGATAGCCTAAATATCTCGCTTGATATGCGGTGCTTGGCTCAAAAGCTCTGAGGCCGCATTTCCTCGTTTTGGATCCGTTGTCGCCATCCGTTTGGACAATGGTTCATGCCTGCATGAGAGATAAGGGGGATGGTCGTCGAAGGTAAGGTCCTGGTCACCATCAACCGCGAATCTGAAGAGCAGCTCGTTCCAGCTAGCGGAGGGGACTGGGTAGTTCCTCAGTTTCGTGTGATCGCGCAGGCCGTCGTTGAGACTATCGATTCCTATGCAGATATTTCCATTGTAAAAGTGTACACGGTATTGCCCACGCAAAGTGCGGAACAGATGCTACTTGGGATGGTCGATGGCGAAACCAATATTGCCATCACCGGAATGTCCCCGATTATTGAGCCTGGAAGTGAATGCACTTCCTCGCTCCTCACCGGCTGCTTGTCATTGAACACCGAGCGCGTACAAGACCACATAGAGTCGGGGGCACTCGGTTCCGCACAGCCTGAATCTGCTCCGAAATCTGGGAGCGGAAAGAAAGAGGTATCTATGCCTGACAACAAGCTTCAATTTACTCGCGGCGCTGCGATTGCGCTGCTGATTCTTATGCTAGCCGTCGGGGGCCTACTGGCCACGCTAATTTCCGGATGGATCGGCCACCCTGTATTGGCTGCCACCTCCGCTGTTCCCGTCTACGTAGCAGCCCCCAGTCCTGCGTCACCAGCCACAGGAGCGACCCCGGCAGCACCAACCGCTACAGGCTTCGCTACTGTCGTGAAACCAGCACTTCCGGCGGTGGTAAACATTGCGTCTTCCCACGTTGTGCATACAGCCAACTCGCCGATGGCGCCGTTCCTCAACGACCCATTTTTTCGGCAGTTTTTTGGGAACCAGCTTCAGATTCCCCGCGAACAGCGTGAACAAAGTTTGGGTTCGGGCGTGATTGTCAGCCCAGATGGCTATATCCTCACCAACAATCACGTCATAGACGGAGCCACTGACATCAAGGTGTCTTTATCTGACAAACGCGAATTCAAGGGCCGGGTGATCGGCCGTGATACGAAGACTTCATCCAGACTGATGCTGCCATAAACCCCGGCAACTCGGGCGGGGCATTGATCGACTCGCACGGCAATCTGGTTGGAATCAATACCGCCATTTTGAGCTCGGCAGGCGGGAATCAGGGGATCGGATTCGCCATTCCAATCAACCTGGCGCGTAACGTGATGGACCAGATTCTTAAGCACGGCAAGGTTGTGCGTGGCTGGCTGGGAATTTCCATCCAGGATGTAACCCCCGCCATCGCGAAGGCCTTCAGTATTCCGCAAGCTCGGGGGGCACTCGTTAGTGGTGTTGATCCTAAAGGCCCGAGCGCCAGCTCCGGCCTGAAACAGGGTGACGCCATTGTTGCGCTCAACGGAAAACCGATCAGTGGCCCGAACGATTTGCGTTTGCACATCGCGGAGATGCCGCCTGGGGATGTCGCTCATTTGCAGGTAGTTCGCGACGGCCGAAATCAGGACATCAGCGTCAAACTTGGGGAATTGCCCGAGAGCTCTGAGCCGGTTCAGGGCAAACAAGGCAAAGCTGGACCGCTGGCTGGAGTACAGGTTGAAGCTCTGACCCCCGATACCGCGCAGCAACTCAACCTTCCCGCGGACACAAAGGGCATTGTCATAGATGCCGTTGATCCGGACTCCGCGGCCGCGGCCGCCGGACTGCAGCACGGAGACGTGATAGAGCAGGTCAATCGTAAGCCTGTGGCGACAGTGAGTGAGTACGATCAGGCGATTAAACAGGCCGGCAAACAGTCAATCGTGCTGCTGGTAAATCGCGGCGGCACCAGGACGTTTATCGTCGTTGAACCCGAATAGGACCGAGCAACTTCGGCGGAGGCCGGACGGGAGGAACGCTCCCCAGCCCGTCCGGCGGCTTTATCGCTGCGTTAGCGATGGATTCTGTTTTTTGATTGCGTAGAAGTGGGAAGGTGCATTGCCAAAGACTATCTCCAGACGAGCCTTCCTGAAGTTCGCCGCGGCGCTCGGTGCAAGTCCCGCGTTCGGGTCGCTTGGTGTAGCCCTGTGCGAGCCGCACGAGCTCCAGATAGTGCAAATGGAGATTCAGTTGCGCCGCTTGCCAATCGACTTTGATGGCTTGCGAATAGTGCAGCTCAGCGATATTCACTTTAGCAGGTACATGACTCAGGAGCACCTGCGCAAAATTGTGGAGGCCACGAATGCACAGCGACCCAACCTCGCAATCTTAACCGGCGATTACGTTACTGAGCCGGTTTACAGCGGTTTATCGGATAAACATGCTGAACACGCTTGGCCATGTGCCGAAGCGCTCCGTGGTATCCAGGCTCCGTTAGGGCGAGTTGCAGTCCTCGGGAATCACGACTGTGCGACCAACCCAGACATTGTAGCCGCGGCTTTGAGCGCGAACGACATTCATGTTTTACGCAATCGGTCGATTCCTCTTGAACGGAATCGTAAGCGCTTTTGGCTGGCCGGAGTCGACGATGTAATCAAGCAATATGCCAGGCCAGATCTCGCGTTGAAAGGTGTGCCGCCCGATGAGTGTGTGCTGGCGGCCGTGCATGAGCCCGATTTCGCAGACGATATGCGTAGGTATTCAGTGGATTTTCAGATCTCCGGGCATTCTCATGGCGGCCAAGTCCGGTTTCCTGTAGTCGGTGCGTTGTATCTGCCTGAGTTGGCGAAAAAATACCCATTGGGATATTACCGGTTTGGTGACTTCCAGCTATACACGAATCGCGGAGTCGGTGTCATCGGGCTTCCGGTTCGATTCATGTGTCCTCCCGAGATCACTGTTTTCACGTTGAGATCCGGCTAGCAGTTCAGCCTGAGTGCTGCCCATAGTCGATTTGAGTGTTCATCGAGGAATGTTGGATATGGAATTCGCTATATGCTAACGCGACGCAGAACAACGGTGGGGCGGTTTGTAGTAGCCTGTATAATATCGGCGTTCATCTTTTTTGTGTGCTATATAGCACTCGATTTGTCCGTGAGACGCATGGAAGATAATGTCCGTGCGGAAGTTAAAATGAGCGACACGCCGACGGACATATCCTCGCTCCTTGAATCTAAATTCCGATCGCCGATCGGCGATGTTGTCTTTCTGAATGAAGTCCGAATTGAACCTGGGCCCTCGATACACCTCTTTTTTGCAGCGGACCAGCAGGGAAACAAGATTATGATTCGCTGGGATACGGCTGCCACAAACTTGTTGAATGGCAAACTCGCCGATGTGACGGGGGTGATTAAACGATTACCGTCACTCGCGGCAATGGAACGAGAATGGAACTTAGGCAGGTCTGTCGCGACAGACCTGCCTAAAGAGGCTATATACATCCATGCGGATCGTATTTGGCCGGCCAGTGCTGTAACCCCAGCCAATCCAGCCCAAAATTCCAACTTTTAGGCCTGAAGGTTAATTGTTTGTGAAATTCGGGCATAGAGAGGTCTTTCTAGAGCCTGTTATTAACTTCGGCACCCAGGAGTAAAGAAGCCCGCGAGATTGATCCAGAGTCACTCAATATGAGCGCATGGGGAATCGAGGCGGCGTTGGGTAGCCGATCCGCTGTGCGGATCAAATTCGAGCGGGAGGTGGTTGTCCCGACGATGTTGCAATGGTCGGGCTTCGCACCACCAGCGCCCGCCTTTGGGACTCCTTGTCTCCAGAGTCAAATTCCTCGTCGAGATCGCGCTTGTACGTTTCCGGCCATTGCCACCGGCCCGTTTCAGGGTGCAGCAGAGCGGCATCGAACTTATTGGAGATGATCGATGGAAGGAAAGCATGAGCGCGCCCATACGCACACTCACGCCCATGAACACTCAGATGGCTGGATGAAGCACACGCACGAACACTCGCATGCTCACACCCATCCGCACGAACATTCGCACGGCGACGACCCCCATTCACACGATCACGATCATGCTGGCGACCACGGTCCTCATGATCACTACCATGCGCGGGAAAAGCCAACGCCGCTGCAAATCCGGAAAGCAAGCGGGCGGACGACTCCGGACTGGACGATAATCGAATCGCAACTTTTCTGTTCCAGCCGGGTTTAACTCAGGCCGAAGCCAGAGGCGCAATTTTTCGGCCTTGATTAAAGAGATAGAAATAGAGTGAGGCGATTGGGATGTTGGCTCACACGTTGATTCTTTTGCCAGCAACAGGTCTTGTGATAGCTGCTGCCAGTGGAATATTGATCCGTACTCGTCGCGAACGTGAGGACAAGCTGAGTCGCGAGGTTTTTAAAAATGTTCGCAAGTTGCAGGATGAGTAAAATTGCCGCAGGCCGGCCAACGATTGAAACGCCGCTGTCTGCGTATTATCCGGGGTTTCTGCTACATTACGCAGCGCGGTGTGGGTCGGTGCGAGACCTTCTCGTCGGACAGGGCCGCTGCACTGATCCGGGGCCGGCGGCAACGGGGGACCGAGTCGGCTGGTGTCAATAAATGCAACATTGTCTGCGCTCAGCAGAGGCGCGGCAATGGCCAGGACAGGATCGTCATCACTTCTGTGTCGAAATAATCTGCACTGAGTCAAATATGGTGGAATAAATCGGCTTCGAACGGCCACTCCATTACAGATCGATCTGTTCCTCGGAGATGAAAGAAAGCGCGTCAGTGCAAATCAGCGATAACACCTTCGATGACTGGGTGCGGCGATACCAGAGGCTTCTTTTTGGGATCGCCTATTGGTGGACAGGCTCTCGATCTGACGCAGAGGAGTTGACGCAGGAAGCGTTCTTCCAGGCATATCGATCGCGGTCTACCCTGCGCGACATCGAGGTAGTGAAGGGATGGCTTGTTGGCATTCTCAGGCACTCCTACGGTCAAATGTGTCGTAGAAACCACTCACGGGCCGAGATTTCACTCGACGAGATGGCAAATGAACCTGAGGATCAGGACCTGCTCAGTCCGGACGTACTCGCCCTTCATCAATCTCTGGCAAGGCTGGACGAAAGATATCGTCTCCCGATTGTGATGTTTTACTTTCAAGAGATCTCCTATCGTGAGATCTCTGAAGCTCTCGACTTGCCTATCGGGACGGTAATGTCACGGCTCTCCCGCGCACGCAAGGTGCTGCACCATAGCCTGAAAACACCGCGCAAGCTGATCCTCGTGAAGGTTAAGGAACGATGAGCTGCGAACTCTACAAGTCGGAGATGTACGCTTGGAGGCACGACAGTGACACCGTCAGCTTTCAACCACTCTTTGACCATTTAGCCGGTTGCCCAGAGTGCGCACAGTTGTTCGAGCAATTGACCTCTGCGGATCAGAGTATCCGGCGTACCTTTCAGAAGCTTCCAGAAGATCGTTCTCTGGAAAGCCGAATTTTAGCAGGACTGGCCCGCCAGCGCGTGCAGACAAGCCGCCTAACAAGGTGGAAATCATGGCTGCTACTGCCATTTGCTGCCTCTATATTGCTTGTCTTTGCGGTCGGCGTTAGACCTCGTTTGCAGGAAGCTCGCCTAGGCAGAGAGGTGGCGACTCTCCTGAGCCAACCCCCTGCGGTACAGATAAGTAGCACCGATCAAAAGCAGCTTCTTGATTGGAGCGCAAATGTTCTGGCAGGGATTTCCAGTTTGCCGCCTGAGTTGAAAAGGGTGGAATTTCGTGGAGCGACCGCAGTTAGCGTCGCTGATCATAAGGCAGTCCTTCTCAAAATGAAGAATGAACGGCGTGCCAGCCTTCTGATCGTTGATGCCCTTTTCACGCGAGAAAGCGGCTTCAAGTCTATTGGCGAGAAGTCAGGGAGCGCCAGCTTCTGGTCCGACGGACGACGGACGTATGTTCTTTTGTTTGAAGGCAGTGTCCAGGAAATGCATGCGTACATGACCCAGATGGGTATCAGCACATAATCTCTCAAGGAAAATGTTTTAATCGTGTGGAATAATCTGCGCTTTTTCCGCCACATCATCATGGAGAACCTGGCCCGTGGGGTTCCAGGCTGCTCCACGTCATGTACGAGAAGAGGAACCTCTATGAACCATCGTCTGTTGCGTCTCCTGTTCGTCTTTTTTCTGGCCGCTCAGGTAAGCCAGAATGCGGCTTGGGCCCAGGTCAAAGCAGCTCCCCCGATTCCGAGCGTTAAGGGCGAACTGCAAGCAGTTACAAGCGACTCGCTCGACGTCATGTCACCGGCGGGCGTGGTACACGTGAAGATCAAGCAGCCTCTCACGATCTATGGGCGAGTGCCGTCCGACCTGAGCCATGTCACGTTGACATCGTTTGTCGGTGTCACGTCGGTAAAGCAGGCCGATGGAACAGAACTTGCGAAGCAAATCAACATTTTCCCAGCGGAACTGCGTGGAATCGGTGAAGGCAGCAACATGATTGATGGGGCACCCGGCGCCGCGAGCCAGAGCCGGATGACCAACGGCTCAGTCTCCCGCCCAACGGTCTCGCGCATGACAAACGGCACGGTGCAGAAACAGGGTGCCGGCACCACCCTGGTGGTGCAGTATCAGAACGGTGCGCAGACGATCTCCGTGCCGCAAGATGTCGTGGTGACAGAAACGGTAGCCATCAAAGAGAAGCTAAAACCCGGTGATACCGTTAATGTGGCAACCGAAAAACAGGGCGACGGCACCCTCACGACAAGCAAGGTTTATCTTATCGCCAGCAGCAAGTAACGTAAATCAGTCGCAAGGGGATTCGATACCAATAACTTATCCAATGCAGACGAACAATGCGTCTACAAATACGAGCACGCCGGGCAAACAGCCAGACGTGCCCGTAGTGCGCAAACACCACTTCCTGGTGCGTTGGAGTCATTGGCTGAATGTGCCACTCCTTCTGGGCCTCATCTTGAGCGGCATGTCCATTTACTGGGCGTCGCCTGTCTATCAGCACAAGCCGGACCCGAATACTGGTAACTTCGACGTGGTCGCGGACATCGGTATCTGGCTGTGCGCTCACGTACCTGGATTGCACGGCTACAGCAGTCCGCCCGACTGGGTCTATAACCACATGAGCCTCGGTCCCGGTATGCTCGCAGCCGCACTGCGCCTGCACTGGCTGTTTGCATACCTATTCATGCTGAACGGGCTGGTATACGTGTTCGGGCTTGGCCTTGGAGGAGGCTGGCGCGCCCTGCTGCCCCGCAGGACCGACGTGAGTGATGCGCTCAAAATGTTCCGGTACTACACGGGCATGCCGTTCGCCAAACTAGCGCGTCGTACATGGCTGCATCCGCCTTGCAAGACAAAATATAATGCGCTTCAACGCCTGGCCTATTTTTCCGTTCCGGTCGCCGCCTTGCTTTCGGTGGCTACAGGCTGGGCGATTCACAAGCCCATGCAACTGTATTGGATGGCTGCGCTTTTCGGCGGCTATAACGCGGCGCGCATCTGGCATTTTTGGCTCATGTTTTTTTTTCTCTTCTTCGTTGTGCCGCATGTAATTCTGGCCATCGCCGACGGGTGGGACACGGTTTGCAGCATGATCGTAGGTTGGTCGGTGAGAGTAGAACAATCAGAGGGCTTTGAGAATGAACGTTGAGGATAAACACGACGAATCAGAGCCGGAGGATCCCCATCCGACCGATCGAGAATCGGAGCAGGAGCCGACAGACTCGCCAGACCTCAGGCTCGAAAAAGAGAGCGCTCCCGTTTCCGCAGATCTCGAAGAAGCGAGCACTCCTATCTCCTCAGGGATAGAGACGCCAGAAATTGCTGAAGTTGCAGATCAACAACCGGAGGTGGAGGCAGTTCCCTCGTTGCCAGTCGAGCACGAGTCGCAAACAGCCGAACCGACTTCTGCTGGTGTCGTGAAAGCCGCTTCTAAAGAAAAGCCTAGAAGCGGTCTCATAAATGGTTAAGCAGCAGATGGAGACAAGCAAGGTGCACGAAGCCGAGAAAGTTGTCGATGTGGTATTCCCATCGCACGACCAGACGGCGAAACTTGTGCATCCAGGCAAACAGCCGTTCTACTTTCCAGCGCCTGCGATAACGGCGCAGCGGGCGACCGTCTTGGGTCTGGCTCCGGCGCTGCCGATTCGGGGCAATCAGTTCAATGCGGTATTGGTCGGCAAGCTTTTCGTCGAGCGCGTCCGAGTCGTACGCTTTGTCGCCGATGAGGCGGGCGGGGAGTTGGTTGAGGAAGCTTCCCCCAAGAACCTGTTCCACAAGCTGGCACTCGGCTGGCGAAGCGCTGTTGACAGATACGGCGAGAGGAAGACTGTTACTAGCGGCGATAGCGATGATTTTCGTGCCCTTGCCGCGCCGGGTGGGACCGACCGCAAGCCCCCTTTTTTGGCGCTGGCGAAGGTAGCGTCCACGAACGCCTCATCGAGGTTCAACTGTCCTCGCTCGTGCAGGTACCGTGCTAACCGTTGCAGCGCCTTCTCCAGCTTTCCGCCGCGCACCCACTGCTGGAATCGGCGATGGCAGGTCTGGAACGGCGGATATTTCTCGGGCATTTCGCGCCACTGGGCTCCGGTGCCCAGCACCCACAGTACGCCGTTCAGCACAGCCCGAGTATCGTGCCATGGACGGCCTCGGTTGTCGGCCCGTCGTGCCGGCCGCAAGATCGGCTCGATCAGTTGCCATTGTTCGTCCGTTAATTCCCAACGTCCCTGCATGGTGGGAACGGAGCATTCCAGAGCACACCCAGAGTGCCACGTTTCACGGCCAGCGGGGATTTATGAGACTGGTTCTAGAGGATTCTTCGGCGAGCGATCTCCCGAGGTGATCGAAGTGGCACCTCAAATCCTGCGCTATCGGACCCGGCGTGACGTCCTACTATTCGGGGTGGGCGCAATAGCGGCGCTGGCAGGCGTTGGCTTTCTCCTGCCACAAGATACGCTCGAACGTATGGGCGTGCATCGAAAATTAGACTTTCCGAAAAAAGAGTGGTTCTTGAACAGGGCCCTGCAAGTTGACGACGACGTGGCAGAGGCGCTCTACTCCCAAAATTGTATTGTACCGACTTATACCAAGTCTCAGATTACCCCGCTCAAGAACAATTACAGCGGAGCTACTCCCGACCCCAGCTATATTGCCGGATGGAATCTGACTCTCGACGGACTTGCTTCCGGCTTGAGCATCTCTCTCGATATTCGCAATCTCCTGACGCGCTTCTCATCCCACGAACAGATCACGCGGCTGGTGTGTGTCGAAGGCTGGAGCGCGGTTGCATGGTGGTCTGGCCTCAGATTTGATGATCTGCTGCATGCTTATCCGCCGATGTCACAGGCCAAATGGGTCCGTATGGAGTCCTCGGTCAACCTCGATGCCTCGGGCAACCCTGATCCATACTTCGTTTCGCTTGATCTGCCGACGGCCCGTCATTCGCAGACGCTACTCGCGACGCACTTCAACGGTCAGCCTCTTACCGTGGAACATGGCGCACCGCTCCGCCTGCTTGTTCCAGTAAAGCTTGGACTGAAGAATGTAAAGGCCATTACGAAGATCTCTTATGTGGCGGAGGAACCGAAAGACTACTGGGCCGAGCGCGGGTACTCACGCTACGATGGAATCTAGGGAGACCATCCCATTATTGAGTATTGAATAATATACTGACATTTCTGAAAGATTGTGCTATCCTGCCGTGCATGGGCAATCCAGCGGGAGTTCGCAGAGATTTTGACGCACTGGAGCAGCGGCGGATGGAAGCGGCGCGGCTGCTGAAGCAGGGATATAGCCAGTCCGAGGTGGCGCGGCGTGTAAAGGTACATCGGCAATCGGTGGGTCAGTGGGCTCGACAACTCCAGGAAGGTGGACGGCGGGCGCTTAAAAAGGCAGGACGAGCGGGTCGCAAACCGCGCCTACGTCCCGAAGACCTGCGGCGAATCGAGCGTGGTCTGAAGCGTGGCCCACAAGCACTCGGATATGAAACCAGCCTATGGACGTCGGCGCGAGTGACCCACCTGATCGAACGCGAATGCGGGGTGAAGTACCACCCCTCGCAGGCATGGCGTATTCTGCGGCAACTGGGTTGGAGTTGCCAGCGACCGACGGGACGCGCCTTGGAACGGGACGAAGCCAAGATTCAGCAGTGGAAGCGGGATCGCTGGCCGGAGTTAAAAAAAAGGCCAAAAATGAGGGCCGCACCATCGTCTTCATCGACGAAAGCGGATTGAGCGAGCGCCCGCACCGCTGCCGTACGTGGGCTCCACGGGGCCAGACGCCCGTCCTGCAGTACCACTTCAATTGGAAGACCTTGTCAGCCATGGCAGGGGTAACGTGGTGGAACTTCTACTTCCGACTGTTTCCGGGCAGCATCCGCAGTCCGCAGGTGGTCGAGTTTCTCTCTCATCTGCTGCGGCACGTTCCCGGCAAGTTGTTAATCATCTGGGATGGGTTGAAAAGCCATCGCGGTCGTCTGGTCTGGGACTTCGTGCGCGAGCAGCGAGGGCGGATCTGGTTGGAATTCCTGCCCGCCTATGCTCCGGAACTGAATCCGGTCGAGTATCTGTGGTCGCACTGGAAGCAGCACGAGCTACCGAATTTCTGCCCCAAGAGCTTCGGCGAACTGAGTCACTATGCCCGGAAGGCACTGCGGCGGATGCGCCGACGCCCTACTTTGGTTATGGCCTTCTGGGAGCAGGCAGAGCTATTCCCGTTGTAAGTATATTATGCAATGCTCAATAGTTATGAAAATGTGTGACGCATCTGACACGCCAGCCCCAATCCGACAGCAGGGCTGCAAGGTCAAGTATGGCCCATCACGGGGAAACAAATTTCTGTTTTTAGCTCACCGAAATCGGAACCGTAAGTAACTTTAAATGCGTGCCCTTTTACGGTACCGGGCGTGGGCGCTGATCGAACGCCTGCCCAAGCTAAAACTCTTGGTTACCACCGGCTGGCGGAATGCCTCGATCGACCAGCGGGCAACGGCGGAGCGTGGAATCCCGGTGTGCGGCACCTATATGTTCCACTCGACGACGATGGAGTTAACTTGGGCTCTTATTCTGGCTCTGGTCCGCAATATCGTGATCGAAAATCAGTCGCTGCGCCTGGACAGATGGCAGACGACATTGGGGGTCATGCTGCAAGGCAAGGTGCTCGGCATCGTCGGTCTCGGCGATCTGGGCAGCAAGATTGCCGCGGTTGCCAAGGCTTTCCAGATAGAGGTTATTGCCTGGAGCCAGAACCTCACGGTAGAGCGGATGATGTACGGTCGGCCGTCTGCCAATTATCAATTCCCTTCCTCGATGTGGCTGCTACCGGGCGGACTCAATGGCTGGCTCGCGGCCCGCGACTTTCAGGGCCTAAACCAAGAGCGCATCGAGTGCAGTCATCAGATGGTTCTTGGATCCAGCTTCATACTGCTTATCACGCACAGGGCAGAGCTAAGATGCCTAAACGCGCGGAAATCAGGCGGGAGATGTGGGCATACCAGCTGGCTGTTACGGTCGAGGACTAGAAGCGGTCTCATAAATGGTTGAGCAGCAGATGGAGACAAGCAAGGTGCACGAAGCCGAGAAAGTTGTCGATGTGGTATTCCCATCGCACGACCAGACGGCGAAACTTGTGCATCCAGGCAAACAGCCGTTCTACTTTCCAGCGCCTGCGATAACGGCGCAGCGGGCGACCGTCTTGGGTCTGGCTCCGGCGCTGCCGATTCGGGGCAATCAGTTCAATGCGGTATTGGTCGGCAAGCTTTTCGTCGAGCGCGTCCGAGTCGTACGCTTTGTCGCCGATGAGGCGGGCGGGGAGTTGGTTGAGGAAGCTTCCCCCAAGAACCTGTTCCACAAGCTGGCACTCGGCTGGCGAAGCGCTGTTGACAGATACGGCGAGAGGAAGACTGTTACTAGCGGCGATAGCGATGATTTTCGTGCCCTTGCCGCGCCGGGTGGGACCGACCGCGAGCCCCCTTTTTTGGCGCTGGCGAAGGTAGCGTCCACGAACGCCTCATCGAGGTTCAACTGTCCTCGCTCGTGCAGGTACCGTGCTAACCGTTGCAGCGCCTTCTCCAGCTTTCCGCCGCGCACCCACTGCTGGAATCGGCGATGGCAGGTCTGGAACGGCGGATATTTCTCGGGCATTTCGCGCCACTGGGCTCCGGTGCCCAGCACCCACAGTACGCCGTTCAGCACAGCCCGAGTATCGTGCCATGGACGGCCTCGGTTGTCGGCCCGTCGTGCCGGCCGCAAGATCGGCTCGATCAGTTGCCATTGTTCGTCCGTTAATTCCCAACGTCCCTGCATGGTGGGAACGGAGGATTCCAGAGCACACCCAGAGTGCCACGTTTCACGGCCAGCGGGGATTTATGAGACTGGTTCTAGACACAGCCACCTGCTGCGCAACGTTCAGCGCCAACCACGGTTTGACTGGGGTTTGTTGAAAACGGAGCCACATTGTTAGGCACTCACTGACTCGCAGCTGCCCTTCGAGGGTGGGTTCACAGGCGTACCTGAAAGAAGTCGTAACGATCTCTGCAAATGGCTTCGACAACCTGCTTGTGAAATATGAATCTAATAATCGATAGGAGTGCGCAAATGCGACCGAGCATTAGCATAGACGACAAGCCCAATGGTTGCTCCGCACTGTTTCAGATTTTCTTCGGCATGCTGATCATTCTGATGGTTGGTCTGGGAGATAGTATCCTCTCAATCTGGTATCGTCTTACTTAATGATGGGCTGCTGGCGAACACGTCCAGCCCAACCAAGCCGGAACCACGCAGTTGACGTGAGCGGCACTGAAAAATTAAAAAAACAACCCAGACCGATCAACCCACTTCTGCAATTCCGGCAACCCCAAACCTGCTGCTCTGCCTCCAAACTAGGAGTCTCTCTGTTCTTGGAGAACAGCCCATGGCTACCAAGCCCCATGTCGAAAGAAGGCAGCACGACTCCACGCTGGCAGAACGCCACGAAGCAGGTCACCCTAAACCCGTGGACCATGGGACGTTTCGCTCGCTTGGCCTTGGATTGATCACCGGGGCCTCCGACGACGACCCTTCGGCAATCGGCACCTACGCCGCCGCAGGAGCTTCGCTCGGGCCTTCTTTCCTATGGGCAGCGCCCGTGACGTTCCCGATGATGTTTGCTGTCGTCTACCTGTGCTCGAAACTCGGTCAGGTGGCGGGGAAAGGGCTGTTTGCAGTCATTCGTGAAAACTACCCGAAGTGGCTGCTTTACTTTTTCTTGCTAACAGCGGTCGTCGGAAATGTTATCGAGGCCGGAGCCGACCTCGGTGGAATGGCGGCAGCCCTCAACCTAATTATTCCGGTTCCCATCGGCGGCATGGTCGTTTTACTTGGGGTGTCCGCACTTTCGCTGCGGCTATGGCGATACACACTCCTTCGGAATATCTTCCGTTGGCTGGCACTGGCGCTGTTGGCTTACGTCGGTTCGGCCATCCTCGCCAAACCAGAACTGCTGCCCGTATTGAAGGGAACGTTCATCCCTACGATTCATTTCAACAAAGAATTCTTCGCCATGCTGGTAGCGGTCATTGGAACGAGTCTTTCCGCATACCTGTATTCGTGGCAGTCAAATCAGGAAGTGGAAGAAGACATTTCAATGGGACGCCGCCGATTGACCGACCGGATGGGCAGGACAGAAGAGGAGCTGCGACACTCAAGACGAGACGTAGGCTTTGGCATGTTGTTTGCCAGTCTGATCATGTATTTCATCATTCTCTCAACTGCCACCACCCTGTTCAGGGTCGGCAAGGCCGATATCAATACGGCGGCGGACGCAGCCGAAGCTCTGAGGCCAATCGCCGGAAATGCCGCAGAACATCTGTTTGCTGCCGGGGTGGTGGGTGTCGGCTTCCTTGCCGTTCCGGTTATGACCATCGGGGCTGCGTTCGATGTTTGCCAGTCGTTCGGATGGGAGCACGGGTTGCATGCTAAACCGGGTGAAGCGAAGCCGCTTTACGCAGCCATTGTCGTGTTCACGTTGCTGGCAATTGGGCTGAACTTTTTTGGCATAAACCCAATGAAGGCTCTGGTCTTTGCTGGCATCGTACAGGGCGTTTCGACGCCGTTCCTGATGTTGCTCGTGATGCGAATCACCAACAACCCGAAGATCATGGGGAGGTGGGTCAACACTCGGGCGATGAACATCCTCGGCTGGCTCACCGCGGCGGCGATGTTCGCAGCGACCATTGGACTTGTCGTAACCATGTTGAAATAAGGGTCGCCTGACCTGTGCCCTTCGAAATACGAACGAAAGATCAGCAGCAGCACGACTCCAACGCTGCTGATTGCTAGCGTTCTCTTGCGTTGTTTCTGGATGCTCTGTCACGCAGCTTTGGCGGTGCGTCCGCCCGTTCGAACATCGATTCGATTCTTTCAAGCAGCCGTTCCGGGACGCCCGGAACTTCCCGCAGCCGCGATGGCTCCTGTCTCGACAGCAATGCTATGCTTCCTATCGCACCGGGACTCTCATTATGACTGGACAAAAACGGGGACAGATCAATCGAGCCACGCGTTTGTACCGTTTGCGCTGCTCATCCGAGGCATCGGCTAACCAACTTTCTGAAAGAAGATCCTAAGTGCGAGCCACACGTCATATTGGGGGAAGGTCAGCCGCGACGTGCCACAATGATCGCAACTGAGGCTCGCTGTCAGAGCACGATACCACTCCGGGGAAACGCCTATGAAACTGACTACCCCAGAAGTGCCCCCGCCACCGGCAGCTGGGAACCTCATTCCTTCGACGCTCCAAGCTCCGGAAGCCGTACGCTTCTGGCTAGCCGTTCTGTTTACCGGAGTTAGCACCGGAATTGGTGCGGCAGCGCTGACTCGGCTCCTGGAAGCCGTACAGCACTTCGCCTGGAGTGGATCAGCCACCAACATCCTCGATGCGGCTCAACATGCCAGCCCGTTGCGGCACATCGTAGTGCTTCTTGCCGCTGCCGTGCTCACGGGTGTCGGTCAACTTATTCTCAAACAGCTCTCCAGCGGAAACGGCATCGACACAACTGCTGCAATTTGGTTCCACGCCGGAAGGATGCCGGCTTTGCGCACGCTGGGAAGCGCCGTGCTCTCCGTGCTCCTCGTGGGTATGGGAGTATCGTTGGGTCGCGAAGGCGCTCCGAAACAAGCCGGCGCGGTATTTGCCAACTTCTTTTCTGACAGAAAGCGTTTGTCGGATGAGCAGCGCCGATTGTTGGTCGCTTGTGGAGCGGGTGCTGGAATGGGCGCGGCGTACGGAGTTCCCTTGGGCGGTGCACTCTTTGCACTGGAGGTCATGCGCGGAAAGCTGGCGCTTCGTTATGTGCTTCCCGCTCTATTTGCGTCAACGATTGCCACCGGCGTTTCCTGGTTTGCGTTGCCCGACGCGCCTACGTATGTGATCCCGGCCTTCGTCAGCTCCGCGTCAATCATTTTATGGGCGTTGGCCGTGGGGCCGATCGCGGGTCTAGCGTCGGTCGGGTACGTTCGAATGGTTACCTGGGCTGACCGCCACCGACCGAAGGGGTGGAGACGTCTTGTGGCTCCCATCATCGTCATCGGAGCGCTCGGGATCCTATCGATCCGGCTTCCGCAAATTCTCGGCAACGGAAAAGATCTTTCGCAACTCGCTTTCACTGGCCAGGTCGCACCCCTTTTGCTGCTCGTGTTACTCGCTTTGAAGCCGGCAGCAACTATCTTGTGCATGCGTAGCGGAGCGCCCGGCGGGATGTTTACGCCTTCGCTGACCGCCGGAGCCTTGCTCGGCGGCGTGTTGGGGCACCTGTGGTCAAACTTCTGGCCCGGCGCTCCTCCTGGTCTGTTTGCGTTGCTCGGGGCTGGGGCTGTGTTGGGAGCGACGACACAGGGTCCGATTTCTGCCGTGGTCCTGATGATGGAATTGACAGGCAGAGACCGGTCATTCATTTTGCCGCTGTTACTTGCCGTGGGAATGGCAACGATAGTAGCGCGTAGCGTCGAACCGCGATCGATTTACGACGCGCGTCTGACGGACGAAGAAATCGAAAAACGGCAGAAACTCCGAGACTTGCCCTCTCAGTAAGTGTCGGCAAGAATCTTTAGTTTACACAAGAACGGAGCCGGTTATGCGTTTGGTTGGAGCTTACGCCGCCGTGTTCTATTCTCCGATGGGACATGGTGGTGGCCGCGGTGGCTTTGGCGACGGATTCCCCCGGTGGTGGATACCGTTAACCATCGAGGTGAGCGAAAAACCCTCCTCTGCACTGTCGTAAAAGAGCACGCATTTAAAGGTACTTACGGTTCCGATTTCGGCGAGCTAAAAACAGATGTTTGTTGCTCATTATTCTTATTTGGGACGGCGGCGGATTTGCGTCCGCCGATGCCCAAAGCCTTCCTCTGCCCGACGAGCACCAGCAGTTTCTTGCCTCTCGTTATCCCGGTATAAATCAGATTCAGCTGCAAGAGCATGTAATGCTGCATGGCCAGCGGGATCACCACTGCTGGAAACTCCGACCCTTGCGATTTATGAATGCTGACCGCATACGCCAGCGAGACTTCGTCCAGTTCCCCGTAATCGTATTTCACCAATCGGGCATCGAAGCGGATCGAAACTTCCTGCTCGACTGGATCAACCCTCTCCACGTTTCCGATGTCGCCGTTGAACACGTCCTTGTCGTAGTTGTTTTCGGGCTGGCCTTGTCGCGGGGTTAACGTAGTATGGACGTAGCTCCCGCCAGAGCGCTGAGTGCAAGCACAAAAATAGGATGCAGTCGCCAACGGACTAGCCCGCATAATTCACGAAGTTTAAAGGCGCGAGAAGCCTCTTGTGCTACAAACATGTTGTCATGACAGTGTTTGCAGCAACCAACGAGGCTTCCGCGTGATCGACGATAGCACGACACAGTGTTTGTTGTTCCCGGAGATTGTTTCCAAGTCCACCATGTTGCAGTTTGACCAGCGGCAGGGCAGCTCCGATGGCGGAGCCATCCTGCTGAAAGCGGCCGACCGGCAGTACGGATTGATTGAAGCCTGGCTTCTTGTCTGCAGGATGAGCGGCAGCCGGTAAGATCGATCATTCGCTTGCGCGAGTTGCTGGCGCAGCGCGTGTTCGCGATTGCCTGCGGCTATCCGGACGCCAACGATGCGGCCCGCCTGGCCGCCGATCCGATTCACAAGCTGCTGCTCGACCGTGATCCCATCGCGGGCACCGATCTGGCGTCGCAGCCCACGCTGTCGCGGTTCGAAAATGCCGTGGGGCGCAAGGAACTCTATCGCCTGAGTGAGGTCTTGGCCGCCAGCGTGCTCCGGCGTCATGCCCAGCGGCTGCGCGGGCGCGTTCGCCGCGTTACCCTCGATCTGGATCCGACCGACGATCCCACCCATGGGGCGCAACAGTTGTCCTTCTTCAACGGGCACTACGACACCTGGTGCTATCTGCCGGTGATGGGCTTCGTCAGCTTCAATGACGAGGCCGAGCAGTATCTGTGTGCCGCCGTATTGCGGCCGGGCAACGTCACCGCCGCCGTGGGCGCGGTGGGAATTTTGCGCCGCCTGCTGGGGCTGATCCGCCACTTTCTTCCCGGCGTGCGCATTCGCGTGCGGCTCGATGGTGGCTTTGCGCATCCCGCCGTGCTCGACTTGCTGGAGGCCGAGCCCAATCTCGAATACCTCGTCGCGATGGCCAAAAATGCGGTGTTGAAGCGCAAAGCCAAGCCAGCGATGCGGCAAGCCCGCAAACTCTCCCGGCACAGTGGAGAGACCGAACACGTCTACGGCGAAGCTTACTACGCAGCCCGAACTGGCCGCGACCACGCCGCATCATCCTCAAGGCCGAGGTCGTGCGTGCCGATGGCAAACAACCAAAAGATAACCCGCGCTTCGTGATCACCAACCTGAAACAGAGTCCGCAGTGGATCTACGAGCAGGTTTACTGTCAGCGCGGCGAAATCGAGAATCGCATCAAGGAACTACACGACCTCCAGATCGACCGCACCAGTTGCAGCGATTTCTGGGCCAACCAGTTCCGGGTGCTGCTGACCGCCGCCGCTTACGTGCTGCTGCAGGAGCTGCGTCTGCGGGCCGCGCGCACCAACTTGCGCCCGCGCTCAGGTCTGGACCTTGCGCGAACGGCTGCTGAAACTGGGCGCCCGAGTACTGGTTTCCGTGCGTCGCGTGGTCGTGCATCTGCCGGCTTCGTTTCCTTTACCTGTCCGTCTTCCGGCGAGTGGCGCTGGGGCTGGGCGCCTCGCCGGGATAGCCGGGCCGCTTTCTCCCTCCGAAACATCTTTTCCATGTTACGCAAAAGGCAGGTAGGGAAACACTGTACCCGAAAAGCTCGCGGCTGCCCAGTTCAGACACACAAGTGATCCACACAGCCCGCCGCACTGGACGCTTCACGCTGCCATCCACGCCATCACCGCAACTTCGTCCCTCCGAAGACCACCTATGAAACCCTTCATGCATAAAGCGGGCTAGGGGAGCAATAAGCCATCTTCCATATACTTCCCGAACTCCTCAACGCGCAGAAGCTATAACAGCTTTCCCGGTTCCTAGCGTAAACCGATATTGTTCAAGAGGAGTCTTGATGCCGACCTTCGAAGTGTTGATTGCCAGGCCACCGTCGTCCAATGTCGTGATCGCAAAGTGCCAATATGATTTCTCGCCCTTGTCGGTCATGTTCAAGTTCGTCTTGTTTTTCTTAATCCACGCATACGGTTCGGCATATGCTTCGGCTCGGTCCATGCACGACAGAATGAAATATCCTTCCTTGGCTTCAGCCAGGAACGCATCCTATGTCGGGTGAAACGCGTACCAATACGGCTGGTAATCTCCCTCGTACCGCTTCGATACGGCACAACACACACGGAAATTCTTATCAGGATTCGAGAAAAGAGTTCGGCTCCGCTTGATTAACTCAACCTTCTTGAAAGCGGCAAAGCTATCAATCGCCTGTTGCCGCTTAGCATTCAGGAGTTCGGGATCAGTGCGAACCTGCTTGAATCCGCCTTCTTCTTGTCCGTTTTCCGGATTCTCCTGCTCATTGCCCTGACCGCTCTCGACATCGACTGCGGTCGTGAAGATCACGTCGATGATCTTGTCGATTTTCGTGTACTCGAACGGCTGTAGAAGCTGGCGAATCTGATGGATTGTCGCCGGATCTTCGGACTTTTCCTTAATCTGCACCAGCTTGATAAGCCGCTCAACGCTAATAAGCCGCATCTCCCAGGCGTAGCGTGACCCGCGAACCTGGGCCTCAAGATCGTCCGTGTCGTAGCGCCCTACAATGATCAAGGTGCTGGCTTGCCGCGGCACCTTGTTTTCCGCTACGAGTTTCTCTTTGTACTCCTGAAGAGTATTAAGCGGAATGGTGAAGCCACCGGTCGTCTTTGCTTCGATGATGATATCGGGCAGGTCTTTGTAACGCCAAATCCCATCGAAACCGATAGCGTTATGTTTTCCCTTATATAGACCTGGTTCAACATCGAAGTCCAGCCGCCGCCCGAGTTCATTAACGATGTCTTGCAGGACGAAGCCGCTATTATTGAACGCGCTCTCCAAACAGTGCCGGGCATAGCTGAACAACTGATCACTGGGAACAACCTTCAGAAAGCCGCGTAGCTCAACTGAACAGCCGCTTTGGTCTTTCAGGTTTCCATCTCCGGCCATTGATACGACCTGCTCTATGGTCATCTTCAGTACTTCATCGCGATTGCTCTTCCAAAAACTCAATAAGGGCATGGCGGTCTGCGGCTCCAGTCGCTTCCGGATCTTATTGCGGAACTTACCACGTTTTCTGGCCCACAACCACCGTGTTTCACCTTGGTAGGGGCAATTGTGACTCTAAGCTGTTGAAAAAAAGCTGCTTACCTAGACGCCTGGCGGCATATCTGGATGGTTCCGGCTTTGGTCCGCCGGGGCTATACTTATCCCCGCTCTTCATATTTCATATTTCAATGGCTTCTCCGGCACCGCCGGAGGGAGAGATGCAATGCATGATCTGACGGGGAAGGTGGCTTTGGTCACCGGAGCCGGGTCGATTGGACCCGGTTGGGGCAACGGAAAGGCCACGGCCGTCCTGCTGGCGCGGCAAGGGGCCAAGATATTCGGCCTCGACATCAACGAGCCGGCCGCCTGTGTGACCCGCGACCTCATCCAAAAGGAAGGCGGCGCCTGCGTTGTCCACCAGTGCGACATGACGGTGGCATCCGAGGTGAAGGCCGCGGTCGACGCGTGTCTGGAAAATTTCGGGCGCATCGATATCCTCATCAACAACGTCGGCGGCTCGGCTCCGGGCGACCCAGTGACGATGAGCGAAGAGGTGTGGGATAACCAGATCGATCTCAACCTGAAGACCGCCTTCCTCGGCTGCAAGTACGTGCTCCCGGTAATGGAAAAGCAGGGATCGGGTGCGATCGCCAACATCGCGTCCATTG
Organism: uncultured Acidobacteriota bacterium; assembly: GCA_963814745.1. GTDB lineage: Bacteria > Acidobacteriota > Terriglobia > Terriglobales > Acidobacteriaceae > CAWBRT01. The sequence continues at coordinate 753,096 of CAWFEA010000001.1, forward strand.
CCGGAATACGCCACCACAGCGCCGGGCGGACCTACGCCGCTTACAGCTCGGCCAAGGCCGGCATGATCGCCCTCAGCAAGGCGACGGCGCTTGCTTACGTGAAGAAGGGTATCCGCTCGAATACGGTTGTGGTCGGCACCATGCATACGCCGCTGGTGGAAGCCCGCCTGCTAAAGCAACTCGGCGGAAACGCCGAGGCGCTGATCGCCAAGCGCAATGCGGGAATACCGATGGGGCGGATGGGCGATGCCTGGGACGTCGCCAACGCCGTGCTCTTCCTGGTTTCCGACGAGGCCCGCTATATCACCGGAACCGAGCTTATCGTCGATGGCGGCGTCTCCGCGGCCAGGCCGTAGAGGGTTCGCATTCAACCGCGGCCGTGGGCCGCAGACTGGTTCGCGACGGAGGTGAATCTTGGCTCGAATTAAACTACCCCCCTTGGATGAAATGACGCCGGAGCAAAAATCGGCTTACGAAGAGGCGGCGGGCGGACGGCGCGGACATGCCCCGGCGCCGATGATTGCATGGCTGCAAAACCCGGAATTTGCCCGCCGGGCGCAAAAACTCGGAGAACTTATGCGCTATGAAACGGCGCTGCCGCCGTGTCTGTCGGAGATGGCGATTCTGCTCGTCGCCAGGCACTGGACGGCGCACTTCGAGTGGCAGGCACACAAGCAGGACGCGCTGAAGGCGGGCGTGAGCCCGGAAGTCATTGCGAGCATAGCTGCCGGTAACATTCCCGACCTGGCGACCGAGGAAGAGCGGATGGTGCACCGTATCGCCACCACGCTTCTGGAAACCCGCGCTGTACCTGATGTTCTTTATCAGGAGGGAGTGCGTGTGCTCTGCGAAAGAGGCGTCGTCGATCTCGTCGGCATACTTGGCTATTACACGCTGGTCGCCATGACGCTGAACACCTTTGAGATTGGTTTGCCCGAGGCGACGCAGGCCGATCTCATCGGAACTCCACGCGCCGGCCGCTGACTGTAGAAGACGACGGCAACAATAGTTGGCTGCATTGGGTACAAAGAGATGATTGATAAGCGGGTTCGAAGCGTAGAGGCCGCCGTCGCTGATGTGAAAAACGGCTCGACCGTAATGATCGGCGGATTCGGCGTAGCCGGTTTGCCGAATGAACTGATCGATGCTTTGATTGCCCAAGGAGCACGCGATCTGACGGTCGTCAATAACAATGCCGGCAATGGCTATACCGGGCTGGCCGCGCTGCTGCAAGCCGGACAGGTGCGAAAGATCATCTGCTCGTTTCCCCGGCAGACAGACTCCTACGTTTTCGATGAACTCTACCGCTCCGGTCGAATCGAACTGGAACTGGTGCCGCAGGGAAACCTGGCCGAGCGCATACGTGCGGCGGGCGCCGGGATCGGCGCGTTTTTTTCTCCGACCGGGTACGGCACCACCCTCGCCGAAGGCAGGGAAACCCGAAACATCAGCGGCCGCAATTACGTGTTGGAATATCCGATCCATGCCGACGTGGCATTGATCAAGGCGCGGGCGGCGGACCGTTGGGGAAATCTGGTGTATCGCAAGACGGGCCGCAACTTCGGCCCAATCATGGCGACCGCCGCGCGCTGCACCATCGCGCAAGTGGAGGAAATTGTCGAGTTGGGTGAACTGGATCCGGAGAGCGTCGTCACCCCGGGAATCTTCGTGCAGCGGGTGGTACAGGTAAAGTCGAGGGTGGAGAAACCCGCGCCGGAAGACAAAAAGTGATGGTCAGAATCGTGCAACTCGGCGTTTACGCGAGTCGAGGTGGAGTGTAATGAAGAAATTGAATCGCGACCAAATGGCGGCGCGGATAGCCCGTGATATCCCCGAGGGAGCCTACGTCAATCTCGGCATCGGCATGCCTACCCTGGTTGCCAATCATCTTCCAGCGGAGCGGGAAGTTATCCTGCATAGCGAAAATGGCGTGCTTGGCATGGGACCGGCGCCGGCGCCGGGGCAGGAAGATCCCGACCTGATCAACGCCGGTAAGCAGCCGGTCACGCTGCTGAAGGGCGGCTGCTACTTCCACCACGCCGATTCGTTCGGGATGATGCGCGGGGGGCACGTGGATATCTGCGTGATGGGCGCGTTCCAGGTATCGGCGACGGGGGACTTGGCGAACTGGCACTCCGGGGCTCCCGACGCCGTTCCGGCCGTGGGGGGAGCGATGGACCTGGCGATCGGGGCAAAGCAGGTCTTCGTGATGATGGAACTGCTCACCAAGAACGGCCAGAGCAAGCTGGTGAAACACTGCACTTATCCTTTGACGGGCATTGGATGCGTATCCCGGGTGTATACCGACCTGGCGGTGATCGACATCACGCCCGAGGGTCCGCGGGTCGTCGATGTGGTCGATGGGTTGGAGATCGCCGAGTTAGAGCGCATTACCGGCCTGCCGTTGCTTGCGCCACAACCGCGGTAACCCGATGTTCTCCGGAGACGAGACAAATGTGCAGGCGTACGGTTGTTGCTGCCCGTATCATCTGCGAGCTGAGGTTTGCCCGCTGCCCGCCCGCGCTGACCGTCAATCAGACTTGTCTGGCGAAAATTCCTCGAAGCTTACGCCATGGCTCTTCAGCAGCTCGATCACATACCGCGCAGGCACAAGGACAGCCAAGCGAGGATCCCGCGTATATCCTTGGACCACCCCGATCACGGCGCCGCTATCGACCAGGTAAACCGGCCCACCGCTCATTCCTTCATCGGCCTTCGAGTCCGCCAGATAGAACTCGCGTACGTCTTTCAGCCTTGCGACATCGAATTTGGCAGACGGCTTCACGATGAAGCTGCCGACGGTGGCGCGCAGCAGCACCGTGTCCGCCAAATGGCCGGTGTTGTAAACCGGCGCCATGCCTGTCAGGGCCGGCAGGCCGGCCGCTTCAATCAATGTGCCGTCCGCCGGCCGCGTGGAGCACACCTTCACAACATTGATTGCAGCGGCAGACACTTTAGCCCGCAGCAGCGCTAAATCGTGTGCCTCATCCAGCGCGATCACTTCCGCCGGAACGGGGACGAACGTGCCGTTGGCGTGCAGTCCCACGAACAGTTTGTGGTTGCCGCCCGGCATCTGCTCGCGGGCGCTCTCGGCAGCCCGCACCACGTGTTCGGCGGTGATGACGTATCCCTGCTTGCTGACGAAGAATCCCGAGCCGTTGATACTGGCGGGGCGCTCGGCCGGCGCCGAAGATGCCAGAGACCCGGCGTCAGAATCCAATGCAATTACGCCAATGGCGACCACCGCTTTGGAAGGGGGATCAGGTATTTCGAGCGCGGATTGCGCCCGTGCCAGCGCCACGGGAATCGAAAGCAACAACATTGCGAGCGAAACCGAAAGCTTTCGCGAGGCTGGCATGGAGACCAGTATACGGCCACTCGCCCGGATATAGATGCCTCCAACAGGATAAAGTCCTGGTAATCATCCGTGACTTCTCCTGATTCAAGGCGTGCGCGGCGCTATGTTAAGGGCTCCACAAGGCACGAATCGGAGGCGGTTGGGGCTTTGACGCAGGGGTATTCCGCATGCTCGAAGACGAGTGGCTCATGCCCGGGCAAAACGTGATCGCATATCGTTTCCATCTTCTCGAATGTCTTATAGTAGTCGGCCAGGTTATAGTGAATCCCGGAGGGGACATGCTTGTGGATGCCGCTCCCTGTCCAGTTCTCAAACAATCCCAGACAATCGCTGGCGATCAGGTAACGGCCGTCGCTGGTGTTTACCAGCACTCCCTGCATGCCCGGAGTGTGCCCGGGAATGGTGACGAGGTCTATACCCGGCAACAGATTTCTGTCGCCTTCCACCGCGACCATCCGCTCGATGCTGTCCAGCCACCGAGGACGCATGCCGAGCTGGTAGGACTCATAGTAAACCCAGTGTGGCGGCAGTGGACTGATGGCGTATTCCATCTCTCGTTTCTGGACGTAAATCTTAGCTTTGGTAAATAGCGCATTGTTGAAGCAGTGATCCCAGTGCAAATGAGTATTCACCACCAGATCGAGGTCTTCGATGTTTACTCCCAGCTTCTTTAACGCTGCCGCGGGCTCCATTTCCGGTCCTCTCTTCAGGCCGTGATGGTACTTGGCCGCCCAAGCTTCGTCGGAGCCTCCGGAATCTACAAGCAAGAGCTTATCCCGTCCTTTCACCAGGTACATGATGATCGGCGCCACCAGTTTGCGACCGCAGTCGATCTGGTATGTGAGGTTCGATTTCTCGATAGCCTGAAACTCCCCAACCTTGATCGGAATAATCGTGTACTGTTCCATGTTTCTCCTCATCGGCTGACGATAGCACCGCGACCTCTCCATCTCCGGATGCACAAGCGTCCTTCCTTTGTCTGCACGCGGGAGTTTTCGCGAGATGTCGAAGGAATCTAAATTGCGTCCAGCGAGACTCCCTTCGTCCGTAATGTTGGATGGGGCGCAGGGTAGCTTACCGGTGGCGTCTCGTCAATGATTATCGGGGTTTGCCCAAACGCCGCGGCCGGCCGCCGCGCAGCGGACTTGAGAAGTGATCGAATAAGTGTCGGTGAATGAGCAATATCACCGAGGATTCACGTCTGACAATCGAACCATCCACGCGAACAACGCTCCAAATTCTTCACAGACTTACAGCACTTGCTCCTGCGGTTTTCCGGGCAGCGGGGTCTTATCTAAATGCTGATTACATTCTTGCAAAGTTTTGCTAAAATCCGTGCTCACACAAGAGGAGGATTGCTCATGCACCCGGAGATGGAGATGTTGCGGTGTTGTGTCGTTCGCGGAGGAACCAGCAAGGGCGTATTCATCATGAAGAACGAGCTGCCGAGCGATCCGGCGAAACGTGATGCCGTGATTTGCGCCATCTATGGCAGTCCCGATGTTCGGCAGATCGACGGGCTGGGCGGGGCTGATGTGCTGACGAGCAAATTGGCGATCATCTCACCGTCAACCAGGAAGGACGCCGATGTTGACTACACCTTTGGCCAGGTGAGCATGGATAGGGAGTTCGTAGACTACGGCGGAAATTGCGGCAACATCTCGTCGGCCGTGGGTCCTTTTGCCATCGACGAGGGCTTGGTCGAGCCGAAAGAGCCGGTTACAACCGTCAGGATTAACCTTACCAACAGCAACAATATCCTGGTTGCGGAAGTTCCGGTGAAGAATGGCCGCGCCAGGGTGGACGGTGATTTCGCCATCGATGGCTGCCCCGGAACCGGCGCCAAGATTACGCTCGATTGGTCGGACACGGTTGGCGCGATCACCGGCAAACTGTTGCCGACCGGCAATGCCAAAGACTGCATCCGGATCGATGGCAAGGGATATCCTGTCTCGATCGTCGACGCCGCGAACCCGCTGGTTTTCATTCACGCGTCCAGCCTGGGTATGAAGGGGACTGAATCTCCCAACCAGATCGAAGCCGATAAGGGGCTGATGCAAACCATCGAGCGAATCCGCGGCGAAGCTTGCGTCATGATCGGCCTGGTGGATAAGCCGGAAGACGCGGCCACCAAGACTCCTTACCAGCCGTTCTTCGCCATTGTCAGTGAGCCTGCCGACTACCAGACTATCAGCGGAACGAAAGTGAATGCCGCCGAGGTCGATCTCGTCTCGCGCCTTCTTTTTATGCTGAGGATGCACAAGACCTATCCGGTCACCGGAACCGTATGCACCGGGGCGGCTGTCCGAGTTCCCGGAACGATCGCTTACGAGGTGCTGCGAGAAGAAGCCCGGTCCAGGGTGACGGTACAGATCGGTCATCCCGGAGGCGTCATTCCGGTGGAAGCCGAGTCGACGATGATTGACGGACAGGTGAAGCTGACCAGAATCGGGGTCTACCGTACCGCGCGCCGAATTATGGAGGGGTACGTCTACGTGAAGAAGGCTGTCTTTAGCAGGTGAGCTGTTCCGGGCGGGCAGATGGACTGGAGCTTCTTACCGTCTTAGGCGAGGGTGTTCGATGGGCAAGACAATGTCGGAGAAGATACTGGCCCGGGCAGCCGGTCTCGCCGAGACCACCGCAGGCGAGATCCTGTGGGCCAATGTGGACAAAGCGATGATGGATGACATCCTGGGCCCGCGCGTGGAAATTGCGGACCAGATGAAGTCCATTCGCGACGAGGTATGGGACCGGAGCAAGGTTGTGGTCATCTCCGATCACTACACCCCGCCGGCCAGCGTCAAGCAGGCCCAGATCGTCAAATTTACGCGTGAGTGGGCGCAAGGCCACGGAATCGACAACTACTACGAACTGGAAGGCCCCTGCCATCAGGTCATGGTGGAACATGGTCACGTGCTTCCCGGCACGGTCGTGCTCGGTACTGATTCGCACACCTGCATGGGCGGGGCGCTGGGCGCGTTTGCCACCGGGGTTGGTTCCACCGAGATGCTAGGGATTCTGCTGACGGGCCAGACTTGGCTCAGGGTACCGGAGACTATCCAGGTGAAGTGGACCGGAACCTTGCCCGAAGGCGTGATGGCCAAGGACATTGCGCTGAAGACTATCGGCGAGATCGGCCATGCCGGGGCCACCTATAAGGCCGTGGAGTTTGTCGGCGATGCAATCGATGCCCTCGGCCTCGATCAGCGCATGGCCATTACTAACATGGCCGTCGAAATGGGCGCAAAGGTTGGCCTGATGTACCCTGACGCAAAGGTCGTCGAGTACCTGAAGGATCAAAAGTTTGACAATCAGTATTCACTGCTATGCAGCGATCCGGACGCGACCTACTGTGCGCGATACGAGTTTGGCGCCCATGAACTGACCCCGGTGGTTGCCTGTCCGCACGAGGTCGATAACATCACGCAAATCCAAAATCTCAAGGACATCGAGATCCAGCAGGCATATATCGGCTCATGCACCGGCGGCCGCTACGAAGATCTCGCGGCGGCGGCGCGGTTGCTGCACGGGCGTAAAGTCGCGGGCAGCGTCAGGCTGCTGGTATCGCCGAGTTCTCGCTCCATTTGGAAACGCGCGGACAGCGACGGCATCCTCCGAACCCTATTCGATGCCGGCGCGGTGATTCTGCCGCCTACCTGCGGGGTCTGCGTCGGCGTGCACTCCGGATTGCTGGCCGATGGCGAAACCTGCATTTCTTCGACCAACCGCAACTTCGTCGGTCGCATGGGCAGTCCGAAGGCCAACATTTACTTGGGGTCGCCTCTGACGGTCGCGGCCAGCGCCATAACTGGTTGCATCAGCGATCCGCGGGCTTTCTTGCGGGGAGGTAAAGGTTGTGAATAGCACAATCGTTCGCGGCAAGGTGTTGAAATATGGAGACAACATCAACACCGATATTATTTCTCCACCGCAGTACATGGAACTGAGTGTCGCCGAAGCCTCGAAATACACGCTAAGTGCCCTGGACCCGGAGTTCGCGACCAAGGTGCGCAAAGGAGACATCTTAGTCGCAGGCGCCAACTTCGGTTCCGGCTCCAGCCGCGAAACATCTCCCTTGACCTTGCGCTATCTCGGGGTGGGCGCGATCGTCGCCAAATTTTTTGCCCGGATATTTTATCGTAACGCAATCAATATCGGCTTGCCCGTGGTGGAATGTCCCGAGGTTGGCCGGATCGAAACCAACGATGTCATCGAGATCGATCTCGAGCAGGGAAAGATCACGAATACAAGCAAAGGCGAAGTCTACAAATGCAGCATGATACCGCCGCATATTCTCGAACTCATTCAAGAAGGCGGACTGGTTGCTCATTTGAAAAAGCATTCTGTAAGACAGGCCGGAGCATCAAGCTAGGGTTGATGCCAGTCCCTCCGGTGCGGACTGGCTGTGCGGTAGCGATATTTCTAGCAGCGAAATGAGGGCGGTGAAATTATGTCAGTGGTTATCAAAGGTAGGCCCATCAGCAAAGGATACGCTGAGGGAGAGGCGTTAGTTTGCCACCAGCCGATAGGTTTTAATTTCGGTATTGACGTAACCGACGGCACCATTTTGGAGCATGGCCACGAGCTACTAAACAAGTCCATCAAAGACAAGATCCTGGTGTTTCCACACGGCAAAGGCAGTACGGGAGGTTCCTATGTCGTATACCAGCTTGCCAAATGCAAGAGTGGTCCCAAGGCGATGATTAACCTGACTACGGAGACCATCATTGCGGTTGGCGCGATCATGGGAGGAATCCCGGTCATCGATAGCCTGGAGTTGAACCCGTTGGAGAACATCAAGACAGGCGATTATGTGAAGGTTGACGCCGTGAAAGGAATTGTCGAGGTGGGCAGCAAATGAAACTCACAGATGAAGAAAAACGGATGCTGGATGGGGAGCGCGGACAGCCGGTCAAGATGGCGATGGATATCCTGGTTGCCATCGGAGAGATCTACGGTGCGGAGAAGTTGATTCCAGTTAAGAGCGCGCATATTGCCGGACTTTCGCTGAAGAGTCACGGTATCGCCGGCATGGAATGGGTCGAGGATATCGTCCGGAGCGGAGCGAAAGTATGTGTGCCGACCACCTTGAACGTGATCGGAGTTGACCGCAGCAGAGACCTGAATCTTCCTCTCGAATGGTTGACCAATCAGGTGCGTATCGAGCAGGCCTATGAGTGCATGGGCTGCTTCGGAACTTCTACCTGCGTCCCTTACTACATGGGATTCATTCCGCGGTTTGGCGAGTCTCTGGCATGGGCGGAATCATCTGCGGTGGTATTCACCAACTCGGTTTTGGGTGCGCGCGACAACCGCGAAGGCGGGCCGACGGCAATGGCTTCCGGCTTGGCTGGGCGCACGCCGCTCTACGGCATGCACCTCGACGAAAACCGCAAGGGAGATGTGCTTTACAAGGTCGCGGCCGAGTTGCGCGACCTCGCGGACTATGGTGCGCTTGGAGCTTATGTGGGCAAGAGAGTCAGCACCAAGATTCCGGTCTTCGATGGCATCTCGCATCCCGCGATCGAAGAACTCGTTTACCTGGGCGCAGCCTTGGCGTCCTCGGGTGGCGTGGCGATGTTCCACGTCGCCGGCGTGACCCCGGAAGCGCCGACGGTGGGAGCCGCCTTCGGCGGCAAGAAATACGACACCATCCTCATTACCAGGCGCGAACTCGAGGAGGGCAGACAGCAGCTCACGTCGGCGCGCGATTCGAAAGTAGACTATGTCGCCCTGGGTTGTCCGCATTATTCGCTGCGGCAGTTGGAAGAGACGGCGAAGCTTCTGCAGGGCAAGAAGGTTTCCAAAGACGTCATGATGTGGGTGCACACCAACGTAGCGATCAAAGGCATGGCCCAGCAACTCGGCTATGTGCGTGCGATTGAAGAGGCGGGCGCGATCGTTACCCAGGACTTGTGCACCGTGCTGGGAAACCCGGAGGCGCTGGGGGTTAAAACCCTGGCCACGAACTCCGGCAAGATGGCCTTCTATGCGCCAGGATCCAATGGCCTCGGAGTGTGGTTTGGAGAAGCCAAGCGTTGCATTGACGCGGCCATTACGGGTTACTGGAAATAGGAGGCTCGAAGCTAACCGAACGCGCACGCGCTGTTCCCGGATAAGTACGGAAGCGATGCTTGCCGGGAACCGGCGCGGGAGGACTTCTCATGAGTTCAGGTACCGGCGTTAAGGCGGCTCCAGTGAGCGCGGCCAGTAGCGAGGGCGTGACCGGGAAGTTAATTCGGGCAGCGGTCACTATTCTTGTCCCTGTTGCAATTCTGCTGATGCCGGCTCCTGCCGGCTTACCAATACTTGCCTGGAAGTTATTTGCAATCTACATAGGGGCGATCCTGGGCATGATGCTGCGGCCGCTACCGGAAGCCGCGGTTCTGCTCGTCGCCATTGCAGTCTCCAGTATCTGGCTGAAGAACACAGGCGTTGCGCTGGCCGGCTTTTCGAGTCCGACCACCTGGTTGGTGTTTTCAGCCTTCATGCTCGGCCAGGCATTTATCGAGACTGGGCTCGGGCGACGAATCGCGTTCTTGCTGATCGGCAAGCTGGGCCGCACCACGCTCGGCCTCGGCTACGTCGCGGCTTTCACGGACTTGATCATCAGTCCGGCGACTCCGTCGAACACCGCGCGCACGGGTGGCTTGGTTTATCCCATCTTCCGTAGCTTGGCGGTGACGCTTGGTTCCGAGCCTGGCCCCTCGTCGAGGCTGATAGGCGGGTACTTAAGCTTGCTGATGTACCAGATCAGCGTTACTACGGCTCACGTTTTCCTGACTGCTTCCGCTACCAACCTGATAGTCACTTCATTTGCCAAAACCATCCTTGGCGTCGATGTTTCGTGGATGCAGTGGGCACAGGCAATCGCGCCTATTGCCCTGCTCATACTGCTGTTGTTGCCGCTCATTGTTTACAAGCTATATCCGCCGCAAATAAAACAGATCGATAACCGCACCATCTCCCAGCGCGGGCTGGCCGAAATGGGACCGACGACCCGCCGGGAAAAGACTCTTGCCTGGCTTTTTGGGTTAGCCCTGGTGGGATGGGCCACTGGAAGTATCACCAAGATAGATGCTACGGCAATAGCGGTAGGTTTCGTGGCCGCGTGCCTTGTCACCGGCGTCGTGAGTTGGAACAGCCTGGCAGGTGCTAAGGGCGCCTGGAGCATTCTTATGTGGTACGGCGGCATTATCGGGCTGGCTAGCGGACTAGCGAAGGCGGGTTTTTTCACTTGGTTGACGACGGTTATTTCCAGGAATTTCAGCTTCGCCGGCTATAGCACGTTCACCATGCTGTTGATCCTGCTCGTGTTGAGCTGTGGGGTGCGCTATTTCTTTGCGTCACTCGCGCCTTTCTGCACAACCTTTATTCCTGTTCTGTTCACCATCGGGCTGGTTGCGAACGTTCCCAAATGGCCGCTCATTTTCCTGATGGGCGCGGCCTCGGAATTCGGATGTCTGCTCACTCACTACAGCAACGCGGTAGCTCCCGTTTTATTCAGCCCGGGCTACGTCGACCAAGCCACTTGGTGGAAGGTTGGACACATCGTCGCGCTCATTTCCGGCGTCATCTACATGACGCTCGGACTAGGATACTGGAAGTTGCTGGGCTTGTGGTAGAACGCAAGGAAAAGACCCGGTTGCGGAAGCCGGCGCAATCCGGTCATTCGGTGTATTAGGGCCCCGTTTCAAGGTTGACGAAGCTTGGGAGGGTTTTCATGAGTAGCAATGCCAGGGTCGTACCGACCACCACTATCGACAGCATCGTTGAAAAACTTCCACTCACCCCCGTACACACTTTCATCATCATCACTGCTGCCCTGGGATTCATGTTCGACTCCTTCGATACGTATATCGCGTCCTACGCGATGCCGTCGATCGTTAAGGAGTGGAAAGTTGACGCCATCATGGTCGGGATGCTGGCTTCGGCTAACTTCTGGGGGATGTTGTTTGGCGCTATTGTCTGGGGACCCATCACCGACAGGTATGGCCGCAAGGTCGGTTTTATCGGCACGATTCTGGGCTTCAGCTTGCTCAGCGGGCTTACGGTTTTCGCTACCGGCATTGGACAGTTTTTGGTGTACCGGTTCATCACGGGAATGTGCCTGGGAGGCATGATTCCGGTCGATACGGCGCTGGTCTCCGAATACATCTCGGCCAAGTACCGCGGAAGATTCGTGGCTGTACTTACAGTGTTCTGGCCGTTCGGGTTGCTGGCGGCGGCCATAGCCTCACTCACGCTGGTTCCGACCCACGGATGGCGAATCCTGTTTATCCTCGGAGTGGTGCCCGCGGCATTGTCGCTTGTGGTGAGATGGAAAGTGCCGGAATCTCCGCGCTGGCTGGGGACTAAGGGACGAAAACAAGAAGCCGCCGCGGTTCTGAAACAATTGGGCGCCACCGATTCCGATGTTCGTGACCTGGCCGACGAACCGATCGCGGAAAAAGTGCCCGTCGGAGTGCTGCTGCAGCCAATTTACCGCAAGAGATTCATCCTTACGGCTGGCTACTATTTCTTTTCGTATTTCGGCTACTACGGCTTTGTGTTATGGCTGCCTTCCATTTTGGCGGTGGTCTTCAAGCTGACCCTGATTAAGACATTCACTTATACGTTATTTGCGGCTATTTCCGCCATTTTGGGTCGAATGACTGCGTTCTACACGATCGAAAAGTTCGGCAGAAAACAACTGTTCTATGTCGGGTTCGGACTCGGTGGCGTCGCCGCATTGTGTTTCGGACTGATACAGAATCCGGCGTACCTAGTCTGGGGCGCCTGCGTTCTGGCGTTTTTCTACGAGCAGGGTGTCGCCGGAACGGTGGTGTGGACGGCCGAACTGTATCCGTCGAAGGTACGTGCCACGGCGACTTGCTGGTCAACCGGCGCCGGCCGCATCAGTGCCGCGCTGAGTCCGATAGCCTTCGGCTACTTCATGGCGAACAAGATGTACTACGGCGTCTACGTGACCATGGCGTTGTTTTTCTGGGTGGCTTGCGCGTTGGTCTACTGGCTCGGCATTGAGACCAAGGGTAGATCCCTGGAGGATGTTGGCGCGGCATGAGATTAGGCCATGCTACGCTGTCGAAACCGTACAAACGTGACGCGCATGACTGAAGGCGATCAGCCGTCCGGCTTGGCGACGACATAAATTGAGAGGAGCACAAGGTTGAAAGAAACAATCATCAACAAAGTAAATTGCAGAACGATTTTTGACAGCCGCGGGGTGGAGACCCTGGAAGTCGACGTTCAAACCCGCAATGGGTTCGGCCGGGCGGCGGCGCCATTTGGTGCGCCCGGGAGCAGAGGCGAATTCGAGGCCCCGGCATACGCACCGGACGGGATCAAGGGCTCGATACGAATTTTGAAAAAGAGCGTTATCCCTCAACTGATCGGCACCGATGTCGCCGACCGGCGCCGGATCGACCAGCTCTTGAAAGAAGTTGATGGTACGCCGAATTTTGAGCGCATCGGCGGCAACACCTCTACCGTGATTTCCGTAGCCTGCGCCAAGGCCGCGGCTGAGTCGCTACGGATCCCGTTGTTCAAGTTCATCGATGCGAAAGCTAAATACACCATTCCCTTTCCGCTCGGCAATGTGATCGGCGGTGGGGCCCATAGCCTGGGGCCGGCGCCCGATATGCAGGAGCACCTTGTCGTTCCATTGGGCATCAAGACGGTGAAGCAGGGAATCCGGATTAATCTGCTGGTGCATGAGGAAGTCGGCAGGCTGCTGGAAAAGAAGGACCCGGCTTTTGCGGGTGGCACCGACGACGAGAACGCGTGGACAGCTAATTTGAACGACTTCGAGGCGTTCGAAATTCTTGAGCAGGCTTGCAAGAAGATATCCAAAGAGCAGGGAGTGGAGCTGAGAATAGGCTTGGATCTGGCCGCGGATCGCCTGTGGGATCCCAAGGAGAAGGTCTATCGCTACACGCGCGAAGGCACTACCCGGACATCCGAGCAGCAACTGGATTACCTGACAATGCTGGTCAACAGGTTCCATATGATCTGGGTCGAAGACGGCTTCCACAGTAACGATTACGACTCATTCGCCGCATTGAACGCGCGGGTGAAGAGCACATGCCTGGTTTGCGCCGACGACATCTACGCCACCAATCCGGAACGGACCGAGCGGGGTATCAAGGCCAAGTCGGCCGGAGCGATGATCGTTAAGACAAATCAGGTGGGCACGATTACGGGAGCTGAAACCACATCGCGACTAGCTCAGGCGCACGGTGTTTCCCCTGTGCTTTCCCATCGCTCGGGAGAAACGCCTGACGATTCCATCGCGCACCTCGCGGTTGCATGGAACGCGTTGATGATCAAAACCGGCGTCAAGGGCGGCGAACGCCTCGCGAAACTCAATGCCCTGATCCGTATCGAAGAGGAGTTCGGCATTAAGTTGGTCAAATGGCCGAAACTGGCAAAGGCTGCAGCCCGGTAAAGTAAGCTCGTGAAACGGAGATGAAGCATGCAATATCCGCATCTGTTCCAGGAAGGCAGCATGGGAAAGGTGCGAATCAGGAACCGGATCGTGATGCCCGCCATGGGAACCAACTTTACGGGCACCGACGGCATGGTTAGCGACCGCAATCTTCGTTATTACCTGGAGAGGGCTCGCGGCGGGGTCGGGCTGATTATCGCGGAAGCTGTCTTTGTTCATCAGAGTGCAAAGCATCGAACCAATGGTATCGGCGCCTCCGAGGACCGTTTCATCCCCGGCTTGCGGCGGCTTGCTGAAGTCATCAAGCATGAGGGAGCGATACCAGCCATCCAACTTATCCACAATGGAAGATTAATGTCGTCGAAGTCGAGCGGGGTTCCGGTTCTCGCGCCTTCCGCGGTGCCACACCGCATGACGGGCGAAGTTCCTCGGGAGATGACCCTCGACGACATCAATCTCATGATTGAGTGCTTTGCCGCGGCGGCGGCGCGAGTTGCCGAGGCTGGCTTCGAGGTCGTGGAAATACATGGCGCGCACGGTTATCTGCTGCAGCAGTTTCTCTCGCCTTACTCGAACCGCCGCACGGATGAGTACGGCGGACCGTTCGAGAACCGGGCGAAATTTCCGCTCGCGGTGGTTCGGGCGGTGCGCGAACGCCTGGGACACGCCCTCCCAATTATCTACCGACTGAGTGCGACCGAGTTTATGCAGGGAGGCCTGACGGTAGAGGACATGAGCAATTTCGCGCGCAGGCTTGAGGCCGAGGGCATTGACGCCCTGCACGTTAGCGTAGGTATCAATGAGACCGACTTCACCATCGGACAAGTAATTCAGCCGATCTACTACCAGCCTGGGAATTTGGCCAAGTACGCGCGCGCCATCAAAATGCATGTAAGCGTTCCGGTAATTGCGGTAGGGCGCATCAACAGCCCGGAGGTGGCGGAAGCGATTCTTGCCTGTGGTGATGCCGACTTTGTGGCCACGGGTCGCGCCTTGTTTGCCGATCCGCACTGGCCTCGAAAGGCTCAGGAGGGCAGGCCGGAAGACATACGGAAATGCGTGGCTTGCAATATAGGCTGCATCGGCCGGCTGATGCAGCAGTTCGAGGTCAGCTGTACACAAAATCCGTTGGTTGGAACCGAGTTCGAGGCGGACATACCACCCGCACCGGTGAAGAAGAAGATCCTGGTCATAGGCGGAGGGCCGGCCGGACTCGAAGCGGCCCGCATTGCAGCCATGCGTGGGCATCAGGTTACTTTGCTGGAGAAGCAGGCGCGGCTGGGCGGGCAAGTACAACTCGCCTGTATTCCTCCGGGCAAAGCTGAACTGCTGGAAGTAGTCAGCGCGCGCGTGCGCGACTTGGAGAAGCTGGGTGTTGCGGTGAAGTGTGGAGTGGAGGTTACGCCGGGCGATATCTCGGCGGCAGACGTGGTAATCGAGGCTATTGGCGCGCAGCCGGTTTCCCTGAACATTTCCACTGATTTTCCGGAGCGGGTGGAGTCAGCTTGGGCAATTCTGGCCGGGCAGCAAGTTTCGGGGCAGAAGGTCCTGGTGGTTGGCGGAGGAATGGTCGGGTTGGAAACAGCCGACCTGCTGGCGTCACAGGGTAAACAGGTCGTTTTGATCGAGCTGCTCGACCAGTTGGGGCCAACGATCACGGCCACTGCCCGGGCCACTCTCTTGTCCCACCTTGAAGACCAGAAGGTTAAGACGATTACAGGTGTGCTCCTGGAGCACTGGGGGCGTAGCGGGACGTCGCTGCGGAAGAAGGATGGATCAGTTCTCCTACTTGAGGACATCGACACCGTCGTAATCGCGATTGGCGCCCGTCCCAATCGGCTCAAACCTCCAGAGCATACAAACGCCATTTGGAAAAGAATAGGAGATTGCGAGCGGCCGCGCGATATCTTGGCTGCTGTCCGCGAAGCCGCTGAAGTCACAATAGCCCTGTAAGTTGTACGCCCCTTGGGCTCACAGGATCACGTCTTGTCCAATCCCCGCCTGCCGTGCCCTGTCGTAGACCAGCTTCGCGGTCGCGGCATCTTGAATAGCCAGTCCGTTGGACTTGAACAGGGTGATCTCCTGAGCGTTCGCCCGCGCCGGTTTCTGGCCGAGAATGATCTCTCCCAGCTCGGCATGAATATGGGCCGGCGATATGGCGCCCTCTTGCAGCGGAATCATAATGTCACCCGCCTCCTTCAGGCACGCTTCGATCGAATCGGCAACCACCTTGGAGCGTTGGATAATGGCCGTATCCAGTTCGCGCGCGCTCGGTGAATGGCTTCCGATTCCGTTGATGTGCGTCCCGGGCCGCACCAGGGAGCCGTCGAATAACGGGGTTGAGGACGACGATGCGGTGCAGACAATATCCGCTTCGGCCAATATCTGCGCCGGCGAATCGGCTGGCCGGATCTCGAGCCCCAGTTTGGCGCTCATCTCCCGGATAAACGCAGACAAAGCATCGGCAGACACGTCATAGACGTATGCCCGCGACAGCTCTCTGGTGATCGCCATCGCCCACAGTTGCATCTTGGCCTGCACGCCGGCTCCAAGAATCCCCGTCACCTGGCCCTTTTCGGGCCGGGCAAGGTATTTTGTGGCTACCCCGCTGACCGCGCCGGTCCGAACCGCCGTCAGATAGCCGCCGTCCATGATGCAAGTCACTTCGCCGGTGGCCGGATTCTGCAGAAGTACCTTCCCGATCGTGGTCGGAAGATTGTGCCGTGCGGGATTGTTCTTATAGACGGTCACGACCTTGCACGCCAGCGCACCCATCTGCTTGAGATACGCGGGCATGTACAGCGAGACGCCGTCCGGCGGAGCAATTCCGATTCTCAGCGGCAGCACCGCGGTACCCGACGCCAGCTCGGCAAATGCCTTCTCGACCACATTTATGCAGTCCCGCATGTCAAGCACGCGAACCACGTCGTCCTTCGTCAATAGAAGCGGCATGTCGATTCTCTCCTTGAGTCGCTCAATAGGCTCTTGCAAAATGATATTACGTGTACCTACATAGCGGTGCATCTAAAGCCAGGGTGGATGAATCTAACGAGTTGGGCGGAACTCGATGCGTCTCGTGCTCTTCACTTGCATTTCCCTGCTTACTCTGGCGTCTGCCTGCTCTAGCACCTCCCGGACCGCCTCTTCGCCGCCCACGCATTCGAAAGCCACGTTTATTGTCGGGCAGTCGGCGATCCAACCCGGTGCACACACCAATCTCGGCATTCAGTTCGTAACCGAGAATGGGTGGCACATCTACTGGCAGAATCCCGGCGATTCGGGCGAGCCACCCCGAATTCAGTGGCAGCTTCCGGCAGGGGTGACAGTCGGACCATTACAATGGCCGGCGCCAAAACGGCTGAAAACCGCCGCGGGCACGGACTATGGCTACGAGGGTACGACTATTTTGCTTTCAACCTTGCAGATTCCGCCTGCCGCCCAGCCCGGTGTCACGATCGAGGTGAGCGGCGATTTGCGTTGGCTGGCTTGCCACGATATCTGCGTTCCGCAGCGTTCGCAGTTGCACATTCCCATCCATATCGCCAACGACGCAAGTGCAGATAGTGCTGCTCAACTGCTGCTCCAGACCGCCGCCGAGTGGATACCCAGACCGTTGCCAAGGCGTTATCACCCTGCGGTGACAGGCACGGCTGACACCATCCAGTTGACTTTGGTGTCAACCCAGCCGATCAGACAGGCTGAATTTTTTCCCGACGAAGCAGAACAGATTGACGACAGCGCGCCGCAGACGTTGACCTCCAGCGCGGGTGTATTGCGCCTGACTCTCCAGAAATCCGAGAACATCCAACACAACCCGAAGCGCCTGAAGGGCGTTATCGTTTTAAACGGGCGCAATGCGTACGACCTCAACGCCCCCGTTCACAGTGCCACCACACCTAAGTAGAGGTAGCATAGAAATGCAGAAAAAAATCACAGTAGCGTCCTTGGCTTTGCTCCTTTCACTCCCTGCTCTCGCCGCGCGCGTTGGACAGCCCGCAACCCTGTTTACCGCCACCGATAGCTACGGTCATCAGCATTCGCTTTCCCAGTACAAGGGCAAGTTTGTGGTGCTCGAATGGCACAATCAGGGCTGCCCGTTTGCGAAGAAGCACTACGACAGCGGCAACATGGAAAAGCTCCAGAAATATTGGACGGGTAAGGGCGTGATCTGGTTTACGGTCATCTCGTCGGCTCCCGGCGAGCAGGGCTACGTGACGGCGGAGCAGGAAAACGACTACGTAAAGAAGATGAATGCTGCTCCGACCGCGGTGCTGCTCGATCCGAAAGGTGATCTTGGTCATCTCTACGGCGCAAAAACCACGCCCCACATGTATGTGATCAATCCGCAAGGTCAGCTCATCTACGAAGGGGCCATTGATGACAAACCGACTACGGATCAGTCCGATATCGCCGGGGCGACCAATTATGTGACGGCTGCACTGGAGCAGGCCATGGCAGGCCGCCCTGTGGCAATAGCGACAACGCGCCCGTACGGCTGTTCGGTAAAGTATGCGCGGTGAGACGTGGAGGGTCTCTGTGAGATGAGAATGTGGATGGTTGACCCTCGGTTGATGTGCAGGAAACACCTTCTGGGTGAGCACGTCGAGTTGCACATGCTCGTCGGTTGTTTGCTGAAGAAGACGCTCACCGGTTATTTTCAAAAAGGGCTATTAGAGGCCCAGTCCATACGTGGTCGGCACCAAGCTTTGGTGAGAGAAATGGCTCGCCGGGGCATGCAGCACAACAGTCCCTTGCAAGCATTTCGCTCCTTCAGAATGGGAAAGATTAACCGCAAACAAAGTAAAAAAGAACTCGCCAGCCGCTGCACGGACTGTCGTGAACTCATCAGCGCGCCGGGTTCGCCAGACTCTCGTGGAAAGAGGCTAAAGCGCGTTTGTTGTCGGCGGCAATTGCAGAGATGAAAGAGCAGATGGATGCGGGTGAGCCGTGGACGGATCACAGAGCTGGAACATCAGCAATCTCCGGTAGTGGGCTACTTAGCCCACTACCCAATCTCCGATTGGTTTGCAGTTTTGGAAGGGGCAATGTAAACTCGCAGAAGAGCGGGACAACCGCACGTCGGGGAGTGGCTCAGCCTGGTAGAGCACCTGGTTCGGGACCAGGGGGTCGGAGGTTCAAATCCTCTCTCCCCGACCAACTAATCCCGTAGAATCATTGAGTTAGCGTAGTCGCCAATTTTTCAAACTCTGCAACTTGGGTCCATTTGGGTCCGATCAAGTCTTCCACCCCTTGTACCGCCCGCCGCGCGTCTGCCGGAATCGAATGCAGGTAAACATCCTTCGTCACCTCTGCCGAAGAATGCCCGAGCAAAGCCTGCATTGTGCCGAGCGATGCGCCCACCGAATCGAGCATGGTCGCATTCGCGTGCCGCAACCAATGCCAAGTGATACCTTCCAGCTTTAGCTTCTCGCAGGTCGGTTTCAACTGGCGGTTTAGCAGATTGCGACGGGAGAGCGGTGAACCGTTCCGGGCGGCAAAGACGAGCGCCTCAGGGTCGCAGGCTTCCGGCTTGCGGCCCTTCAGAATCTCTTTCCCCTTAATGCCGAGCGGAACGGTTCTCCGGCTGCGCTTAGTCTTCGGATCATCGAAGTGCCCCTCATAGCAGGTCTGCCGAACTCGAATCAGGCCTGAGTCGAGATCAACATCGCGCCAGCGGAGCGCAAGCAATTCACCGATGCGCAAGCCGGTAAAGGCAAGCAGCCAAGCCAATGAGCGAGACGGTTCCGGAAGTGCCTCCAGAAGCGTTCGCACGGTTTCGGGTGCTATGGATGCTTTTTCGGCAATCGACCCTGACTGGTTTGGTACTGCCGAAATACGACTATTGCCCGAACAGTTTCACTATATCGAAAGTGGTTATAACCGTGCTGATAAGTGGCTCGTATGGGTTGGAGACATAACTTACATATCTAGCAACAACCTTAACGAAGCACAGTTCATACCTGTGCTTCTTTTATTCAACAAAGTTACCAACGCAATCTCAGCCAGAGTTGTCACAATGAGTTTATCCATCGTTGATGGTGAACCCCAATAATCACGCCAAACCAGCGCCCGGGGCACAAACCCCGGGTATGGATGTTGAGACTTCCAAGAAAGTATATTTATGGCAAAGAAGAAAATAACCGACCACGACCGTATGGAGCTTCTATTAACCCGCAAGGTGTTGAAGCTGATTGATAGGAAGCTGGCTGATTTATACGTTTTATTGTGGGTGAGCAAGAATTCAGCACGAAAGGTTGCAGTGCCACGTCGCCTGGTCTGTAGCGCCCTGAAGCTTCGTCCTGCCCGTTTCACCGAGTTTGTAAATCATCTACTGAGACTGAGAATCCTTCGGCAAGATTTCAGCTATGATGGCAAGCCCGGGCAAACGGCTCATTATATCTTCAACGATTTCGCAACAACCAGACTTCCCCAGCTTCTTGAAAACTGGAACGAGGTGTTACCGCTGCTTGCAGAACTACTGAAACTTCCATTGACCAAAGAGCTGCCCGCTGATGATCCTTATGCCCTCGATGCGCGTACATTCTACCGCCAAGTTGAAGCCGAACGAATCAATAAACGCAGCCAAAGCGGTTCCCGTGCTCCACGTAAGCCCCGCAAGTCCGATATACCAATGAAATACGGCCATCTCATTCCAAACAACCCGTTTAACAAAGAAACTGGGGCACAAAGCGGTTCCGCTGCTACCGCTTCCACTTTGGTAACGGGGGTTGCCGGTATGCAGGAAACGGGAACCGCTTTGAAAGCTGCAAAAGGAACGCAACAGCTTGAGAAGAAAGGAGCTGCCCCCGTAAAACAGGTGTCGAAACATGCGAAGTTAAAATATATCAGTAGAAGTAGTTCTCTAATAGAGGAGTTAGAGACAATAGAAGTAGAAATAGAGATTAAGTCTGATAAAGAGATTACTACTTCTACTGCTATATTTTCGCTTTCCACTTCTTCAAGCGCTCCCACTGCGGTAGCGGCTGTTCCTGCTTGTTCAACTGGCTGTGATGCTCAATTAGCCTTGGCTCAAGAAACATCGGCCGCCCCTTCAATAGAAACATCCATTCCTGCCGTTCCGGTGCCCCAAGGCGGAGCCGCGGGGCACGAGGGTACACCAAAGGCCGACCCTGCTTCTCTGAAAGCCCCAGGAGGCTTAGAAACGAGTTATCAATCCTTGCTAGGGAAAGTCTGAACAAGTGCGCCGTTTTAACAGCTAAACTATGAAAAGTCGGTAATTTAGTACTCTTGAGTGTTGCTGGGGCAGCATTTCGTTCGCGCTGACCGCCGGTGAGGGCAGCTCAGCGGCGCGGGTGGCGTTATGCCACCACTGGGCCCAGCAGTCTCTTACGAACCATGAACAGGTTCACCAGTGCGAACGCCGTGAACAACCGATTGGCATTCTTGGCAAGCCCGCGGTAGCGCACCTTGGTGAAGCCGAACTTCAACTTCAGCACGGCGAACACATGCTCGACTTTCGAGCGCACCCGCGACTTCGTCCGGTTCTTGGCCCGCTCCACTTCGTCAGTCCAATCCTTGTAGCGATAGCGCCGGTTGGTGCAGTCCTTGGCACGCGGCGAACATTCATGAATGACCTCGCTCTGCCCGCGATAGGCCTGATCGCCCCAGACGTGCGTCTCCTCACCATGCAACAGCTCCGGCAAAACTGTCGAGTCGGCCACGTGGGCCGCCGTCGCTACCACCGTATGCACCAGCTTGCTTTGGCTGTCCACGCCGACGTGCGCCTTCATGCCGTAATACCACTGCTTGCCCTTGCGGGTCTGATGCATCTCCGGGTCGCGCTCCTGCCGCTGGTTCTTCGTCGAACTCGGCGCGTGAATGATGGTCGCGTCCACAATCGTGCCGGTCGCAATGCGCACGCCGCGCTGCTGCAGGTACAGGTTGACAGTTTCCAGAATCTCGCCGCCCAACCGATGCTCCTCCAGAAGATGACGAAACTTGCAGACCGTGGTCTCGTCCGGTACCGGTTCATTCCCCAAGTCGATTCCGGCGAACTGCCGCATCACCGGCGAGTCGTACAGGGCCTCTTCCACCGCCGGGTCCGACAGGTTAAACCACTGCTGCAGGAAGTAAATGCGCAGCATGCGCTCCACACCCACCGGCGGACGCCCGTTGCCCGCTTTCGGATAATGGGGCTCAATCAACGCGCTGAGCTCGCGCCAAGGCACCACCTGTTCCATCTCTTCCAAAAACAGCGCCCGCCGCGTCTTCTTGCTGTATCGCTCGAATCCAGTCGTCATCGCCAGCGTCCTCTGTTGGTGGTGAGAGTTCATCTGGCTGCACTTTAACTTGAAGGCCTGTGGAAAGTAGAGGACTAAATCAGAGTTTCCCTAGCTCCCATCATCATAGCTTCACCAATAAAGCCCTGGAACGCTACGAATATCTGGACTCACCAATTCGAGAGCTTTGACCCTCTTGAGTCGAGCATGGTTGATAGGGTGAGATACGTATTCACAAGCTACAATCGGGTGGTAAAAGCGGTTCCCGCGCTGAGGGTCAGACCGGTTCCTGTTACCCTGATTGATGGAACCGATCTCCACACCAACCCATTGCTTTACCACATTGTTGAATGGATTGGCTCAAAGGATAAAGAGTGGTTCCCGCACTGGACCTATTGCCTTTATCGTATCCAGAAGAATCGCTTCTTTCGTGAAGGAACGCCTGACTGGAAACTGACCCTTGATTGGCTGTTTCGCCACGACCTCGAAATTCCAGGTCACAACCCTGAAGGTGTTGAAGCTGAAGGCGAGGCAGTTGAACTAGATTTCAATATTGACGGCAAGGTGCTTCGCTGGTGGAACAAACAGGACACGAATGGCTGGTACAACTATAGCCCCGGCAAAAGCGACTGGGACAAACGCTGGCAGTGGGACGAAGACTTTGTCGGCTGGTACGAAGACGGTTTGGAATCTGACGAGGTGCTTGCTCATGGTGGTTTGGCGGAGCGTGATCCGTGGTTCGCACCGGCAATTAACGCTTACAATGCCGATGCCAATGGATTTTGGAGAGATGATGGGCAACCGGATATTGAAGGCTATATGCAAGCCGTCAAAGCAGCGAAGGCAGCGAAGCCGCAAGAAGAAATCGAAGAGATGAAGGCAAAACTGAAGGCAGAGGGGTGGAACGTTTCGTAAGGTGGAGCGGGGAGGTAGCAATCGGCAGTGTGGTCGGCTATTCCCAACGGTCTTTCCTTTCCAAGATGATTCGGTGATGCCTCGTGTAATCGTGGGTAAATTGGCGCGGCATGTTATCTCCAGCATGAGCGAACAAGAATGCCACCTGGGGGTCTTCCGGAGCTATTTGCTCTTTACATGAAATCCCAAGCCATCTGCGCGTCTACGGGTTCCGTACCCTGTCGGCAACACCGCCGTCCAAACCAGACAGTGAACCGGGTGGTTCAAAAAGCCTCGTTCCAGAGCCTCGGCTTTATTGGTTTTTTTGCCCTGATTTTCGTAAACCGTTCTGGCCCATTGCCTACAGTCAATTGACCAGAACGCACCACCAGAGCGCCTTTGTTCGCAGATGCGGTTTTGCGCTTGCAAAACCGGTTACCAGCAGTACAATTTGGGCGATTCAGGATTGAAAGAGAAATTCCCGTTTATGGCCTTCTGCATAAATTGCGGGCAGCAGATAGAAGCTGGCGCGAAGTTCTGTAACGCATGCGGCAAAAACATCTCAGGAACCACCGATTCAACCGTCGCCGCAGCGGGAGCGGCAGCAGCCGCAGCACCCGCCCCTGTGTCACCAGCAAGCGAAGTGAAGCCTCCTTGTGCAGAAGGGCGTCATTACGCTTGCGGGTACAAGGATTGCTGCTGTGATTGCCACTCCGCAAAGAAACCAACGAAGAAAAATCCGTTTGCAGTGACATTCCGATTGGTTTCAGCGATTGTGTTTATAATGATGGCAATTGTCTATTTTCATCAGGGTACGATAAATCTAGGCACGATAAATCAGTTCTCGTTAGGCTATTGGATACTGTGGTTCGGAGCGTTCGTCTACACGTTTCCTGCACGACTTGCGTTTAAGCATCAAAAGACCAACCGGATCGCAATCCTCGCGGTCAATTTGCTTCTCGGTTGGACGTTCGTGGGGTGGGTCGTTGCGCTGACATGGGCTCTCACGAAGGAACAGCCAGATTCAAAGCTCCTCGCAAACACGCAAATGGCCGACACTACTCCAGACAAAACTGTACAGGCCATTGCCGCCGGAACAAAGCTTCCAACCGTGGTTGAGAACCCACCCTCGTCCAGTATTCCGCCAGAAGACGCACCAAAGGCAGTCGCACCCGCGTCGGTACCTGATACAACTTCTATTGCCGCCGTATCGCAAACAGACTCGAAAAGGGTGATACTCGTTCTAGTGCTGTCGGTTGTGGCTGTCGTGACTGCTCTCGTCATCTATGACCACATGACCGCAGTACCCTCGAATGCAGATGTCTCCGTCAAGCCGGGGGCAGCTATTGACCTCGGCGTAAACACCGCCTCCATGAGACCTCGACCTACCCCCTATCAGCCAAAGCCTAGCGATGTCAGCCTCGCAAACTCGATATCTGAGCAATTGCAGCATGCGCCGAACCTGACAACAGCTAAGATCAAAGTAGCAGCGGAGAACGGACGTGTTACCCTAACGGGAACTGTGGACACCGCCGCTGATCGCGAAGAGGCTGCTAGAATCGCAGCAGCTCCTCAGAGCGTGACCACACTCATAAATTCGTTGGTTGCCCAAGCTGCTGAGACCTCACCTGCCTCGCAAGCGGGCACGACAAATGCCGGTTCGCCAGCCCAGCAGCCCGCATCCATGCCCCAATCCGCATCGACGTGGACGGACCCACGCACGGGGTTGATGTGGGCGCGAGAGGACAATGGCAGCGATGTAAATTGGAATCAAGCTAGCAATTATTGCCGGAACCTGACGCTGGGGGGCTACTCAAGCTGGCGGTTGGCGACCATTGGCGAGCTTTATTGGATGTACGACCCGACGCAGAACGGCAACGGCTACCACATCAAGGGCGGCATCAAGCTTTCCGGACAGCCTTGGAGCGGCAACGCAGGCCGTAATTCCGGCGAGGCTTGGAACTTCAACTTCCTCACTGGGGTGCGGAACTCCCTCCCTCTCGACCACACCTCCGAGCACCGCGTGTTGTGTGTGCGCCGTTAAGGAAAATTGTGAACACCGGAGGAGAATTCCCCAGAATGCCGAAGTGTTCTCCGCCTTTCGGGTTAGGATTGTTAGCCCCTTCAAAAGCTTAGGGGGACAGTGGTGGAAATCTTTATCAGGAGGTCTATCCAATGAGCGTGATTGCCGATGTGAAGCAATACTATCGCAAAAACGGCATCGCACCCGGAAGGTTTAGGTGCGAGCACTTCAAAGATTGTAAGCGCGACTGTTCCAATTTTGTTAAAGCGCGTGAACCCTTTATCGGTGGAGAATATGAGAAATGCGGGAACGGGTCGATCCCGCGACTGCTCTTTCTCTCCCTAGACGCCGGAAAACTTGAAAGTTCTTGGTCTGTTTAGGAACAGCGGACGAAGCAAGGGAAGTGCAAACTCGACCACGAAGAGTTGCCAAAGAATCGCCACTGGTATCAGACCCACGAACTTGCTTGGACGTTGCTCAAGCAGTTCAACCAAGAGCTATCCCCCAAAGAAGCATGCTTGTATTTCGCGCATACAAACAGTGCGAAGTGCTGCATGAACAAGAAAAATCACGCTATGGCAGACCAGCGTATGTTTACGAACTGCCGACCTTATATTCCCGGCGAAATTGAGGCCCTCAAGCCCGACATACTTGTGACACAAGGTAACAATGCAAAATGGGCCGTCGAGTCCATTCCCAATATCAAGCAAAGACGCGACGGTGGGATATTGACGCTCGGAGGTCGGAAGGTGCGGTGGATTCACAGCTACTTCCCTAACTTCCGCGATATTAGATTCAACACCCAGAAAAAGGATTGTTGGCCCCGCTGGGCAAACATGGTTGGCCGGTTCTGGGACAAGCAGCATTAAGTCGGACTCTCTTTTTAACCCTGAATCGCTCGACCGGCATGGCAAGACCCAGTTCAAAGATTTGCTGTTCCGGCGAGGAGAGCCCCGCTTTTACGCCTTCGATCTGCTCTGGTGCGAAGGAGAGGACCTGCGGCACCTGCCGTTGATCGACCGCAAGCCCCGGCTTCGCTCGGTTGTGCCGCACCATGGGGAGCGGCTCCTGTATCGCGACCACGTGGACGGCGGTGGAGTTTTCACTATCTTTTTATTCATCGGTTTGTCTATAGTTTCATATCATTTTGTCGTTAAGAAAAGTGACGTGGCTCTGGGCATCGTGTTGGACAGGGTGATGTTCCTTGTAGTCGGATTGAGCTGCCTAGTCGCTAACACCTTCATTCCGTTGTGTGCCCGCGGATAGATTTGATCCGGCATACCCAGCGCAACATCAACTCTCTTGTCATAATTGAATGCGACAAAAATCACATTGAATCGAAAAGCAGCATTTGCAAAGGCCGACAAGTTCGGTGATCTAATATTCACGATGTTGATTAAAGAGGCTGCGGGTTGATCTTACACCTCTAATGTTGGTGCAAGTGGATTCCAAGAGCAAAAGCATCGAGCTGGCGAAAGTGTGGTTCGTCGCTTGCAATAAATCCGCAGCGGTAGCAACAAAGCTGTCTGGAATCATTAAAAGTGCGGTAGCTGTAGAAGGTTGAATAACAGCAGTTATGGTGGTCACATTGCGGGCAACTTCCGCCGAACTTCTCAAAGTGTGTCATCGATACTCCTTATTATTTCAAGGCCGAGACATCAAGCCGTTAAAGGAATATACCCGGATTTCCGGTTCGGCGAAGTCTACCGATTTGGTGGGCACCGATTTTACTCAGGTTTGAGTAGGTATTGTTATCATTCCGGCTGCCTTGACCTTGGCTGCTTCCCCTCTTCGGTCGTACAGGGTGGTGGTGGTGACCTGCCGATGTCCTGCCAGTTGCTGGACTATCGACAAATCTGCTCCTGCTTCAAGCAAATCCGTAATGAACGATCTTCTTAAATCATGGCAGGAGAATTCATCCACTTCGGCTTCGGCTGCACGTTTCTTCACAATCAAAGCCACTGCCTGGGGGGTCAGCCGATGGAAAATGAGCGTTCCACTTTTGGTCACCGGCACGAATATCGGCCCATCCGATTCACCCCGAACGGCAATCCACGATTCAAAGAGTACTTTTACCTGCTCCAGAACGTACCCGAGGCGTGGCTTGTTGCCTTTGCCCTGGATTGCCAGTGTGCCGTGGTCGTAATCGTAGTCGGCAACATCCAGGGCAATCAATTCGGAACGCCGTAGGCCCAGTCCGTAGAGCACAGCCAATATGGCTCCATCCCGTATTCCGGCAGGGCTGGAGTCGGCAGAGCAAGTTTGAAACAGCCTTAACAGTTCTTCGTTTGTCAAAGCCCTCCCCCGAGGTTCCGTTTCCCCTCGAACGGGAGCGATATCGGTTGCTCTGGCATAATCATCGTGCGACGTCAGTTCAAGCCTCCAAGATTCGGTTAACACACCCCGGAGGGCCGAAATAATCCGTTTAGTTGTGGCCGGGGCATAGGTTTTCACCAACCAACCCCGAACTGCCGAAGTGTGGTGATAACGAATGGCTGCCCAATCCAGTGCCTTGGCATCCGAAGTGCCACCCGAAAGAAAGCCTGCAATGCCGTTCAGTGCTTCACGCATGCGCCGACGTGAGCCAGGGCCAAGTCGGTTGAGGTAAACATCCACTGGGTTAGAATCTGGCTTCCCAACGGCTTCTGTCAGACCACCCTTTTGTGTCGGAACAAGAAACGGAACACCCATCGAACCCCTCCGGATTGCTTGTGAGAATCACCTTTCGCGTCAGTTATGCGTCGAAAGCAAGCACTTATTGCAGATCCTCAGTCAGGACCCGATCAATGAATGCCGACGCGGCTTCTAACTTCCGCAGCCGCCTCTGTTGCGGCTTGCTCTCCGCGGGCACCGCACTGTTCAGTGCCTCCCGGACCATGCGCCGGTGAACTCCTAACTTCCGCGAAACCCCGGAAATAGTCCCGACGCCAAACTCATACTCACGACGTATCTGTTCGAAAAGCTCCACCTTCGCCCTCCTCGGTAGCCAGCTACGCTTTCGTCGTTCCATCCACGAAGCCTATCCAGCTACTCCCAAGTGGGCCAAAGTTAGCTTCCACAGGTGGGCCAAACTAAAATACCGAAATCAAGTCGGCTGATATTCACCACGCCAACAGTCAGCGAGCTTCGCCCAATCCGCTTTAACGGCCATCTTCTCTGCTGAAGCGCTTTGCGACTGTTGAGGAAGTCGCAGCTGTGGCAAGCGAGCTCTCAGCGGCGACGAACGGTGCCGCACTCCGGGTTGACGGCGGAGTCGTCCGGTCAATATTTTGAAAATAACGGGCGCAATATCGCTGTAAGCATGCGTCGAACGCCAGCATTTTTCATTCGGCCGTCGAACAAATGTCACCCTGTCAGCCATCGGACAGGGCGACGATCAACGTCAATTTCACTCTGTGAATAGCTAGCTATTTCGCTGACGTTGCAGCGGAACCTCATCTGTCACCGCGCGGTGCCCTGTGCCTTGGCGCCGCCGAGGTCGTTGCGGATGATTTTGCCGCCCTTCATGACAAACTTGACACGCCCGAGCTCGCTAATGTCTTTGAGCGGATCACCGGAAACGGCAACGAGATCGGCATATTTTCCTTTCTCGATTGAACCGATCTGATCCTGCCATCCCATCATTTGCGCGGCAACGGTGGTGGAGGATTGGATGGCCTGCGCCGAGGTCATGCCATGGCGCACCATCCATTCGAACTCATTGACCTGCGTGCCATGCAGATATGGGTGACCGTCGGCGCCGCTGCCGAAGGCGATTTTCACACCGCGCGCCAGGGCCATGCGGAACGCCCTATCCCCAAAAGGAAGGAAACTGTACTTCCCGCCAGAGATGACACGGTCGTACTCGACCACATCCGGCATCGCGTAGCGGAAGCCGGTGGGCACATAGTAGAGGCCCTTTTGCACCATCATGGCGATCTCGGATTCGTCTAGGCCCTCGCCGTGCTCGATCGAGTCTGCGCCGGCTATGATGCAGTTGCGTAAACCTTCGCCGCCATAGGCATGGCAGGCAACGCCGCGATGATGGCGATGAGCTTCGTCAACGATGGCCTGCACTTCTTCCAAGGTGAAGGTGGGATCAACCAGCAGCTCTCCCGTAGGGCTGAACGAGTACGCTCCTGTGGTGAAGATCTTAATCCAATCGGCTCCGTAATGAATCTGGCTTCGGACGGCGGCGCGAGCCTGCTCGGCTCCGGTGACCATCTGCGCGGTGGCGGGAATGGTACTGTCCGGCGAGCCGATGTTTGCGGGGCCGGTGTTGATGCCGCGTGTCGAGACCTGCATGCGCGGGCCATCGAACATGCCGTGGGCAATGGCGTTGCGGACATCGACGTCGCCATATCCTTCGCCATGCGTGCTGACGTCGCGCATCGTAGTGATGCCGGCGCGCAGATCGGTCTGCGCTTCTTTGAGCGCAATCAGCGTCCAGGCTTCGCGCGATGTACTCACGCGGGCAGCGGGCGTAAGGCCGTCATAGACATGCGTGTGGCCGTCAATCAGGCCCGGAAGCACGGTGGCCAGGTTGAGGTCGATCACCTGTGCGCCCGCTGGAATCTTGATTTCGGCGGCAGGGCCGGCGGCGCTGATGCGCTCGCCTTGAATAATGATGACCTGATTGGTCAACAACTGGCCGGACTTGCTGTCAAACAGTTTTCCGGCGCGCACGGCGGTGACTTGGGGCGCCTGGGCGAAAAGTGAAATTGCGAAAAATAGCGTGGCGATCAAAACAGCCAACATCAATTTTGGGCGAATCATAATCGTCTCCAGCCTTTCTTAAGTGGGATCTCCTTTTTGGTTCAAAAACGGCACTGATCATACACCCATCCCGCCGTTCGCCGATGGTGTGAAACAATTTTCATACGAACCGCCCCCTAACGCTCCGAGATCCGAACCCGCACCGCCGAAATTGCCCGATATTCCTCTACTTTTGCAACGCCTCTCCTCCTTGCCTAGTCCTTTGTAGACAGATTCCGCTGCTTGAGCGGGCCCCCGCCGATCTATCCCGTCGGTACCGGGAGCAGAGCGATCCGACCCAGCATCGCCCCGAACCGCCGCCGCGTCAGATGTCCTTCCGCCAGCAATAGCCAGTAGTAACGCGCATGTTTGACCAGCCGTCCTCCGGTCTTCACCAGTCGTTGCTGCAGGCTCGTCAGCGACCAGTTCTCGATCCCTCGGGGCAACGCCAGCCGCCGCCACAAATTCCCCAGGTTGTAGGCCAGCAGGCTCAGCGCCAGCCGCACTTGGTTCGAGCGGAACCGATGGCAAGAGAGCCGCGTCATCTTTACCGCCTGCTTGCCCTCCTTGATCCACTGCTCGGCCGTGCCCCGCTTGTTGTAGAAGCGCACTACCGCCCGGCTCGGCGTCTCCAGGTTGGTCACGATGAACCCCACACGCGGGAACAACTCCCCAGCATGGAACTCCACCTTCGCCACGACTCGTCGTGCTGTCTTCCAACTGGCGGCTTGATAGAGAAAGCCCTTGTACCACACCACGGGTTTGTGGCTTGGTCTTCCTACGGGCCGTGTCAGCAGTTCTTCAATGTCGCGCAGCAGGTTGTCGTTCGCCGGAAGCCGAATCGCATATTTCACTCCCCGTTCTTCCAGCGCTTCGTAGATCTCCGGCTTGGCAAACGCGGCATCGGCCCGAAACACCACTTCCTTCCCCAGCTTCCTGTTGGCGCTCGATTTCCGGCAGAAGCACTTCCTCCCAGTCTTCGGCACTGTGTACGTTGCCCGGTCGCAACTTCGCACCGAGACAGTCTCCCTCCCCGTTGAACAGCAACAGCGGGTGATAGCAGGTCGATTCAAAATGCCCGTTGTAGGCACTCTGCTCCTGTTCTCCGTAAACCGGGATTTCCGTGCTGTCCATATCCAGCACCACCCGCTGGGGTGAATCCATGGCCTCCGCCTTCGCCAGCAGTTCCCGATTGATTCGGCTCAGACCTTCCAGGTTCTCGTCTTGGCTCAGCACCTCGGTCTCGAACCAATGCAGCCGCGAAGGCAACGCTGCCCCGCGATCCCAGATCTTCTCGGAGCCGATCAACCGGAAGGTCGGATCTTGCGACAGCCGCTCCGCATCGTTCACGTCTTCGTATCCTGCCAAGCGACTGTAGATGGACTGTCGCAGCAGATCGGGGAGCGGCAACTGCGTGTTCTTTCCCCGCCGACCGTCCATGATGTTTTCGACGATAAGCGCACTCAATCCCAAACGCTCATCCAACTCGCGCACCAAAAGCAGACCACTGTCGGAGGTAACGCGAGAACCTTGGAAATCAACTTTCAAAGACGGGTTAAACGAGAGCTGAAAGGGATGATTTTGTTTCTCACCCACTGGGTCGAGCCTCCGTAGAGTTCGTTTTGCTCTCAAAGCCGCATGAATACTGGCGTTGGCGCGATCATACAACCACTTACTCAGAGTTCAAAAAGGAAATGTGGGCTTATCTCATTTCGGGCCTGTTAACGGGGAGAGGGCAATCCAACGAGGACGCACCTATTACTATGAATGAACTTACGGATCACGACAAAATGGTGCTCGGGCGGCTTTTGGAAGCCATAGGTTTCTCCAAAGGTGTACTCGGGGACAGAAGACAAAGCCCCGTTGATCACAAGTATCTTGGCCGCATCATCGAGAATATTGCCGTCCAAATCAGGTGCATCGAAGCTGAACTGGATCAATTTGCCAAGGAATGGGGATACGAATAACGACATCCAACCCCTTTATCCGAGAGGTTTCCCCACTGCTGACGCACTTATGGGCATGGACGGCCGAAATGTACAACAGAGTTTTAGGATTGATTGCCGAAGCCGAAGCCGCTTTAGAAACAGCTTACGGGTTAGTTGACAGGCTGCAAGGCAAGGGCTTTGACCAAGAATGATTTGCTGATGATTGCCGAACAGAAACGAGCACTCGATAAATTCCACGACGTGATGGCAAAGCGGTTCAGAAATCGGCTGTGAGAGCTTTCCAAACAATCGACGCACAAGTATGCATGGAGGCAAGAACAATGAAGAAAGGCACGATTACCAAGCTGCTGTATATTGGTTACACGTCCCGCAATACCAGCTAGCATCACCGGTTTTTTCGAAAGCAAAGAGCCGCAACGCGGGCAACTATTGAGTATTGAATAATATACTGACATTTCTGAAAGATTGTGCTATCCTGCCGTGCATGGGCAATCCAGCGGGAGTTCGCAGAGATTTTGACGCACTGGAGCAGCGGCGGATGGAAGCGGCGCGGCTGCTGAAGCAGGGATATAGCCAGTCCGAGGTGGCGCGGCGTGTAAAGGTACATCGGCAATCGGTGGGTCAGTGGGCTCGACAACTCCAGGAAGGTGGACGGCGGGCGCTTAAAAAGGCAGGACGAGCGGGTCGCAAACCGCGCCTACGTCCCGAAGACCTGCGGCGAATCGAGCGTGGTCTGAAGCGTGGCCCACAAGCACTCGGATATGAAACCAGCCTATGGACGTCGGCGCGAGTGACCCACCTGATCGAACGCGAATGCGGGGTGAAGTACCACCCCTCGCAGGCATGGCGTATTCTGCGGCAACTGGGTTGGAGTTGCCAGCGACCGACGGGACGCGCCTTGGAACGGGACGAAGCCAAGATTCAGCAGTGGAAGCGGGATCGCTGGCCGGAGTTAAAAAAAGGCCAAAAATGAGGGCCGCACCGTCGTCTTCATCGACGAAAGCGGATTGAGCGAGCGCCCGCACCGCTGCCGTACGTGGGCTCCACGGGGCCAGACGCCCGTCCTGCAGTACCACTTCAATTGGAAGACCTTGTCAGCCATGGCAGGGGTAACGTGGTGGAACTTCTACTTCCGACTGTTTCCGGGCAGCATCCGCAGTCCGCAGGTGGTCGAGTTTCTCTCTCATCTGCTGCGGCACGTTCCCGGCAAGTTGTTAATCATCTGGGATGGGTTGAAAAGCCATCGCGGTCGTCTGGTCTGGGACTTCGTGCGCGAGCAGCGAGGGCGGATCTGGTTGGAATTCCTGCCCGCCTATGCTCCGGAACTGAATCCGGTCGAGTATCTGTGGTCGCACTGGAAGCAGCACGAGCTACCGAATTTCTGCCCCAAGAGCTTCGGCAAACTGAGTCACTATGCCCGGAAGGCACTGCGGCGGATGCGCCGACGCCCTACTTTGGTTATGGCCTTCTGGGAGCAGGCAGAGCTATTCCCGTTGTAAGTATATTATGCAATGCTCAATAGTTGACTGTCCCGGTGATAACATAAGTAGTTGTGCGCCGTCTAATGAGCATGGCACAGTATGGCAGCTTGCTCATTCTCTCCAACGATGAACGCGAAGAACTGGCGCGCTGGGCGCAGTCGCGAAGCTTGCCAGCCGGAGACGTGTTTCGTGCCCGGCTGATCCTCGCGCTGGCCGACGGTCTCAGCGATCACGAGATTGAGAAGAAGCTCGATACCAGCGCTCCCACCATTGCCCGCTGGCGCAAACGTTTCGCGCAGGATCGCATCGAGGGTCTCAATCCGCGGCATAAGGGCAGCCGCCCGCGCACCGTGACCCCGGCGGTTCAAGCTCGCATCGTGCGCCGCACACAGCAGGCGCCGCCGGATGGCAGCACCCACTGGAGTTGCCGCAAGCTCGCCAAGCTGGAGCACGTCAGCAAATCGACGGTGCAGCGCGTGTGGGCACAGGCGCAGTTGAAGCCGCATCGCTTGGATCGTTACATGGCCAGCGACGATCCGGAGTTCGAGAGCAAGGCGGCCGACGTCATCGGCCTGTACTTGAATCCGCCGCCGCACGCGGCTGTGTTTTGCGTGGACGAGAAGACGGCCATTCAGGCCCTGGAGCGATTGGACCCGGGGTTGCCGCTTTCGCCGGGACGCGCCGAGCGTCACGGGTTTGAGTATTTCCGTCATGGCACACTCTCGCTGTACGCCGCCCTCAATGTGAAGACCGGCCAGGGGACCGGCCAAACGGCCCGGCGGCATACCAGCGCCGACTTTATCGCCTTTCTCACGGGTGTGGTGCAGCCAACCAGGCGGGCCAAGGAGATCCACATCGTGCTCGATAACCTCTCGGCTCACAAGACCAAAGCAGTAGAGGAGTTCCTCCAGAAAAACCCGAGAGTCCGGTTTCATTTCACCCCGACCTACTCCTCCTGGCTCAACCAAATCGAACTTTGGTTTGCCAAGATTCAGCGCGACGTCATCGATCGCGGTGTCTTCACTTCCGTCAACGATCTGGCTCGCAAACTGCGCCGCTACATCCGCGCTTACCAGAAATCAGCCCGCCCTTTCCGCTGGACCTACACCGATCCTCAACGTCGAATCAAAGCTAACGTAATCACCGGGACAGCCCACTAGTTGCTTCTCCCGGCTTATGGTAAACGTAATGAACAGCAGTTGTACCAGGAGCATTCAGCGTTAACGCTTGCTATGCCACGTGTGAAATTCCGCGCCACAGTACTTGCAGAAGGGGGAGCTATACGCTGTCCCGAATTTTCCGCATGATGGGCACTGCTGCCGAGGCTCAGGCGCAAAACGACTGCTTGTGGCCTCTTTGGGGAAGTGAGAAACAACCGCTTCCGTATCCGACGATTGTTTGATGATGGGGTTGCTCTGCATAGTTGCACCAGCTTGTGGGTCATCCCTCCCCGGTGAACCTTGATGCGTCTGATATAGACTTGTACCCGGTAAGCTCTTTCTCGTATTCTCCTCAATATCGAGAAAGACTTGAACCAGTTCACCGGAGGCGATTATAACCAAAAGACCAAGAGCAGCGGATACAATGCAGAGAACTGATGCACCGATTGCTCCTGCTGTGAATCCGATAATCGCAGCAAGGATGCACACCGCTACCCATATGAACGCAACCACTCGATTGGAAACAATAAGGAACCTCAGAGCGGGATATTTGTTTATCATGAGATAACCTCTCCGATTTAGCCACTTCTGGGTTCCGGAACCAGATATTCTGGAAAGCCAGATTGTGTCACAGTTCATTACGCTCGGGCAAGGATGGGCGTTTCCGAACATTGGGCAAATCAACCGAGAATGTTGCCAACGAGACGATAGCTGAATCCGCACGCACTTATAGGCATGGAGGCAAGAGCAATGAAGAAGGGCACGATTACCAAGCTGTTGTACAAGGGGCAAAAGGTTTATGCTGTTGTTGCAGGATTCGATGAAACGGACACGACGGTTCGTTTCCCGTTCTCCAGCGAAAACAACATGGTGGAGGTTGTGGAGATTGTGGTTCCTAATTCCGATTGCCGCAAACCGAAGCTTGGGCAGGACTCGGAACTGGCTACCCTTATTCGGCAACTCGCGGCTTGGGATGAGAATGGTCACTAGCCCGCTTGGGACAGGCTCAATTTTACCCCGCACTCGCAAGCATCGAAGTTCCCGTTCAAGCTGTTTTGACACTTCAGCAGACCGCCACCGCAAGAAAAACACCTGGGAGAAAAATCCCAGGTGTTGATCTGCTGTTTAGTTCGTTGTCGTTGGCTTGGTTGCTTCGAGTTCCTTGGACTCCTCGACTGGCTTGATCGGCTCAGGTGCCTTTACTTTCGTTACCGGTTTCACTGCTTTTGCTGCCTTGGTCGTTTCCGGTGCCTTCACATCCTTCCCTTTGTTCACCATCTTTGCCGTGCTGTTTTTCACTGCCTTTGCTTGTTTCGGCTTGGATGAGCCCGAACACTACATCTTGGGACATGTGGCGTCAAGTAAATACCCCATTTTACGTATATTGCGTATATGTTTGTGCGAAATGCGTAATGTTCGCCCTATAGACGCTTTGTTTCCGAAGACCCGACAGCGGCTATTGGCGTCCACCTTTGGTCAGCCGGAACGAACGGAAGAAAGGGGAGCTGCGCCAAACGCAACCCCCGGTACCTTCAAAGCTAGAGCCTGGCGAATACCATTTCAGGCAATGTGAGGCGGCGCGGTGCCGAAGGCGTCTGATTCGGGTATCCCACGTCAACGTAAGTAACGATGCTCGTATGTTCGGGGATGTTGAACCGATTCCTCAGCCTTTCGATCATCTTGTCGGTGAAAGTCAACCAGCAGCCTCCCAACCCGTAGGCGTGTGCGGCAAGCACGATGTTCTGCGCGGCAGCGCCGCAGTCCAGCAACCGGTTCCTGACCGGATTGCGTGGATTGGCGTTGTAAACGCGTTCATCCTGCAAAAGAACGACATGTACCGGTCCACCAGGGATGTCGCTTCCCAGGAAAAGCCCCGGTTCGGTCTTCTCGCGCACCACTAGGTAACGGATGGACTGAAGATTGCAGGAATGTGCGGCCCACAAACCGGCTTCCATCAACTTGTCGATGATGTGGTCGGAAACCTCCTGGTCCGTCCAGTGCCGCACGGAACGACGCTCGTACAGGATAGCCTCAAACGCCTGGACGTCGGCTTTGCTTAGCTCCTTGGGCGCAAACCTAGTCAAATCGACTTTCTTTTCGGCTTGAGCCAGCTCGGCAAAACAAACAAGCTCCGCCGCCCACTGATAGTCGGGAGCATCCTTGGGCAGTCCTTTTTCTTCCCAGATTTGCATCAACCCCTTGACCCTGTTCGTTTGGGATTCGTTCAAGCGTTTTCCGGAATCGATCGCAGCATACGTCTGAATTTCCAAAGTGTGATGCACACGCTCTCTGAAACGCGCCCTGAACTCGACGGGCTCCATCGCCAAGTACTCTTCCCTCGTCAGATCCATCCTTACTGGTTCCATGTGACTCCTCCTTGCTTGCAGCCCATAACTTTGCTATTCCACAAAAATAATTGTACGTGCATAGCGTCCTTGTTCCGTTGTCTTTGCAGACAATCATTACACGCAATGATTGAGGCGCACGAGAATTCGCAGCTGCTTCCAATCAAATACAGCTTTCACTCAATCCGTAACTTACTACAAACGGTGCCGCACTAATGGGATACACGCTAAAAGGCCTAAAATCGAGGTTACGGCAAGAAAATAGAATCCAATCTTCAGTGATCCCGTCAGGTTGTAACAAACACCAACTCCATAGGGAGTAAGCGACGCCAGTACGTAGGCGAAGCCGTTAAAAAAACCCGTAGCTGTTGCCACTTCTTCTTTGCTCGTCACATTCTGCAATATTGTCCAAAGTGCCGGAACGCGCAAGCAATGTGCCGCATAAGCCAATGAAAGTACGGCAACTGCTGCCAGAGGACTGCCAACCCACATAGCAAGTCCAATTAATAATATAAAAACGACGTAACCCCATAAGGTAAACAAAGCCCTTCGGTTAAATTTGTCCATCAGCGGCGTAGACATCATTACGGCCAGTGTTCCACATATATACGGTAACATTGCTAGCGATCCCATTGCCCTCCAGGAAAAACCTAGAGTCGACTTGAGATATGAAGGAATCCAGGCTATAAAACCCCATGAGCCGGCATTAGCTACACCATATACGATCACCAAATACCAAAAAGTACGGTTCCTCAAGAAGCCCAAACTCAGTTTGACTCTATTGGCGGCAAATGCTGGGCTCTTTGCCCTGGTACCTATGTAGTCTAACTCTTCTGTTGTAATCCGCGGATGCATAGAAGGATGATCGTATAC
The DNA here is from genome assembly GCA_963814745.1 of uncultured Acidobacteriota bacterium. GTDB lineage: Bacteria > Acidobacteriota > Terriglobia > Terriglobales > Acidobacteriaceae > CAWBRT01. The sequence goes on from CAWFEA010000001.1 coordinate 790,600, forward strand.
GTGGTAGATGCACAAAGCTACAGGGGCTATTCCAAGCAGTCCTAGAATATAAGAACTACCCCGCCAACCTATGGCCACGACCAACCACGCAACTAAAGGAGTGGCAACGATATAGGCCACCTGTAATCCGACATACCATAGTCCGTTGGCTTTGGCTCTCTCCTGAACCGGAAACCAGGTTTGCACGAGTTTCGAGATGCCAGGGCCGAGGACGGCCTCCCCAAGTCCAAGCAGCGCTCGGCACAACAAAATAATGGCGAATGCGGAGACCGCTCCCATCGTGCACATCAACACTGCCCACGACAACATCCCAACGGCGACGCTTTTCTTCGGGCCGAACCGCTCTATTACCGGTCCAACTAAAAAGCACGACACCCCATAAGTAAACAGGAACGCCGAAAGCAACAAGCCCTGCGCGCCTTTGTCCTTTGCTATTCCGAATACCTTCGTGAACAGCGGATCAGCAATCAATACACTTACGTTTACGCGATCGAGGAAGGCTATAAAGTAAGCGGCGGCGCAAAACACTGCAACCCAGACCCGCAATCTGCCTTCTGGCATTTTCCGCAGTGGCATAACCTGAGCTGTTGTTATTGGGTTGTTCATTGGGACTTGTCCCTTCTTACTTTGGGATGAAAGTCACAGCATTCATCCCCTAACGCCTTACAGAATGGCCGCTCCAGATCGGCGTTGAAGCCGTCGTACAGTACATGGTCAATGGAGCAGTACAGATATCCGAGTTTCCGGCCCTCTTCTCCGTATTGCGCCCAGACGCTATCCATGGGGCAGAATGTGATCTTCATGGGATTACTGGGATCACGCTCCCATCCAGTTCCAGGCATATCGCGCACCTTTTTGTAGGTGTCGAAAGAGTTGGGATCCAACCCTCTTTCGCGCGCTTCCTCCACCATCGACTTCACTCTGGCTACCCCAAACCTCTTGATCGCCGCCAGGATAACTTCCTTGCCGCGCTCTTCCCCCAGAGCCGCCATAATCTCCTTCGACATTGAGTAATGCAGCAGGGCCAATAGCTTTGCCATGCGGGTTACCGGATCCTCGGTACTTCGAATCATGATGTTTTCTCGTTTCGCTGGTGATAGAAGCTCGGGACTCCACCCACTCATGCCTCAAAGCAAGACAATTGCTGTCCGGCGCAGATGAGATGTCCTAGACAGGTGAATGTCTTGGAGGGCAATAAATTCGTGGCATCATTATTAGCACGGATGAGCGAAACGCGCCAGCGATAAATTCCACTGCATGCCTGTTGAGGCGGAAGGCCGGTATTCCTTAGTCTGGAGTTCTTGCATGTTTAATTACCGCCGGCGCGCCTTCAGCATTTTCCGGGGTACAGCCTCCACGAATTCGGTTCAACGTGTCAGCGTCTTCACAAGCTGAAGGAGGAATTCGCGCCCCTTGTAGAGCTGCTTTTGGCCGATACGCTCGTTGATCCCGTGCACACCGGCATCGGCTGGATCGACAAACATACCGGATATTCCATACATAGGTATGCCAGCGCTGCGCATCCAGCGCATGTCTGTCGTAGCTGGGCTCATGTAAGGAATCACCGGCACGCCTGGCCACATTTGCGCGGTTAGCTTTTCTGCCGCGTGCAGCACCTCATGATCCAGCGGGGAAGCTGGGGCGGGTATAGATTTTGTCGTCACGCACAACGTGACCTTCGGACCGGCAAGTTCCCTCAGTTTCTGCTCCACCTGCGAGGAGTCTTCAATGGGCAGCACTCTGCAATTCAAGGTCGCCTTGGCCCACCTTGGCTGCGCGTTCTCCGCATGACCTGCTGTGAGTATCGTCGGCACGCAGGTTGTGCGCAGCATCCCGACCAGATCAGGCTCTGCCGAAAGACGTGCCACGGCTTCCGGGCCGTGCTCGCCTTCGGCAATAGCGCGCATGTCTTCGGCTATTTGGCCGCTGGCGAGCTCTGCACTTCGGTCGAAGAACACCCTTACCGTGTCCATCAGATGTACCGGGAACTGGTATTGCCCGATTCGCATCAGTGCGCTTGCCAGTTCGTAGATCGCATTTACCGGGCTGGGTCTTGCACTGTGGCCGCCAGGCCCCGTGGTGGTCAGCTCGATGGTCATGTACTGCTTCTCGGCGACCTCGACCGAGTGGAGCAGTGGTTTTCCATCCCGCAACTCACCACGCCCGCCCTCGCTGATTCCAAAAGCGCCATCCATCAGCTCTGGTTCGTTCTTGAGCAACCAGGCTGCTCCATTGGAGGGGACATCAACTCGTTCTTCGTCCGCCGTCAGTGCCAGAATGATGTCGCGGTTGGGACGGTACTCTTCGCGCTTGAGCTGCGAGAGCACCGAGACGAATGAGGCGGCCATCGCCTTGTCGTCAATAGCCCCACGGGCTGTAAAGTATCCGTCCTTCTCTTCGAGCTTGAATGGATCAGATGCCCAGTCCTCCGCTTTCGCCTCGACGACATCTATATGCGCCAGCAGAAGAATCGGCCGTTCTTTTCCGGTGCCTCTCAGGCGAGCCACAAGATTTCCCTTGCGCGGAAAAGGCTCAAAGATCGCAGCATCATTGGCTGTGAACCCGGCTTCGAGCAGCCGCGCTTTCATCGCGCGAGCAGCTTGCGTGTTATCGCCCGCTGAATGCGTGGTATTGATTTCAACTAGCTCCTTATAGATGTCGTGAAATAAGCGTTGCTCAGTCACGGGATCTGCCATCGAATCTCCTTCTGGTTTGCCGCAGCTAGCTTAATGGTCCTGCGGCAGAAAACAAACCCATAACAAAACTTTACCGCAAACTTCACCGCAGAGGGCACCGAAAGGCTTCCAAAACGGCCTTTTGGCTCCAGATAAACCATTGAAAAAACAAGGGCATATGGCAAAGAGGTGGGCTGTTAACCGGAGGGTCGCTGGAGTGACTACTGCCCCAACCGGGTACAGGGGTATCGCCGTGACTGAAACGGGACTGATATACCCAAATTCACCTTCACTCAGCCTCACTTACAATCTGCTGATTGCGAAAACGGCTGACCTGCGTACCATTTTGGGACAAACTTTGCAATCATAATCCGCCGGAGGCAGCAGCCTCATGATGCGCCGCAAAATCGGCAAACCGGCGTCAGGTGCAGGGGACAAGTCGCTCGAAGTTGCTTCCCTTGCTCCTGGCGCGGCCTGCTGGAAGTAGGTCCGCCGATCGCGGTTGCAGTGGACGAATGCCGCGATATCACAGTGATGTTAGGGCGGCTCCGCGGCGCCCAACTGGTTACCATAACAGGCGATGAGGCTCTGCGGATCAATCTTGGTCTTCCTCATCCTCCGGGGCCAGGCGCAGTTGCGGTCTGAACCAATCTGCTGCTGGCCCCGGGTGACGTAGTTTAGTGGTCGAACTGAAGGCGACATTCCGAAAACTTCTAGCCCTGAGGTGACTCGAACACCCGACCAACGGTTTCGGAAATGCTGGCCAGGGCGGCCATCCCGCTAGTATCAACAGCTTCCAGGCCGGATTCCGTTGCCACAAATGGGTGGAATCAGGACAATCGGCGTTTATCTGTCAACGCCATCTGTCGGCTCATTTTGGCTGCTTTTGGCAGCAGTTCACGGACAGAAAACGGACACCGGAGCACCGGAGAGCGCCATCGCCTTAGTACAACGGTAAGTCGGCTAAACACGAGTGGATCACTGGCTTGTCAAAACCGAGTCTTCCGAGAAGCGATGAAATCAGTTCAACTATGGGTTAAGGAATAGAAGCGCCGGCGGCCTTCCGGGCCGCATCTTATACGCTCGGACAGGCAGAAGCGGTAAGGCATTGCACAAGCAAATGGAAAAGTTTTGGCCCGCTACCTGGCCAGACCTCTGCTCCAAACGCCGACTTGCTGCGCAATTTGCACCACCTTAAGGCCAATGTTTCCTTCAGGTTAAATGTTCGCTTGCTTGGAATGTTCATTTAATGGAGGAAGTGGCCCGTGCTTTGCTGGGTAAAATGACGGCGGGCTTGTCATTGCGATCAAGGGCACGGCGTTCCAGGCCGGGGGATGTGGCTATGTGGATGAGGTCGTGCGCGCTATGTAGGGCACTCTTGCGAAAGCTACGGTTGTGTGATTCGGTGCGCTGTCAATGCGGATGGGAATGGAGAGGTTGTTAAGTTCGAGTTTAGCGCCCGTTACAAACGCTGCGCTTGGACGCCTGGCTGCTTGAATACAACATGAGGAGGGTTGTCACGATCTACCGTTCAGTAGTACGATCCAAAGTCGCCGGTAATACGCTGGAAATACAAATGTCTGAGCAAGAAGGCACCGTTGCAGTTGTTGCGGAGCGGCGTTGGCAGCCGAGACTAAATGTCCCAGTTCCGATGTTTGTGCGGGGCACAGACCAGCATGGTAAACCTTTTGTGGATTTTGCTACCGCGCTTAACATCAGTGCTGGGGGAGCCGTGCTGGTTTTGAAACACCGTCTGCAGATTGGGACGCAGGTTTCCCTGGAAATCCCTGTCGGTTTCATCCCACGAGCACTTGTGGCAAATCTGGTGAAAGAGTTTCGGGCGCGCCCGCTTCGAGTCGAGTTCGCCAGGAACTTTTTTCTGGTCGGCGTCCAGTTTGTCAATCCGTTGGCGGCGGCCTAACCGCGCGCTGCTTCAGTTTCTCCTCAATAAGGCTCACCAAAGCTAGAACATCGGCTGGTTTGATGAGGTAACCATCCATTTCGTTCTGGAGTGCCTCCAAAACGGTTTCCAAGGCGGCGGGATATCCGGTCAGGATAACAGTCACACAATTCGGTTGAATCCTGCGCATGGCGCTGACCACAATAAAACCATCTGCCGGGTGGTCGAAGTTTAAGTCCGAAATTAAAACATCAAATTGAGCAGACGCGATTTCGTCCAGTGCTTCATTCACGGTGCCCACCGCCGTCACGCTGAAGCCGTGCTGCCGTAACACCTCCGGCATCGTTAGACGCATGCCCGGTTCGTCATCGACAAACAAAACTCGTATAGGGTCCATCTTTCCGCCCTGAATCACTCGGATTGTACCGCTCGTGAGCGATTTTGCAAGTTACGACAGAAAGCACCTTGGAGTTGAAATCCAATGCGCCCTCGGAATTCCGTGCAACAGAAGGCTTTGCGTGTTGCTGTCCGCCAACTGTCCGCGTTGCTGGTGTTCGCACAAGCCAGCTTCAAGAAAGTCTGAACGTGTTTTTGATTGGTGCCGGGAGGGTGGTTGAACTCCCCCCATGACTTGAAGGTCGGCGGATTTTGAGAGCACCAGATGCAGTTGGGAGTAGTTGGTAGTAAGCGGGTTAACGCGGGAGCTGTTGTGTCTAAATGCGTGTATTTGAGCAAAATTGATGCAGTAGCTGTGCAGTAAAATGAAAGAAAAACCAATGACAATGCGGGTTTCGAGGGGTCGCCAACGTTCGACAAGCCGCTTCGGTAGACGGGCCGAGTTGGAGTTACTCGACCGCGAGCGGCGAGCCACGGAACGACGCATCCACCAGGCATGCTTCCCGGTGGTCAAGAGCCTGGACACGTTCGAGTTCATGGCCCTCCCGACGGTGAACAAAGCATTGGTGCTGGAGTTGGCGCGATGCGAGTTTCTGCTGCGGCGGGAGAACGTGCTGCTGTTGGGTAACAGTGGCACGGGGAAAACCCATCTCGCACTGGCGCTCGGCCTGGCTGCTGACCAGAAAGGTCATCGTGTGCGCTTCACCACGGCGGCGGCCATGGTGCATGAGTTGATGGAAGCCAAGGACGAAAAACGACGGCTGCGCTTCCAGAAACAAATGGCCAGCTACGAGTTGCTGATCGTCGATGAACTGGGCTTCGTGCCGCTATCGAAGTCGGGCGCCGAACTGCTCTTCGAGGTCTTCAGCCAGCGCTACGAGCGGGGATCGACGATGGTGACCAGCAATTTACCCTTCCAGCAATGGACGGAGGTCCGCGGTTCGGAACGACTGACCGGCGCCTTACTGGACCGGCTCACTCACCACGTCCACATCCTGGAAATGAACGGCGAGAACTATCGCCTGAAGCAGAGCAAGCGCAAGCGCGCTTCAACGCCGAACTCCTGATCCTGCCAAGCCTTGCCCAACAAACACGCCTCGGATGGCGTCTTCCGCTCCGGCCTAAACGCGCCGGCCCTCAGTCGGCGCAGACCTTCGCTCCAGCCGCCACCCTCCCCGCTAATCCCTGACCTCTTGCACAATCCTCTGGTCTAGGTTTGACTCCGCCCCAGTGGTCTACTTTTATTCCGCCCTTGACATACGGGCCGGCATGCGCCGCGCCCGGCTGGAAGGTCGTCACATCGGCCGCCGTCCGCTCGATGTCGATCACGCCGCGGTGCTTCGACATCGCGCCCATGGCCAAAGCATCAGCCAGATCGCAAAATCGTTCGCCATCTCTCGGGCGACTGTTTCCCGCATCCTGAAACAGGGCGGACAGCCCTGTTCAAAAGGGTGTCTGCACGCTCCTCCGCAAGTGCAAGAAAATAGGCCGCCGATTCCGGCGGCCTAAGCTGTTTCAAAAGGTGGTCGTTTAGATACGATGCACCGTACCCAGTTCCATCTCGATATTCGTGGCAAAGAACACCGGACCTTTACGTTTGATTGCTCCGCCGGTTGCTTCGTCCGGCGCTTCGGCACCGTGTTCGACAGGCTGCGCCAGCGCCGGACAGCTCTGGTCCACCAGCGGCGCGACAAGCTCAGCTCTGGCGAGGTGGTCGTAATCGAGATCGTCGCTGGCACTCTTACGCGATCACTTCACGGAAAAAGCTAATATGCGATCGACACAATAAGCTAGCAGCGAGGCAACATAATAAGCTAATATAGTGACAGCACAATAAGCTAAATAGTGAACCACATATCAAGCTGACGGTAAGGATGACAGTTATGGCTTCCCCCTCGGAAAAACTCGCGCGGTCTCTGGAAACTCTGCACAAGATTCAGAAGAATGCCCACAGCACCGCTGCCATACGGGCGAGGGATATGACGCGCACTCACCGGGAGCGCCTCCTTGCCAACGGGTTTCTCCAGCAAGTCATGAAAGGATGGTACATGCCCAGCCGCCCGGACGAAGCGAAGGGGGAGAGCACGGCGTGGTATACAGCGTTCTGGCGGTTCTGCGCTGCGTATCTGGAAACACGCTTTTGCAAGAACTGGTGTTTGTCTCCCGAGCATTCGCTCTCTCTGCACGCGGGAAACTGGACCGTCCCACGGCAGCTTATCGTGCGGTCACCCAAAGGTCGCAACAAAATCACTAGGCTCCCACACGGAACATCACTGCTGGATATTCGCGCCGCACTGGCCGCAGAAGCTGACAGCGAAGACAAAGAAGGCTTACGTGTTTTCTCGCGGGAAGCCGCTCTGATCGAGTGCTCTCCCCAGTATTTCTCGGGCCATTCGACTGACGTGCGCGCAGCTCTGGCGATGGTCCGCGAAGCCTCCGGCCTGCTTGCCAGGCTTCTGGAAGGCGGCCATAGCACGATTGCCGGTCGCCTTGCGGGCGCTTTCCGCAACAGCGGACGCCCCAGCATCGCAGAGGAGATTACGAAGACGATGTCGGCCGCTGGGTACAACGTGCGTGAAACCAACCCCTTCACGGATGGTCCGCCTCTCGTTCTCCCCGTGCGCGAAACATCTCCAAATGTAAACCGCATAAGGCTGTTGTGGCAGAAGATGCGGGAGCCTGTGATTGACCGGTTCCCGAAGGCGCCGGGACTGCCGCGCAATGTCGGCGCCTATATGAAGCATATTGACCAAGCGTATGTCACCGATGCCTACCATTCACTGTCGATCGAGGGATATCGCATTACTACCGACCTGATTGAACGTATGCGCAGCGGTACGTGGAATCCGGAGGCAAACGAGCAGGACCGTCAACAGCGCAACGCCATGGCCGCTCGCGGATACTGGCAGGCCTATCAAGCTGTGCGGAAAAGCGTCGACAGGATCCTGAAGGGCGAGAATCCTGGACTCGTCGCGGAAGAAGGTCACCGAGCATGGTATCGGGAGATGTTTGCTCCGAGCGTCACCACTGGCCTGCTGAAGCCTGCCGACCTCGCCGGTTATCGGAATGGTCAGGTTTACATTCGGCAGTCCATGCATGTGCCCATGAGCCGCGACGCGGTGAGGGATGCCATGCCCGCTTTGTTCGAGCTGCTACGCGAAGAAAAAGATCCGGCAGTGCGGGTTGTACTCGGGCATTTTGTGTTCGTGTACATCCACCCGTACATGGACGGTAATGGGCGCATGGGACGTTTTCTGATGAACCTCATGATGGCGTCGGGTGGATATCCCTGGACGGTGATACCGCTGTCGGACCGTAAGACCTACATGGAGGCCCTCGAAAAAGCTAGCGGCGGCGAGAATATCGAGCCGTTTGCGGACTTCCTGGCGAGTCTGGTGAGGAATAGACTTGCCGGAGCACCACTGCCAACGGCCCCAAAGTCGTCAAAGTGACCATTAACGAAGCCCCCAGCACTGGCATGAGGGCCGGCGCGTTTAGGCCGGAGCGGAAGACGCCATCCGAGGCGTGTTTGTTGGGCAAGGCTTGGCAGGATCAGGAGTTCGGCGTTGAAGCGCGCTTGCGCTTGCTCTGCTTCAGGCGATAGTTCTCGCCGTTCATTTCCAGGATGTGGACGTGGTGAGTGAGCCGGTCCAGTAAGGCGCCGGTCAGTCGTTCCGAACCGCGGACCTCCGTCCATTGCTGGAAGGGTAAATTGCTGGTCACCATCGTCGATCCCCGCTCGTAGCGCTGGCTGAAGACCTCGAAGAGCAGTTCGGCGCCCGACTTCGATAGCGGCACGAAGCCCAGTTCATCGACGATCAGCAACTCGTAGCTGGCCATTTGTTTCTGGAAGCGCAGCCGTCGTTTTTCGTCCTTGGCTTCCATCAACTCATGCACCATGGCCGCCGCCGTGGTGAAGCGCACACGATGACCTTTCTGGTCAGCAGCCAGGCCGAGCGCCAGTGCGAGATGGGTTTTCCCCGTGCCACTGTTACCCAACAGCAGCACGTTCTCCCGCCGCAGCAGAAACTCGCATCGCGCCAACTCCAGCACCAATGCTTTGTTCACCGTCGGGAGGGCCATGAACTCGAACGTGTCCAGGCTCTTGACCACCGGGAAGCATGCCTGGTGGATGCGTCGTTCCGTGGCTCGCCGCTCGCGGTCGAGTAACTCCAACTCGGCCAGGCGCAGCAGATAACGCGGATAGTCGGCGCTCTCGGCCGCGCACTGCCGCGCCACCTTGTCGTACTCGCGCAGGAAGGTCGGCAGCCGCAACTGCTTCAGGTGATGTTCCAGCAGCACCTGTGGGGTGCGGCACCGGCGCCAGAAAGTTGCGGCGCGCATAGCCCACCAGTCCTTCCACGTTGCCCTTGTCATTGCCCTTGCCAACACGTCCGAACTTGTCGGCAAACAGGTAGAGCATGTTTCATAAATGGTGCTTTGAAGGGGCATGGCTTTAGCCATGCCGTCCAGAGCCGGGAAAATGTGGGTTTAGCCCCTGAGGGGATTAATACCGTCTTCTGAAGTAGGTTTATGAAACAAGCTCTAGCCCAGATAATTCTTGAAGTTTGGAGGCGCGAGAAGCCTGTTGTGCTACAAACGTGTTATCTAGACAGCGGTTGAAGCAACCAACGAGGCTTCCGCGTGATTGACGATAGCACAACACCGTGTTTGTTGTTCCCCGAGACGTTTGCCAAGCCCGCCGTAATCCAATTCGATCAGCGGCAGGGCAGTTCCGATGGCGGAGCCATGCTGCTGAAGGCCGCCGATCGCCGCTACCGATTGATCGAGGGTCTGGCTGGATGTCTGCGCGACGCACGGCAAGCGGGCAAGGTCGATCATCGCGTGCGCGAGTTGCTGGCGCAGCGTGTGTTCTCCATTGCCTGCGGTTATCCGGACGCCAACGACTCGGCCCGTCTGGCCGCCGATCCCATTCACAAGATGTTGCTCGACCGCGATCCGGTGGCGGGTCGCGATCTGGCTTCGCCGCCGACGCTGTCGCGCTTTGAGAACGCCGTCGGTCTGAAGGATCTCTATGGCATAAGTGAGGCGCTGGCCGCCAGCGTGATCGAGCGCCATGCCCAGCGGCTGCGTGGCCGTGCCCATCGCGTCACCATCGACCTCGACCCGACCGACGATCCGACGCACGGGGCGCAGCAGTTAACGTTCTTCAATGGCCACTACGATTGTTGGTGCTACCTGCCGGTGATGGGCTTGGTCAGCTTCAATGAGGAAGCCGAGCAGTATCTGTGCGCCGCCGTGCTGCGTCCCGGCAACGTGACGGCGGTGGTGGGCGCGGTGGGAATTCTGCGCCGACTGACGCAGTTGATTCGCTACTTCTTCCCCGGCGTACAGCTTCGGGTTCGTCTCGATGGCGGCTTTGCGCATCCCCAGTTGCTGGCGTTTCTGGATGCCGAGCCCAACCTTGAGTATGTCGTGGCGATGGCCAACAATGCGGTGTTGAAGCGTAAGGCCAAGCGGGCGATGCGGCAAGCTCGCAAGCTCTCCCGGCGCAGCCGAGAAACCGAACACGTCTATGGAGAAGCGAACTATGCGGCCCGAACTTGGCCGCGGCAACGCCGCATCATCATCAAGGCCGAGGTGGTTCGGGCCGAGGGTAAGCAGCCGAAAGATAACCCGCGCTTCGTCATCACCAACCTGAAACAGAGTCCGCAGTTCCTCTACGAGAGGGTCTATTGCCAACGCGGCGAAGTAGAGAATCGCATCAAGGAATTGCACGACCTCCAGATCGACCGTACCAGTTGCAGCGATTTCTGGGCCAACCAGTTCCGGGTGCTGCTCACCGCCGCCGCTTACGTGTTGCTGCAAGAGTTGCGGCTGCGGGCCACGGGTACCGCTTGCGCACGAGCTCAGGTCTGGATGCTCCGCGAGCGACTGCTGAAGCTAGGCGCCTGCGTGCTGGTCTCGGTGCGCCGCGTGGTCGTGCACCTGCCCACGTCTTTTCCGTTTCTACCTACCTTCCGGCGAGTGGCACTGGCGCTCGGCGCCTCGCCGGGATAGCCGGGCCGCTTTCTCCTCCGAAACATTTTTTCCAGGTTACGCAAACAGCAGGTCGGGGAAGCACTGCGCCCGAAAAGCTCTAAGTTGCCCAGTTCAGACACACAAGTGATCCACACAGCCCGCCGCACTGGACGCTTCACGCTGCCATCCACGCCATCACCGCAACCTCGTCCCTCCGAAAACCACTTATGGAGCCTTCATGCATAAAGCGGGCTAGCTATTTGACGCCTGGCATTTCTCGACTGCCTGGACTCGCCACGGCCGTGACGGGGACATCCCGACACCAGGCAGGCCGCCGCGAACTTCCTCCAATCGCTCCGATGTGACCGCCAAGCAATGTTGCGGCTTTCTGCCGCTACTCCTTGATCCCACGCTGTCCGGGAAACTGGCGCGATGCATACGCATCGAGCCTTCCGTTCGCGGAGCCGGCGGTCGGGTAGAGTTGGCTAAAGCAGAGCTGCGAAGCATCGGCCCAGTCGCCGCCAAGTGAATCGCGCTCTTGATAAATCCCCCGCAGAAGACGCACCGAAGGCCTCTCCTGCGAGGCTGTGCCGGCACTTGAAGGTTCGGGAAAAGACGCGTGTTGTAGACACTCAGCTAAGACGGTTCATTCCGTTGAATGCCGCGGCCTTGTAGCATTCCGCGAGGGTCGGATAATTGAACACCGTATTCACGAAATACGTTATTTTGCCTTTCAACAGGAAAACCGCTTGCCCAATATGCAATAACTCGGCGGCATCTTCACCGAATATATGCACTCCGAGCAGTTCCAGCGTCTCCCGGTGAAACAGAAGTTTCAAACGCCCGTCCGTGTGCCCGCTGATCTGTCCGCGCGCGATTTCCCGATAGTAGGCCACACCGACTTCATAGGGAACATCCTCATCCGTGAGCTGTTCTTCCGTCTTCCCGATGAATGAGATTTGAGGAATCGTGTAGATACCGTATGGATATCCCGCCGGATCCGTGTACACGTCCAGTTTGAACGCTCGCCCCGCGGCGATTCGGCCTTGTTCCATCGACACCGAAGCCAGGCTGGGAAACCCGATCACGTCTCCCACGGCGAAGATATGCGGCTGGGCCGTGGCATAATTCGCGTCCACTTTAATGCGCCCCCGATCGTCCGATTCCACTCCCGCGGCTGCCAGATTTAACGCATCGATATTTCCTTGCCGGCCCACGGCATAGAGCAGTGCGTCGCCGATAATCCGTTTTTTGCTGACCAGGTTCGCCGCTACTTTGCCATCCGGCAACTCTTCCACTGCTTCCACTTCTTCGTTCATGCGCATGGTGGCCCGCTGGTCGCGCAAGTGATAGCTCAACGCTTCGACCATTTCCGTATCCGCAAACTCCAGCAGCCGCGGCCGCTTCTCCACGATGATGACCCGCACGCCCAGCGTCGCGAACATGCAGGCATATTCCACACCGATCACGCCGCCGCCCACTACGATCATCGTCTTCGGGATTTGCGCCATCCTCAGAATTTGATCGCTATTGATGATGTTCCGTCCGTTGATAGGCACCTTGGGATTCGCTGCCGGCTTCATCCCCGTCGCAATCACAATGTAGTCGGCCTCGAACTCCGCGGAGTTGCCGTTATTCTCAACGCGAATCTCGTGCGGGCCGGTGAAACTTCCGACTCCCTGGATTAATTGCACCCCGTTTCGTTTCAGTTGGTTCTGGATAACATCGATTTCATTCGCCACCACGTGCTGGACGCGGATGTTCAGGTCCGCCATGGTAATGCTGTCATTTGGGCTGTGATTCGTCCCGTAGAAACTCTTCTCATAAAATCCGGAGCGATGCAGCACCGCTTCGCGCATGGTCTTGCTGGGTATCGTTCCCGTGTTGATGCACACCCCACCCACAGCAGCTTGCTTTTCGATCACCGCAACCCGTTTTCCCGCTTTCGCGCCTTGGATCGCCGCTCGTTGCCCGCCCGGCCCAGAGCCAATCACAATCAAGTCATAGCGCTGCATTCGAAGACTCCTGGGTTGTGGTGTTGACCCCGGCACCGGTTAGACTAGGCTTCCATTATGGACCATCCTTGTGCTCCGGCCTATGGTCGAGAGCGACCAAGGCTGACTTTGTTATGCGCCAACATTGTGAATCATCCTCGTGCGGACTTCCTCGACGGAGAGAAGTTTTGACATTTATTAACAATTCCGCCGAGGATTCCCCATAGAATCGCCACCCTGAACCCCGCATCCGGTGCTCGTAGTCAAACTCGCGCTCCCCTTGCGGGCACGATACGCCCACGTAATTCGATATTGACGGGTCGAATTATGGGTTGACCGGCAGCCATTAAAGTTGTATAAGCTCCTAACTATCGAACCACTTACAAAAAGGAGACCCCGATGGCGAGCAATAGCACGGCGCCAGAAATAGCGCCACAAGCAAAGATGATTCCGTGGTGGAAAGAACCGACGCGAGATCAATGGAGGACGCTGCTTGCTACCTGGGGCGGTTGGTGTCTGGACGTCTTCGACTACTTTCTCCTCGTCTTGGTGCTAACCGAAGTCACCAAGACGTTCGGAGTATCTTTGATTGCGATCGGAACGGTACTTTCGGCAACGCTCATCTGTCAACTTATTGGCGGCGTGATCTTTGGGGCCTGGGGCGATCGGGTTGGTCGCAAGCTTCCGTTGATGGTCTCCATCCTCACCTTTGCCGTGTTCTCGGGCTTGAGCGGCTTGGCCCCCAATTTTAAGTGGTTCTTCCTTTGCCGTATCTTGTTTGGATTGGGCATGGGCGGCGAATGGGCGGCCGGAACGCCGCTTGCGATGGAAAGCTGGCCGCGGCAATCGCGCGGCATAGCGTCGGGCATTCTCCAGTGTGGTTACCCCTGCGGATACTTTCTCGCAATCGTGACCTATTACTTCGTCTTTCCGCTTTGGGGTTGGCGGGTATTGTTTCTGGTCGGTATCCTTCCGGCGTTGCTGCTCGTGTTCATCCGCGCGGGCGTGAAAGAGTCGCCGGTGTATGAGGCACGACGCGAGGCACTGCAAAAAGCCGGCACCAAGGAGACCGGCATTTCCGCCGTCGGCCTCTTCAAGCCCGGCATGCTGGGTAACACTGTGCATGCCTGTCTGCTGATGACGGCCGCCCAAACGTCGTCTTTCTGCATGACGTTGCTGTGGCCCACCTATCTCATCAGGGAACTGCACCTTACCATCGGACAACGTACCCAGTTCGTGATGTTGTTCAATATATTCTGCCTGTTCGGGTATTGGATTTCGGGCGCGTTGTCGGAAAAGATAGGCCGTCGCATCACGTTAGTGATCTTCTCTTTGATTGGAGCTTTGGTGATACCGCTTTACAGCCTCACCCATATCTACAATCTCGCCATGCTCGGCGCAATCCTCACGGGCCTGTTCGCCCTTGGGCTCTGGGGCGTGATCCCGGCATATTTAACGGAGCGCTTTCCAACTAGTATGCGCGCCGTCGGGATTGCGACGGCATTCGGCATCGGTGCGGGAATCGGTTCCTTTGGACCCACCGTGCAGGCATTGCTGGTGCAGAAATCCGGCTTCACCTTCGGGCAGGCGATCGCACTCGGCACAGCCAGCTGCCTCATCGCCTTGTGCATTGCTGCCCTGGTTGGTCCCGAACCCAAAGGGCGAATCTTCAGCGCCGAGAATTGAGCTGACCCGCACGCGGGCTGCAAGTTTTGGCGGCAGTGATCAATACGGGCGAGAGCTTGTTTCGTGCCGCGCGCCTTCAAATCACCACTATGAACTATGCTCCAGGCATGCAAGAAAGCAAACGGATTGCAATTGTAAGTACGCTGGACACGAAAGGTGAGCACGCCGCCTTCGTTCAGCGGATCGTCGAAGAGGCGCGGTCATGAAGCCGTAGTGATCGATATTGGAGTGCTCGGCCAGCCTGCGATTGCAGCCGCCATCTCGCGTGAAAAAATTGCGCAGGCAGGGGGAGCAAGTCTCCATACCCTTGTGGCAGCCAAGGACCGCGGCAAGGCGCTGGCGGTCATGGCCGATGGCTTAACCGCAGTGTTGAGGAGCCTGTGCCGCGATGGCCTTGTTGACGCCGTTCTTGGGTTGGGCGGTGGCGGCGGCACCGCGGTGGCATGCGCGGCGATGCGCGCGCTGCCCATCGGAATTCCCAAGGTCATGATCTCGACCATGGCGGCGAGCAGCAAGGGACCGGCTTACGTCGGTACGCGCGACATCGTAATGGTCAACACGATCACCGACATCATCGGTATGAATCCGATCCTTCGCGGCGTGCTGAGCAATGCGGCGGCGGCGATCTGCGGTATGGCTGAGGGCGGCGCAAGGGCTGGTAACCTTCGAGAAGCGGGCGGTCGCCCAACCGTGGCCATCACCGCTTTTGGGGTCACGACAACGGCCGCCATGCGCTGTCACGAATTACTGGAGAACGCGGGTTTTGATACGCTCGTTTTTCACGCCAACGGCACCGGCGGACGCGCCATGGAAGAGCTGATCAACGAGGGAATCATCGACGCAGTCTTGGACCTGACGACTACGGAGTTGCCCGACGAGTTGTGCGGGGGACAGCTTAGCGCAGGGCCGCACCGGCTCGAGGCGGCAGGCGAGCGCGGCATTCCGCAGGTGGTCCTTCCCGGCGCCATCGACATGGTCAACTTCACGACCCCCGAGACCGTCCCTGTCAAGTACTCCGAACGGCGATTCTACCGCCATAGTCCGTACACGACTCTGATGCGAACCACAGTGGAAGAGAATGCGACGCTGGGCCGGTGGGTCGGGGAGAAACTGGCGAAGTCGAAAACGCGACCGATACTCATCCTGCCGGTTCGCGGGTTTTCCGAATACGACAAAGAGGGCGGAGTCTTCTACGATCCGGCGGCGGACCAAGCATTCATGAATGCAGCCGTTAAGACTCTTGGTGATCACGGAGATGTAGTGCGTCTGGATGCCTACATCAACGAGCCAATCTGCGCCGAGACTGCGGTAGCACGTCTGATCGGCCTGATTTCCACGCACGCTTCTAAGGCAAAACAGACTACCTGATTTGATTCATGCCCGAAGTTGTCAGGAGGCAATGATGGTAAAGCAGTACACGCGAAACGAAGTAGCGGCCCGCCTGCAAGCGACGCTCGCGGCCGGCAAGGCGATTATGATGGCGGGCGCCGGAAACGGGCTCTCGGCCAAGTGCGCTGAACTCGGCGGAATCGACCTCATCGTCATTTATAACAGCGGCAAATTCCGCATGGACGGGCTTCCGTCGATCGCCGGCCTGATGCCGTACGGCAATGCGAACGACATTGTGCTCGAACTCGGGGAACGGCATGTTTTCCCTGCGGTGAAGGAAACCCCCGTGCTTGCAGGGGTCTGTGGAACTGATCCCACACGCAACATGCGCCGATTCCTGGAGCACGTCCGGGACATCGGGTTCTCGGGCGTCATCAACTATCCCACTATAAGCCGCTTCGACGGGAATATCCGGCGAGACCTGGAATCAGTCGGACTGGGATTTGCGCGTGAAGTGGAAATGATTGCCACGGCGCGCGCAACCGGTTTGTATACCACCTGCTATGTGCGAACGCCGGAAGAAAGCCGCCAAATGGCGGAGGCGGGCGTGGACCTGATCGTTCCGCACGTAGGCCTGACGGCTGGCGGCACGATCGGCGCGAGTCACACACTCTCCATGGATGAGGCAGTCAACGCCACGCAGGAAATGATCGACGCGGCGCGGGCGGTGAACCCCAACGTGATTGCACTTGCCCACGGTGGTCCCTTCGAAGGGCCGGAACAGGTTGCCTATGTGCTGGAGCACAGCGATGCGCAGGGTTTTGTCGGAGCGTCCAGCTTTGAGCGCCTTCCGGTGGAACAGGCGATCGTGGGACTGGTGAAGGAGTTCAAGAAGCTGCGGGTCGATCGCCAGCCGTAGTTCTCGGTGGCTTTTCCCGCCAAAGATTTCGCCAGCGCGATCTCTGCTTATCAAAAAACAGATTACCCTATACGTATTGGCGATGCCGTTCCTTGCAGGTTTCTAGCACGACATCGCCATCACGCTTCCACCAGTTCGTCGCGGAGAAAATTTCCACCTCATGCCGACCACGATAGCCGGCAGCTTCCACCCACGAGCGGATCAGCCGAATATCTATGACTCCATCGCCCATCATACCCCGGTCATTCGCCGGGTCCGTTGTAGGGACCAGCCAGTCGGAGACGTGGAATGCCAGAATCCGCTCTTCTGCGGCACGCGCCGCCCGCTCAATCTGGACTTTCAACTGCGGATCCCACCAGACGTGGTACACATCGACGGCGATACCAATCCCGCCGCCTAATTCATCGCAAAGATCGTTGGCGTGCTCCATAGTATTCACGCAGCAAAGATCAGCCGCGCGCATCGGATGCAGCGGTTCCACAGCCAGCGGCATGGCCGCCGCGCGCGCGTACTCCAGCACTTCGGCCAGTCCGTCGCGTACCATCTGCCGAGCACTGGCGATATCCTTTGATACAGGTCTGCCCGCAGGCCCTTTAGGGAGTCCTCCAACAACGAGAATCCGGCAATCGGCGCCAAGTCCGACGGCCTCGTCCACGGCTCGCCGATTATCTTCTACCGCGGCCAGCCGGCCGGCGCGGTCCGGAGCCGCGAGCATGCCGCCTTGGCAAAGACTATTGACTTGCAGTCCGGCGTCGCGGATGCGTCGCACGGTTTCCTTCAGACCGAGCTGCGCGACCTGGTCGCGCCAAGGCGAGATGTTACGGATCTGATGTTTCGCACACCCTTCAATGATCTGAGCCAATGTCCATTGTTCCCGCACGGTGGCCGTGTTGAGGGAAAGAAGGTCGGGACTAGGCGGACCTAACATGAGTTGTAACTCCCCGAATTGAAAAAGATACCTCACGCATCGCGGGAGCCGTACCGAAGTCAATACCGAATTGCCCTCCGGTTCGATTGAGTCCAAGTCGCATGTACTCAGGGCCATCGGCTCACATCGCCGAGGCATCCAGCCATCGTTTCTGCCGGCTCTCAATATGTGTGAGACGCTTCTTTTTCGCCAACAAAACCTGCTGGCGCGCGCTATGCACACGCAGGTTTGTTCGCCGTGACGTTGCGGTCCGGCCTATTCGTATCCCGGAGCTTTATCGGCGAAATCGCGCGGATACGGATAATAGATCGAACGGTAACCCGCGCAGTCCATGTCTATCGCCGCGTCGATTACGAAGGGCCGCTTGGATTCCAATGCCTCTCGAACGGCCGGAATTATTTCTTCCGGGCGTGTAATTCGTCTGGCACAGGCACCCATCGCGCTGGCCCACTTAACCAGGTCCGGGTTCCATGGTTCACCGGTCGCTTGCAACGTATAGTCGCAAAACGAGGTGCGCCCATAATTCTTGAGCATGAGTTCCCGCTCGCACTGTAACGTGCAATTGTCGAATACCACCACCACCAACGGAATGTCATACTCCACCGCCGTTGCCAGCGTGGTACCCGTCATCAGAAACGATCCATCTCCCATGAAGACCACCGCAGCATGATCCGGACGCGCCAGTTTGGCGCCCACACCGCTGGGCAGACTCCATCCCATCCGATGGTAGAACCCGCAGTGCGCGACAAACCGGGAATCCGTTTTCAGGAACGGCGGACCGAAGGAGAGGCAATGCCCCGTATCGAACAGAATACTGGCCTGCGGATCGAACTCGCGGATGACGGCCGAAGCATCATCCAACACCCGCCCGTAGTGCAGTGGAGAAGCATCGGAGCGGATCATAGGTTCGACCTGCTTTTCCCATTCTTTTTTCCAGCCCGCAATCTGGCCGAGCCAGCCCTTGTGATCCTTTACCTTCCGCTGTTTCAAAGAGGCATTCAGCGCAGCAAGTGCCAACTTTGCATCGGAAACAATCCCGATTTCGGTGGCATAGACCCTGGCAATCTCCGAGGAGTCAACATCGATATGGATCAGCTTCGTTGCCGAAGGAATCTTGTGCAACGTCCAACCGCCGGTGTCAATGTCGCCGAAACGTGTCCCGATACCCACCAGCAGATCGCACTCTCGCGCCGCCTGATTGGCATGACCCGTACCCGCGCGTCCAACACTACCCAAAGAAAGAGGATGGCTTTCCGGCAGGCTGCCTTTTCCGGTAGCGGTCATCTCGACAGGCAGATTGGAACCCTCGGCAAAGGCTTTCAACTCGTCCCAGGCCCGCGCGTTATGCACCCCGCTACCAACCACAACCACCGGACGTTCCGCCTGTGCGATCAGGTCAGCGGCTCTTTCGATCGCTGCCGGATCGGGCCCCGATGGACTCATTGCCAACCAGAGTTTCGGGTCGGGCAATGCCGAGATCTCGATTTCGGTGTGCTGGATATCAAACGGGATCTGGACTACGACCGGTCCAGGCCGGCCCGTAACCGCCGTCTTATACGCTCGCATTATGGTATCGAGAGCGGTATCCGGACGATTTACCACCGCCGCCTTCTTGACCATGGGTTTGAGACTTAGAACCCATTCATCGGGAGCGTAACGATAGAACTCTTCGATGGCTCCACGATCAGCCCACTGAGTAGCGCCGGCGCCTGCCAGTACCATAAGGGCCGAGGATTCAAAGAACGCATTGGCTATCGCCGAGGTGATATTGCTATTCCCCGGCCCGACTGAAGTGGTTACGATTGCCATTGGCGGCTGCCTCTTCATCCGCCAGTAACCATCAGCCATGTGCACTGCCTGGTCTTCACTACGGCAGGCGACCCCTTTAACCTTGGTTTCATAGACGAAGGCATCCAGCAATGCCCAGTTGCCATGCCCGTTGTAACCGAACATATACTCGGTACCGGCACTCTCTAAAAACTTAGCTATTGCCGTGGCCACGCGCATCTTCATTTCCTATCTCCTCCCACTCGGTCGTGAATTTGTAAGGTGGAATCCATCGCCTGCCCGGTTTCGCACAGCCGCTGGAACCTACTCCGTACAATTTGGGCGAGGGGCAGGATGAGCCCTGACCCGAGATCCAGCCTTTCATTTTAGTCAGAAGAACGGATAAACATTGTACGCTCAGATTTCTTTGCCGCAGCAACTATTCCTTCAGGCGTGGCGACAACTATGTTTCACCGCATCGGGTTGCGTATTTTAGGCCGTCCTGCTCGGCTGTGGGCCACGGCGGGCTGAACTGGCAGTCCGCAAACTCAACGGCCTTCTCGTGAGCATGGGTCTTGTCCATTGGTTCATGATTGTATGTGAAAACAAGAGGCGAAGTGGCTCTCCAAAGGTGACTGGCCGGGCATGCATTTCGCAAGCGATTGGCGCGGGCGGGCGCCTCCCGATGAAAAATACGCTCGGTTTGCACGCCAAAAATTGATATGATTACGCCCGTTCTACTACAACAAATATCGTGAACGTCAAGGATTTTGCACAATGAAATCTCGTGTCTTTAACGCGCAATAGCTTTTTGAGGTGTCATTCTGAGCGAGCGTAGCGAGCGAAGCATCTATGTATTTGATTCCTGATGAATAGGTCCTTCGCTTCGCTCACGACGACATCCATACTGCGTGCTACGCCCCACCTTCGCGGGCGAACTCAAGCACGACTGCTACGGCGCCGAAATTCGGGTGGCAAGATGCCTTGCGCCGAAGTTCGGGCGCTTGTCAGGAGGAGTCATGCAGCGGGCCCGGAGACGACCGGCCTCCCGATCAACGTGTCCTTCTCGAGCACCGATACCTCGGGATCTAACCAGAAAGCCCAAACAATTGAGCCGAAAACCAGCAGTCCCGCAGCAACGATGAAGGGGGCTTTCCACGAACCGTACTGGACCAGGACGCCGAACACCGTCGGTGAGAGCGCGCCACCGATATTGCCGGCCATGTTCATCATTCCGGAGACTGTTCCGGAGTACTCGCCGCCCACGTCCATGGGGACTGCCCAGGATGGTCCGATCGTGCATTCCAGAAAGAAGAGGGATGCGGTCAGGCAGTACACCGCCGTATAGGCATTCTGCGTCATTGCAGCAGGCACGATGAATACCACGCAGCCGAGCATGCCTACAATGGCCACAATTCGTCGTGAGAACTTAGTCTTTCCGGTTTTGATCATCAAGTAGTCAGTTGCCCAACCGCCGACTGTGTCGCCAATGACGCCGGCAAACAACGGCATGGAGGCGTAGTAGCCCATCCTGACCAGCGTGAAATGCCGGTACTCCACAAGATACGAGGGCAGCCAACTCAAAAAGATCCAGAGACAATACACGTACGTGAAGTAGCCACACATGATCGCCCACATATTGGGGGACCGGAGCAGAATCTTCCACGGCACAGTCGGTCTGTTTTTGATGTCAATCTGTTTGACTTTACCGTTTTCATCCGTGCCGCGAACATATTCGATTTCGGCTTTGCTTGCCCAGGCGTGCTCTTCCGGCAGGTTGCGGTAACTGAAATACCACAGAATGGACCACACGAGTCCGAGCCCGCCGCAGATGTAGAAAACCTCACGCCACCCGAAGTGAATCATGATGGCGACCACCAATGGAGGCGCAATCGCCGCGCCCAAGCGGCTGGCGCTATGGCTGATTCCTTGAGCGAGGCCGCGTTCTTCGCGCGGATACCACAGCTGCATCGCCCGGGTAGCCGTCGGAAACGCGCCAGCCTCCCCTACCCCGAACAGGAAGCGAACGGCCGTAAATGAAGCCACTCCGACGGCTCTGGCCGTGAGTGCAGTCATAACAGACCAATACGCAACGATGCTCGCCAGCACGCCCCTCGGTCCAAACCTATCGCCCATCCATCCACCCGGGACCTGGAACATGGCATAGGCCCACACAAAAGCACTGAAGATAATCCCCATTGTGACTTTGCTGAAGTGGAACTCCTTACTGATCATGGGCGCTGCAGAAGAGATATTCACCCGATCCAGGTAGGTGATCAAGTACATTAAACTAATCAAAAACAATACGTACCATCGTGCGAAGCCCACCCTTTTACGTTGCTTCTCCATTGATTCCTCTTCTCTGTCGTGTAGTTCTTGCCACTCAGCGTAATCTAAGATTCTGGGGCAAATTTCTGCGAATCACCTGCGGTAAACACCATCCCGGCCCTTGACCGGGATCTCCTTTTTGACCCCCGCAGACGACTGCCATTGTCACCTCAATCTCTGTTGGCGTCAATGTCAAACACTTTTCACCCGGATCGCCGCAACCTGGTCGCGGTGATGATGGCTCTGTGTTGCCTCTCCATGGTTCCGCTGTTGTTCTCGCGCGACATCAACGTGATCTCCCTGTCGCTGAGCGCGGGCTTCTTCTGCGCCGAGTTCACCATCGGGCCAATGTGGGCCATCCCCATGGACATCGCTCCCAAGTTCGCCGGCACCGCCAGCGGGCTGATGAATACCGGCTCGGCGCTGGCGGCGATTGTCTCACCGCTGATCTTCGGCATCGTGGTGGACCGGACGGGAAACTGGATTTTCCCCTTCATCTTCTCGATGGGCGTTATCCTGGCGGGCTCGATCCTGTGCTTCACCATGCATCCGGAGCGGGCTCTCGTCGTCGAGGACGCCGGCGTGAGCTTGGCGACGCAGTAGGGCTGAAGCTGTTTTCGGCGGATCTCGCGGCCTGCTAGGCTCCCGGCAGCAGAGCGATATCCGCCGCTCCGCTGGCATCAAACTGGCGGCGACTCCTCGAACTTGCCGCGCAGAGGAAGCGTCAGCGGAATGGTCGCCAGCACCGTGACCGCAACCACCGCGACCGCGGTTTTGATGCCGGCAAAATCGCCAACCACTCCGTAAATCAGCGGGGAGATGCCGCCCGAACCAATGGTGCACGTGTAGAAGAATGCGAAGGCCTCGTTGCGGCGGTCTGGAGGAACAAGTTCGGGGACGGTGCCGTAAAGAACCGACGAAGTCCCATTCAGCGCAATGCCCAGCAGCGGACACAACACCAGCGCCGACTTGAGCGACAGTCCGAGCATGCCCAAGATGCAGCCCGCGGTTGCCATTTCCGTGATCACGACGGAAGCCAGGATGCCCACCCGCGTGGCCGCCACTCCGCAGACGAATTTGCCCAGCGCTCCACCGGCGAAAACCAGACTCAGCGCCAAGCCGGTGATGGAAACCGTCGCGCCCTTATCGCGAAGCAGAAACGGCAGATAGGTCAGAAAACCCATGCGCGTGGCGCTGTCGAGTACGGCAATGGCGGACAAGGCGACGAACGGCAGCGAGCCGCGGCCGAACAAACCACCCTTTTTCACGCCCGCCGCCGCCTTGCCGGTGACCGACGCCAACGGAATGTGCAGCAGCCCCAGCAAAATCGCCGCCGCCGCTAAAAATCCGAAGCCCCCGAGCAGATGCGCCGCCCACCGCCATCCCCCATGGGCAATCAGCAGGGCGGCCGAAGCCGGAAGAATCAGCTTGCCGATGTCGCCGGAAAAATTGTAAGTGCTGAGCGCGACCCGGGAAGCCTTGCCCTGGTAGGCGTTGGAAATCGCCGACGAGGCTAGCGGGTGCTGCGTGCTCGACCCCATCCCACCGACCACCAGCAAAGCGCCGAGCACCAGCGGAGCGCAAGCGAAACCAAGAGAGGTTACGGCTGCCGCCGTCAGCAGCGTCCCCAGGCACAGAACCTTCAGGATTCCGATCCGGCGCGCCAGTATTCCGGCGGGCATCTGCAAAAGCGACATCGTCCCCGAAAACGCCGTCTTCAAAAGTCCTATCTGGAAGAAGCTCAGCAGGAACGTCTGCTGCCAGATGGGAAAGAACACATACAGCATGTCGGTGAAACCATCATGCGTGATGTGCGCCAGACATCCGGCGGACAGGACTCGCCACTTCTTCGGCGAAACGACCTCGGGGGCACTCTCTTGAACCGCGCTTTCCAGCACCACATCTCCCCCTTCCGAATCGCCATAGGAGGCACCACATTCGTGCCCCCTGACCTGCCGGATCTGGATTGTTAAAGGAATGTTAAACGTATAAAGATAGCAGACAAGCGCCCCTGGGTACCGTAAAACAAACGCCTCACCTGTGCGTTCGATAGCGGGCTGCCCGCGAGGTGCTCGATTGGCCTGCGAATTTGTTTGTTGTCGAGCAGCAGCAGCAAAGGCATAATTTCTCCACCCGAGGACATCGGTTTCGAGCGAGCTGTGCTGAATCGCCCGGCTTGTAGATCGTTCGGCTGGAGGGATTTATGCGTGCTTTAGGAGCGTTGCTGGCACTCACGTTTGTCCTGGCAGTACCGGCCTTTCCCCAAAGCGAAAGTCAGAAAAGCTCTCCTGTTCCTGGGGAGATTGCTGGCCAAGTCCCTACTACTGGCCAGGTACCTGATGAATCAGTTGTGCCACAGTGGTTAGCTACGTTTGAAATCGTTATGAAGGCTAGAGAAACCAACTTTGTGAGCTTTAGGGCACCCATGCCCAGCCGACCGTCCGGGCCTCTCAGCGACGAGGAGCTGATAAACGGAATAAAGTCTCAGCCTCCCCACCGTCCCGACATCCCCAGATTGTAGGGTGCAGAAGACTGTACGATTAATCAAAATCCACTTGATGGCTGTACTCGTTACAGGTGTTCTTTTCTCCCCCTCGGAAGATCGGCTGCCGACATGCAAAAAGCCTTTGTCAGTCTTGTACGGCTGGTGGAAAAGGCAACTGGAGGCTCAGCTGTACAAACCCGCCCTCCCTTTGTCAGGCCAGAAAGGGAAACTCGTCAAGTAAGCATCGGCAACCACATCCAAGTGGATGAGCAGTGGAACACGGAAAGCATAGAAACTCACTTAGAAAAATATAATGGAGCTTCTGGCTTGTGGAGCAGGGTGAGCGTCT
Source organism: uncultured Acidobacteriota bacterium (assembly GCA_963814745.1). GTDB lineage: Bacteria > Acidobacteriota > Terriglobia > Terriglobales > Acidobacteriaceae > CAWBRT01. The sequence continues at coordinate 815,338 of CAWFEA010000001.1, forward strand.
GGATCGTCTCCGATCCTCCTCCCGGTTATCAGCCTCCAACAGAAACGATTTCTCCCACGAGTGCCGGTGTCGCCAGCGAGATCGACGCGGTACTCAAGAGTGGGAACTACAGTTCGCTCCCACCATCACAGCCAATTGGCGTGGCTGGTTTCGGTCAGCCCAGCCTTTCCATCCAAAACCAGACAGCGTATGAGCTAACGGTACTGATGGCTGGTGCTGTTGAGAAGTCGCTGGTGATACCTGCTGGCGGCTCTCAAAACGTTGTAGTGCCTGCGGGCACCTATCGAATCCTTGGCCGGGTGAAAGCCGGGAACGTACTGCCATTCTTCGGAACTCAGGATTATGCAAGTGGCGGCTCGTATCGGGAATCGTTTTACATCAAGTGAAGTCGGCGGATGCGAAGAAGGAGCACGGAACAATGCCAACCACAAACACCGGTTCAAAGGCCGAGGCGGGTGTCCACGATCCCTCTCTCGGCGGTCTGGTCAAGGCGGTGAAGGAATCTTTTTTCAAGCGTTACGGACTCATTTTCGGCGTCATCGGACTCCTGGCGGTCTGCCTCATGCCCACTCCGGAGGGCTTACCGGTGGCGGGCAAGCGGATGCTGGCGATCCTGCTGTTCTCGGTGATCGTGTGGATGACCGATTCGATCTCCTATCCGGTCAGCGCCGTCGTCATCTGCGCCCTGATGGCGTCCCTGGTGGGCATGTCACCCGATGTCGCCAATCCCAAGGCAATCTACGGGACCGGCAGGGGCCTGACGATGGCCCTGGGAGGCTTCTCGAACACCGCGGTCGCCCTCGTCGGCGCGGCGCTGTTTATCGCCGCCGCCATGATGCATACCGGCCTCGATCGCCGCATTGCCCTGTTCATCCTGTCGAAGATCGGCGCCAAGACCAATCGCGTCTTGATCGGCGTCATCTTCGTCGGCTTCGTGCTCAGTTTCTTCGTCCCCAGCACGACGGCTCGCGTAGCCTGCCTGGTGCCAATCGTGATGGGTATCATCGTGGCCTTTGGATTCATTTTGCCGGTGAATGCCCCGCAGAACATGGTGGCCTACGGCACCGATACCTTCGAGGTGCGCGACTTCATTCGCACCGGCATTCCGCTGACGATCGCCGCTTACCTGCTGGTGCTGATCTTGGGCGCGACTTATTGGAAGTGGCTGGGCTTGGTATAATCGCCACCGCACGCCAACGGCAGGCGTGCCGGGGACGCCGGCTTAGGTCGCCACTTTGCCGGAAGCGTTCCGCCGGGAGGAAACAACATGCGTGAGACAAGTTTTAATGAAGCCGGCACCACATCGCTTCACGCCGGGCAGAAGGCGCGCCTGGCGCGTGGAGGCAAAGCGGTTTTCGGCGCTCGCCTGGGCATCCTTATGCTTGAGGCACGCTTCCCGCGCATTCCCGGAGACATGGGGAATGCCTCGACTTGGCCTTTTCCCGTGCTTTATAAAGTGGTGCGCGGCGCCTCACCGCAACGCGTGGTGAAAGAAAAGGCCGCCGGGCTACTGCCGGACTTTCTCGACGCGGCCAAGGAGTTGGTCAACCTCGGGGCTGATGGCATCACCACCAATTGCGGTTTCCTGTCGCTCTACCAGGATGAGATTGCCCGCCACGTCGGAGTGCCCGTGGCCACCTCCAGCCTGATGCAGGCGCCTTTCATTGAGCGCACGCTGCCGGCGGGCCGGCGCGTCGGCATCCTGACCGTCAACGCCTCCACCCTCACCCCGGATCATCTGAAGGCCGCCGGGGTCGCCCTGGATACACCCATAGTTGGCGCCGAGGGCAGACGCGAGTTCACCCGGGCAATTATCGGCAACGAGCTGGAAATGGACGTCGAGGCAGCCGAGCAGGACATTTTGGACGCCGGTAAAGAGCTCGTCACCCGGCATCCGGAGGTCGGGGCGGTGCTGCTGGAATGCACCAACATGGTGCCGTATGCGCACTCGCTCCGGGAGTATCTCTCCCTGCCCGTGTTCGACATTTACAGTTTCATGAGCTGGTTCCACGCCGGCTGAGCCCGCGCGACTTCGGACACCCCGGCAGCGCTCCGCGTCCTTGGCGCGAGCGGTAGAGCGGACCGCCATAGGCTCCAGGCGACTGCCGTGAACAGACGGCTTCTTCATAGTGCTTACGCCACAGTGCTTTACGCCATCGCACAACGGCGGTCTGTAAATTTTCTCTGCACCGGCCCCTTGACATGCTGTGGATAATTCTTGCTGGGCGCTTAATTTTTAAACAGGCGCGGCAATTCGCAACAATGACTACACTGATCGAGTAAGTTGCTATAGATAAGCAGCTTACCTAGTTAGTCGGCTAACCTACCTAATTCATCGTGTTGCATAATTAAGCATCCAGCCTAAGCGTAGTAAATCGCATAACGCTGGGATTACCTTGTGCAAATGACAGGTAATAGCTTCAATCCAAATAACTTATGGCTAATCTCTCGGATCGCTTCTGCTTGAGCCATCGAACTGGCACGGAAGATGCACTAGAGAATGGCGGTAAGAGCCTGAGGATTTCTTAAGCAAGTAAGCAACGGAAAGCAAATCAGGCTCAGCGGAACTCATACCTGCGAAATGCAGACTAATCGAGGGGTTGGCTATGGCCGTCATTCTGGTACTCTTCACGTTCGTTACGTTCCTGGTGATTGATTATTTCCTCAGCCGGAAAAAGGCTCCGGTGTTTGCCGTACCGGAAAGGCCTGTACGGAGCGAAGCCGAGTTGCCGCGTGCCCTGCCAACTTTGGTGAATGGTTTCCAGGTGCCGGAACATGTCCGGTTCCACCCGGGGCATACTTGGGCATTGAGTGAAAGTCCGAACCTGGTGCGGGTGGGGATCGACGACTTCGCCTCCAAGCTGATCGGCAAAGTGGAAGCGGTAACCCTGCCGCAAAGAGGACAGTGGATTCGCCAGGGGCAGAAGATTCTGAGCTTCAAGAGGAACGGGGCGGTGGTAGATATGGTATCCCCGATCGAAGGCAGCGTCTCTGATGTCAACGAAGCGATTGCTTCCAATCCCGCGAGCGCGGGCAAAGACCCTTACGGCGAGGGTTGGCTGGTTACCGTGCAGTCGCCCGACGCCAAGACGAACTTCCGCAACCTGATGGGCGGGGCGTTGGCGCGCTGGTGGATGGAAGAGGCCGTCAGCAGACTGCAACTGCGGCTGGCCGGCAATATGCGCTCCTTGGCGTTGGCGCAGGATGGCGGCATCGCCAGTGACGATCTGGCAGCGGGAATTGCGAACGAAGAATATCTGAAGATCGCCCGCGAATTTTTCCTCGCATAAAAGAATCGCCGTTTGGCCCGGAGGGTGCCAATCCTCCGGGCTTTTTTTATTGCTTGCTCTTCACGGTCGAATCAGAATTTTTGCTTAACCATTTATAATAAATACTGATTGAATTACTTTTTTGCATGACACACTGGCAACACGGTGACATCAATCACTTCCAGCGGTGATGACAATCACGGCTGGACCAGTGGAATCCGGACAAAACTCATTTGTCCGCCGCGCGTTGGTTCGCTTTCCGCCCTGGGCATGCGCGCCAGTTTTTCGCAGCGCGGCATAATCGGGGAAAAGGGCCTTGAGAGGTGCACAATGATTTACGCCTACCGCTTGGTTCGGCTGATTGAAACGCACTCGCAGGACCTGGTGCGAGCGCTCGAAAAAAAGATGAACGAATGTACCCGTTGCGGCGCCTACCGCAACCTTCCGCCCGAAGAACTCGCGAAGGTGGTCGGGGACATCTATCTGCATCTCGGCGAATGGCTGCTGGGCAGGACTGAGGCGGACATCCAGAATCGCTACCAAGCCATCGGCGCGCGCCGGGCCGCACAGCGGGTTCCGCTCAGCCAAGTTATCTGGTGTATCGCGCTGGTGAAAGAGAACCTCTGGGAGTACTTGCGCCGCGATGGCGGCGAAGAGCAGGTTACGGAAATCTTCGGCGAGATCAAGATGTTGCAGTTGCTGGAACAATTCTTTGATCGCGCCATGTATTTCTCTACCGTGGGCTACGAACAGGCTGTGGCCGGCAGTCTCGCGGGTCAAGAGGCAACCGTTGACAGGTGAACCAAATGGCTTGGGAGACTGAGTATTCCGGCAGACTGCGGAGCGCGGCGGAAGCGCTGCGGGTGGTCGAATCCGGCATGCGTGTATTTGTGCATGCGAGCAGCGGATTTCCGGTGGCTCTGGTTAACGCGCTGGCGGATCGAGCCCCGTCCTTGCGGGACGTGGAAATCGTGCATCTGCTTACCATCAATGAGATTCGCACGGCGGAGCAGCAATTTCCCGAAAATTTCCGGCATAACTGTATTTTCATCGGCGCCGGGATGCGCCGCGCCGTGGCCGACGGTCGCGCCGATTACATTCCCATTCACCTCGGCGAAGCCGAACAACTCGCCGCCCGCGGAGACTTTCCGCTCGACGTGGCTCTGATCCAGGTGACGCCTCCGGATCGTTACGGCTACGTGAGCGTGGGCGCGGCGGTTGAGATCACGCTGGCTTTTGCCCGGAGCGCCCGGCACGTGATCGCGCAGGTGAACTCCCAGGTACCGCGCACCTGCGGCGACACCCACCTGCACGTCAGCGAGATCGATGCCTTTGTCGAGCACTCGCAGCCGCTGGTGGAGTTTATCCCTCACCAGCCCAATCAAACCGAACAGGCTATCGCGCGCCATGTCGCCAACCTGATTGAAGACGGCGATACGCTCCAGATCGGCATCGGCGGGGTTCCGGACGCGATTCTTGGCTATTTGAACGACCGCAAGGACCTCGGCGTGCACAGCGAGATCATCTCCGACAGCCTGATTCCGCTCATCGAGCGCGGCGTGGTAACGGGGGCGCGAAAGACGCTGCACCCGTACAAAGTGATCGTCGGCTTCGGGTTGGGCACGCGGCGGCTATACGAGTTCGTCAACGAGAACCCGGTTTTTGAATTTCACTCGAACGCCTATGTAAACAATCCTTTCGTGATTGCCCGCAACGATCACATGATAGGCATCAATTCGGCACTGGAGGTCAACCTGACCGGGCAGGTATGTTCCGATTCGATGGGGCAGAGTTTTTATAGCGGCTTCGGCGGACAGGTCGATTTCGTCCGCGGCGTGGCGCGCGCCAAGTTTGGCAAGCCGGTGATCGCATTGCCCGCGACCGCCCGCGAAGGAAAGATTTCACGGATCGTTCCCATGCTCAAGACCGGCGCCGGGGTGGTCACTACGCGCGCCGATGTGCACTGGGTGGCGACCGAATACGGGGTTGTGGATTTGTGGGGTAAGAGCGTGCGGGAACGGGCGGAATTGCTGATCGGCATTGCCCATCCCTCGTTCCGCGCCGAGTTGTACGAGCATGGCGAAAACGCGCGCTGGTTTCAGCGCAATGAAGTGAATCGCCCGGCGCTGGCGAAGGCGGCCATGGCCGGAAAATCGGCTTGACCCGGCGCCGGCATTTGCGCCCGGGACGTAACGTGGGTTCTTATTCACCAGAGGAATCATGGTAGGAATCATGGCTAATCAGATTCGAGGTAGCGTCGAATTCGACACTCAGGAGTGCAAAGGCTGCGGTCTTTGCGTGGACTCGTGTCCCCCCAAGGTCCTGGAACTAGCGCCGGATCTCAATCAGTATGGAGTCCATCCGGCACAATACAAAGGCGAGAACTGCACGGGTTGCGGAATCTGCTTCTACTGCTGTCCGGAACCTGGCGGCATAACCGTGTACCGGGCGAAAGTGACCCGACCGGTAGCGACGGAGGTGGCGGATGCGGCAACTGTGTAAAGGAAACGTCGCCGTGGTCAAAGCGGCGGTCATGGCCGGATGCCGTGCCTATTACGGTTATCCGATCACTCCCGCCAGCGAAATTGCCGAGTACGCTTCGCTGTTGATCCCGCAGGTTGGCGGCACGTTCATCCAGGCGGAGAGCGAAGTTTCGGCCATCAACATGGTTTACGGCGCGGCCTCGGCCGGCATCAGGGTGATGTCCGCCTCGTCCGGACCGGGCTTGAGCCTCATGCAGGAGGGCCTTTCCTACATGGCTGGCGCCGAGCTGCCTTGCGTGGTGGTCGATGTCATGCGGGCCGGCCCCGGACTGGGAAACATCGGCCCGGAGCAGAGCGACTACTTCTGCGTGACCAAGGGCGGCGGCCACGGCTGCTATCGCAATCTCGTGCTGGCGCCTTCCTCGGCGCAGGAGATGGCATCGCTGACCATGCTCGCCTTCGAGCTGGCCGACAAGTATCGCAATCCGGCCGTGGTTCTCACCGACGGTTTTGTCGGCCAGATGATGGAGCCGATCGACCTTGAAATGACAACCGTGGAGCAGCCCGAGAAACCGTGGGCGGTGCGGGGAGACGCGGAGACGCGCAAGAACGTCATCAGTTCCATCTTCCTGGCGTTCGAAGTGATGGAAAAGCACGTCCTCAAGCTGGACGCGAAATACAAGCGGATGCAGGCGGAGGAAGTGCGCTACGAGACCTATATGGCCGAAGACGCGGATATCCTGCTGGTCGGCTACGGTATTGTCTCGCGGGTGCTGCGTTCCGCGGTTGACCAGGCCCGCATGCACGGGCTGAAGGTCGGGCTGTTCCGTCCCATCACCCTGTTCCCATTTCCATCGCTTGAGCTGGCCGCCGCCGCTAAGAATTGCGGGACGGTGATGGTGGTGGAGATGAGCACCGGTCAAATGGTCGAGGACGTTCGCCTGGCGGTTTCAGGCAGAGTCCCGGTGGAGTTCTATGGACGGTGCGGCGGCTTTGTGCCCTCGGTCGAGGAAGTCTACACCCAGTTGCTGTCGCGGGCGACGGCGTTAGCCTAAGCGGAAAGGAAGGAACTTGTGAGCGACTTACAAATCGTCAATAAGAAACCAGATGTATTCTACGATCGCTTCCTCCGCAAGGACGAAAACCAGCACCAGACGCATTACTGTCCGGGCTGCGGTCATGGCGTGATCCATAAGCTCATCGCCGAAGCCCTGCACGACCTCGGACTGAAGGACAGGACCGTGCTGGTGACGCCGGTCGGATGCTCCGTGTTCGGCTACTACTACTTTGATACCGGCAACGTGCAGGCGGCGCACGGACGCGCCCCGGCGGTCGCCACCGGCGTCAAGCGGGCACACCCCGACAGCATCGTCATCAGCTATCAGGGCGATGGAGACCTGGCGGCGATCGGCACGGCGGAAATTATTCACGCTGCCAATCGCGGCGAACACATCACCGTGTTCTTCGTCAATAACTCGATCTACGGCATGACGGGCGGACAGATGGCGCCCACCACCCTGATCGGCCAAACGAGCACAACCTCGCCTTGGGGCAGGCGTCCGGGCAACGACGGCTACCCGATCCACATGAGCGAGTTGCTGAGCACTCTCGAAGCGCCGGTCTACATCGAGCGGGTCGCGATCAACGACAACAAGAACATCGTCAAGACGCGCCGCGCGGTGCGCAAGGCGCTCGAGACGCAGAAGATGGGGCTTGGTTTTTCGCTGGTGGAAATCCTCTCGCCGTGCCCGACGATCCTGCGCATGGAGCCGGTCGTGGCGCGCAAGTGGGTTGGCGAAACCCTCGCCAAGCAGTTCCCGCTTGGGGTCTATCGCGACAAGAAGCTGGAGACGGTGGCGTGCAAGGAGCCGCCGCAGAGACCGCCCGCCGAGGTGGTGGGCATCACCTCCGAGATCGAACTCTCGGACGCCGCTAAGGAAGAGAGCCGCCGCACCCGCACCCGCGAAACCACGGTCAAGGTCGCCGGCTTTGGCGGACAGGGCGTGCTGCTGCTCGGGCAATTGCTGGCCGAGATGGGCTTGCGCGAGCACATGGAAGTGAGTTGGCTGCCCTCTTACGGGCCTGAAATGCGCAGCGGCAGTTGCCACTGCCATGTCAGCCTGGCACACCAGCGGATCGGCTCGCCGGTGATCGAGCATCCGGAAGTATTGCTGGCCATGAACGAACCTTCCTTACGCAAGTTCGGCCCGCAAGTCGCTCCCGGAGGGCTGATCATCTACAACCGCGACCGCCTGCCGGAAGATTTCGCCGTGGGAGATGTGCGCACCGTCTGCGTGCCCGCCTCGGAGATCGCCGACTCGCTCGGCTCGACCAAGGTGACCAACGTGGTCATGCTCGGGGCTATGCTTCAGCAAACCGAGTGCCTGCCGATGGACAGCGTCATGGGCGTGCTGACGGAGACGGTGCACAACCAGAAGATGCTCGAACTCGATCGCCAGGCGCTCGAAGCGGGACGCAAATACGTAGCCGAGCAGGTTCACGCCGGCTAGGATTAGCAACCGAACGGATTTGCGGGATAGGGTGATTTCGAGAGCGATTCAGAGCTAGGGAGGCCACAGCATGAGCACGACGAGATTGTTGAGTCACCTGATTGAGCGTTTCGGCCCGTCAGCCGAGAATTTAGCAACAGAGTCGCTCTGCTTTATTCTCAGGAATTCGTTAATCGCATCCAACGCCTTTATTGACTTTCTCCACCCGACTGGCGTTGATGTGCCCCGACCGCTCTATTACGAGCCACAACAATCTGGCATCGAGGGCTCGATTCCTGATATGACGTGCGTCAACGGCAATAACAGAAAGAGAGTGATTGTCGAAAACAAATTTTGGGCGGGGCTAACCGACAATCAGCCGCTGGCCTACATTAGTGAGCTTCCAGCGGCAGTTCCTGCAGTCCTGTTGTTTATCGTCCTAAAATCTCGGCTGCAAAGTACCTGGGCTGCACTGCTTGACTGCTGCAACAAAACAGGCAGCATCACCATAACCAATCCGCGCATGTGTTCGGGCATTCAGGTTGCCGACCTGAACCAGAACCACAAACTCGCAATTACCTCATGGCAAACAATACTGACCGTGCTTGAAAGAGCTGTCAATTCTGCTGGCCAGGTTGCCGTGTTGGGTGACCTAGAACAATTGAAAGGTCTGTGCGACAGGATGGATACCGAAGGGTTTCTGCCACTTCGCCAAAGCGAACTGACGGATATGGAGCTGCCAACGAGGCTTTTAGACTTCGTCGGGCTGGTGGACGACATTGTCCGAGAGGCAGACCGTCAACAGTACTGTGACCGCAAAAAGCAAGCCTTGGGTGGTTCCTCGCACTATTATGGCATAGTCGTCAGGATGGGCGATTTCCATCCTTGGTTTGGTTGTCAGTGGTTCAAATGGAAGACGTACGAAATCACGCCGACGTGGCTCCAGTTCTTTGATGAAGAAAAGCCGCAAGCTCGCGAAAAGCTTTGTAGCTGGATGATGACCAGCCCGCCACAGTGCTTCGAGGACAGCGATGGGCTTTGGGTTCCGGTGCGCCTCCGGCATGGAGTGGAGCGGGACATCATTATCGCGGATTGCGTCCGCCAATTTGGCGAAGTTCATCGAGTGCTATTGGCTAGCATCTCTGAGGGAGCGGAGCAATAGGAAAGGCTGTGACATTGGTTATGCTCTAGCCGCCAACTCCTGCGAGGGAGTCAAACAGCGTGGAGGCATGTACCGTCACAGCCCTTGATGCGATCACTGCTTTCGCAGTTCCAAACCCCGGCGACACCTCGCAGAGCAGTCGGTTTTTTCAGGTCTGGACGTTCATCGAGTCACCTCGACGAACGGATCACTCAGCCTACTTCAGACCGGCGACGTATTAAGAAGCCAACCCTTTTCGGCCGTCGACAATGGCGATACTAGCGCCGGATTCGAAATTGTCAACGCCCAAGACAGGTGCAAACGCGAATTAATTTCTCCGTCCGCAAAATCTTCGGTAAACGCTTCATAGCAAGCCGCTTCTGTCAACACGTACGTTTGCAGTCAAAGATTTTTCACACGTTATTCACAGAAGCGCAAGCTGCAATCGGCATTATTGAACCAGAGGAATGTCTTGACGCGGCTGAGTTCGTGAAGCATTGTGGTGACAGACAGCCCGAACCAGTCAACGGCGGGGCTTGTCGGGGACTCCGGGAGGCAAATGTCGGACCTGGTGGCTTACGTGGACGGCGGCTCGCACGGTAATCCGGGACCGTCCGGCATTGGCGTGGTGATCGAAAACCCTGCCGGGGAAACCGTCAGGATTGCCCGGTGGATCGGCCATCACGACAACAACGTGGCCGAGTATGCAGCCTTGCTGGAAGCGCTGCAGCACGCCGTCGAGGTGAAGGCAAAGTCACTTCGCGTCTACTCGGACTCCGAAGTGGTCGTCAAGCAGATGACCGGAGAGTATAGCTGCCAGAGCCCGCGTCTTTATTCTCTCAACTGGGTTTGCCGCAAACTGGCCCACACCCTGAAGTTCTCTATCGCTCACATTCGCCGCGAGTGCAACCACGAGGCTAACAGGCTCGCCAACCATGCCGTCCGCCTGCGCCTGGAGCCGTGATTGCGGCCCGGCATGAAGCGCGCGCGGCGAACCGCTATTCGGAATACTGACTCTCGTTGAACTTCTTTACGCAGGCGGGGCAAAGCCCGTGGGAGAAATCAACCCCTATTTGTTTGCGGAAGTAATCTTCAATTTCGCGCCAATACTGCTCGTCATCGCGAATCTTCTTGCACAACATGCAGATGGGAATCAGCGCTCGCAGGCTCAACAACTCGGTGACATCCTCGAAAATTAATAGCGCCAAAGATTCGCCACTGTCCGGCATCGGGCTGGCGGTGATCAGCATCTCCATCGGTTTGCGCGAAGAACCATCGACGAACTCCATCCTCAACCGTTCGCGGTTGACTTTCCGTCCCTGCAGACAGGTGTTGACTGAGCGGCGGATCATGCAGTTTTGGCAAAACGGCCCTTGCCCACATCCTTCGGGAACATCCACCGAATGCAGGCAGTGCAGCACTTCGCCGCCGCGTCGCCGGTAGAGGGCCTGCTTGTCTTGTCCGCAGAATCGAATGGCAGCTGCGTTGAGATCCCGTATGCGCACGTCGTCATCGACCACGAACACGGGCGCGGGAATAGCGTTCAGAATCGCGCGGTACTGACCGTTCTCGCTGAAGCTCATCGATAAGCCCCGTTCCAGCCACGCGCCGCGGATTACGGAATTTCCAAACGTGCGCGTGATGCATTGAATTTTTCAGAAGAAAATTATAGCCCCTGCAACTCCATCGCTTTCTGCTCGGCGGCGACGGCATCCAGGACGGTAGCGACCGCGTGCGCAACCGCGGCCAGACGGACAGCGGCCAGAATCACCTCTTCGGTAATGTTCTTCTGGCGCAGCACCTGTTCGTGCGCGGTGACGCACTTGCCGCAGGCGTTGATGGCCGAAACGGCGAGCGCCCACAATTCGAAGTCGGCGGCATCGACGCCATGGCCGCGAATAATATTCATCCGCAAGCGGGCGGGCATGGCGGCGTATTTCTCGTTACTGCTCAGGTGTTGAAACCGGTAGTAGACGTTGTTCATGGCCATGATCGCCGCCGCGCTCTTGGCGGCGTCCAACCCTTGCGGGGAAAGGTGTTGCCCGGCTTCGGCCAGCACCGCCGCCGTGAACTGAGCGTTTCGGCTGGCCACGGCGGAGGCGACCAGCGTTCCCCACTTCTGCTGGGTGCTGAGTTCCGTCTGCTGGCGCACCAGAGAACTGAAATTCAGGCGCAGGTCTTTGGCATAATCAGGAAGAGTTTCGATCAGTTCGTCGAGCATGTGTTTCCTTAGCTTCGCGCCACGACTCCGGCCTCACCCTTCGGCAGTGCGAAGGGTGAAGCAACGGAATTATTTGGCTTGGTCCGTCTTGCAAAAAGCAGGTTTCAGAAGGGCCGCTTGGCAATCCGTTCGACTCTGAATCCGCCCAGGGTCGCTATGCCGGGACCAGTGTAGCCTCGCCCTTCTTCCAATTGCAAGGGCAGAGCTCATCGGTCTGCAAGGCGTCGAGCACGCGCAGCACTTCATCAACGTTGCGGCCGACCGAGAGGTCGGTAATCATCACGAAACGAACGATGCCTTCCGGGTCAACGATATAAGTGGCGCGCTGCGCGACCCCGGCGTTGGGGTCGAGGATGCCGAGCGCCTGCGAGAGTTCGCGCTTGATGTCGGACATCATCGGGAACGGCAGCGCTCGCAGGTCGGGGTGATTGTTGCGCCACGCCAGGTGAACCCATTCGGAGTCGATGCTTACGCCCAGAACCTGGGCATCGCGGGCCTTGAACTCCCGGTTCTTGCGGCCAAACTCGGCGATCTCGGTCGGGCAAACAAAGGTGAAGTCCTTGGGCCAGAAGAAAATTACCTTCCAGTTGCCGGGATAGTCCTTCTCGGTAATGGTTTTGAACTGCTTGTCTTTTTCGAGACTGACGGTGGAATTCAATGAAAACGCAGGAAACTTCTGTCCAACACCTATCATGCTTTCTTTTCTCCTTGAAATGGCTTTGACTGCGAAAGTGATTCTGAAACCCTGGCCCGCCAGCGCTGGTTCACGCCGCGCGGGAAGCTATGTTGGCCGCACATCGTTCGCACAGTCCCAGCACCTCTACCGCCAAGCGCTGGACCTGGAAGCCGTCCGGCAGACTGTTATTGAACAGCACACGACCGATCGCCGCCTCTTCGAGATCGACGATGGTCTTACACTGAGTGCAAGTTACGTGATGATGCGGTTCAAGATTGGCGTCGAGCCGAATCGAGCCGTGATGCAGGCTGGCCTCGTGCACGATCCCGGTCTCGACAAAAGTATTGATAGTCTTGTAGACGGTCGCCAGCGAAATGGACGGTATCTGCTGGCATACGCGTTCATAAACCTGCTCGGGGGTCGGATGTCCGGACATTGAGAGCAGCGCCTCATAAATGACGGAACGCTGGTGCGTAAGCGCCAGACCATGCTGACGGCACAGCTCGCGGAATTTGTGCAACAATTCGCCCCGCATACAATATTGGATGAGGCGTTTTCTTAAAGGATAAGAATTATTTTTTGATAAAAATTACAACTTACATCGAAATTTGTGCAGTTCCGGCGAGAGATATTCGTTGGTCGGCATACCTGCATCGCTCGGGACTCGAGGAATCAAGAAGATGGCAAAAAAGAGAAAGAAGCACGTCTTCAGCGCCACCAAGGCGGTGAAATCAGCCGCCCGCGATCTGCTCGGCATGCCCTCGCCGACGAAGATTGTTCCCGATGCCAAAACCAAGGCGGCGCGGCGCGCCAAGAAAAACCGGCCGGGTCTCAAAGAGCTGCTGGAAAACGGCGAGAGCCTCTGACGGAGCTGCCGCGCGCGTCGTCTGCCGCATAACGGCCGCCGTTGCCGGGCATCTGGAGCTTAGCGCTGTCCGGAGTCCGCTACTCTCGGTCCGGGCGGGACGATGGCGGCGCGAGTGGCATGATAGCGCCAATAACCGCGGCCGACCCGCATGTGGTGATTGATGTTGTCGGGCGCCGTGAAGGCGATCGTCAGGCCCAGCAGCGCGTGTACGATGCCGACCGTCCACAGGTTGCGATAACGCGCGAATACGGAGGTGAACAGCAGTCCTCCGAAGAAGGTGCAAACCATAAGCACGGGATTGGGAAAGTGGGCGGCGGCAAACAGCAGTGTAGTCCCGGCGATGGCCCGTCGCATGCCAAGCAGTTGTTCGAGATTCAGGAAGAGGAACGATTGCAGGATGAACTCCTGCTCGAACGCCCACAGGACATAGGAATCGGCTCGCCACAAATGGAAAGGACGCGGCGGGATGGTTGCTGATCCGGCAGCACGCGCAATCCAAAACCAGCCCGCCGCCACCGCCAACGCGATCAGCGGGAACCAGATTGAGCGGCGAAATCCTTCCCCGCGCAGGCCAAGTTCACGGGCCGAGCGGCGCTGTAGGAGAGTACAACCAACAATCCACGAGGCGTCAAGCCAACCGAGCGCCTTCTGCACGGGACTGTAACTCCACAGGGCGGCCTCAATCAGCAAATAGGCGACAACCACGGCCAGTACCGAAAACAGCTTGCTTGAGCGGAAGGCAAAAACGGAATCTCCGGCTAATGCGTGAGAAACTTCAGCTCCGGCGTGCGCGCTCATGCAAGCCTTCGATGCGAATCCGCTAGAAAAGAGTACCCAGAATTTAACCGGGAATTAACCTCGCGGCCTTACATTGCAGATAACCCCTTGCTCGCCCCGCGCGAAGAAGAATCTCTGGGCGGAGTTCCCCCTTCGCCCAGAGAGCAATTAAAGCGCATCGCAGACGGCCTCGGTAACCTGTTTGGTATTCGCCTTGCCTCCGAGATCGGCGGTAAGCGCCAGGCCCGCTCCGGTTACCCGCTCAATCGCCTGCATCAGGCGAGCCGCGGCCTCTTTTTCACCCAGGTGCTCAAGCATCATCACGGCCGTCCAGAACGTGCCAATCGGGTTGGCAATTCCTTTCCCGGCAATATCGAAAGCCGACCCGTGAATGGGCTCGAACATGGACGGGAACCGGCGCGGCGGATTCAGGTTGGCCGTGGGAGCAATTCCCAAGCTGCCGGCCAGGGCCGCCGCCAGGTCGCTGATGATGTCGGCGTGCAAATTGGTGGCTACGATGACGTCGAGTGACTTCGGCTTGCCGACCATGCGGGTGGTGACGGCGTCGACCAGCATCTTGTCGGCCTTGACATCGGGAAACTCGCGGCCGACTTCGGCGGCGATCTGGTCCCACAGCACCATTCCGTGGCGCTGCGCATTGGACTTGGTAACCACCGTCAGCAGCTTGCGCGGCCGCGATCGCGCCAGTTCGAAGGCAAAGCGAAGAATGCGGGTCACGCCCGCGCGGGTGAAGATGGCGGTCTCGGTGGCAACCTCTTCCGGCAGCCCGGTATGGGTGCGCCCGCCCTGTCCGGCGTATTCGCCCTCGCTGTTCTCACGCACGATGACCCAATCGAAATCTCCGGGGCCGACGCCGCGCAAAGGGCTGGTGATGCCCGGTAGAACTCGCGCCGGACGAACGTTGGCGTATTGATCGAAGCCCTGGCAGATCTTCAGCCGCAGTCCCCACAGCGTAATGTGATCGGGGACATCGGGGTCGCCGACCGCGCCGAAAAAGATAGCGTCGAACTTCTTCAGCGCATCGAGCCCATCCTCCGGCATCATGAGGCCGGTCTGGCGATAGTAGTCGGAGCCCCAGGGGAAACTTTCGTAAGCCATCCGAAAGCCGCCGCCACGCTCTTCGAGGCGCTGCAATACGCTTACTCCGGCGGGAATCACTTCTTTGCCGATGCCGTCGCCGGGCATGACGGCGATCTTGTATTCACGCATGGTTTTTTCCTTCCAAGCTGCCGCCCGCGATGGGTGACAGAAATTTTGGCGGCAACCGCCGCCAGAAATTACTATTGCTATGAGAACCTGAATTGACCGGTCGCACCTAGTTTACTCGAACTGATGTGGAAATGAATTCATCTTGTGGGAGGCCTCTTTGAGCAACATACAGCAAGTAACGGCAACGGCCGCCGGGACCGTAACTTTCGGCGGCGAACTGACGGTGAACCGGCTCGGCTTCGGCGCCATGCGCATCACCGGCGACGGCATCTGGGGACCGCCCAAGGATCGCGCCGCCGCCTTGGCGACGCTGCACCGCGCGGTGGAACTGGAGGTAAATTTCATCGACACCGCCGACTCCTATGGGCCCGACGTGAGCGAAGAACTGATTGCCGAAGCCTTGGCGCCGTATCCGCGGGGCGTGGTGATCGCCACCAAAGGCGGCTGGCTGCGGGTCGGTCCGGGGCAGTGGCTTCATGATGCCAGTCCGGTGCATCTGCGCCAGGCGGTGGAGGGCAGCCTGAAGAAGCTACGCCTGGAGCGCATAGACCTCTACCAGCTTCACATGCCCGATCACGCGATCTCGTTCGAGGCCTCGGTCGAGACCCTGGCCAAGCTGCGCGAGCAAGGCAAGATTCGCCTCATCGGACTGTCCAATGTCACCCGGGAGCACATCGAGCGCGCCCGCCGGATCGTGCCGATTGTCTCCGTCCAGAATCGCTACAGCTTTGCCGACCGGGAGTGGGACTACGTTGTAGACTATTGCGCCCGCAACGGAATCGTATTTATTCCGTGGGCTCCGCTCGGCTTCGGCATGGCGAACGATGCGGTCGTGAGCCGGATCGCCAAAGCGCGCCTGGCTTCGCCGAGACAGATCGTCATCGCCTGGGCCTTGCAGCGCTCGCCGATGATCCTGCCGATTCCTGGGACCTCATCGCCGACCCACGTGGCGGAGAACATCGCCGCCGCCGGCTTGCGCCTGAGCAACGAGGAGTTCCGGGAACTGGGGACGGTGAAGAGGCCGTTCACAACAAGGTAGAACGGGCTCGCATGCGGAGAGGCAAGGAAACAGCATGTCATTTCCGGAGAGGTTTCGCGCGTTGCCTTCTGAACCAGGGCTGAAAAGATGCTATCGAGGACGTTCCCCCGAGGCTAAATGGTATTTCGGAATACGGCGTATCCCTTCCGGGCAAAAAGCAAAACCATGCTGTCTTGAAGGGGCATGGCTTTAGCCATGCCGTCCAGAGCCGGGAAAAATGTGGGCTTTAGTGTGTGCGTGAGAACCCGGACACCATGCCTGTTTAACTCCTTGTCTGGCAGCCCGGTTCTTTCTGAGGTTCCGCTGCCCTCGTGGGGCGCCGCTTACCCGCTAACCAGAGACCGCGTGCCAGGGATCGCTCACCGGGCACGAGAAAGGGCAATCAATAAATGTGATGGCGGCGAAAACGTATTGTGTTTAAGCCTGCCGCAGGGCGTGCAACCGGGTCACGTTGTAGGCCAGGGCCGCCAGCCCGAACTCGCATCCCACCTTGCCCAGACCGCGCGTCCGGAACTGCCGCATCCCACGCTGCTGCTTGAGCACTCCGAACACCGCTTCCACCACCGCCTTGCGCCGCGCATACATCGCCCGTCCGGCTGGGCTGCGCAACTTCTGCCGCAGCCGCCGCTGGACCGCCTGTCGCGGCCGATCCCGCCGCCGACAACCCCGTCCCGTGTTCAACTCGCACGCCAGATTCGAATCGGGCACATCCCCCTCGATCCCCTGCCGCTCTAACTCACTGACGTTCTCCACCGAGAAGAAACCGCTATCCGCCAGTACCGCCGTCGGCGCCCTGCCGCACTGCTGCTCGACCGCGGCCACCATCGGCAGCAACGACCGATTGTCCGTCGCGTTCTGCGTCACTCGCGCCGCCACCATCAGATGATCGTCGCTCACCGCTACCTCCGCCGTGTATCCCAACTCGAAACCGCCGCGCAGCCGCAGAAAACGCGCTTGCTCATCCGTCCGCGACCGCTTCTTCAACCCGCTTTTGCGCAACCGCTCCAGCCGCCCCGGCATCTCCGCCAGCTTCTGCTCCGCCTTTTCCAGCGCCACCCTCAGCCCGCTCGGCTCCGCGTCGTCCCCATCGCACGCCTGCTGCCAGCGCCGCACCTGCCGCCGCAGCTTGGCCCGCTCGTTCCGCAACTTCGGCTCCGTATCCACCCGCTCCCGGCAGGCGTTGGCCTTGATCCCGCGCGCGTCGATCGCCACCCGTCCCAGCTTCCCCCAGCCCAACTGCCGCGCCATCTCCAACACCTGGGTGAAGGCATCGTTGATCGCCCCCGCGTGCCGTCGCCGAAACCCGCTCAGCGCCCAGTTGTCCACCCGCGCCCCACCCGCCAGGTAACGCAACGGTAGATCCTCCACCAGCCGCTGCTCCAGCCGCTGCTCCAGCCGCCGCGCACTGGTCAGCCCCACCGCGTAGGCGTACAGCCACACGCTCAGCATCAGCTCCGGCGCATACAGCTCTCCACCTTCCAGGCTGTAGGCCTGCTCAAATCGGCTCAGTTCCAGCCGATCCACTACCTGGCGGATGAAAAAACTAAAGATGATCCGCTCCTAACTCATCCTGCACACTCGGAGGTATCAAGTACGCTTGCTCGGGACTGTAAGGCAGAAATCGTGACATATCTCTTTGTGCCCCATCTGCCCTGTGAAAAACAAGTCAGTTCTCACGCACACACTAAAGCCCCTGAGGGTTTGCTGGTCTTACGTACGGGCTGAACAGGCTGCTGAAAAATGACTCAAACGAGTAAACTCGGTGTTTGGGCGAACGGAAAATCAGCGACTTACGACTGCGTTTTTGATCCCAAAACATCGGAATTTACTTTCTTGATTCTTTTTTCAGCAGCCTGTGAAGCCCGTACCCTTCAAAGCCCTTCACTTATTAGGCCCGTACCCTTCAAAGCCCTTCACTTATTAAGACTTTCCCCGGGGTCTCAACTTTAGCGCCGGCAAGGCGGCTGGAGGGAGGTTTGTGAGGGCGGAAGCGGCCGCTTCAGGCTTCGGTGAGAGAAGCCTCGGGAAAGCGCAGCTTTGATTTTGCGAGCACCCGGCGGAGTTCGTCCTCGACTTCCGTTTCCTGCCAGTTCCGGGCCATGGCGAGTTCGCTGACCAGCAGGTAACGGGCGCGCTCCAGCATCTTCTTTTCGCGGAAGCTGAGCGGCTTCTGCTGGCCCAACTGCAACAAACTTTTCAGCACCGCAGCCACGTCCATCAGGCAGCCGGTGCGCATTTTGTCGGAGTTTTCCTTGAACCGGTACTTCCAGTCGCTATGGTTTTCGCACTTGCCGTCGGTCAGGTATTCGAGGATCTTCTGGATTTCGCCGTTCTTTACCACCCGCCGCAGACCCACGCTGGCGACGTTATGGAAGGGAACCATCACCTTCAAACTGCTGGACTTAATGCGGAGCAGATAGAATCGTTCAACGGTGGTGCCCATGGTCCGGCTGCTGATCTGCTCAATAATTCCCACGCCATGATTGGGGTAGACAACTTTATCGCCGATACCGAAGCTCAAGGAATTCATGCCTGCCCAACGTTACCGTCAGTAAACATTGCGGTCTAGACGGAAGGGAACATAATCAAGTATACGGAAAGCAAGTATGCAAGGTCAAACACCGCTTGCCGTGGGGAACTATCGCCTCGCGATAGAGTTTGCCGGCCTTCGCCATCGGTTCCGCCTTCTCTGAAGAAGGCTGGCGAAGCAGTATAATGAGTTTGATTAATAGCGAGTCTCACAGGATGCCAGAGCACATTAAAAAAAAGCTCCAAGACGAGATTCAGATTCTCGAACACGAGCTGAACGTCGAATTGCCAAGAGAGTTGAAGAAGGCGGTCGCGATGGGCGATCTGAGCGAAAACGCCGAGTACCACATGGCCAAGCAGCGGCAGGAGTTCGTCCGGGCACGGCTGGGCCAGCTCAAGAAACGCGTCTCCGATCTCTCCATGATCAACATGAACAATATTCCCCGCGACCGGGCCGCGCTTGGCTCGACGGTGGTAGTCTACGATTCCACCAAAGACGAGGAAATCGAATACAAGCTGGTCACCAGCGAGGAATCCGACGTAAAGCAGGGCTTGATTTCGACTTCTTCCCCGATCGGCCGGGCGGTGATGGGCAAGAAAGTCGGCGATACGGCGGTTGTGGTCACCCCGGCAGGGAACCGTGAGCTGGAAATCCTGAAGCTGACCACGATTCACGATGAGGAAGAATGACCTGGACAAGTACGGTTGGACGCGCCTGCGGAGGAGTGCTTTACCGAATCGTCGACAGCTTGGCGCTGGCGCGAATCTCGCCGAATCTGCTCACGTTCATCGGCTTGGTGATTAATATCGCCGCGGCACTGCTGTTCGGCTTTGCCAGCGCCGATAACAACCAACCCTTGCTGTTTCGCTGGGCCGCCGTCGTCATCATCGGAGCCGGAATCTTCGACATGGTGGACGGCCGCGTGGCCCGCGCCACCAATCAGGTGACCGAGTTCGGCGGGTTTTTCGATTCCGTGGTCGACCGCTATAGCGATGTGGCCTTGTTTTTCGGACTCTTGGTTTACTACGCCCGCGCCCATCGCTTCTTCTATGTGGTCATGGTGGCGATTGTGATGACGAGCTCGGTGATGGTGAGCTACACCCGGGCACGGGCCGAATGCATGATCGAAAAGTGCAAGGTCGGCTTCATGGAGCGTCCGGAACGGATCGTGCTGATCATCATCGGGGCGCTGTTCAACCGCATGGCGCCGGTCCTGTGGGTGCTTGCGGTGCTGTCGACCATCACCGTAATCCACCGCATCCTCTACACTTACCAGCAGACTACGCTGCGGGAACGCGCCGCAAAGGCACTCTCGCAATCGCGCCCCGCCGAAGGGCTTCCGGTCCCGTCTGAAAACGCCGATTCGCATTGGTCGAGGAAGTCTATATCCGGCTGATGAGCGGGCTCCTCGATCGAAATCGCCCCATTTCCTTCAGCAAGACGTTATAGCAGTGCTGCCAACGAGCCGGCCAGTCCGGGAGCATGAGCGATGAACGGCGACTTCGTCCCGGGTTGAGCGAGAGATTCACCTCCCGCTTGTCCCGGATGACGGTGATCGCGGTTGGACCGCCGCGGCCATACATGGTGCGCAGCCAGTCGCGGATATCGGTCACGGTTTCCTTTTCGACGCGCACGATCACGTCTCCGGCTTTCAGGCCCGCCGCCGCTGCCGGGCTGCCTTTCTCGACCGAGCGCACCAACACCCCGCCGCCTCCGTTTCTGACTCCGAAGTATTCGCATTGCTGCGGGGTCAGGTTTTCCAGCACGGCTCCGGTCGGGTCGAGATGCACGATCACGATGTTGATGGCGGGTATATCAAAATCCGGCATGGGGGGAAAGCCCGGAAAGCCTGGCATCGCTGGAGGTGTGTCGTGTTCCCGGAGAATTTCCTGAAGGATTCTGATGCGGGCGGTTTGCTCGCGATCGGCCAGCGTGACCCGCACCCTCATGGCTTGTCCGTCGCGCACGTAGTCTAGGGTTACGGTGCTTCCCGGAGGAGTCCGGCGAACAAAGTTAAGGAGCTGTTCTCTATTCTCGACCGGGTGGCCGTTGAAGCCGATGATCACGTCGTGCTCCCGCAGGCCGGCTTTTCCGGCCGGTGCATCCTGGTCAACGATCGTCACCTCGGCCCCCGAGTCATTTTTCAGCTTCAGCAACTGCGCTTGACCCGGAGCGAGGTTGCGGACATTGATTCCCAGATAGGAGCCCTGCCCCGGCGGCTCAGGCCAGTCTTGACCCGGCATGGCGGAAGCAGCCGCGGCCGCCGATCCAAGCAAGCCAAACAACAACATCATCAGGAACTCAATTCGACGCTTCATAAACCTCATTGCTCTCGCCGGATATGGCTCCCAATTCAATCAATCTCCGGCGTGGAGGCGAGCATCTTCCGCGACTCCGTACGGATTGCAGGATTGGGGTCGTCCTTGGCCAACTGCCGCAAACCCTGGCGCACACTGGTATCGGCGCGAACGGCCTCCAGCGCGTGCAAGGCACCGAGACGAATGCCTGGGTTATTGTCATTCAGCAGGGTCTCTAAGACCGCGTTACGCACGCGAATATCTCCGCGCACATACGGCGTGACCGCCTCCAGCGCCTTCATCCGAACACCGGGATTGCTGTCATAGCGCAGGGCAAAGACCAGTCCTTCGCGGATGCGGCCATCTTCGGGCTTCTGCCGGAGTACATCGATGGAATCCATGCGCACGCCGGAGTTGTAATTATTGCGCGCCGCGTAAAGCAGCAACTGCTGGATCTCCGGATCGTTGAGCGAGCCCTGCGCCTGTTCGGGAGTTGTCTTGTCGTACTGGATGTTGACGCGGCCGGTGCCGGGTTCCTGTTGAATGGCGCGGATGCCGGAGATGGACGCCTCGGCCCGCGGCTGAGCGCCCGCCGGGGCCGTGACGACGGCAGCGCCGCCGCGTATGCCTCCCGTCACCCGGTACATGGCGCCCAGGCCCGAGCCGAAACCCACGATGAAGATCACCGCCGCCAGCGCCGGCGAGAACCGCCAACGGTGCAACCATGCCACCGGGTCCAGCACCAATCGCCGCCAGCCCTCTAACTGCTCCGCCGTTTCCAGCCGCTCCTGGAAATCCAAGCGGGCCGAAGCCAACAGGTTCGGCGTGACCTCCGCCTTCGGCAAGAGGTCGAGCTGCCTGTGCAAGGCCTCGAATTCGGCCACCACCGCCGCGCATTCCCGGCAGCGCCAGGGCGTGCTGCTCCAGCTCGAAACGGGCGTCGTCCGGCAGTTCGTGGTAGAGGTAAAGGGTTACGTTTTGCTGTACCCACTCGCAATTCATGGCTTCTCTCTTTTGTCTTCCATGGTCATCCGCGCGCCTTTTCCAGGGCGGAGCGCAACTTCTGGGTGGCGCGAAATAGCGTATTCTTGGCGCTCTCCTCGCTGGTGTTCAGCGCCTCTCCTATGGTGCGCAGCCGCAGGCCCTCGTAGTGCTTCATCTCAAAGACGAGTCGCTCACGGGGCGTCAGTTTCTGGAGCGCGAGAGCGATGCGGGCGGCCAGTTCGCGCCGCATCAGGTTGCGTTCCGGACTGGCGCCCGGGTTTTGGTCGGCTACCTGTTCCAGCAGGTTGAGTTCCCGCCCCTCGGCGTCGCTCGCCACCGGCGGGTCTTCTTTGCGCACCTTCTGCCGGCGCAGATGGTCGAGGCAGAGATTGGTGACGATGCGGTAAATCCAAGTGTAAAACGAGCATTCGAAGCGAAAGCTGCCGAGATTGCGGTAAGCCTTGAGAAACGCCTCCTGGTAGATGTCCTTGGCATCATGCTCGGAGCCGGTGAGATGGAGCGCGAGCCTGAGCACAGCCTGATCATATTGGCGGACCAGTTCCTCGAAAGCGGCGCGATTACCGCGCTGCGCCTCGCGAATCAGCTCCGCGTCGTTGACCCGGCCGGCATTCTGCCCTAGCATGGCTCCCGTTTGCTGAGGGGCACTCATGACCGAACTATCCTGAGTGCCCTCTCTTCCATCGTACGTTCTCGACGGGAAACCTGCCAATATCGCCTCGGCTGACATGGCTGTGCCACCTGATCTCACATGCCCCTGGGCCCCGCCCCGCAGTTGCGCGGGCTGGGGCAGCGCGCCGCGCGAGGCGATTCAACTCCACTGTGTTCGACGCAAGAGCAGGCGATTGGTTAGCACGTATTGTGGCTGGCCGAAGCCGGCGGGGTGAGCGGTGGAAGCTGCGGCAGCCAAATCATTGGTGCTAAGGGGATTTCACGATGATCACTACAACCAGAGTCCCGGGGGACGTGCGATGAAGAAATGTCAGAATTACGGACGTCTTGGTGCGCAAAGACGAAGGGGGGGGCGGTGAGGACGAAAGCTCGCTCGCGGAAATTATCTTCCTATTTCCTGCGCAATAGCTTGCAGGTGGCCGCTGCCGCATTGGAAGCAAGTAAAAGCAACTCATCTAAGGTCAACGACTTAGTTTGACCTGCTCTTTGGGTGCTAACGTGCTGTTTGGACAACAGGGTAGTGGCCGGGGGCATTTTAGTTTAGATCGTCGTATAGAAGGTAGGAGGGACCATGTCAATGTCGCTTCGGACGGGATGGCTTGTGGTTTGTGCTACGGTATTACTGTTTGCTGGCGCGGCCAAAGCAACCCCAATCGATTATATCTTCATCGGTACGGGTACGGGAACCCTGGACGGTACTGCCTTCAGCGGCAGCTTCACCGTGACGGAGGTCGCTGACACGTCGGGGATCACCTCCGGCGGCGGCGAGTATCGGAATACCCCTAGTAGCGCAACCTTCACCGCAGGTGCGTTGGCGGCAAGCTTGAGCAGCCCCCTGATCATCGAAAATACCGCCGCCCCCGGGTACATAGGTTTTGCGGAGGGCGCATCGCCCTTCCCAGACGAATCGCTAACAAACTCAGTGTTCGAAACCTACGGCCTCGACACCGCCTTATCGTCAACGACTGGAGGGCTCTCCGTCGCGCCAGCGACGTTTGCTACTTCGGTAGGCGATCTGGATTTCACCACGATCACGGCACTAAGCTTTGAAGCAACGACTGTCCCTGAACCCAGCAGTCTGCTCCTGTTTGGCACCGGACTGGCCGGTGCGGTCGGTGCATTGCGCCGGAGATTGCTTCGGTAATATTAGATGCTCGTCGCAATATCAGCCGCCTTGCGAGGCAGCTTTTCGATTTGGAAAGAAGCAGATACTTACTGAACATCACTAGGTTGGCATGAAGTGGGAGCAGTTTGCCTGATTTTGGGGGTGGCCAAGGAGACATTGTGTCTAGAAGTGATTGGCGATAACAGGCGTTAGCACCACCTACGAACAGCAGGGCCCTAGCTTCTACCCTCCACCCCAGCGATCGCGACTGCGGCGATTGCCGGGGTCGTCGGCTTCTAGCCCAGCAACCGCCGCGGTTGCCGGGGGCTGCGCTCGGGACGACACTCTGTTGGCAAGAGCCTTGGAAGAGGATCAGGCCGGTTCCGGTTCACCTTCGACCACTTCTTTTTCTTTCACGATGGTCACCTTGACGGTGGTGGTCACCTCGTGATGCAGCTTGATGGGAACGGTGAACTCGCCCAAGGCCTTGAGCGGCTGGTCGAGCTGCACCTTGCGGCGGTCGATGTTGAAGCCGCGATGCTCCAGCTCGTGCGCAATGTCGGACGAAGTCACCGAGCCGAACAGCGTGATCGTGTCTCGCCCGCCTTGCGGGTGAACGGCAGGTTGACGCCCTCAAACTGCTTGGCCAGCAACTCGGCATCGGCTTTTTCTTTAACGGAGCGGCGCACGGTGGAGGCTTTCATCTGCTCGATGACCGCCTTGTTGGCGGCGCTGGCTTCAATGGCGAGCTTACGGGGCAACAGGTAGTTGCGCCCGTACCCTTCGGCGACACTGACCACGTCGCCGCGGGCGCCCAGCTTCGCCACATCTTCTTTCAAAATGACTTCCATCGTAAGAAACTCCCTAAACTCCTGAAATCGTGAACTGCTGGGTCAAAATAACCTGAGCCGGAAAATCCAGCCCGGCTTGGCCTTGCCTGCGCCCGTCACCAGGATGCCAAGCCTGCCCTCGGGCACGGCCTGCGGCGCTACGGAATCCCGGCTCAATGACGGGCGGCAAACGGAAGCAGCGCGATGTTGCGCGCCTGCTTGATGGCCTCCGTCACGCGGCGTTGATGCGGCGTGCAGACCCCGGTCAGGCGGCGCGGAACGATCTTGCCGCTCTCGGCAACAAATTGCGAAAGCAGCCGCACGTCCTTGTAATTGATGCTGTCGATCTTCTCCGTACAGAACTTGCACACCTTCTTGCGGCGGAAGAATTTTCTCCCGCCTTCGCGTCCGCCGCCGGGGCCGCCGGGGCGCGGCCCGCTGCGCGGACCGCCGCCGGGACGCCCGCCGGGACGCGGCCCTGGACCCGATTCGGTTACCGGACTCTCGGAAGCCGGAGCTGCCGTATTGCTATTCTCGTCTGCCATAACTCTCCTTCACTGCGATTCTGCTCACCGCGATCCAGCGCGACGGATCAGCAGAGCACTGTCGCGTTAATCCCATGCGCCCGCGGCACCTGCAAGGGCAACGCTGCGCCGCAAAAACTTGAGGCGAAGGGAAAATTGATGCTTCCAGTTTTTTGCCTTCCCTCGTTAGCAAATCGCCGCTCGATCAGGCCCCGAGTGAGGCGGGCTCGGCGCCCGAACCGGCTTCACCGGCGGCTTCCGTTGCCTGTTTGCCCTGTCCCCTGCGGTGCGACTCGCGGATCTGGCGAATCTTCTCCAGCCGTTTGCCTTCCTCGTCGGTGCGAACGGTGATGAACTTGATCACCTGCTCAGCCACGCGCAGGCGGCGTTCCGCCTCTTTCACCACCCCGCCGGCGCCTTCGACGTTGAACAGTATGTAATTGCCGTCATTGAACTTGCGGACCGAGTAGGCCATGCGCCGCTTGCCCATGCGCTGGGTGCCGGTGACGACCCCGCCGGCAGTGGTGATGTTCGTCTCCATGGTCGCCACCAGCTTGTCAACATCCTCGTCGGCCAAGTCTGGACGGACAATGAACATGATTTCGTAAGTACGCTGCATTGTATTCTCCGAACTCCAAGTCACTCCGGCGATCCCGCCGGGCATTCCGGCTTCGCCCAACAGGCCCGGCCGGGTGGCGAGAGCGCTTGCCGGCGCTGCCGCCGCGGGTGCTGACCCGCAAAATTACTCTTCCTTACGCGGCGCCTCCGCCGCATCCGGCGGCGGCTTGCGGTTAAAGCGGGTCATCGCCGCTCCCGGACCTTGCCGCAGGATTACGTCCACCGCGTCGGCAGCCGCATCCAGCATCTCGTTCGACCACCGTGTCCAACTTCTTTTTCCACGGCGAGAGCACGTAGTCCCTGCCGCTCGTGATCGCATGCTCAGGCCCGATTCCCAACCGGATGCGCAAAAACTCCTGCGTCTGCAACGCGCCGATCACCGACTTCATGCCGTTATGGCTGCCGGCGCTGCCGCGCTCCCGAACCCGAACACTCCCGAAGGGCAGGTCAAGATCGTCGTAAATAACGATCAGATCCCTCTCCGGGGCCAAGTCATATTCCTCAACCAGCGCGGCGACCGACGTTCCGCTCAGGTTCATGTAGGTTTCCGGCTTGGCCAGCAAAACCGGAAGCTCCGCAATCCGAGCCCGAGCAGTGGCCGCCCTGCAATGGCGGTTGTCAACCGTCACTCCGCCGCGCTCGGCCAATCGGTCGATCGCCAAAAAGCCCATATTGTGCGGCGTGAACTGGTACTCGATGCCCGGATTTCCGAGCCCGACAATCAATTTCACCAGTTCCTCGTTCTCTGCTTGCTCGCTCTCGCGGCCCAGCGCTTGAACCGTACCCGCCACGATGCTGGTTGGCAGCCCGCCGCCAACGACCGCGCCCTTTTTCCCGCAATCGGGAACCCGCGGCCGATGGCAGCCGTCGAACAACTACTTCTTTTCCTTGGCCTCTTTCTTGCCTTCTTTGCCGCCTTCCTTGCCAGCTTCTTTGCCTTCCTTTTCCTCGCCTTCCTCGCCCTTGCCCTTCTTGATGACCTCGGGCTCGGCCGGTCCGGCGGCCGCTTCTTCGGCGGCGGCTTCCACGGTTGGCGCGACTTCCTCCTTCACCGTGACGATGTGTGCGACCAGCAGGTTGGAATCGGTCAGGAACTTGATTTTCTTGGGGTGCGGAAGATCGGAAACCCGAATGGGCTGACCAAACACCAGCTCGGTGACGTCGCATTCGATAACGCTGGGAATGTCGCCCGGCAGACACTCGATCTCGATCTCGCGAAGCACGAAATCGAGGACGCCGCCCTGCGTCTTGATTCCCACCGCCTCGCCCCTCAACTGGATCGGCACGCTGATCTGCAGCACCTTATCCATGGCGATGCGCTTGAGATCGACATGCAGCAGGTGGCCCTTGATGGGCTCGTTCTGCCAGTCCACGATCATCGCCTTGGCCTGCTCGCCATCGAGCGCGACATCGATGATGGTGTTGTGGCCCGACTCGGAGTGCAGGATTTTGCTGATCTGTTTGGGATCGACTGCGATCGCCCTGGGCTGGCTCCCGCCGCCATACAAGACGGCCGGGATCGAACCGGTACGGCGCAGGCGCCGGGCGGCGTTCTTGTCTCCCGCCTCGCGCGCTTTGGCTTCCACTAAATTGGCTGCTGTAGACATAATTCCATTTCCTTCTACGTTCTGGTTCGGCGCGGCGCTTCCGGAATCCGGACAGGCGCCCGCCGGCGAATCGTTATGTGAACAATCTGCTAACCGAAGTCTCCTCGTGAATCGACTGAATGGCGCGCGCGATCAGGCCGGCGATCGACAACACCCTGATCTTCGGCTCTTTCTGGGCCGCTTCAGACAGCGGAATGGTATTGGTGACAACCAGCTCGGTCAGACCCGATTGCGAAATCCGCTCGATGGCCGGCCCCGACAACACCGGATGCGAGGCGCAGGCATATACCTGGAGGGCGCCGGCCTCGAGCAAAGCAGCCACGGTCTTGACCAGCGTGCCGGCGGTATCGACGATGTCGTCGATGATGAGGCACGAGCGCCCGTCGAACCTCGCCGATCACGTGCATGACCTCGGCAACGTTCATATCGTCACGGCGTTTGTCGACGATGGCCAGCGCCGCATTCATCTTCTTGGCGAAGAATCGGGCGCGTTCCACGCCGCCGGCATCGGGTGAAATCACGGTCAGGTCCGGCAGGTTCAGTTTGCGGAAATAATCCACCAGCACCGGCGAGGCAAAAAGATGGTCGACGGGGATATTGAAAAATCCCTGAATCTGCGGGGCGTGTAAATCGACAATCAAGGCGCGGTCGGCGCCTGCCGTCGTCAGCAGGTCGGCCACCAGCTTCGATGAAATCGGAACCCGCGGCTTATCCTTGCGGTCCTGCCGGGCATATCCAAAATAAGAAATCACGACCGTGATCCGGCGCGCCGAAGCCCGTTTGAGGGCATCGATCATCAGCAGGAGCTGGACCAGGTTATGCGCCACCGGATCGCAGGTGGGCTGCACGATGAAGACATCGGAGCCGCGCACGTTTTCCTGGATCTGCACATAGATTTCGCCGTCGGAGAACTTGGTGTGGTAGCACTGGCCGAGAGGTAGTCCGAGAAAATCGCAGATGTCCTTGGCGAGAACGGGATTGGAAGTTCCGGAAAAGATCTTGAACTTATCGTCCTGACGGGCGCGGTAGGGCCTACGGTCCGTCTTCGTCTCCAGCGCTTTCTTGTCGCTCGTCGCGGTCGCCGGGCCGGCCGCATCAGCGAGTTCTGGACGCGAATCCGGGGCAACCGTCGAGGGCTGCAACGAGCTTGTCTTGGTCGCTGAATCCACCGTGTTGACCTCCCCGAAACTGAAATCCCGGCGCTCGCCTGAGATCGCCGTCGCCCCAAAAACAAACCGGACCAGCTTTGGCTGGGCGGCTAGGATTCGAACTTGAGCCGCTTTGCGGGCGTCCGAGCCCGCAGGCGAAATCCTGAGCGCCAGCGAAGGACCTCTTCGCAACATCACAGCCAAATCATATTGGCTGGGCGGCTAGGATTCGAACCTAGACAAACGGCTCCAAAGGCCGTTGTCCTACCATTAGACGACCGCCCAACACTTTATCGCGGACTGCCAACTCTCCGCCTACAGGAACCGTTGCCGCAGATAGCCGACTCGCCCGAGGGTTACGGTTGCGCTCGTGGAGATGCCCGCCTCGCGCAACGCTTTAGCCGCCGCTTCGGCCTGCTCCGGCTTCTTATACAAAGCGTAAAGCGTCGCACCGGAGCCCGATAGAGACGCATAGCTCGAATGGCTTCGTTCGAGCAGACGCTTGACTTCGCGGAGTTCGGGATACACAGGGAAGACGACCCGTTCAAAGTCGTTTTCGATCCCGGCTCGGACGAGGTCGAGAAGCAGCGTCTCGGCCCGGTCCCCGCACATCTGCCCGGTCGCAACCTGCTCGCCCGGAACCGCGGGAACACCGGATAAGGTTCCATTCAGCCACTCAAAAGCCGAGCGGCCGAACTTGTCAATTGTAGTGGATGGATCCTGGGGCGTCAATTTGCCTTCCTGAGCGCTGAATTCGTCCCAGCGCCGGAACGCCTCCGGGGTCGAAACGCCGACCTCGGGGGTGGCAATGACGCAGGCGACGCCGGGCAGGTCGAGCAGCGGGTAAACCTCCTCGCCGTGGCCGCAACCGAGCACCGTGCCGCCGATCAAAAACAGCGGCAAATCGGAGCCGACCTCGGCGGCGATGCGCAACCGCTCAGCCGCCGCCAGCTCCATCTTCAACAGCCGCTCCAGGGCGAACATGGTGGCCACGGCGTTGGACGAACCGCCGCCCAGACCGCCCTGTACCGGAAGTTTCTTTTCGATGCTGACCACGACCTTGCCGCGTTGTTTGAGCGAACGCATCACCCGCTCGGCCATGCGCCAGCAGGTGTTGCTTTCGTCGCCGGGAACGCGCGCGTCTTTGCAGCGGATTTCCACGCCCGTGCCGCGGAGGACATCGACCTTGATGACGTCATGCAGGGCAATGGTCTGATAGATCGTCCGCAACTCATGGAAGCCGTCGTCGCGCTTGGCCCCAATGGCCAGCCCTAAATTGATCTTGGCGAAGGAACGCACGGATACAGGCATCGCACAGTCATTCTACTGCACTGGATAGAACGGTTTCGCAAGAGCCCTGCCGGATGCCGCAAGGCGCGGGTGGACGCAAAACGCGCAGCTCCGCTTCATGGATGCGGAGGCGCCAACACTCCGCACGTGCCCGGAGAGTTCTGGTCGGCGTCGTGCGGTCCCTTGGGCCCGCCTCGGCGCGCCTTGGCGCTCCACGCGTCGATTTGAAATGCCACCACGGCGGAAGCGTCAACGTCCGCGTCGGTTGCGGAGACGTAATCGCGGCCGGCGACGCGTCCCGGGGTGTAACGCGAGATCATGGCCTGGTAAATCTCTGCCTTGCGCTCGCGCTCTTTCACCAGGCTGGCGCGTCCGTAGCAGACCACGCTGCGATAGTTCTGCGAGTGATATTTGGCGGTCTTGGAAAAGACGATGCCATCGAAGAGCGTTACCGAGACACATGCCGGGCCGCCCTCGAGCAGGGTCGCCAACAGGCGGCTCGACGCCGCGCCATGCAAATAGAGCACATCCGGTTCCGACGGCGCGTAGTGATAACTCATGGGGATTACGTGCGGCCCGCCTTCGGCCACAAATCCCACGTGGGCAACCAGTCCGGCGGCGAGAATGGCGGCGGCTTCCTCGGGAACGGCACGTTCGGCGTGCTGGCTAATCTCTACAGTCTGAGGGCACATGCGGGCTTCCTTTCGCTCTGCCGGTTTCACGGAAGGCATCCCGTGAAGCCTGGCACTGGTACGAATATCGTCTGATCTGAAAATGCTCCGGAAGGAAACCATCTTAACCCGAGTTGCGCCCGCGCCGAAAAGAAAGAAAAATCCCGGCCGGTGGGGGGATCAGCCGGCCGGGAGGGCGCCAGCTTAACGCTCAAACAAGATCGCGGTAGTGGCGGCAGCCGGCTGAGCGAGACGGGGGGACCATTCCCACTCCGCCGGGAATTCCTGCAGTTTCGCTGGTAACTGACGGATCAGTTCCGGCCAGCCTTCCATATCCTCGTTCAACTCTGTTTCCCAATCGCCGTCGCTGATGGAAAAACACAATTGATCGGCGGCCAGGCAATCACGTTTGTAGGCGACAATCCTGCGAATCTCGCTCCAACGGAAAGCGACCGCCTCTCTGCTCCTGCTGATGCACAACGATTCATCGTCGATTTCGATCGTGGTCCGGGGTCGTGTCATGGGGGAGACCTTCCGCGGAAGCTGCCGCGTATGCCAGCAGCTCCTGCTTCCTTTGATCCGGGAGGAACGAGGCGCGAATCGAATTATTCGCCAACTGCCGCAATTCCTCGCCCGAAAAGGCGAAACCATCTTGCGCTATTTCGTACTCCCGCGAAAGTGACGTAAGGAACATCGCCGGGTCGTCCGTATTCAGAACCACACATGCACCTGCGTCATAGTACCTTCGCAGCGGGTGGCTCGCCAGAGAAGCGCAACAGCCGGTGCGCAGGTTGCTCGTGAGACAGATTTCGAGCGGCACCTGGCGCTCCACAATCTCGCGCAACAGAGCTTCGTCCTGGTGGAGGGTGAGAGCGTGTCCGAGGCGTTCGCTGCCGATGGCGAGCGCGCCGCGTATCGATTCCGGCCCCGCGCTCTCGCCGGCGTGGCAGCTCAGGCGCAAGCCGTGGTCGCGCGCCAATTCGTAGACTTCGCGAAACACCTCAGGCGCGGCCCGCCGCTCGTCGCCGCCGATGCCGAATCCCACGACATTGCACTCCCGGCACGCGATGGCTTTCTCCGCCACCTTGCGCGCCGCCTCGGGCCCGAATTGCCTCACCGCGTCGAAGATCCAGCGCAAGGTCACGCCGAAGTCGCGCTCACCGCGCTCGCGCCCGCGCTCCATGCCCTCAAAGAGCGGATCGAATGGTTGCCCGCGCCAGAAGATGACTCCTACCGAAACGAAGACCTCGGCATGCAGCACGCCTTGGTCCGCCAGCTTCTCGATCAGCCGATAGGTAATCAGTTCGTAGTCTTCGGCCGTGCGCAGGCGCTCGGTGACCGCCTTGAAGGCCAGCAGAAAACCGGTGAAGTCCCGGTAATCGTAGAGCGCGCGCGCCTCCTCGACGGAGAGCACGCGCCCGCTGTCTTCGATGTTCTGATAGCGAGGGTTGGTCGTGGGCAGAGGAGTGTTGTGACGCCGGCTCAGCTCGGAAAGCGTCTCCGGCTCGACCGACCCCTCAAGGTGAAGATGCAGCTCGGCCTTGGGCAGAGAACGAATGAAGTCCGCGCTGGCCGCACCTGGCACTCGATGAATTCCTCGCCCGACCGGACATGGAACGCCGCCGGCGCGGCTTCGGAATAGCTATATCCGACACCGTGCCGGCGGGTAGATAACCTCGCGGAAACGCGCTACCGCTTCGTCTGGCCGCGAACCATCTTCTTCATCTTGCGCTTGGCTTCGCCGCGGGCATGCGTACGCTTGGGTTTCGGCTTGGCCGCTTCGGCCTTCTTGCGCATGGTGCGCTTCACTTTCTTGCGTTCAATCTTATCGCTAACCGCTTTTGTATTTGCCATTCTTTATCCTGGTTGAAATAGAGCAGCCTAGCATCAGTGTATCCCACGTTCATCGCCGCGCCGAAAAACGCCCGGCCGATCCGGTGAGCAAGCTACGCCTTTTCCAGTTGGGCGTATTTCTCGACCAGCTTTTTCAGACCGAAGCGAGAAAATTGTACCGTAATCTTCGCATCTTCACCCTCTCCTTCGCGAAGATAGATGATGCCTTCGCCATATTTCGGGTGTCTGACGCGATCGCCCTTGCGGAAGCCGCGCTTGCCCGTGGGTTCCGGCACGGCTGTTTTCGGCAGCGAAAAGCGCTTGCCCCGCGAAGCAAAAAATTCGGCGATGTTCTCGATCGAGTTATACGTCCGCCCGGGGTAGCTGGTCTTTGCGCCGCCATCGCCGCCGCGCGAGCCGCTGTTCCACGCGGCCGATTGGTCCTCGTTCTCGTAATCGTAGTGCGGCCCGCCGGAATCGTCCCCGCCGCCGAATTTGGTGGTTTGTCCGCGCCCGGAGTTCCCGGCAAACCCGTTCCTGGCTGGATGCGGTGATCGTCCAGGCGAGCCCAAATCCTCCAGCAACTCCGCCGGAGTCTCATCCAGAAAGCGCGAAGGCGTTGTCGGCTCCGCCGACTCGGTAGCGTAGCGGCGGCGAAAGCGCGCCCGCGAAAGCACCAAGGTGTCCATGGCGCGCGTCATGCCCACGTAGCAGAGGCGGCGCTCCTCCTCGATATCTTCCGCCGCCAGCAGCGTGCGCGAGTGGGGAAACAAGCCTTCTTCGAGGCCGACGAGAAACACCAGCGAAAACTCCAAACCCTTGGCCGCGTGCAGAGTCATCAGCGTGATCTGCTGGGCGGCGTCGTACTGGTCGGCATCGCTCACCAGGGCCGCGTGGTCGAGGAATTCACCCACGCTCTCGCCGCGGTCGCGCGAATCGAGCGCGGCATTGATCAGCTCGCGCAGGTTCTCCATGCGCTGCTCGGCCTCGGGCGTCTCCTCCTGCTCCAACTGGCGCATGTAACCGGTCCGGTCGAGCAGAAACTTGAGCAACTCGGCGGTCGTCGCCCCAGCAGCCGCATTGTACGACGTGGCGTCGAACGAGAGGCCATCGTCCAGCGCTTCAGGATCAAAGCCTACGTCGTATCCAGACTTTCCAAGCTGTTCCGGCGCTCTTGGGGCTGATGGCTCCGGCCTTCTAAGCAGTTCGCGAGGGCTGGAAACAGGATAGCTGTACTCGTATTGCTCCGGCGGTCTCCGGGCTTGCTTGGTTTCACTTTGGATGGCCTTTGAATAATGCTCAAGCTTGTCTTGCAATAAGAATAGCTTTTCAGCAAACCATACGTGAGCCTTGGCATCGGGCAAATACTCGTCCACGCAAGTGCTACCAAGCTGCTTGATATCACCGTTCTTGTTCTCAACGATAAACGTGAACTTTCTTTCGATATCTTTGTTGCAGTGGTAGCATACGGCACTAGCGTACTCATAACCTTCCGGGAATGACTGCCCTGGGAGTGGATGCAGCTCGTTTATGCCTTCGCGATGACGGATAGCACCCCGAAACTTCCATCCACTGATGCGCGGCAACTCACCGCTTGCACTTAGGCGGTAATACAGAGGCTCGCCATCAGGCCCGAGGGGTCCTTCTTCATGTATGTGAATCGTCGGAGTGGGAATTCTTCTTTTCGCAGCTGCCTTATCCAGTCGTTTTAGTGTGTTTTGGAGATCGCGGTAATGTTGAGTGGCAATCCGAAAAACCCGCTTCCCATTCTCGGCAGTTTCGGCTGGTGGGATTTCGGGTGGTGTAGCACCGACGCTCTCTGAAATTTCCGGTGCTCTACTAGTGTTCGCTGTGATTGCTTCGCTGGGCTCCGGCCCATCCCGCAAGTCCGCATCGAAGTTCTCCGGCGAAAAATCGATCGCATCATCGACAAATTCCAGCCCGTGCTGATCGCCGGCCTCGGGCTTCGGCTCGGGAACCTGGATCGCTGCCGGAGCCAGCGCGGCAGTCACTTCCGCTTCGCCGCGGACACTGTCGCTGAGCCTCTCCGTGTAAGTTCCGCTCAGCATCGCCCGGGCGTCCTCGATGATGTCGCGAAATGTTTTCAGCGCTGCCGTGGCGCGCTGCGGCAACAGTTTGCGCCGGATGGCCTCGGCGACGGCATCCCACAGCGGGATGCCGGTCTCCAGGGCAATGCGCTCCACGGTCTCCATGGTGGTCTTGCCGATGCCGCGCGTGGGCGTGTTGATGATCCGCAGCAGCGCCACCGAGTCGGCGGGGTTGAGGATGAGTTTCAGGTAGGAGATCATGTCCTTGATCTCCGCCCGCTCGTAAAACGAGAAGCCTCCCACCACGTGATAGCTGAGGTTGTAGCGGCGCAGCGCTTCTTCAAAGAGGCGCGACTGCGAGTTGGTGCGGTAGAGCACGGCCGCGCGCGCGCTGGTGCCGTCCTCGCCGCATTTCCGCACGTACCTGGAGATGTAGTCGGCGGCGAACAGGGCTTCGTTCTCGCCGTCAGGCGCCTCGTAGTAGCCGATTCGGGCGCCGCCCTGTCGCGCCGTCCACAGCCGCTTGCCCTTGCGTTTGAGGTTGTTGGCCACCACCGCCGAGGCCGCCTGCAGAATGTTTTCCGTCGAGCGGTAGTTCTGCTCCAGGCGGATGATCTTCGCCTCCGGAAAATCCTGCTCGAACTCCAGGATGTTGCGGATGTCGGCGCCGCGCCAGGAGTAGATCGACTGATCCTCGTCGCCCACCGCGCAAACGTTGTGGCGCTCGCCAGCCAGCAGCCGCATGATTTCGTATTGCGGGCGGTTGGTGTCCTGGTACTCATCCACCAGCAGGTAATGCCAGCGGCGCTGATACTTGGCGCGCACCTCCGGCACGCTCTTCAGCAGCCGCTGCGCCTCCAGCAGCAGATCGTCGAAGTCGAGCGCGTTGGCCCGGGCCAGCTCCTGGCGATAAATCTTGTAAACCTGGGCAATCTTTTCGGTCTTGGGGTCGGCCGAGCTGAGGTAATAATCCTGCGGGTCGAGCATATGGTTCTTGGCCCACGAGATGTGCGAAAGAATAGTACGCGGGGTCAGCTTTTTGTCATCCAGCCCGAGACGACGAACCGCCGTCTTGGCGACCATCTCCTGGTCTTTTTCGTCGTAAATGACGAAATCTTTACGCAGGCCTTTGCCGTCCACCAGCAGCGCCTCGATGTCGCGCCGCAGGATGCGCACGCACAGCGAATGAAAGGTCGAGATCAGCGGCTTGGCGAACGTCCGGTGTCCCACCAGTTGCTCGACCCGCTCGGCCATCTCGCTGGCGGCCTTGTTGGTGAAGGTGACGGCGAGAATCGAATCCGGCGCGACGCCGACGTTTTCGACGAGATGAGCGATGCGATAGGTAATGACGCGGGTCTTGCCGCTGCCGGCTCCGGCCAGGATCAGCAGCGGCCCATCGACGGTCTCGACCGCGCGGCGCTGCTCTGGATTCAGTTTGTCGAGAAGAGGCTGCAAAGGTTATCGCCGTGAAGTTATCTGCAAATTTAGATTACAAGGTATCGGCGGCAGCCGCCAGCATCATTACCGTCAGGTGCGAAATCTCTGTCGCGCGAACATTGTCGCGGCTGCGGAGCGACGCTCCCGGCCGTCCCTAGTTCGGTTTGCGGCTGTCGTGGGCGGCCATATCGCCGGCCAGCCCGCTGGTCGATTCGCGACTGGCTTTGCACTCCGGGCACGGGCAAATCTCGCGCAGGTAGGTCCAGGTGTAAATGCCGTGCTCGTGACCGTCATTCCACACGAAGCGCATGGCGTACCTGCCCACCGGCTTGACCTCGGCCGGCCGCGCCAGGGCCTTGAACATGGGCAACTGCCCGGCTACCGGCTTCAGCGGATCGCCCGGCGAGCGACCATCTTTGGCGCGCTCATCGTTGCACAGCGCACAGGGGCAGGCATCGCGCAGAAAAGTGAACGGATAGGAGCTGCGATGGTCATCCTTCCACTCAATATCCATGCCTGTGCCGGCAGTCTTGTTTACCTTGACGGATTTCGGATCGGCTGCGAGGGACATGGTTTTAGTATCGCACAGCGAAGCAAAAGGGCTGTTGCAAACTCGCATTCGTCGAGTCACGGGGTTCCGGCTTCAGGGATCGCACGGCGAACCAGCGCTTGCTCCCGATCGGCATGCGTAGAGCTTGTTTCATAAACCTATTTCAGGAAGCGGGGTCAATTCCCTCGGGGGCTAAAGACATTTTTTCTGGCTCTGGACGGCATGGCTAAAGTCATGCCCCTTCAAAGCACCATTTATGAAACACGCTCCAGGAACTTCGATTTCAGGTATCGTGAGATGAGCCGGCGGGCTTATCGCAACTGTCCCGTTTGCTCTCCGCGCCCTGCTTCCGCTACAATCTAGGCTTTGGCAGTCAGCCGTTTTGCCCTCCTTCATAAGTACGGCGAAGAATACGGCTGTTTGACCATCCCGGCGGCCGCTTTGACGGCGTGCGGGGACTCAGGCGAGACCGGCTGCGGCCGCAACGCCCTATTCCATCGAAGTTCTGGAGCGATCCATGGCACGGGTTTGTGAAGTCTGCGGCAAAGGTCCGCAATTTGGCAATAACATATCGCACGCGCACAACATCACCAAGCGCCGCTGGAACGTCAACCTGCACCCGGTGAAGGCCAAGGTGCAGGGCGGCAACAGCAAGAAGATGCGTGTCTGCACGAGCTGCCTGCGCTCGGGCAAAGTCACCAAGGCGTAATTCGGAATCGGGGTCTGTCCTCCGGCTGCTCAAGACCCGGCTGCTCAAGACTTGGATAGATTGACCGCTTAGAGCTACCGGTAAATTCAAAACGCAAAAGCCTCCCTGGGAGGCTTTTATCGTGCTGCAAATGGCGCCGGCAAGATTTCCGCCAGGCGAATCAAACTCGACGCGCGGCGCTGCGCGTCCTGGTCCGCTGATACCAGAGCGGACGGAAAAAACGATGGTCGCACTCTTGGCAGCGGTAGGGTCGCAGGAGCGTGAAGACCATCACTAATCGCTCATGTATTGAGCGATGGGACTTCCTGATCCGCCTGCCTCCGCAGCTTGGACAAACCGCTGCTGTCGTTGTAGTGTGCCCCACGGTGCAGAGATCATGCCACGGGGTGAACTCACGTGCAAGAGGCACGGGCATCAATTCACGCAAGTCTCACAATCAGTACGGTGAATTGGTTAGAAAACGAACCTCTCGACGCCCGGGCAACAAGATGCTGTCCCGATGGGTTCCTGTCGTCCCGGTCCAGCGGTTGCGTCAGTATCCTGCGGCACGGTCTTGTTCCTAGAACAGTCTTTCCTGCCGCCGCATATTGCCGAATGTTCCTACGTTGGCCAGGGTCAGGGCGAAGCGGAACTCGTTCTCATTGCGAACCGATCCCAGGGTAGTTGAGCCCAGGGTAAAGCGGCGGTATTCGAAGCTGAGCCCGCAGCAATCCCAGTTGTAGCTGGTCTGCGCGGCGGCGTACTGCAAGTAGTTGAAATGCTGGTCGATTCCAATGCTGGCGCCGACGCTCGGACCGAGCTTGGTAGGGCTTCCGTAGCCGAGAAGAATGCGGTACTGATTGAAATCCGGCGGTGGGGTGACACCGGAAGAATCAGGCGTCGGCATTCCCGCCTCGCGGAAAAAGACATGGCTGGCGCCCACGAAGATGTCTCCAAACCGGTAATCGATGAAGGCGGTGCTGGCGTTAATGGCTCCCTGGGTGGTGTCGTAATCGAGTTCCCACTGCACATCGGTGTTGGCCGTCGGCAGAAAGCGAAGTTTGGAGATGATTGGGGACCAGCTTCGCGGCCCGGTAAGGAACGCGAAGCCGGTAAACTCGGCGCTGCTGGCCACCACGTTGCGTTGTCCCGCGACAATGGCGTTACCGAAGCCCGGATCGAAATAGTGCTCTTGCTTGACCTCCCAGGTGAGCAGTTCGCGGGTTACCGATCCCTGATCCTCGCACTTGGGCATGGCGACGGCGGTGCCGGGCAGCGGCTCGACGGCGGTTCCCGACAGACTGCCGATCCTCACGGCCGGACGCTGCGGCTGGCAGTTCGCGTCTGCTTTGGGCAGGGTTCGCTTGCCGTAGATGCGATTGATGAACCCGAGCTCAACCTCATTGGTGTCGCTGAGAATGTCGCGGGCGTCGAAGCGGATAACGTTCTGGAAGTTGTCCACGCCGGCAACCCGGTTGTAAGTGAGGTACGGCTCGATAACGTGCTTGATCTGGCGTCCGAACAGCGGCCGGTCGAAGACGCGCATCAGCGGCGGCGGGCGAAGATCGAGCGAGACCTCGAAAGCACGCCGGTTCAGCGCCTGGTCAACCGGATTTCCGACGGTGCTGCCCGGCGCGGGCTGCAATTGCTGGGTATAGTAGGTGTCGCGAAGCGCGATTTCAGGGCGCAATCCCCAGCCGAAAAAATGCAAGGGCAGGGCAACCCTGGGACGCAGGTCAAAGCGGCCGACCAGAGTGTCGGTTTCAAAACCCGGCTCAGTCCTGGAAACGCCCTCCGCACTGGTGTCGAATCCCCAGGTCAACGGAGTCGACGGCACCGGCCGGTCGATGGTGGAAAACCCCACCGAGGGCATATGCAGGATCTTGATTTCATCGCCATTGGTAATGCTCTGGAAATTCTGGTAGCGGGCCGCCAGCACCCCGAACGAATAGCCGTCGAAGTTGTTGGAAAGAAAGGCGTTGGAGTGGACCTCGGAGTCGATCGCCTGGGTGAACGTGGGGGCCCACGCCAGCCGGAACAAGAACGAGCTGAGATAGTTAACGCTGGTCACTCCCCGCCAGCCGCCATGCATCCACTCGCCGTTGAGTTTTACGTCCTCTCCACTCTGGTCTTGGCCGGTGGCCGGATCGCCGCGGTCGAGCACGCCGAAGTAGTGCAGGGCCAGCGAACTGTTCTCCGAGGGAAGGGCGCGAAACTCGCCGGTTTGCGACCAGCCGCGCCGGGAGAAGTATTCCGCTCCGATGGCGACGTCCGCGCTGCGGTTAATCGCCCAGTAAAAAGAGTCTCCCAAGACCAAGCCCTTGGTGTTTGACTCGCCAATCGCGGGCAGCAGGAATCCGCTTTGCCGGCCTAGATTCGCGACCGAATGAGTCGCGTACGGGAAAAAGAAAATGGGCAGCCCAAGCAGGCGGAAATCGCTGCGGTACAGTTTGGCTTCGGCGCCGGCGACCACATCGATTTTGTCGGCCTCGAAAGTCCATTTGGGATGAGGCAGAGTACAGGAGGTAATGCTGCCGTGGTGCACGATATAGCGGGCACCGTTTTTCTCCACCTTGCGCCCGGTGAGGGTGAACGCATTGCTGGTGGTCAGCACCGCGTTGCGGCCGCGATAGACGGCGCCCACGATGCCCACGACCTCGAAAAAAGTTCCGGATTCGGTGTTGACGTTGTAGCGGGCGTGGGTGGCCGTGAGATGCTCGTCCCGCGTCTCGCCGTCGAACGAAACCCCGCCCTCGGCTTCCAGGTCGCCGGTTGCGGAGTTGTAAGTGACGTTCTCAGCGCGCACCGTGTCGCGGCGGTAGGTGACCTTGACGTCCCCGCGCAAGTGGTAAATGTCGCCGATTTTCTCCTGTTCGCGCGCCCGTATGACCACTTCGTCCGAGGGAACGGCGGTGGAAGTGGTGATGCGGCCGGAGAAAGGAGCTTTCTGCTGACCGGCAGGCTCGGCGGAAACCGGCGGCAACTGGCTGGTTACTAGCGGGGTGAGCAGAATCAGATGACTTATGACCGCCAGTGTGATAATCAATCGAGTGCGAGAAGTCATTGAGCGCCCGTTTCGTCCAGTAACCCCGGGTTGCGAAAAGCTGAATACCTGAAATATCCCGAACTCGCAAGGTAGCACGCCTTCGGGGTCTCAGGCCAGTCAATGTAGCAGCCGGATCCGCGATCAGGCTTCACGCATGCTCTGGTTTCTCCATTTCGGCCTTTTCATCGCGTATCCCCGACGCACGCCGGCAGCGCGGATTGGTTTGCCCGTCTGACGGGAATCCTTGCACCTGCCGCGTTTGTGCGCGTTTGGCGGAACGGCGCACGGGTTTGGGTGCTGCCGCGTCTGCCTCCGGGCACCGCGAGGGTTCATGCCTTCTCTCCTCACTTTGTTT
Organism: uncultured Acidobacteriota bacterium; assembly: GCA_963814745.1. Classification (GTDB taxonomy): domain Bacteria; phylum Acidobacteriota; class Terriglobia; order Terriglobales; family Acidobacteriaceae; genus CAWBRT01. The sequence continues at coordinate 855,782 of CAWFEA010000001.1, forward strand.
TAGCCGTGCGCGCCGGCATGATGCATGCTGCTGCCGCGTGGCAGTGCCCTGACAAGGGCTTGGTTGATGCAGAGGATGGGCCCATGTATTCGGCGGACGATGACCCTCTAAACGAGGTCGAACGTGCACCGGCGGACGAGCAGTGGCGTCGCGAGGTCGCCTCGCGTTTGGATCGCTATCGTGGGCGCCGGAGAAAGAAAGCCGCCCCGCAGACCTCTCTGACCTTCGATTTCGAACAGCCCGAGCCGGCTGCGGCGTCCCCGAGCCGGGTAGCCAAGGCCGTTGCCGAAAGGTTTCAGTCATCCGATCTGACTTGCGACACCAACTACTTCCGTAGACTTAACGCCGACGCTGTCTCAGCTACGTTTCCGCCGGCCGAAGAGACGGTGAGCGCTCCGGAGCCGCCCGGCAATCGCCCGCCGGAGACGCCGCCGGCGGAGATGTCGCCGATGGCCATTACCAGCGTCAGCGCCACTCCTGAGTACGACCCCGATTTTGATTTCAACCGCCCGCGCGAGTACACCTCCGAAACCCCACGCCAGGCCGACGACTCGCCGGCGGCCGGTCGGCCAAGCGGCAACCTGATCCACTTTCCCAGCTCCTCCGTGCGCTTGCCGGTTGAACCGCCGATCATCGAGCCAAGACCGCGGGACGAACTCGCCGAGCCGGTTTCCAGCCCTCCCCGAATCCTTGACGTACCGGAGGAAATCATCCCTACCATCCGCGGCCCGCTGTTTGCCGAGATTCGCCTCGACGCCGACCGGCCCCCGGCGGAGGCGGTCGATGTGCCCGCGCCGCCCGCGATCGAATTGCCGCTGCAAGTGGCAAGCTTGTCGCAACGGATTTTTGCCGCTCTAATCGACGGCCTGATCGTGCTGGCTGCCCTCGGTAATTTTTGCTGCGGCGCTCTGGAAGACGCTTCCCGAGCTGCCACACGGCAAGCCGGCGATCGCCGTCCTGGTAGCTATTCCCGTCTTTTTCTGGACTGTCTACCATTACCTGCTGTTGGTCTACGCCGGCGGAACGGCCGGTATGGAGATGGCGAATCTCTCCCTGCGCAGCTTCAATGGCCGCGTCCCTGGCTGGAATCAGCGTAAGCAGCGGGTCTATTCGATGCTGTTTTCGCTGGCTTCGATCGGCCTGGGCTTTGCCTGGGCGCTGGTGGATGAAGATTGCCTTTGCTGGCACGACCGCATGACGCGCACTTTTCTGACGTCGGCCAAGCCCTGAGATCGGCTGTCTCTTCTGCTAACATTTCTTCATGTCGCAAGCGAGCAGTTCCACCGGCAAGGTTCGTGTCCGATTCGCGCCTTCACCCACCGGGCAGGTGCACGTCGGCAACGCCCGCACCGCGCTGTTTAACTGGCTTTTTGCCCGCCAGCAGGGCGGCTTGATGGTGCTGCGCATAGAGGACACCGACGTCGAGCGCAGCCAGAGCCGCTACGAGCAGCAATTACTCGAAGACTTGAAATGGTTGGGGCTCGATTGGGATGAGGGTCCCGATGTCGGCGGGCCATTCCCGCCCTATCGCCAGAGCGACAAACTCGCCGTCTATCTGGAGCACGCCGAACGCCTGGTCGCCGAAGGCAAGGCCTACTACTGCTTCTGCACGCCGGAAGATCTCGAACAACAGCGCGAGCAGGCGATGAAAGAACATCGTCCGCCGATCTATCCCGGAACCTGCCGCCGCCTTGACCCGGCCGAAGCGCGGCGGCGAAAGCAGGCGGGCGAGCCCTGCGCCATCCGCCTGCACATTCCGGAACGTCCCATTCGTTTTCACGACATGGTGCGCGGCGCGGTTGAGTTTTCCAATGAGGTCGTCAGCGACCCCATCATTCTGCGATCCAGCGGCGTGCCGGTCTACAACTACGTGGTGGTGATCGACGACGCCGAGATGCAGATCACCCACGTCATCCGCGGCGACGATCACCTGTCGAACACTCCCAAGCAGGTCGCGCTCTATGAAGCCCTGGACTGGCCGGTGCCGGAGTTCGCTCACCTGTCGACGATCCTCGGCCCCGACCGCGAGCGGCTCTCCAAGCGGCACGGGGCGACCTCGCTGGCCGCCTTCCGCGAAATGGGCGTGCTGCCCGAAGCTCTCATGAACTACATGGCACTGCTCGGCTGGGCGCCCACCGGGGGAACGCGCGAAATCTTTTCTCCCGAGGAGCTGGTGAAGGAATTCGACCTGCGCCGCGTGACCCCATCGCCTGCCGTCTTCGACTTCGAAAAGCTCTACTGGCTGAACCGGCACTACATCAAAGAGCGGCTGGTGTGGCTTGGCGCTCACGAGCCCGAGGAATGGCGCGATGACGGCAGGCGCGTGGACCTGCTGTTTTCCGCCCTGAGATTCCTGGCGGTCGCGGGTTGTTACGGCGAATCGGCCAAGGCAAGTTTCATCAAGGACGATCCCGACGCGACGGTTTCGCTGCGCGGCCCGCACGTGCGCTGGCTGTTGAAGCTGGTCGAGGCATTCTCGCCCGCCATGAATAAGCTCGACGAGCTTCCCGAGCGCGCCGCCATCCTGTTCGCGTTCGACCCGCAGGCCGCGATTCGCTCGCCCGAGAACGCTGAAATCATGGGCTCTGCAAAGACCGCCGCTGTGCTTGCAGCCTTTGCGGCGCGGGTGCTGGTCGAGCTAGCGCCGCTCGCCTCCGAACGCTTCAAGGCGATGATGAAAGACGTGCAGAAGGAGACCGGAGTGAAGGGCAAGGAACTCTTCCATCCCGTCCGCCTGATGCTGACCGGCACGCACTCGGGGCCGGAGTTCGACAAGCTGATCCCGCTCATGGAAGACGGCAGCCGGCTGCAACTACCGCTGCACATCCTGAGCGTGCGCGAGCGCGTCGAGGCCTTTGAGCGGGCGCGGGTGGTGTCGGAGGCAAAGGGCAGCGACTAGAGTGCTATGGGAGAATTCATGTAAGTAACTCTTGCTGTGTCATTCTGAGCGACCGACGGGAGCGAAGAATCCCAGCATCGCATGGGGTTGAGACGCCGCCGGGAGATTTCACCAAATCCTAACGCGGCGCAGGGTAGGACAGTTCACCGGGATGCTTCGCTTCGCTCAGCATGACACCATTTAAGTGTGTCACAAAACTCTTGGGACACTTAACGTCCATGGCAAAGACTAATGCTTGCCGCATTCTCGACGGGTTGGGCATCAAGTACGAATTGCGCGAGTACGCGGTCGATCCGGACGATCTGGCGGCCGAGAGTGTGGCCGCCAAAATCGGCTTTCCGCCCGAGCAGGTTTTCAAGACGCTGTGCGTGCGCGGCGACCGCAACGGAATCTGCTTCGCCGTGATTCCCGGCAACTACGAACTCGATTTCAAAAAGCTGGCCCGGGCCAGCGGCGACCGCAAGACGGAGATGGTTGCGCTCAAAGAGGTGCAGCCGCTGACCGGCTACATCCGCGGCGGCGTCACCGCCCTGGGAGCGAAAAAGGATTACCCGGTGATTGCCGACGAGACGATGGTGCTCTGGGACGTGATTTCCCTCTCCGCCGGACAGCGCGGCTTGCAGATCATCCTCGCGCCCGACGATTATGTGCGCGCCACCAAAGCGACCCTGGCCGAGATTTCGCACGAGAAGAAGTAAAGTGTAGCCCGTTATCCAGACGCAACCGAATTGGCGACCTGTTGAATTGAGACTAGTCCCTCGCCCAGCATCAAAGAGCCTTCAGAAATTCGGACTCAAGATCGGAAACCAGCTTGTCCCTGTAGTTCTTAAAGTCAGCCGGTAGTGGTGTTAGCGCTCGCTTGGGATTCAAGAGATCGGAGACATAAGAGTTATAGCGGTCCAGTACGGACCGTCCGAATCCGGCCTTTTCAAAGGGGGGCATTGTTCCGTCAAAAACAGCGCTTCTCAGCAGCTCTGCCACTTTCAAGAGGACTCCGTCCCTTGAGCAGAGAACGGTTAATTCATTTGCTTTTTCCTGAGCCTTGATTCTCTCGAACCACGCGGTAACGTAGACCAGATCCCAGGCAGCATTCTTAACTCCAGCGAGCGCTCTTTTCCGATCCATTGAACCAATATTCTTGAAGACGTCCTTTGGCGGGTCGTGCGACAGAGACTCGTGTTGCGAAAAGTGTTGCCGGTGCGCTGAAGTGCCAGCAATGGTACATCCAGTCCAGTAACTCGATCATCTTCTTGTCGGCCTTGCCACCTGCCATGCTGATCGTCGCCATCTTCAGTGCTATCGGGTAGACGAACCCATAGAACCGTAGCTTCGAAGCTGGGTCGAAATTCTTGGCAAGCTCGGACCGAAGACGCTTACCTGGAACGCGGCGATCAAACCGTTCGGCATATCCGAGAGCCAACGCAGCCCAGTTCGCAGGATGGATGTCATCCGCCTTACGGAAGATCGCTAGGTCTCGTTTCCAAGCCCTGCGAGCGCCAGAGGCTGAACCTTCATAAAGGGCGAGATTAGGCTCAATTTGAGCATTTGCACATGACGCGAAAGCCATTACCGCGGCAGCGAAGTGGGCATTCTCGGTCGCACGGCTCCCCTTGGCAAGCGCGACGACCTGTGAGTAGAGGTTGCGATCGAACAGGAATATCGTTTCGGTTCGTTCCCTCGCGTATTGCGCGATGTAAGTCTCGACCGAGTAGGCATCGGCGTCAACAAATGACGGAACAAGGCAGTTGGCTTGGCGGAGAAGCTCCTGCAAGGCTGCAACGTCTCCGGGAGTGAGAGGGCTATGGTAGATGATCTGATCGTCGTCCCGAATTACGAATTTCACGTCTGAACCGCCCCCTTTCTTTTGTATCTGGCCTAACCGTGCCTGCAAATCTGTACCAGGGCTTCATCCAGTTGCGGATGGGCGAAGCGGTAACCGGCCTTCAGCAGCTTCTCCGGCTGCACCCGCTGGCTGGCCAGCAGAGCTTCATCGGCCATCTCCCCCATCATCAGTCGCAGGGCAAACGCCGGCACCGGAAGGACCGCCGGGCGTCTCAAGGCGCGTCCCAGTGCAGCCGTGAACTCGGCATTGGTTACAGGGTTCGGAGACACCAGGTTCACCGGGCCGGCCAGTGACGGGTCGGCGATCGCGAACTCGATGGCCTTGATAACGTCTTCAAGGGTGATCCAGCTCCAGTATTGGCGTCCGCTGCCGAGGCGTCCGCCGAGGCCCAGGCGGAAGATCGGCAGCACCCGGGACATGGCTCCGCCCTTGCCGCTCAACACCAATCCCAGGCGCGGCAGCACCACTCGAACTCCGGCCTCAGCCGCCGGGCTGGAAGCCGCCTCCCAATCGCGACAGAGGGCGGCGAGAAAGCCGGTGCCGCCAGCGCTCGATTCGGTGAGCAGCTCGCTCCCCCGGTTTCCGTAAAATCCGATGGCGGAAGCGCTTACCAGCACCGAGGGCCGGCCGCCGGCGCGGAAGGCGGCAGCCACGGCCTGGGAGATGGTGGCCGTGCCCAGCAGTCGGCTTTGGCGAATCTCGCGTTTCATAGGGTCGTTCCAGCGGCCTGCCAAGTTGCGGCCCGCGAGGTGGATCACGGCGTCAAAGCCGCTGACCAGCTCCGGCGCGAGCAGCTCTCCCGGTTGCCAGTGGACATCGAGCGGGCGGGCAGCCGGAGCAGCGCGCACCAGGCGTCCTACGGCGCTGCCGTTGGCCTCCAGGGTTTGCGCAAGTGCGCTGCCCACCAGACCGGAGCTGCCGCTGATCAGAACTTTCATAGGCGAAACTTTCCGAGGCAAACCAGTAGCGCGAAAGGTCTCCATGTCAGAAGCTTGCACCAAGACTGCGAAAACCGTGCCCGGCGTAGCTTCGCTGCCTGCTCTCCGGATAATGCCTTAGACGCAACTCGTGCGGCGGTGTTTCCCCGCGTGTCCAGCGATTAAGCTTTGCCCTGGCTGACCGCGAGATATAAAATCAATCATGGCGACGTTGCGGCAACAGATCGCGACGAATGTTTTGACGGTGACCCGGTTTCGAGAATTGCTCAAACTGGTCCGGGAGAACCGTCCCAATGACGATCTGGATATCGTACGCCGCGCCTACGAGTTCTCGCTGGAAAATCACAGCGGTCAGACCCGCGCCACCGGCGAGCCCTACCTGGTCCATCCCCTCGAAGTTGGCATTATTCTGGCGGAAATGCGGCTGGATACTACCTCGATAGCCGCCGGCCTGCTGCACGATTCGGTGGAAGACACCTCGGTGACCACCGAGCAGATCAAGGCGAAGTTCGGCGAACAGGTGGCGCATATCGTCGAAGGCGTCACCAAGATCAGCCGCATCGATTTCGCCTCGCGCGAGGAGGCGCAGGCGGAAAACGTCCGCAAGATGATGCTGGCGATGGTGGATGACATTCGCGTGGTGCTCATCAAGCTGGCCGATCGCCTGCATAACATGCGCACCCTGCAACCGCTTTCGCCCGAGCGGCAGGAGAAAATCGCCAAGGAGACGCTGGAGATTTACGCCCCGATCGCGCACCGTCTCGGCATGGGCAAGGTGCGCGGCGAGCTGGAGGATCTGGCGTTCCCTTACGTCGATCCGGTTGGCTACAAGCAGGTTTACGAGCTGGTCGAGGCCAAGCGCAAGGATGGCGAACGGCTGCTGGCCAGGATGGAAGACACGATCCGCGCCAAGCTGAAGGAGAACAACATCCAGGCGCGCGTCGATTCGCGCATCAAGCGGCTGTACTCCATCTACCAGAAGCTGCAACGGCAGAAGATCACGGTCGAGCAGATCTATGACCTGCTGGCGCTGAGGATCATCACCCGCTCCGTCAATGACTGCTATGCCGCGCTCGGCATTATCCATAACGCATGGCGTCCGGTCCCCGGCCGCATCAAGGACTTCATCGCCATGCCGCGCCCCAACCTCTACCAGTCGCTGCATACCACCGTGATTACCGAGGACGGACATCCTTTCGAGGTTCAGATACGCACGGAGGAGATGCACAAGATGGCGGAGGAGGGCATCGCGGCGCACTGGAAATACAAAGACGGGCCGATTACGGCGCGCGACGAACAGCGTCTGTCGTGGCTGCGGCAGGTCGTCGAGTGGCAGCGCGACATGTCGGACCCGAGCGAGTTCCTTTCGACCCTGAAGATCGACCTTTACCCCGAAGAGGTTTACACCTTTACGCCCAAGGGAAAAGTTGTGATTCTGCCGCGCGACGCCACCCCCATCGATTTCGCCTACGCCATTCACACCGAAGTGGGCGAACGCTGCGTGGGGGCCAAGGCCAACGGACGCATGGTCCCCTTGCGCTACAAATTGCACTCCGGCGACATCGTTGAAATCATCACCCAGGCGGGCCACAACCCCAGCCGCGATTGGCTGGCCGTAGTCAAGTCTTCGCGCGCGCGGCAGAAGATCAAGCATTGGCTCAATATCCATCAGCGCGAACGCGCCATTGAAATCGGCCGCAAGGTGATGGAAAAGGAAGCGCGCAAGTATCGCATTGCGATCAAGGACATCAAGGACAGCGACCTGCAGCGGGTGGCAGCCGAGTACGGCCTTTCGCGGGCCGACGATCTGATGGCCGCCATCGGTTACGGCAAGTATTCGGCCAAGACGGTGCTGGGCAAAGTGATTCCGGCCGGCACGCCCGAAACGGGCGGGGATGGTGAGTCCACCGGCACGATCGCCAGCGTGGTCCGGCGCGTTTTCGGCGGCGATAACTCGACCTTGAAAGTGCGCGGGCACGACGATCTACTGGTCTACCGCGCCCGCTGCTGCAATCCCATTCGCGGCGAAGACATCGTGGGCTACGTGACCCGGGGCAAAGGCGTTGCCGTACACTCGAAACGCTGCTCCAACGTCGAAAACCTGATGTATGAGCCGGAGCGCCGCATCGACGTCGAGTGGTCGGCCAAGGAGCCGCGGATCGCCGGCGCCGCGCCTTCCTACCCGGTGAAGCTGACGGTGACCAGCGACGATCGCGCCGGCATTCTCAAGCAGGTAACCGCCGTGATCGGCGATGAAGATACCAACATCCGGCACATTGAGGCAGGCTCCAACGAGAGCGCCAACGCCAACATCGACGTTGTGCTCGACATCGCCGATGTCGCCCACTTGAACCGGATCGTTACCGGGCTGCGCAAAATCCCCGGCGTCCACGACGTACAACGCATACAGAAGCTGTGAACGGGAGCGATTCCCGCCTGTGCCGGGCCGCGTGGCCGGAAAAGATTCTCTGGATCGGCTTTCCCAGCTCCGTCTACCTGGAAGGTCCGGAAACCACAGTGCGGGTTGCGCTCGAATTGCTGCGCGAAAGCGGATCGGGCGAGCGCGTGGCAATCGCCGCCTCAACCGAAAACTTCGTCTCCAATGAAAACCTGCTGGCGCTGACCGCGGTGCTCGAGCGGGCGGAGCTGCCGCTGACGCGGGCCGCGCTCGACCGCATCGCCGAGTCGCTTGCGCCATCGCAAACGGCACCGCAGGGCCGCTAACCACGAAGCACCTCTTCGAAGTGTCATCCTGAGGCCGCCGTTTCCGCGGCCGAAGGATCTGCTTTTCAAAGAGACCGCTAAACAGCAGATCCTTCGCTGCGCCCAGGATGACACATCATTAGAAAACGGGAACTGCTGGCCGTAACTGGTGAGAAGGGGATTTTGCAACAATTACGCACGTTATAGACACCCCACCTTGTTATTCCTTCCATAATCGCATGCCGGTTGGAACTGCTTGGGCAACAGTTCCTTGCGAATGAGCTTTAATCCCTTGCCGTCCACCATCTCGAAATCGTAAAACCCACACCACTGTTCATTCAGACAGCCGTCAATCTTCAGTAAGCGACTGCTCGGGTGGAATTCCATAAACTCAATTAGCTTATAGCTGTCACCAGCATGGTCGTCCAACCATGAGTCCGGCAGACTTTCAACACCGAACCCGTCATAAGTCTTTCCTGTAATCGAGTCCACGATTACGAATCCGATGCAACTGGCTCCACAGCCCCAGCTCGGTACAGTGTAGTGACCAGCAAATTTCACTGGAGCGTTCGCACCGAGACGAATCCTCGTGCGAAACATTCGTTGCTCTTTGTTTTCGAACTTTGGCGCGGCGGGTTTTCCCCTCCAGATTTTCTTGACCGGAAAATCATCGAAAGTTGGGCGTGGCTTGGGTTCCTGAGCGACGGCACTGATGGCTAACAGGAACGTCGTTGCAACGATCGCAAGTCTCACGACCAGCACTTTACGCCGTTTCACGGCCAAGTTCCACGATGATTGTTGCTAACAGGCGTTATCAGTTGTTTCCCCGCAGCACGCTTGAGTGAGGCAGCTTGCGGCGCTTACCTGGTTGTGAACGGTCTCTTGACTGTCCCCAGTTCCCGGAACTCCTCGTCCGTCAGGCGCAAGCCGGCGGCGGCGATGTTCTCCGCCACGTGGGTCGGCGATGAGGTCCCAGGAATCGGCAGGATCATCGGCGAGCGCTGCAAGGCCCAGGCGATGACGATCTGTCTCGGCGAAGCCAGGCGCGCTTTGGCGATCCGGCTCACGACCGAGTCGTTCGCCATGCCGAATCCCAGCGGAGCCCACGGAATAAATACGATTCCGTTGCGGGCGCAATAGTCGACGACGTAGTCCCACTCCCGGTCGGCAAAGCTGTAGCGATTCTGGACGGAGACAATCGGCACGATCCGGCGGGCGCGCTCGATGTGCTCCCGGGTGACATTGGACAGTCCGATGAGGCGAATCTTGCCTTGCTCGCGCAGCTTGGCCAGGGTCTCGACCGAGGCCTCGAACGAGATCGCGTGATCGGGCATGTGAAGCTGGTAGAGGTCTATGCGCTCCAGGCGTAGCTTCTTCAGGCTGCCCTCCACCGCCTGGCGCAGATGCACCGGGCTGGCATCATGAAGCCACTGCCCCGGACCGACCCGCAGCCATCCGCCTTTGGTGGCGATCACCACGCCCCGCGGATACGGCGCCAAGGCTTCGGCAATCAGTTCTTCGCTCACGTCGGGCCCATAGGAGTCGGCGGTGTCGATGAAATTTACCTCCAGTTCCACCGCGCGGTCTGGGCAAGGTGGGATGCGAGTTCGCGCTGGCGGCCCTGGCCTACAACGTGACCCGGTTGCACGCCCTGCGGCAGGCTTAAACACAATACGTTTTCGCCGCCATCACATTTATTGATTGCCCTTTCTCGTGCCCGGTGAGCGATCCCTGGCACGCGGTCTCTGGTTAGCGGGTAAGCGGCGCCCCACGAGGGCAGCGGAACCTCAGAAAGAACCGGGCTGCCAGACAAGGAGTTAAACAGGCATGGTGTCCGGGTTCTCACGCACACACTAAAGCCCCTGAGGGACCTCGGTTCTTCTAACCAGACTTATTCAGAGTTTCCCCAGGTTGTGGCGCGTGCCTCTATACTGAAATTATGACTGCGGAAGCACTGCTTTCCGGCCGCATCCTTGCCCTCGACCTCGGCTCCAAGACCATCGGTCTGGCGGTCAGCGACGCGCTCGGCCTCACCGCTCAAGGCATGGAGACAATTCGCCGCCGAAACAAGCGCTTCGACCTGGCGGCGCTCAACTCGATCATTCGACGCTATGGGGTTACCGAGCTGGTGGTCGGGCTGCCGCTGCGGCTCAGCGGCGAGCCGGGAACGCAAGCCGAAAAAGCCAATGCCTTCGCCGCGGAGCTTCGCGAGAAATTCAAGATCCCGGTTCGTCTCTGGGACGAGAGGTTGACCTCGGCCGAGGCCAACCGCGTCCTGAAGGAGTCGGAAATCTCGATTCGCAAGCGCGCGGGAGCGGTCGACCGGCTGGCGGCGGTATTGATTTTGCAGAATTACATGGAAAGCCGGCTTTCGGCCGCAACCCGGCCGGAAAGCAAAGACGAATAGCGTGTCGCATGCTAAGACGGTTCATAGACTGGAACATGCGCTTTTTTCTTAAGCTGGTCGTGCTTGCAATTTTGGGGCTCGCCGCCTGGCTCGGGTGGGCGCTGCTCGTGCCGCTGGCTCCGGCGCATGAAACCTTCGTCCTTCTGCCTCCGGGCCTGCACACCCGGCAAATTGCCCAGCGTCTCGAAGCCAGTGGCGTCATTCGCAGCCGGCGCGCTTTTCTGCTGCTTCCCTACTGCCGGCGTTCGCTCACCCTGAAGGCCGGCGAGTACCGTTTCGACGCGCCTGAGAATGCGGTCCAGGTGTTCGGCAAGCTGGCGAAGGGCGAGATTTACACCCATACGGTGGTCATTCCGGAGGGCTTCAGCATCTTTGATGTGGCCCAGGCCATGCAGCAGGCGGGATTGGCAACGGCCACTGATTTCCTGGCGGCGACGCGAGCCGAGGCGGGGCTCGTACGCGGCTTCGACCCGCAGGCAACATCGCTCGAAGGCTACCTGTTTCCCGACACCTATCAGTTCACCCGCACCCAGAGCATGCATGACATGTTGCAGGCAATGGTGCGGCGCTTCGAGCAGGAATCGCAGCAGATAGGGTTGCGCGAAAACGTTCGCGCCGTGGTCACGATGGCTTCCATCGTGGAAAAGGAAACGGCGATTCCCTCAGAACGCCCGCTGGTGGCCGGCGTTTATTACAACCGGCTCGAACGCCACATGCCGCTCGGGGCCGACCCAACCGTCGTCTACGCCGCACTCCTGAACGAGCGTTATCGCGGCGTCATCCATCAGAGCGACCTCGAGTCCGATTCCGCTTACAATACCTACAAGCATCCCGGCTTGCCGCCCGGACCTATTGCCAACCCGGGAATCGCCTCGCTGAAGGCGGCGATGCATCCGAGCCGTTCGAACTATCTTTATTTCGTCGCCGACGGACAGGGCGGACACCGCTTCAGCAGCACGTTTGAGGAGCATACTCGCAACGTAGCGGCTTGGCGGCGCTGGCAGCGGCAGAGCGCACACGTTCCGTAGCGCCTCGCCGGAGGCTCCGGCCTTTTTTCAGCAGTCGGTTACACCAAGCCCTGCCGCGAAACGCCGAGACCGGCGCCGCTGGAGGCTTCGGCGTGCTTTTCAGCAGTCTGTTCCACCGCGCCTGGGGAAAACCTTAACGGGCCGTTTATACTTATTCTTTATACTTTATAGGAACCATTTGCGCATCGGACAGCCATGAACCTGCACTCTCGAATGCTTACGATGGCCGTGCTGGCTTCCTCGCTGACCAGCGCCGGCTGTCTGTTCCACTCGTACAAGGTTCAGTCGACCATCAGCTCTGTTCCCCTGCAGACGGCGAGCCGGCAGCAACTGGTGGACAAGCTGAACGCGATCTCCAGCCAGGTGCATACCGTGAGTGCAACCGTCGATATCGCCACGACGGTGGGCGGGGCCAAGAAAGGCGTGGTCACGGAATACTCGGAGATCACCGGCTATATCCTGGCCGAAAAACCGTCGGCATTGCGCATGATCGGGCTGTTTCCCATCGTCAGAAACCGGGCTTTCGACATGGTAAGCAATGCCCAAGGATTCGAGTTATGGATTCCGGCAAAGAACCGCTTCATCATCGGCCCGAGCGAAGTGACCAAGCCCTCTGCGAATGCCCTGGAAAATCTGCGCCCGAAAATCATCATGGAGGCGCTTCTTTTGCCTACGGTGCAAAGCGATGAAATCGCGGTGACGGAGGCAAGAGTTCAGGAAATTCTCGAGCCGGGGACTAAGAAGAAACTCGTCCGTCCAAATTATGTACTCAACGTCATCCGTAAGAATCCGGATTCCGGCCAGTGGTACCTTGCGCGCAAAATCTACTTTGATCGGGCTGACCTGCTGCCCTACCGCCAGCTTGTTTTTGACCCGCAAGGAGACATCGCGACAGACGTACATTACCGCAATTTCAAAGATTTCCAGAACATTCCCTTTCCCACACACATCCATATTCAACGGCCGCAGGAGGAGTACACGATCGGGCTCAAGATCGACAAACTCACCTTGAACGAAGCGCTCAAGCCGGACCAGTTTCAGTTGTCCCGCCCCCCCGGAGCGCAGGTCATACGCTTGGATAATGACCAAGGGCCAGGCTCGGCGGCGACGCATTCCGCGCAAGAGTTGCGCTAGGCTGGCTTTCGCGGCAAGTTTTCGGCCCTCATGTGACGGCGTGGCGGCGGTTGTTTTATCCTCGGAAGTGATGAATAAACTGGTCATCTCCAACTTGGCTCACCGCCCCGTACGGTCGGCAATCAGCATCGCGGCGATTGCCATCGAAGTTACTCTTATCCTGTTGATCGTGGGCCTCTCGATTGGCATGTTGCGCGACAGCGCCGAGCGTACCAGGGGTATTGGCGCCGACGTCATGGTTTCGCCCCCCGGCTCTTCGTTTCTCACCGGGATCACCGGCGCTCCGGTTTCCATCAAGGTGGCTGACGTGCTGCGCACGGTTCAGCATGTAACCGCGGTTGCGCCGGTAGTGATGCAGGTGAACACCGCCGGCACCATCGAGGTGATTTACGGCATCGACCTGACGCCCGGCTCGCCCAACAATTATGACAACGTGGGAGCGCCGTTTCATTTTTTGGCCGGCGGCCCGTTCCAGGGGCCGGACGACATGCTCGTGGACGACTACTTCGCGGCCCAACAGCATGTCCGGGTCGGGCAGAAGCTGGAGTTGCTGAACCATCAGTTCCGGGTCTGCGGAATTGTCGAGCACGGCAAGGGAGCACGGAAGTTTCTTCCGATCCAGACGCTTCAGGATCTGATCGGCGGCCAAGGCAAGGCTTCTATTTTTTACGTACGGCTGGATAATCCGGCGAATGCCGATTCCGTGGTCGCGGCCGTCAAGAAAATTCCGGGCATGGAACGCTATTCCGTGCGCTCGCTGCGCGAATACCTGTCGCTGATGACCCCCGGAAACCTGCCCGGATTCTCGACCTTCATCAACGTCGTGATCGGCGTGTCGGTGATCGTCGGGTTCATCGTGATCTTCCAGTCGATGTACACGGCGGTGATGGAGCGCACCCGCGAAATCGGAATTCTGAAGTCGCTCGGGGCGGACAAGGCCTATATCGTCGGGGTGATTATCCGCGAGACGCTGGTGCTGGCCTTGGCGGGAATTGTGCTCGGGATTTTGATCAGTTTCGTGGCCCGCGCCGGCATCCTGTACCGCTTCCCGCAGATGCGGCTCTTGCTGGATGCGCAATGGATTCTGCGGGCGGCGGCGATTGCCATCTGCGGCGCCCTCCTGGGCGCGATTTACCCTGCCTACAAGGCCGCGCAGAAGGACCCCATCGACGCGCTGGCCTATGAGTGACGCTCGGCAGGCTAGCGTCCTGAAGCAGAAGTTCGTCGCATATGTGTTTTGCGGTTTTGCAGGGGCTCGGCTTCAGCCGAGCCGCACAAAGCCAAGTAGGGCGCGGGCTTTTTTAGCCCCTGAGGGGATTAATACCGTCTTCTGAAGTAGGTTTATGAAACAAGCCCTAGGAGGATACGGCCCGGTAGCTCCGTTTCGATGTGAAACACTTAAGTCGATGAACTTGTACATCGGTCCTGGCTTCTCCCGCCGTCAGCCGATAAGTTGTGGAGCGTTTTTGAAACGATCGAGAACCTCTGCTATTTGGCTGAAACCACGCCGCAGACTTCCCCGACGATCGAAATAAACTCCTCGTCTGTTACCAGACCTTTCTTGGATGTTCCAAGCTCCTTGACTTTTTGCAGAACCATCTCGAATTTTTCTCTGTCCTCAGGATAGTTAAGTCCCAACTCTTTGAGCTTGGTAGTCACGGAGGCATAACCGCTCTTCTTGCCGAGGACCGCTTTAGGTTGCTGCCCGACAAAGACAGGGTTCAAGGAAAACATTGCCAATGGCTGCTGATAAACCATTTCGATGCCAATTCCGGATTCCCTGGTGAAGTTGCCCGATCCCACAATCGGCTTATTAGGAGGCATCGGAAAACCGGTCAGTTGCTGAGTGACGGCGGATAGTTCGGCGAGCTTCTCGAACTTAAATCCCCAATCGTAACCATAGAGAGTCTTCAGTGCCACGGCAACTTCTTCCAAAGCAGCGTTGCCGGTTCTTTCGCCCAGCCCGTTGATGCAGGTGTGCACGACAGTGGCGCCCGCTTCCACTGCCGCCATCTCATTGGCGACCGCCATGCCAACATCATTGTGAGTATGAATCTCGACCGGCAGCTTGGTCGTCTCTTGGACCAAACGCACAAGATACTTAATGGCAGCCGGGATTGCACAACCCGTCGTATCGATCACCCCCACCGAGTCCGGCGGAGCCTCCTGCATGAGCCGGGCGAGCAGTTGCTTGAAGTCCGCCACGACGGCACGGGTCGTGTCATAAGGAAAGTAAACCGTGTGTAAGCCAAGCTCTTTCGCGCGCCGGATGGCACGCTGGCTTTGGGCAAAGACCTGGTCCATGGTCCACTTGAACTGGTACTCCAGCTTGGGCTGGCCAACCGGCACCTCGATGATCACGCCAGCCGCGCCGCAGCTATGTGCGACGTCGATGTCCTTCTCCATGGCGCGCACAAAGGCATAGACTTTGGCTTTCTTTGCCTGCTTGGCGATGACCTTGATGGCTTCCGCGTCCTCGTTGGAAACCGCCGGCATTCCGGCTTCAATCCGATGAACGCCAATGTCGTCCAGCATTTCGGCAATTCTGATCTTGTCGTGTTTCCGCAGTACGACTCCGGGAGTTTGCTCACCGTCCCTCAGGGTTGCGTCGTGAATCTCAACTTCGCGGGGCAGGTTAAACTGGCTCCGCACTTCAGCAAGAAAATTAACCCTGCTCGTCCACCAGAACTCCGACTTCCATTTTTCGTTTACCGGCATCACATCTCCCTCTTCAGAGACACTTAGAACGTGCTTCATAAATGGCGCTTTGAAGGGGCATGGCTTTAGCCATGCCGTCCAGAGCCAGAAAAAATGTGGGCTTTAGCCCCCGAGGGAATTGACCCCATTTTCTGCAATAGGTTTATGAAACAAGCTCTAGCAACTTTTACCACAAACCCAGGCCCGAGCGCCCAGCTTTTTAAAAGGCAGCCGGCCCTGAGCCATGCGCTGCCTTGCGTTCACCGAATGATACGCCGGAGACAACGCGAGTCGCCGCCTGGGCGGCTCTCATGGCATGAAAAGCTTGGGCAGCGTCATGGTTATAGCCGGGACATAAGTAACCAGCAAAAGCACCAAAATCAGGATGGGAATAAACATCAAGATCGCCTTGACGGTACTTTCCAGCGAGCACTTCGCGATCGCGCAACCCACAAACAGCGCGGTGCCGACAGGCGGGTGAATCAGGCCGATGGCCAGGTTCAGCAGCAGCATGATGCCGAACTGGACGGGATGCATGCCGATACTCTGGGCTATCGGCAGGAAGATCGGAGTCAGGATCAGGATGGAAGCCGCCATATCCATGAAGAAACCAATGACCAGGATGAAGGCGTTGACAATGAGCAGCACCCAAAATGGTTCGCGAGTGACCGATGCGATGCCGGCGGCAATCGTCTGGGGAATACGCTCGTAAGCCATGATCCAGCCGAAGGCGGACGAAGTAGCGATCAGGAAGAACACCATGCCGCATGTCTGGGCAACTTTCCTGATGATCTCCGGCAGGTGCGAGAATTTCAACTCTCGGTAATACAGCGTGGTAAGAAGAAGGGCGTAAAGACAAGCGATGGCCCCGGATTCGGTCGCGGTAAAGACCCCGGAGACGATTCCGCCGACGATGATGACCGCCGCCATCAAGCTAAGTACACCGCCCTTGAGCGCTTGCCAGCTTTGCTTCCAGCTCTTGGCCGGTTCTTTTTGATAGCCGCGCATCAGGGACAAAACAAAACTCATTGCCATCAGGCCGAGCCCGATCAACAAGCCGGGAATATATCCGGCCAGAAAGAGTCCGCCGATCGACACCGTACCGCCGGCCGCCACGGCGTAAATAATGGCATTGTGACTGGGAGGAAGAATGATGCCGGTCGTCGACGCGGAGACGGTCACCGACACGGCAAAGTCCTTTTCATAGCCTTTGCTCTCCATCATCGGAATGAGCACCGGGCCGATCGACGCCACGTCGGCGACGGACGAACCGGTGGTGCCGCCGAAAAACATGCTGCCCACGATGTTGACCATCGCCAGTCCGCCACGCATCCGGCCGACCAGAATGTCGGCAAAATCGACGATGCGCTTGGCAATGCCGCCTTCGGACATAATGTGCCCCGCCAAAACGAAGAACGGGATCGTCATCAGGGGAAAAGAATAAAGTGAGGCCACCATCCGCTGGCCGAGCGGAAATAGCGGAATGCCGGAATATAGACAGGTAACCAGGGAAGCGATGCCCAGGCTGAAAGCTATCGGCACTCTTATGATCATCAAGGCAATGAACGAGCCTAATAATACCCATGCCCCCAGAGCCATCTTATTTGGCTCCTTCTTTGCCGAAGAGAACGCCGCGCAACTTCTCGAGCGTGTAAATGATGATCAGAATCGCACTCACCGGCGATGAAAGATACACGTAGCCGATGCGAAGGTCCATCGCCGACGACATCTGGGGCATGGTCAGCCGGACCAGCACGACTCCCTGCCATAGCACTACGCTCACGTATACCAGTTCCAGCGCATACCCGAGAACTTCCAGCACCGACTGTACTTTCGAGGGAAATTTATCAGCGAAAAAATGGAGTGACATGTGCGTGCCGCGCCGCACCCCGGCGGCTATTCCGAGCATGCCAAACCAAATCATCAGGTAGACCGAAAGCTCTTCCGACCAGGGCGGCGTGTAGTGAAGCACATAACGTTCAAAAACCTGATAGCTGACGAGCGAGACCATGCAGATCGTCAGCAGAACCATCAAGATCTCATTGGCTCTGGCGAGATGACCGATCACGCCGGAGAACGATTGCTTTTCATTCTGATCAGGCAATGGCGCCATACCCTCGTGCTCCCGGGCAAAAATAAACCAGCAGCGATTCGCGCGTGCTTTCACGGACGAACCGATGCCCGCATTTCGCCTCACATTCCGGTGCGTGCGTACCAAATCCGTGCGGCGTTGAAACGCGATATCGTACAACACCGTTACCGGATTTTCACCCGGTAATTTACGAATTCCGCACGGCAACTTTGAGAGTTGGATTGCTTCGGCCGGCCGCGTGCCATCCCGCTCGCCCAAGGATGGCTGAGGGCTAGCTATCGACCGGAAGAAGATAAGGTTGGGCTCGACTCGTCTTTGCGATAGTCGAAGAAGGTTTGGTCCTCCTGCTCGTGGTGGTTGAACAGCAGGAGAACCTTGGCGTTCGCTTTCATGGCAAAGTGTTTGGGCAGCCAGAGATCTTCGCCGACGGGCACATTCTCCAGTTCGAACCTCGTCCCCGGCTCGACCCGGGCGAGGAAGCCTTCAATCGATACCGGATGAACAACGGTCGCTTCGACCCTGACCCACTGGTAGGTTTCGCTGTCGACCCAAAGCTGGCCTTCCATGCCGGTCAGCGCTTTCGTCTGCATATTCGGCGGCTGATATCCGGGGCGAGGCGTCGCCTTTAGCCAGTAGACTTCATGCGAGCCGAGCTTTTGTTTTCCTTGCAGCTTGAAGTCGAACGCCTTGGTGAGCTGCTCCATCATCAGGTGGTCCTGCTTGCGTTCTTTCTCGTACTTGGCTATCCGCTGGGCTCTTTGCCGCCGCGACTCTTTGCCGCGGGCGGCAATCGCCGCTTCCATCTTGCGCTGCTCTGCCTGCTGCTCGTCAGGCGACAACGGCTGCCCATTAACGGCCACCAGGCGTTCATAGGGCGAGCCCTGAATCATCCTGACCTCATAAGTCTTGGTGCCCTTACCCCGGGCATCACGGTCGGTCTCGAAGTACTTGTATTCGGGAGCTCGCTGCCAATCCAGGTTGTTTACCCGAACCGAACGCTCGATGATGGTGTGCACATCGACCGAGTCATCGCCCGGGGCGAACAAAATGGCGTGTACGTCTGGTGGGTTTTCACCCGCGGCGCAAAGCGCCAGAAACACCGCCAGACACATCAACGCCACTCTGGCGGGGGCCCGTGAACGCGATCGCCGACGGGGACCTGGACCACCACCTCGGGTTCTAACCAGCAGTCGAAGTTCTCCGGCCCTGATCATCGGCAGTTCCTCAGTCAGTTCCTCGCAACTATACTCTGATTGCTGTTTAAGAACTTAGGTTGCCAGCAGCTTCGTTTGCCGGCCGACGCTTGCCGGCTCAGGCAGCTTCCTGAAAGGCATTTTCCCCAAGCGGCAAAAAAACCGACATCAGCGGCCAAGTTCCTTGTCTTAGGTTGGCCTTGACTCACGCTGGCGACTTCGCTAGGGTGATCCAGAGTTTCACTGCTGAAGCGCGAATACCTTTGACGGAGCGTTGCTATGGCGACCGCACTCAAGATTGTCGTTTTGCCGGGCGATGGCATTGGGCCGGAGATCGTGACGGAAGCGATAAGGGTCCTGCGCGCGGTCGAAGAAAAATTCAGTTCCTTCAGCATGGACTTCCAGTTTCACGATGCCAGTGTGGCGCGCTATAGCCGGACCGGCGTTGCCATGCCTGAGGAAACCTTCAACGACTGCAAAGCCGCGGATGCCATCCTGCTCGGCGCCATGGGCATACCGGAAGTTCGTTTGCCGGACGGCACCGAGGTACAGCCGGAGATAGTCCTGCGCCTCCGCTTCTCGCTTGATCTCTATGCCGGAGTACGCCCGGTGAAGTACTACGAGGGGGTAACCAGCAGGCTGATGGATCCCCGCATTGACTACGTGGTGATGCGCGAGAACACCGAGGGCCTGATCGGCGCGCGCGGAGGCGGCAACGTATTCCACGACCAGGTCGCGACCGACACCATGGTTATCACCCGATACGGCACCGAAAAAATTGTCCGCGCCTCGGCGAAACTCGCCCAGGCAAGGGCCCGAAAATTCGGGCGTCGCGGCAAAGTGACGTGCGTGGATAAGAGCAACATACTCCGTTCCTACGCCTTCTTCCGCAAAGTTTATGACGACGTAATGGCCGAGTTTCCCGACGTCGAGAAAGATTATGCTTACACCGACGCGATGACGGTCAACCAAGTACTGTGGCCCGAGCGATACGATGTCATCGTGACCGAAAATGCTTTCGGCGACATTCTCTCCGACTTGGGCCCGGCCACGGTTGGCGGCATGGGCATGGCTCCCTCCGGAGACATCGGCGATCGGCACGCCGTCTTCCAGCCTTCTCACGGGTCGGCCCCAACGCTTGCCGGCAAAGGCATTGCCAATCCTGTTGCCACCATTCTTTCGGCGGCCATGATGCTGAACTGGCTCGGCGAACGCTATCCCGACCTGAAGCTGGGACAGGCAGCGGAGCTAATCGACAACTCGGTGGCCGCGTTCCTGCGCAAGAAACAGGGGCTCACCGTTGATATCGGCGGAAACGGTTCCACCAAGACGACCGGCGATGGCATCTTGCGCGAAATCGAAAACACGGCGATCTAGCTCGCCATGGGCCAACGCACGCAAACACGGCGCCCGCCGGATTTGTTATTCTTCTAACATAGGTAGCAATGGTGCGACGAGTTGCCGCGAGGCGGCGGCTCATCCGTGGGGCTTTAGATCCAGTGAATTTGTAAGCGCTTGGTTGAGCGTAATCAGCAGACCTAACGGTCGGTGCATAGGCGGCATATATGAAGACATTGCCTTCAAGAGTTGCAGTGTTTGACACCACGCTGCGCGACGGCGAACAAGCGGCCGGAACACGCCTTGGAACCCGCGACAAGATGACCTTGGCGCGTCAATTGGCGCGGCTCAAAGTGGACATTATCGAAGCCGGATATCCCAACTCCTCGCCGGGGGATTTCGAGGCCGTCAGGCTGATCGCGCAAGAGATCGAGGGGCCGGTGGTTTGCGCTCTGTCGCGCGCCGTGCCCGCCGACATTGAGGCTTGCGGCAAAGCCTTGGCCAAAGCCAAGCGCCCGCGAATCCACACCGGCATCGGCGTTTCCGACATTCACGTGATGGGCAAGTTCAGGGACGAGCGCTACGGCAAGACTCTGGACGAGAAGAAAGCCAAGATGGTGAAGATGGCCGTCGAGTCGGTCAAGCGGGCTCGCGGCTACGTCAATGACGTGCAATTCTATGCCGAAGACGCCGGCCGTGCCGATCCGGCCTACCTGTTCGAGATGCTGGAGGCGACGATTGACGCCGGCGCCACGGTGGTTAACATTCCCGATACCACCGGCTACACCATTCCCGAGCAGTTCGGCAACTTGATCCGGTCCATCCGCGAGAAGGTTCCCAATATCGATAAGGCCACGATCAGCGTCCACTGCCACGACGACCTCGGCTTGGCCGTGGCGAACTCGCTGGCCGGCATACGCAACGGCGCCCGCCAGGTGGAAGGCACGATCAACGGAATCGGTGAACGGGCAGGCAATGCCGCCCTGGAAGAAATCGTCATGGCCCTGCGCACGCGGGCGGATTTCTTCGGCGCCAACACCGGCATCGACACCCGCGAGTTCAGCCGCGCCAGCCGCATGACTTCCGACATGATGGGGATCGTGGTTTCTCCCAACAAAGCGGTGGTCGGCTCGAACGCTTTTTCTCACAGTTCGGGAATCCACGTTGACGGGTTCCTCAAGGACCACAGCACTTACGAGATTATGCGGCCCGAAGACGTAGGCATGGGCGACAGCCGGGTGATCTTGACCGCGCGGACCGGCCGGGCAGGCCTTCGCGACCGCCTGGTGAAGCTCGGGTACACGCTCTCCAAGGAAGACCTGGATCGTTCCTATCAACGTTTCCTTGCCGTGGCTGACAAGAAGATGGAAGTTTTCGACGAGGATCTTGTCGCCATCATTCACGATGAATTGCATCCGGTGCCTGAGATTTTCCAGCTTCAGTACATGCACATTTACACCGGGACGGCGTCCATCCCCACGGCGACTATCCGGCTGCGCATCAAGAACGAAGTTCGGCAGGGCGCGGCCATCGGGGACGGTCCCGTGGACGCCGTCTACAAGGCTATCTCGTCCTTGACCGGCACCACCGCCAAACTGATGCGTTACGAGATTCGCGCCGTGACCAGCGGCACCGAAGCGATGGGCGAAGTTACCGTGCAACTCGAGGTCGGCGGAAACAGAGTGGTGGGACGCGGTGCTTCGACCGACGTCATTGAAGCCAGTGCCAAGGCGTATGTGGACGGGCTGAACCGGCTCGGCTGACCTGAGCTTTAACCTCGGCAGGCGCTGAGAGCGTTCGCGACTTTTCCCGCGCCGCTGAATTGTCTGTGACTGGCCGCGACTGCCGGGTTATTCTGCTGCTGACGCACAATGCTTGCTCTGGCTACGGTGACGGGTGCTTTGGCAGCGATGATCTGGGCTTTTCTGCTCGTTGCCCGCGGCGGGTTTTGGCGGGCGGCGCGAGCGCTAGCCCCCGAGCCACGCGCCGTCTCTGGCACGCCCCGCATCGCCGCCATTGTGCCCGCGCGCAACGAGGCGGAGTTCATTGCCGCCAGCCTCGTTTCGCTGCTCGAACAGGGTGTCCACGTCTTCCTGGTCGACGATCACAGCTCCGACTCAACCTCCGCCATTGCCCGCGCCGCCGCGGCCGAGGCCGGCCATTCCGCCTCGCTTACGGTGATCGCAGCCGAGCCGCTGCCGGCGGGCTGGTCGGGAAAGCTGTGGGCGATCCAGCAAGGCGTGGAGTCCGCGCTGCAGACTTCCCCGGACTTTCTTTTGCTGACCGATGCCGATATCGTGCACGAGCCAGGCACGGTCGCCGCTTTAGCGGCATTGGCGGAAAGCGGCTGCGATCTCGTCTCTTTCATGGTGAAGCTGCACTGCCGTAGCTTTCCGGAGAAGCTGCTAATCCCGGCCTTCGTATTTTTCTTTTTCCTGCTCTATCCGCCCGCGTGGATTCGCAATTCGCGAAGCCGGAGCGCCGGGGCGGCCGGCGGTTGCATCTTGATTCGTCCCCGGGCGCTGGCTGCCGCCGGGGGCCTGGAGGCGATACGAAACGAGATTATCGACGACTGCGCCTTGGCCCGCGCGGTCAAACAGAGCGGCGGTTCCGTATCGCTCTGGCTCGCCACCGGCAGCGCGAGCATACGTCCCTACCAGTCCTTTGCTGCCATCGGACGCATGATTTCCCGAACCGCTTTTAACCAGTTGCGCCACTCCGCGTGGTTGCTGTTTGCCACCATCATCGGACTGGCCACTGCCTATCTGCTGCCGCCGCTGCTGTTGCTGTCGGGAAGCGCGGCGGGCATCGTGCCGGTTTTGCTGGGAGCGCTGGCATGGGGATTGATGGCCTTCGCCTATTTTCCCATCGTCAAGTTCTACCGGTTGCAACCGGCTTGGGCGCTTACTTTGCCGCTGGCGGCGGCCTTTTACGCGGGTGCCACCGTGCACTCCGCAATCCGGTATTGGTCAGGGCAAGGCGGTGAGTGGAAAGGCAGAGTCCAGGACGCGCACGCGGCCGCTCGCCGGGATTCGCCTGAAAGGCAAACCGGCCCACGGCGCTGATTTGCCAATTTAGCGCCCGCGCCTCACAATGCTAGGTGTCGTGTGCTGTCGATCCAATTCAGGAGAACCGCAAGTGAAGAAACTGATTGCCATTCTAGTTCTGGTTTCCCTCCTGACTCTTTCCGCAGCGGCAAAGAGCAAGGAAAGCGCTCGCGTTGAGAACGCGGGCCAGGTCATGACCGAGATCATGAATGTCCCCGATGACATTCCCCAACAACTGATCGATAAAGCCGAGTGCGTCATCGTGCTTCCCTCCGTGATTAAGTTTGCCATCGGTATCGGCGGAAACTATGGCAGGGGCGTAATGACCTGCCGCACCAACAACTTCAAAGGGCCCTGGGGAGCTCCCACGATGATGGCTCTGGAGGGCGGAAGCTTTGGATTGCAATTGGGAGGTCAGGCGACCGATTTCGTTTTGCTGGTAATGAACGAGCGCGGTGCCAACGGCATTCTGACCGGCAAGGTAAAACTCGGCGCCGACGCGTCTGCCGCGGCCGGTCCCAAAGGACGTGATTTGGCCGCCGCCACCGACGTCACCTTGCGCGCGGAGATACTCAGTTATTCCCGTTCGCGCGGGCTGTTCGCGGGGATATCGCTGGAAGGCTCAACCCTGCGTCCGGATAATGGCGCCAACAAGTCTCTGTACGGAAAAGAAGTGGACGCCAAGGACATCGTTCTGCACAAGGCCGTGGCGCCGTCCCCCTCGGCCAGGCTGCTGCTCGGCACGTTGAATAAGAAATCGCCCAGGCATCAGTAGCTAGAGCGAGTGGCAGGAAGCCTGCATTCTTCGCTACGACCGTCATCGTGAGGCGGCGGGTGGCCCATTCAAGCCCCGCCGTTGGGCTTGAGTGGGGCAGTTTTCCGACGATGTACCAACGACCCCACACAAACGAAGGAGCTAGGTGCCCCACGTCTCGTGACAAACCGTAAAGGGACGTCCTGAGATTAGACACAAAAGAAGGGCGGGACGCGGGGCACCTGCCGCTCTATTTAGCTCGGCCGAAACGGAAACCCACGCCTTCACCTATTTGCAGGGTATGCGCTGGACTGCCGCTGCCCCAGCGGCAAATAGTTACTTTAGAGAGACTTAGCACGGTCTTTTCCCAGGGTGGGAAAGCGGCTTTACCCGGCCTGCTCCGCCCGGAGTTCGCAGTAGTTGATGGCGCAGGCGATCAGGAAAGAGTGCTTCTGTTTGCGCGATGTCGGGTCGGCGGTTGCGCGGACAACGGAGCCGCTGCAAAAGGCGCGCGCCGGACAATGGCCCGCAAGTTCCTCGGGCATTTCAAACATCAATTCCAGCCCTGTCCCGGCGGGCAACGGCGCGGTGTGACGAAACAACAGACCGGAGCGGCTGATATTCTCGCTGCTCGCCTCGATCCACTCGGTGCTTTCCGGCAGCCGGAATTGCACGGGTACGCGATGGCGCAAGCGCCGCTCGCGAGGCACCCACGCCACCCGCGTACCGCACTTGCGCGGCGCGGACCGCATTCGCCCGGCGGCGTGGTCTTGTTCTTCCTCGGCCAGGCAGAGCCGGCGCATGTTGTTCCAGTCGTACAGGTATTTGGCGCCGCAATGAACGCAGAGCTGATAGTAGTCACCGTTCTCAGCCCGCCGGGGCCAGGTAAACTGGTGCCGGCAGGAAGATAGAAATCGCTCGATCAGGCCTCCGCTCATGACTCTTATCTTCCACTTTTCCAGGGGAAATGCACGTTACCGAAGTAGGGTTTCGCCGGCTGCGGTAGTACACGGGCGCGGGGAGAAAAATTCTCTCTCGGATGGCGCCCCGCGGGCAGGAATTCGAAAGATCAAAAGAGGCGACAAAAAAAGACGCCTTTCGGCGCCCCTCGATCGAAACTCGATCGCCTCGCCTACACCTGCATGATCTCTTTCTCTTTTGCCTTGGACATCTCTTCCATCTTCTTGATCTCGTCATCGGTCAATTTCTGGATCTGCTCGAGCGAGCCACGCTCTTCGTCCTCGGTGATCTTCTTATCTTTCATCGCCTTCTTGATCGCGTCGTTGCCGTCGCGACGGATGTTGCGAACCGCCGTGCGATGTTCTTCCAGCACTTTGCTGATGTGCTTCACCAGTTCCTTGCGGCGTTCGCCGGTAAGCGCGCGGAACCGGCACGCGCACGATCTTGCCGTCGTTCATCGGATTCAGCCCCAGCCCGGCGCTCCGTATGGCCTTTTCGATCGCCGACATCAGACTGGGATCGAATGGCTGTACGGTGATCATCTGCGGATCGGTGGCGTGCACTTGGGCAATCTGGTTCAGCGGCATCGACGATCCGTAGCACTCGACGTGAACGGTGTCGAGCATGTTGACCGAGGCGCGTCCGGTGCGCGTCGCCACCAGTTCGCGGCGGAAGTCCCCCACCGCTTTTTCCATGCGAGTCTTCAGTTGCGCGTATGTTTCTTTCAGAGCGGCCACGGAGGCCATGCTGACTTGAGCCATAGTTCTGCCCGCTTAAAGGAGATTTCAAAACAGACGATTATAAACCCGGAATTGCTGATCCGGTTCACTCTTCTGGTACTGGCTCTTGCCCGTCGAGCCGTCTCGCAGGCTGCTGAAAAACAGCTTCCAGGCAGGTCGGCCTGCTATCGGCGCGTTTTCCAGCAGCCTACTCAGGCGGCTGACGAGCGATCCAACCTTCTCTCCCAGCACCACCCGCCGGATGTTCCCCTTGACGTTCAAGTTGAAGACGACAATCGGCAGATTGTTTTCCTGGCACAGACTGATGGCGGTGGCGTCCATCACTCCGCAGCCCCTGCTTCAGCACGTCCATGTAGCTGATGTGCTCGTACATCGCGTGGCGTCTTTCACCAGCACGGATCGGCGGTCGTAGATGCCGTCCACCTTGGTGGCTTTGATGATCACGTCGGCCTTGATCTCCATGGCGCGCAGCGACGCCGCGGTATCGGTGGAGAAATACGGATTGCCGGTTCCGCCCCCGAAGATCGACCACCCGCCCTTTCTCCAGATGGCGAATCGCGCGGCGGCGGATGAACGGCTCGGCCACCTGGTTCATCTCGATGGCCGACATCACCCGCGTAAACACCTGCCGCTTTTCCAGCGCGTCCTGCAGCGCCAGGGCGTTGATCATCGTCGCCAGCATGCCCATGTGATCGGCTGAGACCCGGTCCATCTCCCGGGCCTGCTCGGCGACGCCGCGAAAGAAATTTCCGCCGCCGACGACGATTCCCACCTCGACGCCAAGCTGGTGTACATCTTGGATTTCGCCCGCGATCTCGTGCACGCGCGCGTTGTCAACCCCAAACCCTTGTCCGGCGGCCAAAGCCTCGCCCGACAACTTCAACAGAATCCTGCGATAGACCGGCTGTGTCATGGTTTTCCGATAGATGGCCTGGATCCCCAGACCCAGTCCAGTGTAACCGATCAGATGAAAGGCGGGGATGATAACTGGCGTTGCTTCAGTACGCCAACGAAATCCGCTACGCCAACAAAAAGGGCGGAGCCGTCTCCGCCCTTAATTCGCGCGATTCATCATCAGGTGCTACTTCGTCGCCGCCGTCTCGGCTTCCGCCGCTTTGGCAATCGCTACTGTCTCGCCTACTTCACCCACCTTGAAGCGGGCAAAGCGCCGCACCGAAATATTTTCTCCCAGCTTGCCGATGACGCCGGCAATGAGCTGCGCGATCGTCATCGACTGTTCCTTGATGAATGGCTGTTCGTAGAGGCAAACCTCCTCGTAGAACTTGGCCATCTTGCCTTCCACGATCTTTTCGATCACCGGCGCCGGCTTGCCCGTCTGCGCGGCCTGCGCGCGATAGATGTCCTTTTCGCGCTCATAGGCCTCGGCAGTCACGTCCTGCTTGCGGACGAACTTCGGATCGACGGCGGCGATGTGCATGGCGATGTCGTGAACCAGGGTCTGGAAGTCGGCCGTGCGCGCCACGAAATCGCTCTCGCAGTTCACTTCCAGCAGCACGCCGATCTTTCCCCCGGCATGAATGTAGCTGGTGACGCCGCCTTCGCTGGTGGTGCGGGCAGCCTTCTTGGCCGCCGTCGCCATGCCCTTTTTCCGCAGCACCACGAATGCCTGCTCGAGATCGCCTTTGGCTTCCGTCAGAGCGTTCTTGCAATCCATCATGGGAGCGCCGGACTTTTCCCGGAGCTCCTTTACCATTGTTGCGCTAATCATCTGGAGAAGTACCCATTCCTCGAAAACCTTTCCTAGACTGAATGCTCGGCGATCCGAGCACGCTCGCAGTTACAGCTTGTTCTGGCGCCGCTCCGCGACACCCGCGCAGCAAACTCACCTCAGCCGACCCGCCCCGAAGTATGCGGCCGCGCGCTTTCAGCAAAATCGTGGCGAACGATCGCTATCGGCTCTCGACCTGCGGAAGATCGTTATCGCTGATCTCCGGTTCCGGCTGCTTGCGAATTCCCTTGCCCAGCACCTCTTCCATGCTGACGTCTTCGACGCCGCGGCACCGGCCGACGGCTTCATCCGCCGCCGTTGCAGCCGCCGCCGCCGGGATTGCCGGCGGCAATTTCGGCCGCCTGCTTGTCGTTGGCGAACTGAGAGCCTTCCACGACCGAGTCGGCGATCTTCGAGGCAAACAGACGAATCGCACGCAAGGCGTCGTCGTTGCCCGGAATAATGTAATCCACTTCGCTCGGGTCGCAGTTGGTATCGACGACGGCCACCACCGGGATGCCCAGCTTGCGCGCTTCCTTCACCGCGATCTGCTCCTTGTTGGAGTCGATCACGAACAAAGCGTCCGGCAGCCGGCTCAGGTGCTTGATGCCGGCCAGGTTGGCCTGCAGATGCTTGCGCTCGCGCTCCAGCTTGACGACTTCCTTCTTCGGCAGCAGCTCGTAGCGGCCATCGGTGGCCATTTCGTCCAATTCCTTGAGCCGCTTCACCGACTTCTGCACGGTCACCCAGTTGGTCAGCAACCGCCCAGCCAGCGCTGGTTGATGTAGAACATGCCGCAGCGCTCTGCCTCTTCGGCAATGGCTTCCTGCGCCTGCCGCTTGGTTCCGACAAACAGCACGAGCCGGCCTGTCGGCGGCGAGGTCCTGCACGAACTTCGACGCTTCCTTGAACATCTTCAGCGTCTTCTGCAGGTCGATGATGTAAATCCCGTTGCGCTCGCCGAAGATATATTCCTTCATCTTCGGATTCCAGCGCTTCGTCTGATGCCCGAAGTGAACCCCGGCTTCGAGCAACTCCTTCATGGTGATATTCGCCAAGTAACCTCCTTATTGGATTGCATCCTCCAGCTACCTGCGGCCAGCCCTGAGGCCGCCGCCTGGCAACCACAAATGGCTTGCCGGCGCCAAGGGATTACATTCCCGTGCCCGCCCCGTTGCCAACCGAACAGCGGGTGCGGGAAGATTTGGTCCCGGAAACGCAATCGTCCGCCGCGCCGCCGGAACCAGACAGCGCGGGAACCCAACCCGCCAGACACAAAGAAGCGACGCGCCACTCTCGCACGTCGCACACGGAAATCAGTGCTGGGAAGACGCCTCGCATCGAAGCCAGCCGAAAGCCCTGGTGTGAGGCTCGATTGCGAAAGAACTTGTCGAGGCCGTGCCCAACCAAAGACCGCGGCCCCCGTCGCCAACGGCAATCCGTCCGCGCGCTTAACGCTTCGAGAACTGGAAGCGCTTACGGGCGCCCTTCTGTCCGTACTTCTTGCGCTCTTTCTGTCGCGAATCGCGGGTCATGAATCCTTCGCTCTTCAGCTTGGCGCGCAACTCGGGGTTAAACTCCTCCAGCGCCCGGGAGATGCCCATGCGCACCGCGCCCGACTGCGCCGTTGACGCCCCCGCCGCTACAGGTGGCGATGACGTTGAAACTGCCCGCGGTCTCCGTCACCACCAGCGGCTGACGAGCCACGATTCGCTGCGCATCGGTGACAAAATAGCGGTCAAAGGGAAGCCGTTGACCGTCATTTCGCCGCTGCCAGGACGAAGAAAAACCCGGGCAACGCTCGATTTGCGCCGTCCCGTTCCGTAGTATTGAACTGTTTCAGCCATTGAGAAGTCTTCTCGAAGCGTGCCAGACGCTCCTCTAATCCTTGCTTTAAATTTTTCTCTCTTGCCGGACGTGCGGCAACCCGCACCGTCCCGCCGGCCAGCCGGTCGCTTACGCCCTGACCGCTGCGATCGCCTCAGGCTTCTGCGCCGCGTGCGGATGCTTGTCGTCGCGGTAGACCTTCAGCTTGCTGGCCATCGCCCGGCCCAGTTCGATTTTGGGCAACATGCCCTCAATCGCGTTTTGCACCACTTGCTCCGGCTTGCGCACGATGAGCTTGCGGAACTCTTCTTCGCGCAACCCGCCGGGAAATCCCGTGTAGCGCCGATAGACTTTGTTATCGGCCTTCAGACCGGTCAGTTTGACCTTGGCGGCATTGATCACAATGACATGATCGCCGGTATCAAGGAACGGCGTGAAGCGGGGATTATCCTTGCCGCTGAGGATGCGTGCAACCCGGGACGCGAAGCGGCCAAGGGTTTGACCCTCGGCATCGACGACGAACCACTTGCGCGCAATCTCCCCTTTAGGGAAATACGTAGACATTCCAAACTCTCCCAAATTTGAAAAAACCGCTGAGCAGACCGCACGGCGTGTGATCTTTCAGGGCGCCGGCGAACGCCATAACCGCACGCTCGTCTGGCTGGAATCAACCTCGTCCGGACACGCGCACCCGGCACGCACCGGAATCCCTTCAAGACAGCTCCGAATCCCCCAAGACCATTGTTTCCAGGGGTCCAGCCAGCTGGAAACGGAACTTTTCCCCGTCCGCAGAACATCTCCACAACAGGGACCGTCAGGCGGGCATCGCAGGACAGCCGAAAGAATATAAGTTACGTTAAAACAGCACTGCTTGTCAACGAAAGCTAGTGGTGCCGCTTAGATTTCAACCGAATGGCTGAGCGGAATAGATCAAATCTGAAGCAGGGTTCCAAGCAGAACACGTACTTGTTTCACTATCTCTGGTGGTGCGGTGTCTTTGGCATGTGCGTTGCGGAAACGCCAATCAAGACACCTGACTTGATCGGCGAGAATGATGCCGCCGTCGGGCATTTCTACCTCAAACGGATAACCCTTCTTTTCCGTGGTCATAGCACAGGCAACTACCAGGTTTGTCTTTTGATTGTATGAAGTAGGGGAAAGCACCAGCGCTGGACGCTTTCCCGCTTGCTCATGACCGACCGTGGGGTCCAAATCAATCCAAATCACGTCTCCCGCGTCAGGAATCCACTCTTGCGCTACCACGCCTCATGCCCCACTGGTTTTCCCCAGCTGATTTCCTGGTGAACATTCTCCGGCGTGATCTTCTCCAATAACTGATCAAGCGTAGGCCGCTCTACGGCCTTCATCGCGACTTTACCGGGGGATTCAACTTCAAGAACCAGCCTATCGCCCTCGGCCAAGCGCGCCTCGTCAGCCACATTCTTCGGGATGCGAACAGCCAAGCTGTTTCCCCATCGAACCACCTGAGCTTGAGCGGCTGCCATAACGACTCCTTTACATCTACAAATTCAATCGGCACTAATGTAGATACATTGTATCTACTTCTGCTTGCAAATTACGGGAGCAACAAGCAAATGTCAACCGCCAAATTATAGAAGGTCCTGAAATTTAGGCTTTCTATTTTCTGTTCACGCCGGATGTCTGTGGTCTGCTAGTGTGCTGTCCCGGAAGTTCGCGAAATATCTCTTGGAATGTCATTCTGAACGAGCGTAGCGAGTGAAGAATCCCGCACGGCATGGGACCCAAATGCAGACGAAGGATTTTCATCAAATCTCAGAGCAATGCGAAGAAGGATAGTTCCCGGGGACCCTTCGCTACGCTCAGGGTGACATACTCAGATATGTCATGTATTTCTGGGACTGCACACTGGCAGCGCCTTAGCCGAAGGACTCAAAATTGAACCTCATCTCCGCCAGAACCGTAATCGCCAATGGTCGCGAGTATCGCTTTCCCCAGGCGCCAACCATCGTCGTCTGCATCGACGGCTCCGAGCCCGACTACACCGACGCGGCCATTGCCGCCGGTGTCGCCCCCAATCTGCGGCGCTGGCGCCAGTGCGGCGCCGCGCTGACGGCGTTGAGCGTCATCCCCTCCTATACCAACCCAAACAATATCTCCATCATCACCGGTCGTCCGCCATCGCTTCACGGCATCTCCGGAAATTACTTCTTCGACCGCGCCAGCGGTGAGGAGGTGATGATGAACGACGCCCGCTTCATGCGTCCCGGCGTCACCACCATCGTCAAGGCTTTCGCCGACGCCGGTGCTTCCGTCGCCGTGGTCACCGCCAAGGACAAGCTCAGGGCGTTGCTCAGCTTCGGCCTCGATTTCGCCCAGGGGCATGCGGTTGCCTTCTCGTCGGAAAAGGCCGACCGGGCGACGCTTGCCGCGAACGGTATCGCCAGGGTGTTGGATCTGGTCGGTCTGCCTCTGCCCGCCGTTTATTCCGCCGGCCTCTCTGAATTTGTCTTTGCCGCCGGGGTCAAACTGCTCGAGACCCGGCGCCCCGATCTGATGTATCTGTCGACCACCGATTACGTGCAGCACAAGGCCGCTCCGGGGTCGGCGGTCGCCAATGCCTTTTACGCCATGATCGATCGTTATGTCGGCATCTTCGATCAGGCGGGCTGCGTCCTGGTGTTGACCGCCGATCACGGCATGAACGCCAAGCACCGGCCCGATGGCGAGCCGGATGTTCTTTATCTCCAGGACGTGCTTGACCAATGGCTGGGCGCGGGCGTCGCTCGTGTCGTCCTTCCCATCACCGATCCCTATGTCGCCCATCACGGTGCGCTGGGCTCGTTCGCCACTGTCTATCTGCCCTCCAGCGTCGACCACGCGGAGGTCAGCGCGCGCCTTGCCGCCCTGCCCGGCGTCCAGATAACTCTATCCAATGCCGAGGCGTGCGCCCGCTTCGAGCTGCCCCCCGACCGCCTCGGCGACATCGTGCTGCTGGCGCTTCCGCAGAAGGTGTTGGGCTCAGCCCGGGCGAAGCACGACCTGACGGGACTCACCGAGCCCTTGCGCTCCCACGGCGGCCTCTCGGAACAGACCGTGCCGATGATCTCGAACCGCCGTTTCCTCGTGCCCGCCGGCCGGGTTCTGCGCAATTTCGACGCCTTCGAGGTGGCTCTCAACCTCGCACAGTGAGAGAGACACGCGGTACGGAGAGGGAGACACGCGGTGCGGTGAGGGAGACACGCGCCTTATCAGCGATTGGTCGCGCTATGACGGATTGGTCGCGGCTCAAGAGGCTGCCGAAAAACTCTTGGAAGTGTCATCCTGAGGTCGCGCCGATTTTGCGCGATCGAAGGATCTGCTTTATTTTCACCGTGCGCAAACAGCAGATCCTTCGCTTCGCTCAGGACGACACAATCAGATAAGAGTTTTTCAGCAGCCTGTCAAGCCCCACCGGCATTAAGTCGAACACCTGATGTCACGACATCCGCGCGCGTGCTATTTTGACCAATGAGCTGAGTTCCTGTAATCACATCCGCGCCAGTTTCACTAGAATTATGCCTTGCCCTGTAAGCCGGGGTCCGCGACCAAAATCTTTTTTGCCCTCGCGGGGGCGCTAGTCCGGCGCGGAGCGAACGGAGGAGTCGAGTTGAAAGTAAACGAGAAACTGTGCCTTGGCTGCGGACGCTGCCAGCCCTACTGCACCATGGGCGCAATCGGCTTTGTGCGCGACCGCCGGGGACGCGTTTGTTCCAGCGTCAACCAGCATGAGTGCGTCGATTGCGGCGTCTGCTACCGCGCCCACGTCTGCGATGCCGATGCCCTCTATGAACCCACCGCCGAGTGGCCGCGCTCGGTGCGGGGCACCTTCAGCAATCCCCTCGTCGAGCACAAAGAGACCCGCGTCCCCGGCCGTGGCACCGAAGAGATGAAGACCAACGACGTCACCGGCCGCTTCAAATGGGGCGAGGCAGGCATGGCGGTCGAGATGGGCCGCCCCGGCGTTGGCGCTCGCTTTCCCGATATCGAGCGAGTCGCCATGGCTATCGCCGCCGTCGGCGGCATCACTTTCGAACCGAAAAATCCGCTCACCGGACTGATGGCCGACAAGCGGACCGGCAAGATGAACCAAGAGGTCATGGGCGAGAAGGTGTTGTCGGCGATCATCGAGCTGATGGTTCCGCAGTCGAGAATTCCCGAGATCATCGCCGCCGTTCGCCGCGTCAGCCAGGAGATTTCGACGGTGTGCAGCTTCGACCTGACCACCAAGGTCGATGCCGATGGCGGCCTCCGCGCCTTCGCGTTGGCGAGCGCCGCCGGCATCCAGCCCACCCTCAACGGCAAGACCAACGTCGGCCTCGCCCGGCCGTACTTCGTCGAGGAGCGAAAGCCATGACGCACACCCTTCACCGCCGTGGAACCGCCGCCAGTTTCAGCCACGATTACGTCTTGTTCGCCATGTCGGCCAAGGGCGTCAACGAGGTCGGCTCCAAGGCCCGCCTCAAAAGCTTCCTGGAAATCGTTCAGCGCCACAATCCCGTCAACCTGGGCGACATGAAGACCGGCAACAGCTTTATCACCTCGCGCGAAAACATCGTCCAGAGCACCCAGGACACCTCCATCGTGCACGGCGTCTTCGCCCACCGCGAGGATCTGATCGCCGCCTTAAAGGATCTGAAGGAAGCCGATCTGGGCGTCTCGGTCATCATCTCCGGACTGATGAGCGATGTCCACGAATGTTGCAGCGTCGCCGGCCTGAAGCCGCACACCTGCGAGACCTCGCTCGGCGTTTGGGGAAACACCGCCCGTCTTCCCGATGAGGACATCCTGCGCTTCACCACCATGTGCGGGCACGGGCAAGTCCCCTTCAATCTCGTCAACAAGATCGTCGAAGACGTCAAAGCGGGCAAGCTGACCCTGCCCCAAGCCGGCCAGGAACTGGCCAAGCCCTGCCAGTGCGGGGTCTTCAATCCGGTGCGGGCCACCGCCATGGTGGAAGAAATCATGTGCCTCTGGGGCGTGCACGTTGTCTAGAACGGGGGCGAATATGAAGCGTGTTTGGGTTGATCGAGACAAATGCCTGGGGTGCAAGACCTGCGAGCTGCAATGCGCCATCGAGCGTAATTCCGCCTCCAGAACCCTGGCCGGGGCCGTGCTGGAGAATCCAAAGCCCACGGCGCGGGTCAGCGTATGCGGCCCGACCGGCCTCAGCTTTCCCATCCAGTGCCGCCATTGCGAAGACGCCACCTGCCTCAAGGCGTGTCCGTCGGGCGCGTTGCAGCGCGATCCGGAGAAGGAAAACATTGTTGTCGATCAGGCCAAGTGTCGCGGCTGCTGGATGTGCGTCATGACTTGCCCGTTCGGCGCCGTCGTCCCCAGCGCCGGCTTCAAAGTGGCCCTCAAGTGCGACGCCTGCCTGCACATGGAAGAGCCCGCTTGTGTCGCCTCGTGCCCCACCGGCGCGCTGCTCTATGGCGATGAAGAGGGATACGAAAAAGTTCTGGCCGGCCGGCGCGGACGCATCGCCCTGTTTGCCGCCGCCAATCGCCATGCCGTCAGCCTCGATTCTGTCTCTATTCTGTCCGGGGAGGGTAATTAAGCCATGAAAGAGCTGCGCAAAAAATCGGCGGACGCCGCTGTCAATCAAGCCATCGTAAAAGCTTGCCGCGAGCAGATCGAGCTGGCCTGGGACCGCGCCGAAGCCATGCAGCCGCAGTGCGGTTTTGGCCGGATGGCGATTTGCTGCACCGATTGCCTGGAAGGTCCTTGCCGGGTCAACCCTTTCGCCGAAAACGGACAGAAGTCGATCTGCGGACGCGATCAGCAGGCGCTCGTCGCCAGTCAACTGCTGCGCAAGACCGCCGACGGCGCGGCGGCCCTGGCCCAACTCGCCGAGCAGTTCGGATGCGATCTCGATCCTTCCACTTGGCGGTCGATCTCGCTCACCGCCGACCGCATGACGGCTTGCGGCAAGTGCTTCGACGGTCTCGGACAAGCCGTCGCCGCCACTCTGTCCGCCCTCGCCAACCCGCCGGCCGGCAAGCGCCGAACCCAGGCGGCAGGCATGGGCGTACTCGAAGCCGGCCGGCCCAACATCGTCTGCCATGGTCACGTTCCGCCGGCCAAAGTCGAAGCCCTGTTGCAAGCTGCCGGCGTCGCGGCCAACGTCGTCAGCATCTGCGGCAATGAGAAAACCTTGCCCGTGGTCACCAACTATGACTCGCAGGAAACCGCCTTGTTGACCGGCCTGGTCGACCTGCTGGTCATCGGCAGTCAGTGCGTTACCCCGGCATTGGTGGCGCTGGCGGAGAAGCTTTCGCTTCCCCTCACCGCCGCTGCCACACTCAACGACGAGGCCGCGTTCGAGCAGGTGATCGCCAGCGCCCGCGCGAGCTTCCAGCGACGCGCCGGGCAGGCAGCCGCGTTTGCCGCCGGCCAACAGCAAAGCCACGTCGGCTACGACGAGTTCCAGATTCTGCAGGGGCTGGTTTACCTCGGCGGAT
The DNA here is from genome assembly GCA_963814745.1 of uncultured Acidobacteriota bacterium. GTDB lineage: Bacteria > Acidobacteriota > Terriglobia > Terriglobales > Acidobacteriaceae > CAWBRT01. The sequence continues at coordinate 891,593 of CAWFEA010000001.1, forward strand.
GCGGCAACCTCGCCAACACCCAGGACGCAAGTTTCCTCAAAGCGGCTTCGTTGCTGATCGAAAAAGGCTTCACCGTGGTGACCGCCGGATGCGCCGGGACGGCTCTGGCCAAAGCCGGCCTGGGCAACTCGGCTTCGGTCGTCAACCTCGGATCTTGCCACGACGCGGGAGAGTTTCTCGAACTGGCCGCGCGGGCCAAGGCAGTTGGCTTTCCGGTGTTCGCAATTTTGCCGGAGCTGACTCACAACAAGTCTTTAGCCATCGCCGTAGCTTGTGCCAGCCGGGAGATTCCCACTTGGGTGAACCTCGGCGAGATCAGCCTTCCGGCCGATCTGCTGGGCGGCAATCTCCGGGCATTCGCCGGCACTGCGCAACTGCCCGCAGTGCTGGCCGAAGTGGTTGCCGGCGAGTAAGCGCCGAGGAGCCCGGCGAGTAGCGCCGAGGAGCAAGGACATGCACATTATCATCGGCCAGGGCGCGGCCGGTGCCAGCGCCGCCCGCATGCTGAAGCGTCTGGACCCCGCTGCTCCGGTGACCATCGTCACCGATGAGCCGGACTATTTTTATAGCCGCATCGATCTGCCCGACATCATCGCCGGCAAGCTCGAAGCCGCCGAATCCGAATTGCAGGGGCCGGACGCCTTTCGTGAACTCGGCATCGTCTGCCGCATGAACCAGGCGGTCGCCGCCATTCACCCGGGCGAGAAGTCAGTGGAACTCGCGTCCGGCGAGCGCCTTCCGTACTGCAAGCTGCTGCTCGCCACCGGATCGCTGCCGATCATGCCATCTCTGCCGGGGAGCCAGGCCAAAGGCGTTTACGTTCTCTGGACGATGGCGCAGAGCCGCGAAATCGCGCTGGCCGCGCAGTCGGCGCGCCGTGCGGTCGTGATTGGGGCGGGCCTGATCGGTCTGAAAAGCGCTCTGGCGCTCACCGCCCGCGGACTCGAAGTGACCGTGGTCGAAAAATTGTCCCGGGTCATGCCGCGCCAACTGGATGAAGTCGCCGCCGGCAGGATCGCCGATGCGGTCGGCGCCAAGGGCATCCGCTTGCTGCTCGGCACGGAAGTGAAAGCCATCGCCATCGCCAACGGAGCCGTCGCCGGCGTCCAACTCGAAGGCAGGGAACTCGGGTGCGACATGGTCCTGATGGCGGTCGGGGTGAAGCCCAACGTGCAGTTGGCGCAGGCTGCCGGAATCGAAGTCGGGCGCGGCATCACGGTGGATGCGCGCCAGCAGACCTCGGCGGCCGATGTCTATGCCGCCGGCGATGCCGCCGAAACCATCGATCCGCTCACCGGAAACCGCGTCGTCCCGGCGATCTGGCCGGTCGCGGTCGAGCAAGGCGAAGTGGCCGCCAGCAACATGCTGGGCGCTCATGCTGAATTCAAAGGCGGCGTGGCCAAGAACGCCATCGAAATCGCCGGCATCCCGCTGGTCTCCGTCGGCGATTTTGCCGGCGAGCCAGGGGACGAGGTGCTCGTCTCCAGCACGCAAACTTCCTACCGCAAGCTGGTTTTGCGCGACGGCAGGCTGCGCGGCGTCCTTTGCCTGGGAGATATTCGCCAGGCCGGCGTCATCGCCTCGCAGGTCTTCAGCCAAGTGGAGGTGAAGGATGCCTCCAGCATGATTTCGCCGCATTTCAACTTTGCCTGCCTGGTGGATGGCTAGTGTCCTGAATCAGAAGTTCGTCGCATAGGTGGATCGCGGTCTTGGCGCCGAAGGCTTATTTGGGGAGCGGGTCAATTTGGTGAGGGTCGTGACGAGAAATTCAAATCGACCCGCTGCTGCCGTCTGATTGGCCAAGACGGCGGCTGCTTGCGGTTGATACAATAGGAGAATAGATATAGCTTGCAACCTCTTGGCTCGGTAAGCGCCGGGCAGCCCAGGAATCTTATGCGTAGAGTGTCGTCCCTAGTTCTGGCCCTTATTCTTGCACCGGGTCTGGCTTTTGCCCAGGAGAGCACGGTGATCGAGGAGATTGTGGCACGCGTCAACAATGCGGTCATCACCCGCGCCGATCTGCAGCGCGGCGAGGAGACGATGGAGAGCGAGGTCCGCCAGAAGACGCCCGGCACGGCGGACGCGATTATCCAGGATCGCCAAAAGAATGAGCTGCGCGACCTGATCGACCAGCAGTTGCTGCTGCAGAAGGCTCAGGATTTGGGCATTACCGGGGACGTTGAACTGGTGAAGCGTCTGGACGATTTGCGCAAACAAATGGGCGCCGGCTCGATGGAAGAGATGGAGCAGATCGCGCGGCAGCAGGGGGTGGTGTTCGATACCTTCAAGCAGAACATGAAGAACAACATCATCACCCAGCAGGTGATCAGCCGCGAGGTGGGCAGCCGCATTCAGATTTCGCAGGCCGAGGTAAAGAAGTACTACGATGAGCATCGCGCCGATCTGGACCGGCCGGAAGAAATACGGCTGAGCGAATTGCTGATCAGCCCGGACACCAGTCCGGGAAACGAGGCCGACAAGGCCATGGCCGCGGCCCAGGCCAAGGCCGACGATCTGCTGAAGCGACTTCGCGCCGGCGCCTCATTCGCGCAACTGGCACGGGAAAACTCCAAGGGCCCGACGGCCGCTCAAGGTGGCGATCTCGGCTACTTCAAGCGCGGCGCGCTGGCCAAGGAGTTGGAGGCCAAGACGTTCGGGCTCAAGTCCGGCGAGATTACGGACGTGATCCCGACCAGGCAGGGCCTGGTGATTTTGAAAGTTACCGAGCACAATGACGCCGGCATTCCTCCGCTGGACAAGGTGCAGGGGCAGATCCAGGAAATGGTTTACATGGAGAGAATTCAGCCGGCGCTGCGCACTTACTTGACCAAGCTGCGGGAAGACGCCTACGTGGACGTCCGGCCGGGCTTTGTCGATACCGGCGCCAGCCCGAACCAGAGCAAGCTGGTATATCTGGCGGCCAGCGATAAGGGCACCCCGGCAAAGCCGGCAAAGAAAAAGAAGAAGCTGGGAATTTTCTAGCTCAGCCAACAAACTCGCGTTGGGTGATTCATCCGGCCGATTAACTACCCCACTCAAGCCCAACGGCGGGGCTTGAATGGGCCACCCGCCGGTCAAACATGCTCTGATTGCCGGATGTGGTGGAAACTGGCGGGTGGCCCATATTTGCCTTCTGTTGGCAAATGTGGGGCAGGTTTGGATTTGAGGAAGCTCAGCCATATTGCGCGACTCGAAGCAGGTCCCCACATTAGCTCCGCCTGCGGCTCCGCAAATGTGGGCCACCAGCCAGCCTTCGGATTAGGAGAAACTCCGAGTTTAGTAGTTCTTTACGATCTTGTCTCCTGGCTTTTTGTAAGACCGGTTTTGATCCGGCTAGGTGTTTTTCCTGTAACGCGGCTGACCGCATTGTAGAGTAGGATAGGTTTGCTGCGGGCGCGCCACTTTGCCGCCCGGCCAACGAGGTCTTGCACCCAAGGCATGAAAGAAATCAAGATCTGCGACGCCGCGCAATACGAAAACAAGGTCATCAGCTCCTCTTTCCTGGTTACCGCCAAGCAGTTGAAGGCGAAGAAAAACGGCGAGCCGTATCTCGATCTCGCGCTTTCCGATTCGAGCGGCCAGATCGGCGCCAAGATGTGGGACAACGTGACTCCCGCCTCGGACCGCTTCGAGGTGAACGACGTCATTCGGGTGAAGGGCGTTTTCAACCGCTACAACGGGCGCTTTCAGTTCACCATCCACAAGATCGAAGGCAAGCTGGCGGAGCACGAGATTGACTTCGCCGATTTCCTGCCGAAGACGGCGAAGGACGTCGATGAGTTGTGGCGAGAGCTGGGCGAGTTCATGGCCAGCATCGAGGAGCCTCATCTGCGCAGGCTGGTCGAGTCCTTCATGGCCGATCCGGAGATCGCCCGCGGCTACCGCAATGCCCCGGCGGCCAAAACCCTGCACCACGCCTTTATCGGCGGCCTGCTCGAACACGTGGTTTCCTTATGCCACATCTGCGACCTGATGGCGGGCAACTATCCGCTGATCAACCGGGACCTGCTGCTGGCGGGCGCGTTCCTGCACGATATCGGCAAGGTCCGCGAACTGGCGTATGCGCGTTCGTTCACCTACACCACCGAGGGTCAGTTGCTGGGACACATGGTGATCGAGCTGGAGATGCTGCACCACAAGATTGCGCAAATGCCGGAGTTTCCCGACGATCTGAGAATCGCCATCGAGCACATGATTATCAGCCATCACGGGCAGTACGAGTTCGGTTCGCCCAAGCTGCCGATGTTTCCCGAGGCGCTGATGCTGCACTATCTGGACGATCTGGATTCGAAGATGGAAAGCATGCGGGCGCAAATGGAAAAAGACGGTGAGCTGGAGTCGGCGTGGACGAGCTTACAACGCATCGCTGGCGCGTCCGCTGCTGAACACCGAGAAGTTTCTGCGCAAGCAGGCGAAGGCGCAGGCGGCGGCGGCCGGAACCAAGACTCCCGCGGCGGAGTAAGAGAGGCTCCGGTATCCGCCTGACGGGCGGACGTGGGCTGCCTCTGCCGACGGCTCTTACATGTTCACCGGGATCTTGATGATCTTCTTCTGAATCGCGTAGGTGACCAGTTGCGCCTTGTTGTGGATGTCGAGCTTACGCATCAGGTTGAACTTGTGCGCCTCCACGGTTTTGACGCTGAGCCCAAGCAGGACGGCGATTTCCTTGACGGAATTGCCCTCCGCCAGCAGCTTCAGGATTTCGCGTTCGCGCGGGGTGAGGGTGGAAATGCGCGGGCGCATCTTGGCATCGCGGACGCGCGAGCGGAAGTCTTCCACCAGTTTGCCGAGCACCTGCGGACTCAAATACTTGCCGCCCTTGTAGACATCGCGGACGGCGGTCACCAGTTGGCTGGCCGGGGTATCCTTCAGCACGTAGCCGGCGGCGCCCACCTCGAGGCATTGCACCAGATAATCCTCGTCCTCATACATGGTGAGAAACAGAACCTTGGTTTCCGGGTGGGTCTTGCGAATGTGCCGCGCCGCCTCGAACGAGGACAAGCCGGGCATGCCAATGTCCATGAGCACGATGTCGGGACGCAGTTCGCGGGCTTTCTCAACCGCATCGCCGGCGTCGGGCGACTCTCCCACCACCTCGAAATCGCTTTCAGTTTCGAGAAGGCGCCGAACCCCCTGGCGGAACAGCGTGTGGTCATCGACCAGAAGACATCTGATTTTGGGCATTTCCTGAACTCCTAACTATTAGTGCCTGTGCTGACAATGGGCCTTGCGCGCCCGGGGTTCAAATCTCCGCCCGGAACGGATGCAAGGCGTGAATTGGGTGTTGCCTGCGCGAAGGGCGAGGCATTGGCGGGCACCGGAACGCTAACCAGAATTCTGGTTCCTTTGCCCTTCCGCGACTCCACCCGCAGGGTTCCACCCAAGGTGCTGATCCGCTCCCGCATTCCGGCCAGCCCGAAGGTGGGCCGTTGGGTGTTACGAACATCGTTGATGCCGACGCCATCGTCCTCGATACGAAGACGCAAATGGGTTGCGCTGCGATTCATCTCGATGACGACGACGCTGGCCTGGGAATGCTTGGCGACATTGTGCAAGGATTCCTGCACCACGCGGTAGATAGCCGTTTCGACCTGCGGCGCCACCCGTCCGACATCAGTCGGAAACCATGACCCGGGCATTGACGCCTGAGCTCTTGGTCAGATCCTTGGCTTCCTTGCGGATGGCGGCAATCAGCCCCAGCTCCTGCAAGACCAGCGGTGAAAGCCGGCCGATGATGCGCCGGATACCTTCGATGGTGCGATCGACGACCGCCAGCAACTCTCTGATTTTTTCCTGTCCGACGCCGGTGGTGATGGCTTGATCGAGCATGCCGAGGTACAAGCGGATGACCATGAGAGCCTGGCCGGTTTCATCGTGCAGCTCGCGGCTGATGTGCTTGCGCTCCTCTTCCTGCACCTTGAGCAAATGGCCGGAAAGCTCGGCGATGCGGGCCTCGCGCTCGCGCAGGGCGTCGGTCATTTCGGCGCGATTGATGGCCAGCGCCGAACGGTCGGCAATGGCGCGCAGCAGATCGCGCTCGGTGGGCAGCCAAACATAGGGCCGGGCGAAGCCGATCATCAGCACGCCGAGAACCCGGTCGGATTCCTTCAGCGGCGCGCCCCAGAGCGATTGCGAGTTGCCGCGCAGCCAAGGGTTCAGCACGCCCGACGACTGGGTGATATCGGGCAGGATGTCGAGCTCGCCGGTGGCGGCGATGTGCCCGGAAAAGCCCTGTCCGAGTTCCACGCTGAGGCCGCTCAAATCGCCCTCGATGCCGACCGCGGACTGAATACGCAGACATTGGGTGTTGGGATCGAGCAGCAGAATAATGCCGGTGCTGGCATTGAAGATGCGGGTGGTGATGCCGAGGACGCGCTCCAGCAGGGCGGTGAGATTACGCGCCGACAGCTCCGCGTCCAGGACCTCAAGCAGAGCATTGCCGGCGTTGCGCTGGGTGTCGAAGTAGGCTCCGGAGACGGCCACGAAGATGGCCGACGAGAGCGTGTCCAGCGCGGCCAGAACCGCATACCGGCGCTCGCCGAAGGCCCTGCGGTCGGAAAAAGCACCGCATATATAGGGTGTGCAAAGCTCGTGGTAAAGCTCCAGCGAGCGCGCCACCGCGCGGGTATCGATTTGCAGTTTGGCCAGGCGCGTGCCGAAGTAATTCAGGTTCTCGAAGAACGCCGTAAAATCGGATTGAGAAAATAAGGCGAAGCCGGTGGCAAGGTTCAAGCGCTCCAAGGCCGCCATGGCGCGTCCTTCGAACTCGAACTCGGCGAACATCTGCTTGCGCCAGGCGGCGGTAATCTCGGAGAAGTGCGGCTGCAAGGCGGTCGTCGCCTCCAGGATTAGAGTCCGCACGCTTTCTTTGATGGGCAGCAACGCCGACAACCGTTCACCCCTTAGGGAAAAGAAATCTAAGTCCTTCCACAGCTTACGAGTTTACGGGGAGAGCATTCACTGACTCGCCACCCGTTGAATCACCTAGGGCTTAATTCTACAGTGTTTCGGACCTAAGTCCCAGGTGAAGGACAGAAAAGTTTACTACTCGGGAAACCCTAGTTGGCAGAGTCATTTTGGAAATCGATTTATTATGGCACCTATGGGCCATATTATCCGGGATCATAGTTGGAAAGGCCATCGGCTACAATCCTTACATGCTTAAATTCTCGACTGCCGGTGAGTCGCATGGCGAGGCGCTGATTGCCGTGCTCTCGGGCCTGCCGGCCGGAGTTGCCATCCATCAGGCATTTGTCGACCGCGACCTCTGGCGTCGCCAGCAAGGCTACGGCCGCGGCGGGCGGATGAAAATGGAGCAGGATTCGGCGCGCTTCCTTTCGGGGGTGCGGCACGGAAAGACCATCGGGTCGCCGGTCTCGATTCTGCTGGAGAACCGGGACTGGAAAAACTGGCGGGAGGCGCTGCCGGTAGAACCCGGGGACATCGAAAAACATCGGCGGGTGGAAGCGCCGAGACCGGGGCACGCGGATCTGGCGGGCGCCTTGAAGTTTAATTTTGCCGATGCACGCTACGTGCTGGAACGAGCCTCGGCGCGGGAATCGGCGGCACGGGTCGCGGCCGGCGGGGTAGCTAAGCTGTTTCTGCGAGAGCTGGGCATGGAAGTGCTCAGCCACGTGATCCAGGTGGGCGCGGAGCGGTTGACCCGCTTCGTGGAGTGGGAGGAGATTGTCTCCGTCTGCGCCAAGGACGAGGTGTTGCTCAACTGCGTCGACGCCGAGGCGGAAGGGCGCATGAAGCAGCAGGTTGACCAGGTGCTGCGCACGGGCGATACGGTCGGAGGAATTTTTGAGGTGGTGGCCCACGCCGTGCCTCCGGGCCTGGGCACGGTTGCCAACTGGGACGAGCGGCTGGATACGCGACTGGCGGCGGCGGTGATGTCGCTGCAGGCGGTGAAGGCGGTGGAGATCGGCGATGGCGTGCTGGCGGCGGCTTTGCCCGGATCAGCCATTCATGATGAAATAGGCTACGATCAGGCGGCGGATGGCTTTACGAACTTCACCCGCGCCTCCAATCACGCGGGCGGACTCGAAGGCGGCATCAGCAACGGCAACGACGTCGTGGTGCGCGGTTATCTGAAGCCGATTTCGACGCTTCGGCGTCCCCTGGGCTCGGTGGATTTTGCCACCCGGGAAACGGTCAAGGCCGCCTACGAGCGCTCCGATGTTTGCGTGGTGCCGGCGGCCGGAGTGGCGGCGGAATCGATGGTGGCGCTGACCCTGGCGGGCGCGGCGCTGGAAAAATTCGGCGGCGACTCGATGCTGGAAACGCGGCGTAACTTCGAGGCGTATTGCGCCCAGTTGAGGAATTATTGAAGAAGAAGCTTCGAGTTTCAAGTTTCAAGTTTTGAGTTCAGGTTTAGAGTTTGATGGCGGAACGATTAGGCTAATGATCTACAGCATTGTTAAATATGGCAACCCCGTGCTGGAAACTCCGGCCAAGCCGGTAACCGAGTTTGACGGCAAACTGAAAACCCTGATCGCGGACATGTTCGAATCGATGTACGCCGCCCACGGCGTCGGGCTGGCCGCGCCGCAAATCGGAATCGCGCTGCGCCTGGCGGTGGTTGACATCAGCTTCAAGGAGAATCCCGAGGCCAAGCTGGTGCTTGCCAATCCGGAGATTGTGAAGGCAGAGGGTTCGCAAACCCTGGAGGAAGGCTGCCTCAGCATCCCCGAATTCCGGGAGAAGGTTTCACGTCCGCAGCGCGTGACCGTGCGCGCGCAGGACGAAAACGGCGAATGGCACGAGCACAGCGGCGAAGACCTGCTGGCACGCGCTTTCCTGCACGAGACCGATCATCTCAACGGCAAGCTCTACATCTACCACATCAGCGGCTTGAAGCGAGACTTGATCCGCCGCAAGATTCGCAAGCTGCAGAAGGCGGGAGAGTGGTAGGAAGAAGTTTCGAGTTTCAAGTTTCAAGTTTCCAGTTTCGAGTTTGGGCAAGGAGAGCAACGTTCGCTGATCCTTGCCAGAACTGTTCACTCATGCTCAGATTCACTTGTTCGAATTTGAAACGTGAAACTTTTCTGAACGTTTTAGCTTGAAACAGAAACTCGAAACTTGAAACTCGAAACTGTTCCATGGACCTGATCTTCTGCGGCACGCCTCAATTCGCGGTTCCCACCCTGGAGAAGCTGGTCTCCGCCGGACACGAAGTGCAGCTGGTGGTGACGCAGCCGGACCGCCCGCGCGGGCGCGGCATGGAGGTCGCGCTCTCGCCCGTCAAGCAGAAGGCGCTTGAGTTCGGCTTGCCCATCACGCAGCCGGAGAAGATCAAGAACAACCCGGAGTTGCGCGCTCGACTGGAAGCGATTGCGCCGGAGGCGATCATCGTAGTCGGCTACGGGCGCATCATTCCCGGCTGGATGCTGGAGCTGCCCAAGCAAGGCAACATTAACCTGCACGGCTCGCTGTTGCCGAAATATCGCGGCGCGGCGCCGATTCAGTGGGCGATTGCCCAAGGCGAGAGCGTCACCGGGGTTACCACCATGCGGCTCAATGCCGGCCTCGATACCGGCGACATTCTGCTGCAGGAAGAACTGGCGATCCAACCGGACGATACCGCCGTGAGCATCGCACCCGCGCTGGCCGCGATCGGCGCCGAACTGATGCTGGAGACGCTGCGCGGACTGGCCGGCGGCACAATCGTTCCCCGTCCGCAAATCGAGCGCGAAGCGACGCTTGCGCCAATTCTGACCAAAGCAGATGGCCGCGTCGATTTCCAGCGGACCGCCGTCGAGATCTGCAACCGGCAGCGTGGATTCCAGCCGTGGCCGGGCGCTTACACCAGCTTTCGCGGCAAAAACCTGACGCTCTCGGCAATGCGTCCAACGGCCTCGACACTGGCTCCGGGGGCGATTGCCGTGGCGGGCGATTGCTTGCTGGCCGGCTGCGGGAGAGAGAGCGCGGTGGAAATTCTGGAGTTGCAGCCGGAGGGCAAGCGGCGCATGAGCGCGCGCGAATTCATCAATGGCTACCGCCCGCGCGCAGGCGAAAGCTTTGGCGAGCCGGCGGGATAATTGCTTCGCAGCGGGTGGACCTTGGGTGGATACAAGAAACAGCAGATCCTTCGCGTTTCCTCCTTTTGCACCATTTACCCGGTGCAATACAAGTCAGTTGTCACGCCCACACATAGACTCCGCCCCTTGTCCGCCGCTGGTCTATCATCTAGCGATGCAGCACGCAGGCGCTCAAACCCGAAGATCCCGGCCGCAGCCCCCGGCGTTTGACGCTCTTCCCGCCGCATTCTTCAACCGTGATGCCGCCGTCGTCGCCCGCGAACTGCTGGGAAAGCTGCTGCTGCGCCGCTATGCCGCCCCCGCCGGGAATCGCCAGCCAGAGTTGCTCGCCGGGCGCGTGGTCGAAGCCGAAGCCTATCTCGGCCAGATCGATCCCGCGGCCCACGCCTTTGCCGGCAAGACCGCGCGCAATGCCGTGCTCTTCGGCCCGCCCGGCATTGCCTATGTCTACTTCATTTACGGCAATCACTACTGCCTGAACGTCTCCTGCCAGCCCGCGGGCAGCGCCGGATGCGTCTTGTTCCGCGCCCTGGAGCCGGTCGCCGGACTGGCAACCATGGCGAAGCTGCGCGGCCTGGACTGCTCCGCCCAGCCCGGCTCGCGGTCGCCCTCGCCCGCCCGCTGGTGTGCGCTCACCAGCGGACCGGGCCGGCTGACCCAGGCGATGGCCATCACCCGTCAGGCCCACAACGGCATCAACCTAACCAGCCCGCGCTCCGAGCTTTTTCTCGCCGATGACGGCTGGCGTCCCCAGCGCGTTGCCGTCACCGCGCGCATCAACGTCACCCGGGCCGCCGATCGCCTCCTGCGCTTCCTGATCGCCGGCAACCCCTGCGTCTCCGGCAAGCGGGTTCGCTAGCCGCGGTTCCCGAGTTGATGTATCCATGTTCGGTTGTCATGTTGAGCAACGCGAAACATCCCAGCACGGTTGAGGGCAAGACGAAGCGGAAGGAATTCTGAAGAAAAGCCTGCGGGTGCCCCATATCTGCCCGCATTTGGCAGATGTGGGTCTTTTCTCATGTCGCCATGACATTTCCTTGGAAAGATAGGGATACACCAACAGGGGAATCGCCCCAACCTGGGCTACTATAACTTCACAGCACCTTTTGCGGAGCGCTTATGCAGCAGATTCTGGTCTATGCCGATTCCTTGTCGTGGGGTCTGGTTCCCATGACGCGCCACCGTCTGCCCTTCGAGCAACGCTGGCCAATCGTCATGGAAATGTCGCTTGGTGCCGCCGGCCGCCGGGCCCGCGTTATCGAAGACTGTCTCAATGGCCGGCGCACGGTGTGGGATGATCCCTTCAAGCCTGGGCGCAACGGCCTCATCGGTCTGGCGCAGCGCATCGAAATCAACTCCCCGCTGGCGCTGGTAATTCTCATGCTCGGCACCAACGATTTTCAATCCATGCATGCCTACAACGCCTACCACTCTGCGCAGGGAATTTCCGCTCTCGTCGCGGCCATTCGCAGCGCGCCGATTGAGCCGGGCATGCCCGTGCCGCCAATTCTGGTGGTGGCGCCGCCGCCTTTTGGCATCCCCAAGGGTTTGATCGCGCCCAAGTTCGCCGGCGGCGAGAGCAAGCGGGTCGGTCTCGCCGATGCCTACCGCCAAGTCTGCGATGAACTCGGCTGCCGCTTCTTCGATGCCGCCGCCGTCATTGCGTCCAGCGAGCTGGACGGCGTGCATCTTGATGCCAAGCAGCATCGGGAACTCGGCCGGGCCTTGTCGCCGGTGGTTGCGCCTCTGCTGGCGTAAAGCGGGCTTGCATCGGCGGCAGCAAAAGGTTGTCGATCAGCCGGGTCTTGCCGAACGTGCAAGCCACTGCCACCAGCGCGCCGCTCTTCAGGTCGCTGACCGCGTCGAGCGTGTCGGGATCGACAATCTCCACGTAATCGATCCGCGCCGCCGCCTCAGGTGCAATCGTCTGCCGAATGGCATCCTTGAGCTGATCGGGATTCTGTTCGCCGCCTTCCGCCAGCCTCTGCACGCGGAGCAGCGCGCGCGACAGGCAGAGCGCCTGCCGCCGCTCCTCCGCCGAAAGATAAACGTTGCGCGAAGAAAGCGCGAGCCCATCCGCCTCGCGAATCGTCGGGCAGGCGACGACCTCGACATCCATGTTCAAATCGCGCACCATCTTGCGTATCACCGCCAGTTGCGCCGCGTCTTTCTGTCCGAAGCAGGCAAAGGCCGGCCGTACGATTTCCAGCAGCTTGGCCACCACCGTCGCCACTCCGCGGAAGTGGCCGGGGCGCAGCTTGCCGTCCAGCTTTTCGCTCAGCCCCTCGACGTCGACCACCGTCGTCGCGCCCGCCGGATACATCTGCTCGGCCGTCGGCGCAAACAGCAGCTCCACCCCTTCCGCCACCAGCATCCGGCAATCCTGCTCGAAGCTTCGCGGATACCGGGCAAAATCTTCTTTCGGCCCAAACTGCAGCGGGTTTACGAAAATCGAGACCGCCACCACGTCGCACCGTGCCCGCGCCGCCCGCACCAACGACAGGTGGCCCTCATGAAGCGCTCCCATGGTCGGCACCAAGCCCACCGTCTTGCCCTTTTGCCGCAGTTCCCGGCACGCCTGCTGCATGGCTGCAACCTGCCTGTAAATCTGCATTTCCGTCAGCCTCCACGCCGTCAATCTACTTCGCTTTGTCCCCGCCTGATTTCGATGTGCCATTGCTTTCCGGTCCAGATTCCGGCTCCTCGATCTCGCTCCAGCTCTTCAGCACCCGCAGCAAAACCGGCCGCAATCGCCGGTAGTCGGCGGGCGCGCATCTGAGAGCCACGCTATAGAGAACGTCATCGCCATCGATGAATGCCACCTGTTCGGTCGCCACCGTCTTGCCCTGCTCCTGCACTTCCGCCGTGATCAACTGCGCGGGGTAGCCGCCGACCATCATCTCCGCCCGCTCGACCGTACGGATCGTGCTGCCCTGCGGCGGCGTCATCGCCTGCCTGATCAGGTCGTTCATCGGCACGCGTTCGCTGCCCGCGGCGGGCTCGGGAAAATCCATCGCCGCCGCCGTGATGTGGTTCCACTCCGTCCGCGCCTTTTCTTTGCTGGGCTCGGCAAAGACCACGCTCGCCTCGTTGTAGACAGCCCCCAGATCGCTCCATCCCGCCGGACGGTCGAAGCAGAAGCCGCCGGCTTCGAGACAATAGCGCGTCCACCGCGACGCCGTGCCACCAGGCTCTCCAGCCGCGCCGGTTGGGGCAGCGTTGCCGCCAGACTTCGTTCCAGCCCGGCCGCTGGCCTCGGCGCGCAACCCCGCCGCCAGCAGCAGACAAAGCAGCAACGGAGCCACCCGCCTTCGCCAACCAATCCCGGACGCGATTGCCGCTGTCACCCTCATCGCCTGCTCACCGCCGTCCCCAGGCGGCGGCTGTTTTCTTCATTGCCGCCATCGACCCGCCGCCCGGCAGTCATGGCCAGCGCGGCCTGCCCATCCTTCGGCAGGTGATAACTCTCGCCGTCCGCCGGAAAAGTTCCTGCCTTCACGTCCCGGCAGTACTCCCGCACGGCGTTGCCGATCAGCGTCCCGGCATCGGCATAGCGACGCACGAACTTCGGCGGCGGCGCAAACGTCAGGTTCACCAAGTCATGCAACACCAGAATCTGCCCGTCGCACTCCGGACCGGCGCCGATCCCTATGGTCGGAGCCTCGACCTCGGCGGTAATCATCGCCGCCACCTCGCGCGGAATGCCCTCCAGCACCAGCAGACAAACCCCGGCGCGGTCCAGGGCGGCGGCGTCGCGCCTCAACCCCTCGATGGCCGGCGCGCTCTTGCCCTGCACCTTGTAGCCGCCCATCACGTGCACCGACTGCGGCGTCAGCCCGATGTGCCCGCAAACGGGGATCTCCGCGTCCAGAATCTCCCGGATCAACTCCACCCGTTTTTCCCCGCCCTCGATCTTCACCGCCTCCGCCCCGCCTTCCTTGACGAAGCGCACGGCATTCGCCACGCTCTCCCGCCGCCCGGTGTGATAGGAGCCGAACGGCATGTCGGCCACCAGCAGCGCCCGCTTCACCCCGCGGCGCACGGCTCGGGTATGGTGAAGCATTTCATCGACGGTAACCGGCAGCGTGCTCTCGTAGCCCAGCATGGTTTGGGCCAGCGAGTCGCCCACCAGAATCACGTCCACCCCGGCTTCATCGACGAGGCGCGCGGTGGCGTAATCGTAGGCCGTGAGCGCGCTGATGCGCTCACCATGCAGCTTCTTCTCGGCCAGAATGTGGATAGTGATTTTCGAACGGAAATCGGCGGTCGTAATACTCACAACAGCCTCCAGTGCAGCTCCGCCCGGCGGATGCCGCCTGCCGGTCCCGGTCGGCTCCGACGCCGCCCGCAAACCAAAAACATTCTAGACCCGAAAAAATCCCCGCGCAACCACCCCACCCGCATACGTTCTCACACCGAGGCCCCATACGACTCCTCCTCCTCAATCCGAGACCTATACGAGTGTCATCCTGAGCGCAGCGAAGGATCCCTACGGTTACGGCAAAATCACCCGTAGACGCCTAAATCGGCATTCCTCCGTTATTCAGTCACACGATAGATGTGGCCCGCTACTTCGTCATCCACTTGTTTGTCCTTGCGCACAAGTGTCGGGCGTATCCACATTAGGCGGTGCTCTGAGCGGGCCGGACCACACGCTTGATTGCGCCAGTGTCCTCTGCGCCAGTGGGGAGATAATTCTTTGCCCGTAAAGCCTGTGCCGTATTCGCGATCAAGCGATTCACCGCAAAAATTGATTTCGGTATAGCCCTCGTGTCGCAACCGTTGCCTTTCGCGTTTTCCGAGCAAGCCCGGCGTGGATTGTGTAAGCGTCCCAGTCGCCGATTGCGGGTATCTGCGGACTATCTCACGTGAGGGAGATGAAAGATAACACAAACCGTTGATGAGCAGCCTGAGCACTTGCCTGAAGACCGGTAAATCAGAAATACGTTCTTCAACGGTCTTTGCTTGCGCGGTTTCTTCAGGCGATTTCTGTACAAGGGTGACCCCGTGCTCACCCGCAAGGCGTGTCGTTTCAGGGTCAATTTGCGGCGGCTGAAAACCGTGCTGAAAATTTGCGTCCGTCCCAACCGTCCGCGCAAGCGTTGTACCCACGGTCTCAGTAGCGTCGGTGAACTGAAACGGAATGTAGTAGTAAAAATCGCGGTGAATTACAAAGCTCGGCGGGTGTGAGTAATCGAACTCAGGTTCAACAGTTGTAACGAAAACTTGAATGCCACCGTCATTCGGGATGGCAGACACATACGCGCCATCTGCACAGTACCGCCCGCTCCCAAACCGCCATTCTTGTTGAGGGCCGAACCACACATAGAAGGCTCGGTAAGGGAGGCTGATGCTGCTCCACAACACGTCATCTATGTCCGTGATTCGTAACAGCGCCGTGAGCGGCGGGGAAAGATGGAAGATATTGCGCCCGCAGAACGCAAATTGCGCAACGTGCGCGAACATTGATTGTTCACCCACGATTAACTGCGTCGGATGCTCTGGGCGCTGCTCAACAGGAAAACGCTCAAGCTCCGGGTTCCAATATTCAAAAATCAGCTTGTCCCCGATCCGCATGAACGTGGACGCAGGGAGCACGCCGTTCGCATCAGCAGACTGACGGAACAGATTGAACAGTGCACGAAAGAACGGACGACTATGCACATACCGATTAGGGTGATACTTCAGCAATTCACTGTGGTAGTCCATGCCGCTTATCATCATAAGCCGCGCGCCCCGGGCGGGTGGCCCAGAGTTGGCGCGGTTCCAACTCTGGGGCTTTGCGTATATCTCACCGAGCACTCACCCGGCGCCCCAGCTTCCGCGCGCTGAGAGCCCGCGTAGCGGGCGCAAGACGCTAGCCCCATGGCGTGAGCCTGGGGTATGCAAAGGCTTCGAGCACCCAGCCCGCGTAGCGGGCGTAAGAACTCCTTCGAGAGCGCGCTTCGCTCAAGCTGAAAACTTGCAGGCTCGAATCCTGGCGTCAAGAGCGCACCCGGCGCAAGCTGCCGTCTGCGCATTATCGGACATAAACCCGATTCACAGACGTATTTTGTCCCTCGAAATTCGCCGCCAAGCCCTCGCCAGATCGCCGGAAGCAGGCGCAAGCTACTGTAAAAGAGGATGTTCCTCGCGCGCTCTCGGGGCGCATCAGCCCGCGTAATTGGCGCGAATGACAGTTTTTAACCGCCCAATCGCCGTCCCCGCAGCCTCCGCCCATCTCCCTCCCAAATCCTTGAGTTCAGACACTTTACCGCCAAAATCACTCCCCGCGCCCGCCTCCCCTTGCGCATTATCGGACATAGATTGATCCGCAAAAAACCCATTTTAAGCCCGTTTAAGCGCCACTTTTCGCCCGAAAATCATTCAAAAAAGTTTACTGAAACGACAACAGCGAGCGCCTGCTAACAGGCTGCTGAAAAACTCTTCTCCGAGGGTGTCATCCTGAGCGGAGCGAAGGATCTGCTGTTCGTGTTGGAAGAAAAGCAGATCCTTCGCTCGCCAGCCCCAACAAGCCAACAACGGGCTCGTCGGGGACCCCGTGCAAACCCGGCGCAACCTCAGGATGACACTCTTCCGAGTTTTTCAGCAGCCTACAGAGCGAAAACCGCGCCGCCCTACGCCCCCGCCGCGTCCTCGCCGCCGAGTGGCAGGAAGTACTGTGTCCCGCGAATCGGCTCGCTCACCCGGCGCAGCAATTTTTCCAGGTCGTCGTTATGTTCGACGAAATCGATTTCCGAGGTGTTCACCACCAGCAGGTCCGAGGCGCTGTAGTGAAAAAAGAAGTGCTCATAAGCCTTGTTGACCTCGGCGATGTATTCCACCCCGATGGCGCGCTCGCCGGCGGCATTCTTCTTGCGCAGGCGCTTGCGCAGCACCTCGGTCGAAGCCTGCAGGTAAATCACCAGGTCGGGCGCCGGCAACTGGCTGCGGAAAAACTTGTAGTAGCGGTCGTAAACTTCCAACTCGGTATCGCTGAGGTTGAGGTTGGCGAAGATCTTGTCCTTCTCGAAAATATAATCGGCCACGATCACGCGCTGTGAGTGCGGGCCAATGTCGAGCGTGTGCAGTTGCTCAAAGCGGCTGGCCAGGAAGGCAAACTGGGCCTGAAAAGCGGCTCCCGGCTCACCCTTGTAAAAGGCTTCCAGAAACGGATTGTTCTCCGGCTCCCGGATCAGTTGCCCGCGCAGATTCTCGGCGATGATCCGCGCCAGCGTGCTCTTGCCGACTCGTATCGGACCTTCCACGGCTAGGTAGCGCGGTGGTTCAAAAAAGTTCGCCATTGGACGGAGTAACCCTCCTGCTCGGCACAGTTTCCGAAAGGCACTTCCCATGAAGCAGCCGCGCGCAAACCCCTCGGCTCTTGCGAGCACGCTAAAATCCGGCCCGCTCCCCGGGCAACCAATCGCTCCATCTGACCCGCTTGCCCGAGGATCCCGGCACGCTCGATTGTAAATTGCCGGTGTGAGGGCAGCATATCTCTGCTCGTCAACGGACGCAATTGTGCGATCAGTAAACCCTCTTGCGGCGCCCGTCGCTTTCGTCGTTGCCGGGGTGGAAGTACAATCGATCGAGCATGCTAGCCGCACTCACGGGGATCGCCGCCGTTGCCGCCGGAGCCAGCTTCGCCGGGTTGCACACCATGGTTCCGTGGTCGCAGCTCTACGGCGCCAACTTTAGCGGCGCGCCTGCGGGCGCCCGCACCCTCGCACTCACCTACGACGATGGCCCCAACGATCCCTACACCGCGCGCTTGCTCGAAGTGCTGGATCAGCACCAGGTCAAAGCGACTTTCTTTCTGCTCGGGCAATTCGTCTCTGAACGCCCCGAGCTGGCGCGCGCCGTCGCCGAGGCCGGCCACGCCGTTGGCAGTCACGGCTATCACCACCGCAACTTTATTTTTCTCTCTGCGGCGCAGCTCCGGCAACAGCTCACCAGGGCGTCGGAAACCATCGAAGCGGCCACCGGAGTCCGCCCCAAACTGTTTCGCCCGCCCTTCGGTGGACGGCGCCCCGGAACGTTCTCCGTGGTGCGCGAGTTCGGCATGACCCCGGTGATGTGGCGCGTTACCACCTACGACTGGAGCGCCAAGTCACACCACAGCATCGTCCGGCACGCGGTCTCGCAGATCAAGGGCGGAGACGTTATCCTGCTGCACGACGGCGGACACTTGAAGCTGGGAGCTGACCGCTCGCACTCCGTCCGCGCCACCGATGAACTGGTGCGCCGCTACCTCGGCGAAGGTTACCGCTTTCTAACCGTGCCCGAGATGATGGTCACCGCCCACTGACTCAGACTGACAGTATTTGTCATTTGACATTGACAATCCATGACAATAAAGCACCATTTGTATTTGTCCCTCATTTCCACAAAGCAAAGATAATTAGACCACTTGCTCGAACCCTGCCAGGAATCCTGATTTGGAGGCAAACGTGCAAAACTAAAGTAACCGGGTACTGTAGTAGAGCCTCGACCTTGGAAAGAAAGAGGGCCAGGTTAACACTTTAGAGAGAGTCTCGAAAGAGAGGTTTCCATGAGGAAACAAAAAGGCTTTTCGTTGATTGAACTGTTGATCGTAGTTGCGATCATCTTGATTATCGCTGCGATCGCCATTCCTAACCTGCTCCGCTCGCGGATCGCGGCCAACGAAGCGTCCGCGGTCGGCTCCATGCGCACCATCAACACGGCGGAGACTACCTATAACTCCACTTACCCCACGGTTGGCTATTCGGCCGATATGAACTCGCTGGCGGGTAACAGCTGCACCGCCCCGACCTCGGCTGCGGCCTGCCTGATCGACACCACGCTTGCGGGTGCGACCAGCGCCACCACGCCGAAGAGCGGATATTACTTCACCTACGCCCCCAGTTCGTCCCTGGGCTACACGCTAACCGGACAGCCGTCGCAAGCGGGTTCTTCGGGAGTTAAAACCTATTACACGGATGGAACCGCGGTCATTCACTACGACCCCACTGGCGCCGCCGCCACTGCCTCAAGCGCCGCTATTCAGTAGAAGGCTTTTGGCAAAGCACGTTACCTCCAAGGGGTCAGTCATTCTGGCCCCCTTTCGTTTTCTCGCGTTGTCTGTACTCCCGCACCGCAAGGCACCCCAAGAATACTGCGGCCCTTGGCCTCGTGAACCGGCTCAAGCAAGGGGTGGCTAAGGAACACTGATCAGCAAGGATGAGGCGGTATTTCTCCGAACCGGATCAGTCAAGCCTGGATCAGTCAGGATCGTTCTCGGGGGACGCGGTGCGCGCCATGGGCAGTGGTATTCTTCCGCCGGACGAGGCCGGCAAACCGCCGGAATTGGAACGAGGCAGTTCCTGTCGGGGGCTTTTGTAGGGGGTTTGCGGTTGAACCGCCTGGTCTATGTCGAAGACAGTTGTGTCCCGCTTTGGATTGAAGCGTCCGTCCGCAAGGTATGCCGCCGCCAGACTACCGGCAATTACTGGGTGCAGGAACGCCAAGGGCAGAGAAACCTTCTTGGTCTTGAGCAAAGCCTCGATAACTCCATCGACCGCTTCGCTTCGGTGGATACTTCCCGGGACCTGGAGTATCACAAAGCGGGTAAGCTCCAGTTGCGGATGGCGCCCGCTATAGCTCACCAGCGATTTAGCTACCTGTTTCGGCGACATAATGCCTGCGTCGGCAATGAAGTTACGATGCACAGACCCTGGGTAATAAAGATTAAGGACGCTGCCGGTGAAATCCGCGCAGTTGTGAAACAGGAGATTGAAATGGCTCTTATTCCGCCGCCGATTGAAAGCGGCAATCAAGGCGTCGTCCTGTTGTTCGCTGGTCTCGATTTCAAAGCCGTAGATCTTGCGATCATAGGCGGCACCGACTAGCTGGACCCAATTGCCTAGTGGCATCTGCCCTCCCGGACTGTCGGGCGCAAGCGCCAGCAGATGTTTTCGACGATAGGCGTCTCTGAGTGATTTTACGGTGTCTGGGTCAACAGACTGCGGTATCTTGTGAACATCATCAACCGCATAAAGATAGGGAACCAGAGGGATAGCGATCCAGTCAACTCCGTCAATTTTGAAATATCGGCCGATCACGACGCCCGCTTCTCCCGGTTCACACCGCCGCAACTGCGTCAACGACGCGGCGCAGACCCGGGTCAGATAAACCGCGGCGTGCCCCGTGCGGTTCATGTAGCCAAACTTGCCAAAAGGCTCTTCCAGCAGCAGCGCCGCTCCCGCGTGCGCCTCAACCATTGCAGCGAGAATGAAAACCAGAAGAATGCGGAGCTTCAACATCGTGTCTAGCCTATAGTCTACTTTATCGTTAAACCCGCTCGAAGCCGAATTCGATTCGGCACTTCATGGTGATTTCTATGATGCGTCGGTTACGAGATGCGAAAACAGAATGGTTCCCCGGCTGCGATGCCATTCTCGGCCTACCGCAGCCATTTCTCGCCGTCGCGACTTGGATGGAAAAACCACAACAATTATGGAACTTCCGTGTTGTAAACTCCGTCTAGCCGGGTTGATCCGCGATGGCTGGAACCGCGGGATTAAAGCGGCTGAAGAGCAGAGCTGCTGCTCTGCTTTGAGCGAAACCATTTTAGCTTTCCAACGCGAGTTATACACTATGCCGTTTTCAAAGAGTCGTTGCAAACGTTCAATGTTGCGGCTGGCCGGGTTGGCCTTGTGCGTATCGATTTTTGGCCCGCCGGCGATTGGCCAGCAGGTTCCCGCGCCTTCGGCGGACACCAACCTGGTAAACGTACTGGCGGCGGTGCGTGACAAGCATGACAAGATCGTCAACAACCTGTCGCAAAACGACTTCATCCTGGAGGAGAACGGGCGGCAGCAGATTATTCGCGACTTCAGCCGCGCGGGTGAACTTCCGCTCACCCTGGGACTGCTGGTCGATACCGGCCCGAGCCAACGCCGGGTGGTTGAGCAGGAGCGCTCCGCCGGCGGCCACTTTATCGATCAGGTGCTGCGGGAAAATAAGGACAAGGCGTTCCTCATCCACTTCGATCGCGAAGTCGAGCTGCTCCAGGATCTCACCCCGTCAAAACAGAAGATGAACACCGCTCTTGACTTGCTCCAACGGCCGCAGTTGAAGCAAAACGACGACGACACGTCAGGTGGGAGCGGCTATCCCAGAGGCGGACGCGGCTCGGGTCGCGGGCAAATGGGAAGCACGCTATACGATTCAGTTTATCTGGCCGCAAATGAACTGATGCTGAAACAGCCGGGACGCAAGGTCATCATCGTTCTTTCCAGCGGGATTGATCGCGGCAGCAAAGTGACGCTGGATCGGGCCATCGAAGCGGCCCAGCGGGCCAACACCGTCGTTTACTCGGTTCTGTTGGTTGGCAAGCTGGACTCCGGCGGCGGCAGCGGTTGGGGACGCGGAGGAGGGATGGGCGGTCCCCTGGGTATTCCTATCGGAGGCGGACGCCGTGGCGGGGGCGGGTATCCCGGTTCTGGAGAGTCTCGGCAGGAGCGCGAAAACGGAAAAACTGTTCTGGAGCGCATTTCGAGAGAAACCGGCGGGCGCTTGTTCGAGGCTTCCAAGAAGGAAACGGTTGACCAGATTTATCAGACGATTCAGGAAGACCTTCGCAACCAGTACAGCCTCGGCTACGTGCCGGACCGCCCAGGCGATGCTTCGGAGTACCGCAAAATCCGCGTGACCACGACCCAAAAAGAACTCGCGGTACAAGCCAGAGATGGATACTATCCGGCCAAGCAACTCGATGCGAAGCAGGACAAAGGCCAAAACTAGCGCGCTTACGCTCCCGCGTTCAATCCAATGCGGCGGGCCACGGTGCGGGCGCCTTCATCGAAGCCGTTGAAACAGCATGCGCCGGGGCGAACCGGCACATCCCAGCCAAAGCCTTCGACCGCATCCGCCGCCGAGAATGGATAAAACGAGCGCTCCAATTGCAGCTCCTCGCCGGCAAAGACGAAACGCCCTCTGCCGGTTATGACCGCGTGAGGACCGCCGCGAAGCCCGCATCGGCTGCGTTCTCCGCCGCCACTTAGAAAACCGGGACTGGTAATGAAATCGACCGCGGCCACGAAGCGCCTGGGATCGTGAGGCATGGCGATCACGACCCGGTTGGCGAGGCTGGCGATATCATGCGCGCCGCCGCTGCCCACCATCCGCAGCTTTGGTTTTCGGTAGTCGCCAATCACCGTGCTGTTGAGGTTCCCGTGCCGGTCAACCTGCGCCGCCGAAAGCAGCCCCACATCGATACGTCCAGCCTGAAGGTCGCCAAACACATCCAGACAATCACCGATCATGGCGGTATCCGCGGTCACGCACGGACTGCCCGTCGACAGCGGAGGAACTGGGGGATTGGCATCGATGGCGCCGGATTCATAAATCAGCACAAGATTCGGCGCGTGAGTCTGCTTGGCTAGCATGGCAGCCAGAGAAGGCACGCCGATGCCGACGAAACAGGTCTCACCATCGGCCAGTTCCAAGGCCGTTCCCAAAACCAGGTTTTCCATCTCCGTCTGGGGGTTCATGACCGTGCCTCCACGGGGTCCCCGCTCTGCGTGTCTTTACGCGCGGTGGGGCGGACCTTGGCTATGCCAATTCGCTCGACCACTCCAGGTTCCAGCGAGTTCAGATAGGCTTCGCGATCGGTAACCTTTCGAACATAGCGGTCCAGATAGGCGGCGAGTTCGCTCGGTTTCCGCGAGATCCGATCGTAGAGGGTGAAATGCTCGTCATCGCGCGTGTAATAGTCTTGAACGTAAGATGGGTGAGCGCCGCCGGGCACGTGGCAGACCGCGATGGTCCGGTGCGCGGGAACGATTGTCCTTTCGGGAGCGGCGCGGACTACCTCCCGCGCAACAATTTCCTCGACCGTGGCGATCACCACGCGGCTGGCGAGAGCGCCTTCGCGAGTGTCTCCATCGATGCCCCACATCTGCACGTTCCCGTCTTCATCGGCGCGCTGCGCGTGGATCAGGGCGATCTCGGGGAGTAGCGCCGGGATCGCGCTGAGAGACTCGCCGGTAAACGGGCAGGTTATCTTGTGCGCGTCGGCCGATGCCTTCGCAACGTCGCCCGCCAGCAGCGCCCGGCTCGGCAGAAAGGGCACCCCGATGCGGGCGGCGTGCAAGCGCAGCAGGAGGGTAAAGTTCGTCCACTCCTCGACGCCGATCTCGTCGGCATCCACCGCCCGGCGAAACGCGTGGGAGATGCCAACCCCTGGGTTTCCTAGGTAGCCGAAGATCACCTTGACCACACACCCGGCGCCAATCAGCTGGTCGAATAAAATGTCCGTCCCGGTACGGCAGAGGGTCAGCCCCTTACGACCCTGCCGGATCAGCTCGTGACCGGCGGCGAAGGGAACGCAATGGCCGAATCCGCCAATGAAGATCAATGCGCCATCCGGCACATACCGTCGAATAGCGTCGCCAAGCGTGAGCAGCTTACTCATTTTTTTGTATCCAGTTCCTTAACCAGAGACCCCGGAGCGTGCGGCCAACCCGGAGCCTGTGATTTGAGAGCACTGTTAGTCTAGAGCAGTTCCGCGAAAAGGCGTATCTGAAAAGCAGCGGAGGCCGACGTGAAAGTTGGGCCGGGCGGCAAATGCGGTTCGACAACCACGGGCAAAACCGTCAGAATATTTCGCGGGGAGGCTAAGCAATGCCCTTTGTCTGGCTGGTCGAGTGCAAAACCTGTCTTCAGCGATTTGCCATCAAGCCGCGCGAACTGGCTCCGGGCAAGAGCACGGACGCAATCGTTCGCGGCGCCGACGCCGGTTCCTTCGAGTGCCCGCACTGCCACGAAACTCACCGCTACTCGACCGACGATTACATCCCCGGCGAAGGACGCATTGCTCGCTGAACGCTCCAGAGTCAAACCGGTTTCATCGCTCGACATCATCGCTCTTCATCGGACAATGGACTCCCTGTGGTGGCAAGCTCCTCCAGGATGCGGCGTCTCTCGGCAGCGTCGGTCACGTTGCGCAGCACTTCTTCCCGGCGGCGCGCAACCCGATCGAGCCAGGCGCCGTACTCCTCGCCGAACTGGGCTTCGAGCTGCCGGCGAAGCCTGCGCGCGAAGGCCGGGCTGACTCCTGACGTGGAGATCGCAATCTGCAAAGCGCCACGGCGCACCACCGCGGGATAGAAAAAATCGCAGTGCTCGGGATCATCCACCACGTTGCAGAGAACTCCACGGCGGCGCGCTTCGTCGTGAATCCGATGATTGACTTCAGCCGAGGATGTGGCCGCTACCACCAGGAAGGCGCCGTCAAGGTCGCCGGGTTCAAACGCCCGCTGGATGAAATCGATCGATCCCTGCCGGGCCCACTGCTGGACTGTGAGGGTTGCCTCGGGCGCCAACACCGTGAGCTTGGCCCTGGTCGCCAGCAAGCCCTGGATCTTGCCTTCGCCGATGGCCCCGGCGCCGATGACGACGCACCTGCGCCCGGCCAGATCCAGCATCATCGGAAACAACTGACGTTGCTCGCTCATACACTCATTCCGGCCCGGTGCAATCTTCTCGCGCGGTCCCGCCTCAAATGGCTGAAGTCTATCACTCCACCGCTCCGCGATGCTCTCCATGCCAGCAGTCAATCGTCGGCGGAGCTAGCCCGGTCCTTGCCCGGAGCGGACAGTCCCAGGTAGGCGCCTGCGCGCGCCAGCGATACGCTCATCGGCAGATCGGTATCGATCGTGAGATGCTCGAAGGCGATCGGCTCGAAGGTCGCCTGCATGAGCTTGTAAAGCCTGAAGCTGCGGTTCCGTGCCGCATGATGTCCGCCGTGATTCAGCCGCCGCTTCGCCACTTCGTCGGAGCACACGCAGTGAAGGATCCGCCAGGGAACCGACAGCCGCTCGGCAAGTTCGATAAAGGGCCGAAGCTGGTATTGGCGGGAAAAGGTGCGGCCATCGAGAAAGACGTGCTGGGAGCGATTCTTACGCAGAAGATACTCGGCCGCGCCCAGCATCATGGAGCCGACCAAATCATCCTGCTGGCGCGAGTAGTCGGTATGCGCCGCGCCAAAAACGGCTTGCCGGATGACGTCTTTATTCAAGATTGCACCGGGCATATGGTTTGCCAGCGCATTGCAAAGCGTACTCTTGCCCGTGCCCGGCAGGCCCGAAAAGATCACCAGCATCGGATCACCCTGAAACGCGGATAGCCTGGGTCCCGGGCAACCGCCGCGGTTGCTGGGATGGAAGCCTGGACTCCCCGGCGCGCCCCGATGGCGCGGATAAGACAAGTGTATCTTGGAGTCAGCGCCGCTAAGTGAATTTCACCCTGCTAAGTGCCAAGGGCGGGACCGGAGATTCGGATTCATCCCCGGCGTCTCCCGGGATTCCGGCTGTGATGAGTGCTTCAGCCATCCGTTGAGCCTCCAACGCGACTTCAGGCGCTATTCCGTGTCTCATTAATTTATTCGAGGATTATTCGAGGATTTTCGGGAACGGAAATGGATAAGGTTATGGCACGAAAGTTTTGGATGGTTCTCTTGGGGTTGGCACTGCCGCTGACGCTGGCCGCGTGTCCGGCACAAAAAAGTATCGCCGAAATACAGCACGACCCCGCCCGCTACGCGAACCAGGAGCTTTTAGTTCGCGGTACAGTGGTGCAGTCCATCGGAGTACTCGGTACCGGCATGTTCGAACTCGACGACGGCACCGGGCGCATTTGGATTTATAGCGAGCACTATGGCGTGCCGTCCAAGGGGGTTCGCGTCGGTGTGACTGGTACGATTGTTCCGGTCTTTGCCTTTGGCGGACGTAACTTCGTCACGGTTATGCGTGAAACCGAGCGACGACAATACTGAACCGCTGACCGGCAACAATACTGGGTACTCGACTATTGGTCATACGTGAAACTGAGCCGACAGTACCGGCTCGCCAAGCCTTGAAACCGGAGGCATACGAAATCCCCTGGCACTGTGCTTAACGTTTACCCGGAGGGGTGATGGGCTCCGCCCGATCAGGTTACGAACTACGTTACCGACGGTTACTTTCGAGACTTTACGACGGCACCCGGACTGCCGAAAATAGAAGTGGTGGTAGTTCTTGGGGGAGAGCTGCCAGGGCGCTGAAGACTTCGGTCAACGGCGCTTTTTCGTTGTTGGTTACTTTCTGGTTCCCAGCCGCGTCGGGGACTTCAGCGCGATGATCTTTTAGGTTACGTGTGAGTACCTTCACATTTCTCGATTCTCCTTCCGGACCGCCCTCGGCGGACGGGCGATGGTCAGTCCCTTGGAAGCCACTGCCCATTCGTCGAGCCCAGGGTTTAATCTGCAAGACAGCTCCAAGCGCGGGGGTTGGTCGGAAAGGCGGCGCCCGGTCGGGGAGTTTCGCGTCGTTCTTTGGCCGGTGGCATCCAATGTAGTGGTACGATACTGAGTTCGGTGCTGGCGGATTGCCGCAGAGCGAATTTTTGAAGGGGAGGCAGAATGGCTAGTGATGCAATTTTTGAGGTAAATGACGCCAATTTCGACCAGGAGGTGCTCAAGTCGGACCAGCCGGTAATGGTCGATTTCTGGGCTGCCTGGTGCGGTCCGTGCCGGGCGCTGGCGCCGCTCGTCGACGAGATAGCGAAGTCGTACCAAGGCAAGGTACGAGTCGCCAAAATGGATGTCGACAAGAATATGGCGACTCCGCAGCGCTACGGCGTGCGCGGGATTCCGACGCTGTTGATTTTCAGGGGCGGCCAGGTGCGCGAGCAGATTGTGGGCTATGTCCCGAAAGAAACCATTCAGAAGGCGCTCGACAAGAATCTGGTGGTCGCCTAGAAGCCGGCCGGCGCATCTTCACATCCGAATATCCGATTTGCAAACAAAGCCCGCATCGTTCGCGGACTTTTTTGTTCTTAGAGGCGGTTCCGGAGGCGATGCATCGCCTTGGCCGGGACCGTTTCCGGCGTTGTTCAGCCCCACCACTCCGAACCCATTCAGTACTTCCGCAGAACTCCGATCACGCGCCCTTGCACCTGTACCTGCGAGGCCGGTACGAGAATCGGCTGCATGTTGGCGTTCGCGGGCTGAAGCCGGATTTGCGCGCCCTCACGATAAAGGCGCTTGAGAGTGGTCTCCGAGCCGTCAATCAGCGCCACCACGATTTCCCCATCGCGCGCCGACGGCGCTTTTTCGATCAGCACGTAATCGCCGTCGACGATGTGCTCGTCCTGCATGGAATCGCCGCTCACCTGCAACACGAACACGTCGCGGGAGCGCGTCAGATCCGCCAGGGAAATGGTTCCCGGATTCTCCAGTTGCTCCACCGGACGCCCGGCCGCGATGCGCCCCACCAGCGGCAACTCCAGCGCGGCCGCCGCCAGCTTCGCCCGGGCCTTCATCGGCAACAGGTCAATCGACCGGCTGCGATTGAAATCCCGCTTGAGGAGGCCTTTTTCCTCAAGGTTGGAGATATGCTTGTGAACCGTCGCCAGAGAACTCAGCCCCAACCCGGCGCCGATCTCTTCAAATGACGGCGAGTATCCTTGCCGCGCCACGAAGTTCGCAATGAAGTCGTACACCTGCCGTTGCCGCTTGGTCAGAGCCATGGTCTATCGCCCAAGCACTACTATGGCGAATAAAAAGCGAAGTTGTCAAGCAGCAAGCGATGCTCCGGCCTGAAAAAGTATGGACCTGGGTCAAAAGAGAACCCCGGTTTCAAGGGTAATCGATACCGACGTGTCCTTCCGGCCCGCCGCTTTCGGACTGACGTAATCTGCTTCCGGCACCAGATTCGTGATTAACTTCCAAGCAATAGGTGTTCTGTCGTTGTGGGTTTATATGCTGGGAATTCAACAACTCGGTCAGCCTTCCGCGGATATCTCCAGATATGTGCTGAAAGCGGAGAAAGCCCTGCAAAAGGGCAGATTGCAGACGGCTCTGAGCCAGTATCTCAGAGTGCTTACGATTGATCCGGGCAACGCCAGAGCCAAAGAATCGGTCGCCGACGTCTACACGACGCTGAATCAGCCCGCCCTGGCCGCCGAGCAGTTGAGCGAAGTATTTCATTACTACGCGGGAAAATCGAACCTGTCGAAAGCGACCCTGAGCTATAAGCGCCTGGCCCGCTTGCGTCCCGTACTTCCGGAAGAGGCCCTGCTGTTCGCCCGGCTTAGCGAGCGCACCAACCTGCGTGAAGCGCTGCTGGCCTACGAGGTCGCACTGAACGGTTATCGAACCTTGTGCCGCGACGAAGAGGTGCTTCAGATTCTGCGGCGCCTGACCGAGCTCGATCCGACGGCCGAGCGCTTCCAGCAACTTGCCGACGCGGCCCTCAAGCAGGGACTCACGCAGCAGGCCGCCGCGGCATACGCCGGGGTAGCGCTGGAATTCCAGCGCCATGGAATCGACGGCTCCGGTCAGTTTGCCAAGGCCTACGAACTGGATGCGGCAAACGCGGTTGCGGCCCTCGGCTATGGCTCGGCGCTGATCGAGAGCGATCCGGCCCGGGCGGTAAGAATTCTGGAGCCCCTGGCAAACTATCCTTCCAGTCCGGCGGAGGCGCGAGAACCTTATGGCATTGCTCTGATGCGTGCCGGCCGTCCGCTGGAAGCCGAACCTCACATCTGGGAACTTTTTGAGCGCGACCCGCGCCATTGGCTGGAAAAAGCGACCGAGCTGATCGGCCGTACCATCGACGCCGGCCGGGAAGAGCGCGCCGTCGATCTCTCGCAACGGGTTGAGGATTTTCAACGCAGGGTCGGAATGCGCCGCGAGTTTGTCGCCCTTACCAAGCGCATGGCCGCGGAGCGGAATTCGGGGCCGGTTTACCTGGAATATCTGGCTACTCTGTATGATTCCGCCAATCACGAGACGGACCTGACCATTACTCTGGCTAGGCTCTTCGATCACTATCTGGCGGCGGGAGACTTTGAGCGCGCAACCGGAGCCCTGGAACGCGCCGTCGATGTCGATGCCTATGAAGGCGGCCACCAGGCCCGCTTGGAGAGCCTGCAAGGCAAGATCGACGCCGGGCGGTTGAACGGTCTGCAGCGTAGTCTGGCGGCCATCAGACCTCCGTCGGCGCAGGACGAGGGTCAGGACACGAGCAACCATTTTGCGCTGCTGGAAGACCTGATGGTGGAAGCCGAGCTCTTCTGCCGCTACGCCCTCATGGCGCAGGCTGCCGAGGTGATGGCAAAGATTCGGGAGAGGTTTCCGTTCGAGGAGGAGCACAACGAGCGCCTTCGTGATCTTTGTTTTGCCCTCGGCCTGCAGCCGCGAGGCGGTACGCCGGTAGTGAGCGTACAGGCTGCGTCCGGCCCTCTGCCTCAGACCGGCGGACTGCTCAAGCGCTCGGTGTATCACGATGTATTGTTGGCGGAAATCGGGCGCGCCAAGCAGCAGAAGACTCCGCTTACGCTTTTGTTGCTCGACTTCTCCGTTCCTTATCCCGCGCAGGAAGGCGAGCCGCGCCGCTGGCAAGAGCTCATGCACAGTGCCGGGGAGACCGTATGTTCGCACTTGCGGCACAGCGACTTGGCTGTCCGCTATGCTCCGAATCAAATTGCCGTTCTGCTGGCGAGCACGGCGGAGATAGACGCATCGCTGGTGATCGGCAACTTAAGGCGGGCGCTGAAGAATAGCGGCGACGAGAACGGTTCGGCGCCGGCGCTGACCGTCGGAGTGGCCGAAGCCAACCTCGATCCGCAGTACGACGCCGCGGATATCGCGACCGAGGTGATCAATCGCCTCGAAGATGCCCTGGAGCAGGCAAAATCCACCGAAGCGGGCACGGCATATACGCTGGCCAATCCGTCCCCTGCGCTCCAATTCGGCGAATTCGGCGCGCGCTGATTGCCATAATTAAGAGGCTGCTGATAAACTCTCTGGTTTCGTCCGGGACGGGCGGAAGCAGTCGTGTGGCGGAGAGGTCGCTCGGGCGGGGCAGCGGGCGGCTCATGTGATTAGAAACGTCACCGCGTGATTTTCTTGTTACCCAATCTGGAGAAAAGACATGGAGATTAAGAAGGTTGGAGTCATCGGCTGCGGACTCATGGGCAGTGGGATTGCGCAGACCGCCGCCACCGCCGGCTTCGAGGTGGTTGTGCTCGAAGCCGAGCAGCGTTTTCTCGACAAGGGATTCGCCGGGATTGCGAAATCTCTGGCCAAGTTCGCCGAGAAAGGAACGATCAAGGAAACTCCCGAAAGCGTGCGCGCCCGCATCAAGGGCACGCTGAAGGTGGAGGATCTTGCCGCTTCCGATATCGTCATCGAGGCGATTATCGAGAACGTCGAAGAGAAGAAAAAGATGTTTGCCCGGCTCGACCAGGTGGTGCGGCGCGAAGCGATCTTCGCCACGAACACGTCATCGGTTTCCGTCACCGAGGTGATGACGGCAACCACCCGCGCCGACCGCTTCATCGGCATGCATTTCTTCAATCCGGTGCCGCTGATGAAGCTGGTCGAGGTCATCCGCACGATTGCGACCGACGCCAAGATCATGGACACGGCCATCGCTTTCGCCGAGAAGCTGGGGAAGGTTCCGGTGCGCACCAGCGACAAGACCGGCTTCATCGTGAACCGGCTGCTTGTGCCCTACCTGCTGGACGCCGTTCGCGCCTATGAGGAAGGCGTAGGCTCGATCAGCGACATCGATCTGGCGATGAAGTTCGGCTGCGGTTATCCGATGGGACCGTTCGTGCTGTCGGATTTCATCGGCCTTGATACCATCTATTACATCACTCATGTGATGTTCGACGAGTTCAAGGAAAGGCGTTTTGCCGCGCCGGCCCTGCTCCGGCGGATGGTGTTGGCGGGGTGGTATGGCAAAAAGAGCGGCAAGGGATTCTACAACTGGTCTAACCCCGAGAAGCCGGCGCCCCAGGACGAAGCGCTCAGGGGAGAACCAGCCAAAGCGCAAGGAGCATAACTATGTCATCGACGGCAGCCCCTTTGCAGTTTGAAAACATCAGGGTCGAAAAGAAGAACCTGATCGCCTACATCACCATTGCCCGCCCGAAAGTGCTCAATGCGCTCAGCATCGCCACCATTAACGAGCTGCGGCAGGCCTTTCATGAGCTGAAGACGGATGCCGAGGCGCGGGTCGTGATCGTCACCGGCGAGGGCGACAAGGCATTTGTCGCCGGGGCGGACATTCAGGAGATATCTAAGGAAACGGCGGTCTCGGGCAAAGAGTACTGCCGGCGCGGCCACGCTCTTTTCGACCTGATTGAGAATCTCGGCAAGCCGGTGATCGCCGCCGTCAATGGCTTTGCCCTCGGTGGCGGATGCGAGCTGGCCATGGCTTGCGCGATCCGCCTCGCCACGGCTAACGCCAAGTTCGGCCAGCCGGAGGTCAAGCTCGGCATCATCCCGGGCTTCTGCGGCACCCAGCGCCTGCCGCGAATCGTGGGCAAGGGCCTGGCGATGCAGTTGCTGCTGACCGGCGACATCATTTCCGCCGAGGAGGCGCATCGCATCGGGCTGGTCAATGAAGTGGTTGCGGCAAGCGAGTTGATGGCCCGGGCGGAAGCGATCGCGAAGAAGATTATCGCCAACGCTCCGCTGGCGGTGCGCTACGCCATGGAGGCCGTCAATCGTGGCCTGGAAGTGAGCACCCAGGAAGGATCGTTCATCGAGGCCGCGCTCTTCGGGATTCTATGCGGGACCGAAGACAAAGCCGAAGGCACGCACGCTTTTCTGGAGAAGCGCCCGGCGCAGTTCAAGGGCAAGTAGCAGGCGATTGGCGATCGTAAGGTGGCAAGCAAGGGACACCAACGGCGGCGAATCGCTTTGTCACGGCTTATCGTGAAACTCCCAGCCGAGCTTTTTCGAATAGGTGTGACAGCCGGTTTCATCATCCTGAATGACTGCAAATACATACCCTTCGGGGATTGGCGCGTCCTTCGCGTCTTTGAGGGAGTTAAACGAAAAAGGCTCTGAATGCTTTCCCGGAAAGTCTTTGGCCTTGTGTTCAAAGGCCTCGGTAGAATAAATAACGGTAACGCCCATGCGTCCTTCCTTCCTGACTACAGCATGAGTTTACACCTGAACACAAGAGACCGTCGATACACGATAACGCGGCGGACTACCGCGCCAGGTACCACGATCCAACCATCGGCAGGTTCGTCTCCGAAATTCTTTGGCGTGCGCCAACTTACGTCCGGCGAAGGATAGTGGCGACGTTTTCCCTCCCGGTGTGGTAAAACAATCCTCGGAATGATTAAGTCAATTCATCGTCTTTTGCTGCCCGCCAACGCCGAGGACTATCAAGCGCTGGTGGGGTTTTTGGAAGCGCTGGGCTTTAGGCGCGGCGAAACCTGGGAGCGCGCGCGCAATCGCGGCATCAAACTCGAAGCCCCCGAGGCTGGCATTGAGATCGGCCTGGGCGAAGGCTTTCCGGATGCGGACCTGATCCTTGAAGTCGATAACGCAGACATCATCTATGAACAGGTGAGCCGCCTGGGCGGCGTGGTGTTGCGCGAGATTGCCGACTGCGATTGGGGCGCGCGCATGTTCACCATCGAGCTTCCCGGTGTCGGTGCGCGGCTCGCGGTCTTTTCCTACCGGGAAGACTGGCGTCACGCGGTGAAGCCGGCCTCGCTCGATGCCACCGGCCTTCGCTTCGCTTGTGTTGTAAGCCGCTTCAACTCCTTCATCACCGAGCGTCTGCTGGCGGGCGCCATCGAGGCCTTGCGGATGTCAGGGG
This sequence comes from uncultured Acidobacteriota bacterium, assembly GCA_963814745.1. Lineage (GTDB taxonomy): Bacteria > Acidobacteriota > Terriglobia > Terriglobales > Acidobacteriaceae > CAWBRT01. The sequence goes on from CAWFEA010000001.1 coordinate 924,252, forward strand.
CCAGGAGCGAGGATATCGAGATCGTGCGCGTTCCGGGATCGTTCGAGATTCCGCTCGCGGCGCGCACACTGGCGGAGACGGGCCGCTTCGACGCCCTCGTCTGTCTCGGCTGCCTGCTTCGCGGAGACACGTTTCACTACGATGTGATCGCCAACGAAGCGACCCGCGGGGTTGGCCAGGCGATGCAGGAGACCGGCGTTCCGATGGGCTTCGGCGTGTTGACTTGCGATACTCTGGAGCAGGCCATCGACCGCGCCGGGCTCAAGGCCGGCAACAAGGGTTATGAAGCGGCGCTGGCCGCCATTGAAATGGCGAACTTGCGCAAACTGGCCGGCGGGAAGCCTCGCTGAAAGCTAGCACCGTTCGAGCGAGCACCAGACTCTGGGAAGATCATGGGAACGCGAAGAAAATCACGCGAACTGGCACTGCAAATGCTGTTCCAGTCGGACATGGGCCATCAGAGCGTGGACCAGGTCGAACGCACCTTCTGGGCGGAGCGCAGCGATCTGGAAGAGAGTATCCGCGGCTTCGCCGGAGACCTGTTCCGCTTCGCCATGGATCGTTGCGGTGAAATCGATAAGCTCATCGAGCAGCACACCGAACACTGGCGCATGGAGCGCATGGCGGCCGTCGATCGCAACATCCTGCGCGCCGGAGTCGCCGAGTTCCTGTGCTTTCCCAAAACCCCGAGACCCGTAGTCATCAACGAAGCACTGGAAATCGCCCGCCGATTCTCAACGCCGGAGTCGGTGCAGTTCATCAACGGCGTGCTCGACAGTGTCGCCAAGCAGCTCAACTCGACGCCCTGAAGCGCCAGAGGCATCGAGCTTTCATTTCAATCCTGATTCGAGGGAATCAGGCAATGGTCCGATGAAGCGACGGAGATCCTCGCTGAACTGCTGCGCTGCCTTCCCGCCAACGCCCGCGACGCAGTCGAAGAGAAAGCCGGCCCCAGAGCCGAAGCCCTGGCCCAGGAGTTAGGCGAGGAAGAGGTCGGGATGGAAACCGCGGTCCGCGCCCTGGTGGAATCGACGCCCGAGAGGATGAAGTCCAGGCTGCGCGAAGGCCTGACCTATCACGGTTTCGACATGGACGATTTCGAAGCCGACCTTTAGCAGACTACTGAAAAAGCCCTCTGGAGCAAAAACAGCGCATCATCCCCGAGCGTAGCGAGGGAGCTGCTGTTCGCCAAGATGAACCGCAGCTCCTTCGGCCGCACCAGCAGAACGCGACCGAAGGATGACACTCACCTGCCGCTCTATTGGTTGCGAATGGCGATCAGGTTGGGCGGCGCGGGCGGCGCGGGTGTTGTTGTGCTGTTTGCCACGACAAGTCCATAGGTACTGAGGTCGAATGAGTAGTCCAGGCCTGTGCTTACGTATATCTCGTGCACGAAGCCATCGCTGGCGCCGACCACGAATAGGCCGCTGTTGGCGGGGATGTCCCCCTTGAAGAACAAACCCGTGGTTGGATCCTGGAGCACTGGGGTAGTCCCTCCCTGCAGTGGGATGGCGGTTGCGGTGAGCGCCAGTGGATTGGCAAGGTTAACCAGGACGACGTTGCCGCCGGTGCTGGTGAGAAAGGCAGTGCTGCTGTCCGGTGTCACCAGGAACTGATTTACCGTCGTGCCCAGCAGGGTGCTCAGCCCAAGGCTTTGCGGCGCCACCGATTCAAAACTTCCGCTCGGGACGAAGGGACATCCGACGAGCGGTGACTGCGGGTTTGCGAGCGTTACCACGTCGATATTGTTCTGCGGGTCCAGCGCCAGGATTCCTGCCCCGTTGGGCAAGGCGCGAATCTTCGACGGAGCAACGCCTGCCTGCACATCGACCACGCCGTTAGCCAGGTCGGAGCCGCTTGACTGCGTCGAGGTTCCTTGCTGGCCGGGAAGGCAAGTCGCGCGAGCGCTGATGCTGGCGGCTGAAGTGTCGCCTGCGAGGTACACCAGCGGGCCACTGGCCAGGAATGCCAAGTCGTTGGCGGGGCTGTTGACATTGAAGGAACTTGCACCAGTGCCCGACGTGTAGACGTAGACGCGATTTCCCGCCGTGCTGCCGGCGGGCGGAGTAACGGCAACCCACAGGTATCGGGAATCGAGCGAGAAATCGGCGGCAACCGTCGGCTGGGTTGCGTCCGTGGATTTTCCCGGAATGGGGAACGAGGTTACGAATGCGGATTGGGTGAGATTGATGATGCCGATCGAGTCTTGAGTCGTCCCCGAATTTTGCCCAAATACGGCTGCCAGCGATCCATCCGGCGAAATTGCCAGAACGGTTCCGTTAAATGCGAGGGGAGCAATAACTGGGGAAGTAGTACTAGATGTTGCGATCGTCGGGTTGATGGGGAAGACACCGTTGGCGGAACCAAGTATGCCCATCGTTCCCTGGCGGTTGAACAGGAACGAGTTCGGCATTGAAGGAAGCGGAAAGGCTACCAGCAATGCAGTCGACGCGACGTCCACAGCCAACATGACCAGACTCTGCGAACTGGCGATGTAGGCGACGGCGGCGTTGCTGCCCGAAGTGGTGGTGACGATTGGGTTGCTATACACCGGGAAAAGGTTCTTGTTGCAGGCCGGCGGCGTGCACGAGGCCACCAGCGATGTCACTCCGTCCGTAACCCCGGTCGCGGTCCCCGCCGGCAAAGGCACGGTTTGGGTAGTGGTAACGCCGCTGATCGTCGTGTTCACGCTTTGGGTCTGCGCCGCGGCGGACGCGCTATACAGATCCGAACTCAACCAACTCAGGCCGGGGTAGTTGAGCGCCAGGTTGGTTGTATTGCTCGTGGAATAGGTGATCGTCTGAGGCGGATTGTTCGCATCGGTGACCGCGACCGCAAGGTTTTGGGTTCCGCCGGGGCTAATAGAAAGCGGCCCGAGGCCGCTATTGGAGGCGTTCGTTGCCGTCAGCGTTATCGAACTGACGGGGCAGGTCACAAACGGCACCGAGGGGCTGGTCATCCCGCTGATCGTGGCAGAGATGTTTGCCTTGCCTGGACCGATAGGCGTTACCGTCCCGGCGGTCGTAACCCCGGTATCGACGGCAGCGATGGTGGTGTCGCTGCTTGCCCATTCAAAAGGAAGCGAGTGGTTGATAGGCGTGCCGGCTGGCGTTGCCGTCAAGTCGCCGGTAATGTCGCACGGCGCGGAAACAGGCGGTGTTTGCGAATTGCAAACCGTCGGGTCGTTACTGAAGGCGGTCGCCTGCAACACCGGCAATGACCCGCTGGAAGCTAAGGGGTAGGTCACTGCGAATGCATTTGCTAACGACGTGCACGTGCAGTTGGTGCTGGTTGCGCAGTTCGGCCCGGCCGTCCCTACTCCCGGATAACTGGTAACGGCTACGCTGTCCACCTTTTCATGAACATATGCTTGCACGGTTTGGGTGGGAGTCTGCCCGACGACGGACACGGTTATGGTCGCGCTTTGAGGCGTGGAGTTGGCGGGTTTGGCGCAGTTGAAGAAGTTTGCATCCCAGGTGCCGCCGCAGATCTGCCCGGTAGGAGAAACGGAGATCGCGGCCGTATTGCTGGAGGCAAACGTAAAACTGGCGCTCACCGCGGCATTGCTGCTGTTGACCGCCGAGGCTGTCAATCTAACGTCGCTCTCGCCATAAGCCACCGAAACCGGCGAAGGTGATAGCGTGATGCTGGCAACTTTGCCCGCATTGGAGCCCCCGCAGCCCGGCAAAGTTAAGGCAACACAGGAGAGCAGGAGAGCCAAAAAAGCGAATGTCGTTCGCGACCGCCGCATGCATCCTCCCCGCACGGGTTGCGTGCGGTTTGTAATCCGCTGGATAAGCCAGTGTAGTGGCTGGCGAAGGTGTTCCGCAAGCCGAAGAAACTGGTTTCCGCCCGGTTTGAACTTTCCCATTGCGTAAACGAAGGGCTGTGCCCCAGCCGGCAGTGTCCCGTTAGTTTGGCATCGCGTGACATGAACCGCGCTCCGCGCCGGGCCCGCCGGGTTCGGGCGGCGGCCACGGCTCGGCTGCCGGGCAATGCAATATCTGTCGGGGATGAAAACCCGATGCCGGGAGATTTGTTTCCGCGAGTTGGTATGGGCGCAGCTCGGTTTTTTGAGCCGCATGGCGGGTGATGATAGAATTCTTTATCCGTGTTTTGGGAGCAAATACGGTTGACGGCTTTGTCGTGAGTTGCTATAGTAGTCAGGTTCCGCGAGTTTGATTGGCTTGCCTGTAGCGGTTCTGGTTGAGCTGTAGAAGTCATGGCCCAATGGGCGTGCTTGCCGCGCCGGTAGAAAAAGGGCTCCCTCGCTGAAACGGCCTGCGCTGCCTTTCGTCCTTTACGAAGGGGTATGCGGGTCAAGGCTGCGAAACGGAGTACCGGCCCCCTGAAATGCCGTAGTGGTTTGCGGTGGGGATCGGTCTAGGTGCCACCGTCGCAACTCGTAAATCTTAAGGAAACTGCACATCCTCCGCGTTGCGGAGAAGTATGACCGGGCCCAAGGGCCGGGTCAGCCCGGAAGGTTGTGAACCTTAACAGACGCCAGACGGCGTCTGCTAGGGACCCGGACGCAGAAACGCGCCTGCCATGAGCGGCGCGCGCTTTCTGATGGCGCGCATGCGCCGGATACAAGGAGCTGCAAGAGTGCCTACGTTTAATCAATTGGTCCGTAAGGGTCGCACGGCGCCGCGCTACAAGACGGCGAGCCCCGCTCTCCAGTCCTGCCCGCAGAAGCGCGGGGTGTGTACTCGCGTGTACACCCAGACGCCTAAGAAGCCGAACTCGGCTCTGCGCAAAGTCGCTCGTGTTCGTTTGACCAACGGGATTGAGGTCACAACCTATATTCCCGGCGTCGGTCACAACCTGCAAGAGCACTCGATTGTGCTGATTCGCGGCGGCCGCGTGAAGGATTTGCCGGGGGTCCGCTATCACGTGATTCGCGGCACGCTCGACTCGGTTGGGGTTGCCAATCGCAAGCAGGGGCGGTCCAAATATGGGGCGAAACGTCCCAAGTGACCGCCGTTTAGCGGGCGTTCGAGCCCGCCGCGGTCAGCCTGAGCCGCGGAGCGGCGAAGGATCTGGTTTTCGCGGCGCCTGAGCCGCGAGGTGTCGTCCCGAAGCAAGGGATGTGTGTTAAGGGTTCAGTAGTCGGCGTTATCGCCGGTGAAGCGAAGCAGCGAAAGAGAGTTTTCAGGATGCCTAGAAAAGGACATGTTCCGAAGCGTGAACCGATGCCTGATCCGGTTTACAGCTCCACGCTGGTCAATAAATTCGTCAACTCCATGATGTGGGGCGGCAAGAAGAGCACCGCGCAGTCAATCTTCTACCAGTCCCTGGAGAACCTTCAGCAGAAGGGCGGCGACGAGGCCCTGAAGTTATTCAAGAAGGCGGTTGAGAACGTTAAGCCGCTGCTGGAAGTCAAGACCCGCCGCGTCGGCGGCGCTAACTACCAGGTGCCGGTCGAAGTCAATCCCGACCGGCGGACCTCGCTGGCCATCCGCTGGCTGCTGACGTATGCGCGCGGCCGCGCCGAAAAGGGCATGGTCGACAAGCTGACCAACGAGCTGCTGGATGCGGCCAACGGCAAAGGCGCAGCCATTAAGAAGAAGGAAGACGTACACCGCATGGCCGAGGCCAATAAGGCCTTTGCTCACTACCGCTGGTAGCGGCGGATGCGGTGACGCGTAGTGGTTCCGCCGGAGTTTGGCGGAACCGAGTGCAACCAGCGCGGGCTTATACGGCGCGATAACGAGTAGGGGTTTAGAAGGAAGTTTTGGCAAGACAAGTTCCATTAGAGCGTTGCAGGAATATCGGCATCATGGCGCACATCGATGCCGGTAAGACTACGACTACCGAGCGCATCCTGTTCTACACGGGCCGCACCCACCGCATTGGCGAAGTGCATGAGGGCACGGCGACGATGGATTGGATGGCGCAGGAGCAGGAGCGCGGCATTACGATTACGTCCGCCGCTACGACCTGTTCCTGGCGCGACCTCCGGATCAACATCATCGATACGCCGGGGCACGTGGATTTCACCGCCGAGGTAGAGCGTTCGCTGCGCGTGCTCGACGGCGCGGTCGCGGTCTTCGACGCCGTTCACGGGGTCGAGCCGCAGTCGGAAACCGTCTGGCGGCAGGCGGACAAGTACGGTGTGCCGCGCATCTGCTTCATCAACAAGATGGACAAGATGGGCGCCGATTTCGAGCACGCCATCGACACTATCCGCAAGCGCCTCAACGCCCGCCCGGTGGCCATCCAGTATCCGATTGGCACCGAAGACAAGTTCAAGGGCTGTATCGATCTGTTGGCCATGAAGGCCATCTTCTGGCACGACGAGACCCTCGGCGCGGAGTATTCGATCGAGGAGATTCCGGCGGAATTGAAGAAAAAAGCGCAAGCCTATCATCAGCTCCTGGTTGAAGCCATCGTGGAGAACGACGACGGCGAAGACCTGATGGCGAAATATGTCGAGGGCGAAGAGATCGGCGAGGAAGAGCTGAAGGCGTCGCTGCGCAAGAGCGTCATCGCCATGAAGGTCTTCCCGGTAATTTGCGGCACGGCGTTCAAGAACAAGGGCGTGCAGCCGCTGTTGGACGCGGTGGTCGATTTCCTGCCGTCGCCGCTTGACATCCTTCCGGTCACGGGCAAGAACCCGGACACGGGCGCGGAAGAAATTCGCAAGCCGGACGACCAAGAGCCGTTCGCCGCGCTGGTTTTCAAGATCATGACCGATCCCTTTGTCGGCCAGTTGGCGTTCATCCGCGCCTATTCGGGCGGGTTGAAGAGCGGCGACAGCGTTTACAACCCGCATAAACAGCGGAGTGAGCGCATCGGCCGGCTGCTGCGCATGCACGCCAACAAGCGCGAGGAGATCACGGAAGTTCTCGCCGGAGATATCTGCGCCTGCGTCGGTTTGAAAAACGTGACCACCGGCGACACCATTTCCGACGAGAAGCACCCGATCGTGCTGGAGTCGATCGAGTTCCCCGACCCGGTAATCGCGGTTGCCGTGGAGCCCAAGACCAAAAGCGACCAGGAGAAGATGTCGGTCGCGCTCAGCAAGCTGGCGCAGGAAGACCCGACCTTCCGGGTGGCGACCGATCAGGACAGCGGGCAGACGATCATCAGCGGCATGGGCGAGCTGCACCTGGAGATCATCATCGACCGCATGATGCGCGAGTTCAGCGTGGAAGCCAACGTCGGCAAGCCGCAGGTCGCCTATCGCGAGACCATCCGCAAGAAGGCCGAAGCCGAGGGCAAGTACATTCGGCAGACCGGCGGCAGCGGGCAATATGGTCACGTCAAGTTGCGCATCGAGCCGAGCGGGGCCGGTAAGGGCTTCATCTTCGAAAACGACATCGTCGGCGGCTCGGTCCCGAAGGAATACATCAAGCCGGTCGAGGCGGGAATCAGGGAAGCCATGGAGGGCGGTGTGCTGGCCGGCTATCCGATGGTTGACGTCAAGGCGACGCTCTATGACGGCAGTTATCACGAAGTGGACTCGAACGAGCTGGCGTTTAAGATTGCCGCCTCGATGGGGTTCAAAGAGGCCGCGCGCAGGGCGAGCCCGGTGTTGCTGGAGCCGGTAATGTCGGTCGAAGTGGTCGTGCCCATGGAGTATATGGGCGTCATCATCGGCGACCTGAACAGCCGCCGTGGCCGCATCGAGGGCATCGAGCATCGTGCCGGGTCGGAGGTCGTCAAGTCGATGGTGCCGCTGGCCGAAATGTTCGGCTATGCCACCCAGATGCGCTCGAGCACACAGGGCCGCGCGACTTTTTCCATGCACTTTTCGCGCTACGAAGAGGCGCCGCGCGCGGTGGCCGAGGAGATCGTGGCCAAGGTGCAGGGCAGGGTTTCGGCGAGATAGGCGTCATGTCATTTAAGGTTTACATTTCGGGCAGTTCGAGCTCCGCGGAGGAATGGAAGCAGGCTATCGAAGCTCCGGTATCAGAACTGCCGAAATTGAGCGACGAGCAAAAAGAAACCGCGAAGCGGTTTCAGGTTGCGGAAGAAGAGTACGCCCGTGGAGTTCTGGCGGGAGATTTGGCTTCTCAAAGGCACTCCCAGCGAGGTCAGGTACTGGGCGAGACTGTCGAGAAGCTGCTTTCTGGTCTTGGTAGTGGTTATCGAGTTGACGCGATTCTGCGTCATGGCGTAGAGTTCCGCTGGATGTTGCGAATCGAAACGCCCGGCGGATTCCGGAATGTTGACATCCCTCTCGACCTTGCGGATGATGTGATCGACTCGGGCGCTACGAATGTGATCGAGCAACTCAAGAGTCGAGTGCTACAGGGTATCGGAAGATCCGAGGTGGCGAGGAAATAATGAGAATCCTCGCTGGCAAAGTGACTCGATTCTGGTTGTCGCCGGAAGGCAAAGAAGCCCTCCGGGGCATTTTCGACAAGGAAGCCTTTCAGGTGTATGTACAAGCGGTTGACGAGTTCGGTTGCTGGGTTCGTCCAAAGAGTTACAGCTCTTTGATGTTGCTGAAGTACGAGTACATCGCAACTGCTCATATTGAAGTCGGCATAGAAGCGTTTTCCGACGCGCAAAAACAACGCGTTCAATAACGGAGTCAAGATAATGGCGAAAGAGAAATTTGACCGCAGCAAGCCGCACGTGAACGTTGGCACGATTGGGCATATTGATCATGGCAAGACGACGTTGACGGCGGCGATCACGAAGGTGTTGCAGAAGCACAATCCGAAGATGGTGTTCCGCTCGTTCGACTCGATCGACAATGCGCCGGAGGAGCGCGAGCGCGGGATCACGATTGCCACGGCGCACGTGGAGTATGAGACGGCGAACCGTCACTATGCGCACGTGGATTGTCCGGGGCACGCCGACTACATCAAGAACATGATCACCGGTGCGGCGCAGATGGACGGGGCGATTCTGGTGGTGGCGGCGACCGACGGGCCGATGCCGCAGACCAAGGAGCACGTGCTGCTGGCGCGGCAGGTGGGAGTGCCGTACGTGCTGGTGTTTTTGAACAAGTGCGATGCGGTGGACGATGCCGAGCTGCTGGACCTGGTGGAGTTGGAAGTGCGGGAGTTGCTGACGGGGTACGGGTTTCCGGGGGACGATCTGCCGGTGGTGCGGGGATCGGCGCTGGGGGCGCTGAACGGGGAAGCGGCGTGGGAGGCAGAAGATTGACGAGCTGATGGAGGCGGTGGACAAGTACGTGCCGCTGCCGGAGCGCTCGGTGGACAAGCCGTTTCTGATGCCGATCGAGGATATCTTCTCGATTCAGGGACGGGGGACGGTGGTGACGGGGCGGATCGAGCGCGGCAAGGTGAAGGTGGGCGAGGAAGCGGAGATTGTGGGATTCCGGGAGACGCGCAAGACGGTGGTGACGGGCGTGGAGATGTTCAAGAAGCAGCTGGACGAGGGCATGGCGGGCGACAATGCCGGGCTGCTGCTGCGGGGGATCGCGAAGGAGGACGTGGAGCGCGGGATGGTGATGGCGAAGCCGGGCTCGATCACGCCGCACACCAAGTTCAAGGGCGAAGTGTACGTGCTGTCGAAGGAAGAAGGCGGGCGGCACACGCCGTTCTTCAATGGGTACCGGCCGCAGTTTTATTTCCGGACGACGGACGTGACGGGGGTGGCGGACTTGCCGGCGGGGCACGGAGATGGTGATGCCGGGGGACAACGTGACGATGGAGATCGAGCTGATCACGCCGGTGGCGATGGAGAAGGGGTTGCGCTTCGCCATCCGCGAAGGCGGGCGCACGGTCGGCGCCGGCACCATCACCGAAATTAGCGCGTAGAAGTTCTTATGGGCGGGGTGAAGCTGCTTCGCTCGAGAGTCGGACATCCGGCGAAAGGCCGGCCAGGGAGAGATGGACGGGCGTCGAGATCGAGCGCCGGTCCAGCGATGCAGACGCGTGGGACCTACGGTTAGGCGGCGGCTTGCGGAGCCCTGGTAAAACGATCTTTGTGAGAGACATCACTGTGATTGGTAAAGAACGAATTCGGATTCGGTTGAAGGCCTACGATTACCGCGTTCTGGATCAGTCGACGGGCGAGATTGTCGAGACGGCGCGCCGCACCGGCGCACAGATTGCCGGACCGATCCCGTTGCCGACGGTCAAGAACAAATATACGGTTTTGCGCTCGCCGCACGTCGACAAGAAATCGCGCGAGCAATTTGAGATTCGCACTCATAAGCGGTTGCTCGACATCCTTGAGCCGACGCAGCAGACGGTCGATGCGCTGATGAAGCTCGACTTGCCGGCCGGCGTCGATGTCGAAATCAAGGCGTACGGCAAGGAACATAAATAGACGCCGTCCGGGCCGGTTGGCGACTACCCTGAGCGAGCGTGGTGAGCGCAGGAGCGGTTGTGGCGGGCGCGGCAAAGACGGCTAACCACCTACAGTGCCGGCAGTGGTAGGCAGGCATGATGAGGAGAAGAAGCAAATGGCACTCAACGGAATTCTTGGGAAAAAGGTCGGGATGACGCAGTTGTTCGACAGCAAGGGCGAGGTTCGTCCGGTGACCATATTGCAGGCCGGGCCCGTGCGTCGTGACGCAGTTGAAGACGGCTACGAGCGACGGCTATGAGGCCGCCCAGATCGGGTTGATCGAGTTCGTCAAGGAATCGCGGCTGACCGCGCCGATGAAGGGCCACCTGGGAAAGAACAGCCTGCCGCCGGTGAAGTTCATGCGGGAAGTGGCGATCGTGGTCAGCGCAGGGACGGCCGGCGAAGCGGCAAGCGATGGCGTGAAAGTCGGCGACAAGGTGCTGGTCGACCAGTTTGACGGCGAGAAATTTGTCGACGTGTTGGGCACAAGCAAGGGACGCGGCTTTGCAGGCGTAGTCAAGCCGCCATCACTTCGGCGGCGGCCCGGGGGCTCACGGACATATGTTCCAGGTGCAGGGCTCGATCGGCGCCTCGTCGTTTCCGTCGCGGGTGCTCAAGGGGCTGCGCATGTGGGGGCACATGGGGCACGAAAGCGTGACCGTGCGCAACCTGCGGGTGCTCGGCATCGACAAGGACGAGAACCTGCTGGTGATCGAAGGCGCGGTGCCGGGCCCCAAGGACGGCTACGTGCTGATCACCCGGGCGAAGAAGCCGCCGAGAGAGCGTCGTGGTTTCGCCGGCGCCGGCACGGTCGATCCGTTGAAGGCTTCCAAGCGCCAGGCAAGCAAGAAGAAGTAAATGAATGAAGGTGGCGGGTCGCGTAGCCCGCGCCGTATTGACCTGGCGACTGATGGCCGGGCAGTTAGAAAGAAAACCTTATGGCAACCATCGATGTTTTGGATTTGGCCGGCAGTAAAGTGGGCAGCCTCGAGTTGGCCGACGAGGTGTTCGGTGCCGTCAATGAGGACTTGCTCTGGGAAGCGGTGAAACACTACCGCGCCGGATTGAGGGCTGGCACCCACGCTACCAAGAATCGCAAGCTGGTGTCGGGTGCGGGCAAGAAGCTTTGGCGGCAGAAGGGAACCGGGCGCGCCCGTGTCGGGTCGATCCGTTCCCCACTATGGCGGCACGGCGGCACGATTCACGGACCGCAGCCCCGCTCCTATGACTATCAATTTCCGCGCAAGAAAGTCCTGGGCGCGTTGCGTTCGGCGCTGGCGGCCAAAGCGGCGGATGGCAAGCTGACGGTCGTCGAGGCATTCGAGCTGACGGAAGCCAAGAGCAAGAGCATGCGCCAGGCGCTGGACAACGCTTAAGGCCGACAAGACCGCGTTGCTGGTCGAGGCGGGCAATCACGAGAACCTCAACCTGGAGTTGAGCTCCCGTAACCTGGCCGGAGTGGAAATGCTGTACGGTCCCGAGGTGCACGCCTACCACCTGCTGCGTTATGACCGGGCGATCTTCTCCCGGCCCGCACTGGAAAAACTGCAGACTCGCTGAAGGCTTCCGCGCCTAAGCGGGCCCGGAAGGCGGAGGTGGCGTAATGGCAAAGTCCGCATATGAAATCATCCGCCGTCCGGTGATCACCGAGAAGGGCCTTGGAGCGAAGGAGACCGAGCAGACGCTGGTCTTCGAAGTCGCGGTGAAAGCCTCCAAGACGCAGATCAAGGAAGCGGTGCAGTCGATTTTCAAGGTCAAGGTTGATGCGGTGCGTACGGCAACCTTCGAGGGCAAGGAACGCCGTCGGGGAAAGTTCACCGGCTATCGTCCTGATTGGAAGAAGGCCTACGTGCGGCTCAAGGCGGGCGAAAAGATGCCCGAGTACGCCGAAAACGTCTAGGCGCGTCTTCCAGGCGCATCCTGGGCGGCGCGACGGCCGCGGACGGGGAACGATTTTGATGGTCGCGTGAACGGCGCGACAAACTGGGCAGGGAAACGGGTTTTCGATATCTGCCTGGAAGAAGAGAAGAGCTATGGCGATCAAGACATACAGACCGGTTACTCCGACGTTGCGTTTTCAGACGACGCTGGTCAACGGACGAGTTGACGACCAACCGGCCGCACAAGCCACTGACCGAGCCGAAGAATGGGGACCGGCGGACGCCGCAATGGCGGCGATCTGACCATCTGGCATCGTGGCGGCGGCCACAAGCGCAAGCTGCGCATCATCGACTTCAAGCGCGACAAGGCCGGCATTCCGGCGACGGTGGCGTCGATCGAGTACGATCCTAACCGCTCGGCCCGCATCGCTCTGCTGAGTTATGCCGACGGGGAAAAGCGCTACATCCTGCATCCGTCCGGGCTGCAAGGTCGGCGCCAAGGTGGTCAGCGGCCCCGAGGCCGACATCCTGGTGGGCAACGCTCTGCCGCTGCGCAGCATTCCCGCCGGCACGGTGGTGCACAACATCGAGCTGAAGCCGGGCAAGGGCGCGCAGATGGCGCGTTCGGCGGGGGCGCAGGCGCAGTTGGTGGCCAAGGAAGGCGACTACGCGCTGCTCAAGCTGCCTTCGGGCGAAACCCGCCGCGTGCTGGTGGATTGCATGGCGACCGTGGGGCAGGTTGGCAATCTCGATCACGAGAACATTTCGATCGGCAAGGCCGGGCGTACGCGCTGGCTGGGAATCCGTCCGACCAACCGCGGCGTGGTGATGAATCCGGTCGATCACCCGCACGGCGGCGGTGAAGGCAAGACCAGCGGCGGCCGGCATCCGGTGACGCCGTGGGGCCAGCCGACGCGCGGCTACAAGACTCGCAACAACAAGCGGACTGACAAGTTCATTGTCAGCCGGCGCAAGAAATAACGCCGGTTGGCACCAAAGCGAAGGAACCGAGAACTGAGTTTATGGCACGTTCAACAAAAAAAGGTCCATTCATCGACAACCACCTGTTGGTCAAGGTGGAGGGCATGAACGCGCGCAACGAGAAGAAGGTGCTGCGCACCTGGTCGCGCCGTTCGACAATCATCCCGGAAATGCTGGGACACACGTTGGCCGTTCACAACGGCAAGAAGTTTATCCCCGTGTATGTCACCGAGAACATGGTGGGCCACAAGCTGGGCGAGTTCAGCTTCACCCGCACGTTCAAGGGACACTCGGTGAAGGCAGCCGCCGAAAGCGCGGCCAAGCCGGCGAAGTAGGCGAGGAATTCGCAGCAAGGTTTGAAGGGAACGGAGATCATGGAATTTACCGCGAAAGCCAGGTTCATGCGGGTTTCGCCGCAGAAAGCCCGCCTGGTGCTGGACCTGATCAAAGGGCTGCGCGTGGAGCAGGCTTTGAATACCCTGGCGTTCACCAATAAGCGGATGGCGCCGGTGGTTCACAAGCTGCTGCGTTCGGCGATTGAGAACGCCAATTATATGACCAGGAAAAAGGCGTCGAAGTGGACGTCGATCGCCTGTTCGTCAAGCGCGCCATCGTCAACGAGGGCCCGCGCATGAAGCGCATCCGTCCGGCTCCGCATGGGACGCGCCTACCGTTACCAGCGGCGCATGTCGCATCTGGAGATCGCGGTGGCCGAAAAGCCTGGCTCGGCCGCGGCGGCGGGTCAAGCCGCGTCGCCGGCCAAGAAAGCGGTGCGTAAACCGGCGGCGAAAAAAGCGGCTGCCAAGAAAGCGCCGGCCAAGAAGAAGGCGCCGGCGAAGAAGAAGTAGCTGGCGGGGATTCGCGACAGACTTGTGAGCAAGCGCGGCAGCAATGCCGGCGCGGAGAAGAGAAGAGAATATGGGACAGAAGGTCCATCCATACGGATTTCGCCTCGGCTATACCAAGCCCTGGAAAGCGCGTTGGTACATGGATCGCGACTTCGACAAGTTGCTGATCGAAGACATCAAGCTGAAGGAAGAGCTGAAGGAAAAGCTCAAGTCCGCCGGGGTCAGCTCGATCGAGGTGGAACGGCCCGGCAACAAGCTGCGGGTCATCATCCGCACGGCGCGGCCGGGCATCATCATCGGGCGCAAAGGGACCGAAATCGACAAGCTCAAGGCGGAGCTGCAGAAGCGCACCAATCGCGAGGTGTACGTCGATATCCAGGAGGTGCACAAGCCCGAGTTGGACGCGCAACTGGTGGGCGAATCGATCGCCCTGCAACTGGAAAAGCGCGTCGGTTTTCGCCGGGCCATGCGCAAGGCGGTGGATTCGGCGCTGCGCTTCGGTTGCAAGGGAATCAAGGTGCGGGTGAGCGGACGCCTGAACGGCAACGAAATCGCCCGCTCGGAATGGTATTTGCAGGGGCGGTTGCCGCTGCACACCTTGCGCGCCGATATCGACTACGGCTTCGCCGAGGCCAAGACGACGTACGGCGTGATTGGGGTGAAGTGCTGGGTCTACAAGGGAGAAATCCTGACCCAACGCCGCCGCGACGCGCAGACCGCGCCGGGAAGTTTCTAGGATCAGCCGCCGGCCGGCGGCCGCTAGGCTGAAGGCGGCGGGTATCACGGTCCCCGGGGCCGGTTTGATTCCGGGGAACGAGAACTGAGAACTACTTATGTTGATGCCGAAGAAAGTGAAGTACCGCAAGCAGCAGCGCGGGCGCATGGCCGGCAAGGCATGGCGCGGCTCCGAGCTGTCGTTTGGCGACTACGGCCTGAAGGTGCTCGAGCCGGGCTGGATCACCGACCGCCAGATCGAAGCCAGCCGCGTGGCCATGACCCGCTTCGTCAAGCGCGGCGGAAAGGTCTGGGTCCGCCTGTTTCCCGATAAGCCGGTGACCAAGAAGCCGGCCGAAACTCGTATGGGCAAGGGCAAAGGCGCTCCCGATCATTGGGTCGCGGTGGTCCGACCGGGCAAGATCCTGTTCGAGATGGAGGGAGTCAATCCGGTCGATGCGCAGGAAGCGATGCGGTTGGCTTCGCACAAGCTTCCGCTCAGAACCAAATTCGTAACGCGCCACAGCGCGCACTGATGCGCCAAGACGGCCGGGGCTCCGGCGGCGCAAGAGAGATAGCAGATGGACGCGGAAAAGATTCGCAATTTTACCGATGAAGAGCTCAGTCACCAGGAACGCGAACTGAGCGAACAGCTCTTCCGGCTGAAGTTCCAGTTGAAAATGGGACAGAGCGAGAGCTTGAAGAAGATTCGCGGCCTGCGCAAGGACATTGCGCGAGTCAAGACCGTCCAGCGCGCCAAGACTCTGGCGGCCGCCAAGACCGGAACGGAGAAGAAGTAGCGATGCCTGAGACCACGAATACCGGAAGCGGCCTCCGCCGCAAACTGCTGATCGGCCAGGTGGTCTCGACCAAGATGACGAAAACCATCGTGGTCGAGGTCAGCCGCCAGAAGGCGCATGCGCTCTATCGTCGGGTGGTGAAGCATTCGAAAAAGTTCTATGCCCACGACGAACAGCAGAGCGCTCATTTGGGCGATGTTGTCCGCATCGAAGAGACGCGTCCGCTCTCGCGCCTGAAGCGCTGGCGCTTGAAGGACATCCTCCGGCGGGCGGAATTGGTGGCGGTCGAGGTTAAGCAGGGGACCGAAGAGGTCAGCTAACGCGACGGGCCTGACCGGCGCTGTTTTTGCCGGTCGGAGCAGACAGTCATCCGGCGCCGGCCGCGTCGGCAACGCCGGCTCGCGGCGGGGGTTGGGACCGGAGACTGAGGAGATGGAACCATGGCAGTGATGATGAGAAGCATGATCGAGGTCGCCGATAATTCCGGCGCGCGCAAGCTGCAGATGATTCTGCCCCTCGGCGGCTCCACCGGCCTCAGCGCCGGGTTGGGCGATATTGTGACGGCGGCGGTTAAGGAAGCCTCGCCCGACGGCCAGGTCAAGAAAGGCACGGTGGTCAAGTGTGTCATCGTGCGTACGCGCAAGGAGCACCGGCGCAAGGACGGCACTTACATCCGCTTCGACCAGAATGCGGCGGTGCTGATCGATGCCACCGGCGAGCCGGTCGGGACGCGCGTCTTCGGGCCGGTTGCCCGCGAACTGCGCGAGAAGCGTTTTTTGAAGATCGTTTCGCTGGCGCCGGAAGTGCTCTGAGCCGCTGGGTCGGTGGCGCGGGGGATTGCGGTTGCGGCGCGCAACCAGTAACCGGGAGGCCAGCGGTCGGCCCCGGAAAGTTTGAGGAGAACATGTCAGCCATACTTGATATTCGGCGAAATGACACGGTGAAGGTGATCACCGGACGTGACAAAGGCAAGCAGGGACGCGTGCTGCGCGTTTTTCCCGGCGAGAACAGAATTCTGGTCGAGCACGTGATGGTGGTCAAGAAGCACGTCCGGCCGAATCCGCAGAAGCAGATCAAGGGCGGAATTGCCGAGCAGGAAAGTCCGATCGCGACCAGCAATGTGATGCTGGTTTGCGGAAGCTGTAATCGTCCGGTGCGGATCGCCCACGAGGAACGCGGCGATCGCAAGGTGCGGGTCTGCAAGAGCTGCAGCAACACGCTGGAGAAGTGACCGCCCGTTTAGCGGGCGTCTGAGCCCGCTGTGGTCATCCTGAGCGAGCCTGCGCAGCAGGCGAGTCGAAGGATCTCTTGAGGAATTTGAGTGAGCGTGGTGAGCGAAGGGTCTTCGAAAGCGCGGCCAGAGCTTGCAGGCGATCTGGCAAAGCAAATTGAACACCTCACGAACCCGGCGGGATGGCGGAAACCGTGAGAGAGAGTGAAGAAAGCGATGGCGGAAAAGGAAAAGAAACCACAGGCGCCGGGAAAAGGCGGGAAGCCACAGCAGGGCCAGCCGAAGCAAGGCCAGCCGAAGAAGGGCGGCAAGCAGGCTGCCGAGCCGGTACAGGAACAGAAATCGGGCCGTCCCAAGCTGAACAACGCGGCTTCGGCCCGCCTGCGCACGCGTTATTACGAGCAAGTGCGTCCCGCCCTGATGAAGGAGTTGAACCTTACCAACCCGATGGCCGCTCCGAAACTGGAGAAGATCACGGTCAACATGGGGGTGGGCGAAGCGACGCAGAACGCCAAGGTTATGGATCCGGCGGTGGCCGAGCTGGCACAGATCACCGGCCAGAAGCCGATCGTGACCAAGGCAAAGAAGTCGATTGCGGCGTTCAAGGTGCGCGAGGGCATGCCGATCGGGGCCATGGTCACCTTGCGCGGCGACCGCATGTATGAGTTTCTCGACCGGCTGGTGAATGTGGCTCTGCCGCGGGTGCGCGACTTCCGGGGCGTCTCGACCAAATCGTTCGACGGGCGCGGCAACTATACCCTCGGGGTTCGCGATCAGCTGATCTTCCCGGAGATTGATTACTCGAAGGTGGAGAAGATGAAGGGCATGAACATCACCATTGTCACGACGGCAAAGAGCGACGATGAGGCACGGGCGCTGCTGCGCCAGATGGGCATGCCGTTCCGGGCGCAGTCAGATCAGGCATGACGGAAGCGCCGACGGTGGGCGATTGACTCCGGCAAGGCGCCGGAGATGATGGGAAAAGGATACGATGGCCAAGACATCAAGCATTGCCAAGGCGAACAAGAAGCCGAAATTCTCCACGCGCCAGCACAACCGCTGCAAACTGTGCGGGCGTCCGCGGGCTTACCTGCGCAAGTTCGGCCTCTGCCGCTTGTGCTTCCGCGGATTGGCGTTGCGCGGTGAGATTCCCGGGGTCTGCAAGTCGTCCTGGTAGGGTGAAGTTTTCCCGGCGATGGACGGAGCGGTTGCCGGGATTTGATCGGCGAAGCATTTCCGGCCCGGATGGCCGGTGCTGGCAGCGGTTCAAGGCTGAGCGTAAGCCTGGCGGGCGCAATCAGGCATCCGTTGGTTCGCCAGCGTGAACCAAGTACGTCATCGCAGGTTCTTTCATGGGAAGGCCCGAGGCGGCCGAGTTTCCAAGGTGGGCGGATTTGGCTTGCTTTGGGCGCCGGCCAGGCTGACCCAATCGCAGGTCGCCAGCGACGGGCAAGAAAGAGAACGGGCGACGATATCAGGAGAAGCAACGATGAGCTTTACCGATCCGGTGGCAGACTTCCTGACACGGATTCGCAATGGCATCAAGGCGCGGCACCAGAAGGTGGACGCTCCGGCTTCCAAGTTGAAGCTGGAGATTGCCCGCGTTCTGAAGGAAGAGGGTTACATCGCCAACTACAAGGCGACGGAGGAGAATGGCAAAAAGATGGTTCGTGTGTACATCAAGTACAACGCCGACAATGTTGCCGCGATCACCAACATGCTCGCGGATTTCGCGTCCGGGGTGCCGGGTGTATGTCGGCGCAATCCGAGATACCGCGAGTTCTAGGCGGTCTGGGGATCACCATCCTGACGACGCCGAAGGGGGTTATGAGCGGCAAGCAGGCGCGAAAAAGGGTCTGGGCGGCGAGATGATCTGCGAGATTTACTAGCGGGCTGAAGCGCGGGATAACCAGGAACAGCATCGCGGGCGGCGCGATGCGAGCAGACGAGCCGGAGTCCGAGGACGAAGGCCGGAAGCCCGGGACCGCGAAGGATAGCCTCAACAAGCCGGCAACGGGCTTGTCGGGGGTCCGGGCTCGGTGTGGAGAGACAAGCATGTCGAGAATTGGAAAGAAACCGATTCCAGTGCCCAAGGGCGTCAGCTTACACGGTGGAAGGCAATACGGTGACGGTCAAAGGGCCGAAGGGCACGGTCGACCAATCACCTCCCCGGCGGAGTGACGCTGGCGACAGCAGGACGGCCATATCGTGGTCGAATCGCGAAGACGAGTCCAAGCGCGCGGTTCATGGTCTGGTGCGCGCGCTGGTGAACAACGCGGTGCGTGGTGTCACCACCGGCTGGACAGGGAACTGGAGATCGTCGGCATCGGCTATCGCGCCGAGATGAAGGGTAAGGGCACGGTGGTATTCACCCTGGGCTACTCGCACCCGATCGAGTATCCGCTGCCCTCCGGGGTCGAGGTCGCGATCGATCGCCAAGCAGACAAAGTTGAGCTCGGCGGAATCGACCGGCAGAAGGTCGGGCAGGTGGCGGCGGAAATGCGCTCGTTGCGTCCACCTGACCCGTACAAGCAGAAGGGCGTGCGCTACGTCGGCGAGAAGCTGAAGAAGAAGGTCGGCAAGACCGGAGCGAAGTGACCGCGTTCAGCGGGCGTATGAGCCCGCTGCGGTCGAGCGCTGAGGCGAGGCCCGCCGTGGCAGGGCGAGCCGGACGAGGATCGGCGGGCGTCCGCACAACCCTCGGCGAGGAGCGGTTCGCTGAGGACAGACCGTCTCCCCGGCATCAAACCCGGGACAGAGCCGGAACGAACGCCGAGCGAGGACAGAACGATGATTGGTAAGAGTTCGAAAAATGAGACGCGGGAGAAGATTCACACCCGGATTCGCAAGACGGCTGCGGGAACGACGGCGCGGCCGCGACTGAACGTTTACCGTTCGGTGAGCCATATCTATGTCCAAGTGATTGACGATTCCAAGAGGCACGACGATAGTCTCGGCCAGCTCGCTGGAGCAGGGCAAGGCGGCGATGGCAAGAAGCACAGTGACCGGCGGCAACATTGCGGCGGCCAAGCAGGTCGGCAAGTCTGATTGCCGAGCGCGCCAAGGCAGAAGGGTATTCGCAAGGTGGTCTTCGATCGCGGAGGCTATCTGTATCACGGGCGGGTCAAGGCCCTGGCCGAGGCGGCCCGGGAAGCGGGCTCGAAGTTCTAACCGCTCACCGGAGGCGGCGAGCGGGAGATTAAGCGGGTGAGGCCGAAGTTGAGGTCCTTGGTCCGCGGAAGTTGAACGGCGGCATTCAGTCGGGTACCGGGCAGGTCCACGCGGGCTTGCGGGGAACCCCGGATGCGCGCCAGGAGAATCGACAGGAATGGCAATCGTCAAGAAAAAATCGATGCCGGTGATTTCAACCTCAAGGACCAGGTGGTCAGCATCAACCGCGTGACCAAGGTGGTCAAGGGCGGCAAGAACATGTCCTTCGCCGCGCTGGTGGTGATCGGTGATCCGGCTTCCGCCGTGGTTGGCTATGGTTCCGGCAAGGCGAAGGAAGTTCCCCAGGCGATCCGCAAGGGCATTGAAGCCGCGAAGAAGAATCTGATCCGGGTTAATCTCTCGCAGACCTCGATTCCTCACATCTCGCTCGGCCGTTACGGCTCCGGCATGGTGCTGCTCAAGCCGGCTCCGGAAGGCACGGGCGTAATCGCCGGCGGCGCGGTTCGCGCCGTTATGACCTCGGCCGGTGTCCAGAACGTGCTGACCAAGTCGATTGGCACGACCAACCCGCACAACGTGGTGAAAGCCACCTTCGATGCGTTGCGCAAGCTGCGCGACCGCAAAGAAGTGGCTAGCAATCGCGGCAAGTCGGTCGAGGAGCTTTGATCATGACGCGCATACGGAACAAGACCGCGAAACTGCAGGCGGCGGCGGGAGCGAAGATCCATCTGAAGTGGGTGACGCTCGATGAACAGCTGCCCGGTGAAGCACCGGCTGGTCATCAAGGGACTCGGGTTTACTCGGCTGAATCAGGTTGTCGAACGCGAGGACACGCCTTCGATTCGCGGCATGGTTGCCAAGGTGCCGCACCTGGTCGAGGTCGTCGAGGCGAAGTAAACAGGCCGGCGAGGACTTGGGACGGCGTCGCGCGGCGCCACCCGGTTCTCCACGGTCTCACCTCCGCGGCGCTGGCGCCGCAGTGATGGGATGAGATATGAATCTGTCGAATATTCGTGCACCCAAAGGTTCTTCGGAAAAGCGCAAACGCGTCGGCCGCGGCATGGGCTCGGGAATGGGCAAGACCTCGACCCGTGGCCACAAGGGCCAGCGTTCGCGCAGCGGTTCGCGCATGATGCGCGGCTTTGAAGGCGGCCAGATGCCGCTGCATCGCCGTCTGCCCAAGCGCGGCTTCGTCAACATCTTCAAGCAGGAATACACGGTCGTGAACCTCGCCCGGCTGGTCCAGCTTGAGGCAAGCGATGTCACCCCGGAAATGTTGTTCGAAAGGGGTATCCTGAAGAAGAAAGACGGACTGGTGAAGATCCTCGGGGTTGGCGAACTCAGCCAGGCGCTGAACGTCCGCGCTCATAAGTTCTGGGAGTCGGCTCAGGAGAAGATCACCAAGGCTGGCGGTAAATTTGAAGTAATCGCCTGAAATCTCCGGGGTGCAGGAGCCCGGTTCCGGCGGGCGCGATGGCGCGCCGTCGGGACGAAGCGACAGGCTCCCGCGCGCCGGCGGCGAAGGCAGCAACGAGGCTTTGATTTTTATGTTCGAGAAGCTCGCGAACATCTTTAGGGTTCCGGACCTGCGTAAGCGCGTACTCTTCACCCTGGCCCTGCTGGCGGTTTATCGCGTCGGCGCTCACTTCCCCACGCCGGGGATCGATACCGCGGCATTGCAACGATTGTTCGAGTCGCAGCGCGGTTCGATGCTGGGATTCGTCGACCTGTTCAGCGGCGGCAACCTGCGGCGGCTGACCATCTTCGCCCTCGGCATCATGCCTTACATTACGGCGTCGATCATCTTGCAATTGTTGACGGTGGTTTATGAACCGCTGGCGCGCTTGCAGAAGGAAGGCGAACTCGGCCGCAAGAAGATTACCCAGTGGACCCGTTACCTGACGGTGGCGCTCAGCGCCGTGCAGTCACTGGGCATTGCCCTGATGTTGCAGAGATCCAGCGGAACCGGCGGCGAACGCCTGGTGCTGACTCCCGGCATCGGCTTCGTCCTGATGACCATGCTGACGCTGACCACGGGATCGGCTTTCATCATGTGGCTGGGCGAGCAGATCACCGAGCGCGGCATCGGCAACGGCATGTCGCTGCTGATCTTTGTGGGCATTGTGGTGGGGTTGCCGAGGGGCGTCGCCGATCTGGTAGAAAAGGCCCGCAACAGCGCCTGGGGCGTATTTACCGTGCCTGCGCTGCTGATCTTGATGGCGGTGATGATCGCCGTGGTCGCGTTCATTGTTTTTGTCGAACGCAGCGAGCGGCGCATTCCCGTGCAATATGCCAAGCGCGTGGTGGGACGCAAAGTGATGGGCGGGCAATCCACCCACCTGCCCTTGCGGGTGAACTCCGGCGGCGTGATGCCGGTGATTTTTGCTTCGTCGGTGCTGACCCTGCCGCAGACGCTTGGTTATGCCATTAAGGGCAAGAGCGTGTTTCTGGACAATCTGATCCAGCAGTTCAACTGGGGCGAGCCGCTCTATACCCTGCTCTATGCTTTGGGGATCATTTTCTTCGCTTACTTCTATGTGTCGATCGTCTTTAACCCGGTGCAAGTAGCCGACAACATGCGCAAGTACGGCGGTTTCATCCCCGGCATAAGGCCGGGCGAGCGGACCAGCAATCACATCAACGATATCCTCACCCGCATCACTTTGGTGGGCGCGCTTGTATCTGATCGTCATCTCGCTGATTCCAGAGTGGATGATTGCGGGCATCCACCTCAATCACCTGCCGATTTGGCTGGGCGGGGCCTTATTCGACAAGCTGCCGAACTGGTTGACGAACGGCTTGAGGTGTGAACTTTTTACTTCGGCGGTACTTCGCTGCTGATCGTGGTGGGCGTGGCCATGGACACCGTCAACCAGATCGAATCGCAACTCATCATGCGTCATTACGAGGGATTTACCCCGCGCAGTGGACGCGTTCGCGGTCGTAGGACATGGTAAGGCGTTTGCGGCAATGCCGGCGTTGACATGGAATAGAGGCTAAACATGGGATCACAGGCGACGGCTATGGCAAAGAGTGCCGCAAACATGGCGGGGCCAATCATCCTGGTCGGGGCCCCCGGCTCGGGCAAAGGAACGCAGGCAAAACGGATCGCCCAGGTATTGGGTGTTCCGCAGGTTTCGACCGGCGATCTGTTGCGCGACAACGTCTCGCGGGGTACCGAACTGGGCCGAAAAGCCAAGCAGGCGATGGAGCGGGGTGAGCTGGTTTCCGACGGGTTGGTCTGCGACATGGTGGCCGAAAGGCTTGAGCGCCCGGATTGCGCCGACGGCTTTATTCTCGACGGTTTTCCGCGCACGGTCAGCCAGGCGGAGTGGCTCGACCGGTATCTTGATGGAAAACAAGCTCTTCCTGTCGCAGCCGCCGATTGTGATTCAGCTTGCGGTGGAGTATAATTGTCTCTTGCAACGGCTTACCGGACGTCGAACCTGTCCTGCCTGTGGGCGAATCTATAACATTTACCTTCAGCCACCGCGTGTCGCCAAGCGTCTGTGATGTAGACGGCGCGCTCTGGAAACGCGGCAGGATGACCGTGAAGACGTGATCATTGAACGCCTGAAGACCTATGAACGGCAGACGCTTCCCTTGGTGGATTATTATCGCCAGCGCGGGCGGCTGTTGGACGTGGACGGCGATCTGGCGACCGGACGACGATGACGGCGGAAGCGTTGAAGGCAATCGAGAATGGCGATCGTCTGTAAGTCTGCCGGCGAGATCGAAAAAATGCGCCGCAGCGGGCATATTGTCCGCCAGGTTTTGGAGATGCGTGGAAGCTATGGTGGCCCCCGGGGTTAGCACCATGGAGTTGGAGAGGGCCGCGGAGAAGAGGATTCGTGAAGCTGGGGGCGAAGCCTGCGTTCAAGGGCTATTACGATTACCCTTGCGTGCTCTGCACGTCGATCAACCAGGAAGTTGTGCACGGCATCCCGTCGGAGACGAACGGGTGCTGGTGGCCGGAGACATCGTCTCCATCGACTGCGGGGTGGTTTTGGACGGTTATTACGGCGACGCGGCGATCACGGTGCCGGTCGGCGACGGCATTGTGCCGGAGTTCGCAAAACTGGTGAAGGTGACGGAGCAGTCGCTTTACCAGGGAATCGAAGCGGCCCGGGTAGGAAACACGGTCGGGCGATGTCGGCGCAGCCGTGCAGCAACTGGTCGAGGCCAACGGATTCAGCGTGGTCCGGGAGTTTGTGGGACACGGCATCGGCACCCGGTTGCACGAGGACCCGCAGGTTCCGAACTATGGCGTGCCCGGTCACGGCCCGAAGCTGCGCGAAGGCATGGTGCTGGCAATCGAGCCCATGGTTAACGCCGGCGGCCCGGGAGTGCGGGTGCTGGACGATAAGTGGACGGCAGTCACCGAGGACGGAAGCGCCAGTGCGCATTTTGAGCATTGCGTGGCGATCACCAGGGACGGACCGGTGATCCTGACCAATTAGTGCGGCAGGGATTGAAAGGGAACTAGCGGAGCTGGAACGAACATAAGGAGCGCATGAGCAAGGAAGACGCGATTGAAGTGATGGCCGTAGTGATGGAACCGCTGCCCAATGCCATGTTCAGGGTGAAGTTGGAGAACAATCACCAGGTGCTGGCGCATGTTTCAGGCAAGATGCGCAAGAACTTCATTCGTATTCTTCCGGGCGATCGTGTAGCCGTCGAGCTTTCTCCTTACGATCTGACCCGCGGGCGGATCGTGTATCGCTACAAATAAGGGACGAGGAGCATGCGCCCTCGCCAGCTCCCGGGCGGCCGGGAACTGGAATTGGAATTAAAGACTGGAAGCTGGGAACTGATATGAAGGTACGGGCATCGGTAAAGAAAATTTGCGACAAGTGCAAGGTCATCCGCCGCCACGGCGTGGTGCGGGTGATCTGTGAAAACACCAAGCACAAGCAGCGCCAGGGCTAGGCTTTATTCCGGAACGCGCGGCCCATGGCGCGCCCCGGGGTCCCGGCATCAAGAGCAGGTAAGGATTCTCAAGGGAGTAGGGTTATGGCACGTATTGCAGGCGTGGATTTGCCGCGCAACAAGCAGACTCGGATCGCGCTGACTTACATCTTCGGCATCGGCCTGCCGCGGGCGCGGAAGATTGCCGAGAACGCCAACGTGGACGGCTTCAAGAAAATTTCCGACCTGACCGAAGATGAGGTGAACCGCATCCGCCAGGTCATCGAGGGTGAAGGCAACGTCGAGGGCGATCTCCGCAAAGACGTCACGATGCATATCAAGCGGCTGATCGAAATCGGCTCGTACCGCGGTTTTCGTCACCGCCGCAGTTTGCCGGTTCGCGGACAGCGCACGCACACCAATGCGCGCACGCGCAAAGGTCCGCGCAAGGGCACGGTCGCCAATAAGAAGAAGGCGGCGGCCAAGACTTAGTCCGCGGCGCGGTTCACCCCATCAACGGCAAAAGCGGCCGTTGCCGGGGACCCGTTGGGACGATGGGCTAGCGAGGCGCCGGTAGCGCGGCGCCGGGAATCAGGGTTACCTATCCGGACGCCTTGGACTGGGTCCGGTGGAGCGGGAGCGAAGGCAGAGTTTATGGCAAAAGCAGGTGGCAGCGCCGGCGCGACGCCGGAAAAAAAGGGAAAGACAAAGAAGTTCAAGAAGAAGGAGCGTAAGCATGTCCCGCATGGGATAGCGACCGTCAACGCCTCCTTCAACAACACGATCGTCACGATTGCGGACCCGTCCGGCAACGTGATCTCGTGGAAGAGTTCCGGCTCTCTCGGATTCCGCGGATCGCGCAAGGGTACGCCGTTTGCCGCGCAGCAGGCGGCGATGAACGCCGCCAACATGGCGCGCGAACATGGCCTGCGCAGCGTCGATGTGCGGGTCAGCGGTCCCGGTTCGGGGCGCGAGTCGGCAATTCGCGCGCTGGCCGCGGCCGGGGTGGACGTGCGCAATATTAAGGATTCGACGCCGGTTCCGCACAACGGTTGCCGTCCGGCGAAGCGCCGCAGAGTTTAACTTAATTAACGAGGATCGGGACGACAGGAGCGCCAACTCCCGTAAACCGATCCAACTACGAGGAGAGAAACATTGGCACGTTATAAGGATGCAGTCTGCCGTCTTTGCCGCCGCGAGGGGATCAAGCTGTTCCTGAAGGGCGGAAAGTGCTTTACCGATAAGTGTCCCATCGAGAAGCGCAACTTCGCCCCTGGCCAGCACGGCAAGGATCGCAAGGCGAAGGTTGTCGGGTACGGCTTGCAGCTTCGCGAAAAGCAGAAAGCGAAGCGCATGTATTTTGCGCAGGAAGGCCAGTTCCGGAATTATTTCGAAAAGGCGGTCAGCGCCAAAGGCGTAACCGGCGAAATGCTGTTGCAGCAACTGGAGCGCCGTTTGGACAATGTTGTCTACCGTCTGGGGTTCGCCGTGGCCCGGCGGCAGGCCCGCCAACTGGTTCGGCATGGCCACGTGCAGGTGAACGGGCGCAAGGTCAACATTCCGTCGTTCCAGGTGGAATCCGGCGACGAGGTCATGATCCGGGAGAACAGCCGCAAGCTCACGATGCTGGAAATGGCGAAGGAATTCGCCAGTCATCAGACGGCTCCGACTTGGCTTGAGGTGGACCGCGAGAATTATCGCGGCCGCGTTTTGTCGTTGCCCAAGCGCGAAGAGATGAATCTGCCGATCAACGAGCAGCTAATCGTCGAGTTGTACAGCAAGTAGGGATGTAACGCTCGATGCGAGCCGGATTGGCTGGCGGTTAGCGGCCGGCCGGGGCTCGCATGACTTTGCGATCTCGCGAACACGAGTTTTGAACCATAACCGTGCGGCGTTCGTGCCCGTCAAAGACGGCTGGCCGCCGCACCCCTTATCTCGGGCCAGATCAGCCGGCGTGCTGTAAGAGTGCCGCTGTGCAGCATGGCGCGAATCAGGAGAATGCAAAATGCTCTGGAAGGGTTTTCAGAAACCGAAACGCCTGGCGTTCGACAGTGAATCGCTGACCGATAAATTCGGTCATTTCTGGGCACAGCCGTTTGAACGCGGATTTGGCACAACCATCGGCAACGCTCTGCGTCGTGTGCTGCTCTCCTCCATCGAGGGCGCGGCCATCATCGCCGTCAAGATCGAGGGAGTGCTGCACGAGTTCCAGTCGATTCCAGGCGTGGTGGAAGACGCCACCGATATCATTCTTAACCTGAAGCAGATTCCGTTCAAGCTGAATGGCGACGCTCCCAAGGCGATTTACCTCAGAGCCGACCAGCCGGGAGTGGTTACCTCCGGCATGATCGAGGCTGATGCCGATGTCGAACTCCTCGACAAGGACGTCTACATCGCCACCGTGAGCGAAGGCGGCAAGCTCGATATGGAGATGCGCCTCAAGAAGGGCCGCGGTTACGTTTCCGCCGACAAGAACTTTGACGAGGATCTCGGACTGGGGTTCATCCCGATCGACTCGGTGCACTCGCCGGTTCGCAAGGTCAATTATTCGGTCGAAGCCGCCCGCCTGGGCCAGATCACGGACTACGACAAGCTGTCGATCGAAATCTGGACGAACGGTTCGGTCAATCCGCAGGATGCGCTGGGACTGGCGGCGAAGTTGCTGAAGGATCACATGAACATCTTCATCAACTTCGAAGAGGAAATTGAGGCGGCGCTCACCTCCGAAGAGCACAAGCCGGGGATCCGCAACGAAAACCTGAATCGTTCGGTGGAAGAGCTTGAGCTTTCGGTGCGCAGTTATAACTGCCTGAAGAACGCCAACATTCAGACCATCGGCGAGCTGGTGCAGAAGAGCGAAGCCGAAATGCTGAAGACGAAAAATTTCGGCCGGAAGTCGCTCAATGAAATCAAGGAAATTCTTTCCTCGATGGGGTTGGGCCTGGGCATGAAGATCGACGAGCATGGCAATGCCGTGCTCACGCCGGCAAGCACCGTCGGCAGCACGTCTTCGTCATTAGGCTCGGGACCGTTAGGCTCGGGCGAAGGCAGTTCGTCGTTCTAAACGTTTTAGCCGTTGCACGGGGAAGTGGAAAAGAGCATCCTCGGCAGGCGCGGCGTAGCGGAGAGCCGGAACTTTCCGGCAAGAGAATAGCGGGCTCGTAAAGAGCCAGGCGACGGGCAAATGGAAGCGCCCGGGGATCCCGATAGTCATAAGGATTAGCGATATGCGTCATCGAGTAGCAGGATGGAAACTGGGTCGGAACACCGAACATCGGCGCGCGCTTTTGCGCAACCTGGTGACCTCGCTTATTGTGGAAGAGCGCATCGAGACCACGGTCACCAAAGCTAAGGCCATGCGCTCTCATGTAGACAAGATGATCACGCTCGGCAAGCGTGGAGATGTGGCCGCGCGGCGTCTCGCCGCCGGGTACCTGATGACCCGTTCCGCCGTCAACAAGCTCTTTGATACGATCTCGCCTCGCTTCGGCGATCGCGAAGGCGGCTACACGCGCATCGTGCTCGGCGGCTTGCGCAAAGGCGATGGCGGACAGAAGGCTTTCATTGAACTGCTGGGCAGCGAAAAAACCATCGATGCCAAGCGCGAGAAGCGTGCCGAAGCGCGTGCCAAGCGCGCCGAAGAGACCCGCAAAGCCATGGAAGAAGCGCGCGCTGAACAGCAGCCACCGGCTGAGGGCGGCGGAGAATCGGAATCGAAGGATAAGGAATAGGGCGAAGCGTTGACGGCGGCTCGACGGGCGATGGTTTCCGCCTGGCGCTCGACGCAAGCCGCATGGCGGGCTGAGCGCAAGCGAGGCGAAATTAGCGAGGCGTACCGGCATTGGCTGGTACGCCTTTTTCATGCTCCGCGGTTTGGCAATCGACGATTGGCTACTCGACCCGATAGTTCGGAGCCTCGCGCGTGATCGTGACATCGTGCACGTGGCTCTCGCGCAATCCGGCGTTGCTGATGCGAATAAACCGCACCTTTGTCTGAAGCTCCTTGATATCCGCGCAACCGACATAGCCCATCCCGCTGCGCAGGCCGCCTACCAGTTGCAGAATCATCATCGCCACCGTACCGCGATAAGGCACGCGGCCTTCGATCCCCTCCGGCACCAGCTTAGCCAGCCGGTTGCCATCGTTCTCGCCCTCCAGCCGGGTCGTGAAATTGCCCTCGCCGTTGCTGTCGAGACTTTGAAAATAGCGGTCGCTCGAACCGGCAGCCATCGCCGCCAGCGAGCCCATGCCACGGTATGCCTTGAAGGTGCGGCCCTGATAAAGAATGGTTTCGCCGGGACTCTCCTCGGTTCCGGCCAGCAGGGAGCCGATCATCACCAGATCCGCGCCGGCGGCCAAAGCCTTGGTGACGTCGCCGGAATACTTGATGCCGCCGTCGGCGATGATGGGAACTTCGGTGTCGCGGGCGGCGCGGGCGGCTTCGGCGATGGCGGTGATTTGCGGTACTCCGGCGCCGGTGACGACGCGGGTGGTGCAGATGGAGCCGGGTCCGATTCCGATCTTCACCGCGTCGGCCCCGCAGGAGATCAATTCGGCCGTGCCCTCGTAAGTGCCGACGTTGCCCGCAATCAGATCGACGTCGGGAAACCTGGCTTTCACGCAGCGCACGGCTTCCAGCACCCGCGTCGAATGGCCGTGAGCGCTGTCAATGGCAATCAGGTCCACCTTGTTGCGCACCAGCTCCTGGGCGCGCTCCAGGAAGTCTCCGCTGACGCCGATGGCGGCGCCAACCCGCAGCCGCCCCTGCGTGTCCTTGGCCGCGCCGGGATACTTCAATTTCTTCTGGATATCCTTGACCGTGATCAGGCCCTTGAGTTCGTACTTGTCATCCACCACCAGCAGCTTCTCGACCCGATGCTGGTGCAGGATCTGCTCGGCCTCCTGCAATGTCGTGCCGACCGGAACGGTGATGAGGTGATCCTTGGTCATCACCTCGCGGATGGGAATGTCGGTGCGGGTTTCAAAGCGGAGGTCGCGGTTGGTAAGAATCCCGACCAGCTTGCGGTCCTTGGTGATCGGCACGCCGGAAATCCGGTAGCGGCGCATCACTTCGAGCGCGTCGGAGATTTTTTCGTCGGGCGACATCGTGATCGGATCAACGATCATGCCGCTCTCGGAGCGTTTCACCTTATCGACTTCGCCGGCCTGTTGCGAGATGGTGAGGTTGCGATGAATGATGCCGAGGCCGCCCTGCTGCGCCAAGGCGATCGCCATGCGCGACTCGGTCACGGTATCCATGGCCGCGCTGATGACGGGAATATTCAGCGAGATCTTCCGGGTCAGCCGGGTTTGCGTGTTCACCGTTGCCGGCACCACATCCGACTTGGCCGGCAGCAGCAACACATCATCGAAGGTCAAGGCCTCGGGAACAGGAAACTGGATCATTGCGGTTTTCCGTGGTTGAAATGGAGCTAATAGTCGATTGTAGGAGGGAAGCCCGCGCTAGGCAAACGTCTTGAATTTCTACTTTGGGGCGGAGTCGGTGCCGTCCACTTGCGCCTGGTGCCGATGCAACAAATGGCGGTTAATGTCCGGCCAGAACTCGACGAAAACCGCGCCGATCGTGCCCTCCAGCGTAACCGTGATCGCTCGCTGCATGGTCAATCCGAAGCCGCGATCGGTCGAGGGATAGTACGCGTTAGAAATGCCTCCGGCGATGAAGTTTCCGAGCACGTTGGCGTAATTCGGGCCCCAGGTGCCGTTGTCGTTCTTGGTCATGAACGTGGTGGCAATCGAATAGAACAGGCGCTTCTTGAAACTGCCCGTTCCCTTGCGGAAATAGCGTGGGTCTTCGTGCAACAAAATCGGCAGAATGGCGTTTCCCCACATCGCCCCATCAAACTGATCGGCGTAGCCGGCGCCGAACCGCTTGGCGTAACCCTGCGCGCCCTGGCCATAACCCGGGAAGCTATTTTCGGCCTGGTTGATGCCCGCATCGAGCCCGGCGGCAACGAACTGGAAGGGGTCGATCGCGCTCCTCATAGCTAGGCGAAACTTCTGACCGGGACTGAGCGGGGCCGCGTTCTGTACATCCGTGGTATTGAAATTCGGCACCACTCCCAGAATCCGTTGCTTCTCCTGCTGCTTGATTTCCCGCTCTGCTCTTTCACGCTCAGAGATCTGGTCCTGCTTTTTTTCGCCAGTCTGGGTTCCCGGCTGCTCATTCGGCGCAATGGTTGATACACCCTCTCCGGATGGTGCGGATTGCGCCCATGCGCCCGAGGCGAGACACAGCGCAACGGCCAGGGTCGGCATTAGCTTGAGCAAAACAGGATGGCGAAAGATCACGAGGAAATCCTTGGCTGGCAAAGTCGTCAGGGGGTTCAACGGCCGGCTTGCAGACGCTGCTCCACTCAGAAATATTTTAGAGGCCGGGCGAGCGGCATGCAACCTTTCGTTATTGGCCGTCATCGGCAATC
The DNA here is from genome assembly GCA_963814745.1 of uncultured Acidobacteriota bacterium. GTDB lineage: Bacteria > Acidobacteriota > Terriglobia > Terriglobales > Acidobacteriaceae > CAWBRT01. The sequence goes on from CAWFEA010000001.1 coordinate 955,500, forward strand.
GCGAGCTGCCGGAACCCGGGACTTTTCCACTGCATCCAGCTTTTAGGGTCGGCGCCGGTGATCGGTGCCGCGGTTGTGTTTGCCGTGGTGGCAGCGTATACTGACCGTGGAGCTGCGCCGGTTTAGCTGGTGATTCGTGCGGTGGGCGAAAGCCCACTTTTTGTTTATCTCCCCTACATGGTGATTGTCGAACCCAGGTAGAGATTGGGCCTGTCAGGGAAGGTTCGCTTGAGAATGGGGAAACGCGTTTAGCCGGTTGCGGAAAACGCGCCCCGGAGAAGCTTCTCGGCCGAGTCGATTGGCCGAGTCGGTTGAACGATGGCTTCGATTCTTGATCGCGTCAGGGAAATCGCCGAACGCATTGCCGCCTCGATCGGCTTTGAACTGGTGGAAGTGGAGCTGCACGGCAGCGGCAAAGCGCGACGTTTGCGCGTTTTTATCGATAAGCCGCAAGGGGTCACGCACGAGGATTGTGCCGATTACAGCCGCGAGATCGGAACCATTCTCGATGTCGAGGATGTCATTCCCGGCGGCTCGTACGTGCTGGAAGTCTCCTCTCCGGGTCTTGACCGGAAGCTGCTGAAACCCGCGGATTTCGAGCGTTTCCAGGGAAGCCTGGTGAAATTCAGCACGCACGAGGCGATCGACGGCAACCGGCACTTTCAAGGGCGGCTGGTGCAGTTCGACGGCGGCCAGTTGACGGTGGACTTGGGAGCCGCAACCGGCAAGAAGCAGGCGCAGCGGCAAGGTTCGGGCATGCTGAAAGTTGCCTATTCCAATGTGGAGAAGGCGCAACTGGTTCCTGAGTTCTAGGATTGAGCGGGCTGTGATCTCGTGGTTGTGTGGAAGGTGAACTCTATGGCTAGTGAACTGTATAACGTCATCGACGCTTTAAGTCGGGAGAAGGGGATCGACCCGCAGATCGTCGTCTCGGCCGTGGAGGACGCCATCGTTGTCGCCACCCGCAAGTATTACAAGACTCAGGAGAACCTGAGGGCTGTGCTGGACCGCGAAAGCGGCCGCATTCGCGCTTACGCGGTGAAGCAGATTGTTGGCACCGCGGAAGAGGTTCTCGATTCGAACGCCCAGATCACGCTCGACGAGGCGCGAAAGTTCGACGCCGAAGCCGAAGCCGGCGGCGAGTTGCTGATCGAGAAGCCGACGGACGTTCTCGGGCGAATTGCCGCCCAGTTAGCCAAGCAGGTCATCTTCCAGAAGGTGCGGGAGGCCGAGCGCGACACGATTTACAACGAGTACATCAACCGCGTCGGCGAAATCGTCAATGCCACCCTCAAGCGCATCGAAGGACAGGATTTGATTTTCGACGTCGGCAAAGCGGAATCCCGAATGTCGAAGAAAGAGCAATCGCGGCTGGAGTCGTTCGCGCCCGGCGAGCGCGTGCGGGTGGTGATTGTGCGGGTCGAGAAGGCTTCCAAGGGGCCGCAGGTGGTGGTTTCACGTGCCGCTCCCGAGCTGGTCAGTCATCTGTTTCAGACCGAGGTCCCAGAGATTTACGATGGCACGGTGGTGATCCGGGCGATTGCGCGCGAGGCCGGCGAGCGCACCAAGATCGCGGTGTTGTCCAAGGACAAGGATGTCGATGCGGTTGGCGCCTGTGTCGGCATGAAGGGAATGCGCGTACAGTCCATCATCCGCGAACTGCGGGGAGAAAAGATCGACATCATCGAGTACCACGATGATCCGGTGACCTTTGCCGAAAAGGCATTGCAGCCGGCCAAGGTCAGCCGGGTAAGCGTGGTCGACAGCCAGAGCAAGCACCTGGAGGTCATCGTCAACGACAGCCAGCTCTCGCTTGCCATCGGCAAGAAGGGACAGAATGTCCGCCTCGCCGCCAAGTTGCTCGGCTGGAAAATCGATATCAAGAGCGAGGAAGAGAAGCGTCAGGAAGTGGAGCAGCAGATGAGCGCGCTGGTAGACGCTCCAGCTACTCCGCTGAACAGCCTGGCGGAGGAACTTGGGAGCGGCTTGCTGGAGAAGCTGCAAAGCGCGGGCGTGACTACCATCGAAGAGCTGGCGGATATGCATCCCGAGCAGCTCGAGGCAATTCCGGGCATCGGCCCCAAGACCATGGAAAAAATCTTCTATACGATTAATAATTACTTTTCCAGTCTTGAAACGGCCGAGGGCGGTGTAGTTGCGGATGCGGAAGCGCCGCTCGATCAATCCGAAGCCGGCGTGGCCGAGGAGAACCAGGTCGAGACCGTTGCCCTCGAACCGGGCGGCGACGATGCCGCTTCTTCGGATGCCGCGGAGCAGGCTTCAGGCGGCGCCGATGAAGCGGTCGAGAGCGGGCAGGACTCGGAAGCGAGTATCATCGGAAGCGGCAGTGGGGCGGAAAGCGCAAGTAATGGGGTGGAAAACGCGCCTGCGGAAGGCGAGGCCAACGTCAGCCCCGACGAAAAGCTTCCAGGCGAAGACCCTGCGACACACAAGGAGTAGGGAAGATCCGGGCGTCGTGCGGTGCGGAAGGTGTTCCCGGCGATGTTTTGCACTCGCGGCGTCATCGGCAGCGTTGCCATGTCGGCACCGTGAGGTGGACGTGAGGACTTGACGGCTGGTCTACGGAGGAAATACACAGGCGGATGAAGATTCGAATTAACGATTTGGCCAGGGAGCTGGAAATAAAGAGCAGGGAGATTCTCGAAGTCCTGCCGAAAGTGGGAGTGACCGAAAAGAAAACCCACTCCAGCTCCATCGAGGAAGATGAGGCTGAGCGCGTACGCAGGTATGTTCTGGAGCAGCAGGGCTCGGGCCGTGAGGCCCGCCATCGCGCCAGTTCGGATGAACTCCGCCCCAAGATTGACCTGTCGAAAATCTCCAAGCCTGGCGATGCGCTGCGAGCGATCATCGAGCAGAAAGAGCATCCGCCCGGCGCCGCGCGCCCATCAGCCGTTTCCCCGCGTCCGCCGGAAATGGGGAAAGCCCCGGCAACTCCGCCGCGGGTAGTCGTCACCAAGGCGGCTGCTCCTGCCGCGCCTCCCGCCGAGCCGCCGTCCGTCGCGCCGGACCGCTCTGCCGCACCGGCGGCCGAGCCGCCATCGGCACCCAAACCGCGTTTCATTACTCCGGCGACAGTTGTGCCCCAGCGCCCGGTGTTTACCGCGCCGCCCCCAAAAGTTGAACCGCCAAAGGCCCCCGAAGCTCCGATCAGCTCTCCTGAGCCACCGAGAGAGGAACAAATCAATACCGCCGTTGTTGCACCCGAAGCACCCCAAGCACCTCCCGTCGAAGTTGAGGCTGAAGAGCAATTGGTTGTAGAGATTTCGCCAGCGCCTCTCGAGACAATCGCGCCGCCCGTCGCCGAACAACCTGAGGCTCCGGTGGTCATCGCCCAACCAGCTCCCCCTGCGCAACCTGCCGCGCCTGCTAAGCCGTTAGTTCCGTCGCGTCCGCCACAGACGGCGCGTCCGGCGGCGGCACAGCCCGATAAAGCTCAACCGCGACATCTTGCCCCGTCGGCGGCGCCGCATGCGCCCGCCGCAGCCGGAAGCCACGTCGTTCGTCCGGGACAGCCCGGTCAGCCGGGGCTTGCGGGACGCCGTATGATTGTGCCCCAGACCGGTCCGCGCCCGGTTTATCACGCACCAGTGCAGCCGGTTCGTACGGCGACGCCGTCGGCTGCCCGCCCGACGGGCCAGCCGGTCCGTGGGCAACCGCTGTTCCAGCGTCCCCGCCCGCAGCAGGGCGGAATGCCAGCGGGAGCAGGAGCGCCCTCCGGCGCGCCGCGTCCGACGTTGCGTCCCGGTGAGCGTCGTCCCATGCATCCGACCCGCACGGCCCCTGGGCAGGCTGGGCGTCCCATGGGCCGCCCGATGGGCGCCGTCGGCCAGGGTGCCCTGCCGCCGCCCCCAGGACGACCTCCAGGCCGTCCCGCACCGTCCCGTCGTCCGGGACAGCGTTATGTTCCGCGCGGCAAGCAGGAAGGTCCGATGAAGGGGTTTGTGCCGCCGCCGCGGCTCTCTCTTTCCACCGAGCCTCTGCCGATTACCCGCGAAATCACCATCTCGGAAGGCGTCAGCGTCAAGGACCTCGCGGAGAAAGCTCGGGATTCGCGCCAAGGACATGATTGCCCGCCTGCTCGCGCGCGGCGTCTTTGCCACCATTAACCAGACGCTCGATGCGGAGCTGGCCAATGAAATGGCGCGTCAGTTCGGCGCCAGCACCAACCTCATCAGCTTCGAGGCGCAGGTGCAGCAGGAGTATGGAGAGCCAGGCCATCGCCGCTAATGACGAGTCGGTCTTTGCCCAGCTCACGCGTCCGCCGGTGGTGACCATCATGGGCCACGTCGATCACGGCAAGACCAGCCTGCTCGACGCGATTCGCTCCACCAACGTCGCCGAAGGCGAGGCTGGTGGCATCACCCAGCACATCGGCGCTTACAAGGTGCAGATCACCGACGCGAACTCGCCGGCTTATGGCCGCGAGATTGTTTTTCTCGACACGCCGGGCCACGAAGCCTTTACCCGCATGCGTGCCCGCGGATCGAAAGTTACCGACATCGTCGTCCTGGTGGTTGCCGCCGACGACGGGGTCATGCCGCAGACTCTGGAAGCGATCGATCACGCCAACGCCGCCAAAGTTCCGATCATCGTGGCGGTGAACAAAATCGATAAGCCGGGAGCACTGCCCGACCGGGTGAAGAAGCAGTTGGCCGACCGCGGATTGCTGCCCGAAGACTGGGGCGGCTCGACCGTGTTCGTCGACGTCTCCGCCAAGCAGAAAACCAACCTCAACCTGCTGATGGAAATGATTTGCCTGGTTGCCGATCTGCAGGACCTCAAGGCCGTTCCCGAGCGCTCCGCCACCGGCAGCGTGCTGGAGGCCAAGCTCGACCGCGGCCGCGGCCCGGTTGCTACCGTGCTGGTTCAGAACGGCACCCTGCATGCAGGCGATAATTTTGTCGTCGGCAATGTCTTCGGCAAAGTGCGCGCCATGCTCGACGATCGCGGACACGTGCTCGAGAACCGCGCCGCCGGCGACCCCGGTGGAAATCCTCGGCCTGGAGGGCCTGCCCCAGGCTGGCGACCAGTTCGTCGTCGTGGCCGATCGCGAAAAGGCCCGCGAAATCGCGGAATATCGTGAGGCGAAGGCCCGCGAAGCCGCCTTGGCTAAGAGCACGCGAGTTTCTCTGGAAGGACTGGCCGAACAGATCAAGACCGCTGGAGTCAAGGAACTCCCGATCATTCTCAAGGGCGACGTCCAGGGTTCGGTGGAAGTCATTTCCGACCTGCTCAACAAGCTCTCGAACGACCAGGTCAAGATCAAGGTGCTGCACGCCTCGGTCGGCGCCATCACCGAAACCGACGTGCTGCTGGCCTCCGCCTCCAATGCCATCATCATTGGCTTCAACGTGCGGCCCGAGCGCAAGGCGCAAGAAATGGCGGACCAGGAGAAGGTCGACATCCGCCTGCATTCGATCATCTACGAGTTGCAGGACGAGATGAAGAAAGCCATGGTTGGCCTGCTCGAGCCGACGATCAAAGAGACCTACCAGGGACGCGCCGAAGTTCGCGAAACCTTCCGCATCCCGAAGGTCGGCACCGTCGCCGGCTGCCTGGTTGCCGATGGTTTGATCAAGCGCGACTCCGAAGTGCGCCTGCTGCGCGACAACGTCGTGGTCTTCAAGGGCAAAATCGCTTCGTTGCGCCGCTTTAAGGATGATGCTTCGCGAGGTGCGCAGCGGAATGGAGTGCGGTATCTCCATCGCCAATTACAACGACGTGAAGATGGGCGACGTCATTGAGTCGTTCGTTACCGAGCGCATCGCGGCGGAGATGATGGCATAAAGCAGCGTTGTCTCTGCCGCCGCATAAAGCGCCGGGGTCGCTGACAAACTTCGTTGTTGCGCGAAGCGGAGATCTTTCCGCGACCGGTCAGCCGTGATGCACATTGCCCATCTCACGCTTGAGCTTCGCCTGGAAGCCGCGCATTCGCTGAAAGATAAGCGTCAGGTCACGCGCAGTCTGAAGGACCGTTTGCGCGCCAGCTTCAACGTGGCCGTGGCCGAGGTCGAGGTCACGGATCTTTGGCAGCGCGCCACCATCGCGATTGTCAGCGTGTCGGAGTCGCGCGACTACCTGGACGGCCTGATGAAGAACGTCGAATCGGCCGCGACCCGCATTGCCAACAACTGCGGGGCTGAGATCGTCGATTCGTTTTTCGACTTCGTCGAGTAGTTCAAACACCAGAGAGCGCATGTGCTATGGCCTCGCGTGTTGCCAACCCAATCTAACGATGTCGGAAAGTGTAGCCGCCGGCGGCGTCGCCCGGGGCTCGAAAACAGGTAAAATTATTAAGCAGTTTTACGGTCGTAATCTCGGGGTCCCCGACTAGCCTGTTGTTGGCTTGTTGGGGATGGCTACGCCGCCGGAAACGGAGTTGAGGTGGAAAGTCGCGGGCAGAAGCATCACAAGGAGCGCCTCATCGAGGCCTTCAAGGAAGAACTGATCACGATTCTCGGCGGCGAGGCTCGGCGATCCCCGCATAGGGCTGCTCACCGTCAACGAGGTCGTCATGAACGAAGGCGGCAAGGCGCTGCGCGTTTATGTTTCTGTCGCCGGGTCGGAAGAAGAGGTTCGCCAGACCATGCAAGGTCTGCTCTCGGCCACCAGCTTCATTCGCCATGAACTGGCGGAGAACCTGAGCCTGCGCCAGCCGCCCGAGCTGTCGTTTCACATCAGCTCCCAGAAGTATGCCGCCCGCATCGAGGAATTGCTGACCCGAATTGATAAGAAGAAGCGCTAGGCTCAGCTAATTTTCTCGCCCGGCGTAAAAGTACTCCTTTTGTTCATTTCCACCCGTACGGGGTAGGCCATGGTTGGCGGCTTTGGTACACTGCCCGCAATGGTCAAGCGAAGCCGAGTGCTCGAAATCATCCTGGTTCTGGCGTTCTGTCTATTTCTGTTCGTCTACGGACTGAGTGCGTTCGGGCTGACGGGCGCGGACGAGCCCCGCTACGCGCAGATCGCGCGCGAAATGCTCGCCCGCCACGACTGGGTGACTCCGGTTCTTTACGGCGAGGTATGGCTGGAGAAGCCGGTTCTCTACTATTGGCTGGCCATGATCGCTTACAAGATATTTGGCGTGAGCGATTGGGCGGCCCGCCTGCCTTCGGCGGTCTTTGCCACGCTCATGGCGATGGGCATTTACTGCTTCAGCCTGCGCCTGCGGCGAGGCACGCAGTTCGACGCCGCCCTGATGACCGCCTCCTGCGCGCTCGTGCTTGCCATGGCGCGTGCCGCTTCGACCGATATGCCGCTGGCCGCGCCGTTCACGGTTGGAATGCTCTGCTGGTACGCATGGCAGGAATCAGGCAAACGCTGGTTGTTGCTGGCTTTTTATTTTCTGATTGCCCTGGGAATGCTGGCGAAAGGACCGGTAGCGCCATCCTTGGCCGCCATCATCATCAGCGCCTTCTGCCTGTCGGTCGGCCAGCCCCGCCAAATCCTGCGGACACTTTGGATCCCCGGCGTGCTGCTGTTTCTCGCGGTAGCCCTGCCATGGTACGTTGAGGTGCAACTTCAGAACCCGCAATTTTTCCGGGTCTTCATCCTGGAACACAACCTGGGCCGCTTCGCCACCAACGAGTTCCGGCACCCGCAGCCCTTCTGGTTCTACCTTCCGCTGACGCTGGCGGCGACGGTTCCCTGGAGCGTGTTTGCCGTCGCCGGGCTGATCGCTGCCGGCCAACGGTGGCGTGAGTGGACGAGCAGGAATTCTGCATCAAATGCGCTGACGGGATTTCTGCTGCTCTGGGGCATCATTCCGGTCCTGTTTTTTTCGTTCTCGCGATCGAAGCTTCCGGCCTACATTCTTCCCTCGGTTCCAGCACTCGCCTTGCTCGCCGCGCTTTACATTCATGACAGGGCGACCGCGGACGAGGCGCCCAGGTTCTGGGTAATCGGTTTACATGCCGCGCTCTCTGCCGCGCTGGTTACAGGGGCTCTGCTGGTTCCCAATCTCATACAGAAAACCATGCCTGGAGTGCGGGCGCTCACCGTGGCATCGGTGGCGGGCACGGCCACGTTCCTGGTGATTATATGCGTGCTGTTCTTTCGCGGACTTGCCATGGTGCGCCCGATCACGCTGTTGCCGGTTGTGATCGCTCTGGCCTTTCTGATCCAGGTGGCCGCGCCGGCGATCGATGCCACGCAGTCGGCGCGTCCGCTGGCCAGGCTGCTGGCAACCATGGGTGTGACATCGGACGAGGCGGTCGCGTTGTTTCATGCCAAACGTGAAGTCGAGTATGGGCTTGGCTTCTATCGCAACCAGCCCATAGCAGTCTACGAGCGGCGGCAGCTTCCCCCGACCGAACACGTGGTGGTTGCCGGGGAGGGCTGGGAACGGCAGTTGCGGCAGATGCTGGCTGGCCGTGAAGTGCAGCCGATTGGCTTCTACCGTCCGCAGCATTTGCAGATATTTGCCGTGAGCGCGGCGAAGTAGGCACCGCGCTCGACCGATGGTTTGCCATGGAGCAAATCTGCCGGCCGAATCCGCCGGGCGGTGAAGCGGTATTGCGCCCCGCGCATGGGATTGCGGTTTGCCGTGAAGCAACTCACGGCATACACTACCGTCGAAGGCTATTTGTTTCGCTTGGTGCGTGCCCTGTGGAGATACTGGATCTACGGCATTTCGCGTCCGCCGATCTTCGCCCGTTGCTGGAAGAGGAGTCCTCGCATTGGATGGAATCCCTGGCGTGGGATTACAGCAGTTCGGCGGACATGATCCTGCGCTACCTGGACGCTAAAATTCTTCCCGGCTATGCGGCGCTCGACCGCGGCCGGCTGCTCGGCTACTGCTTTTTCGTTTACGAGGGCAATAAGGGGGTGATTGGAGACCTCTATGCCTCGTCCTCAGGAAACCACCTGTCCATCGCGCCCGCCGAGGTCGAGGAGCGGCTGGTGCTGCACGTCGTTTCCACCCTCCAGCAGTCCCCGGGAATTCATCGCATCGAGGCGCAGTTGCTGATTCACGGCTCCGGCGAAGCCTCCGCTCCCTTTGTGCGGGAAGGCTTCCAGCGCTATCCGCGTCTGTTTATGAAGATGCCTCTACGGCAGCCGCAGCTGTCCCCAAGGATGGGGCTCCCGGCCGGCATCGAAATCCGCCGCTGGAGCGAGCAGGATTACCAACCTGCCGCCGGTCTCATTACCGCCGCCTATAAGGGTCACGTCGATGCCGACATCAACGACCAGTACCGCACCATGACCGGATCGCTGCGCTTCCTCAATAACATCATCCGCTTTCCCGGATGCGGGGTATTCGACGAAGCCTCTTCCTTCGTGGCAGTCCACCGTCTTACCCGCACCAACATCGGCCTGATTCTCTGCTCGCGGGTCAAGGACGATACCGGCCACGTCACCCAGGTTTGCCTGCTGCCGGAATACCGCAGCCAGGGAATCGGCGAGCATCTGATTGCCGCCACCCGCGACGCCCTGCGGCAACGCGGCTTTGCCCTGCTCACTCTGACCGTTACCGAGGCCAATGATCGCGCCGTCGAACTCTACCAGCGCCTGGGATTTTCCATCGCTCGCGTCTTCGATGCCTTCGTCTGGGAAGGGTAAAAAACAGTTTCAAGGTAGCGATCAAGGCGCTTGCCCTCTGAATGCGCTTGCCATATACTCGCCCCACGATGGCTGTGTTCACTTTTTGCGAGTTCTTCTCCGGCGGGGGAATGGCTCGTCTTGGTCTCGGGAGTGGATGGCGAAATGTTTTTGCGAATGACTGGTGTGAGAAGAAGGCGGCCGCCTACCTGAAAAACTTTCCCGGAGAGCGTGTGTTTCTCAGAGAGGACGTGCGCAACGTTACCGTTCGTGATTTGCCTGGCATCCCGGACCTAGTGTGGGGCTCATTCCCGTGTCAGGATTTGTCCCTGGCAGGGCCCGGCACCGGTCTTAGAGGAACGCGAAGCGGGGTGTTCTGGCCTTTCTGGCGCTTAGTCGAAGGGTTGATTGCGGAGGGGCGCGGCCCGTCGCTTGTCGTGCTTGAGAATGTTGTCGGCGCACTCACTTCTCACAAGGGGCAAGATTTTTCCGCGATACTTGCGGCGCTTGCCAGAGCTGGGTTTCGATTTGGAGCGCTGGTCATAGATGCTGTTCAATTCGTGCCGCAGTCTCGGCCCCGGCTTTTCATTGTCGGGGTAGCAGATGATATAGAGATTTCCTCAAGTCTGGTATGCAGCGATGCATCCAGCTTACGCGGTCGATGCGAGGACGCCGACCGGCAGTTCGCGCATCGAGCAGGGGCGAATACATGATCCTGAGTCCGCAACGAGTCTCAACGAGAGAGAAGCTAATCTTGACTGGATTGTACCTCTCGAAGTACGACTCGGCCGGACTGAAGAAACTCGGCTTTGAGAGCTTTACGGAAGCGTTCAATGTCATCGGGTATGCTTTGGGGTCGCGCCCTGCGAGCGTAAAGAACTACCGCGATGAGTTCGACCCTCTATTTCCGAATCGCCGAAAAGGATGGCATAAGCGCGCGATCCGCGAGTATTGCTTCAAGGTCTTTAACGAGTACAAGAACCTGGACCTGGAATCATTCAGTAGTTTAGTCAGGTCTTTTGTTGGATATGACGGGAGCCTTTGGGGCGAAGCTCAAACAGAAGAAGAGAATGAGGCTCACTTCGCAAAGAGGCTGATCACCGGTCTCGCAGCAGAGCAGTATTTTGAATCAGTTCAGCCCAGTCTTCCCGAATTTAAAGGCTATGCTATGGAGAACACGACCCGCCTTGGGTGCGGGTATGACTTCCGGTTGCGCACTGCGTCAGATGAGGACTTTTTGGCCGTGGAGGTGAAAGGTCTCAGGGAAAGAACGGGGAGTTTGTCCCTGACGCCCAAGGAGCATAAGGTCGCTACAGCTTTGCGAGACCGCTTCTTTCTTTTCGTCGCAAAGAATTTTAAGGAATCACCAGTTCACGAGATTTTCCAAAACCCACTATCGTGCGGGCTCCGTTTTAAAAAGACAGAAAGAGTAGTTGTCCATGTCTCCTGGCTAACCACTGTATAGGGGTCGGGATTGTTCTGAGGAAATCTATGCTCGACTTGGCAATTTCGATGGGGAGTAATGAGGCAAACGCAACAAGTATCGAAACCAATCATGGATTGAGGTTGAAAGCCCCCGGGTGGCCTCAAGATTGCGATTTCCAACTGGTGACCTTCAACCCATCAGAAGAGGACTGTGAAGTTGTTTGCAGCGAGGGTTTGGCAGAAGACATCGGCAGGGCAATCATGGCGCTCGACTCAACGACAGCTTTGAATGGCCAATCGCCAGATTGGTATCGTAGGCTTCGACGCTATGCACAGGAGACGCCATCGCTCTGACCTTATGCGAAAAGCTGCGCGTCCGTATTCGGCGCCACCTCACGAATCAGCGCACGGATGCAGTTGCGATGAATGTTCTCGATCCCTTCGAGGTTGCGGAAATAGAGATGTGGCCGTTCTGGGATTTGGGAAAGGCGACTAAAGATACAGCAACTCGGCTGCTCAACGCTGCTGAGTACACTGTTTTCCAAAGGGTCCTTGCAACTTCGAGCTTCGGTGCCGTACTGAACGAAAAAGAAGTGCTGCAGACAGAAACGATAGAATTGCCGACCTCCGTTCGAGCCCGCATTATCCCGGAGTCGCTGTTCGAAGTGAGGAAGCACCCAGATATACGGATCGCTCGTCGCGCTAATACGATCGCGAGTCTCGCGAAAGTGATAAGTGAACGTGACGTGTCTCCCGGTCTGCGGCGCACCCTTGTAACCCAAGCGAAGCGCCTGGAACGATTGGCTGCCCAGCGTTTTGCGGACTTCGCCGGCGTGCCAATTCCCACGGAAGACGGAGAATAGATTCGATCAGGCTGTTATGGACAGTGTGTCCAAAGTAGAGCGTTCGCGTATCATGCGGGCCGTCCGCTCACGCGAGAATGAAAGCACGGAGAAGCGCGTCAGCAGATTGCTCTGCGAAAACAGCATCAGAGGCTACCGTAAGCATTGGCCCATTCTGGGCAAACCGGATTTCTGTTGGCCGGGCCGCAAGATCGCGCTTTTCGTGGACGGATGTTTTTGGCATGGTTGTACTCGGTGCTCAAAGGTACCCACCACTAACGCCCAATATTGGGACGCGAAGATTGCGCGCAACCGCACGCGGGATCACCGGGTAACAATGGCATTACGGCGGCGAGGATGGAAAGTGCTCCGTGTCTGGGAATGCGCCATCACCAGGGGCAAATTCTTGGCGGCGCTTCAGTTGGCCTTGGGCAAATAGCTAAATCATTTGAGAAACACGCCCAGCACGATGAGGTAGTTCTTTGATTAGGTCTTGCGCCGCCCCGCCCGCGCTATCTTTTTATCAGCCACATCGCCCAGCCGGCCACGATGACTCCTCCGACGAAGAGCACAAAGCAATAAGCTCCGTAGCGGAGCATATCCCTGGCGCTGTTGCGCTGGGTGATTCCGAAGACAACCGACGCGCACAGCGCGAACAGCAGGGCGGCGCTAAAGTGAGAGAGATCCAGGGTCATGGTTTCTTTCCGCTCGCGATGTGGTAAGCGTTCAACGGCGCTCACGATGTTCAGCAGTCCGGCGACAATAATATACTTAGTCCCGTAATCGGCGACGGCGCGCTGGACCGCGCCTTGGCCCCAGTCCATGCTCCGCGAAACCATGTAGAGCAGGCCCGTGCCCAGGTCGCCAAAAAACCCGAGGATGTCGAGCAGGTCTCCGGTGTTGAACGCGTATACCTTGCCCTGCATGCCAAGACCGACGAAGAAGAGAATGGCGACGGCGAGCAGCAGCAGCAGCCCGCGAATCCATCGCTTCTGGATGAGGTGACCGGCCCCCGGGAGCAGCCATCCGGCAATCGGCGCGGCGATGGCGATCGCCGTCAGCGGTTGCGCCGGGGTGGAAGAGGTCTTTGCTTTGGTTTGGTTCGCGTTTGCCATTTAGATCAACACAATCTCTTTCTGGATTCGTCCGGTAACTTCGGCGGCTCCGTTCCGAACCAGCATATCAATTTCGCTGCGCACGCCAAACTCGGGCAAGTAGATTCCCGGCTCAATCGAGAACAGAGTGTTGGCGATCAGCTCGCGTTCATCGTGGGTTTCGAGGTTGTCCAGGTTCGCGCCGTTGCCGTGAACTTCGGTGCCGATCGAGTGCCCGGTGCGGTGCACAAAACACGGGCCAAAGCCCGCCCTGGAGATGAACTCGCGGACCGCCGCGTCCACTTCCCACCCGCAAAGCTTTTTCCCGGCGGCCAGCGCTTGCTGAACCGTGCGGATGCCGACATCGCGGGCGTCGCGCACCAGCCCGAAAATTTCCCGGTGCCGTGCCGAAGGCTCGCCGGCAAAGCCCGTCCACGTGATGTCATAGTAAACCGCGCCCGGTTTGTCCTGCTTCGCCCACATGTCGATCAGCAGGAAATCCCCTTTGCCGATGGGCTTCGAACGATCAGCTCTCGGCAGGTAGTGCGGGTTCCCGCTATTTTCGTTTACGGCTACGATGGGCAAATCGTCGGTGACGAGCTGCTCGCGGCGGAAAGCCTCGGCGAGCCACTGCTGCAACGCGAATTCGTCGGTGCCTTCGTTCGCAAGTTGTTGCCCAACCCGCTGGAAGCAGGCTGCCATGATCCGGTCCATGGCGTCGCGCGCCGCAAAGTGAGTTGCGATTTGCTCGGGCGATAAGGTGGCTTCAAAGCGCGCCACCAGATCGGCCGAGGAGACCACCTCGACGCCGAAGCCGCGGACCAGCTCCAAGGTGCCGCCGTCCACCAGTGAAACATACATGATCTGGTTATTCGGCGAGTACTGCATGGCCACGCGCCGGTAAGGGCGCAGCATCTCGCGCAACTCGTCCCACATCTCCTGCCAGGCTCCGTAATGCCGCTGCCGTCCGGGAAGGGAATCCAAATGATGCGCTTCCACGCGATGATTCAGCTTGGCGGGCTCGCCCTCTGCGGGGATCAGATAATACCAGCGGCGGCTGACGTGCAACTCCGGCGGCAGCCCGAGCACGTTGTAAGCGATGGGATCGCGGCGATGATGGTCGTAGAACAGCCACGCATCGATCTCGTGCTCGCGCAACGCGGCCTGAATCGCCGGCAAATTCATTCCACTATTGTACCGGAGCGCGCTCTGCCTTTTTTGTCGCCGCCGGGAGCTTGCCCGATGGGCTCCGGAGACCTGCCCATCCCACCGCAGGCAAGAACTTGCGCACGGGTTTATCGCTTCAAGCAAAAGAAGCTTAAGTGAGCCACCAGCCACCGCACGATAAATGAAGATCATCTCTTCCCGCCGAACAGTTCAAGCAGGAAGATCAACCCTGCAAGCAGTAGGATCGGCCAAGCCACCCATTTATTCATTTGCTTCAAGCGTGTTGGAGGAAGGTCGCGTTCGGTCTTACGGATCAAAAGGAACATTCCATTGAGAACTAGCAGAGATACACCACCAATCGAAAAAAGGGACGACTTATCAACATTGTAATTTCGGTATCCCAAAACCATTCCCAACAGGATGCCTGCATTGATGAAAAGTAAAATCAACTTGGAAGTCGCTTTAGGAGGCATTCCTCAAATCCTCAACATGTCATTGCTAAGCGAAATTTGCGTTCTCCTCACCCTAAGGATTCGTGCGCCAGCAGCCGCTCGCCCACCGCTTTCGCGCTCAGCCCGGAGACGCGAATGATCTTGTTGCGGCTGGTCTCACCGGCGGCAATCACAATCGACGAACGCGCCACGCCCAAAACCCGCGCCAGCAACTCTATGCAAGCCTGATTGGCGCGTCCCTCAATGGGCGGTGAAGTCAGCGCCAACTTCAGCGCGTCGCCGACCGTGCCGGCGATCGCGTTGCGCTTGGCGCGCGGTTGCACCCGCACGGCGAAACTGGCTCCTCCGGCGATGTCGCGGATGGGGATCATGTGATTGCCGTTCATAGAATAATCCAGATTGGTTTGTTATCATCATGGGCCACAAGCAGAACCTGGTGCGATGATCGCGGGGTGGCGGCTGCCATCCGCCTTCATCACTTCGGCTTTTCGACGGGTATCGCTATGGCGCCAACTCAAGACAAGCTTCCGCGCTTTCCGCAGTTGACGATGGAACAACTGAATCCCGCTCAAAAAGCGGTCGCCGAAGAGATCCTCAAGGTTTCCAGCGTCGGCATCGGCGGGCCTTACAACCCCTTGCTGCGCAGCCCGGAGATGGCCATGCGGGCTTTCAGCCTCTTCGATTATCTGCGCTTCAAGACCTCGGTTCCGCGAGCCCTGAACGAGTTTGCCATTCTCATCCAGTCTAGGCTCGCCACCGCGCAGGTGGAGTGGTGGGTGCACTATCCGCTGGCGCTCAAGGCGGGTCTTCCGGCGGCGGTTGCCGACGCCCTGAAAGAGGGAAAGCGCCCGACCAACATGGCCCCCGACCAGGAGGCTGTCTACCAGTTCTGCCTGGAAATGTCTTTGAACCATCTGGTCAGCGACGCCGCCTTCGAGCGCGCACACGCCCTGCTTGGCGAGCAGCAGATCGTCGACTTGATCGTGCTCAGCGGAACCTATGTCCTGGTGGCGATGCTGCTCAACGCCGCCGAAGCGAGCATACCGGATAACGGAACGCCGCCGCTGCAGCCCATGAGCGATGCAGAACTGCGCGCCGGGCTGCTGCCGGCACAACCATAGAAGTGCATGCGGGGCGTTACAATCAGTTTGCATGTCGATAGCCGGAAACATCGCTCAGATTCGCCAACGCATGGCCGCCGCCGCGCTGCGTGCCGGGCGGCGACCCGAGGAAATCGCGCTGATGGCGGTCAGCAAGACTATGCCTGGCGATCGCATCCGCGAGGCCTTCGAGGCCGGTCAGCGGCTGTTCGGGGAGAACCGCGTGCAGGAGTTCCAGGCGAAACATGCGGAGTTGAGTGCGGCCTCGCCAATGGTTGCCTCCGTCGCGGTCTGCAAGGTATTTGATATCGAGCGGGCGCGATTTCATCTCATCGGACATCTGCAATCCAACAAGGCCGCCAAGGCCGCGGAATTATTTCACGCGGTTGACTCGGTGGATTCGCTGCGCCTGGCGGAGCGGATTGACGCGGCGGCCGCCAATCTGGGCAAGACATTATTCATTTTGATCGAGATCAACATTGGAGGCGAGGCGGCGAAATCGGGAGTCGAACCCGGCTCCGCCGAACTCGTTCGCTTGCTCGAAGCCGCGCCGCGCCTTCCGAATCTGGAAATTCGCGGATTGATGACGGTGCCGCCGTTTACCGAAGACCCGGAAGGATCGCGGCCGTATTTTCGGCGCCTGCGCGAGCTGCGCGACCGCTTAGCCATCGAAACGAAACTGGAGCTGCCGGAACTCTTGATGGGAATGTCACACGATTTCGAAGTTGCCATTGAAGAGGGTTCGACCTGCGTGCGCGTTGGCACGGCCATCTTCGGCGCGCGCGACACGCCGTAAGTCAACTGTTTCGAAACCTTGCACCCGGCGAAAAGTTTGCCGCAAGTTCACAACCCTGTAACACCTTGTGCGGATACTTTCCGGGTGCAGGGTTTCATTGCGATTTCGGTCCCCGTGAACGTATACTGTTGGAGATCCCCGCAGGCAAGCAAGCTGCCGTGGAATCCCCAGCATTCGTCGGGGAAGGAGGCGTGTTTTCAGCAGTAGCGGAGACAGATCCCGGATTGCTCAAGCGAAGCAGCTAAACCGGCGGTCTTCAGTGGCCAAATTTGCCGGCGCCGCGCTCAGTAGCTTGTTTGCGGCCATTTTCCCCTCCAATTGCCGTATCTGCCGCAGCCCTCTCGCCAATCTCTCGCGCCTTCCGGTGTGCGATGAATGCCTGGCGAAAATCGTCCCCTTCCAGGTTTCGTGCTGCCGTTTCTGTGGCGATCCGCTGGCTCCGGATTCCGAGTTCATGACGGTCGAGATGTGCGCCAACTGTTACCTCGAGCGCCCGCTGTTTGCCCGCGCCGCCAGCCATGCGGCCTATATGGGCGAGCTGCGTGAACTGATTCACCTTCTCAAGTATCACCAGGTGCGCCCGGCGTCGGGCGCGCTTGGGCGGATGCTGGCGCATGCCGCTGAGCCGCTGCTGGCCAGCTTCGATTCGCAGCCGGTTTTTGTCATCCCCGTGCCGCTGCATGCCGCCAAGTTTCGCGAGCGGGGATTCAACCAGTCGGAGTTGATGGCCCGCGCCGCGATCAGGGAACTGGGCCGCCAGGCTGGCGCCGCCGCCTCCGATGGCGGCGAGCGTGCTGCCGTCAGGTTGGAGTTGTTGACGACCGTTCTGCTGCGCCGCCGCGCGACCGCGTCGCAGGTCGGGATGACGCGCGAAGAGCGCCGGGAAAATATTCGCGGCGCCTTTGCCGTGGCCGGCAAAGAGCAGGTCGCCGGACGTGAGGTGCTGCTGGTGGACGACGTTATGACCACGGGTGCAACCGTCTCCGAGTGCGCCAGGATGCTTCTAGGCGCCGGGGTCAAGGCGGTTTATGTAGCTACCGTGGCACGCGCTTTGAATGAGAATTCGCTGTTCGCATCTTATCGGGAGGGAGTGAAGGAACTGCGCGAATGAATGCGCGTTCCTGCTAACGATATGCCGGGCAAAGCGGAACACCACAGGTCGGGACGTGAACTCGCCGAAGCTGTTCTAACCCAAGCGCCGTACTCACCCATGCTCGCGCCGGTGCTGGTACTGAACGCTTCTTATGAGCCCATCAACATCTGTGCCGCACGGCGCGCCATCGTGCTGGTGCTCAAGGGAGTGGCCATGACGGAGGAGATCAATGGCCATCTGCTGCACTCGGCGCGCTTCGCCGTGCGTGTCCCCTCGGTAATCCGGCTGCTGGAATATCGCCGCATTCCCCACCAGACGCGCGCCCTCTCGCGCAAGAATATTTTGTTGCGCGATCGCAATACCTGCCAGTATTGCGGGGTTTTGCTGCCGTCGAGCGAGCTGACCCTGGACCACATTGTGCCGCGTTCGCGCGGCGGGCAGTCAACGTGGGAGAACCTGGTCGCTTGCTGCCATCCGTGTAACCATAAGAAGGGTAACCATTTACTGCACGAGTGTGGGATGAAACTGTTGCGCGAACCGCGCACCTTCACCCTCCACACCAGCCGCCATATCATGCGCATGATGGGCGGTTCCGACGCCAAATGGCGCAAGTACCTATTTTACTAAACCGGCAACTCCCGTGTTCCATTCCTCGTGATCTGTGCTCCAGCCTCCTAGGATTAAGTAGATAAGATCAGGCAGTTTTATCCATTCTGAGCACTCCAAAATAGTTGTCTATTAGCAACTAATAACCGGCATCTCATGTAGCAAAGAGCGGATGTCGGCTGGCACATGTCGGCATCGCCGTTCCAGCGCGCCCGGGCGGATGTCTTCGCTGGTTGAATGCGATCAGGTAAGTTTATAGTATTCAGTGATTTACAGGTTAAGCGACGTTTCCTTATGGAAGCATAACTGCACATCAGGAGGGCGAGATTTGGGTTTAGCGGTAGCGAATTCTGCGGTATTTGACAGGTTTTTACGGAGTCTCAATGTCCGATAATGCGATGGAGCAGATCGTCAGCAGCTTGCGCCAGGGTGGCGCGTGCTTGTACCCCCAACGCGGCGAGATACGTAATGTGCGAATCATGGGGCACACTCCCAAGAGCGACCACTACATTTATGACGCAGTCATGGAATTCGCCGACGGCGGCGAGAGACTGGCGATCAAGATATTTCGCGCCAATAAGTGCGGCGCGCAAGGGGTGAAGAGTCTGGCGGGGCAGGAGCTAAGGCACCTGCTCAGCGTTTACGAGTTGGCAGAGACGAAGAAACTGGCGGGAATACCCCGGCCTCTGGGAGACTTTGCCGAACTCGGGGCGGTGGTGAGCGAAAAATTGGTGGGCATTTCGCTGCAATCGATCATCATGAAAGCGGCGCTGCTTCCCGGTTATGCGGACTGCGGAACGCTGCAACTGGCCTCCAAGCGCGCCGGCGAGTGGTTGCGCAAGTTTCACAAGGTGACGGCCGACATGCCGGAGCCGTTCGATGCGGCCGGGTTCCTGGCGGACTTGGAGAAACTCTGCGCGAGTTGCAAGAAGGAAGGGTTGGACGACGCTTCCATCAAAAATATTCTGAGCGGCACCAAATCGATTCTGGCGCGCTCGCGCAAGACCCTGCCGTCCTCGGCGGTATTGAATAACTTCATGCCGTTAAATGTCGTGATCACGGAAGATGGAGTTGGGTTCTCTGATTTCGCCAAGATGTCGAAGCGGGGCAGCTCCTTCAACGATGTGGCCCTGTTTCTGGCCTCGGTGGAGGTGCTGGAAAAATATCCCTTCTGCGACCGCTCCATCACCTCTGAGGTGCAGAACAGCTTCCTGGAATCCTACGGCGCTTCAGAAGCCGATCAGCGCTTGTTGCGCGTGCTCAAGATGAAGACGCTGCTGAGCATGCTGGTGCAGGGACGCACCGTCCGGGAAAGCGCCATGCGCAAGAAGGTGATGTGGGCGAACGTGATGCAGCGCTTCATTCAGCAGGCTGCCGAGCGGGCGCTGGCGCCGACGGGGTAAAGGGTTCGAGCGTCCCTGGGTTCGACTCTGTTCTGAAGTCTAAGAGACTAACCCACGTCAGCCCAAAGGATGGGCGGGACGTGGGGCACCCGGCTACCTTACTGGACACAGCTTCCGCGAATCCGGTCTATCTGTGCAGGGCCATGTAGAGGACCCAGCCTCCGACGAGGATGCGGTAGATGGCAAAGGGGACGAAGCCGTGGTCGCGCACCCAGACCAGAAACCACTCCACGACCACCAGCGCCACGAAGAACGAGACCACGAAGCCGATGGCCAGCACGATCCAAAGATGGCCGGTCATGGCGAGAGGCGTGAGCGTGTCTCCGGCGGCGATGCTGGGGTGCAGGGCCTTGACCAGCGAGTAGGCGGTGGCCGCCAGCATGGTGGGAATGGAGAGCAGAAAGCTGAACTCCAAAGCAGCCGGGCGGCTCATGCCGACGATTTTCCCGGCGGCGATGGTGGACATGGAGCGCGAGGTTCCGGGAATGACCGCCGAGGTGACCTGGCAGAGGCCGATCCAGATGGACTGGCCGAGCGACATTTCTTCCAGGTTGGTGGTCGAGGGCTCACGATTCTCGCTCATACGATCCACGATCCACATGATGATGCCGCCGATGATGAGCGCCAGGGCCATCACTTTGAGGCTCTCCAGGTTGTGGCCGATGCGCTTAATCATGAGCAGGGAAGGTATGGAGGTGCAGACGAAGGCGACCATGGTGAGCGTGATGGGGTGCGTCATCACCGTATTCTTGCCGCGCTCGCCTTCCGGGAAGGTGTGGAAGAAATTGACGATGCGGGGCAGGAAGAGCAGCAGCAAGGCCAGAATGGCTCCCAACTGGATGACGATGGAGTACATCTTCCAGTAGGGGTCATCGAGGGAAATGCGCATCAGTTTCTCGCAGATTCGCAGGTGGGCCGTTGAACTGACGGGCAAAAACTCGGTCAAGCCTTCGACGATGCCGAGCACGACAGAAAGAAGATAATCGTTCAAAACAGCCTCCAGCGAGAAATGGGCGAGTGTCTCTAACGGGCTGCTGAAAAACTCATGGAAGTGTCATCCTGAGGTCGCGCCGATTTTGCGCGGGGTCCCCGACAAGCCCGTGGTTGGCTTGTTGGGGCTGGCGATCGAAGGATCTGCTTTATTTTCATCGTACGCAAACAGCAGATCCTTCGCTTCGCTCAGGATGACACCTCGAAGAAGAGTTTTTCAGCAGCCTGCTAAATCTTATCTTAGAGCAGTTCTCGATTTTAAGGCAGTTATAACCGAAGGTGCCTTCTTTGTTGCCGACTGCACAGCCCAGTGCCACTGATAGGTAGGAGATACGTTCTAGTCGTAGCGCTCGTAGAAAATTTGTTTGCGGTCCCAGCCGACTTCGTTTTGCAGCAGGTCGCGGGCAGCGGAGACCATGTCGTTCAGCCCGCAGATGTAGGCTTGCATGTCGGTGCGGTTGCCGACGATTTCGCGCACCCGGTCCTGCACGTAGCCGCGGTAACCTGTCCAGTCCGGCTCGGCCCGGCTGAGGCTTACCACGTAGTGAAAATTAGGGTGCTCGGCGGCCAGGCGCGCTAACTCCTCGCCGTAGTAGATGTCCTTGGGGTATCGGGTTCCATAGATCAGCCAGAAGCAGTGCCCGGCGTTGCGCGCGGGATCGGCGAAGAGCCATTGCGCCATGGCGCGGAACGGCGCCACTCCGGTTCCGGTGGAAATAAATAAGGCGTCCTGACGGTATTCGCGCAGCACGAAGAGCCCGTGCGGCCCGTGGAAGTTGACCGCAGTGCCTACCGCAATGTCGCAAAGGTAATTCGACATGAATCCGTTCTCGACCCGGTTCAGGCAAATATCGAATTGGTTGCGGCGCGGCGCCGAAGCCACCGAATAGGCGCGCGTAATCAGCTTGCCGTCGGCGCGCTGCTCGCGGATGGAGACGAACTGTCCCGGCTTGAAGTCGAAGCTCTCCACGCCGGGGATCTCGAATTCGAGGTGCTTGGTCTGATCGGAAAGCTCGATCGACTTAGTCAGCCGCGCAATCTGCAAGGGATGGGTTGTCATCGTGATCGGTTCTCGCGTTCTCTCTCCACCCTTTTATTCTAGAGCAGAAGCGGGATTGATGTATGCGACCAGACTGCGATAAAGGTCAGTGGAGCAGCCCGTACTTGTACAAAGTGGCGTGGCCGCTGACGTAGAGGTTTCCGTTGATCACCATCGGGATGATGAAGTTGCTGACCTTGAAGGAAAGAAACTGAGTGCGCTGCCGCTGGGCAAGCCGAATTGAGGTCGTGACGAGAAATTGACCCACTACTCGAATTGATCGCCCGGTTGAGCCTGCGAAAAAGAAAGATCATACTGGAAAGAACCCGAGAAGGAGCAAAGAACCGTGCAGAGAGAGTGGGTACGCGTGCCCTGCGCCATTGTTCGCGGCGGCACCAGCAAGGGAATCTTTTTTAAAGAACACGAACTTCCTCCGGCCGGGAAGCTTCGCGACGCGGTCATTCTGAGGGTCTTCGGCAGCCCCGATCAGCGGCAGATCGATGGGCTGGGCGGCGCCAATTCCCTGACCAGCAAAGTTGCCATCATCGGGCCTTCGTCGCGCGCGGGCGCGGATGTTGACTACACGTTTGGCCAGGTGTCGCTCACCGATCCGGTGATCGACTGGCGCGGCAACTGCGGAAACATATCCTCCGCGGTGGGTCTCTATGCGGTCAACGAAGGATTTGTCAAGCCGGTCGAGCCGGCGACCACGGTCAGCATCTACAACACCAATACCGGCAAGATGATCTACGCTACCGTGCCGGTCAAAGACGGCAGAGGATTAACCGAGGGCGACTATGAGATCCGCGGCGTCCCCGGAACCGGCGCCCGCATCCTGCTGGAATTCGACGACCCCGCCGGATCGGTCACCAAGAAGCTGCTGCCGACGGGCAAGGTGAAGGATTGTATCGACCTCGGCAAGCAGGGCAGGTTCACCGTCTCGGTGGTCGATGCCGCCAACCCCGTGGTCTTCTGCAAGGCGGAAGAACTCGGACTGGAAGGCACGGAGCTGCCGGCGGAAGTTGAAGCCAGGCCCGAAACCCTCAATCTGATCGAGGAGATCCGCAGCGCGGTTGCCGCCCAGATAGGCATTGTGCCGGATGCCAAGGTTGCGACCAAAAAGAGCCCCGCGATCCCCAAGATCGGCTTTGTTTCCAGAAAGCGCGATTACCAGAATTCCGACGGCAAAACCATCCTGGCCAAAGATATCGATTTCGTGGCGCGCCTCGCTTCCATGCAGAAGATGCATAGGGCCTACATGGTGACCGGCGGCGTCTGCACCGGGGCGGCCAGCAAAATCGAGGGAACCGTGGTGTGGGATGTGTTGGACGATGCGGCCAGAAAGTCAGACACCTTAAGGATCGGCCATCCTTATGGGGTGATGGACGTGAAGGTCACGCCGAACCCCGACGACCCGACAAAGATGCGCGTCGGCGTTGGCCGAACTGCCCGGCGCTTGCTGGAGGGATACGCGTACGTCCCGAGAAGCGTTTTCGAAAACGGCCGCAGCTGACGGCGGAGGCAGCGGAAGCTCGCGTGGCCGGCGCAACCATAGCAGGATGACACCCTCGAAGAACAGTTTTTCGGCAGCCTGCTGAGGAGATAGAACTCTGGATAGCCGCATCCAGCAACTTTGCACTTGCGCGCGGTTGCGGACTTGACCATAATTTATCCACGAACGGGGCGGAAGCTTCTGTGAACCGATTCGCGCGATCAGACGTGCTCAGGATTCTGCATGTGACCCCGCGTCAATTCAGCGGCTGGCTAAAGGCCGGGTTGATTGCGGATGGCGAGTCTTTCACTTTTTTTGATCTCCTGCAACTGAAGAAAGTACGGGACTTACGGGCCCGAAAAGTCCGTCCTGCGGTGATCCGCCAATCCCTGCTGGCGATGCGAAAGCAAGTTGCCGGGATGGAGAACCCGCTGCTTGAGGCGGGAACTTTTCCGGTCGGCTCACGGGTGGTGTTCAGGCATGATGGGCGCTCGCTCGATCCCATCGCCGGGCAGTTTTTCATGGATTTCGAGCCGGCCGGCAAGCTGCTTCCCACCCGCGCCGTCAAGCCCATCAGCCAGCTTGAGACGGCGGCGGAATACTTTGCCCGCGGCATCGCGCTCGAAGAAGATCCCAACAGCACGGCCTTGGCGATCGAGGCCTACAAGAAGGTTTTAGAGTTTCAACCGGACTACGGCCCGGCTCACATCAACCTGGGCACGCTCTATTACAACCAGGAGGAGTTCGTCCAGGCCGAGAAACACTACCGGGCGGCGATTGAGTGCGACCCACGCTATGCCCTCGCCTGGTTCGACCTGGGTAACGTGCTCGATGAGACCGGACGTATCGGGGAAGCGATCCGGGCCTATGAGACGGCCATCGCTTTAGCTCCCACCTACGCCGACGCTTACTACAATCTGGCGCTTGCCTATGAGCGCAATCGCGAGCCGCGCAAGGCTCTCAGGCACTGGCGCAACTACCGCAAGCTGGATTCCAAGGGTCCGTGGGCGGTGCACGCCTACAATCAGATTCAGCGCATCCTCAAGGCCGATAAGCTCAAGTTGGTGCGCGTCCGCTGATTGGCGGGCGCGCGGCGCTGTGGGCGCGAATTTCTTCTCCTTCAGCAAGCGCGGGTTCGGTGATATAACAAATCTGTTAATTCCGGGCACAAATCATAGAACAGGAATCATATTGCCATGATTGTCATGAAGTTCGGCGGCACCTCCGTCATGGATCAGACAGCTATTCAGCGTTCGTGCGGTATCGTCCAGGGACGCCTTGACCGCAAACCCGTCGTGGTCGTCAGCGCCATGGCCAAGGTTACCGACCAACTGCTTGCCATGGGACGAGCCGCCGGCGCCGGTGATCGCGAGCAGGCTTTGCAGCTTTCGCAGGCTTTGCGCGACCGCCATTACAACACCGCCCGTGAACTGCTGGGTCCGGCGGCCTATGAACAATTCCATGGCACTCTGGAGCAGGAGTTTGACACCCTGGACGAGCTGTTGCGCGGCATTGCCGCCGTCGGCGAGCTATCTCCCCGCACATCGGATTACGTCGTCAGCTACGGCGAGCGTCTGTCGAGCAAGATGTGCGCCGCCGCCTTCTCCGCCATGGGCGTGAACTCGGCGCTGGTGGACGCGCGCGAGGTGATGATCACCGACGGGCAGCACACCAAGGCCGTCCCCCAGGTTGAGGAGATCGATGCCCGCGCGGAGGCGATCATGGGGCCGATGCTCGAAGCCGGATGCGTGCCCGTGGTGGGCGGCTTCATCGGCGCCACCAGGGACGGGGTGCAGACCACCATCGGCCGCGGCGGCTCCGACTACTCGGCCGCGCTCTTCGGCGCCGCGCTGAATGCCGAGGTCATCGAGATATGGACCGACGTCGACGGCATGATGACGACCGATCCCCGCATCTGTCCCGAGGCACACCGCATCAAGGTCATCAGCTTCGAAGAGGCCGCCGAGCTGGCTTACTTTGGGGCCAAGGTGCTGCATCCGGCGACGGTACTGCCGGCCATCCGCAAGAATATTCCGGTGCGGGTGCTGAACTCTCACAACCCGGCCAACGAGGGTACGCTGATTGTCGCGCGGGCGCCGCATTCGCGCTCGGTCTTCAAGGCCATCGCGGCCAAGAAAGGCATTACCATCGTCGAACGTGTGCGCCACGCACATGCTGATGGCGCATGGATTCCTGCGGCAGCTCTTCGAGGTCTTCGACCGCTATCGCTGCTCGGTCGATGTGGTTGCCACCTCCGAAGTCAGCGTCTCCATGACCGTCGATTCCGCCCAGGCGCTGCCCCGGATCGCCGCCGACCTGCAAAAAATCGCCGACGTCCACTTCAAGGAACGCAACGCCATCGTCTGCATGGTGGGCGAAAACATTCGCGAGAGCCGGGCATCGCGGCGCAGGTCTTCACGCGCGCTCGGCGACATCAACGTGCGCATGATTTCGCAAGGCGCATCGGAAATCAACATCACGTTCGTGATTGACGAGGCCGCTGTGCCGGAGGCGATCCGGCGTCTGCACAAGCACTTTTTCGCGGCGCCCGATCCGGAGGTATTCGACTGAGCGGGCGCGGACGACATCCGGCGGCTTGGGCTTGTGCCGGCGACGGCACGCCGCTTTTGGGGAGCGCAGCATGAACTTTGGTACTTCTAGGAGCGGGCAAAACCGGATCGGTCGTGGCCGGCGTTGCCGAAGAACGCGGCCACCGTATGAAAATCGTCAAGATCGACGAGAATCCCGACGGGCATGCGCTCACCCGCGCCGCGCTCGCCGGAGTGGATGCGGTAATCGATTTCACCTCGCCGCACGCCGTGCTGAAAAACATTGAGGCCTGCCGCCCGCGCGGGCGCCAACATGGTGGTGGGAACCACTGGCTGGTACGACGATATTCCCGAGGTACGCAAGTGGCGTCGAGCAGGCCGGCACCGGCTTTCTGTTTAGCGTCGAACTTTTCCGTGGGGATCAACGTATTCTTCAAGGCCATCGCAGCCGCCTGCCGCCGCCCTGAAGCACGGTTACCAGGGCAGAAGACTGGAGCGCCATCACATCACAAGAAGGACGCGCCCTCCGGAACCGCCGTCACCATGCGGAACATCGTGGAGCAAGCCTCAGGCAAGCGGCGTGGAAATCACGTTCGGAGCGCGAAGGCGAGGTGTTCGGGATTCCACGACGCTGAGGTATGCAACTCGACGGGCCGAGCACGATCGTGTTGACGACATGAGGCGAGAAGCGCGGCGCGGTATTCGCTGAAGGCGCTGATATTGGCAGCCGAGTGGATACGCCGGCAAAGCAGGTATTTCAACGAGTTCAAGGATATTTTCGATGCAGCTCTGAGACGATTTCTGGAATTGCGTGTCATTGCGGGCGAACTCGCGCATTGCACGGACGAACACGAATCCGATAGAACCAGTTTCGGAGGCAAGTAGTGGGTCAATTTCCCGTCACTAGGCTTGCCCCACGTCCCGCCCATTCTTTTGGGCTGACGTGGGTTATTTCCTAGGCTTAGCGCCGAACCAACACGGCGCGGAACTAGGGTCGCACCCTTACCCAAATTAACCGATCTACCCGAGATAGGTTAAAGAAAGAATTAAACTAACATATCCGCGTTCATCGTACGAAAATCAAGGCCGGTTGAAATTCGCGGCGGTGGAAGGGGACTGTTATCATGAATTTGCGTGGATGCGGTATACTGATGGTAACTCCATTTCAACAGCGATGGCACGCATTGATGAAGCCTGCTTTGCGTGACGCTGGTGAGCCTGGCAGGTGGAATCGAAGCATTGATTTCCTGGTTCCCTGCGGCACTACTGGCGAAACGCCGACGTCTGACGCACGGGAGGAGTGGCTGCGCGTAGTCGAGATCTGACGATTGAGATTGTCGCAGGGCCGCGTGCCGGTGGTCGGCGGGCGCTACGTCGAACAACACGCGCCGAGGCCGTGGAGAAGGCGCGAGGAGATTTCGTCGGCGTCAAGGGCGTGGATTACATCTTGACCGCCTACGCCCTACTACAACAAGCCCACACAGGAAGGCGGTTTACGAGCACTTTCAAGCGCCATCGCCGAGACCGTCGGAGAAACCGCTGGTGTTGTACAATATCGCAGGGACGAACCGGGACAAACATCGAAACTCGGCGACGGCTGCGACGGCTGGCCGAGATCGACGAACATCGTCGGCGTGAAAGAAGCCAGCGGCAACATTAGCGCAGATCGCGGAAGTATGCTCGAACGCTGTGCCCGAGAATCGTTTCTGGTTTTTTCCGGAGACGATGCGGTGACTCTGGCCGGTGATCGCGACTGGGCGGCGACGGTATCATCTCCGTGGTATCGAACGAGATTCCGGCGCGAGATGGCCGACATGACGCAGGCGGCACTAGCCAATAATTGGGACACGGCGCGGCTGATGTTTCGGGAAATACCTGCCGCTGATGCAGGCCAACTTCATCGAGTCGAATCCGGGGCCAGCTGAAAGCCGTGCTGGCGATGATGGGCAAGAATCGAAGAAGTCTATCGCCTGCCGATCGTGCACAGTGAAAAAGGAAACCCGCGCCAAACTGGAGAAGATCGCCAGCCAAGCCGGATTGCTTGTCCCGGCGGGGGCAACGCGGTAACGCCGCTCGCTCGATGGTTCGGGGCGGCGTTCAAGTTTCCCCTAGCGTGGGACAGTTCTCATCAGCCCGATCGCGCACTCCTCGATCACCGTGTACAGCCTCTCATAGCCATCGGCCATGCGGGCGGAGCTGAAACGGGCTTCGACCCGAGCGCGGCAATCCCGCCGGCCGATCACGTGAACGCGGCGGACGGCGTTCACCATCTCATCGCAGTCGTTCACCAGGAATCCGGTGGTGCCGTCGGCGACCACCTCCGGCAGCGCGCCTCTGCGATCCGCTGCTTCAGTGGAAGGCGGACCGAATCAGCGGCGAATTACCAGGATGGCTCCCGAGGTCACGGCGAAGAGCAGGACAAGGCCGCGTAAAAGTCGTCCGTTGACGCGATGGCGAACGAAAGAGCTGGTAAGGCCGCCGATGGCAAGAAAGGGAACCAACAGCGCAGCCGACGTCATGTGGTGCACGGTCGCGCGTCCGGTCAGGCCAAGAACCGCCAGAGACAATATTTGTCCCGCGAGTAAACACCCGGCTACGGTCGAGCGCAGGACTTCCGGGCGATGATGCTGATAGGCGAGAGCAAGCGGCGGGCCGCCGATCCCGGTTGCCGTCTCGGCGATGCCGGTAATAAGGCCAACGGTCATGAAGGCGCGGCGGTTGGGAGAGAAGGCCGGGGCGACGACGGTTGCCACGGCGGCGGCGATGGTGGCGGCACCAACCAGCGGATTCAGTGCGCGCGATGAGAGGGCGGCAAGCACGCCGGCGCCCGCTATCGCCCCGAATGCCCGTCCCATGGTGATCCAACTGAAGCCCTTCCAGTCGAACACCTTCAACTCCCGTAACACGGTGAACAGGTTGAGCGGCATCATCAGGAACAACAGCGACACCGGCACCAGTTCCGGCCGGAAGAACGCCAGCACCGGCGCGACAATCAGGGCGAAGCCGATACCGATCGTTCCCTGGACACAAGCCGCAATGGCGACGGTTGCGGCCATGCACGCGAACTGAGGCGTGATCATGCGTCTGGCCTCAGGCGTGCGAGGCGATGGCTTGGACAGCTGGGCTACGGTGCATAGGTTTTGACTCTAACACGGCGAGCCCCAAACGATGTGGCGCGTCTCGAAGGAGTGCTTGGCGTTCTTCCGGCCGGAACTGGTGCCGGGTGTCACTGTCTCCTGATGATGCCGCTCAACAGGTTTCACCGTGTTACGGGAGTTGAAGGTGTTCGACTGGAAGGGCTTCAGTTGGATCGCCATGGGATTCGGGGGATCGCGGGCGCCGGCGTGCTTGCAGCCTCTGAGATCGCGCGCACTTGGAATCCTGTGGTTGGTGCCGCCACCATCGCCGCCCGCCCGTGGCGACCGGTCGTCGTCCGGCCCCCTTTCTCTCCCCAACCGCCGCGCCTTCATGACCGTTGGCCTTATTACCGGCATCGCCGAGACGGCAACCGGCACCGCTTGCTCTCGCTTATCAGCATCATCGCCCGGGAAGTCCTGCGCTCGACCGTAGCCGGGCTGTACTCACAGACAAGGTGTTTCTCTCTCTGGCGGTTCTTGGCCTGACCGGACGCGCGACCGTGCACCACATGACGTGCGGCTGCGCTGTTGGTTCCCTTTCTTGCCATCGGCGGCCTTACCAGCTCTTTCGTTCGCCATCGCGTCAACGGACGACTTTTACGCGGCCTTGTCCTTGCTCTTCGCCGTGACCTGGGGAGCCATCCTGGTAATTCGCCGCTGATTGGGTCCGCCTTCCACTGAAGCAGCGGATCGCAGAGGCCGCTGCCGGAGGTGGTCGCCGACACACCACCGGATTCCTGGTGAACGACTGCGATGAGATGGCGAACACCGTCCGCCGCGTCAACGTAATCAACCGGCGGGATTGCCGCGCTCGGGTCGAAGCCCGTTTCAGCTCCACCCGCATCGCCGATCGCTATGAGAGCCTGTACGCGCCAATCGAGGAGTGCGAGAACGGGCTGATGAGAACTGTCCCACTCTAGGGGAAACTCTGAACGCCGCCCCGAACAATCGAGCGAGCAGCGCTCGCGTTGCACCGCCGGGACAAGCAATCCGGCTTGGCTGGCGATCTTCTCCAGTTTGGCGCGGGTTTCCGGTTTGACGCGCACCATCGGCAGGCGATAGATTTCGCCGATCTTGCCCATCATCGCCAGCACGGCCTTCAGCCGGGATAGGGTTGGACTCGATGAAGTTCGCCTGCATCAGCGGAAGGTATTGGCGATGCAGCTTCAGCCGCCGCTCCAATCGTTGGCCAGCGCGACCCGGGTCATCTCGGCCATTTCGCGCGGAATCTCGTTCGAGGCCACGGAGATGATGCCTACGCCGCCCAGCGCAATCAGCGCAGGGTGACCGCATCGTCTCCGGAGAACACCAGGAACGAGTCCGGCACAGCGTTCGAGCAGATCGGCCATCTGGCTAATGTTGCCGCTGGCCTCCTTGATGGCGATGATGTTCTCGATCTCGGCCAGCCGTGCCGCCGTCGCCGGTTCGATATTGGCCCCGGTGCGTCCCGGCACATTGTAGAGCACCAGCGGTTTGTCGACGGCCTCGGCGATGGCCTTGAAATGCTGGTACTGGCCTTCCTGGGTGGGCTTATTGTAGTAGGGCGAGGCGGTCAGGATGACATCCACACCCTTGACGGCGGCGATGGCGCGCGCCTTTTCGACGGCGTCGGCGGTGGAGTTCGAGGTAGCTCCGACGACCACCGGCACGCGCCCAGCGACAACCGCAATCGTGATCTCGACCACGCGCAGCCATTCGTCCCTGGTCAACGTCGGCGTCTCGCCGGTAGTGCCGCAGGGGACGAGGAAATCGATCTTCGATTCGACCTGCCAGGCCACGAGCGCACGCAGAGCCGCTTCGTCAACCGAGCCGTCGCTTTGAAATGGAGTTACCAGCGCTGTGCCGCATCCACGCAAATTCATGTGAGTCCCCTTCCCCGCCCCGAATTTAAATTGGCCTTGCTATTCTACGGCGCGCGGGCAGGTTAGCGGAAGCCATATTGCATCCGGGTAGTGGGTAAATTTGGGTAAGGGTGCCCCAGGTTCCGCGCCGTGTTGTTCGGCGCTAACCTGGGAAATAACCTACGTCAGCCCAAAAGAATGGGCGGGACGTGGGGCACCCCTCGTGACGGGAAATTGACCCACTACTTGCCTCCGAAACTGTCATCGGATTCTTCGCGTCGCCGAGCTCGCCCGCAATGACAATCCGAAATCCTCAGAGCTGATCGAAGATATCCTTGAACTCGTGAAATCCCTGCTTGCCGCGTATCCACTCGGCTGCCAATATCGCGCCTTCGGCGAAACCGCGCCGGCTGCTGGCATCATGCGTCAACACGATCGTGTCGGCCGTCGATTGCAACCTAAGCTCGTGGAAGCCGAACACCTCGCCTTCGCGCTCCGAACGGATTTCCAGCCGCTTGCCTGAGGCTTGCTCCACGATGTTCCGCATGGTGACGGCGGTTCCGGAGGGCGCGTCCTTCTTGTGGATGTGATGGCGCTCCAGGATCTCGCCCTGGTAACCGTGCTTCAGGGCGGCGGAGGCGGCTGCGATGGCCTTGAAGAATACATTGATCCCCACGGAAAAGTTCGACGCAAACAGAAAGCCGGTGCCGGCCTGCTCGACCCACTTGCGTACCTCGGGAATATGGTCGTACCAGCCAGTGGTTCCCACCACCATGTTGGCGCCCGCGCGGGCGCAGGCCTCAATGTTTTTGAGCACGGCGTGCGGCGAGGTGAAATCGATTACCGCATCCACTCCGGCGAGCGCGGCGCGGGTGAGCGCACGCCCGTCGGGATTCTCGTCGATCTCGACGATTTTCATACGGTGGCCGCGTTCTTCGGCAACGCCGGCCACGACCGATCCGGTTTTGCCCGCTCCTAGAAGTACAAAGTTCATGCTGCGCTCCCGAAAAGCGGCGTGCCGTCGCCGGCACAAGCCCAAGCCGCCGGATATCGTCCGCGCCCGCTCAGTCGAAAACCTCCGGATCGGGCGCCGCGAAAAAGTGCTTGTGCAGCCGGCGGATGGCCTCCGGCACAGCGGCCTCGTCGATCACGAAGGTGATGTTGATCTCCGATGCGCCCTGGGAGATCATGCGCACGTTGATGTCGCCGAAAGCGCGTTGAAGACCTGCGCCGCGATGCCGGCGTCTCGCGGATGTTTTCGCCCACCAGGCAGACGATGGCCTTGCGTCCCTGGAATATTTCACATCGGCGAGTTCTTCCAGGTCGGCGGCGATCTGCGGGAATGCGCCTCGTTGGAATCGACGGTCAGCGAGATGCTGACCTCGGAGGTCGAGACCACATCGACGGCGCAGCGATGGCGCGCGAAGACATCGAAGACCTGGCGCAGAAAGCCATGCGCCATCAGCATGCGCGCGGCGACGAGTTCGATGATGGTGATGCGGGTCTTTGCGGCGATGGCCTTGAAGACCGAGCGCGAGCGCGGCGCGCGGGCGACGATGCGGGTGCCCTCGTTGGCAGGGTTGCGCGAATTCAGCACCAGCACCGGAATGTTCTTCTCGACGGCCGGCAGCACGGTCGCCGGATGCAGGACCTTGGCGCCGAAGTAGGCCAGCTCGGCGGCTTCCTCGAAGCTGATGACCTTGATGCGGCGTGCGTCGGGACAGATGCGGGGATCGGTGGTCATCATGCCGTCCACGTCGGTCCAGATCTCGATGCGCTCGGCATTCAAGCGCCTGCGCCGACCAGCGCGGCGGAAAAGTCGGAACCGCCGCGGCCGATGGTGGTGTGCGCGCCTTCGCGGGTGGCGCCAATGAAGCCGCCCATGACGGGCACGCTGTCCTGCTCGATCAGCGGCCGCAGACGCGCCTCCGCGCGGTCATTGATCTCCTCCACCTGCGGCACGGCCCGGCTGTGCTGCGCGTCGGTGATGATCACCTGCGCGCGCATCCACCAGCGTTGCGGGAGTGTCGCGCCGCTGGCAGAAAGGCGGCGGCGCAATCATGCTGGAGAGCCGCTCGCCGAAGGAGACGACGTAATCGGAGGTGCGGGGCGTGAGTCTCGCCACGGCGGCAATGCCGCGCAGCAGTTCGTCCAGCGAGTCGAACTCCTGCGCCAGAGTGCGATGCAAGGTTCGGTAGGCCGCCGTGACCCAGCAGTTCGCCGGCGGTGATGTAATGGCGTTCGCGCAGAGCGCGGCGAAGATGTCGAGCGCGTGCTCGCGTTCGCCGCGCCGGCAGCCGCAGCCATGGCAAGCAGCTGGTCGGTGACCTTGGCCATGGCGCTGACCACGACGAAGGGCTTGCGGCAAGGCGCCCCTTCACGATACCGCCACGACGGTCGATGGCGGCGATCCTCGACCGAGGTGCCGCCGAACTTCATGACGATCATGGCAATATGATTCCTGTTCTATGATTTGTGCCCGGAATTAACAGATTTGTTATATCACCGAACCCGCGCTTGCTGAAGGAGAAGAAATTCGCGCCCACAGCGCCGCGCGCCCGCCAATCAGCGGACGCGCACCAACTTGAGCTTATCGGCCTTGAGGATGCGCTGAATCTGATTGTAGGCGTGCACCGCCCACGGACCCTTGGAATCCAGCTTGCGGTAGTTGCGCCAGTGCCTGAGAGCCTTGCGCGGCTCGCGATTGCGCTCATAGGCAAGCGCCAGATTGTAGTAAGCGTCGGCGTAGGTGGGAGCTAAAGCGATGGCCGTTCGATAGGCCCGGATCGCTTCCCCGATACGTCCGGTCTCATCGAGCACGTTACCCAGGTCAAACCAGGCGAGGGCATAGCGTGGGTCGCACTCAATCGCCGCCCGGTAGTGTTTCTCGGCCTGGACGAACTCCTCCTGGTTGTAATAGAGCGTGCCCAGGTTGATGTGAGCCTGGCCGTAGTCCGGTTGAAACTCTAAAACCTTCTTGTAGGCCTCGATCGCCAAGGCCGTGCTGTTGGGATCTTCTTCGAGCGCGATGCCGCGGGCAAAGTATTCCGCCGCCGTCTCAAGCTGGCTGATGGGCTTGACGGCGCCGGTGGGAAGCAGCTTGCCGGCCGGCTCGAAAACCATGAAAAAGTGCCCGGCGATGGGATCGAGCGAGCGCCCATCATGCCTGAACACCACCCGTGAGCCGACCGGAAAAGTTCCCGCCTCAAGCAGCGGGTTCTCCATCCCGGCAACTTGCTTTCGCATCGCCAGCAGGGATTGGCGGATCACCGCAGGACGGACTTTTCGGGCCCGTAAGTCCCGTACTTTCTTCAGTTGCAGGAGATCAAAAAAAGTGAAAGACTCGCCATCCGCAATCAACCCGGCCTTTAGCCAGCCGCTGAATTGACGCGGGTCACATGCAGAATCCTGAGCACGTCTGATCGCGCGAATCGGTTCACAGAAGCTTCCGCCCCGTTCGTGGATAAATTACGGTCAAGTCCGCAACCGCGCGCAAGTGCAAAGTTGCTGGATGCGGCTATCCAGAGTTCTAATCTCCTCAGCAGGCTGCCGAAAAACTGTTCTTCGAGGGTGTCATCCTGCTATGGTTGCGCCGGCCACGCGAGCTTCCGCTGCCTCCGCCGTCAGCTGCGGCCGTTTTCGAAAACGCTTCTCGGGACGTACGCGTATCCCTCCAGCAAGCGCCGGGCAGTTCGGCCAACGCCGACGCGCATCTTTGTCGGGTCGTCGGGGTTCGGCGTGACCTTCACGTCCATCACCCCATAAGGATGGCCGATCCTTAAGGTGTCTGACTTTCTGGCCGCATCGTCCAACACATCCCACACCACGGTTCCCTCGATTTTGCTGGCCGCCCCGGTGCAGACGCCGCCGGTCACCATGTAGGCCCTATGCATCTTCTGCATGGAAGCGAGGCGCGCCACGAAATCGATATCTTTGGCCAGGATGGTTTTGCCGTCGGAATTCTGGTAATCGCGCTTTCTGGAAACAAAGCCGATCTTGGGGATCGCGGGGCTCTTTTTGGTCGCAACCTTGGCATCCGGCACAATGCCTATCTGGGCGGCAACCGCGCTGCGGATCTCCTCGATCAGATTGAGGGTTTCGGGCCTGGCTTCAACTTCCGCCGGCAGCTCCGTGCCTTCCAGTCCGAGTTCTTCCGCCTTGCAGAAGACCACGGGGTTGGCGGCATCGACCACCGAGACGGTGAACCTGCCCTGCTTGCCGAGGTCGATACAATCCTTCACCTTGCCCGTCGGCAGCAGCTTCTTGGTGACCGATCCGGCGGGGTCGTCGAATTCCAGCAGGATGCGGGCGCCGGTTCCGGGGACGCCGCGGATTTCATAGTCGCCCTCGGTTAATCCTCTGCCGTCTTTGACCGGCACGGTAGCGTAGATCATCTTGCCGGTATTGGTGTTGTAGATGCTGACCGTGGTCGCCGGCTGACCGGCTCGACAA
The DNA here is from genome assembly GCA_963814745.1 of uncultured Acidobacteriota bacterium. Taxonomy (GTDB): domain Bacteria; phylum Acidobacteriota; class Terriglobia; order Terriglobales; family Acidobacteriaceae; genus CAWBRT01. Next base: position 990,539 of record CAWFEA010000001.1, read on the forward strand.
ATCCTTCGTTGACCGCATAGAGACCCACCGCGGAGGATATGTTTCCGCAGTTGCCGCGCCAGTCGATCACCGGATCGGTGAGCGACACCTGGCCAAACGTGTAGTTCGACATCCGCGCCCGCGCGCGACGAAGGCCCGATGATGGCAACTTTGCTGGTCAGGGAATTGGCGCCGCCCAGCCCATCGATCTGCCGCTGATCGGGGCTGCCGAAGACCCTCAGAATGACCGCGTCGCGAAGCTTCCCGGCCGGAGGAAGTTCGTGTTCTTTAAAAAAGATTCCCTTGCTGGTGCCGCCGCGAACAATGGCGCAGGGCACGCGTACCCACTCTCTCTGCACGGTTCTTTGCTCCTTCTCGGGTTCTTTCCAGTATGATCTTTCTTTTTCGCAGGCTCAACCGGGCGATCAATTCGAGTAGTGGGTCAATTTCTCGTCACGACCTCAATTCGGCTCGCCCAGCGGCAGCGCACTCAGTTTCTTTCCTTCAAGGTCAGCAACTTCATCATCCCGATGGTGATCAACGGAAACCTCTACGTCAGCGGCCACGCCACTTTGTACAAGTACGGGCTGCTCCACTGACCTTTATTGCAGTCTGGTCGCATACATCAATCCCGCTTCTGCTCTAGAATAAAAGGGTGGAGAGAGAACGCGAGAACCGATCACGATACAACCCATCCCTTGCAGATTGCGCGGCTGACAAGTCGATCGAGCTTTCCGATCAGACCAAGCACCTCGAATTCGAAATCCCCGGCGTGGAGAGCTTCGACTTCAAGCCGGGACAGTTCGTCTCCATCCGCGAGCAGCGCGCCGACGGCAAGCTGATTACGCGCGCCTATTCGGTGGCTTCGGCGCCGCGCCGCAACCAATTCGATATTTGCCTGAACCGGGTCGAGAACGGATTCATGTCGAATTACCTTTGCGACATTGCGGTAGGCACTGCGGTCAACTTCCACGGGCCGCACGGGCTCTTCGTGCTGCGCGAATACCGTCAGGACGCCTTATTTATTTCCACCGGAACCGGAGTGGCGCCGTTCCGCGCCATGGCGCAATGGCTCTTCGCCGATCCGCGCGCAACGCCGGGCACTGCTTCTGGCTGATCTATGGAACCCGATACCCGAAGGACATCTACTACGGCGAGGAGTTAGCGCGCCTGGCCGCCGAGCACCCTAATTTCAACTACGTGGTGAGCTTGAGCCGTGCGCAGGATGACTGGACGGGACATCGCGGCTATGTGCAGGACCGCGTGCGCAAAATCGTCGGCAGTCGCACCGACATGCAGGCCTACATCTGCGGCTTGAACGACATGGTCTCCGCTCCCACGCGACCTGCTGCAAAACGAGATCGGCTGGGACCACAAACAGAATTTCTACGAGCGGTACGACTGAGAACGTATCTCCTACCTATCAGTGGCACTGGGCTGTGCAGTCGGCAACAAAGAAGGCACCTTCGGTTATAACTGCCTTAAAATCGAGAACTGCTCTAAGATAAGATTTAGCAGGTTGCTGAAAAACTCTTCTTCGAGGTGTCATCCTGAGCAAACTTGAAGGATCTGCTGTTTGCGTACAATGAAAATAAAGCAGATCCTTTCGATCGCCAGCCCGGACCGCATCCAACCCCGAAGGGAGCCCGCGCAAAATCGGCGCGACCTCAGGATCACGCTTCCATGAGTTTTTCAGCAGCCCGTTTCAGACACTCGCCGCTTTTCTCACTAGGAGGCTGTTTTAAACGGTCCTCTTCTTCTTGTGCTTGGCATCGTAGAAGGCCTGACCGAGTTTCTGCCCGTCAGCTCAACGGCCCACCTGCGCATCTCCGAAGCCTCATGCAGCATTCCCCTCGACGACGCCTACTGGAAGATGTACACCATCGTCATCCAGTTGGGCGCCATTCTGGCCTTCTGCTGCTCTTTTTGCCCCGCATCGTCGGTTTCCTGCGCACCTTTCCCGCGGCGAAAACGGCGACAGGAACTGGTGTTCAACCATCCCATCTCCCTCACCTTCATCGCCTTCGCTCTTCACCTCGGCTCCGGCCCTGCTCTGCACAAGTGGAGCGAGAAGAACTCGGCAGCCTCAAGGCCATCGCGCTGGCCCTGCTCATCGGCGGCATCGTCATGTGGATCATCGATGCCTGGTCGGACCGCCGCGAGCCGAAACCACCCACGTGGAGCAGATGAACCTGCTCCAGGCCATCTGGATCGGCCTCTGCCAGACCCTCTCGGCCGTCTTTCCCGGCACCTCGCGCTCCATGTCCACCATCGCCGCCGGGCAGCTCGCCGGCCTCGACCGTCCCTCCGCCCTCGAGTTCAGCTTCCTGCTCTCCATTCCCACCATGATGGCCGCCACCGGTTGGGACCTGATCAAAGAGATTCACCCCAGCAAATCCGCTGCCGGCGCGGCCGTGGCGCACGTCGTCATGAACTCCGAGCGCTGGATCGTGCTCATCATCGGCATCGTGCGTCTCGTTCATCGTGGCCCTGGGCGTGGTGGAGTGGTTCCTCCACTGGGTGCGCAAGCACGGCTTCACCGTCTTCGCCATCTACCGCATCCTCCTCGGAGGCTGGGTCCTCTACGTGGCCCTAGGCGGATTGAACCGGATTCGCGGAAGCTGTGCTCCGTGAGGGTGACCGGGTGCCCCACGTCCCCCCATCCTGGGCTGACGTGGGTTAGTCTCTTAGACTTGGGACAAATAAATTCCGGGACGCTCGAACCCCTTACCCGTCGCGCCAGCGCCCGCTCGGCAGCCTGCTGAATGAAGCGCTGCATCACGTTGGCCCGCATCTCACCTTCTTGCGCATGGTTCTTTCCCGGACAGTAGTCCCTGCACCACGTGCTCAGCAGCGTCTTCGTGTTGTGCGCCGCGCAACAAGCGCTGATACGCTTCCTGAAGCGGCATAGGTTTCCGGGAGACTGTTGTTGCACCTCAGAGGTGATGGAGCGGTGGCAGCAGAGATAAACTCCAGCGCCTCCACCGAGAGCCAGAAACAGGGCCACATCGTTGAAGGGGGGGCCCCGCTTCAACATCTTGGCGAAATCAGAAAACCCAACTCCATCTTCCGTGATCACGACATTTAACGGCATGAAGTTATTCGATACCGCCGGGGACGGCAGGGTCTTGCGCGAGCGCGCCAGAATCGATTTGGTGCCACTCGGGGATTTTTGATGGAAGCGTCCGTGGACCCCTTCTTCTTGCAACTCAGCGCAGAGTTTCTCAGATCCCGCCGGAACCCGGCCGCCCATCGAACGGCTCCGGCGCGTGTCGGCCGTCACCCTGTGAAACTTGCGCGAGACCGCTCGCCGCGCGCTTGGAGGCCAGTTAAGCGTGACGGGGTCCGCATAACCGGGAAGCAGCGCCGCTTTCATGATGATCGATTGCAGCGAAATACCAGCCGATTTTTCGCTCACCGCCGCCCCTCTGGCAACCCTCCCAGAACCGGGTATTCCCGCCCAAGCTAGGGTCTCACGTTGACTCGTAAACGCTGAGCAGGTGCCTTAGCTCCTGCCCCGCCCAGACTCTTCACCCCTGCGCGCCGCACTTATTGGCGCGAAAATATCTTGATCGCCAGTCTCTCGCCGCCGTCGGCGAATTCCATGACTGCGTCATAAATGTAGTGGTCGCTCTTGGGAGTGCCCGGTCCTATCTTTCGCACATTACGTATCTCGCCGCGTTGGGGCTGCGAGCACACGCAGCCCTGGCGCAAGCTGCTGACAATCTGTCCCGTCGCATTATGAGACATTGAGACTCCGTAAAAACCTGTCAAATACCGCGGAATTTGCTACCGCTAAACCCAAATCTCGCCCTCCTGATGTGCAGTTATGCTTCCGTGAGGAAACGTCGCTTAACCTGTAAATCACTCAATACTATATAAACTTACCTGATCGCATTCAACCAGCGAAGACATCCCGCAGCAGCACTTGAACGGCGATGCCAACATGTGCCAGCCAACATCCGCTCTTTTTGCTACATGAGATGCCGGTTATTAGTTGCTAATAGACAACTATTTTGGAGTGTTCAGAATGGATAAAACTGCCTGATCTTATCTGCTTAATCCTAGGAGGCTGGAGCACAGACCGCGAGGAATGGAACACGGGAGTTGCCGGTTTAGTAAAATAGGTACTTGCGCGATTTGGCGTCGGAACCACCCATCGTGCGCATGATATGGCGGCTGGTGTGGAGGGTGAAGGTGCGCGGTTCGCGCAACAGTTTCATCCCGGTTCGTGCAGTAAATGGTTACCCTTCTTATGGTTACACGGATCGCAGCAAACGACCAGGTTCTCCCACGTCAACTGCCCGCCGCGCGAACGCGGCGCAATGTGGTCCAGGGTGAGCTCGCTCGACGGCAGCGAAACCCCGCAATACTGGCAGGTATTGCGATCGGCGCAACAAATATTCTTCGCGAGAGGGCGCGCGTCTGGTGGGGAATGCAGCGATATTCCAGCAGCCGGATTCCGGGGGACACGCACGGCGAAGCGCGCCAGTGCAGCGGATGGCCATACGTCTCCTCCGTCATGGCCACTCCCTTGAGCACCAGCACGATGGCGCGCCGTGCGGCACAGATGTTGATCGGCTCCGTGAGAAGCGTTCGGTGCCGGCACCGGCGCGAGCATCGGTGAGTACGGCGCTACCGGTTGAACAGCTTCGGCGAGTTCACGTACCGACCTGTGGTGTTCCGCTTTCCCGGAATCGTTCAGCAGGAACACGCATTCGTTCGCACAGGTCCTTCACTCCCTCCCGATAAGATGCGAACAGCGAATTCTCATTCAAAGCGCGTGCCACGGTAGCTCATAAACCGCCTTGACCCCGGCGCCTAGAAGCATCCTGGCGCACTCGGAGACCGTTGCCCCCGTGGTCATAACATCGTCCACCGGCAGCACCTCACGTCCGGCGACCTGCTCTTTGCCGGCCACGGCAAAGGCGCCGCGATATTCCCAGCGCTCTTCACGCGTCATCCCGACCTGCGACGCGGTCGCGCGGCGGCGCAGCAGAACGGACATCAACAACTCCAACCTGACGGCAGCACGCTCGCCGCCATCGGAGGCGGCGGCGCCCGCCTGGCGGCCCAGTTCCCTGATCGCGGCGCGGGCCATCGACTCCGACTGGTCGAATCCCCGCTCACGAAACTTAACCGGCATACAGCGGCGCGGGATGACAAAAACCGGCTGCGATCGAAGCTCGCAGCAGCGGCTGAGCAGCATGCGCCAGCATCCGCACAAGCGCGCCCAACGCCGGGCGCACCTGGTGATACTTGAGAAGGTGAATCAGTTCACGCGGCTCGCCCATATAGGCCGCATGGCTGGCGGCGCGGGCAAACAGCGGGCGCTCGAGGTAACGGTTGGCGCGCATCTCGACCGTCATGAACTCAGAATGCGGAGCCAGGGGATCGCCGCGGAAACGGCGGCACAAAACCTGGAAGGGGACAGTTCGCCAGGCATTCATCGCACACCGGAAGGCGCGGGAGATTAGGCGAGAGGGCTGCGGCAAGTACGGCGATTGGAGGGGAAAATGGCCGCGAACGAGCTTCTGAGCGCAGCCAGGGCAAATTTGGCCACTGAAACCGCCGGTTAGCTGCTTGGCTTCGGAGCAATTAGGGATCTGTCTCCGCTACTGCTGAAAACGCACCCTTCCTTCCCCAACAAATGCTGGGGATTCCCGCGGCAGCTTGCTTGCCTGCGGGATCTCCAACAGTATACGTTCACGGGAACCGAAATCGCAATGAAACCCTGCACCCGGAAAAAAACCGCACAAGGTGTACGGGTTGTGAACTTGAGGCGGACTTTTCGCCGGGTGCAAGGTTTCGAAACAGTTGACTTACGGCGTGTCGCGCGGGGCAAAGATGGCCGTGCCAACGCGCACGCAGGTGTCGAACCCTCTTCAATGGCAACTTC
>CAWFEA010000002.1:0-117794 GCA_963814745.1 uncultured Acidobacteriota bacterium
GGCCGAGTGGGGCATGGTCAACACGGTCGTCCCTGCCGAGCAGTTGCGTGCGGCCAGCCTCGAACTGGCACGCAAAATCGCCGAGGCCAGCCCGCTCACGGTCGGCCTGGGCAACAAGCTTTCTACACCCAGATCGATCTCGATCAGCCGAAGGCCTACGCTTACGCCAAGGAAGTGATGAGCATGAACGCGCTCGCCGCCGACGCGCAGGAGGGCATCTCGGCATTCCTCGGCAAACGTGCGGCTTGCTGGACGGGAAAGTAAGTTGCAGCCTGCGTCGGCGCTGACTACAATGTGCAGCTATGCTTCGCTGCAAATACAGTGTCTTGCTGTTTGTCGCAAGCTTTGCCTTGCTCTGCTTCTCGCAGGAGCGGGTTGAGAAAAGCGAGAGTGAGCTGCCCGACGAGCGGCTTCCAATAATAACCAAGCCACGTGACAAGCAATGCAAATTGGTCTCTAAACCAAAAGAAGAGGTCCGGCTCCCACTTTACGTTGAGCGCACTGGCAACGGAGGGATTGCGGGTTGGACGGTTCGCCTCAAACTGAACGGGCACGATACTCGCGTATTGGTTGACACTGGGGCGAGCGGTCTGTTGGTAAGCAAAAAAGCGGCAGCACGAGCTAACCTCACAGCCATCGCCTATTCCGAATTCAGAGGGTTAAGTGATAAACGTCCGTTGCAAGGCAATTGGGCCCTTGCGTCCAGCATTAAGCTAGGGGAACTGGAATTTAGGGATTGCATGATTAAGATTGCCAATGCTAAGGACAACCGCGCTGACGGCTATATCGGGCCGGATATATTTTCTGACTATCTTGTCGCCTTGGATTTTCCAGGCAAGCAAGTAAAGCTCTCTTCGCTTCCGAAGCGGCGCAAAAAGCCGGAAATACCTCTCCGGATTTCAGAAGGCGAACCTGCTCCCAATCGTCAGAATGTTCAGCAGAACGGCGATAATGCGGGCGCTAAGCAATATTCCTTGCCGGAAATGCAGTCGTGGATACCAGTTTCTCGTGCCTCGCACCTGTTGCTCATATCGGCTTCGATTAATGACAGTCCGCCTGAGCTTTTTATTATTGACACCGGCGCGGCGCAAAGCAGCATATCTCTTCAAGCCGCTAGCGGAAGAGTCAACGTACGCCAGGACCACTTCTCCTTCCTGCGCACATTCAACGGTACGATTGAAAAATTCTGGTGGGGGGGCAAGGTTAAGCTTAGTTTTGCTCGCTTCGAGCAGCACCGGAGAAACGTTCTAGTTATCGATACTTCGAAGCTTAGCAAAGACATTGGAATTGAGGTCTCAGGGTTCCTCGGCGCAGATACGCTGGGACAAATGATGCTCTCCATTGACTACCGCGACCGTCTTGTCGATTTCCAGTACGACCCTAAACGGCTCGGTTCAGAGTGGACGAAGTAAACTAATCGACCATGCCCACCCCCACCCCACAGATTCGCTTCGATGGGCCGGCAATAGAGGTCGACTTTCCCGGACTGAAGATCGGGGTCGCCGAATACGAGGAAGGCCCGACCGGGCTCACCGTGTTCCACTTTCCCCAGGGCGTAATGGCCGCGGTCGACGTGCGCGGCGGGGCGGCGGCCACCATCAACACCGATCGCTTGCGGCTTGGCTATGACCAGCCGACGGTACGCGCGATTTTTTTCACCGGCGGCTCCAGCTACGGTCTTGAAGCCGCCTCCGGAATCATGGCCGAGCTGCTTCGCTTGGGCGGGCACGCCACTGCCTGGGAGATGATTCCCACCGTGACCGGAGCCGTGGTCTTCGACTTCCGCGGGCGCGGCAACGCCATACACCCCGACAAGCAACTCGGCCGCGCCGCGCTCGGAGCCGCTGGCGACCGCTTCCCGCTGGGCGCGCGCGGCGCCGGACGCATGGTGAATGTCGGCAAGTTTTTCGGCCCGGCGTTCATGGAGAGCTCCGGACAGGGCGGCGCTTTCCGCCAGGTCGGCGAGGTGAAGCTTGCCGCCTTCAGTGTGGTGAATTCCGTCGGAGTCATCGTCGGCCGCGACGGGCGGGTCGTGCGGGGCAATTTCGATCCGCAAACCGGCCGGCGGCGTACTCTCGCCCAAGACCTTGATGACGGAACCGCTGCGCGCAAGCGCGCCGCCGACCGTGCTGAGCCGCTGACTTCCGGCGCTGCTGAAAACACTACCCTGACGGTCATCGTCGTCAATCGGAAGCTCACCTATCCGCAGCTCACCCGGCTGGCGATTCAGACCCACACCTCGATGGCGCGCGGCATTCAGCCTTTCCATACGGAAAAGGACGGCGACGTGCTTTACGCCGTAACGACCGGCGAAGTGGAGAACTCCGGGCTGGAGTTTGAAGAGCTCGCATCGTATGCCGCTGAACTGGCATGGGACGCCGTGCTGAGCGCGGTGCCGCCCCTCTAACGGCGTCGCCGGCGCAAATGCAAATTGACCATGCGGAAGCAGCCAGCGTAGAATTCACACGGGCCGCCAGTGCGGCGATTTGTCTTGATTCATGGTCCCCGGGCTTGGCCTCGGCGTACCGCAGACAGCGCTACCGTTCCGGAACGGAAATTCAACACATTCTTGCGGCAGGAGTGAGGTTCTAATGAGCAACAAAACGAAAAAGTGGTTTACCAGTCCCTGGAATTTTGCTGACGAAGTAAGGTCCCAACTCAAATTCGCCCCCAAAATCGAGTTGCACGACGTCACCTTGCGCGACGGCGAGCAGCAGGCCGGCGTGACCTTCCGCAAGGAAGACAAAATTCGCATCGCCGAATTGCTGGCCGAGGCGGGCGTGCACCGCATTGAAGCCGGCATGCCCGCGGTCTCCAAGGAAGACGAGCTGGCGATCAAGGAAATCGTCAAGCGCAAACTCGGCCCCAAGATCTTCGCTTTTGGCCGCTGCATGAAGGAAGACGTACAGCGGGCCGTCGATTGCGGCGTCGATGGCATCGTCATGGAAGTGCCATCGAGCGATCACATCATCAAATACGCCTACAAATGGCCCCTGGAAAAGGCGGTCAAGCTGTCGGTCGAAGCGACTCAGTACGCCAAGAAGAATGGCCTTTATACGGTCTTCTTTCCGATCGATGCCTCGCGCGCGGACATCAATTGGTTCTTGGATTTAATCGAGCGCATTGCCAAGGAAGGCCACATGGACGCGCTGGCGGTGGTTGACACCTTCGGTGGTTGCTCGCCGCACGCCATCCCCTACTTGATTAAGAAAATCAGGGAGCGCATCGATAAGCCTTTGGAAACCCACTTCCACGACGATTTCGGCATGGGCTCGGCCAACACCGTGCTCGGCCTTGCCGCCGGGGCCAACGTGGCGCACACCACCATTTCCGCGCTCGGCGAGCGCGCCGGCAACGCCGCTTATGAAGACGTGGTCATGACCCTGCTGACCATGTACGGCATCGACCTGGGAATTAAGACCGAGAAACTTTACGGGATTTCCAAGGAGGTGCTGGCCATGGCGGGTGTCCGGGTGCGGCCGAATCGCGGCATCTTCGGCGACGATATCTTCAAGGTCGAATCCGGCATCATCTCGGGCTGGGTCAGGAACTGCGGCGACGAACATGCGCTGGAACTCTGCCCCTACCGTTGGGAGCTGGCCGGCCACGACGCGCCGGAGATCGTGCTGGGCAAGAACAGCGGCGCGGATTCGATTAAGATCTGGCTGGAACGGCTCGGCCGTCCGCTGCCGAGCGAAGAAACCATTATGGAGATACTGCTCAAAGTTAAGCTGCGCGCCCTGGAAAAGAAGAGTGTGCTGACGCTGCGGGATTTTGAAAATATTCTCGCCAAATTCCCGCTGGCTAAGCCCGCTTCCAAAGCAGGCGACTAGCAGCTTTGGCAGTCCGCCTCGCCACGCCGCGAGCATCAACTTACCGGCCGCCATTCCGCGCGGCCGGTTTTGCTTTTCCCGGTACTTCACGTCACGGCCGCTCCCATGCCGGGCAAGGCTTTTCCCTTAGGTCTGCGGTCCCGGCCGGTCCATCCTCGCCGCTTAAACCTGATTTGGCGCCACTCAGGTTCCTTGGAAGCTACTTGGCTGCGCTGCAGCCTTGAAATTCGCCTTGACTGCGGGTGAAAGCACGACCTATCATTCAGTGCCGATACTTAGAAGTCATCATAGAGCTGTATCGCCTGAACGTGCCGCAGGAACGGCCATGTTCCTGGACGCGTAGCTGTATGCGTGACCGTCTCTAAATCGTCTACGAGGAGTGCTTGAATGGCTGATTCAAAAACCGTCGCCCCAGGGGCTGTAAACGGTATGCAGGGGGTTACCCCCGAGTTTGAGAACGCAACCTATCGAAAAGTCACCATACGTTTATTGCCGTTCCTGATTGTGTGCTACCTTGTCGCCTACCTGGACCGCGTAAACGTGGGCTTCGCCAAGCTGCAGATGCTGAGTGACCTGCATTTCAGCGAGACTGTTTATGGACTTGGCGCGGGCGTGTTCTTCATCGGTTACTTCATTTTTGAAGTGCCGAGCAACATGATCATGCACAAGATTGGTGCGCGCATATGGATTACCCGCATCATGATCACCTGGGCAATTATTTCGGCGCTCACACTTGTGATCAGAACGCCGATTCAGTTTTATTTGGTCCGCTTCTTCCTCGGGGCAGCCGAGGCGGGCTTCTTCCCCGGCATTATTTTGTACCTGACCTACTGGTACCCGGCGCACCGTCGCGGCAAGATGACCGGGGCTTTCATGGTTGGAATTCCGTTGGCCGGCATGATTGGCGGTCCGCTCTCCGGCTCCATTATGGCTCTGACTCACGGCCTTGGCGGTTGGCATGGCTGGAAGTGGATGTTCCTTTTCGAGGCTGTACCTTCTCTGATTATGGGCATAGCCTGCATTCTCTACCTGGATAGCAGGATTCGCGACGCCAAATGGCTCAGCGAAAAGCAAAAGCAGATTCTCGAATATTACGTCGCCCAAGAGTCCAAGCAAAAGAAAGAGCATCCCTCTATATGGTTGGTGTTTTCCGATAAGCGCATCTGGCTGATGTGCTGGATCTATTTCACCGTCGCTCTGGGCCAATACGCGCTGACGCTGTGGATACCCACCCTGCTCAAGGATGCCGGAGTCAAAGGCGTATTCATGATCGGCATGGTATCAGCCATCCCGTACATTTGCGTCATCATCGCCATGGTCGCGCTTGGGGCCAGCGCCGATAAACGTCGTGAGCGGCGTTGGCACGAGGCTGGGCCGCTGCTTGTGGGCGCCGTGGCCTTGGTTCTGAGTATGATGGTTGGCGGCACGAACACGGTGCTGGCCGTCATATTGCTTTCGATCGCGGCGGCCGGGATCATTCCCGCAGCGCCGATGTTCTGGGCGCTGCCTACGTCATTCCTCGCGGGTTCGGCTGCGGCGGCCGGCATCGCCTGGATCAACTCGGTTGCCAATCTCGGCGGCTTCGTCGCCCCCTTCGCTATTGGCTACCTCAAGGATTTGACGCACGGCAACCTGATTCCCATGATCGTCATGGCCGTCATTGTCGCCGCCGGCGGACTTACCGTACTCACTCTGGATAAGAACGTGGTCAACAAGTAGGAATCGTCAGCCGCTCCTGCTTACCGCAAAGATAAACCGGCTCGCCAGATAGCTTCTGACGAGCCGATTTATTTCATTGTTGCCGGCGGTATTTACACGGCCGCCGCTTGCGCGATTGCGGCCGCGCTGGGCAGTTTCTCGACACCCCAGCATACGTCCAGCAGCCGCCGGATATGCGGCCCCGGCAGAATGCCTTCGGCGAGGTCGCTGAATTTCGCCTCCAGCGCCCTGTCGGTCATTGGAACTTCAAGACTGCCGACAGCATGCTCGATATGCTTGTGCAGCTTCCGGCCATCTTTCAGCACGATGGTAAGGTCCACTTGCTCCGGCTTGATCGATGGATCGACAACCGGCACTACCCGGCTCCGCAAGCCCACGATAATCGGGTCGCGCACCGCTCGCTCGCTGAACTGCTTCTCGCCGGCCGCGCCTTCCACGATCGCGACCGCCACGGAATGATAGATGCTGAACTTCCCCTCCAGACCTTCATGCGGAGTCTTCTTGCCGGTTAGTTCGAGCACCAGCGGATTAACGCGCAAGTCAACGTGGTCAACCTGATCGGCGGTTATCTTGTATTGGTTGCGCAACTGTATGGCCGCATCGATCGCGGGATGGAGCACGATTCCGCAGGCGAACGGCTTGTAGGTGTTGAGCGCCGCCTCGTAGTGTTTCCCCAGTCCTTCCGTGATCTCCCGGTAATCATGTCTCGTGCTGACGGTATTAGCCCATCCGCGCTTGGCTTCAATCATCTCGTCGGAGCTGGTGTAGTTCTTGGACGCGAGAATCGCGGCCATCAGGCCGTCATTGGCGGCGCGGCCCGGATTGAAGCTTTTGTTCATCGATCCGAACGACTCCCGCAAGCCGACCGGCTGCGAGGCAGCCAGGCCCAGAGCCCACACCATCTGCTGCTCGCTGAGGCCAAGCAGCATGCCCGCCGCGGCGGCGGCGCCAAACACTCCACATGTGCCGGTGCTGTGCCAACCCCGGTCGTAGTGTTCGGGGGTGACGGAGTTGCCCATGCGGAGCGCAACCTCGACTCCGATAACCACCGCATTGAGAAAGTCCTTGCCCGAAACCGGCCGATACTCGGCCAATGCCAGAATCCCCGGAATTACCGGCGCCCCGGGATGAATGATGGTTCGCAGGTGGGTGTCGTCATAGTCGAAAATATGGGCGCTAATGCCGTTAATCATGGCGGCATTCAGGATGTCGAAACGCTCGCGCCTCCCCAAAATGCCGGCCTGGGGAGGTCCGGAAAATGGAGTCAGAGCGGCAATTGCATCGTTGACTCCGTTGTGGCGCGAAGCCCCGACGGCAACCCCCACGAAATTCAGCAACGTCCGGACCCCTTCCTTTCGTACTGCCGGCGGCAGGTCCTCATATTTAGCGTTGACCACATACCGCGCCAGAGTCCGGGTGATCCCCTTGTCAGGCGGAAGGCTTTGGCTGCTGCCTCCGCCGCCGCCGGTTTGGGGTGCTGCAAGCAACGGCGTGGAACCACCGGCGGCCGCAATCGAAGCAACCGTGGCCGCGCGCAGGAAAGAACGGCGATCAAGATCGAACATAGTGCAAATCCCCCCACAAAGTATTGGCTGTGACGCTCGCCATTGAATCAAATTGCCGACGCCAATACAACCGTAAAAATATTGACAATCGCATCCCGCTACCGAAACAGGCACTGCCGCCTTTAGCTCAGAGCCTTTGCCTCCCACCGCAAGGCTAATAAACCGTGTCTGGACCGGAGGTCAGCGCCGGGCCGACGGGCGCCCCCCGGCGGTACGCGCACAATCGCCCCATTCCCAGGACGTGCGCGGTCTTAAATTACGGGTCCAAAGAGGGCAGAACTGCATCTATTGAATTGTGGGGCATCGGTTTTCCGTTCCCTCTTTTCCCGTTTCCCTCTAGGGATACCGCGGCAACCGCGGTCAAAACCGTCAACTTTCAGCAGCAGAAGGAAGGATATTTCATGAGTGTACATTCCACGACCATCAGCGGGGTCACAATTGATGCGCCCCATCACCCGGGGCAGAACCAGGTGCTTACGCCTGAGGCGATTCATTTCCTGGCGGAACTTCAGCGGCGCTTTAATCACCGTCGTCTGGAACTGCTTGCCGCCCGCCAAGAGCGCCAGAAGCGGCTCGACGCCGGCGAGAAGCCCGATTTTCTGCCCGAGACGAAGCCCATTCGCGAGTCCGAATGGACCGTTGCTCCGATTCCGGCCGATCTCCAGGACCGCCGCATTGAGATCACCGGCCCCACCGACCGCAAAATGATTATCAATGCGCTGAACTCGGGCTCCAGCGTGTTCATGGCCGACTTCGAGGATGCCAATACGCCGACCTGGAGCAATCTCATCGAAGGTCAGATCAACCTCACGGACGCCATTGCACGGACCATCACCTACACTGACCCGACCAGCGGAAAGCAATATAAGCTCAACCAAAAGACCGCGGTATTGTTCGTCCGGCCCCGTGGCTGGCATCTCGATGAAGAACATGTTGCGGTTGACGGCAAGCCAATGTCGGGCTCGCTGTTCGACTTTGGACTCTACTTTTTCCGCAACGCCAAGGCTCTGCTGGCCGCCGGCACCGGCCCCTACTTCTACCTGCCAAAGATAGAGAGCCATCTGGAAGCCCGGTTGTGGAATGACGTCTTCACCTATTCTCAGCAGGCGCTAGGCGTGCCCCACGGCAGCATCCGAGCCACAGTCCTCATCGAGACGATTCTGGCCACCTTTGAAACCAATGAGATTCTTTACGAGCTGCGTGATCACTCGGCCGGCCTGAACTGCGGCCGATGGGATTACATCTTCAGCTTTATCAAAAACTTCGCCAATGATCCCAAGGCCGTCATGCCCGATCGCGGGCAGGTTGGCATGACCGCGCACTTCATGCGCTCGTATAGCAAGATGCTCATCCGCGATTGCCACCGCCGTAACATCCACGCCATGGGCGGCATGTCGGCCTTCATTCCCGTCAAGAGCAATCCGGAGATTAACGAGAAAGCGATGGCGCAGGTTCGCGCCGACAAGGAACGCGAAGCTAGCGACGGTCACGACGGAACCTGGGTGGCTCATCCCGGCCTGGTGGCCGTTGCCAAGGAACCCTTCGACCGCCTGATGCCGCAACCCAACCAGATCGACAAGAAGCTTCCCGGCTTCCGGGTCACCGCCGTCGACCTGCTCGAAGTGCCAACCGGCGACATTACCGAGGCCGGCCTCCGGCAGAATCTCGTGGTCGGCACGGGATATCTGGAATCCTGGCTGCGCGGCATCGGCTGCGTGCCCCTGTTCAACCTGATGGAAGACGCGGCGACGGCGGAAATCAGCCGCTCCCAGCTCTGGCAGTGGATTCATCACGGCGCGCACCTGAAGGATGGCCGCAAGATCGATGTGCCGCTCTGCGACAGCATCCTCCATGAAGAACTGGCCAAGGCCAAAGCAGGCGTCCCGGCCAGTCTGTATCCCTCTTACGACAAAGCGGCCGAATTGATGCGCGAGATGTACACTTCGCCGACCTTTGTCGAATTCCTCACCGTTCCCGCCTATGACGAACTCATCCGGCAGGAACGTATGCGCAAGGCTGCATAGCTTGCCGGTCTCCACTTCGGCGAGTGTCAAACCACACTCGCCGGGGAGCCCCGGGTCCGCCGATCGGGCCGGGGACGGCAAGACGAGCGCCCGAGTCGCAACCTCGACTTCATGGCGGCGCTCGTTTCGTCTGATTTCGGCCAAACTTCGACACAGCCGACAACTGCCTGAGCGCGAGATTCAGGGCGTTTTGCGCCTCACACCTTTCGTCCAACCCTGGATCGGTCTATCCTGAGGCTCTGCCCTTCTCGAATTCGGTTGGTGAAGCGGTGTTGAAGATTGGCAAATCTCAGCTCGAAGAGCTTCGTCGCCACGGCGAGCAGACTTACCCGCACGAGTGTTGCGGCGTGCTGCTCGGCCGGATCGATGGCGAAGGCGTCAAGGATGTTCGTGCGGTGGTGCGCTGCGGCAACGCGCGTACCGACTCTCCGCACAACCGCTACCGCATCGATCCCGGCGAACTGCTAAGCATCCAGCGCCAAGCCCGCGAATCGGAGCTGGACATCCTCGGCTTCTACCACTCGCATCCGGATCATCCCGCACGCTGGTCAGAAACCGATCTCGCCGAGGCTTACTGGATTGGCTACTCCTACTTCATCATCAGCGTGGAACAGGGCTGCGCCACCGAGACCAACTCCTTTGAACTAACCGGCGAAGCAGATAACAAACAGTTCCGCGACGAGTCTCTCTCGGTCGAATAATCGCCGCCTGCCGCCGTCAGCGCCGGAGCCTTCGGCACCCGCCGTAGTTTTGTTATGATCATGGCTCGCGGACTTCAGCCTGGAAATTAATGAGTGGATTCTCGAAGGGATATGGTGAGCTTCGACAACATACTTCTGTTGCACGGCAAGGGCGGCAGCCCGGAAGGCAGCGTCCGGGATATTGAAACGCTTCTGCACGACCATTACCCGCAAAAACCCGCCACTTCGTTTCAGCGTCCCAGACTGTTACATGCCAATGGAGAGATTCTGGCTGAACGCTCGCTCGCCGACCTGCAAGGACGCGATATCGCGAGAGGAACGGTGATTATCGGCGTCAGTCTGGGAGGCCTGCTGGCGGCGAAGATGCAGGAGCAGGGCCGTGAAGACCTGCGCGTCATCTGCCTCAACTCTCCAACCTGGGCCGATGCCGTCCGCCTGGAGCGAAGAATGCCGGAGCGGATCGCATTCTATTCCTCCGATGACAGCGTCATCGCGGGCCGCACCGAGCATTGGCCCAGGCTGGCGACCGCTTTTGATCTGCCTTGGCTCACCCATGACACCAGCGCGCATGCGCGGGAATTGACGCCGCTGATCGTCGCCTGCCTGGAAGGCCGGAGCATCGCGCGCGCCATCGAGCAGGTCGAGCGGCGAATTGCGCAAACTGAAGGCACCGGCGCGACAGGGCAGTAGTATCTTAGTAGGAGTTAGAAACAGCCGGCTCGATCGACGTTTCGATCCAGGAAAACTATACGATCTAGGAAAACTATCTATGCAAAGAGCAACCTCCGCCCAACTTGACGGCGCCGTCGAGGCGCTGAAATCGCTGCTCGGCCAGCGTGCCAGCACTGCCGAGGTACAACGCGAGCACCACTCCCATGACGAGTCCTATCACCCGCCGGCCCTGCCCGATGTTGTTTGCTATGCGCACAGCACCGAAGAGGTCAGCGAGATCCTCAAGATCAGTGCCAAGTACCAGGTTCCGGTGATCCCCTTCGGCGGTGGAACCTCGCTCGAAGGCCATGTCAATGCCATTCACGGCGGCATTTCCATTGACCTTCGCGAGATGAATAAAGTGCTCAGGGTGAGCGCTGAAGACCTGGATGTGACGGTTCAGCCAGGCGTTACTCGCCAGCAGTTAAACAAGGTCCTCGACAACACCGGACTCACTTTCTATGTCGATCCGGGAGGCGAGTCGACGCTGGGCGGCATGGCCGCGACCCGGGCTTCGGGAACCACCACCGTCCGCTACGGCACGATGCGCGATAACGTGCTTGCACTCACCGTAGTGTTGGCTGACGGCCGCATCATCAAGACTGGCAGCCGCGCCCGCAAGTCGGCGGCCGGCTATGACCTGACGCGCCTGTTCGTCGGCTCCGAAGGCACACTCGGCGTCATCACCGAACTGACCTTGCGCGTGCACCCGCTCCCCGAGGCTGTCTCCGCGGCGGTCTGCTCCTTCCCCAGCATCGAAAGCGCGGTCAATACCGTCATTGAAGTCATTCAGTTTGGCGTAACCGTGGCGCGCATCGAACTGCTGGATGAAACCCAGATGGACGCCATCAATCGCTACTCGAAGATGAACTACCCGATTGCGCCGACGCTGTTTTTCGAATTCCACGGCTCCAGCGACCGCCATGTCACCGAGCAGGCGGAGTTCGTGCAGTCGATTGCCGAAGAGCACGGCGGCAAAGGCTTTGAGTGGGCTACCCTGCGGGAGGATCGGGACAGGCTTTGGGAAGCGCGGCACGCAGCCTACTATGCGGACATCGCGCTTCGCCCCGGTGCCAAAGGATGGACTACCGATGCGTGCGTGCCTATCTCGCGCTTGGCCGAGTGCATCATGGAGACGCAGAAGGACAATCGCGCCGCGCCATTTCCGGTTGCCATGGTGGGCCACGTCGGCGACGGAAATTTTCATTGCGTCTACGTCATCGATCCGGAGAAAAAGGAGGAACTCGCCGAGGCCGAGCGCCTGGCCGGGCGCATCGCCACTCGCGCCCTTGCCATGGGCGGCACCTGCACCGGAGAACACGGCGTGGGCTACGGCAAGATGAAGTATCTGGAAGCTGAGCACGGCGCGGGGCTGGAGGTGATGCGCACCATCAAGCGCGCGCTCGATCCGGACAATCGCATGAACCCCGGGAAAATGGTCAAGGTCTAGACCGGATTCGCGGAAGGTGTGTCCAGTAAGGTAGCCGGGCGTCTAGCCCGGCGATGATAATGCCGGATACACTGACTCTGAATCCGCTCTAACAGGCTGCTGAAAAACACATGGAAGTGTCATCCTGAGGTCGCGCCGATTTTGCGCGGAGCCCCCGCCAAGCCTGTTGTTGGCTTGTTGGAGCGGGCGATCGAAGGATCTGCTTTATATTCAGCGTGCGCAAACAGCAGATCCTTCGCTTCGCTCAGGATGACACCCTCGGAGAAGCGTTTTTCAGCAGCCTGCTAAAGCAGGACGCCGGCCCAAGGCAGATCACCTTGCCTTGCGGCCGGCACGGAACTTCATCGCGACGCATTCCTTGAAAAACGGGCCTCATCAACCAACAGCCTGCTGCCGTTACCGCCCGGCAATATTACTGCTTGTTCTTCGGCACCCACTCATTCAGATCAATATTTTTGATAAGACAAAATTGCCGTACAACAAGAAGCGAACAGACCTAAACCGACCAAGAACATCAGTCCGCCCATATAGCTGCCGGAAATGCTGATAAAAAAGCCGATCAGCACCGGCGAAAATGCCGAGCCGCCATTGGCAACGCCATTCATCATACCTGCTCCGGCGCCAATCGCTTTGGCGGGAACGATGCGCTGAATCATTGCCCACGCCGGTGCTATACCGAACCCAACGAAAGCAATTCCCACGGAGATCAAAATCGCCGCGGTTGTATTATTCGGGGCGTGAGCGCCGAAATATATCCCGGCGGCGGCACCCAGCATGGAAACTATGCACACCGGAGCGCGTCGGCCGGTCTTATCGGAAATGTATCCCGATGCCAGCACGCTGAGGATTCCGAGAAAATAGGGCAGCGACGACCACGCGCCCATCGCAGCCCAGGAAAATCCTCGCGCCACTTTAAGGTAAGAAGGCAACCACGCCATCATTCCCCACCATATCGAGGCCAGGCAGAAATAGTGAAGAGTGACTAACCAGAACCGGTAATTGAAAACAAAGACCGCTATATTCTGCCAGACCGTTACATGACCAGTCTGAGCTTCAAGCTCTTTTTCGGCCTTTTGTCCCGATTCGATCAGATCACGCTCCGCCTGATTTACCCTCTTATGCTGAGACGGATAGTCTGTCGTGCAGAACCACAGCAACAGCAGCGGCACCAGTCCAGAAGCGACCAAAATGAAGAAACTGGTGCGCCATCCATAAGCATGGATAGCCCAGGTCAAAAAGGGCATGGTAAGAGCCGGTCCAGCCATCAGTCCAACCACCCAAACCGCATTCGCCTTGCCCCGTTCGTGCGGCGGGAACCAGTTCTTAACGTACTTGCTCTGCATCGGCCAATGCATTCCTTCACCTACCCCAAGGATCAACCTTGCCATCAGCATGGTAGTAAAGGTTGCGGCAATTCCACCGAGGAACAGCGAGCAGGCCCATAGCAGGATAGATAAAGACATCGCTTTCCGCGGCCCTAAGATATCGCCTAACGGGCTGAGAAGGATGTTGGAAAACCCATAGGCGATCAAGAACAGTGTCATGAGCAAACCCATTCGTACCGGTTGGCCTTTAATGCCCATGTCGGTGAGAAACGCGTTGTCCGCCAGAAGAACAGAAACATTCACCCGATCCAGGTAAGCGACCAGTAAGGTAACTAATAAAATCAGGACGAGAACAACCCTCTGTCTGGTGGGCCTCAATTCCGCGCCATTCGCCGTTCCGAGTACCTCGCTCTGCACCTGACTATGCATAAATTTCAGCCTCCACTTTCCAAAATTCTGCAACTCAAACTCTGTTGCCCTGACTCAGAATGTTCCATCTGGACCGGCAGTGCTTTACCCACTTCACGCCCAAAAAAATATTGGTACACCACTAAGTCGATTTCTCGAACCCGGACTCTTGATTCCTATGTAGCTCAGAGATAGGCGCTGTTGCCCGAGTACCAAGTCACCTTCGAGCCAGCTTGCGGTACGAGATAGATCAGTTTCAAAGCAGGAGCGCCCGCAAGTTACACCCTGCGGGACACCTCATCGCTCAACTGGCCTGGCTGATCTCTGTCCTGAACCTTTATCCTGGTTGCGGGAGTATAGCACACTTCGCGGAGTGTTCTGGCGCCTGAAGTCAGCTAAATTTCCCTGACGACCGCCTTCCGCGTAAGACTTCCGCTTCACTCGTCGCTCACCGTGGAGGTCAGAACGAGTTTGCCATGCTTCACCCCGCGCAGGCTCAGCATGTGATCGGCAAGATGCTTGATTTCACCGCTTCGGCCTTTCATGATTACAACTTCCAGGCAATTGTGTGCGTCAAGGTGGACGTGCGTGGCCGCCAGGACGTTGTCGTGGTGGTGGTGCTGAGTCTCGGTCAGTTTGTTGGAGAGATTCGGGCGATGATGGTCGTAAACCATGGAAAGCGTAGCGACGACCGGCCTGTCGTCGCTCACCTCTTCGGCAATCAAGGACTCCCTAATCAGGTCGCGCAACGCTTCCGAGCGGCTGCCGTACCCTCGCCGGGCGATAACCTTATCGAAACGCTCCAGTAGCTTCCGTTCAATCGAGACGCCGGTTCGTACCAGTTCCGCCATATTTTTGCGATCTCCTTCAGCACTCATCCCGGCCAGTTTGCGAAAACCTGCTCAGGTGCTCGGACGCGAGCCTGTCTGCCGAGAGTGTACTTCCCCTGTGACGCCGGTCACACGAAAGCGTGAGAAAACCAGTAGCACGATCTTAATGATCGTGTTACAACGCTGGTAGCACGATTCTCATCTTCGTGTTACGAACGATCCGTTGTCCGTTGCCGGTCCCTGTCGAGGAAACGTTAGCATGAAAGCCAGATACGCACTACTCGTATTACTGTTCTTATTGCTTCTTGTTCCCAGCCTTCTATTTGCCCAAGGAATCACTCAGCTATCAGGAACTGTCGTTGACACGTCTGGGGCGGTGATTGCCGGGGCTACGGTGCAGCTTCGAAGCGCGAACGGTACTGTACAAAAAACGACACAGTCGGACACGAACGGCTCCTTCATTATTTCTGGACTCTCGGCAGGTAATTATCAACTCGTGGTATCTAATCCCAATTTTGAAACCAAAGAGATCCCTGTCACCATAGGGACCACTAAGGCGCCGGCCCCGCTGCGCATCTCTCTGGCGCTGGGCTCCGTGATCACCACCGTAAGTGTGCAGGGCCGGGCGGATGACCTCATCGGAATTGCCGATTCCGCCGGCCAGGTAACGGTGGGCGCAACGGAACTCGAAGATCGTCCGATTCTTCGTTCGGGAGAAGTTTTGGAGACGCTTCCCGGTCTCATCATCACTCAACACGCCGGCGGCGGCAAGGCCAACCAATATTTTCTTCGCGGCTTCAATCTCGACCACGGCACGGATTTCGCCATTTTCCTCGACGGCATGCCGCTTAACCTGCCGTCGCACGCGCACGGCGAGGGCTACTCGGACATGAACGTCGTCATCCCGGAGTTTGTGCAGCGGGTGGATGCCGAGAAAGGTCCTTATTACGCTGATGTCGGCGACTATGGCTCGGCGGGAAATGCCCATGTGGTGTTTTTCAAGACGCTGCCCCAGAACTTCTTCGACGTCGACGGCGGCATGTATGGCTATGGGCGGGCCGTTTTCGGAGTATCGCAAAAGCTCGGTTCGGGCAATTTGCTGTACGGCGGACAAGCGTATCACGATAACGGCCCATGGGTGCATGAGGATAATTATTACAAATTCAACGGCCTTCTAACCTACAGCCAGGGCGACGACGCCAATGGTTTCAGCATCACGGCCCGCGCTTACGAATCACCTCGATGGAACTCGAGCGATCAGCTCCCCTATACGGCCATACCCGATGTCGGTTTCTTCGGCTCACTGAGCCCGACGGACGGTGGCAGATCGCAGCGTTATAGCTTGCAGGGTGAATGGCATCACCAAGGCGCAAATTCCGAGACGAAACTGATGGCCTATGGATTTTATTACGATCTCGATTTATTTTCCGATTTCACTTACTACCTGATTGACCCCTATAAGGGCGACCAGTTCGAACAGCAGGACAGGCGCTGGGTAGCGGGGTTTGACCTACGCCATACGATTTTCGGCCAATTCTTCGGCCGCAAGACGGAAACCACGTTCGGCCTGCAGCTCCGCAACGATTGGGTCCACAACGGCCTTTACCGGACGGAAGATCGCGTGCGTACGAGCAAAACTTACTATACCGCTGGAATCGACCCTGCCACCGGTCAGCTAGCGGCTTTGCCAGCGGACACGGATGTGAATAAATTTACGGAGACGATAGGAAGTCCCTGGGTGGAAAATAAAATCCAGTGGGCGAGCAAATTCCGCACGGTCCTGGCCCTGCGCGGCGACGACGGCAAAGGTGTCGTCACCAGCTTTACCAACCCCACCACCTTATCCTACAATCCCAATACCAACCAATCGGTCAGCAAGTTCCTGCCCAGTCCCAAAGCAAGTTTTATCTTCGGCCCGTGGGCCAAGACTGAGTTCTATGCGCAGGGCGGATTCAGTTACCACACCAACGACGTGCGTGGCGCAACGCAATTGTATGAACCGGTTTCGCCGGACTATCCTTTCTACAATACGCCGAACCCCATTAAAATTCCCTTCCTGGTCCAAACCAAAGGCGCGGAAGTCGGCGTGCGCACTACGGCCGTTTCACATCTGCAAAGTACCCTTTCGGTCTGGTGTCTCCACAGTAATTCCGAACTGCTGCAGGATGGCGACACTGGAGGCACGAGTCCCTCATATGAGTCGAGCAACCGCTGGGGCATAGAAGTTGGGAACTACTACACGCCACGGGAACATTTGGTTTTTGATGTTGACTTTGCGGACTCCCGCGCCCGTTTTACTCAAAACGACCCATACGATTCAACGTTTTACTACTACAACCAATCGACGAGTACTTATCAGCTTTGCCCGCAAAACTCGAATTGCTATGGGGTTGGGCTTGGGCCGACCCCTTATTCGCAAAATCCGGTCGGCAAGTATGTGCCCGAAGCAGTTCGGTGGGTGGTTTCAGCGGGCGCCACAGTGCATGATTACAAAGGCTTTTCGGCGAGTTTGCGCCTGCGCTACTTTGGCCCGCGCCCTTTGACGTCCGACGGAATTTACACCTCACCCGCAACGGCGTTGGTCAACCTGGGGGCCAGTTATAAATTTAAAAAGAACTGGCGCCTTTCGGGCGAAGTTTTGAATTTGCTTAACCGCCGAGATCACGACGTTGACTACGCCTATGTATCGCAAATAACGCCAGCACCACCCGGGCTGTCGCCAATCCAAGTAGCAGCATTTGTGAATAGTAATGCGGCATTCACAAGAGTTATGCACCCCGTCGAACCGATTCAGGCGCGATTCGGGTTGCATTATACTTTCGGGAAAGAACCGTTGTCTAATTGATTCACTGTTCAACCTGTGCGGAGGGCCGGGGTTCACCTGGCGATTTCGCTAGGACGGCGCCGAAGCGACTTTCGTGAGGATGTGACTTGGTTTGAAAAGCTCGTCACGAGAAGCGCGCGGATGAACAGATTTGGCGTAACAAAATGGCCTGCCTCGGCGGCTGAAAGAACGGTGTATCCCATGACCCCCGGGGATACACTCATATTCAGACCACTTGAGCAGGCCGTTTCCGCGAACCGGCACAAAGCCAATCAGGCTTTCAAATGGCCCTGGATGTACTGTCTAGCCTTCTGGTCGGTATTTTCGTTCAGCTCCAACACCGAAAACTTAACGTCCTGGGTACGATTGAGCCGAATGTAATTCTGGATCGCCGGATGCTTGTAGATATCGCCCGGGTTGACGTCAACCAATTCCGGCACTTCATTGGCTTCCAAGTTCCAGACGTATTTCAGGAAGCCCCGGTTGCGCACAGTGCGTTGCCTCATCACATCCCACATAGTTCC
Organism: uncultured Acidobacteriota bacterium; assembly: GCA_963814745.1. Lineage (GTDB taxonomy): Bacteria > Acidobacteriota > Terriglobia > Terriglobales > Acidobacteriaceae > CAWBRT01. Next base: position 17,915 of record CAWFEA010000002.1, read on the forward strand.
GGGGCCCAGGACTGGAAGGGCAACCTCCTTGGGCGTCATTGTGTCGCGGGTGTACATCAGAAATGCATAGGCGAAAAGCTCGTGGGCCAGCAGGTTCTCCGAGGCAAAAATCGGGGCCGATGACGGCTCGACAACATGGCCTACGTCGGGTCCGATCAGAGTCTGTACCCGGCGGGCGACCGTAGTTATAAGCCGCAACTTCGACTTGATCTCCGGAACCTCGTTGATCTCCTCGTACATCGGGTGGAAATTCACGCCACCCTGGTGAAACATCTTGCGGCTGTCCTCCCGCAGGAAACCAACCCCGATCTTCATGCCGGAACTGAAGTCCGCCAGCATGTGAGATGACAAACGCGGGGCATAGATAATGTGATCGACCTCGTTCACGAACGAGGTAACGCGCAGCGGTTCCTTCCAGTGGTGCTCGCCCTTGGGAAGTGTCTGAATGTAAGCATCGTAGCCGCGCTCCTCGAAAAAGACCGGGGTGGCGCCGTTGCTCTCAATCACCTCTAGCAGGCCGGCAGTCTTGGCAAACTCCCGCGAGGAGCCTCTGACCTGACCCTTAGCGTTCCAGTAGACAAAGCGGCAGCCCGACTGGTCGCCGACAAAGATCTTGCTGGCGCCGTGCTCCTTTAAGACCTTGAGCAGACAATCCAGGCCCCATGGATCGGTCGTCGCCGGATTGAGGTTACCTGAGTTCAGGGCGAGTTTGACAAGAATCCTGTCATTCTTTTTTAGCCACGCAAAATCGGTGGCATTCTCTATCATCTGCTTGAACGTGTCGTAAGAGGTATCGCCCTTAGGCAGCCAAGCCACGCTCAACTGTGCGTTCTTGGCAGGCGCCGCCACTTTCTTATCGTCGAAAGCGAAGCTCACTCCGCCCAGAAGAGCCATGGAAGACATACTGCCAACAGTCCACAAGAAATCCCGACGATCCATATCAATGCCCCTTTCGATCTATCTTTTGCGCGTTTCGCGAAAACCGGAGTTCGATCTGATTTATCACTTGCAGGCACCCAAGTCAATCAAATTGAGAACACACCTCGCCTGCCTGATAACAGATTTGCATTGGTAACGGCGATCATCCAACCCAGCACGGCATCGGCTGCCATCGCCGCAGTGCAGCTTTTGCCGTCAGTTAGGTGGATAAATAGGGACTTACAGGCGAGAGTCGTCTGCGATCAAAATTTCAGGCGTGGGAAATTACCGTCGGAGCAGCCGTCAGCTGCGCCGGATCAACTTAACCAGCCCAGCCATACCAGCGCCTACCAGAATGATAGTCCCCGGTTCCGGTACTGTAGCCGGAGTCGGTGTGCCCCCCCAGATCGGTGGTCGCCAATACTTTCGATCGGGCGTGTTCGCAGCGACGGTCGAGGGCGGAGCCGGCGGCGAAATCATGGTAGGCGGCACTAACGAGGGCAAAGGAACGTCAAATACAATATCGGGTGGCGGCGGCTCAGGCGGGGTAACGGAACCCGGCAACGGCGTGGGCTTCTTGACTTCGACGCGGTTGCCGCAGCGCGAGCGCACCAGGTTCTTGCCATCGGTGAGCAATATCTCGCCTTCGGCAATATTCACCGGATGATCTGTCCAGTAGACCTTGTCTCCCTTCCGGTAAGAGACATAAGCCTGCATCGGCTTGCGAACTCTTTCAGCCCACAGCCTTTCGGTATCGATGCCTTCGTAATGCTTGCGCGCAACCTGATCGTGGTTGATCGAGTCGGTCAGCTCTTTCCAGTCGTAAACCCCTCCTGGAACAACCGAAAACGGATAAATTTCCCGGGCAGCCCTGAAGTCGAACTTCGGCGGCGTAACCTCCAGCGTATCGGCATGGTACAAATGCCACAGTTGCACTCCCAGCACAACCGTAACAATCAGTGCCAGGAACGCAACTAATGTGAACGATTTCCGCATCTGGACCTCTTCACCTCACTAACAAGCGCCGTTCGATTCCGTAACGACGGCCCTTCGACGCCAACCCGAGCACGCCGCGAATTGTACCGCGGAGCACAATTGCCGCGCCACATATTGCTAGGCCGGCCAAAGTCAATCATTCCCAGGCAGACCGATTTGGCGGCAACTTCCAAATCAGGACAGTGTCTGTCCCCTGCTCAGCCTACCGGGCTCCGGGTTCGCCGGGTTCATCGTCACCAGCTTCCGAGGCGATACTTTGGCGCGCAAGATGCCGTACTGCCGCGATTTATAAATCAATGCCTTATAACTGATATTCAGCAAGCTGGCCGCCTGTTTGCGGTTCCAGTTCGTCTGCTCAAGGGCCTGTGCGATCGCTTCCGCCTCGGCTTCTCCCTTAATCTCGCGAACCATCTTCTTCAGGTCGTTGGCGTTAGCCCCCTGCATGCGAGCCATGGCGATCCGCTCCGCCGACCCATTTTGGGTAAACAACTCAGCCGCCATCGCTATGTCGTCGCCAAGAACCAGGTACCGCTTGACGAAATTATGCAGTTCGCGGAGATTTCCGGGCCACGCATGTTGCATGCAAGCACGCAGAAGACCATCCGTGAGCGTACGTTGAGGCAACTTATAGGTGCTGGCCAGCCGCTTCATGTAGTGCCGGAACAGCAAAGCTATTTCGTCCCGCCTTTCGCGTAGAGGCGGCAGGCAGACATTGAAGGCATTTAACCGGTAATACAGGTCCAGTCGCAGCCTGCCCTGCTTGATTGCGTCCTCGATGTCAACGTTGGTCGCGGCCAGAATGCGAATGTTAACGCTAACGCTCGACTTGCTGCCAAGGCGGAAGAACTTCTGTTCCTGCAACACTTGCAGCAACTTAGCCTGTAGTCTTGGGGGCATCTCGGCGATCTCGTCCAGCAGAATCGTGCCGCGGTCGCCCATTTCAAAATGCCCGGGCTTGCTGTGAGTAGCGCCGGTAAAAGCTCCCGCTTCATAGCCGAACAATTCGCTTTCCAGCAGCTCCTCAGGGATAGCGGCGCAGTTAACCTTAAGAAACTTCCGCTGCGCCCGCGATGAAAGCTTGTGCAACAAAAGGGAAGCGATTTCTTTTCCCGTGCCGCTCTCGCCGGTGATGAAAACGGGAACGTCAACTTCCGCAATCCGCCGGATCTGGTCATAGACCTTATGCATGGTGGGGCAACCGGCCAGGAAAAAGCTGTCGCCGCCCAGTTCTTCCAGCACCTCGGGGTTCTCCTGCATCGCCTGAGGAATATCCAGACAGGTCTTCAAGGTCGCCATCAGTTCAGGCTGGGCGATCGGCTTGCAAAGGTAGTCATAGGCGCCCAGCTTCATTGCCTGAACCACATCGCGGGCTCCCTTCGACCCCGATAACATGATCACCTTCAAGGAAGGCGCAATCTTACGCAGCCGTTCTAAAGTCTCCAGGCCGTCCATGCCAGGCATCACCAGATCCATAAAGACCACGTCGGGCAGTGGACGGCGGCGCAATTCCTGCAACGCTTCCACGCCGCTCGCCGCAGTCGTTACCTGGTAAAATTCACACTCCAGCACGGTACGCAAATACCGGAGCATCATCACATCATCATCCACCACTAGTATGCTTGGCATGGTTAATCCGCGTCTGCGGTTCCCTCGTGACTTCTTTTCGGCTCGCAACTTATACAAGAACCTGCGCCTTTTGGCTTTGGCGGAGAAAACGGCAAGAGCACGCAGAAATGGCTGCCGCAGCCAATCGTGCTCTCCACCCATATCTTGCCGCCATGCGCCACGACTAACTCGCGCGCGATCGTCAGCCCCAGACCGGTACCCGCAGGCGCCCCAGGCACAGGCAAGCTGAAGAACTCGTCGAATATCTCCTGATGATTCTCCGGAGGAATCCCGGGACCATTGTCGGCGACCACGATCTTGGCCGCATTCGGGCCGCTGCTGCGCGACGACCTTCGTTCCACGTTGACCCGCTCGCCAAGGCTTCGCCGTTCCCAGAAATACGGCATCGCCGTCAGCGAGACAGTGCCTCCGCTCGGGGTGTAGTGAAGCGCGTTCTCCAGCAGGTTGGAGACAAGTTGAGCCACTTTCTGCCGGTCAAATTCGAAGTTCAGCGGACCATGGCTCAACCGGCACTCAAACTCCATATTCTTTTCCTGGAACGCCGGCAGCCAGCATTCATGAATGGTGCTGAGACAGGCCTTCAGGTCGGCGCTTTCGAAAGAATAGGTGACACGGTTAGCCTGCTGGGAACCCAACAGCAAGAGTTGCGCAACGTGCTGTTCGAGGCGCCGCGAACTGGCGCAGATGTCACGCAAGGCGCGCAACTGGCGCGCGTTCACTTCGCCCAGTTTGCCCGCGATCAACAGGTTGACATAACCGGAAATGATGGCCAGAGGAGCCTTCAGGTCGTGCACGGCACAGGAAATACCGGCGTTGCGACGATCCTCACTCTCCCCGCCAGAAAGTACTATCCGGGACGACATGGTCTTTCGTCCTTTCGCGCTGACACTCAACGCACAAAACACCAATGTTCTTGGGGGAGAGCTGCAGAAGCAGAACACATTCAGAATACTACGTTTCGTACGGAACGCAAGAGTTTGCATAAAAACTGAAAAAATGATTCCCAAATCGGTAAGTTTGGAAAAGTGCTTCCCTTTTATCCGTGGAAAGGTTTTTCCCCGCGCCGCCGCCAACCGGCGCGCGCCCGTCGCCTTTGACTTCCTGAAGATTTCGGAGATACTACACTTTCTTTCATTATTTCAGCCACTTACAATCGCATCACTCGATGTCTGACAAGGCGGCGCGGTGTGCATGATTTTGGTGCAACAAGTGCAACTTACCGGTCACATGAAATCAAGCGTGGCGAATGTGCACCCTTTCGGCGATGAGATTCCCCCCGAGCTTATACTCTTCGGCTGCACGCCTGAAATGGCTGCAATTCGAGAGAGTTTACACAAGATTGCCAGCACCAACATACCGGTCTTAATTGAAGGTGAAAGTGGGACTGGCAAGGAGCTAATCTGCAAATACCTGCACAGGCTCTCGGCATGGAGTTCCGGACCGTTCGTCAAAGTCAACTGCCCCGCCATTCCCAATACCTTGATCGAAAGCGAGTTGTTCGGTCATGAGAAAGGCGCATTTACCGGGGCTTTCGACGCCAAACCCGGCCGGGTGGAGATGGCACATTGCGGAACCCTTTTCCTGGATGAGATCTCGGAACTGGATCTGCCGTTACAGTCCAAGTTACTGCAACTGCTCCAGGACGGGCAATTCTGCCGGATTGGTGCGAGCGAAGGAACCAAAGTCAACGTTCGCGTGATTTGCGCCACCAACCGGCAATTGCACCGCGAAGTCGCCAATGGCAGATTTCGTCAAGATCTCTACTACCGCATCACCGGCCTGGTTTTGCAGCTTCCTCCTTTAAGGGAGCGTATCGCCGACATCTCGGCGCTGGCGGATTACCTGATCGCGCTCCACAGCGAGAAGTACAAGCGCAAGGTTCCGCCATTGTCGTCGTCCACGCTGATGATGATGAAGACTCACTCCTGGTCGGGCAACGTCCGGGAGTTGGAAAACCTGATGAAGCGGTATGTGGTGCTGGGCTCCGAGGACGTCATCACCAAGGAGCTGAAGTGGCGCACGATGGGCCACATCGACATGGATATAGCGCCCGAGAATTCTATCGCTCTGGGCCAGGTTACGCGCGAAGCGGTCAAGGACCTGGAGAACAAGATCATCTTGAGCACGCTCCAGGCGAACCAATGGAACCGGAAGCGGGCCGCCCGCGCATTGCAAATCAGTTATCGTTCGTTGCTCTACAAGTTGAAGAAAGCCGGCATCAACAGCCGGCGGGATGCCAGCCCTAACTAGATGGCACACGGGGATGGAGGAGAGATGAAAAATTGCGGCAAGTTTTTACTGCTGCTGGCGTCGGTTGCACTGTTGCTGTCGGTGTGGGCCGGCGCACAGGCGAAACCCGAAACACCGGCGAAAGAACCAGCCCCCGGCGCGCGCCAAATGCCGCCGCCCAATAGCACCGATTATGTCATTGGCGAAAGCGATGTGCTCGCCATCAATGTGTGGCACGAACAGGAGCTGTCGCGAGTGCTTCCGGTGCGGGCGGATGGAAAGATTTCGCTGCCGCTGATCGGGGATCTCGCTGCCGGCGGATTGACCCCTGCGCAGTTACAGGCAGCCATCGTCGAGAAGCTGCGCAGTTACATGGAGAATCCGGAAGTCACGGTGATCGTGCAGGAACCGAAGAGCCAGTACTTCACGGTGGTTGGCGAGGTGATGAAACCGGGAGCGTTTCCGCTGGGACAACGCCTCAGCGTTCTGGACGGGATCGCCATGGCGGGCGGCTTCAAGGACTTTGCGAAAGTAAAGAAGATGTATGTATTGCGCACCCACCGCGACGGAACTACGGAGAGACTGCCCTTCAACTACAAGAAGGCGCTTGGCGGCAATACTGAGCAGAACCTCATACTCGTGGCCCGGGACACCATCGTTGTCCCCTAGAGGGAAGGAGTTGTTTGACCATGCGGATAAAAGTTGGCGCATGCTTATTGCTGTTCTTCGCCGTGCTTTACGCGCGGGCGGCCGAGGAGCCGGCCGCTCCCGTGAGTTCCACGCCGGAGACCGCCGCCGAGCCGTCGCATCTCACCGCTGACGCGCCTTCGCTGGTGACCCAGAGCGATCCCGACTACAGGAACGTCCTGGTCGGCGGGGTTTCCCTCGGGGCCGCCTATGACACCGCCGGGTATGCGGATGCCAATGGCACTACCGGCGACGCTAGATTTTTCGCTCAGCCCAGCATCGCCTTTCGGCAAACCTATCCGACCGCGAACTGGACCCTGAGCTACACGCCGGGAGTAAGTGTCAGCCAGCACGCGACCGACTCTACCCAGTTCACCCACAACCTGGCGGGTGATGTGTTCTGGAAGGCAACTCCACGCTGGACTCTCCACGCGCGGCAGGATTACAGTATTTCCACCAATCCCTTCGAGACCGTCGGCAGGGTGGCTCTGCTGCCGGACCTGGGCGGATACTTCGGCCCGAACTACGACGGGGTCATTCCCTATTCGAAGAGAACAACCTATATAAGCAACGCTGACATCAGCTATCGCCTGACCCCCCATGTCGCCGTCGGCCTCACCGGCGGATACCAGGTATTTGATTACAGCAGCATCGATGCCAGCCAGTTAGCGCAGGCGGATCTGACCGATTCCACGGTGGTTAACGGATCTCTTTACGTGTCGGACCAAATTTCCAAGAAGCAGACCCTGGGAGTTCAGTTTGCTTATGTTGATATCTACAGTAGTGGCGCCCAGCAATCCCGGGTGCAGGCGCCGGCGGTGCTTCTGTTCGACACGGTGCGGTTCAGCCAACACTCGCTGCTGACGGTGTACGCCGGTCCGGAATACGCGCGCAGTTCCGCCGTCGTCCCGATCATTCCCCCTCTCTATGCGTCCATCTCACAGCACGACTGGCATCCTTCAGCCGGAGCGACGTTTGCGTGGGAGGGAGCGCAAAACGCGCTAACGCTCGAATTTGTGCGGCGCATCAGCTCCGGGGGCGGGCTGATGAACGCCAATATCATGACCGTCGGCAGCGCCGCTTTCCGTTCGCGGATTACCAAGCGCTGGACGGCGGAAGCACGGTTGAGCGTCGACAACGAGGAGCAGTTGAGCCTGTTCAATCAAGACGTTTACTTCCGGACGACTTGGGCAGGTGGCAGCCTTGCGCGCGACCTCAACCGGCATTGTTCGGTCCGCCTGGACGGCGCCTACATAAACCAAACCGGAAACGGGTTGGGCTTTGTGCCGGGCGACCACGGCCTCATTCAGATCACGTTCGATGTTCACTTCCGGAGAGGAATAGGCAGGTAGGACATGTTCGACCAGGAAAATACGCGCCCCGCGCTTACCGTTGATGACTACTGGCATATCCTTCTGCGCCGGCGCTGGTGGCTGATCGGCGCGCTGTTCGGTTGCTGGATCCTGGCCTGGGGAGGCAGCCGGTTTCTGCCCTCGGTGTATCGCTCCGAGACCCTGATCCTGGTGGAACAGCAGAAAGTTCCGGAGCAATACGTGGTTGCCAACGTTTCCATCGATCTGCCGGAACAACTGCAAAGCATGACGCAGCAGATCCTGAGCCGCACCAGGCTGGAGCGCATCATTGAAAAGTATCACCTGTACACCAGGCAGCGGGCGCGGTCCGGCCCGGACGGTCTCGTCGATCAGATGCGCAAGGACATTCAGATCCAACTGGTGGAGGCGCCGGGAAAACGCGGGGAGCTGACGGCCTTTCGCATCATCTTTTCGGCTCCCACGCCCACCCTGGCGCAGCAAATAGCGACGCAACTGACTTCCCTGTTCATCGACGAGAACATTCAGGAGCAGTCTCAGCGCGCCGAAAACACGACTGATTTCCTGTCGAGCGAGCTGAATGCGGCGCGCGACAGCCTGGCCGCACAGGAAGCCAAGGTCAAGCAGTTCAAGAGCCAAAACCTTGGCGAGCTTCCCAGCCAGATGGACGCCAACGTTCATATCCTCTCCGGGTTGCAGGAGCGTTATCACAACCTCGGAGAGTCACTGAACCGGGCGCAGGAGCAACGGCTCTACCTGGAGTCGCTGCTGGCCCAGTATCGCTCCGTCCGCACCGGCGAAGCGGGCGCCGAGACGCCGGCGTCGCTGGAGCGTGAGTTAACCAAGATGCGGGCCGATTTAGAGGACATGCAGACACGCTACACGGAGAAGCATCCGGACGTGATTCGACTGAAGGGCCTGATCGCAAAGACCGAAAAGCTGAAGAGAGATCTCCAGGCGCAGATGGCCACCTCGGATGACGGGCAAAAAACTCCGACCAGCGCTTCCGATTTGCAAGCCATGCAGCCGAAGCTGCAGGTCGAAGGTCAGCTAAAAGCCAACGCGCAGGAAACCCAGAATACGCGCCGCGAGATGCAAGAGCTGCAAACCCAGATCGCCGCGTACCAGAGCCGCCTGAACACGACGCCCATACGCGAGCAACAGCTCACGGACCTGACGCGCGATTACGAGCAGTCCAAGGCTAACTACGATTCGCTGCTGAAAAAACAGATGCAGTCGCAATTGGCGACCAACCTGGAGAAACGGCAGCAGGGCAAGGGGTTTCGCATCATCGATCCGCCCAGCTTCGCCCACAAGCCGTATTCACCGGATCGCGTGAAATTCAGTTTGCTGGGACTGATCGCGGGATTCCTGCTCGGTTTCGGCCTGGTCTTCCTGACCGAATTTCTGGACGACCATATCCGTGAGGAAGCGGACATCACGCAAATGACAAATGCGCGTATTCTTGCCGGTATTCCGCGGCTGGCCACGCCTGCCGACAAGCGCAGGCAGCACCGCCTGCGTTTTCTGGAATGGTGCGGCGCCGCCATCATCTTCGTCGTAATGGTTGGCGCTAACATCTACACTTTTTACAGGGGATAGCCGTGTACGAAAAATTCTATGGCTTGGCGCAGAATCCGTTCGGCGTAGGCCCCGACCCGCAGTTCTACTACGGCACACCGAAGCATAACGAAGCGTTGGCAAACCTTACGTATGGCATCCGGCGGCGCAAGGGATTCGTGGTATTGACGGGCGAGGTCGGCACCGGCAAGACGCTGCTGCTGCGCTGTCTGCTGGACGCTCTGCGGCGCTCGAAGGTGACCCATGCGTTCATCTTCAACCCGCTGATATCCACCAGCGACTTGCTGCGCCACGTGGTTGCGGATTTTGGCATCAAGGAGCCGAGAACGAACCGCGGCGACCTGTTGATGCAACTGCATCAGTTCCTGCTTGAGGTCTATCGCGGCGGTTCCACGGCGGCCCTGCTGGTGGATGAAGCGCATCTGCTGTCGGCCGAACTGTTGGAAGAAATCCGTTTGCTGTCGAACATCGAGACCGCCCAGCACAAGTTGTTGCAGATTCTCCTGGTCGGCCAGCCGGAACTCGACGACATTCTGGATTCGCCTTATCTGCGGCAGCTCAAGCAGCGTGTCGCCCTGCGTTACAAGCTCGAACCGCTCGATGAAAAAGAGGTCCATGGCTACATCGATCGGAGACTGCAATTAGCGGGCGCGTCAGGACGCATGCTGGAGATTTTTCCTCCGCCAACCCTGGCCCGCATCGTTCTTTATTCCCGCGGCACCCCGCGGCTCATCAACAACATTTGCGACGCCGCCCTGGTGAACGCCTACGCCCAGCAGGAGAGGTCCGTCAGTCCTGAGATCATCGAAGAAGTCGCTAGCGATCTGCGCCTCAGCGTGAACAACGCGCGGGAATCGCAGGAGGGAACCTGGAGACCCCCCGTGGCGCCGGCAAGAACGGAAGCGCCGGCGGCATCGAAGCCGGCTCTGGGTACGGACTCTGAAACGGTTTTCGAGTTGGAACCGCAACCGCTTTCCCGGCCCCAGCCCCGTGGCGCACATGACCCTGAACCGGTATTTCAGCCGCACGAAGATCAGGGGATCACTCTGCCGGAAAACTTCAATAACAGAAAGGCCATTGTGGATACATTGCTTCAATTGGCGAAGATGCTCGACCCTGATGCGGAGCAACCGGCAAGGAAAGCACAACATTCCAGCTCTGGAGTCGGAACCCGATGAGCCGGATATTCGACGCCCTGCACCAATCCGAGCTTGATCAGAAGACGACCACGGCAGCCCCGTCCCCCGCGCGTACGGCGGTTGCGGAACCGCCCAAAGCTACGGAACTGTCACCCGCCGCGGGGCCAACCGTCGAAACCGAGGAAATTCCGGAGATTGCGCCTTCGCAGGCGAGGCTCGTCGCGGCCGAAGACACGGAAGTGTTCGAGGCGTTGCCGCACTCCGCCGTGGACGTCGAAGAGCCGCCCCAGTTGCTGGATCCAGCGCTTACCGAATGGGCGATGACGGAAGCCTCCGCGGAGGTTCCGGACGCTTCGCCCAGCATGTTGCCGCCGGTCCGGGAGCCGGCCTTCGAACAACTGGGAGCGATTGAATCGGTTAACCTCAAAGGCGCCGACTCCACGCGCCTGGTCGCCCTGGCAGACGAGCGCGGACTCGGAGCCGAGAAGTTTCGCGTTTTGGTGGCGCGGCTGAACAACCTGCGTCACGGCGCCAAGCTGAGAGTTTTGCAGGTCACAAGCAGCGTCATCGGCGAAGGCAAGACCCTGGTATCGGCGAACCTGGCGCTGACTCTGGCGAAACGTTCCTCGCAGAGAATACTTCTGCTGGAGGGAGATCTGCGCAAACCGGCTCTGAGCGGCATCTTTGGTTTAGGCGAGCGTCCCGGGCTCAACGAGTGGTGGGACAGCCAAGAGCCGATACAAAAATTCCTGTTGCGCGCCGGTGAAACCAACCTGTACCTGTTGCCGAGCACTGCCGTGCAACATCCTGCCTCAGTGCTGCAATCGGGGCGGTTGGCCGATGCGCTTGCCGAGCTCTGCCGGCAATTCGATTGGATCATCGTCGATACTCCCCCCCTGCTGCCTATGGCTGATTCCAACCTGTGGGCGCGGATGGTCGACGGAACTCTGCTGGTGGTCCGCAAAGAAGTTGTCACCCGCAAGGCCTTGAAGCAGGCCATGGAAACCATGGATAACCCTAAGCTGGTCGGGGTCGTGCTGAACGACGCCACCGACTTCGCCCAGGTGAGCTACTACGATCAGTACTACTCCGGCAAGCCGATCAAGAAGCAGACGGCCGAGAAGCCGGATGAAGGAAAGAGCGGCGAGTGATTCGCTTTTTCAATGCGCATTTCCCGGCTCGCACGGTCCTGCTGGGCGCCTCGGAGGCGGTGCTGACGGCGGCTGCTTTCGTGTGTGCGATCATCGCGGCCATGGGGCCGTTTGATGCGCAGATGTTCATCGGCTATGAGCAGGGCGGCGCCAGGATCGCGCTGGTCGTCGGCGTGTTCGTGCTGTGCATGTATTATTTCGATCTTTACGACTCCACGGTTTTGCGCAGCCAGCGGGAGATCTTCACCCGCCTCATCCAGGTCTTCGGCATGGTTTGCCTTGTTCTTGCCTGTGTGTATTCGCTGTTTCCGGCGATGCGTCTGCAACAGAACGTATTCGGCGCCGGAGCGCTGGCCGCGGCATCACTGACCGTACTCTGGCGGCGGCTGTTCAGCTTCGTCAGCGCATGGCCGGTGTTCATGGAGCGGGTGATGGTGCTGGGAGATGGAGTGTTGGCCCAGGACCTGCTGAAGGAAATCCACGACCGTTCCGAACTCGGCATCCGGGTGGTCGCTCATCTATCGGAGGATCAGGATTGGAGTTCCTGGGAGAAACCGGGAATGCCGGCCTTCGCGGCTGAAATCGACCGCGTGACCCGGGTATTGCGGGTGCAAAGAATCATCGTCTCGATGAAGGAGCGGCGCGGGCGGCTGCCGGTCGAGTCCCTGCTCGAATTGAAGAGACGCGGGGTCATGGTCCAGGACGGCAACGAACTCTACCAGATCATGACCGGCAAAATCTCGCTCGACTCGCTGCGTCCCAGCATGTTGCTGTTCTCGCCCGGGTTCCAGGTTTCTCGTCCGTTCCTGCTGTACAAGCGGGTTACCTCGATTCTGGTCTCCGCCGCAGGGTTGCTGTTGACGTTACCGGTCATGCTGCTGATGGCCGTTGCCATCAAGCTTGACTCGAAGGGGCCGGTGATCTTCCGGCAGCGACGCGTCGGAAAAGACGGCAAGACTTTTGTGCTTTACAAGTTTCGCTCGATGTACGAGGGAGTGAATGGAGATCGGCCGGCGACCAAAGACGACGCCCGCTGCACGCGCGTTGGCCGCTGGCTGCGCGCTACCAGGGTCGATGAGCTGCCGCAGTTGTGGAATATCTTCCGCGGCGACATGCACCTGGTCGGTCCGCGCCCGTTCGTGCCCGAGCAGGAAGAGAAGTTGGTCGAAGAGATTCCTTTCTACAGCCTGCGCTGGAGCGTGCGGCCGGGAGCCACGGGCTGGGCGCAGGTCAATCGCGGCTATTGTTCCACGATCGCCGAAAACGCGGAAAAGCTGGCTTACGACCTCTTCTATATAAAGAATCTTTCGGTCGGCCTGGACCTGCTGGTCATCTTCAAGACTTTCAAGATTTTGCTGCTTGGCCGGGGCGCCCAATGACCGCCGGGGCGGGGTTCGTCTTCTGGCTGTCGCTGCTTGGGATTCTATACGCGTATTTTGGCTACCCCCTGATTTTGTTCTTTTGTTACGGGGTGGCACAGATCTTGCGCGATCTGCGTTATCTGATGAACCGCCGTGACCGCCGCCAGGCAGACCGCCCGGCAGAAGCGCTTCCGGCGCTGTCGATGCTGATCGCCGCCTACAACGAAGAAGAACATCTCGAGGAGAAGATCAGCAACATCGCCGCCCTCGATTACCCCGCGGACAAGTTTCAGGTCGTGATCGTTTCCGACGGCTCCAGCGACGGCACCAACCGCATTCTGCGCCAGGTCTCCGACCCGCGCATAGAGGTCGTGATCCAACCGGAACGCGGTGGAAAAGCCTTGGCGCTGAACGTCGCCCTGGAGCACGCTCGCCATGATCTTCTGGTGTTATCCGACTGCAGCACCATGTTCTCGCCTGATGCGCTGAGAAAATTGGTTCGTCATTTTTCCGACCCGGCAATCGGGCTGGTGTGTGGTTCCCTGCTCTTTGAAGCGGGCGCGGAATCGCGGCAGACCGAGGGCGTTTACTGGAAATATGAAACCGTGCTGCGCTTAATGGAGGCCCGCCTGGGCGCGACGCTTACCCCGAGCGGCGCGATGTACGCGGTTCGCCGCGACGCCTATGCCCCGCCCCGGCAAGGCGCCGTGGTGGAAGACATCGTGACCTCGATGAACGCCCGCAGCCTGGGCTACAAGGTACACTACGACCCTGAAGCCAAGGGCGTAGACTATCCCGCGCCCACCGTCGCCGGCGAATTCAAGCGCCGCGTGCGCATCGCGACCGGCAGTTTTCTGGCGCTGTCCTCCTTGTTGCGAGTGCCTCTGCGCGGCTTCACGGCTTTCGCGTTTGTATCGCACAAGCTGCTCCGCTGGATCGTTCCCTTGCTGTTGATTCTGGTCTTCGCCAGCAACCTGTTTCTGCTGGGGAAACCGCTCTACCGCGTATCGCTGCTGCTGCAAGTGGCTATTTATGTCTGGGCTGCCGTTGGCTTCGTCTTCCGCCGCCGGCTGCATCAAGTGCGTTTTGCGCTGGTCGGTTATTTTCTCGTGGCCATGAACCTGGCGTTCCTGGTCGGCCTGCTGCAATACCTCGCCGGCCGCAAGGAGAGTGCATGGCAGCGAGTGCAGTAGCGGGACTGCGGCCATCCGTTCCCGGCCTGCCGGTGCTGCTCTACCACGGAATCGGCGCTGGCGACCCGATGGCGCCTGACAAGTATTGCCTTCCGCTAGCCAACTTCCGCGCGCAACTGGAGTGGCTGCGCAGCCAGCATTTTTCCGCGCTGCCTCCGCAGGCGGTCGCCGATCCTTTGGCTTGCGGCCGCGCCGTCGTTATCAGTTTCGACGACGGGATGGAGAGCGATTATCGCGCGGCATTCCCTGTGCTGGCGGAGAGCGGCTTTCCCGCGACGTTCTTCATTAATACCGCCGAAGCCGGCAAATCCGGCCGTCTTGGCTGGTCCGAGATGCGCGAAATGCAGCAGGCCGGCATGTCTTTCCAGTCGCATGGGCACCACCACGTCGAACTATTCGCAGGTGAGTTCGCGGGCCGCGGGGGCCGAGCTTCGGCTTTCGCGCGCGATGCTGGAACAGAACCTCGGTCGGCGCGCCGATTGCTTCTCGGCTCCCTATGGCCTGCTGTCCGATCGCCTGATCCGGGCGGCTCGCGAGGCGGGATTCCAATTCATTTTTTCTTCGCGAAGCTGGCCGGTCCGTCCGGGTCAGGCAGCGGCCGGCCGCCTGGCAATTTACCGGGGCACGACCCTCGGCGAGTTCCGCTCCCTGGTCGGATGCGCGATGCTACCGCTGCTGCGGCGAGGGTTGCGCGAGGCGGCGTTGCTCATTCCCAGACGGCTACTCCTCCGGGTCCGGCCGCAGTGGCTGGGAGTTGCGGTTTTCGAGGAAAATCCATGAAGGCCCCGCGGCAGCTTCATGTGTTCGTGCTGATCGATGCTCTCGGCTGGAGCCTCATCGAAAACAGCTCATTCCTGCGCGAGTATCTTCCCCACCGCCAGGGGTTGCGGACGCAACTGGGGTTCAGTTCAGGCGTAATCCCTTCCATTCTCAGCGGCTTGACGCCCGCCCAAAACGGAATATGGAATCTCGTTTACTTCGATCCTGATCACTCGCCGTTTCGCTGGATGCGGCGCTTGAACTTTCTTCCCTACGGCCTGCTGGACAACCGCCTCGGACGGCGGTTCATGACCGAACTAGGTCGCCGCGCGCTCGGCCTCGGTCCGGGCTTCGACTGCTGCGTCAGTCCGAAGTTGCTCTCATGGTTCAACTGGACCGAACGGCGCAACATCTATGCCCGGGGCGGACTCGGAGCTACGCCTTCGATCTTCGACCAACTCGCAGAGCAGCAGATTCCCTATTGCGCGTATTCGTATCGCGACGGCGTTACCGACCAGCAGATATTGACTCAAGCCACGATTGACGTTCGAAACAGTCAGGCCGGCTTTTTCTTTCCTCTACCTGTGCGAGATGGACGGTTTTCTGCACGCGCACTGCGACGATGCGGAAAAGATCGCCGACAAACTGGCCTGGTATGAACAGAACCTCGATCGGCTGTTCGCGGCCGCACTGCGGCGCGATCCGGAGGCGAAGTTCTTCCTTTTTTCAGACCACGGGATGGCGCCGGTGCGTCGGTATTACGATCTCGTGGCCGACATCGAAGCGTGCGCCATGCGCATGCCCCTGGATTACCTCGCCGTGTACGATTCGACCATGGCCCGCTTCTGGTTTTTCTCCCCTGAGGCGCGCGCGGCCATCACCGATTGTTTGCGGCGCGTGCCCTGTGGCCGGCTTCTGCCCGAAGCTGAGCTGCGGCAACTGGGCGTGTTTTTCCCCGACAACCGCTACGGCGAAGCGATTCTGCTGATGGAACCGGGAACGCTTATCTCCACCAGCGGCTTCAATGGGGCCGGCTGGAAGCCCGCCGGCATGCACGGATACCACCCGGATGACCCGCATTCAGAAGCGGTTTTTCTCACCAATCGCGAGCCTCGATTCCCCCTCGCGACGGTAACCGACATCTACCGCTGCATGCACGAGTCCGTGTCATGACCGAAGCCTCTCAATTGGCCCGGCTGCCGGTCTGCATGTTCAACAACGCGACGGTTCGCGCGGGCACGGAAGAGCATATGCTCGGGCTCATGCAGCGGCTTAACCGGGACATATTCACCCTCTCGCTGGCCTGTCCACCCGAACTGCTTGAGTTGTTCGGCAAGGATCTTCCCGCCGACGTGGAAGTGCTCCCGGTCTCGCTGCTTTATCCGAGCGATTGCCGTGCCGTGATTCGCTTCGCCCATTTCTTGCGCGAAAAGAAAATCCAGATCGTGCATTCGCACGGTTTTCGTTCGAGCGTGGTGGCATCGCCCGTCGCCTATTGGTCCGGCGTTCCCGCCGTACTGGAAACTCCGCACATCCGCGAGCACTGGCGTCGCGGCTGGAAATCGAATTTTGCTATCGACCGCCTCGCTGGACGCTCGGTAGGCGCTTATATCGCGGTCTCCGACGCCAATCGGCGCTACCTGATTCAGAAGAAGCGGCTGCCCGCGGAGAAGATCCACCTGATTCGCAACGGCTGCGAAATCGAAAAGTTCGATCCATGTTATCCGCCGCAACTCGCGCTCAAGCGGCAACTTGGATTTGCCGATGACGACCCTGTTCTGCTCTTGCTGGGCAGGCTCGAACCGCAGAAGGGACACTCCGTTCTTTTTCGCGCTCTCAAAGAAGTTCTGCGGGAGTTTCCGCGGACACGTCTCGTCTGTGTTGGTGAAGGAGCGTTGCGAGCGGCACTGGAGGCCGAGATTCAGCAGCTCGAACTCACCGCGTCCATCCGACTCGTCGGCTATCAAGCGAACGTCCCGGACTGGTTTTCGATTGCCGATGTTTGCGTCTTGCCTTCCTTTTTCGAAGGGCTGCCACTGTTCGCCATCGAGTGTCTGGCCGCAGGAAGAGCCATGGTTGCCACTGCCGTCGACGGTACGCCTGAGGTCATCATTAACGAGAAGACAGGGCTCACGGTGCCGGCCGGAGATGCCTCGGGCCTGGCCGGGGCAATCGTGCGGCTCCTGGGCGATCCGGGCTTGCGGAGGCGGCTCGGCGCCGCCGGACGAAGCCGGGTCGAAGCCCATTTCAACCTGTCGCGCCAGGTGCGCGAGACCGAAGCACTCTATTGCGAGCTTTGGCGGCGGCGTAGCGGCGCATAGTTTGTTCGAACGGTTGAAGGCAGCCGATGGCGGCTGCCGGAAAGATAGAGACGTATCGCGCAAAGTCAGTTTAGAGGAACCAGAACATGAGCGTTGCCCCGGATGCGTCGAACCCAAAAAGTAAGGTCGTGATCCGCGCTGTGACCGACGAGTCACTGGCCGCCACCGTCCGCGAATCCATGGAGCTTTGCGGATGGCGCGATCTGGTGGCGCCCAACAGCACCGTCGTCGTCAAACCGAATCTTTGCACGGCCGTACCGGAAAAGTGCGCCATGTCGAACACCGATCCGCGCATCACGGCGGCGGTCTGCGAACTGTTGCTGACCCGCACCAGCAACGTCTATGTGGTCGAATCCGATGGTCTGCGGCAAACCGCGTGGAAGGCGTTTGCGGCCACCGGCTACAACGAATTCGCCCATCGGCTCGGGGTCAAGCTGGTCAACCTGAGCGAAGAGGCGCAGGATGAAGTGGATGTTCCTCCCGCCGGGCTCGTCAAGCTACCACGGCTCATGCTGCGCTGCGACGCCTTCATCACGCTCCCGGTTCTGAAAACCCACGCGCTCACCTACTTCACCGGAGCCATCAAGAACCAGTGGGGATGCGTCCCGCAATACGACCGCATCCTGCTGCATCGCTATCTCGACCCGATGCTGGCCGAGCTGCACGCAATCTTTAAGCCCGTGCTGGTGGTTATGGACAGCATCATCGCCATGGAAGGCCGCGGGCCCGCCAACGGAAAACCTCGCCGGCTCGATTTGCTTCTGGCCAGCCGCGACTCGGTTGCGATTGACGCCACGGCCATGCGCCTCGCCAAGCTCGATCCCAATCTCTGCCGCCACCTGCTGCTGACGGCAGAAAAAGGGCTCGGCACCATCGAGGCGTCGGGAATTGAAATCGATGGCGATTTCGCGCGCTACGCCACTCCATTTGAACCGGCCATACTCGACAAGGCGATCGCGGCCATGGATTATATGACCCGTTATCGCTGGTTCGTGCGCTACATGCTGGAAAAGGACTTTATTTTTTATCCCATCCGCGCCGTCGTGCAGGTGTTGCGGAAGCTCGGCGTCGTCGAGGGCGGCAACTAACGTATGCGCATCCTGTTCACATCTCTCGCATTCCCCTTCCCGCCCAACAAGGGACACCGTGTGCGAAACCACAGCTTGCTGCTGGCGCTCGCCCGCGAAGGCCATCGGGTGACGCTGGCGGCGTTCGCCGGCCCCAATGACGGCCCACATCTGCGACAGGCGGAAGGCTGCTGCGAACGGTTTATCACCGTGCCGGAGCCGCAACCGCGCCTGCCTCGCGATCTGCTGTCGCGACTGCATGCGGCCGCCACGGCAACGCCGTTCGGAGTGAAGCGATTCTCGCAGCCCTCGATGGCACAGGCCTTGCTGGCTGAACTGCGCCGGGACGCCTATGACGCGGTCTTCTGCGACGACATCTACATGTTCAGCAACCTGCCTCCAGGCATCGATTTGCCGGTATTGCTGAACAAGCATGACCTCACGTACGAGATCATGGAACGTTATGCCGCTTATGAGAACAACCCGGTGAAGCGCGCGTACATACGCCTGGAAGCCGGCAACGTGCGACGCTGGGAAATGCGCGTCTGCGCTTCCGCCGGCGCCGTGCTCGCCTGCTCGGATCGCGACCGGCAGATCATTCAGAGGTCTTGTCCTCGGACTCCGGTCTGCGTGGTTCCCAATGTGATCGACGTCGAGAGCTATCTGCCCGACGGTGTGCCCGGCAGAGACGACGGACGAACCTTGCTCTATATCGGCGCCATGGATTGGCATCCGAACCGTGATGCGGTCCGTTACTTCGTGCGCGATATCTTTCCCCTCATACGCCGACTCGTGCCCGGCGTTTGTTTCGTAGTGGCGGGTCGCGGCGCGGCGCGCGAACTGCGGGATTCGCTGCGGGCTGACGACGTGGTGTTTACCGGAGAGGTGTCGGACATGGGGGCGCAACTTGCAGCCGCTACCGTCAGCGTTGTTCCATTACGCATCGGCAGCGGCACGCGGCTGAAGATTATCGAAGCGGCGGCCATGGAAAAGGCCACGGTATCGACATCGCTCGGCGCCGAAGGTCTGGAGTTCAGCGCTCCGGATGAGATTATACTTGCCGATACGGCGGAAACCTTTGCACGCGCAACGGCTGAGCTGTTGAACGCGCCTGAGCGTCGCGCGCGAATGGGCAGCCAAGCCCGGACACGCGCGGTAGGATCTTATAGCATCGCCGCGCTGCAAACAGCGCTGCGATCAGCCCTGTCCGTCATCGGTTCCTCGGAACGGCTGGCGGACTCCCGCGCCTAGCATGGACTCTGGGGCGAAAGCGGTTAACGCCGGCGAAACCAATGCGAAGGAGTCGATGACCGGCGCCTCACCCAACCCGACAAGTCCCGCTCGCCGCTCGGAACTGCCGCTACGCAGCATCGTCTCGAACTGGGCCGGGTTGGTCGTCAACGGCGTGCTTTCCTTTGTCTTGACGCCGTTGCTGGTTCGCGGCCTGGGCGACACTTACTTTGCGATGTGGATGCTGGTGACGTCTCTGCTGGAGTCCTCCTGGCTATTGGACTTTGGCATGCGGACCACGGTCTTCCGGTTCGTGGCGCGTTACCAGGGCGCCAAGCAGCGCGATGCCCTGGATGAGACGTTCGCTTCGGGTTTTGCCATCTCTTCCGGCGTGGCGGCCGTGATCCTGCTGTTATCCTGCGCTTCGCTGTTCATTCTGCCATCTCTGTTCGCCATCACCGGCGATAGCGCGGACACATTCAGGTGGCTGCTGATCCTGTCGGGCGCATCGGTTGCAATCAGCTTCTGCGCCCAGTTCCTGGGAACTTACCTGTGCGCGGCGCGGCGCTTCGACCTCAACAACCTCACCAGCGCTGGTACCGGCCTGGTCCGTGCCGTGCTGATTGTCGCGGCTCTTCACCTTCACCACGGAGTCTTGTTCGTTGCCGCCACGGCTCTGGCGTCTTCGCTGCTATCGCTCGTGGTGAGCGCTTACCTGCTCCGCGTCGCCGATCCTGCTCTCTCGTTTCGTCTCCACAACATCAAACTGGGCCGCATCCGCGAACTGGTGGGATTCAGCAGTTCGGCGTTCCTCGGCAACGCCGGCGACCAGTTGCGATTTTTCGTCGATTCCATCGTGATTGGACGGGTTCTCACAGTTGCCATGATCACGCCCTACAATATCGCCGGACGCCTGGTATTGCTGTTCCGCCAGTTGGCGCTGGCTCTGGCCAGTCCCTTTGCCGGCGTGATGAGTGAGTTGGAAGGACAGCAGAAGCATGCGGACTTGCAGGCTTACTTCCTGATGGCGACGCGTCTTACCTCGCTGCTGAGCGTTTTCATCAGCCTCATGTTGCTGGTCAATGGATGGCCGCTCATCCGTTTCTGGGTGGGCGACGCATACTCCACTTCGTATACTTTGCTGCTTGTGCTGCTGACCGGTTATTGCCTCATGCTGGCGCAGCAACCATCGGCTGATCTTCTCATCGCCAAGGGCAGCCATCAGCTTCGCGGATGGTGGACGCTGGCCGAGGGGCTGGCAAACCTCGGGTTGAGCATTTACTGGGGCCATCGTTATGGGCTGATCGGTATCGCTCTCGGAACGGCGGTCCCGATGATCACTATCCAGGTACTGGTTCAACCCTGGTACACGCTTCACGTTGCCGCTATCCCAATGCACCGGTACTTCAAAGAAGGAATCGGGCGCCCCCTGCTCGTCGCCTTGATTTTCGTCGCTGTCTGCGCCTTGGCGCGGCCATGGCTTCATGCGCCCGATCTGGCGCATTTTGTCTTCGCCCTGGCATGGCAATGTGCGCTCCTGGTGCTGCTGACGACAACCATCGGCTTGCGCCGGCGCGAGCGGGCCTGGCTGATCGATAGCATCAGCCGCACGCGCTTCACAGCCGGTTCACGCCCATCCGCATAATCCCCAAATCCCCTGCGGGTTGATCCCGCAATTCCGGCCGGAATCGCCCTCGGCCCGAACAGCTATTTCGCAGCCAACGGCCCTGGCGCGGAGCATTTCGCCAGGTGTACCGGGCTAGCGCGGATTTCCCCGCCGCCTTGGCAACGGCGGCTGCCGGGCAGCCTATTTGCACAAAATGCACCCTCGCTCGGGCAGGAATAGAAGAAATACTTTTCCTGAAAGTTACACTTGGCTGCGCAACCCCTTGCTCCCCGCTTCGTAATCTTAATCAAATCAACCGTTTACAATTTTGAAATCGATTTAAAGTCTGGCAGAAAGAATGCACCTTTGGTAACGTCGTACGTACATGTGCACAAATGCTAAAACAGGAAACCAGGCTTGAGGAGGGCGCGGGCTCAAAGCCAGAACGGGCTGCCGCGGGCCTCTCCCTAAATTTCATGGTCGGGCACTGGCAAGCTCTGCTCATAGGCCTCGCAGTCTTATTGCTCTATTCGCCCGTTCTGCGAACACTGGTTCAGCAATGGTGGGACGATGCGAATTATTCGCACGGCTTCCTGGTTCCGGTGTTTTGCGCTTACGTTCTCTGGGAGCGCCGCCGCGAAATATCCGAGGTAGCCCCGAAGCCATCTTCAGCCGGCCTGATCGTTATCTTGGGATCAATCGCACTGCTATTTCTCGGGTCATTGGGAGCGGAATTGTTTTTGGCGCGGGTTTCCCTGCTGGGAGTCATCGTCGGACTGACGCTGTTCTTGCATGGGTGGCCCCTGGTAAGGAACGCGGCTTTCCCCCTCGCGGCGCTGCTGCTGATGATTCCGATTCCGGGCGTGATTTACTATCAACTCGTATTCCCCTTGCAGCTCCTCGCCTCCCAGTTGGCCGCCGCGGCTTTGCAGGCCAGTCATCTCATGCCGGTTTTCCGCGAAGGAAATATCCTGGTGCTACCCAGCACCCAGCTCGAAGTGGCCGAGGCTTGCAGCGGCATCCGCTCCCTGATGTCACTGCTCACGATCGCCGTTATTTACGGCTATCTCTCTGAAAACAGGACTTGGCTGCGCTGGCTGCTTTGCTTGTTGATTGTCCCGGATCGCGGTCATCAGCAACTCCGCGCGAGTCGTATTCGCGGCCATTGGTTCGGAATACATAGGCATGTCGGCCGTGGAAGGGACGTCGCACTTCCTGTCGGGGATCTTCCTGTTTCTGCTGTCCATCATGATGCTCATGGCGTGTCACAGCTTGGTGCGGCTGCTCGTGCGCTGGGGCGCGGGCAAGGAGCGGGCAAAATGACATCACGGCGTTGGTGGATCGCGATGACCGTATTGCTGGCGGCGACGGTCGCCATGGCGAAGCTTCCCCATGGCAAGGTGACCGAGTTGAGCCAGCCGTTGCAGAACTTGCCGCTGGAGATTCAGGAATGGCACGGCTTCGACCAACCGCTAACGGACCGGATTGCGGCGGTTGCAGGCGTGGATTCCTATGTCAGCCGCTTCTACTTCCGGCCCGGGGGCGACAGTGTCGGGCTTTATGTGGGCTTTTACAAGAGCCAGCAGACGGGAGAAACGGTTCACTCGCCCAAGAATTGTCTTCCCGGCACCGGATGGCAGCCGGTCAAGGCTGCTGAAATCATGCTCCGCACAGGGGACGGACACACTTCCCCGGTGAACCTGTATGTCGTTGAAAATGAGCGGGAAAAGCTGCTGGTTCTCTACTGGTATCAGTCTCACGGCCGGATCATTTCCAGCGAGTACGCGGCCAAAGTTTACATGGTGATCGATGCCATCCGGCTCGGCCGCACGGACTCGACCCTGGTCAGGGTCACGACCAAGCTTGGGCATGACGAAAACAAAGCACGGCAGTTGGCCGTGTCTTTTGCCGAACAGGTTATACCCGATTTGGATCAGCTTATACCTCAGTAAGCCTCAAGGGAGGGCTACAAACATGCGTTCAAGGTGGCTTTGCGCATTGCTGGTTGCCGCACTCTTCGGATTTGCCGCCGGCTGCAAGAAGAATCCGGAAGTGGCGAAAAAGAAATACCTGGAAAGCGGCAACGAATACCTGCAGCAGGGCAAATTCCAGGAAGCCCGCCTTCAGTACCGCAACGCCCTGAAGCTCGACCCTCGTTTTGCGGAGGCGTATTACCAGCTCGCTAAAGCCGACCTGTCGTCCTCCCAGTGGGACGAGGCGTTCGCGGCCCTGCAGCAAACGGTCTCGCTCGATCCCAACCGCCTCGATGCGCGTCTCAACATCGGCCAGCTCTTCGTCGCCGCCCGTGATTACGACAAAGGCGAGGAAGCGGCCAGGATGATTCTCAAGAAAGACCCGAAAAACACCGCCGCTTACCAGTTGCTGGGCACGGCGTTGATCGGAAAACAACAAAACGATGCCGCCCACGCGGCTTTCGCAAAAATTGTCGAACTGACGCCTAATGACGCCAATGCATACGTGAATCTTGGGCTGGTGGATATTACCTTGCAGCGGTACCCCGATGCCGAGAAGGCTCTGCGCAAAGCCATCGAGGTGAACCCGAAACTTCCTCTGGCATACGCTAATCTTGCCAATTACTATCGCCTGCAAAAACAAATGCCGGTGGCCGAGAGCGTGCTCCAGCAAGGCGTGGCCAACAATCCGGACGCTTCGCCGCTGTACTTTCTCTGGGCGGAAATTCTGAGCGCGGAGAAGAAGACCGCCGAGACGGAGGCGGTGCTGCAGAAGGTGGAAGGGCTGAAAGGCAATTCGCCGGAAGTGGCGACCGCGCTGGGCAACTTCTACGCCGGCACCAAGCAGCCCGAGCGTGCGCTGCAGATCTATCAGCGCGCCATCGCCGCCAACGACAAAGATGCGGAGCTGAAGAATCGTCTAACCGATCTCTACCTCACTACCAACAAGGTCGCCGACGCCAAGCAGCTCAACGATAAAGTACTTGCCGATAATCCCAAAAACGCCATGGCGCACGTGCTTCGCGCCAGGATCATGATGACCGACGGCAAGCTGGACGACGCCCTGGCCGAGCTCCAGCACCAGGTCGCGGATACGCCGGATCTGGCGATAGCGCACTACACGCTGGGCCTCGCCCACTGGAGCAAGGGTGAAACCAGCCAGGCGCGATCTGAATTCCAAAGCGCCGTCAAGACTGCGCCCGACATGATTCAGGCCTGGAAAGCGCTCGCCGAGTTGCATCTCTCGCTTGGCGATATCCAGATTGCGCGCGACTATGCCCAGCACTGCGTTCAGCTCAATCCGGCGTTTCCCGCCGGCCACTTGCTGCTGGGCACGGCGTTGTTCCGCGCCCACGATAATGCCCATGCCCAGGAACAGTTCACCCTGGCTCAGCGGCTTGATCCATCCGATCCCTGGCCTCACGTTCGTATGGCTGAGGTGCTGGCGGCGGCGAAACAAGTGCCGGCGGCGAATAAGGAATACCAGGCCGCGATCGATCTTCAGCCCCATAATCAGGAACTTTTCGGCCAATTTCTCGGGTTCCTGCTGAACACCAATCAGGCTGACGCGGCGCTGGCGCGGGCCCGCCAGCGGGCTGCCTCCGAGCCCAACTCCGCTCCGGCGCATTATCTGCTCGGCAACGTTCTGTCGCGCCGGCAACAGTACGCCGAAGCCAAGGCCGAAGCGGAAAAGGCAATCGATCTTGACGGCAATTACTTCCCTGCTTACCTGACGCTGGGCTCGGCTCTCGAGCAACTGCACCAGACCGATGCCGCCATCGCCCGCTATGAAAAAGCGCTCACCCTGCGGCCGAATTTTCCCCCGTTGGAGACCCTCGTAGGCAATCTCTACCTGGACAAAGGCAACCTGGAGATTGCGCGGAAGCACTATGAGCAGGCGCTGGCGATCAACCCGAACTTTGCTATCGCGGCGTCGAATCTGGCCTGGGTCTATACCAAGCAAGGCGGGAATCTGGATGTCGCCCTGGGACTGGCACAAAAGGCTAAGCAACTGCTGCCTGAACTCGATTCCATTACCGACACGCTAGCCTGGGTGGAATACAAGAAAGGCAGTTACATCAGTGCCAAGCCGCTGTTGCAAGAGTGCGTGCGCAAAGCGCCGCAATACGGCACTTATCGCTATCACCTGGGCATGGTCCTGGCGGCCAGCGGCGAGAAGGCAAAGGCCAAATCGGAACTGGAGGCCGCACTTAAGTTGAAGCTATCCGCGGAGGACGCCTCCGATGCCAGACAGGAGCTGGCAAAACTCAACTGATAGTTTTTACCCCGGTGTGCAAGCGATTGCACTTTTAGAACAGGAAAAACATCGGGCACGTCGTGCGAAACACCGGAGAAAGATTTGGCAGACTGACGTAAGTAGCTGCACCTTAGTAACTTGCGAAATCTCCAAATCGGGCCAAGAACGGCAATCATCGTGCACTAGATCAGATGTCCTCCCCTTGAGGAAATAAGTCGTGACTGCGAGAACGAGGGCGCGGGTTGCGGCCCATGGCTGTACGACATTGTTTCCCGGACGACTGGTGGCAACGAGCTTGGTACATTGAGCTATATCGTAGTTAGCGGCGCTGTAATAAGAACGTAGGAGTTGGCAGTAATGCTGTGCGGAAACAGGCCCTGGGTATCCTCCAGACTTTTGAGAAAAGGAAACTTATATGCACAAACGGATCTGGCTGTTAACGCTTCTTGGCATTCTCGCATTCGCCGGCCCGGCTAACGCGATCACTCAAATCGTGCTCGGCGGTGGGGACAACCTGAACAACGTTCAGTTTACCGGCACAAGCAGTGGAGCAACGCTCTCCTTCCTCGGAACCTGCGCGGGCAATTCCAACTGCACCACCGGCACGGCATACTTTGGTTCAACTGCCGGCACCTTTGCGATGTGGATCACGGGCAGCAATCCGACGCTGGTCGGCACTACCACCGGCCTTTCCAGCTACGCGGTTTCGATGAACGGCGGCACGATCAATTTCTTGTTTTCGATGAACGGCGGCGCCGATACGCTACAGGGAACCCTGTCCTACGTCACGATCGGCAATGCCGGACAGCAAACCCCGAGTCTGAATGGGACATTTACGACCGTGAGCACTACCGGCAGCACGCTGGGAAGTTTGTGGGGCGTCGGCACCACCAGCGCCGCCGTGTTCACGCTCGATATGGGATCGAATCCTACGGTCAATTCGATTGTCGGCATCACTGGCGCTACGACCAACGGAACGCCTTACAGTGGAGACGTGCCTCCGCCTGCCTCGCCCGTGCCCGAGCCAACTACAATCGCCATGCTCGGCTCCGGACTGCTGGTGCTGGGCGGTACGCTCAAACGCCGTTTCTTCAGATAGTTCGCATACTTGCCTCTTCGCTTGTGCATGACGTGCCAGGGTTATTCCTTGGCACGTCCTTTATCTTCCGCACCATCTCACTCTTGCCGCGTTGCCCGGATATTCCCCCGGCAAAGCCCCTTCTGAATTGACATAAACCTCTGGCTAAGCAAATTCACTGCCGTCTCCAGCCACGGCCGTGTATGTCTTTTTCGGGTGCAAGAGATCCCGCCAATTGCAAAGCGAGTCCATAATGCAAGCGCACTGCGGCGGCACGCCTAAGTGCGCTGGCGGATACACCGGCTCGAAAACCGCTTCCAATTGATTTGCCACAAGCCTGACTTGCTCGTGCGTCCGAACCGGCACGGGCAGTGCCTTCGATTGCTTGCGGCGCGCTAAGAACTGTCATGGATCCCAGCACAAACTCAGCTCTGACTAAAGTGCAGAGCACAAAGGTCACGTTACCTCGGTTATGTGCGCTGTTTACGAGGAGAACCGATAATGCAATTGTGGTGGAGGTTCGGGAATGTTACTCACCTTCTGTCTGATGTTCGGGATTCTGGCAGCAGGAACGGATGGAACACCGGCAGGCGCGCCCCTTGAGCCTACCGTACGCATGCTCCGCCCAGCTATACTCCGGGAGAGCAATGCCACCCGCATCGCGGTTCTGCTGACGCTCATCAACAGCGCGCGAGCCGAAGCCGGATTGCAGCCCGTGCAGTTGGATGACAGGCTGGGGAACGCCGCTACGAACCATGCTCAAGTTATGGCGCAGAAGGGTAAGCTATCGCATCAATTTCCGGGAGAACCCGACCTTACCGGCAGACTGGCTCCACAGGTTCGCCTCGATCAGGCGGGAGAAAACGTCGTCTACGATGTCACTGTTCAAGGCGCGCACGAAGCCTTCATGGGTTCTCCTCTGCACCGCACCAACATACTGAACCGCGCCTATGACAGTGTCGGCATCGGCATCGTGGAAAATGGCGGGGTTATTTACGTGGTGGAAGATTTTGCTCACCGCGTGCCCGAACTGAAAGACGATGACGCCGCCGAGCGCGTGGCGATGCAATTCAGCAAGTACCGTCAAAACGCCGGCGCCGGGAACCTGCCTCACGTCGGCAGCGAACGGCTGCAGCAGATGGCTTGCTCGATGGCGCAACACGAATCACTGGACGGCAAGGCCCCATTTGCGCTGCCTAAAGCCCGCTTCGCCGCATCCTACGCGACCGTGGACCCGGACCAGGTACCATCGAACGTCGCTCGCCTGGCGTCACTGAATGGCATCGGACACTTCAGCGTGGGCGCCTGCTATGCGCGTACTCCCAAATACCCCACGGGACTGTACTGGGTAACCATCGTGCTGTTTGACGGACGCCCGCCCACGACAATTGCCTCCCGGTAATTCTCGAATAACTCCGAAACACCATCTCGCTCAGCAACACAAGTCCTCATCAGCCGCGCGCCCAACGGCGGCCGGCCGACCGTGAGGCCCAAATTGCTAGTCTTTTTCTCGACTCACGCCTTCCCGGAAGCCGCGCGGAAAATAACGCGATCCGTTATTTCCTCTTGACGCGAATAACGCGGCGCGTTATTCTGTTCTCGTGATCGCGACCTTCAAGGACGCAGAAACAAAAGAGCTTTACGAGACGGGCAAGAGCCGCCGCATCCCTTCCGAAATCCAGCGGTCTGCCCTTCGCAAGCTCAAGTACATGAACAATGCGGATTTGAACGATCTGCGAGTCATTCCGGGGAATAGGCTGGAGGCGCTAAGCGGAAACAGGGACGGGCAGCACAGCATTCGAATCAACGAGAGATACCGCATCTGCTTCGTGTGGCAAGATGCTCAGTTTCACGATGTTGAAATCGTTGATTATCACTAGCACGTGGGACTGGGTTTTGGGAGATCGCCAATGAGATCGAAGGATAAGAAGCGTGTGCCCGCAAACGCGGTGCATCCGGGTGAGGTATTACGCGAGGAGTTTATGGCGCCGCTGAATTTGACCGCCGCGGAGCTGGCCAGACGCCTGCAGATCCCGGTGCCGCGCGTGAATGACATTGCGCGCGAGCGCCGGGCAATTACGGCCGACACGGCGTTGCGCCTGGCCAGGTACTTTGGCAATTCGCCGAACGTCTGGATGGGATTGCAGACCGAGTACGAGTTGAACTTAGCCACCGCCAACGCGGCAGAGATCAAGAAGATTAAGCCTCATTCGGAGGAGGCGGCCTAGCAGTACCGAGACCCGGGCTGGGCCTTGCCCTGAACGCATTTTCCAGATCATTTGCCGCAGCATGCCGAGCCAAACCTCGGCATCGTCCGGGGATAGACTCAGGCGGCGCACCAGGCGGCGCACTTTTTCCTCCGCCAAAAGGGGCCCTCACGAGGCGCGCTTTTTTGCGCGATGGAGTGGAAGTCCGCGGCCTCCGCATGCAAGTAGCCGCTCGTGCCGAGCGCCTCGAGCAGCAACGC
Source organism: uncultured Acidobacteriota bacterium (assembly GCA_963814745.1). GTDB lineage: Bacteria > Acidobacteriota > Terriglobia > Terriglobales > Acidobacteriaceae > CAWBRT01. The sequence continues at coordinate 46,885 of CAWFEA010000002.1, forward strand.
GGTGATTCGCTCCAGCACCTCCGAGTTGGCAAGGCTGCCCGCTGGCGGCGGCTGCCCGCTGGCGGCGGTTGCCCGCCGCCGGAATCGCGCACCAACTCATACAGGCAGACTGCCACCGCCTGTCCCAGGTTCATCGAGATGTGTTCTTCGCGCGTGGGAATGCGCAGCAGCCAATGGCAGTGGCTCAGATCTTCATTGGACAAGCCGCGTTTCTCCGAGCCGAACATCAGAGCGACGTTGCCCGAGGAGAGACTGCTGCGGACGAGCTGCGCGCCTTCTTCCAGTCCGCGCAGCGGGTGCTGCAATTCGCGATGATAGCCCGACGTGGTTCCAACCACCAGCGTGCAGTCGGCTACGGCTTCGGCCACGCTGCGGTACTCTTCAGCACGCGCCAAAAGCGCCGACGGCGCCGACGGCGGAACGGGCCTCGCGAAACGCCGCTTCGTGCGGATTCACCACCCGCAGGTGGAGAAACCCGAAGTTGCTCATGGCCCGGGCAGCCGCGCCGAGGTTGAGCGGATTGCGCGTGGCCACGAGCACAACGTAAAGACGACCGGATTCGGCGGGAGCGTGCAAGCTTGCATTCTACGTCATGCGCGCTCCGGCACCGCAATTCCAGGAAGCGCCATGCGGGGCGCGGCTTCAGAGGCGCTCTCGGTGCCGGAGAAAATCACGGTTCACTGCCGAATCGCTTCTTCCCTCTTGGTGGCAACCATCAAGTCGCTCGGCCCGGGCAGCCGCACGCGTGTCACTTCGCTGAATCCGGCGGCGTGCATCCAATCCGCGTATTCCGGTTCACTGTAACTGTTGCCGGCCTCCGTGCCGACCAGCATATTCAGCGCAAAGAGCGCGGCAAATTGGGGAGACGTCTTATCGCTCTCCAGGATGAAATCCTGCACCACCAAGCGGCCGTTCGCGCCCAGCGCCTGGTAGGCGCGACGAAAGAGGCCGCGGTTCTGCTCCTCGGAGAACATATGGCAGATCGCATTTAAGAAAACGATGTCGCGGTTTCGACCGAAGTCGTCACTGAGCATATCTCCGGCGCGGACTTTGATGCGCTCGGCCAACCCCGCCTTGCGAACATAATCCTCGGTCAGCGGAACAACATCCTGGATATCCAGTATTTCGGCCTGGGCGCCGGGTATGGCCCGAGCGAACGCAATCGAATACGCGCCCGAACCGCCGCCAAGGTCCAGAATGTTGCGAATTCCCTCGCTGCCGAGCGCCTTCAGCAAGTGCCGGGCGCGCTCGTTGGCGATGCGGTCCATGGCTGTGATGAAGTTCCGCGTCCAGTCGCCCTCCGCTCTCTTCGCGGTCTTGATCGAAGTGCCCCGGCGCACACACTCGGTCAGGTTCGACCAGTTGTGCCAGATGTTGGCCATGTGCAGAAGGCCGCCGCGGGCGTTGTCCTTCGAATCCTGGGTGAAGAAGCGCGCGCTGGCCGCGGTGTTGTGGAATTTGCCGTCGGTTTTCCGCAGAAGCTTGAGGCTCGCCACTGCGTTCAGCAGCATTTCCGTGGCGCGCGGATCGGTCTTCAACCTGCCGGCCACGACCTCCGCCGAAGCGCCGTCTCCCACGGCGGTGAACAGGTCCAGATCGAGCGCCGTCAGCATCACGCGGCTCGGCCAGTAGCCGCGAATGAGATTGTCGAGATCCTCCGGCAGCATTCCCGCCTGCGCGCGCGCGCGCTGTGCCGCGCGCACCCGTTCACGGTGTTCCAGCGACTTGGCTTTCATCGCGGGTCCATCAGTCCACGCCAGGCGCGCCACGACTTTGCCGGCGGCCAAATGGGCGGAGACAATCTCGGGCACATCTTCAGGCTTTACCCCGCGATACCAAACCCCATCGGGATAAACGATGACGATCGGCCCGTCATCGCACAGCCCAAGGCAGCCGCAGGTAGTGACCTGAACCTCATTCTCCAGCCCTTGCGACTGCACCTCCCGGCTGAGGGCGTCGAGAATGCGCTGGGCGCCGCTCGCGGCACAAGACGCCGCTCCTTCCGGCTTGACCTGGTTACAGACGAATACGTGGTAACGGAACGGTTCCATCTCTTCTCCTCTCAAAACTGCATGGCCTGCCGGCCTCAAGCTGAAAACTTATAGCCAAGCCCGGAAACCGTCAGAATCATTTGCGGTTGCTTAGGGTTCTCTTCGAGCTTCTGCCGCAGGCTGGCGATGTGGACATCGACCGTGCGGGTAAAGGTCTCTGCGCTGTAGCCCCACACTTCTTTCAAAATCTCGTCGCGGGGCAGAGTTGCGCCTCGATGCTCCACCAGATACCGCAAAAGCTGGAACTCGCGAGCCGAGAGGTTGATGACGCTGCCGTTTCGCGTGACCTCGGTGCCGCGCAGGTCGATGCGCAGAGAACCGATCTGGCAGATGGCATTCGCCCCAGCCGTTCTCTTGTCGCTGCGCCGCAGCAGGGCTTCGATTCGCGCCAGCAGTTCCATCATTTCGAACGGTTTCGTCAGGTAGTCATCGGCGCCGAGTTTCAGGCCAACGACCTTGTTGACGGTTTGCCCGCGCGCCGTCAGCATCAGAATCGGCATGGTCAGGCCGGCTTGCCGGACATCGCGGCAGACGTCGAATCCGTTCTTGCGCGGCAACATGATGTCAAGAATGATGAGATCGTGGATGGCCTCGATGGCGCATCGCAGTCCTTCTTCCCCGTCGCCCGCGCAGTCCACCTTATAGCCCTCGCTCAGCAGGCGATCGCTCAACGTCATGCGCAGCGCTTCTTCGTCTTCAACCAGAAGGATATGCTCGTTCATCCCAGCTCTCTAGGTAACCTTCGCTTCCGTAGCCGTCGCCGCACTCTCTTCCACGTCCGTGCGCTTCACCTCGCCCGCGATGGGCAGATGCAATACAAAGCTGCTGCCCTTTCCCGCTTCGCTCGTCACCGTCAGCCGGCCGCCCATCGCCTCGGCAATGCTTCTCGCCAGCGGCAGCCCCAACCCCGTACCGCGAATCTGCGCCGCCGTGGCGGAAGGACTGCGATAAAACGGCTCGAAAATCCGCGGCAAGTCGGCGGCGGAAATTCCGCTGCCCCGGTCTTCGATGGCGATTTGAATCTCGTGGACTTCCGGCACGGCCCGGGCTCTCACTCCGAGCCAGCGATTCGTGCCGCCATACTTGACGGCGTTCGTGATCAGGTTCTGCAAGCACTGCGAAAGCGCCGCCAGGTCGCCTACAGTCTGCGGCATCCCCGCTTCGACCCGCTTCTCGACCTCCACTCCCGCCGAGTGAATCAGCCCCGCGGTAGCGCCCAAAGCGGCATCCAGAATCTCCTGCACCTCGAGCACGCGACGCTGGTACTGGTAGCGTTGCTCCCGGGTCGCCGCGAACAGCAAAATCTGCTCAACCAACTGGATGAGCTGGCGGGTCTGGCCTTTGATCGCCTTGCCGTAACGCATCAACTGCTCTTTATTGTCCACCACGCCATCGGCGATATTATCAGCCGCCGAGGAGATTACCGCCAGCGGCGTGCGCAACTCGTGAGAGACGCCGGTCACGAAGTCCATCTGCAATTTCGCCAGACGCTGGGCGCGATGGGTGGTGATAATCAGAATTCCCATGGTAGCCGCCATCACCAGCAGCACGCCAAATCCGATCACCAGGTTTCGCCGCCGCAAACCAGCCACCGCCGCCTCGAGCGAACCATCGCGGTGCTGCACCACCAGTTGCCAGTCCCGGTCGTCGGGCGAGAGGCGCAGCGCTTCGAACCTTACCAGCCCCCAATATCCGGCGTGAAACTCCGGGCCTCGGAAAAGACCTTGGTCCTGCGGCCGTCCGGGAGACGCGAGCAGAGGTCCGGGGCCTTGTCCAATCGATCCCGATGGCGGCCCGAAGAGATTGATGGCCGCGTCCGCGCCCATGTCACGGGTACCAAAGTCCGAATCCGAAGAATAAAGAACGCCACCGTTGCGTCCGCCGAAAACCGCCACCCGATAAACAAAGCCCGAAGGACCGCCGAAGTGCCGTTCCGCCAGCTCTGCCAGTACGTGCGCCTGGAAGGCGGACGGGTTCAATTCGACGATGACCCAGTCCACCGTTTGCTCACTATCGGGTGATTTCCCATGGTTCGCTCCCGAAGCAAGCACCGGGTAGGCAAGCGCCGGAATGCTTTCCGCAAACGCCCACGGGGCGCGCAGATCGCGCCTGGGGTTGCGCAGAAATTCAGCGGAAGGATCCGGTGGAGAATTTGGCAGAGCCGGTCGCGGAGTCATTTCCGCCAGTTGCGGCAGTAACGCCCGCAGGGCTTCGTGCAGCCGCTGCATCGACGCCGGCCATTCGGCGGGTTCAAAACGCCCGCTAGCCGAATCCATGCGCCGCAGCTCCGAGACGCCGTCAGCCCGGGTGCTCCACACGAATATGTTCGCCATGATCTGCGGCACCGCCGCCGCGTGCTGCGCAGCTTGGACCTGGCGCGCGTATTGCGGCCAGCGATCGTGCGGGTTAGCCGCCGGAATAAGCTGCAATGGCAGGCAGATGGCCGCCAGCTCACGATATAGATCCTGCCGGAATGCCATGACCGACGACTGCAAGCTGGCGTGCATCCGCAGGCTGGCCGCTTCACTGACGTCCTTGCTCCAGCGATATTCCAGCACGGCAAGCACGATCAGTATCACCGCCAGACCGGCGACGACCGCCGACCATGAAAGCCGGGCTTTGCCAAATGACTTCATGAAAACGCAGCTCTGAAAATACTGTCCTCTTCCATTATGAAGCAAACCCTTGCCACAGCGTACCCCTGGCTCCGCAAGCATCTCACGGCAAGCCTGCTCAGCCCCGCAACTCTGGATTCAAGCTGCCGGTATTGGAACCGCCTCCGGCGCCATAGCTAGATGATGCGAACGATCATCGCCGCCGGCCGAAAGCGGTGAGTGGAAGGTGGAGTAAGCAGGCGGGCAGGTTGAAGCCCGCCTGCCTCATGTCACTGGGCAAAACCGGGTCCGCCGGGAGGCGGGCCAGGACGTCCACCAGGGCCGTGCTGCGATTCCAGCTTCGTCAATTTGCTTTGCTGATCCGCGGTAAGGATCTGGTAGAAAGCCGCTCTGGCTTTGGCCTGAAGCGAGGTCAGTTGGGTTGTCAGGCTGCCGATCGTAGCCGCTGCCTGATCGATGCCAGCGCCATCGTTGCCGGCGATCGCGGTTTGCAGGCTCTGCCGCGCAGCCCTGAGGTTGTCGTGGACCCCGGATTCAGCGCTTGCGGCGTTGGTGAAGATGGTCGTCGCTTGCTGCTGTTGAGCGAAGGTGAGGGTTAAGACAGTCGTCAGGTACTCCACCCGATGAGCCACCATGGTTGCCGGAGTCGGGGGCTGAGGTTGGGCTTGGGCGATGAGAAGCGCGCTTGCCATCGCAAGCACGATCAAAGCTGTCAGCGTTACTCTCTTCATTCGTTCTCCTCTTTCAATCATTTGCTAGTGAAGTTATTCGTGAGACCTTGGGGACGCATCCTGTAAGGCAAGTACCACGGCGTTACGCAAAAGCTTGACCGTCAGTGTGTGGTCGCGCGGCTTCCGCGCAAGCCCAACTGGTCGATGGCAACCGGAAGCTCCTTCATCAGGTTCGCCTTCGAGACAAACGAGTGCGCGCCGCAAGAGAGGCATTCCGCCCGTAGTTGCTGCGAGTCTTCCGACGACATCAGGATCACTTTCGTTCTGGGATACATCTCGGAAATCACCAACGCAGCCGCGGGGCCGCTCATCGGACGCATGTGGACGTCCATCAGAATCAGGTCGGGATCAAGATCGGAAACCGCTCTGACCGCGCCCACGCCGCTCATCGCCGCTCCAATCACATCAATCAGATTTTCGAACTCCATCAGGGACCACAGAGCTTCCAGGTAAGGCGCTGAGTCGTCCACGATTACTGCCCTGATCGCGGGTTTATGCATTGGGGGCACGGGCTGAACCGAAGAATTCACTTTTGCTTGATGCATGCCGAATCTTCTCCTTAAACCACCAGGATCATGGAAACACATCGCGGGGAACTCTGCTGTAAACCATTGGACAGAAGCTTGTAAGAGCCTTGTAAGGTCGCCGCCCGCGGCCGAAATCCAGTCTTTGGCCGAACGCGCCACAATCGGGACCCTGGGAAGTTTACCGTCAGCTTACAAAGTCTTTACCGTCCCACCGGCTCGGGCTCGCTACACTCAATCGGGACCTCTGTCGGGCAGTTTTCAATCCCGCAGGTTCCGGCGAAGCCGGGAGCAATGTTGGCGATGAATTCCGAGAGACCCGTTAGTCGCGAGACCCCGGTACGCAACGGAAGCGACATACTTGCCGGTACGGTACAGCGTTATGCTTCGCGCCTGTTCGTTTTTCTCTACCGATTGACCGGTGATATTCACACGGCCGAGAGCCTGGTCGACGATGTGTTTATGGAGTTTTTCCGGCACTCCGGCCAGCGCGCGCGCGCCAACCCTCTGGTTGCTCTCTACGGCATCGCCGCCCAGGTCGCGGCGCGCCGCCTCGCAAGCAAGGCGGAAGTGCCTTTCCGGCGGAGTTTGCCGGATTCGACCGTAACCGGCCTGCCGACGGAAGATTCCGCCTGCCGCCAAAAACTCGCTCCAGTTCTCGACCGCTTGTTTGCGCTTCCAGTTCCTCAGCGCGCGGCGGTGTTGATGCGCAAGTACGATTGCCTGGACTACGTCTCGATCGCGCGGGCGCTGCATTTGGACGAAGGCGCCGCCGCGTCCCTGGTGCGAGAGGGCTATCGGCAGTTGTGCGGCGCCGCTAAACTAGCCTGACAGAACCGACAGCCGCGCCAGTCAGTCAGAGCCTCAATGCCCCGAGCACCAAGCTGCTCGCGAAGGCGCTCCCACGGCGCGAGTGATCGATTTTGGGCTTTACAGCACAGTGGGCATCTGATATCTCTGTTCCATTCGCCGCACGCTGTAGGGATCACACAAGTCTTAAATCAGGAGAAATATCATGCGTAAGGTCTCGACTCTTGCCCTGTTCTGCCTCGCCGCCGCAATGACTGCGATAAGCCTTCACGCCGCCGATACCCTGAAAATAGGTATCGTGGCGCCAACCAGCGGCGCCGCTGCCGAGGCAGGGCGCTATGAAATGCAAGGGGCTAAGCTCGCGGTCGATGAAATCAACAAGGCCGGGGGGGTACTGGGTAAACAGATCGAACTGATTTCCGAGGACGATCAGACGACCAATCCCGGAGCCGTTATGGCGTTCAGCAGGCTTGCGGGCAACAAGGACATCGCCGCTTTCATCGGCACGGTCCGCAGCACCCAAATGATGGCCATCGCGCCTGATGTGCTCAAACTGGGCAAGCCACTGATGATCGGCGGCACCGATCCCGAACTCACGCATATGGGCAACCCGTGGCTGTTCCGCTTCCGCCCGAACGATTCCTATTCGGCGCGAGTGATCGCCGACTACGGGGTCAAGACCCTCGGCAAGAAGAAGTGGGCCATTGTCCATTCCACCGACGCCTTTGGCACTGCCGGCATGAAGGCTTTAACGGCGACCCTCAAAAGCATGGGCATTGAGCCGGTTCTGGTGCAAGGCTATGCCAACAACTCGCAGGACTTCACGCCCGTAGCCCTCGCCCTTAAGCGTTCGGGAGCTGACATCATGTGCTCCTATATGACCTTCGAAACCGATCTGGGCATCTTCGCGAAACAGCTCCGCCAGTTCGGCGTCAATATTCCGTGGGTTGGTTCGCCTTCCACCGTAACCATAACCGCGCTCAGGCTCGCCGGGCCTGCGCTCTACGGAACTTATGCGGTGTCCGATTTCCATAAGGACTCAAGCCCCGCTTCGAAGGCGTACGCGACCAAGTACCAGAGCGCTTACAAAGCAGCGCCTGACTTCCTCAGCGCCTGGTCTTATGACGCGGTGCATGTGATTGCCATGGCCATCAACAACGCCAAGAGCACCGACCCCGCGAAAATCCGGCAGGCGATACTCGCGATCAAGGGATACAAGGGAGCCCAAGGCACTTACAACTTCGACAAGAATGGGGACGGACTACATGGCTACAACATTGTGAAGAACAATGACGGAACGATTGTGTTTGACAAACACATCGATTTCACTGATTAGTGCGGTGCCCAAAAGGCTACGGCTTCTGCCTGCGAGCGATGTCGTAATTCCGGCAGCGCGCGTGGCAGTGTAAGTGCAACCTTTACATGACAGGGGAAATTTGATATCTGTTTTGATCATTGCAAAGTAAAGCAAATCTGCGATTTCTAAGGATACGCCATGCGTAAATGGATCACACTCGCCGTGCTCGGGCTCGCTGCCGCGATGACCGTCGGCGCGCTAAATCTACATGCAGCCGACACTATCAAGATTGGTGTGGTGGCCCCGCTTACAGGCCCCGCCGCCGAAACTGGAAGTTACCAGATCAAGGGCGCCAAACTTGCCGTTGAGGAAATCAATAAGGCCGGCGGCGTGCTTGGCAAACCGGTCGAACTGATCATTGAAGACGATCAGACAACCAATCCCGGCATCATCATGGCGTTTAGCAGGTTGGCCGGCAACAAGGATATCGTCGGCTTCCTCGGCTCAATCCGGAGCACGCAGGTGAACGCCATGTCGCCCGACGCTATAAAGGTGGGCAGGCCGGTTATGATCGGCGGTACCGATCCTGAACTCACCCACATGGGCAACCCGTGGTACTTCCGCACCCGGCCGAACGATTCCTATTCGGCGCGAGTGATCGCCGATTACGGAGTCAAGACCCTCGGCAAGAAGAAGTGGGCCATTGTCCATTCCACCGACGCCTTTGGCACCGGCGGCATGAAGGCGCTGGTCGCAAGCCTTAAAAGTATGGGCATCACCCCGGTCTTGATCCAGGGCTATACCAACAATTCGTCGGATTACACCCCCGTAGCGCTGGCCGTGAAGCGTTCCGGAGCCGATATTCTGGCCAGCTACGTGACCTTTGAGACCGACCTTGGCATCATGGCGAAGCAGATCCGCCAGGTAGGCGCAAACATGCCTTGGGTGGGTTCGGCAACGAATATGTCCACCACCGCCCTTCGGCTTGCAGGCTCGGCGCTCAACGGCACCTACGTGGTAGCCGACTTTACCCGGGAATCATGCCCCGGCGCCACCGCCTATGCCGCAAAATATGACGCGGCATATAAGTTAGCAGCCGATCACTTCAGCGCCTGGGCTTATGACGGCATGCATGTGCTGGCACTTGCCATCAACAATGCCAAGAGCACGGACCCGGCGAAGATACGGCAGGCAATCCTCGCGATTAAGGATTACAAAGGCGCCGAAGGCACGTACAACTTCGACAAGAATGGAGACGGGCTGCACGGCTATAACGTAGTGAAGAATATCAATGGGAAGATTGTGTTTGACAAGCACATTGACTTCAAAGACTAACCGGGCGCACACCCGCATTGAACCGTATCGGGCGAGCAACCACTCGCCCGCTTTTTTGGTGGCCTATGGGAATCGCACTCCAACTTCTTTTCACCGGGCTTGGCATCGGCAGCATTTATTCCTTGGTGGCTCTGGGTTTTGTATTGATCTACCGTGCGACCAACGTGGTCAATTTTGCCCAGGGCGATTTCGCCATGCTGGGCGCTTTCTCGATGACCGTGCTGACCATCAATCTGGGGATGCGATACTGGCTCAGCCTCCTGATCACGATGGCTGCCATGGCCGTTTTTGGCGCGCTCTTTAATCTCGGAGTTTACTATCCACTCCGCAATCGCAGTTTTCTGCCGGTCATCATCAGCACCATCGGAGCGTCAATTCTGCTTGAAAACGGCGTACTCGCCGCCTACGGTCCGCAGCCGCAGAGCCTGCCGAGCGTCTTCGAGTCGCAGGGCTTCAGCATTGGAACCGTATTCTTTGACAGTCAGTATGTGGTCATTCTGGTCGTAACCGTGGCCATGGTCGCCTTCCAGTACCTGCTTTTTGAGCGCACGCTGCTCGGCAAGAAAATGCAGGCGACCTCGCAGGACAAGGAAATGGCCAGCATGCTCGGCATTCCGGTGGCGCTGATGATCATGATTACGTTCATTTATAGCGCCGTATTGGGTGGGCTTGCCGGGGTTCTTGTCGGACCCATTCTCTTTGTATCGGTCGGTATGGGCTCCTCCATCGCGCTCAAGGCATTTGCCGCCAGCATCGTCGGCGGCTTCGGCGACGTGACTGGGGCGATTGTCGGAGGCTTGACGCTCGGCGTCGTCGAGACCTTCGGCGCGGCTTACATCTCCGTGCCTTACAAGGATGCCTTTGCCTTCCTCCTTCTGCTGGTGATTCTGCTGGTGCGGCCGCAAGGCATCTTCGGGGAAAGGATCGCGGAAAAGGCATGAGCGAGCGAACCTTCAGCGTGACCTCCAACCCCGGCAATATCGCGGGCAAGATCTTCAGCGCCGGCGTCTATCTAGCCGCCGCCGGAGTTTCCATCGGGTTCGTCGCGTTCACGTCTTTTCCGGCATACACTCTCAACCTGCTGATGCAAGCCTCGACTTACGCGATTGCCGTGCTGGGGCTTACCATCGTGCTCGGCTACAGCGGGCAGATGAACTTAGGGCAGGCGGCGTTTTTCGGGATCGGCGCCTACGGCGTGGCTCTCGGCACCACGACCTTCGGCCTGCCATTCTGGGTTGCACTGGCGGCCGGAGTCGCCGCCGCCGCCGTGGCCGGCGTGGCGCTCGGCCTTATGTCGTTGAGACTCGGCGGCCACTACCTCGCCATGGTAACCATCAGCTTCCAGATGATTCTCTCCCTGGTGCTGACCAACTGGGTCGAGTTCACCCACGGCCCCGACGGCATTTCCGGAATCGGCCGCCCATCGCATTTTGCCGGGAGCGGTTCTTACCTTGGTCTCTGCATCGCCGCTCTCTACTTTGTCGGCTTTCTGGTGTGGTATCTGCGCCGGACCAAACTCGGCCGCGCCATGCAGGCCACCCGCGACAACGAACTCGCGGCCGGCGTCGTCGGGGTCGATACCTTTGGCACGAAGGTTACAGCCTTCACGCTTTCGGCGATCTTGGGAGGGCTCGGCGGCGGCCTGTTTGCCGGCGGCTTTGCCTACATCAGCCCGGATCAGTTCAGCTTCAGCGAATCGGTCGTATTCCTGACCATGGCGCTGCTGGGCGGCTCCCGTTCGCCTTTCGGGACGGTGTTCGGCACCGGACTGCTCATCATGCTGCCGGAGTGGCTACGCTTCCTCAAGACCATTTACCTGGCGGTTTATGGCGGCGCCGTGATCCTGATCATGGTCTTCATGCCGGATGGCATCCTGGGTTTCGCCGCGATCATCTGGCGAAAACTGCGTCCCGTCAAGCCACTGGCGGGGGGTGAGATTCCGCCCCTGGCACTACGCCAACAGAGCGGCCGCGACGAACGGCCGACCACCCTCAAAATATCCGGGTTGGTTAAGCATTTCGGCGGAGTCAAGGCGGTGGACGAAGTCAACATGAACGTCGCCGGCAACACCGTGCACGCCCTGATCGGCCCCAACGGTTCCGGCAAAACCAGCTTGTTGAATGTGCTGAGCGGAATTTACCGTCCCACCGCCGGGCATATTGAATTCGATGGCGTAGACATTACTCATCTCAAGCCCTATCAGCGGGCGGGCCACGGTCTCGGACGTACCTTCCAGAACATACGCCTTTTCACCGACGTGAATGTGCTCGACAACGTCAAGATTGGCGCTGAGCGCCCCGGCAATGCCATTGGCGGAGCCGCTGCCTTGGAGCGCCACGCCTTGTCCGCTTTGGATTTCGTGGGGCTGGCCAATCGCGCCTCAGAGGCGGTCGGCAGCCTGTCCTATGGACACCAACGCCTGGTGGAGATTGCCCGCGCGCTGGCCGGAAACCCCAAGCTGCTGCTGCTCGACGAACCTGGGGCGGGTCTCAACCACGGGGAAAAAGACGAATTAGTCGTGCTCTTGGGACGGCTCAAGGGCCATGGCTTGACCATCGTCATTGTCGATCACGATATGCATCTGGTGGAGCGTGTCGCCGATCACATCACGGTGCTGAATTTCGGCCGCCACATCGCCGACGGAGCGCCGGCGGACGTGCTGCGCAACCCCGACGTGGTCGCAGCCTATCTCGGAAAGGTGGATGAAAATGCGACTCCTCGAGCTTGATCAGATAACCGCCACATACGGCAAGGTCGCGGCGCTCGATGGGATCTCTTTTCACATCGACGAGGGTGAAATCGTGGCCCTGCTCGGCGCCAATGGCGCCGGCAAGAGCACGACTCTGCGCGTCATTTCGGGACTGCTGAAACCTCGGGCCGGCACCGTGCGCCTGCTCGGCCAAGTCATTTCCGGACACTCTCCCGAATCGATTTTCCGGCTCGGCGTTGCCCATGTCCCGGAGCGCCGGCGTGTGTTTCCAGGGCTGACCGTCCGCGAGAACATCATCCTCGGCGGCGCCAACCGCCCGCACTCGACGCGCGTCGAGTTGCAATCGGATGCGGAGCACATGTTCGAAATCTTTCCGGAGCTGCGCAACTTCGAGAATGCCCTCGGCTGGATGCTCTCCGGAGGACAGCAGCAGATGGTCGCGATCGCCCGGGGCCTGATGTCCCGTCCCAAGATTCTGTTGCTCGACGAGCCATCCCTGGGCCTCGGCCCGCTGATCGTTCAACAGGTCTACAAAGTGATTTCCGATATTCGCCGCCATGGAACAACCCTGCTGCTGGTCGAGCAGAACGCTAACATGGCGCTCTCGGTTGCCGATCGCGGCTATGTTCTGGAAACCGGCCACTTGGTTACCGAAGGCCGGCCAGAAGAACTTTGGGATAATGAGGACGTGCGCGCCGCATACCTGGGAGGCCGCGCCAATCGAGCATAGTCCGTTCTCCGGCTCTTTCGGTCGCCGCCGTGCCGGATTCCTCCCGCAGGAGTGATTGCATGTCTACCTTCAGTTTTCCTCGCATGTTGCTGGTTCGACAGAACTTCCCCGACCGGCGAATTGCGGATGTCCCCGGCGAGGTGCGCCGCCAACTGGCGGCCTCGTCCTTCAGGTCGCAATTGAAGCCCGGAGCCAGTGTAGGCATCGGCGTTGGCAGCCGCGGAATCAGCGGCATTGCCACCATCGTGCGCGCCGCCGTCGACTACTGGAAGCAGCACGGCATGCGCCCGTTCATTATTCCGGCGATGGGAAGCCACGGCGCGGCCACCGCCGCAGGCCAGGCCGATGTGCTGGCCCACTACGGCGTGGACGAGGCGAACATGGGATGCCCCATCGTCAGCCAGTTGGAGGTGGTGTCGCTGGGCAAGACGGCAGACAACATCGAAGCCTTCATGGATCGCGCGGCCTACAACGCCGACGGCGTCATGTTGATTAACCGCACCAAATGGCACACCGATTTCAGCGGCAAAATCGAAAGCGGCTTGTTCAAGATGATGGCTATCGGCCTCGGCAAATTCGCCGGCGCGCAGCGCTACCACTGCTACGGCTACAAGCTGGGATTGGAACATGTCATCCGCAGCGTGGGACGCCTGGTGCTGAAGTCAGGCAAGATCGTGGGAGGCTTGGCGATTCTGGAGGATGCCTACCACCACACGGCCAAGCTCGACGCGGTTACCGCCGCCAACATGGAGCAACGCGAGGAGGAGAATCTGGAGCTGGCACGCTCCTGGGTGGGGACGATTCCGGTCGATCTCGACGTCCTCATCATCGATGAGATCGGCAAACACATCAGCGGGGGCGGCATGGATTGGAAAGTCGTCAACCGTGGCTTCGAGGCGGCGCGCAACCCCTATCCTTACGTGCACCGCTTCGAGCGCATCTTCATTATTCGCGATCTCCACCCCTTGAGTTACGGCAACGCCATTGGCCTGGGACTGGCCGAAATTGTTACCGACCGGCTGGTCAACAAGACCGACTGGGAGCCCACACGCATCAACGGCCTCACATCCCTGGGCTTGGCGAGCATTCGCACGCCGATCCATCTGCCTACGGATCGCGAGTGCCTGGCGGCCATCATGCCCACGGTCGGCAAGTTTGAGATGAGCGAAGTCACGCTGGGCTGGATTCGCAACACGCTGGAACTGGGGACGCTCGCACTGAGCGAAAATCTCAGACCGGAAATCGCCAAAAACCCGATGCTGGAGATTCTGGGCGAGCCCCGAAACATGGAATTCGACGGCGAAGGCAATCTGATCAACCTGCTCCCCGATCACTCCCGGGAAGCATCCGCCTGATGGTCGGCAGCAAAGGCAAAGGCCCGAAGCTGTTTGGCTCCGGGCCTTGATTTTTTCGGCCTGCGTCTTTACAGAACCTGTACGTTCTCTGCCTGCCAGCCCTTCGGGCCGCGCTTGACATCGAACTGCACCGACTGACCTTCCTGGAGGCTGCGGAAACCGTTCGACTGAATTGCCGTGTGATGGACGAATACATCCTCGCCATTCTGACGGCTGATGAAGCCAAAACCCTTGGCGTCGTTAAACCACTTCACTGTTCCTTGTTCCACTTTTTGTTTTACCTGTGTTTCTTTATGTTTCTTTGTTTCTGCTGAGATCGTTTGCTCTGAGAGTGGGTGACGCAGATGAATCGGCGGGACCAGCTCAACATGGCTTAAAGCGAACTTAGCCAAACATAAATAGATTACCCCATCATGAAAAGAATTGCAATATCAATATAATACTCGGGCAAACCCATTAGAGTGAGATACTTCCGGCGCAACAGGCTCCCTGCCAATCGGAACCAGCGCCTGCGCAGTCCGCCGCTTGGGAGCGTCCGTGCGAGCCGCAACCGTGAAGCAGAAACCGCAGGCCGTGAGCGTGTTTCCATAGTACATTGGAGTCTCACTCCAGAGTTTGCGAAGACGGCATCGGAAGGAGTTCTGTCCGTTCGTGCACACTAACTTCACGGTTTCTGATTTACTTCGCAGCGCACAAGCTTTCGCTCTGATGCCGCTTTTTCTTTTCGTGCCCGGATATGTACTGGGCTGGCTGCTGCGGGTGCTCGACTTCAGGCGGAGATCGTTTCCCGAACAAGTGCTGATAGCCACTCCGCTCTCCCTGGCGCTCTGCCCAATTGCTACTTACCGGCTTGGGTTGAGCGCTTCCATGGCTGCGGTGTGGGTCTTCTACGGATGCTGCTGGGCGCTGTGTCCCGTCCTTCTGGCGCTGCGGGCGCGAACTGTTCGCCGCTCTGAGCTGCGGCTTTCGCGCTACACCTGGATTGCCTTGGCCATCGTTGCGGCGTGGTGCCTGGTTTTGCTCCTCAGCCTCGTCGATCTGCAAATCCACGATCGCTTGTACTCCAGCGTGGCCGCCAACGACTACGGTTTTCGTGTCCCGATCACGCAAGCGCTGGCGCGGGAAGGCCTGCCGGGCTTCAATCCTTTTTTCTATCCGGGCCACCAGGTTCCGCTGCGCTACCACTACTTCTGGATGCTGCTTTGCAGCCTCCCGGTGAGATTGTTCGGTATTCGTGCGCTCCACGCCATGTGGGGAGCCACCCCGTGGTGCGCTATCGGGTTGCTGTCGATGATCCCGCTCTTTCTGAAGTTTGTTTTCACCCCCGCGGCAAATCTACGGCGGCAAGCCGTGATTGGCATGTTTCTATTGGCCGTCACCGGTTTGGATATTATCCCCACGGCCGCCAACTTCGTGAGTATGCCTCTGCAGATACAAGGCGACATGGAGTGGTGGAACGAACAGGTCGCCTCCTGGATGGATAGCGTACTCTGGAATCCTCATCACGTTTCCGCCTTAATCGTTTGCCTGCTGGGATTCCTTCTGCTGTGGAATGCGCTCCGCTCTACCTGGCGGGATAGGATCGTCGCCGTTTTGCTCTCCGCCGCGGCCTTTGCCACCGCCTCCGGTCTTTCAGTTTTTGTGACTTTCACCTTTGCCCTCTTCATGGCCGCATGGCTGCTGTTCACGCTCCGCCAAAAGCAATGGTTGACGGCGGCTTTGCAGTGCCTTTCCGGAATACTCGCGGTTTGTTTTGCGCTGCCGTTACTGAAGGTGCTGCTCGCTCCGGCGGGCGCTGGTGGTGGTTTTGCGAAGTTCGGTGTCAGGCCGTTTCACACGGCGATTGTCGTGCTTCAGCTTTTCGGCGTAAATTCGCCGGGGGCCTTTGCAGCGGTGTCTCTGTTCTCCCTTCCCCTGAGCTACTTCTTTGAGCTGGGAATTTTCGGCGTCGTCGCACTCTTCCGCCTGCGGGATGTCTGCCGCAAACCTCAACCGCTTTCGGAAGCCGAGAAAGTCAGTTGGATAATGGTATTGGTGAGCCTGCTCATCGCTACCTTCATGCAATCTTCCGTGGCGGGCAACCCCAATGATCTGGGATGGAGGTCCTTTCTGCCCTTCCAGTTCATTACCCTGCTGTGGGCCATTCCGTTGGTGGAGAGCTGGCTGGACCGGGCGCAGAACAAAGCTTTTCAGGTTCCCGCAAGCGGACCGCTGGCGATACGCCATTCGTGGCTGGTGGCCCTTCTGTTGCTCGGATTTCTCGGAACCATCTATCAGCTGGTTTGCTTAAGAACCTATGCTATAGGGGTCGAGAAGGGCGCGCTGCTGGCCCCGCCATGGCTTGAGGACGATCGAAACCTGGGCAGAAGGCAGTTTGCCATCCGTGAACTTTACGAAACTCTCCACACCAAACTGCCGCCGGACGTCATCGTCCAGCAGAACCCTATTTCCCGCCATTGGACCGAGCACCTGCTCTACAACGAGCGCCAGCGAGTCGCCGGAGTACCCGGTTGCGGAGTGAACTTCGGCGGTGATATACGCGAGTGCATGGGCACCATGCAACGCACCTTCAACCTCTATAGGATTCCGAATTCCATTCGCGATCTCGACTCTGTCTGTCGCGCTTTGTCGATCGACGTGGTTGTCGCCACCGATCTCGACTATGTTTGGGCGGACCGCCGAAGTTGGGTGTGGCGTACAACCCCCATCGCCGGAAACAGCTTCGCCCGCGCCATCGCCTGCGGCGAGTCCTCTAAGTTGTCTGCAAAAGTCGGAAACTAGAAGGTGTTTTCTAAGGGTTCAGCGATGCCGCCGACGACGCGGCGACCGCCGGGACAACTTCTCTGGCCACGTGTTGGAGGGCGAATCTAGAAGAACGCTGCTCAATCCATTCCAGCACGAACCCACCCGCCAGCAACGGCAGCAACCAGACGACGCGGCTCTGGTAACGGCCGTCGACCTCCGACAAGACGCCGGTGACAAACGCGTTGGCGATGACCGCAAACAAGATCACTACCCCAAGCCCTGCAAGCCGAGAAGACAGGCGGCGCCACGCAAAAGTCGTAAAGACGCCGATCAGAGCAATCGACGTGATCACCGTCCAGCTTTGTACCGACGTGAACAACTCCTCGGGCAGTTTCTGTTGCGCCTGCCGGCCTTGCGCATATCCTGCGCCTGGCAGCGCTCCGTCCAAGAACAAATCGCTGGCATCCTCGGATAAGTCAAAGGTCGTCAATTGCCGCCAGAAATTGTGCAGTGAGATCAACAACTGCTGGCGCGGATACACGCACAGAGTCGCCATCACAAAGCGCATTTCCTGCCGGCGCAGCAGGTCTTGTTGTTCCGTCGAGGCGTTCTGCCAGATTCCGTCCTCATCCCAGAGAAAGCTGTCGGTGCTTCGAGGCAGATTTTTGACGTAGTCGCACACGGCCAGTTCCGAATTCCCGCAGTGCCGCTCCAAATACCAGCGCCCCGGCCCGTCGGCAATCACGCGGGCCGTCAAAAACGGCGGCTGCTCGTGATCCAGCGACGGGCTGTCATACAAGTACGCGTTCAGCGCGAGTTGAGCCGCGACCGCCATCAGGACGATCACCGCCACGCCTCCGACCGCTTGCCATCGCAGAGCATTCGGCCGGCGCCGGAATACCAGCAGCGAAGCCAGCAAGACGCACATTCCGGCGGCCAAGATCAAATGCGTGACGTGAGACGCCGCCGCCCACCATGCAAGCGGGATCAAGGTCAGGCGTTCACCGCGAGAGAGGCTTTCCGGAGCAAACACCAGCAGATAAATGCAGAGGTACAGCAGCGGACCCAGGATATCCGGCATGATCAGGCTGACGATCCAGCCCAAGCCGGTAAATAGAGCGAGCGCGGCGACCACCGCAAAATAACCGATCACCGTCCGCCGCGGCGCAAGCGAGCGCACAACCAGCCAGAGGACATACGCGGTCAGCGCGGCTTGCAGCGCAACTACGGGTGCCAGGTTGATGCCCCAGTGAAATGGGAAAATGCCAACCGAATAGATCAGCGACCGCATGCCAAAATAGTCCGAGATTTTGTGCAGGAACAACGCCCGCGCCACCACCGGTCCGTCCTGAACGTACGCCACCGAATCCGGATACAACAGCGGATAGCCGTTATAAAGCGCGGGCCACGCCATGAGAAGCGCCGCCGACAAGACCGCGCCGCCGCGCCGAATTGAACGGACATTCAGCCGCATCGTTTACTCTGTCAGTCGCCGGACTATCTGCCGGGGTCTCCCTGCAGCAGACAGAAACGGGCACAGCAATACTGAATAGGGGAGCCATCATCTTACCTCGGAATGTCCCGTGGGGCACGCGGAAACTTGAATTTCTTATGCACAGCTCTAGCGCGTGGACACAGCCGCCGGCGTTAGCTTCGCCTGCGCTTTAAAGCGGATGCGTTGGCGCCGCCGAGAGACGCCGTCGTGATTGGGCAAAAAACTTCGCCGGAGATTCCCGGCGACACGCAGAGTCTACTTCCGCGCGCCTTGACTGAGGAATTCAGTCAGCAGCGCGATCCTGTTGCCGTCCGCTCCGCCGGCGTAGTCCCGGGCGATATCGTCGTAGAGCCGCGCGGCGCCGTTGAGCATCTCGCAGCCGCCGCTCTCCGGTTGCAGAAACTTAGCAACCTCTTCCATCTCGCCGATCCAGCGATAGGCCTTCGCATACATCTTGGGCAAAGCGCGCGACAGCAGTTGCAGCACCTCGGGCTGGCTGCCCTTCATCTCCTGCCACAGCGCTTCCGAGACGCCGTTGCGCACCGCGCCCAAAATCATCGCCGCTCCCAGTGCCTGCAATCCTTTGTTGATTCCGCCGTAAGCCATCTTCAACGCCGAAGCATCGCCGATCTCGCTCGACAGAGGCCGCACGTCCATGCCGAACTTCCGCAGATCCTCGAAGCGGCTGACTGCCCCGCCGGAGGCATAGAAGCGGGGCGCGGGGCGGCCGGAAGCCGGAGGCGGACCGACGATCCCGGCATCGACAAACGGCAAGTGCTCCTGCTCAAAAGGCGCGGCGATTTCTTTCACCGTTGCGGGCGCGACGGCGTTGCATTCCACGAATACCGGTTTGCCTTCGGCCCTGCGAATCTGGGGCAGCAGGCGCTCCGCCAACTCGGCAGCGCGGGCCGGCGGCACAATGGAGAGAACAAAATCAGCTTGCGCAACCAGTGCGCCATCGTCGCCGACAACTTCCACGCCGGCTTTAGCGGCGCGTTCGGCGCTGGCCGGCGAGCGGTCCGCCAGCGAGGTGATCACGCGCGCTCCGCTTTCAACCAGGGCTCGACCGACCGCCGCTCCCATCTCACCCATCGCTACAATCGCCACCGTCATCTTCACCGCTAAACCTCCTCGGAGCGGCTTCGCCCAGCCTTGGCCACAGAGTAAACAAAATTCACCAAACAGGTCCTGCCCAACGTGATTCTCCGCGCACCGCCGCAGCAGCTCCGAATCGAGCACATCGCGCTGTCATTCTTCTAAGCAGGCGATGATTGCCTCGATAACCCGGCTCGTCTCACTGGGACCTCGAACCTCGATAGAAACCACCCCGGCTTCGATCGCCGGATAATCATTGCCTCCCACAAACAAGGCATCGCCGACGTAAATCATCTCTCTCAAAGAAATGCCCAGGAGGTCGCGCAGCTTACGGATGCCATAAGCCTTGTCGATGCCGGGCTTGGTGACGTCAATCGATGTCGAGCCGCCTAAGCGAACGGAAAATTCGGGAAGCAACGTATCAAGAATTGCCTTGATCTTTTTTCGCTTGGCGAAATCGGGGTCCCATTTTTCCTTTTCCGCCAAGGGAGCCTGCTGGCCCAATGCGGATAGCGTTATTTGGCTTCCCCGGTCTTCAATGACCTCTCCCCAGACCCTTTCGACCTTGTAGCCCGCGAGCTCAAACGCCTTCGCGAGGGAGCGAATGATCTTATTTTTTTCCTCCGCCGTAAGATCTTCCGAATAGAGCTTCTTCCACGCGCCAGCGTATTGAAAAAACTGTGTTCCGCAGGTAGGAAGAAGCGATAGGTTCGCCCAGCGGTCGTCATGGGGAAGATTGGCCAGCAGTTGCTTCTCAAACTGTGGCCAGCCGCCTCCGGAAATTACGGCCACTTTGACCACGCCGAGAAGGTCATGCAGCAGTGCGGACACTTCGCCGTCGAGAGCTGATTTGCTTTCGGCGAGGGTTCCGTCCAGATCAAAGACAATCAGCTTTTTCACGATCCTTCCACCTCTGAATGACTGCGGCCCCGGCAATCAGCGCCGGAGCCTCGCTACCGCCTCCGATATTCTCGCACGCTCAAGCCTTACGCGCTCATTTGGGGACGTTCCACTTCCAGTTCCGGATCTCCGGCAGGTCCTGGCCGTACTTATCAATATACTGCCTGTGCTCGATCAGCTTGTCCTTGAGTTGCTGCTTCAGGTAGATGCCTTTGTTGCCGGTCTGCGGCAGGCGGTCGATGGCATCCATCACCAGGTGGAAGCGGTCCAGCTCGTTCAGCACCGTCATATCGAAAGCCGTGGTGATGGTGCCCTCTTCCTTGTAGCCGCGGACGTGCAGATTAGTCGTGATTGGCGCGGCGGTAAGTCAGGCGGTGGATCAGCCAAGGGTAGGCATGGAAGGCGAAGATGATGGGCTTGTCCTTGGTGAAAAGCTCGTCGAAATCCATGTCGCTCAAGCCGTGCGGGTGCTCGGTTTTGCGGCTGCAAGCGCATGAGGTCGACGACGTTCACCACCCGGATTTTCAGCTCGGGCAGATGCTCGCGCATAATCGAGACGGCGGCCAGCGTCTCCAGCGTGGGCACATCGCCGCAGCAGGCCATGACCACGTCGGGCGCGAACGTCCTGGTCGTTGCTGGCCCATTGCCAGATGCCGATTCCCTCGGTGCAGTGCTTGACGGCGGCATCCATCGTCAGCCACTGCGGCGCCGGGTGTTTGCCCGCGACCACGACGTTGACATAATGGCGGCTGCGCAGGCAGTGGTCCATCACCGAAAGCAGGCAGTTCGCATCCGGCGGAAGGTAGACGCGCACGACCTCGGCCTTCTTGTTCACGACGTGGTCGATGAAACCGGGGTCCTGGTGGGTGAAGCCGTTGTGATCCTGGCGCCAGACATGCGAGGCCAGAAGATAGTTTAACGAGGCGATTTTCCGCCGCCACGGCAGTCCGCGCCGTTACCTTCAGCCACTTGGCATGCTGGTTGAACATCGAATCGACGATGTGGATGAACGCCTCGTAGCAGTTGAAGAGTCCGTGCCGCCCGGTGAGCAGGTAGCCCTCAAGCCAGCCCTCGCATTGGTGCTCGCTGAGCATCTCCATCACGCGGCCGGTGGGCGCAAGGAATTCGTCGTTCGGCACGGTCGCGGCGTCCCATTGGCGTTTGGTCACTTCGAAGAGCGGCCTCCAGGCCGTTGGAGAGGGTCTCGTCGGGACCGAAAACCCGGAAGTTCCGCTGCTCCATGTTCAGCTTCGCCACATCGCGCAAGAAGCGCCCGAGCACATGCGTGTCGCCGATGCCGCCCACCCCCGGCGCGGGTACGTCGACCGCGTAGTCGCGGAAATCCGGCATCCGCAGGTCGCGAAGCAGGATGCCGCCGTTAGCGTGGGGGTTCGCGCCCATGCGCCGCTCGCCCTTGGGCGCAAGTTCGGCCAACTCCGGTTTCAGGCGGCCCTGCCCGTCGAAGAGTTCCTCCGGCCGGTAGCTTCTCAGCCAGTCTTCCAACAGCTTGAGATGTTCGGGATGCGTGGCCGGGTCGGAGAGCGGCACCTGGTGCGAACGGAAGGTGCCTTCAACTTGCAGGCCGTCGACCACCTTCGGTCCCGTCCAGCCCTTGGGGGAATTGAGGACGATCATCGGCCAGCGCGGACGCGTAAGCTTGCCGTCGAACGCGGGCGTCCTGCTGGATTTTCTTGATCTGCTCCACCGCCGTGATCGAGCGTCGCGGCCATGGCCTCATGCATCAGCTCGGGCTCGTGCCCCTCGACGAAGTAGGGCGTCCATCCGTAGCCGCGCAGCAACTGTTCCAATTCCTCGTGGGTGATGCGGGCGAGGACGGTCGGGTTGGAAATCTTGTAGCCGTTGAGATGCAGGATCGGCAGCACCGCGCCATCGGTCGCCGGATCGAGAAACTTGTTCGAATGCCAAGCCGTGGCCAGCGGCCCGGTCTCCGCTTCGCCGTCGCCGACGACGCAGGCGACGATGAGATCGGGATTGTCGAACACCGCCCCGAAGGAATGGCTGAGCGAATAGCCCAGCTCTCCGCCCTCGTGGATCGACCCGGACACTCCGGCGATGCGTGGCTCGGAATTCCTCCCGGAAACGAAAACTGCACGAACAGCCTTCGCAGTCCAGCCTCATCCTGGCTGATGTTGGGATAGATCTCGCTGTAGGTGCCTTCGAGATACGTGTTGCCCACGACGGCCGGGCCGCCATGCCCGGGGCCGGAGACGTAAATCATGTCGAGATCGTATTTTTTGATGACCCGGTTCAGGTGCACGTAAATGAAGTTCTGACCCGGCGTCGTGCCCCAGTGCCCCAGCAGCATGTGCTTCACATCCGCCAGCGCCAGCGGACGCTTCAGCAGCGGATTGTCGTAAAGATAAATCTGCCCGACCGACAGATAGTTGGCGGCGCGCCAGTAGGCATCCATCTTCTGGAGCAGTTCCGGGGAAAGAGTTCTTGTCTCCATGCTCAGTTTTCCTCTTTTCGTCCAAAGCCGAGGACGCGGCAGACCATCTTGGCGATCATGAGTTCTTCGTCGGTGCGCATGACGCGCACCGCAACCCGGCTGTCGGCGGCGGAAATCACGCCATCATTGGCCGCGTTTCGTTTTTCATCCAGTTCGATTCCAAGGAATCCCAACCCATCGCAAATCCGCGCGCGCACCACGGGCGCATGCTCTCCGATGCCGCCGGCGAACACCAATGTGTCCACTCCGCCAAGCGCCGCCGCGAACGCGCCAATCCATTTCTTCGCCTGGTAGCAAAACAGCGCCACCGCCTCAGCCGCCCGCACGTCCTCGGTTTCACGGTCGAGCAAGTCGCGCATGTCGGAGCTGGTCTCGGAGATGCCGAGCAGTCCGGACTGGAAATTGAACATCTCATTCAGGCGCTTGGCATCGAGGCCCTCGGTACGCGTTAGATACCAAACCAGCCCGGGATCGAGATCGCCGGAGCGAGTGCTCATCGGTATACCGGCGGTCGGGGTGAAGCTCATGCTCGTATCCACGGATTTGCCGCCGCGCACTGCCGCCAGGCTCGCGCCATTGCCGAGGTGGGCGAGGATGACCCGGCCTTGGGCCGCTTCCGCTCCCGCCACGCGCTCCAGCTCTCCCAGCAGAAACGCATACGACAGCCCATGAAATCCGTATCGCCGCACTCCCTTGGCTTCGAAGCAGCGCGGGATCGGCAGCAACCGGGCCACGCGTCGGCAGCTCATGATGAAAAGCCGTATCGAAACACGCCACCTGAGGCACTCCGGGAAAGCGCCGATGAAACGCCTCAGTCAACAGGATCTCCTCCGGCAGATGCTCTGGATCGAAGGCGCTCAGCCGGCGCAACTCCTCGACCATTTCCGCCGTGATGCGCTGCGGCTCGCTATACTTCGGCCCGCCGTGCACCACGCGATGTCCCACGGCGCTCAAGCTGTCGCGTCCACCGCGCTCCTCGATCCAATCCATCAGAGCGCCCACCGCCGCCGTGTGATCCGGCGCGTTCACCGGCCGCGAAAAATTATCTGCCCGGTCCGGGCCTTTCACCCGCAAGCTGGCCTCGGGCATTCCAATCCGCTCAATTGCGCCCTCCAGAATCCGTCGCAATGAGTCGGCGCTCTGGAACAGTGCGAACTTGATGCTCGACGAGCCGCCATTGACGGTCAGGATGCGTGGGCTGCCTGGTTTCGCCATTATCTGTACTCTGTTCGTTACATCATCTCTGCCACAGAATTCGTGCGTCTTCCAGCGGAATCGCAAGCCCGTCGCGGTACGGGATCAAGCGCGCCGTGTAATCTCCTGCCGGACGTGACGCGGGCACAGCCGCGCTGTAAACGTGGCGGCCCGGCGTGCCAGCCTGCGGGCCAACCCACTTCATCTCCTGCACAGCAGTGCCCGTCGCGCCGTCAGCGTAGAGCTCTGCCCGTACCGCTTCGGGGTCGAGCTCGTCGAGACAAACCTGAACCTCAAAGCGGTGCTGCCCATCGCGCGTCTCGACCTTCACCTCGCCAAAGTGCAGCGTGCCCCATTGCGCGTCCACCCTGTGTCGCCAGTCAACGAATGCTCTGCCGGCCGCGCCTTTGTCAGCCGCGCGCAAACCGTAAGCCGACGCCGCCGGAAGATAATATTGCTCCGTGTATTCGCGCACCGTGCGGTCGGCGGAGAACTGCGGCGTCAGCCGCGCCATGCTCTCCCGCATCCGCTTGATCCACGCGGTAGGGATGCCGTTCTCGTCTCGCGTATAAAACTCCGGGATCACCTGCTGCTCGAGCAGGTCGTACAGCGCGTCGGCTTCGGCAGCGTCCCAGGCCGGGTCGTCGCCATGTTCCCGGCCATCGCCCAGCGCCCATCCCACTTCGGGCGTGTAGGCTTCCGCCCACCACCCATCCAATTCCGAAAGATTGATGCCGCCGTTCACGAGCACCTTCATGCCGCTCGTTCCGCTCGCTTCCCAGGGACGCCGCGGCGTGTTGATCCACACGTCCACGCCCTGCACCAGGTGCTCCGTCAGCAGCATGTCGTAGTCGCTCAGGAAGACGACGTGGGGACGCGCCTCCGGCTGGCGAATGAACTTGATCCATTCGTGGATCAGGGCCTGCCCTGCCCGGTCCTGCGGATGCGCTTTGCCGGCGATCATCAGTTGCACCGGGCGCTCGGGATTGGTCAAAAGCCGCAGCAAGACGCGCCGGATCGTGCAGCAACAGGTTTGGTCGCTTGTAGGTTGCGAAGCGCCGCGCGAAGCCCAGGGTCAATGCATCGGGATCGAAGAGATGCTTTGCCCTTCGACTTCTCTCCGGCGGCGCGCCTGATCGAAGTCAGTTGCCTGGACTAATCGTTCGCGCGCGAATTCGATCAGAGCTCTTGCGTAGCGGCGATGCGGAATTGCCAAAGTTCGTGCATCGCTGAGGCGGCGGATGTTCTGCTCCCAAGCGTCTCCGTCGTTCCCAGCCAGCGGCCTTTGCCGCAGACTCCGTCCAAAGATCATCGGCCGGAGCCGAGTCCCAGGTCGGCATGTGCACTCCGTTGGTCACATATCCGACCGGCACTTCGTCCTCCGGCCAGCGCGGAAAGAGCGGCTCAAACAGATGTCGGCTGACCTTCCCGTGCAATCGGCTCACGCCATTCACCGCCCCGCTGCCGCGGATGGCCAGGTAGGCCATGTTGAAATTTTCCGACGAGTCGTCCGGGTTCGTCGGCCCAGAGCCAGCAAATCGTGAAGCGAGATGCCGAGTTTCTGCTCGGCGTAATGGCCCAGGTATTGTTCGATGAGTGCCGGGGAGAAACGGTCAAA
Source organism: uncultured Acidobacteriota bacterium (assembly GCA_963814745.1). GTDB lineage: Bacteria > Acidobacteriota > Terriglobia > Terriglobales > Acidobacteriaceae > CAWBRT01. The sequence continues at coordinate 72,560 of CAWFEA010000002.1, forward strand.
GCCGGCGGCCACCGCCGTGTGGGTGGTGAAGAGATTGCCCGCCCGGGTGACCGCCAGGGCGACTTCGAAAGGCTGCCCTGTCTCGTCCATGAAGTTCCGGGCGCGCTCCAGGACGGCGAATGCCGCGTGGCCTTCATTCAGATGACAGACTTCCGGATGGGTGCCAAGCGCGCCCAGCAGCCGCCATCCGCCGATCCCCAGGAGCATCTCCTGCTTGAGGCGCAACTCCGGCCCGCCGCCGTACAGCTCGCTGGTGATGCCTCGATGAGCCGGGATAGTTCGCCGCGTCGTTGCTGTCCAGCAGGTAGAGCTTCACCCGGCCGACCTGCACCTGCCAGGCGCGCAGCCAGACCGAGTATCCAGGCAGCGCAATCTCCAGCCGCAGCCATTCGCCGTTCGCCTGGCGGAGCGGCGTGATCGGCAACTGCCCGGGATCGTTATACGGGTAGAGCGCCTGCTGCTCACCGTCCTTGTCGATCACCTGGCGAAAATAGCCTTGCTGGTACAGCAGCCCCACTCCGACCACCGGCACTCCCAAATCGCTGGCGGCTTTGAGCTGATCGCCGGCGACATTGCCAAGCCCGCCCGAGTAGATGGGCAGAGCTTCGCTCAACATGAATTCCATGCTGAAATAAGCCACGCAGGTCAGCGAACTCCCCGCATGATTCTGCTGAAACCATCCCGGCGCCTCCGCCATCTGCCGGCGGTGTTCGAGCAAGCCATCCACTTTCTTGCGGAAAACCGGGTCGGCCAACGCCCGCTCGATCCGGTCACGCGAAACCGTCTGCAGCACAACCCAGGGATTGTGCGTAATCGCCCACAACTCGGCGTCAAGCTGCCGCCACACTTCGTCGCCGGCATGGTTCCAGGACGAGCGCATATTCAGGGCGAGTTCCGCGAGGGAATCGAACCCTTCGATTTCCGTAGGTAGATTGTTGTAGATTGAGTGGTGGACACGATTTCTCTTGCTCATGCTCCTCCGAATCCAATCAGCCCCGAGTTATCGAAACCCCCAGCTTACGCCGCTCTTGTTTTTTTCTGATGAATTTCCCCACCTTGCTATACGATGCTGGAACCCCATCGACCGCTGGGCGAGGACCGGTTCACGCGGTTCGGCCCCTGCTCCGGCTTAGCCATTCGAACTTAAGGCGAGCCCTGCCCGCGGGCTATTGCGCAACCCCGGGCGATGTGGGCTCCACGCGTCCAGGAGTTCGGCGCGCGGCCATCGAGTGCGGCTGCTCAGGCAGAGAACGGATTCGGCGGCGCATCGCGGAATTAAGACGTCCCCGACGCAGCCAGTGTCTTCTTCTCCGCCGCAGCTTGCAGTCCCGCAAGCTCCTGCTCTGTCGGCCTGATGATTTCGAAGATGCTGTCAACCGATGAATAGTCCTGATAGCCGAGGCGGGCCAAGGGACGTATCTTGACGATGTCGATTTTACCGCTAGCGTCGATCATCTCATCCTTGATGTGAATGCAAACCACCTTGCCGATAATCACGTCAACCGACTGCGCGGTGGTGTAGCCTGGCAAGCGGATCGTCTGGTAATACCGGCATTCCATCTGAACCGGAGATTCCGCTACGCGGCAGGGTTTCACCCGGATGGAAGGCGCCTTCGTCAACCCGGCGACGGCAAATTCGTCCACTTCCGGCGGCAGCTCGGCGGCGCTGGCATTCATTGCCATGCGCAAATCGTAAGTCGCCATGTTATAGACGAATTCGCCGGTCTGTTCGATATTGACCACGGTGTCTTTCCGTCTTCCCGTGCGCTGCTGATTGCATCCCACCATGACATACGGGCACTCGGAGTTCACCATCTGAAACTGGCTGTAGGGCGCCAGATTGTGCACGCCCCCGGCGCTCACCGTGGAGATCCACCCAATCGGCCGCGGCACGATCAAAGACTTGAAAGGATTGTGAGGCATGCCGTGATCGTTCTTTTCCGGGTCGTAGAACATTCCTGTTTTCCTCCGCTTGCTGCTAGACACTCCGGATTCCAACAGTTTAATACAGAGTCGCTCCCGCCCCTGCATTCTCATGGCGCGGATTATGGAACGGACAGCCCGCAGGAGGCGCTGCAGCTTGCCGCACAACATGAAGTTGCCGACCGGATTGTGTGGCTGAACCAGATTCATGAAAGAACCAAGCAGGACGCGAAGCAACCCGATGCGGAAATCGTCCGCGCAACCTGAGAACGCAGACGAGGTTGCCGTCCAAAGCACGGCAATCGCTCACCTAACTTCAGCGGCATAGCCGCAGGCACCAATCCCCGCAGACACTTACGCGGCCGCTCTCTTCTTGGCTTGCATGAAGCCGATCACCGCGTAATACAAGGCGCGATCGAAAAACTGTTCCAGCGCCAGCACAAACTCCAGCTCGTTCACCAACTCCAGCGCGCCCTCGACCATTGCCTCGCGCTGCATGAACAGCCACAACTGCTCCTTGGCGAGCACCAAGGCCCAAATGAACTGGTCCATCGGGACGCCCTGCTCCGCCCGGCGTATCCCAAGCTTGGTGTAATACTGCTTGATGTCGAGCTCGGTTCTGGTCATCAGCCAATCGCTCAAGTTACGGTAGAGCACCTGTATATCGTGAAGCAATTCGTGCTCTGCAATTGCGCGGAAGGAATCTGTCCGGCCTGAGTTTCTGAGCTTGTCAACCAGCAGCTTGCCCAACGCCTCGCTATGCTTCTCGATTAGACGCGCGAATTTGATCCCCAGCATACCTGCCTCCTCTCACCACCTGAACATCAAGATGCGCGAATCCGTTCAGGAGTTTCGAGTATCTGGCCACAATCGCCCGCTGAGTACCTCACTAACACTTAACCGCCCTTACGCCCCACAGCACTTCTTGTACTTCTTGCCCGAGCCGCAGGGACAAGGATCGTTGCGTCCGATTTTCTCTCCCGAGCGCACTACCTGTTGCACCTGCTGAGAGTCGCCGGAACCGGCCATTCGAGCCTGTTCCAACTCCCTCTTCTTCTTGCGCTGAAAAGCCTCTTCCATGTCGTCGATCGAAGTTTGCGCCCGGCGCTTTCTGGGATGATCGCCGTTGCCGCCGCGCGCATCGGCCGCGGCCGAGAACTGCGCCTGCTGCTCCGCTTCCTGCCGTTGGCGCATCCGTTCCGCCTCGCTGGCGTCGACCACCTGCATTAAGTACAGGTAACGGACCGTCTCTTCCTCGAAGCGCTCCATCATTGCCTCGAACATATCGAAGGACTCGCGCTTGTACTCTACCAGCGGATCTTTCTGGCCGTATCCGCGGAGACCGATGCCTTCCTTCAGGTGGTCCATGCCCAGCAGATGATCTTTCCAAAGCTGGTCGAGCACGCTGAGCATGATGATGCGCTCGTGATGGCGCATGGCGTCGGGGCCGATGAGCTGCTCTTTGGCGTCATAGCGCTCCACCAGCTTGGCAAAAACGGCGTCTCCCAATTCCTGCCGGTTCAGCTTGTCCGGCTGTACGCCTTCGGCAAGTATGTCCACTCCGAAGCGAGTGAACACTTCGTTCTTCAGCCCGGCGATGTCCCAATCTTCCAGATGCACCTGCTCTCCCGCATACTTGTCGAGCAAGCCGCCGAGAATGTCGCGCACGTAGTCCTGCTGGATGAGTTCTTTCTGTTCGAGCCCCTCGAGCAGTTGGCGGCGCAATCCATAGACCGCCTCACGCTGCTTGTTCATGACATCGTCGTATTCCAGCAGGTGTTTGCGGGCCTCGAAATGCTGGCCTTCCACCGCCGTCTGCGCGGCTTGAATGCGCCGCGTAATCATGCGCGACTCGATCGGCACGCCTTCTTCCATGCCCAGACGCTGTAGCAGCGTCCCCACCCACTCTTTCGCGAAGATTCGCATCAAGTCGTCTTCGAGGGAAAGATAGAAACGCGAAGCACCCGGATCGCCCTGGCGACCGGCGCGGCCGCGAAGCTGGTTATCGATACGCCGCGCCTCGTGGCGTTCCGTGCCAAAAATGAACAATCCCCCACTGGCGATGACTCGCTTGTGCTCGTCCTCGGTCTCGGCCTTGTACTTGGTCACCAACTCCTGCCACCGCTCGGTGGGCACGCGATACTCGGAGCCCTGGTAATACCAGTACGTGGTCGTCGGATCGTCCGGCCTTGCCTTCACCGCGCCCGCGGTGATCTGCACCGGCTGCGCCAAGCCTTTCTTCAGAGATTCCTGCTTGGCGATGAACTCGGCGTTGCCCCCCAGCAGAATGTCCGTGCCGCGGCCGGCCATGTTGGTGGCGATGGTCACCCGCCCGAAACGCCCGGCCTGGGCCACAATCTCGGCTTCCTGCTCGTGATGCTTGGCGTTCAGCACCACATGCTTGATGCCCTTCTTCTTCAGCAGATCGGAGAGCCTTTCGGATTTCTCGATGGACGTCGTGCCCACCAACACCGGCTGTCCCGTTTCATGCAGACGCTGCACCTCGTCGGCCGAGGCATAGTACTTTTCCTTCTCGGTGCGGTAGACTACGTCGGCGTTTTCGATTCTGATCAAGTCCCGGTTGGTAGGAATGACGACCACTTCCAGCTTGTAAATCTTGTCGAACTCGGCCGCCTCGGTCTCCGCCGTGCCGGTCATGCCCGCCAGCTTTTTGAACATGCGGAAATAGTTCTGGAAGGTGATCGTCGCCAGTGTCTGGTTCTCGCGTTCGATCTTCACTCCTTCTTTGGCCTCGACCGCCTGGTGCAAGCCATCGGACCAGCGGCGCCCCGGCATCAGCCGTCCGGTGAACTCATCGACGATGATCACCTCGCCGTCTTTCACCACGTATTCCACGTCGCGTTTGTAAAGGTTATGCGCCTTGAGCCCGGTTTCGACGTGGTGCTTGATTTCCCAGTTCTCGGGATCGGCAATATTGCCTATTCCCAGCCATTTTTCGACCTTCTCCCAGCCGTCTTCCGTGACGGTGATCGTCTTATGTTTCTCGTCGATGGTGAAGTCGCCGGTGTAGATTTTGATTCCCGGTTCCGGTCCAGGCAGCTCCTGGCCTTTCGTCAGCCGGGGAATGATCGCGTTCACCTTGTAGTACTTGTCGGTCGACTCCTCGCTGGCCCCGCTGATGATGAGCGGCGTACGCGCTTCGTCGATCAAAATCGAATCCACTTCGTCGACGATGGCGTAGCTATGCCCGCGCTGCACGCAGTCGCGCAGGTCGAACTTCATGTTGTCGCGCAGGTAGTCGAAGCCGAACTCGTTGTTCGTGCCGTAAGTAACATCGGCGGCGTAGGCCGCCTTGCGCTGCTCGTCATCGAGGTCGTGCACGATGACGCCCACCGAGAGCCCCAGAAAATTGTAAAGCTTCCCCATCCACTCGGAGTCGCGTTTGGCCAGATAGTCGTTCACCGTCACCACATGCACGCCGCGGCCGGAAAGCGCATTCAGATACACTGGCAAGGTCGCTACCAGGGTCTTGCCCTCACCGGTTTTCATCTCGGCGATCTTGCCCTGGTGCAGCACCATTCCGCCGATCAACTGCACGTCGAAGTGCCGCATATTGAGCACGCGCCGGCCCGCCTCGCGGACCACCGCGAAAGCCTCTTCCAGAGTCTCATCCAGCACTTCGTCCAGGGCGCGGTCGCGGGCCTTATCCGCCTCTTTGGAGCGGTCGCCGGCTCCGTCTTCTTCCTTGGCCTCTTTGGCTTGCGCGTCCCTGCCGCTGGAATTCTCGACCTCGAACTCGGCCAGCCTCGACTGGATGCGGGCGCGGAATTCTTCCGTCTTGGCGACCAACTCCGCGTCACCGAGCGCGCCGATCTCCGGTTCCAGCGCATTGATGCGCTCCACCCTTGGCTGCATGCGCTTGACCACGCGCTCGTTGGCAGTCCCAAACACTTTGGCCATCAGCTTATTAATCAAACCAGTATCCTCTATGACAAACCGCAACCACCCGGGGGCGACATTCCTAGTCCCGTGCCCGAAACAAGTCTCGCCCCCGAACCTGTCTAACCTATTTTAGATGCCCCGGGCTGCTGGTGGGGAGCAATCTGCTCGCACCTGCGGCTTTCGGGACGCGTGCCAGTCGAAGTCCGCCGGAGCGTCACTGATTTTCCTTTTTTACCGGAGCACAGCAAAACTTGTAACATGCTATTCACGAAGCCATGGTTCTGCTGAAAAATGCTTCTGCTGAAACTTACTCTACCTCCTATCATTATCGGCCTGATTTCCCTGGCCTGTTTCCGCCGTCGGGCATAGGCCGGGCGTCCGGGGTGGTCAGGTCAGCCCGGATTCCCGCGCGACTGAGCCCAGGAAAACTATGCGAATCTGCCTTTAGCTCCTGTATCATCGCGGATAGCGATTCCGCGGGAGTTGTGTCCCTGGAGCCGGTTGGGCCCTCAGTCTGGCACCGATAGGTTCGGACACACAACCAAGGCAATGTCCAGTTATGTTTTATAGCCGATTCCTCCAATCAGTAGAGCTGTGGCCGGACGCTGTCGCCGTCGAGATCCAGCGTCAGGCAAGCCGCACCAACCCGGAAACTGCCGCCGTCAGCAGCCAGCAACCGCCGTCTACCGCCGGCGCTGCCTGCTGTCCCGAAAATTCACGGGACAGTTACACTTACCGCCAGCTTCGGCGACGGGCCGAGTCCGTCGGCACTTGGTTGCAGGGCTCCGGACTTGAACCGGGCGCCCGTTGCGCGATTCTTGCCAGCAACAGCCCCGATTGGGTTGCGGTTTATCTGGGCATTGTCGCCGCCGGGCACACGGCGGTTCCGCTGGACACCGCCTTCAACGCTGAACAGGTCGAGAAACTGCTGGACGATTGCGGCGCAAGCCTGATCTTTGCCGACTCCAAGCACCTCCCTGTCGTCCGCCACGCCAGCAGCCGCCGCCCGCTAAAGACAGCTCTGATCGACGACCCCGATCTCCCGCCGCCATCCGAACTGCCCAGGGTGCGAGAGATGTACCAGACCGGCGCCGAAGGCTTCACCCATTCCTCCGCGACGCCCGATGATATTGCCTGTATTCTCTACACTTCCGGAACCACCAGCGATCCCAAGGGCGTAATGCTCTCGCATGCCAACCTGCGCGGCGAGATGGAATCGGTGTTTCGCTTCGTACGCTTCGACTACACCGACGCGATTCTCGGCGTGCTGCCGCTGTTCCACGCCCTGGCGCAGATGGCAAACCTGATGCTCCCGCTGGCCTGTGGCGCGCGCGTGGTTTTCCTGGAGGCGCTGAACACCAACGAACTTCTCCGCGCCCTGACCGAGCGAAACATAACGTTGTTCTGCTGCGTGCCGCAGTTTTTTTACCTCATTCATGAACGCGTTTTTCAGGAAGCACGCAAGCGGGGACCGGTGGTTTGGGCCTTGTTCCGGGCGATGCTGGCGCTTTCGCGCCTGGGCCGCGAGGTAGGATTGAATCCGGGCAAGCTTCTCTTCAAGAAAGTTCACACCCTGCTCGGCCCGAGGATGCGCTATCTGGTCACCGGCGGTTCGCGCTTCGACGTGGCCATCGGCCGCGACTTTCACGCCCTCGGCTTCGATATGCTGCAAGCCTATGGACTCACCGAAACCACCGGCGGAGCGCTGGTCACGCCACCGGAATCGAACGTCATTGGTTCCGTCGGCCCGCCGATGCCGGACAATGAAGCCAAAATCGTCAACGCCAAACCCGCGGAGGACGGCTCGGGACATATGGTCGGCGAGATCGCGATCCGCGGGCCGATTGTCATGAAGGGATATTACAAACGCCCCGGCGCAACCGCCGAGGTCATTCGCGAGGGTTGGCTGCACACCGGCGATCTTGGCTACGGCGACGCCAACGGCAATTTCTTCATCACTGGCCGGCAGAAGGAAATCATTGTCCTCAGCTCCGGCAAGAACATCTATCCCGAAGAAATCGAATGCTACTACCTGAAGAGTCCGTGGATTAAAGAAGTATGTGTCATGGGGATGGAAGGCGCGGCTGGCGATCCGGTTTCCGAGCGCCTGCACGCGGTCATCGTGCCTGATCTCGACGTGTTGCGGCAGAAGAAGGTCGTCAACATGCGCGAGGTCATCCGCTACGACGTGGAAAACATCTCGTCGCACCTGCCGGCCACCAAGCGCATCCTGAGCTATGACATCTGGCAGGAAGACCTGCCGCGCACCACCACGCGCAAGCTGCGCCGCTTCGAAATCGAGTCGCGGGTCCGCCACATGCAGGCCAGCGGCGAGCGCAACTCAGAGAGGCAGCTTGCCCGCAAGCTGACGGATGAAGAAAACGACTGGCTGTCTCAGCCCGGGGTCCAGCAGGCTATGGCCATCGTCCGGGCCGCGGCCAAGAATCCCGCCGTGCAGTTGCATCCGCTCGACAACCTCGAACTGGATCTTGGGCTCGATTCGATGGAGCGGGTTGAGTTGCTGGTTGAACTCGAGCACCATCTCGGAGCCGATGTCGAAGATTCCGCCGCATCCCAGGTCTATACCGTCCGCGAGTTGATCGATCTCGTCCGTGGCAACATTGGCAAGGGCGCAACCCAGGCGGTCGGATGGGAAACCCTGCTCTCGGCTGAAGTAACCGATCCCGAGGTCTTGGCCATAGCCAAGGAGCGCCCCATCACCGGCCCGCTCTGGTATCTGTGCGGCAGAATTTCCAATCTGCTCGCCAGGGATATCTTTCGCCTCAAGATCGATGGCATCGAGAAACTGCCTGCCAAAGGGCCGTTCATCTTGTGCGCGAATCATCAGAGTTATCTTGACGCACCCGTGCTCACGGCGGCCATGCCGTGGCACATCTTCCGTGATCTTTTCTATGTTGGAGACAGCGAGAAGTTCGGCGCCGGTCCGGCGCGCGCCGTGGCCCGCTTCCTGCGGCTCATTCCGGTCAACCCGGACGCCAACCTTGTGCCCGCCATGCGCGCCGGCGCTTACGGCCTGCGCCATCATAAAATCCTGGTTCTCTATCCCGAAGGCGAGCGCAGTATTGACGGTGTCCCCAGGAGTTTCAAGAAAGGCGCCGCCATCCTCGCGCACCACCTTAATGTGCCGATTGTGCCCGTCGCTCAGGAGGGTTTTTTCGAGGCATGGCCGCGCGGCCGCAGCTTCCAGCGCTTCACGCCGCTCGAAATCAGCATCGGAGATCCTGTTTATCCTAATCCAGCCGAAGCGCCCGAAGCCGCCTACAATCGGCTCACGGCCGAGGTGCACGAACGGGTAGTGTCCATGTGGGAAACCTTGCACGCACGACGTGCTTCGCCTTCACCGGTCAATCTTCACGCTCCCAGCGACACCACCGAAAAGCATCCAGCCATGCGCTCGTAAACCGACCTCCTTCGGCCGCCGTCGCCGGGACCAATCACCTGCCCGCGGCGGCAGCCGCGGTAGAGATGTCGATTTTTTGCACCGGCCCAAGCGCCGTGAGCGGCTTCCCGAACCGGCTTGCATTGCCCACCACCAGTACCGCGAATTCTTCCGGGTGAACGTACTTCTGGATCACCCGGTTGACATCGGCGGCAGTGACCTTTTCAATTTGCGCACGGAACTTCTCCAAATAATCGAGCGGAAAGCCGTAGAATTCGTACGTCATGCGCTCGTGCAGGACCTTCTCCGGCGTGTCGAAGCGGAAGACAAATGAATTCAAAATTGCGTCCTTGGCGAACTTCAGCTCATCCTGCGTGGGAGGGTCAGTCTTAAATTTCGCCAGATCTTCGCGCATTCCCTCGATCGCATCGACCGTCGAGACGCTCTTGGTTGCAATCGTCAGCCAGAACATTCCGCGATGATCCCATCCCGCGCTCAGGCCGCCGCCCACGTCATAAGCCAAACCGCGCTTGGTTCGAAGGTCGGCCACGAGCCGCGACGAGAATCCGCCGCTCAATACCTGATTCATCACCTGCACGGCGTAATAGTCAAGATTGCTGCGCTCGATTCCGAGCGAGACGAAGCGGATTTGGCTCTGGTTGACGTCAGGTTTATCCACCGCGTAGAGACCGGGCGTGGCGGGCGTGAGCGCGATATCGGGCTTTCCCGTGCTCGGCCCACGCTTCCAGCCTTCAAAGGCGGTCCGCAGCCGATTCTCCATCTCCGCCGCGTCGAAGTCCCCCACCACGCCGAGAATAATGTTGTTGGGCGCAACGTGCCCCTTGAACCAGGCAAGCAGATCATCGCGCGTCACCGCCGCGACCGTGGCCAACTCGGGACTGCGAGCATAGGGACTGTCGTGGCCATAGATAAGCTTCTTCGCTTCGCGGTCGGCAATGCCTTGGCTGCTGTCGTTGCGGCGGGTAATCGTCGTGTCCAAATCATTCCTGGCGAGCTCTATCTTGTCTTCGCGGAACGCCGGGTCTCGCAGCAGGTCGATGAACAGGCGAAAAACGTCGTCAAAATCCCCCTTGAGGCAATCGAACGTGACCGACGTGCTCTCTGTGCTGTCATCGGTTTCAAGCTTGGCGGCACGCATTTCAAGGAAGTCGTCCATCTGGTCGCCGGTCATCTTGCTGGTTCCGCCGGTTCGCCACACATCGCCATAGATATCGAGCATTCCGATCTTGTTCGCCGGCTCCGAGCGTGAACCTCCGCGAACCGTCGCGTGACCGCTGATCAGCGGAAGCTCGTGATCTTCTTGCAGAAAGAGGACCATTCCGTTTGCCAACTCGATGCGCTTGGGCTGCGCGGCCGTCCACCGGGGCAGCGGCGGAACCGCAATCTGCCGCCAACTGGAAGGAACTTGATCGGCGACGTTCGACGTGCTTGCCGATGCCGCCGGCGGTTGCTGGGCTATGGCCGCGGAAACCAAGAACAGCCATATCAGCGAGAGCAGCGGACGCCTGACGCTGTTCATTATTCGTGCTCCTTGCCCTCTACGGGCTGGATGGTTTCAATGGAGCCGACGGTGCGGTTAGCCTCTATGAAGGTGCTGTTCGCAACCCGGCGAATGTCTTGCTTCGTCACCTTGTCTATGCGGTCCACCTGGCGGAAGAGTTCGCGCCAGTCGCCGTATCGGGTCTGCGCTTCCGCCAATTGTTGCGCCAGGCCGGAATTGCTGGCCAGCCCTCGAATCAGCGTGGCCTTGGCCCGTGTCTTCACCATTCTCAATTCGTCGTCGGAGACGTCCTCGGTCTTCAGCTTTTCAATCTCGGCGTGAATCGCCCGTTTCATCTCCTCGGGCGTGTGCCCGGGCAGCGGCACGGCATAGAAGGCAAAGAGGTGCGGATACTTGTCTCCCGGGAATGGCGAGAATCCTCCGGCCGCGGCTGCGATCTTCTGGTCGCGCACCATGGAACGGTACAGGCGCGAGACGCGCCCGGCGGAAAGCATATCGCTGATGGCATCATAGACGGCGTCATCAGGATCACGGTAGTTCGGCCGGTGATATCCCTCGATATAAATCGGCTGCGCAGGGTCTTTCACCAGGATCGAGCGCTCCGAGTCCTGAGGCGGCTGCGTACTGACAAACTCCTCGGGCTTGCTGCCGGAGGGAATGCGGCCAAAATACTTCGCAATGACCGGCATGGCGGTTGCCGGATCGAGGTCTCCGACGACGGCCACTACGAGATTGCTCGGGACGTAGTGCGACTTGAAAAACTTCATCGCATCGGTCGCGGAGAAATAGTGCAGGTCGCTCATGTATCCGATGGTCGGGCGATGGTAGGGATTGGCGTCGAAGGCAATCCCCAGGAATTGCTCGATCATCCGCTCGGTCGGGTCCGAGTCCGTGCGCATGCGGCGCTCTTCCATCACCACATCGCGCTCCTTGTAGAACTCTCGCATCACCGGATGAGTGAAACGCTCGGACTCGAGATATGCCCACAGCTCCAGGCGGTTCGCCGGCATGGAGTAAAAGTAGACCGTCTCATCATAGGTGGTGAAGGCGTTCAACCCGACGCCGCCCTCGCGCTCGACAATTTCGTCGAACGCGCCTTTCACCACATACTTGTCCGCCCGGGCGATGGCGTCTTTCCATGCCTTTTCCAGATCCGCCAGCTTCTTGGCATCGGCGCCGGTGGGCTTGATTCGTTCAGCGCGATACGCGGCATAGGCGGATTCGACCTCGGCCAACGCCGGCTTCTCGGCCGCATAGTCGGTCGTGCCAATCTGGTCGGTGCCTTTGAACGCCATGTGTTCCATCATGTGGGCCAGACCGGTCATGTGCAGCGGGTCTTGCGACGAACCCGAATCAACCCACGTGGTAAACGAAAAGACGGGCGCCTCCGGCCGCCGGCAAAGAACAATCGTCAGTCCGTTGGCAAGCTTTTCTACCGTCACCCGCTTCTCGAAGGAAGCCAGATCCTGGGCGAACGCCGGGACCCAGCAGAGCATCAGCAGCACCAAGGGGAAGCCAGTCTTTACGCGCTTCATCCTGCCTCCGTCGGGCTCTTAGTCGGAAATGGGGGTAGCGATTCCAGGCATCCCCACCCGCTTCGCCCGAACTCTCGAAATTACATAAGCGAAATACCTGTGTCAAATGTGCCAGATACTCTCGCCCTCACATCAGCCAACAGACGACCAGAAAAAGGCAGGGGGAATCCGCGCTCTCCATAGCTCGTTCGTGTGGTGCGCGCTTGCCGAAACAGAGTTGCAGTCCATCTCTGGTTTTTTGGCAATCGCCCGCCTAGCAAGTACGCATCCGGACCGCATCTAACCCGTCGTGGCAAAATCCGAATCAGTAGTTGATATCGAAGGGCGCCCGGTACGACTCTCCAATCTCGGCAAGGTGCTTTATCCCGAAGCCGGGTTCACCAAGGGTCAGTTGATCGACTATTACGTGCGCATCGCGCCCGTGCTTCTGCCGCACCTGAAGGGGCGACCGCTTACCCTCAAGCGCTACCCGAACGGCGTCACGGGAATGTACTTCTACGAAAAGAACTGCCCGAGTCATCGTCCCGAATGGGTGCAGACGGCGCCCGTTTGGAGCGAAGGGAATAACAAGTGGATGAACTACTGCCTGGTCCAGGATCTGGCAACGCTGGTGTGGGTCTGGCAGGTCGTCTCCGCCAGCTCGGCGCAGACCGGCCCGCATGCCAGTCCGCACATGTTGAGGCATAGCGCCGCAACTCACATGGTGGAAAACGGCGCGGACCTGCTCACGGTGCAGACGATCCTGGGACACGCCGACATTTCGACGACGCAGGTTTACACGCATCTAGCGATGGATCGGCTGGGGAGCGTGTATCGCAGTTTTCATCCCCGGGCAAAGGGGCGCGGGGCGAAGTGAACCGTGGAATCCCACATCTGCTGCGGTTGGCAGATGTGGGATCTTGATTACGATTCACTCGGCCCGAATCTACAACAATCTGGGCGTTTCTCCGTTCCGCCGGTCAACCGACCATTGCCGGCCAGCCCGCGCCGCACCGGATTCTGATGATGTTTAGAGGGACGGGTGGATGGAGGGACATGATGCTGGCGGCAAAGGCAGCGTAGGGATTCTTCGCTTCACTCAGAATGACAGGAAGCAGGCGCCTCGATGAGGGACGCTTCGGTGGAAGAGTTAGCAGCGCCATTCAAACTCCAGCGTTGGAACTGCGGCAACTCTGGGCCGCCCGCCCGAGAGCATGGCCCATGTAACGGGCTCTTACGCCCGCTATGCGGGCTATGACATCGCGAACTTTGCTTACCCCAGGCTTGCGCCTGGGGCTACCGTCTTTTGCCCGCTACGCGGGCTGGCAGGCACCATTCTGGTTAACGCGTCTATGTCCGATGATGCGTAGCAACGTCCGATAGTGCGCAATACTGGCAGGCATGGGGCGCGCTGAAGAAGATTCCCATCTGCTGACCTCGTTCTGCGAATACCTCAAGGTGGAGCGCGGACTCGCCCGGCTCTCGATCGAGTCCTATGCCGGCGATCTGAAAAAGTGGATGGCCTTCCTCGGAGAGCGCAAGCGCGGGCTGGTGAAGGCCGAGCGCCAGGACGTGCGTGACTTTCTCGAGCGGCTGTTTGCCGACGGGGCCGACGGGCGGACGGTAGCGCGCAAGCTTTCTAGCTTGCGGCAGTGCTATCGGTTTCTGCTGCTGGACCGGCACACCAAGCACGACCCTACGCTCGACATCGATTCGCCCCGGCAGTGGAAGGTGTTGCCCAAGTCGCTGGGCCGCGCCGAAGTTGAGCATCTGCTGGAGCAGAGCGACATCACCGCCCCGAAGGCGAAGTGCGGGCCGGAGTTGAAGCTGCGCAATCGCGCCATGCTGGAGGTGCTTTACGCGGGCGGGCTGCGGGTCTCCGAAGTGGTGGACCTGCGGATGGAAGACGTCAAGCACGATCTCGGCTACGTGCTGGTGCGCGGCAAGGGAGACAAGGAGCGCATCGTGCCGCTGGGCCAGGCCGCGCTCGCGGCGATTGCCGAATACCTGGCGGTGCGTCCGGCACTGGCAGGCGGGAAGCAATCGGCATGCCTGTTCATCGGACGGGGAGCGCGGCGGTTGACGCGGGTGCGGGTCTGGCAGATCGTCTCCGCCAGCTCGGCGCAGACCGGCCCGCATGCCAGTCCGCACATGCTGAGGCATAGCGCCGCCACGCACATGGTGGAGAACGGCGCGGACCTGCGCACGGTGCAGACGATCCTGGGACACGCCGACATCTCGACGACGCAGATTTATACGCACCTGGCGATGGATCGGCTGGGGAGCGTGTATCGCACGTTTCATCCCCGGGCAAAGAGGCGCGGGGCGAAGTGAGCCGTGGAATCCCACATCTGCTAACTGCGGCAGATGTGGGGCACCGGCTCACTGTTAGTGTGAAGTATTCTTCCCTTTTCCACGTGCAATGACCGGCACAAGGCGACGGCTTTCCCCCGGCCAAAGGGCGTTTTGCCCTAATAATCAGACACTTACAACTTGAGAATGATGGACGCAAACGTGCACCCACTCGAATACCGCACGGCGACCTCGGAGAATGTGCGGGATATTAGGCGGCTAGAACATCCTTGTTCTTTGCCGTCAGCAAGAAGAGTGACTTCTGTGGTTTGAACGGGAGCTGAAGTCTTGTTTGCAACTACTCTATCTCCGGAGGTAGCATGAAAATAAAGGTGACACTACTTGTGCTGATTCTGATGTTTTTGGGAGTTAGCACGGCAATGGCCCAGAGTGGGTATACTTGGGAAGATCCTGGCGATCCTGGGCTTTTCTTGACTGGAACAACAGCTATTGGCGGCGTAGTTAACAATGGGACCTCCAATACCGGCACTTTAGCCGGCTTCCCACGCGACACTGTGGAGCCGTCGATCACGTTCGGCAGCTCAGCAAACGTTACGTATTTCACAAACACTACCGGTGCCCCGATCACTCAGCTTTACATAGTTGCACCGGAGCTGACGGGTGCCACCATCATTTCGGATTACGGGTGTGGCACCACCGTTGGTGTTCCCCCCACGTATTTCAGCAGTTGCACATCGTTCTTCGAGGGCTCGGACGTTGTTTTTGAATACTATAACGGGTCGATCCCAGTCGGTGATACGTTTGGTGTGTTGGGCGACAGTATCTGGAGTGCGGACGACTACGAAGTTGCTTTATCGGTTCCCGAACCAGGCAGCTTAACTCTGCTGTGGACCATGTTGCTCGGGTCGGGCGTGTTACTGCGGCGCAAGTTACGCAATTAATACTGCGACGCTGGCAGCATCCTAGTGTTAGGTACCGGGGCACCCGGCTGGTGGCCCACTCAAGCTTCTTTTGCTTGAGTGGGGCACCAGGTGTGGTCTGTTTTACTTTGCTCCGGCCGCCGCTGCGGCTGCCTTTTCCGGAGCGGGAGTCAGTTCGTAGGCCTGTTCGCCGTGAAGAATTTCGTCGAGTCCAACTTCTTCAGCGGCTTCTTCAACCTTGACCGGAGTGAAGACGTTGATCAGAGCCAACATGGCGTAGGTGAACCCGAAGGCCCAAACCGAAGAGAAAAGAACGGCAACAACCTGCTTGTAGAAGAATGCCGGATTGCCGTAGAGCAGGCCATCGACGCCCGCCGGGTTGAAGGCGCGGTTGGCGAACACGCCAAGCATGATGATGCCCAGGAAGCCGCCGACCCCGTGAACTCCCCAAACGTCGAGCGCGTCATCCCAACCGAGTTTGTTCTTCAACTCCACGGCGAAGTAGCAAACCCCGCCTGAGACAATGCCGATAATGACGGCGGTGGTGGGCGAAACATAGCCAGCCGCCGGGGTGATCGTCGCCAAGCCCGCCACGGCGCCGGTGAGCAAGCCGAGAAACTTCGGTTTCTTTTCCCGCGTCCAGGCGACCATCAGCCAGGCGACGGCGGCAAATGAGGCGGCGACATCAGTGTTTAAGAAGGCGGTCGCGGTAACCGCATCGACGCGAAACTCGCTGCCGGCGTTAAAACCGTACCAGCCGAACCATAACATTCCGGTTCCCAAGGCGACCAGCGGAATACTATGGGGACCGCGGTCGAGCACGCGGCGGCGGCCGACATAGAGCACCGATGCGAGGGCCGCCAATCCGGCGGTGTTATGCACCACGATGCCTCCGGCGAAGTCCAGTACTCCCCACTGCTGCAGGACGCCGCCACCCCAGACCATGTGGACGAAGGGGAAGTAAACGAAGGTCAGCCATCCGGTGAGGAACAACATATAGGCCTTGAAGGTGACCCGATTGGCGAAGGCGCCGCTGATCAGCGCGGGGGTGATGATGGCGAACATCATCTGGTAGGCGATGAAGACGATGGCCGGGATGGTGTCGTTGGGCGAAGGGGTGTTGAGGGTGATTCCCCGCAGACAGAAGTTATCAAGATTGCCGATGATGCCGTGCCAATCGCCGCTGAAACATAAGGAATATCCGTAGAGATACCAGAGAACGGTGGTCCAGCCCATGGAGACGAAACTCTGAATCATGATGGCGAGAACGTTCTTGCGTCCCACCAGGCCGCCGTAGAAAAAAGCCAGACCGGGTGTCATGAGCATGACAAGGCTGGCACATAGAATCATGAATCCGGTGTTGCCGGTATCAAGGTGAAGCATTACGACCTCCTCTAAACTGCTGCCGGAAGCGCCCGCTCCGGAATCGCACCAGAACGCGTGCTTTCGGCACTGGCCGGTGCGCGCGAGGCAGAGCCTCGCTTCGACCCGAAAGCATACCTTTTTCCCGGGCTGGCGATCAATTTTTTTTATTGAGGCAATTAAAATATTTTATTGAACGACTTCGGAGTGGACGGCCAAGAGACGAGTCGGTTATAACCCAAACCGGAACCCAGGTTAAAGGGCGAAGCTGGGGCACCCGACTGGTATCATTCACGCTAACGCCTGTTTACGCCAATTGTTGATCTGTTAACTAACAATGCACATTGACTGAAATCCCAAATAGCCGCAATCTTGAGCATTATGCGGCATGTAAAAGCTCTCGTTACCGCCCTGCTTTGTTTAGCACCGCTCTGCTCTGCACAACCACAGTTAGACTGCAACAACCCGAAGAGTATGGCCGATTACGCGAATTGCAGTCGGCGCGAGTTGGACATAGCTGAAACGGAGATGAAACAAACCTACGAACGCGCACGGGCTGCGTTCATTCCGACCGCTAAGGAGCGGCAAGAGCACGAACAAGCTCAACCGAATGACCCCCAGTTTTATGCACGGATTCGGCACAGTCTGCAAAACTCTCAGGAAGCATGGGTGCATTACCGGAATGACTTCTGCGCGACCGTTGAGGCGACGTATGAGGGCGGCACAGGCGCGTCGATTGCAGTTCCAAGTTGCAAGAAAGATCTAACGGTGCAACGAACAGAAGCTTTGAACCGTTGGCTGGGAGACTGGTTCAAAAGCGCAGCCAGCGAAGGTAAGCATTCTTCAGGCAGGTGAAGAATACGGCGTAATTGTTGAAAAATCGCCTTCCTCACTAATTACGATTCTGAATCGGCCGGGTGCCTCGGGTTCGCGCCGTGCGGTTCGGGCTATCTGTGTAAAAGGCCGCTTCCACATAAACCGGTCTTGCTGTACTTTGTCCGTATGAGGCGTAGGGATTCTTCGCTTCGCTCAGAATGACAGGAAGCAGGCGGTGTCGATGAAGGAAGCAGGCGGACCGATGAAGGAAACTCTGGCGAAGCAATCAGCGAGGCAATCTTTGGCGAAGGAAACTTCGCCGAAGCATTCAGCGAAGCCGTCGAAGGTGGCGCGCGATGTGGCGCAGTTCCTGCGTGCGCTCGGGGAGAAGAACGCCTCGGCGCACACCATCAAGGCTTACCGGACCAGCCTGGAGCAATTCACGGACTACCTTGGACAGGGCGCGTGGGAAACGGTGGACCACGTAAAGATTCGCGGTTTTCTCGCGCATCTGTACGACCAGGGATTGGCCAAGCCTTCGGTGGCGCGGGCGCTGGCGGCGGTGCGTTCGCTCTTCAAGTTCCTGGCGCGGGAGAAGCTGGTGAGGCAGAATCCGGCACTGCTGGTGTCGTCTCCGAAGCTGCCCAAGAAACTGCCGAGGGTGCCGAGCATCGAAGAAATGAACCGCGTGCTCGATACGGCGCCGCCCGAGGAGGCGGCGTTTCCCGAGCGCGACCGGGTGATCTTTGAGCTGCTCTATGGCTGCGGAATCCGCAACTCGGAGCTGACCGGCATCAACGTCGAGCATATTCGCTGGAGCGAGCACGCCATCGTGGTGCGCGGCAAAGGCAAGAAGGAGCGGCTGGTGCCGTTCGGAGACAATGCCGATTGGGCGTTGTCAACCTATATGAACGCGCGCTTCCGGGTGTTGAAAGAACGAGGAGCGAAAAAGACGCCGGCACTGATTTTGAATTTGCGCGGCGAGCGGCTGACGACACGCAGCGTGGGCCGGATCGTGAAGGCGTTGGCGGTGCAGAATGGCTTGTCGCCGGAGGTGCATCCGCACACCCTGCGGCACGCCTTTGGGACACATCTGCTGGAAGAGGGCGCGGACCTGCGCTCGATCCAGGAGTTGCTGGGACACGAGCGGCTGGCGACGACGCAACGCTACACGCAGCTCTCCACGCGCAAGGTAATGGAAGTGTACGACAAGACACATCCGCGGGCGAAGTGAAGAGACTGTTGCTTGCGCGGAGAGTATACCCAGGTTAGCGCCGAACGGCCAAAGGAGCTGTCCGCTGGCGTGGCACAGCCCAACCAAACGGTACGGCGCGTCTCGAAGGAGTGCTTGGCGGCGCGAACCTGGGGCACCCAGCCTGAACCATCCGTCTTGACGTCTTGCGTTGGGAAATGTACTTTTCTGAACAGTTCAGAAAGGGTAAGCGGGTGGTCCGAACCATGTTGACATGGATCGGGATGGTTAGGTGTGGAGATCTGGTAAGTGTCCACTTGTTTTT
Source organism: uncultured Acidobacteriota bacterium (assembly GCA_963814745.1). GTDB lineage: Bacteria > Acidobacteriota > Terriglobia > Terriglobales > Acidobacteriaceae > CAWBRT01. The sequence continues at coordinate 91,750 of CAWFEA010000002.1, forward strand.
TCGTGGACACTTACGGAAGGATTGGTTGTTCGTGTTGTCAGACGCTGGCTAAGGCTTTCCAGCGTCGCCGGGGGGCAGGTTCCACGGCAGCAGTTCTTCGATTCGGTTGATCGGATGGTCAGCAATGTGTTCCAGTACGTGACGTAGGTAGGCCTCCGGATCCAGTCCATTTAACTTGGCCGATCCCACCAGACTGTAAATCGCTGCCGCACGTTCTCCACCCGAGTCTGATCCAGCGAACAGATAGTTCTTGCGTCCGATCGCGACCGCGCGCAAGGCGCGTTCGGCAGCAGAGTTGTCTATCTCGATGTGGCCGTCATCGCAAAAGCGCATCAGTGCCGCCCAGTTAGCGAACGCATAGCGGATCGCCGCCGAGGTATCGGACTTCTTCGACAGCTTCGCAAGCGATGCTTCAAGCCAGTGGTGGAGCGACTCCAACAGTGGCCGCGACCGGGTGTTGCGAACTTCGCGCCGCTCGTCCGGAGGCCGCCCTCGAATTTCTTTTTCGATTCCGTACAGCGCGCCGATGCGCTCGACCGCTTCGCTTGCAATCGGCGATTGGTGTGCTTCCTTGAGGTCGTAGAACTTGCGCCGTACATGCGCCCAGCAGGCGGCTTCCTGCACCCGGCCACCCTCATAAATCTCGTTGAACCCGGCGAACGCATCGGCTTGCAACGTGCCGCGGAACTCACTCAGATGTTGCTGCGGATGTCCCCCACGGCGATCCGGCGAGTAAGCAAACCACACTGCCGGAGCTTCCTGGCTGGCCGCTGGGCGATCATCTCGAACATAGGTCCATAGCCGCCCTGTCTTCGTCTTGCCTTGCCCCGGAGCTAGCACCGGGACCGGAGTGTCGTCGCCATGTACCTTGCTGGCGGCCAGCACGTAGCGGCGCAGTGTGTCGACTAAGGGGCTTAGCAGGCTGTTGGCCTCGCCCACCCAGGTTGCGAGCGTCGAGCGATCCAGATCAACGCCCTCGCGCTCGTAGATCCCCGACTGGCGATACAACGGCAAGTGGTCACAGTACTTCGCGCTGAGAACGTGGGCGAGCAATCCCGGCCCAGCCAAGCCGCGCTCGATCGGACGGCTCGGCGCCGGGGCCTGCACAATCACGTCGCAGCCGCTGCAACTCAGCTTGGGACGAATATGACGGATGACAATGAAACTGGCTGGTATGTAGTCGAGGACTTCGGAGACGTCCTCACCTAGTTTGCGCAGCGTGCCGCCACACTCTGGACACACCTGCTGCGCAGGCTCATGTACCTTGGTGATGCGCGGAAGATGTTCGGGCAGCGGACGCCGCGATGGTTTCTTCTTGGCAGAAGCTGCACCGGCGGTACCGGGCGCAGTAGCGCACGCTGGTACTGGTTGCTCACGTTCGGCGCGACCCGTCTCCAGCTCTTCCAGCTTCAACTCCAGCTGTTCGATCTGGCGCTCGACCTTCTCCGACTTGCGCCCGAACTGCATCCTTTGCAGCTTGGCGATCAGCAGCTTCAGGTGTTCAATCTCATGGTCACGGGAGAGAAGTTGCTCGTCCTTGTGGAGGAGCTGTTGGTCTTGGTGCTGCAACTGTTGTTGCTGGGAGAGAATCAGCGCCTTCAACCCATCCGCATCCATCGTACTTAGATCCAGCGGCGTTGTGGGCGGCGCGATCACAGCTGGAGTATGCCATGAACAGGATTCAACGTTGCATCAAAAATGCGTGAAAGCCGCGAAATATCTGTGCAAAACGCATAGGTGCACTCAGATCGCCAACAAGGAGTCGGCCGTTCGCACCGGTCGTCTCCAATCGATGCCTTCCAGTAACATCGACAACTGTGCCCGCGTCAGCGAAACCCCGCCGCTCTCCGCCTTGGGCCAGATGAATCGCCCACGTTCCAGACGCTTGGCCAATAAACACAGCCCATCTTCATCGCACCACAACACCTTGATCAGATCGCCGCGACGCCCGCGGAAGATGAAGACATGGCCAGAGAAGGGGTCTTGTTGCAGCCCCGTCTGCACTTGCGCACTCAACCCGGTGAAGCCGCGTCGCATGTCGGTCACGCCCGCCGCGATCCAGATGTGGGCTCCCGCTGGCAGCGCGATCATCGCAGCAGGCACTCCAAAAGCACGCGCAACACGTCCGGATCGGCGCTGCCTTCAATGCGAAGATGTGCTTTGGAAAGCTCGAGGTCAATCACGCCTGCCGGCGTGCTGATCGCAGGTTCGCGGCAGATCGGCAACGGCACCGTTCCGCTCGATTCCGCCGCAACGATCACCTCACGGCTGCCTACATCTGTAACGGTTACCGGCAGCAACCGAACTGGGCGTTGCTTCCTGTTACCGAGCCGCCCTTGGCGATACAACCGGCGCCAAGCAAAGACCTGGTTGGCGTTGACTTCGTGCGCACGCGCCACTCGTGCCACTGACGCTCCCGGTGCCAGCGTCTCTTCAACGATTTCGCGTTTCTGTTCTGCGCTCCGTTGCTGCCGCTCCGCCCGCTTAACCCCAACATCCGTTGCGGCCGCAACTTCACCGACTACCTGACTGGAAGTTTCCATCTTCGCCTCGCGCCGACACAATCCCTCGGCGTCTACCAAGCGAGGATGCCTGCCTCTTCACATTCCCGTCCAGACGGCCAGAACCGAACGTTTACGATTCAGGACACTAGCCAGTTGGGGCTGTGGCAGGCGGCTTGGGCGCGGGATCGGGTTAAGGCAGTTCGACGCCGGCGACTTTGGCCGCGAGGTACTTGATTCCGGGGTAGCCGGCCCACTCGCCGTGGTTGGCGCGCAATCCGTAGACGATGGCGAGCACGAGGTTCAGCAGCCAGGCGAGCGCTCCGCCACCCCAGAAGACGAGAAAAAAGAGAACGGGAAAACCGATCGCGGCCGGACTAATGGCTCCCTGATGACGGGCCAGGGCAACGAAGAATCCGGCGCAGAGAGCGATCAGAACGGCGGCCCAGACGAACATCATCAGCAATTGAAAGAACACCGCCTGGAGTGCGTGATAGCGCACGAAGCGGGAGTCTCGGCGGACAAAAAAGATGATCAACGGGGCAATGAGCCAGGAGACAATCTGCAGGACGTGCGCCAACATGCCCAGGGTTCGCTCCTCGCGCGTAGGCTCCGGCAACGACGGGAGCGGAGGAGCGGCGAAGGCAGCCGGCTCAGCTTCTGAGTTGGGCGGCGTGGGGCCGGGCGGCAAGCTGGAAAGATCGCTCATAGAGAGTGTGATGCAACAGGCGGATTGTACACCCGGCACGTGAGCACGGGGTTGCTGCATTCGCCATTGGGGCGGGTCACATCCGCCGGCGGTTGGTGGACATCCGCAAAATTGCAGCAGACAAATTGCTATCTTACTTGCCCGCATCTCACGCTCCGAGTGCGGCAAGTAAAGTGATACACTTTCGCCGCCATGAAAACGCTCATTTTGGCTGTGTTCCTTGTCCATACATTTATTCTGTTCGGATATGCCCCAGCATCCGGCTACTCCAGCGAAGACGGCAAAAAACAGGCCGATTCTGCACAGAATCGATCTGATAACGCGCCAGCCATTAAAGATAAGAATGGCTCCGAACAGAATGCCAAAATAAACCACCCAGAAACATCCCCCAACCAGCCATCCCAACCATTGATAACGATCAACGCAATCCCCCGAATTGACGTTAAGAGAGATTGGATGGATTGCGCTTCCCTGATTGTCAGCATACTGCTGGTTCTCGTCGCCGCGATAACTGGATATTTCATCTATCGGCAGGCAAAGGAAACTGCGGCAGCCGCCAGAGCGACGAAAACTGCCGCCGATGCTGCTCTGCTGAATGCTCAAGCCATTATCAATGCCGAGCGCCCGTGGATCGTTGTTAACGTCGAATCTCTGGCTCCCGGTCAGTTCAACTTCATTCTCAAGAATGTTGGGAGGACTCCCGCCAAAGTTAGGTCCATTTGGAGTATGCCGATCCTCACCAAACGAGGAGAGTCGCTGCGCATTCCTCCTGATGAACAGACCGGCGAGTCGCTTCTCTGTTCGCCACCATGTCTGATTCCACCGACTGCAACCCAAATTATTTTTCGCTTTGATGTCGCCGAGATGGACAAGAGAAACGCTTTTGGCGTAAATATTACATTCTCCCAAGGGTTCACAGAACTGCGATTCTATGGCAGGATTGTTTACTTCGATCCGCTGCAACCGGAATCCGCTGCTCCCCACGAGACTAAATGGCTGTACTGGCATGTACCTATAGAGGGTGCTATACCGTTTCCCGACCCCATGCACCCCCAGCACAATACCTACACTTAATATTGCGGCCGGAATCCAAATTAGGACACTACCCGCCGCCTAGCTCTTCTGGCTGAGCAGGTCGTTGACTTTGCGCATCACTTCGAAGGCGTCGGCGACGTAGAGCACGTCGGCCTTGCCGCGCGCCCATCCGCAGTTGGGGTCGAGGTTGACGGCGCGGCGCTGGTTGATGAATCGCCAGCCCACCACGTGCGGTTCTTCGCCGTGGCAGCAGGTGGAAAGCCCCTTGGGATGGCGCGGCGTGGCCCCGGTCTGACCGACCTGATTCATGTGGCTCATGAAGCCGAGCACGTCTTCGCCCTCGCCGCTCAGGTCCACCAGCGACTTACTGCCGCCGAGCGAGGCGTGGGAGCGCTCGAGGAAGTCGAGAATAAGCTCCTCGGCTTCTCTAGCGTGGGTCTGTCCGTCTTTCTGTTTCTTGGTCCATCCGGCGCCGGCGACGAAGAGCAGCTTGGCGTCGGGACGGATGGTTTGCCGGGTGGTGCCCGGCGAGCGAACTCCGGTGACCTGGGTGCGAGCGTGGCTGTCGCCGAGCGCGACCGCAACGGATTCCACCGCGGCCTCGCCCGGCGCTCCCTGGTATGGCGGGTGGCAGCCCGCGTCCAGCGCCAGCAGCCACGGACGCTGGGCGCGCGCCAGTTCGGCCACCATGCGCTGACGATAGAACCAGCGCGTAATCCGCACCGTCGCGCCCTCAACCTGAATGCTGTTGACGTGGGTATCGGCGCGTCCGCCGAGGCGATGCGAGACGCCGGCCAGCACCCGCGCCGCGCGCGAGGTTCCGGCGCTGACGACAATCGTGGCCTGCGCCGCGCGCGCCAGCGCCTCGATGGCGGCGGCGTCGGTGGCGTAGCGCGCCTGAGCGAACTCCGCGCCGGATGCGCCCAGGAATTTCGCCGCGCCGCAGTTGGCAACCTGGTTGGCGGCCGCCGCGACCTGCGCTCCGTAGAACGCCACCATCAACGGCGAGCCGCCGAGCGCGGCTGCCAGCTCGATGGCGGCGCCGAGCGCTTCCAGGGCGGGCTTGGCCAGCAGGCCGTCGGCTTCGGTGTGAGCAACAAAAAGAATCGTTTCCATTCATTCGTCCTTGGTCCATCGAGGTTTTGAAAATCTGCAATCTTTAAGGCTTTCAAAAACGCTTTCAGGTTTCAGAGGTTTCAAAGTTTCGAGGTTTCAAAGTTTCCGTGCAGGCCGAAGGCAGAAACACGGAAACGTGAAACTTCTTCTCTAGCAGGCTGCTGAGAAACTCATAATAGTGTCATCCTTCGATCGCGCCGATTTTGCGCGGGGTCCCCGACAAGCCCGTTGTTGGCTGGTTGGGGCTGGCGACCGAAAGGGCTGCTTTATTTTCAGCACGCGCGAACAGCAGATCCTTCGCTCCTCCACCCCAGCAACGGCAAAAACGGCCGTTGCCGGGGACCCCGGCTGCGCTCAGGATGACACCTCAAAGAACAGTTTTTCAGCAGCCTGCTAGTATGGTGAGTCAGAAATTCGCCGCTAATTAAAGCAGCCGGTCTTAAGATCAAATTCTTTACCTCAGGGGCTAAAGCTCACATTTTTCCCGGCTCTGGACGGCATGGCTAAAGCCATGCCCCTGCAAAGAAACCATTTATGAAACATGCAAACATGCTCTAATCTTCCGTCATCCAGGCGACGATTTCCTTGGCGATGTCGTCGCCTGAAACGTCTTTCACGATGCGCGTCTCGCGCTGTTGCCTGGGCAGCTCGACCTTGGCGTAGGCCAGCCCGTCACTGGCGAGCTTGGCCGGCTTGGCGCGCTGCAGGGCGGGCATGACAGTGCGCATGTTGGCCATGCCTACCTGTGGATCGTTGCGCGGCTCGCCGAGATTGCCGGTCGCCCAGCCGAGCACGGCAGGGGCTGCGGCGCAGACGGAAACCTGATGCTGGCCGCCTTCGACGCGCTCCAGCACCTCAAACGAGCCGTCGGCGCGCAGGCTGATCTGATCGACGCCCTGGAACTGATCGGTGATGCCGAGCAGCTCGCCGACGATTTCGAGGGTTGCCCCGGCGCCGCGCGAAGCCGACTCCCAGCCTCCGAACAGCAGCAGGCGACTCTTGTCGAGACCGGGAATCGCCTGGATCGCCGCCGCCAGCAGCGAGGCGACCTCGGCGGCATCGGCAAAGCCGGCGGTCGGGCCGTCGATGGCGACCAGCTCGAACGGAACTTTCTGCGCCACGGTCATCATGACCTGCTGCAGCTTGGCCTTGGGTCCGAGGCTCACGAGGTAGACCTTGCTGCCGGGCGTTTTTTTGGCGAGGTTGGCGGCCTCGTAAAGGGCGTGGCTGGCCCAGGGATCGAGCACAGCGGGCAACATCATTTCGTTCTTGAGGCTGGGCAGGCCGGCGCCGGCGACGGGCTCGAGGGTTTGCAGCGGGTCGGGCACAATACCGCCGCAGACGACGATTTGCAAGGGATTACTCATAATCTTCCTGAAAGCTTTCCAAAGTTATCTTCCTGACCGTAGGGCGAAGTTCGAGGTGCGCGATTTACAAAATTCTATCTTAAAGGAAATTGCAGGAAAGGCGCATCCGGCAACTCGGCACCCCATGCCAGAAGCCGTGGCTGAGCGGGCCGGCGCGTTGCGAAAGTGGTGAGAAGGGGATTTAACAACACTCAAGCTGAATCGTGTGAAACGTTAGAATCCTATCGGGACTGCCCCGACGAGAGAAGTGGGGGGCGCGCAACTTTCCATGGACGGGGCAGTTTCGATAGGGCCGTTTGAACTGAGCGGCTAGCGTTTGCGGCGGACGCGGTCAGGTCTATGGGGTTTGGATGTGGTTTTGCTTGTCTGAGGGCGGCGGTCCGAGATCAGGACGTGGCCGGGAGATCCGTTGAGTCGCTCTTGGCCGCTGCGACAGAAATGTTTCGGGCAGGCAGCGGGCGCGCATTTGAGGGGTAGAGTCGGCGCGTGAGCGCACGAGGGCATGGCGTGTCTGGACACACCGTAAACATCCTTTGCCGGAAACTCGGCGTACCAAGAATCTCTCAGGAGCTGTCAATGATGCACCTCCGTGTTGCGGGCATTACGCCCGACCGGAAATAGAGTTGGCTGCTGGTCATCCGTTCGATGACGAGCATGGGGCCAGCGCAGACTGGACAGCGCAACTGAGTAGTGACCTCGGGATCGCTTGCGCAGGTCGCTGCGCCGAGCAGAATGCGGCAACGCGAGAGAGCATCTCCGCGCCGCCGGTTGGCGAAGAGTCCGAAGTGGCGGATGCGAACCAATCCCCTGGGTAGAACGTGGATCAGGAATCGGCGCAGAAACTCCTCCGCGGAAACGGTCATGATCTTTTGCTTGCCGCCGTGCGCGTAGTCTTTCCAGCGAAACGAGACTCGATCGTTCTGGAAGGCGACGAGTCGATGGTTAGAGATCGCGACGCGATGGGTATAGCGCGCCAGGTAGTGCAGAACATGCTCAGGACCGCCGAAAGGCGGCTTGGCGTAGACGACCCAGTTCTCTTGGAAAAGCTGTCGCAGAAACTTGCGGAAGCAAGGTGGCTCGGCCAGACTCTGGAGTGAGCCGTGGAACTGGAGCTTGTGTTGCTGAAAGAGTTGGCGAAGTCCGGCGGTGAACTTGCCACGGAAGACCCGGCTGAGTGCGCCGACGGGCGGAAAGAAGCGGTTCGAAGAAGCGATCCATCTGGAATGATCGGGAGCCATGCCGCCAGCAGGAGCAACGTAATGGATGTGGGGATGATGCTGAAGGTTCTGTCCCCAGGTATGGAGCACGCCAAGAAACCCGATCGCTGCTCCCAGATGCTTCGGGTCGCGGGCCAGTTCGAGCATCGTCGCGGCGCTGGTTCGGAAGAGCAGATCGTAAAACAGTCGCTTGTTCTGCAGGACAAGAGCGGAAAGTTCGTGCGGCAGGGTGAAGACAATGTGGAAGTACGGAACTGGCAACAGCTCCGCCGCCCTGGCAGCCATCCATTTTGTGCGTGCGTTTCCCTGGCATCTTGGACAATGCCTGTTCCGGCATGAGTTGTACGAGATGGCCTGATGACCGCAGCGTGTGCATTGATCACGATGACCGCCCAAGGCCGCCGTGCGGCATCGGACGATGGCATCGAGCACCTTGCGATGCTGCCATGCAAGGTGTAATCCGTTGTGCTCCCAGAATCTGTTGCCTGCTACGCGAACGATGTTGGCCACCTCAAGGGTGGGCCGGCTCATCGCTTCCGCAGCCTCCTGGAGCGCTTCACCGCTTCCGGGTTGGACACCTCGATAGCTTCCAGCGGACTGGGAACTGCCTGCAGGTGGCGCCGGGACAAATGGAGATCGACGGTTGTGTGGTCCAGCTTCGAGTGTCCGAGCAGTACCTGGATAGTGCGTAGATCGGCTCCGGCTTCCAGCATGTGGGTGGCAAAGCTGTGCCTGAGAGTATGAGGAGAGACATGCTTCGTAATGCCAGCTCGCTTCGCAGCCTCGACCGTGGCCGTCCAGATGATCTTCTCTGTAATGGGCACATCGGCCCGCCAGCCCTTCACCGTGCCCGGAAACAAATAGGTCTTTGGCTTCATCCAGCGCCAGTACTCGCGCAGGGTCTCCAGCAGCTTCGGAGACAACAACCCGTCGCGGTCACGGCCGCCCTTTCCCTGGCGGACCTGCATAACCATGCGCTCGCTGTCGATATCGGAAACCTTGAGATGGGAGAGTTCGGCCCGGCGTAAGCCGGTTGCATACAGCATCATCAACATCGTCCGATGCATCAGGTTGCGGGCGGAAGCAATCCACCGCTCGACCTCTTCCTGACTCAACACGGTTGGCATGCGCCTCTGCCGCTTCGGCACGGGAATGTCGTCGGGAACCTACGGACGCCTCAGCGTCTTGACGAACAGAAATCGCAGGGCGGCAGTGCGGCTTTGGATCGTGCCCGGCGAGAGCTTGCGATCTCGGAACAGATGCACCTGATACTCGCGAATATGCTCGGGGCCGAGGCGCTCCGGCGAGCGACGGAAATACTTCGCGAAATCCTGTACGGCGTGAATGTAGGTACGCTCGTACGCCTGCAGAATCTTGCACCGCAAATCATCCGAATATGCTCGCGGCATCGCTCTGTGTCTTCGCGGAAACTCGCCACCCGTAACTTACCCCACTTCCTCTTTTCGGATATAACTACTTGGGAACCGCACTAACCCGCTTTATGCATGAAGGCTCCATAAGTGGTTTTCGGAGGGACGAGGTTGCGGTGATGGCGTGGATGGCAGCGTGAAGCGTCCAGTGCTGTGGGCTGTGTGGATCACTTGTGTGTCTGAACTGGGCAACTTAGAGCTTTTCGGGCGCAGTGTTTCCCTACCTGCTGTTTGCGTAACCTGGAAAAGATGTTTTGAAGGAAAGAGCGGCCCGGCTATCCCGGCGAGGCTCCGAGCGCCAGTGCCACTCGCCGGAAGGTAGGTAGAAACGGGAACGACGTGGGCAGGTGCACGACCACGCGGCGCACCGAGACCAGCACACAGGCGCCTAGCTTCAGCAGTCGTTCGCGGATCATCCAGACTTGGGCTCGTGCGCACGCGGTACCAGCGGCCCGCAGCCGCAACTCTTGCAGCAGCACGTAAGCGGCGGCGGTCAGCAGCACCCGGAACTGGTTGGCCCAGAAATCGCTGCAACTGGTGCGGTCGATCTGGAGATCGTGCAATTCCTTGATGCGATTCTCAATTTCGCCACGTTGGCAATAGACCTTCTCGTAAAGGAACTGCGGACTCTGTTTCAGGTTGGTGATGACGAAGCGCGGGTTATCTTTTGGCTCTTTGCCCTCAGCCCGAACCACCTCGGCCTTGATGATCATGCGGCGTTGTCGCGACCACGTTCGAGCTGCATAGTTGGCTTCACCATAGACGTGCTCGGTCTGGCTGGTCCGACGCGAGAGCTTGCGAGCTTGCCGCATAGCTGGCTTAGCCCTACGCTTCAACACCGCATTGTTGGCCATCGCCACGACATACTCAAGCTTGGGCTCGGCATCCAGAAACGCCAGCAACTGGGGATGCGCAAAGCCACCATCGAGGCGAACCCGAAGCTGTACGCCGGGGAAGAAGTAGCGAATCAACTGCGTCAGTCGGCGCAGAATTCCCACCGCTCCTACCGCCGCCGTCACGTTGCCGGGACGCAGCACGGCGGCGCACAGATACTGCTCGGCTTCCTCATTGAAGCTGACCAAGCCCATGACCGGCAGGTAGCACCAACAATCGTAGTGGCCATTGAAGAACGTTAACTGCTGCGCGCCGTGCGTCGGATCATCGGTCGGGTCGAGGTCGATGGTGACGCGATGGGCACGGCCACGCAGCCGCTGGGCATGGCGCTCGATCACGCTGGCGGCCAGCGCCTCACTTATGCCATAGAGCTCCTTCAGACCAACGGCGTTCTCAAAGCGCGACAACGTGGCCTGCGAAGCCAGATCGCGGCCCGTGACCGGATCGCGGTCGAGCAACATCTTGTGAATGGGATCGGCGGCCAGACGGGCCGAGTCGTTGGCGTCCGGATAACCGCAAGCAATCGAGAACACACGCTGCGCCAGCAACTCGCGCAAGCGATGATCGACCTTGCCCGCTTGCCGTGCGTCGCGCAGACATCCAGCCAGACCGTCGATCAATCGGTAGCGGCGATCGGCCGCCTTCAGCAGCATGGCTCCGCCATCGGAACTGCCCTGCCGCCGATCGAATTGGATTACGGCGGGCTTGGTAAACGTCGCGGGAAACAACAAACACGGTGTCGTGCTATCGTCAATCACGCGGAAGCCTCGTTGGTTGCTTCAACCGCTGTCTAGACAACATGTTTGTAGCACAACAGGCTTCTCGCGCCTCCAACTTCAAGAATTATCTGGGCTAGGTCCGTTCAGGCTCAAAGCGTGAACACAGGCGGACCCGCAAACGTGGCTGTACCGCCATTATGAGGAGGCATCGTGCCGTATCGCTTTGTAACAACGGCGAAAGCGATTTTCCTTGTCTCAAAGCAGCGATCAGTTTGGGTGGACGCACGACTCTTGAGGGGCAATTTGCCAACAATTTCCGCAGTCGCGTTCAGCCTCTCGATGATGTCTTTTCGGCAGAACTCACACGCGTCTACTCCGAGAAGCGCAATGCTGCTCCGACATCGGCAATAGCGCGGCATTATACGGAAGCACTGCCTTGGCTCCCTCCGGTCTGCGAGTCAGACCGAGAGGGCCAATACGCGCGACTTCTGATCGAAGCACACGCGGCGCGTTCAGGCTCTATTTCAGGGCATGCAACGCGCTGCAAGGGGAGATCACAAAACCGTGTTCCGGATCACCTTTCAGATTGTCTCGATAAACGCCGTAGAAGCCGTCTCATAAATCCGTGGCGGCCGTTGCCGGGAATACGGTCGTCGATCGATGGGGCGACGCCGCAATGTATTTGCGGCAGCAGGGGTATTTTACAAAGCAGCATGAGGCGTTCATTACGTCGCTCTACACGTTGATCAGCGACGCTAGCGTTCATCCATTCCCGATGCGACCAATGAGAGTGGTTCTAGTCACTCCAGTGTTCTGCAACATTCTACAGGGCCCGGTCTCGCTTCGCTGCAGGCGCACATCGTCCTGGGCCAAATTGCTCTCTCGGCTGCTCCGGGCGGTCTACCGCGTGAAAAGCATGTCGAGAAAGATTTTCCCGCCTTGATAGCCTAAATTTTGTTGGGGTCCTTTGAAAAATCACCAGAGGAAAGCATAAGGATCTTGGCGAATGCTTGTAAGTTACTGAAAAGAATGGCTCCTCGGGTAGGACTCGAACCTACAACCCTCCGGTTAACAGTTGCGCGAACGCGAAAACCGGCCAATTGCCGAGAATTGCTATCTACTAATAAAAATCAGCCTTTAGCTCTATTTGAGCAGCGGCTGAGTACCGACAATTCTGAAATAGGGTCCCTCAAAAAGTCCCCAAAGTATTTTCCCTGCTTCGCCTCGGGGCGTCAACACTCGGCGCTGAACCCGACGAGCATCCAGCGCGACAACGAAGCACTCATCCCAGGCAAGAACGCGCCATGCCGGTGCGGAAACACCGACACGGCGCTAACCGATGTCGCCTGTAAGGAGGCAACATGGCTAAGCAACACCGTACCACCGCATCCGCAACCGCTCAAGATGTCCCTCTGAGCATCACCCGCGTGGCTCTGTACGCCCGGGTGAGCACCTCCAACGGCCATCAAGATCCCGAAATGCAGCTCCGTGAACTGCGCGAATATGCAGACCGCCGCGGGTGGCAAGTGGCCGGCGAATACATCGATCATGGCGTCTCGGGTTCCAAGGAATCCCGCCCGGAACTTAACCGCCTCATGACTGACGCCCACCGGCGCCGGTTTGATGCCGTGCTTGTTTGGAACGTCGATCGGTTTGGCCGCTCCCTGAAGCATTTGGTTAACGCTCTGGCCGATCTCGGCGCCTATGGCGTCGCCTTCGTGAGCCTGCGGGACAACCTCGACCTGAGCACGCCATCAGGCCGGCTGATGTTCCAGATTATCGGGGCTATGGCGGAATTCGAGCGCGCGCTGATTCAGGAGCGAGTGAGGGCTGGCCTACGGAACGCTCAGGCAAAGGGCAAGCTGCTTGGCCGTCCGCGCCGGGTAGTGGATGTTCCCAGAATAACCACTTTGCGCGCTTCTGGGGCGTCCTGGCGGACGATTTCGCGTGAGATGGGAGTTGCGCTCGCCACTCTGTACCGCTGTTGCAAGTCGAGCGGCTAACCTGAATGTACCGAAATGGATTTCTTGCAGCAACCTCTTCCGCGCGGGCCCGCAGTACTACTGAATTTATGCAGCACCCCGCCAGTTTCCGATCGCACGAGAGTTGCCAGCCTACGCGGGTCACATACCTCAGATTCAAAGATTCCCGGTTGATCACCGGGGCTCTCTTTTTACAATCCTCAGGAGGGTCACTATTCGGCGCTTGCGGCCTACGGCTCGGTCGTGGCGCCTACCTTCGTGATCACTGCTCCTTGCCGAACCTCTATCTGGCCCTTGCCAGTGCCGGAAACCCGGCGGATTCCGAAGTCAACGACGAGGTCGCGAATTACCGGATATCCCTTCAGCGGATCCACCGTGTACTCCGAGCGTGGTTCCAGCACAACGTGGCATGCCTTGTTCACCGCGCCATTCACGGTAACCCGGCAACCACCGCACAGGCCACGTCCACAGTAATAGTTGCGAAAGGCCAGAGTTCGATCTGTCTCGGTATAGATCTTCCTGATGGCAGCCAGCAGCGTGAGTCCTTCCGTCCAGGACAACGTATAAGATGTGTAGTGAGGAATCGCGTCAATCGTCGGGTTGAATCGAAATATTCTTAGTCGTACATCCATGGCCTGGACCCTTTCTCCGCGTTAATTCGGCGATCGCGCTAGCGACGAACCACTGGAATCAGACTCAAGTGTTGTTTGCCGTCAACCATCTGAATACAAGTATGCTGGGCGACAGAATCGGTCTGCGGGTAATCGAGACGGAAATGGTGTCCCCGCGATTCCTTGCGCTGCAGCGCGGATAAGATCACCAGCTCCGCCAGATCGATCATGCCACGAACTTCGTAGGCCTCTTGCACCTCATAACAGAAGCGCCTGATCGCCGCAGTTGTGACCTGCGGCAGCAGGTCACAACGAAGCTCGCGCACTGCCGCCAGGCCTTTCAAAAGGTTCTGCTCATCCCGTTCCAGGCCCACATAACGATTCATCACGTCCTGCAATTTCGCTTTCAGTGCAATCGGCCTGACGCCATCGGCTTTGCCCTCGTTCCATCGACTGATGGTCTGGTACTCTGCCAGGACGCTTTCGCGGTATAACGCCTTGCGATTTGAGCCTCCGTTGGCCGGCGCATCGTCGGCATACTGGCAGGCGATCTCGGCGCAGCGCTTGCCGAACACTTGAGTCTCCGACAGCGCGTTACCGGAGATGCGATTGGCGCCGTGCACATTTCCAGTGATTTCGCCGGCTGCAAACAGGGCTTCCAGATTGGTGCGGCCGTAATCGTCAATCTTGATACCGCCCAGACAATAATGTGCGGCGGGCGCCATTTCCACCTTGTCATCGCGCAGGTCGATGCCGACCTGTTTCAAGTTCCAGAACTGGTGCAGCCAGTCTTCCAGCTTCTTGGTGAGTTCCTCTCGCGACAATTTCGAGTGCGACAGGTCGGCATAGAACCCGCCGTGAGGGCTGGCCGTCCCATTCTTTACTTCTCTTCCGATCGCCCTGATGAACTCGTCCCTCGCGGGGAAGCCTTTGATGAACACATCCCCTTTTCCGTTCAGCGCCCTTCCATCCAGAATATCGGGATTGAGGATGTACTCATATTGCACGAGCCAGCCGCGCGCCGCCGGCGGATGCACAACCACGCCGGGATAGTAGAGGACCTGCTCCAGGTCGACGAGTTGCGCGCCAAGCGCATAGACCTGCACGAGACTTTCACCCGTAGTATCGGGAGGAGTATCGGTAAACGGCCACAGCTCCTCATAGCCGCCGGTGGCGAAAATCGTGGCTTTGGCCTCAATGCCATGCGCCTCGCCCGTGCGCACGTCGAGGTAGATTGCGCCTACGACCTTTCCCTCCTCGGCCAAGATGTTGGTGGCGATTACGTCCTCGAGAATCATCACATTCGGAAATTCGGCGAGCTTGCGAAACAGGGTGGCAGCGAAGCCATAACCGCCGCCGATGATGAACAGATTGCGCGAATGGCTCTGCCCCGGACGCAATGACGTGGCAAACGAGCCGTCCGGCTTTTTCTTGAATTGTGCGCCGTAGCTCTCCAGATCCTGTATGCGCGCGACCGAGTCCTGCGCCAATGCGTAGACCAGGTTTTCATCCGCCAATCCACGGCCGGCGGTCAGCGTGTCACGATAGTGGAATTCAGGCGTATCGCCATCGTTAACGGCTCCTTCGACGCCTTCGCCGGCAACCGGCGTGATGCCGGTACGAGAGAGCGGGCCCTTGCTCAGCAAGACCACCTGCTTGCCCATTTCCGCGGCTGCTATCGCCGCCCTCATTCCGGCGCCGCCGCCGCCAATGACCAAGATATCCGTCTCTCTCAATTCGAACATGGAGATCCCCCCAGTTGGTTCGTCTGTGCCATTCACTTAAGCGCGCATCATTGAAGTGTCCTAGCGTAAGTTCCTTTGCAATTTCCGGCGTGATTACTGAAATGTTGCCGCGATCCAACGTGACAGATGACATACATTAGCCTGATCAAAACCACGATCCACCAACGTGTCTTCGTCTCTTCGATCAGACTCACAATTGGCCTCCAGAATTCTTCTATGCTGTGCAGCTCCGTCGCAATCATCCCGGGAAACAGAATGGGAGATGAACGTGGAGAGCTCTGCTCCTGGGGTTGCCTCGGAGCTGGGGACTCTAAATTAATGAAAGAGAATGAAAAATACATTAGGTATTCGATCCTGTCAACAGCAACTCCGGCGGGAAGGAGCCGGCCTCCGCCATCTGGCCGGCTGATGTTCCAGATCATCGGGGCCATGGCAGAATTTGAAAGGGCGCTGATCCAGGAGCGCGTGAAGGCCGGTCTGCGGAACGCGCAAGCGAAGGGAAAGCGCCTCGGCCGATCCTGTCGGGTTGTGGACGCCTCCCGAATTGCCGCTCTACGCGAATCCGGGGCTTCGTGGCGGGCCATTGCGCGGCATTGAACTGGAATAACCTGGCAGCGGAAAGTGACGGCTACACCGCCGCTGACATCGCGTTCATCGCGGAACAGGCGGCGAAAATCGCGTTTGAAGAGAGAACTCGCATCCAGAAAGACACTCCAATTGCACTTCGCCACTTGCAAGTCGCGATGAGAGAGCACCCGCCACAAACGCGCGAAGAGCAGCACACTCGGATTGGATTCCAGCCACCGACCGGTTAGCGCTTGGAGCCCGAACTACCCATGCTGATGCATAACAGTGATGGCGTGGCATGTAGGTTCGCGCGGATGAACAGTTCGAAGCTGTTGGTCCTCCGAAAGCAGTTCTTCCAAGGTGAATGGCATATTTTGAATGCTCCATTTACGGCTGTATCTTCAACCACTACTTGATAGCACGTCGAAGCAGACGAGCCGCAGGTCCTCGCGTTGGAGCAAAGGGAGCGGTTGGCTATCTTCTTTGGGCCGCGGCTTTACTCCCTTGCTGGCCGTGCGCATCGACTCGACCGCGACAATCAGATCGCGGATATTCTGCATCCGCTGAAATACCCTGTAAATCTCCCTCAATTCGGTAATTTGGACGTGCTGCATTGGGCCGTTTAGAAACTCAATAACCGCAATCGCTCGCTTACGCTCCACTTCAGGGTGATTTAAGAACTGGAGTACAACAGTCGATACGGTCTGCTGCAGGGGGTCGATCGCCTGCGGCGCCACCTGAAGAGCGGTTTTCTCCTGATAGCTAGCGAGCAAGTCTGCGACCACCTTCTCTTGAAGCGAGAAGATCGACCTGTAGATCTCCTGTTCGACGATTCGCGGAGTATCCGGACTACAAGCGATCAGGTTCGCCAGTACATGACGGTTATCCAGAATGTTGTTTGTCTTTAGATCGTAATACTTCCAGAAGTTCTGCTGCTTCGTGCCGTTCTTACTCCGGAAATAGAAAAAAACGCCGTGAGAGCCAGCGCGCTGCAATCCCGAATGTATACCGTCGGGAATCAATTCGATCGCATCGCGTCCGCCGCCATCAAGGAAGGCCCGCAGCTGCTGGAGTAGCACTTCGCTGCTTGCCAGCTCAGTGAACTGCTCTTCTTCTTCGATGACGGTATTGTCCTCCTCGTCAATGCGCTTGAGCGTGTTAAAGGTTTGCGGGTGCACCTCTTCGCCCAGCACGCTAGCGTCGAGCATGCCCAACCGATCTATGTTCGCGATCTTCTCAGTCAGGCTTTCAACTAGCCGCAACAACCGCTCAAGTCCGCGATCGGGAAACATATTGTAGATCCAGAGGACATCGAAGTCCGTGCCGATTCGATCAATACGTCCGGCACGCTGCACCATGCGTGTGGGGTTCCAGTGCAGGTCGTAGTTTAATAGGTATCCGCAGTCTTGCAGATTCTGGCCCTCGGACAAAACGTCGGTGGAAATCAGCACATCGATTTCGCGATCGGTTCCGGCCCATTCAAGCTTGCCATTCGATTTTGGGGCAAAGGCCTGAACGGTCTTTACACGCTCGTCAGGGTGAATGCCGCTGTCCATCCGGCGCACGTTGATGCCGCCCGCTTTTTTGCGAAATGTCGCCGCGTCGGCGTTCTCCGGATCTCCCAGATGGCGATACAAGTAGCGCGCCGTGTCTTTGTAGTAACTGAAGATCAGGATCTTCTTGTGCTTAAGATCCTCGGAAAGTAGCTTCATCAACCGTGTCAGCTTCGTGTCGTGCCCGGCATCTATGCCCTTTACTTTTTTCCACACGTCAGCCAGAAGGGTGACATCGTGTTGGACAGCCCTGTGCAGGCGTCGCAAATCGTAGAGGGTGGGATCAATCGGCTCCATGCCAGCCAACACGCGTTGCGCATCTGCGTTTGCATCAAGTTCGTCTGCCAAAGATTCCGGTATAGCATCATCTTCAACATCTTCCCGTTCCAAGTACTGAAGCGCTTTGTGAAAATCGGTGCTCTTCAGCAGCCTGCCGTCGAGGATGTAAGATTCAAATGTCTGCAAGAATGCCAGCGCGCGCCGCACGCTAACGCGGAAAGCTTGGATGCTTGATTCGAAGCGTTTTAGATAACGGCTTTTGAAGATGCCGACCAGCGCTTGCTCGCGACCTTCCTCAAACTTGTCCACGGTGTCGGCAGATTTTTTATACGATTCCAAGTTGTATGGCGCCAGGCTTAGGTCCTCAATTGCACCAACCACGAACTCGTAAATGCCGCTATAGGCCTCTTCTAGGTTGTAGCGGACGGTCTTCAACTCGCGCTTGGGGAACCGGATCTTCTTGCCTGCGATCGTAGCTTCCGGGTAAGCTTTTCGGATAAAGCCGCGCGTGCGTCGGATGACGACCTCTTCTAGAAGGTTGAATAGTGCTATACCGGGAACGTCCCTGCTGGATTCGCGACGTGCTTGCAGAAAGTAGCGATACAAATCGCCAATTCCCGCTGCGGAAAAATAGCTGCGATCGCCCTGCGTAATGAGCGAGAACTGATTATAGAGATCGAAAAGGTCGTTGCTTACCGGTGCGGCGGTCAGCAGGACGACTTTTTTCCTCATCCCATCCCGCCCCCGGCCGCCATTGGAGCCGAGTAGCAATTCAAGATTGCCGTAGCGTTGGGCATTACGATTCCGGAAGTTGTGCGATTCGTCGACCAGCACCACGTCTACGTCAGCAAAGTTCGAGACGTCGAATTCTTCACGCCCAAGCTCCTCCTGGGACAAGATCGCTGCGGAGATCGTCGCCTCCGCCAATTCACGCTGCCACATTGGACGCAGGCTCGCGGGGCAAACCACAAGTGCCTTCTGACGCATGTGATAGGCGTAGTCTTCCAACAACTTCTTGCCGATCCACGTCTTGCCCAAACCCACCGAGTCTGCAATCATTACGCCGTCATAGCGCGCCAGGATTTTTCGCGCTTTCTTCACCGCGTCTTCCTGGAACTCGGCGAGTTCTACGGCAGAACGTGTTGGACCTAGCTGCTCGTCCCCGAGTTCGCCCTTGAAGTATTCGTACAGTGCCTTCATGTAAACCTGGTAGGGCGTGTACTCCTTGCGCCCGAACTTCGAAGCATCCAAGAGCTCGATCAATTCTGGCTTAAAGTCGCGGCTGTCCTGCCACTGGCGTTGATACCATTCTTCTAGATCGATAATGGCGCGGGCCCCGACCTCGCTCTTTAGGAGCTGCCGATTCTCCAGCGAGATGTTGGGATTGGGTTTCGTGTCGCTGAGCCATGAGACTGCCCAGCCCGCCTCTTTGTCCTCCACTTCAGTGGGATCAAGCAGGACTTTGTGGGCTAGGTTCAACTCGCGATTGGTGGTCAGGCCGGGTCCAGTGAAGTTTGACGATCCGACGATTGCCAGAATTGGACGGAATCGGTCGAACAGCATTTGTTGTCCGGGCCGATCCGAATAGAAGAGCCAACACTTCGCGTGAAGAAAGCCGTGATCGTAAAGTCGGACCTGCACGGAGTCGCGCTGCAGATATGCGATCAGGTCTTCGACCAGGCACAGCGTCTTCTCGTCAAAAGGTAGCGACTCCAGATCCCCTTCGATTAGCCCCTTGATCAGACCTGGATCAGGGCGCAGTCCGAGCTGCTCGCCGCTGGTTGGTTCTGCACCAAGTATCAGACGGAAGTTGCCGAGGCTCTGGAGCCCACCCTGGAGCAGCCCAAAGCCGCCAACGGTGAAATAGGCTGATGCAGTGTCCAGCGAACGGCCGATGTGGGTCGAAAGAATGCCGTTCAGAACATCGGCAAGCCGGAAGCGTTGATTGTCGATGACGTAAGGAATGCTGATCAGCCTGCGACGATCGGCATCACCGCTCGTTTGTGAGCACATTTTCCTCCCCGACGCTCTCTGCCTGAGACGGTAAAGGTTGATCTTCGATCTCGGCAATTTCTTGTTCCGTAACACCGTAAAGCCTGTACACTAACAAGTCGATCAACTTGTCAGTCCAAGCTAACCGCGACTTGAGTGGAATCAAGGCACTCAGTACTTCGCCATATTTGACCCGAACCGCATCTTCCAGACGCTTGTCCAGATTGGCGCCTATTTGCCGTGAATTTCTGACGATAATTCCCCACATCGTCGCGAACTCCAGATGTGCTTCTCCATGCTGGTAATCACCGAGAAAGTTCTTCATGGCGCCCTTACCAGAAAGAGCTTCGACCCCATGCGCGTCATCGGCAGGCTCGATGCGGAGCTTACCCTCCAGCCATCGCAAAAAACGCGTCACTTCCTGCTGTTTCTTCTTATGAAGCCTGGTCATATCTTCAGATACATGAGCAAGAAGGTCATGCAACACTCCTGCCGCGTTTGCATCATCTACCTTGTCAAGCTTCGCAATAAGCTGCGCAAACAGGTGCCCACCGGATGCTTGCCTGTCATATTCCTGTATGAGTCAGACACTCGCTCACGACGATGTTGGTCGCCACTGACGGAGCTGAACTTAAGAAAAGGAATTGACCCGACCAAGTATGCTGGTAGGCTATTGTTGGAGCTAAGAGCAGTGATTATCCAATCCACCAGCCTACTGTTGAATACCGCGAGCAATGCCGCAGGCGCACATCTGTAGTCCATGAAATAGCAAATCTTGTGACCGCAAAAGTTGCCCTCTGGGAGGTAAGCGGCGATAACACGTCGCCAATTGTCGATGGCAGCGCATTCCTGATAAACGATACGAGGCAATTTGAAGTGAAACGCCTTCGAATCAGGACTCGCGCTCTTCAGATAGGCGTCACGTTTAAGCCAAACTGGTTCACCTTGCTTTGCTTCATCGGCAATCTCCCATCGTTGCACGTGCGATTCGCGCAGGATTAGAGCGCCAGTAGGCGTTGCAGTCAAGTACTTCCGAAACTGCTCGTTGAAAACGATTTCGCCTGAAGTCGGTATTGCGCCATAGTCACGAAGCTTCCCCAGCCTCTCATCGGTCGCAATTCGTTTGAGCAACCGCCACCCAGCGTCCGAGACTTGCGGAATCGTCAGATTGCTCGAATCCAGTACGCGCAGTGTATTGAGGTCGGCCAAATAGGAAGGGGAATCGTCGGACACTTGGTTTGCGGGATGGGTACGCACCAGAAACTCGGCGCCTTGCTGGCCCTTCTGAAACACGTAGAGGCAAGTCGGGAGTTTGGCATCAAAGAAAACGCGTCGTCTCGGGTCATCTTTCTGCGGGAAAGCCTCTATGAGGAGGAAACAGCCCGAAGCAAACAGCCATTGGCGCAATGCGCGTGTGAATTGGTCGCCCATCAGCGACATGGGCACAATGTAGCCTTGTGTTCCTTTCGGTCGAGCGAGCTGTACAGCACGCTTGGTGAAAAAATGAAACCAGTTTAGCCTTCCAGTGCCTGTTGGTCCGTAGAGCGGACTTTCGACCAAGAACCGCAACTCGTCCAGAGTCCGTCCGAGAGCGTGCTCCGAAAGCTCATCATAAGGCGGATTTCCAACAACCGCGTCAAATCCGGCGTCGGAACGGCGTTCCACGGCATTCTGTGTCCCTGGGCGGCGCCCGTAGAAAACTTCCGGAAATTCTAGTTCCCAATGGAAGAAGCGCTTTTGGCCGGCAACCACCGCCGCATGCTCCACGGCCTCGCGTCCGGCTTTCGCCATTCCGGTGTGTGTAACAGGTGAGGCAACGCGGCAATGCGCCCACTCGAACAGCTCGCCGCTACGCAGCATTTCGTCGAAAATGTCGACCTTCTTCTTGCCTTTTCCGGCTGCTTTCATCGCATCGACGAACCAGCGCGCGGTGTGCAGGTCGAGCACTCGTTTGAACACTTCAACGCCCGCCAGTGCGGATTCAAAATGTTGTTTGGATGACGCGACCTGCTCAGGCGTGATGTCGGGCATGCCCCCAACCTCAATCATCGTCTGCACAGCTTGCGTTAATCCTTGCCAATCGCTGGTGCCAGTGAGCGTAAGCTGCCCTTTGGCTTCGCGAATGGCATCCACTTCGGCAATCGTGCTGCCGATAAGAGAGTTACCCCAGCGCAGGTGGTGGTCCAGGAATGACAGTGGCGCGCCGAGGGTGAAGCAATCCAGCCAGAGAGACACCTTAGCCAGCTCAACCGCCATGGGATTCAAATCCACCCCATAGATACAACGCTTGAGCACATGGCGCTTGAGCAGGTTCACGTCTGTAAGACGATTCGTATCGATGTCGATGTTCTGCTCGTCCATCTGCTCCTGGATGGTCTTCCGCATCCGCTGTAAATGAACCAGGACGGGATTCCAGGGGAAGGCGTTCAGAAATTCGAGGGCTTTGTCCGTAATTAGGTCAACGGCCTCAACCAGGAAGTGGCCGGAACCCATGGCAGGATCGAGCACTTTGACGTTGAACAACTCGTCGACGAGATCCCTTCCGATCAGGTCAGCCTGCTCAGGCGGCTTCGTTTTCATGCCACGCTTCGCGAACTCTTCCTGCTGCTTGACGAACTCGCGGCGTTCTCGCTGCGCCTCGCGCAGCTTCGGTCGTAAGGCGTCGAACTTCTCTTGCAATACCGGCCCAACGGCATGCTCAACGATGTACTTCACGACGTGGTCGGGCGTGTAATACGATCCGGTTGCCTTTCGCTCTCGCTTGTCGTTTTCGAGGTAGGCGTGCCCACGCGACACATACGTCTTCTGGTTTTCAACTCGCGTTTTCTCGCGATCATTGAGTTCCTTGAATGGCTTGTAGGCCTCCCGGCCTTTCTCTTTGACGACGCCAAGCTTTTCGCCGGCAATACGGAGCTGGAACTCCAGCAACCCTTCGTAAATGGAACCTAGCTGGCGAACACCGAGCGATTTGTAGTCCACGAACACCAGATCCTGGCGTTTTGGGTCGATGCCACGAGCAAGGAGGTCGACGGCACGGGCGAGATAGCGATCCGCGATGCGCTCATGTTCGAGAAACCGCGCTGCCTCGGCCTCGGGGCTATGATCATTTCTGTCGCGTTCGGCGAGGAAAAGCCCGCCGTTGTAACGAGGAACGCTTAACTCCTCACTTCCTTTGTCGATGACATGGAACAGTGCTTTGAGCCGTTGCCATAGGCGGTAGGAATCAGCTTCGAATCCCTTTTGAATCTGCCCTACGGCCTCTTCCCCCGAGATCGTGCCGGCCACATCTTTGATTTCGTCCTTAATGCGCTGAAGGCTGCCTTGGTGGTATTCACGTGCCTGGATCGGCAAAAGGTCGCGCGCTTCCGCGTAGAGCAGGAATAGCAGACGATAGAGCAGTGTGAGGGTGCCCTGGAACACGGAAGCGAGTTCGGCGGCGTCCAGATCGGAGGCGCCGTTGCTCCGCTGACGCATATTAGCGATGAAGCCTTCGGCCAAAACCGGGAAAACTTCCGTGAATACGCGATTCTTCAGGTTCTCGCCGAGTTGTTTGGCGTAGTCTTCGCTGCCCAGCAGCAGACGATCGAGCATGCTGAGCGATTGCAGCTTGCCCTGCCATTGCGCCTCTGCCGGGCGGAAAGCTTGCATCCGGAACAGAAGCCAGAAATAGCGGAATGCGTCCTGAATGTCCTGCTGGAAGCCTTGGCGTCCGAGCACCTCGTCAAGGTCAACCTCGTAATAATTTGTTGCACGAGAGTGTGCCCGCTGAGAATAGAGGCGCCACAGCTTGCCATTCGTGAGAATGATCCATGGGGCTTTCTCCTTTGCAAGCAGATCAACGACGGCGAACGCCGGAGTAACTTCGGGTGTTTCGGTGTCGTGCGAATCGTCTTTCCGGTCGAGTTCGCGACCCCATGGGTACGGAAGACAGATCCCAAGCAACTTGCCCGATTCAGGATCGTCCAGGCGCAGGTGAATCCCGGTCTCGCCGGGGGTCTGGGCGGATGACTTGAACCCCAGTTCTTTGAGTAGCGGCTCGTAAAGGAGCTTGACCAGCTCAGAGGTCTTCTTTCCGGCAAACCTCATGGCGGCTTGGTCGTAAATTCCTCGAAGCCGCTGGTAAGCGGCCTTTGGGTCTTCACGCCATTCGGGAAACTCGAGTTCCCCGCCGTCTTTTGGCCGCAGCCGCTCCGTCAGATAGTAGTCGGAGAACAGGCCGCGGTTGTTGAAGTACACCTCGGACCAGTGGGCCAAGTCATACGTGTAACGAAGTTTGTCAAACTGGCCGAAGGGATCGGCTTCCGTCCAGGTGAACCGCCGCAGGACTCTGAGGTGAACGGGCGTCGGACGGCGACGATCTAAGCTGAAGCGGTGCTGGACTAAGGCTGTCTGCACGGTTCCGATAGCAGTTGGGCTCTTGCCATCGCCAAATTCCCGGTCGAGCAGGACAAATTCGAGATACTCGTAGTCGGCTGTCAGAACGAGAAGGAATTGTCCGGCGAAATTGCGAAAAACACGTCCGAGCGCTTCAATCTCGGCAACGGTGACGCTTTTCAGCTCGAAAAGGTAACCCTGCAGCAGCTTCTGGTGATCAGCGATGAGTTCGATCCATTTAATCGGCCGCGCCGTTGCTTCGGGAATTCCCATGATTTCAGAACGGCTCTATCGGCCTGGGTTATACCAACAAAATCAACAGCTTACAATTTGTAAGCGCACGGGGTTTTCGGAACACTGGAAAAACCCTGTGGTGTCTGCCATCGGTGTTGTTGCCCACACCAGCAGCACACTGGCAAAGCGAGGAGAAATCAATGCGGTAAGATGTCCGGGAAATTCCCGACAGAGCCGGAGAGTTCCACCATGGACAAATCAGAGACATCTGCACTGCTAACTCGCGCTGCGGAAATGGGCATGCGCTATGTCAGCGCTTCTTCCGAAAGAAGAGTCGCACCGGCGGAGGCTGCGCTCGCCGCACTCAAGAGATTACATGAGCCTTTTCCGGAGTCGGGTTGCGAACCAGCAGAAGTTCTCGCAATACTGGATGAGATCGGCTCACCGGCGACCGTGGCGACCACCGGGGGACGCTATTTCGGTTTTGTGAACGGCGCAACGCTACCGGCTTCTCTGGCCGCCAACTGGCTTGCAGGCGCGTGGGATCAAAACGCCGCTCTGCGCATCATGTCTCCCGTCGCTGCGGAATTGGAAGAGGTCGTGATTCGCTGGGTCTGCGAAGCTCTCGGCCTACCGCTTGATTGCGAGGGTGGATTAGTAACAGGCGCGACCATGGCGAACTTCACCTCCCTGGCTGCGGCGCGATATGCGCTGCTTGCGCGCCAAGGTTGGAACGTTGTCGAAGATGGACTTTTCGAGGCACCGCCAATCGAAGTTGTGGTGGGTGCAGAAGTTCACGCTTCGCTGCTGAAAGCGCTCAACATGCTCGGTATGGGCCGCAAGCGCGTGACCCTCATCGAAACGGATGGCCAAGGAAGAATGCACGCCGACAGATTGCCAAAACTCTCGCGGCATGCCCTCGTTTGCATTCAGGCGGGCAATGTCAACACGGGAGCCTTCGATCCCGCAGATTCCATCTGCGAGGCCGCGCACGAGCAAGGTGCTTGGGTCCACGTCGATGGCGCATTTGGCTTGTGGGCCGGCGCATCGCCGAAGTATCGGCATCTCTGGAACGGATTCGAAAAGGCCGATTCTTGGGCGACAGACGCGCACAAATGGCCGAACGTCAGCTACGATTGCGGCTTGGCCATTGTCAGAGACGCAGAGGCTCTGCGCGCCTGCATGGGAATTTCCGCCGCGTATCTCCCGCCGGGGACAAGGCGCGAGCCAATGCACCACACGCCCGAATCCTCGCGAAAAGCTCGTGGCGTCGGATTTTGGGCCGCGCTCAAGTCGTTAGGTCGCTCGGGGCTGGCCGAATTAGTCGAAAGAACATGTGCCCACGCCCAGCGGTTTGCCGAGGGTTTGCGTGCCGCGGGGTTTGATGTTTTGAATGACGTCGTCATCAATCAAGTGCTCGTCTCATTCGGTGATGCATCAAAAACACAAGAAGTCATTCGTAGAGTGCAGGAAGAAGGTATCTGCTGGTGTGGTGGAACGGTTTGGCAGGGTAAAACCGCAATGCGCATCAGTGTGTCTTCCTGGGCTACAACAGAAGCCGATGTAGATCGAAGCTTGGAAGCGATCGTTCGCGCCGCCGCACGGCAGTAACGTTTGACACAGCGACAATGAATACTCGCGCTGCCCAGGCTCCGGTGGCAGCGCCGTTCGAAATCCAAACGGTAACAGCAGGTAACTTCCGTGTTGCCCGTCAGAACGA
>CAWFEA010000003.1:0-432552 GCA_963814745.1 uncultured Acidobacteriota bacterium
TTTGAACTACCGCTTCCATCGCCATGTCACCGGATGGAGCGCGATTGAAGCGGTGAACAGGGTGGGGAACGGCCGCATCGCCGCCTTCACTTCCGCTCCCGGTCCGCCGGAACCATCGCTGCCGGCGATCAGATCAAGGCCGTTTTTCCGGAGGCGAAGATAGCGGCTCTGGAGCCTTATGAGTGTTCGACTCTGGCTAACGGCGGCCGCGGCCAGCATCGGATCGAAGGCATTGGCGATAAGATGTGCACCCTGATTCACAATGTGTTGGCCACCGATTTCGTCATTCTCATCAAAGATGAGGAGACCATTCAGGGCCTGAAGATTCTGCGCGACGGGGTGGGGTCGCTCGTCAAGTTGGGCGTGGCTCGCGATTTCGCGCTGGGCTTGCGTGATTCGTTTGGTCCGTCCGGTATCTGCAATGTCCTGGGCGCCATCAAGATTGCCAAGTATCTGCGCCTGGGGCCGGGCGACAACGTGGTAACGGTCGCCACCGACGGCTTCGACCGCTATCAATCGGTTCTGGAAGAGATGAATCACCGCTACCTGGAAATGGCTCCGGTCGTGCTGGATCGCTGGGCCAACGACATTTTCCTGAAAGCCGGCGACGATTTTGTCTACGACTTCCGCAAGGGCCGCGTAAAAGAGAAGTTGTTCCAGCAGAAGGAAAGCGACTGGCTGAAGTTCGGCTATTCCAAGCGCTTCCTCGATTCCATGCGCGATCAGGCTTTCTGGGACGAGCAGTATGCCAAGGTTAGAGAGTACAACCGGAAGATCTGCGCCCTGCGCTAGTGTCGTGTCCCGAAAGTTCGTGACATAATTTGGGATGTCATGCTGAGCGCAGCGAAGCATCCCGGAAAACTGTCCCAGCCCGCGCCGCTTTGGGCTTTTTGATGAAATCCTTCGGCTGCACCTCAGCCACACGCGGTGCTGGGATTCTTCGCTCGCAACGCTCGCTCAGAATGACACCTCAGAAAGTCATTGCGCGAAATTCTGGGACACTACCCTAGCAGGCTGCTTCCATTTCCGAGCCGGTTCCATTGGCCGCGAAATTTTTGCTTTGAGCGCAAGCTTCGGATAGTGCAACCGGCCCCCTGGCGATATCTTCGATTCATGCGCCGCATCCACCTACCCAATCGGCGCATTCGAGGATCGACATGATGACTCCAAATAGACCGGAATCCGACAGTTCGGCCGACGCTCGCTGGCAGGCGGTGCTGAGCCGGGACGCAGCCGCCGACGGCAAGTTTGTCTTTGGCGTGACGACCACGGGAATCTATTGCCGGCCAACCTGCCCCGCCAAGCGGCCCAGACGCGACCACGTACGCTTTTTCGACTCCCCGCAGGCAGCCGAACAGGCGGGGCTGCGCGCCTGCCTTCGCTGCAAACCGACCGGAGTGGCTGAGTGGCCGCGCCTCGTCGAGCGCATCTGCCGTTACCTCGGTGCGCATTCCGACGAGAAGATTACGCTGGCGAAGCTAAGCCAGGTCGCCGGGCTCAGTGCTTTTCACTTGCAGCGGGTATTCAAGAGCGAGATGGGCATTTCGCCCCGGCAATACCTTGAATCGCTGCGCTTTGCCAAGTTCAAACACGGGTTGCGCAGCTCGCGCCGACAAGCCCAAACCAGCAAGCTGCCAGGCAGCAATGGCGCGGTGACGGAAGCGCTCGTCGATGCCGGTTACAGCTCGCCCAGCCGTGTTTACGAGACCGCGCGGAAAAAACTTGGCATGACGCCGCGCCGTTTCCAGGCGGGCGCTCCGGACGAGGAACTACGGTTCACCACTTTCCAGAGCGAGTTGGGAGAGGTGTTGCTGGTCGCCAGCGACGCCGGACTTTGCGGGGTCCAGTTCCTGAATGGCCAAGCGGCCGAGGCCGTGCTGAAGTCCGAGTATTCCCGGGCGAGCTTCACCCGCGACGAGGCCGGCTTGCAGGGCTGGACCCGGTCGGTGGAGGAGTTGCTCGCCGGTCGGCAGCCGTCCCAAAGCATCTCGCTGGACATCCGCGGCACTGCATTTCAACAACGCGTCTGGCAGGTGTTGCAGAGAATTCCGGCGGGCAAGACGAAGACCTATGCGGAAGTTGCCAGTGCCATCGGCAGACCGCGGGCCGTGCGCGCGGTGGCCAACGCCTGCGCCTCAAACCGGCTGGCGGTGGTGGTGCCATGCCATCGCGTGGTTCACAGCAACGGAGACGTGTCGGGCTACCGCTGGGGGACGGACCGCAAAAGACACCTGCTGGAGAATGAGGGAGCCACCTCCCAGGCGACGGCGGCCAAGGCGCAAGCCAGGTGAGGCCAGCTCGCGGCCGCCCGGCGACCAGAATTGCACGCCCTGTGCAAATTTTGCTCGCTCAAAGGCCGCTCGCGCCGACTGGAGATGGCGGCTAACTAAAACGTGGATAACGAGTTGCTGGCTGTCGGCAATCCTGCTACTTACGACAGCGCGCAAAAATCGTCCATTTTCCAAGGGCGCTACCTGGAGCACGGCTTGTTGCCGGTGTTGTTCGTTGTCAGCAACAGCGGGAGCCAGCCGGTTGTGCTGGAAGGGATACCGGGTTCAGTTGGTGCTGCGCGACGGCGGCGGCAATGAGCTGATGTTCTTCGATATCCCGCTCGACAACTATCTGGCGGCCAAGCCGTAGCGAAATCCCGCCGGTTTCTGGTGTTCCCGGAAACCTGAATTCGGCCGCGAGCGCTTGGTTTTCGGGCGGCCGAATATATAATCGAGGGATTATGGCGACCCTGCCGGAAGCGAAGTCCAGCACTCTTTCCAAGTACGAAACCGTTATCGGACTTGAGGTCCATGTTCAGCTACTGACCAGGAGCAAGTGCTTCTGCGCCTGCTCGGCGGCGTTCGGCGCGCCGCCCAATTCCAGCGTGTGCCCCGTTTGCCTTGGCCTTCCCGGCGCGCTGCCGGTTCTCAATCGCCAGGTGGTGGAGTACGCCGTGCTTGCCGCCTTGGCGCTGGGCTGCCGCATTAACCAGAACTCGATCTTTGCCCGCAAAAATTACTTCTATCCCGATCTTCCCAAGGGCTACCAGATCTCGCAGTATGACAAGCCGCTAGCCGAGTTCGGCTGCATCGAAGTGGACACAGCCGGCGGCGGGCGCAAGCAGATCGGCATCACTCGCGTTCACATCGAAGAAGACGCGGGCAAGAGCATGCACGAAGGCGCGGGCGAGTACAGCTCGATTGACTTGAACCGCTCGGGCACGCCGCTGATTGAAATCGTCAGCGAGCCGGATATTTCTTCACCCGACGAGGCCTACGACTACCTGACGAAGTTGAAAGAGATCATTCTCTATACCGGTGTCAGCGACTGCAATATGGAAGAGGGCTCGCTGCGTTGTGATGCCAACATCAGTATTCGGCCGCGCGGCCAGAAGGAGCTTGGCACCAAGGCCGAGGTCAAGAACGTCAATTCCTTCCGCTTCATCCGCCACGCCCTGGAGTACGAAATCGAGCGCCAGGCCGAAGTGCTGGACGCGGGCGAGCGG
Source organism: uncultured Acidobacteriota bacterium (assembly GCA_963814745.1). GTDB lineage: Bacteria > Acidobacteriota > Terriglobia > Terriglobales > Acidobacteriaceae > CAWBRT01. Next base: position 3,497 of record CAWFEA010000003.1, read on the forward strand.
GTTTTGCAGGAAACCCGCCTCTACAATCCCGGCGAGGGCCGCACCTACAGCATGCGCAGCAAGGAGCGGGCGCACGATTATCGCTATTTCCCCGAGCCTGATCTGCTTCCGCTGGTGGTCGATGACGCATGGCGCGACCAGATCCGGCAGCGCCTACCCGAATTGCCCGAAGCGCGCCGCCGGCGCATGATCGCCGAATACGGCCTGACCGAACACGACGCCTACACGCTCACCCTGACCAGGACCAAGGCCGATGCCTTCGAATCGGCCGCGCGCGCCGCCAAGAATCCCAAGCGCCTGGCCAATCTGGTGCAGGCCGAGCTGATTCCGCGGCTGCGCGCCAAGGGCCTGGAACTGGAACAGTCGCCGGTCAGCATGCAGGGCGCGGCCCTGTCGGCCGATCTCATGGAGGCGGGCACCATCAGCAGCAAGATGCTGAAGGATCTTTATGACAAGTGCTTCGAGGCCGCCGAGGATTTTCCCGCCGTCTACGAGCGCGAGAAACCGCAGCAGATTAGCGACACCGGCGAACTCGAACGCATGATCGACGACGTCATCGCGGCCAACCCTAAGCAAGTGGAACAGTACCGCGGCGGCAAAAAGACGGTGATCGGCTTTTTCGTGGGCGCCGTGATGAGGGCTTCCAAGGGCAAGGCCAACCCGGCGCTGGTGAATGAACTGCTGGCGAAGAAGCTCGAGGGCTAACGGTCGTCCTGAGGCGAAGCGCCGGGGTCCGCGACGGATGCTGTTTTTCAGTCCGTCGAGGTGAACCCTTTCCTGCACTGCTTCGCTTTTCTCCAGCTCTTTTGGGTGTGGGATAATCGTCAGATTGCCTTTCCCTGCGGAGTCTTGCAGGCGTGCCGGGGCATCAAAGCGGTGTGACGATGGATCAGGACAAGCGGTTTTTCTTCCAGAAATACGGCCTCAACGCGGCCGACGTCGAGCGCTATCTTTCGGCGGCGCTGTCGGCCGGCGGCGACTATGCCGACCTCTACTTCGAATACGCGACGTCGACCTCTCTCGGCCTCGATGAATCGATGGTCAAATCGGCTTCGCAGGGAATCTCGGTCGGCTGCGGGGTTCGCGTCATTGCCGGCGAGCGCACCGGCTATGCCTATACCGATGATCTGGCGCCGGAAAGGTCGTGCATGCGGCCCGTACGGCTGCGCTGATCGCGCAAGGTCCCTCCAAGGTCCCCGTGGTGGACCTGAAAGAACATGCGGCTCACAACTTGTACCCGGCCATGCCCGTCGATTCCACGGTCGTCGAGAAAGTGGATCTGATCCAGCGCGCCGACCGCGCCGCCCGCGCCTACGATCCGCGGATCACCGAAGTGCGCGCCAGCTATGTCGAGGAACTTCGCCGCATTCTCATTATCGGCTCCGACGGCACCTGCGCCGAGGATGTGCAGCCGCTCTCCCGGATGAGCGTGTTTGTCATCGCCCGCTCGGGCGAAACCTCGGCTCGCGGCACCTCGGGCGGCGGCGGGCGCCACGGCATGGAACCGTTTCTGACCGAGAAGACTCCCGAGCACTTTGCCCGGGAAGCGGCGCGGCAAGCCATCATTCAACTGGATGCGCGCGAGTGCCCGGCCGGCGAAATGGAAGTCGTGCTTGGTCCGGGCTGGCCCGGCATCCTGCTGCACGAAGCCATCGGCCACGGGCTTGAGGCCGACTTCAACCGCAAGCAGACCTCCGCTTTTTCCGGCTTGCTCGGCCGCCGGGTGGCCAGCGATAAGTGCACGGTCGTCGACAATGGCACCCTGCCCAGCCGCCGCGGCTCGCTCAACGTGGATGACGAAGGCAATGCTACCGGCAATACGGTTCTCATCGAAAGGGGAATCCTCAAAGGCTATCTCAGCGACCGGCTCTCGGCCAAGCTGATGGGATTGCCGAACACCGGCAATGGACGCCGCGAGAGTTACGAGCACATCCCCATGCCGCGCATGACCAATACCTATATGCTGGCCGGCGACGACTCTCCCGAGGACATCATCCGTTCGGTGAAGCATGGAGTTTATGCCGTGAACTTCGGCGGCGGGCAAGTGGACATTACCAACGGCAAGTTTGTCTTTTCCGCGTCGGAGGCGTACCTGATCGAAGACGGCAAGGTCACAGCGCCGCTGAAAAATGCCACCCTGATTGGAAACGGCCCCGACGTTCTCACCCGGGTCAGCATGGTCGGCAACGATCTCAAGCTGGATGAGGGTGTCGGCACCTGCGGCAAAGAAGGCCAATCGGTGCCGGTCGGCGTGGGCATTCCAACTCTGAAAATTGACCGCCTCACGGTCGGCGGCACGGGGGGCGCGCAATGAACACCGAGACCACGGCGGCTGCCGCCTCGCAACTGGAGTTGAAGGAGATTGCCGCCGGCGTGGTGCGGCGCGCCATCGCGTGCGGCGCCACCGCCGCTGAGTGCGTCATTCGCGACGGTGCGGAGTTCTCGGCGGTGGTCCGCCTCGGCGAGGTCGAGACCCTGAAGGAATCGGGCAGCAAGGCGCTCGGCATAAGGGTTTTCGTCGGTAAACATGCCGCCAGCACCTTCACCAGCGACCTTTCGCCGCGGAGTTTGCAGCAGATGATCGACTCCGCCCTGGAACTGGCGAAGATCACCACCGAAGACCCTTTCGCCAGCCTTCCCGAGGCGAGCGAACTCGGCTCCATCGGCGGCGATCTTGACCTTTATTACGACGACGTCAATTCGCTTTCCACGGTCGAGCGCATCGACTATGCCCGGCGGGCAGAGCGCGCCGCACTCGCCTTCGACCCCAGAATCTCGAACTCCGAAGGCGGCTCGTTCGACACCGCCACCGGACGCAAAGCGCTGGCCAACTCACATGGCTTCCTGGGCGAGTTCCAGCGCTCATACTGTTCAGTCTCGGTCGCTCCGGTCGCACGCGACGAGCAGGGCAATATGCAGAGGGATTACTGGTACTCGGTTTCGCGGACGATGGGCAAACTGGAGTCGGCGGAATCGGTCGGCCAGACGGCTGCCAAGCGCACTCTGCGACGCCTCGGTGCGCGCAAAGTGAAGACGGCGCGGGTTCCGGTGATCTTTGACCCCGAGGTCGCGCGCTCCCTGCTGGGTCACATCTTCGAGGCAGCCAATGGCGACAGCATCTATCGTAAAGCCTCATTTCTCACCGGCAAGCTGGGCGAGCAGATCGCAGGCGAAAACGTCACCGTGATCGACGACGGCACCATCCCCGGGGGCTTCGGCAGCAGCCCGTTCGACGGCGAGGGCGTGCCGACGCGGCGGACCGTGGTGGTCGAAAGCGGCGTCCTCAAGTCATATCTGCTGAACACCTACGCCGCCCGCAAGCTTGGTCTGGCGACCACGGGCAACGCCGCCCGCGGACTGGCCGGAAACCCCGGCATCGGTTCCGGCAACTTTTTTCTGGAGCCGGGCGAAAACCCCCGGAGCAGATCATCGCCGATGTCAAAGACGGCCTTTACGTGACCGAGTTTCTCGGCTTCGGAGTCAATCTGGTGACTGGCGATTTCTCACGCGGCGCCGGCGGACTCTGGATCTCGAACGGCGAGTTGACCTACCCGGTCGAGGAGATCACGGTCGCCGGCAACCTGAAAGAAATGCTGCGAAATATCTCTGAAATCGGAAGCGACCTGCGGTTTCGCGGCTCGGTTGCCTGTCCCACAATCCGCATCGACGGCATGACCGTCGCCGGGGAATAAACCCGCAGGCAATTGTTTGCATAAAGGTATCCCCCGGCTCGGCCACGGAGCCATGTCTGCGGGCGAGAGACGTCCGCCGTTGATTTTGCGCGATTTACCGGTTACCGAGCTCAACCTGTTGCTTCGGTCCCGGGCGCACCTCGGCCGCCAGTCGAGCGGTGCGGCTGGCGCCTTGCGCGGTCACGCTGTGACCGGAAGCTTCCTGGCGGCTTCGCGGAAGTCGGCTGGCAAGGTTGAGGCACACTACTCCGACCACGATCATCACAATGGCGCCGAGTTTCAGCAGGCTGGCAGCTTCCTTGAACACCAGCATGCCGACGATCGTCATCAGCGCCGTGCCCACGGCTGACCACACGGCGTAGGCGATTCCCAAGTCCAATCTGCGCAGGGCTAGAGCCATTGGGAAAAAGCTGGCGGCGTAAAACAACACCATCAGTGCCGTCGGAACCAACCTGCTGAAACCATCCGACAGCTTGAGACACACCGTGGCAGTGACTTCCAGCGCGATTGCCAGAAACAACCACAGCCAACACATAAAACCTGCTTTCCGGTACGAAGAATTTGTTGCGGTACCCGGCACGGATGCTCACCGCTCCTTGGGAAGTACCCGTTTGACCAAACCTGGCTCTCGCTGTCTGCGCCGATGCGGCGGAAGTCGCCGTCTGCGGGCGGAACCGTACCCGGGTCCGCAGGCGCAACGCGATGCCAAGGCCAAAATTTTTAGCCGGGGAACCCTAATGATCCGGAAGTGAGAATCGGGATGTGTAGAAAAACGAGCGGGAGATTTGCGATTTCATAAAGTCCTCGCAGCCTCTATTATACCCGCCCGCTGACCTGAAATCTAACTTGATGGTAACTATCTGAAAACAAATTGTTTATATGCTAGTAATTGAGTCGCCGGAGCGGCCGAACTTCGGAATCGAACTCGGCCCCGAAGCCGGACCGGGCAGCTCCGGATCGGCACGGCCTCGCCCGAATGCCTGACGGACGCGCCTGCCGGCCACCTATTGCCGACTGCTGGGCCGCAGATCGGCACGGCCTCGCTCGAATGCACGGAACCGGAGTAGAATGTGCCCGGAGACCCTGAGGGCAAGCTTGTTTCCTGGATGTACCAGGTGACCTATGCCAGAGCCGCTTCCACAGCCGTTTACTCCCTTCCAAAGCCGCGAAGAGCGCAACTGGAAGCCGTTTCTGATCGGGATTGGAATTGTGGTTGTCGTCGTCGCCGGGATCGTAATGCTCAGCCGTCAGGGGAAGAAACCGGCGTCCATCCCCGACCCTTACGCGCAGAAGCTACAGGTTTCGGCCGTGCAGATCAGCCGGGCCAACAACTTCGTCGGCGCTACCGTCACCTATCTGGATTGCCGGGTGACCAACACTGGTGACAAGACCGTCACCGGGGCGCAGGCGGAGTTGACCTTCCACAACACTCTCAGTGAAGTGGTGCAAAAAGAAATCGTAACCGTACGCGTGCTGCACACCAACCAGCTAGGAGGTAACGAGGACGTAGTGGATCTAAGCTTGGCGCCTCTTTCCCCCGGACAGACGCAGGCCGTCCGCATTGTTCTTGAACACGTCTCCAGCGACTGGAACCGGAGCTTTCCCGATCTACGATTCGTGAATCTCGCCTACCGGTAACTGACCGACCATTGGCCTAACTGCCATGTTGTTAAAACCATTTTGTCGGCAAGCGCTCACGAAAGCGTCAGCACAACCTTGCCGAAGTTCTTGCGACCCAGCAGCAGCCTGAAGGAATCCGCCGCGGCCTCGAACGGAAACTTCGCCCCGATTACCGGTTTCAGTTGACCGCTTTCGATCCAGGGCTGCATCGATCCGAGCGCCTGGTCAATCAGCCGACTATTCTTCGATAGCCGGCTGAGCCACAGCCCGTGAGCGCTGAGACTTTTTTCGTACATGGCAAGGGTGTCAAACTTGGGACGTTCACCGCTGGAGGAGCCAAACAGCACTACCCGGCCCAGAAATGCGCAGCAACGCATACTCTTGCCGGTGTGTTCGCCCGCCAGACTGTCAAAGACGACATCGATCCCTTCGCCGTCGGTCAGCTCCTTGATCCGCTGTTCGTAGTCTTCGCGGTTGTAATTGATGGCGTGGTTAAGCCCCAGCTCGCGCAGGCGTTCCAGTTTCTCGTCGGATGAGGCGGTGCCGAAGGTCTCCAGTCCCATCAGCCTCCCAAGTTGCACCGCCGCGGTGCCAACGCCTCCGGCGGCGGCGTGGATCAGCACCCGCACCGGACGCCTCGGGTTCACGGGCGCGCGGTCGGGCGAATCCACGCCGGCAACCACGCCTGCTTTCCAGTAGACCAGCCACGCAGTCAAGTAGTTGACCGGGAAAGCCGCCGACTGGATCGAGGTCCAGGTGCTGGGTTGCGGCCAGATGGAATTGCGCGAAATGGCGATTTTGCCGGCGAAGGCATCCTGTTGCGAATAGCCCATCACCCGCTGGCCGGTGCTTTCGATGACGCCGGCAAACTCCCGTCCCGCTACGTAGGGAGGCTTGGGCCCTCCGGGGTAAAGTCCCATGGCGCTGCGGATGTCAGCGAAGTTCACGCCCGCGGCTTCCACCTTTACCAGCACCTGCTCAGCGGTCGGAACCGGATCCGGAAGCTCGCGCAACTCCAGCCCGTCCGGGCCTTCAAAACGCGTCACGACAATGGCTTTCATGGTCTTTCAATTCTCCCCAATCGTTGGCTGATCGGTGGCGGATGCCCCGGGCCAGCTTGGCCTTCGCTCATCTAGGGCTGCCGGGTCCCCGGCGGTGATTCTACGCGTTTCCAGTTTAGCGATGCTGGATTTTTGTTTCGCAACGCGGCTACTCAGCATCTTTCAGGGTAGTGAGACGCCTGCCCGTCAGGCTCCGGGTTCTGGGCTGCTGTTATACTTTTTAAACTGCTTGCCGTCGGTGGCGGAGTGGCGTTCTTATATTGAATTGATTAGTTGTACTGGCTGCAACGCTTTTCATTCTGTCCGTACTTGTCACGATCCTCGGATTATTTTTGCACGGCCGGGTCGCACAGGCATGGACCTTGCAACGAGGTCCTCTTGGAACTTTTAATCGTCCGTTTGCTTTTTGTTCTGGTGGTCGGACTCGCCTCTTATTTCCTGAGGCCGTTCGGCCTGCATCGCCTGGTCGGCGGGCTGGTGGGTCTCGCGGTGGGAGCCGCCGTAATCCTGTTTGAGATGCGTCTGCGCAGAGTCAGCTTGAAACGGCTGATTGGGTCCGCGATCGGCAGCGTTCTGGGAATTATCGGCGCCTACCTGTTCTGCGCGGTGATTCGCTTCAGCATCGAACCCGGCCCCACCCAGAGTTTCTTGCAACTGACTGTCATCCTCATCATGTCGTATGTCGGTTTGATCGTGGGCGCCAGCAAAGGAGACCTGCTGAACCTGTCCGCGCTCGGTGGAATTTTTGGCGGGGAGAAGCAAGGCAGACGGAGTTACAAGATTCTCGATACCAGCGTTATTATCGACGGCCGCATTGCCGATATCGCCGAAACCGGTTTCCTCGATGGGGTGCTGACGATTCCCTCGTTCGTCCTGCGCGAACTGCAACTGGTGGCCGACTCGGCCGACTCGCTGAAGCGCAACCGGGGCCGCCGGGGGCTGGACATCCTGCAGCGTATTCAGAAGATCACGACCTTGCAGGTGCAGATCGTCGAAGACGATTTTCCCGCCGTCCGCGAAGTTGACATGAAGCTAATCGAGCTGGCTAAGCTCTACGAAGGCAAGATCGTCACCAACGACTTCAATCTCAACAAGGTGGCGCAGCTCCACGGGGTCGCCGTACTGAACATCAACGAGTTGGCCAACTCCCTGAAGCCAATCGTCTTACCCGGCGAGATCATGAAGGTGTTCGTGCTCAAAGAGGGTAAGGAGTACAACCAGGGTGTGGCTTACCTGGATGACGGCACGATGGTCGTGGTCAACAATGCCCGCAAAATGATCGGAAAGACGGTGGACATTTCGGTGACGTCGGTGCTGCAAACCACGGCCGGCAAGATGATCTTTGGCAAGTTCGACGAGCGCGGTTTCAGCAGCATGGCACGCCCGGAACCGAGACCTCCGGACCTGCGCCGAAGCAATCCGCAGCCGTCGCTGGTGCCCGAAAACTCGCAATCCAGTGTCACGTCTTCCGGCGCGGGGGCAATCGCACCGGCCAACGGTATCACTGAGCAGCAGCACTGAATGGTACGGAAATCAGGGTTGAGCAGCGCTTCAGCACCACCCGTTTGCATGCTGTATCCCTGAAATCGTCTCAGCCTGCAGGGTCGCCAAACAGGGGCGACGCATCTAAATTTGCTTTTGGCTCTTGGAAGTGGGAAAAGCTCTTCTGAACAGTGCATAGAGTGCAAAGCGGCTTCCGGATTAGCTGAAATGCTTTCAGAAGAACATTTTCAATCGAGCTTTTCGCTCGGCCAGTGATGATTTGGCCTGCCAAACCAGCGGAATTGAATCAAGGCAGTAATCTTAACTGCCGGAAAATTAAGATGCGTCGGCCCTGGGTCGCCAAACAGACGATTTGAAAGTTGCGTGCCTCGCCTTGTATACTGCTGACCCTTATGAAAGTAATGGTAATTATTCCCGCCGCCGGTCTTGGTACCCGCATGGCGTCTTCCACGGCCACTGCTCAGGGCAAAGCACGCAGCAAGCAATTCGCTCATCTGGAAGGCGTTCCGATCCTTATCCACACGCTCCGCAAGTTTGCCCAGGCGCCGGAAGTCAGCGAGATCTGGGTTGCTATGCGCAAATCCGAGGCGGAGTTGTTCCAGCAAGAAGCCCGCAAATCCGATCTTGGCCGCAAAGTGCAGATCGTCGAGGGCGGCGAACATCGGCAGCAGTCGGTCGCCAACGCCTTGAACGCCTTAAGCGCCGCCGAGGACGATATCGTGCTGATCCACGACGCGGTGCGTCCCTTCGTCACCTCCGAGACCATTGCCGCCGTGATTGCCGCCGTGAAGAAACACGGAGCGGCTATCGCCGGCGTGCCGGCCGTCGACACCATCAAGCAGGTCGAGCGCACGGCGGACGGAGCCGTAATCACCGCCACCATTCCACGCGAGATGATTGTGCAGGCGCAGACTCCGCAGGGCTTCCGCTTTGGCGTGCTGAAGAAAGCGTTTGACGATGCTACCGCTGAAGGCTTTCTCGGCACCGATGAGGCTTCTCTGCTGGAGCGCCTCGGTCAGCCCGTCCAGGTGGTGATGGGCTCAGCCCGCAATATCAAGATCACAACCCCGGCTGATCTCGAATTGGCCGAGTTCTTGATAACCCTGGAAAATCGCCGCAAGGCGAGCATTTCCGGCTGAGGAACCGTGGTAGCTCCCTGGCTGACAATGAAGCGGGCGTAGCGCGGTGAAATGATTTTATGCGAATCGGTTACGGTTGGGACTCACACGAGTTTAAGCCCGGCATTCCGCTCCGGATCGGCGGGGTAGAGCTGCCGTACGACCAGGGACTGGCCGGCCACTCCGATGGTGATGTGCTGCTGCACGCCCTTACCGATGCGCTGCTGGGAGCGGTGGCGGCCGGTGACATCGGTGCCTTCTTCCCGCCGAGCGATCCCCGCTGGAAGGGCGCGAACTCGGTGATCTTCATCGAAGAAGCCATGCGCCACGTCGAACGAGCCGGCTACGCGGTGACCAACGCCGATACCACGCTGATTCTGGCCGCTCCGAAAATCGGCCCTCACGCCGCCCGCATTCAACAGCGCCTGGCCGAACTACTGAAGGTGGACTGCAACTGCGTCGGAGTAAAGGCGAAAACTCCGGAGGGGCTGGGAATCGACAATACCGCCATTGCGCACGCCGTGGTGTTGCTGGAAAAGCGCAACGACGCTGGGCTTGACCAGATGGAGGCAGTGGAGGCTCTTCCGCAGGCAGTAGTGGATGAGATGGTCGAGGAAGTCCTCGAATCCGCTGGCCCGGCCACGCCCAAGAGGATCAAGTCTTACCGCGATTGAGCGAGCATCCGATCCGCGCGCCGTCGCAGTTCCCGCTCAGCGCTTCGGCCCGGCAGATTTGGCTTTGCCTTGTCCCTTTTCGATCTTGGCCCAGGTATCCTTCAGCGCCACCGTGCGGTTGAACACCGCTTTCGCGGGGCTCGAATCGGGATCGACGCAGAAGTACCCGAGACGCTCGAATTGGTAGCGGCTTCCCACGGCGGCATTGGCCAGCGACGGTTCGAGTTTGCAATCGCTCAGCACTTCCAGCGAATGCGGATTGAGGTTGGCAGTGAAGTCCTGTCCCTCTTCGGTATCGTTCGGATTTTCCTTGGTGAAAAGGTTGTCATAGAGGCGCACTTCAGCGTCGACGGCGTGCGCGGCGGAAACCCAGTGGATGGTCGCCTTCACCTTGCGTCCGTCCGGAGCATTGCCGCCCCGGGTTGCCGGATCATAGGTGCAGTGAACTTCGACGACCTCGCCTTGGTCGTTCTTCACCACGCCGGTGCAGGTGACGAAGTAGCCTCCGCGCAGACGCACCTCGCGCCCCGGCGACAGGCGGAAATACTGCTTCGGCGGCATCTTCGCGGAAATCGTCCTGCTCGATGTAGAGCACGTCGCGAGAACGGAACTTTTCGCGTGCCGGCCGCCGCGTCCTCGGGATTGTTGACCGCTCGAATTCTTCAGCCTGGTTCTCCGGGTAGTTGTCGATCACGACCTTCAGCGGCCGCAACACGGCCATGGCGCGCGGCGCGCGCTTGTTCAGGTCTTCGCGCACGAAGTGTTCGAGCATGGCCAAGCTCGGTCATGCCGCTGGTCTTGGAAACCCCGATCGCGCGCACAGAAATTGCGCAGTCGCCTCGGGCGTGTAGCCGCGCCGCCGTATGCCCGACAGGGTAGGCATGCGGGGATCGTCCCAGCCGTTCACCCGGCCTTCCTGCACCAATTGCCGCAGCTTGCGTTTGCTCAACAGCGTGTAGGTGAGGTTGAGCCGGTCGAACTCGGTCTGCTGCGACGGAAAAATGCCTAGCTGCTCGAATGAACCAGTTGTAAAGCGGCCGGTGGTCCTCGAACTCCAGCGTACACATGGAATGGGTGACCCGCTCGATCGAGTCGGATTGCCCGTGAGCGTAATCGTACATCGGGTAGATGCACCACTTGTCGCCGGTGCGGTGATGCTCGGCGTGCAGGATGCGGTACATCACCGGATCGCGCAGGTTCAGGTTCGGCGAAGCCATGTCGATCTTGGCGCGCAAGCGTGCGAGAGCCATCCGGGAACTCGCCGGCCCGCATGCGCTGAAACAGATCCAGGTTTTCCTCGACCGGGCGGCTGCGGTACGGGCTGTCCTTGCCGGGCTCGGTCAGGCTTCCGCGATACTCGCGCACCTGCTCGGCGGTAAGATCGCAGACGTAAGCCTTGCCCGCGCGTATGAGCTGCAAGGCCCACTGGTAGAGCTGATCGAAGTAGTCGGAGGCGTAGAAGAGCCCATCCCACTCGAAGCCCAGCCAGCGCACATCTTCCATGATGGAATCGACGTACTCGGTCTCTTCCTTTTCCGGATTGGTGTCGTCGAAGCGCAGATTGGTCTTGCCGCCGAACTCGTCGGCCATTCCGAAATCAAGGCAAATGGCCTTGGCATGGCCGATGTGCAGGTAGCCGTTCGGCTCCGGCGGGAAGCGCGTCTGGATGGTGGCATCACCGAACTTCTTCGAGCGGACATCTTCGAGAAACATGTCGCGGATGAAATTGGAAGGCGTGCTCGCGGACTCGGCGGGAGCTGTCACGCCAGCATCGGTCTTCGGATTAGAAGTATTCATAAGTTCTCAACTCAAAATAAAACGAAATCTCAAGACATCGAGTGGCGCGCATGTCAAACCACTCCCGTGCAGCAAGTGGGTGGCGCAGCGCTTCAGCCCTGCAGTCCCGCGGCCAAAAGCTTCCGCGTTGCCTCTTCGATTCGCTCCAGCGTCTTCTCCCGGCCCAGCACTTCGAGCGTCTCGAATAGCGGCGGCGCCTGCTTGCGCCCGCACACCGCAACGCGGATAGGCTGGAACATCTGCCCGGCCTTGATTCCCATCTCCTGGGCAGCCTCGCGCAGGGCGGCTTCCAATGTCTGGTGGTTGAATCCATCCGGCGCGGATTCCCCCACCCGAGCCGTTGCCGGAATGGCCGCCAGCAGTTCGCGCGAACGCCGCAGAATACCGAGCGCCAAGGCGGCATCGCCCTTCTGCGGAATCAACTCGGCGCTGTCGTAAGGCGGCAGCCGGTCGATCAGGAAAAAATCCGCCACGGCCAGTACGTCGCGCAACAGCCGAATGCGCTCGCGAATGAGCGGCGTAATCTGCAACATGCGGGCCGCACTAACCTCGAAGCCCGCGGCGCGCACCACCGGCAGCAGCTTACGGCTCAGCTCTTCAACCGGCAGGGCGCGAATGTGTTCGGCATTGAGCCACACGGCCTTAGGATCGAAAGGATCTTCTTCCTTGAAGTTGATCACCGCATTAGCGCGGTTGATTCCCTCGAGTGAGAACGCGTCAACCAACTCCTGCCGGCTCATCTGCTCGCGGTCGTTTTTCGGAGACCAGCCGAGCAGGCACAGAAAATTCACGAACGCCTCCGGCAAAAAGCCGGCGTCGCGGTAGGTGGTCACACTCACGACCGGTCCGTGGCGGCGCTTGGAAAGCTTGGTCCCATCGGGCGCCACCAGCAACGGCAGGTGCGCAAACTGCGGCGCCGCGGCGCCGGCGGCCTCGAAGATCAGCAGGTGCTTGAAGGTGTTGGAGAGATGATCCTGGCCGCGAATGATGTGGCTGATGCGCAGGTCGGCGTCATCGGCGCAGGACGCCAGATGATAGGTCGGCATGCCGTCGCTGCGCAGCAGGGCGAAGTCTTCGATATCGCCCGCCGACTTCACCTGTTCGCCGTAGACGGCATCGACGAAACGGATTTGCCGTTGGCTGTCGCGGGGCACGCGGAAGCGCAGGGCAAACGGTTCTCCGGCGGCGGCGCGGCGGTCGCTTGCCTCGCGGGAGAGCTCGCGCATGCCTGGGTTCGAGAGCCATCCGGCGGCAGCGGGCGTCCCGGCGCCTTCGGTCTCATCCGTTCGCGCAGCCGTGAAGTCGCGATACGCCAATCCCTTCTGGAAAATCGCTTCGGCCATCTGACGATGCAGCGCGAGGCGCTCGGACTGCTTGTATTCTTCATCCCAGCCGAGGTCGAGCCAGCGCAAGCCCTCAAAAATCGATGTCAGAGAAGCGTCGCTGTTGCGCCCCACGTCGGTGTCATCCACCCGCAGAACCATGGTTCCGCCCTGGTGGCGGGCGTACAGCCAGTTGAAGATAAACGTACGCGCGCTCCCGACGTGCAAAGAGCCCGTGGGAGAGGGCGCAAAACGGACGCGGATCATGAGCTTAAGTATAAACCGGCCGAGCTGGCTGCCACCTGGAGGGACTCCCTGCGACCGGGCCGGGGACTTTGCGACCGCACTCTGGACGGACCCCTAACGTCATCTAGACGGCGGCGAATCTTCCACGTAATGTGTGTGCAGGAAAACCCATGTCGCGTGCGTTCAGCTTTATCGCGTTGATCGTTGTCTGCGCTCTCGGAACCTATCTGTATATGCGCCAGGCGCAGGTGGTCTCGCCGGCTCCCGGCTCAAACCCCGCCGCGACCGTGAGCCTGGCGGCCGTGCAGCAGGACTTGTTGCAGATCGCACGCATCGAGCAGCAGCACCTCGCTGCCGACGGGCATTACCTCACCCTGCAAGAGATGCGGGCCGCCGGCGACACCGGCCTTCCACCTGACGCGCGCGGCCCTTACAACTACGCGGTGGAGATCTCCGGGAATTCGTTCACCGTGACGGCAACTTACTCCGGACCGCCGAACGCCGGCCTGCCGCGGCGATTGCGCGCCGGCCCCGAAATGACGATTACCTCGGAGTGACTTGCCCTGCCGAAACGAACTATCCCTTGATATCCGGACTCTGCGCCGGGTTCTTGCGCTTCTGATTGGTGGAATTGCGAACCACCTTCACGTCGAACCCGAAGTCCTGGGTATGCGGCGGGAAGCATTGGCGGTCGCTGCATGCCTGGTAGCGCAGCACGCCGCGCACCCGGTAGGTGCCGGGCGAAACTGCGGCGGTGGTCTTCAGCACGCCCGTGACTTGAAACGTCCCCGAGTAAACGCTCAGTTTCTCTTCCGGCATGAAGGGCAACGCCAACTGTTCTCCGGCAGGGTATTCAAGCTTTCCTACCAGCATGTCCGCGGGCGGACTGAGCTTCACCGTGGTCGGAATCAGAATTTCCTGCGTCGGCTTGTTGGAGTTGATGTGAAAGCCGGAGCTGACGCGAAAGCTCAGGTTCACCGTGGCCGACTTGCCAGGCTTGACCGTCACGGTATCAAGCGGCAAAACCGTGACGCTGGGACCGCCGGAACTCTGCGCCTGTCCCACCGCGGCAAGGAAAACTGTAGCCAGCAAAACCAGCCAAAGCTGGATGCGAATTCTCATAGCATTCCTGCTAACGCCGGCCGCAGAGCTTTGCCCTGGAGGCTGGCTGCCGAACCGGCAAGCGCGTTCTTTACGCGTTCTTCAATCTCCTTGCGGTTGACCAGACCCTGCACCTGCGAAAGGATTTTCCCGTCGCGGCCAACATAAAATGTTTGCGGCAAAAGCTGAACCCCGCCATAAGCGCTGCCGACGGACTCCTTTCCCAACAATACCGGGTAATTCACGCCTAGCTCATGGGCGAACGACGCAATCGCCTTTTCACCCGAGTCGTCCATCGCCACGCCAATCACCTGCAGCCCTTGGGCGCCGTAACGCTGCTGCAGATCGACGAACCAGGGAATCTCTTCCTTGCAAGGCGGACACCACGTAGCCCAGAAGTTCAACAGCACAACTTTTCCCCGATAGTCGGAGAGCCGGACTTGCTTGCCCGCCAGGTCTTTCAACTCGAAGTCGGGCGCTGCTTGTCCCTTGGCGTCTCCGCCGATTCTCTCCGGTGCGGACCCGGCGTGCGAACGGTTCGTCAGATAGCGTCCGGTGAAAAACATCGCCGCCACCAGCACCACCAACAGCACCGCGGTAGGTAGATTGATCTTCAAGTCAGCCTCGTATTCCCGTCTTAAAGGGCGAATCGATTCAGAAAACCCAGGTATCCGGAGAGCATGCTGAAGCGTCCGAGCGCGATCAAGACTCCGAAGACGATCAGCAGGACGCCGCTGACAACCTCTACGGTATGTAGATGCCTGCGGAAGCGCGAATAGAACCCGAGAAAACGATTCACCCCGATCGAGGTGAGCAAGAACGGAACCGCCAAGCCCAGCGAGTACACGGCCAGCAGAAGGATTCCCTTCCAGACTGTGTCCTGCGAACCGGCCAGCACGAGAATGCCGGCGAGAATAGGACCTATGCAGGGGGTCCAGCCGAAGGCAAACGCGAAACCGACCAGGAACGCCCGCAGCGGACCGGCCGCTTTCATGCTGTGCATTCGCTTGTCGGCGTAGAGCGCCTTAATCTTGACCAAGCCGGTCAGGTGAAGCCCGAAAATGATAATCACCGCTCCGGCGATCGTCGCCAGTTCGCGGTGGTACTCGCGGGTTAATTGCCCAACACTGGTGGCCACCGCTCCCAGCGAGATAAAAACTACGCTGAAGCCGGCGATGAACAGGCACGAATTCAGCATCACCGCGCGCAACATCCGCCGGTCAGCCGATTGCAGGTTTTCGACCGTGGCGCCCGAGATCAGCGAGACGTAACCCGGCACCAGGGGAAGCACGCAGGGCGAAAGAAAGGAAAGCAGCCCGGCAAGGAATGCGGCGATTGGCAATGGCAAGGCCGACATCGACACCCCCATCATGTTTATTCTAACGCAGAGTCTCTCGTCCGGGGAAAGCACCGGGAGCTGGCTCCGTTAAGTCACACCATTCCGGGGCTGGCCTGAATCAACTCTAAAGAAGCGCTTGGAAGATCGTGCTCGGGCCTATTTCCGCAGCCCGTTCCAGGTTTCCGAGGTCACAATCGAGTTGCTCGGGTTGTGTGGATCGAATTTAACGCTGGCTGGCAGTCCCAGGCGGCAGGAATGCAGGTTGACGAACTGGCCGAGGTGGGTGACGTCCTGCGAGCACTCGTATTGCACCCCTGCGACATCGTAGCTGTAAACCACCAGTTGCTGCGGTCCGAGTTTCGGGTCCTGGATTTCGTTTACGTCCAGGACCGTGCCATCGGTCAGGCGGCCTACGGCATTCAGCTTGGCGCGGCGTTCACGCTCGCGCTCTTCAGGCGATTTGCGATGGCTGGCCATCCAGACGGCCACGCTCCCGGAGGCCAGAACGACGCCGCCGGCGGCCAGCAGAAAAATAGGAAACGAAGTCATACTCGATGAATGCCGCGGGTTATTCGTTGACTACCGGATTACTTAACGTACCGATGCCCTCGACGATCACCTCCACGGTGTCGCCGGCGTTCATGGAACTCACTCCCGGTGGAGTTCCGGTGGCGATGATGTCGCCCGGCAGCAATGTCATTACTTCGCAGATGTAACGCATCATGTAATCGATGCTGAAGATGAAGTCGCGGGTGTTGCCATCCTGCTTGATCTGGCCGTTTACCAACGCCTGCACCCGGAGCTGCGAGGTGTCGAGCCCGGTGGCAACCACCGGCCCAACCGGACAAAACGTATCGAAGCCTTTGCCGCGGGTGAACTGGCCGTCTTTTCTCTGTATATCCCGCGCGGTGACGTCGTTCAGGCAGGTGTAGCCGAGAATGTAATCGCGCACATCTTCTTCCGGCCGCAGCTTGTGGCAGGTGCGCCCGATAATGATCGCCAGTTCCGCTTCGTGGTCGAGACGGTTGGTGATTTTCGGCCGCACGACCTTGCCGCCCGGAGCCAGCAGCGACGATGGAGGCTTAAAAAACAGGAGAGGCTCTTCCGGAACCGGATTTCCCAATTCCTTGGCATGCTCGACATAGTTGCGTCCCAGGCAGACGATCTTCGTCACCAGGGGGAACGGAATCAGCAGCATTGCCAACTCCAGCGGAACGGGATTGGCTAACGGCTTGGCACCGGCTTCATTGGGCAGGGTGACGGCGCCGGGCATCCCCGTGTCGCTCACTTCCAGGTGCGGACCGCTCATCAACGCGGTGATGACATCCTGCCCGCTCCTGTTCTCGACCAGGCCGTAATGTGTTCCATCTTTGTCAACAAACCGGCAAAAACGCATAAATATAACCTCCCAGTTATGGTTGGGGTACCGACTCCGCCGCCGTTTCGGAGCGCACGCTCTGGTTGCCGCGCTCGTCAACCGCACTGACTGAATAAATATATCGATGTCCGGCAACCACGTCCTCGTCCCGGAACGAGGGAGCCCTAACCAGTTGACGGTTAATCTGGCGCGCCGTTTCACCCGGCTCGCTGCGGAACACGTTGTAGCCCGCAAGATCGGACTCGGTGTTCGGAGCCCACGTCAGGTCGATAAACGGCTTTTGCCCCACTCCCGAGAATACAGCCTGCAATCCGGTCGGAGTCGCTGGAGGAAAGATATCATGTGGGAAAATATGAAGGGTAGGAGAATCGTCCCCTTCAAACTCCATCTGCTCCCCACCGGCAAACTGCACCCACGTTACGCTCGTCATTTTGTAATCATAAGCGTGTTCCCACTCAAAGCTTCGGTCGCGCACCGTCTCGGCGCCGGCCTTGGCGGGCAGTTCCTGGATCAGGGTGTAGTCGGGGGCATTCGCCGGCTTGCGGAACACACGATAAGAGAAGCGGAGATTGGCAGCGCCGGGGAGGGTCTCAGGCGCCTGCCAACTGAAGACCACCGCATCGGCGGTGACCTCGGCATGCAGATCGTAGGGAGAGGGTAATGACGGAGCCAATGAAACCCGTACCTGGTTGGAGAGTCCCGCGCTCTTCTCGCGCCGGTTCCGGACCTCGACGGCATAGGTGGCGAATTGGGTCGCGCTCTCTATATCCGGACTGAGTGCGTCCTCGAACATCACGTCCGGGCGACGGCCGGCGGCCGGCGCGAGCGAGTGCAAATCCTCCGGGCGCAACTGCTTGACAGCTTGGCATTGCTTCATCGGGAAGACGCCGACAGCGCGGCAGATCACGACCGTTCCCAACCGCCGTATATTCTGCCGGTCTGTCGTCTGCGTCGGCTCCGTCCAGGTAAGCACTACGCGACCGCCCTTGCGGGTGGCGGCCAGATCATCGACTGGACGCGGCAACGCCAACGAGGGCGGCATAGGAACACCGGGCGCGCCGCAGCCGGCGGCGCACCACCAAAGACCAATCACGAAGATGCAGGCGAACAGAGTCCGAGCGCGCATGTGAGAGCAATCAGCCTAACACCCGGGACCGGCAATCGAAAAGTCTCGAACTCTGAAATCGCAAAAGGTTTCGCCGGCTTCAGGCCTCGACCGCTGCGCTCATCCGATCCCGGTACGCACCGTAGTCTGGCACCAGGCGTTCGTAGCTGCTTTTCATCAACGGCGAGGAGATCATGAAATCGGCCGACGAGCGGTTGCAGGCAACCGGGATGTTCCACACGTTGGCAATTCGCAACAACGCTTTGATATCCGGATCGTGAGGCAACGGCTGCAGAGGATCCCAAAAGAAGATGACGAAGTCTATCTCCGCCCCTGCGATCTTCGCGCCGATCTGTTGATCGCCACCCAAAGGGCCGCTCTCGAGTTTGATAATCGGAATCTCCAGGTGATTCTCCAGAAGCTGCCCCGTCGTGCCGGTGGCGTACAGATTATGATCGGCCAGCAGGTCACGATTGTAGTGCGCCCACTCGAACAGATCCTGCTTCTTGTTGTCGTGTGCAACCAGGGCAATGTTCTTCTTGGGAGACATCGGTAAGATCTTATGCATTTTCAAAATGATGACTACCCCCTCCTTGGATCTTCGCGCGCCTAGGTTACGCCTTAATGAACGTATGCTTTACCTATTAGATGCCCGGAAGTGTGCCGCTGGTGCAATCTGCGGCGGCTCGGTGAACAAGCGCATCCGGCACGGTAAGCTCCGTGTTTGGTATTGGTTGGCGCTTACAGTGGAGTGTTCCGGGCAGCGAAAGGGCTTTCTCGTGCCGTTTAAAATTGGCTGATTTTACCGAAAAATCACGATCATGCACTCGCGATCTACGCAGATGATTGATTGCATAGCATCTTTAGTTGGGTTGTCACTTCATCTGCTCCGGTGCTTGTGCAATAATCCGCCCACGGGTACAGCCGGTTCGCGACATTGGTTGGCAAGCGTGTTCGGTTGCAACCGTGGGAGTTGAATGGCTGATGGTGTGGTGAGAGTCAACCCTCACGGAGGGCCTTGTAGCCTTGTCGCTGAGAGACACTAGCCTAGTCGGCCACAGCGATCTCGCAAATCGGTACAAAATCCGTAAGTACAAATCGGTATAAATCCGTCATGAAGGAGAAGTTTCATCCATGAAGCGTTATGCAATGTTTGTTGCCCTGTTAGCTCTGGCTTCGACTTTTGCGTGGTCAGCCGAAGACGGTGCCGCTATTTACAAGACCAAATGTGCCGTATGTCACGGCGCCGCCGGCGAAGGCAAAGCCACCAATCCTGCGTTGAAAGGCACCAAGATGAGCGCGGCCGATTTGGCGGCTTTCATCACCAAAGGCGCGGCGGGAAAGAAGGCCCCCCACGCCAAAGGAATAGCTGGCATGACTGACGATCAGGCGAAGGCCGTGGCCGGGTACGTCAAGTCCCTGAAATAGACCCTCCGAACCGACAAGAAGGCACCGCCTAAGGGCGCAGATTGCTTCCAGCCTGAGCGACCTTTGATGGAGGCGGTTCGAACCCGCGACACAAATCGCGGGTTCGCTGTCTCTTGAGGTGAATTTCGGCGCCGCGGCAAGCCGGGGCTTCGGCTTCTACCCGGCGTTATCGGAGGCGGCTTCGAGCGCCTTGGCGGACCGGCCGGCCATCTCGGCCCCGGCGTCGGACGGCAAAGTGAAGGCCGAATAGGCCGACAACGCGGTGATCAGTCCCATGACTAGGATCGCCGGCCAAAAATCGCTCGCCACGATGGTTCCGTGTCTTTGCAGGAAACTGGACGCTTGTAAGGCAAACGCGCCTGCGGTGATGCCCATGCCGAGTGACAGTTGCTGCACCGTGGCATACATGCTCGTAGCCTGGCTGACGACATGGTCGGGAATGTCCGCGTACGTGATCGCATTCAGGGACGTGAACTGTAAACTGCGGACACATCCGCCCAACAGAAGCACCAGGAAGATGAGCATATGCGGCGTTCTCGCCGTGAACAGCGCCATCGCGGCGACGCTCGCCGCCGAAAGCAGGGCATTGTAGGCCAGCACCGAACGAAAACCATACAGCCGCAGAAACATCTTGATGGCGCTCTTTATGAACAAAGCGCCGATCGCCGAGGCGCAGGTCAACATTCCCGATTGCAACGGGCTCATGCCAAAGCCCAGTTGCAGCAGCAGCGGCAGCAGCAGCGCGATCGAACCAATGCCAACGCGGAACAGGGAGCCGCCGCCAACCCCGGCCAGGAATGTCTTGATCTTAAACAGTCCGAGATCCAGCAGCGGCGTTTCGGTGCGCCGGGCAAGGCGAAAATATAAATAAGTTATGGCCGTCCCAATTACGATGCTGGCGACGGCGAACTCCCGCGGCAGCAGGCGCTCGGTGATCGTGCTTAATCCGAACATCAACAACGACAAGCCTGTCGCCGAAGTGAGAAAGCCAACCACGTCCAGCGGCGGAACCACGGTCTCGCGGATATTTTCCATGTAGCGCACGGCGAGAAAAATACCCAGAATGCTGACCGGAACGTTGATGAAAAAAATCCAGCGCCAACTCCAGTAGGTGGTAATGAAGCCGCCCAGCGGCGGACCGACCAGCGGCCCCAACAGGGCCGGAACCGTCAGATAATTCAGGGCGGTAACCAGCTCTTCCCGGGAAACCGTGCGCACAATTACGATTCGCCCCACCGGCACCATCATGGCGCCGCCGATGCCCTGCAGGAAACGGGCGGCCACAAAGAACGCGAAAGAACGCGCCAGGCCGCACAGCATCGAGCTGACCATGAAGGTGGCTATCGCCGCGCAAAAAACCGTGCGCCCGCCAAATCTGTCGGCCATCCAGCCGGAGATCGGTATGAAAACCGCCAGGCTCACCAGGTATGCCGTCAACCCAAGCTTGAGTGCAATCGCATCCATGCCCAGATCGCGGGCGATCATCGGCAGTGATGTGGTGATCACCGTGCCGTCGACGTTCTCCATCAACAAGGCGCAGGCGACGATCAGCGGGACGAAAAGCTCGGGCCGAATCCCAAACCACCTTTGTGCTAAAGAATTCGAGCTTCGGGCGGGTAATGCGTCAACTTCTTCTTTAGGAATTTCTAGAATTTTTGCCACGATTGCTTACTGATAGTATCTCTGTTTTGCCTCGAAGTCGCAAACCAGCCAATCGCATGCAATAAGCAAAAGACCTTACGCGAGTGAGGCATTCTCAGAGCTTTGTCGAAGTCGCGGGCGATCAAGGTACCCGCCCGGACTCAATAATTGCTCCTAATTACTTGGATGCGCAAGAGCTTGCGCGGCTGCAAGAATGAGTGATCGCGCCTCGGGAAATATCGGGCTCGAAACTGATCTAAGATGAAGCCATATGCCGAAAAATGAACGAGAAGCCTGGAACCAGCGCTACCGCGATGGATCGCACGGCGGAAATGGTCCTGACCCATTTCTGATCCAGAGCTGCGAAGAATACATCCAGCCTCTGTTTCCCGCCGGTGGCCGGGCGCTCGATGTTGCCGGCGGCACCGGCAGGCACTCTGTCTATCTGGCCGAACGGGCCTGGCAAGTGACCCTGGCCGACATCTCCGAGGTAGGCGTGGAGCGTGCGCGCGAGCGGGCAAAGCGACATGGCGTCAAGGTCGATTTTTTGATTGGCGACACTCGCGATCTCGCTTTCGGCCGGGAGCGATTCGACGTGGTGATGGTGTTTTTCTATTTGGAGCGTGACATTCTTCCCGCGCTCGGCGCGGCCCTCTCGCCCGGCGGACTCATCGTCTATAAGACTTACACTCACGAGCACGAAAAATTTGCCATCCACGGCCTGTCGCATCCCATGTACTTCCTTGGCGACAACGAGCTGTTGCACGCGTTTCCCGGCTTTCGCGTGCTTCACTATCGCGAGTCGGTACATGAGCGCGGCATCGCCGAGTTGGTGGCCCGCAAGCCGCTGTGAGCCACCCGCTCTGATGTTCCGTTCGAGCCTTACGCGGGGCAATGGTAGTCAAGGCTTCTCAATCGCTCCGGCGCCATCAGGTTTCACCGCTGGAGTTTCTGTCGATGTTGAGCTTGACATTCGGGCAGGGGTGGCTCAGACTGCTTGCTCATAAACACCCATGAGACTTACGTCTCACATGGCAGTACGCAAATAAAGAGGCATGAGCATGCAGACACAATCTCCCGTGGAGAAAATGGTTTTTCGCAAGACCAACGCAAAAACCGGACGCAACATCAGTGTCACCCCCAGCAACAGCACGAACAAGCATCTGGCCTATGGCCGCATCATTTTGAACTCTTCCACTCCCTCGCTTCAGTTTGCCAACGGCAACCAGGAAACCGGCCTGATTTGCATGTCGGGCAGCGCCATGGTGAGCGTTGACGGCAAGCCATTTCAGATGGGACAGTACGATGCCATTTATATCCCGCGCGACAGCCGGATTGAAGTCTCGACCAAGGCGGACGTGGACTTCGTCGAACTCTCCGCGGATGTGGAGAACCGTTATCCTCTGCAGTTCGTTCCCTACGCGGAAGTTTGCAAAGACCCGACCCTGAAATTCGACGCCGGCACTCCCGGCCAGGCGCGCCATCTTAATATCGTTTTCGGTAAGAACGTCGAAGCTGGACGTTTAGTCGCAGGCTTTACTTTTTCCGAGCCGGGCAACTGGACAAGTTGGCCGCCGCACGAGCACACCGCCATTCTTGAAGAAATGTATATCTACTTCGATATGCCGGCGCCGGCCTTCGGCTTGCAATTGGTGTACGACAACACGGAGTATCCGGAGATGGTGGTGCCGGTGCGCGACGGCGATGCCGTGCTGATGCCAAGCGGCTATCACCCCAACGTCTCCGTTCCCGGCCACCGGATCTGTTTCGTATGGGCGATGGCCGCGCATCGGGAGAAAGTTGACCGGCAGTTCGGCTTGGTCAATGTGCAGCCGGGATTTGACAAGAGCGGTTCCGGCCTCGAAGCCAGCCGCAAATAACATCGAGGGACAACCATGATTCTGGACGCGCTGAAGCTAACTGGGAGAAATGCGCTCGTCACCGGCGCGCAGCAAGGTCTGGGCGCCGGTATTGCCGTGGCTCTGGCGGAAGCGGGCGCGAATGTAATGGTGCACGGACTGGAGTCCGAGAAGACCGTGGCGACTCGCGAGGCCGTCGGCAAAGCCGGTGTGCAGGCTTTTTCGGTGTTGGGGGATGTTGCCGATCCAAAGGTCTGCGAGCGGATGGTCGAGAGCACGGTGGAGCGGTTCGGCTCGATCGATATTCTGGTCAACAACGCCGGCATCATTCGCCGCGCGCCGGCGGCCGAGTACCCGCTCAGCGATTGGAACGACGTCATCGAAATCAATCTGAACAGCATTTTCCGGCTCTGTCAGCTCGCGGGACGGAGAATGCTGGCGCAGGGACGAGGAAAGATCATCAACATTGCGTCCTTACTTTCCTTTCAGGGCGGCGTGTTTGTTCCGGCGTATGCCGCGGCCAAGGGCGGGGTGGCGCAACTGACCAAGGCCCTGGCCAACGAGTGGGCGCCGAAGGGAGTGAACGTCAACGCCATCGCTCCCGGCTACATGGCGACCGATAACACCGCCGCGCTTCGCGCCGATGCGCAGCGCAGCCGGCAGATTCTTGAGCGCATCCCCGCCGGACGTTGGGGAACGCCGCAGGACGTTGGAGGCGTGGCCGTGTTTCTGGCCGCGCCGGCCAGCGATTACGTCAACGGCCACGTACTGGTGGTCGACGGCGGCTGGATGGGGCGCTAGGCCCCGGCAGTTTGAATTCATTGTCGAAACAGGGAGGGAAGTGATGTTGAGATCAGCCGTAATGTTTGCCGTTGCCGCCCTAATTATTGGCGTCTGCTCGTCCTCGGCGCAAACCGCCGCGGCGCCTGCCGCCAAGTTTTTTGACAAGGCCCAGGTTGCTCAGGCCTTGAAAGCCGGCGGCTTGATCTATGACGGAAAATTCTTTCGCGTGCAGATAAGCCAGCGGTCGGAACCCGGGCAGGTGGAGCTCCATCAGAAGGACACGGACGTTTTCTACATTGTGTCGGGTTCGGCAACGATCGTCACCGGCGGGACGATGGTGGGCGGAAAGCCCACCGGGCCCGGCGAAATCCGTGGAACTTCGATCACCGACGGCCAGAGCCGCACCGTCGCCGCGGGCGATGTGGTTGTGATTCCCGACAACTTAAACCACTGGTGGAAAGAAATTCACCAGCCGTTGTTCTATTTCGTAGTGAAAGAAGTGACGGGGAAGTAGACGTTCTAGATTGGTTCAACTCGACTGTTGCATAACCCGGATGTGTCGTCGTTTGTCATTCATCAACCGAAAGAAATGAGGAGATGGTATGTCAAAGGCTGAATCGAAGTTTACCCGGCGCGCCGCGTTTGCGGTAATTGGCGCCATTTTGATCGCGTGTACATTTGTTTCGCCGCTCAAAGCGGACGATACCGGCGCGGCCGCCATGGTCGCCAAAAATGTCGAAGCACTTCGCGTCGCCATGGTCGCGGGCGATGAGAAGACGCTGAATGCTCTAACGGACGACCACCTGACCTATGGGCATTCTCACGGAATGGTGCAGGACAAGGCCACCTTCGTTAAGTTCCTGCTTGGTCCCAAGGCGCCAGGCAAATTCAAGTGGATTAAGATCTCCGATCAGACCGTCACCATTGTCGGCAAGAATGCGCTTGTCCGTCATAATTTTGACTCTGAAAATGAAGAGCCCAGCGGCAAGATCACCAGCGCTCACATCAAGGCGCTTCTGGTGTGGACGAAAGAGAAGGGCGGCTGGAAGCTGTTGGCCCGGCAGGCTTGTCCGAGGAATTAACTGCGGTCGGAACCAGAAATTCGCTAATGCTGATCCCCCGGGGTCGGCATTAGCCTCTGGTTCAACCGCCGCACCGATTATCTGCAACCGTTCCCCAAAAGCACGGCGTACCTAACCGTTGAAGCCTGGCAGCGAGCTCGATTCCCGCCAGGCGCAGCACGAGGATGGAATTAACGTGGCGGCCAACGAGACAAACTCCTCCCTGTATCGAGTGCAGGTTCTCGACCGTGCATTCGCCATCATCGATGCCTTGGCGGAGACGCGCGAAGAGGCCAGCCTGGCGGAGATTGCCGCCATCGTCAAAATGCATAAGAGCACGGTTCACCGCCTGATGATGAACCTGGAGAGGCATCGGCTGGTGGACCGGGACCAGGCGGGGCATTACCGGCTGGGGATGAAGCTGTACGATCTCGGCATCCGGGCGTTTTCGCGCTTCGATATACGCCACCGGGCGCGGCCGCATCTTGAAAAGCTGATGTACGACACGGAGGAGACGGTCCACCTCTGCATTCCCGATGACGGCGAAATGCTCTATGTCGATAAGGTCGAACCGCGGCGCAGCATTCGCATGTCTTCGACCGTGGGACGGCGCAACGCGATGCACTGCACCGCCGTAGGGAAGGCGGTCCTGGCGGCGCTCCCCGAAGCGGTTGTCGAACAGATCGTGCAGCAGCGCGGGTTGCGGCGTTTCACGGCTAAGACGCTGACCACGCCCACTGAGCTGAAAGCTGAATTGCGGGAGATCCGCCATCGCGGGTACGCCCTCGACGACGAGGAAAACGAAGAAGGCGTGCGCTGCGTGGGGGCGATCGTGAGGGACTATTCCGGGCGTCCGGCGGCTGCCATCAGTGTCTCCGCGCCATCGTTTCGCACCTCAAGAGAGAAGCTTCGGGTGCTGGCGCCGATGGTTTCGGAAGCCGCCCGGGCAGTGTCGCTGGAATGGGGATATCGGCAGGTCGAGCAGGAACGGGGCGCGGGCAACCCTCCGGGTTAACGGCCAGCGCCGGGCAAGTTAGTGCGGAGGCATTATGAAAGAGTTCTTAGGCGAAGATTTCCTTCTCCAATCGGCTGCGGCGCGCAACTTGTACCACGGCTACGCGGAGCATGAACCCATCCTTGATTATCACTGCCACATATCGCCGAAGGACATTGCGGAAAACCGCCGATTCAATGACCTGTTCGAGATCTGGCTGGAGGGCGATCATTATAAGTGGCGCGCCATGCGCGCCAACGGCGTAGCCGAGCGCCTGTGCACGGGCGACGCTCCGCCGTTTGAGAAGCTCATGGCGTGGGCGCGCACTGTCCCCTTTACGCTCCGCAATCCGCTGTATCACTGGACTCACCTGGAACTGAAGCGATACTTCGAGATCGACCGCCTGGTGAGCGAAACCACCGCCAAGCGAATCTGGGAAGAGGCCAACGCCCGGCTCGCCACCGACGATCTCCGCGTGCATGGCATCCTCAAGAAGTTCAACGTGAAGGCGGTTTGCACGACCGACGACCCGACCGACGATCTCAGCTACCACCGGCAGATTGCCGCCTCCGGACTGCCTGTCCGCGTGTTTCCCGCTTTCCGACCGGACAAGGCGCTTAACGTTCATCTTCCCGAGCAATTCAATGCCTGGGTTGCCAAGTTGGCCGAAGCAAGCAACATCGATATCGGCAGCTTCAAGGCTTTTCTCGATGGCATCGGGCAGCGCCACCAGTTCTTTCACCAGATGGGCGCGCGGCTCTCCGATCACGGCCTGGAGCGCTGCTACGCGGATCTCTGCCCGGAGACGGCAGCCGCGGCGATCTTCGACCGGGCTCGCTCCGGCAAGCCGGCCAGTGCCGAAGAACGGTCCCAATTTGCTTCCTACATGATGTTGCATTTCGGTCATCTCGACGCCGCCGCCGGATGGACGAAGCAGTTGCATCTGGGGGCTCGCCGCAACAATAACCTCCGCATGTTCAAGGCGCTCGGCAGCGACACCGGCTTCGACTCCGTTGGCGATTGGCCGCAGGTGGAGGCGCTCGGCGCGTACCTTGGCCGTCTCGCGGCGGATGGCGCACTGCCGAAGATCATCGTCTACAGCGTGAATCCCACGGACAACTATGCGTTCGCCACCATGGTCGGCAACTTCGCGGAGAACTCCGCTCCCGGGAAAATGCAGTTCGGCAGCGGCTGGTGGTACCTCGATCAAAAAGAGGGCATCGAGTGGCAGTTGAACACACTCTCGAATGTGGGCCTGCTGTCGCGCTTTGTCGGCATGATTACCGACTCGCGCTCCTTCATGTCTTTCCCGCGCCATGAGTACTTCCGTCGCATGCTGTGCAATCTGCTGGGGCGAGATCTCGAGAATGGCGAGTTGCCCGATGATGTCGAGTTGATCGGAAATATGATCCGCAATATCTGCTTTAACAATGCCAGAGAGTTTTTCGCCCTGGAGATGACAGCCGCGGCCGGGCGCTAGCGGGCGCCCGCCGCGTGGTCACTTCAACGGCAGTTCCATGTAGCTCGTTCCCGGTTGCGGATTGTGGTAGTAGGGCGGAATCTCGTGAAAGCCGAGTGCCAGGTACAAGCGGCCGGCGGCCATCATCTGCGCCGGAATCGTGTCCAGGCGCATGCGGGCGTAGCCAATCGCTTTGGCCTCGACGATGAGGCGCTCCGCTAGTTGCCGGCCTATGCCTTGGCCTTTGTATTCGGGCCGCACGTACAGGCGCTTCATCTCGCACGCCTGCTGATCGAGAGGACGCAGCGCGCCGCAGCCCACCACCGCGCCATCGGCAAACGCCAGCAGCAAGCGGCCGCGCGGAAGAGCGTACTTGCCCGGCAGGGTGGCTAGCTCTTCCTCAAAATTCTGGAAGCACAAGGGAAAGTTCAAGGAAGCGCCATACTGCTGAAACAGCTCACGTGCCGCCGCGATGTCGTTCGGCGCCTCGGCAATTCGAATGGCGATTTGCGCGCAATCTTTCATAGGCATGAAACCCCTGACCGGCGGAGTACGAACCGTGCACCGCGATTATTATCTTCCTTGATTTCTTGAAAAGCTACGCCCAGGGGATAAATCAGCCTGGGAACCGCTCTAGCCCGTCGCTGACGAAACAGCTACCATGGACACGCGCGTAATTTTCTGATCGGAATGAAGGATGGAGATAGCTCTCATGACTACATCATCGGCCATGCTGCCCCGCCTGAACGCCGAGTACCTGAAGCGCAACCCGACGCTGGCGGACGGCGCTTCCGGGCTCGCTTTGCGTGAGAAGGTTTTGCAGTTCGGCGAAGGTGGATTTCTCCGCGGCTTTGTCGATTGGATGATCGACGGCATGAACAAGAAGGGCTTGTTCGCCGGCTCGGTGGTGGTCGTTCAACCCATCGCCCAGGGCATGGTCGCCAAGCTCAATGAGCAAAACTGCGTTTACACCCACATGATACGCGGGGTCGAGAGCGGCAAGGTGGTGGAACGCAAAGACGTAATCACCTCGATCAGCCGCGGCATCAACCCGTATACGGATTTCGCGCAATTGCTGAAGTGTGCTCACAATCCCGACCTGCGCTTTATCGTCTCCAACACCACCGAAGCCGGGATCGCCTATTCCGCCCAGGACAAAATCAGCGACACGCCTCCCGCGTCCTATCCAGCCAAGCTCACGCTCTTGCTGCTGGAGCGATTCAAGGCTTTCGGCGGCGACCCCGCCAAAGGGTTCGTTCTGCTGCCTTGCGAGCTGATCGACAACAACGGAGACAGCCTCAAGAAGACGGTTCTGCAGACTGCCCGCAATTGGAATCTCGACCCTGAGTTCGTCGCTTGGGTGGAAAAGGACAACGTCTTTGCCAACACCCTGGTGGATCGCATCAACACCGGCTATCCCTCCGATGAAGCCGAGGCTCTGCAGCAGGCCTGCGGATATCGCGACGAACTCTTCAATACCTCCGAGGTCTTCCATCTATGGGTCATCGAGTGCCCGGCATTCGTGGAAAGCGAGCTGCCACTCGGCCAGGCCGGCTTCAATGTCATCTTTGCCGAGAGCGTGAAGCCCTACCGCGACCGCAAGGTCCGCATTCTCAACGGAGCCCACACCAGCACGGTTCTGGCCGCCTATCTCGCCGGCAAGGATTTTGTCATCGAGTGCATGCAGGACGCGATCATCAGCGGATTTATGAAGCAGGCGATGCACGAGGAAATTATCCCTACCCTCAGCTTGCCCAAGCCGGAATTGGAGGCCTTTGCCGCGGCCGTCGTTGAACGCTTCAGCAATCCTTTCATCAAGCACCCATTGCTGAGCATCTCGCTCAACTCGGTTTCGAAATTCAAAGCCCGTATCCTGCCTTCCATCGAGCAGTACGTCGTCGCCGAGGGCCGTGTGCCCGCCCGCCTCGCGTTCTCCCTGGCGGCCCTCATTGCCTTCTATCGCGGAACGGAAATCAGAGACGACGCTCTGCTTGGCCTGCGCAATGGCAAGGAGTATGCGATCAAAGACGATCGGCCAATTCTCGAAACCTTCGCCGGACTTTGGCGTCGCTTCGACGGCTCGGCGGCGGGCGTGGCTGAACTGGTCGGCGACGTTTTCGGCAAGCAAGTGTGGTGGGGCAAGGATCTTCGCACCATTCCCGGACTGGAGGCGACCGTTACTCGCGACTTGGGCTGCATTCTCGAGAAAGGCATGAAAGCTGCTTTGGAACAGCTCACGGCGGCCGACCGGCGCCGCTGATGCGGCGGCGACCTGCCCGGCGAGAGCGGCTGGGAGATGGGCGAGACCGGACCGGTAGTCAGTCTTGCGCGAGCGCAGGGTCGCTGCGGCGTCGGCTGAGATAAGCTCCGAGCAATAGCAAGCCCAGCGCCGCCGCTTGCGTCCAGTGAGGCCGCGCCCGGCCGAACATAAGCAGCAATACGGTTGAGAGCAAAGGCGTCGCAAAGCTTGCCATCCCGAGCACGACGATGTCACCGTGCTTGGTGCCCCTGTCCCAACACCAGAATGCCAAGCCAACCGGGCCGGTAGCCATGCCGAGGATTGCCGCCCATTGGCCCGGCGTCGGCGTCACCCAGGTCTCGACTGCCATGTGTATGAGCGCGCCGAGCACGCCGACCGCCAGGGCAGGAGCCTGCCATGGCACTGCTGGAAACTGAGCCGTAACGGCGGTTCAAGACCGAATATGCCGACCAGGTGAACGCCGCGCCCAAGGCAGCAAGATAACCGGCGATGTACTGCGGTTGCATCGCCAAGGAGTGTCCGCGGCTAACCACCAGAACCGCTCCCGCCAGACCCAGCAAAGTGCCAACCCACTGCCGGGCATAGACGCGCACTCCCGGCAGCAGTCCGGCGAAAACGACAATCAAAAGCGGCCAGAGATAGTTGACCAGGTTGACCTCGACCGCCGGAGCGCGGGCGAAGGCAATGAAATAGAGCGAGTGATATCCCGCCAGCGCGGCGATAGTGAGGACCGCGGCACCGGGAGGTTGGCGCAGGGCTGCGATCCCGGCGCCCCCGGGGCGCAGCAGCCAGGCGCAACCCATTCCTCCGGCCAGGCCGAAAGTGAGTGCCAGCAACTGGAAGGTTGGGATACCGCCCGCGGCCGTAGTCAACACGGCCAACGTGGCCCACAGGCCAATCGCCAAAAAACCGAACAGGGTTGCGCGTCGTGAACGGCTGTCCATTAAGATCGCGGGGCGGACCAACCCCTTGCCGTTGAAGCAGCCAGGATAACTGCCGCCGACGAGCTGGCCATCCTACCCTATGGCTCGCTATACGACCGGCGCAGGTTCGGCTTCGGGTTTCTTCGCGACCGGCGCTTTGCTGACTGCGGCCTTCTTCGCGACCGGCGCTTTCTTAACCGCAGCTTTCTTCCGCACGGCCCATCTTGCCTTCTGCGCCAGGGCAATCTTCTTCCTGGCGACTGCACTCATTTGGCGTCGGGCGGGTGATTTTTTCGCGGCGGGCTTGGCCGCTGCCTTGCGCCTCGCTGCCCAGCGTGCCTTCATTAAGGCCGACAGGCGCCTGCGCCCGGCCGGGTCAAACCACGCTTAGCTGGCGGCTTCGCGGCGGCCGTGGCGGCAGGACGTGCACGGGGAGCGGAAGCTTCTGTGCTATCGAGTGCCTCGAGCGCGGCGATGGCCCGGGCAATGCGGGTACGTTCTCCTACAAGGTCAGCAAGAATCTTGCGAATTTCCATGTATTCTCCTTGCGCGGCGATAGTAACAATAAGCAGCCAATCGAGCAAATAGCAGGGAAGTGCCCGATGGCTCTATTTTTCTTCAGTCATCACTTTGCGCGCCTGCGGCTATGCTCTCACGGACGCGCCGGTGGTGGTAGCTTGCATCGGGTAGTCGAGGTCAACCGCCCGGCCCGGCGACTACTAAAAACCGACCTTTTCCCGTCCTTTCAGCGCCAGCATCTTGCGAGCATCGTCCGGGGTTGCCAGCTCGCGTCCGAGTCCCTCGATAATCTGCCGCGCATGAGACACCTGCTCGGCGCTGCTTTGGGCCAGCTTCCCGGCGCCAATCCACAGGCTATCCTCGAGTCCCACCCTGACGCTTGCACCCATGGCGGCGGCCATCGCGGCGATGGGCAACTGACTGCGTCCGGCACCCAGAACCGACCACCGATAGTCGTTGCCGAACAGCCGATCGGCGGTGCGCTTCATGTGCAAAACGTCTTCGGGATGAGTTCCGATGCCGCCCATAATGCCGAAGACCGACTGGATAAAAAACGGCGGCTTCACCGCCCCGCGATTGACGAAATAGGACAGATTGTATAGATGTCCAATGTCATAGCACTCGAACTCGAAGCGGGTTTCGTTATCGGCGCACGCCTGCAGGGCAAAGTCGATGTCCTTGAAGGTGTTTCGGAAGATCAAGTCCTTGGTGCCTTCCAGGTATTCCGGTTCCCACGCGTGCTTGAATTCCTTGAAGCGATTGAGCATGGGGAAGAGTCCGAAGTTAATCGACCCCATGTTGAGCGAAGCCAGTTCCGGCTTCAGCTTCATGGCTGGTCCGATGCGCTCCTCGATCCGCATGGTCGGCGCGCCGCCACTCGTCAGGTTGATGACTACGTCCACCTCGTTCTTGATCTTGCGGACAAAGGGCACAAAGGCATCGGGATTTTGCGTGGGCTTGCCTGTCTGCGGATCGCGAGCGTGCAGATGAACGATGGCCGCCCCGGCACGGGCCGCCGCAATGGCGGACTCGGCGATCTCCTCCGCTGTGACCGGGAGGTATGGAGACATGGACGGCGTGTGGATGGCGCCGGTAATGGCACAACTGATAATGGCTCGGTCGCTGCTCTTGGAAGACATGGGATCACCTCCTTTGGTTTGCCCGAGTAACTGCTTCGCGCCGAAGGCTTGCCGCTGGCGCGATACTCATCGTGCAAAGATCGCTTACCTGCGAAGTCCGCATTTTCGTGGAATTACTTCGTTCTGTCAATCCTATCGATAATTCCAACCGGCTGGCGGGGAAGCTACTGGGAAGACTCGATGGCAACCCACTGCTGCTTCGTTCTGTCGAAAGGGTTGCCGGGGTGGAAACTCCATCCACCCCGTTTCTCGCTGTTAGACCTGAATGGCTCTCAGCTGGTTAAAAGGCGATCGTGACCGCAATCCCGACGCCGGGGTGCGCGCGATCATACAGGTAGTAGCCGTCGCCGGCGTAATCGATATATACGTCATCGGACGCATACCATGTCGGAGCCCACGTTTCCGGCCACGGATCGACGAACGTTACCCAATAGCCGTCGTACTGGAAGCGCGGATACCCGCCGACAAAGACCATCGGCAGCCGGCTGATGCGGAAGAAGTGGGTGCCCCCGAAGTAGAGCTTGAAACGGGCTTCAGGAACCCGGTAGCCGGTATAGCCGCCGCGCTGACCCCAGGTGCGGTGTTCTGTGTTCCACGAGCGGGCGCGAGACTGGACGAAACCGCTGCGCACCTGCCCTGCGTGCTGGGGGACGCCGCTGGGGTGGACGCCACCGTAGGTGGGCTCCGTGGACCGGACTCCGCCGTGATACGTTCCGCCCGAGCTGGGTTGCGGACGTGCCGCCGGCTTGTGAGCCGGCTGCGCATGCGGCGACGGTGCGGGCTTCTCCGGCTTACGTTGCTCCTGCTG
This sequence comes from uncultured Acidobacteriota bacterium, assembly GCA_963814745.1. Lineage (GTDB taxonomy): Bacteria > Acidobacteriota > Terriglobia > Terriglobales > Acidobacteriaceae > CAWBRT01. The sequence goes on from CAWFEA010000003.1 coordinate 36,327, forward strand.
TGGCTTGCCTTGCTCTTTTCCTGGTTGGTCGTGTTGTTGCGCGTAGGCGGGAGCAATGGTTCCGAGCAGCAACAGCAAGGCCCCGGCGCTAATCGCTGATTTCATCGGCATACGTTCTCCTTCTTAAGATCTGGCTGATGTCTTGGTTTTGGAACCGGACAGGAGGCATTGACCTCGGTGAGTCCGATTCCGGCCGCGGATTCCCCGGCCTTTAGAATACGCCATCCAGGACGCCTCCTTGGAAGCCGCCGACAACTTTTATGGCTCTGGCGTGCAGTGGAGAGATGATAATCGCCGGCCGGAATGCCGCCGGCTCTGCCATCAAGCGCTGCCCGGTCCGCCAGGCATGCGGTTTCCGGGCACCAGGCACCAAAAAATACACGCCGGACCTTGAAAAACAGCGTAAAGTCCTGTTGCAGCATTCGCCATCTCGTGCGAATGTAACTAGTGAGCATTATTCCCTGGGCTATCAAAGGAGGATGTTTCAATGGCAACGATGACAAAGACGCAGTTGGTTAAGTTAATGGCCGGCAAGCTCGAACTCACCAACAAACAGGCTGCGACCTTCCTGGAGACTCTTTCCGACGTCGCGGTTGCGGAGGCGAAAAAGAATGGGGTATTTGTGTTCCCTGGACTGGGCCGCCTGAAGAAGGTGCAGCGCAAGGCTCGCATGGGCCGCAATCCGCAGACCGGCGAAGCGATCAAAATCAAGGCCAAGACCGTGGCAAAGTTTTATGTGGCGAAGTCGGTCAAGGACGCCATCGCGCCGCCGAAGAAGTAGTCGGCAACAGGCAGTCGTACAAGTAAAGGCCAGCGACAGCCTGGCCTTTACCTTTTCTGAAGTTGAATGCTATTCGCGATGTCCCCGCATTGCCGCCCGCGGGCAATCTCAATACCTCGAGTTGCGTAACCACCGCGAAGGCAGCGCCGCCCGCCCCATCAGCAGCGGCAACCGTGCCGCGCCACCAGAACTCCACTATCGATGTCCGACACCCGCTGGCATCCCGTGACGCTCATGATTCGTTGCAGCTCAGCCGTCAGGATATCGACCATTTCCGTGACCCCCTGGCTACCATTTGCGGCCAGGCCCATGACCAGTGCCCACCCCAACTGAACCGCATCCGCGCCTAACGCCAGAGCCTTCATCACATCCGAGCCCCGCCGGAATCCGCTGTCGACGAAAATGGGTATCCGGTCTCCGATCACCTTCTTGATCTCCGGCAAAACCTCCAGCGGATGCGCCGCATAGTCGATCACCACGCCCGCGTGGTTGGATACCACAATCCCTCCGGCCCCGATGGCCAGAGCCTTCTCGGCATCCTCGGCGCTCAAAATACCCTTCAGGACGAAAGGCAGCTTGGTGACTCCGGCCAGCATCTTCAGCTCTTCCACGCCCTTTGGGCCCATGGTTTTCGGAGCAGGCGGCTTATCTCCCCGCTTGGCCCCGTAAAAAAAGTCAATGTCGGTTCCGACCGCAATCGCTCCTACGGCTTCGGCCGCTTTCAACGCGCCGATCATGGCCTGGGTATCGCGAAACGGCTTGACGATCGCGACCGTGGGAACCCCGGTTTCGATCACTTCTTTCAACTGCTCCAAGGTCACCATTCCAACCCACATCATCGACCCGCTGTGCTTAATTCCGGAAGCGATCTTGACCAAGGGCTTTTCGACGATATCGCCCATGGTCGAAAGCGCCCCGCTCAGAATCGGAGTCTTTAATTTATGGTTGAACAGGGTGATCTCGGTGGAGGCTTCGGCGGAGTCAATCAGCCTGAACTTGAACGCGAAGCGCTCAAAATATTCCCGGCTGAGCCGGTTGGCATGATTGGTTTCCGTCCCTTGCCGGAAATAAACTCCTTCGCCCACGGAATAATTCTTAAGAATACCCTTGGCCTTTAAATTCGCCTCGCCCGCCGCAATGAGTTCCGGATAATCCATTTTCAGTTCCCCCGCTTTCCTTTTACTTGATCGTCGGAATTCTTCTGCCAATGTAATCGCAAATCGCGGGCAGTGCCAAAGGATTTTGCGCGGGGTCTTGGTTCTGGTCAGCACGCACCTTGAGGGACGGGGCTTTGCCGGCCACCGCCCTGCTTGGGAGAGCAACTATGCTTTGGGGGCTGTGTTTGGGTCGCTCTTAGGCTGTACTAACGATTCGCGAAGCTTGCGGTTCAGCTCGCGGCGGCGGATGTTCTGCTTGCGTACACGGTGAAACTGGGCTTTGTCGCCATTCTTTGCGGACATTGTGCGCTCCCTCGATGGTGTCGGTCTTGCTTAGTTTACTCTTATGTCCGGGTGCGGTAAGCTTTATGTGTCCACTTGGGCGGTTGGGAGGTGACAAAGCTTGGCTGAAGTTAGATTGCAGGATGGTGAGTCAATTGAAAACGCATTACGCCGTTTCAAGCGCAAGGTTCAGACGGAAGACATTATCAAGGAAGTGAAGCGTCACTCCTACTACCTGAAACCCGGTGAGAAACGCCGCCTCAAGCAAGCCTTGGCACGGAAACGCGCCCGGAAAAAGATGCGAAAAGAGCTGCCTTCCTAATCAGGCATTTTAGGCCGCTGCCCTAACGCAGCGGCCTTTGCCGTTTGGTGGAACATCGGTTATCCGCCTGCCGGCCGACGGCATCCACAGGAGGCTTTCATGACGGAGGAAACTCCCGAAACGAAACAAACGCGTTCGGCTGCAATCGAACATATCACCGAAGCTCACGGCATTCTGCAGCGCCTCCGCGACCAAATGGACCAGCATCCGGAATTGGAGCAAGCCATCAAGGAACTGGAGCTGGCACTGAGTAAGCTCTCGCTCAGGACGGGCGACATGCTTTGAGCCTGCAAGGCCAGCTCGCTCGAAAATCCCCGTTGATGCTTTCGGCGGTCGAGTTTCGAACACCGCCCTCCCGCCCGACATATCGCCTCGCTCGCTCGACGCGAGTTCGCCTTGCAAGTCATCCCATCTTACCTTTTGAGCGCCTGCACCCTCGCACCTCCTCGCTTGGCCGAGGCAAGCCGCCACCAAATGGGAACCGACGACGGCCCCAATCCCACGGAGTCACGATTTACCAGCGCAACCAATCAAAATTTCTCGTCGCGCGGCGAGGGCACGGTGTAGGTACTACTCTCCGTCCGGTCTCGGCATTCTAACGTCGGTGGCGTCTCTGCTGGTCGGGTGCTTGCACACTCACCTTTTTGGCCGCCCGGTCGCGTGCCCGGCTCCAGCGGAAGTTGTGCGCGCAGGGGCAGCAGCGCGGGGGAACGAACCTCGAGGCCAACCTGGATGAGATGGTGTCTGCTGGTGTGGTTGCTTGGTGTGCTCTCGGCGGTCGCCCAGAGCGACGATGGCGAATTACGCCTGAAGGTGACCGATCCCAACGGCCTCGGCGTCAAGTGTTCGGTCGAGTTGCTGAGCGAGGCTAATCAATATCAAAACGCATTCACCACGGGCGAGGATGGCAACCTCGTCGCCAGGCGGCTGGCCTACGGACTCTACCGGGTTCGAATCCAAGTGGCGGGCTTCGCTCCGCTTTCTGAGTCGATTGATATTCGCTCCGCGGTTCCCTCCAATCTCGTTCTCGTCCTGGTGCTGGCGCCCGCCTCGACATCGGTGACGGTCAGCGATTCCGGCACTCTGATCGATCCCTATCGCCCCGGCTCGGTGAATCAGATTGGCTCGGAGACGATTCAGAATCGATTAACCTCGCTGCCTGGCCGTTCCTTGCCGGATTTGGTGATCTCGCAGCCCGGCTGGCTCTACGAAGGCAATGCGGTTCTCCACCCGCGCGGATCGGAATACCAGACGCAATTTGTGGTTGACGGAATTCCGCTCACCGACAACCGCTCGCCTGGCTTCGGAACGGAAATTGAAGCCGACGATGTCGATTCCCTCAAGATTTACACCGCCGGCATTCCCGCGGAATTTGGCAGAAAGATGGGCGGGATTGTTGAGGTCAATACCCTGCGGGCCGCACCGCCGGGGTTTCACGGACTGATCAGCCTCACCGGCGGAAGTTTCGACACCGCCGGCAGCTATGGCCAGGCGCAATATTCCTGGCGGCAGAACACCCTTGGCCTGAGCGCCGCCGGGAACATGACCAGCCACTACCTCAACCCGGTGGTTCCCGAGAATTACACCAACCAAGGCACCACCGGAAGCTTTGCGCTGAGCTACGAGCGCGAACTCACGCCGAAAGACCGCTTGACCCTGAGCGTCCGCCATTCTCTGGCGCGCTACCAAATCCCCAATGAGCTGGTGCAGCAAAACGGCGGGCAGGTGGCGGATGTGAACGACGGCAACTTTACAACTGTATCCGGCGGGCAGCTGCAGACGGCCGATAACTTTGAAACCCTGGGCAGCGTTTCCTACCAGCATATTTTTTCCTCCAATGCGGTCGGCTGGCTGCGGGGGATGGTTCGCGATAGCTCGCTCGATTTGAATTCCAATGCGCTTTCCTGGCCCATCCTCGCCTTCCAGCACAACGACTTCAAAGAGGGATTTTTCAGCGCGAGCGCTTCCCTGCATCATGGCCGCCACGAGTGGAAAGCAGGCGTCGAGTCGGACAACTTGTTTTTGCATGAGAACTTCAGCGACATAATCCCTCCGAGCGGTCTGTCGCAATTCGACCCCGGCACCGCGACCTCGTTTGCCTTTGCCGGCAGCCGTCCCGACCTCGAGCAGTCAGCCTTTGTGCAAGACGCTATCCGGTTGGGCAAGTGGACGGTCAACGCGGGCGTGCGGTGGGACCACTACCAGTTGCTGGTGAACCAGAATGCGGTCAGCCCGCGGCTGGCCGTAGCCCGCTATTTTCCTTCGCTCGACCTCGTACTCCATGTCTCCTATGATCGCGTCTTCCAGACGCCCTCGTTCGAGAACATTCTGTTGTCGAGTTCTCCCGCTGTGCAGAACTTTGAACCGTGGGTGGTGCGACAGCCGGTTCAGCCTTCACACGGCAATTATTATGAGGTCGGATTCACCCAATCATTCCTCGGCAAACTTCGCCTGGAGGGAAACTATTTCCGCCGCGACATGAACAACTACGCCGACGACGATCAGATTCTCAACACCGCCGTCAGCTTTCCTATTGCCTTCAGCAAAGCCATCATTTACGGCGCGGAGGCAAAGATCGAGGTTCCGCACTGGCGGAGATTTTCCGGCTTCGTCAGCTACTCCTACCAGGTGGGAAATGCCTGGCTACCGGTTATCGGCGGTCTGCTGCTGGGGCAGGAGAACGTTGTCAATCCCCCGCTCAGCGGGCACATTCCGGATTCGCAGGACCAGCGCAATACCCTGCGCGCACGCGTCCGTTACCAGCTCACCAGACGCTTTTGGCTAGCCGGAGGAACCGAGTACGGCAGCGGTCTGCCGTTTGATTTTCAGGGAACCTATCAACAGGCTTTGCAGGAATATGGGCCGCGGGTAGTCAATCGGCTGAATTTCAACCGCGGGCGCATCAAGCCGCTGCTTGCGCTCAATGCTTCGGTAGGCGCCGATATTTACAAAAGGGAGAGTCTCACGGTGCGCTTGCAGGCCGACGGCGAGAACCTGAACAACCGGCTCAACGTCATCGACTTCGGCGGGCTTTTCTCCGGCAACGCCATCGCCCCTCCACGAAGCTATTGCCTCCGCCTGGTAACGAACTTCTAGCAGGCTGCTGAAAAAGTAGATCAGTCTCCTCACATGAGCTGTCGTGCTGAGCGGAGCGCGCCTGTTTTTGGCGCGAAGCCGAAGTATCTTACCAGCATAAGGACTTACAGTAAAGAATTGAGCGGGGTCACCCGGATGCCACCCTGTCAGACGGGTTGCAGGGCACTGTCCAAGACATCGCTTTGAAGCGGCTCACGGCCTTCCGTGGGCAGGGTGGCGAATTCCCACAAAGAATGGTCGCGCAGCAGCCGCGAAACCAAGGCGGCATGCATGGCGTGTCCGGCGCGGTCGGCTTCGATTCGTCCCAGCAGAGGATGTCCCAGCAATGCCAGATCGCCGATCAGGTCAAGGATCTTATGGCGCACGAACTCATCGGGAAAACGCAGTGGAGGATTCTTGATGGCGTCGTCGCTAAGCACGATGGCGTTCTCTTCCGAAGCGCCGCGGATCAGGCCCATATTGCGCAGGGCCGCTTCATCGCGAAGGAACCCGAAGGTACGGGCGGGCGCGATCTGCCGGAGGTAGCTCCCATTGGTGAACTCGACGGTGAGTTCCTGGTTGCCAATCAACGGATGCGGGAAGTCGATGCGGTAATGGATGCGGTAGCTATCGGCGGGATAAACGGTGATGGATTTGGCCCCGTCGCGCACCTCAACCTCGCGTCGTATGCACATGTAAACGCGCTTGCGGCGCTGCCGGCGCAGGCCGATGCCTAGAACCGCTTGCGCAATCGGCAGCGCGCTGCCATCCAGAATCGGCAGCTCCAGGCCGTCCAACTCGACGATGGCATTGTCTAAGCCCAATCCCACGAAGGCCGACAACAGATGCTCGGTGGTCGAAATCAGCACGCCTTTTTTCATCAGACTGGTGGCGTAGCTGACCCTGGCGACGTTCCTGCCGATGGCCTCCACGATGAAACCATCCAAATCGACGCGCCGGAAAACGACTCCGGAGCCTACCGGGGCCGGCAAAATACGCATGTGCACCGGCGCACCACTGTGCAGGCCGACACCCCTGAACTCAATCGCTGAACGAATTGTATGTTCGAAGCTCACCTTGGATGTAAGCAGTTGACAATTCATAGATTACAGAGGAATCAGTATTTTTAGAATGTGGTAAATTTGCAACAGCCGTGGAACTCAAGACACGGAAGTGCCATCCGGCCGTTGAACGCAGGATACGCTGCCAACGCGCTCTAACGTTTTCTTCGTAATTGTCACCTTCACAAACCAGAGCAGGTGCTGATTCCCAATGCCTGTATTGTTCTTGTCAAGTATCAAATTTGATGCGCAACTTTCTGTTAAACTACTGACATAGTAGGGTATAAGTTGCTGGATTTGCACGGTTTTACTGAGTTTTCCACAGCCTTTTACGATGTCGTGGTATTTTCCTCTTGACCCTGGTTCTCCAGTGGGGAGCACTGATGGCTGTTGAGTTCAATCTCGACATTGACAAGGTTATTGCGACGGCAATCTTTATCGCCTCTAAGGATGTCAAGGATGTTCCCGATCTTACGATGGCGAAATTGCTGAAGCTGATCTTCTTGGCTGACAAGTATCACCTTGTGCGATATGGCAGACCTATAACTGGAGACTGCTATGTAGCAATGAAAGATGGCCCGGTCCCGAGCTTCACATATGACATCTTCAAGAAAGAAGTACTGAAGACTCCGTTTACCGTGCAGGGGAAGCGGCTTGCAAGGGCGTTTAGGAAGACGGGTCCCACGGGACAGCCAGTACTTCGGGCCGTGGCGAATTATGACCCCAACCAGCTCTCTAGGTCAGATGTGGCAGCGCTCGACACTACCATTCGCGAATTTGGGCGTAGGAGCTTCAGCCAACTTAGGAAGATTACCCATGACATGAATGCGTGGAAAGAGTCGTGGGAATCTCGCGGAGACAAGGACAGGGCTGCTATGTACTTCGAGCAAATTTTCGCGGACGATCCAAATGCCATTGCTGGCGACATGGCTGAGATGATAGAAAATGATCGTCTAAGACACCTACTTGCGCAACCCTGACCAGTTCGAGCCATTACACATTGGCCGCTTTGCCGTCCTCCGATTCCATTACGAGTTCCCGCCAGATCCGCCAATAAGCAAGTTATTCATCGTTCTCTGTCACCATACGGATTCCACTGGTAGCTATTGTTGCTGTTTGAAGCCGACCTCAAAGTTCGCCCACTATGATGGGAAGACGGAACTTGAACCTGGTATCGTGCGCTATCGCGCCAGGGCGACTGTATTCTTTGATGTTGACACGATTATCGACCCTAAAGACTATTTTTCCATCTCGCATGGCTATCTACAGCGAGAAGCGAGAAACGGAAGATTCAAGGTCGAAGGGAATATGCCTTCTGATTTTAAGGCGCGATTGGCGTCCGCAATAAGCAACCATCACACACTGGAACCGAAGCGAAAAAAGGAACTTCTGACCCTCATAGATTACAAATCCAAAAATTAGTACGGCCGTTCCCTGCTCGGGACTGCAATTGGTATGACGCTTCCGAGCAGCGCCGGGGTGAGCCTTCGGCGAAATCGTGGCTTACCCTACGAGCACCGCGCCGCCGTTCACGTTGAAGATTTCCCCGGTAATGAAGCCGGCATGCGCCGTACACAGGAAAAGTATGGGAGCGGCAATTTCCTCCGGGGCGGCGACACGTCCCAGCGGAATGACCGCAAACACGCGATCGCGCATCGCCGGATCGTGCAGCGCCGGGGCGGCCATATCGGTATCGACCCAACCCGGAGCGACGCAGTTGATACGAATGCCGTGACCGGCCAATTCGGTCGAGAGTCCCTTCACCATGCTGATCAGAGCACCCTTGCTGGCCGCGTAATCGCAATGGAAGGCTTCGCCGCGCTGTCCGGCCGTCGAGCTGACCAGCACGATCCGTCCGTCCCGCCGCTGCGACTTCATGGCGGCGACCGAGTGCTTCACCAGCTCGAAGACGCTGTCCAGGTTGCAGGCAATGGTCGAGCGCCATTGCTCGCGGCTCATTTCGTCAACCGCGACTTCCCGCGGCGGCCAAACTCCGTGGTTCGCCACCAGAATATCGAGCCGGCCGAAGCGCTCGACAGCCGAGCGCACCAGGCGCGCTTCGCTCTCGGCGCCGGCGTCGAGCGAGGCCTGATACGCGGCGCACTCCTCCGCGCCGCACTCCCGCACCAGTTCTTCGGCTAACGTCCGCGACCGCTGGTAGCTGAAGACAACCTTCGCTCCAGCCTGCCGGAACAGGCGGACGCAGGCTGCGCCGATACCGCGCGAACCGCCGGTAATCAGCGCCACTTTCTCCCGCAAATCAAGGGTAACGGACATAATCGGATTTCTTGCTTTCAGCACGGCCCCGGCGAATTATAACCTGGGGACAGCGGTCTCGAAGTCGTGGCCGTCCCGTACCATGCGCTCGCGCCATTGCCGCGCAGCCTCGACCAGCGCGGCAAAAATCGCTCGCGAGCAGGCGTCCTGCTGGTAGGTCCGCTCGGGATGCCACTGCACGCCTAGCACAAAATGGTCGGTAGAGGCGTCCTCGACGGCTTCGATAACGCCATCCCTCGGCGATCGCGCCACGATGCGCAAGCCGTCGCCCGCCCGCTCCACCGATTGGTGGTGAGAGGAGTTGACCGTAAGCTTGAGATCGCCAGAGGCTTCGGCAACCTGGCCGGCGAGGATCTTGCCCAGCCGCGATTGGCGCGCGACCACCGCCTCGTGGCTGATGACGGTTCCCTCCGGCGCGCCCTCGGGCCGCTGATGGAGCACCTCCGACTCGATGTGCTGTACCAGGGTTCCGCTACGCCAGACGTTCAGCGACTGCACGCCGTAACAGACGCCAAGAATCGGCTTGTGCATGGCGTGCGCGTCCTGCAGCAGCAGTTCATCGAGCATGTCGCGGGCGGCGTCAGCCGGTGCCGTGCGCGCATCTCGCGCTTCGCCGTACTTCTCGGGGTCTATGTCGGCGGGGCTTCCCGGCAAAACGATGCCGGCGCACGTCTTCACCAGGTGCGCGGCCAGCGCCGGCGCGGCCGAGCAGGGTATTACAATGGGCTCCCCGCCAGCCAGGCTGATGGAATCCGTATACTGCGGCAAGCAACGCGAAGACCATGCCTGGTCGAAATAAGGAAACGGAATGGCGATGCGCGGTTGCATAGTCCGTCCTTTCTTGCCTAGTCCCGCGCCGGAGTGATCGTCGCGGGCAGGGTTCCCGGCGCTCGCGGATCGCTGACTTCGGCACGGGAGTAATAGAGATCTTCGACCGCCTTCTGGGTGATCGCCGCCAGTTGGTCCATGGCGCGGGGGTTGAATTCCTTGGTGGAAACAGGCTCGCCCACCAGCAGCGTCAACGGGCGCGGCTTGATCACGAAGCTGTTCATCGGCGCGGCTTCGAACGTGCCGACAATCGCCATCGGCACAACCGGCACGCCGGCTTTGATGGCCACATAGAACGCGCCGCTGAGAAACGGCTTCACTTGTCCGTCCGCCGAGCGGCCGCCTTCGGGAAACACCAGCAGCGGCATGCCCGAATGCACGGTCTTGCTGGCCGCGATCAGGCCGCGCAACGAGGAACGGGCATTGTCGCGCTCAATCGGAATCTGCCCCGAGCGCCGCAGATGCCAGCCCAGGAACGGGTAGCGGAACAGCTCCTTTTTGGCCATGATGCGGAACTGAAACGGCAGCGCCGCGTACAGTGTAGGGATGTCCAAGGCCGAGATGTGGTTTACGGCATAGACGCAAGGGCGCGAGCCGCCCAAGCGCTCCGCGCCGACGACGGCCAGCGGACAACTCGCCGTCTTCAGGATCAGCCACGCCCAGGTCCGCGCCAACCAGTGCTGCCGGCGTCCGCTGCGCTCGAAGAGCGAGCACAACAGGGAAGCCGTGCCGAGCACAATCGTGTACAGCCAAATCAGCGGATCACGCAGCAGATAGGAGCAAATCCGATCCCAGGCGCTCGGGTTGTGAATGTCTACCACGATTTCGATCGCCCTTTTCCTACTCCAGAATAAACGATTGGCGGCGTCTCCGGCCTGTCAGAGCCCGATTCCCAATGCCTGCATGGCTTCGCCCACGATATAAATCGACCCGGTGACGACCAGCAAGGCGCGCGGACCATACGGCCGCGCCTCAGCCATTGCCTGCCGCACGGCAGCGGCTACGTTCGGCGCTTCCACCAGCGGCGTGCCGCAGCCGCCGACTGCCTCCATCAGCTCAGCCGTGGTGGCGGCCCGCGGATTGCCTCCCGCCCTGGTCAGTACAACTCTTTCCGCCAGAGGAAACAGAATTTGCCCCACCTCGCGGATGGCTTTGTCGCGCATGGCGCCGTAAATCATGATCAGTTTGCGTTCCGCCGGGCTGTCGGCGGCGAAGTGTTCCGACAAGGCCGCCCGCAGCGCCCACGCCCCGGCCGGATTATGCGCCACATCGATCACCATTTCCGCCCGCGACCCATCGGCAGCCGGAGGCACAATCTGGAATCGTCCGGGCCAGCGGGTGAAGCGAATGCCTTCGGCAATCTGACGAGGCGCAATCAGGAAACCCTGCTTCGTCAGCTCCTCGGCGGCGGAGATGGCCAGCGCCAGGTTGCGCAACTGATGCCGCCCTAGCAGGGGAGTCTCGATCTCCACTTCTTCGCCCATGATGTCCATGGCGAAACCGGTGCGGGTCGCCTGCTGGCGAACCAGCTCGCCGGCGCGAGGCGAAACCGGAGCTACGTAACGCGCCGCGTTGACGCCGATGGCGCCGGTTTCTTCTATCGCCCGGCCGAGCGTCGCATTGGCTTCGGGATGCTGTGGCAGGGTCACCAACGGACGGCCCCGGCGCATGATTCCGGCTTTTTCGGCGGCGATTTCGCCAATCGTGTTACCGAGAAACTTCTGGTGGTCGAGGTCGATATCGGTGATCACGCCCACCAGCGGCTCCAGGGTATTGGTGGCATCGAGCCGGCCGCCCATGCCGACCTCCACCACCACCAGATCGACGTGCCGCTCGGCGAAGTGCCGGAAGGCGATGGCCGTCATCGTCTCGAAAAAGCTGGGGTGCCAGGGCAAGCGTCCGCCGGCGATCAACTCCGCTGCGATGGCGTTAACGCATTCATAGCCCTGGGCAAAGTCGGCGTCGCCGATGGGCTCGCCATCAATCCGAATGCGCTCGTTGATGCGCACCAGGTGCGGAGAAGTGTAGAGCCCTGTCCGGTATCCGGCAGCGCACAGGATAGAGGCCAGCGTCGCCGCCGTCGATCCCTTGCCGTTGGTGCCCGCGATCAGCACCGACGGAAACTTCGCGTGCGGCGAACCGAGGGCCTCCGACAGCACTCGCATGTGCTTCAGATCGAACTTATACGAAGCGGTCTTGTGCAGCTCGTGTCCGAGATGATAGAGCTCGGCGACGGCGGTCTCGTAGGCAAGCATTCCTCTGTTCAGTATAGACACTCGAAATTCGGAATTCACCCTTGACTCGACCGGGATAGTGACACGCAGCAAACGCCAGAGCTATCCCCCGGTTAGTAGAGCCTCTGGCAAGATGGACTCGGAGGCGTCATCCCGACCGGAGTGAAACGGAGTGGAGGGATCTTGTGTTTTCTTGTGATAGAAGCAACACACAAGATTCCTCGACTCGCGTCGCAAAGCGCCGCTCGCTCGGAATGACGTTGTCTTGCACCCAGCAACGGCCAGGCCATCGCCGGGGGCCCCGGCTACGCTCAACATGACACTCCCGAGGTGTATTTAGTTTGCTAGGAATCTTCGGGGCAGCACATCAGGCGCTCTTGACCTGCGCCGGGGTCCCGCTACGCGCGCTTTTACGCGGAGTGGGGTGGAGGTGCCATCCAGTCGAGCGCGCGCGCGATATAGTCCTTCATCTCACGCCGGTGTACCACGGCATCGACCATGCCATGTTCCAGCAGGAACTCGGCCCTCTGGAATCCCTCGGGCAGCTTCTGCCGGATGGTCTGCTCAATGACGCGCGGGCCGGCGAAACCGATCAGCGCGCCCGGCTCAGCGATATTCAGGTCGCCGAGCATGGCGAAAGAGGCGGTCGTTCCGCCCGTCGTCGGGTCGGTCAGCACCGAAATGTAAGGAATCCCGGCGTCGTCGAGTTTGGCCAAGGCGGCGGAGATCTTGGCCAGCGTCATCAGGCTCACCACGCCTTCCATCATGCGCGCGCCGCCGGAAGCGGAGATGATAATGACGGGCGTGCGCTCCTCCAGTCCGGCTTCGATCGCGCGCGTCAGCGCTTCGCCCACTACCGCTCCCATGCTGCCGCCGATGAACGTGTAAGCCATGGCGCTCGCGATCACCGGGCGCCCTTTAAGCAAGCCGCGCCCATTGATAATCGCGTCCTTCAGCCCGGTATCTTTTTGCGCCTGCTGCAGGCGCGCCGCGTAGGGCTTCAGGTCGGTGAACTTCAGCGGGTCGGTGGAGACGAGGTTGGTGCTGAACTCCTCGTACTTGCCGTCGTCGAACAGTTGCACCAAGCGCGCCCGGGCGTCGATGCGGAAATGTTTGTTGCACTTCGGGCAGACATTGAAATTCTCTTCCAGATCCTTTTTCCAGACGATCTGGCGGCACCCTTCGCACTTCACCCACAGCCCTTCGGTCTTGACCTTCTTCTCGCCCGACGTCTCCAACGGTTGCGTAGACGGTCGCCTAAACCAGCTCATAATGGAAAGTTCTCAATTCTCTGTCGTTCGTTGCAGGCGCGGACCACGACCCGATCACCTCGCCCGCTCTAATATTCAACCCGGCGCTGCGCCCCGATGCCCTTCTGATAGGCGTGTTTCACTTCGCGCATCGCGGTCACCGTGTCCGCCAAATCAATAATTGTCGGATGTGCGTTGCGGCCCGTCAAGATGACATGCACCATGTTGAGCGGCGAGCGCTCTTCAGGATTGTAGTCCACATCGCGAAAAGCCCGGCGGCGATACTCGCCGATACGGCGTCCCACGAATCCCGTTCAGTGTCCGCAGTGATACGGATGTTTATTCAAGATGGTGAATGCCCGATATAACTGTTCAGCCAGAACCACGCGCGCCAGCTCGTGCGGCAAAGTGATGGGGCCAAAGGAAAGCTTGAAGTCGGCAGCGGTCAGCGCGGTGTGACTCCAGCCGTCGGCCGGACCGATGGCAAAGACCAGTTCCTGTGTGCCTCCGTCCTGGTAGTCGCCGATCAGTTCCGCAATCTTCTCGCTGCTGAGTTGCTTGCCCTGCCTGTCCGCCAGCACCAGCACGGGCGGTATCCGCGAGCTTTTGCCGAGGCTTTTCAGCAGTGCTTCTTCCGAGGCAAATTCACCTGCTTCCGCCGCTATGTAGCCGCGCAGGCGCCGCACGTACTCATTGGTCAGCGCCTCTATGGAGGGCTCTTTCGTCCTGCCGATCCAGCCGAGGCGCAGCTTCACCGCTTTTCGCGTCCGGCGCGTCGCGCCGCCGTTTTCGCCGCGCTGCGCTTTGCCGCCGGCGGATTAACGATGCGCTTGGCAGCCGCTTTTTTCGCTGCGACCTTCTTCGCCTTCTTCGCCGCAGCCTTAGCCGGTACGCGGGCTCTCAATTCGCTTTCGTCAACTTGCTTGGCCGATTTCCACAGTCGCTCCAGATCGTAAAAACCGCGCGACTTCCTCGAAGAAGATGTGGACCACGAAGTCCACGTAGTCGAGCAGGACCCACTCCGCCTGGTCGAACCCCTCGCGATGGTTCGGCTCAAGCCCGTCCTGCGAAAGCCGCTGGTCCACTTCCTCGGCAATCGCCTGCACCTGCCGCGGATTGTTGCCGCTGCAGATCAGGAAATAGTCGGTGAAGGCGCTGGATTCCTTGCCAAGCTGGAGTACGGTGATGTCTTCGGCCTTCTTGCTCTTGGCGGCCAGGAGTGCGATCAAAACCTGTTGCTTAATGTCGTGTTTGTTCATTGTTTCGGTTCTGGTATCTCTACAACGCCTGGGCTCCGGCGTCAATCTCAATCATACGGATCGCTCATCTCACTCGTCGGCGAGCGCCGGGTCCGAGTTCAGCAACGTTGGTCTGGCTGGGCGCCGGCAGCGCCGCCTCCGGCGCATGGCGAGGTTGCGGCAAACCCGGATTGCCCAGCTCGCTCGGTTGCCCTTTGTATAAATGCATCTTGCGAATGTAATCGGCAACCGGGTCAGAGACTAGGCGCGCCAGGCTGCGGCTTCCGCGTACCGCGTTGCGCACCTGCGTCAACGACTCAGGCTTATAGATCCCCTCGAGAAAATGGATGACCGCGCCGGAGAGCACGAGCGGGCCGCCAAGTTCGTGCTGCCGGAAAAGCTTGGCGACATTTTCCTTCGGCCTGATTTCCTCCGGCAATGCCATCGCCGCCTCGGCCAGCGAGTAGCCGGGACGGCTGGCAACCACGAATTCGCACTCGTGCAGCAGAGCCACCGGATCCTGCCATTTGGCGATTTCTTGAAAAGCATCGATGCCGATCAGGAAAAAAAGCTTGTCTCGCTTGCCCAGCCGCTGGCGGAAGCGGCGCACCGTATCGACCGAGTAACTGGCCAGTTTGCCCTCGGCCTGCACGATCTCCGGCGCTTCCAGCAGCGAGGGCAACAGGTTCTTCTCTCCGGCCAAGGCCAAGGCCAGCATGGCGTAGCGATGATAGTAAGCAGTCAGCGGCTGCTGTTGCTTGTGGGGAGGAATATCGGCGGGTGCAAAGTAGACCCGGCCAAGGCGAAAGCGCTCGGCCGCGGCTCGCGCCACGGCCACATGTCCCAGGTGCACCGGATCGAAGGTACCGCCGTAGAGTGCAATATTCATGAGGGCTCGAGCAAATATATCGACAGGCTACTCTACAGCATACTTCATCGACCACAGAATCTTTCAGCTACGCTTCGCCCAAGCACGTCAAAGGCGAAGATCGAAGGCCCGCATCACCTCCCGGGAAGAACTCATTGTCGGCATGCTACGCTGCGACGGGTTCGAGCCTTCTAAACCGCGGGTTCAGGAGCGCTCTTGCCGCTTCCGAGCCGTGCCCTTGGCCGCCGGCCGCCGCCGGGGCGTAGCCGCTGCATTCTTTTCCGGACGCGATCCTTCTTTCAACTGGCTTCGCGCTTTCGACCGGCTTGGCTGCCGCCGTGAGGCTTTCGCCCGCTCCCCGGCAGGCTCCTCGATTTCCACCGTGGGCTCGTCACTCAGCGGCGCGGAGCTGGCGCGGCGAAGCTCCGCCAAGCGGTGGGCCATTGCCCATTCCAGCGCCTCGATGCCGCTGCCGGTCACGGCGGAAACCTCGTACAAGGACATTTTCTTGCGCTTGGCGAAGCGCCTCAATTTGGCGAGCTTGGCTGAATTGGCGGCGTCAATCTTTGACGCCACGACGATCATCGGCTTACGTTCCAGACCCGCGCCAAAGTTCTCCAGCTCGCCCATGATGACCTCGTAGTCTTTCACCGGGTCGGGCCGCCCGCTGGCGTCGGAGACGTCGATGAGGTGCACCAGCAGTTGGGTGCGCTCAACATGCCTCAGGAATTGCATCCCCAGGCCCGCGCCGTGGCTGGCGCCTTCGATGAGGCCGGGGATATCGGCCACCACGAAGCTGACCAGGTCCGGCTCCTCGCCCAGCGCCACCACCCCAAGATTCGGCTGAAGCGTGGTGAAGGGATAGTCGGCGATCTTGGGCCGCGCCGCCGAGATGCGCGAAATCAAAGTCGACTTGCCGGCGTTGGGAAAGCCGACCAGACCCACATCGGCGAGCAGCTTCAACTCCAGCCGTAGCACCCGCTCTTCACCGGGCCGGCCGGGCTCGCACTCGCGCGGCGCCTGGTGCGTCGAAGTGGCGAAGCGCGCGTTGCCGCGGCCGCCGCGGCCGCCGCGGGCGATCACAATGCTTTCGCCCGGCACGGAAAAATCGTGCACCAGCGCGCCCGTCTCGTTGTCGTATACCATGGTGCCAACCGGAACCTTCAGCACGATGCCTTTTCCTTCGGCTCCGGTTTTGTTCGAGCCCTCGCCATGCCGTCCGCGCTGCGCCCGGTACTCCGGGTTGAAGCGAAAATGCACCAGCGTGTTGTGCCGCTCGCTCGCCTCCATCACCACGTCGCCGCCGCGCCCGCCGTCGCCGCCCGAAGGCCCGCCGCGAGGCACGAACTTCTCCCGGCGAAAGGCCATGCAGCCGTTGCCACCACCACCGGAGGCCACGCGAATTTGGGCTTCATCGACGAACATAAAATTGCAAAGCAAAAGGGCCGGACTCAACCGGCCCTGATGTGCGACTGCGAAAGACGCTTGTTGTCAAGTACACAAGCAGAGGATGCGAACGGCCGTCTCCGCCGTTCTCACAACCCCGCCGATTCAAGTTCCGTCAGCCTAATCCGTGACCAACTCAATCGCCACGAACTTGCCAAGGCGGCCGCGATCGGCGAACTTCACCCGTCCGTCCATCTTGGCAAACAGTGTGTCGTCTTTGCCGCGGCCGACGTTGAGCCCCGGTTTGATGCGGGTGCCGCGCTGCCGAACAATAATGGTGCCGCCGCTGACGACCTGCCCGCCGAAGGCCTTTACTCCCAGCCGTTGCGCGTTCGAGTCGCGTCCGTTTCTCGAGCTTCCTAACCCTTTTTTATGTGCCATAACTCAACTCTCGTGTGCGCCTCCGCGCCCGCTCGGCCTGCCGATCACTAGGCGAAGCTGACGACGGACGCGTTATTCGCTGGATTTTGTTGCCGCCTTGGTGCGCCCGCTCTTCTTGGGAGCGGCCTTGACCTTGGCTTTTTTCTCGGCTTTGGCCGGCAGTTCCGGAGCCGAAAACTTCTGCCCGTCGAAGCTGATTTCGGCAATGCGGACCTGGGTGAAACCCTGCCGATGCCCGTTCAGCTTCTTGTACTGCTTTTTGCGTTTAAAGTGAAAGACCAGGATTTTGTCGGCACGCCCCTCGCCCAGCACCTGGCCGACGACCTGTGCCTTTTCCGGCTTCACGACCTTGCCCTCTTCGCCGCTTACGGCCAGCACTTCGAAGTCGATGCCCTGTTCGCCGGCGACCGACTTCTCGATTTTCAAAACGTCTCCGGGCGAGACTTTATATTGTTTCCCCGGCGCGGATCACCGCGTACATGGCAATACCTCCAGTAATCTTCCTCCTCCGCGAGCCACGACAGCCCCGCGGAGTTCGCTGAAATCCTCTATGCGCTTGCACTTCCCGAAGAGGAACCTACCACTGCCGGCAGCCCTCGCCGGCAATTCCTCGCGCGTCCAGTCTCTTGAGCGGTTTCACGAAAGGTATATCCCGGAAGTGGTTGAGCTTCGGGACACGTCGATTCAAAAACCGCCTGCCATCGGCCGATTCGGCCAGCTTCGGGTACCCTGAAGTGGGCGTGGCAGTACAGGCAAACCAAACAATTTTAGCGTGCCTTGACGGTGACCGTCAAACCAAAGCTGCCAGATGGGGTTGAAAACTCAAATCTGGCAACGCCGGCATTGTCGTAAGTACAGGTTAGCGGGAATCCCCGGGCAGGCTCGTATCCGCCGCTCTCGCCGATTCACGCCCGTCCGCGCCGGCCGTAGCGCAGCTTCATGTAGAGCAGCGGAAGCTGAAGCGCCAGCGTCACTCCGTTGGCCAGGATCACCGGCCACGCGCTCAGATAGAGCCCGTAGATGAACCACAACAGCACGCCCACGCTGAAGGTGATCAGCGTGGTGCAGGAAAGGTCGGCGGCCGATTTCGAGCGATAGGTGTGCAACACCTGCGGCAGGAAAGCCAGGGTGGTCAGCGTGCCGGCGGCAAAGCCTATCATGGTAAACATTCTTAACGATCTCAATGTGTGAATTAGCGAGTATAGCTTCTGCCGAATACATTAAAGCTTAATCAATTTGAATCCGCTCTTAGCAGCGGTAAGCAGAGATCACAGATTCCGCATGGCGACGGCTTCAGAAGCCGTATTTGCCAAAAAAGTACAGGGTTAAGGAAATTTGGTAGTGATGCAGTTTGAAAAACCAACCCCCTAGCTTCCGCTTGCGATCCGTGGCATGATTGGTTCATGCCAAAGCGTACTAGCAAACCGGACCTCGCCCAAAATGCCCTTAGGGTAGTGGAAGAAGCTATCGGAGGGCCGCTCGTCACAAAGCCTTCTCCGTCCTTAATTTCTCAGGTCATGTCGGAAATGGGCAAGAAAGGCGGCAAGATTGGGGGAAAGCGGCGGCTGGAAACAATGACGCCGGAACAGCGCAGCAAGATCGCTCTAACGGCCGCTAGGGCACGCTGGAATAAGCGTGGCAAACGTGGCTAGTTAACCGCCGCTTGCTGGAACAATAAAACAGTGTACATGCCAGGTGCGCTCATCCGGGCTTTTCCAGCCTTCACCAGCTTGCCCAAAATCAAACGGGCACCTTTCACGCCCATCCCCAGGTGCTGCCCAATTTCATCTAGGGAATGCTCAGTCTGCGGTTTGCTACGCAGATATTCTAACGCCCGCTCGTTAGCTTTTTTCTTACCCGCCGGTAATGCGGCGTGCGCGGCTTCTTGCACGGCGGATTTGCCCTTCCGGGCCTTCTTTCGTCCAGTGCGCTTCGGCAGCTTTACGTTCGTGCGCGACAAGCCAGCCGGATACCACCCGGCAAGACCCCAATGAGAACGGTCTAGCTTCACGATCCCAAAATTAGCCTTTCGGGCTCGATCTAGGATTGCGTGAACCATCTGCTGGAAGTTCTTGGATGTGCTTTCCATCCCGCCCTTCTGGAGAGCTTCCGCAATTTCCTTGCTGGTCTGCTTCTTCTTCACGATCTCCAAGTACAGCTTTGCCGCATCAGGGATACTTTTGCCGAGAAACGCACCCGCAGGAACCTCACCGCCAGTCATCGAAGGAAGATAGGTGCTGGGCGCGGTCCCGTTGGTTGCTGGCGGTACGTCTCCTGCTTGCCCTAGGGCACCGTGAGCCAATGCATTGCGGAATGAGGCAATGGTCGCATCCAACGCGGCCCGTTTAGCCTCCAAATCCGCCAGAATAGCGGCGTAATCCATCTGTTCAATGCCCATTGGTTTCCTCCTGCTTGACTTGCTGTGGTATACTCCAAAACAAGCAGGGACGAGAGCGGCGCAATTGCCGCCCCCGTAGCCCTGTACGGCCACATAGGGGGCCGCTTCAGACCCTCATTTGGCACGTCCAATCTGCGGGTGACCTTGGATATTTTGGTTGCTGAGGCCAACCAAGGCCACCTGCGTTGAGTTAGAAATAGCCTACTCCTGAAATTCCTTCCGCACAAGTCCCAATCGCAAATTATTTTCACGGGTCATTTACGAGTGCCCTGTCACGCTTAGTCGGTAGTGGGCTAGTTTAGCACCAGCGTGCTGCACGGGGGCACGTCCGCATAGCTTTACGCACGGTAAATTATAGTGAAAATGCCCATAAATAGCGCTTGACAAGTCATGCCAATACGCTTTAGCATGTACGTGTCATGAACAAACTAAGCACAATAAAGCGCACCCAAATAGTAGCAGCATTGGTCGAGGGCAATTCTATCCGCTCCACCTGCCGGATGACGGGAGCTGCGCTGCACACGGTATTAAAGCTGCTTTGCGAGATTGGCCCGGCATGCGCCGAATACCACGACAAGAACGTGCGCAATGTTCGTGTCCGCCGGCTGCAATGCGACGAGATCTGGAATTACGTGGGCTCTAAAGCGAAGAACACTTCACCGGAAAAGAAAGCTAAGGGCTGGGGTGACACGTGGACCTGGACCGCGATTGATGCGGATTCCAAGCTGTGTGTCAGCTATTTTGTGGGTGGCCGGGATGCGGGCTGTGCTTACGAGTTCATGCAAGATTGCGCGGATCGGATCAAGGGCCGCGTACAGGTCACGACAGACGCTCATAGGGCATATCTGGAAGCGGTGGAAGGCGCGTTCGGTATGGACGTGGACTATGCACAGCTCCAGAAGATATACGGCGCTCCGACCGATGCCGAACAGCGCCGTTACAGTCCAGCAAAATGCATCGGAGCTGACATGAAGGTTGTGAGCGGAAATCCCGATCCTAAACACGTCAGCACGAGTTACGTGGAGCGGCAGAATCTCACCATGCGGATGAGCATGCGGCGGTTTACGCGCCTGACCAACGGCTTCAGTAAAAAGCTTGAGAATCACGGTTACGCCGTGGCCCTGTATTTCATGTACTACAATTTCTGCCGCGTGCATCAGACCTTGCGGGTTACGCCTGCGATGGAAGCTGGTTTAGCAGATCATATTTGGAATCTTGAAGAATTGGTTGCGTTGTTGGACAGGCGCGATCGTGAGGCGGCGGCATGACAATTGAAACTGCATCACTACCGGAAATTTCTACGTTAACTCTATGCGACACGGGCTTTCGGCTGGAAGGACAGTCGAGTTCGAAGACAGTTTGTGGCGATGCCAAGAAGCAAAGAACAGACATGGCGCCGACGGCCTGCCCGCGTTTCATGATCTCTTTTTCGAGTCCAGGAACCGTCGGCAGCGGTGCCAGGGCATCGCTTCAGCGCGCCCTTGGAATGCTATCTTGATGGCTATCAGCAGGGTAGGAGGATTCTGACTTTGATGAACCGCCCCCGCCGAGCCTACAGCAACTCGGTGCCGTCATAGTCGAACTGAAAAAACCAGAAGGTGGCAAAGGGCTGACTTTCCTCCGGGACATCGGGATTGTAGGCCACCGGAACCATCCACTTTGGCAGCGGCAGCCACTTCTGCACTCCCCGCGAACGCCCGCGGTATTGTTTGCCATTCGCCGCCGCGAAGCTGTATTCAATCGGTGAATCAAAGCCCTCCGATGGAGCAAAACGCCGCCGGGTCTTGACTTCGGCCAGCGCTACCCGAAAACCGGAAGCCAGCCGCAGCTCCTGGTGAAAGATGCGCAGCAGATAAATGGCAAAGGTGCAGGCAAGCAGTACGGCGGTCGTCCGTTCGGCCAGCGGCAGCAGGAGCGACGAAAGGAGCATGAATGCGATCGCGCCGCCCATGGTGGTGACGGTGATTCCGCGCACCCTTGGCCGCACCGTAAGGGCGCAGCGCATCATTGCCGCCTGATCGAGTTCGCCGAGGACCTGTACCGTAGCCACTGAACCACACCTGGGTAGGGGATGCGGCGGGATGTCATACCAAGCAAGTCCAGCCGTTCTGTATGAGAGTCGAAAACGGCAGTTCTAGCTGGCCTGATCGGACAGTTCCTGTTAACTGATATGTCACCATCAAGGAGACGGTTGCAAAAATCATCTCTCTGAAGTCTAGACGCTGCCCTATGTTTCCGAGGATTTGACGACACCGGCAAGGCGGCGACCGGAAGGCGGCCGCCGTTAAGTTTATTATCAGTTAAGTTATTGAATCCTACGCTACTCGCCCGACTTCGCCGCCTTCGACGGCAGCGCTTTGTAGGCGGCCAGCACGCGGTCAATCATCTCGCCGGAAACGCCCAGATAGTTTGCCGGGTCGGTCAGCTTCCCGAGCGCGGCGCGGTCGGCGTGGCGCAAGATTTCCGGATTCTCCGCCAGCGCATCCAGCAGCGGACGGCGCGAGGCAATGGCGGCGCGGCAGATTTCCTGCACCAGATCGTGAGCGCGCTGCCGGCCGAGGTACGGTGCCAGCCCCATCATTATGGCCTCGGCAACAATCATGCCGCCGGTCAGGTCGAGATTCCGGAGCATCCGCGCCGCATCAACTTGCAGGCCGGAGATCAACTGGCGAGCATGCCCAAGCGCCCCTGAAGCCAGCAGGAAAATCTCCGGCACCACGATCCATTCGATCTCCCACGGCCCGTTCGAACGCTCATGCTCGGCGACCATCGCGTCCAGCAGCGCGGCCACATGCTGGCGAACCACCCCGGTGCAAGCCAGAATGTAGCTGGTGGAAACCGGGTTGCGCTTCTGCGGCATGGTGCTGCTGGAGCCGCGGCCCGGGGTAAACGACTCGGAAACCTCCTGCACTTCGGTTTGCGCCATCAGGTTGACGTCGGTGGCGATTTTGCCGAGCGTTCCGGTGACGAGTCCGAGGAAGCATCCGATTTCGGCGAAGCGGTCGCGCATGGTGTGCCAGGCGATTTCGGGCTGTCCCAAGCCGAGTTCCACCATCAGCGCTTCCTGCACCCGGAGTCCGTCCTTGCCAAGCGATGCGAGCGTGCCCGCCGCACCCGCGAACTGGCCGACCAGAACCCGCGCCCGCGATTCCCGCAGCCGCCCGCGATGGCGCTCACAGGCCGCCAGCAACTCCGCCATTTTGAGGCCGAAGCTGATGGGAACGGCCTGCTGGGTCTTGGTGCGTCCGGCCATCGGCGTATCCCGGTAGCGCTCGGCCAGCGCGGCCAGCGAAGCGGATATCGCCGCCAGATCTTCCTCCACGAGGATTAGAGCATCCTGAACCTGCAGGATGGTTGCGGTATCCATGATGTCCTGCGTGGTCGTGCCCCAATGGCACCACTCACCCAATCCGCCGGAGCAGAGTCCTACCAGTTGCTGCACGACGGGAAGCACGGGATGGCCGATGGTGTCTATCTGCTTCTTCAACCGCACCATGTCAATCTGTTCGACCCGGCAGTGACGGCCGATTTCCTCGGCCGCCTCTTGGGGAATGATTCCCAGGCGAGCCTGCACGCGGGCCAGCGCCCCTTCTATGTCGAGATAGTACTGAATGCGCCGTTCATCGGAAAAAACGGCACGCATCGCCGGACTGCTGAAAAGATCGCCGAACAAGGCGGAGTCGATGATCGTGGCAGGCATGGTTATTCCTTTCTAAGTCAGGGCTCGAAGCGCGCATACTTACCAGCCAATACTATTTCAGCGGACCGTTGATATTCCAGACTGAACGATGGTCGGCGGCGCGAGAAGCCGATTGGTTAGAATACGAGTTCACCCGCGGTCGTTCCCGAAAGCAATTATGAGCAAGCGGATTTCAAGAGATGGCCTGATTGCGGTCGCATTGCTTTGGCTCTGCGGCACAGGCTTGCGGCTCACCATTCTGGCGGTCCCGCCGTTGCTGCCGCTGATCCGCTCGGATCTGCATCTATCGGCCACCGCCGTCGGCCTGCTGATCAGTTTGCCGGTAGCCTTATTTTCGCTCGCCGCTCTGCCCGGTTCGCTGTTGATCGCCCGCCTGGGGACCTTGCGGACGATCGCCGGAGGCCTGCTGATTGCCGCTTTCGGCGCCGCCCTGCGAGGCGTGAGCCCAGGCGCGTTATCTCTTTTCGGTGCCACCATAATCATGGGGTTCGGCGTGGCAATCATGCAGCCGTCGATGCCGGACATTGTGCGCCGGTGGCTGCCGGCTCATGTCGGCTTTGGCACCGCGACCTACTCGAACGGGCTGATGATTGGCCAGCTTTTGCCGACCCTGATTACGCCGTTGCTTTTGCCGTGGCTCCATGGCAACTGGCGTCTGGCTTTGGCGATGTGGTCGCTCCCGGTGGGGTTGACGGCGGTCATTGTCGTCGGCCTCGCGCCGAGCTCAACCGGCACGCCCGGACAAGCGGCTGCCGAGAACCGTGCTTCGGCCGCGCCGGCAAGGTGGTGGCCGGATTGGCGAAATAGTTTGGTCTGGCGGCTGGGAATCATGTTTGGCAGCGTCAACGCGGCCTACTTTGCCGCCAACGCCTATCTTCCCGTATATCTGGCGGACGCCGCCCGCCCGGACTTGGTGGGCGGGGCGGTCACCGCGCTGAATTTCGGGCAGCTTCCCGGCTCGATTCTGTTGCTGATCTTCGCTGGCAGGCTGGAACGCAAGGCCTGGCCCTATATTGCCCTCGGCTCTCTCGAACTCGCCAGTCTTCTCGGCCTGGTTTTCTTTGTCGGCAGTTGGACGCCGCTATGGGCTGCCCTGTTCAGCTTCGCCACCGGTTCCGGCCTGATTCTGGGCTTGAGCCTGCCGCCGCTGCTGAGCGCACCCGGCGACGTGGCTCGCACTTCCGCGGGCATGTTTACGGTCAGCTACGGAGGAGCGGTCGTGGTTGCTCTCATCAGCGGTGTCACCTGGGATCTGGTGGGAAATCCCCGTTCGGCATTTGTGCCGATCGGCTTGTGTGCCGTTGTGCTGGTGGCTTCGGCGGTAATGCTGCGCCGCCGGCGCGAGTTGATCTGATGCCGCCTTATGGTTTCGAGGTAAGGACAAAAGTCAGCCCGAGCAGTACCAGCCAGACGACGGCGACCGCCGCTGGAATCCACAAGCCCTGGATTCGGTTGAGCGGTGTGCGCAAGGGCATTTCCCGCTTGCGCCTGCTGTAGGGCTGCAATTCAGGTGGGAACAAAAACTGATCGAGTTCCCTAAGCATGCCCAGATACCATTCACTGGCGCGGGTTGTCCTCCACAAGACATACAGCGTGACCAGCGCCAGCGAGAATCCAACCAGCCCGATTACCAACCGGATCAACTGCGACTTCAAATCCGGATCGCGGAACTGCGAAAAAGCGGTCACCAGCACGGCGGTTGAAACCACGAAGGTTTGCAGGCGGTTGCTCAGCAAATTGTCTTCATGGCGGTGCAGCTCCGCCAACTGCTCCCAGGCGGAGAACACCTGCCGGCGGCCCTCCTCTGTCTGAAGCATGGCCTGCAGTTCCGACGAAGGCGACGGATTGGTTTGGTCGGCGGAAATCTTACGCGCTCCTCACCTGCCCGGCGACGCCGATGCGACTGTCGCCGCAGACACAAGTGCTTGCCCCGGCTTATTCTGCTCTCAGCGCCTCTGCTGCGCAATTGCTGCGTCCCGAGAAAGTAATGACAGAGTTGGTTCCATGCGTGGCGCTGGTTCCTGGGCAAGGCAAAGCTTGAAACCGCGAAAGAATTTGCCTATTGTTTTTGTCATGGTTGCACCGGATGTGCGAAAGTCCTGATAGTCACCTTATGGATCAAAGGAGCCTCAATGAAACTGCTTGTTAAACTGTGGGTATTTGCTTTTGCCTTAGCAATGATGACGCTGCTGGCCGTGGCCGCCCTCGCGCAGAATCCCCCTGCTCCCGCGCAGAATGCTCCGGCCCCCGCGCAAAAAGCTCCGGCCTCCACGTTCAAGACGAGGGCGGAGAAGCGAAGCTATGCTTTGGGCCTGGATATCGGCCGGCAGATGAAAAGGCAATCGCTTGATATAAATCCCGCGGTGTTTGCCGAGGGGATGAAAGACGCGCTGGCGGGCAAGCAGGCCCGGCTGAGCGACGAAGAGATTCGTACTATTCTTGCCGACCTGCAAAACGAGATGAGGGTCAAGCAGGCCCAGGCCATGAAGGAACAGGCCGAGAAGAACAAGCAGGTGGGTGAGGCGTTTTTGGCTGAGAACAAGAAGAAAGACGGAGTGGTGACGCTGCCCAGCGGCTTGCAGTACAAGATTCTGAAAGCCGGGGATGGTCCCAAGCCTACCGCCGAGGATACCGTCGTGTGCCAGTACCGCGGCACGCTGCTCGACGGCAAGGAATTCGACAGCTCATACAAGCACAACCAGCCGGCGACTTTCCCGGTCAACCGGGTCATTAAGGGATGGACTGAGGCGCTCCAGCTTATGCCCGCCGGATCGAAGTGGCAATTGTTCGTTCCGCCCGATCTCGCCTACGGCGAACGCGGAGCCGGCGGGGAAATTCCGCCCGACGCCACCCTCATTTTCGAGGTGGAGCTGGTCTCGATTAAGCCCAAGTCTTAGCGACGCAACCCCTCTGGCATTCGGCGGAGACGAAAGAATTCCGTGCCCGCAACCGATGGTTCGTGGCAAAATTGTGCTATTCACCAGACGAGTTGCGCCGCTGGCGATCCGGCGATTGCCAGCGGTCCAGAACCGTTTTGCAAGGGGTGTACCCCTGGGAAGCCGGGTAGCTTCGGGATGCCCCGCAGACTATTACAGGAGCAATCATGAAGGTTCTTTTGATCAGCGGCAGTCCTAAACCAAACGGGAACACCGCGCAAGTGTTAGAGGAGTGCGCCAAGGTCATTCGAGAGGCGGGCGTAGAGGCGGAGGTGGTTTCGTTCGCGGGCATGAAGATCGAGGCCTGCATCGCCTGCATGAAGTGTTCCAAGACAGGCGAGTGCGGCACCGACGACGGGCTCAACGAAATCATCCGCAAAATCAGGCAGGCGGAAGGCTTGATCGTAGGTGCTCCGGTTTACTTCGGAACTGCCCGTGGCGATATGATGTGCGCTTTGCAGCGGATCGGGTATGTCTCCCGCAACACCGACAAGTACCTTACCGGCAAGATCGGCGGGCCGATTGCGGTGGCGCGGCGCGGCGGGCAGACGCTCACCCTGCAGGAAATGATGATGTTTTTCCTGATCAACGATATGGTGGTGCCGGGATCAACTTACTGGAACATGGTGTTCGGACGGATGCCGGGAGAAGCGCTCAAGGACGAGGAAGGCATGGGAGCCGTAAAGCACTTCGCCGCCAACGTCGCCAACCTGGTGAAGAAGCTGCATCCGGCAACTGCGAATTAGGCGCCGGAAGGATTGCGGCAGGCGTTCCACGCATGATTTGGTCGGATCGCGCCGAGAGTGTTCGCCTGCCGTGCAGGGTCAATGGGAAGCCGCTGCCGGGAACGTGCTCACCGGTTTTGCTTCCCGTTTGCTAACCTCCAGGGCCCGCGTGTACATCGCCAGCCTTGCCTCGTAGTCGGCTTTCTTGTCGGCTGGAACCAGCGCCATTACCGTGGTTTGGGTGACGACCGCTTTCTCGAACTGCCCTTCGGCATAGTAGGCCGCTGCCAGGGTGGAGAGAAAGATCGGGTTGTTTTTGAACGAAGCTACGGCCTTTTGCGCATAGTCCAGCGCCGCCCGCGGGTTGCGCAGGTCCGGATCGTGACTGAGGTAGATAACCGCCAGATTGTTCTGCGCGCTGGCGTAACCTTTATCGGCGGCTTTCTGGTACCAGGACACCGCTTGTTCCACGTCTTGCTTTAAGCCGCCGCGCCCTTTCTCGTACATCAGGCCCAGATAATTTTGCGCCGATTCATCTCCTTTATCGGCCGCCTTGCGGAACCAACTCACGCCTTGCACTTCATCTTTCGGCAGCCCCCCGCGGCCATCCAGGCACATCAGCCCCAGATTTCGCATGGCGTTCGCTTCGCCCTGGTCGGCTGCCTTGCGATACCAGAAAGCGGCTTGCACGTCGTCTTTTGGCAACCCGCCGTGTCCCTCTTCGTACATCCAGCCAAGAAAAGTTTGCGAGTTCATCTGGCCCTGCTGGGCCGCCTTGAGAAACCATACGGCGGCCGCGAACTCGTCTCTGGGAAGACCATCGGTCGCGAACAAATAGGCTCGCCCCAGCAGGAATTGCGCTACCGGCTCGCCCTTTTCCGCCCGCGCCTTCAACTCGGCGAGCCCGCTTTCGGCGTTCTGCCCGAAGCCAAAACAAGCAAGTGCCAGAATCGCTAATACAACTGCAACCGATTGCTTCACCATTTGCGAGCCTCTCCCGATGAAAGCCGGGGCCGCGCCGCATATTCCGCTCCGCAGCCGCATGGAATTGTGAGCAGAGTCCACCTACATTCTAGATCAGTCTTGCCAGAGCTATACCCCATCAAATTTTCCGGTAGTGGGTCAATTTGGTGAGGGTGCCCCCAGGTTCCGCGCCGTGTTGTTCGGCGCTAACCTGGGAAATAGCCCACGTCAGCCCAAAAGAAGGGCGGGACGTGGGGCACCCGTCGTGACGAGAAATTCAAATTGACCCACTACCAATTTTCTTAGAAGCCGGAGCCGGATCCGTTCTCCACCCTCCAGCCCGTCCCGCGTTGCAGACCGGCGCCGCGCGGGGCGATGCGCGGAAGCGTCACCGGCAGCGTCCCTCGTACCGCGATCTCGCCGAAGATCGCCTTCACCGCGCTAATCTCCGATACCGTGGTGTTCGAGTAAAGGCAAAGATAGTTCTCGACGCCCGGATAAATGCTTGCTATGTAGGGGCTCCCCATGGCCAGCAGAACCGTCTTTGCGCCGGCGCGCGCCAGAATCGCTTTCAGAAGGTCACCGCTGCCCGGTTCCACGTCGAGTCCCCCTCCGCCTGTACCACGCCTTCTGCGCCCCTGGACCGGGACGATGTAAACGGGCGCGATCACCACTCTGGCTCGCCGCACCGCCTCCAGCACCTCCGCCGAAAGCCACGCGGCGCTGGCTTCATCGACGTAGTACACCGTCGCGGCTGGCAAGCGGGCCCGCAACAGTCGATCGAACATCCGCCCGGGGTCGTCCCGCGCGTCGTCGCTGAAGATCACCGCGACAACGTCATTGCCGGCCGCGCCGTTGCCTCCTCCGGCCGCGGACTTCAGCGGAAGCACCCTCCCGTTGTCGCGCACAAGGGTTACGGAGGCATCCGCAATCTTCTGCGCGATGGCCTGGTTCTCCGGCCTGCCCACCGTCTCGGCAAGCGTGTTCAAATCCACGAGACGCGACTTGTACAATCCGAGACTCGCCTTGGCCCGCAAAATCTTCAGCACCGAGTCGTCGATCCGGCTCTCCGCGATTTCTCCGTTGCGCACCGCCTGTACTACGCCCCGATAAGAATCTTCGAGGTCCGCCGGAGCCATGAGCACGTCTTCGCCCGCCTTGACCGCCTCGATGGCCGCCCGCGCCGCGGCGCTCGCCGGTGGCAAGGTGGCAAACCGGGATGTCAGCGCGGCCATGTCCATGGCATCGGTCACCACCAGCCCCCGGAAGCCCATCTGGCGTCGCAGCACTCCTTGAATGATGCGGGGCGAAATGCTCGCCACCCGCTGGCTGTCGGCATCCAGCGCGGGAGCGGCCACGTGAGCCACCATGATGCTGTCCACGCCCGCCTCAATGGCGGCGCGGAACGGGGCCAACTCCACTTGATTCAAGCGCTTGGCGTCGCCCCTCACGCTGGCCAACGCGAGGTGCGTGTCAGTCTGCGTGTCGCCATGCCCGGGAAAGTGTTTGGCCGTCGTCAGCATCCCCGTTCCCCGCGCGCCGGCGATGTAGGCGGCCACCAGTTGGCTGGTTTCGGCGACGTCCTCTCCGAAACTGCGCGTGTTGATGATCGGATTTAGCGGGTTCGAATTTACGTCGGCCACGGGAAAGAAGTTCCAGTGCACTCCAACCGCCCGCGCTTCGATCGCCGTGATCCTGCCGAACAGGAAAGCGAAATCCTTGTTGTGGGTCGCGCCCAAAGCCATGGCGTAGGGAAAAACCGTTCCTCCGCTCAGCCTCATGGTCACGCCGCGCTCGAAATCGGCGGCGACGAGCAGCGGCAGCTCCGAATCGCTTTGCAGTTGATTGGTCAAAGCCGCCAACTCGTAGGGACTGCTCTTCTTCAACACAGATCCGTCCGCGGGAACGGTTATGCCGAAGGCCCCTATGTGGAACCTGTGCATGGTGTCACGTAGTTGCAGATATTCGGGACTATTCACGTTGAGGAAGGCCGAGCGCGCCCAGATCATGAACATCTGGCCGACCTTCTCTTCCAACGACATTTTTTTCAACGTGTTACGCGCCCACTGCTCGCCTTCATGGTCGATTCCCAAAACTTGCTCGCGCATGCCGCCAAAGCCTGGAGCCTGCCCGAAGGCAGCTTGCGCCAGCAATAGGCAAAGCAGGAAATAAAGCAAAACTCTGCGCATGCGCCAACAATAGCAGCGCTTGAGGCCAGCAGCAATCAGCTAAGTACCGCAACAGAAATATAAGGGTATTTGCGCTAAAGTGAAGTCATGCGCCGGGGTATCGCCGGGCTGAGCGCCATGCTCTGCTTGCAAAAGGGGTGAATTTCTGGGAAACCTATGCTGCGGAACACGGGCAAATCGGATGCCGGCTAAGCAAGCGTCATCAGTTTTCTTCGTGCGCTTAAGCCAAGTACGAACTATCCTTAAATCCTTCTTTCTCGAACGGTTGAGCGGAAACCATGGCGAAGGTCGCTGGGGCGATCCAGAGAACTTCTTACTCTAGGCGTGCCAGGCAGACGACACCGCGCGGCAGGTTTTTTGATTCCGTATAATCAAAACCATCTGATGGACGATTTCGATTAATTGCGGTTGCGAAGGGGAACGCATGTTGCCTAGTATCATCCGGCGGTCCCGGCTCATGCTCAATTACAAACGCATCGCAGCCAGACCGGACTTCCTGATGTGGAAGCTGAAGGGATCTCCTCGCCCCAAAGTCCCGCACCTGATCAAGCAGCGTACGGTGCTGGAATACGCCCAACGATTCCATCTTCCGGTGCTGATTGAGACAGGAACCCAGTACGGGCAGATGGTCAGTGCGATGCGGACTCGTTTCCGCGAGATTTACTCGATTGAACTGGACGGCACCAATTACGCCCTGGCGGTCAAGAACTTTGCCTCGTACCGGCAGCACATTCATCTATTGCAGGGTGACAGCGCGATCGCGCTGCCGCAACTGCTTCAGTCGATCTCCGAACCGTGCCTGTTTTGGCTGGACGGGCATTCGCACGAGACCCCAATCATGGATGAATTGCGGGCCGTCTTCAGCCACGGCGCGCACCATCACGTAATTCTCATCGACGATGCCGTTTGTTTCGGCGGGAGCAAATTCTATCCGACGCTGGACGCGGTGAAAGCACTGACCGAAGCGCACTGGCCGAAGGCGACACTGGAAGTACAAGACAACATCATTCGCATCCACCAGGGCTGATAATTCGAGCTGTCCGCAGCCAACCGCACCATGGGTCGTCGGGTGAGAGGTCGGCGCGGGAATCGATCTCCACCGGGTTGTGCAAGGCTCACACGTACATCCGCCCCGCGCCGGCTCGGTATCTGCGCAACCCAAAATTATTGCGATTAGAGATTAAGGCGATCAGAGATTAAGCGCTTTACTCGCGCGCTTCCCCGACTGGCTCCAGCTCCGCTTTTGGCTGGCGTCCGGCCATCTCCGCTCCCGCCTGGGGAGAGAGCTTCGAAACCGAGTAGGCCGACGACATGGCGAAGAGTCCCAAGGCAACAAAGGCCGGCCAGAAATCGCCGGCGACGATCTTGGCGTGGCCCTGAAGATAATTCGACGCCTGCAACGCGAATGCCCCCGTGGTTATGCCCACGCCCAGTGAGAGCTGCTGCACGGTGGCGAACATGCTGGTGGCGGCGCTGACCCGGTGGTCCGGTATCTCCGCATAGGTGATCGCGTTCAGGCCGGTAAACTGCAGCGAGCGGAAGCAGCCGGTGATCAACAGCACGGCGAATATCAGCCAATGCGGCGTGCTTGCCGTAAACAGTCCAATGCTGGCGATCGTCGCCGAGGCAAATATGGAATTTACCAGCAGCATTTTGCGAAATCCGTAGAGGCGCAAAAGCAGCTTGATGATGCTTTTGATGAACATGGCTCCCACCGCCGAGGCACAGGTCAGCATTCCCGACTGCATGGGGTTCAGCCCGAAGCCCAACTGCAACATCAGCGGCAGCAGAAGCGCAATCGCACCGACGCCAATCCGAAACAGCGAGCCGCCGCCAACCCCGGCCCAGAACGTCGGAATCTTGAGCAGGTCGAATTCCAGCAGTGGTCTCTGTTTGTGCCGCGCCATGCGGAAATAAATATAGGTGACGACCGTGCCGAAGGCGATGCAGACGGCGGACAGCATTCGCGGTACCACGTCTTCGGTAATCGCGCTCAACCCGAACATGAGCACCGATAGGCCGATGGCCGACAGCACAAAGCCCGACGTGTCCAGCGGCGGCACTTCGCTCTCGCGCACGTTTTCCATGAAATGCAGCGCCAGAAAAATGCCGAGGATGCTGATCGGGACATTGATGAAAAAAATCCAGCGCCAATTCCAATAGGTGGTGATAAAACCACCCAGCGGCGGCCCGCACAGCGGACCAAGCAAAGCGGGAACGGTGAGGTAATTGAGCGCCGTCACCAGTTCTTCCCGGCTCACCGTCCGCACAATCACAATCCGCCCCACCGGAACCATCATGGCCCCGCCCACGCCTTGCAGGAAGCGCGCCGCCACGAAAAATCCAAAAGAGCGCGCCGTCCCGCAGAGCATGGAGCTGACCACGAAGACCGCAATCGCGGAGCAGAAGACGACTTTCCCGCCAATGCGGTCAGTGATCCAGCCTGATACCGGTATGAAACGGCCAGGCTCACCAGGTAAGAAGTCAGCCCCAGCTTGAGCACGATCGGAGCCACTCCCAAGTCGCGAGCGATCATCGGCAACGACGTCGCGATCACCGTGGCATCGACCTGCTCCATAAAAAGGGCACAGGCTACGATCAGCGGAACCAGCAACGCCGGACGAATGCCAAGCCTGGACCTTCTGCCCGTGGCGGCAGGAGTCACAGCCGTATCATGGCTGTTCCGTACCAAATCGTTTTGCTTGGAGCTTGGAGTCCGTGTCACAGGTTCTGGAAATAGTATCTCCCGATTGATCCCCGGTCGTAAATCAGGGATTTACCCCTTTTCGGCTATTTGCTTCGAAGACAATACCCGGGAATTTCCGGGGCTGCCCGCTAGCTCACGGTGAGCGTAAGGGGAATCGTCTGCGTCACCGTGCCACTGGTGCCGGTGATCGTCAGTGTGTAGGTACCGGCAGGTGTGCTCGTGCTCTTAATCAGAGGGAACGATGTTACCGGAGGCGAGCCGCCTCCGCCACAGCCTGCCAGCAGCATGATCGACGCCAGAAGTCCTCCGATAACCCAGCGCCCGATCGTCTTGCGGCGCAGACTCCCGCGCCCGGCAGCCAGGGCAAATGGCAACAGCAAAGCCATGGCGAACGTAAACGGCGTGCGTCCTCTTCCGGATTGAGCGGTGCTGGCGGACTGGCCCGTGGTTGTCACGGTTACAGTCAGCGGCACGGTCTCATTGGCGACGACGGATGGATCGGTCGGCGAGACCGTACACAGCGTGGTCGCGGGCGCTCCGGAACAGGTGAACAATACCGAGCCGTTGAAGGTTGCGCCTGATATCAGGTTGAGCAGATAGGTAGCGGTTCCACCCGGCGCTACGGTTGCCGAGGTGGTGCTATTCGCCTGGATGGATAAGACAAAGCTTGGGATGACATTGGCAACGGTCACGGTTACCGACGAAGTCGCAGTGTTGCCGGCGCTGTCTGTCGCCACGGCGGTGATGGTGTGGCTCCCGTTGGTGGATTGCGTGGTGTCCCACGAAACCGTGTACGGCGGCGACGCGACCTGCGGGCCAAGATTCACTCCGTTGACCGCAAACTGAACCCCCGCCAATGCCAATCCGGCCGAGGCGCTTGCCGCCAGCGTAACCGTCCCTGAAACCAGGCTTCCATCGGTCGGAGAAGTGATCGAAACGCTCGGCCCCGTGTTGATAAACGGCAAAGTTGGGTCGATCACACTGAGGCTGTTGGAACCCGTGTTGGCGACGAATACCAGGTTCGGGGTCAGGTTCACAGCGATGGCGGATGGCTCCACTCCAACCGCGACCGTCGCCGTCTGATAGGTCGTTCCGTCGATGACCGTTATTTCGCTGCCCAAATAGTTGGCAACATAGATCCGGTTGTTGACGGAGTTGATGGCGATGTACTTGGGTTGACCGGGCGCGGCCAACGAACTGGCAAGGTTGCTGCTGCCAGCGATCGCAGTCACGGTATCAGCGAGGTAATTGGTTGCGAATATCTCGTTGGTGGCGGAGCTAAGGGCTACTCCCCAAGAGGCGGCGCAGGACACGGTATTGGTGACGGTATTCGTGACCCCGTCGATCACCGCTATGCCGGTCTGAAACGGGGTATTGTTGCCGACGTAGATTTCGTTGGTCTGGGTATTGACCGCGATTTGACTTAGATTCGAGCCGTTCGAGCTGACTGAGATCGAGGCGGTTGTCTTGGCGGCGCCATCAACCACCGTCACCGTGCCATCCTGATTGGCAACGTAGACCTTGTTGGTCACCGGATTGACCGCCAGCCAGCGCGGCCCGCTTCCCGTGTTAAAGGTTGTCACGTTCTCCGTCAGGCCATCGATTGCGCTGACCGTATTGTCCGAATAGTTGGTTACATAAATGACGTTCGCGCTTTCATTGACCGCAATGTTGAGTGGTCCGTTTCCAACCGTGACCGAGTGCACCGAATAGTCTGTGCCGTCGATCACACTGACCGTACCGGATCCATTGCCGGCAACGTAGGTCTTATTGGTAGTGGAGTTGACGGCAATTCCGTTAGGACCGGTACCCGGGTAGGTGCCGACGGGGACGACCGTCACGACAGCATCGGTGACGGCATCCACCACGTAGACGCTGCTCGGGTTTGCGGTGACATAAATCTTGTTGGTGGCCGTATTGACGGCCAGCGACTGCGGCGCGGCGCCCAGTGGGATATCTTGTACTTTCTGATCAGCCGCTGCGGTAGCTGCCCACAGAAGGATTATGATGGCCCACAACCACGAACCGCTGGCACGGCTCCTACGATTTAGCTGCATGAACTCCCCCGTGCCCCTGGTTCAATCCTCATCTCGCCGGGCTTGGACACAATCATACGGCAGCCGCCCAGCATGGCTTTGCCGACCTCCGTATGGTTCTCTGTATAAAGAACTTATTAGGTCTGGCTGCGAGGCTAAAGTCAAGCAAAGGCGGCCGCGAAACGACCTTAAGTGCCAAATTGGGAGAGATTTCGAGGGGAATTTGGGCAGGAAAATGGCTTCCGAATGCACCGGTTTTGCAGGCCACGCAATGTCCGATAACGATTTAGCGTCCGATAACGATGAGAACGGGGGCGCTCAAAATACCGGCGGAAATTCCGCCCGCGCCGCAGTGTCCCGGCTGACTCTTGTTCATGCCGAGCTGCCTCAAGCGCCTCCTGTGGATGCGGAACATCCCTGAGAGATGTGGAACAGCATCCTGAAATCACCAAGGCGCACTGACGCGGCTGCGCGCCCTGCATCGTCGCGTCAAGTCGGGGTGGTGCAGGGCAGGTTCTTCGTCTCAGCTAAGTTGCGAACGCCGTACCTCCGACGCCAGATGCGAAGCCGCGGCGGCGGCTCCGTTGGACGACTTCGGCCGGCAATAGAAAAGGCGGGCGGGGAGAACGTTGCGCGGCTCGAACTCCTCGTCCACGGAGGCGAAAACCGAGGCCAGATCCGGCAGGACGGTGCGGGTGAATTGATAGACGAGCAGGCGGCCATCGGCGCGCAGAACACGACTGGAGGCGGTGAGAATCGATAAACGCAACTCCTCGGGCATGGTGCTGAACGGGATGCCGGAGATAATGTAATCCGCCGCTTCAAACCCCATGGCCTGAACCACATCCTCGACCGCCGCGGCGGAGCCCTGGACGACTCGCACCCGCCGGTCGCCCGCGAAGATGCGCCGGAGATGCCGGACGAAGTCCGGATTGACCTCGATGAGAATGCAGCAGGCGGCGCGATGCATCTTGCTGATGACCGCGTTGCTGATGTTGCCGATCCCCGGCCCGTACTCGACGATCAGCCGCGCCCGGGGAAAATCCACTCTCCGCAAAAGACGTTCGGTGAGAAACCTGGAACTCGGGACGACAGATCCCAAGGTGGCCGGATGTTTCAGAAAGTTCTTTAAGAAAAGCAGCTTGGGACTTGTCATCGACACTTTCTAGAGATGCTTTCCGCTCGGTTGAAGGTAATAGGCACCTGTTTTTGCCGGGCCTTGTATTTTCTCACAAACGACGGTCACGGTCAGCACAAGTGATGGCGTCGCAGGGTGCCCCGGCGGGGCTGCGGCTTGCGCTGCTGGCGCCAGCGCAGCGGCCCAACATCCACTTGATTGTGCAGCTCCGCGGGATCAGTCGATGTCGTCCCAGCCGGGGGGCGGGTAGACATTTTCCGAATCGTCAACGAAAACAATGCCCGCGGCTTCTTTCGAGGGAACGCCGCCGTAGGCAAAAACCAGTTCGACCTCTTCTGTCCGGCTGGCATTGGCCACGCCGTGAATGACGCCTTCGGGGGCGAAGACGAAGGTGCCGGGCGGGCAGAGTATTTTCTTGGCTTCCGGTCCGAGCAGCAGGACCATGGTGCCGCGGATGATGTACATCGATGCCTCGGCGTAGAGATGCACATGGCGCTCGTTGCAGGTATGTGGAGGAATGATAGTTCTACCCATGGCGATGCGCTTGGAGCCGACCACTTCTCGGGAGATTCCAAAGTTGATCTTCAGGCCCTTTTCATACTTGGTGTCGGTCACCACCTGCGACCAATGACCGGTCTGCGGCGACTGCTGAACCATCTCCGCCAGCTTGTCCAACTTGCAATACACTTCCGCCATGACAACTCCTTTGAGGTATTCCGCTTAATGTTTTTAGCACACGCAAAGAGGCATGCCCGACATCTCTCGAAGCGGTTCATCACTCCGTCGCAATGCCAGTCGAGCAAGACCGTTTCAAGGCGCAACACACTTTAACCTCCGCGGGCAGGGAGAAGCAAGCGCCGGGGGGAAAGGACCGCGGATCGGATCGGAAAGCTTGCGGTGCGCTTGCGAGCGCAGGCGCGGGTACGTCCATCATTCGCCTCGCAAACGTTCGTGTTGTTTGTGGGGAGGATACTCCTTGCGGTGGAAGTGTTCTACTTTTGACAACATAACTGCGGAGCACGGCACGCCGGCAAGCCAGTGCAGGAAGAGATTGACAAACCATTGATTTTAGAGTGAAGTGGACCCTTCAGCCCGAGTTGATCTGCGACGCAAACGGAGGTATTGGACACGGCAAATGCGGATTTGCCGTGCCGTCGTGGAACGCGGGTGCGGCCCGCGAGCGGTTCGTGCTTCAGCTGAGCAAGCGCGTGGACGGCATCGCCCGCGGTCGAGCGCAATTTCGAGTTTTATTGCGACAACGGCATCTTGCGCATACGCAGGCAAAAGATGTCCCTATATCATACTGAATAGAAATTCAACAAACCTGAGGAGTCGTTTATGAAATCGTGGCGTCACGTAGTTGGGATCGCGGCGTTGCTGATGGTTATGATTTGTACGCCGGCCTTGGCGGAAACATTCGTTGTCGGGTATCAGCCCTACGACACTATTTCGTACCAAGCTATTGTCAACCAGGAGCTGGGGCTGTGGAAGAAATACGTTCCCGCGGGAACGAATATAGAGTTTGAAGGTGCGCTGCAGGGCACGGTGGTAGCCAACAACATGCTGGCCGGCAAAGCGCAGATCGGTTACATGAGCATCATGCCCGCCACGATTCTCGC
The DNA here is from genome assembly GCA_963814745.1 of uncultured Acidobacteriota bacterium. Lineage (GTDB taxonomy): Bacteria > Acidobacteriota > Terriglobia > Terriglobales > Acidobacteriaceae > CAWBRT01. Next base: position 73,938 of record CAWFEA010000003.1, read on the forward strand.
TTCCAAGCCTGAGCTGGCGGAAATCAAGATCGTCGCCAGCCTGGGGATGTCGGAAGGCACGCGCTGCGCCATCGTGCTGGTGCGCAAAGACGCTCCGCAGTTCAAGAGCACCGAGGAGTTGGCCAAATGGATGAACGGCAAGATCATCGCCGCCCCCAAGGGCAGCGCCTCGGACCAGTATCTGCTGAACTTCTTCGCGAAGTATAACGTCAAGCCCGCGGAGTATCTCAACCAGTCCATCGAGGTAATTGCCACCAACTTCCGCATCGGCAAGCTGGACGCGGCCTCGCTGTGGGAGCCGACTTTGTCGCGCATCGCCTCTGACGTTGGTGATGGCATTGCTCGCATCGCCGCCGATGGCCGCGCCGCCGGCAACCCTGACTTAGGCATCATGGTCATGCGCAAGGATTTCATGGATAAGTATCCTGCCGTGGCCAAGGGTTACATGCGCGCCGAACTGGAATCCCAGCGCTACCTTCTCGACCCCAAGAATTGGCAAAACGTAATCGAAATGGTCTCCAAACATGCCACCGGTATTCCCAAGAGAGTGCTCTGGTACTCGATTTACGGAAAGGTACCGGCGGACTCCCAGTATCCGGAGAGGGAATGGAAGTCGTTCTACTTCAACGAGCGCGAGAGGCAGAACATCGCCCAAGTCGCGCCGTTGCTGCTCAAGAACAAACTGATCCGGGCGGTTCCCGGTCCCGGAACCGTGGACGACAGCCTGGCTCGCCAAGTGTTCAAGGAGGCGGGGTATAAGCCGGTCAGCGACAAGGTTACGCTGGGCGTAATCAAAGGCGCCCCAGCGAGCGCTTGTCCTTTCAAATAGCGGACTGATCCGGTAACAGCGGGGTGCGAACTCCAAACTGGTATTCGGACTAGAGACTGGACTTGCAGGGAGGTAGCCTGATCCGGTTGTTTGCGGGGTGCGAACTCCAAACCTGCCGAGCCGGGAACAGGCTGGTTTGGGGATGGCGCCCCCGCAGGATTAATCGCTGGATATTGCCCGGTGTGTCTGGCGGCGGTCTCCAGCGCCTGACTCCGATAGCGAGAAGTCCTTGGGCCACAGGCTTCAGGGCGACGAAATGTAAGAGGCGTTGGTGTGACAAGCGCAACTGAAGCTAGGGTGAGCCGGGACGTAGCGCCCGAATCAAAGGCGCCCAACTCCTGGGAAATTGCGATTTTTTCCGTCAAGCAGTGGTTTGCCAGCCCCGCTCCGTACCTGAATATCCTGGGGATCGCAGCCTTTGTTCTTTTCTGGTACGTTACCACGGAGTACTTGAAACTTCCGTGGTTCAAGAAACTTCCAGGTCCGGTGGGAGTCTTCAAGGAATGGATTTCACGAGATCCCGCCTACGGAATATCCATCTACACGCCTGAGTACTACTCTCATATTCTCAGGAGTATGTGGCGCGTGGCCCAGGCCTTTTTCCTGGCTACTTTTCTCGGGGTGCCGATCGGCCTGTTCATGGGCTGGAAGAAGACCTTCAAGGACTATACCTTTCCCCTGCTGGAGACCTTGCGGCCCATCCCCATGCTGGCCTGGCTGCCGCTGGCGATCCTGATGTGGCCCGGACGGGAAGAGTCCATCATCTTCCTGACCTTTCTAGGCTCCTTTTTCGCGACTGTGCTGAATACGTTGCTGGGTGTCGAATCGATCGACGAGGTTTACTTTCGGGCCGCCAGTTCACTGGGGGCCAAGCCGATCCACATTTTCTGCAAGATCATTCTTCCGGGAGCGTTGCCCTTCATCTTTACGGGCTTGCAGATTAGCATGGGTTACTGCTGGTTCTCGCTGGTGGCCGGGGAGATGCTCGCCGGCGAGTACGGTTCGGGCTACCTGATCTGGAACTCGTTTGTGATGGTGCAGTACCCGGTCATTGTCATCGCCATGGTCACCCTGGGCGTGATCGGCTGGTTGTCCAGCTCGCTCATCCGCATGTTGGGAGATCGCCTGATGCAATGGAAAGTAAGGGAGGGTGCGCGATGAGCAGCGGCGCGGTTTCACCTGTCCGCGGGCAGATTTCCATCCGCAACGTTTCCAAGATTTACGACCCGGACGGGGCCAAGGTTCTGGCCATGGACAATTGCTCGATGGAGATCGAAGCCGGCGAGTTCTGCGTGGTGGTGGGGCCTTCGGGGTGCGGCAAGACCACCTTGCTCAACGCCATCGCCGGGTTTCACGGAATCACTTCGGGCGAGATCGTGATCGACGGCGAGGTGCTGTGCAACCCCAATAAACAGGCGTCTCCAGGCTCTGACCGGATCGTTGTTTTCCAGAACGGCGCGCTCTTCCCCTGGTTCACGGTGCTGGAAAATGTGACCTTCGGCCCGGTCGTCCAGGGAGGAATCAGGCGCCGGGATGCGAACGACAAAGCACGCGAGATGCTCAACCAGATGGGGCTGCGCGGAATCGAGAACAGCTATCCCAGCGAACTCTCAGGCGGCATGCGGCGCCGGGTGGAAATCGCCCGGGCGATGATGAACGACCCGCGCGTGCTGCTGCTTGACGAACCCTTTCGCGCGATGGATGCGCTCACCAAGACCGTGGTGCAGCAGTTCCTGCTCGACCTATACAACAAGTGCAAGAAGACGGTTTTCTTTATCACTCACGATCTTGAAGAGGCTATCTTCCTGGGATCGAAAGTCTACATCATGACGACGAGGCCGGCGAAGATAAAGACCGTCCTCGACGTGGATATTCCCCGTCCCCGCGATTTCCGCGTGCTCTCCTCCACGAGCTACCTCCGGCTTAAGAAGGAGTGCATTGAGGCCGTCCACGAGGAGGCGCTCAAGGCCTTCGCGGCGGGTGAGCGGGAGATGGCGTAGGAGGCTGCGCGGCTGCAAGGGTAAGAAGAAGACTACGGAGAGATGGTTGTGTCACAAAGCTCGATGTACGGACTTAACTGGGTAAAACTGAAGAAGACGATAATTAGCCTGACGACCGCTCGCGGCATCGTATCGGTGATCGTATTCACCGTGTTTTGGGAGTTGTGCTCGCGTTACGGCGTCCCAATTATCGGCAACATTCCGCCGCCTTCGTCGGTGCTCAAGGAACTTGGGCAGCAGTTGGTGAGTAAGAACTATTGGGTCTCCTGGCTTGACAGTTTTATCCGCATCTCGATCGGCTTTGCGATTGCGCAGGTTCTCGGAATTCCGCTTGGCCTGCTGCTGGGCGTGAACAAGACGGCGCGCGAGCTCATCTACCCTGTGCTGGAGATCATGCGGCCGATTCCGCCGCTGGCCTGGGTGCCGATCGCGGTCATCTTCTGGCCGACGAATGAGCTGTCGATGATGTTCGTGACCTTTCTGGGCGCGTTCTTCACCGTGGTGCTCAACATCATCGGCGGCGCGCGCAGCATAGATGTCCGTTATATCCGGGCGGCTTATTCGCTGGGCTCGACCCGTTCCGACATCTTCTGGAAAATCATGCTGCCGGCCACCCTGCCAAGCATTGTCGTGGGCATGACCGTCGGCATGGGTATTACGTGGGCCGTGGTCGTGGCGGCGGAGATGATTACCAGCCGTTCCGGCCTGGGCTTCCTCACCTGGCAGTCCTATGTGGCGGGGAACTACCCCATGATCGTAATTGGCATGGTAAGCATCGGGGTCGCCGGCTACCTGTCTTCGGCGTTTATACGCCTGGTCGGCAGCCGTATGACCCCTTGGCTGCGCACATTTTAAGGAGCGCCTGTGATGAGCGTAATACAAGCGGCACCCGGCACCCTCGCCAGCGAAATGGTTGTGGACGGAGTCAGCAAAGGCTTCGGTCCGGGAATCCTGCACAAACAGGTTTTGGACGACTGCTCGTTTGCCTTGGAGAAAGCCAGGCTCTCGGTGATGATCGGCCCTTCGGGCTGCGGCAAGAGCACACTGGTGAACCTGCTGGCCGGCTATGAGACTCCGGATTGCGGCAAGATACTGATCGACGGAAAAGCCATCTCGGGCAGGGGCCCGGACAGGCTGGTGGTGTTTCAGGAGACGGCCCTGTTTCCATGGATGACGACGTTCGAAAACGTCAGCTATGGTCCCCGGGTGCAACGCAAGCTTTCCAAGGAGGCATACGAGCGCGAAACCATGAGACTGCTCGAGCTGGTCGGCCTCGGGGAGTTCAAGGATAAGTATCCATCGCAGCTCTCGGGCGGCATGCAACGGCGGGCAGAACTGGTTCGGGCCATGATCAACCAGCCCAAAGTGATGCTCATGGACGAGCCTTTTAGAGGGCTGGACGCCATGACCCGCGCGCTGATGCAGGAGTACTACGTCAGGCTGTTCGAGGAGCATCGGGCAACGAACCTGTTTGTCACCTCGGAGCTGGAAGAGGCGATCTTCCTTGCCGACCGGCTGCTGATTCTCACCAACCGGCCGGCGCATGTGAAGAAGGTGATCGAAGTCCTCCTACCCCGGCCGCGGGAATTCAGCATGCTTACCACCAAAGAGTACCTGGAATGCAAGCAGGAAGCGCTGGAATTGCTGCACGAAGAGGCTATCAAGTCGTTTGCCGCGGGAGCGGTCAATGCGGCGGACTTCCTCGAGGCCTGCGCCCAGACGGGCCAGGATCAGGCGATGCCCACGGGCAAAGATGAACAGCAGGGAAATGGCGCCTCAAAAGCGGCGGGAGCCGACTAGCAGGCCCCCGTCACCTTCAACGCGATGTCGAGACTCGATGCTCAGGATATTCCGGCGAGCCGCCTGGCCTCCTCGATGACGACGTCTTCCTGGGTGGCCACCACCTTGCGCTCTCCCAGGCGAAGCACGAGTTGGCGCGGGTCACAACCGTATTCCAGAGCCGCCCGCTTGATCGGCATGATGTATCCACCATAGACGCATGCATAGCCCATGATGATGGCATCGTTGTCGACCGTAGGTTTGGGTATCTTCGCCAAATTGGGGTGACGATTGATTTCTGCTTCGAGAACGGCGGCGGCGTCCAGGATGCCGAACAGATCAACGTTGGTCGAATGTCCGCCCCGCTTCAGCGCCGCGATCAGGGTTTCCGTTTGGGTATTGCCGGCGCCGCCGCCCAGACTCTTCAGGCTTCCATCCACATAAGCAGCACCTGAGTCAACCGCTGCCATGGAATTGCCAATCGCCAAACCGAGGTTGTTGTGTCCATGGAATCCCACCGGGATTTTTAGCGACGAACGCAGAAGTTCAACGTGTTCCCTGACCTGGCTGGGCACCAAATAGCCCTGCGATTCCGCCAGGTTGACATACTGCGCGCCGTACGACTCCATCCTTTTTGATTCCTCGAGGATGCGCTGCGGCGAAGCCATGCCAAACGAAACCAGGTAGCCAGCCGTGAACATACCTAGCTTCCGGGCTAGTTGAATGTGCTGTTCGGTGATATCCGCTTCCGTGCAGTGGCAGGCCACGCGCGCCACCGTGGCGCCCAGATCGAAGGACTGCTGCAGGTCGTCCTTGGTGCCGAACCCGGGCAGCAGCATGATTGCCACCTTCGCCTTCTTGACCGAAGCTACCACGGCCTTGAGGAGTTCCTGGTAGGGAGCGGCGGTCCGGCCGACGTGGATCGAACTTCCGCCCACGCCATCACCATGACCGACTTCAATGATGTCCACGCCGGCGGCGTCGAGGGCAGCCGCCACCTTGCCGGCTATCTCGGGCGTGAACTGCTGCTTGAGGCTGTGATTTCCATCGCGAAGGGTAACATCGACAAAGGTTAGGTTAGACATTGGCAGCCTTCCTTCTGTTCAAACTGGTCACCGCATAGCGCTCGGCGACATTGATTGCCGCGGCATTGATGATATCCAGATTTCCGGAGTAAGAGGGTAGATAGTCACCGGCGCCGACGACTTCATTGCAGACGGCAAAATGGTCGCCGTCAAGGAACGGTTCGACCGTAACCCTAAAGCCCGGGACATAGCCCTTAAGCTTCTCCGCCATGGCTAGCACCGAGTCGCGGACCTTCTTCTCATCCGCCGGCATCTCAACCACGGCGTAGATCGTGTTCCGCATGATGATGGGAGGATCGGCGGGATTGATAACGATGATGCTCTTCGATTCCTTGGCGCCGCCGATATCGCGCACGCTTCTTGCCGTGGTGCGCGTAAACTCGTCAATATTCTGCCTGGTGCCCGGACCCGCGCTGCGGCTCGAGATGGTGGATACGGTTTCGGCATACTGGACGGGGCAGACTCGGCTGATGGCAGCCACGATGGGCACCGAGGCTTGCGCCCCACAGGAGATCAGATTGACATTGGGCTCCGTGGGATATTCCGGGAGATTCACCACCGGGATCACACCCGGTCCCACCGCCGCCGGGGTCAAATCGACGGCGATCATGTTGGCTTGCTTGAGGCGCGGTGCATGGGCGAGGTGAGATCGCGCCGAAGTCGCGTCAAACACCAGCCTGGCTTTGCCATTGCGGAGCAGGCCTTCGATGCCATCCGTGCAGGTTTCGTAACCAAGACTGCGCGCCCGCGCCAAACCCTCCGAGGCCGGATCGATGCCGGCCACCATCTGCAATTCGAGCAGCGCGCTTCGACGTACCTTGTACATGAGGTCCGTGCCGATATTTCCGGACCCTAAGATCGCTACAGGCAATTTGTCCATAAGAAGATTTTCCTTTACGAGATGAATGTGTCGCCGAGCGGCAACCCAAGTTTCGCGCTGCCAATGCTCACGGAAGCACAGCTCAAGCCCAGCCTAATACTTCGTTTCAAAGTGGAGTAACGCCACGCAACCGAAGTGTTCTATCACTTCACTTCAAAGTTCACTCCTTGTCAACTGCTTTTCTGCCCGGTTGCAAGCCCTATCTTTATTGATTCATCCGCCTCCGGTGGGCGTACTGGTTCACCATTTCTTTAATCGCCCTCTCCGTCGCAGGGTCCAGCACGGCTTGTCCTAAAGTATAGTCGCGGCCCAGATACCCGTACTTTGGAATGCCGAGGCGATGGTAGGGCAATACCTCGTAATCCATTGCCGGCAATTGCCGGAGCAGTTCCATGATCTCGGAAATGTTTTCCACGGAATCATTGAAGCCCGGAATCAGCGGCGTCCGGGCCACGATGGAAAGCCGCGGAAAGGCGGCCGCCAGCCGGCGCAGGTTACTCAGGATCAAGCTATTGTCAACGCCCGTAAATTCCCGGTGCTTGGCTGCGTCCACGCACTTGACGTCGAAGAAAACCGTATTGCAGAGTTCGGCGGCATCGCTTAAGAATTGCCAATCGACATGGCCGCAAGTCTCTATCGCCCTGTCGATTCTCCGGCGCTTCGCCTCGCGCAAAAGGGCGAGAGCGAATTCACTTTGCACGAGCGGTTCACCGCCGCTGATGGTGATGCCTCCGCCCGAACGTCCGTAAAAGACCGCGTCGGCCTCAACCGCCGCCATAACCTCGTCGACGCTGCGGAGGGTGCCGAAGACATGCAGCGCTTCGCTGGGGCACGCCGCGATGCAGTCAAAGCAGGCGTCGCAGAGCTGGCGGTTAATTTCGATCTTGCCGTCTTCCGCCAGAGTGATAGCGCCTGGGGGGCAGGCCTTGAGGCATAAACCACACTCGGCGGCGCCTATGCACTTATGCGCATTCAGGGCCAATTCCGGCAGCGAACGTTGAGACTCAGGATTACTGCACCAACGGCACCGTAACGGACAGCCATTAAGAAAAACCATGGTACGAATTCCCGGCCCGTCATGCAGCGTGTACCGCTGAATGTTGAAGACGTACCCGGATCGTGCCGGATCAAAAGCAACGCTTGCGCCCATACTGCTTCCCGGAAGCGTAGAGTTCCGCCGCTGGGCAGAACTCTAGCGTCCGGGAATCCCCCTTCTAAAACGTTCCGTGCTGCGTTCGCCGGATAATGTCGTCTTGAAGGTCGGGCGACAAATCGACAAAGTAAGCGCTATAGCCGGCCACCCGCACCAAAAGGCTGCGGTACTTATCCGGGTCTTTCTGCGCCGCCACCAAGGTGTCTTTGTTAATGATGTTGAACTGCACATGCCACAGCTTCAGATCGATCCAGGTCCGCAAGAAGGAAACCAGTTTTTGCGTTCCCTCCTCGCCGATGACACAGGAAGGACTGAATTTTATGTTGAGCAGGCGCGCTGCCCGCTCGCGATGGCTGTAGTTCTTGGTGGTGTAGTTCGAGAGCAGAACCGCCGTCGGTCCATGGGTGTCGGCGCCTTGCGATGCCGACGACCCGTCGGCTAAGGGGCTATATGCTTTGCGGCCATTGGGCGTGGCACTGACAACTCTGCCGAACGGCACATGCGAGGTGAACGGCACGTACCTCAGATCGAGGTGCACCCCCAGCTCGGCGGAATATTTCTCGGTGAATTTGATCGCTTCCAGATCGATGGCCTTGCCGATAGCGTCCGCATAGGCTTCGTTATTGCCGTAACTCGGAGAATGAAGCAGTAGCTGCCGTACATACTCCTTGCCCTCGAAATTGCAATCCAGGGCCGCGATCAGCTCCGCCATGGACAGCTTCTTGGTCTCAAACACCAGCTTCTTTACGGCGGCCAGCGAGTCGATGACGGTGCCGTACCCGATAAACTCGAAGTAACCCAAGTCGATGCCACCCTCGATCACCGGAGTGTGCAGGTCCTTGCAGGTGTCCATGCAAAGGTTATGCAGAGCGGAGGCGAGGGGAGCGGCAAAGTGATTGGGCCGGGAACGAATAATGATGTGTTGCTGGATAAACGCGTGCTTCAGGAAGTTGGTCTGCTGCGCGCAATAAGCCTTCCAGAACTCGTCAAAGGTGCTAAAACTGCAAGGATCGCCGGTTTCCAGTCCCAGCAGCTCGTCGCCGTAGATCTTCATCCGGCCGTTGCGCAAAGTCATTTCCAGAGCCGCGGCAAAGTTGATATAGGCGCAAGGGCTGGTATAGGTATCCCGGTTCGGCATGCGGGCCTCGGCGCAACCCGAGACCGCATAGTCGTAAGCCTCTTCAAACTTGGCTCCCTTGGAGAGCAGCAGGGGAACGATTTCCTCGTCGTTGATGAGTTTCGGGAATCCGGAACCTTCCTTGATGGTTTCCGCCACTTCATAGAAGAAGCGCTGCGGCGCCCGCGCATGCATCCGCGCCGCCAGATCCGGATAGTTCAGCGGGAACTCCCGTTTCGACTTCAGAAAAATATAGGTCAGGTCGTTGGTGGCGTCAGTTCCGCCGGGAGTCTGTCCACCGACGGTCACGGCTTCCCAGTGCGCATAACCTTCATTGATCGCGCCGCCGGCCGGCGAGATGTATAGATCGATAAACTGCGCCATTGCCACCCACATGCACTCCAGAAGTTCGGTCGCCTTTTCCTCGGTCAGGCGGCCTTCCGCCACGTCCTTGGCAAAAAAAGGATAGAGATACTGGTCCATGCGGCCGTTGGAAACAATCGTGCCCGTCTTCTGTTCCATGCGGGAGAACATCTGGACGAACCATTGCGACTGCACCGCCTCATGAAAAGTGCGGGCCGGATTCTCCGGTACCCAGCGGCAATGCTCGGCAATGAGTTGCAGTTCCTGACGCCGCGCCGGGTTCGTTTCCCGTGCCGCCATGTCCTCCGCCAATTTGGCGTGGCGGTTGGCCCAGAGAACGATGGCATCGCACAAAATGATGACGGCCTGAAGGAACGGCGCCTTTTCCCGGTTGTCGATCGGGCTGAAAGGATCGAGGGCATCGAGTTTGGCCTTGGCCTCGGCCCGGAGTCCCTTGAACCCTCGCTTCAATACCTTGTCGTAATCGTGTACCCACTGCAAGGTTGAGCGGAAGGATGCGGTCTCGTTGACGATGAACCTGGACTGCCAGTGGATTCTCAGGATTGCAAGTCAGCTTCTTGGTTTCTTCCGGTAAGGCCTTGGTCAGATCCTCGTGGAAAGTCTTACCCTTCCAGTAAGGAGCGATGTTGTCGATGACCGTGCGGGCACCCTTCTCGGAAATGCCAAACGGCGATTCAATCCGCTGCGGCAACTGTTCGACGGCGAGATCGAGAAAGTCGCCATCCAGTTCCGGGTAAAGAATGCCGTAGCGTCCGGCGCAGCCGGATCTTCCGACCAGTAACTGATGGTCATCAATATAGACGGAGATATTTGCCGCGACATGCATGAGCGCTTTGGCCCAGCGGAGGGTGAGATGTTCCCCCTCGGTCTGGCGCATGGACTCGGTGAAAAGGGCGGCTCTTTCCACATCGATCGTCGGACGGGTTCCTTTGAACGAGTTCAGGATGGCAAATACTCTTTCCCGTCCGGTGTAACTCTGAATTCCTTGTTGTTCTTCGAGCACGCGCTGCTCGTGGGGCGATAAGATACAGCATTCTGCCGTTGCCATGTGCACTCCTTGCTTGCTAGTAATTCACCTGCAGAACTTTTTCTACGTCCTGTTGGTTCGGTCTTCTGGGGTTGTTGTTGATGAGCCGCGCGGCTCCCATCGTTGCCTTGGCAAGCGCCGGGATGGCATCGACGGGCACGTTATAGTCGCTGAGTTTATAAGAAATATTGAGATCATCCAGCAGCGTTTTTACTGCCTTCACGGCAAGCCGGGCGCCTTCCATATCCGGCAACCCGTCGGGATTTTCTCCGAAAGCCCGGGCAATCTCTTTGAATTTTTCGGGAGCGGCCAGCAGATTGTATTCCATGACCCACGGGCAAATGAACGCCGTCAGCAGGCCATGCGGCAAATGAAAACTGCCGCCAATTGCCAGTGCAATCGCGTGATCCAAGCCATTCTGCGTGTTGGAAAAAGCCATGCCCGCCATGCAACTGGCGTAGAGCATATTCTGGCGCGCCTGCTGATCGTCTCCGTTGGCATAGGCTTTGCGGAGATTACGGGCAATCATGCGAATCGCCTGGAGGTTCAGCGTGTCCGTAAAGACCGTCGCCCGGATGCCGGTGAAAGATTCGATGGCGTGAACCAGCGCGTCCATCCCGGCCCTGGCGGTGATTTGGGGCGGTAGCCCCAGGGTCAATTGCGGATCCAGCATGACACAGCGGGCAGTAAGGTGCGGACTGACGACGGCTTTTTTCAGGTTGTCGCGATTGTCGGCAAGGACGCTGATGGAGGTCACTTCGCTGCCGGTGCCGGCGGTGGTTGGAATTAGAATCGATGGAACCCCCGGGCATGGGACCAGATCCATCCCCAGGTAGTCATATACGGTTCCAGGATTGGTCAGCATAACGGAGGTGGCCTTGGCGATATCGAGCGAACTTCCACCGCCAATGCCAACGATTACGCTGGGTTGAAAAGCTTTGCCCGCCGCGACACTCTTGGCGACGACCTCAATGCTGGGTTCCGGCTCGACCTCGGCAAAAACCCCAAAAGGCAGCTGAGCCCGATCGAGGACACGCGTAACCGCATCGAGAAGCCCGGCAGCCTTGACTCCCGGGTCGGTGATGACGAGCACTCTGGATCCCTGGAGGCGCTTGATCTCGCCAGCCAACTCTTCCAGACACCCAAATCCGTACACAATTCTTTCAACCGTATTGAATGATGAAAACATGTTCCCACTCTCGATTACATTTTAGGCGCCCGTGTGCAGGCAGTAACTGCCACGAGGTATCGCGCCGGAACGGTTCAGTCCCCATAGCGCTGGTTATCAATGCCGACCCGACTTTCTTACCCTGGTGCAAAGCATGGCCGTCGCCAACGCTTCGCTTGCCAGTATTTCACCTTATATATCATGCACTACTTTAGCCACCGCGTATGGCGTAAAACATGCACGTCGCATGCCATTACCAGGGATGAGCTGCCATCGTGGCGACCCACCTCGGGTGGGAGCGCCGGCTCAGGCTGGCGGTGTCCTTGATGACATCAAAGACATCTCTCCCTGACTTCGGCGGGATGGAACCCTTGGTTTTGCTTACTCTTGCGCTGATCCGCGCCCCTCTGCTGCTTGCCCTTCAACCCGGGCGGACCAGGGTCAAATCGGTAACCGTCCGCGCGTCCTTGCGATGCGGACATGGGCGTACTTCGCGAGGGAACGGGTTTTTCTGTCCGAAAATCCTTACATGTCCGGTTTAGAAGAAACAAGCAGCACCCGTATCCGACTGGGCCGACAACTGGGAATAATATTTATTTCCAACAACTTGCGAAAAAGGTTGGATCGGTTTGGAGATTTGCTCGCCAATATGTCCGGACCCCCTTACACCGATGAGCGCTTCTTGTCCTGGGTTCCCAACCCCAGCGAAATGACGGGGCGGTTCAGGAGGCGTAACAGGTTGCTGAAAAACTCTTCTCCGATGGTGTCATCCTGAGCGGAAGCGAAGGATCTGCTGTTTGCGCACCCTGAAAATAAAGCAGATCCTTCGATCGCCAGCCCCAACAAGCCAATAACGGGCTTATCGGGGACCCCGCAAAATCGGCGCGACCTCAGGATGACACTTCAATGAGTTTTTCAGCAGCCTGGTAAACCTACACTGACGAGCGCCTCTCGATCGTAGATTTACGGAGCGCAAGTACCAGATTTTGTGGCGAGGACCGCAGGGGCGGATGACAAACTTAAGTGTGCTGGTGGCCGTTCCTGGATAGCTGATATTTGTTCAGCTTCTCATAGAATGTCGCTCTGGAAATGCTCAGGCTCTTGGCGCACCGGGCGATATTCCAACGATTTTCCTCCAGCACCGTCAGGAGGAGTATTTTCTCGTTTTCTTCGCGAAGTTGCGAGAGAGACGTCTTGGCGTGGCGAGGACTGAGCGGCTTTGGGACAAATGCCGCGGGAATTGGGTTGACGAACTGGGACGGGAGATCGCCGACATCGATAACTCCATCCTTGCACAAGCTCAAGGCCCGCTCGACTACATTCTTAAGTTCCCGCACATTGCCCGGCCAGCGATAGCTGAGCAGCGCGCTCATCGCGTCTCTCGAACAGGTAACGTGAGCTTGTCCGATGCGGTCGAGGATGTGACGAATCAGGATGGGGATGTCTTCTATCCTCTCGCATAAAGCGGGGACGTTAATGGTCATGGCACTGAACCGGTAATACAGGTCTTCCCGGAAGGTGCCACTGCGGAACATATCCTTAAGGTCGCGGTTAGTGGCTACGACCAGGCGAAAATCCACGCTATGGGGCTTGGTGCTGCCCACCCGGCACACAAGCTTATCTTCCAGAACTCTCAGTACCTTGGCTTGGGCACTGAGAGGCATGTCGCCGATTTCATCGAGAAACAAAGTCCCTTTGTCGGCGAGTTCAAGGAATCCGATTTTCCCTTCCTTGCGCGCCCCGGTAAAGGCGCCGGGGGCGTAGCCGAACAACTCCGATTCGACCAGGTCCGGAGGAATCGCGGCGCAGTTAATGCTCACAAAAGGATGGGAGGATCGGGGACTTTCCTGGTGCAAAGCGTGGCAAAACAACTCCTTGCCTGTCCCGGTGGGACCCACGATCAGGACCGGCGAATCGCTCTGGGCGTAGTGTTTTACCAGTTCCTTGGCGCCGACGATGGCCGCGCTTTGTCCGTGGATATTGGCCAGCGAGTACTTGGCGGAAAGGGCGCTGCCAATCTTCAGAGAGTAAAGGTCTACCTTTTTTTCGAGCTGCACGATCCTCTGCGCAACTTGCTTGAGTTCGTTAGCGTCTCCGAAGAGGGATTGGGAAATTGCGCCCACCACCGTTCCATCCGGCGCCCTCACGGGCAACCGATTCACCACGATCGTCCGAATTCCGGTTTTGGTGGGCAGTTCACACTTATCACCCATCTCGGCTTGCCCGGACGCCATAACCCGCCAAAGCCTCGAGTCAGGAATCAAATCCGTGATCAGCTGCCCAATCGCATCCTTGGGGTCAACGCCAAGATATTCGGCATAAGGCTGGTTGATAAAGCGGATGATGCAATCGGTGTCGCAGAAGATGAGCCCAGTGGGGATATTCTGGCAAATCAGCTCCGGAATGGTTTTTTCGATCATGGCCAATGCTTGCGACGCCATAACATCCCTTTTCTCGCGATACGAAGACAAGCGGTGAAGACTCCAAAGGTGCTGTTCTCTCGTACTTTAACACAGCTTTTGGATACCTCAGTAGGGGGAAAACCCGGCGGGCAGCTTCCGGTTGCGCTTACTTTCCGCTATTGGAGTGCTTAGTTTCTGAAGTTTTTAATCTAGATTCACCGAGACAGTGCTCAAGGCTGCCTAACGAAGCTGACTGGAGTTCACTTCGTTCGCAATCCCTCTTCCACAGCGACAAACACCCGCTCGAAAAATGTTTCGGGCGAGAACATTTCCGCGGCCTCAAGCGCATTGCGCGAAAGAAAGTTACCGTAGTCGGAATCGGTGAAGATGCGGTCAATGGCGGCCCGAAGCGCTTCGCTATCCCCCGGCGGCAACAGCAGCGCGGTCTTGCCGGGTTCCAGGTAGCTCTTGTATTCGTCCCGGCCCAGCACGATGAGCGGCTTGCCGAGTTTGGCCGCGTTGGCGATGACGGTGTGTCCGCCAGTATGAATATCGTTGGCCGGCAGAGGAATGACAACCATGCGCGCCCCGGCGAGCAGTTCGTCAAAGCGCTGCGGGCTCACCGTCGAGATCTCGACATTCGGCGGAATTTCCATCCCGCGAAAATACTCCTTCTGCTTCAGGCAGATGACTGTCCGATATGGTGTTCCAGCCACGGCCCGCAGCAAGCTTCGATAATCTTTTACATCCCCGCCGGAAAAGACGTAATCGCCCGCCGAAACCGATGGCAACGATTCCTCGTAGGTGCAAGAGTAGTGAAACGGCACGAAGCAAAACTTCCCAGGGGGTGCGCGAAGCACCTGGGTAAAACGCTCCGCCTCTTCCTCACTGGCATGAACAAAAATCCGATCGATGGAAGGCAAGGCAATTTTCATCTGCATGCGCTTGAGAAACAACTCCAGCGGAGTGGGCGAGGCGGCCCAGGGAAAATCGATCATCACGTGAACGCTGCGGCTGGCCTTGCCCCTGAAAAGCGATTGCATCAAGGCGAACATCTGGCCGATGTGCTCGGCTCCGGTTACCACTGCGGCAAAATGCCGGCTCTTACGGAACAGCCGCCAGGACCAAAGAAGGCTGCGCCAGTGGCTGCGATTGGCCCGGGCGCACGCCTCGAACCACCCGTCAAGCAAGACGGTTCTTTCGACCCACACGGGATGAAAATGCTGATGATGGGTGGTGAGAATAGAAATGCGCGGCGAGCGATTCGGGCGAACCGCCTCGCCCGTTGCCGCGTCGCGGGAGCGTTCGCCGGGCGATGCGTTCTGCTGAACCGCTTTGCTGAGGTCTGTCATCTTGGCCGCAACCATTGCGCTCGATCAGCTTTTCGGCTCCTAGATTATTGCAGATGGCGCCGCCCGCCGACAGGACAAATGCCGCCGAAGGTGATAACCGTGCGGGGCGGAGTGTCCACTCTGGAGATGCTTCCGCTTCATGAACACTCATGGCGCAGGCGCAGAACCGTGGCTTCCAGAGCGGATGCAAAGCGGGTATAGTCCGTAATTAGCACCAGCGGAGCGGGCGTAACCCAGCCGAAGCCTTCGTGTGGTCTTTTGCCAAGGCGGGTAGAATCACCGGCAAAGATCGAGAATAAGTTCTCTGGAGATAGAGAAGAAATGCGCTGGGGAAAAATGCTTACGGCCAAGGTTTTGGCGGTTTTGTTGGCAGTGGCTGTGCTTGGATCCTGCGAATCCTTACACGGCGCCTTCGCCAGGCTTAGCGGACAAATGTCGATCACCAGCGACAGCCTCCCCATGGCCGACTACCAGCAGAGCTACCGGGCGGTGCTTGCGGCCGCGGGCGGCACGGTGCCCTACCGGTGGAGCCTGGCGGACGGATGGCTTCCTTCGGGAATGAAGCTGCAAGAGGACGGTGTCCTGGCCGGGACTCCCGAAGTAGCGGGCGAGTTCGCTTTCACGGTGCAGGCGAGCGATGACGCCAAGCCGTCCCACAGTGCCAGCAAGCTGCTCAAACTGAGTGTCTCCGCGCAAGGTCCAGCCATCATCACCAGCAAATCGGAGCTTCCGTGGGGTCGGGTCGGCACCGACTACCAGGTAAAGTTCACGGCATGGGGTGGAGTGAAGCCTTATGCGTGGCGCTCGCCGGACGGGCTGCCTCCGGGGTTGAAGTTGCAATATGACGGGACGCTATCGGGCAAGCCGGCGCAGGCTGGCGACTTCGGTTTCGCCGTCCAGGTTTCCGATCTGAGACAAAGTTCCAGCAGAAAGTTCAGTGTCCACATCAGTCCGACGCAACTCGATCCTTTCGGAGGAATCACGGCTTTGGCTTCGCCACGGGGAGCGAGCGGCGGGTGGCGGGTAGAGAAAATCGGCAAACGCTGGGTGTTCGTTACTCCGGCCGGCAATGCTTTCTGGATGATCGGCATCTGGGGAGTCACCGGCGACACCCGCGCAGACGAGCGCGGGGGCAACTACAACCAGAGAACCACGGCAAAGTACGAAAACGTGCCGACTGAATTCTTGCAAGCAAACAGGCGGTTGCGATCGTGGGGCTTCAACGTGCTGGGGCCCTGGAGTTACCGCATGGTGCTGCCGATAGACGCCGAGCCGGAGTGGGGCGGGACCCAACCGGTGAAGTTTCCCTACATCCTCAGGGGCGAGGACAGTTCCTATTCCGGGCGTCAGCGCGGGCTTTTCAAGAACCTTTACGCCCGCCTCGATAAAAGGCCGGGCGCACGGTCTATAGCGGCGCCAATTTTCCCGATGTCTTCGACCCTGCGTGGGTCAGCAACACGCATCGCCAATACGCTGCCGACAGCTCGCTGATTAATCAATCGAGGTCGCCCTACTTCCTGGGCGCGTTTTCCGATGAGACTGACAATCTGACCGGCTTCGGCGCAGGTCCCGAGTTCGCCACCGACCCGGTGGATATGAATCACGAGCATCTGGGCTATATCGCGCTGGTGACGGCTCCCGTGCAGGAGACGAATCCCTATTCTTCGCCGGCCGGCCAGCGCTATGGAGACAGAAAGGTCTATACGAAATATGCCTTGCGGGACTTTTTGAAGGCGAAATACGGAACCATCGAGGCCCTGAATGCGGCATGGGATTCCGGCTATACGACCTTCGACAGCGACGGCGGCTGGCCAAACGGCAACGGGCTGCTGGACGAAAATGGCAGAAAGACGCACAAATGGTTGGGAACGGCAGACCTGAGATTGCCGGCCAGCGCGGGAGCAAACCCGAACCTGGTGAAGGATCTGGATGAGTTTCTATACCGCATGGCGCGGCAATTGCTTTCGGTGCAGCGGGACGCGTATCGAGCGGCGGTTCCGCACGGTTTGTTTTTCGGGCCCACCAGTATCGGCGCCTGGTGGGCGCCGGCGCGCGCTCCCATCTACCGCGCCGCCGGCGAAATTCTGGACGTAGTTAGCTTGACTACGGATTGCAGCCAGGCGCAACTGGACTTCATTACCCGTGCCACCGGAGATGTTCCGCTGATGATATGGGAAGGCATGGTGGCAAACCCGGACTCCAGCCGTTGGCGGCACACCGACACCAACGTCGCCTCGGCTTCGTGGTATATGAAGACGCAGGCGGCGCGTGCCCAACGCTATCAGCGCCATCTGGACTTTCTGTTTTCGGGCGTATCGTCCGCGACCGGTTCCCATCCCTTTGTAGGCATGCTGTGGTGGTGGTGGATCGACATGATCGGAGAGCAGAAAAACTGGGGACTGGTTTCTCTTATGGACAACGCCTACGACGGCGTCGAGGCCGGAATTGCTCCGGGGGTCGATGCCTGGGGATATAGGACCGGCGGCGAGGAAAAGAATTACGGCGATTTCCTCGGGCCGGCGCGGGCGGTTAACTTCTCGATCCTGGAAAGACTTGCGGAAGGAAAGTAATCGCCGTGGAACTAACCGAATAACAAGCGAATGAAATCGGCGAAGAGCCCGCTTTCCGCGTAGCGGTTCGAGCCGGACAATTCCTCGGCATCGTACACAATGCGGGCATTTCTGGCTGCTTCCAGCCGCTTCCGTTCGTCCTCCATCTCGGCGATCTGATGGGCGCGGGCTTTCTCCATCCCTCCGGCCCGGATGATTGCTTAGTGCGCCGCGACAATTGGGATTTCGGATCGAATCCATCGGATCATACGATTGGACAGTCCGGCAGCCGGTTCGTATGCTTTGCCGCAAAACTGCGATGCGGATTCCAAAGCTGCAGGAGGACTGGTCCACGAAGTTCAGGCGAGCACGACGATTACAACTACCCACCAGCAGGCCGCAGGAAGCTGACCCGGCAAGATGCATAGCGATGTTCTGTATGAACTTTGTCCTGAGTGAGTAAGTGTGACCGAAAGCCGAAGAAGCCATGAGAGTAAACCACGGCACTTCGAAATCCTTCAGGGTAGACGCCGTGACCGCACTGAACTGAACGCGGCGCCCGGCGGAAATAGGGGCGGAGCAAGTGTGCCGGTGTGTCGAGCCCTTCCGAGCTTTGCTGGCAACAAAGCGCTTACATGGCATTGGGCATCTCCGATCGGTATAATATTGTGGCGACCAGATCATACCGCCGACGCATAAGCACCGACCGGAAAGTCAAGGCCGCTCGGTTGGGCGGTGGACGGAATCGCCGTGGCTTCCGGGCGATGGAAATCCGGAATGGATTCAAAGCCAGGGCCAAAGTCGAGTTCTCCGCGGCTCGGCCTTGAAAGGTTTGTGCCGATGGCCAGTGTGATCCTGAAAAACGTTGTTAAACGGTTTGGCTCGGTGACAGCGGTCGATAATCTGTCGATCGAGATTCAGGACAAGGAGTTCGCCGTTCTGGTGGGCTCATCCGGATGCGGAAAAACAACGGCTTTACGCATGATCGCCGGTCTCGAAACGGTGACTTCCGGCGAGATTTCGATTGGCGATACACGGGTCAACGAGCTGGAGCCCAAGGATCGCGATGTCGCCATGGTGTTTCAGAACTATGCGCTGTACCCGCACATGAATGTCCGTGACAACATGGGTTTCGGACTCAAGCTCCGTAAGTTTACCAGGGAGGAGATCGATTCGCGGGTCGAAGAGGCCGCGGACATCCTCAATATCCGCGAGTTGCTGGACAGGAAACCCAAAGAGCTTTCCGGCGGTCAGCGTCAACGGGTTGCGGTCGGCAGGGCCATCGTGCGCAAACCCAAGGTGTTCCTGTTCGACGAACCGCTCTCCAATCTCGATGCCAAGCTGCGCGTAGCGATGCGTGCCGAAATCAGCAAACTGCACCGCAGGCTCGGCGCCACCATCATCTATGTGACCCATGATCAGGTCGAGGCGATGACGATGGCCGACCGGATCTTCATTATGAACAAAGCCGTCCTTGAGCAAAGCGGCGCCCCGATGGAAGTTTATTCGCGGCCAGCCAACCGCTTCGTGGCCGGTTTCATAGGCTCGCCAGCGATGAACTTCATCGATGCGACGCTGGTTGCCGAAGCGGGCGCCCTGCTCATCGATGCGGGCAGCTTCCGGGTCAGAGTGCCGGAAACATTTTGCTCCCGGCTTGAGCCTTACGCCGGTAAACAGGTTATTTTTGGCATACGCCCCGAGGATATTGCTTTGCACGATCCCGCCACCGATGCCGGCGAACAAAGAACCATAACGGCGAGTGCGGAAGTTGTGGAAACCTTGGGCTCGGAGATTTTTGTTCATCTTGTTTGCGGCGCACATTCGCTGGTCGCCCGGCTGGAGGTTCCCGAACAGCCATTGAGCGTAGGACAGACCCTACAACTGGATCTGAAGATGCTGAAAAGTCATGTTTTTGACAAGGAGACGATGCGAGCCACCGTGTAAATTGGGACAAGCATTGTCTGCAGTTACGTGTTGGCGATCTGTAGTTCATCGTTATTGTGGAGGAGTGAATGAAAAAGATACTGGTTATAACAGCCGTTGTTCTGTTCTCGCTCTGCTTATCCACGAGTGCTCTGGCCCAGAACAAGGAGATTCGCGTTCTGCTGGCTAACCATCCTTACGGCGATCTGCTGAAGACCGCTATCCCCGAATTTGAAAAAGCTACCGGTATCCGGGTGAAGGTCGAAAGCTTGCAGGAAGGGCAACTCACCACCAAACTGACGACCGAGTTCGCCACCCGCTCGTCGTCGGTCGACGTGTTCATGACACGTCCCCTGCAGGAAGGCAAGATGTTCTATAAGAACGGCTGGTACGAGCCGCTCAACATGGACTTTGCCGATTACCCGAAGAACGTCATGAGCGTCTCCACCTTCGCCTCCAAAGCCTACATTGTTCCTCTGGTGACGGAATGGCAGGTGCTTTATTACCGGAAAGATCTTTTCAGGAAAGCCGGCATCAAGGTTCCCACGAACTTTACCGAACTTGAAGCCGCTGCCCGGAAACTCAACTCGGAGAGCGTTGCGGGAATTGCCTCGCGCGGGAAAGGCGCAGCCGCGGTGACCCAGTTGTCGAGCTACGTCTATAACTATGGCGGACTTTATCTTGACAAGGGCACTGCGGTCTTTGCTTCGAAGCCGGCGGTTGAAGCCATCCGCTTCTATGGCAAGCTGCTGGGTAACTATGGTCCCAAGGGCGTGACGTCGATGTCGTGGGAAAACATCATGCCGCTGTTCCAGGCCGGCAAAATCGCTATGTGGACGGATGCTTCGGTGTTCTACGGCGAAATCGTCGACCCGGCCAAGACCCAAGTCGCGAGCCGACAATGTCGGGATAGCCAACTTCCCGAGCGGTCCGAAGATGAACTCGCCGTTTATCGTGACCTCGTGGGGCATGGCGGTCGCCAAGCAATCGAAGAACAAGGATGCGGCGATGCGTTTCCTGCAGTGGGCGACGAGCAAGGAAATGGCTACCAGGGCGATGCTTGCCAACATCACGGTGGCGCGCTCCTCCACATGGCAAGACAAGGCAGTATTGGCCAAGGTAAACAGGGGACTCGTCGAGACCCGTGCCTATGCCGCCCAACACGGCAATCCGCTGGATCGCCCGTACATGAGCGCAGTCGGCGAAGCCCGCGATCTGATCGGCGAACTGATCATCGAATCGATCAACACCAAGGGCTCGTCGCCGAATCTGGAAAAGATGGCGGCGGAAAAGGCCGCCAAGGTGAACGGAATCCTCAAGGAAACCGGGGAATTTGGGCAGTAGTGGTTTGCCGGTTCCGGCCGCCGGTTGATGCAGGACCGGTGGCCGGTACTCGTTCAATGACGTTATGACTTTTTCGTCTTTGTCGAGGATGTTTGAAGTCTGGGGCGCCCTATGATCCGGTCGAGCTTTGCAGAACGGAACCTGCGGATACTGTTCCCGCTTCCGGCAATCATCTTCGTCGCCTTGCTGATGATCTTTCCCGTTCTTTACACCTTGTTCCTGAGCTTTACGAACTGGAATCTTACGTCTGGAATGCCGTTGTCTTTCAACGGCATCGACAGCTACCTGCGGGTGCTGGCTGAGCCGCGTTTTCGGCATGCGGCAGGCAGAACGTTCTTCTTTACGTTCTTTGCGGTGGTGATCGAGGGCTTTCTCGGCGTGGCCATCGCGCTCATTCTCAACCGGGCTTTTGCCGGCAAGAGCATTGCCAAGCTGCTGCTGCTTCTGCCGCTCGTCGCCACGCCGGTGGCTGTCGGTATCGTTTTCAATCTCTTCTACGATCCAACCATTGGGCTGGCCAATTTCGTTCTCAAGTCGCTGGGGTTGCCGCAGGGACTCTGGGTTTCGAGCGCCGGATCGGTCATTCCGTCGCTCATTCTCGTCGATGTCTGGCAGTGGACGCCGATGATTACGTTGATCGTCCTGGCAGGTCTGGCAGGTCTGTCTGAAGAGCCGGTTGAGGCGGCGCGGGTGGATGGCGCGAAGCGAATGGCAGATCCTCGGGTACGTCACCATCCCCATGGTGATGCCGGTCATCCTGACCGCCGTGATCCTTCGGCTGATCGATGCGCTGAAGACTTTCGACATCATCTTTGCGATGACGGGCGGCGGCCCGGGCTATGCCTCGGAGACGCTCAATATTATGGGCTTCAAGTATAGCTTCGAGTATTTCCGCATGGGGCAATCGGCGGTCATTCTCGTCGCCCTCTTCGTGGTTGTTTTCTTGTGCAGTCTCGGAATCATGAAGCTGCGCGCCTGTTTCCGAGATTTAGACGGATGAATCGCTTGCGGAGCCGCCGATGAACAAGAAAGCTATCATCGAATATCTTCTTTTACCTTCTCGTCGCGGCGATTGCCCTGATCGTGCTTTTCCCATTCCTCTGGATGCTGGCTTCTTCCTTCAAAACCCAGGTCGATATCATTTCCTGGCCGCCGAAATTCATCTTTTCTCCGACGCTGCGCAATTACCAGAAGGTGTTTGGAGAGCAGGACTTTCCTGAAATATTTTCTGAACTCGACCATCGTCGGCTCGCTGGCTGTCGGGCTGTCACTCGTCCTCGGGCTGCCGGCGGCGTATTCGATCTCGCGCTATACGCAGAAGAAACTGGCGGTGTTCATCCTGCTGGCGCGCCTGATGCCGGGTATCTCTTTTCTGATGCCGTGGTACATCATCTTTTCCCGCCTGGGCCTGATGGACAGCTACGTTGCGCTGGTTCTCAGCCACATCCTTATCGCCTTGCCAATCGTGGTGTGGATCATGTCCATCCTACTTCAATTCCATTCCGCGCGAGATGGAGGAGTCGGCGATGGTTGACGGCGCAACCCGACAGTATGCCTTCTGGAGCAATTATCCTGCCGTTGTCCGGGCCGGGTATCATCACGGCGACCACGCTGTCTTTCATCTTTTCCTGGAACAACTTCATGTTCTCGCAGGTGCTTAGCATGGAAAAGACAAAGACACTTCCCATCGCGGTGTATAACTTCGTTTCCTATGCCGAGGTCGATTGGGGTGGCGTAATGGCGGCCGCGGTGGCGATCATGGCGCCGGCTATTATCCTGACCATGATCTTCCAGAAATATGTCGTCAAAGGCCTGACGATGGGTGCGGTCAAGGGATGAAGCGGCCTTGGCGCTAAGGGCGTTCAGCGGCCGGAGGGCGATGGGTTGGCCTGTACCCGCCCGCTGGAACCAACCGGCTTTGGATGATCTTCGGCGGAAGAATCTTCGGTCCCAAACAGCGGTACTGCCGCGATTGCGAGGCAGAGTTGAGCCGCCGCAAAGACCGCCAACGCAGTGCTGAATCCGTACTTCAGCAGGGGCTCAAACGCCAGCGCGCCCAAGCCATATCCGCTGAATAAAGAAAAGGAATTCAAGCCCATCGCGAGCCCCCGCCGCGAAGGATTGAGCGAAGTGCTGATTCCAGCCAGCAGCGGGTGGCTCATGTCATAGCCCAGGGAGAGAACGGTGGTAATCGCTACCGGCCACAGCAGCGGCGCCCGCGGAATGAATGCTGCGCCGGCGAGAGCTCCAATCAGAATGCCTAACGGGATGATGCGCTTTCTTCCAACCCGATCCGCCAGGTGCCCGAAGAACGGGCCGAAGAGCATTCCTGGAACTCCATAGCCCAGCAGGGCCAAGCCGATCCCTTTATCGCCGAGACGATAGCGTTGAAAGAAATACAGACCAAGCCAGGAGTAGACTCCGGAATGGAACATACTGTTGAGCAGAATGTAGGCGTAGGTTCTTGCCCCTCTCGCGCTGGTAAGGAGAGACCAGTATCCGGCAACCGCCTTGGCTGGGCTCAGTGGATGGGCGACGATTGCGCCTTCGAGATGACGGTGAAGGCTAACGGCGTAGGCCAGAACGGCCGCAGTGAGAGCGGCTGTGATGAGGAACTCGTTGCGCCAGCCGATGATCGGATTCAGAAAGGCTCCGAGGGTTGATCCGAAGGCCATGCCGCCAGCCGCGGCGCCAAATATCCATCCCAGAGGCCGGCCGCGTTGCTCATAGGGAAAAATATCTCCTAGAAGCGCCAGAGCGATCGGCACGGTTCCTCCGGTAATCGCCCCTCCCAGCAGACGCCATACCATCATCTGAGGCACAGTATTTGCCGTAGCCACTCCGGCTATCATCACAACCATCAGCCCCAGCAGGGTAAGAATCACCGCCTTCCTGCCAAACCGGTCGGAGATTGGTCCATAGAACAGAGTGGATATGCCGTAGGGAAGCATGTAGGCCGGAACCAGCATGCCAAGAAAATCCGTGGAGGCGTGGAACTCGACGGAGAGCGACGGAATGAGCGGGGCTACAAGATACGCCTGAAAGAAGACGAGAAAAGACGCTGCCGCCATCACATGCAGCACCGCTTCGCGCTTGCTACCGGATTCCGTACTGGCCTGCAGAGATGTCACTCCGGCTGCCCTCCTCGCTCATCCCGGATATGGGGTGCAGAGATTATGGTCCGGCTCAAGCTGCACCCGATAGAGACTGTACTGCGAAGTTTAACCTGCTTTACTTTAGCTGCACATGCCTTCACGGGCGACATACTCGAGGGCTGCGGCAATGCGGTCTGCAATCCAGTCCGGGGAATAACGCGGTTGCGCACGGTGGATTAAAACCGGACCTGACGTCACTTGAGTATCTTCCGCTTCCATGGCCGAATTCTTTGTTTCCAGCGCTGCTGATGTTTGATTTTTCATGACCGAATTTCTCCTTGTTTAATTTGTTTTCCCGCTTTCCGAAACCGGGGATATTAGGTAAGCAGTGGGCATCGCTTGGGCGTTCTGCTCCACCGCAGGAAGCCGTCCCGCCAGAGCTGGGCTCTGGGGCGGCCGAGCGGCTCACTCCCGGAAGATCCACGGGTCGGCCTGCTCCTCGGCTAATCGATTGCTGTTTTCGCAATACCAACTGGAAAAGCGTGACCACATTTTCTTTAGGGCTGATTTCATATGCCACCTCCTTCACTGCCTACTGGTAAGCTATAAAACTCCTTGACATAATTCAAATGACTTGTTTTCATATTATCTATAGCTAATGGTTATGATTGATTTGGATAGATTGCGAATCTTTCACGCGGTGGCGGAAGCCCACAGCTTCACGCGCGCCGCCGAGTTGGTCCACCTCACCCAACCCGGCATCAGCAAACATATTCGGCAGATGGAAGAGTACTTTGGCGTTCCGCTGTTTGACCGGTTGGGCCGGAAGGTGGCTCTGACGCAATCCGGCGAAATCCTCCTGGACGCCACGCGGGAGATCATGGCGTCAGTGGGCGCCGCGGAACAGAGAATTCATGAGCTGACTGGCATGCGGGCCGGGAAGTTCCAGCTCGGGGCCAGCTTTATCATCGGTCTCTACGTTTTGCCCCGCGTGCTGGCCGCATATCGCAAGAACTACCCGGCGGTTGAGGTCACGCTGGATATAACAATCAGCAAGGGTATTGAGACGAAGCTCCTGGCGAACAGACTCGACATTGGCCTGGTTAGCGGCGAGGTGCGCGATCCCAGGCTGGTGGCCACTCAGTTCATGACCGATGAGCTGGTGGTTATTGTCCCCGGCAATCACAAGTGGTCAACCAGGAATCGGATCAAAGCGCGAGAGTTGTCCGGGGAGGTGTTCATCCATGCTGCCAGCGGCGCGGGAGTGTGGGCCGTCATCGCTGAGCGACTCCAGGCAAAGAGCATAATTCTGCAAAATCTCCTTGATTTTGTAAACGCCGAGGGGGTGAAACACGCGGTAGAAGCGGGGTTAGGCATATCAATTCAGCCCAGGAGCATAGTCCAGCGGGAGATAGATGCTGGTTCCATACGGGTGCTCCGCTTGGCGGACATAGACACTAAGATCAGGCACTTCTACGTCTTCCGCAAGAATAAGCACGTTCCCAACGCCGCCAAGGCTTTTCTGGCACTGTTGTCCAAGATAACTTCTCCATCGTCCTGATCCAGCGTGGCTTTGCGGCAGCTTCGGGGGCGCGACGTGGTTTGCCCTGAGACACTCGACCGTTCATAGGTCGCGTGCAAGTGCGAGACAACGATGATCTTCACCGGTTCCGTTACTTCACAACCATGACTGGACAGTTGGCATATCGAAGCACACGTTCCGAGGTCGAACCGAGAATCATTTTCTTGAAGAGCGAGGTTCCCCTGCGGCCGACGATGATGAGATCGAAATGGTCCTGCTCGGCGCGGTGAATGAGCTGCTCGCCCGGATGCCCGACCGCATAGTCGGCTTCAATGGTCACACCGTGGCTTTGCGCCCGCTCAACAACCTTTTTCAGCCCCACTTCGAAGTGCTCGCGCGCATCGTCCAGCGCCGCTTCCAACTCCACCGATGTCGGGGGTTCGGGAGGGCGTGCGACGGCCAGGGCCAACACATAGGAGTCTCCACATTGCGCCATCGTGATCGCGACATCGATTGCTTTTTCGGACTGCTCAGAGCCATCATAACCGACAAGAATCTTTTGAAATAGGGTATGCCTCCGATGCTCCATGCCCCTCCTAGTCCGCGGGCACTTCCGCGGTATGAACTGGAGCTGGTATAGCGCTTTTTCCGGATTTAGGCAACAGATGCCTCGGCATAAAGAACGCATTGGCGATGACGGTCGGAATCACTGCACTGCCGATCACCGTCGCAACCAAGAACGAATACTGGCCTTCGGTAATAATGCCGTGGCTCAATCCAAACAACGAAGAGATGGTCCCGAACGTCAGGCCGGTCGACATCATCAACGTGTAATAGAGACCCTCTTCCCGCTGATACTTAAACGCCCGCACCGTGGGCAGCAGGCCAAAGATCTTAGAGAACATCTTGGCGAAGAACAGAGCCACGAAGACCAGCGGAGCGGCAAGCAACGCCGGAACCGAAACGAACGACCCTGCGCGGAGGAAATAAAAGGGCGTCAACAGCCCAAAGGTCAAGGTGCGCAAGCGGCGTATGAGAGTGTGATCCTTGCCGACCGTGCCCGCCAAGACCATGCCGATGATATAGGCCGGCAACACAGCTTCGCTGCCCGACCATACCGCGAGCCCTCCCATGGCAAACAGCACGAACAGCAGGTATTTCGCCTCCATTTCCGACGCTCGACCACCATATTTGCGAAAAAACTTTGGGGTCAGGAACGGCAGAACTGCGAACACCAAGACGGAAACGGCGACAAAGATAAGCGTCCTGATGGTGAATGGCGAGAAGATCAGCCCAAGTGCGATAACCGTGCCCAGGTCATTTACAAAACAAGCTGCCAGGATCGCTTTGCCGAAATCAGTCTTGTTAAACCCGAGTTCCAGCATGACCGCGTACACCACGGCGACCGAGGTTGTACTCAGCGCAACTCCGGCTAGCCAACTGGGGCGCGTGGCCCAGTGGAGCACGTAGTGAGCAACGGCGGTGCACCCAAAAAATGGGCCGAAAAAGCCCACGAGTCCTACGACCGTCGCCTCTTTCCATTTTGCACGAAAGATCACGGGATCGAGTTCGGCACCGGCCAGGAAGGTGAGGACAACCGCGCCCGTTCCCGCCAGGAAAGTAATCCAGCCCGCCTTTGCCCCAAGCCCACCGTGGCCGATGAACGCCATAATGACAAATTGAGCAACCGTGCCGACGACAATCTCAGTCAATGCGGTCGAAATCTTGAACCAAATCGCAAGCAGGGTTGCGATGAGCGCTAAACCGACCCATAACGCGGCAAGTACCCACACATTTTCCATCGAACGCAGCTCCTAATTTGTAGTGGATCTCTGCCGGGGACATGACCCCGCGACAAGAAATCTGTCAGGAGTCATCATCTGTCCCGGCTAATTGGGTGGGACAGCGGTTGAAGGTGAACTCCTTCACCGTCACTTTAAAAGCAATAGCTGATGACGCTTTGAAAAGTCAAGCAGACGTTTTTTCTTGTGCCTCCGCCGGCCACAGGGTTCCACAGAAAAGTCGTGTCGAATTGCACACCTGCGAGAGGCTCCGGTTCTTGCAGCAGGACGAATCACCAGATGCACTCATGCCGGCGAGGGAGGATGCGCGGAAGATTATTTCTTATGCACTCCAGTTGCTGTTTTGGCGAGCAGGCCCCGACCAGTCGATCCAATTGGGAGAAGCAATTCCTGCTATTGGATCAAACAATTGGACCGCAGCCAAATTCCGCTCATAAGCTTCTGATACCAGAGGGGACCACAAACAGATCGCGGAGCGATCGTGGACAGCACCTCGCCAGCACCCGCATACATCAAACTGAACATGTTTCCGAATGTAATTCGGGAATCGAAGGAGCCAGGCCTGATGAGCACCACGCAACAACAATCCCGTCCCGCTCTGCCCGCAAACACCGTGCTTGCGCCGACGCTCTCGTTTGTCGAGGGCCAATGGGTCAAGGGACCAACCAGTGTTCCGGTGTTAGACAAATACACGGGCGAGGTTTTCGCCGAAGTTTTCGAGCCCTCCCCGGAACAGGCGGCCAGGGCGGTGGCTGCCGCACGCAAAGCCGTCACCGCCGGGGCTCCGCCGCCGCTTGCCCGCGCCGCGGCCTTGAGAAGATGCGCCGAGTTGCTGGAGAAGAACCGCCAGCGCTTTATCGATCATATGGTGGCCGAGGCAGGCTTCACCATCGCGGAGGCGACAGGCGATTTCGAGCGCTCGATGATTACGCTGACGCTGTCGGCCGAAGAAGCCACCCGGCTGGTGGGCGAACAAGTTGCCTTCGCCGGAAGCCCCGGGCAGCACAACCGTATTGGGTTCACGATCCGCGTGCCGCTCGGAATCGTCTGCGCCATAACGCCCTTCAACTCGCCGCTGAACACCGTGGTGCACAAGGTTGCGCCGTCGTTGGCGGGCGGGAATGCAGTCATCCTGAAGCCAGCCGGTTACACGCCGCTCACCGCTGCCCTGCTGGTCGAAGCTTTGCTGGAAGCCGGCATCGAGCCTGGATTCATCTCGTTGATTCAAGGCCGCGGCTCAGTCATTGGGAATGTGCTTCTCGAAAACCAGGACATCGACTTTTATGCGTTCACCGGAAGCACTGAGGTCGGAGCAGTTCTTCAGCAAGCCGCCGGTTTGCGCAAAACCCAGCTTGAGTTAGGAAGCATTGCCAGCACAATCGTCTGTAACGATGCTGAGTTGGCGCGAGCTGTTCCGAAGATCGCGAATGGGACATTCCGCAAGGCGGGCCAAGTTTGCACTTCCATTCAAAGGCTCTACGTCCAGGAAGGCATTGTGGATCAGGTGCTCAAAGACCTCGCCCGGGAAGCGTCGCTGATGCCTGCCGGCGATCCGAGAGACCCAAAGACAAAAGTTGGACCAATGATCAGCGAGTCTGCCGCCAAGCGCGCGGAATCGTGGCTGCGGGAAGCCGCGCGGGGCGGCGCCCGCATCGTCTGCGGCGGCCAACGGTCGGGTTCCGTGTTGCAGCCGACCATCGTGACCGATGTCAAACCAGGAATGAAGGTGGTTGATCAAGAGATCTTTGCCCCGGTGATTTGCGTAATCCCCTTCAAGACGATTGGGGAAGCCATCCAGGGGGCGAACGATCAGCCTTATGGACTGGCGGCCGGCATTTTCACACGCGACATCAATCAAGCAATGCAGGCGGCGACGACTCTCCGCTTCGGCGCCGTTCACATCAACGAGACTTCGAGTTCGCGGGTGGATGGAATGCCTTTCGGCGGGGTCAAAGCCAGCGGACATGGAATGGAAGGACCGAAGTACACGATCCGTGAAGTGACCGAAGAACGGCTGATCACCATCAATCCGTAGACGCTGCCCTCGATTCGATAGGATATGGCTCACGATTACCAACCCGCCTGGCGCATCCGCTCAAGGATTAGCGCGCTGTAGTTATTCATGCGCTCGGGCCGTCGCCTCAAAGGAGCCGGCAGAATCGCGGCGAGCTTTGCGGCCTGTTCCCTGCCGATAATCCGGGCCGTGGTTCCGTCGTAGTAACGACACGCCGACTCCGCACCATAAATGCCAGGTCCCCATTCGACCACGTTGAGGTAGATCTCCAGAATGCGCCGCTTGCCGAGGACTAATTCGGCCACCGGCACCAGGGTGAACTCCGCGCCCTTACGCAGGAAAGAGCGGCCCGTTCCGAAGAACAGATTTTTTACGAGTTGCTGCGTAATGGTGGAACCGCCGCGCATGCGACCACCTTCCAAATCTTTTTCGGCAGCGAGTTTGATGGCGTACCAATCGAACCCATGGTGCTGGTAGAAGCGCCCGTCCTCCGCGGCGATTACGGCGTGCTGTAAATCAGGCGAGATTTGGCCGAGCGGAATGAATTGATAGTGTTCGTGATATGGCGTGTGGTGAATCCAGGCCTGTAAGCGGCGCTGGATGTGCACCGCGGTTGTTGGTGGGTCGATCCACCGGGCGGCCAGAACGAGCAGCGCGGCAAGCGACCAAATAAGCAGTACGCCGACGGCGAACCATCGAACCAAGGATCGGAGAAAACCCTTTCGCAGCGGGGTCTTGGCGCGCGTATGTGGCCTTGGAATCACATTTCAGAATAGCAGCCCAGGCTTGGTTGCCGCTTCCGGCTGATCTTGCGCGCGACTTACGGACTAGGAATGCCGACAGATGTCCCCAAGCAGCAGTCCCGCCTTTCCGTTCGCAATCAACCGCAATCCCAAATTCGTGCTTCCAACCTTCCAATGTGAGACGGCGCGTCAACTGTTCTGCCGCAGGCGTGCAGAGATAACGTTCTTCGGATCATTGAACCAAACGCAAAGGGCAGTGTCGTCAATGTGAAAAAGATGCATTCGTTGTGACAGTCCATCGAGATATGTGGAAAGGTCGCCGTATTCCGGTCGGCGATAATCGTGCCAAAGAATGCAGGACTCCTTGTTTTTTGCCACCATTTCGAAAGCATTTTCCGTATCCGATTTGACCGTCGTACGATCGTGACCACCATCTAAAAAAACAAGATCAATGGAATCTTTCCACGGGGAGAAATCATAGGTGATGGAGTTGCCCTCTAACGTTGTGATCCTGTGGGCGACGGAACTCCCCACGAAATCCAGCGAACGCGAAGTGATACGTGCTTCGGTTAGCGGAGCATCGGCCGGATGCTGTTTCACCTCGCCGATACAGCCTTCATCAAGGTCGAGAGTCAGAACTTCGCCCCCTTCGGGAATATTTAGCGCTAGGTTCAGAGTGGTGCTTCCGAGAAACGTGCCAAACTCAAATACCCGATGTCCACTTATGATCTGGTTTGCGGCGATCAATAAACAGGTTTCCAGCAGAGTCACTCCACCCCCGCCGCGACAAGGCGGGAGTTGTACCTGAATGACACGTTGGGCTGGCGGGGTATTGACAAGGGTAAAGATCTTGTTTGGGCGAATGTGATGCATAGGATTGCTTTCTGAAATTATTCGCACCTCGTCGATTCCCGTTCAAGAATTCGGCAGCTCTTTTACCGACTCGTGCCACGGGGCTCTATAGGAATACAATTCAGGCCTTCGCAACTGCTCATTCATGATTTCAGCAGAAAGATTCGACGAAAAATTACGCCGCATCCGGCATTGTGCCCATTTCGAGAGATCCCATGCTGATTTTACACCCTCAACCGGCGCGTCGCGCCAAGCCTCCCGGCGGGCTTCGCGAACTGCTTGAGCCGTTGTATGATGAAGACGTGTCAGACCTTATTATCAGCCGAAATCGTAATATAGCGAGCTATGCCGTCGATCTGGTGGCTGCGCTGGGAACAGAGACCGTGTTCACGCTCTCTGGCGGCATGGCCATGTATCTCAACCGGGCGGTGGCCAGGCATGCAGAATTGAGACCTGTTTATTGCCAGCACGAACAAGCGTGCGTGGCCGCGGCGGAAGGCTACGCCAAGGCGAGCGATTTTCGCCGCGCGGGGTTCGCGGTGATTACCGCAGGTCCCGGCGTCTCGAATTCTGTTACTTCGCTGATTTCCGCGTACGGCGATTCAACCCCTCTGATCGTGCTGGCGGGCCAGATCAAAACCGCCGACATTGATCGGTACGGCACGCGCACGCACGGCATTCAGGAGATTCGCTCACCAGAGCTTATTTCACCGTGCGTCAAGCGGTTCGCGCGTCTTGATGCCGAGCACTACCGGGAAGATCTTGTGGCGACCATTGTCGAGGCGTTCAAAGATCGACCCGGGCCGGTCTTTATAGAGATTCCTCTCGATGTGCAAGGCGTGCCCCTGGAATATTCCGCCGCTGATATTGCGAGCGCTGCCGAAAGCATCCGGCGAAAAATCTCTTGCGATTCGAGGGCTGCGGGATCCGCACCAGCACTAACGCTCTGCTTGGAACGGCTGTTGGAAGCCAAGCGCCCGCTGCTCTATGTCGGGAATGGGTGCCGCATTGCAGGTGTGGAAGATTCAGTCCGCACTTTCATTGCACAGCACGCGATTCCAGCTGTTTTTTCATGGCTGTCGTTTGACATTCTCTCCAGCCAGGAACCGTGGCATTTCGGTTGTCCCGGTGGACTGGCGCCGATTTCCTCGAACGAGATCCTCGCTCGCGCCGATGTCATTCTGTTTCTTGGCGCCCGGCTAGACCTTGGGACCACTGCTTTTCAGCGGGAATGCTTTGGCGCGCAGGCACGGCGATATTTTGTCGATGTAGATGCCAACGAACTGGCAAAATTTCACGAGTTCCCGAACAGCCAATGCATTCCGGCTGATCTCCGTTGTTTCCCGGAAGCGATTGCGAAGGGAGCATTCACTGCCAATAGCCATGCCGGCCCCTCATGGCTGGAATGGTGTGCGGAGAGACACAAGCGTTATTTGCAAGAGGAAAGCGAGCGGCTTGCCTCCGACAAAATGACGATGTACGGGGTTGCGGTGCGGCTTTCGCGCTGGTCCGAGGGGAAGGTGTTCGTGCCTGCGAGTTCCGGGTATGCCGAAGAGACTTTCACCCGCTTTTTCGCCCCTGGGAACGGTGCGCGGTTCTTCAACGGAGCAGCCCTGGGTTCAATGGGCTTAGGCCTGCCACACTCAATTGGGGCTGCTTTTGGTTCCGCAAGACAGGTGATCTGCCTGGAGGCAGATGGCGGCATCATGCTGAACATCCAGGAACTCGCCACCCTTTCCCATTACGCTCCGAAAGGGTTTGTGCTCTTCGTGCTCAACAATGGAGGTTATGAATCCGTGCGGGCGTCGCAGGATCGATATTTTGGCGAGGCCAGGGGGGTTGACCGAGATTCCGGTCTCTTCATCCCGGACTTTGCAAAGATTTCGGCTGCCTTTGGTCTTCGCTATATGCGCGTGGAATCCGTGGGCGCGTTAGATGATCTTTTGCCGCAGCTCAATCCCGGCGACAGCCCAATTATGGTGGACTTGCAGATTGAGAAATGTGAGCATCGAGGACCCTCCGTGAAGACAAAGATCGATGCGAACGGCAAGCCGTATACGACTCCACTTTCGGAGCTTGCCTGGTGAAATCATTGATTTTTGGCGCGTCGGGCGGACTGGCAACTGCCGTGGCGCGGGCTTTCCTGGACCGTGATTGGTGCGTGGACCTGGTTACACGCAAGGCCAAACTTGAGGCAGTCAAATACAATTTTGCAGAGGCCGTGAACCGGAATCAAGCTCGGGTATTGGCCGTTGATGACAGGTATTCATCGTTCGCTCCCACGCAGCCCTATCAGGCGTATTTCTTTACCCAAGCCCTGTTCTTACCGAACCCAATCACCGCGCTGCACGATGCCGGCATCGCCCAAGAGATCGATGTGGGATTGGTGGACATCATTCAGCTCGTCAGGAACCTATTGGTGCAGAATCCGCCTGATCCTGAAGAGCGCCGCGATTATGGTTTCATCGGCTCGACTTCTGCCTATGCTGGATTTCGAAACACCTCGGTTTATTGCGCTGTCAAACATGGCCTGCTCGGTTTCGTCCGCGCCATGAACGATGAATATGCGCGGACGGACACTCGGTTCTGGTTGTTCTCTATGGGAACTATGAACACGGAAATGGGAAGGCGCTTAACCGAGCAGGATCCTTCCAGTTTCCTCCAACCTGCCGATGTCGCGGCGCGCATTGTTGACGCTGTCTGTTCGCGCTCGAATGTCTTTGAGCCAGAAGTCATTTTTCGGCGGCGGACGATTCGTTTTTTGGAGAAATAAGGGTGTCTCAAATATCCACATGTATCGTCACTGGCGCGGCCGCGGGGAACGGGTTTGCGATTGCGGCCAAACTTCGTCAACAAGGACACCGGGTTGTCGGTATCGATCTCGCCCGGATTTCCGCAGAATGCACTGATTGCGCG
The DNA here is from genome assembly GCA_963814745.1 of uncultured Acidobacteriota bacterium. Lineage (GTDB taxonomy): Bacteria > Acidobacteriota > Terriglobia > Terriglobales > Acidobacteriaceae > CAWBRT01. The sequence continues at coordinate 107,874 of CAWFEA010000003.1, forward strand.
CTTCAAGGCGATGTCCTTGACCAAGCCCTTATCGAAGCTGCTTTTGGCCAAGCGCTTTTCAACGGCTGCCGGGGCAGTTTATCTCATCAACAATGCGGGAATTACTCGTCCTGGCCTGCCGCAGTCGGACTCGGCTTGGCAAAGCACGATAGAGGTGAATCTGCGAGTCCCGTTTGAGTGGGCGCGCTATTTCGCCAAGCGCGTGACCGATGGAAGTATCCAGGAAGGAGGAATCGTATTTATCGGTTCCCTCGCGACGACGCTGGGCTTTCCCGGTAACCCGGCTTATCACGCATCCAAATCCGGCGTTCTCGGCCTGACGCGCGCTTTCGCCTACGATCTTGGCAGCAGCGGCATCCGTGTGAATTGCGTTTCGCCCGGTTATATCCACACCGCCATGACAGACAAATCGTACAACGATACCGCCCTGAACGCTGCCCTGCGCCGTCATACTCTGCTGAATCGTTGGGGGATGCCGGAAGACGTTGCCAACGCTGTAGCATTCCTTTGTGACCCCATGTCCAGCTACATAACGGGAATTAACCTTCCCGTAGACGGCGGTTGGTCAGTATGTGGATTGATCGAAAATACCTAGAGCTTGTTTCATGCCCAGACCAGCACGATATCGAACCGTCCGCAGCGGGCACGAGTGCCGCTGACGCCGTGATCGACATATTGCTCGACGACCTCAAGGCCGCGCTGTTGGGCCATCTGCTGTAGGTCGTGGAGCTGGGTTTCAGGATGTTGATCGAGTGTGGATACGCGCGGGCAGGGCGGCACGCTTCACGCGAACCGCTCCAGGGAACGGATCTCATCCCGCATCTTCGACGACCATGTCGTGCAGGAAGCGCAGGCGCGGCAAGCTGGGCTGTACCTGCTGAGATTCGAGCACCCATTCAAGTTGGAAAAGCTGCATGGCATCGCTAGGGCAGATTCAGAGTCGGTGTATCCGGCACCATCATCGCCGGGCGAAACGCCCGGCTACCTTACTGGACACAACTTCCGCGAATCCGGTGTAACACCCATCGATCAGAGTGGGAAGTCCTGGCGATTTGAAGTACGCATTCACTCGGGCGACTTCACAAAGATGAAGATTGTGACCCGACCAGGGTTGACCAACTTGTAGAAGATACGGCCCAAACGACAGGACACCTCGCCAGCATGGTTTCGGGAGTGCTCAGAGCACCTTGGGTGGGGAGTAAAACAAGACGCTTTCCGTGGCGCGGGCGACGCTTACTTTGCCGCTTCTGTATGCAGCCAGGCGGCGAACTTGAGTACCTTGCTGCACTCGTGATGCGGCGAAGGATAGACGAGGTAATGTTGGTGCAAGCGCATGCTCTTGTGGTCGGGGAACACCGGCGCCAGCTGGCCGTTCTTGAGAAATCCGTCAGCCAGTTTGCTGCTCTGCAGGGCGATGCCGAATCCCTGCACGGCGGCATCGATCGACAGCTGTGCGCGATCGACCCGCAAGGCATATTCGCTCGGACACAGGCCAACGCCGTTGGCCGAAAACCACTGCGGCCACTGGATTAGATCGGGTTCGCAAAGGATCAGCTCCTGCAACAGCAGATCTTCCGGGGCCTGCACGTTCAGCCGCGCTTGCAGGCGCGGGCTAACCATGGGCATTACCTCTTCGGCAAAGATGCTTTGCACATAGAGCTTGGGCCAGTAGCCGGTTCCGTAGCGGATGTCGAGATCGATACTCTCGCGGGCGAAATCGGACCCACCAGGTGAGGCGAACAGCTGGACGCTGACCTCCGGGTGCGCGGCGCGCAGACGGCTTTTGCGGCCGGTGCGCACAAGATCACCCTGCCAGTCTCGGTCAGTGAGCCGCACTCGCTAGCCAACGTGCGCAAGACGCACCAGCAGATGATCGAAGAAGTCGCGAGCGTGGTGGAACTGCGCAACCGGCAGTATTCCCAGGTCGGCATCGAGGCCGGGCTGTCGACGGCCTTCGGCTGCACCCTCCAGGGAGTCGTGCCGGAGGACGACACGATTCGCGTGGCGGTGACAATGGCTGACTTGGGGGTGGACGAGGTCGGTCTGTCGGACACTTGCGGCTACGCCAATCCGGCGCAGGTCAAGCGGCTGTTCAAGCGGCTACAGGTGGAGTTGGGGAAGAAGGCGGGCGGAGCGCACTTCCACAACACGCGCGGACAGGGACTGGCTAATGTAGTGGCGGCTATCGACGTGGGCGTTACCACGTTCGACAGCTCACAGGGCGGGCTCGGCGGCTGCCCGTACGCGCCTGGGGCGACAGGCAACATCGTGACCGAGGATCTGGTGTATCTGCTGGAGTCGATGGGTTTGCGTACGGGGATAAACCTGGAGAAGCTGATCGCCGCGCGTGCCGCACTGACCAAAGGACTGCCGGGGGAGCCTCTCTATGGCTATCTGCCCGCGGCCGGCATGAACAAGGGCTTTGCTTACGCCCAGCGGGCCCGCTGAATACGGCCCGGCGGCCAGTGCGCTCAGATTTTTTCTCGCCGACTTTTCATATAAGGAGATTTCGCTATGAGTAATCAAGTCTATGTCTTCGGCTCGCCATCCACAGTCCTTTACGGAGAAGGATGCTTCAACGAGGTTGGCGAAAGACTCGCGAAATACGGTCGGAAGAAGGCCTTGATCGTCACCGATGACACGCTGGTCAAGACGGGCATTGTTGATCGGATGAGTCAAGTCCTCAGCGCCTCAGGCATTTCCTCCTGCGTATATTCGGGCGTCAACAGCGAGCCGACGAATATCCACGTCGATGAGGGCACCGCCGTACTAAAGCAGAACGGCTGCGATCTGGTGATTGCCCTCGGCGGCGGCAGCGCGATTGATGCCGCCAAGGCAATTGCTATTCTGGCCACCAACCCTGGCGACATCACCCATTACGAGGGCCGCAATATTACCATTCCTAACCCGCGGGCCATGCTGGTTGCCATTGGCACCACGGCGGGAACCGGCAGCGAGGTCACCCGCGCGGCGGTAATCACCGACGTAAAAAGAAACGTCAAGATGGTGATCAAAGACGAGATGGTCCGCCCTGATATGGCCGTCTGCGATCCTCTGCTCACCCTCTCGATGCCGCCCCGGGTTACGGCAGCGACCGGCATGGACGCTTTGGCGCACGCCATCGAAGGCTCCGTCAGCCGGGAAACGCAGCCGATGTCGGAGATCTTCGCCCTGCCCGCCATTCGACTGATCCTGCACAGCCTGCCACGTGCCTGGGCCAACGGCCAAGACCTGACGGCCCGCAGCGACATGATGCTGGCCGAGCTGCTGGCCGGATTCGCCTTCGGCATTTCGGCAACCTGCTCCGGCCACGGGCTGGCCCGACCATTCGGCGCGGTCTTCCATGTTCCGCACGGCATCGGCAATGCAATTTTCCTGCCGATTTTCATGGAATACACCATTCCCGCCTGCCCCGACAAATTCGCCCGCATGGCCGAGGTCATGGGAGAGAACATAGCCGGCCTACCCGAATGGGAGGCCGCCATGAAAGCCGTCGGCGCGGTTCGCCGGCTGCAGAAGATCATCGACGTTCCCACGCTGGCCGATCTCGGAATCGACGTTCAACAATATCGCCAGGCGATTCCGAAGATGGTCCAGGATGGTATTTCTAGCGGCAGCCACCGTCTCAATCCCCGCGTACCCACCGAGCGGGAACTGACCGCCCTGTACGAATCGCTAATCCCCGCCGAGCAGCGCCAAGCCAGGGCGTCCTCCGTGTCGGCCTGAGCGGCGCTGTTTATACCGTTGTGCTCTGGCACGGGCGTTTTTCGAGCCGGTGCGTCTTTATCTCAGACCACGATCTTGGAGGTCAGAACCATGGCTACAGTGAATTCGAAGAATTATCGCATTGGGGTCGTCACACTGTTAACTTTGTGCAATTTTGTCAATGCCATGGATCGAGCCAGTCTGTCCGTGGCCGCGCCCTTCATCATCCGGGATTTCCACATCAACACGGTTGAGATGGGCATCGCTCTGTCGGCGTTTTTCTGGACCTACGTGCTTTTCAATGTGCCCGGCGGAAACCTTGCCGACCGCTTCGGCGCGAAGAAAGTTCTTGGCTGGTCGGTCGCAATCTGGTCGATCTGCTCGGCCCTGACCGGAATTGTGCGCAACGTGTTTCAGGTGGTGGTCGCCCGCATCGGAGTCGGAATCGGCGAAGCCGCCATTCTGCCCTGCAACGCCAAGATCACGGCCAGTACATTTTCCAGCAAGGAACGCGGCACGGTGATGTCGATTGCCTCCGGCCGATATTCTGCAATGTCTGACGAAGGTCAACATCGCCATGTCGCAGGCCCTGATGGCCCGGGCCGATCTGGTGCTGGCCACCGGCGGACAGGCGATGGTGCGCGCGGCCTACCGCTCAGGAATTCCTGCCTACGGCGTCGGCGCCGGCAACTCTACCATGATGATAGTCGAGACCGCCAACATTGAGGAAGCCGCCCACAATACCATGCTGAGCAAAATTTCCGACTTCGGCTCGGGCTGCTCAGCCGACGGCAATCTGCTGATCGACGAACGCATCTTCGACAAGATGGTCGAACAGCTGGTCAAAGAAGGCGGCTTCGTCGCCAGCGAAGAGCAGAAAGCGAAGCTGCGCGCTGTCATGTGGGATGCCGAGGGTCACCGGTTGGCCGATACCGTGGCGATCTGCCCGCAGAAGCTAGCCGAGTGCGCCGGCTTCCAGATCCCGGCCGACCGCAAGTTCATCGTCGTGCACGGTGACGGCATCGGAAAGGACCATCCGTTTTCCGGCGAAAAACTGACGACGCTGCTGGCGGTCTACAAGTACAGCGGCTTCGACTGTGCGCTGAAGATGATGCAGGCCATATACGAAGTCGGCGGCAAGGGCCACTCTTGCGGCATCTATTCCTTCGATCAGAATCACATCCATCAGCTCGCCCTGGCCGCGCCGGTCAGCCGCATCATGGTGCGGCAACCACAGTCGAAGGCCAACGCCGGCGCCTTCAACAACGGCATGCCCATGACCTCCAGTCTGGGATGCGGCACCTGGGGCGGCAACATCATCTCCGAAAACGTTCACCTTAAGCACTACATGAACACCACCTGGGTCTCGGTGCCGATCAAGGAAGATAAGCCCAATGACGCCGAGTTGTTCGGATCGTTCTACGATCCGGAGATGGAGAAGTAAAACGACGCCCGAGCGTTGCGCGGGTGTTCCGTAACATGTCTCAAAAAAGCAGGACAATGTAACGTCTTGGTCTAAGAAACAGCTGAAACCGCCAGAGAGAAACTAGACCACGTCACGCCGCGAGAGCGGCGTGATGCGGCGGAGAAAAACTAGACCGCTGGATTTTGGTTTCAGGAAGCAGTTGCCGTGAGCAGCTGCTTTGTGGAACACCGGAGGGATGTACACAGTGGAGCTTTATGCGCGGGTGCGACGAGCTGTACTGGTGGAGGGCAGGAGCGAGCGCGAAGTAGCGCGGGAGTTTGGATTGGCGCGGGCGATGCTCGGCTTTGCCGAGGAGCTGGAGTTCATCCGGGCCTTGCCGGAGAGGGAATTCGGCGCGGATGTCGCGCTCAAGAAACCTGAGGCAGTGAAGATGTTAGAAAAGGCAGCCCGCGCGACCTGTGACTTCTGCATCCGCAACTCCAGCGCTTCGGATGGCATTTGCTATTGGGACACGGAGGCTCCGAACCTGCACAAGCTGGGCGATTGGCAGGCTGTACCGGCCAACCCGTATAACGATTACGAGCCGGTGGATTCCTCGGCCGGCGCCATCGCCGCCCAGGGGTTGATCCGGCTTGGCATGTCCTTGGGGGCCAAAGAAAAGTCCTATTTGCAAGCCGGGCTCTCGATCGCGCGGCAATTGTCGGCCGAGCCTTATCTCTCCACCGATCCAAAGCATGAAGGCATTCTGCTGCACAGCGTCTACCACCGCCCCAACGGCTGGGATTACATTCCCAAGGGAGCCAAGGTGCCGGTGCGCGAATCGAGCCTGTGGGGAGACTACCATCTGCCGGAGCTGGGAGTGCTCGTGTGGCGCTTGTCCGAGCGCCGCTATTACACCTTCTTTTGAACACCGTGCTTCCGGGTGCGATGAGTCCGCGGACGTGAATTCATCGCACCCGAAGTCGAGAGTCAAGCAAATAGAAGCATGAGCCGCTCTCAGGCCGCAAGGTCATTTGACTGCTTTGATTCTCTTGACCAAGTCTTTGATGTCAACAGGCTGCTTATCGTAGATCGGCTTCATCGCCGCGACCGCTCGTGCAGCAGGACAGGACTGCCGCGATCCTCAACAGCGACTTTACCTTCCTGCTCCGCATGAACATCCACAACCTGGTCATCAACACCCTCTGCTCTCGCGCCGATCAGTACGAAGGTCAATCGACCCTCGACGGCCTGCAGATGACCTCGATGACGTCGGCCATGGACGAGGACATGGTCACCTTGCAGAAGCGCGGTTACATCAGCAAGGCGAACATCACCGTCTCCTGCACGCAGGCGCAGCAGAATATGAGACTGGTGCTGCGGCAGGATATACCAGGTCTCTTCTTCCTGTGACGCGGCAATCACCTCGCGCGCGGGCGGGAGCCCCGGCCGGAGCCAGGGGCAGTCATAGAAACAAACGCAAGTCGCCCAGACTGGCGAACGGCCGCTACCGGCTCCGTTCAGGCTAGCTTTCGAAGTGACTGGTTTGTGAAAGTGACGATGAAGACTCAGGGCTGGGAATCGCCGTCGCTGGCGTATGTGGCTGATCGTGGTCTTCGTCTTGATCTTCTGCCAAGGCCTGGGCTGGTGGGTAGGTACCCTATAAAGATGATCAATCGTTCATTCTTCATTGCTGTTGTGTTAGCTGCCCGTGCACCGCCGGGCGAGGCGGACCTGAACCTGATCAGTTTGCGCCCGATTTTAACCTTGCCAACGACTGCTGGTACTCGGGTTCGGCTGAGTGCGGCTTAAAGAAGCTGATGAGCACACTGGAAGCGATTATCAATCCGCCAGAAGAACCCGCAGCATAGCCCCGAGGAGCGGCTGCCGCGCGACCCTCCGACTGGCAGCCCCGCTCATCTCCCTTGACCGCGTCCAAGTGATGAATGACGCGCAGACATGAGAATAATTGCTATTCTCGGGGGCCGCATGTTCCGGTGATGCTTTGCAAACTGGGATTCCTCATCATCATGCTCGCCGTTCCCATAGCTCCGAAACCAGCAGGCCGCCGCATGCTTGTTCTTGCCGGCAAAGCGCAAAGCCGGCAGCTACCAGCGCAGGGCGGTAGTCAGGAAGGCGGTTCGTCGTCAATTCAGTTGTGATGCGAAACGCGAAGTACAACAAGCGAATGACAGCGCTGCTCCATATGCGCCCTAGCGGGTCCGCGGGCTCATGGAATTCCGAGATAATCCAGCGGGCATGGGGAGCAGCCCATCCATGACGCCGACCCGAAGAGGATGGCGAATAGGATGATAAATGCGCGCCTGTGAGCGCGACAAAACCGATGACGCATCGGGAGTCCGGCTTGTGCGGTTTGCAGGCTGTCGAGAACACGATCGGCAACGTAGATCAGCCAGACGGCCAGCGCCGCTGCGACGTTCACAACCATTGGGAGTCTGACGCGAGCGGCACCGGCAAAAAAACGTAACCATAGCAGGTAACGCCCCGCGTGAAACGCGGGCTGGAAGTTGATCCCCCGGATCGCTGGATGCTTGATGGCGAACTCGATAATCCTACCGACCTCATGCTCGTTGACGCCATGTTCGATGGCAGGAACGATGGTGATGCTCAACCCGATGCCGGCGAGCCGGTCCAGAGCACGGAACTTCTCCTCCAGAATTCCAGGTTCGCCGCGAAGGATACGGTAGGTCTCGGAATCAAATCCATCGAACTGGAAGTAGATAGATGGGCGGACATCATTCAGCGGTTCAAGGAAATGATCATCTCGCGCGATGCGCTTGCCGTTGGTGTTGATCATCACCGAAGAAATACCGCGCGACTTCGCCGCCCGCACAAAATCGATGATCTGCGGATGAATCGTCGGCTCACCGCCGGAGAACTGAACGACTTCAGGATTTCCCTCTGTACGCACGAATTCGTCGAGTATCTGCTCGACTTCTTCCAGCGTGAGGTTGAATCCGGGGCGCGCCTCCGAGAAACATAGCGGGCAATTCATGTTGCACGCGCTGTTTACTTCAATGATGCCAAGGCAGGTGTGCTGCTGGTGGTCGGGACACAAACCACAATCGTGCGGGCAGCCGTGGCGGATTTCTGTGCTATACGCCAGCGGGACAGTGCCGGGCTTGTTGTACTTGGCGAATGAGGTGTAGGCTTCCGCGTCACTGTAGAGCAGCGCCTCAAATGGCCCGCAATCGGGACAGCGTTTGCGCATGTAGACTTTGTTGTCGCGCAGCAGAACCTGGGCGTCGATCACTTTGCGGCAACGCGGGCAGATGCTGCGGGTTAGCTCGTAGAAGACGTAATCGGCATCTTTCTTCTTCAGCTTTGTCGGGTTACCGCTGGCAATTTCTCTGGTGCTCATTTCTCCTCTTGTGCTCTGTAAATGCTAACGAACCAGTTTCGATAGTCCGCGCAGTACTTTGCCCGATGCTCCAGAAGGCAATTCCTCGATCTTCATCTCAGCGGCCAACTGCTGAATGACAGTTGAATACGTTGGGTAGGCATGAATCGCTCCAGCCAAGTCACCTATTTTCATATGCTGCTTGATCGCGACGATCAGTTCGCTGATTGCCTCGCCGGCACGTGCGGCGACTAAGGTTGCTCCCAGGACAGTGCCGTCATTCTTGATAATCATTTTGATAAAGCCGTCCCGGTCGTTCTCGCAAACGGCGCGGTTGACGCGGCCCATCTCCCACCGGCAGACCTTCACTTGGTCGCCGAACTCGGCCCGTCCCTGTTCCTCGTCGCGCCCGACATGGGCGACCTCGGCGTCTGTAAAGGTCACCCGCGGGACAATATCGCTAAATCCAGAGCTGCTTCCCGGCAGCAATGCGTTTCGCACAGCCTGAAAAGCCTGCCAGCCGGCGAAGTGGGTAAATTGATACCCTCCGGTGACATCTCCGGCAGCGTAGATGTCCTTCACGTTGGTCCGAAGTTGCTCGTCGACCGGTATACCTTTCGCGGAATAACTGATGCCAGCTTTCTCAAGGTCCAGCCCATCGACTGTCGGCTTCCGGCCTGAGGCGATAAGCAGCAGTTCGCCACGGGCCTCCTCCTCATCGTCGGTCGCGACCTAATCGTCTGGCCGTCTTTGCGCGCCGACTTCGCTCGGCCCCATACAAACCGGACGCCCTCGCGCTCGAACACGCGCAGCATCAAAGTGCGGACGTCCGGACTTTCTTTCGGCAATAGACGGTCAGCGACAACGGTGACCTGCGCGCCTAAGCGCTGATAGGCTTGCGCCATTTCCGCGCTGATGGGACCACCGCCGACAATCACCATGGTCTCGGGAAGGCGGTCGTTGTCGAAGATCTGCTCGTAGGTGATGAACGGCACTTCGCTCAAGCCGGTAATGGCGGGTATGAATGGCCGTGCGCCGGTCGTGAGCAGGAAGGCTTTCGAGCGGATGACGCGGTCGCCGACACAAATAGATGAAGAGTTCAGGAAGCGTTCCGTTCCCAGCAGTACGTCCACACCTTCCCTCTGCAACTCCTCGGCAGTTTCATACTGGTAGACCTGTTCGATACAGTTGCGCACATATTCGCGCACTCTGGCCATGTCGGCGGTGCCCGCCCCAGCGGTGATTCCGTAGTCAGACGCCGTCCGGACTTCATGCGCGACCTTGGCGGCTTTCAGCAGAGCCTTGCTGGGCACGCATCCGGTCCAGGTGCAATCACCCCCGATGCGGTTCTTCTCCACAAGCGCAACTTTGGCCCCGAGTTTGGCGGCGAATGTGGCCGCCGTGAGGCCACCTGATCCAGCCCCGATAATCACCAAGTCATTATGCCGCTCCGTCATAGTCCTAGGCTCCAACATCTATACGTTGGCTTTCGAGCCTGCGTGCGAAGATCAGCGCGACCACCGCCATAGCTAGCGTGCCAAAAATAAGTCCGTCTACCGCGAATCTCTCACCGAGTACCGCAGCGAGCAGCGAACCGGCAATGGCGCCGACACTAAGCAGCACAGAATAAATGCCCATGGCTGCGCCGCGTCCCGCCTGCGGGCCAATGGCAGCAGCGAGCAACGCAAGCGCTGCAGGTGTGAAGCCGCTCTCGACCATGATGCATCCTGCCGTACATGCGCCAATCGCCCAGCGTATAAGAGCCGGATCGTGCCCAGAGTGATCGAAGAGAAAGAACCCTACGGAGGCGCCCAGCATGGCGACCAGCGCAATCTGCAGTGCGCGTTCTAAAGACATCCGGGGCAGTACAAGGCTCCAGCCAGTCACGCCGATGCCGAAGATTAAAGAGTACGCTAGCAACGCCCAACCAACGCGCTCAGGTCGATCGGCGAAGATGCCTGTCAGAAACTGCGATGTTTGTGAGCGCTGCGTCAGCAGGAAAGTAAAGGTGGGACCCAGCCAGAGGCCAACAATGGAATTAACGCAAAGCCAGACCGGCGCCAAACGGCGAAGCGAGGGATCTCGCAGCGCGCGAAAGAAGCCGGAGAGTGCATGCTCGATTCCGTGGCCGCGACTTCCGACAGCCCCGACAAGCAGGAGCCCCGCACAGATAACATAAACCGCTGCCACTACGGCGAAGGCGTCAGTGCCGAGCAGACGCCAGAACTCGCCTGCCATGAGCCCGCCCAATGCCAGTCCTCCCAGCAACGACAGCTCGAAATAGCTCATCACCCGAGCGCGTAATGGCGGTTTTCCATCGGTGACATCCGTAAGGTGAGCAAGTAACGGTGGCACGACCGCAGCCGCCCCCAGTCCTTCCAGTGTTCGACTCAGAAAGAAGATGCTCGGGCGACCTGTCATCCCAAACAGTTGCGTGGCCACCGCGCCGAGCAAGGCGCCGCCGGTCATCAGAGCGCGTGGCGCAATCGCGTCGGATGCCAGACCCATTGGCAGCGCGCCTACGAATTCTGCGCCAAACGACACTGCGCCCAGCGTACCGGCAAGAGCTGCATTTACCGGAGCTCCGCGGTTGGCAAGGTCTGTGAGGTATAGGCCAACCAGCACGCCCTGCGTTTGCTAGAGCCTGCTCCATCGCACTCTCCAGAGAGTTGCCGTGACGGAGTGCCGCCAACATTGGGAAAGCGAAGGGAGAAATCAGCTCCACAACAACTAGAAAGTTCCGGCGGTAAAGGGCTACGTAACTCATTTGCGGTTGGGTCGAGATCGCCGGCACGTCATCCTTGCCGTCGTGCACGGCAACCACGACGCATCGAACCGCAGAGCCAACGGTTGTACAAAGGGTTGCAACTGCAAACAGACCGCTCCATTCTCCAGATCATCAGGGCGTAGCGGCGGAAACTCCGTCGCGTCGAACGTCTCGATGTAGGCCCACTCCAAGGCGGCAACATCGGCCAGAAGCGGCAACGGGTAACCCAATCCTGCACGCCAAGCATCGCCGTCCTGTAGCTCCCGTGATGCGGAGCTTTCAAGCCAAAGTGAGAGGTGGCTGCCGAGATCCCGTAGCGTGAAGCTTCTCGATGGATGCTGTTGCAGATAGCTTTCGGCAAACTGACGAAAACCAGCGTCTCCAGTCAGTCGTGCCAGCGCAGGGAAGTCCTCGCGCAGCGAATCCAGCACGCGGAACCAGTACTGCCGGTTATAGATCTCCAGCCGTTCCAAGCTGCCAAGCTTCCGGCTTGGCACAATCACACGCTCGATCTCCTCTCGGAGCCTGTGCTTGTGGCCGTCGCGATTCATGCGGAAATCATGGGTCAGTGGGGGCATGATGGCACTCGCCATCCAGGGTTGCAGTTCGTGCAGGCTCATGCGATCACCTCACCTACTTGTTTGAGGAAGCGGGCTGCTTTCTGCGCTTCCGCTTGTACCTGTTCAAACGGCGGGATGTTGTCGTCCCACTCCAGCAGCGTGGGTGTTGGGCCGAGCAGTTGGACGGCGTGGGGCGAGCCCAGGGGTTACCTTGTCTTTACTGCCCCAAGCGGCGATAAGGCTTATCTGAAATGGACCATACGGGCTGTTTTTGTGCCGGGACCAGACGGAAAGCCGAAGCTGCTCGATAACCGCTTGTGGGAAGTAGTGAGTGGCACCGGCAAGCTAGCGAAACTTAAGGGTACGGGCACATTCCATCTGGTGCCGATCTCGCCTCTTGAACGGCGCTTTGTGCTGGAAGGCGAACTGGTTCAGTAGGCAGACTCGCCGATGGCTCCTGGCGGTTCCCGCCGCTGGGAGCCGGCATCAGCAGAATTTCCGTTTGTGTCCCTCCTTGATGTTTTCTGCGCTAAATCCCATTACAATTTCTGTGCCGTAATCTGCGACAATTCGCGACCTCGCGCATCGTGCGTTTAGGAGCGGTTGAATGACCTGCAGAACCGCAGCCAAAGATGGTGGATTCGCCGCAGCATGACGAGCGGGAGCTGATTCGTCGCATCCGCGCCGGCGAGAAAGAACTGCTCCACGACTTGATCCGGCCGTACGAGAAGATCATGTATGGCGTCATTCACGGCGTGCTCCCCAATCCGGCCGATGCCGAGGACGTAGCGCAGGAGGCGGCGTTCAAGGCCTTCCTGCACCTTGACCAGCTTGCGGACAATGAGAGGTTCAAGGCTTGGCTGCTGCGGATCGCGGTGAACGAAGCGAGGATGCGCCGCCGCAAAGACCGTCCGCAGCTCTATGATCCTCTGGAGGGCGATCCGGCCGAAGATGAGGACGGAGACTTCCGGCCGAAGCAATACGCCGATTGGCGCGACTTGCCGTCAGAGACGTTGGACAAGGAGGAGCTTCGCACGGCAGTTCGCGAGACGGTCGCCAAGCTGCCGGAGAAGTACCGGGTCATTTTTCTGCTGGCCGATGCACAATCGCTTAGCTACGAAGAAATTGCCTCTACGCTGCAGATCAGCGTCGCGAACGTGAAGACGCGCTTGCACCGCGCCCGCATGAAACTGCAGGAGCAGTTGACTCCGGCATTCAAGCCTCGCATCTCCGATCATTGGGGAATGCTGAAAGGAATGAACCCATGGTCTCGTGCAAGAAAGTAATCACGGAATTATCCAATTTCCTGGACGAGTCGGTTGACTCGAAGCTGCGGGCGGAGATCGAAGGCCATCTGCGCCGTTGTCGCCGTTGCTCCACACTGCTGGACAGCACGCGCAAGGTGCTGATCATTTCCGGAGACGAGCGTACCTTCGAAGTGCCCATCGGCTACAGCGACAGGTTGCACAAATACCTCGCCGCCAAGCTCTCCGGGCATGGTGATCGATAGAAGGGAGAGTTATTGAAGTTCGTGGAGGCGCTATGAATGAAATCACAAAGCAAGTCCCCGGTTCTCCAGATCGCGTATGTCCGATGCTCATCGGACAACCCGTCCCCCAGCTTGTGCCGACCGGCGCTGATGGTGCTTCGTTCGATTTGAAGGCAGCGATTCAGCAGCGGCCCGCGGTCCCAGTGTTCTATCGCGGTGGATGGTGACCGCATTGCAAACGGCAGTTGGTCGAACTGCGAGACATCCATTCACAAGTCGCCGAGGCTGGCTATCAACTGATTGCGATTTCCCCGGACCGGCCCGAGAAGGTTCGCGAGTCAATCGCAGAACACGCGTTGAATTTTCATCCACTGTCCGATAGCCAGATGGCTGCGGCACGCGCGTTGGGAATTGCCTACAAAGTAGACGAGGCGACATTGCAGAAATTGAAGTCGTTCGGAGTTGATCTAGCAGAGGCTTCGGGGCAAGCGCATTTCATGCTGCCTGTTCCTGCCGTGTTTCTGGTCGGAGCGAATGGCGGGATCACATTCGAATACGTGAACCCGGACTACAGCCGGCGGATAAAACCGGAACTTCTACTTGCAGCCTTAAGGGCGAACCTGAAATGACGCGTTCTGATCCGCAGCACGAGGGCGCTGAAACGGGCGCGGAACGCCAGCATGTTCGAGAATCACTTTGCTCCATCCGGCGTTACGTTTGCGCCCCTTGACGGCACAGGCAAAACGAACTCATTCAGTGCCAGCTCCGATGGAACCGCAAAGCTGGCCGTGCTCGTGCCGGGGCACATTACGCACGCCGACGGAGTGCTGCTCGTTTTTCACAGCGATGGCGCAGACCATGGTATGGACCGCGGCAAGATCGGAGTAAATGCTCACCACCAGCTCATCGTGCGCATGCCGTAAGTCTGATAAAAAAGCAGCGTGCTTACAAACGCCCAGTGAACTGAGTGAGATTCCCGCCAACCCGAACGCTCCTGAATTCTCACACCCACATTATCCTCCCTGCTAAGTTTTATGAGCTTTCAAGCGATCCATACTAAGCCGCACGGCAGCTGATTTCAAACGGAATCTCTGCGTGACCGCAGGCTGGGAGTCGTGGCCAGCGGCCCGAAGATCGCCACGCCCTGTTACATTTATGGGCGAAGAACGGGCGGAGATCGGCGCCTGTGTAAACTTGAAGGTGCCGTTTTCGTCTATTTTCATCAAGGGCGAAGGCAATCAAGAGCGGTAAGGACGTTCTCCGGTCCCCTGCCAGGTAGAGTCGTGCAACGGTCGCTTGCCGTTCGAAGTGAAGAAGGAGGTGGTCCGATGAGCAAGACCAAGGCCATTTTCAACAGCGCGATTGTTCTTTATTTTGTCATTTGCCTGGAAATACTGATCATGATCAGCCCCTTTGCGGGGTTTTTCTATTCAGCCTTCAATCCCGTCCTTCTGGGGCTGGCAAAGTATCCCGCTACCAGGTGGCTCAGCGCCTTCTTCTTCACCCACCTGTTGGTGCCACCCAATGAGTTTCTTAAGTTCATACGAGTGATGGGATCGGTACTCTTCGTGGTTGGGGTCGTCGTCTTTCTTATTTGCGCAATCCAGGTGTACGCCGGCAAGTTTCTCAAGACAGGTCCGGCGCTGAAGGGGCTGTATTCTTACATCCGGCATCCACAGTACCTCGGCCTTGCCATTGCCGGGCTTGGCTTGGCTGTTCTCTGGCCGAGGTTCATCGTGGTAGCTCTCTGGAGTCTAATGGTCCTCGTTTACTACTTACTGGCCAAGGATGAAGAGCGCCGGATGCAAACAAAGTTTCCTGAAGCGTACAGGAAGTATATCGAGGATTCGGGGATGCTCTTGCCGAGAAGGCTGGAAGGGGCAATAGGTCTTAACACCTTGCGAGGCAGAGCCATCGCTTTTGTTCTGCTTTGCGCCATCACAATCGGCGGGGCATTTCTCTTGCGAAGCTACACCGTCAACCACCTGCCCCTTTGGACCGGGTCGCATGTGGTTGCGCTGCCCATCGTCTCTGATGACATGCCAATGCTGGACCATCGGATGGCTGACATCCTCCGCCTTCCACAAGTCAGTTCCAGGTTGAGAAGCGACGAGATATACCTGGTCTACATGATGCCTCCGCAGTACGTCATGCAAGGTTTGATCGGCAACACCGGTGGCGATTGGCAATTGTACAAGCAGCACCACACGTTCAACATGATCGCCGATTTCATCATTCATCCGTTTGGTCATCTTGCCGGAGGCCATCACGCAATGCACATGCAAGGCGGCCATTCAGGACACGAAATGCAATCCGCTACTGTAAGAAGATTTATCTTCCTGAAGGTCTCGAACGTGCCGGTCGGTAGTCCCTCGGATGCCTTCGACATTAACACGACGCGAACGCCTGAGTTCATGATCGATGTCGATGTACATACGCTTCAAGTGATGGATTCGAAGACATTGCCGGTCGAAACGGCGTGGGGGAAAGTGCCGACACCGGCTTTTTAGCCCACCTGCAAAGGGCAACGAGGTGGCCCAAGAACCGAAGGGCTCCGGAATCGGCACGGTTAAGTTTCGTCGAGTTCCCGCGCGAGCCGGTCGAGGCTGGGAATGAGAATTGTTCTCCCATCCAGGCGAAGCAGGCCCTCGCTCTGGAAGCGGCTGAGGTTGCGGGAAACGAGTTCGCGCACGGTTCCGATTTGCGCCGCGATGTCCTGATTGGTCACCGCCAAGATGATTTCGATTCCTCCCGGCGTTGTTTTTCCTTCCGTGCGCGCCATCCGTACCAGCAGCGCCGCCAGGCGATGGCGGACGGTAGTAAAAGAAAGCTCTTCGATGATTCCCACCAACTGGCGCAACCGCGCGCCCACCTTCTGCAAAACCTTCAGCGATACTTCCGGATGCTGGATGCACAAGGCGTGAAAATCCTGCTTGCCGAGAAAGAGGAGGCTGCTCGAGGTGAGCGCCTGCGAGGAAGCTGGATAGGCGCCGCCATCGAAGACGGGAAGCTCGGCGATGGAGGCACCCGCACCTTCGATCGAGAGCACTTGTTCGCGCCCGCTGGCTGAGTTCTTGAAGATGCGCACGCTGCCCGACTTGATGATGAACATTCCAGAGCAAGGCTGACCTTCTTGAAAGATCAGCTCGCCGGCGTCGAAGGTACGCTCGAGCAGTCGCGCAGCAAGGAACTTGAACTGCGCGTCGGTGAGTCCCGCAAACAGCGGAGCACTTTTCAGGGTTGTTTCAAAATCGCGCCTGCCTTGCGTCATGCAACGATTTTAGCGCAGTCGGAATCGGCGGGTTCAATTCGTCCGTGACTTTAATCATCGTCGCCCCACTTGCTCGCCTGTAGAGTGAGGCTTGTAGTTCAAACGAACAATTACGCTTTGAGGATGGATCGAACATGTTCTGCTATCAATGTGAGCAAACCGCTCAAGGAAATGGCTGCCAGCAGATAGGCATCTGCGGCAAGGATGAAACCACGGCAACTCTGCAGGACCTGCTGGTGGAAGCGCTCAAGGGTGTTTCCATGTACGCGCACCGCGCGCGGCAGGGCGGCGCCAGCGACCCGGCGATCGATGGATTCGTCAGCGAAGCTCTCTTCGCCACCTTGACCAACGTCAACTTCGATCCAGAGCGGGTGGCTGCTTTGATCGCCCAAGCCGCAAGCGTGAGGGATCGGGCCCGGCGCTTATATAAAGATACCTGCAAGGCAAAGGGCACTGCGCCGGAGGTGCTGGAGGCTCCAGCCGCCTGGCAACCTGCGCATACCATCGACGAACTTTCCGTGCAGGGCAAGCAGGTACTTATTCCGTTGCAAATTCAGTCCGAGGGGCAGGAGGTCGGGAATCTGAAGCAGTTGATTCTTTACGGCGTCAAGGGAGTGGCTGCTTATACTGAGCACGCGCGGCAACTGGGCCTGACCGACGCCAGTCTTTTCGCGGCGATCCATGAACTGCTGGACTTCCTGACTTGGCCGGCTCCCACGCTCGATCAGTTGTTGGGGATGGCGTTGCGCGCGGGTGAGGTAAATCTGAAAGCAATGGAGTTGCTGGATAAGGCCAATACCGATGCCTTCGGCCACCCGCAGCCGACGCAGGTTCACATTCATCCCAAGCGAGGCAAGGCCATTCTGGTCTCCGGTCACGACCTGGCCGATCTCTACGCCCTGTTGGAGCAAACCAAAGGTCTTGGCGTCCAGGTGTACACGCACGGCGAGATGCTGCCGGCGCACGGTTATCCGAAGCTGAAGGCTTTCAGCCAGCTTGCCGGTAACTACGGCGGCGCGTGGCAGGATCAGGCGAAGGAGTTCGCCGCCTTCCCCGGCGCGATTCTGATGACAACGAATTGCCTGCAAGAACCGAAGGAAAGCTATCAGGCCAGAATATTCACTTGCGGTCCGGTGGCTTGGCCGGGGGTACGCCATATTGCCGGCCGCGACTTCAGTCCGGTCATCGCCGCCGCGCTGGCCGCGCCCGGCTTTGAGCAGGATGGCCCGGCCGACACAATCACCGTGGGATTCGGCCGCAATGCCGTGCTCGGGGTCGCCGACAAGGTGATCGATGCCGTTAAGACAGGAGCCATCAAACACTTCTTCCTGATTGGCGGTTGCGACGGCGCGCGCTCCGGGCGTGACTACTTCACCGAAATGGCAGAATCAGTGCCCAAGGATTGCGTGATCCTGACGCTGGGATGTGGCAAGTACCGATTTAACAAGCAGGAATTCGGCGCCATCGGCGGAATTCCCCGCCTGTTGGACATCGGGCAATGCAACGACGCTTACTCGGCTATCCAGATTGCGGTGGCGCTGGCCAATGCCTTCGGCGTCGGCGTCAATGACCTGCCGCTCTCGCTAGTCCTCTCCTGGTATGAGCAAAAAGCGGTATCGGTTTTGCTGACTCTGCTCTATCTGGGCATCAAGAATATCCGTATCGGCCCGACCCTGCCGGCATTCATTACCCCGACCGTGCTCAGCGTGCTGCAGGAAAAGTTCAACCTCACGCCAATCACAACCCCACAGCAAGACTTGGCCGCCGTCCTCAACTAACCCTTGCGTTATAGTCCCGGCACTGAGTACTCTCGGCGCCGGGACTTCGGCAGTCTTAGGAAACGAAAGCAATGCGAGAGAAGGATCGATGGCGGTGCAATTCGTACACAAGATCTTAGCAGCGTAATCCGCGAGGGCGAGGCGCTTCAGTCCAAGTGCCTGACGACCTTTGGGCCTCTGGGCGTCAACGAAATCAGAGACGACGCATGTCCGTACACGTTCCCGCCAGTCAGAACTGCGGCAATCAACTCCGGCGAGCCATCGCCACTTACATTCTTCAGCAACCCGGCATCGACTTGAATCGGTTTTCTTGAACCCGGACGGCAGCTTCGTTGTTCGTTAAACTCAAAGCGAACCGTTGCCGGGGCTTTCGCTAAACCGAGAGTCGGAGAACAGTCGCTGCTGAACTCTTCGCCCAACTTGAAGACGCGGCCGTCAGGGTAGGTGACCGACCATGCGTAAGGGTTCCTTCCATCCGGGAAAAACGTGAAGCTGCCCTTGATCGAACCGACGGTCTGAGACTTTGGGCGGGCTGTCTCCGAGGCACGCTTATCGCTTTTTGCCGCGAACACGGAACGCGCCCTCGTGGCGTACTTGCCCAGCTTGGATGTGATCTGTCCTCTGAAATAGAACCCCAGCAGGGCAAAAATGCAGATCACGATAATCCAAAGGAGCCCTTTTCCCCGTTTTCTTTTCTTCATAAAGCACCATCCGCTCCCAACCGATGCTAACGCTGAATCGGAGGGATGAAGATGACGCTGATGGTTCGGGCAACTGCCCCGGCCCAATCCTCTGAGGCGGATCGCCAAAGCGATGCCGGACCCCGGCCTGTGGACGAGTTCCCAACCGGAAAATACGTGTAATCAA
The DNA here is from genome assembly GCA_963814745.1 of uncultured Acidobacteriota bacterium. Taxonomy (GTDB): domain Bacteria; phylum Acidobacteriota; class Terriglobia; order Terriglobales; family Acidobacteriaceae; genus CAWBRT01. Next base: position 127,077 of record CAWFEA010000003.1, read on the forward strand.
AGACTTGCGAATTTGGAACTCTTCAGGCCGGTCGTTCGCTTGGGAAGAAAATTATCATCTAAGGTGCGATTCCACCGTCGCGCGGGCAGCAAGAGTTGTATAAAAGAGTTGCCCGAGGTCTTGCGACACGAAGCATTCAGTCGCTGGGATCTATCCCTCAATGCCTCCGGCGGTTCGGTTAGTGTTGACTCTCGGATTTGCGAGTGACTATCACCTGTTTTTGCGATCATCACTTGATCAGAATCGAGGTGCAAATCGGCTTCAACTAACCCACACACCTCAAACTCAATATCGTGAATTCGGGGCCGCAAGGAATTGCGGCCCTTGTTCGTGATGCCTACTTCTCGACGTGCTCGCGCAAGTGCTGCGCCAATTCCTGCACAACGTCATAGAGTCCGCGCAGTTGGCCACTGGGGATATGTATGTCCTGGTTGTCCAGGTTGACCTCGAGAAGTTTACAAAGTTGGCACGCCGCCCGGATGCGTTCCCCGGCCAGAACCGTGGCGATCGGGTTCGATGAAGTTTGCGCGGCAATCAGTTCGCCGTATTGCTGCACTGCCCACGCGGTCTGGCGAAGCCGGTTTACCACATCCCGGAACTCGGTGAGGATGCGAAGGTCAGGCGTATCCTCAGCCAGTAGCATGCCTTGCAGCCACCGGAGTTGTTCGGTGACACTCTGAAGCGTTGCCGATACATCAGGGGAAGGTCCAAGAGCGGAACTCATAGCTTTTCTTCCTTTGCCGGGCGGGCACGCCGGTACCCACGACAGCACTCGCGCTGCATCACCCTGATGATCACCGAATGCGTCCACCTAAACAAGTGACTATTTCTTTACACAGGGACGTGTACCGATGGACCGCCCTGCTCCGGGTGTCGATCTCTTGTTTCCAAATTCCAACCGCCGAATCGCGGAGAACGTACAGCTAGTGGCCAGTGTCCGGAAGGTCGAGCAATCTCGCTTGGATGGCAGCACCCAAAATGGGACGCTCTTCGTTCCGAATTCAGTTTGAATTTGCCGATGTTTTTAACCAGCACTGCTCTGCCGCCACCCATCGCTGTTTCGGTTATGCTCTGCCACGGTTGTGCGCAATCTGGATTTTGCGTCGTGTATGGGGGATTTTGTATGCGTTGTTTCTTGTCGCTGTTGCTCGGCATCTTCACAGCCGTGTCGTGCTGGGCTCAGGTGCCGCGGGCCGCGGTTAACGCCACGGTGCCGCCGCTGATTAGAGTTAGTGGCACGCTGCCGAATATGCAGGGAACCGTGGGAGTCAATTTTGCTCTGTATGCGGAGCAGACAGGTGGTGCGCCACTGTGGATGGAAAGCCAGAACGTGACGCCGGACGAAAAAGGCCGGTTCACGATCTATCTTGGCGCCAACCATGCCGGCGGGGTGCCGCTGGATCTGTTTGCCTCAGGCGAGGCGCGTTGGCTGGGAGTGCAACCGGAAGGACGAGCGGAGCAGGCGCGGGTGGAATTGGTGAGCGTGCCTTATGCGCTGCAGGCGGCCAAGGCCGTTGATGCCGAGACCCTGGGAGGATATCCCTTGTCGGCATTTGTACTGGCCTCTTCGGTCAACCAGAGCGCAAGCGCAAACAGTGGAAGTGGCGGGGTGACGGCGAATGATGGCAGCGTCTTGATGTTGTTAACTACGGTAGCCGGAAACACCAGCTACTTGGCCAAGTTCATCAACGACACCGGCGACGTCGAAAACTCACTGATTTACGACACGGGCTCAGCCGTAGGAGTAGGCACGACGAATCCGGCGGCGACCTTCCACGTGGTCTCGACGAGCACGGCGGCGGGGTTTGTGGATGTCTACAGCGACACGCTGAACGCGGTGCCGTTTGCGACGCGAGCGGCGCGCGGCACGCCGGCGTCTCCGGCGGTGGTGCAGGCGGGCGATATCATCGGCGGCTTCACCGGCCGAGGCTGGACGGGTCCGGTGTCGGGCAGTACGGGAGGATTTTCCGGCGGGCGCGGGGCGCTGATCATTCACGCCAACGAAACCTGGTCGACGACGGCGCAGAGCACCTACATGCAGTTCAATACTACGGCCTTGGGAACGAGCTACCAGGCGGAGCGAATGCGGATCGACAACGCGGGCAATGTCGGCATTGGGACAACTTCGCCGGCATACACACTGGATGTGAATGGCAACGGCAATTTCACCGGGTCGGTGACCGTACAGGACAACGTGCAGGTCAACGGCAACTTGAGCGTTGCGGGGATTCAGGCTGGCGGAATTGCCGGAGGCATCGTCACGCACGGGACGCCGGCAACCTCGTCTGCCGCGTGTACGCCTCCGCAAATGATGTATGACTCCAGTTATGTTTACACCTGTGTAGCCGCCAACTCCTGGCGGCGGGTGGCAACGGCTGCTTTCTAGAGCAGATTCAGAGTCAGTGTATCCGGCACCATCATCGCCGGGCTGAAGCGCCCGGCTACCTTAGTGGACACAGCTTCCGCGAATCCGTTCTAACAATTGTCCGTAGCTCACGGCAAAACATGCTGGTTTTTTCCGCAGTCTGTTAACGGATGAACGGAAGCAGGAGGATGACCACCGCCAGAGTCAGAGCGCTTAGCGACGAGGAGAGCAGGAGCAGCGAACCGGCCTCCAGGCTTCGGGCATTGTAAGCAACGCCGAAGAGCACTCCCAGGAATCCGCTGGGGCAGGCCATCAGCAGAACCGCGTCGCGCGCTACCTGGGTTGGATACTTCAGTAGTGAAGCCAGGGCCAGTGTCAACAGCGGTTGTGCTATCAGCTTGAGTGCCAGTCCTCCCGAGACGTTGATGCCCAGCGATACGGATTCACGAGAAAGCACCAGCCCGGTAACGAACAGCCCGACACCGGCGGCGGTCTGCGAGAAGAAACTGATCGAGCGGACCAATACGGCCGGAAGCGTGCAGCCCGTCAGCGAAAAGACCACTCCCAAGATCGGGCCGAGCACGACCGGTTTCATCAGCGTTCTCCACAAGCTCAAGCCGAAGCGGCGCAAAGTTCCGGCGCCGGAGTGCACGCCTCCGGCCTCCAACAATAGCAAGGACATCGGCGCGGCAACCAGGTTTCCACAGACAATCGCCACCGCTACGGGCGCGGTGCTCTGAGGTCCATAAAGGCCGATGAATAAAGGCAATCCTACCGCCACCCAGTTGGGAAGCGCGATCGACAGCGTCATCGCCGCGCAATCGGCGAGCATGAACTTGAACACCTTCAGCTCAATCGCCAAGACTATGATGAACGTTACAATCATGGAAAGCGCCAGAATCCCAAAGAGCTTGGCATGAAAGGCAAGCATTTGCCGCCGAGTCTGAGCGGTGGCCAGGAATAGCGCTGCCGGAATGGCGTAGCTCACCAGGAAAGTGTTGAGGCCCGCCACGTTCTTATTGTCCACGATGCCGCGCCAGCCGGCGAAATAGCCCAGCGCTAGCCCGAAGAAAATCGGCACGAGTGCGTTGGCAATCATCCCCGGCATCTGGTTCTCCCGAACCGCATCCTCAGGTGCTCTTTCTCCTCGGTGTCCAGCTTCGCGAACTTAAGCTGTGCCCGGCGTGTGCCGATGGCAAGTTCCCCTGCCGAGAAAAATCTGGCCGCACCACTTGGCGGCGCGGCCAGGCCAACCATACCACGGAATCTGCCAGGTGCGTTTACGCACCCGTTGCCAACATTCTCACTTGCCTGTGGTAGCGCCCGGAGCGCGACGGGGCATGCAGGCGATGATCAAAACGCACGCCAGCACCTCCAGCCCGGCGACAACGTAAAGCCCGCTCGAAGCCTTGCCGGTGATGTCCTTCAGCCAGCCCACGACATACGGACCCACCCATCCCGAGAGGTTTCCAAGCGAGTTGATCAGGGCAATGCCGCCTGCGGCCCCGGTCCCGGCCAAAAACATGGTCGGCATTTGCCAGAAGGGCGCGAATGCGCTGAGCACGCCGGTAACGCCTAGAACCAGCGCGGCAAAACCCAGTACTGGAATTCCGGAAAACACACCGATCAGCACCAGACCGGCAGCGGACGCGAGGCAGGAAAGCCCGCAGTGAAAACGCCGCTCAAGCGAGCGGTCGGAATGCCGGCCTACCAACACCATTACGATGACTCCCACGATGTACGGCACCGCCGAGAGCAAGCCGATCGTGGTGTTGTCTTTCACCCCGAGACCCTTAATGATTGTCGGTATCCAGAATCCGAGCGTGGGATTCGCGCTCACCAGGCAGAAGTAGATGAGAGTAAGCAGCCAGACTTTCGGGACCTTCAGCGCTTCGCCGAATCCGTGCGTGCGGACCCCTGCTTTCTGCTCGTCCATCTTCAAGTCGGCGGCGACCAGTTGCTTCTCCCGGGCGGTGAGCCAGGCGGCCTGCGCGGGTTTGTCGACAAATACCAGTAGGGTCAGCACGCCCATTATGATCGAAGGTATGCCCTCAAGCAGAAACAGCCATTGCCAGTTGGCCAGGCCGGTACTGCCAACCAGGTTGCCCATGATCCAGCCGGAAATAGGGCCGCCGCCGATGGCGGCGACCGGGATGGCCCCCATGAAATAACCAAGCATCTGTGCGCGCCGCCGCGCCGGGAACCAATAGGTCAGGTAAAGGATGACGCCGGGGTACAGACCTGCTTCGGCAGCTCCGAGCAGGAAGCGCACCAAATAGAACCAACCCGCCGTCTTGACGAACATCGTCGCGATGCTGGCGACGCCCCAGAGGATGGTGATCCGAGCGATCGTCTTGCGGGCGCCGATCTTCTCCAAAAACAAGTTGCTCGGAATCTCAAAGAGCAGGTAGCCGAGAAAGAAGATGCCGGCGCCGAAGCCGTAGACCGCTTCGCTGAACCTGAGATCTTTCACCATCTGCAGCTTGGCGAAACCGACGTTGACGCGATCCATCCACGCCATCACGAACAGCAGGACCAGGAACGGCATAATTCGCTTGGCGATCTTGAGGTAGACCGCTTCGACCTCGCCGGCGGCGGCAACGCCGGTGCTGCCGCTAACTCCAACCGTGCCTTCAGTAGAGCTCATCGCTTTATTCTCCATGTTGCGGGGCGAGGCCCGCGTCTTTTGATACGTCCAAAAATGGCCGGCTGAGTGTAGTCCTTAAGCCTTCATCTCCTGCTCGAGGGCCTCAACCTCATAGCGATGCGCGAGCTTGCGCTTCAGGATGGGGTCCTCCAGTTCCAGGTCCCAGGTCTTCGCAAACACGAAGCCGCCGTGGGTAGGCACGGTGCCGGAGTAAATCACCGCCCCGTCGAGGTTCCGATCCGTTTCCCGCTTGACTGCATTGATCAAATCGGGAACGGGCAGCAATGCCGTCGCGGGACCATCCTGGTATAGACGCTTTCCCTTCTCGTCGGTGACCCAGGCCCGCAGGATCAAAGAATCCCAATGGTCGCGCACTTCTTCGTAATCCCAAACCTGACTGGCGACCGCTTTTTCGCACATCTGCTTCGACTTGATGATGCTGACTTTCTCAAGATCGCGATCCGTCTGGTCGCTGCCCACGCTGACGTACGTCTTATCTCCTTGCAGGAACAGAACGAACTCAACTTCTCCCGAGGTCTCTTTGCCCTGCGCCATAATCGTCGGCGCATCCGTCAATAAATACGTGCTGACCGGGTAAACCGTGGGGGTGCGAGGCGGTGCGGAAACACCGATCTTCGCCAACTCGTCGATGTGCTCTCTTACTTTCGCCTGATTACGGCCCGCATATCCGATGCAGTACACCCGGTTGATCCGCAGCTCCAGCGGCAGAGCTTGGTCACCTTTGATCAGAGAAACCTTCATCTTCAATCCTCCATACAGCCGGGGTGCAAGAGCCACGCAAAACAGAAACACGCCCGCCAAAGCGGCGCGCGAATTCTCGACCGAAATCCCTTATGGGGTTTGAAACGTAATGATTGTACGCTAATCCCCGGCTGCTTCGAGTGTGGCCATGGTCCTCGCCCCGAACAAGGAAGTATCGCAAACAACTGAGTTGTGTTACAAATGGGCTCCAAACAGATGAGGAACGATCCACTGCGCGAAGTGGTCATCGTTTATGAAAAGGATAAATATCCTGGTTGGGGCAAAAGGAGAATATATGGGGTTAGTGCCGTCCAAACGAGCCGCTGCCGCTAAGAACTAAGGCCAATGAAGCCTTCTCGCCGCCCACATCCTGGCGGAAGAGACTGCCAAGCCGTTACCGTGCGGCTTCTCTAAAGTTCATGAAGCAGAAGACAAAGCAAACCGCGTTATTGATCGTCACCCTCGACACCAAAGGTCAGGAGGCGCTCTTTCTCAAGCGTGTGCTCGAAGGTTTGGGGCTTGCCGTCCTGATCATGGATACAGGTGTCTTTCCGTCTCCGATGGGCGATGGAGACATCAGCCGTCATCAGGTTGCCCTTGCCGGCGGCGACCGTTCGATTGACAAACTTATCCAGGACGGAGACAAGGGCGCGTCCATCAACACGATGCTTAACGGGGCGGTAGTCCTGACTAAGAAGCTGTACGGCGAGGGGAGAATTAACGGCGCTCTCTCCATCGGAGGGGCTCAGGGCACGATCATCGGCGCCAGCGCCATGAGATCGCTTCCGCTGGGCGTACCCAAAATCATGCTCTTCGACGATGGCTTCGGGCAGACGTTATTTCGAAACTTACGTCGGCACCTCGGATATCACCCTGATTCATTCGGTGGTCGATTTTTTCGGCCTCAATTCCGTGCTCAGACAAATGCTCAGCAATGCCGCGGGCGCTCTTGCCGGCATGCTCCGAGCGGGTCATGTGACGGCCTCCGACCGCCGCCAGGTTGCCATCACGATTTATGGCACCACTACTCCGGCGGGCATGCGGATTGTCTCACTGCTCGAAGAGAAGGGTTACGAGACCGTCGCCTTCCATCCCAACGGAGTGGGCGGAAGGGCGATGGAAGAGATGATCCTGGAAGGCCGATTCGATGGGGTAATCGACCTCACCACGCACGAGCTGATGGACGAGCTTGCCGGCGGTCAGCACGCCGCCGGGCCCAGCAGATTGGAAGCTGCCTGCCGCCTGGGGATTCCCCAGGTGGTAGTGCCCGGGAGCACGGATTACATTGTCACCGGGCGTTTTTCTGAACTGAAACCGGCATGGAAGAAGCGCATCACCATGATGCACAACCCGGAGATGACCTTTGTCATGCCCTCCGAACGGGAGATGGCGAAGCTTGGCGAACTCATGGCCCGAAAGTTGAACCAGGCGCGAGGTAACACCGTGGTTCTGGTGCCGCTGAAAGGCTTTTGCTATCCCAACTGCGAAGGCCGGGTCCTTTATAACCCGGGCGGGGTCAAGGCTTTCGTCGAGGCGATTGAAAGCCGGATCAAGCCTTCCATTCCCCTGCGTTTGCTGCCCATGCACGTGAACGACGAGTCATTTTCTACCGCCGTGGTGCAGGCGTTCGAAACATTAATGCTCTGTCGAAACGAACGCAGTTCTCAATGATCTTCAAGGGGCGAATCATTGACTTGAGCGTCGTATGGCAGGATCTCAGCTCGTGCGCCGTTCCGCGTGCGCAAGGTCGCCGGATGGCGTTTCTGTCCGGGATAGTCTGAACTTTACCTGCTTGGATGGCGCTGATTCGGCTTTCTCAGGCGGGAGCGTTTTGCGCGGCCTTCTAATCGCCGGATCCGAAGTGAGAAGCGCGGGCAACGGTCGTGCGCAGGTACTTGTACGGATTCACCGGGGTGTCGCCAATGCGCACTTCATAATGCAGGTGAGGACTGGTCACGCGTCCCGAGGCGCCGACGTAGCCAATGACTTGGCCGCACTTAACTTCCTGTCCCGCAGCCACCGCAAATCCCGAGAGGTGTCCGTAGCGGGTCGAAATCCCGTGACCGTGTTCGATCCTGATCATGCGCCCGTAGCCGTTCATGAAATCGGCGAACGACACGGTGCCATCGCCAGTGGCCAAAACCGGCGTGCCGTATGCGGCGGAGATATCGACACCGGTGTGGAACGCACCTTCACCGTTGAACGGGTCGATGCGCTCGCCAAAGGGGCTGGTAATTTTTCCCTCCACCGGCCAAAGCGTGGGAGCTGCGGTAGCGCGGAGCCAATCGTTAAGGGTAGTGGTGCCGCTTCCGAACCGCAGACCGGCGTTGGCAGCCCCGTTTAGAGCCGACCGGCGCAACACATAAAATCTGTCGAGCGACGCTTGAAATTCATCGGAACGGGTTTCCAACTGCGCGCCCTGTGCCAGTTTGGAGTCAGCTCTTAACCCGTACAGGGCGGAGACTTCAGAGGCGAGTGAACCGAGAGAGGCTACCTGGATATCCTTCTCGTGAGAAACCTGTTCCAGTTTCGAGTATTGGTTCCGGAGCTGTTCCTTCTGATTGCGCAGTTCATTGAAGCGCTCAGTCTTCACCAGCATCCTGGTGTACGAGCCCGCCATGCCCGTAATCGTGAGCATGCCGATGATGGCCCCAGCCAGAAATACATATACGTAGTGCAGCGATATCGGAATCTTGCGGAGATGTCCTTCCGCATCGCGAGCCACGAAAAGAATGTAAAAGCGCTTGCGCAAAACTCTGTTCCTTTAAATCAAGGTCCGACCCACGCCACAAACCCGCAATCGCATACGCAGGCTCCGTAGCGATCACATAGGTCACTCAAAGCTGTTGTGAACAGACTGTGAAAGGCTACCAACCACTCTGGCCATTGTCAATCAGACATTCACTCCGTCCAGAGTACGAATGGGCGTATCCGTGCGTCTTTTGCACTTTTCTATAGTTTTCACTCCATATATGGAGCCATAACGTTCACTTAAGATGCCAGAGTTGCTGCTTGTGCCCCCTGTTTTTTCCCGCTCAACGCGTCCAAGCGCAAACCTGGGTCTGGCTTGGCCGGTTTCGAAAAATTCGGCGACTGGCGGAGGGCGAGTCCGCAGCGGGCTGTTCTCTTCCGGCCGCGCCTGCGATAATCTCCCCGTATCCTGATTCAGGGGCAATGAATGCCGCTCTCGGAACGCAAACTGATAGAACGCATAGCCCAAGCCGCAGGGGCACGAGGCGGCGGTTCCAGGCTGATCGCCAAGGGCATCGGCGACGACTGCGCCGTACTGCGCGTGCCTGAAGGTCACGAAGCCTTAATCACCACCGATTTCAGTCTGGAAGGCGTGCACTTTCGCCGCGAGTGGCATCCGGCAGATGCCGTCGGACACCGCTGTCTCACCCGCGGCCTGAGCGATATTGCCGCGATGGGCGGTGAGCCACTGGCTGCCTTCCTGTCGCTGGCGCTGCCGGCGGAGTTGCCGCAGCGCTGGGCCGACCAGTTTGTGAAAGGCATGTTGACCCTCGCGCAGCGTTTCGGCGTAGTCTTGGCGGGAGGTGATATCGCTGAGTCGCCCACTGGAGTGCTGGCTGATATTACGGTGGTGGGCTCGGTTCCGGCAGGTCAGGCGATCCTGCGCTCCGGAGCGCAACCCGGCGACAGCATCTTCGTAACCGGTGAATTGGGTGCGCCGGTGGCCTTGCTCGAGCAGATGTTCGCCGATCCGGAACGTAAGTTTCGGGCCGCCGCGTTTCCCGCGCATTTTTATCCGGAGCCGCGGATTGCGGTTGCGCGCAAACTCCGGACTCAGAAACTGGCGACGGCGATGATCGATATCAGCGACGGACTTTCCACCGACCTGAGGCATATCTGCGAATCCAGCGGCGTGGGGGCGACGATCATTGAGCGCGCATTGCCAATTGCCAGTCTCGGCCGGCACGAGGTGGAACGGCGCCATGCTCTGCACGGAGGCGACGAATATCAACTGCTGTTCACCGCACCCGCATCGCGACGGATGCCCAAGCAGATCGCCGGAGTGTCGATTACCCGGATTGGCTACATCAACGAGGGCGCAGAAATCGTGATCGAACACGAAAACGGCTATACCACTGAGCTGGAAGCCGGAGGTTGGGAACACTTTTCAACCGCTAAACGGAGAAAACGCTGATGGCCTGGAGGAATCGCAGCCCCGTAGGCGCTATTCTTGCCGTCGTCGTTGTGCTGTCAGCTTCCGTCCTTTTTTTTCAGTCGACTTTCAAATCGCAACCCCAGGGCGTTTCTCGCCTGCTCGACCCCACCGCCCAGGCGGGCAGTGCCGAAGTCGCGCAGCACTATTCTCCTTTCGAGAACCTCGAACAGATGGATCAGGAGCGCCTTGATAGCGCGCAACATAGCATAGACATCGCGATGTATTCTTTTACCGACCGCTACCTGGCGGAGAAGCTGGCCAAGTTGGCCCGGCGCGGAGTGCAGATTCGCCTCTATCGCGACCGCGAGCAATATGAAGACGAGGAGCAGCACATTCGTGGAACAAGCACTTCCTTGCTGCGTGGCCAGACGGGCATCCAGATCCGCGTCAAGGGAAGCCGCGAACTCATGCATCTGAAAGCCTACCTCATCGATGGCTCGCTGCTGCGCGACGGCTCCGCCAACTGGTCTCCCAGCGGGCTTAAGCGGCAGGACAACAATGCGCATTTCACCAGCGACCGGGCGCAGATTGCGGCATTTCAGCAGATCTTCGAGCAGATGTGGAATCGGACCGATAACGAGCGGGTGCAATGAATTTTCTAATCCCAAAAAAGCAAGTTCAGTTTGCCTGTCTAGGCAAGCGATTTGCTGGGGAGCCGCGCGATGTGCGAAATTTGATTCCGCCGTTTGGTTGCCGGCGACGGTCCACCGCGGCACTGGCGCGATTGACGTCCGTGACGCGGGCCAGTGCGATGAGCCTAATCCGGCCGGTCTCTGGCGCGAACGGCGCACGGATGAGACACGCCTTGCTCGTTTAGCAATACCCCGATTTACGCATCAGAGCAGGAGACATGGCGAAAACAATTGCTCCACGAACTTTTGACGAAGCCGTAAACTGGCTGCGCTCCCATGAGTTTGAGCTGCTGGAGGCTCCCGGCACCGCGAATCGCATTTTCCTCAAGAAGTACAAATGCTCCGCCGCCATCGAAAAGACCCAGAGCGGCGGCGTAAGAATCTTCGCGTATCCAGGAAACCTCATCAACGACGAGATCGCCAAGCTGGTTGACCGTGGATACCAGAAGTTTTTGAAAACTTCCAAAACGGAGATTCCGGCCACCGCCGAGCATTTGAAGGCTTTGCATAGCTTCAGCGAGGAACTCAAGCAAGCCATTGGGGCGACCAGCCTCTACAACGAGTCGCTCGGGTCGGTGAGCGAGACCTGCACCTACGATCGCGTCAAAGATCGCGACCTGCCCGATGCTTCGCGGCCCAAGCGTCCCTGGCAACGGAAGCGAGCGTCCTCGTAGCGGGCCGATCGGCAGTCGATTCCTCCCGCTCAATGCAGCGGGGCTGAGGAACAACTTCAAGCGAGCGTGAAGACGAATGAAAACAACTACAAGTCGTAAGCCGGAAGAGTTCATCGCCAGCCATTTCGAGGAAGCGGTTGAATGGCGCCACCAGCTCCACCGCAACCCGCAACCCGCCTGGCTGGAGTTTTACTCCACCGGCTTCGTGGCGGAAAAGCTCTCTCAGTGGGGCTATCAACTGAAGTTGGGCAAAGAGATCATTGACGAAAGCAAACGGCTGGTGGTGCCTGATGAAGCGACTTTGCAGGCCGAGTATGAGCGGGCGCTTAAAGCCGGCATCAAGGAAGAGTTCATCGCGCCGGCCAAGGGCGGATTCACCGGGGTAGTCGGAGTTTTGAAAGGCGCGAACCCAGGCCCGACGGTCGCCTTCCGCTTTGATATCGATTCGCTGGAGATACTGGAGACGAGCGATCCGGCCCACCCGCCGGTTGCCCGTGGGTATGCCTCACAGAACAAAGGCTATGCCCACATGTGCGGGCACGATGCTCACACCGCACTCGGTTTGCTCCTGGCACGCTACTTCGCCGAGAACCGGGACCACGTCAAGGGCACGGTGAAGCTCATCTTTCAGCCGAATGAAGAGAACCTTGGCGGCGCCGTTACGATGGTGCCCATGGGGGTCGTTGATGATGTGGACTACCTGTTCGGCGCGCATGTTGGCATCAATGTGAAAGAAACCGGCAAAATCGGGCTGAACGTATTCGACTGGCTGGCGATGAACCGCTTTGAGATTACCTATACCGGGCGCGCCTCGCATGCCGCGGTCAGGCCGGATCTCGGCAAGAATGCCTTGCTCGGGGCGTGCGTTGCGATTACCAACCTGTATGCAATCTCGCGACACGGCACCGGCGCCTCGCGCGTCAATGTCGGCGTCATGCAGGCCGGCACCACCTGGAACATCATTCCGGAAAAAGCTTATTTCCGCATGGAGACGCGCGGGGTCACTAACGAAATCAACGAATACATGGTCGCGAGGGCCATGGATGTGCTTCACGGCGCCGCTAAGATGTACGACCTCGGGCTGGAGATAAAGCCCGCAACCAGCACCGTGGCGGCCCTGAACACGCCCGAATTGATCGAACTCGGAACCAGAGTCGCGAAATCGCTGCCTTCGGTGAAAGAAGTTGTGCCCGCCTGTTCAACCAACGGTTCGGAGGACATGTGCGTCTTCATGCAGCGGGTGCAGCAGCGCGGCGGCAAGGCAATGGAGATTCTGTTGGGAACCCCGATCGGGGGCGGTCATCACAGTAATTGTTTCGACGTTGACGATAAGGTGTTGCAGAACGGAGCGGAATTCTTCGCTGCCATGTATGACGCGGTTGTGCAATAAGCTTGCAAAAAGTGCGCACCTCTCGGCGCAAACGTGGGATTTCAGGCAGAGTTTCTTGTGGTGTGAGGCAGGTTCGCCGCGGATTCTCCGGGCGGGACTCGATCGTTTTCTATTGCTTCGCCAAGTTGCATTCTGTAGAGTTCACAGCCAGCGAGCACAATTGCATAGGTTGCTGGCCTGGGAGGGCAGGCAGTTTGAGGCATGCTCCTGAAATCGCTGTGCGCCGGAGCGTCGCCTTTTTGATCGCTACACCCACAGCGACAACTGCGCTGGTGCTCGCCGGCCGCGTCCACCCATGAGCCGGCCCAGGGAGAGCATGCATGAGTCAGGCTGCCATTGCCACGCCAGCCCCAGCCAAACCGGGCGCTTCGAACGTCAGGGATTTAACCTTACACCTTTGGGTTTTCGCCATCGTCTTCGCCACTGAAGCGATTGGCAACATAAGCTTTTCGATCGGGGTCGGCAAGTTGGTGCTGTTCCCGATGCTGTATGCGCTGCTCGTCGGCGGCGTGATCAGCATCGCCAGTTCGGGCATTCCGAGTGCGGTGCGGGTGGATGAACCGCTGCAATACCGCGCCTCCGCCATGGTCACGATCTCGGTCCTGCTGCTCACGGCGAAGTTGGCGCTGCTGGTAGGCGGTTCGATCCCCAGGCTCCTGCACTCCGGCTGGGCGCTTACCTTTCAGGAACTTGGTCATTTTTTCGGAACCGTGCTGTTTGCCCTCCCCATTGCGCTGCTCCTGGGCGTCAAGCGGGAGGCGGTGGGGGCAACTTTTTCAATTGGACGTGAGCCCAGCTTGGCAATCATCTCGGAGAGATATGGTCTCGGCTCGCCCGAAGGACGCGGCGTGCTTGCCGAGTACGTTACGGGCACTGTCGTCGGCGCGATTTTTATCGCCTTACTCGCCAGCACGGTGAAAGGCCTGGGTATCTTCCACCCGATTGCGCTCGCCATGGGCGCCGGAGTGGGCTCGGCCAGCATGATGGCCGCCGCCGCCGGGGCAATCGCCGCGGGACAGCCGCCGGAGGTGGCGAAGGATGTCGCGGCTTTTGCCGCCGCCAGCAACCTGGTCACTACCTCGATCGGCACCTATGTAACGCTTTTCGTTTCGCTTCCGTTTGCCAACGTGGTGTACCGCCGGCTGGAGCCTCTAATCTCTCCCAAGCGCACCCGGGGTAAGATATCGGTTGAAGCAACGGATGCAATGACGGTAGCCCAGGCCCCTGCGCCGGTTGACCTTACGTGGGCGCTCAAACTCACGGTGACGTTCGTGGCGGCGGCGGCAACCTTGGTGGGAGGGAATTGGATTACCTACCACACGCTTCCGCAGAGCGCGCTGGTCGGAATGCTGGGAATCGTGGTGGTAACGCTTATCGGCAATGTTCTGGCTCGTCTCATTCCCGTCAAGATTCCGATCGTCTGCTGGGTTTCGCTCGTCGGCATGTTGACGACGGCTCCACTCGGGCCTTGGGCCGCTCCGATTGCGGCGGTTACCGCGAAGGTCAACTTCATGGCCCTTACCACTCCGATTCTTGCTTATGCGGGACTGTCGATCGCCAAAGACCTGCCGGCCTTCAGGAAACTGGGCTGGCGCATCGTTGTGACCTCGTTGACCGCCAACGCCGGGACCTTTCTTTTCGCGGCGGCCATTGCCCAGTTCCTGATGGGAAAATAGTTGGTCCGGAAGGTGCGCCCGGTGAGTGTCCGCAGTCGAACAAGCTGTAGCAAGCGGAGAGTTACATGACCAAAGAAGAATTGAAGCAGTCTGTTTTCGAGGCGATTGACGGCCGGAGCGAAGAAATCATCACCATTGGCGAGGACATTCGCCGCCATCCCGAACTGGGATTTAAGGAAGTGAAGGCGGCCCGCATAGTTGAGGAAACCTTCGGCAAGCTCGGCCTCAGACCGCGCACCGGACTTGCCCTCACCGGAGTTCGCGCCGAGCTGCCCGGGGGCGCGGGGGACGGGCCAACTTTCGCGCTGCTGGGTGAACTCGATGCACTGGTGGTTGCCGGCCATCCCGAGGCCGATCCGGAAACCGGTGCGGCTCATGCGTGCGGTCATAATGCCCAGATCGCTGGACTGCTCGGCGCTGCCATGGGTCTGGTCGGCGCCAAGGCGGCTGAACAACTGGCTGGTCGCTTGGTGCTGTTCGCCGTGCCCGCAGAGGAGTATGTGGACCTTGAGTGGCGCGTGCAGCAGGTCCGGGCGGGACGGCTGGAATTCCTCGGCGGCAAGCCCGAACTCCTGCGCCTCGGCCACTTCGACAACGTGGACTTGGCGATGATGATTCACATGACGCCCCGGCCTGAAGAAGGAAAGGCAGCCGTGCCGGTCTCCAACAACGGTTTCGTCGGCAAGACTGCGCGCTACATTGGCCGCGCCGCCCACGCCGGCGGCATGCCGCATCTGGGCATCAATGCCCTCTACGCGGCCCAGGTAGGCCTTACCGCGATCAATGCTCTTCGCGAGACCTTCCGCGACGAGGACAGCATCCGCGTGCACCCGATCATCACCCATGGCGGTTCGCAGGTAAACGTCATCCCGGCCGAGGTCCGGCTGGAGACCTATGTGCGGGGCAAGACCGTGGATGCGATTGTCGATGCCGCCCGCAAGGTTGACCGCGCCTTGCGTGCCGGCGCACTCGCCTTGGGAGCCAAGGTTGAGATTGAAACCTGGCCCGGCTACATGCCAATGGCCTGCGACCCGACCATGGCACAGTACTTCCGCCCCAACGCGGTGCGCTTGGTCGGGGAGGAGCACTTCGGAGTTATCGGGCACCAAACCGGCTCGACCGATATGGGCGACCTGTCCCAGGTCATGCCGATCCTCCATCCCTACGTGGGCGGGGCGCGCGGCACCGGCCACGGCGCCGACTATCGAATCCATGACAAGCCGTTGGCCTACGTGACTACGGCTAAGCTGCTGGCAGCGATGGCCGTGGACCTCATGGGAGACGGGGCGCGGCTGGCTCGCGAGGTCGTGGCCAAGTCCAAGCCGCCGCTGACCCGCGAAGCGTACCTCAGCTTGCAGCGTAGCTTTGGCCGCCGGGAACTCTACGAGGCGTAGCATTGCGGATGGTTGCTAACGTCTATCGGAAACTTTCGGAGAACATCGCCGGATCGCGCAGCCGTGCTGCGCGATCCACGGATATCCAGGGTAGGCGGAGCTTTCCAGGCTCCTGCTTCACCACTTTCGCGGGACGGCTTTCGATGTCCATCTGTGCGAAGCTGTTTGCAGTGTTTTCCGGTGACTCACTTGGCCGGAAGCGAAGCCCGAGCGTTTTTGTGCGGCGGCGGGGGCGCAATTCAACCCTGCGCCCGCCTGCCGTTTTGCTAACCAATCTTCGCCTGGACCGGTTCGAACCACGATCGCGAAGTCCGGACAAATCAGGAAGCACTTCATGCACCCGTTGCAGTTCTCAGCGTGCCGAGGGACGATGTAGCGGTACCCGGCTTGGTTGAACATGCCGGAGTTTTCGAAAACCTCTTGCTCGCAAACCTCGCAACAATAGCCACATTCTTTGCACAGTCCCGAATTCACTTCGGGGCGAAAAAGCTTCTTCTTGGCTTCGCTCATACCGCTTGGACTCGCTTTCCGGGTGCTTCTTTTGCCAGTTGGAAGCCGTAGCGAACCGCTTCCAGATTCTTTGCGGCTGAAGCCGGAGACAGGCTCTGCCCCATCGCTTTCGCCAGGCTGTCTAAGCCTACCGGTGCTGTCAGCGCAATCATTACGCCCATGGCGATCATGTTCACGGCGTAGCCAAGCTTTGCCGCCAGCTCGGCGAACGGGAAACCACAGAGCCCCGGGCCGTTCCCCAAGATCGGCCAAGCCGCTTTCATAGATCATGGCGAGGCGGACGTTGGTTCCCGCATACTTCTTAATTGCCATGTCGCCGAGTGCGACAATGACGTCAGGTTGCTCCACCTGCTGGAAGATAATCTCCTCTTTGTCGATCAACAGCTCGGCAACGCTCAGTCCGCCGCGCTGCGAGTCGCCCAGCACGGATTGCGTCTGAGCGACATTCTTGCCTTCCAGAATTGCCGCCAACCCCAGCAATCGGGCGCTCAGCACCAACCCCTGGCCGCCAGACCCCGCCATAACGATTTCGTATCTCTGCTTCACTTTATTTCCCTGCCGATTCGTTCTGCAGCCGAAGCTGAATTTCACGATAACGCGTGTTGAAATCGGGAACGTTTTTGTCCACCAGTTTGCCTGTAAGGAAGTATCCGCCGGCTTCAGGATCGGTCAGTTTCTCGTACTTGGCTGCCGGAAGCCCTTTTTCCTTGAGCCAGCGCAGCATGTCGACCGGATCTTTCATCTGGTTGTTCGGACCGTAAAGGGTTGTGCACGGGCTCACCACCTCGACGAGCGAGAAGCCTTTCTTGACCAGGGCTTCCTTCATGCGGTTCTTCAGCGCCAATCCGTTACAAATTGTTTCCCGGGCTACATAGTTGGCGCCCGCAGCCGCCGCCAGCGCGCAAATATCAAACGCGCGTTCCGGATTCCCATAAGCAGTAGTGCTGGTAATGCGATCGGCCGGAGTCATCGCCGACTGTTGTCCGCCGGTCATGCCATAGTTAAAATTGTTGACGAGGATTGCGGTCAAATCCATGTTGCGCCGCGCGGAATGAATCAAGTGATTTCCGCCGATCGTCGCTCCGTCGCCATCGCCCATCAAAGCCACCACATGAAGGTCCGGATTCGCGGCCTTGACGCCGGTGGCATAGGCCAGCGCCCGGCCGTGAGTTACGTGCAGTGCGCTGGTGCAGAGATAATTGTCCGCCTTGCCCCAGCATCCGATGCCGGTGACAATCACAACTTCATGGTTCTTATATCCCAGCTCTTCAAATGCCCGCAGCAGCGATCCCAGGGCGACTCCGTTACCGCAGCCGGAGCACCACTGATGAGGAAGCGCATTCTTCTTCAGGTATCTGGTACCGGTAGCAACCGCCATGACCATCGCCTCCTACTTCGCCGCCGCGGCCAAGCCGCCGGCGCTTTCCTGGATCGCCTCCAGCACAGCCTGGGGAAACATGATTTCACCGTTGAAGGTGTTCACTTTTTTCAGCCTTACGGAACCGCCGACTACCCGCGACACTTCCCCGGCCAGTTGACCGGCGTAATTCATCTCCGCAACCACCACCGTCTTCGCCTTCTCCGCCGCCGCCCTGATTTCGTCGTCCGGAAATGGCCAGATCGTCTGCAGTTGGAGAACTCCTGCTTGAATCCCGGCTTGGCGAGCCCGCAGGGCCGCCGTGCGTGCACTCCTGGTAACCGCTCCGGCCGCAATGATCAGCACCTCGCAGTCATCCACATCGTATGACTTGGTGAGAACGATCTCATCGCGGTTGGCTTCGATTTTGCGGTGCAGGTGGCGAATCCGTTTGGCGGCGTTTGCCGGATCAACGCTGGCGTATCCGTTCACACCGTGCATGGTGGTGGTCACATGAAACGCGTATTCGCTGCCGTACGCTGCCAGCGGCGCCGCGCCATTACCATCGAAATCAAATGGGAGGTACTGATCCGGCGGGACGGTCGGCTTGACGCGGTCGAAGACCGGCAGTTCACCCGCTTCGGGAAAGACGAAGTTTTCGCGCATGTGACCGACGATCTCGTCGGCGGCCAGCACCACGGGAGTGCGGAACTTCTCCGCTAAATTGAACGCCTGCACCGTGAGCGTGAAACACTCCTCCACCGAAGCCGGCGCCAGTGCAATCAACGTCTGATCTCCATGCCGTCCCCATCGGATCTGCATGAAGTCCGATTGCCCGGGCTTGGTCGCCAGTCCGGTGCTGGGTCCGGAGCGTTGGACGTTGATCACGACACACGGAACCTCGCCCATGATGGCCACGCCCAGGTTCTCCTGCATCAGTGAGAACCCTGGGCCGCTGGTCGCCGTAAAGGATTTCTTGCCCGATAAGGAAGCGCCGATGACCGCCGCGATGCTGGCGATTTCGTCTTCCATCTGCATGTAGATTCCGCCCAGCTTCGGCAATTTGCGGGAAGAAATATCGGCGACTTCCGAAGAAGGAGTAATCGGATACCCGGCGTAAAAGCGCGCCCCGGCATAGAATGCGCCCTCGGCGATTGCCTGGTTTCCCTGGATCAAGCTGGCTGTCTTTGGCAATTTCGGCGGACTCCTTTCGCGGTCATCCACTGATCTCGACGGGGCAGCAATTCACGGCTGCCGCGCTTCAATCCCACCTTGAACTTTATTTCCCGATACCCATATCCCACAGTGACTGTAGTCACCGGCAGGGGTGATCAATCTCGCAAATTACAGCCTCCGCGCGTGCGCCGTCGCGGTTGATACAAGCGTGGATTGTCCACGCCCGAGCATAGCCGTTGATGGCCCACACGAACCCGGCGCACTAGCGGGTCCGGCTGCTTATTGAATTCGCCCGTGCTAATCCGATTCAGCCCCACTGCCGATAAAGCTAACAGCCCGCACCAAGCGAGCGCGTATGCCCGGCTCTGCGAGGGCGAGACCCGATGACCGATAATCTCCACGGCACAATGGATCACGATCCGGCAACCCACGAGGGACAACTCTGGCTTGGCGCGCAGGAAGTATTCGAAATGATGGTCGGCACAACCCTGACTCACTCTTCCGAGCTGCAACTGATCGGAGTCCAGTTTACCGCGATGGTAGGTATCGCCGGTCCGCTTTGCGGACTGCTTAGCATTCACTGCGGCAAACGGGCTGCCTCGCTCATTGCTTCGCGCATGCTGGGCGCCCCACTGAGGATGCCGGTCCGCAAGCGTGGGACGCCATGGGCGAAGTCTGCAACATGGTGGCAGGCAGTTTCAAAGCCAAGCTGGGAGAAGCGGGGGAAAGTAGCATGCTCTCCGTCCCTACCGTGGTCTCGGGCCGCGATTACCGGCTGCGCGCAATCGCCTCGGGCACGGTCACTGAGCTGCGCTTGCAATTCGACGACGAACCGATCTGGTTCCGGCTGCAATGCACGGTTGATGCGCGGCTAGAGAAGAGAGCCCAAACGAAGTAAAAAAGGCCGTCTGATGCACGCCTGCCGAGAATTCCCGGTCGGCACAGCAGATGCGCTCTTGGAGACTCCGTCGGTGTGCATTTCCGGTGCTGCTGGAACCGGCATGTGCGGCGTCTGAATGGACCTTGGGCGTGGCCCGAGGCTACCTGCACCGCCTCATCAATCAACTGGAGATCCGCGGCAAGGAAGAAACTCTTCTCCAGTACCCCGTGGAGAAACCCGGAAGGCCGCAACTGGTGGCGTGAAGAGCTGCTTTCTCGACTGCCGCAAGGGCACGGCCAGTTGCCCGCGGCGCCGGTTCCAAAGCGAATGAAAGCTATGCCAGGAAATAAGAATGTTATTGAGTTAGAGAGTTTCTCTGCTCGTGGCGGCGACATCGCCTCGCCACCCACGCAGTCGGCCGACTTTGTGGAGAGCGTCTGCCTGCCCGCCTTGCGAAGCGCGCAAAACGAGGACGGCGGCTGGGGATTCCGTGTGGGTTCGGCAAGCCGGGTGGAGGCGACCTGCTGGGCGCTGCACGCGCTTATGGCGAGCGGGAACGCGCCGGCCCAAGTCTGCGGCCGCGGCCTCGAATACCTGCATTCGGCGCAATTGCCGGACGGTTCCTGGCCCTTCGCCGCCGGCGCGGAGGTAGGTTGTTCGGCCACCGCGCTTGCCTGCTGGGCTATGCTCTCCGCCAACCGTTCATCCAATGCCGTTGCCGCCGGTTTGAACTGCCTAAATCAAGACAGCCCCCGGGACAGTGTCCTCTGGTAGCGCTGGCTGCGACGGCTTTCGCCCGCGCGTCATTACTCACGGCAACACGGCGCATATAAAGGATCGGGATGGACCCCCGGCACAAGCAGTTGGGTTGAACCAACTTCAGTCGCGCTGATTGTCTTCGATCTTTGCCCCAAAGAACTGCTCCCCGCCGGAGCGGACCAGAGACGCCGGTCGGCCGAAGCAATGCTTCGCGACCGCATGTGTCCCGGTGGGGGATGGAATTGTGGAGACCCGCTGGTCTACGGTGTTCCCGGCAAGCCGCTGGTGATTCCCACGGCATGGGCGCTGCTCGCCCTGCATCGCTATCGGCAAGGTTCCGAAAATCTGGCGAGCCTGGATTGGCTTGAACAAAACCTGGCAAACGAGTCGGGGCCGCTTTCCCTCGCGCGCGCCCAAATCTGTCTGGAAACTTATGGCCGCCAGTGGCCGGTAACCGCGCCGCGCCCGGAGGATCCTTACTTCAACAGCGAATTTCTGGGAAGCGTTACCACCACGCCCTGGGTTTGTTTGGCAGCAAACTTATGCCGAAGGTGGCTGACCGGTGAATCCGGGGAGACCTCCCGATGATACGAAGTGCCAAGGCTGCGCTTGTCCCGTCGTTTCAACGTCCCGCTTTGCGCGTAGCGATTCGGAGCATTGCCAGCTATGAACAAGACTTGGCGGCGCTGATCAATGAAACCGTGGGCGAATTTGATCTTCCCATCCGGGGAAAGATCGTGTTGCTCAAACCGAACTTTGTCGGACCAGACCCTCTGGGCGTGACCAGCACTCACCCGGCCGTGATCGCCGCCGCGCGGGAGAGCCTTTTGCGTCTTGGCGCCGCACAGGTTCTCATCGGTGAAGGCCCAGCCATGGACCGGGACCGATGCCGTTCGCTCCAAGCCTGCTTTTTTTCAACGTTTTACCCCCCACGTCTCAAGTGTCACCAAACCGCACGAACGAGACCGGGGAAGTGTGCCCAATCCGTAATACTTTTGCCGTAGCCGCAAACCGGGTTCGCGGTTTTTCACGGGCGGCGGTAGCAACTTCGGACTTTTCAGGAACTTAGCTTCCGATGGTGGGCAGCAAGCAGAGTGGCGTCTCAAGTGCTTGAAGGAGGATCGCGCACGATGCTTTCGTGCTGCTTAGCTCACGTTACGCGAGAGGACACAGAATAATGAAGAGTCTTTTGATTCGCCGTTGGAAAGAAGAAGAAGGTCAGGATCTGGTCGAATACGCTTTGCTGTTGGTTCTGCTTGCCCTGGCAGCGACCGCGACGATCAGAACGTTGGGTAGCTCGGTCACCACTGTCTTCACCAACGCGAACACGAACCTCACCTAGTTAACGCTTGCGGCTAGCCAGTGGCTAGAGACAGCCAGGGACGCAGTGATGTTATCCGGGCGGGTGTCTTCGGTCGCGGTGGCCGACAAGATCGTGGAACTGGCAAAGAACATCAGTCCCAAGGTCACGAACCTGTTGCAAGCTCCGGTGTCTCCGGCCGGGCAGATCATGCTCCAGGTGCGCTTTGCCGAAGTTGACCGCGGCGCTCTCAACCAGTTCGGGTTCAACCTTCTCAGTCTTCCAGGGGCGAAGAATGTCGGCACTACTTCGACGCAACAGTTTTCGCCTCCACAGCCTGCGAATTCGACCAATGGGGCAGGGAGCGCGCTGCACAGTTCTCGGAAAGCTTTTCCAGAGCTGGTCGAAACAGAAGAGCACGGATGAACTGCTCGTCGTGGTCACGCCGCACATCGTGTAACCGTTGACGGCGGCAAATATGCCGAAGGGACCGGTATTTCCTGTTCCGTTCTTAGCGCCTGTTCCCGGCGCACAAACCAACGCCCCGGCTAAATAAAAAGCGCGTGAGAGAACCGGTTCTTAAACAACATCTTCAGGGAGGCAGGTAAAGGGCCAATGCTGACAGCGGCAATAGCAAGCGGAGATGCATCGAGCGCGGCACAACTGCTGGCTTGCTTGGAGCAAAGCGGATTTGTAAAGTCGGTCAATCAATGGTCCGCTTCGGGCGACAAAATTCCCGAGTCGGCCGGGATGTTGCCCGACGTCGTCTTTCTTGACCTGCCTCACGATCCGGAACCCTATTTCGCATTCGCCGCTAATCTCAGGCGCCTCAGCTCGGCGGTGAAACTGGTGGCGTGTTCGGCGTCATCTCCGCCAACTCCGCAGTTGCTGCTGGAAGCGATGAGAAGCGGGGTGCAGGATTTCCTGCCCAAGCCCGACATGCCCGGAGCGCTGCGGGATCTGCTCGCCCGCTTCGTTCACGAACTGGCAGGCCGGGACCGCCCATCGCAGGAACAATTAGTCGCGGCGATGGGCGCGAAAGGCGGCGTCGGCACAACCACGGTGGCGATCAACCTGGCAGCTCAGCTCTCCTCGTTCGCGCGGAAACGCGTCGTCCTGCTCGATTTTGCGCGTCCGCTCGGCAATGCTCATCTGCTGCTTGATCTCAATCCGAGCTTTGGTGTCCGCGATGCGGTGTCGAACCTGGAGCGTCTTGACAGTCACTTTTTCGCGGGGCTGTTGACTCACCGCAAGACGGGCCTGGAAATTCTTGGCGGAGCCATGCAGTCTGAAGAATGGGACGACATTGCTGTCGCCCCGCTGGAACGCGTGGTGAACGTTGCCCAGAATGGCTTCGGCTTTGTGCTGGCCGACCTCGGTTCGCAATTCTCTTCCGAATGGAGACCCTTCTGCGCAAGGCCAAAATGGTTTTCGTGGTGCGGAGGCCAGCGTTCCCGCGCTGTGGACGCTCGAGCGGCGATTACTGGCTCTCAAAAGCCTCGGCATTGAGCCTGCCCGGACGCGCATCCTCATCAACCGATGACACAAGGGAGATGAAAAGATCCTGAAGACCATCGAGAAAGACGGCCAATACTCGGTCTTCTCCTGCCTGCCCAACGATTTTCTCAAGGTCAGTGCGGCCGCGAACCTCGGCACCCCGCTGCTTGAAAGTCAAAACGCCGTGCTCAGCGGGCGCTATCGTCAACTCGCCGCCCACGTGGCTCAAGCTGCTGCGCGACGAGATGCTCAGTAGCGTGCCTCAGATTCATCGGTGGATGATCCGGTGGTCCTGCTTCGGCCGATTCCAGATTTTTCTTACCCAAGCCGGAATGAAAGTCAAACCCGCCAAATTCTTTCTCCTGTGCGGAGTGCTCGTTCTGGCCGGCTACGTGGTTGCGGCGCACGCGATCGCCCGCTTCCCTGGCGCACCCATTAGTAACTCAGCCGGTGGTTAGCCGTGAACCCACAACTGCAATAGAAGACAGGAAACTGTAAGGAGAAAAAAATGGATGCAGTAACGGTAATTCGGTTCGTATCGGGGGTACTCGCGGTCGTTGTTCTGGGGATTATTGTCATGCGGCGCAGGCAGAAGGCGATCGAGTAAGCATCCGCCGCCGCGCCTAAGTTCTTGAACGGTCCGTTCCAGATAGCTCTGGAACGGCATGGTTCCGGTCGCGCCGTTCGGAGCCAACAAGAAATACGGGCTCCGGTTCTTGAAAGGGATTGCCTTTCCCTGAACACCGGTTCATGAAACCACCGCTGAGATCATCGGCGCCGGACAGAAGGTGAAATAGCGACCATGGCAAATTCTGTACAAGATCGGCTCGCGTACGTTTACAACCAAACGCGCGAAACTTTTGTGGCTACTGAGGTCAGCGTCGCCAACAACTATTTCCTCCGTCTTTTCGGGCTGTTGAGGAAAACCGCGCGCTGGGCGCAACCGGGAAGGGGGCTGTGGATCGTCCCCTGCCGCGGCGTCCATACGCTAGGAATGATGTTTCCCATCGATCTGGTTTTTCTCGACCGGGAGAAGCGGGTAATTCATATCGAAGAGTATGTTCGGCCCTTCCGCATTTCGAAGGTGTTTCGAAAAGCGGCCAGTGTGCTGGAACTCCCGGTGCATACCATCTATCGCAGCGGAACGCGCAAAGGAGATTGCCTC
Source organism: uncultured Acidobacteriota bacterium (assembly GCA_963814745.1). Classification (GTDB taxonomy): domain Bacteria; phylum Acidobacteriota; class Terriglobia; order Terriglobales; family Acidobacteriaceae; genus CAWBRT01. Next base: position 151,447 of record CAWFEA010000003.1, read on the forward strand.
GAAATCGCCTGGCTCCGAAGTGAGCGCACAGGAAACAACTCAACCAACCCGGGACGGGGCGAGATCGAGGGTAAGATCGGCCTCTACCGTCCAGCGGCCGGCTGCGTAAAGCAGAATGGCGGCGATCGGGTCGCATAGGCGGAAGCACTTCATTCGGAAATTGAGTTTGTTAGACATGGCGCCGGTCATCCGGTTCCAAAAAATCCCCGGGCTTGCGACCCGGGGATTGTTTTGCTTCCTTGCCGGCTCACTTGCGAACCGAAAACTTATAGATAATCTTCCCGCTGTACCATTCACCGGGGCCTAGTTGTGTGCTGGGCCACTGCGGCTTGTTCACCGAGTCGGGAAAATGCTGCGGCTCCAGGCAAAATGCATTGTGCACGTTGTAGACCTTGCTCTCTTGCCCACATCGCGCGGCACCTTGCCTTCGAGGAAATTGCCCGAATAGAACTGCACGGCCGGCTCCGCCGTGAAGACTTCAAGCATTTGCAATAAAGGCTTTGTTTTAACGTTCAGCGGAGCTGTCGCCATTCGCCGGACTTCGGCGTGAATGCCGATGTAATCCGGGCGGCCTTGCAGAACTTCATCACTGTACCGTTTCAGTCTGTCCGAGCGTTTCGCCCACTTTGCGCGCAAGCGCGCCCAGGTTGAACGGCTTCTGCAGGAAGGTCGCATTCGCCTCAAGTACGCTGTGTCGCAAGGCCGCGTCGTCCGCATATCCGGAGATATAAATCGTTTTCAGATCGGGGCGCAAGGTCCCCAGCGTTTGCGCTAACTCTTTGCCGCCCATCCGCGGCATCACCAGATCCGTGATCAACAGGTCAAGATGTTCCTCGTGTTCACTCAACACCGCGAGCGCGTCTTGGCCTGAGCTGGCCTCGAAGAACGGTGTATCCCAAGCTACGCAGATAGTCGCACACCGCTTCTCTCAGGGCTTCTTCATCTTCGGCCACCAATATGGTTCCCGTGCCTCGTGGCTGCGCCTTAGCTTTCGCCGACATGGTGGAAGCGATCGCGCCCTTTGCCCTGGGCAGATAAACCGTGAAACAGGCTCCCTGTCCAAGCTCGCTATCGACCCAGACGTAGCCGCCGCTTTGTTTCACAATGCCGTAGACAGTCGCCAAGCCCAGTCCCGTTCCCTTGCCGACCTCTTTGGTGGTAAAGAAGGGATCAAAAATACACCCGAGTATCTCTTTGCTAATGCCTATGCCAGTGTCGGTGACCGAAAGCATCACATAATCCCCGGGCGCGACGTAAGGGCGCTCCAGCCCCGCTTCTACCGTGACATTGCCGGTTGCAATCGTGAGCGCGCCGCCTTGAGGCATGGCGTCACGAGCGTTCACGCAAAGGTTCATCAGAACTTGCACGATTTGATCCGGATCAGCCTTGATCGCCCAGAGCGACTCCGCCGGGCTCATGCGAAATTCAATGTCTTCACCAATGAGCCGCTCCAGCATCCTCGCGGCCTCATCCACCACCCCATTTAGATCGAGCACGACGGGAGAAAGAATCTGTTTGCGGCTGAACGCCAACAGTTGCCGCGTAAGGCCGGCGGCTCGCGCGGCAGCCTTCAGGATTTCCTGCGTGTTTTTCCGGAGGCGGTCTTGGGCGGGAAGGCGGTCCTGCAGCATTTCCGCGTAGCTTTGTATGACCATGAGGAGATTGTTGAAGTCGTGGGCGACGCCGCCGGCGAGATGTCCCACAGCCTCCATCTTCTGGGCCTGGCGAAGCTGTTCTTCCAGCCCGCGCCTCTGTTCTTCTTCTCTTTTTCGCGCGGTGATATCCTCGACAATTGATATCAGAAAATTGTGATTGATCGGGCATGCTACAACCCGTACCCAGACCAAGTTGCCATCCTTGCGGATGTAACGCTTTTCCAACTCATAGGGCTGCCGGTCCCACTTATCGAACCGGCTCTTCTGGAGGTCGTCCGGATGCGTATATTCCTTGAAACTTCTGCCTTTCAGCTCTTCCGCCGAGTACCCGAGAATGTGGCACAGCGCGGGATTAGCCTCCTGCACACGCCCCTTCCGATCAAGGAGGGTGACTCCCACCGGCGCATGTTGAACGATTGCTTGCAACCTTTCCATCGTTGCCTGTAGCTGGGCTTCCACTCGTTTGCGCTCGGTGATGTCTTCGACAATCGACATCTTGACTTCACTATCCACCCGCGCACCGATGATTCGCACCCAGATCGTCTTGCCGTTCTTGGGGAGGTAACGTTTTTCATATTCGTACACCTCTAACTCACCGGCGAACAACTTGTCCACAAGCTCCACGTTGGGCGCGATATCGTCGGGGTGGGTAAGAGTCTTCCAGTCCATGTGCCTCAGCTCGTCCCCGGAATAACCGGTCATCTTCTGGAAGGCGGCATTCGTCTCCAGAAACCGATACTCGCGGCTCCCGGTTACGATTCCCACCGGCGCATGTTCCATGATGGCCTTCAGCCTGTCGGCTGTCGCTCGAAGTTGTTGCTCCGCATGTTTACGCGCAGTGATGTCCTGAATAATCGAAATGTTGCTTTCTTCGGTTAGCCTGGAAGTAATGGCACGGACCCAGATGATCTCGCCATCTTTGCGGATATAGCGCTTTTCTATTTCGTAGGATCGCAGCTTGTCACTTCTGAGCTGCTCAAACAACTGCAGATTCTGCGCAATGTCGTCCGGATACGTGAAATCCGCGAACTTTTTGCCTTTTAGCTCCTCCGCCGAGTACCCGCAAATTCGTTGGTACGCCGCGTTCGGCTCAATCAAGCCGCCTTCCCGATCGTTAATTACGATCCCTACGGGTGCGTTGTCCAGGATGGCTTGCAACCTCTCGGCGGTTCGCATGAGCTGCTTTTCCGCTTGCTCGCGCTCGGTGACATCGATGAGCGCGCCTACCGCCCCCACGACTTTGCCTGCGCCGTCTAGCAATGGCACGGCATTGCCAAAAACAGTTCGCGAGGCGCCGTCGTCGAACGCTATCGTGAACCCGGAATTCCGGATTTCGCGTCCGGTGGCAGCCATCTGCAGCGGCAACTCATCGAGAGGAACCTCCCTTCCATCTCTCATCAGATGGTAGTTCAAAGCGCGTTCACTCTCCGGCGCCGACTTTGAAACATTGCTCCCGGGCGGCAATCGCAAGAGTTCATACCCGGCCCGGTTACTCGTGATCCGTTTACATTCGGGGTCATGGGCAATGTGAATGATGGCTGGCACGGCGTCCATGATGGCCGCCAGTTCCGCGGCCCGAGCGCGCGCCTCGGCTTCGCTTTGCTCCAACTCCGCATTGAGCCGCTTCAGTTCTTGGCTTTCACGGCGAGCCGCTTCCGCCCGCGCCCGTTCCTCCGCCCGTTGCTGAATCAGTTGCGATGCCCTGGTCAACGACTCGCCGACTTCATCGGTTTCGGCGAGTTCGAGGTGCTCGACGATCACAGGCTCGCCGCGTCCCAAGGCAAGGGCCGGGGCAATCAGCCCATGGATTGAGCCGGAGATGCGCCGCGCCATCATCAGGGCCATCAGAATGCCGGCGAGCGACAACAAAGCCGCGCAGGCCAGAGCCCACCACAGCCCGCGCCAGATATCCGCCGTTATGATCGCCTTGGGTACGCCGATCGACACCGTCCAGCCCGATTGCGCCGATCGACTGAAGCCGTTAAACATCGGGATACCTTCGAGGTTGGTGCTCTCCGTAACACCCTCCTCGGTAGCCCTCATCCGTTGCGCCAAAGCGGTGTTGACGGGCTGGCCGACAAACTGCTCCGCTAGACGAGTCCGGGCAACGATGACTTGATTGTTATCCATGATTCCAGCTAGCCACTCCGAGGGAAGATGCTGCTGCAAAAGAATAGCGGCGAGGCGATTGGCAGAAGCGACCATAGCTAAGTCGTAGGCTACTCGGCCGCTGCGAAACACAGGGACGTCAACGGCGATTTGCAGTTGCCTAGTCCCAGCGCCTGTGTAGATTCCGGTAATGACCGGCTTCCCTGTCGCATAAACTCGTCGAATGGTCTGCGGGACAGCACGCTTGGGGAGGGAAACGCCAAACGGAAGAAAGGTATGAACAAGTTCTTGCGCCGTCACATCTGAAAGGATGATGTTCGCACCGGGGCGAGTTTCCATGGTTGCTCGCGCCTGATTGTAAAATGCCCGCAGGTCGCCAGAGACGAGCGAAGGTGAAGCAGCAAACGCACCCAGGGTGGCCTGCATATTGGAAAGTTCCCGGTCAACCACCATCGTCAGCGCCCGCGCTGTCTCCAGCATGCTCTGTTCGGTCAGCGCCCGTCTGCTTTGATAGTTGTAATAGACCAGAAATCCGGCGGCGATCCACACCGGCAAGACACAAGCAACCACCAGCGACGCGAGCCTGAGTCGAATCGAATCCCGGCGGTGCTTTCTGGTCGGCTCTTGTGTCTCGGTCGCAGTACACCTGTCGGACGCGGACCAACCCGCGTCGCCTTCGCGGGCATTTTTTTTCGGTTCCATGGTTTCCGTTTGCTCTGATGGTGGCTATCGGCGCCAACCCCCGATACAGAGCACTGCCATTTCTTAAAGAGAGTAGCTGCTGAACCGCCGCCACGATTAGGCGATTCACCTGAAACCGCAGCTCGAAAGAGCCACACTTCCGTCAACATTATTGCTATCGGCAATGTTAAGCAGAAAGTTCTGTGGCAGCGTACTCCTCCCCGTTGTCGCGAGGCATTCCAGAGGGCGCAGTCCAAACTTTATGGCCTGAAGTTGCCAGGAGGCGCTGCCGATGGAAATGACATGCCGGCGAAAATGTTTTGTCGCCGGCAGATCGCGCGCTTCAGATGAACCTGTTCTGATTCGCTGTCTCAGGTTCGCCGGGAGGTAGCAAGACAATCAAGCATGAGCCAAACGACGGGCTTGCTCTGGCAGGAAAGGCAACGAGGAACACCATGGGCGATCGCTACAAGAAAAAGGGGAACAAGCAATGGACTCGATCCAACCAGAGCCTTCGAGTGGCAAAATTTTAGTCGTGGACGACGATGACGCGGTTCTGACCCTGCTTTACGATATCTTAACCGACGCTGGGTATGAGGTCTCGGCAGCACAAGACGGCGCCAAAGCTCTTCGGGTGGCAAAAACGCAGCCGTTTGACCTGCTTTTGACCGATCTGGTTATGCCTGGCCGGGATGGTATCGAAGTGATTCGGGACATTCGGAGTGAGCAGCCAAATCTGAAAATCATAGCCATTTCCGGAGCCTTTGGCGGAAACATGCTGCATGTCGCGGAACTGTTGGGCGCTGATGCCAGCTTGCCCAAGCCTTGTGACCACAACCGACTCCTTGCGACCGTACGTAGGCTGATGCCGTCCTGAGCCGAATTCGGTGGCAGGTCCGCCACTCTAATGCCGCGAGAAATCTGTACCGTGTAGCCGCCGGATAAGGAAGATCGAATCTTCTCGGGATCATCACGAAGGTGTGGTAAATCTAACATCTGGATCTCTCCGGATAATGGTTGGGCGGCAGGTGACACGGACATCTTCGAAAGATGATGTTGATCCCCGGGATATCGGGCCAACGACGCTTCGTCGCAATGCTACGGAAGCGCCCAGTGTCTTGGCGACAGGTGCCTTAGACGGTCTTCCCCTGCCGCAGCGGTACTGGGCGATTCTAACGGTTGCGCTCGCCGTCGGCATGACGGTGATCGACGGGACCATCACCAATGTCGCGTTGCCGGCAATCGCGCGTGACGTGGGCGCCAGCCCGGCGGCGTCGATTTGGGTCGTGAATGCATACCAGCTCGCCCTGATGATATCGTTGCTGCCGCTTTCTTCTTTGGGCGACATCGTCGGTTACCGGAGGGTTTATCGGGCAGGATTCGCGGTCTTCATCGTAGCCTCGCTCTGCTGCGCCTTATCCAATTCGCTGCTTTCGTTAGCGCTCGCCCGCTTTGTCCAGGGGTTAGGCGCCGCCGGCATTGTAAGTGTCAACACGGCACTGATTCGCACCATTTTCCCCTCCCGGATCCTGGGTCGAGGAATGGGCATCAACGCCATGGTCGTCGCGGTCTCGGCCGCCATCGGACCGACGGCTGCGGCAGGCATTCTTTCCGTCGCCCGGTGGCCGTGGCTGTTTGCCGTGAACGTTCCGGTGGGAATCCTCGGCCTGGGAATCTCATTGCGCACTTTGCCCAGGACCGCGGGTTCGGGACGCAGCTTCGACCTCAAGAGCGCGGTGCTCAGCGCGATCACGTTCGGCCTTCTGATCAGCGGCGTGGATGGCTTGGGGCACGGTCAAGCGATGTGGATGGGGGCAGTCGAGATAACGGCTGCCATCTTCGTCGGTATCGGCTTTGTGCGCCGCCAATTGCTTCAACCCGCCCCGATGTTTGCGGTCGATCTGCTGCGGGTGCCGACTTTTGCCTTGTCAATCGCGACTTCAATCTGCTCTTTTATTGCCCAGATGCTGGCTTACGTGTCCTTGCCGTTTTACTTGCAAGATGTCCTGGGTCGTACTCAGGTCGAGTGCGGGCTGCTTATTTCCCCTTGGCCTCTGGCGATTCTTATTTCAGCCCCGATAGCGGGACACTTGGCCGACCGCTATTCCGCGGGTATTCTGGGAGGCATAGGCCTGTCGGGGTTTACCGTCGGACTGCTATCGTTGGCGCTGCTGCCGGCTCATCCGGCCGCACACGCCATCGTCTGGAGGATGGCTCTCTGCGGACTGGGGTTTGGATTTTTCCAGGCCCCGAACAATCGCGAGATTCTTTCTTCGGCGCCAAAGGAGAGAAGCGGTGGGGCGAGCGGAATGCTTGGCACGGCCCGCCTGACAGGACAAACCCTGGGTGCAACGTTCGTCGCTTTGATCTTCACCATGTTCGCCAGTTCCCGCACCGGCAATACCGTGGCGCTGGTCGTCGCCGCCGGTTTCGCGGCGGGGGCAACGATTGTGAGCTGCATGCGAATTGGGCGTTCGTCACCAGGTCATGCTTCCGGTGCGGCATCGGAATTTGCCGAGCACTCGTAGAGCCGTCACATTGCATGGCGCCGACCGCATCTCGGCCTTCAGGCTTGGCCGCTCAACCATCCTTCAGTGGAGCATTTATCGTGGAGCATTTACGTATTGGAACTCATCGGGTGAAGTGGTAATTTAATCGCTCATGCCGGCGGCGGGCCCTGCGCCGTTTGTTGGCCCAACCATTCAACGCGCGGAGAAAACGGAATGAAGATCACTGACATCGAGACATTCATCGCGGGCAACCCCTGGAAAAACTGGCTGTTTGTCAAGGTCCATACGGATGAAGGTATTCACGGCATTGGTGAAGGCACGCTCAATGGGTTTGCCAAGACCGTGGAAGCGGCCATCCATGAACTCAAGCATCTGGCGGTTGGACACGATCCCTTTGATACCGAGACCCTGTCCCTGAAGATGTTCAGAGACGTGTATTCGGATGGCGGTCAAGTCCAGGGTTCGGCCCTTGCCGCAGTCGAGATGGCGTGCTGGGATATTGTCGGCAAGGCGTGCGGGCAGCCTCTCTATAAGCTGATTGGAGGGCGCAACCATGACAAGCTCCGGGTATATGCAAACGGATGGTATCGGGGACCGCGCACCCCGGAGAGCTATCACGAGAAAGCTAAGCTGGTAAAGGCCAAAGGATACACTGCTCTCAAGTTCGATCCCTTCGGCAGCGCTTGGCGAACCGTCGAACTATCCGATTTTGATCTGGCAATTGCCATCATCCGGGCGGTGAGAGACGCGGTTGGGCCTGAGGTCGATATTCTCGTCGAAGGGCATAACCGCTTCAGTGTACACACCGCGCTGCGGTTTGCTGAAGCCATGGCTCCCTATCGTCCGGGGTGGTTTGAAACGCCGGTGCCGCCGTACAAAATTTCTTCCATCGTGGAAGTAGCGAAGCGCAGCCCAGTCCCGATCGCTTGCGGCGAAGACTATTACTGCCGGGAGCAGTTCTTCGAACTGCTCAAGCACGATGCGGTTCACATTATTCAGCTTGAACCACAATTTATGGGCCTTTGCGCCGCCAAGCAAGTTGCCGGCATGGTCCATGCCGCCAATGGCGTGACTGCCCCTCATAGCGCGCAAGGTCCGCTATGCTCGATCGCTTGCGCTCACCTCAACATGGCGACTCCCAACTTTTTCATTCACGAAATCTTCGATGAATTTAACGAGCCGTGGGAAGAGAAGGTGCTGACGAATCCGATGAAGGTCGTGAACGGCTATATTCAGCCCCCGGAAGGCCCTGGGTTGGGCACCGATCTGAACCTGGAGGAGATCAAGAAGCATCCTTACAATGCCGGCAACTGGTTGCCGCTGTTCCGCCAAGGCTGGGAGATCAGAAAATCCACCACCTGATAGCGCCGGCATCCTGTGAGAATTTCGGGCAGCCGTTAACCCCCGATTTTTTAATTATTTAGGCGACAGCGCAAATTAGGGAAAAGACGCAGGCGCAAGCCCCCGCCACGCTTTGCTGTCGGAGCAGTTAACCTTTTCCACGCGCAACTCTGCTCGAGGGCTGCGCATCCAATTTCCAGGAGCCAACCGCGCTCCTCTTTTGGCGGCAGGCAACGGCAAATACTTACCGTATTTGCGAACTCTTTCCGGGATGCTTCAGCTCCTCTCGAGCCATCTAACGGTCGAGGAAGCCAGGAATCAGGAATGAGGATTAGCCGTATCGCGTGTCCCGCCCCTGGCGACTACTAATGATCGCCAAAGCGTTTTCGCCCGCGCTATGCAAAGGAAATGCCGATTATTTGGAGGTTTCGTATGCTCATGCGTTTGCTGGATTGGCTGTTTGGGTGCCCCCACAATAATTGTACCTTTCCGCTCCGGATGAGAAACCGGGTAAATGCGTCCACAACTACGCACTCCGCATACGTGGTGTGTCTCACTTGCGGCAAGGAATTTCCTTACGACTGGGAAAAGATGAGAACCATCTGGACTCCCGGCCGCGAATGGGAAGCGGAGACCGCGGAGACTTACGTTGAGAGAGCAGCCTGATAGCTTTCCCCGGGCTCCGGTGGCTTTTAGTTGTGGGCTCGCTTTAGGGCCGCTCATTGCCGGCCAAGGATTGCAGGCAAAGGACACTATGACCATGTATCACAAGCGCAGGGTTCTTCTCATAGGGCAGGACGATGCATTCCTCCAGTTCCGGACCGTTCTGTTGAATCATGCGGGATATGATGTAACGCTCGCAATCGGGCGTCAGGCGCTCACGGAGCTTGAGCGTCAAGGCTATGACTTGGTAGTCATCTGCGAAACGCTCGACGACAAGGAAGCGCATGCTCTCTTCTCGTTTGTTAAATGGATGAACGATGCAACCCCGGTAATCCGGCTTTACCTTAATCTTCCGGCGGGCCCGACTTCGTGGTTTGCATCCTCCAGTGAGCCGTCGGAACTATTTGAGGTGGTTGCCAGTGTAGTCGGGGCAGCAGAGCGGGCTTCGGCCTAGGTTCGCAGGGTCACGCGCCAACAGGAACAGGAGACGAAGCGTTTGCGGAAGTTCGAGATCCTGGCAGACACATTGCCCGCGGCTCAAATTAATGCAGGGTCAAGAAGTTTCCGCGGCCGGCAGCCGACTTGCCGGAAGTCAGTTGCCGGCAAAGCAAAAGGCCCGCGCTGGTTGGCGCAGGCCTTTGTTTGCAAAGTTGCTGAAAGGAGGTTACTGAACCAGGGCGATACGATTCAGCTCCCGCTGTATCGCTTCAACAGGCCAGCCCGCTACGCCAAAGCGGCGGACTGCTTCCCGGGCCTCGTCACTGGAGATTCCGTATCCCCTGCCTACGAGGAACAGCTGGAGCACCTCCGCCGCGGCGCGCAGGTCAAGTACTTCCTGCAGCATGCTGTGCCGCAACCCAGTCACCTCTGGTGTCGAAAACTTGCAGCTCTCCGTTATGCTCTTCCCTCATAATCCCACCCCCGATCTGCTCTGTTAGACTCTTGATCGCCCAAGGGCGTTGCACATAATTTTCTACCGAAGGTACTTTCGTCTCATTTTCCCCGGCACCTGGGACGCCCTCCAATTAGAAAAGATGACTTTTTCTAACCGGTACATCTTGTGCCCCTTGCTGTATCGATAAACCCGGCTACACCCCGCGGGTTGCGGTGTTTTTCCTGGGCCGTTCAGGGGTTGATACACTAGGCATGGAGCACACTTTCAGAGACAGGGGCAAGCAATGCCAGCCACCATTCTGGACGGAAATAGAATTGCCGCTGCCATTAAGGCCGAAGCCGCGGAACAAGTGAGAGAGCTGAACCTGCGCGGCCTCAAGCCGGGACTTGCCGCCGTGCTGGCAGGTCAGAATCCGGCCTCGGAGATTTACGTGCGCAACAAGGTCAAGACCTGCGAAGCCCTGGGCTTGTTCAGCGAAAAAATAACCCCCGCGGAGAGCATCACTACCGAGGAGATGTTGGGGCTGATCGCCGGGCTCAATGCTCGCGACGATATCGACGGCATCCTCGTACAACTGCCCCTGCCCAAGCAGGTGGACGCCAAGCGGGTATTGCTGGCGGTCGATCCCGCGAAAGACGTGGATGGATTCCATCCCCTCAACGTCGGCTATCTTTCCACCGGGCGGCCGGGACTCGTTCCATGCACTCCTTGCGGAGTGATCGAGATCCTCCGCCGTTCGCAGATCCTCATTGAGGGCCAGGAAGCGGTCGTGGTCGGCCGCAGCGACATTGTGGGTAAGCCGGTGGCGATGTTGCTCACCAATGCCAACGCGACCGTTACCATCTGCCATTCGCGCACCCGCGATCTGCCCGGAGTGTGCCGCCGCGCCGACCTCCTAATTGCCGCCATCGGGAAAACCGGTATGATTACCCCCGAGTTCGTCAAGCCGGGTGCTACCGTCGTCGATGTCGGCATCAATCGCATTACCGACGGCGCCGAGTTCGCCAAGTATTTTGCCGGTAACGCCAAGCGGGAAGCGGAGTTCGCGGCCAAGGGCTCGACCCTCATCGGCGACGTCGATCCCAGAGTCGCAGAGGTGGCCGGTGCGCTCACCCCCGTGCCCGGCGGGGTTGGTCCGCTCACGATTGCCATGCTGATGGTGAACACCGTTAAGGCCGCCGTGATGCGCCGTGGCGCTCGCCATGCGAAGCTAAGTGGTTTTAAATGAAGATGATAGGCGTGTTGCAGCGGAGCCATTTTGAGCCGCGCCGGAGAAATATCGCGCAAGCGGATGAAAGCAAATGCCTTACGAAGTTTTTCGCGCATTTCTTTGCCGGCAAAAACGCTGTTTTTGCACGCAAAATTTCGCGATGTTATGTCCGATAATGCGCAAACATCTTAAGCTATGAGACGTTTGTACCAAAATAATTTCGGCAATTTTGTTTACTTGATAATAAACAATGTCATGAGAATGCAGTAACCCTGATCAGGAAAATATTTACTCTACAGATACTATTCGAAGGCGTTGTGGAGATCGGCACATGTTGCGGGTTGGACTTACCGGCGGGGTCGCGTGCGGCAAAACCACGGTCGCACGGATGCTCTGCGAGCACGGTGCTTACACGCTGCTCGCAGATAAGCTGGCGCATGATTTGATGCGGCCGGGCGAAGCCGTCTACGCCCGCGTAGTCGAGTGCTTCGGCAGCGGAATCCTGAATCAGGATGGCAGCATCAGCCGCCCGAAGCTGGCGGAGTCGGCCTTCGCCGGGCGCATCCAGGAGCTGAACGCGATCGTGCATCCGGCCGTTCTCGAAGCGGAAAATCGCTGGATGGAAGAAGTGGCGCGCCGCGAGCCGGCGGCCATTGCCGTCTGCGAGGCCGCCCTGCTCTACGAAGCGGGCGGCGACCGGCGCTTCGATCGCATCATCGTCGTGAGCTGTCCACTGGAAAGCAAGATACGGCGCTTCGCGGAACGTGTCGGCATCGCTTACGAAGCCGCCCACGCCGATGTCGAGCGCCGCATGCGAGCTCAGTGGCCCGATGAAACCAAAGCGGCGCGCGCCGACTACGTTATCGATAACTCCGGATCGCTCGAAGAAACCAAGCGGCAGGTCGATAAGGTGTGGCTGGAATTGCGCCAAGCTGAGCGGTGAACGCTAGTGTCGTGTCCCGGAAGTTCGCGCAATAACTTTTTGCAGTGTCATTCTGAGGGAGCGTAGCGAGCGAAGAATCCCAGCACCGCGTGTGGCTGAGGCGCAGCCGAAGGATTTCATCAAAAAGCCCAAAGCGGCGCGGGCTGGGACAGTTTTCCGGGATGCTTCGCTGCGCTCAGCATGACATCCTAAATTGTGTCACGAACTTTCGGGACACTACACTAGCCGCCCCGGAAGCCATGATTACCGCTCACGGAGATCGCAGCAGAGCCATCTATAATCGTCTGTTGGAAGATAGAAGATAGAAGATCTATGAAACCGCTACGGCCTGTTTTTATCGGTGTGCTGCTTGCAGCCGCTTTCGTCTTTTACACTTCGCATCATCCGGGCGCCGTTCCTTTCATCGCCAGCCGTGAAGCGGTGCAGGTTACGCAGGCGGCCGGAACTCCGGCGCTCGACCCCGAGGAGCAGAACAACGTAGAAATCTACAAGAAGGTGTCGCCCTCGGTGGTGAACGTCACCTCGACCCAGATGGCCTTTGATTTCTTCTATGGGCCGGTGCCGCAGGAGGGCGCGGGCTCAGGCTTCATTATCGACAAGGAAGGCCACATCCTCACCAACTACCATGTGGTGGCCAATGCCAACCGGCTCGAAGTGACCCTGGCGAACAAGAAGAAGTACAAGGCGCAGGTGATCGGCCTGGACCGCTCGCACGATTTGGCGGTCATTCAGATCCAGGCGCCCAGCCTGGAGCCGGTGGTGCTCGGCGACTCCCGTCGGCTTGCAGGTCGGGCAGAAGGTGTTTGCCATCGGCAATCCGTTCGGCATCTTTGCCGGAACCATGACGCGAGGTATTGTCAGCTCCATCCGCTCGGTGCAGACTCCCGACGGAGCCTTCATCGATGAAGCCATCCAGACCGATGCGGCCATCAATCCCGGCAATTCCGGAGGCCCTTTGCTGAATTCCAGGGGGCAGGTGATCGGCATCAACACCATGATTGCTTCGCAGGTAGGCCAAAGCGCCGGCATCGGCTTCGCCATTCCCATCAATGCCGCCAAGGCCGTGATCAACGACCTGGTGCAGTACGGACGCGTACGCCGGCCATCACTCGGCATCACTTCGCTGCCCATCGACCCTGAGCTGGCGGAGGAAATCGGCCTCGCCGCCGACAACGGCGCGCTCATCATTGCCGTCGTTCCCGGAGGCGCTGCCGAGCGGGCCGGGCTGCGCGGCGGAACCCGCCGGGCATACCTTGGCAATACGCCTATCATGCTGGGCGGCGATTTGATCGTCGCCATTGACGGCCAACCCATCGAGGACCAGCAGGACCTGGCGCACGCGATGAACAGCCACAAGGCGGGCGACACGGTCACCGTCACCATCTTCCGCGGCAAGACGAAAATGGAGGTGAAGGTCACGTTGCAGGAGGCGCGCGGTCGCGGCCTGGAAGTGTAGAGCGCACACTGGCCGCCACCGATAGGGTCTGCGGCAAGCCCCGCCGTCGAGCAGGACGCCGTTTTTGTGGATACTTGGGCGTTTCCGGGTACTAATCCCGGGAGTAAAATTCCGGATTGCCCGACCGACCGAAACTGGTCCAAAGGGATCGGTGGAGCGGTTCTTGTAAAACGCTGAAAACAAGAGGCATATACTGTTCGCCACGCCCTCTCTCAAGAGGTGTGGTTTTCGGACCGCTGTAGACGATACCTACGGGATAAACAGCATTGGACATACATCCTGGCGTAAACGACCAAGTTCGTTGGCGTTGTGACGTAGTAGCGGTTGGTCCCAAACGACGTTGGTGCCATCCCGGCAATCTCTAGCCAACGCCAGTCCGATGTCTTCGTAGGAGCCTGCGTTTCCCTGCTTTAGAGCTTCTGGTTCGCTCAATACGCCAAGGACAAAAACTCTGCCAGTAAGTTCGGGAGGAACTACATCCTTCACTTCCTGCAATCTGTTCTCTCTGCCGTCACAATCAATCAGTAAGACCATGTATCGGTTCGGATATTTCTTCATCTCAAAAACGTGATCGGAAATGAAGCGATCGCGCACGTTGATCCAGCCTCCGACTTCCGTCAGGACCTGAACTCTCCGGATGAACGGCGGCTCCAGAGCTAGGTGAAAACCGTTTGCGAGCTGTCGGTTGGCGTCATCCTCTGGAAGTATCAAAACGTGTGGGAGAAACTTGTTGACGCTCATGGTGCTACGTCACCCCGAACCAATGCACTAACAAGATCTCCTGGGATTTTCATCTCGCTCAACTGACGGACTAAGGTAGGCTCTAAATGACTGTTCCTATAGAGAAGAAGCGTATTATCGTCGGAAAATCGCCGAATTCCTTCTGGATTGTGTGAAGTCGCTATGAACTGGCCGCCAGATTGAAAAGCTTTACGCAGGCTCAGCACGAAATGCCCGACCTCTGACGGGGCGAGATAGTTGTCAGGTTCATCCCAGAAGCAAACTATTGGGCCGTAGGCATCGTTGGCGGCAACCACCAACGCACAAATCATGAAACATTTCTCTCCATCTGACAGATCCTCAAAAGGAACAGTAAAGCTTTCCACCCCGCTGGAAAATTGAACAGTAAGACTTCGAGAATCCTTGCCAACACTTGGATTCTTGATATCTTTCAAATCGGGCATGGACTGTTTGAGAAGCCCATCAATTTTTGTATAGGCGGCTGGAGCATACGCCAATAGACCTGAAAACCAAGCTCCGAAATCCAGGACCACAGGGTTTGGCTGCAGCGTCTCTGTACTAGAATCTCCAGTAATGAGGCTTGGGATAGGCCGAAGAACCAGCATGCGACTGAGCCACTGCCTGAAGACGTACAAAGGGTGCTTGGCCGATTGTTCTTGAATTATCGGCAGAGCCACGAGATGCCAATCAATTAGAAACTTCGCTTCTTTTTCTTTCCCGGTCTTAGCAAGATTCACTTGCGCGACTTCTCGGCTGTAAACAGGCGCGCCGCCCACCGACAGCTTTTCCTGAAGCACACGGGGCTCCTTAAATTCTTTCGGCAGCTCAAAAGCAATGCTATAGCTATAGGTCGCGCCTTGCAGCTCAACTTCCAGCTCAAATCTCATAGGCACATCTGTATGCCCTCGGCCAAAATCCTTCGGGCGAATCAAATCACCCACCCGGTTGGTACCCCGTGCGAGTCTTTGCAGAATCTCAAGGGCAAGCCCGACCGTCGTCTTGCCTGCACCATTGTTCCCAATCAACAAGACAGACGTCTGACCCGAGAGAGGCAACTCGAAATTCTCAAGGCAGCGAAAATTGTGGATGTAAAGTCGGCGGATCACCAGAGGATCATACAGCTAAGCCCCATAGGTGAGTCAAACTGTTCCGATGGTTGGGGGCGGAGGCCGTTGCGATTGGCGGCGCCGCCCCGGATGCTACAATCGAACAGGCCCGGCAGTGCGCAGATGATCCCGCTCGCCCTGGTTTTAACTGGAGTCCATGGACCGTCAATTCATTCGCAATTTTGCCATCATTGCCCACATAGACCACGGCAAGACGACGCTTTCGGACCGCTTGATGGAGCTGACCGGCTCGCTCTCGGCGCGCGAGATGGCGGGGCATGAGCAGTTTCTGGACGCCATGGAGTTGGAAAAGGAACGCGGCATCACCATCAAGGCTCACGCCGTGCGCATGAATTACCAGGCGAAGGACGGCAACACTTACCAGTTGAACCTGATCGACACGCCCGGGCACGTGGATTTTTCCTACGAGGTCTCGCGCTCGCTGGCCTCGTGCGAAGGCACGCTGCTGGTGGTGGACGCCGCCCAGGGCGTGGAAGCGCAGACGCTCGCCAACGCCTACATCGCTATCAATCACGGGCTGGAGATCATTCCGGTCATCAACAAGATCGATTTGCCAAGCGCCGACATTGAGCGCACCAAGGAAATGATCGAGGGCGCCGTCGGCCTGGACGCCAGCCAGCGCTTCCCATCAGCGCCAAGACCGGCCAGGGCGTGCCGGAGGTGCTCGAAAGGATCGTCCGCCAGATTCCGCCGCCGAAGGGCGACATCGATCGCGCCACTGCAGGCGCTGATCTTCGACTCCTGGTTCGACGCCTATCGCGGCGTCGGCGTGCTGGCGCGGGTGGTGAACGGCCGCATGAAGAAGGGCCAGCAGATCCGCTTGATGTCGAACGGAAAGTCCTTTCAGGTGGAGACCATGGGCGTGCTTACGCCCAAGCCGGTCGAGGTCTTCGAATTGACCGCGGGCGAGGTCGGTTTTTTCTTCGCCACCCTGAAGAACGTGGCCGACACCCAGATCGGCGACACGGTTACCGATGACGCTCGCCCCGCCCCGGAGCCGCTGCCCGGCTTTGAAGAGATTAAGCCGATGGTCTTCGCCGGACTTTATACGGTTGACTCACACGCCCACGCACTGCTGCGCGACGCCCTCGAGAAACTCCGGCTCAACGACTCCTCGTTTTTCTTCGAGCCGGAAAGCTCCGCCGCTCTCGGCTTCGGTTTCCGCTGCGGATTCCTCGGCCTGCTGCACATGGAGATTATCCAGGAAAGGCTGGAGCGCGAGTTCAATCTCGAACTCATCGTCACCGCTCCGAGCGTCCGCTACAAAGTGACGCTTACCGACGGCCAGACGCTTGATGTCGACAATCCCTCCAAGTGGCCCGATCAAACCCTGATTGACAAAATCGAGGAGCCGATTATCACCGCCAATATTCTCACCAACGAGGAATACGTCGGCGGCATTTTTAAGCTGGTGGAGGAAAAGCGCGGCAAGCAGAAGAATTTCGAATACGTGAGTTCCAACCGCGTGTTGCTGACTTACGAGCTGCCGCTGAACGAAATCGTCCTCGACTTTTACGACCGGCTGAAAACCATATCGCGAGGCTACGCTTCGCTGGATTACCACCTTTCCGGCTGGTGGGAATCGCCCATGGTCAAGCTGGATATCCTCGTGGCCGGCGATCCGGTGGATGCGCTCTCGATCATCGTGCACAAAGAGAACGCCTACGAGCGCGGCCGGACGCTGGTCAGCAGAATGCGCAAGTTGATTCCCCGACAGATGTTTGAAGTGGCGATACAGGCCGCCATCGGGGCCAAGGTCATCGCCCGCGAAAGCGTGGCCGCGCTGCGCAAGAACGTGCTGGCCAAATGTTACGGCGGCGACATCACCCGCAAGCGCAAGCTTCTGGAAAAACAGAAAGAGGGCAAGCGCAGAATGAAACGGGTGGGCAAGGTCGATATTCCGCAGGAGGCTTTCCTGGCGGTGCTAAAAGTGGGTGAAGATAGCGATTAGAGCAGATTCAGAGTCGGTGTATCCGGCGCCATCATCGCCGGGCTAAACGCCCGGCTACTTTACTGGACACAGCTTCCGCGAATCCGGTTCTAGAACGGGCACGGTTCGCCCGGTAGGCACTGAACCCGACTGAGTGAGGCCAGGGCGACGCCCCGTTCTTGAGGCAATCGCCGGGTGTTATCAGCATCGCTCCCGGGTTATAAGGCATTGTCTCTGACGGTCTTAGCGTATCTGACCAGGATGAAAGCAACCACGTCCTTTAAGGTGACAAATGTGCAAAACTCAATTTCAGGAACAATCCGCTCACTGGAACATCCAGCGGTCAAGGGAAAAGTCGAGATTCTTTGTAAGTGATTAAATACACAGATCTTTCTTCTTAATCAATCAGTAACAAAAGCGATTTTGCAAGCATGTTTCTGCCCTTAATCAGGCGCGGCTGCACTTTTGTCCACAGATTTTTCCACAGCCTTAATGCCTGGATTTCTCTGTCGTTTAAGGTCCGAGACCACCACTTCCCGTCATGCTCCGAGCGCCCCGGGGAAAACCCACAAACAAAAGAAAACCGCCCGGACAGGCGGCTTCCAAAACCACTCGGCGCATGCCAAACTGGCATGCCTTGCGGAAGAATATCCTTCACCATGCAGCCCGGAGCCGACAGCTCCGGGGAACATCTGTTGCGAATCGCCCTCGCGGGCGGGCTACTTCTTCGGAGCAGTAGCCGGTTTCGGTGCGGGGGCGCCGGGCATCGGGCCACCACCTGCCGGCCTTGGCTGGGGCGGCACACCGGATACGCTGTTATAAGCCTCAACCAGAATCGGGGTCACATCCACCGAAGTTGCCGCCCACAGCACCGGGCTGGCCTGGCCGGAGTAATCGAGAATGAGCGAATACCCGTGCTCTTTGGCGTACTTATCGAGAACCCCCATCATCTTCTGGCCGATCCGGGTGGCAATCTCGTTCTGCTGGGCCTGAAGATCGTTATTAGCGTCCTCATAGCTGCGCTGTAGCGTCTTCTGCTTAGTGTCGATCTGCTTCACCAAGGTGGCGCGGGCGTCTTCATTGAGCTTGTCGCCGGTGGCGCTGAGCTGTTTCTTCAGATCTTCGACTTCGCGGTTCAGCGATTCAAGCTCGCCGCGCTTGGGGTCGAATTTCTTGCGCAAGGCTTCGAAATCGCGCTGGCCCTCGTTGCTGTTGATAATTGCGGCCTGAATATTCACGATCCCAATTCTTGCCTGGGCTGCCGAAGCTGCCGCCGCCGGGGTTGTCGCTGCCGATGGCGCCGGCGAAGCGGGTTTAGACGCAGTTTGCGCAAACGTGGCAAGGGAAAGCGCGGCCACAATGACCGGAACGAAACGGGAAGAATGAAGTGTCATCGAGTTGCTTGACTCCTTGGAGCCTCTAGAGCAGATTTACGGTCGTACCAGTACCGCCATCCGGCTGATGTTCTGCTTCGTCGCGGATATACCCTTCCGCGCAGGCCAAAACCTCTCGAAGGCAGAACCAGCCTGTGCAGCTTGCGAACGGGCAAACCTCTAGACGGATACGGCGATTATAGTTTTGCGGGCAGCGGCGGTCAACCCCAAGACTCTGTCAGACTCACCGCCCGCACGGCGTCCATCCGGCGGTTGGGCCGGCTGGGGAAAAATCAAAACGTGGTCGCCACGGTAAAGCGAAACGTGTTGAAAGGATCACGCAACCGGTAATTGGTCCCGTAGGTCGCGAGCGCCTGCGAATAGGTGTAGTCGCCAGCCGCACCCGGCGGGAACATGCTCCGCAGGATGGTCTGTTGCGGTATCTGGGCAATGGTATTCATGCGCATCGGGTTGACCGCGTAATAGATGCGGAAAGGCGCGTTGACAATCGGCATAATGACCTGCAACTCCAATCCGGTAGACATGCGCATAATGCCGTTGGTGCCCGAGATCGGCCGCAGATCGCTGCCAAATGGCGAGAGTCCGTTGGCGGTTAGCGAGGTTCCCTGGCAAAGATTAGGGGCGCCGATATAACTGGGAGTAAGCGTGGGACAGCCGTAACTCAAGTTGTTCAACCCATTGGGGGCCGGATTGTTCAGGGAGCTCGACGAGAGCTGCAACTGCGATTGCCGCAACAGCATGTCCCATCCGACATCGACGAAAGCCGCCAGGGTTACCGGGCCGACAATCGGTATCCGGTATTCGAAGTTCGAGAGCAGGCTGGTGTCGCCGCCGGGATATACGAGCTGGTAAATCGGAACTTGAATAACCGCGCTGCCGCGGTTGAGGTTGTTGGCATCGATGGGAACGGTGGAACCGTCTTTGTTCTGCAGGGTAATCGTCTGTGAACCCGGCAGAAACGCGACCGGAGATACGGCGCGAACATCGAAGCCGCGCAAGTCGGTGTCGCCGCCGAGGAAGAAGCGTTCGAACGGAGAAGCGCCAAGCCCGCCGTACCCGGAGATGAACGAAGCCTGAATGCGATATCCAAATGTCTGGCGCCCCTCGGTGGGATGCCCATATTTGGGGACAAACCCCTTCATCGGAATGAACTGCTTATATTCGGCGACCGGCCGAACACTCTTGACGTTGCCGCCGAGTCCCGAGATATCGGTCCCGATAAAAAAGCTCTTCCCGTTGTGCGGCCGCAATGGATAGTCAATGTGGTTATAGGTGAAGTTCGGGGTAATCTTACTGGTTCGGATGCCGCTGAGTGCGTTGGGACCGGAAATACTGCGGTACGTTAAGTCCTGGAATAAACTTTGCGAAGCGGTCGTGAAAGTCGAGATCGAGGAGACGTCGAAGCCATAAGTCAGTCCCACGCGCTTGAATGAGCGCTTGATGGGATAGCTGAGCGATAGGGTTCCGCCGGTGCTCGCCTGCGAATAGTTTTGCAGCGAATTGGCGATGGCCAACGGCAGGTTCACGTTGGTGCCATAGGCAAGGCTCGCCAGCTTCGCCTGGTTGTAATCATAGCGCCGCGCATAGAGGGTGAAGCCAGTCTGCAGGGGCCGGTCGAACAGATACGGCTCGGTGAACCCGAACAGCACGTTGCGCTCGTACTGGCCGATGGTTCCCTGAATCTGGAGAGTCTCGCCCAGACCCAGGAAGTTGTTGGTGGTGAAGCTCAGGCCGATGAACGCTCCCGACAACCCGCTGATGCCGCCGGTGAGACCGATCGAATTCTTGCCCTTTTCTTTCAACTTGAGGGTGATATCGACGGAGTTGTCGGCCGTGTTCTGGTGGACTTCCGAAGCCTGCTCGGGTTTGAGCGGCTCGAAATAGCTGAGCTGATTCAAACGCAGGAGCGACAGTTCCCAGAGCTGGCTGTTGTAGAGGTTGCCTTCCTCGATCGCCAATTCGCGCCGGATCACCTTGTCCCTGGTTGTGGTGTTGCCCTGGAACTCGATTCGCCGCACGTAAAACTGCTTGCCTTCGTCGATGTCGATCTTCAGCGAGATTAACTTGTGCGCCTCATCCACGGTTGTATCCGGCACCGCGGTGAAATTTATGTAGCCGAGCGTCCCATAGACTTTGCGCAGGTCTTCCAGGCCTTTGCGCACCATTTCGGCGTTGAAAACATCGCCGTCTTTCATGCGGAACTGTTTTCGCAGCGCTGCCGTGTTGGTGATCGTCTTATTGCCGGTGAAGGTAATTTGCTTGAGGCGGAAGCGTTCGCCTTCCTCTACCGGGACGGTGATATCAGCCAGCTTGCGGTCCTTAGTTTTGAATGGGAGGTACCAAACGACGCTGACCTTGTCGTGAATCTGGGTCTTCGGGTCCTGCACTACAGCCTTGTAGTAGCCCAGTGTCTGATACTCGTAACGGACGCGTTCGGCGTCTTCGCTGAGCTTGGTGGCGTCGAAGGTGCGCGCGAACAGGTTTTCCAGAATGAGACTCTTCGGAATACCGATCGGGTGAAGGTTTTTCATGGCCCGCTTCAGGACCCGGGCCTTGACCCGCTTGTTGCCCACGATGGTGATTTTGCCAACCTTAACCTTGGGGCCTTCTTTGATGACGAAGGTGACACTGACCGAAGCTGGAGGAATCGAGTGAACTTCGGTGCGGACAGTCGCATACTGATGCCCGTGAGCCGCCTCCATCTCCTTGATTACCACCTCTGCCTTCTTGACTCGCGTGGGATCGAACTGGCTTTCCTGGCTGATGCCGACTTTGCGCTCCTTGAACTTGTCGAGCAGGTCGCTCTGCGAAATGGAATTCAACCCGTCATATTTGATTTCGCGGATGGTGGGTTTTTCCTTGACGTAGACGTAAATGATCCATCCCTTCAGCGTCTGCTCGCGTTCGAAACGCAGATCGTCGAAGTAGCCGGTGTTCCAGAGGGCGTTGAAATCGCGCTCCAGTCCCGCCTGATCGTAGACGTCGCCGCGGCGAGTGGTCATGCGCGACTTGATGGTGTCAGCCGGAATGCGGCGGTTTCCGCGCGGGACAATATCGGCGATGACTCCCTGCTGCGCCAGCGCCATTGCGCACAACAGCAGCAGGACCGCCGCAAGCCGCAGGAAAAAGCGGCGCCGCCACGTCCGACAATTCCGAGTCACAGAATAAACATCATTAGTTCCAGAAATAGTAAGACCTCGGGTACAGGAACTTTGGAACGCGGAATTGCTAATTATACGAGAGTGCAACTCGGAATCAAAGAATGCTGTGCGCGCTGTCCAAGTAAACACCGACCTGCGGAACAAAGTTGCGGTCGGCAATCTCCCCGGAACGGAGCAAAAGGGCGGAGGTAAGGCGTCGGACCTATTCCCCGGAGGCGCAACGCCCCCAACAATGGCGCATGCCCGAAAATCCGGGCGCGTGATGCCTCCGGCAAGACACATGGGCCCAGGTTTTCGCCGGGGCTTTACCACCGGATTTATTTTCCGCTGACCGGCTCCGCCTCGACCAGCGTCGAATAGAAGGTTGGACCCTTGCCGAGGTCTGTGAGGCGCTGCGACGTCAGCACATTCACGTTCACGCCGCCCGGGGCAAGCTTGGCCCACCCGAGCCGGGCGACGGCCATCCCCGCCTGCACCGATCGATCCAGTTTGGCCGGCAGTACAAGTTCTCCACGGTCGTTGTAGATGCGCACTTGCGCGCCGGCGCTAATGCCGCGGGCGGCGGCGTCCAGCGGATTCATTTCGAGGCAAGGCTGCGGTTCGAGCGCTTGGTGGGTGGGCAGATTGCAGAAGGTTGAGTTCAGGCAATTGTCGGGCTTGCGCGGCAGCAACTCCAAACTGAAGCGCCGGTTGCCGGAGTGCCGCGATTCGCTGGGCGCGCGGAAAACCGGCAACGGGTCGATCCCTTCGGCCGCCAATGCTTCGCTGTAGAATTCCGCCTTGCCGCTTGGGGTCAGGAAATTGCCCTGGGCAAAGGGCAAAAAGGGCGCGTCGTTAGATATGGGGGATGTGGGGTGGGGTGCGGCTTGGGCTGCCGTCTCGCTTGGCGAAGCGGCGCTAAAGTTCAGGCGAGCGTGTCCATCGCGCTCCAGACGCCGGCGATCAATGCCCGCCAGCCTCGGATGGTTGGTCGAAAGCGCCAGGTCGATGGCGGCATCGACGGACTCGCCGAAACAGCTTTCGCGGAAGCCCATGCGCCGCGCCAGTTCGGCAAACAGATCGAAGTTGCTGCGCGACTCGCCCAGCGGATCGATGGCCTGCCGCGACACCTGGAGAAAATAGGTGCCATAGGAGCCTTGCAGGTCCTTATGCTCGAAAAATGTCGTGGCGGGCAGAACGATGTCGGCGTAATCGCAAGTGTCGGTCAGGAACTGCTCGTGCACCACGGTGAACAGATCGGGGCGCGACAGTCCGCGCACCACCGCGTTGTGATCGGGGCACACCGCCGCCGGATTGCAGTTATAAACGAACAGCGCCTTTATCGGCGGATCGGCCAGTCGTGCAAGCACGCTGCCCAGCTCCACCATGTTGACGACGCGGGCTGGGCGGCCCAGCGCCGGCTGCATGAGGTCAGGACGCTGTAGCCCCGCTCGGTCGAGCGGAAACATGGCGCTGGTCGAGAGCTGCAGGCCGCCGCCGACCTGCTTCCACGAACCGGTCAGGCACGGCAGCATCGAGATTCCCCGGATTGCCTGGCCTCCGTTTTCGCCGCGCTGCACGCCGTAGCCCAGGCGGATTGCCGCCGGTTTGGCGGTCGAATACTCGCGCGCCAGGCGCCGGATGTCTGCGGCGGAGATGCCCGTCCACCGGGCCGCCCACTCGGGGGTACAGGCTTCGACGTGCTCTCGCAGCCGGTCGAAGCCGTGGGTGTGGCGGGCGACGTAATCGGAGTCGTCCAGACCCTCGCCGATCATGACGTGCATCATGGCCAGCGCCAGCGCGAGGTCGGTGCCCGGATGGATCGGCAAGTACCAATCGGCGCAGCGGGCCGTGCGCGTGGGGTAGGGATCAATCACGATCAGTTTGCCGCCGTGCCGCCGCGCTTCTTCAATGAAGGGCCAGAGATGCACATTATTGCTGTGCACGTTTGTTCCCCACACCAGGATCGTGCGCGAGTGGCGAAACTGTTCGGGTTCGGTGCCGATCTTGCCGCCAAGCACCGCGATCAGTCCGGCCTCCCCGGCGGTCGAGCAAATAGTGCGGTCGAGTTGCGACGCGCCCAGACGATGGAAGAAACGGCGATCCATCGAGGCATTGTTCAAGACGCCCAAGGTGCCGCCGTAAGAGAAAGGAAGAATCGACTCCGGGCCAAATTCGCGGGCCGCCTGGCGGAAGCGGGTTACGACCTCGTCGAGCGCTTCATCCCAGGAGATGCGCACGAACGCATCATCCTGCCCGCCAAGCCCGGTTGCTTTCGCCGGACCTTTCGGCTTGACGCGGCGCAGCGGGTAGAGGACGCGGCCGGGCGAGTAAACGCGGTCGAGGTACTTGGCGACTTTGGCGCACAAAAACCCGCGCGTCACCGGATGCGCCGGATCACCCTGGATGCGGGTTGCGCGTCCGTTTTCAACCGTGATCAGAACCCCGCAGGCGTCCGGGCAGTCGTGTGGGCAGGCGGCATGCACAACCTGTTTCATGCAGAAATTATGGCACACTACGCCGGGGTTTGGGGCGGCTTCGCCGGCTCGGGCGCATCTTCAGGAGACTCACCAAAAGAGACTCACGACGAGCCGAAGAGAGACTCACCAAGGCGCCTACTTGACCTCGCGGACAAATGCGGCCAGCGCCCGGTTGAATTGCTCCGCTTGCTCGTAGAACAGCAGGTGACCGGCGTCCGCGAACGGGTGGAAGCTGGCGCAAGGGAGTTGCCCCGCTATGCTTTTACCCATCATGATGCCTTGCGGGTAAATCGCTGAATCGGCGGCGAAGACCGCGACCGGCAGCCTGAGGGTCGGCAACAGCCGCGCATGATCGCTCATTGCGAAGTCGGAATAGATGGCCATCGCGATCCAGGGCGGAGTCTTGGCGAGCTCGGCGGAAATCCAACGCACGTCTTCGTCGCCGGCAATTCCGCCCTTGAACATTCTGCGGGTGAAGGCCGTGGCGTATTGCAGGGGATCTGCCGCATAGCTCGCGAACATAGCGTTCAAGGCGTCGTGGTTATGGTTCTTCAGGCTGTGGCTGTTCCAGGGCGCGGCACTGAACGGGTAGGGCGCGGTGTCGATCAGCCCCAGAGCCTTGAGGTTGCCATCGTTGCTGAACTGGCTGTAGTACGAGAGCACGACCGGACCGCCCAGAGACCAGCCCGCGAGCGTCAGCTCTTCGAGTTGCAAGCGTTCGACGATTTCCCGGACATCGCGCGCGTATTGCGCAATCGTGTGCCCGCCGAGGATCTTCGACGAGTTGCCGTGCCCGCGAAGGTCGAGGGTAACGACGCGAAACTCTTTCGCCAGCTCGTCGACATTCTTCCGCCAGAAGCGGGACGAGCACGTCCAGCCGTGCACTAGGAGGATCGGCCGTCCCTGTCCCCGATCCTCGTAATAAATTCGGGCGCCGTCGCTCATGGTGGCGAGCTGTGCCGCCGGCGGAAATTCGTGGTCGCTTCGCATGACGGCCATCGTAGGCCGGCGAGCGGCAAAAATCCAGAGGCGAATATCCGGGGTTCCCCGACAGACGCGGGGGTTACGCGTGCTGAACCGCTTGCGTCAATTGCGTCAGCGAAGCCTTGGCGTCGCCATAGAGCATGGTCGTCACCGGCTTGAAGAACAGAGGATTTTCCAGTCCGGAGAAGCCGCGGCCTTGCCCCCGCTTCAGCACAATCACGGACTTGGCGCGATCGGCTTCGAGGATCGGCATGCCGGCGATGGGACTCTTCGGGTTGTCGCGCGCATCGGGATTGACCACATCGTTGGCTCCGATGACGACCGCAACATCGGTCGCAGGAAACTCCGGATTGATCTGCTCCATCTCGTACAGCGAGGAATAGGGAATGTTGGCCTCGGCGAGCAGCACGTTCATGTGTCCCGGCATGCGACCAGCGACGGGATGAATGGCGTACTTGACGGTGACGCCGCGCCCCTCCAGCAGGTCGCCGAGTTCGCGCACGGCGTGCTGCGCCTGCGCCGTAGCCAGTCCGTAACCCGGAATGAAGACGACGCGGTTGGCGTATGCGAGTTGGACCGCCGCGTCTTCCAGGTTGATCTCGCGCATCGCGCCGTCCACATTGCCGGCGGCGGCCGCGACCGCGCCGAAGCCGCCAAAGAGCACGTTGAAGATCGACCGGTTCATGGCGCGGCACATCAACACCGAGAGGATTAGACCCGAAAACCCGTCGAGCGTGCCGGCGATGATCAGCACGTTGTTCGACAGCACAAAACCGGTCGCGGCGGCAGCCAGGCCGGCGTAGGAGTTCAACAGCGACATGACCACCGGCATGTCGGCCGAGCCGATGGGGATTACCAGCATCACCCCGAACACGGTGGCCAGGCCCACCATCAGGAAGAAAGCCACGGCCGCCGCCGGATGCAGCAGTACATAGATAAAGCTGCCCACGGTGGCGCCGAACAACCCCAGGTTGAAGATATGCTGGCCCTTGAACTGAACGGGAGTGCCCCGAATCACGCCTTGCAACTTGCCGGCCGCGATCAGGCTGCCGGTCGTGGTGAGGGAGCCGAGCATGACTTCCAGCCCGAGCGCGCCCAGGGTGAAACTGCCCATGGTTTCGCCGTGGATGGTGTACTCGGCAATGCCGACCAGGGCGGCGGCGAGCGCGCCAAAGGCGTGCGACAACGCGGTCCGCTGCGGCATGGCCGTCATCGGGACCCAGATCGCCATCAGCGCGCCCACGATCGAGCCGATCACCAGGCCGGCGAGGATCCATTGGTAGCTGACGATCTCTTGATGCATCAGGGTGCCGATGATGGCCGCCAGCATGCCCGCTTCCGCCAGGAACATGCCGCGGCGCGCCGTCTCCGGATGGCTCATCGCCTTCAAGCCGAGGACGAAAAAAACCGACGCGAGCAGATACGTGGCTTCAATAAAGTAGCTCGCCGGGCTCACTTCGGCACCGCCTTCACTTGCTGCCGCTTCTGAAACATCTTCAGCATGCGGTCGGTGATTCCGAATCCGCCGACCACGTTGACCGTGGAGGCAAAGACCGCAACGAACCCCAGGATGGTGCTGAGCCGGGTATGATGCGCTCCGGCGATGACGATGGAGCCGATCAGCGAAATGCCGGAGATGGCGTTGGTGGCCGACATCAGCGGCGTGTGCAGCAGCGGCGGCACCCGGGAAATAACCTGGTAGCCGAGAAAAGCGGCCAGTACGAAAACGTAAAGTGAAGCGATCAGTACCGCGGGATTCACGGTGCCTCCTGTTTTCCGGCTACGCGAAAGGCGAAGCCTCCGGCTTGAGAAAGAGGCGCTGCCTCTTATGCAAAAGAACTGTGCGTTATGCGGCGCGCGCCTGCAGCGCATCGGCGACTCGCTTATTCACGATTTCGCCGTTGTGGGCAACGCAGGCATCGCGCAGGATTTGATCGTTCATATCGATGTTGACAGCGCCGTCGCGAACCAGCAGTTGCAGGAAATTGCTGATGTTCTTGGAATAGAGCTGGCTGGCATGCACCGGAACAGTC
The DNA here is from genome assembly GCA_963814745.1 of uncultured Acidobacteriota bacterium. GTDB lineage: Bacteria > Acidobacteriota > Terriglobia > Terriglobales > Acidobacteriaceae > CAWBRT01. The sequence continues at coordinate 178,739 of CAWFEA010000003.1, forward strand.
GCGGGAAGATTCAGCGGACCGAGGATGGTGACCCCATGATGCTGAATTTCTTTCCCTGGCCGGGTCAGTTCGCAGTTTCCGCCGGCGGGCGCGGCCAGATCGACAATCACCGAACCGAGCCGCATGCCCTCGATGGCGGCGCGATCCATCAGCCGGGGAGCGCGCCTTCCGGGTACCTGCGCGGTTGTAATCACAACGTCGGAGGTGCGGGCGGTTTTGGCGATCAACTCCCGGCCGCGCGCCAGCGCCGCTTCCGTGAGTTCCTTGGCGTAGCCGCCTTTGTCTTCGGTCTCAATGCCGCCGAGGTCAACTTCCAGGAACTTGGCGCCGAGCGACCGCACCTGCTCGCCGGCGGCGGCCCTGATGTCATAAGCGTGGACCACGGCTCCGAGGCGGCGCGCGGTGGCGATGGCCTGCAGGCCGGCGACCCCGGCGCCCAGCACCAGCGCGTGCGCGGGAGGCACCGTGCCGGCCGCCGTCATCAAGAGCGGGAACATGCGCGGCAGCCGATCGGCCGCCAGCACGGCGGCTTTGTAACCGGCGACCGTGGCCATCGACGAAAGTGCATCCATGGCCTGGGCCCGGGTGATGCGCGGTACCAGCTCCACCGCGAACAAGCTAGCGCCGCGCTCGATGGCCGGCAGCAGCGGCGAAGGATCGTCCAGCGGACGCAGAAAGCCGATCACGACGGCGCCGGGCTTGAGCAATCCGAGATCGCTGCTGTCAGGGCAATTCACCACGGGGATGATGTCGGCTGAGGCCATCAGCAGATTTCGGTCGGAGGTAACGGTCGCCCCGGCCTGGGCATAATCTTCGTCGGCGGCGCCGGCTTCGCGTCCGCTACCGGCCTCAACCATGACTTCGAATCCCTTCGAGACCAAAGCACGCACGGCATCAGGCAGCATAGCCACCCGGTTCTCACCCGGTGAGATCTCCCGCAGGATCGCGATTCGCAAGGCGTCCCTCCTGTCTGTCCTATCCAAGAGATGCGCGGCGAGGCAAAAGAGCTTCTCTCATTTTGCGCAGAGAAGCCTCAGCCGGGTGAGTTTTGGGAATTTTTGCCAGTCGGGGGTGGCCAGGGCACGCGGATGCCATGGAGCCTGGACGGCATGGCTAAAGCCATGCCCCTTCAAAGAACCATTGATGAAACATGCTCTAGTGAATTGTTTGCGAAACCAGAGCTACGGCTCGACCCGGAGTCTCTGCCCGCCATCTCGTTGGCAATGCGGGCCTGGGTTCTGCTGAGGCGCTCGCCGGAAAAGCTTCGGCAGCGGAGTTGCCGGCCTCGGGCGCGGCCTCGGGCGCTTGCCGGGCCGTGGCAAGAAAAGTAAACTTCGATTATGCACGTCCACGCAGGCCACGCGCACGGCGAGCATTCACATTTCGGAACCGGGCGGTTATTGAAGACATCGCTGATCCTCACCGCGGCATATATTCTGCTGCTGGTGGTGGCCGGTTTGCGTGCGCGCAGCCTGGCTCTGCTGTCGGAGGCGGGCCACAATCTTTCCGATTTTTTCGCTTTGCTGCTGTCGTCGTTTGCGGTTTACGTGGCGGAGCGGCCGCCCAGCTCGACCAGAACCTACGGTTATCATCGCGCGGGGGTTCTGGCTGCGCTTTTTAACAGTGCCTCGCTGGTGCTGGTTTCTCTGGGGATTGTCTACCAGGCGGTGCAGCGTTTTTCGCATCCGGTGCAGGTGCGTGCCGGGTTGATGATGGGTGTGGCCGCCGCCGGGGTGGTGTTGAACGGCGGCATCACCTGGTTGCTGATCCGCAGCCGGCGGGACCTTAATATCCGCAGCGCCCTCATTCACGAAGTCGGCGATACGCTTTCGACCGCGGCCGTCATCCTGGGCGGCTGGGCAATTGCCGTCACCGGCCACCAGTGGATCGATTCCGCGCTCTCGGTGCTCATCTCCGCACTCATAATCTGGTCATCGGTGTCCATCATCGGCGAGAGTCTCAACATCTTATTAGAAGGCACGCCCCGTGGAATGCGCCTGGAAGAGATCGCGGCGGCGGTGGCTGAGGTCAGCGGCGTGAACGAGGTGCACGATCTGCACGTTTGGAGCATTGGTTCCGATACCCACGCGCTTTCCTGCCATATCGGGATTGCCGATATTCCGCCCTCGGCCAGCGAGCGCATTCTTCGCGAAGTCAGGCTGGTGTTGGCGGCCAGGTTTGAAATTCATCACACCACCATTCAATTCGAGCATGCCATTTGCGAGATCGCGAACGGTTGTGTCATACCCGAAAGCGGAGGTCACGGCCATGTGCAGTAATTTCGGCTTCAACCCTCACCCCAGCCACACGCCTTGCGAATTGCAATCGGAATGGCACGGGCTCCTCAAGCGGTTCGTTGCCTATCTCCGGGGCAAGTTTCGCCCCCGACCGATGACGCTGGAACCGAGCGAGCAACGGCCGGAGGCTCTGAATGCGCCCAGAACGCGCTCGAAGTAAGCCGGCGTCTCCAGCCAACCGTCATGTCATCGCCGGGTCCTGAAGTCCGCCGGCCTGTTCGCCTGCCTGCGGCGAGGGCACCGATCTCCATTTTGCATCTTCACATCCGACGCCATGGAGACGGCACCGACGCCACGGGCGGGCGCAGACACAAGCGGAGATTTAGTCGAAGCTGACGATCTCCACCCAGTTCGAGTCCTTGCCGGTCGGGTACTTCTTCAACAGGGTAAGCGCGCCGTTGCCGTTGAGCGCATAGACCGAGATCGTGTCCGACAGTTCGCCGGTAACCACCATGTACTTTCCCTTGGGATCGATGGCGAAGCCGCGCGGCTGTTTCTCGGTCGGCGTGCTCGCGAGATAGGTGAGCTTGCCGGTGGCGGCATCGACGCTGAAGGTGGTGATGGTATTGCTGGTACGCTCCGAAGCGTAGAGGAACTTGCCGTCCGGCGTCAGATGCAGGTCGGCGGCCCAGATGTCCTTCGAAACGTCGCGCGGCTCCTCACCCTGGCCGACTGGAAGGCGCGGCGCGCCCGGAACGAGCTTGCTGTCCGGCGGCAGTATTTTGACCTCGCTCACCGGGGTAAGCAGGCCCGTCTTCTGGTCCAGCGCAAGGGTGGTGATTGTGCCGACCATCTCGCTCAACAAATAGGCGAACTTGTTATCGGCGGAGATGATGATGTGGCGCGGGCCGGTCTTGGCCTTCATCAGCAGGACTGGCGGCGTGTTGGCCGTCAGTTTGCCGGTCTTGTGGTTGAACACAAACTGAAAGACCTCATCGCTGCCGAGGTGAGGAACGAAGACAAACCGGTTGGTATTGTCGATGCGGATGGAGTGGGCATTGCGAGCCGTGGGAATCACCTGCAGAGGATCGGATATCTTGCCATCCTTGGCGATGGCGTTGACGCTGACCAGGTTGGCTCCATACCCCGCGCCAAACAGATACCGCCCGGTCTTGTCGGTGGAGATGTACGGGAAGCTCTCGGCAAGCGGCGCCTTCGACAGCAGCTTCAGCGTGCCCGCCTTGGGGTCGATGGCATAGGTGAACACGGTAAAGGGCTTGGTGCGGGCCGCGGCATAAAGGTAACGCTTGTCCGGGCTGACGCACATCGGCATCACCAGCTTCTGCACTTCGACGCGTGCTCCCGGCGTCAGAGTGCCGTCGGTTGCCATTGTGTAGGTGCCGATGGTGCCGTCCTCGGCGTTCGATATGTAAACATAAGTTGCCGCCTGCGCGGAAACCGCCATCATGATGAGCGCCGACATGGCGATCCCCGTGACCAGTTTGGTAAATGTGACCATGAACTTCTCCCTTCCTAAGGCTAAAAGAGATTGGGCGGCCTGATGCAGCAAAGCGAGTCGCTGCTGCCCTTAGCGTCCCGCGTGTAAGATTCTGCACCACCCCGCGCCGCGCAGCAAGCGATTCCTCGCCGTCCGGGGGCTGATATGATTCTTTCTTAAGCCCAAGATTGATTGGGCGGCAAGCTTCTCTATGAGTTGGTTCGACCTGCTGGCAATTGCCGTAGCTCTGGCCATGGATGGGTTCGCCGTCGCGATAGTGGCGGGGCTGAACCTGAAGGTCCTGACTAAGCGGCGCGTGTTTCGCTTGAGTTTTCATTTTGGCCTTTTCCAAGCGGGCATGCTGACCGCCGGATGGTTTATAGGGAGCGCCGTGTATGCCCTGGTAGCGGCGGCCGCCTCGTGGGTTGCCTTTGCCTTGCTGGTGCTGGTGGGCGGACACGTGATTGGGCAAGCGGTTTGGGGCGCCGGCCAGACGCGTACGGAGTTGGACCCAACCAAGGGCTGGCACCTCGTCTTGCTTTCGCTGGCCACCAGCCTCGATGCGCTTGCGGTCGGGGTCTCGCTGGCGATGATTGGAGCCTCGATTGCCCGCTCGGCGGTCGTGGTCGGATTGATGGCCGCGGCTCTCACTCTGTCAGGTATGGGATTGGGCCGACGGGTCAGCGCTTTATGGGGCAGGCGAGTCGAGGTCTTCGGCGGTTTGATTCTGGTCGCCACCGGATGCAAAATCCTGTGGGATCATCTCATGGCATAACCCGTGCATCGTTTGTCCCAGCTCCGAATCTGATAATGTTGTAGTCAGGCCGTTTCTGCGGGATGGCAAAGTAGGTGGAGTCGTCAAGTCGTTCGGCTGTAACCCAAGGATGGAAGTGCTGCGCGCAGTCGGCAGAAGTCAGACCGCCGGAATCTGGAATTTCGCCCGCCCATGTGGATTGTTGCCCTAGCGCTCAGGCGCCCGTACACATTTATCGTGATGGCGCTGGTGATTAGCCTGCTAACGCCGCTGACCATCCTGCGCACGCCCACCGATATTTTCCCCGACATCAACATCCCGGTGGTCAGCATTATCTGGTTCTACACCGGCCTTACTCCCAACGAGATGGCCAACCGGATGATCACGGGCAGCGAGCGCGGACTCACGCTCACCGTCAACGACATCGAGCACACCGAGTCGCAATCGCTGAACGGGATCGGAATCATCAAGGTATTCTTTCGCCCGCAGGCGGATATCCAGACGGCGCTTTCCCAGGTCACGAGCATCGTCCAGACCGAGATTAAGCAGATGCCGCCCAACGCGACACCCCCGCTGGTGGTGAGCTATACGGCATCTTCCACGCCGGTCATTCAACTTGGACTGAGCAGCAAAACCATCCCCGAGCATGAGGTCTTCGACCTGGGGCAGAACTTCCTGCGCACGTACATTTCCACGGTGCAAGGCGCGGCCACGCCGTACCCGTACGGCGGCAAGATACGGCAGGTGCAGGTGGATCTCGATCTGCCGCGATTGCAGGCGAAAGGTCTGTCGCCGATCGACGTCGTCAACGCCATGAATGCCCAGAACCTGGTCCTGCCCACGGGCACGGCCAAGATCGGTTCTCTGGAATATAGCGTGGAGATGAACGGCACCCCCGAGACCATCGCCGAGTTGAACGACCTGCCCGTCAAGACCATGAACGGCGCGACGATTTATGTGCGGGATGTGGCCCACGTGCGCGACGGGTTCGCGCCGCAGACCAACATCGTGCGCACGGACGGCAACCGCGGGGCGCTGATGACGATCTCGAAAATCGGCAAGGCATCCACCCTGGACATCGTGGCGGGCATCAAGCGGGTCGTCGGCCTCGCCACCCAGGACTTGCCGCCGGAGCTGAAGATCACTCCCCTGTTTGACCAGTCACTGTTCGTGCGCGCTTCGATTGAGGGCGTGCTGCACGAAGCGCTGCTGGCGGCTTGCCTGACGGCGCTGATGATTCTGCTGTTTCTAGGCGACTGGCGGCCGACGCTGATTATTGCCGTTTCCATTCCGTTGTCGATTTTCGTTTCCGTGATCCTGCTCAGCGCGCTCGGTGAGACGTTCAACATCATGACCCTGGGGGGCCTGGCGCTGGCCGTGGGCATCCTGGTGGACGACGCCACCGTGGAAATCGAAAATATCGAACGCAACCTCGCCCAGGGCAAGGAACTGAAGCGCGCGATTCTCGACGGCGCGCAACAGATCGCGGTGCCGGCCTTTGTCTCGACGCTTTGCATCTGCATCGTGTTTGTGCCCATGTTCTTTTTGACCGGCGTGGCGAAGTTTTTGTTCGTGCCCCTGGCTGAGGCGGTGGTGTTCGCCATGCTGGCGTCCTACCTGCTCTCGCGAACCCTGATTCCCACCCTGGTGATGTACATCATGCGCGGGCACGAGCACAGAGCCGCCGGGCCGAAAAGCTCCCTGGGGCGCTTGCAACGCGGCTTCGAGCAGAAGTTCGACAACTTTCGCCGCGGCTATGAACAACTGCTGGAGCTTACGCTGGAGCATCGCAAGCTGTTTGCCGCCTGCTTCCTGGCATTCTGCATTCTGTCTCTGGGGTTGGTGTTCGTTCTGGGAGAAGACTTCTTTCCTTCGGTGGATGCCGGTTTGATCCGGCTGCATTTGCGCGCCCGCGCCGGACTGCGCGTCGAAGAGACCGCCCGTCTCACCGACGAGGTGGAGAAGGTTTTGCGCCAGGAGATTCCACCGGCTGAACTCCAGACCGTCGTGGACAACATCGGAGTTCCCTATTCCGGTCTCAACTTGTCCTACAGCACTTCCGGGGTGATCGGCACCAGCGACGCCGAGATTCTGATTTCGCTCAATTCGCAACATCACCATCCCACCGCCAGGTACGTCGAACATTTGCGGCAAGAACTGCCGGGCAGGTTTCCCGGGGTGGAGTTTTTCTTTCAGCCGGCCGATATCGTCACCCAGATCTTGAATTTCGGGCTGCCCGCGCCCATCGACATACAGGTGTTCGGCGCGGATCTGCAGGGCAACTACGTCATCGCCCAGCAAATTGCCAACCGGCTGCGGCATGTGCCCGGTACGGCGGATGTTCACGTCCAGCAGTTGATGAGCGAACCGACCATCTACCTGGACGTCGACCGCACGCGGGCGGCGCAGGTGGGATTGAGCGCTCGCGACGTGGCCAACGACGTGCTGCTGTCGCTAAGCGGCAGTGCGCAAACGGCGCCGAACTTCTGGCTGAACCCCAAGAATGGGGTCAGCTACACCTTGGCGGTGCAAACCCCGCAGTACCACATGACTTCGCTCCAAGACCTGATGAACACGCCGATCAGCGGCGCCAGCGCGCAACCGGCGCAGGTGCTCGGAAACCTGGCACAGGTCAGGCCGGTGGCGCGGCCCGTGGTGGTCTCACATTACGACGTTCAACCGGTCATCGACGTTTTCGTGAGCACTCAGGGGAGGGCTCTGGGCAGTGTTGCCACCGACACGATGAAAATCGTGAAGGAATTCCAGGCGCATCTCCCGCGCGGCACCCACGTTACGGTCCGGGGGCAGGTGGCGACGATGAGGTCCTCATTCTTCGGCCTGGGCGTGGGACTGCTGATGGCCATCCTGCTGGTCTATTTCCTGATCGTGGTGAATTTCCAGTCCTGGCTCGACCCGTTCATCATTATCTCGGCCTTGCCGGCGGCACTGGCGGGCATCGCCTGGTTTCTGCTGCTGACGCAGACGCGGCTGAGCGTGCCATCGTTGACCGGCGCGGTAATGTGCATGGGCGTGGCCACCGCGAATTCTATTTTGGTGGTGTCCTTTTCGCGCGACCGCATGCGCGCCGGCGTGCCGGCGATCGAGGCGGCGGTGGAAGCTGGATACACGCGCATTCGTCCGGTACTGATGACAGCCCTGGCGATGATTATCGGCATGGTGCCGATGGCGCTGGGCTTTGGCGAGGGCGGCGAACAAAACGCACCCCTGGGGAGGGCTGTGATCGGTGGACTGCTGTTTGCCACCGTGGCCACGCTGTTCTTTGTCCCCTCTATTTTCGCCATGGTGCATGGGCGCGATGAGAAGCAGGACGGAGCCGGCAACGCGGCGCAAGTGCAATCTTAACGGCAGCGCGATTCAAGGAGCGGAACGACGTCTATGAATTCGGATATGAATTCGGAATTAGCAACGGAGCGGCGGGAAAATCCGCAAGGTCAAGGGGCGGCGGCGCCGGAAATTGATCCGGTACCTAAGCTGCCTCCGGCCAAGCCACGCACGGCGTTGCTGATCGTCGGCCTGGTGCTGATTTTCCTGCTGCTGGCCGGCGGAGCAACCTTACTCAGGCGCGCTCAGAATGAACGGGTACTCGCCAAAGAGACCGAGAAGAACTCGGTGCCGAGCGTCGCCGTCATCCACCCCACGGCCGAAAAACCCGATCAGGAACTGGTGCTTCCCGGCACTTTGCAGGCCTATGAAGAGTCGCCGATTTATGCCCGTACCAACGGTTACCTGCTGCGCTGGTACAAGGACATCGGCAGCCGCATCGAGCAGGGCGAACTGCTGGCCAAGATCGATACCCCCGAAGTCGATCAGGAATTGCTGCAAACGCGGGCCACCCGGCAACAGGTCGAAGCCCAACTTCAGTTGGCCCGCACCTCCGCCGAGCGCTGGCAAAATCTGCGCCAGACCGATTCGGTTTCGCAACAGGAAGCCGACCAGCAGAGCAGCGCCTACCAGCAGAGCCAGGCGAACCTCGCGGCGGCAGACGCTAACGTCCGGCGCCTGGAAGAGCTGGAATCTTTCAAGAATGTCTATGCGCCTTTTTCCGGCGTGCTGACCAGGCGCAACGTTGACCCCGGCGCTTTGATCAACGCCGGCGCCGGCGGCCGGGAACTGTTCGATATCGCCAAGGTCGACCCGCTTCGCGTCTATGTGAGCGTGCCGCAGGCCTATGCGCCGAATATCAAAGTCGGAATGAAATCCTACGTTACCTTGCAGGAATTCCCCGGCCAGAAGTTTGTGGGATCCGTGGCCCGCACCGCGGACTCGATCGATACCGCGACCCGCACCCTGCTGACGGAAGTGGATGTGCCCAATAAGCAGAGACATTTGTTGCCGGGCTCGTTTGGCGAGGTGCATTTCTCGGTTGACAGTAATGCGAACAAGCTTGTCGTCCCCATCAACGCGCTGATGTTCCGCGCTCAGGGAGCCCAGGTGGCCGTGGTGGGAGCCGACGGAAAAGTGCAACTGCGGCCGATTACCATCGGCCGTGATTATGGCGCGACGCTGGAAATTCTCGACGGCCTCAGCGCGCAGGAGCAGGTGATCGCCAACCCTTCCGACTCGCTTGAAAGCGGCCAGCCGGTGCGGGTGGTTACGCCGGAGCAGGGGAGCAACCAGTGAGGAGAGGGGTCACGGTTGCGGCGTGCATCCTGGCCGGGCTATGGCTGGCTGGATGCGCGGTGGGGCCAAAGTATAACCGCCCGCCCGTCGAGGTGCCACAGGCTTGGAAGACAACCCCGCCGTGGGCGGTGGCCGTTCCCAGCGACACGCTGCCGAAGGGCGTTTGGTGGACGATTTTCAAGGACAACCAGCTCAACGATTACGAGCAGCAGTTGCTCAAGGCAAATCAGTCGCTGGCGGCGGCAAAGGACCGTCTGGACAGGGCGCGGGCGCTGGCCCGCGTGGCTTCGGCGGCATACTTTCCCCAATTGGCCGCCGATCCTTCCGGCCAGCGCACAAGAGTCTCAGGCAATCGCCCCTTGCTCTCCGCGACCCCGCCGCTGAAACCCGACACCGAATATGATTTCACCATTCCGTTCACCCTGAATTACGAGGTAGACCTGTTCGGGCGGGTGCGCCGAAACCTGGAAGCGGCCAATGCCTCTTTGCAGTCCACGGCAGCGGACCTGGTCAATGTTCAACTGGTGCTGGCCGCGGAACTTGCCGCCGACTACTTCAGCTTGCGCGAACTCGATGCCGAGACCGGGGTGGTCGAGGAACTGGTAAGCATCGAGCAGAAAGGGCTCGAATTGGTGCAGCGCCGCCACGACGGCGGCATCGCCAATGGCCTGGAAGTCGCGCAGCAAGCCGCCTTGCTGGACGCGACGGTGGCGCAGGTTTCTCTGTTGCAGCAACAGCGGGCGCAGTATGAACACGCGATTGCGGTCCTGACCGGGAATGCGGCGCCCAGCTTCAGCGTGCCGGTTGCCCCGCTCGGGGCAACACCGCCGCCGGTCCCGCTGGGGGTTCCGTCGGACGTGCTCGAACGCCGGCCCGACATCTCGATCTCTGAACGACTGATGGCGTACCAGAACGCGCAGGTGGGAATCGCGGTCACGGCATTCTATCCGCACATCACGCTTTCAGGGTCCGGCGGCTGGCAGAGCCGTGACATCGCGACTTTGGTTAACGCGCCCAGCGCCTTCTGGTCACTCGGGGGCGACCTGCTGCAACCGGTCTTTAACGGCGGCCGGAACCGGGCGAATCTGGCGGCTGCCAAGGCCGGATACAACGAGGCGGTGGCGAACTACCGGGAGGCGGTGTTGACCGCTTTCCAGCAAGTCGAGGATGGTTTGTCGGGCCTCGAAACGCTGTCGAAGGCGCTGGCCACGCAGCAGACCGCGGTCGAGGACTCGCGGCGTGCCCTCGCCTTGGCGAACAATCGCTACACCGGCGGCCTCACTACTTATCTGGACGTAATTACCGCGCAGACTACGTTGCTCAACAACGAACGCCTGGCGGCGCAACTGCTCGGCCAGCAAATGGTCACCTCGGTCTTTCTGGTGAAGGCCTTGGGCGGAGGCTGGGACAGCTCCGAGATCAACCATGAACAAGTTCATCCCCGGGCGATCCAGGCGGTTCAGCAGTAAGCCTGCGGCGGTGGCATCGGTTGAGCCCGACGGCGTATGCTGAAGAGGATCAAAGCGTGACGGCCTAAGTTTGGCCCCGTAGCTCAACTGGATAGAGCATCAGACTTCGGATCTGAGGGTTGGGGGTTCGAGTCCCTCCGGGGTCGCCATTCTTTAAAAGCAGTTTTCGCCTGACGCGGCCGGGTGCTTGTGCGCACAGAACTGTGCATAGTTAGCAGGCCGCCTGCGCCGGCGCTCGCGCCGGGAACATAGTTCACCGCGCGCGCAAGAGGGGATGGGACGCACCGATGGAAACAGGGAAAAAGCACAGTCTTGGCTGGATCGGAAGCGGCCGAATGGGATTTGCCATGGCGCAACGCCTGGCCAAAGCCGGCTGCGATATCTCCGTCTACAACCGCACCCGAGCCAAGGCCGCGCCACTGGCGGCCGACGGCGCGAAGATCGTGGACTCTACGTCGGAGCTGGCGGGATGCGACATGGTCTTCACCATGGTTACGGCCTCGGACGATCTCAAACAGGTCGTCGGCGGAATGCTGGCCGCGGCCGCAAAGGCGCCTAAGATCCTGGTCGATTGCACCACCGTCTCGGTCGAAGCGTCGGCGGAGGTTCGCCAAATGCTTGCGCAAAGGGGAGGCAAATTTCTTGCCGCCCCGGTCAGTGGGAATGCAAAAGTTGTCAATGCCGGTAAGCTCAGCGTCGTCGTCTCCGGCCCGCGGGACGCGTTTGCCGAGGCCAAACCCTACATAGACCGGTTCGCGCCGGCTGGGGTCAGCTACGTGGGAGAAGGCGAGGGGGCGCGGATTGCCAAGATTTGCCACAACATAATGCTGGGGGTCGTAACTCAGAGCCTGGCGGAGATCACGGTTCTGGCGGAGAAAGCGGGCTTGCCGCGCTCCGCATTTCTGGCCTTCATGAATAGCAGCGTTATGGGTTCGGTCTTCACTCGCTACAAGAGCCCGGCCCTGGTCAATCTTGATTGGACGCCGGCATTCACCGCCAACCTGATGCGCAAGGATATGGATCTGGGTTTGGCGTTGGGAAAACAGCTTGATGTGCCGATGCCGACGGCCACGATCGCCAGGGACGCATTGCAATCGCATATCGGACATGGCGCGCTCGCCGGCGGATATCTCGAAAAGGACCTTGCCGCAGTGCTCGAATACCAGGCACACTGCTCGGGACTCGAACTCAAGCCGGAAAATGTTGAGGTCTGGGATGGGCTGTCCACGAAAAAATAAACTACGCCGGCGGCGTGAGAGGAACGAGCCATGAAATATTTGTTTATCTTCAACGATTCTCCCTACGGAGACCAGCGCGCTTACAACGGCCTGCGGATGGCGTCCGCGCTTTCGCGCAAGGCGGCGGTACGGGTCTTTCTGTTAGGGGACGGCGTCTTGTGCGGGCTCGCCGGATTCGCTCCGGCCCACGCGGACTACAATCCGCAGGAACTGTTGCGCGCAATTTCCGCTACCGGAGCAACGATTGCGGCCTGCGGAACCTGCATGGAGGCTCGCGGTATTCCTCCCGAGTCCCTGATCGGCGAAGTGCGGCGCAGCAGCATGGACGAGCTAGTGGCCTGGACGGAAGAATGCGATAAGGTAATCAGCTTCTGAGTAGTAGTTCGCATTATGAATGTCGCGGTGAATCGTTAAGCGTGGTTGCTGGTCACGGCCAGGCAACCACCGCCGGGGTTGCGGGCGCGCCTCCATAAAGCACGAGCGTCACCCAGCCCCGAGACTGGCTCCTACTGCTCGGATCGACGATTACATTATGAGGACCGCGCGGAAACGCCACGCCGTCTGCTCCGAGTGATCGACGTTTCCGCGATCCACCACGCAGTTCGTTAATTCACGGTGATGACGAAACCCTATTTCACCGGCGGCGGCGCCAGCGCCTCGATGTCGGTCACGACATCGATGACCACCGGACGGTCGGCCTTTAACCCTCGCTGCAAGGCTCCGGACAACTCTTTGGGGTCCTCGACGCGGATGCCGACCGCGCCCATATCCTCAGCGATCCGGGCGAAATTAACCTTGCTAAAGGTCCAAATCTCACGCGCCCAATCACTTTGCTTGCCGCCATAGACGCGGTCGAAGCCGGCTTTGACTGGTTGCCGCTGTGATTGTTGTTGACGACCGTCACCGTGTTGATGCCGCGCCGGGCCGCGGTTTCGATCTCACCGATGTGGTACCAGAGGCCGGCGTCGCCGGTGAAGACCACCACCGGGCGATCGGGGCAGGCGCACTTGGCGCCGAGTCCGGCGGAGAAGGCCCAGCCGAGATGTCCCGAACTGCGGAGATAGGTCTGGGTGAGCGTGCGCGTATCGTACATGCCGCCCATCCACATGCCCGCATGGCCGGTGTCCGCCAGCACTACGCAATCGTCGGGCAGATGCTTCGTCAATTCATGGCAGATACGCTCCGGACGAATGGGCACGGCATTCGATTCGAGCAATGGCTGATACTTTGCGTACCATTCGCGGCAGATCGAACCGGTGATCTCGTTCCAAGCCTGGCGCCGATTGGCCGTGGAACGGTCCACGTGCTCGAGCATGCGCAGCATGGTCACTTTTACGTCGCCGCAAATCGGCACCTTGAGCGGATAGGTGCGGCCGAGCACCTCGGGGTTGATATCGACCTGAATGGTGGGAACGCCGACCGCCGGCACGGTCCAGAAATTTGTGGTCATGCCGCCGGCCTCGCTGCCCACATAAAAGATCAGATCCGCCTGCTGCACCACCCGATTGGCGCTTTCGCGGGAATAGCTTCCCATGACCCCTACGGACAGCGGATGACAACCCGGAATCGTGCCCTTGCCATTGAGCGAGGTGGCGACCGGGATGCCCAGGGCTTCGGCGAGGGCGACGACTTCTTTCCGGGCGCCCGACCAGCGCACGCCGCCGCCCGCGACGATGAGCGGACGCTCCGCCTTCTGCAGCAATGCCAATGCGGCGAGAACGCTGCTCAGCTCGGGCTCCGGACGGAACGGCGGCGCCTGAGCATAGAGGTCCTCGCATAGGGGCTGCATCGCCGCTGACTCACTGTCGATCTGGCCTTCATTACCACGGAGCTGCAGATGCACCGGCCCCGGAGTTCCCGAAACGGCGACACGGAAAGCCTGGCGCAGCATGTCCGGGAAGCGTTCAACCGCGTCGACGGTGGCGTTGAACTTCGTCACCGGTTCGAAGGAAGGGATGTCGTCAACCTCCTGGTAAACCTTCTTGAACTTGCTCCGGGGATCACGTCCCCCGGTAAACGCGATGACCGGCGAGTGCGCAAGCCAAGCGTCGCGCAAGCCGGCCGCGATGTTCAGAGCGCCAACCACCTGTGCGCCGCAGACGCCGGCCGGCCCGATGCGCGGGCGTAGCCGTCGGCCATGTAGGCGGCGGATTTCTCGCCGTGGGTGCGGACTACCCGGATCTTCGTCCGGCGCTCTATTTCAACAAAGGTTTGGCGCAGTATGGCCGGCACCATGAACACGTGGGTAACCCCGTAGCCTTCGAGCATCTCCGCCAGAACCTGTGCGCCAGTTATCTCATTCATCGCGTAAGCACCCCTCCCTTAAGGTCTCATCTAGAGAGCAAATTTTGATATTCGGCGTCTCCGGATTCTCGGGCTGTCTGCATCGGACCCGGAATCTCGGCCCGAGCGCGATTTGGCCCAAACCCGCTCGGTGGCAGCCGCTATTTTGACGATGCATCTTTCCGCGGTTCGGCTGCGATGGCGGCGGCTCCAGCTCCACTTGCCATGGCAGCGGTCGTGCCGGCAGAACGGCCTTCAAGCTGATCTTCTATGTTCTCAAACGAACGTCCTCTGGTCTCGATACCAAAAAAGCCATAAACGATACCCGCCATAAGATACCAGGCGGCCAGATAGAGAAATGCGGGTGTAATCGCCTCCATGGACACCTTCGGCGTGACCACGTTCGAGGAGCCGATGATCATGGCTAGCCCCAGCGGTCCGAGAATCTTTCCCAGGCCGCCGAACCCGTAAGCCGAGCCCATTCCCGTCGCCCGGAGGTGTGCAGGCCAGACTTCCGACGAATACGGGCCGACGATCGAGAAGCCGCCATCGCCGAAGAAGTGGGCGACGATCAGCAGCATCCAGAAGACCGAAAAACCGCCGAGAAAATAGTTGTGGAATATGCCCGCCAACGACACGACGAACGCCGCGCCGAAGCCCACCAGGGCGCCCGACTTGACCCGCCCGATGGCATCCGAGAGCCAGGCGAAAGCGAGCCGCCCGACGAATCCGCCCATGGCGACAAAAATCATGAAGAAAGAGGCGCGCTGCGGAGTCGTCTTGAGAACCAGCAACAGCAGCGTCGGAGCCCACAGATTGATGCCGTACACTCCAGTCTGCGCACCGAGATTGCCGAGCCACGACACGAACAGACTGCGGGGGTAGCGGAGCAATTGTCTGAACTGCGGTTTCTCCTGAACGGCGAACGTCATGGCGGAAAGCGGAATGCTTTCCGGATCCACTTCAAGCGCCCAAGCCAGCGATTTGCGAGCTTCTTCGGCGCGGCCCATGCGAGCCAGCCAGCGCGGCGATTCCGGCACCCAGGCCCGGATCAGCAATGTCAGGAATGCCGGAAGGAGACCCGCTGCGAACAATCCACGCCAGCCGATATAGGGCGAGAGAAAAGCCCCCATGACCGAGCCCATCATGATGCCAATCGGCACCGTGCAGGTGATCATGCCGCCGATGAAGCCGCGCTTCGCGCTCGGCACAAACTCCTGTACCAGAGGCAAGTTGACTGAATACAGCCCACCAACCCCGAAGCCAGTGAGGAAACGGAAGCAGGAGAGAAAGACCCACCCGTTGTCGGGCGTGAATGCCAGGATGCCGGTTGCCACCGAAAAGTTGATGACGGTAGCTATGAATACCGCCTTGCGCCCGATGCGGTCGGCAACGTGGCCCCAGAAGAAAGAGCCGAGAATGGCGCCGACGCCGGAGGAAAGCAGAATGATCGCGGACCGGCCGAAGGTGAGATGCCACGGTTTGATGATGATGGCGAGGACGAACCCGATGAGAAAGAAGTCAAAAAACTCCAACATGTCGCCCAATACGGCAGCCGCAATGATACGGTACTGGTTTCCCGTGAGCTTGGTCTGTTTGTCAAGGTATTCCAGCATGGTTTCCCCTGGGAAATCGAAGTTGTGTGTCAGCCTGAAGGATGGATCCGGCTCCGTCCTCCCCTTGCACTGCATCTCTCAAACAGGGCCCGAGTTAAGGCTACTTAATGGCGAGCGGATTGAGCGGCGAACCGACTGCTCCGGTGATCGGCAACGCCGGTCCTACGAACATGAACTCGTAGCGGCTGTCCGCGGCGCAATCCTTGGCAAGTTCGCCGAGGTAGAAAATCTCGCCCACGGTTAGACCCATGATCGGGATCGCGATCCAGTGCCAGGGCTGAGTGGCGTCATCGCAGTTGTTCGGCCGCACCTCGGCTCCCCAGGTATCGGTTACGATGGCGGCCACTTCTTTGTTGTGCAACCAATCCAGCGTCTCGAAGGCAAGCCCGGGAGCGTCGCCGCCCGAATAGCCGTCCCACGTTTTGCCGGCCAGCATGGCGTCGATCTGACCGGTGCGCACCAGCAGGTAGTCGCCGCGGCGGACCGGTACTTTGAAGTGCTGCTCGGCCCTGTCAAGCATTTCGTTGGTGATAGCGAAACCGTCCGGCAGGTACTCCATGCCAAGCATCTTCGGTATGTCGAAAAGCACCCCGCGTCCGACCATCTTCTCCTTGGTCTGCTCGATGCCGCACTTCTGCGCGCCAAACGAGGTTACGGTGCGGCAGTCGTAGCCGTTCCACATCTGGTCGCCATAAAAAATGTGTCCCAGCCCGTCCCACTGCGTACCGCACTGCAAAGGCATGATCACCAGATCGTCGGCGCCGCGAATCTTGCGGTGGTCGAGCACGCCCGAATAGGCGTCGGTGCCGGCGCGAAGCATAACATGCACGGGATTGAAGCGGCCAAGGGCCGCATACGTCGTCTTGCCACCCTGCGGGCCATTGTTGTCGTAGGGCAGCCCCAGCGACATGACCTTGCCCTTCTGCACTAATCGCGCCGCCGCAACAATGTCTGCGGGCCGGGTAAAGTTGAGCGTGCCAATTTCGTCGTCTGCGCCCCAGCGCCCCCAATTCTTCAAACGCTCCGCGGCATCGCGGATGTCCTGCATCGTGAGCTTGCGAGTCGCAGCTTCCGTTCCGGCCATTATGTTCTCCTGTTACTCGGTTTCAGTGGCTAACGAAGTTACGCCAACCCAGCAGAAAGGGCTGTGACGAACGTCACAATCCTGGTGACCCCAGACATGCAGCGCATTTTGGTTTGAGCCTCTGGGTGCAGGCTGCGGAGTTCTCAGCATAATGAAGTATCACGGCGAGCATGATGTTAAGCGGGTTACGCCGACCATACGAATCGCCGGCGCCGCCTAAGCGGCAATCACTCTCCTCGTCAGGCGGGAAGAACTGATGATCCTCTCGGCTCGCACCGCTAATCTGGTCGCTTTGTCGTTGTGTTCCGACTCGGTGAAAAGATGGTCAAACTCGACGTCGATCTCTTTCGACACATTGGCAAGGACATCATCCGACTGCCCATGGACGACACGGAGGCACGAAAATTTCTCTTGACAGGGTGACTGTCCAGCGGTTAAATGCCACGCTATGGCAAGTAACCACTTGCCAGGCAAGCAAGCAAGTACTTTTTCGGTTTCGCGCACGGGTTCGAACGAGCGGTGATCGAGGATGCCCCTAAAGGGAAGCAATCCTCGCTCACTGTGGCTCGGCGAGTATAGGCCTCTTGATTCCGCATAATGTGGAAAACACCTTCTAAGTGAGGATGGCGAAGCTGTGTCTCAGCCATTGGCAACCATCTCCGGCACGGCATCGGCAGCGACGCTCTCCGGGCGTTTCCCGGTCACCGCAGAAGCTATTTCACATTGGTTTGCCGTCTACACCACGGCACGGCACGAGAAGCGCGTAGCTCAGCATTTTCAGCAGAGGGGCATCGAGTACTTTTTGCCGCTTTATCAGGTGCCGCGAAAGTGGAGAAATGGGCTGCGGGTCACAATTGAGCTGCCGCTGTTTCCCAATTACCTTTTCGTCCGGGTTGACTCCTCCGTGCGCGGCCGTGTTTTAGCGATTCCCGGCGTGTTGTCGCTGGTCGGCGGGCGCTCTCCTTCAGCGGTACCCGAGGCGGAGATCGAATGGCTTCGTGCCGGCGTCAATCTTGGCAAATTCGAGCCGCATCCCTACCTGCTCAGCGGGCAAAAGGTCCGCGTCAAAAGCGGCTGCCTGGCGGGGCTGGAAGGCGTGCTGGTGCGAAGCAACAACCGGACACGCGCGGTGGTTACGATTGAACAGATCATGCGCAGCGTAGCCGTCGAACTAGAAAACGACGAATTGGAAATTGTGTCTGAGCAAGGCCCCGTGCAGCCGCCCGTCCGTGACGAAAGGCAACCCAGCCCATCGAATTCAGGATGTGGCGGCGCCCTCCCGGTTACCTGTTTCGCGGGTTCTTAAAAATCCATTCATTCGCACGACAATACTTTATGAGGCAGATCATCTGATGTCCGTCGCCAAACTCAAAATCCTGAAGGCGGCATCCACGCTTTTCGCCGCCCGCGGTTTCCACGGTACGACCACGCGCGCCCTGGCAACCAGGGCCTCGGTGAACGAAGCAACCATTTTCAAGATCTTCCGGAGCAAGCGGCGGCTGTACCGGGAAACTCTGGAATGGAAGCTGCGCGAGCTCACCGCACGTTCACTTCCGGAGTGGCCCGCGGACCCATACTTCCTGTTCACTCATGTCATTGAGGCCCGCGAGCGGGATCCGCAGGTGATGCGACTGATCCTGTTCGGAGTGCTCGAGGCCTTTCCGGAGTTCAAGAAGGTATTGCACGATTGGAGGCGCGACTACTACGGCCGGCTGGATACCATCATCGAAGAGCAGAAGAAGGCCGGGGTGGTAGCTGACGACGTTCCGGCAACCCTCGCCGGGGTGGCGCTCACCGGGCTTGCCATCTACCACTATCTGTTCTTCGATGTATTCAAAATAGACGATGACTTATCCGTCTCGCGCGACGAACTAACCAAGTTCTACTACCGTCTCTGGCGTCAAGGATTGTGCGAACGCCTTCCCGGCGAGAGCGAGAAGGGCGCTATCGGGCAGGGTGACGGCGAAACTCGCGCAGCCCTGGTATCGGCCCACGATTAGCCGAAGGGCTCGCTGCGGCCGGGTTCGATCAGCCGGCGGATGCCGTTTACATACCCTAATCAGAGAGCAGGCAGGATTCGACGATGAAGATTACCCCTTTGCATGTCGGCGATATTTTTCGCGATAAGTCCTCATTCACGTGCGCGCGCAATCAGGGCGTCAAGCTGACGTTGCCGGTTCTCTGCTGGCTGATTGATACCGGCGCCATGAAGATCATCGTGGATACGGGGACCAACGCGCCGGAGGAGACGGCCGAGCATCACAAGCCGCTCAGCAGGAGCAGGGAGCAGGAGCTTCCGACGCTGCTGCACTCGCTCGGAGTGGAGCCGGGCGAAATCAAGCTGGTCATACTCACCCACCTCCATTGGGACCATTGCTACAACAACGACCTGTTCCCAAAGGCGGAGTTTATGGTCCAGCGAACCGAATTGCGGTATGCGGTCGCGCCCCTGCCTCTGCACTCACACGCCTATGATTGGCCGCCGGTCGTGGGCACGCGGTACACGGTGCTCGACGGCGACAAAAATCTCGGCAATGGAATTTCAGTGATTACTACGCCCGGACATACGCCCGGTTTCCAGAGCGTGCTCGTGGAGGGCCCGCAAAAGAGGGTGCTGATCGCCAGTGACACGATCCCGCTGTTCGAGAACTGGCAGCAGAATCCTCCCCTTCCGAGCGGCGTATATAACAACCTGGAAGAGTACTATTCGACGTTCGACAAAATACGGAGGCTGAATACAGACATGGTATTACCCGGTCATGACGCCGGGGTGTTGGAGCAAAGGGAGTACGTCCTCTAGAAGCAACGGCGGCACTCTGCCGCCGGCCACGGATTCCGCGCGGCTCGGTACTCCAAATGCGGAACCGGGGTTTCTCAGTTTGAAGTCCTTACCTAACCAGGAAAGCAAGTCAAAGATTTGAACTCGGCGAACGCGCCGAACTTCGTCCAGGCCGCGGGTACCCGTGACCTGCCTCATGACATTCCAGAATACACAGCTCCCCGTGAGTTCTGTTGGCGGCAATCGAAGAGCGGGCGGCAAGCCGAATATGGAGGAAAGGAAACGCTATGGAGAAGAAGAATGGTAGCAAGGCTGAAACATCGGGAGTGACGCGAAGGAACTTTTTGAAGATGACCGGCGCGGGTGCCCTGGCCGTCGGGGCGGGCTCCCTAGTAGGCGTGCGGCCCGCGAGGGCCGCTGTTCCCGACATCAAAATCGCCTGCGTTTATCCCCTATCCGGAGCTTTTTCACGCAACGGAAACCTTAAATATCAAGGCGTGAAGGCAGCCATGGGATGGGTGAACGACCGGGGCGGAATCAAGTCGCTCGGCGGCGCCAAACTGGTGCCGGTGGTTGCCGACTGCGCCAGCACCGTGGAAGGCGCGTCCAGCGCCATGGAGCGCTTGTGCAGAGATCCTGAGATCGTGATGGCTCTGGGGTCCTGGGCAAGCTCTTTCACCATGTCATCGACAGAAGTGACGGAAAGGCTGGGGATTCCACAGTACTCCTGTTCCTTCGCCGACTCGCTTACGGAGCGCGGGTTCAAGTGGGGGTTCTATCCCAATGCTCCCTACAGCACCTTGACGAAAATCGTTTGTCCGCAGGTGCTCGAGCTGGCCAAGAATGCGGGCAAGACCATCAAGACGGCGATGATCGTCGGTAACAACCAGGCGGCGAGCACGTCTTTCTACAAGGCATGCAAGGATAATCTGATCCCGATGGGAGTCCAGTTCATTGCCGAGGAAACCTGGGCGATCGGCACTCTCACCGACGCGACCCCGGTCATGGCGAAGGTCAAGAAGACGAATCCCGATCTGGTCATTTACATGGGCGATGCCCTGACCGAAATCCAAATGTGCATGATGAAAAAGAAGGAGCTTCGCATCCACGTGCCCTTCTTCTGCGGCGGCGGCTGGCTGGGAGATCCATCCTTGAAGTTCGCCGGCGAATACCTTGAGAGCTGGATCGCACTCACGCCCTCATTCCCGCACAAGCTGACACCACCGGAGTGGGTTGACCGTTCTCTGGCGCAGTGCCGCAAAGAGTACTCCAAGGACGAGGCCTGGGTAGGGCAGGAATTGAGCTTTGCCTGGAACCAGGTTCCGGTCATGGCCGAGGTTCTGGAGCGCGCCGGCAGCCGCGATCACAACGCCCTTCGCGAAGCGGCCGTCAAGCTGGACCTCAAGAACGTGATGGCGACGCGCCATATTCCCGGACAGGGGATTGCATTCGACAATGTCGGCCGCATCGCTCCAAAATACCGCGAAGCCCTCATCATCCAGTGGCAGGGCGGCAAGCCGGTAGTCGTCTATCCTCCGAATTTGGCTCAGGCGAAAGCCGTCTGGAGATAAAGCGCCGGAATGCTTGGCGCTATCTCCGCAACCATGGCTCCAACCCGATGAAGGACGAGATGAAGCCGCGGCAAGGGATAGCATTCGACAACAGCGGGCGGATTCAGAAGAAGTACCAGAACCTGCTCGTCGTTCAATGGCAGAAGGGGATCCCCGTCACGGTGTACCCCCAGGAACTCGCTTTGGCGAAACCCATTTGGGAGAAATAGCCGGGTGGGCAGCGGGCGCACGGCTCTCGCCGGTGCGTCCGCTGCGCTTTCCCGACAGCCCAAAGGGTGTTAGTGAAGTTCTCTATCGGTTTGGAAAAAGGCGCTATGGAAAATGCGATTCAGTTGTTCCTGGAGGGATTGCTGGTCGGAATGTCCTACGCCGTGCCGGCTGCGGGGCTGACGTTGATCTTCGGGGTGATGAAGATCATCAATTTCGCGCACGCCTCGTTCGCGGTGCTGGCCATGTATTTCCCGACGTTCTGGTTTCTACAGTGGTGGGGGATCGATCCATTTCTTTCGGCAGTCATTGCCTTGCCGCTGTTCTTCGTCTTCGGATACCTGGTTGAGAGCCTGCTGATCAACAAGATTCTCGGCGCCCCGGGCAGCGAGACCTCGACGTTGATCATGACCATGGGCTTGTCGCTGCTCATCGAGAACCTGATCCTGCTGGGGTGGACGGGGGCTCCGCGCATCATCAACCAAAGCTACACCCTGGACACCTGGGAATTCGGGGAAGTGCTCATCAATCATGCCCAGGTCTATAGCCTGATCGGCTCGATCGCCCTGATCGCGGGGCTGTACCTGTTCCTGAACCGAACCATGATCGGTAAGGGAATCAAGGCAGCTTCCGATGACCCTGAGGGATGCGCGTACATGGGCATCAACCTCAAGCGCGTTTACGGCATCGCTTTCGGGCTGGGCATCGCCGTCACTGCCGCCGGGGGATGCTTCATGGCTACGTACCGTCCGTTTGATCCGTTTTATGGAGAGGGGATCGTGGTCATCCTCTTCGTCATTGTCGTCCTGGGCGGGTTGGGCAGCATCACCGGAGCGGTCATTGGCGGGCTGATCATCGGCGTGATTCAGCAGATGTTGACCCTGGTGGTGTCGGTATCGCTGCAGAACGTGGCGGTGTTCGCGATCTTTCTGCTCTGCCTGTATTTCCGGCCGCAAGGAATCATGGGCAAGAAGGAGCGCGCCATATGAGCGCGCGAACTGGTCGCAGCCGATCGGGCAAGGATTTCCTCGGCATCGTCGCCGTCTGCATCATCAGCCTGCTGTTGTCCTGGATAGCAGGCCCCGACCGCTACGCGCAGCGGTTGATCCTGCTGGTGCTTCTCTGGGCAAGCATGAGCTCCGGCTTCAATCTCATTTCGGGCTACGGCGGGCAGGTGGTGTTCGGCTACATGCTGTTCGTGGGCACCGGCGCATACACCACGGTCATGCTGTTCAAGCTCTTCCACGTATCACCGTGGATCGGCATGTGGGCCGGAGCGCTGCTGGCGGGCGCCATCGCCTTTGTCATCGGGTTGCCGACGCTCCGCCTGCGCGGCCACTACTTCGCCGTGGCCACCGTTGCCTTTCCCCTGATGGCGTTTCCCATCCTCAATCACTGGGGATTGGAGGAGGTAACGATCCCGTTCACCGGCCAGGGTGCGCTCGCCTTTCAGTTCGGCGATCTTCGCTATTATGTAGTGGCCGCGATTATCCTGCTGGCCGGCGTGCTGCTGCTGATCAAGACCATTGAGTCTTCCCGTCTCGGCTTTGCCCTGAGCGCTCTCAAGCAGAATGAGACGGCGGCGGAAGGGATGGGCGTCAACACCTTCAGAGTCAAGCTGATCACCTTCATGATCAGCGCGGCGATCGGCGCGATTGGCGGCGTCATTTATGCTTTCAGTTTGCTTTATGTGTTGACTACCCATGCCGTCTTCGGCCTGTTTATCATCGTCCGAATCCTCAGTATCAACATCGTCGGCGGATTTGGAACCCTGTGGGGCCCGTTGATTGCCGCTGCCATCCTGGTGCCAACCGGAGAGTTTCTTACCGCGCAGTTCGGCGCCCGGGCGCCTGGAATCCAGGATGTCGTCTACGGAATAACTCTCGTCTTCTGCATGCTGTATCTTCCCGACGGCATCTGGGGAAAGATACAGAGCGGCCTCCGCAAGCCCTCTCCGACAGGCGAGGCAGGCCAATCCCGCGTCCAACTTGAACCCGTGCTCGCCGAAGACGCCGCGCCGCGCAAGTCTTTGCTGCATATTTCCGAGGCCGCCGGCGTCAAGCCCGCCAACGGTTCGCTGTTGAAGGTGGTGGACATTTCCAAATATTTTGGAGGGGTTCATGCGATCGACGGCTTGAGCCTTGACATAGCCGCCGGAAAGCTGATCGGTATCATCGGGCCAAACGGCGCCGGCAAGACAACGCTCTTCAACGTCATCAATGGCTACATGGAGCCGGACAAGGGGAAGCTGTTGTTCGGGGGAGTGGATTCGACCTCGCTGGCGCCGAATCAGCTATGCAAGATGGGCGTCGGCCGCACCTTCCAGGTTCCGCAGATGTTCCGCCACATGACCATTGCCGAGAACATCATGGTTGGCGCCTTTGCCAAGACCCGTAACCGGACAGAGGCATCGCGGATTGCCGAGGACGTTGCCGAACAAATGGGCTTGAGCGAACGCTCCGGCCATCTGGCTACCGGGCTCACGCTATGGGAGACCAAGATGGTCGAGCTTTCCCGGGCGCTGGCGACTCGACCTGTCTTGCTGCTGCTGGATGAACCGATGTCCGGGCTCAACCTGGAGGAGACGGACCGCATCGGCGCCATCATCAGGGGAATTGCCGACCAGGGCATGACCATCGTGGTGATCGAACATGTGGTGCAGAGCCTGGTGAAAATCGCCGACGTGATGGTCGCGCTCGATCACGGCAAGAAAGTGGCGGAGGGGACGCCGCAAGAGGTCATCGGTCATGGCGAGGTAATCGAAGCCTATCTCGGGGCAAAGTGGAGAAAGCGCTATGCTGGCCGTTGAAAACGTTGTCGTGGAATACGCTGGGATCGCCGCCCTGCACCAGGTCTCCATGAACCTTGAGGAAGGCGAGTTCGTCTCGATTGTGGGTCCGAATGGCGCCGGCAAAAGCACCATCCTCAAGGCGATTTCCGGGACCGTGGCCTGCCAATCGGGGCGCATTCTCTTCGGCGGTGCCGATGTTACCAAGATGCCCGCTCATAAGCGCACCGAACTCGGCATCATTCATGTCCCGGAAGGCCGGCGCATATTCCCTTCGCTCACGGTGCAGGAAAACCTGGAGATCGGCGCCTATCGCCGCGAGGCGCGCAGTTCGGCATCCAAGACCCTGGAAATGGTGTTCGAGCATTTTCCGATTCTCAAAGAAAGACGCGATCAGCGGGGAAGCAGCCTCAGCGGCGGGGAACAGCAGATGCTGGCGCTCAGTCGCGGACTGATGTCCATGCCCCATGTTCTGATGCTCGATGAGCCATCGTTGGGGCTTTCTCCGCGGATGGTCGAAGTGATCTTCGAGGCGGTTCGGGAGCTTCAGGAGAAGTTGAAATTCAGCATTCTTCTGGTCGAACAGCGGGCGCTGGAGGCTCTGGAACTGTGCAATCGCGGTTATATCCTGGAGTCCGGCAGAATCTCCATGAGCGGCGACCGGGAGCACCTGATGGGGAACTCGGTTGTCCAGCGCGCGTACCTCGGTGCCGTCTGATGACGATACCTATTTCCATCGCGAGCCGGTTCTTCCCCAAGGCTCCGGCGCCCCGCTAATCCCAAACCACTGTTTCCAACGATTAATACCAGAGAGACCACCGCGGCGGGTCGGGTCAGCCCTCCAAGTGGGAGGTTCTATGAGGAGTTATCCATGAGCGACGTGAGCATATCCGAGAAACTGGCTGGGCATATCGGCGGGATTTCCTTCGACGCGCTCCCCCAGTCAACCATCGAGAAGGTGAAGTTGTGCATCCTGGACCAATTCGGCGCGCATTACGCCGGATACCGCATAGCTCCTTGCGATGCCGTCAGGGGATATCTCTCTTACCTGAATGACGGACCTCAGGCAACCGTGTGGAGCACCGGGGGTCGCACCTCCTGCACGGAAGCGGCCTTCGCCAACAGCGCCATTGCGCACGTGACGGTATTCGACGACATGCATGCCAAGAGCGCCGCTCACTACGGGTCGATGGTCATTCCCGCTGCTTTGGCGCTGGGCGAACACCTGAAGTGCAGCGGCAAGGAACTGGTTACGGCGATCGTATGCGGCTACGAGGCGGGCATACGGGTCGGCTCAGCCATCATGTCGCCGTTCTTCGCCAAGTCGGGCTTCCGGCCGAGTGGCACGTTTGGTGCGATCGGCAGCGCGGCGGCAGCGGGCAGGCTGCTGAAGCTGACCGCCGATCAGATGGTGAATGCCATCGGCCTGGCGGCTAATTTCGCAGTCGGATTGATGGCCTGGGCCAACGATGGAACCGACGATTCGATGTACCACACCGCCCTGGCCTCGAGAAGCGGAATCCTGTCTGCGATTCTAGCCAAGTCCGGCGCCGGCGCTCCTCGCCATATTTTTGAAGTCGACAACGGATTTTCCTTGGTCTACGCCGGTAACCGCGAGGCCGGCTCGGAGATCGTCTCCCATCTGCAGGGCGGCTACAAGGTCGAGGAAGTCTATTTCAAACCGGTCGCGGCCTGTGCCTTTGTGCAGTCGGCGGCCCAGGCAGCCCTCGAACTTGCGGCGAAAAGAGACTACAGTCTCGAGGAGATCCGGGAAATTCAGGGAAGAGTCTTCCGCCAAGGAAAGCATTACCCGGGGCTGGACCATCATGGCCCGTTCGGGGGAGTGATGCAGGCGCAGATGAGCAATCCGTTCACCATCGCGTCCATCATCGCCAAAGGCTCGATCAGCTTTGAAGACTTTACCAGGCTGGACGATCCGGCAGTCAACGCGCTCGCCGCCAAGGTCGTGCTGATGGACGACGAGGAAGCGCAATCGCGATACCCGGCCGAACAGATCGTGCACCTCAAGGTCGTCCTGAAGGACGGCAGCACCCGCACAGCCAGCAGCCATAATCCGCATTTCCTGACGCCGCAGGAGGTGCTGGCGAAAACCCGCCTGTACCTGAGCCAGGCATTGAACGACGGCGCAGCCAGCCAGATGATCGACACGGTGCAAGCGGTTGAAGCGCTTGACGACGTCAACGCCATAACCGAAATCATTTCTCGAAACCGGAAGAACCTATATCCGTTCACGGAAGCGGCATCGGCCAACTAGTGTCGTGTCCCAGAAGTTCACGCAATAACTTTTCGAAGTGTCATTCTGAGCGAGCGTAGCGAGCGAAGAATCCCAGCGCCGCGGGTGGCTGAGGTGCGGCCGAAGGATTTCATCAAAAAGCCCAAAGCGGCGCGGGCTGGGACAGTTTTCCGGGATGCTTCGCTGCGCTCAGCATGACATCCCAAATTATGTCGCGTATTTCCGGGACACAACACTAGGGGCGCCGAACCTCCGTCAACGGTTTTTGCAGCTACAAGCTGCTGAGGCAGCCTAGGTGAGTTGAGTCTGCGAGCTTCTTTCAGCAAGGTGTCAGAAAAAGTTCTCCCTATACCCCTGGGCGCGGAAATGGCGCTTTCAAAGGAGACATTCCGTTATGAACGAGTTCAGAAAGATACCCTGCGTGATTCAGCGCGGGGGGACCAGCAAGGGAGTGTTCTTGCATGGGCGCGATCTGCCCCAAGATCAGGCGCTGCGAGACCAGGTGATTCTTTCCATCTTCGGCAGTCCCGACCGGCGGCAGATTGACGGCCTGGGGGGAGCGGATCCCCTCACCAGCAAGGTGGCGATCATCGCCCCGTCCACGCGGCCGGATTGCGATATCGACTACACGTTTGGCGCGGTTGATCTGACTGAGCCGCTCATCGACTATCGGGGCAACTGCGGCAATATCTCCTCCGGCGTAGGGCCGTTTGCGGTCGATGAAGGCCTGGTGAAAGTCACCGGAGACCTGACCGTGGTGCGAATCTTCAACACCAACACCAAAAAAACGTTGAAGGCATGGGTTCCGACTCCTGGCGGAAAGGTTCAGTACACGGGCAACTTCGCCATTTCCGGCGTGCCTGGGACAGCGGCCAAACTCTTGCTCGACTACGCGGGAACCGCCGGCTCCGCCACCGGGAAGATTCTGCCAACGGGACGCCCCGTGGACTGTGTCTCTGTGCCATCGCTGGGAACGGTTGAAGTGTCGATCGTTGACGCAGCCAATCCGGTTTGCTTCATCAAGCCGCAAGCGCTGGGCCTGGTGGGGACGGAAGGCCCGCGGGATGAGCGCGTGACCAGCCTGCTGGACACCATCGAGCTGATCAGGGGCATGGCGGCGAAGATGATCGGCCTGGTGGATGACGAACGCAAGGCGCGCATGGAATGCCCCTCGATTCCGTTGCTGTCGATCGTCAGTCCCTCCGCCGATTACGTCAGCTTCAGCGACGGGCGGCAAATCGAGGCCGGGGAGATGGATTTCGTTGCCCGTGTTTTCTACATGCAGGAGATGCACAAGGCCCACTCGGTTACGGCCGCGGTTTGCACGGCAACCGCCGCGTTGGTTCCGGGCACCCTGGTCAACCAGGTGGCAAACCCTGCCATACATACGACGAAGGTGGTTCGCATCGGTCATCCGAGCGGGGTTATCCCCATCGAAACCGAGGTCGCCGGCTTGGCGGGCGGCGGGGTGGAGTTGAAGAAGGCGGCGCTGGGCAGAACGTCGCGCCGCATCATGGACGGCTTTGTTTACGTTCCGGAAAGTTTGTTTTCCAAGTAGCTGGCTGGCCGGCGGGCGCCGTGGCTGCGGCCGTTGGGGAGTCAACACGAAATATTTCCATACGATCTTAAGGAGAAGATCAATGAGCGTACACGAACTGTTGTGCAAGCGGGCGGAACAGGGCAAGCAGATCCGGGTGGGAATGATCGGAGCGGGCAGATACGGAGCCATGTACCTGGCGCAATCGCGGTTCATTCCCGGAATTCAGATCGTTGCCATCGCCGACCTCGACCTCGAGAAGGCGCGCAAGGCGTTGCTTTCCTCCGGGTATCGGGCGGACGAAATTGTCGTAGCCAAGTCCACCGGCGAGATCAACGACGCGGCTAGGCAGAAAAAGGTAGCCTTGACGACCGATTCCAGCAAGCTGATCGAATCGGAACTGGACGTCATGATAGAGATCACCGGAACCGTCGAAGCCGCCACCAAGCACGCCTGGTGCGCGATGGACAGCGGCAAGCATGTGGTGATGGTGAGCACCGAGGCCGACGCCCTGGTGGGCTTAGCGTTGCAGAAGAAGGCCGAGGAGAAAAAGGTCGTCTATTCCTTCGGCTACGGCGACGAGCCTGCCGAGCTGTGCGAAATGATTGATTGGGCCAGGGAGTCGGGTTTCCAGGTGGCCTGCGTCGGCAAATACATTGAGTACACTCCGGATAAGCGGCACTGCAATCCGAGCAACGTGTGGGACTTCAAGAAGAGCTACACCAAGGAAGTCACCGACACGCTCAATGCCAAGTTGTTCAGCTCGTTCGTTGACGGAACCAAGACGTTGACCGAGTGCTGCTGCGCGTCCAACGCATGCGGGCTGGTGCCGCCGTGGGGCGGCATGACGTTCCCGCCGCTTGAGTATGACGACATGGCCAACAAGCTCATTCCCAAGTCGGAGGGCGGGCTGCTCGATTACTGCGACACCGTCGAGGTTCCTTCGAACTTCTATCACGACGGAAGACCGGTTCAGAAACATTTGCGCTGGGGCGTTTTTATCACCTACAAGGCGTGCTCGGACTATGTTGCCAGCTTCCTGTCCGACTTCCGCGACGAGAAGCGAGTGATTGTAAACAAGACGGGCCACTATGGGTTCATGTACCGGCCGACCCATATCCTCGGGCTGGAGTTGAACAAGAGCGTTGCCTCCGTCGCATTGTTCGGGCTTCCGACCGGTGCTCCCAAGGGCTTTACGGCGGACATGGTTGCCGTAGCCAAGAAAGACCTGAGCCCCGGCGAAAGCATCGATGGCCCGGGCGCCTACACCACGTATGGGCAGCTCGTTCCCGCCAAGGAGAGCATGCAGTGCAACTATCTGCCCACCGGTTTCAGCGAGAACGTCAAGGTCATTCGTCCGGTGGCCAAGGACACAATTCTGACCTATGACGACGTTTCCATTGACCAGAACCTGTTTTCCTACAAGCTTCGCAAACGGATCGAGGCCGGGAAATTTTAGCGGCCAAGCAGAGAAAAATTCTTAGGAGGAATTATCTATGGCGACAGCCACGGCACTAGCGGAAAAGCAGCTTGCCGAGAAACTGGCGGACTTCATCGTAAAGACCCGCTACGAAGATTTACCCAAAGAAACCATTGCCAAAGTCAAAGAGTACATGGTGGATGTTGTGGGCTGCATGGTCGCCGGCTCCCGGGAACCTCAGGCGAAGGCCCTGCTGGAGGTGATGGCGGAAATGCAGGGCGCTCCCGAGGCCTCGGTATTCGCCCACGGCTTCAAGACGTCGACCATGAATGCCGCCCTGATCAACGGGACCATGGGGCACCTCATGGACTTCGACGACGATCACCGCGAAGGCACCATGCACCCCACGGTAGTTGTTTTCCCGGCGGCCTTCGCGGTCGCGGAGAAGCTGGGGAAATCCGGCAAAGAACTGATGCGCGCACTGATCCTGGGTTTGGAGGTTATGATCCGGGTCGGCGAGACTTTCCTGGGCAAGTCTTACTACCAGGGATTCCACCCCACCGGCACCTGCGGCGTCTTTGGCGCCGCCGCCGCCTGCGCCGCCCTGCTGGACCTCGACGCTAAAAGAACCACCTATGCTCTCGGACTAGCCGGCAGCTTCACTTCCGGCACCCAGGAATGGAGCACGGAAGGCTCCTGGCAGAAGCCTCTCCAGGCAGGCCATCCCGCGATG
The DNA here is from genome assembly GCA_963814745.1 of uncultured Acidobacteriota bacterium. GTDB lineage: Bacteria > Acidobacteriota > Terriglobia > Terriglobales > Acidobacteriaceae > CAWBRT01. The sequence goes on from CAWFEA010000003.1 coordinate 208,848, forward strand.
TTCGGGGTGCTGTCCGCCTTGCTGGCCCAGAAGGACTTCATCGGCGCGCGTACGGTGTTCGAAGGTCCCAACGGGTTCATCCGGGCGCATTCGTTCAAAGATATTTTCGACTACGGCCGCATTACCAAGGGGCTGGGGACGAAATGGGAGATGATGGACACCAGCATCAAGGTGCACGCTTGCTGCCGCTTCTCCGGGCCGGTGGCCGACTGCGCCCTCGACCTCTACAAGCAGGGCGTCCGCTCCAACAACGTAAAGGGCATCGTAGCCAAGGTCTGCGACTTCTCCATCCGGACGCTGTGCACGCCGCCGGAACCGAAGTACCGCCCGGTAACCCACGTGGACGCGCAGTTCAGCATCCCCTGGGCGATCGCGGTTGCCATCAGCAAGAACCGCACCGGCCCGGAGGAGTTCATGGGAAGCGCGCTGCAGGATCCGGAAGCGCTGGAGCTCGCCAGCAAAGTCACCTGGGAAGTGGATCCGGAGGCGGAACGGGTCTATCCGGAGAGGTATCCGGTTACGCTGGTCGCCACCCTGAAGGACGGCAAGCAGGTAACCGCGCATGTGGATTATCCCAAGGGCGATCCGGAGAACCCGGTGAATCCGCAGGATATCCTCGATAAGTTCAATTACCTGACGGCGAAGTATTTCGACAAAACCCGCAGAGACGCCGTGGTCGACAAGATAATGAAGCTTGATCAGGTGTCGAATGCGGCCGATCTGGGAACGCTGCTTCGCTAACCGGATCGCGATCATCCTCTGACCCCGCTGCGGCCGAGTTCCCGGTTTCCAGGGAGCTTTGCCGCAGCATTCTATTTAAGCTTCATTTTGAACGCTCTTTGAGAGGGGACTGGTGTGAATGAAATTAGTTCCCACCCAAAATGCGCGGAGTGAGCCGGATGAGATTTGTCTGCTATCGTCAAAAATTGAGCTTTTGCTCACCGTGGCTTCTGGTTTCACAGCAAAAGGTCTCCATCTTTCTGGCGAAATCGATCATGTCCTCCGCGATCACGTCCCAATTCTCCTCAGCTTGGAGGTCTTTGCTTTGAAGGGAACCGAATTCCGTTGGACGTGGAACGAACCCAGTCCGCAGTCCGAGCGAGCGTGCAGCACGAAGATCGTCGTTGTGGGCGGCTACTAACATGACTTGCTCCGGCTTTCTGCCGAGCAGGTTGACAGCGGCCAGGTAAACTTCAGGGCGAGGCTTGTAGCAGCGTGCATTTTCCGCGCTGATGATGCAGTCAAAGGGAAGACCAGCAAATCGGGCAATCTCAATGAGCCACGCAAAACTCGCATTAGACAGCGGGGAGAGAATATACCGTCTCTTCAAGAGCGTGAGCCCGGCGACCGAATCAGGCCACGGCCGTGTTCTTGTCCAAGCCTGATTGAGATACTCGATGTCATCTTCACCAAGGCCGGTGATGTTGTGTTTGGCTAAAAGCTGAACCAGTGCTTTTCGATAGAACACATCCATCGTCGCCCACTGAAGCTCGCCTCTATTGACTCTCTGCTTCGCTGGTTCATAGGCATTTCTCCACTCGTTTAAGAACACCTCCCAGTCGATCGTCAAATCCTTCCGTCGCCCAAGCGCAACTAACTCATCCAGCACACTGCTGCGCCAGTCAACCAGGGTGCCCCAAGTATCGAAGATCAACGCTGTCACTTTATCTTGTGGCTTTGTCATTTCAATGAACCGTCGAGTTCGGATTGACCGCAGCTCTCTATTTAACTTCAATAACGGATGACATTACAATGCTGACTGTGAAAAAACGATTTCTGGTGGCGCTGTGCCTGATACTTTTACCGGGCGTAGCCTTAGCTGCGGACACGCGGCGTTTCGACGGTATGTGGCAGACGACTGTCTCGTGCGCGGCGGTGAGGGACGCACTGGGCTATTCCTATCGATTCGTCAGCACGGTGAAGGACGGCGTCCTCCACGGTTTGCGCGGGGCTGCGGGTCAGCCGGGTTCCAGCCTCCAGCCTAGTTTCCTAGAAGCGGACTTCGAGACGGGTTTGGCCGATTAGCTTCTGCGGAACGGGTGCACGACGGTCAAGTGACGCCCCGATGCCCTGAATCGGCGTGAATGCTTCCGGTGTTGCTCGTCGCCTGCTGGCGATTATGCCTCGTTGGGACTGAGCCCGCGCGGCCCGCCATGGCGCCGCATCACTCCGCCTTTCCGAACGAAGATAAAGGTTTCGCCTTGCAAAACTGCTCCCGAGCGGTACAATTCGAGCGGGTGAGAGCTGAAAGTGGAGATTCCTGTTTAGGGTGGAGCAAGGCACGCAAACACGGGCTCGGGCGCGACTGAGTTGGATTTGCGCCGTACTTCTTTTGCTCGTGAACTGCGCCCAATCCGCGCACATCTGTGGGCTTGAGGCAAGAATTTCCTCCCCAGCATAGCACCATATCCCAGGCGGGCGACGTATCCTCCACGCACACATTCTGCACGATCTGCGCGAGTTCTCATTCCCCTTCGCTGGCTGCGCCGCCCGTGTCCCTTCCGTCGGTTGACGGCACGTCCGAACCCTCTTTTCTTGGACGTGTGATCAAGCGTTCTGCTTTGCAGGCCTTCGCTTTATACATTCGTCCGCCACCAATCTTCCGATAGGCGCGCTTCCAGGTTCCCCGATCTCCGGGTTTTGAATGCTGGTACGGTTCCAGCCCGGCCACGGCAACGTGGTATCGAGGTGAAAGGGAGATCTTCCGCGGGTACTCGTATGGAAAAGTCACGCTTGGAATTCGTCAAGAAATATATCTGCGCGCTTGTTCTAATGTCGTTTACGGGCCTGGCAACCGCCCAGACGCCGGTGCGGATCGGCCTGGAACAAGCTATCGATCTGGCGCTCGCGCACAGTCATACGCTGAAGGCTGCGCGCACCCAGATCCAACAGAGCCAGGCACAGGAGACTACCGCGTCACTGCGCCCCAACCCGACGCTTGCCTGGGACGCACTCTTCATCCCGGGGTTCAGCCCGCAGAATTTCACTCTCGATAACCTGAACAACACGCAGCAGTTTGATATGGGACTGAGCTACCTGCTCGAGCGTGGCGGAAAAAGGTACCGCCGCATCGATGCTGCCCGCGATGCCACAACAGTGACGCGATACCAGGTGAGCGATACCGAACGAGGCCTGATCTTCAATGTTGCCCAGCAATTCATCGGCGCTCAGCTTGCGCAGTCGGTTCTCGACTTCGCGCGCACGGACCTGAAAAGTTTCGAACAGACGGTCAGGATCAGTGAGGATCGGTACAAAGCTGGTGACATCAGCGAAGGCGACCTGCTGAAGATCACACTGCAACTGCTGCAATTCCAGACCGATGTTGCCGGCGCTGAGGTCGCCAAGGTGCAAGCCCTCGCCAGCCTGAGGCAGTTGCTCGGTTATGATGCCGTTCCGGCCGATTTTGAAGTCGAAGGGGAGCTGTCTTATCAGCCACTGTCAGTCAATCTGGATGATCTGCGATTGCGGGCCTTGAAGCTGCGCCCGGACCTGCTGGCCGCACAACAGGGCATTCGGGCGGCACAAAGCCAGATTGCGCTCGCCAAAGCTAACGGAAAGGTCGATTTGACCGCGGCGCTATCGTACAGCCACGTCTCTGACCAGAGTTCGCTCAGCGCGAGCTTTTCCATCCCGCTACCGGTTTTCAACCGCAATCAAGGCGAGATCGCGCGCACTCGTTTTGCTCTCACGCAATCGCAAGAGACCTCTCTGGCCGCCTCCGACATGGTGTTGACCGATGTTCGTAACAACTACGAAGCTTTCGCGACAAACCAAAAGATCGTCCAGCTCTACCTGTCGGGATATCTGAAGCAAGCGCAAGACTCGCGCGACATCAGTGAGTATGCCTACAAGCGTGGCGCTGCGAGTCTGCTGGATTTTCTTGATGCCGAGCGCAGCTATCGCTCCACCCAACTCGCCTATCGTCAGGCCTTGTCTAATTACCTGATATCGATCGAACAGTTGAAGGAAGTGGTAGGGGTGAGGACTTTACCATGAATCGCGATCCAAGAGCCACCATCATGCAGTGTAGTTTGTTGGTTGCTGTAGCCGTTCTGTTATCAGCGGCGCTCGGCTGCAGCACACCGGCGCAGAACCCTGGCCAAGCGAGCAAAAAGGCACAAACGTTCACCGTTCCAAAAGATCAGATGGCCCACATCCAGATTGTGACGGTGGCGCCCACATCGATTCCCCGCAGCCTGCGCATGACGGGCGCCGTCGCCTTTAACGCATTCAACACCACGCCGGTGATTACGCAGATCGGCGGCCCCGTCAGTCGGATCGTCGTTACCCCGGGCCAGCAGGTTCGTAGTGGCGAGCCTTTGCTGTATGTCGCCAGTCCAGACTATTCGCTATTGCTCGCCACCTACCTGAAAGCGCGCGACGCTTTTAACCTGGCGGATAAGAGCTATCTTCGTTCGAAAGACCTTTACGAGCACCACGCCATTGCCGAGCGCGATCTGGAAGCAGCCGAATCGACGCGCACGCAGGCATCCGCCGACCTCGGCGCGGCCGAGCAGTCTTTGAAGATTCTGGGAATTGCAAAACCTGAGGCGGCTGTCGGTAAGCCGGCGGCTTCGGAAATCCCCGTGCTGGCTCCGATTGACGGCGAGGCCGTGGAGCGACTGGCGGGGCCCGGGCAGGTGATCCAAGCCGGAGCCACGCAGGTTTTCACAATCTCCGATATGAGTTCCGTGTGGGTGCTGGCCAATGTTTATCAGAAAGACTTGCCATACGTTCACCTTGGCGACCCGGTGACAATTACCACGGACTCATATCTCGGCACTGAACTTCACGGCAAGATTTCCTACATTGCCGCGGCGCTTGACCCCAACACCCGGACCTTGCAGGCGCGCATCGACGTAAAGAATCCCCAAGGCATGTTGAAAAAGGACATGTACGTGGTCGCCACAGTGCAGGCCGGGACCGTTCATAATGCGCTCACCGTGCCGAACGCCGCGGTGCTGCGCGACACTGAGAATCAGCCTTTCGTGTACGTCGTCAACCAGAACAACGAGTTTGCCCGGCGGGCAGTGACGCTCGGTGAGACCGCCGGAGGCAATACGCAACTCATCAGCGGCGTCGCATCCGGAGAGCGTGTCGTGGGCGACGGCAGCTTGTTCCTGCAATTTGCGAATTCATTACAACGATGACGACCGAAGACCAAACCCGAGACAACGAACGTAACGGCCAGAGTGGGATGATTCACCGCATCGTGCAAATGTCGCTACGGCAGCGCTTCCTTGTGCTGATGCTGGTGCTTTTCATAAGCATCTGGGGCGTGTTGTCTTTCCGGCAAATGCCGGTAGATGCGTATCCCGACCTCTCTCCGCCGATGGTGGAGATCATCACCCAATGGCCCGGTCATGCCGCCGAGGAGATCGAGCGGTTGGTCACTCTGCCGCTTGAGGTGGAGATGAACGGCGTCCCGCACCTCGTGGTGATGCGTTCAATCACTCTCTACGGACTTTCCGATATTATTCTCAGTTTCACTGACGGCACCGACGACAACTTTGCGCGTCAGATTGTATTTCAGCGCTTGTCGGAACCGCAGCTTCCAGCCGGGGTGACGCCGACGCTGGCGCCGCTATTCAGTCCGAGCGGATTGGTGTACCGCTACGTGCTCGAAAGCCCCGATCGCAGCCCGCAGGAACTGAAAACCATTGAAGACTGGGTGATCGAGCGCGCCTACAAGTCGGTAAATGGCGTGGCCGATGACTCCGGCTTCGGCGGTACGGTGATGCAGTATCAGGTCATGCTCGACCCTGCACGGCTATACGGGTATCACCTGACGGTGCCGCAGGTATTGCAGGCACTGAGCAACAACAATGCGAACACCGGCGGCGGTTTTTATTCGCAAGGCGGCCAATTCTATTATGTCCGTGGCATCGGACTGGTGCGCGATACAAAGGACATAGAAAACATTGTCGTCGGTGCCAACAAAGGAACGCCGATTCGCGTTCGCGACATTGGCCAGGTGGAGATCGGGCACGCGCCGCGTCTGGGCGAATTCGGGTTCCAAAAGAATGACGACGCTGTAGAAGGCGTTATTCTCATGCGGCGCGGCGAGCAGACCCAAACGGTACTGCGCGGAGTAGAGAAGAAAACTGAACAACTTAACAGCCAGATTCTGCCCAGGGACGTGAAGATTCGTCCGTTCTACGATCGCAGCGATCTCGTGCAACTGACCACGCACACGGTTGAAGACAACCTCATGCGGGGGATGGTTCTCGTGCTGATCGTACTGATCTTCTTCCTGGTCAGTTTCCGGGCGGCGGTGATCGTGTCACTCACGGTCCCGCTGTCGCTGCTGTTCGCGTTCATCTTTCTGCATGCGCACGATGTTTCCGCCAATCTGCTCTCGATTGGAGCCATCGATTTCGGGATCATCATCGACGGCACCGTCGTCATGATGGAGAACATTTACCGCGAACTTGCGCAACGCGAGGGGACGGAATACAAGCTGAACGAAGTCATTCTGGCCGCTGCTCGCGACGTTGACCGGCCAATTTTCTATTCCGTCGCCGTCATCATCGCCGGCTATCTGCCCATCTACGCACTGAGCGGACCTTCGGGCAAACTCTTTCATCCCATGGCCGACACGATGTCGTTCGCGCTGCTGGGCAGTCTGGTGCTGACGTTGACGCTCGTCCCGGTTCTCGCTTCCTACTGGTTTAAGCGCGGGGTACGTGAAAAGCGAAACCGGCCATATGAGGCGACGAAGCGGTTCTACGCCGGCAAGCTCGATTGGTGCCTGAACCATCGCGGGTGGACGCTGTTCGGAGCGACCGTGATCTTCGGCCTCACGTTGTTGCTCGTGCCATTCATCGGCGGAGAATTCATGCCGCACCTGGATGAGGGCGCGCTGTGGGTGCGCGCGACCATGCCGTACACGGTCTCGTTCGATGAAGCCTCGAAGATTGCTCCGCAGCTCCGCGATATCCTGATGTCCTATCCGCAGGTGACAGTGGTTGGGTCTGAGTTGGGACGGCCCGACGACGGGACCGATCCCACGGGATTTTTCAATTGCGAGTTCTATGTCGGACTCAAACCCTACAGCGACAGTGCTTGGAAGCAAGGCGAGATTCGCAACAAAGAGGAGCTGATCAAATCTATTGACCAGCGGCTCACGGCGTTTCCCGGTATCATCTTTAACTATACGCAACCGGCCGAGGATGCGGTGGACGAGGCGCTCACCGGGCTGAAGAGTTCTCTGGCTGTTAAAGTTTACGGCACGGACCTGAATGTTCTGGAAGACAAAGCGGTGCAGATCAAGAATGTCCTGCAAAACGTTCCCGGTTTTACCGAGCTGACGGTGGTGCGGGAACTTGGGCAACCGAGCCTGCTGATCGACGTGGACCGCGAGAAGATTGCGCGGTACGGCGTCAATGTTTCCGATGTCGAGGCGGTGATTCAGGCCGCGGTCGGCGGTCAGGCCGCAACCCAAGTCATCCAGGGAGAGAAACTGTTCGACCTCGTAGTCCGCATGCAGCCGCAATTTCGCAGCAGTCCCGGGCAGATCGGCAATTTGCTCGTGGGTACGCCGGACGGTCTGCAGATTCCGCTGAAAGAACTGTCCAGTATCAAGGAAAGTAACGGCGCATCGTTCATCTATCGGGAAGACAATTCGCGCTACATTGGCGTCCAGTACAGCATCGAGGGGCGCGATCTTGCGCGCGCCGTACGCGACGGCCAAGAAGCTGTCAATCGCGTCGTGCAACTGCCCGAGGGTTATTGGATGAGTTGGGGAGGCGAGTATAGCCAATTCCTCGCAGCCAAAGAGCAGCTTAGCGTGATCGGCCCGCTGGCAGTGCTTCTGATTTTTCTCATCCTGTTTGCCCTTTACGGGAACTTCAAATTTCCCTTCACGATTGCTTTGGGCGTGGTGATGACCGAACCAGTAGGCGCGCTGATCGCCCTCAAACTGACGAATACTCCATTCAGTGTGTCGTCAGTTCTCGGATTGCTCGCGCTCATGGGTGTATCGGTGGAAACGGCTGTCATCCTGGTGTCATACATCAACAAGCTGCGGTTGGAAGGTAAGGGCATTCGCGAAGCCACGCACGAGGCCTCGCTGCTGCGCTTGCGGCCGATCATGATGACAGCTCTCGTGGCATGTCTCGGTCTATTGCCGGCGGCCATATCACACGGTATCGGCTCAGATACTCAGCGACCATTTGCCATTGTGATTGTCGCTGGCCTGCTGTCGCGCCTGCTGCTGGGCTTTTTCGTGAATCCTGTTCTCTACGAACTTGTTGCGCGACCAGACGATGTCCTGCAGGTATAACGGGCAATAGATCCGCATGGGAACAGCCGGCCAAGCGCCGGAATACAGAGCATGCACACCCAAAGAAGCAATCGACAAAAGAAACGCGTGAATGAAAGGCGAAAGCGAGTGCTCATCAAGTCGATTCCCGTCCCTGCGGTGGAGCTGCCTCCGGAAGACGTTAAAGAAGATGCAGAACTGCCCACAGGATCACAGCTCGATCTGCTCATCGCCAATCTTCCTTATGCGCTTGGCACCGCGAGGTACTGGTCAAAGGCTACGTGCACGAAGTAGTGATCGCCTGTGGCAGCCAGGTAATTGCACGCCGCCCCAGAAGCTATGAACGCGAAGACACCGTCTTCGAACCGCTGCACTACCTGGCCTCGCTGGAGCAGAAGACGGGGGCGCTGGATCAAGCGGCGCCGCTGGCAGGAGAGATGGACCCAGTTTCTGTCCGGATTGCCGATCAGTTGGAAGTGAAGGACGACGAGGGCGTTTGCCGAAACACATCCGGAGTTGAATCGGTCAGATCATCTTAGGCGCATTGGTCCACATGACTCCGACGCAACCCGCCTCGATTCCCCAGAGACGAAGGAAGCTTGGTTCCGACTGCCCTGCCGAAGGTGCTGAAATAAGTTGCCGTTTCAATTAGAACTTGGCCGCCTGAACACGTTGGCAATCTTAGTGCCAATTGGTGAACCCATGCCTGTACAGGGATCAGGTCCGCGGTCGGCGCGGTATAACCCGTTGTCTCCAACCGTGATGTCGTTAAAGCACATAGGATTGCTCCATAGTCTCGGAGTGATAAATCCAAGTTTTCGACCGAAGGCTGCAAAAAGACCCGCATACAGTGGCGCCACCGCGCTGGTTCCTCCGAGGGTCACTGAACTGCCGTTCAATATGACGTTGTAGCCGGTCGTCCGATCCGCATTTGCTGCCACGTCCGGCACCATTCTTCCCGGGCCATTTGGAGCCCCAATCTGCCAATCCGGAAGTGGCTGGAAAATCTGCGAAAATCCGCCGCCCGTACCATCGCCATCACGGTTTCCCGGGTTTTCGTTCCACACAGTCTCTTCGGCTGTTGTCTTTGTAGTTCCGCCGCATCCGATGACATGGGGACAAGAGGATGGCAGATCGACACTAGTAGCGCCGGGTACGCCGTCACTTGAATCGTTATCGCCAGAGGCTGCCAGAATCACCATCCCAGCGTCAGTGGCCTCTTGGGCCGCCGTTTCCACTGCTTGAGCCGCGCTCCGGCTCCACTTGCTTTCGCTTGCTCCCCAACTGATCGAGCACACATCACAGCCATCCTTCACGGCCGCCTGAATCCCCTTCACAATGCCAGGTGTCCAATAAATGCGAATTGTTGCAGGGCTACCAGTTGCATAGCAATATGATGCTGCCGCGAGTTGGATGTCAAGCGCCATCTCCATATCCCCTTGGTCATCCGTGCCGGGATTGTTTCCGCCATCGATGGGAACGTCCACGACATTAGGAGGCGGCTGCCCGATGCTTTGAGCAAAGTCGTTGACATCTTGTTGGCGCCACCCTCCGAAAGAAGCAAGGATCGCGATCACCCCTCCGCCCGGCTGGCCGTTCGGCCAGGCATAGGCGGAAAGGAGATCTGTCACTTTCCATCCCGTTCCCGCGGACCCGGCCACCGCATTGGGCCGAAGTGGAGCCTTTTTCACGTAGGAACGGAGCTTGGGTTGCTTCCGAGTGATCGATTCGAGATCCGCCCGGGTTTCCGGATTCGCAGTCCGGTCCAGATTTCTTGCTTTCTCTTTCGGGGTGCTTTTTCCTGCCATCGATGCATACCCTCCCTGGAGTTTTTCTGCTCAAATTAAGTCCTGAAGCCCGCTGTTACCAGGCCTCAGGGTCAAGCAATGCATGCCTATTGAGCATTTTGGGAGATTGTCACCTTTGGTCGCGTCGGAATATGGTTTGTGGTCGCCAGCAGAAGGGTGGGTCGGGTCAGCAACATCTGAAAACGGCACGCGATATCGTAGGATACCTCGTATACAGAGGCATCTTGCTATTTGCCTGCCACAGGGCAACATTCACAATCAGGCCTCCGCTGAAAGTGAACTTGTCGCCGGTGCTAAGGGCTGTCCATAAAGTTTTATGGTCGCGAATCGTTCCGCCGGCTGAAAGGATACTGGCAAGAAGAATGTACGCGGGATGAGAATACGTTGCAGCGGCCTTATCTTGATCCATTGGTCCTGCGAGAACCGTTGCCAGTCGATAGCCTTGTTCAATCGCCCCGCTTCCGACGGTCCCGGCATTGGAGTTTACTTGGAGCAGCGAGTTCATAAAGCTGTCATACATCCCATTCACGTCCGCCAGTGCCGGCGTCGTAATTGGGTCGCTGGTTGCTGGAGCCGGCGCTGGATTTCCCGGGGATCCTTTAGGTGCGTTGCCCTGCCGCTTCTGGACCCAATCGTCATTTCGCTTATCCAATCTCTGGATGGCGCAACTGCGGATGTCGTGTAACTCCTGCAAAACCGATTGCATGTCCGAAGTTGAAATATCCGATACTGACGACCTCCCGAATAATGGCGGGTAAATGATTGTTAGTTTTTTCCCATGGCGCGCCGCATTGCTGCCGCATTTGGTTCGTGAAGGCAACCGCCATGGCACTATCGGGGATGACAATTGAGCCGGGAGACTCAGAGTTCGACGATACGGCAATCGCCTGAAGTAGAGAAGTCGCGTCCGAAAATGGATCAATTGTGGAAGACAGGCCAATCGCTTTTGGCTCCAGACAGGGCTGGCCAGGAAACTGTTTCTCGACCTCGGCGCATTTTGCCGCTCTCTTCGCATCTGCCTCCGCTACTTCCGCCTGTGCTCTGTCCTTCTTTTGCTTTTGAGCTTTGGCCTCTTCCGAATCCGGGAATAAACTGCTTCTCGTGGAAACTGTTCTACTTCGGCATTGGCTAACATCTTGGTACTCGTCGGTCTGAAGCAGGCTGTAATACAGGGACTTCAGGGCCGCCGCATTGGCAAGGAATCCCTGATAGGCCTGGATGTTTGCAAAACTTGCCTGGTCAAAAATGACGACGGTTCGATCGCCTGAAGATCCGTTGGGAAAGATGTTGGTACATGTCTCGAAAGCGACGGCGTTCGCAATATCGTCGAGTCCCCCGAAGGCAAGCATCTGCGATTCGATTGCTGCGCTTGACGACGCAGCAGGGGTTGAACTCGTCGCAGAGCTGCTGGGTGCATTCGACGAACCCGCCGCCGATCCAGCAGCCTTCTTTTGGGCTTGGAGATTTGAAAATGTGGTGAAGACGATCACTGCCGCAGCGAGGTAACAACAAAGTTTTCTCATGATGACCTCGAGAAACAAGTTCTTAGGGTCGGGGCAGAACGACAAAACTCTACCATCCATAGCGTTTACCCACAAGCTTCTTTCGCTTATTCCCATTCTTACCGTCTGTAGTTTGCGCAAGCTAGTCGCGTAGCTACAAACGAGAAGTCGAAGGCCACTACAGTGGCGTTGCCTTTAGAATCACTGCTGCCCTCGACCGGTAGCGCTCCTGTAGCCTCGTCCGAGGCGGCGGAGCGTGGCGGATGAATAACGACATGTCGGCATCGCGCCCAATCGTGCTGCGCCTTGGCTTTCTGTCGGAGAGCTAGCGCAGGCCTGAGCGTCAGACTGGTCCACCACCCATAACACTGACAGTTGGTGGGTCGAAATGGTAATAAGAATGTACGACGTTATCCCGAACTTGTGGGTGACGCGACTCGGGAAATCAAGCGCGCGTCCCCGCGTAGCCGAGATTTGCTTCGTCGCAATTCTCTTCTCATCAGGAGGGCTGCCGTGTCGCAAGCTCCCAGCATCCCGAATCTCACTAATCCGACAACCGCCGACGACTACAAGGCACTCAAGGCACTGCAAGACGCCAAGGCAGATGCTCTGCAATCGCAAACTAAGTTGCTCGAGGCACAAAAAGAGTTGCAAAAGGCGCAAACCGAAGACCCGATGGCTCAGCAAAAAGCCTCGCAAGATGCCAGAACAGAGGCTCTGCAATCGGAGACGAAGCTGCTTGAGGCGCAGAAGGCGCTGCAAAAAGCACAAGCTGAAGACCCGATGGCACAACAGATTGCCGCCGTAACCCAGGCCGCCAACCTGGCAGCGCAGCAGAAGGCTCTGGCAGACACCCAGGCTGGCATTCTGAAATCGAAGCTCACGGTCCCGGACTCCGGCTACACCGGAGAGGTAAAGACCGGCGACAAGGCGGGCAGCTTCGAGGGCGCGTTGCTGGCGGCGCGAGCGGTAAAGCTGGCGGCAAAAAGCATCGCCAACACCGTGAAAGATAAGATGACCGACACCGTCGTGCTGTACGGCACGGCGGACCTGCCCGATTTTCAGGCGCTCATAGCGTACCGGGCGCAGTATCAAGCGATCTCGAAGGTAATTCAAAGCTCAATGGTGAAGGCCGACGATGCCATTGGGAAGGCTTCCCTTTCACTCGCAGTCAAGCTTGAGCTGCCCACGCCGGCCGCTATCGGCGTCGGTCTTGATGCCGTGAACAAGATTCTCGGTTACTTCCGAACGGATTATTCCGTGCAGGGCATTGTGGTGGCCAGCGACGACCTGATGCTGATCGATTGCCTGGCAAGTGAGACTCACAAATCAGAGCAAGAAGGTCTTCGTTCCCGCTCAATACAACGCCGCCGCGCTACAGGGCTCCAGCATTATCAGTGACCTTGAAAACCTGGCCACAAACCGCGCGACACTGCAGCAGAAGGTCAACGTGACGACGAAGGTGAGCGACGCCCTCACAGCCGCCGCAACAAAAGAAACAAAAGAAAACGATGCAGCGAAGAAAGAGACAATGACCACTGCAGCGGCTAACCTTAAGACCGCTGCAGAACAGGGCAAAGCGGCAGTGACGATGTATGACGCACTGCTCGCCAAGCTGACCGGAGCTGACGACAAGGGAAAAGTACCTCTGACCCTCATCATTCAGCAAGAGGCCGTACGCAAGCACTTGGAAGACGAGGGTGCGGCTTTGATGACGGCGAAAATCTCATCCGAAGGAGGCTCTTACTACACTCGCAAGAACCTGTGGAGCCTGTTCGGTGGTATGCCCTTCTTCGTTATGGGAGGCGCGGTGGTGAGCTATGCCGTCTTTGACGGAAAAGACGGCCACGTATTGGTGTCGGGTTCGTTGCCGGTCGATGGAGGCTACTTCAACGTAAAGGATCTGGAAAAGCACTTCCCAGTGTAGCCGGAAGCGAACGGCGGCGAGACAGGTAACCGCTAGCGGAGAAAGAGGATGAACGTCAGCCAGGAGCGATTGGTAAATTATGTGCGCGGGTTGCACCGGCGAGATCGAATCGGGCCTGAAGCATTTCCAATTCGCACTTTGGCGGCATCGCCGAAGACCACCCCGGGAACTGGCACCCACATCGATTGGAATCTGCCCGGCCTCAAAGGAGTGTCAGATTTAACGACCCACAAGCAACATGAGGCCTTCCGCCGCGGCCTCGTCCTCGACACCAGTATTGTGACGCCGAAGTCCCCGCCGGCCGCGCTGATCAAGCAAATTTCAATACCCTCTATCACTGAAGCCGCCGCCCAGTCACTTGACAAGGTGATTCACAACAAGCCGCTCAGCCAGAAAGACCTAGCCCACCTCGAGAGCATCATAATTCCGGCACTTCGCCCCGCGTTCGACATCCTAAACGAGAGCTACGAGGACCTGCCCGACTACTGGAGTGTATTGAACCATCAGCGCAAGGCCATGGAGCCGATCATCCGTGGAGTGGGACGCCTCCAGTTAACCGGACATCCCAGCTACACCCTTGTGGGCACGGGCTTCGTCTGTGGACCGAACCGCATCCTCACGAACTATCACGTGGCGCAAATCTTTGTGCGCGGTGTGGAAAGCGGCGGACAACTCAGTTATCTGCCGGGAGTGACGTGCGCGATGGACATGCTGGCTGAGGTTGGCAACGCGAATTCGCTTCGGCTGGATGTCACCCGGCCTCTGACGATCTCCAGCCGGTGGGATGCGGCGCTTCTCCATGTGGAAAGCCTCCCTGGGAGCATCGAACCGCTACCGCTGGCGAAATTAGCCCCCTCGACACTCGACGGCGGGTTCGCTGCCATTATCGGATACCCGTCGTACGATCCTTACGAGAGTTTCGTCGATCAGGCCAACATCTTTCGCGCCGTATTCGATCGAAAGCGGCTGCAACCGGGGAAGCTAAACGGTCGGGCAGACGTCGATTCCTTTGGCCATACAGTGAGCGCCGTTGCGCACGATTGCTCAACGCTGGGCGGAAACTCGGGCTCAGTCCTGGTAGCCGTAGACGATCCCCGCGTCGTCGGGCTCCACTTCTCCGGAGTGACACACGTATCGAACTACGCGGTACCAACATGGGAGCTGTTAAACGACCCGGCATTTGCGGGGCAGGCATTGAACTTCGTCTAAAGAGGTTGCAACGACCACCCCTCCCCGTGTAGTAGCATTTCTCAATGCCGAGTCTGGATCCCAGTTGGCACTCGAGCAAGAACTTTGTACGGGACCCAATAGTCGCTTTATTGACGTGAAAAGCAGCGAGGAGACAATATCGTGCCGAGCTATCGCATCTTGGCTCTCGATGGCGGCGGAATCCGAGGGCTCTACACGGCGGTGCTTCTGGATCGTTTGTCAGAACAAGTTCCCGGCTTCACTGATCGCGCTGACATGCTGGCCGGGACTTCGACAGGCGGGATTCTCGCCCTAGGTCTCGCCAAGGGAATCGCGGTCAAGGACTTAATCGCACTCGACCAGAACAATGGCAGCGCTATTTTCTCCCGGACCTTGTGGCATGAAATTCGAGATCTGGGAGATCTGGCAGGATCAAAATACGACAACGATGACCTAATTCGCATAATTCAGGACACGTTCGGTGAAGGAACGCTCGACGACCTTTTGCCGCGTCATGTGCTTGTGCCTTCGTTTGACCTCGACAACCAGGCAGTTCCGCCCGCGCCGCGGATGTGGAAGCCGAAGTTCTTTCACAATTTTAAGGGAGCCGATTCCGACGGTCGGGAAAGGATTGCCGACGTAGCTCTGCGGACGAGCGCCGCACCTACGTATTTTCCTGCCTATCAGGGGTATGTGGATGGCGGTGTGGTCGCGAATAACCCCTCAATGGCGGCATTGGCACAGGCAATCGATCCGGATACAGGCGGACAGCAGTTAGCCGATTTGAGGATATTTTCCGTTGGCACGGGGCTCACGCCGCAATTTGTGTCTGGCGATAGGCTGGATTGGGGACTGGCACAATGGGCACCTGTGCTCGCGAACATGATGATCGAGGGGATGATGGGTGTGGCGGATTACGAGTGCGCCCGACTGCTTGGAGATAAATATTTTCGGCTCGGTCCGGTGCTTCCCGCTCCGGTTCCTCTTGACTGCGCCGACAAGATTCCCAGTTTGACCGCCTACGCTCAAGGTGTAGACATTACAGAAGCCGTCAAGTGGCTAAAAGCCAATTTCGTCTGATCCTTCGGGCCTATCGTCGGCCACTCGGGAACTATCAAAGTAGACGCTGCGGCGTTCCCCGACGAGTAGCTCCGACAGAGCCCCACCTAGGCTAGTCTCGAGGAGGCAGGAATCGACATCAAGTTACGGGACCGAGCGCACGCTGCTGTCGCCGGTCGCAGCCAGCCCTGGAATCTAATGTGATCGCAAATTTGGTTGGCAGGCGTATGATTCTTCTCTGGTCAACATCGTCTCGGAAGCAAACGGATTTTTTCATCGCGTTGCCCTGCCGCGGTGGGCGCGACCAGTATGCTGCTGATCAGTTAACGAAGTCAGGGGCCGCAGTATCAGCCCAAAATAGATGAACTGGAGGAGAGGATGGGAATCAATGGCTGGAGTCGTCGGGAGTTTGTCGTCGCCGTTCCCGGTATCGTGGCGGGAGTTAACGCCATTGCCAGCGGTCAGACTGGAGGAGGCGGTCAGGCGGTCCCATGGTCGTCGGGTACCGAGCTGCCTCGTTTGAAGGTGCCTCCGAACGCGGCAGATTGTCACCACCACATCTATGATGCACGTTTTCCTAATACGCCGGAGGCAATCCTGCCCGCGCCTGACGCATCGATTGCCGATTACCGTCTGTTGCAGAAGCGGTTGGGCACAACCCGCCACGTAATCGTGCATCCCTCAGCCTATGGTGCTGATAACAGTGGTCTGATCTATGCCCTCGGCCGGTTCGGGCCGGAGGAGGCGCGCGGAGTAGCGGTCGTCAACACCAGCGTCACGGATAGGGAGCTGAAGGATTTGCATGCCGCAGGCGTGCGCGGCATTCGCTTTAACTTGTCGCCGCCGGGCACCACGACATTCCAGATGATCACGCCGCTGGCGAAGCTGGTCGAGCCGCTAGGCTGGCACATCCAAGTCAATGCTTCCGGCAATCAGATTGTGGAAAGCAAAGACCTATGGAATCGTGTTCCGTGCCCGATTGTGTTCGACCATCTGGCGCATGTCCCACAGCCAGCCGGGATGAACCATCCGGTATTTCCGCTGATTAGCGAGTTACTGCAGAAAGGCAAGGCCTGGGTTAAATTGTGCGGCGCATATCAGGAGAGCAAGGTTGGTGCTCCTACCTATAGCGACACCGTCCCTGTTGTGCGGGCCTTTGTAAGGGCCGCACCAGAACGACTAGTTTGGGGAAGTGATTGGCCTCACCCGACAGAAAAGGTCAAACCGGACGATGCCATCCTGCTGGACCTGCTGGCCGAATGGGTGCCGGATACGGCAACCCGCAACCGCATTTTGGTCGATAACCCGGCAAAGCTGTACGGGTTTTAGTACATCGTGTAATTGGGCGTCCGGCTCAGGCGAGCCAGAGACCGTTTGCAATCTCCTTGCCTGAGCCCCCAACAGGGATTTAGCCCGAATACTTGATGCCCCGCAACCTCAAGGAGTAAGCCGAATTCTCGCGATGGAGTTGTGGTGAATGTGACCGTTTTCGCCAACCAATGGATTTGGTGTCCACTGTTAACATCCGCTTCTTTCATGGCGGCTGCCACAGTTTTCTCCGGCTCCTGCCCATCAAGCTCTCGTGTAGACATCGACCCCATGGTGACGTTCGCGCCAGCGGCAACGGCAGCTTCGGCGATCAGCTTTGCTTCCGCGAACGTTTCAAAATCCGTGACGATGAAGACCGACTCTCCTTCTTTCACGAAGGCACATTTATCCACAATCGTTCTCGTGCCTTTCGCCGCAAGTAAATATTTCATTTCCATTCCCCTTGCCGAGGCGTTCTGACGCGCCGCTGGCGAGCCAGTGAAGGGTTTTACCATGCCTCAATCGCCGTGCGCACTCAGAGCCAATCCAGCCCCAAGGCTCTCAGGCAGGCCCCCAACGCCCCCAAGGCAAGCTCAGGCTTTATAGACTGGCACCCACTACAATTTTCACTACAGTGGCCTGCGCAGCGCTCGTCATAATCGAGCTAAGTTGTTGAAAAGATTGGAGGCGCGGGGCGGAATCGAACCGCCGAATAAAGGTTTTGCAGACCTTCGAATTATCTCCATAAGCTCTTTTCCTGCAACACGAGCGAACAGACAACTCTCAATTCTGTCCGATTCTTGTCCGACCGTCGCGACGATCACCTGCCGCAAGCCGACGAGGACGATTCAATGAGCACAACACCGCAGCCAACGACAGGAACGCCCCAGAGAGCCACCGGAGGGCAGCACGGTGCACTACAACCATCCTTCTTGGCCCAACCCACACTGACGCGAAACCGCTCCGCCACTTCTTCTAGAGTCCCTTCGCCGCTGTCATAGGCTGCAAAGAACTTCCGCCGCAAATCGTTGGAGTCGGTCTGTGGCATCTGGTTGCGCGGACAATCGCCACCAGCAGCTTACCTCCACCTGTCAGTCTATGGGTTTACTGAAAAGGCTCTAACCGTAAGCAGCTGTCCGGAAAACGGACAACCGTCGAACACGTGAGCTAATCCAGTGCGATACATGGTAGCGATTTCCAGCGACGAGCGTATTTGACGAATTTTCCATTCACTCCTAAACCAGTAACTCGCCAGCGAAGTTGCTTCGCCGAGGTGCGCATATCACGGATCGCTTATGGCAACTACATCTCCCAACGCCCAGCCACTTGAGCCGCCAAAACCGAAGGACTTGAAAACCGTCGCTCCCCGCCTTGTGCCGAAATCCGCTCCCCCGGGGTGAACCTTCGGAGTTTGAGCGCCTGCTCGACAGCGACGAGGCGGCCGCCCTGCTCAAAATCCATCCCAAGACGCTGCAAAAAATGGTGCGCAACCGGGAGATCGCCGGAATGCAGATCGGCAAGCTGTGGCGCTTTCGGGCTTCGGCGCTCAACGCCTGGCTGGAGCAAAAGCTAGCTCGCTGAGAGAGATCTCGAGGCGACCTCGACACCGGCGGGAAAGCTAGGCTAATCTCGTCCCAGCCGTTCGTGTCACCTCCACTGGAAAAATCTATGAGGCGCACAGCTGCTTCGCTCTTTTTCATGGATTGCGTCGCGTTCTTCACGCAATAGCGTGATTGCTTGTTGGCGGAGCTCCTCTGCGTGTTCAAGAGCAGTCATTTTTCCTTCCGGGCCAGTTTGCGGCCATTCGAGCGGCGGGCAAAAACGCAAAAAGGGGCAGAAGAGATTGCAGCGGTCTTGGCAGGCTGGTACTCTTCCCGGCAGGACTTCGTTCAGACGCGATGCCATATCCGAGTAAGGACGATCTCGTGGTGATGCTGAAGGAGCGCCGACATGTGGATATTGTCAACGAGTGGCTGATTACGGGCGTTCCGTTCGTTTTTGAGGCCAAGGTTTCCCCTCAGCCAGGACCGCATTGCGAGTCATTCCTTTTACGACAATTTTGCCTGGGAATTCGAAGGATATCACCGTTTTGGACTCTGTTATGTGCTCATGATTTGGAGTGGGAACTGCAACTTCCCAAGCCAACTAGAACGTGCCAAAGAGGCAAACTTCAAGGTGCCCCGGATGGACGGTCCCCAATTGAATAGTATGACCTCTTTAACGTCCAGCCTACCCACCGGGAGAGCGAACTATATTGCCCCGCTTCGGGGCGGATATCATAAGCCAAACGAGGAGAAGGGGGTGAAGGAGATGAAGGAGATGAAGGAGATGATGCACGCCGACCAAGCATATCTGAACGGAAAGGTTATCACGATGGACGACCATGACCGCATCTGGGAAGCGGTGGCCGTAAAGGCGGACAGAATCGTGGCCGTCGGGTCAAACGCGCAAATTATGGCCTTGTGCAACCCGGATACGAGAGTGATTGACCTCCAAGGGAGGACAATGACACCGGGGTTCGTCAACGGCCACAGCCATGTGATGTCGGCCGGTAAACAAGCACTCTTTCAGGTATCGCTGAACAGCCCGCCAGTGGGAACAACGAAATGTATTGCCGATATTGTGCAAGCACTGAAGGTGAAAGCAGCCACCCTGCCGAAAGGACAGTGGGTCATCGGCGCCGGCTATGACGACACCTTGCTGGCTGAAAAAAGGCATCTGACGAACGCAGAACTGGATCTGGTGTCCACCGAACATCCTGTGGTGATCGTGCATATTTCCGGTCACGTGGGATGCGTGAATTCGGCAGCCTTGAAATGGCTGGGGATTAATCGCAACACACCGGATCCGGAAGGAGGACAGATCGTTAGAGACCCGCTATCCGGCGAGCCCAACGGATATCTGACAGAAACCGCCATCATGGATGTAAGAAAGAAACTGCCGGCCCTCACTCTTGAGCAGGGAGTTGCTGCTGCCAGCCACATGGCGCGGCAATATGCAATGAAGGGTGTCACTACAGTACAAGACGGGATCGTGAACGACATCGAGACACTTGAACAACTTGTTGAAGCCAGGAAGTCGAGCCGGATGCCAACCCGCTTAGTCGTTTGGCTGGCTCCAGAGTTAGTTCAGGGAATAAAGAGCGGGGACATTAAGGTAAGAGGGTTGGCGGAGAGAGATCTGGCGATCCGAACGACAAAGCTGTTTCACGATGGATCGATACAGGCATGGACAGCCTACCTGAGCAAACCATATTTTGTTCAGCTAAAAAATGCCGCACCAGATTATCGGGGTTGGCCGATTAGGAGTCGGGAAGCTCTAGTCCGATTAGTCAAAGAACTGCACAAGATGAGGTTACAGATAGCGATTCACGGCAACGGCGACGCCGCCATTGACGATATTTTATTTGCCTATGAAGCCGCGCAAAACGAGTTCCCTCGCCCCGACGCTCGGCACGTCGTAGTACATGCCCAGACGTCCCGAGAGGATCAGCTGGATAAGATGAAGGATCTGGGCGTAATCCCATCGTTTTTCGTTCTGCACACCTACTATTGGGGCGATCGGCACACGGAGATCTTCTTAGGCGCTGAACGGGCCGCGCGGATTAATCCTCTGAAATCCGCTCTCCAGCGGGGCCTGCCATTCACGTTGCATACTGATACGCCGGTCACGCCGATCGATCCCTTATTCCTTGCCTGGTCCGCTGTTAACCGGCTTTCATCCAGCGGACAGGTGATCGGTGCCGAGCAGCGAATATCGGCACTGCAAGCACTACGCGCGATCACCATTAATTCGGCACGGCAGGCTTTCGAAGAACATACCAGGGGGTCCATAGAGCCAGGCAAGTTCGCGGATTTCGCTATTCTGTCCGGCGATCCGTTCGCTTCCCCCAACGCACTCAAAGACATTAAGGTACTTGAGACCATCGTGGGCGGAACTAGTGTTTATCAATCTGCGTAGAAACAAAATCTGAATAGAACAAAATGCAAGAGGGCGTTCTGGAATTCTGCAATCCGGAGCAGATATTAGGTCCACATTTCCTTTTTAGATCTGTGTGTAATGGGTCGCATGATCGAGCCAACGCAAGTATTCTTGCGATTTTGAGTGTAGTCTCGGCTTCGCGGCGGCTCCCCTGGTGAGTGAGGCACATAATTTTGCCCGGAGGCGGGAAAGAAGAGGTGTTACAAGACAACCGAGATAAAACCGAGCGGTTTCAGTCGAGTGGGTGTGGATGCAGACCGGCGGAGGCGCTGCCGATTCCGGCGTTGACCAAAGAGTTAGGGTCACTGCCTACCTGCCGCGTGCGCGTCACTACTCAGGGTGAGAATCGGATGAGGGAAAACTTCACGTCCGGGATCCCGTGCGGGGCGTGCGGGAGCGATCCGCATCCCTACCGTGACCGAATATTGAAATGCCCCACGGTAGTCAGTACTTTTTCAATTTTCTCTCACCTTCTCAGGGAAATGATTTTGCAGGAGTCGGGTCAGGTAGTCACACAGAGTAGTGACAATCATCATAGCGCAGTTTCGACCTTGACGGGTAGCATTTCTGCGCTCTTCTATGTTTGGTAAGCACGAGAAATTTTTTCTAAAATTGCTGGGGTTAAGAACAATCGAAAGGAATGGGGACATGAGCGCCGACGACGTTTCGCGACGGAAATTCCTGAAGGACATTGCAATTGGCTCGGCAGGGTTGGCGATTGGAGGGATTCACGCCGAGAGAGCCCTCGCTGAGACCCCCAAAAGAGGAGGAGCGCTCTCCATCGTTCACTCGCAATTCAGTCACCTGAATGTCGCGATCCAGTCGGGAGTGGCCACGATGGTTCCCGGGGCCCAAATCTTCGCAGGATTGGTCCGGCTGGATGCAAACTATCAGCCTCTTCCGTATCTGGCCAAGAGCTGGGAGAATTCCGCAGACGGCCTAACCTGGACCTTCCGACTGGTCAACAATGCGACCTTTCATGACGGAAAACCCATCACCTCCGCAGATGTGGCTTTCTCCCTGGAAACTGTCAAGAAAAATCACCCCTTCGGCGTAGCCATGTTTGGAGCCGTGGACCGCGTAGACACGCCGGGCCCCCAGACGGTTGTCTTTAGATTGAGCAAGCCGACGCCAGCTCTGCTTGCGAGCCTCTCTCCGGTACTGATGCCGGTGATCCCCAAGCATGTCTTCAGTAGCCCCGAACCTATCCGCACGCATCCGGCTAATAATAAGCCGGTCGGCTCCGGACCTTTCAAGTTTGCCGATTATAGACCGGGTGAATATCTCATCCTGGACCGGTATGAAAAATTCTTTATTCCGGGAAGGCCGTATCTCGACCGGCTCATCTTCCTCCTGATGAAAGATCCTACCTCTGTTGTCATCTCTCTGGAACGGCAGGAGACCCAGTACTGTGCTTTTGCAAATATCAGCCTTCGGGATGTTGACCGCCTGGAAAAACTTGATCACATCAAGGTCACGCGGAAGGGGTATGAGGCCATAGGACCTCTCAGCTGGGTGGCCTTCAACATGCGCAACAAACCACTGGATGACGTCCGCGTCCGGCAGGCCATCTCCTATTCCATCGACCGGAATTTCATCACGCAGAAGCTTCACGTCGGCCGTTCGATCCGGTCGACAGGGCCTTTGCATCACTCGAGCCCGTTCTATTTCGGGGACGTCGAGAAGTATGACTTGAACATTGATAAAGCCAATAAGCTACTCGACCAGGCCGGTTACACCAGAAAGGAAAAGGGAATTCGATTCTCCCTCAAGATCGACTATGAGCCGACCAACCCGGAGATCCATAAGAACATCGCCGAATATGTGCGGGAAGCCTTGCAGCCCGTCGGGATCGACGTGAAAGTCCGGACGAGCCCCGATTTTCCCACGTGGGTGCTCAGGATCAGCAACTGGGATTTCGACATGACCATCGACACCGTATTCAACTACCCGGACCCGGTCATCGGCGTCCACCGGACCTACCTCTTGAGCAATATCAAGAAGGGGATCATGTGGTCGAACACCCAGGGCTACTCCAACCCCAAGGTTGATGAGATCCTGGCTAAGGCGTCCGTCGAGAAAGACTTCGCGAAACGAAAAGCCTTGTACACGGAGTTCCAGAAGATCCTGAGCCATGACCTGCCGGTTGCCCCGACGTTCGAGGTTCCGTTATATACGCTCTACCACAAGAATCTACGAAATCCGCCCCTCACGGTCTGGGGGGCCATGGCCCCCTTTGACGAAGTCTACCTGGGTTAATGAACCAAAGTAGCCGCCGGGAACGCAGGAAGCACAATTGTTCAACCTGCTCTCGCGGTGAGGGGAGAGGCATTTTTGGATGAAGCTGAATAACGATTTTGACGAGAAGGCTAGCTGTGACTTGGCCTCTTATTGTAGAGGTTATGGGGTTTTTAAATGCAGTTCTTACATCTGCTGATCCGCCGTATCGTTTACGGCCTACTCCTCGTTTTTGCCGTCTTGGTCCTCAACTTCGTTCTCATCCATATCGCTCCTGGCGACCCTGCGGAGATGCTCGCCGGGGAGATGGGCGGCGCCACGGAAGACATCATGGCCTCCATCCGCACGGCGTACGGGCTCGACAAGAGCATACCCCAGCAGTTTTTGATCTACCTCGGGCGCATGGCGACGGGAGATATGGGGAATTCTTTTTACTATAACCAACCCGTCACCCAGCTCATCCTGCAGAGAATCCCGGCAACCTTATCTTTGGCTGTAACGGCTCTACTCATCGCCATCATCGGCGGCATTATCCTGGGAACGATCGCGTCACAGAACCCGCAGGGCTGGGTCAGCGGCCTGGTGACGGTCGGGTCCATTGCCGGCTTCGCTGCCCCCGTCTTCTGGGTGGGCATTATGCTCCTGATACTTTTTGCATACCTCATCCCTGCCTTCCCGAGCTTCGGTATCCGGACGGTTGGGAAGATGGGAGGCCCGATCATCCAGGGTCTAGACTACCTCCATCATCTGGTCCTGCCGGCGGTCACTCTGGCTATCGTCTTTCTCGCCCAGTACAGTCGCCTTATGAGGGCGAGCATGCTCGATGTACTGGGCTCCGACTTCATCCGCATGCTGCGGGCCAACGGTCTGAGTGAGCACGTGGTGGTCTATAAACACGCGATGAAGAATGCGATCCTGCCCGTGATTACCATCGCCGGGCTGCAGTTCAGCATGGTCTTCGGCGGGGCCATCATCGTCGAAACGGTCTTCAACTGGCCCGGCATGGGGCAACTCGCCTATGAGTCAATTTTGCGGCGCGATTACCCTCTGCTGCTGGCCATCCTTTTCTTTTCTGCCATAATCGTAATCTTGGCGAATATTCTAACGGATCTATCTTGCCGTTTGCTCGATCCCCGTATCAAAGGGGGTCACTGATGGCTGAGTATGGAAAGCCTGAGGGGCTCGGCGGGGCCTCCGGATTCTGGGATGCGTGGTCTATATTCTCAGCGAACAAAGGAGCTGTCGCAGGGCTGGTGATCTGGTTCCTGATCATCTCTGTGGCCATCTTAGGGCCTATCCTCTACCCGGGGAACCCTTTCCAAATCGTCTCCACACCCATGTCGCCTCCGAGCGCGAAGCTGATCCTGGGAAGCGACTACATGGGACGGGACGTGCTGGCCGGGATTATCCATGGGGCCAAGGTCACGCTGCTTGTCGGTTTTGCGGCAACCTTCTGCACCGTCATTATCGGCGTCCTCGTCGGAACGCTTGCGGGCTACTACGGCGGGCGAATCGATCTCTTCCTCATGCGCATCACCGAATTCTTCCAGGTCCTGCCGCCGATCCTCCTCGCCATGGTTCTCGTCACGCTCTTTTCTCCCAGTTATATTACGGTCGTTGTCTCCATCGGGGCCGTAAACTGGATTAGCACTGCCCGACTGACACGCGCGGCCTTTCTCACGATAAAGGAGATGGACTTCGTTTGCGCCGCCAGGGCGACCGGGGCGACGAACTCCCGGATCATGTGGCGCACTATCCTCCCCAATGCCTTTCCGCCCCTCATCGTCATCACCACCCTGACGATCGGCTCGGCGATCCTCTTCGAAGCGGCCCTGAGCTTCCTTGGCCTGACGGACCCTAACGTCATGACCTGGGGATTCATGATCGGTGCCTCGCGCAACTACATCTGGGACTCGTGGTGGGCGGTCACTTTTCCGGGTGTGGCCATTTTCTTGACCGTTTTGTCCATCAGCCTCATCGGAGACGGACTGAACGACGCTCTGAACCTTAAGCTGAGGGTCTTATGAGCCATGGAGGCGTCTTGCTTGAAGTGAAGGACCTCTGCTTGGATCTGCCGACCCGGCAGGGTGCGGTCCGCGTCCTCCACGATGTGAGTCTCTCGCTCCGGAAAGGTGAAACGCTGGGGATCGTCGGCGAGAGTGGTTGCGGGAAAACAATGACCGCTCTCTCCATCATGGGCCTGCAGCCGGGCAAGATCATGAGGGGTGAAATTCTCTTTCGGGGCGAAAACCTTGTGACAGCCGGTGAGAAGCGTCTCCGGGATATTCGCGGCAAGGAGATCTCCATGATTTTTCAGGAGGCGATGACTTCCCTCGACCCTGTTTTTACGATCGGCAATCAGATCGCGGAAGTGCTGCTGCGCCACGGAAATTCTTCCAAGATGTCAACCTGCGAGCAAGCGCTGGAGATCCTCAGGGCGGTCGGCCTTCCGGCACCGGAACAGCGGCTGCGGGAGTACCCGCATCAGCTCTCGGGCGGGATGAGGCAGCGGGCCATTATCGCCATGGCGCTTGCCTGCAGGCCCAGCATCCTCGTTGCGGACGAACCGACTACAGCGCTGGATGTTACGACCCAGTCCCAGATCTTTGATCTTTTGCAAGAGATTCAGCGGAATATGAATACATCGATCTTGCTCATCACTCACGATATGGGCACGATCGTGGAGCTTACCCACCGGGTCATAGTGATGTACGCAGGGCGGAGGGTCGAAGAGGGTATGGTTAACGAAGTGATCGGGACACCTCTCCACCCTTACACCCGGGGGCTTCTCAAGTGCGTTCCCGCGCCCGAGGCGGACCCGGGGCCGGATAGGGCCGAATTGGCTGAAATTCGTGGCATTGTCCCCGCGCTAACGGATCGAATCTCCGGCTGCCCCTTTGCGCCGCGCTGTGATTTTTCCAACACCCGATGCGCGAAGGAAATGCCGCAGGAATCGTTGATCACGGAAACCCACCGCGTATTTTGCTGGCATGTCGCTGGCCTGTAAAAGGGAGAAAACGGATTTGCTGGAAATAGAAAGCCTCCGCACCTACTATCAGCTTCCCAAGCCCCATCTCTTCGCCAGGGCGCCCGTCGTCTATGCCGTTGACGGAGTGAGCTTTACCATTCCCTCCGGTCGGACCTTTGGCCTGGTGGGAGAGAGCGGCTGCGGGAAGTCAACCGTGGCGCTCTCCATCCTGCGGCTGATCGAACCTACGTCGGGCTCCATCCGGCTGAAGGGGATGGACTTGCTCGGACTGGACGGAAAAGACATGCGCCGTATTCGCCGGCACATGCAGATGATTTTCCAGGACCCCTATTCTTCTTTAAACCCCAGGAGCAAGGCGCGAGAGATCGTCGCGGAGCCCCTTGTCGTGCACAAAATCGGGACTTCTTCCGAACAGAAGGCCCGGGCGGAAGAACTCCTTGATATCGTGGGATTGCGGCCGGAACAGTTCGAGCTCTACCCGCACCAGTTTTCCGGTGGACAGCGCCAGAGGATCGCGATCGCCCGCGCGCTGGCACCGAAGCCGGACTTCATCGTCTGCGACGAGCCTGTCTCGTCCCTCGATGTCGCCATTCAGGCTCAGATTATAAACCTCCTGGTCAGACTGCAGCGCGAATTCGGACTGACATTCCTTTTTATATCGCACAACTTATCCGTCGTTCAGCACGTCAGCGACGACATCGGGGTCATGTACCTGGGCAAGATCGTGGAGAAGGCACCCCGAAGGCTCATCTTCAATGAGCCCGTTCACCCTTATACCAGGGCATTGCTTTCGGCCGTTCCGGCACAGGATGTGTGCTTCAAGCAGTCCCTGGCCCGTATCCGGCTGAAAGGGGACCCTCCCAGCCCCATGAATCCTCCCCGAGGATGCCGTTTCAACACGCGCTGTTTTTTCGCTCAAGACGTATGCGGGGAAAACGAGCCGCCCTTGAAGGAAGTCTCGACCGGCCACTGGGTGGCGTGCCATTGTATGCCGGTCTGAATCGGACGAATCGCCATTATGAAGGAGGACGAATATGCTAACTGACTTGGAGAAGAGGGTGCTCGCCGCCATAAAAGTAGAAGAGGTCGTTCCTTTCTTGCAGTCCATGGTGCGTATTCCTTCCGTGAGCGCCGACGAGCAGAGGGTTGCGGAGTACATTGCAGAGAACATCAGGAAATGGGGATTCCGGGAAATCGTCCTGCAGGGAATCGAGGGCTACCCCGGAAGGACGAACCTCGTCGCCTGGCTGCGGGGTAAGGAGAGAAAGCCCGCCCTCATGATCACGGCCCACCTAGATACCACTACCGTCGACACCGCTGATCGCGGCAAATGGCTCGTCGATCCGTTTTCGGCTGAGGTCAGGGATGGACGCGTCTACGGAATCGGCAGCGCCGATGACAAGGGGGGCTGCGCGGTTATGGTCATGGCGGCTAAGGCCATATTAGACGCGGGCGTGAAGCTTCCCGGCGATCTTCTCATGGGCTTGGTGGCCGACGAAGAAGGCCAGATGCTTGGGATCAAGCAGTTCATTAAATCCGGGCTCCATAAATCGGTGAACGCCTGTCTCAGCGGCGACCCTTTCGGGATGCCCATGATCGTGGATACCTGGCCAGGGCGGACGTATGGCCTGGTAACTTTCGAAGGCAGAAATGCCCATGCAGGAGCTTCCCCCTGGTCGGGTATGGGGCTCAACGCGATCCACAAGGCGGGAAAGTTCATCGCGGCCTTGGACGACTCGGCGCCCGAAAATCCTGTTCATCCCGTGTACGGGAGGTCCTTCTGGCAAGTTCTACGGGTGGAAGGGGGATGGCAGGGGACCCTCTCGGCCCAAAAGCCCGACTCGTGCCGTGTCCTCGTGGATATCCGCCTCGTCCCCGGCCACGACCCTGAAACAGCCTGGGCCGACCTGCGAAATCTGCTGGGCCGGTTGCAGTCTGAGGATCCAGACATAAAGGCGACGCTTGAAGTGTGGGACCGGAGGCCCGGGTACACGATCGCACGCGACACCCCGCTGGTGAAGGCGGTCGCTGCAGCTTACGAGGAAATAGTAGGCAAGGCTATAAAATACGGCGGCGGGCCCGTGAGCAGGGTGGCCTCGATCGGGACGACCGACACCCACTATCTGGCTTACGAAGGCATTCCGTGCGTGAACGCCGCCGGGCCAACACCGGAAAATTCGGGGGCCCACGCCGCCAATGAATCCATGCCCATTGATGTTTTAATAGGAAACGTCAAGGCCGTTGCCCTGACTATCTTGCGGTATTTCGAAGTGTTGAAATAGGAGGGTACCGAATGTAATGGCCTTGTGCGGCGGTGGAAGTGGCGTGTGGGGAAAAGCTGGCTGGGGTAGGATTTGCGGGCCAGATCTCCCAGAAGCGGGCTTATGGGACACCCGGCAGTAGCCGAAGCTGCGGTAGTTGCCATTCTGGATGCCAAGTGGGGGGAGTGGCCCGTTGCCGCCGTGGTGCTCAAACCGGGGATGGCGGCGAGCGGAGAAGAGCTGGCGGCGTTCATCGCGCCCAAGTTCGTCAAGTGGTGGCTATCCGACAAGTATGTCTTCCTGGATTCCATCCCCCGCACTTCCACGGGCAAGCAGTGTCGTTGCTGACTTCAGCCCACTTGCGGATCGGCACATTCACTGTCGCGAGCGCGGACCCGAGCTGCGGGCCTGTGCCCAGGGCCGGATGATTTCCTGCCAATCTTCTGGCGGTTTTGCCCCAAACTCATGTTTGAGATCCATAGCAGCAAGCCATTTCAGGCGTTCACAGGTGGCTCTGGTCATCACCGGGTTCACCTGCAAGCTCTCCAGCATCTCCACCACGCTTTTCATCTCGTGCAAATGCCTCTCCGCAAAAATGGAGCTGCCGGTGACGTGATATTTGGCCACTTGCTCGAACGGCTGCGCGTCCATTGTCGCCGACAGGGATTTCAGCACCAGATGTTCAACCTTCATCACCGATGCCGCTTCCAAGACCTCGGCCATCAGAGCCGGAAAACCTTTGGAGAAGATGCTGCGCACGAACTTGATTGCCGTCGCGTCTCCAGCCACCTCACTGACTTTTTCGATCTGCATTCCGTAAGGCGTCAGCAGTCGGATGAAAAGATCGGCGCCGTTTCCGCTGGCCAGGATGGGAGCTTTGTGCTGGAAGATTGCCAATCGCGCCATGATTGCAGCGTCCACGAATAAGGCCCCGGCCCTTCGCACTGCCTCGTCAATGTCATGCTTCTGGGCCGGCGCAGCGGTCGTGAGATCGACGTACAACGTTTCCGGGCGCACGAAAGGGATCAATTCGCGCGCGGCCGCACCAGCATTGCTGGGGGGAATGGCTACCATAACCACCTCGACGGCGTCTAATACTGCCTGCGGTGTGGGAAGCAGCGTCGCCCCAGCGTACTCACTGCGTTGCTTAAGGTGGCTGCCGCGGGTAGGGTCTGCTTGCATGACATCGTAGGCGACAATACCTTCCAGGCCCGCCCCCTTGAGGCCTCGGGTCATCTCGGACCCAACTTCTCCAAAACCAATAAACCCCAATCTCATAACCGCCCCCAAAGACATCAGTTCTCAGCGAGTGAGTCTAATTGAGTCTAACAAGGAGAGATGAGAATCGAAAAGCAGAACTATCTAGTTGACGACGGCCTGCCGATACGGAGTAGAATACCGCTGCTTACCTGGAGTCTGAAAACGCTTCGTGTGACTCACAAGAGTGCGCTGGCAGAGGCGCTGTCAAACTCTCGGCTATACCGCCCGTTCTTTCACAAATAAATCCGCCGTCATTGGCGTTTCCAAAACGCAGGAGGAATCGGTGAGAAAGAAAATAGCAGTCTTGGGTACGGGAGCAATCGGTAGCAGCGTCGCCAGCGAGTTGACCCGTGCGGGGCAGGACGTGTGCTTAATCGACCAATGGGCAGCGCATGTCGATGCCATGAAGTCCAATGGCTTGCACATCCAGATGGTCGAGGGCGACCTACGAATCAAAGTACGGGCCGTTCACTTGTGCGAAGTCTGCACTTTGAAGCAGACGTTCGACGTCGTCTTTCTTACCTGCAAGTCTCCTGACAGCATCTGGTTGGCAGAGTTCATCAAACCATATTTGGCACCCAGTGGCGTGCTGGTGCCGTTGCAGAACAGCCTCAACGACGAGTGGGTGGCGCCACTGATAGGCTATGAGCGCGACGTCGCCGCCGTAGTCGAGTTGGCCGCCGAACTGTGGAAACCGGGCATCATAAAGCGTCACACCAGCCCGACCAGGACATGGTTTGCCCTGGGCGAGCTGCACGGACGGGTAACGCCGCGCGTCCAGGAATTAGCCTCTATTCTGAGCGCGTCCGGTAAGGTCGAGGTCAAGACCAACATCTGGGGCGGTAAGTGGTCCAAGCTGACACTTAACTGTATGTCGCAGGCGGTCTCCGGAGCCCTACGCATCAGCGATTGGGAGATTTCGCAGAGTGTGCCTCTGATGGATGTCGCGGTGGCGTTAGGCCGGGAGTGTTTGCAGGTCGGTATTGCCCTGGGCTACCAAATTGAACCCATTATCGGGATGACGGCTGAAGAAATGTTGGGAGCAAGCGACGACGTACTGCGGCGCGCTCTGTTGAGACTGTACTCCCACATCGGTCAGAAGTCGATCAACTCGTTCCTGCAGGACCTGATCAAGGGACGTCCAACAGAAGTGCACCACATGAATGGATTGGTGGCGCGCAAGGGGCGGGCTGCTGGGGTGCCAACGCCGCTCAACGAGAAGATTACCGCGATGATTGAGGAGATCGAAGCAGGTCGTCTGGGCTTGGGGCCAGAAAATCTCGGCCTGGTGGAGAACCTGGTACCCGAGAGGCGGGCTGCCACTGGTCGGTAAACCTCGAAATCTGATTATGATGGTGCGGGTGCGTAGAGCTGAAACTGCCTTGGCAGGCGGCAAAAAAGTAAGATCCCGTGGGGCCAGATTCAGCGATCGTGGAACATGCGGTTCCTCGCAATCGCCTACTCCGGCGTCTTGCCCGCGCCGGCACACGCGACGAAAACACCGGTCACGACCTCTGCAGCACCGTCCGCTCGGGGTTAATGACAAACGCCCACAGCAACGCGGCGCCTGTCAGAATTGCGGCCGTGATCAAGAATGGCGCTAGCCAATAACCTCTCTGAACAAGAGCTCCGAAGATAATCATCGAAGTCGCACCCGCACCCTGGGCGATCATGTTCATTACGGCAAATACTATGCCGGCATACCCACCTGCGATATCCAGAGAGGCTGCACATGAGGGTGCGTTAACCATCTGAGTGAAGAAATTGGCAATGGTCAGGCAGATGACTACCAGCACATGGTTCGAAGCCAAAGCCGCAGGGATAATGGAAATGGCGGCACCGACCAAACCAGCAATGCAGATGCCACGGCGCGACCATTTAAGGTTTCCTGTCTTTTTCGCCAGGTAATCGGTAAGAACGCCACCAACCAGGACACCGACACCTCCCGCGAACAACGGCACGGGAGCAAGGCGGCCCATGTTCTTCAGCGAGAAGTGCCGGAACTCCACCAGGTAAGTCGGCATCCAATACAAAAAGAAATTCTGGCTATATACAAAAGCGCCGTAGACAGCTCCCATGAGCCAGGTGGTCGGACAGCCAAGGATGAGGCCCCAGGGAACTTGAACCTTCTTCTTGGCTTCGATTACACCGATTCCTGCCCGGATGTACTCGGCCTCGGCAGCATTGACATGCTTGCTTTGCTCGGGCTGGTCACGAAACATAAACCACCAAGCGACGGACCATACAACCCCGACCAGGCCGAAGGCGTAGAAGATGGCGCGCCAGCCCCAAGCGGTCATGATAGCGACCGCAACCAGCGGCACTACCGAGGTGGCGAATTGGCCGGCACCATGGAAGACACCATTTGCCGCGCCCCGCTCGGACTTGGGGTACCAGTACTGCATCACCTGGTGTCCGCCTGGGAAGCAGCCAGATTCGCCCACGCCAAAGACAAATCGTATGACGACCAGCGAGATAAATCCCCAGGCGTGGGCAGTCGCCATGGTCATGAGCGACCAAAACAACGCCACCAGAGTCAGCAACTTTCTCGGGCCGAATTTGCCGCTGAGCCATCCTGCGGGAAATTGACCGAGCGAATAGGCCCAGGCAAACGCACTGAAGATGACGCCCATCTGGGTTTTCGTGAAACCGAATTCCTTCATCATCATGGGGGCGGCAATGGAAATGTTGGTTCGATCCATGTAGGTGATCAACGAGATCAAGGCCAGCATAACCAGAACCAGCCAACGATAGCCGCTTCGCCTCTGCGCATCCCTGCCCGTCTCCCTCCCTCCGTCACTGGCAGTTGCATTATCCATTCAAGCCCCGCGAGTTTGAGTGATTTAAAAAATGGTGACGATGTATAGTACATTTCCCGAGTTCAAGCCGTGAGAGTCGTCACGTGATCGTGTGACGACATTGGATGATTGTTAGAACCAAACCGACGTTTGGCGCTGGTGGGTGGGGGTCGGATTCCGGGCCTTTCCGATAATGACGATTGGGGCGTGAACAGGGTAGCGGAGATGGCCAGGATGATGAAATACATGATCAGACTGGCAAAGAACATACCGTGGCCGACATGTGGACGCTAGGGCGTCAGATCGGCATAGGGGCGGCGGTCACCCGCCGACCCCTGCCACACCACCGTGCGTACGGGTCCGTACACGGCGGTTCGAGTCGGTTACGCTAGCACCCATCGATCAACGTTGGAAGTCCGAGCGATTTGAAGTAAGCATTGGAAAGCCCCACAGATAGAGCTTTGGCCCGGGCCAGATACCAGGGGCCGAGTCCGCTGCCAGCGGTGTTGCTAGCCAGTCGCGAGCGAACCCCCAGTGCTACCAGAGCCGCTCGGCGTCGGCGTGGTGTTTTCCATTGCCGCCACATAGCTGCCCGTAGTCGCAACCGGACCCAGCGGGTCAGGTACTGCAGCACATCAGGCGTTTCGCAGAAGCCGAAATAGCTGCGCCAACCGCGCAGATACGGAGCGAGCTCCGCTATTGTCGTCTCCATGCTGACGCCCTTTGCCCGGCGCGTGATTTCCCGGATTCGATGCTTAAATCGTTCCAGAGCTTTGGGCGCAATCTTGCGCTTGATCTCTGGTTCGCCGGTAAAGCTAAACCCGAGAAACTTCCGCTCCTGCGGTCGCGCCACCGCGCTCTTCGCCTCATTCACTTTGAGTTTGAGCTCTTGCGTGATGAATCGCGTGACGCTCTCCATCACCCGTTGACCCGCTCGCTGGCTACGCACGTAGATGTTGCAATCATCGGCATAACGAAGGTAGCGGTGTCCGCGTCGCTCTAACTCTCGGTCGAGTTCATCGAGCACGAGGTTCGATAACAGGGGCGAGAGTGGACCTCCTTGCGGAGTGCCCTCCACGCTGGGACTAACCAGTCCGTTCTCCATCACCCCGGCATTCAGAAATGCCCGGATGAGTTTCAGCCGCCGTTTGTCCTCGATCCGTTTGGCGATCTGCCCCATCAGTTTGTCGTGATTGACTCGATCAAAGAACTTTTCCAAATCGAGATCAACGCACCAGCCGCGACCTTCGGCGATATACTGCTGCGCCTGGGCCACCGCTTGATGAGCCGATCGTCCCGGTCGAAAACCATAGCTGTGGTCGGAGAAGGTCGAGTCCCACTGCCGCTGCAGCACCTGCATCACCGCCTGCTGGATAAACCGATCCAGCACCGTTGGGATGCCAAGCTTTCGCACCCCTCCGTCCGGCTTAGGGATTTCCACCCGCCTCACCGGCTTCGGCTCGTAGGTTCCGTTCAGGAGTTGTTCTCGGATCACTGGCCAGTGCTGTTTCAGGTAGCCGGTAAGTTGGCCGATGGTAACCCCGTCCACCCCCGCGCTGCCCTTATTGCCCTTTACCTGCCGCAGTGCTGTTTTCAAGTTCTCTCGCTCACAGACCTCCTCCATCAATCGGTGAGTTCTAGCTGGGCTTTCGCATCCATTCGTCGCCACCAACGATTCAGTCTCTTCTCCTGCGACACCTCGGGTTTCACCCGTCAGCACGGAAGAGAAGTCCAGTTCCATCTGGATATTCTGCTGCTTATCGTCTTTGAGACTCATGGCCTACTCGCCACTCCTTCTCGTTCGGGCCTTCTCCGCTTCCGGATACTACGCCCGATGC
The DNA here is from genome assembly GCA_963814745.1 of uncultured Acidobacteriota bacterium. Lineage (GTDB taxonomy): Bacteria > Acidobacteriota > Terriglobia > Terriglobales > Acidobacteriaceae > CAWBRT01. The sequence continues at coordinate 243,268 of CAWFEA010000003.1, forward strand.
TGACTTCTGCTCCGCGATCAGGTTGTCTCTCGACAACCTCAGTCGCTTGGCGCGACACGGAGCAGATCTCCTGGGGTAAGCTCAGTTACTTTCCGTGCACAATCGCCGAATCTACGCTTCGCACCTCGATGGATTATGGACTTCGCGGTAAGTTGCCCACTCGTCCGGTACGGGCGCCTTCTATTCGGTTTTTGTCCATCGACTCGCACGTTTGTTCCATGCTTCCTTCGGACCTCGCCTCGCGGCGATAGCCCTTGCATCATCACTAGGCCTTCACCTCCATCGGGTCGGCCAGAGGACTTTCACCTCCAAGTTACTGAGCATGCCCAGCACACAACGAAGCCGCTGGCGCGGCGGACGCTGGCGCGTGGTCGTCCCCCAACGTTTTCTGCCGTGTAAGGTTTGGGTCACTAGGAGGTTCCTGTGACCCGACTCAGGAAGCTGATGCTGGACGAGCTCCAGCGTCGCAACTACGCCAAGAACACCGTTCGTACCTACATTCACGCCGTACAGGATTTCGCGAAGTATTTCCGTCGCTCGCCGGAGCGCCTCGGCCCCGAGCATATTCGCGAGTATCAGGTGCATCTGTTCCGAGATCGCAAGCTCTCGCCGGGCACGATCCAAAGCCGCACTGCCGCCCTGCGATTTCTGTTCGTCAAGACGCTGAGGCGTCCGTAGGTTCCCGACGACATTCCCGTGCCGAAGCGGCAGAGGCGCATGCCAACCGTGTTGAGTCAGGAAGAGGTCGAGCGGTGGATTGCTTCCGCCCGCAACCTGATGCATCGGACGATGTTGATGATGCTGTATGCAACCGGCTTACGCCGGGCCGAACTCTCCCATCTCAAGGTTTCCGATATCGACAGCGAGCGCATGGTTATTCAGGTCCGCCAGGGAAAGGGCGGCCGTGACCGCGACGGGTTGTTGTCTCCGAAGCTGCTGGAGACCCTGCGCGAGTACTGGCGCTGGATGAAGCCAAAGACCTATTTGTTTCCGGGCACGGTGAAGGGCTGGCGGGCCGATGTGCCCATTACAGAGAAGATCATCTGGACGGCCACGGTCGAGGCTGCGAAGCGAGCTGGCATTACGAAGCATGTCTCTCCTCATACTCTCAGGCACAGCTTTGCCACCCACATGCTGGAAGCCGGAGCCGATCTACGCACTATCCAGGTACTGCTCGGACACTCGAAGCTGGACCACACAACCGTCGATCTCCATTTGTCCCGGCGCCACCTGCAGGCAGTTCCCAGTCCGCTGGAAGCTATCGAGGTGTCCAACCCGGAAGCGGTGAAGCGCTCCAGGAGGCTGCGGAAGCGATGAGCCGGCCCACCCTTGAGGTGGCCAACATCGTTCGCGTAGCAGGCAACAGATTCTGGGAGCACAACGGATTACACCTTGCATGGCAGCATCGCAAGGTGCTCGATGCCATCGTCCGATGCCGCACGGCGGCCTTGGGCGGTCATCGTGATCAATGCACACGCTGCGGTCATCAGGCCATCTCGTACAACTCATGCCGGAACAGGCATTGTCCAAGATGCCAGGGAAACGCACGCGCCAGATGGCTGGCGGCGAGGGCGGCTGAGCTGTTGCCAGTTCCGTACTTCCACATTGTCTTCACCCTGCCGCACGAACTTTCCGCTCTTGTCCTGCAGAACAAGCGACTGTTTTACGATCTGCTCTTCCGAACCAGCGCCGCGACGATGCTCGAACTGGCCCGCGACCCGAAACATCTGGGAGCAGCGATCGGGTTTCTTGGCGTGCTCCATACCTGGGGACAGAACCTTCAGCATCATCCCCACATCCATTACGTTGCTCCTGCTGGCGGCATGGCTCCCGATCATTCCAGATGGATCGCTTCTTCGAACCGCTTCTTTCCGCCCGTCGGCGCACTCAGCCGGGTCTTCCGTGGCAAGTTCACCGCCGGACTTCGCCAACTCTTTCAGCAACACAAGCTCCAGTTCCACGGCTCACTCCAGAGTCTGGCCGAGCCACCTTGCTTCCGCAAGTTTCTGCGACAGCTTTTCCAAGAGAACTGGGTCGTCTACGCCAAGCCGCCTTTCGGCGGTCCTGAGCATGTTCTGCACTACCTGGCGCGCTATACCCATCGCGTCGCGATCTCTAACCATCGACTCGTCGCCTTCCAGAACGATCGAGTCTCGTTTCGCTGGAAAGACTACGCGCACGGCGGCAAGCAAAAGATCATGACCGTTTCCGCGGAGGAGTTTCTGCGCCGATTCCTGATCCACGTTCTACCCAGGGGATTGGTTCGCATCCGCCACTTCGGACTCTTCGCCAACCGGAGGCGCGGAGATGCTCTCTCGCGTTGCCGCATTCTGCTCGGCGCAGCGACCTGCGCAAGCGATCCCGAGGTCACTACTCAGTTGCGCTGTCCAGTCTGCGCTGGCCCCATGCTCGTCATCGAACGGATGACCAGCAGCCAACTCTATTTCCGGTCGGGCGTAATGCCCGCAACACGGAGGTGCATCATTGACAGCTCCTGAGAGATTCTTGGTACGCCGAGTTTCCGGCAAAGGATGTTTACGGTGTGTCCAGACACGCCATGCCCTCGTGCGCTCACGCGCCGACTCTACCCCTCAAATGCGCGCCCGCTGCCTGCCCGAAACATTTCTGTCGCAGCGGCCAAGAGCGACTCAACGGATCTCCCGGCCACGTCCTGATCTCGGACCGCCGCCCTCAGACAAGCAAAACCACATCCAAACCCCATAGACCTGACCGCGTCCGCCGCAAACGCTAGCCGCTCAGTTCAAACGGCCCTATCGAAACTGCCCCGTCCATGGAAAGTTGCGCACTCCCACACGTCTCTCGTCGGGGCAGTCCCGATAGGATTCTAACGTTTAGCGGTACTGATCCCGGCGTGGAGAGACGAGCCTGTATCTGGAACGAACTAAGCAACTTGGCTGGAGCAGTTCATGTGGGCTTGGCAGAGTCAACCAGCCGGAGAGTCCACCTACAAAGGCCGACCTGGCGCCGTGGTTGGGCCCTTCCTTGACTTCGCGAAGGATTTTGCTGACTAGGGCCCGCGAGATGCCGTGAGCCTTAGCTACCTCAGTGAGCGATCTGCGGGATTCGCGATCGGACGACGGCCGCGCGGTCCACCTCCAGAGGGCGGCGGCCGATGTGCCGGCCTTCCAGTTTGGCGCGGCGCATGCCGGCCCGCACCCGTTCGATGATCAGGTTCCGCTCCAGTTCAGCGATCGCGCTAATGATGACCACGAATCGAGTGTGTTGGAGGTAGTCTTTCCAGTCAGTCCTGTCGCCATCTTGGACGCCCGCAACTCTCATTAGATCAGTGACTTGCGGGTCAATTTCCGTTGGTCGCAGCCCCCAATATATGAACCAGACGGCAGAGCAGCTGCGCAATACCGCAACAATGTGATGGGCGCACTTGACGACTGAACGTCGCAAGTGGACGTTTCTTAAATTACCGGTGGGGCTCGTCGGCCTGAGACTACGTTCTGAGGTGAGCTTATGCACGAGCAGTTCGACGTTCCAAGTTGGCTAGAGCCAAGCATGTCAGCGTACAAGTTAGTCCTTGGCAAAAACTATTGTGGATACGATCGTGGAATGTGCAATTGTGGTCACGATTGTGGAGGTACCGATTGCGGTCACGATTGCGGAGGTACCGATTGTGGTCACGATTGTGGAGGTACCGATTGCGGAGATCGCGATGTTGATTGTAGTCACGAGTGTAACGATTGTGGTCACGAGTGCGATTGTCCCGATTGAGGCGGAGTTTGCGATTGTGACGGTGGCAGCGACGGCGGTGGTGGCGACGAATAGCCCAGTCTCCCCAGGCGAGCACGGCTACCAATCCGAGGTTCCAGCATAGGCATGCAAGAAATAGCTGAGCGCGACGAGAGGATGCTTCCGCTTTTTCGTTCCCGATTTGCTCATCAATATGTTCGCAACAAGAGTGTCTGCCTTTTTCATTCGTTGTCGAGGCAAATGGTGTTCGGCAATTCAGCTCTTGGTGATCTGTTCCTTCGCTTTCCGCGCGTTGATGAAAAAGTATCTCTGTCAACCCAACCAACTACTGACGCTGTTGCAATGCTTCGGAGGAAGGGACTGTTGGTCGAGCGGGGGGACGACGACGAGCGCATTCTGGGCAGATTGCGGGATGTGGCCAGAACATGCCACAAAGGCCGGCTTCAGCTCATGTATCTGATTCCGTCTGCGGACTGTAACCTTCTCTGTCAGTATTGTTTCGTGGGTAATTCGCTCTCTTCGTATGCGCCCATGACGGAGAGCATTGCTCGTAAGTCCGTCGATTACTTTTTTGCGCACTCGAAGGGGAGCGCCTCGCGGCGTATCATTTTCTATGGGGGAGAGCCCTTGCTGAATGTCCCTGCCGTTTTGGCCGCAGCGGACGCAGCTCTTCTCCTGCAAAAGACGACATCATCAGATTCGAAGCTCTTCTTGACTTTGCTTACGAACGGAACTCTCGTCACCCGCGAGATCGCTCGTGCCCTTTCCGCTCGCCATATCTCCGTGTCGGTCTCCGTTGATGGTCCTGCCTCGGTACATGATGCAAATCGACGGGATCGCTTCGGGGAGCCTACATTTCAGCAAGCCTTTCGAGCCCTTTCGATTCTGCAGGAAGAAAACGCGAACCCCGGTATTTCATGTACCGTTACGCCGGCGTCTCTCGACGCGTGGAATGAAGTTGTCAGATTCATTGTCAACGACAGTCGAGTGCAACGTTTAGGGTTCAATATCCTTCACCCGCAACCGCACTCGGCATCGCCGGTGGATTACAGAAGTGGCCAAAACCCGGCAGCCGCATTGATCGGTGCGTTCAAGCGATTTCGTGAGCTCGGCATCTATGAGGATCGGGTCATGAGACGCGCCAAGCCTTTTGCGTCAAGACGGTTCCATTTCAAAGATTGTCTCGGGGTGGGAGGACAGATCGCGGTTGCCCCTGACGGTTCAGTTGGGCCGTGTCAAGCGCTGCTCGGCGAGAGAGAGTACTTTCCGCTGCATGTCGCACGAGACTTTTCTACATCCCCTTACGATGTGCCACTGTTTCGCGAATGGGTGGAACGCTTTCCCCTCAATTCCGCCGAGTGTGTCGATTGCCCTGCCGTTTCGATTTGCGGCGGCGGTTGCCCGGTAGCGGCGATGTTTGAGAGAGGTAGTATTTGGGAGATCGACAGAAGAGTCTGCGCGCAGGTTAAACCGATACACGAGTGGCTGGTCTGGGATGTATACGACCAGCTGAACGGATCGGACCCTTCCGCGGCAGGTTTAGAACGACAAGATCCCGCCCTGGGTCCATGATTACTGGAGATTCGTGACGACCTTCCTCTGCATTCCGCCGGGCTCGTCACTGATTCCAGACCAGCAGTGCCGTATCTCTACTCCGCTCTTCGCGATGCGCAGCAAGACGTCCAGGTAGAGGACCTTGGAACAAGAAACTTCAATGTAGCTCTTGGGCAACACGGCTTACAGATTACTACTGGGGCGTTACTTCGACAATGTAGATGCTTTATATTCTGCACGTTAAGCACTCTATCCGGGATTAGTCCCAACAAGCCGGCATGTGATCATGAATCGTAGCGGCCCGATCCGGACAACCTTTTCGAGGCGAGTGACGGGGTCGATCCGCAAGCTATCAACAGACTCCGGCTGCACGAGCCGGCGTGCCCCAAGCCACACCGCGTACATCACGCCGACCAGCATTACTTTGCGGTTACCCGGTACAGAGTGGCAAGCCCAATTCCCATCTCCCTGGAGATCGCCCGCCAGGAAGCCCCAGAAGCACGCAGGGCGGCAACGCTGGAGGCGTCCACAACCCGGCAAGGCCGACCGAGACGTTTCCCTTTTGCCTGAGCGTTCCTCAGACCAGCCCTAACGCGCTCCTGAATCAGCGCCCTTTCGAACTCAGCCATCGCCCCGATGATTTGGAACATCAGCCTGCCTGAAGGCGTGCTCAGGTCCAGGTTATCGCGCAGGCTGACAAAAGCGACGCCATAGGCTCCGAGATCGGCCAGCGCGTTGACCAGATGCTTGAGCGACCGTCCAAACCTGTCGACTTTCCAGACCAGGATTGCGTCAAACCGGCGTCTGTGTGCGTTGAACCATCAACCGGTTCAATTCCGGGCGTGATTCCTTGGAGCCCGAAACACCATGATCGATGTATTCGCCGGCCACTTGCCATCCGCGACGCTCGGCATATTCGCGCAGTTCCCGGAGTTGCATTTCTGGGTCTTGATGGCCGTTGGACGTGCTTACCCGGGCGTAAAGAGCCACGCGGGAGATCTTCAAAGGGATGTCTTGAGGGATTGCGAATGCGGTGGTACGGTGTTGCTTAGCCATGTTGCCTCCTGTATAGGCGATGTGGTTAGCGTCGCGTGGGTGGTGCAAACACTCGCGCGGCGCGCTACGAAACGAAACCTTTTTAGACCTTTCTCGATTCCTAGTCAAGCAAAAGCGAATTACACCCAACTTTTTATGCTTGCTTCACCGTGGCGCACGGAATAAAGTATTCGCATGAGTCCCAAAGGTAGACCGAAAAAGAAGATCGTTGCGGACAGAGAGGTATCCCGTGCCATGTCGGCCCTCGGCCGCGTTGGCGGGCTGGCCCGCGCGCAAAAAATGACGCCCGAAGAGCGGCGCGCGAGCGCGCTCAAGGCTTCGAAGGCTGCCGCGGTAGCGCGCACAAAGAAAGCACAAAGAAAGCTGCCGAGCACAAGCAACAATCAGAGTAAAATGCGACCGAACAGGATAGCTGCCGGCTGATCCCCGGCAGCGAACGGCGGGCTGCCTTCCCGCTCCCGCCTTCCTGGGCATTTGACAGCGGGAAAGTCACGGGAAGGTGACACATGCCGACGGATTGGGAAGCTATACCAGGACTTCCGGATGGCGAACCGGCGCGGGCGCAGCTGCGCAAGAATGTTGAACGCGGACCTTACACAACAATTCGACAACTGGAAACTTGACGAGATTAACGCCAACTTGCAGAAGCCACACACAGGCTCTGACGAGTTAGAGCTATTCGACAAATTTATTGTTTATCAGGCTCAGACCATTGGAGTGCGGCTACTGCTTTCCGAGGCTGTTCTGAGGCGAGTCATGCAGTGGGTCATCGGAGGACAATCCGCATCAGGGAGCCTCGGCCCTATCAAGGGTGGCGTCGATTACTTAGAGAAATTTACTGGCGCGCTTGTCCAGAACGCTAAGCTTAGGATTGGCAGCGCAAGACTCGACATTCAACGTGAGCATTGGCGCACAGGAGCACCCGCAATTAAGCGAGAATTGGCTGCACTGCAGAGACAGATAAAAGCAGCCAACGCCAGATGTAATCAGACCCCAGGATGGCCACAAATCGAGGCAGCCATCAAGCGGGATACCAACGCGTACCCGAGGCTGAATCAGAACCTCACGTCGCTGAGAGAGTTTTGCTCCCCGCTTAGATCTGAATGCTTCGCGCTGGGCACCATCAAACCGGCTGGTTTCTTCCATGAATGGGCTGGGTGGGACACCGGCCGCGACCCGGAGAGTGTTCGTCAGAAGGTGTCCGGCCGTAAGTAGTCGGTATTCTGCAACTTCCGTCGTAACTTCTTTTCGCTTGTCAGTTACTGCGCTTCCTTCCCGCCCGCGCTAAAACACTCATATGTTTGACACTCCAATCCTGAAGCTAAAACGTATGCGCTTGATCTGCGGATTGCGCCAGATCGACGTGTGGGCGGGAACCGGAATCCCTGTGTCCAAATTGTCTGCGGCAGAGCAAGGTCGAATCCAGCTCACGGCCCCGGAGAAGGCCCTATTGGTTTCTTACCTGACCGAGAAGTGGAAGGCCATTCAGGATTCCGAGCGCGAGCGTGATGGCCAGGCGCACGGCTGGTTTCGGCTGGTTTCGGAGCCCAGTGGGAGAGCAAATAAATGAGCGGACAACCTGCAGCAGCGGCGCCGGCGCAAGGCGCAGCAGCACTCACAACGGCCGACCTATTGAGTATTGAATAATATACTGACATTTCTGAAAGATTGTGCTATCCTGCCGTGCATGGGCAATCCAGCGGGAGTTCGCAGAGATTTTGACGCACTGGAGCAGCGGCGGATGGAAGCGGCGCGGCTGCTGAAGCAGGGATATAGCCAGTCCGAGGTGGCGCGGCGTGTAAAGGTACATCGGCAATCGGTGGGTCAGTGGGCTCGACAACTCCAGGAAGGTGGACGGCGGGCGCTTAAAAAGGCAGGACGAGCGGGTCGCAAACCGCGCCTACGTCCCGAAGACCTGCGGCGAATCGAGCGTGGTCTGAAGCGTGGCCCACAAGCACTCGGATATGAAACCAGCCTATGGACGTCGGCGCGAGTGACCCACCTGATCGAACGCGAATGCGGGGTGAAGTACCACCCCTCGCAGGCATGGCGTATTCTGCGGCAACTGGGTTGGAGTTGCCAGCGACCGACGGGACGCGCCTTGGAACGGGACGAAGCCAAGATTCAGCAGTGGAAGCGGGATCGCTGGCCGGAGTTAAAAAAAAGGCCAAAAATGAGGGCCGCACCATCGTCTTCATCGACGAAAGCGGATTGAGCGAGCGCCCGCACCGCTGCCGTACGTGGGCTCCACGGGGCCAGACGCCCGTCCTGCAGTACCACTTCAATTGGAAGACCTTGTCAGCCATGGCAGGGGTAACGTGGTGGAACTTCTACTTCCGACTGTTTCCGGGCAGCATCCGCAGTCCGCAGGTGGTCGAGTTTCTCTCTCATCTGCTGCGGCACGTTCCCGGCAAGTTGTTAATCATCTGGGATGGGTTGAAAAGCCATCGCGGTCGTCTGGTCTGGGACTTCGTGCGCGAGCAGCGAGGGCGGATCTGGTTGGAATTCCTGCCCGCCTATGCTCCGGAACTGAATCCGGTCGAGTATCTGTGGTCGCACTGGAAGCAGCACGAGCTACCGAATTTCTGCCCCAAGAGCTTCGGCAAACTGAGTCACTATGCCCGGAAGGCACTGCGGCGGATGCGCCGACGCCCTACTTTGGTTATGGCCTTCTGGGAGCAGGCAGAGCTATTCCCGTTGTAAGTATATTATGCAATGCTCAATAGCCGCGTTCGCCCGCCTGGGTATCGGGGAGGAGCTGTTGGTTGAGGCTCGTATCGAGCGAGTGAGCGACCAACAGGCGCGCGATGAATACGGTATCACGGGGCCGCCAAGTAGTGACATGGGCGGCATTGCGTTTCCGTATTTCAATATGACCGGGCAGCGCGTAACTTGCCGTGTTCGCAGGGACAACCCCGAAATAGAGGCCGGCAAGGAAAAGAACAAATATATTTCCGCCTATGGGGACCGCAAGCACTTATATTTCCCGCCTGGCGCCGCAGCAAAGCTGCGCGACTCAGTTACTCCTATTGCGTTAGTCGAAGCCGAGAAATCATCTCTGGCGCTCACTGCCTGGGCAGAGCGCACGGGAATAAACCTGCTGGCCGTTGCAATGGGCGGCTGCTGGGGATGGCGCGGACGTATCGGCAAGGCACAGAACTCACACGGCCAGCAAGTGGACGAGCACGGTCCTATTTCTGATCTGTCTTGTGTCGATGGGCGCAAGGTCTATGTCTTGCTCGATGCGAACGCGGCAACCAACCCCAGGGTACAGCAAGCACGCGCCGCACTGATCCGCGAATTGATGAAGCGAAACTGCGAGGTATCAGCCTGCAATCTTCCAATTACGAGCGGCGTGAATGGCCCGGATGACTATATTGCCGTGCGCGGTGACTCGGCAATGACAGAGGTTTTTGCAAATGCTACAGGCAGTGGAAGCGGGAACTGGCGGGCATTGTTTCACACTTACGAAGATTTTCTAAATGCGCCACCGCTGAGATTCGCCATCGAAGGCTTTGCACAAGAGGCCGGCATCGGGTTGATTGGTGGTCTAGTAGGGCAAGGTAAAACCTTGCTCATGCTGGCCATGGTCAGGGCTATGTTGGAAGCAAGCCTCTTATTCGACTACTTCAAAGTGACGCGGCCGACTACGCGCGTGCTGTACCTGATCCCGGAATCAGCTATAGGACCGTTCTGGTCACGCATCAAACTGTTTTGCCTCGAGCAACACGTCCAAGCTGATCGCTTGCTAGTGCGGACACTATCCAGTAAGGAACAGGTCGCACTCAAAGACCCGCGAATCCTGAAAGCTGCTGAAGGTGCAGACATCTTTCTAGATACTGCCGTCCGGTTCATGGACGGCGCGGAAAACGATGTTGAAAATGCCAAGGTATTTGCAGATACGCTCTTTCGTTTGCTGGCCGCTGGAGCCCGAACCATCACCGGAGCGCACCATGCACCAAAGGGTTTTGAGAGCCAAGACCGGATGACGCTGGAGAATGTTCTCAGGGGGTCGGGCGACATTGGTGCGATGCTTTGTACCTGCTGGGGCGTGCGCCAGATCGACGCGAACTCAAACCGGCTTTATGTCGAAAACCTGAAGGCTAGAGACTTTCAATCCTGCGGCGCCTTCGTCCTCGAGGGTCGGCCGCACCTGGATATAACCGGACACTTCAAGGTAGTAGAAGCGCCGGGAACCGCTGGCGAACTACGGAATTACGTCCACACGCGAGGCGCGGGAGCACCGTCAACACCCGACAAGGGCGAGAAACTGCAGCGGGCCATTGAGATGCGAACTGCCGGCAAGCCCCTGAGTCAGATAGCCGACGCACTTTCTACTTCCAAAAGCACGGTTCACCGCTGGTTGGATGAGTACGAATCTTACCTGTCCCACAATTCGTCCCATGCGGGACGCATTACGGGACAAGGCACCATCCCGGGAGGGGGAAAAACACAATGAGATGTTTTTCCCCCGTCTGGGGGTATATGGACCGTCCCACAATTCATTTCCTTAGGATTATGGGACGCGGGACGGCAGAACGGAGCAGCAAATGAATGCAGAGACCCTTTTCCCTATCGGCAGTAAGGTACTGCTGAGATACAGCGGCTCAGACGAAATCGGGCAGGTTGTCGGCCATGAGCCCGGCCGCGTGCTTGTGCACTGGCCATTGTGGGCCCGCGAGGGGCGTTACATGCCCTCATCCTTGACGCTTGCGGAGGTCCGAATGAGTGGCAAAGCAAAAGGGACGCGCAACGGACATCGCAGTATCGAGCTGCTTGAGGCCGCTACGAAACCCAGGCGGCAGCTACTCCCGCAAACGATTGAGGCACGTAGGGCGGACCGGGCAAAAGAGAAGACCCAGCTAAGGGTGAACTGACGATTCACAGATGAAATACACGCGCGACAACTTGTTAACGCCGGAGAGCGTTGCGGAACTGCTGGGGCAGAGTGTCAAGACGCTTGCCGACTGGAGGTCGCAGCGGCGCGGCCCGGCGTTTCTGAAGGTTGGCCGGTGTGTGTATTATCCAATGCACAGGCTGGAGACTTGGCTGGAGAGCAGGATTCAGGAGACGAGCGATGGCACTGAGGAATCGCGGAGGTATTTGGCATTACCGGTTCAATCTGGACGGCAAGGAGTACAGCGGAAGCACTGATTTGGCCGCCACGAAACAAAACGAGAGCAAAGCGATTCAAGCCGAGGTGGAGCATCGCCAAGCACTCCTGGAGGGTCGCCGACCGACAAAGCGGATTCAGGTACGCGAGTTCAGTAGTGCTGTCGATGACTTTGCAGAATGGGCGAAGATGGAATATCGAGCACATCCAAACAGCCAGAAACGGCTCGTGACTAGCCTGGCCAGCGCTAAGGGTTTCTTCGGCAAAGAACCTGTGAGCCTGATCGATGAGGCCCGGTTGGAAGCCTACAAGACTTGGCGCGTTAACGAGCACAAGGTTCGGGATGTCACACTTCGGCATGACCTGCATGCGCTCTCAAAATTGTTCGGGTTCGCTATCAAGCACCGCTTGGCACGGGGGAACCCTGTCCGAAACGTCAAAATTCCATCGGATGCCGACGCCATGCGAATCCACGTCATCAGCGACGAGGAGGAACGCGAGTATTTCAATCGCGTCGCAAAAAACCAAAACCTGTGGGACTTGGCCCGACTGATTCGGAACCAGGGAATGAGACCGGAAGAAGTGCTTTCACTCCTGAAAGCGGATGTAGACCTTGAGCGCGCACAGTTGGAGATACGAGAGGGCAAATCAACGGCCTCCCGGCGAACGCTCGACCTCACAGCCGAGAGCTGCTCGATTCTTGCTCGGAGGATGAAAGGCGAGTCACGGTGGATCTTCCCGTCGAAGCGGAGGCCGGGGCAACACATCATCCGAATGAACGGCGCTCACGATAAAGCGTGTGCCGCAACTAAGACCCGTACCGCACTCAGTTTCGCTCTGTACGATTGGCGCCACACCTTTGCGACAAGACTTGCGCAAGCCGGCATCGACTTAGCGACTCTGGCCGCAATCCTTGGCCACAACTCTATTCGGATCGTTCAGCGGTACGTGCATCCGACTGCCGAGCACAAGAAGCAGGCCATGACGAAGTACGAAGAGGTCCTTGCGGCTGCCGAGAAGAAGCAACTCAAGAGCACGGAAGGACGGCCAAATTGAAAGCGAAAACGCTTGTCCGATTTTTGTCCGACCTGGAGAGCGAAAATGCCCGAATTTGCCGGATTCAGGCAGAACGGGGACGAAAGGTGAGAGCGATGCTAACTACCGCAGATTCATATAAATCGAAGAAAAGATTGGAGGCGCGGGCCAGAATCGAACTGGCGAATAAAGGTTTTGCAGACCTCTGCCTTACCACTTGGCTACCGCGCCTTCCGTCGGCGAGCACTTCTAAAATTAGCGAAAAACCGGAAAAATGTCCATTCGACGGCAAAAACCGGTAGTGGGCTACTTTGGTTTTTTTGAACAGAACAAAATAACGATCTTCTCCTGGCCACACTGCAACAGCTTCGAGTTCCATATTGCCAGACTCGTTTAGCGTGCCTTCGATTCGTTCAATGTCTTCACGCCTATCAAGTTGAAAGTCAACTATGCGATATTCCCATTTCATTTATGCCGCTCTTTCCGCCCTCCGCTGCTCGTAAGACTCCCAAAGGGCTACCAAATCTTCTACGCTCCAGAGCCGATCCACGACGCTGGCGGCCATCGCCGGACTCATACGCAGCGTCCGATGAATCTTGATGAAATTATTTGCGAAGTAATTTAGCGCCGTTGCCGCCGCATGGTTCTCCAGTTTGCGAGAGAGGCTGCGAGGTAAAATAATCGGTTCCCGAGGGTACTCAATATCGGAGCCAAATACATGGGGCAAGGATTCAACGGCGCTAGTGCTCTGGGCAAGAGAGAACCTGCCTGAGTTCAGGGCGGTTGCGCCAGGATCATGCCGCGTATCGTCCCGGGAAAGAAAGGACTGTGACGAAAAATGGTTAACACGAAGATCGCTCTGGTGACGGGCGCTGGCAGCGGCATAGGGCGCGCTGTCAGCCTAAGTCTGCAATCGGCGGGGTACTCGGTTGTGCTTGCCGGCCGCCGCGTGGCGGAACTTGAGAAAACGGCCGCGTTGGCGAAAGCCGCGGGCAAAATGCTTCCGGTTCCCACCGATGTCAGCAACCCCGAGAGCGTGCGGGCGCTGTTTGCCAGGATCAAGGAGGCGTTTGGCCGCTTGGACCTGCTGTTCAACAACGCCGGCACAGGCGCCCCCGGCATCCCCATGGAAGATTTGTCCTATGAGCAGTGGAGCAAGGTGGTAGGCGTCAATCTCACCGGTGCTTTTCTCTGCGCGCAGGAGGCGATCCGCCTGATGAAAGCGCAAAACCCGCAGGGTGGGCGGATCATCAATAACGGTTCAATCTCAGCTCACGCGCCGCGGCCGAACTCAGCGCCCTACACCACCACCAAACATGCCATTCTGGGACTCACCAAGTGCATTGCGCTGGATGGCCGGAAGTTCGGCATTGCCTGCGGCCAGATCGATATCGGAAACGCGGCGACGGAAATGACCGAGCGCATGACCGCCGGCATTCTACAGGCCAATGGAACCATGATGGTCGAACCCAGAATGAACGTTCAACATGTTGCCGACGCCGTGGTCTACATGGCTAGCCTGCCGTTGGATGCCAATGTGCAGTTCCTCACGGTAATGGCCACGTCGATGCCTTTCGTCGGTCGCGGGTGACTTGAAACGCACGGTTTTCCCTTTTGGCCGGCCGGGAAGGGCTGTCGCCTTCAGCTCCAGAGGCGACCAGCAGGCCGGCCCACCTGAAGGGCCCGTTCTTCGTGCGGCCTCAGCCTCCCCAGGCACCTGTAAAATCACTCCGCATTGTGCCTGACTTTACGCGTTTCTTGCAGTAAAGTATCTTCACCCCGTCGGTGAAATCGCGCTTAGCGGTGGCCCACGTCATGTAAGGGTCTGTCTGAGCGGCCCCGCCAGAAGCGACAGTAGCTTTTTCCGGCATGGAGGCGAGTTGAACGTTATTTGAAATTCTTAATAGTCTAGAGCGGAAAGGCTGATAAACATGGCTATCCAGAGCAGGAACCCTAAAGCGGCAAGCCAAGAGGCTGACGGCACTCTCGTCCGCATCGGTCTGGCTTTGTCTGGTTGGAGCGAACGGTGGTTTCCCGATCCCCTGGTCTTTGCCTTGGCGGGGATCGTCGTTGTCTTCGTCTGCGGGCTGCTGCTGCATCAGCCTGCCAGTAAGCTGGCAATCCAAGGCGGCAAGAACTTCTGGACTCTGGTTCCTTTCACCATGCAAATGGTGATGATCATTATCGGCGGTTACGTTGTGGCGACCACTCCGGTGGTCTACCGGCTTATCCAGGCGCTGTCCGGTATTCCCAAAAAGGGCAGGCAGGCTATCGCCATGATCGCTTTGTTTTCCATGTTGACTTCGCTCATCTCGTGGGGACTAAGTCTGATCTTCAGCGGCTTGCTTACCCGTGAATGCGCCCACCGCGTGAAGGGCATGGATTACCGCGCCGCCGGCGGGGCCGCATACCTGGGCCTGGGCGCGGTCTGGGCGCTTGGGCTCTCCTCTTCCGCGGCGATGATGATGGCTACCAAGGGTGCGATTCCACCCTCTCTGTACGCCATCAGCGGCCTGATTCCGCTGCGGCAGTCGCTCTTCCTCTGGCAGAGCATGGTTACGGCGCTGGTGCTGATCGTGGTCTCGGTCGTGATCGCGTACTTCTCGGCGCCCTCGGCCGAGAAAGCGCGGACGGCTGAGGATTGCGGGGTCGTTTACGAGTCGCTGGAGCGCAAGGTGGAACCCAGGACGAAGCCGGGCGAATGGCTGGAATACAGCCCGCTGCTTACAATTCTGATTTCGATGATCCTGATCTGGTACCTGGCGAGTGTGTTCCGCGCCTCGCCGCAGGGCGCATTGGCCGCGCTCGATTTGAATACCTACAACCTGATGTTTCTGACCGCCGGCCTGCTGCTGCATTGGCAGCCGAAGAGGTTCATCAAGGCGGTTTCAGAGTGCATTCCGGCGACGGGTGGGGTGCTGATCCAGTTCCCGTTTTATGCCGTCATCTTCGGCATGATCGTCGGCACGGGCATCTCCGACTGGCTGGCGAGTCTGTTTGCTCAGATCACAACTCACAACACCTACGGATTGCTGGTGGCGTTGTACTCGGCCATCCTGGGCGTCTTTGTTCCCTCGGGCGGAAGCAAGTGGATTATTGAAGCGCCCTATGTTTTGCAGGCCGCTAACCTGCACCATGTGCACCTCGGGTGGGTCGTGCAGATCTACAACGCAGCCGAGGCGCTTCCCAACCTGGTCAACCCGTTCTGGATGCTCCCGCTGCTCGGCATCCTGAAGATGAAAGCGCGAGACCTGGTGGGTTATGCGGTTTTGCAGATGCTTCTGCACGTGCCGATTGTTTTCTTTATGTGCTGGCTGTTTGCCCAGTACATCCCCTATATTCCGCCGATCAAGTAATAAGGGATTCGGCTTTGCCGAAGGAGCAGGCGGACAACCTCCGCTTGCTCCCCGCTCTTAGTGATCTTGAGCAAACTATCGATATTTTAAACCTCCCTTAAACTACCAAAAAATCTGAGACATACGCGATTTTTTCCGCGACAGCGGGCGGCTTCTCTGATATTCATGTTCAAGTCTGAAGTGGCCGTGGCGTCGCGCAACGTACCATCCCTCGCGCGTTTGGGGACTTCAAAAACTGGAGACAACATGAAGATTTTTCGATCTCTTTTGCTGGTCTGCGCTTTTTCCCTTCTGGTAGCCCTGTTCTGCGTCAGTGCGGTTGCTCAAATCGAAATTCCACAAGCCCAGTTGACGAGCAGCTTTTCCTACCTGAATACCGCCAAGAACACCATCAATCAGCGCGGATTCGAGCTTTCGACCGGGTGGAACTGGACCAGGTGGCTGACCCTCGGCGGAGATTTCTGCCACTACGCCGGCGGCGGCAATGAATGGGCACCGCTTCCAGTTGTCGGGAATACTGATGTTCCCGTCAACTTCAACACCTACACCATGGCGGTCGGGACCAAATTTCTGTGGCGCAAGAATAAGTATGTTGTGCCGTTTGTGCGTCCCGGATTGGGTTTGGTGCACGAGTCATACCTTACGAGGCAGCCTGCGGCAATTCCTTTTCAATTGATTCCAGTTGCGGGTACGACGGGCGGCGAATACAGGATGTTCTATGGTGCAGGTGGCGGGTTGGAGATTATGAACGTAGTGCCGCACGCGTCCATCATTATGCTCTCCGACTATCTTCGTACGCGACTTTTCGCCGAAACCCTCAACAGCTATCGCATTTCCACCGGTTTGAGTTGGCACTTTGGCAGCAAGACGGTGAAATAGAACAGCTTTGCCCGAAGCTCCGGCTCGGCAAACTGATCTGTCCGAAGCGGTTTAACACGGATGGAAACGCGGTTAAAAGGGCTACCCTCACGGGGCAGCCCTTTTCTCTTAAGGGTAATCAGGCCCACCGCCGTCATGGTTGCCCAAGCTTGCCTGCTCCGGGAGAGCTGTCCCGAAATCCTCCTGAGTCAATCTCGTGAAATGCATCATGCTGAAAAACAAACAACTTATTTGAGCAGCGCCTCCAGGGACCGACGGCATCTAAGTTTCCTGCGGCGGTCTGCTTCGCGCTCGGATGACGGACGGACCGCACGCGAGGCGGAATAGAATAATAGAGTCCGAGTCGAGGCTACGGCCGGCTGAACGTCATTGGGCTGTGCGCGACTTTTGTTGGCGGGCGGGTTTTAGCCACCGGGAAAGTGTGTATTTATGGGGTTTCTCAAGCTTTGGATTCTGGCGCTGGCGGTAACGCTGGCGTCGTCGCTGGCAGCACGCGCCGCCGATAAGCCCCAAACCGGCACGGCGGACCCGTCCGAAACGAAATATCACGACGGCAGCATCAATGATCTCAGCGCTATCGGAAACCGTAACGTAGGTTGCGGCCGGGGCATAGGCAATTGGTACTCGATCGAAAAGCAAATTGCTTTAGGCAAGGGTTTTGCCGACCAGATAAGCCGGACGGCAAAGATGGTGCAGGACCCGGTTGTCACCGAGTATGTGAACCGCATTGGACAGAACATTGTACGCAATTCCGACGCCCAGGTTCCCTTTACCATCAAGGTCATCGACTCCGATGAGATCAACGCCTTTGCTCTTCCCGGCGGCTTCTTCTTCGTCAACTCGGGTTTGATCCTCGCCGCCGACAACGAATCGGAGCTGGCCGCTGTGATGGCGCACGAGACTGCTCACGTTTGCGCCTGCCATGCGGCTCGCGGCACCACCCGCGGACAACTCGCCAATCTCGCATCCATCCCGCTCATTTTTGTTGGCGGCGGCATCGGCTACGCGGCCTATGGCGCTGCCGGCGTCGGAGTGCCGCTGGCGTTTCTGAAGTTCTCGCGCGAATTTGAGGCTCAGGCGGACTACCTGGGCGTAGAGTATCTCTACAAGAGCGGCTACGATCCGCAGTCTTTCGTGGCATTTTTCGAAAAGATCGAGACGATGGAAAAGAAGAAGCCGGGCTTGCTCAGCAAGACCTTTGAAGACCATCCTCCCACGCCCGATCGCATCGAGAAAACCCAGGAAGAAATCCAACATATTCTCCCGGACCGCCCGCAATATGTGGTCGACACCTCGGAGTTTCAGGCGGTGAAGTCACGCTTGGCCAAGCTCGAAAATCGGCGCAAGGTTGACGGCCAAAAAGAGAGCCGTCCCTCGCTTCGCCGTGGAGAACCGGACGGCAATACCAGCGACCAGAATCAAACGAACGACCAGAATGAGAAGAACGACGACGATCAACCGACCCTGCATCGTCGTGAAAGCTGAGCGCGCCGGGACCGCGCGCAAATGAAAACCGCGGACCTTGCGGCTCGCGGTTTGCCATAACGTGAGCGGAACTCGTCTATGCGGCTTTCTGATCCAGGTTCTTCAGAACCTCTATGGCACGCCGCAACTGCTCGTCTTTCTGCGTCTTCTTGGGGGTTTCAGCCGGCTGCTCTTGTTGCTCATCGTCGGGAGCGACAAAATCGTCGTTGGCGTCCGCAACCAGAATGTTCGGCGTGACCGATACATCCTGAATTGCCTTGCCGTTGGGCGCAAAATACTTGGCCACGGATAGCAACAAGGCCGACCCGTCCTTCATTTCCAGAACTTTCTGAATCGAACCGGAGCCGAAGGTTTTGTCCCCGAGCACGTCGCCACGGGCGTTGCCGAGAATGGCCGAGGCCACAATCTCGCCCGGACCAGCGGTACTGTGGTTCACCATGACGACCAAAGGCAGATCGGTGACGTCCTTAGCCGGATCGGCGTTGTAGTCCTGCCGGGGATAGCGTTGCCCCTGCACGTAACTGATGAGGCCGTGGTTAAGAAACAGATTCGCCGTGGCGATCCCCTCCGCCTCTTCGCCGTCGCCGCAGTTGCGCAGATCGAGGATCAGTTTCTTCGCCCCCTGGCGCTGTAGCTCTTTGATTTTACTGGCGATTTCCTGGGAGCGTCCCTTGGGGAAGCTGTCCACGGTAATCAGGCCGATGCCGCTTTCAAGCAGCTTGGCGGTGGCCGCCGGGTACTTCACCACCTCCCGCGTTATCGTGACCTTCTCCGGCGCCGCCCGGCGCGGCCGCACCACCGATATCGTGATGGTGGAACCCGGCTCGCCGCTGAGAACGCTGTGGATCGCCGCCAGCGACATCTCGCGCGTGCTCTTTCCCTCGATTGCTTCGATGATGTCTCCGTTGTTGATGCCGGCCTTTTCCGCTGGCCCGCCCGGAATCACGGCAATGACGGCAGCGTAGCCGAAGCGCTTGGACACGGCCGCGCCGATGCCGGCCCTCTGCTCGCTCAGGTGCTTGTATTGCTTAAATTCGGCGGGAGTGAGGTAACTCGAATTGGCATCGAGCGACTCCAGCAAGCCGTGCAGAGCGCCGTCGGTGACGGTCTGAATGTCGGGCGCCTCAACGTAGTCGGTGCGAATACGCTGCAGAACTTCGGTGTAGACGTTGAGCTGACGGTAGGCGCCGTCATTCTTGTCGGAGGCTTTTACTCCCAGGCTGCCCACCATGACGAACAACACCAGCAGCGAGGAAACGCTAATCAGGAACCACTTGGAAATCTTGGACATGTGTGACTTCCGGCCAATCGGTCGCAGCCGGCCTTTGCTTTCGATTATACCTTTGTGTTGGATGGCGCGAGCAGCTCTCCGGCCACATTTATTACTTTCGCATTCTGATTCCGCCAATTTCGCGTTCCGATCCCGCCATTATATTAGACGCCGCCCGGAAGAATGAGTTGGACGAGAGTTGCCGATTGCCCGGTCGCACTTAGGAATTGCGTCCCCCGAGCCTTGATTACCTACACTTTGATGCAAATCCGGAACACCCAGCAGGTTGACACTGGCGGAGCCAGTCCGTAAAATCGAAGTCGTCGAGACTCCTCTGTTCGGCATTCCACATTTGTCTGCCTTGTTACATACCTCAAAGACGGCGGCGTAGCTCAGTTGGTTAGAGCGACGGTCTCATAATCCGTAGGTCGTTGGTTCGAGTCCAACCGCCGCCACCAAGCCCATCCTCTTGGGAATCAAGGCGTTCCCTGTCTCCTACAAAAATTGTGCCAGTTTTGTGCCATCGCCCGGAGGCTGGCTTTCTGTGAATTTGGGCAACAACCGCCACTCGCAGTATTGGGTAGCAGGAGACGCGCCCAATGATCTCGGTCAAGGTCTGGAGACGGCACAGTGCAGACTGCCCGCACAAGGCAGACCGGGCGTATCGCAAGTGCACTTGCCGGGTGTGGCTCGAATGGTACAGCGATGGCCAGCGGTTCAGGGAATCAGCAAAGACTCGTTCTTGGGAACAAGCGCAGAAGGTCGCCCGTGCGAAGGAGCAAGCATACGAACGGGTCGCCCTCGGGGAAAAGCCACTGGTGAAGGCGGTCACCGTTGAACAGGCAATCGAATCGTTCATGGACGTGAAGAAGGGCGAAGGACTGGACGGCGGCACTCTCCAGAAGCACCGCAGGATGGGGGCTCTGCTGCTCGACTACTGTCGGCGAAATGATCTTCTTTACATGCGGCAAATCGGTCTGCCGCATTTGACCGCCCACCGGGCGGAATGGGATGGCAACCTCAAAAGCAAACTCTCCCGACGAAACAATCAGGGGCGGCTAAAGGAGTTTTTCCGATACTGCCGTAAGTCGAAATGGATCGACGAGAACTCAGCCGAGGACTTGGGCCCTATCAGAATAAAGAGGAATGAACAGGTCAAGACCGATCCATTCTCGCCGGAAGAAATGCAGCGGGTTTTCGCCGCCGTCAACCCGAGCCTTAAGACGGACTATGCCCGTCGTCGAAGTGCGTGCGTTGATCCTAGTGCAACGTTACGCCGGGCTCTCCATCGAGGACGGAATCACACTGCCACGCAGCGGGTTGGTCGAGGAACAAGACGGCTACCGGGTCATTACGGACCGCTGCAAGACGGGAGCCCACATCGACAACGTGATCCCCGCTTGGGTTGGGCGCGAGCTGATTGCCGCCCCGAATAGTAATCCGAAATACCTTCTGTGGAGCGGTGAGGGCAACTCTGAATCGTCCGTCAAATACTTCCAGCGCTTGCTGAAGAAGGTGTTCACAGCCGCCGGACTAGCGGACGGTCATTCCCATAGGTTCCGCGACACCGCAGCCGTTGAACTTCTATTAAAAGGTGTGGGCATTGAAGAAGTCGCCCAGTTCCTTGGCGACACGGTGCCAGTTACTGCGAGGTATTACGCGAAATGGAACCAGCGGCGGCAAAAGAAACTCGATGATACGCTGCGCGCCACATTCGAGGAGACCGTTGAACCTCGTAGCCCTGAATCCCGCAAGCTCCAGTGACAGGCCATTCAGCGAATCTTCGGTTTTCTGCGTTTCTCAGTATTTGACTGCAAGAGGGTCAAAAACATATGCAGGAAATCGAATACCTCAAGGTCGCAGAAGTCGCAGCCATTCTCAAGTGCAGCACTGATACCGTAATCCGCAGGTTTTCAAACCAGCCGGGGGTAATAGACCTTGGAACTGCCGAAAAGCAGCACAAACGGCGCTACCGTGTATTGCGTATCCCGCGATACGTTCCGAACCGTTTTCTCAGTCAGCGGAAGGTTGCGTAGTCGAAAAGTTGCGATTTTGGGCCGTTTACCCGCAGCGGTTACGTGCAAACCAGCCGATGAAGCTTCAAAATGTTGTGGGCCATACAGACCAGAGCCCACTCTCCCTGCACCTTCTCCAGACCGCGTAGCAGGAACTGTCGGAATCCCCGAGCTTGCTTGATCTGCCCGAACACCGGTTCCACAATCGCTTTCCGCGCCGCGTAAATGGCTCGCCCTATCTTGGTCTGCAGTTTCCGGCGCATACGCTCGATGCGCGTCGCCGCTCTGGGCAGCGGTCCCCGTGGGCACGCCCCAGGTTGCGGATGGTGCTTGTCGCGAGCCACCGCAAGATAAACATCGACTTTGGCTTTTTCCATTCCTTGGAGACTGGCGTCGGAGGTATACCCACTGTCGGCGAGTACTTGGCACGGTTTTTGTCCTGCTTGTTCCTCTACGGTTGCCACCATCGGCAGCAGTTGTTGCTTGTCATTAGCGGCTTGGGTGACGGCCTGCCCGACGATCAATTGCAATCCCGGCTCTACGGCAATCTGAGCGTTGTATCCCTGCAGGAAGCCGTCCGGCCCTTTCAGCATGCGCGATTCCGGATCGGTGAAGTTGTACTGGTCTTTCTCTTCCGGCTTAACTTCTGCTGGCTGCCCTCGCCGTCCTGCTTCTTCGCTGCCGCCTCGGCTTCTTGCCGGGCCCTGGCTTCCAGGGCACGCTTGGCCTCGCGAATCCGTTGCAGCCGTTGCTTCCCGGCGCTGCAGTTCGGCGGGCAGTTCGTCTCCACCGCGGTTGCGGCCATAACGCGCATCTTCTTCGGCGTCGACGCGCTCGGCCTCCTCCAGCAAGCGGCGAACCTCCTGGCGCAGCCGCTTTTGATCCTCTTTCATACGCTTATAACTCATCGCCTTGTGCTTGCTGGCGTTGCGCCTTCATCTTGCTGCCGTCGATGGCGACCCGTCCCAGCTTCAGCGCACCCAACTCCAGCGCCATCCGCAATACCTGTTCGAACAGCCCCTGCAGCGTAGCCAGGTGAAGCTTGCGAAAATCCGACAGGGTGCGGAAATCCGGTTGGTTGTCCGCCGCCAGCACCCGAAACGCGACGTCCTCGTGCAGCCGTTGCTGCAGCCGACGCGAAGAGAACACCCCAACGCAGTAACCGTAGACCAAAATCTTGGTCATCATCCGCGGATGGTACGGCGGATAACCTCGCTCCTCCTGCTCGTAATACGACTCGATCGCACTCAAGTCCAGCTCATCGATCAAGTCGCTGACGAAGTACGCCAGGTGTCCTTCTGGCAGCCAGTCCCGCAGACTGGGAGGCAGCAACAAATCCTGTTCGGGCAGATACGGTCGGTAGGTCTTCGCCATGCTGGCAACCTGGCACATTCATGCTGTGGGTTTCAAGCATTATCGGCGGTTCGTAGCTGATTACTCAGACACACTCCTAGGACAGGCTTTTTTTCAGAATCATGTTGCTGACGCTCAGATCGGCAACCAGTTGCTTCAGCCGCTCGTTCTCTTGCCGCAACTGCTGCACTTCATCACTGCTGGCCTCGCGCAGCGCATCGCCCCGCATCCGCGCCTTGCCAGCCTCCAGGAAGTCCTTCAGCCACTTGTAATAGGCGGCAGGGTGGATCCCCTCCCGACGGCATAACTCCGCTACCGCCATCTCTCCGCGGATGCCTTCCAGCAAGATGCGTACCTTGTCTTCCGCATTGAATCTGCGTCGCGTCGCCCGCTTGGTCCGCCGCAACAAGACGCGTGCGGTCTCGGCCGAGCGGGCTTTCCGGCTGGTTTTTTCCGTTGTGTTAGGGGTGGAACTACTGGCGTGGTCGGTGATTTCTTCGTGCTGGTCGTGCATGGTCACCCTTTCCGGCCCCCTTGCTGGGCGCCGGATTAGACTGCCTGCGCTCGCTTCGCTCGCTGCGGCAGTCTAATCCCTTCTTGGGGGTGAACCAAGCTCAAAACTGTAACTTCATCGCAGTCTCAAATCAGTCCCATTTTCGCTGACGGGGAACAAAATCATACAGAAAGGATTTATATATGGGTGGAACTGGCGTGAAGTTGAAGCCAACCTGTAAGGGCGCGGCATAGATAGCGGACTTTCTCGTAGAGCAGAAAGTGCCTACGTTTTCGGTCTGTGCGGCCATGGGGATCTCGGGATGTCGGACGGCCTCTACGCCGTTGCCGAACTTCGGCTGGAACGAGGAGTAAGCAGCGGGTTGAGCAGTTACAATTGAGCTGAAGTACGCGAACACAATCAGACGAGGAGTAGCTATGGCTGGCATGGTTGAGACTAAAGCAGAAGCATGTGTCGTTAGACTCGAAGAGCTGTCGTGGATCGAAGCGCGGGCCATCATGGAGCGCTTTCGAAACTGCTGGTTAATCCCGAGAACAGTCCGACGAAGTATTTTGACTTCCGGATTTCCACTTATACACCGAAGGGACACGTCGAGCCGCACACGCATGAAGTGACCGAGCAGGTCTATTACATTCTGAGCGGCAAAGGCGTTATGATACTTGGCGATCGGCGCATCGTGGTCGAGCCGCACACGTCAATTTTCATTCCGCCGCACGTGGTGCACGCCATCGAAAACACCGGGCTTGATGACCTGGTTTTTGTGGTCGTCTCCGCGCCGGCGCAGGAGATGTCGCGAGTTCAACACGCGCGCCAGCAAGTAGAGGTAGTTCGCAGTTTTTCCGGGCCGAGCCGGCGTCCCTTGCGAGGCGCGGTTCGACGCCCGGAGCAATTCAGCAGGAGAAGAGTGCCATGAATTCGACACCATCAAAGAACAGCGGGGTGGGGGAATACGATGTGGTTGTCCTCGGCTCCGGTGCCGCTGGCCTGACTGCCGCACTGGTTGCGGCTATCGAGGGAAAGCGAACGCTGTTGCTTGAAAAGAGCCCGACAGTCGGCGGAACATCGGCGCGATCTTCCGGCAGCGTGTGGACGCCTAACAACCGATACCAACGCGAGGCCGGCATCCACGGTGACGATCAAGCTGCGTTGCAATACCTCGATGCGCTGGTTCGCGGGCGAGTGGACCGTGCGCCGATAGAGGCATTCATCGGAGCTGGACCCGAGATGCTGGATTATCTGGACAAGCACGCCGGCGTGCGATTCCAGATGTATCGTACCGCTCCAGATTATCGTCAGGAGTTGCAGGGCGCGGCGCAAGGCGGACGGCCGTTGGAGCCGCTGGCGTTTGATGGACGGACTCTGGGCAAAGACTTCGATTCGGTTAGCTGGCCGATACCCGAGTTGATGCTGTTCGGAAAAATGATGGTGACGCGCGGCGAGGCGGCGCGTCTGCTGAAGATAACGAAGCTCGCTCCGGATTCGCTGATGCTGGGCGCAAAGCTGATGTTGCGCTATTGGTCAGACCGACTGCGCTTCCAACGCGGCACGCGACTGGTGCTGGGTAATGCGCTGGTTGCCAAGCTCTTTAAGGCATTGCTCGATCGCGGCGCTGCGGTTTGGTTGAACAGCAAGACCGTGCGGTTGATCTCGGAAAACGGACGGGCGTGCGGGCTGGTGGTGCAGCGCGAAGGCGCCGAGATGGACGTTCGCGCGCGCCTTGCAATCGTACTCGCCGGCGGAGGGTTTCCTGCCGGCCGCGAATTTCGTGAGCGCTACCTTCCCAAGCCGGTTGCCATCTACACCGCCGCCGCCGAAGGATGCACGGGAGAGACGCTGCAATTGGCGCAGCAGATCGGCGGCACGCTCGGCCCGCGCGGTGAAGATAACGCGCTTTGGTTTCCAAGCTCTATCGCCAAGCGCGAGGACGGCTCAACCGCAGTTTATCCCCACATCGTGCTCGATCGCGCCAAGCCCGGGCTGATTGCGGTCAACTCTGCTGGACGCAGGTTCGTCAGTGAAGCCGTTTCGTACCACGAATTCACGCGCGCCATGTATCGCTCGCATGCCAGGGTGCCAACCATCC
This sequence comes from uncultured Acidobacteriota bacterium, assembly GCA_963814745.1. Classification (GTDB taxonomy): domain Bacteria; phylum Acidobacteriota; class Terriglobia; order Terriglobales; family Acidobacteriaceae; genus CAWBRT01. The sequence goes on from CAWFEA010000003.1 coordinate 268,704, forward strand.
CGGCCATGCTGGTCTGCGATCGCAGCTTCATCTGGAAGTATGGCTTGGGCATGATTCGGCCGCTCACTCCGTCGCTCCGGAGTTACGTCGGCCGAGGCTATTTGATTACGGCCGACACGATCGAGGAGCTGGCGCGCAAAATCGGTGTGGACGCCGATGGATTGGTCGAGACCGTGAAGGCGAACAACCGCTTCGCCGAAACCGGTGTTGATACGGACTTCGCCAAGGGAACCGGTTCTTACGAACGCACGAATGGCGATGCCACGCACTCGCCGAACCCATGCTTGGGACCAATCGACAAGCCGCCTTTTTGCGCGGTTGCGGTGCACCCAACTCCGCTCGGTACAAGCCTTGGCCTGCGCACGAACGCACACTCTCAGGTGCTCGACGCGTCTGATCGGGCAATCCCTGGCTTATACGCTTGCGGCAATGATCAGCATTCGATCCTGGCGGGGGAATATCCTGGGGCGGGATCGCAACTTGGACTCGGCATGACGTTTGGCTACATCGCGGTCATGCACGCCTGCGGAAAAGCGCCGGCGTTCAAGCAGAACGCCGCGGCCGCCGACGCAGGTTCTCGTCCGTGACTCTTGCGCAAGCAGGCTGCATACGACTCGGAAAGGAGGCCCATGAGCTCGGCCGCACACAATTTCTACATCAACACCTATTCTTACAAGCTCGACCGCTCGGCGCTGGATTGCGTCAACAGCCTTTCAGAGCAGGGGTATCGCGGCATCGAGACTCATGATGTATCCGGGCCATCTCTGGCCGGCTGAGATTGATGCAGCAGGACGGCGGGAGTTGAGGATGGCGGCCGAACGGGCCGGCCTCCGCATCGTCTCGATCAACATGCCGAACATCGACATCAACATCGCCGGCGCGACGAAGGAGATGCGTGCTTACACGCTCGGCTTGCTTATCAGTTTCGTCCAGTTGGCTGGCGACCTGGGTGCGCCGTGGGTCATCCTTGGTCCCGGCAAAGCCAATCCTCTGTTCATGCCGCCGAAAGAAACACTGCTTGGGCATCTCTACGCCGGGCTCGATCGGCTTTGCCCCGTTGCCAAAGCCGTTGGCACGAACCTCTTATTGGAGAACATGCCTTTCGCCTTTCTGCCAACTGCGCAGGAGTTATTGAGCGCGATCGGGCATTACGGTGATCCTGACATTGGCATCATCTACGATGTCGCCAATGGCCATTTTATCGGTAAGGACCCGTGCGAAGAGCTTCGGTCGGTAAAGCACCTGGTCGAACTCATCCACTTTTCCGACACCAGCCGCAAGCTCTATAGGCACGATCCGGTTGGAATGGGTGACGTGCCTTTTGCGTCCGTTCCGCCGGTCATGGCGGAAATTGGATACAAAGAATTACCTGTGTTAGAGATCATTTCTCGCGACCCTGACACAGAGATTGCCGACAGCGCCCGCCGCCTTGCGGCCCTGGGTTATGGATCACCAGCCTCCCAAGCGCATCACGGCTGATGGACTGTTGCAGACTACGAGCCCTCGGGCGGTGTAAAGAAGAGTGGCTGGGGCCGCGAAGGGCTTTCTTATATTCACCGCCTGTGACCCGGCCAGGGCCGCCGATTCCGTCACCTGCTCCCCACCAATCTCAGCCAGCCCGATTGCCAGTGCCGGGGCGAAGTCTTTGGCAAATTCTATTCGCCTCTAACCGGAGGCGGGGAATTGATCGTAATCATCTTCAGACTACTGATTTCGCGAATTGCATAATCGATTGATGGGAAAGTATTTAGCACGATTCGAGAGTTTTAGCTGCCAACCGGGGAAGAATGCGGGTAAACTGCAATCATTCAGAGAAAATGTCCATCACAAGCCAAGGGCTTCCCGACAATTCCGTTCGCAGCAATCGACTTGCACCCGGAGACCGCTGTATTCACGACTGGGATCGTTTCGTGCCTGGAATCCTTAGGAGACCCGCACGTGATGGGCCGCAAAGACGGGGTGACGTTCGACCCCCGGACAATATCGTTAACATTTGCCGGTGGGAGATGTTCTGTGTATGCCTGCTGAATTTCCAGCATAAATGCAAAATGGAGGATTTCGATGAAAAGCAGATTGTGGACCTGGGTGTTCGTATTGATTATCCCGGTTCTTGCGGTTGTGGGGGCGTTTCCGTTCTATAACCGGGCTGAACCCTTCATCCTGGGCTTCCCGTTTATTTATTTCTGGATATTTTCGTGGGTGCTGCTGACGCCGCTTTGCATGTTCATCGGATTCAAATTAGACCCCGAAAATAAAGAAGAGCCACACGATGAATCTTCAGAGAAAGTGAGGGGAGTGTAGCCATGGCTTTATTTACTTTTTTAATTTTTATTTTGGTATCCGTGGGCCTGGCCCTCCTCTCACGGCGTGGCATCCTGGCCACCGACATCCATCAGATATTGGTGGCGAGCCGGAAATTCGGCGGCTTTTTGCTCTTCTTCGTTACCGTTGGGGAAATTTACGGCATTGGAACTATGATCGGCGTCCCCGGCGCAGTGTATTCCAAGGGGTCCAGTTATGTCATTTGGTTTCTGGGCTACATTCTGCTGGCTTACCCTGTAGGTTATTTTATGAATCCTCGAATTTGGAGGATCGGCAAGATAGGCAATACTTCGACAGCTAGCGATTTCTTTGAATGGCGCTTTGAAAGTAAATGGCTCGGATTCCTGGTTGCCTGTTTTAGTCTTATGTTTCTTCTGCCTTGGGCCCAAATGCAATTTGCCGGACTGAGCATAATAGTCCGCTATTTAGGCGTCCGAATCAATCCGGTGGCCGCCGTCGTAATGGCGTCGGTAATAGCCTTTATTTACGTCGGGCTATCCGGCATCAAAGGTTCGGCCTATGTGGCGATTCTTAAAGATATTCTAATGGTCACTGCCATCTTCATCGGCGGGATTACGGCTGTAGTTCAAATGCCCGGTGGTCTGGAAGCGATATATAGACAAGCTTATGAGAAATTCCCCGCTTATCTCACGGTAGCGACGGTTCCAGTCGAGAAAAATGTGACCTTCTTGATCTCGACAATCCTATTTCAAGCCATGGGATTCTATTGCTGGCCCTTCATTATCCAATACATATTCTCGGCGAAGTCGGAAACGGTTATAAGGCGTAACCAATGTTTTATGCCGCTGTACATGTTGATGTATGTATTTTTGGTAACCGCCGCCTTCTTTACCCTGGTAACGGTTCCTGGTCTGAAGAACCCTGACGACGCCTTTATGGGTATGATAGTCCGAAACTTACCCGGTTGGTTGGTGGGCATCGTTGCTGCTGGTGGCGCATTGACCTGCCTGCTGGTATTGGCTGACGTTTCGCTTGCAGTTGGCGGAATCGTGTCGCGAAACATTATCGGCATGTTCAACCCCGGGTTATCTTCCGCCAGGGCCGTGAGATGGACTCGAGCTTCTACGGCAGTTTTCTTGGCGGTAAGCGTTTCATTCACCATCTTTTTCCCACGGTTGCTTCTGGGATTGATTAATGCTGCATATTTTGGCGTTACTCAGTTCTTGCCCGGAATACTGGCAATCATTCTTTGGAAGCGAGCCTCTAAATGGGGAATAGGAGCGGGGCTGGTGACAGGTGTGTTTTGCGTGTTTCTGTTCAATATGGTCAAAGTGTCATTTTTCGGAATCAATAAGGGGCTGGTGGCTCTTCTGGCTAACGCTGTCGTAATGGCTATAGTTAGCTTGATGGCAACTCCGGACGCGAAAGCGATCGAAAGATGGATACTCACGCTAAAGTCCGATCGTGAGCTATCTTCCGCCGCGCGGGCTAGCCGTTAGCGCACGTGTATCCGGCTGGCGAGCAATCGCCGTATGTGATTGATCTGTTTTGAAGCGACTTTTACCAGAGGAATTTCATGGCAGAAAAGCAAATAAATTCGCCGGACGCCATCTTCGTTAATGGGCAAATCATTTCAATGAACCCGCTTGACCCTTTAGCCATGCCACAAGCGGTAGCGGTAAAGGGCGAACGAATTGTTGCCTGCGGAGCGAAGCGTGAAGTTCTGGCCCTCGCGGGGGATCAAACCAGAATTATTGATCTCAACGGCAAAACCATGCTTCCGGGGTTTATCGACGGCCACGGGCATTTTCCATGGGCGGGAAATGACGCGCTCTATGGGGTGAGCCTCTATTCTCCGCCGATCGGCAAAATCCGCAATATCGAAGAATTGCTAGCGGCGCTTAGAAAGAAGATGGAGACGCTCAAACCTGGACAGTGGGTCACCGGCCGCGGTTACGACAACTCACTTCTGGAAGACAATAGGCATCCGACCCGAGAGGATCTGGATAAGGTATCATCCACGGTACCGATATTTATCATTCACATATCGGCACACTTGGGAGTGGCCAACAGCGCCGCCCTGAAGCTCGCCGGCATAACGAAAGATGCGCCCGACCCGGTAGGCGGCTTGTTCCATAGGAATGCTGACGGAGAGTTAACCGGGGTTTTGGAAGGCCCCCCAGCATACATAATCGTACAAAACGCGATTCCACCCCGTACCGAAGCTCAGGATCTGGCGGGTGTCCGCAAGGCGTCCGAGATTTACGCCGCCGCCGGAGTGACTACGGCCAACAATGGATGGGCATTTTATCCGGAAGTGGAGCTGCTGAAGAAAGCGTCATCCACCGGAGACCTTCTGGTCAGGGTTGTGGTTTGGCCTTTTGCATCGCCCCTGGAAGAGCTTAAGAAGTATCCAACCAGCAAATCGGGAACGGACGTTACCGACAATGGCATGGTGACCCTGGGCGGAGCCAAACTCTGGGCAGATGGCTCCATTTACGTTTACACTGCCTGGCTGAGCCAGCCCTACCACATAACTCCTCCAGGTAAGCCCCACTACCGGGGTTATCCAAGATTCAAGGAAAAGGCGCAGTTGATCGAAATGATCAAGCAGCTGCATGCGGACGGCTGGCAGACCATTGTTCACACCAGCGGGGACCAGGCGGCCGAAGATACCCTCGAGGCTTGGGCGGAAGCGCAGAAGGCTTACCCTCGGAAAGATGCGCGTCATATCGCCAATCATTGCCATCTTACCCGCGAAGATCAATTGGACCGTATGAAGGAGCTCGGGATAAATGCGAGCTTTTTCGTTACCCACACCTACTACTGGGGCGACCGGCACTACAACATCTTCCTCGGACCGGACAGGGCGCGCAGACTATGCGCCTGCAGGACTGCCTTGGATAGAGGCATTAAAATCAGCCTGCACAATGATACTCCGGTAACTCCGATAAACCCGCTCATGTCTATTTGGTCAGCGGTTAACCGCCTGACTACGAGTGGTAAGGAAATCGGGCCGGAACTTAGAATCACTGTTCCCGAAGCCTTGCGCGCCGTCACGATTGATGCCGCGTGGATGTATTTTCAAGAAGGGATCAAAGGTTCGATAGAGACAGGTAAGCTGGCCGATCTTGTAGTTCTGGAAGATAATCCGTTCGAGGTTGATCCTCTAAGGATCAAAGACATTAAAGTACTTCAGGCGATTGTGGGAGGGCGAACGGTTTTCATAGCGTGATATCTAGCTCGAATGAGTATTACAGCGTTGCTTGGACAAACCCACGTTCTTATTGAAAGGAATGAGCTCCGTGACGGTAAATAAATTGAGATATTGCGTAAATAATGAATGGAAGGACACAACAAGCCATGAATATATGCCGGTATATAACACGAGCACCGGCGAGGTAATGGCCGAGGCACCCTGCTGCACGAAGGGCGAGGTCAATGAGGCGATCGCCGCCGCAAAGAACGCTTTTTCCGTCTGGTCCCGTATTCCTGTGCAAAAGCGCATTGAGTTAATTTTCCGGTATAAGCGAATACTTGAACAACACTTGGACGAACTGGCTACGCTGATAGCGCAAGAACAGGGGAAAACGTTTACCGAGGCCAGAGGTGAAGTTGGAAAGGCGATTGAGGGTGCGGAACTGGCTTGCGCAACCCCGATCATGATCCAGGGGGACACACTTATGCAGGTGTCTCATGGCATCGATACGGTCGCCTTCCGCGAGCCGGTTGGAGTATTTGGCGGCATTGCTCCCGCTAATTTCCCGGCGATGATTCCTTTTGGCTGGATGATGCCACTTTGCATTGCCACGGGTAATACTTTCGTTTTAAAGCTAGCCAGTAAAGTACCTCAGACTGGGTTGAGGATAATGGAGTTATTAATTGAGGCCGGCATACCCGAAGGGGTTGTGAACGTGATTACATGCAGTCGCAAGGAAGCGGAATTGCTTTTGATGCATCCTGATGTGAAGGGAATATCCTACGTCGGCTCTACCGAGGTAGGCAGGCACATTTATGCTACAGCGGCGGCTCATGGCAAGAGAGTACAGGTGCTAGGCGAGGCCAAAAACCATGCGTTGGTTCTTAGGGACTGCCACTTTGAAAAATCAGCCCAGGCAATAGTCGCGTCCGCCTTTGGCGCTGCCGGGCAGCGCTGCATGGCTTTGCCGGTGGCGGTTGTCGAGGAAGCTATTGCCGATGATTTTGTGGGGTTATTGGTCAAATATGCAAAGGAGCTTAAGGTTGGACCCGCGACAAAAGAATGCACGAAACTCGGGCCGGTCGGCGCTAAAGAGCATAAGCAATTTGTTGTTGACTGGATTGAAAAGGGCATAAAAGAAGGCGCCCAGTTGGTTGTCAACGGCAGGGACGTTACAGTGGAGGGACATCCGGACGGCTATTACTTAGGGCCTACAATCTTCGATCACGTAAAGCCTGGGATGAAGATTGGCGATGAAGAGATATTCGGGCCGGTCTTGTGTATTAAGCGGGTGAAGAACTTTGACGAGGGGCTGGCCTTGATGAACTGCAATCAATTTGCCAACGGTTCGGTTATTTTCACTCAAAACGGCTATTACGCCAGGGAGTTTGCCATGAACAGTCATGGCGGCATGGTAGGCGTTAACATCGGCATTCCCGTGCCAACATCGTACTTTGCCTTCCAGGGCCACAAGAATTCGTTTTTGGGCGACCTGCACGTGCTGGGAAGCAAAGACGGGGTTATGTTCTACACGCAGTCAAAATCGGTAACTACCAATTGGTTCAGCGATAATCCCAGACCGGCAATTCAGCTTCCCTGGGAGAAGGAGTTTACCAAGCCGGTCGGCTGTAGCGGTGTTTAGCTTACTGTGAAAGCCGGGGTTCAGAGCAGAGCCCTTGGCCCCGGCCCCCTGGATCGGAATTGGCGTGACGGTTGTTAGCGAAACCGTTTGAATAGAGGTCTCTTCTGGTATCTGATATTATGTGCTCGAATCTGTAGCTTTAAGCTCCTCTCGCGTCAGAGCAGGGAACGCCGTGGAAATCGGCGACAGTGGCGCTGCTGTGACTGGCTACGAAACCTCAATCAGCCACCCGAATTTTCGGGGAAGGCGAGGCGGTAGGCTGGATGCCAGGAGTCAGAAGACCGCTCGACGCGACCAACTAGGTAACTTCGCCCCAAAGGAGAGAGCGTATTCCGCAGCCTTCCACAGTTCCATTTTCAGCCAGAACTTCGCCTCGTGCTGCGACTGGTGTGCGGTTGTCCGCGGATGCGGGCGCGGCACAGTTCGAATCCGGCGGGAAAACCCTTCTACTGCTGCGCCACGGTGCGACTGCACCCAACCCGGAGCGCCGGTTTATCGGCCGTACGGATCATTCGCTGAGCAGTTTCGGACGACGGCAACTGACGACGGCTGCCCGCTCGCTCGGTGCCTACAATCCCGAACGATGCTTCTGCAGCCCGATGCGGCGCTGTCTTGAAACCGCTCACGCCGTACTCGCCGGCTCGCGGTTGCAACCGGAAATCCTCCCCGATCTACGCGAGATCGATTTCGGCGCCTGGGAGGGGAAGACATTCGAGGAAATTCAAACCGCCAACCAGGCGTGCATTCAGCACTGGGCCAAGTTCGAGCCGGCATTTTGCTTTCCGGGCGGGGAGCGGCTTGCGGATTTCATGTCTCGCGTCAAGCGTGCCGCCAGGCAGATTTCATCTACTCCGCAGTCGAATGTTGTCGTCATCACCCATGGAGGTGTGATTCGCCTCTTGATCTGCCACTTCCTTGGATTGCCGATGCGCAAATACGTTTTGTTTGAACCGGGCCCGGGATCGCTGACCGTCATAAATCTTTTTGCCTCCGGCAAGGGCACGCTGGCTGCACTGCTGCCGAGTGGCCGGCCCCAGGACGGGTGAAACGATGTCGCGGATCGTACTTGTGACCGGTGGCAGCCGCAGCGGCAAGAGTGCCTACGCACAGAAGCTTGCCGAATCATTGCCCGGTCCGCGGACGTTCCTGGCTACCTGCCCGGTCATCGACGACGAGATACGCGAGCGCATTCGCCGGCACCGTCAAGCGCGCCGCTCCGCGCCATGGCAGACCATCGAGGAGCCGCTCGATGTCGCTGCCGCGCTCCGACGAACGAAGCAGCAGCGCGTTGTGCTCGTGGATTGTGTGACGCTATGGGTCAATAACCTGATGCACGAGGCTGAACGAAGCGGCAAGAGCGTCTCCGAGTCGCAAATTGTTCGCCACTGCCGACACCTTCTGGCGGCTTGCCGCGAGCACCCCGGCACCGTGATCTTGGTGACGAATGAGGTCGGGATGGGTATTGTTCCCGATAACGCGCTTAGCCGCCGCTATCGCGATCTGGTCGGTCGCGCTAACCAGATCATCGCCGCCGCCAGCGATGAAGTTGACCTGGTCGTCTGCGGGCAAGTGCTGAAGATAAAGGAAGGCAAACGATGACGCTGCTGGAACGCACCGTTCAACGAATTGAACCGCAAGACGCCGCCTGCCGCGCGGCAGCGCATGCGCGGCTCGAACAACTCACCATGCCCTATTGGGCGTTGGGCCGGTTGATGGACCTTGCCGAAGACCTTGCCGGCATGACGCGCTCGCTGCGGCCGCCGCTGGGCCGCAAGGTGGTGGTCACGATGGCCGGCGACCACGGCGTGGTGGCGGCGGGCGTGAGCAAATATCCGCAGGAAGTCACGCCGCAGATGGTTCACAACTTCGCCAACGGAGGCGCCGGCATAAACGCTTTGGCGCGCGCTGGCCGGCGCACGGGTTGTGGTTGTGGACCTGGGCGTCGCGGCCGACCTGAGCGAGCTGGCGGCGAAGGACCAGATTATCTCCAAGCGCGTCGGCCCCGGTACGGCCAATATTGCCGCTGGTCCAGCGATGAGCCGCGAACAGGCTGTGCGCTCCATTGAAGCCGGGATCGAAATTGCCCAGGAACTGGCGGCTTCAACCGATCTATTCGGCACCGGCGACATGGGCATCGGCAACACCACTCCCAGTGCCGCCATCGTCGCTGCCATCACCGGCTGCGCAGTCGCGCAGGTCACAGGCCGCGGCACCGGCATCGACGATGGAGCAACTGCAGCGCAAAATCGCAGTCGTCGAGCAGGCGCTGTCGATCAACCAGCCGAACGCCGGGGATGGGCTGGACGTGCTGGCGAAGGTCGGCGGCTTCGAAATCGGCGGCATCGCCGGATTGATTCTCGGCGCCGCTTCGCTCAACAAGCCGATCCTCGTAGATGGTTTTATCTCCACGGCGGCGGCGTTGATCGCTCACGCGCTGGAACCGAAATGCAGCGAGTACATCATTGCGGCTCACCGCAGTGTGGAACAGGGCCATCGGGTGGCATGGCAGCATCTGGGCAAGCAGCCGCTGCTCGAACTCGATCTGCGGCTGGGCGAAGGCACCGGCGCGGCGCTCGCGATGCACCTTGTCGAGGCTGCCGCGCGCCTGCTTACCGACGTCGCCACATTCGAAGAAGCGTCGGTCTCGAAGGCAAACGCATGAAGCGACTCATCGCCGCCATCCAGTTTCTGACCGTGCTGCCAATCTCGTTGCCCTGCGACGAGCGCACGCTTGGCCGCAGCGCGTTCTTTTTCCCGATAGTCGGGCTGGTCGTCGGCGTTGCTATGGTGCTGGTTGATCGCGTATGCAGCGCGCTGCTTCCGCCGCTACCAACCGCTGTACTGGTGGTCGTCGCGATGCTGGCGGTCTCGGGCGGCTTGCACATGGACGGAGTGGCGGACACGGCCGACGGGTTTTTCAGCTCCCGCCCTCGCGAGCGCATTCTGGAAATCATGAAAGACAGCCGCACCGGATCGATGGGCGTGGTGGCAGTCGTGTCGCTGCTCAGTTTGAAAATTGCCGCGCTCGTCTCCACTCCGAACAGCATGCGCTGGCCCACGTTGTTGCTGATGCCGTTGGCAGGCCGGTGCGCGCTGGTCATTCAGTTGGCGGCATTGTCCTACGCCCGCCCCGGAGGTGGATTGGGCGCGGTTTTTGCGGAGAATAAATCACGCATAGATCCCTTCTGGGCGGTCGCGGTTCTGGCGGCGGCCGGCTACTGGACGCTGGGCAGGGTGGGGTTGATTGGCGCTGCCGGCGCGATCGCGCTCACCTTGGTGTTCTCGTTCTGGTGCTTGCGAAAAATCGGTGGATTCACCGGTGACACGCTGGGGGCCGCGTGCGAACTGGCGGAGGTGGTGCCGGCCCTGGTGGCCGCGGCAGGAGCGCGATGAAGGACTTCGCCCACGGAGGGAATCTTCGCCAACTGGCGCAAGCCGCCGGATTGCCGGAGCGGGACGTGTTGGACTTTGGAGCAACAGAGACGGTGCGCGCAAACCTTCAAGGTAAACGAGAGTTGATGTTTTTGAAGGTACCATTGGTGGTGGTTCAGGGCGAGGCGGCAGCGCACTGGCAGTCGCCGCCTCGCATACGCTTTACACGCTAGCAGAACGGAAAAAAACTCAAGCAAAGGAGGTGACTCTTGTTGAAGGCAAAGAAAACTTGCAAGAAGAAGGAAGTGATCGCCAGTCGCAAAGGCTGCAAGGCGACAGGCACGGGCCTTTCGCACTATGTCACGGCAGATACGAAAAAAAAGTAACGGATGGTTGGGCGGGCCGGAGCAGACGGCTCGCCCACAACCGTGAAACATAGAGGATATTGCTTGAGCAGCAAAGAAAATAAAAACGATGGCAGCGCGTCCTCGCGTGGATTGCACTTTAATACCGGCACTGGCTTCACCTTGCAGCCGTTGGACATCGGCCACGCGGACTACCTCGGCTTGGTTGACCCCGACACTGCGTTCTGGGCGCTGATTCGAAAAGACAAAATCGGTGACGCACTCAGCGAGGGATCCTTTCTGAAGCAATATCGCCGGAAGGCGACGGCATTTGCCAAGGAGATGGAAAACTTCCGCTTCGGGCTGACACCGTCAGCGGTGTATTTCAATCCGACCGAACGCTGCAATCTGAACTGCACGTATTGCTACATTCCGGAAGCGATGCGGAGAGACGGCGAGCACATGTCCAAGAACAATCTGCTGGCCGCACTTGCGATTTTGAAGCGGTATTTTCAAAAGCATTTGCGCAAGGGAGTCAAACCGCAGATCGTGTTTCACGGCGCCGAGCCCACCCTCAACCTCGACGCGCTCTTCGCCGGTCTTGAGCAATTCGCAAACGATTTCCGTTTCGGCATTCAGACGAACGGCACGCTACTCAAAGACGCCGAACTCGACTTTTTGACCTCGCGCGGGATAGCGATCGGATTGTCGCTGGATGGATCTCTGGAAGCCATCACCGCCCGCACCCGCAAGACTTGGGACGGTCACGGGGTGCATGCCAAGGTGGTGGCCACGATGGAGAAGTTGCGCGGCTACCCCAACTACAGCGTGATTTGCACGGTGACCCGCGAGAACATGCGTCACCTCGTGCGCACGGTGGAGTTCTTTCACGGACAGGGGGTGTCCACCTGCATGCTCAATCCGGTGCGCTGCACGCGCGCAGGCGCACGTGAAATTAAACCGGCCGACCACGAGATCAGTCGATATTATCTCGCCGCCCTGGATCGCGCCGAAGAACTCTATCGTGAAACCGGCCGCCGCCTGGTGATCGCCAACTTTGCCAATATTCTGGTTGCCATTCTCGCGCCGCAAGCCCGCCGGCTGATGTGCGATATCTCGCCGTGCGGCGGCGGGCGCTGCTTCTTTGCGGTGTCAGCCAAGGGCGACATGTTCCCGTGCAGCGAGTTCATCGGACTGCCGGAGTTCAACGCCGGCAACCTGTTCCGGGATGACATCGAGTTGGTCCTGAAGAGTGCGGCATTTCGCCAGGTGACCGAACGCAAAGTGGAGGACATTCAGCCCTGTGCCCGGTGCGCGGTACGGCATTTCTGCGGTTCGCCTTGTCCCGCCGAGGCCCAGGAGATGAACGGGGGAATGGATCGCCCCGGTGCTTTTTGTGAACTGTACGAGGAACAGGTCAGGTATGCGTTGCGGCTGATTGCAGACAACCGGCAGGACGCGTTTCTGAGGGAAAACTGGGACCAAGACACGGTGACCACGCTGGAAATGGAGTCGTTATGAACAGAGTGGCAGACGGCAATGAAGGAGTTCTTATTGGCTGGTGCAAGAGACTCTCGCTGGCGTCGCTGATACACTTCGAGCAGTGGGATGGGCGTGACGAGATCAAGGCACGGGAGCTGCTGTCCGCGATTAGCGACGGTAAAAGCTAACCGAACTCAGGTTCGCGACGGAGGATGACCAAATGCGAAGCATCGCTACAAAACGAGGTGACACGGGGCAAACCAGCCTCGCCGGAGGCGTCCGTGTTTCCAAATCCTCGCTTCGGGTCGAGGCTTACGGGACGGTCGATGAGCTAATCTCCACGCTTGGTTTTACGCGCTCCATCTGCGAAGACAAAGATCTGCGCGAGCGCACCAAACTGATCCAGCGGGAGCTTTTTCAGATCGGTGCGGCCCTGGCGACCCCGGCTCAAAAAAGCAAAGGTCAGGCGCCGGTAACTGCCGAGATGGTTGAGGCGCTCACCGCGCAAGTTTATGCAATCGAGTCGCTGGAAGGAATGCTTTCGGACTGGTCGCTTCCGGGGGAGCACACGGCGGGCGCTGCCTACGACGTGGCCAGGACCGTGTGCCGTCGAGCGGAACGTTGCACCGTCAGGCTGATCGAAGCGGGCGAAACCGTTGCTCCCAATGTCGTTCCCTATCTCAACCGACTGTCGGATCTGCTTTGGCTGTTCGGACGAAAGCTGGAACTGGACGCCGGCGTCGATGGATCGCTGCGCAAGATCAATGAGAAGAGCGGTCCGCGATGGTCGAAAGCATGGTGAGTAACCGTGCGAGATCACTTTCTAGGCGGCGCCTTCGGCTTGAAAATCCTTAGGTTGACAATCTCATGCCAGAGTGATTAGAGTCGAGGCGACTCATCGTCGAAGTAATTCATGATCGCTGCCCGGTGGCGGCGAATTGCTCTTTGCAATTTTGTGTTCGCGCGTCCGCAGACGCCCAAGCCTGCGGACTGGGAAGCGGGTGAGAATCCCGCGCTGCCGCGCAACTGTAAGCGAGTCAAGAGCGAGTGCCGAAGCAATCAAGGCATCGCTTGAGAACCGCCGGCCACTGTGCACTTGCAATCCGCATGGGAAGGCCGTTGGGTCTGGAATCATTCCGGATGTGCTCGCCAAGCCAGGAGACCGGCGCGAACGCCGACAAGAACCTCTTTCGCGTGAAAAGGAGGATTGTTATGCGAACGATCCGCGCGTTGTTTCTGCTGGCGTTAGTTAGCGCCGCTCTAGTGTTTCAAGTTTCCGCTTCCGAAATCAAGATCCAAATTGTGGATACCCCATTCCGCTTTGGTCGGCTCGGCCCGGGTAACGCTGTATAGCCAACAGAAGAGCGCGCCGATTGACGTCCGCTCGGCTACTGCCAATGGAGTTGCCGAGTTCCAGGGCTTGCAACCGGGACACTACCGTGTAGAGGTGCTTGCGCCCGGTTTTGCCCCGCAGACGCAGCAGATCACGCTTGAGCAGACGGCCGCGCTGACCCTGCATCTGAAGTTGGCCACTGCCGAGCAGACGGTATCGGTCACGGCGGCGGCGACTCCGGCGACCGGCGCGGAAACCAGCAGCGACGTCTCGATCATCGATTCGGCCGAACTGAACGCGCTTCAGCCGGTGTCGGCGGGAGAGGCTCTGCGCTTCGCCCCCGGAGCGGTCGTCAACGATACTGGTCAGAGCGGCGGCCTTACTCAGCTGTTTGTTCGTGGCGGAGAGTCCACTTACAACAAGGTGATCATCGACGGTGTTCCGATCAACCAGCCGGGCGGAGGTTTTGATTTCGGAGTCTTCTCCACTGCGCAATTCGACCGCATAGAACTGCTGCGCGGCAGCCAGAGCACGCTTTACGGCTCGGATGCCATGACCAGCGTCGTCCAGGTCTTTAGCCGCACCGGAACCACGCGAGTACCGCTGTTCACATTCGGGGCCGACGGGGGAACGTTCGCAACGGCACACGGCTATGGCACATTATCCGGCGCTGTGAGCCACTTCGATTACAACCTGTTCGCCGACCAGTTCAATACCCAAGGACAGGGCGCCAACGACGACTACTCGAATTCCACCGAGGGCGCTAATCTCGGGTACGCATTTTCTCCCAAGGTGCAATTACGCTTTCGCACGCGCCATAGCGCCAGCCGTACCGGCGGCCAGGGCGAATACAACTTTTCGCAGGGAGTCCAACTGCCGGCCGGAGATTCCAACCTGCCGGCGGACACCAACGCCTTCTCGCGGCAGAATAACTTTCTAGCCTCGACCGAGTTAAGCATTGCCGCCGGTAAACACTGGTACCACCGCTTCAGCGGATACGAATACAATCAACGCTACCTCTTTCAGCAGGACGTGCCATTGAACCCGCTGCGCGCGGGTATCGTGGACTTCTGTTACGACACCAACGCCTTAGGCAATCCGATTAATTGCATGAGCACGAACAACTACAATCGCGCCGGCTTCAATTATCAGGGTGAGTACTGGGCTCGCGATTGGGCGCGCACGGTCTTTGGCTATGAATTTGAGGACGAAAACGGCTTTTTCGGGAACGATCCCGCCACTCCTCCGCCAAACCACGGCCTGCGGCGCAACCATGCAGTCTATGGGGAAGAGTTGATCTCCTGGAAACGGCTCTCAGTGCAGGCTGGAGCGCGCTATGTGCATAACGAAGATTTTGGCAATTACGGAGTGCCGCGCGTGGCAGCCAGCTATCTGATCGTCCGCGGAGGCGACGTTTTTTCCGGAACGCGGCTGCGCGGCAGCTACAGCGAAGGCATCAAAGAACCAAATTTTTATGAGACCTTCGGCGAGCCGCTCTTCGGCGTCATGGGCAATCCGAATCTCAAGCCGGAGCAGAATAACGCCTTCGAGGCCGGATTGCAGCAATCGTTCTTCAGCGGGAAGTACTCCTTCGACGCAGTCTACTTCAATAATCAGTTTCACGATCGAATCGACACCAATGCCACCTTCACGCAATACATCAACATCGACAAATCGATGGCGCATGGCGCGGAATTGACGGTCCAAGGGCGGCCCACGGCGAGCCTACAGGTGCGCGGAGCGTACGTCTACGATTCGACACAAAACCTCTCCGGCTCGACGGCGGGATCACCCTTGCTGCTTCGTCCGAAACACTCCGGCAACGCTCTGGCCAGCTATACACGGCCAAAGTTCGGGGCCACCCTGGGGGGGACGTTCATCGGACCCCGCGCCGATTCGGATTTTTTCGTGCTTCCGGTGCCGCTGACTCACATAGCCGGTTACGCCCGCCTGGATGCCGGCGGGTGGTATGCGATCAAGCGCTATGTGACGGCTTACGCCAACGTGGAAAACCTGCTAAACGAGCACTACGAAGACGCGCTCGGCTATCCCGCATTGCGCGCGAACTTCAGGGCCGGATTGAGGTTTAGTCTGGGAGGCGAGTAGACCAGTTTCGCGAAAATGTATATCCCATGAAGCTTGATAACTCCGGAATATGAAGGAAGGTCGTCGGGCGCCTTACCCTTCTGGCGAAGCCGGAGGGGTGGGCTTCAGTGTGTGCGTGAGAACCCGGACACCATGCCTGTTTAACTCCTTGTCTGGCAGCCCGGTTCTTTCTGAGGTTCCGCTGCCCTCGTGGGGCGCCGCTTACCCGCTAACCAGAGACCGCGTGCCAGGGATCGCTCACCGGGCACGAGAAAGGGCAATCAATAAATGTGATGGCGGCGAAAACGTATTGTGTTTAAGCCTGCCGCAGGGCGTGCAACCGGGTCACGTTGTAGGCCAGGGCCGCCAGCCCGAACTCGCATCCCGCCTTGCCCAGACCGCGGGTCCGGAACTGCCGCATCCCACGCTGCTGCTTGAGCACTCCGAACACCGCTTCCACCACCGCCTTGCGCCGCGCATACATCGCCCGTCCGGCTGGGCTGCGCAACTTCTGCCGCAGCCGCCGCTGGACCGCCTGTCGCGGCCGATCCCGCCGCCGACAACCCCGTCCCGTGTTCAACTCGCACGCCAGATTCGAATCGGGCACATACCCCTCGATCCCCTGCCGCTCTAACTCGCTGATGTTCTCCACCGAGAAGAAACCACTATCCGCCAGTACCGCCGTCGGCGCCCTGCCGCACTGCTGCTCGACCGCGGCCACCATCGGCAGCAACGACCGATTGTCCGTCGCGTTCTGCGTCACTCGCGCCGCCACCATCAGATGATCGTCGCTCACCGCTACCTCCGCCGTGTACCCCAACTCGTAGCCACCGCGCGGCCGCAGAAAACGCGCTTGCTCATCGGTCCGCGACCGCTTCTTCAACCCGCTTTTGCGCAGCTCCTCCAGCCGCCGCTCCGCCTTTTCCAGCGCCACCCTCAGCCCGCTCGGCTCCGCGTCGTCCCCATCGCACGCCTGCTGCCAGCGCCGCACCTGCCGCCGCAGCTTGGCCCGCTCGTTCCGCAACTTCGGCTCCGTATCCACCCGCTCCCGGCAGGCGTTGGCCTTGATCCGCGTGGCGTCGATCGCCACCCGTCCCAGCTTGCCCCAGCCCAACTGCCGCGCCATCTCCAACACCTGGGTGAAGGCGTCGTTGATCGCCCCCGCGTGCCGTCGCCGAAACCCGCTCAGCGCCCAGTTATCCACCCGCGCCCCACCCGCCAGGTAACGCAACGCCAGATCCTCCACCAGCCGCTGCTCCAGCCGCCGCGCACTGGTCAGCCCCACCGCGTAGGCGTACAGCCACACGCTCAGCATCAGCTCCGGCGCATACAGCTCTCCACCTTCCAGGCTGTAGGCCTGCTCAAATCGGCTCAGTTCCAGCCGACTTACCACCTGGCGGATGAAAAAACTAAAGATGATCCGCTCCTAACTCATCCTGCACACTCGGAGGTATCAAGTACGCTTGCTCGGGACTGTAAGGCAGAAATCGTGACATATCTCTTTGTGCCCCATCTGCCCTGTGAAAAACAAGTCAGTTCTCACGCACACACTAAAGCCCCTGAGGGTTTCCGCGTTTATTCCTCAGCAACGTTTTTGAAACACGCTCTAGTAAGATAGCCGGGCGTTCAGCCCGGCGATGATGGCGCCGGATACACTGACTCTGAATCTGCTCTAGTAAGGCGAGAAGCTGAGCGTCTTGCTCTTCTTTTCCACCCAGATGTGGGCTTTCTCGGCGCGCTGGTTCAGCGTGACCACCACCACCACCCCGCTAGCGTCGCGGCCGGGAGGCGCGGCGGCTCCCTCAACGTGGAAGTTCTGAATCAGGCCGTATTCCCCGCCCGGTCCCCAATCAAG
Source organism: uncultured Acidobacteriota bacterium (assembly GCA_963814745.1). Taxonomy (GTDB): domain Bacteria; phylum Acidobacteriota; class Terriglobia; order Terriglobales; family Acidobacteriaceae; genus CAWBRT01. The sequence goes on from CAWFEA010000003.1 coordinate 286,299, forward strand.
ATAAAAGGCGCCATACGGGTAACGCGCGTACTCCTGCGGATGCTGTTTCCAGTCAGGGTCGTTCATCCAGATGCCGTAAGCCTGCTCGTAGTTCTTCGCCTGGAGCGCGGCGAAGAAGCCGTCGACCCGGTGTTCTTCAGGCCAATATCGCAACCGCCACGCAATCACCGCGAGGATCAGAATGACAACCGCGGCGGAGACGATTCGCACCCGCTTGCGGCGCTCGCGCGCCGGATCGTAGGGTTCGTGTTCGAATAGGGTTGTCGCCATTGCCTTTTGCGCTTACTCGCCCGGTTCGATCCCAACCAGCCGTGGTTGGCCGCTCGGGTGGTGCGACTCATTCCAATATAAACCCGGAAGCGGCTCCAGCGTCGGCTGCTGAAATCGCGCCACCTCGCCTGCTATAGCGTGCGTTTGAACAGCATGGTTGCAAACAGCAGCATCGTAGCGCCGAAGATAGCCAGGAAAAGCGCGTCGGGCAAAACCGCCGCGAAGCCGGATTCTTTCAGCAGTATCCCTTTGAATCCATGGACGGCGTAGGTGAACGGATCGACTCGCGCGATCGCCTGGAGCCAAACGGGAAAGGCATTGATCGGGTAAATGCTGCCGCTCGGGAAGAACAGCAGGGTGTTGAGGATGCCGAACATGGCGCGCGGCACCAGCGGGTCCTCCACCCGTACCATCATCAGGAACATCATCGAGTTAAAGGCGATCGAGGTGGCAGACAATGAGCACCAGCAGTTGCAGCATGCTTCGCGGATCGAAGATGGTGCTCACGCCGGCCAGCAGCGAACCGATGGCGGTGATCACCACCCCGGACATCACCGCCTTGATCGAGCCGGCGGTAATCAAGCCGAGGACGAGTTCGAGCCTGGTGATCGGCGTTACCAGCAACCCCTCGTGCACCCCGCGCGCTTTATCGTCGATGTAGAGCATCCCGCCGCCGATCATGACCGAGACGAACATGGCCAGCGCAATCGAACCGGGCAGCAGGTACTTCATGTATTCGATATAGGGATAGAGCTCGACAATCTCCAGCGCGATGTCCTTCGGGATGCGCGCGGGCACGGTGGGCGAGTTCAACGCATCGGTGAGTTCCTGCATCTTCTGCTCGAGGCTGGAACTCATGAACTGGTCCGAGTTGTCCACCACCAACCCGAGCCGCGGGTGATTCTGCTCGTAGAACTTGCTGGAGAACTGCGGCGGAATGATGACGGCGCCGTCCAGTTTGCCGGTGCGCACGTCCTGCTGCGCCTGCTTGTCATTGTCGTAATAAATTGGCGTGAACGTCCTGACATTGGCGGCCACCGAGTCGAACGCCTCGCGAATGCGCAGCGCCTGCACGCCGTGATCCTGATCGACCACCCCCATCCGGGCGTCGCGGATCTTGCCGCCGAAGGCGTTGCCGAGGATGATCAACTGCACCAGCGGAAACACCATCGAAGCCAGCATCAAGGTCGGCGAGCGAAAGAATTTTCGCAACTCGCGCTCCACGATCGCAAACATCCTGTTCATGGCCGCATCCCCGGCCTGTCAGGCATCACAAAGCCGAAGGCCTTCACCTGCTCGTCGCGGAGCTGGCGTCCGGTGTAGTGGACGAAGACGTCGTCCAGGGTAGTGTTCTGCACGCTCAAGGACTTCACCGCGACCCCCGCCTCCATCGCCATCGATACCAGGTGAGTGGTCGTCGTCGAGCCGTTATCGGAGAGCACGCGATACATGCCCGCGCTCTCGGCCTGCACGCTGGTGACGTGCGGCAACCTGCGCAGCCGCTGTTCCCAGTCTTCTGGAGCGCGCACGAACTGCACTTCGATGACGTTGGTCCCCGGCACGCTTGCCTTCAGCGCCAGAGGAGAATCGAGCGCCACCAGTTTGCCGTGATCGACAATGGCGATGCGGTCGCACAGGCGGTCGGCCTCGTCCATGTAGTGGGTGGTGATAAGAATGGTGAGCTGCCGCCGGCTCTTCAGAGTGTTCAGCATCTCCCACACCGCTACGCGCGAAACCGGATCGAGTCCGGTGGTCGGTTCATCGAGGAAAAAAATCTTCGGACTATGCACCAGCCCGCGCGCAATCTCCGCCCGGCGGCGCATCCCTCCGGAAAGCGTCTTGGTTTGCGCGCCGCGCCATTTCGTCAGATCCACCGCCTCCAGCAGCTCATCCACATTGCGTTTGCGTTCGGCGGCCGGCACGCCGTAGAGCTTGGCGTAGATGTTCAGGTTCTCCTCCACCGTCAAATCGATATCGCTGGTCATCGCCTGAGGAATCACGCCCATCGAGCGCCGGGCCGCATCGGGATCGACCTGCACGTCGTGTCCGTTGATAAACGCGCTTCCCGCCGTGATCGGAATCAACGTGGTCATCATGCGGATGAGCGTGCTCTTGCCCGCGCCATTCGGTCCCAGCAGCCCGAAGATTTCGCCGTCCTTGACGCTGAAAGAGACGCCGTCCACGGCGGTGAAGTCGCCGTACTTCTTGGTGATGTTCTCGACCACAATGGCGTTGGCGCGTTCGCGCTCACCGGGGCCGTGCTCTGGACGCTTGCGCCAGCGGATCATCGCGCGCCTCCCGGCTATCTGCCCCGAACCACCCAATCATGGCGTCACCAACTTGCTCTTGGGCAGCAGCACCTCGGCGGTCATGCCGGGAACATATTGCATGCCGGGGTTGTCAATCAGCAGCTTGATCTGCACGGTCTTAATGTCACGCTTGCGGCGGCTCACGTCGCGCTGGGTGGCGAAGTCACCCTCGGCCGCTTTGGCAATCACTTTGCCTTGCAGCCGCGCCCCGCTGGGCATGCGCACGGTGAGCACATCGCCCAACCTGACGGCATCGGCATAGGTCTCCGGCAGCGGCGCATAAACCCAGGTTTCGGTCAGGTCCACGATGGTCAGAATCGGCGTTCCGACCGTTACCACTTCGCCCTGGCGCGCGGCCCGCACGTTCACCATTCCACTGATGGGAGCGAAGATCTTCGTATAGCCGAGCTGCACCTCCGCCTGCGCCAGTTGCGCCTGTGCGTTCCGAGCCTGCTCGCGGGTTTCCGCGATGTTCTCGACGGCAGCCTTGCCCTGGTTGGTGCGGGCGATGGCGGCTTCGAGCGCCGCTTCGGCGGCGCTCACCTGGTCGGTCGCGGTCTGCATTTGCGCCTGCTGCGCGCGCAGGGAGTTCACCGCACGGTCACGCTCCTGCTGCGACATCACCCCCTGGTCGGCGAGCGCGACCGTACGGCGGGTGTCGGCTTCCTGCAAGTCGCGGTTGGCGATGGCCGTCTTCAGCGTGGACCGCGCGGCCAGCAGCATGGCCCGCGAATTGGCAACCTGGTTGGCGGTGTCGCCCTGCGTGCTGGCGGCGGTGGCACTGGACTCGGCAATCTTTGTCCGCAAACTCGCCAGGGTGGCGGTTGCCGCGTTGCGCATGGCCAGATATTCCGCGCTGTCGACGGTGGCTACCAGGTCGCCGGCTTTTACGTTCTGGCCCTCGTCGAAGTTCAGCGTCTCCAGGCGCCCGACGACCTTCGAGCTGACGATGACCTGATTGGCGTCAACCGTACCGATCAGAACCATGGCTGTGGTGCGGTCGGTGGAAAAGAAGTAGTACGCCAGCGCGATCAGCAGCAGGGCGCTCAGCACAATGGAGAATCGCTTCTTCGGGTTCACTTTTGATCGCCTCGATTCGGTTGGCTGTCTTCGCCAGGGGCGTCCCCCGGCGGCAGCACGGGCTCGGCAACAATGCCGGCCGCCAAGCGGATGCCTTCATCGCGATTGCTGAAAATGGAAGCGGCGATAAAGTCCAGGGTGGCGGCGCGGCGCTCGGCGAGCGAGTCCGGCATGCGATCTTTGGTCCGGTTCATGGCATCCCTCACCGGGGCGCTTAGCACGTGAAACACGTTGACTCCAACAATGGAAAGCATCAGGTGGCCGGGATCAAGCGGCCGTAACTGCCGCTCGGCAATGCCCTGGCGAATGACCGACGTCGCCTCCCTCATCAGCGGAGCGAAGAACGATTCGACCAGCCGCGGCAAGTGCTTGGAGTCGCCTCGCCTCGCCCGCATCATCTCGTACTGCATCAGGCGCGGATAAGAATCCTGGCCGTTGATGTAATCGAAGTGCTGGCGGGCAAGGCGCAAAATCTTTTCGCCGGGCGCCAAATCGCTGTCCAGAATTTTCTTCAGCCCCTGAAATCGGGTGCTGAAGACGTCGTCGAGGACCGCTCCGTAAAGCGACTCTTTGTCGCGAAAGTAGTAGTAAAGAAGAGCTTTGTTCACCCCCGCGGAGCGTGCGATGGAGTCCGTGCGGGCACCGTCAACGCCCAGTTCGGCGAATTCGCGCTGGGCCGCTTCGAGGATCGCCCGGCGGCTGTGCTCGGCGTTGCGGTGCGCCCTGATTGGAGTTGGGACTTGTCCTGTCATCTAACTAACCAGTTAGTTAGTATAAAGCGACCGACCGGGCGTGACAAGTGCTCGTTGATTCGCGGACGTATTTCGGGATAAAGAAAGGGCGGAAACGCATCCAACTGCTTAGTTCGGCAGTGGCCGTTCCTCGTAGAGATTCGAGGGTGTGCTTTGGATCGGACTTGCCATGATTGGTCCGCCGAAGTTCACATTGGTTACGCAGCGGTAACCGATTAGGCCGCGAGGGACAAACGCTTTTACCTCGTGCTTCCCGTCCCGCCACCGACAGCCCGGCAGATTCTGTCCGGAATTGGATATTTTTTTACCAACTTTCGGAACTGATCTACAATTATCGAACAGTTTCCGGCATCCAAATACTGAGATACGGTGGGTATCATTCCTTCCGTGGAAGAGCCTTCACTGTCCTCCGTGCACTTTCGGCGGAAGTGTTGAATCGAAATGTAGTTATTAACTAGTTAACAGAAAATTATCGGTTTATTCCGCGGTCCAGCAACTCGACTGCAGCAGCGGAGAAGGCGAGAGCACCTCTTTGGAAGCTGAGTCGCCCAAGCTAAGTAGTTGGCCGTGTGGAGGAGCTCCGGGATGTTAGCCGCACCCAAGACCAGAGTGCTGGTGGTGGATGACGACAGCACCATGGCGAAGTTTCTGAGTTCGTATCTGGCGCGCCGGGACTTCGAAGTCTCCACGGCTAGCACTGGCGAGGAAGCCATTCGCGTATTTCGCGTCTATGACCCGAGCCTGGTGTTGCTCGACGTGTCGATACCGGGCATGGATGGCATGGATACCCTGGAGCGGATCAAGCAAATCAAGCCGGAGATCTCCGTGATCATGGTTTCCGGGCAGAGCAACCCGGAGCTGATTTTCCGCGCCTCTAAGCTTGGGGCCGACGACTACATCGCCAAGCCTTTCGAACCTCGCGACCTCGACCAGCGCATCGACAAGCTCATTGACCGGCAGCGGCTTACCACCGAGGTGACGCAAATCCGCGATCAGGTGCGGCGCCAAGCCGACTTCCACATGCTGTTCGGGACCAGTCCGAAGATGGAAGACGTGAAGAATACGATCGAGCAGGTGGCCGATACCAATGCCACCGTGCTGATCCGCGGCGAGAGCGGAACCGGCAAGGAAGTCGTGGCGCGCATGGTCTATGCCCAGTCTCCACGCCGGGACAAACCCTTCGTCAAGGTCAATTGCGCGGCCATTCCCCACGAACTGCTGGAAAGCGAATTGTTCGGCTACGAGCCCGGCGCTTTTACCGGCGCCAACCGGCAAAAGCCAGGCAAGTTCGACCAGGCAAACAACGGCACGATGTTCCTGGACGAGATCAGCGAGATGCATCCGGCGCTGCAGGCCAAGCTGCTGCACGTGCTGCAGGACGGAGAGTTCTCGCGCCTCGGCGGCAAACGCGATATTACGGTTGACGTGCGCATGCTGGCGGCAACCAACAAGCCTCTGGAGCGCGGCGTCGAGGAAGGTCTGTTCCGCGAAGACCTTTTTTACCGCTTGAATGTCGTGACCATCCATATTCCGCCGTTGCGCGAGCGGCGGGAGGAGATCCCGCTGTTTCTCGAGTTCTTCCTGCGCAAATACAGCGAATACTATGGCAAGCAGCCGCCGGCCTTTAGCGATTACGCCATGAACCGCATAATGGAGTATGCCTGGCCGGGTAATATCCGCGAACTTGAGAATCTGGTCAAGCGCTATGTGATCGTGGGCAACGAAGCCCAGATCATCCGCGAACTTGCGACTCACAAACCAATTGTGTCTTCCAATTCTTCGGGAAGCAGTCCGATGTGGGGACTGAAAGATGCCAACCAAATCGTTGCCGAGAAATCCGGAAACGGCAACTCGTCGCCAGACTCTCAACCTGTCCCGGTGAACCGGGCGGATCAGTCGGAATCGCTCTCGCTGCTGGATATAGGCAAACGCGCAGCCATGCTCGCCGAACGTGAAGCCATTGAACGAGTGCTGGCGCAGACCCGTTGGAACCGCCGGCAGGCGGCAAAGATCTTGAAGGTGAGCTACAAGGCTCTGCTGAACAAGTTAAAGGCGATGGACGAGCATCCTGAGACCGACAATCGGAAAACGACTGCGCAGTAGTGGTATCTAAATACCATCTTAAAACCATAACCTGTGGATAATATCCGATGTGTATCAAAGTGATACCTGCTGTGATTTTCGTTAAGACATTGTTTTTATTATGTTTATCAAGTTTTTTGGAGATTGAGAAATATCTTACGATGTTTGGAGGCAGAAGTGCCGATAGAAAGAGCAATAAAAGAGGCCGCAGAACCTGTGAATTTGACTCTCTTCCAACATGTTCGACTTCTCTCTGGACGTTCCAATGGGAACGGCACCGTACATCGCCTTCCATAAAGGATTTCTTCCCTCCCTTGCCTCTTTCGAGCGACTTCCAAAAGAAGTCGCTTTTTTCTTGCCTGTAATAAGAGGGTGGATTTGCGTTTTTTGAGCATCGTATTTTGTGAAGTTATGTCCGATAACGGGCAGGCAGGCTGTATCGCTCAGCCTCGGCGTGCTGGAATCCGCCGATTCGCCCCGAGGCGGCCACCCGCCTCGCGGGCCGTCCAGGTAGCGCGGGTGCTCCAGGTTTCCGGGGGTTTATTCCCGATTTTGGAATCCGGAAGTTGACTCTCGTTTGGCTAGGCGCATATGATTCCCATTCGCCCAGAGCGGTCACGGTGGGCTTGGAATTGTTTGGCCGGTGAGAGAATTGAGACGACATGGAAAAGAAAGTGTTGGAGCAGTTTAAAAAGACCTTGGAGGAACGCCAGCGCGTGCTGCGCGAGAGCGTCTCAAGAACCGAACAGGATGGCCGCACGGCGGATGTCTCCGATTCGGCGCAGGACATTGCTGACCGGGCTTCCAGTTCGTATCAGAAAGAGTTTCTGTTTCACCAGAGCAACAACGATCGTCAACTGTTGCTGATGGTGGATGGCGCGCTCAACCGCATTCGCCACGGCACCTATGGCGAGTGTGTCTCCTGTGGGAACGAGATCAACGGCAAACGTCTGCAGGCCGTGCCGTGGACGCGCTACTGCATTTCGTGTCAGGAGAAGCAGGAGAGCGGCGCGCTTCAGACAGAGGCCGACAAGTAGGTAGTTGCCCGCTTCCGTGGGACGAGCCGGCCGGCGCACTCGCGCCGGCCGGCTTTTCGCTTCTTGCGCAGGTGGGGACGGAAACTTTGCCGAGCGATGACCTATGGAACTAAGCGAGACACATCAAGGCGCGCCCATGTTCTCGATGAGTTCATCATCCTGAGAGCAGTTCCCAAAAGGTGTATCACCTCTTGGAATCGGGATACACCAACATGGGAGCTGCCTTAGCGGACGGCACGACATTCTTCGACTCTTCATCTGATAGATCAATTCCGTGCCTGATCGATCAGTTCTGTTTCTGCCTTGGTTGCATGGGGCTGCCGTCTTGGCCATCCACCCGGCGTTGGCGGGAATCCAAATCTGGCGGGAGGGCTTCCAATGGCGGAGAAAGTCAAGAAGCTGAATCTCCAAAGGGATTACAAAAACTTTCTTTACTTCATCGACGGTAATGGAAGCGTTTGCCAGAAGCCCAGGTCGGGTGAAGGCGAAACCCAAATCCTGGTGAGTAACGCGGTCGAGCGCGACAATCAGTATCTGTACTTCATCGACAAGGAAGGCGACGTCTCCCGTTCGCCGCGCGGAACCAAGAAGCGCACTGCCGCCTGATTATGGAAAATTCCGGCTGGAACATGTACGTCTTCCGCGACGGGCGAAGGATTGTTCCGGGCCGGAGGCTCGTCTCTGAACTGCGCGACACGCTGGCCGCGGCCGGACTTGGACCGGCATATCTCGGCAACGAGTCGGGGTTTGGCATCTACCGGGTCAGCGCCGGGCGAGGGTTGAAGGCGGACGGTGTTTCGGCTTCGCGGCTGCTGCATCTGGCGAACTATTGCGCCTTCCGCCGGCGCGAATTCAAGGCCGACGATTCGCAGCCTTCCGCCATCGACGAGATGGCTCGCTGGAACTGGTCGCTGGAGTTTGGCGACTCCGAGCCGTTCCGGCCGGTCGAAGTCGCGCACAGGGTCTTCTGTGATGCCCACATGATGCCGCATGAATGGCTGGAGCAGCCCGATGGCCGCCTGCTCAAACTCGACGGCTCCGCTCATGGCGACGATCATTTTTTCCCCGGCCCGTGCGACATTGCGTGGGATCTGGCGGGGACCATCGTCGAGTGGAAGCTGACCGCGCCTGAAGCTGAGTTTTTCCTGGAACACTACCGCCGCGCCAGCGGAGACGACGCCCGCCGGCGCCTGCCCGCCTACTTGAAGGCTTATGTTTCTTTCCGCATGGGATGGTGCAAGATGGCGGCGCTCGCCAGCCAGGGGAGCTTCGATGAGCCGCTGCTGTGGCGGGATTTTGCGCGTTACCGCCGCTATGCCGAGCGACTTTGCGGCAGGGCGGAGACGAGCGTGTGCCAGGTCATCGAACTGAAACCGAAGGCCGCGCAGACGGAGCCGGCGGCGTGAGGCGGCAGCTATCTTCGTTCGCCAAAGTTGAATCTAAAATCCCGTTGTGGTCTTAAGCTCCGAAAATCTGGTTGCAAGAAAGGCAAGGGGGGTATGCGGCATGAAGCGCATGTCTGTAATCGCATTAGCACTGGCAGTGTTTGCCGGTATCGCAATTGGCACCATTGGCGAGGCCCTTTACGCGCAGGCCAAACCTCCGGTCTACATGGTCGGAAACATTGAGATCACGAATCAGGAGGGTTACGCCAAAGAGTACCTGCCGAAAGCGAAAGCGTTGATTCAACAACATGGCGGCGTCTACATCGCGGCTGGGAAAGGGACCACGATCGACGGAAGCCCAGCAGGACGTGTCATTATCTTGCGCTGGAATAGCATGGAGCAACTATTAGGATGGCGGCATTCACCGGAATACGAGGCAGTCCGCAAGATCGGTGAGAAGTATGCGAAATATAATCTTTTCGCGGTTGACGGCGTGGAACCAAAGTAGGGCGGGTGGGCAGGGTGCCCGCCCAACGGGGCCCTTATGCTCCAGGCCGCCCCAGGGTCTCAGGAGTAAAACTCGGCGATGGCGTCGACCACGCGCTGCTGCTCGTCGGCACGGAGTTCGGGGAAGATCGGCAGGGCCAAGACCTCGCGACAAGCGCGTTCCGCTTCGGGCATCGAGCCGGGCGCGTATCCGAGATAGGCGAACGCCTCCTGCAAGTGCAGCGGAACCGGATAGTAGATTTCGCTGGCGATACCGCGAGTCGTCAAGAATGCGCGCAGTTCATCGCGCTTCGGCACTCGCACCACGTATTGGTGGAAGATATGCAGTGCCTGCGGATAAACGGTCTGCGGGCGTACCGGGCATTGGGGCGAACCGGCAAGCGCGGCCGCGACAAAAAGCTGGTCGTAGCGAATCGCGATTTCGCGGCGGCGGGCGTTCCACTCGTCAAGGTGGCGGAGTTTGATGCGCAGCACCGCTCCCTGGATGGCGTCCATGCGGCTGTTGCCGCCCATCTCCTGGTGGTAATAGCGGCGCGAGCTGCCATGATTGCGCAGACGGCGGACGCGCTCTGCCAGCTCCGGATCGCTGGTGGTGACGCAACCGGCGTCGCCGAAGGCATTCAGGTTCTTGGTGGGATAGAAGCTGAAGGCTGCCGCCTCGCCCCAGGCTCCTGCCTTACGCTTGCGCCACGCGGCGCCGAAGGCCTGGGCAGCGTCCTCGATGATCGAGAGCTTGTAATCCTGCGCCACCTGCTCGAAAACGTCCATGTTGGCGCATTCTCCGAACAGATGCACCGGCATGATGGCTTTGACCGCCGTCGGACGCAGGCGCTCGATGGCGAGGCGAGCGGAGTGGAAATCCAGGTTGAAACTCTCCGGATCGATGTCGGCAAAGACCGGACGGGCTCCGCAACGCACGATGGAACTGGCCGAGGCGAAGAAGGTGAACGGCGTGGTCAGCACGAGGTCGCCGGGCCGAACCCCGGCGGCGGCCATGGCCAGCCACAAGGCATCGGTGCCGCTGGCACAGGCGACGGTGTTGTGAACCCCGAGATAGGCTGAGATTTCCCGTTCGAGCGCGGCAACCTCTTCGCCGAGAATCAGGCTTTGCGATTCGCAAACCCGGTCGATGGCCTGGCGAACTTCGGCGCGAATGGTTGCGTACTGCCGCTTGAGATCGAGCAGCGGCACCGTTGGTTGCGAGGCGGCGCTCGCCGTCGCGGTCTGAGAAGATGATGGGTTCACGAATTTTCCGGTTTCCATTCGACTTGGCAACCCTGCCAAAAGCACGGCTCAACGCGGCGATTGCCGGGTGAAGTTTGATTCTAGAGCAATTCCGCCGTTTGTTACACTCCGGTTCGCAGCCTCTCGTCCGCGCGGCAGGAGCCGCGACCGGCGTGAGCTTTTGCAGACGGCCGTGCTGAAGGAAATTCCCGAAGCGGGCGCTTACGGTCTTTGCACGAGAGTGCAAAATTAACCGGACAACTACCGGTGGGCGAGTTGAATTTGGCGGCCCGACGACTTATCGTATGTTATGTGAGTATGGCGGCCCGGATCGGAAGTTCTGTTTTTTGTGGCTGTTTGATTGATGGATTTGTCTGCTGTGGTTGTTTTGCGGTTTGTGGCTCTAAAGGAGAAAGTAATCAAATGGAAAGCAAGCCGGCGCAGAACATACAAGACTCGTTTCTTAATACGGCGCGCAAGGACAAGGCGGTTATTACCATCTACCTGCTGAGCGGCGTTAAATTGTCCGGGCGGATTCGTTCCTTCGACAAGTATTCCGTGGTGCTGGACACTAACAACCAGGAGCAGCTTATTTTCAAGCATGCGATTTCGACGGTGGTGATGGCTCGTGGCGCGCATATCAGCGATCGCACGGAGTTTCGCCCAGCTCCGGCCGCCGGGGCGCCAGCCCCTGGCGTCAATAACACCACCGGTCCCACCGGATCCGGTTCATCTTCGACGGAGGGATAGGTTATTTCCAGCCGTTCGGAGCGCTACAACTCCCTGCGGCGGCCGGCGGGCCCTGGGGGGACTGGGCCGGAACGCGCTTTCCTGGTCGGTATCGAACATCGCGCGCGCCGCGTCGAAAGGGGTCGGCCTGCACTGGCCGACGAGACGGCAGGAGCCGCCAGCCGAGAGCCGGGCGCCGTGCCCCCTACTGCGCGCCAAGCCAAACAGGCCTTGCAGGCGCGGCACAATGTGGATGAGCACCGGGTTCCGTTTACCGCCGAGGAGTCGCTCGACGAATTACGCGAACTGGCGATCGGCGCGGGCGCGGAGATCGCCGGGGAGTTTCTGCAACGGCGCGACCGTCCCGACCCGGCAACCCTGATCGGCAGCGGCAAAGTGGAAGAAGTCGCGGCGTCGGCCAAAATGGCGGGCGCGGAGCTGATCATCTTCGACCACGAGCTGACGCCCTCGCAGCAGCGCAATCTGGAACGCGCCTTCGACTGCCGGGTCATCGATCGAACCCAACTCATCCTGGACATCTTTGCCCGCCACGCACGCACCCGCGAGGGACAGTTGCAGGTGGAACTGGCCCAACTGGAATACTTGTTGCCGAGACTTGCCGGACGCGGAGCGGAGATGTCGCAGCTCGGCGGCGGAATCGGCACCCGCGGTCCCGGAGAAACCCAACTGGAAACCGATCGCCGCCGCATCTACCGGCGCATACGCCACGTCAAAGAGCAATTGGAAGAGGTGCGCCGCATACGCTCGCAGCAGCGGCAGAGGCGATTGAGCGTGCCGGTGGCGACGGTGGCCCTGGTGGGATACACCAACGCCGGCAAATCCACCTTGTTCAATGCGCTCACCAGCGCGGGCACGCTGGTGTCGGCGCGCATGTTCGCTACCCTGGACCCGACCCTGCGCTCGATTAAGCTGCCCTCGCGACGCCAAGCGCTGCTGTCGGACACGGTGGGCTTCATTCGCAATCTGCCGCACACCCTGATCTCCGCTTTCCGCGCCACCCTGGAAGAGGTGCAGCGGGCGGCGCTCATTGTGCATGTGGCCGACGCCAGCAGTCCTACGGCGGCCGAGCAGATGCAGCAGGTTGAGGCGGTGCTGCGCGAGCTGGAAAGCGATCAGACGCCCCGCTTGCTGGTGGTGAACAAGATCGACTTGCTGCCTCCCGATCAACGCGAAGCGCTGGCGGATGATCAGCGCATCGTCCATGTGTCGGCCAAGACCGGAGCGAACCTCGACCGACTGCTGGAAGCGCTTGACCGGCATCTGGAAGACGATCCAGTGCGTCGGGTTCACGTCCGCGTGCCGCAATCGGAGGGCAAGGTGCTGGCCATGCTTGAGGGAAAAGCGCGCATCTTCTCACGGCAATACGTGGACGGAGCGGTCGAACTCAAGGTCGACGCGCCGGAATCGCTGGCTCGCCGAATGAAAAAGTTTGAGATCGACGATTAGGTTTCGGAGGTGAGCTGCGGACGAGCGCCGAATAAGGCGTTTACATTACGCGGACATTTAATGCGCGGCTTTCGTAGCCGTCCGCCCCGCACGTTGCGCCATCTGAAATCGTCAATAAAATTTAAATGGGCCTGCCGGCAAGGAGCGGTGACAATTCCTTGTCCGCAAGCCCGTTCGATCCTGAAGCGGATCGGAGGTGATATAGATATGCTAGCCCCATTCGAGGCAATGTCAAGAAAACTTGAGCGTTCCCACGGGTTTTATCGCCGGATTTTTACCTTACGCGGAATTATAGGCCTTTTACCTTAGAAGCGACACCCCCTAGTCCCAGGGATTTATAGATTTGACATAAGCAGATGAAGGGTGTTACTCCTTGTAAGATTAAGTAAGATTTATAGACACAGCCCTTCAATTTTCCGAACAGGCACTCACTTTCAGGATGGAACAAACCCTCAAACAGGTAGGTGAACTACTGCTCGGGGCAGTACCAACGATACTGCTCCTGCTGATGCTATACGGGCTTTATACGGTGCTGGTTTACAAGCCGCTGAAGAATGTTCTGGCTGAGCGCCGGAGCAGGACCGAGGGCGCAGTCGAGAAAGCGCGAGCCGACATCTCTGCGGCCGAACACAAGGCCTTTGAATACGAGGCCAAATTGCGGGAAGCAAAGCTGGCGATTTTCCGCACCCAGGAGGCTCGCCGGCAGCAGGCACAGGAAGCGCGCGGCGCAGCGATTGGGGAAGCGCGGCAGCGGGCCGACGCCCTGATTCAGCAGGCAAAGACACAGCTTCAGCAAGAAGCCGCGGTGGCCAAGCAAGGACTACAGGCGGAGGGAGAGCGGCTCTCCGAGGAAATCATTCGCGCCGTGCTACAGCCTGCGGGCAGAAGCGAGGCGCAGGCGCTAGGCGGACAATCATGAGTTCCCGGATGCGAACATGGGTTTTGTGCCTGCTGCTAGCTGTTACCACGGTGAGGGGCACGGCCCGGGCACAGACGCCGGCGGGCGAGAAGGCCGCTCCACAGCATGGCGCTCAGGTGACGAATCCCGACACGGCGGCTGACCGCGAACTGGCCTCGGAGTCGGAGGCGGCGGGCGGCGAAGAGAACGCGCAGTTCAAGCGCTCGAAGGCGGTGGTGTGGATTTCCCATCTGGTTGGCATCAGCCCGGAGTTGGGCTACTGGGTTTTTGTTTTCATCAATTTCGCGATTGTCGCGGGCTTCATCTACTGGGGGTCGCGCACCAACCTGGCGCAGGCTTTTCGCACCCGGACGGCGGCGATTCAGAAAGGCATTGAGGAGGCACGGCTGGCCAGTGCCGATGCCAATGCGCGCCTGCAGCAAATCGAGGGACGGTTAGGCAAACTCGATTCCGAGGTGGCCGAAATACGGGCCGCGGCCGAGGCCGATTTTTCCACCGAGGAGCAACGCATTAAGCACGCCGCGGAAGAAGATGCACGCCGGGTGATTGAAGCCGCCGAATCGGAGATTGCCGCCGCCGGCAAGAACGCCCGCCGCGAACTGCGAACCTACGCCGCAGAGTTGGCCGTCGAACTGGCGAAAAAGAACATCAGGGTGGATGCATCGACCGACGCGGCGCTGGTGCGCGGCTTTGTGAGCCAGCTCGGAAAGGACGGCGAATAGAATGTCAGCCGTTGCCAGTCGCTATGCGCGAGCCTTTGCCGACGCTGTGCTCGGCGGCAAGCTGGACCCGAAGCAGGTCACGGAACAGCTCGGCGCGATCGTCGAGCTTTACCAGTCCAGTTCCGATCTGCGGAACGTGTGGGCGAGTCCGGCGATCCCTGCCGAACAGAAGCGGAAGCTGCTGGACGCAATCGGCGCACGAATCGCCTTGCTGCATCTGGTGCGGAATTTTGTGGCGGTGCTGATCGATCACGGCCGCATTCGCGAGGTCGACCAGATTGCCCGGCAATTCCAGACGGAACTGAATCATCGGCTCGGAATCGTCGAGGCGGAGGTGACCAGCGCGCGTCCGCTGTCGGAATCCGAGAGCCGGGAGCTGGTGGCGCAGGTGGAGCACGTGACCGGCAAACAGGTGAGCGCCGAGTACAAGATTGACCCGTCGCTGATCGGCGGCGCCGCGGTCCGCGTGGGGAGCACCGTATATGACGGCTCGGTGCGAGGGCAGTTCGAGAAGCTGCGGGAACAGTTAAGTGGCGAATGACGAGCCGCTCCGGTACGAACGGCGATCCCTCGGCGGCTAAAGCCGAAGATATCCGGTGAGGAAACGGCACGGCTGAAGCCGTGCCCCTTCAAAACGACGACTGAGAACTCAACTATGGCTCAGATTAAAGCAGACGAGATCACGAAGCTCATTCGCGAGCAGATCGAAAATTACGAATCCAAGATCACGGTTGACGAAGTCGGCACGGTGCTCTCCGTGGGCGATGGCATCGCCCGCATCTACGGCCTGGAGAAGGTCATGGCCGGCGAGCTGATTGCTTTTCCGCACGACGTCGCCGGAATCGCCATGAACCTGGAGGAAGACCAGGTGGGTTCGGTGCTGTTGGGCGATTACACGGAGATCAAAGAGGGCGACGAGGTAAAGCGTACCGGACGAATCATGAGTGTTCCGGTAGGCGAGGCCCTGGTCGGCCGGGTGGTGAATGCCCTGGGTTTGCCGATTGACGACAAGGGACCGGTCCAGACGGACAAGTACAATCCGGTGGAGCGCATAGCTCCCGGCGTGATCGAGCGCCAGCCGGTGCGCGAACCGATGGCGACCGGCCTGAAGGCCATCGATTCGATGATTCCCATCGGCCGCGGACAGCGCGAGCTGATCATTGGCGACCGCCAGACCGGCAAGACGGCGATCGCGCTCGACACCATCATCAATAACAAGGGCAAGGACCTGATCTGCATTTACGTGGCGATCGGGCAGAAGCGCTCGACGGTTGCCCAGGTGGTGAAGACCCTGGAAGAAGCCGGCGCCATGGACTATACGGTGGTGGTGGTCGCCTCGGCCAGCGATCCGGCGCCGATGCAGTACATTGCGCCATACTCGGGCACGGCCATCGCCGAGTACTTCCGCGACAGCAAGCGCCATGCGCTGTGCATCTACGACGACCTCTCGAAGCATGCCGCGGCCTATCGCGAGATTTCTCTGCTGCTGCGGCGGCCGCCGGGACGCGAAGCTTACCCGGGCGATGTATTCTATCTCCACAGCCGCCTGCTGGAGCGGTCCTCGAAGCTGAGCAACGCCAATGGCGGCGGCTCGATTACTTCGCTGCCGATCATCGAAACTCAGGCGGGCGACGTTTCGGCTTACATTCCGACCAACGTGATTTCGATTACCGACGGCCAGATCTTCCTCGAAGCCGACCTGTTCAACTCCGGCGTACGTCCGGCGGTCAACGTCGGCATCTCGGTGAGCCGGGTTGGATTCTCGGCGGCCATCAAGGCCATGAAGCAGGTGGGATCGAGCCTGAAGCTGGAGCTGGCGCAGTATCGCGAACTGGCGGCTTTTTCGCAGTTCGGCAGCGATCTGGACAAAGCGACCCAGGCGCAGTTGAATCGCGGCGCGCGGCTGGTGGAAGTGCTCAAGCAGGACCAGTTCGAGCCGCTGCCGTTCAGCAAGCAGATTCTGATCATTTTCGCGGGCACCAACGGATTCTTTGACGACCTTGCGATTGCCGATGTGCGGCCGTTCGAGAAGGCGCTCTATGCGCACGTGGATGGCACCAATCCGGGGCTGCTGAAGACGATTGAAGAGAAAAAGGCGCTCGACGACGAGATCAAGAGCGGCATGATCGCGGTCCTCAAAGAGGCTAAGGAGCGGTTCCTCGCCGACAAGGGCGAGAAGGCAGCGGCTGCGGCCCGCTAACGCGCCGACGGGTCTTAAGGGCGAAATAACGAACCATGTCCAACATTCTCGACATCCGGCGGCGCATTCGCAGCGTGAAGAGCACGCGGCAGATTACCAAGGCCATGAAGATGGTTTCGGCGGCCAAGCTGCGCCGCGCCCAGGAGCGCGCTTTGGCCGGGCGGCCGTATGCGCAAATGATTACCAACGTGCTCAAGTCTCTGGTGCGGCGGGCCGACGTGGTTGATCCGGAGACGGGCCAGCCGCGTCACCCGTTATTGGCCGAGCGGGAAGAAAAAACGCTGCTGCTGATTCTGGTGACCGGCGACCGCGGCTTGGCCGGGGCGTTCAATTCCAACATCATCAAGACGGCGACGCGATTTCTCGCGGCCAACCAGGGAAAGAATATCGATATAGAGTGCGTGGGGCGCAAGGGGCGCGATTTCTTCCGCCGGCGCTATCCCGCGGCCGATCCGACGGAGGCTCGCAAGGCGCCGGTGCAGATTACGGGCGAGCACGTAGGTATTCTCAATCGTCTGAGTTTTGCCGAGGTGCAAAAAATCTCCGAGAACGTGATCGACCGCTACACCCGAGAAGAGATCGATTCGGTGTACGTGGTGTTCAACGAATTCAAATCGGTGATTGCGCAGCGCTTGGTGATCGACCAGGTGCTGCCGGTCAAGGAGATCGGAGAGCGGGTGATCCGCGAGGCGACCGAGCTGAGCGCCGAGGAACGGGAGCGCGCCGGCGAGGCGGCCGCCAGCGCCGGAATCGGCCTGAAAGAACACGACACCGGCGAAATGGATAAGCGCGCGGCGCAGTTCGCAACCGCGGACGTGGATTACATCTACGAGCAGAAGCCGGAGAGGCTTTTCCGCGATCTGCTGCCGAAATATGTGACCGTGCAAGTCTATCGCGCGATGCTGGAGTCGGTTGCGGCCGAACACGCGGCGCGCATGACGGCGATGGATTCGGCCAGCAACAACGCCGATGACATGATCGATTCGCTGACCCTCTCGATGAACCGGGCGCGGCAGGCTTCGATTACCAAGGAAATTATCGAGATCGTAAGCGGCGCGGCCGCACTGTAAGGAAGTTTCGAGTTTCAAGTTTCGGGTTTCAAGCGAGAAGCGCTTGGCTCGGCGGAGCTCGAAAGGAAAACGGAAAAGATTGGCGGTTTCGAGCATGACAGGCGGTGCGCTCGAAACTGGAAACTTGAAACTGGAAACGAATTCTATGGCTGAGAACATTGGACACATCGTTCAGATCGCCGGCCCTGCCGTGGACGTGCAGTTTTCCGCAACGAAGCTGCCTTTGATCTACACCGCGATTCGCGTGGTGAGCGACGGTTTCGTCGTTCCCTCGCCGATCGACGTCATTCTGGAAGTGGAGCAGCACCTCGGCGAAGGCCGGGTGCGCTGCGTGGCCATGCAGCCGACCGAAGGCATGGTGCGCGGCATGAAGGCGATCGACCTGGGTGGTCCTATCAGGGTGCCCGTGGGCCGCGGGACGCTGGGACGGGTGATGAACGTGATCGGCGAGCCGGTCGACAAACTGGGCCCGATTGCGTGCGACGTCAGGCTGCCGATTCACCGCCCGGCCCCCGCCTTCGATGAGCAGTCGACGCGCGCCGAGATGTTCGAGACCGGCATCAAGGTCATCGACCTGATCCAGCCCTTCCTCAAAGGCGGCAAGATCGGCTTGTTCGGCGGCGCCGGCGTGGGCAAGACGGTCGTCATCATGGAACTCATCAACAACGTCGCCAAGCAACATGGCGGCTATTCGGTTTTCGGCGGCGTCGGCGAGCGTACTCGCGAGGGCAACGACCTGTGGTTGGAGATGAGCGAGTCCGGGGTGATCAAGCCGGGCGATCCGGCCCACTCGAAGGCTGCGCTGATTTACGGGCAGATGACGGAGCCGCCGGGAGCGCGTCTGCGGGTGGCGCTGACGGCGCTGACCGTGGCCGAAAACTTCCGCGACGCCGAGGGCGCGGACACGCTGCTGTTCATCGACAACATCTTTCGTTTCACCCAGGCCGGGTCGGAAGTCTCCACGCTGCTGGGCCGCATGCCTTCCGCCGTGGGCTACCAGCCGAACCTGGCGACCGAGATGGGCGAGTTGCAGGAGCGCATTACTTCGACCAACAAAGGTTCGGTGACCTCGGTGCAGGCGATTTACGTGCCCGCCGACGACTTGACCGATCCGGCTCCGGCAACCACTTTCGCCCACTTGGACGCCACTACGGTGCTTTCCCGCGCCTTGACCGAGATCGGCATTTACCCGGCGGTCGATCCGCTGGACTCGACCTCGCGCATTCTCGATCCGCGCATCGTGGGGCACGAACACTATGATGTGGCGCAGAGCGTGAAGCGCGTTCTGCAGACTTATAAGGATTTGCAGGACATCATTGCCATCCTCGGCATCGACGAGTTGAGCGAAGACCAGAAGACCACGGTGGCGCGCGCCCGCAAGATCCAGAAGTTCCTTTCACAGCCCTTCCACGTGGCCGAACAGTTCACCGGCTTCGCGGGCAAGTACGTGAAGGTGGAGGACACGGTGCGCAGCTTCAAGGAAATCGTCGATGGCAAACACGACGACATCCCCGAGCAGGCGTTCTACATGAAGGGCTCGATTGACGAAGTGCTGGCGGCCGCGGAAAAGATGAAGACCACGGCGTAACAACCCCAACAAGCCAACAGCGGGCTTGTCGGGGACCCCGGAACAAAGCGGGCTGCATCATTCGCTTCCTCTGGGGTTGGTGAACGGCATGGGCCGGCGCGCGCTGGTTGGCAACAGGGAATTGTGAAATGGCTGAAACCTTAGAGCTGGAAATCGTAACCCCGGAACGGCTGGTAGTCCACGAGAAGGCGGAAGAGGTGCAGATCCCCGGCCGCAGCGGCTATCTGGGTGTGCTTCCCGGGCACGCGCCGCTGATCACCGAGCTGGGCGTGGGCGAGATCGCATTCCGCAGCGGCAGTGCAACCACGCGCCTGGCGGTGGCGTGGGGCTTCGCGGAGGTTCTGTCGGACAAGGTCACGATTCTGGCCGAGAGCAGCGAGCGGGCTGGCGAGATCGACGTGGCGCGGGCGCAGCAGGCCAAGGAGCGGGCGGAAGGAATCCTGCGTGCCAACGCTCCCGACACCAACTACCAAGAGGCGCAGAACGCCCTCAAGCGGGCCGAAACCCGCATCGAGGTGGCGGAAAAAGGCGGACGGTAAAAGCAGGCAACGGGGATGGAATGCCCCTGGTGAGCCCAAACTGCTCAGAACAATTCGGTTTGCCTTTGTTGTGCCTCGAATCGAAAAACGCTGGCTCGCAAATATTCATCAACTGATTCTGATGCGATCCAACGCCGATCAACACCTTCCGCAACCCATCCCGTGGTGTTGGATCCGGCAAAAGGATCAACAACCAAATCATTGGGCTGTGTTAGCAGTTTGATGAAAAATTTTGGAAGTGTGGCGGGAAAACGAGCCGGGTGAACCTTCGTGCCAGTTTCTTTGCACCTCAAGGTGTAAGGGTCGTTGGCGGCGTTATTGCCCATTTTAAGCATACTTTCCGGCAGAACGTCCTCAATGACATTAGCCGGGATCGATCCGCCAGCCTTGATTTTGTCAAAGCTGCCGCGGATAACGTGTCCGGACGGTCGCACAGTCTGGCGGACTCCGTTGCGGTTAAGCCGAATCATATCCTCGCTGTATTCTTTGAGTACCATCAGATTGCTGGCCTTGGGCCAAGGTGTCTTGGACAACCACCAAACGCATTCCACTGAGTCCCGAACTCGTATACGCCGCACGGTGACCCATTCGGCAGGCATGGGCATCTTGGCTGGGTTATACCAAAAGCACTCCTGGGCCAGATGAAAGCCGACTTCCTCCACAAGTGCTATCAGCAGCTTGAAATGGTAAATTGAACGTGTCGGTTTGCCCTGATTGTAGCTGCCGCCAATGTTTAGAACGAAACTGCCGTCGTCGGTAAGAACCCGGAGAATTTCGCTAGCAAATGGCAGAAACCATTTAACATAGCCCTGTTTTGAGACGTTGCCATATTCTTTCTTAAAATGCAGCGCATAAGGCGGCGAGGTTACGACCATATTGACAGACGCTGTCGGCAGCGCACGGAGCAGCTTTAGAGAATCCGAGAGATATGCAGCACCCCGGCGGGTGGCATAGTAAGGCTGTAACGGTGTAAGAAGGTTGCGGGGGTGGTCCGCTGGCGTGTCCTCCATTGACGTGTAGGCCGCCGGAATCGGAATTGGCTCTGACAATGACCTCTCCTCACAATGGGTTCGTCGGGACCTGCTACGGCCAGTGTCGCTATCTTACGACGGAAATTAGCATAACAAAATGGGCTTACATTGTCAACCTATTTCGCATGGAAAAAATTGAAGCCGAACGACTGGATTTCTCAAGCCGAGGCAGCGCGTATTCGCGGCGTTTCGCGTCAGGCTATTGCCGGCTCGTAAAGAAAGGCCGGTTTCAGATTCTAGAGATTGGCGGACGAGTTCTGGTCAGCCGCTCTGAAGTGCTGTCTTATAAACCCGACAGCCCGGGAAGGCCAACTAAGTGAGCCAAGCTACCGAAGCGATTCAGCAACTGATTGATCAATGCTCCGAAGTAGAAAAACGCGCCGTTCTTGAATACCTGCGGTCCCGCTTGCCGCAGCACCCGCTGGAGCGGGACTGGGGCATCAGCGCAGACGTTATCCTTAGTGCCATTGCCAGATCCTCCGACTTGACGCTCCGTGGCGTTCGTGGCGTCATCGCTGAGGCGATCTTTGAAGCCCAAATACTACCTTCGCTCGTAGGGTGGCGGGCTGTATCTCTTACAGGCGACCTCGCATATGATTTCTTAATCGAAGACCAAACCAAGCCGCCAAGGCAAATCCGTATCCAAGTTAAACTCCAGCGCATGAAAGTTCATCGACCAATGCTGGCCTGCAAAGGCAACAGGCTCTACCCAGAGGACATGTACACGGTCGAGGTCCAAAGGACACGAGGCGGCAAGAAGCGGGGTGGTTCCAATACGATTACCGAGGAAGATACCCGACCGTATCACTTTGGTGAGTTCGACATCCTTGCGGTCAACATGCAACCGTCAACACAGAACTGGAACCATTTCATGTTTACCGTCAGCAAATGGCTGGTCGCTCGCCCGGATAACTTAACACTCATCGCCAAATTCCAGCCCATTGCCCACAGACCAAACGAGTTCTGGACTGACCGCCTTGACACTTGCATTGATTGATTCCTCGGCGGAGAGACAAAAAGGCTGTTTGATATTGAGGCTGCCATGCAAAACTTCACACGTAAGAAACACGGCAAGTGACGGCAGATGTGGGGCGCAATCTGATTAAATTAAATCGGGCGCCCAACTGACAAATCCGTGCGAGGGAAATAAATATGGAAATCAAAACCGTTGGCGTGATCGGGGCCGGAACCATGGGCAATGGCATCGCGCATGTCTTTGCCAAGAGCGATCGCGAGGTTGTGCTGGTCGATCTCGATCAGGGCTTTTTGGATCGCGGCATGCAGACCATCGCCAAGAACCTGGGGCGCGAAGTGGCGCGGCAGAAACTCACGGCCGAGGAGCGCGAGCAGACGCTCAAGCGCATCCGTCCCTCCATCTCGCGCCGCGATCTGGCCGGCTGCGACCTGGTGGTCGAGGCGGCTACCGAAAAATTCGAAATCAAGGCAGAAATTTTCCGCGACTTGCAGACGATTTGCCGCTCCGAAGTGATTCTGGCCTCGAATACCTCTTCGATCTCTATCACCAAGCTGGCAGCGGTGACCCGCAAGCCCGAGAGAATTATCGGCATGCACTTTTTCAACCCGGTGCCGGTGATGAAGCTGGTCGAGGTGATCCGCGGGCTGGCCACCTCAGATGAGACCTACCTGACGGTGAAGACGCTTTCGGAGACGCTCGGCAAAACGCCGGTCGAGGTCAACGACGCGCCGGGTTTTGTTTCCAACCGGGTGCTGATGCCGCTCATCAACGAGGCGATCTATGCAGTCATGGAAGGCGTGGCGACTCCCGAGGCGGTCGATGAGGTGTTCAAACTGGGCATGGCGCATCCCATGGGGCCGCTGACCCTGGCCGACTTCATCGGCCTGGACGTCTGCCTCGACATCATGCGGGTTTTGCAGTCGGGGTTGGGCGATCCGAAGTACCGGCCCTGCCCGCTGTTGATCAAGATGGTGGACGCCGGTTGGCTCGGCCGCAAGTCGGGGCGCGGATTCTACAGATACGACCGCCGGGCGCTTGAGGATGAGCCGCTTCCCCTGGTGTCGGCACGGAGTCCGCATGCCGTTCCAAGCGTCGAAGCTGCTTAGGCGAGTAGCGCCGGATTTTCCCAAATTGGTAAGGCGGAGCGAAGTTGCTGCCAACCGGCTGCTTCCTTTTGCCGGTGGACGCTTCTAAGCAGATAGAGCCGGCAGGATGCTTTGCCCTGCGACTCCAACCCATCCGCGAACTGGAACATTCATGAGCACGAATCCCAAGATGATGGAAATGCAGGTGGCGTCCGCGAAGGGCGACGCCGTTTTCTACGGCATCGCGGTGGTGCTCGGCGTGGGCTGCGGCGCGCTGCACGTGGCCGTGCGCGACCCGCTGTTGACCGCCTTGGGCGTGGTGATGTCAACCATGTTTCTGGGCTACATGCGTCCGTCAAAGCCATGGCGATGGGTCCTGCTGGTTGGTCTTTTCGTTCCCATCTTGATGACCGGCGCCAACCTCGTGGGCTATTACAAGGATTTGAGCCGGGCGGGCCTGTACGGTTCGGCACTCGTCATGCTGCCGGGGGTAGCGGGTGCTTTCGGTGGACACTTCGGCCGCCGCTTTATGCGGGTGATGTTCGGCAAATAAACCGCTTGCGAAAAAAGGCGCGCGACCCGGCTGCGGGAACCGCTGCCCCAAGGAAACTCCGAAGAAGTCTTATTAGAGCCTTTTCAGTAAACCCATAGACTGACAGGTGGAGGTAAGCTGCTGGTGGCGATTGTCCGCGCAACCCGATGCCACAGACCGACTCCAACGATTTGCGGCGGAAGTTCTTTGCAGCCTATGACAGCGGCGAAGGGACTCTAGAAGAAGTGGCGGAGCGGTTTCGCGTCAGTGTGGGTTGGGCCAAGAAAATTTCCGCCGGCGAACTCGAACCGGCGAGATCCATGCTCCCGGCTGGCGCGGGGGGCGTCCGAATCGGGTGACGGCGGCGGTGCGCGAGTGGATCCGAGAGCAGATCGGTCGCCAGCCGGATATCACCTTCCGAGAACTGCAAGAAGGTCTGGAACGGGCGCAGCGCCTGCATTGGAGCGTGGGCTGGCTCTGGAGGGTGGTGGTGCGCCAATTGGGGCTGCGGCTCAAAAAAAGTCGCTCCACGCCCAGGAACAGGACAGCGAACAAGCCCCGCAGCGTCGGCAAGCGTGGCGGGACGAGGTCGCCTCGACAGCCATCGAACGGTTGGTCTTTGGGGATGAGAGCGGGGCCACGACGCCGATGACGCGCCCCTGGGGCCGCGCTCCCCGTGGCGAACGCGTGCGTGAGGCTACTCCGCAGGGCCACTGGAAAATGCTTACGATCCTTGCCGCCTTGACCACGCGCGGCCGGCGTGCCCCGATGACGATTCCGGAAGCGACCGACGGGGACATCTTCCTCGCTTATGTCGATCAGGTTCTGTGTCCCGACCTGCGCCCCGGCGACGTCGTGGTGATGGACAACCTCTCGGCCCACAAGGTCGGCGGGGTGCGCGAGCGGATCGAAGCCGTCGGAGCCAAGCTGCTCGACTTGCCGCCCTATTCGCCGGACTTGAACCCGATCGAACAAGCCTGGTCGAAGCTCAAGCAGGGGCTACGTTCGCTGAAGGCCCGCACCGACGAGGCGCTGCAAGCCGCCGTCGCCGAAGCTCTCAAAACCATCACGGCTGACAATGCAATCGCCTGGTTCTCCCATTGCGCCTATGGCAACGGTCTACATGCATTATGAAAAGGATCTAGAAGAACCGGGGTCCCTCGGAGGCTAAAGCCTCACTAGGATTTGCTGGTCTTGCGTACGGGCTTCAGTGTGTGCGTGAGAACCCGGACACCATGCCTGTTTAACTCCTTGTCTGGCAGCCCGGTTCTTTCTGAGGTTCCGCTGCCCTCGTGGGGCGCCGCTTACCCGCTAACCAGAGACCGCGTGCCAGGGATCGCTCACCGGGCACGAGAAAGGGCAATCAATAAATGTGATGGCGGCGAAAACGTATTGTGTTTAAGCCTGCCGCAGGGCGTGCAACCGGGTCACGTTGTAGGCCAGGGCCGCCAGCCCGAACTCGCATCCCGCCTTGCCCAGACCGCGGGTACGGAACTGCCGCATCCCACGCTGCTGCTTGAGCACTCCGAACACCGCTTCCACCACCGCCTTGCGCCGCGCATACATCGCCCGTCCGGCTGGGCTGCGCAACTTCTGCCGCAGCCGCCGCTGGACCGCCTGTCGCGGCCGATCCCGCCGCCGACAACCCCGTCCCGTGTTCAACTCGCACGCCAGATTCGAATCGGGCACATACCCCTCGATCCCCTGCCGCTCTAACTCGCTGATGTTCTCCACCGAGAAGAAACCACTATCCGCCAGTACCGCCGTCGGCGCCCTGCCGCACTGCTGCTCGACCGCGGCCACCATCGGCAGCAACGACCGATTGTCCGTCGCGTTCTGCGTCACTCGCGCCGCCACAATCAGATGATCGTCGCTCACCGCTACCTCCGCCGTGTACCCCAACTCGAAACCGCCGCGCGGCCGCAGAAAACGCGCATCCTCGTCGGTCCGCGACCGCTTCTTCAACCCGCTTTTGCGCAACCGCTCCAGCCGCCCCGGCATCTCCGCCAGCCGCCGCTCCGCCTTTTCCAGCGCCACCCTCAGCCCGCTCGGCTCCGCGTCGTCCCCATCGCACGCCTGCTGCCAGCGCCGCACCTGCCGCCGCAGCTTGGCCCGCTCGTTCCGCAACTTCGGCTCCGTATCCACCCGCTCCCGGCAGGCGTTGGCCTTGATCCGCGCGCGTCGATCGCCACCCGTCCCAGCTTGCCCCAGCCCAACTGCCGCGCCATCTCCAACACCTGGGTGAAGGCATCGTTGATCGCCCCCGCGTGCCGTCGCCGAAACCCGCTCAGCGCCCAGTTATCCACCCGCGCCCCACCCGCCAGGTAACGCAACGCCAGATCCTCCACCAGCCGCTGCTCCAGCCGCTGCTCCAGCCGCCGCGCACTGGTCAGCCCCACCGCGTAGGCGTACAGCCACACGCTCAGCATCAGCTCCGGCGCATACAGCTCCCCACCTTCCAGGCTGTAGGCCTGCTCAAATCGGCTCAGTTCCAGCCGACTTACCACCTGGCGGATGAAAAAACTAAAGATGATCCGCTCCTAACTCATCCTGCACACTCGGAGGTATCAAGTACGCTTGCTCGGGACTGTAAGGCAGAAATCGTGACATATCTCTTTGTGCCCCATCTGCCCTGTGAAAAACAAGTCAGTTCTCACGCACACACTAAAGCCCCTGAGGGAATTGACCCCTGTTTCTGAATTAGGTTTATGAAACAAGCTCTAACAAGACTTGTTCAGAGTTTCCTTAATTGGTTTTCAACCCCGCTTTTGCACGATACACCAAAGCGAGCTTAGACCAACTTCGCCTGGGGTCAGTCAACCTGTCGGTAAACCTGTTGCCGGTAAACGCGGATGCGCGGACCCTAGCTTGGCACCTGCCGTTGCAGGTCCAGCAGGGCTTCGTCGGGCAACTGTTCTTTGGATTCTTCAACCAACCGGGGATCGTGGACGAACAGGTTGCGCGCCTCGTGCAGCAGGGTGGCAAACGCCTCCTGGTAGCTCTTGCCCTTTTCGCTGCGGCGTTCGAGCGAGCGCCCGCTCTGGGCGTCGTAGATGTGCAGGCTGCACCCGCTTTTGGAGTTGGTCAGGGCTAGAAAGCGTCCCTGGCCGTCCTGTTGCACGTAGAACCATGCATGTTTTTCCATGGGGAGTCTGGCATCGACCACAGCCGCGACTTCCGGCGCGTGCGCGGGATTGTAGTAAAGAATGCGGCTGCACGAATCGCAGTAAACCGTCCCAATGTCCATCCGCACTTCGTTGAACACCTGCGGACGCAGCATCACCTGGCAGGCGGTGCAGCGCTGTTCGAGCGCTTCGGCCAGCGCCGTGCCGCGCGCCCGCTTCAGGCGATCGTAATGCTGCAGCAGATCCTCATCGACCGCGGAGCGAAGCTTCTGCTGCCGAGCCATGTGCTGGGCAAGTTGTGCTTCCGCCTCGGCCATCTTGGCGCGGGCGTGGGCTTTTTCTTTTTCAATCTCCGCCGCGTCTTCTTTTAACTCCTGTTGTGCCTTTTTCAAATCCTGCTGCTTGGCGTCGGCATCGATCATCGTCTCCAGGATCTTATCTTCCAGCTTGCGGATTTCCTCTTCGGTAAAGGAAATCTCGTTCATCAAGGCGCGGTACTGATCGTTGGTCTTGACCCCGAGTGACTGCTCGCGGAACTTCGAAATGTGCTGGTTGTGGCCCTGGATCGCCGATTCGTGCTTGCGGCGCGCGACCTCGTCGGCCTTGATCGCGGCCTGCGCCTTGGCAACCCGCTGATTGGCGTCGGCCAGCTTGGCTTCGATCGCCTGAACGCGCCGGGGCAAGTCTGCGATTTCGGCACGCAGCCTCGCGATTTCCTTCTCAACCTGTTGCAGCTCGAACAGTTGTACAAGATTTTGGTTCATCGGGAGACTTCATGGAATTTTAGCACGCATGATGCCAAACGCCGCAAGTAAGGAAGATATGGGCGGTGGGTCAATTTCCGGACTGCCGACCATCCGGACACAATCGGGAGTCGTGACCGAATTCTGGGACGCCAAAGGGTGAGCGAGCGGCTATAATCACCACGCGAGGGCTGCGTTAATAGAGGTAGAGCCCCTTGGTATGAGCGCGATACAGCCAAAAATCCTGACGTGGGCACGAGAGACGGCCGGGCTGTCGCCCGAAGATGCCGCGCACGCGCTTGGCCTCACCAGCGCACGGGGAAAGACCGGCATGCAGCGCCTTGAGAGCATGGAACTGGGCGAGGAGGAGCCCTCGCGCCCACTCATCGGCAAGATGGCAAAAGTCTACCGCCGCCCCCTCCTGGTCTTTTACTTGGCAGAGCCCCCGCGGAGGGGTGATCGAGGACAGGATTTTCGGACCTTGCCAGGGCAGGAGAGATTCAACCCGGAGCTTGACGCGCTTGTGCGTGATATCAAGGCACGGCAGGGGCTCATCCGGTCGATGCTCGAAGACGACCGGGCCGAACCCTTGGACTTCATCGGTTCGACAACGATGGAAGCGCCCGTCACGGCAATCGCGGCACAGATCGCTGAGCGCCTCAAGTTTAACCTAGGACGATATCGTGCCACCAAGAACGCTGATGAGGCGTTCGCGTATCTCCGAGAAACGATCGAGGCGAGCGGCGTGTACGTGCTCCTCCTCGGGAATCTAGGGAGTTACCACACGAACATGCCCGTGGACGTATTCCGGGGCTTCGCACTTGCTGACAAGATCGCGGCACTCATCGTGATCAACGACCAGGATGCACGAACAGCATGGTCGTTCACAGCCATGCACGAGCTCGCACACCTTTGGCTCGGACAAACCGGGATCAGCGGGAGGGACACGGAGAACCAGGTCGAGCGATACTGCAACGACGTCGCCGGAGAATTCCTGCTCCCCGAAATGGAACTACGACAACTCGCGCCATCGTTGCGCGAGAGCTTCGTCACCATCGCAGAAGAGATCAGCACTTTCGCGGAGGCACACCGCGTCAGCCGACTGATGGTCGCGTACAAGCTCTACCGGACCGGCAGGATCGGCAAGACGATGTGGGCCGCGCTCGACGAGCGTTTCAGGGAGGACTGGCTGGCGTACAGACAGCGGGAATCGGAAAAGACCAAGAAGGTCGAAGGGGGACCGAACTACTACATCGTACGACGGCACCGCATTGGCGACGCGCTCCTCGGCCTCGTGCGCCGGTCACTGGATGAAGGAACAATCACGTACACCAAAGCCAGTCGCGTCCTCGGGGTGAAACCCAGGAACGTGGAACCCCTACTCTCCATGCGAGGTGCGCGCTAAGAGCCATGATGCACCTCTTCGACGCGAACGTCCTCATCACCGCAAGCAACACGTACTACCCCATCGATCAGATACCGGAGTTCTGGGATTGGATTGAACACCAAGCGACCAACGGCTGGATCAAACTCCCCGTGGAAATGCTTGACGAGGTACTCGCGGGCAGCAAAAAGGAAGACCCCCTCCTGGCATGGATGACCGACCACAAAGACGTCCTCCGATTGAAGGAATCTGTCGATCCCGCCATCCTCAATAAGGTCGTCACCGAAGGATACGCGCCAGACCTCACCGACGACGAACTCGAAGAAATCGGGCGTGACCCCTTTCTGATCGCATACGCCCTCGCAATACCCAGCGACCGATGCGTCGTTACCGTAGAAGTCAGCGCACCAGGAAAACAACGACAGAACCGACGAGTACCGGATGTATGCAATACATTCGGCGTAACGTGCCAGAACCCCTTCCAAGTCTATCGATCACTCGGATTCAGTACTGCCTGGAAGAAATAAAGCTGAGCGCCTCATTTCTGGGCTCCCTCTTTCGCTCGAAATTCGCATTACGAACGATGAGTCGGCTAGTGTGGCCTAATCCCGGGTCACGTTAGTGCTTTATCGGAGGCGCGCTTTCGCGAGGTGATGGCGGCACGCGCTGTTGCGGCGCGCGTTCGATAAAGCCGTCAGAAGGAAGCCGCTGGCGCGGCGGACGCGGGCCTTATGGGTTTTGAATACGGCGCAGGAGGCATTCGGGATGGGTTGAACCCTGCTGGGCTTGTGATCTGAGAGGCAAGTTCGGGGACCAGAAGCGGGACAGGTGGCTGAGGCGAGAAGAGAGTCGCTTGCGAGACCAGCAAAGTCGTGGGCAGACGCGATCGCTTGCGGTTGCGAGACACACGAAGACTGAGCGCGGTGAACGCGCGGAGTGTTCGAGCTGGGATCGATGGCGTCATGCGGCGGTCGTGACCAGAAGCGGTGGTGAACGGAGTTGCGTCTGGGACGCGAAGAGTCTCTCGATAACGACCATGGAACCGCCGCACTTGGGGCAGGACCAAAGGGGACGAGGCTCCTTCTGGGTGGATGTTTGTGACATCACGTCCGGCGGATGGGTGCCCAGTACTTTAAAACAGAGCGGCAGGAGGGCGGAGCGTCGGCGGTTGGCGAGATAGCCAAAGTTGCGGATGCGGACAAAGCCGCGCGGCAAGACATGGAGCAGAAAGCCTCGCAGAAACTCCTGGTGCGAGAGGCGCATGCGTTTCTGTTTGTTGTTGTGCGCAGAGTCTCGCCAGCGAAAGGTCACTTGGCCGTTGGCGAACGAGATGAGGCGGTGATTGGAGATGGCCACGCGATGGGTGTAACGGCCCAGATACTGGAGCACATGCTCGGGGCCTCCGAAGGGTGGTTTGCCATAGACGACCCAGTCCTTTCGAAACAGGGGGCGAAGCCAGGCAGCAAAGATCTTAGGCTCGGCCAGGAGAGACAGATCGCCCGAGAAGTGGAGTTGTTCGTGTTGGAAAGCGTGCTTGAGGCCGGCGACGAACTTGCCGCGGAATCCACGTCGAAGCACCTGAATGGGGAGAAAGAAGCCAGAACGGGATCGGATCCAGTGGGTGTGATCGAGTGAGAGACCTCCGGCAGGGATCACACAGTGAGCGTGGGGATGGAGGCCGACCTTCTGATTCCAGGTGTGCAGCACGCTGAAGAAACCGATCGCTGCGCCGAGATGTCTGGGGTCGCGGGCTACTTGGAGAAGCGTTTCTGCACTGGCGCGGAGTAGGAGATCGTAGATGATCTTCTTGTTCTGCAGGGCCAAGGGCGCCAGTTGCGAAGGCAGAGTCAAGACCACATGGACGTAACGCGAGGGAAGAAGTTCGCGGCGACGCGCTTCGAGCCAGCGTTCGCGGGCTGCCGTTTGACACTTTGGACAGTGTCGATTGCGACAGCTGTTGTACGAGTTGGTGACGCGATGTCCGCAGCGGACGCATTCATCGATATGGCCACCGAGAGCCGCCGTGCGACAGCGGGCAATGGCCAGCAGGACTTTGATGTGCGGCCAGCGTATCCACCGGCGATTGCGCTCGACGAAAGCAGTTCCTGCAGTGCGGATCAAATCGGCCAGTTCCAGGAGCGGCCGACTCATCTGCTACTCCTTCTGCGGCGACCAAGCTTTCAACGGGAGCGCGTCCAAGGGACTGGCGGTGGCGTGCAGGTGACGTTGCGAAAGATGGAGGTAGATGGCAGTTTTTTTCAGATCGTGATGGCCTAGCAGAATCTGAATAGTGTAGAGGTCGGCTCCAGCTTCCAGTAGATGGGTGGCGAAGCAGTGGCGAAGCACGTGGGGATAGACCTGTTTCTTGATGCCGGCGCGCCGGGCCGCTTCCTGGCAGGCGTTGCGCGGCGTCTTGGTATCGATAGGCTGCTCCCCGCTGTGCCATCGGTTGCCGGGAAACAGCCAGAGGCTGGACTTTCTTCGTGATCGCAGCCAGTGCGAGCGAAGTTCCTCGAGCAGTTTGGAACTGAGCATTACATCCCGATCCTGGCGCCCTTTGCCGCCTTGAATGTGAATCACCATTCGTCGGCTATCGATATCGCCGATCTTCAGGCGAGTCAGTTCAGCGTTGCGGATCCCGGTAGCGTAGAGGGTCATCAGCAGGGTGCGATGGAAAGGCGTGGAGGCGGCGTCGATGAGCTGCGCCACTTCTTCCTGGCAGAGGATCGTCGGCAGGCGGTGGTTCTTCTTGGGATAGGGAGTGTCGGCAATGCTCCAGGGCTTTTTGAGCGTCTGGATATAGAAAAAGCGCAAGGCACACAGATGGGTCGTTACCGAATCGGGTGACAACTTCCGTTTCGTGAACAGGTAAGCTTGATACTCGCGAATGTGCTGCGGTCCCAAACGATCGGGAGAGCAGTGAAAGTGCCGGGCAAAAGCTTCGACCTTGCGGACGTAGTAGCCGATGGTGGCTTCAGAGTAGTTGCGACGCTGGAGTTCCTCCAGCATGATCTGGCGTAGATGGGTCACAGGAACCTCCTTGTGACCCACAATTTACAAGAAGGTGTGTACCGCAACTGCTGCTGGCGTCACCCACGCGGTAGCGTCCGCCGCACCAGCGGCTTCGTTCTGACGGGCAATCCTGAAACTGACCCACGACCAAGCTACCTGATTCGCCGTATTGAGCGGCAGGCCTGGAACGGTTAACCTGCTGGCAAATGATTCTGGAGTTTGCCAGGCTCGCGCTCGGCCTGCTGGTGGCGTTGTTCCACCAGCCTCGGGCCGACTTCATTACCGAACAAGACCGGGCCCTGGTCGCCGCCGCTCGCAGCCACGGCCTGTCGCTGCCCGAGGTGCCTTCAGCCAGGATTTGCCGCAATCTTTATTTCTCCATTGGAATCTTCGTCTCTCTCTACGAACTGCTGCGCATCTGGACCTTGATCCGCTAAGGAAACTCTGAACAAGTGAAGGGTTTGAAGGGTACGGGCTTCAGTGTGTGCGTGAGAACTGACTTGTTTTTCACAGGGCAGATGGGGCACAAAGAGATATGTCACGATTTCTGCCTTACAGTCCCGAGCAAGCGTACTTGATACCTCCGAGTGTGCAGGATGAGTTAGGAGCGGACCATCTTTAGTTTTTTCATCCGCCAGGTGGTAAGTCGGCTGGAACTGAGCCGATTTGAGCAGGCCTACAGCCTGGAAGGTGGAGAGCTGTATGCGCCGGAGCTGATGCTGAGCGTGTGGCTGTACGCCTACGCGGTGGGGCTGACCAGTGCGCGGCGGCTGGAGCAGCGGCTGGTGGAGGATCTACCGTTGCGTTACCTGGCGGGTGGGGCGCGGGTGGATAACTGGGCGCTGAGCGGGTTTCGGCGGCGGCATGCGGGGGCGATCAACGATGCCTTCACCCAGGTGTTGGAGATGGCGCGGCAGTTGGGCTGGGGCAAGCTGGGACGGGTGGCGATCGACGCGCGCGGATCAAGGCCAACGCCTGCCGGGAGCGGATGGATACGGAGCCGAAGTTGCGGAACGAGCGGGCCAAGCTGCGGCGGCAGGTGCGGCGCTGGCAGCAGGCGTGCGATGGGGACGACGCGGAGCCGAGCGGGCTGAGGGTGGCGCTGGAAAAGGCGGAGCAGAAGCTGGCGGAGATGCCGGGGCGGCTGGAGCGGTTGCGCAAAAGCGGGTTGAAGAAGCGGTCGCGGACGGATGAGCAAGCGCGTTTTCTGCGGCCGCGCGGCGGTTTCGAGTTGGGATACACGGCGGAGGTAGCGGTGAGCGACGATCATCTGATGGTGGCGGCGCGAGTGACGCAGAACGCGACGGACAATCGGTCGTTGCTGCCGATGGTGGCCGCGGTCGAGCAGCAGTGCGGCAGGGCGCCGACGGCGGTACTGGCGGATAGCGGTTTCTTCTCGGTGGAGAACGTCAGCGAGTTAGAGCGGCAGGGGATCGAGGGGGATGTGCCCGATTCGAATCTGGCGTGCGAGTTGAACACGGGACGGGGTTGTCGGCGGCGGGATCGGCCGCGACAGGCGGTCCAGCGGCGGCTGCGGCAGAAGTTGCGCAGCCCAGCCGGACGGGCGATGTATGCGCGGCGCAAGGCGGTGGTGGAAGCGGTGTTCGGAGTGCTCAAGCAGCAGCGTGGGATGCGGCAGTTCCGGACGCGCGGTCTGGGCAAGGTGGGATGCGAGTTCGGGCTGGCGGCCCTGGCCTACAACGTGACCCGGTTGCACGCCCTGCGGCAGGCTTAAACACAATACGTTTTCGCCGCCATCACATTTATTGATTGCCCTTTCTCGTGCCCGGTGAGCGATCCCTGGCACGCGGTCTCTGGTTAGCGGGTAAGCGGCGCCCCACGAGGGCAGCGGAACCTCAGAAAGAACCGGGCTGCCAGACAAGGAGTTAAACAGGCATGGTGTCCGGGTTCTCACGCACACACTGAAGCCCGTACGCAAGACCAGCAAATCCTAGTGAGGCTTTAGCCTCCGAGGGACCTCGGTTCTTCTAACAAGATTTGTTCAGAGTTTCCCTAACCGTTTCGGCCTGCGCTTTGCCATCGCTTGGACTAAAGTATAGAGTTCCACGTTCCGTTCTCTCGTCGCACGGAGCAGCATTTCACGCCCACAGGAGCCGCCGCTTGATGCGCTCGCTTTTCCGCATCGTCGCCGTTCTGCTGTCGCTCGTGACCGCGAGCTTTCCTCAGCAAGCGTCCCCGGAGGTTCCGTCCGCAAAAAAGCAACTCACCATCGACGACGTCTTCCGCGAGCCGGCCGCCAACGCCGGCGCTCCGCGCTTTGTCGAGTGGAGTCCCGACGGCCGGCGTCTTTCGTACCTGCGGACCAATTCGACTGACGGGCGCGATGAGTTCTATTCCCTGGACCCGGCGAGCGGCCGCGGCCAGGTGCTGATCGGCGCCGGCGCGCTGGCCAGCCTGATTGCGCCCAATCCCAAGTTGAGCGAGCGCGAGCGCCAGAATCGCGCGCGTTATGATGTCCCCGCCTACCACTGGGCCCCGGATTCAAAGGGACTGCTTTTCGATGCCTCGGGCCGGCTGTGGTTTTACCACCTGAAAACCGGGCAAACAAGCGATTTGACCGGCTCCGCTTCGCCGGTGAGCGACCCCAAGTTTTCCCCCGACAGTCGCTTCGTCAGCTTCATCCGCGACCACGACCTCATCGTTCGCCGGGTTCCTTCCGGCGCGCCGGTCAAGCTGACCAGCGGCGGTGCGTCCGTCTGGAACGGCGAGGTCGACTGGGTTTACCGCGAAGAATTGGACGTGCGCAGCAACTACTTCTGGGCCCCGGACGCCCGCCATATCGCCTATCTCCAAATGGATGAGAGCGCCGTGTCCGAGTATCCGATCGTCGATTGGGATTCCCCGCAAGTCGAGGTCGAGCGCCAGCGCTATCCCAAACCGGGTGAGGCGAATCCGGGCGTGCGCATCGGCGTCATCGATTTCGCCGGCCACTCCAAGTGGCTGAGCTTTACCGCCGAGGCGGATATCTACATTCCGCGCTTCGGATGGCTGAATACGAGGGTTGTCTGGGCCCTGGTGTTCAATCGCGCGCAGACGCGGGAGAGCTTGTATTTCATCGACATTGAGAGCGGCAGGAGCCGTCTGGCATTGGCCGAAACCGAGGACCCTTTTATCGAGACGAACAGCCTGCTGCGCTTCTTTGCCGGCGGCGGCCGCTTCCTGTGGCCCAGTTGGCGCGACGGGCACATGCATCTCTACCTCTACGAATACGATGGTGAAGACCCGCTTTCTACCCCGGCGCGCCTGGTGCGGCAACTCACCGGCGGCGATTGGGAGGTGCTTGAACTCTCCGCTCTCGATGAAAAATCCGGCGCGGTTTATTTCACCGCGAACAAGGATGACGGGCGTCAGGCCAACCTCTACCGTGTCGCCCTCGACGGCACCGGGCGGCGGCGACTCACTCCGCAAAACGGGGTACACAAGCCCAGCATGCCCCAGAGTGCGAAATACTTTTTCGACAGTTTTTCGGCGCTCGCCACGCCTCCGCGCATGCAACTCTGCGATGCCAGTCCGCCCGCCGGAGACGCGCCAGCGGCCGGTTGCCATCAGATCTGGCAATCCAGGGAATTAGACGAAATCGGCGTGCTCACTCCGCAGTTCGTTGACTTCAAGGCGGAGGATGGCAGCCTGCTGCATGGAGTGATCTTGCTGCCAGAATCCGGGCCCATGGAAGCCCATGGCAAGTTCCCGCTCATCCTCAACTCGTATGGCGGTCCGGACGAGCAACTGGTGCGCGACGCGTGGCAGACGGTCAGCGTCTTCGACCAGGTGCTGGCGCAACGCGGCTTTGCCATCCTCAAGGTTGACAATCGCGGCACCGGAAACCGGGGAAAGAATTTCGCCGGCGCCAGCCGGGACAACCTCGGAGCGGTGGCGTTGAAGGATCAACTCGCGGCCCTCGATCAGACCCTGGAAATGTTTCCCCAGTTGGATCGCGACCGGCTCGGCTGCTGGGGTTGGAGTTTCGGCGGAACCCTCGCCGCTTACGCGCTCACCCACTCTACCCTGTTCAAGGCGGCGGTCGCGGTTGCTCCCGTCACCGATTGGCGTCTCTACGACTCCATCTACACCGAGCGCTACTTGGGCACGCCCTGGCAAAATCCCGAGGGGTACAGAAGCAGCTCGATTCTGCAATCGGCATCCGAGTTGAGCGGCCGTTTGCTCGTCGCCCACGGCACCGATGATGACAACGTCCACCTGCAAAACTCGCTGCAATTGGCGGGCGTCCTGATTTCCCTGGGCAAAGCGTTCGACTTGCAGCTCTATCCGGCGAAGACGCACGCCATCGAAGGCGTTGCCGCGCGCTCCGACCTCTACCGTCGCATCGTCGAGCACTTCGAACGCTGGTTGGCGCCGCCTGCCCGTTAGCGCCACCGATTGCATTCTCTCCGCGAGCGTGTTGGGGTAAGATGGCCTGACACGATGCCCGCTCTCAAAGTGGTGAACCTGGAAGAGAATCACCCCACGGTAGACAATGGTCTGCTGCGGCTGGACCGCGCCCTGGCTGCCGCCAGGGCAGGAGCGGATCACCCTGTTGAAATTGATTCATGGATACGGATCGAGCGGGGCCGGCGGACAATTGCGCATCGAAGTTTGGAAGGTTCTCGACCGCTACAAGCGTGCCGGAACGATCCGCGATTTCATCCCCGGCGAACAATTCCGCATCTCCGACGAGTCCTCGTGGGCGTTGGTCAAGCGCTTTCCCGCGCTCAAGCAGGATCGCGATTTTGGCCGCGGAAACCGCGGAATCACCCTCGTCGTCCTCTGACGCGGAAACCGGCAATTCCCCTCGTCGTCCGCTAGCAGGCTGCTGAAAAACTCTTCTCCGAGGGTTTCATCCGCAGTCACACCAGTTCCTGTCTTTATAGAGCCGGAATCTCCGACGCTGACTTCGCTTACAGGGGTGCTCACAAGGCACCCTTGTTGTTTGCGCCGATCTCGTGCGCAAAGGTGAGTACCGTGAAGGGCTGCTAATATTGGTATTTGTACAATTTCGGAGCACCTCTCGCGGTGGCGCAAAAGGATTTGCACTCTTCCATGCGGAGTAGCTGTCTGCCATACACCGAACAACACGACGTAGTCGTCGTCGGCGCCGGCCACGCAGGTTGCGAGGCGGCGATGGCCGCCGCGCGTATGGGGCTGTGCACCGCACTGTTCACCCTCAACGTCGACTTGATCGCGCAGATGTCCTGCAATCCGGCCGTGGGCGGAATCGCCAAGGGACATCTGGTGCGCGAGGTCGATGCCTTGGGCGGCATCATGGGCGAGGTCACCGACGCGGTGGGCATTCAGTTCCGTTTGCTGAATACCTCGCGCGGTCCTGCCGTCTGGTCTCCACGCGCCCAGTGCGACAAGCAGCAGTACCGGCTCAAGATGCGCGAGGTTCTTGAGAGCCAGCCGAATCTCCAGGTCAAGCAGGCCGAAGTTGCCGAGTTGCTCATCGAAGAGTTCGCCCCCGGCGACGCCGAGCGCATCCAAGGTCTCGAACGCACGCGCGTTTGTCGCGGCATCCGTCTGCGCGATGGCCGCACGGTGGGCGCCTCGGCGGTCATCGTGACCACCGGAACATTTCTCAACGGGCTCATTCACTGCGGCGAGCAGACCTATCCCGCCGGACGCAGCGGCGAGCCCGCTTCGGTGCTGCTCGGCGAATTTCTCAAGTCGCTCGGGCTGCGCGGCTGCCGCCTCAAGACCGGCACTCCGCCGCGCCTGGACGGCCGCACCATCGATTGGTCGCGTTTCGCCGTGCAGCCGGGAGACGCCGACCCCACGCCGTTCAGCTTCCGCACCCGGCGGATCAGCCAGCCGCAGGTCGCCTGCTATATCGCTTACACCACCGAGGAGACGCACCGCATCATCCGCGAAAACGTCCACCGCTCGCCGATGTACAGCGGCCAGATTCACGGCGTCGGCGCCCGCTATTGCCCCTCGATCGAGGACAAGATCGTCAAATTCCCGGACAAGTTGACGCATCAACTTTATCTCGAGCCGGAAGGCTTGCGGACGCATGAGATTTACGTCAATGGCATGAGTACATCCTTGCCCGTTGACGTGCAGTTGGCGATCATCGCTTCCATCCCCGGCCTGGAGCGCGCCGCCATGCTGCGCCCCGGGTACGCCATTGAATACGACGCCATTGACCCGACCGAACTCGGGCGCACGCTGGAGACGAAGCGGATCGCGCGCCTCTATCTCGCCGGCCAGATCAACGGCACCAGCGGATATGAAGAGGCAGCCTGCCAGGGAATCATGGCCGGCATCAATGCCGCTCTCAAAACCAAGTGCGAGCCGCCGCTCACCCTCGACCGCACCGAAGCTTACACGGCGATCCTGATCGACGACCTTATCAGCAAGGGAACCAACGAACCTTATCGCATGTTCACCTCGCGGGCCGAGTTCCGCCTGCACCTGCGCATCGACAACGCCGACACGCGGCTTACGCCATACGGACGCCGCGTCGGTTTGATCGGCGATGCGGCATGGCGCGATTTCCTGGCCAAGCAGGCGCGCCTGGAGCGGCTTCGCCAGCTGCTGGAAACCTCGCGCGCCGACGGCGAGCTGCCGGCAAGCGTGACCGAGAAGGTGGGAAACGTCTCGGGACAAAGCTACGCTCAGTTGTTGCGCCGTCCTGAGATTTCCATCGACGAGCTAGCGCCTGCCCTGGCGAAACTGTACCCTGAGTTCTTCGCCCGCGATGGGCTGTCATTATCGTCCGTGCAATCGGGTGAGACCGTGCTTACAAATTCCGCGGACGTTGTCCCCGCCACCACGGGTGTCATTCCCCACCCCACGGGTGTCATCCTGAGCCAAAGCGAAGGATCTGCTGTCCCCTCGCCCGCCGTCGGGCAGGGACAGTCGCCAGTCGCAGATGAGCCGCCGTTTCCGTCGCCCGAATCCCAAGGTGTCATCCCGAGCGTAAACGAGGGATCCGCTGTTCCATCCGCCGCTGGTCGGGCGCCTGCGCATCTGCCTGCGGCCGTGCGCAACGAACTCAAGTCGGTCGAAACCGAAATCAAGTACGCCGGATACTTGCAGCAGCAAGAGAAGGCAATCGAGCGCCTGAAGCGGGCGGAACAGAGACATATTCCCGAGTGGTTCGATTACGCCTCGGTCAGCGGCCTCTCGCGCGAGATGAAAGAAAAACTCACCCGCGTCCTGCCGCGCACCCTGGGCCAGGCCAGCCGGATTCCCGGCGTAACCCCGGCAGCGGTTTCATTGATCAATGTCTATATAGAAATCCAGGACCGCCGCCGCCCGAAGGGGTAGCAGACGAATCGAACGTCATGACAATAAGTTCATCCCCGTAGTGTCAACTCTACGAACTGCTGCCTGCTATTATCCCGCCGTCCTTTTGATTGTTAGTTGCAAGCTGAACTTACGAGCAGACACGGGACGCAACTTAACGTCGAACTTGCCTGGGCCTTCCGCCCATATCGTAAAGGGCAACTCCAACTGATCACTGCTTACGGGTGCCTTTCGACGCCGCCGTCCGGTGACGGCCTTGGAAACCGGCACTCCGCCATAGCCGACGGCTATTCCGTACGCTGCATGAGCCAGAGCCACTGTCCTGACGCTTGGCATGGCTTCGCCACGAAGGTACTTATCCAGTTGCGCTCTCACTACGCCGATTGATTTAGCGAACACGTCGTCCGTCACTTCCCGAGCTTTCGCTTCGGAGTATTTCACATGGAGTTCGCGTCCGAACTGGACTGCGAAAGTTGCGTCTTCTGGAGTGCGTTTCATAAATTGCACACGGAAACGAATTCTTGCAGTTTATACTTGATTGTGACTTAAATTACATGTATCTTAAGTTACGTACAATTTCTTGGGCCCTGTTTGACTTTATGCCCATATTTAGGACATCTATTGCGATATCGGATGTAACTAAACTAGAAAAGGGGTGACGCCAATGGCCGCGCTACCGATTAATTTGGAAAGCGATTTTGGCGTTTTTGAACAGCATCGAGCCGAGTGGGTTCAGGAACACCGAGGTGAATTTGTTGTAATTCACAAGGGGCAGGAAGCTGGATTTTATCCTGATTACGACTCAGCCTTTGGTGCGGCTTTAAGAAGCTTCGGGCCGCGAAGCGAATTTCTTATTCAGCAGGTATGTGCCGTTGAGCCTGTCTTCGTAATTGTGTGACTCATGGCTGTTGTCTTCTTGCGTGCCAGCCCAAACGAATTACAGCAATATGGTCCGCGCATTCGTATTTCCATTAGCGCTCCTCAAATGGAGATTGACGAAGGCAGAGCAGTCGGGCTGGAATATCCTCCCCCGCTTGAGCTTTTCGCGTTAGT
This sequence comes from uncultured Acidobacteriota bacterium, assembly GCA_963814745.1. Taxonomy (GTDB): domain Bacteria; phylum Acidobacteriota; class Terriglobia; order Terriglobales; family Acidobacteriaceae; genus CAWBRT01. The sequence goes on from CAWFEA010000003.1 coordinate 326,386, forward strand.
AGATACGGGCTCCTCGTTGACTGTGCTCAACCCGGAAGTGGCAAAAACATGCAAACTGAGGGCTACCGGGATGGAACAAGTATCCGCTGCAGGAGCCATCGGCCGCTACGTGGCATATGCCGCAACCATCAGTTTTCCTGACCACAATTTGGAAAGAGTCGAATTGATTCGTGTCATCGGATGTCCTCTACCATTACAGCAAATGTGGTCCTGCCTGATTGGGCGCGATCTAATGCGAAGATGGCTCTTTAGCTACGACGGAACGACCGGCGATTGCACCATAAAAGAGTGAGATATTCTGACGGTAATTCATTATCTGCTCTGCGCTACTTGTGACCAAGGTCATTGGCCGCGCCTGGTTTCTGTTCGGCATTGCGCTCGGTTTGGCAAGTTATTTTGGCCCACTTGCGGAAGTTAATTCTGGCCCATCTGCGGAAGCTTACTGGACCGGACCCGGGTTGGAGATGCGATGTGTTCCGGGGCTGAAGCGTAGCGAAAGCCCGGGATACATCGAGTGCGATCGATCAGCCTGCTTTCTTACTCCTGCCTTTCTCCATCGTGCGCCGGAAGCGGTAGCTGTCCGTTCCGGTCTCGATGATATGCGCCCGATCCGTGATGCGATCCAGCAGCGCCTTGCATAAGCGTGCGTTTGGGATCACCTGTGTCCATTCCGAAAATGGCAAGTTCGTCGTCAGAATGACGGCGGCTTTCTCGGCCCGCCCGGCGATCACCTGAAAGAGAAACTCGGCTCCCAGGTCGGCCATCGGCACATAGCCAACCTCGTCGATGGCAATCAAGTCATAGCGTTCCCATCGTGCCAGCACGCGCTGCAGTTGCAGCTGCTGCTTGGCCTCAACCAGTTCGTTGACCAGAGCCGCCGCGGTGGCGAAACGCACACGCCGTTTCTGGCGGCAGGCGGCAACGCAGAGGCCGGTCAGAAGATGCGTCTTGCCGGTGCCGCAGTCGCCAATGAAGATCACTGGTTCAGCGCGTTCGATGTACCCTCCCTGGGCCAGTTCCTGGATCTCGGTGGCCGAGACCTGCGGCGCTTTGCTGAAGTCGAACTCCTCCAGGGTTTTGATCCGTGGCAAGTGTGCCTCCTTGATGCGCCGGGCAATGGTGTTGCGCTCGCGCTCTTCCAACTCGACGGCCAGCAGTGCTTCCAGATAACTCAAGTAGGTCTGCCGCTGCTTGACGGCCACTTCCGCCAGCGGTGCGCACTGCTCGGCCACGGCTGGCAAACGTAGCGCCCGGCACTGTTGCTCCACGGCGGCTTTTTCCAGGCTCTCGGTGGCGGCCTTCATGCCTGCGCCTTCGCCAAGAGCTGGTCGTAGTCGCTCAGCACCGGTTGCGGCCGCTCATAGCGAGCCAGCACCCCGATCTCGATGGCAGCGATGGATGGCTTGTTCAGCCGCCCGGCAGCCAGCAAGTGCCGGATCGCAGCGACATCCTGACAACCGAGTGAAAGTGCCTGTTCCACCGCTGTCCGCAGCCGATCCCAGCCTTCATGGGAACCGTGCGAAAGCAACTCAATCATCTGCCGCGTGCCATCCTGCCGGCCATGCCGCGTGTTCAACGCTTGCCACAACCGGTCGAAGCACTCCGGCCAACGTCCCGCCTCGCGCCACTGTGCCAGTGGGGTCGAGCCTGCCAGCGCACCGGGCTTCTTGCGCAGCACATCGAGGTAGTGTTCCAGATCGAGGATTTTCTGCTGACGGCTGTAGCAACGCTCATGGCAAGCAACCCGCGTACCTTCATGCCACACTTCCACGTAATCAGCTCGAAGCCTGGCTTCGACGACCGTGCCTGGCGACAGTGGAGTGGAGTAGCGGTTCGTGCGCACACGCACGCAGCGCAGTCCATCGACGGTGGGGAAACTGCTTTCGGTTAGATCGAAGGACTCGGCCGCCAGCGGTATCAGATACGGCTGTTCGTGGAGCATCGCTGTGCCTACGGTTTCCGTGCGACCATCCAGAATGCGCCGCTGATCCTGCTTGCAGCACTGCTCCAGGTAGGCGTTCAGCTCTTCCAGATCACGCGCTTCCGGCAGTGGCACCCAGTGGTTGCGGCGGAAGTATCCGCCCTCACCTTCGACGCCGCCCTTCTCGTTGCCACGTGCCGGGTTGCAGAACTCGCTCTGAAAGCGCCAGTGCGATCGGAAGCCGATGAAGCGGCTGGTCTCCTCCCGCTGATATCCGTGCAGGATCTTCTTCACTGCACTCTTCAGGTTGTCGTAGCGCAGCAGCTTGAAGACGCCGTCAAAATAGCGGAAAGCCCGCTCATGCGCTTCCAGGAATGCCTGTTGGGTGGCGTGCGTGTAGGCCCGATGATAAGCTCCGCCGCTGGCCATCGAACGCATCTCGAAAACCTGGAGCTTGATCCGTTCGCCGCCCAGCAATGCCCAGCCGTCGTACCAATCCACCTGGGCTTCTACACCCCACTCGTAGCTCTGCGGAACGAACACCTCGCGCTGCAACAATCCCAATTGCTGGCGCCGTCGTCTCACATAGCCGCGAACCGAACGCTCGCCCACGCTGAACCCTGGCACCTCGACGCACAACCGCTGCCAGATGCGGCGTGCCGTATGCCGCTGCTTCGGTGGTGCTTGCAGATCCTCTGTCAGAACCCGATCAATGAATGCCGACGCGGCTTCTAACTTCCGCAGACGCCTCTGTTGCGGTTTGCTCTCCGCGGGCACTGCACTGCGAAAGCGCCTCCCGGACCATGCGCCGGTGAACTCCTAACTTCCGCGAAACCCCGGAAATCGTCCCGACGCCAAACTCATACTCACGACGTATCTGCTCGAAACAGCTCCACCTTCGCCCTCCTCGGTAGCCAGCTACGCTTTCGTCGTTCCATCCACGAAGCCTATCCAGCTACTCCCAAGTGGGCCAAAGTTAGCTTCCACAGGTGGGCCAAACTAAAATACCGAAACAGGTCTTGCCTACCACATCTATCCTTCAGCCCGGCACAGCCGATTTGAGCATTCTTTAGGTGTCGTTACAATCGCGTCTCGTGTTTTCGAGGCACTGCTGGATCGGTATGCTGGAACGATTTTGACGATTGCAAAAGAGATTTCGAGAGAGAAGGAGCCTATTGCTGTCGCCCATAAGCTCAAGCATGAACTCAGGTTAGCCGCTCTTTTACACGACACCGGACATAGCCTCTTTAGCCACGCGTCAGAACGCGTCTACTCTAGAATTGGCATACTAAGGGACGCGGCACAAGAATTAAGCGACCTTATTGGAAAGGAAAAGGGTGCCGGCGAGGTCCTCTCATTTTGTATTGCAAAGAGCAGGTCCGTTGCTGGTTTACTGGAACGAGCCCGGAACAAATTGCGGGCAGATGATCTTCGAGACGACGAATACTGGGATATCGACCTTAATAACGTTGCACTTCTTATCGTAGGATCGGCGGCGCATCCACATTTGCAGTTTATGGGCGATATAGTCTCGTCAGGATTGGACGCCGATAAGCTTGATTATTTGCTTCGAGACGCGTCTTGCGCAGGCTTACCACCGAGGTATGATCTTGAGCGCTATTTGTACACGGTAGCCCTGGAGAAGGACTACATGGTCGATGTGGGATCGGCGCTGACCAAACTCTACGCGACCGTAGGAACGAAAGTTTCGGCACGTCCGGCGATTAAGGATAAGGTTCGTCTTCCTTACTACGATACTTATCGACTGCGGCTCCCGAAGCGCGCAAGTAGCACGATGGAACAAATCGTGATCTGCAAGATCATGCTGTTTAGCTACATCTACCATCACCAGAAAGTTCGGGCGGCAGAGGTCTGTTTGAGAAATTACTTACTCGCATGACGGATCTCTGGTCAGTCCAGGGTGTTGATGACTTAACAGCGCTTTTCAGATTTTTCGAGTATGACGATTCATCGATGCAAGGTGTTGATTTCTTAGGGAGCCCTGAAGGAGACATTTCTGACATTAGCTATCGAATTGTGAACAGGCTTCTCCCGCGAGAAGTCTATCGATTTAGTCCTGCTGTTTCTCATTCTGGAGGCGAACTTATCAAGGAATTCTTCCTGATGCTTCGGGAACGCGACAAGAGAGCTGGGTTAGTTGCGGATCTAGAAAGAGCGTTTGGAGAGGAACTCGTTCAGGTTGACTCGCGGTTAGCTGGAAAGGCCTCTGCCGAAGCTCTGTGGATCGCAGGCGCGTGGGTCGATGTGCCTAAACCTCCCAAGGTCGAAGAAGTTGAACTTTCGACAGGGGAATACCCAACTGTAACGTTAGAGAATCTTTTTCCCGTTGAGGAATGGACTGAAGCTTACCAATCTCATCGATATTACGTTCGCGTATACGCATATTCCGAGTATGTGCAGTCAGCCGCTAAAGCGGCGCGAGTAGCTGTTGAGCGGGTGATTGGTATTCGAGAGGATGCCTTTTTCGAGTCCTGCTTACGAAAACGATAACTTCCGCACCATTTAGCCCGTTCACTATCTGCTCTGAAGATAACCCAAACACTGTCCTGCGACCAAAGTCATTGGCCGGGCCTGGTTTCTGTTCGGCATTGCGCATTATCGGACGTGCTGCGCGTTATCGGACATAAATCTATGCTCTCAATAATGCGCATTTCGTCGATTTTCGCTGCTCCGGGCGCCTCACGCAGGCGGCGGTGCTATGCTGCATTTTCATGCTGGAGCGGCGACAAATCTCCGAATTGCTGGCACCTTACCTGGTGGGGTACTCGCTATCTGCAAGCCAAGTCGATAGTATAGTCTTATACATCGATTTATTGCTCAAGTGGAATCGGACGATTAATTTGACTGCTATCCGTCAACCAGAGGAGATTGTGCGACGTCATTTTGGCGAGTCATTGTTTGCCGCTCGTCACCTGCTCGCCGCCGGTTCGGCGGATCACGTGATCGAAGTGGGCTCGGGCGCCGGTTTTCCGGGAATGGTGTTGAAGGTCTTTGCTCCGTCCATAAAGTTGACGCTCATTGAGTCGCACGGCAAGAAAGCTGTTTTCCTGCGGGAGCTGTCGCGGGTCTTGCATCTGGATGGGGTTCGAGTTGTGCAAGAGCGTGCTGAGCGTTTTCAGGAGAAGGCCACGCTGGTTACTTTCAGAGCGGTTGAGAAATTTGAGAGCATTCTCCACACGGCCGGGTCATTGGTTTCGCCCAAAGGCCTCCTGGGAGCGATGATTGGAGCCGGGCAGCTCACGGCTGCCGCTTCCATTTTGCCCGGCAGGTGGCGATCCGTTCCGATTCCTGAGGCGGAATCGCGGGTGCTGGCAATCTGGCAAGCATGATGTTCCACCCCACCACGCGTAACTGCGCGCGCGGCGGGGTCCCCATTTGGCTGTCTGGGGCGCGTGTTCCACGTGGAACACGCCTTTCCTGCGAAAGAAGCCGCGGACCGACATCCCAAAGCCGCGCCGTATCTTCGCAGCTTGTGCCGGGTGAGAGTTCAACGCCAGGACTGCTCAACCCAATGCCCACAATATTCCCTGCACGGGCCCCCTTTAATGTTCCACGTGGAACTTTCTTCGCCAGCCTTTGCCTGCTATCGCTTTAGCTCGGCGACCGTCAGCCACAATCTGACCCGGCCATCGTTCACACCCGGCAGTCGCCGGCAAAAAATCCGGATTCTCCCCCCTTTATCCACCGAATCCACAGCCGCCCACAGCAGATCACCGTTGAAGCCCGCCACCGTCTCCGTTACTCTCAGAACCGAGATCACCTGCATCCGTCCCTCTTCCTGTCAGCTTTCAACTTGCAGGTTAGATCGGTTTCGCCACTCGAAGCTGAAAGGATCAACAGCATGGCCCGGGTGATCGCCATCGCCAACCAAAAGGGCGGCGTCGGCAAGACTACAACCGCCATCAATCTTGCCGCATCCTTCGCTGCCGCCGAAGTGCCTACCCTGCTCATCGACTGCGATCCGCAGTCAAACAGCTCCAGCGGGATCGGCTTCGCGAAAGATCCATCGCGCCTCAGCAGCTACGATCTGCTGGTGAATGAGATTCCGGCCGAGCAGATTCTTCAGCCCGCCGAGAGCGAAAACCTCTGGGTCATTCCCTCGAACAAGAACCTGATCGGCGCCAATCTTGAGCTGGTGAACGCCGAAGAGCGCGAATACCGTCTGCGCAATGCCATTGAACCGCTTCTGCCGCGCTTCCATTACATCGTGCTCGACTGTCCGCCGGCCCTCGACCTGCTCACCCTTAATGCTCTCGTTGCCGCCGATTCCGTATTGGTTCCAATGCAGGCAGAATACTTCGCTTTGGAAGGTATCAGCGAGTTGCTCGATACCATTGAACGAGTTCGGCAGAACCTGAACCCCAGGCTCACGGTCGAAGGTGTGGTGCTCACCATGTTCGACGAACGCACCAATCTCGCCCAGAATGTTGCCACAGAATTGAAAACTCACTTTGGCGAACTGCTTTTCGAGACCTCCATCCCTAGGAATATCCGCCTCGCTGAAGCCCCGAGTCATGGCCGCCCTGCCATCTTGTACGATCCGCGGTCACGGGGAGCTGAGAGCTACATACGCCTGGCCAAGGAATTTATGGACCGGCAGGGGCGAACGGCGTCGCCATTTTTGGGCCAAGCGGCCTCCGGCCGCCAGCCCTGAGACAGATCACTGACTTTACGACTTCCGAGGTTTTTCGATGAATGACAAACGCAAGGTTCTTGGCCGCGGTCTCGACGCCCTGATTCCGGCCGCCCGCTCCGTGCTCGCTGCTCAATCCACGTCCGCTCCCGGCGAAATGATCCGCGAGCTTCCGCTTGAGCAGATCGACCGCAACCCCTACCAGACCAGGGTCCGCTTCGATGAGACTGCTTTGGCCGAGCTGGCCGAATCCATCAAAACTTCCGGGGTCGTACAGCCGATTCTGGTGCGGCCCCAATCCGACGGGCGCTTTCAACTGATCGCCGGAGAGCGCCGCTGGATGGCTTCGCAGCGAGCTGGCAAGACCACCGTGCCGGCGATTGTCAAGCAGGTCTCCAACGAGCAGGCGATGGAGATGACGATCATCGAGAACCTGCAGCGCGAGGACCTTAACGCCATGGAGCAAGCGCGGGCTTACGAGCGCCTCGGCCGCGAATTCGGGCTCACCCAGGAGCAGATGGCACAGCGCACCGGCAAAGAGCGCTCCAGCGTGGCCAATTTCCTGCGCCTGCTCAAGCTGCCCTCCGAGGCGCAAACCCTGGTTGAAGAAAACAAACTCAGCTTCGGACATGCCAAAGCCCTCATGAGCCTCGACTCGCCTGAAGCAATTCTCAAGCTGGCCAACCGTGCCGTAGCGCTCTCGATGTCCGTTCGCCAAGTGGAAGGGACCGTTCACAACCTGATGCATCCGGAGCCAAAGCGGGAAAAAGCCGAGCGTCAGGTCGATCCCAACGTGCGGGAGGCGGAACGTCAACTGCAACGTGCGCTAGGAGTTCGCGTCCAGATCGACGATCGTCAAGGAAAGGGAAGGATCCTTATCGAATACAAATCCCTGGAAGACTTTGACCGCGTTGTAGAAGTGCTGGGCAGGGAGAGTTGATGCAGCATTCTCGCAACTCACATCGAAGCACCGTCACTACCCAGATGGTTGTATGTAACTATTCATCTAGATATATAGATTGTTATATCTCAGAACTGTTTCCGATAGGCACATCCCGGCATTCGGACCCTAAGGGGCGATAAACTCCATCGGGCATCATTCCGGGATCCAGGCGACGGCGACCATGTTCGGGAGACTAGATTCGGGAGAAAGACGCGATCATGTTCTGCGAGGCGTGCGGCACTCAAATTCAAGCCGGGCAGCAATTCTGTTCCACTTGCGGCAAACTGGTTTCGCCCGCTGCGCCCGCTTCTTTCGCCGAGCCCCGCGGAGGGCGCGTGCGCCGGCACGTCCAGCTTCTGGGCATCTTCTGGCTGGTTCTTTCGGCGCTGCACAGCCTCGCCGGACTGCTGCTGATCGCAGTCGCCAACGCTTTACTCATGGCAGTTCGCCACGGCCCGTTCATTGTTCCCCCCATCGTGCGTCCCCTCTTCGCCTTCATCGTGCTGTTGATCCTGGGCAAAGGACTGCTCGGTGTGGCGGCCGGCATAGGACTCCTCAAGCGAGCCGCGTGGGCGCGATCGCTCGCACTCTTACTGGCCTTCCTGTCTTTGTTGGATATTCCCTTTGGAACGGTGCTTGCCATCTACACCATTTGGGTGCTGCGCTCATCCGACGCGGATCGGGAGTACCACACTTTGGCCTCAGGCGCCTAAGGACCGCCTCATCAATCGCAGACCGCGGCGCTCCGAATCGCCCGCGGCCGATTCGCATCAGCCGTGCGTTGCTTGCCTTCGTCGGCCTGGAGTGCGTCTTCGAAGAAGCGCTCCACTTCGCCGAGGATCTGGCGCTCGTCGTGCGACTGGTAGATCGCCTTGCGCAACTGCGCGCCGCCGCGTACGCCGTGCGTAAACCACGACGCAAACTGCTTCATTTTGCCGGGCGTATCGCGGTACTCCTCTTCGATCAGCATGCCAAAGTAGCGATGAATCATGCGGAAGCGATCAGCCTCAGTTGCCGTCTCATACCAGCCCCGCTCGGTATAGCCGGCTATCTGCCGAAAGATCCACGGGTTGGACGCGGCCGCGCGGCCGATCATGACCGCGTCGCAACCGGTTTCGGCGACCATTGCCGCCGCATCCTCGGGCGAGCGGATGTCGCCGTTGCCAATCACGGGAATGCTCACCAACTGCTTCAACTCGGCGATCCATTGCCAGCACGCTTGGCCCGTGTAGCCTTGCTCGCGGGTGCGGGCGTGCATCGCGATAGCGTTCAGCCCACACTCTTCCGCCAGTCGCGCCAGCCGCGGATAGACCAGCTCCTTCTCATTCCAGCCAGCGCGGAACTTCACCGTGAATGGAATCTTCACCGCGGCGCGAACCGAGCGGAAGATGCGCTCGATCAGCGGCAGGTCGCGTAGCAGTCCCGAGCCCCCATTGCACTTGACCACCTTCTTTGCCGGACAGCCCAAGTTCAAGTCAACCAGATCGAAGCCCAGCCCCTCGATCATGCGCGCGGCCTCGCCCAGCGATTCCGGATTGCTGCCGAACAGTTGGGCGGAGATCGGATGCTCGTCGTCGTAAAAGTGCAGATAGCGCTGCGCCTTCGGATCCTTGCCGCGCAGCACGCCGTCGGCGGAGGTGAACTCCGTCATGATGAGGCCGCAACCGCCCATCTCACGCATAAAACGCCGGAAAACCGTATCGGTGATGCCGGCCATCGGAGCCAGCACGGTGGCCGGAGTGATGGTCACCCCGCCGATCCGCAGACGGGACGCGACCTTCGCCTCCGGTGGGGCTGCGCGCTCGGCCGAGATGTCGTAGAACTTGTGCACCGCAGCTCTATTCTAGAGCAGTTCCAACGTTGATGTGTCCGGTTCTGGCACCGCCGGGCGGGACGCCCAGCTCCTTCACGGGATATACCTTCGGCGAATCTAGCTAGAGCAACCGCCGCGAAACTGTGGCCGCCGCAGCTGTCGCCACACGAACGACGGCCGCTAGAGACACGAAAGCCTCCGCCTGCACGGAGGCTTTCGTGGATGACTGGATTGCCGGCGTTCCCGGCTACTTCTTCTCGATCTTGGCGTACTTACGACGGAAGCGCTCGATGCGTCCGGCGGTGTCGATCTCCCTCTGCTTGCCGGTGAAGAAGGGATGGCAGTTGGAACAGATTTCAACGCGGATGTCGCCATGGTGCGTACTGCGGGTCAGAAAACTGTGCCCACAGGCACACTGCACGCGTACTTCCGAATAATTGGGATGCGTCGCTGCTTTCATAATTGCTAAAAACCTCTGCCCTAAAACATCTATTGTAGCCGCAAGCAGCCATATCGGGCAAGCCGCCCGCTCTCGTCGCCGAGTTCGCAAACTGATTCGGGTTCCGGGACGTGCGGTTCACCGTGCGACTCAAAACTCATTTCCTCTTGAACTCCTCAATCAATGGCGTAAACTCTCCCCATGGCAAACAAAAACGCACCGAAACGTGAAGCCAAAAAGCCGCCCAAGAAGAAGACTAAAGCGTCCTTCTAACCCTTGAGCCCCTTGCAACGGTATGCCGCATGAGCCGACTCTCCCTGTTTGGATTGTTCGCCGTGACGGCCATGCTTGTCTGCTACGCCTTTGAGAATCGAAGCCGCTGGTTCATCCTGGCGTTTGCCGTCGCCTGCATGCTCGGCTCGCTCTACGGCTTTTTGCAGGGCGCATGGCCCTTTGGGCTGGTCGAGGCCGCCTGGTCGCTGGTCGCGCTCCGCCGCTGGCGCGTGGCGAAATGAGTGAATTGGCGGTCACTCCGTGTTGGTCTCGATAATTTGCAACCCCTGTAGTTTGCCGTCTTCGTAGTCGGTCGCGAGGATTCCGCAATTGCGCGGAACCTGTGCATGCCGATATCCGCCGGCCAGATGCGCCCAAACCGCGAGCATGACCGCCCCATGGGTCGCCACCACCACGTCCTCGTGCGGGTAGCGCGCGCCGAGGGCGAGCAACACGGCAACCGCGCGCCGGCGCACGTCCTCATAGCTCTCGCCTCCGGCGGGCCGCCACAACCATTGCTCTTCGTTCTTCAGAAAACTCGCAGCCTCCGCGGAGGCTTCAGGCTTCTCCGCCCATGGGCGTCCCTTCAGATACCCAAGGTCTCGCTCCTCGAGCCCGTCAACCACTTCGAGCGGAAGTCGCAACCCCGCGGCAATAATCTCCGCTGTCTGAAGAGCGCGCTTAAAGCGACTCGAAACAATGCGCACCGGCCGGAAGTGCGCGCCGATCCGCGCCGCTAGTTCCTTCGCCTGCAGGCGTCCGGTCTCGGTTAATGGAACCTCGGCGGAGCCGGCAAAAATGCGGCTGCGATTGGCTTCGCTCTCACCGTGACGGACCAATATCAACTTGCCCATGCGTTCGCACCCCTTGAAAACGGGCTGTCGCCGCAGACCCGACCTCGCCGATTCCCAGCCGGAAGGTAATCCACAAAGGTTACTGCAATGGAGCCCTGCTTGGGTATGCGCAACTCCGCATTTGTTTGAAGACGCTGAAGCTCGAAGATGGCTGCGGGCGGGCGACAAAAAAAGCGAGAACCCGGCAATGTCAGAGAGCTGACCGGTGTCCTCGCCTCAGTTGAAAATGAGCGATCTATTTGCGGTTGACTACCTTCTTTAGCTCGACGCCCGGCGTGAACTTGGCGACCCGGCGCGCCGCAATTTTTATAAGTGCCCCTGTCTGCGGATTGCGGCCGTTCCTTGCCTTATGCTGCGAAATACAGAAAGTGCCAAAGCCCACCAGGGTAACTCTCTCGCCTTTTCTCAAGGTCGAAGATACACTGCTGATGAACGTCTCTATCGCTGCCGTCGCCTGTGTCTTGCTGATTGCTGTGGCGGCGGCGATACGATCAACCAAACCAGCCTTATTCATGCACATCCCTCCCGACACAGTAACGTGCGGTGCAATTACGCTCCGCCGCGCAGACTCTGTCAAGAGAACCGAAGGCCAAATCGACAGATCAGTGCAAGATTGGGAAATCCTGAGGTTTCACCGCCCCGGCCGGGCAACTGTATCCACTCGACCGACCGGCCCAGCAGGCGGGCAAGTCCCCGCCGACAGCCCACCTTCTCGTACTTGTCTTAAATGAAATAGATCCCGACTCGCGGGTTGGCGACGAAATCAATAGCCGCCCAAGCTAGCGGGTCCCCGGCAGACCGTATCCTGATCTGCCGGGATCTGAGTGGTGCCGGTGACTACAAAGCCTGGCTAGCTGCGCTTATGCCGCGGCTCCCGGTTCCTTCTTCTTCAACTGCACGATGTCCTGCTGCCCGTCGATTACCGCGCATTCACCGAGCACAGGCGCACAGGCCGGGTTGCCGAGACCCATCGTTTCCCGCTCCTGGAAGCCATTGTGGATGAATTGCTCTTCCTCGGTCGAGCCCTTCAGCGCCGTCGTCGAGGAACTTCCGTCGGCGATGACCTGGGTCACCTCGTCGAAGTAGCCGGTGCCGACAAAGCGCTGGTGCTTGACAGCGGCATAGCCGTAGTGCTTCTCGCGGCTGAATTCCTTCTCCTGTAGCCGCGAATAGGCTGTCATACCGCTTTCCTTATAGCCGCGAGCCAACTCGAACATACTCAAATTCAGGGCATGGAAGCCGGCCAGGGTGATGAACTGGAACTTGTAGCCCATGGCGCCGAGCTCACGCTGAAATTTGGCGATGGTGGCGTCGTCGAGCTTCTTCTTCCAGTTAAACGATGGCGAACAGTTGTAAGAGAGCATTTTGCCCGGGAACTCCGCGTGGATGGCGTCGGCAAAGCGCCGCGCCTCCTGCAGATTCGGCTCCGAGGTTTCGCACCAGATCAAGTCAGCATAAGGAGCGTAGGCAAGACCACGCGCGATGCCTGAATCGAGCCCGCCGCGGACGCGGTAGAAACCTTCATGGGTGCGCGGTTCACCGGTAAGGAAGCGCGCGTCGCGCGGATCGATGTCCGAGGTAATCAGGGTCGCGGCGTTGGCATCGGTCCGCGCCATCATAATCGAGGGCACACCCATGACGTCGGCGGCCAGGCGGGCCGCAACCAGTTTCTGCACGGCCTCCACGGTCGGCACCAGCACTTTTCCGCCGAGGTGTCCGCACTTCTTAGCTGAAGAAAGCTGGTCTTCGAAATGGACCCCCGCGGTGCCGGCTTCAATCATGGCCTTCATCAGCTCAAAGGCGCTCAGGGCGCCGCCGAAACCCGCCTCAGCGTCGGCCACCAGCGGAACCACCCAGTTGACCCCGTTTTTTCCCTCGGAATGATGAATCTGATCGGCCCGCAGCAGGGCATTGTTGATGCGCCGCACCATGGCTGGAATGCTATCCACGGGATAAAGGCTCTGGTCTGGGTATACCTGCCCCGCCGTAGTGGCGTCGCCGGCCACCTGCCAGCCACTTACATAGACCGCTTTCACCCCCGCCTGCACCATTTCAATCGCCTGGTTGCCGGTCATCGCGCCGAGCGCCCCGACGTAGTCATCTTCCCGCATCATCTGCCAGAGTCTCTCCGCCCCCAGACGCGCCAGCGTGTGCTCTACGTGAACTGTTCCTCGCAGTCGATCGACATCCTCCGGCGTGTACGGCCGTTCGATTCCCTTCCAACGCGGATCGCTTTTCCAAGTCTCGGTAATGTCGAATTCATTCCTTCTCATTCATAATCCTCTCTGCGCGCCTCACAAGCGCGGCTGTGAAACTCAGGCTCCTGCTGGCAAGAGCCACAGGCCGTAACTCGACCGCGGAACCGCATTAGCTGATTGGGAGCGATTCAGTCAGTAGCGAACGAGCTCTATATCTACTTCGCTTCGAGCATAGAAAAACTCAGCCGCCACGGAAGCGGCGGCGTTGTTTTATCCACAAAGCTCAGATCCTCTGAACCTGGGGCTGGTTTTCGCCAGAGTTTCAATAAGCTGGTCCGTTAGTTTCGGAGCCAGGTGCGCAAGTAAAGGTGTAGGGCCTATCCAGAAGCCCTCTTTCCCATCTTGACTGGATTAGACGCATCTATCCAGACGCCGGTTGCAGTGCTGCCGAAATACTAATTGCCCAACTTATAGTGCAAACACTACGATGCCGAGCACAACCCACCTTCTCTCAGGATTCTGCGGCGGATTTTGAACAGCCCATCCGTGTCATGATCACTTCCAGAGACTCTGTTCGTCAAAAGCTTAGGCGTGATTTCCACCTTCGCGTGCGTTTTTCTCAAAGCAACCTGTGGAATTGTTGTGCAAGCAGTGGAAGACAAGGTTGCTTTAGACAAGCGAGCAGGAAACACGCACACGATACACAGTCAATCGGTGCAGTTATCCAGAGGCTGAAGACGAGCCATAGGCAATGACCACGCCGCTATTCCTGAGTTTTCCACTATTCCACAGTACCTACTATTACTACTATTTATATATATATTTCGTATATATAACAGTAGTAAGAATAGTTGCGACTTCGAGATCAAATTTGGGATCTCCAGACCACCCCAAGTAATTCACGTTCGTCCACAACTAACCGCAGATTCCAACAGCTTACTCACAGCAGACGATCGTATTGCAGTTGCGCGGTTGCGCTCCGTGATTAAGAGTCTCTTTATGCACTCCAAGAAAAGGGCCGATTCGAATCCCAACCCGCAGATCTGCGCCATCTGCGGAGGAACGGGCCTTCGACTAATCCGCGTAAAAGATAAGCAGAGACGTAGCGTTCAAAAAGCAACTACCTGCGATTGCCAAAAGCTTTCGCGTAACGCGCGTCTGTTTGACCAGGCAGGCATTCCTGAGCGATATAAGCATTGCGAGCTCTCAAACTTCGACCATGATGGACTCTTTAAGTCGGTCGCTTTTGCCTACCAGAAAGCCTGTGGCTTCGTTGAGAGTTACCCACTGGAAGCAACAGGTCTTTTGCTAATTGGCCCGACGGGAGTTGGCAAGAACCCACCTCGCAGTCGCCATGATTAGGTCTCTCATGGAAAAAGGAATAAAATGCTCATTCTATGACTGCCGCGACCTAATTAAAACAGTGCAGGACTCATGGAATCCCTCAGTTGAAGCAACCGAACATAGTGTTCTGGAACCTTTTTTCAAGACGGAAATCATCGTGCTCGATGACCTCGGTTCCGCACCAATGAGTACTGAATGGGTCAAAGAGCAAACATACTTCATGTTGAACACTCGTTACAACATGGCTAAGACAACGATAATCACGACAAATTATTCTGACTTACCCGCAGGTGGTGCTATCCAAGAACGCGTCGGACGACCCGAGAGCTATAGCCCAGCTGTGCTTGCTAATCGCCAATGGACACTTGGTGATCGAGTCACCGACCGCATACGCTCACGCCTACATGAAATGTGCCGCATCGTAAAAATGGAGGGCGTCGACTACCGCGAATATCGCGGCGCCAGTTGTGATTAAAAGCGACCCGACGACTGAAAGAGAAAAAGCGCGCTTCCCTTGCCAGTCGCCTTAAATCGGCGCACCCGGTACAATGTTCTGGATGGACGCAACGAAGACAGTTCGGCTGACGGAGACGGTTAAGGCTGCGGGTTGAGCGAGCAAGCTAAGTCCGGCGGTGCTGGACTCGGTGCTTGGGAAATTAGCCCGGCAGAATGATCCGAATGTGCTGGTTGGCTTTGACAAAGCCGACGACGCCGGCGTGTATCAACTCACGCCCGAGCTGGCCCTCGTCCAGACGGTCGATTTTTTCACCCCCATTGTCGATGATCCTTACACCTTCGGCCAGATTGCCGCCACCAATGCGTTGAGTGACATCTACGCCATGGGAGGCCGCCCACTTTCGTCTCTCGCCCTGGTTTGTTTCCCGGACAACGCCGACATCGATATTCTCGAGCGCATTCTCGCCGGCGGCCTCAGCAAGATGATCGAGGCAGGTTGCACGGTGATTGGCGGGCACAGCATCCGCGATCCTGAAATCAAGTTCGGCTATGCGATCACCGGAACGATTAACCCTGCTCGCCTGCTTACCAACGCAGGCGCGCAGCCGGGAGACGCTTTGCTCGTCACCAAGCCGCTCGGTACAGGGGTCATCTCCACGGCGATCAAGCGCGGCAAGGCGGCGCCGGAGTGGATTGAGGACGCCACCCGCTCCATGACCACGCTGAACCACAGTGCCGCTGAAATCGCCCTGCGGCATGCGGTGCATGGCATGACGGACGTCACCGGATTCGGGCTCATAGGCCACGCTCGCGAGTTGGCGATGGCCAGCAACGTCGCTCTCGTCATCCGCGCGTCGGAGCTGCCGTTGCTGAGCGGAGCCCTGGAATGCGTGCGCGCCGCCATGATTCCCGGAGGACTGAAGGCCAACCGCGACTTCGCCGAATGCGTAGTCGAATACGCGGAGACCGTGCCCGACGAGCTGCGCACGATTCTCTTCGATCCCCAGACGGCCGGGGGCTTGCTCATCTCCGTAGCTTCCGCCGAGGCCGATGACTTGCTTGTCCAACTCCGCGATTGCGGGCTCGAGGCGCGCCGCATTGGCGAGGTTTTGCCGGCGTGCAAGCCGCTCATCAGCGTGATCTAACCACCTTTATGCCTCGCAAATTCGTGAAATTACTCAGATGTGTCATCTGAGACGCGCTGTTTTTGCGGGGTCCCCGACAAGCCTGTTGTTGGCTTGTTGGGGCTGGCGTCCGAAGGACCTGCTTTTCTTCCAACCCGAACGAACAGCAGATCCCTCGCTACGCTCGGGACGACACTCTGTTTGGGAAATGGAAATAACTCTTCCGTGGTTCGCCTGAAGCATCACCAGATACTCAGCGTCATTTCGTCGATCCAGACCCTCTACCGTAGGTCAGGGTGATTCGGTCTACCCAGACTTTGTAGTCACTGATTGGCGTCGCCGTCCACCTGGAAATGGATGCCGACGAATTTTTCAGCAGAGCTCCTGAACACAGTTGCGATGAGAAGGTGTAAAAGCGAGCTGCTCGATTTATTACGGGAAATGAAAAGGGCGGCCGTTGTGGCCACCCTGAGTTGCGAAGCAGAGAAATCGAAGTTTACGCGGGTGAAGGACGCTCTCCCGGGGCAAGTCCCGGCTGCCGTGAAGGTTCGGGCTTGAGCACCTGTTGTACACCGCCCTGGTCATCGTGCGAGTTCGGAGAAATTCTCGCTGGAAGGGTCTTGCCTTCGATAATCATCTGGACTTCGTGGGCATCGAGCACCTCGCGTTCCAGCAGAGCGGCGGCAATGCCGCTCAGAGCCGGGCGATTTTTTTCGAGAATTTCCTTTGCCGCGTTGTAGCTTTCATCGACCAGGCGGCGAACCTCGCTGTCGATTTTGATCGCCGTGTCCTCGCTGAAATCGCGGTGCTGCGAGATCTCGCGACCGAGAAAGATCTGCTCTTCCTTCTTGCCGAAAGTGATCGGACCCAGTCCGCTCATGCCGAACTCGCAAACCATCTTGCGAGCCAGCTCGGAAGCCTGCTCGATGTCGTTGCCGGCGCCAGTGGTCATGGTGCCGAGGAATAGCTCCTCGGCCAACCGGCCGCCCATCATGATCGCCAGCCGCGTCTCCAGGTATTCACGCGTGTAGGTGTGTTTATCGTCGAGCGGCAACTGCATGGTTACACCGAGCGCCATGCCGCGGGGAATGATGGTTACCTTGTGCAGCGGGTCGGCCTCGGCGCTGAGCGCAGCCACCAGGGCGTGGCCGGCTTCGTGAAAGGCGGTGACCTTTTTCTCCTCATCAGAGAGGATCATCGACTTGCGCTCGGCGCCCATCAGCACCTTGTCCTTGGCCAGCTCAAAATCGTACATCAGCACCGTCTTGCGGTTCTGCCGGGCGGCGTTGAGGGCGGCTTCATTCACCATGTTGGCCAGATCGGCGCCGGAGAAACCGGGGGTTCCACGAGCCAGCACGGTCAAATCGACGTCGTCATTGAGAGGAATCTTGCGCGTATGCACGCGCAGGATTTCTTCGCGGCCGCGCACATCCGGGCGCGAGACCACCACGCGGCGGTCGAAGCGGCCGGGGCGGAGCAGAGCCGGGTCCAGCACATCGGGCCGGTTGGTGGCCGCGATCAGGATGACGCCTTCGTTGGATTCGAAGCCGTCCATTTCGACCAACAACTGGTTCAGAGTCTGTT
This sequence comes from uncultured Acidobacteriota bacterium, assembly GCA_963814745.1. GTDB lineage: Bacteria > Acidobacteriota > Terriglobia > Terriglobales > Acidobacteriaceae > CAWBRT01. The sequence goes on from CAWFEA010000003.1 coordinate 343,989, forward strand.
CGCGCTCGTCGTGACCGCCGCCGAGACCGGCGCCGCGATGACGGCCGACGGCGTCGATTTCATCAATGAAGATGATGCAGGGAGCATTCTTCTTGCCCTGTTCGAACAGGTCGCGCACGCGGCTGGCGCCGACGCCGACGAACATTTCGACGAAATCGGAACCCGAAATACTGAAAAACGGGACATTGGCTTCGCCGGCTACGGCGCGCGCCAACAGCGTTTTACCCGTGCCCGGAGGTCCTACCAACAGCACGCCCTTCGGAATGCGGCCGCCAAGCTTCTGGAACTTCTGAGCCTCCCGCAGAAACTCGATGATCTCGCGCAGTTCTTCCTTGGCTTCGTCAACCCCCGCCACGTCCTTGAACGTGACTTTTTTCTGCTGCATGGACAGCAATCGGGCCTTGCTCTTGCCGAAGGAAAGCGCCTTGTTACCACCCGTCTGCATCTGCCGGATCATGAATATCCAAAGCGCAGCAAGGAGAATAATGGGTGCCAAGTTCAGCAGCCATGACGGCCATCCTCCACCACTGGCGTCCTTCACCGTGATGTTGACGCCCTTGTCGCGGAGAATCTTGATCATGTCAGGATAATTCGCAGGGACAGTGGTGTGGAAAGCAGCCTTCTCGTTGCCGTACTGGCCGCGCACGTCAGGCCCGGTAATGGTGACGTCCTTTACCTTCGCTTGGTCCACATCATTCATGAACTGCGAGAAATTAATTTCGCGTTCCTTAACGCCGCTGTTGCCCGCCTTGACGACTTGCCATAGCAAGACGCCCGACAAAACAATCACCAGCCAGAACACGACTTGTTTTACGGTCGAATTCACAGCAAGCTCCTCAGATCAGGGCACACGGAAAACTTCGTGACGCGCAGCCTCACCAGCAGATTAGATGCACCTGAGGCCGCACAGACTTAGGATTTCGCCCCTCCATCTGTAGATTGTACTCGTTTTCATCCTCCGGGAGATTGTTCAGATGCCGGGTGAGGGAGGTAGCTGACCTTGGACAACTGCCAGAAAGGGCAGGTTTCGGCCAAAATCGGCTGTGCCAAGTCCGTAACCCACTACATAGCTGTTATCCAGCAGGAATCCGGAGTAGTCGGCACGCAAAAGAATACGCCGGTCCGTACTGCGATCGATAAAGGTGGCGATGCGAACCGAAGCGGCGCCACAGGAAGTCAGGTGGCGGATGAGGAACTCGCTGGTGATTCCGGTTTGCAGCACCCCCATCACTAGCAGGACATGCTTGCCGGCTACCTCCAGCTCAGGGCGAAAGAAAAGTTCCAGCGTGGAACCGCCTTCGCGCGGCTGCTCCGTCACATAGGCCTTGAGGAACTGGCAGACTACGTCGCCCTCCAAGGCGCGCACCAGGTCCGCCATGAAAACGAAGCCATCTTCAAGAACAGCAATGGCATAGACAAGTTCGCCCCTGAAATCCTCGGAAATTTGCCGCGCTAACTCCCGCACCCGCTTCTGAATCTGTTCGGCGGTGGCGACGATCTCCAGGTTGCGCTTCACGTTATTGTGAAGAATTTCCGGCATCCGCTCTCCACGTATGCGATCTGATCCAGTTCTAGGCAAAAAAAGGCACGCCTTCAATCTGCAAGGCCAAGCCTGTATTCTCCCGAAAGGCAAAGCCGGAGGCAACAGGCATTCCCAGCGCCCAGACCAAATACTGGTTACTGAAGACCAATGGCCACATCGTACGCTTTTCAAGCGGAATGCGATATTGCTGAAAATATACTTTTAGTTTTTTTTCGCGCTCTTCACCCAAAGGATGATAGCGGTCGCCAGGACGCCAGTTCCTGACCGTCAGCTCGCCCTCGATTCGTTTTGGGTCGAGCAGGGTTGCCACGGAATGGTGATCGGAAACTTCTACAACAGACACCTTGATCACTTGGCGAGCCTCCGGGACATGCACCTCTCCCGGTACCCGCAGCCGGTATTCGTAAGCGGAGGCTGGCTGGGCTTGCGCGTGGTGCTCTGTCCCGTGCGCGTCCACGCCCGAGTCCGTGCCGGAACGGGAAATCAGCAAATGCGACTCGCTCCGGCTGCGCTGTTTTCGCGCCTCCCAACCTGCCGTCAGCTGGCAACGGCTTCCGTCCCGGGCGGAGAGCAGCAGACGCAAGCGCTCGACTTTGTCAAAGTCGAGCTTGAGTCGCACCTTCTCTGCTGCATAGCGAACCAGCCTTCGTTGCAAAGCGAGCGGCTGGGCGGTGAGAAGCTCTGAATCCAGCACGACCGACTCCGCGTCGCATCGCGAGACAAACCCCGGAGCAATGCGGGCAATCTCCTCCGCCCAATAGCTTTCCTCAGCCCGCGCCAGTTCGGCGACCTGGGCGAGCGAGGCGCGAACGCCCGGGTGGTGTTCGGCCTCCAGTAGGGACAGTAGCTGGCGCACGCGGTTGCGCCGGAAACGGCGATCCTGGTTCGAGCGGTCTTCACGCCACGGTTGCGCGAGCCCGTGCAGATATGCCTCAACCTCTTGCCGGCTGGTGCCCAGCAGGGGACGAACCACCCAAATCCGGCCGTCCCCGGCGCACAGCCGCTCGTGGATGCCCGCCAGGCCGCGCAGCCAGCTTCCGCGCAAGAGCTTGAGCAGCACGGTTTCGGCCTGATCGTCCAGCGTATGTGCGGTGGCGACCTTATTCACTTTGCCCTCATCGACCAGCGCGGAGAAAAACCCGTAGCGCAGATGGCGCCCCGCCGCTTCCAGGCTAAGCTTGTGCTCGACCGCATAGGCGCTGACATCGCGTCGAGCCAGGTGAAATTCCAGCCCGTGTCGCTCGGCCAGCTCGCCCACGAAATCGGCGTCGCGCTCGGCATCGGCCCCGCGCAACTGATGGTTAAGGTGAGCCACCGAAAGCACGATGCCCAACTCCTGCCGCAGCTCCAGCAAGAGGCGGAGCAGGGCAACCGAATCGGCTCCGCCGGAGACAGCCACCGCCACGCGCTCGCCGGGATGGAGCAGCCCGCGGCTGGCGATGAAGGCCCGAACGCTCGTCAGCACGTCCTGCATGGTAACTCCATGGTAAATCGAAGCACGCGGCCGGGCGAATCAAGGGAACCGTTCTTTCGACAGTACACCAAGGTCGAGGCCCAATTCACGGCGCCGGCGGGGAAGACCGACATCAAGGCGAAAGCGGCAAATCTGGTCTACAATCGTCTTCTGTATGGCAGCACTTCGCATGGAGAATCGTGCGCCGGTTCGCCCCCGTCCAAAATGGTACGTGCGCCTCATCATGGTCTCGTTTCGGACCGTGCTGCTCACAATTCTTTTCGCCGCGCTTGGCATGGGCGTGGGCCTGCTGGTGGGAATCGTTGCCACGATTGTCGTCGCGGCAGTCCATCATGTTCAGCCCGACATGACGAACGCTTACCGCCATGCCGCGATCCCCTTGGCGTTGGTGAGCGGCTCGTGCGCTTTCGCGTGGAACGTTTTTCGCGGCGTCAAAGATGCGGGGAGCGCCCGGAAGGGCAAGTCTGTCTGAGCTGTCATGCTGAGCGTAGCGAAGCATCCCGTGAATCTGCCCAAACGGGTGCCCATCCAGGCTTCTGATGAAAATCTTTTTGGCTGCATTTTAGCCGCACGCCGCGCAAGGATTCTTCGCCTCCGCTCAGAATGACACTCCGAGATACTCTTTAAGTTATACGAGCATTTCCAGAATAATCATGCAGGAATATCCGCGACGGCCACACTAATGTTTGACCCTCCCCGCCGTAGTCTTTAAACTCAATCTTTCTATCTTGATTCCCCTGGATTGCGCTTTGTAGACGCAACCGGAGCAGAAATGTCCAATATTAGAGTTCAGCTACCCGATGGCAGTGTTCAAGAAGTTCCTCAGGGCACCACTCCGCTGGAGATTGCTCGCTCGATTTCGCCGCGCCTCGCCGAGGCCGCGCTGGTCGCCCGGACCGCGCCGCTCGAAGCAGCCGATGGAGACGGCGACCTGACCGATCTCACCCGGCCGCTGGAGCGTGACAGCCGGCTGCGCCTGCTGACCGACCGTGATCCCGAGGCGCTGGAGGTGTACCGGCACTCGTCGGCGCATCTGATGGCGGCCGCCGTGCTTGAACTTTTTCCCGAGACCAAGCTGGGACACGGCCCCGCGACCGAGAGCGGATTCTTCTACGATTTCTATCGTCCCACGCCCTTCACCCCGGAGGACCTCGAGAAGATAGAGAAGAAGATGCAGGAACTGGTGCAGCGCAACGAGCCCTACGCGCGCGAGTTTCTGCCGCGCGAAGAGGGGCTGACGCGCTTCAAGGCCGAGGGCGACTTCATGAAGTGCCACTTCATCGAGGAATTCACCAAGCCCGACGAGAAGATTTCGCTCTATAAGACCGGCAAGTTCGTCGACTTCTGCCGCGGCCCGCACATTCCCTCGACCGGCAAGATCAAGGCGTTCAAGCTGCTGAACATCGCCGGCGCCTACTGGCTCGGCAAGGAAGAGAATCCGCAACTGCAGCGCATTTACGGAACCGCTTTCTTCAGCAAGAAAGACCTCGACGAGCACATGCACAAGATGGAGGAAGCCAAGCGGCGCGACCATCGCGTGCTCGGCAAGCAGCTTGACTTGTTTTCCATCCAGGAACTCGCCGGGCCGGGATTGATCTTCTGGCATCCCAAGGGCGGCATCATTCGCAAGGAGATGGAAGACTGGATGCGCGAGGAGTATCTGAAGCGCGGCTACTCGCTGGTGCATACGCCGCACGTGGCGCGCCGCCAGCTCTGGCAGACCAGCGGACACGAAGGCTTCTACGCGGAGAACATGTTCACCCCGATCGAGCTGGACGATGCGGAATATCGCATGAAGCCGATGAACTGCCCGTTCCACATTCTCATTTACAAGGACCAGCTGCGCTCTTACCGCGACCTGCCGGTGCGCTTGGGCGAGCTGGGCACGGTCTACCGCTACGAGCGTTCGGGCGTGATGCACGGCCTGCTGCGCGTGCGCGGCTTTACCCAGGACGACGCCCACATCTTCTGCACGCCGCAGCAGATTGAAGGCGAGGTCGAGGGCTGCATCGATTTCGCCAAGGCCGTGCTCGATGCCTACGGCTTTTCCGAGTTCCAGGTCGAACTCTCCGGCTGGGACCCGAACGACCGCAGCCACTACGTGGGCAGCGAGGAGCAATGGGAGTTGGCGCAGAACGTCGCTGAAGAAGGTGCTCGGCGAACGCGGCATTCCCTACAAGTTCATTCCCGGCGAAGCCGCATTCTACGGGCCTAAGATCGACATCAAGCTGGTCGATGCCATCGGGCGGCTCTGGCAGCTTTCGACCGTGCAGTTCGACTTCAACCTGCCGCAGCGCTTCGGCCTCGAATACGTGGGCGAGGATGGGCAGCGCCATCAGCCGCTGATGGTGCATCGCGCGCTGTACGGCTCGGTCGAGCGCTTCTTCGGCGTGCTCATCGAGCACTATGCCGGCGCCTTCCCGCTGTGGCTCTCGCCGACCCAGGTGGAGATCGTACCCATCGCCGAGCGCCACGTCGAATACGCTAACAAGGTGCAAGCGGAGCTGAAGGCGATCGGCGCGCGGGTGGAGGTCGACGCCCGCAACGAAAAGATGAACGCCAAAATCCGCGAGCACGCCATGCAGAAGGTTCCGTTCATTCTGGTGGTTGGCGACAAGGAGCAGCAGAGCGCAGAGGTGAACGTGCGCGTACGCGGCCAGGAAAAGGCGGAGGGCTCGGTCGCCGTCGCCGACTTCGTTGCCCGGGTGAAGCGGCTGATGGAAAGTCGCAGCGCAGGGCTGAATTGAGGGTGTTCGCGGCAGGTCTGGCTACCGGGCGCCGGAAGTTTCACGGCGGTGTGTGCACAAGCCTTCTGCTACGATAGTGGTTTACGCGGTTCCGCCGAGCCGGGAACAAACCGTGCCCGCCGGGAGCGCCGATTTCCGATTTTCCAGGCAATGACACAAACTGTTACCGCTACGACGCATTCGCCGGCGGAGATCCTCCGGATCTCTCCCGTACAGCAAGCCTCCAACGGAATCTGCTACGCCGTCAGCGGGCAGACCAACCTGCTGGGCTCCGATGCCGAGCGCATGGTGGCCTGCGTGCCTCCGGCCGCCGCCGCCGCCCTGCAAAAGAAGGCTTTTTATTTTGTGCCGCTGGCGGTGGCTCAGGGCGATGAGACGGTCATCGCCGACCGTTACGACGTTGCCCTCAGCGACCAGGCGGTCTGCCATCGTAATCTCACCCTCGGCGGTGCCGAGTGCGTCTTCATCTCCACCCGCCTGATGGACGACCGCTTTTCCGTGGCCTTTGAGTTCTACATCAATGTGGCGCACGCCTTTGTCGAGCGCGCCGGATTCTCGCAGGAGTTCGGCGACCTGGCCTGGAAGCAGGTGCTGGAAAAGGTCAAAGGCGAGACCAGCCTGGACGCGCACGAGTTGCGCAAGATCGCCAACTCCAACGCGCCCGACGCGGACAAGGCGAAGAATGAGTACTTCGAGACGGTTTTCGCCGACGCCATCGCCATCTACATGCTCTCGCTGTTTCTCGATGTCGATTATTACGAGCTGCGCGAGCGCGATTATCCGTTGCTGGTGCCCAACGCCCTGGCCGAGCGGCTGCGCAAAGTGGCCGAGCTGTTTCCTCCGCCCCCCGGATTCGAGTTCAACATTTACTATCGCCGCCGGCAGTAGCGCGTCCCAGGCTGCGCCTGGGATGACACTCTGTTTGGACACGGCAAACTGTTCTACAATGCAGGCGATGATTGCGCATCTTCGCGGCCGTCTGCTCATCAAGCATCCCAATCAGGCCATCGTCGACGTCGGCGGCGTGGGCTATGAGGTCACGATTACGGTGCCGACCTTTTCCGAGCTGGCGGAAGCCGGGCAAGAGGTCGGGCTGCACATCCACACCCATGTGCGCGAAGACCAGATAGCGCTGTTCGGTTTTCTGCGGGCCGAAGAGAAGCGTCTGTTTGAAAAGCTGATGACCGTCAGCGGCATCGGCCCGAAGCTGGCCATTACCATCCTGAGCGGCATGCCGGTGGGCGACCTGATCGGCGCGATTCGGGCCGGGGACGTGGCCCGGCTGACCAAGGTTCCGGGCATCGGCAAGAAAACCGCCGAGCGCATGGCGCTGGAGCTGCGCGAAAAGCTCGAAGAATTGCGCGACGCCGCGGTCGCGCCGAGCGCGCTGAACGCGGTCGCCGATGATGTCCTCTCCGCTCTGGTCAATCTGGGCTACCAGCGCCCGCTGGCGGAAAAAGCCGTCGAACGGGCTGCCGCTGCGGATGCCAACCAGAGCTTCGATCAGATCTTCCGCGAGGCGCTGAAATCGCTGCAACGGTGATCGACGGCTGGATTATGAGAGTGACAGACAAATAGCAGGCTGCTGAAAAAATCGCAGGAGTATCATCCTGAGGTTGCGCCGGTATTGCGTGTCTGAAGGATCTGCTTTGTTTTCAGCACGCGCAAACAGCAGATCCTTCGCTGCGCTCAAGATGACACCTCAAACGAACAGTTCTTCAGCTCCTGCTAGCCGATCATTTTTGCTTGCCAGCCGGAAGTTTCGTATTTTGTGCTTCCCTTGCCTCCGCTTTCTTGATACACAGTTCAGAATTCCATCAACCCCGATCGAAGCGTTAATCGCAAGTTGGAGGCACGATGTTTGACTGGTTCACGGAGTTAACGAAGCGCGAAAAGCGAACCTTCTGGGCATGTCTGGGTGGCTGGAGCGTCGATGCCATGGATACGCAGATGTATCCGTTGGCGATCCCGACGCTGATTGCGCTCTGGGGGATGACCAAGGGACAGGCTGGTTTGCTCGCGACCGCAGTGTTCATTGTTGCCGCGATCGGCGGATGGCTCGCCGGGATGCTTGCCGACCGCATCGGCCGTGTCCGCGTGTTGCAGTTGACGATTCTGTGGTTTGCCGTGTTCACCTTCCTTTCCGGCCTCACTCATTCGTTCTGGCAATTGCTGCTGGCGCGGAGTTTGCAAGGATTGGGCTTTGGCGGGGAATGGGCGGCGGGCGCGGTGCTGCTCAGTGAGACGATCAATCCTCAAGTGCGCGGGCGGGTGGTGGGTGCCATCCAAGCCGGCTGGGCGTTCGGCTACGGCGCCGCGGTGTTGCTGGCGACCGGCGTCTTTACCTGGCTACCCCCGGCGTACGGCTGGCGGGTAATGTTTTTTACCGGGTTGCTGCCTGCCTTGGCGGTGCTCTGGATTCGCCGATCGGTAGAGGAATCGCAGCTATACACAGATTCCCAGAAGAGCGGGGCCGAAGGACTGCGTAGCCACAAGACGAATTTATGGGACATTTTTAAGCGCGAACAAGTTGCGATGACGCTGAAGGCGGCGCTGCTGACCAGCGGCATTTACGGCGGCAATTACGTGATGATCACCTGGCTCCCGGCCTATCTGAGATTAGTATGGCATCTTTCCGTGCTGGGCACGGGCGGGTATCTGGCCATCAACATCCTGGGCTCGTTCGCCGGTGCGTTTGTGAACGGATACCTGGCTGATTGGGTCGGGCGCCGCAAGACCTTCATCTTCTGCGCCTTTTGCCAAGCCGCTACCGTCGCCGTCTATACCCTGGCGCCGATCACGGCGAAGCTTACGCTCATGCTCGGTTTTGTCCTTGGTTGCATGCAGGGAGGAATGGCTGGAGGTACAGGGGCATACCTTTCCGAATTGTTCCCCACCAGAATCCGTGGTACGGCGCAGGGTTTTTGCGGTAACGCCGGACGGGCATTTGGCGCCGTGATGCCGACCATGGTTGGTGTTCTGAGTGCACGCATGGCGCTTGGGCAGGCGATGGGCATGTGCGCGCTCGGCGCCTATGTGCTGGTTGTCATTGCCGCACTCATTCTCCCTGAAACCCGCGGGCGGGACTTGCGGACCCTTGATGGAGCTGACGCAACCGTGGCAGCCTGCAAAACCGGAGCCGCAAAATAAAGCGGGTGCCAGGCTTGGATTCGACTCGAACCGACGATCACATTAGATCGTGGAGGCCAACAGCCTCGAAGACCTGGCCCGGCAGATTCGAAGTTCCCCCGGAAAATCTGGCGAACACAGTTCGCCGGAGCCAAGGCTTAGGCCGAGATTGTTCCGGGTGCGAGGTCCCGACAAGCAAGCCGTCTGGCGGGAGCGATCGTCTGCAACCGAAAACCGCTCGCCAGCCAGCGGCTGGCAGAGGGCGCAGTGGCCTAGTGTTTGTACTGCGCCCAATTCGTTTCGATACTCTTGCCATCCATTTGTTTGAACTCCAGCCGATAGAAGTGGACCGGGAAGGAGTCGACATCGGTCACCTGATGGGGCGCTTGAACCGGCATCGTGCGGCATTGCGGCTCTGTCCAATCAGCGTCTTCATACTGCCGAGGTCTCGTGGTAGTTGCATCCGCCGTGTGGTCCGTCAGGGCAGCTAGCACTCCATTCATGGCAAACACCGAGGGGTACATATGCCAGTGTAGCGGCTCGGTTTGACCCGGCTGAACGGTTACCTCCAGCAGGCGCACGGAATTGTTTTCAAAAAGCACGCGATGGTTGTTCGGAGCTGCGTGGACGGCCTCCGTGCCGATTGGCCATTGCAAGATGGGCTGCCTGGTTTGGGTTTGAGCGCCAGCCATGAACGTCGCAACCAAGGCTGCCGCAGCTCCGCAAAGTTTGGCCCAATTAGAAAATTTCAGAAGCTGCCTCCGGATTTTCAACTTCGCCGGTTAGATGCTTGCGAGAAAAAAGGCGGCACCTGCATCGGCCGAGTGCCGATGGAGCAATATGACGACCCAAAAGTGCCTTGCGCAACTCACACCCGTGTCTCAGAATGTACTTTCACTTCAATGCATTCCAAGGCCGAAGTGGTGCAAGTCTGTCCGCAACCGGCTCCGTTTTTGCCGCGGCGCGTTTGCTAGCCCGGTCCTTGTAGTTCGGCAGTTCGGCCCCAAAGCAGTCCATGCAGTACGCGAAGGAGATTCTATCGTCCCCAGGATGTGGCGTGGAGTTGTGCTTTTGGTGGTGGTTGCCCTCGCCTGCGCGGCGCTGGCTCAAACAGCGGCCGTCGCCACGGTGCCGCCGCTGATCAAAGTGAGCGGCACGATTAGCAGTGTGAACAGCGGCACGGTGGGCGTGAACTTTGCGCTGTACGCGGAGCAGACAGGCGGGGCGCCGCTGTGGCTGGAGACGCAGAATGTCGCGCTCAACGCGAACGGTCGTTACACGATCTATCTCGGCGCTAACCACACCAACGGCGTGCCGATGGACTTGTTTGCCTCCGGCGAGGCGCGCTGGCTCGGGGTGCAGCCGGAAGGCCAAGCGGAACAAGCGCGCGTCATGCTAGTAAGCGTGCCCTACGCGATGACCGCGGGCGATGCGCAAACGCTGGGCGGGCAGCCGTTGTCGGCCTTTGTGTTGGCCTCAGCGGCGACCGGAAGCACCACGACGGCGAGCAGTGCAACGACGGCTGCTGCCTCTGGCGGCGTTGTGGCGCTGGCCACGCCGCAGACTGGCGGCAGCGTGACCACCTCGGGGGCCAGCCTTACCAATTATCTGGCCAAGTTCACTACCGCGACGAACATCGAGAACTCGTCGCTGGTGTATGACTCGGGCACAGCCGTGGGCATTGGCACGACGGCTCCGGCGGCGACCTTGCACGTGGTTTCGACGAGCACTTCGTCGGGGTTTGTGGAGGTCTACAGCAACACGCTGAACGCGGTGACGTTTGCCACCCGGGCGGCGCGCGGCACGCCGTCGTCTCCGGCGGTGGTGCAGGCGGGCGACATCATCGGCGGCTTCACCGGCCGAGGCTGGACGGGGCCGGTGTCAGGCAGTACGGGAGGCTTTTCCGGCGGTCGCGGGGCGCTGATCATCCACGCCAACGAAACCTGGTCGACGACGGCGCAGAGCACCTACATGCAGTTCAATACCACGGCGCTGGGCGCGGCCGCGCAGTCGGAGCGGATGCGCCTCGACAACGCGGGCAACCTCGGCATTGGGACTTCGAACCCGGGGCAGGACGCCGCCGAGTCCGTTGCCGGCGCCGGTGACGCTGGAGGTGAACGGCAACGTCAAGCTGACGGCGAACAGCGGCGGCGGCGTGACGTTTGCCGACGGCACCAAACAATCGACGGCGGCGACGGCGGCCAATATTGGGGCGGCGGCCAGCGGCGCGAACTCGGATATCACTTCGCTGAACGGGTTGACGACGCCGTTGTCGGTGGCCCAGGGCGGCACGGGTTCGGCGACACAGAACTTTGTTGACCTGACGAGCACGCAGACGAATGTTGCCGGAAGCAAGACGTTCACCGCGCCGATGACGATCACTGCGAGCGGGAGTCTTGCGCTGAATGTTCTGGGCGGCGTGAGTGGGGTTAATGCCATTGGCTCCAGCTTCGGCGTGCAAGGCACGGGAAACCTTGGCGTATCCGGCTACGGTTCCGGCTCCGGAAACATCGGTGTGTATGGCAACGGGATCACTGGCGTGGTGGGGTATACCGGCAGCAATGCGGGTTATGGCGTGCGTGGTATCGACGCCAGCAGCGGCGGCGGCTGGGGAGTCTACGGCAGCAGCGCCAACGGCACTGGTGTGTCTGGCTCCAGTAGCGGGCCGAGCGGCTACGGCGTCTCCGGCACAGCTACCGGCGCCAATAGCACCGGTGTGTACGGATTTGCCTCCAGTGCCACCGTCTCCAACTACGGGGTGTACGGACATTCATCCAGCGGCTCCGGCTACGGCGTGTACGGCATCAACAGCGATAGCAGCGGCACAAATCAACCTGTTGGCGTCTATGGTCAGGCAGCCAGCAGCACTGGAATCGCTGGAGTCTTCAACAGCACAGTGGGCGGCAAGATTCTTTCCGGTCAGAACAATGGCACGGAAAAATTTAGTGTCGATGGCGGCGGCAATGTGACCGCGGCCTCGTTCATCGGCAGCGGGGCGGCGTTGACGGGCATCACCGCGACGGTTGCCAGCGGAAGCGTGACCAACGCCATGCTGGCGAATCCGTCGCTGACGGTGACGGCTGGCACCGGCCTGACCGGGGGCGGGGCAGTTGCTTTGGGCGCCAGCACGACCCTGAATCTGGATTCGACTAAGGTGCCGACGCTCAGCGCGAGCAACAGTTTCACCGCCACGCAGACGATTACCGCATCCGGCACGACGCTAAGCACGAGCGGCGGGACGACCGGAGTTAACGCCAGCGGTTCCGGCTACGGGGTGTACGGCACCAGTAGCACGGGCGTTCCCGGATTCTTCCAGATCACGAATCCCGCCAATAGCACCAACGCCCTTACCGCGCAGACCAACGGTTCCGGGGATTCTTTCTATTCCTGGACGAGCGGTGCGGGTGCGGCGGTGTTGGGAAATACGACCGGCACGGGTAAGGCAGGCGCTTTCACCATCAACAATGCCTCCAACACAACCAATGCCCTTACCGCGCAGACCAACGGTTCCGGGGACTCTTTCTATTCCTGGACGAGCGGTGCGGGTGCGGCGGTGTTGGGAAATACGACCGGCACGGGCAAGGCAGGCGCGTTCACCATCAACAATGCCTCCAACAGCTCTCCGGCTCTGTATGCTTCGACTAGCGGGACTGGCGCCGCCGGGGTGTTCGACAGTTTCAACGGCGGCAAGATTCTCTCCGGGCAGAGCAGCAACACGGAGACGTTCAGCGTCGATGGCAGTGGCAATTTGACCGCGCAGACGTTAACTTCCTACGGCGGAGCTACCGGGCTGAACGCCACTGGCAGCAACTACGGCATAGTCGGCTGGGGAATGGGTACCGGAGGTTATGGGGTAGGCGGCGTTGCCTATAACACGAGTGGCACGGCCTACGGGGTGTATGGTTCGGCACGGAGCCCCCAGGGCATCGCCGGGTTATTCAACAGTCTTGCGGGAGGCGAAATTTTCTCCGGCCAGGCCAGTGGCGTCAAGAAGTTCGGAGTCAGCGCGGCGGGCAATGTGACGGCCAGCGGCACGGTGACGGCAGCGTCGTTCGTCGGCAGCGGCGCAAGTTTGACGAACTTGCCGCCAGGTCCGCAAGGCCCGGCGGGCCCACAGGGGCCAACAGGCCCAGCAGGCCCGACAGGCCCGACGGGACCCCAGGGGCCGCAAGGTCCACAGGGACCACAGGGCACGGCGGGCGGCACCGTCCCGATCATAGCGGGGACCGTGAATGCGGATGGCTCTATTAAGGCGGGCACGGGGTTTACGGTGTCGGCTATCACGAATGGGGGAGGGAACAACTGGCCGTATTATGTGATTACGTTTTCTCCTCCTCCATCCGGCGCACCGTTTTGCACTACGTCGGGCAACGGAGCTGACATATTTGTGACCGCACAGATGGTCATCAACAAACTATATGTTTACGGGGAGGCAATAGATACGGCTGCCGACGGCTTCACGGTCTACGCTACCCACATGCAGGTCAGCTTCACCTTCATCTGTGCGTTCCTGTAGTTTCGTTTGAGGGGCGAGGCATCGGCAACCAAAGCGATGCCGAAGAACGCGCCCGAGTTTTCCACCAATCACCCCGCGGTCATTGCGGAAACTCGGCTGTCCAAGTGAGCAATAGCGGTTTGTAACGAGCTGGCAATCAATCTTGATGTGCTCGCGCAGGGGCCGTTCGACATGATCTTCCAGAGGGCGAAAAATAATGATTGGTCGGCTCTAGCAGACGATTTTAGAACTCTGCTAGTGCGGCCCGAGAATTTCGAAACAGTGTTTCTATGCAGATAGGCAGGGCTTGAGAAGATTGGTCGGTGCTGGTAGACAATTTTAGAACTTCCTTAGGACATTCCGAGGCTTTCCAGAGATTGGGTCTCGCCCAATACTGAAATCGGATTTCGTTGAGATACAGCAGAAGAATTCCCGCCGGACCGCTCTCGTCACGAAATCGGTTTTTGCTTTTCCCATAGATCAAGGCGCCGAGTGCGAATCGTTGGAGAACGGATAAGGAGGAAGAGAGTTCCGAGAAATAGAGGAAGAACGATCTCGCGGTTACGCCCAAAATGGTACGCGAATCCCCCCACTCTTGTTTGCATAGGCACCTAAAGGCCTTGCGGAACCACTCACGCGCAGGGTCTGATCAATCTTTACCTAAAACAACAATGATGTGGGCCCTTTTGTTAAGAGCTAAGAAAGGGAAACTGTCCATGCACGCCTCCCGCTCTCGTCTTGCGCTCCTTGTTTGCCAAGTTCTCTTGATCATTGCTTTGGTCGCGCTCCCGGGTTATGCCCAGATAACACTGGTATCTGGGACGACGGATTTCGGGGTACAGACGGTAAGCCAACCTAGCACTGCTACATTGATCTACAGCTTCGGTCAATCCATAACTATTGGTGTGCCGTGGGTGGTCACGCAGGGGGCTACGGGGCTGGACTTCACGCCCGCGAGCGGCTCATGCACCCAGCAGACATATTCCTCCGGTCAAACGTGCACGGTCGGTGTGACTTTCACGCCGTCGTATCCGGGACTGCGCATGGGCGCGGTGGTTTTCAGAGACATGAGCGGCGCGGTGGTCGCTACCACTTACCTTCAGGGCGTTGGCAGCGGACCGCTGCCAACGCTTTCTCCGACGATCCCCTGGGTTACCGGTTTCTCATTCCGTCCCCTGGGCGTGGCGGTGGATGCAGCCGGGTATAGCTACGTTCTGGATCCGGGCGACGTCAATCACAGTGGTGCCCTGCGGCAGCTCTCTCCAGACGGCACTCAGTTGGTACTCTTAGCCGCTGGTTTCAACTATCCCGTGGACGTGGCGGTGGATGGAGCGGGAAACGCTTATGTCGCGGATTCCGGTACCGGATACGTTTGGAGCGTTACGGGTGGGCTGAAGACGCAAATCATCCCCTCGACCAGCCTGGACCCTGCTGGCTTGGCGGTGGACGGAGCGGGAAACCTCTACATTGCTGATCGCAATACTCAGTCTGTGTTAATGGTCGCGCCGGACGGCACCCAGTCAACCGCCGCCAGCAATTTCGAGTTTCTTGTCGGTTCCATCGCCGTGGATGGAGCCGGGGATATTTACGTTTCGGACGCTCATACCTGCGTTACTGGGTTCTGCACCACAATTGACTATGTGTGGAAGGTGACGCCTAGCGGGGCGCAGACGCAGGCGTGGACCGGAGCCAGCCAAGCAACGGGTGTGGCGCTGGATGGCGTGGGGATCTCTATGTCGTAGACGGGTCCGGTACGGTATGGATCGTGCAGCCGGGCCAGGCGCAGGGATACTGAATACTGGCGTCACCTCATGGAATCCCCGGAAAATTGCCGTGGATGGAGCAGGAAGTGCCTACATCACGGACATTCTCAACAACCAGCTCTTCAAGCTGGCAGGGGCCAGTTTCTTCCCGATTATCGTCAACGGCACTTGCGGCGCGGCTAACGGCGGTACTTTCAACGCTACTCCGGCGACCGGGCTCTGTTCGGCCGGAACCCCCTCGAAAGTCGCCGGCTCAGGTCCGTGGACCTGGAGCTGCACCGGTTCGAACGGCGGAAGCGCCGCCTCCTGTTCCGCCACTTTAGGCAGCGGGGTCAAGTTCCTTGCCGCTCCACCCCCCGTGCTTCCGGCGGGTGGCAATGCCGGCACGGTGGTAGTCGCGATCGAAGATGCCAGTGGTTCCATAGTGACTGGATCGACTGCGGCGGTAACGCTGACCGTCACCGGGCTGGCAGGGTATTCGCAAAGCTACACGGCGAACGCAGTCAACGGACAGGCGACTTTCGATCTGTCAGCCGCGGCGCTGACGGTCGCAGACACTTACACCTATGCGGCGTCGAGCGCGGGACTTGCCTCGGCAACGGCTACCGAAACGGTTGCGGCGGGTCAGCGCGTCCAGAACGGCAGCGCCATAATCTCCACGCTGGCGGGCACCGACACGGCAGGTTACAACGGCGACAACATCCCGGCCGCCACCGCGCAGCTGAACTCTCCGAGTACGATCGCGTTGGACAGCTTTGGCAACGTCTACTTCGGCGACTATGCTAATTTCCGCGTCCGGGTGATCTGCGTGGCCAGCAGCGGGCCGTTCTGCAGTGGCCTGACGCCGGGCAATATCTACACAGTGGCAGGTACTGGAAAGGTTGGAGACCAATACTACAATGACTACGTTTACGACAACACCTTAGCCACCACTGCGGCACTGTCAATTCCAAGGGCCGTGGTGCTGGACGGCGCCGGCAACCTGTACATCCTTAGCCGGGGTATCTATAAGGTGGATGCGGCGACGCATAAGATCACCAACTTTGCGGCCTTTGCGTTCGCCGACAACATTGTATGCACCGGCGAGATCGACGGGGTCGGGGATGGCTGCCCAGCCACCAGCTCCTATGTTTCACAAGGTGTTGAAGGGCTCACGGTGGATGCGGCGGGGGACGTCTTCTTCTCCGGCGATGGCCTCATCCGCGTGGTCTGCGCGGCAGGCGGCAGCTCACCCTTCTGCAGCGGCCGCACCCCGGGCTACATCTACACGGCGGCGGGCTGCTGGCAGACGATTTCAGGGGTTTCTGGCGGCAACTGGACTAACTCGGGGAACTATTGTGAAGGAACTCAGGATTACAACCTGGGTCTTTCGAATGCCCTGGCGCTGGATAGTGCCGGCAACCTCTACTTCGGTGGCGCCTATAGTAATCTTTTCTACAAGGACGATGCGGCGACACGCCACTACACGGTGGTGGCGGGCGGAGGTGACAATTGGTGTAATGGTGCCCAGACCGACCAGTTCTTCGACGGGTGTCCCGCCACCAGCCTGGCGTTTGGGGGTCATGACGCCATTACAATGGATAGCTCGAACAATCTCTATTTGAATGACGATTGGGCAACCGTTCGGAACGGTCAAGTCGTCGATGCTGGCCTGATCCGCAAGGTGGATGCGGCGACGCAGATCGTCTCCTTGGTAGCCGGCTCCGCCCCTTGGTTGGGTGTGTGCAGTGGGGCTACGAACGCGATTGGAGATGGTTGCCCGGCCACCAGCGGCGGGCTACTCGCCCGCGGTCCGGCGGGCACGGCGCTTGATGCATTCGGCAATGTCTATATTGTTGATCAGGGCAACAACCGCATTCGCAAGGTGACCACGTGGCTCTTCACACCATCCTTCAGCATCCCGGCTTCACAGAGCATCAATGTCGGGACTGCGTCGATCACCTTGTCAGGGACAATTGCGGTTGGCACGATGCGTCCGCACGACGCTGAGACGGTGACGATCACCATCAACGGCGTATCGGTGACGGCGCCAATCACGGGTGGGAGTTTCTCGGCCACATTCGATACTCACGCCCTGCCGAGTTCGGTAACACCGTATGCGATCACCTATGCCTATGCCGGAAACGATGTTCTTGCTAGCGCCGGTGATAACAGCACGACACTGACCGTCACGGGTATTCCACCATACCTGAGTGCTACCACGCTAGTCTTCGGCAATGAGGGATTGGGTTTGACCTCGGCGCCGAAGACGGTGCGCTTGTACAACTACTCGGGCGGAGTGGTTTCGGCGACTGTTCCCGCCTCGAATGGACCGTTTACGGTTGCGGGCGGGACGAGCTGTGCAAGTCTGGCGAACAAAAGCTCCTGCAGCTTTACCGTGACTTTTACTGCCCCAGGCACTCCCGGCGCGGTTCCGTCCACGTCGTTGAATGTGGTGGTGGGCTCGACCACCTTGCCGTTGACCGCGACGGGCACGGCTGTGCAACCGCTCTACCTGAGCACTTCGACGCTGAACTTCGGCGCTGAGGGATTGGGTGTGACCTCAGCCGCGAAGACGGTCTATGTGTACAACTACTCGGGCGGTCCGGTCTCGGCGACTGTTCCAGCCTCGACTGGGACGTTTACGGTGGCGGGCGGGGCGGGCTGCGCAAGTCTGGCGACCAATGCGACGTGCAACTTTACCGTGACTTTCACCGCCCCAAGCACTCCTGGGGTGGTTCCCTCCACACCGCTGAATGTGGTGGTAGGCTCGACCACCTTGCCGCTGGCGGCGACGGGCACGGCTGTGCAACCGCTCTATCTGAGCACTTCGACGCTGGCCTTCGGCAATGAGGGATTGGGTGTAACCTCGGCGCCGAAGACAGTGTATGTGTACAACTACTCGGGCGGTCCGGTCTCGGCGACTGTTCCAACCTCGACTGGGACGTTTACGGTGGCGGGCGGGGCGGGCTGCGCGACGCTGGCGACCAATGCGACGTGCAACTTTACCGTGACCTTCACCGCCCCAAGCACTCCCGGCGTGGTTCCCTCCACACCGCTGAATGTGTTGGTAGGCTCGACCACCTTGCCGTTGACGGCGACGGGCACGGCTGTGCAGCCGCTCTATCTGAGCACTTCCAACTTGGCCTTCGGCGACGAGGGAGTTGGGGTCGCTTCGGCGCCGAAGACGGTTTATCTGTACAACTACACAGGAGCGGCGCAGGCGGCCGGTGCGATCACGGTGCCGAGCAATGCGGGGCCATTCACCACGGCGTTGGGCACTTGCGCCAACGGGGTGGCGAACAACAGCGCTTGCACGATCACGATGACGTTCACGCCGGCGGGCACGGGGGCGGTAACTCCGTCGCCGGTACTGAATGTGCAGGCCAACGGCAGCACGCTGCCGCTGACACTGACAGGCAGCGGCGTGCAACCGTTGTATCTCAATGCCACCACGCTGGGCTTCGGCGACGAGGGGAGTAGGCGTTTCTTCCGCAGCCAAGACGGTTTACCTGCACAACTACACGGGGACGGCGCTGGCGGCCGGTGCGATCACGGTGCCGAGCAATGCGGGGCCATTCAGCGCGGCGCTGGGCACCTGCGCCAACGGGGTAGCAAACAACTCGTACTGTGGTTTCACGGTGACGTTCACGCCGGCGGGCACGGGGGCGGTGATGCCGGCGCCGGTGTTGAACGTGGCGGCCAACGGCACTCCATTGCCGCTGTCTCTAACGGGCACGGGAGTGCATCCGCTCTATCTGAGCGTTTCCAACTTGGCCTTCGGCAACGAGGGAGTTGGGGTCGCTTCGGCGGCGAAGACGGTTTACCTGTACAACTACACAGGAGCGGCGCTGGCGGCCAGTGTGATCACGGTGCCGAGCAATGCGGGGCCATTCAGCGCGGCGCTGGGCAGTTGCGCCAACGGGGTGGCGAACAACAGCGCTTGCACGATCACGGTGACGTTCACGCCGGCGGGCACGGGGGCGGTAACGCCGGCGCCGGTACTGAATGTGCAGGCCAACGGCAGCACGCTGCCGCTGACACTGACCGGCAACGGAGTGCAGACGTTGTATCTGAGCGCCTCAACGCTGGCCTTCGGCAACGAGGGAGTTGGGGTCGCTTCGGCGGCGAAGACGGTTTACCTGTACAACTACACAGGAGCGGCGCTGGCGGCCAGTGTGATCACGGTGCCGAGCAATGCGGGGCCATTCAGCGCGGCGCTGGGCAGTTGCGCCAACGGGGTGGCGAACAACAGCGCTTGCACGATCACGGTGACGTTCACGCCGGCGGGCACGGGGGCGGTGACGCCGGCGCCGGTACTGAATGTGGCGGTGGGTGCAACAACCTTGCCGCTGACGGTGACGGGTACGGGTAAGTAAAGGGATTAGGACTCTGGGGTTCTAGGTCAATTCTTTGATGTGCTGTTCTGCGGTTGTAGGTCGCGAGCGTACGGCTTCTATAAGCACAATCGCAGATATCAGCGAGGGTACGGTTGAGTGCCGCGACCACATCGGTTCTTAACCAGGTTTTCAGAGTTGTGGGAGTTCCGAGGACGCTCGCCGGGCGCGGGGCTGACGCATCGCTAAAGCCGATTCTTTTCCTCAAGAAGCATGTCGCGCGCGCTGCGAGTCGCGATCCGTCGCTGGTATTCCGCGAAAATGCGGAATGGCATTACTCTGAGGTTATGCCTTTTCGCATACTCAGACTCAATGGCGTACTTGAGGTAGTACCAATATTCCCGTAATTCCTCGTATGCGAAATCCTTGTGCGTTGCTTTGTCGAGCAGATGCGCTCGCATCTTCTGAACGACTTCTTCTACGCTGGAGGCCGGTTGGGTAGCAACCTTGGCGACAATCGAGAACCTTTGAAAGACAATGCCGTGCGAACTTTCCGGCTGCAGCGGATGTTTTGAGCAACGCTTGTCAGACTGACGCCACCCAATGAACGGCAGCCCTGCCATCGCGTTCGCAAAGTGTAGCGGTGTCAGGCGGTGTCTTTCGCTAAGAATAAACTTCAGCAACTCCGACTGTGCGAAATCAGCTTCCTGCAGCTTCAGGTCATCGCGTAGAGCGTCCAATAGCCGGTCGCATTCGTGCTGCTTGGCAGTCGCTTCCGCCAATTCCCGCTCCCATTGCTCGCAAAGGGTGCTGATCTCGGCTTCGTCCGTCGTCAACTTTACCTGCCTGAGGGCTACTCGCGCACGCTCAGCCGATTGCCTGCCCGCTTCCAGCTTTTCATGCGCAGATCGCCACTTGGACTCGGCATCTTTAATGGCTAGGCGGGTGCGTCGTAGCTTCGTCGATGTCGTCCTTTCGGTGTTGTGCTCCCGCTTAAAGATTTCAAGCCGCGAGTAGTCGATAATCGTAAGCGGTTCCAGTGCAACGCGAACATCCGCAACCGTGCACGCTTGCTGCAACTCCCAGCCGACGATTGCCCAGTTTTGCTCCAGAATGAAGTACAAAGCATAGCGCGTCAACGACAGGACGCTATCTGCAATGTCCTCGGGTCGTCCACGTTTCTTGGTGATCCCGGAAAATGATGTCAAGGAAAAACACCGTCAGCTAAATAGGAGATTTCTAGAACTACCGCCACTTAATTGGAACCGTCCAGCCTACTCTCGCCACTTAATTCGGAAAAGCCAATTCTGCGCCAAGTGGCGATTCCGGAAAGTGCCCTTATTCTTGCCCACATTGAACGTGGTGACGTTGATTATGGGCGAGCGGAGTGCGGTCCGACCAAAATCCGGGAAATCGGTTCACCAGTCCGATCCGGGGCTGAGACGGCCAACACCTCCAGCGACGGCTGGCCGAAAGCCAGAGGCTCGCCCTCCAGTTTCCACCGTTTGCCGACCAGAGGTTGAGATTGAGGATTTCGAGTCCCGCGCAGCGGGACTCTTTCAGCCTAAAACTGGACGGGGTGCGGGGTGGAACCCCGCCACCAAGGCCCAGCGCGAAGCGCTGGGCTCCTTAAAGCCGAGCGTCAACCGAGACGCGGGCGCGCTCGACGCTTGCAACCTCGAATCACTCGACGATTACTCCGTCCGGCAACTGCTCGAATTCTTCGAAATCCTAGACCGCTGGGACCGGGAGGCGCATGGAAAGCAAACCATGTAGCCGATGCTCGCGACCAGCAGACTTCTCAATTGCCTTTCTGCTGTCAACCGTCCGCGTTCGACCACGAGTCCAGAAATGCTCCCAGACAATCACCCTCTGCAATTCCTGCATACAAGACATTCTCCACTCGTTGGATACCTTACCCCCAGCCGACCTTCAGCAGCCGCTCAGAAACGCGTATACAGCCATTGTTGGCGCTTCCAGTTTTGCTCTCAATTGCGAAATCCAAGATTCGGCCAATGTCGAGGGCCACCAGGATGGCGCGGCGGCGGTGAGTTGCAGGCCCTGTGTAACACCCTGCAACTCACGTCAATTTGACGAGCTTGGACACCCAGAGGACAAAATCGGTGGTCGATAAAGCCGATGCACGGGTGCCATATTCTGTTTACTTTCAGCCGGACTTCCGATTTGTCCAGAAGGAAGTGCGCTATGCCGGTTTCTTTAGCACAGCCAAGCCCTCAGCAAACTACCAAGCCGTAGTCGATCTTCGGCCTTTCGGGATCGACGCGATCCTCCATGCATTTTACAAACGAGGCGGACAGAAAGATCACAAACTCGAACTGCTGCATATCGGCGACAAATCATTGCATCGAATGGGCGCGATCATTGCCAGTGTTCTTGACGTCAACCCTCGCGAATTAGAAATGATGCGAATTGACTTCGCTGCCGATATGTTTGGGGTTCCCGTCTCCCAATTGCATGATTCACTGCGGGTAAAGTACAAACGCACCGCTGATACGAGGGGCGTTTTGGACTACGAAATTGTGGGCGGGCGTCAGTTGCAATACGTCCGTTACGGCAAGTCGCCAAATTGTATTCGGGTCTATGACAAACCGGCTGAGTGCAAGGCACAGATGCGCGAGATTCTGAAACGCGTTAGCCCAGACGCCGAGTTGCCGACCTATGAAGA
The DNA here is from genome assembly GCA_963814745.1 of uncultured Acidobacteriota bacterium. Lineage (GTDB taxonomy): Bacteria > Acidobacteriota > Terriglobia > Terriglobales > Acidobacteriaceae > CAWBRT01. Next base: position 366,142 of record CAWFEA010000003.1, read on the forward strand.
ACTCTTCGGTTTTCCGGAAAGCACGGTCATGGCAAGGGTTGAGCGTCAGGCGGGAGGCGGAAGAATACCGAAACAACTTGCCACGTTCGGCCAACTGAGTAATGCAGCCGAGTTCAACCCATTTCTTAATATCGAAATCCTGTCCGGTGTCTTTCCCTTCCCCGATCCAAGCCGGTATGGCGTCGCGAGAAGCACAAAGTTGATCGGTATTCACGAGTTAATCGAAAAATATGGCTATCAACAGGCGCGTGCGATGCTGAATTGCGAAGGAAATGCAAAGCGCATGATGGATGATTACGAAGAATATCTCAGGGAATCGAAAGCCCTCACGGGCGTAACAGTCGAATCGATCGTTGAGGCCTACCAGCAGTCTACGCGGAAGCAGATTGACGGCACGATTGAGAAGCGAGCCGACATGAGTTGCAAAACCGAAAGTGGGCTCGAAACCCAGATAGCCGCAAATGCTTGACGTATGCTAGGGGGCCTAGCATAATGGTTGATGTTATGAAAATGCCTGAGGAAATTAAGGAATTCTTTCGAAGACAAGGGAAGATTGGCGCGAAGAAGCGACACGCCAGCCTGACCCCGGAGAGACGCCGGGAAATTGCTCGTCAAGCTGCTGCAACACGCTGGGCGAATGCCAAGAAAAGCAATTCGAAGAAAGAGCCGAGGTAATTATGCAGAAGGCAATTCTTTATGCGCGTGTTTCGAGTCGTGAGCAGGAACAAGAAGGGTATTCGATCCCGGCACAGCTAAGGCTATTGCGGGAATACGCCGCAAAGCACGGCTTTGAAATCACTAAGGAATTCGTTGACATTGAAACGGCAAAAATGACCGGGCGCAAAGCCTTTGGGGAAATGGTCGAATTCCTTAGTCGCACTAAGGGCGTTCGAATTGTTTTGGTCGAAAAAACCGACCGGCTTTATCGGAATTTCCGCGACGCTGTTACTTTGGAAGACTTAGAGGCCGAAATTCATTTCGTCAAAGAGAATCAGATCCTTTCAAAGGATTCCCGTTCACAGGACAAGCTCACTCACGGATTGCATTTGCTGATTGCCCGCAATTACGTTGAGAATCTAAGGGAAGAAGTCATTAAGGGAATGCGGGAAAAAGCCGAACAGGGGATTTATCCGGGGCGCGCCCCATGGTAAATATCCCTTGACAACAAGTAAGCAATTTGATAGAAATAGGATTATAAGGCTGGAGCAAGACAATGAAGCCGAAACAATCCATCCCGAAAGAACTTCGATATACAGTGGAACAATTCCGCGCTGAGTTTCCGACTGACGATGCTTGTCTCGAACACATCAAAGAGCAACGTTGGCCCAATGGCATTACGCTGTGCGCTAAGTGTGGGATTGAGCGCAAGCACTACAGAGTGCGTGGACGCACGGCTTACGCTTGCGATCACTGCGGGAATCATATCTATCCGTTGGCGGGAACAATCTTCGAGAAATCCACGACTTCGTTGCGGACTTGGTTTTATGCGATGTACCTGATTGGCTCCACTCGTTGCGGCATCTCCGCAAAACAGATTCAGCGTGAAACGGGCGTCACTTACAAAACCGCGTGGCGCATGTTCAAGCAGATTCGTACGCTGTTGAGCGAGGATGTGCAATTGGAGGGTTCCTCAGTTGAGGTTGATGAAACCTACGTTGGTGGCGTCCGCAAATACGGGCGTGGTCGTCCGATGCGCGGTGACAAAACGAAAACCCCGGTAATGGGACTCGTGGAACGCGGCGGAAATATCGTTGCGCTGGCCGTTGAAGATGTGAAGGGCAGCACCTTACTTGGCAACGTGAAAAAGTACATACTCCCGAACTCCACCGTATTCACGGATGAACTGCGCGGGTATGATGGCATCAAACACATGCCGGAGATGGGATACCGCCATCGCCGCATCAAGCACAGTGCTGGAGTGTACGTTCGCGGAAACGTCCATACGAACACGATCGAAGGATTCTGGAGCCTCGTAAAGCGTGGAATCGGCGGGGTTTACCATTCTGTCAGCCAGAAATATTTGCAGAGCTACTTGGACGAATACAGCTTCCGATACAACAGGCGGGATAGGGGAAACTTGATCTTCACTTCGATTTTGAAGAAGGTTTCAGAGCGGGCGTGCTGATCGCCCGTTTCAGTAAATTATGGAAGTCTGAGCGAGTAAATTCTGGCTTTTTCGGCTCTGATTTTGGCTTTTCCATATTACTATTGTAATGCGAATGCAGTTGAATGCCGTCAAATAAATCTGTAAGATGAAGTTGTTGTGCATCAAATACGCCTTGACGGCGCACCGTTCTTTACAGACACGGTGGCCGCCAAAGCGACGATCAACAAGGTTCCAGCCGAGTTGACCGTTATAACGAAGTGCAGTGAATGGATCACTGTCACCTCCGCCGACCTATAGATTTACAGCATGAGGTCGGAGCTTTATCAATCGGACGGGCTGCGAAAGCAGCCCGTCTTTATTGCTTCATGTGTTCAGTCGGAAAATATCGATTCCTCCTTTTATCTAATTCTGGCGGTTTAGCTTTCGTCAGCCGCCATACGAATCTGTAAGCACTATTCCGGTTCGACCCTAGGCGAGTGGTTTCCTGCATCAAGTCCGAAATCGTCACTCCAGCCAAACGATTGCTAAGAACAAACTCCCTCAAGGCCTTGGCCTTTGCACCATACTCCGCTGGTGCGCTTTTGTCGGGCTGTCCGGCATGCATGTCGTCAGCTTTTGGGGGTTCGTCGATCTGAATGCCAAGAGAAACCTGTTCTGCTGGCTCTCCAAGGCGTAGCTGCAAGATACGATTCCAAGATTCGAGTTCCTCGCGTGCAGGACCAATCTTGGCATTGAGGGTCGCAACTTCCGTCTCCCATTTGGAGAGTTGTGTCTTAATACGCTCTACCTCCCCGCGAATGGCATCAAGTTCCATTGTACCGTCCCCTTTCCGACAGGGTGATTTAATGTTAATGGAAACGGGAGATCACGTGAAGGGATGGGATATGGAAAAAACGCGACAGGCTGAAGTCCGTTTGGCACTAACGTGATACTTGTCTAGACGGGATAATTACCACTGCTATAGTCTTTTGTTTCCTTTTCGTCTAGCTTCGGCATTTTTTCCCATCTGGAAGTCATGATTCACCTCGACGCAACTCAATGTATGGTTTCGGAGCTTACCTCTTCGGCCGAACCTCCGTTCAACGAATTTTATTGTCGATTCTGGTGCTGCTGCCTTCGGCGTACACAGCGCTTCCACGGCCTGGCGCACGCTGGCATCGCTAATATGGGTGTAGTAGCGGGTCATTTCCGGACTCATGTGGCTAACCAACGACATCGTTGCCTGTATCGGGACGCCCCGTTCCGCCAATTTTGTGACGAAGTGGTGGCGCAGGTCATAAGGGCGGAGACCGGCCAAGCCGGCTGCTTTGCTCAGGCTTCGCCAAGCTGAACGCCAGCTCGCTTGAGGCCGAGACGGATCAAATCCCGACGCCACCTGTGCTGGGTCGCCGTCTTTGGTGTGTTTCGAGAGGTTCGCAGGGAGAAGATAATGTTCGGGTGCCTGTGCGCCCAGTTTCTTAGCACGGCTCAGCAACCAGCTCATTGCACCAAGAGCATCCCCATTCAGCGGCACGAGGCGCGCACCGGCGTCAGTTTTTGTCGCACTCCGGCGGACGGACAGCATCTTTTTCTCGACCAGCACATCCGCGAGGCGAAGCCGCCGGAACTCTGCCGGACGCAATCCAGTGTTTGCACTGACTACGGCGATTTTCGGAACGGTTTGCCACACGGGCTTGGTCTCGGCGAGGAAAAAGAGCCGCTGCTCTTCAGCCGGGGAAAGAGCCCTGCCAGGCCCTCGGGATTTCATTGGCAAGGATTTGAATTCGCCCTCGATGCGTGACCAGAGGTGCGCTCGCAGCATAATGCTCCGTAGCACCTGGACTTCACGATTGACGCAACGTGCAGACACCTGCGCCGCCCGCGCGGATTGATAAGCGCGAACATCGCTGGCCCGAATGCTCCCCAATTTCTTGCCGCCGAGCGCCTTTAGCAGCGGCTTTAGCGTCCATTCGTCTCCCTTGGCAGTTACGGGCAGAATGAGCGAGTGCCGTTCTTGTTGCCACGCTGCTGCTGCTTTTTCCAGGGTCCATTTTGCAAGCTCGGCTGGCAACTCGCCGCGCGCGATTTTTTCAAGCTCAGTGATGCGTTTCTGGCGGGCTTCACCGTAATTCGCAGTGCTGGTTGATTTCTCATGCCAACGGCCATCGGCGCCGCGGTAATGGAAGTACCAAATGCCCCCTTGTTTATTGGGTCGGCGATGCAGCCCATCGCGATCTTTCGTGCTCATATCCCTTCTCCTCTGCATTGACTGCCACGTGGATGTCTGTGGAGGTCTCGGTGCGAGCAAGGTAGATCAGGGAGGACGCCATGCGCGAGGAGCCGGAGCGAGCCCAATTTGGGCAGCTTTCGCCTCCTCTGCATTGGCAGTGCAGGGGTTAGGTTCGGCTATGTGAGTGTTTGTGTGAGTGCGGGCTAAAGAGCCGCAGGAAGAAGAAATATAAGTTGTTGAAAAAAATGGTCGGGACGGCCAGATTTGAACTGGCGACCCCTCGCACCCCAAGCGAGTGCTCTACCAGGCTGAGCCACGTCCCGACACGATGGTTACGGCGCAGGCGCGCCGAAGGGGCGATTCAATTCTACACGAATACCGGAAGCCGAGAAAACGGTTTCATGGGTAAGGCTCCGCACGCGCCTCGACGGCCCAACCGGGCTCGCTGCCCGACTTGAAGCCGAACCATTAAGAGGATTCCGGATTCTAGCAGATTGCTGAAAAACAGTTTTCGGGCACATTGGGATACAACTCCTTGCCTAGCGAGGTCGCCACACATTCCATAGCGCTTTGCTTCGGCGCGTTTTCAGCAACCTGCTAGTGGCCCTGCGGATTGTATTCCTGCGGCAACGCCGCGCCGGGTCCGAAGAAGTACTGCTCCATTTGCGCAACGATGAAATCCTGATGTTCCTTGCGCCACGGCTGCAAGCGGTATTCGTTGAGCAGAATCTTCATGTGGTCCTGCCACTGCGCCCAGGCTTCCTTAGATACGCTTGCATAAATCTTCTGTCCCAGCGGGTTATCGAAAGGAGGCTCTTCGAGGCCCTCGGCCTCACGCCCCAGCTTCACACATTGCACCATCCGTGCCATTCATGCCTCTCAGAAAGAAATTGGAGACTCTCATTGTACTAGAAGGGCGAAGCAAAGCGGTTCCGGAGTCAACACAACTGGAATCGTCGGCAGTCGGCCTAGATCCTTTTCATAATGCATGTAGACCGTTGCCATAGGCGCAATGGGAGAACCAGGCGATTGCATTGTCAGCCGTGATGGTTTTGAGAGCTTCGGCGACGGCGGCTTGCAGCGCCTCGTCGGTGCGGGCCTTCAGCGAACGTAGCCCCTGCTTGAGCTTCGACCAGGCTTGTTCGATCGGGTTCAAGTCCGGCGAATAGGGCGGCAAGTCGAGCAGCTTGGCTCCGACGGCTTCGATCCGCTCGCGCACCCCGCCGACCTTGTGGGCCGAGAGGTTGTCCATCACCACGACGTCGCCGGGGCGCAGGTCGGGACACAGAACCTGATCGACATAAGCGAGGAAGATGTCCCCGTCGGTCGCTTCCGGAATCGTCATCGGGGCACGCCGGCCGCGCGTGGTCAAGGCGGCAAGGATCGTAAGCATTTTCCAGTGGCCCTGCGGAGTAGCCTCACGCACGCGTTCGCCACGGGGAGCGCGGCCCCAGGGGCGCGTCATCGGCGTCGTGGCCCCGCTCTCATCCCCAAAGACCAACCGTTCGATGGCTGTCGAGGCGACCTCGTCCCGCCACGCTTGCCGACGCTGCGGGGCTTGTTCGCTGTCCTGTTCCTGGGCGTGGAGCGACTTTTTTTGAGCCGCAGCCCCAATTGGCGCACCACCACCCTCCAGAGCCAGCCCACGCTCCAATGCAGGCGCTGCGCCCGTTCCAGACCTTCTTGCAGTTCTCGGAAGGTGATATCCGGCTGGCGACCGATCTGCTCTCGGATCCACTCGCGCACCGCCGCCGTCACCCGATTCGGACGCCCCCCGCGCCAGCCGGGAGCATGGATCTCGCCGGTTCGAGTTCGCCGGGCGGAAATTTTCTTGGCCCAACCCACACTGACGCGAAACCGCTCCGCCACTTCTTCTAGAGTCCCTTCGCCGCTGTCATAGGCTGCAAAGAACTTCCGCCGCAAATCGTTGGAGTCGGTCTGTGGCATCTGGCTGCGCGGACAATCGCCACCAGCAGCTTACCTCCACCTGTCAGTCTATGGGTTTACTGAAAAGGCTCTAATAAATTTGTCGTCAAGATGGGCGCCTCACTCTTGTCCTTCACGGGGCTCGCTTTGGCGAACTTCTGCTGCAGCTCAGCGAGCTTGGCCAAGAGCCGATCGCAGGTCGGCTTGTTAGCCTGCAGACGGAACGCAAAGGGTGCGCCTCACGCTTTCCGCTGACGCCGTTGCGGGCGCGATCGCTGTTCCTCGACCAGCGCGAACTGAATCTTGTGCTGGACCGGATCCACGCGGTCCGCCAGCACCTGCACCCGGTCGCCGATCGAATAGGTTCGGCGGTTTCGCCGGCCGATTATCTGGCGGGTATTTTCGTGGTAGGTGTAACTGTCGCCGGCCATGGTGGAGAGCGGCACCAGGCCTTCGATGAACAGATCGTTCAGCTCCACGAACAGACCGAACTTGGTGACACTGACGATCAACCCATCGAAGTCGTCGCCGAGGCGCCCCTGCATGAATTTCGCCTTCTTCCATTCGAGCAACTCGCGTTCGGCTTCGGCGGCGCGGCGTTCGCTGAAGCTGGTGTCATCGGCAATCTCATGCAGCACATCTTCCGGAATCGGCCCCCCGAGCGCTTCGCCCATTGCGGCGGAGCTACCGCGGCCACCGTTTTTCCCCTCCTCGCGCCGTTGCTGCTGCGGCCGCGACCAGGGAGAACCCGAGTCCGCATGGCTGCCTGACGAGGCTTTGTGCGGGCGGTTTTGCACCACCGGGCCGCCTGTTCCAACCGACACTTGCCCATCGCTCTGCTCAGCCGATTCGGCAAGCACCGCCTTCAGAATGCGATGCACGATCAGGTCGGGATAGCGCCGGATCGGCGAAGTGAAGTGCGTGTAGGTGGTAGCCGCGAGGGCGAAGTGCCCCTGATTGATCTCCGAATAGCGCGCCTGCGGCAGCGAGCGCAACATCAGGTATGAGAGAATCCGCTCCTCGGGTTTGCCGTCGATCTTGCTGGTCAGCTTCTGGTACATGCGGGGGGTGATGTGTACGTCCTTGGCGACCTCCAGCTCACGCGGTCTGCGGCCGGTACCGCGGCTGGCGCGGCGGTCGCTGCGCAAGGCAAAGCGCTCCACCGGCAAAGCACCCACGCCTAGAGAATAGCCAAAGGCGGCGGCGAGAGTCTCAAACTCCATAACGCGCTTGGCCTCAGGTTTCTGGTGAACGCGGTACAGAGAAGCGATCCGTTTATTTTCCAGATAGCCGGCTACAGACTCGTTAGCGGCCAGCATGAATTCCTCGATCATGCGATGAGCGATGTTGCGCTCGGAGCGGGTGACACCGCGCATCAGGCCATTCTCATCGAACGCGATGACCGGCTCCGGCAAATCGAAATCGATGGAGCCGCGCCGTTCCCGCTTGGCGGCCAGAGCCAGCGTTAGTTCTTCCATCAGTTCGAACTGCTCCACCAGCGGCGCATATCTCTGGCGCATGCCGGCATCGCCATCCAGAACGAGGGCGACGTTGGTGTAGGTCATGCGCTCGGCCGAACGGATGATGCCGGGGCAGATCTCGTAGCCCACGATCTCGCCCTGGAGATCGATTTCCATCAAGCACGACATGACTAGGCGGTCGGCGTACGGGCTCAGGGTGCAAATCTCCGTGGAGAGCTCGACCGGCAACATGGGAATGGCACGGTCGGGAAAGTAGACGGAGGTCCCGCGCCAGCGCGCCTCCCGATCCATGGGCGAGTCTTCGCCGACGTAGTGCGCCACGTCGGCAATATGAACCTGTAGTTCATAGTTGCCGTTGGGCAGGCGGCTGGCGGTTACGGCATCGTCAAAATCGCGGGCGGTCTCGCCGTCGATGGTCACGATCGGCAACCCGCGGAAGTCGCGGCGGCGGCGCAGCTCGCGAGCCGGGATCACCGCTTCCACCGCTTGTGCCTGGGCCAGCGCTTCCAGGGGGAAGCGATGCGGCAGATGGTGCTTACGAATGACGATCTCGACATCCACGCCGAAGTCGTCTTCGTAGCCAAGAATCTCGATGACGCGGCCCTTGGCGTTCTGGGTAAGGGTTGGCCATTCGAGGAGTTCAACCTCGACCACCAAGCCCTCCATATCTTCCCACTCGCGGCGGCGCGCTTCGCTGCCGAGAATGCGATCCTCGGTCCGTCCCGGCTGGGGCAAATTGATTTTTTCCCGGCGCTCGGCGGCTGCGTCGCTGACTAGCGGGGGACGCTCCATGCCTCGCGCAATGATCACGTCGCCGGTCACGCGATCATCCAGCGGGTGAACCGAATGAAAACGCGCGCCCTGGTGAAAGACGCCGACCACGGTTGCGTTGGCGCGATTGGTAATGCGCAGAATGCGGCCCTCGGTACGTCCATCGCCGGGCCGGCCCTTCAACTCGACCAGGACCTGGTCGCCGTGCATGGCCGAGCCCAGTTCCGCCGGGCCGATAAAAATGTCGCCTCCGAGCTGGCTCCGCAGCTCGCAGCTGTCGGGACTGACGAAGCCGTAGCCGTCCCGATGCATGGCGAGCCGGCCCACTACCAGGTTGCGGTTAGCGGCCTCCGCAGGCAGCGAGTAACGGTCCCGGCCGGTGAGCACGAGTTTGCCGAGTTCGACCATCCGGGCGAGCTTTTCTTCCAGTTCGCGCCGTTCGCTGCCGCGCAAGCCCAGCTCGCGGATGAGCTGCTTGTATCCCGCCGACCGGTGCGGCAGCCGCTCGATATGGTTCTGTATGAGCTTCTCGGAAATCATGCGAGACTCTGCAAACCAGCTTGCAGATAAAAACCCTGGAGAGAAGCATAATGGCGAAAGATGAAATAAACTAGGGGTGTCCCCCGATGTAGGAAGTTCCCGCGGAGAGGGAGAATTTACGCAATCAACTGTTGCGGCGGCGCGCGGGCGTCACCCAACCCGAGGCCAAACCTAATCACTTCCGGCAGTTCTGAAGTGGTGAAGCCCAGTCTGGCTTTGGCAATTCACGTGCGAATTACTGCCATGAAAGGATTCAATAGCAGCTATGTGGAAGCCTTCCAACACCTCCGTCACTCCTGCGCCCACTCCAGAACCCCAGCGACCGGCGTATAACCCAACCAGCAATAACGCCGCCCACGAGGAATCGCATCCCGCCCCCCGACCAAGCGCGCCGACTGCTTCGGCACAGGACCAGGCCACGATTGGCAAGTCGCTGGTCATCAAAGGCGAGGTCGCGGGCTCGGAATCGCTTTATATCGACGGGCGCATTGAAGGCTCCATCAATCTGCCGGGCAATCGCGTCACTGTAGGGCGAAACGGAGTTGTTTCCGCCAACATCAACGCTCGCGAAATCGTGGTTCTCGGCAAGGTGCGCGGCAATATGAATGCCAGCGATCGGGTCGATATCCGCAACGAAGGCTCGCTCACCGGCGACGTCGTGGCACAGCGCATCAGCATCGAAGATGGAGCGTTCTTCAAGGGCGGCATCGACATCCGCAAACCTGGCCAGAAGACGGATACCAAAACGGAGAATGGCGGCGACGCGCCCGGCGCACAGACCGCCGCTCGCGGGTAAGGCGTAGACGCCCAACGATCCTTGACGGCCGGACAGGGGTGGCCCTGCCGGCCTGGGTTCGGCACAGGCCAGAAGGGCCAGCAATGCTGGAAAAAGTTTTACAGTTGCTCAATTTCTCCTGCCGGCACAAGCACATCAGCCAGCCATTCTCGGCGGAGATGGACACGGGCGCCGCATCCTCGGGCGATTGGAATCCGGTGGCGCCCGGAAAAGCCGGACATTACATCGTCTGCCTGGATTGTGGAAAGCACTTTGCCTACGATTGGTCGAAGATGCGCATCGTCAAATAAGCAAGCCGCCGCCGACACGCGTCGCTACGAAGATTTTTTGGGACAATTCCCTAGCGCCGCCGCAGCGCCCGCCAGGCGCTGCCGATCGTCAAGATGCCCATCCACTGCGTCAGCAGCAGGTAGATCCCGCCATAAGGCACCAGCACCACCACGCCCGTGATTACGGGGTGAGTCGCCGGACATATCCGCCACAACCCAAGTCCGGCGGCCGCGGCGGCTAAGGCCGCAATCCAAAGCTTGGCAATGCGCGCGACCGAATAAGATACGGGACCGATGCGCTTGGCCAGCGAGCGGCGCAGCAACGCGAATTCGACCCACCCGGCGATTCCCGCCGAAAGCGTCAGGCCGGCCACTCCCCATCTGCGCTCCAGCCCGAGCAGGGGCGGCAATGGCAGCGCGCACAGATATCCGAGAACGACCGTGAGCGCCACCCGAACCGTGGCGAACTTCAGCGGGGTGCGGGTGTCGCGCAAGGCATAGAAGGCCGAGGAATAGAGCCGTCCGGAAGTCGAGGCCAGCAGTCCGACGCTGGAGCCGGCCAGCACTCCCCAGACGTAGGTCACATCCCTGGCGCCGAAAACTCCCGAGCGATACAGGGTCGCGACTACCACATGACCGAGAAACAGGAACGCGGCGGCCGAGGGCACGACGAAGTAGGCGATCTGCTCCAAGCCCTTCGCCAATCGCTCGCGCAGAGCGGCCGAGATTTCGTCGGCAGTGCCCAATGCGCTCGACATGGCGGGCAACTCGGCAGCCGAGACGGACATGCCGAACAAGCTCACCGGCAAGGTGTAGATCGTCTGGGCGTAGGAGAGCGCCGCGACCGCCCCGGTCGGCAGGAAGCTAGCGAGCAGGGCATCGATGTAGGCGCTGATCTGCACCACGCCACGCGAGACAAACACCGGGCCGAAGTTGGCGAGCACCGTGCGCACGTGTTCGCGCTGTGCCCCCAGCCGCAGGCGCAACGGCCACAGGAAGTGAAATACGGTGGGCAACTGCACCGCGAACTGTAAGCCGCTACCCACCACCGAGGCCCAGGCGAGAATCTCGGCCAGACGGGAAGAAGAAACATGCCCGCCGCGCCAGGCCAAGGCGGCGATCAAAGTAAAGTTCCAGATTACCGGTGCGGTGTAGGAAAGGAAAAAGCGGCGGTGGCTGTTGAGAATTCCCAGGCACCAGGCGCTGAACACCAGCAGGCCCGCGCCGGGAAAGAGGATGCGCACCAGGCGGATGGTGAGCTCGCGCTTTTCCCCATGAAAGCCCGGGGCGATGGCGTCGATCAGCCACGGCGTGGCAAAAATGCCAAGCGCCACCAGCACCGTCGTCGCCAGGAACAGCAGGGCGAAGATGGCCTCGGCCAGCTTTCCCGCCTGTTCGTCTTCCCGCTCCGCCCGCAGCCGCGCATAAACGGGGATGAATGAGGCCGACAGCACCCCTTCGCCGAACAGGTTCTGCAGGAAATTAGGAATGCGGAAAGCGGCGCGAAAGGCGTCGGCGGCATCCGAGTTGCCAAAAAAATGGGCAAAAACACGGTCGCGGATCAAGCCGGCGACGCGACTGAGAAGAATGCCCGTCGCCACCATCGCGGCGGCTGCTTTGCCGCGACCGGCGACACTGCCGCGCGCCTGATTTGTCTCTACGGGGGATGCCATTGACTACCGGATCACCCTCAGTTTGATTGCCATACTTCTGCTGTAACAACCCGGCACCGATGACTGCGTTCCTCCCCAGGCCCGCCGGAAGATGATCATCGGCAATCACATTTTCCTTTCAGGATTCTACACGCTCGGCTGCCCGGGCGCGGAGATCGGAGCGTCCAGCTCCGATTCCGAGCCGGAATCCAGCATCTAACGATTTGGGAGACTTGGCTCGATGATTCATCCCTGGCACGACATCACCCCCGGCGAACTTCTTCCCGCCGAATTCCTCAGCGTGATCGAGATCCCCTCCGGCTCCAGCGTGAAATACGAGTTGGACAAGCAGAGCGGGCTCATTCGCCTGGACCGCGTTCTCTACTCGGCGGCTTACTACCCCGCCAACTACGGATTCATTCCGCAGACTCTGGCGGAAGACGACGACCCGCTCGACGTGCTGGTTTTTTGCCAGGAGCCGGTCGTACCCCTCACCCTGATCGAGGCGCGCACCATCGGCCTCATGACCATGCTCGACTCCGGCAAGAAAGATCACAAGATCATCGCCGTCGCCACCAAAGACCCGGAGTTCAACAGCTACCGGGAATTCAGCGAGATGCCCGCCCACCGCTTGGCCATGCTGCGGCGCTTCTTCCAGGATTACAAGCAACTGGAGGGCAAGAAGGTGGAGGTCGATGAACTGCAGCCCGCCGCCGTGGCGCATCCGATCATCGAAGACGCACTCGAGCGCTACAGCGCGCAGCGCCGCAAGGGATTCTACAAGGGACACTGAAAGGCCGCGCCGCCGATCCATCGGATAACGCGGCCGGGTGTGGGCTACGCCACGGCTTGGCGCGACAGCTCCGAGGTGCAGTGAGCGCAGCGCTTGGCGTCGATGGGTATCTCCATCATGCACTCGGGACACTTCTTCGTCGTGGGATCGGCCGGCGGTTCGCGGCGCGCGCGGCTAACCAGGTGGTTGACCGGAACCACTACGAAGAAGTAAACCGCCGCACTGACCAGCAGAAAGGCAATCAGGGCGTTGAGAAATTCGCCGTAGGCGAATTTGGCCCCGTTCACGACGAAGAAAAAAGCCGAAAAATCCGGCTTGCCGGCAATCGCGGCAATCAGGGGCGTTAGCAGGTTCTTGACGAACGCCGCCACCACCGCGCCAAACGCCGCGCCTACGACCACGCCGACGGCAAGATCAACCACGTTGCCGCGAAGCAGGAACTGGCGGAAACCTTTTAGCATGTTGTATGTCTCCCGAAAAGAAGCAGTACTCGGCGAAGGAGGCAAGCCCCCGCCTCAGATTTAGATGATAATCCTGCTGCAAAGGATTGTGCTTTACTCTCCTTCGATGACCGCCTTCTCGGTCGTAATTTCCGGCACCTTCTTCCCAGCGAAAAAGTCTTTCACCAAAGCCAGAAGCTGCTCTTGTGACCTCGGATTAGGCTGTAGTTTCGCGGCCCAAGTGCGCCCAGGATGCAGAGTATCCCAGGAAGAACGCTGCTGTTGCAGTCGTCCCTTGCCCGGATCGTGATTACCGAAACCGTCGATGAGCTTGTTCCAAACTGGCCGAAAAACCTCAATCAAAACCGACTCAGCCAGAGGAATCCAAATATCGTCCGTGACCAGGTAGCGACAGAAAAAATCGGCCACGTCGAGATTATCGGCGGCCGAAATTGACTCCGCGTGCTCTCGCAGCCTGCCGTACAGAACGGTCCCAGGGTCGGTGTCCAAGCCGAAACCACCCTTCCTGGCTCCTGCTGGAACCGCCTTACCAACGTAAATGGGTGTTGTTGCCTGCTTCGGGGTGGGACCCGCGATTGGACGATATACGGCAAAGACGCCGGAATAATAGATAGCGTAAATACCGGCGCCCTTGAAGTTCGTCAGGTCAGTCAAGCGAACCACGGGACGTGCTAGCAGAGCCTTAGCGACACTATCCCCGAGATTCCGCTTGTCGAGTGGATTAAAAGACTTGTCAGCCATTGGCCAACTTTATCTCACTTCAGCCGTCTCCAGGGTAGTTCGCAACTTGAGTCCTATCGCTCGCGCTAGTTCCACCGGCACCGCATTGCCGAGTTGGCGCATGCTCTCCGTCCACGAACCAGGAAAGATGTATGCGTCGGGAAAGCTCTGCAACCGCGCACTTTCGCGTATCGTGAAGTATCGCACCCCTCTTGCATGGGCCAGCATGTTTTCCCCGCCCGGTACACCGTGGTCGCCAGCCTTCAATGTTTTTGCAGGCATGTCCAGAGAACTTCCGGTATGCCCCGGATATATGCGTGCACCAGGGATTTGGAAATGGGTCATTCCCGGCTCTGCTGTCGTTCTTTCCGGTGACGGTTCCGGAAGATCGCGCAGAGCATCGCGAACCGTACGCCATGGCTTGCGCCATTGAGTCAAGAAGGAATCCCTTAGTCGATCTATTCGGGTCCGAACGGCTGGACTCAGTGGTGGTCGCTTGCGAGCCGGAACCTCGTGACGTTCCCAATACTCACCAGTGCCAAATTGTTGCCATAGAAGCGCCTCGTCCGAATGCGAGGGGCCGGGGAATGAGAACCCCACGCCTAGATCGCTTCTGATCGCCACAAAAAACACCCTCTCTCGTCGCTGCGGAACTCCGAAATCAGCTGCATTCAAAACGTCGTGGACGACCTTGTAGTGCAAGCCGTCAGGTTTTCCCCGAGTGTGGTAGCGCTCGAGCCGGCAAAGGTGATCAAGCCAGTCCTCACCCTCCCGAACTTCCAAGTCTGGATAGGTCAGCATCAGCTCGATATAGGAAAAGTACTTCAGAAAAGCGGGGCGCGTCAGTCCTCTAACATTTTCCACGAGAACAGCGCGAGGCTTAAGTTCTCGGACGGCGCGGACCATCTCCGGGAACATGTTGCGCCGATCTCTATCGCCGAGATGTTTACCGCCGATTGAGAATGGTTGACACGGAACGCCTCCCGCCAAAAGATCAATCGACCCGCGAACACAAGAGTAGTCGAATCCCCTGACATCGGCCTCGAATACGGGCCATTTGGCGATGCCGAGTTCCGCCTGAGATTGATTTCCGCGAATTGTTTCGCAGGCATGCCGGTCCCACTCAAGCACAGCTTGGTGTTCAAAGCCGGAATAGTGCAACCCGAGAGCAAGCCCACCCGCCCCAGCGAAAAGTTCAACACTCGCTAGCGTTTGCTCAGGAAATGCTTCAGCTTGTTTTTGAGTCGAGCTGCGTTCTCTGTTTCGCACTCCCAAATTATGCCCACTTGCCAGCCTGATTTCCGCAACAATCTTTTATTTTCTTTATCCCTGAGAAAATTCCGTTCCAGTTTTGGGACCCAGAATTCAAGCCGGGACTTTGGAGTTCGGTTGCGGGGACATCCCGGATGCCTGTGCCAGAAACAACCGTGAACGAACAGCACCTTGCGAAGCCTGCTGAATACAAGATCAGGCTTCCCGGGCAAGGAAGCCTGATGCAATCTGTAACGAAATCCCAATTGAAACGCCGTTTTCCGAACTCTCAGTTCCGGCTTTGTGTCCTTGCACCGGACGAGCGACATACGCTTACTGCGTTCTCGTTTACTGAGGCTATCCACGCCATTCCTCAGATCCTCATCGGCATAACCACGTAGCGATACTTGAACTCGGCATCGGGAATATCCGGGCGGAGCTGGCCGGCCGACTGCGCGTCCTTGAACTCTATGCGTACCTGGTCGGCGTCGGCATTCTTAAAGAAGTCGAGCAAGTACTGCGAGTTAAAGCCGATGGTCATCGCCTCGGCCGAGTAGGCGATCTCAATCGAATCTTCCGATTCGCCGGTTTCGGTCGAAGACGAGGAGATTTTCAGCTCATTCTTCTCCAGCCGCAGGCGGATGGCGCCGGAGCGCTCGTCGGCAAACTGCGCCACGCGCGGATCGCCGCCGTGATTTCGCCGGTAGACAGCGCCACGGAGCGGGTATTTTCCTTGGGCAGCACCGCCTCGTAGTTGGGGAATTGTCCGGTGAGCTGGCGCGAAGTGAGCAGACGGTTCCCGAGGCGGAAGAACAACGTGGTTTCGTCCTTGGCGAACTCGACGAATTCGCTTTCCCCGGCAGCCAGCAGCGAGAGCAGCTCAGCCATGGCCTTTTTCGGCACCAGCGTCTTCAGCTCGCCGGAGACCTCGAGCGGGGTGTTGGTGCGCTCGATATGGGCGAGCCGGTGGCCATCGGTGGCCACCATGACGATCGACTCCGGTTTCAGCAGCAGTAGCGCGCCGTTCAGGGTGTAGCGCGATTCCTCGTTGGAAATCGCGAAGATGGTCTTGGCGATCATCTGCCGCAGCACGTCGCCCGGTATCTTGACCACGCCAGCCGTGGGGAACGCGGGGAGACTGGGGAAGTTCGACCGGGCCATGCCGACCATCTTGGTAATGGAGCGGCCGGAGCGGATATTGACCCAGTGGTTTTCCAGCAGTTTGATGGCGATGTCGCCCTCGGGCAGCAGCTTGACGTAATCGTAAAGCTTGCGCGCCGGGATGGTGCACGACCCCTCTTTCTTGGTCTGCGCCGGGCACGCCGTACGCAGGCTCAAATCGAGGTCGGTTGCGGTAATCGAAAGCTTGTCGGCGGCAGCCTCAAAGAGAAAGTTGGAGAGGATCGGGATGGTCGTCTTACGCTCCACCACGCCCTGGGTAGCGGTCAGCTCTTTGAGCAGGTCAGACTTGCTAACTACGATCTCCATTGCGGTTCCTTGCGCCATGCCTACGTCTGCCATAGTTGCACCTTAGAGAGCACCACTCAAGTTGCTTTGACTTATATCAAAAAAAAAACACCCAACGCCAGCACGAACCGCGGCCGGACGGAAAAACCCGTATCCAGGGGGATAACCCACGGGCGCGGCCGGACTCGGATCAAGCTCCGACAACCGCACCTTCCCGCCGATTCGGCCGCCGTGCACCAGCTTACACCCTGAGAGGCGCACAATCGAGGCCGGTTCCGGGGCGACCCTGGATCGGGTTCGCGGAAGCTGTGTCCGGTAAGGCAGCCGGGCGCTTAGCCCGACGATGATGGCGCCGGATACACTGACTCTGAATCTGCTCTAGTTGCTCAATGTCTCGGTCAGCTTGTTGAGCGTACGATTTAAATCCTTGTCGGCCTGCCGCTGCTTCTCGATCTTGTCGATGGAGTGGAGGACAGTGGTGTGGTGCTTGCCTCCGAACTGGCGGCCGATTTCCGGCAGCGAAGCTTCGGTCAAATGCTTGGCCAGGTACATGGCAATCTGCCGCGGAAAGACGATCTGACGCGAGTTGTTCTTCGCCTTGATCTCCGGCAGGCGAAGCCCGAACTGCTCCGCCACCGCCTTCTGAATAGCCTCGATCGTGATCTTGCGCGACTGCTGGTCGATAATGTTCCTGAGCACCTGCTGGGCGGTGACCAGGTTGATGGCGACGCCGGTGAGCGAGGCATAAGCCACCAGCCGGATGAGCGCCCCTTCCAGCTCGCGCACGTTGCTGCGGATGTTTTGCGCAATGTAAACCGCGACATCGGCGGGCAGTTGCACGTGCTCGCGCTCCGCCTTCTTCTGCAGGATCGCGATCTTGGTCTCCAGGTCGGGAGGTTGGATGTCGGCGATCAGCCCCCATTCGAAGCGGCTGCGCAACCTGTCCTCAATTTCGGCCAGCTCCTTGGGCGGGCGATCGCTGGCGATCACGATCTGTTTGGTCGATTCGTGAAGCGCGTTGAAGGTGTGAAAAAACTCTTCCTGCGTGCGCTCCTTGCCGGTGAGGAACTGGATGTCGTCGATCAGCAGCACGTCGACGTTGCGGAAGCGCTCGCGGAAGCCGATCATGCGGTCATACTTGATGCTGTTGATCAGTTCGTTGGTGAACTTCTCGCTGGAAACGTAGCAGATCGAAAGCTCGGGGCTGTGCCGCTTCACCTCATGCCCGATGGCCTGCATGAGGTGAGTTTTACCCATGCCCACTCCGCCGTAAAGAAACAGCGGATTGTAGGCTTTGGACGGACGCGCGGCAACCGCCTGGGCGGCAGCGTGCGCAAACTGATTGCCGCTGCCGGAGACGAAGGCGTCGAACGTATAGCGCTGGTTGAGTTGCGCGGCGCTGTCGAAATCGAAGCGTCCCTGTTGCGGGACCGGGGCGGCCGGCGGGACGGTAAAGCCACCGTTATGGCGGATCGCGGTGGCTGCCGCCGGAGACTCTTCGGCGGCGGTAACGAACTCGACATCCTTAACCTCGAACTCCAGATTCTCGATCGCCTCACGGATCAGATCGGCATAGCGTTCGCCCATCTCCCGAAATTCGGGCGCGGGCACACGCACAAACAGAGTCGCGCCGCTGGTGTGACTGTAGCGCAAGGGCTTGAGCCAGGTGTCGTAGGAATGGCGATTCACCTTTTTCTCAAGCGCATCAAGAATACGAGACCATGGATTCGGCGAAGTGGCGGCAAGCGATGCAGACATGATCAACCAGAGAGCCGGGGAACACACGGCTGGAAGCGATTTCTTAATCTGTCACGCAAGAACCCGGCGAACCCAATCTGCTGACCGATAAGCAAAGCACCTATCGAGCACCGAAGGCTTCACCGAATATATTCTGTGACTAGTGCTGCATACTAGCACGTTCGAAGTGAATTGAGCAGCTTTCTCTGCTCCATTCGAAGACGATTTTTTTTCTGGATTTACGCGGCTGCGAAAGTTGCCGCGAATGTGGTGCAGAAACTCATCTTGCGCCAAACGTGCGCGCCCGTCGGCTGATCGACGACTGGGTTTCAACCCATGCGCCAACATGGAGTTGCCGTTCAGGAGTGTTCGTGGCTCGCGATTTTTGCCAGGGTCGTGGTGCAAACGGTGACGCTGCCTCGTCCCATATGCCACCAGTCGTCGTCAAACCTCCGGCGAGGCCGGGGCGCCGCCGGTTTGCGACCCTCTGTCATCTCGTTTATACTTTTGGTTTGCTCATTATTTTTTTACCTAGTTAGGAGCGCAGTTTTTCAATGCCGAAGCGCACATTCCAGCCCAATCGTCGCCACCGCTCGAAGACGCACGGATTCCGCACCCGTATGAAGACCAAAGGTGGACAAGCCGTGCTCTCGCGCCGCCGCGCCAAGGGACGCAAGCAGGTTTCCGTGAAGCCTGGGTATCGTGAGTAGATTGTTTTCTGTTTCCGGTCGTGGGGTGAAGCGCGGAGCCGGTTGCGAAGCGGGCAATGCGGTCGCCTTGAGGATATCTGGAAGGCTGTCTGAGTTGAACTGGATTTCCGCATCGGAACGCGGTGGGTGCATTTGCCGAACCGGATCCGTCGTGAGTGACACTCCGAAAGGCGTTTTCCCGAAATCGGCCCATCTGCTCAAACGCGCGGACTTTCGCCGCGTCTATGAGAACGGAAAGCGGCATTTCTCAGGAAATATGACGGTGTTTTATTGCCATCGCACCAACCTTATGCCGGGGGATGTTGGCGCCATCGGGCCGGGGTTGCCGGCCGAGGTCACGGGGACTCGCATCGGCTTTACGGTTCCGCGCGCCCTGGGCAATGCGGTGAAGCGTAACCGCATTCGCCGGCGCACCCGGGAAGCGGTGCGCCATCACTACAGTTTGTTGGCCGGCGGGGCCGTGGACGTGGTGATCAATCCCAGGAAGTCCGTGCTGAAGGCCGACTTCAGGGTGTTGTCAGAGGAAATAGCGCGCGCGTTTACGATCATTGGGCAGACGCGGCCGGACTGTAAGCAGGGCGGATTCGATTCACGAAGAAGTAAGAATTCGCGTCTAAAGTAAGAGCAGACACATGAAGTGGGTTGCCATCAAGCTGATCGAGATTTACCGGCGCTGGATATCGCCGGCGCTGCCGCCCTCGTGCCGCTTCGTGCCCACTTGCTCGGAGTATGCCATGGAAGCGCTGGACAGGCACGGAATCCTGCGCGGCACTTTTTTGGCGTTGCTCCGAATTGCGCGCTGCAACCCGCTGGGAGTCAGCGGATATGATCCTGTTCCGGTTCGCGCCGGGACCGGGCCGGAACCTTACGACCATTACTCCGAACATGCGCACGCGGGCTGTTCCACTACCGACTGATTGCGCCGGGTCCTTGCGGCCTGCGGCGCCGAAATGGTTAGAACTTGGCTGAGTACCACAATCCACAATCTGAAACCGGCGGCGGCGGCCAGAAGAATTTCCTTCTGATCATTGCTCTTACCGTAGTTGTTCTTTTTCTCTCTCAACAGTATTTTTCCAAGAAGAATCCGCCCCCGGAGCAGAAGCCGCAGGCGCCCGCCGCGGCCACGCAGCCAGCGAGCGTAGCGCCGCCTCCCGCGCCGCCGCCCCACCATGCCCATGCCGCCGGAACCAAGCAGGCGAGCGCGGAAGCCACCACCGTGGTGGAAAACGATTTCTATCGCATCACCTTTAGCAATCGCGGCGGGCTGGTTAAATCGTGGATTCTGAAGCAGTCCCAGGACGCGCATGGCAAGCCGCTGGAGATCGTGAACGAGCCCGGGGCGAGCCAATGGGGCTATCCACTTTCCCTGTGGACTTGGGATGAAAGCCTGCGCAACAAGCTGAACTCGGCGTTGTATGTGCCGAGCGCGACCGGCGCCATCCGGGTTCCCGGCCAGTTGACGTTCGAGTTTGCCGATGGCGATGTTACCGTGCGCAAGAGCTTCAGCTTCGATGCCAACAGTTACATCGTGCGCATCGAAAGCTCAGTCGTGCGGGGCGGCAATTACGTCACTGCCCTGCCGGCGTGGCCGGCGGGCTTCGGCGATCCGGAAGCCCCGGCCGCTTACGCCGCGCAGACCATCGATTACTCCAACGGCGAAAAGACGGTGCGCCTGAAGCCTGACAAGAAGGGCAAAGACATCAGCAACGGCAACGTCCTGCGCGGCCCCTTCGAGTATTTCGGCCCGGTCAACCAGTACTTTGCCGCGATCTTTCTGCCGGATTCCCCGCAGCAGGCTTCGGCCGCGACGTTGCGCAACCTGGCCGTCGTTCCCCATCCGCAGAAGCCCAATGAGACCGAGAAAGTCGAACTGCTGGGCGCGGCCGTAGGCAATGCCAACGGGGTGACCAAGGAACGCCTCTTCGTCGGCCCCAAAATGGTCGAGCTGCTCAAGACCGTTCGCGCCAACACCCTGGACGGGCAGCCTGGCGGCACCGACCTGAGCGGGATGATCGACTGGGGCTTCTTCGCCATCATCGCCAAGCCGCTGTTCATATGGTTGAAATGGACGCATGATCACTGGCCCTATCCGAATTGGGGCTGGTCGATCATTATCCTGACCTTGATCATCAACATCGTCCTGTTGCCGCTTCGTCTCTACCAGATGAAATCAGCGCTGCAGATGCAGCGCATCCAGCCGCAGATACAGTCTGTCCAGAACAAGTACAAGAAGTACCCGATGCGCGACCCGCGGCGGGCCGAGATGAACCAGGAGATCTCGGCGCTTTACAAGGAGCACAAGGTCAATCCGGCCAGCGGATGTCTGCCGCTGCTGGTGCAGATGCCGTTCCTGTGGGCGTTCTACCAGATGCTCGCACAGGCCAACGAGCTGCGTCACGCCAGCTGGTATTGGCTGTCCGACCTTGCGGCGCCCGATCATAAGCTGGTGCTGCCGATCCTGATCGTGGTGTCCACATTCCTCATGCAGAAGATGACGCCGCAGGCGGGCGTGAGCAAAGAGCAGCAACGGATGATGAATCTGATGATGCCGGTCATGCTCGGCTTCTTCAGCTATTCCGTGGCCTCCGGTCTGGGTCTCTACTGGGCGGTGGGCACCGTGGTTGGCATCGTTCAGCAGGCGGTCATGAATCGCACCAAGCTGGGGCAGGAGATTCACGCTCTGGCCGAGAAGCGGGCCCGCAAACAGGCGGGATTGGGAGTCGAGAAAAATGACAGCAAGATCGTGCGCCGCTGAGTGCCGTCAACATCGGAGGGTGCCCAGGTTCCGCGTCGAACGAGCACTGGTTTGCAAACACCGCGCGGTTGGGATAAGCTGCGCGATTCTGGCCGGCGCTAAGCTGGGAAAAGTCTCCGGTCAGCCCCTCTCACCCCAGCGGGCAAAGCTCGCCGGGGATTATGATTCTGGCTGGAAACACCAAGGGCCGCGAGTGGAATGAAATGCCTATAACTGACAAAATCGCTACCGCCAAGCGCCTCAGTGAAGTGTTGAATTCCATCATCAAGCACGGCGATTTCCGCCTGAAGTACAAGATCACCGTCGATCCGCCTCTGCCCGAGGAGCGCGACTGGGAGAAGCCGGTGATCCTGGTTGAGCCTCTCCGGTGCCGATACGCCGCTGCTGATGGAACGAGGCGCCGAGCTGCTGCGCTCGATCGAGTACCTGGCCCTGGAGTCGCTGCGGGTCGGGTCGGAAGATCACGAGAAGGTTGCCTTCGATGCCATGGGCTTCCGCGCCGCGCGCTTCGAGGAGTTGAAGCTGGCCGCCTCGGTCGCCGCCGAAAGAGTGCGCAAGACGGGTTCGCCGTATGTCTTCGCTCCCATGTCTTCGCGGGAGCGCCGCATCGTTCACCTGGCGTTGCGCGATTCCGCGGACCTGCGCACCGAGAGCGAGGGCGAGGGACCGAACCGGCACTTGATTGTCTATCCCAAGGACTTCAAGGGCGGTGCGCCGCGCCCCATGCCCATGCGCCGCGGCAGAAGATAAAGCGGGACCGCGACCAGGGGTCTCTAGTCGAGGTTTCACCCTGCGGAGCGCCGGCCGGCTGGCGGCGCCGGATGGGCGCGGCCTACAATCCCTTTCATGCACCTTGACGACACCATTGTCGCCATCTCCACCCCTCCCGGATGCGGTGGCCTTGGCGTCGTTCGTCTCTCCGGCCCCGAGTCGAAGGCGATAGCCTCGGCGATGTTGCGGCTTTCGGCCGCCCTCGAAGCCGGCCAGGGCGCGCTTCGGCGTGCTCGTCGAGCCCGGCTCGGGCGATCGCATCGATGAGGTTGTGGCCACGTATTTTGCCAAGCCCCACTCTTACACCACCGACGACATTGTCGAGATATCCTGCCACGGCTCGCCGATTGTGCTGCGGCAGGTGGTCGAGCAAGCGCTGTCGGCGGGAGCGCGCTTGGCCGAGCCGGGCGAGTTCACGATGCGGGCCTTCCTCAATGGTCGCATCGATCTCACCCAGGCGGAGGCCGTGCGCGACCTGATTCAATCCCGCACGCTCTATCAAGCCAAGGTGGCGGCGCAACAACTCGAAGGCGCACTCTCGCACCGCCTGCAGCCCATTAAGCAAATGCTGGTGGAGTTGATCGCCATGCTGGAGGCCGGAATCGACTTCGCCGAGGACGACGTGGCGGTCATGTCCGCCGCACAGATTCTGAGCCACGTTGCCGAGGTGCACGCACCGTTGACGGAACTGGCGAAGAGCTTCGCTTACGGCAAGTTCGTGCATGAAGGGCTGATGCTCGCCATTGTCGGTCGCCCCAACGTCGGCAAGTCGAGCCTCTTCAACCGGCTGGTGGAGCGCGAGCGGGCCATCGTCACCGCTACCCCCGGCACCACCCGCGACCTGGTGACGGAGACGGTCTCGCTCGGCGGCATTCCGATCAGGCTCATCGATACGGCGGGCATCAGGCAGGTGCTCGACGAGGTGGAGAGCATAGGCGTTCAGAAGTCGATGGAGGCCTTGGCCGACGCCGATCTCGTGCTGGTCGTGCTCGACGCCTCGCAACCCTTTGACAAAACCGACCGCGAGCTGTTGCAGCAGGTCGCCGGCCGCACCGCCTTCGCGGTGCTGAACAAGTGCGATCTGGCCTCTGGCGGCGTGGCCAACGACGACTTCGCAACAGATAGCGGGGTGCCGGCCGTGCGCACCTCGGCCTTGAGCGGCGAAGGCATCGCCGAGCTGCGTCAACGGATTCTGCGCCAGGTCCACGGCGACGGCCCGCAGCCGGAGGGCGGCATGCTCACCAACCTGCGCCAGCAGGAACAGGTGACGCGCACCCTGGCCGCGCTGGATGCTGCCGCCCGGTCGGTCAGGGCGAACACGCCGCATGAAATGATCCTGCTCGACCTCTATAACGCGCTCCGCGCCCTGGACGAAATTACCGGCGCAACCACCGCCGACGACATTCTGAACCTGATCTTCGGAAGCTTCTGCATCGGAAAATAGACAGGCTTCCAAGGCCGTTCAATGAAATGTAGAAATCCGCATAATTTCCTTGCAAAATCGAGAGTTAGTGTCCTACAATGTCCAATGGGAGACATAGACAGCCGATCAATGATATGTCTCCAGTATGTCTCCAAACGAGGATATGTCTCCAGAATGGCTCTGGAGACATACGAAAGGAGCAAGAATGGCACTCACGGACACTGGAATCCGGGCTTTGAAGCCAAGGGCCGGGCGGTACATGGTGAGCGATGGCCGGGGGCTTTCGCTAGACATTCTGCCCAGCGGCAAAATGTCCTGGCTGTATCGGTATTACCTGGACGGCAAGTATGGGAAGGTGACTCTAGGCCGGTATCCCGATTTGTCCCTGAAGGCGGCGCGCGGGAGGCGGGACGAGCTGGCGGCGCAAGTGGCAAGCGGCAAGTCTCCCGCCCTGGAAGCGAAGCAAAGGCGCGCGGGGATGAGCACCAATCCCACCGTGAGAGAGTTTGGGGAGCGGTACTACAAAGAGCAAGTGCTGAGGCGCTGGAAAGACCCGAAAAACATTCGGCGCTATCTCGATAACGAGGTCTTCCCCACCCTTGGGGAAAAGGCTCTCAAGGATGTGAACGCCCTGGACGTGCAAGGGCTGGTGTACCGCAAGCGGGACAATGGGCGCATCGCGGCGGCGATCCAACTTCGCATGGTGTTGAAGCAGATTTTCGATTATGCGATTGAAACACGGCTGCTGACGGTCAATCCCGCCGCGATGGTGGCAACCCGCTACATCGGCAAGGCCCGCAAGCGTGCCCGCGTGCTCACGCCGAAAGAGATTCGCCTGTACCTGCGCACCATCTACCAATCGAACATGCGGCGGCAATTCAAGCTGGCCCTGCATATCATCCTGTTGACCCTTTCCCGCAAGTCGGAACTGTTGCTGGCGCGGTGGGAGCATGTGAACTTTGAAGCCGGGGAGTGGCTGATCCCGGAAGAGAACGCAAAGGCGGGCAAGCCGCACATCGTTTACCTTTCAACACAAGTGGCCGCGATGCTCCAAGAGTTGAAGGCCCTGGCCGGGGATTCCGCGCTGGTAATGCCGGGCCGGGGAAGCCTTGCAAGGCCCTTCGCAAAGAATGCTCTCAATAAGGCCCTGGAGGGGCTGACGTTCGACATGGACCCGCTGACCATCCACGATCTGCGCAGAACGGGCGCAACGCTGCTCACAGAGCATGGCTTCAATCGAGACGTGATCGAAAAGGCCCTGAGCCATGAGGCTGAGGGAATCCGGGCCGTCTACATCGTTGCCGAGTTTGCAGAGCAGCGCAAGAAGATGCTGCAATGGTGGGCTGACTACGTGGATGGCATCGTGAATGAATCCAAGGTGATCGTTGGCAACTTCGGAACCATTGCTTAGCCCGCTGGGTTCATTGAGCCTGTATGTTCACACCAGAACTGCGCAATCTCCTGAAAAAAGCTTCGGCGATGTCCTCAGCCTCCGATTGAACAGCCTGTCGCGCCGCGCCCAATCCCCGGATGATCGCTCCCTGCCTGTCAGTCGCCACGGCACCATAGCTAAGGAAAATTGTCAGTACCTGCTCATGCCCCAGGTTCTGACTCCATGCCTTGAATTCTTCGGGTGAGTTGCAGACCTCTTCGCCAAGCCGCGCCAGCGTCTTGCGTATGCTGTGCGGGTGGAAATAGGGCAAGGCCGCGCGCTCGAATGCCTCACGAAATACCTTGCGGATTGGCTCGGCACTGCTCCAGTGCGCTCTTTCCAACCCTGCCGTTTCAAACTGGCGCGTCTGCCCTACTACGATGCGCGTTGCCGGAAACAGCGGATCGTCATTGCCCCAGAGCTTCTCTTCCCGCAGAAGTCGCACCCAGTCCGTCACAATCTCCCGAATTTCATCACCCACGGAAAAAAAATACGTCACAAAGGTCTTGCTGAATTTCGTCCTCACTTCGCGTGCATCCTGCTGGACGCAGCCTTCTTTCAGGTCCACATGCTTGAGCTTCATGGAAGCGATGGCCGAATCCCGCGCGCCGGTCAAGAGCGTGAAGGCTACCAGAGCGCGGTTCCGGCGCTCAATCTCGTTCTCGTGTGGCATCGTCTCAATCACGCGCTTTACCTGCTCCAGCGTCGGCGCTTTCCGTTCCCGCTGGGCTGTGGCAATGCGCGTGTCTTTCTCCGATAGGTTGAAGTAGTCGGCATCGGAATACTGAAGGCGCGCCCTGTACCCCGGCTGCCCTGCAAGCCAAAAAAAGAATTGCTTCAACTGTGTCAGAGTGGCATGTAAAGTCGCCTTGCTCAACTTCTCCCCGGACCTCTGCCCCGTTTGCCCCGCCAGATGCTGCTTGAACGCTATCGCCTGCTGAAAGTGGAACGCCTTAAAGCTCCGATACCGGGTGTACTCTTCAAACCGGCTCAGGGCCTTCGCGGCGGCGTCCACCGTCGGCTCGCTGTGCCGCTTGGCTTCTTTTAGATAAGCGAAGTATCTGCGCTTAATCCGCTCATTTTCGGGATTGTGTTTCGTCATAGTTTCTCACCCTTTGATTGATATTGAAGGGACGCCCTGGGCCGAGTGGAAGGACGGCAAGCCCATCACGAAGAACGGAATTGCAAAGCTGTTGAAGCCTTACGAAATCTATTCTCGCTGTGTCCGAGAAGGAAAAGAAGTCTTCAAGGGCTACTACATGGCCGCCTTCGCGGACGCTTGGAACCGCTACCTACGTACCGATACACTTTATCCCCCCTCTGCAATCGTTACATCGTTACAACCCGCGAAAACACAGGGCGAAATCCAGGTTTGCGGGTCGCTACAAGAATCCTGTGTAACGACTGAAAAAAGTGAGGAAGAACCGCTCCCAGAGCCGGTTGTAACGACTGTAACGAGTGTGAAGGGGGTAATAGGGGAAAAACGGCTGACGGAGGTG
The DNA here is from genome assembly GCA_963814745.1 of uncultured Acidobacteriota bacterium. Lineage (GTDB taxonomy): Bacteria > Acidobacteriota > Terriglobia > Terriglobales > Acidobacteriaceae > CAWBRT01. The sequence goes on from CAWFEA010000003.1 coordinate 392,912, forward strand.
GAAATATGACCGCAGTCGAGCTTGTTGAGCAGGTGGCAGCAGCGGGTGGATGCCTGACCCTTACCGATGATGGTAAGCACATCCGGGCCGCCCTGCCGGAAGATGCGCTTGCCCTGGTTGACGTTCTGCGGGAACGCAAGCCCGAAGTGATACGCCTGCTGCGGGCACGGAAGATGACCTGTTACATCCATGGCGAACGAGCGAAATGGTGGAACCGCCCTGATGGTTCGCCAGTCTGCGGGCTATGCCATCCTGATCCGTACACCCTGGCCGTCAAGCAAACCAGGAGCAGCGGACCGCCCGAGATGCCGGCAGGCGTCCGCTTACTGGACTGGAAGCCGAAGCAACCGCCGGTAGCAATTACCACTTGGGCAGTGGTCAACGATGTGCCGCAGCTCGTCCGCGCCACCCTTGAGCAATTGCGCGCGGCTCTCGACGGCAATAACTGGCACGCCGGCAATCGGAGTGTGCGCGAGCTGGTGGACCGCCTGGAGCAGTGCGGCGTGCAAGTTGAGGTCACAAGATGACGAGTCCTAAGCAATTGGAAGGGAATCGCACCGCAGAGCGACTCTTCCCAATCGGCACCAGGATTCGGTTGAGGTTCAGTCCCGACAGCGGTGAGACCGGCGAAGTGGTTGGCTACGAGCGGGGCAAGGTTCGGGTCTTGTGGCTCGACTGGAACCGTGAAGGCCGTTACATGGCGTGCTCCCTGCTCAAGACGGAGAACAGACCGTGAACGGAAAGCGTAAGGCCCTCGAAGACGCAATTAGCTTTCTCCAGGAAGCATTACCCGGCCATGACTGCGGCGTTACCAGCGCCGAGGTGTTTAGCATGGCTGCCCAACGGGGCATCTCAGAACGCACCCTGCGCCGAGCTATCGCCAAGTTGCGCCCGAGGATGTTTGCCAGTCAGCATGGTTGGCACGGCCCGTGGCATCTGCATTGGCGTGACGAAGCGTCCGCAACGAGGCTGGCGGAACGGGAAGTCAAGCTGGCGGAATTGAAAGCTAGACTCGCGCGACTAGAAAACGCTAATCAGTAAGACACTTGGCAGTCCGTGTTCTTGAGTAGGCACAGGCTGCCAAGCAACCAAAGTTGCAAATTGCCTGATGATTTCGATAAATCTGGAGGCGTGATGGGTGGCTTTGGCAGCGGGCGGCATTGGCTTAGCAGAAAGTCAACGACCTTTGAATATCGGCGGTTGGACGTGCGGCGCTGGCAACGGGACGGCCTGTTAGTTCCGGGCCGATCCTTCGGCTTGCAATGGATACCAAACGGCGAAGTGGTTGCCTCCGTCTACGTGCGTGTTAGAGACGATACGGTGCTCTTATGCTACGGGCACCGCACGAGCGGAGGAGCCTGGCAAACCGAACAACAATATCCCGTCCGCCTGCAATGGACACCCTGCAATTACGGCGGGCGGCGAGCTTGGTTCCGTTGCCCAGCGCGCGGCTGCGGGCGACGTGTGGCGATTCTGTACGGCGCCGGCGGCATCTTCGCCTGTCGGCACTGCTGCAGGCTCGGGTATCACAGCCAGCGAGAATCGGCCCTTGATCGAGCGCTGTACCGGACGCAGGCGATCCGCATGAAGCTGGGCGGCTCCGGCAATATCCTGCTACCCTTCCCACCGAAGCCGAAAGGGATGCACCGACGCACGTACCAGCGGCTTTAGATCGACGCGGCAGAGCACGAGCGAGGGTTTATGAGCGTCATGGCCGCTTGCTTGGATAAATTCAAGCGCGCATAGACGATCTGTAATGTGCGACTCCTTCTAGGAGAAGGCGCGGGGCCTGTTTTCCGATCTAACAAGGGCATCACGTCGCCAGTTCCAGTTCGAGTGAAATCTTCACAGTTACGCTTGATGGTTGTGCCGTGCCATGGTCAGGGCCGGTTCGCCGCTGTGCCCTTTGCCTTTGGCTTGCGCGGCCCAAGTTCTTTCTGGCCGAGCGACTCGATGTAACCTGCCACTTTGAGTACCGTTTCCAAGCTGATGTCGGGGATGATCTCGTTGTTGTTCGTGTACCACGCCAAGTATTCTGCCGCCGTGGTCTTCAGACGTAGGCGACTGCAAACCAAAAAAAGCAGACGGACTCCGCCTCGAATTCCACCTTTTGCACGCCAAGTCGTCTTCTATCAGGCCACCAGCCGTCTTGATCGCCGCCGGTATGACCGCAATGGATGTGCGCCAGTTCTTGGGCGAGGGTAACATACTGCTCGTCAGGGGTGTGTTTGCTGTTGAGCTGAACGATGCGCTTGGCCCGGAGCTTTTGGTTGCCCACTGGCACCGCCGACTGATTCGATGTAGCAACCCCGGCCTGGAGTGGAGAGAATTCCTTCGTCAGAATTGCGATTTGGTCTCTCTCTTACAATTGCGGCGCGTGTTGTGCCAAACCGTCTCAGGCACATGGTCGCCCCAGGTTTCATATGGCCGCTCCAGTTGCCGCGGCAGCTTCTTGCCCTCGGTGTCAGCCAGGTCGTAGACGAACGATACTGGCCCGAACGGCACCAGAATGACCATTGGGCGCGAATCGGGTTTAATCTTGCGCTCGAAGTCGGACCACCATTGAAACGGCGTGGCGACATAGCTCAAATTTGGATTCTGCGTATGCAGGAGGAAGCAGTTGAAAGGCGCGTATTTCGGGAAACGGCTGATGAACTTCATCAGGTCGAAATACGCTGTGCTGCGGCGATACGCCAGCGTTGCACGAAACAGTTCATCGAGCGGACTGACCTTCCCAAGCTTCTGGCTTTCAGAGCCCAGTTGTTTGTCCGCGGGCGTGCTGGCTTGCTGGTTCCTTACGTTCATCTGCCCTCACCAACGACTCAGTCATGCTTGTTCGAGTGGTGTTTGCTATGGTGCATCCTGCTCAAACTGGGCTTCACTGATTTCCTCTGTCCTCGCTGTGCCGCCAACCACAGGATGCAAGGTTATCTCGAAAGTGGCGTAGTTGACTTTATCGGCGGTTTCCGTTTCCCGAAAGTCCAGTGAGTCATCGAACTCGGAGTAACTGCGCTCGTCTCTGAATTTGCGTAATGTCTTATCCCAATTGTTGCCGATGGCGAAGCGAACCCTGTACGAGCCTGGAGCTATGCCTCTCATCGTCGTTTCGTCGGACGACCGGACGTAAACCCAACGGAGCAGCCTCCCTGTGGAAACGTTCACCAACTTGACCGTAGCGTCTCGCCCAAGGCCGTTGTTGATACTCAGCTCTCCATGTCCGCGCTGCCCGGGCAGGTGATTGATGTTCATGCCGGTCTCGGGACGCACCTGCACCGCACCTGCCAACCCGCCAGCCGGAGCAATTTCAACGTCGGCAGCGGAATAGGTAGGCAACGACCGCTCCGTCGGGGGTGCGCCGCGCACACTTGGCGCCGCGGACTTTACTTGCTCATCCCAGGTAACTTGTGGTGCTGCGCTCGCGGAGGGGTGCCTGGACTTGGCAGGCTCTGTGGGTGCTACCCGGTCAAAGATGTCACTGGTCGCCTTTCGCGAGTGGTAGGCCCAGAAGGAGGCCGCCGCCAAAGCGCAGCACAGCACCAGCGCGGAAATCACTTTCCATGGGAACGGCACACGTTGCAAGACTGCTTTGCCTTCGACGACGGCAAGCCGTCCCGAGCGTACCAACTTAGTCAAGCTGCCCGTGATGCTTGGGGTTGCTGGCGAGGGTGGTATAGAAGGAGGTTTGGCCGGGCTACGCTCTCGCGCGGCATACGTGCGTCGGATCTGAACACGTTGCCCGCATCCACACTTGATGTAGCGACCGGTGTGCTCCTCGCCGGTGTGGTAGACCGCGCCGCACAAGCAAACTACGTCGAAATCAGTTGCGTTTGAGGTGGGCATTCGCTTAATGTCTGGCATGCCAGACACACGCCGCAAATAGTATCGCCAACATGAGTGCATGTCCAGCAGCACTCACGTCCTTTTGGTTCAACTGGGAAAACGCATCCAAGCGTTGCGGAAAGCGAAGGGGTGGACGCAAACCGACCTCGCCGTCCATTTGGATATGAACACGGGGCATATCTCGGACATCAAGCGGGGCAAGCGCGAAGCGGGGATCATCACCTTGCAGGTGATTGCCCAAGGTCTAGACACCACGATGGCTAAGCTGCTGAGAGGCCTGTAGGGTCCCCGGCATTATCGGCACCAAGTGAACTGCGCTCTGCCGCTGCTCCGATTGAGAATGCTGCTCCTGAAGACTGAACCGAGATACATCGTGGTCCGATGCTATCGGAATTATCCTCAGCCTGGCTCGATTTTAGGAACCCCGGAGTTGATGGTGCCGTGTCTCAATCTTCGCACAGCCCACTTTTCGTCAAAGTGCCGGGGTTGAGAGGGCCAATTCCCTATAAGCCAGCTCATAGCCGCCTCCTAAAATAGCGGTCATTCGACCTTCGCTGTTGCCCAAGAATACGGTGGCCACGAAAGGCCGCTTCTTGAACGCCCTGTGCGACCCAATCGTGGCCAACTCTGGTGCACGCCAATCGCCGAATCAGTGCCACAAAAGCTCAGAACGGGCGACGCCTGAACCCCACGCCAAATACAGTTTCCTCCGACTCGCACGTGTGGCCACGAAACTCTGGGTTCGTGAACAGCAGATGAGCCCAACGCTCGTCCAACTCAATATCCGTTGCAAACACCACCGGGAGCTTATGCCCGATTGCAGCGCTTGTTGCTTTACCCGAAAGTTTGAAGTGGAGTTCGAAAAGCTTCGACAGCGCAGGTCAGTTCTGGTTCGTTCAGCCACGAAACGAATTAAGATCTGGCGAGGTTGTCGTGATCGAAATCGTCTAGATCCTTTTCATAATGCATGTAGACCGTTGCCATAGGCGCAATGGGAGAACCAGGCGATTGCATTGTCAGCCGTGATGGTTTTGAGAGCTTCGGCGACGGCGGCTTGCAGCGCCTCGTCGGTGCGGGCCTTCAGCGAACGTAGCCCCTGCTTGAGCTTCGACCAGGCTTGTTCGATCGGGTTCAAGTCCGGCGAATAGGGCGGCAAGTCGAGCAGCTTGGCTCCGACGGCTTCGATCCGCTCGCGCACCCCGCCGACCTTGTGGGCCGAGAGGTTGTCCATCACCACGACGTCGCCGGGGCGCAGGTCGGGACACAGAACCTGATCGACATAAGCGAGGAAGATGTCCCCGTCGGTCGCTTCCGGAATCGTCATCGGGGCACGCCGGCCGCGCGTGGTCAAGGCGGCAAGGATCGTAAGCATTTTCCAGTGGCCCTGCGGAGTAGCCTCACGCACGCGTTCGCCACGGGGAGCGCGGCCCCAGGGGCGCGTCATCGGCGTCGTGGCCCCGCTCTCATCCCCAAAGACCAACCGTTCGATGGCTGTCGAGGCGACCTCGTCCCGCCACGCTTGCCGACGCTGCGGGGCTTGTTCGCTGTCCTGTTCCTGGGCGTGGAGCGACTTTTTTTGAGCCGCAGCCCCAATTGGCGCACCACCACCCTCCAGAGCCAGCCCACGCTCCAATGCAGGCGCTGCGCCCGTTCCAGACCTTCTTGCAGTTCTCGGAAGGTGATATCCGGCTGGCGACCGATCTGCTCTCGGATCCACTCGCGCACCGCCGCCGTCACCCGATTCGGACGCCCCCCGCGCCAGCCGGGAGCATGGATCTCGCCGGTTCGAGTTCGCCGGGCGGAAATTTTCTTGGCCCAACCCACACTGACGCGAAACCGCTCCGCCACTTCTTCTAGAGTCCCTTCGCCGCTGTCATAGGCTGCAAAGAACTTCCGCCGCAAATCGTTGGAGTCGGTCTGTGGCATCGGGTTGCGCGGACAATCGCCACCAGCAGCTTACCTCCACCTGTCAGTCTATGGGTTTACTGAAAAGGCTCTAAGCAATGGAAACATCAGCTAGGCCAGAGCACCGGTTGATGGGTAGTGCAGAAGGCGTATTCGCCCGGGTCGCTCGGATGCTGCCTTCTGAGACACCCGAGAAGCCGCCATCTGCTCTCATGTTCTCTCCCGAAGCTCCCCTTGTTAGGCCGCCGTAACCTACTGGTATGGCGGGGACGCCAGCGAGGTCCTGGAGCTGTCTCCAGACGTGTGGGTTTGTGAACTCAAAAGGAAGCATGAGGTCGGGACGAGTGGTCTGTTGCCCGCCAGTAGAGCACACTCCACACTATCTTCGTAAGCACGAGGCGGTCGTCTCAGCCCAGCTTCTGCAGCAGGTTAGTGATTAATGGAACAGCAGCCCGCCGTTGACGTTGTATGCCTGCCCAGTGATGAAGCTGCCCTCGTCGGAGGCGAGAAACGCGACCAGGTTGGCCACGTCTTCCGGTTCCGCGATCCGGCCCAGCGGAGTGGCCTCGGCCGCTTTTTTGATAATGCTGGTGCGAAACTCTTCCAAGGGAATGCCTTTCTGCTCCGCCTGCGCGCGCTCCCAGTAGCTTAGGCGGCCAGTGTTAGTGGGTCCCGGGCAGACTGCATTCACAGTGATACCATGAGGCGCCAGATCGAGAGCCGAGCCCTGGGTTCGGCCGACGAGCGCGAACTTGGAGGCAGCGTAGGCGGCCTGTCGGATACCGGCTGTTTTCGAGGTATTCGAGCCGATGTTGATGATATGTCCGCCCCGGCCCTGGTTAATCATTTCGCGTCCTACCAGCTTGGTCAGCAGGAACACAGCCGTGGCATTGATGGCCAGGAAATCATTCCAGACGTCTTCGTCCAGTTCGGTGACCGGAACCCTGTCCCGGCCGATGATGGCCCGGGCGTTGTTGACTAAGATGTCGATTCCGCCACAGTTCTCGACCGCGTACTTCACCATACCTCGTATCTGTTCGGCTGATTTCAAATCGCAGGGGATCATCAGGCAACGAGCGCCGGTGGCGCGGATCTCCTCGGCTACGCTCTCGATGCCGCGCCAACCAGCCTGCACTTCGGCCGGCGGAAGGTCTCCGGGTTGTCGCCACACGTCTGTCAGCACCAGATTCGCGCCCAAGGCCGCCATCTTCAGGGCGATGGCTCGCCCCACACCTTTCATGCCGCCGGCCCCTGTAATCAGCGCTACCTTGTCCTTCAATCCCAACATCTATTTTCTCCTGTTGATGTGCCCGTGCAGGCAGTTCGATTCGGCGGCTTTGAAGCCTTGTGCAAGTCATCGCCGATTATTTAATTGCAGGTTCGGGACGCGGTTTTACACGCTGCGGAAAAACGCTGGTGATGTGGGCACCCCAAGGTCAGATTGTGGGCTTGCCCGACCTAGAACTTGTTTTTCCGCAGCCTCTTTAGCTGTGCCGAATCTCTCCCGCCGATGAGTTGCCTTAACCCCTGAACAGAGAATGCGAGTCTTAAAACGTATCCCAAGGGAATCTAAGCATACTACTACGGAGATTATGCTGAGCGACTCCAAGCTCATCTCAGCAAACGCAAGCCTTTCCGGGGGACCCCGGCGACGCCATGTCAATTCCTTCATTGCCTGTCCCCCTATTCTGGGCTAGACTCCCCCTACCCCACACCATACAGGCCCGTACTGGGGCTGTACGGAGGAAAGGGCTGAAGGCTCGGCAAAGGGCGGCGCTTCTGGATTGATCTGTGCGATAGTCGCCCGGGCAGGAGGAGAACATGACACTAGAGACCGTCCAGAGTTCCGCGGGTGCCGTCAGTGAAATCGAACGCACGACGATGAGGCGCGTCGCGTTGCGCATTGTGCCGTTCCTGATGGTGTGCTTTGTGATCAATTTTATCGATCGCATCAACGTCGGCATGGCGGCCTTGAGCATGAACCAAGATATCGGACTCAAGCCCACGGAGCTGGCCTTTGGCGTTTCGCTGTTCTTCGCCGCCTACGTGACCTTCGGGGTTCCCAGCAACCTGGCGCTGGAGCGCGTTGGCGCGCGGCGCTGGATAGCGCTGATCGTCGTGAGCTGGGGCCTGGTCTCGATGGGGACAGCTTTCATCCTTGGCACCAAGTCGTATTACATCAATCGTTTCCTGCTGGGCATCGCCGAAGCGGGATTCCTTCCCGGCTCTATCCTGTTCATGAGCTACTGGTTCCCCTCCGCTTACCGCGCCAAGATGATAAGCATCTTCGCCATGGCCATGCCCTTCTCCGGCTTTATCGGGTCGCCGATCTCCGGGTTGCTTCTGGGAATGCACGGAGTTCTTGGGCTCAAGGGCTGGCAGTGGTTGTTCCTGCTGGAGGCCTTTCCAGCGGTGCTGCTGGGCGTGGTGGCGCTATTTTATCTTTCCGACGGACCCGCGAAGGCGAAATGGCTGAAGCCGGAGGAGCGGGACTGGGTCCTGGCCCGCCTGGAATCGGAGCGTCGCGCGCAGGCGGAGCGTCGCGCCAAGTCCTCCTCCAAGCCGGAGATGAGTTCGCTGCGATCTTTGCTGAATGCGCGCGTGTTAATGCTCTCTTTTGTTTACACCGGCAGCGCCGGCACCAGCGCCGCCCTCTATATCTGGCAGCCGACGATCATTAAGGGGTTTGGTCTCACGAACTTTCAAACCGGGCTGGTCACCGCTATTCCCTTTGGCATAGGCTGCATCGGTATGGTGCTTTGGGGCCGCCACTCGGACCGTGCAGGCGAACGCGTGTGGCACACCGCCATTCCACTGCTCGCTGTCTCCGCCGGCTTGGCGACCAGTTTCTTTTTCCATTCTTTGCTTCCGGTCGTCGTTGGACTCTGCCTTGCCATCGTCGGAACATATTCCATCAAGGGACCATTTTTTGCGCTGTGCACGGAATGGCTGCCCGCGGGCGTGGCGGCCGGCGGCATCGGCCTGATCAACGGCATCGGTAACATCGCTGGCGGCGTCTGCCCCTATGTTCTTGGCTGGTTCAAGCAGCACACCGGGAGCTTCCCCATGGGTCTGCTCGCCCTTTCCTGTCTGGGGTTGGTCTGCGGCGTTCTGACCGTACTCACCATCCAGGACAAGAAGACCACCGCCGCTCGCGCAGCCGAGGAAGGGCGGTAAAAAACTGTAATTACGCCCCGTCCTCGATGGCGATCACGCGCAGCGGAAAAGCTTCCAGGCCACGCACCGCAATCGGCAGCGCGAATACCTCCACACGCAATTGCCTCAGGCTGTTGAGGTTGTTCAAATTCTCGATCAGCGGCACATTATTCTCGAATAGCGTACGGTGGTTGACGTGTTCCTCGCTGCTGGGAACTTCGACGCCCGTCGCGTCCACGCCCATCATTTTCATGCCTTGTTCCACCAGCCAAGCAATGGCTTCCGGAACGAAATACGGCGTGAGACGATATTGGTCGGTTCCGTAGAAAGGGGCGCCGCCCAGATTACAGAACACGATGTCGCGTCGCTGAATGCCCCCGGCCTTTTCGGCCGCTCTTTGTGCATCGGTCAGGCTGACGGCGCTGCCGCGGGGCAAATGTCGGAGATCGAGAATCACCGCCTTGCCTATCAGCACTTCCAGCGGCATCTGCGACAGATCATCGCGATCCTTAAAGAGGTGATAAGGCGCCTCAATGTGCGTACCGATGTGGCTCACCATATTCACGTTGTGCATGATGTACCACTGGTTCTCCAGGCGCACAACGTTCGGGTTCACCGTTTCCGCCCCTACCATTTCGATAATGAACTTCCGCCCGGCCTTGCCGGGATCGAGTACATGCGAAAGGTCTACGATTCGTTTCACTCAGGCGTTTCTCCCTTCCCACAAAAATCCTCTCCCGCCACCGATCTTGCGAGTACACTTTCTGTTCAGCCATCGAACGCTCAATAGCCCTGACAAGTCTGAAATTGGCGGATGAATACGATGAATACGCATGAAACCGCTTCTGGTCAAGTCAAATTAGCCGTGCAGGAAAGAGTCGAAGTGAAGTGGTCCAGCGGAACGGAACCGCCCAAGCACAAGGCCCCGAGGTTCACCACCGACTGCCATCATCACATTTACGGATCGCAATATCCGCTGGCTCCGAATCCCAGCATGGTTCTGGGCGGCGATGGCAACGCCGCCGTGGATGACTACCGCGCTTTGCAGCGTCGCGTCGGCATCGAGCGTAACGTCGTGGTCGGCGCCGCAGCTTACGGCACCGATAGTCGCTGCATGCTAGACTCACTTTCCGCGTTTGGCGAGCAGGCCAGGGGTATCGCGCTCGTGGACACCAGTGTTTCCGACACCGAACTACAGCGGATGTCGGATCTCGGAGTGCGCGGCATCCGTGTGAACCTCGTATATCTCAGTGGCGCCACGCTGGAAATGATCGAGCCGCTGGCGGATCGCATCAACCAACTGGGGTGGCACCTGCAGCTAAGTCTGCCGGCCGAAGTCACCGTGCAGCTCAAGAACGTGCTGCCCAAACTGCCGGCGCGCCTTGTCTTTGATCACATCGCTCGTATCCCTCCCGATCCGGGTACATCGCATCCGGCCTTTAAGGTCATCCTTGGCCTAATCGACCGCGGAAAAACATGGGTCAAATTGTCGGGTGCGTACCTCATGAGCAAGGTCGGACCTCCAACGTACGCCGACACGGGCGCCGTGGCTCGCGCTTTCGCGCAGGCCGCTCCCGAACGCATGCTGTGGGGCAGCAATTGGCCCCATCCGCCAGAAAAGATAAGAAAGCCGGACGACGCCACCCTGTTCGACCTGCTGGCGGAGTGGGTGCCCGATGAAGCGCTACGCAGACGCATCCTGGTGCAAAATCCGGAAGAGGTCTACGGGTTTCTCAAGTCGAGCTGAATTGTTTTTGGCGCCGGACTTGGCTGGCAGACCCGATTGGGATCCGAGAACGGGCAAACCGTTGACCAGACCCCATGCTTGCATCTCGCTCATCACGTCGGCAGACATAATGTAGGCGTTTTGTGCTGGCGCCTTGTGCTTGCAAAAGCGCCGCCGAGCGGTAAGCTGGCGGCAATCTGAAGATTCAAAAAGGAAATTCCAGGTTGAACTCGCATTCATTAAAGGGCAGAATGGGTTCATCAACATAACTTTTCATCACTCCACAGCCAATCGAAGGCTAACTAATGAAGCAATTTTGGGGATACGCCCGCGAAGACGGAAAAGTGGGCGTAAGGAACTACGTTGCGGTTATACCTGCTGTGTTTTGCGCCAATACGGTAGTGCGGAGAATCGCTGACCAGGTCCAGGGCGCGGTGGCATTTCCCCACCCGCTCGGGTGCGGATACCCGGGTCCGGACCAAGCTCTGATAAACCACATCCTGACCCGACTCGCGAAGCACCCGAATATGGGGGCCGTACTTTTCGTCGGACTCGGGTGCGAGCGTGTGCGGGCCCGTGAGCTGGCACGCAGTTTAGGGGACATCAAGAAGCCGACGGAGGTGCTTTCCATCCAGGAAGAGGGCGACAGCCTGAAAACCATTGAGAAAGGTTGTCAGATAGCGTCCAGAATGGCAGGGGAGTCTCAAAACAATCCCGAACGCTGGTCGGAATGGAACATTTGACGCTGGGGGTAAAGTGCGGCGGCACAGATGCCACCTCCGGTATCGCCGCGAATCCCGCTCTCGGCGTCGCCGCCGATTGCCTGGTCGGGTTGAATGGCACGGTGCTGCTGACTGAAATCACCGAACTGCTAGGTACAGAGCACATCATGGCCAGGCGCGCGGTTAATTCGGCCGTAGCCGCGAAAATCAACGCAGTTGTCAAACTAAACGAGCAGATTCTCCGGGTAATGAACTCCAACCCGGCGTTCAAGAAGTGGGATGCATTAATTTCGCCGGGTAATGCTGAAGGCGGCGTCAGCAATGTAATCGAGAAGGCGCTTGGTGGCTTGAAGAAAGCCGGGAGCGCTCCCTTTGCGGGCGTGGTGGATTACGGCTCATCTCCTGACGGACGCGGTCTTTATTTAATGGATGGTCCGGGACATGATGGCGAGTCGACAACCGGATTGGCGTGCGCCGGGGCGCAGATCATTGTATTTACCACCGGGCGCGGAACGCCCTGTGGTTTCCCGGGTGTTCCGGTGATGAAGATCACCGGCAATTCGATCCTTTACGAGAAGATGAAAACCAATATTGACTTTGATGCGGGGAGCATCATTGAGAGATCGACACCCATCGCGGAAGTCGGTAGGGCGCTGTTTGAGGAGATCGGTGAGATAGCCAGCGGAAGGCTGGTCAAAGCCGAAGTATTGGAGCATGAGGAGTTGTTCTGCATTTCGAGGGTTGTAAGTAAGGCCATGTATTGCCTCGCCTAACACACAGGACGTCACACAGGTTAGCGGCGTATGTGTGGCATGGAAATACCATCGTGAGACCACGGGAGATCATGTCGTGAACGCTACAGCAGCCGTACTGAAGTCAAGACCCAGCCGAATTCGCTGGCTGATCTGCTTTATGTTGTTTACCGCCACTATGATCAACTACGCGGACCGGGCCGCGCTCTCCATTGCAGGGGCGCCATTATCGAAGGAACTTCACCTCGATCCGGTGGCGATGGGATACATATTTTCCGCGTTCGCCTGGTCGTATGTAATTGGCCAGCTGCCTGGCGGATGGCTGCCGGATCGTTTCGGCTCGAAGCGGGTATATGGACTGAGCCTCATCTTTTGGTCGTTGTTTACCGTTGGCCAGGGATTGATAGGAACTTCTTTTTCCATTACCGCAGCGGTCATTGCGCTGTTTAGCCTGCGCTTTCTCCTGGGGTTGGCCGAATCGCCCGCCATGCCGGCCGACGTCCGCATCGTAGCTGCCTGGTTCCCGGCATCTGAGCGCGGTACGGCTACGCAAATCTTCAACACCTCTCAATACTTCGCAACCGTGCTATTCGCGCCCATCGTGGGCTGGATAACGTATGCCTATGGCTGGAGGTACGTGTTTATCTTCATGGGCTCGATAGGCCTGCTATTTTCCATTCCTTGGTTCAAGATCATCTGCGGCCCCAGAGAACATCCCCGCGTAAACCAGGCCGAGCTCGATTACGTGGAGCGTGGCGGCGCTCTGATCAATTTGGACCAGCGCAAGAAAGCCGCCAGCGGGCCTGGCCTTCCGACGTGGTGGTGTCTCAAGCAATTGCTCTCAAGCCGCATGATGTTAGGCATATGCGTTGGCCAGTGCTGTATTACAACGCTTACCTACTTTTTCCTGACCTGGTTTCCGATATACCTGATTCGCGGACGCGGCATGTCAATCCTGAAGGCGGGCTTTGCCGCGACGGTTCCAGCGCTGTTCGGGTTTTGCGGCGGTATTTTGGGCGGCATGTTTTCGGATTACTTGCTTAAAAGGGGTTGTTCGCTGACCTTTGCAAGGAAAGCTCCGATTGTCGTCGGGCTGCTTTTGTCGGTGAGCATGATCATCTGCAATTATGTGGATGCCCCCTGGGTGGTTGTGGCCATAATGGCTGTGGCCTTTTTCGGAAAAGGGCTCGGGGCCCAGGGCTTCGTGGTAGTGGCTGACGCGTCACCGAAAGAAATTGTTGGGCTCAGCGGTGGTTTGTTCAACGTGTTCAGCAATATCGCCGGGATTACTACGCCAATTATTATCGGCTACATCCTGAGAGGTACCGGATCATTTAATGGCGCCCTGATTTTTGTCGGTGCTAACGCGTTAGGCGCCGTGCTCTGCTATGTCTTAGTCGTGGGTGAAATAAAACGCCTGGAACTGAAGAGCTTACCTCAATACCGCGCTAGCGCCGCCGGGGCAACCTAGAGCGTGTTTCAACCCCCCGGCTTTTAGAGGAATGCTAGAACCAGTCTCATAAATCCCCGCTGGCCGTGAAACGTGGCACTCTGGGTGTGCTCTGGAATGCTCCGTTCCCACCATGCAGGGACGTTGGGAATTAACGGACGAACAATGGCAACTGATCGAGCCGATCTTGCGGCCGGCACGACGGGCCGACAACCGAGGCCGTCCATGGCACGATACTCGGGCTGTGCTGAACGGCGTACTGTGGGTGCTGGGCACCGGAGCCCAGTGGCGCGAAATGCCCGAGAAATATCCGCCGTTCCAGACCTGCCATCGCCGATTCCAGCAGTGGGTGCGCGGCGGAAAGCTGGAGAAGGCGCTGCAACGGTTAGCACGGTACCTGCACGAGCGAGGACAGTTGAACCTCGATGAGGCGTTCGTGGACGCTACCTTCGCCAGCGCCAAAAAAGGGGGCTTGCGGTCGGTCCCACCCGGCGCGGCAAGGGCACGAAGATCATCGCTATCGCCGCTAGTAACAGTCTTCCTCTCGCCGTATCTGTCAACAGCGCTTCGCCAGCCGAGTGCCAGCTTGTGGAACAGGTTCTTGGGGGAAGCTTCCTCAACCAACTCCCCGCCCGCCTCATCGGCGACAAAGCGTACGACTCGGACGCGCTCGACGAAAAGCTTGCCGACCAATACCGCATTGAACTGATTGCCCCGAATCGGCAGCGCCGGAGCCAGACCCAAGACGGTCGCCCGCTGCGCCGTTATCGCAGGCGCTGGAAAGTAGAACGGCTGTTTGCCTGGATGCACAAGTTTCGCCGTCTGGTCGTGCGATGGGAATACCACATCGACAACTTTCTCGGCTTCGTGCACCTTGCTTGTCTCCATCTGCTGCTTAACCATTTATGAGACCGCTTCTAGGCCCCTCGGGGGCTAAAGTGTCTGCGTGAGAACTAGAATTTGTGGCCGCATGTTGTGATCAGCTCGTCCGCGAACCGCAATATATTGGGGCGAGAGCACCTCGAAAACGAGTTCTCACGCACACACTAAAGCCCGCATTTCTTCTGGTTCTGAACGGCATGTTGTCGCAAAACTGATTGGATAAGGGCGAAGGCTTCAACCGATCAGGTACCTTGGTGATGCGAGGACCAAGAGCGCCTGGGTCAGGAGAAGCCTTCATGATCATTGTAGGGTGTGATTTCCATCCCAACTGGCAACAAGTGGCAGTTTTTGACAACGAGACCGGAGAAATTACGGAGCCAAGGTTAACCAACGGAAACGGAGAAGCGGAACGATTCTATCGCCAGCTTCCCGTTCCTTCCCGAATCGGGTTGGAAGCCTGCGGCAACAGTCAGTGGTTCATCGATCTGTTGCAGCAGTTAGGGCACGAGCTGTGGATTGGAGATGCGGCGCAGATCCGCGCTAGCTATGTACGCAAACAGAAGACCGATCGACGCGATGCGGCTCATATTCTGCGGCTGTTACGGGAAGAGCGGTTTCCGCGGCTATGGACGCCTACGCGCGAACAGCGCGATCAACGCCAGTTGCTGATTCACCGGCACAAGTTGGTGGAGCTGCGCACGCGGGTGAAGAACGGCTTACAGCACTTGATGCTGAACCGTGGAGTGCAAAAGAAACGCAAGCTATGGAGCCAAGCCGGACAGGAGGCATTGCGCGAACTACCTCTGGAAGGCTGGGCCGCCCACCGGCGGGAGGACTTGCTGCAACTTCTGGCTAGCCTGAATGAGCAGATTGGGAAGCTGGATGAGGCCGTGGAGTCGGCCGCCCAGCAAGATCCGGAGGCGCGACTGCTGATGACGCAACCTGGCGTGGGATCCATCACCTCGTTGGCTCTTGTGCTGACGATCGGGGACGCACAGCGTTTTGCGCGCAGCGAACAAGTCGCCAGCTATCTGGGATTGATTCCCCGCGAGCGCAGCTCGGGCGGGAAACAACATCTGGGTGGGATCAGTAAACAAGGCAATCGATTTATGCGCACCTTGCTGGTAGAAGCGGCGCAGATCGCTGTCTTCCATGACGAAGGATTACATCAGCAGTACGCTCACCGCTGCCATCGAATGCCCAAGGGAGTAGCTAAGGTGGCAGCGGCGCGAAAATTAGCCGTACGACTCTACTGGATGCTGCGTACCCATACGGGGTATCCGGAGATCGTTCGCATCGAGAGCAACCCGGGAAAAGCCCTGGTCAGCCCAAGCTAGACCGAAAAACTGATTGGGAGCTCTCGCATCTAGCAGGGCCCATGCAAAAGACGGCGCGAAAAACACGCGCCTTGGAAATCGCCAATACGATTTCCACTTTCGCACCGGCCCGACGACGGCTGGATGTTCGCATAGAAGAATCATGGCTGCCGTACAGGCCGCATCGATGGTTAGTGGCACGATCCACCGTAAGGTGATTCAGCGTGATGCTCGGAGTTCTTGGTCCTCAACCAGTTCTGGTCAATCACGCGGTGCAAAACACCGGAGCGGAGAAGTTTGTCCTTGACACAGCCTTCGCCCTTATCGAGGGCTTATCTAAAAGTGCGAAGCCGGGCTGCTGTTCTCGGCATTCTGGGCGGATGACGTTAGTGCTTTATCGGAGGCGCGCTTTCGCAAGGTGATGGCGGCACGCGCTGTTGCGGCGCGCGTTCGATAAAGCCGTCAGAAGGAAGCCGCTGGCGCGGCGGACGCGGGCCTTATGGGTTTTGAATGCAGCGCAGGAGGCATTCGGGATGGGTTGAACCCTGCTGGGCTTGTGATCTGAGAGGCAAGTTCGGGGACCAGAAGCGGGACAGGTGGCTGAGGCGAGAAGGCAGTCGCTTGCGAGACCAGCAAAGTCGTGGGCAGACGCGATCGCTTGCGGTTGCGAGACACACGAAGGCTGAGCGTGGTGAACGCGCGGAGTGTTCGAGCTGGGATCGATGGCGTCATGCGGCGGTCGTGACCAGAAGCGGTGGTGAACGGAGTTGCGTCTGGGACGCAAAGAGTCTCTCGATAACGACCATGGAACCGCCGCACTTGGGGCAGGACCAAAGGGGACGAGGCTCCTTCTGGGTGGATGTTTGTGACATCACGTCCGGCGGATGGGTGCCCAGTACTTTAAAACAGAGCGGCAGGAGGGCGGAGCGTCGGCGGTTGGCGAGATAGCCAAAGTTGCGGATGCGGACAAAGCCGCGCGGCAAGACATGGAGCAGAAAGCCTCGCAGAAACTCCTGGTGCGAGAGGCGCATGCGTTTCTGTTTGTTGTTGTGCGCAGAGTCTCGCCAGCGAAAGGTCACTTGGCCGTTGGCGAACGAGATGAGGCGGTGATTGGAGATGGCCACGCGATGGGTGTAACGGCCCAGATACTGGAGCACATGCTCGGGGCCTCCGAAGGGTGGTTTGCCATAGACGACCCAGTCCTTTCGAAACAGGGGGCGAAGCCAGGCAGCGAAGATCTTAGGCTGAGCGAGGAACGATAGATCGCCCGAGAAGTGGAGTTGTTCGTGCTGGAAAGCGTGCTTGAGGCCGGCGACGAACTTGCCGCGGAATCCACGTCGAAGCACCTGAATGGGGAGAAAGAAGTGAGAACGGGATCGGATCCAGTGGGTGTGATCGAGTGAGAGACCTCCGGCAGGGATCACACAGGGTACGTGGGGATGCAGTCCGAGCTTTTGATTCCAGGTGTGCAGCACGCTGAAGAAACCGATCGCTGCGCCGAGATGTCTGGGGTCGCGGGCTACTTGGAGAAGCGTTTCTGCACTGGCGCGGAGTAGGAGATCGTAGATGATCTTCTTGTTCTGCAGGGCCAAGGGCGCCAGTTGCGAAGGCAGAGTCAAGACCACATGGACGTAACGCGAGGGAAGAAGTTCGCGGCGACGCGCTTCGAGCCAGCGCTCGCGGGCTGCGGTCTGACACTTTGGACAGTGTCGATTGCGACAGCTGTTGTACGAGTTGGTGGCGCGATGTCCGCAGCGGGTGCACTCATCGATATGGCCACCGAGAGCCGCCGTGCGACAGCGGGCAATGGCCAGCAGGACTTTGATGTGCGGCCAGCGTATCCACCGGCGATTGCGCTCGACGAAAGCAGTTCCTGCAGTGCGGATCAAATCGGCCAGTTCCAGGAGCGGCCGACTCATCTGCTACTCCTTCTGCGGCGACCAAGCTTTCAACGGGAG
The DNA here is from genome assembly GCA_963814745.1 of uncultured Acidobacteriota bacterium. Classification (GTDB taxonomy): domain Bacteria; phylum Acidobacteriota; class Terriglobia; order Terriglobales; family Acidobacteriaceae; genus CAWBRT01. The sequence goes on from CAWFEA010000003.1 coordinate 410,619, forward strand.
CGCGTCCAAGGGACTGGCGGTGGCGTGCAGGTGACGTTGCGAAAGATGGAGGTAGATGGCAGTTTTTTTCAGATCGTGATGGCCTAGCAGAATCTGAATAGTGTAGAGGTCGGCTCCAGCTTCCAGTAGATGGGTGGCGAAGCAGTGGCGAAGCACGTGGGGATAGACCTGTTTCTTGATGCCGGCGCGCCGGGCCGCTTCCTGGCAGGCGTTGCGCGGTGTCTTGGTATCGATAGGCTGCTCCCCGCTGTGCCATCGGTTGCCGGGAAACAGCCAGAGGCCGGACTTTCTTCGTGATCGCAGCCAGTGCGAGCGAAGTTCTTCGAGCAGTTTGGAACTGAGCATTACATCCCGATCCTGGCGCCCTTTGCCGCCTTGAATGTGAATCACCATTCGTCGGCTATCGATATCGCCGATCTTCAGGCGAGTCAGCTCAGCGTTGCGGATCCCGGTAGCGTAGAGGGTCATCAGCAGGGTGCGATGGAAAGGCGTGGAGGCGGCGTCGATGAGCTGCGCCACTTCTTCCTGGCAGAGGATCGTCGGCAGGCGGTGGTTCTTCTTGGGATAGGGAGTGTCGGCAATGCTCCAGGGCTTTTTGAGCGTCTGGATATAGAAAAAGCGCAAGGCACACAGATGGGTCGTTACCGAATCGGGTGACAACTTCCGTTTCGTGAACAGGTAAGCTTGATACTCGCGAATGTGCTGCGGTCCCAAACGATCGGGAGAGCAGTGAAAGTGCCGGGCAAAAGCTTCGACCTTGCGGACGTAGTAGCCGATGGTGGCTTCAGAGTAATTCCGACGCTGGAGTTCCTCCAGCATGATCTGGCGTAGATGGGTCACAGGAACCTCCTTGTGACCCACAATTTACAAGAAGGTGTGTACCGCAACTGCTGCTGGCATCACCCACGCGGTAGAAGCGGTCTCATAAATGGTTGAGCAGCAGATGGAGACAAGCAAGGTGCACGAAGCCGAGAAAGTTGTCGATGTGGTATTCCCATCGCACGACCAGACGGCGAAACTTGTGCATCCAGGCAAACAGCCGTTCTACTTTCCAGCGCCTGCGATAACGGCGCAGCGGGCGACCGTCTTGGGTCTGGCTCCGGCGCTGCCGATTCGGGGCAATCAGTTCAATGCGGTATTGGTCGGCAAGCTTTTCGTCGAGCGCGTCCGAGTCGTACGCTTTGTCGCCGATGAGGCGGGCGGGGAGTTGGTTGAGGAAGCTTCCCCCAAGAACCTGTTCCACAAGCTGGCACTCGGCTGGCGAAGCGCTGTCAACAGATACGGCGAGAGGAAGACTGTTACTAGCGGCGATAGCGATGATCTTCGTGCCCTTGCCGCGCCGGGTGGGACCGACCGCAAGCCCCCTTTTTTGGCGCTGGCGAAGGTAGCGTCCACGAACGCCTCATCGAGGTTCAACTGTCCTCGCTCGTGCAGGTACCGTGCTAACCGTTGCAGCGCCTTCTCCAGCTTTCCGCCGCGCACCCACTGCTGGAATCGGCGATGGCAGGTCTGGAACGGCGGATATTTCTCGGGCATTTCGCGCCACTGGGCTCCGGTGCCCAGCACCCACAGTACGCCGTTCAGCACAGCCCGAGTATCGTGCCATGGACGGCCTCGGTTGTCGGCCCGTCGTGCCGGCCGCAAGATCGGCTCGATCAGTTGCCATTGTTCGTCCGTTAATTCCCAACGTCCCTGCATGGTGGGAACGGAGCATTCCAGAGCACACCCAGAGTGCCACGTTTCACGGCCAGCGGGGATTTATGAGACTGGTTCTAGCGTCCGCCGCACCAGCGGCTTCGTTCTGACGGGCTACTCGGAAGCATTCCGTCTTTGACAAGGATGGTGTCCTTTCGGCAAGGCTGCGTGACTCCGCTTGTCATAGTTGATAGGGTCGGTCTTACGCCCCAGCGAGGGTAAGGAGGACCGACGATGGCCAGGCGATCAGCTATTCCGGTGGGAATGCGGAAGGTTCACGGACGCTTCGAACGGTGGCGGAAGTCGCATACTGGCTGCTTACCGATTCCAGAGCGCCTATGGTGGGCGGCGGCGGAGTTGGCCAAAGAGCATGGCGTTTGTCGGACGGCACAAGTTCTACGTTTGGAGTACGGCAAGCTGAAACGGCTGGCCGGAAGGGCCGATCGAGTCTCACGCTCAACCACGTCGAGACCACCACGAACATCTTTTGTGGAACTGGTGACACCGCAGACAATCGGTGTATCGGAGTGCGTTATCGAACTGGAAGGGCCGCGTGGAAAGGTACGCATTCAGTGGAAAGGAACTACCGCGCCTGATCTGGCCGGGCTAGCCGGGCGTTGTGGGAATCGGCATGATCCAAGTCACGCCGCACATGCGCATCCTGGTGGCGGTCGAAGCCGTGGATTTCCGTAACGGGATTGATGGTCTGGCCAAGGTGTGCAAGCAAGAACTGAAGGCGGACCCGTTTTCAGGAGTGTTATTCGTTTTCCGGAATCGCCGCCGGACCGCCGTGAAAATTCTTTGCTATGACTCGCAAGGGTTCTGGCTATGCCAAAAGCGCCTTTCGACCGGACGTTTTCGTTTTTGGCCGGCTCAGGCAACGGAAGTGACCCAAGGGGTAGCCGCGCACCAGCTCCAGGTGCTGCTCCTGGGCGGCGATCCGACGTCGGCTAAAGTTCCACCCGCCTGGCGTCCGCTGTCGGTACCCACGTCAACCATGCAACCACGATGGGGGATGCGCTGGCGCGCAATCTTCCCAAAGAGTTTCAAGCAGTGGTGGCCAACTGCATCGCCCACGGCCGACGCCGTTTTGTCGAGGTGGCGGCGAAGTTCCCCGAGGAATGCCGCTATGTGTTGGAGACATTGGGAGAGGTCTATAAGCATGATACTTTCTGCCGGGAGCAGGGGATGTCGCCGGAGGAGCGTCTCGGCTACCATCAAACCCACAGTGGCCCGCGGATGAAAGAACTGGAGCAATGGTTCCGGGAACAGTTCGCGGATCGCAAGGTAGAGCCCAACTCTGGTTTAGGTCAAGCCATTACCTATATGCAGAACCATTGGCCGAAGCTAACCTTGTTTCTCCGCCAAGCGGGCGCACCGTTGGACAACAACCTTTGCGAGCGGGCCTTGAAGAAAGCCATTCTTCATCGAAAAAATGCGCTGTTCTACAAGACCCAGAACGGCGCCCACGTCGGCGACCTGTTCATGAGCCTGATTCACACCTGCCAGCTCTGTGGCGCCAATCCCTTCGACTATCTGACCAAACTGCAGCAGCACGGCGAAGCGTTGTCCCGTAGTCCGCAGCCATGGATGCCCTGGAACTACCGCGACCTCCACGGAACCGACAGCATGATACCGAGTAGCGTATGATGATCTCCACCTGGCCGAAAACAATCGTCTTCGAATGGGAAGCGTCTAGGTCGGCCACCAACCGCGGCGCAGAAGCACGGCCAAGTGCAGGGTCTCTATCGTGCGGGCGTCAGCAAGGCTGAGATCGCCCGCCGCCTCGAAATCGAGCGCACCTCGGTGCGCCGCATTCTGACAGAGCGGTTATAGCATGCCCCCGAAAAAGCTTTGGATGCCGCAGGAAGTGTATCCACTCAAGGTCACTCTGCTGGGCACAACCCCGCCCATCTGGCGTCGCCTGTTGGTGCCTGCAGAGATGACGTTGGCGCAGTTGCACGATGTGCGGCAACGGGCGATGGAGTGGGAGAACTGCCACATGCATGAGTTCCAGATCGGCCAAAAGCGCTTTGGTAAACCCGATCCAACCGACAAGGGCATGGGCCTGCCAGCCATCGGCGATGAGCGTACGGTGCGGTTGTTCACCGTGCTCGGCAAGGTCGGCGCCAAGGCAGTGTATACCTACGACTTCGGCGATAACTGGCAACATGGCATCGTCACGGAAAACGTGCTGACGCCGGAGGCGGGCAAGACCTATCCGGTATGCGTGGGTGGAAAACGCCATGGTCCGCCCGAGGACTGCGGCGGTGCCCCCGGCGATTACAACCTACTGCGTGCCATCAGTGACCCGGACCACGACCAACATGAGGAAATGCTGGAGTGGCTGGACGACCATTTTGATCCAGAAGCTTTTTCCCTCGATGACATCAACCGAAGACTGGCACCGCCCCAGCGACGCCGGCAAAGAAGTAAGACTACGCAGCCTGACCGAAAGCACACGACAAGGATGCAGCCGAAACCAGCTTGACGCTTGGGCCTTAGCGTCGCCCAAAAATTCGCCGGGGTTACCGATAATGATCCCTACCCCCGGTGGCCCGAGCATAGGCCCCTATCTCGAATTAGCGCGTGACGTTTTCTAACGGCATCGCCAAGGCCTGCCACAATTCGTCTGAGGCCTTCTGGCAACCCGGATGTACCTCGGGGAGCGTCAGAACGTAAATGCCGCACATGGAGTCACGGTGCCCAGCTACCAGTCGAGGACGACTGACAGTCTTTTTTTCCCGCGGTTTCGAATGTAAAGCAGCTTGCTTGACGCTTTGGTCCTTAATGTCGCCAAACAATCCGCGGCATCGGCCCATCTATCATCCCGGTCTGGATGGAGTAACCGGGAAAGACCGGGAAAGGTCCGACAGCACAGTCAAGCCGATAGCAGTTTGACGGCTGATTACCAGATCACCCACAAAATTCGCCGGGACCGTTGACCGTCAAGCTCCTTAGAAAACGCTGGAAAAATCCAAAAGTTCGCTGGGGCAACTGATGGCTGGGGGGTGCCCCTATGGCGTTGGGCACAGCCGCCCCTCTCCGCGCTCGGAATTCAGGGACTTAGGTGATGGCCGCGAATAGGGATTTCGGGACATTCCCCGCGCCCCAGTTTCCGGGTTGCCGACTAACCGGGCACAACCGGAATAATAGCAAGTTCAGTGGACGCCAGCGCGTTCCCCGTACTATTCCGCACAACGAGCGCGACTCATTCCCTTGAATGCTCCAGAGAGCGAAGCCAAGGTTGCGTGGGTTGGCGCGAATTTCTATTGTCCGTACTGCTGTTTAAGCTGCGCCTCGAAGGCCGCATAGGGCTGCGCGCCGACGATGACGGTGCCGTCCAACTGATCCCCATTGGTCTTCCCGAGCAGGAAACTCGGGGTGCCGGAGATGCCCTGTGCATTAGCAACGTCCGCCGCCTTCTTGATCTCGGCGGAATACTTGCTGCTGCCAACACAAGCCTTGAAACGTTCCACGTCAAGTTGTGGGACCTGACGAGCGTAACCGAGGATGGCATCGGCTTCCAGTTGAGCAGCGTTCGAGATGAGCAGGTTACGCATCTCCCAAAACTTGTTCTGCTCGCCCGCGCAGCGCGCCGCCTGGGAGGCTTTGGCGGCATTGCTATGAAACTCCAGCGGCAGGTCCCAGGAGATCAGCCGCAGCTTGCCGGTATCAATCCACTCTTTCTTAATCTGCTCGAAAGCACCGGTATGGAAGGCCCGGCAGAACGGACATTGGTAGTCCGAAAATTCAACCAGAGTCAGGGGCGCGTCTCTGCGTCCCAACACCTGCAGGCCGCTGACGTTCACCTTGGCGCTGGTCGCCTGCGGAGGCTGCGATGGTTGTGCCTGCGGTGCCGCGGCTGGCGCCGCTGCCTGTTGCCGCTCCATGGCCTGTCGCAGCAAACGCAGTTCGGCGGCAATGGCGCCACTTCCTTGCTCGGTCTCCAGCAACTTCCTGATCTGGCGCAGCTCATTCAGGATTTGCTCCGCCTGGTCGCGCGTAAGGTCTGCACTCCGCGGCTTTGCCGTGCCCGGTGCCTGCGCGTAAGACATGGAGAAAAGAATGAGTACGGCTGCCAACAGCCGCAGAGTGCGATCTACCAAAGAACCCATGGTCCCTCCCCGGAATAGTTATAGTTAAAGACTGCCTTACTCAAATTTAGTCTCAAAAAATCTCCGGCAACCGCAAATCAAGGCTTGGTGAATGCCTCGCTGCCTAAGGTTACTGCAAAGGCATCCGCAGCGAAACCACCAAAACCCCTTACCTTTGTCACTCGCTCACCGTACTGCCGGCCGGCAGTGGCGCTCCTTATCGCCGCACCGCCCCATGGCGCGTATTGGCCTTGACCCCTCCCGATCCAGCCTCGGACCCAGGCTCCGTATCGGAAGGGGTATCGGAACTGGAAGCGGTGCCTTGGACGCACATGCCGTAACCGCAATACCCGCCATTGGTGGTATCGCACACGGTACCGCAACTACCGCAGTTGTTGGAATCGCTGGTCACATCCACACAGGTTCCCTTGCATGCCATCTGTGGTGACGCACAGACCGGGCTGCACTTGCCGGTAATGCACTGGGGCGTGCTGTTCGGGCATGCGTTGCCGCATTCGCCGCAATTGTTCCAATCAATCAGAATCGCGGTGCATTTGCCGCTGCAGCTTATTGTACCTGCCGGGCACTGGCACTTGCCTGCCGTGCAGACTTGGGTTGCCGCGCAGACCGTGCCGCAGGCGCCGCAGTTGACGGAGCTTGTTTGCAGGTTGGTGCAGGCCCCGCTACAGATTGTCTGGCTGCTTGCGCAGGTGACGCAGCTCCCCGCCGCGCAGGTGGCACCTGTCGAACAGGTGTGACCGCAGAAGCCGCAATTATTGTTGTCGGATTGCAGGTTGGCGCAGGTGTTACCACAGAGTGTCTGACCGCTCGAACAGGTTACAGGAGTCTGGCAACTGCCCCCGCCGCAGACTTTGCCGCTCGCGCATGCCGTGCCACAGGTACCACAGTTCTTGGCGTCGGTTTGCAGGTTAGTGCAGGTGCTGCCGCAGAGGGTTTCCGTACAAGTGCTGCACGTGCCGCCCGAGCAGTAGACGCCGGTACCAGCCGGGCACCACGAACTACAGCCGCCGCAGTGATTAATATCGGTACTCAGGTTGTAGCAAACGTTGTTGCATGCCGTCAGGCCGCTGGCGCAGCTGATGGGGGCCGCGCACGCGCCCGAATAACAGTATTGCCCGGCCGGGCACACCTTGCCGCACGCGCCACAGTTATTGGAGTCGGTCTGCGTACTCGTGCAGGAGCCGCTGCAATAGCTTTGACCGCTCGGGCAACTCGTGCAACTTCCGTTCCAGCAGTACATGCCGCTCGCACCCGAGCAATACGTGCCACACGAACCGCAGTTGTTGCTGTCGGTTTGCGTATTGACACAGGCGTTGCCGCACCATGTCTGGCCGCTGGGACACTGGCAGACGCCACTGGTGTACGCCGTCGCGGCGGGTGGGCAGCAACCGGCTGACTGCCGCGAACTGCTGTCCGTACCCAGCAAGCAGGTTGTGCCGGTGGCGCAGGTGTTGCCGCAGAATCCGCAGTTATTCGGACCGAAGGCCGTGCAGGCGTATGCATAATTACTGCCGAGATTCGTCCAACAAGAAAGCGGCTTCGGGAAACTGCTGACCCCCGGAATTGTTCCCGAACAGACTTGGCACTGGCCCGCGACGCAGGCCATGTTGGCCTGGTTGCCCATGTAGCCGCTGCAGGCCTGGTTGCAGGCCCCACAGTTGTAGAGATCGGTGTTGGTATTGGTGCAAGAGCCCACGCCGCCCGTTGTGGGGGTGCAGTATGTCTGGCCGAGCGGGCAGGCCCGGGTGGCAGGCTGGCAAAACTCAAAAGCAGGCCCCCTGTCGGTACCCTGGCAGATCTCGCCGGTGCTACAGCAGGCACCGTTGCAAATTACTCCGCTTGCACAGGTTACGCAGTTGCCGCCGGAGCATATCTGGTTGCTTGAACAGGTGACGCCGCACGTGCCGCAGGCATAGGTGTTTGTGCCGCTAACGCAAACATTGATCGATGGACTGTACTGATAAGGAACATACGCGCATGAGGGTTGCTGGCCATTGGGACAGACGCATTGTCCGTTAACGCAGGTCTCTCCAATCATGCCGGCGGAGCACATGTTGTTACAACTGCCGCAGTTGTTCGTATCCGTGGAGGTATTGACGCATTGCCCATTGCAGGCGGTCATTCCCGTCGGACAGCTAGTCATGCAGGTGGAGTACGGACTGGTGGTGGATGCTTTTCCGCACACTTGGCCGGTGGCACAGCAAACGCCGTTACACGCCACTCCGCTCGCGCAAGTACTGCAGGCGCCAGCGGAACAATTGGAAGCCGCCGCATAACAGCTACTGCCGCCGTTACTGAGGCAACCACCGCAATTGTTCGGGTCGGTATTCGTATTGACGCAGGTTCCGTCGCACATGGTGGCGCCAGCCGTGCACACCTGGTGGCACTGGCCCGCCAAACACACGGCGATGCTGTTACCAGCAGAAGGGCAAACATTGCCGCAGGCGCCGCAGTTTTGCACGCTGGTCGTGGTGTCCGCGCAATAACCGTTGCAGTTGGTGGTTCCGCTGGCGCACTGATTGACATCGCCGGATGCGGTTGGCCGGTATCGCACCACCACCTTATACGACGGAGCAGCCTGAGACGAACTGCTGGGACAATACAGCGCCTGCGATGCTGCCAGGCGCAGCACGCTGCCCTGGCTGAACGGCAACGATTCAGAGTCGGAATCCACCTCCGTGTTCGAAGGCTGCAGCACGACATCGCGTCCGACTGTGCCGGCCGCGTTAACCAACGACAGTAACGGCGGAGCGCAGTTTGGGTCTGTAACCGGGCTGCCGGTGGTGACCGCCACGCCAGTGACTGTGATTGCCTGGTCGAGAGCAAGACGATAGCTGTCCGAAGACACCGGAAGCGTATTCAAAGGAGTATTTACATATGCCGTTAAATACCCCGACTGCGAGCCGCCGCTTCCGCCCGCGCTTACGCAGGTGACGGTGCCGTCCTGATTGATCTGCGAAATCGCACCGCTAGGGCAGTTCCCGGTCACCCGTTTTTGAAACACAGTCGGATCAACGCCCAAAGTGGTCGCGCTGAGAGTCGTCGTCGTAACCAGACCAGCGCCGATGCCGATAGGCGGGGCCGCCGTCGTCTGGGTCGTGCCGTCCTGGAAGATGAGCCCGCCACCGCTGTTCGCCGTGAGTTTGATGTTGCCGTTCACCTCCAGCGTCACCGGCGCGGGCAACGGACTCGGCGGCGTCCCGCCCGGGTTCGAAGTCCCGATGCCCAGGTTGCCGGCGTTGTCGAGGCGCATCCGCTCCGCCTGATAGTTAGTTCCCAGCGCGGTGGTATTGAACTGCATGTAGGTGCTCTGCGCCGTGGTGGACCAGGTTTCGTTGGCGTGTATGATCAGCGCCCCGCGACCGCCGGAAAAGCCTCCCGTACTGCCCGACACCGGACCCGTCCAGCCTCGGCCGGTGAAGCCGCCGATGATGTCGCCCGCCTGCACCACCGCCGGAGACGCCGGCGTCCCCCGCGCCGCCCGCGTGGCAAACGTCACCGCGTTCAGCGTGTTGCTGTAGACATCCACAAACCCCGCCGCCGTGCTCGTCGAGACCACGTGCAAGGTCGCCGCCGGAGCCGTCGTCCCGATGCCCACGAATCCCGGAGTATACGAGCCCATGCCCGCGCCGCTGCTGGTGTCGAAGATCATCGAGTTTTCGATGTCGCCCGTGCTGTTGTTGAATTTAGCCAAATAATTCGTGGTCCCTGTCGCCGTCGTCACGGGCAGGCTCGGACTTTGCGGCGTGGCCAACGCCACAATGCCGCCAGAGGCAGCATTCGCCGTCGCCGTAGTAGTAGTCGCCGCGCCGCTGACCGTCGGAGCCATTACGAACGCCGAGAGCGGTTGCCCGCCCAAAGTTTGCGCATCGCCCGCGGTCATCGCGTAGGGCACGCTTACTAGCATGACGCGCGCCTGCTCCGCTTGGCCTTCCGGCTGTATCCCCAGCCAACGCGCCTCGCCGGAGGCAAACAGGTCGAGCGGCACTCCGTTGGCGTGGTTGACGCCGAGATAGATCGTGTAACGACCTTTATCATCGACAGCGACGTTCTGCGTCTCCAGCCACAGCGGCGCCCCGCCGGTCTGCTCCGCATAGAGGGCAAAGGTCACGCCCACCGTACTGCCGCTATCACCACTAATCGCGCCGCTCACTTTAATCAGCGGAGGCACCGTGGCGGCTGTCGCGGTAGCGGGCGGCTGCGCCCAACAGGAAGCAACCACGAAGATGACCAAGAAGAAAACTGCGAAAAAAGGAAATAATAGGCGACGCATACGAATCTCCTCATGCACAGCACAAAGCTTGAATTTCGCAAAGGCTGACAGCTTCGGTGGCCCGTGGCCCAATTAAGGAACTTGCGAATACACGCGACTCATACCCGGGGATAGGAACTCCGTACCGCTGACGAGCGGGACCACACGGCGTCCCTCAAACAGAAACCTGGAGGAAGATGTGGAGAAAGTAGCACACAAAAATCCAGAGTACAAGATTTTCATGGTGCGCCGAAGCATTACGAGCGGGTGACGTTAGAACCCTATCGGGACTGCCCTGAGGAGAGGACGTAGGTGGGTGGTGCTCGAGGCAGTTTCGATAGGGTCGTTTGAAGGGAGCCGCTAGCGTATGCGGCGGACGCGGTGTGGTCGATGGGATTTCAATCGATTTTCGCCTGGAAAGACTTGCCAGAAGCGGGTTTCACCCAAAAAGCAGTTATTGATGCCTATCGATCTTTCCATGAACGCTTTCCCCGTCAGTGGCCTCATCGTGGCGCAAAACCGATCCTTCCTCAAGCCTTGCAAGCCTAGAAACTCCCATGCCCTCTCCCTCGAGCACGCGCCAGCGTCCGCCGCACCAGCGGCTTCGTTGTGTGCTGGGCATGCTCAGTAACTTGGAGGTGAAAGTCCTCTGGCCGACCCGATGGAGGTGAAGGCCTAGTGATGATGCAAGGGCTATCGCCGCGAGGCGAGGTCCGAAGGAAGCATGGAACAAACGTGCGAGTCGATGGACAAAAACCGAATAGAAGGCGCCCGTACCGGACGAGTGGGCAACTTACCGCGAAGTCCATAATCCATCGAGGTGCGAAGCGTAGATTCGGCGATTGTGCACGGAAAGTAACTGAGCTTACCCCAGGAGATCTGCTCCGTGTCGCGCCAAGCGACTGAGGTTGTCGAGAGACAACCTGATCGCGGAGCAGAAGTCAGCATCGGGCGTAGTATCCGGAAGCGGAGAAGGCCCGAACGAGAAGGAGTGGCGAGTAGGCCATGAGTCTCAAAGACGATAAGCAGCAGAATATCCAGATGGAACTGGACTTCTCTTCCGTGCTGACGGGTGAAACCCGAGGTGTCGCAGGAGAAGAGACTGAATCGTTGGTGGCGACGAATGGATGCGAAAGCCCAGCTAGAACTCACCGATTGATGGAGGAGGTCTGTGAGCGAGAGAACTTGAAAACAGCACTGCGGCAGGTAAAGGGCAATAAGGGCAGCGCGGGGGTGGACGGGGTTACCATCGGCCAACTTACCGGCTACCTGAAACAGCACTGGCCAGTGATCCGAGAACAACTCCTGAACGGAACCTACGAGCCGAAGCCGGTGAGGCGGGTGGAAATCCCTAAGCCGGACGGAGGGGTGCGAAAGCTTGGCATCCCAACGGTGCTGGATCGGTTTATCCAGCAGGCGGTGATGCAGGTGCTGCAGCGGCAGTGGGACTCGACCTTCTCCGACCACAGCTATGGTTTTCGACCGGGACGATCGGCTCATCAAGCGGTGGCCCAGGCGCAGCAGTATATCGCCGAAGGTCGCGGCTGGTGCGTTGATCTCGATTTGGAAAAGTTCTTTGATCGAGTCAATCACGACAAACTGATGGGGCAGATCGCCAAACGGATCGAGGACAAACGGCGGCTGAAACTCATCCGGGCATTTCTGAATGCCGGGGTGATGGAGAACGGACTGGTTAGTCCCAGCGTGGAGGGCACTCCGCAAGGAGGTCCACTCTCGCCCCTGTTATCGAACCTCGTGCTCGATGAACTCGACCGAGAGTTAGAGCGACGCGGACACCGCTACCTTCGTTATGCCGATGATTGCAACATCTACGTGCGTAGCCAGCGAGCGGGTCAACGGGTGATGGAGAGCGTCACGCGATTCATCACGCAAGAGCTCAAACTCAAAGTGAATGAGGCGAAGAGCGCGGTGGCGCGACCGCAGGAGCGGAAGTTTCTCGGGTTTAGCTTTACCGGCGAACCAGAGATCAAGCGCAAGATTGCGCCCAAAGCTCTGGAACGATTTAAGCATCGAATCCGGGAAATCACGCGCCGGGCAAAGGGCGTCAGCATGGAGACGACAATAGCGGAGCTCGCTCCGTATCTGCGCGGTTGGCGCAGCTATTTCGGCTTCTGCGAAACGCCTGATGTGCTGCAGTACCTGACCCGCTGGGTCCGGTTGCGACTACGGGCAGCTATGTGGCGGCAATGGAAAACACCACGCCGACGCCGAGCGGCTCTGGTAGCACTGGGGGTTCGCTCGCGACTGGCTAGCAACACCGCTGGCAGCGGACTCGGCCCCTGGTATCTGGCCCGGGCCAAAGCTCTATCTGTGGGGCTTTCCAATGCTTACTTCAAATCGCTCGGACTTCCAACGTTGATCGATGGGTGCTAGCGTAACCGACTCGAACCGCCGTGTACGGACCCGTACGCACGGTGGTGTGGCAGGGGTCGGCGGGTGACCGCCGCCCCTATGCCGATCAAGCGATGCATACGCCCTTCACTCCGCCGAATATCTTCCGCCAATCGCCGGATCTTTATGACCTAACCCGGGCAGTTCCCACACGCCGGCGCCGCCGGGGTTCTTGTCTGCCCCGATGTTTGCATCGATAAGATAAGGCTTGTTGGCTGCAATTGCCTGTTTGATTGCGTCGCCCAATTCTCCGGGCTTGTCCACGCGCACGCCCTCCAGGCCGGCGGTGCGAGCCATGGCAGCGAAGTCGGGGTTGTAGGGCTCGCCCGTTCCGGGATGCCGGAACTCGGTAACCAATTCGCGTCCGCCCATGTATCCCCGTTGCAGTCCACGGATCGAAGCATAGGAGTAGTTGTTCCACACCACCCAGACCACCGGGATGTTGTACTCCACGGCTGTGCCCATGACGCTGGCGTGCATGAAGAAGGCTCCATCTCCGCACACCGAGATACACGGACGATCCGGGGCGGCAAGCTTTGCGCCCAGCACTCCAGCGACACCAAAGCCCATCGGGCCAAAGCCCATTGAACCGATCAGCGAGTCAGGCCGCTTTGGGTGACAAAACTGTATGAGCCAATTGTGGTGTATGCCGATATCGCTCACCAGAATCGCGTCTTCGGGCAGCACCTTGTCAATCTCGTACGCGGCACGCTGAGGATTGATCGGCAGGGCCTCATCGCGGAAACCGGGAGCGATGAACTTCTCCCATTCTTTGCGGTATCCGGCGATCGCGTCCAGCCAGTTCTTGCGGCCGGCGGAAGGGCCAGCCGGGACATTTCGTTTTTCGACCTCTTCTAGGACTTGGCGCAAGAAGGTGCGAACATCGGCCATCAGGCCCAGTGCGACCGGATAATTTCTGGCGATCTCATCCGGATCGATGTCAACGTGGATGAGCTTGGTAGGTGGGATATTGAACGAATAGCCTGGAATCCAACTGCTCGAAGTCCGATCGTCGAAGCGAACACCGAGAGCGAGCAGCACGTCGGCCTGCCGCGTGGCGTGGTTTGCCTGGTAGGTGCCGTTGCGCGCAACCAGCCCCAGCGCCAGCGGGTGATTGCTGTCGATGGCGCCCATTCCGCTGGAGGAACAGGCGACGGGAATCTGCAGCCGTTCAGCGAGGGTGAGCAACTCTTTGGTTGCCGTCCCGTACTTGACGCCCTGACCCACCAAAATCACGGGCCGCTCGGCCGCGAGCAGCATGTCTACAGCGCGGCGCAGCCCCTCGGAATCAGCACCGCAGCGGCAGTTAATATTGGCGTCCCATTCCGAGGCCTGCGGCATCTGTAAATCAGTTTCCTCTTTGAAGATGTCGAAGGGTACGTCGAGCACCGCCGGCCCTGGACGGCCAGTGACCATGGTCTTCCACGCCTGCCGGACGCACAGCGCGACTTGGTCCGCCCGGGTGGGTTGGAATACGCGCTTGCAGTAAGCCCGCACCGTGGAGGGAAAGTCTGCCTGGTAATGACGATAGGTTTCCTGGAAGGCTCCGCGGTTGAATTGGCTGGTCGGTACGTTGGCTGTAACCGCCAGGAACGGCACCGAGTCTAAGAAGGAGTTGGCCAGGCAGATGGGCATGTTCGCCGATCCCGGGCCGCATGAGGTAAAAGTAGCGACCGGCTGCCCGGAGACCCGGTAGTAACAATCGGCCATAAAGCCTGAAACCGACTCGTGATGAACCGAAAGCGCTTTGATCTCGCTGGACCGTTCGTAGAATGCATCGATTAAGCTGATGTTGCCGTGGCCGCACAGACCGAACAGGTAGGGGACCTTTTGCTGGATCAGATAGTCGACGATGATCTGGCCGCCGTTCATGCGACTGCTTGCTTTGCGCTTCAGCGGATCCTTTATCTCGACTGCCGGGTTGCTCGTTACTGTGCTCATTATCTTTTCTCCTCTATGAGTTTCCAGCGATTCTTGACCTGGATAAATAAAACGGGCGCTCTCTTGTTGCTGACTGCCAGACCTGCGTCAACCCGGGTGCAGATTCCACCGAGCGCCATACCGCGCTTGCTGACGCGATCCTCCGAGGTCTCGGCGCCTTGCCCCAGACTGTCCAAAACAGCCCGAGGCAAGACGCTAGATACTAGACCGGCAGCTTCTTTTCGTAGTCGATCAGTAACGTGAAAATCAGCAGCCCAATACCAGCGGCAACAAAGAACATCATCGCCGGAAAATAGGAACCGGTGTACTGCACGATCAGCCCGACGATGATTGGCACCGAGATGCCCATCAGCGTGCCGCTAAAGTTCATAATGCCCGTGAGAAACCCGACCTTGTTCTTAGTAGCCATATTGGGCGGGATGGAAAAGAAGAGGCCGCACCAGCGCATGAAAAACAACGTGCAGGAGAGCAGTACCACCACTCCGACTGAATTGCGCGTGTACGCCACGGCGAAGATCGAGACGGTCCCGATTATGGCTGCGGTGCCGAAAATCGTACGCATCACGACGTTGGGCCTGGCGCCCGGTGCTCCGCCACTTGTCGGAGACCCAACCGCCCGTAATTTCGCCGAAGAAGCCGCAAAGAAACGCGATGAAGGTTGCGCCTCCCATCTTCCAGATATTGAAGCCGTGGACCTTGTTAAGGTAGGTTGGCATCCAGGTAAGCAAGCCGTACCATACGGCCGTGAAAGACATCCAACCGAGGCACAAGCACCACACCGAACGGTACTTGAAGAAAGTCAAGCGAGCGTCCGCTCAGGTTCGGCGGCTCCTCCCCGACCTCTTTGACCTGTGCCTCCTCGATGTGCTGGATTTCCGCCTCGTTTGCGCCCCTGTGTTCGCGGGGACTGTTGCGAATGTAGTACCACGCCCAGGCTCCGCAAAGCACCGTTCCGACTCCGGAAATAACAAAAGCCGTTCGCCACGAATTGAACGCCGTGATCAACCAGGTGATGATCAGCGCACCGAACGCCGCGCCCAGGGGCGCCCCGCTATCGAACAGGGTAGCGCCGCGTCCGCGCTCGTTCGGTGTCATCCACATGCCGTTCAGTTTGGCGCCGGCCGGGAAGATTGGCCCTTCGGCAGCTCCCAGCCCGAGTCGCGTCAAGATCAAAAGGGGAGCGCTGGTGCACATGCCGGCCAGCCCTTGAAACACTCCCCAGAACACGGTAGCACCGGCGATGACGATCCTCGGCTTGAAGCGATCCGACAGCATGCCGCCGGGAATTTGCATCAGCAAGTAAGTCCAGAAGAAGCAGCTAAGGAGCACGCCCTGCATGGCAGGTGCCATATTGAACTCCTTGCTGATCAGTGGCATGGCGACCGAGAGCGCAGCCCGGTCAACGTAGTTGATGGTTACCAGCAGCAAAAGCAACAGGAACATGTTCCAGCGGACGCGGGTTTTGACTCCAGGCGATGGAGCAGTGGCGGTTACCGACATAAGTTTCTCCTTAATCACTGCAGGGCGCAGTGGCACCAAATTGATTCAGAAGCTACTTTCCCCACGATTTTCCCGCCGCTGGGCGCTTTGCCAGCGGTTTGTGGGTAGTTGGATGGACACGGTTTTCCGGCCCAGCAAGAGACCGGCCATCGGTTGCATTGCTGTCCGCACCAGAGTACCCAAGTCCGCGCGACAGACGGCGCGCGACAGACGTGAGATATTCCGCCAGTTCGGGCGTGCGCTCCTCGGTCAATCGCCAAGCGGGGCCTGAGATTCCGATCGCGGCAATAACCTGGCCGGTAAAATTCCGCAAGGGAGTCTCCGATACACCGAAGTCCGACTTTGAACTCCTGGTTATCGACCGCATAGCCCTGAGCTCGTACACGGCTGAGCTCGCGTTCAAGAAGCTCAATGGAAACCACGCTATTGGGAGTGAACGGCCGGAGTTCGTTTTCTGACAAAAACTCTTTCAGTTGATCCTTCGGAAAAGTGGCCAGCAGTATTTTGCCGTTCGCGGTGCAATGCGCAGGGGATGGATATCCCACTCGCGCCGAAACGGTGATGGGATCTTTCCCTTCTACTTTGTGAATGACGGTGACCTCGTGCTGGGTAATCAGCGATAAGTGCGCGGTCTCGCCCGTATGATGCACAACCTCAGCCAAAGCGGGTGCGGCAAGTTTGAGAAGATTGGCTTCGTTCCAGGCCACAGCCGCAACCTGAAATACCTTGCTTCCGATGTAATATTCCCGCGTTTGCTCGTCTTGAGCCAAGTATCCAAGTGATGTGAGAGTTTGCAAAAGGTGATGAGTCGTACTCGGGTGAAGCCCGACCTTGCGGGCGATCTCCGTCGAGCCTATTGGTGCATGATTGTTGGCAACCACCTCCAGAACACCGAGCGCTCGCTGAAGCGACTGAATCATTTCTCCCCTTTGCACTGTGCGCTGCTTTGGCATTGCCAACCGGCCTGAACCAGCATGCTCGCTGGCCAACCATGTCGGTAAGGTCTTCATGCCGAGACCAGGCATTTCACACGAAGATATTGATATTTCACATTGTGAAATATACTTTCATAGTGTGATGGAGTACAATGTCTCAGCTTCGGCGCTCTGTCAAGGGGGATTTTGTAGTTTCGGCGAAATTTTTCACTGGTGTTTCGTGCCTTTACTTCGCCGACACTAGACGCGGAAGCAATAGTCCCATTCGATGATGCTCAAGAGAGGCGCCCATGAAACTGAGACTCACAATCATTATCCTGATTTTGGTGGTCCCAATCCTGTTGCTGGCGCAAGCAAGCCAGCCGGAACAGAAGGCTGCTGCACCGGCCAGCGCCGGGCAGAAATGGCAGTTGAAGATGACGGCTCCGCTTGAAGTGGGTATCGTATGCGTTGATTTGGAGCGCATGCTTAAGTTCTACACGGAGGTCGTGGGTTTGAAGAAAGTGGCCGACGCCGAAACGCCTCCCGAGATGAGCAGACTAGCTCGGTCAGCGCCGAACGGATACAGAATCGTGCGGATGCAGACGCCTAATGGGGAACGGATAAAGCTGATCCAGCCGAAAGCAGCTTCTCCAAAGCGAGCTCCGGTTCCTAAATGGGCATTCCTGCGAGCGGGGGTAGCTTTCAATACGTTTCTTGTCAACGACATGGACGCGGTTGTCACGCAGCTAAGAGCAAACAAGGTGAAGCTCGTCAGCGATAACGCCATTCAGGTTCGCCCTGGAGTATTTGCGCTGTTGGCGTTGGACCCTGAAGGAAACTACGTGGAATTCGTGCGATACCCGGACATTGCCGCGTACCGACCTGATCTCGTCAAGAAGTAACCCGAGACGATTCGTGTGTTTATGTTTGTATCCGGCAGGTATGCGATTGCCTACTGCCCCTTGCCTTCCCGTTCAGCATGGGCGAACCGAACGGCGCCCACTGAGCGGGCAGGACAGCAGGTGTGTTTGCCATTGCTACTGCAACGAGTTTGTGCTCCGCCGTTCTGCTACTCGGTTCATTGTTTGGGCGCGTGGCTCTGGAGAAAGCGCACGTTAGAGTTCCGTAACGATTTTTCTTTGCCTCAACCATAAAGCAGGTCGGAAGCTCAATGTGCAAGGCCTGTCGCGCCGTGCACACGCTATTTTGTAGATAAGACAGGAGGAAACCTAAGATGGCTGGCCACATGGGCAAGCTGGCACGGATTGATTTGTCAACCGGCGAGACGCAAGTTGAAGATATCTCCGAAGAGGTAAGGAGAAAGTACATCGGCGGAACCGCACTCTCGGCGTACATCATGAGACAAACTCGTTTTCATGAAATCGATCCGCTCGGGCCCGAAAACGTCTTAATTTTCTCTGCGGGTCCACTGACGGGTGCGAACGTGCCGACCTCGGGACGCTACGCCGTAGTAGCTAAATCGCCACTTACCGGAATCTGGGGCGAGGCCGATAGTGGTGGCAGGTTTGGGATCGCTCTCAAAGCTGCCGGGTTCGACGCCATTGCTATTAGCGGTCAAGCGCCCTCGCCTTCTGTACTCAGGATCATTGATGGCAAGATTTCGGTGGTGTCAGCGGACCCCGTGTGGGGAAAGGACACGGTCGAGACGTTCGACATTCTGACTGCCCAGTACGGCAGCAAGGCAGCCATTGTGTGCATCGGGCCCGCAGGCGAGCGAATGACACGACTGGCGAGCATCATGACTGAGGGATCGCGTGCCAGAGCTGCGGGGCGGTGCGGTCTGGGCGCGGTCATGGGTTCCAAGCGATTGAAAGCCATTGTGGCCAATGGAAACTTGATCACCCCAGTAGCGCATCCGAAGGAGCTACAGCAGAGCATACGGGAGATCACCCCTTACATGCTGGAGAAAATGGCTCGGGTCCGTAAGTTCGGGACTCCCGGCGGCACGGTGGGTAACGCTGTTCTCGGAGACTTGTCGGGCTTCAATTGGACGAAGGGAGATTGCGGCCAGCTCGCCGAGTGTCTCAGCGGGGAAATCATGATGACGGAGTACGGCGTCGGCAAATACCATTGCCCGCCATGCGCCATTGGCTGCGGAAAGGAAGTCCAGATTCCGAGTGGATCCTATGCTGGCAAACCATCGACATTAGAATACGAGACCATCGGCGGGTTCGGTCCGCAGTGCGGGGTGTTTGATTTCAAAGTCATTATAGAAGCTAACAGTCTCTGCAACCACCTCGGCATGGACACGATTTCAACCAGCAACGCTGTGGCGTTCGTCTTCGAAGCCGTCAGCAAAGGCCTGATCAAGAGCCTCCATCAAGGCCCAAAGTTGGAATTTGGCAACAGCGAGGCGGTGCTGTCACTAATCCGGCAAATCGCCGCCGGTGAGGGCATCGGGGAATTGATGCAGTACGGGACTCGCTGGGCGGCGCAACAGCTTGGCCCGGAGGCAGAGAAGTTCGTTATGCATGTCAAGGGTCTCGAACCGCCTTACCATGATCCTCGAGCCCTATCCAGTCTGGCCATTGCCTATGCCACAATGCATCGCGGAGCTTGCCATAGGGGCGGCTCTCAGACCCTAGAGCGTAACGCAATGCCCGGACTGGGCTTCCCAAAGCCATTGGACCGTCTGGCGCAAGAAGGCAAGGGAAGAATGGTTGCGATCGCACAAAATTATACGGAGCTGTCTAACAGTTTGAAATTCTGTTCCATCGCCATGTCGGCGCTTGACATGCCGATCCTGGTCACCTGGACTAACTGCGTCACCGGATGGGATATGGACATCGCAGAGTTACTCAGGGTCGGGGAAAGAAGTTTTAACCTGAAGAGGCTTTTAAACCTTGCTTGCGGCGTGACTAAGGCGGACGACACCCTTCCGCGACGTTTTACGCATGAGCCGTTCGAAGCCGGGAGCTCCGCCGGGCACGTGCCCGACCTGCCCAGGATGCTAGATGAGTACTACGCAACCCGCGGCTGGGACAAGGATGGAGTTCCGACACAGACTAAATTATTGGAACTTGGGCTGACCTAGCCCGCATAATTCACGAAGTTAAAGGCGCGAGAAGCCTCTTGTGCTACAAACATGTTGTCAAGACAGCGTTTGAAGCAACCAACGAGGCTTCCGCGTGATCGACGATAGCACGACACAGTGTTTGTTGTTCCCCGAGATTGTTTCCAAGCCCGCCGTGGTCCAGTTTGATCAGCGGCAGGGCAGCTCCGATGGCGGAGCCATCCTGCTGAAGGCGGCCGACCGCCGGTACGGATTGATCGACGCCTGGCTGGATGTCTGCGGGACGAGCGGCAAGCGGGCAAGGTCGATCATAGCTGCGCGAGTTGCTGGCGCAGCGCGTGTTCTCGATTGCCTGCGGCTATCCGGACGCCAACGATTCGGCCCGCCTGGCCGCCGATCCGATTCACAAGATGCTGCTCGACCGTGATCCGGTCACGGGCCGCGATCTGGCTTCGCAGCCCACGCTGTCGCGCTTTGAGAACGCCGTCGGCCCGAAGGAGCTCTATGGCATGAGTGAGGCGCTGGCCGACAGCGTGATCCAGCGCCATGCCCAGCGGCTGCGTGGCCGCGCCCATCGCGTCACCATCGACCTCGACCCGACCGATGATCCGACGCACGGCGCGCAGCAGTTAACGTTCTTCAATGGCCACTACGATTGTTGGTGCTACCTGCCGGTGATGGGTTTTGTCAGCTTCAATGAGGAAGCCGAGCAGTATCTGTGCGCGGCGGTGCTGCGTCCCGGCAACGTGACGGCGGCGGTGGGCGCGGTGGGGATTCTGCGCCGACTGACGCAGTTGATTCGCTACTTCTTCCCCGGCGTACAGCTTCGGGTTCGCCTCGATGGCGGCTTCGCGCATCCCGAGCTGCTGGAGTTTCTGGATGCCGAGCCCAACCTTGAGTATGTCGTGGCGATGGCCAAAAATGCGGTGTTGAAGCGCAAGGCTAAGCCAGCCATGCGCCAAGCCCGCAAGCTCTCCCGGCGCAGCGGAGAGACCGAGCACGTCTACGGGGAAGCCAACTACGCAGCCCGTACGTGGCCGCGACAACGCCGCATCATCATCAAGGCCGAGGTGGTTCGGGCCGAGGGCAAAGAGCCGAAAGACAACCCGCGCTTCGTCATCACCAACCTGAAGCAGAGTCCGCAGTGGCTCTACGAGAAGGTCTACTGCCAGCGCGGCGAAATCGAGAATCGCATCAAGGAACTGCACGACTTACAGATCGACCGCACCAGTTGCAGCGATTTCTGGGCCAACCAGTTCCGGGTGCTGCTGACCGCCGCCGCTTACGTGCTGATGCAGGAGTTGCGGCTGCGGGCCGCGCGCACCGCTTGCGCACGAGCACAGGTCTGGACCCTGCGCGAACGACTGCTGAAGCTGGGCGCCCGGTGCTGGTCTCGGTGCGCCGCGTGGTCGTGCACCTGCCCGCGTCTTTTCCGTTTCTACCTACCTTCCGGCGAGTGGCGCTGGCGCTCGGAGCCTCGCCGGGATAGCCCGCGCCGCTTCTCCTCAAAACATTTTTTCCAGGTTACAAACAGCAGGTCGGGGAAGCACTGCGCCCGAAAAGCTCTACGCTGCCCAGTTCAGACACACAAGTGATCCACACAGCCCGCAGCACTGGACGCTTCACGCTGCCATCCACGCCATCACCGCAACCTCGTCCCTCCGAAAGCCACTTATGGAGCCTTCATGCATAAAGCGGGCTAGAGAAACCGGCAACTCGAACGAAACGCTGTTTCCATCGGGATTCGCCGTTAGATATGTGCCAGGCTTAAGCAGGCTTAAGGCGAGACTCCCGCCGGATCCAGACAGAGCCGTGTTAATCTGCCCTAAGCGTTTTTATGAACTCTGCTGTCTCGCGTTCGCCTAACTTCGGCCAAAGTGGGGTAGCTTCTAGACAGAAAGGACAAATGCCTTTAAAATCCCTCAAATGCGGCTTCCGCATTTGAGGGACCTTTCCCTAGCATAACAAGCTGGCGATGCTCAGCTAAGTAGATCCACCTGAAAACATAATGCGAGAGGGGATGATGCATGCACGAAATACTAGCCCAGATAATTCTTGAAGTTGG
>CAWFEA010000004.1:0-1157207 GCA_963814745.1 uncultured Acidobacteriota bacterium
GTCACGCTGCTGCACTGCGGCCCTGGCCTGGCAAATGGCCTTGCTAATCTGCACAATGCTCGCCGGGCCTGCACGCCGATGGTGAATATCGTGGGCGACCAGGCGACGCACCACCGCCCGCTGGACGCGCTTCTCACGGCGGATACCGAGGGTTGGGCGCGACCCGTTTCCGCCTGGGTCCGAACCTCCGCCGGCGCCGCCGCCGTGGGCTCCGACGCCGCCGGCGCGGTCGAAGCCGCCCGCACCGCGCCGGGCCAGATTGCAACCCTCGTGGTGCCGGCTGATGTCGCTTGGAATGAAGGCGGGATGGTGGCGGAGCCGCTGCCGGTCCCGCGACCGCCCGAAGTCGATCCCGGCACGGTGAAGCGAATCGCCAACCTGCTGCGGCGTGGGGAGCAGACGCTGCTCTTTCTTAGCCAAGGGGCGTTGCGCGCCGAGGCGCTGGAGGCGGCGCAACGCATCGCGCGAGCGACCGGCGCGCGGCTGATGGCGCAATATGCAAACCCGCGAATCGAGCGCGGGCAGGGCAGGGTTCCGGTTGCGCGCCTGCCCTATGCGCCAGATCCGGCAATGGCGGCGCTAGCGGGCATTCGTCACCTGGTGTTAGTGGGAGCGGTGCGGCCGGTGTCCGTTTTTGCCTATCCGGACAAGCCCGGTTATCTCTACCCGGCGGATGCTCAAGTGCACGTACTCGCCCGGCTGGAGCAGGACTCGCTTCATGCCCTGCGGGCGCTGGCTGATGAATTGGACGCTCCGCCCGTGCCGCTGCCCGATTTGGGTGCTGTCCCGGAACCGGCGCGGGGCAAGCCAACGGCGGAAGCGGTGGGCCAAACGATTGCGGCGCTGATCCCGGAACAGGGCATCGTCGTGGAAGAGGGAATCAGCTTCGGGCGGTCTTTCTATGCCAATACGCGCTCAGCACGAGCGCATGACTGGCTGCAGATCACCGGCGCTGCCATCGGTATCGGGATGCCTCTGGCCGCGGGTGCGGCGATCGCGGCACCCGGGCGGCGGGTGATTTCATTGCAGGCCGACGGGGCCGCGATGTACACCTTGCAGGCGCTGTGGACGCAGGCCCGTGAGCGCCTGAACGTGACCACCATCATCCTGGCAAATCGAAAATACGCCATTCTGCTGAGCGAACTCGCCAATGTCGGCGCACGTTCTGGCGACGCTTCGCGGCGCATGATGGATCTGGGCGACCCGAACCTGGACTGGATAAAGCTCGCCAACGGGATGGGCGTCGAAGCGGCGCGGGCCGAAGACTGCGAACAGCTCGCGGACCTGCTGTGGCAGTCGCTGCGCCGCCCCGGGCCGTTTCTGATCGAACTCATCATTTGAGGCGCGCCGCGGGCCTCCGCCAAGCCGGCAAAATGCCAACGGCGAAGCGTCGGCCACCGCTCTATCGGTTATAGATCGGGACTGGCCCGCGGTACTCTTTCCACGCCTCATCACATGCCTTTACCGTCTCCGGCGAAAGCGGTCCTTCTTGGCATGCTTTGAGATTTTCTTCGAGCTGCTCCATCCGCGATGCGCCCAGGATAATACCGTTGCTGGCGCTGTGGTGCAGCAGCCAGTTGAAAGGCCAGGCTCGGGAGGCAACGCCAGGCGTCCGCCGCTACTTTCTTAAGCTGCTCCACGGCGCGGAACGTCCTCTCGTGCCAGTAGCGCTTGTTGTACAGCGAACCACCCCAGAATGCCGGATCGAAACGCCCACCCGCCGTGAACGTCTGGAAATCATGTTTGCCCGTCAGCAGCCCGCCGGCCAGCGGATTGTAAGCAATGGTCGAAATCCCCAGCCGCTTGGCCATGGGCAGGAATTCCTGCTCGATTCCCCGGGCGATCAGACTGTACATAGGCTGCGCGATGACTGGAGTCTGGAGGTGATTCTTCTCGGCGATCCAGTGCATTTCGCAGACCTGCCAGCTGGCATAGTTGGAAGTGGCTATGTAGCGAATTTTTCCCTGACGAACCAGCGTGTTCATAGCATCCAGAGACTCTTCTATCGGAACGCTATAATCCGGCTCGTGCAAGTAATAGATATCGAGGTAGTCCGTCTGCAGGCGTCGCAGGCTATCTTCAACCCCGCGGAAAATTGCCGCTCTTGAAAGTCCAGCCTCGTCGGGCGCGTCGCCCATCTTGTGATGGACCTTAGTCGCCAGAATTATTTCCTTGCGCTTCGCACGGATGGCATTTCCCAGGATGGTTTCCGCTCCGCCATGCGAATACCCGTTGGCGGTATCGAAGAAGTTGATTCCAGCCGCCATGCAGCGCTCGACCATGCGGTTGGCCGCAGGTTGGTCGACCGGCTTGCCGAACGTCATGGTGCCAAAGCAGAGGCGGGATATGCGCAGCTCGGTCCGGTTCAGTTGACAGTAATCCATATCAGTGCCTTTCCTTGAATCGTAAGGACCAGGATCCCCTATGCCCGAAGGAACTCGACGACATACCCTTAAGAAATAAGGCACGAAGCAACCAAGTCCGATTTATGGATAACGGCCAGCATACTACACCACTCGGCGTAGTTTTCAGAGACTCTGTAAGCGGGTGAAGTTCCGTAACTCACGCCTCCGGAGGTACGGAAAATTCATTGACAACTGAGTAACGCGGTCCTAACATGTAACACCACTTTGGCCAGACAGTTATAACGCTCTCTCCAGCGGGGAAATCCTGTGGTAATGGATTTTTTGGCTGACCGGGAGGGCACACCGGCGCGACAGCCGCTGAGCCTAAGCGGGGCAGCGCCCGGACAGTTCAATCGGACGGCGGCATTTGCCCCATGCCGTTTAATCTAGGGATAGGAACCAGAAGAATGACCAATCAGAAGCCTGCCAATTCCGCCACGGTCACATTCAGTGATCTGTTTAACAGACTGGAGCACGCGCAGCTCACGGCCAATCACTACAAGCTGATCACGGCGGCCGTGCTCGGTGACATGCTCGAGTTCTTCGACTATTACATCATCGGCTTTGTCCTGGCGTTTATCGTCGTCCCCTGGAAATTGAGCTTCGCCGCTACCGCGACCGTGCTGTTGAGCGCTGGAGTGGGAAGCCTGATCGGGTCATTCTTTTTCGGCCACCTGGCCGACCGCATAGGCAGAATGCCGGTGCTTTACCTCACCACCGCGGCCTTCACCATTCCGAGCGGCATTATGTTCTTCACCCCTGAAGGGAACTGGATATTCCTCTCGGTATTTCGTTTCCTGGTGGGCTTTGGCGTGGGCGGGCTGTATTCGGTGGACCTGCCGCTGGTGCAGGAATTCATGCCGAGCCGCTATCGCGGCGTGATCGGCGGAATCGTAACCGCGCTGATTCCGGCCGGGACTTTGCTGGGAAGCCTGTCGGCCGCATTTTTGACCCCCGTCATTGGCTGGAGGGGACTGTTTCTCATCGGCCTGGCGCCGGCGCTGCTATCCCTGATGTTCCGCTTCTGGATGCGGGAGTCGCCGCGCTGGCTGATCAGGCAGGGAAAATACGAGCGGGCGGTCAAATCGATTAATTGGATTACCGGCGATAACGTCGACTTCCGCAACGTAGTGGTCGATGAGAAGGTGCTCGCCAAGGAGACGACCCCGAAGTTCGTCGAGATTTTCCAATATCCGCGCAGCGTGGCCGTATCGTGGATCGCCAGTTTCTTCCAGTCGATCATGGATTACGGCTTCGTGCTGTGGGGGCCGACGCTGCTGGCGCTGGTGCTGAAGATTCCGGCAACCAAGGCGGCCAAGATGTTTATCGCCGTGGCCATCTCCAGCATCATTGGCAAGTTTGTTTGGGCTTACCTGTCGGAGGTGGTCGGCCGGCGGGTGGGCGGAATGATGATCGGCGTCGGATCGATGATCACCTGCCTGATCGTGGCCCGTTATTTCAACTCTTACTGGGGGACGGTGCCTATCATCTATCCGGCGTTCATCGCGGTCTACGCGTTCATCAACGGCGGGTGGTCGATCACCGGACCGTACTCGACCGAAATCTGGCCGCAGAGGCTGCGCGCCACCGGCATGGGTTCGGCTTATGGCATCGGCGGAATCGGCAGGATCTTTGGCCCGATGATTCTGGCCCTGTTTGCCGGCACCAGCAACCTGGTTTCCCCGAAGGCAACGGTGAGCGCCGTAGGCCCGACGTATGTCTTCTTCGCTTTCTGCGGTCTGTTGCTGGCGGTGATTTTCTACTTCGGGATTGAAACCCGCCATAAGTCGATTGCCGAAATCGAAGACATGTTGGGCAGCCCTGATTCCAAGTTAAAAACGGCCGCATCAATGCGCTAAAATCAACCGCTTTCGCAAGCGAAACTGAGACGGGAGCAGGCGTGCTTGCTTCCGTCCATTTTTTTTTGCTTCCGACGCGCCGGGATGTGTACTACAGTGTTATGCGAAAACTTGCTAATCTCAATTCCACACCAGACTCTCACCGAGGCATCCATGAACAGGCGCGATTTTCTAGTAGGAACCGCCATTGCCGGCGGAGTTTCGCTCGCCGGACCACTGGCACAAGCAGCGGCCCGGCCCAAACCAGCGACGGTCCGCGCAAACCGGTCATCGACACCCATGCCCACTGGTATCCATCGGCCTGGGTCGACATGGTCGCCAAAGAGGGCCCAAGCATGGGGCCAAGGTCGGAAAGAACGACAAGGGCTATACACTTACAGCACCACCAAGTTCACGGCGGTTTTCTCGCCCGCTTTTGTTGACCTGTCGGAGCGGCTCAAGGCGATGGACAAGCAGGGCGTCGACATCCACGCTCTGTCGCTGACCAGCCCCATGGTGTACTGGGCTCCTCCCGACCTCGGACTCGCGCTTTCGCAGGCCTTCAACGATAGCTGCGTGGAGGCACATGCCAAATATCCAAAGCGCTTTGTCGGCATGGCAATGCTGCCGATGCAGGACCCGAAGCTGGCCCTCGAAGAGCTGGAGCGCGTCAGTAAATTGCCGGGGATGCGCGGCGTCTACATGTCCACCGTGCCGGCTGGACGTGAAATGGAGGCCCGGGAGTATTTCCCGATCTATGCCAGGTGCGAACAGCTCGGCTGGCCGATCTTCCTCCATCCGGTGGATGCCGTCGGCTCGGAGCGCATGCCGAAGATACTATCTGCGCAACCTGCTGGGCAATCCTTATGAATCGGGGATCGCGGCGGCGTACTTGATCTTCGGCGGGGTGATGGATACGTTCCCGAAGCTGGACGTCATGCTGCCGCACGGCGGCGGAACATTCCCGTGGCTCTCGGGACGCTTTGACCGCGGCGTTGAATGCCGTCCCGAGCTAAAGCACATGAAGCAGCCGGCAACCGCCTACCTGCGCCGCTTCCATTACGACACCATCACCCACAATCCCAAGATACTTGCGTACCTCATTGACTACGTCGGGGCGGACCGGGTAGTTCTGGGCAGCGACTATTGCTACGATATGGGTTACGACATGCCGGTTCAGGCGCTGGAGAAGACTCCGGTGACCGATCGCTACCTGATTCTCGGCGCCAACGCCGCCAGGTTGCTCAAGATTCAGGTGTGACTCCGCTGTGCCGGTGGTGAAATTCAAGCTGTGTCGGTGATGAAATTTCAGAAGATCAGTGTGGTTGCCGGAGGAAGGTAATGAGAGATCGCAAGGCAAAGCGGATTGGGCTTGCCATTATCGGCGCGGGCCGGGTCGGCCTGTTCCGTGGAGAAGTAGCCGCGCGGCATCCCCAGGTGGACTGGATCGGGATCGCCGAGATCAAGCCGGAGCGGGCGAAGCTGGTGGCGGACAAAGTCGGCGCCGACTTCGTGACCGACGACTACCGCGAGCTGGTCAAGCGCCCCGAAGTCACGGCGGTGATCATATCGACCGATGAGCATCTGCACGTCGATCCGGTGCTGGCATCGGCCGAGCAGGGGCACTCGCTGATGATCGAAAAGCCTCTGGCCACCGATCTCGCGGATTCGGCGCGGGTGATGAAGGCGATCGAAGCGACCGGGGTTGATGCCGTGGTGGGATACACGCAGCGCTTCCGGCGGCGCTGGCTGGCGGCGAAAGAAAAAGTCGCGTCCGGAAAGCTGGGCGACGTGACCCTGGTGAGTTCGCGCGCCTTCATGAACCGCCTGGTGGCCATCGACAACTACAAACGCACCGACCACCCGGAGAGGATTTCGCCGATGGTGATCTCGGGCACCCACGCCCTGGACATCGTGATGTGGATGATGGAGGCGAAGACCCCGGTCGAGATCTACGCCCGCTCGATCGACAAGGCTCTGGGGCCGGAGTGGAAGGGAATCGACGCCACCGCCGGCGTCATCACCTTCAGCGACGGCAGTATCTACCAGGCGACCATCTCGTGGGCGCTGCCGGTGGTGTGGCCCGGCGCTGTCTACAGCCTCGACGTAGGCATAGTGGGCACGGAGGGCGTGCTCACCATCGACGATACCCATCGCGACATCGTGCTGGCGACGAGCACGGCGCAGGGCGAGGGCTACAATCCCGATACCTCGCGGCGGGTGGACTTCATGGGGAGCTATCCCCCGGGAGACATGGCTCTCGGCGAGTTGCGGGGGCCGATGCGGGACGAGACCGAGCAGTGGCTCAACCGCGTCGCCCTGAACCTGCCGACGCAACACGCCACCGCCGCCGAGGCTCACAATCGCCTGATGCTGACCAAGGCGTTCGATCTATCGGCGCGGCTCAAGAAGCCGATCAAGCTGCCGATTACGCCAGAGCAGGACGTATATTAGGAAGCCCGCAAATACAGGGTGGCGGAGTCATCCAAGCCGGGCTGATCGCCCGGCTACTTTTTCGCTAACATGAGCCACCGCTATTGAGCCATTAAGTCTGGGCCGTGCGGCCGTGCCAACTCGGCTGTCCTTACAATTGCGTCGAGCTTTTCCCGGATCTCCGGATCGATCTTCTCGAGGGGAAGGAAGAAAGCCAGCTCGTAGAAATTTTTTTTGGCCATAAGATTTGGAAGGCCAAGTTTTTTGAAGTAGTTTTGGAACAGTGGAGTCAAAAAGTCGTCACTGACCTTGGTGTTCGGCTCCCAGGGAGAACCCTTCCCTAATGTTTTAAGAGCCGCTTCCAGATCGTGAATTGATTCGCGCATCGCGTCTAGGCGGCGCTGGGCTTCTGCTTCACCGAAGAGCGGTCCAGGTGCTGCGTCGGTGGCACTTTGCTTCGCATAGGCCTCCAATGTCTCGGGATAGCAAAAGTAATTCTCTATTTCTCTTTTCTGCCACATTAAGCCCGTTGCGCCTAAATCATTGGGCAAAGGGCGGTCTAGCCGATCGAAAATCGCGACTGCCTGCAATTGCCCAACCGCCTCACGAAGACCCTGAAAGTGTTTTCGAACGTCACTGGGTTGGTTCCCAACATAGTGAACGAAAGGACGCGCCAGATGTGCCATGACCTCATTGTGAGCCAGCCTCTCGGCAAATGCTCTCAGTATGGCAAGGTCGGTCGAACCTTCCAAATACAAAACCCATCCGGTTTGTTCAGCTTGGTAGTACTGCTCAAACCCAATCTCCTCAAGAGACTTTATGACTTGACTCCCCCGGTCGATAATCGGATGCGGTTTGCCGACAAAGGCAACTACGAGATCTCTGCCAGCAGCCTCGTTTAGAAGCACTTCGCTGTGACTCGCCATAATGACTTGATTTGCGTTTGTCCTGGCCACATCTGTCAATAATTGGTATATCTGCCGTTGTCGGAGTATTTCGAGATGAGCATCCGGCTCGTCAAGTAGCAGGACAGAGTTGGGATTCGCAAACATGTAAGCTAAGAGCAGCAGGGTTTGCTGCAGACCTCGGCCCGAGGACGATAGATCGAGGCGCACATCTTTCTCGGTGTACGTCATAACCAGTTCCCCCCTCTCGGGAATGTATCGAGGCGGGTCGAGGACAGAACCGAATAATTCCTTTATGTATTCCACGAGCTTTTTCCATTGCTCTGGGTCATTGCTATGAATGACAAAGCATAGGTTTCTTAAGACTGCCGCAGTCTGCCCCTCCCCAACTCGGACGTTTATTGCTCCCTGATCGAGGCGGGTTTCAGTGGCCGCCAACCCTGACATGGGAGGAAGAAATGCAACGAGCATCTCTGCGGCCTGCTCTGGTATAACCATTCGCTTGCCAGAGCCACCGTCGGCGACGCGCAATGGACGGCAGTAGAAGGACTCCTCATTGGCATAGTCGAATTCCAAGCCACACTTCCATGGCTTGTCGTTCGTTACACCTTCGACGATAATGTCAACCCTGACGTTTTTTGTGTCCTGTCCGGCCTCAGTCTTCTTTACGTCTCGTACATGCAGATTTCTCCACAGAAGATTCGCGTTTGGAACAGGCACTGAGACCAAGTCGAGACGGTTTATGGTCACACCAATATTCTCAGGGGTCCCCTTTCCTTTTCTCCTCTCATTCCATCGGCTGAGCCCGACTTGCCACAGCACAAGGGCCTGCAGCGCTGACGTTTTTCCCGAGTTGTTTGGACCAATAAAGACGACCGGATTGCCAAGATCCACCTCTACATTGCCAAACCGCTTGAAATTCCTGATCTTAATTTTTGTCAGCATTCAGTCACCCTTCAAGTGCGAAGCTCCGGTGCATTGTATTATTTCCATTCCACCTTTGGAACACCGCGCCTTTTCTTGATGCTAAATAAGCCCAGAGACGGATTATAAGGGGCAATATGCGTAGGTTGTCCTAGTCGGTTGGCTGATGGCCCAAATTTTGCGCGGGAAGCGAACATCCCGCCTTGTGCCCGCTGCGCACAAAGTCTAGATTTGAACAGTAGGAATCAGGAGGAATCATGCCGGATGGAGGCGACCTCGTCCGCAAACAGTTCGGGGCGCATGCCGCCGATTACGTAACCAGCAAAGTACACGCCCAGGGAGAGAGTCTGGCGCGTCTGGTGGAGCTTACCGGGCCGCAGCCCACCTGGGTTGTGCTTGATGTTTCGACCGGGGCGGGACACACGGCTCTGGCGTTTGCGCCGCACGTGGCGCGGGTGGTCGCGACCGACCTCACGCCGCAGATGCTCGAGGCGGCGCGGAAGCTTGCCCAACAACGAGGCGTGAACAATATCGAATTCCGGGTGGCCGACGCCCAGAAGCTGCCGTTTGAAAGCCACGCGTTCGATCTGGCGACAAACCGCATTGCCTTGCATCACTATCCCGACATGCAGGCGGCGATCCATGAGATGGCGCGGGTGTGCCGGCCGGGCGGCCTGGTCGCGCTGGTCGATAACATCGTGCCGCCCGCGCCGGACGCGGCGGCGTTTATCAACCACTTCGAGAAGCTACGCGACCCGTCGCATCACTGGGCCTGCTCGCTGGCGCAACTGGAAGCCGCGTTCACCGAAGCACGCTTAGCCATAGCGCACAGCCTGACCCTGACCAAGGCGATGGAATTCGAACCGTGGGTCCGCCGCATGGGCGCCAGTGAGGCAACCGCGGCCGAGCTGCGGAAAATGCTGCTGGACGCTCCGGCGGGCGCACGCGAGGCTCTGGCTCCCGAAACCATCGATGGCAAATTGTTTTTCACCCTGACCGAAGCGATCGTAATCGGGCGCAAAGCGTGAGCAATTTCTTCGAATCCCACATTTGCCAACTGCGGCAAATGTGGGCCACCCACCGACTGGTGGAACCAGGGAACTACCCCAGGTTAGCCAACCGAAGGCGAACCTGGGGCACCATTATTTACCTTGGGATTGTTTCTCCTCCAATGCCCGGAGTATTTTCTCCGGCGTTACCGGCAAGTCGCGGATGCGCACCCCGACCGCATTCTGGATGGCGTTGACGATGGCCGGAGCGGTCGGCAGCAGCGACGGCTCGCCGATTCCCTTGGCTCCGAAGGGTCCCGTCGGTTCCGGACGCTCGACAATGCTGGTGATGATCTCAGGCACATCCAGGGCTGTGGGAACAATGTAATCGGTAAGCTGCGGATTACGCACCCGGCCGCGCTCGAGGACCATCTCTTCCATCACCCCGAAGCCCACTCCCATGGCGACGCCGCCCTCGACCTGGCCTTCGACGAACATGGGGTTGATCGCCTTGCCGCAGTCATGCACCGCCGTGATTTTCACAATCTCGAATTCGCCGCTTTCGGTATCGACCTCGACCTCAGCGACCTGTGCGCCAAAGACGTAGGTGCCGAACGGTTTGCCGTGGCCGGTTTCTTTATCGAGCATGGTGGTGACCGGATTGAAGCTGCCGACACCCATCGGCGGACGGCCCTTGCCCATGTGAGCCTTAAAGGCGACGGCACTGATGGCGACCCTGCGCTCCGGGAAGCCCTCGACGTAGATGAATCCCTGGCCGGCGGCCAAGCCGTTCGGACTGACGGCCAACTCCTCGGCGGCCACTTCGAAGAGAATCTGCCGGGCTTGGGCGGCGGCCATCTTCACCGCATTGCCGACGATGTAGGTCACACGGCTGGCTACGGTTCCCGCGTCGAAAGGTGTCAGCTTGGTGTCGGAGGCGATGACGCTGACTTTCCCGAATTCGATACCGAGTTCCTCGGCTGCGATTTGCGCCAGGATGGTGGTGGAACCCTGGCCGACGTCGACGGTGCCGATGGAGAGAGTAGCGGTGCCGTCCTGGTGGATTTTGAGAAAAGCCGCTCCCGGGTTCGGATACGAGGTGAAGCCAATGGGATAAAACATCGCGGCGATGCCTCTGCCCCGCTTCTTCATAGTGCCTTCACCTCGTTTTCCCAGCCGACGGCTTGCGCTTGGTCGCGCTCTTCCTGCCAGCCCGACAATTCCATGGCGCGATGAACGCACTCGGAGATGGTGACCGTGTCGAGCACCTGTCCGGTGGGCAGCGCGCTGTGGTCGACGAACATGTTCTTCAGGCGGAACTCCACCGGGTCCAGACCAAGCTCGGCCGCCAGGGTATCCATGTGAACTTCGTAAGCAAAGCCGAGCTGAGTTACGCCGAAACCTCGCATCGCCCCGCCGACCGGGTTGTTGGTGTAGACAACATAGCCGTCGATGCGAACGTGCGGAATGCGATAGGGCCCGGCCGCGTGGACGCAGGCCTTGGTCAGCGTCGACTCGCCCCAGCAGACATAGGCCCCGCTATCGCTGATGATCTCTACCTGGCGGGCTACCAGGGTGCCGTCTTTTTTCAGCCCCGACTTGTACTTGAGGCGATAGGGATGGCGCACGGTGGAAGCTTCGAACTCATCTTCGCGGGTAAAGGCGATTTTGACCGGCTTGCCGGTTTTGATGGCGAGCAGGGCGATCACGGGCTCCATGGTGAGTTCGTTTTTGCCGCCAAAGCCGCCGCCGACAGCGGTGGTGATAATCCTGATTTTGTTCATCGGCATCTTCAAAATCTTGTTCATATCGGAGGCGACCAGGAACGGACGCTGCAAGGACGACATGACCAGCAGTTCGCCGGAGGACAGGATCTCGGCATAGGCGGCATGCGGTTCGATGTGCGCGTGTTCCACCATGGGGGTGGACATCCGCTCCTCAAAGACGACGTCGGATTCTTTCCAGCCCTGCTCGACATCGCCGGTGCGGATTTTTAGGTGCGACGCCAGGTTGGTTTCGCCGTGGATTTTAACCGATTCCGGCTTCATCGCTTCCAGGGGATCAAACAAGGCGGGCAAGGGCTCGTAATCCACTTTAATCAGCCGCAAGGCTTCCTCGGCCGCCTCCCAGGATTCGGCGGCGACGGCGGCGACGGCATCGCCGTAATGACGAACTTTCTCGTCGACCAGCAGCGGCTGGTCCTGGTGAGTGAATCCAAAGCGGTTGTGCGGTACGTCTTTGCTGGTAATGACGGCCTTCACCCCGGCCAGTTTTTCCGCCGCGGAAGTATCGATTTTCAAGACCCTGGCGTGGGCGTGCTGGCTACGCAGGATGCGGGCGTGCAGCATGTCCGGACGAAAAACGTCCTCGCCATACTGCAACTTGCCAGTCACCTGCAGCAAGGCATCGCTGCGAGGGAAACTTTTTCCAATTACATCGTTGCTCATTGCAACCTCCCGCGCGCTTGCCGGGGTAATAACCCTGGGAATCCCTCGCGCGAACCTGATCCAGACAGCAGACTTCCAGCCATCACTTTAATTGATTGTGTTGGCAGGGGGCACGAGAATATGTGACTAGCCGCACGATCGGAGGTGATGCCTCGCACAATACGGTGTCCAAGGCACGGGGATGGCCGGCGCAGGAGTGCGTACACGGACTGCCGGCCGGGGTTCGCATGGCTGCCGTTGGGTGCTCACATTTGATGGAACTTTAACCTCTCGGCCCGCTGCGGGCTCGGCGGAGAGGGCTGCTGGCCACACTTCCGTGTGATACGATATTTCGCATTGTCGAATCTGCGCCGGGACCGTCGAAAGAGGGCGGTTTGAGGACGGGTGCTTTCGATTGCAGCTTTCAGCTTTAGCGAACAGTCGCCTTCGGAGCGCGATTGTCGAATTCCAAATAGGGGACAAAATATCATGACGACTACGATTGTAAAACCCGGTGAAATCTCGCCACGCAAGATGGACACCAGCTTCATTGGCAGACCGCACGAATGGGACCCGCGCCGCCTCTACAGCCAGACCGCTTGCGATTGGCAGCAGCGGATTGATTTCGAGCGCATGCGCCGGGAGCGGCTGCAGCGGCTCCGCGACCAGATGACCGCCCGCGACCTGGGCGCCTTGGTGCTGTTCGCCGGCGCCAACATACGCTATGCCACCGGTTCTTATCAGGGCAACTGGAAATACAACATCAACATTCGCTATTGCGTGTTATGCAACGGCGCCGAGCCAGTGTTGTTTGAAACCGCGGGCTCCGATCTGCACTGCGCCGAAATCGACATGCCCTGGATGCAGCCGGGAAACATCAGACCGGCACTCACCTGGCAATGGGCCGAGGGAGCGGTGCCGCATATGGCTGGAAGAATGGTCAACAGCGTGGTCGAGGTTCTCAAGGCGAATGGCGTGCAGAAGGAAAGAATCGGGATCGATAACATCGATATGGCGTCCTTTACCGCCTTCCAGAAGTCGGGGTTGAATATCGTTCAACGGCTGGCCGGCGGTTTCCGCCGCCCGCGTGGTCAAGACGCAGGACGAAATCGAATGCCTGAAGCAGGCCTCCGCCATCGGCGACGCGGCGATGTGGAAGATCAAGTACGAGTGGCTCAAGCCTGGCGTTCGCGAGCGCGAAATCGAGGCCAACGTCCACCAGTTCATGCTAGAGCGCGGATGCGAGATCATCTACGACATCATCGTGGCTTCGGGTGGCAATACCAGCCCATACCGCCGCTGGGCGACCGACAAGATGATCCGCCAAGGCGATCTCATCATCGTCAACATCAACGTCGTCGGGCCTTCCGGATACTTCATCGACTTCGTGCGCTGCTTCAAGTGCGCCGCCAAGATGAACCAGAAGGAAATCGACCTGTACCGGGAAGTCTACGATTCGATGTACGCCGGATTGGCTCAGTTGAAGCCGGGCAACACCACCGCCGATGTGGCCGCCTGCTTCCCCGAGTACGACGACGACAAGTACGGCACTTGCACTCTGCAGCAGTTTGCCCACAGCATCGGCATCACGCTCTATGAAGGCATGTGGATCTCGCGGGCGTACTCGTTGAAGTACCCGGCCGAGATCAAGGAGAACATGTACTTCGCCATCGAGACGTTCGCCGGTCATCCCAAGCTGCAGCAGACCACGCGCCTCGAAGAAAACGTGCTCGTGACCGCCGCCGGCCCCGAGATCTTCACCCTGATGGAGCACATGGAAGAAGCGATGAAACCGTCCGTCTAGAATTGAACCGCCTAGAATTGAACCGCCGGCAGGGCTCTGCGAGTGTTGCCGGCCTTCGTATTCCGTCGGCGCCGGTCACCCAAGGCCGGCGCCGTGTCGCGTGAGCCGGGCATAATAAGCGAGCGAAAGCCGGCTTCACGACCAAAGAACGCCTGAGGAACGACGCCGATATGAGAGCAATGGTTTTAGAGGCTCCGCGGAAGTTGCAGTTCGCGGAACTCGACCTGCCGCCGCTGGCCGAGGACCATGTTCGGGTTCGAATCACCCACAGCGCTATCTGCGGCACTGACCTGAAGATCTATAAGGGCGACATTTCGGTTCGCCATCCCCTCATTATGGGCCACGAGATGTGCGGTGAAGTGGTCGAAGGCGAAGATTCCACCCCAACCCGCGCAACTGAGGCGCGCGTTGGGGACCCCGGCGGCCGCCTGCGCCGTGGCGACCGGGTGATGGTCGATCCCAGCGTTTATTGCGGAACCTGCTTCTGTTGCCACGCCGGCCGGACCAGCATCTGTCCCCATGGGGTTCTGCTGGGGCGTGACCGCGACGGCGGCTTCGCGGAATATATGACGGTTCCGCGCCGCCAGATTTTTGCTTTGCCGGAGACGGTAGACAGCCAACAGGCGCCGGCGATTCAGGTTGCCACTACCTGCCTGCACGGCCAGCGCATGCTCAATATCTTTCCGGGACAATCGGTGGTGGTGCTGGGCCTTGGGGTGAGCGGACAGATCCATGTGCAGTTGGCCAAAGCGCGCGGCGCTTTTCCGGTGATCGGCGTGACCCGCAGCGCCTGGAAACGCCGCATGGCGGAAACGCTCGGAGCCGATGTCACCGCCGCCAGCGGAGCCGAGGCGGAACGCGTGGTGATGGAAGCCACCGACGGACGCGGCGCCGACGTGGTCATCGAGTCGACCGGCATTCTGCCATCGCTGGCCAGCGGAGTCTGCATGGCTCGCCGGGGAGGAATGCTGCTGCCGTTCGGCATTATCACCGCTACCGAAGGCAAGCTGCCCTTCTATCAGCTCTACTTTAAGGAACTGACGATCGTGAACGCGCGCGCCGCCAAGAGTGAAGATTTTCCGGCAACCATCGACCTGGTGGCGCGGGGCATGCTGAACCTGAAGGCCCTGGTGACGCACGTGGTCGGGCTGTCGCAGTTGGAGTCGGCAATCCATATGCTCGATTCCGACGCCGACGAGCGGATGAAGATCATCCTCGATCACGCGAAGTGAGCGGAAGAGCGAGCGAAGACTGGCGGCCGCGCAGCGCGAGCACGATTCCCAGACAGATAAGAACCACGCTTGCGGCGGTGCCGGGCGTCAACCGCTCGCCTGCCCAGAGGGCGCCGATGATGACGGCAAGCACCGGAACCAGGGTGACGATTTGTCCGGCGCGCGCGGCCGGCATCGCCGCCAGAGCCTTGCCCCACCACCACCAGGCCAGCGCGGTGCAGGCGATGCCGTTGTAGGCGATCATGCCAATGACGGGTCCGGTCCAGTGGGTGGCGCGTTGCGGCGCCAGCGGCAGGGGCGCGAGGACGATGGCGGTCCACAGCACCTGCCAGAAAGTTTGCGTCCAAAACGATGTCTGCCACTTGCGCAGGCGATAGAGGCAGGCCCCGAGCGCCCACGATAATCCGGCACTGAGACAGAGGCAGTTGCCGAGCAGAACCCGGGGAGTCGCTCCAGTTGATCGCCTGCGGATTCAAAAACAGGAACAGCCCGGAGAAGCCGATCGCGCCTCCAGCCAAGGCCGGCAGACTGACGCGTTCGCGATTGATCAGCCATCCCAGCGGCAAGGTCCAAAGCTGCATGGTGTAAAGCAGGACGACGGTGCGGCCCGCGGCTACGTATTGCAGTCCCACGGTGCTGAAAAACTGGCTGCCGGCGATCTGCACGATTCCGATAAGAGCCAGCGGCAGACGCTCCCCGCGCCGGGGAACGAGCGCTTGCCCCATGGGAAGAGTAAGCAGGGCCATGAACGGAGCCGCGCAGAGGAAACGATAGGCGACAAAGCTCACGGTAGAGATGTCGTGTAGCACGCTTTTCGTCATCGCCCAGTTGGCCGCCCAGACGAGGACGGAGCCGGCCAGCCCGACGTAAGTCGAGCGCGGAACCCGCGGCCGTTGATGCGTGGCCGTCGTGAGAGGCATTGCACTGGAAGACGAGGTCATCGTGAAAGCGCCTGGACCAGTTTTCTAAAAGTCGATCGTGGAGCACTCGCCGTATTCATGCAAAGCGCCTTTACTTGGCGGCGGCCACCGCGCTCGCCGTGTGCCACTCGAGCAGTTGCTCGCCGGTCCAGAACAGCACGTCCTTGTGTCCGCGAATGTAATCGAGTCCCTGCTCGAGATACTTGATGCGGTGAGGTACGCCGCTGAGGTACGGATGGATGGCTATGCCCATGACTCGCGGCTGCTCGGCGCCCTCGGCGTAGAGCCGGTCGAAGGTGTCGCGCATGCGCTCGAGAAAGACCCCTGAGGGTTGCTGCTGCACGGCCATGACGACAACGTCGTTCACCTCGATGGGATAGGGCATGGCGACCATGGGGCCGTTGGCGGTCGAGAAATCGCACGGCAGGTCGTCAACCGCCCAGTCGCAGATGTAGCGTATGCCGGCGGCTGCCAGGTAATCGACGGTAGGCATGGTCTGGGCGAAGCCGGGGCTCATCCAGCCCTTGGGACGGCTTCCGGTGAAGCGTTCGATGGCCTCGATGGTCTGGCGAATGGCTGCCGGCTGGTCGTCGATGCGCGGCAGAGGCACCTGTATGTAGTTGTGCCCGACGAACTCCCATTTAGCGTCGAGCGCGGCCTGGGCGACGCGTGGATAGGTCTGGCAGACGCGTCCGTTGATGGAGAGCGAGGCGCGGATGCCGCGGCTGTCGAGCGCCTGCTTCATGCGCCAGAAGCCGACCCGCATGCCATATTCATGCCATCCCCAGTTGCCGATGTCGGGCAGCACGGCGAGATTGGTGGGAGCCGGAATCGCCACCCGCGGCATGGGCCGCTCGATATCCCAGTCTTCGACGTTGACAATAGGCCAAACCACAACCCTGGCCCCGCCGGGAAACTTGCGTATAGGGCGGTCCACGATGGCTGAATAAGGCAGACGTTCGCGGGGGGTCTTGACTTGAGGATCAGCGGAACTCATAGCACGCTCGCAGGTTCGAATGTATCGCGAGAAAATTATGACACGAGGCGCGGCGGCCCGGAAACCGGAACCGTATCCGGCGTACCGGCTTTGCCATCTAATTGAGGATGTTGCGGTTGCGAATATCACGCATGCGGTGGCCTGGGGTTGCGGGCAAATGCTAAAGTGGCTATATAGAGATTGCCTGACGCGGCTTAGCGACTCAGGGGTTCGGGAGAACAAGCACAATGAATTTTGATATGCACACTCATTTCATCGCGCCGGAGTTTGTCGAGGCCATTCAAAAGCCGGGTTCTCAGTGGCAGGCCAAACTGATCCGCAAGGGCGGCGAGCCCTGGATCGAGCATGACCAGGGTTACAGCTATCCGCTCACTCCCGGATTCCATGACACGCCGGCGCGATTGGCCGACATGGCCGCCAAGAAGTTAGACATGGCCGCGGTATCGGTTTCTCCCACCCTGTTTTATTACTGGGCCTCGCCGGCGCTGGCGCTGGACGTGGCCCGGATGACCAACGACGGGCTTTACCGGTTGAGCAAGCAGCATCCGGAAAAGTTCGTGGGCATGGGTACGCTGCCGATGCAGAATCTTGATCTGGCCTCGAAAGAGTTGCGCCGCTGCGTGAGGGATTTGGGGTTCCGCTCGATTCAAATAGGGTCTAACGTGCAGGGCGTGCAGTTCGACGAGCCAGGGTTTCTGCCTTTCTTCAAGGAGTGCGAAGCGCTCGGCGTGTTCGTCTTCTTCCATCCCTACTACGTTGGCACCAAGGAGATGTTCACCAGGTATTACCTGACGAACCTGTACGGCAATCCGCTCGATACGGCGATGTGCGCGGCCAGCCTGATCTTCGGCGGGGTGCTGGAGAAATGTCCGAAGCTGAAGGTGGGCTTCACCCATGGCGGCGGCTTCTTCCCTTACCAGCTCGGGCGCCTGAAGCACGGCTATGAGGTGCGCGACGAGCCGAAGGTGAACGGAGTGCGTTCCCCCGAGAAATACCTTCATCAGTTGTACTTCGACACCATCGTGTTCATGGATAAGCAGCTCCGCTTCCTGGTGGATTTGGCCGGGGCCGATCACGTCATGCTGGGAACGGACTACGCCTTTGACATGGCTGAGTTCGAGCCCGTGAACTTCGTCAGCGGAGCGGGACTGGCTCCGGCACAACTGCGAGCGGTGCTGGGTGAAAACGCCCGCGAGCTGTTCGGCGTGGGCGCCGCCGTCGGAGCCACAGAGCGCAGGTAAAGCTCTCGCTGATGGCATTGCGGTGGAGACAAGAAACTACCCCACATTTGCTAAAAACGGGCAGATATCGGGCACCGGCGATCGCTGGTAAACGGAGAACGACGATGAGTATCGAACGCTGCGAGCAGTTTATTGGCGGACGGTTTGTCCCCAGCGAATCGGGAGAATACTTCCCCCTGATCAATCCCGAGAACGGAGAGGTTACGGCGGAAATCGCCCGCAGCACGCCCCGCGACGTTGAGGCCGCCGTCGAGGCGGCAAGCCAGGCGGCGAAGCACTCCTGCTGGGCCAAACAGACGGCGTTTCGCGTCTCCGCCCTGCGCATCCTGGCCGGGAAGCTGAGGCGGGACATGCCGGCCTTTGTCGAAGCCGAGTCTCGCGTGACCGGGCGTCCGATTCGCGAAATGCGCGCGCAACTGGGGCGCCTGCCGGAGTGGTACGACTACTTCGCCAGCGTTGCCGAGACCCTGGAGGACACTTTGCCGCCGTTCGGTCCCGGATATCTGAACTACACCCGGCGGGAGGCGCTCGGGGTGGTTGGCCTGCTGACGCCGTGGAATCATCCGCTGCTGATCCTCACCAAGAAGCTGGCCCCGGCCCTGGCGGCGGGGAATGCGGTGGTGATCAAGCCTTCGGAGCTGGCCCCGCTGACCATCAACATGCTCGCCGAGGGCATGGCGCAGAGCGGGATACCGGAGGGCATCGTCAACGTGGTACACGGCTTAGGGGCGGTCGCCGGCAAGGCGCTCGCCGAGAACAAGCGACTGGCGAAGGTTGATTTAACCGGTGGAACCGTCACCGGGCGGAGTGTGGCGGCGGCCGCCGGACATAACCTGGTCAAGGTTGCGGCCGAGCTGGGGGGCAAGGCTTCGGTGATTGTTTACGACGATGCGGATTTCACCGGCGCGGTCAACGGAGCTGTATTTGCCGGATACATTGCCGCCGGGCAAACCTGCGTGCAGGGAGCCCGGATTCTGGTATCGGACAAACTCTATGACCGCTTTGCCGCGGCGTTCGTCGAGAAGGTCGGCAAACTGCGCCTGGGGCCGCCGATGGACAACTGGACCGACATCGGCCCGGTCATCTCCGAGCGCCAGCGTGAGCAGGTTCTGCGCTGGATCGAGACCGGCATCGGCGAAGGCGCGACCCTGGCCTGCGGAGGCAAGGCGGTGCCGGGGCCGGGGTGGTATGTCGAACCAACGGTTTTCACCAACGTCACCAATGACATGAGCGTAGCCCAGGAAGAGATCTTTGGCCCGGTGGTTTGCCTCATGCGCTATGGCTCCGAAGAAGAGGCGATCAAACTTGCCAACGGCACCCACTACGGCTTGGGCATGGGCATCTGGACCAACGATATTCGCCGGGCGCATCGCGTGGCGGAGCAGCTCGAAGCCGGCATGATCTGGATCAACGACCATCACCGCATCGGTCCCGCATCTCCCTGGGGAGGCTACAAGGAAAGCGGCATCGGGCGGGAAAACGGCATCGATTGCTACAAGGACTACACGCGCATCAAAAACGTCATCGTCAAAACCACTCCTGGCGGATTCGACTGGTTCGATGGAACCGCTTCGGACAAGCGCTACAGCTAACCATCTGGCCGGCGGCGTCACCTGCCTCCGGCCGATCACCTCGGCAAGACTGGAGTTGGTGGGAGAACTGGCCGCACCAAAGGCTGTGGCCGGAACGATTCTGCTTGTAACTTCAGGCGAGAGAGCCTGACAGGATCATTGGCGTAATCGTGTAATCTCGCGGTAAGCTACCGGCAGAGACTTTTTTGCGGGCCGGAATCGCGGGAAGAATTTACGGGAAGTCATAGTCAGGAGAAATACTTTTGATGAAGAATGCTGGTTCGGAGAACGCTTCATTCAATGTCGCAGTCGCCGGCCTGGGCTGGTGGGGGAAAGCCATCATTGGCATGCTCAAGGACAGCCCGAAGGTGCGCGTGGTCAAAGCTGTGGACACGGTTCCCGCCGCCGGGGAATGGGCGCGGTCGCAAGGCATCGAGTTCACCACCGATTACGCCGCCGTCCTGGCCGATGCTAACGTTGACGGGGTGATCTTGTGTACGCCTCATACCATGCACTTGGCGCAGGTGGTCGCCGCAGCCAAGGCGAAAAAGCACGTCTTTTGCGAGAAACCGCTGGCGCTGACGCGACGCGACGCGCTGACCGAGGTCGAGGCCTGTGAAGCCAACGGGGTGGTGCTCGCGGTCGGGCATGAACACCGTTTCAAGCCGGTATTGCAGGACGTGTTGCGGATGGTGAAATCGGGTGAACTCGGCGCCATCCAGACGACGGAAGCGACTTTGACGTTTGAGCTTCGTCCCCTGCCGGCCGACAATTGGCGGCTGCAAAAAGAGGAGTCGCCCGGTGGTACGACCATGGTGGCGCTGGGCATCCACGGGCTGGACCTTTCGATAGCGGTGAATGGCCCGGCGGAAAGCGTGCTGGCCAGTTTGCGCTCGGTGGCCCACCCCACGCGCAACACCCTCGCGATTCTGCTGAACTTCAAGAACGGCGCTAACGGGGTGATCTCCTCGGTTCTGGGACCGCCATTTTCCATTCGCTTTGCGGTCTTCGGTACCAAGGGCTGGGTCGAGATACGCGACAAGGCCCACCCGCAAGCGCCGGAGGGCTGGCTGCTGACGAAAGGCGTACACGGCGGCCCGCAGCAGACGATCGAATACCCCGCGACGTCGATCGTGCGCGCCAATGTGGAGGCCTTCGCTGACGCCGCCGAAGGCCGCGCGCCTTACCCGGTAACTCACGCCGAGATGGTCGCCAACATTGCCGCCTTTGAAGCCATCGCCAAGTCAGCCGATAGCGGAGCCATCGTCACCGTGGAAGGTTAGGCCGGTCAGCTACCCAGGATGCGGAGAGTGGTGAATCGTTCGCCGCGATCGGTTCCCACTCTTCGCGGGTTTCAAGAAAGCGATTGAGCGGTTCGTTATCGCGCAAGGAGCAGGCATGAGTGCGGTTCAGAGCGAGGTTCGCGACGGGTTCGAGGCCGCCGGCGACGGGTTGACGTTCGTCTCCGCGCCACTGGAGGAAGAAACGGAGATCACCGGGCCACTGGCGGCAAAGTTGTTTGTCTCCTCCACCACGACGGATGCCGACCTGTTTTTGGTCTTTAAGGTTTACACTCCGGACTTGCGCGAGGTCACCTTCCAGGGCGCAATCGACCCGCACACGCCGATAGCCCAAGGCTGGCTGCGGGCTTCGCATCGCAAGCTTGATCCGGCGCTGAGCGAACCTTACCGGCCCTATCACACCCACGGCGAGGTGCAGCCGCTTCAGCCCGGAGTTCCGGTTGCAGTCGAGGTCGAACTCCTGCCAACCTCCATCGCGGTGCCGGCCGGTTACCGGATCGCGCTTTCAGTCCGCGGCAAGGATTACGAGTTCGCCAAGAAGACAGGCATTAAGCTGCCTCACTTCAAGAATGAGTTGCTGGGCTGCGGGCCGTTCCTGCACAATGATCCTCGCAACTGCCCGGCGAAGATTTTCGGCGGCCGCACCGCGTTGCACTTCGATGCCGGGCATGCGCCCTATGTGCTGGTACCGGTAATTCCTGAAAAATAACTATGCGGTGGCCGCTTTGGCGATTCGCGGCCACTTTGGTTCACCGGGAGCGGGTCCATGCACAGACGAAATTTTCTCAGAGGTTCCGGCATTCTTGGAGCCGGCGCATTAACCTGCGGATGGTTTTCGCGCGCCGCCTCCGCTTCGGAACGGGGAGCTATGAAAGATACCGGCAAGACGTCAGCAGGTGAGCAAGTGCCGCACAGCGCCCAGGGCCGGCCGATCCAGATTCGCATGGGTGGTTACGGACCAGCGACCACCGGCTTCAGCCTGGCGCTGAAGCGGATCGGCGACCGTCTGAAGGCCAAGTTCGGCGGCGACGTGGACGTGAAATACGTCTACAACATCATGGACCTCGGCTATCGCGGCGAGGACATCCTGTGGCTGGTCGAGGACGGGGTGCTGACCGTTGGCTATCAATCGAGCAGCTACTTGACCGACCGCGTTCCCGAGCTGGGAGTCGCCGACCTTCCGTTCATCTTCGACAGCAATGAAAAGGCGCGCGCCGCCATGGACGGTGAGCTGGGCAAGGTGCTGACGGGGAAGACCGAAGAGCGGATGAACTATCGCATCGCCGGCTACTTCGAGAACGGGTTCAGACAGATTTCCAACCGCCTGCGGCCGGTGCGCGTGCCCGCCGACCTGAAGGACATGCGCATACGCGTTCTGCCCAGCAAAATTCAGGAGCGGACATTCGAGTTGCTCGGCGCCAAGCCGCTTATCATGGATTTGACGGAGGCGATTGCGGGCGTCAAGGCCGGAACCCTGGACGCGCAGGAGAACCCGTTTTTCAATACCGTGACCTATGGCGTTCACAAGTATCATCGCTTTCATACGGTGACCAACCACTTCTACCTTTCCCGGCCGATCTTCATGCACCGCACGTCATTCGACGCCTGGCCAAAGGAGTTGCAGACCGAGATGATCGCGGCCGTCCGGGAAGCGGTCGCCTTCCAGCGCGAGCTGCACCTCAAAGAGGAAGCGGAGGCGGCGGCAACCATTCGCCAAGCAGGCGGAGAAATTCTCGAACTAACGCCCACGGAGCACGACGCGTTTGTGGCCGCCGTACAGCCGTTGTATGGCGAGGCCCGCAATCTTTACAGCCGGGAGTTGCTGGCGCTGGTGGGCCTGTGAGCGGCCTGAAGTTCATGGAAGCCCGCTCCGGTTAAAGTGGCGACGGGGGAATTCATT
This sequence comes from uncultured Acidobacteriota bacterium, assembly GCA_963814745.1. Lineage (GTDB taxonomy): Bacteria > Acidobacteriota > Terriglobia > Terriglobales > Acidobacteriaceae > CAWBRT01. The sequence goes on from CAWFEA010000004.1 coordinate 22,887, forward strand.
TACGATGGATATTTGCGCTGCGATTCGCGGCTAGGCGGGCCGGAGCGGCGGAGGGAAGAGATGAACGCGGAAAGAAAAGGCACGGTAGGCATGATTGGGCTGGGGATCATGGGGTCGGCGATGGCCGCCAACCTGATGAAGGCCGGCTTCGAAGTGATTGGCACGGACATTTTGGCGCACTGTCGCGAGGAGTTGACCGAAGCCGGGGGAATGGCGGTCACCGACGCGCGCGAGGTGGGCAATCGCTGCCGCCACATCATCCTGGCGCTGGCTTCGGAGGCGGCGCTGAACACGGTCTGCCTCGATCTGGCCACGACCTGCGCCAGGGGAAGCATCATTATTGAAACCGGCACGTTGCCCCTGGCAGCCAAGGCAAAGGCGCGCGACCGGCTGGCTGAAAAGGGCATCATCCTGCTCGACTGCACGCTTTCGGGCACCGGCGCGCAGGCCAAGAACCGCGATCTTGCCGTCTACGCCAGCGGCGACGCCGCCGCCATCAAGGAGGTGGCTCCGGTGATGGACGGCTTTGCCCGGATCACTTACGAAGTCGGCGAATTCGGCAACGGCATGAAGATGAAGCTGGTGGCCAACCTGCTGGTGGCCATTCACAACGTCGCCGCCGCCGAAGCGATTTTGCTCGGGGCTCGCTCCGGGCTCGATCCGGCGATGATCGTCAAGGTGGTCGCCGATGGTGCCGGGGGTTCGCGCATGTTTCAGGTCCGGGGGCCGGCGATGGTGAATCGGAGCTGGGACGAGGCCACGATGAAGAATTCGGTTTGGCAGAAGGACATGAAGCTGATCGGCGAAGCCTTGCAAGCCACGGGCTGCCCGGCGCCGGTGTTTAGCTCGACCATACCGATCTACATCGCCGCCACCGCCTCGGGACACGCCGAGCATGACACGGCAGCCGTCTACGAGATTCTGGAACGCATGGCGCAGGCGCCGCCGAAGAAGTAGACCTGTCGCCGGGGTGACGCGTCTTCCGACCCACTCACCAAGGCACCGGACCGTTCTCGTCGAAGTAGCCCCCTGTCGGTCCATCCGGCGGGAGGGTCGCTAACCGCACTGGAACCAGCGCCGCGTCCTCTGGTTTCTTGGGGCCGGTGTGTCCGTTCATGTCGGTCGCGGTGAAACCCGGATCGGCCGAATTCACTTTGATAGGCGTGTTCCGCAAATCCTTGGCTAAGGCGACAGTCATGGCGTTGATGGCCACCTTCGACGAAGCGTAGGCGAAGTAAACGTATTCGTAGAGAGCCCACGCAGGATCGCTGGTATTGCCGAGCGAGGCCAGGTCGCTGGCGAGATTGACGATGCGTCCAGCCTCGGCCTTGCGGATCAGTGGCAACAACGCCTTGGTGACGGCGAAAGCGCCAAAGAAATTGGTTTCGAAGGTCCGCCGAAGATTCTCGACCTGGCAGTGGATCGCCGGCTGCTTTTCGATGAAGATCCCGGCATTGTTCACCAGAATGTCGAGCTTGCCAAACTCCCGCTCGATTTGCGCGGCGGCAGCCTCGATCGTGCTCTGGTCGGTTACGTCGAGAACGATGGGCCGCGCCTGGACGCCTTCAGCGCACAACGTCTCTACCGCCCGCCGGCCACGCTCTCTGTCGCGTGCGCCGAGCAGGATGACGATGCCCAGCTTGCCGAGCTGGCGCGCTGTTTCGAGCCCTATGCCCTTGTTTGCGCCGGTAATGAGCGCGAGCGTTGGTTGTTTGCTTTGGTTGGCCATGATTCACCTTGCCGCCGCGCGGGGAGGACTCTTGTTTGCGATATCCCGCGCCGTTGATCGGAGTGTCATCCTGAGGTTGCGCCGGTTTTGCGCGGGGTCCCCGACAAGCCCGTCGTTGGCTTGTTGGGGCTGGCGACCGAAGGATCTGTCTTATTTTCGATACGCACAAACAGCGGATCCTTCGCTACGCTCAGGATGACACCTTAAAGAACAGTTTTTCAGCAGCCTGCTAAAGCCTGGGTCAGCGGTTATCTGGCCGGCGGCTTCCAGCCGGCGGGCGCACGAACCACGGTGAAGTCAGTCTTGTCCAGGGTCGGTTTCGTGATCAGCAGCAGCGGGGTCCAAAGCTCTTTCGGAACCGGGCGCTTTTCCAGGTAATTCACGGTCGCGCGGATGCACCAGCGGCCGATGGTAACGCTTTGCTGGACGACGTTCGCCGACATTACCCCGTCGCGCATGAACTTCTCGCTGTCCGCCTGGAAGTCGGTCGCGGTGATCACGATCTTTCCCGCTTTGCCGGCCGCCAGAATTGCCTGGGCGGCGCCTACGGCGGTCATGTCCGCACCGTTGTAAACCCCGTCAATCTGAGGGAAGGTTTGCATGAAATCTTCCATCAGGCGCAACCCGTCCTGCGGCGTGGACTGCGAATACTGTTCGCCGAGAATCTTGATGCCCGGGGCAATTTCGGCCAGGCGCTTGCGAAAGGAATCGCCGCGAATCTGCGCCCAGGAAGTGCCCGCCGGACCGCGCAGCATGACGACCGTTCCCTTGCCGTGCAGGGCTTGCGCCATGTAGTCGGCCTGCATGCGCCCGATCACCGTGTCATCGGAGCGAACCCGGCTGACGACTTTGGGGCTGTCGGTCATGACGTTGCAGTTGATGACCGGAATGCCGCGCGCGACGGCGCTATCGACGGCGCTGATGGTGCCGGCGCCGTTGATGGCAACCAGGTCAATCGCATCCACTTTACTGGCGATCAGGTCTTCCATCTGCGAGATCTGCTTGTCGATGTACTGATAGCCGCCGGCATCATAGAGGATCACCTTGGCCCCGAGTTTTTCGGCTTCATCGATGTAGCCGTAGGCCTGCCCGACGAAGTGCGGGTTGGACATCTGCGGCAGCAAGACCCCGATGGTGTACTGCTTGGCAGGCTTGGGAGGACGCGGGTACTGGTCGGCCGAGGCGGCGGGGTTGGCCGCATCCGTCAACTTGGCGGAAGACTTTGCCTTGGTTGCCGTCTGCGCCGGCGCCACCTGTGCCAGGCACAGAACCAGCAGCAGGGCGGACGCGAACATGGTTGACAGAAGACGCTTGTTCATCACTTCTCCCCCTAGCGAAAGAATCATCGACAAAATGCCTTGGCGAACATAATCGAATGAGGCCGTAAGGCGACCGCTGCCAACCACCCTGGAGCGGTTTAAAAAAACATGGGTTGCAAATTCACCGCCGACTTCGGCGACCGCACCTTTCGCTAAACCGGCTAGCGGCGGCGTTCCCGCGCCAAGTCAACGTACACCGCAAACACGATGATGACTCCGATGACGATGTTCTGCACGTACGATGAAACCTGTATGAGATTGAGCCCGTTGGCCAGAACCCCGAGGATAAGCACGCCCATCAGGGTTTGCCCCATGCCGCCGACGCCGCCGGTAATTTTGCCGCCGCCGATGACGACCGCCGCGATCGAGTACAACTCCTGCACCTCTCCCAGGGTCGGCTGGCCGGAGATGACCCGCGAGGTCAGCACCACGCCCGCAATTCCCGCGAACATGCCGCTGAGAACGTAGACCAGGATCTTGTATTTGACGACGTTGATGCCGGACAGCATGGCAGCCTCTTCGTTGCTGCCCATGGCGTAGACATAGCGCCCGAAGCGCGTGCGCTGCATGATGACGTGGGCGATCACGAAGGCCACGGCGGCAATCACCGCCGGAACCGGGATGGGGCCGATCTTGCCCGCGCCGAGATACAGGAAGGCGTGGGGCAGGCCGACCACCGGCAGCCCGCCGCTCAAGGTCAGGGCGACGCCGCGCGCCGCGATTAACATGCCGAGGGTGGTAATGAAGGCCGGCAGCTTGGCTTTGGCGATCAATATCCCATTGACCAGCCCGGCCAATGCACCGGCAAGGATGCCCGCCACGATCCCTCCCCAGAGTCCGAAGTTGAGCATCTGCTGGGCGGCGACAACACTGACCAAAGCCAGCAGCGAACCGACCGAGAGATCGATGCCGGCGCTCAGAATGGCGAAGGTCTGACCAATCGCAATCAGCGCCAGAATCGAAATCTGGCGCGAGACGTTGGACAGATTCATGACACTCCAAAAATTTGGATTGATGGAGCCGAACAGGATGCAAAGCACGACCAGCACGGCGGGCATGCCGATGCGACCCCAGGGAACCCGGCGCAAAAATCCTGCCTTCAGGGAATCAGACCTGACCGGAACCTCACTGTCGATTTCTTCTAGCCCGACTTCGCTCATGCCTGTGCTCCCATGTCAGGTTGTTGGGCAGGTGCGCTGCCCAGCGCGCAGCTCAGAATTTTTTCCTGGCTGGCCTCGGCGCGCGTGAACTCAGCGGCGATGCGTCCCTCGCGCATGACAATGACGCGATCGCTCATGCCGAGAATCTCGGGCAGCTCCGAGGAGATCATGAGGATCGCCGCACCCCGCTTCACCAGCTCGCCCATCAACTGGTAGACCTCGACCTTGGCGCCCACGTCGATGCCGCGCGTCGGCTCGTCAAACAGGAAGATATCCGCCTCCACCCCGAGCCACTTGGCGATCACCGCCTTCTGCTGGTTGCCGCCGCTCAGGAACATCGCCCAGCGATCGAGGTTCGGGGTGGCGATGCGCAATGAGTCGGCATAACCCTGCGCCGCCTTCTCTTCACTGCCAAGATCGAGAAAACCGAGGCGCGCGAAGCGTCGGATCATGCTCAGGGTAATGTTGTGTTTCACCGAGATGGTGGGCACGATTCCCTGCCGTTTGCGGTCTTCCGGCACCAGCGCCAGCCGCTCGCGGATGGCTTGGGAAGGCGACTTGATCTCCACCCTCCGACCACGCACCAGAACTTGTCCGCCGTCGATTTTGTCCACCCCGAAGACGGCGCGTGCCATCTCCGTACGCCTGGAGCCGACCAGCCCGGCGACACCCAGAATCTCGCCCCGGCGCAGGTGGAAGCTGACGCCGTGCAACACGCCTTTGCGCCGCAGGTCTTCCACCCGCAGGACTTCCTCTCCCGGCTCGACCGCGAGCTTGGGGAACTTGTCTTTCAAATCGCGTCCGACCATCAGGCGAATAAGTTCGTCAACCGGGGTGGCGGCCACGAGCACGGTGCGGACGACCGCGCCATCGCGCAGAACGGTGGCGCGATCACCGATTCGCTTCACTTCATCCAGGCGGTGCGAGATGTAAATAATCGCAATGCCGCGCTGCTTGAAATCCTGGATCATCTTGAAAAGATGCTCGATTTCATGGGCAGTGAGCACAGCCGTGGGCTCGTCCATGACGATGACCCTGGCATTCAGCGACAGCGCCTTGGCGATTTCCACCATCTGCTGCTGGGCAATGCCTAGGCGTTTGACGACCGTTTCGGGAGCAACCTGGATGTCGAAGGCGGACAGGACCTCGCGCGCCTGCTGCACCAGCTTCTTACGATCCACCAGGCCAAGCCGGCGATTGAGCAGCGGTTCGCGCCCCAGGAAGATGTTCTCCGCGACGTTCATCTCGGGCACGAGATTGAATTCCTGATAAATGGTGCTGACGCCCAGCTTCTGCGCATCGTGGGGACCGCGGATATGGACCGGCTTGCCCTCGAACATAATCTCGCCCGCATCGGGCGGATAAACCCCGGAGAGGACTTTGATGAGGGTGGACTTGCCCGCTCCATTTTCGCCCAACAGTACGTGCACCTCGCCGGGTCGAGCATCGAGGTCCACGCCCTTGAGCGCGAGCACGCCTGGAAAATGCTTGACGATCCCGCGCATTTCGACAAAAGGTCTGATTTCTTCTACGCTCATTCGTCCTTATGGAATGTCATTGAGCCGGTGGGCACGCGAGAACGACGACCTCTTGCCTGCCACCACCCGCGCCGTTGGACGGAGCCTCCGCAATGCACACTCTTGACGTTTAAGCGGCACTAGCGCCGCATCTTCAAAAATGGGTTGGAATGGTTGACCGATACGTCCCGGTTTCGTTCCTAAGGTGCCGAACCCGCAAACGCCATCGCCGAACGACGTCCAAAGCGCCGATTCCAAGATGCGTCATGTTATGCAGCAGACCGCCAACTGTCAAGGGGTAGAGAAAAAACCTCGCTTCGGAACCAAGATCCAGGGCAGTGGCGCGGCGAGTCGAGAAGTAACGATTCAATGTCTGCATTCTCCGACAGATATTTGGTTACCCGTGCGACCCAAACGTACAGGCTCTGGAGTTCAAGGTGTTTGCTTCTGGTAAACTACTCGCCTAGGAAAGTTCTCCCGTCAAGGATGCGTTCCACTGATTCTGTTGAAGATCAACGCGACGCCAGCTTGTTCGCGCTGACGCTCCGGGTCTGAATGCGCATGGCGCAGTGCTTTTCTTATTCACTTAAGAGGTACTTTACAGGACCGCGATTCGCTCGTAGGATTTGGTTCTTCCTTGCTGTAACATCGTTTTAACAGAGTCGTTGGCTGCCGGTTTTTTGCAAGCGGCGCAGAGTACGCGTGGTCGATAAATCATGAAAGTAAAGAAAACAATTCTCTGCGTCGACGACCACGAACAATCGCTCTCGATTCGCAAGCTGATCCTGGAAACCCGGGGATACCGGGTGTTGGACTGCGCCAGCGGGGAACAGGCGCTGCAGGCGTTTAACCGCGGCGGAGTGGACCTCGTGCTTACCGACCTGGTCATGCCCGGCATGAGCGGCAACGATCTGGTGGCGCGGATCAAGCAGCTCTCCCCAACCACTCCGGTCATTCTATTTTCCGGCCAAGTCAAGATTTACGATCAGGACACGCTGGCCGATGCCTTTTTGCCGAAGGGAATGCAATCTCCGGCCGAGTTGCTGGAGCGAATCCGCTTGCTCCTGATTCGCAAGCGCGGGCCAAAACGTGCCACTCCGGCGGCATCGACCGGGTTGAAGCGCGCCAGCGGCAGCTAAGCATTGGTTACGTTTTCATCTACATGCAGTCGCCGATGGAGGCAGACCGCGCCGCCGCCTTGGTAGTGTCTGAAATCTGCGTTGAATGAAAACAGCTTTCGCTTGCTTTTAAGTGCTGTCTCACAATATCCTAGTGACATGGCAAATCAAACTGAACTGACGACTCTCAAGAATCTGATTTCCGAAGTCGATCTTCTGCTTTCCACAACAGCCCCGCTGCCGGAAAACCGGACAGCTTGCTGCCGTGAACTGCTCAGCGCAGCAATCGCTCTCACTGACGATCTGCTCAAACAGCCTACTGCCACGCCCGCCGCCATCATGGGGCACAAGGGCGGCAGCACGACGGCAAAGCGGCATGGTGCCGAACACTTCCGCAATATGGCTGCTCAGCGTAAAACCTACGGCGGTGGTAGACCTCGCAAAGAATCCAAGTAGCTTAATTTCCGCAAATAGATAAAATGGGCTGTTCTGAAAATGGAAGCCTATTGCAATGGCCGATCTCGACAGACCACCCTTAGACCCATTCATCTACGAAGAAATTGAACAGAAGCTCCACAAATTAGAAACAACCTATTGGAGCGCACTCGTTGAAATGCAAGTTTCCTTGTTTGCTCCTGTGCTTGAAGGGCTTGTTGTTCCGTCGCCGGTCCCGCCGCAGCAACCATTGCACGTTTTAGGCACTGTTTCCGCATATGCTAGCCAATTGTTTTATGTAGAGGCTAGAGAGTATCCGCGTGATCCGCAGCTAGGGCACTGGCTTGAAAAGCTGGCAGAACGAATTAAAGAAAGAGTGCTGCGAGCTGTAGACAAAATAGACGCGAGCCCTACTGCAAAACGGCTGTCATACCACGGCGTAACGGCAGCCCAAATGCGCGAAACCATAGATGCCGCTCTTCAACTTGCTATAGAAAAGCAGCTCCGGCAAGCGGCTGCACCTGATTCTCAAACACGTACAAAAGAACAGGTGATAAGAACACAGTCTGCAACAATGCCCAGTGAAATAGCGGCCGATCAGCCCATCAGCAAACAGATTGCCGAACTTTGCGACGAATGTCGATGGACCGTGGAAGAACTTGCCGAAGCCGTTGAACTAAGCCCACGTTCTGTATACCGCCACTTGTCGGAAGATGCCGCCCCGCGTAAACGTCAATTGGCTGCTTATGAAAAGGCATTTTCCACAAAGCTCAAGCGGCAAGTCACTTTGAAACGTCAGGCAAACGTCAGGTAAACGTCAAAAGTCAGCAAAGTGTCATTCTCGCCTGTATTCGAACATCAAAATGTCAGTGAAATGTCTGCGAAAGACCAGCAATAAGTCTGTTCTTTTGCTTGTTGTAAGTCATTGTATTGACAGATACTTACCAACTATCCTATACAAAGTAACAGGAATGGAAACAAAAGCGAACGCCCAGCGATTGCCGTCGCTGGGCGTGATCCTAACCAGAAAGGAGGTAAAGCCATTATGAGTAAACGGCGAAGACCTCCACCATTAAACGTGTAAAGCCTTGAACCAAACTAAGTCGGAAGCTGCGCGGCTCCCGGCTTCATAATATCCCATTCCTGTTACGGCTTTTGTGTTTATTTTTACGATTTCAACGCATTATTTGCTTGACAACAACTATCGTAAGCAGTATTTTAGAACCATGAAGAACGAAGCAAAATCCGTAAACACAATGACTTGCCAAGCATGTGGTATCGATTGTCAACGCTTCGGAAAACATCGAAACGGATTGCGTAGATTTCGCTGCCCGCAGTGCAAGAAAACCTACACTGAGCCGCACACGCGCACATTAGACACGATGTACATTTCCGAAGAAAAGGCAGTTTTGGCTGCACGGCTCTTGCTTGAAGGAAACTCAATTCGAAGCACGGAACGCATTACGAACCTCGACCGCAACACGATTATGCGGATGCTCGTTCTTGCGGGGAATCGCTGTCTTGAACTGATGGACAGCCGGATGCGTGATCTGCACTGCCAGCACATTCAGTCAGATGAAATTTGGACATTCGTTGGCAAGAAACAGCGTCAGGTTAGAAAAGACGATTCCGAAGAACTTGGCGATGCGTGGGTTTTCGTAGCCATCGACGCGGAGACAAAACTGATTCCTGCTTTCACGGTCGGCAAGCGCAGCGCAGCTACTACGAATGCCTTTGTTGGCGATCTGGCGCACCGTCTAGCCAATCGCGTGCAGCTAACGACTGATGGCTTCCGCTTTTACATTGACGCTGTAGAAAAGCACTTTGGCGCGGATGTTGACTTCGGGCAGATCGTAAAGTTGTACGGTGATTATGGGCAACATGACACCGCTGCGAGGTACTCCCCATCCCCAATCGTGGAGGTCATATCCAAGGTTCGCCAAGGAAATCCGAATCCTGAACACATGAGCACTTCGCACGTAGAGCGCCAGAACCTCACGATGCGGATGGCAATTCGCAGGTTCACGCGGCTGACAAACGCATTCTCAAAGAAGCTGGACAACCTGAAAGCCGCATGTGCGCTGCACTTCGCTTACTACAACTTTTGTCGGATTCATCAAACGCTGCGGGTAACTCCCGCGATGGAAGCGGGTCTTACCGATCACGTCTGAACGATTGCAGAGTTGCTCCGGGCAGCATAAAATTGCTGCCCTATGAAAAATCTGCTTGCAATATCCGCAGTATTCATGGCTATCTTGTCGCTTTCTGTTTGTAATAAAAGCTCATCCGTGACTTCAGATAAGCCGACACCAACGCCGTTGACACCTGAAGAACTTTGCATGGGTGCTGGTCAAGCAGATGCAAAACCAGGATACAACCTGTTTTCAGCAAAATGCTTTCCGAATGGTACGATGTGCTTCAAGTTCGGACAGACCTATCCCGAACGCTACGAATATTTCGTTGTCTTTTCCAACGGTCGCACGTTAGCAGGAGACCCGAATGACAACCATTCAATTGATGACAGCGGAAAAGTGCGATTAGTGAGCGTAGGAGACTTTTGGCGCAAGAAGATGGATTGCTACGGCGGCAAAGAGCTAATAGGACACTAAAGAAGAAAATGCTATGTCAAAACCAGAATTTGAAACAGACGGCACAGGTAATGTTATCGCGCATCCAGTAACGGGATGGGAAAGCGCACACTTTGGAGAAGTTGGAATCATTCTGGCAATTCACTATGTACAGACGCCAGAGGAACTAGAAAAAATGGACAAATATCATCAATTCCAAATTCTTTTATCTCCACAACAGTGCCAGGAGCTAGGAGAGCGGCTAACCGATCTGGCGAAATATGTGTATGACCAGACACTTCGCAAACCGGCGAATTGACTTCGGTATCCATTGTTTTTCCCCTTCTTTCCGAAGCAGATAGCTGTTACAGGTTGGAATTTCGCTATTTTTCGGCCTTGAAATTCCATCAACGCAGATTTCAGACACTACCCTTTCTCAAAGAAATTGGACAACCTGAAGGCGGCGTGTGCTCTGCACTTCGCTTATTACAACTTCTGCCGGATTCATCAAACGCTGCGCGTAACGCCCGCGATGGAAGCCGGTCTTACAGATCACGTCTGAACGATTGCAGAACTGCTAAGAGCAGCATGAATGAATTATGCTGCCCTTTTCTTCAGGAATGGACGGCAAGCACCCCAACACTTTTCCGGCTGCTAATCCAGCACTAAATATTAGGGAAACTTGTCTCGCTGAAAGCGTATACTTTTTTGCGTACCAGCCAATGCTAGCCAATACATTAAGTGTTTCGAGGTCTTCATTTACTTCAGGAGGGGGAGCAAACATGGAAAATGATCTTTCTGATTTTGATGTCACTACAGATAGCGGAGAAGTGTTACGAGTCTTAGTGATTCCCGAACCGCGAATCGATACATCGACATTTGATGGTCCAAGTTCAATTGCTTCTCCGTCTTCTGAACTTAGACTTGTTAATGGTATGCACCTCACGCCCTATGGCGATAAGGATACGTTTATGATCGCTGAAACTTGTGAAATTGTTAGGCGTAAACACTAAGCAGGAGAGCTATTACATGAAAAAGATACTTGTGACGTTCGCAATGCTCGTAGTGCTTTTTCCACTTTCCTTTTGCGATAAGAGCACATCTGCCGTAAAAACCGAACAGCCGCCTGCCCTTACCGCTGCCCAGATAGATCGACTTAGGGTTTTCTCGCGCTGGGTTGCTGACCTGGATGTGGATTTTAGAGTTAGACACAATTCTGATTTCGCGCACGATATCAAAATCGAGAGCCTTGCGGTAACGCAGGACAATTATGTGTGTGGCGTTGTTTGGTGCCGCTATCCGATATCGAAAAAGAACTTTCTAAGATATGTTCTTCCACCAGGTGATCGAATTAGGCCGTGGCCTGGAGACGAAGCCCTTGGCGGTCCTGGAAAAGTCTGGGACACTTCTGGGTGTGGCTCTGCTATAGCTGTAGAACTAAAAAGCGAATGATTTCTTAAGCCGTAACACACTAGTGTACACAGTAGTGTTGTAAATTGTGGAGAACGACTATGGAAGATCAAGACCGCGATTTAATAGCTGACATCAAAATGTGCCTGCAACAGAAGCAAGAAGGCCAATCTTTTCGAGATAAAAAGGTGCTCAGCGACCGAGATATTTTAGGCAAAGGTCTTGAAAGATTTTGGCGCGACTTCAGGAAAGCGGCAGGCGAGCTTTGCGAACGATTAAGTGCGGAAACTGGGATTGCTTTATCTTGCAGGTGGAACGGCGAGACGCTGAACCTTACACGATCAAAAAGTCAATATGGAATCTCCGTCACTTTGGGCGATGCTCCACCATATAAAATCTTTATTTCTGGAATAAATGGTCTGCACTACACATCTGAAGTGAGAATAATTTTGGAAGACAGTCAACTGGATTGGCTTGCCGAATCGTCGGGAAGTCCCATTTCCGCACGACAAGCTGCCGGAAACGCACTGAAAGCCTTAGTGTTGGTAACTTAACAAATAGCAATTCGACCTTAAAATTCATCAACGCAGATTTCAGACACTACCGCCGCCTTCACCTTTAACGCGGATCGCGACGATCACGTGTAAAATCAGAATTTCATGCCTGCCATCATCGAAGTTGACAACATCTACAAGACCTTCCGCGTGGGTAAGGTTGACGTGCCGGCCGTGCGCGGCGTCTCACTGAGCATCGAGCGGGGAGAGTTCGTGGCCCTGGTCGGGCCCTCGGGCAGCGGGAAATCGACGCTGTTCTATATCCTCGGCGGGCTCACCCAAGTCGATTCCGGACAGGTGATGATCGACGGGGTGAATTTCTCGAAGCTTTCCGACAGCGAGCGGACGCGCATGCGCAAAAGCAAAATCGGGTTCGTGTTCCAGAAATTCAACCTGCTGCCCACGCTCAACGCTCGCGGCAACATCGACATTGCCCGCGAAATCAGCGGCAGCCTCGCCGGCGACAACGCCTACTTCGATCACGTCACCTCTTTGCTTGGGATCGACCAGCGCCTTCACCACCGGCCTTCGGAGTTGAGCGGCGGAGAACAGCAGAGGGTGGCGCTGGCCCGCGCCCTCATCAATAAGCCGGCCATCGTGTTGGCGGACGAGCCGACGGGAAACCTTGATACCAGGAACTCCGATATCGTCCTGGCGATGCTGCGCCGCTCCAACCAAGACCTCGGGCAGACCGTGCTGATGATTACTCACAATCCCGAGGCAGCCGCCCATGGCGACCGCATTCTGCATATGCGCGACGGCGAGATGGTGGATGCCGCCAAGGATCCGCAGTGGGCTCCGGTTGTCCGCTAGGGCAAGTTGCCGGCACGCGGGTTGCGGCCCGCGACGGCGAACTGGTGGACGCCACCAAGGACCCGCAGTGGGCTCCCGTTTGTCCGCTAGGGCGCGTTGCTGGCGCCACAGGATTGACGCTCGGTTGGATCGACCGCTATAATCAACACGTCGAGCGGGAGTAACTCAGTGGTAGAGTGCGACCTTGCCAAGGTCGAAGTCGCGGGTTCAAATCCCGTCTCCCGCTCCAAGATTCTAAAGCGTTTAACCTCTTGTCAGAACTCACTGCACCCGTTCGCACTGGGGTGGCGAACTAGTTAATAACCTCGATTGCAGGATTCTTGACAACCTGCCGACAAGCGCGAACGTATTTGTTCTTAGGAATTTCGCGGGGTGGGCCTACAACGACATGAGCTTCGGGCCGAGATAGGCCGTCCGGTGCCTCATCAGGACGGCGCTCAATCCAGAACCCAGCATTGCGCAGGATCGCGGCAGCAATAATAGCCAACCGTTTGCCGGGGAATAGACGCTGAATCTCTTCAATGCTCACTTCACCTTCAACAAAGAAAGAAGCCTCAAAGTTCGATTCCAGTAAGGAATCACTGGTGAGGCGCATTCTGCCAGTTTCCTTGTCCGTTTGCAGCCAAGATTCACGAACAAGGACACGAACTAAGCGGCATTCATTATGAATACTTGCGGCGTCATCTGCCCTTGGCGGCATCGACGTTTATGGCTGAGTAAGCCATGTGAGTAGTCGTGTCCCGCCCGAGATGTTGTTGAGGATTCCGTCATCGAGCATCTCGTCGCGCAGGTATCGCTCAAAAACAATCTCGCGGTTCGGGAAAATGGAGAACTTTACTTCGCGGGGGCGCATCTGCCACTGGAGGCTTATGCCGCCACCAGAGAACACGTCGAGAGATGGCGTAGGAAAATTACCCACGACCAAGTTCGATAATAACCGCTTCACGGTTAGCGAAGTATCGGGATTGATCCGAAGATCACCGACCCCCGGATAGTCTTGACCGGACTGCTCTAGATTGCGTAACTGGAATAAAGCATCGCGGAGCCATGGGGCATCGTCTGCAATAGCCACTAACTCCATTTGAGTAGCTGGTGCTTGGACTTGGCATATCTCAGTTACCGCAATTGCGGGTTGCGTGGCGCATATCGGGGTCACAAGATTCTCCTCCAATTTTTTTGAGCATCCTCGGTTGTGAAAGCCGTAAACCCATTTACAACCGCAGCGCGTCCTTCATCGAGCCAAGACAGCAACTTTTCAGGTGATGAATCCGCAGGCTTCCCGGTCGCGGTGATGGTGAGTTGAAAGACCTCAGTCCCATCTGTGCGACGAATTGCTGGTTGACCGAGGAATTGAAGTCGGCTACCTCCCTGCAATGCATATGAAACCATGAACGACCCAGCTTCGGGTGACTCAAGCGGGTCAGCCAGTGCTGTATCTTTCCAAATTCGAAACAGCCGCCGAAAATCGCGGGGTGTGTCCCACTCCTTGCCCCGTAGGATGTGGTTGATATATGTGACTTCACATTGCCAGACATCGGGACGGGGGAGTTTTTGGTCGTCCAGAAACTGGCAGAATACGCTCCAGTCACGAGAAAATAACGGCTTGACCTCCTCGTAGTGCGTGTACTCAGTAGCGGTCGCCGTCTTTCGCCAGTTTCGGATGAAAAAGTTGTGCTGCACCTGAATAAGTTGTGTATCCGAAGCGTCAATCAGCCAGAGGCGAAGTGGAAAATCGAACGACTCCGCCAGAGGATTCAGTTGAATCTCAACTCCAATTGGCGGTTTCAACTCCAGCTTTGGATACCATTCCTCGTAAGCCTGTAAGAGTTTTCCGAAATGGAGGACGTTCCACCCCGCGATTGGGGCGAACCGCAAACCTAATGCAGTCTCCACGACTGGTGGATTTTCGTAGTCAGGCAGTATGCGTCCTACCATCGTGCTTGCTCCGTCGCTAATGGCAAGCCCCAATTGTACCGAACCCTCACTCCCATGTGAGATGCTGCCTTTGCTTGCAAGGGTAGTATGTACAATCTGTACAAAATATACAAGAAGTAATATCGGTACATATTGTACAATTCTAAAACGTGAAACGCATGAGCGCCAGTGCGGCCAGACGAGACTTCGGCGGAGTCGTCAATCGCGCCTACTACGCTAACGAAGCGACTGTGATTACAAAACACGGCAAAGAACTTGCCGCGGTAGTGCCCATGTCTGCACTTCCCGCCGATTTCGATGCTGAACATCCAAAAAAGAAGCCCGGACGAGCTTCCCCTCAAAAGCAAAGCGCCGTATGACTGCCCCAAGGTCGAAGTCGCGGGTTCAAATCCCGTCTCCCGCTCCAGTCTTTTCTTGCACTTACCTGCCCTCCGCGTCTCCCTCTGACAGCCCATGAGCGTACCCCAGGAATTGCGGAATTGCGCTAGCTTGCGCCGGAGGCAGCACTCCGACCAAGGAGAGTTCCGCGCCGGCAATGCGCCTCGTGGGCGACTCTGCGCATCCAACCCGGTAGAGCGCGAAAGCGCAACCGAAACGCGGTGAGGCTAAATGACCAAAAACATTGAACAGCGCAGCTACTCGAATGCGGATGTACTGGTTTCCACCGATTGGGTTCAGGAACACCTGGGCGACCCCACGGTGCGCATTGCCGAGTCCAACGAGGATTCCCTTCTCTACAGTTCCAATCACATTCCCGGAGCAGTGGAAATCGACTGGACCCGCGACCTCAACGATCCGATCCGGCGCGACTATCTGCGGCGCGCCGCCTTCGAGAATCTCATGCGCCGTATCGGCGCCAACCGGCAGACCACGATTGTCCTCTACGGCGATAAGAACAATTGGTGGGCCACCTATGCCTTCTGGGTGCTGCAACTGTTCGGGCACAGCAACGCCAGGATCATGGACGGCGGGCGCCTGAAGTGGATCAAGGAGAACCGGCGGTTGTCGCGCGAGATTCCCAAGTATCCATCCAGCAGCTATCAGGCTCCCGAGCGCGACGACGCCACGTTTCGGGCCTTCCGCGACCAGGTGCTTCAGCATCTCGAGCGTAAGGGCCCGCTGGTCGATGTGCGCAGTCCGGAAGAATTTCGCGGTGAACGTCTCCACATGCCGGACTATCCCAATGAAGGGGCTCTGCGCGGCGGGCATATCCCGGGCGCACTCGGCATTCCCTGGGCGCGCGCGGTCAATGCCGAAGATGGCACCTTCAAGGATGCCGCCGAGCTGCGCAGGATTTATCTGGAGGAGAACAAGTTGCGCCCCGACGATGAGGTCATCGCCTACTGCCGCATCGGCGAGCGCAGCAGTCACACCTGGTTCGTCCTGCGATACCTGCTTGGATTTTCCAAGGTCCGCAACTATGACGGCAGTTGGACGGAGTGGGGCAATCTGGTCAATGTCCCGGTTGAGAATCCCAGCGCAGAGGTGCGGAGTGAAGCCGCTGCCTGATCGCCTGGAGCGCCTCATCGCCAGCCTGGAAAACCTCGACCGCAGCGACCGCATGCAAATGCTCATTGACATCGCGGGGAGTTATGCGCGCGTGCCCGAGCGCATCGCTCATCGGCCTTATGCGGCCGAACATCGCGTTCCGGGGTGCGAATCGGAAGCCTACGTGTGGGCCGAGCCGCAGCCCGACGGAACCCTGAAATACTATTTTGCGGTCGAGAATCCGCAGGGAATTTCGGCGATGGCTCTGGCGGCAATTCTGGGTAAATCTCTCTCCAACCTGCCGCCAGAGCAAATCGACAGTGTTCCGGCCGATATCGTGTATCGCATCTTTGGCCGCGAGCTCTCGATGGGCAAATCCCTGGGGCTGATGGGAATGGTCCATATGGTGCGCGCGGCAGCGCGCCACCCAGAGCCTTCCGTTTCGAACCCGGAGCACCCTCGTTAGGCCCGGGCTCGCGGAGTTCTCCCGCCTGCCGTGGTCGCTTTCCGCGCGCGGCTTTCCGCGCGCCCGAAACATCGATCGTCAAATTGTTTTCGCAAGCCTTGTTCCAGCCGCCGGCTTATCTGCATCTATAGCTCTGGATGGCGCTTAATTCCGGCAACAGCCGGAAGGCCATCTGAGTTGAAGCCAAATGGGCAGTCGCAGGCCCTCGCGGCTCTACAGAAGCGGTGTTATGGACAGGCAGATTCTGGACGCATTTCGCGCGGCGCTTGGCTCGCGCGGACTGATCACCGAGCCCAATCAGCTCAAGACCTATGAGTGCGACGGCCTGACCAATTTCCGGGTGCTGCCGGCGGCCGTTCTGCTGCCTGAAACGAGCGAGCAGGTGCAGGCGGCGATTCGCATCTGCCATCGGCACAAGATTCCATTTGTCGCGCGCGGCTCCGGAACCGGATTGAGCGGGGGCGCGCTGCCGGTGGCCAATGGCGTAGTCGTCAGCCTGGCGCGCATGAACCGGATTCTTGAAGTCGATATCCCCAACCAGCGAGTCGCGGTTGAGCCCGGAGCAATCAACGCTTTCATCACGCCAGCAGGTCGCTCCCTATGGCTATTTCTACGCGCCCGATCCCTCTTCGCAGCAGGTGTGCTCCATCGGCGGCAACGTGGCGGAGAACTCCGGCGGCGCGCATTGCCTGAAGTACGGCTTTACCACGACCCACGTGCTGGCAATGGACGTAGTGCTGCCCGACGGCGAACTGGTGCAACTGGGCAGCTCGACCGCTCGACGCTCCCGGCTACGATCTGGCCGGCGTGTTTGTCGGCTCGGAGGGCACGCTGGGCGTGGTCACGCAAGATTATTCTGCGCATCGTCAAGCGCCCGGAGGTCATCACCACGCTGCTGGCCGCCTTCAACTCGACCAACGAAGCCGGCGAAGCGGTGAGCGAGGTGATCGCGCTCGGGGGTGTTGCCGGCGGCCATCGAGATGATGGACAACCTCGCCATTCAGGCGGCCGAGGCCAGCGTTCATGCGGGCTATCCCAATTGCGGCGGACTGCTGCTGGTGGAGTTGGACGGCACGGCGACGGAGGTCGAGACCCTGATGCGCCAGGTGAACGACATCTGCCAGCGTTGCGGCGCCTGGGAGATACGGCTGGCGCACTCGGAGGCCGAGCGCATTCTGGTGTGGAAGGGCCGCAAAGCCGCCTTCGCCGCCATGGGGCGCATTTCGCCGAACTACATCGTGCAGGACGGAGTCATTCCCCGGACCGCGCTGCCGCAAGTGATGAATGAAATCGTGCGGCTCAGCCGCGAATCGGGACTGCGGGTCGCCAACGTTTTTCACGCCGGCGATGGCAATCTGCATCCGCTGGTGCTCTACGATCGCCGCATTGCCGGCCAGGAACAGCTCGCCGAGCAGGTGGCCGGCGACATCCTGCGGCTCTGCGTCAAGGCGGGCGGCTCGATCACCGGCGAGCACGGCGTCGGCGAGGAGAAAAAGATGTTCATGGGGGAGATGTTCGCCGAGCCCGACCTCGACACCATGCAACTGGTTCGTTGCGCCTTCGATCCCGAGCACCTCGCCAACCCCGGCAAGGTGTTTCCGCGGCTTCGCTTGTGCGCGGAAAAAACCGGCCCGTATACACCGCATCCGTTGGAGTTGGCCGGAGTGGCGGAGTTCTTCTGATGGCAAGCATCAGTTCGCCGCAGGTCCCATGGAGTGAGCTGGAGAGAATGGCATTCTACCGCCGGGCCGCGGAAGCGGATGCGATCTGCGGCCGCGTGCCAAAGTTCGTCGTCGAGCCCGCCACGGCTGATGAGGTTGCGGCTGTTCTGCGCTGGGCGAACACCAACTCCGTGGCGCTGGCGGCGCGCGGCAACGGCACCAAGGCCGGCTGGGGCGCACCGCCCCGCGCCCTCGATGTGGTGCTTTCGGCTGCGCAAGATGAAGCGCGTGATCGAGCATGCATGGGGCGATATGACCGCGACCGTCGAGCCCGGCTGCACCGTCGCTGAGCTGCGAACACACCTTGGCGCAACACGGACAGCGACTGGCGGTCGAGCCGCTGTTTGCCGAGCGCGCCACCATCGGAGGGATCGTCGCCGCCAACGACAACGGCGCTTGCCGGGTGCGCTTCGGCTCGCTGCGCGATCTGATTATCGGCGTGACCCTTGCCCTGCCCGACGGAACCCTGGCGCGCAGCGGTGGAAAAGTGGTGAAGAATGTTGCCGGATACGATTTGCCGAAGCTGGCGACGGGGTCCCTGGGAACGCTGGGCATCATTACCCAAGCCATTTTCCGGCTGCATCCTCTGCCCCGGACGGAGCGAACGCTCAGCTTCCAGTTTGAGACCGCCGCGGCGGCCAACCAGGCGGCATTGGCGCTGCTCGATTCCGTGCTGACGTTTACCGGCTTGCAACTGCGCTCGTCGGGCCCGTCATTATGCAAGCTCGACGTACGCTTCGAAGGCATCGAGAACGCGGTCGAGGAGCAGGCGCAAAGGGCCGGACGTATCGTCGGCAATCTGTCGGGCGTCGCCGGAGGCAGTCTGCTGTCCGGCGGAGTCTGGACAGTGGCAAAGCTCGACTGCGCTCTGGGAGGGGTTTCCGGGGGCGATCTGCCGCTTCTCGGTGCTGCCCACCGAGGTTGCGTCGTTTGTGGATCGCGCTCACTCGCTGGCAGAGGCGTCGGCGGTTCAGACGCGAACCGTCGCCCAGGCGGTTGGGGTTGGCCTGCTGCGGCTCGACGGTCCCGTCGACGCTCTGCTGCCTATCATCCGCGCGCTGCGGGAATTGGCCGCCGCCCGGCACGGCTCGGTAGTAGTGCTCCACGCCCCCGGCGAGTTGTACAGCCAGCTCGATCCCTGGGGAGAGATTGGCACGGCGGTGGGCATCATGCGCCGCATGAAACAGCAGTTCGATCCGAAAGGCATTCTCAACCCCGGCCGATTTGTGGGAGGAATCTGATGCGTCAGCCGCATGAACTGGGCGGGCATTCAGCCCGCGAGAGATATCCCGTCCGGGTGGAGGAATCTGATGAGCCAGCCGAATGAGTTGGGCCGAAACAGCCACCAGCGCCAGGGATTCTAACGAGCGGAAACCCGCGGCTCCCGGAGGCTTGAGCGCGGGCCAGAGCGACACCGCAACCCTGGCGGTGGGAAGCGTGGGCTTGGCCTCGCCTGAGCCCGCCGGCGGCGTGCCCGCAAACTGCAAGGTCTTCGACGCCCATCACCCGCCCCAGGAGAAGCTGATCAACGACTGCGTTCACTGCGGCTTCTGCCTGCCCACTTGCCCCACCTATCTGCTCTGGCGCGAAGAGATGGACTCGCCGCGCGGCCGCATTTACCTGATGAAGATGGGTCTGGAAGGCGACGTCGAGCGCATGGACAAAACCTACGTGCAGCACTTTGACCAGTGCCTCGGCTGCATGGCGTGCGTTTCGGCGTGCCCTTCGGGCGTGCAATACGACCGGCTGATCGAGTCGACCCGCGCGCAGGTTGAGCGCCACTATCCCCGGTCGCTGGCGGACCGTCTCTTCCGCTGGTTGATCTTCTCGCTGTTTCCGCATCCGGCGCGCTTGCGGGCCGCGCTGTTGCCGATGTGGCTTTATCGGCGCTCCGGTTTGCGCTGGCTGCTGCGCAAGAGCGGCCTGCTTGCGGTTGCTTCCCGAACGACTGCAAGCCATGGAAAGCCTGCTGCCCGAAGTTTCGTTGCGATCGATGTTCAGCAGTTTGCCGATGCGGGTGAAGCCCAAAGGCACGCCGCGCCTGAAGGTCGGCCTCATCCTCGGTTGCGTGCAGCGGGTGATGTTCGGCGACGTAAACCTGGCTACGGCGCGGGTGCTCGCCGCCGAGGGATGCGAAGTCGTCATTCCGCCGGGACAGGGCTGCTGCGGCGCGCTGGGTATGCACGCGGGCAGAGAGCGCGAAGCGCTGCGGATGGCGCGCCAGATGATCCGGGTCTTCGAGCGCGAGCCGGTCGATGTGATCGCGGTCAACGCCGCCGGCTGCGGTTCCAACCTCAAGGATTACGGCGTGTTGCTGGCCGACGATCCGCTCTATGCCGAACGCGCCCGCCGCTTCTCCGCCAAGTGCAAGGATGTGACCGTGGTGCTTGCCGGGCTCGAAGCCCGCGCCCCGCGGCATCCGGTGCCGCTGCGCGTTGCCTATCAGGACTCCTGCCATTTGCAGCACGCCATGGGTGTGCGCAGCGAACCGCGGAAGTTGCTCGCGGGCATTCCCGAGCTGGAGCTGCAGGAAATCGCCGAAGCCGCCATCTGCTGCGGCTCGGCGGGCATTTACAACCTGGTGCAACCGGGCACGGCCGCCGAGCTGGGAGAACGCAAGGCGCGCAACATTATCGCTACCAAGGCGGAAGCGGTCGTCTCCGGCAACCCCGGATGCCTGCTCCAGCTGCAAGCCTCGCTCGGCAAGCTCGGGCACGAGATTCCGACCATGCACACCATTCAGTTGCTGGACAAGTCCATCTCCGGGCCGCCAGCAGCGAAGGTGAATGGCCGGAGCCGCGAGAACCGAGGGCATCGCGTGAACAAAGGTTAGAGCCGGTCTGGGGTTAAGCCGTCTTGCCCCGCAGCCGCAACTGCTGCGCCGGGGTAAAGGCGTGGGCGCGAATCAGGCCGGTGCTGATCAAGCAGGTCAATCCCGACGCGGCAAACATCATGGCGATCACCACGAACTGATATACCGCCGCATAGAGCGGTGGCGAGCCGGAGAGCAGCATGCCGGTCATCAGCCCGGGAATCCAGACGATGCCCAAGGTAGCGCAGGTTGTTGAGCGGGGGAATGAGGCTGGCCCGGTAAGAGATCTGCACGTAGCGCGCTACCGCCGCTGCCGGCGACGCCCCCAGCGCCAGCGCGGCTTCGATCTCGCCGACGTGCGACTCGACTTCGGCCCGGAAGCGGTCAAGCGCGAGCGCGTTGGAGTTCATGGCGCTGGCGATCAGCATGCTTCCGACCGGCACCAGGGCGGTGATCGTACGGGCAATCACTCCGCTCAAAACCATAACAACGATGATCAGTCCGGCGCCCACGGCAATGGCGCAGAGCGAGGTCTGGAAGGCTCCGGGAATGGACTTGGCGCGCCGCGCCGAAGTCATCGCCGCAACCACCATCATGCAGGCAAGAATGATGCCGCTGGTCCAGCGCGGTCCGCGCAAAAGCACGATGAAGACGAAGCCGACGGCAATGACCTGCGCCAACCCGCGCAGCAGGGCGATCAGGGTTTCGCGTTCGACGTGGATCTGGCGACGACGCGCCAGCAGCATGGCGGCAATGACCATGACCGCGGCCAAACCAGCCTGCGCCAAGCCCAGCAGAAAATGATTGCTTAGATTGCCGTTCAGCACCAAGCACCTCCACCAATTCGGCCTAAGCCAAGCCGTGTAACAGAAATTTGCGAGAGCCGTTGTTAAGCACCAAGCACTTCCCTGGTCAATCCCGTGCGTACCAGCCGGCCGGAGCTGAGCAGCGCCACTCGTCCGGCCATTCTTCCCGCCTGTTGCAGATCGTGGGTGACGATGATGCAAGTCAGGCGGCGGCTGGCGACCACGGTGGAAATAAGACTCTCAATGCCGAGCTTGGAATTCACGTCGAGCGCCGACGTAGGCTCGTCCATCAGCAACACCGCCGGGGAATTGGCGAGGGCGCGGGCGAGGGCCACGCGCTGGGCTTCGCCGCCGGAAAGGTTGTGAATGTCGCGGGCGTAGAATCCATCCAGTCCGACCTGCGCCAACAGCCCGCCGATCGCTTGCTCGGAGAGCGGCTCGTCGCGCTGCGCCGGGCCGAAGCGGATATTCTCGGCCACCGTGCCGGGGAAGAGAAACGCGCTTTGCATCACCATGCCCACGCGGCGGCGAAGCTCGGCGGGAGCAAGCGTCCGATAGTCTTTGCCCTCGAAGTAAACGGTTCCGCTGGTCGGCTCGTCCAGCCGGTTGAGCAGGCGAAGCAGCGACGACTTGCCGGAGCCGCTCGGCCCGACGATCGCCACGACCTCGCCCTCGGACACTTCCAGATTGATGTCTTCGAGGATGCGCTTGCCTTCAACTTCGCGCCCCAGATGTTCGCCGCGGATGATGGCCATTCGGTTTGCCGTGCTCTACTTACCGCCCTCCGCGCTGCCCACGACCAGCAATTCGAAGCTCCCGCCGCCGGTCTGGTTTCGCCCTTCGCCAACCGGCAGCAGAAAAGAGTACGCCGCCTCATCGAAGACGACATCGGGCCAGCCGTTCTATCCCGCGACGGTCGTGCGGGGCGCGGCGAAGTATCAGATTCCTCCGCCCATGCTCACGAATTCCGAAGTTTTCTGCTCGCTTCGGTATTGTTCGCGCTCTTCGTCTTCGGCGACCAGGCTGCGGACCTCATCCAGTTCGCGGGCAGCTTGAACGACCTGCCCATCCAGGCGCTCCAGCCGTTGTTCGAGCTGCTTGACTTCTTTTGCCAGCGCAATAATCACGTTCGACAGGGGATCCTGCACATCGTGCGGATCGGTAATCAGCACGCGTTTGCCCTCGCGATAGATGATGTGGGCGGGATTGCCGACGACGGTGGAATCGGGTGGAACATCGCGCAGCACCACCGAACCGGCGCCGACGCGCGAGTGCTCGCCAACGACGATGTTGCCGAGAACGTTGGCGCTGTTGCCCACGAAGACGCCGTCGCGCAACGTGGGATGCCGCTTGCCCTTATCCTTGCCGGTGCCGCCGAGGGTTACGTTCTGATAGAGGGTAACGTCGTCGCCGACAATCGAAGTTTCGCCAATCACTACGCCCATGCCATGATCGATGAACAGGCGCCGTCCGATATGCGCTCCGGGATGAATCTCGATGCCGGTCAGCAGGCGCGCCATTTGCGAGCCGAAGCGCGCCAGAAACTTGCGGTCATGTTTCCAAAACCAGTGATTCAGCCGGTGGAACCAGACGGCATGCAATCCGGGATAGCAGAACAGCACGCTGAAGGTGGAGGTCGCCGCCGGGTCGCGGTCGAAGACCGACTCGATATCCTCGCGGATGGTATTCACAAAGCCCATATTCTAGTTTAACCCGTCCAGATCTGTTTGGCAGGGCCGGCCCAGCGCAGGTAATTTTCAAACCATGGCTTGGCTAGCGGCCTTTGTGCTTCGCTTCTTTGCCGCTGCCGCCTGCTTCGGCTTCGAGCGCCAGCTTCGCCGCCTGCAGTTCTTTGCGCGCCGTGGCATCCACGGCCGGATAAGCCAGCTTCATTTCCTTCAGGGCATCGACCACGGCGAAGGAAACCACCAGCCGCGCGAACCACTTATGGTCGGCGGGAACGACAAACCAGGGCGCATGCCGCGCCGCCGTGTGGCGAATCATATTCTCGTAAGCATCCTGGTAATCGTCCCAGTACTGGCGCTCGCGGATGTCGCCGGCGGAAAACTTCCAGTTCTTTTCCGGCTCGTCCAGACGCTGCGAGAAAGCGCGCTCTTTGCTCCGCTTTGGAAAGGTGCAGGAAGAACTTGCGCACCGCAATCCCGTTGCGCGCAATGTAACGCTCGAAGGCGGCAATGTCTTCGTAGCGCTGCTTCCAGATTTTGCTGGTGACCAGTTCTTCGGGTATGCGCTCCTTCGGCAACAGCTCGGGATGAACCCGCACCACCAGCACCTCCTCGTAGTAGGAGCGGTTGAAGATGCCAATGTGGCCGCGCTGCGGCAGGCGGCAAGTGGTGCGCCAAAGATAATCGTGATCGAGTTCCTCGGCGGAGGGAGCCTTGAAGGAGAACACCTGGCAGCCCTCCGGGTTCACCCCGGACATGACGTGCTTGATGGTGCCGTCCTTGCCAGCGGCGTCCGTCGCCTGGAAAATCAGCAACAACGCCCGGCGGTCCTGGGCATAGAGTTTGGCCTGCAACTCGGTCAATTGCTCAAGCTGCTGCTGCTGCAATTTCTGCGCGTCGGACTTGAAGTCGGCATCAAAGCCGCCGGTGTCGCCCGGCCGATAGTCGGATAAATGAAACCCTTTGCCGCTATCCACGCGGTACTGCTTCAGAATCTGCTCGATCTTTTTTCCCGGGTTCATGCCGGTCTCCGTTCCGGGGAAGAGTTTGACCGGCGATCCGGATCGCTCATGCGCCGCGAGCGCCGACATTACATCACGATGCAAGGAGACCCGTTAACAGATGTTCAAACCTGAAATTCCGTAACTTTACATGGCCGCCGCATGCGAATGCCAAATCATGCTTTACATTGCCGGATGCGAACGCCAGATCATGGTGCAGGTCACAATCGCACAGGCCAGCATGACGGCCCGGATAAAGGCTCCGGCGTGCAGGGAAGTATCGCCGAACAGAACCCGCAGCAATCCGGCTCCGGCGCTGGTGGCGCAGAATCCGAAGTATAACTTCTCCCGGACCCCAGCCGACAGGCGAACCAACCACACCAGGATGCCCGTCACCAGCAGGTAGACCATCGTAATTGCCAGCGCGGGCCCAAGATGCGAATGCCGGACCATCGCCATCGTCAGAGGCGGAATTGCCGACA
Organism: uncultured Acidobacteriota bacterium; assembly: GCA_963814745.1. Taxonomy (GTDB): domain Bacteria; phylum Acidobacteriota; class Terriglobia; order Terriglobales; family Acidobacteriaceae; genus CAWBRT01. The sequence continues at coordinate 47,905 of CAWFEA010000004.1, forward strand.
CTCCGAAAAACCCGGAGAGGGCGACGAAGAAAAAAAATACCGAGTGCACGAGCGCGATCACCGCGCGCTTACGATTCGTAAGTACAGAATAGCTACCCATAAACTTCTGAAAAAAATCTCTTTTCGGATCCCACATCACCCGGCAACCGTGGAGCCGGCCGCTCCGCGTTCTCGACAGCCGTTTGCATAAGTGTAGAGCAATTCGAGAGTTCGTGTGTTGCCAATCGCGGCGCACGAAGGCGGATTTTTCTTCCGGACAAGCCCCCAAGAGCGAAGCCGGACCTCCCCGAAGAAGCCTGACAGGAGGCCAATTTCCCTGTATCCTATGGCCCGTGGCCCGAAATGGAACAGGCGTCAAGCGACAGTCGCCCGCGACATCCAACTTCAGACGTACAATTACCAGTGCACATGACCGCCCTTTTCCCAACCTTTGAGTTCCACGTCTCGCGGAATGCGCGCGACCGGTACACGTTCGGCGAGGCGATGTTCTCCCTCACCGGCAACGTGGTTTTCGCCAACCTCGCGGCCAGCCGGGGATTCGCGCAGCGCATGAACCTGGTTCGCGATGCGGCGCAGCATCCGGAACTGGCGGTCAATCCCGGCGAACTGAACGCCATGGGGCTGATCGACGAAGTGCTGCACGCGGTGGTGGCGCTTTATCGACAGCAGCGCGACCCGCGCGGCGTGGTTGACGCTCTGGCCTGGTTTGAGGAGCACCTGGGTCCGGAAGCGCTCGATCGCACTCTGCTGGCTTTTGCCGATGAGTTCCCCACGGTAGCTGTCTACCGCGGGCGGCAGAGCGCGGCGGAGTGGCTCCAAGGCTCTACCGGCGGCGTCCCCCATCGGGCGGTCGCCATGGAAGAGTTGATGATGCTCTGGCTCGCCAACTTGAATCCGGCATTCCGCAGATTCTCCGAGCTCTTTGCCGATGAAGACCTCGCCAAGTCGACGGCGTACAAACAACTGACGGCGGGCCTGCGCTCATACTTCGAGACGCGCCCGCGCTTCGGTCCGGAAAACCAGAACCTGGTGGATCTGCTGCGCGCGCCGGCGCTGGCTTCTCCCGACTCGCTGGAGGGACAGCTCGCATTCATCCGCGAACGCTGGGCCCCGCTGCTGGGAGACATGATCCGCCGCCTGTTGGCGGCGCTCGATGTGCTGAAGGAAGAGCAGACCGCGATTTGGCTGCGCTTTCATCCTCCCACGCCTCACGACGGCATGGGACCGCGCTTCGGCGATTCCAGCGCCGCCGCCATCCCCGACTTCAGCGGCAAGGAATTCGAATACGAGCGCTTCAGCGCCGACGTGGACTGGATGCCGCGGACGGTGATGATCGCCAAGAGCATCTATGTTTGGCTCGACCAGCTCGGCAAGCTTTATCGCCGCCCGGTTCACACCCTCGATCAGGTTCCCGACCAGGAGTTGGACATTCTCGCCCGCCGCGGCTTTAGTGCGCTGTGGCTCATCGGAGTATGGGAGCGCAGCCGCGCCTCGCAGTTGATTAAGCGCCTGACCGGAAATCCGGAGGCCGCCGCCTCCGCCTACTCGCTCGACGATTACGTCATCGCCGGCGATCTCGGCGGTGAATCGGCTTACCTGAACCTGCGCGATCGCGCCGCCTTGCGCGGCATCCGCCTGGCCAGTGACATGGTCCCGAATCACATGGGGATCGACTCACGCTGGGTCATGCAGCATCCGGACTGGTTCATCCAGTTGCCTTATCCGCCGTTTCCGGCCTACAGCTTCGATGGTCCCGACCTTTCGACCGATGGGCGCGTCGAGATCAAGATCGAGGACCATTATTTCAACCGCACCGATGCCGCCGTGGTCTTTCGGCGCGGCGACCGCTGGAGCGGCGAGCAGCGCTACGTCTACCACGGAAACGACGGCACCAGCTTCCCCTGGAATGACACCGCGCAACTCAACTACCTCAAGCCCGAGGTGCGCGAAGCCGTCATTCAAACCATCCTGCACGTCGCCCGGCTGTTTCCCATCATTCGCTTCGACGCCGCCATGACGCTCACCAAGCAGCACTACCAGCGGCTCTGGTTTCCGGTTCCCGGCACCGGCGGCGCCATTCCGTCGCGCTCCGAGTACGGGCTCACCAAGGCCGAGTTCGATGCCGCCATGCCGGTCGAGTTCTGGCGCGAACTGGTCGATCGGGTCGCCGCCGAAGTTCCCGGAACCCTGCTGCTGGCCGAGGCCTTCTGGCTGCTCGAAGGCTACTTCGTGCGCACCCTCGGCATGCACCGCGTCTACAACTCGGCCTTCATGAACATGCTGCGCGACGAAGAGAACGCGAACTACCGCAGCGTCATCAAGAACACTCTGGAGTTTGACCCCGAGGTGCTCAAACGTTACGTCAATTTCATGAACAATCCCGACGAGCGCACGGCGGTCGACCAGTTCGGCAAGGGCGACAAGTATTTCGGGGTTTGCACGATGCTGGCCACGCTGCCCGGGCTGCCGATGTTCGGACACGGCCAGATTGAGGGTTTCGGCGAGCGTTACGGCATGGAATACCGGCGCGCCTATCACGCCGAAACGCCCGACGAATGGCTGGTGGCGCGTCACGAGCGCGAAATCTCTCCCCTGCTGCACCGGCGGGCATTGTTCGCCGAGGTCAAAGAGTTCCTGTTGTACGACTTCTACATCGACGACGGCAAGGTGAACGAAGACGTCTTTGCCTATTCCAACCGGCTCGGCGACCAGCGGGCGCTGGTGGTCTACAACAACCGCTACGCCGACACGCGAGGCTGGATACGGGTATCTTGCGCAAGCGCGGAAAAGAACCCGGACGGCAGCAAGTACCTGCGCCAGCGAACCCTGGGCGAAGGCTTCGGCCTGACGCGCGATGCCTCGATGTTTGCCGCCTGCCGCGACGCCATTACCGGACTGGAGTACTTGCACCGCGCCGGCAGTATGGTGGAGAACGGGCTGCGCATCGAGTTGGGCGCCTACAAGCACTCGGTCTTGCTCGATTGGCGGGACCTGCGCGAAGACGCCGCGCATCCCTGGGGAGCACTGTGCACCATGCTGGGCGGTCGCGGCGTTGCCAGTCTCGACGACGCCTTGCGTGACCTGCGTCTGAAACCGGCGCACGACGCTTTGCGCTCGCTACTCTCCCCGGCCGCCGCCGAGCGCTTCGCCGCCGTGGCCGCCACGCCTGCGACTCTTGCTCAGCCGCCAGGGTCCCCGGCACACGCCGGAGTTACCCGGGTTGAGGCAGAACATCTGCGGGTCTTGCTGGAGCAGGTGCAAGCCTTGCTGCCCGTCGAGGAATATGCCGGCCTGCGCCGCGTGCCCGTGCCCGACTGGCGGCAGCAACTTGAAATTGTGCTGGCTTCCTGGGAGCGACAGCTGGAAGCGGCGATCCGCATCCCCGAACTGGAGCGCCAGTTCGCCGGAGGCTGGCCGGCCGCGGCCAAAGAGGTGCTGCCCACGCTCGGAACCCCGAGCGAAAAGGCCGTGGCCTTGTGGGGCACGGTGCTGGCGTGGTCGGTCGTGCATGCTATCGGGGATTTTCTGCGTCCGGCCGATCCCAACCGCGGAGCAGCCAAGGCCTTCGAGGCCTTGCGTCTGCGCGAGCCGATGGCCGAAGCCTTCCACGAACTTGGATTGCACGACGAGCAGCGCTGGCAGGCCGCGGCGCGGGTGCGAGCCAGCTTTGCCCATGCTCTCGCCGACGACGGAGCGCGCCCGGCGGCGTTATCGGCTGAGGCGAGGGCCGCCGCCCCAAAGAAACCAACCCTGCCGGCAACCGGAGGCCCGCTCAGTTGGCTGCGCGATCCCGATGTCGCGTGGCTGATCGGGGTACATCGCTATCAGGACTCGCAATACTTCGTCAAGGAACCATTCGAACGCTTTCTTTGGTGGATGACGCTACCCGCGCTGCTGCGCATGGCGGAGGACGCAACCGCCATCAAAGAGGCCGTGAACTCGCTGGAGCGGCGGCTTGAGCGCTCTATGTGGGCGGCAGCCGAGGCCGGCTACCGCGTCGAAGTCCTGCTGGCGATGCCCGGCGGAAGCGAAAAATAAAGCAAGCCGCTCCGGTTCCGTTGGCGTTCGCCCTCAGAACAAAATCGAGGGCAGAAATGCACCCGCGGGCTCGCTGTATAGACCCGCCCCGGATACGGCGAGAGAACTGGCCCGGTTTGGCGACCGGCGCAAAATCTACGCAATATAAGCGAATGCGGTCATAAGCTCGGAAAGGCTCTACCAGAGCCGCCTAACGGGTTGACGCCTGAATCTAATGCCATCTCATTTTCTTATCGTGTGATTACAACTATTAGTTTGACTACGGCGCTTTCGAAGCCCGATAAGAGAGTTTCGGCCTTTATATTTTCTTGCGTATTCGCAAAAACCAGGAATGAGGATTTTTACTTGAACTCCTTTCAGCAATCTTCCCCCAGCTATGCAAAAGGTCCCAATAGTACCGAGTTGTTGAACCTCTGTATCGGCCAAGTGCTCGATCGCTCCGCCGAGCGCTTTCCCGACGGTCTTGCGCTTGTGATGCGACATTCCGGCGAGCGGTTTACCTGGAGACAGCTTCACCAGGAGGTGGAAAGACTCTCGCGCGGATTGATGGGACTGGGCGTTGAGAAGGGCCAAAGGGTAGGCATGTGGGCCACCAACTGCACGGAATGGGTGCTGACGCAGTTTGCCACGGCCAAGATCGGCGCCATTCTGGTCAACCTGAACCCGCGATACCGGGCCCACGAATTGGAATACGCGCTACGCCAGTCGGAGTGCGAAACGCTTTTGCTGATCCGCGGCTTTCGCGACTGCGATTATGTTGAGACGCTGTTCAATATCGCTCCGGAATCGCGCACCAGTCCTCCCGGAAATTTCTCGTCCAACGCTTTGCCGCACCTGAAGAACGTAGTTTTCTGCGGCGACGCCGCGCCTCCGGCAATGCTGAGCTGGAAGCAGTTGCTGGCGATCGGCGAACAGGTTTCCACCGCCCAACTGCGGGCGCGCGAGGCCACGCTGTCGCCGCACGACGCGATCAATATCCAGTACACATCGGGGACCACGGGATTTCCCAAAGGCGCAACCCTCAGCCACCACGGCGTGGTCAACAACGGCATGCTGATCGGCGATTGCATGAAGCTGACCGAGCACGACAGGGTCTGCATCCCGGTGCCGTTCTACCACTGCTTTGGCATGGTGCTGGGCAACATGAACTGCGTCGTCCACGGCTCCGCCATGGTCATTCCCGCCGACTTCTTCGATCCTCTGGAGACCCTGCACACGGTCGAGGCCGAGCGCTGCACGGCGCTCTATGGCGTGCCGACCATGTTCATTGCCGAACTCGAGCATCCGCAGTTTAAAGGCTTCGATCTCACTTCGCTGCGCACCGGCATCATGGCTGGCTCGTCCTGCCCGATCGAACTCATGCGCCAGGTAACGGAAGTGATGCACATGTCCGAGCTGACCATTGCCTACGGGCTGACCGAGGCTTCACCGGTGATCACCCAGACCCGCACCGACGATACTTTAGAACGCCGGGTGAGCACCGTGGGACAACTGCTGCCCCACACCGAGGTCAAGATCGTCGACGTCAAGACCGGCAAGACGGTGCCGCGCGGAGAGAACGGCGAACTCTGCACCCGCGGCTACCTGGTGATGCAGAGCTACTACAACAACCCGAAGGCGACGGCCGAGACCATCGACGCCAAAGGCTGGCTGCGTACCGGCGATCTGGCCACCATGGATGACGATGGCTACGTGCGCATCACCGGCCGCATCAAGGAGATGATCATCCGCGGCGGCGAAAACATCTATCCGCGCGAGATCGAGGAGTTCCTGCACACCTGCCCGGCAATTGCCGACGTGCAGGTGGTGGGCGTTCCCGACGTCAAGTTCGGAGAGCAGGTAATGGCTTGGATCATCCTGCGGAAGGGCCACGAGCTGACAGCGGAGGCGGTGAAGAAATTCTGCAAGGGCGAGATCGCCGATTTCAAGATTCCGCGCCTGGTCAGGTTCGTCGACTCCTTCCCCATCACGATCAGCGGCAAGGTACAGAAGTTCCGCATGCGCGAGATGTACGTCGAAGAGATGAATCTGGCCTCTGCGGCAACGGGCCAGCCCGCCACGGCGTCGGCGGCTGACTGAGCGCCTCCACGTTTTTTCTGCGCGGTAGCTTCCAGCTCCGGCCCTGGCGCCGGAGCTGTTTTGTCTGGCGCGATAAACTGGTGCGGGACCCGGTGCGCTAGGCGGAAACACCCCGGGCAGTCAGAATTTCTGGAATGCGAGATCACATGTTGAACATTCGCCGTGCCGACGCGAGCGACGTTGGCCTTATTCTGAAGTTCATCAGGGCTTTGGCCGAGTACGAGCATCTGGAGCGGTCCGTGGTTGCCACCGAGCAGGACCTGTTGCGCGACGGTTTCGGCGCGGAACCGAAGTTCCGCTGCGTGATTGCCGAGTGGAACCAGGCGCCGGTGGGCTTCGCCCTCTACTTTTACAACTACTCGACCTTTCAAGGCCGCCCCGGAATTTTTCTCGAAGACCTTTTCGTCAGTCCTGAATTCCGGGGCAAGGGTATCGGCAAGGCTCTGCTGCTGCACCTGGCGCAGCTTGCCGTCGGCGAAAACTGCGGGCGCTACGTCTGGCAGGTGCTCGATTGGAACCAGCCGTCCATCGAGTTCTATCAATCGCTTGGGGCAAAGTTGATGGGCGAGTGGCTCACCATGCGCGTCGAGGGCGCTGCCCTCGAAACCATGGCGGCCACGGGCGGCGAAGGCGCATGAGTGACGCCTGTGACTCCGCCTGTGGTCATCACCGTATGACGCAGACTGTCAGAATTATCGGCGCAGGCCCGCTACAGCCTATAGCTTCACCCGCGGTGATTGCGATATGACAGACAGCGTCAAAATTATCGGTGCAGGCTTAGCCGGCCCGGAAGCGGCGTGGCAGTGCGCCCGGCGAGGCATCGCCGTCGAGTTGTTCGAGATGCGGCCCGGGCAGCGGACGCCGGCTCACGAAACCGGCGACTTCGCCGAATTGGTCTGCTCGAACTCGCTCAAGTCCGACGCGGAAAACACCGCGCCGTGGCTGCTCAAAGAGGAGATGCGGCGCGGCGGATCGCTGCTGATGGAGATGGCGCGCCTCACCGCCGTTCCCGCCGGGCATGCGCTGGCGGTCGATAGGCTGGCATTTGCGCGCGCCGTGACCGACGCCATCGAGCGCGAGCCGCTCGTCACCATTCACCGCGAGGAAGTCACCGCGGTCGAGGAAGATTCGGCGATCACCGTCATCGCTTCCGGACCCTTGACCAGCCACGGACTGGCCGGCGAAATCGAGCGCCTCGCCTTGGATGAAGATGACGCGGGCGGCGCGGCGCGCCTGTACTTCTACGATTCCATCAGCCCGATTGTCGAAGCCGATTCGATCGACATGGAAAAGGTCTATCGGGCGGCGCGCTACGACAAAGGTTCGGCGGACTACATCAACTGCCCGATGAACCGGGAAGAGTATGAGCGCTTCCTCGACGCCCTGATCGCGGCGCAAAGCGTGGCCACTCCCGAGTGGGAGACCACCCCGCCGGACGCGACTGATGGCGTCAAGTATTTCGAAGGCTGCCTTCCCATTGAGGAGATCGCGCGGCGCGGCCGGGATACCCTGCGCTTCGGTCCGATGAAGCCGGTCGGATTGCGCGATCCGCGCAGCGGCAAAATACCATATGCGGTGGTGCAGCTCAGGCAGGAGAATCTGCGCGCCGACTCCTACAATTTAGTGGGCTTCCAGAACCATCTTCGCTTCGGCGAGCAGGCCCAGGTGCTGCGGCTCATCCCCGGCCTCGGGAACGCGCACTTCCTGCGCTACGGACAGATCCATCGCAACACCTACATCAACGCGCCCACGCTGCTTTTGCCGACCGGGCAAATGAAGCGGCACCCGCGCGTGCTCTTTGCCGGGCAGATTTCCGGGGTCGAGGGATACGTCGAAGTCGATTGCCACCGGACAACTGGCCGGCATCGCCGCCGCCGCCCTGGCTGCAGGCGGGCAACCGGTGGCGCCGCCGCGCCCAACCGCCCTGGGCTCGCTGATGCACTATATCTGCCACGCCGAAGCCCGCAACTTTCAGCCGGCCAACATCACTTTCGACCTGTTGCCGCCGCTCGACGAAGCAACGCGGCTCAAAGTTCGAGACAAGAAGGTGCGCCACCGCATGGTGTGCGAGCAGGCGCTGGCCGCACTAGAAGAGTGGATGAGAGAAATTCGCCCCAGGGAAGTGGGCGCACGTACAAATAATGAACGGGGCTAAGAAGACTCTCCTATGAGTGTCATCCTGAGGTCGTGCTGTTGTTGCGCGACCGAAGGATCTGCTTTTATTTCAATCTATCCGTGATAAAGCAGATCCCTCACTTCATTCGGGATGACACCTCTGGCGGATTTGAAGATAGCTTACTTTCCTGCCGCGTTCGTTGAGATTCAAGACAACATGGCTTGTTGCTATTTCTTCTTGCGCGGTCCCGGCACAAAGTCGCGGTGCTTGCGGGCGCGGCTCTTGATCCAGATCGGCGTGCCGGTGAACTGGAATTCGTCGCGAATCTGGTTCTGGAGAAAGCGCTCGTAGGAGAAGTGCAGCTTCACGTCTTTATCCGTGAAGAGAACGAAGGTGGGTGGAGCGATAGCCGTCTGGGTCATGTAGTAGACCTTCACCTTGCGCGCAGCCGGAACCGAAGCGCGCTCGAAGTCTATCTTGCGCAGGAAGCGGTTCATTTCGCCGGTGGTGACCCGCTTGTTGCGCTCGCCGGCGACCAGCTCGATCATGGGGAAGATTTTTTCCACGTTGCGGCCGGTGCTGGCCGAAACAAACAAGATGGGAGCGTAGTCCAGAAACTTGAGCACGCTGCGCGCCTGCCGCTCGAAGATGTCCCGGTCGGCCGGCGGCCTCCCGCCGCGCAGGTTGGAGTCAGTCACCAGGTCCCACTTGTTGACCACCAGGATGAGCGAGCGGCCCGCACTCGTGCGCGTAGCCGGCGATGGTGGCGTCCAGGCCGAAACGCCTTCGGTGGCGTCGATCATCATCAGCACGATGTCGGCGGCTTCCAGATGTTTGCGCGCCATCACCACGCTTAGCTTTTCGGCCATCAGTTTGGTTTTGCCCTTGCGGCGGATTCCGGCCGTATCGATAAAGCGATACTTCGATCCGTCGCGCTCGACCATCTCGTCGATGGCGTCGCGGGTGGTGCCGGCGACCGGCGAGACGATGGCGCGCGACTTCCCCGTCAACTGATTCAGCAGAGTCGATTTGCCGACGTTGGGGCGGCCGATGATGGCGACCTTGATTTCCTCAGGTCGCGCCTCGGATGCTTCGTCTTCGCCGGGCTCGGTCTCGTCTGCAAGATCTTCGCTTTCCGCGGGGCTTCGGCGGCCGGCGAATCCGCGGATTCGTCTTCCCACTGGGGTCGCGGCAAAGAACGCGGTAAAGACCGGCTGCGCCCGAAACGGCTCCTTTTGAACTGTCCTTCCCCGGAGTCACTCGAAGGCGATTCGGCAACCGTGGGGACGACCTTCACCACCTCCTCCAGCAGTTCGGCAACCCCGTCGCCATGTTCGGCTGAAACTGGCAGAACGTTGCGAATGCCAAGCCGGCGGAACTCGTCAACCTCCGGCTCCTGCTTCGGGGAATCGACTTTGTTCACCGCCAGGAACAACGGTTTGCCGGTACGCAGCAGCAGGCGAGCCAGTTCCATGTCAGGCGCGGTCATGGCGGACCGCCCGTCGACCACCATGACGATGGCCGCGGCTTCGTCCAGGGCGAAGCGCGCCTGGCGGAAAATCTCGGCCGGAATAAAGTCCTTATCCTCCGGCAGGATGCCGCCGGTATCGACCACACGGAAACGGCGCCCAAGCCATGAGGCTTCGGCATAAAGGCGGTCGCGGGTGATGCCCGGCTCGTCGCCCACAATAGCCCGGCGCATCCCGACAATGCGGTTAAACAGCGTGGACTTGCCCACGTTGGGCCGGCCGACGATGGCAAGCAAGCCTGGAGTCGAGTTGGGATCAGCGGTCATTAGTCTTGGGCGAAGAATTGCGCACAGGAGCTATTATAGGGGTCAGTGTCCGGTCCTCCCCGACAAGCCGCTGGTTCGCCATTCCCCGCCGGTGAAGTGCGCTCTACGCCGGAGGCGGTCTCGCTGCCGACGACAGCCTCTTTGCACAGCTTCTTCGCACCCGGTGGAGTGCTCTCGCGCACCCATCCGGCCTACGAGTTTCGCCGCGGGCAGCTCAGCATGGCGCAGGCCATCGAGCAGGCCCTCGAAGAGCGTCGCCACCTGATTGTCGAAGCCGGGACGGGCACGGGCAAGACGCTCGCTTACCTTCTTCCCGTGCTTCGCTCCGGCAAGCGCGTCATTATTTCGACGGGAACCAAGACCTTGCAGGAACAGCTCTTCTATAAAGACGTACCCTTTCTGGAAGAAGCGCTGTTCGCTTCCCGGCCAGCCGATGCGAATCCGGCGCCGCAAAAGGGTACGCCCGCGCGGCCAGGGCGAGCGGCGCTTGCGGGTCTGCTACATGAAAGGCCGCAACAATTATCTCTGCCGCAAAAAGCTCTACGACCTTGCCAGCGCGCCGATCCTGACCGGGCTGGAGGAAGTCGAGCACTATCGCGCCATCAGCGAATGGGAGAAAACCACCGGGACCGGAGACCGCGCGGAGTTGACGGCGCTGCCCGAAAGCGGTCAACTGTGGCCGCGGCTGGATGCCCGCGCCGAGAATTGCAGCGGCACCAAATGCCCGCAGTGGGAGCGCTGCTTCATCACCGAGATGCGACGGCGCGCGGCGGAAAGCGACGTGGTGATCGTCAACCATCATCTTTTCTTCGCCGACCTGGCGGTGAAGCAGGCAGCCGACAGCGCGCCCGATGCCGGGGTTCTGCCCGAAGCCGGGGTGGTGATCTTCGACGAGGCTCACGAGCTGGAGGATGTGGCCAGCAGTTACTTCGGCATCAGCGTCAGCGACCTGCGGCTGCAAGACCTGCTGCGCGACGTGGAACGGACGGTGCAGCAGCACAAAGTTGGGTCGCCGGCGCTGCTGGCGGCGGTGAGCCGCGTCTACGAGCGCGCGCAACTTTTCTTTTCCGCGCTTCCGCCGGGCGAAGGCCGTTTCGAGTTTCAGAACCGCGGTGAATTTCTCGAGGAAAACGGCGACGAATTTCTCTCGCTCCAGGCGGCGCTGGCGCAGCTCGCGCTGGCCTTGCAGGCGCTCCCCAACAAGCCCGACGAGGTTTTCCGCCTGGGCCGCCGCGCCGAAGAACTGCGCGTGCAACTCGGCTTCCTGCTGGAGGCGGACGATCCCAATACGGTCTTCTGGATCGAGCGGCGATCGGCCCTGGGCGGACGCCGGCAGCACGTCTTTTTGCAAGCCACGCCGATCGACGTCTCCGAGATCCTGCGGCAGACACTCTTCGAGCAGATTGAGACCGCCGTGCTCACCTCGGCCACCCTGGCCGTGAACGGCACCTTCGACTACATCCGCGAGCGCCTGGGGATTCAGAACGCCCGCGAACTGGTGGTCGCCTCGCACTTCGATTACCAGAGCCAGGCCCTGCTGTACGTGCCGCCGGACCTGCCGGATCCGCGCGAGCCGGGCTATGCCGAGCGCGCCGCCATCCGCATCAGGCAGGTGCTGGAGATTACCCGCGGCCGCGCTTTCTGCCTCTTTACCAGCTACGCGCAGATGAACCAGGTCCACGACCGTCTGCTCGGGGAACTAGAATACCCCGTGCTGCTGCAGGGTACGGCACCGAAAAATGCGCTGCTGGAGCAGTTCCGCGCCACCCCCAACGCGGTGCTGTTCGCCACCGCATCGTTCTGGCAGGGAGTCGACGTGCAGGGAGACCAGTTGAGTTGCGTGATCATCGACCGGCTGCCGTTTGCCGTGCCCAACGATCCGGTCACCGCCGCCCGCATTCGCGCCGTCGATGAGTCCGGAGGCAACGCCTTCATGCAATACCAGGTGCCTTCGGCGGTGATCTCCCTCAAGCAGGGCTTCGGCCGGCTGATTCGCTCACTCGACGACCGCGGCGTGCTCGTGCTGCTCGACAATCGCATCCTGAAAAAGCGCTATGGGCGCGTCTTTCTGAACAGTCTGCCGAGTTACGGGCGGACCACGGAGCTGCGCGCGGTCGCCGCCTTCTTCGGCTACGAGGAGAACGACTAGAGCGGTTACCCGGGATCGAGTCCCGGCCGCCGGCCGCCCGCCGCTAGACAACAGACTGATGAACGCCGTGAGTGGTGTGATGGGGATTTAACGACAGTTATCAGTGACACTGGTACCCCGTCGCCTAAAGACCTACTATAGGTTCATGATCGAAAAAGTGCGAGACTGGCTCAACACGCAGGGTTTCCCTTTGGAAATGCGCGCCGCCGCCGCATTCCGGACTGCTGGCTTTGACGTAATGCATTCCACTCACTACCTTGACTCGGAGACCGGAAAACAACGCGAAGTTGATGTTCTTGCCCGTGATCCTGACCACCTAGGCATTCTTGGAATTTCGTTTGTCATTGAATGCAAGGCCACAAAAAAGCCGTGGGTGCTGCTATGTTCAACGCATACGCTTGCCTTCGGCCGAGTTTTTGCCTTTGCTGTGACATCCGACGACGCAAGGGCAGTTTTGGCGGAAAATATAGTGGAACTCCTTGACAAGCTGCCGTGGCTGCGTAAAGACGATCTAACTGGTTACTCCTTACGGCAGGCCTTCTCCGAAAACGATGTCGCATATACAGCAACGATGAACGTTGCGAAGGCAAGCCAAAGCTGCGTACATGGAGGCCTCAGATTTAGCGCGCAATTTGGCTTCGCTTTTCCGGTGATTGTGGTGGACAGCCCCTTGATCCGTTGTTGCTTAGGTGAAAATGACGAGCTTCATCTTGAGGAAACGGACCAGGGCGAGTTTCTCGCCGAGGGAGCCTGCATCAGGGTCGTGACTATTGGGAGATTACCCGCGTTTGCCCTTGAAGCAAAGCGGGTGGCAGATCAAATCCGGGCTGAGTTCAAGGTTGAAGTGGAGAGGGTGCGTGCCTCTTGGTACAAGAAGGCTTCCGGGACCCAATCAGAGGTAGCTGGCACATAACCGGGCGGGTGGCCCATTCAAGCGCCGTAGTTGCGCTTGAGTGGGGCAGTTCTCAACGCTTAAGCAACTACCCCACACAAGCAAAAGAAGCTTGTATGGGGCACCCTTCAGATTATCGCTGTCGTGAACACGCCTTCTCGGCATCCAGCCCCAAACAAGGGCCGTAACTTGGGGTCGGTGGCCTCCGTGGAATTGCTCTAGAATAGGGACTTGCACTCCCGCGCGGCGGACGCGGCAGGCAAGAGGAATCATGTACGAAGTGACGGTCGAAGAGACGTTTGCCGCAGGCCATTACCTGCGCAATTACAAGGGCAAATGCGAGCACCCGCATGGCCACAACTACCGGGTGCGGGTGACGCTGGCCGGCCGGGAACTCGACAAAGCCGGGCTGCTGCTCGATTTCAAGGATCTGAAGCAGGTGATGAAGCACGTGATCGAGTATCTCGATCACCGCATGATGAATGATCTGGAGCCCTTCACCACCTTGAATCCCTCGGCGGAAAATCTGGCGAAATATTTCTTCGACCAGACCAACGAGCGCCTGAAGCAGCACACCAACGGCCGGGTGGAGATCAAGCGGGTGACCGTCTGGGAGACTGACACTTCCATCGCAAGCTATTACGAGTAAACTGAACCTGCACGGTTCTTCGCGGAGTTTGCCAACAAGGCCCCGGCTGGCAGACAGATGCAAATCATCGAGATTTACAAGTCGCTGCAAGGCGAGTCGTCGTTTACCGGGCTGCCCTGCGTCTTTGTGCGGCTGGCCGGGTGCAATCTGCGCTGCCGCTGGTGCGACAGCGAGTACACCTTCAAGGCCGGGACCAAGATGGCGGCCGAGGAACTGGTTGCCGAGGTGGGCCGCTTGCTGCCTCCCGGCGGACTGGTCGAGATCACCGGCGGGGAACCGCTCTTGCAGGAGAGCGAACTGATTCCGCTGATGAAGCAGTTGATCGAGCAGGGTTACACCCTGCTGCTGGAAACCAGCGGCGAGCGGCCCTTAGAGCGGGTGCCTCCGTCGGTGTTCAAGATTGTCGATGTCAAGTGCCCGGATTCCGGCGAAGGCGGCAGCTTCCGGCTGGAGAACCTCGCGGCGCTTTCCCGGCGCGATGAAATCAAGTTCGTGATCGCTTCGCGGGCGGACTACGAATTCGCCCGCGAGTTCGTCGTCGCCCATGAGCTTTGGCGGAAATCCGGCAACGTCATCTTTTCACCCGCTTTCCGCAAAGAAGCGCGCGGCGCTCGCGACGTCGCCAATTGCCTCATCGATCCGCGGGAGCTGGCAGAGTGGATACTCGCCGACGGACTCCGGGTGCGGCTTGGCTTGCAAATTCATAAATTCATCTGGGATCCGTCGCTGAAAGGTGTTTAGCCGGCCGGCGGTTGCGAAATCCGGCGGGGGCGCGGCAATCATCATAAATTCACAAACTGAGTCGCCCGCTTCGCGCACAATAAAACTTCAGCGTAGCCGAAACGGAAAAGGACACGGCATCCCTGGCTCTGCCGTAATCGCATGAGCAACCTAGAGCAAAACAAATCGGTTGTGGTGCTGAGCGGCGGCATGGATTCCTGTGTCTGCGCGGCCCTGGCGGTGCGGGATTTCGGCGCGGCGAATGTCGCCGCCCTGCACGTCAGCTATGGCCAGCGGACGGAGGCGCGCGAGCAGCAGGCGTTCCGGGAGATTTGCGACCGGCTGGCCATCGCTCGGCGGCTGGTGGTGCGCAATCAGGTTCTCGACCAGATCGGCGGCTCGGCCCTCACCGACTCTAAGGTCGCCGTGCCTTTGGCGGGCGAGCAAATCGGGCAGCAGATTCCCATTACCTACGTGCCCTTTCGCAACGCCCACTTCCTTTCGGCGGCGGTTAGCTGGGCCGAGGTAATCGGAGCGCAAAAGATTTACATCGGCGCGGTCGAGCAAGACAGCTCGGGCTACCCCGACTGCCGTCCCGAATACTACGAAGCGTTCAACCGCGTGATCCGCGCCGGAACCAGGGAAGGCCGCATCCGGGTCGTGACCCCGCTGATCGCCATGCGCAAGGCTGAAATCGTCGCCCTCGGCCTGCGGCTGGGCGCGCCCTTCGAGTTGACGTGGTCTTGCTACAGCGGCCAGACGAAGGCATGCGGAGTCTGCGAAAGCTGCGTGCTGCGGCTGCGCGCCTTTGCAGCCGCCGGCATGGCCGACCCTATTGCTTATGAGGCAGGCAATTCTAGCGACATGAGGCCGAAATGAGAAATCGTATGGCAATCTTACTGGCGCTGGCGGCCATCGTCTGGTGCGGCAGCGCCGCGGCACAGCAGAACGTGAAGGGCACGACGAAGGACGATGCGGGCAAGCCGATCGCCAACGCGACCGTCGAGCTTGTCAGCGCTAGCGGACAGAAGTTTACGGCCACCACCAACAAGCAGGGCGAGTTCTCCTTGGCGGGAGTTCCCGAAGGCAAGTATGACGCCACGCTCCTTTTAGACGGTCAGAAAATCGACGCCTTGGCGGGCTATTCCGTTACCGCCGGGGGAGCGAATACGCTGGCTTTCGACTTGGCCAAGGATCGCCGGCGAGCCGCGCAGGATGCGGCCAACCAGGCCGAGAAGGTCAAGGGACTCAATCAGATGTTGCAGCAGGCCGCCGCCGCCCGGAAGGCGGGCGATTACCCGAAGGCGGTCTCGATCATGCGGGAAGCCACGCAGGTGGACGCCGGTCAGTACGTCCTTTGGGTCAGCCTGGGTCAGTCGTATCTCGGCGCCAAGCAGTATCCGGAGGCCATCGAGGCATTGAAGAAGGCGTTGGCGCTGACCCCGGATCGGCATCAATTTCACAATCTGCTAGGCACGGCATATCTCAGGCTCAAGAAGTTAGACGAGGCTGTCGGCGAGTTCAAGACAGCCGCCGAACTGAATGATAAAAACCCGGCCGACCCCAAGCATAATGACAATGCCGCCATGTACTGGTACAACGCCGGCGCGACCCTGACCATGCAGGGCAAGCCGGAAGAGGCCATCGCCGCTTTCGACAAGGCGATTGCGGCCGATCCGAAAAAGGCCGATGCTTACTATCAAAAGGCTGTCAACCTGATCGCCAAAGCTACCCTCGGCAAAGACGGCAAGATGTCGGCGCCCGCGGGCACCGAGGAGGCCTTCCTGAAATATCTCGAGCTGAGTCCAAACGGACAGTACGCCGAACCGGCGAAGGAGATGCTGGCCATGATCGGCGCCAAAGTTGAGACTCAGTACGGAACTGCCAAGCAAGGCAAGAAATAAGTTCCAAGCACGCACGAGGGCGCGAGCGCCGAGGCATTGCCTGCATCGGCGCAGCACCGCAAGCCCGGCGCGCGAGGCGGTTATGCGGCTCGTGTATATTCTATGTGCCCGGAAATCCGGGTCCGGGATGGCGTCTCCCCAGCATGAAACCTTCCAGTCACGAGCGGCTATTATCGTTTGGCCAAGCACGCCAGGTAGTTGAGAAATATGCCGGGCGCTGCCAGCCGACAGCTACCGAAAAGGTTTCGCTGAACCGTGCGCTCGCCCGGTTTTTGGCGTCGCCCATTCTCGCCGACCGCGATTTTCCGCCGTTTCCGCGCGCCACCCGCGATGGCTTTGCCGTCCGCTCAACCGACTTGGCGGCGATTCCGATCCGGCTGAAGGTGGTTGGCGAAGTCAAGGCTGGAGCCGAGCCGGACTCGATGCCACGCAAGTTATTGCCGGGCGAGGCCATCGCGATTATGACCGGCGCTCCCGTTCCCTTTGAGGCCGATGCGGTGTTGATGCTGGAACACGCCAAGCGCCGCCCGGATGGCAGCATCGAAGCCCTGCGGCAGGTGGCCGCCGGAGAGAACATCGTTCCCCGCGGCGCCGAGGCCGCGGAAAGCCAGCTCCTGCTCGATGTGGGCACGCGCTTGACTCCGACCGGCATAGCCGTGGCCGCCTCCGCCGGCCACTCCACCATGACCGTCTTCCGGCGTCCGCAAGTGGCCGTGCTTGCCACCGGCGACGAGCTGGTTCCGGTTCATACTTTTCCCGGTCCCACCCAGATTCGCGATTCCAACCTGCATTCGCTGGCGGCGCAGATTGAGTTGGCCGGCGGAGAGCCTGTCCCGCTGCCGATTGCTCCCGATCGACCCCGCGAATTGCGCGAGTTGATCGTCTTGGCCTTGCAGCACGATCTCGCCCTGTTCTCCGGCGGCGTCTCCATGGGTAAGTACGACTTGGTAAGGGATGCGCTGAAGGAATTCCATGCGGAGATTTACATCGGCGGGGCTAGGATTCAGCCGGGCAGGCCTATCGTCTTCGGCGAGGCTCAAGCACCTGCCCGGCAGAGGCGGAAGCCAGCGGCGCATGAGCCGAGAGAGATACGCCGGGTACCGTTTTTCGGACTGCCCGGGAAATCCGGTATCGACCCTGGTCACCTTCGAGCTGTTTGTCACTCCGGTGCTTCGCGCGCTCGCCGGAGGCGCACCCGTTCCCTTGCTGTTCGCTTCGGCACGACTGAAAAAAGAGCTGCGTACGGCTACCGGATTGACCCGCTTTTTGCCGGCCAGGCTGACCGGAGAGCCCGGGAGCATTGAGGCGGAACATCTGGATTGGCGGGGTTCCGGCGATCTGGTTTGCGCCTCGGGCGCCAATTGCTACCTGGTGGTTGCCCCCGACCGTGAACGGATCAACCCCGGAGAACAGGTCAGCGTTTTGATTTTCGGCACGGAGTTGCGCTAGTGACCAAAAACCTCCAGACTGATGCCATGAAGAGCAAGCTCTCCCATTACGACCGTCAGGGTCGCGCACGCATGGTTGACGTCTCCGGGAAATCTGCGACGAAACGAACCGCGGTGGCGACGGCAGTGGTCAGAATGAGTTCCAAGGTGCTGGCGGCTCTGCCGGAGAACCCTAAGGGCGATCCCTTTGAAGTGGCCCGCGTAGCCGGGATCATGGCGGCCAAACGCACGTCGGAGCTAGTCCCGATGTGTCACCCGATTCCTCTCTCGCACGTTGATGTGCACTTGGAGCTGTGCGAGAATGGCGTGCGCATTCGCGCCACCGCCAGCACCACCGCGGTTACAGGGGTAGAGATGGAGGCCATGACGGCGGCTTCGATCGCGGCCTTGACCGTGTACGATATGTGCAAGGCGCTGGACAAAGGCATAGAGATCCGCGAAGTCGCACTGGAAAGCAAGAGCGGCGGCAAGAGCGGCAGTACCGGCGTCCGCCAAAGGGTACCGGTCGCGGAAGTCTCGCGAAGGAGCCGGGACAGATCCCGGTGGTGATATTAGAGATACCGACTGTGGAATGCTTAATAGGAACATGGCGACGGCTATCAAAATCCTGGTGATCGACGACAATCCCATGATCCGCGAGTTGCTCGGACGGGGACTCGAGCCGTTCGGCGAAATCCAGTTGGCCGCCGACGGCGCCGAAGCGCTTCAGCAGTTTGAGACAGCCAAGCCCGAGCTGGTGATCGTCGATGCCGAAGTGGGAGCGAAAGGCGATCCGTCGTTGCTCGAAGAACTTCGCCGGCGGCACGCCGCGCGTGTGATTCTGCTGTCGGCCAGGGACAGCGGTGACGAGTCGCACCGGCCGTTCGATGACAGCGTCGACGAGATCATCGAAAAGCCCTTCTTGATCCGCGACCTGCAAAGCCGGGTGCGGCGCATCGTGGAGCGCATCAACCTGGAGCGCATGACCCGCTCGGGCGGCGGCAACTCCGTCCGCGGGACGCTGGCGCAGATGAGCGTCACCGACCTGGTGCAGTCGCTGGAGATGGGCCGCAAGAGTTGCTGTCTCTCCCTGACGGGCGTTCCGGCGGGCATTCGGAAAACCGCGCTGACCGTCAGGGGCTCAACCGCGCTGCGAAATGTATTTCGTCGAAGGGCAACTGGTCCATGCCGCCAGCGGCTGGGTGCTGGGCGACGACGCGGTCTTCGACGCGCTTCGCTGGCAAGGCGGGGGAACCTTTGAAATCGACTTCAAGGCCACCACCGATCTGCGCACCACGACGCGATCTACCCAGGCGCTTTTCATGGAAGGCATGCGTCTGCTCGACGAGGCCAAGCGCGACGCCTCCGGCGAAAAAGGCGAGGACGGCGAAGCCAATCCCAACGGCGCGGAGCGCGAGTAAATGACGGCAGCGCCGGTTGTCCTCATGGTGACGAAGTCCCAGCAGCGCCGAGGCGGTCCCGTTTAAATCGATGCCAGCCTTCCACAAGGCTCTGCTGCTCCACAACCCGGATTGCCGGGCGTAACCGCAGCGCCCGCACCCGGGAACTGCTCTCTGCCGCGCAGGTGTTTCGTGATGCCGGGGTGGAAGTCGAACTGGAGCCGACGCTCGCCAAGGGCGAAGGCGGCCGGCAGGCGAAAGCCGCCCTGGCTCGCGGCTTCGATGCGGTCTTCGCCTGCGGCGGAGACGGCACGGTTTTCGACGTGCTGCAAGGCATGGTGCACGCGCCGGAGCACGCCGCCCTCGGAGTGCTGCCGCTGGGCACAGCCAACGTGCTGGCCACCGATCTCGGGCTTCCCGGCGACATCAAAGCCGCCGCCCGCGCAACTCTCGCTTACGCGCCACGGCGCATAGCTGCCGGACAGATGCGCTGGAATCGAATGCCGGATCAACCGGAAGGGCGGACGATTTACTTCTCGGTGGCCGCCGGCATCGGGGCTCATGCCGAGCTGATCTACGACGCCACGCTGCTCAAGCAACGCGGCGGTTTCACCGCCTACTACATCGCCGGGCTATCCTCGCTCATGGCGCACGACTTCACCGCATTCTCCGCCGAGATCACGCTGCCGGACGGAAGCCAGCGGCGCGAGCAACTGTTTGAGCTGGTGGGCATGCGGGTAAGCTCGTTCGGCAAATGGCTGAGCCGTTGGCGTCCCGGCGGAGGGCTCGATCACGATTATCTGAACTGATCACGTTGAAGCCGAGCTCCCGCCTGGCAATGTTTCGCTACGCGATTTCGGCGATCTTCCGCGGCGCCGGTCCGGAATCGGAAAGCCGTTCGGCCCGGGTCGAGTTCATCCCCGCCCGGTTCGTCCGCTTCCGCCTGATCGATACCGGCCCGAAGGCCCACCTGCGGGCGCAGGCCGACGGCGAGGTACTCACCGGCCTGCCGGTTGAAATGTCCATCGTGCCGCAGGCGCTTACCCTGCTGATGCCGCGGCCAACCTGTTGAAGCTGCTTTACCGGAGAAGCGGTGGAACCAATCACTCATTTTCTCACCGGGGCGTGCCTGGCGCGCCTGGGCTTTAACCGTAAGACGGCGCTGGCCACACTCACCATGACGCTGGCAGCCGAAGCTCCTGATATCGATATCGTCGCCTACGTGAAGGGTTCCGTCTCCGGCTTTGTCTGTCATCGCGGAGCCACCCACACGCTGTGGGGAATTCCGCTGGTCTCGGCCCTGGTGCTCGCCCTGGTTTATGCCGGACACCGCCTGCGGCAACGGTTATGGCCGGCGTTTCACCCCAGCAAGCCAAAACCAGGCTTGCCGGGGACGCCGGTGCGGGCGGCGGGAGCGTCAACCCCCCGTTGGGGACTGCTGTACCTGTTTGCCTGCATTGCCGGTTACAGCCACCTTCTGCTGGACTTCACCAACAGCTACGGCCTGCGGCCCCTATGGCCGTGGTGGCCGAACTGGTACGCGTGGGATATTGTTTTCATCATCGAGCCGGTTCTGCTTTTGGTTCTGATCGGCGGCCTGGTCTTGCCGAGCTTGTTCGCGCTGGTCAACCATGAGATTGGGGCGCGGGAATCATCTCCGCGCGGCCGAGTGGGCGCGGCCTTGGCCCTGGCGCTGATGACGTTGCTGTGGGGGGTGCGCGATTACGAGCATCGCCGGGCGGTCAATGCCATGCAGGCGCTTGAGTACCAGGGCAAAATTCCCCTGCGCGTTTCCGCCTTTCCTTACATGGTAAATCCGTTTCGCTGGTACGGCGTGGTCGATACCGGAGACAGCTACGTCGCCCTGGATGTCGATTCGCTCGCGCCGGTGGTCGATCCGCAAGCACGTGCCCGCGTCTATCAGAAGCCCGAAGGGACGGCCGCCAGCAATGCCGCCCGCCAAACCCGGCTTGGCCGCGCCTATCTGGGTTGGGCGCGCTATCCGCTGGTTGAGACCGAGAAGCTCGACGGAACCTCGCCAGGATTCCTGGTCAGCTTCCGCGACCTTCGCTTCGTCTATCCGGACTCGCGCCGCTCGCCCCTGGGCGCTTACGTTCTGCTTTCTCCCACCCTCGAGGTGGAAGACGCCGCGGTCGGCGTCCGCAATGTGCCGGGCGCCGGTCGATAAAGGTGCCGGGCAGGGATAACGATCAAGGTTTCTCTTCTTGATAGTTTGAAGTGCTTCTGCGAACCGGCTTACGCGATCTTCACCGGTTCCTGGGTGCGTGCGCGACTGCGGCGCACCACCAGGATTATCGAGAGTGTAACGGCTGCGGCCACGGCCAGGGCGATCGGCCAATGGCGCAGAATCACCGTCTGGAACAGGTCGACAATCTGCGGGCCAAAGATGATGGTGAGCACGCTCAACAGGGTGAAGCGCGCAACCCGGCCCACAAAGATGGAGATGCAAAATCGTATCCAGCTCATCTCGGCGACCCCGGCGCAAAATACAAAAAGCTTGAAAGGCGTCGGCGGCGGCAACATGGAAGGAATGATCAGCGCCCACACGCCATATCGTTCCACGCGCGCGTGGACGCTTTCAAAGCGCTGCCTGCCCACGCGTTTGGCAACCAGGGCTTCTCCCCCTTTGTATCCGATCAGGTAAGGAACCAGGCTGCCGACGGTCGAACCGAGGGCGCCCAGCACAACACAGAGCACGATCTGGGCGCGATTGGTATAGGCATAGTAAGCCAGCAGCGGGTCCAGCGGAATGCCAATGGCCGCTCCATCCACCACGGTCAGAAAAAAAATCGCCAGCGGCCCGCCCAGCGGAGCGAGCAGGTGCAAGAGAAAACCTTTGTACTGCGCAAAAAAATGCTTCAAAAACTCACCTGTTCAGTTGCCGGAAAGACGAGGTCGCGCGGCGTAAGTCCGTGCGGACAGGCTGGTTCGACCGGTGGCGCCAACCATTCGATTCTACTGACCGGGCAATGCTCCTGTCGATGCCTGACAGGTCAGGCTCCGCCTCTGCCGGTCTTGCCGTCCAGCTTACGCACCTTGGGAGAACCGGGAGGCAGCTCCTCCAGCAGTTCGCCAATTGTGCGGCGGAGAACCGGATGCCGCGCGCTGGCGGCGATTTCCGCCAGCGGTTCCAGCACGAAGCGCCGCTGGTGCATGGCCGGATGGGGAATCGTCAGGCCGGGCACGTCGATCACGAAGCGGCCGAACAGCAGGATGTCGATGTCAACCGTGCGCGGTCCCTTGGCCACCGTCCGCTTGCGCCCGAGCGCCTGCTCGATGGCCAGCACCGCCGCCAGCAGTTGGCGCGGCATCTTCTCGGTGCGCAGTCCCAGCGCGCAATTCAGAAACCAGGGTTGCTGAAAATCGCTGACCGGCTCAGTCTCGTAGAAACTGGAAACCGCGGCCACCTCGCCCAGCGAACGTAGCCTTTCCATCGCCGCTTCGAGGTTGCGCGCCCGGTCGCCCAAATTTGACCCGAGCGAAAGATAAACTGTCTTTTCCATTTGCCTGACGATTGCCTATGCCTGCACGGCTACGGCACAATCAAACTCGAGGCTCTCCCGCTCACCAGGCCCGCTTTCTGCCTGGCCGCCGGAAACTGCTGCCCCAGGTACGCCAGGAAGGAGCGCGAGCGCGGCCGTCCCGAGGTGTGCACCTGCGCCGTGCGCACCAGAAACACCAAAGCCTTGAGAACGTCGGAGTCCTTGAGCGAGGTGTAGCCCAGCTTCTGCTGCTCGATTTCGCGGTACTCGCCAATTCTCTTCTGCAGCTGGTCGGCGATCGCCCGATGAATCGGGTTGGCGGTCGATTCGTTATAAATGATGCCTGAACCCGTCAGCCGTTCGTAGTTGCGGGCCAGCGCCGTCAGGGCGCCCGTGACGTCACGATCGTTCCAGTCGCGTTGCAGCCCGCTCAGGCGGGTCAACTCGTACAGCAGGCCACCGATCAGCGGCTCACGTTCGTAATAAAAGCCTTGCCCGATCTCCACCTTGGGAAAAAGCTCCTCGCCCGCGAGCTGTTCCGGGGTGCGGGTCTTTTCGTGGGCGCGGGCCTGTTGCAGGTAGGGGCAATCCTCCGGACAATCCAGGGTCGCCTCCCGCTGTTCGCCGCAGCACTGCGGGCAGATGCGTCCATGGATGGCTGGACAGAAGCGCTTTTCTTTCCGTTTGTGGCAGATCTCGCAGCTCACCAACGCCTCTCTCGCCCCAACCCGTGCCCTACGCCACGCGCCGGGAGACCAAAGGCTATTATTGCACCGCGCCGTCCGGAATCGCGAAATGCCCTGGCGTGGGGTCCGGCGGTGCCCGGCTGCTGCCGGCGCGAAACCGGCATGAGCAGCGGCTTCGCGGCACCTGCCTGTGGAAAACCCGCATAAAATCTACGCAAAAACGCTTTTCGCCTTTCGCTCGGTGGTATAAGATATCCGCCGTCGAGTAGCTCGACGCACTCGATTCCAAGGAGGATATTTCCAATGGCTGCTAGCATGACCAAGACCGCTCTCGTGCGCTATTTGGCGGAGAAGACGGAAGTCAACAACAAGACCGCCGCCGCATTCCTGGATACCCTGGCTGACGTCGCGGTAAAGGAAACCAAGAAGAACGGCGTGTTCGTTCTGGCCGGCCTAGGCCGCTTGAAGAAATCCCAGCGCAAGGCCCGCATGGGCCGCAATCCGCAAACTGGCGAAGCGATTAAGATTCCCGCCAAGACCGTCGTCAAGTTCTATGTTGCCAAAGCCGTCAAGGACTCAATCGCCCCGAAGAAATAACTGCGCGGTCCATGCCGAGCGGAGCCGAAGGACCTGCTTATTTTCAGAGGGACGAAAAGCAGATCCTTCGCCGCCCTCAGCGTGGCACTGCGGAGACATTCCCCAGTCCCCTAAAGTGGTATGTTTCCGTGCTTGCGCGGAGGGTTCTTATCGCGCTTGGTGTCGAGCATCTCCAGCGCCTGGATGACGCGCCGGCGAGTGTCGCGCGGACGAATCACCGAGTCGACGTAACCGCGCTCCGCCGCGACATAGGGATTGGCGAAGCGCTCGCGAAAGTCCTCTACCTTTTCCGCGCGTAACTTCGCCAGCTCCGCTTTTCCCTCATCGCCGTCGGCGCCTTTCCTGGCGGCCTGATCGAACTCGCGCTTGTAGACAATGTTAACCGCCCCCTCAGGCCCCATGACGGCGATTTCCGCGGTTGGCCAGGCATAGTTCACATCGGCGCGGATATGTTTGGACGCCATTACGCAATAGGCTCCGCCGTAAGCCTTGCGGGTGATCACCGTGACCTTGGGCACGGTGGCTTCGGCAAAGGCATAGAGAAGTTTGGCGCCGTGCACAATGATGCCGCCGTGCTCCTGCTGCACCCCGGGAAGAAAGCCCGGCACATCGACAAACGTGACCAGTGGAATATTGAAGCAGTCGCAGAAGCGGACGAAGCGCGCGCCCTTGATGGACGAGTTGATATCGAGCACGCCGGCCAGCATCGAGGGCTGGTTGGCGACAATCCCGACCGGGCGTCCGTTCAGGCGGGCAAATCCCACCACGATGTTGCGGGCATAGTGTTCCTGCACTTCAAAGAAATACCCATCGTCGACGATGCGGTCGATGACGTCCTTGATGTCGTAAGGCTGGTTCGATTCGGTCGGGACGATGGTGTCGAGCTGTTCATCGGCGCGCTCGACCGGGTCCGTCGAAGCTCGGCGGGGCGGGTCCTCGAGGTTGTTGGATGGCATAAAGCTGAGCAGCTCACGCACCATCGACAGACACTCAGCGTCGTCGTGCGCCAGAAAATGCGCCACCCCGGACGTGGTGTTATGGGTGAGGGCTCCGCCTAGCTCGTTCTTCGTCACCTCTTCGTGGGTGACCGCCTTAATCACATCCGGCCCGGTAATGAACATGTAGGCGGTCTTGTCCACCATCAGCACGAAATCGGTAATCGCCGGCGAATAGACGGCCCCGCCCGCGCACGGACCCATAATGGCGGAAATCTGCGGGACGACGCCGGAGGACAAAGTGTTGCGCAGAAAGATGTCGGCGTAGCCGGCGAGCGAGCGCACGCCTTCCTGGATGCGGGCCCCGCCCGAGTCGTTGAGGCCGATCACCGGCGCTCCGACCTTCATCGCCAGGTCCATGATTTTGCAGATCTTGGCGGCGTTGGTCTCCGACAGCGACCCGCCGAAGACGGTGAAGTCCTGGGCGAAGACAAACACCAGCCTGCCCTCTACGCGGCCGTATCCGGTGATGAAGCCGTCGCCGTAGTAGCGCTGCTCATCCATCCCGAAATCGGTGGTGCGATGGACGACGAACTTGTCCGTCTCCTCGAACGTTCCCTGGTCGAGCAGGAACTCGATGCGTTCGCGGGCGGTCATTTTGCCCAGTTTGTGTTCGCGTTCGCGCCGTTCCTCGCCGCCGCCGGCTTCCGCCAGGGCGTCGCGCCGCTTCAACTCAGCCAGTTTCTGCTCCAGGTTCATGCCGCAGATTATATGCCGCACCACCGCATGGAAGGCAAATCAGAATAGTTGCCTGCTTGGGGATTACTCGGCGCCGCCGCCCTGCCAGCGATATTTCCTGCCGTCCCAGACCACCAGCGCCTGCAAGCCCGTGGAATCGACGGTGAACAGCCCCGAGGCGTTCTTCTTGTTCCTCATCTTAACCCCGCCGACCTCTATGCGCTCGAAGGGCAGGTTCACGATGACAAACTTTGCCTTGGGATGCGGGGCGCGCCAGTCGTGCGCGATCGCCACATAGAGCGGCTCCCCTTGCGCGTGAATGGGAAACGACATCGTCACCTTGACGTTGCCGTAGCCAAAGTAGCTGTCGTAGGGGTCGATCAGCTTGTAGTTGTGACTGGCTTGGTCGAGCATCGGATTGCCCGTCACCACCACCGCCAGGTCCTCTTTGCCGTCGCCGTCAAAGTCTCCGAACATGGGCGGGAACTTGGCGGCGAGTTTCAAACGAGGGCCAAACTCGCGTTCGACGGTCAGACGAACCCGCTCGGCGATTGCGGCGGTCGCCGGCGGCGGAGCGGCGGCTTGCGCCAGAAGCTGCCGGGGCGCGACCACCAGCAGCACGCCTAGAAAAACGAAAACAACTGCAATACGGTGCATTAGAATACTCTACTCACGAGAAGCGAATCAGGGAATAGGGTTTTGCACGGAGATTCCTGTCCGACGCGGTAACTGCTGCTGGTGCCCCATTCAAGCCTTCCGTTGGCTTGAGTGGGGTAGTTGCACCCAAATGAAAACGCTCAACTGCCTCACTCAACGAACGACACGTTGAGTGGGCCACCAGCCCTCTGCATTGACTTGGGAATCGCAGCTGCCACGCTATTGAGAATGGGATTTATCGCCAATCAGCCTCATCGACAGTCAGCGATTCCAACTTTAGATACAGAGCACGCCGCGCTTCATGCGATAACAAAATCCCAGAGTTGGAAAAGAACCAACTCTGGGCCACCTGTCCACCTGTCCCCGCCGTCCTACAGCGCTGCCAGCGGCATGGAAGCGGCGAGGTTCTGCTCCAGTAGTCCGGAGCCGAGCGCGTCCAAATGGTCGTAGACTCCGGAAGCAGCCTGCGCTCGAATTGAAACTGCGTGGCCGTTTTGGGAAGCTTAGTTTCGTCAATGTTTGCGGCAGTCGCGCCCCAAAAGCAAGGGACGGATTCGCCGCCGCCAACCTGCTCCGCCGTTGGGTCGGATCCGTAGATCCACTTCCAAATGAGCCTGCCGAGCCGGTCGTTGCTCGTGGCACAGCTAGGGTGATTCTTCCTAATGTACAGGATAAATTCGTCGTTTCCCATTTGAATCCTGGTACTCATGATTCTTTGCTCCTTCATCGTGATGTCGAATGTGACCTGCAGAGCCTGCTCCAGTCGCTGCAGCAGACTCGTTCCTAGGTTGTAAGTGGGATCTCTCTCTAGGTTCAGCACCGTTTGGCTCGAGACGCCCAGGCGACTCGCGAGTTGGAGCCGCGACAGTCCCAAGTGCCGTCGTCTCGACTCGATTAGTCCACCGATGTGAATCATGAAGACTATAGTGACATTTTGCATCTCGTCTGTCAATACGAAGTGCAAAACCTGGCTTTTCAATCCGTACCGGCAGGTGGCCCATATTTGTCTTCGGTTGGCAAATGTGGGGCAGTTCGGACCCTCACGCATTCGAGCGTACTTCTTAAATCCAATACCCCACATTAGCTCCGCCTGCGGCTCCGCAAATGTGGGCCACCAGAGCATTTGCGTAATTGGCGACAACAGGACTTCTGAACATCTAGCCCAAAGTGGGAACTGCGGCCGATTAATGCCGCGACGACGGTTTCTCGCGGCGACCTTCCCGCTGGGCCGGAAACCGTGGCACGGTATAATCTGCCAGCAGCCGATACCCGTGATTTGACCGACGAGTGAAACGTGCGCCTGCTGATTCTCAGCGATATCCACTCCAATCTGGAAGCCCTGGAAGCATGCCTCGCGGCGGCGAGCGCCTGGGACCGCTTCGTCAACCTGGGCGACACCGTCGGCTACGCCGCCGATCCCAATGCCGTGATCAGCCGGGTGCGTCCCTTCGGCGGTCTCGCCGTGCGCGGCAACCACGACCATGCGGTGCTCGATCTCAAGCAGATCGAATCGTTCAATCCGGTCGCGGCGCAGGCCGTACAGTGGACTCGCAACCACCTTACCCCGGAGAATCTTGCCTGGCTGAGCGCGGTGCCGGTCGGCCCTGTCTACGAACCGGCGCTCGGCGGCGTCGAATTCGTGCACGGCTCGCCCGCGGGTGAGGATGAATACATCGCCAACGAGCATGCGGCGCGCGCGGCTTTCGCCGCTTCGACCGCTCCACTGGTTTTTTTCGGGCATACCCATATCCAGCTCGCACTGGCCTACAAGGGTGACGAAATCGAGGTTATAGAACCCAGTTATGCGTCCAAGCGCGGTCGCGCCGAGCGCTGTGATCTCTTCCTGGAGGAGGACACGCGGTATCTGGTCAACCCCGGTTCGGTCGGCCAGCCGCGCGACGGCGACTGGCGCGCCGCCTTTGCCGTCTACGATTCGAACCAGCGCCAAGTCTCCTTCTGGCGCGTCCCCTATGAAGTCGAGCTGACCCAGCAGAAGATCATCGCCGCCGGACTGCCCTACCGGCTGGCATCGCGCTTGGCTGAAGGAAGGTAAGGCCGGGTTCGGCGCAGCCGCCCGGCGAGAGTCCCGTGGGTCCGTCTCATGCTGCGCGAAACTTATCGCTTGAAACTCGAACCTGGAAACTTGAAACTACCTGCTATGCCTTTTCGCAGCGTTTCCAAGAAGAACGTCGCCGGCCGCGAAGATTTGTTCAGCTCCTCCGGCGAAACCGCAGACTGCATCGTCGCCCACATCGATGGCGGTTCGCGGGGCAATCCTGGACCGGCCGGCTACGGCGTGGCGATCAGCGATGCCGCCGGGCGCCGGGTCGCCGAGTTGAGCGACTACCTGGGGGTGCAGACCAACAACTTCGCCGAGTATTCCGCCCTGCTGGCGGCCCTCGAATATGCCGTCGAGCACGGACACCGCGCGCTCAAAGTGGTCAGCGACTCGGAGTTGCTGGTCAAGCAGATTCGCGGCGAATACAAAGTGCGCAACGAAACCCTCCAGCAGATGGCGCACGAGGCTCGCGAGCTGATTCGAAAGCTCGAATCCTTTCGCATCCGGCACGTGCTGCGCGAACAGAACCGCGCCGCCGACGGCTTGGCAAATCGGGCGATGGACGCCGGCACCGGGCGCAAGCCACCGGCGCAACCGGCTGCGCCCCAGCCCGCCGCCGATCCCTTGCGCGAAGTGAATGGACTGGTCGTGAACGGCAGGGTCGAGTTCCTTGACGGCTCCTTGCCGGAGGGCACGATGGTGAGGGTCAGGCCGGTGAAGCGCTGAATCGCCAGCACGCGCCAGCAGCCATTCCGATCAGCATAAGCGCTGCACGGGTCAGGCCGGTGAAGCGCTGAATCGCCAGCCCTACTTCGGCGCCAGCTCCCGCTTCACCGTCTCGCTCACCAGTTTGCCGTCGATGCGAGCGCCGGCAAAGCGAGCCATCACATTCTTCATCACCGCGCCCATGTCCTTCATGGTTGGCGAGCCCATTTCGGAGATTGCCGCTTGGACCGCTGCCGTCACCTCGGCCTCGCCCAACGCCTTGGGAAGATAACCCTCGATAATCTCAATCTCCTGCTGCTCCTTCTGCGCCAGTTCCAGCCGCCCGCCCTTGGTGAACTGCTCGATCGAGTCCTTGCGCTGCTTGATCAGCGTCGACAAGACCTGTATTTCTTCTTTCTCGTCAAGCTGGGAGCGCTTGTCGATTTCTTTGTTTTTGAGCGCGGCCTTCGCCATGCGCAAGGTGGAGAGCCGCAGCTCCTGCTTGGCGCGCATGGCGTCAACCATTTCTTTCTGAACTCGTTCGAGGATGCTCATGCCGCTGATTATAGAGCGCTTCTCAGGCGGATGTACCAGATACTTGCGCCCCCCGCACACACCTATGCGGAAAATCTGCGGCCGCCGTCGTTTCCTGTCGGGGCAACCTCCACCGGCATCCGGCTCAGTTTGGCGTAGGTTCGGCCTCTTCGGCGCAAAGGCCACCAATCGTAGAGGTATATCTGTATCGGGCGCCACATCGCGACCCAGCCTGCGATGGTGAGACTTTCCCTCAAGACGCTGGCCCAGCCCGCCTGGACGTGCAGCACCGTATTGATGATAACCAGACAGGCGGCCAGACACGACAAGCCGATGATCAAGCTGGTTCGCCCCTGCTTCATCAGGGCCCGGAATTCCAAGTCGATAATCTCGGCGCGGTGGGCAAAGTAGTTGTGGACGGCTTGGCGGATCATTTCGCTGGGGTCTTCCGCCGGCCACTGTTCCAGATGGATGCGCAGCCTCAACTGGGCGTCGGGCGGGAACTCGCGCGCCCAGCTCACGATGAATTCTTCCGCCTCGTCGTCGAGATCCTTCTCGATGAATGGCGATGGGTCCATCGAGTTGAAGAGCTGATTCAGGTCACGCAGTTTCAGCTTGATGCTGTGCCAGTGCCCTGGCTCGGCCGCGACATTATCCGATAAGGGGCTCATCTTCTTGTGATGCGAGCGGTTATTGCAGGCGAGCGGGCCGCCCGACATTCTGGCATTCCATTTTCTGTTCCGCAGTGCAATCTCTCAACATCAAAATCATCTAGGGAACTCTGAACAAGTCTGGTTAGAAGAACCGAGGTCCCTCAGAGGCTAAAGCCTCACTAGGGTTTGCTGGTCTTACGTACGGGCTTCACAGGCTGCTGAAAAAGTGCGCTGGACTTCGCTGGAGTCTGTTTCGCGCGAGTTTGTCAGGGGTCCGTGGCCGTTTTGCCTGGTCGGTTTCTTCTCGGCGGGGCGTTTTTGCTCTCCGCGGAGACACTTCTCCCCGCGCCTACTGCGCGTAAATCAACGTTTGCATCCGGCATAGATTATGCGCCGCCATCGCCAGACAGAACAGCGCCTCAACCTTTGCCAAGCCGCGCACTTTCACCTGGCGTAGCACCCTATCCAGTTGGCTCCAGCCAAACCCCTTCTCCACCAGCTTGCGTTTCGGCTGACGGATGCGAAAGCCTTCGCTCTCGCGCTCCTCCGCCGTCCGGCTGTTCTTCCCAACGTGGCCGCCTTTTTCGTACTCGGCGATGGGCGGAATCACCTCCCGCTGGCGCAGTCTGCCGACGAACGCAGGGTCCTGATCCTGCTGGTCAGCTCCCAGCGTGATCCGTTGCTTTCCCCGAGCCAGCGCCGGCAACCTTGGCAAACCGGCTTCGCGCTCGGCCGTGGTGCTGCTTGGCGTGGCACACCCCGCCACCGCCAAGCCATGGCGGTTCTCCGTCACGATATGGCCTAGATAGCTGGCAACCACCGCTCCGCGGTCGCTCTTGTTGTACAAGCGGGCCTGGGGATCGGTCTTCGACTCGGGCGTGTCGCGCAGCCGAATCTCGCCGCTTGATCCCGTGCCCCGGGTCGGCGGTTTATTCGTGGGATGAAAGCGGTGGCGGCTCGCCCAGGCTCGAATCAACGTTCCATCCACCGTGAAGGGTTCTGCGCTGAGCAGGTTCTTCGCCCGCGCCTGCGCCAGCACCGCATCGAATAACCGCTCCGCCACTTCGCCCGGCATCAACCGCGCCCGGTTCTTGGTAAACACCGTCGCATCCCCAACCGCGTCATCCATCGTCAGTCCGACAAACCAGCGGAACCGCAGGTTGTCGTTGATCGGCTCCATCCACTGCCGCTCGCTCCGGATCGAATCCAGAATCATCAGCAACCGCGCCCGAACCAGCTTTTCGGGGGCAATCGAAGGCCGCCCACGCCGCGCATACAGCGCCTCCAAGTGCAGCTCCAGATCCCGCAGCGCCAACTCCACCCTCGACCGCATCCCCCGCAAGGGATGATCCTTCGCAATCCGATCCTCGGCGCTCACCTAGCTGAAAACTATCGCTTGCCGCTCGTCGTCTCCACCCATTCCTATTACTTACCACTTACCCCTGTGGATGCGCCCCTTTTTTCAGCAGCCTGTGAAGCCCCCGTCATTGTTGGTTTCTGTACGGCGGGGCTTCAGTGTGTGCGTGAGAACCCGGACACCATGCCTGTTTAACTCCTTGTCTGGCAGCCCGGTTCTTTCTGAGGTTCCGCTGCCCTCGTGGGGCGCCGCTTACCCGCTAACCAGAGACCGCGTGCCAGGGATCGCTCACCGGGCACGAGAAAGGGCAATCAATAAATGTGATGGCGGCGAAAACGTATTGTGTTTAAGCCTGCCGCAGGGCGTGCAACCGGGTCACGTTGTAGGCCAGGGCCGCCAGCCCGAACTCGCATCCCACCTTGCCCAGACCGCGCGTCCGGAACTGCCGCATCCCACGCTGCTGCTTGAGCACTCCGAACACCGCTTCCACCACCGCCTTGCGCCGCGCATACATCGCCCGTCCGGCTGGGCTGCGCAACTTCTGCCGCAGCCGCCGCTGGACCGCCTGTCGCGGCCGATCCCGCCGCCGACAACCCCGTCCCGTGTTCAACTCGCACGCCAGATTCGAATCGGGCACATCCCCCTCGATCCCCTGCCGCTCTAACTCGCTGACGTTCTCCACCGAGAAGAAACCGCTATCCGCCAGTACCGCCGTCGGCGCCCTGCCGCACTGCTGCTCGACCGCGGCCACCATCGGCAGCAACGACCGATTGTCCGTCGCGTTCTGCGTCACTCGCGCCGCCACCATCAGATGATCGTCGCTCACCGCTACCTCCGCCGTGTATCCCAACTCGAAACCGCCGCGCGGCCGCAGAAAACGCGCTTGCTCATCCGTCCGCGACCGCTTCTTCAACCCGCTTTTGCGCAACCGCTCCAGCCGCCCCGGCATCTCCGCCAGCTTCTGCTCCGCCTTTTCCAGCGCCACCCTCAGCCCGCTCGGCTCCGCGTCGTCCCCATCGCACGCCTGCTGCCAGCGCCGCACCTGCCGCCGCAGCTTGGCCCGCTCGTTCCGCAACTTCGGCTCCGTATCCACCCGCTCCCGGCAGGCGTTGGCCTTGATCCGCGTGGCGTCGATCGCCACCCGTCCCAGCTTGCCCCAGCCCAACTGCCGCGCCATCTCCAACACCTGGGTGAAGGCATCGTTGATCGCCCCCGCATGCCGCCGCCGAAACCCGCTCAGCGCCCAGTTGTCCACCCGCGCCCCACCCGCCAGGTAACGCAACGGTAGATCCTCCACCAGCCGCTGCTCCAGCCGCCGCGCACTGGTCAGCCCCACCGCGTAGGCGTACAGCCACACGCTCAGCATCAGCTCCGGCGCATACAGCTCCCCACCTTCCAGGCTGTAGGCCTGCTCAAATCGGCTCAGTTCCAGCCGATCCACTACCTGGCGGATGAAAAAACTAAAGATGATCCGCTCCTAACTCATCCTGCACACTCGGAGGTATCAAGTACGCTTGCTCGGGACTGTAAGGCAGAAATCGTGACATATCTCTTTGTGCCCCATCTGCCCTGTGAAAAACAAGTCAGTTCTCACGCACACACTAGCCCAGATAATTCTTGAAGTTGGAGGCGCGAGAAGCCTGTTGTGCTACAAACGTGTTGTCTAGACAGCGGTTGAAGCAACCAACGAGGCTTCCGCGTGATTGACGATAGCACAACACCGTGTTTGTTGTTCCCCGAGATTTTTGCCAAGCCCGCCGTAATCCAATTCGATCAGCGGCAGGGCAGTTCCGATGGCGGAGCCATGCTGCTGAAGGCCGCCGATCGCCGCTACCGATTGATCGAGGGTCTGGCTGGATGTCTGCGCGACGCACGGCAAGCGGGCAAGGTCGATCATCGCTTGCGCGAGTTGCTGGCGCAGCGTGTGTTCTCCATTGCCTGCGGTTATCCGGACGCCAACGACTCGGCCCGTCTGGCGGCCGATCCCATTCACAAGATGTTGCTCGACCGCGATCCGATAGCAGGCCGCGATCTGGCTTCGCAGCCGACGCTGTCGCGCTTTGAGAACGCCGTTGGTCTGAAGGATCTCTATGGCATAAGTGAGGCGCTGGCCGCCAGCGTGATCCAGCGCCATGCCCAGCGGTTGCGCGGGCGCGTCCGTCGTGTCACCATCGATCTGGACCCGACCGACGATCCGACGCACGGCGCGCAGCAGTTAACGTTCTTCAATGGCCACTACGATTGTTGGTGCTACCTGCCGGTCATGGGCTTGGTCAGCTTCAATGAGGAAGCCGAGCAGTATCTGTGCGGCGGTGCTGCGTCCCGGCAACGCGACGGCGGCGGTAGGAGCGGTGGGGATTCTGCGCCGACTGACGCAGTTGATTCGCTACTTCTTCCCCGGCGTACAGCTTCGGGTTCGCCTCGATGGCGGCTTTGCGCATCCCGATCTGCTCAACTTCCTGGATGCCGAGCCCAAGCTTGAGTATGTCGTGGCGATGGCCAACAATGCGGTGTTGAAGCGTAAGGCCAAGCGGGCGATGCGGCAAGCTCGCAAGCTCTCCCGGCGCAGCCGAGAAACCGAGCACGTCTATGGAGAAGCGAACTATGCGGCCCGAACTTGGCCGCGGCAACGCCGCATCATCATCAAGGCCGAGGTGGTTCGGGCCGAGGGTAAGCAGCCGAAAGATAACCCGCGCTTCGTCATCACCAACCTGAAACAGAGTCCGCAGTTCCTCTACGAGAGGGTCTATTGCCAACGCGGCGAAGTAGAGAATCGCATCAAGGAATTGCACGACCTCCAGATCGACCGCACCAGTTGCAGCGATTTCTGGGCCAACCAGTTCCGCGTGCTGCTGACCGCCGCCGCTTACGTGCTGCTGCAAGAGTTGCGGCTGCGGGCCACGGGTACCGCTTGCGCACGAGCTCAAGTCTGGATGCTCCGCGAACGATTGCTGAAGCTGGGCGCCCGGGTGCTGGTCTCGGTGCGCCGCGTGTCGTGCACCTGCCCACGTCTTTTCCGTTTCTACCTACCTTCCGGCGAGTGGCACTGGCGCTCGGAGCCTCGCCGGGATAGCCGGGCCGCTTCTCCTCCGAAACATTTTTTCCAGGTTACGCAAACAGCAGGTCGGGGAAGCACTGCGCCCGAAAAGCTCTAAGTTGCCCAGTTCAGACACACAAGTGATCCACACAGCCCGCCGCACTGGACGCTTCACGCTGCCATCCACGCCATCACCGCAACCTCGTCCCTCCGAAGACCACCTATGAAACCCTTCATGCATAAAGCGGGCTAGGTTGCGTCCGGGAAAAGAGCGGCCAGATATTCGCGGCCTTCCAGCATATCCTCGAGTGTGCCGAACGCGTTCATGAAGTGCCCCCGGAAACCGAGCTGGTTGAGTTGACGCAGCAGGGTGGTGAAGTCGAGATTGCCCTTGCCTGGTTTCAGATGGAGTTCCTTGCCGTTGCGAAAGCAATCGGCGAGACGGACTTCGTCACAGCGGCCGATATCCATCGCATCGAGGAAGCCGTCGATGCCTTCGGGCACAAGGTGGGCGTGATTGGCGGTAAACGCCCAGCGCAGGCGCGGCGAGGTTAGCCGGTCGAAATAATATTGCGTCTCCTCAAGATTGTGCGCCAGATAATGCACTTCCGCGTCATCCGGCTCCCGGTTGAGGTTCTCGAGCAACACGTTAATGCCGATCTCTTCCGCGTAGTCGCTCAGCCGCTTCAGTCGCTCGAGCCCAGCCTCCATCCGCTGTTTGACGTCGCTGGTGAAGTGGTAGCCCGCGTGGACGACCATCCATTCGCCGCCGAGTCGCTTGCAGGCGTCCAGGTGCCCGCGCAGATAGCGATCAACGCCATCCCGCACATGCGGTGCAACCTCGGCGGTGTTAACCGCGGAATTGGTGTGAATGCCGACATGAATGCCGTGCCGTCTACAAGCATCTCGGATCGCGGCAACCCGTTCATGGGTGAGCGATTCGACGGCGTTGGGCGCCACCTCAATTTTCAGGTCGAGAAAACGCACGCCGTGGCGAATCGCCGCGTCGATGCCGTCCTCGATCTTGTTCCTCTGCCCGAGATCAATACCGATCCTGTCACGCAACCCCACCATTGGTGAAGTTCCTCCTGTCGATATCCGACTCGCCGCAATTCAACCATGGCTTTCGAAACCAACCTCTTTTTAGATGATCTAGTGCTTCGAGCTTAGGTCGCGATTCCGCATATTGTCAACGTTGTGGCGCCTCGCGCCTCAGCGGTGCTTCAGACGATTGTGGGCAGACACGTTAGTGCTTTATCGGAGGCGCGCCTTCGCGAGGTGATGGCGGCACGCGCTAGAAGCGGTCTCATAAATGGTTAAGCAGCAGATGGAGACAAGCAAGGTGCACGAAGCCGAGAAAGTTGTCGATGTGGTATTCCCATCGCACGACCAGACGGCGAAACTTGTGCATCCAGGCAAACAGCCGTTCTACTTTCCAGCGCCTGCGATAACGGCGCAGCGGGCGACCGTCTTGGGTCTGGCTCCGGCGCTGCCGATTCGGGGCAATCAGTTCAATGCGGTATTGGTCGGCAAGCTTTTCGTCGAGCGCGTCCGAGTCGTACGCTTTGTCGCCGATGAGGCGGGCGGGGAGTTGGTTGAGGAAGCTTCCCCCAAGAACCTGTTCCACAAGCTGGCACTCGGCTGGCGAAGCGCTGTCGACAGATACGGCGAGAGGAAGACTGTTACTAGCGGCGATAGCGATGATTTTCGTGCCCTTGCCGCGCCGGGTGGGACCGACCGCGAGCCCCCTTTTTTGGCGCTGGCGAAGGTAGCGTCCACGAACGCCTCATCGAGGTTCAACTGTCCTCGCTCGTGCAGGTACCGTGCTAACCGTTGCAGCGCCTTCTCCAGCTTTCCGCCGCGCACCCACTGCTGGAATCGGCGATGGCAGGTCTGGAACGGCGGATATTTCTCGGGCATTTCGCGCCACTGGGCTCCGGTGCCCAGCACCCACAGTACGCCGTTCAGCACAGCCCGAGTATCGTGCCATGGACGGCCTCGGTTGTCGGCCCGTCGTGCCGGCCGCAAGATCGGCTCGATCAGTTGCCATTGTTCGTCCGTTAATTCCCAACGTCCCTGCATGGTGGGAACGGAGGATTCCAGAGCACACCCAGAGTGCCACGTTTCACGGCCAGCGG
Organism: uncultured Acidobacteriota bacterium; assembly: GCA_963814745.1. Taxonomy (GTDB): domain Bacteria; phylum Acidobacteriota; class Terriglobia; order Terriglobales; family Acidobacteriaceae; genus CAWBRT01. The sequence goes on from CAWFEA010000004.1 coordinate 84,673, forward strand.
GGATTTATGAGACTGGTTCTAGTGCTTTATTGGAGGCGCGCTTTCGCGAGGTGATGGCGGCACGCGCTGTTGCGGCGCGCGTTCGATAAAGCCGTCAGAAGGAAGCCGCTGGCGCGGCGGACGCGGGCCTTATGGGTTTTGAATGCAGCGCAGGAGGCATTCGGGATGGGTTGAACCCTGCTGGGCTTGTGATCTGAGAGGCAAGTTCGGGGACCAGAAGCGGGACAGGTGGCTGAGGCGAGAAGGCAGTCGCTTGCGAGACCAGCAAAGTCGTGGGCAGACGCGATCGCTTGCGGTTGCGAGACACACGAAGGCTGAGCGTGGTGAACACGCGGAGTGTTCGAGCTGGGATCGATGGCGTCATGCGGCGGTCGTGACCAGAAGCGGTGGTGAACGGAGTTGCGTCTGGGACGCGAAGAGTCTCTCGATAACGACCATGGAACCGCCGCACTTGGGGCAGGACCAAAGGGGACGAGGCTCCTTCTGGGTGGATGTTTGTGACATCACGTCCGGCGGATGGGTGCCCAGTACTTTAAAACAGAGCGGCAGGAGGGCGGAGCGGCGGCGGTTGGCGAGATAGCCAAAGTTGCGGATGCGGACAAAGCCGCGCGGCAAGACATGGAGCAGAAAGCCTCGCAGAAACTCCTGGTGCGAGAGGCGCATGCGTTTCTGTTTGTTGTTGTGCGCAGAGTCTCGCCAGCGAAAGGTCACTTGGCCGTTGGCGAACGAGATGAGGCGGTGATTGGAGATGGCCACGCGATGGGTGTAACGGCCCAGATACTGGAGCACATGCTCGGGGCCTCCGAAGGGTGGTTTGCCATAGACGACCCAGTCCTTTCGAAACAGGGGGCGAAGCCAGGCAGCGAAGATCTTAGGCTGAGCGAGGAACGATAGATCGCCCGAGAAGTGGAGTTGTTCGTGCTGGAAAGCGTGCTTGAGGCCGGCGACGAACTTGCCGCGGAATCCACGTCGAAGCACCTGAATGGGGAGAAAGAAGTGAGAACGGGATCGGATCCAGTGGGTGTGATCGAGTGAGAGACCTCCGGCAGGGATCACACAGTGAGCGTGGGGATGCAGTCCGAGCTTTTGATTCCAGGTGTGCAGCACGCTGAAGAAACCGATCGCTGCGCCGAGATGTCTGGGGTCGCGGGCTACTTGGAGAAGCGTTTCTGCACTGGCGCGGAGTAGGAGATCGTAGATGATCTTCTTGTTCTGCAGGGCCAAGGGCGCCAGTTGCGAAGGCAGAGTCAAGACCACATGGACGTAACGCGAGGGAAGAAGTTCGCGGCGACGCGCTTCGAGCCAGCGTTCGCGGGCTGCCGTTTGACACTTTGGACAGTGTCGATTGCGACAGCTGTTGTACGAGTTGGTGACGCGATGTCCGCAGCGGGTGCACTCATCGATATGGCCACCGAGAGCCGCCGTGCGACAGCGGGCAATGGCCAGCAGGACTTTGATGTGCGGCCAGCGTATCCACCGGCGATTGCGCTCGACGAAAGCAGTTCCTGCAGTGCGGATCAAATCGGCCAGTTCCAGGAGCGGCCGACTCATCTGCTACTCCTTCTGCGGCGACCAAGCTTTCAACGGGAGCGCGTCCAAGGGACTGGCGGTGGCGTGCAGGTGACGTTGCGAAAGATGGAGGTAGATGGCAGTTTTTTTCAGATCGTGATGGCCTAGCAGAATCTGAATAGTGTAGAGGTCGGCTCCAGCTTCCAGTAGATGGGTGGCGAAGCAGTGGCGAAGCACGTGGGGATAGACCTGTTTCTTGATGCCGGCGCGCCGGGCCGCTTCCTGGCAGGCGTTGCGCGGTGTCTTGGTATCGATAGGCTGCTCCCCGCTGTGCCATCGGTTGCCGGGAAACAGCCAGAGGCTGGACTTTCTTCGTGATCGCAGCCAGTGCGAGCGAAGTTCTTCGAGCAGTTTGGAACTGAGCATTACATCCCGATCCTGGCGCCCTTTGCCGCCTTGAATGTGAATCACCATTCGTCGGCTATCGATATCGCCGATCTTCAGGCGAGTCAGTTCAGCGTTGCGGATCCCGGTAGCGTAGAGGGTCATCAGCAGGGTGCGATGGAACGGCGTGGAAGCGGCGTCGATCAGTTGCGCCACTTCTTCCTGGCAGAGGATCGTCGGCAGGCGGTGGTTCTTCTTGGGATAAGGAGTGTCGGCGATGCTCCAGGGCTTTTTGAGCGTCTGGATATAGAAAAAGCGCAAGGCACACAGATGGGTCGTTACCGAACCGGGTGACAACTTCCGTTTCGTGAACAGGTAAGCTTGATACTCGCGAATGTGCTGCGGTCCCAAACGATCGGGAGAGCAGTGAAAGTGCCGGGCAAAAGCTTCGACCTTGCGGACGTAGTAGCCGATGGTGGCTTCAGAGTAGTTGCGACGCTGGAGTTCCTCCAGCATGATCTGGCGTAGATGGGTCACAGGAACCTCCTAGTGACCCACAATTTACAAGAAGGTGTGTACCGCAACTGCTGCTGGCATCACCCACGCGGTAGCGTCTGCCGCACCAGCGGCTTCGTTCTGACGGGCAATACAGAGGTTATTGTGAGATTTTAGCTTCCGGGTTGCCGACGACCCAGGGGTAACCGCTATCTCATCATGGCGCGGGCCTGACCCACAGAGCAATTTAAATCAGGATGCAGCGCGCGATATCGTTGCCCTTGACAAAGGCGATTCGGCGTACAATGCTTACCGCTTTTGAAACCCAGAAAAGAATTCCGCTTGGGCAAGGAGCTTTGATGAAACAAAAGAATGGAATCGCACTTCTTATCGTTTGTCTCGTTCTCGCCACAGCCTGCTTTGGCGCCTCCCAGTCAGTGAACGGGGTCGAGCACTGGGTAAATAACGGGGCTATCCGGCTCTACGTCTGGGAAAAGTACGTAGAGACTTCGAAAGATAAGCCCATCGTCGTCCTATGCCACGGTTCCGCGACGGCGGGCAAGGAGAGTTTCGACCTTCAGGTGCCGGGCAAACCCACTTACAGTCTGATGGACGTGCTTGCCCAAAACGGATTCGACGTCTTTGCTCTCGACGTTAGAGGATTTGGCCGATCTACCCACCCGGAGGGCCACATGACCACGGCGGAGGCCAGTCAGGATCTGAATGCGGTAGTGGACTACGTGCTGAAACTCCGGAGTGTGAAAACGGTTGACCTTCTCGGCTGGTCGTGGGGAACCCAGTATGGCGGAATGTTCGTTATGAGCCATCCGGAGAAAGTAGGAAAGTATATCTCCTATGCGCAGATGCACGTGAACAGTCCGGATATAGCCAAGCGGCGGCCTCGCATCGATACCTTCCGCCAGAACCCCTACGTCACCATCCCGGAAGCCGGTTGGAAACCACGCTTTTACTCCATGGCTCCGCCTGAGATCAGTGATCCTGAAGTAGTCAACGCATTTGCCAGAGTTGCGGCGCAGGTCGAAGTCAAATCACCGACTGGGCCACAGCTTGACATGGTAACAATTATGCCCATGCTCAATCCCCGGCTCATGCCCGTTCCGGTAATGATCATTCATGGACAGTACGATGACGTCGCTGACCTCGACGGACTGCTGCCGTTCTTCGCCCAGCTCCCTAATCCGAGAAAACAGTACGTCGTCGTGCCCGATGCGGGACATATGATGCATTTGCAAAAGGGGCATCGGCTTTTTCAGCATGATGTGATTGCCTTCTTCAGTGCGCCGTAAGCATAAGGGAACTGCAAGCGCCGAACTTGGACTGCCACCGGGACGGCGCTTCTGCTGCTCCGACTGAACAGCTGAAGTCCGTTCCCGGACGGCCTCCGCACCCCCGCATCAGATCACGATCATTCGCGTGTCGCCCGGCTTCATTACCGTCACCTGTATGCGCGGCGCGATTTGCGCCATCGCGTGGCGGAATTCCTCGCCGGCCTCGATGCCGCGTACCAGGGGGTTGTGCGCGTAATGCACGGGAATCGCGCGGGTGACGCCCATCCACTGGCAGGCGCGAGCGGCGTCCTCCGGCCCCATCGTGAAGGGGCCATCGCCCACGCACACGATCGCGAGATTGGGTTGGTAACGCTCGCCAAGCATCTTCATGTCTCCAAAGAGGTCGGTATCGCCACTCAGGTAGACACGCATGCCGCCGATATCCAGCATGAACCCCGCGGCCGGATAGCCGGAAAGGTTCGAGTGGACAGCCGGCACCAGATGCGCGGTCATGGCGCCGTACTTCGAAACTCCGCCGAAGTTCATTCCCGCGCCGCCATTGACCACCACCTTCGCCGGGTCGAGACCGGCTTTCTTGAATTCGGGCACGAGCCCCTGGCGCATGAGGTCGCTCTGGCCAGTCGTCATCACCGGCAGGCCGGCGTCAACTAGTCCCTTCAGCATTTCGAAATAGTCGCCGATGTGATCGCCGTGGTCGTGCGTGAGTAGCACGAACACCGCCTCCGGCTTCTTGCCGGCGACGTATTGGACGAAGCCAGCCTTCGTGGCGTATTCGGGCGGCTTCTCTACGGAGAATCGGCTCCAGCCCGTGTTGTTCCAGATCCAGGCATCGCAGTAGGCGATCTGCTTGTAATCCGGCGTGGCAAGTTCGGCGACGCCTCCGCCAAGCCATCGAACGGAGATACGCCCTCCGGTAAGACGTGTGCCGCCGCCGCTCGCCCCGGTTTGTGCCGCCGCGGCGAATTTGCCGAGCGCCAGGGCACCGCCGACAGCCAGCATGCCGCGCAAAACCGTGCGCCGCCCGAGATTTACTGTCTGAGCTTCGGTCCGCACTGCTTCCGCACCGTCTGCTTTCTTCATCTGTTATCTCCTCTGTGATTTGCTCAGCCCGAACTCTCCGCCCCGCGTCCCAGTTCGCCCTCGATCACCTGCCGGATGGCGTCCGCCGGATATAAGCCTTCGAGTCGCTGCCGCCCGATAATCATGGTCGGAACCGCGGTTACACGGACGCCCTCGTAGGCTTTTCGTAGCAGTTGCTGGACGCGGTCGCGGTAAGTTCCCTGTTCGAGCGCATCCCGAAACTGCTCCAGGTCCAGACCAACTTCCTTTGCAATATCAGCGAGCACGTCGATACGACCTATATCGCGGCTCTGCTGGAAGAAGGCACGGAACACCGCGTCATTATACTCATTGCCCTTGCCGTGATCCTTTGCAAACTCAAGCCCCTGGAAGGCGAGGTTGGTGTATGGATACGGCGAGACGGTGGGGAGCTTCATGTGCACCCCCAGCCTCTCCGCCATCGGATAGATTCTCTCCTTCCACGCTGTCTGCAAGTAGTTGTCTTCCGGCTTGCGCGTGGCAGTGGGAGCAGGATGCAGCTCAAAGGGCATCCATTCGATCTGGACGTCCTCGCCTTCGGTGGCCTGTTTCAGCGGAGACTCCGCCAAAAAGCACCACGGTCAAACGTAGTCGGAGAAAACCAGGATCGGCATCGACATAGCTCTTGATTCTACACGCGAAAAACTGCCCGTCAACTGACCACGGCGGTCGCGGTACCGCTGCATGATCAGTCCAGAGTCCCGCCGCTTCATCCTGGAAGAAGGGCGCATTTCGCCTCGCCCGTAAAGTGAGTGGCAGCCGGTTAGGAGTCATTGGACTCCCGCGGGTCAGCCGGGATCAAGCATTCCGACCGCTAAGCACATTCTGATCGGCTTATGCCCCTGTTGGCGCCAAGGCTTTGATAACGGCCTGGCAGAATTCCGGCAGGTCGTCAGGGCAACGGCTCGTAATCAGGTTGCGGTCTACGACGACCACGCTGTCCTCCCACAGGGCTCCGGCGTTCAGCAAATCGTCCTTCAGGCTGACAAAACTCGTCACCCGGCGTCCTTTGACGATGCCGGCGGAAATCAGCAGCCAAGGGGCATGACAGATCGCGGCGATCGGCTTGCCGGAGGCATCGATGCGACGGATGAAATCGAGGATATAGGGTTCCCGGCGCAGGATGTCGGGAGCAAAACCACCGGGAATAACCACTGCGTCGAAGCCCTCCGGCTTAAGCGTGAGGATGTCGGCCACTTCGAAGCGGCGGCCCTCCACCATCGGCACCGGCGGGATCGGACAGCCGAAGCGGCCGGTGATCGGCTTCATCTTGCCAATGTATGGCCGGGTGGTCCAGCTTGCCTGATAGGCGCCAATCACGATGCGCGCCCCTTCTTCGGACAGGCGTAGCAGTGGGAACAGCAGTTCCACATCCTCGAATTCATTAGCTACAGGAATGCAAATAGACTTTCCTTTGAGGCGCATGATCGTCCTTTCCTTTCAGCAAGCGGGGTAGGAGGTGAAATCCCGCATCGGACACAAACAATAATGCGGATACGGCCGGCCCGCCTCTGCTCAAAACTATATACAAGCAGGCATGTTCTTGCCACGTGAAGCGCTCTCTGATCGCTTGCGTGTGCCCGTGTCTTGTCAGTTCTCAGGCAGGGTGGAAGTTGGCCGAGTCTATCTCTATCCTGGCAGCACCTGCTCGGGCTTGAGGCCGGCCATGCCCATGGCGTGCTGAAGTTTGAGCGTATACTCACGCACTGCTCTCTGGGTTTTTTCTGCCGGCCAGCCGAACTCCTGAGCGAGATAGCAGCCCACTCCCGGCGCGGCGGCAATGGCCGAATTCCAACTGAACCATTGCAGCCCAATCCGCCGGGCGAGAATATCCTCGATGGAGGCAGCCATTTCGCAGCGAATGCCGTAGACGATCTCCGCCCGGATGCTTGGACTACCCGCCACGATAGGGGCTGCAAGCTTGCTGTTGGCTCGCGCCAGGGTGAGAACTTCGACCGCGTGGCTGCCGAATTTTTCGCTGAGGTGTTGGGCCGTATCCGGCGAGATGTGGAACTCCGTCACCAAGCTGCGCCAAAATGTCGGTCCGTACCCTTCGGAGCCGGTTAGCCGAAAGTGCTGCGTCCGGCAGGGAGAAACAGCGCCCTGCAAGTATCGCTGAACTGCATTGACCGCATCTTCGGCCATGGCCCGATAGGTTGTCCACTTGCCGCCGAGAACGCTGATTAATCCGCTACCGCGATCTACTTCCACCTCGTGATCGCGAATGATCTGCTTGGTGTTGCGCGCATCTCCCCGGCTCACCAGCGGTCTCAGCCCCGCCATCGCGCTCAGCACCTGATCGACTCGGAAAGATCGCTTCAAATAACGATTCAAATGCCGGAGCAGGTACTCTGCTTCTGCCTGTCTTACCGTCAGCTCATCGTCCAGTGCCGCCTCGTCGTCGGTCGTTCCAACCAGCAGCCTGCCCCGCCACGGGATGGCAAAGATCACGCGCCCATCCTCGGTTTTAGGAATGAGCATCGCGTCCGCCTCGAAGCCCGCCTCCAGCGGCAGCAGAATGTGGATTCCCTTGCTCAGCCGCAGCCGCGGGTGAATGCCGGGATTGGCCAGTTTTCGAACCTGATCGGAGAATGGACCAGTCGCATTGACAAAAGCTTTAGCGCGCACCGTGAAGCACTCCGCGGAGAGCTGGTCTTTCACCTCTGCTGCGCACAATTTGCCACCCCCAGCCTTGGCGAAGCTGGCAACTCGCGCATAATTGAGCACGGCGCCTCCGTTCACCGCGAGTGTTTTCAGCAGCGAGATGCCATATCTGGCGTCGTCGAACTGTCCGTCCGTATAGGCGACCGTTCCCACCAGTCCCAAGGTGTTCAGCATCGGCAGCCGCGCCGTGGACTCCTCGATCGAGAGGAACCGGCTGGGGGAAAGCATGCCTTTGCCGGAGATCCAGTCATAGAGCTTCAGACCCGCTCTGAAGTAATATGCGTCGCGGCGGCTGAAGCACGGCACCAGGATTTCCAGCGGACGGGCAAGAAACGGAGCATTGTCCAACATCAGCTTGCGCTCGCGCAAAGCGAGCTTGACCACGCGATATTGGCCAAGATCACGCTCATCAACCGCCTGCTGCAGGTACCTGACGCCGCCGTGCGCCAGTTTGGTCGAAGCACTGGAGGTCGCCGAGACGAAGTCGGCGGCGTCCAACAGCACCGTTCGCAGACCGCGAAGTTGCGCGTCGAGTGCGCACCCCGCTCCCGTCGCCCCGCCACCGATCACGCAGACATCGAAGGTCGTGCGCTTGATCTCGTCCATCGCCTCCGAGCGGCCCTTCATGCTTGGTTTCCCTGGTTGATGCCGCTGTCCTTGCCCGGCAAAGCCCCGCTACCCGGACAAAGCAAAAGCTGCTCAGGAGAAGCAGCTTGCATGCTTAGATGCTTGCAGGAAGCTTCACTTGAGCGACTTCTCGCGGCTATCCGTTTCTTGCGGTCAAAAGTTTATGGCGAAACGGGGGGTGTGGTCGCGTCTTTCGCGGTAGCCCTGGTCTCGTTCCACCATCCTCCGCCCAAGGACTGCAACAATGTCGCGGCGTCGGAGTAGCGGCTCGCCGCGGAAACAGTCCGGTCCAGCAGCGTCTGCAATTGCCGGCGTTCGGCATCGAGCAGAGCCAGTTGGCTTATGCCGCCGGCGCGGTAACGCTCCGAGGCAATCCGGTAGGCATCCTGCGCGTGAGCAGCCGCTTCGCTTCGGGCTTCGAGGGTCTCGGCAGCGCGCTCGATGGCGCGCAAAGCATCCGCCACTTCCCGGAATGCTTGCAGCACCGTCTGCTGGTAGACGCCACCGGATTCTTCATAGGCCGCCAGTGCCCTGCGCTTCTCCGCCCGCAGCGCTCCGCCGTTAAAGATAGGTTGCGTCAGGGACGCTCCGAAGCTCCACACGTTTCCCCCGTCGGTGAAACTGGTGCCTATCGCTCCAACGCTTCCAGACAGCGTGATTTGCGGATATAGGTTGGCCGTGGCAACGCCGACGTTTGCCGCCGCCTGATGCAGCAGCGATTCTGCCGCGCGAATATCGGGACGCTGCCGCGCCAACGAAGAAGGCAGGCTCAGAGGTAGCTCTTCGGGAAGAGTCAAGCGGTCGAGTTGAATAGTCTCGATGCGGGCTTCGCCGGGGGTTTTGCCGATCAGCACCGCCAGTTGATGATTCACCACGTCGAGCTGTAGTTCCAGCGGCGGAAGCGCCGCCCGGGTTTGCGCGACGGCCCCGCGCTGGCTGTCCACATCGTATTGCGAAACTCCTCCCGCCCGATAGCGCTGCTCGGTGATGTTCAATGCCTGTTGTTGCAACTCGATCATCCGCCGGGTGATCTCGATTTGCGCACGCAATTGCGCCTGCCGGACCGCCGCCGCCACCACGTTGCCCGCCAGCATCAGCCGCGCGCCCTGTAGCTGCCAGTTTTCGTAATCGACTTGGGCGTTAAGGCCTTCCACCAGCCGCCGGTTGGCGCCGAACAGGTCGAGGGCGTACGACACCGCTACCGATCCGTTCAGCAGCGAGAACGGCGGCGGACTGGGAAATGGAATGCCGAACGCAGCCAGATCGACTTGTTCTCTCAGCACCGAAGCGCCGGCGCTCACCGTGGGATACTTCGTCGCGCCGGTTCTGGCGTTCGGATTCCTCCTGCGCTTCCTTTAGCCTCGCCGTCGCCTGCCCCAGGGTCGGACTGTTTGTCGAGCGCCTCGCTCACCATGCGCGTTGAGTTCCGGCGAGTGGAACAGGGTCCACCACTGCGCTGGAATATCGGTCGCCTGGATTGAAGTGCTGCGGGCTCCCCGCCGATCCCGGGGCACTTACCGTTTCGGTCGGCTGCGGCTCAGGCGTGTACGTCGCTGCGGTCGGCGGAGCGGGCGCATGATACCGCGGCCCCACGGTGCATCCCGCCAGCAACGCCACAATGAGCGAAACCGCCGTCGCAGCTTCCACGGCAGATTCGTTTCAATGCTTTCATCGTCTCGAACCTCAATCCAGCGTCTTGCGATAGGTCATCACCGCCACCGCCATGACCACCAGCGTGAACACCAGCATCGGCCAGACGCTCGGCCAGGAGTCCGCCCACCCATTGCCCTTCAGCATGATCCCGCGGATCAGGCGGTTGAAATAGGTGAGCGGCAGCAGGTTGCCGATCACCTGCGCCCATTTCGGCATGCCCTGGAACGGGAAACATGAATCCCGAGAGCAGGATGTTCGGCAGGAAGTAAAAGATAGCCAACTGCACCGCCTGCAACTGATTCTGCGCCAGCGATGAGAAGGTAATGCCCACCGTCAGGTTGGCCGCAATAAACAGCAGCGCTGCCAGATAAACCGCTCCCAGGTTTCCGAAGAACGGCACATGAAACACAAAGCGCGCCGCCAGCAGAATGATGGTCGCTTGAATCAGCCCGATGCCGATGTAGGGAATCAGCTTTCCGGTCATCACCTCCAATCGGGGTGGACGGCATGGCGAGCAGGTTTTCCATGGTGCCGCGCTCGCGCTCGCGGGTGATGGCCAGCCCGGTCATCATCACCATCGTCAGGGTGAGGATAACGCCCATCAGTCCCGGCACCACGTTGTACTGCGTGATGCCGTCGGGGTTGAACAGCTGGTGCACCCGCACGCTCGAACGGCGCGGCGGCTCCCGCGAGCGGAGCCAGCGGCCCGGTTATCTCTTTCTGAATGACCGATTGCGCAATGCCGTTCAAGCGCGGCCAGCGCGCTCGCCGTCGCCAGTGGGATCGGTGGCGTCGGCTTCGATCAACAACGCAGGCCGCTCGCGGCGCAGAAGCTGCCGCGTGAATCCCGCCGGAATATTCACCACGAACAGGACGTTGCCTCGCGCCAGGGCCTCGCGCCCGCGCGCTTCATCGGGCAGTTCGCCGACGATCTTGAAATACGACGAATTCTGCATGGCGGCGATGAAACTGCGCGTGATGTCGCTGTGGTCGGCGCTGACGATGGCCGTGTCCAGATGTTTCGGGTCGGTGTTGATGGCGAAACCGAACAGCGCCATCTGCAGGATGGGCATTCCCACGATCATCGCGAAGGTAATGCGGTCGCGCCGGAGCTGCAGGAATTCCTTGCGCACGATGCTCCACCAGCGTGCGAGCGAAAAAACATTTGCCGCCCTCATGCCTGGCCTCCGGCGTGGTCGGCCGCGCGACTCATCATGTAAATGAAGACATCTTCGAGGCTGGTGTCGATCTTTTCGACGCGCAGCCGCTTGGCCGCGGCCGTTCCTTTGACCGCGCGCTCGAGCAGGTCGGCATCGGTCCCGCTGACGTGCAAGACATCGCCGAAGGCGACGGTCTGATCGACTCCGGGCTGGCGCCGCAAACTGTCCTGCAATTGCGCGAGATGATCGCCGTGGATCGCCCAAGTGCTGAGTCCCTGGCTGGCCGTGACTTCCGCCGCCGAACCTTGGGCCAGCAACTTGCCGTAGGCGATGTACGCCAGCTTGTGACAGCGCACCGCTTCATCCATGTAGTGCGTGCTGACCAGCACGGAGATGCCGCGCGCTGCCAAGCCCTGCAGTTCGTCCCAGAAATCGCGGCGTGCCTTGGGATCGACGCCCGCGGTGGGCTCGTCGAGCAGCAGCAGTCGCGGTTGGTGCAGCATGCACGCGGCCAGCGCCATCCGCTGCTTCCAACCGCCGGATAATTCTCCCGGCCAACTGGTTGGCGCGGCCGGCCAGGCCCAGACCTTCGAGCGACTTCTCGCACCGCATCGCTGGCGGTCGGCAACTGGTAGATGCGCGCCACGAAGTCGAGGTTCTGCCGGATGGTGAGGTCATCCCAAAACGAGAACCGCTGCGTCATGTAGCCGACATTGCGTTTGATCTCCGCGCTTTCACGCACGGATGTCGTAGCCCAGACAGGTGCCGCTGCCGGAGTCGGGCTTCAGCAGCCCGCACATCATGCGAATGGTGGTGGTCTTGCCGCTGCCGTTGGGACCCAGGAAGCCGAAGATTTCTCCTCGCCGTACCCGCATCGACACGTCTGTTGACCACGTGCTTCTCGCCGAAGTGCTTGTTCAGCCCCTGCACGTCGATGGCGTATTCCGGGATTTTGATACCGCACTCATTGCAAGGCGACCTCGATCGGCTGGCCCGGATGCAGAGCCGCCGCTTTTTCAACCGGCGGCTTGGCGATCACCATGAACACCAGCTTGGAACGGTTATCGTTGCTGTAGATCACCGGGGGCGTGTACTCGGCTTGCGGGGAGATGAAGGTAATGCTGGCCGGCACATCCGCCGCGCAGCCATCACAATGCACGCTGAGGTTTTGGCTGACCTTCAGCTTGCCAACCACTGGCTCGGGCACGAAAAACCGTACTTCCAGGTTTTCCGGGGGCAGAAGCTCGACCACGGGATTGCCTCGCCGCCACCCATTCGCCCTCGCGATACAGGGTGTCAAAGACCAGGCCATTTCGCGGGGAGACGATTTGTTTCTGCTGTAGCTTCCACCGCGCCTGCGCCAGCGCCGCGCGGTCCGCCGCAACCTGCTTTTCCTGGGCCTTTAACTGCTGGTCGCGGCCGGCAGAGCGTCCACGGCCAGCTCGCTTTCGAATTGCCGCACCAGCCCCGTGTTGGTTTCGACGGCGGCGCGCGCCTCAATCAGGTCCGTCAGGGCGAGTCCACCGGCGGCGTATTGCGATTGATAGCTGTTGAGAATCTCGATGGATTTCTGCTTGCTGGCCTGGGCTTGCATCAATTGAGCGCGAACGACGTCGATCTCCGCCGGGCGCTTGCCCGTCCGCAGGTCGGCGAGCCGGGCTTGGGAAGCCCGCAACAACTGCGCCGCCTGGCGCTCGGCGGCGGCTTCGGGGTCTTGGTCGAGATTGAACAGCGGGTGGTTAACCGCGATCGACTCACCGCGCGCGACCGACAGATGGGTGAGCCGGCCGGCTTGCGGCGACCCAACGTAAACGAACTTGCCCTCGACATAACCCTGATAGGTGTCCGTGGGCTGACGCGAACAACCCGCCAGGACGAGCCCGCGGCCAGCCCGAGAAGACAAAGACGAAGGCTTAGTTTGTGCAACCGCATGGTTTTCTCCGCGCTCATCTTTTTCTTTTCTTGCCGATGGTTCTGCCGCCCCGGTGGCGCAGTCCATCCAATAGCAATCCGGTTATATGGCGGCCCACGACCTCTCGATTCAGCGGTTTACGATGAAAAATCTCAGCCACGACTTTGACCGTGGACATGTGAAGCATCACCATTCCCAACGTCGAGAACACCGTCAGCAGGGGATCGAGGTCCGAGTTTAGTCTGTGGTTGGCTTGCCCCCGGGCGATCGCCTCGCTTACGATCCGTATTTTTGCGTAAGGCAGACGACGCAACATCCTGTCTCGCAGCAATCCGCCTTCGTTCAGGATCTCGCGGATCCACATCGACGGGACCCACGGCATCTGCTCGATTCCCTCCAGCAGCCGCCGGGCAATGCCCTGCACCAGATCCGCCCCATCGCCGGCCTTTTCCACCGGACCCCACACGTATGCGAGCAGGGGATATAGCCGCTCCTCCACTACCGAGTCGAGTAGTTGTTCACGGTCTTTAAAGTAGTAATGGAGCATGGCGGGCGTCAGTCCGGCCCGTTTGGCAATGGTGGCGAAAGTGGTTGCCGCCACGCCCTGCTCGGCGAACAACTCGGTCGCCGCCGTCAGCAGCAACTCGCGCGCATCGCGATTGAGGCTGGCAACGGGACGGCCGGGATGGCCGGAAGTGATGTCGGGCACTCGCATAACGTTAATTAACTATCGCATTAATTAAATACTGAAGGTGAATCCGTGTCAATGCAAGAAAGTTCGAGGCAGGGAGAAAAAACACCGCATCATCACCGGCCGGAAGACGCCTCCCGCACTGATCGCCCCTCCTTCGGCGGAAGCTCGTCGCCGGTCGCATGGCGTCCCCAGTCCTCCGGAACCGGCGATCAACTCGCCCGCGCCGGAACTTCAGTTCGTATCAAGGCTTCCACGCTCTTGGGTTGCGCCAACTCAGACTGCTCAATGCGGCCGCAGCACCGAAGTGTAATTCCGCGCTGGTTTGGGGATATCTCCACGTAATTATTCCCGCCGCGGCTCGCTGGCACCCCCGGGATTGTTACGTAACCCGCTGCTCACAAGTCATTTAGGGCGGCAGTAACGTTGGCACTATATTTGCATCGAAAACAACTTCTCTGCTGGTCCGTGTTTGTTAAGATGTGGAGGATTCGGAACCGCAAGGCCGATTGTGGCAGTCGAGCGCAATCGAAAACATGGTTTCAGTCTTGTCCGGTCTATTACCGCGAAAGGGAAAAGTTCCATATGCATAGCACTCGCTTCGTTCGCCTGCTGGTACTCACGCTGCTGGTACTGGCTTTACCTGCCGCATCCTTTGCGGGCATATTGGTTTCCATCACCGTGGCGCCGCCGCCGCTCCCAGTCTACGTTCAACCGGTTTGCCCTGCAGCCCGGCTATATGTGGTCGCCGGGATACTGGGCCTGGGGTGATGACGGCTATTACTGGGTTCCGGGAACCTGGGTTCCGGCGCCCGCAGTCGGTTTGCTCTGGACTCCCGGCTACTGGGGCTGGTCCGGAGGATTCTATCGCTGGAACGCCGGCTACTGGGGGCCTCACATTGGCTTCTATGGCGGCGTGAACTACGGCTTCGGCTATGGCGGTGTGGGATTCGTCGGCGGCGAGTGGCGCGGCGGCGGATTCTTCTATAACAGCGCTGTGATGAACGTCAGTGGACCCCACTTCACCAATGTCTATGTCAACAAGACCGTGATCGTGAACAACACCACGGTGAGGAACGTCAGTTACAACGGCGGCGCCGGCGGTACCAGGAGCACTCCGTCCCCGGCGGAAAGGCAGGCGGCGCAAGAGCGCCACGTTCAGGCTACGCCGATGCAGACTCAGCACCAGACCGCCGCTGCCAGGAACCCTCAGCTACTGGCGAAGAACAACGGCGGCAAGCCTGCGATTGCCGCAACCGCCAAGCCCGCCGACTTCTCCGCCAGGAACGTCGTGCCGGCCAAAGCCGCGGGCGGCAAAGTGGAACCCGCGAGTTTGAACGCTTCGGCAAAATCCATGCCTCCGAAGGCTACCGTCCCGCCGCGTTCACCCGCACACGCCACGCCGGCCAACAAGAATGTTTCCAAGCCGCCCAGCGCCAATGCCACGGCGCCCAGGAGCACCACCAAGCCTACGTCACAGCCGCAAGCCAGCAAGGCCTCGCATCCAGGCGGAAATCCACCGTCGAATGCTAAGGGTACGACTCCGCATCCGGCCGCACATACCGGTGCGCCGCCGCCGAAGGAGAAGGAGAACGAGAAAAAGTAGCAGTCAGCTCAACTCTACTGGGGCACCTCGCATGCGGCCGAACCGCGCCGACGGGGTGCCCTCTTTTGCCATCCGCTACGGCCTGATTGCGCCGCTTGCCAGAAGTTCTGGCCGCGAGCTAACCTGTCGAATCGCCATGTACGGCAGGAAGCATCTATAGAGCTATGACTGATACCGCGCTCGTTACGGAACGACTGACTCACCAACAGAAACTGGATCGCCTCGCCGAAGTTGCCGTTCGCGTTGGACTTGGCCTGCAGCCCGGGCAGGAACTCGTGGTTACGGCGTCGATCGACGCCCTGCCGCTGGCTCGGCGTATCACGGAGCATGCCTACCGTGCGGGTGCTTCGCTGGTCACCGTTCTCTATGGCGACGATGAAGCAACCCTGATGCGCTATCGTTTCGCTCCCCATCAAAGCTTTGACCATGCCGCCAAGTGGTTGTATGACGGCATGGCCGCGGCTTTCAAGAGCGGCGCGGCGCGGCTGGCAATTACGGGGGCGGATCCGTTGTTGCTCTCCAATGAAGATCCCGAGAAGGTCGGCCGCGCGAACCGCGCTCTTTCCAAGGCTTACCGGCCGGCGCTCGAGTTGATTACCCGCCACGAGATCAACTGGACCATCGTTGCCGGCGCTACCCCGGCCTGGGCGGCGGCGATGTTCCCCGACGATCCGCCGGATGTCGCCATTGCCAAACTGTGGAACGCGATTTTCCGAACCTCGCGCATCGATAACGACGATCCGGTCGCCGCCTGGAAAGCGCACGATCGCGAACTGCAAAGGCGCGCCGCGTATTTGAATGAAAAGCGCTATGCCGCCCTGCACTATCGCGGGCCCGGAACCGACTTCCGCCTCGGGCTGGCCGATGACCATCTTTGGCTTGGTGGCGGCACAACCGCGGGCAACGGCTTTTACTGCATCCCCAACCTGCCGACCGAAGAAGTCTTCACCACCCCGCACAAAGACCGCGCCGACGGCACCGTGACCGCCACTAAGCCGCTTTCGTACCAGGGTACGATGATCGATGGAATTCAGGTGCGCTTTGAGCGCGGACGCATCGTGGACGCCCGCGCCACCAGAGGCCAGGCAGTGCTGAAGAAATTGATCGACACCGATGAGGGCGCGCGGCGGTTGGGCGAAGTGGCGCTGGTGCCGCATTCCTCTCCCATCGCTCACAGCGGGCTGCTTTTTTTAACACGCTGTTCGATGAAAATGCCGCTTCTCATATTGCCTTGGGCCAGGCTTATAGTTCCTGCCTGCGCGACGGCGACAAGCTAACCCCGGAACAGCTGGCGGCCAAGGGCGCCAACGACAGCCTGATCCACGTGGACTGGATGATCGGATCAGGCAAACTCGATATCGACGGCATTACTGCCTCCGCCGCGGTCGAACCCCTGATGCGCCAGGGCGAATGGGTCTAGGAACGTAATTGACGAAGGCTGCCACGCTTTGGGAAGCGTGGCGAGGTGCCGGGGCCCTGCGCCGCCCAACGGTGGAGGGCCGCTCAGGTTGGCATTGTCTTCTTTCAATTTCCCGTCCGGGGCTTGGGTTTCCAGGCAGGCAATACCCTTCCGCACAATTTCCTTGGCTAGTTGCTCTTTCGCTCGATAGACTACTTTGACCGTCGCATGTTAGGTTTGCTCTACTCTGCCGGGCCGTTTCGGGCGCACGTCTGCTCTAATATCAACCTCGGAACGGCGTTCATGGCTCCATGAGCCGGGTGAACGCGGGGGCTGCTCAGCCAGGCTTTAGGCAGCTACCAACAACGAAGGAGGTGTTATGAGGATCGATAAGTGGATTATCCTGGGAATTCTGGCCGGTTTTTCCCTGACGCTGGTTGGGGTCGGCTGCAACTCCAGCTCCAACGCTCCTGCGGCGCCCAGTCAAATCATTCTTAAGGCCGCCGATATTCAGCCCGAAGACTACCCGACAACCATGGGCATGAAGTATATGGCCAAGCTGTTGGACGAGCGTTCCAATGGCCGCATCAAGATGCAGGTTTACGGCGGGGGGCAGTTGGGTCAGGAAAAAGAGACGATTGAGATGACCCAAGCCGGGACGATTGCCTTCAACCGTATCAATGCGGCGCCCCTGGCCAGCTTTGCTCCCAAGATGGGCGTGTTCTCAATGCCGTATTTGTTTCGCGGCGAAGACCATCTGTGGAAGGTGCTCAACGGACCGATCGGCCAGGGATTGCTGAAAGGCATGGAAAGCAGCAATCTGATCGGACTGGCTTACTATGACAGCGGCGCCCGCAGCTTCTACACCAAAGGCAAGCCGATCAAGACCGTGGCGGACATGAAGGGCATGAAGATCCGGGTTCAGCAAAGCAAGATATTTGTCGATTTAATCAACGTCCTGGGCGGTTCGGCCACGCCGATGAATTTTGGCGAGGTCTACAGCGGGCTGCAAACGGGCATTATCGACGGTGCGGAGAACAACCCGCCCAGCCTCTGGACCACCAAACACTATGAGGTCGCCAAATACTACTCCCTGGATGAACATTCCATGGTGCCTGAAGTTCTGATGATGAGCAAAAAGGCCTGGGACGGACTGTCGCCGAGCGACCAGAAGCTCGTCGCGCAGGCGGCTCAGGATTCAGTGGCCGAGCAGCGGAAACTCTGGGACGCGTTGGTTAAGAAATCCATGGACGACCTGGTCGGCAAGGGCACGGTTATCGTTACGCCTGATAAGGCTCCATTCCAGAAGGCCGTGCAGCCGGTCTACGCCAAGTATCCGGAGTTTAAGGAGCTGATCAGTCAAATTCAAGCTGTTAAGTAAAACCAGAAGTCATTCCCTGTCCCGGTGCAATCGTTCGGCTGCTGGCTCGGCCTGGGCGGAGCAAGCAGCGTCCTTTATGGTATATTCCGACTTTCCGGGCTGAGACATCGACGTGACCATCGACGAAGAACTCGCTTTGCTGGAAGACCATGTCCGCCGCTTGAAGGTGGAGTACGAAATCTACTTTAATGGCGGTTCGCGCAAAGCTCCAACCGATCTGGATTGGCGGGTGCAGGGCATGATCAAGAAGCACTCCGACAGCCAGAGGCTGACGTCTCCGCAACGTTTCAAATACAACACCGTGGTGCAACGCTACGCGACTTACAGCGATCTGTGGCGGCAAAAGCTTAGAATCAAGGAAGAAGGCTATCGGCGTCCGCAGGACGCGCTGCTCGGCATACAGGGGCTGCGGTTCGTCGAAAGCCATGAGCCGGCTGCCGCCGAGAGCAATCGGTTGGCGGTAGTACTGGTCGCGGGCGAGGACGACGCGGGCGGCATACGCAAACTGTTCGAAAGGATTCAAAGCCACGCGGGTAAAGGCCAGCCCCGCGGTACGCTGGAAAAGTTCACCGCTTTTCTGCAGGCCAAGACCAGGGAAATCCAAAATTCTTACAAATGCTCGGGCGTCAAGTACACTGTCGAAGTGAAGGACGGGCGGGCGCAAATCAAGGCCAGGCCGAATCTCTAGGCGGCTGCTGACCGGCGCAAGTTGGCAACCCCGTCCGAGCGATCCGCGGCATGCCGTCTCCGGTACGCCGGTAATCAAAAAAATGCGAGGCATAACGAGGCAAAAATGTCCAAGATCCAACGGGCTCTTCTGAGCGTTACCGATAAGACCGGAGTGGTGGAGCTTGCGCGCGAGCTGGCGCAAGCCGGGGTGGAGCTGATCTCAACCGGAGGCACCGCCAAGGTCCTGCGCGAGGCGGGCGTCGCGGTGAAGGACATCAGCGAGCTAACCGGCTTCCCCGAGATGCTGGACGGGCGCGTCAAGACCTTGCATCCCAAGGTGCATGGAGGCATTCTGCACATGCGCGCCAACCCCGAACACCTGGCGGCGGTGCGGGAGCATGGGATTCAGCCGATCGACATGGTGGTCGTCAACCTCTACGCGTTTGCAAACACGGCAGCCAAGCCCGGCGTGCGCTTTGAAGAGGTGATCGAGAACATCGACATCGGCGGCCCGTCCATGGTGCGCTCGGCGGCCAAGAACTTTCAGGACGTCGCGATCGTGACCTCGCCCGGCGATTACCAGGAGGTTTTGGCGGAAATGCGGGCCAACGGCGGATGCGCTCTCGCTGGCCACGCGCTGGCGCTTGGCGCAGAAGGCTTTTGCCACCACGGCAGCCTATGACGCGGCGATTGCGTCGGCTTTGGAGCGGGTGCCGGCGCCCGACGCTAACGGCAGCTTCGACACCGGCAAGCTTTCCGGCGGCGAAGAATTTCCAAGGACGCTGCGGCTTAGCTTCGAAAAAGCTTGCGACCTGCGTTACGGCGAGAATCCTCATCAGAAAGCGGCGCTCTACAGTGACGGCTCGGGCAAGGGAGTTGCCAACGGGAAACAGCTTCAGGGCAAAGAGCTTTCTTACAACAACATTGTCGATCTGCAAGCGGCCTGGGAACTGGCGCAGGAATTCGAAGAGCCGGTGTGCGCCATTATCAAGCACACCAACCCCTGCGGCACCGCTACCGGCAAGACCTGGCGGAGGCTTACCTGCGCGCTCTGGAGTGCGATCCGGTCTCAGCCTTCGGCGGCGTGATCGGCGTCAACCGCGCGATCGACGCGCGAAACCGCGGGCGAGATGGCGAAGCTCTTTCTGGAAGTCATCGCCGCCCCGGGCTTCAGCCGAGGCTGCGCGCAAGACTTTCGCCACGAAGAAGAACCTGCGGCTGGTCGAGGTTGCCGGCGGTACAGCAACGATGGGTGCTGAAGAATGTCTCCGGCGGCGTGCTGGTGCAGGATAACGACGTGCACCCGCTGCAGCCGGAAGACCTGAAGGTGGTCACCCGGCGCCAGCCCAGCGACGAAGAAATGCGGGCGCTGCTGTTTGCCTGGAAGGTCTGCAAGCACGTCAAGTCGAATGCCATTCTTTACGCCCGCGACGGGCAGAGCGTGGGCGTCGGCGCCGGCCAGATGAGCCGCGTCGATTCGGCCAAGATCGGCGCCATGAAGGCCGTGCTGCCGCTGCAGGGAACGGTGGCGGCGTCGGACGCTTTCTTCCCCTTCCCCGATGGCGTCGAGGAAATAGCCAAAGCCGGTTCGACGGCCATCATCCAGCCCGGCGGCTCGGTGCGCGATCAGGAGGTGATCGAAGCCGCCGACCGTCTGGGGCTGGCCATGGTGTTGACCGGAGTGCGGCACTTCCGGCACTAGAGCGCGGTTCCGCAATGGTGCTGCCATGACTGTCTCGGTATCCCCAGCCATGTTTATGCCGGCCATCAGCCCCGCCCTGCGAACTCGCGGGTTTCTGTGGAAACCTTGACGTTTTCGCCTTCTTTAATGAAGAGGGGAACGCGGATCTCGATGCCGGTCTCCAGCTTGGCCGGCTTGGTCACGTTGCCGCCTGGCGGTGTCGCCGCGGACACCGGGTTCGGTGTAAGTGACATTCAGCTCCACATGGGGCGGCAGTTGCAGCCCGATAGGGTTGCCATTGTACTTATGCAATTGGATGATGGCTCCTTCCACGAGGAAGTCCAGAGCGTCCCCGATCATCTCGCCGGAAAGGGTAAGGGTCTCGAAGCTTTCCTGGTCCATGAAGTGGGAACCATCCGCGTCGCTATACAAGATAGGATGCCTGGACCGTCTCGAGGTCCGGCTCCTTGAACTTGTCGCTGGCCTTGAATGTCTTGTCGAAGACCGCGCGGGTAAGGAGGTTGCGCATCTTCAGGCGGACCAGGGTTTGGGCGCCCCGGGCGGTAGGGGTGGAAACCTCCGCTTCCAGGCAACGATATGGGGCGTTTTCGAATTCGAAAAACATTTTGCGCTTGACGTTGATAGCGTCGATCAATGCGGCCATGATTTCCTCAAAGAGAGCTCGAAAGACGGCACGAGAGACGCGAATTCGCTATGGTAGTCTGATCCGGTTTACTTTTATCGAACCTGCGAAATGCCCATTGGACAACCGGCGGGCACGCCCGTTCCACATCAACTCCTCAACCGCCGGGAATCAAGGCGCGCTAATTCTTCCGCTTCCGCGATCATCGTCTCCAGGCTCACGCGTATCCCTTCGGCCCAGAAAGTTTCGTCCGCCGGATTGAGTCCGAACGGCTCCAGAAACTCAACCACGTCCTTCGTCGCTCCGGACCGGAGCAGATCCAGATAAAGCGGTTCAAACCGGCTGCCAAGGCGCGTTTGCTGGGCATATAAGCTCTGCGTCAAAAGCTCGCCGAAGGCGTAGCCATAAACATAAAACGGGTGGTGGAAATGGGAAACGTACGCCCAGAGATGGCTGGCGTTCTCATAGGTGAACACCTCGCCATCTTCTCCGTACAGCTCCTTGGCCGTTGTCAGCCACAATCCATCGAGTTCTTCCACCGAGAGCTTCGCGGGCTCGTTCCATTGCGCATAGGCGGCGTCCATGCCGTGCAGGCGGCGCTCGAAATTCGAGAACCCGATCTGCCGCACCACCGTATTCAGCATCCCCTCGATCTTTTGCGTCAAGAGCGCGAGCAGCGCGGTGCTGTCATTTTTCCCCGCCAGATTCTTCTTCAGGAAATTGAATGTCGTCATCTCGCCGAACACCGAAGCCGTCTCGCAATAGGCGATCGGAGGCTGGAACATCAGCGGCCCCTGGGCTTTACCGGCCAGAATGCCGTGGACCCCGTGGCCGAGTTCATGAGCAACCGTCATGACGTCGTGGTTGGAACCGAGGTAATTCAAAAAGGTGAACGATTGCGGCCGATTCCCGGGAAGCACGAACGAGCAGTTAAAAGCCCCGCCGCGTTTGCCTTTGGTCGCGGGCGCATCGACCCGCTTGGCCGCCATGAACCCCTCGATGATGCCGGCGAGGGTGGGACTGAAACTCTCGTATGCCGCCAGCACCGTGGCCATCGCTTTGTCAAAAGGCACCACCGTCGTATCGGTGAACGGCAGCGGCGCATTGCGATCGCTCCATTGGAGCGATTTCATGCCGAGCAACTCCGCCTTCAGGCGATAGTAGCGGCGCGCGAGCGGTCCCGCCACGTCCTTCACGGCCTCGTGCAACGCATCGACCACCGCGCCGGGAATGCGATTTTCCTTGTTCCTCGGCTCTATCGGATTCAGGTAATGGCGCTCCTTGCGTTCAACCGAACCCTTGCCCACGATGACATAGAGCGTCTGTGCCGAATACTTGGCGAAGTATCCTCCCAAGCCTTCGTTGATCAGCTTCTGGACGTTCGGCGCGCAGCCCGGCATCTTTCGAATTTGCGAGCACGTCGAGCATCTCGGTCAAGTTCTTCTGCTCGCCTTCCAGGTCGAAACGAAGATCCGCTTCGCACTCGCCAAAGAACTCATCCCATGAACTCGGGCCGAACGGAGAACGCTTGGTAAGCGCCGCTTCCACCGGCTCGCTCAGCAGGTGCGGCTTGAAAATCCGCTGATGCTCGATCCAGGGCTGATGCCTCCGCGCCACTTCATCGCTCGTGTACCATCTCTCCAGCACCGCGTCATCCAGCGCCACCAGTTCCAATTCGAAGAAGGTCAGGTATTCACCTTGGATTTGGCTCATCGCCTGTTGCGCATGAGCTACCTTCGCCTTTACCGCTTCACGGGTCACGTCCAGGCTTTGCAGGAGGGAAAGATAGACCATGATCTTTCCTCCGAGCATCTCCAGCTCGGAATAATCGGCAATCGCGCGACCCAGCGTATCGGCGAGCTTTCCCTTGTAATTGGCACTGAACAGTTCAGCCTGCTTGGCGAATTCCGCGATATCGAAGTCAATCCGCGGATCATCCACGCCGGAGTAAATCGAAGACAAATCCCAACGGACGGCGCCGACGGCAAGGTTGTCATTAGGCATATTTTTTGCTCTGGCTGGAATTTGAATTGCCCGGTGAAATTGGGCATCCAAGAACCCCACAAAATTGTAGCAAAGTCAGGCCTCCCGCCGAATCCGCCGCTTTCATGTAAATTTCATGTAAGCTTCGTCGCCCCGCGCGGTCGATGCGGACATCGATTCCCGCTTGGCCGTGTTTGTTCCAAGAGGCGCACCCCATTTTCAGTGTCACGGAATCAGCCTGCCTAATTCCAGGAGAATTGAATTAGACTAGTTGCGATGTGTGCAAAAATAAACGATGTTGCGTCCCGCTTCGACTGTCCTTTCCAAAGCGTCGGACGATGCATGTAGAAGGATGGTGAGATGGAAGAAAGCTCTTCCCTACCCACTCGGCCGGATGAATCTTCCCACCCCAGACCCAGTCGCTCGATGACGCGCCGTGTGATTGTGTGGATCGTGGCCCTGCTGCTCTTCGCCGGCCTTTTTCTATGGGTTTTGCGCAGCCAGAACACCCCGCAAAAAGCCGCGCAGGCGGGGCGCGCAGCTATGATGGGCGGTCAGGTCTCAGTCGTAACCGCCACCGCGCAAAAAGGCGACATCGGGGTCTACCTGGAGGCCATCGGCACGGTCACGCCCGTCTACACCAGTTCCGTGACCAGCCAGGTGACCGGGTTAATCATGGCGGTGCACTACCGCGAAGGCCAGCGTGGTTAAGAAGGGCGATCCGCTGATCGACATCGATCCGCGTCCCTTCGAGGCGCAGCTTGCGCAGGCCCAAGGCGCGCTTGGAGAGGGATACTCACATCCTGGCGCAAGCCAAAATGGACCTGGAGCGCTATCGCGATGCCTGGGCGCGCAATGCCATTGCCAAGCAGACCCTGGACGACCAGGAGAAGCTCGTGCTGCAGGATGAGGGAACGGTCAAGGCCGACCAGGGGACGGTGCAATACGACCAGGTGCAGCTCGCCTACTGCCACATCACCGCGCCTATTGACGGCCGCGTGGGGCTGCGCCTGGTCGACCCGGGCAACATCGTGCAGGCCAACGGCACCAACCCGCTGGTGGTCGTCACCCAGGTGCAGCCCATCACCGTGATCTTCACCATCGCCGAAGACGCGCTCGGCCAAGTGCAGGCGCAAGCTCCGCCGTGGCAGCGCGTCTCACCGTGGATGCTTTCGATCGCACCGCGTTGACCAAAATCGCCAGCGGCAAACTGCTGGCCCTCGACAACCAGATCGACACCACCACCGGCACCGTCAAACTGCGCGCCGTCTTCGACAACAAGAACGACGCGCTCTTTCCCAACCAGTTCGTCAACACCCGCCTGCTGGTGGAGACCCTCAAGGACGTGATCCTGATTCCCACCTCCGCCATCCAGCACAACGGCCAGACGTCCTTTGTCTACGTGATTCAGAACGGGACCGCGCAGATGCGTACCGTCAAGCCCGGCGTGACCGAATGCCGGCATGACCGCGGTCGAAGGCATCAAGCCCGGAGACGTGGTCGCCAACAGCAGCTTTGAGAAGCTGCAACCCAACGTCAAGGTCAGTATGGCCCAAGCGCCTCAGACCGATCGGCACCAGCGGGAGCAATGCGCCGTGAGTCCGTCGCGCCCATTCATTCTGCGGCCGGTCGCCACTTCGCTGCTGATGGCCGCCATCCTGCTGGTGGGCATCGTCGCCTACACGCAGTTGCCGGTTTCCGCCTTGCCTCAGGTGGACTACCCGACCATCCAGGTGCTCACCTTCTATCCCGGCGCCAGCCCGGACGTGGTGGCCACCACGGTGACGGCGCCGCTGGAACGGCAGTTCGGCCAGATGCAGGGCCTCAGCCAGATGACCTCCACCAGCTCGGGCGCCATCTCGGTCATCGTGCTGCAGTTCAATCTGAGCCTCAGCATCGACGTGGCCGAAGAAGAGGTGCAGTCGGCCATCAACGCCGCGCAGAGCTTTCTGCCCAGCGTGCTTGCCGGCGCCGCCGGTCTACAGCAAGACCAATCCGGCCGACGCGCCCGTGCTCACGCTGGCCATCACCTCCGACACCATGCCGCTCTCGCAGGTCGAAGACCTGGTGGACACCCGCCTGGCGCCCAAGATCTCGCAGCTCAGCGGCGTCGGCCTGGTCAGCATCAGCGGCGGCCAGAAGCCGGCCGTGCGCATCCAGGCCAATCCCGCCGCGCTTGCCTCCTACGGCATCAATCTGGAAGCAGCTGCGCACCGCGCTGATCCAAACCAGCGTCAACGCCGCCAAGGGCAACTTCGACGGCCCCCGGCAGGATTACCAGATCGACGCCAACGATCAGCTGTCACGCAGCGCGGACTACAAGGACGTTGTCGTCGCCTACCGCAACGGCGCGCCCGGTCATGCTCAACGATGTAGCCCAAGTCGTGGATGGGGTCGAGAACAACAACCAGGCCGCCTGGATGAACCAGACGCCGGCGGTGATTCTCAACATCCAGCGGCAGCCCGGCGCCAACACCATCAGCGTGGTCAAGAGCATCAAGAATATTGCTGCCGCAGCTCGAGGCCAACCTGCCGGCCGCCATCAAGGTCACGCAGACTGACCGACCTCACCGTGCCCATCAAGGCCTCGGTCGCCGACGTCGAGTTCGAGCTGATGCTGACCGTAGTTCTGGTGGTGCTGGTGATCTTCCTCTTCCTGCGCAGCTTGCGCGCCACCATCATTCCCAGCGTCGCCGTGCCGCTTTCGCTGGTCGGCACCTTCGCGCGCCATGTATGTGCTGGGCTACAGCCTCGACAACCTCTCCCTGATGGCGCTCACCATCTCCACCGGCTTCGTGGTGGACGACGCCATCGTGATGATCGAGAACATCTCGCGCTATCCTCGAAGAGGGCGATTCGCCGCATGCAGGCCGCGCTCAAGGGCGCCGAGCAGATCGGCTTCACCATCGTTTCGCTGACCGTTTCGCTGATCGCCGTGCTCATTCCGCTGCTGTTCATGGGCGATGTCGTGGGCCGGCTCTTCCGCGAGTTCGCCGTGACTCTGGCCGTCACCATCATCATCTCGGCGGTGGTCTCGCTGACCCTGACGCCGATGATGTGCGCGCGCATCCTGCGCCACAATCCGGCGGAACAGCAGGCGCGCTTCTACCGCGCCTCGGAACGCGTCTTTCGAGACGCATGATCGCCTTCTACGGCCGCACGCTCAGATTGGTCCTGCGCTACCAGACCACCTCTGCTGGTCGCCTTGGGCACGCTGGTGCTGACCATCTTTCTCTACATCGTCATCCCCAAAGGCTTTTCCCGGTGCAGGACACCGGCGTAATCCAGGGCATCTCGCAGGCCCCGGCAACCATCTCCTTCCCGGCCATGGCCGAGAAGCAGCAGGAACTGGCGAAGGTCATCCTGCCGGACCCGGCGGTCGAAAGCCTGTCCTCCTTCATCGGCGCGGACGGCACCAACACCACGCTGAACAGCGGCCGCTTCTCGATCAACCTGAAGCCGCTTCGACCAGCGCGGCCTCAGCGCCGCCGATGTCATTCGCCGGCTGCAAACCACAGCTGCCGCAGGTCCAGGGAATCAAGCTCTTCATGCAGCCAGTGCAGAACATCACCGTCGACGACCGCGTGAGCCGCACCCAGTATCAGTACACCCTCGAAGATCCCGACTCGCAACGAGCTGAACTTGTGGACCAACCGCTTCGTCGGACGAGCTGAAGCAGCTGCCGCAGCTGGAAGACGTGGCGACCGACCAGCAGACCGGCGGCCTGGCGGTTTCGCTGGTGATCGACCGCGTCACCGCCTCGCGCCTGGGCATCGCTCCCTCCACCATCGACAACACCCTCTACGACGCTTTCGGCCAGCGCCAGATCAGCACCATGTACACGCAGCTCAACCAGTACCACGTGATTCTCGAAGCGCTGCCCGACTTTCAGAAGGATCCGAGCAAGCTGCGAGCCTGTACATCCAGGCCAACGCCGTCGTCGGGCGCATCCGGCGCCGGCGCTGCCATCATCCTTCTACCTCCTCCAGCTCTGCCTCGGCCGGCTCCAATGCCACCACCGCTACGCGCCGCCTACACGCCGTCTGCCGGCACGCTGACTGCGTCCGCTCAATGCGCTGAGCCGCCAGCGGCTCGACCTCGCAATGTCGCCAGCAGCTCCACCACAGTCGAATGCCGTGCCGCTGAGCGCCTTCACCCAGTTTCAGCCGCATCAACTCGCCGCTCTCCATCAACCACCAGGGACAGTTCCCTTCGGTCACCGTCTCGTTCAACCTGGCGCCGAACGCTTCGCTGGGCAAGGCCATCGCCGCCATTGACAAGGTGCAGAAAGAGATGAACATGCCGGCCAGCGTGCAGGCCGGCTTCCAGGGCACCGCCGCCTCGTTCAAGAATTCGCTCTCCAACGAAGCGCTGCTGATCCTCGCCGCGCTGGTCACCGTCTACATCGTGCTCGGCGTGCTGTACGAGAGCTTCATTCACCCCATCACGATTCTCTCCACGCTGCCTTCCGCCGGCGTGGGCGCGCTGCTCGCGCTTCTTCTCTTCCATGCAGGACCTGAGCGTGGTGGCGATCATCGGCATCATCCTGCTCATCGGCATCGTGAAGAAGAACGGCATCATGATGGTGGACTTCGCCCTGGAGGCCGAGCGCAAGCACGGCAAGAACTCCACCGATGCGATTTACGAAGCCTGCCTGCTGCGCTTCCGGCCCATCATGATGACGACCATGGCCGCGCTGCTGGCCGGCATCCCGCTGGCCGTCGGGCACCGGCATCGGCTCCGAACTTCGCCGTCCGCTGGGCATCTGCATGGTCGGCGGGCTGCTGCTCAGCCAGGTGCTGACGCTTTACACCACGCCGGTCATTTACATCTTCTTTGACAGGCTGGCGCAACGCTTCTCGCGTTCGCGGCGGCAGGCCAATCCGCCCGCCACTCCGGGCACCGAGCCGCAACCGGAGCAGTCATGAATCTGTCCCGGCTCTTCATTCACCGACCGGTGGCCACCACCCTGCTGACGGTGGCGATCGCGCTGGCCGGGGCTATCGCCTTCAACGTGTTGCCGGTGTCTCCGCTGCCGCAGGTCGATTTCCCCACCATTTCCGTTGGCTCCGCTCTGCCCGGCGCCAGCGCCGAGATCATGGCCTCCTCGGTCGCCACTCCTCTGGAGCGGCAGTTCGGCCACATCGCCGGCGTCACGGAGATGACCTCGACCAGTTCGCTCGGCAATACCGCCATCACCCTGCAGTTCGACCTGAACCGCAATATCGATGGCGCGGCGCGCGACGTGGAAGCCGCCATCAATGCGGCGCGCACCTATCTGCCCGCCAACCTGCCCGCCAACCCCACCTATCGCAAAGTAAACCCGGCCGACGCGCCGATCATGATCATCGCCCTCACCTCGGATATCTACGACCGCGGCAACTCTACGACGCCGCCTCCACCGTCATCGCAGCAGAAGCTCTCGCAGATTCAGGGAGTGGGGCAGGTCACCGCCGGCGGCGGCGCTCTGCCCTCCGTCCGCGTGGACGTCAATCCCACCCAGCTCAACAGCTACGGCCTCACCCTGTCAGCCGTTCAGTCGCTGTTGAGCCTGCAGAATGCTCACCAGGCGCGCGGACAGATTTCCGACGGCACGGTCACCGCCGACATCATCACCAACGATCAGATCCGCAACGCCGCCGATTACAAGCCCCTGATCATCGGCTATCACAACGGCACCGCCGTCCGCCTCTCCGATGTCGCCAACGTCATCGATTCGGTGCAGAACATCCGTTCCGCCGGCTATCTCAACGGCAAGCCCTCGATCCCGATCATCATCTTCCGCCAGCCCGGCGCCAACATCATTCAGACGGTGCAGAACATCCGCGCGCGCTGCCGTCGCTCAAAGCCTCCATCCCCCACGGCATCGAAACCACCATCGTGCTCGACCGCACCACCACCATCCGCGCCTCCGTGAAGGACGTGGAGCGTTCGCTGATCATCTCGATTTGCTGGTAGTGCGGGTGGTGTTTGTGTTTCTGCGCAGCCCGCGCGCCACGCTGATCCCCAGCGTCGCGGTGCCGGTTTCGCTGATCGGCACCTTCGCGGTGATGTACCTGTTCGGCTACAGCCTGGACAATCTCTCCCTGATGGCGCTCACCATTTCCACCGGCTTCGTCGTGGACGACGCCATCGTGGTGATGGAAAACATCACCCGCCACATCGAGGCCGGCATGGCGCCTTACGACGCGGCTCTCAGCGGCGCCAAGGAAATCGGCTTCACCGTCTTCTCGATCAGCATGTCGCTGATCGCCGTTTTCATTCCCATCCTGATGATGGGCGGCATCGTCGGACGCCTCTTCCGCGAATTCGCCGTCACTCTTTCGACCGCCATTCTCGTCTCCATGGTGATCTCGCTCACCACCACTCCGGCCATGTGCGCGCATTTGCTCAAGCCGCACGCAGAAGAACATGGACGCTTGTACCGAGTGAGCGACAGATTTTTTGCCAGCATGCTTTCCTTCTACCGGCGTTCGCTCCTCTGGGTGCTGGACAACTCCGTGCTCACGCTGGCCGTGCTGTTGCTCGTCATCGCCCTCAACGTGGCCGTGGTGGTGGTGATTCCCAAGGGCTTTTTCCCGCAGCAGGACACAGGCGTGATTTACGGAGGCGTGCAGGGACCGCAGGACGCCTCGTTCCCGGTGATGGATGACTCCGTTCAGCGCCTGGCGGCGGTGATCAAGACTGACCCCGCAGTGGACAATGTCGTCGCCTTTACCGGCGGCCAGGGAAGCACCAACGGCGGATTTATCTTCATGGCCCTCAAGCCCCTGGACGAGCGCAAGGCCAGCGCCATGCAAATTCTCAGCCGCCTGCGGCCGAAGATGGCGGCCCTGCCCGTCGCCTCCGCCTTCCTGCAGCCCGCGCAGGACCTGCGCATCGGCGGACGCGCCAGCAACGCCCTCTACCAGTACACAATTCAGTCGGACAACGTGCAGGACCTGGCGAAGTGGGGTCCGATTCTGCTGCGTGAAATGCGCAAGCTCCCGGGCTTCCAGGACGTCAACTCCGACCAGCAGAACGGCGGCCTCGACCAGTACCTGACCTACGACCGCGTCAACGCCGCGCGCCTCGGCCTTACCCCGCAGGCCCTCGATTCAAGCTTGTACAGCGCCTTCGGCCAAGAGGAAGTCTCGATCATCTACACCCAGCTCAACCAGTACTACGTGGTGCTCGAAGTCGCGCCCCAGTTCTGGCACACCCCCGAAGGGCTGAAGTACATCTATCTGAACTACGGCGAGTGCCGGCAACGTCCCGCTCACCGCCGTAGCCAGCGCCCGCGCCAACAACATCCCCCTCACCGTCAATCACACCAGTCTTTTTCCTTCGGTCACGGTCTCCTTCAATCTTGCTCCGGGCATCGCTTTGAGCGACGCCACCCGTGAGGTCGCGTTGATGCAGCACCAGCTCAACATGCCGCAGACCGTGCGCGGCTTTTTTGCCGGAACCGCGCAGGCCTACCAAAACTCGCTTTCCACCGAGCCCATCCTGGTGGCCACGGCCCTGCTCGCCGTTTACATCGTGCTCGGCATTCTTTACGAGAGCCTGATGCACCCGCTGACCATCATCTCCACCCTGCCTTCGGCCAGCGTCGGAGCCATGCTGGCGCTTGATGCTCTTCAAGATCGACCTCAACGTCATCTCCATCATCGGCATCGTCCTGCTGATCGGCATCGTGAAGAAAAATGCCATCATGATGATCGACTTCGCTCTGGCTGCCGAACGCAACGAGGGCAAGACCACCCGCGATGCGATCTTCGAAGCCTGCATGCTGCGCTTCCGCCCCATCCTGATGACCACCATGGCGGCCATCTTCGGCGCCCTGCCGCTGGCATTCGGCACCGGCATTGGCTCGGAGCTGCGCCGTCCGCTGGGCATCACCATTGTCGGCGGCCTTATTATGAGCCAGTTGCTTACTCTCTACACCACCCCGGTCGTGTATCTGTTGCTCGACCGTCTGCGCCTCCGCTGGGTAGGCAAGGAGCACGACTCGCTCCCGCCCACCAACGGGGCCGTGCCGGAGGAATCCGTATAGCCGGGGCAACATGAAAGAACCTGATATCGAGATGCGTATGCTCAACTCCAATCTCACCTCGCGCTCGTTCCTGCTGGCTGCCGGACTCTTGTGCGGGCTGGCCGGATGTGTGGTCGGCCCCAAGTATCACCCGCCCACCACCCAGGCCCCGCCTGCTTACAAGGAGTCGACCGCCAACGCTCCGCAGCAAACCTCCGCGCCCCCGGCAAGCACCGCCGGCGACCCGACTCTAGGCGGCCTCGGGGGCTGGACGGTTGCCCAGCCCCAGGATGCCTCGCTGCGCGGCAAATGGTGGGAGATTTATAACGATGCTGAATTGAACGCGCTCGAAGAGCAGCTCAACATCAACAACCAGAACATCAAGCAGTTTTTCGAGAACTTCATGGCCGCTCGCGCCATTGTCCGCCAGGCGCGTTCCCAGCTCTATCCCACGGTGACGGCTGCGCCCAGCGGATCGCGTTCGCGGAGCTCATCTAATCTGGTCCAGTGCCGGCTCAAGCGCCGGGACCACGAGCACGCTGCTGGAGTTGCCCGCCGATGCATCCTGGGCGCCTGATATCTGGGGCAAAGTCCGCAATACCATACGTCAGGCACAGTACTCCGCCCAGCTCAGCGCCGCCGATCTTGAAAACGAGCGCCTCACCGAGCAGGCCAGTCTGGCGATCTTTTACTTTGAGCTTCGCGGCCAGGACGCCCTCCAGCAGATCCTCGACGCCACCGTCGCCGCCGACCAGAAGTCGCTGGACTTCACCCGCGCCCAGTATGAAACCGGGCTTGCCGACTCAGCTGGCGGTTGTGCAGGCGCAGAACACCTTGCAGCTCGCCCAGTCGCAAGCCATCAATCTCGGGATTGCGCGGGCGCAGTACGAGCATGCCATCGCGGTGCTGATTGGCAAGATCGCATCGGATTTTTCGATTCCCGCCAAGCCGATGCTGATCACGCCTCCGCCCATCCCTGTTGGCTTGCCTTCGCAACTCCTCGAACGCCGTCCTGATGTCGCTGCCGCCGAGCGCGCCATGGCTGCCGCCAACGCCCAGATCGGCATCGCCACCGCTGCCTACTATCCCAACCTGTCGCTCTCGGCCAGCGGAGGGTTTGAAAGCTCTACCTGGAAGCATCTTCTCGATTGGCCCAGCCGCTTCTGGTCGATCGGCCCCACGGTTTCCGAGACCATCTTCGATGCCGGTCTGCGCCGCGCCACGGTCCACCAATACATCGCCACCTACAATGCGAATCTGGCCGCCTACCGCCAGACCACGCTTTCTGCCTTCCAGCAGGTGGAAGACGCGCTGGCTACTCTCCGCATTCTTACCCAGCAGATTCAGCAGCAGCACCAGGCGGTCGAATCCGCCAGGGTTGCGCTCGACCTGGAGATGAGCCGCTATCAAACCGGTCTTGATCCCTACATCAATGTGGTCACCGAGCAGAACACCCTGCTCTCCGCCCAACTGACGCTGGCCCAGATCGAAATCCAGCGCGCGACCGCCTCCGTGCAGCTCATTCAAGCCCTCGGTGGAGGCTGGGACGCCACCCAACTCCCCACCCCCCAGCAGGTCACCGCCAAACCGGAGAAGGTGGATACGACCATACAGCAATAATCGTTACCGAATCAGGCGGGAAGAAGAAAGCGCGGCAAAGCATGGCGCCGAGCGGCAGGCGGATTTGCGCTGCCAGCGCGAGCTGCTTAATTCCACTTTTGCCGGTGCCGCTCCAGCCACCAACAGGGAGGATTCCACTGCGACGCCGCGTACTCGGGGAAGATGGCCCGCGCGCAGTTCGCGTCTGCCGTCCCCATGTAGTCGTACTCGGTTTTGCTTCCCTTGAGCGAGGTTTTCAGATACTGCTCCACCGGGATGCTTCTCAATCCCACGCCCCGCAGCAGTCTCACCTCAAAAACGCTCCAATCCGCGGCGTACAAAAGCGCCAAGCCGATCGCCAGATACTTCGCCGTTTGTCTCAAGTAGCCCAAGGATGTTCGCCTTGCGATTTTCGTTCGCCATCGTGCAGCGCCGGCATAGGCAAGGCGCGCGCCGTCAAAACCGCTCAGTTGCCGCCCGGCAGTTCAATTCCAAAGCGGCTTCCGATTTGCCGCAAGTCCTCGAAAACCCCTCGGCTGAGCGGAATGCCGTTTCGCCGCCTCTCCTGCAACAGAAGATACTCGCGCTCGCCCGGCAGATAAATCTCTTCCACGCCTGGGGCTTTCTTGACGTTCTTGATATCGTTGATGGCCTTGCGCATGCGCTGCTTGTAATGCGTAATGTCTTCGAATGCGGAAATCGGAAGCACGCCAAACAGATGGCCGACATTCTGCGGCGCGTCCATCTGGTGATAGGTCTCGCCGACATCCGATCCGAAGCTCGCGTCCGACAGCATGGTGCAGAGCAGGCCCACGGCGAGCGCCAAGGCATATCCCTTCGGCCCGGCGATCGGCAGCAAAAATCCCTTCAACGCCTCGGCCGGATCGGTCGTCGGCAGACCGTCGGGACCGGTCGCCCAATCGGCAGGGATGGGGGCTCCCTTCTTCGCCGCAATCAGGATCTTGCCCCGCGCCACGGTGCACGCCATGTCGAGCACGACCGGGAACTCGCCGTCCGTTGGGAATGCCACCGCCAGAGGATTGTTTCCCAACATCGCTTCGGTCCCGCCCCAGGGAGGCATCAGGAGGATTCCGCTGATCGTGAAACTCAGTCCGATCATGTTATGGCGGGCCGCCATTTCCGCATAGTAGGCGGCGGTTCCGAAGTGATTGCTATTGCGAACCGCGACAAACGCGCAATCGCCCTCCGCTGCCTTGGCGATCGCCAGTTCCATGGCGCGAACTCCCACCAGGTGGCCCAGGCCGCAGCCGCCGTCGAAGACCGCGGTCGTGCGCGTCTCCCTGGCAATGCGCATCACCGGCCTGGCTTTCGTGCCCCCGCCGCTGAGCCTGTCCACATACATAGGCATGCGGATGACGCCGTGCGAGTCAACCCCGCGCAGGTCGGCTTCGATTAAAACCTCCGACACCAGCGCGGCTTCGTCGGCCGGAACTCCAAGTCGCTCGAACACCGCGCTACAAAAGGCTTTCAGCTCTGTTTCGCGAATGCACACGGTGGGTTGTTCGTTGCCGCCCATGGTTCTCCTTTTTGGCAATTGGCTCGAAGGACGGAGTTGTCGCGAACAGCAGCACGCCGCTCCGTCCGTTTCAGAAGGAGCGAGTTTCAGAAACCGGAGAAGGCCACGCTGGTATGGGTGACCTGCGGGGGGCCGACAAAGCACTCGCCGACCAGCTTGCGCCACTCCTGAAAATCACTCGACTGCCGGAAATGCACCGTGTGGTCTTCCAGGGTTTCCCAGGTCACCATCAGGGTATAGCGTGAAGGCTGCTCGACGGAGCGCAGCAGTCGCATGCCGCGGCATCCGCGGGCGCGCCGGAAAAGGGGAACGGCTTTCGCCACGCCTTGTTCAAATGCGGACTCCGTACCGGGTTTGATTTCAAGCTGAGCCATTTCAAAGATCATCGTTGTTTCCTCTGGTTATCTCTGGTTGAAAACCGCTTTATCAGCCACATCAGGAATCATACACAAGCGCCTCCTTCTGGCGGTAGTAATGGAACGAGGCGAACCCCAACTCTTCGAGGTGTTAGTATTTTCCCGGACGCGCCCTCTGACCCGGAGCGCGCCTTTTACAGGAGAAATGATGGACTACATCAATCTTGGTAAGACCGGTCTTAAAGTTTCCCGTATTTGTCTCGGCTGCATGAGTTACGGAGCCCCTGCGGTTGGTGAGCCTAGCCGGGCAGCCATGCCTGGGCGCTTAACGAAGAAGAGAGCCGTCCCTTTTTTCGCGAGGCGCTCGATCTCGGAATCAACTTCTTTGACACCGCCAACGTCTATTCAGCCGGCGCCAGCGAGGAGGTGCTCGGGAGGTTTCTCAAAGCCAATGTCCGCCGCGAAGCCGTGGTCATTGCCACCAAGGTTCACAGCGTCATGCGCGATGAACCCAACGGCCGCGGCCTTTCCCGCAAAGCTATCTTTTTCGAACTCGACGAGAGCCTTCGCCGTCTCGGCACCGACTACGTGGACCTCTACCAGACTCACCGCTGGGACTACGAGACGCCCGATCGAAGAGACCCTGGAGGCGCTGCACGACGTGGTGAAATCGGGCAAGGTGCGTTATATCGGGGCATCGTCCATGTTCGCCTGGCACTTCACCAAAGCGCTCTACCTCGCCGACCTTCACGGCTGGACGCGTTTCGTTTCCATGCAGAATCACTACAACCTGCTCTATCGCGAAGAAGAGCGCGAGATGATGCCCCTCTGCAAGTCCGAAGGCATCGGCGTCATTCCCTGGAGCCCGCTGGCGCGCGGCCGCCTGACGCGTCCCTGGCAAAGCGAAAGCACCAAGCGCCACGAAACCGACCAGTTCGCCAAGAAGATGTACTCGCCGACCGAAGCAGCCGACCGCCAAGTCATCGACCGCTTAAGTCAGCTCTCCGAACAGCGCGGCGTGCCTCGCGCCCAGCTCGCGCTGGCGTGGATGCTGAGCAAGCCTGAGATCACCGCGCCGATTGTCGGCGCCACCAAGCCGCAATCAGCTGAAAGACGCGGTCGCCGCGCTCTCGGTGCGTCTGACCGCCGAAGAGGTCGCAGCTCTCGAGGAGCCTTACACGCCGCATCCCGTTCTGGGATTCAGTTAAACCTGAATGGGGTGAGTCGGCTCTAGCAGGCTGCTGAAAAATGTTTTGAAGTGTCATCCTGAGGTTGCGCCGACTTTGCGCGACCGAAGGATCTGCTTTGCTTTCAGCACGCGCAAACAGCAGATCCTTCGCTCCGCTCAGGATGACACCCTCGAAGAATACTTTTCTCAGCAGCCTGCTACGCCGTCAGCAGGGAGCGGATAAGCTCCCGCATGTTGGCCTCCGCTTCCAGGGCATTCACCCGCTGGATGAGCGTCTCCGTCCGTCGGGCGCCCAGTACCGGAGCCATCAGGTCTCGCGCCTTGGCGTTCACGCCCTCGGTGTTCACCGGATTCTCCTTCGTGCCCGGAGGAAAGCGCGTGAAGTGGCTCACGGTCTTGCCGTCGCGCAGCGTCACCTCCACCAGGCCGCTGCGTGGCGCGGCCGGATCGTTCAGCTTGGCATCTCCGACGACCTGCACGCGCTGCATGACGGCGCGAATTTGCGGATCGGCCATGTGCTCGCGCGAATGGGCATTGGCAAACGATACCCCGCCATCGATCAGCGCCGTGGCCATCAGGTATTGGCAGTTGACGTCGGGCATCGGGCTATTGCTGACAATGCCGGGCCCATCTTCCGGCAGCCGGACAACAATGCGCTCGACGTTATCGGCGCGCAGGCCATGCTGCCGGCGGAGAGCGAAGAGCGCATCCAGCGGAGCTTGATTGGGGTAGCCTACGGAATAGGTTTTGATGCCCGTCTCCGAGACAAAGAACCGGTTGCCCAGATCGGCCATCATCGCCTCCGGATGCGCCTGGGCGGCCAGCGCGGCGATCGCGTTGTGGGTTCCGTACAGCACGTCGCGGACCCCGGTGAAACCCATCTGCGCCATGACCACCGCAGTCATGCCGTTGCGCGCCCCCATGCCGCCAATGTCAAAGGCCTTTTCGATATGATCGGGGTCCCGCACCCAACTCCACAGGCCGGACACCTGCTGCGCCGCATAAGAAAACGCGTAGCGCGTAGCGGTTTCGTCCAGACGGGCCAGCAAAGCCGCCGCCGCCATGCTGCCGATCGTGCCCACCGGGCATTCCGCGGCCCGGTGACTGGCGCGCACCAGATCCGTGCCCAGCGTCACCAGGAAACGGCAGCCGAGGTCGTAACCTAGCGCCACCGCCTTGAGCACTTCCATTCCAGACCGTTGTTCGCGCTCCGCCATAGCCAGGGCGGCGGGAACTATGCCTGAGCCCGGATGCGCTTTGGTCAATGGATCGACGTCATCGGTTTCGTCGGCGTGCGCTAACATCCCATTGACCAGGGCCGCGTTGATCACCGAGGTCTTGATATCGGTGGCGAGAACCGACGCCTCCGGCGTGCCGCCTTGCGCCCGCGCGAAGCCGATAGCCAACTCGCCGGGCCGAAGACGCGATCCCGATACCATCGCCCCTATCGTATCCAGAACCCGATGTTTGGCGTCCAGCAACACCTTGGCTGGAAGGACTGTGATCGCGGAACC
The DNA here is from genome assembly GCA_963814745.1 of uncultured Acidobacteriota bacterium. GTDB lineage: Bacteria > Acidobacteriota > Terriglobia > Terriglobales > Acidobacteriaceae > CAWBRT01. Next base: position 121,747 of record CAWFEA010000004.1, read on the forward strand.
CCACCATGTAGCTCGCCAACTGGCCGGTGAGATCGGGAATCTCCCCCGATGATGTCTTCGCCGTCGTCTGGCCGAGCGGAGGCTCCGCCAACAGTGCCGCGCTCGCCGGCAGCGCCGAGGCCGCAAGCAGCCCACCGGCGCCCTGCAAAAGGCGGCGCCGCGTTAAGTCGGGGTCCCCGACAAGCCCGCGGTTTGGCTTGTTGGGGTGTGAGTTCGAACCCTCTGCTTCCGCAGGCGTGTTGCCGCGATTGTCTTCCACCTCGTCCTCCTCAGCTCAAACGGGATTTCCATCGTGGCGGTTATCGTATTCGCTTTGCCATCGTGGAGCTTGCGCCAGAGGTATTGTAGTGCATTCGCCGCCGGGAGTTTTTGATCTTCGACCGTGGTGGCTGCGCCGATTGGCGGAGCAGGCACGCCGACTAATTCCGCGCCGCAACTTGCCGATGTAGCTTGAGAATGCAGTGCCTTGAGTCGCCCGATGGACCTCAAACTTCTCGCCGCGCCCGTCATCTTGCCTCCCATCCCGGAAGCGGACGCCGATTCCACGAGCCTCGTGCCCATCAGCCGTCTTCACGCGGCTGGGCAGATTGTCCCTCTGAGCGACAGCGCCTATCCCGCCGACAGCTATGTATGGTCTGTATTAGCGGGCGACAACGGCTCTTATCATTTTTATGCGGTGCCGCTCAAGAACTACCTGAGCGACAGCGCTTCGAGCCAGGAAGATGGGGCTCTGTCGCCCTACGCGCCAAAGCCGGGCTGGAATACGTCGAGCGCAAGCCAAGCCATCGCCGGGTACCAGCTTTACGCAAGCATGCCTCCGCCGGCCTACGGACACATGCTTAACGTCTACGCCTGATTCCCGGCGGCCAGCGCGGTTGTTATTCCACCGTGACCGACTTGGCCAGGTTGCGCGGCTGGTCAACGTCGCAACCGCGGCGCACCGCGATGTGGTATGCCAGCAACTGCAAAGGCACGATCTCAAGAATCGGCACCAGCAGCTCCGGCGCCGCTGGAAGATAGAGCACGTGATCGGCCGACTCGCGAATCTCCTCATCGCCCTCGGTCGCCACCGCGATCACTTTGCCGGAACGCGCCGTAACCTCCTTCAGGTTTGAGCAGGTCTTTTCGTAGCGCAGCACGGAATTGGGATCGTTGTCGTCCCTGGTGGCGAGAATGACGGTCGGCAGGTCCTCGTCGATCAAAGCGTTGGGGCCGTGCTTCATCTCGCCCGCCGGGTAGCCCTCGGCATGGATGTAAGAGATTTCCTTCAGCTTGAGCGCGCCTTCCAGTGCCACCGGGAAGTGCACGCCGCGGCCCAGGAACAGGAAGTCCTGAGCCCGGCTGTATTGCTTGGCGAGGTCTTCCAGCTCTTCTTCCAGGGTGAGCACGGTTTCAAGTTTGCCCGGTATTTTCGCCAATTCGCCCAGCAAGTACTTTGACTGCTCCAGCGAAACCGTTCCCCGCAACTGCCCCAGGTAAACCGCGAAGATAAAAAGCGCCGCTAATTGGCTGGTGAACGCCTTGGTGGAGGCAACCCCGATTTCCGGCCCGGCGTGGGTGTAGATCGTGCCATCGGCCTCGCGCGCGATCATCGCCCCCACCACGTTGCAAATCGCCAGGGTCTTGGAACCCTTTGCCTTGGCCTCGCGCTGGGCCGCGATGGTGTCGGCGGTTTCCCCGGACTGGGTAATCACAATCGTCAGTTCGTTCGCGCCCATGATGGGGTCGCGGTAGCGATATTCGCTGCCGTAATCGACTTCGACCGGAATCCGCGCCAGCCGCTCAATCATGTATTTGCCGGCCAGCGCGGCGTGCCAACTGGTCCCGCACGCCACCGCCTGCACCTTGGTGAGGTTCCGGAATTCGGCCTCGCCGATCTCCATCTGGTCGAGGAAGACCTTGCCGGTATCGAGCGAGATGCGGCCCAGCGAAGTGTCGCGGACGGCGCGCGGCTGCTCGAAAATTTCCTTGAGCATGAAGTGCTTGAAGCCGCCCTTTTCCGCCATGATGGGGTCCCAGGTAATGTGCTGCACCTGCCGCACCACCGGTTGGCCGCTCGCGTAGTCGCTCAACTGCACGCCGCTCGGCGTGATCACCGCCATATCGCCGTCCGACAAAAAGAACAGATCGCGGGTGTGATAAAGAATCGCCGGAACATCGGAGGCCACGAAGTACTCGTCCTTTCCCAACCCGATGACCACCGGCGGGCCGTTGCGCGCGGCCACGATCTTGTTCGGCTCATCGGCGGAAATGACCGCCAGGGCAAACACTCCGCGGACATCCTGCACCGCCTTGCGAACCGCTTCTTCCAGCGCAACCTTGGCGCCGTTGCCGCAGGCCAGGTATTTCTCGATGAGGTGGGCCAAGACCTCGGTGTCGGTTTCGGTCAGGAACTTGTGGCCCTCTTCGCGCAGCTTCTTCTTCAGGCTGAGGTAGTTCTCGATGATGCCGTTGTGCACCACCACCACCCTGCCAGTGCAATCGCGGTGCGGATGCGCATTCTCTTCCGTCGGCCGCCCGTGAGTCGCCCAGCGGGTATGGCCGATGCCGTACGTGCCGTCGATCGGACTCAGCCGGATGGCCTCTTCCAGGTTGCGCAGCTTGCCTTCGGCGCGGCGCATCTGCAAGCCGTCGCCGTTGCCGGCGACCGCGATTCCCGCCGAGTCATAGCCGCGATACTCGAGCCGTTTCAGTCCGTCGAGAATGACTGGAACCACCCGCTTCTTGCCGATATAACCAACGATTCCGCACACGTTCTCACACTCCAATCCCTATCGCATTGGAACCGGCTGCCGGCAACTAGGCTCGCGAACCGTGATCGGGGAAAAATCTCCCGCACCGCCGCGCTGGTCGCTTAGCCTTCCAATGAGTAGCGAAATTCCTCTATGACCGGATTCGTCAGCACCTCTCGCGCAATCCGTTCCACCTCTTTTTCGGCGGCTTGACGGTCAAATCCGCCGTCGAGTGTCATCTCGAAGTACTTGCCTTGGCGCACGTCGGCGACACCCTTGTACCCCATCTTCGTCAAGGCCCCCTGGATCGTTTTGCCCTGCGGATCAAGTACGCTTTTCTTAAGTGAGACGTAAACGTAAGCTTTCATGGAATTAACTGAATTATACAGCCGTAGCAAGCGCCTGAATACCGGGACCCTCTGCCGGCATCGAGGCTGTTACTGACCGCCTTCTACAGGTTGAACAACTCCCGCAGGCGCTTCGTCTGCGCCCGGCTGACGGGAATTTCCGTCTGCTTCCGGTCGTCCATGCGGATCTGGTACGAACTCTTGAACCACGGCACCACTTCCCGGATGCGATTGATATTCACCAGGTACGAGCGGTGAGCGCGCCAAAACAGGTTCGCATCGAGAGATGTCAGCAACTCTTCCAGGGTCCGGCAATTGGACTGGCCTTCCATGGTGTGCGCCACCACGGTGATGATGCCGTCCTCGATCGAGGCGTAGCAGATATCCTTCTGGTCCACCAGGAAGAGGCGGCCGTTGGCCTTGAGCAGTACTTTGGAGGGCTGGGGCCGCTGCGATTCCAGCATCTTTACCAGGGTGTCGAGCTTGTCGGCCGGCCCCGGGGCGCTCTCGAGGTTCTTGCGCGCCCGCTCGATGGCGTGCAGCACCCGCCGCTTGTCGAACGGCTTCAGCAGATAGTCGAGCGCGTTCACCTCGAAGGCCTTCACCGCGTATTGGTCGAAGGCGGTGGCGAAAACGATCTGCGGTAGCGGCAGCTTCTTCTCCAGCAGCTTCTTGATCACTCCAAAGCCATCCAACCCCGGCATCTGCACGTCCAGAAACACCAGGTCGGGAGAATATTCGCGGATCAGGTTCACCGCTTCCAGACCGTTTTTGCCCTGGGCAAGAACGTCGACCCCTTCGACATCGCGCAACAGAAACGCAAGCTCGTCGCGGGCCAGTTGTTCGTCATCAACGATCACAATGGAAAGCGACATGGCTGCTCCTGCATCTCAGAAAAGTATAGACCAGTTTCACCCCTGGCTGCCCGACGGCGTAGCGGCCATGCAGTAAACTGGATGCATGAACGACGTTATCTACGGCATTCATGCCGTCAGCGAGGCGCTGAAGTCGCGCGAGCGCCGTTTCGAATATGTCGCCATCAGCCGCGACCGGACGGACCCCCGCATGCAGCGCATCATCGACGATTGCCGAAGCCAGGGAATCGCCGTGCGCTTCGTCCCCCGCGAGGAGATCGATCGCGCCACTCGCACCAACACCCACCAGGGAGTGATGGCGTTCACTTCGCGGAAGGTTTTTGCCGACATCGATGAGCTGATTGCGAGCCGCCGCGGCGAATACGTTTTCCTGCTGGTGCTCGACGGGGTGGAGGATCCCCACAACCTTGGCGCCCTGCTGCGCTCGGCCAATGGCGCCGGGGTGGACGGAGCCGTCATTCCCGAGAGGCGCGCCGCAGGCATCACCGGAGCCGTCGTCAAGGCTTCGGCGGGCGCCTCCGAGCATGTGCCCGTGGCCCGCGTGGTCAACATCGCCCGCACCCTGGAAGACCTCAAGGAACAGAACGTCTGGACGGTTGGACTCGACGAGCGTGGACCCCAGCGCTACGACGAGCTCGATTACAACATGAATTGCGCCCTGGTGCTCGGGGCCGAAGGCAAAGGCCTGCACGATCTGGTGCGCCGGAAATGCGATTTGCTGGTTTCCATCCCCATGATGGGGAGTGTGACCTCGCTCAATGTCTCGGTCGCCGGCGGCATCGTGATGTATGAAATCCTGCGGCAACGCCGGGCGCGGCAAGCTCAGTCGGACCTCGCCGGACCCAAGGCCAAACGAGGCAAAGCAGAGTGATTCGCCAAACTGGCAGTCGTCTTCTTTTCGGGCTCGCGGTGGTACTGGCGGTGACGCTCGCACCGTTTCCGCTGCAGGCGCTGGACCGCGACGCCTTTACCTTTACCAGCTACTCTCTCCAGGCTAGCATACGGCCCGCCGAGCACGAGTTCCATGCCGAAGGCGCCATCGAGTTGCGCAACGACTCGAAGACTCCGCAATATGAGGTGCCGCTGCAGATTTCTTCCGCGCTCGCCTGGCAGGCGATCCACCTCCAAGGTCATCAGCCGGTCGCCTATATCCAGCAGAGCTATACCTCCGACATCGATAACACCGGAGCGCTGGACGAAGCCATCGTCACTCTGCCCGAAGCCCTGCCGCCCGGCGGTACCCTGAAGCTGGAGGTGAGCTACGGCGGTGAAATCACGCGCAACTCCGGCCGTCTCACCCGGATCGGAACTCCCGAAAGCGCTGCCTTGCAGAGCGATTGGGACCAGATCGGCGAGCGCTTCGGCGCCGTCCGCGGACTTGGTTATGTCACCTGGTATCCGGTCTCCACGGAGGCGGCGAGCCTCAGCGACGGCAACGCTGTGTTTGACACGATTGCCCGCTGGAAGCGCCGCCACGACGCGACCACGATTCATGTGGCGCTGTCGCTGAGCCTCGACGCGGCGCATGCGGCGCCGTTTTCCCTCGTTACCAGCGGACGCCAATCGCGCGCTTCCGCCCAGCCCGAGCAGTTCAGTTCCTCCAAGGGGAGCCGGGTTACGGCCGAGGCGCTCGAAGCCGACTTCCCGGCCTCCTCAACCCCCGTGTTCGCCTTCGCAGAGTTCGTTAAGCTGGAAGGTCTGGCGCTCACCGTGCTTTACTCGCCGGAGCAAGCCTCCGACGCCAGAGCCTATGCCGACTCGGCTGAACAGGTGGAGCGCTTCCTGGCCGACTGGTTCGGCCCGCTGAAGAACAAGCCGCAACTGGTGGCGTTGCGCGATCCCGACGCCGTGCCGTTTGAAAGCGGCAACCTGCTGCTCGTTTCCCTTCGCCCGCTGTCGAACGAGGCACGGCAATTGTTGCTGGCGAGGGCGCTTGTCCATGGCAGCGTGTCTTCCCCGCGGCCGTGGATCTCCGAGGGACTGGCGCGCTTTGGTCAGGCGTTGGTGCGCGAGCACCAGGCGGGGCGTGCCGCTGCCCACGAGTTCCTGGCGCAGGTGCTACCCATGCTGATCCGAATCGAATCACCCCAGCGAACCGGGCTCGCGGGGAACCCTGGAAAGTCGGCGGCCGGCGACGCAGTGGCCGCGGCCGAGCGCAATTCCCTTATCCATACCAACGACGAACTGCTTTACCGGGGCAAGGCCGCTGACGTGTGGTGGATGCTGCGCGACATCGCCGGCGACGCCGCTCTGACCAAGGCCATTGCCGCCTACCGTCCTGACCAGGATCGCGATGCACAATATATCGAGCGGCTGATCGAGGCCGAGTTCACCCCGCGGCGAGATCTAGGAGCTTTTTTTGACTCGTGGGTCTACCACGATTACGGATTGCCGGATTTGCGCGTTGACGCCGCTAACGCGCGAGCCACCGGAGATAACAATTACGTGGTCAGCGTCACCATCGAAAACCTAACCCGAGTCTGGGTGGAGGTTCCGGTGTTGGTGAAAGATGCCGGCGGCGACGTCCGCAGGGCGCGTCTCCCAGTGCCGGGAAACGCCAAGAGCACCACCCGAATCTCTTTTCAGGGCGTTCCGGCTACTGCCGAAGTCAACGATGGCAGCGTACCGGAACTGGACCTCTCGAACAACCAGAAGCCAGTGCTGGTGCAGGGGCAATCCTGAAGAGACTTGCGCGAACGCATCTACTCTGAGACTCTGTAAATCCCCACTGGGCGAGGCGAACACGTGAGCTACATACAATTTCTCGGCGCGGCCGGCACGGTTACCGGCTCCAAACACCTCATCCACACCGATGTCAACGCCGGTGGCGCCCGCGGCTTCCAGACCCTGCTCGACTGCGGCCTGTTCCAGGGGCCGAAGCAATGGCGGCTCAAGAACTGGCAGGACCCTCCGGTGCCCGCGCGCGCCATCGATGCGGTGGTGCTGACCCACGCCCACCTCGACCATAGCGGATGGATTCCCCGTCTCGTGGCCGAAGGTTACCGCGGATTGGTTTACGCGACCCCGCCGACGATCGACCTCTGTGGAATCCTGCTTCCCGACTCAGGCTATCTGCAGGAAGAAGACGCGGCGTTCCACAATAAGCAGAAATCTTCCAAACACGATCCCGCACTGCCTCTCTACACCCTGGAACAGGCGCGGGCATCGCTGACGCAATTCTCTCCCATCGACTTCGGCAAGACCGTCCAGCTCAGTCCCGAAGTCGGTTTTCGTTTCGTGCGCTCGGCGCACATCCTCGGGGCGGCCATGACGGAAGTGACGCTTACTGCCAACGGAGCCAGGCGGGTGTGCCTGTTCACCGGCGATATCGGCCGGGTGCGCGACAGCGAATCCGCGCCCGGCAAGATCGTGCATTCCGGACCGACCGAGGGCGAGTCGCCCGATGTTCTCGTCATGGAATCGACTTACGGGAACCGCGCCCACCCGCACGACGATCCCCGGCCGCGGATGGCGCAGCTCATCCGCGATACGGTCAATCGCGGAGGCAGCGTGGTGGTGCCATCGTTCGCGGTCGAGCGCACCCAGAAGTTTCTCTTCCTGCTCCACAGTCTCATAGAGGACGGGCTGATTCCGCGCATTCCGGTCTATGCCGACTCGCCGATGGCGATCGAAGCCGTCAAGATCTTTCTCAAACACTCGGAAGAGTTTACCGATGAAACCCGCCAGCTGATTCAGCGCTACGGGTCACCCTTCCACTGGGATGGCTTCCACTTTGCGACCGCGGTGGCCGATTCGAAGAAGATCAACGATTCGCGCTATCCGTGCATCATTGTCTCTTCCAATGGAATGGCCATGGGAGGCCGCATCCAGCACCATCTTCTGCAGCGCCTGCCTGACCCTAAAAACCTGGTGCTGTTCATCGGATTCCAGGCGGAGGGCACGCGCGGGAGGCAGATCAAGGACGGCTCGCCCCAGGTAAAGATCTTCGGACAAATTGTTCCGGTGCGCGCGCAGGTGGCCGCCTTGGAGCAGTTTAGCGACCATGCGGATGCGGCCGAGTTGTTGCAATGGCTGAAGACCTTCCATAAGACACCCGAGGTGACTTACCTGGTGCATGGCGAACCGGATTCGGCGGCGGCGTTGCAGCAAGCCATCCGCCAGCAACTTGGCTGGCGGGTCGAGATCGCAAAATACATGCAGCAGGTGGAACTCGGATTCTAGGGCGAAGTGAGCGGAACCGCCATTCTGATTGTGCTATATTCTCCAGAGTGGTTACTGCTGCCGCAACCGTGTGCCCAGGGTGCGGATGTCTGACATCCGCAGGGGCATCGTCTTGTCCGCGATGCAGCGGAAGCGCCATCGCCGCGCCAGCCAAGGCTGCGGACTCCCGTCCCGCCCAAGCTATTCTCGCCCGGACCACCAGCCGGCAGGATGTCTACGCTTCCATTTGGCGGCGCTTTTGCGCGGCCTTGTTCGATGCCGTTCTGGCTTCGGCGATCCTTTCCCCCGCCACCGTTTTGCTGGTCTGGGTGATGGAGACTTACCATTCCGAGATAGGGCTCAGTGAGTTCAAGAGCCGCACCGCGGTGGGCACCGCGGCGGTGCTGCTGTGGATCGTGTGCTTCGGCCTTTATTGCGCCAGCGCCGAGTCTTCCGTGCACCAGGCGACACCGGGCAAGAGGCTGCTGAAGCTGAAAGTGGCCAGCATCGCTCATGGCCGGCTGAGTTTTCAGCAGGCAACTTGGCGTTTCTACGCAAAGTTCCTCTCAACGTTTATGTTGTTGGCGGGTTTTGTTATCGCTATCTTCCATTCGCGGAAGCAAAGTTTGCACGATATCATCGCCGGCACCGTCGTCGTGCGCTCCGATTAAAGCCGGCTTCCTCGACCAGTCCGAAGCCTCGGTTTCGGAGTTCCCAGGGTGCGGAAAAAGTCATTTCCATGTGAACAGAGTGTCATCCCGAGCGCAGCCGGGGTCCCCGGCAATCGCCGCAGTTGCGGTTGCTGGGGTGGAAGCGAGGGATCTGCTGTTCATTCGGGTTGGAATAAAAGCAGATCGTTCGGTCGCACGCCCCAACAAGCCAACAACAAGCTTGTCGGGGACCCCGCAAAACAGCGCGGCCTCAGGATGACACTCCGGAGACTTTTCAGCAGCCTGCTGGGTGCTGTCACGGAAAGCTTCCTGACCCTCCTTGTATGCTCGCCTTAAGTTCTTAATTTCTCGCCGCTACACTGATTCTGAAGCCGCTGGCGGCGAATCAAGTTAAGATAGGTAGGAATGCCGCTTTCTATTTCGCGCCTTCGCATCTGGTTGGCGACGTTGGCGATTGCCGTCGTCGTCGTGGTCGCGGGCTTTTATTTCTACGCGCGGGTTCAGAATCTGCTCTTCCTGAAGCACTTGCCGGAGAAACTCGGAGTAGACATTCAGCAGTCCTCGCAAGGGTTTTCGCTGTCCAAATCGCAAGGCGGACGCACCCTGTTTACGATTCGCGCCGCCAATGCGGTGCAGTACACCAATGGCGGCCGGGCCGAGCTTCACGACGTCAACATTGTGGTGTACGGCAGGCAGGCGAACCGCTTTGACCAGATTTACGGCTCCGAATTCGAATACGATCCGAGCGCGGGCACGGTGGTGGCGCGCGGCGAAGTCAATATCGACCTGCAAGGCAATGCCAGTGGCCCCGTGCAGCCAGACCAGGCGCCGCCCAGGGAACTGCAGAATCCAATTCATTTGAAGACGAGCGGCTTGGTTTTCAACCAGAAAACAGGTGTCGCGCACACCGACGAATACGTCGAATTCAGCGTGCCGCAGGGTAAAGGCTCCGCCGTCGGGGCGACCTATGACACCAAGAACAACCTGCTGACCTTGGATTCCCAGGTGGCTCTGAAGGCCAACGACCAGCACGGCACCACGGTGCACGCCGCGCATGCCGTCATCAACAAAGAGCCGCGCGAGATCAACTGCTCCGATGCCACCATTCAACAGCAGGAGCGCGACTTTCGATCTGACCATCTGCAGTTGCTGCTCACCCCCGAGAACGACGTGCAGCGGGCGGTGGCAACCGGCAATGTCCAACTGGTCACCCATGGCTCCGCCACCACTCACTTGTATTCTCCTTATGCCGAGATGGGGCTGGGGAAGAAAAACCAGGCGCAAACCGCCGTTTTCAGCGGCGGGGTGCGGATGGAATCTGAAGGCGCAAATGCCGCAACCATGACCGCCGGCCGCGCGGCCGTCCAGTTCGCAGAGCAGAACCGTCCGCAGCTCGTCCACGCCACCGAGAATGTGCGGATTGAGCAGCAACCCTCGCCCGAGGGAAAGCAACAGCAGAAGATTGAGATCGCCTCGCAGGCGGCGGACATGTATATCCGCCAGGACCGCGTTATCGCCTATGCCCAGAGCGAGGGGCCGGCGCAGGTGACGATCACACCGCTGAAGCCCGCCACGGCGGGCGAGCACACCATCGTCACCGCGGCGCACCTGCGGGCCGAATTCGACGATCAGAATCGCCTCGACCTGGTGCGCGGCGAACCCCGCGCCAGGATCACCTCCATCGTTCTCGGCCTGCCCGACAAAGTCAGCACCAGCGACTCCGTGACTGCCCGCTTTGCGCCCGGAGGGGGAGTTCTCGACATCAGGCAAGACGGAGATTTCCGCTATAGCGAACCGGACGTAAAGAATTCGCCCATGGGACCAGGCGGTCGCTTTGCCTATGCCGCCCGCGCGCGCTATACGCCGGATGACGATGTACTCACCCTCACCGGGTCGCCCCGCATCGTCGATGGCGGAATGACCGTCACGGCCAACACCGTGCGGATCATCCGGCGCAGCGGAGATGCTTTCGCCCAGGGAGCAGTCAAGACCACCTACAGTGAGCTGCAACAGAATCCCGACGGAGCGATTCTGGCAACCAAGGATCCGGTGCATGTCACTTCCAGCAGCATGAACGTGCAGCAGCAATCGGGCATCGCGAGGTATTTGGGTCGCGCGCGACTGTGGCAGGGAGCCAATGTGGTGGAGGCTCCCTCAATCGAGTTCGACCGGCCCAATCGCTCCCTCACCGCTCAGGGCACGGCCTCCACGCCGGTCACCAGCGTTTTTGTGCAGCTCGACAAGAACGGCAAGACGACTCCGGTCGTGGTCACCGCCGCGCGCCTGGTCTACAACGACTCTGAACGCCGTGCTCGCTACACCGGAGGCGTGCTCGCCCGGGGCGATGCCATGACCATGAACTCCGCCGCCGCCGATGTCATCCTGGTTCCCGCCAAGAGCAAGTCGGTGCAATCGATTGTCAGCCCCAGCCAACTTGACCACATCGTTGCCACGGGTAATGTCGTCGTCCAGCAGCAGGACCGGCGGGCGACGGGTGAAAAACTGGTCTACACCGCCGCCGATGAGAAGTATGTCATGAGCGGCGGCTCGCCTATGCTGGCGGACTCGCAGCGCGGCACCATCCGGGGCGATTCGTTGACCTTCTACAGCCGCGATGATAGAGTCCTCGTGGAGAGCGATGAATCTTCCCGCACCGTTACCCGCACTCGTGTAGTCCGCTGATGCAAACACTTTCGGCAGAAGAAATCGGCAAGAGTTACCGCGGCCGGCGAGTCGTCAGCGATGTTTCACTCTCGGTCAACCGGGGTGAAGTCGTGGGCTTGCTCGGCCCTAATGGCGCCGGCAAAACCACCAGCTTCTACATGATTGTGGGTCTGACGCGCCCGGAAAGCGGACGAATCCTGGCCGGCAACGAAGATATCACCGAGGTGCCGATGTACCTGCGGGCGCGCAACTTCGGCATCAGTTATCTGCCGCAGGAGGCCTCGGTCTTTCGCAAGCTGACCGTCGAAGAAAACATCCTGGCGGTGCTGGAGACGCAGCCGATCACCTGGCCTGAGCGTCGCGCCAAGATGGAGTCGCTGATCGATCAGCTTGGCCTCGGGTATATCCGCCGCAATCGCGGTTACGCACTGTCCGGCGGCGAGCGGCGCCGGGTTGAAATCGCGCGTTCGCTTTCGATTTCGCCGACATTCATCCTGCTCGACGAGCCGTTTTCCGGCATCGATCCTATCGCCGTGCTTGACCTGCAGAAGATTATCTTCACCCTCAAGGACAGCGGCATCGGCATCCTGATCACCGACCACAACGTGCGCGAAACCCTCTCCGTTACCGACCGCGCCTACATCATCAACGAGGGACGCATCTTCCGCACCGGAACCCCCGAAGAACTCGGCAGTGATAGTGAAGTCAAGCGCATTTATCTGGGCGAGAGTTTTTCACTGATATAGCGCCGGATATCGATGCTAAAGCTTTCCACTGTGACCGCATCAGATTATTACCGCACCGTGTTTAAGGTGCGATTTTTTGTCTTTCCTCGCCGCGCCGTCAAGCTTCTGGTTTAGAATCTACATGGGGCGTTCCCCGCGCAAATCATCATGGTCTCGTTACAGCCAAGGCTGAATCTCAAGGTTTCGCAGAAGCAAATTCTGACCCCGGGTCTCGTCCAGATGGTCAGCGTCCTGGCTCTCAACAAATTGGAGCTGAAGGACATGATCAACGCCGAGATCGTCGAGAACCCGGTGCTCGACGAGTATTTGGATACCGTGCCTACCTTGGATGAGGTGGGCGGGCGGGAAGAGCAGCGGGAACGGGACAGTTCAGCCACCGAGGAACAAAAAGAGCAAAAGAAGAAGGACGAGAAAGACCCCTTCGAAGAGATTGACTTCGGTTCCTTCTTTCAAGATTACCTTGACCCCGGCTACCGTAGCTTTGCCGACCTCGAGACCATCGAGAGACCTTCTTTTGAGAACTTTCTTTCCAAGCCCACCAGCCTGACCGACCACCTGCTCTGGCAGTTGGGCGCGGTCAATAATCTGAAAGACGACGTCCGGGCCGCCGCCGAACTGGTGATCGGCAACCTGGACGAAGACGGCTACCTCCTCGCCACCGAGGATGAATTGTTGGCCGTGGCGGATCCTTCCGCCCTCGGCAGGGCATCGGCCGGCAGCGGGGGAAACGGCTTGGTGAAGGACGCGGTGGAAGCTTTGCGCACGCTCGCCGCCGCCGAAGCCGCCACATCCCCGGCAGATGAGAGCGCCGACAATGGCGCTGTCCCTCACGCGCAACCTGCCGGCGAACGGCCCAAACTGTTGAACAAACCGGAGGTCCCCTCGCGCGCGCTTTTCGGGCGTGACGCCTTGCGCGAGGCGATCGATCTGGTGCGTCAATTCGACCCGGCTGGGGTTGCCTCGCGCGATCTGCGCCAGTGTCTGTCCGCCCAGCTCGCCGATCTCCGCAACCAGTACGATTACCGCGGAACCGACGAGCACGAGGACGAGGCGCTTCAGGATGCGGTCGCGATCATTGACCGGCATCTGCACCAGTTGCAAAACAAGCAGTACAAGGAAATCGCCAAGGACATCGGCCGCCCGCTTGAAGCCGTGATGCAGGCTTTCGCGCTCATCCGCACCCTCGATCCCAAGCCTGGTCTGCGCTACAACAAAACCGAGCCTCGCTTGATCGAGCCCGATGTGGCTTTCGTCAAGCATGGAGACGAGTATCTCGTCGTCATGAACGACGATGACCTGCCGCAACTCCGGCTGAATCCGCGATACCGCAAGCTGTTGAGCCGTAACGCGGCCGAAAAAGACGTGCGCAACTATGTCAAGGAGCGCTACAAGTCGGCCATCCAGCTCATTAAGAACATCGAACAGCGCAAGCAGACCATCCTCAAGGTTTGCTACGCCATCATCGGACGCCAACGTGAATTCCTGGACCGCGGAATCGATCAACTGAAGCCGATGATGATCAAGGAAGTCGCCGAGGAAATCGGCGTGCATCCCTCCACCGTGAGCCGGGCGGTGGCCAACAAGTACGCCCATACGCCTCAGGGCGTGTATGAGCTGCGTTACTTTTTCAGCGAAAGCGTGAACGGGCCCGAGGGTGGTGGAACCTCTCTGCTGATCCTCAAGCGCCGGGTCAAGAAGCTGATCGAAGAAGAAGATCCCGCGCGCCCGCTGACCGACGAACAGATCACCCGTATCCTGCAATCCCAGGGAATCCAGGTTACCCGCCGCACCGTCGCCAAGTACCGCGAGGACATGAAGATTCCCAGCACCCACCAAAGACGCGTCAAGAACTGATTCAACTTCAGCGCGGCTGAACGATGGCGATCCGCGTCTCCTCGCCGGCGGTGCCGATGGCAATCACCTTGGTCATCCCGGGTCGGCTGACGGCAATCACTTTCTGGCCGCTTATTTCCATCACCTGGGCGTCGGGATAGCGTTCGGTGTAGTAGCTCACCACAGCCGGGACAGAGTCGGAAGTGCTATACACCTCGCCGGCCACGGGGATGCCAATATCAGGAAGGCTGGCGTCCTTAACCTCCACTGGCTGCGAACCGGGATAACGATCGGAACCCGGCGGATCGCCCGCTGGAGCGGCAGACGGCGTCTCCTGCGGCGCTGACGGCGCGCTCTGCTTGGCGGGCGGAGCCATGGTGGCTAACGCCCTTTCCACTTCCTTCGGATCAATTTCCTTCGGATCGATGCCGCCGGCAGATGGATGGCTCGCCGGGCTGCCGGAGGGGACGACCACCTGCGGTACGGGCTGCTGCGGAGCGTACGCCTTAGGAGTGGGAGTGACAACCTGAGCCGGGGGAGCCTGCGCCACCGGTGGCTGCTCCGGCAGGGCGCGAGGGCCGGTCTCGCCGACCGCCGGCGGCCGCTCGGCTGTCCGTCCCGCGCGCCTCACCCAGCTGACCGTCAGCCCTGCGCCGATTACGAAGACCAGGCCAAGCGCGGCCACCACCAAACGCATCTCGCGGCGATGGCGGCGCACCTCAGCCCGCATTGCCTCGATGGCATCCGGCGCCACCGGCTTCCCGCAGGCAGCACAGAAACGCCCGCCTTCAACCGGCTTTCCGCAGTGGCAACAAAACCTCATTTCCGTCCCAGAATACGCCAGTCGCGACCGCAGCCGCACCGCCGATCGAGGAAGTGGCAACAAGACATCATTTCCGTCCCAGAATACGCCGAAACCATGGGAGCTGCGCAAGCGTCCGTGCAGCCATGCTGACGAAACCGGCCCTGTCCGCAAGCTTCGGTCCAGACATGGGCAACATGGCCATGGACCGCTATTCGTAGCAGGTCAAAATGTCCGGTTTTGACCATGGCCATGGACCGCTTGACACGGCGGCTCTATCTGGCTACGCTGCACACTCGGCACTTCGATGCGTGGGAGCCTTGGCGCGGATTGTCCGTATCGGTGGCCACACGCGACGTGCTTGGGCGTATCGTAGATCTACGAAAGGAGTACTCCCGGAGCGCGGTCGTTCCCGGTACTGTGGCGTAGGTAAATTATTGATAGTAAATTAGATGATGGATTTTAACCGGATACCGCGAAGGCGATTTCGCCAACCCGCCGACGGCTGTTCCGGGGAAGTTGCCAGTAGTCCCTGTGCAAGGAGGGGAATCAATGAACGTTGAGTTTACCGGTCGTCAGTTTGAAATCACCCCCGCCATTCGGAAAGAAATTGAAACAGGCCTTGCCAAGTTGACCAAGCTTCTGGGCGAGAATTTCAAAGGCAAGGTCGTTCTCACCTCCGAGAAGCAGCGCCGCATCGCCGAGATCACGATTACCCGGCGCTCGCACCCGATCGTCGCCGTGGCCGAGAATGTCAACATGATGCTGGCCATCGGCGAAGCCCTGGACCACATCGAGAAACAGGCGCTTAAGTACAACGGCCGTAAGCGCGATACCAAGCGCGTCACCAAGGCGAAGTGGAAGAGGGAGGCTCCTGAGATTGAGACCAAGCTCGCGGTTGGGGCGACCGCGAACACGGCGGTCCCGGTAGTGGTTCACAAGTTCCCGGGAAATTCTCGCACCTCGGAGGCTCACCTCGTCCGCAGTCAGGACTCTATCGCGGTGCGCCCCATGACCATCGAGGAGGCCATCAAGGAGTGCGAATTCCGCGACCGCGAGGTCTTTGTCTTCCGCGACAAGGTCGGCCAGGTCAAGGTGCTGCACCGCAGAAAAGACGGCAAACTGGAGTTAATCGAGACCTGAGCGTCATCGCCTTGGCTCGATTCGTGGCTGCAAGAAGGGACGCCGGGGAGCGTCCCTTTTTTGATTACAATTGTCAGTAGCACAAAATGGGGCGCTGCGCTAGAGTAGCAATGCGCTGAAGGAAATAAAAATCGTATGGCCCGAAAGTTGAGCCCGCAAAAGCGCGTGTTGCAAAAGGTTGCTGCCGATGCGGCCCGCATTCGCCACGCGACCAGGGTTCACCGGCGCCAGCGGAACCCCGATTCCAGACTGGTGATTCTTACCGGATTGAGCGGCTCCGGCAAGGTTTCCGCCCTTAAAGTGTTTGAAGATTTAGGCTACTACTGCGTCGACAACCTGCCGGCGGAACTGATTCCCAGTTTTGCCGAGTTGGTCATTGAGTCGGTCGAACCGCTGCATGCGGCCATGGTGGTTGACATCCGCGAAGGCTCGCGGCTTGATCAGATTCCGGCGGTCTTTGGCGATCTCAAGCAGCGGTTGGACACCCGCCTGTTGTTTCTGGAATGCGATGACAGCGTGCTCCTGCGCCGTTTCAGCGAAACCCGCCGGCCGCATCCGCTCGGCAACAGCGGTTCGGTCAAGCGCTCCATCGATCACGAGCGCCAGCGGCTGGAGCCCATCAAGAACCTGTCGGACATCATTCTCGACACTTCGAAGTTCAACGTCCATGAGCTGCGCGACCACATCATCGAGCAGTTTCAGGACGGTACCACCCGGCCCAAAACCATCCTCATATCCACCGTCAGCTTCGGTTTCAAGAAGGGAGTGCCCGAGGACGCCGACCTGGTCTTCGACGTGCGCTTTCTGCCCAATCCGCACTTCGTTCCCGAGTTCAGGCCGCTCACCGGACGCCATCCGCAGGTGGCCAAGTTCATTCGCGGCTTTCCCCAGACCCAGGAGTTCATCAACCGCATTTCCGACCTCTTGGTTTATTTGCTGCCGCACTACATCGAAGAGGGCAAGAGCTACCTGACGATTGCCTTCGGCTGCACCGGCGGGCAACATCGTTCCGTAATGATCGCCGAAGAAGTCAAGAAAAGGCTCGCCAAGGCCGGCTATCGCGTCAAGTGCGAGCACCGGGATTGCCCACGGTAGGCCTGGAGCCTAATGCCCCCGGAAACCCCGAAAAAACAGCGCGGCTTCAGGGCGGCTAGGCGTAGTCTCCGGGTTAAGATCTCCTGGGAATAGTTTTGGCTCGCTTCTAAGGTTTGCCCCCACGTCCCCAGGTGTTTTCGCGTTGCTTTCTCCGCTACAATAATGCTTTACCAGATCAGTGCGTCATCCCTGCCAGGGCAGACGGTTCTGAAGCCTGAGCAGATGTCGGGATGTGACCAGTTATGCGGCGATTGATCCGCCTACTTGCGGTACGCGCGGCTTTACGCTGCCACAGTTGCTGGCTCGGTGGTGCTGATGGCGTTGGTCGGTCTGCTGGACGCCTTTCGCGTGCTGCTGATCGGCCCGATGTTCGACAACGTTCTGAACCCGCTCAAAATACTTCACAGTCGCGAGACATTAGCCCTGTTCGTGTTTCCCGGCAGTCACCGGGCCATCTATCTGCAAAGTTTCGTCCCGCATCAGTTTCATAACCCGTGGACCGTGGTCGCCTTTTCGCTGGTCGCGGCCACCGTCCTCAAGGGTATTTTCGATTACGCCGGGACTTACCTGGTGAACTATGCGGGCTTCGGCGTGATTACCGATCTGCGCAACGACGTGTACGCCACGGTGTTGCGGCGCTCGGTTTCGTTTTTTCAGAAGCACACCACCGGCGGGTTGGTTTCAACCATCATCAACGACATCGATAAGGTGCAATTTGCCCTGTCGTCGGTGCTGGCCGAGTTCCTGCAACAGTTCTTTACGTTCATTTTTACCGCCGGGGTGGTCGTGGTGCTCGGCGGCAAATTTGCGTGGGTGCTTGTGGCCTTCATTCCGTTCATTCTCTTCTCGGCTCGGCGGGTGGGCCGGCGGGTGCGGAGCACGACACGCAAGGGGCAGGACAAACTCGCCGAGATTCAAGACATCCTGCACGAAACCATCAGCGGCAATCGCATCGTCAAAGCCTTCAGCATGGAGCACTGGGAGACGAACCGCTTCCGCGGGGCGGCTCGCCGGTTGTTTCAGGCGAACCTGCGGAGCGTGAGCGCTGCCGCCGTAAGCTCGCCGATGATGGATACTTTCGGCGCCGTGGCGATTGCGCTGCTGCTGTTGTTGGGACGCGACCGCATCAATACTCACGCCATGACGGAAGGTCAATTTTTTGCCTTCATCGTGGCGGTTTTTAAGCTCTACGAACCGGTGCGCAAGTTCGCCGGTTTCTACAACAACTTCCAGCAGGCGCTGGGCGCCTCCAGCTCGGTTTTTCAATTCATGGATGCCGACGACGAGGTCAAGGAGAAGCTGCGCGCCCTGGTGCTGCCTCCCTTTGCCCGTGAGATCGCCTTCGAACACGTCAACTTCAGCTACAACGACGGCGATCAGCGCGAGGTGCTGCGCGACATCGATCTTCGCGTGCGCGCCGGCGAAGTGTTGGCGATTGTCGGCTCCAGCGGCTCGGGCAAGAGTACGCTCGTGCATCTGCTGCCCCGCTTCTTCGATGTCACCGCCGGTGCCATCCGTATCGATGGCCACGACCTGCGTGATGTCACCCTGAGTTCGTTGCGCTCGCAGATCGGCGTGGTCGCTCAAGACACCATCCTGTTCAACGACACGGTGCGCAACAATATCGCTTACGGCGAGAGAAATGCGTCCGAGAAGCGGGTGCTGGAGGCCGCCCGGGCCGCCCTCGCCCTCGATTTTATTTCGGCGATGCCGGAGGGCTACAACACCGTCATCGGCGAGCGCGGCTTCCGCCTTTCCGGCGGCGAACGCCAGCGTCTGAGCATTGCCCGCGCGCTGCTGAAGAACGCTCCCATCCTGGTGCTCGACGAAGCCACCTCGGCGCTCGATAGCGAATCGGAGCGTTTGGTGCAGCAGGCGCTGCAGAACCTGATGGTGGGCCGCACCGTCTTCGTCATCGCTCACCGCCTGGCGACGGTCCGGCGCGCCGATCGCATCGTCGTCCTCGAAAACGGCGCCATCAGCGATGTCGGTACCCACGAAGACCTGCTGGCGCGGCTCGGAACTTACCGGCGTTTGTATGAGTTGCAGTTCGTTGACTTGGAACCGATCGGCGCCAATGGCGCGCGCAGCGCACTGACGGAGATGCCATGACCATCCGCTCCATGACCGGTTTCGCCGAGATGAAGGGCCAGCGCGGCCCCGTCGCTTACACCCTCTCGCTGAAGTCGGTGAACCATCGCTTTCTCGACCTGCACCTCCGTATGCCCCCCAACAGCAACGGTCTTGAGAGCAAGCTGCGCCAGATTTTCAAGCAGAGGTTGCACCGCGGGACATATCGAGATGAACCTCACCGTAGAGCGGGTCGGCGCCGGCTCGCTCGCCGTCAATCGTGAGCTGGTTGCCGCGTACGTCCATGCATTTCGCCAGTCGGCGGCCGAGTTCGGCTTGACCGGGGAGCCGGACCTGAACGCCGTCTTCCGGCTGAACGGGGCGCTGAACGATGGCGGAGAATCGCCCGAAGACGCCGAGTTCGAACCCGAAATATGCCGCGCCCTCGATCAGCCGCGATCGAGAAGTTGAACGCCATGCGGGCCACCGAAGGCGAAGGCATGGCCCGCGAATTGCGAGCCCGCATGCAGGCCCTGGACGGCTTGGTCACCCAGATCGAGGCGCTGCGCTCCGTCGTTTTGCAGGCTTACGTAAACAAATTACAATCTAGAATCCAAGAGCTAATAGGTGTGCAGGCCGACCCCGACCGCATTCTGCAGGAGGCCGCGATGTTGGCCGAGCGCAGCGATATTCAGGAAGAAGTGGTGCGCCTGAGTCTCATGTGCGGCACTTCATCGCCCTGCTGGACGGCGGCGGCGAAGTCGGCAAGAAGCTCGATTTCCTGCTGCAGGAGATGAATCGCGAGGCCAACACCATGCTCTCGAAGATCTCCGGCGTGGCCGGCGAGGCTCTGAGGATGACCGAGTTGGGATTGGCGATGAAAGCTGAAATCGAAAAATCCCGCGAACAGATTCAGAACCTGGAGTAGACCGGGTGGAGCAGTCTTAGCATGGCAGACGAGCCCAAGCAACGGCCGGCAAAGTCGAACGGCGAACCAGCCGGCCCTGGGCGCGGCCAACCAGGGACGGGGCCTGGTCTTTATCATCTCCGCGCCCTCCGGCTCCGGCAAATCGACCCTGGTCAACGAACTGCGGCAAAGCGTCGCAGGGCTCGACTTCTCCATTTCCTGCACCACCCGCGCCCCGCGCGGCAGCGAACAGAACGGCCGCGAGTACCGTTATCTCTCCCGCCGGGAATTCGAAGAGATGATCGCCGCCGGTCAGTTCCTGGAATACGCCGAGGTGTTCGGCAACTACTACGGCACCGCCCGCAGTTACTTGGAGCGGGCCATCGAGCGCGGCCACGATCTGCTGCTCGATATCGATGTCCAGGGCGCGGCCCAATTACAGGCCAAGCTGCCCGCTTCCATTTGCATTTTTATCTTGCCCCCCTCCCGCAGAGAGTTGGAGCTGCGCCTCCGCCGACGGAGCTCGGCGGAGACATGTGGATGATGGGATTATCCGGCGGCGGCTCGATACCGCCTCGCAGGAAATTTCTAACTATAATCATTACGACTATATTCTGGTGAACGACCGGCTTGAGGATTCGATTGAGGCCCTGAAGGCAATTGTCCTTGCGGAGCGACTGCGCCGCTCCGGAGGCGAGCCCTCAGGCGAGGTCAGGCGACTGGCGGAGCGTTGCCGTTTAGAGAACGCCCGCGAATGCATCCAGTCGATTCTTGCCACCTTCGGCAATCAGGAGTCTTCGGTGGTCCGATAGTAGGAGTCAGGAGCGAAGTATGGACCTCTACCAAGGTTTCGACAGCAATTATCGCTATATTCTTGTGGCCGCGCGGCGCGCCCGGCAACTCCAGTCGGGGGCCCTCCCGCTGGTTGAGACCAGTTCTCGCAAGCCCTGCCGCATCGCCGCCCAGGAAATCCAGGCGCAGAAGGTGAAGTGGAATATCCCGGAGCCGAAAGCCACCGGGAACCCCGAAGCGGTGGTCGAGCCGCCCGAGGATTAGTTTTCCGCAGGCAGATCGGGACTCCTGCCCGCCTGTGATTGCGCGGTCGAGTTCGAGTCCCCAGTATTGGTTCGCGATTTCGGCAGCCGTATTCCGTGTCCGGGGAAGCTGCGGTCCGCAGACACGCGCGTAAGCCTTTATGCGGGAGAGCCTGTAAAGTCCGTAACCGTACCTGCCACATCTAAGCTGAGGCGGGTTCCGAAGTGTATGTTCCGTATCCGGCGGTAATCCGCCCTGGACGCAGACGCGCCGTCGGTCGTTGTCCGAGTGAGATGCCATGAAGATCGCATTGGGCGTAACCGGAGGAATCGCCGCCTATAAAGCGGCCGAGATTCTTCGTCAGCTACAGGAGCGCGGCGTCGAGGTGCAGGTGGTTATGACCCGCGCCGCGCAGGAGTTCGTGCGGCCGCTGACCTTCGCCGCTCTGTCGGGCAAGAATGTCATCACCGAAATGTTCGCCGACGGAGCATCGGGCGCGAACGCCGGCTCGTCGGTCGAGCATATCGGCGTGGCGCAATCGATCGACGCGTTGCTGGTGGCGCCGGCCACGGCCGACACCCTCGCCAAGTTCGCCAACGGCACCGCTTCCGACTTCCTCTCCACCTTGTATCTGGCCACCACTGCTCCGGTGGTGGTCGCTCCTGCCATGAACGTGAACATGTGGCGGCATGAGGCCACGCAGAACAACCTTGACACCCTTCGTCGCCGCGGCGTTAGCGTCGTCAACCCGGCAGCGGCTATCTCGCCTGCGGAATGATCGGCGCGGGCCGCCTCGCCGAGCCCGAGCAGATCGTCGAAGCCGTCCTCGGAATGCTTGGCGTGGCGCAGGATCTCAAGGGCGAAAGCGTTCTCGTCACCGCCGGCCCCACCTACGAGCCGATCGATCCGGTCCGCTTCATCGGCAATCGTTCCAGCGGAAAGATGGGCTATGCCATCGCCGAAGCGGCCATTCGCCGAGGCGCGCGCGTCACCCTGGTCAGCGGCCCCACCGCTATCAATCCGCCGGCCGTCGCCGAATTTGTGCCGGTGGAGACCACCGCGCAGATGCGCGATGCGGTTCTGCTGCGCTTTCCGGACGCCTCAGTGGTAATCAAGGCGGCTGCGATCGCCGACTATCGGCCGCGCCAAACGGCTGCGGAAAAGATCAAGCGCGCCGGCGGTGCGCTGACCCTGGAGCTGGAGCCGACCGCCGATATTCTCGCCGAGCTCGGCGCTCACCGCTTCGACCGCCAGATTCTGATCGGCTTCGCCGCCGAAACCGAGAACGTCATCGACAATGCCCGCCGAAAGCTTGACGCCAAGCACATCGACGCCATCGTGGTGAACGACGTCTCCAAGCCGGGCATCGGCTTCAACTCCGACCGCAACGCCGTCACGATCATCACCGCCCAAGATTCGCTCAAGGTCCCGGAGAGCGGCAAGTTCGAGGTGGCGCAGCGCGTACTGGACACGGTTGTGAGGCTTCGCGCCTCCCGCCTCGGCTCGACCGAAGCCTCGGCCCATCTCGAAAAAGCGGAGAACCAATGAAGCGTGTGCTCGAGCCGGAAACACGCGTAGCCATCGCCGAGCGCCTCCGCTTTTATCGCGATCTCGGAGTCTATGATTTCTACCGTCGTCCGGCGCCCTGCGATGCGTCCGAAGCCGATCTCGCCGAAGACGCGGCCGCCGAGCCGGTCGCGGCACTCGCAGATGGATTTGCGGCGGCAACTGAACCCATGATAAAGACTGCCGTTCTCGACCGACCCGCCGCGCTGGCCGCGATTCGCCAGGACCTGGGCGATTGCAAGCGTTGCCAGCTTCACCAGCTCGGGCGCCGGCAAATCGTCTTCGGAGTGGGCAATCCCCACGCCCAATTGATGTTCGTCGGTGAGGGTCCGGGGGCCGATGAAGACGCCCAGGGCGAGCCCTTCGTCGGCCGCGCCGGGCAACTGCTCAACAACATGATCTCCGCCATGGGACTGCGGCGCGAGGAGGTCTACATCGCCAACGTCGTCAAATGCCGTCCTCCGCAAAATCGCACGCCCGAGCGCGACGAGTGTGAAATCTGTTCGCCGTTTCTCATGCGGCAAATTGCCGTCGTGCGGCCAAGAATTATGGTCGCCCTAGGCGCGGTCGCCGCCCGCACCCTGCTGGGGATGAACGATTCGATGGCCAAGCTTCGCGGCCGCATCTATGACTTTTCACCGGCTCTGCCGAAGGGTGCGCCCGAGCGCGATGCCGAATTCTCGACTAAGCTCGCCGTCACCTATCACCCCGCCTATTTGCTGCGTGACCCGCGGCAGAAGAAAGAAGCCTGGCAAGACCTGCAAATGGTGATGCATTATCTTGGGCTTTCCGTCCCCGGCAGGAGCGGCGGGCAGGACTGAGGCCGGATGCCGACACCGTCGATTCGACAACGCCCGCCAAGCCGGGTTCAAAACGGCGGATTGCGCCAAAATGGCAATTGCGACTGGCAATTCTGCGACGTTGCCCTGCCGGTTCCGCTCGATGTTTCCTTTACCTATAAGATCGACGGCGCGCCGCTGGTCGTCGGCGGACGCGTGATTGTGCCCTTTCGTGAAAAGCGGCTGCAAGGCATCGTCTTGCGCCTGCATGACGATGCGCCCAGCGCCCGCGTCAAGCTCAAATCGGTCATCGCCGCGCTCGATAGTGTTCCGGTGCTCGATGAGAGCCTGCTTGCTCTAGGCGCGTGGATTGCGCGCTACTACCTCGCGCCGCTCGGGGAGGTCTATCGCTCATGCTGCCGCTAGCGGCCGAGTTCAAGCAGGTGATCGCCTACCGCATCACTGAGCGCGGCGGCGAAGCGCCCTATCAGTCGGCGGCGGTTGGTTCCTCGAAACGTTTCCATCTCGATCCCGAGCGCCAGATGGCCGAGTACGCCGTCCTCGATTATCTGGCCGAGGGTGAGCTGGTTCGCGAAGCCACCCTGCGCTCCGCCACCGGAGCCACGCGGGAGATGCTGCGCAACCTGGTGGCCAAGAAGTGGATCGCCCGCGAAGACCTTTCCGCCGCGCGCGATGCCCGGCGGACCATCAAGATCGCTCGCTTGAAGCCAGCCGAATCTTCGGACCAACCCGCGCCGGGGCCGTGCCCGCCCGCGCCGACGGGCAAGCTGAACCCCAATCAGCAGAAGATCGTGGCCCATCTGCGCGCCGCCGATGGACGCCTGCCGGTAGCTGAACTGCAACAACTTTCCGTCCCCAAAACAACTCTGGCCACGCTGGTGAAGCGAGGAATCGTCGAAATCCTGGAAGAGCCGGCAGCGCTCGCCGTGCCCGCCATGAAGCCGCGCAACACCCTCGATTTTCCCTTCACGCCGGCGCAGCAGCAGGCCCTCGATCAAATCAACCGTAGCGTCGAAGCCCGCCGCTTCCAGGCGATCCTCATCCACGGCGTCACCGGCTCGGGCAAGACCGCGGTCTACCTGGCGGCGATGCGGCAGGTTCTGAACTCAGGCCGCGGCTCCATTCTGCTGGTGCCCGAAATCGGACTGACTCCGCGGGTCGCCGCCGATCTGCTACGGCATCTTCGGCGAAGAGGTCGCCATCCTGCACTCGTCGCTCTCCGACGACGAGCGCGCCGAGCAGTGGCATCGGCTGAGCTGCGGCGAAGCGCGCATCGCCGTGGGAACCCGTTCGGCGGTCTTCGCCCCGGTCAAGGATTTGGCGCTCATCATCGTCGATGAAGAGCAGGACCACTCCTACAAGCAGGACGAAACTCCGCGCTATCATGCCCGCGACGTGGCGGCGGTGCGCGCCAAGGCATTGCAGGCGACGGTCGTGTTCGGCTCCGCCACGCCATCGCTGGAGTCCTATCACAACGCCGATCTCGGGCAAGTACGCGCTCCTGCGCCTGCCCGACCGGGTGCAGGAGCGCCCGCTGCCCGAGGTCGAATTGATCGACATGCGCGAGGAGTTCCAGCACGGCCGGCAAGGAGCACCTGCTCTCGCGCAGGCTGATCGAGGAAGTCACCTCGCGGCTCGAGCGCGGCGAGCAGGCGATGATCCTGCTCAACCGGCGCGGCTACTCGGCGTTTGTCATGTGCCGCGCCTGCGGCGACACCATCCAGTGCCGCGACTGCGCCATTGCCCTGACCCATCACAAGCGCGAGCACAAGCTGCTGTGCCACTACTGCGGCTATCAGCAGGCGATTCCCAGGCTGTGCCCCAAGTGTGGCAGCGATTACGTGCAGTTTCTCGGCACCGGCTCGGAGAAGCTGGAGGACATGCTGCACGCCGCTTTTCCCACCGCCCGCATCGGCCGCATGGATCGCGATACGGTGCGCGGCCACCACGATTTCGAGCGCATGCTCAACGCCTTCGGCGCGGGAGAACTCGACCTGCTGGTGGGCACGCAGATGATCGCCAAAGGACATGATGTGCACGGCGTCACGCTGGTCGGCGTCGTCGGCGCCGACACCGCCCTGAGCCTGCCCGGACTTCCGGGCCGCCGAGCGCACCTTCCAGTTGCTCACCCAGGTCGCCGGACGCGCCGGCCGCGGCTCGTCGCCCGGCAAAGTCGTGCTGCAAACTTACTTCCCCGAGCACTACGCGGTGCAGTTCGCGGCACACCATGATTTCGAGGGCTTCTACGAGAAGGAGCTTCGCTTCCGCGGCTGGATGCACTATCCGCCCTTCACCTCCGTGGCCAACGTGATTGTGCGCAGCGACCAGCAGGAACTCGCCTTGCGCTACGCGGGCATTTTGGCCAAGTGGTTCGCCGGCGACGCGGGGTCCCCAACACGCGCCGCCGTTGCGCGGGTTGAGCGGGGGCACGAGGGCGTACGCGTGATGGGACCGGCGGCGGCGCCCATCCTGCGTTTGAAGCGCGACTACCGCTATCACTTTCTGCTCAAGTCCGGCAGCCGCGAGCGGCTCAATTCATTGCTACGCGCCATGCTGCGGCACGCCGAAGAGCAGCACATACCGCGCAGTAACCTAGTTGTGGACGTGGATGCGATCTCGCTGCTGTAGTTTAGCTTTCTTCTTCACTACTCTTTAGCGGGCGTCATTCTGAGCGACCCCAGGGAGCGAAGAATCCCTGCAAGGCGTGGGACTGAGGTGCAGCCGAAGGACTTAATTAAAAGCCCAGAGCGGCTCAGAGTGGGACGGTTCGCTGGGATGTTTCGCTACTCCACCCCAGCAACGGCAAAAGCGGCCGTCGCCGGGGGCCCCGGCTACACTCAACATGACACTCCCGTTGGTGGTCCACATCCGCCCGTAGTCGGCGAATGTGGGGTTCGGAACTGAAATCCCTAGCGGTGCAGCCGCATGTGTATGAAGGCCTTGAAATCGTCGGCCAGCCTACGGCCAACTTCTCGCCCTGACATATCTCCGAACGGCGCGGGCACCAACGTCAGCACCAACAGCAGCAATGCCAGCAGCGACACCGCGCGCCGCCGCCTGCTCAGCCCCGGCCAGATGGGCACGGCCGGATGACGCAGACCGGTCACCCAGAGCAAAAGCGCCCAGATAAACCATCCTGTCCAGCAGAAGACCCCAAGCGGAACCAGTATCAAAACTGCCAGCCGTGAAATCCGTTTGTGTGCGTCGGGGCCCAGGGCAAAGACGATGTGCCCGCCGTCCAACTGCCCGCCCGGAAGCAGGTTGAGAGCGGTGGCAAACATCCCCACCCAGGCCGCGATGGCGATCGGGTGCAGCAGCACCAGCCCGAAGCCGGGTAGCCAATGGCCGGTGCAGGCGCCCACCAGGTAGCGTCCCAGTTGGAAGATGAGTGGAAATCCCAGATCGATGTCCTCGTTCAGCGGAACCGGGGTCGCGCGAGAGAGCAGCAATCCCACCACCATCACCGGCACCGCCACCGTGAACCCGGCCAGCGGGCCGCCGATTCCAATATCGAACAGCGCATCGCGCGAGCGTATGCGCGAACGGATGCGGATGAACGCCCCCATCGTTCCAATCAACGTCGGCGCCGGAATGAAGAACGGCAGGGTCGCCTGCACCCCGTAACGGCGGCAATAAAGGTAGTGGCCCATTTCGTGGGCCAGCAGAATTCCCATCAGCGCCAGGGAAAACGGCAGCCCCAGCAACAGCCGCGAAGGCCGTTGGATCACCCAGGTTACCGGGAACATCGGCAGCGTGTCGTTGCTCTCGCTCAGGATCGGCAGGTTTTGCGAAAAATTGTATTGCAGGCGCGCGCCCACCGTCAGCGTCGTCGCAAACGTCATCACCAGCAGCAATAAATTGAGCCAGTAGCGCGGTGCCGGACGCCTTACCGAAACGGCTTCAACCTGCCAGGAAAACTCCGGCGACGGAATGGAGGGATTGGTCTCCGACATCAAAAACCGATTCTCAAATCACCGGCCATCCGCCGCCGGCTTGGCCTAACCAGAACTCATGCCAACCGCATCGCCCGTTCGCCGGTGCGCCAAGGCGCTCTCGTGAATCATAAATCCACGCCCCGGCCGCGGCTGCCGCAGGTCAGTCGATCGATTGCAATTCCTTGCCCGGCTTGAAGCGCACCGCCTTGCCCGGCGGAATATTAACCTCCGCGCCCGTTCTCGGGTTGCGCCCGATGCCGGTTTTGCGCGGCCGGACATTAAACACTCCGAACCCGCGCAGCTCGATGCGGTTGCCGTTGGCCAGCGCCTTCTTCATCGAATCGAATACGGTTTCCACTGCTGTTTCGGCCTTCGTCTTGGTGACTCCGGTCTTGTTGACGACCTCGTTGATAATGTCGAGCTTGATCACGCCGCCGCTCCGGATTCCATGGTTTCGCGAGGCTTGCGCCGGGCGACACATCTATTGGATTTAGGCTATCGTCCGCCGCCGCAAAAGGCAAGGACTGTCGCAAAAGAGTGGCGCTCAATGTGAATTCCTCATGTCAATGTGGAACTCCTGTATGGACGGCGTTCCGCCCTGATCGGGGTCGGGTGGCCCAGAGTTGACAAAGAAGTGTCTAGTTCCATGACATCCTTTACAGTTTGTTCCGGGACATCCTTTACAGTTTTGGGTTAGGGAACGTCGGTTGGCAACCAGCGATCGACGATCGTCGAGCGCTGGTTGCCGAGGTCGAGTTCCCGGACCAGGGTTCGGCAGTAATACACCAGCACCCGTGCCTCAATCGTAACTAGCTCTACGTACTGTCCGCGTAACGCCAGGCTGATGACCCAGTGCTGGCGATGCAGCTTGATCTTGCCATCGCTGTCAACCTTGAGCACCCTCGATCCTACCGGATACTCCCACGCCGGCGGGTTCGCATCATAGCGTCGCTGGCTCGGCTGCCAGTGTTCTGCCGGTGTCTCCATCCCCAGTGCCTCGTGCGGACGCACCTGGTTGTGCTCCCAGCGGAACTCCTCCAGCCAGCTCTGCCAGTCCTGCGCGCGGGGACGGCGACGCTCCACCGCCGGAAACTGCCGGATGCTAAGATGTGTCATCTTGCTGCAGGGAAAATACTGGAAGTGTCATCCTGAGGCCGCCGGCTTTTTTGGCGGCCGAAGGATCTGCTTTATCTTGACAACAGCGGATCCAGGATGACGCCTCGGCGGCGCACTGACTCATGCACTCACTCGTATTCGAAATCCAGTCCGCCAAGGTTACGGTTCGCGATCCGGCGATTCGCCGGGCTGCCGAGATCATCCGCGCCGGCGGCCTGGTTGCGTTCCCCACCGAAACCGTCTACGGGCTGGGGGCCAACGCCCTGGACGCCGAGGCGGTACTGCGCATCTTCGCCGCCAAACAGCGTCCCGCCTGGGATCCGATCATCGTCCATGCCTGCTCGCTGACGATGGTCCAGACCCTGGTGAGTGCCTGGCCCGAGGCCGCGCGCCGGCTTGCCGAATGCTTCATGCCGGGGCCGCTCACCCTGCTGTTGCCCAAGCGTGAGATTATCCCCGACGCCTGCACCGCCGGGCGCCAGAAAGTCGGCATTCGCATTCCCGCGCATCCGGTGGCGCTGGCCTTGATCGAGGCCGCCGCCGTGCCCATCGCCGCCCCCAGCGCCAACCGCTTCGGCGGCGCCAGCCCCACCACCGCCCTCCACGTCGAGCGCGATCTCGATGGCCGCATCGACGCCATCCTCGATGCCGGACCGGCCGCCGTCGGCGTCGAGTCGACCGTCATCGACGTCACCGCCGAGCCGCCGGTGATTTATCGGCCCGGCGGCGTCAGCCGCGAACAGGTCGAGTCCATCATTGGCCCGGTTCTCGTCGCCGTCCCCGACATCCGCACTGACGCGCCGCCCGAGAGCCTGGCCTCGCCCGGCCTCGGCATCCGCCACTACGCCCCGCGCGCCACCCTCGTGCTAGTCGACTACGAACGCGCCATGCAGGCGGCAATCGCCCAACTCGTTGCCCGCGGCGAACATGTCGGCCTGATGCTGCCCGCCGGCTGGCTCGGTTCTGCCTCAGCGCCTGCAACTGAGGTGCGCACCGAAGGCTCCGCGGTGGAACAGCTACGCGGCTGCCTGGTTTTTTCCTGGGGAGAATTCGATGATCTTCCGCTGCTTGCCGCCCGCCTCTATGCCGGTCTGCGCTGGCTCGACGAGCATCAGGCCACCTTTATCGTTTGCCCCACTCCGCCGGCCACCGGTATCGGCCTGGCCATTCTCGACCGCCTGCACAAGGCGGCCACGCCGCTCAGCTCCGGCTCGTCGAAGTAATCGACGCGGTGACAGCCCGCGATTAGGGGGAAATATATACCAGACACATGTTGCGATTTGTTGCATACTTAATTGCCGTGACATGGCTAGTTTTCGGGGGATACGGCGGTAATAGTCGCGTAGTCGTCGCAAAACTCGTCAACGCAGTTGTGATGCGAGCAGGCGCTAGCCGAGAAATGGGGCCTTCCAACGCGTTCGCCATTTTCGGAAATTTTCCATTTGATCTCATTTACTTTCCAGCAAAATTCAGTGACGTGAATTTTACTTTGCGGAAAGATGTCTCTATAGACCAACCATCCCCAATAGAACCAAGGCGTGACGGGATCATCATCAAAAAAAGATACGGGTTGCCGAATGGTGCTGGAATCCAAAACAACTCCTGGCCCGATAGAACTAGTGGCACTGAATTTCCGAGAGGAGGTTTTGTCATAGGCCAAGGTAAACTCTTCTTCGGTCAGCTCTTCTTTCTGCTGGACGGAAGCAATTCCGGTGACTACTCCAATAGCTGGAGTGTTCCCAGCATTCCTCCAATGGGCAGTTGTCTCGATGAAGGTTGTTGGTTTGATGCTCTTATTGACCTGGCTCGTGTACGTCGGCATTTCACTGTCCATCTTGGTCATCGTGATGAAGGCTCGCTGCACAGAGTAAAGAGACTGGCGGGTGGCCCATTCAAGCGCCGCAGTTGCGCTTGAGTGGGGCAGTTGATGCCGGCGGATGCTTGTCGGGGTGACTGCTCCCACAGGACTATTTTCTGCCGTTCGCTTCGGCTTCCTTGTACATGTACTTAATGCTGGGTTTGTAGATCAGCAGGTTCGATTGTGCGCCGCGCGTCACCTTGATGCAGGTCTTGTCGTACCACTCGATGACACCGTGGATCTGCTCGCCATCCTGCAGCACGATGACCATCGGCGTCTTTGACTGCATCTGCTTCTGATAGTAAAAATTCTCGGCGTGCGTCTGTTCCGGCGGCGGCGTTTTTTTGGCTCCCCCCGTGGCGCCGTTTCGTTCCGTGCGCTCGCGCCGCTCGATGGCGGCATTTTCCACTCCCGGGGCCGAGCGTCCCGCCTCACGGTTTAGCGTGGGACGAATCAGTTTCCGATTCGAAAAAGCTTCCGTGTCTAGAGCGCGGCCAACCGCCGCCGAATCTGTTCCGTTTTTCATTTCGCATCGCTCCCTAATGGGAGTACGGCCTTGAGTTCTTGAATAAGGGCGTACCGTCAATCCCGTTCCGAGGACTCACTTCCCAGAGCGCATCGCTGCCGCCGCGTTAAGAGTTATTCTCTGATCCTGATGGTCGGGGTATGAACTTGCAGCTACCCTAACACAGCTTTCCCTGCTGTGCCAGTGAAGCAAATCACAAGACCCCAGTGACTATGAAGGTTAATGATGCGGCGAACGTCACTGCGGCTACACCAGCTTTCCATCCGCATTCGAGCCATCGGGTTTGTTCGGCATACAAGCGGCGACGCATCGCCATCCCGGCCGAGCGCAGATTTGTACCTTGCCGCTTGAAAATAAAGCAGATACTCTGCTTGTCGCGGCGTTTCAATGCGGCCCGCGACGGCTCTTTCAGGCTGGATGGAACGCCTTCGAAGGCGGACTGCATGAATATTCACTCACGAAACTAATCTAGATTTCAAGCGATGAAGCCAGCGCATCCAGCGAGAGCGAGCGCAGCAGGTTGCGGCGCATGCCGCTGTGAACTTCACCCGTTCGCTCGGCGGCAGCGGCAATCCAGTCGAAGCTTACGCGGCGGCTGAGCGCCGTCAGATCAGAAACGATATCGATGTTGTCTACCAGCTCCGGAGCATTCGACATCAGCGCCAGCATGTCGTGCAGCAGGGAATAGAGAGCCGCGATCAACTCCTCGGTCTTCTCCTTTCCCTCGGCTCCGGCGCGGTAAGTCTCAGTAGCCCGGAACAACTCGCTGTGATCGTCTCCCGCAATTGCGCCCTTCAGGATCAGCAGGGCATCATGACGGGCGGCAAGAAATCCGTTGAGATCGAAACCGCGAGCCCGCCCCAGCGCACCGCCGCTCAACCTCGCCACCAGCGCGCGCTGGGCGGCGCTCCAACCTACGCCGCGCTCGAGGTAGCGCTCGATTTCAGGCAGCGGCAGCGGGGCCAGGGTCATGGTCACCGCGCGCGAGCGAATCGTCGGCAGCAGCATCGCCGGATTTTCCGAAAGCAGCAAGATGGTCGCATACTCAGGGGGCTCTTCCAGCACTTTCAACAGGGCGTTGGCCGCTTCCTTCACCAACACCGGGTTGGGAAAGATGTAAATCTTCCGCCGTCCCTCAGCGGGCTTGTAATAGATAGCCGACGTCAAGTGGCGCACCTGGTCGACCTTCACCATCATCTGTGGCGGATCAGGAGGGATCACCATCACATCCGAGTGCGTCTGCACGAAAATCCGGGTCTCGCGCTTGTCGCTTTCGCGCAACCCTTCGCGCGCTTCCACGGCTTCGGCAAAGCGCGCTTCCAGATCGTCGGCCTGGCCGATGCGTACGCAATTGGAGCATCGCCCGCAGAAATCCGGCAGCGCTTCCACGCGCTCGCCCGACGCGGAATCCCCACCGTGACGCTGATCGGCGCTGAACGCTTCCATCGACAGGCGGTCGCCGGCCGCTGATTTCGGCTGCTCCAGGCAATTCATCGCCTTGGCGACCATTTGCGCCAGCGTGTACTTACCGCTGCCGCGCGGCCCGCTGAGGATCAGCGCGTGCGGAAAGTGATCGCGCTCCAGCATTTCGCGCAGCCGCGTTACCGTATCCGAGTTGCCGAAAAACTCAGCAAATCCCACCAGCTTGCCTCATCGAATCCCAAAACCGGCAAGGTGCCGGCTTACCTCGAATCGCGATATTCCTTCACCGCTGCCATCACGATGGCCAGAGCGTGTTTCAAAAATAGTGCCTTGAAGGGGCGTGGCTTCAGCCACGCCGTCCAGAGCCAACGAAAATGCGGGCTTTAGCCCCTGAGGGTTTCCGCGTTTATTCCTCAGCAATGTTTTTGAAACACGCTCTAACGCCCACCTGTCCACCGCCGGCTACGTGCGTCCTCTACCGCTCTGGCTCGCGGTGCCGACCTGCAAACGTCCGCGCACGGCGGCAACGATATCGGCGTGCACTATTTCTATCCCTCGCCGCGCATCGACTACAAATATCCGCCCCGGCTCGCGTTCGGCGATCTTGAGATAAGCGTCATGCACGCGGGCAAAGAACATGCGGCTTTCGCGCTCGAAGCGATTCTCGTCGGGCCCCGGCGCCTCGTGGCTCTTCACCGCCAGGTTACGGCGCCGCGCCCGGGCGACGCTGGCCTCCGCGTCGCTGTCCATCAGCACCGTCAGGTCCGGTTGCAGCCCGCCGCAGATTACGCGATGCAAGGCCAGCACCGCTTCGCTGCCCAGCTCGCGCCCGCCGCCCTGATAGGCTTCCGAGGAATCGGTGAAGCGGTCGCACAGCACCCACTGGCCACGGTCGAGCGCCGGCTCGATGACCTCCGCAATTTGCTGCGCCCGCGAGGCGAACATCAGCGACAGCTCCGCCAGGGCCGCCATGCCCTTGGTTCGCGAATCGAGCAGCACCTCCCTGATCTTTTCTCCGATCGGCGTTCCGCCGGGTTCGCGGGTGGTGATGACCTCGATTGCCTGGGCGCGAAGAACGGCTGCAAGCCGCTCCATCTGCGTGGTTTTTCCGCAGCCGTCAAGCCCCTCGAAAGTGACAAACTTCCCTCTTTGCGCCACGCCCGAATCATAACATTCGCCGCCGCCCGGGCGGCAAGGCGGCAGGCGTGTGGCGGCGTCGCGATTTTCAGCTTGCTTTAACCGCGGGCGGTGACGGATGTGCTAAACTCGCCCTTTTGCTGAGGTTCTCGGATGCGCCTTGGAGATTACATCGACGATCATTGTTCCCGTTGCAAGCGAACGACCGATCACTCCATCGTTGCCATGGTTGGTGAAGAGATGGTGAAGGTGATGTGCCGCACCTGCAACAGCGAGCACAAATACCGTCACAATAGCAGCGGAAAAAAGGAAATGACGGCGGGAGAAGCGTTCCGGAAAGTTCTGGCGAACGTTTCCGGCACGATGCCCGCTTCCGAAACCACCGCCAAGAAAAAGAAGAAGTCCTCCTAATATTCTGTCCCGCAAGTTCGTGCAATAAGTTTTGAGTGTTTTGAAAGGGCGCGGCTTCAGCCGCGCCGCACACAGCCAGGTAGGGTGCGGGCTTTAGCCCCTGAGGTAAAGAATTTGATCTCAAGACCGGCTGCTTTAATTAGCGGCGAATCTCTAACTCAGGACGCTAGGGGTCTGCGGGCAAAAGTTTCTGGAGCGTCGTCCTGAGGTCGCGCCTCCGAAGCCTGCTCAGCCCTCGTCTTCGACGCCCGCGAACAGACCGTCCTCGAGGTGTACTTCCTGCGGCTTGACGCTGGCTGCCAGATGAAAGCGCTCGACCGTGCCATGGCGCCTGGCATTGCCTTCAAACAGGCTGAACAGCGGCCCCTGGCTGGTGTGCATCTTGAAGGCTTCGATCTTGCGCTCCATCCGCTCCGGGCCGATCTCGATGCGCGCGCTCACCGGCGAGAGTGCGATTGGCGGGCGCTCCGGCAGCATGAAGTCCGACGAGCGATAGTAGAGCTTCTGCGCGCGCCACGGCTTCAGTCCGTCTTCCAGTTGCTCGGCGAAGCGGGTCGGCCGCGCGGCCCACTGAAAAGCCATGGTCGCGTAGATCCCCGCCATGGAGTGATCCGGATGCGCGGTCAGCGAGCCTTCGGGACCGAAGGTCATAACTACCTGCGGCTTGAGCTGGCGAATGCGCCGCGCCAGGTCGCCGCAAACCTGATAGAGACTCTGCTGATCCAGGCGGCTGTCGGGATAGTCGAGCACGAAGCCGCGGGTGGCGTGCAAATGTTCGCAGGCGGCGGCAAATTCCCGGCGGCGCATCGCGGACAGCTCATCGTCGTTGCGCGCGCCCCCGCGGTTGCGCGCCGCTTGTCCGGGGGTCAGGCAGATGATGTAGGTTTCGATTCCACGTTCTCTGGCCAGCAGCAAGCTGCCGCCGAAACCGCCGGCTTCGTCGTCAGGATGAGCCGTCACGCAAAGCAGTCGTAGCATTCCGTTCCTCGCAGGGTATTCGCCAACCTATGTTTGTAACATGCCGTCCGCTTCCATGTCACAGGCAGAACCGCGCACCTTCCAGAAAACCGTCCTGAGCGCAGAACCACGCATCTTCCAGAATGTCATCCTGAGCGTAGCGAAGGATCCCTACCGTTACCGCAAGTTTCAAAGGAAATACAAGCTGCCGTTTTTATTTGCTCGGAAGATCTGCCTGTTCCGCCGCTTCCTCGTCCTCCAGCATGAATTGCAGCAGCTCCTGCGAAGCCGAGTTCATCCACACCGGGGCGAACGATTGCCGATGCATCGGCGAAGGTCCGTGCTCGCGCAAACTGCGGATGTGCTTTTGCGTGTAGTATCCCTTGTTGGAGGCTAGTCCGTAGACGGGGTAGACCGGGTCCCAGGCGCGTATCATCGCGTCCCGCGCGACCTTGGCCAGGATGGAAGCGGCCGCGATCGAAGCCGAAAGCGCGTCGCCATGAATGATGGCCGTCTGCGGGCACTCGTAGTCGATCTTCATGGCGTCGATCAGCAGATGATCCGGGCGCACCGTCAAGCGCGCCACCGCCTCCGCCATCGCCAGCCGCGAAGCATGATAGATGTTGATCTGGTCGATGCGCCCGACGTCAACCGCGGCCACCGCCCACCCTATGCAGTGCTGCCTGATGCGTTCGGCCAACTGCTCGCGCCGCGTCTCGGGCAAAAGCTTGGAGTCGCGCAGCCCGCGAATGCGATATTCGGGATCGAGAATAACCGCCCCCGCCACCACCGGGCCGAACAGCGAACCGCGTCCGACCTCATCGACGCCCGCCACCAGCTTCGCCCCGCTGCTCCACGCCTGGGCTTCAAACCTGGTGGTGCAGCGCAGCGTCTTCAGCAGGCGCAGCTTGGCCGCGGACTTTGAAATTGCTTTCTGATCGCAATCGGGAGGCTTTCTCTGCACGGTGGCCTCAGCATGGCAGAGATTCGGAGTACGAGCAAGCGAAGTAAGGAAGAAGCCAATTCCGCCTTTTATGGGGTATTCTGTTGCGTAAGCGGTGCTAACGCCTCCCTTGAAAATATACCCTTGAAAATATGTCAGGCGGTTTGTGGGTTGAGAACAGGCGACTGTAGGATCACTCGATGGCCTAGGGCCTCCAGTCTCTTCACCAAGCGCTTGGTGGTACGAAGAATGTGGCGCTGATCGAAGTAGTTCGCGCCTAAGTCTTGATAGACCGTCCCGCGCTGGAGCATGTGATAGCCGATGGTCAGGATCGTGTGGGCGACGGCGATGATGGCCCGCTTGCTTCCACGTGTAGCAGCAAAGCGACGGAACTGTGCTGCTAGATAGCTTTTCTTGGCCTTGGCGGCGACCCAAGCAGCCTCGCACAATGCCCGTCGCGCCCAGCGGTTCCCCTTGCGCGTCTTTCCGCTTTTCCGTTTTCCGGCGCTCTCGTTATTTCCCGGACAGACTCCCACCCAACTCGCGATGTGGGCCGGGGATGGGAAAGGCTGCACGTCGGGGCCGATTTCAGCGACCAGCGTCCACGCCACCCGGTGCTTGACGCCCGGTATGCTCATCCATGCCTGCAGGGCTTTCTGGAAGGGCCGCATCTGCACTTCGATTTCGGCTTCCAATCGCGCCAGTTGCGTTTCGATGTGGCTTAGCTCATCCAGCATCTCGCGGAGCAAGAACCGGTGGTGCGGCATAAGGCAACCGTCGAGTGCTAGCCGCAGGGCTGGCAGTTTTCTCCGCAATTGCTTTTGGGCTAAGTTGGCGAGGTGTTCCGCGTTCGTCTCTCCGCTGGCGAGCGCATGCAGCATGGCGGTGCCACTGACGCCCAACACATTGCTCGCGACCGAACCCAACTTGATGTTGCACTGCTCAAGAAGCTTTTGGATGCGGCAGGCGACCGAGGACTGGTGTTCTACCAGCTTGACGCGATAGCGGGTCAGATCGCGTAGAACTCGAAGTTCGCGGGGCGGGACGTAACTGCCTTCCAGTCGTCCGTCCTGCAGCAGCTCTGCGATCCGTTCCCCGTCTTTCAGATCAGTCTTCTTGCCGCGAACTGCCTGGTAGTGTTCCGGGTTAATCAGCAGCAGGTGCAAACCCGCCCGCTCCAACACGTTCCACGCGGGTACCCAGTAGACGCCGGTGGCTTCCATGGCGACCGCACCCACCTCAGCCTCGCGCAGCCATTGAGCAAGCTCGCGCAAGTCTTGCGTCATCGTGCCAAACAGCCGCTTCTCTTTCCACGTGTGTCCATTGCCGTCTTCGCGGATCAGACAGGCAGCGATAGTTTGCTTGTGAACATCTAGCCCGCAGCAGTTGTGATGAACCTTCATGGCGTTCTCCTCAGCCACTGCCGAAGACGCCAGTTGTGAATGATTCTCCCTTTCGCGCTCTCCCGCAGGAGGCTACACTTGGTTGTTCCTAGGGCGTCCCGCTCAACCTGTTTAACAGGCTCTAACTACCGCGCTCGTGCGATGATTCCGAGCTTACTCGGCAGCGGCAGCCAGCATTGTGCGCCAGAACACGCCCATTTTCATGCTCGGTTGTGACGGTACGCCGTCATGCTGAACCTGTTTACGCCAATTGCGCGCAATTTACCGTGCGTATCGACGCCTTTCCCAACTATCTCACGCGAAAATGGACAAAGTGTTGACCAACCAGAACAGCTATTCCAATCGCAACCTGTAGCGTGGTCGAAAACGCGATTCTTATGAGAAGGGGTCGTGAGAGCCGCCTGAAAATCATGGGCAGGTTCGCCAGTGCGCTTGTCATAGAGGCAACTACGGTAGCGGTTCCTGCAAGCGCAGGCGCGATGCTGCCGATCAAGGCGAGGTTTGCCACCGCGGCTGTTGCGCTTGCACTGCTTGCAATGGCGCTAATGCCACTTGCGGCGATTAAACCAAGATTGCCAAAAAAACGCACCGCAAGTGTGCCAGTCACTTGAATACCGAGAAACAATATTCCGTAGGACAGAATCCGTCTCAAAGAGATGGGCGAACTCAGTGCCAATTGTCTACCTGGCTCCTCGTCACCCTGCCCAGTACGAAGTAGCACTGAGGCAACGGCCATAGCTAAGAGTGGCCCCAACGCAGTGAGAAGCGCAGCCGGAGAAAATAAGGCCAGGAGTGCGATATTGCGGATCAGCATCGCGAGAGTCGCGAGCAGCACGACAGACACTATCTTCTGTCCCTCGACCACGTTCATCAGCTCCGCTATCGCTGCCCGGTTATTGACCAAGCCGCCCAGAAAGGCCGTCCAGTACAATCCGCGATTACCGTACAGCCGGAGAAGAACGTAGTTGACAAAGGCAATTCCCGCGATCACAACGACTGTTATCCATGCTTGGCGCAAATTCACCAGTTGCCAGCGATCCACAAACCGATCTGGCAGGATCGGATAAATAACGAGCCCAATGAGCCCGAGCAGGACGGCGCTTCGCAATTCGGCAATCGTCACTCCACCCGCAAACCGGCGTAATTCCATCTTCCACGCCAGCACGAGGGTCATTAAGATCGCCGATGCTACAGGAGTGAAGGTGTGGCCCATTCCGACCAGCACGCCGAGCGCGAAGGTCACTAACAATGCAGCCGAGGTGGTGATCTCCAGCACGCGGTTAGCGAGAAGGCTGCGGACGTTAAGCAGCGCGATCATCACGATCACGCCGATCATCGCGACTAGTCCATAACTAGGCGAAATCAAGACGGAGATTGTCCCCAGCAGGGCTGTCAGCCCAAAGGTGCGTATACCCGCATCTTTGCTGGCAGATTCCCGTTCAAAGCCCACCAACATACCGACCGCGATAGCGATGGCGACCTTGACGGCAACTGCATCCGGTGGGAAACGTGTTATGCCGTTTAGAATCAAATCGCTCGAGACCTCCACAGCCCCCGGTCCCAGCGCAAGAAACTACCACCGAACGCATTATTTTGCAAATAATTGTCGTAAAATCCCCTTCTCACCAGTTACGGCCCCTGGGCACCGTCCCGATCGAGTGCTTACGATGCGGCGAGCACGGCGTCGGCGATGGCCACCGCTTCGACCGCCGGCCTTACATCGTGTACCCGCACGATATGAGCCCCGTGCAGAACCGCCGCGACGATGGTTGCCAGCGTGCCCGAGAGGCGTTCCGCCGGAGGCAATATCGGGACCTCCGGGCTGGGCTGCCAGACGCCGCGCTCGGCAAGTCTGGCGGCGACGGTTCGGCCGATAAACGCCTTGCGCGAGGTGCCAACCAGCAGCGGATACCCGAGTTGGGCAAAAACCGCCAGATGCGCCAGCAGCGGATAGTTCTCGTCAAAACGCTTGCCGAAGCCAAACCCGGGATCGAGCACCAGGCGTTCGCTGGCAATTCCGGCACGGCCGGCCAGCCCGGCCGAGTTGGTCAACCCGCGCAGCACGAAGGAAACCGGGTCAGGCTCGGGCGGCAGCGAATTCCATTCCACGGGAGTGCCGCGGGTGTGCATCAGCACCGCGCCGCAGCCGAGCCCGGCGAGCGTGGCGGGCATGGCCGGGTCCCACATCAGCCCGCTGACGTCGTTTACGATCTCGACTCCGGCGGCGACGGCCGAAACCGCGGTCTGCGCTTTGTAGGTGTCGATGGAGAGGATGACTTCCGGGTGCTCGCGCTTGAGCGCCTCGATGACGGGAAGCACGCGGTCCTGCTCCTGCCCAGCCCCCAAAGGAGACGCGCCCGGATGAGTTGAACTCGCCGCCAAGATCGAGGATGTCGGCGCCTTCACCGAGCAGTTGCAGGGCGCGTTCGACGGCGGACTCGGGAGAAAGAAATTGGCCGCCGTCGGAAAAAGAATCCGGAGTTACGTTGACGACGCCCATCACCATGGTTCGCCGGCCGAGTTCCAGTACCCGGCGGCCTAAGTGCCAATGAAACGCTTGCCGCATGAGCGAATTCTATCCGCAGAAGCAGCCACCATGCTCTGTGATTCTTTAATAATTGGATAATTAGCGGAGGGCAATAAGGAGTTACCGCCGCCGGTCCGTTTCCGCCCGGCGCGGACGCAAACGATGCTAGAATCGTGCAGGTCTGGATATGCCGCGCGCGAGTAAATCCTGCTGCCTTTTGCTTATCTTTTTGCTGTCGCTGCAGGTCGCGGCCTCCGAGCGCAAAGGCGCGCAGAAGCGCATCGAAGAACTACTCGCCAATCCTGAAGCCGCCAAAGCGGTTTGGGGAATCGAGGTGGTGGACCTCGGCAGCGGCAAAACGCTTTACTCCCTCAACGCCGACAAGCTGTTTGTCCCTGCCTCCAACACCAAGCTGTTCACCACCGCCGCGGTGCTCGCCCTGATCGGGCCGGACTACCGCTTCCGCACCACCCTCGAGAGCACGGGAACGGTCGATCGGTACGGCCGGCTCTCCGGAGACCTGGTGATCGTTGGCCGTGGCGACCCCAACCTGAGCGGCCGCACCCTGCCCTACAATTTGCACACTGAGCGCAAGCTGCCGCCGGCCCGCGTGCTGGAAGAGCTGGCCGATCAACTACTGGGACGAGGCGTGAAGGTGATCGACGGCAACCTGGTGGCCGACGACTCCTATTACATCTCCCAGCCCTACAGCGAAGGCTGGGCGCAGGACGATCTGCTTTGGGAATGGGGCGCACCGGTTTCGGCGCTGACGGTCAACGATAACGTTATGTTTGTCAGCGTGATGCCGGGCGACCACATCGGCGAGCGCGCCTACGTGAGCCTTTCGCCCTTCGCCGATTATTACCGCATCGATAATCGCGTAACCACGTCGCCGGCAGGAGCCGAGCCGCGCAAGCTGCTGATCAATCGCGAACCCGGTTCCAATCGGCTCTCCATATGGGGCACGATACCGCTGGGCGATCCTGGGGCGACCGAGGCGCTGGCCATCGAGGATCCAGCCGAATTCACCGCCAAGCTGATGCGCGACCTGCTGGAGAAGCGCGGCATCGTGGTCTACGGGCGGGTGCGGACCGAACACGCGGAGCTGTCAAGCCTGTATACGTTCCGCGCCACGGCACTGGCATCGGCCGGAGGCGGAACCGATGCGGTCGCTCCACCGCCTCTGCCCCGCAGAAGCATACTGGCCGAGCATCAATCGGCGCCCCTGGTACAGGATCTGAAGGTCATCAACAAAGTAAGCCAGAATCTCCACGCCGAACTGATACTGCGGCTGCTGGGGCGTGAGCGAGGCCGCGGCGGCACCGTCGAGGGCGGACTGGAAGTGATGCGGAACTGGCTCTTGCAGGCGGGCATCCGGCCGGACGAGTATGTCTTTTACGACGGCTCGGGGCTGTCGCGAGAAAATCTGGTAACCCCGCACGCCATCGTGAAACTGCTGGATTTCATCGGCCATCAGCCCTGGGGGGCGACTTACCTCGATACTTTATCGGTCGGGGGCGTGGATGGCTCACTGGCCGGGCGCTTTAACGATTCGTCTACCCTCGGACGCGTGCAGGCCAAGACCGGCGCGCTCAGCCACGTAAACTCCCTCTCCGGCTATCTGACCACCCTGAAGGGCGAGCGCCTGGCGTTTTCGATTATCGTCAACAACCATCTGCTCACTTCCCATAAGGCGACACAGACGATCGACGATATTGTGACCGCCATCGTCGAAGACCCTTTCAAACACTGAACGGCAGAACCCCGTAGCTGCGGCCTGATCCTGTGGCGCGAGAAGGGTGGCGCAGCCGCTAGAAAATCGTTCGGGGAGCCTCGGCAATCAGCTCAATTGCAGTTCCACCGAGCGGCTTGCGACGACTCGACGGTCGCTACCGGCGAGGTAGATCGGAAAGCTGAGCCGCAGGGGCGCGGCCAGGGGAGTCGGGGAAAGCACGGAGTGCGATTCCTCCCGGCGCAAACTAATGCGGCCACGGCCTAAGTCCTGCGGGAACTCGACCGGCTGCGGCGCGTTGGAGCAGAGATGGAGCGACAGCAGGTCGCAGAATTGCAACGTGGCAAGCAGCCGTTCAACCACTTCAGGGCCGACGCCGCACGCGTCGAGCAAACGCTGCTCACGCGCCTGCTCGGTGGCAATAAATTGCCGCACCCTGGAGCACTCCTCCGGCTGGGCTTCGAACTTTCCGAGCCCGAAGCGGCCAAGCATCTGGAAATGCCTGGAGACGACAAGCCCCGCCAGCGCACCGAGGCGCTCGGCCTTGCCTATGGAGCGCGCCCAGGCGCGAAGAAACTGATCCGGCGCGATCGCCACGAATGGGATGGCGCGCCCGTCCTCAAAGGCCTGCGGATGCGGTTCGGGAGCCGATCCATCGAACACCTCCCAGCCCTCGTCGTGCAGGCCGATGGCCTCCACCATATCCGCCGTCAATTCGGGAAAACAACGGCGGTCGAAGCCGGCCGCGATGGCGCCGGACAGGTGCGCGTGGTCGGGCTGGGTGACGAACCAGCACGGCAGAGAGTCATTTTTCTGCACCGAGGCAATCGCCTCAAAGACGGGCATCGTCGGCCCGCTCGATTCGTACGCTTGATTCTCATTGCGGAGAATCATTTCACCTCCTGGACATTGGTACCGATAACTTGATCTCCACGTCAGTCCATGCCTGCGCCGGACGCGGCCAATGAGTGCTCACCGGCGGCCTCGTGCCCGTTTCGGGGCGGCTGCCGCTTTCGCCGGACCGGAGCTGCTTGGGGGCTTGCGCACGCCGTTGATCAGATCACGAAGCACGGCCGCGTTGTTGTGTCGTTCGTCACGCGAGGCGTACACCAGGGTAACGGTCCGGTTGTCCGCCACCAGCGCGTAGAGCCTGTTCAGGTCGGCGATCGCCTCCGCGCGGCGAAGCTCCTTCATGTACTCGGAACGGAACTGCGACCACAGCGCAGGGTGGGCGTGAAACCACTGGCGAAGCTCGTTGCTCGGCGCCAGTTCCCGCAGCCACGCGGTCAGCTCCGCCGCCGGCTTTCCCACTCCACGCGGCCAGAGCCGGTCCACCAGCACGCGCGCGCCGTCGCTGTGAGCGGGCTTCTCGTAAGCGCGTTTGATCTCCACACTCATCGTCTATGATGTTACCTTGGCGGGCTCGCTTTGAACAGAATCCGCCGGGCACTTGAGCCGCTGGCCCACGGGATTAAGGCCCGGACTGTAAATCCAGCGGGCAGCTGAAAGGGTTCGAGAAGATGAA
This sequence comes from uncultured Acidobacteriota bacterium, assembly GCA_963814745.1. GTDB lineage: Bacteria > Acidobacteriota > Terriglobia > Terriglobales > Acidobacteriaceae > CAWBRT01. The sequence goes on from CAWFEA010000004.1 coordinate 164,686, forward strand.
ATTCGGGTTCTGGAAACCGTTCTGCGCGGCGCTGGGGCTGTTGCTGACGCTGGGCTGCCAAATGGAACGGCGAAAGTCGGACGCCGAACTCGGACTCAATCCGCAACAGGCTCGCGGGCGTTATCTTTACGATCAGAACTGCATCCGCTGCCACGAACCCTACTCGCGCTGGGGCACGCACGGGCCAAGCCTCAAGAACCTTTACAAAAAACCGTACTTGCCCAGCGGAATGCCGGTCAACGACGATCGGCTGCGAGATGTGATCCTGCTGGGAAAAGCCAAGATGCCTGCTTTTCGCAAAACCCTCACCGATCAGCAACTCGACGACCTGCTCGCCTACCTGAAGACGCTCTAGCTGCCGTTCACCCCGGTTGCACGGAGTCGCCTGCCGCCGTTGCGGCGGCGTAAAATAGAGATCCATGGCAGGCCCCAAGTTGGTCCAGATTGATCTCTCGCCGCGTAAGCCCGCTCCCAAGCCGGAGTGGCTGAAGGCGCGCGCGCCGATGGGCGAGAACTATCACAGCCTGAAAAAGCTGGCGCGCGGACTGAGTCTGCACACGGTCTGCGAATCGGCGCAGTGCCCTAACATTGGCGAGTGCTGGAACCATCACACGGCGACGTTCATGCTTCTGGGCGAGGTTTGCACGCGCCGTTGCGGATTCTGCGCCGTGCCCAAAGGCAGACCGGAGGCGATTGACTTCGACGAGCCGCGCCGGGTTGCCGAGGCGGTCGAGAGACTGGGCCTGAAGTTCGCCGTGGTCACCAGCGTCAATCGCGATGACGATAATCTCGGCGGTGCCCGGGTATTCGCCGAAACTATCCGCGAGATCCGCCGACGCGTTCCCGAATGCCGCGTCGAAGTTCTGATCCCTGACTTTCAGGGACACGAGGACTGTCTGCGCGTGGTGCTGGAGGCCCAACCCGATATTCTCAATCACAACACCGAGACGGTGCCACGCCTCTACCGCGTGGCGCGTTCGGGCGCGCGCTATCCGCGTTCGCTCGAACTGCTGCGCAAAGCCAAGCAGATCGATCCGCGAATGGTCACTAAGAGCGGCGTCATGACAGGTATCGGCGAGGACTTCGACGAGCTATTACAGGTCTTTCGCGATTTGGCGGCCTGCGGAGTCGATATCCTCACCGTGGGACAATACCTGGCTCCGTCGCGCAATCACCTGCCGGTCAAGCGCATGTACACGCCGCAGGAATTCCGCCTGCTGCGCGACGAAGCGCTAAAGATGGGCTTCCGCCACGTTGAGTCCGGCCCGCTGGTCCGCTCCAGCTACCACGCCCACGAGCAGGCGGAATCCACCCGCACGCGCTGAACCCGCTTCCATTTACGGTAAATCGGAAAACAGAATCGACTTGCCCGCTTACCACACCCGGCAGGGCTTCGGATTCACCATCGGCGAGCCGGGCTTGCAACTGAATGCCTTTTGAAATTCCGGCATGTTGGAGAGTACTCCGTTCACGCGGAACTCGTCCGGCGAGTGCGGATCGGTCTGGGCGCGCAGCCGCAGCACCTCCGGCCGGGCGTTATCGCACCAGATCTGCCCGAAGCTGACGAAGAACTGCTGCTCCGGCGTAAAACCATCTACCGCTGCTCCGTTCATGCCTGACATTGCCCGCAAAGCCATCAGCGCGAGGCGAATGCCGCCGTTATCCGCCGTGTTCTCGCCGAGGGTGAGCTTGCCGTTGAGGTGAACGTCGTCAACTGGCGCGAACTTGCTGTACTGGTTAACGAAGCACTGCGCGTGCTCCTCGAAAGCCTTGGCGTCTTTGGCCGTCCACCAGTCGCGCAAATTTCCCTTGGCGTCAAACTGGCGACCCTGGTCATCGAAGCCGTGCGTCAGTTCGTGGCCGATCACGGCGCCGATGCCGCCCATGTTCACCGCATTGTCGGCGCGCATGTCGAAGAACGGCGGTTGCAGGATGCCGGCGGGAAAATTGATGTTGTTCTCCTGCGGGTTGTAGTAAGCGTTGACGGTTGGCGGACTCATGCTCCACTCGCCGCGATCAACCGGCTTGCCGATTCTTGCCAGCTCCCTGTGGCTTTCAAATTCGTTGGCACGCAGGGAATTGCCCAGCGCATCGCCGCGAACAATTTTGAGCGGGCTGTAGTCGCGCCACTTGTCCGGGTACCCGATCTTGTTTCCCACGCCCGCCAGTTTGATCAGCGCCTGCTGCTTGGTTTCCTCGGTCATCCAGGACAGCTCCCGGATGTCGCCCCGCAGCGCCTGCTCGATGGCATGCACCATGTTCAGAACTCGCTCCTTGCTCTGGCCGCCGAAAGCCACCTCGACGTAAGCCTTTCCAAGAGCTTCGCCGAGGTCGGAATTGGTGAAACGAACGCAGCGCTTCCAGCGGGGCCGCAGCTCGGTGGCTCCGGTGAGCGTCTTGCCATAGAAATCAAATTGCTGGTCCACAAAAGCCTGGGGCAGCATCGATGCGAAGGTCGAGAGCAGGCGCCAGCTCAGGTACGCCTTGATGTCGGCCAACTGGGCGCCGACCAGCACGTCGTTGAAGCCCTTCACAAAGTCGGGAGCGGTAACATTGAGCGTGTCGAAGTTGAGTGCGTCCCGCGCCACGATGTAGCGCTTCCAATCGAACGCCGGACTGAGTTTGTCCAGCTCGGCCACGGTCATGGAGTGGTAGACCCGGGTGGGATCGCGGCGGCTGACCCGATCCATCGAAGCCTTGGCGAGCGCCGTTTCGATTGCCATGATTGCCTTGGCGTGCGCCGCGGCTGTCTCGGGTTTTTCGCCCGCGAGTGCCAACATGCGCCGAACGTGCTGAAGGTATTTTTCCCGCAGCGCAACCGAGCGCGGATCGGCTTTCAGATAGTAATCACGGTCGGGCAGGCCTAGCCCGGACTGGTCGGTCTCGGCAATTTCCAGGGAGGCGTCTTTGTAATCCGGCTGGGAGCTGAACTCGAAGAACGCATTGCTGCCAATTCGATGAGCGTGCGCCAGGTATCCCGGCAACTCCGTTTTGCTTTGCAGCTTGGCGATGCGGTCCAATTCCGGACGCAGCGGGTCCAACCCCTTCTTTTCGATGGCGGCTTCATCCATGCACGAGGCGTAGTAATCGCCGATCTTCTGCTGGTTCGAGTCCCGGTCCGGGCCTTCGACGGCGGCTTGATCCAAAATCTTGCGTTCGATCAGGAGATTGTTCTCCGCCAGTTCGTTGAAGCGCCCCCACACCGCCTGATCCGGCGGAATCGGATTACGCTGCATCCAGCCGCCGCAAGTGAAGCGATAAAAATCCGTGCAGGGATCGACGCTGCGATCCAGCAGCGAAATGTCGAAGGCCTTGACCGGCATGGGCTGTGCCTCGCCGGCAGTGCCGGCGGGCCGGGATTGCGCCTGGCCGGCGACCATACCGATTGCCGCGCACACCCAGATGAGAAACAATCGACGCATGTCAGCTCTCCCAATTAAACCCGGGTCGCGAAGCGTGGAAGCGATCGGCCACACGGTTCGCAAGCCGGGTTCGACGAACGAAATTGGCTGAATGTTAGCAGGGTCTCGCACGTTTCCAGCCCGGCACCCGAGCCGTTCAGAACAACTTCAGATGGATCGTCAGATATTTCTTGGGGTTTTGTCGAATGCCCTGCATTAGTGCCTGGGTATCCAACAGCAACTTGTTGGTATTGTCGTACAGCGAGGTATCGCGCAGCAGTTTACCCGCGGAACCCTCGCCGCGATCAAGCCGGTCGGCGATGTCCGACATTCGATTCACCACGTTCTGCAGCTTCTTGGCAAATTCCTCGTCATGGGCAAACTTGCCGAGCGTCCCCTTGCCGGAGTTGATGTCGGCCACGAATTTGTTGGCGTTGTTGTAGAGTGCCGGGTCCTTCAGCAACTTACCGATGGTACCGTGTCCCGCCTGTAACTCGTCAGCCAACTGATTCACTTTGTCGATGGTGGCGTCCAGCTTGTCGTAAAGTTCAGGGTTCCGCAACAGTTGGCCGAGGCTGCCTTTGCCTGAGTTGATCTCGTTCAGAATCTCCTGCGCCTGGACCACCGACCGATTCAGATTATCGTAGAGAGCTTTGTTGTAAATCAGTTGGCCGACCGAACCCTGCTGGCTTTCAATGGCGCCGACGATGCGGTCCACGCGACCGAGCAAGACATTGACATTTTGCAATGTCGTCTGCGAGGAACGGACCACATCCTGAATGTCGGGAACTTCTTTCCAGGGAAGCGTATCCCCATTCTGGGCCGGTCCCTGTTTGGCCGAGGTACTGTCAATGTTGACGTAGGTCTCACCCAGCGCGCCGACGGTCGTCAGCATTACGATCGAATCCTTCTTGAGAAAATCAGTCGCATTCCCGCCGACCCTTAATCCGATCCGAACCGGTGTGTGCGGGCGATCAGGCTCGATTCGTATGCTCTCAACCGTGCCGATGTCAACGTTCTGGAGGCGAACGGGAGATCCTGACCGCAGGCCGCTGGCGTCATCCACGTAGGTGTAAACCGTGAATTTCTTGGTGAATAAGCCGCTTGTGCCCGTCATCAGGAAGATGAGGACGCCAAGTACGACGAGGGCAAAGACTACCGTCAGCCCGACACGAAGCTGTGCCCACTGCAACTGTTTCTGGCTCGGCACCATTCCCCCAGGAAGTTGAGGCCGTAAAGCTTAGGCATCTGCTCTCGCCTCGAATCATAGCAAACCTGAGCGCGTTGAGTCATTTGCCGCTGGCGTCCGGGCGACGAATTGGGTGACGCACGTTTGCAGGCGGCCTCTGTTAGCACGGGTTGTTGGATGCCTAAACCGCAGCCATGATGCACCACTACGCGGGCCGCGATCATTGCTCCAGAATGACCTGGGCGATGGCCTCGGTTGCCGTGTGCGTGATTGAGACCAGGGCGCGCGTAACCCCGAGGCGCTCGGCGAAGCCCGCGGCAACTCCGGAAAAACGCAGCACGGGACGCCCGGAAGACTCGCGTACAACCTCGAAATCTCTCCACGTCACGCCGCGTTTCCAACCGGTTCCGATGGCCTTCATGGCGGCTTCTTTGGCGGCGAAGCGGCCGGCAAAACGCTCGAAAGCATTGGCCTTCGACTGGCAGTAGTCGATCTCGGCCGCGGTGAAAACGCGCTGCAGAAACCGCTGCCCGTAGCGCCGAATGGCGCTCTCGATGCGATCCACCTCGGCAATGTCAATTCCCAGGCCGACGATCATCCACTCTCACCTTGCACGCCGAACCAGCTCTCGATTCGGCAGCCGATTTATTCCTTGGCATCGATCTTGTACAATGCAGTCACGATCTCCGCCTCCTCGGCCGGGAAGACCGTGCGCACGTCCAGCAGCACGCGTCCCTGCTCGATGCGCGCCACGATCGGAGGATCGTTGCCCCGCAACCGGCTGAGTAATTCGTCCGCGCCAATGGCTGAGGCGACAGCGACCCCGTGGCTGGGCAAATCCCATCCTGGCGCGGCCCCGCCGCCGACCAGCGACGAGCACGGCACAGCCTCGACCGCAAGCCGGTGACAGTTCTCCCGCAGGCGCGTGGCCAGCGCCTCGGCACGGCGCGCCAGTTCCTCGCCGGAAGCACGCATGAAGCGGAGCGCCGGAATCGCATCGTATTGCTGGCGAAGATAAGCCAGCAGGGTGGATTCCAGAATGGAATAAGTAAGCTTGTCAACGCGCAACGCGCGGAACAACGGGTTGGCGCGCACCTGCGCAATCACCCCTGGCGGCCCGCTGAGAATCCCCGCCTGCGGCCCGCCCAGCAGTTTATCCCCGCTGTAGGTAACGACATCGACTCCGGCGCGCAGGCTGAATTGAACCGTTGGCTCGCCGCTGATGCCCACCGGCTCCAGTGGAATAAGCGCGCCGCTGCCGAGATCTTCCATAACGGGAATCCGCCGGCTCCATCCCAGCTCAACCAACTCCGCCAACGAAGGCTGCTCGGTGAATCCGACGATCTTGAAATTAGAGCGGTGAACGCGAAGCAGCAGCTTGGTGCGCTCGTTGATGGCGTCCCGGTAGTCGCCGATGCGGGTGCGATTGGTGGTTCCCACTTCACGCAGCGTCGCACCAGACTTTCCCATGATCTCGGGGATGCGAAAAGAACCGCCGATCTCGACCAGCTCTCCGCGCGAAACAACGACCTCTCCGCCTTCAGCAAAGGTGTTGAGAGCCAGCAGCACCGCCGCGGCGTTGTTGTTGACGACGACCGTGGCGGCAGTGGGCGCCTCACTTGTGGTGGAGGCGCCGGCCGCAAACAGCGCGGCGAAGAGGCGGTCCACATGCGAGTCGCGCCGCCCGCGCTCTCCGCTCTCCAGGTCGAACTCCAGGTTGCAGTAACCGCGCGCCACTTCCAGAGCGTGTTGCAGCGCGGCCTCGCCCAAGGGCGCCCGGCCGAGATTGGTGTGCAAAATAACTCCAGCGGCATTGATGACTCGGCGCAGAGAGAATCGCGAACTGGCCTTCAGCTCCTCGGCGAGCGTAGTGGGAAGCGTCGCTACCGCAAGGCGCAGTTCGCGTTCCCCGCTCTCGCCCGAACCGAAAGCATCGATAAGTGACCGGCGCAGCCTTTCGAGCGAAAGGCGGCAGGCTTCGACCACCGCCGCGCGCCCGTAGGCGGCAACCAGCGGGGTGACGCCCTCGCTGCGCACAAGTTCATCGACCGAGGGGAGAAGCCGAAAGAGTTCGGAGCTGTGAGTCATGCTTGCTTCATTTCGCGCACTGGTTAGCAAGGTGGACAGGAACTCTTATACATCTAAGATCACGTCCCTCCCTCCGCTGATGATTGCCGATTTTCCGCTACAAAGATCCTCCTCCCACTTTTTTGCATTCTCGGCGTCAATGCCAAAACTGTGCTGCACTTGATCCCATGTGAAATGCTGCACAGCGGAGATTTTTTTGCCTGTAGGAATGCTGCTGCGTTCATCGAGACAGTGATACTCGATCTCAATGTCATCAGGAAAGCTGATTGGTTTTGCCACAACCTTCGCGAAGAAAGGGGTTTCCATATGTACCGCCTCGCCTTGGTATTCCATACGATTGTATCCGACGCCGGGTGGCCCATATTTGCCTTCGGTTGGCAAATGTGGGACAGTTTGGAACCTCATGCATTCGAGTGTACTTCTTAAGAGCAACAGCCCCAAATTAGCTCCGCCCGCGGCTCCGCAAATGTGGGCCACCCAGAGCTTTTGCGTGGCTGGCGGAAACAGGCATCAGCAGCACTAACGCAACAAGGCATGCTCCCGGACAAACTCCCCTACCCGGCTTCGACCAGTCCGTAGCGCCGGTTCCAGTGCGCCCGCAGATAGCGGATCGCCTGCGCGGCCTCGTCTTTGGAGACGCCTTGAGCGCTGCCGCCAACCAGCGCGGCGGCTTCCTGCTTGGCCATTTCGAGCAGCTTGCGGTCGCGGATCAGGTTGGCCACGCGCAGGCTCGGCATGCCCGCCTGCTTGGTGCCGAAGAACTCGCCCGGACCGCGCAGCTCCAGGTCCTTTTCGGCGATTTCGAAGCCGTCGGTGGTGCGCACCATCGTGTCGAGCCGCTGCTCGGCCTCTTCGGAGACCCTGCCGCCGGTCATCAGCACGCAAAAAGACTTGGCGCTGCCGCGGCCGATCCGCCCGCGCAGCTGGTGCAGTTGCGAGAGCCCGAAGCGCTCGGCGTGCTCGATCACCATCATGGTCGCGTTGGCCACGTCAACCCCGACTTCGATCACCGTGGTGCTGACCAGCACGTCGATCTCGTGGGCCTGGAAGCGGCGCATCACGGCGTCTTTCTCCTCGGTGTCGAGCCGGCCGTGCAGCAGGCCAATCCGCAGCTCGGGAAAAATCTTCCGGCGCAGCTCCTCGTACATGCGAATGGCCGCCTTCAGTTCGTCCCCGCCCGCCGCAGTTGCGCCTTCCTCGATCACCGGATAAACCACGTAAGCCTGTTGCCCGGCCGCCACCAGCTTGCCGAGAAAGCTCCAGACCTCCGCGGCGCGCTCGCCGGGCACGCGGCGGGTCACGATGGGGGTTCTGCCGGGAGGCAACTCGTCGAGCACGCTGACATCGAGATCGCCGTAGAGTGTGAGCGCCAGGGTGCGAGGAATGGGGGTCGCGGTCATCACCAGCACGTCGGGAGCAAACGGGGCCCCCGACAAGCCCGCTGTTGGCTTGTTGGGGTTGCTTTCCGCGCCTTTTTTCATCAGCCGCATGCGTTGCAGCACGCCGAAGCGGTGTTGCTCGTTGACCACGACCAAACCGAGCTTGTGGAACTCCACGTTTTCCTCGAGCAGGACGTGGGTGCCGATTACCAGTTGGGCGCCGCCTTGAGCGATGTGCCGCCTGGTTTCGCGCTTGCGGCCCTGGTCGAGCGAGCCGGTCAGCAGCACGATGCGATAGCCCGCTTTTTCCAGTATCCGCCGCGCCGACAGGTAGTGCTGGGTCGCCAGGATCTCCGTCGGAGCCATCATCGACACCTGGTAACCGTTTTTCATGGCGATGATCGCGGCCTCGAAAGCGACGATGGTTTTGCCCGAGCCGACGTCGCCTTGCAGCAGGCGCCGCATGGGCGATGGCTGCCGCATGTCATCGACAATTTCCTTCAGCACGCGCTTTTGCGCGGCCGTCGGGTGGAACGGGAGGATGCCTTTTAACGCCTCGCGGATGGGCGCGTTGACGCGGAAGCCTATTCCCGGCAAGCCGCGCATGCTGCGGCGTTTTAATTCCAAGCCCAATTCGAGAAAAAACAGCTCCTCGAAAATAAGGCGGAAGTGGGCCGGAGTGCGCGCCGCCTGGAGCGCGGCGAAGCTCTCGCCGGCATCGGGCCAGTGGGCGTGCCAGAAGGCCTCGAAGCGGGGAATCAGCCCGAGCCGGCCGCGTATCGCCGCCGGAATGGCATCGGCAACGTTGGGATCAATCCCTTCCAGCGCCGAGTGGATGATGCGGCGGAACCAGCGGGTCGTCAGCCTGCCCGTACCCTCATAAATGGGAACGATGCGGCCCACCTCTAGCGAACGCCACTTGGAGCGCGCCTCGCCGCCATCGTCAGCGGCGTTTTCGGCTTCGGCTTCGTCGAGGATCTCGAACTGCGGCTGCAGCATCTGCAGCCCGCCGCGCCCGCGCGGGTCCTGCTCGACTTTGCCGTAGAGGGCGACCAGTTGCCCGGGCTGGAACTGGTCCTTGAGGTAGGCGCCGCGGAACCACATGCACTTCACGGTGTTGCGGCCCTGACCCGCCGTCATTTCCATGATCGGCATGCGCTTGGTGCGTAACAGCATGGAGGTGCGCACCTCGGCAATGACGCTGGCCATTTCTCCGGGAGCGAGTTCGGCGATAGTGCGCGGATTGATCCGGTCCTCATAACGAAACGGCAGATAGTAGAGGAGATCCTCAATAACGCTGATACCCTTGGCTGCCAGCGTCTCGGCGAGCCGGGGACCTATGCCTTTGACGAATTGAATCGGGGTGCCGAGCTCCAGCATCGTCCTGATGGTACAAAACCCGGACCACCCAATGCGAGCAAATCCGGATGAACCGAGGCCGGTGGCTCGGTCTGGCCTCGAAACACCTCGGAAATGCGTCGGCAGTAGGATATGCGCGGCTTGGGCTCGGGTAACTTTTTTCCGGCTATTTGGTTCCAATCAAGAGTGTTTCTGAATTTTTTGAAGTCTCTGGTTGCGGTGGTCAGCGGAAACGCAATTTACTTCTTTCTGCTGCTGCCCGTTCTGCCGCACGGCGCCCGCCATCGTCCTTTCCACTTTGACCTGGGTCTGGTGCTGGATGCCTGGATCTGCCTGGTGATCTACGGGGTTCTCAGCCTGGTACACCGCGGGAAAGGGAGGGAAGCGCGGCGTTCTTCAGAGTAGACGACAACGGTACCTAGAACACAGGGCGGCATCGTGAGGCGTTTCGCGGATTGACCCGAAGCGGTCGGGCACTGTACTTTCATAAACTTGGGGGTTAGTACCTCAGCCGGTCGCCGCCACCGCGCCGGCCCGCGCCACGATCGAGGGACATGAAGCTGCTTCGGGTTTTCGGTCTCCCCTTGTTGGGAGCAATCATCATCGCCGTTGGCTGCACGACTACGGAAGAGATCAAGCAAGGTGTTGCCGCGCCTCCCTCCGAAGCCACGGCTCCGACAATCACACAATTGACTGCTCCGGCGCCCCAGCCCAATCCGCAGGTTCTTCACCTTCAGCCTAAGCTGGACCCAGTCCCGGAGCTGATTAAACAGGTCGAGGATAAGTACGCCAAGGGCGAGGCGAACTACCGGGCGGGGCATCTGGAAGCGGCCCGGGAGGATTTCGACCTGGCTTTCGACACCCTGCTGAACTCCGCGGTCGCGGTTCACTCCGATGATCGCCTGGAGCGCGAGTTTGAGAAGATTGTTGAAGGCGTGAACCGGCTGGAGATGCTGGCCTTGAAAGAGGGTGACGGCTTCACCGAACAGCGCAGCGAACCGGCGCCTATCGACGAGGCAAACGAGGTCACCTTCCCGATAGACCCGGCGGTAAGGGCCAAGGCGGAGGCGGAGTTGCGCCAGACCCGTTCCGATCTGCCGCTGGTGATGAACGATCAGGTGGCGAGTTTTGTCAATTATTTCTCCGCCGGCAAGGGCCGCGGAGCGATGGAACTCGGACTGGAGCGCGCCGGACTCTACCATGACATGATTTCGCGAGTCTTGCGGGAAGAAGGCGTACCCCAGGACCTGATCTACCTGGCACAGGCTGAATCGGGATTCCATCCTCTGGCGCTTTCAAGGGCAGGGGCTCGCGGCATGTGGCAGTTCATGGCCGGCCGGGCTTCTGGTTACGGATTGCAGCGTAGCTGGTGGGTCGACGAGCGGCAGGATCCGGAAAAGGCTACGCGGGCCGCGGCGCGCCACTTGAAGGATCTCTATAACCAGTTCGGCGACTGGTACTTGGCCATGGCGGCCTACAACTCCGGACCGGGCACGGTGCAGCGGGCGGTCGAGCGCACCGGCTACGCCGACTTCTGGGAGCTTTACCGCAGAAACGTGCTGCCGGGAGAAACCCGCAACTACGTGCCGATCATTCTGGCCGTCACCATTGTGGCGAAGAACCCGGCGCAATATGGGTTCAACCTGTCCCCGGAAACTCCGCCGGCAGTGGACGTGGTGAAGGTCAACTACGCTGTCGACCTCCGCCTGGTGGCCGAGTGCATCGACACTTCGGTCGCGGTCCTCCAGGAGCTGAATCCAAGTCTGCTCCGCATGACGACTCCCAAAGACGCTGAATTCGATCTTAGGGTGCCGGCAGGCACAGGCGAGCGATTCCAAGCGGCGATTGCGGCTATCCCGCCGGAAATGCGGACGCAGTGGAGATACCACAAGGTGCAGGCGGGCGAGACGCTGTCGCAAGTGGCACAGCGCTACCACACTAACGCGCGGGCGATTGCCCAGGCTAACAACCTCGACGAAGATGCCGTCCTGCCAAAGGACGCCAAGCTGATCATTCCCATCGTCGCCGCCCGCCGTTCTGCCAGCGAAGTTGATAGCGTTACCTATTCGCGGCATCCCGTGATGCACACCGCGCGTAAGGGCGAAACTGCGCTCTCGGTGGCTAACGACTACGCCGTGCCGGTGGAGATGGTACGTAAGTGGAACCACCTTCATGGCAATCAGTTACGGGCAGGCCAGACGCTGCGCATCTACAAGCCTGCGGGCAAGCGCGTGGACCGGGAGGTAGCCGGTTTCCGGACCCGCCCGCCAGCGACCTCGGCCCAGGTTCGCCACGCCGGCAGTTCCAAGGATTCTTCCAAGGCTGGGACGGCACACGCCCCGCGTGGGGCAACCTCTGCGAAGACCACCAAGGCCAACCCTGCCTCCAAGGCAAAGACTTCGTCTGCCAATGCCGGCAAGTCCGGCCAGCAGCGCCTGCACAAGGTCAGGCGCGGAGACACGCTCGACAGCATAGCCAGCAAATACCGCACCACCGTCGCCGCTCTTAAGCGGGATAACGGCAAGGCGATCGGCAATTTGAAGCCCGGGCAGGTGCTGGTCATCAAGTGAGCGCGGGCCTGAATCGCCGATTTTGAGGCCGACGTGATTTTCGCGGCCGATTTTCATGGGCTGGTTTTGGCATAGTTTCCCAACTAGATACATAAAAACGCACGAATCGTTCGCTTATATTTGCATCCCATCGCCAGCAAGTGTATTTTGTTCGGCAGGCTGTATCGCGCGACTGGCAGCGAACGAACTGCCGGCGCGCGCGGAAGCTGAGACTTCATGCAGTCGTGATGTACCCGATGTTCTGGCGCTCCGCATCGCGGAGGTCGGCAGATAACCAGGAGGACACATGGCGTTTTTCGACGAGACTCTGCACGGCCGTGACGACGAAACGGACGATTACGGCGAAGGCAACACTTACGACAACAATACAGAGGAAGAAGAAGACTACGACGAGGAAGAGGAAGAGGAGGAAGAAGCAGGCGCAATAGAAAAAGAGCCTCCCGAGTCAGTCGAGCCAGTCGCGCAAGAAGTGGTGGTCGAGGCGATTGTGGTGGAAGCCCCTGCCCGCAAGGCTCCAGCCCGCAAACCGGCAGCCAAGAAGGCGGCTCCGAAGAAAGCTGTCAAGAAAGCGGCTCCCAAGAAGGCTGCTAAAAAAGCAGCGCCGAAGAACGCTGCCAAGAAAGCGGCTCCGAAAAAGGCTGCGAAGAAGGCCCCGACTAAAAAGGCTGCCAAAAAGGCTCCGGCGAAGAAAGCCGCGAAAAAAGCGGTAAAGAAGCCGGCCAAGAAGGCTGCGAAAAAAGGTGGACGCCGCCGCTAGCAGCCACGCTTAGCGGTCGCAGCGTGGCCCGGCATGCCGCGTCTGAGACAGGTTGCGCATTTACCGGGTAGCGGATCGCGCTCGTTGATTGCCGTTGCTCGACTCGGGCGACGGTAACGACGCATGTTCGGAAAGCCGCGGATGTCCTCCGCGGCTTTGGCTTTTTGAGTCGCAGTCGGCGGACCGCCGCCTGATTCACCGCTTCAGCAAATCCACGGGCTGCCGCACATCATGCACACGGAAGTAGCGGGCGAGTGAGGGATGCCGGTTGGCGACCGCCCTATACATTTGCCACGCGACATTACGGTAAGACCAGTGACCGGCGGGCGAGGTGCGCAGTTCCGTAATGTATACGACCTCCGCCAGATCCATCTTGAATAGTGCCCGCTTGCGGAAGGCCAGCGGGATCAGGTACTGCGCCTCGGGCGCGAGTTCTCCCTCACGCCGGGGGCTCGGCTCTTCGCCGGATTCGCTTGGCCTGCTCAGGGCGGCGTGCAGGGTGTAGGCGGCCGATTCGGCCCGATCCATGGCGGCCGTGTAGCGTCCCGCCAGATCGGCGGCGATGATTTCCTCGGGCATCTGGAAACCGTGAGCGGTGGTAAACTCCTGCGCAATCTGCGTGCAGCGGCGGTGCCGGTGCAGATCGCGATAGGCCCCGATATCCATCAGAAGGTCGAAGCGGAAGCTTTGACCGGCGCAAAACGCCCGTAGCAGTTCATCGTGCGGGCCGCGGTGGCGCGTCCCGAGGGCAATGATTTCGTCGCGCTCGGCGGAACTGAGCGCGTCCACGCGTTGGCGAATTTGCGCGTAGGGATAGTGGCAATGCTGGTAGAGCAAGGTGCAGGCCAGCTCGGTTTCAATCGAGTCGGGCTCCAGCAGCGTAACCGCGTCAGCAGGTTGAATTTCGACGCCGCGCATCAGTTCGCTGGCGGCCTGCCGCAGATCGTGCCGCGTTTCCGCTTCATACTTGCTCGCCTCGGCATATTTCACCAACGTCGGCGCGACCGCAACCTCGCGGAGCAACTGCTTCGCCGCCAGCGCGCCCAGAGCCTCGTCTTTGGCGCCGATCGCCTCGGCCAGCTCACGCCATGCCTTGTGCTTGACGTTGTAGGCGCCGCGCCGCGCCGCCGCCTTCAGTTGCCCGCCGAGGCTGCGGACCTCGGGGTGAGTGTGCGACAGCAGGCGCGCAATCTGCGTTTCCAAGGTGCGGGCGTTGACGATCTGTCCCAAGGAGGTATTGGTCGCCAGCGGCAGCAGGTAGCGAGCCAGGTTAAAGGCGCGCGCCTGCAAGGTGCGTTTATAGACTTCCGGCTTCATCTCGGCAGGCCGCGGAGTGCCTTCGGCGAGATACCTGAACATGTCTTTGGAAATTTGTTCGTATTCGGAAAACAAGAACGCCGCAGTCTCACGATATGACTCGGCGTTACGCGCGCCGGCGCCGGCATCGGCAGCCGCATTTGCCGACACCGATGGCGAATCGTTCCCAGAAAAATCGGGAATGAAGTAGCCGCTCTTCTTGAAGTCCTGGTAGCGAGTCGAGCGCTCTTGTCCGTCCCAGCGCTGCTCGTCGACCACGGCGATTGCCGCCAGCAGCGAGAGGCGCTCCAGTGCCATCGTAATGTGCGCCAAATCGGCGATGGAGCGATGTCCGTATTGAAAGTAAAAGGTATTGAGAAACGCCTCCGCCTTCTGCTCGTCCAGCTCCGCCAGCGATTGCTTCATCGAGAGCGCGGAGCGCGAGTACTTGGCCATGGCATAGGCTTGCACTTCCGGGTCCGCACCCTCGACGCAAAAAACCATGGTTCCGGCAGCATCGGCCGGTGTTTCAGTGTCCTGAGCTTGGATCTGATCGCGTTCGGATCGAGAACGGGCCATAGCGGAAGTGTAAGGTCAGAGGGAACCAAGCGCAAGCACCGGCTCTCGGTCAGAGGGAACCAAGCGCAAGCACCGGCTCTCGGTCAGAGGGAACCAAGCGCAAGCGCCGGTTGCCGGAATGGGTGGGCTCGCGGCAATTCGGGTTCTGGGCGGCAGCCCATGCTGTAGACTGAAAGCATCGTTCTTTTCACGGCGGTTTCCGCTCTTGTAATCAGATCCGAGGAAGAATCCAGTTTTGAATACCAGTATTCGTAACATCGCCATCATCGCCCATGTCAACCACGGTAAAACCACGCTGGTAGATGCCATGCTGAAGCAGAGCGGCACCTTCCGCGCCAACGAGCAGATTGTCGAGCGGGTCATGGACTCCAACGCGCTCGAACGCGAACGCGGCATCACCATCCTGGCAAAAAACACCGCGGTCAACTACCACGGGGTCAAGATCAACATCGTCGACACTCCGGGCCACAGCGACTTCGGCGGAGAAGTTGAGCGCGCGCTGAAGATGGTGGATGGGGTCATGCTGCTGGTGGACGCCAGCGAAGGACCGCTGCCGCAGACGCGCTACGTTCTGAGCAAGGCTCTGGAGGCGGGACTGCCGCCGGTGCTGGTGATCAATAAGATTGACCGCGCCGATGCCCGCGTGCAGGAAGTGGTGAACGAGGTCTATGACCTGTTCATCGATCTCGATGCGGCCGAGCAGCAACTGGAATTTCCCATCCTCTACACCAACGCCAAGCTGGGGACGGCGACGACTTCGCCGCAGAGCGCGGGAGAAGACCTGCGGCCGCTGTTCGATGCCATTCTCGCGACGGTGCCGCCACCGCAGGGTTCGCCGGAAGCGGCGCTGCAGATTCTGGTGGCGAACCTCGATTACAGCGACTATCTCGGCCGCCTGGCGATTGCTCGCGTCTTCAACGGCACCCTGCGCAACGGCGATGAAGCCGGCATCTCCAAGCCCGACGGTTCGATCGAGAAGGTGAAGATCACCAAGCTTTTTTCCTTCAGCGGATTGAAGCGAATCGACATCGACGCCACCAGCTTGGGCGATATTGTTGCCGTGGCCGGCGTCGAGGGCATCAACATCGGAGACACGATCACCTCGGTCGAGACGCCCGCTCCGCTGCCGCGGGTCGCCATCGACGAGCCCACGATCGCCATGCAATTCACGGTCAACACCTCGCCGTTTTCCGGACGCGAGGGACAATTCGTCACCTCCCGCCATCTGCGCGAACGATTGCAAAAAGAATTGCTGACGAACGTCTCGCTACGGATCGAGGAGACCGACAGTCCGGACACGTTCAACGTGCTGGGACGGGGAGAGTTGCAGTTGGCAATTCTGATCGAGATGATGCGCCGCGAAAGCTATGAGCTGATGGTGGGCAAGCCGGAGATCGTGACCCGCACGATGAACGGCAAGCTGATGGAGCCCGTGGAGCGGCTCACCGTCGATGTCCCGGAAGCGTTTGTCGGCGTGGTCATGGAAAAGCTCGGCGGGCGCAAGGGCCAGATTCTGAAAATGAGCAACCAGGGATCTTCGCGCGAGGGCGGCGGGCCGAAGCACGGCCGCGTGCGTATCGAATTCCGGGTGCCCAGCCGAGGCTTGATCGGATTGCGCAGCGAACTGCTGACGGATACGCGCGGAACCATCGTTATGAACTCGTTGTTCGACGGCTATACCGAATGGCTGGGGGACATTCCTCAGCGGCCCACCGGCGCGCTGGTGGCCGATCGTCCGGGAGCCACTACGGCGTACGCACTCTGGGGACTGCAGGAGCGCGGCGAATTATTCACCGGGCCGGGCGTGGAGGTTTACGAGGGCATGGTCATCGGGGAAAACTCGCGCGACAACGATCTCGACGTGAATTGCGTGCGCGAAAAAAAATTGACCAACATGCGCGCTTCCACCGCCGACGATGCCATTCGCCTGGTTCCCTTCCGTCAACTCAACCTGGAGCAGGCCATTGATTTTATCGCTGACGATGAGTACGTCGAGGTAACTCCGAAATCCCTGCGGTTGAGGAAGAAGATTTTGCAGCCTAATCGGCGCCCCAGGAAGCACGTTCTAGTGGAAAAAACTTAGAAATAAGCCCGAAATTCGGTTACTGGATAGGTACGTTCGTACCTTGCGGGCAACCAGAGTTCCGGCTTATATTGACCTACGATTTCAGGCGGACCATCAGTCCGGTTGATTTCCACGGTGAATGGTTGCGCGGTAGAAGGTCGCGTCAAGAATTATTTGGCGCGTGGAGGCGGCAGTGAAAGATTCGATACTCAAAAAGTTGGCGGACGTGAATCGAGAGCTTTGGCTCTTGTTGTCTTTGTTCGGAATCGCGGCCCTGATCAACTTCCTGATTGCTTCGCACTCGGTGATGCTGAATTTCTATGTGCTGCCGACCATTTTTTCAGCCTATTTCTATGGGCGGAGACATGCGGTCTCCACCGCGGTGGCCAGCATTCTCATCATCGTTATCCTCGCGCATATCAACTCCACGCTTTTCGCGGCGTCCGCTTTTACCCTGGAAGGAGAGCGCTGGTTTTCGGTGGCCGCCTGGGGCGGTTCGCTTATTCTCATGGCGATCGCGATGGGAACGCTGTACGAGAAAGACAAGGTCAAGCTGCGCGAATTAAGGGAGACCTATCACGGGGTGCTGATGATCCTGCGGCAGTTCACTGCTAAGGATCAATACACGCAGAACCACTCCTACAGGGTTTCCATATTCGCCACGCGGATTGCGGCCGAAATGGGGTTTGGCGAGGAGCGCATCGAAGATGTGCGCGCGGCCGCGCTGCTGCACGACATCGGCAAGCTGGACATCAGCCGCGAGCTCCTCTACAAGGCAGCCCGCCTCACCGAAGAGGAATACCACGAGATGCGCCAGCACGTCAGCAAAGGAATCGGGTTCCTGGAGCCGGTCGGCGGCTCGCTGCGCCGCGTGCTGCCCATCATCCTTTTCCACCACGAGCACTTCGACGGCACCGGCTACGAGGAAAAATCCGGAGATGACATTCCTTTGGAAGCACGCATTCTCGCCGTGGCCGATGCCTATGATGCCATCGTGAGCGATCGCCCATACCGCAAGGGAAGCGCGCCTTTCGAAGCCAAAGAGATCATCGAGAAGCGCGCGGGGATCGATTTCGACCCGCAGGTGGTGAAGGCGTTTCTGGCCGCCTTCCGCAAGCGCAACCTGGAGATTCCGGAGTTGGTGGTTTAAAAGGGGCAAGATTGTCAGGTTCGAGAAAAGATGTTGGCCAGCGCACAGCCGCCATCGAACCTGTTTGTTCGCGGACGTGAGCCGCTTTCTGGATGCAGCTTTCATAAAAATAAAGCGTTCGACCGGCGCGCCCACAGTGAGCGGAAGCAAAGCTGTAGAATTGTAGCGGCGTCGAGCGGCCAGATTCCATTCATTCCTACCCGTCTCGGCCCTAATCGCATCGCCAGAAGGAGATTGGAATGAAGCTGCTGCGCTATGGCTCGCCCGGTCAGGAACGGCCGGGCTTACTTGACTCACAAGGAAGGATTCGCGACCTGTCGGTCCTGATCGGTGAGCTGACAGCCGACCGGCTATCACCGGAAAGCTTGAAAATCCTGGACCACATAGACGTCCAGGCCCTGCCGATTGTGGACGGAACACCGAGGCTTGGAATTCCCTACGTGGGAACCGGCAAGTTTATCGCGATCGGATTGAACTACAGCGATCACGCCAAAGAGACGAACCAGGCGCTGCCGAAAGAACCGATGGTATTCCTGAAGGCTACGAGTTGCCTGAACGGGCCGTACGACGACATTGTGCTTCCCAGGGATTCGACGAAGGCCGATTGGGAGGTCGAACTGGGCGTGGTCATCGGCACCAAGGCGCAGTATGTCTCGGAGGAAGATGCGCTCAAGCACGTCGCAGGATACTGCATGGTGAATGACGTCTCGGAGCGGGGATTCCAGATCGAGCGCGGCGGCACCGTCGATAAAGGCAAAGGCTGCGACACCTTCGGCCCGGTTGGACCCTACCTGGTTACCGCCGATGAGGTTGGCGATCCGCAGGCGCTCGAGATGTGGCTGGAGTTGAACGGCACGCGCATGCAGACGGGAAATACGCGGACCATGATTTTCGCAGTGGCCAAGCTAATCAGCTATGTCAGCCTTTTCATGAGTCTTCATCCGGGAGACCTGATCACAACCGGAACCCCGCCGGGCGTAGGTTTCGCCAGGAAGCCGCCGATTTTTCTGAAAGCGGGCGATACCATCCGCGCCGCGATCACCAAGCTCGGCGAGCAGAGGCAGCGGGTTGTCAGTTGGCCGGGGTAGCAGGCCGGGAATCGGGCCGAAAGTGAGCAGCCAGAGGGTAACGCCGGCGAGGTGCGGGCCTTCGACGACCGCCAGAATTGAGGTTACAATGCTTGCGATGACTACAAAGAAAACAACTCGGCGGAAGCGTAACCCGGTTTTTCTGCTCGCGGTAGAACTCGAACGCGAGGCGGATGGACGCTGGCTGGCTGATATTCCAAAACTGCCGGGAGTGATGAAATACGGCCGTACTAGGGCTGAGGCTCTGCGCAACGTTCAGGCGCTGGCCCTGCGGGTACTGGCTGACAAGCTGGAGGGGGGCGAGCTTAAAGAGGCGTCCATCTCGTTCGCCGTGGCATGAGCGCCTGGCCGGCAGTAAAATCCAAGCGCGTAAAGGATGCGCTGTTTCGCATAGGCTGAGTCAAGGTTCGCCAGCGCGGAACTTCGCACATGATTCTGCAACACCCCAGTTATGGCCAGTACGTGTGGGCGTTTCATGACTCCGAAGAAATCGGCCCGCGCATGCTCGCCCGAATCGCCAAGAAAACCGGCCTAACTCCCGGAGATTTGTAGGCGCCGGCTGGGCCCCGAGCTGGCGCTGTGCGAGCACACCGGGCGTCACTCGAATCCGGGAACAGCTCGGGCTTATTCCGCTACTTCCAGTTTGATCTTCTTGGCGGCCGCATCCAGTTCGGTAATCCGGAAGCTGCGAACCTGCCCGGCGCGGGCCGGCTCGCGCTTGGTGCCGCCGCTGCTGGCCGCACCCTTCCATCGCGCCTGTAGCATCGAACTCAGCGACGACAGGTCCACCTTCGATTCGGCTGGAGCCCTGCCCTGCGAAGCTTCCTCGGCGGCTAAGCGGCACGTACCCTGGACGCCTTCGGCCAACTCCACCCGCGCCTCCGCGTCCGAAACTTCGACCATGCGGCCAGTAACCACATCGCCGGTCTTGTGCTCGGCAATGTACTCTTCCAGGCTGGTCGGGACCAGTTGCTTCATGCCCAGCCGCAGGCGCCGCCTTTCGGTGTCGATTTCAAGCACCTGGGCCTTGACTGCCTGCCCGATCTTCAGCATGTCCTGGGGGTGATTCAGGCGCTTCTCGGCGGTGATGTCGCTGATGTGAATCATGCCCTCGACGCCCTCGGTGAGCTGCACAAAGGCGCCAAACTTGGTGATGCTGGTAATCGGACCTTCGATCACGGAACCTGCCGGAAACCTTCGCGTCACGTCAGCCCAGGGATCGCCGAGCGCTTGCTTGAGGCCGAGAGAGATGCGGCGTTCCTCGACGTTCACCGCCAGAATCACCGCCTCCACGCTCTCGCCCGAAGTCAGGATGGTGCTGGCCTTGCGCATCTTCTTGGACCACGACATCTCGGAAACGTGGATCAGCCCCTCGATTCCCGGCTCCAGCTCGACGAACGCTCCGAACTCGGCAACGCGGGTCACCGTTCCGCGTACGCGCTCACCCACCTTGTACTTCTCCGCCACCGAATCCCATGGATACGGCTGAAGCTGCTTCATGCCCAGCGAAATACGTTGCTTGTCGGCATCGACCTTGAGCACCTTGGCTTCAATCTGCTGCCCCAGAGAGAGCACGTCCGCCGGCTTGCTGATGCGGGCCCAGGAGATTTCGGCGACATGCAGCAGCCCGTCCACTCCGCCGATATCGATGAAAGCGCCATAGTCGGTCAGGCTGCGCACCACGCCGCTCACGGTCTCGCCCTCGGTGATTTCCGAGTAGCGGCGCTGCTTGGTGGCGCGCTCTTCCTCTTCGCCAACGATGCGGCGGTCGACCACCACGTCTTCGTCGGCCACGTCGAGTTTGATGATGCGGCAGCGGATCTCCTGCCCCACCAGGCTCTCCATCTCGGCGGCATCGCGGGCTCCGCTGCGGGAGGCCGGCATGAACGCGCGCACCCCCACGTCCACACTCAGTCCGCCCTTGATGGCGCCGGTTACCGTGCCGGCAATCGTCTCCTTGCCGGCAAACGCCCTTTCCAGCGACGCCCAGTCTTTGGGCCGCTCGACCTTGCTCCGGGAAAGTTCGTAGTAACCTTCCGGATCGCGACCCTTGATCGCCACCAGCAGCTTGTCGCCGGGCTTCACCGTTTCGCCGGCGGCAAAAGCCGTCAGCGGCAGAATGCCCTCGGTCTTGAAACCGATGTCGACAAACACCGACTCGCTGGAGACCGCGATCACCGTTCCGTCGCGGCCTTTGCCCTCTTCGGCCTTGTGGGAGTGACTCTGTTCGTACTCGGAAAGAAGGTCGCCGAACGACTCATCGTGATCGGCGCGCGGGGATTCTGGAATGTTTGGATTGGACATGGTGAGGTGCAAATATTGTGGCATAACCCGGGTACGCGCGCCAAGCCCCGGGCCTGGCGTCCTAATGAAACGACCGGACAGACACCACGAGCATCTGAGCAGCAGTCCCGGACACCTTGCGCAGCCTTCAGCTACACCAGCGGCTCACTCCAGTTCTCAAGATACTTCTTCACCACCACCATGAACTGGTCGGCGATGGCGCCGTCGATGATGCGGTGGTCATAACCGATGGAGAGATGGCAGACGGAGCGAATCGCGATGCTGTCGTTGCCTTCCTTGTCGGTGACCACAGCCGGGGTCTTATAAATTGCCCCTACGCCCAGGATCGCCACTTGCGGCTGGTTGATGATGGGCATGCCAAACTTGGCGCCGAAGATGCCGGGATTGGTGATGGTAAACGTTCCGCCCTGAACTTCCTCGGGTTTCAATCGCTTAAGACGCGCGCGCTCGCCCAGATCGGTAATGGCTCGCTGCAGCCCGACAAAGCTGAGTTCGTCGGCGTGCTTGACGACGGGGACGATCAATCCCCAGTCGAGCGCCACCGCGATCCCGATATTGATCTCCCGTTTGTAGTGAATGTTCTCGCCTTCAAGGGACGAATTGACCACCGGCCAGACGCGCAGGGCATGAGAAACGGCCCGCGCATAGAAGGGCGTATAGGTGAGCTTGAGGCCGGTCGCCTCCTGAAAGCGCGCCTTCATCGTCTCGCGCAGCTTCCCAATCCGGGTAAAATCGATTTCGAAGACGCCATGCACATGCGCGCTGGTGCGCTTGGAAGCCACCATGTGCTCGGCAATTCTCTTGCGCATGACCGACATCGGCTCGACGGTTCCGGGAGCGCCGGCAAACTGGTTGGCCGGAGTCACGGGCAATCCGGAGGGAGCGGGAGGCGCGGCGGCATACGATGGCAGCGGAGCCACAGTGGGTTTGGGAGCTGCCGGGGCCGGTGGCGCCGCTTTGGCACGCTCCACGAAAGCCAGAATATCTTCCTTCGTAATCCGGCCGCCCATTCCGCTGCCGGACACCTGGCGCAAATCCACGCCATGCTCCTGCGCGAGCCGCCGCACCAAGGGCGAAGAACGGATACGCTCAGCCTCTTCCGCGCTGGGCGCTTCGACCGCTGCCGCCGGCTCGGGCGCGGCAGCCGCGGCTTCGGCCGGTTTTGCCGGCGCGGGAGGTTGGGCCGCCGCTGCCGGAGCAGCACCTTCGGCGGCGATCACCGCGACCACGTGGTTGACTTGAACCGTTTGTCCAGCCGCCGCCTTGATTTCACGCAGCACACCGCCGGCGGGGGCGGGGATTTCGGCATCAACCTTGTCGGTCGAGATCTCAAACAGCGGCTCATCGCGCGTGACTTTGTCGCCCACGTTCTTTAGCCAGCGCGTGATGGTGCCTTCAAAGATGGACTCCCCCATCTGCGGCATGACGACCTCAGTAGCCGGACCAGCCGGCGACGCCGGCGCTGGCTCGGCCAGGGGGGCTGATGCTGGCGCTGGCGAAGATGGCGGGGCCGGGCTGGGCGTAGACGCCTGCGCGGGAGCGGCATCGCGCGCCTTCGGCGGCGGCGAAACGCTAACGGCCGCGCCGGACTCGTCGATCACCGCGACCACGGAGTTCACTTGCACGGTGGCGCCCGCCTGCGCCTTGATTTCCTTGAGAACGCCGCTGGCGGGAGCGGGAATCTCGGCGTCAACTTTATCGGTGGAAATCTCAAACAGCGGCTGATCACGCTCCACACGCTCACCGGGCTGCTTAAGCCACTTGGTGATCGTGCCTTCAAAGATCGATTCTCCCATCTGGGGCATGACGACATCGGTCAGCATAGATTTCCTTCCGCAGGTGCATTGATTCCGCAACCCTTCTTCACCGGAGACGGTGACGCTGGAGCGCTTATGAAATCGGTCTAGCGCATGGCAAAGGGTGCGGGTTCCACAAAGCCGCAACAAACGTTGAATTATACCTTTTGCCGGCAGGCGCACGCTTAGGCGCCCGGAAGCGTGCAAGGGCAAAGGAGCGCACTGCCCTCGGCCTCGGCCGGCTGAAAATCAGGGTTGGGGTTGGCTGCCCGTGGGCGGGGCCTGCGGCGGAGTCGACGCCGCCGCTGCCGGAGCAGCCGCTTGCCGCCAAGCTTCCTGCGCTTCCGGAGGCAGCTTAGCCGAGTGCTTGACGAAGGCAATGACCTGCCACAATTGATTGTCGCTTAGAATTCCTTCCCAGCCCGGCATACCGCTCATCCGGATGCCATGCTTGGCGACCCAGAAGAGATTGGCATCCGGATCGCCGGGAATATGGTTCAGGATTTGCGGCACCGGAGGATTGAACTTGGTTCGCATGGGGCTGATTCGTTGCAACAATCCGCCGTGGCAATAAGAGCAGTTCTGCTCGTAGAGGCGGGCGCCTGCCGACAGGTTCTGCGCATTCGGCTGCATCGGATTGTCCTGCTTGGGCGCATTGCGATCGACGTAGTCGTCCACCGCCATGTTCGCCACCCAACGCTCGACGGCGCCGGGCGGATTGTCGGCCCCGATCGGGAACTTGCCCTGGTGAAGAAACTCATAGCCGCCGACAAGGATGGCAACCACGGTCAACACCACACCGGTAATGAACCCTCGCATCGCAGCTCCTTCTTATTGCGGTCTAAAGCGCACTGTGAGACAGCATTGCAGGCGGCGCACGGCGCGAGCCTTGCGCTATAGCCAGACTTCCTCGTTTATTATCCCTCAATAGCGCTTCAGCCGCCGCGCTTCGCGCACTACATCTTCCACGCCCGGCAGAAAGGCCTGCTCCAGCGGCGGCGAAAACGGCACGGGCGTGTCGCCGGCGGCAATGCGGGTAATGGGTGCATCGAGCGAATCGAAGGCGTCTTCATTGATGCAGGCAGCGATCTCACCGGCCATGCCGCCGGTTCTAGAATCTTCGTGCAGCACGATAACGCGGTTGGTCTTGCGCACGGTGTCGGCGATCGTCTCCCGGTCGAGCGGCAACAGGGTGCGCAGGTCGATCACCTCCAGTTCAATGCCTTCCCGGACGAGAATTTCGGCTGCTTCAAGGGCGACATAGAGCATCGCCGCGTAAGTGATTACGGAAATATGCCGGCCCGCCCGCGCCACCCGCGCCTTGCCGATCGGCACGATATAGTCCTCCCGCGGCAATTCCCCTTTCACCCTGCGGTAGAGAAACTTGTGCTCGAAAAAGCACACTGGATTATTGTCCCGGATCGCCGACTTGATGAGTCCTTTGGCATCATAGGCCGTCGCCGGACAGACGACTTTCAGCCCCGGCACGTGGGCGAAAAATGCCTCGGGATTTTGCGAGTGAAAAGGGCCGCCGTGCACGCCGCCACCTGAGGGCCCGCGCAGCACCACCGGCACGGGGACGTTCCAGCGATAGTGCGCCTTGGCCAGCATGTTGGCGATCTGGCTGAAGGCGCAACTGATGAAGTCCATGAACTGGAACTCGACCACCGGGCGCAATCCGGTGAGGGCGGCGCCGAAGGCGGCATTGACGAAAGCCATTTCGGAGATCGGCGTGTCGATCACCCGCTCGGCGCCAAAGCGCTCGAGCAGGCCCTCGGTCGCGCGGAATGCGCCCCCGTAAACCCCGATGTCTTCGCCGATGCAGAAGACCGAGGAGTCGCGCTCCATCTCTTCGTAGAGTCCCTGACGGACAGCTTCGAGATAGGTAAGAGTTGGCATTACCTTCCCGCTTTCACGCCGAACTTCACCTCTCCGTATTTTGGCTGGACGCGGTGGCAATCGCCTTCGCAGTAAGCGCCCTGGCGACTCGCGTCCTCCTGTGGAGTAGGCATGGGCGAGGCCTCGGCCTTGGCACGTTCGCTTTCAATATGGGAATCGATTTCGGCCACCAGCTTTTCATGTTCGTCGGCGGTAAGCCATTTCTTCTGCTCCACCAGATATCGGCGGAAGCGTTCGAGGGGATCGCGTTTCAGCCAATACTCATAAAGCGGGCGAGGCACGTACTGGGCGGCATCGTGCATGGCGTGTCCCCTCATGCGCATCATCTTCGCCTCGATGAGCGTGGGGCCTTCGCCGCGGCGCGCCCGCTCACAGGCGTCTCGGGTAGCGTCGTACACCTGGCAGGCATCGGTGCCATCGACGATCACGCCGGGAATGCCGTAGGCAATCGAGCGCTCGGCAAGGTCCTTGACGCGGAACTGCCGGTCGGAGGGCGTGGAAAATCCCCAGAGATTGTTCTCCACGATCACCACCACCCCAAGGCGCTGCACGGCGGCAAAGTTCAGCCCCTCGTAAGTGACGCCCGTGGACTGGCCGCCATCCCCTATATAGGTAAGCGCGGCAATTTCGCGGCCCTGCAAGCGCGCGCCCAGGCAAACGCCGCCCAACACGGCGATCAATTCCCCCAGCATGGTGATGGGCGCGCACACATTGCGCCGCACGATGTCGCCAAAGTGCAAACCGGTATCGCGCCCAAAGGTCGGCGAGTCGGCTTTAGCCATGTATTGACGCATGATGTCCGCCGGGGTGAAGCCGCGCACCAGCAGCGCGCCCTGGTTGCGGAACGACGGTCCCATCCAGTCTTCCGGCGCGAGCGCGTAGGCAGCGGCGCACGAGCAGGCCTCCTGCCCAAGCCCGAAGTAGACGGTGCCGATGACCTTCGACTGTTTGTAGAGAGTCTCCAGGGCCGATTCCAGGCGGCGATTCAGAAGCATCCAGCGGTAAAGCTCGACCGACTGCTCGCGCTTGAGATATTTCGACTCGCGCAGCGGCGGCGCAGGCGCCGCGAGGTCGCCCTCGACCCGATACTGCACCTGCTCGCCCTCGGTCTCCATGTGCAACGCGAACTCCGGGCGTTCCAGGCGGTAGTCGGGCAGGTTATAGCAGCGCAACATGGACGACGCAGCTTCGTCCTGAGCCGGGTCGCGCGGTTTCACCTGAGACTTCGATTTCTTCTTCGCGGTTAGGTTGCTGGATTCTTCGGCCATGGTTCTCCCACCAGAGCAGTTTCCTTGGTTGTCATTCCACCGGGGCGCTCATCACGAGGAAAGCCGATTTTACACAAAACGGGGATGACGGCGGAGCCGTCAGGCGAGATGCGTATCCTGCCGGTGCAGGCGCCGAAGTTCTTCGGGCGTTTTGGCGGGCGTATCTTCCGGCGCGGGCGCAACCGGCGGAGCGGGATCGGCGGCGCTCGCATACAGTTCGTCAAGCGATTCCAGCCAGAGTATCTGCGACTCGAATATGAATCCGAAATTGCGTGTCACCAGCGGCAGCACCTCCTCGATGGGCAAGCGCGCCCCGGTTTCGAACTCGATGGAGGTCACCGGCTTGTCGCTAATTCCGCAGGGGACAATGAGTTTGAAGGATTCGAGATTGGTGCTGACGTTGAGGGCAAAACCATGCGAAGTTACGCCACCCGAAATGTGTACGCCGATGGCGGCGATCTTGCGCTCGCCATCTTTGCGGTTCGCAGCCTCTGCAGCGGCGGCGACGGTCCAGACGCCCGTCATGCCTTTTATGCGCTGGGTTTCAATGCGATAGTGCGCGCAGGTGCGCATCAGCACCTCTTCGAGCTTACGCACGTAATCCACCGCGCCGAGCTTTGGCTGGAAGTTTCGCAGGTCGAAGATCGGGTAGGCAACCAGTTGCCCCGGACCGTGAAAGGTGACATCGCCGCCGCGATTGATCTCGAAGACCTCTACTCCCTTAGTGGCGAGGAACTGGCGCGAGACGACGATATTGGCGGGCTTGGCGTTGCGTCCGAGGGTGATGACCGGCGGATGCTCGACGAGCAGCAGCACGTCGGGAATGCGCTGCTGCTTGCGCAGCTCGACCAGCGTCTCCTGCAGGCGAAGCGCCGTACCGTAATCGACAAGGCCGAGATGGACGACGGCGATCGAGTTCATCAGACACCAACGCTGTGCGGAAGGCTCCGCTCCATGCGCTGCACAAATCATAATTCATGCTGGCAAAAAAAGCGGCTGCCGGAGAGCAGCCGCCGAAGTGAATGCGGAGAAGATGCGGAGAAACAGAACTAACCCAGTAAACGCGCAACATCCTTGGCAAAATACGTAAGAATAATCGAAGCCCCGGCACGCTGGATGCTCAACAGCGTTTCCAACATGACGCGGTCGTGATCGATCCAGTTCATCTGCGCGGCCGCCTTGATCATGGCGTACTCGCCGCTGACCTGGTAGGCCGCGATCGGCACGTCGAAGCGGCGGCGCGCCTCGGCAATCACATCCAGATAGGCGATGGCCGGCTTTACCATAATCATGTCCGCGCCTTCGGCGAGGTCCAACTCGATCTCGCGCATCGCTTCGCGCGGATTGGCGGGGTCCATCTGGTAGGAGCGCCGGTCGCCGAACGCCGGCGTCGAATCGGCGGCCTCGCGGAACGGGCCGTAAAATCCGGAAGCGAATTTGGCGGCGTAGGCGAGGATCGGCGTATTCAGAAATCCATTGGCATCGAGCGCCGAGCGGATCGCGGCCACGCGGCCATCCATCATGTCGGAAGGCGCGATGATATCTACGCCCGCCCTCACCTGCGAGACCGCGGTCTTGGCCAGGATCTCCAGGGTAGCGTCGTTGACGATCTCATACTCCGCTTGCGGAGCCGCGGCCGTCGCCGTACCCGCCCTCAGCCCCAACAAGCCAGCAGCAGGCTTGTCGGGAACCCCGGAAGAGACCCCGCCGGCATGGCTTTCGACTTTCCTGACGATGCCGCAATGTCCGTGCGACATGTATTCGCAGAGACAGACATCGCCCAGAATCAGCAGATCGCGCACCTCACGCTTGATGGCGCGAGATGCCTGCTGCACGATTCCATCGTCGGCCCAGGCGCCGGTCGCAATTTCATCTTTACTTTCCGGCAGTCCGAAGAGGATAATTCCCGGAATCCCGAGCTTCTTGACCTCGGCGGCTTCTTTCACGGCCTCGTCCACCGAGAGGTTCGAGACGCCGGGCATGGAGCGGATCTCTCGGCGTACGCCCTCGCCCGGGCAGACGAAGAGCGGATACACGAATCCGTCGGGCGAAAAACGCGTCTCGCGCACCATGGAGCGCAAAGCATCGGAACTCCGCAGGCGCCGCGGGCGGTTGACTGGAAATGCCATAACCAAAAAATTTTAGCATCCCCCGCAACGGCCCGCGCAGTGACGCCTATCACACTCATAACTCTAGGAATCACAACCGCTTCCGGGGGTTCCGCTGGCGGCAGCGGGACGGAAGTGTAGGATAAATTGAAACCGATGGCTGCTCCCTTACTACACAACAGCACCCGTGTCCTCGAGTTCGACCGCCTGCGAGAGCTGCTGCGCGGCTATTGCCAATCGGAACTTGGGCAGACGCGGGTCGAGGCGCTTGAGGCCAGCGCCGACCGCGCCTGGATTGAACGTCAACAGCAACTCACCTCCGAGATCCGGCGATACCTCGCGAGCGGCGGGTGCTTCGATTTCGCCGGACTCATCGATCCTCGCAAGCTGCTGGAGAAGTCGCGCATTCAAGGCGCCATGCTGGAGGTCCTGGAAATCCGCGATCTGCTCACGCTGGTGGATCGGGTGGCGGAGTGGCGCGAAATTGCCTTGCATCCTCCGGCATCGCTGACGGAAGCATGGCCGGCTGTCGAGGAACTCTCGGCCCAGATTGCCGACTTCACCCAGCTGCTGCGCTTCTTTCGCGGCAAGCTGCTGCCCGACGGCACCCTCGACGATCACGCTTCGCCCACCCTGGGGGGAATTCGCCGCGAAATCGAGCGCCAGCGGCGGCTTATCCAGGAATCATTGCGCGGCTATCTGCGGCGGCTGGCCGAAGGTGGAACGCTGCAGGAGGAGCTGATCACCATTCGCGGCGAACGCTTCGTCATTCCCGTCAAATCCGAGCACAAGCGGAAGGTGCAAGGAGTCGTCCACGGCGCCAGTTCCAGCGGACAAACGGTGTTTGTCGAGCCCTTGGAGACCATCGAGCAGAACAACGAGCTGGTGCGTTTGCTGGAGGAAGAGCAGGCGGAGATTCAGCGCATTCTGCGGGAAATGACCGCGCGCATCGGCGACGAGAGCCGCGAAATCGCCGCCAGCGTCGAATCGATTGCCGAGCTGGAGCTGCAATTCGCCAAGGCCCGCTTTGCCGAAGATTACGATTGCGTGCCGGTGCGCTTTCTGGAAGACGCTCCAGCGGCTTCGGCGCCGCCGGCGGTGGGCGACTCCTTCATCGTCCGCAACGCCCGTCATCCGCTGCTGGAGCGCACCCTGAGAGCCAAGGCCAAACAGGGCGGAGGGGCGAAGGTGGTTCCGATTTCACTCGAGCTCGACGGTGCCCACCGCCAGCTTGTGATCAGCGGTCCCAACACGGGGGGAAAAACTGTCGCCCTGAAAACCATCGGACTGCTGGCGTTGATGGCGCAATCCGGAATTCCCGTGCCGGCGGATCGGGCTGAGTTCCCTGTTTTCGATGCCGTGCTGGCCGACATCGGCGACTACCAGTCGATCGAGCAAAACCTGTCTACCTTCTCCGCCCATGTTACGAACATCGACTTCATCTCGCACACCGCGGCCCGAGATTCGCTGGTGCTGCTCGACGAACTCGGCTCAGCAACCGAGCCCGAGGAGGGCGCGGCCCTGGCCGTCGCCATCGCCGATTATTTCCGCCGCCGCCAATCCCTGTGCATCATCTCCACCCATCACACCTCGCTCAAGGTATACGCCGAGAACACGCCGGGCGTGGTCAATGCCGCCGTCGGCTTCGACGAGCAGACGCTGGCTCCGACCTACGAATTGCGGGTCGGCGTGCCAGGGGCTTCGGCGGGCATCAACATCGCGCAAAGACTCGGAATGAATGCGGAGATCGTCGCCGAAGCGCGGCAACGCATCAGCGGCCAGACGCAGGATGTCTCCCGTTTTCTCGACCGGCTGCACCATGATCTGCGGGAGTTGGACAGCGAACGCGCGCGCATGGCGACTCATGAGCGGGAGCTTGCCGCCGAGCGCCGCCGCCTGGAGACCGAAGGGCTGAAAGAGCAGCGCGAAAAAGTGCGCGAACTGGAACGCAAGCTAGAGAGCCTTCTGCGCGACTTCGAATATCATGCGCGCGAGTCGGTCAATGCCATTCAGGACCGCGCCGAATCGCTCAAGCTCAGTCGCGAGGCTGAGCGCCGCATCGCGCGGGCACGCCGCGAGTTTCGCGAGCAGTTCAACCAATCGATTGTGGCGCACACCACCGGGGCTGACCGTGACGACCCGAACGCGCAACCGCACCGCGTGCAGCACGTCAGCGAAGGCGATACCGTGCAACTGAAGTCGCTCGGCCGCGCCGGCAAGATCACGCGCAAATTTCCCGACGACGCCGTGGAAGTCCAGGTTGGCCCCATGAAGGTGCGCGTTGCCATCGACGACATTGCCGAGGTCATCGCCCGCGCCGCCAACAGCCCGGTGCAGGCGGCGCGCCACCAGAAGGGAATCAGCGTCCATCTGCGCGACGAAGACGAGAGCGCGCCCACGGAATTGAATGTCATCGGCCACAACGTCGAGGATGCCACGCGAGCGCTGGAAAAGTTCCTGGACCGCGCATTTCTGGCCGGGCTTTCGCGGGTGCGCGTCGTCCACGGATCGGGCATGGGGATACTGCGGCGCGCTCTTCGCCAGTATTTACAAAGCCATCCACAAGTGGCCTCGGTCAGCGAGCCCCCGCAGCAGGAGGGCGGCGGCGGAGCCACGGTGGTGGAATTGAAGGTCTAGATGAACCGTCTCGATCAGCAGCTTTCATTTGTTCTGGAAATCGACAAGCTCAAGACCATTCTGCGGCAGACGCTGCTCACGGACTCTTCGCGGCGCGAGAACTCGGCGGAGCATTCCTGGCATCTGGCGATCATGTCTTTTCTGCTCACCGAGTACGCGACCGAGCCGATCGACGTGCCGCGGGTGATGAAGATGCTGCTGGTGCATGACCTGATCGAGATCGATGCCGGCGACACCTTCGCCTACGATGCGGCCGGCAACGCCGGCAAGGCCGAACGGGAGAAGCGCGGCGCCGAGCGCGTCTTCGGCCTGCTGCCCGAGGATCAGGCGCGCGAAGTGCGCGGTTTGTGGGAGGAATTCGAGGCCGGCCAAAGCGCGGAGTCGAAGTACGCTAATGCGCTCGATCGGTTGCAGCCGTTGCTCCACAACTCGGTCACCGCGGGCGGCACCTGGCGCATCCATGCCGTCGCCCGCCATCAGGTTTACCGGCGCATGGAGCCCATCCGCACCGCCCTGCCCGAACTCTGGCCGGTGGTGACCGGCATCATCGAGGACGCCTGCCGGCGCGGCTGGATCGTTACCTGAGTCGACCGATCGCGTCGTCCAAACTAATCGCTATTGAGGGTTCGAATCCGGTGGACTGCAGCGGGTTTTCCACTCCCGTGCAGAACTAAGACGAGCTTTTCACAGCCTTTCCACAGAAACCAGGTACTCGGCCGGCAACGCCGCGGCAAACTCAGGCAAACTGTTCTGTACATGGCGAACCCCGGAGACTTTGCGCAGACGCTCAAGCAGCAGGCGGATATTGTCCGCGTCATCGGGGAGTACGTTCGCCTCAAGCGCGCGGGGGCGCAGAACTACTCCGGACTATGCCCTTTCCACGGCGAAAAAACCGCCTCGTTTTCCGTCCATGCCTCGCGCCAGTTTTTTCATTGCTTCGGCTGCGGCGAGTCGGGCGACGTCTACAAGTTCCTGCAGCGCATCGAGAACATCTCCTTTCCCGAGGCCGTGCGGCTGCTGGCGCAGAAGCTGGGCGTACCCATGCCGAAGATGCAGTTCGACAGCCCGGCTGAGGCACGCGAGGCAAAACTGCGCGGCACCCTCCTCGATCTGCATGAGGCGGCTTGCCGGTTTTTTCAGGAGCGGCTGAAGCGCCCGGACGGGGCGCACGTGCGCGAATACCTCAAGGGCCGGGGGCTGGACGAAGAGGCGATCGCGCGCTTCCGCATCGGCTATGCACCCGAGTCCGGCTTCCTGCTGCGCGACGCCATCCGGGAGATGGCCAACGACGAGCTGTTGCGGGAATCGGGCCTGTTCTCCCAAGCCGCTCCGCGCGATACGGTCGCGCCGAACGAGCGCACGACTGCGTCAAAAGTGGAGAGCAATGGTCAAGCCGCGCCGCCCTCGGTGCTGTACTCGAAGTTCCGCAACCGGGCGATGTTTCCCATCTGCAACGAGCAGGGCAAGGTCATCGCCTTCACCGGCCGCACGCTCGCGGCGGACGAGAAATCGGGGCCAAAGTATCTCAACTCACCGGAAACGGCCATCTATCATAAGTCGCGCTTGCTCTATAACTTGCACCTGGCTAAAGAAGCCTTTCGAAAAGGGCTCGATTACGCCATTCTGGTCGAGGGGCAAATGGACTGCATCGCGGTCTACAATGCCGGCTTTCACAATGTAATTGCCAGCTCGGGCACGGCGTTTACCGAGATCCAAGCCAGGCTGCTCAGCCGCTTCGTCAAGAAGATCGTCGTCAACTTCGATCCTGACAACGCCGGCGCCGCTGCCGCCGAGCGCTCGCTTGGGCTGTTGGTAAGCGAGGACTTCGAGATCCGCGTCCTCACCCTCGATCAGGGTTTTGATCCCGACCTGTTCATCCGGCGCAAGGGCCGGGAGGCTTACGAGCAGGCTTTAAGAACCTCGCAAAAGTATTTTGACTACCTCATCGAGCACGCCCGCCACCAGTTTCCGGTGCGCACGCCTGAGGGTAAAGTCAAGGCTGTCAATTACTTGCTCCCTCACATCCAGCGGGTGGCAAGCCGCATTGCGCGCGACGAGATCGCCGCCGAAGTAGCGCAAAAGCTGCAAATCGATTCGACGGTTCTGCGCCAGGAATTGCGCCATGTGGCCGGCGCGCGCGGCGCAACCAGGGTTTCCGCACCCACGACGAAGGCGCTTACCGAGGCCGAAACTGTTTTGATCCGCGCGCTTGCAGGTATCGCGGGTCTCGGGCACGAGGGGGTCACGGGCCGTGAAGGCGAAGATCCGGAATTCGATCCTCAACGCCAGGCCCGCTTCGCGCTGGTCGCGGAGCGTATGCACGAGGGATTAGCGGCCGAAACGCTGATTACAGCCCTGGTGCAGGCGGCAACCGAGGGGAGAGATCCCATGTCGTTGGAGTTGGCCGAGTCCGACCGGCGAATGCTGGCGACAGCCCTCATGGATGAGCACGAATCCCTGACCCCGGAATCGCTCCAGGCGGCGCTCGAAGCTCTGCGCCGCCGCAAACTGGAGCACCGGCGCGGAGAGTTGAAGAGCCTGATCGGCGATGCCGAGCGGGCGCAGGACTCCACTGCGTTGGGGCAGTTTTTGCGCGAGAAGACGGCGATTGACAGGCTGCTGCGTCCGGGTCAGGAACCGCCCGGCGCCTGAGGCTTGCCCTCCGGGCAAATCCTGGCTTTGGGCAGCCTCGCTGTAAGCTTTTGAACCAATTATGGTTACAGCATTGGAAAGTGTGCGAGAACTCGCACCCAACTGGTCCTCCAGGCCATCTAACTCATGGAGGGCCGGTTGCCGGTGTTTGCTTCCCGTGGGTAGTTTTGTTCAACGGTTTTGGCCTGTGCTAAAATGTGAAGGTTTCGGCCTATTATCGGCATTCACATGCCGAACCCTCGTAGTGTGCAATTACAGCGGCGGCCCGTTTGCCGCCATGAAGGGTACTCGCGTTGGCTCTTGACGATAAATTCGACGATATCAAAAAATTAATCGATGCAGGTAAAGAAAAGGGATACCTGACCTACAACGAGGTCAACGATCTGCTGCCCAACGACCTGCACTCCCCCGAGGATCTTGATGATCTGCTGACCACGATCGGCACCCAAGGCATCGACATCCTCGAAGGACCGAAGCTGCCGTCCGCCGCTCTCGACAAGAAATACGACACGGAAATCGAAGCCGGCGAGGATGTTGAACTCGATCTCACCCCCGGCGCGCTGGAAAAAACCAACGACCCGGTGCGCATGTATCTGCGCGAAATGGGCACGGTTCCGTTGCTCACCCGCGAAGGCGAAGTGGAAATCGCCAAGCGCATCGAACGCGGCCAGATCCGCGTGCTGAAGGCGCTTTCCCGTTCTCCCATCGTTATCCGTGAAATCCTCGCCATGGGCGAAGACCTGAAGCGCGGGGTGCGTTCCATCAAGGAAGTGGTGGTCTTTGACGAAGAAGAGATCACCGACGAAGTTTTGCAGAACCGGTTGAAGGACACGACCGCCAAAATTGACGAGCTGAACAAGTATTACCGGAAGGCACTGCAACTGGCGGCCAAGTTCGCAGAGATTCCCGCCAAAGACAAGAAACGGGCGCGCGAATATCGCAGGGTACGCTGGGCCCTGGGCCGCGAGCAGGTGGAAGTCTCCCGGCAGGTTCGGCTGGTGGGGTTCACCAACAGCGAGCGCAAACACCTGATCGATCGCGTCAACAAAACCGTCAACAGCATGAAGGCGCTCGACAAGCAGATTCAGAATCTGGAGAATCGCGTCACCGCCGTGCGCTCGGAAGAGCAGAAGAAAGAGCTGCGCCGCCAGAGCCGCCAACTGCGCTCGGACATGGAGCGTATCGAGCACGAGGCTGGCGCCGGCTTCAATGACATGCGGCGCACGCAGCGCGAGATCATCCAGGGCGACATGGATGCCGAGTACGCCAAGCGTGAACTGATCGAAGCCAATCTGCGCCTGGTGGTCTCCATCGCCAAGAAGTACACCAACCGCGGACTCCAGTTTCTCGATCTCATTCAGGAGGGCAATATCGGCCTGATGAAGGCGGTGGACAAGTTCGAGTACCGTCGCGGCTATAAGTTCTCAACCTACGCCACCTGGTGGATTCGCCAGGCGATCACCCGCGCCATCGCCGATCAGGCGCGCACCATTCGCATCCCGGTGCACATGATCGAGACGATCAACAAGCTGATTCGCACCTCGCGCCAACTGGTGCAGGAGCTGGGCCGCGAGCCCACCAGCGAAGAGATCGCCAAGCGCATGGACATCCCGGTCGCCAAGGTCCGCAAGGTGCTCAAGATCGCGCAGGAGCCGATCTCGCTGGAAACGCCGATCGGCGAAGAAGAAGATTCGCATCTCGGCGACTTCATCGAGGACCGCGCCGTCATCTCGCCGGCCGAAGCCGTCATCAACGTGAACCTTAAGGACCAGACGGCGCAGGTGCTGCGCACGTTGACCCCGCGCGAGGAAAAAGTCATCAAGATGCGCTTCGGGCTGGAGGATGGCAGCGAGCACACCCTGGAAGAAGTGGGCCAGTCGTTTGCAGTCACCCGCGAACGCATTCGCCAAATCGAGGCCAAAGCGCTGCGCAAGCTGCGCCATCCCTCGCGCTCGCGCAAGCTGCGGGCTTTCATGGACGGCGTGCACGACTAAGGTAAGATTTGATCGGCGAGTCTTAGGAAAAGAGAAAGCGCGGCTTCGGTCGCGCTTTTTGTTGTTTGAGACTGTACCGCTTGGTGTGCAAACTTCGGTCAACCGGAACCGGCACTTGCAATTACGCCCGGGTTTTCCGAACTGATCCACAGGAATTCACATCTTTTCACAGCATACCCAGAGCTGCGTCGCGCTTCGCCCTTGAGCCGCGCGACATCATCAGGCACTCTTGCTCTAACGCAACGGTGGAAGCCAAGCGTGATGCTTCCCAGGGGCGGATAAGGCGAAGACGACGCAAGCCGGGTTTCCCGGCACTGTTTCGGGTGCGCTGCCTGACGGCGTCATGCGCCCGTGCAAGCGGAGAGCAATATGCGGCCTGCCGACGCGGGCGGTGACGGTTGGCGGCCGTGGATTGCTTACCGATGGTGCACGGCAGCGTTGATCCGCGGGTGCCCGATGAACCCGCAGCGTCGTCACTCAGGCAACCAGGGGGTGCGAGCGCGCCGTTACGCGCGTGCGCGGACTTGGGAGGGTCCGTCGCCGCACGCCGTGCGCGCCGGTCCACCATGAGTAGCCGATCCGTTTCCTGGAAGGGGAGCCAGGTTAAACCGCTTGGGCGTGTCTTGCGCGGGGCAATCCGCCCGGCGCTTCGCGCCAGCGTACTACCCGGCTCCCGCTTTCCGCTCGGCGGCGGGAGAAGCGTTGTATAGGTTGGTTTTCCACTTGACCGGGCCCGGGTGCGCGGCTGGCGCCCCGGGCTTTTTTCCCGGGCCTTGATGCGAAGACGTGTCTGACGGGCAGGGCGGATCTTTCCGCCCGCGGATGCCTGCGACAGGTTAGGGTTTGGCGGTAAAGGAGTGACTAGTAGGGTTCGTCTTCGACTCGCAGGTTGAGCGAAGCATCGAACCGGGTAGCAGAAATGGCAACCACTGACTACAATCTCGCGGCTGATCGCGGGCTGCCCTCCAATGTCGAGGCCGAGCGTTCGCTGCTAGGCGCGATTTTGCTGGATAACACGCTTTACACCGACGCCGGCGCCGCCCTCAAGCCCGACGATTTCTTTCTCGATGCGCACCGCCGCGTATATTCCCGTATGCTCGAGATGGCCGATACCAATCGGCCCATCGACATCGTTACGCTTAGCGAAGAACTGAGCCGCCACAAGGAACTGGAGGCGGTGGGCGGCGTCGCCTATCTCTCGTCACTCACCGACGGCACGCCGCGCCGTAGCAGCATTGAACATTACGTTCGCCTTGTGCGCGACAAGTCGCTCATGCGCAGCGTCATCCGCGCGGCCAACACCATCATGCAGAGCGCGCTCGACCAGTCGGACACGGCCGCCGACGTGCTCGACCAGGCCGAGGCCGAGATTTTCAATCTTTCCGAGAACCGCAGCCAGCAGGACCTGGTTTCGCTCAGCCAGGTGGCCATGGAGTCGTTCGGCGGCAACCTCGACAAGCTCTATGAGCGCGGCAAGCGCATCACCGGTCTCGAAACCCATTACTCCGATCTTGACGACCTCACCAGCGGACTGCAACGCAAGGAACTGATCATCATCGCGGCCCGCCCCTCGATGGGCAAGACGGCCTTCGCCATCAACATTGCCGAGAACTGCGCCGTGCGCGACAACAAGCTGGTCGCTGTGTTTTCCCTCGAAATGGGCAAGGAAGCGCTGCTGCATCGCATGCTCTGTTCGCAGTCGAGGGTCGATTCGCAAAACCTGCGCAAGGGCTTCCTTGGAAAGGAAGACATGGGGAAGCTGCGCGACGGATTGGACGCGCTCATGCAGGCGCCGATCTTCATCGATGACACGCCGGGCGTCTCGGTTACCGAGCTGCGCGCCAAATCGCGGCGGTTGAAACAACGCGAAGGGCGGCTCGACCTGCTGGTCGTCGACTATCTTCAGCTGATGTCGGCCTCGGCCCCCGGCGGACGCCGCTACGAGAACCGCACCCAGGAAGTCTCGGCCATCTCGCGCGGGCTCAAGGCGATTGCCAAGGAACTGGACATGCCGCTGGTCGCGCTCTCGCAGTTGAGCCGCGCGCCGGAGACTCGCGGCAACAAGGACAACGAGCCCAAGCTGAGCGATCTGCGCGAGTCGGGCGCGATCGAGCAGGATGCCGACGTGGTCATGTTTCTGTTCCGTCCGGAGTACTACGACCGCAACGATCCCGATCTCGAAAACAAAGCTAAGTTGATCATCGGCAAGCAACGCAATGGCCCCACCGATACCGTGCAACTGGCGTTTTTCAAGACCTTCACCCGCTTTGAGACGCTCGACCGCAACGACTGGATAAGGTAAGCTGCGGCCCAGGGTTGCCGTTCCCGATTTCAGGTTATTCTTGGGCAGGATGCCTGCACTATTTTTTGTTCACTTGTGGAGCGTGCGGTGAGACCTGAATTTTGTGGGCGCATTTTCAGCAACTTGGTCGAGCGCAAGCCTGCTCCCTGGGCTTGACGGCACTGCTGCCGTGGTTCCGATTTGCGGCCGACGGCCAGCATGCTCTTCCAGTTCTTCTTCGAGCGTGCGAAAATGAAAGTTACAACGCGATGAATTCCCCCGTAAAGCCAGAGATCACGTCCGAGGTCATTCGGGATCACGGTATTACTCCCGATGAGTACCAGAAGATTCTGAAGTGGCTTGGCCGCGAGCCAACCATGACGGAGCTGGGCATTTTCAGCGTCATGTGGAGCGAGCATTGCTCCTATAAGTCGTCGCGGGTGCATCTCAAGCGGCTGCCCACGCGCAGCAAGCTGGTGGTACAGGGACCGGGCGAGAACGCCGGCATCATCGACATCGGCGACGGCTGGGCATGCGCGTTCAAGATCGAATCGCACAATCATCCGTCGTTTATCGAGCCGTTCCAGGGCGCCGCGACCGGCGTTGGCGGCATATTGCGCGACATTTTTACGATGGGCGCACGGCCGGTGGCGGTCATGGATTCGCTGCGCTTCGGGCCGATCAGCGGCGGACGCGGCAGCGCCGCCGGCCAGGCGGAGATCAGCCATAATCACTCGATCATGGAAGGCGTGGTGAGCGGCATCGCCTCTTACGGCAATTGTTTCGGGGTGCCGAATCTCGGCGGCGAAACCAAGTTCGAGCCGTGCTACTCCGGCAATCCCCTGGTCAACGCTTTTGCCTTGGGGCTGGTGCGGCGCGACGAAGATTTTTTACGCCAAGGCGGCCGGCGCCGGCAATCCGGTGATTTATGTCGGCTCGAAAACGGGCCGCGACGGCATCCACGGCGCAACCATGGCAAGCGAGGAATTCAGCGAAGGCAGCGAGGCCAAGCGTCCCAACGTGCAGGTGGGCGACCCGTTCATGGAAAAGCTGCTGCTGGAAGCCTGCGTGGAGGCCATGGAAACCGGCGCGGTGGTTGGCATACAGGATATGGGCGCTGCCGGCCTGACCTGCTCCACCTGCGAGATGGGCGGGCGCGGCGGCGTGGGACTGGAGATCGAACTCGACCTGGTGCCGCAGCGCGAAACCGGCATGACCCCTTACGAGATCATGTTGAGCGAATCGCAGGAGCGCATGCTGCTGGTGGCCGAGCGCGGCCGCGAGAGCGAGGTCTTCGCCGTGTTTCGCAAATGGGGACTGGACGCGGTGACCATCGGGCGCGTGATCCCGGAAAGCAAGATGCGGGTGCTCCAGCATGGCAAGGTGGTGGCTGAGATTCCGAACCAAGCCCTCACCGACGACGCTCCGCTCTACAACCGGCCGCTGGAGCCCTGGACGTCACCGATGCCGAAAGCTGTTCCCACCGGCGTCGAGTGGAGCGAAGACTACGCCGGCTGCCTGAAGGCGCTGCTGGCGTCGCCGAACATCTGCTCGAAGCGCTGGGTGTATGAGCAATACGATTCGATGGTGCAGACCAATACCGTGATGGGCCCGGGAAGCGAGGCCGGAGTGATTCGCATCAAGGGAACAAATCGCGGCCTGGCGATGGCGCTCGACGGCAACGGGCGCTGGTGCTACCTCGATCCCAAACTTGGCGCGATGCACGCCGTGGCGGAGTCGGCGCGCAATGTCGCCTGCGCCGGGGCGCGTCCGGTCGCGGCCACCAATTGCCTGAATTTCGGCAACCCCGAGAAACCGCCGATCATGGGGCAATTTTCGGCCGTGATCGACGGCATGAGCGAGGCTTGCCTCAAACTCGGAACCCCGATCACCGGAGGCAATGTCAGCTTCTACAACGAGACCCTCGGCGAGGGCATTTACCCGACCCCGGTGATGGGAGTTGTGGGAATCGTCGATGACGTGGCCAAGGTAGTCGGCTCGAGCTTCTTAGGCGAGGGACGCGCGGTGCTGCTGCTCGATGCCTCGGGCGCGGAACGGACCTCCGCCCTGGAAGCCGCTTTTGGTTCCTCCGAGTATGCCGAGGTG
Source organism: uncultured Acidobacteriota bacterium (assembly GCA_963814745.1). GTDB lineage: Bacteria > Acidobacteriota > Terriglobia > Terriglobales > Acidobacteriaceae > CAWBRT01. The sequence goes on from CAWFEA010000004.1 coordinate 204,652, forward strand.
GTGCTTGGCCAGGTGTGGGGACGGCCGCCGGCAATCGATCTCGACAGTGAGTTAAAGTTGCAGCAGCTGCTCATTCAACTGGCGGCGGAGAGTCTGGTCAACTCCGCCAAAGATATTTCCGAGGGCGGGCTGGCGGTGACGCTGGCCGAGAAGTGTTTTGCCACCGGAGTTGGAGCCGAGATCGACATCAGCAGCGGGAAGCTTGGCAATCCGCTGGCGCTGTTCGGAGAAATGGCGTCGCAGGTGCTGGTTTCGTGCGACCCGGCTCAGGTTGCAAGAATCCAACAATTAGCGAGCCAACGAGGAATTTCGGCGGCAGCTCTGGGCGCGACCGTCGACGGCAGCTTCAAGATCAGCATCGACGGCGTGCCTGCGGTTTCCTGCGAAGTTGCCGAGTTGAAAGACGCGTGGACTTCGGCTCTAGAAGCTGCCTTGCATGCAGGCAGCGATGAGGGACCGGTGCCGGCGTTCGTCGAACGCGGTTGACGAAGTGGTTTGGCCGCTGTGGACTCTGGTTTTATTTTCCATCCCGCTCCCGCGGGCCACTGGTGAAGGATGCCGAATAGCAGGTCGGACAAGTTTCACGAAGAATGCGGGGTAGTCGCCATCTGGGGCCATACGGAGGCCTCGACGCTGGCCTATCTGGGTTTGCATGCCCTGCAGCACCGCGGGCAGGAGTCGGCGGGAATTGCCTCATCGGATGGCGCGCGGATCTTGCTGTACAAAGACATGGGGCTGGTGGCCGATATTTTCAACGATGAGACGCTGGCGAGGGTACCGGGCCGGCTGGCCATCGGCCACACGCGCTATTCCACCACGGGGGACTCCGCGCTGCTGAACGCTCAACCGATCCGGGTGGAGTGCAACAAGGGGCGCATCGCGCTGGCCCACAACGGCAACCTGGTGAACGCCGCCGATATCCGCAAGCGCTTCGAACGGCAGGGCTCCATTTTCCAGACCACCAGCGACAGCGAGATCATCCTGCACCTGATTGCGCACTCGACGGGGCAAACTCTGGTGGACGCGATCAGCGACGCTCTGCGTCGCATTGAGGGCGCATTCTCGGTCGTGCTGATTACGCCGGACACGATCTTCGCGGCGCGTGATCCCCGGGGGTTCCGTCCGCTGTGCATGGGCCGCGTGCCCGAGGGTCAGCGCGACGTCATCGTCTTTGCCTCCGAGACCTGCGCCTTCGACCTGATTGGCGCCACTTACGAGCGCGACATCGAACCGGGCGAACTGGTCGAAGTCAATGATTCGGGAGTGTTCTCGTATCGTTATGCCCCGGCTCTGCCACAGTCCAAGTGCATCTTCGAGCACGTCTATTTTTCACGCCCCGACAGTCTGATTTTCGGCGTGCCGGTGCAGGAAGCGCGCGAGGCCATGGGCCGCCAGGTCGCCCGCGAAGCTCCGGTTGAGGCGGACATCGTGGTTCCGGTTCCCGACTCCGGGGTGACGGCCGCCATGGGATATTCCTTCGAGAGCGGCATCCCGCTGCAGTTCGGGCTGATTCGCAATCATTACGTGGGAAGAACCTTCATTGAGCCGGAACAGCGGGTGCGTGACTTTGGCGTGAAGCTCAAGCTGAATCCCGTGCGCGCCATTCTGCGGGACAAGCGCGTGGTGCTGTTTGACGATTCCATCGTGCGCGGCACGACCAGCAAGAAAATCGTGCGCATGATCCGCGACGCCGGGGCCAGGGAAGTTCACATGCGCATCTCGTGTCCGCCCACCATCTCTCCTTGCTATTACGGTGTGGACACGCCAACTCGCAGCCAGTTGATTGCCGCAACCAAGACCGTGGACGAAATCCGCGACTACATCGGCGCCGATTCGCTGGCTTATTTGTCGCTGGCAGGACTGCGCCTGGCTTGCGGCGAGCGCCCGGGAGAACCCACCACGTTTTGCACTTCGTGTTACACCGGCAAATACCCGACCAACTGGGTTGAGGTGCACGATATCAGGCCGGCGGAGAAGGCGTGCGCGGTGGTTACCACAGCGCTTTAGGCGGGTCGCGGTGCAAGCCGCTATTCAGCCAGCAAGAAAGAAAGGCCCGGCGATAGCGCTGGGCCTTTGCTTCGGAATCGATTGGGGGCGTCAGGCGGCGGAAACGGCGTTCCCCTGGGACCGGCGATGCTTGATTCTTTCCCGGAACAGCAGCTCGACTTCTTTCTTGGCTTCGGCCAGAGGCAGCGGCGGCACGGCGGTAATGTTGCGCACGATGCGCGCCAGATCGAAATAGGATTTGCGGCACTTGTGCATGAAGTCCACCGGATATTCCGGTTTGCGCGCGCGGGCTTCTTCCGGATCGGCGTCGAGCAGCAGAGCCAGGTCGGGTTGCGGCGCGATCAGCCTGATGATCTGCACCCACAGGCGGGTCTGGTCGCTACGCATACGGTAACTGAGAGCTTGCACTTTTGAGATGAAGTCGCCCGTGCGGCCGCTAAACTTCTTATTGCGAATACGGCCAACAATGTCTTCCAGCAAGAAACTGCCGGAGGCAATCCGACGCCACTGCGCGCGGGGGGAAAACGCGTAACCGCTTAAGATCGCCCGGCTCCATGCAGACTTCCCACCACTGCGTACCCGCCGGCAACTCGCGCCACATGTGTCCGCGGCGGCGAAACAGCAGGGCCCGGCGCAGCGCGTTCTCCCTTTCGCTGGCGATATTGGCGTGCATGACGAGGCGTTCAAAGCTTTCCCGGTCGCGATGAAACTCGTTCCGGTAGAACTCATTCCTGAGGAACTCGGCGATCGCGTCCGATTCGGTAATCCGCCTGAGCTTTTTCATGCGGCCTCCTGGACGCTCGCCGCGGCGCGACCGCCTGCTTGCTGGTTGCGGGCGATGAATTTGGCCGCGACAAGCTGAAATGCCAGGTTGATGCAGGAGGCGAGCATGAGCAGCGTCACCGCCCACGCGATTGCGGCATGTTGCTTGGAACTCATGCGGCGTTTTCGTTATCTCCGCCGGGGCGAACATGGCTCGGAGCCACCTTCACCCCAACGCTGGGAAATGAAATGGTTGAGGGTCCGGCGTGGAAAACTGCCGCATGACGTTGGGAAGGAAGCTGCTGTAGCTACGCGCGGCGTCGGTCGCCGAATCGTAGATCTCGAACAACCGGCCGGTGCGGGTCAACTCGAGAATGACCATGGCTTCGGCCGATGGGGCGGCGAGCTTTACATCTCCGTCGCGCTTCATCGCTTCGCTCATGCAGTGAAGCAGCATGTCAACCCCCGCCGAATCCAGTTGCCGCACGCTGGACAGATCAAAAACCAGTTGCGGGCGGTCGGCATGCAAAATCGGTTCGACCGCGCGCAGGGATCGAGAGACCGGCAAAGGCGGCAAAGGGGTTGTTTCCGAAGGTTGAAAACAACAGATTGAACCAAACGACGTCCGGCCGAACGTCGTGAATGACTTTGACCGGTGCTGCAGGCCGGCCGAGGCAGCCGTAGAGTAGAACTCGCGAATCAGGGGACTGAAGGTCAGGTCGCGAACCGAATACGCGGTGATCAACTGCGTGCGCCCCACGGACGCCCGACCGTGAATTGGATGCGTGCGCCGACTTCCCTGGAGCTGAGATTCTGGTCAAGAAAAGGCCCGGTCTCATGAAAAGCGCTGCCTTGCAACGCCAGCCAGTTTCCAAACGAATTGGAGGAGAAATACGCGAACTGCCGGAACAGGTTCTGGTTCATCTCCACCGGCGACTCCATGTCGCGGCGCAAGGTGAGCTGAACCCCGGTGTTGAAGGCAATTGAGTTTCGTCCGATATGCAGAACTGGATTCAGCGCGGTATTGAAGTTGTAGTCGTAGGTATCGCGGTCGAAAACCAGTCCCTCGTTGGGAAAGGCAAACTGGCCGCGCGCGTGAACCGCTCCATGGCGGCTTGACGGTCTCCCAACTCGAGCAGCGCATCGCCGGTATTCAGCAGAATCGCCGACTGGCCGGAGCTCTGCTTCTCGGCTGCGGCAACGTACTCGAGCGTCCGCTCACGGTCGTGCAACTGAGCGTAGGCATGGGCGAGTGAGGCATAAATCAGCGGATCATCGGGCGAGAGATGCAGCGCGTCATGGAGAGTGCGAATCGCGTCCTGGTAGTGGCGCTCGCGGTCTTCGGTGTCAGCCAAGGCCAGATTCAGCTTAAGGTCATCGGGCGCGAACTTGAGGGCGGCGCGGTATTCACGCTCGGCCGGGGTCAGCAATCGTTGCTGGCGGAACGCCGTGGCGCGGGCCAAGTGGGTGGCGCCGGATTCGCCCAACCGCTTCTCGGCGAGTTCCACCTGGTCGAGCGCGACGCGGCCGTGGTGCAACTCCAGTTGCGAAAACGCCATGCCGAGGTGGGCCACGCCGTTATTGGGCGCAAGCCGTAGCGCCGTTTCAAAGTCCGAGACCGCGTCCTCGGCGTTCTGCATATCGTTGCGCACGTATCCGCGGTTTACATAGGCATCGACCATGTTCGGATCGCGCTCGATGGCGCGCGAGTAATCGTCAACCGCTTCGCCCAGCAATTGACTCTGCTTGTGCATGTGCCCGGCGAGCAGCGGGAAGTTGGCTTCCGCCGGCAAAATGCTTTCGTATCGCTCGGCCAAGCTAAGGACGTCGTCAAAGCGCCCGAGGTTGTACAGGTCGTAGCCCAGATAGACGGATGCGTTGCGGTCCTTGGGAAGCTGCTGAATTACCTTATAACCGATTTGCGCCGATTCGAGATATTTGCCGCTGTGGAACAGATAGCGCTCGGTTTCCCGCATGACGCGCGGGTCGTCCAGCATTTTCCCGTTGGCGCGTGCGATCCACTCACCGGCGAAAGATATCTGCCGCGCTTCGATCGCGGCATTGGCTCCATTGGCGACCACGATGGGATTGGACGGCGCCACGCCGGTTGGCAAATGGTTGCTTGGCCGCGCGTTCTACATCTTGACCTTCGAGCGCTTTACCTTCTGGGCGACGCTGATGGCGGTTCCGTTTGTCGGTCTGCTGGCGGAGTGGCTCATTGAACGTTATTCTCGGAAAGCCATTGTCGGCCTTGCGGCGGCGGCCGTGGCCACCTGCGGCATGGCGGTTGGCTGGATCAATTTCAGCCCAATCAACGAGGGCGATTGGAAAATCCAGCCCATGGTCAACTTCCTGAATCGCGATGACCATTCCAAGTTCCGCTATATCACCCTGGGCTTCGGCAACAAGTTCGCCGCGCTTTCCGCCCGCGTCCGCGCCAGCAGCCTTGATGGCGATTACAACTCCGCCCGCTTGCTGCCCGAAATGACCGCTTATGGCGCCGCTCAGCGCTATAGTTCGAAGTATTACGGAACACCCGGCATGGAGGCTCTGCGCGCCGTGCTGAAGCATGCCGATCAGTACGGCCTGCGCTAAATCTTCGTGAGGGATCGCTACTACGAGCCATTGCTGGCCTTTGCCGGATGGCGCCAGACCGAAGTCTACGACGATGGCCTGGTCACGCTCTGGACGAAGGACGATGTTCCGCCGGCGCGCAAGCTTGACTTTGGCGGGTGGACGCCTCCGGTGTGGCAATGCGTCTTGTGGGAAATCTTGCCTGTCGGCGTCAGCCTTCTCTCGGTCCTGGTTTTCCTGGTGCTGCCCGATAGCCGGCGCGCCGCGGTGCCGCTGGCATTTCCGGCCGCCGCGTCAACCGAAGTCGCCCTGCGGGAGGCAAAGTGATGAAACTGATTCTGCCTGTCACTCTGGTTGTGCTTGCGGCCGTACTGATTGCCATGGGGACCGTTCACAGCACCCGCACGTTCACTGCAAACACTCCCGATGAAGCTGCCGTGGGCCTGCTCGGTCAGATCAAGTCGCACGCCGGCGCTTGGGGCAAGGCTGAATCCGAGAATATTCGCGGCGTCTATGCTTACATTGCCAAGCAGAGCGACACCGACGTGCAGTCGTTCGCCCGCGATCTGGTTGGAAGCGACGGCTCGCTACGCACGTATTCCTCGCTGCAATCGTTTGAAACCAAGGTCCTGAACCGCAACGACAATCAGGCCCTCGTGCGTGCCACCTTGCAATGGTCGTCCGCCGTGGGCGCGATTTACGAGACGCGCGATCTGCAGGTGGTACGCGAAGACAATAGCTGGAAAGTGTTGTGGCCCGTGGTCAAGCAGGCGAAGGTTCCGCCGCAGGTTATCCCGGTCAATTATTTGCGCTGGGACATCATCACTCGCGGCTCGGATGACGACTGGGGCGCGCAGAACGTGGATGCTCCGCGGGTGCGCATTGTCTCCATGAACGCCATCGCGCGCGAGGGCGGCACCACCGTACTGGGCGAAATTGTCAACGAGGACACGGTCCCGGGGTTTGTCTCCGTCAAAGCCACTCTCCTCGGCAAAGATGGCGGGGTTCTGGGACAGGAAGAAAGCTTCGACAAGATTTCGCATACCCTGCTGCCAAAGGAAATCTCGCCCTTCCGCATTGACTTTCCGGAGGTGGCGCTGACCAAGGTAAAGTCCGTGCGGATGCAGCCCGACTCGATGCTGGTGCCCGCTGCCGACGATCCGGTGATCGGCGTGCTGCACCAGCGGCTGGAGAAAGATCTGCGCGGCCGTCCGGTATTGAAAGGCGAACTGCTCAACGAGAGCGGTCAGACGATCAACATCCCGCACGTGCTGGCTACGTATTACGACGCCTCCGGGCGTGTAATCTGGGTCTCCGACGGTTATGTAAGCCAAGCCCTGAAGCCGCAAACGCCGGTGCCGTTCATGGTCGACGTGCGCGACGATCTGGTCGCGAACGTCCACAGCTACCGGGTCACGGTCAACGAATACAGCATCAATGCGCGGCAATCCTAAGGCCTTGGAGGCAACGATGAGGAGATGCATTTTGCTGCTGGCCCTGGCGTGCGCCGCCTCGCAATGGTTGGCCGCCGCCCCACCACAGGCGCCGGAGCATGTTCCGGCCGGGCACGAGCTATCGCTGCCGACCGGAGGCAGCGGCGAAGCTGCGCTCTACCTGTTTGGGCCGTGCCACGTCGCTAAGCGCACGGTGAAGCTTGGAGCCCCGGTAACATTGGCCGGCGAGGACTTGGCCTGCGCCGGGCGGTACGTGGTGGCACTGAACGGAGAGTCCTCTACGTTCTTCGTGAATGCGGGACCGGTGTCGAGTGTGGCGTTCATTGCGCGCCCTTCGCGGCAGGCGACCATCTCGGTGGCGGCGGGCGTGGTGATCGGAAACGATATTCGCTGGGGAGGTGGACAGTAAATGCGGGCGCGAATCCAGGTCAGGTACTTGTGGTTCGGATTGTTGGCAGCGTCGATTGCGGCGGCGGCTCCGTCGCTGGCCGCCGAGACCGGATTTTCGGTCAATCTGGATGCCTCTCAGGCACAGCCCCGCCACGTGGAAGCGGCAACCCTGGTGTCCGTGCAACGCGACTACAGCCACGCCTGGCGCGCCATGGCCGAGGCCATGGATGAGAATAAGGCCGCTTTGCTCGGCGCTGATTCCGTGGGCCTGGCTAAAGAGCGCCTGGCACAGGCAATTGCCGAACAGGGCAAGAGCGGTCTGAAGCGCCGCTACATTGATCACGGCCATGAGGTGCAGGTTGTCTTCTATTCGCTTGACGGCTCAGCGATGGAGTTGCACGACACCGTCCGGCTCGAAGTGCAATTGCTGGATGGCAACAAAGTGGTGTACAGCGACCGGGGGACATTCCATTTTCTGGCCCTGATGACTCCGGCCGAAAACCGTTGGAAGGTACGCCTGCTGGAAGGCGCTCCGGGCCTTTAGGAAGGCTCCGGACGGGGGCGGAGCGGCCGCTCCAGGCTACGGAACCGGGCCTTCTGCGAAGCCCGCCCGTAACTACTTGCATTCATCCGGGTTCACATGATTGCAGTAACTTGCGGGTTACGCCCCCAACGTGCAATCTAATCGCATCGCGGGCGACCCAGGCGCGTCTTGTCCGCTGGGCAAGTGCCTGGGCCAGCTTTGATCGAAAGAAGACCTGGAGATTAGGTTGCGGGTTCAAGGCGAGTTTTCGAGGAAGTTCCTATCGACTGCCGGACGCCTTGCTGCAAAAGCCGATAGAATAAGATTCATGGTCCTTGCGGAGGCGGCGGCGCATCCTAAGGTAAAGGGCTGGTTCTCTATGAAGATTCCCACGAAAATCCCTCTTCTTGCACTGCTGCTCACATCTTCGCTGTGGGTCCTGGCTCAACAAGACAGCCAGCCCGGGGTGATGAACCCGCCGCCGCTGCCCGGAGATAGTCTGAAGAACAGTGCGTCCGCTGCCGCCGCAAGCACGGCAAAGAGCGATGCCCAGCAGAAGAAACCGGCGCCGGATCGCGCGCAGTCGTACTATCACTATTCCCTTGCCCATATCTACGAAGAGATGATGGCAAGTACGGGCCGTGCCGATTACGCGACTAAGGCAATCGACGAGTACCGGCAGGCGGTGGCAAACGATCCCGGCTCCGAGTACCTGAATGCGGGCTTGGCCGAGCTCTACCTCAAGACCGGTCGGATCGGCGATGCGGTCAACGAGGCGCAAGACATCATCAAGCAGAACCCGGGCAATCTGGATGCGCGCCGTCTGCTGGGCCGCATTTACTTGCGGTCTCTGGGCGATATGCGTGCGGGAGCCCAATCGCAAGACGTGCTCCAGCTCGCGATCCAGCAATACCAGGAAATCGTCAAGCAGGATCCCAAGAGCCTGGAAGATCATCTGCTCCTGGGGCGTCTCTATCGCTTGAATAATGACATGGTGAACTCCGAGAAGGAGTTCCGCACGGCGGTCCAGCTACAGCCGGATTCCGAGGAAGCGGTTTCCACGCTCTCGTACCTGTACAACGAAGAAGGTGATTACAACCGGGCTCTGAACATCTTGCTGAGTCTTCCTGAGAACAGCCGCAGCGCCAAGCTTTACGCGGCGCTCGGCTACACCTACGAGCAGAAGAAAGATTACAAGAGCGCCGTTCAGGCGTACACCAAGTCCGTCAATGCGGATCCCGACAACCTGGACGCCAAGCGCGGGTTGGCGCAGAACCTGCTGAATGACAATCAGCCTGACGCCGCCCTCGAACAGTACAAGGAGATCACTGAGGCCGACCCCCAGGATGCGCAGAGTTACCTGCGTATGGCCGACATCTACCGCCACGACGGCAAATTCGACCAGGCGCTGGCCGTATTGAAAAAGGCGCAGGCGATTGCCGAGGATTCTTTCGAAGTTCCTTACAGCATCGCTAGCGTTTACGAAAGCGTGGGCCGCTATGACGAAGCGGCTCAGATTCTGCAGGACCTGTTGAAGCGTACGGCCAAGGCCGACGACGCCTACACCACTCCGGAACGGAACAATCGGTCCATCTTCCTGGAACGATTAGGCTCGGTCTACCGCGATCAGAACAAGACTCAATTGGCGCTGGAAACATTCCGCCAGATGGTTGCCCTGGGCGATGACAGCGCCTCGCGCGGATATCAACAGCTCGTCGAGACCTATCGCGACGCCAAGCAGTGGACCCAGGCAACAGCCGTGGCCGCGGAAGCCACTAAGAAGCTGCCCAAAGATCGCGGGCTGAAGCTTATCTACGCCGGACAACAGGCGGACACGGGACAGCCCGAGGTGGCGATTGCGAGCGTCAAAGCCATGCTCAAGGGCACCCCCGAGGATCGCGAGGTCTGGATCGCTTTAGCCCAGATGGATAGCCGGCTGCGGCGCTGGAAGGATGCCCAGGAGGCGATCGGCAAGGCCGAGGAATTGTTGACCAAGCCGGAGGATAAAGACTACACGACCTTTATTGCCGGCTCGATTTACGAGCGTCAAAAACACTATGAGCAGGCCGAAGAGGCATTCCACAAGGTTATCGCCGGCGATCCGCGCAATGCGGTCGCGCTGAATTATCTCGGATATATGCTGGCCGATCGCGGTACGCGGCTCGACGAAGCGCTCGGCTACATTCGCCGCGCCATCACCCTCGATCCGCAGAACGGCGCCTATCTCGACTCGCTCGGATGGGTTTACTACCGGATGGGCAACTACGAGCTCGCCGAAGAAAATCTGCGCAAGGCCAGTGAGCGGCTCAGCAACGACCCGACGGTTCACGATCACCTCGCCGACCTCTACCAGAAGACCGGTCGCCTGAAGCAGGCCGTGGCCCATTGGGAGCGCGCCGTGGCGGAGTGGAACCGGACCATACCTGCCGAGATCGACAGCGCTGACCTGGCAAAAGTCCAGAAGAAACTGGAAAGCGCCAAGACCCGCCTGGCGCAGCAGAAAGATTCGAAAGAGTAGCAGCCCGCACTATTTTCCAAGAAGGCATCGCCAAGGCGATGCCTTTGTCATAGACGCCGGCGCCTATGTGGGCGGCAGACCTTCGCCAATCACGGTCATCCATTTCCGCACCCGCCACGATTTAATGAGACCGTTGATAACGTAGGGATCCGCCTTGGCAAACGCTTCGGCGAATTGCGCCGTCGGACCGCGGAAAACAAGCACGGCGCCGTCTATCGGGTCCGCCAATGCGCCGGCCAGAACCAGCTCTCCACGCTCGAACGCCTGGGTGGCGTGCTTCATGTGCAGATCGCGGAATTGCACCCGCTTCTCGACGTAACCATCCACGACTTCGTAAAAAAGGAGGTAATGCATCGTTGGAATCTCCAGCCTCGTTCTAAGATCGAGAATTACGCCTGCAAACTGTCGCCTATACCCAGCGTTTCCGCAATGCCATTCTTTGTTGCCGCATCATCTCCGGGAAAATAACCGGCCGCAAAAAAACCTGCGGAGCGTTAGCCCTGAGCGGCTAGGCTTTTTCCGCTTTCAGCATCTCCATCAAGGGCGTAATCGAGCCGGCCTTCTCCAGGTTCCAGATGGCGTCGATAACGCGCTTCCGCCGCGGCCTGGTGAGCACACCATCGGCGAGCGCCGTGAACTTCTCCTCGACCTCGCGGTCGCTGAGCGGATTGTGAGCATCGCCTTTCGGGTAATCAAGTTGCTTGCTGAAACGTTTGCCGCCGCTGGCGATGATGGTGACATGCACGCGCTGCAACGGAAACACCTTCTCGAATTCCGGATCGGCAATGACTTCCACCTTGCGAAGCTGCGCGCGAATGAGCGGGTCGTTGATCTTCGCCATGGTGAACTGCGCCGGGGTGACTTGGCGATCGACGATTACGGCGGCGACTCCGTACGGCAACGAGTGATCGGCCGTTTCCTTGGAATGGGGATCGTACTTGCTGGGGTCGGCCAGAATATCGGCTGCCCGGGCCACGGTGCGGATTTGGACCTTCTCGATCTGGTCCGGCTTGAGGTCGTTGTCCTTCACCAAGTCGAGCACGGCCGAGATGGGAGATTGCGTCAGCGCTTCGGTGGGGAAAAATTTCATGCCGCACTGGGAAATACGCCATGATTCTCCCAGGCCGTCGGTCAGCAGGTTGAGCTTCCATTCGGAGGCGATCTCCTGAACCAGTCCCTCTTTACCGTCGATCACGTGCTCAGGTCCGGTGTAGCCCTTGGCTGCCAGCAACGCAGCGAGCACGCCGCTTTCCGTCGCCATGGGGTCCGCCGTGTCCTTCATCATGGTCAACTTGCCGGCCGTCACCACGCCAAACGTGGCGCGGGCCGAGGCCGAAATGCCGATCGCCTGCTGAATCTGCTGCCACGGCAGATGCAACATGCGCCCGGCTACTATGGGGGAAACGAAGGCGGTAAGGGTCGCGTGATGCCAGCCGCGCTCGCGAATTCCCGGAAGAGCGCACTCGGCGAAGCGCATCTCGAATTCGTGACCGAGCACCAGGCCGACGATCAGTTCGCGGCCATCGCTTTTGGCGCGCTCGCCACAGGCGATGGCGGCGGGAAAAATGTCGGAGGGATGCACCGGGTCCTGTCTCCAGTAGATGTCGTTGTAATCCATGCAGCGGATCATGAGCGCGTTTACGAATGCCGCATGCGGGCAATCCATCTTCTTTCCCGAGCCGATCACGGTGGCGGGACCGGGAGCGGCAATTTCATCGAGCACCTGGAGGGCGATGGTCGGGTCATGCTGCCGGTATCCGCCCAGCGCGCAACCCATGGCATCCAGCAGCAATCGCTTCGCCTGATGGACAGCATCGCCTGAAAGGTCGCTGAACTTCACCCCCGCGGCCCAGCGCGCCATGGGGGCGGTGATGGTTTCTTTTTGCCCATCCACGGTTTTTCCGAACGCTCGGGGAACCAAGTTCCAAGCGGGAAATCCGCCGGCTGCGGCAATGGCGCCAATCGCGCCGGCGGTTTTCATAAAACTTCTGCGATTCCCATTCATGCTCGTGCTCCTATTCGCCCGGCTACCGCGCAGGCGGAAACGAGGCCAAAAATCGTTGGCCGGCGCGAAACCAGTCTGAGCGCAATTCTTACCAGATTAGCGGCGGTAAAACAACCAAAGAGCGGGCCGGAAGCCGGGGAAATGCCGATCCGAAATGCTCGCGCCGCAGGATTTCACCCTTTCATTATTTGCCGGGTGCCCGCAAGCAGGATCGCATGGTATTGTTATGGTTTCTGAAAAGCTGCAATATTAAAGACTTATGGGAGGGATTTGATGCCTGAGCCTACCTACGACGAGCTAAAAGCAAAACTGGCGGAGCTTGAGAGCAAACAGCAAAGGTCTGCCGTTTTGCAATTCAAGGTCAGCGAGAAGGGCGCCGTCAGCGTCTACGGTCTGGGACGTTTTCCGGTAACGCTGTATTACGAGCAGTGGGTTCGGCTGCTTGAGGCCATCCCGCAACTGCGGGAGTTTCTGGAAGAGAACAAGCCAAAGCTCAAGCTGAAAGCAACCTAGCAGGCTGCTGAAAAACTGTTCTTGCAGGTGTCATCCTGAGGGTAGCCGGGGTCCCCAGCAAGCGCTTCAGTTGCGGTTGCTGGGGTGGAGTAGCGAAGGATCTGCTGTTTGCGCATGCTGAAAATAAAGCAGATCCTTCGATCGCCAGCCCCAACAAGCCAACAACGGGCTTGTCGGGGACCCCGCGCAAGAGCGGCGCAACCTCAGGATGACGCTCCTCCGATTTTTTCAGCAGCCTGCTAGAGCCGTCTGTCGCCGACACCGGAAGCCGGGGCGGATATCAGATTCGAGCCCAGCGGCTTGCGCAGAGTGGGGGTTTGTCCGTTCGAGCCGGTCTAGCGTGTCAACGGTGGTTTGAATTGCTCGTCGATATCGACCTGGTAGCCGGCGACCAGCCGGTTGGTTTCATTCGCCATGCCAACGACTGCCATCAGCTCCTGGAACATGGCGTCCGTCATGCCCTTGCCGCGCGCCGACGCCGTGTGCGATGCGATGCAATAGCCGCACTGTTGGTGACGCTCACGGCCACGTAGAGCATCTCCTTGGTGAGCGGATCGAGCGCGCCCGGCGCCATGATCTGCTTGATGCTCTTCCCAGGTGCGCCTAAGCGTGGCCGGATCGTGCGCGAGCGCCTTCCAGAAATTGTTGATCCAGTCGGTCTTGCGCGTACGGCCATGATGTCGTCGTAAACGGCGCGAACTTCCGGGCTCGCGTCTTGGTATTCAATCAGTCCGAGTGTCGCCATCTTTTTCCTCCGGGAGAATATGGCCGGTCTGCTCCAGCCACCGAGAATCCCACTGTGTATCGGCTACGAAGCGGCGGCCCGCGAAGCGTTGCGCTTGATGGATCGCTCTACCAGGCTGACGCCCACGGTCAGAATAAGAGACAGCGTCAAGCCGGGAATAATCCCCCCGCCAAACATCTTGAACAAGCGTGGAATGTACTGGATGACCGACGCGGTTGTGCCGCCAATCAGCAGGGACAGGATGGCGGCGTTCTTGGTGACGCAGGTCTTGCCGTTCTTATCTTTCCACAGCAAGCCAATCACCAGCGGCAGGAATAGCCCGCCCCCGGTAAATGTATAACCCCACAGACCGGCGGACAGAGCGGTTGGGAAGTGGAGCGCCACCCAGACCGATCCCAGGCCAAAGATAAAAGTGAGCCAGCGGGCCCACTGGATGAGCTTCTTGTCGGGATAATCCTGCCGGATCAATGGCTTCACGACGTCCATCAAAACCAGGGTCACGCCCGAATTCATGAAAGCCGCGCTCACCGTCATGTCGGCCCCGATGATGGTCACCACCAGCAGAGACCCGAACACCGGCGGCAGCCAGTTGACCAGCAGCCAGCCAAAGGCCATGTCAGGGCGCGCCAGGTGCGGATTCATGACCTTTGCCGCCATCCCCATCAGGATGCTGGCCGAACACATGACCATGGCGAAGAAGGCGGTGTAAAGAAATCCCCTATAGGCGGTCTTGGAGTCTTTGGCGGAAAAGCACCGCTGCCACCACACCTGCAAAGTAAACACGCCGCACATGGGAGTGATCAACAGCGCCAGATTCTGCGCAAATCCGGTGTTGCCGAACGACCAGAGGTTGGGCTGGACGGCCAGAATGCCGGTCCTGATGCCTTCGATTCCGCCGGCTCTAAAAAGAACGATGCCGAAAAACAGGAACCCGACGAATATTCTTATGCCGCCTTGCAGCACATCCGTCCAAACCAGCGCCCACATGCCGCCAATCGCCGTGTAGATGACCGCCGTCAGGGTGGCTATCCAGATGCCGGTCACCGGATCGATTCCCATCACCACGGCCAGCAAGGTACCCAGTCCCATGGCTTGCACCCCGATCCAGGCGACCATCGGGATCGACATGGCAAAGCCGCCGAGGACGCGCAGCCACTTATCGTGGAACAACTCCTGTTCCAGGAACTCGTTGAAGGTGGTGTACGCGTAGCGTCCGGCGATGCCGGCCACGGTTACGGCGAAGATCACCTTTGTACCCTGTTCGCCGAACATCATCCAGAACTGGCTGAGGCCGATTTCATAGCCCTTGCCCGCATAGCCGATGAAGTTGCCCACGCCGAGCACACTGGCAAAATCCAGAAAGAACATCAGCATCAACGGCAGTTGCTTGCCGCTAATGAAATAGTGCTTGGCGCTCTGGCTGCCTTTGTGAGCCATGAGATAGCCGATCAGGATCTGCGACGGCACAAACAGGACCAACATCCACAAAGCGTACTTGCCGATTATCGTGATATGCATAAAAAGGCCGCCAATCTATTGATCGCGCGAATTATTTCGCCAACAATGTGCGGGACAACGAAGCCAGACGCTCGCTTCAGCCGCGAAATTTCTTTTGCGCGGCGGCGCGAAACTCGCCTCTTGCCTTTTCCATCCGCTCTAAGGCTTGCTCGAACGGCAACCCGAACGATCCCCGGGCGGCGGCAATCACGGTGTTGCATTCGTTGCTGTCCATGAAGACAGCCGCGTCCAGCAGGTGGGCCTCGTCTTCCGGCGGAATCGCGATAAATCCGTGCTTGTCGGCATGGATCAGCTGGCCGGGAGAAATCCTGCGTCCGAAGACTTCGACCGCGCAATTCCATCGCACCGGAATGACGTGGGCGTGGCCGACGCACAGCCGCCGCGCCAGACTCTTCAGGCCCGCATTGGTCATCTCGTCGAGATCACGGATTGCGCCGTCCGTAATGGTGCCGACGCAGCCGAGCGCCCGGTGGGTATTGGACTGCACTTCGCCCCAAAAAGAGCCAAAGACGTTCGGCTTGTCGAGATCCTGGACGACCGCGATTTTGGGGCCTGGGATCGACGCCACGTATTTCAGATACTCACCGCGAGCGCCGGCGTTCTCCTTGTGTTTGGGATTTCCCGGCTCAACCACCAGGGTGACGGCGTATCCAACCATCGGTCCCATTTGCGGCATGAAATCGCGCACTTCTTCGAGGTTCACACAATCATGGGCGTGGTCGTGCTTGGTGATCTGCTCCCAGCCGTTGTAAATCGTCGGGGTATTCCACCGCTTCAATTGCAGCAATTCGGCGTGCGTCAACATTCGGTTCTCCGAGGGAAGATGCTTCGCATGCTAGCTTGCAGGCATAACGCAGGTCAAGTCTGATATAGCGTGCCCACTGGCGGCACGGCAGGAGCGGGATCGGGAGCCGAAAGACCAACGTGTGCGGACCTGCAGCGGACGCGAAACTACACCTCTGCATAGGTGCGAGCGACGGGGGACGAACGCGAGTGGCACGGGGCGGGTTGCCGGCGAAGAAAAGCTGCTCCCGATTGTTGCCGGAACGTGCGACCGGCTATGATGATCTTCGAGAGACGGGCCAAATCGTCTCTGTCCGGCCGTTCTCAGCGCGGATGCCGACCATGTTTTTTCAACGCCAGAGATTCGTCTTCATTTCCCTGCTCGTCGCCGGCGCGTTCTTCATGGAGAACCTGGATGGGACGGTGATTGCGACCGCGCTGCCGCAAATGGCGCCGGCGCTCGATGCCACTCCCATCGCGCTCAGCGCGGGCATGAGCGCATATATGTTGACGCTGGCCGTCTTCATTCCGATCAGCGGGTGGGTTGCCGACCGCTTTGGCTCGCGCACGGTTTTTGCCGCCGCGATTGCCGGGTTCACCCTGTCCTCGATTCTCTGCGGCGTGAGCCACTCGCTCTGGCAGTTTACGGCGGCCCGGGTTCTGCAAGGCATCGGCGGGGCGATGATGGTGCCGGTCGGCCGCCTGGTGGTGCTGCGCAACACCGAGAAGAAAGACCTGATGCAGTCGATCGCCTACATCGTCTGGCCGGGACTGGTGGCGCCGATTCTTGGGTCTCCGGTCGGCGGATTCATCACCACCTACGCTTCCTGGCGGTGGATTTTTTTCCTCAATGTCCCGCTCGGGATTGTAGGAATTCTGCTGACCTTGGTGCTGGTTCCGAACCGCCAGGTGGACGAGCGCAATCCCCTCGACTGGCTCGGTTTCTGCTTGAGCGGGCTTTCCTGCTTCTCTTTGATGTACGGCCTGGGCTACATGGAGCAGCAGCCGATTGCGTGGCCAAAAGTTGGCGTTTTTTGGACGCTCAGCATAGGGTGCGCGGTGCTTGTCGCCTTGCACGCCCGTCGCCATCCATTCCCGTTGATTGATCTGTCGGCGCTGCGCATACCGACGTTTGCCACAGTTATTTTCGGCGGCTCGCTGTTTCGTGTGGCGATCGGCACCATGCCATTTCTGCTGCCCATGATGTTTCAGGTGGGCTTTGGCATGAACGCCTTCGCTTCGGGGTTGCTGATGATGGCGCTGTTTGCCGGCAATCTCGGCATGAAGACCTTTACCACGCCCATCCTGCGGCGCTTCGGCTTCCGCAACGTGCTGATCTGCAATGGCACGTTTGCCGCGCTTTCGATTTTCGCCCTGAGTTTGCTGACTGCCGGTTTGCCCAGGATGCTGATTGCCGCGGTCTTGTTTCTGGGCGGGCTGTGCCGCTCCATGCAGTTCACCAGCCTGACTACGCTCGCTTTCGCCGATATCCCTCCCGAGAAACTAACCCGGGCCAACACCTTCCTGAGCACGGTGACGCAGATGTCGATGGGCATGGGCGTCGGCGTCGGCGCCGTGACCCTGCACCTGGCCGCCCTGATGCGCCACAACTCCGCCACCACCCTCGGCGTCGGTGATTTCCACCTGGCGTTTCTGCTGATCAGCGCGGTTGCCCTGGGCGGGATTGCCGACTGCTTCAAACTGGAACCCGATGCCGGAGCCATCGTGAGCGGCCACCGCAGCGCCGGTCCACAACTGGCCGGGCAATCCAGTTCCAATTAAAAGTCTGCCTTGGTAGCCGATGACCGGGGACTCTGTCCACCCACGGCTTTACCCTGGAACTGGCTCAAGGTCTTTCTTCCCTGACAAATACCGCTTGACGCGGAGGGTTGCGACAGGTAACTTCCCCATCTAAAGAGACAAAACTACCATCGTTGTCGCTGGGCGAAAATCTTCAGGCCAACATTAGGGGGCAGTCCCGTGATTGAAAAACCGACAAAGGTTCGACGCTTGGTGTTGTTTGTGGTGTGCCTGGTTTATCTGATCACCTATCTCGACCGGGTCAACATCTCGGTGGCGGCCCCGCTGATGATGAAACATTTCAGCCTGAACAAGCTGCAATGGGGCCTTGTGCTGTCGGTGTTTTCCTGGACTTATTCTTCGTGTCAGATACCGATCGGCATGCTGAGCGATAAGTACGGGCCGCGCAAGGTTCTCGCCGCGATCGTGTTTTTCTGGTCTCTGATGACCGCCGCCACCGCCATGGCTTGGAGCTTCGCATCCTTGCTGGCGATCAGACTGTTGTTTGGGGTTGGAGAAGCGGGAGCATTCCCCACCGCTACCCGCGCGTTCTCCCACTGGATTCCATCCGAAGAGCGCGGCTTTGCCCAAGGGGTGACGCACGGAGCGTCCCGCTTTGGCGGCGCGGTCACGCCAATCATCGTAGCCATGATCATCGCGCGCTGGGGCTGGCGGTCCGTATTCATTTTGTTCGCCTTCATAGGCTTCGCATGGTGCGCCTTCTGGTTTGCCTGGTATCGCGACAAACCCTCGGAGTATAAGCAAAAATGGGGTGGCGTCAACCAGGCTGAAATCGATCTGATCGACGGAGGCAGATCGGCCAGGAAAGCCCCCGCCAAACTGAAGTTCCAGACTCTGCTCAAGAGTAAGAACATGTGGTTCCTCAGTTTGAGCTATCCGACCTACTGCTACGTTAACTGGATCTATCTGACGTGGCTTCCCGTATACCTGGTCGAGGCCAGAGGCTTCACCATTATAAAGATGAGCATCTTCGCCAGTCTCCCGCTGCTGGCCGGCACGGTCGGCGACACGATGGGGGGATGGTTGTCCGACAAAATCTGGAAAAAGACAGGTCGCGGCACATTTTCCCGCAGGGTTGTGGCCATGACCGGCATGCTGGTGGCAGCGGCCTTCATGATCCCCGGCGCGCTGGCGCACTCGGCCTATATGGCGGTTTTCCTGCTGGCATGTTCGTTGTTTGGATTGGAAATGGCGGTTGGGGTTTATTGGGCTGTCTGTCTGGATGTGGGGCATGAATATGCCGGGACCGTGTCAGGCATGATGAACTCGATTGGCAATATCGGTTCGGCGCTTTCGCCCCTGGTGTTCGGCGCCATACTGCAATTCACCGGCTCCTGGGTCTATCCGTTCATTGTGGCCAGCACCATTCTCGTGGTGGGCGTGCTTTTGTGGCTTGGCGTTAATCCGGAACTTTCGGTGGCCGACGAGTTGGGTTTGCGTCTGCCTGAAACCGCGGATAATAAGGCCTTGTCTCAAGCGTAGGCAGGCGGAGCACCGGGGTCTCGGGGAACGTGTGCGGCTCGGCTGAAGCCGAGCCCCTTCAAAAACCGCAAAACACATATGCGACGAACTTCTGATTCAGGACACTAGCTCTCGGAGTGATTCACCAGCGCCCGCAGCGGGACCGGTTTGATCGGAGGCCGCGCGGTGTCAGGCCGGATCGATTCCAGCGGTATGCCTGTTTTCCTGGCGATCAGCCGGGAAATCACGTGGCCGCACATCCGCCCCTGGCACGATCCCATGCCGGCGCGGGTCTGAACTTTGACTCCCCGCAGGGTGCAGTCGCCTTCGCTGCCAATGGCCTGCATGATCTCGGCGGCCGGCACGCTCTCACAGCGGCAGACGATGGTGTCATCGGTGATCAAATCGAGCAGCGCCGGCTTCAGTTGCATCATCTCTGCGGCCAGTTCGGCAAACTTGCGAGCGCTCGCCAGCCGCTTGCGGGTCTGTTTTTCCTGTTTCCGGCTGGCGCTGGTCTCCGCCTTTCCCAGGGCGCGGGCGGCGGCGAGTCCCGCGATTCTGCCTTCTTCGATGGCCACCTCGGAGCCGCCAATGCCTCCCACCTCGCCGGCTACGTAAACGCCTTCGAGGCTGGTGCGCTGATCGGGATCATGCCACGTGACCCATCCTCCGGCGCGCCCGTCAAAGTCGAGCCGGCAGCCCATCAGCCGGGTCAACTGCGTGGCCGGCAGGAACCCGTAGGATAGGCAAAGGGTATCGGCCTCCAGGGTCCGCTCGGTTCCCGGCATCACGTGCCATTCGTCATCCACCCGGGCGACTACGACCGCTTGCAGTTGCTCCTTGCCCAGGGCGCGCACCGGAACCTGGCTGTGATGATAGGGAACGCGCGCTTGCTTCAGCTTCATCCAGTAGGTCGCACCCTCGCGCATTTTCGCCCAATGGCCGAGCGAGCGCAGGGCGTTTTCCATCGAGATCGGCGGTTTGCTGGAGGCCTCCAGGATGTCCACGACCTCGGCTCCGGCGTCCAGCAGTTGGCTGGCCACCTTCAATTGCAGGGGACCGACACCGGCGAGCACCACCCGGCGCCCCGGCAACACGCGCTGCGTCACCAGCAGCGATTGCGCGGCCCCGCCCATCATCACCCCCGGCAGCGTCCATCCCGGAAAAGGCACCGGCACCTCTTGCGCTCCCGGCGCCAGAATCAACTTCCTGGCCCGCAACTCCTCCGTCCGCTCCTCCCGGCAAAGACCGAGAGTTCCGTCAGGAAAAATCGACCACACCAGGGTGTTGGGAAGGAATTCAACGGCAGAGCTTTTTACCTGCTCGACCAGCTCAATGCCTTCCACGAACTGGCCGCTCTCGGCCTGCAAATTCTTTACCGCGAAGGCATCGGGAACCTGCTTATAGTACTGGCCGCCCAGGGTGGGGTATTCATCCAGAAGCAGCACCTCGGCTCCCGCGTTCGCCGCTTCCAGGGCCGCGCCCAGACCCGCCGGACCGCCGCCGACGATGGCAATTTCAACTTCGCGCATGGCAATCGCCTCCTATTCGCTCAGCGTGGTCACACGCATGCCGTCGCGCACGGTCGCGATGCAGGCTCTGACGTGGCCAAGATCGGCCACCGTCACCATGCATTCGTTGCAGATTCCCATGCCGCAAAAAACGCCTCGCGGCTCGCCGCCGGGCTGCGCGTGCCGGAAGACGCGCCTGCCTGACGCCAACATGGCCGCCGCCACCGATTCGCCCTCGTAGGCCGGAATCGGCTCTCCGTCCACGGTGATCCGCACCGCGCGCCCGCGCTCCACGTTGGCGTCAATTCTCAATGACCTCTTGTTCCCGCTCTCCATCGTCTACCTCGATGTCGTGTCGCTTCTTTACATTGTTCACGACCGGGCGGTTGATGTCCATGCGAATGCAACGGGCGCGCTCGAGTAGGTCATTAAGACCGCCCTGCCCTTCGAACTGGGTACCGCGCGTGTTCGGAGCGTGATAGAATCCGGGCCACATTTTCCGTGAGGACGCACATGGCCCGATACACTTTCGGAGCATATGAAAAACAGGCGGTCTCTTCGGTAGATTTCGCGGAGTTTGTCGAGCTTGTTAAGGGGCGCTCAATCATAAGCCTTGCTGATTGGGGACCGGCGCGCTTGGAACTAGGTTTGAGCGGCAGCGTGATGCTTCGCGTCCTTGTCGCGGAGGCGGAAATCAAGGTCAATTGCCTTTCGACACAGAACCAAAATGAGCCCCTCGCCCTTGCTCTGTCTCTTGGTACGATGCCGGAAACAGTCCGCGCTTGGCAACTTGATACCAAACTAAGGGGACTCAGGACTGCGTTTGCGATTCTCTACCTTTTGGATAATGGCCGGGCTGAGAGCCTTTTCAGTAAACCCATAAACTAAGTTGTTGAGGTAAGCTGCTGGTTGCGGATTGTCCGCGCAAGCAGATGCCACAGACCTACTCGAACGATTTGCGGCGGAAGTTCTTTGCAGCCTATGACAGCGGCGAAGGGACTCTAGAAGAAGTGGCGGAGCGGTTTCGCGTCAGTGTGGGTTGGGCCAAGAAAATTTCCGCCCGGCGAACTCGAACCGGCGAGATCCATGCTCCCGGCTGGCGCGGGGGGCGTCCGAATCGGGTGACGGCGGCGGTGCGCGAGTGGATCCGAGAGCAGATCGGTCGCCAGCCGGATATCACCTTCCGAGAACTGCAAGAAGGTCTGGAACGGGCGCAGCGCCTGCATTGGAGCGTGGGCTGGCTCTGGAGGGTGGTGGTGCGCCAATTGGGGCTGCGGCTCAAAAAAAGTCGCTCCACGCCCAGGAACAGGACAGCGAACAAGCCCCGCAGCGTCGGCAAGCGTGGCGGGACGAGGTCGCCTCGACAGCCATCGAACGGTTGGTCTTTGGGGATGAGAGCGGGGCCACGACGCCGATGACGCGCCCCTGGGGCCGCGCTCCCCGTGGCGAACGCGTGCGTGAGGCTACTCCGCAGGGCCACTGGAAAATGCTTACGATCCTTGCCGCCTTGACCACGCGCGGCCGGCGTGCCCCGATGACGATTCCGGAAGCGACCGACGGGGACATCTTCCTCGCTTATGTCGATCAGGTTCTGTGTCCCGACCTGCGCCCCGGCGACGTCGTGGTGATGGACAACCTCTCGGCCCACAAGGTCGGCGGGGTGCGCGAGCGGATCGAAGCCGTCGGAGCCAAGCTGCTCTACTTGCCGCCCTATTCGCCGGACTTCAACCCGATTGAACAAGCCTGGTCGAAACTGAAGCAGGTCCTGCGTTCGCTGAAGGCCCGCACCGACGAGGCGCTGCAAGCCGCCGTCGCCGAAGCTCTCAAAACCATCACGGCTGACAATGCAATCGCCTGGTTCTCCCATTGCGCCTATGGCAACGGTCTACATGCATTATGAAAAGGATCTAGTAAAGTTCCGTGCTGAGGTATTTCAGGCCGGAATCGTTGATGGTGAGGGCGATGGTGGCGCCCTTTTCGCGATCGCCGAGCAGGTCGAGAGCGGCGGCAACGTTGGCTCCGGAAGAGAATCCGGCGAAGATGCCTTCCCGCCGGGCGAGTTCCCGGGTGACGGCGATCGCCCGCTCGTCGGAGACTTGCAGGTAGTCGTCGACTAAAGAGCGCTCCAGGAACGGCAACTCCATGTTGTAGCCGCCGCCCTGTATCTGGTGCGATGGATTGCTGACCGCTCCTCCGGCTAAGTAAGGAGCGAGCTTCGGCTCGATCAGATAGCAGCGAATGGCGGGCTTGTGTTGTTTGAGTCCCTTGGCGCAGCCCACGAAAGTTCCGCCTGATCCGGCGAAGTCGACGAACACATCAATCTCGCCGGCGGACTGCTGCCACATCTCCTCCGCCGTATGGAATTCGTGGGCGTGCACGTTTCCCCGGTTGCGGAACTGATCGGCGCGGAAGGCGTGGCGCTCGACCGTGAGTTGCCGCGCGACCTGTTCGACCCGTTCGAGGTCGTCGCCTGACACCTGCCCGGGGATGCCGCCCGGGGCTTGATCGACCAGCACGACTTCGGCTCCGAGCGCCCGCATCATGCGCGCCCTTTCCATGGAGTTGCCCTTCGACATGACGGCGACGAAGGGATAGCCTTTGAGGGCGCAAACGATGGAAAGGCCGGTGCCCTGGTTTCCGCTGGTCAGCTCGACGACCGCTTGACCGGGCGCGAGCGCTCCGGACTGCTCGGCCTCGACGATCATCTGCAGCGCGGCTCGATCCTTCTTGCTGAAGCCCGGGTTGAGATACTCCAGCTTGGCGAAGATTCTTCCTTCCAGGCCTCGGGTCATGCGCGACAGATTCACCATCGGGGTATTGCCGATGGCCCCAAGGACGCTACTCATTACGGTGCCAGTCATACTTGATCTTTCCTCGCTTTAAGCTTCCTCGCTCAAAGCTTCCTCAGTCGAAGCTATGGTTTGAATCCGAGTTCCAGCAGCGCGGCCCGGAGCGAGGGTTCGCGCAGCAGTTCGCAAAAGCGCCGCACGGGGGCTCGGTCGAGACGGTCCTTGGGAACGACGAAATCGTAGTGTTCGGCCTGCAATGGCACGAAGCCCAGTCCGTATTGTTGGGCGACGGTGGCAATGGCTACGCCCCAGTCAGCGCGGCCCTGCACGACGGCGACGGCCACGGCATTATGGGTCTTGGCCTGGGCGCTGTATCCGGCGGGGCGCGCGCCCTGCAGCAGGCGGTCGATCAGAATCCGGGTACCGCTGCCGGCATTGCGGTTGATCATCAGACAGGCGTCGTCGGCCAGCACGGTCGCCACGATCTCTTCCAGCGAATGCTTCTCGAAGCGGGCGTCGCCCGGACGAAATACGATGCCCTGCAAGCGTCCGTAACCGGGCACCAGTTCCAGCGCTTCGGTCAGGAAGGGACGATTGTACTCGCCGGTGGCGGCGTCCATGAGATGGACGCCTGCGATATCGCATTCGCCGCGCTTGGCTGCCGCGAGGCCTCCGGTGCTTCCCACGTTCAGCGCCTTGACCGAGACTCCCTCCAGCATCAGGCGTCCAATCAGCAGATCGAGGCCGACGCAATGGCTGCCGATGACGACGAGGTCCGCCGGCTTGTGTCCGGAGCCGATCAGGGTGACCTCGACCGCGGTTCCGGCGGGCAGCATCTCGGTCTGCGACCCGATGGAGAAAAAGCCATCCGCCTGCCCGAACGCCGTGACCGCGCCGGAGCCTTTCGCAGTGGGATAAGCCATCAGCCCGCTGTCGGTTTCGACCAGCGAAACCATTACGTATTCGGTGCGCCCGCGATCTGAGGTGACGTGCATGGGCAGGGTTGCCGGCAGCGTCTGACGGCGCTCGGCAGGCATTCCGGCGAAGGCGCGGATGACGGGCGCGACGAACTCGTGAAAGGTAAACATGGCGGAAGTGGGAAAGCCCGGCAGGATGACGACGGGCTTGCCATGGGTGACGGCGAGGCAGATCGGCTTGCCGGGTTTGAGCGCCGCGCCGTGGACGACGATGCCGGGATCGCCAAGACGGCTGACCACCCGGTAAGCCAGATCGCCGGCGCCTTTCGAGGTGCCTCCCGAGAGCAGCACCATATCGTGGCTCAACCCCGCTTGCAGCAAGGCGGAGAGCGCCACCTCGTCATCGCGTGCAATTCCCAGCGGAATTGGAACTCCGCCCAGTTCTTCGACGGCGACCGACAGGGTCGCCAGGTTGGAATCGAAGACACCGCCCGGAGGCATCGCCTCGCCCGGGGTGATGAGTTCGTTACCGGTCGAAAAGATCGCGACTCGCGGCTTGCGCCAGACCGAGACCTCGGCCAGACCGACGGCGGCTAATGAGCCGATCTCACGGGAGGTCAGAATCTGGCCGGCGCGGAACAGAGTTTCACCGCGCGCGATGTCGCCGCCCGCAACCGCGACGGATTGCCCTGGCGGCACCGGACGGCGCACTTCAACCAGCAGCTCGGCGGCGCGCTCCAGAGTGTCGGTGTCTTCGACCATGACGATGGCGTCGGCACCGCGCGGCAGCATGCCACCGGTCGCGATGATGGTGGCCGTGCCCTCGGCCACCGTGATGCGAGGCTCGACGCCCGGCGTCAGGATCTCGCGATTGAGGCGCAGCAGGCGCGGCTGCTCGCTGCTGGCGCCGGCGGTATCGGCGGCGCGCACGGCGAAGCCATCCATGCTGGAGCGATCGAAACCGGGGACATCGATGCCGGCGACGACGTCGCGCGAGAGCACGCGGCCGGCTGCCTCGAAGAGAGAGACAGATTCCTCTCCCAGCGGCGCTAAGACGAGGTGCCGGCGAAAACGGGCTTCCGCCTCGGCGCGGTCGACGACCTCCAGAAACTGTTCCTGGCGGGCTGCCTTTTGCATCGCGATTTTGAAATCTTCGGTCGCCAATTTGAACTCCTCGGGCGGTTAACGCCGCCTAGTAGAGATATACCTTGACCTCGGTGCCGGGCGCATATCCCTCGCGCGGTGCGGGGATTACGAGGAAGCCGTCAGCCCGGACGGCCGACGCGAGACCGCCCGACTCGACCGAAGCAACCGGCTCGACGCATCCATCGACGAGGCGGACCCGACAGAGGTCGACAAAGCCTATGGCTGAGACAATCTTGCGGCCCACCTTCGCCATTTGCACCGGATGAGGAAGCTCCGGGCTGCGGCCAGCGAGGCTCCTGATCAGTCTTCCGGCAAGCAATTCGTAGGCGCACAGGCAAGCCAGCGGGTCGCCCGGCAAAAGAAGTACCGGGGTGGCGCCGCTCAGGCCCATGCCAGCGGAGCCTCCCGGACGCAAAGCTATGCCGTGTATGGCCAGCTCGCCTAGCTGGGCGAGCGCGCGCGGGGCTTCGTCGTCGGCTCCGGTGCCGGTTCGTCCGGCGACCAGGATCACATCCGCTCCTGCAGCGGCGATCGCCTGGGGGAGGGCATCGCGGTGAGCTTCCTCGGGGTGCGCGGTTTCCGCCAGAGCGCCGTCGCGGGCGATCAATCCGCAAAGCATGGGACCAGCGGCATCGCCGACGGACGGTCGATCCGTGAACGTCTTCGGCCCGGCGACGATCAGACGGACCCGAGGAAGCCGCAGGACCGGCACGCGATCCATCCCCGCCGAAGCGAGCAGGCCCACATCCTGAGCGCGCAGAATGCGTCGAGCCTCGATCAACAGGGCGCCGGCGCGGACGTGCTGACCTCTTCGTTCCAAGCCGGCTCCGGCGGCAACGGCAGCGAAAATCTCCAGCAGCCTGCCCTTCAACTGAGTGGCGTCAAAGGGCAAAACGGCGTCCGCTCCGACGGGCAATGGAGAACCGGCGGAAACCATGATGGCGCCGGCTAAAGGCAGAGCGCGGCTGGGCACATCCAGAGCCAGCGTAAACAGAAGCGGATTGTAATCGCTCGCGCCCTCGGTCTCGGACGAGCGCAGGGCGTAACCATCGACCGCCGCGCAATCCACGGCGGGAAGATCAGCCGGGGCGTTGAGCGGCTCGGCGAGAACTCTTCCCTGGGCCGCGCCGACGCTTACCTCTTCCACGGGCAGGCCGCGGCATGCCTGGAGATCGAGCCAGGCGAGCGCCTCGGCGAACGAAACGCGGTCGGAGAAGCCCCGCAGGCGAACGTCGCCGCACTGCCTTTGACTTTGCCGACTCTGTTCTTTCGGGCGCGGCATGAGGAGCTAATTCTACTTGATGACTCTGCGATAGAGCATCGAGTAGTGGCGGAAGCGGGCGGGCATGTGAGAGCCTATGGCGGCAATCGCCACAATCACGAGAAGGATCGGGAGCCGCTGATCCCACGCAATCGGTAGGCAACAGAGCAAGATAACTTTGGCGAGAAGAAGCAGCCCCCAGCCCTCGAACAAAAAGTGCAGGTTGGGGCCGGCCTCGAGCAGAATCATACCGATGCCGGTCCCTATGGATACGTAAAGCAACGGCCTGAGCGCGCTCGCCGGCGCGTTGAAAGCGTGGCCCCCAACCAGAACGCTGATCGCCATCAGGTGCGCAGTCCGCAGCACTACCTTGAAAAAGCGGGCGTGGGGAACGGACAGTGGCTCCATCGGCTGAAAGAGCCGATCAAGCCAGCTTTCATTTTGCATGTCACTCCTCGAGCTTGGGCTGGCCCTCGCCGCGCTCGCGCTGGTTGGCTGCGGGTCGGAAAGAATATCTTCTCATAGTCACCGGCGGAAGCATGCGGGAGGGAGTTTGGGTAGTGGGTCAATCTGAATTTCTCGTCACATGGTAGTCTCAACTACGCTCCATCAATCAGCCGCGCCGATCCAGGTAATCCCCAGAGTTGGAACAGCGCCAACTCTGGGCCACCCGCCCTGTAACGACATGTTTTCCTCCGGTCGAATGCAAGTGAACTGCGGGTACATTTTCTCACGCTTAACGCACCTACGACTGACGCGGGGTCCGGGGGCCTCAGCCTCCTTTCCCCGTTTTTCCGCCCCAAAAAACAAAAACGCAACTGCACGCAACCCGGACGCAACTGGCCGACTTTGGCTGTTCGGGAAAAACTCTTAAGTTCTTTAGAATCTGGTGGCGGCGAGTGGACTCGAACCACTGACCTACGGATTATGAGGGCGGGTACAATCCTTGGCCTCATGTAGATTCAATCGTTTACGCTGGAGTAAGCCCGTTTAATCTGGGGTTTTCGGGCATGTTCGGGCAGGATTGTGCAGTAGATTGTGCAGTGAAGAGAAAGCGAAGGAACCCGTTTAGGTTTTCAGCAGCCGGAACCGGGTGTCATCGTTGTCTGGCTTTGGGTCGGTGTAGTGCTGCCGCTGAATGTGCGGGGTACGAGTCCATACGATTACTTGATCGATGCCGTATCCGATCACAGACAGAATCCCGAATACAGCCATCAACACAAGAACAAAACCGGCAAATTTCACCAGATATTGAACCAAGTACCAGATTATTGCACCCACCAAAGATTGAGGGGTGAAGAGGGGCTTTTTCCGTTCCTTCGCTGCCTTCGCAGGCGCTTCGATGCGAACTGGTATCGGCTTTGGCAATTCTGGAGGCGGCGACGGAGCCACGTAAGGAACGGCAACGGGCCTCACCGATTCGACATTGAAGCTCGAATCATAACCAAGCCACGTCAGTAGTTTTTGCGGATGAACGGGTTTAGGCCACAACTCCAACCCGTGTTCTTGAGCGCAGTCGTACAGATTTTGGGCCTGTCCACTGAAAAGCAGGATTTTGCATGACGGAAGGAATTCCCGAACAAGAATCGCAGCTTCAACTCCGTTCATGTCAGGCTTCATGACATCGCAGATAATCATGTCAGGCCGCAAGCTGTATGCTTGCTCGACTGCCTCTGTCCCGTCGTAGGCCGCTGACGCTTCGAATCCATGCTGGTTGAGGATAATTGCCAAGGTGTCTGCAATCACCCTTTCATCATCCACGACCAGGACTTTGGGTAGTGCCCAGCACACCAGCAGTCTGAGTCGGTAGCTCCCGTTCGGCAAGGCGCTTGACAGGGGAATGGCATCATTGGCATAATGGTCGCCATGGCTGTCACTACGCCATTAAACAGATGCCCGACAGAAAGTTGGAGATGACATCATGTCGCTCGATCCACTATTTACAAAAGCCGAGAAGGCGCTGGACGATCTCGTCGGCGGACTCTCAGAGCAGATCAAGAAATCCGCTGGAGAGAAGGACTTCAATGCAGTTGCCACGTTCACCAAAGCAGCAGGAACTATTTCATCGCTTGCGAAAACTCTCTCTGATGAACAGGCGAGGTTTAACCTAGTTAGTCCGAAGGGAAAAAACAAGAGTTTCACTGTTTTCATCACACCGGGCGCATTGAAATACAGCTACCTGAGCGTGACGGAAGGCATGAGTGTAGGGATGCTCTCGGCAGGGCAGGTGATTCAGATCAAACTTCCGGATGGACAGCAATTCACAACGAAGGTAATGCAAGCAAACAGATTGCAGAATCGCAAAGATGTTGCTAAGTTTTTCAAGAGCGAAAGCGTCAAACCGGGTGATCCTGTTTTGATGACCGAAATTCAACCCGGCATGTGGTCTCTGACTAAGCTGTGATATATTCGTTCGTCATTTTGGTCTCTGCACACGTAGCCGAGGCTGGAAATGGGCAAAACCAAGACAAATCGAGAGTTGCTCTGCGAAACCTACAGCATTCCCGCAGTTCAACTTCGGTATCACAGAGAAGGACGTTTCTACAGGGAACTCACTGAGTTTCCGGGCGCATTAGCTGATCAACTAGGATACGTAGTCTTCCCGACCAAGGAAGAATATCTTAAAAGTTACTACCTCGATCACCGATCTAGCAGCAAAACTCCACGGGTTTGTGTATCAGGCGGAATTTCGAAACTTCCCACGTACAGATTCTATCGTACGATTCAGACATGTTCTAGCTGCGGAGCGGACGTTGTATATGTTCGAAGATGCAAGCAGTGCGGGGGTCGGTATTGCTACGAATGCATGGAAGATGACGTGTGTCCTACCTGTGGGTTCCCTGAGTGGATCGAGCCAAGGTAACTTTCGCTTTTTGTTCGCCTAACAAACAGCGGGAGAACGGGGCGCTCCTGATTGCCGCCAGTATCGTCGCCGCCATCCGGCTCAGGAATGAACCGATTGTGCGATCCCCGAAAGTCATCGCTACGATTGCGGATTCGGTGCAGTTGGGCGGGTGGCCCATATTTGCCCTCGGTTGGCAAATGTGGGGCAGTTCGGATCCTCACGCATTCGAGTGTACTTCTTAGAGCCAACAGCCCCACATTAGCTTCGCCTGCGGCTCCGCAAATGTGGGCCACCTGTTCTGTCACCTGTCCCTGCAAGGTTTTCAGATGACAACAAAAAGCAGATCCTTCGCTCCGCTCAGGATGACACCCTCGAATAGTTGGCACCCTCGACGTTATAATCGCTTTATCTGAGGGACGGAGAAAGATTCATGGATAGCGCCCGGTTTCGATTGTTCGTCAAAGAGGATTGCCAGACCTGCAAGCTCCTGGTTCCGGTCTTCGAGCGCCTGCGCCAAGCGCTGCCGCAGCTTGACATCTACGTGCAGGATGACCCGGCGTTTCTGGCTTCCGCCGGGGCCGTCTATGACCAGACGCTGGAGAATTCGTTTCTCGCCGACATCGAGATCACGCCGACACTGATCCGCATGGCAGGCGAAAAGGAGACTGGCCGCGCTTGCGGG
Source organism: uncultured Acidobacteriota bacterium (assembly GCA_963814745.1). GTDB lineage: Bacteria > Acidobacteriota > Terriglobia > Terriglobales > Acidobacteriaceae > CAWBRT01. The sequence goes on from CAWFEA010000004.1 coordinate 234,877, forward strand.
TGGGTTCGGGAGGAGTGGCAGGGGATCACGGGGATCGGCGATTTAGGTTGCGAGCTGCCGGCTTATGGTCCCGGCTGCGGATCGAAAACGCGCTTGCCCGGGGTGTATGAGCGTCTGGTGGCCCGCTTCGGCGATCCGCAGTTGCAGAGCCGCCGGATCGAGGTCAACGAGTGGGACGACCCCATCGAAGCCTGCTTTGACCGGGGCTGGAGCGACGGCTTGCCGGTGGTGCCGCCGACCGACGAGCGCATCCTGCGCATGTTGGCGGGCACCAGCCGCCGCCGGGATGAGATCGTCGGCCGCGTGCCGCCGGATTTGGCCGAGTGTACGGTGGAGAAGGTGGCCATCAACGCGGTGATGGCCGGCTGCAAACCGGAATACATGCCGGTGGTTCTGGCCGCCCTGGAAGCGGCTCTCGACCCGCTGTTCGTGATGCACGGGCTGCTCTGCACAACTTATTTTTCCGGACCGATCATCATCGTCAACGGGCCGATCACGCGGGCGATCAACATGAACTGGGGCATCAACGCGCTGGGCCAGGGGAATCGCGCCAATGCCACTATCGGGCGAGCGCTGCAGTTGATTGTGCGCAATGTCGGCGGCGGGCGTCCCGGCGAGATCGATCGGGCGACGCTGGGCCAGCCCGGCAAGTACACGTTCTGTTTCGCCGAAGACGAGACCGATCCGAGTTGGGAGCCGCTTTCGGTGGCGCGCGGCATTGCCCCCGGACGGAGCGCGGTGACCCTGTTTCAAGGCGATGGCGTGCAGGGCTTTGTGGACCAGCGGTCGCGCACGCCCGAGGAACTCACCCGCAGCCTCGCCATGGGATTGGCCGCCGTGAGCCATCCCAAACAGGCGCAGATGGCGAATGCCATCCTGGTTCTCTCGCCGGAGCACTACGGAATTTTTCGCGACGCGGGATGGGACCGGGCCCGCATTACCCGAGAGCTGCACGCGGCACTCGTACGCCCCGGCCGCGATCTGATCGTGGGCGCGCAGGGGGTCGGCGAAGGCATTGCCGCCAACCGGGCCGATGAAATGGTGGCAAAATTCTGGGACGATGGCCTGCTGATTGTTCGCGCCGGCGGCCGGCCGGACTGTTCTCGGCCATCTGCGGCGGCTGGATCGCCGGCCGCGCGCGAGGTCAAATGAAGCCCATCACAAAGGAGATACGACTGTGAGTCATCCATCCATCTTGCGAGACCCGACGGCGGAAAACTCACCGGCCATGCGGGCTCGCTTAGAGCCTCCGGCTTCGCTGAACGGGTTGACGGTGGCGCTGCTCGATATCGGCAAGGCGCGCGGCGACGAATACGTGGACCGTTTGCAGGAGCTGTTTACGGCGCGAGGCATTGCCTGGCGGCGCTACCGGAAGCCGACCAACACCCGCACGGCGCCGGTCGAGTTGCTGCAGCAGATCGCGCGGGAGTGCCAGACAGCGGTCATCGCGCTGAGCGATTGAGGGTCCTGCACGTCGTGCAGTTTGCACGACCTACGCGACCTCGATGCGCGCGGCATTCCGGGCGTGAATGTGATGACCACGGTGTTCAAGGAAGGCTTCGACGCGCAGTGCCGCTCGCTCGGTTTCGACGGAGGGGCGGTCTATGTGGCGCATCCGGTGCAAAACCGCACCTCGGCGGAGTTGCGCCAACTGGCCGAGGAATCCTTCGAGCGGATTCTCGGCATAATCGTCTCTGCCTAGCGGCCGGCGCTCAGGCCTGTTCGGCGCCGAGTCCGGTGTTGGAGCGGACCAGCAACTCGTCGAACTTGGCTTCGAGGCTGGCATCGCGGCTAAGCAGGGTTCCCAGCCACGCCCCCAGGAATCCGAGGGGAACGCTGACGATGGCTGGATTCTCTAGCGGAAACCAGGCTTTGGCCTGTACCAAATGGCGCACGGAGCCGGCCACCATGGGCGGATCGATCGCCATAACGGTCGGGCTAATCAGGATTAATCCGATTGAGGACAGCAAGCCCACGAACAGTCCGGTGAGCGCTCCGGCGGTGTTGAAGCGCCGCCAGAAGATCGAGAGCACGATCACCGGGAAGTTGGCCGAGCCGCCCACCGCCATCGCCAGCGTAGCCAGCACGGTGACGTTCGCGGTTGGCCCCAGCAGAATCGCAATCAGCATGGACGCCGCCGCGACGCCGAAGGCGGCGATCCTCGCCACCAGCACGGTTTCTCCCGCCCTGCGCTCGACGCCGCGATGAATCACGTTGGTCCAGAAATCGTGGGCGAAGGAAGTGGACGCACTGATCGTCAGCCCGGCCACAACCGCCAGAATGGTGGCGAAGGCGACGGCCGAGACGAAGGCAAAGAAGATGTCTCCGGCCATGAACCGGGCCAGTAGCGGGGTGCTCATGTTGGTGCCGCCGTGGCTCATGATGTAGTCGGGGCCAAGAATGGTGGCGGCGCCGAAGCCGAGAATCGAGGTCATCATGAAGAAGGAGCCGATCAGAACCATGGCCCAGACGACGCTAAGGCGCGCCGTCTTGGCATCGGGAACGGTGTAGAACCTGGAGAGGATGTGCGGCAGTCCCGCCGTCCCGAACAGGAAGACCAAAATCAGAGAGAGCAATTCGAAGGGCCCATAAGGCATCTTGAAGCGCAGCCCGGGCTGGAGAAAGTCTCGCACCACCGCCTGGCCTTTGACGTGAGACGAAACCTCTGAAGCCGCCGCGAACAGGGCGGCGAAGCTGAAGTGGAAGTGCGCCAACACCATGAGGGTCAGCACCACCGTGCACGCCATCAGCAGCGCGGCCTTGACGATCTGCACCCAAGTGGTCGCCAGCATGCCGCCGAAGACCACGTAGACCATCATCAGGGTTCCCACCCCGACGACGGCCATGCCGTAACTGACCCCGGAGTCCTTGAGCAGAAGCGCGACCAGAGCCCCGGCGCCGACCATCTGCACGATCATGTAGAAGGTGCTGATGACCAGGGTGCTGACGGCAGCCATGGCGGTAACGGGCCTGACCCGATGACGATAAGCTAGCATGTCCGCCATGGTGTACTTGCCGACGTTGCGCAGCGGTTCGGCAACCACCAGCAAGATGGCCATGAAGGCGACGAGTCCGCCCCAGGCAAAGACGAAGCCGTCAACCCCAAACAGCGAGATGAGGCCCACCACGCCGAGAAAAGAAGCCGCGCTCATGAAGTCGCCGGCGATGGCAAACCCGTTCTGCCAGCCGCGGATGCGGCGTCCAGCGGCGAAGTAGGCCGCCGATCCCGCCGATTGCTTCGACGCCCAGTAGGTGATCGCCAGGGTCAGGGCGATAAAAATCACGAAAAAGACAATGGGACTCGACATGGATTACTCGCTTTTCTTTGCTCGCCGCGCTTCGGCGACAATATCGCGCGCCAGGAGGTCGAATCCGGCCGCCGCTTTGACGTATAGCCAGACAACCACCCAAGCCAGCCCAATCACGGACAGCCCGTACCAGTAGGTCACGCTGGCGCCCGCTATTTTGGTGCCCATAAACCGTGGAGCATAAGCGGTGAGCAATGGCAAGAGCAGACAGTAGGCGGCGAAGACGAGGAACGCCGGAAGGATGAAAGCCTTTTTGGTTCTCATCAGGTGCTTGAACTGGCTGCTTTGCGCGATGCGCTTCCATCCCGCCGCGCTCGTCTCTAAGCCGCCTCTGGCTGCCATAGGCGCGACAGCTCGGCCCTTGGGTGCCGCAGAATTCATATGTCCTCTCAGTACTGTTTGACGAATCCGCCCGTGATAGCGTGGAAAAATTAGATGTATTCTCCCACAGTGGCCGGTAGAAAGACACCGTGTAATCAAATCTGGTCCGGAAAAAGTGATCCATCCGGGAATCCGGATGAAGCGATACGGAAAAATCATAGCGAGGAGGTTACGGGTTCCCCGAAAAGTGTACCCAGCGCGGAAGCCGAAGCGCGGTGCTCCCTGGGGTCCCCTCCTACCCTCAAATACCAACAGGGGAATTGCTCTAGCCGGCTGCTGAAAAACTCTTCTCTGAGGGTGTCATTCTGAGCGAGCGTAGCGAGCGAAGAATCCCAGCACCGCAGGTGGCTGAGGTGCAGGAGAAGGATTTCATCAAAAAGCCCAAAGCGGCGCGGGCTGGGACAGTTTTCCGGGATGCTTCGCTGCGCTCAGCATGACATCCTGAATTATGTCACGAACTTTCGGGACATCACTTTAGACACCGGCCAAGCGGCTCACGGTCTCGGCGTTGCCATGGGCTTTCGCGCCTGCGCAAAGGCGAGTTCGAAGCCGGGTATCGAACGCTCGATCGCTTCCATGGGGACGGTCAACGACAGGCGCAAGTATCCGCTGCGTCCGAAACCGGTTCCCGGCACCGCCAGCACGCCCTCGGCGGCCAGCAAGCGTACGAACTCCACATCGTCGGGAATCGGCGTCTTGAGGAAAATGTAGAAAGCGCCTTCCGGCCGTCTGACCTCGTATCCAATCGCCGCCAGGGCGTCGCAGAGGAGGTTGCGCTTGCGCTCGTATCCGGAGCGATCGATGGTGTAATCGGCGGCCTCGAGCATGACCCACTGCCAAATGGCCGGGGCATTGACGAAACCGAGAACGCGGTTGCTGAAAGCGCAGGCGGCGCGCAGTTGGTCGAGGTCGGGGAGCGGCGGTGAAAGCGCAAGATAGCCGATGCGCTCGCCCGGCAGGCCTTGCGACTTCGACCAGGAGTTGCAAATCACCGTAGGCCCGACCAGCGATGCCACCTTGGGCGCCCGCCGGCCATCGTAGACCAGGGAATCGTACGGCTCATCGCTGATGACGGAAATCGGCTGTCCGAGGCGCGCCAGCAGGTCATCGAGGGCGCGCAAAACCGACTCCGGATAGACCCGTCCGGTGGGATTGTTCGGGGTGTTCAGCATGATGACGCGGGTGCGCGGGGTGATGGCGGCGGCAATTTTTCTCATGTCGGGGAGAAAGGTTTCGTCGGTCTCGACTGTCACCATGCGCCCGCCATGGTTGGCGATGTAAAAGCGGTACTCGGGAAAAAACGGAGCCAGGACGATGACTTCATCGCCGGGGTCGAGCACCGATTTGAAGAATACGTTGCAGGCACCGGCCGCGCCCGAGGTCATGAAGACATCGTCGGCGGTGAAGGGAACGCCGTTTTCCCGGCTCAGTTTGGCCGCCATCACCTCGCGCAGCGCGGGATAGCCTGCATTCGGCATGTAGCCGTGCGACCCCGGACGGTTGCTGGCAACCACTCGCCGCAACGTCTCGATCACCTCGTCCGGCGGTTCGACATCGGGATTGCCGAGGGTAAAATCGAAAACCTTGTCGGCGCCGCGCTCGCGCTTGAGCCGGGCGCCTTCCTCAAACATGCGGCGAATCCATGAGGACCCGCTCATGGCTTCGGCAACTGTCTTAGCGATTGGCATCCGCTCTCCTAATCTTTTCTTCTTCTCTTGGCTTGGCCGATTCCGGCCGAACCCGCGCGCCTGGCGCGCCGCGGCTAGAGCTTGCTTCATAAGCCTGCTTCAGAAGACGGCATTAATCCCTTCGGAGGCTGAAGCCCACATTTTCCCCGGCTCTGGACGGCATGGCTAAAGCCATGCCCCTTCAAAGAGCCATTTATAGAACATGCTCTACGCGCCCCGGCCCAGGTGGAAGGCTTGCAGATTGGCTTCGTGCAGGGCTTCGGGCAGAATGCGCCGGATCGCCTCCAGCCACTCCTGCTCGGAGAACGGCAAGTGCCGGCTCAAGACGCCGAGCAGGGCGACATTCAGGCTCTTCTTGTTGCGCAGCTTGCTCTCATCGATATGCGATGGGTCGATGACGGTGCCTCCCTCGCGCAGCACGGAGGCATTCACCGGCACCTGGTCGGCCGAGGTGGCCACCAGAAAATCGCCTTCGCCCGGCGGCACCATGGGACTGAAGACGCGGGGGCCGTAGCGCACATCGCTCGAAACCGAACCGCCGCGCTGGCTCATGCCGTGCAGTTCGCTCTTCTTGACGTCCAAGGCGGCGTGGAAGGCGACATCGGCCACGATGTCGGAGCAGGTGAGCACGCCTTGGCCGCCCAACCCGGCAATCACGATGTTAGTTACTTGGCTGCTCATTGCACCTCTCGTACTCCCGTATGTAACGCGCCGCCAACAGACAGTTGCGGCGGGCCACAATGACGGAAAGCTCGTTCTTATCCAAGCATTCCTTGACCAGCTTTTCGAATTTCGGGGTGTCGACCGTGGGGTCAACCACGATCACATTTTTCACCCCCAGCAGGCGCGCCAAATCCTCAAAGACGACCTTGCCGGTCTTGGCATGGTCGAGCGTCCGCCCGGTGCCGGCGTGCTCCTGCATCCCGGTCATCGCCGTAGTTCCGTTGTCCAGAATCAGCAGCACGTGTCCGGTGGGCGGCGGGTTGTAGATCATCTCAACCAGGCCGGTGATGCCGCTGTGGACGAAGGTGCTGTCGCCGATGACGCTGACGACGCGCTTGGCCTGTTCAGGCGGCAGGGCATGGCGCAAGCCCAGTCCGACGCCGATGGAAGCGCCCATGCACACCACCGAGTCCATGGCATCGAACGGGGGCAGAACCCCCAGCGAGTAGCAGCCGATATCTCCGGCAACGATGCAGTCGAGGTTCTTGAGGCTGGCGAATACGCTGCGATGTCCGCAGCCGGGACAGAGGGCCGGCGGCTTGCCGGCGACCGGCTTCGGCTCCGGCGAGCGGTCGCCGGCGACGATACCGCCGCACGCGGTCCACATTGAGTTCCCCGAAGCGGAACATGTCCGCCTTGCCCTGCACCGCGATCCCGGCCGCCAGCGCGGCTTCCACCAGGTACGGGTCACCCTCTTCGATTACCAGACAGCGATCGAAGCGAGAGGCAAACTTGCGCATCAGCTCCAAAGGCAGAGGGTAGGTCAGGCCCAACTTGAGCACGCTGGCCTCGGGCGCCGCTTCGCGCACATGCTGATAGGAGATACCGGAGGTAATGATGCCGAGCGCCGCCGAGCCTTCCACCACCTGGTTGGGGCCGTCGCTATCATTCCAGGCCGCCAGTTGCCGCGAGCTTCTCGCGCAAGTTGTGGTGCGCCGGACGGGCGAAGGCGGGAATCATCACCCGCGAGCGCACATCGCGGACGAACTCCGCGGCCGGGGCTTGCGGACGGGGGCCGTCCTGCCGCACAATCCCCTTGGAGTGACAGACGCGGGTGGTGATGCGCAATAGCACCGGAACCCGCCAGCGCTCGGAAATCTCGATGGCGCGCAGGGTAAAGTCGTAGGCTTCCTGGGAATCGGAGGGCTCCAGCATGGGCACGGCCGCCGCCACCGCATAGCGGCGATTGTCCTGCTCGTTCTGGCTGGAGGCCATGCCGGGGTCATCGGCGGAGACGATCACCAGGGCGCCGCTGACTCCGGTGTAGGCGACGGTAAACAAAGGATCGGCCGCCACGTTCAGACCAACGTGCTTCATGGTGACGACGGCGCGCGCGCCGGCGTAAGCCACGCCAATGCCGACCTCGAGAGCTACCTTTTCGTTGGGCGACCACTGCGCCTGTCCACCCAGACTTTCGAGCCACTCGAGAATCTCGGTCGAAGGTGTGCCGGGGTATCCTGTACCCAATTTCACACCGGCGTCAAAAGCGGCGGTTGCGACCGCTTCATCACCACTTAAAAACAGCATTGCACACTCCCGATTTGTCACTTCCTGCGGCTGGAATACAGGCCAGTTTATCCGATTCAAGTACGGGCAGCAACACTTTGGCGGCGAAGGGGGTGAAGTCGCGCCCGCGCGTGCCGATGTAAGTGGCATGAAGGATAGCTATCGCGTTATCGGCTCTTTGCCGGTTGAATTGACTGCTCCCGACCGGAGGAGAGAGGTACGTCACGCCGTCAGAGTCCCGCTGCGGATTCTCAAAGTGAATCAGATCGCAGGGGATTACACGGGAATGTGCACGGACATAAGCCGGGGCGGCTTGGGGTTCGAAACAGCGGTCCGGTTGGAACTGGGCAGCATCATAGAGTACGCGTTTGCCTTTGCCGGCGACCAGCCGTTCCGCCACACCGCCCGCATTCTTTACCGGATCGGCAATCATTACGGCGCTTACTCGCTGGACGGCGATGAGAGTGCGTGGGATGAAGCTCAGCCGACGGAGGACGAATCCGCTTCGAAAAAGCCGGGTAAGAGGAACCCGGTGCAATAAATTCGCCGCTTCTCCGCTGCCGCGGTCCGGCCCGTGAACGGCCGGCTTCGGTTGCCAGGGGCGGCGCCGCTCGATCCGCAAACCACTAGGGCCGCCGGCGCCGCTCAAAGGCGATCAAATCCATCCAATTTATTCCCATCCGTGATACCGGGAAAGCATTGAAAAAAAGATCTACTCTGGAGATAATTGCGCGTTCCACAATTCCAGAAGCGGTGCCATGAGGCTCCCGGCGTGGATTTCCATTAGTCATTGGTCTGTATGCCTGAATGATGCTTCTCGTAAGGCGTCGAGAAGCGGAATGTTATGTGTCTTTTGGGCCGTGAAGAGTGGGGGAAACATGAGAGCCAAGCTGAGGGTTTTGGTGCTTTTGACACTGCTCTCATTCGTCGCGACGTGCGCATTCGGACAGGCTGAGTCCGGACAAATCACCGGAACTGTGCGCGATGCCTCCGGAGCGGTTGTCCGAGGCGCCTCGGTTACGGTCAGCAACCTTGCCACGGGCGCCACCCGGCCAGTCCAGCAAACCGGGAGGCTGGGCCAATACAACGTGGTGGGGCTAGCTTCCGGAATCTATGAGGTGACGGTCAAGAGCAGCGGCTTCGCTCTCTACCGATCGCGGGTTGAAGTGACCGTTGGCAGCCACGTTAGCTTGGATCCCGTCCTCGCCGTCAACCGGGAGACGATCACGGTTGGGGTAGTGGCCGCGGGGGGCACCGAAATCAACACCGCGACGCCGGAAATCTCACAGTTGATTACGCCCATCGAGATGGCGCAATTGCCCAGCCTGAACCGCAACCCATACGACTTTGTCGCCTTGGCGGGCAATGTCAGCAACGCCGACCGCACTTCCCCGGGAGGAGACCAGAACAGCCAGAATTACGGCGTCGGCTTCAGCCTTAACGGCCAACGGTCGTCGGGCACGGAAATCCTGCTGGACGGCGCGGAAAACATCGACTGGTTCAATGCCACCTATGCTCAGCCGCTGCCCATCGAGGCGGTACGGGAATTCCGCGTCATCACCAGCAGCTTCGATGCGCAGTATGGACGCGCGTCAGGCGGGGTTGTCAGCGTCACCACGAAGTCGGGCACCAATGACCTTCACGGCACCGGCTGGGAGATCAACCGGGTTTCGGCTTTGACCGCCAACACCTTCAACAACGACCAGCAAGGCATTCCTAAAGGCGAATACACGCGCAACGATTTCGGCTACGCGATTGGCGGACCCATCGTGAAGCAGAAGCTTTTCTTCTTCCAGAGCACGGAGTGGACGCGCGTCCGAGGCAACGCGCAGGAAACCGCATATGTCCCCGATCCGGTTTTTTTGAATAACTATGCGGCGCCCAACGTGGCGGCATTTTTTAACGCCTACGGGCAACAATTTCAACCGATCAGCACGGTCGCGAAGACCACGGTGAACGGCCAAACCATGGTGGGCGGCGTCAGCCCTTCGTCATCAGCCTTCGCCGCGATTCCGGATGGAACGCCGATCCTGGACCTGGTGAACTACTCGGCTCCGGCGGATGCGGGCGGTGATGTTCCGCAGAATACGTACAACATCATCGGACGCCTTGACTACATTATGAGCGACCGGACGCAGATGTTCTTCCGTTATGCCCTTTACAGCCAGGACATTTTCAACGGGGGAATCTTCAACAGCCCGTATTCCATGTACGATGTGGGCCAGACAATCTTCGACAACAGCGCGCTTTTCTCGTTGACCCACTTCCTCACGAACAATGTTTTCAGCGACTCGAAGGTGAGCTTTACCCGCCTGAATCTTAACCAGACTTACAATCAAGCCGCGCTCGACGTTCCCGACCTGCTGCTGAGCAGCGGCGCAACCATCAATAATCAGCCGGTGATCTTCCCCGGGTTGTGGGCTCAATATGCCGGCTACGGCGGCGAGCCTTTCGGCGGTCCGCAGAACATGCTTCAGCTTACCCAGGATTTTTCCTGGAACAAGGGAAGGCACCTGATGCGGTACGGCGGCCAGTTCATCTATATGCAGGATAACCGGGCCTACGGGGCGTCGAACCAGGCGCTGGAGCTGCTGGGATTCGATCCGGCCAGCGGGTTGGACGCCATGCTCACCGGCAACCTGGCATACTACGACGTCGCCGTGAACCCGCAAGGACTCAGCCTGCCTTGCTACAACGATCCCACCAACGGGCCCGTGATTGTTCCGGGTTGTCTGTTGAATCTTCCGGTGAGCGCGCCAAATTTCTCGCGCAGCTATCGCTACCGGGACTTCGCGGTGTATGCGCAGGACAACTGGCGGGCCACCGAGCGTCTAACGTTGAACTACGGCTTGCGCTGGGAGTTCTATGGCGTACAGCACAACAACAACCAGGCGCTGGACTCGAACTTCTATTACGGCGCGGGCAGCAATTTGTACCAGATGGCGCAAAACGGCTCGGTGATGACCGCTCCCGACAGCCCCGATCGGAGGGATGTGGCATCCGAACTATGGGAATTTCGCGCCTCGCATCGGCTTTGCTTACGACCTCTTCGGGGACGGCAAGACGAGTTTGCGCGGCGGCGCGGGCATCAGTTACGAGCGCAACTTTGGCAATGTCACTTTCAATGCCATCCAGAACCCGCCCGGTTATGCGACCGTTGCCCTGAGTTCAACGTCAACGCCCACGCCGGTGGTCTCGGTCAACAACTACGGGCCCCTCGCCGGCACCAGCGGGACCACGCCTTTCCTGGCGCCCAGCCTGCGGCAGATCGATCAGAATATCAAGACGGCACAGACCCAGTTTTATAGCATGGCCCTGGAACGGCGCCTGGCCCGCAACATGATTGTCGCTTTGGAATACAGCGGCGCGCACGGCATCCACCTCTATGACATTCAAGCCGAGAATGCGCTGGGCGCCGGCAATGTCTACCTTGGCGATGCCTACGATCCAGCGCTCGGAAACTACTCTCGCCCCAACAACTACTATTCCGACATCAACACCCGCAGCAGCGGCGGAACCTCCCGCTACAACGGACTCAACATCCGAGTGCAGGCGCAGAACCTGCACGATACCGGCCTCGGCTTTGTGGTCAACTACACCTGGTCTCACTCGATGGATGATCTGAGTTCCACATTCTCCAGCATTACCGCCGGCAATATCGGGTATCTCGACCCGCTCGATCCGAAGCTCGACTGGGGCAGTTCGGACTTTGACGTTCGCCACCGGGTGGTGGTTTCGCCGATCTGGGAAACGCCGTGGTTCAAGAACGGCCGCGGACTTAAGCGGCAGTTGCTGGGCGGCTATACCTTCACGGGAGTGTTTACAGCGCGCACCGGAGTTCCCTTCTCGGTGTTCGACAGCACCGCTTCGCTCAACGCCGGCGACTTGATCGGAATCCCGCGCTACGTGCCGAGCAGCGCGATCGCGAGCTATCAAACCGGCAGCGGGACCCTGCTGGGACCGAATAATTATGCGCTGCTAACCCTGCCCCCGGCGGTAACCTTCGTCAATCCGGCATTGGCTTACACCGGCGTTCCGTACGCTTCCGGCAATCCCTACTATTACGGCATCTCGGACTTCGGACCGTACCCGGCGAACATGACCGGCAGGAACGCTTTCCGCGGACCAGGGGCCTGGAACTTCGATCTGGCAGGGGCCAAGAGCTTCGCCGTGAGCGGGCGGGTCAAAATCGAATTCCGCGCGGAAGCATTCAACGTGTTCAACCACCACAACATGTATGTGAACGCGGCGGCCGCCGATGTGGCCGCTTTCGGCGGCACTCCGGTGCCTGGGACCGTCAGCGACCCGATCGTCATTACGGGACTGAAGGGTGGACTCGGGAGCAGCGCGATCGGCGGCAATCACGACGAACGGCGCTTCGTGCAGTTGGCCCTACGGGTAAGCTTCTGAGCCGCTTTCAGACTCGCAAACAGCAGATCCTTCGCTGCGCTCAGGATGACACTTCGGAGGATGACACTTCGCAAGATCGACCTAAGCCGGACAGCGCAGGGCCGCGACTTACATGCCCAGCATGGCGGCGGGATTGTCGCGGGTCATCAGCATGACGGCCTTCTCGGCGACGCCATGATCGAGCATCTCACGAATGAAATTCTCCATCGAGCAAACCGGGGCGGGATTGATGACCTGGCCGCTGTCGGTACTCATGATCGCCGTTTCCGGTCCCAGGGCCTTGATCGCATCGGCGATCTTGGAAGCCGCGATCGGGGTCTTCATCTGGTGGGTAATGTCGTTGACGACGTGTTCGAGCATGGTCGCGCCGCGCGCCAGAATCTCTTTCATGTCGGCGATGGTGTAGTTCTCCATCGGCGAAAGCGGGTGCGTGACGACGATCTTCTTCAGTCCCATTTTCTTGGCTTCCGGAACCAGCGCCATAGCCTCTGCAATGGAGATATGGCCGGTGGCCAGGATGCCGTCGTATTGCGCGATCAGGGCCAGTACTTCTCGCACCTCGCTTTTCAGCGAACCATCCGGATTGAGCAGGTTGATGCCCTTGATGCCGGTCTTCAACAGCTTGGCGAACATCGGGACGTTGTCAACCGCCTTCAGGTAATGCTCGGCATGGATGGTGGGCATCCATACTTCCTTGGCGCCCATTCTCAGGGCCATTTCCACGGCTTGCGGATTGACGCCTCCCACCGGCAGATTGAGGGCGATGCCGCCGAAGACGGGAAAATCGACCACCCGGCTGGCGATCTGGGCGCGGTCTCCGGTCGAAGTCACGTGGTTCTTCAGCAGGATGGCCTTCATCTTTGCCGCTTTGGCCTGGGTGGCGGCCTCGATATCGTTCACCAGCCGGGGAAAAACATCCGGGCCGGTATGGATATGAAAATCGATGGATCCCTCGACAAGTTCCTTGGCTCTTACATTATTTTCCATAAGAAATACCTTTCTCCAGATATTGTATGCGCGCGGGGCGCGCCCATCGCGAAGCCGATCACAGCCGCGGAACCGCCAGCCGGTCGGCCAGGGCGTCGAGCGAGGAACGAAGCTCGCCACTCAACGGAACGCCATTGGCCATGCGCTCCTGATAAATGGCAGCGGAGCGCTCGCCGGGCAGCCGGATCTCGTCGAAACCGGGCAGCCTGGGAGAGGATTTCATCGTCTCCCAAGCCTGATCGACTTTCTGCTTGAATTCGCGCACGTCTATGAACGCCGCGATATTCACCGCTACAATCGCGTGCCCGGTGTTGGTGACGGTGGAAAAATCCTTATTGAAATCGACCACGTCTCTGCCGAAGGCGGCGCCATTGAGGGTGCCGGCCAGCAAGCCGAACATCAGAGCCAGCCCATAACCCTTCGGACCTCCGATGGGCAGCAGGAAGCCTTCGTTGGCTCGCTTCGGGTCGGTCAGGGGCTTGCCCTCGCGGTCGATCATCCAGCCTTCCGGCATCGGCTGGTTAAGCTGCGCCTTGATCTTCACTTTTCCATAGGCGGCGTTGGTGGTTGCCATATCGAGCACGATCTCCGGCCATCGCGCACCGGGCACGGCGATCGAGATCGGATTGGTGCTGAGAAGCATTTCCGTGCCGCCCCAAGGAGGCAAGTGATTGGCGCTGCCGACGGCGATGTAAATCCCCACCATGTCGTGCGCCAGCGGCATGCGCGCATAGAGCGAGGCCGGACCGGCATGATTGCTGTTGCGCGCTCCCACCCAGGCCACGCCGGCGGCGCGAGCTTTCGCAATGGCGATCTCGGCGGCGCGGCTCATCACCAGGTGCCCCATGGCGTTGTCGCCATCGACCACGGCGGTCGCGGCCTGCTCGCGCGCGATGTGGATGTTCGGCTGGGTGTTGATGCCTCCGCTCTGAATCCGCTTGACGTACTGCGCCAGGCGAAAAACGCCGTGACCATCGGCGCCGCGCGCGTCCGCTTCGGCCATGAGTCTGGCGACCCGATCGGCGTCGGTTGACGCCAGACCCACGGCCTCCAACACCCGCGCGATAAAAAGATGAAGATCGGCGATCTTGGTAAGGGGAAATTCACCGGATTTGACAGTTTCACTCACAGATTGTTCTCCGTTCCACTTGCATTCATCGCGCTCCGTGACAGCCTTGGCGGCCGGTTCATCCCGAGACGCCCTTCGGCACCCACACGGGAAGTCAGCCGGCGGTTTGCTGGAGATGCAACGGCTTCAGGGCCGCCAGCCGCAGATCGGCGACCCGCAGCTTCTCCATGTTCCAAAGTTGATCGAGCAGTTGGGCAGCGGCTTGCCGACCGATGACCGGAGACGTCAACTCATGAAACTTGTCGTTCAGTTCCGCGTCCGACAGCGGCGCCTCCGGATCACCCTTGCGGTGCGGCTGGAAGTGCTCGAAGCGGCGGCCGTCCTGCATGGTGATGGCAACCCTGGCGGAGCGCATGCCTGGAAACTTGGCGGTCATCTCCGCGTCCGGCTGCAAGGTTATTTTGCTCATCAGATTGCGTATGGCCGGGTCGGCAAGGCGCTCGGCGCTGAAAGCGTTGAGCCGGACGGAGCCGTAAAGCAGGGCGTGAGAAACCACATAGGGCAGGCTGAACTTCGCCTCGTAGGCGGTGCGCGGGGCGAAATTGCCGGTCACATTGATGGGAATCTCGGCGGTCGCGATCGCGATGGAGCTGATCTCTGAAGCATCAAGATTGTGCCGCGCGCGCAATAACAACGCGGAATCGATGGAAGAAAAAGTATGACCGCAGCAGCCGTGATTTTTTTGCGTGACCGCCAGCACGTTGTAGCGCTCGCCAAGACCTTCGGTGAAGCGCGGCGACGGCGCGACCGCTGATAGCGCGGCGATATACCCCGCCGGGCCTTCGAGAATGTCGAGCGCGCCGGTGATGCCGTGGGCGGCGCCGGTCGCGGCAGCCACTCCCACCCAGGCGGCGTGTCCCGCATGCTGCGGCTTGGTCATGGCATCGGAACGAAAAGCCTGCTGCAGGCCGGCGGCAAGCGACGCCGCCGTGGCCAGAGCGTGACGCGCCGCGTTGGCGTCCTGGGGCGCAATCAGGGCAACCGCGGCCCCCGCCCCGCCGAAGCAACCCGCCGTTCCGGTGGTGTGAAAGAACTTGTAATGCGAAGGCTGCATGGCCGCGCCGATGCGGGTGGAGATCTCATAGCCGATGGTGATGGCCTTCAGCAGTTCCATGCCTGACTTGCTGCGGTCTTCAGCGACCGCCAAGGCAGCGGCTACGGTCGGACAGCCGGGGTGGAAAATGGCGTCGCGAAAGATATCGTCGAACTCAACCGAGTGCGAGGCGCTGCCATTGATCCAGGCGGCGGTCCCGGGAAAAGCCACAGTGCCGAATCCCGGCAGACTCGATTTGCCATAGCCCAACTCGGCGGCATAAGCTTTAACCAGGTTGACGCCCGGTGAAACCCGGGTGCCGGGAATGAGCGCGGAAAACCAGTCGAGCAGGGCGCGCTTGGCATGGTGGATAACCTCGGCGGGAAGGTCACGCGCGGTATCGCGTCGCACATATTCCGCATAGACATCGACAAGCATATGAATACCCTCGCGAAGATGATGGCCACTGGCGGTGCCATTTACAAATCCTGAAGAGTCCAGAGAACAAGCAACCCTCCAATATCATACTTGTCCTGTCAACGGCGGCTCGCAGCAGCTTTGCGCTTGTGAGCGTTCGCGACAGGTTGTACCATTCCTCTGACGCAAACCCGAACCGGCCCGCCCGTGCGCCCGATCGCCGGGTGATGCCCGCAGGTGAGTAAGGAGATCGTGTTGGGAGCCACCATAACCGAAAAGATACTGGCGAACGCCGCCGGCCGCGAGCGGGTGTCGCCGGGCGAGATTATAACCGCAAAGGTGGACGCCGTGATTGGCCACGACATCACCACCGCGGCCTTTCGAGAGCTGGAAAAGATGAAGGTCGAGAGGGTTTTCGACCGCGAGAAGGTTTACTTCACGGTCGATCACTTTGTCCCCAGCCCCACGCTCGACGCCGCATCGCAGCTCAAAGATCTGGGCGCCTACATTGCCAAATACGGAATCAAGCATTGGTTTCCGCAAGGGCACGGAGGCGTATGTCATGCGATCTTTCCCGAGCAAGGACTGATTCGCCCGGGCATGGTGGTGGTCGGCAGCGACTCGCACACCTGCACCTACGGCGCGCTGGGAGCGTTCTCCAGCGGCTTGGGCGCAACCGATGTGGCCGCCGCGATGGCGCTCGGCGACCTCTGGCTGAAGGTTCCGCCTTCCATCAAATTCAGCTTCTCCGGGGCGCTGCCTGAGATGGTGACGGGCAAAGACCTGATCCTGCACACGATCGGCAAGATCGGCGTCGACGGCGCCCGCTACAAGGCCATGGAATTTTGCGGCGAGACCATCCGCAACTTGCCCATCGACGATCGCTTCACCATGTGCAACATGGCGGTGGAGGCGGGGGCGAAGAACGGCGTCATCGAAGCCGACGGCACCGCCCTGGAATATCTGGCGGGCAGAACCGGCGAACCGTTTCTCGCCTTCCGCAGCGATCCGGATGCGATGTACGAGGCCGAGCATCAATGCGACGTCACGCGGTTGCAGCCGGTAGTTGCGCAACCGTTCTCGCCGGCCAACGTCGCGCCCGTTTGCGAAGTCAGCAACGTCAAGGTGGACCAGGCGATCATCGGCTCCTGCACCAACGGACGGATCAGCGATCTGCGGGCGGCGGCTCGCATCCTGCGGGGTAAGAAAGCCGCACCTGGGGTGAGGCTGTTGGTGCTTCCGGCGACGCAGCAGATTTATCTGCAGGCGGTCAAGGAAGGCTTGATCGAGATTTTCGTCGAGGCCGGAGCCATGATTTGTCCTCCGGTCTGCGGGCCGTGTCTCGGCGGACACCTCGGGTTGCTGGCCGACGGAGAAGTCGCCATCTCGACCACCAACCGCAATTTCGTCGGCCGCATGGGCCACAAGAACAGCAAGGTTTATCTGTCGTCGCCTTACACGGCGGCGGCATCGGCGGTGGCGGGATACATCATTGACCCAAGGCAGGTGATCTAAGTGGCCGGCAAAGCTTGGAAGTTCGGCGACGATATTGATACCGATGCGATCATTCCCGGCAGGTTCCTTGCCAACTGGAATAAGCAGCCGGAAAAGCTCAAGACGAATTGCTTTATCGATCTCTCTCCGGAGTTCGCCAAGAGCGTCGCTGCAGATGACTTCGTGGTCGGCGGAGTGAATTTCGGATGCGGATCGTCGCGCGAAGCGGCGCCGGTGGCGATCAAGATGACCGGGGTGAAGATTGTGATCGCCGATTCCTTCGCCCGTATTTTCTACCGCAATTGCATTAACGTGGGACTGCTGGCGCTGGAATCGCCGGCGGCGGCGGCCGGCATCGTCCACGGCGACATGCTGGAAGTGGACAGCGCCGCGGGCGTGATCAGGAATCTCACCAAGAACGAAGCTTACAGCTTCACGCCGATCCCGCCGTTTGTGCAGCAGATCCTCGACCTGGGCGGACTGGTGCCTTACGTCCAGAAGCGATTAGGAATCGATTAGCGCGGCCTGGTCCGCTAGAGCTCGTTTCAAAAACACTCCAGGGGAATGAGACGTTTGCCCTCAGGGGCTGAAGCCCGCATTTCTATTGGCTCTGAACGGCGTGGCTAAAGCCATGCCCCTTCAAAGCACTATTTTTGAAACACGCTAGGCACCACCGCTGGCCGCGGTTGCAGCAGCAGGTGTCTCCGCCGCAGTTTCGACGGTAAGTGAACTGTAGTTGTAGGTTGGGTTCTTCAGTTCGGCTTTGAGTTTCGTCAGGTCGCAGGATTTCTCCCATATCGCGGTGACAATCGTCGCTACGGCATGGGCGGGAACGGTAACTGTTCCGCGTGCCTCTGCGAGCATGCGATCGATTCCAATGATCAACGTGATACCGGCCATCGGAATATCCGGGAATACGGACAGGGTGGCCACCAGCGCAACCAGTGGCGCCCCGTAAACTCCGGCCGAGCCTTTAACGGAGATCAATGCCACCACCAACAGCAAGAGAATCCTCCCCCAGCTCAGGTGAATGTTGCACGCTTCCGCAATGAACATCGAGGCGAAGGAGAGATAAATTGCGGTACCGTCGAGGTTGAAGGCATAGGCCGCCGGGATGACCAGGCCGACGACTTCTTTGTCGCAACCGAGCTTCTCCATTTTCATCAGCAAGCCCGGCATCGCCGGTTCATTGCTGGCGGCCCCGAGCGTAATCCACAGCTCTTCCTTGATGTAGGCCAGCAGCCTGAAGATGCTGAAACCATAAAACCGGCAGAGGGAGCCGAGGAAAACGATCCAGTAAATAGCGCACAACACGTAGAACATCAGGAGCAACTGGCCCAAAGACTTCAGCGAATGCAGGCCGTACTTACCGACCGTGAACGCCATAGCGCCGAAGGCACATAAGGGCGCGAGCTTGATGATGAAGCTGATAATGCCGAAGATGATCTTGGTCGCCGACCTAATCAAATCCAAGAACACCTCCCCTGCCTTACCGGCACGCATGACGCTAAATCCGGTCAGGAGGGCGATCACCAACACCGGCAGGACATCCCCTTGGGCAAGCCCCCCAACGTAAGAAGCCGGGATCACATGAAGGACAAACTCGGGAAGAGTACTGATCCTCGCTCCCGATTTGGTGAGGAAGCTGATGCTGGACGTATCCAAACTCGCCGGATTGATGTTGAGCCCCTGTCCGGGATGTACCAGCGTGATGGCCGTCAGGCCGAGCACGAGACAAATGATGATGAATACATGGAACAGGATCATCGCCTTGAGCAGTATCCTACCCACCTTGCCGGATGATGAACGCGAGCCCGCTATGCCCAGGACCAGCGTACAAAACACAACTGGGGCGATGATCATCTTGATCAGTTTGAGGAAAACATCGGCCAGCAACTTGCAGGGAACTGCATATTGAGGCGCCACGACACCCAAAGCAATGCCGAGGATAACCCCGACAATAACTTGAAAATACAGACTCTTGTAGAATGCCCTGCCTTTCATGTTTTCCCCTCGTGTTTCGTTGTCCCGGAAGCGCGCTCCCAGATGGCAGTGTGCTCTCGGCCTTGCCGGCACTCGCTTAAGCCCACCGGGCCCTGCTTGTCCCCCAGGAATATATGAGCGTGATGAGTATCACACCGGTTGAACAGCAACCTGTAATCTTGGTCACAGGCGACGGTGATGTGCCGATTCCCAAGGCAAGCAAACGTCACCGGCGAAAGCTCGCTTGGGAGTGGAAGATTACCTGGGAGTTTCGATTTTTGCCAATATATTGATCGGAAGAATTGATACTCGAACGAGAATGAACCGGCCGGTGCCTGCCCGCCGCCGGGGAACGTTTTCGGTCGCGGTAATGGCGGTCCGCCGGTCCCGGTCACATCATGTTATGACGATCATCACAACCTGCCACTTTCATGCTCTGCTACAAGTTGTGCCAACCGCCACGCCGAACATGACCGTGGCCGCAGGAGGATTGCTTGATCCGCGACGACGTAAAGCGCCTTTGGCCGGAGTTGGATTGGATTCAGAGTGCCGACCTTCGCGAAAAAGTGACGCGCACATGGGAGCGGGCATTTGCGTTGAGCCCGCTTCGCCCCGACGATCTCAACCAGATTCCCTTTACCCTGCTGGTGCCGAACTGCCCCACGACTTTCATGGAACACAAGCGCTCGGTAGTGCACATTTCGCGCCACGCGGGAGAAGCCATGCGGGAGTTCATGGGCAACAGCCTGAAGATCGACATGGACACGGTGATTGCCGGCGCCATCCTGGCCGATGTCGGCAAACTGCTGGAGTACGAGATCAAGAACGGCAAAGCGGTGCAGAGTTCGCGCGGCGAGATGCTGCGCCACCCGTTTACCGGGGTGACTCTGGCGATGGAGTGCGGCGTGCCGGATGCGGTCTGCCACATCATCGCCGCCCACGCCGCCGAAGGCGACCTGGTGAAGCGCACGACCGAAGCCTATATCGTGCATCATGCTGATTTCATGGCGTTCCTGCCATTTAAGAATTTGAAGTTCTGAGGGCAAATCCACGGGAGGCGATCGCGCCGACCGATGCTGAGGTTTTCTGTCGGTCGGGTTGATGGGCGCTTGCCTCCGGCTCGTCCGGCTCCGGCTATTTTCCCGGAGCCTTTTCCCATCACATCTCCCAGGTGACGTACCACACACGACACCGTGATTAAGAGACTCCGTTTCCGGTGGCTGATTGTGATAGCGTGCCCGATCAACCGAAAACTGGACCCGAAAGCGATTCGAAAATTTCAGGGGTGGGATTCGCACGGGACTTCCTCGCGCCGCAGAGGCTCCGAGAAACGGGTCCCATAGCCGCGGCGGAGGGCGTTGGCGGCAGGTCGCGTGCGTGCTCTACTCTATGGGGGGTGTTGTCGTGGGTACATCACAGGCTGGGACTGTACAAGGGACGCGTCCATCGGCGGCAGCTAGACTTGACCGGCTGCCCATCGGCTCTTTCCACAAGGGAATCATGTGGATGATGGCCTACGTCTTTTTCTTTGAGCTGGGCGATCTCAATACCTTCGGCTTCGCGGCGCCGGCGGTGCGCATCGCCTGGAAGCTTCCGCTCTCCACCATCGGCTTCATCACCTCGGCGGCGTTTATCGGCATGCTGGTGGGCGCCAATGTCGGCGGATGGTTTTCCGATCGTGTCGGCCGCAAGCGGGCATTGATTGTAACTACCTTGTGGTACTCGGTTTTTTCCCTGCTCAACGCTTGCGCCTGGAACACCGCCGGACTGTTCCTGACGCGTCTGCTGACCGGGGTCGGGATTTCGGCCATGACCGTGGTCGGGATGACCTACATCAGCGAGATGTTTCCGGTGAAGCGGCGGGGAAGCTACCAGGGCTGGATCATGATGATCGGGGTCTGCGGCATTCCCGCCACGGCGTTCGTTGCCCGCTGGGTGGTTCCCGCCGCGGTGTGGGGCTGGCGGCTGGTGTTCGTGTGGGGCTCACTCGGCATGCTCATCCTGCTGTTCGCGCCGCGGCTGGAGGAGTCACCGCGCTGGTACGAGAATCAGGGCCGGTTTGCCGAAGCCGACGCGGCGCTGGAGCGGATCGAGGCGCGGGTGCGCGCCGAGAGCGGCGAACTCCCGCCGCCGCAGGAGTTGGCGACGCCGACCGTACAACGCGCCAAATACTCCGAGCTGTTCACTCCCAGTGTGCGCGGGCGGACCGCCTTGCTGGTCTCGGTGTGGTTTTTCGAGGCGCTCGGATTCTATGGCGCTCAGGCATGGATTCCGACGCTGCTGGTAGCGAAAGGTTTCTCGCTGGTGCATTCCCTGACCTGGACCTCGGCGATGCAGTTGGGGGCGCCGGTAGGAGCGATGCTCGCGGGGGTCATCTCCGACCGTTGGGATCGCAAGTGGCTGATCACGGTTTGCGTGCTGCTCAAGGCGGCTTGCGCGGTGGTCTATGGGCTGAGCGGCAGCATGGCGTCCATCGTCGTCTTCGGCTGCCTGATGATGATCTCGTTCCAGATGTTCACGCCCATCCTCTATGCCTACACGGCTGAGTGCTTTCCGACGCACGTTCGCAACTCGGGCGCCGGCATTTCCTATGGGGCCGGGAGAGGCGCCAATTCGTTTGGACCGCTGATCGTTGCCTTCTTGTTCAGCCATTACGGCTATATGTCGGTGTTCGTCTACATCGCGGGAATGTTCGTGGCCGTCGCCCTCATCGTTGGGGCTTTCGGCCCGAGGACGAAAGGACGCGTGCTGTCATAGTTCAGGGCGAGGCAAGGGCGGACGGATCGGGTTATCCCGATCGTTCTCTCTATTTTTTGCCGCGGGCTTGCCTTACGTGGTCGACGAAGGTTTTGAGGAGCGGAGAAAGATTGGCCTTGCGGTGAACCAGATAAAGTTTCGATTTCGGCAGATGGGTGGCCAGCGGGCGGTAAACGACGTCGCTGATGGGAAAGGGCATGGACGACGGAAGCATCGTCGGGGAGATGCCGAAGCCGGCTGAAACCAGCCAGAGTTTGGTGACGAAATCGTTGGTGTACTGGAAGACGGGCAAGGTGACGTCGGCGGCGGCGCAGGCGGCAAAAAACGGATCGTAGAATCCGCAAGCCAAGTCCTGCCGCAGCAGCACCAGTCGCTCTCCGCGAAGGCTTTCCAAGGCGATGCGGGCCTTGCGGGTAAGGCGGTGGCCTCTGGGCAAGGCGATGGCCACATCGGTTTCGCTGAAGAGCTCGGCCGCCAGTTCGCTTTGTTCCACCCTGCCGTGGGTTAGCCCAAGATCGAGGGTGCCATTCAGAACCGCCTCAATCTGCTGGGGCGCCCGCTGTTCGACCAAGGAAATTTGCACGTTAGGATGGGCGGCGTGGAAAGTGCGCAGCGCTTCGGCCAGCAGAGTTCCAAGCGAGGAGGGCAGGTAGCCGATCGATAGCGAGCCAATCGCCCCCTCGGCACTTTGCTTGGCGGCGGTCTTCAGCCGGTCGGCGGCTTCCAGGATGCTGTTCGCCAAGGGTAATAGATTCTCCGCTGCCGGGCTCAGGCGCACCGATCGGCTGGTGCGCTCGAACAGCCGCAGGCCGAGTTCTTCTTCCAGCTGCCTGATCTGGGTGCTGAGCGGAGGCTGGGCAATGTGCAGCCGTTCGGCGGCGCGGCGAAAACTCTTTTCGGTGGCGACGGCCGCAAAATATCGAAGGTGCCGCAGTTCCATGCGATTATTCTAATAGAGATATCAATCGTTCATATCAATATATTGGCGATAATGCTCGGACGGCGCTAATCTCTGCGAACACACCTCGGGCGATCGGCGACGACTGGGAAATAGCGATTTTGCCCTTACGGGTACAGAATGGAGCTATACGCTTGCGAACGAAATATTCAGTAGTGGGTCAATTTGAATTTCTCGTGACCCTCACCAAATTGACCCACCACCAAATATTCAGGCAAGGTGTAGCGGGAGATGGCAATGGTAGAAGACTTTGGCAACGTGGACGTTTTGGTCATAGGCGGAGGGAACGCGGCCTTGTGCGCGGCGATCGAGGCGCTGGAAAATGGCGCCAGCGTGCTGGTGCTGGAATGCTCTCCGAAGTCGTTACGGGGAGGCAACAGCCGCCATACGCGTAACATGCGTCTGGCGCACGAACAGCAGATCGATCCCTACACCGGGGCTTATCCCGCGGACGAGATGTGGAACGACTACATGCGTTGCACGGGTGGAATGCAGGACCCGGAGCTGGCTAAGATGACCGTGTACGGATCGCCCGAGGTCCTGGATTGGGCGAGAGCGCGCGGGGTGCGCTTTCAACCCGCGCTGGCCGGCACGCTTCACCTCAGCCGCACCAATGCCTGGTTCCTGGGTGGCGGCAAGTCGCTGATGAACACCCTCTACCGTTATGCGGAAAAGCTGGGAGCGCGGGTTCTCTACGACGCCGAAGCGACCGGCCTGGACATCAAGGACGGTCGCTTCCATGCCGCAATCGTTCGCCTGAACGGGCAAAACACCGTCCCGATCCCCGCCAAGGCAGTGGTTGTGGCGGCCGGCGGGTTGCAGTCGAACCTCGACTTCCTCAAGAGCGCCTGGGGAGCGGCGGCCGACAACTTCCAGGTCCGCGGCACTCCGTACGACACCGGCACGATGGTAAAGGCGCTGTTGGATGCCGGCGCCGAGTCGATTGGTGATCCCAGCCAGGGGCACATGGTGCCCTGCGACTCGCGCGCTCCCAAATTTGACGGCGGCATCGTCACACGGCTCGACTGCGTCACGTTGGGCGCGGTGGTGAACAAGACCGGCGAGCGCTTTTACGACGAGGGCGAAGACTTCTGGGGGTTTCGCTATGCCATCTGGGGACGTCTCGTGGCGCAGCAGCAGGACCAGATTTGCTATTGCTTTGTCGATTCCAAGACGATCAACAAGTTTATGCCCTCGCGTTATCCAGCGGTCAAGGGCAACACCATTGGTGAAGTCGCCGGCCAGTTCGGGTTGCCGGTCGAAAAGGTGGAAGCGACCATCAAGGCATTCAACGACGCTGTCCAGCCCGGTACCTTCAACCATACCATCCTCGATGACTGCAAAACGGCCGGCCTGACCCCGTCCAAGACCCATTGGGCACAGCGGCTGGACGCGCCTCCTTATTATGGCTATCCGTTGAGTCCGGGCCTGACATTCACCTACTTCGCCGTAAAAACGGACAGGCGAGCGGCGGTTGTAATGAAGAGCGGCAAAACAGCGGACAACATCTTCGCCGCCGGCGAGGTCATGGCCGGCAACATCCTGCCCAGAGGCTATATCGGTGGAATCGGATTGGTGATTGGCAATATTTTTGGACGAATCGGGGGAAAAGAGGCGGCGGTATTTGTGAAAAAGCACGCCTCGGGATCGGCGAACCGTGCCGCGAAGGAGTCAAGCAATGCCAACTGAACTGATGCGCGAAGCCGAAAACATGATGACCGTCTGCAACGCCTGCCGCTATTGCGAAGGTTTTTGTGCGGTGTGGCCCGCCATGGAGTATCGCCGAAAGTTTCCCGAGACGGACCTGAAGTATTTGGCGAACCTCTGCCACAACTGCAGCGAGTGCTATTACGCCTGCCAGTACGCGCCGCCGCACGAGTGGATGGTGAATCCGCCGCAGACGTTTGCCCGCATCCGCGCCGAGTCTTACCAGGAATATGTCTGGCCGAAGGCGCTGGCGAGCGCGTTCCGGGCCAACGGCCTGGTGGGCGCGCTGCTTACGGCGCTGATGCTGGTGGGGTTTTTCTTTGGGGTGACGCAACTGGCCGGAAACGCCAGCCTGTCGACGGCGGTTGCCGGAGGCGACTTCTACAAGGTCACGCCGCACGAGGTCATGGTTTTGAGCTTCGGCGCGGTGGCGCTGTTTGTGTTGATTGCGCTGTCGGTCGGCCTGCTTCGCTTCTGGCGCGACATCGGCGAAGAGGTTCCCGACCTGTTCAATGTTCCCTCGCTGAGCAAGGCGATCAAGGAAGTGCTCAGTCTGAAATACCTGGATAACGGCGGCTACGGATGCGCGTATCCGGAAGATGAAAGCTCGCAATCGCGGCGCTGGTTCCATCACTTTACGTTTTACGGGTTCCTATGCTGCTTCGTGGCCACGACGATCGGCTTCATCTACTACTACGGCTTCGGGTGGACGGGTCCATACGGCTACACCAGTCTGCCGGTCATCTTCGGCGCCGTGGGCGGACTCGGCCTGGTGGTTGGCCCGATCGGTCTGTGGTGGCTGAAGACGCGGCGCAATCGCGAGATCACCGATGAGAGCCAGTACGGAATGGACGTGGCTTTCATCGTCCTGCTTCTGCTGACCAGCATCACCGGCCTGCTGTTGCTGGTGCTGCGCGAGACGGCGGCCATGGGCTCGCTGCTGGCGATCCACCTTGGCATCGTGATGACGCTGTTCCTGATGATGCCGTATGGCAAGTTCGTGCACGGCCTCTACCGCTCGGCGGCGATCCTGAAGTACGCGCTGGAACGGGCACGCAAAAAAGCTCTCGGAGTTTGAGGTTCAGATAACCGGCCGGATCGAGGGGCGATTGAGCACGGGCGATCCGGCTCGGCCAGGTTGAACCGGCAACCGGGGTCCCCAACTCGCGCCGCGGTTGACGAGGTTGGGGTGGACGAAATTGACAGGAGATATGGATATGGCAAAGCTCGGATTTATCGGATTCGGTGAAGCTGCTTTCAACATTGCCAAAGGGCTGAAGCAAGAGGGCCTCGACGGCATCATCGCCTACGACAAGTTCTGGAATGTGGCGCCGCAGAGCGAGTTGATCGGCAAGCGCGCGGCCGAAGCTTCGGTGACGCTCGCACCCAGCCTGCAGCAGTTGGTCGAAGGCTCGGAAATCGTCATGTCGGCGGTGAGCGCAAACATGTCGGTTCCGCTGGCGCAGGCGGCCAAGCCGTTCCTGAAGCCGTCGCAGCTCTATGTTGATCTCAACGCCACTTCGCCCATGACCAAGGAAGAGGCCAATGCGATCATCGCGCCCGTGGCTTTGTTTGTGGACTGCGCGGTGATGGGCCCGGTTCCCAATTACAAGCATAAAGTTCCGGTCTCGGTCTCCGGCAAGGGTGCCAAGCAGTTCATGGAAGCGATGGCGCCTTACGGCATGAACATTACTTTCATGGATGCGCCGGCGGGCAGCGCTTCGGCTTCCAAGATGTTCCGCAGCATCTTCATGAAGGGCTTTGTGACCCTGTTGCTGGAGATGCTGGTGGCCGGCCACAGCTACGGAGTTGAGGACGACGTGCTGGCTTCGGTCAAGGAGACCCTGACCGGCGGCCCGCTGCTGGAGGTCATCAACGGCCTCGTCGCCCGGGGCGTAATTCACTCGGCGCGGCGCGAGCACGAGATGGATGAAGTGATCGCCACGCTCGATACGCTGAAAGTCGACGCCATCATGTCCAAGGCCACCAAGGCCAAGCTGAGATGGTGCACGGAGCTGGGGATGAAGGAGTATTTCAAGGGCGTGCCGCCGAAAGATTTCCATGAGATTCTGAAAGTCCTCGACCAGAAAAATGAGAAGGGCACTTCAGCATGAGCAGGAATTTGCTGGAAAAGCTGATCGCCTCGCACCTGGTTTCGGGAGAGTGCAAGCCGGGTTGTGAAATCAGCATCAAGATCGACCAGACGCTGACCCAGGACTCTCTCGGCACCATGGCTTATTTGCAATTCGAAGCCATGGGCGTCGAACGGGTGCGGACGAAACTATCGGTATCGTACGTGGACCACCTGACGCTGCAAGAAGGCTTCGAGAACGCCGACGACCACAAATATTTGAAGACGGTGGCGGCGAAGTACGGAATCCTGTTCTCGAAACCGGGCAATGGAATCTGCCATCAGGTCCATCTGGAACGGCTGAGCCGGCCGGGATGGACCTTGATCGGCAGCGACAGCCATACGCCCACGGCGGGCGCGGTCGGCATGCTGGCGATCGGCGCCGGCGGCTTGGACGTTGCCGTGGCCATGGCCGGAGGCGCGTTTTTCCTGACCTATCCCAAGGTCATACGCGTGAATCTCGATGGCAAGCTTGCGCCTTGGGTGACGGCGAAGGATGTCATTCTTGAGCTGCTGAAGTGCTTGACCACCAAGGGCAACGTCGGCACGGCGATTGAGTACGGCGGCGCGGGGACGGCCCGCCTCACGGTTCCCGAACGTGCCACCATTACCAACATGGGCGCGGAGTTCGGCGTGACCACGTCGATTTTTCCCAGCGATGAGGTCACGCGCGAGTTCTTCCGGGCGCAGGGTCGCGAGCAGGACTGGGTGGAGATGAAGCCCGATCCCGACGCCCATTACGATCGCATCATCGACCTGGACCTCGCCTCCATCGAGCCGAATGTGGCGCTGCCGCACTCGCCGGACAACGTCAAGAAAATCCGGGAAGTAGCAGGCATCAAGGTCGACCAGGTGCTGATCGGCAGTTGCACCAACTCTTCCTACAAGGACTTGATGACGGTAGCGGCGCTGCTGAAAGGAAAGAAGGTCGAGCCCGGCGTGAGCTTCGGAGTGGTCGCCGGCAGCCATCAGGTTCTGCGCATGATCAGCGCCAACGGAGCGCTGACCGATATTCTTGACTCAGGGGCGCGCATCCTGGAATCGGCGTGCGGTTTTTGCGTGGGCTATGGTCAGTCGCCGCACAGCGGGGCGGTATCGGTTCGCACCAACAATCGCAACTTTGAAGGCCGCAGCGGAACCAAGGACGCCAAAGTTTACCTGGTCAGTCCGGAAGCCGCGGTGGCCGCCGCTCTCAGCGGAGTGATCACCGATCCGCGCGATTTAGGCGGGGCGCATCCGCAGGTTGAGCTGCCGAAGCAGTTCTTCGTTGACGACAGCATGTTCATTCAGCCGACTTTTTCGGGCGAAGTTTTTCGCGGCCCCAATGTCGGCGCGCCGCCCAGCAATTCGCCGATGCCGGAGCATCTGCGGGCACTGGTTACGATCAAGCTGGGAGACAAGATTTCGACCGACCACATCATCCCCGCCGGCTCGGTCAGCCGCTACCGCTCGAATATCGCCAAGTCGAGCGACTTCATTTTCAGGAACGTCGATGCGGACTTTCCCGGTCGTTGCCAGGCGGCTTCGAAGCAGGGACTGGCGTCAGTCATTGTCGGCGGTCTGAGTTACGGTCAAGGTTCGTCGCGCGAGCACGCCGCGGTTTGCCCGATGTATCTTGGCGTGCGTGCGGTGATTGCCAAGAGCATCGAGCGCATCCACATGGCGAACCTGATCAACTTTGGAATCATGCCGCTGACCTTCAAGAATGGCGACGATTACGAAAAAATCCAGCCGGGCGACGAACTCGAGATCGCCAATACAGCCGGCGATTTCCGCCGCGGCGAGTTCGTCGTCGTCAATAAGACTCAGCGCAGCGAGTTCACAGTCGTTCACAATCTAACATCCCGCCAGGTCGACATCGTTCTGCATGGCGGCTTGCTTAACTACGCAGCCAAGAATTAGGAGGAATCATTTATGACAACTACCGCGGCAGTTGCTTCCACCGTGTTCGGCAAGATCGGCTTCCGTTTTGAGACCGTGATCGAACGGGCCGATCCCGCTCTGATCGCCGAGCTGGCGAAGTATCCCACCCCAAACATTGCCGATGCGATGAATCGTTTCCGGGTGATGGACCCGGGAATGAAGGCGACCAATGCAGGCGATTTCGTCGCCGGTCCGGCCGTCACCGTAATGTGCGCGCCGGGAGACAACCTGATGTTCCACAAGGCTCTTGCCTTGGCCAAGCCGGGCGATATCATCGTGGGCAATTATTTTGGCCATAACGCCGGGGCGGGTTTCGGCGGGCTGATGGGACGCACCGCCAAGAAGATCGGCATCGCCGGACTGATCATCGATGGCGCCGTCCGCGACGTCGAGGATTTCAAGGAACTCGGACTGCCGGTGTACTCGCGCACCATCGTGGCCAGCGGCTGCTTCAAGGATGGTCCGGGAGAAGTCAACTTCCCCATCCAGTGCGGCGGGGTGGTGGTGATGCCGGGCGATGTGGTGATCGCTTCGCAGGACGGAATCGTCGTCGTGCCCAAGGCCGATGCCGCCTACGTGCTGGCGGAGACCAAGGCGATCTACGAGCGCGAGGCAAAACGGATGAAGGAAATCGCGGCGGGCGTGCTGTTCAAGCCCGATATCGACAACACGCTCAGGGCCAAGAAGATCATCGAGTAAGCACTCTCAGCCGTGGAGGCGAGGCGCGATTTCCGCCGAGGCTCGCCTCCTCACCGGCAGGCGAATACACATTCCGAGACAATGTTGAATGGAGGGTTCGATGGAGAAGATAGCAGGCAAAGCAGACGTCCACTTTCAGCCACGCCAGCGGCCCGATCCAGGCAAACCGAAAATCGCCGTCCCGCCCAAGGCGTGCGATTGCCACGCGCATATCATCGGGCCGGGAGAGCAGTACCCGTTCGCCGCGAATCGCAGCTATACGCCGCCGGAAGCGCATCGGGAGGAGTACGTGCACATGCTGGCCGCACTCGGCGTGGAGCGCGCGGTTATCGTTCAGCCAAGTTTTTACGGGACCGACAACCGCTGCACCTACGACGCCATCGTCGCCTCGGGCGGAAGATGGCACGCCGTGGCCGTGCTGGACACTGACACTCCCGAGCAAGAGATTCAGCGCTTGCACGATGCGGGATTTCGCGGCGTGCGCCTCAATCTGATTTATAAAGGCGGAACTCCGCTCAGCACGCTCGAGCCGCTGGCGAAAATGGTTGCGCCCTTCGGCTGGCATGTGCAGATCCTCATCGATGGGCGCGAGTTGGCTGAGCTGGGGCCGAGGCTGCGGCGCCTGCCCACGCCGGTAGTCATCGATCACATTGGACGTATGCCGGCGGGGTTGGGTGTGCCGCACCAGGGATTCCAGACCCTGATCTCGCTGCTCAAGGAAGGCAACTGCTGGGTGAAGCTCTCGGGCGCTTATCTGACATCCGCCCAGGATTTTCCGTTTGCCGATGTCGTGCCCATGGCCAAAGCTCTGGTTGAGGTTGCGCCCGAGCGGTTGGTGTGGGGAAGCGACTGGCCTCATCAGTCTTGCAGGACGGCGATACCTCCCGATGCTGGACTGCTGGATATGCTGGCAACCTGGGTGCCCGACGAGAAGATCAGAAACCGAATCCTGGCGGACAACGCCGCCGAGCTATATGGGTTTGGGGGCTAGAGCGGTTACACAGAAGGTGTCGGTCGTGAGCTTACTAGCCAGTGGAAACTTTCTCCAACCGCTCAAGTGTGTCAGGATACTTGCGGACTAACAGCACCAGGGCGGCGGCTTGCGGATTTGGCTTTGCCCTGCCTTGCTCCCATTTCTCGAGGGTCCTTTCATTGATGCGAAGTTTACGCGCAAACACCGCGCGAGAATACTGAAGTTTCTTGCGAGTGTCCTTAATGAGCTTCGAATCAACCTTCGGAAGCGGCGCCGCCTTGACCGTGTAGTTGCGGAGAGTAAGCTTGCCCTCGCGGTGACTTTTCATTGCGGCAACGCCCTCCATCAGTTCCCCAAAGATATCGCGCTTTGTCATTACCGTTTCCTCCACGATGTCTGTTTGTGAACCATCTTCTTAGCGCTCCGCGCCCTCAGTTCAGCATCCACCGCAGCTTTCATGGCTTTCTTCTGGGTAGCGCTCAAATCAGTGGCTTCATCCTTGCCATAAACTGTCATTAGCCAAATCTGTTGATCGGAAGAGAAGAGGTAGTAAATGATACGCAGCCCACCTCTTCGGCCTTTTCCGCGTCTCATGTCTGGCCAGCGGAGCTTTCGAAAGCCGCCAGTGCCTGGCATCAGATCTCCGGCTTGCGGATTGAGGGAGAGTTCACTCTGCAAGTCTCGGTATTCGTCGTCGTTCAGATAGTCCGAAACATATCTCGTAAACGCCGGAGCCTCAATGAATTCCATTTAGAAGCCCTGTATACGCCTTTGGCGTACAGATACAAAGGTACGCTAATACCGTACAGTTTGTCAATTGGCCCGGCGATCGACACGGTTCCAAAAAGTTTGCGTTACATGCATACCTGTCTGCCCTAAGCTGTTTCAAAAGGTGTAGCTTTCGGTGAGTACCTTGGGTACACTGCGCGGCGTCAATCTTCTTCGAACTGCTTGCGAAACTCGGTGAACTCTTTCCTGAGGGCCGCGATCTCCCGTTCTAACCGTGCCACCGCTTCTTCGAGCATGGCGATCTGCCCGCCGCCGGACGAGACGTTGTTGCCGGCGGCCGGCGGCGACGGCGACGTCTCCCAGGCCTCCGGGTCGTCAGTCAGCAGATGTACGTAACGCGCTTCCTTGGTGCCGGGTGAACGGGCCAGCATCTTGGCCAATGGCGGATCGTGCTCGGCCAAGCGCTGTAGGGTGGATTGCACGTCGGCAAGGTCGTCAAAGCGGAACAACCGCTCCGTCCGGCCGCGCAACTCGCCCGGCGTTTGCGGGCCTCTCAGCAACAGCACGCAGAGGATTGCCGATTCACGCCGGGTGAAGTTGAAGATCTCCTGCATCCTGTGCTCGTACTTTGTGACCCGGCTTTCGGCACTGCTGACCGGGCCCGCCAAGCCCTTTGCGCCCAGCGAATAGAGCGCCTCGCGCACGGCGCTTTCGTCCGTCTCCATGACCGGGTCGCGATTCGATTTCTGATTGCAGGCGTTCACCAGCGCATTCAACGAAAGCGGATAATAGTCCGGGGTGGTGGTCTCCTTTTCCATCAGCGAGCCCAACACCCGGACCTCAAGTTGATTCAGTTGAAGGTTCATCATTGCCTATTTCACGCGCACGAACTTCTGCACTCGTTTGCCGGTGTCCACCTCGCCCGTATAGAGGTTCCCTTCGGAATCAGCAGCCATCTGGTGCACCCAGTGGAACTGGCCGGCATTACGTCCGGCGTGACCGGTTGTGCCGAGGATGGCGCCGTCGCTGCGGCGCATGGTCCAGATCACGTTATTGGTTCCGTCGGCGATCAAAAGAAATGCCTGGGCTGGGTCGGTGGAGAAATCCATGTCCCAATCCGAACCGCTCCCCAAGGTCTCAGGACGAAGGTAAAACTCTTTCACGAAGTGACCGTCTTTGTGGAAGATCTGCACCCGGTCATTGGTACGATCGCAGACATAGACCAAGCCGTCGTTGCTGATGTGCACGCAGTGGGTCGGATTGCGGAACTGCTTATCGTGCGGATCGCCGGGCTTGTAGGCCGGCACGGGGAAGGTGTTGTCGATTTCGCTCAGGGGCATGCCGTATCCGCCCCATCCCCGTTTGAACTTTCCGGTTTCCGAGTCGTACACCACAATGCGCTTGTTGAGGTAGCCGTCAGCGATGTAGATCTCGCGCGCCGCCTCGTCCAGCGCGATGCCCGCCGGGCGGCCGAGGATGGTCGTGTCCTGGTTGTTTTCGGGCGCGGATGAAGAATGCCCAATCTCCATCAAAAACTTGCCGTCGTTGGTGAACTTGAGCAGTTGGCGGTCATTGTCGCCGTTGCCGCCCAACCAGACATTGCCCGCGCTGTTGACACGGATTCCGTGCTCGTTGCCCGGCCAGTCCTTGGCCGACGCGGGACCTCCCCAGGCCTGCAACAGATTGCCGCTCTGGTCGAATTCCAGCACCGGCGCCGCGGGGACGCAGCACATGGAGCGTTGCGGCGTCTGCACCGCGCCCAGCTCGTCCGCCGTGCAGGTACGCGGGCGGTGCAGTACCCAGATGTGGTCGTGGCTGTCCACGGCGAGCCCGCCAATCTGACCGATAATCCAGTTGTTGGGAAGTTGCTTGGGCCAGGCGGGATCGACTCGATAAGTGGGCGGGGGCGGGCCGCTTTGGCCGGATGCGAGAAGGCACGTGAAAGTGAGCAGCGCGAGACCGCAGGCGCATGCTTTGAGAAACAACCGCGAATAGCCCACGACATTCTTCATGGTGAAAATCCTCCGTAACCAGGCGGTATCAGATCTGCTTTTCAAGAAGCCGAAACAACAAGTGATGTGCGAGAGATACTGCTTTCGCCGACTGTAAGGATACACGAACGCTCGCTCGCCGGTTCCGACGATGCCGCGCCTCCCGAGGACGCGATTTTATTTATTCCGCCATTGCTCCGGTTTACCTTTTCATCAATAGTTCGGCCTAAGGTCGGCAAAATTCCCCAATCGGCCCGCTACTTTAGTAGAATGTGAGCGCAATGAACCCAGGCATAGAAAACATCCGCAAACGGGGCAGCCGTATTGTCGCCGAAGGCGCCCATATGCTGCCGGCGGCTTCGCTCATGATTGCCGAGGGAGTGATCAACTCGCTGGACGATCTGAAGAAGCCGTTTGTCACAGTCATCAACTCCTATACCAACCAGATTCCGGGTCACGCGCACCTGGACAAGATCGGCGCTATCGTCCGCGACGAGCTGAAAGCTCTCGGCTTTAACGTCTGGTATTGCAATGTCGGCGCCGCGGTCTGCGACGGCATCGCCATGGGCCACTTTGGCATGAAGTATTCGCTCGCCTCACGCGAGTTGATCGCCGACCAGATCGAAACCATCATCGGCGCCCACCCGTGCGACGCCTGGATCGGCATCGCCAATTGCGACAAGATTGTCCCGGCGATGTACAACGCCATGGTTCGCATCAATATTCCCGCCGTGTATCTGAGCGGTGGACCGATGCTCGCCGGAGCGGGCAACACCGACCTGATCACGGTGTTTGAAGCCGTGGGCAAGCACAGCGTCGGCAAAATGACCGACGGCGAGCTGCGCTCGTTGGCCGAAACAGCCTGTCCCGGCTGCGGCAGCTGCGCCGGCATGTTCACTGCCAATTCCATGAACTGCCTCGGCGAGGTGCTGGGGGTCGCGGTGCCCGGCAATGGCACGGTTCCGGCCGAGCGTTGGACCGATAACAGCCAACGAAAGACGGAGCCGAATCCCGATCGCCTGGCGCTCACCAAGCGGGCGGCGCACGCGCTCAAATACTGCCTCGACAACAATATTCGTCCACTCGACATTATTACCGAGCAGGCGATCGTCAATGCCTTCGTCCTTGATGTCGGCATGGGCGGCTCGACCAACACCATTCTGCACACGCTGGCGCTGGCGCATGAGGCGGGCATCAAGTTCGACCTCAACCGGATCAATGAGATCTCTCAGAACACACCCCATATCTGCAAGATCTCGCCCAGTCGTCCCGAAGTTCACGTCGAGCACGTGAACCAGAAGGGTGGAATCCCTGCGATTCTCAAGGAACTCAATCGTCACCAGGTGCGCGGCCTGAACCTCGCGGCTCCAACCGTCACCGGCAAACTGGGCGATGCGGCGGCCTGCGCTCCCGATGCCGATGGTGATGTCATCCGCACCGCCGAGAAAGCCTTTACCCAGACCGGCGGCCTGGCCATCCTGTTTGGCAACCTCGCCCCGAAGGGTGCGGTGGTTAAGGTGGCCGGTGTCAGCGCTGACATGATGGAGTACGAAGGCACGGCTTGCATCTTCGAGTCGCAGGACGATGCGCTCGACGGCATCCTGCACGGCAAGGTGAAAGATGGAGACGTGGTGGTGATTCGCTACGAGGGACCGCGAGGCGGACCGGGCATGCAGGAAATGCTCTCGCCGACCGCTGCTATCGTCGGCGCGGGAATCCGTTGCGCGCTGATCACCGACGGCCGCTTCTCCGGCGGCACGCGCGGGCTCTGCGTCTGTCACGTCGCGCCGGAGGCTGCGGCCCGCGGCCCGATCGCGGCAATTCAAGCGGGCGACCGCATTTACATCAACGCCAAGACCCGCAGGATCGAATTGAAAGTCAGCGACGCCGAGATCGAAAAGCGGCTCGCCGCACTTCCTCCCTTCGAGCCCAAGGTCAAGCGTGGATGGCTGGCCCGCTACGCCGAACAGGTGATGAGCGCCGATACCGGAGCGGCGATGAAAATCTAGGGCGGTTATCGACAGTAATGATCCGGAGGGTTCCCCACACAAGCATCCTTGCTTGTGTGGGGTAGTTGGTTTTCGTATACAAACTGCCCCACTCAAGCCGGGGTCCCCGCTGCGCGTGCTTTTCGCGTAGTGGCACGGAAGCGCAACTGCGGCGCTTGAATGGGCCGCCCACCCCAATGCCCTTGCTCAGCGCGCCTCGCCGCTGGTATCGGCTAAAGCAACTTTCAACCGGGCTGCGGTATGATCGAAGGCATCTGCGTAAGCCTTGGGATCGTGGCTCCCGCCATCCAAAGCGAAGCCATGCATGGCTGGGTACTCAATCAGCTCGAACGGCACTTTGGCTGCCGCCGCGCTATCGGCCAGCGCCCGCGCCGTAGAAATCAAGCAGCATTGTCTGTAGTCATCCATTGTTCCGGCAAACATCAACACCGGAACCTTGATGCTGCCGGCAAACCCGGGGCGATCTCGAAGCCAATTCGTAGCCGGATACCAGACGATATCGACCGCCACATGACTGGGCATCTGTGAGCCTCTACCCAAGGCGATGCCACCTCCCAGCGAAAAGCCGATCAGCCCTACCTTTCCGGGAAGAGCGTGGGGCATGGAGCGCGCCTGCTCAATGGCGGCTATGAGTGCCTGAGATCCTTTCCCTTTCAACTTGTTGGCATCAAACAGCGTCACGTCGTAGCCAAGCTTGGCCACGGCCTTTGCGACCGTTTGGTAATTCCCTGTGCCGGATGCTCCCGAAAGCATCACGACGACGCGTCCCTTGCCCTGGGGAGGCGGGAACTCCTGTTGTGCCAGGGCGCATTGAGCAAACAAAGCCGCTGCCAGCAGAGCAGCGACACAACCAACACGGGTGAAGGCACGGCGCATACAGCTCCTTTCTTGAAGCGGCAATTCGGCAGCAAATCGCTGAGATTCCACTTCCAGCCGGGTGCCCCACGTTCGCCTGCTTTCGGCTAACGTGGGGTAGTTCCCTCAACATTTCAAGGCAAAGAAAACTTCTTCAGGTTAGCACCGAACTGCACGGCGCGGAACCTGGGGCACCCGCGAGCAGCGATTCTTACGGCTGCTGGTCGCGTTCTTCGAGCATCTTCATCAGGTCCTGGTAGGTTTGCGGCATGGTTACGGTCTTCCGCATGGCTACGGTAATCGGGTAGCGGACGCCGCCTTTGTGGGTTCCCTCAAGCCCGTCGATGATTTCATCGACCGAGCCCCAGGGAAAGGCAAAGACCATCTCCGTATCTTGCGCCATGCCGAAAACACGGTCGCCCGTGCACGGCAGAATCACCTTCGGTTCGTTGGTGCTCATCGTCTGGATGATGATTTCCGCGCAATCGACGCGCCCGCCGGTGGTGCTCGCCACCCGGCCTCCGTTGCGGTAGAGAGCCGCGTGAACCAAGCGCAGCACCTGCGCGCTGTTGGCGTAAACGGCCACCACGTGCGGCTCGAATTTCGTGCGCTGCAGCGGGGCCATGCAAACGTAGGCGTAGCGGCCGGGCTCGAACTTCCAGACGGCGGCCTCCAAACGGGTTGCCGCCGCCTCGTCCCGGCAATACATATCGACGCTGGCAAAGCCCTTGAGGAACTCATCATTCGGCCGGCGGAATCCGAAGGCAATCGCCGCCAGCGGGCAGATCACATCCTGCTTGCCCACCGCGAGCGCCCACCCGTAGCGGCGGGCCACACCGATCGATTGGCACACAATCCACTGCTCGCCCATGCTGCGGCTCGGAACCTTCACGTCCGGCGGAAGCTCCTCGCCCGGCGTCAGCATCCTGATCGCCAGGGGAAAGCTGTCGGGCCGGACAAACCGGGCAATCGCCTCGTCAAGTTTCTTCAACTTCGCCATCGTTTCTGCGCTCACCGTGCCCTCCTTTTGCCCCCGAACCGCCTGCACCGGGCTCGATTCGACAATCTATTTTCCCATTACGTTCGTGTCAATAGATTTCCCGCCTGCTTCTCCGTTCCTTCGCCCGCCAGTCGTTTCCGTCCCGCTCAGTGCGCTGCAAAAAACGCGGCGGTAGGGATTGGCATTTTTGCCTTTCTCGGCGTAACTTCAGAAGATAATCATAAGCGAGGTAATTGCCGACATGGGCATTATCACGGATCTGTTAGCTGACATCGCTCTACCGAAGATGGTCCGGGTGAGGCAGAAGTTTTCCGCCCCCGAGGTCGATGACGTGGCCGCCGCGGTACACGAAGAAATTCGCCGGCCGGAGATCGCCCGCCGCGTCAAGCCCGGCATGCGCATCGCCGTAGGCGTCGGCAGCCGGGGAGTGGCGGAGATCGAGCTGATCGTGCGCGTCACCATCGAGGAACTGAAGCGGCTCGGGGCTGAACCCTTTATCGTGCCTGCCATGGGAAGCCACGGAGGCGCTACCGCCGAAGGGCAACGGCAGGTGCTGGCCAATCTGGGAGTGACTGAGGCGAGCGCCGGCTGTCCGATTATTTCCTCAATGGATGTCGTCGAACTCGGCGCGCTTGATAACGGCCTGGCGGTGCTGATGGACAAGCATGCCTACGAGGCCGACGGCATCATCGTCATCAATCGCATCAAGGCGCACAACGCTTTCAGCGGTCCCAACGAGAGCGGCCTGGTGAAGATGATCACCATCGGCCTGGGCAAGCAGAAGGGCGCCGACGCCGCCCATGTGCTCGGCTTCGGGCGCATGGCTGAGTTCAGCGTGGAAATGGCCAAGGTTAAGCTGGCCAAGCTTCCCATCCTGTTTGGTGTTGGAACGGTGGAAAACGCCTATGACCGGGTGGCGAAGATTGCGGCGATTCCCGCCGAACGGATCATTGAGGACGAACGGAAACTGCTGATTGAAGCCAAGAACAACATGCCCAGGCTGCTCCTGCAACCGCTCGACATTCTGGTGGTCGATCAGCTAGGCAAAGAGTTTTCCGGAGGCGGCATGGACCCGTACATCACCGGCCGTGCGCCGACTCCTTACCTCGATCCCGGTCCCACGGCCACACGCGTGGTGGTGCTGGACATCACCGAGCGCAGCCACGGAAACTCCTGCGGCGTGGGCATGGCCGACATCACCACGCGGCGGCTGTTCAACAAAATGGATTTTGAATACACCTATGCCAACGTGTTGACCTCAACCGTAACCCCGTCGGCGCGCATTGGGCTGATCATGGACTGCGACCGTCTGGCGATTCAGGCGGCGATCAAGACCTGCAATGCCGACGACCTGCGGCGACTGCGCATGGCGCGCATTCCGAATACCCTGCACGTCGGCGAGATCTACATCTCCGAATCCATGCTGGAGGAAGCCCGTAAGCACGCCGACATCGCCGTGCTCGGTGAAGCGCAGCCGTGGCGATTCGATGCCGCCGGAAACTTCACCGACATAGGCGCCTGGCATCACGCGGAGGCCGTGTCGCTGAGTACTGCTGGATAATCGCGGGTCGCGGCGTTGGCGAATCCGCATCCGTCGCTGGCGCATCAATTTAGGGAAGATAGTTTTCCCATCTTGCATTCAACGCATCAGGGCGAAGCGGCACGACTGCATCGCCCTCAGGAGAAGAACGACTCATGCCGCAACAAGACCTACCCGTTTGGTTCATCACTGGTTGCTCGACCGGATTCGGTCGTGAATTGGCGAAGTTAGTGCTGGAACGCGGCTGGCGCGCCGTGGTGACGGCACGCAACCCGCAGCAGGTTCAGGATCTGGTGGCCGGAACCGGCGGCCGTGGACTCGCCCTCAAGTTGGACATCACCGACAAGGCTCAGATAACCGAGGCCGTGAAGCAAGCCGAGGCCGCTTTCGGCAAAATCGATGTGCTGGTGAACAATGCCGGCTTCGGCTACATGGCCGCGGTCGAGGAGGGCGAGGACGCCGAGTTTCGCGCCATGTTCGAGACCAACTTCTTCGGTCTGGTCGAGATGTGCCGCGCGGTTTTGCCGGGCATGCGGAAGCAACGGAGCGGGCACATCCTCAACATTTCTTCGATCGGCGGATTCGTCGGCTTCCCCGGCGTCAGCTACTACAATGCCACCAAGTTTGCTGTCGAGGGCCTCTCGGAAGGATTAGCAAAAGAGCTTGAGCCGCTCGGAATCAAGGTGGTGATCGTCGAGCCGGGGCCTTTCCGCACCGATTGGGCCGGGCGCTCGCTGAAGAAGCCTGCCGACGGAATTGAAGACTACGCGAAGACCGCGATTGCGCGCCGCCAAGCAATTTCGAGTGGCAGCGGCAAGCAGCCGGGCGATCCGGTTCGCGCCGCCGAGGCGATGATCGAAGTGGTGCAAGCGAAGAACCCGCCGCTGCGGCTGGTGCTGGGGCGCATGGCCCTGGAGACCGCCCGCAGCAAGCTCGACCTCGTGCGCCGCGATCTCGACACTTGGGAGAAGACGTCGCTCGGCGCCGATTTCCCTGCTCTGGCG
Organism: uncultured Acidobacteriota bacterium; assembly: GCA_963814745.1. Taxonomy (GTDB): domain Bacteria; phylum Acidobacteriota; class Terriglobia; order Terriglobales; family Acidobacteriaceae; genus CAWBRT01. The sequence goes on from CAWFEA010000004.1 coordinate 274,212, forward strand.
GCTAAGTGAGCGAGTTGCGCTCGACCGTCGCGCCCGCCAAGGCGCTGGCAGTCACCGGGCTCCGCAAGGTCTACGGCGACAAGGTCGCCGTAGACGGCGTCTCATTCGACGTGCGGCCGAAGGAGATCGTTGGCCTGCTCGGTCCGAACGGGGCCGGCAAGACGACCATCATCAACATGATTCTTGGGGTGCTCGAACCAAGCGCCGGGAGCGTTTGGATCGAAGCCATCGACTTGGCGGCCGATCGATCGCAGGCGCTGGCGCGCACCAACTTCGCCGCCGTCTACGCTCCCCTGCCCGGCAATCTCACGGTGTACGAGAATCTGCGAGTCTTCGGCCTGATCTATGGCGTGAAGCGCCTGGCGGAGCGCATCGCGAGCGTGCTGAAGCAATTCGATCTGGATCCGATTCGCAATCTCAAGTGCGGCGTGCTCTCTTCCGGCGAGCAAACCCGGGCATCGCTGGCCAAGGCCATGCTGAATAACCCGCACCTGCTTCTTCTTGATGAGCCGACGGCTTCGCTCGACCCCGCTTCGGCGCGCGAAATCCGCGCCAAGATTCGCGACTGCGTCATGCAGGGCACTTGCGGGGTGCTGTGGACATCGCACAATATGCACGAAGTCGAGGAGGTCTGCGACCGCGTGCTCTTTCTCTCGCACGGCAAAATTCTTCTGGAAGGAGACCCCGAGACGTTGCCGCGGGAGCACGGCAAGGCGAGTCTGGAGGAGCTGTTCATCACCGTGGCGCGCGAGCCGCTCACCCTGATTTAGACTGGTTCCGCGAACTCCGGAGTAACATCGATTGTGAAACTATTTTAGGAGGGGGCGGAAAAAATGTCTTGAAGTGTCATCCTGAGGTTGCGCCGACTTTGCGCGACCGAAGGACCTGCTTTGCTTTCGGCAGGCGCAAACAGCGGATCCTTCGCTTCGCTCAGGATGACACTCTCGAAGAACACTTTTTTCAACAGCATTGTAGGCAGCGCTATGTTTCTCAGCCGCACCTCAGCTATTCTGCTTCGCCAGTTCTATCTCATGCGCGGGAGTCCCTCGCGGGTATTGCCGACGTTCGTCTGGGTTGCCATTGACATGGTTTTGTGGGGATTCATCACCAAGTACCTGAACGCGGTGACCGCGTCGGGTATTAACTTCGTTCCCACCCTGCTGGGCGCGGTTCTCCTGTGGGATTTTTTTACCCGCGTGATGCAGGGAGTGACGATGACGTTCTTCGAGGATGTCTGGTCGCGCAACTTCCTCAATATCTTTGCGACGCCGCTTACCATCACGGAGTACGTTGGCGGTCTGGTGCTCTCGAGCACCGCATCCAGCCTCGTCGGACTTGCCGTAATGCTGGTGTTGGCAACGGTTTGTTTTGGGCTTTCCTTCTTCGCTTACGGCATCCTCCTGGTGCCGTTTCTGCTCGTGCTGTTTCTCTTCGGGATCGCTTTCGGCATCGTCGGCAGCGGGTTGGTTCTGCGCTTCGGCCCGGCGGCGGAGTGGTTCATCTGGCCGATTCCCGCCATGCTTTCGCCCTTTGCCGGCGTCTTTTATCCGCTCTCTACACTTCCCTGGTGGATGCGCGCGGTCTCGCGTATCCTGCCGCCTTCCTATGTATTCGAGGGAATTCGCGCGATTGTTTCGGGGGGCACGGTTTCCGGAGTAGCTCTGCTGTGGGGCGGATGCCTTGCCGTGATCTACGTCCTGCTGGCCGGCTGGTTCTTCACTGGCATGTTTAGGCATGCGGTGCGAACCGGACTGATCGCCCGTTACAGCGCCGAAACCATCAGTTAAAGCTCATTTCGCGGTAGAGCTGTTTTGCAGCAGTTCGCGGCCCATGGCGACTTTGGCGCGCAGCCGCCTCCACTCCCAATTGATATTGCGCCGCATCACATCGACGTGCTCCGCCTCCAGGTGGCGGAAGCGGCCTTGCAAGTTGAGATACTCCGTCACGTCCGTAAACGCCGGCTCGTGATTGATCGTGTATTCCACTCCCCGCTCGACTTCGTAGAGCGGAAACACGCCGCTTTCAACCGCCAGGCGAGCGATCTTTACCGAGTATCGCTCTTCCGATTTATGTCCCGTCGGGCACGACACCCAGAGATGAATGAATTTCGCTCCGCCCATCGCCTTTGCCTTGTTCAGCTTGCGCAGGAAATCCTCCGGGTAGGCAATGGATGCGGTCGCGGCGTAGGGAATCCGGTGCTCGGCCAGGATGCCGACGATGTCCTTCTTGGGCTCCGGCTTCGGCGAATCGGCGGGCGTCGTCATCGTCCACGCCGCATAGGGCGTGGCGGAAGAGCGCTGGATGCCGGTGTTCATATAGGCTTCATTGTCGTAGCAAACGTAGATGATGTTATCGTTGCGCTCAACTGCCCCGGATAAAGCCTGGAGACCGATATCGAAGGTGCCGCCGTCTCCAGCCCAGGCCACCACATTGACGTCATGCTTTCCCTGCGCGTCGAGCCCGGCGCGAATTCCGCGGCCGAAACGGCGGTGGTGGCAAAGGCGACTTCCAGCACCGGCACCTTAAGCGGCGCAAACGGATAGGGCCCGTTGAGAGTGCCCCAGCAGCCCGCCGGGATCGCCATGATCGTGTTTTCTCCGAACGCCTTGAGCGCGATTCGCATGCCAAGGGTGGCGCCGCATCCGGGACATCCAAAGTGGCCGGAGTGCATCAGCTCCCGCTCAGGGAGGTGCAAGTTCACTGGATCATATTTTGTTTGCATGACGTCCATCGACCTATCTGGCTTCATCGCGGCTGATTTATTTCGTCGTGGCCTATTTCGTCACCGCGCAGGGCTCGGCTTCCACCGCTGCTTCTTCCGGCAATGCCTTCCACCAGGTAACCGGCTCCAACCCCTCGCCCTCGAATGACTGGAGCAGCATCTGTTCAATGTCCTCCGGAGTGATATCGGCGCCGCCCAGGCCGGCGATGATGCCTCTCATCGGCGGACGCTCCGCCGGCGGCAGCTCGTAGAGCGCGGACTTGGTCTCCTGATAATAAATTCCGTGATGTCCGAACGAGCAATTGCGGTCCAGCACCACCACCATCTGCTTTCCGGCCAGCGCCCGCCGCAGCGCATCCGCCGGAAACGGCCGGAAGACGCGCAGCCTGAGCAAACCGGCGGCTATGCCGCGTTCACGAAGCGCATCGATTGCGATCCGGGCAGTCATTGCCGGCGTGCTGCTGGCCACCAGCACCAGTTCGGCATCGTGCAGCCGGTATTCCTCAATTACGTCATAGCTGCGGCCGGTAAGTTCACCCCATTGCCGGCCCACATCCGCCCAAACTTCGAGCGCCTGCTGGTGGGCAAGCTGAATCTTCCGGCGGAATGCCGTGTAGGTCTCGGGGTCGCTCAGTCCTCCGATGGTCATGGGCCGGGCAGGGTCGAGCAGGTACGGCAATTTCACCGGGCTAATGAAACCCTCCACCATGCTCGCCTCTGGTATATCCACGTTCTCAAAGGTGTGCGAAAGCAGGAAGCCGTCCAACACCACCATGCACGGCAGCAGCACCCGCTGCGAAACTTCATAGGCTTGAACCACCGAATCGAACGCCTCCTGCGCCGACTGGCAATAGATCTGCATCCAGCCGGTATCGCGTTGCGCAAGCGAGTCGGTCTGCTCGGTAAACAGGCACCATGGCGAACCAAGGGCGCGATTGACATTCACCATCACGATGGGAAGGCGCGAACCGGCGGCCCAGTGCAGAACCTCGTGCATGTAAGCCAAGCCCTGCGACGAGGTTGCGGTGAAGGTTCGCGCGCCTACCGAGGCGGCCGCAATACAGGCGGCCATCGCCGAGTGTTCCGATTCCACCTTGATGAACCGCGCGTCCAGCCGTCCCTCCGCCACCATATCCGCAAGCTCTTCAATGATGGTGGTCTGGGGCGTGATCGGGTACGCCGAGATGACCTGCGCGCCAGCCATCTGCACGGCGCGCACCACGGCCCCGTTTCCCTTCAGCAGCGTTCTCATCGGGTCACCTCCTCAAGCCTCATCGCGCCGCGCGGACACTCTTCCACACATATCCCGCAGCCCTTGCAGTGGGTGGAGTCGATGGTGAATCCGGCCCCCTGCGAGTCGCGACGAACCGCCACGTCCGGACACCATGAATAGCAATTCAAGCAGCCGTTGCAGGTGCCGCACAGCAAACAGCGGCGCGCTTCGCTCAAGATCGACTCCAGCGCGAATCCCTGGACGATCTCGGCAAACGAGCGCGGCGGCTGCTCGCCATTCAGCCTGGTAATTCCGGGACGCGATGCGGGCGCGAAATAGGCGGGGTTCAGGTACTCGGGACCGGCCACCAACGCGGTGTTGAGCTGGCGCGGCAACAGGCTCTCGAGCGTGGGCTCGTCCGCTGCGGCGTTGCCGTGCAGATAGCTGTTGACGAGGGCGGCAATCCGCCGGCCTGATCCAACCGCGGCCGCAACCGTGCCCTCACCGGTCGAGGCGTCACCGGCAAGAAAAATTCCATCTCGACTTTGCTTTGCGTTTCCTGTCGCTGGCGCCAGGAAACCAAGATCCGCCGTCTCGCCAATCGCGACCACGATCCCGGCAAACGGAAGCCGGAACTCGGAGCCGGGAATCGGCACCGGCCGGGGTCGTCCCGAGGCATCCGCTTCGCCCAGTTGCATCCGGCGGCACTCGATCCCGGCGACGGCGTCGTCCTCGATAACCACGGCGACCGGCGCCGCGAGAAATTGAAAACCCACACCTTCGCGTTTGGCCTCTTCGACTTCCGAGGCTATGGCCGGCATCTCCGTTTCACTTCGCCGGTAGACAATGGTAGGACTCGCGCCCAAGCGCAAGAGCGAGCGCGCCACATCGATGGCGGTGTTTCCGCCGCCGATGACCGCGACCGCCGACGGAAGCGCGGGAGCCTCTCCGGAAAGAATCCGCTCCAGCAATTCGACCCCGTCGTAGATATGCCGGTGGTTGCTCCCCGGCACTTCAAAAGCTCGCGATTCGTGCAATCCGACCGCCACGATGACAGCGTCGAATCTGCTGCCGAGGTCCTCGAACCTGATGTCGTGCCCGATGCGAACGCCCTGGTTGAACTTCACCCCCGCCCGCTCGATCGATTCGACCTCACGGTCGAGTATTTCCTTGGGCAGACGATAGTCGGGAATGCCGGTGCGCAGGTAGCCTCCCGGCTGCGGCTTTTCGTCGAAAACTTCTACTGCGTGCCCTTTGAGCACCAGCGCGTAGGCGGCGGTAATTCCCGCCGGACCCGCGCCGACGACGGCAACCTTGCGGCCGCTTGGCGGAAGCGGCTGCGGGGCGGTCTGCTCGCTCAGCAAGAGATCGCCGAGAAAACGTTCGATCATGTGAATCGCGATGGCGCCGCCGAGCGGGTCGCGATTGCACTGGCCCTCACAAAAATGGGGACAGACCCGGCCGAGGGTCGCGGGCAAGGGATTGCTGGCGCGCAGCAACCGCGCCGCTCCGTCGAGGTCTCCGCCGGCCAGCAGCAGGATAATTCCGGAAATATCGTTTCCCGCCGGGCAGGCGTGCGAGCAGGGCGGAAGCTTGTCCTCGTAACGCGGCTCCACGGATTTCCAGGTGCCGGTGTTGATGTCGCTCGTCGGACGCGTGGCGCAGGCCGTGATCGGAAGATCTTCAAGCGATTTTGGCTGGGGCGTGGACATCTTCATGCCTCCGATATGACCGCCGCTTGCGGGGTTCGCGGCAAGCCTGCATTGGGCTCGCCCGTTCTGCGGAGGCTGCGCGCGCCTTCCATGGCGGCGGCGACGTTCTCCTCCGCTTTGATCGGAACGGAGCAGCGCACCGCCTCGGCCAGGTTGTCGAGGCTCGCCATCCCGGTCAGGCTGACAACAGCTCCGGCCACGGTGGTGTTGACGATGGGAGCGGTTGCGGACCCGAGCTTATGCCTGCGGGCAATCGCCGAACCGTCCACCGTGGCGACCGCAAACCCTGCCAGTCCGGCAAACTCGGAGGGATCGCGCGGCGAGTTAATCAACACCCAGCCCCCGGCTTTCAGTCCGGCGCAGACATCGTCCAGGCCCAGGGTGATAAGACCCTGATCGAGAACGATGACTCCGTCGGGGCGGTAGATTTCCGACCGCACCAGAACCGGCGAATGGTCTACGCGCAAAAAAGCGCGCACCGGAGCGCCACGCCGCTCCGAGCCAAAAGAGGGAAACGCCTGCACATACATTTGTTCTCGAAAAGCCGCCTCGGCCAGAATCTGCGAGGCAATCACCGCGCCCTGGCCGCCACGACCGTGAATCCGGATTTCGATCATCGTGCACTCCAGCTTCCGTCCCGAGCCGCTGTCGCCCGGCCTTGCTCCCGGGGGTTCAGTCCGGCATCAGATTCCCGCGGCCGAGCGCGCCAGGCGAGCGGCGGGAACCGACTTAGGCGTACGGATAAACGCCGCGGCAATGACTCCGGCCGCCACGCAAGAACACAGGAAATACCATCCGGAAGAGTAGTCTTTCTGGCCGTTCTGCACCACCACCAGGGCGGCGAAAATCTTGGCCGAGAAGGCCGCTGAAAAATACCCGATGCCGTTGACGAATCCCATCGCCTTGCCATAAACCTCGGGGGTGAAGATCTCGGCCGGCACGGCCAGGAACGGACCCCATGCCATGTTGCCAAAGAATCCCATGCCGCACAAGGCAATGGCCAGCAGGGTTTGATTCGCCGTTTGCAGCGTCCCCATCAGCAGAATGAAAGGCGCCAACCCGAGGAAGCAGGCAATGATCATGATGCGCCGGTTGCCGTGGAATACCTTGTCCGACAGGTAAGAGGAGAGGAAACTGCCACAAGCGCCCGCCAGGAAATACAACGAATTCCACCAGCCCATGGTTGCCAGCTTGAACTTAAAGACGTCCGACAGGTAGAGCGGAATCCAAACCATCGCCCCCCAGAACGTCAACTGCATGACGATGTCAACGACGCAAACCGCCAGGTAGCTGCGGTTTTTGAAAAAGTCTCCGAACGAAATGCTGTCCTTGGCAAGAATCTGCTTTTGCGAGTCCTGGTAGTTGCCCTGCTTGAGCGTGCCCTTGGCGAGTTCGTCGCGATAGGAGTAGTCCAGCTCTTCCGGCGTAATTTTGCGATATTGCTCCGGCCGGTCGAAGATCAGGAAAGTGATGGCAAACAGCGGAATGATGCCCAGCGCGGCGGTCACGAAAAAAACCAGCCGCCAGCTGCCCGTGTAGGTCGCCAGTTGCGTGGCCAAAACGCTTGCCCAGGCCGGGGTCAGAATCCAGGACCAGGAAAGCAGCGCCTGCGCCCGGGCCCGGCCTTCTTTGTTGAACCAACGCATCAGGATGCGTGCCGACGGCACATATTCGGTTCCCACCATGACTCCGAAAATCGCCATGCGGAGCAGGTACTCCTGGCGGCTGTGCAGGATGCCCATCCAGGCGGTCATGATCGACCAGGCGACCACTGAGAAAAGCAAAATGCGCTTGGCGCCGAAGCGATCCGTCAACCATCCCGATACGTATTGCGCCGGCCCGTAGAACAGCATCATCAGGAATGCGCCGGTCCCAATATCCACCGTGCTCAGGCCTATATCCTTGGCGATGGCTGGATTGAGAACATTCGTTTTTACGCGGTCCAGGTATTGAATGCTGTAGGCGAAGAACAGGGTGAACGCCACAATCCAACGATAGGGGATGCGCTTCGGCATTGGTGTCTCCCGATTGGCGGAAATCTGATATATACACCAATACTGCCCGGGCCGGAAATGAAAAAGCCGCCGGGCGGCAGGCGGCATCGGAACTTAGCACTCGGGTGTCAGGGATTAAGGCGCGGTGACCTCGACTGCGCCAACGAGGTTCCCGTGCGCGCGCCACAGCGGCACATCTTCCGGCGGGGCCTCGCGGACGATCAACTTCAGAGGCTGCTTAGAAACTCATGGAAGTGTCATCCTGAGGTCGCGCCGATTTTGCGCGGGGTCCCCGACAAGCCCGTTGTTGACTTGTTGGGGCTGGCGATCGAAGGATCTGCTTTATTTTCAGCGTGCGCAAACAGCAGATCCTTCGCTCCTCCACCCCAGCAACCGCGGCGGTTGCCGGGGACCCCGGCTTCGCTCAGGATGACACCCTCGGAGAAGAGTTTTTCAGCAGCCTGTAAAGCCGCACGGTGGCGATTGTTGCTTACGACGCCGCGGCAGTTGCCAACTGACGGGCCAGCGCTACCGCCGAAATAGCGGTCTCGCTATAGCCATCGGCTCCGATCGAATCGGCAAATTCGCGAGTCACTGGCGCTCCGCCCACCATCACCTTCACGCGATCGCGCAAGCTGGCCTGCTTCAGCGCCTCGATCGTGTTCTTCATCATCGGCATGGTCACCGTAAGCAGCGCCGAAAGCGCGACGATATTTGCCTTGTGGGTGGTGACCGCCTCGATGAAGCGTTGCGGGGTCACATCCGTACCTAAGTCGATGACCTCAAAGCCTCCGCCCTCCAGCATCGAACTGACCAGGTTCTTGCCGATGTCGTGCAGGTCGCCCTTCACCGTCCCGATCACCACGCGAGCCACGGGCTGCTCGCCGCCGGCGGCCAGCAAGGGACGCAACACCTCCAGCGAGCCTTTCATGGCACGCGCGGCCAGCAACAACTCAGGCACGTAATACTCCTCGGATTCAAAGCGGCGGCCAACCTCGGCCATGGCCGGGATCATATGTTGGGTTATGAGTTCCATCGGCGGCACGCCCTCCGCCAGCGCCTGTTGCGTGATCGCCAGAGCCGTTTTGTTGTCGCCGTGCAGAATTGCTTCATAGAGTTTTTTCAGTTCCGCCATTTCCGTTTTCCTCAAGCTTTCCTTGCTCGACCCGCTGCGAGGCCTCGGACATCAGCAAATTGCGCCTATCTTGTCGCACAGGTACTTGATGCGATCCATTTCGGCATCGGCCGTAACCATGTCGCTCACGCCGAGCACCAGCCGGCTGGCGTGGCCGTAGCGCTCGATCAAGCGATCGGCATAACCACGGAATTCCTCTCCGCTGGTGCTGCTCGGGCACAATTGGGTCGAGGGAATGCCGCCCCAAATGGTGATGCGGCCGGCAAACGCGGCCAGTGTCTCTTCCAGGGTTAATCGCGTCATTGGGTAAGGGCAGACCGAGTCGGCGATGTCGAAGCCAGCCTCAAGATAAAGCGGGATCAGCCGGCGATTTTCTCCGTCGGTATGGGTCAGCAGATACTTTCCTCGCTGATGCAAACGCTCGGCATATTGCTTCAGATCGGGCAGAATGTGCTGCCGGAACACCGGCGGCGGGGTGATCGAATCGTCGTAGTTGCCGCCCAGAAAGACAACTTCCGCCGGGGAATCGAGCGCCACCTGCCGAATCGTCTCGTAGAAAGAACGCATCTGCTCGGCCAGCCGGTAGATCTTCTCCGGATAGTCCGCCATCCCAAAGTAAAACTCCTCGGTGAACATCAATTCTTTCATGATGTGGTGCATGGGCCGCCGTGCCCAGCAAAAAGGCTACCGGAACGCCCTGCTCGCCGACCTTATCGCGCAATGCCTGGTAACCCCCCGGGTTAGGCTTGACCTTGATGTGCTCGAATATGTAGCCCACCGCCTCGAAGTGCTCCGGTTTGCGAATCGGCACCTCGGAGACCCACGGAATCGAAGCGCCGGCATCCAACATCTCCTCCGTAAACAGATAGGCCGTTTGCACCGTGCCCACGGGGGTAACGTACTCGACCACGTTTTCCGTCCCGTTCTTTGATTGCCGCTTGGAGAGGCGCCGCTCGACGCCTTCCAGCTCGAAGTCGTAGGGCAACGCCGGAATGTGCCAAAGACCCAGCCCCCGGTTAACGGTGTTGGTCACGTCCGAGGTGTAGTCGGGATTGAGCGCGTAAAGGCCGCAACCAAGGCGGCCGACGATTTCCTCCAGCGTCAACCCGGTCCATTCCTTCGGCAGGGTTCCTTTGCGCAACGCGGCTCGATACCAGAATTCAAGTCGCGGTATCCACGGAATCCGATCCGGAGTCTCGCCCCGGATGGCGGTCAGAGCCCTCTCGCGTTCCGTCATCTCGTTCTCCTTACTGTCGCGTGTCCTCTGCATACCAGTTTTGCCCGAGATATTCAACCTTTTGCTGCCAGCCTATAGTCTTGCTGAGTCCGGAAAACCCAGGCAGTCCATGAACGTATTCTGAAAACTTACATCGACGGCGAGGCTCACGTGCTCGACCTCCAGCATAGGCCGGTCATCGGAAAGCAAAATCAACTTCGCGCCGCGCAGCGCCGTATTGCCGGCGGGAACCACCCGCTCGCGCGCCATCTCCAGCAAGCCAATCCTGACTGCGCTCTCCACCCGGACGTAATTGCCAAAGGCCCCCGCCAGGTACACCGCTCGCAGGTCCTGCATGGTTGCGCCCCAATGGCTCAGCAGGATGCGAAGCCCGGCAGCGATTGCTCCCTTGGCCAGTTGCAGCTCGCGGATGTCGGCTTGCGACACCGTCACCGGAGCCATCACGGGAAACTCACGCGCCCCGTTCGCCAGCCGGCCGCTGGGTAGAATGGCACCGCTCTCCAGCCCCGCCGCCACCGCATCCACCAGCCCGCTGCCGCAGATGCCGCGCGGCGCGACATCGCCAATGACGGCGCACTCCAGCTTGCCGTTGCGATTCGATACCTGGGCGACGGCACCGGCAGCGGCGCGCATTCCCATGCGGATCGAACCGGCTTCAAAGGCCGGCCCCGCCGCCGTCGAAGCGCACAGCATTCGGTTCCGATTGCCGAGCACGATCTCACCGTTGGTGCCGAGATCGATCAAGGCCGTCAACTCAGCTCCCGCGCTCAAATTCACGGCCAGAATACCGGCGAGGATGTCGGCGCCGACGAATCCGCCGATGCAGGAGACAAAACGGATTCGGCAGTCCCCCGGCAGATTCCAGTTGAGTTCCGGCGGCGTGAAGCGCTGCTCGCCCAGCTTCGGAGAAGCAAACGGCACGTGCGAAAGCGGCTCCACGTCGATCGCGGCGAACAAGTGATGCATCACCGTGTTGCCCACCAGCACCACTTCCCCGACATCGCTTTCACGGCCCGCCGCAAGCTGGCTGACCATGTTGCCCACGGCCTCGCGGATCAGCGGGGTTAAATCCGGCTTCGCCAAGGCGAAGCGCACGCGGGTCATGATGTCGGCCCCGCACGCGGTTTGCGGATTCAGCGCGCTTCGAACCCCTAGCAGATCGCCGGTCGCCAGATCGACCATCTGCGCCACCAGGGTGGTGGTGCCAACATCAATCGCGATTCCCAATCCGCTGCGCGCCGAGCCGCGCAACCGGCTTTGATCGCCGAGGATGGGAACGCTCCCCTGTTCCACTTGCAGCTTAATCGAAGCCTCGGCGTGGGCCTGGCACGCCAGCCGCCAGCCGGCGGCAATCTCCTCGCCGGAAAACGTCTGCTCGTCTCTAGGGGTTGGCGTCAGCGTCCCTTCCAGAAGGCGTACGCGGCAGCCGCCACACAGCTCGAAGCCTCCGCAAGGGAACTCCAACCCGTGCGCCGCCAGCACACTGCCGAGCGCCGCCCCGCGCCTGACCTCCAGGGACACTCCAAGGGGAACGAGTTCTACTCGCACCGTCTCGCTCAACCGTGTCACGCGCTGAATCTCACGGTAACTTCGCCGAGCGCGCCGAAGCCGGCCCATACCGTATCGCCGGGAGCGACCGGCATCGGCTTCAGACAGGTTCCGGTCGTGACCACTTGCCCCGCCTTCAGCCAGATACCGAGCTCTGAAAGCTCATTGACCAGCCATGTCAGGGCTACGCGCGGATCTCCGAGCACGTTGGCGCCTTTGCCTTCGCATTCAAGTTTGCCACGAACCGAGCCGCTGACCCGCACTTGGGCGAGATCCATCGCGCGCCAATCGGCGGACGTGGCCGCACCAAGCACGAATTCGTGACCGCAGGCGTTATCGGCAATCAGTTGCGGCGCGCCGGCGCCTGACACATGCTCGAAGCGCGAGTCCGGCAACTCGATGGCAACGTGCAGCGATGCGACCGCGTTCAGCACTTTGTCCACCTGGTAAGCAGTCGGCCGCGGCGCGAGGTCGCCGGCCATCAGAAACGCGAATTCAGGCTCCGCCAGCCGCATACGATTGGCCGCGAGCGACAGCGTTGCCCCGTTTTCGTAGGCGCGCTCGGGACAGCAATCGCCCGGCCAACGGTCCATCGACTCCGATGTGCCGCTGCCCATCGAGGCTGGTGGCCGCAATCTTCCAGCCGAACAACGGCTGGCTGGAGTGTCTCTCCAGAAAGGCTTGTATGGCGTAACCCTCGGCGCGGCTGGCGGGCCGCAGCCGCTCCGGCAAAGCCTCCAGACACGAGCCTTCCATCCAGTGCTTAACCAGCAGATCGGAGGCCAGCCTCGCCTGCTCCTCGCTTAGTGCCATTGCCGCCTCCTGATCATCCACTGAAAACGCGCCGGGCCTGTTCAGGAAAATTGGTACACCTTCGCCGGATTATCCACCAGGATGCGATTGCGCACGGCCGTGTCGGGAGCCCACTCGGCCAGCAGGTCCAGCAGAATTGCATCGTTGGGCTTTTCACCGAGGGCGGTCGGATGCGGCCAGTCGCTGCCCCACACCAGGCGCTGGGGCGCTTGCTTTACATAAGCCTTGGCGATCACGGTGCTGTCGGAATAGGTGGGCGGACCCACTTTAGAAAGAATATAAGCACCGGTCAGCTTTACCCATGCCTTCTGTTTGTGCATCAGATCGCAAATCATGCCGAATGCCGGATGCTGAATGCCCGCGGGCTGCGGAAGCCGTCCCAGGTGATCGAACACGATCTGGCACGGAACCTGGCCGAGCACCGCCCGATTGGCGAACAGGTCGTCGGCCGGGGCGTTGATTTGCGCGTGCCAGCCAATGTCGGCAAAGCGCTTCGCCAAGGGAGCCACCATAGTCCACGTGGGCCCGCCGCCCTGCGCCAGATTGAAGCGGACACCGCGCACCCCGACGGCGTGCAACCGCTTCAGCTCTTCATCCTTAACGCTGTCGTTCACCACGGCGATGCCGCGCGTCGTTTTCAGACCGAAGGTTTTGAGCGACTCCACCAGCAGGCGATTGTCGGTGCCGTAGGTCGAGGGCTGGACCACCACGTTGCGGGTCGTGCCGATCCGCTTCTGCAACATCCGGTAATCGGAGATGAGCGCATCTCCCGGCCGCAAAGCCGTGCTGGGATCCGCCGGGAAGCGCGCGTCATAAATGTGGTGGTGACAGTCGGTCGCGTTCGGCGGCACTTTGAGACGAGGCAGGTCCGTGCCCGAAGACCATTTGACCGCAATTGCTCCGGAGTCGCCGTGCGCCATGGCGGCCACTCCGGCAACCATCACCGGAACCGTTGCCAGAAACTGCCGGCGGCTCCAGCCATTGTTCTCCATGTACTCCCTCCTTTTCTGTTGCGTACTCACATTACTCAATCGCGAAATATCAGGCCCCATGCCGCTTGACGAAGTCCTCGTCAAACTTCAGCCCGAATCCGGGACGATCCGGCACGATCACCTCTCCGTTCTCAAGCTTGGGAACCTCTTCGAACAACGGCAGCATCCACGGCATGTATTCCACGGTCAGACCGTTCGGGGCGGCGGCCACCAGGTGTACAGGAGCATCTCCGGCATCACGTGGCTGACCACCGGCAGGTTGAACGCCTCGGCCATGCCGGCGACCTTCATCCATTGCGTCGAGCCCGCCGACGCGGCAGAGGTCAATGATCATAATATCGACCGAGCGCGCTTCGATCATGTGGCGGAAGGGCGCGATGCCCCAGACGTATTCGCCTCCGGCGACCGGCGTCAACAGCGCAGCGTAGATGCGAGCCAGGCCGGCATAGTCGTCGTGCACAGTGACGTCTTCCAGCCAGAACAATGCAGCCGCTCGATGCGCCGGCCGATATCGATCGCCTGCTCGACGCGCCAGAGCTGATTGATGTCGCACATCAGCTTGATGTCGGGACCGAGACTCTCGCGCACGATTCTTGCCCGCTCGACTTCCTTCGCGGGCGAAGGCTTGCCGGGCAGTCCGATCTGCATTTTGATCTGGCGGAAGCCTTTCTCCGCCAGGCACTGGGCAGCCCGCACCGCGTCGTTAGCCGACAAGCTCCGCTGCAATACGCCGCTGGCGTAGGTGGGCACGCGCCGCCGCCCTCCGCCGAGCAATTTCCACAAGGGCTGATTCAGCGCCTTGCCGCTGATATCCCACAACGCGATGTCGATGGCTGAAAACGCCAGCATGAAGATGCCGCCCGGTCCCGAGCCGCCCGCGGCTGCGCGCAGTTTCTCGAGAATCGTCCCCGGAATCAGCGGGTCTTCGCCGACGGCGAGCGACGCCAAGTCCTGGAGTGCGCTCTTCAGGGCGTTCACCATGGCGTTCGAATAGAACGTAAAACTCACCGCGATGCCATCCAGGCCTTCGTCTGTCTCCAGCCGCAGGGTTACGAACGGCCGGACCACGGGAGGCCTCAGCGGCAGCCCGGCAAGCGATTGGGCTTCGGGCACGTTTACAATTTGCGTATGAACTCTTGATATTTTCATGCGATCACCGAATCATAACTGAGCAAAAGAAAAGGTGGCATTTGAAAATGCCACCCGCTTAGGTCTACTTCCGGGGAAGCCGTATCCCGAAGGGCACCGCGCATTCGGAAATCCCCGCACACCCGCTCAGGTCGTCGCCGGGCTCCCGGAGACACGCCGAAGTTACGCGGGCTGAAGCCGGACGTCCCAGAGACGAGTTCTTGCCGAGCCGCAGCGGCGCTTACCTCTTCCAAAGTGTGGACGGCGACGCGCTCCGTCAGGCCAACAGGCTCAACGCTTCTTCCAATACGCCTTTGGTCGCCTCGACCTTGTAAGCGTTCTTGCTCAGCGGCTTGGCCCCTTGAACCGAAGCCGCACAGGCCGCGGCTATCGCGCCCTTCAGTTCCTTGCCCTTCAAGGCGCTCTCCGCTTTCAAGCTCCTGGAGGGGAACGGCGCCAGACCTCCAAAGACAACCCGGGAATCCGTAACCGTCGAACCCTTAAGCGCGAGTCTGACGGCAACGCTAACCACGGCGAAGTCGAAGGCCTGTCTTTCTTTCAACTTCAGGTAGACGCTCTTCGTGCCCTGGACGGCCGCCGGAATCTCTATCGCCACCAGCATTTCCTGACGCGACATCACGTTCTCTTTCGTCAGGTCCTGGTCCGGGGTGATGTAGAACTTCTCCAGGGGAATCATGCGCGTCCCTTTCGGGCCCGCGACTTCGGCCTTGGCGTCAAGCGCAATCAGTGCCGGGGCCATGTCGGAAGTGTAAGCCATGCAACAGATATCGCTTCCGATGATGCCGTGGTACTGGTTCTCGCCAGTCTGGCCGTAGCAGGTTGCGCCGCCCTTGCGCATGCAATCGGAGAAGAGCTTTCCGCGGAAGTACCAGCAGCGGGGCCGCTGGCACAAGTTGCCGCCCAGGGTGGCGACGTTCCTGATCTGGGGAACCGCCACCTGCTTGGCCGCCTGCGCCACCAGCGGATACTTGTCCTCCACAAGGTCGGAATGGATGATCTCGCTGAGCGTGGTTCCGGCGCCGATCTTCAAGCCAGTCTTCTGCTCCTTGATGTAGGCGAAATCCTTGATCCCCTTGATGTCGATCAAGTGCTTCGGCATGGTCATTGCCGGGCCGTCAATACCGTCTTTGATCAGTCCCAGCAGGTCGCTTCCTCCGGCGAGAATGGCAGCCTTCTCTTGATACTTCGTCAAAAGGGCTACAGCCTGCCCGACCGTGGTGACTCGATAGTAATCGAAAGGTTTCATCGTTTCTCTCCATTCGGGGTCCCCGGCAAGCTCGCTCTTGGCTTGCCGGGGTGGTTTTCACCCTAGCCCTTTGCTGCCTTCAGGCCCATCAGGATCGCACGGTTGGTAATCGGAAGTTCCGAGAAGCGGACGCCGACCGCATTGTAGATGGCGTTGGCGATGGCCGGCGTGGGCGGGCTATAGGGTGGTTCGCCAATCCCCTTCGCCCCGAACGGACCGATCTTATCGACCGATTCCACAATGATCGGTACGATCTCCGGCACGTCCTTCATCGTCATGAGCTTGTAGTTGAGATGATTCGGATTCACACAGATACCGGTGGCCTTGTCGTAGATCTGGTTTTCGGTCATGCCGAAGCCCATCCCCTGAATCGCGCCACCCTCGATCTGGCTCTCAGCCGTCAATGGATTGATCGCCCTGCCGAGATCGTGTGCGGCCACTAACTTGAGAAGCTTGACACGCCCGGTGCGGGTGTCCACTTCCACCTCGGCAAAGTCCGCCGCGAAGCCGTGGAAGAAAACGTTGGTGGGAATCTTCATGTAACCGCGGCCAACGATCACCCCGCCCGGCGCTTTCGATGCTATCTGGTTCAGCGGAACCCCTTTATCGGAGCCGGCCACGTAAACCATGCTGTCGCGGATGCTCAGGTTCTTCTTGTCGGTTTTTAACTCCGCCGCCGCCACGTCAAGCAGTTGATTCTTCGCATCCGTCGCCGCCATCTTCACTCCGGTTCCACCAGTGATGGTCTGGCGACTGCCGGAGGTCACGCCGGTGTCGGTCGTCATGTCGGTATCGGCCGAAATGACAAACACATTGTTGAGCAGTACCCCGAGTTCTTCAGCCGCGATCATGGCCATCGTGGTCTTCTGCCCGCCTCCAAGCTCCGACGCGCCGGTGAAGACATTCACCGTACCATCGGCATTGACGTGCAGCGTCCCCGACAACGGCATTCCCGGCGGCATGCCGCCATGCCTGCAAGCATGAACAGCCATGCCGTAACCCTTCTTGACCGGACCCGCCTGCGAGGCCACCTTCTGCCGCTTCGCCTTCCACTGGAAGCTTTCCGCCGCCCGCGTAATGCACTCTTCCATGCCGTTGCTGGTGAACGGAATCTTCCTGAACTGGTCGCCATCTTCGAGGCGGGCATAGTTCTTCAGCCTGAACTCGACCGGATCCATCCCCAGCTTCTCGGCGATGATGTCCATGTGAACTTCCTGGGCAAACGTTCCCTGGGGATGACCGACACAGCGCATGGGCCCGGTGGTCGGGTTGTTCGTATATACCGAATATGCCTCGCCCGTCATATTCGGGCAGCGGTAGATCGTCATCATGCAGTTCAAAGTGTCGAATGCGGCAAGCGGGGTCATGGCATAACCGCCGGCGTCGGCAACCACTTTCGCCTGAATAGCGGTAAGCGTGCCGTCTTTCTTGACCCCGTACTTCAGGTCCATGACTGTCCCGTAACGGTGTCCCGCCGCCAGATAGACTTCCTCGCGGTCCAACTCGACTCTCGCGGGGCGGCCGGTCTTGCGCGCCACCACCGCGGCCAGGGTGCTATAGCGTCCGGGGTTGCCCTTGTCGCCGAAGCCGCCCCCCATGAACTCACTGGTCACGTGCACTTTGCTCTGCGGGATCTTGAGCGCCTTGGCAACTGCCTTCTGGACCTCGAACACACCCTGCGTCGAATCCCAGATCGTCATCCTGCCGCCCTCCCACTGCGCGATGCAGGCTCTGCTCTCCATCGTCGCGTGCTGATAGATAGGCGTCCGGTAACGTGCTTCATAGACCTCGTCAGCCTCGGCAAACCCCTTCTTTACATCTCCCCTGCTGACGGTCATAGGCTTGCCGCCAATGAGGTTGCCTTCGGGGAATATTTTGGGAGCGCCCGGCTTCATCGCTTCTTCGGCGTCCAGCACAAAGGGAAGCACCTGGTAGTCAACTTTGATCAGTTCCAGAGCTTCTCTAGCGGTGTCCTCGTCGATGGCGGCGACCAGCGCCACGTCGTCGCCCTGGAAATGGGGCTCGTCTGTGAGGATCGGGTAGGAAGGATTCCAGCGCGGATATGCCGCCATATCCTTGTGCGTCAGGACCGCTTTTACTCCCGGCAGCGCCAGGGCCTTCGAAGTATCGATGCTGACGATCCGCGCATGCGGATAAGGGCTTCTCAGGATCTTCAGGCAGAGCATGCCTGGCAGGGAGAAATCAGAGGCAAACTTCGCCCGTCCGGTCACTTTTTCAAAACCGTCCAGCTTGGGCTGGCGTTTTCCGATCACTCTAAATTCGGAGCTCATAACGTCCCTCCCTTATGCTTTCTGCGCCAGCGACAACACCGCTTTGGTGATCTTCGGATAAGCGGAGCATCGGCAGATGTTTCCCGAAAGGGCTTCTTTGATCTCGGCCAGGCTCGCCCGCGGGTTGGAGTCGAGCAACGCCTTGGTCGACATGATCTGGCCCGGTGTACAGAAACCACACTGATAGGCATCCTCGCGCACAAAGGCCGCCTGAATCGGATGCAGCGTGTCGCCGTCGCTCAAGGCCTCGATGGTGGTGATCTTGCGCTTGTCCGCCGCCACCGCCAACGTGGAGCAGGCGTAGATGGCCTTGCCATCCATGATGACCGTGCAGGCTCCGCAACTGGAGCGGTCGCAGGTCTTTTTCGTGCCGGTCAGGCCAACTTCCCGCCGCAACACGTCAAGCAGCGTCCAGTGAGACTTGACCGCCAGACGATAGGTCTTGCCGTTGATCTCCGTGGTGATCGTCGCCTCTCGAATCCCCTTCACCAGGGGACCCGTTTCTGCTTCCAATTGGGGCACCATCGCGGTTGCCATTGCCGCCGCCGCAGTGCTTACCCCCATTCCCTTTAGGAAGCCACGACGCGAGACGCGGAGCTTGCCCGATGGCTGCTCCTCACCGGCCGCAGGCAGTTCTTTTTCCATAGTTCCCCCTTTCGCTTTTCGAAGCCCCTGACTGGTCTTACGAAGGTTGCCGTTCACCTATCCGTTTGTCAAGCGGAATCTCTGACTTTAGTGCCTGACCTTCGATTTGCGGCCATTCTTCCATGTCCTGACGATCAGGCCCCGCGCCGCTAGCGGCTGCAAGAACTTTTGGCAAGCACACGCCGCTCGCCGCGCAGAAGGTAAAGCACCGCCTCAAGGACGCCTCCCGCGATGGCCAGCGACTTATCCGAAATCGTGAAGCAATGCTCGCGGGCGGCCCGCGGATCGATGTCGCCGATCTTCATCCCCGGATAAACGCTCAAGCCGTCGTGCAGCAGTCCGCGCAACACGCCCGTGGTGCCGGCCCTTACCGGCGTTTGATCGACCCAGCAAACGACTTCGCCGGCTTCAACCCGGTCGCCAATCGCCCTTTCGCCTCGAAACTGGCCAGCCGATGGCGCCCGCAGCAGCCGCTGCGGCCCCTGCCCTGCGATTTCGCCGGGTACGCCCGTATCCGGCTCGGCGGATCCACGCCATAGAACCCGGCCAAGCGAGTGGCCGCGGTTGGTCTCTACCACCGCGTGGACATCGACTCCCGCCTCGAAACCTGGGCCCAGGCCAATCACCACCGGCGCATCCGAAATCCGTGTCCCAAGATTGTGCTTGGCGATAATGGCATCAATCACGACCGCCGGACGAAGCCGCGGCACAATTTCCGCCGAAGGATCGACCAAAACGGGGACGACTCCCTCTTCCCAGGCTGGCGCGATATCATTGTGATCTTTGATCCCGCGCGCGCGCACTCCCTCGACTTCGACTTCTCCGCCATAAACTGCCTCGGAGAAAGCAACCGTTCGCCTTACCGTGGTGGGCTGATCGATCTCGGTCGCCACCAGCCGGAAGCCCGCGCGATGAAGCCGCAGAATCGCTCCGCTGGCCAAGTCTCCCGCGCCTTTGATCACCACGACCGCGTCTTCTAACAAGGGGCTATCCTCTGCTGAAAATTGAATGGGCAGCCGACCGCATCCTCGATCACCACGGAAACCCCTGCGGACGCGAGCCGGCATTCTTTCTAAGCGGTGTGCTGGATTTTCTCACAGCTTTTCTAAATCGTGAAGCTTGCTTACGAGCTTTGCGTAATCATCGCTCGTGTCAATATCGACTGGCGACTCCAGATTCAACTCAACCATTTCAATTTCCGAGCGATGGCGAGCTAACAGCTCCCGCCCTCCCTGATCGCCCGTAACCTCTAACAGCTCCGCAAACAGGGTTCGCGAGAAGAGCACTGGATTGCCGGGAGCCCCTCGGTAACTTGGCCGTACGATCGCATTATGGCGGCTGCCGAAGGCCGCGACCAGCGCCGCGATGGCCCGCGGGCTGATCAGCGGCTGGTCGCCGAGCAGAAATATCGCCGCCTGCGCCTCAGGGATTGATTCGCCCCCAGGAACGTGGGTGATCGCCTTGATCCCTGCCTTGAGCGACGAACTCTGACCGCTAGCGAAATCCGGATTGTAGACGCTGCGGACTCGGGGATCGTGCGGCAACTCTGGCGCCAACTCCGCTGCGCCGTGTCCAAGCACAACCACGACCTCATCCACCAGCGACGCCAGTGCGGCCTCCACCACCCGGCGCAAGATACTTTTTTCGCCAAGCCGCAAGGCCAGCTTGGAGGCGGCGTCTCCGACGGCTGCCATGCGGCGCCCAACGCCAGCGGCCAGCACAATGGCGGAAACCGAGGAACGCTCGCGGCCACCACTCGCCTGACCTTTTGCGGTGATCACCTTACGAATCGGCAACGCCTCGCGCAAACTAACGATGACCACTCGTTCCGCGCCGCGCTCGATCAGCTCGCGGGCAGCTTCGCAACCGGCCCGCACCCGATCTTCGTCATCGGCTTGGTTCAGCAGTGCGACCGCTTTGGAGCCGGCGGCGCTCCCCGCGTGCTGCCCTCGGGGTGGCGCAGCACGGTGGCAACCATCGCCGGGATGACCGTATCGCCCAATCGGCATCCGGTGAGGGCCGCCACGCGCGCGGGACGATGCACGAACTCCTCCGAGAGCGCCTGGCCGATCACGGAGAGTCCAACCACGGCCACCACCACGTCGGTCGAGGCCGGTATTACCGGCTCGTGCTCGGCCGGAGCCTTGAGGGGACGTCCGCGCGATCCGTCGGCTTCCACCAGAACGTGAGTGACCTGAAGCTGCTTCTTCAGTTGCCCGATCCATGCCGGATCGATGCCCACGAGCTTGCCGTCCTGCCCCCAACGCTCGCGCTACGACCAACGCGGGATGCCGATCCAGAGCGCTCCGCGCGCGGCCAATCATCGCTTCCAGCGAGTCTCCGACGACCGTGGGAAACGCCTGTGAATCGGGAGGGTAGATGTGGGTGGTAGTCGTGATCAGTACCCGCCCGCCGCGCGCCACCAACTCAGCGGCCAAGCGGAAGATCGCCGTGGTCTTTCCCCCGCTGCCGGTGAACGCCACCACCTCACAGCTTCGGGAATCCTCGGGCGCGTCCAGCGGAGCGAATGCGGCCATCCCCAGCGCATCGGCCAACGTCGGCACCGCTTCTTGTTCTTGTTGGTCCATAAGGCGGATGGTCGAAAAACTCTGCCGTTTGTCCACCACTCACTCAGCCCGTTACACCGGATGGCTGAACGATTCGTACACTTTGTTCTGGTTGAGTGCCTGGTAGAGTGCATTCTTGCGCTCGGCAAGCGCGCGATATTTCGCCACCCGGCCTTCGTCGGGCTGAAACACGATGGGATCGCCGCCGCACACCGCCCTGAATGCTGCCGGGTAATCGCCGTGGATGCCGAGCGTGACCGACGCGCTCATCACCGCCCCCAGCGACGATGCCTCGGCATTGTCGTACCGGATCACGGTTTTGTTGAAGGCGTCCGCCTGTATCTGGTTGAACAGATCGAATGCCACCAGACCTCCGGCCACGCTGACCGTGGAAATGTTCTTCACCAGGTTTTCGATCAGCCAAAGGTTGTGGCCGATTTCCAGCGCGATGCCTTCGAGGATGGCTCTCACCAGGTCGCTGCGCCGCGTGCCCAGCGACAGATTGAAAAAGAGTCCTTTCGCCAAGGGATTCCAATAGGGAGCGGCGCTGCCCTCGAAGTGGGAGAGCATCATCACGCCGTTGGCCCCCACGGGCGACTCCGCGGCTTCCTGGTTCATCAGGGCATAAGCATCTTCGCCTTCGGGATAGAACTGCTCCTTGAACCAGCGGTGCACCGAGCCGGTATTGAAGATTCCCGCTTCCGCAATCCATTTGCCGGGGACGGCCGCCGCGCTGCAAAGGGTGCGGCACTGATCGTCGAATTGCGGCGCTTCCGAGTAGGCAATGACGAACGATCCGGTGCCGGTGTTAGCCTCGGCATAGCCCGGGCGAAGGATATTCAACGCCAGCGCCGCGCATTGCTGATCGCCGCCGCAGATGATCACCGGAATCCCCTCGACCAGCCCGGTCGCACCTGCCATCGCGAGGTCCAGAGATCCCGCTATCGAGCCGGGCGGCAACAGCTCCGGCAGCTTTGACGCCTCAACGCCGCTCGCGCTCAGTAGGTCCTTGTCCCAGGAAAAGTTGTTGATGTTCATCAGCATCGTGCGGCAGGCCTGCGACCAGTCGGTAACGTAAGCGCCGGTCAGCAGGTAAACGACGTAATCCTGCACGCCGATGAGTTTGCCGGCGGCGGCATAGATCTCGGGACGCTCCTGGCGCAGCCACATCATTTTTGGCGCCGAAAAGTATGGATCCACCCGCAGGCCCGAGCGGCAATAGATTTCGCGCAAACTCATCTGCCGCAGCAGTTCGGCGCACTGCGGCCGGCTGCGCTTGTCCTGCCACATGATGGCGCTGTGCAAAGGTTCTCCCGCGCGGTCGATGGGAATCACCGAGGCGCGTTGCGAGGTCACCGCAATCGCCTCCACGGCAATGCCTCTGGCGTTCAGGAATTCGCCGGTCTGCTTGAGGGTGGCGAGCAACGCGCTCTTCCAGGTGAACGCGCCCTGCTCGACGTGGTTGTTAGCCGTGAACTCCGAGTGATACTCCTGCGCGGCGCGATTCAGCAGCTTGCCGGTGCGGTCGTAAAGCATCGCCTTCAGGCTGGACGTGCCGACATCGACGACTAAGATGTGCTCCATCTTCTCTCTCCGCGCCGCGAGCCGCGAAACCACTCAGGCCGAGCGGAACATGGTGGCGTACTTGTTCACCACTTCCCCGATGAACCCGACTTCCTTCAGCGCCAACTGCGACAGGTGATAGCTCTTGCCAGATTGCAGCAGTTCTTTTACTTTCTCCACCGTGTAGAAGGAGATTTCAGTGTTGACGTTGATCTTGGCGATGCCGTTGCGGATGCACTCCCGCACGATCTCTTCCGGGGTGCCGGAGCCGCCGTGCAAGACCAGCGGAAGCTCTACGGCCGCCGCGATTTTCTTCAGCACTCCCACGTCGATCTTCGGCGTGCCCTTGTACATTCCGTGGACCGTGCCGATCGAAACCGCCAGGGCGTCGATCCCGGTGCGCGCCACGAACTCGGCGGCCTGCGCCGGGTTGGTGTAAATTTCTTCGCCCGATTCTTCGTTGGAGAACGCTCCGCCGGCCAGCGCCCCCAACTCCGCTTCCACGCTGACTCCGGCGGCGTGCGCCACGGCAACCACTTGCGCCGTCGCTTCCATGTTTTTCTCCAACGGCAGGCTCGACCCGTCAAACATCACCGAGGTGAATCCCGCCCTGATCGCTTTGACGATGTTGGCGAACGATTTGCAGTGGTCGAGATGCAGAACCAGCGGGATTTCGACCCGGCGCGAGATCGCGCTGACGACGGCAAAGACATCGTCCAGTCCCATGTTCGACAGGTAGGCTTCACCGAAGGCAACGATGGTGGGATATCCGAGCTGCTGTCCGGCCTCGATGACCCCGCGAATGGTTTCGTAGTTGTAGACGTTGAACGAGCCGACGGCATAACGGCCGCGCCGGGCGTCTTTCAGCATTGCGGAAAAGTTGACCATCATGGTTGTATACCCGCCAGCCAGGTTTTGAACTCGGGCCGTTCCAGCACTTCTTTGTTGACAACGAAGCGCGGCTTTTTCCCTTGGAAGAGCAGGGAAATGTCTTCCATGAGAATCTCCGGCGAGCGCGACAGGGCTTCTTTGGTCGTGCCTGCAATGTGGGTCGTCAGAGTCACGTTGTCGAGCGTCAGCAATGGGCTATCCGGCTTGGGCGGCTCATCCGGAAACACGTCCAAGCCGGCGCCGGCAATGCGCTTTTCTTTGAGGGCGGCGGCCAGTGCGTTGGCGTCAATCATGCCGGCGCGCGCGGTGTTCACCAGATACGCGGTCGGTTTCATCAGCGCCAATTCTTTTTCTCCGACCATGTTCTTGGTGCTTTCGCTCATGCGGGCATGCACGGTAACGAAATCGCTTTCCTTGAACAAGGTCTCCTTGTCCACCGGCACGCAGCCCGCCGCGCGCACGTCGTCCGGGTTGACGAAGGGATCGTAAATCAGCCGGGTGACGCCGAACCCCGACAGCTTCTGGGCGACCAGCCGTCCAATATAGCCGAAGCCGATGATGCCGACTTTCTTGCCCTTGAGTTCCGGAACCCAGTCGGAGTTGGAGAACGTCTTTCTCCACTGACCACTCTTGATGGCAAAGTGCGCTCGCGCGATATTGCGGCACTCGGCAAGCATCATGCCGACGGCGAAATCCGACACCGCCTCGGCGTTGCGGCCCTCGATATTGAAGACGGCGATGCCGCGCTTGGTGGCCTCGGCGACGTTCACATTTTCCACCCCCGCCCGCGAAACGCCGGCGATGCGCAGCTTCGGCATGGCGTCGAACACTTTGGAAGAAATGGGAACGAACAACCCGGCCAAAAGCTCCGCATCGCTGCCCTGCTCAACGATCAGCGAATCGACGACCTCGACTTCAGGTCCTTTTTTCTCCACCACCAGACGCCGGTCCTGAAGCTTCGGCCAACTGGTTTCCCAATTGCCGACCTTGACTTCCGCCAGCACGTCTCCCAGATACTTTTCGGCGGCGAGCTTGAACTCGCTGCCCAGAATCATGGCATCGCCAATGACCAGGGCTTTGATTGATTTTTTCATCACGTTCCTCGCTAGTTTCTATTCCTGTGTTCAGGGGCGCGCCCTTGCCGGATCAGCAAACCGCCATGCCGGCCAATCTCGCGCCCATTGCGAATGCTTTTTCGCAATCCTGCGGAAACACCTGCTGGCGCCTAGACAGTTTCTTGACCGGATCGAAACGATCCACCACCATTTTCGAGTAATCGTCGAACTGATACGTGTCGAAGCAGCAGAGGGTCTCGGCGGCGCCGAACAAACGCCTCAGGAAACCTTCATTCAGAGCGATCGGAGTCTGGTAGCCGCGCTCGTTCATCACCTGCTCGGTGACGTTCATGGTATAGATCAGGCCGGTATGTATCTTTCTGGGAAAGAGAGACTCCGACAGCGACGGCAGGCTATAGCGCAAATACGGAAACAGCAAGCGCTCCATGAAGGATTTCATTTCGCCGGTCACGCCGCCAAAGTAGATGGGCGAGCCCAGAATCAAGGCGTCCGCCTCCAGAACCTCTTTCAGAATCGGGGTCAAATCATCCTGAGCCGCGCAGCGGCCATAGCTTGGGCCGTCTTTCGTCTTGCAGGCGAAGCAGCTCTTGCAGCCCGTATATTTCAGATCATACAAATGAACGAGCCTGGTTTGCGCTCCCTTGGACGCAGATCCTTCCATGGCTTTTTGCAGCAGGGTTGCCGTGTTCCAGGTCTTTCGCGGACTTCCGTTGAATGCCATCACCTTCATCTGCCACCACCTCGTAAGCGATAAAAAAGAATCAATCTCACCGGTTCACAAACTGCGGTCCCACTCGCTCGCGGCCAGGGCCGCGCTATGCGTGAGTTGCCTTCTGACGGTTGCACTGCCTGGCAAGCACGCCTACGGCATAATCGACGTCGGCGCGCGAGACGTCTTTATGGGTCACCAGGCGCACCAGGTATTTGCCATATTCACTCGCCCGTATATGGCTGCCCTTCAGCTCGTCGATAAACTCCGCCGCCTTCATTCCCAGCGGAGACACATCGAAGATCACGATATTGGTCTGCACGCTCGAGCGATCAATCTTTACCTTCGTATTGGCGACCGCCTCGGCAAGCATGCGCGCGTGCCGATGATCTTCGGCCAGGCGCTCTACCATGGTGGTGAGCGCCACGATGCCGGCGGCGGCCAGAATGCCTGCCTGCCGCATGGCGCCGCCCAGCACGCTCCGCGCCCGGCGCGCCTGGAAAATGAAATCCCGGGTTCCGACCACCAGCGATCCCACGGGCGCCGCCAATCCCTTCGACAGACAGAACTGCATCGAATCCGCATATTGGGCGAGCGTCGCCACCGCAATTCCCTGGGCCACCGCGGCGTTGAAAATCCGGGCTCCGTCCATGTGGAGCGGCACCGAGTGCTTCTCGGCAAGCCGCTTGATGGCCTCCAGCTCCGCCGGCGTGTAGTAGGTTCCGCCTGCGCGGTTGTGGGTATTCTCGACCGCGATCAGGGCGGTGCGCGATACGTTTCTCTTCTGGTCGCTCCTGATGAGGTCCTCGATCAACGCCGGCGTCAGTTTCCCATGAACCCCTGCGACCGGCAGCGGCTGCGCGCCGCTCAGCCCGGCAATTGCGCCCGCTTCCGATCCGTAAATATGCGCCGAGGCCTCGCAAATCACGGTGTCGGACTTCCTCGTATGGACCATGATAGAGGCTTGGTTTCCCATGGTGCCGCTGGCCACGAACATGCCTTCGTCTTTGCCGGTCATTTCGGCCGCTAATGCTTCGAGTTTGCGCACCGTCGGATCTTCTCCGTAGCCATCGTCCCCCACTTCCGCGTTGAACATCGCCAATCGCATTTCAGGGGTGGGTTTCGTGACCGTGTCGCTGCGTAAATCAATCATTTCCATGGTCCCAATCCTCGCTTCCTTCCAATCCCAAGCGGAAATGCCTCTCTACTCAAGCGCGCGCAATCCCGCGGCTTCGCCGACCGCCGACTGTGGACGTGATTTTAGAATAGTGTATCCCGGAGCTGCCCCGGAACCTAGGACTCGGGTCACAACAATTATGTGCCTGCCCGCCGGCCGCTGATATGATTTGGCGCGGAGCCTGATTTCATGCGGAGCGGCACCAATCCGGGTTCGACCATTGCGCCGGCGGCAATAACTTTGCGGCAGCTTTTCAGCGGATTCCTGAAGATCGGCCTTCTCGGTTTCGGCGGCGTCGCTCCCATCGCCCGCCATGTCATTGTCGAAGAACGCGCCTGGCTAAGCGAAGAGGAATACGCGGCGATCATGGGAGTCGGACAGGTCCTGCCCGGCGCTAATACCATCAATGCGGCAGCCATGATCGGCGACCGGTTTCAGGGCATAGCCGGAGCTGTCGTCTGCGTCGTCAGCCTGCTGGCGATGCCCCTGGCCATCGTGATCGGCCTGGGAGTGCTCTATCACCGCTTCGCGGGGTTGCCGCAGGTGCAGGCCGCCATCAGCGGTTCGGCCGCCGCGGCCGCCGGTTTGGTCATCGGAACGGCGCTCAAGATGGCGCGGCGCCTGCATCCCACCGCGATTGCAATTGTCTTTGGCCTGCTGGCCTTTGTCGCCGTAGGGCTAGTCGGACTCTCGCTGATTGCGACCGTAGCCGTACTCGGTCCGCTCAGCATAGGGGCTGCCTGGATGGGATATCGCCATGAAAGATAATCTGCTCTGGCGCATCGCCGTAACTTTTGCCTCGCTGTCGTTTGTCGCCGTGGGAGGTGTTACCGCTGTTCTTCCCGGCATTCACCGGCAGGTGGTCGATGTGCAGGGTTGGATGAACAACACCACCTTCGCCAATCTTTACGCGCTGGCGCAGGCGGCGCCGGGCCCGAACGTGATTGTCGTCGGCCTCATCGGCTGGCACATCTCCGGGCTGGCAGGAATGGCTGTCGCCATGCTAGCCATGGTCGTGCCCTCTTCGATTCTGGCTCTGATTGTAGGCCGCATCGTCCACCGGCACGCCAGCACTTCCTGGATCGTAGTGGCCAAGGCGGGTATGATACCGCTCGCCATCGGCCTGATCCTGGCGGGCGGCGTGGTGATGGCCCGCGCCGCCGACCGGGGCGTTCTGACCGTCGCCATCACCTCGGCGGCAGTGGTCTTTGTTCTCGGTTGCGAACGCAACCCGGCGTGGGCTCTGGCGGCCGGCACCATCGTCAGCCTGGGTGCCTGGTGGTTGGGCCTGCCGCGGTGAATCGTCCGGCAACTACTTCATTTGCCGGCGCGGGCCGCGGCGGCCTTGGGCTTGGCCATGCGTTCGGCGGACCAGGCTGCGATCGCCCGCACTCCGTTGAGCGCGGCGTCGATGTGCGCTTCCGTGTTGAACGCGCCGATCGAGAAACGCACGCCCCCGTGGATGGCGAGCGTGCCTATCTGGGTGTGCACCAGCGGAGCGCAATGCAGGCCGGTGCGGGTGGCGATATTGTGATCGACATCGAGCATGGTGCCAACATCGCCGGCGTCGATGCCGTCGATATTGATGGTGACGGTCGAGAGGTGGTTTTCGGGCTTATCCCAGCAATAGATCTGGACGCCATCAATCTTCCGCAGGCCGTCAACCAGCCTGGCGGCCAGCTTCATCTCGCACTGGTGGATGGCTTCGACTCCGCCCTGCTCGGCAATCCACTCCTGCCCGGCCCACAGCGCGGCGATGCCGACGATGTTAGGCGTGCCGTATTCCATGCGCCACGGATACTCGTCGAGCTGATAAGGGTACGCCGAGCGCACCCCGGTGCCGCCGGCGCGAGTGTGGCGAATCTCGACATGCTTGCGAACACACATCCCGCCGATTCCGGTCGAACCCTGCAACGCCTTATGCCCGGTAAAGGCAAGCACGTCCACATTCATTTCCTTCATATTCAGGGGCACGACTCCGGCGGTCTGCGCGGTATCGGCGACGAAGGTGACATTGCGTTCGCGGCAGATGCGCCCGATCTCAGCCAGCGGCTGAATCGTGCCGATGACGTTAGAGCCGTGATTGACCACGACCAGCTTGGTATTCGGACGTATGGCGCGAGCGATATCATCGGGCTGGACATAACCCTGAGCGTCGAACGGCAGGAACGTGGCCTCCACGCCGGCGTCGCGCACCAGGTGGTTGATGGGCCGGATGACGGCGTTATGTTCGAGGTTGGTGGTAACGACATGATCGCCCGAGGCGAGCAATCCGTGGATGATGAGGTTCAGCGCATCGGTGACGTTGTAGCCGAAGCACAAACGCTCGGGTGCATCCTCATCTCCGCCGAAAAACCTGGTCAGCCGCTGGCGCAGCCGGTCCAGAAGCGAGCCGGCTTCCAGAGCCTTATCAAAGCCGCTGCGTCCCGGATTCACTCCGGTCTTGCGGTAGAAATCGATCATGAAGCGGTAAACGCTGTCCGGTTTCGGCCAAGCCGTCGCCGCGTTGTCCAGATAGATGAGAGCGTCGTCCATACGTCCTCCGGAATGGAGTAATAGTAGAGGTTCGCCGGCTGGCCAGTACAGTGGAATTTGCAGATTTTTCGAGAGTTGTGGCTTGCAATTTACGGAATTGATGGTCTAATTCCTTGGATTATTCGGCGTCGCCGTTTTTCTCCGGCAACGGTACACGGCGTTTCACCGCGCTCCACGGGAGTGGAGAAGAAAGAATCATCGAGGTGGTCGTTGCCTCATACGGCATCAGCGCGTCGATGACCGATTCGAGATGATTGATATCGCTGACCGCAACCTTCACGATAAACGACTCGGAGCCGGTAACCCGATGGCACTCCAGCGCTTCCGGGCATGAGCGCACGACTTTGGTGAAAGTCTGCAGCTTGTCGCCGGAAACCTTGACGCGAACGAAAGCCAAAACCCCGAAGCCGAGCTTTGCCGGATCGACTTCGGCATGATAACCGCGAATGACGCCGGCGTCTTCCATCTGCCGGATACGCTCCACCACCGCCGGAGTCAACAAGCCTACCCGCCGCCCCAGCTCCGAAAAGGGAAGGCGGGCATTGTCCTGCAGTTCGCTGAGGATGTTCCAGCCGATGTCGTCGAGCAGATAGGTGTGTGAGCGTGCCCTCATCTACGCCCATAGTACCGCGGATCAGGCCGGTTCCGCGAGGCGCCCCAATCCATTGCCGGCGGAATTGCCGCGCCTTCGGCCGGCACGGCTGCTTACGCCATCGTACAAGGTACCTTGGTTACAACTTGAAAACTTGACCAGTGGTATGCTCTAACCAATTAGTGCCAAGCGAACCAAACCCGCATGCGATGAGCCATCTGTTCCCGACGACCCGGAAGTTTTCCGACTGGAGCAAGCAGCACTGGCACGCTTATCTGCCCCTGCTCACCGTTTTTGCCTTGCCCAACCTGATCTTTGCGCTTCTGCACTTTGTGCTTCCGGTGCGCAGGGCCTGGATCTCCATCGACTATCTTGCCCTGGGCTTTCTCGTCTGCTGGTTTCGAGGAAGAAAGTTTTATGTGGCCCTGATCGCGATTCTGGTGTTTTGCGCCGACGCCATCTGTGCCTTCTCCGGCATTTATTACTTTGACTTCGGAACCGCCATCCGCTACCTGAAAGACCTGCGACAGGTCTCGCTTTGGCTCGTGGTCCCTATGGCGGCCGCGCTGCTGGCGGCGGCCGGTATCGTCGCCTGGATAGGCTGCGTCGCCGACATGAGGAAGGACGCCCGACAGGCTTCCCTGCTGCTGGCCGCGGCGTCTATTCTGCTCGTTCCCATTTGGCTGGCCCGCGGCGTGCTTACTGGATCGTGGGCAGCGCAGGGCTCCGAGGTCATGGTCGGTTCATCGCTGGCCACCGAAATCGCCGAAAGCATGGTGCTGTTCACCCCCGCGCAAGCGCGTCAAAAGACGCAGTCCGCCGCCTACTTCACGGCGCTCCCGCTCGCCTACGGTGACGGATCGGCTCCACGGAACGTATTGATAATCCTGGAGGAGTCGCTTGGCGGCCTGAAAAACGGCCACGACCAGGATGCCGTGCTCGCCCCTCTGGAGAGCCGCGAGGTAAAAGCCCGGTACACGCTGCGTCGCGGCTCGGTGGCTTTTTTCGGCGGCACCGTCGGAGGAGAGATGCGGGAGCTGTGCGATACCGTTTTTGGACCCGGAGATAACACACCCGAAACTCTCCGCAACTGTCTGCCCTGGAAGTTCGGCAAGCTCGGTTATCACACCATCGGCGTGCATGGGTTCACCAAGAACATGTTTGACCGTGAACACTGGTATCCGCGGATTGGCTTCCAGGAACTAATCTTCCGGGAGGAACTTGCGGCCAAATATAAGGGAGTATGCGGTTCGGCATTCGCCGGCGTTTGCGATTCGGACATTGCCTCCTACCTTGGCGACCTGATGGCCGCACGCCGAAACCAGCGCCTGTTTATCCACTGGATGACCTTGACCGCTCATCTCCCGGTGGCTGATAAGACCGCCGCGACTTCGCAATTTCCCTGTGAGAATTACGATTCCACGCGGAGCTACCACCCGGTCTGCAACGTAATCAGGGTCCAGTATGAGACTAACCAGGCGATTGCCAAGCTGGTGGTGCGTCCGGATCTGCCGCCGATGACGGTGATCATCGCCGGCGACCACGCGCCGCCCTTCCTGACCAACCAACTGCGCGCGCTTTACCAGCAGGACAGGGTTCCCTTTATCATCCTGGAACCCAAGTCCGGGGTCGGCACGCCGCCCGCCGTAACCGCGCACGCCGCGCCGGCCGCCCCACCCAAGACTAACTAGAGTGGTGAGTTAGAAATTCGCCGCTAATTAAGGCTGCTGAAAAAGTCATTTTTCCTTGCTAAACAGCGTGTCATCCCGAGCAGAGCGAGGGATCTGCTTTTCGTCCGCGTTGAAACAAAAGCATATCCTTCGGTCGCGCAAAACCGGCGCGACCTCTGGATGACACTTAGGAGACTTTTTCAGCAGCCTCTAAAGCCCGCACCCTACTTGGTGTGCGGCTCGGCTGAAGCCGAGTCCTTCAAAACCGCGAACCACATATGCGACGAACTTCTGATTCAGGATACTAGCACGCTGATGAAAAACCGTAACCAAGGGTCACCCAAGGTAACCAAAGGTGATTGCACCAACGATAGTTGCCCGGTTCCTGACGGTCGTGGGAAGCTCGTTGCGGGAGCAGTGAGTACGTGAAGGCCGCCCGTGCGTCCGCCTTGGTTTTCCGCTAAAGCCTAGCGGCCGGATGCCGAAGGGCAAGTTTGGGTTCCCAGGAGAGGGACGGAGGATGAGCACGACATCGAACTATGAAGAAAGCGCGCGTTATTGTTCATCTTCATCCCCGGCAACGGATGCGCGTCCGGAGCGGGGATCTCGCCGCGCGTTTCGTGCTAGGGTGCAGGTTTGGGGAGTGAATCAATCAGGCGCCCCTTTCTTCCAACAGGCTCACACGATTGACGTTGGATGGCTCGGAGCATGCCTTGGGGGCTTGGCTCATGAGGTTGTTGCCGGAGAAGTTCTAGGGGTGGAGTACGGTGGCCGCAGGGCGCGCTTCAAAGTTATCTGGGCGGGGCAGAGCGGCACGCCGGAGGCCGGCAAAGTGCAACTGAGCCCGCTGGAGAAAGCTCAGGACTTTTGGGGACTTCTGCCTGGCGCCGTAAAGGAAGCGCCCAGTTCCTCCGAACGTCGCCTGGCGCCGCGCTGCATTTGCAAAGGCTCCAGTTCCATTCGCCAATCGCAAACCCGCTTTCCCCTCGGTGCGGCCGTAACCGACATCAGTCTGGGCGGCTGTTACGCCGAATTGATGACCACGCTTCCCATCGGGACGAAGGTTGAGCTGGTGCTGCAAGTGGCTGATATAACAGTGAATTGCGTGGCGAGGGTTCGGACTTCGCATCCCGGCGTCGGGATGGGGATGGAGTTCGAGAAGATGAGCGAGGCAAATCGCCGCGCGCTGGAAAGGGCGATTGCCCGGTTGTCAGAGTCGGATTAGCAGGAAGGGTGGGCGTGAGGGCAGGTCAGAGCGCATGTCCGGAGCAGAACCCCGACGACCAGGCCCACTGAAAATTGAAGCCGCCGAGCTGTCCGGTTACATCCACCACCTCGCCGATGAAGTACAAACCGGGCACCCTGCGGCTTTCCATGGTATTGGCGGAAAGCTCGTCTGTATCCACTCCGCCGGCGGTTACCTCGGCTTTCCCATAACCCTCCGTGTCCGAGGGAATAATCTCCCAGTGGTGCAGACGCCGCTCCAACTCGACGATGGAGTGGTTACTCCAATCCGCGGCGAGTTTGCCTCCAGCCATCGATCGGCAAAACGGGCGGGCAACGCTTGGCGCAACCCGGCCCGCGCTGCTGCCGCGTCGCGCCCACTGGCTTGCGCCAGCATAGGCGTAAAGACGTCCTGCGCCGGCGCCAGGTCGAGAACGATTGGCTCGGGATGGCGCCAGTAGGATGAGAGTTGGAGGATAGCCGGACCGCTGATCCCGCGATGGGTGATAAGCATCTTTTCGGTGAAGCGCTGGCGTCCGACGGAGGCGGTCACGGCGAGGGAAACTCCGGCAAGATCGCACCAGCGCTCGCGATCCAGAGCCGCAAACAACAGCGGGACCAGCCCTGGACGGCACGGCTGGACGCGCAGCCCGAATTGACGCGCCAAGTCATAGCCGAACCCGGTGGCGCCCAGCTTCGGAATCGAGAGCCCGCCGGTGGCCACCACCAGCACGGGCGCATGCAGCTCATCCCGACCGAGGCGGACGACGAAATGCCCCGGCCGCGAAACCTCGCGAATCCCGGTTCCGGTGACCATGCGGACGCCAACCCGGCGGCACTCTTCCTCGAGCATGGCGAGAATCTGTTGGGCCGAGCCATCGCAGAAAAGCTGGCCCAAGGTCTTCTCGTGGTAGGCAATGGAGTATCGGTTCGACCAGCGCAATGAAATCGGCGGGGGTATAGCGGGCGAGGGCCGATTTGGCAAAATGCGGGTTGGCGGAGATAAAGTTCTCCGGGGTGCAATTGACGTTGGTGAAGTTGCAGCGTCCGCCGCCGGAGATGAGAATCTTTTTCCCGATGCGGGGAGCGTGGTCGAGCAGGCATACCCGGCGGCCACGCTTGCCGGCCTCGATGGCGCACATCAGTCCGGCGGCGCCGGCGCCCAAAATGACGGCATCAAAAGTTTGTTTCACGCGGACCGATCGGCAGCTATTGACCACCGCAAGCTGCTTGCCTACCATACAAGTTCGACTGAAATCATGGCAATTCAAGTTCGGTCGTATTTTCACCAACCTATTAGGAAGCGAGAAAAGACGTCATCATGAAGAGCACAGCCGTGCGGGGAGCAGATGCACTGCTCGACGCGATGAAGGTAGCCGATAGCCGGACGATCTTCACCCTGTCCGGCAATCACGTCATGTCGGTTTTCGATGCCGCCATCGACACCGGGATCGAACTCATTCACGTTCGCCAGGAGGGCGCGGCGGTTCACATGGCCGACGCCTGGGCGCGCATGACCGGCAAAGTCGGCCTCGCTCTGGTGACCGGCGGACCCGGACATGCCAACGCGATCAGCGCTTTGTACACCGCCAAATGCGGGGAGATGCCGGTGGTTCTGCTCTCCGGGCACGCGCCGTTGCGCGAGCTGGGGCTGGGTGCCTTCCAGGAGATGCGGCAAGCGGAGATGGCCGCGCCGGTGACCAAGGCGTCGTGGACGGCGCAATCGACCGCCACGCTGCCCGAAGACCTCGCCCGCGCCTTTCGCATTGCCCAGTCGGGGCGACCCGGCCCGGTTCATCTCAGCCTGCCGTCGGATGTGCTGGAGGCCGAATTCAACGGAGCGTGCCTGGCGGCGGCCGACTTCGCCGCCGAGACGCAGCCGCTCGCTTTGCCGGCAGCGCGCGCGG
The DNA here is from genome assembly GCA_963814745.1 of uncultured Acidobacteriota bacterium. Taxonomy (GTDB): domain Bacteria; phylum Acidobacteriota; class Terriglobia; order Terriglobales; family Acidobacteriaceae; genus CAWBRT01. Next base: position 308,820 of record CAWFEA010000004.1, read on the forward strand.
TGGTGCGGGAGATGGCTGCAGCGCAGCGGCCGCTGGTGGTGGCTTCGCCCCTGCTGGCTACGCCTCCGGGACGCAAGCTGGTCGCCGGGTTGCAACAGGCTCTGGGCGTGCCGGTGGTGGTGATGGAGAGTCCGCGCGGCATCAATGATCCGGGCCTGGGAGCGATCGCCGACATCCTTGCCGAGTGCGATCTGATCGTACTGCTCGGCAAAGCGCTGGACTTCACTTTGCGCTTTGGCAAGGCGCCGGCGATGGCGGCCGAATGCCGCTGGATCGTGATCGACCCGGAGGTCGAGCTGCTGGCCCGCGCGGCGCGAACCGAAAAAGAGCGCCTGAGTATAGCGGCGGTGGCCGACGCCCGTAGTGCGGCCAACGCTTTGATGAAGGCGGCGGCCGAGAGTGGCGCGGGCGATCACCGGCAGTGGGCGGCCGAGGTGCAGGCGGCAATTGATTACCGTCCCTGGCCTGTGGACGTGGCCGCGTATCCGCAGAATGGCGGCATTCATTCCACCGCGATGTGCCTCGCCTTGCAACCGTTCTTCGATCGCCATTGCGATGCCATCTTCGTCTGCGACGGCGGTGAAATCGGGCAGTGGGCACAGGCTGTGCTGAAAGCCCCGCATAGAATCATCAACGGGTTTGCCGGGGCCATAGGGTCGTCGATTCCGTTCGCCATCGGAGCCCGGAAGGCATGCCCGGGCAGCCCGGTTTTGACCGTCGTGGGCGATGGCACTTTCGGTTTCCACATGGCGGAGTTCGACACCGCCGTGCGCAATCACCTGCCATTCGTGGCAGTGGTCGGTAACGATGCCAAGTGGAACGCCGAGTATCAGATACAGGTGCGCGACTTCGGCGAGCCGCGCGCCAAGGGCTGCACCCTGGCGCAGGCGACTCGCTACGATCTGGTCGCCAGTGCCTTGGGAGGCCATGGCGAGTTCGTCGAAAGAGTCGAGGACTTACCCGGCGCGGTGGACAGGGCGTTCGCCAGCGGACGGCCGGCATGCGTCAACGTCCTGATCCAGGGAACTCCGGCACCGATTGTGCGGCGGAAAAAGTGAGTTAACTTATCGCTTGAATGCCACCATGACCGCAATGCCAAGAGCGACGATCAGAGGCACTAACCAAGAGAGCCGAGAGATACTGCCGCGCAGTTCTGAAACGTCTTTAGCTAGAGCTGCCAAGGTTTTCGTCACTTGGCCAAGGGTCATGCCCTCCATCTCGACAAGATCCTGTATGTCTTTTCCTGTAATTCCTTCCTGCTTCTGGCTCGGACCTGTATATGGCCTGCTCACGGGAGTGGCGAGGCGGAAGAATTGAATTGTCAGGAAGGGATCCTCATAGGTCAGCGCAATTTTCTTGGGCGCGAGATTAACTAGGCGCACCTTTAGGATTCCCTGAAACGTTGGGTCTATTTGTGGCCCCGAAAGCATCAATAATCCCTGCTTCGCGTATTCAGAGCGAAGGCCGAGTTGTCCAGCAATGCGGTTACTCAGGGTGATGCGCTCGCGAGTTTCCATGACGGCAAACTCGCCCGGCTCGATTATCAGCAGCCCTTTCTCGCTTAAATTGATCTTTTCCTTGAGCGAGCTGCTAAATGCCCACGTTCCGACGCGGGCGTCATAGCTTGCGGGTTCTAACCTATCAGCGTTGAAGGGCTCGAGAACTATTTCCCCGTCCGATCTTGCCGTTTTAATATCGGCGTCACTCATCATAAGGGGTTCCCTCCAGTCCTCATGAGTGTGGGGCGGAAAAGAGCACTTGTCAATGAGAAGCTTGAGGCCACAGTTGCTGCCCCGGCCGCTTACCAGATTCCGATCAGCTTCCAATACGGCAAGCCGACGACGAAGTTGATCAGGAAGCTGACGCCAGCGACCGCGGCGCCCATCTTCCACCAGGTGCGTTGATCGACATATCCTGTGCCGAACAAGACGGGCGACAAAGCTCCGCCGTAATGGGTGAGCATGCCGCCGTATCCCGCGCCGAAGGCAATCAGGAAAAACAGCGGCAGCGCAGGCACGCGGGTAACCATGGCGACGGTAAAAATAACCGGGATCATGGTCGCCACGAAGGCAGCCATCGAGGCGAAGAGGTACCGGACCACTACGCTCAGCAGCACCAGGGCCGCGATGATGAGCAGAGGATGGAATCGGCTCACGTTGAGGTTGGCGGCGATAACCTTGGCCAGCCAATCGAAAAACTTCACCCGCGACAGGGCTTCGGCCACGCCGATGATTCCGCCGTACCAGATAAACGTGCTCCAAGCCGCTTTGGATTGCAGAATGGTTTCCCAGGTGACGACCCCGGTGAGCAGGCATCCGGCGACGAAGCCGATGGCAACCGCGGTGGCGTCGATCTTGAGGAACGATCCCAGAGCCCACCCGGCAATCGCCAGCACAAACAGCCCGCTGAGGATTTTTTCCTTCGCCGACATCGGCCCTAAAGCCGCCAGCCCTTTCTCGGCGATGGCTTTGTTGTCGATGATGGTGAGTTCGGGCGGGAACAACTTGTAAACCACCCAGGGAATCGCCAGCAAACACGCCAGGCCGGGCACCAGCGCGGCTTTCGCCCATAGCAGCCAATCGACGTGGATCTTCAGGATGCTCTGGCCAAAGGAGAGCACGAGCGCATTCGGGGCCATGGCGGTGAGGAACGTGTATCCGGTGGTGAAGCTGGTGTAATAAAGCACCAGGGTGAGATAGGCGCCGATGCGGCGGGAGGTTGCGCCGGGGTAAGAATCCAGGGCTACGGACACGCTCTGGAAGACGGGATAAACCATGCCGCCGGTTCTGGCGGTGTTGGACGGGGTGGCGGGACTGATGACGAGGTCGGTGAGGACGGCGACATAGCCCAATCCAAGCGTGGTCCTTCCCATCCTGCCGATGAGAACATAGGCGACTCGCCGGCCCAGTCCGGTGGAGATAAAAGCCGCGCTGATCATGAAGGCGGAAAAGACCAGCCAGGCGGTCGTGCTGGCATAGCCGCTGAGCAGGGCGCCTAGATTGCCGAACGCGAGGCCGGCAGTCGCGATCACGGCAATCAGGATCACCGCTTCATTGAACGGCCGCAGGATTAATCCGATGATGGCCGCGATGTAAACCGCGAACAAGCGCCATGCCCCAACACTCAGTCCGGCCGGCACGGGACACAATAAGAGGACGAGCAGTACGGCTACGCATGTGCCCATCTTCCACAGTTTGGGATCGAGCTTGCTCTTCTGTTCTGGTTCGGTACGGTCCTGGCGCACTTCACTTCCCGCAGCCATAATTCCTCCCTGCGCCTGCAACTCACAGGCCGGCTTATCCCGGTCTCACTGGTATAGCACCACAACCGAAGCGGTTGGAAGCTGAAAACGCCCGGAGGAGAATGTGCGGCTTCAGGCGAAGCCATCCGGCAGCGACCCGAAGGCGCGGAAGCGGGGACTCTCGCCGAGCTGGTCGTTCGGCTTCAATCCGGAATCAGCCGCGAGAGCAGCGAAATCTTCGCCGTGTCTTCGGTCAGGTCCGCCAGGTTGTAGGCCATGGTCAGGTCCGTGCCCATACTGAACATGCCGTGGCGCTCCATGAGAATGACCTTGGCGTCCGGATAACGCAGCAAGCCCTCCTCTACGATGCGGTGCAACTCCGCCGATCCGGACGGCGCATGGCCGACCACGGGAACGTGCTTCAGCATCAACATCGCGCCGTCGGTGAGCAGCGGCAGCTCTTTGCCGCGGACGGCAAAGGCCGTGGCAAAAGGCGGATGCAGATGCACCACCGCTCCAACCTGCGGGCGCAGCCGGTATACGCAGCAATGAAATCCGGTTTCCTTCGACGGACGGCAACCGCCGTGCGCCTCCAGAACTTCTGCCCGAAGGTTGACCCGCACCATCGTCGCCGGCGTAATTTCGCCCAGCGAAACCCCGGTGGCTGAGATCAAAGCCTCTTCCCTGCCGGGGATGCGCACGCTGATATTGCCTCCGGAGCCGCCGACCAGGCCCCGGCTGTAAGCCCTCTGGCAGATTGTCTGCAATTCTTCAGCCGAGCGCGCGACCACCGCGTCCGTCTGTCCTGCGATCTTCCCTTCGCTAATGCCTGCCATAGTCACACCTTGCACCTGTCTTAATTCTTTGCGGAACTACTTCGCCCGGCGTTTTCAATCGACGGGTGCCCCACGTCCCGCCCGAATCGGGGTCCCCGGCGAGCTTTGCTCGCTGGGGTGATTGGGGCTGACGTGGGCTATTTCCCAGGTTAGCGCCGACCAACCAATTGAGCCGTTTGCAAAAAGTGATTCAGCTTGGCCAAATCGCGCGGCGCGTCTCGAAGGAGTGCTCGGCGGCGCGGAACCCGGGACACCCTCACCAAATTGACCCACTACCGAAACCACCTCTCGCACTGTTACAGTCTTCGGCTACCCTCTCCAGAAGCGGCCCGGCCAGTCTCGCTTTTCGGCGGGCACCTCGAACGGGAACTTCTTAACCTCTTCCAGGAAGGCGGCCAAATGATCGCTGATGCGCTCGAAAACCGCAACCCCCTGCTCCACGCTGGAACGCTGCGGGTTGCCGATGGTCGCGGTGTCGGAGTACTCGTGGTGAAGCATGGGGATGAAAATGTTCTCCGAGCCCTGGAAGATCACCGTGTTGGTCCCATCGCGCTTGGAAAAGTTCGGTCCCATCCACTTCGGGGCGTGGGCCCGGTCGGGCTGGCCGCGTTCCATCTTGATGGAGCCCTCATAGATCCCTTTTTCCTTCATGTACGCCATGCAGGTGGAGGTTTCCAGCTCGCCGGCATGCCAGCCCGGAGTTTCTTCCGGCGGACCGGTCATCAGGTCGGCCACGACCGCGCATTCTCTTTCGGTTGGCGTCTTATAAAAAGCGCAGAAGCAGCCGGTCTCGGCCCGCAGCGTGCGCAGCACCTCGCCCTGCGGCTGCATGTTGGTGCCGTGGTGGGAAACGAAAACCAGCTTGTTGAAGCCGGAAAAGATCAGGCTGCGGCCGATGGCATAGAGCACACTCCGGTAGGTCTCGAACGGCAATGAGACGGTACCCGTGCCCCAACCCGCTTCCCCCATGTGGTGCGGGGAGACGCCAAACGGCATCAGCGGGGTATAGGGAACCTTGGCTTTCACCGCCGCCCGTTCCACGCTGCCCATGGTGGTGTAGGAATCGACGCCCAGAGGCACGTGATGGCCATGCTTCTCCATGCTGCCGATGGGAATCATCACCACATCGTTGCCAGCCTTGATCCATGCGGCCACATCGGTCCACGGCACTTCCAGCAGATCATATTTCGGTAGGGTTGCCATACTTTGCTTTTTCTCCTTTGGAACTTATATCTTCGCGCGCTTGGCGCGCCGCGCCCGTCAAAATTTCGTCAAATGGTTTCAGACTCCGTCCGATCGGCCTCGTAGCACATTTTCAGGAGCCGTGTATCTTGACCACGACCTTGATCGCGTCTTCGATTCTCTCGCGGCAATACTTCAGGGCGGTCGGCACCTCCGCCAGCGGGAAGGTGTGGGTGTGCAGCAGCTTGGCGTCGAAGCGTTTCTGCTTCATCAGGGCTGCCGCCCGGTGGGTTGCACTGTGGCCTTCGCCGCGAATGCCTAACAGGTAGATATTGTTGCGCGTCAGCTTGGCCAGGTCCACCAGCACAGGCTCCGACGGGTACAAGGCCAGGCAGATCTTCCCCCCGCGCTTGACCATGTCCAGCGCCTCGTTGAGAGCCCCGGGATTGCCCGAGCACTCCATGACATAGTGGACCCCCTTGCCGCCGGTGATCCGCCGCACCGCCTCGACCGGGTTCTCGTTCCTGACGTTGATCACGTAATCGGCGCCCAGCTTTCGGCCCAGCTCCAACCTGGCATCGCGAGTGCCCGTGAGGATTACCGGGTCAGCGCCCAGCGCCTTGCCGACCGCGACTGCCATCAGTCCGATGGGGCCGGGACCGGTAACGATCAGGCTTTCCCCGGCAATCAGTCCGCCGAGCGCGTCCAGCCCGTACATGGCTGTTCCCGCAGTAACAATCAACGTGGCCTCTTCATCGCTCATCGAGGCAGGCACATGGACCAGCGTATTGATGTGGTTGATGGCGTATTCGGCAAAGCCTCCGTCGGTGGTGAAACCGTTGGCGCGGTGCCCTTTGTCATGCTCGCCGTAATTCTTGCCGTAGTTCGTGCAGGCGGTGTACATACCCGAGCGGCATCTTTCGCAGCGCCCGCATCCGGCGTGAATTTCCACCGCTACGCGATCACCCACGCTGTACTCGTCAACCCCGGGCCCGAGCTTGACCACCGTTCCCATGTACTCGTGTCCCGGGGTGAACTGCTTGTGGAACGGCAGGCCGCCTTCGATCATCGCCGGCACTCCCCGGGCAATAATCTCGGCGTCGGTGCCGCAAAAAGCGCAAGCATCCACGCGCAGCAAGACCTCGGCTGCTCCCGGCTCGGGAACCGCTTTCTCGGTGAACCTGAGCTCGTCCGGACCGTCCAGCACCCATGCTTTCATGGTCGCCGGAATGGCAAATTCCCTGTCCTTAACTGTTTTTGTGACCGCCGTATTCATCTTCGCTCTCCACCCTTAGAAACGGCACCGCGTTTTACGACCTTACGCGGACGTCGAGCAGGTCCGGCTGACTTGGCTTCGCTTGGCGTCCCACCCTCCGCCTTCAGGGCTGGCGGCTTGGCCAGAAATTCCATCAGCAAGCGGCAACAGTGCTCGGCAAATGCCGGGTCGTTAATATGCAACGGAAGCTTGTGGAACGGTATGTCCTGGCGCAAACCGCGGGTCAGTGATTGTACAAAAGCCGCATCGGCGGCGGCATCGTGCAACGGTCCGCCAGGAGCGCCGTAGATTGACCAGCCCTTCATCGGCAAAACCATTGCAACCGGCCCCTTGGCTCGATTCAGCCGTTCGGCCAGTACGCGGCCCACTTTGGCCATGTCTTCCCGGCTGGTCCTGACGTTGGCGTTGGCGCGGTTGTGCATATAGATGCGCCTTCGCCGCCAGGCCGCCGGAATCGACTCGCGCGTTCCGAAGCAAACATACTCAAGGCTGCCCGGAGCCACCACTTGGGGAATGCCCATCTCTCCGGCTGCCAGCAAACGTCCGCCCTCCACCGGCTGATAGACCCCGGCTTCGAGCACCTCTTCGGTCAGCTCATGCGGCGTAAGCTCCAGCACCGCCGTCACCCGTCCGGCGCGAATCAATTTTTCCATGGCTGAGCCACAGGCCCCGGAGGCATGAAAAGCCGCAACCTGCAAGCCTGCACCCCGCAAAATTTCCGCCGAGCGTACCACCGCCGGATGGGTGTTTCCGAGCGAAGTGACTGCCACCAAAGGCTTTTCGGATGAGCCCGCAAGCGGCGAGAGCGCCGCCATTCCGGCAATCGCCGCCGCCGCGTTGCGCAGCCCCGCTTCGGTCACCGGGTTCGGGCCACCCAGCAAATCGGCCACCGAAAACAGCACGGCGATATCGCTCGACCCGATATAGGGACGCATGTCGCCTGAGGCCACGGTCGAGAGCACGAGCTTGGGAACTCCCAGCGGCAACTCGCGCATGGCGGCACAGACCACGGCCGTACCCTGGTTACCGCCCAGCCCGAGCACGCCCGACAGCTCGGCCTGAGCCCAGATCCTGCGCAATACCTCGCCGGCCCCACTTCCCATCGTGGCCATCACTTCCTCACGCTTGCGGCCTGCCAGCTTGCCGAGATCGGCGCCGACGGCCTCGGCAACCTCGAAACGTGAAATCTCCGGGGTAACTCCGTCGGGCTCTCCCAGACCCACATCGATCACCACCACCGACCGCCCCAATTCCTTGAGGAATGACTTGAGATACGCGACTTCGCGCCCTTTTGTATCCAGCGTGCTTATCAGTGCGATCGGCATCGATGCTTCAAACGTTCCGGTCAGGAGCCGCTCATTGTGCAGGACGTAGCTGGAACAGTTCCACCGTGGTAGATCCGGTTGTTAGTATACCTGTTCATTGAGCGCAACGGCTCCCTTTGACTGGGCCGCATGGTCCCTGGAGATTCGGCGAAGCGTCGCTTACAACATCGGGAGACTACGCGGTTTCGGCCCGCGCGGGAATGCCTCGTCGATGCAGGCGATTTCGGCGTCGGTCAACGGAAGATTTCCGGCGCCCGCGTTTTCCGTCGCGTGCGCCACTCCTGAAGCCTTGGGAATGGTAAACAGCGACGGGCGCCGCAGGAGGAAGCGCAGGGCGACCTGCCGCGGGGTCGCCTGGTGGGCATTCGCTATGCTTTCGAGCACCCGGCCTCCGGCGCTGCCCGGCGCGGGGAAGTCTCCGTGACCGAATGGACTGTAGCCGACCACGGCAACGCCATGGCTTTCGCACCAGGGAAGCACGCCGTGCTCGATGGCTCTTTCCTTCAGGTGGTAAAGCACTTGGTTCGAAGCCAGGCGGCCCTCGCCGGCGATACGGTACGCCTCTTCCAGGTCGGAGACATCGAAGTTGCTCACCCCCCACGACATGATCTTGCCCTGGCTCCGGAGCTGTTCGAAGGCGGCGATGGTCTCTTCCAGCGGGTAGTTACCGGGCCAGTGCAACAGGTAGCAGTCAAGCCGGTCGGTCTTCAGATGCGCCAGCGAGCGCTCGCAGGCTGCCACGGTTCCCCGGCGGCTGGCGTTGCTGGGAACAACCTTCGAGACCAGAAAAACCTCGTCCCGCCGGCCGGCAATCGCCTCGCCGACGACGTCCTCCGCGGCGCCGTGGCCGTACATTTCGGCGGTGTCGATGTGCGTCGCCCCGAGGTCGAGGCCGCGCCGCAAGCCGGCGATCGCCGACTTGCGATCGCTATCTTCGATGTACCAGGTTCCCTGGCCGATGACCGGCACCTCACGCTTCAGGGGACCGAAAAGACGCCGTTCCATTTTTCCTCCAGCCCGTTTCCCTGCAACCCGCCCTACGGAGCAGGCGTTGGGTTGGCGACCTTGGCCGCCGTGCGGTTTCTTGCGGGCACGCCGGGACGCAGCAGAATCGGCACTCCGCAAGCCGCTTCCAGCAAATGCCGCGCGGCGGCGATGCGCTCGGCCGCCTTGGTAAGCTCGCGATACCCGTCGGCCCGTACCAACACGAAGCCGTCAGCCCGCTCGACGCGGATGCGCGCAATCGACTGATCGTGAGTTTCGTCGAGGCGATCGGCGAGTCTGAGGATTCCGGCAAGCTCATTGACGGCCGCGCGCGCCGGCAGCGGCAGAGTTTCATAGCTTGGCTGGGCTCCCGGAAGTGCCCCGCGATGGCAGCGCCCGATGAGTCCCACAATGCTCAGGTGCTCCGCCGTCCAGCCCGGGGGCGGCTCAAGTTTTTGCAGCATCCGGCGCGCCCGCTTGTGACGCGGGTGCGGACCGGCGCCGACGCCAATATCATGGGTCTGGGTTGCGACCGTCAACAGCTCTCTCGCGCTAACTCCGTCGTAGCCGTCGACCTTCAGCACGCCTGCCCGGCTAAGTCCATCGTAGAGCGCCAGACTCAAGCGCAGGACGTGCCTGGCGTGGGGCTGATCCTCGTTGAGAAACGCCGCCCAGATCTCGAATCGCTTCAGCACCGCCCGCCGCAAGTCGTCACCCTGCGGCAATCCCTCTCTCCATTGCCGCCAGAGCGAAGCCGGGCCGAGCATCCTGGCGCGATATGCCTGAACCCGCTTCTCCCGCTCCGCCGAGATTACCTGGCGCCAGCGCGATCGCTCTGCTTCGCCGCTGAAGACATGGTTAGCGCACGCCGTGGCCCAAAGCACGTCGAAGATCGTGCACCTCACCCAGTTCATCCTGAATGGCTTTCAGATCCTTGCCCCACATTTCATGGTGCCGCGGCAGAAAATTTTCGATGACATAACGGAAGCGCTTGATTCCGATGCGGAGCTGATGCAGCGCCACCTTGCTGCGATTGCGCAGCGCGGTCGAATGCAAGCGCCGCGCCTCCTGCCATTTCTCCAGCGCCAACACCTGGAAGACATTTTCATGACCGGCGATGCGTCGGGCGCGAGTCTCCAGGGTCTCGGCCCAACGCCGCCATTGCCGCTCATCGAAGCCGGCCAGTACCTCGGCCGCCGCGCTCTTAAGCTCGCGCTCGCGAGATTGGCTGTAGGCCATCAGCTTGTCGCCGGCGTCGTCGCCTTCGCCGCGCAGCTTGGCGATCCATTCCATCAGCACCTGGCAGTCGCGCAGCTCGCCCAAGGCGGAGAATACGGCCTTGCCCGCTTTGCGCATCTTGTTCCAGGCGGAATCGGGGTCGACCGCGCGAAAGCTCTCCGCCATCGAGCGGCAACGCCTGAGCGCCACCCGCAGATCGTGCACCGGATCGGCGGCGAAATCGGCGCGCGTCTTCTCCGCTTCGGCCACCACCCGCTCCATCCAATAACCGATGCCACGCTGCACCTCGCCACGCGCTGGCCCGCGCGCGGCGGGCACCCTGGCTGGTTCGGGCTGCGCCTTCGCTCTGGCGGCGGCATCATCCATAGACGAGGATTGTAGGCCAGCGCCGTCGCCGCCGCAATCAACCCACGCCAGTCACGGAGGGTGTCACGCCGGATCGGGGGCACGGGGAAAAAACAATGCGAAAGACTGATTACATGGTCAGTCCCCCGGAGCCTGAACAGGGTGTCAGGTCTTCCGTGCGAGACCGGATACCGGGGTGAGAGATGCTGGGAAGGTGGCTTGGGCGCTGGGCTGCGCTCAACTCGGCCTCATACTCATGTCGCCGATTCTTATGGACGCTGCATCAGTGCAGCTTTTTGCCGATTCGCTCGACCGCGCGGTCAACTACGCGCTCCAGTTCGGCCCCGTACTTGGCCGCTCTGGCCTCGCGCAAACGCCGCTTGGCCCGGCTCGCCGAAAACCAGGTGGGATCGCGATCGATCTCCAGCGGGTCTTCCAGTTGCAACACGCGGCAAAGATAAGCCTCGACGGCGGTTTCCCGGGTGCGAACGCGGCGGAACGGGTTGCACTTTTGATGCAGGTAACGCGCGAATGACGAAGGCTCGATGCGGCCACGAACGCCGGCCTCTTCGAAAGCCTCGCGGGCAGCGGCGGCGGCGGCGCTGGCATCGCCGTCGATGCCGCCTTTGGGAAAGGTCCAGCGTCCGCTGGCGGTGCGCACCAGCAGGAATTCAATTTCACTTTGGCGATTCAGGCGATAGCAAACGGCCGCAACCTTTGAAGGGGTTGCGGAAACTTTCCAATCGTATGCGGTCAGGTTGGTAGCCAAGGGCCCAGGAGCCTCCAGAATTTCGTTGTCGGCCGTCCAGCCCAAAGTGCTTGCGGCGAACGGCCGTTACGGAAGAAGCGCGTCCCCGGTTTGGGCTTGCTCTTCGACAGTTAAGATACCGTTCGTGTGTTAGAACGACGTGAAAACAACGTTAACGCAATGTTAAACCATGCTGGAACCTAAATCCCCAGTAACCATCAAGATACCCCTGTTTTCCACACCCAAGTATTCTCCGTGTTTTCATCTCCTCTTTATCAAATATTTAATACTCGGGCGCATCCTAACAGGCATGTCGGATGTTACGTTTGACACACTGATTATCTCCGACCTGCACTTGGGATCTGAACTGAGCCGGGCCCGCGAAGCACTCGATCTGCTGCAATCTTTGAGCTATAAGAGACTGATCCTGCTGGGCGATATTTTTTCCGATCTGAATTTTCGCCGTCTGACGGGCGAACACTGGAAGTTTCTCTCCTGGATTCGCAAGCTCTCAAATCCGAAACGCAAGGTGGAAGTAGTTTGGGTAGAAGGCAATCACGACGAGGGTCTCGCCAACATCATGTCGCACCTCGTCGGCGTGCCTGTTTATCAGCGCTATGTCTGGCAGTATGCGGAGAAGCGGCATCTTGCCATTCACGGACACCAGTTCGATCGCTTCGTCAGCCACAACTTGCTGCTCAGCCGCTTCGGCGTGTTTCTGTTCCATGAAATCCAAAAGCTCGACAGCCGCGCCAAAGCTTTCTCGCGCTGTCTCGACCGCATGAGCACCCGCTGGTTGCGGCTCGCGTCCAAGGTCGAAAACGGCGCCCTCGCCTATGGACGCCAAGGCCGCATCGATCGCATCTTCTGCGGACATACCCACATTGCCATGCAATCCGAACAGCATGGGATCGCTTACTACAACGCCGGATCCTGGGTCGATGAGCAACCCACCTACATCACGGTCAACGAGGAGGGAGTCTCCATTCATGCTTACACAGCCCGAACTGACTATCGTGATCCCCGCGAAAAACGAAGCGCGCACCCTCCCAAGGTTGCTGACCTCTTTGAGCAGGCAGGACTACCCGCTTTTGCCGCATACGAGAGTCTACGTTGCTGACGCGAACTCGACTGACGGCAGCGTGGCGGTGGCTGCCGGTTTCGCCGAGCGCCTGCGCATCTCGGTGATCGCCGGCGGCTTGCCGGCCGTCGGGCGCAATCGCGGAGCCCACCACGCCACCACGCCTTACGTGCTGTTCATCGACGCCGATATCGAATTCGACGACGAACGTTTGTTGCGGCGCGCGATGGCGACCATGAAACGGCGGCGCCTGCACTGCCTGACGACCAACATTCGCTGCACCGGCGGGACGTTTGCCGACCGCCTGCTGTTCGCCGGCAGCAACCTGGTGCAACGGATCGCGTCGTGGGCGCAGCCGTTTGCCACTGGCATGTTCATGTTGTTTGACCGGGAAAAATTTATGCAGCTTGGCGGCTTCGATGAGCGTGCGCTCTACGCGGAAGATTACCTGCTGAGCAAGCAAGTGAGTCTGCGCCGCTTCGGCATTCTTAGAGGCCACGTACTGACATCCAATCGGCGCTTCCAGAAGATGGGGCACATGAAAATAGCGCGCATGTTCTTTAACACCGCGCTGCACACGTTCGATCGCACGTATTTCTTTCGCGATCAGAACTATTGGACCGAGGTTGACAGCGGCACTGAAGCGACTTAGCCGCTGCATGGGGCGGGCGGTTCAGAGAACCTGCTGAGCTGCTCGTAACTCAATCCGTTGCGCGCAATGATCTCGCGATACAGCCCGGCACTCAGTCTCTCTCTTCTCTTCTGGGTCGCGCGGTCCAGCTCATAGAGGCCGAAGCGCAGAGTCCAGCCCTCACTCCATTCGAAGTTGTCCACCAGGCTCCAGTGAAAATATCCGCGGAGGTCGATGCCGCGCGCGATCAGTTCCTGTACCCGCTGTAAACTTTGCACCAGCACCCACGGACGTATGCGGTCGGTGCTGTCCGGCACTCCGTTTTCGGTGATATAGAGGGGAACGCCGAGACGGGCGTATTCGGTGGCAGCCGCCAGGATTGCCGGCGGATAGGCTTCCCCGTAAGGCAACTCGACGCCACGGTCGCCCTGTGGCGCGCCGTCGGGCACGAACAGTCCGCCGCTGCGCCGCGAGGCCTCGTCCCATGGAGTTCGCACATGCAGACGGTTGTAGACATTCAGCCCGATGAAATCGATCTTCTGCATTACTTCGGGAACCTCCGGCGCCAAGGCCCCGAAGGGAAACTGCATATTGCCGCAGGTTATTAGCTGCAAGGTCGCACGGTTGAAAGTCGTATCGTAGGCGTAAGCCAGCAAGCGGTCGGAGGCGGACTGGCTCGCCGCCTGGAACTCGACCCAATTGGTGGCGATGCCGACGGCGGCGTTGGGTTGTACCTGGTGGATGCGCTCGTAAGCCAGAGCATGGGCGCGATGCATGGTGGCCAGCACCAAGGCATAGTCGTACATGCGATAGCGGAAACCCGGCGGGAATTCGCCGAAGACATATCCGAAGCTGGCGTAGACATTCGGTTCGTTGAAAGTCAACCAGTCCTGGCAGAACTCGCCCAGCTCGGCCACGACGCGCTCGGCAAAGCGCGCGAATTTCGCGGCAGCGCTCATCGCGGTGAATCCGCCTGCGTCTTCCAGCCACTGCGGATGGGTGAAGTGATGCAAGGTTACAAATGGCCGCATGCCGCGCTGCACGGCCTCGCACAGCATCGTGCGGTAACGCGCCAGGGCGCTCGTGCTCCACTCGCCTTCGAACGGTTCCACCCGTCCCCAATCGACGGAGATGCGGATGGCGTTCAAGCCCAGCTCGCGGCATAGGTCCAAATCCGCTTCCGCTTTTTTCCACCAGTTACAAGCGGAGCCACAAGCGTGCCCGGAGCGGATCCCGCCATGGAGTTCCCATGCAGCCCACTGATTGTAGAGGTTGCCGCCTTCAAATTGATGCGCCGAGGTCGCGACGCCCCAAAGAAAGCCGGATGGAAAGCTCAGTTCATGCACCGGATAACAGCTCTCTCCCAAGGCAATCACGCGCAATGCGGCGAGCGGACATTCCGCACCTTAGTGGACTTTGGTTACAGCAGCGTGAAAATTGATATCCGCGCGCCAGCCCCCGGGTCTCGGAATTCAATGTACTTGCGTGCCAATATACCTTTCGGGCACGACTTCGTGTGCCAAAAATGACCATGCAACAACAGTACTACTAGGGGAACGTGGCGACTTTTCCGGCGATTGCGCTACCGGCGGCCAAAAACCACAAGTCATTTTGATACAACTATTTAGATCATTATCGCTTTATCTATTTATGTTAAAGGAATGTTAAAATCACGCGATCCGCGCAGGCAAGCGATAGAACCGTTTACAGAGATTGCAGCCTCGCGGTATGATTAAGGCTGCCTGATCGTAATTTTGTTCCAGACCAGTTTCGAGAAAGGCAGTCCCATGAGGCCCGGTTTCGGGTACACCTGTTCTGAAACTGTTCGAGCCGGAGCCCTGCTAGCGGCTCTGATGGCGCGGTCTGGATGGCTCCTCGTATGACGACCAACAGCCAGTTGACACCTCAAGCAAACAGCGAAATACCGGATTCGGCGCCGGTCGAAAAGAGAGTTGCACAGGTTGATCTCGACGATGCGTCTTACTACGTCAATCGTGAGTTGAGCCTGCTGGCGTTTCAATGGCGCGTTTTGGAGGAGGCGCAGGACGCATCCAACCCGCTGCTGGAGCGCGTTTTCTTTCTTTCTATCGTCGGCTCCAACCTCGACGAGTTCTTCATGGTGCGGGTTTCCGGCCACATGCGCGAGGTTGACTCGGGGATCTCCGAAGTAGGCCCGGACGGGATGAATTCCATCGAGCAGTTGGAAGCCATCCGCAAGGGCGTTACTTCGCTGCTGGCCGCCGCGCAGCGCTGTTTCCGCCGGCAGTTGCTGCCGGCTCTGGAGTCCAGCGGCATTCACCTGCTGGAATACGCTCAGCTCAGCCCGCGGCAGCGGGCTAAGGTGGACCAGTATTTTGACGACACGGTTCTTCCGGTGCTGACTCCGCTGGCCTTTGATCCGGGTCATCCCTTTCCTCACATTTCGAATTTAAGTTTGAACCTCGCCGTACTGATCAGGGACAATCACGGCCAGGAGTGCTTTGCACGGGTCAAAGTACCCGACACGTTGCCGCAACTGGTGCCAATCGACCGTCCGCCACGGCGCAAGTACGCCAAGTCAAGCGAAGAACAGTCATTCCTATGGCTGGAAGACCTGATCGCCGCCAACCTCGGCAAGCTGTTTCCTGGCATGCAGGTCGTCGAATCGCATCCGTTCCACATCACCCGCAACGCCGATCTGGAGACTAAGGACGAATTGGATGCGGGTGATTTGCTGGAGGTGATGGAAGAGGGTGTACGCCAGCGCCGGTTCGGGGTTGTGGTCCGGTTGCAGGTGAACACCGGCATGTCTCCGAGCATGCTCAAGATTTTGGTCACCAACCTGGGAATCGAGCCCGAGTGCATCTACACGCAGGACGGTCCGCTTTCCTTCGGTCGTCTGAAACACCTGGTGGCGCTCAACCGGCCCGACCTCAAGTTTCAGCCCTTCGTCCCCAAACTGCCGCCGGACTTGGCGCCTGAAAATCAGGACGATGATCTTTTTGCCGTCATCCGCCAGCGTGAAATCCTGCTGCATCAGCCATTCGATTCCTTTCAACCGATCGTGGACCTGTTACAGCTTTCCGCGACCGACCCCGGGGTGCTTGCGATCAAGATGACGATGTACCGGGTGGGGCGGAACTCCCCCGTGGTGCAGGCGCTGCTGGAGGCCATGGAAGATCCCAAGCAGGTAGCGGCGGTGGTCGAACTGAAGGCGCGGTTTGACGAGGAGAGCAACATCGGGTGGGCGAGGGCTCTGGAGCAACAGGGCGCTCACGTCGTCTATGGACTCGTCGGGCTCAAGGTCCACTGCAAGGCGATGCTGATTGTGCGCCGCGAGGGCAACCGCATCCGGCGGTACGTTCACCTCGCCACCGGCAACTACAATGCCGTTACCGCCCATCTTTACACCGACATCGGCTTGCTCACCACGGATGAGGATTTGGCCGCGGATGTAACCGATCTCTTCAATTACCTGACCGGTTATTCCGCCAAGACCGACTACCGCAAGCTGCTGGTTGCGCCGACCAATCTGCGGCAGAAGTTCGCCCGCTTGATCGAACGCGAAATCGAACACCAGAGCGCCCACGGCAACGGCAGAATGATCCTCAAGATGAACGCCCTGGTCGATAAGAAGATGATTCGCCTGTTGTACCAGGCGTCTCAGGCGGGGGTGAAAATCGACTTGCTGGTGCGCGGCATCTGCTGCCTGCGTCCGGGCATCCCCGGGGTCGGCGACAATATCCGTGTCATCAGCATTGTCGGGCGCTTTCTGGAGCACAGCCGCATCTATTACTTCCACAACAACGGCGACGAGCAGATCTACCTCGGAAGTTCAGACCTGATGCCGCGTAATCTCAATCGACGGGTTGAATTGCTGTTCCCGATCGAGAACGAGAAGATGATTCGGTATCTGCACGATACCGTGCTGGCAACGTATCTCGCCGATAACGTCAAAGCACGTGAAATGAAGGCGGATGGCACCTACGTCCGGCGGCAACCCGGTCCGGGTGAAGAAGCGATCAGCGCGCAAAACGTGCTGCTGAAGAAAAAACCCTTCTCGTCCAGGGCTTAGCCGCAGGCTCAGCGAGCCTCGAAAACCGGCCTCGAATCCTTTTGCGTCCAACGGCGTGAAAACCAAACGTCAGGCGTGTGCCCTGCAATACGCGACGACGTGCCGTCCGTCACTGCGAAGCGCAAAATTCAACCTAAAGTATTGTTGAACTCCTATGAAACCGTCTGGCGGTACCACGCAATCCGCACGCATTGAGTCGCTCGCGGGCAGCAAGATCGCGAACTGCTATCAGTGTGGCAAGTGCACGGCCGGTTGTCCGGTGGCCTCGCATATGGACCTGGCGCCGAACCAGTTGATCCGGCTGCTGCAACTCGGTCGCGAGGACCTGGCATTAACGACGGCGTCGATCTGGGCCTGCGTGTCGTGTCTGACCTGCTCGGCGCGCTGTCCCAAGCAGGTCGATTGCGCCGCTGTGCTGGACGCGCTGCGCGAGTTCTCGCGGCGCCAGGACAAGGTGAGCCCCGAGGCGCAAACCGTGGTGGCTTTTCAGCAGGCATTCCTCGACAACATCAAGCGCAACGGCCGGTTGAACGAGCTGGAACTGATTGCGCGCTTCAAGCTCGCGGTTCTGGGGCGCACCCGGCAGCTTCCGTTTCTTTTCAAGGACGCCGGACTGGCTCCGCAACTGATGTCGCGCAAGAAGCTGCACTTCATTTCCGAGCGTGCCCGCGACTGCGAGGTTGTGGGCCGCATCTATGCGCGCTGCGCGCCATCGCCGGATGCCGTGGAGGCGGTCGCCAAATGAAAATCGGCTACTATCCCGGATGCGCGCTGCATGGCTCGTCCAATGACTACGATCAGTCGCTGAAAGCCTGTCTGGGCGCGCTCGACGTCAGCCTCCAGGAGGTGAAGGACTGGATCTGTTGCGGAGCGACGGCGGCGCACTCGCTGAACCACAAGCTGGCCCTGGCGCTGCCTGCCCGGAACCTGGCATTGGCCGAACGCGACGGCTTTCAGGAAGTCTTTGCCCCCTGTCCATTGTGTTCGATGCAGCTTCTGAAGGTGCGCAAGGCGGTCGCCGACGACAGCCTGCGACAGGAGCTATCCGAGATCGTCGAAGCCGAGCTTCGCGGCGACACGCAGGTGCTCAACCTGATCCAGTTGTTCGAGACCATCGGCGCGGACCGGCTCAAATCGGCGGTTACCAAGCCGCTCGCATCGATGACGGCGGCGTGCTACTACGGATGCCTGCTGCTGCGCCCGCCGGACGTCGTCAAGTTCGACGACTTCGAGCAACCCAAGTCGATGGAAACCCTGCTGGCGGCGCTCGGCGCCAAGACGGTCGAATGGAGTTATAAGACCGAGTGTTGCGGCGCGGGCATGACCATGGCGAGCGAAGACACGGTGCTGGAATTGGCTTCGAAGATTCTCAGCAACGCGGTTGAGCACGGCGCGAACTGCGTCGTCGTCGCCTGCCCGATGTGTCACGTCAACCTTGACATGAAGCAGGCGGCGGTGGAGCGCACGTACGGCAAGCGGCTCAACCTGGCCATATATTACTTGTCCGACTTAGTAGGGCTGGCCTTGGGCCTGTCCGGCGAGCAGTTGGGCGTCGACCGGCATTTCGTGGTCCAGGCCCCTGCGCGTACAAACCAAGCCATCGCCGGGAGCCCCGGAGCTTCTACCCCAACCGCGGCAAAGGCAAGCGCCGGGGGCCCCGGAGCGGAACACTAGATCATGTCCAGAATCGGTGTCTTTACGTGCTGGTGCGGCGAGAACATTGCTCGCACGGTAGACGTGGATGAAGTCGCCAAGCAGGTTGGCGAACTGCCTGGCGTCGTCTGCTCCCTGAACTACAAGTACATGTGCTCGGACCCGGGACAGAGCATGGTGCGCGAGAAGATCGCCTCCGAACATCTGGACGGCATCGTTGTCGCCTCCTGCTCGCCGCACATGCATCTGAAGACCTTCCGCAAAGCCGCGCAAACCGCTGGACTGAATCCCTACCTGGTGGAGATGGCCAACGTCCGCGAGCATTGTTCGTGGGTACACCATGATCGCCCAGCCGCGACCAGGAAGGCGATCGACATTATCCGCATGTCCGTGCAGAAGGTGCGCAACGACCGGGCGCTGGCTCCGATCAGCGTGCCGGTGACGCGGCGCGCGATGGTGATCGGCGGCGGGGTCGCCGGCATTCAGGCGGCGCTCGACATCGCCGACGCGGGCTACGAAGTGGTGATGGTGGAGCGCGAGCCCTCCATCGGCGGCAAGATGGCCGGTTTGTCCGAGACCTTCCCCACCCTGGATTGCTCGCAGTGCATCCTCACCCCGCGCATGGTCGAGGTCGGCCAGCATCCGCGCATCAAGCTTTACAGCTACTCCGAGGTGGATTCGGTCGAGGGCTTCATCGGCAACTTCAAAATCAGGATCCGGCAAAAGCCACGCTACGTGGACATCAGCAAGTGCACCGGCTGCGGCGACTGCTGGACGAAGTGCCCGATCAAGAAGAATCCCAGCGAGTTCGATTTCGGCATGGGCAATCGCCCGGCGATCTTCATTCCGTTTCCGCAGGCGGTGCCGGCCCGTCCGGTGATTGACCAGATCAACTGCACGCGGTTGAAGCGAGGCAAAGGCTGCGAAATCTGCGCCAAGAACTGCAAGGCCGGGGCCATCGACTTCAATGACCAGGAGAAGTTCGTCGAAGAAAGCGTGGGAGCCGTGGTGGTTGCCACCGGCTACACCCTCTACAGCATTGGCAAGCAGCAGACGAAGGCCTCGCTCAGCGGCTACGGCGAATACGGATACGGCAAGTACAAAGATGTGATCGATTCGCTGCAGTTCGAGCGCCTGGTATCGGCTTCGGGACCAACCGGCGGGGTGCTCAAGCGGCCGTCGGATGGCGCGATTCCCAAGAGCGTGGTTTTCGTCGCCTGCGTGGGCTCGCGCGACAATGCCAAAGGCGTCGCTTACTGCTCCAAGATTTGCTGCATGTACACCGCCAAGCACACCATGCTTTACAAGCACAAAGTGCATGACGGGCAAGCGCACGTCTTCTACATGGACATTCGTTCCGGCGGCAAGGGTTACGACGAGTTCGTGCGGCGCGCCATCGAGCAGGACGGCGCAAATTATTATCGCGGCCGGGTCTCGAAGATTACAGAGGAAAACGGAAAGCTGCTGGTGCGCGGCGCCGATACGCTCTCCGGCTTGCCGATTACGGTGGAAGCCGACCTGGTGGTGCTGGCCTCGGCCATGCGCCCGGCGCGCCGGAATCGAGGAGCTGGCGCAGAAGTTGAACGTGGGCTACGACGAGTACGGCTTCCTGATGGAATCGCACCCCAAGCTGCGGCCGGTGGAGACCAACGCCGCCGGCGTCTACATTGCCGGCGCCGTGCATGCGCCCAAGGATATCCCGGAATCAGTGGCCCAGGCTTCGGCGGCGGCGAGCAAGGTGCAGATCACGCTGGCGGCCGATCATCTGACCGCGAACCGGAGATCGCGGGGGTCAACGAGCAGACCTGCGCCGCCTGCTTCGCCTGCGCGCGGGCGTGCCCTTATCACGCCATCGATCACGCCGAGGTGCGCACCGGGCGCGGGGTTTTCATCAAGCACACGGCGCGGGTGAATCCCGGCCTGTGCATGGGGTGCGGCACCTGCGTTTCCGTTTGTCCTTCCAAGAGCATTGAGCTGCAGGGCTTCACCGAGCAGCAGATCTACGCGATGGTCGAGAGCATGGCATGAATGATGCGTCCCAATTCGAGCCCCGGAGTTCCGAAGGAACGACCTTCGAACCGAAGATCCTGGCTTACGTTTGCAACTGGTGCACTTACCTGGGCGCCGATCTGGCGGGAACGACGCGGCTGGAGTATCCGCCGAACATTCGCATCGTCCGGCTGCCCTGCACCGGCCGCATCGATTTCAATTTGCTGATCAAGGCGTTCGAGGTCGGCGCCGATGCGGTGCTGGTCTCCGGATGCCATCCGGGCGATTGCCACTACACCTCCGGCAACTATCACGCCCGGCGCCGCTGGATTCTGTTCCGCGAATTGCTCGACCTGCTCGGTTTCGACCTGCGAGCGCATTCACTTCACCTGGATCTCCGCCGCCGAGGGCAAGAAATTCCAGCAGGTGGTCACCGATATCACCGAGAAGACGCGCAAGCTCGGTCCTTACACGGAGTTGTATGCGGCGGCGCCGGTGAAAGAACTGCCGCAGCCGCCACCCAAAACCAGCCAGTTCCAGACCTTTGCCGCCGAAAGCGAGCTGCGCGCCGAGGCCCGCAAGCTGCTGGCCGAGGGCACGGTCAAGGTGGTGATCGGCTATGGCGAGCACGGTCCGCTGCTGGTGACGCGGCCTGAAGACGCGGACCGGCTTGTCTGGAACACGGGCTGCACAGCGAACCTGGCGATGTATCTGAAGCGCAAGGAGGTCAAGGCGCTCGGCCGGCCGGCCATCGTGGTCAAGGCCTGCGATGAACGCTCGCTGGTGGTGCTGGAAAAGGAATCGCAGTTCGAGCGCAAGGATTTGCACGTCATCGGCATGGCCTGCGAGGGCATGCAACAGCCGCGCTGCGGCCGCTGCACGGTGCGCACGCCGCGCTTCGCCGATACAACCATCGGGCAGATCGGCGACCAACCCGCCGAAAGCAAGCCGGGCAAACTGGACGACGGTGCTGGCGATGCCGCGCGCCGAGCGCATGGCATTCTGGGTCGATGAGTTTGACCGCTGCGTCAAGTGCTATGCCTGCCGCCAGGTATGTTCGCATGTGCTACTGCGAGCGCTGCATCGTGGACAAGAACCAGCCCATCAGCATCGACCCGGCTCCGGGCATCAAGGGAAACTTCGCCTGGCACATTGCGCGGGCATTTCACCTGGCCGGACGTTGCATCGGATGCGGCGCCTGCGCCCAGGCCTGTCCGGTGGGGATCGACCTCGGACTGCTGAATATGCAGTTGGCCGGAGCCGCCATGCAGCACTTCGGTTATCAGGCGGGGGTTGACCCGTCGGCGGAACTGCTGATCGGCGCGTTCTCGCAACAGGACAAAGAGGAGTTCATCGGGTGAGCGAGCTAATCACGGAAACCAAGCTGCGGCAGCTTGCGGGCGAGTGGATCGGCGGCGGCAAAACGGTCGTGGGACCGGTTCGAGTCAAGGATCGCGTGCTCTACAGGCCGCTCGGGTCGCCCGAGTCCCTGCTGATCGAATCAACTCCCGGCGCCTTTACGGCTCCCTCCAACTCCATCAAGGAGTTCCTCTTTCCCAAGCTGGAAACGCTTTACCAATACCGCATCCAGGGCCGGAACATTGAATTGATCGAGCCTGCCAGCGGAATTCGCGGAGCAGTTGATTCTGGCGGCCCGTCCCTGCGACGCGGCGGCGCTGCCCATTCTCGACCATGTTTTCAATTGGGATTTCGCCGACGAGTTCTACAATCGCCGCCGGGGGGCAACCACGATCGTAACCCTCGCCTGCGGCGCGACCGATGGGTCTTGCTTCTGCACCTCCGTCGGCCTCGCTCCGGACGCCACCCGCGGCAGCGACGCGATTCTGCTCGGGCTCGGCGACGGGCGTTTCGAGGTGCGCTGCATGACCGAAAAGGGACGGGCTCTGGTCTCCGGCAAGACGGAAACATCGGCCGAATCGGGCCAGGCCGCGCCGCCTCCCGAATCCAAGTTCGATCCCGGCAAGATTCGCGCGTTTGTCGACGCGTCACTTCGAGGACCCGCTCTGGGCCGAGCACGGGCGGAGCCTGCATGGCATGCGGAGTTTGTGCGTTCTCGTGTCCCACCTGCCACTGCTTCGACATTGTCGACGCCGGAGCGGCGGCCGGCAACGCCCGCGTCCGGACCTGGGACACTTGCCAGTTCCCGATCTTCACCCTGCACGCCTCCGGACACAATCCGCGGGCGGCTCAACCGGCGCGCCAGCGACAGCGCATTCTCCACAAGTTTTCTATTTATCCGGAAAAGTTCGGCGAGATCCTCTGCACCGGCTGCGGTAATTGCGTACGCAACTGCCCGGTGGGCTTGGGCGTGCTGAACCTGCTGACAGAGATCCAACATGGCCAACATCTATAAACCCGAACTCATGGAAGTGGTCGCCGTCCGCCAGCAAACCGTCGACGTCAAATCGGTCGCCCTGCGCTTTCTTGATGCGGAACGCGCCAAGACGTTTTCGTTTCAAGTCGGCCAGTTCGGCATTTTCTCGGTGTTCGGATTCGGCGAATCGACGTTTAACATCTGTTCGAGTTCGAACTGGAAAGACCGCATCGAGTTCTGCTTCCGCAAAGTGGGCAGGGTCACCGAAGCGATGTGGAAAGTCGAAGTCGGCGACGTCGTCGGCTTCCGCGGACCTTACGGGAACGGCTATCCGATGGATGTGTGGAAAGGACACGACCTGATCTTTCTCGGCGGCGGCATCGCCATGCCGCCGATTCGCTGCGCGATCTGGTATGCCCTGGAAAACCGCGCCGACTTCGGCGAGATCACGGTGGTTTACGGCGCGCGCACGGTGGGCGATCTGGTCTACGTGGACGAGTTGGAAGAGTGGGCCAAGCACGAGCGCGTGCGGGTGGTGCCCTGCGTCGATCCGGGCGGCGAGACCGCCGACTGGAAGGGGGACATCGGGTTTGTTCCCACCGTCTTCGAGCGCGCCCAGGTATCGTCAAAAGACCCCGTGGTTCTGGTGATCGGACCGCCGATCATGATCAAGAACACCTTGCCCATACTGCACAAGATGGGCATCAGCCCGGCGTCGGTTTATACCAGCCTGGAGAACCGCATGAAGTGCGGCGTAGGCAAGTGCGGGCGATGCAACGTAGGGTCCCACTACGTCTGCAAGGAGGGCCCGGTTCTCACCATGGAACACCTCCAGCAACTGCCGCTCGATTATTAAAGTTCCAAGGTTGAAGTACCTGGTTCTGGCACCGCTGGGCGCGGCGGCCAGCTGATCGATTCGCGCCTCAGTGCAGTTTGATGAACTCGGTTGCGCTTGCCAGGGAATGCAAGGCGGCCTTGTTGCGCACGATCAGAGTCGTTCCTTTGCTGCGCACAATGTGGCGCTTCTTGAACTCCATCAGCACCCGGGTCACGGTCTCGCGCGAGGCCGCGATCATCTGGCCCATCTCCTCGTGGGTAAGCAGGAGCCTGACCCGCGGTTCCGGCTGCTCTGCCTCTCCTGAACGAGCCATCCAGTCCAGCAGCAGCTTAGCCACCTTCTCGGCGGCCGATTGCGCCATATTGAACGAACGCAATTCACGGCATGCATAGTTGTATTTTTCGGCCAACTGCTGGCTGACACGGAAGGCGGCTTCCGTATGGTTGGCGAGAAAGCGGAGAAAGTCATCGCGCTTGATGAAATTGATCTGGCAGGACTCGATCGTCTCGGCGGTCACCAGGTAGGGCTGGCCCGAAACGGTCGCGCTCAGGCCGAGCACCTCGCCCGATTCAGCGATCCTCATGATAACCGTTTTGCCTTCGGCGGAGGAAAAAGAAAGCTTGACGCGGCCGCGGCACAAGATGAAAACGCCCCGCGGTTCATGGCTTTCCGCGAACAGAACCGCGCCTCGGGGAAAAACCGTCGTATACCTCAAGTTCTCGAATGCCTGGAGTGCGCGCTCGGGCAGGTCGCAAAATCTTCGATCGCCTTTGATGTTGCAAACGGTGCAGCTTTCAATGATATCGAACCCATATGATTGCATACCTTACCTTACTCGCGGTGCATGGCCCTTCGGCCGACACTGCCGGCGGCGCCGTTTACGCTGCTCGATGATTGAAGTACAAGTATCTATAAATAACGATTTGGAATTTTGCTCAAGTGCAATGCTCACAAGGCGATGTGATACTTGTAATGATCACAGAACAATGTGGTACTTCTGGGGGCGGGAGCACCCTTGGCACCCTACACACTACGTGAACCCCGGTCAGCGGGGATGAGTGAGCGGGCCGCCGCTACGCCGGCATAAATCCGGAAGTCTTTGCCAGATGCGATCTACCCTTCGGTTACGCCGGAGGGCAGGGGATCCGGAACTGGTCAGACGATTAGCCGGCCTTTTCCGCGATCTTGGTCTGCTGCTGGTACTTATAGCCTGCGGTCACCTTCGGCATAAGCATGGTGACCGAACCGCCGATCACCAGGATGACAGCCAAACTGTAAATGCCGTAGTTCATGTTTCCAAACATGGTGGAAAACAAGCCGACCAACCCCGGCCCGAGGAAACCGCCCAGGTTGCCGATGCCGTTGATGATGCCTCTGGCGCCGCCGGCGACTCCGGGAGGAAACACCAGCGCAGGCATTGACCAGCATGGGCTCTGCATTGCCTTGGAGAGCAGGCCGGTCAGCACGATCAGCCCAAAGGAAAGCCAGATATGTTTCGGAAAGAGCGTGGCAATCCAGAACACAATGCCGAAGCCCCAGAGTGCGTTCGCACACCAGATCCGGCGATTTCCTTTGCGGTCTGATAGCGCGCCAAACCAATAAACCCCAACCACAGCGGCAGCCAGCGGAATTGCGCTCAGCCAGCCTACGGCGGTCAGGCTCATCTTGGTGAGGTCTTTCAGCAGCGTCGGCAACCAGATCAGGTACCCATATGTGCCCGAGGTGTAACAGACATAGAGGATTGCCATGATCCAGATGTTCTTGTCCATAAACAGTTGCTTATAGGACCATTTCACCTGACTTGCCGCCTGCATGTTGGCTACGGCAATCGCCTTTTCTTTTGCCAGAGTCGTCAGCAGGTACTCTTTTTCTTCCTTCGAGATCCATTTGGCTTCCTCGGGACGGTCGCTGATCAGCGGCCACCAGACCGCGATCAAGGCCAGCGACACGATGCCTTCGAAGAAGAACAGCCCGCGCCAAGTATAGTGTGAAACCACAAACCCCGAAATCGGATTGGTTAGCGTGGCGGACAACGGCAGACTGATGAGGAACAGACCGTTGGCGCGTCCGAGTTCTTTCTGCGGAAACCACTTGCCGATCACCACCAGAACCGCCGGATAAACCCCACCCTCCGCCACTCCCAGCAGAAAACGCATGACGATCAACTGCCAGCTATTGTGAACGAACCCGGTCAGGAACGAGATGGTGCCCCAGCCAACGATCGTCCAGGTAATAAACTTCTTCGCGCTGCCGTGTTCAGCGAGGTGCCCGCCGGGAATCTGCAACACCAGATATCCCCAGAAAAACATTCCGGCAGCCAATCCGGCGATGGCCTTTGTCATCCCCAATGCCTGATTCATGCCTCCAGCCATGGCGAAGCCGATGTTCACCCGGTCCATGTAGGCAACGATGTAGATGATGATGGTCGGCGGGATGATCCGCCACCACCTAGCTCTGGGAATAAGCTTCTGCAAATTTTCAGTCGTAGGTACCGATGCCATTGAATGTCCCTCACTACGCTTGGAGGTTATCTATAACTGCGAACGATGATACACATTTCTTGCCGAGAATACACTTCACGCGCGCACCGATTCTTTTCTCTGCTCGGGCGCCTGTGGCGAGATCTCAGCGCTCTTACTCTTGACGGCAAAGAGCGTAACTATCGCTCCTAGCACACCCAGACATCCAAGCATGTACAGTCCGCTGGAGAAATTAGTCGAGAACTGCTTGGCCCAGCCGAGCATGTAAGGGCCGGCAAAGCCGCCAAGGTTCCCCACCGAGTTGACAAGCGCAATCCCGGCGGCGGCGCCTGAGCCGGACAGGTAAGCGGATGGCAGTGGCCAGAACGGCGGATTGCTGCCGTTAATGCCAATCGTGGCGATGCAGAGCAGCGCAAGCGAAAGCGTGGTACGTCCGGCCAAACCGGCTCCCCACAGGCCGGCCACGATGAGCACGAAGGCGATAATCAAATGCCATTTGCGTTCCTTGCGGCGATCGGAGCTCCAGCCGAAGGCCAGCATGGCGATGCAACCGATTACGTAAGGAATGAGCATGATCCAACCGGTCTGCATGTTGGTGTAGCCCTGCGCCTTGATAATTTGCGGCATGAACAGCCCAAGGCCGTAATTGGAGCCGGTGCGGGCAAAATAGATAATGCATAGCGCCCAAACCATTGGGTTCGTGAGGCTGCGCCACGCGCTCGACTCGGTCTTCTTTACGGCGACCTGTTCACGATCCGCTTCCAACTCATGCGCTAGCCAGCTTTTCTCCGCCTCGGTGAGCCACTTTGCGTCCTTAGGTTTATCCGGCAGAACGAACAGCACCAGAAGGGGCAGCGCCAGCGCAGGCAGTCCCTCCATGATAAAGAGCCATTGCCAACCTTTGAAGCCGAGCGCCCCGTTGAGCAATTGCATGATCCCGGTTGAAATCGGCCCGCCAATGCCGAACGATAGCGGAATCGCCAGCATGAAGTAGGAAATAATTCGCGCCCGGTAGCGCGCCGGAAACCAGTAAGTCCAGTAGAGAATGACTCCCGGGAAAAAGCCCGCCTCGGCAATGCCCAGGATGAATCGCATGATCAGGAAGCTCTTGGACCCTTGCACCCAGGCCATCGCAATCGCCACCAGACCCCAGGTGAAAAGAATGCGAGCGATCCATATGCGAGCGCCGACTTTGGCCATGATCAGATTGCTGGGAATCTCGAAAATGAAGTACCCCCAAAAGAAAATGCCCGCGCCCAATCCATACATGTACGGGCTAAGTCCGATATCTTTATTCATCGTCAACGCGGCGAAGCCGACGTTCACCCGGTCGAGATACGAAACAATGTACAGAAACACCATCAATGGTGTCAGCCTCCAGAAGATCTTGTTCATGACCTTCTGCTCATTGATAACTTGTTCCATCGTGATCTCCTGAGGCGCACCTTCCCAGTTTCGCTGAGAGCCTGCCCGGCTGCGTGCGATAGTTTTGCGTACCCGCATTATGTGCTCTTGCACCCGCAATGACAATTGCGAAAACAAAATTTGGGGCGCGAGGACCGGCTGTCCGCGGCAGACTTTTGGGGCTCGCCGAGACACGGCCGCCGGCGGCGACGGCGCGAAGGCGGATTTGACAAGCGGTGTCTTCGGCGGTAGCTTTCGGGAAGACTGCTATTTTGAAAGGTGAAACTCCGGCAGATCGCGCTTTCCGCCAGTCAGAGAACGACGCCTGCGTGCTGCTCCGGAACTGCTCTCATTATGAAAAACGATAAAGAAAAGACCGGCCTCCGCAAGGGACTCACCAGTTACGGAGACGAGGAATTCTCCCTGTTTCTGCGCAAGGCATTCATCAAGGGTGCGGGCTTTACCAACGATGTGCTCGTCCCGCCCCATTGTGGGAATCATCAACACCGGAAGCGACTATAACCCTTGCCACGGGAACGCGCCGCAACTGATTGAAGCGGTCAAACGCGGGGTGATGCTGGCCGGGGGATTGCCGATTGTGTTCCCGACCATCTCCATCCACGAAAGTTTTGCCTATCCCACGAGCATGTTTCTGCGCAACCTGTTGTCGATCGACACCGAAGAGATGATCCGGGCGCAGCCGATGGACTCCGTGGTGATGATCGGCGGATGCGATAAGAACGTGCCGGCGCAGTTGATGGGCGCGGCCTCGGCGGGGATTCCGGCGATCTCGCTGGTGAGCGGAGCCATGCTCACGGGCGGGCATCGCGGCGTACGGGTCGGCGCTTGCACCGACTGCCGGCGCTACTGGGGGATGTATCGCGGAGAGCAGATCGATTCCGGCGAGATCGAAGAGGTCAATAACGCTCTGGTGCCGAGCGTCGGCTTCTGCTCGGTGATGGGAACGGCCAGCACGGTTGCCTGCATGGCGGAGGCGCTTGGCATGATGATACCGGGCGGAGCCTGCCCGCCGGCGGTGACCGCCGACCGCATGCGTATTGCCGAAGCAAGCGGCTTGCAGGCGGTGAAGATGATCGGGCAAAAACTCACGCCCGATAAGATCATGACTCCGAAGGCCATCGAGAACGCGATGCGGGTTTTGCTGGCGATTGGCGGCTCTACCAACGGCATCGTCCACCTGTCCGCCATTGCCGGCCGGCTGGGAATCGCCATCGACATGGATGGCTGGGACGCGATGAGCCGCGAAACTCCGGTGCTGGTCGATCTGAAGCCTTCGGGCCAGGGTTACATGGAAGACTTCCACCGGGCGGGCGGAATGCTCGCCTTGTTGCGCGAACTGAAGCCGCTGCTGCATCTGGACGCCTTGACGGTGACTGGACGCACCTGGGAAGAAGAGCTGGCCAAGGCCCCGGCGCCATTTAAGCAGGACCTGATCCGGCCGCTCAACAACCCCATTTATAAAGTCGGCGGAGTCGCCGTGCTGAAAGGCAATCTGGCGCCCGGCGGAGCGCTCATCAAGCAATCTGCCGCCTCCGCCAACCTGATGGAGCATGAAGGCCGCGCGGTGGTGTTTGAGAATGCCCCGGATATGGCGGCGCGGATCGATGATCCTGATCTCGACGTCAAAGCCGACGACATCCTGGTGCTGAAGAACATCGGCCCGATCGGCGCGCCGGGCATGCCCGAAGCCGGTTATCTTCCCATCCCGAAGAAACTTGCCCGGCAGGGCGTGAAGGACATGGTCCGCATCTCCGACGGCAGAATGAGCGGCACCGCGTTCGGCACCATCGTTCTGCACCTGATGCCGGAGTCGGCGATCGGCGGCCCGCTGGGCCTGGTTCGCTCGGGCGACCGCATACGGCTTAGCGTGAGCGAGCGCTCGATCAGCCTGCTGGTGAGCGATGCCGAGCTGAAACAGCGCGCGGCCGCCTGGGTGAAGCCGGAAAGAAAAGACGATCAGAGAGGTTACCGCAAGCTGTTCTTCGATTCGGTTACGCAGGCCGACCAGGGATGCGACTTCAGCTTCCTGCGCGCGCCTGAAATCAAGGAGACGGTGCCCAAACCGCGGGCGCAAAAAGTCTCCCGGTAAACGATCCCCAACCCGCGTAGCGGGCGGAAGCAGAAGGCCCTCGCCGTTGACTGCCTCTGTTTATGGGCCGAGCCCGTTTCACGATGTCATTCTGAGCGAGCGGAGGGAGCGAAGAATCCCAATACTGCGGGGAGGTCAAGCACAGCCTTCGGTTCACTCAAAAAGCCCTGACCGCGCGCATACGGACGATCTCGTGGGATGCTTCGCTACGCTCAGCATGACACCGTAAAACGTGTTTCTTTTCGACCGCACCCACACTTCGTTCAACTTTTTGCCTTCGCATCTTTCGCCGGGTCCGTCACCCCGTCCAGCAGGCGCAGCCCCTCGAAGGCGCCGGGACCGATCAGCCCGGTATGCGCGTAGATAAACAGTTTCGCCCGGCTGTCGGTGATGTCGAGGTTGCGCATGGTCAACTGCCCGATGCGATCGGCCGGGGTGAATGCACCCTCCGTGTTCTTCTCCATTGTCAGGCGCTCCGGCGCATAGGTCAGGTTGGGGCTCTCGGTATTCAGAATCGTGTAGTCGTTGCCGCGCCGCAACTCCAGGGTCACCTCGCCGGTGACGGGCTTGGCCACCCAGCGCTGCATGGTCTCGCGCAGCATCATCGATTGCGGATCGAACCACCGGCCCTCATACATCAGGCGGCCTAAACGTCGTCCCATGTCACGGTATTGCTCGATCGTGCCTTCGTTATGGATTCCCGTGATCAGCCGCTCGTAGGCTATGAACAGCAGCGCCATGCCCGGCGCTTCGTAAACCCCGCGGCTTTTGGCCTCGATGATGCGGTTCTCGATCTGGTCCGACATGCCGAGGCCGTGGCGCCCGCCGGTTGCATTCGCCTCCAGAACCAGCTCAACTTCGCTGGTGAAAGTCTTGCCGTTCAACGCCACCGGCAGCCCTTCTTCGAAGCGTACGCGCACCTCTTCCCGCTTGATTTCCACGTCGTCGCGCCAGTGGGCAACACCCATAATGGGCTCAACGATCTTCATCCCCTTGTTGAGGAACTCCAGATCTTTCGCCTCGTGGGTCGCGCCCCAGATATTGGAGTCGGTCGAGTAGGCTTTTTCTTTACTCATGCGATAACCGAGGCCGGCCTTTTCGAGCAGCTCCGACATCTCCTTGCGTCCGCCAAGCTCGTCGATGAACCGCTGGTCGAGCCAGGGTTTGTAGACCCGCAGGTTCGGGTTGACCAGCAGTCCATAGCGGTAGAAGCGCTCGATGTCGTTGCCCTTGTAGGTGCTGCCGTCGCCCCATATATTGACGTCGTCTTCCTTCATCGCGCCCACCAGCATGGTGCCGGTAACGGCGCGCCCGATCGGCGTGGTATTGAAGTAGGGAACGCCGGCGGTCGAGATGTGGAAGGCTCCGCACTGCAAGGCCGCCAGGCCCTCGCGCACCAGTTGCACCCGGCAGTCGAGCAGGCGAGCTTTTTCCGCGCCGCATTCCAGGGCCCGGCGCGGGATATCGTCGTAGTTTGACTCGTCGGGCTGCCCCAGGTTCGCGGTGTAGCAGTAAGGGATTGCTCCCTTCTCGCGCATCCAGTAGATGCCCGCGCTGGTGTCCAAGCCTCCCGAGAAGGCAATGCCGACTTTTTCTCCCACCGGGAGAGATTGCAGAATAGTGCTCATGAATGGTCCTCTTCGCTGCGTATGAGGTGACCCCTCTAATTTAAATCTCCGGCGGGAAAAAATATATGGTGGGGTGAATTTACTCTGATCGCGCCTTTTTTGAAGTGTCATTCTGAGCGACCAGCGGGAGCGAAGAATCTGCTTTTCGCTGGTGGTGCAGGAAAAGCAGATCCTTCGCTGCGCTCAGGATGACACGTCTTTGAACACAGGAACTGCCGACTGTAACTGTTGAGAAGGCGATTTTTCGCCAATTATCCTGAAAACTCGTAGAACTTACGCCAATTTTGTCGTGGTGCCGACTCAGTACCGGGGTAACTTGACGGCCACCGGATTCAAGCTAATCTTGCTCTGGCAGAACTTTTGGGATTTAACATGGGAACGATCTCGGTGCTGGCGTTGCCGTTAACCGTGGTTATACAACCGTGAACATATTGTCCGGGAGAATCGGCTCGTTATTCGTGATGTTGACGCATGAATCAAAATGGCTAAGCCGAGCTTAAATCTCGTCAGGACAGTGGCTTATTTGCTATGCCTACTCACGGTATCTGCCTGTCGATCAGCCCACCGTTACGAAATTTCTCCGGTCAGCTTCAGTCCAGACGGGAAATCGATATTTTTTTCCTACACAGATTCCGGCACCTGCTTCATTTATAAGGCACTGCTGGACAGCGGCAATGCGAAACGAATTACCAAGGCGACGACCGGGTGCGAGTCGAGCCCCGTCGTTTCCGGTGATGGCAGAGTCATTGCGTACTCGTACACACCGGGAAATGGGGCGCACGCAAGGATTGTTATCGGAAACATTGACCAAGGGGAGTATCGAGAACTTGACTCGCATGAAGCCGACGACATGTTTCCGGCGTTCGCACCGGACAACAAGCATGTCTATTTTTGCCGCTCAAGATACTTCGGAAACTATTCTCCTGTTGCCGGTCGTCATGCGCATGATATTGATATCTTTTCCGCTGACTTGACGGATGACAAGGTGAGGCAGCTAACGGATGAGCATTTCTACACGGTTTCACCGCTCTCAGTGTCTGCTGACGGCAAGAACCTTCTTTTCAAAACATACGGCGATAGCGGGTCGGTACTAAAGCTCTATTCACTAAAAACTCCGGGGAGTTCCAAGGTCACAATGCAGCCTCAGATTGCTGGCGCGCCCATCATATCCGGAAAACCGTGGCCTTTCTTTGGAGACCCTTTCTTCCTGCCTGACGGACGAACTATCATCTTCATGGCAGCGACAGAAGGGAGAGATATTTTCGATTACGACGTTTACCGCATGAAACTGGACGGCGGTTCCCCTGAAAGGCTGACCGAAGGAAATGGCCATGCTTCTGGAGTGCGCCCTTCACCCGACGGGAAAGTGGCCATCTTCTCCAAATGGAGATTGGATGGACACAAGACTCCAATCAGTAATGAGCTTTACCTATTAGACTTGCAGACCCGTGCAATTTCGCCCGTTAAGCTGAGTGGCCTATTGAATAAATGATATTGTTCGCACGAATCGAGGGTGCCATAGTGATCGGGGCGGGTAGCCCATATTTGCCTTCTTTTGGCAAACGTGGGGTAGTTCCAAAACTCAAGAAAAAGCCCACGTCTTCCAACGACGGGCAGATGTGGGGCACCTGCTCAGCAGCATTATGTTCTCACCCAATTGTTGTAAACAGGCGTTAGCACAACTTACACCCAAAACGGGAATCGCTGGCCGACGGTCTTCGCCGCTCCCGCTGTTGTCGCTCTACTCTTCCGGCAGCACCGGAAGCGCCACCGCATTGACGGCCGCCGGATCGTCGCGCAGTTTCAGATACAGCAGCGTGCCATTCGGACGCGGCACAGTGAGCGTGGCATCGGCGAATCCCATCGGCACCGGCACGACGTGGGTGAACGCCGCGCCGGAGGCAACCGAATCAATTAAGAAAAGATTCGCCCCGAATAACCCGCTCTACTTAGAAATTCGCCGCATTGCGCTGCGTCAAGCGCATGGCGGCATTGGCCGCGACCACATTCATCACCTGCGGGTTGACCAAGTTGCGGTAATCGCTATACGCCATTCTCAGCAGCTCACGATGCGAGCCTGCGTTGAAGGCAATTTCGTCGTCCTCGCTCAAGGTCTGGTCAACATAAACGGGCAGGTTATAGAGATTGCCGAACGGCGGCATGGCTCCCACCTCGCAATCGGGAAAGACGTGGGCAAACTGGTGCTCATGGGCCAGCAAGACCTCCTTGGCGCCCAGCGATCTTTTCAGCGCGCCGAGATCCACATGCTTGGAGCCGGGCACCACCACCATCGCCAGCGCCCCATCGACAAGCACTATCACCGATTTTGCGATCTCCTTGCCCGGGGTGTGGGTCATGGCCGCAATGGCGGCGGCAGTATAGGCAGTGGAGTGGCTCACGGTAACGTAGCGAATGTTCTTTCCGTCCAATATCTCTTTCAGTCGGCTGATCGGCATAGAACCTCCTCTGAAGGCTGACGCTAAATGCTCACCGGTTGGCGAAAAAATCGACGGCGACCACTCCGGCAGGCGGAGCTCGCCGGAGACCACCGGAGTTTACAGACCGGAAATACGCTTAGTTTGCAAACTGGAAAAGGATCTCCGGGCTTCACTGCCGGGATGAACGGCGACCACCTCGATGCGCGCAGCCCGCACCGGGAACGGACCAGAGTTTCGGAAATAATTCGAGGATCGCAGGCGGCGGGCGTAAAGGCGAAAGCTTCCGCCAGAGGGTCGCGTAACGAGAGCGACTTGGGCCGTGAGCACATGCTTCACCACATCCGGCCGGACGCCTTTGCCGGTCCCCACCTGTACCGTAGTCGCGCGGACGGGCGGTAGGATCGTTCTGCGGGAACGAATCCGGTCAGAGTATGTCACCAGGATGGGAAGAAGGAAAGCGAATCCCTTTATTTTTTGGCAGGTTTTTTTCAGCAACTCACCCCGACGCCGGTGACTTGGGGAAGGAGATGATTTTCCGGTCGCCGTGGTAGTGCTGCTGTTTTTGCGCGTACATGCGCTGATCCGCCACCGCCAGCAGTTGCTCCGCGTCGTCGCCGTCTTCCGGCAGGAAGGCGGACCCCACGCTGAGCGAAAGCGTCGGCTCTCCACAGACCCGCGTTCCGGCTTCCAGGGCGGATTCATTCATGCGCTCGGCCCTGGTGGCTGCCGCATCGGCCTTCAACCCGGGGGCGATGATGACGAACTCGTCGCCGCCCATGCGGCCGACATAGTCGTAGTTGCGCGATGCGGATCGCAGTAGTTGGGCAAACAATTGCAACACCTTGTTGCCTTCCAGATGGCCGAACTGGTCGTTGATCATCTTAAAACCGTCCAAATCACAAACCATGATGGCCAGCGAGTTGGCTTCGCGTTTGCAGCGCGAGATTTCCTCGTCCAGGTGCATGAACAGCGAGCGCGCGTTGGGCAGACCGGTCAGGTAATCGGTCGTCGCCGAGTTCTCGGCCTGCTGGAAGCGCAGCGCGTTTTCGACCGAAAGAGCGACTTTCGGGCTAATTGCCAGCAGGATCCGCAGATCGTCCCGATTGAACACCTCCGTGCCCGCACGGTACAGCGTGAGCACGCCAACCGTGGCGTTGGGGCTGTTGAGAGGCACCGATATGGCGGATGTCAGCTCCGGAAGACGGCTGCGGTCGGAAACCGATCCGAATTCCAATGCCGGATTTCCGTTGAGAATCGGGGTTCCCTTTTCGGCGACCCACCCCGAGAGACCCTGGCCGACGCGCAGAGTGAGCGAAGAGAGCACCCTGAAGTGATCTCCCGCAATGTGTTGGGGCAGAAGCTGGTTCTCGTTTTTTACATAGACGACAATCGAGTTATACGGCACCAGGCGGCGCAAACGCACCGAGAGCAGCGACAGAGTTTCATCGAGGCTCAGCGAATTCCCCAGATCGTGACTGATCTCGTACAACATTTGGGCCTCCTGCCGGGCGGCGGCGATGGAGGTCAGGAAACTGCCGTCGCCTAGCATTGCTCTTTCATAGCGGTCATCTGCGGCAACGGCGTCCCGTTTGCCGGGAGCCGCCAGGTCACGCAGGCGCGGCCAATTCTGCTCCAGCGCGGCCACCACTTTGGGGTCAAATTGGGTACCGGCCAGCGCCCCCACTTGCTGCAGCGCTTCCGAC
This sequence comes from uncultured Acidobacteriota bacterium, assembly GCA_963814745.1. Classification (GTDB taxonomy): domain Bacteria; phylum Acidobacteriota; class Terriglobia; order Terriglobales; family Acidobacteriaceae; genus CAWBRT01. Next base: position 344,340 of record CAWFEA010000004.1, read on the forward strand.
ATAGGCAAGGCACGACGGTACTGACGCTCGGAACACAGCGCATCGAGGCAATCCACCACGCTCAGAATGCGTGCGCCCATCGGAATCTCCTCGCCGCGCTTGCCGAACGGATAGCCGGCTCCGTCCCAGCGTTCGTGGTGCGCCTCGACGATCGGAACCACTGGATAGGGAAAATTCACGTGGCTGAGGATCTCCGCTCCGATCAGCGGATGGATCTTCATCTTCTCGAACTCTTCCGGTGTCAGACGCCCGGGTTTGTTGATGATTTGCTCGGGAACCGCCAGCTTGCCGATGTCGTGCAGCAGCGCAGCCGCTCCCAGCGCTTCCATTTCCTCGCCGTTGAGTGACATAGCCTTGCCAATCTCCAGCGAGTAAACCCACAGGCGTTCCAGGTGCCCCTGGGTGCTCTGCTCCTTGGCCTCGATGGCCAGGGCCAGGGATTTGATTGTGCGCAAGTGCAGACACGACATTTCCTCGGCCTGCTTGCAGCGGACTTCCAGTTGCTCTATCGATTGGCGATAGTAGAGACAGGCGGCATAGATGAATGCCAGAATGCCTACAACCAGGTGGAGGACAAATTGGGTCCACTGCCCCCAGCCGGCGGAAAAATAGGCGGCCCAGAAGCCGAGGATTCCAACGCTAACCGCCAAAACCACCAGTAACTTTGTCCGCATCGAAAATCGGTTCTTGCCCTCTCTACATAATAAAGTACAGGTTTTGGGTTGCCTTGGCGGTTGCTAACTTCGGCACCCGCACGACCGGCTCAGCTCCAAGAGTCAACAAGGCCCCACCGTCATCTTGCACGGCGGCTTCCAAATCGAAGAGTCGTAAATGCTTGAGATTTAAGGCCACGGCGGTGGGCGGATGGGTCGCGGTTTGAGACAAAATGGCGCAAAGTCTAAATCATTGCGTCAAGGTGTCCCACTTTTCGCCGTTACCTGTAAGTTACTTTCGTTACTCGCATTAGCATTTGGAGGATTGGATTGGCAATCCGTTAGGAGATACTGTTGAATGAGAAACAGAGGCAGTGTGCAGAGGCCGGCATGGCAGGCTAGGAAGCGGCATGGCAACCGAGATCAGCGAAACCCCGTTCATCGTCGCAAGCCCGTGCATGCAGAAGGTCTTGCTGCTGCTGCCGCGCATTGCCACCAGCACGGCGTCGGTCCTCATCACCGGCGAGACCGGAACCGGTAAGGAATTGATCGCCCGCGCGGTGCACCTGCAATCGCCGCGCCAGGAACGGCCATGGGTCGCCATCAATTGCGCGGCCATCCCCGAACACCTGCTGGAAAGCGAACTTTTCGGATATGAGAGAGGCGCTTTCAGCGGAGCCGAGAGCAGCAAGAAAGGAATGTTTGAGCTGGCCGACGGGGGCACGATCCTGCTGGATGAGGTCGGCGAACTCGACCCCAAACTGCAAGTCAAGCTGCTGCGCGTGCTGGACGGCGCGCCTTACTACCGGCTCGGCGGCAGTCGCAAGGTGAATGTCGACGTCCGGGTCATCGCCGCTACCAATCAACCGCTGGAGCTGCGCGTGCAGACCGGCGAATTCCGCCGCGACCTCTTTCACCGCTTGAGCCAGTTCCGCCTGAAGATTCCGCCGTTGCGAGAGCGGCCGGAGGACATCGTCGCTCTCGCCGATCACTTCCTGCGCCGGCTGGCTCCGGAAAAGCGCTTTTCGCAACCGGCCAAGAACCGCCTCCTCGCTTACTACTGGCCCGGAAATATACGCGAACTGGAGAACGTGGTGTTGCAGGCGGCAACCCTGCGCGAGGAGCTGGAGATCGGCGCCGACTCTCTGCCGCTGGAAAAAGAACTCACGACCGAGCCGGTCGAGTTGGGACCGCCGCGATTGCACGCCCGGGCCGCCGCCGCGGGCGCGGAGAGCAAGGTTGAGGTCGCCTCCGAAACTCCGGCGGGAAACACGGTACGATACGAAAGCCCGCGTGACCTCGGCAGTCTGGAGCGGCAAGCCATTATCGATGCGCTCGCCAAAGCCGGAGGTCACCAGGGAATGACCGCCCTGGAGTTGGGAATCTCCCGCCGGACCCTGAGCCGCAAACTGAAGCTCTACAACATCGACCCAACGCGCGCGCACGGCAAGTCAGCGGGCGATGTCGCCGAGCTCGGAGGCGAACAGCAGTTGCGCTTCCGCTACAGCCTTGAGATTCCGGTCGAGATTGCAGCCGGTGGCAAGCGCTTTCAATTCAAGAGCAGGAATGTGAGCTGCGGCGGACTGTGTTTGCAGGGCGCGCAAGAACTTCCCAGACTCGGCGGAGACCTGTCGATCCGCTTCCACCTGCCGGAGTGCGACACCACCATCGAGGCGAAAGGTCGGATCGTGTGGACGGACCACGAGGGTGCGGTCGGCATTCGCTTCCTCAACGCCCCGCAGCACTCACAGATTGTCCTCAATCAGTGGCTCAAAGAAAAACAGGAAAAGGAAGGCTGGCAGTAAGTCGCTCAGGTGTGATGCGTTATGAATGAATCTAAAGTATTTGGAAGCGGCGAAAATACCGGTTGACGAAAAGGCCTATTTTATTGATGATGACTTTAAGTACCTTTAGAGGGAGGATAGCGACTTGGCCGGGAAAATTGGGCCTTTTGACCTCGATGTGGTTACTGCAGGGGATTGCCTCGAACTAATAGGGGAGCTTCCCGACGGGAGCGTTGATGTTCTTGTGACTTCACCGCCTTATTGGGGCCAGCGCGTCTCGAAAGGGGTTGGCGTCGAAGACGATCCACGCGCGTACCTACGGATCATGACACAGATTTTTACCGCTTTCCTCCCGAAGCTCAAGCTCGCAGGACTCGTTTGGCTTAACATTGGCGACGCCTACAACACGCCGGTGAACTGGCGATTGGACGACCGCAAGTACAGTTCGCTTGGTCCGGACAAAAACGGCCTGGCTGACCACAACTCCGCTTATGTGAAGCCGCGTGCCAAGCGCAAGGCGTTCCTTGATCCTGAAGCCAATTGGTTACAGTACGGCAATTTGCTGGCATTGCCGAACCGCCTTGTTATCGCGCTTTGCGATCAGGGCTATCTTTACCGGGGAGAAATCATTTGGCGCAAGCGAAACCCCATGCCCGAAGGTCGTTGCCGGCGACCCCATCGCCACCACGAGCCAATTTTTCTACTGGCAAAAACCGAGGAGCACGAGTTTCGAGTTGCGCCGCCGGTGCCAACCGTGTGGGAATTTCCCAACGAAAAAATTGACGGCACCGCGCACTATTCACGGTTCCCCGAAGAACTGCCGCGTCGTTGCATTGAAGCCTACGGCAAGACTGGGACAGATGTTATTGTATTCGATCCGTTTTCCGGTTCAGGGACCACGGGCATTGCGGCCTTAAAACTTGGGTGCTCCTATGTCGGATTTGAAATCGACGCCGAACAGGTGTCCGCTTCCAACGCGCGGCTAGCGGCGATAAAAGACGAGTACCAGCCTTTGCTCAGAACTTGCGGAAGCTTTGCCAGCGCGAAATGATGAAACGCGAAAACGTATCATCCACGCTTTTGAAATCGCACACGTGCACGCGCTTTTCGGGCGGCAAGTTCGATTTTTCCGAAGTGGGAATTGTGTTTTTGTTGTACGAGAAACAGCCGGTAAAGGAGCCTTTTACTTCGATATCTCCTCGCTTGTCGCTTATCTTGCCTTCAGCCTTGCCGAGCTCACCCCGGTTGCGTGGATGAGAACCCGGCATGCTCTTACAGTCCATAGTCCAGAGCGGCGAAGTATATCCAGCCTTCGTTAGCGCGGCGCTCAGCGGCTCATCATCTGTGCGTCGTTCGGCGATACTTGCCTTGACGTGAACAACACCGAATACGGTTTGATCGCTTGATGTGTCGCCGGTTAGAAGCACATCCACCTTGTCCGCCACCACTCGGTCCGTCAGAACAAAGTTCTGTACGAGCCGCTGTTTTGTGACCCCATCAGCTATGAACAGATTGACGCCGTGCTGCTTTAGAAACGGTCCATAGTGACGAACCAAAATCTCTTCGAGTGCCCATCCTCCCGTACGCTTCCAGCTTTGCGCAAAATCCAGTCGTGCAAACTGCGCCGGGTGATTATAGGGATCACAGTAGGCCCGTGACAGAATAAACCCCCAAATGTCCGAAGCGTTCGCATGCGGCCAGAGCTGCACCGCCGTTATGAAGGCGCGAACGACCGACTCTGTTTTTATCGCCTCGCCTTGACCGCCGTTTGTTGTTCCAGCCGCCAGACTGGCCAACCCGTCCCGAAGCGTCTTGATGATTACCTCGAACTCACCAATGGTGCTGTTTGGCAGCGTGTATTGGGCTTCGAATTTTGCATACCGAAAATGGACAGTAATATCCTTCCCAGACTGCTCGGCAAAGATGTAGCGTTCGACGGTGGCCGCTTTAAGTTCTGGCAAGTCTTTCAAAAGGTCTGCTAGGCTAGCGTTCGTTTCGCGCAGAATCGCCAGAACCATGTCGATGCTCGGGATAATTTCCGCATTTTCAAAACGGCTGATCCACCCTGGTCCTAGGATTAGCCGCTCTTCCAAGTGAGCCTCTGTGAGGCCAGCTTTTTCCCTAACCACCCTGATGTTCTTGAGTAGCGTCTTAATCGGCATCAGAAAAGCTCTCGCGCCGGAATATCGAGGGCTGCCGCAATCTTATGAATGTTAAGGAGGCTTATGTTTCTTTCGCCGCGTTCGACGCCGCCGATATACGTTCGGTCGAGGTCGCAGGCGAGCGCCAAGGCTTCTTGGGAGAGTCCCTTTTCCTTTCGGAGCTTCCTCACACGTTGGCCGAAGCGCTTTTGAATTTGTTCTTCAGATGAGTCCATCGAGGAACAATGGAATCATTACCGATGACAATAAGTCCACGGACTTTAGGTATCTTCTAGTGGGACTCTGGCTCGTGCCGGACGGGAACTCGCTTAAACAATTGCAACTTTCCTCTGATTTTTGACTCCAACGTAGCAGCGAGAATCGGTGATTTTCTCGCTTGGAGCTGTCCATGTCCGCACCAATTTCTTTGCTCATGGTTTTGTCCCTGCCGCTGGCCGGCCTGATCGCCTGCAATACGGCGAACGCCGCCAGCACGCTGCTGCCTGCCGCCGAGCTGGACGCGCCGCCGGCATCGGCTCACGGCCAACAGAGTGCCGTCGTGGCCGGAGGATGTTTCTGGGGCGTACAGGCCGTGTTTCAGCACGTCAAAGGCGTGATCAGCGCAGTCTCGGGCTACTCGGGCGGAGCGGCGCAGACGGCCAACTATCCGCGAGTTTGCGACGGCGACACCGGGCACGCGGAGTCGGTAAAGATCACCTACGATCCGTCCGAGATCAGCTATGGGCAGCTTCTCCGGGTCTTCTTCTCGGTGGCGCACGACCCGACCGAGTTAAACCGGCAGGGGCCCGATAGCGGGACTCAGTACCGTTCGGCGATTTTCTATGCCAACGACGAGCAGAAGCGCATTGCCGAGGCCTACATCGCTCAACTCGACCGGGCCAAGGCTTTCCCTCGGCGCATCGTCACCAAGGTCACGCCGTTGGAGGCCTTCTATCCCGCCGAGGACTATCACCAGAATTACGCCGAGACTCATCCCAACCAACCTTACATCATGTTCAACGATGCGCCCAAGGTGACGGCCCTGCGCAAACTGTTTCCGGAGCTTTATACCGAGGACAATGTGAAAAGCGCTCAGCAATGAGCGCTGCGCGCCCGGCTGAGTTATATTCTGGGATATCGGCTCCGTGGGGTTTGCCCTACCGCCGATACCCTGTTGGTCGCGCGCGGTGCTCTATGAAGGCTTGCCTGCTACATTCGACGGCGCCGATTGAAACCAATCCGCTGGTCTTTAGCGATACGGCTACGCCACGCCCGGGCAAGGGAGAAGTGCTTATCCGGGTTCACGCCTGCGCGGTGTGCCGCACGGATCTGCATGTTGATCGAAGGCGAGTTGCCGCCCCGCAAATCGCCGCTTATTCCAGGTCATCAGGTGGTGGGAACGATCGCCGAACTGGGCGACGGCGCGCACCGTTTCCGCTGGGCGCGCGGGTGGGCATTGCCTGGCTGCACCACACCGACCAGACTTGCGAGTATTGCCGGCGCGGGCTGGAGAACCTGTGCGACCATCCTGCTTTCACCGGCTATACGGTCGACGGCGGCTATGCGGAATACGCGGTTGCGCCGGAGGATTGGATCTACCGGATTCCCGAATCTTTCCACGACCATCAAGCCGCGCCGCTGCTTTGCGCCGGGATCATCGGCTTCCGCTCGCTACGGCTCTCCGAGATCAAGCCCGGCGGCAGGCTGGGGCTTTACGGCTTTGGCGCGGCTGCGCATCTGGCCATTCAGGTGGCGCGCCACTGGGGAGTGGAAGTTTACGCGGCCACGCGCGACCGGCGCCATCAGCAGCTCGCGCTTGAACTCGGGGCGGTGTGGGCCGGCGGCACCACGACGGAGCCTCCCGTGAAACTCGACAGCGCGATCATCTTCGCCCCCGCCGGGGAGATCGTTCCGGCGGCGCTGAAGGCCCTGCGCAAGGGCGGAGTTCTGGCGCTCGGCGGAATTCACATGAGCACCATACCGCCGCTCGACTATAACCTGCTTTACCAGGAACGAGTGGTGCGCAGCGTGGCCAACAATACCCGCGAGGACGGAGCGGAATTTCTCCGCATCGCGGCCGAGATTCCCATTCAGACACAGGTGCAGGTATTCCCCCTGCGCGAGGCTAACCGCGCCCTCAATTCACTGAAGAACGACGTCATCCGCGGGCCGCGGTGCTGGATTGCACGTAGAGAAAAGTTTCAAAGTTTCAAAGTTTCAAGGCTCAGAATTTCGCCGAACCACATTCGCTGGCGAGAGCGGTTCCCGAGTTGGTGTATCCCTGTTCGCTTGTCCGAGAAACCGGTGAAGGCGGCTTATCAGTTTTTCCGGCCGTTTCGTTTCGCACTCCCAAACAACGAGGCAACGCCAGCCCGCTTTTTTCAAACGCTTGGTATTCTCCGCGTCACGCCTTACATTTCCGGCAATTTTCGTTGCCCAAAAAGCCGCGTTCGTCTTTGGCGTTTGCAAGCCGTGTTTACAGTTGTGGCGATGCCAGAAACAGCCGTGAACGAATATGACTTTACGGCGGCCTGGAAATACCAGGTCCGGCTTACCGGGCAGGGTGGAAACGTGAAGGCGAAAGCGATAACCCAGCCCGTGTGAGAGCCGACGTACGAGCATTTCCGGCTGAGTATTGCGGCTCCTGACAGCGCGCATATTAGCGCTGCGACGCTCGGTTGAAAGATTGTCCATCACTCGCCGAATTTTTTGCGGAGCCAACCGTATACGGATCGCTGTTCATCGAACCTGCTCGTCTCACCTGGGATAACAGCCAGATGGCGGAGGGCTTCTCGGTCGTGATGTTTTTTGCCCCCTGATTGCAAGTCGAGCAAAGGGCACGCAGGTTCGACAACTCGTCCTTGCCGCCCAGGTTCTTGTCCTTAATGTGGCCGATGCGTAGCCGAACCTTCCGGCCTGTTGCGGGGTCGATTTCGCCCGGCGCCAACCCGCACATTTGGCTGGAGCGGCCTGTTCAGAAGCCGAGGTCGCCGTCTTCCTTACCGAGAGCTAGGGCGAGGGCGAGAGCATTTCGCAACATAAACGCTCCATATTCGTTGGCCAGAGTGACGATCACTCGGGCGCCTTCTTCCGTCCAGTCGTGTGCCCGTGATAGATGTTGGACAAGACGGTTCATGTCCACTATTTCTGTGCCGTCAACTTCGCTCGAGGCCAGGAGACCCCGGTATTCATGTACGGTTGATCTGAGGAGTTCAATCTCAGTCATCGGAATGGACCTCCGAGAAATGGCGCCTACTCCTTGAAGCGATTCTTGCGATTCCATTCAATCCGCTCCATGGATGGCAGAAAACGGTTCGGCGTTCTGATCGGGCAATTGTGGTAGCGGAGCAATAGGTCCTGCGTCACCAAGTTCTGTGACCTCACAACCTGCGATGAGAACCGGATAGTCAGATCGGAAGTTACGGTCATGAGCCCTGCGTCAAAGAGACGGTCAAACGTAGCACTGAGACACAGTCCGTTCGCCGGGTCAGTTCGGAATCTTTCGTCCTCGCTCCACGGCACGATGTGGCTGGCAACCAAGCACTCCGGCACCGCCAGACCGGTAATGCAGCAGGTCGCCTCGTAGCTGCTCAATACCGCATCCCGGAAGAAAGCCTGATGGACTCGCTGCTTTGTTAGCCTTGTGGTCTCAGAAGGACCACTGGGCGGCTTGATAGCGCGATGAACTGGGGCTGGCTGGCCAAATTTATTCCGGAGAAGATTGGCTTCCCACACTAAATTGTTCCAGTCAGCATGAAACTCATCCCAAATTTCCCGGTCCAGCTTGCTGGTATGTGTCAGGCCGCTGATGTCCAACTTCTGAAGCGCCGGATCGAATGCGCCAAAATTTCCTAGCTTTCTCGCAACCGATGCGGGAGTGCGCCCCAGTAGATTTGCAAGTTCTTTCACCGCCGGATTGTTGGCTTTGGTTTTTTGAAACGGAATCCTGCAGTAAAGCTCAAATGCCAGAACCGATTCTTCCCTACTCCATAGCTCCCCGTAGCGCGATTCCTGTCCGATGCGTTTCACGCGTCCACCGGCCGCCATTTGTGCCCGTTCCCGTTCCGCTTTGCCAAATCCGAGTAGGATTGGCAAGGTGGTGAAGCGTGAAGGGCGTCGAACGTCGCAAGGTACTGAGTGTCGAGTTTGAGGGCGTCTGCCTGAATGAATTGGAAGGGGTAATTCGGTTGCGGATTTAGATCGACGCCGACAACCTCAAAGCCAGCTTGAGAATAGCCCATCGCGGCGCCGCCGGCGCAGCAGAACAAGTCGAGAATCCGGTACTTTCGTTCGGGCGGCACGGGTTCGAGCCTCGTGCTGGTGATCCGGCGACTTGTCACGCCCGAGTTCATGAACCGATGATGACACGAATTTGATGAAGATTCCACCTTTTGGTCTCAGAGTAATCCGCTACCGATAGGGGCAGTGTTCATAAATGGTAGCGTCCTGAATCCGCACTCTACTTCCTTGCGCTTTTGACTCGCTCGCCTGCGCCGAAGACGCGGGCGAAGATCTTATCCACGTTGCGCAACTGCCGCTTCAACTCGAAGGCGCGCTCCAGGGTTTTGCGATCGACCTTGGCGGTGATCTCCGGATCGCTCATGATCAGCTCGCGGAAGTTCAGCTCTTCCTTCCATGCCCGCATGGCGTTGCGCTGCACGATGCGATAGGCGTCCTCGCGCAGCACCCCGGCTTCCACCAGGTCGAGCAGAAGCTGTCCGCTGAAGACCAGCCCGCCGGTGGAGTTCAGGTTGCGCAGCATGCGCTCCGGATAGACCAGCATAGTATCCACGAGATTGGTCGTTTTGTTCAGCAGGTAGTCGACCAGGATGGTTGAATCGGGCAGAATAACGCGCTCGACCGATGAGTGCGAGATGTCGCGCTCATGCCATAGCGCGACGTTTTCGAACGCCGCCTGCACGTTGCCGCGGACCACGCGCGCCAGTCCGCTGATCTGTTCCAGGTTACCGGATTGCGCTTGTGCGGCATGGCCGACGAGCCTTTCTGCTTTTCGCTGAAGAACTCTTCGGCTTCACGAACTTCGGTGCGTTGCAGATGGCGGATTTCGGTGGCGATCTTGTCCAGCGTGGAGGCGATCACCGCCAGCGTGGCCACGTAAAAAGCGTGCCGGTCGCGCTGAATGACCTGCGACGAAACCGCGGCTACCTGCAAGCCCAGCCGCTGGCAGATTTTCTCTTCGTATTCCGGCTCCAGGTGGGCGGCGTTGCCGACCGCGCCGGAGAGCTTGCCCACCCGCATCTGTTCGGCGGCAAAATCGAAGCGCTCAAGATTGCGCGCGCATCTCCGAATACCAGTTGGCCAGCTTCAAGCCGAAGGTGATGGGCTCGGCATGGACGCCGTGAGTGCGGCCGATCGTCGGCGTGTCCTTGAACTCGAAGGCGCGGCGGCGCAACACTTCGATCATGCGTTCGAGATCGGCGCGGATGATGGCCGAGGCCTGCTTAATCAGCAAAGCCTGGGCGGTGTCAACGACATCGTTGGAAGTCAAGCCATAGTGCAGCCAGCGTGACTCGGGGCCGACTTTTTCCGCCGACCGCAGTGGTAAAGGCGATGACATCGTGCTTCACCTCGGCCTCGACGGCTTGAATGCGCGCCAGATCGAAGTCTCCCTTGTCGCGAATGGCGCGCGCCGCCGAATTCGGCACCAGTCCGGCTTCGGCCAGAGTCTCGGTGGCGGCGATTTCAACCTGTAACCAGGTGCGGAACTTATTCTCCTCACTCCAGATGCGGCCCATCTCCGGGCGGGTATATCGAGGGATCACGGCATAGCTCCTTGCATCTAAATCAAAATTCCGTTGGTTCGAGTCACTGAAGCAGTATTGTAACCGTTCCTCCCCACTACGCGAACAACGCGCGCAGCGGGACCCCCGTTGCGGTTGGTGGCCCAAATGGGCCGGCTAGGCCTAGAATTGCGGCTGCGATACTTTATAGGCCGATGCAATTGGAGTGTCCGCATGGCAAGTTCCGCCGAATTGGACGAGATCGATTACCAGGCGCTGGCTGAATTCCGTTACCAGATCCGCAAGTTCTGGCGTTTTAGCGAGAGTGCCGCTCGGGCGGCCGGGGTCGAGCCGCAGCATCATCAGTTGATGCTGGCGCTGAAAGGATTGCCACGCGGGGTAAAGGCCACGGTGGGAGAACTTGCGGATCGCCTGCAAATTCGGCATCACAGCTCGGTGGAGCTTATCGATCGTCTCAGCGAGCAGGGCCTGGTGCAGCGCCGCCGCTCGGAGCAGGACCGCCGGCGGGTGTTGGTGGCATTGACCGCGCGGGGCGAGCGCGTCCTGCGCGAACTCTCGATCCATCATCGCGAGGAATTTCAGGCCATCGCTCCGCAGTTGATCAGTGCACTGCGGGGCGTTGTCGCCTCCGGCAAACGGCGCGCGCGCACTCGGGCATCGCAGGCGCCGGTCAATGGCCGCCCGGCAGTGGAGCGGCAAAACGCGCCTCGCTCAGCACGGACAAAACCATCTATTGTTTGACCAAGCCGTCAGAGACGCCCAGCAACTCTGACATTTCCTCGTAGAGGAATCCCTCGCCGGGGCGGTAGGGCTGGACCCAGACGCCGTCGATCACGAACTGCGGGATCGCCCGCTTTCCGGTCCGACGAATGATTTCTTCGGCGGCTTCGGGAGTGGCTTCGATATTGATCTCCTCATAAGCGATGCCGTGCTTATCGAGAAAGCGCTTGGCCTCGCGGCAGTCGCGGCACCAAGGGGCGGAGTAAACAGTTAATTTCATAGGCTATTCTGAGCTGCTGCTCTAATTGTGCCAGAAAAGTCGGCCGAAGGAGAGGGCTTCGAGCATGAGCGGGCCAGATTCCTGCCATGACAGCACCGTCTTGAAACCGCCGGGACTGTTCGCCGGGAGCACGAGGGCTTATAGTAATTGCGAAAGTATGTGGCACCAGAACAGATCAAATGCGAAGTGAGGAGATGATTGCATGCGGCACTACAACCTTGCGGTGATGCCCGGCGATGGCATTGGCTCAGAGGTCATGACGGAGGGCGTGGCCGTCCTCCATGCGGTCGCCGAGTTGGACGGCGGCCTGAAGTTTGCAACCCAGGAGTTCGACTGGAGCACCGAGCGCTATCTTCGGCAGGGAACGATGATGCCCGCCGACGCGCTAAAAGTATTGGAGACGGGTGGTTTTCACGGCATCCTGCTGGGCCCGGTTGGCGACCCGCGGGTGGCCGACCACGTCACGCTTTGGGGCATGCTGCTGCCCATTCGCCAGGGCTTTGATCAGTACATCAATCTGCGGCCGGTGCGCCTGCTGGAGGGGGTTACCGGTCCACTGGCTGGCAAAGGATCCAAGGACATCGACATTGTCTGCGTTCGGGAAAACGTCGAAGGTGAATACGCCGGGCTTGGAGGACGCATCTATAAGGGGACGCCGCAGGAGTCGGCGGTGCAGACGGCGGTCTTTACCTATCACGGCACCGAGCGGTTGATGCGCTATGCCTTCGAGTATGCGCGCCGGCACGGACGCAAGAAGGTGACCAGCGCGACCAAGTCCAACGCCGTCAACTACAGCATGGTTTTCTGGGACGATATATTTCGCCAGGTCTCCGCCAAATACCCGGACATCCAGCACGAGCAGCAGTTGATCGATTCGCTCTGCGCGCGCTTTGTGATCAAGCCGGAGAGCCTGGACGTGGTTGTGGCCTCGAACCTGTTCGGCGATATCGTCACCGATCTCGGCGCGGCCATCGCCGGCAGCATGGGGCTGGCCCCGAGCGCCAATCTCAACCCCGAAGGACGTTATCCGAGTCTGTTCCAGGCGATCCATGGCTCGGCGCCCGACATCGCGGGCAAAGGTATTTCCAATCCCATCGCCACGATCTGGTCGGTCTCGATGATGCTGGATCATCTCGGCGAAGCTGAACTTGGCGCAGCCCTGCTGAAGGCGATTGAAGGCGTGCTTGCCGCGGGCAAGGTTCGCACTCCGGACCTGGGCGGGAAGGCTAACACCAAGCAGATGGGACAGGCGGTGATCGCCGCCCTGCGGAAGCCGAAAAAGGCGGCAAAGCCAGCCTCCCGGTAGAACCTGAGCTTGAGCTGGCCGGAACTTTCAGGCAACAGAAAAGCCGCTGGAGTTATCTCCGGCGGCTTTCGTTTCGGTGTTGCGAAGCCGGAGCTACGGTTCCATGGGCGAAACTTCCAGTGCCGCGCTGCATGCTCCGTTTGTCGGCTGCTCGGGAAGCGGCGGCGGCGATAGCAACGCCGGCGTTGAGAAGTCGAACATTTCGGTCATGTCGTCGGCCCATGCGTCCCTGGCGGTGAGTGGCTTGAGCCCAAAGCGTACCTCGATGAACTTGAGGAACGACGTCGACTCGCGTGGCACATGCGAGACATATCCTGGCTTTACCCACGGCGAAATCACCATCAAGGGCACTCTGAATCCGGAGCGGGTGAAGCCGGGTTCCGTGGGAGCTGCCCCCGGGTCTTCCGAAAGGTTTGTGGAAGTGTTCCAGGCCAGAATGTTAAGCGTACCGTTCGGAATCGTTAACTGAAGCGCCGCGTCGCAAAAACGAAAGCCGCCGGTGGATCCGGCGGCTTTGGCAAGCAGGGGTTACCCGATTTCAGTTGTAGAGGAGCGCTCCGTCCTTCTTTTCCTCGCCCACCTCGCGATAGTAAAGCTGATTGTTCTCGAGATAGACCTCAAGGAACGCCGGACGCGTCTTGATGGTGCCCTGTATCAGCGCCTCCGACAGCGGATCCTCGATGTACTTCTGCAGCGCCCGGCGCAGCGGACGCGCCCCGTAGCTGCGATCGGTGACCGTTTTGTCCAGAATCCACTTCCGTGCATCTTCGGTCACGGTAATCGTGATCGCCCTTTGCGACAGATTCTGATTCAACTGCGTCACCATCAACTCCACGATCTGGATCAGATCCTGCTCGGTCAGCGCCTGGAACAGGATAACTTCGTCGATGCGGTTCAGGAACTCGGGGTTAAAGGTCTTCTTGACTTCCTGTTTCACCAACTCCTCGACTTTATCGGAGACCGTCTCTTCCTTACCGCTCTGGAAGCCGAGTCCGGTGCGCTTCATCAGGTGACGCGCGCCGATATTGGAGGTCATGATGATGATCGCGTTCTTGAAGTCGACCGTATTGCCGAGTCCGTCGGTGAGTTGGCCGTCTTCAAAAACCTGAAGCAGGATATTAAAGACGTCCGGATGCGCCTTCTCGATTTCGTCCAGCAACACCACCGAATACGGGGCGCGCTTCACCCGCTCGGTCAACTGGCCGCCCTCTTCGTAGCCCACGTAACCCGGAGGCGAGCCGATCAGCTTGCTCACCGAGTGCTTTTCCATGTACTCGGACATATCGAAGCGTATCAGCGACTTTTCCGTGCCGAACATGAACTGCGCCAGGGTGCGCGCGACCTCGGTCTTGCCCACGCCGGTCGGGCCGAGGAAGAGGAATGAACCGATGGGACGGTTCGGACTCTTCAGCCCGGCGCGCGAACGCCGGATGGCGCGAGACAAGGCCGAGATGGCCCGATCCTGCGAGATGACGCGTTTGTGCAGCTCTTCCTCGATGCGCAGCAGCTTCTGCGTCTCTTCTTCCTTGATCGAGGAGATCGGCACTCCCGTCCAGCGCGAAACTACCTCTTCGATGTCCTCGCGGGTTACGATCCCGGTTGAGGTTTCGTCGAGGTGATACTTATCCCGAAGAGCGCGCAGGTTCTCGCGCTCCTTCCGTTCTTCGTCGCTGTAGAAGCGCGCCTTCTCGAATTCGTGATTCGCGATGGCGTTCTCCATACGGTGGACGATGAACTTGATCCGCTTCTGGACCTCAGTGATCTCTTCCGGCAAAGCCGTCTGGCGCAGTTTCACGCGAGCCCCAGCTTCGTCGATGAGGTCGATTGCCTTATCGGGCAGAAAGCGGTCGGGAATATAACGGTTGGAATGCGACACTGCAAAATCGATCGCATCCTCCGTGTAACTTACAGCATGAAATTTCTCGTAGCGGTCCTTGATGCCGCCCAGGATTTTCTTGGCATCCTCTTCGTTCGGCGGCGGCACTTTGACCGCTTGGAAGCGGCGCTCCAGCGAGCGATCCTTTTCGATCGATTTGCGGTATTCAGCGGGCGTGGTTGCGCCGATGCACTGAATCTCGCCACGCGAGAGAGCAGGCTTCAGAATGTTGGCCGCGTCGAGCGAGCCCTCGGCGGAACCGGCACCCACCAAGGTGTGCAACTCGTCGATGAAGATGATGCAGTTCTGCGACTCCATCAGCTCCTTCATGATGGTCTTGAGCCGCTCCTCGAACTGGCCGCGATACTTTGTCCCGGCGACGATGAGTGAAAGATCGAGTCCCAGGATGCGCTTGTCCGCCAGGAATGAAGGGACCTCGCCATCGGCGATGCGTTGCGCCAGACCTTCCACAATCGCGGTCTTGCCTACGCCGGGCTCGCCAATCAGCACCGGATTGTTTTTGGTCCGGCGACAAAGGATCTGAATCGCCCGCTCCACTTCCTGATCGCGACCGACCAGGGGATCGAGCTGATTATCCATCGCCGACTGCGTGAGATCGCGCGAAAACTCGGCGAGCAGCGACGACTCGCGGTTGCGCTGAGGCTGGGTTTGCACCTTCTCTTGCGTGGTGCGCTGCATTTCCTCGCGGATGGTTTGCAACTTCAATCCGCGCTCGTGCAGAATCTCGGCGGCAAAGCATTTTTCTTCCCGCAAAAGTCCCAGCAGGAGGTGTTCGGTGCCGATGTGCTTGTGCGAAAGACGCTCGGCCTCCTCGGCCGCATAGGCGAGCACACGCTTGCATTCATTGCTCAGAGGCAGATCGACACTGGTCGAAACCTTTTCGCGGATCGTGGTGTGCCCCTCGATCTGCTTGCGGATGGAGTCCACCGACGAATGCTGCCGAAGGAAACGATTGGTCAGAGCCTTGTCCTCACGCAGCAAGCCGAGCAGCAGGTGCTCAGTTTCGATGTATGGAGACCCAAACTGACTTGCCTCATAGCGTGCGAAAAAAATCACGCGTCGGGCTTTTTCGGTGTACCGTTCAAACATTTAGCGTCTCCGCAGCTCCTCCGATCATGCTTCTTGCCCGGTCGCTTTGAGCCGTCCGTATGATCCCGGAGCCTGAACCCTGCCTCACCTTGATTGTCCGCCTATCTTGCCGCTAGTTACCAATAAATAATTCAAATAAGGTCGAGCAATTTACCTGCCGTTCACACTTAACTTCCTATTCTCAAACCACTTCCAATCGCCAAAAAACTATGCCGGTAAAGACTGCGGAGCGATTTCTTCCACTTGACCGCCGTGCAGCACCAGCACGCGATGGCATCGTCGCGCAAATGCAACGTTGTGCGTAACGATCAGCGATGTCAACCCGCAGTCGGAATGTAGTCTGGCGATCAAATCAAATACTGCGTTCGCCGTGCGGCCGTCGAGGTCGCCCGTAGGTTCATCGGCCATAAGCAGTTGCGGCCGGGTTACCAACGCCCGGGCGAGCGATACTCGCTGTTGCTCACCCCCGGAAAGCTCGCCGGAACGGTGATGGCCGCGATCGGCCAATCCCACTTCACGCAACCAGGTACGGGCTTCGGCTTCCGCCTTCGGTCTGCTCCATCCCCTTAGCAGCAAAGGCATTGCAATGTTCTCAAGGGCCGTAAACTCAGGCAACAGATAGTGAAACTGCCAGACAAACCCGATCTCGCGGTTGCGAAACTCGGCGGCGGCTTCCTCGGACATCCCCTTAAGCTTGCGGTTGTCGAAGTATACGTCACCGCTGGTCGGCGTATCAAGCGTGCCTAAAAGGTGCAAAAGGGAACTCTTTCCCGCACCCGATTCGCCCACAATCGCCAGCATTTCGCCTCTTCCAACTTCGAACGACAGGTTGTCAAAGAGCACTAAGTCCGAGCTTCCGGAACGGAAGACCTTGCTGAGGCCCTCCACGCGCAAAAAGACATCATTCTTGGTCATTGGATGCGGACAGCTCCAATCCCGGTTCAGGTTTCCCGCAGACATCTTCCACTTCTGAACCACTAAGGAAATTAGAACACGCTTGGCAACCAAAATGCGCGTTTTCCTGCCTGCGCCAACTCTTCCGGGTTGCTAGGATAACTGGCGGCCTGGCAATCCGCCACTGCCTACTCGTATCGCAGACTTTCGGCCGGCAGGATTCGCGATGCGGAGTACGACGGGTAAATCGTGGCAACCAAGCTGATACCGAGGGCAACGACCGCCACCAGCAGCCCGTCGAGTACTCGCGGCGCGAACGGCACGTAGTCAATCGAGTACACCTCGGCGGAGAGCGCAATCAAGTGGTAGTGTCCGCAGGCCCAGGAGATCCCATAACCGGCCACCAGCCCGATGACGGTGCCGATCACGCCGATCAGCACGCCCTGTAACATAAAGATTCCGCGTACCTGCGATCGTCTGGCTCCCATCGAAACCAGCACCGCGATGTCCCGAGACTTTTCCATGACCATCATGATGAGAGAGATAAGGATGTTCAGCGCGGCCACAAAGACGATCAGCCCGATCGTAATCAGGGTGACGAAGCGCTCCAGACGCAGCGCCCGGAAGAGGGCTCGGTTTTGCTCCATCCAGTTGGTGGCCATGAAGCCCTTTCCGGCCTCCTTCTGCAACTCATCGCCAACCTCGCCGGCCTTGTAAATGTCGTCGATCTTGAATTCCAAAACCGAAACCAGGTCGCCCAGCCCGAAGAGCCGCTGCGCGTTTGCCAAGCCGGTCATCGCCCACGCCGAGTCGTAGTCGTAAAAGCCCGAGCGGAAGACACCAACCACCTTAAAACGCATGTATTTGGGCACGATCCCAAACGGGGTCAACTCACCCTGCGGGCTGGTGACCAGCACCACGGAGTTCACGCTGGCGCCGAGATCGTCAGCCATATCCTTGCCGAGAATGATCGGTGGAAGCCCTTCGAAACGCTTCTGCGCACCCGCGAGAGAATCGGGGGAAGAAACGGCGGAGGGCTGCGGCTGGGGCTGCGAGGCATCGTCGAGGGGTTGAGCCGAGCCCGCCACCACGTAACTCAGCAATTGGCTGACACGGCGCTCGCGCTGCGGCAGAATTCCCTTCAGGATCGCGCCCTTAGCCCGCGGCCCGCGCGAGATGAGAACCTGCTCGTAGATGGCGGGTGAATCGGCTACCACGTGCGGCGTTTTCGCCAGACGATCCAAAAGCGAACGCCAATCGCGGATGCCGTCGTTTTCCACGCGCATCAGATTGACGTGCGAGGTCGATCCCAGCAGCCGTTCCTGCAGGTCTTGCCGGAACCCGTTGTTGATGGCCAGCGCGATGATCAGCGAGGCAACCCCGGCGGCCACACCAATGACTGAAATCACGGTGATGACACCGATCACGGCCTGGCGCCGCTTGGCTCTGAGATAACGGGCGGCAATGAAAAGTTCAAAACGCATGCATGACTCTATCGTCCCGTGCGCACCACCGTCTTGGCGGTAGCCAAGTTACCGGCGTGGTCGTAAACGCGCACAACCAGGATGTGCTCCTCTCCTGTCGGCGGCGAAGCACTCGTTGAGGGCGCGGCACGGTGTCCGTGGCGGCGCGCGATCGGCGCAGGCGATGGCGATTCGCCGAAAGGCTCCGGTTGCGGCCCGGGCAGCGATACTGAGAAGTCGTAGTTCTCCGTTTTCGCATCGGAAATCTCCCCGACCGGAGCGACAAACTGCCAGTCCCCGGCGTCAACTGAGCACTCGGCGCGCTGAATAACTGCGGCATCATCGCTGGCGCTGAAAGTGACGTGTAAGCGGTCGCCATCGAGGGTGGCATGGAGATTCGCAATGCGGGGAGGGGTGGTGGCAACCTTGAAGTGGGCGCTGTCCTTCCATCCGGTAAGCCCCTCGCTGGGCGGGTGCGAAGGCGCGTCGGAGGCGACCACGCGGAAGGTGTATCCGCCATCGGGTATCAGGCTCGGATCGAAAACGTAAGAGCGCTCGCTGAGATGGTCTTTCAGCAGCAGCCAGCGCCGATCGCCATCGCCGCGGTAGTAGATGGAAAAGCGCAATTGGTCGTCGTTTTCGTCGTGCGCCGTCCAGCGTACGAGAACGTTGCCATGCCCCGCCGGCGGCGCGGCGGCGGGAGCAGCGCCTTCGGGATGGGGTGCGGGCGCGCCCGCCGGTCTCACCATCTGGACGGCGACGTCATCCACTTCCGGGGCGACGTTCTTGGGCAGGTAAAAGACCCGCACGCTCCAGACCCGCGGCGCCGTTGGACCCGAATGCAGCACCACGCGCCACTGCGCATACCGTGCCGGAGGAATCTGGGTTTCCGCGCCCGTCCGCAGATCGACTTTGCTCCAGGGGCTCCAATTGCGGTCTGGGTTGTCAACGTTGCCGCTGCGTGCGTAAAGATCAACCAGGCCCTGTTCGCGTATCGCCATGCGTCCCCAGCGGGAAAAAATCTTGGCATCGAAGACGTCGCTGTCGAAGGTGCCCTCGCGTTGCGAAGAATCCTCCATCAGGAAGACTTTGCCGAGATTGCTGCACGCGGTGTAAATGCCGCCATTCGGGGCTGCGGCAAATCCGGTCACCTGGTTGGCGCTGGCTTTCAGCAGATCGACGAATTCGCCGTTGTTTTCAATGGCATAGATTTTGCCCTTGTTGCCGGTACCGGCGATGAGCCGCCCCTGGGGATCGAAACTGAGAGCATAAACGAGGTCTTCGCGAGAGCGCCAGATGCGCTTGAGCGAGCCATCAGGACCCAATCGGTAGATTTCGGAGTTGGCGGCGCCTTGTGCCGGCAAGGGCGTCGCCGGCACGGCGTGGGGCGGAGCAGCGGGCGCAGGATTCGCCGGATTAGCGCCAGGCGGAGGAGGCGTGGCATGCACCGCAAGCGCGCCGGCCGCCGGAGTTGCCGGAGGCGCTGCCGCAACGTGAGGCGGAGCAGACAAGCGCTTCTCGCCCGTGCCGGCGGCGTAGATGTCGCCTTTTGCATCGATGGCCAGCGCGGTGATTTCCTTCTTGGGAGCTTCGTACAGCACAAAGCCCTGCCCGGCGGGAGTGATGCGGTAAATCAGCCCGCTGCCGTCGGAGCCGGCAATGAGGTTACCGTCGCGATCGACGGCGAGGGCGCGGACGTGGGCGTCGTCGCTCTTGAAAAAAACCGAACCGGTGCCGTCCTTTTCCACGCGAAAGATTTCGCCGTGATCGCCGGTGGCTACGCAGAGGCGTCCCTGGTTATCGAAAGCCAGAGCCCAGATGTACTTTGTCTGTTGGTCGAAGAAAACGCTGGAGGTGTAATTTGGGTTCACCTTCTCGGTCTGACTAGCTGGTTTCTCGTCCGGGCCGGCAGACGCGGCGGTTTCCGCGCTCTTGGCGTTGGTGGCGGCGCCGGGGCTGCGAACGATGCGATAGACGCGTCCATCGGGGGAAGTTGCCGCATAGATCGCGCCACTGCGGTCCACCGCTAGCGCCTGTACTTGCAACTCGGAGGCGGCAAAGATGACGCTGACGTCGCCTTTGGGGGTTACGCGATAGACCCGTGCGGGCGAGCCGGCGGCGGCGTAAAGGTTTCCTTCGGCATCACTCGCCACCGACCAGAGGTAGGTCGAGGTCGTGCTGGCGATTTGCCGAAACGCGGGCGCCAGTTCCAGCGTGCCATCGCTGCGGATGGAGACGCCTTTAGCGGTGCCTTTTTCAAATTCCTCGAGCTTCGACTGCTCCCAGCTACGGGTATTTTGAGCGATGGCGGCCACGGTTAACGACGCTAAAACGAGCGCAAGTCGGAGATGTCTCTTCATGATGTGTCTATGGAATGGTAACCCAAAGAACAGTGGTCTGCCGGCCCTGGTTATGAGCGGCAGCCCGGCATCAGCAGCTTACGGACGAAGCACGGCTTGCGAACGCGAGCTACGGATTGCCGGCTGGAGCGTCTTTGCCTATGCACGCCTTTCGCGCTGACGGGCGAATCTGCAAGGATGAGGACCGGGCAAAGCGTGCCGCCAGCGGCTTGCCCGGCCAATTGGGACAGTCACTCAAAACAAATTAGAGCCTCACCGGACATTGACGGTGATTAGCTGCTGGCCGGAGACAACGTAATCAAGAGATGTTGACGCTTCCCTGACCGCGGACTCGGCCGAGACGATCATGTCCTGGGTGCCGCGCATGCCTTCCATCACATTCATCACCGAAAGCGGCAAGGCCGGCATCACCTTGTCCTGCACCATAGCCTGCGGATTTGCCGCCAACAGCGACACATAAAGCCGATGGTTGGCGTGGCGGTTGTTCAACATGGCGATGGTTGACGAAAGATCGCAGCGCGAAGGCAGGGTGCTCTGGCGTTGCATGCGGTCCAGGGTGTCGCCGTCGCTCACCAGGATGCGGAGGGTGCCGCGCGGCACCGAGGTCGGAATCCGAATCGGTATCTGCCGCACGATGGGCTCGCCGCGATAGGGACGAAGCGCGGTCTCGACGACGATTTCATCGCCGGGGCGCACTTCAGTAACGTCGGTGCGTGCCGTTTCCAGCCGGGCGACGCGACGCTCCGGGATGGCGCGCACGTTCAGCTCCACCCCGGTGATATCCGGCCTCTGGTAAGGATTATCGAAGATACGTGAAAAGCGCTCGCCCAGCGCACTGGAGATGGAGGCCGCAGTGGGCTGCCCGCCGTCTGACGGGGCAAACATGTCATCGAGCGCCAGCTTGGGAAGGCCCGAAACGTTGATGCTTCCGGCGACCCGGAATGTTGTGTCTTCGCCGTATTCGTTGGTGCCCTGGATGGCGTTGTAAATGCTCGCCATCATGGCGACCGGAGTGACACGGGCGTTGTTGAGCACTTCAAAGTGGTAACTGCGAGGATGCGCCGTGCCGGCGATGTTCAGCGTTACCGGAATCATGTGCGCATCTTTGCCGAAACGCCCCAGGATGCCATTGTGGCGATCCTGCACGAAGGCGCCAATGGTCTCGGTCGCCATCGCAATCTTGAAGGAGTTGGACGGCGAAGGCAGCGTGGCCAGCACCTGCGATTTGGTCATTGGCAGCTCGACCGGGCCGCTGCCCATCAACGGATGGCCGCAGGCCAGCAGGTGATTGGCGTCGATGTAAGTGACCGTGCAGGTGGCGGAGATGTCCATATCGCCGCGCACCAGAACCGCGGCCACGGAAGAGCCGGCGGCAATGGGAGTGGGATCTTTGATGCTCGGGTCGGCCGAGCCCGCCCCCATGACGGGCACAACCCCGGCGGCCGAAAATTGCGACGAGAAACGCTGAATCGTCTCCTGGTTGAAACCGTTGAAAACCAGGGGCGTATCGATGGGTTGGAGGTACTGAGCCACCGATGCTGTCGCCGGAGCTTCGCCTGGGCCGCCCGTACGCGCGGCGATAATGGCGGGAGACTTGGCCTTGGCAGCGTCCTCCGCCGCCGACGAATCCAGCTCGTTGATTTCCAGCATCGAAGCGATAGGGGTAACGCCGGCGATCGGTTCCTTGGAGAACTGACCGATGCGGAAGGCGAGCGCGCCGATGAGCTTGCCGTCGATGTAAACCGGGCTGCCACTCATTCCGGCAACCACCCCGGTGTACTCAGGCTTTTCTCCGTGGAGACGAACCAGAATGACGTCGCCCTTTGGACCGCTCATATTGCGCAGGATTCCAAGGACCTCAACCTGCATAGCCTCAGGCTTGTTGCCTTCAAATACGGTATAAGCCGTGCCGAGCATCCCCGCCTTGATGTCTTTCAGCGGCATGATCGGCACCGTCAGCTTAGGTTCGATGGCCATGGCGGGAATCGTCAGGGCAAAGGCCAGGAAGCAAACCAGCGCTGTCGTCAACAGACAGAGCGGCCTGATTCGGACTAAGGAAATCTTGCTGCTTGCGGTACTCGCCCGGTGTCGCGAGCGCCCGGCGAATTCTGAAAGGACGAGGCGGTTAGCCATTCTGCTCCTGCTGCAGCTCATTGAAACTGCTCGGTTAATGTCGAGAAGGCCCGAAAACTGGATTTATACTAGCAGAGCATTTGGCGTGAGAGGCAGGGTATGAGCCCTAGATTACTTAGGAAAACACCTAGTACCTCACAATTGGGAATAGTACTCACGACCGGAAAAATAAGGAAGTGAAGTACAGCATCATTGCCCGAGATGGCTACACCGCCCACCGGCCGGTGGAGTAGACGAGGGTCTGCCGTCGCTGGCGCATGATGCTAGCCCGAATGCCGTATGTGCAGAATATCTCCATCCTGCACGATGTAGTCTTTGCCTTCCAGCCGCAGTTTGCCGGCGGCCCGCGCGGCGGCTTCCGAACCGAGCTCGAGCAAGGTGTCCCAGCGAATAGTTTCGGCGCGGATGAAATGATGTTCCAGGTCGGTATGGATGGCGCCGGCGGCGTTGACGGCGCGCATGTTCTTCTCAATCGTCCAGGCGCGGCACTCGTCTTCGCCTACGGTGAAAAACGAAATCAGCCCGAGCAGGGCATAGCTGGTGCGGATCAGGCGGGTGAGGCCGCTCTCCTTCAGTCCATAGCTGGAAAGGAACTCGGACGCTTCCTCGTCGCTCATCTCCGCCAATTCGGCTTCCACGTTGCCGCAGATGGCGGTAGCGCCGGTATTGGGACGCGAGGCTGCTTCACGCAACTTATATTTTTCGACGGCGGTTTCCAGGTCGCTGCCAAGCTGCTGGCTCTCGCCGATGTTCAGCACGTACAACATCGGTTTTTCACTGAGGAACATGAAGCCGCGAACGACCTTTTTCTCGTCCTTCGTCATTTCCATTTCGCGCAGTGGACGCTCGGTTTCCAGATGCGCCTGGGCGCGGAGGAGCAGCTCGTTTTCCTTCTCCAGTTCGGGCGTTTTCTTCTTCTTCAGGTCTTTTTGCATGCGCTCCAGGCGGGTTTCCACCTGTTCCAAATCGCTGACGATCAGGTCGAGATCGACGCTCTTGAGATCGCGCAGCGGATCGATGTCGCCGCCGTGCGGAATCGAGGGATCTTCGAAGGCCCGCAGCACGTGGGCGAGCGCGTCCACCACTCGCAGGTTGGAAAGAAAGGCGGTTTCTTTCAACGCCTCCTGCCCGATCGCAGCCACATCGACGTACTCCACGTGGGCGTGAATCAGCTTGCGCGGGTCGAACAATTTGGCCAGACGGTCGAGCCGGTCATCGGGAACGGTGGCAACTCCGATGTGCGCCTCGCGCGGGTTGCTGTGAGAACGGCTGGAGATGTCCGCCTTGGTCAACATCTTGAACAGCGAAGTCTTGCCCACCTGGGGAAGGCCGATAATTCCAGTCTTCATAATGAATGCACCATGACTTTCTCGCCTACAACGGCCCGACGGGCATGGCCTCAACGGTGCTACACGGGAACAAGCCCTATGATAAACGCCGCGCGGTAAGAAATAGAACCGCTAATCCCAGAATCAGGATGGTCCCCTCGGCTCGCGTTGACCAGACATGCAGGCGATTGAACTCCACACGGCGCGGGTCGTCCTGAGCCACGTTGTCGATTACACCCATGTCGAGGCGCAGTTGGTTCATCTTGCCGGCGATGCCGAACTGCGCAACCAACACCAGCGCGATCATCAGCAGAACCAGCAGATGGCGAAGCGCAAACGGCTGAAATGAGCCCGAGAGGTACGAGAATATCAGGCTGAAAACCAGATAGGCGACGCCGCTAAACAAGCCGATCCAGTGCAGCCGCGCCAGCGAGCGGCTTACCACCATGCCGGCCAGATTGCGCGTCGGCAGCACGGAAAAGACCGTGGGGGCCAGCACAAAGGCAAAAAACACGATGCCGCCGATCCAGATGGCGAGCGAGAGCATCATCAGAAAGCGCATAAGCGACATGCTTTAGCATACCGAATCCTGATGCCCGGAGTACAAGAACAGTAGTGGGTCAATCTTGGTGTGGGTGCCCCAGGTTCCGCGCCGCCCGGCGCTCCTTCGAGACGCGCCATACCGTTCGGTTGGGCTGCGCCGTGGTAGCGGATAGCTCCTTTGGTTGTTCGGCGCTAACCTGGGAAATAGCCCACGTCAGCCCCAATCACCCCAGCGAGCAAAGCTCGCCGGGGACCCCGATTCGGGCGAGACGTGGGGCACCCGTCGTGACGGAAAATTCAAATTGACCACTGCTCAAGAACGGTTCGGCGGGTTGCGTGGCCTGCCAGAGGCGGAGCCTTGGGTGCGGCTCGTCCCCGGGGGCGAGCTCAGGCTGCCGGACGTTGCTGTTTCCAACAGCAGCTCGCCGTCAACTCACGGCGGGCGCCGGCGTGGCGCCGAGCCTCGCCAATGTTTTTTTGTGCTAGACATCACCGTAGGGAGTGCGCTTTCATTGGAACAGGCTGGCGCTGAGGTGGGCCCGCATCCGGGGACATGGCTGACGGAGCGCCGCATAATCTCGCAAAGCGTGTATTTTTTTGTTGCCGGACGCGACGTGCGCGTCTGGCGTAGTTCATCAAAGAGAGGAAAACCTATGCCAACCGTTGAAGTAAGCATGTTCGAAGGCCGTACCGTGGATCAGAAGCGGGCCATGGCGAAGGCCGTGACCGGTGCGATTTGCACCACGCTGGCGGTGCCTGAGGAAGCCGTCACCATCATCATTAGAGAGATGGCGAAGACCAACTATGCCAAAGCAGGCAAGCTGAAGTGCGACGAGGCCGCGGCCAAGCCCGCGGCCAAGCCAGCGGGCAAGTGAAGGTTTGGTGATCAACTAGACCGGTCGTGAACCCCACTACGCGAAAGGCGCGCGTAGCGGGGACCCCGGCGCGCATATATAATGTGGCTGTATCTGTTTGTGCAAAAAGGCCGCGATCCGGAAGCGGATTGGCGCCGTCCGCGATTCCGCTGTGCTGGTTGCCTCGGCGTACCAGTCCGCATGACACAGACGGTACTCAAGTCACATCAGAACGCATCCTAACCCGTAAAGTAGAGGAACCAAGATGGAATTGAAAGGCATTTATCCCGCAATGGTAACGCCGCTTACTCCCGACGAGCAGGTGGATAAGGCCGGCATGCGTAATGTTGTCCGCTATTGCCTCGGAGCAGGCGTACATGGTGTTGTCGTGATGGGCAGCACAGGCGAATTTCCGGCGATGACCGACAGCATGCGTCAGGACGCGGTCGAGACGGTGCTGGACGAGGTGAACGGGAAGGTTCCGGTGCTGATCGGTTGCGGTGACACCGGCACGAAAAAGACGCTTGCCCAGGTGCGGGTCGCCTGCCAGACCAAAGCGGACGGCGTTCTGATTGCGTTGCCCTATTACTTCCCGCTGGATCAGGCTGCCGTTTACCGGCATTTCCAGACCATTGCCGACGCATCCACCAAGCCGGTTGTGGTTTATAACTTCCCGCAGATGACGAAGATTCCGATCGCGCCCGATACCCTGGGGAAACTGGCGGCGCATCCGAACATCATCGGCGTCAAGGACAGCTCGAACGATTTCTTCAACCTGCAGCGCTTTCTGGAATCGACCCCGGCCGAGTTCGTGGTCATGTCGGGCAGCCCGATGATTGGAATGGCAGGCTATCAGCTAGGCGCCAAGGGCGGCATCTATGCCGGCGGCAGCCTGGTTCCCAAGCTTTGCGTTGATGTCTATGAAGCTTGGAAGCGCGGCGACTTGGAGACGGCCATTGCATTGCAAAAGAAGGCTTCCTTGATTCCGTTGATAGCTCAGTTTGGCGGCAATGCGCCGGTGATCAAGTTCGGGTTGCACGCTATGGGTATTTGCGGTCCGACGGTTACGGCGCCGATGGCGCTGAATCCCGGCCAGGAGGAAAAGATCTTTGCCTGGATGCGTTCTCTTGGTCTCGAAGTCGGCGGAAAAGCGGCTAAGGCATAGCCTGTTACCGGGGAACCGCTGAGCAGGCGATAGCCATAAAGTGCACTGCCGGGTCTCAACATCAGGGCGCGGAGAATTGGTTGGCGCCGGTGCTAAGCCAACGCTCTGCGCCCGCCGACTTTTGCGCACCACTTATGTAAATTTACGAAGCGCACTCATCGCGAGTAGAATTCTCATCACGCGGTTTGAGTGAAGAACATGGTTAGAAGGAGACCGGATGGACACTAGAACGATTCTTTCCGAGTTGTGCTCCGAGCGAGAACGCCTCGATAAGGCGATAGCCGCACTGGAATCGCTGGGTGGAGTTGGTACGGCAACGGCAACGCTTCGCCGCCAACCTGCTATTGGTTCCAAAGTCGCGCCCAAACGTGGACGGAGACCGATGAGTGCCTCCGCCCGCAAGCGTCTGTCGGAGATGATGAAGAAGCGCTGGGCGGCGCGCAGAAGGGCGAAGCAGTCATAACCTGATCATCCCAAATTCGGCCGGGCGGCAATCCCATGCCGCCTTTCCATTTTTGGTCTAACTATTTTTCTCCCGCATCTCATCCCTTTTGCTAAACTCTTTGAACCCGTGGGGTGGGTCTGCTGTCGTTGTGCGTCTTTTCTTTAGCAGGCTGTCAGGCACAATTGTTTCGACGGTTAGTTTCAAGCAGTGCCATTCGCGGCGGCGGAAGCAGTTAAATTCTTGAATTCCTCGAAAATTGCCGAGAGAAGGACTAAACATTATGGCAACAACATCGGTCAAGCCAAGCGCTGGCTACAGTCTAACCATACGTCTGAAGATTCTAAATGAACCTGGCAGCTTGGGCAGAGTCACTTCCAAGATCGGCGAACTGGGCGCGAACATCGGCGCGATCGACATCGCCGGGTTCGAAAAGGAACAAATCATCCGCGATGTGACCGTCAGCGTGCGCGATCAGGAACATGGCGAGAAACTCGTCAAGGAATTGCGAAGCCTGAGCAACATCACGGTTGTCCACGTGTCGGATCGCGTTTTCCTGATGCACCTGGGAGGCAAGATCAAGGTGGTGAGCAAGGTTCCGGTCAACACCCGCGACGACCTTTCCATGGCCTATACTCCCGGCGTCGCGCGGGTTTGCATGGACATCCACCGGCATCCGGAGAACGTCTACAAACTCACGATCAAGCGCAACACCATCGCCGTGGTCACTGACGGAACTGCCGTTCTCGGTCTCGGCGACATCGGTCCGGAGGCTGCCATGCCGGTGATGGAAGGCAAGGCAATGCTGTTCAAAGAGTTTGGCAAGGTTGACGCATTTCCCATTTGCCTGGCGACCAAGGACGCGGAAGAGATCATCAGGACGGTGAAAAACATTGCGCCGGTTTTCGGCGGCATCAACCTGGAAGACATTTCCGCACCGCGATGCTTTGAAATCGAGGACCGGCTGAAAAAAGAACTCGACATTCCGGTCTTCCACGACGACCAGCACGGCACCGCCGTCGTGGTTCTGGCAGCCCTGATCAACGCCGCCAAGATCGTCGGCAAGGACATCTCCGAGATGAAGATGATCATTACCGGCGTCGGCGCGGCAGGCGTGGCCTGTTCGAAGGTTATTCTTGGCGCCGGAGGGACGAACATCATCGGGTTTGACCGCACCGGGGCCATCTACAAGGATCGCACCGAAGGTATGAACTACATGAAGCAATGGTTCGCCGAGCACACCAACCCAACCGGCTTCAAAGGCAAACTGAAGGAAGCTCTGGAAGGCGCTGATTTCTTCATGGGGCTGTCGGGCCCGGCGTGGTTGACGCCAAAGACCTGGCTAAGATGAACAAAAATGCCATCGTTTTCGCCATGGCCAATCCTGTTCCGGAGGTGATGCCCGAGGATGCCGCGCCTTACGTTCGCATCATGGCGACAGGCCGTTCCGATTATCCGAACCAGATCAACAACGTTCTCTGCTTTCCGGGCATTTTCCGCGGAGCACTGGATTGCCAGGCGACGGACATCAACGAAGAAATGAAACTGGCCGCGGCACACGCCATTGCCGACATCGTGTCTCCCAACGAACTCAACGAGGACTACATCATTCCCGGAGTGTTCAACCCGAAAATTGCCGAATCGGTGGCGAAGGAAGTGGTGAAAGCTGCCATCCGAACCGGGGTTGCACGCCGGGAAAAGGCCGAGGCCGAAGAGTAGCACGCGAAGCTGTAAACGTCCGACAGATCAGGCTAAGGGATAGTCACGACGACTATCCCTTAGCCTGAATGCCTGAGTCACTGCTTTCAGTAATCTGAATCGGAAAACACAAAGCGCGAAAGATAAATAGTCCGAGCAGCTTGCGGTACCGTCGAAATAAAGCTCACCGAATCGGATTGATCGCTATCCTCAGACGCCGTACCGCTTCCAGAGCCGGAACCAGGGGTTGTCAGCATACATCTGGTCATGCCGCTGGTTCGCAGCTTCGCGGTCGGCCAATTGGAAGCTGCCTCGAGTCCGGAAGCGCGTAGATGCGCTCCAGCAACTCGATCTCCTCAATGATCTTATTGATATCCATGCTGTACTACCATTGATGCCCAGCCGCGCACGCCGGGATTCCTGACCACAATAGCCGTTCAACCGATCGATGTCGAGTCCGAAAAGGCCCGTACCCCGGAAGTGCCATTCGACGATGCAGCATTAGCAGCATCACGGGTTTCGGCGCGTCTGCGGGCCCGGTTAGCGTCTATCATATAACGAATATCGCCCGCGACTCGCGTCCACTGCGAGTAGCTGACGGGCGGAGGGTGAGTAGTACGAAGGGGTTCCGGGGGCTGAGGCGAAGTTAAAGACTGGCCCGTCCCGGGAGCTGGTCGAGCCAGTCGTGAACCCGTTGCTTGCGCAAACGGTTGCTTTCAGAAACTCCTGAGTTCTACGCGGCTTTCTTGGCGGAGCTATATTTTCTGACCGCTTTTTCAAATCCCGCGGCAGCCTTCTTCAGGTCGGCCACGGTCATGGCAGGATGAAATTCCACGCGAGCGTTGAAGGCGAGGAACCACGGCTCGGCGATCGCCGGGATCTCTGATTCCTCCTTTACATTGCAGAAGATGTACCCGGTTCGGGTGCCCTGCTCCTCGGCAAAAAATGCCGCTTCCGGATTGATGTCGTTGAGAATTGACTCGATTGTCCTGCCCAGGCTGCCGTCGATAACATGGTGGTTACCGACCTCAGTCGGAATGGAAACTTTCAGCAGACAGCGCATGCGGACCTCCTCGTTGCAGACTACGGCGTTAGAACCCAAGCCGCCGGCGGAGGTTGCTCCAGAATACGCGTCGTGCAGTTTGCGATTTGCCCCGTTGGTTTCCATGCAGTTTAACTTCAATGCCAGTAACATTCCCCTTGGTATGTCAAGAAACAGGCCACTGGAAAGAGCGGCGTGAGCGGTCTTGCACCGCCTTAACGCATTTGTAACCCGCCATTCACGTCTATCGTGCAACCGGTCACGTAACGGGCGTGATCCGAGGCCAGAAACGCGATGACATCGGCCACGTCTTCCGGTTCTCCCATCCGCCCCAGCGGTACGACGGTGTTGCCGTAGTCGAGTCCGGCCGTCATTGAGGTGCGAATTAGACCTGGCGCTACCGCGTTCACCCTGATCCCAAAGGCGGCGTACTCCTTGGCCGTTCCTTTTGTCATGCAGATGACAGCGGCTTTGGAGCAGGCGTAGGTGGCGGCTACGGCCTGACCACCGGTCATTCCAGCCATGGATGATAAGTTGACGATGCGCCCGGATTTGCGGGCCTTCATATATGGAATTACGGCGGCGATGCAGTTCGCGGTGCCGACCACGTTCACGTCATAGACGAGGTGCCAATTGGCAGTAGTAATGTTGGCAAAAGCAATTTTGTCCTGGCAGATTCCGGCGTTGTTGACCAGGATGTCGATACGTGCATAGCTTTCGATCACCTGCTTTACCGCAGCATGGACCGCGGCCGGATCGCTGACGTCCAATTTCAAGCCGAGGCCGGCAGTGCGTGGAAACGACGCGCTGACGAGCGCAGCGGTTTCCTTGGCCGCGGGTTCATTGAGGTCGGCGGCAATGACCGCGGAAGCGCCCTCGCGGGCAAATGTTAGGGCGGTGGCGCGGCCAATACCCTGTCCGGCGCCAGTGATGAAGACGATCAAATCCGCGGTCAGCATGGTGTGCTTGACCTCCTCTCGAGAATTCTCTCAGCCGCGTAGTGGTTTGACCTTTGTGTCGGAACGTCCAGCGCTGCAACGGTCAGCGCCTAAATGCTCCGAGCCTTCATCAGCGGAGCATAGTGTTCGTCGTAAATCTCTTTCAACTCCGGCACGACAGTCAAGATGTCCCACATTTCGTGAATGCGCTCGTTAATGCGAGCACCGTTGTCGTCAAATCGAAAATACGCCTGCAACTCGGTGACAATGGACAGCAAAATACCGGCGGCGCGACCAATGTGCAGAAACAGCACGCGTTCAAATGTTTCCTCTATCTTTGGCCTGTCATCGTGTGGCATTGCGTCCCGAACGTAGAACATCGCAGTAGGCATCAATCCTTCAAAAGCGCCATGGGACATCGCGGAATACTCACGCCACTTACCCAATGTGAATGTCTTGAGAAAGTTCTGATGAGCGGTAGTCACTCCTCCGGGACTCTTGTCGAGGGCGTATTTGCCCAATGCGGGCCATGGCACCTTTCGTGCCGCCACATCATCCATTCTTAGCCCAGTCGCCCGAACCCCAAGATCAAGCATGGAGCGATTTCGGCCAATCCAGTTGTCCCATTTTGGTTGGCCGCCATACCGCTTCTCATCTTCATCCAGCGCAGCGAGAGCCTTCTTGTAACCACTTTCGCGAAACCACGTCCCGTTTTTCGCGGGGTCTTGGAGGATTGCCGTAATGTTGTAGAGACAATCAATCATCGTGCGGATTAGTGGGAGTGCGGCGATCGAATAAACGCTTCGCCAATAGCAATCTCCCTCGCGACGTTCGTCAGCATTCAGGTAAAACAGCAAGTCATATGTACGCATTGCCTTTCGGGTGAGCACGTACATATCAATAGCGACGAACGGCGGAGCAGGAAGTAGTTTGGGCGCCTCGCGATGTACCTTCTGCGCCAAGACCTCTGCCAGCATTCCGAGCGGTTTCTGGAATTTGGAGGCGTTGAACGTGTACAAGTTCGTCTTGCTCGATCTGAGTCATACCACCATTGTAAGCGCGGCAAAATCCCTGCATGAAAAGGGAACACGCTTAAACTCTTTCCCGGAGCGCGTGATCCGCGTAAATTATTGATTTGCTGGCGGAGAGAGTGGGATTCGAACCCACGTTAGAGTTACCCCTAAACACGCTTTCCAAGCGTGCGCCTTCAGCCACTCGGCCATCTCTCCGCGACGCGAACAGGCAACGGCAAGTCTATTCATTCTAGCAGAGGAGTTGTTTCGATTCCTCCACCACCGCTCGGGTGGGAAAAACCGGTGCCGCGTTCTTAGCTTGGCACGAGCCTGCCGCCGTCGGCCCCGCACCCGGCAGATACTTCAACCCTGTCGGGCGCCGGCGAGAGCGCAGGATGGACCGCGCCCGGAAAGATTTCGTCGGCTTCGCGCACCGTCGTTACGGCCGTTGCGCTCGCGGGACTGGACTGGCCGTTACTTCGCGTCTTTCTTCAACTGCTCGGTCAGGTAAGTCTTGATTCCCATTTCGGTAATGGCGTGTAGCTGTGCCTCCAGCCAATCGATATGGTGCTCTTCTTCGCCCAGGATCTGCTCGAGCAGCATCTTGGAGCCATTATCGCCGGCTTCGGTGCAGGTCTTAACGCCTGCATTGAGCCGCTTCACAGCGTCATATTCCACTTCCACGTCGTTGCGAAACTGCTGTTCAACGGTCGCGCCGATGTTAATTTTGAAGTAATCGCTCATATTCGGCGATCCATCCAGGAAGAGAATGCGTTCGATGAGCTTTTCGGCGTGGACCATCTCTTCGATAGACTCCTTCTTGATCAGTTTGGCCAGGCGCTCATAGCCCCAGTTTTCGCACATTTCAGCATGCAGGAAATACTGATTGATGGCCGTCAGCTCGGCCTTCAGGACTTGGTTGAGCACCGCAATGACTTTCGAATTGCCTTTCACTTTGCGAGCCTCCGAAGCGATTTTTGATTGCATCCGCGGAGTCGAATCCGCCGACTCTGAATTGTAACTCTTCCGAGCCGCTAGGAGACAAACGGGAGCAAAGATCCGCCGATCCCGGCGTGGACCAGTGGTGGTTTCCGGAGACGACTAGCTGGAACTTTCGGCGATGCTACTGAGGCTGTCCGCGACTGGCGAGGCGGAAGTTTCCGTGACGTTCGGCGAATTACTGAGCAGTTTGTGATGCACGCAATAGAGCGCCAGTTCCAGGCGGTCGGAGACACCCAGCTTGTCGTAGATTTTGCGCAGATAGTTCTTCACCACCTGCTCGGTCGTCCCGACATCGGTGGCGATCTCCTTGTTCCGCAGCCCCTGGGTGACGCCCGAGATGATCATCAGTTCCTTGGGGCTCAACTTCGTCCTGGTCTTCGGACTGATCAGCTTCATCGCCTGCGCGCGGTAGGCCTCGATCACAAGATTGATACAACGATTATCCAGCCAGGTCTCACCGGCGGAAACTTTGCGAATGCATTTGATCAGCAGGTCCGGAGCAATGGAACGGGGCACGACGCCGCAGGCCCCGCGGCGAACGAATTCCAGGATTTCCGATTCGTCCTGGTCGGCCACGATCAGCACTACTTTTAGCGCGGGAACAATCTGCAGCAGGGCGGCGACACTCTCACCCGGCTCGGTGGCAATCGCAGCCTCCATCAGGAGGACGTGGGTGGGATGCCGCTGGATAGCCGATTCCGTCTGGGCCAGAGTTTCGGTCTGGGCCATGACGCGGATGTCGTCTTCCAGGGCGAAAATCTTTCTCATACCCACCCGGAAAATCGGCTCGCTATCGGCAACTATCACTCGAATCCGATTGACGCCGCCGTCGGGTTCTTGCTCAGTTTGTCCCTGTGCCTCAACCGGCTCAGTGGCCATACGCTGTTTCCTGGGGAAACTCTCCCCTTCCTGTTCACGAACGCAGGAATCGGTACTCGTCAATAATAACAGCCAACTCTTGACGATAACCTACAGGTGAGCAGCGTACCACGCGCCCGGTGCAGTCGACTAGTACATCCTTGGCCCCGCGTAATTTTCCCGTGGGCATGGCAATGATGAACTCGATCGTACTGCCTGCCGGAATAAACTGATCCAAGTGAAAGAGGGCGCCCGCCGAGGAAATGTTTCGCGACTCAGCGGGGAACTCCTGCCCATCGTAGCGAATTGTGATTGCGAGCCTGAGCGGGAATCGTATTCCGCAGCGCAGATCCGGAATGTAACTTGGGGCTATCACGATTCGGAGCATATACCGTTACCCCGAATTGTCCGAATTACGAAAGTAATCCTTGGCTCGAGCGGCTGGCCGAACAGCCGCGTCATTGCTCTAACTTACAATTCTGCAATCATTTATGAGATATTTAGAACTTAGTCACCTCAGTGAAATTGAAGTCCTTGACTTTCATTGCGGGCACCACCATATCGAACGATTCCTCGCCGCTGGCGCGCCCGGGAACGCCCATTTCCATCACGTTCGAGAGCATGTGCAGCAGGCTCTCATTGAACCGGAAGTTCAAGATTCCGTTGCCAATAGCGCCATTTTCCACCAGGAAGGTCCCGTCGCGGGTCATGCCGGTAAGGATTTTCTCGTAGGGATCGACCTCGCGGATGTACCACAGCCGGGTGATGTAAACCGCACATTCAGTCTCGCTGACCATCTGCTCGATCGTCTTGGTCCCGGCCGGCGCTTCGAACACAATGTTCATCGGGGCTTCGCCCATCTCGTTCGGCAGGGGAAAACCATGCCCGGTGGGCCGAAGCGCTCCCAGTTGCGAAGCAAATTGGGAGCGAGCGAGCTGCCGCGCGCTTGCGCGAGCGTACACCAGGTTTTTGACGACGCCGTTCTTTACCAGTTCCACCCGCATGCGGCGCACCCCTTCGCCGTCAAACGGCGCCCCCGATTGCAAAGGGTGATAAACATCGTCATTGATCGTTATATTTTCACCAAAAATTCTCTTTCCGATGCGGTTGTTCAAGAACGAGCGCTGGTCGAGCAGCGCCATTCCGCCAAAATCCCAGAACATAAAGCCGACCAGGTCGAGCACCGCCGCCGGTTCCAGAATTACCGTGTATTTGCCCGGGGCCAGTTCCTTCGGATTCGCCGAGCGCTTCGCCTTGTCGGCCGCTTTCTCCGCCAGCTCGAGCGCGTCGACCGCGTCGACATCGGGAGAATTGCTCTTCTGCCAGCCGGAGGAGTTCTCCATCAGCATCGTCACCGAGGCCTCGGCCAGCGTCTGCGCGTAGTAGAGACCTACCCCGCGGGAGTTCAGGAGCGCTTCCATCTGCTCCGAGACCGCAAAGGTACCGGCGGCGGTCAGATGTTCCCGTTTGGCGACTCCGACCATCCTGGACACCGTCTTAGCACGCCGTTCGGCATCGAAAGCCGCCGTACGCGCCACGTGGCGATTCAGCGATGGACCGCTGCGGGCTTCTTCCGGGGTGGGCAGCGGAAGCCGGTCGGGGTCGCGCTGCTGCACCTTGGCGAGCGCCTCAGCCTGCTCAACCACGCGCCTCAGGCTCTCGTCATCAAAGCGGTTCGTGCTCGCCCGCGCCGTGCGTCCATTGAAAACAACCCGCAGCGAAGCGGCATAGTTCTCCTCCGATACGTTCTGGGTGATGGCGTTATTGGCAAAACGGGTAAGCGCGCTGCGCCCTCCGCTTACGATCAACTCCACTTCTTCCGCGGAGGAAAGCTTGCGCATACGCTCAAAAAGCTCACGGGCTCTATCTTTGGTCAGCATCGCGCCAATTCCTTAACCATTCTTCACGTTCTTTCGAGAAGCCTTCGAAGAAGCACGGAGATGTAATTAATCTTGGAAACTTGCTTACTGCCCCTTATAGGCCGAACCCAACAGCACGTTGCGGAAGCGCGCCGGGGTTGCCCCGTGCCCGGTTCCCATCACTTGTTGGGGCTGCCCTTTGCCGCAATTCGGCGTGCCCCACAAGGTCCACTGGTCGCGCGAGCATAAGCCGTCCAGCGAGTTCCAGAACTCGGTGGTGATGCCTGAATACGAAGGGTTTTTGATCATCGTCCCCAGCTTGCCGCCCTTGATCTCCCAACCGATTTCGCAGCCAAACTGAAAGTTGTAGCGCTTATCGTCGATTGACCAGGAGCGGTTTGTCTGCATGAAGACACCGTCGTCGGTCTCTGCGATCAGCTCAGCGAACGTCAGCGGACGCTCGCCCGGCAGCAGGCTGATGTTCGTCATCCGCACGATGGGCACGCGATTCCAGCTTTCGGCGCGCAAGTGGCCGCCGCTGCGCGACCGACCGATGATCGCCGCCGTGTCGCGCGACGAGAGATACCCGGTGAACTGTCCGTTCTGGATGATGGGTACGCATTGCGCCTCGACGCCTTCATCGTCGTAAGCGAACGTGCCCAATCCCGGGCCGTGTGCCTCGGTGGCGTCGGCCACCACGTTCACCAACTCGCTGCCGTAGCGCAGGTTATTCAGCTTGTCGAGGGTCAGAAAGGAAGTTCCGGCGAAGTTCGCCTCCATCCCCAGCACGCGGTCAAGTTCGATCGGATGGCCTATCGATTCGTGAATCTGCAATCCCACCTGCGAAGAATCCAGAACCAGTGTCATGCGTCCTTGCGGGCACCGCGCCGCTTTGTGCAGGGCCACGCACTCTTCGCCGATGCGCCGCGCGTTCTCCACCAGTTTTAATTCTTCGATGAGTTCATAGCCTTTGTTCTGCCACTGCCCGCCAAACGAGTTCGGATAGGAGCGCTTCTGGATCTCGGCACCGGCAAACGCATAGGCGGCATAACCGGCGCCGGTGGTGAAACGCGTCTGGTGAATATCGCTGCCCTCGGTGTTGTAGAACCACTGCTCCGAGCGGCGGAAATTGAGATTAGCCTCGGCCAGCGTTATGCCCTGGACGCCGCGTAAAGCCGCGTCAATGCTCATCAGCAACTCGAGATTGTCGGATACCGAGGTGGCGAACGGATCGATTGCACAAGGCGAACTCCAGTCGATCGTTGCCGGTTTTTCCGGAACCAAGTGCAGCGGGCGTTCTTTCACCCTCGCCGACGCCTTGGCAATGGCCGCAGCTTCGGCGGCGCAACGCTCGATCCCCTCCCGCGAAAGATCCTCCGTGGCCGCAAAGCCCCAGGCGCCATCGGCGATAACCCTGATCCCCGCTCCCATCGATTCAAAACTGGACGCCGTGCCGATCTTCCCGTTCTTCGTCGCCAGCGACCGATCGCGCTCATGCACCACCCGCGTCTCGGCATAGCTGGCTCCCCGCGCCTGCGCGGTCCCTAGTGCCCACTCAGCACCCTGCTCCATGCTCACCTCGCGACCATCGATGATAACAATTCCGGGCTGTTTTCGGCTCCCGGCCGCCAGCCTGCGAAGTTTACAGGCTTCGAACCAAGTAAAACAGACTTGCATGCCAGTTACCGCACGAGAGAGAAATCAGGTGATCGCCTAATCCAGAATATGCCCATCAACTGTTAGAATGTATTCAATTCAATCCGGATTATCCGCGAAAGAGCCCAGTGGAGCTGCCGACCAACATGTCGCGTTTTGTTCACAAATCAATTTGCAACGGGCTTATCCTGTCCACCTGCATGCTATGCGGGAAGGTGGCGGGCAGTCCCACGGCCGCAAATCTGAAGATCGCGGAACAATCCCACCAGTGCATCGCGCTGTTCTTGACGTTGTCGCCCTAAAGTCATCTCCGGCGAAAATGCCCAGGCGTTTCTTAGGACAGGCGCTCTGCGTTACTGATCCAGGTAGATATGGCGCGTCGCTTCGAAGGCGCTCACTTGCATAATGCGCTCAGTTTTTCTCGCAGCAGCGGCACGATTTTGCGGTAGTCACCGACGATGCCGAAGCGACAGTGCTTGAAAATCGGCGCGTCGGCGTCGAGGTTGATGGCGGCGATGTTCTTGGCCTCCGAGATGCCGGCCAGATGCTGGCTGGCACCGTTGATGGCAATCGCCAAATACAGTTCGGGTGAGACCTTCTTGCCGGTCTGCCCGACCTGCCATGTCGCCGGAACCCAGCCGGCATCACAAGCGGCTCGCGAGGCCGCCAGTTGGCCGCCGATCAACTCGGCCAGCGGCCGCAATTCGGTCGCGAACGGCTCGGCTGCGCCGATACCACGGCCGCCGGCGACGATGATGCGGGCATCTTCAAGTCGGGCCTGGCCTGCGTCCTCGCGCTTGCGTTCGATGATTTGGGTGCGGGAATCGGGCTGGATCGCCAGCACGGGGCGCGTGATCTGGCCATCGGAAGCACGAGCAGGGGCGGCTTCAAAGGAACGAGCACGCAGCCAGGCCACGGCGGGAGACCGCTTCAACTCAACCACCGCCAGCGCCTTGCCTCCATAGACCTGACGGACGACACACAAGGCGTCGCCCTGCACACGTAACTCAACCCCGTCGCCGACGGCGCTGCCGTCCAGCCTGTGAGCGAGCCGTGGCGCGATCTCTTGGTTATAGGTATCGCTGGAGAGCAGCACGGCGCGTGGCGAAAGATCGCGGCAAAGCTGGGTGAGCACTTGGAGGCAGGTTTCGGTCTGGTAGTCGGCCAGTTCGGCCTGATCGGCGACGATGACGGCGTCGGCAATGCGCGCGACCGCGGCGACGAGAGCGTCTGCCGAGCAACCGAGAACAACCACCTGCAACTGCCCGCCAAGCCGCTCGGCGAGACGGCGCCCTGCGCCCAAAAGACCCTGCGCGGCCTTGTCAAACCCGGCGGAGGCAAAGACACAAACAACCACATCTTTTTTATCATTCATGGCAAGCGCGTTTCCAAGTATGGCTTTGAGAACTGCTGAATCGACTCGCTTCCAGGCCGTCAGAGCGCCTTGGTTACGTCGGCGATCCGCTTGACGAAATTTTCGACTCTTTCTTCCATCGTTTCTCCGCCGGCAAACTCGCAGCGCATCTCTTTCCGCGGCAGCGACAATTCAGAAACTTCGTAATAAACGTTTCCAGCGCGGGCGGCAGCGGCATCAATGCCAAGATCGTCAACGGTCCACTTGGTCAACGGCTGGCGATACGACATCATGATGTCGCGCACTTTCGGGATGCGGGGAACGTTGTGCTCGTCGTTGGTTACCGTGAGCACCAGCGGAGTTTGGGCTTCGATGCGCTCCCAGCCGAAATCGGTCTGGCGCCGGACTCGCAGCTTATCACCGGCGATTTCGAGGCTGTCGGCAAAAGCTATAAACGGCATCTTCAGTTCTTCGGCCACCAACCCGCCGGTTTGCCCGGCGCCCCAGTCACCGGCTTCTCGTCCGAGCATAATGAGATCGAACTCCCCGAGCTTGCGAATTGCGGCTGCCAGCACGCGCGCGGTGGTGAGCGGATCGGGATGCGGGTTGCCGTCGTTGACCACCAGGGTCGCCGTATCGGCTTTCATGGCCAGCGCCTTGCGCAACGAGTCCTCCGCGGTCGCCGGTCCGAAAGAGAGTACGGCAATCTTGCCTGCGCCGGAGCGATCGCGGAATTGCAGAGCGGTTTCGAGGGCATTCTCACAGAAAATGTTGGTGACGAGATTCGCCGAGCCGCGCTCGGCCTCTCGCTTGACCTTGTCGATGCGAAAATCACGCGCCGGCACTTCCGGGTCAAGAATCTGTTTCAAGCAAACGAGGATCTGCATATGATTGTCAATGATGAACTGGACGGGTTAGCCAAGTCCAATATTTACCACAAAACGAAAAAAATTTATTAGAGCTTGTTTCAGAAACACTCGAGAGGATGAGACGTGTGCCCTCAGGGGCTAGAGCCCGCATTTCTGTTGGCTCTGAACGGCATGGCTAAAGCCAATGCCCCTGCAAAGCACTAATCGCTGAAAATTCAGCAGGAGATGATTTATGGTGGTGAAAGAAGGGTGGAAAGGTAGATTTTTTGAGGATTTCGAGGTAGGAGATGTTTACCAGCATCCGCTGGGACGAACCGTGATTACGACCGATAACCTGTGGTTTACCCTGCTTACGCAAAATACGGCTCCAATCCATTTCGATCACTATTATTCGGCGCAGACGGAGTTCGGCAAACCGCTGGTCAACTCGACGTTCACGCTGGCACTGGTGACTGGGCAAAGTGTCACCGACATATCGCAGAACGTGTTTGCCAACCTCGGGTGGGACGAAGTCCGGTTGCCCAACCCCGTCTTCGAGGGCGACACGATTTACTCGCAGACGGAGGTTCTGGAAAAACGCGAGTCCAAGTCCCGCGCCAACGTCGGAATCGTGAAAGTGAAATCGACCGGCTACAACCAGGAGGGCAAGGTTGTCATAACGTTCCTGCGCACGATTCTTGTTTATAAGAGAGGGCAGGCTCCTAAGATCGCTCGCTTGGCACCG
This sequence comes from uncultured Acidobacteriota bacterium, assembly GCA_963814745.1. GTDB lineage: Bacteria > Acidobacteriota > Terriglobia > Terriglobales > Acidobacteriaceae > CAWBRT01. The sequence continues at coordinate 384,167 of CAWFEA010000004.1, forward strand.
CAAGGTGAGCAATGAAAACCGGTGCGGCGGCAAGCTACAAGTAACCAATGCACAACCTTGCCGCTGTTGGGAACCACAATAACAACGGTCAATTGACCTCGCGTTCAAAATTCACCTTTATTATTAGTGGGATGGCGTCGGGAGTTGTAGTGCAGGCAAAGCCTTATCGGGTGGTTGGATCGGTCGCATGGTTGTGCGCCGTGTTGGTCTCTGCAACCTGGGGGCAGCAATCCGTTGCGGACGAGCTGATTGCCAAAGGCCACTACCGGCGCGCGCTTCCCCTGGTGCGGGCGACGCTGGACAAGCGCCCGCGGGACGTCGAGGCGCTGATTGCACTTTCCACCATTCAATGGTCTTTCGGACAGCTTGACGCTTCCCTCGGGTCCGCGGAGAAAGCCGTCGCCGTTGCGGACGACAGTGCATTGACTCACGCGCAACTGGTGAATGCGCTTGGCGCCAAGTTGGCGAGCAACAAAACCACAACATTCGAGAAGCTGAGCCTCTCTCACCGCTTCCACAAAGAGTCGGAGCGCACTCTCCAACTCGATCCGAATAATGTCTACGCGCTGGAAGCAACGTCGCGCTTTTACTGGTACGCCCCCGGCCTCGCCGGCGGTGACAGACCAAAAGCATTGCTGATGATAAAGCGGCTCATCCAGGTGGACGCGGTGCGAGGCTACGCGCTCAAAGCAGAATTCGACGCGAGTGATGCGAATAAGACGAAGCGCCTCGCCGCCGTCCGGTCGGACTGGGAGCAGGCAGTCGTCGCCGAGCCTGAGAGTTACAGGGCACATGCGGGACTCGGCGGTTGTCTGATGGCCAACGGTGGCGACAACCTTGCGCCGGCCGAACTGGAAGCAAAGCGAGCGCTGGATATTGACACGTCGCGCATCGCGGCGTACAAGTTGCTCGCCAGCCTGCACGTGGCCACGGCGCAGTGGAAGGAGTTGGAAGCCGTGGTGAAACGGGCGCAGTCGGCTGTCCCTGACGACCTGAGCGCCGAGTATGCCGCGGCAGAGGCGATTCTGGAGGAAAATGTCGGCTCTCAATGGCAGCGCGCCGAACAGTACCTGCGCCATTACTTGAGCCGGCCCGTGGAGGGTCTCGCGCCCACTTGGGCGATGGCGCACTGGAAGTTGGGCCTCATCCTGGAAAGGCAGGGCCGCAAGGCTGATGCCATTCAGGAACTGGAGACCGCGGTAAAGCTCGATCCCTCATTCGATGGGGCGAAAAAGGACCGCAAACGATTGAAGTAGCCTTGTCGTTGGCTGCTCACCATCGAATGGCGCCCACGGGCCTGACTGGACGGCAAGGTTCTCCCGCGCAGGGTCCACGGCGCGTTTATCTCTTTTCACATGTCTTTAACAAATGCAGCCCGGTTGTCCGTCTATATTGCTGTTTGATCGTAGGGAGGAATTTACTAATGTCAATTCGGAACCTCGTCGCGTGCTTTGCACTGCTGTCTGTGTGTGCCACCTCGGCGGTTACGGCCGACAAGCCTGGACCGTCCGGGACAAACCGTAGAAACGTGATCATTTTTGTTGCTGACGGGCTGCGGTCCGGATCGGTCAATGCGACAGACGCACCGACCATCCTTGGCATTCGCCGGAAAGGCGTTGAGTTCGCCAATAGCCACGCAGTGTTTCCCACATTCACGATGCCAAATGGCTCCGCCATTGCTACCGGCCACTATCTCGGGGATACCGGCACGTTCAGCAACTATCTCTATTCCGGATATCCTATTTTTAACACCGGCAATTTCGGCAAGGTTGCAGGGACGGTCACGCCATTCATCGAAGACGACCAGATTCTTGCCGATCTCGACGATCACTATGAGGGCAACTATGTGAATGAAGAGAGCCTGCTGGCGGCTGCCCGCAACAATGGCTATGCCACCGCGGCCATTGGCAAGCTTGGCCCGGCAGCCATGCAGGATGTTTCACAGCTCAAGCCGGCGAACCACAAGTTTCAGGTCTTGCAGACCGTCATCATTGACGACCGGACCGGTCAAGATTCCGGCGTGCCCCTTCCGGACGCTATGGTCTCGGCCCTGGCCGCGGCTGGATTACCGGCAAAGGCGGTGGCGCGCGACCAACCGGCGGGCAACAACACCACTGCCGGCACCCTGAAGGCCAACCTGGGCCAGCAACAGTACTTCGCGGACGCCACTACAAAAGCGGTTTTGCCGGCCTTCGTGCGGCAGGGGCAGCCGTTCGTGCTGGTCTATTGGTCGCGTGATCCGGACGGCACCCAGCACAATGGAGGCGATAGCCTCAACTCGCTAACGCCCGGCATCAATGGTCCCACTTCACGCGCCGCGGTAAAGAACGCCGACAGCAATCTGGCGCAGATACTGGCCTACATCAATAGCGACCCGAAGCTCGCCTCCAATACCGATATTTTCGTCACCTCAGACCATGGCTTTGCCACGATCAGCAAGCATGAGGTAGATGCGTACCGGGAAGGCATTCACCTCCAGCTACGCCGCGCAGTTTACGTATAAAGATTCCACCGGCCGCCAGGAAGTGAATACAGGGTTTCTTCCCGCTGGATTTCTTGCCATCGACCTGGCTCACGCAATGGGCATGCCGCTGTTCGATCCGGACACCCAGATAAAAGACAGTACTGGGCAAAGGATGTATGCGCCGGTTGATCCGACGATTCCGCGGCAGACCGCTACCACCAGGCAGCGCCCGAATTCGGGAAACGGTTTGATCGGAGGTAGCGGCCGCATTCTGGATGCGACCGACGCCAAGGCGATCGTGGCTGCGAATGGCGGAAGCGACCTTATTTATGTTCCTGACCATGACACGCAGAGAGTGCAGCAAATCGTGGCATTCCTGGGTAAGCAGGATTATGTGGGTGCGATCTTCGTGGAAGACAGTTATGGGAAGATTCCCGGCGCCCTTCCGTTTAGTTCCATTAACCTTATTGGAGCCTCGAAAATGCCGAAGCCGGCCATTGCTGTCGGCTTCAAGACATTCAGGCTCATCCCGGGCGACCTCCAGAGTGCGGTTCAAATCGCCGATTCAACGCTTCAACATGGTCAGGGAATGCATGGGAGTTTCGGACGAGACAATACCTTCAACACCATGGCAGCGGTCGGCCCGGACTTCAAGAATCATTTTGTCGAACCGGTTCCCAGTAGGCAATGTTGATATCGCGGTGACGATGGCGCATATCCTCGGGCTGAAGTTGCCGGCAAAAGGCAAACTGACCGGGCGGGTATTGAATGAGGCGCTGAACGCTGGAACGAACAACGTTAAGTTCCGAGCAAAGAGGGTGGTTTCTGAACCAAGCGCTACGGGCAATGGGACGATAATGCTGTATCAGCAGGTTGGGCACCAGCTCTACTTTGACGAGGCCTGTTATGTGAGCCTAAGTGGCGGGGGGGAGAATCCGTGCAGGTAGCCGTCTTTGTATGAGTTTCATCTAGGCCCGCTGACCTTCAGATCAACGGGCCGTTGTTGTTTGTAGTTCTCGTCAAGTCGCACTGCGTTCAGCTCGGCTTGGAGCCGCGAATTAGGCGCGGCCATGCCTGCGTCCGCGCTTTCTTCAATTCAGCCTTGAGCGCGCCCTCAGCAAATGTGGCTAGAACCCTTCGCGCCTTACGATCTCCGTGACGAGGCCTTTTTCGCATTTTATTGTTTTGATCCAGATCATGTAGCCATTATCATCATAAAACGCCAACAGCTGCTCAGGTGACGGCACGAACGACCGCGAGGCCGCCTTGGCCAGTACTGATTTAAGGGACTCCGCGTCGGATTCTGGACTGGGCGCTGTTTTGTCGCCGCTCTTAATTGGCGGCGATTTGATAGGTCCACCATCGAGTGTTGTTAATGGATCAGACGGACGCCCAGACCGATGGAGAACCTTACGCCCAGGACGATAGAGAACCTCACACCCCTCTCGAGGGTTGTTCTCCGTCCTATGACTCCCGAGATCGCCGCCTTGGCGGTCAGACTCCCGGCGAACTATCCAAAGGACCCCGCAGATCGCTTGATTGGTTCCACCTCGATCATCGAGGGCTTTCCGTTGGTTACGGCCGACGAGCATATTCGGGCAGCAAAGGTGGTTGAAACGATCTGGTGAATTCTGCGGCGCTCACGTGTGCCCCGATCCCGATAACTGAGATTAGCCTCTGGTAGGCTCGGGTCAGCACCCTTTGGCTTTGCTCCGGGGTATGTTGCGCGCTGTTCGGGTCGCATCAATGACCGAACGCAATTCGCGGTCTGCCGAGCTGCCTCGAGCCTAAGAAAATCAATTCGTCTGCTCGCGTTCCTGACGCTTGGCTGCCCAGCGAGCTGATGCTACCTTTCGGGCACTCGCAGCCCGCTGTGCGGGCGCGAGTTTAGCCGCACGCGCCTTGCCTTCGAGGCCGCCCATCTTACCCAACGAGGGCGCTCTTTGTCCAAATCGATCAGGCAGACCTCGCCTTGGATATCAGGCCTTGTCCGTGGTTGTTGGCAAGTACTTGCTTGATACACAAAAATATGACATATTTACACACTAGGAGGAAGGCTTTTGCGAACGAATATCGACATCGATGACCGCTTGATGAGTCAAGCCATGCGACGCGGCGGCGCGCGTACGAAGAAAGCCACGGTGGAAGCCGGCCTGCGTTTGCTGATCGAGACGCACGCTCAAACTGCAATCCGTAGATTACGGGGCAAGATTCAGTGGGTGGGCGACCTCAGCCAATCGCGCCGAGGCCGGGTTCACAAATAGGAGGAGCATGGTCATTATAGACACGACAGTGTGGATTGATTATCTGCGAGGAGTGCTCAACGAGCACACGGAATGGCTGGATCGGGAATTGAGCCGTCAGCGGATGGGATTGACCGATTTGATCGTCTGTGAGGTCTTACAGGGCATTCGCAGTGACGTTGCCTTCGCACAGGTTCGGCGTGATCTGACTAGATTCCAGATTTTCAATACGGGTGGAACAGACATGGCAATTGCTGCAGCACACAACTATCGGTCTTTACGTAAACGTGGGGCTACAGTGCGCAAGACAATCGATTGTCTGATTGCGACGTTCTGTCTGGAAGCAGGACACCACTTACTGCACCGCGATCGAGACTTCGATTCGTTCGAGCAGCACCTCGGTCTTCGTGTGGTCCACCCGTAAACTGGATTACGAAGATCATCACTAGAGGTGCTTATGCCGATGTATAACCCAGCACACCCAGGCAAGGTCTTGCGGGAACGCCTCGGCTCAATGTCAGTCTCGGCGGCGGATCATTTCCGGGTCTCGCGCGTCACGCGCTCCCGGCTCATCAATGGTAAGGCTGGGGTTTCGGCGGCCATGGCCCTGCGCTTGGCTGAAGCCTTCAGTACCACCCCGGATTTCTGGCTGAAGCTCCAAATGAACTACGACCTCTGGCCCGCGGCTCACAAGCGCCGCCGCCGGGTGCAACCGATCAGGCAAGACGCAGTCTAAAGCGAAGTGGCAGGGATAGTTGCGTTAAGCCAGTGTCCGCATTTCCGGCACTGCCTCCAAATACCCGAAGTCGCCGAATCGGCGCGGGAAGGTCGTCAGAGCTTGGATGTCCTTGGCTATGTCCGGCATGTACCTGCTCCGGTTAAAGGCACCTTATTGGATACCACCAGAATACCCACGCACCGCTCGCCGAAGAGCCTAATGCGCGTGTTTGGTTCGGCCGGCAAACCGAAGACGCGCGCAAGAATCCATGGAGGATACAAGCCGGGATGGTGATATTGGCCGCGGTGCGCGTCCCATCGGGTTTGCGCCGCGGTTGCCGCTGAGTGGCGTATTTCCGCAACTGCTCCCTGGCACAGCGCGGCACAGGTGATTCGCGATCAGCCGCACGGTTGGAGTCCTTCGTACGGAAGATTTCCAGCCCTCTGGTTCGGCCGATCATGGTGGCCGACGCTTGCCCTTTTCAAGGGGTACGATGCGAGCAACGGCAGCGCTCAAACACGAACTTTTCATTCACACTTTATAAACACGCCAACGATACAATGCGGCACATGCGCTCTCGCAAGACGTTGACCCAGCATGCCCAGCCCCACACGCCGGAGAGTAGAGCGGTATGCAATGGGTCAAGGTGGGCGGTGCCTATCGTCTTATTCGTCAGCTTTCTCGTATACTGCCCCACGCTGTGGTTCAAATTCGTATATGACGATGTGAAGGATATCGTGTTGAATCAGGGTATAAAGTCCTGGGATTCGCTGCCGGGGTATTTTGTGCCGGAGAGCGCCCAATTGTTCGGGCCGAGTGGGTGGCATGCGGCTCGTTGTTATCGCCCTCTGCTCCTGCTGTGGCTGCGGCTGAACGATGCGCTGTTGAGTCTGCAGCCCGGGTACTGGCACCTGGCGGCGGTGGCGGCACACCTGCTGATGACGCTGATGGTTTACCTGCTGGTGCGGCAGCTGCTGCACGACTGGGTTCCGGCGGCGCTGACGGGCTGCACACGGTTCTCGATTTCGACATGGGGATGGCACTTGACCACTGGGCTGAGCGTTCTCGTTTCGAAATCAATTCTTGCCTTCTATAGATAACTGTGAGTGGCAGGGACCAAAGTCCGGGTAGTGTCGTTTCTAATACCGTATCCTGTTACAGTTGTTGTTTGATACAACCAAGAAGGCACAGAGGTAATGCATGGTCACTTCTTCGATGGAGAAGCTGAAAAACGCTTTTGTCAACGTTCTCGGTGTGAGTCCTGACGATGACTTCGAATCAATGGCTTACGGTCAGACTCCCGGCTGGGATTCGGTCGCTCACATGTCGCTGATTAGCGAGATTGAGACTGTGTTCGACATCATGCTGGCCACCGACGATGTGATTGGAATGAGCAGCTTTCTGAAAGCGAAGGAGATCGTCGCCAGGAAAGGAGTCAGCGTCCCTTGATCTTGCAGGATAGGGTTTGTTTCATAACCGGTTCCACACGGGGCATCGGATGGGCAACCGCGCGCGAATTCGCTCGCCACGGAGCCACCGTGCTTCTCAATCATCGCGGCTCAGCCGCGCTTCTGGAAGAGCGATGCGGGGAACTGGAGGCTGAATTTCACGTGACCGCGATGGGACTGGTGGCCGACGTAAACGACGCTCTCGCGGTGAAGAACTGCTATGCCGAAATCTTTCGCCGTTTCAAACGTGTGGACGTACTGGTCAACAATGCCGGTGTCTTGCAGGACGCGCTGCTGGGGATGATCAGCCATGAGATGATGCGCACGGTGATTGACACCAATCTCGTCGGCAGCCTTGTGCATCTGCAGGAGGCGGCGCGGTTGATGGCGCGCAACCGGAGGGGCTCCATCATCAACATTTCTTCCATCATCGGCCGGTTTGGCAACGAAGGTCAGACGGTTTACGCTGCTTCTAAGGCCGCAGTTATTGGGATGACCACGGCGGCGGCTAAGGAACTGGCTCCCAAGAATGTCCGCGTCAACGCCGTTGCTCCCGGGTTTATCGATACGGCGATGACACGCCAACTGCCGCCGGAAAAATTCCAGCAACGCATGGCAGGCATCCGCATGGGCCGGATCGGCACGGCGGAAGAAGTGGCCCAAGTGATTGTGTTCTTAGCCAGCGACATGTCTTCCTACGTTACCGGCCAAGTGATCGGCGTCGACGGAGGGATGGTCATCTGAATGATCTTTTCGATCCATGACCACACGCGGCGGAATCGTGTTGCTCTGATCGACGGAGCCACAGACGTTTTCTGGTCCTATGGGGAGCTTTCGGACGAAGTGTCCCGGCGTCGCGATTCACTGGCGGACCCCCAAAAGCGCCTGCTGTTCCTGTTCTGCCGCAACGATCTGCCTTCCGTGGCGTGGTACCTGGCGGCGGTGGAAGCAGGGCACGCCGTGGCCTTGCTGAACGACCAGATCGACGCACAGTTGGCGGCCAACCTGATCTCGCTGTATCGGCCCGATTGGGTGCTGGCCCCTATGCCTGTCGATACTGAGGAGTACGAGAGTGCCGACGCTGCCGGCTGTTGGCGGCGCCGGCGGCCGGACGGGACACCGCTTCATCCCAATCTGGCCCTGCTGTTGTCCACCTCGGGCAGCACGGGCAGTCCGAAGTTCGTAAGACTGCGACGCGGCAACGTCGAAGCGAATGCCGAGTCCATCCGCCAGGCGCTTGCCATCAGCGACCAGGATGTGCCGGTGGCTCATCTGCCGATCCATTATTCTTACGGTCTGTCGGTAGTGAACAGTCATCTGCTCGCCGGTGCATCCATCCTGCTCACGCGGGAAGGGCTGGTGAGTCCGGCATTTTGGGAGGCGATTCGCCGTTACCGCGTGGATTCGTTTTCCGGCGTTCCCTACACCTATCAAATGCTGCGTCGCCTGGGATTGAACAAGGTGAACGCGCCCGCGCTGCGCATCATGACCCAGGCGGGCGGCAAGCTGGACACCGGCAACATCGCTCATTTCCACGAGCGTATTACTGGGCGCCAAGGAAGTTTCTTTGTGATGTACGGGCAAACGGAGGCCAGCCCGCGCATATCAATTCTGCCTTCCACCGATCTGCCGCAGAAACTTGAGTCCGTCGGCCGGGCCATTCCGGGCGGCATGATCCGCATCCACGACGAGAATGGAGATCCCATTGCCGATCCAGAGATCGAAGGCGAGTTGGTGTATACCGGCCCCAATGTCATGCTTGGATACGCGACCGAGCGTGCGGATCTGGCCAAAGGGGATGAGCTCGGCGGCTGCCTGTTTACCGGCGACCGCGCTCGCCTTGATGCAGAGGGATATGTTTTTGTCCTGGGCCGATCGCGGCGCGACACCAAGCTGTTCGGATTGCGTGTCAATCTCGATGAGCTGGAGGCGTTCGTGAAACGGAACGGTCCGGCTGCCGCAGTGGCTAGTTCCGACCGTGTGGTCGTCTTCTGCGAATTCGGCACGGAGGCTGCGTATGGCGAAATCCGTGCTGCTCTCGCCGCGAAGCTGAAGATCCACCGCAGCGCGTTCGAGTTCCGGCGGATTGACAGGCTGCCAACCAAGGACACTGGAAAAATTAACTACGAGAACCTTGTGGCGCAAGTATGACACTTGACGATCTTATCCAGCAGCCCCAGTATTCCGTGCCGCAGGTACAGAAGGAGGCGGTCCTGCTGCTCGAGTTGGCGCGCCTCGGCCAGAGCCATCGGGAACGATCACCCGAGTATGCTAGACTTACGCGCGTACTGTTTCCAGGGAGCGCCGATCCTCACAACCTAGCCGAGCTTCCTTATCTCCCCGTTGGCCTGTTCAAAGAGCACCTTCTATCTAGCGTCCCCCAAAGCGAAATATTCAAGATCCTGCAATCGAGCGGAACCACCGGCCAGACGCCGAGTCGCGTTGTCCTGGATCGCGAAACAGCCCAATTGCAGACGCTGGCCTTGAGCCGCATCATGACGAGCGTCCTGGGCCCCAATCGCCTCCCCATGATCCTGGTTGAGACCGCAGACTTGATTCGCGATCGGCGCCGATTCAACGCCCGGGCTGCAGGCCTGCTTGGCATGATCAACTTCGGAAGGCAGCACTTTTATGCGCTGGATACCAATCTGGAACTGCTCCTGCCGGAGCTGAAGGACTTCCTGCACCGCTTTGGCGGCAGACCTTTTCTGATTTTCGGATTTACATTTCTCATATGGAGCTGTTTTTATCAACCGCTTATCGACGCCGGACTTGACCTCTCGAATGGCATCCTTATTCACAGCGGCGGCTGGAAGAAGCTTCAGGAGCAGGCGGTTAGTGCAGCCGATTTCCGCGCCGCGCTGCGCGAGGCCATGGGACTCACGCGAGTCTACAACTTTTACGGCATGGTTGAACAGATCGGCAGCGTTTTTTTGGAGGGCGATGATGGATATCTGTACCCTCCCAACTTCGCCGATGTGATCGTGCGTGATCCGTACACGTTCGAAGAGCTCCCCCACGGTCAGATCGGCGTCCTAGAGGTTCTGAGCGCCCTGCCGCGCAGCTATCCCGGGCACTGCCTCCTCACTGAGGATCTCGGCGTCGTGCACGCGGTAGACTCTTCCGCCTGCGGCCGCTTAGGCAAGGCTTTCTCCGTCCTCGGCCGGATTCCCAAGGCCGAACTGCGCGGCTGCAGCGACGTCATCGCCGCCAAGGTGAGCTGATGCAGATCGAAATGCTGCTTCCCCAACAGCGCGTGATTGCGCTCGAAGAACTGCTGAGCCTTCTTGCTGGCGGTGCCGCGGCAGAACCGTTCCATAACTCGGTGGTGGAGGCGTCGATTGATTTCTCGCAACGCATTTTTCATGACCCGGAAGCGCGTGGCTATCCCGAATTGCTAGCACTCGCGTATTGGATGCGGAAGACGGAGATGATCCGGCTGACAGCCCAATTCCGCTCGCTTCAACTTGATCACCGGGTGTTGACTCCTCGAGGCCTCGTTTTTCATTTACCGCCGCGCAATGTTGATACCATCTTCGTGTACTCGTGGCTTTTGGCGGTACTCACTGGTAATCGGAACGTCGTTCGCCTTTCACCGCAGCGGTCCGAATCCACCGGAATTCTGGTGCGGTTGCTTCGGGAAACTCTGGCTGCGGCTGCCGACCCCGCGAGCAGTGGCACTACGATCATTAGCTACGGACACGAACAGGAACCGACGGCGATGCTGTCAGCCTTGTGCGACGCACGGGTGATCTGGGGCGGCGACCAGACGGTGGAGACCATCCGGTGTTCGCCCCTGGCCCCGCACGCCAAGGAAATCACCTTTCCCGACCGCTATTCACTCTCGGCCATCCGTGCAGACACATACGCCGGCCTCGCGGAAGAAAAGCGAGATTACCTGGCGGAACAGTTTTTCAACGATTCCTTTTGGTTTGACCAGTTGGCGTGCTCTTCTCCGCGTCTTGTTGTCTGGTGTGGAACCCGATCTGAGACGCGCACCGCTTCCACGGACTTCTTCCGTCGCGTGGCCGGATGTATTGAGCGGCGCCGATATATTCTGCCGGCTTCCGCTTCCATGCGGAAGCTGGTGTACGCTTGTTCGGCCATTCTCAAATCCCCTGTGGGGGAGTGCCGCCGGTACAAGGGATTAACCGTCTTAGGTCTGGATTCGCTAGCCGATTTCCAAAGGAGCCATCCTGGTGGCGGACTGTTCTTTGAGGCGCATCTGAAAGATCTATTGGAGCTGACCGATTTTTTAGGCCGCCGGGACCAGACCCTAACGTGGTTTGGTTTCACACCGGAGGAACTGCACGCCCTAGTTCGGAGCCTGAATGGCCGCGCCATAGATCGCGTCGTGCCGATTGGCCGAGCTCTGCAATTCAACCGCTTCTGGGACGGGTACGACCTGCTTCAGGAGTTCTGCCGCTGCGTCTATATCGAATCCAGATCCTTGGACGTCCGGCCAACGCACCAGTCGTTTGAAACTGCCATAAGGACTGGAGAGCAACATGGGTAGGCGGCGACTTCGGTCTTATTTTTCTTGGCGTGCATTCCGGCATTTGCAATTCTTACCCCGCGCTGTAGCATTGTTCGAGCGCCCACTCACTCTGCTCGGAAATTACATTGGATTCCGTTCCGAAACTCGCGATTATCGGACCCGAGCGGGTCAATGCTTCTCAAACGTCCTTCCGGTGGAGACTGAATCGATATTCTGCAGTTTTGTGAAACATGAGTACGGAGACATCGATATCGATGGTGACGTGATCGATATTGGTGCGAACATTGGCGCTTTCTCACTCTACGCGGCTTGCCGTCCCAAAACAAAGCGCGTCTTAGCTTTCGAGCCCCATCATGAGACGTTCCGGCGTCTGATGAGTAATGTTGCGACGAGTGCTGGCGGCGAGCGTATCTCATGTATTCATTCGGCCGTCGGCGCGCGTTCCGGCTTCGTAGAGATGATCTTAGGTGCTAACTCGATGTTGCACAGGTCGTCCGATGTGAACGAAAGAGCCGCCGATTCAGAGACCGCGGTACCGGCGGTCTCGCTAGCCTCGGTATTTGACTCCTATGACATAAGGAACTGTGCTCTTCTCAAGATCGATTGTGAGGGTGCAGAGTACGAAATTATCGAGAACCTTCCACGGGTCTATTTTCAAAGGATCTACGCTATTCGTATGGAGATCCATCGACGCTCGGATGGACGAACACCAGAAGACCTGTTCCGGTTCATCGAATCACAGGGATTCGCGGTGGAGAAACCACTGCATTATGGAGTGTTATGGTTCCGACGTGCGAATTGAGAAAAGAGCCATCACTTCCGCTTCAATGGTCTCAATCCAGCTAGAAACCGGTCATACGGAGTGTCCATCGTTAGCGCGACGGTGGCGCTGGCGAGCGGCTTGGCTTTCTCGTTACCTACGAGCATGTGTGCCAGAACATCCGACGAGATGACCGACGAAGTGGCAATGACCGAGCCTTCTCCTACCGTGAGCGTAGCACCGGGAGAGGCAGTCAACACACAGTTCGCTCCCACAAAGGCGTCCTTCCCGATCACGATCCGCCCCGATCCACGCGTGTGCGCAATCAGAATGGAGCGTAGGTTGATTTGTGCGCCGTCGTGCAATTCGATACACTCCGGGTACTCATTTTCCATGTATACGTCGTCGCCAATGAAAACCCGGCCGGTGATGCGAACTCCGCGAAGCTTGTGCAGAAATGGCCGCAAGGACGTCGCCCCAGGTGCAAATCGAGCCAGCATCCCCAGAATGCGATTAAAAACTCGTCTCAGGGCAGATTTCTTCATGAGTCTCCCGCGACTTTCAATCCCCTGGCGACTCCCTTGGCTATTTTGAGTAGTCCACTGTGCCGGGCGAGTGTGTTGTCCCTGAATTCGGAGAGCCCGCGGCGCAGCAGCACGCCCGTATTGTGGACGATTCCGAAGCCGCCGGCCTGCTGTTGAGGCTGCCCGCGATCCACGATCTCGATGTTCAGCACCTGGCCCGGATCATCCACCTGGACTTCCAGCTTCAAAAAGCCCTTCTCGAAAGAAAAGGGCATGCTGGCTTCGTCAACCAGCACCCTCTGGATGACCGCCGAATCCGGTTCGTATTTGCTCAGCAAGAAGCGGCCAGAGCACAGTTCGCGATTAGCCAATTGGAATCTTCTGGTAAAGAACTGAACCTCGACCGAGTCGTTCGAAAGCCTTCTCTTTAAACAGCTCCTCACCAACTGAGCGTCAAGGGTCGGCCAGGACAAAGCAGGTTCCAGTTTGTGCAACTCGGCCACAAAGCCCTCCAATACTCCACAGCCGTTACGAAAATACTCATGGTGCTCCACCAGGAGCGCCGGTCTGCCAAGGAAGAGATCGAATGCAAAATCAAATAGGCATTGCGGATAGCGCCTTTGAAAAATCGGGAATCCGTTGTACCGGGTAACGGCCGGCAGGAGAAGGTCGCCGACTGTGAGGTCATCCAATCCACTGTTCCTCGGAAAGCACGTGGTGTTCACCGCCGCCAGATAGTTGTTGGAGCGCAATGCCGGGATCGCGGCCGTAGAAAACCGTCCTTGAGGAAACACCATCACCGGCTCGAATCCAGTACCGGTGCGCTTCCTCTGGGACTCCATCCTATGCATGGCCAGACCTGCTCTCCTGCCGAGAAGCGCCGGGGCCCGTGCTTCAAATTCCTTGTTTGTGTGGTCGCATCCGTGAACGCAGATCGAGAGGTTAGAACTGTCGCTGATAACGCGCGCCGCGTCCCGCTTGGAAGTGCGCCAGTAATTCCATGGAATAAAGGCAATTGATGTTCCATAGTTGCTGCGCTGCATGGATTTCAGCAAAACGCCGTAGTCCAGAAAACCGTATTTTTCAGTCAGTAGTGGATCGTCAATAATGAGTCTAGCCGTAGGTTCCGGGCCATGCCAACAGCTTTCCCTGAAGCAGTGGCGGAGGAAAATCAGAACTGGAATCAGCCGATCGTAGTGCTCTTGTAGCTGGTGGCCGCGGCTCAGCGGTTCATTGAGATCAGGCAGAGTGGTTCCGGCTAGGAGAAAAACCTGCAACGGCCCCTGGGCTATTCGGATGAACGTTGGGCGATCATTGGCAGCTACAATTACTTCGGGAACGGGAGTTGCATCGCGCAATTCAAAGACAGGTATCGGTTCCCGGTTCCGCCGTGAAAAGTTGCAGCCCGGCAAGTTGCCGGGTAAAGGTCATCGCTTCCCGGGGAAAAGCAAAAAGTGTATCTGGGCCGTCCGTCCGACTGATTCCGCAAACAACTCCAGCCGTGAGCCACGAGAGCGCGCTGTTTTGCTCCGTCGAACCGCTGCAGCCGAAGACCAGCAACTGCGCGTCGGACTCATCGACAAACCGTCGCGTGTCGGTTGCCGGAGTCAAAGCCTTATGTAGCACTGCCAGCGTCTCAGCGCTCATCGCCAAACAGCATGGGCCAGACTGTAGCTCACTGAGAAGGCGTTCCTTGGAGACCCCGCCGTCTTCGATTGCTACGGCTTTCGTCGAGACGCCCATCCAGGCCGCGAGGCTCAGGAAGCGTTGATCTTGTGCCGCAGGTATAGGCCCCGACAGTAAAACCAACTTCCTCATCTCCACATTCTCTGCTCCTTCCATATCGGAAGCAAGAGATGCCCTTCCGGTATTCAAAAGGAATTCTCAGATGGGCGCGACAAGTCTAGATGCAGAGCGCTTCGCCAGGAAGAGGTTTTTGCCGGAGGTTTTCTCGACCAACTCCCAGCCCGGCTCATTGGCGACAACGTCTATGACTCCGACGCGCTCGACCAAAAGCTCGCCCAAGAATATGGCATCGAACTGATTGCTCCGAACCGGCAGCACCGGAGCAAAGGCCAGGATGGACACAAACTGCGCCGCTATAGCCGACGCTGGAAAGTAGAAAGACTCTTTGACTGGGTGCTCCACTTCCGCCTAGTCACCCGCTGAGAGACGAACTCCGGCACACGCTCCGCCCATATCACACCCGCCATAAAGCTGCCATGACCCGTAGCTCCGGTTGCCGGCTCGCATCCATGCCCATGCCGAGTTGAAGGTTTGCCCCCAAGCGCCGATAGATACCTCGTATGCGTCGGCGCGCTCTGAATGTTCGCAAACGGGTTGCACGTGGCACGCGCGTCTACCTCGCACTCACATCGAACTGCTTTTCCGGGGCGCCACTGACCGACGGCTGTCAGTTCGTTATTGCGAGTGCAGAAACGCCACGTTCACACAGCACTGGAGTTATCGAGTCGGCGCTAGACATCCCAAGCAGCACATGGGACATCGTAAGTGGCCCGAAGTGTCGATCATGATATTAACGTGGAAGGCAATATGTACCGACTTTTAATTGTGTTCGCGTTTCTTACAACTTCCGGTTTTGGCAGCTTAATGAATGTCTATGTTCAAGACAACACAGCGGCTGCCACAATCGAAAGTCAACGCGCTGCCTTAGACGGTAGTAGTTGTGACAAGGCTTATCCGATCGCCTGGACCAACACTTCAACTAATTGGGGCAAAGCCGGGACGCAAATCGGCGTTGGAAGTACAGTGCATCTATGCGGCACGATCAACATGCCAGCCGGAGCTGCGGGGCTGATCGTCCAGGGCAGTGGCACGGCCACGCAGCCGATTACAATTCTGTTCGAGCCAAACGCCATCTTGCAATCTCCGGTCTTTGGCGGCCAGGTCAATTGCTACTCGGCATCTACCTGCTTGGCCGCGATTTCGATTGTCCTACACAATTTCATTATTATCGACGGTGGCACGAACGGAATCATCCAGAACACCGCAAACGGAACGAACTTGGCCTATCAGCAAACCAGCGTCGGGGTCGATGCCTACGGCTCGAACATCATCATCCGCAACCTGAAGATACAAAATATCTACATCAACGATCCGGCCTCCACTTCGACGGCTGGAGCGAGTACAGCAGACATCGCGATTCCACGCGGCTCGACGAACGTCACTGTCTGCAATAGCACGCTAAACAACTCTCGCTACGGGATCTCGGTGAACGGGAATGGCGGGGCACCTCCAAGCTGGCCGTTGCCAAGTTGCAGCTCGAACAGCTTTCCGACGGGCTTTAATGTCTTTGGCAACACGCTTGTCGATCACGCCTGGTTCATCACGCCGGGGGGCCTAGATAACGAGATCGTCAACCTGTTCAACAACGACATCAGCAACGACCTTAATTGGGTTACTGCGGCAGACACATATCACACCGACGGCATTCTTGCGGATTCGGCTGATTCAACCGAGATCGTCCTTTATCTCTTTAACAATTATTTTCACGACGGCCTTTTCGGGACAGCGCAAGCATACTGCACCTATTACGCTGCACTCGGCGGTTGTCGAATGTATGCCTTCAACAACGTGATGACGTATCCTCTTACCGGGACCACTCATGGAGGCGAGGTATTGGGAAATCGAGGCATTTCACTGTACGTAGGAGCCGGTACCACTAACCCCACGCAAGAAGGAACGAGCTATTTCTACAATAATACCTTTGCCAACGGCGGCCATTCGATAGAGATTGCGAGCGATGGCGACTATGGAGCGATTGCCAATAACCTCGTTGCCGGCAACGGGGTAAGCACGAACGGCTTCCTGTTTAACAATTATGGGCTTCACACCCTGCCCCAAGCGTTGGCCGCCTGCGACTATAACCTGCTGTGGAACCTCAACAAGACGCCTTACACCAGCAACGTGGCGATGAATGGGGCTAAGGCTTGGAACCTTGCGACTTGGCACAGCATTAGCGGATTCGATGCACACACAGTTACCGGCAATCCTAATCTCAATAGCAGCTATATTCCGCAAACCGGGTCGCCCGCAATCGGCGCAGGAAAAAACCTGACGTCGCTGTGCCAGAGTACACCTGGCCTGACAGCACTGTGCTTCGACAAGAATGGTAAACCTCGCCCGAGTATAGGCGCATGGGACATAGGTGCATACGAGACTACTGCCGTATACACAATCTCCGTTGCCACCAACAGCCTGGGAAGGATCATGTCGAGCGACGGCATTGTCGATTGTGGGGAGGCTTGTTCAATTAACGTCAGGTCTGGAGAGTCGGTCACCTTGACAGCTTTGCCCATTGCACGAGCGAGCTTCCTGAGTTGGGATGGTGCAGCGTCGGTGTGCGCAGGAAATCCATGTATACTGAGCAATGTGACGGCCAACCGGACCGTTAAGGCCAACTTCTCAACGCCGAAGACAGCGAAATAAAGGATCGTGGTACAGAACGTAGCGCCGCAGTACCTCCCCGTTGGGACGCCACAAACCTACAGCCGACCAAAAACTATAGTGATGCTGAGCCGATCCAACCGGGGCGGCTATTTTGTTGCTGCGGGGAGATTGAGCTGACTGGTATTCGTCCTTACCTGTCAGGTGTTATTGAGTCGTGAATTGAGTTCGAGTCGGGCCAAAGACGTCCGAGTTGGAGCTCGACACTTCTTGGTTTGAACGAAATTCCTCCGCTGTTCGGATAGAAGGTAAGCTCACCTACGTACGGCTTGCCGTCGATTTCATAGAAATCGACACGCACGAATGGGAAATCCGCGACTAAACGTTCTGAAGCCCAAATCATCTTTGCGAGGGACTGCGGCCGTTCAATATCTTCGGGATCGAAGGGGCAAACATAGCGAAAAGGTAGACGATTCCAATCGGTGTCATAGAAGAACTGCCGGTGCTTGTGCAAACGCCCTAGGTCCACTTGCACGAACGTTGCGCGTCCGCCAAATACAAAAACCTTATAGTCTGGTGGCGTGCCTGCCTGGCCCATAAAGGGCTCCACCAGCAGCTTACGGTCAATCAGCGTGTACGCCCATTCTCTGAGTTTCTTGCCAAAATCGGTTCGCATCCACCGCCCGGCGGTCTTCTCTATTCGATCCCAATCCTGATCTCGCTGACCCAGGACGAATATGTTCCACCCGCTACCGTGATTGGCCTTCAGAACGTAAGGAATCGGCCAATTTCGTTCGTGTCTTGGAGGAAGTGTCTTTCCACACCAGAGAGTCGGAATGGTCCACCCTGCGCCAAGCACTTCAGCGACATACTCCTTGACCCGGATCTTGTCGCTCAAGCGCGGCAGGCGTGAATCCCGATCACAAAGCTTGCGATGAATGATTTTTTCATTGAATGTCTCTGGCCGTTGTAAGCGAGGAAGCCGCCAATGGTTCCGCAAAAATTCGAGGCGCAGGGCGGCGTGTAGCGGCAGGCTTTGGAGCGCTCCATTCCATACAGCTTCCCGGACTTGACGTACTCCATTTCGTACGCGTCTCAAAATAAGCCAAATCAAGCTGGACCTCAATGTCATCCGCAATTGCTGTAAATCCATTTTTCTCCAGATACCCTATTGATAATGTTGACGTTGCGCGAGATGTGATGGCGTCAGATAGCATGTAGTTCGCGCTGCATTCAACGTAAGCTTGGTTGTAGAACTCACGCAATTCTTCCCATTTTTCGTTACAACAAGATTAAATATAGGCATCGGCTTAAAGCGCTTGTAAAGCGAGTCGGACCTTCTTCAAGGGCCGACTGGATCGACAGAATTAGTCGAAATTTAACTCCAGTGTCACGGAAGCCTGCTAACCTGACTGCATTGACCGAAAGCCGTTTGACTAAGACAAAACTTGTATCACTGGTGTGCAAAACCTGTGAAGGCAGGGGATGCTAAGCCAGAATAGCGAAGCTCTGACTATAAAAGGCGGGATGGATAATGGCGATGATCGTGCCGAAGGCTCTCCAAGTGGCTAACGATGAGTCCAATAGGGCGGTATTCGTGTGAATGTGGAATATTTGTGCATTTCGCCGGACGTTGAGTTGGGCCAGGGAGTAAAGCTTGCCAAGTTTGTCAATCTTTACGGATGCACCGTTGGGGATGAAAGCAAGATAGGCGCGTTTGTGGAGATCCAAAAAAACGCCTCGATTGGCCGGTGCTGCAAGATCTCCAGTCACACGTTTATCTGTGAAGGCGTCGTTATTGAAGACAACGTTTTTGTCGGACACGGGGTTGTATTCATTAACGACTCTTATCCACGGGCAACCGTTGCCGGGGAGCAACTCCAGACTGAGAAAGACTGGGTCGTTGAGCGCACATTGGTCAAGCGAGGTGCCTCGATAGGATCGGGCGCCACCATACTGTCAAAGCTCACCATTGGCGAAAATGCCATTGTCGGAGCGGGAAGTGTGGTAACCCGCGACGTGCCGCCAAACACCATCGTTGCCGGCAATCCGGCTCGCATACTTCGCCGAATCAAGTAGTGCTCTGCCCTTACGCGGAGGCAGTCCGTGTGCTCCGCCCCGTTGCGCATCCAGAGATCTAAATAAACCCCTACAGAGAATTATGTCGCTCCCTGTTCCTTTTCTCGACTTGGTAGCTTTACACCGCGAACTCGAAGTCGAACTGATCCAAGTGGTCCGCGAATCGCTGCGAACGGCAGGATTCGTAGGTGGACCTATGGTGAACGACTTTGAGCAGGCTTTCGCGGACTTCTGCGAAACGAAATATTGCGTTGGAGTTGGTAGCGGAACCGATGCGGTGCGCTTTGCGCTTCTGGCCGGAGGCATTCGTACGGGAGATGCAGTCTTGACAGTTCCCAATACCTTCATCGCCACCGCCGAGGCTATTTCCCAAGCCGGAGCCGTGCCGGAATTTATTGACGTCGACGAACGCACCTCCACGATGGCCCCGGCCAAACTCGTTGAATTCATCGAGAGCGGCTGCGAGTGCCGCAGCTATCGCCCATCCGGGAGCCGGCCTCATGGCTCCGACGAAGAAATTCCCGCATTGTTCTCGCGGCGGAGCGGCAAACGCTTGGCCGCGATTGTTCCGGTTCATCTTTACGGGCAGACGGCCAATATGGATCCAATTCTTGAGATCGCAAACAAACACCGCCTGATCGTGATTGAGGACGCATGCCAAGCACACGGAGCAAAATACTTTTCGAAAGCGCAAGACCGGTGGTGTAGGGCGGGATCAATGGGAGGTGCAGCCGCCTTCAGTTTTTATCCCGGCAAGAATTTGGGCGCCTGCGGGGAGGCCGGAGCCATCACCACTAACGACGAAGAGCTGGCAAGAACGGCTCGCATGTTGCGCAACCACGGCCAAGCCAAGAAGTACTATCACGATGTGGAAGGTTACAACGGTCGGTTGGATGCGATCCAGGCGGGCTTTCTGAAAGCCAAGTTGAAACATTTAGCAGACTGGAATCATGACCGCCGCGAGGTCGCCGCCCGCTATCGCGAAATGTTCAACAGCCATGGATCTGTAATCCTGCCGCATGAGCCCGAATGGGCAAATTCGGTCTACCATCTCTTTGTCATCCGGGTTGCTCAGCGTGACGATCTGATGAAGCGCCTGGCGGAGGAAGGCATCGGCGCAGGAATTCACTACCCAATCCCATTGCATTTGCAAAAGGCCTATGCGCACCTGGCTTACACGGCAGGAGACTTTCCAGTTGCGGAAAAAGTGGCCCGCGAAATCGTGTCGCTCCCAATGTATCCCCAACTCACTACGACGCAGCAAGCCAAGGTAGTCGATGTTGTACGGCGGTTTTGCCACGAGAGGTCGGCCGCTGCATTAATGATGTCAGGTCATTGAGTTCAGGCGCTGCCACATGCTACGAGATAGGGCGAAGCGGAGTTGGTGTTGCTGATCGAAGGGGCCTCGCCAGCAGCTTAAGTGCAAATGCCATGCGCTCGGAAAATCGCGACTATGGTCAGAAAGCCAGACCACATCCCCACCCTCGACGGGTGGCGAGCCGTCGCAATTATTGCAGTAATGGTCAGTCATATTCTCCTCTGGAGCGCAGTGCCAGCTTCGCGCGTGGGTCGTCTGTTGTACTGGCAGATACATACGCTAGGCGAGAAAGGTGTAGAAGTATTCTTCTGTCTGAGCGGATTTCTTATCACCTCGCTTTTGGTTCGTGAGTATCAGAGGTACGGAAGAATTAACATCAGGGCATTCTATGTGCGTCGCGCGGCCCGAATCCTGCCCGCGGCACTAACGTATCTGGCGGTCGTATCGATTGTAGGATCAATCGGACTTATCCCAGTCAGCCACCGCGAGATAGTTGCTTCAGTTGCATTCTTTCGTAATTATGCACCCACCGAATCGTGCTGGTTCGCGGATCACTTCTGGTCACTCTCGGTGGAAGAGCACTTCTATCTGATTTGGCCGGGAATTCTGGCTATATCTCGCATTCGTGCGCGCTGGTACGCCGCCGCGGGCATCGCAATTGTCGTCGCCTGGCGAGCGGTTAATGCGCCTCTCATGCATACCGGATTCCGTCTTCATACTGACGCTCGGCTGGACGCAATTCTTCTCGGCTCTCTGGCGGCCTTGTATTGCCCGCAGTTGAAGCGCCGTTTAAAGAAAATCCGGCATGGACTTCTGTTGATTTTAGCGTGGTACCTGATATCCGATGTGTCAATGAGACATTTCGCGGAATCGTTCTGCAGGTTGTCCCGAGAGGGAAGCGTGATAGCGGCCATCGTATTCTGCCTTGCTCATGACGGTGTGTGGGCTAGAGTGCTCGAATGGTTTCCCCTTCGGTGGATTGGCCGCCTGTCATATAGCCTATACCTCTGGCAGCAGTTCTTCCTCCATATTTCGGCCGATAGACCAGGAGAAGTACCAGTGCGCGTCTGCATGGCGGTAGGTTGCGCATATCTGAGCTACAGGATCATAGAGACACCTGTTATTCGCATGGGGCACCTCTGGAGTTCGCGCCTCTATAGAGGTGCGCCTTATCTCTCCACTCGGCCTCCTGTCAGTGTGGTGCTTACGGGACGAGAGGCCGATGCGCTCCCCCCCAAATGATCTAGCCTTCCGGTCGAACCAGGTATCTTAATCAGCAATACTCGCCGGGGATTGTGGGATGGTGCAGGCAAGATGAAGCAACCGTTGCTTCGCGGGAGTCGAAAGTAATCTGTGAATCTTACGTCACAAGCCGCCTCCGGTGTTCGCTGGACTACAATTGCCAGCCTTGTCACGAACGGGTCCGAAATGGTGCGCATTCTGGTTCTGGCGCGCGTCTTGTCTCCCGCCGATTTCGGTCTGATGGCGATGGTTCTGGTCTTTATAAATTTTGCACAGACCTACACGGACCTCGGCATTAGTGCTGCAATCGTGCACCGGCAGGACGCGACGGCGGAACAGCTTGCCAGTCTATATTGGACCAATGTTGCCACCGGAATTCTGACATTTCTTTTTACTTGGCTTGCTACGCCTCTCATTACACAGGTATTCCACGAGCCACGACTGGTACCGCTTCTTCGCGCCGCGGCCGTTGCCTTCATAATCGGCGGAGCGACCGCCCAGTTCGAAACTTTGCTGCTGCGCGACTTGCGATTTAGGCTGCTGGCCTTCCCGGAAATAACATCTTCGCTGGCGAGCTTATTGCTGGGCGTCACTTTGGCTCTGAGCGGATTCGGTGTCTGGAGCCTGGTGCTTGCGTTCATCGGCGGGGTTGCGGTCGAGAGCGCGGCGCTTCTCTTGCTGGGATTCTCTGCCTACCGCCCGTTATTGCACTTCCGCGCTTCGGATCTGAAGGCATATCTTCAATTCGGTCTATATCAAATGGGAGAGCGATTGATGAATTGCTTCTCTGCGCGGATCGATCAAATCCTGATCGCCAGGCTTCTTGGCGCACAAGCTTTAGGTTACTACGTCTTTGCTTTCAATTTGTCCTATCGTCCCATTTGGCGTATCAATCCTCTCATAACCCGAATCGCATTTCCTCTTTTTGCCAAGGTGCAAGATGATCGGGAAAGACTGCGCCGAGGGTACCTAAGAATGATCAATGTCCTCACGACCATTAATGCACCGCTCCTCATTGGTCTGGCATCCGTTGCCCCTCTTCTAGTGCCTGTCGTTTTCGGTAGTAAGTGGATGCCCAGTGTGATTTTGATCCAGCTGTTAAGTTTGTCCGGACTGCAGCGGAGCATTTTCGCCCCGATCGGCACGTTACAGAACGCAAAGGGTCGGGCGGATCTCGGTTTCAAATGGCACAGCATGTTGTGTGCGGCTAGTGTTCCGCTCATCTATGCGGGAGCTAAGTGGAACGGAGTAGTGGGGGTAGCCGGGATTCTGATGGTGCTGCCTCTTGCGCTTGGAATCCCATTTTATTTTCTTATGTTGCGTCCACTGATCGGGAGATGCGGCTCTGACTACGCCGTGGCTATCTTCAAACCGATAGCCGCTGCTTTCGCCATGTCCTTCGCAGTCGCAATGGTCTCCCTGTTACCGAGCGGCGCCGGCAGTGCGTGGATGCTGGGGACCGAGTTCCTCGTGGGCGCGGTCGTCTACTGCGTAGTATCAGGCTTGACGGATAAAAAGGGCTTGACCGAGTTGCGAATTATCTTCTCCCGATCGTGACGGTGCTTATTGCGGCGCAACTGGGATAGTCGAGGGTGGAGACATCGCAAATCGACCGAGCAGTGGCTGTCGCACCATGCAAGTGAGCATGGGTTCTGCGCGGTCATGTCGTTAATAAAGATTGTGCGCACGCCAGTTCAATGGGGCTTGAATCGTGTTTTTCGGGGTAGAAGCCAGTTTCGTCGTGGCGGTTTCCAATCGTTCAGTGCTGGAGAGCAATTTCCTGTTATCTCCGTGCCTGCCGAGCACGGGAGATTTCATTTTCCAGGAAGGAGCGTCGTCCGCCGCCGTCGCATACAATGACGGACTACGACACGCCAAAAACGACTTGGTGATCTTTCTTCATCAGGACGTCTATCTGCCCGCGGGTTGGCTGCAAAATCTGAGTAGCGCGTTAGATCAGCTTACGGATATTGATCCTTCCTGGGGCGTACTGGGATGTTGGGGAGTGGACCCCGACGGCAAAGGCACGGGGCACCTGTATTCCAATGGCCTTGGGATCATAGGGCAGAGATTCAGCCGGCCCGCGCGGGTACGTACGCTTGACGAGATCGTGCTGATCCTGCGCCGCTCTGCCGGCCTGAGTTTCGATTCGGCCCTACCGGGTTTTCACCTGTACGGAACTGATATCTGCCTGCAAGCGGCCAGTGCCGGGCGAAACTGCTATGTCATCCCCGGGTTCTGTGTACACAACACCATGGGAGGATTGGTTCTCCCGAAGGAGTTTTACACTTCTTACTGGTATGTTCGGAACAAATGGAAAAAGCTTTTGCCGATAACAACGCCTTGTATCCGGATCAGCCGGTGGAATGGTTCGTTGTTCGAACGACGGGCCAGGGAGTTGAAGTTGGTCTTGGAGGGGCGAGGCGGCAAGAGAACTCCACAACCGATTGCGTCGATACTGGCGGCGGTGCCTATTGAGAACGTGAATCCGGCGTGAATCGGTAGCCGCCTTTCCTCGGGCTGGGCGTTTGCCTCTAAGCTCTCCGGGATGGAAACCGAGGAAGGTCATGAACCTGCTAGAGCTTGTTTCATAAACCTATTGCAGAAAACGGGGTCAATTCCCTCGGGGGCTAAAGCCCACATTTTTTCTGGCTCTGGACGGCATGGCTAAAGCCATGCCCCTTCAAAGCGCCATTTATGAAACACGCTCTATGCAACCTCGCGGGAGCGAACTGCAGGATAACTGACCATGAGGCACGTTTTGCATCCGGCCTGTAGGTGTGCTGGGAATGGAGGCTCTTGCGTTGACTTTGCGATATCAATGGATACGCGTTCGCCGTAAGTTTTTACGAGCTTTGGGACTCACACACGCCGACCCGCCTCTGCGTCTCTTTGCCCGGCAAGTTGATCCTGAATACATGCAAATCCACGCCGAAACCCGGATGGCCAGACTCTTTTATGGCCATCAGGGTCGGTTGGTGACCAAGTGGGCCCATTATCTGCCGATCTACGATCGGCATTTAGCGCGCTTCACCGGAAGGGCAATTCGACTGCTGGAAATCGGGGTCGCCCACGGCGGTTCACTCCAACTCTGGCGCAAATACTTCGGACCCGAGGCAACCATCTTTGGGATCGATATTAATCCGCGGTGCCGCGTCATTGATGATGCGGACCTCTGTATTTGCATCGGATCGCAGTCAGATCCCGGATTTCTAAGAAGCGTGGTTCACGAGATGGGCGGGGTTGACATCGTCATTGATGACGGCAGCCATGTCGCCAGCCATCAGCGGGTCAGCTTCGAGACCCTGTTCCCGCTTGTCGATCCGAATGGGGTGTATATCGTGGAGGATTTGCATGCTTCCTATCGGACTTCCCGCGAAGGTGGATTGCGGCAGGCCGGTACATTTATTGAAGAGATGAAATCCATGGTTGACGATATCCACGCTTGGTACACAGCGGCACGACAGCGCTATACAGACGCGCATGAAATCGTTGATGGCATTCATTTTTACGATAGCATCATCGTGATTGAAAAAAGACCGAAAGAGAAGCCTTTCCACACAACGGTTGGTTCTTCATCGATCTAGCTCTGCGCGCGTACTCATTTGAAATTGTGCGAAGCAAAATCAGTCTGGGTTCACACGATGGAGAAAGTACTTTTTCTCGCATATTATTTTCCGCCCGAGGGCGGAGTTGGTGTGTTGAGGTCCCTCAGGTTCGTTCGACATCTGCCAAGTTTTGGGTTCGTTCCTGTTGTTGTGGCCGGTCCTTGGCCTAGGGACGTCGATGCTTTCCCAGTTGACAGCAGCCTAGAAGCGAAATTGCCAGCTGGCCTTGCCGTGCATCGGACTCCGGGACCTCCGCCGGCAGTGGGAAGGTGGACGAAGCGTTTGGATCGATGGCTGTTGAGACGTACGCAGTTTGCGGAATGGTGGGTGCGCTCAGCGGGAAAAGTTGCATTCGAAGTTGCCGAGAATGTGAGGCTTGTTTATGCGACGATGTCTCCATTCGAAAGTGCTGATCTTGCCAGTTTCGTGGCCAGACAACTGGATCTTCCATGGGTCGCGGATCTTCGGGATCCGTGGGCCTTGGATGAGCGCACGATATATCCCACGTTAGTGCACCGTTTGGCCGAAAGCAAGAGAATGGGAAGAACGCTCTCGACTGCATCTCTGATCATCATGAACACGCCGGAAGCCGCGCGGATGATAAGAGAAACGTTCCCTGACTTGAGCTCAACCCCAATTGTGGCGATTACAAACGGCTTCGACGACGACGATTTTTCGAGCGCCGCTCCAGAACGGAAGGATTCGAGGTTCCGAATCGTGCATTCGGGCGGCTTCTCTACACCTAAAGCGTTGCAGTTGCAACATAACCCATGCAGCCGTCGGTTGGGCGGAGTCGAAAGGGGCGTTGACTTTCTGACAGCCTCCCCGCGATTTCTAATTGAGGCGATAGAACGATGCTGCGCAGCAGAGCCGGTGATGGAGGGGCGGACTGAGGTGATCTTTGTTGGCCAAGGCTGCTCGGAGGATCGTGTGCTGGTAAGTCGTTCTGGAAGCAGTGGTCTTTATCGATTTGCAGGCGCTGTATCGCACGATGAGAGCATCGCGCTGATACGGTCTGCTGATTTATTGTTTCTCGCGATGCACAATCTCCCTACTGGCAAGCGTAGCCGGATGGTTCAGGCAAAGACGTACGAATACATGGCCTCCGGACAGCCAATACTTGCGGCTGTGCCGGAAGGGGACGCGCGCGAGTTTTTGCACCACAGCGGCAATGCCATGCTCTGTCGTCCTGACGATCTGGATCGAATGGTTGAAATCCTAAGAACGGTATACCACCAGTGGGCAGCCGGAAGAGTTGACAGTAGTTCCAACCGTGGTTATCTAGCGCAATATGAGGGACGGGCACTAACCGAGACCCTTGCCACTCATTTCCGGACGGTATTGAGCAGAGGCCTGCCGTTGCGTAGCCACTCGCCTGAGCGTGTTCGAACCACTTGACCAGCGAAGTAAATACAGGATACTTGGAGGAGCCTGACAAAATCTCCCGGCCGAACTCCAACGCCGCCACAGACGAGACATGATGCCGATTCCTCGTTTTAGTGAAATTGACCGCTATCGCAGAGAAGCACCGGTAACGCCGACGATAACGACCATCTTTGACCTGATTGGTCGCCACGGGAAAATTGCAGAGGTGTTGCGACGGCATGTGGAGTTGCTAGCTTCCACTCGACCTGTAAGAGTTCTGGACATCGGCGCGTGGGATCGAGCCCTGGGACAGTCATTGGCAAAGACTGGATTGGCACACAGCTATTTCAGCTTAGACATTGACGACACGGTAGTCCACGATTTTCGCACGGTAAATGAAGTTACGGGCATGTTTGACATCATAGCGATGTTCGAGGTGATCGAGCACTTGTCCTATGAGCAAGCTGATGAGATGTTACACAATATTTTCGATCTGCTCGCGCCAGGCGCAAGGTTGTTCATCTCGACCCCGAACCCGTTTCACCCACAGAGATACTTCTCTGATGTGAGCCATAGACAACATTGGCCACCGGGTGATCTATACGCGTTGCTGAGGCACGTCGGGTTTGCGAATACTCAGATCGAGATGTATGGGGTGGTGTATTTGCCCATTTGTCGCTTTTCCCGATCTCTACTCACGCGGGCGCGTCATCTGGTCTGGCGTGCAATAGGTTTGGACCGGCGCGGCGGCATACTTGCGATTGCTATTAAAGAAGGGTCCTACGCCTCAAATGGGTTGTGAGATCTGATCGAGAGTGTCTGGCGCTACTGACGTGTGAGACAGAATATGGATGCCGAGTCAGTCCGTCCACAAAGCTCTTTAGAACTAGCGCAGGCAAGTCCGCCACGATTCTCGTATCTGCTTTTGACTCCGGTTCATAACGAGGAGGAGTTTCTTCCCGATATGATCGCTTCTGTCACTAGTCAGTCGGTCCAGCCTGCCAAATGGCTCATCATCGATGATGCTTCGCACGATCATACTCCCGAAATGCTAGCTGTTGCCGCCGACAAATACCCATGGATTCAGGTTTGCCGCCGTGAGCGAAGCGGCGAAAGGTTCGTCGGCGGTGAGAGCGCCATTCAATACGCGTTTCGGCTTATAACTATCCATGATTATGACTTTGTAGGGCGTTTTGACGCGGACCTTTCCTTCGGTCCCGACTACATCGAGAGGATCCTCATGGAGTTTACCCGCGATGTGAAGCTAGGTATTGCGGGAGGTGTTCTGTACATCGTGCAGGATGGTAAGTATGTGCCGGAACTGAATCCCGAGTATCACGTCCGCGGGGCTATCAAAATGTATCGCCGCGAGTGTTTGCAACAGATCGGTGACCTGCACCCTTATATTGGGTGGGATACTATTGACGAAGTCTATGCGTGGGTGCACAATTGGAATACACGTACATTTCCTCAATGTCGCGTGACTCACCGGCGCCCGACCGGCAATGGCAAATCTGCCAAAGCCATATGGTGTCAGCGGGGCAAGGCCGAGTACTACACCTGGAGTCACCCGTTATTCGTCGTCGGTAAGGCATTAAAACGTGGCCTCCAACTGCGCTCGTTGGTGCAACCGATTGCATTTCTTAGCGGATTTATCGGTTGCTACTTTAAACGCGAAGACCGACTGGACGACTCGAACTTCGTGCATGAGCGCCGGCGCCAGCAACTCCGCAGAATGTTGCGACTGGGACGAGTATGACTGTTCCCACATTTAGCCGCCATGACCGCCAATCAGCGTCCGGCCCGAAGTTGGCAAGACAGTGGACATGTCGGAAAAGGCTCGGCGGGCGAGAAATATTTCCTTTTGTGGGCCTCTTCTTTTCTGGAAGTCCGTTGACAAAGGGTATCTAACGTGCATGACCTTGTCCGTTACGGAAGCGGAGGCGACACATCGCTGACACCAGCAGGCGCCGTCCTAGTGGCACTAGTGGCGATTGCTATTCTTTTGGTGCACCAGCGCTATTGCCTGTATTTGCTGCTGGCAGCAACATTACTCATCCCGCTTCAGCAACAAGTGGTCGTTGCCGGCGTGCATCTCACGGTCTTTCGGTTGTTGCTCCCGCTTCCTTGGTTTCGCCTTTCGGGGACTTTCGGGCGTAAAGCCCGGTTCCATATACTTGACGGACTATTTCTCGCATGGGTTGCAGCCAAAATCGTCACCTTTCTGCTTCTTTACCCGGACTCGTTAGCCTTGGTGAACCGTTTGGGGTTTATCTACAATACCTGTGGTACATACTTTCTTGTGCGGCTGGCGTTACGGGATAAAGAGGATTTGGATCGATTGGTTCAGTTCTTCGGATATGCGGTGATGGTCCTCGCAACAGTTATGGCCATAGAGCACTTTACGGCCAAAAACCTGTTTTCGATTTTCGGCGGTGTGCAAGCGATCACTGTAATTCGAGATGGCCGGCTCCGTTGCTTTGGACCCTTTGCGAATCCTATCATCGCGGGAACATTCGGCGCGGCGATGATGCCCCTCCTGATTGGCCTGTGGCAACTCCGCAAAAGCTGCACCGTTGCTTTGTGCGGCATGATTTCTTGCGTTGTCATAGTTTACACCTCTGCCTCAAGTACTCCGGTTCTGGCTTTGGCGATCGGAATCGCTGCGTATCTCTGCTGGCCGTTTCGCGACTGGCTGGGGTATTTGAGGTGGGCGACTGTGGCGATGTTGGGTTGCGCACAATTGTTTATTCACAATCCCATATGGCATTTGCTGGTCAGAGTAAACGTTGTGGGCGGTTCTAGCGGCTGGCAGCGATACTTGCTAGTTGACACGTTCATCAGGCATTTCCCGGATTGGTGGCTGATCGGGACAACAAGTAACTGGACGTGGGGCGAGCATATGTTCGACACGGCCAATACTTATGTGGAGATGGGTGTCGAGGGTGGTCTCGTCACGCTGACGATATTCTTGGCGCTATCGGCGTATTCTTTCAAGTCTTTAGGACTTATCGGACGCAAGGCGGCCGCCGACAATGACGCCGTTCGCAGCTGGTCATATGGGGTGTCTTTGTGCGTACATATGGCCGCGTTTATGGGTATAACATATTTCGACCAGATGAGCATCGTTTGGTACGCGTTTCTTGCGATGGTTGCTGCTTTGGCGGCGATATCCCCAGGTTACAGCAGGCAAATGTCGCCCATTAGTGTGCCGACCGGTGGGCCACTTCGATTGCCCGCTGCTTTGCAACCACTATATCGTGGCAACCACTCCCCGAGGCAAAGGTGAGTTCGCATCGTAACCAGCCGTAGCAGCCCGCTTAACAATGAGGCGTGCCTGGATGACCGACGTCACCATAATTATAGTTACGTGGAATGGCAAGAAATATGTACAAGAGTGTCTCGGGTCGCTTTTGCTGCAGCCCACAAATCTAACTCTTGAAACCATTGTCGTCGATAATGCCTCCGTTGAACGGAACGCCTGAGATGGTGAAAACGGAGTATCCGTATGTGCAGGTGGTAAGTAATGTCAAAAACCTGGGGTTTGCGCGTGCGAATAACATTGGTATGCAGCGCAGCTCGGGCAAGTATCTCTGCCTGATAAATTCTGATGTCGTTGTACTCCCCGGTTGCGTTGGCGCCATGTTCGACTTTATGGAATCCCACCCGGACATCGGTATTCTTGGGCCTAAGGCGTTGACCCCGAATCACGCGACAGCACGGTCCTGCATGCGCTTTCCCTCCGTGATAAACACATTCGCAAGGGCGCTCACGGTAGACCGTATTCTTGCACGACTCGGTTTTCCGGTCGGCATAGAGATGTCAGACTTCCCGCATGACCGCATGCGCGACGTGGATGTTCTGAACGGCTGGTTTTGGATGGTGCGAAAGCAGGCGTTGCAGCAGGTTGGCTCGCTCGACGAAACATATTTCTTCTACGCCGAGGATATCGATTGGTGCAGACGTTTCCATGCGGCCGGATGGCGTTGCGTGTTTTTCCCTGAAGCGGAGGCGATCCATTACGGCGGTGGGAGTTCCTCCGTCCGGCCAATCGAATACTACATTCAGATGTGTCGAAGCAGCCTGCAGTACTGGCGTAAGTACCACGGATGTCTAAGCACTATGTGGTACTGTCTGGCCTTGATGTTTCATCAGATTATCCGTTTTGCTGCCAACGGATTGCGGTGGCTTTGTTTTCCGTCTGATCGCGCTGAAAGCAGCTATAAAATGAGGCGCAGTATCGCCTGTCTGGGTTGGCTGGCGTCCAGTGGCGAGATATTGGGAGGAGCATGTGTCCGCTCCCGAGCTTAAACTCTTCGCGATGTTTTCGCATTTCATGTTTGCCAAACCGACAATAAAGCTGATGCACCTCACGTTGGTAGTTGTTGTCTGGCTTCTTGGTTGTGCCGTCGGGCCAAGTTATGCAACAACTTACTATATCGATTATCAGAACGGCTCGGACATTAAAAGTGGCACCACCAAGGAGGCTCCCTGGAAGCACCATCCCTTCATGCGCGGTTTTGCTGGCAGGTATGTGCATCAAGCCGGCGACCGGTTCATCTTCAAGGGAGGGATTACTTGGCCCTCAACGACGCTGCCGTTATCCACCAAAGCGGGAGGGACAGGGAATGCTGTCGATTACTACGGTGTTGATGCGTCCTGGTACTCTGGCTCGCAATTCTCTCGCCCGGTGTTTGACGGTGGATACGTGGATCTATATGATGCCTTCACGTCTCGTGAAAAAATGCCGCGGGGGTGTAGGCGCGCCGGTCTTTGGTGCATCAGCGAGCCTTACGTAATCATAGATAACGTTGAACTAAGAAACTTGATGTGCCATTTCGCCAACGGCCCAGGTCTGATCAACATTACAACTGGCGCCGCGGGCATCGTTCTGGTCGAAAATTCATATTTACATGGATGGACCGTTCTTGAGAGTATTCATAACGATAGTGCTCACGGCGGCATCATTGCAATGGGGTCGAAAGCAACAGTACAAGTTCAAAACAACGACATTTCGAATGTGGAGTACTCGCATACCCGCAACAACGGGATCCTGATCTATGGAGCCAGGCTGATCACCGGCAATAAACTCCACGATGCCCCGAATGCGATTAACGGTGGCGGCGAAATTGAAGACAATGAGTTTTACAACATCGACTTTCCGGTCCGAGCGTTCGATCGTTACGACCCGCAAAGCACAAGCCATGTGCACACCAACGTCATATGGAGCAATGGCGGCGGAACAAGAATTCATCACAATTTGTTCCATCAGGTGAATCCGCCAGAGATCATTTTTCTTCATCCCGCGTGGGCGCAGCCTCCGGGTGCTTATACGGACTTAGTTTATGACAATGTAGTGTTGGGAGAAAATGAACTACAATTCATCCCAATTCAGCCAGACACCGACACTTGCGACGATGTTGAGAAGATTTGTCGGGCGTTAATCTACAATAACACCGTTGAAGTCAGCGGCAAGACATGTATGGTCAGGCCTGTTGGCCGTCCAGGTCGTGCGCTTCGCGATCTGATCGTGCAAAACAACCATTTTGTTACCGGTAGCAGTTCTCCGATTTGTTACAACCAGCCCGGGAAGTGCGGAATGGTGTCCGGAACAACTCGCATTACCAACAATCTTGTACAATCCTACGCCCGAGCCACGGCCGCGGGTTACAACTATGCCCAACGATTTATGCCGAGTTCTGCGGAGGCTCCGACCGTGCGCCGGGGCCTAAATCTGAGCGATGTCTTTAACACGGACTTCAACAAAGTTCAGCGCCCGCAGGGCCAAGGTGCCAGCTGGGATATAGGTGCATATCAATTCGTTGAGGACGTATTACCGTCGAAGGTAAAGACCGCCGTACAGTAAGTTGTCAGTGAAAAAAAGAGGGGCGTGAGTATCAAAACGACGCTAACTGAGAGGTCCCGAGTGCACAAGGTTTTGATGCTTATCGAAAACCTATCCTTTACTTCCGATCGACGGATGCGACATCTGGCATATGCACTGCAGGATGCTGGATATAAGGTTACGGTAATCTGTCCGAAAGGGCAGAGAAGAAGTCCCAGGGCATTCGAAGTCGTTCAAGGCGTTCGGGTTTACCAGTATCCGATATTCCTTCAGGCCCGCGGCAAGTGGGGGTACCTAATTGAATATTCTTGGGCCTTCCTGTGCACTGCCATTCTCATCATGGTAGTGTGGCTTCGAGAGGGGTTTGACATCATTCATTCCGCAAATCCACCGGACATCTTTTTTCTCCTCGCATGGCCTTATAAGTTGTTTGGAAAAAAGTATGTTTTCGACCAGCATGATTTGAGCCCAGAGGTGTTTGAAGCAAAATTTGAGCGAAAAGGCCGCCTACATAAGTTGTTATTGCGTTTGGAGCGATTGTCTTACCAAACGGCCGATCTTGTGATATCTACGAATGAATCTCATCGCGACATAGCGGGTAAACGCGGAAGGGTACCAGACGAGCGGTCGGCTATTGTGCGAAACGGTGTAGACGTTAAACGCTTTTATAAGAGACCACCGCGCCCTGAGCTTAAAGAAGCGTTTCCTTATATGGCTGTCTACGTTGGTCTGATGGCGAAACAAGATGGCGTGGACCTTGTAATTCAGGCAGCACACCATTTGGTTCACACTTATGGCCGTCGCGATGTGCTTTTTGCGATGCTGGGAGCGGGCGAATCGCTCGGGGCGCTGCAGGAGCTAAGCCGGAGCCTCAAGGTTGAGGAAGTTATACGTTTTGTGGGGTGGGTTTCCGATGAGCCGTTGTTGCAGTACTTGTCCACTGCCGATGTATGCCTAGCTCCTGACCCACCAAATGCCATGAGCCAGATCTCAACGATGACGAAAATCATGGAATATATGGCGTGCGCGTGTCCGATAGTATCGTTCGATTTGTTGGAATCACGCCGTTCTGCGGATGAAGCCGCAGTTTACGTTCCAGGACACGATCCCCGGGGGTTTGCCGCTGCGTTGGATCATCTGCTCAATGACGCGAAGCGTCGGGAGAAAATGGGCGAAATTGGGTTGGAGCGTTCCCGGTACCTGGTAGGGTTGGACCGATCGCGCGACGCATTGTTGGCAGCCTACTTGCGCTTCGGAGGAACCCCGGCGCTCTTACCTAGTTCGTTGGAAACGAAAAACGCAGGGATGAACTGAAATTGTTCATTACATCCTAAGGGCTTTAGTGCAAGCAAGATCCGTGCTGTGGGCGCTGAACCACCCCATACTTAGCCAAGACAACGGCTGAGCCTTTCGAAACGCTAACCCAAGCGCCTGGGGTGGCCTTCCGTAGCGCGATTCCAGCGACAAATAGCTGAATATCTGTTTGCTAACAAAGCTGAAACGTAAACGTTCGGTTCTGGCCGTCTGGACGGGAATGTGAAGAGGCAGGCATCCTCGCTTGGTAGACGCCGAGGGATTGTGTCGGCGCGAGGCGAAGATGGAAACTTCCAGTCAGGTAGTCGGTGAAGTTGCGGCCGCAACGGATGTTGGGGTTAAGCGGGCGGAGCGGCAGCAACGGAGCGCAGAACAGAAACGCGAAATCGTTGAAGAGACGCTGGCACCGGGAGCGTCAGTGGCACGAGTGGCGCGTGCGCACGAAGTCAACGCCAACCAGGTCTTTGCTTGGCGCCGGTTGTATCGCCAAGGGCGGCTCGGTAACAGGAAGCAACGCCCAGTTCGGTTGCTGCCGGTAACCGTTACAGATGTAGGCAGCCGTGAGGTGATCGTTGCGGCGGAATCGAGCGGAACGGTGCCGTTGCCGATCTGCCGCGAACCTGCGATCAGCACGCCGGCAGGCGTGATTGACCTTGAGCTTTCCAAAGCACATCTTCGCATTGAAGGCAGCGCCGATCCGGACGTGTTGCGCGTGCTTTTGGAGTGCCTGCTGCGATGATCGCGCTGCCAGCGGGAGCCCACATCTGGATCGCGGCGGGCGTGACCGACATGCGACGCGGCTTCACCGGGTTGAGTGCGCAAGTGCAGACGGGGCTGCAACAAGACCCCTTCTCTGGCCATGTCTTCATCTTCCGCGGGCGTCGCGGCGATCTGATCAAGGTGTTGTGGTGCGATGAAGATGGGCTGTGTTTATTGGCCAAGCGTCTGGAACGTGGGCGATTCATCTGGCCCAAGGCGGAGAGCGGCGGGGTTTCGCTGACGCGGGCACAGTTGTCGATGTTACTGGAAGGCATCGATTGGAGACGACCGGTGCGAACGGCCGACTCCTTGTTGGCGATCTGAGTGCACCTATGCGTTTTGCACAGATATTTCGCGGCTTTCACGCATTTTTGATGCAACGTTGAATCCTGTTCATGGCATACTCCAGCTGTGATCGCGCCGCCCACAACGCCGCTGGATCTAAGTACGATGGATGCGGATGGGTTGAAGGCGCTGATTCTCTCCCAGCAACAACAGTTGCAGCACCAAGACCAACAGCTCCTCCACAAGGACGAGCAACTTCTCTCCCGTGACCATGAGATTGAACACCTGAAGCTGCTGATCGCCAAGCTGCAAAGGATGCAGTTCGGGCGCAAGTCGGAGAAGGTCGAGCGCCAGATCGAACAGCTGGAGTTGAAGCTGGAAGAGCTGGAGACGGGTCGCGCCGAACGTGAGCAACCAGTACCAGCGTGCGCTACTGCGCCCGGTACCGCCGGTGCAGCTTCTGCCAAGAAGAAACCATCGCGGCGTCCGCTGCCCGAACATCTTCCGCGCATCACCAAGGTACATGAGCCTGCGCAGCAGGTGTGTCCAGAGTGTGGCGGCACGCTGCGCAAACTAGGTGAGGACGTCTCCGAAGTCCTCGACTACATACCAGCCAGTTTCATTGTCATCCGTCATATTCGTCCCAAGCTGAGTTGCAGCGGCTGCGACGTGATTGTGCAGGCCCCGGCGCCGAGCCGTCCGATCGAGCGCGGCTTGGCTGGGCCGGGATTGCTCGCCCACGTTCTCAGCGCGAAGTACTGTGACCACTTGCCGTTGTATCGCCAGTCGGGGATCTACGAGCGCGAGGGCGTTGATCTGGATCGCTCGACGCTCGCAACCTGGGTGGGCGAGGCCAACAGCCTGCTAAGCCCCTTAGTTGACACACTGCGCCGCTACGTGCTGGCCGCCAGCAAGGTACATGGCGACGACACTCCGGTCCCGGTGCTAGCTCCGGGGCAAGGCAAGACGAAGACAGGGCGGCTATGGACCTATGTTCGAGATGATCGCCCAGCGGCCAGCCAGGAAGCTCCGGCAGTGTGGTTTGCTTACTCGCCGGATCGCCGTGGGGGACATCCGCAGCAACATCTGAGTGAGTTCCGCGGCACGTTGCAAGCCGATGCGTTCGCCGGGTTCAACGAGATTTATGAGGGTGGCCGGGTGCAGGAAGCCGCCTGCTGGGCGCATGTACGGCGCAAGTTCTACGACCTCAAGGAAGCACACCAATCGCCGATTGCAAGCGAAGCGGTCGAGCGCATCGGCGCGCTGTACGGAATCGAAAAAGAAATTCGAGGGCGGCCTCCGGACGAGCGGCGCGAAGTTCGCAACACCCGGTCGCGGCCACTGTTGGAGTCGCTCCACCACTGGCTTGAAGCATCGCTTGCGAAGCTGTCGAAGAAGTCCGATACCTCGGCGGCGATCCGCTATGCGTTCGCTAACTGGGCGGCACTGATGCGCTTTTGCGATGACGGCCACATCGAGATAGACAACTCTGCTGCCGAACGCGCCTTGCGCGCGGTCGCGATCGGACGCAAGAACTATCTGTTCGCTGGATCAGACTCGGGTGGAGAACGTGCGGCAGCGATTTACAGTCTGGTGGGATCGGCCAAGTTAAATGGACTGGATCCGGAGGCCTACCTACGTCACGTACTGGAACACATTGCTGACCATCCGATCAACCGAATCGAAGAACTGCTGCCGTGGAACCTGCCCCCCGGCGACGCTGGAAAGCCTTAGCCAGCGTCTGACAACACGAACAACCAATCCTTCCGTAAGTGTCCACGAAAAAACAAGTGGACACTTACCAGATCTCCACACCTAACCATCCCGATCCATGTCAACATGGTTCGGACCACCCGCTTACGCTGAAACTATTCTTTTGTGTTTTCTTAAGTTACTCTTTATCTCTCGCCACTTCCTTGATGGGTCGATTTCCATGTGGGCGAACGTGATGTCGTGCGCCCGTGACGACAATTGTTGCGAAAGATGCCCGGCTGCTTACACGTACTGTCGAGGCGATAACCGCGGCATGCGATACAGAGTATGCCTAGCTACGCGCGGCGAACGTGTGGACATCTTCGCTCTCTGCGGAAGCAGCGACGCCCCTAATCCCTCAGGGAAACATGGTTAATACTTGAACATGCAGATGCGGATCCATGATGCTACTTATAGTGCGTACTCGGGTCTGTTTTATTTGGTTCCAAGAGTTATCGATCGAATGCAGCTACTGAATTTGGGTACCGGGCGAGATTGTGGTGATGGTTGTGCATAATGTGGCAGGAGGATTTTGGCGACATGAAAAAACTGTTGGTGATCGCTCTGTGGTGGTTCGCGTTCAGCATCAGTGCTATTGGGCAGCAGCGTACGGTTGCTAGTGCCGCTCAAGCAAAAGGATTCGGCAATACAGTACCATCGCAAGTGGCTAACCCACCAGCCGTACCTGAAGCGTACACGATTGGGGAGAACGATCTCATTGCCATACAAGTGTGGAAAGAACCGGAGTTGTCCCGCGTGCTGCCTGTCCAGCCTGATGGCAATGTGGTTTTGCCTTTGATCGGGGAAGTACAAGCCAGCGGCCGGACGGCTAAGCAACTGCAGAGTTACATCAGGGACCAGTTGAACAATTTCATGGAAAGCCCCGAAGTCACCGTTATGGTGCAGCAGGCCCGCAGCAAACGATTCAATGTGATCGGCAAAGTTAGGTGGCCTGGTTCCTTTCCCCTGACGCGGCCCACCACCGTGCTGGATGCCATTGCCTTGGTGGGTTGGTTCCGCGACTTCGCGAAAGTCAAACAGATTTGCGTATTACGTCCCCTTCCCGGCGGGGAATATCAGCGTTTGCAGTTCAACTATAAGCAGATGATCAAGGGGGAAAAACCGGCGCAGAACATTCAGCTTGAGCCGAATGACACCGTCGTGGTTCCCTGATCGCATGTTGAGTCGATTGCTCCAATTCGGGCTCCTATTATGCCTGCTGGTTCGAGCCGGCTGGGCCCAGGAGGGATCTCCACTACAAGGGCAGGAGGAATCTCCTCTGCAAGGGCGCGAGGAAACCCCTCTACAGAGGCGAGAACCCGTCCCATTCCAAGAGATTCAGGCTGTCGTTCCCGCCCTCGTGCTGGGAGAGTGGGAATATCATGTGCCAAGCTTTCAGTGCACCGATAATCTGCGCTTTGTCGAAGGCAGCGGTAATCTGCACCGCGTTGAGGACAAAGATAATTTACTGTCGATCGGGGCTTGCGTAAATGTATTGTTTGACGACAACATGCTGGGCTCTAGCTCTAATCCACAAAGCGATACCGCCCTGCGCCTCAGCCCGCACTTAGCCATGCAGCAAACGCGCGATTATACAAAATGGAGTCTTAGCTACCTTCCCAGCGTGGACGTTTATCAGAATCTTTCCGCGTGGGATAGAGTTAATCAGTATGTCGGAGGGAGATTCGAACAGCGATTGAGCCCGTACCTCACCCTGCGGGTGCGAGAAGAATTTAGTGTACTCAACGACCCCTTCGAGAGCATCAGCGGGAACGAATTGATGGCCGAAGGCGGCGGTTTGAGCGCCCCCGAGGCAAACGTGATCCTGCCGAACTACAGGCGGACCAATAACGTGGCGACTACCGCCGTTTCTTACAGTTTATCGGAATACGACACTTTGGGTCTGTCCGGAAGCTTTGACAACATAAATTACGCCAACTCAACTCAGGCACCAGTTTCCCAACAGGAGGACTCCCGCTCCAGCGAAGCGGGTGCCTTTTACTGCCGGCAACTGTCACCACGGCAGATTGCCGGCGCGCAATATGAGTTCGTGGACGCCAGTCAAGATGTTCTGAGCACGCGGATCAGGATAAACCGGATTCTGTACTTGCATCGTTTGGACCTCGCCGGCAACGGCGTTGTCTCAGTTTTCGTCGGTCCGGAATACACCCAGGCTAGCCAATTGGCGTCGCCGCTCAGCACGCGGATAAGGGGAAGTTCACTGACCCCGGCGGTCTTTGCCACGTATTGGTGGTTGAAGGATCGCAACCAGTTAAGGGTTAGTTACATGCACCGCATCGACTTCGCTTTCAATTTCTCAAGTGTTCATCAGGCTAATTCCGGTAGCTTGCAGCTACAGCGGGCATTGGGGGCAACGTGGAGTGGTGCTTTAAGCTTCCAGGCGGGTGACTATGAGCCCGCGGTGCTAAACACATTTGCGAGTTCGGGGCGGGTTCTTGATATGGGAATAAGCGTGGGCAAGAAACTCACGGGCAACATTGTTGCCCGGGTTAGCTACAGGCGGGTGTGGCAAGACGGCCTTTGGAACAACACGCCATTGGTTAACCACGATCGCATAGACGCTTCGGTCGATTATCAGTTCAGTAGGCCGCTAGGAAGGTGAGCGATGACGGAAGACACTCCAAGCCAAGGATGGGAAGACAAATGGAAAGCAGTGTGTGCCCGGCGCTGGTGGATCTTGGGAATGGTCTTTGTCTGTTGGGCACTGGCATGGACGATCAGTTGGTTGCTGCCCAATAAGTACGAGTCCGAAACCCTGGTTCTGCTGGAAGAGGTCCCGGAGTATATGGGGTCAAACCTGTCGATGGACCTGCAGCGGCGGTTGCAGAGTATGACTTCATTGCCGGCAACATCAGGCAATAACAAAAATCCCGCGATCCAGCAGATTACGGCGGACGATACCGCCTACCTCTTGAGCCGCGCCCGCTTGCTGCGCATTATCGAGCAGTGCAATCTTTATAGGCAAGAGCGCGAGAGCGGC
The DNA here is from genome assembly GCA_963814745.1 of uncultured Acidobacteriota bacterium. Taxonomy (GTDB): domain Bacteria; phylum Acidobacteriota; class Terriglobia; order Terriglobales; family Acidobacteriaceae; genus CAWBRT01. The sequence continues at coordinate 423,797 of CAWFEA010000004.1, forward strand.
ATGGACGCGTATTCCCTGGTAGACAGTATGCGCAAAGACATTCAGATAGAACTGGAACAGTCCGCGGACCACAGGCAACTGAACTCATTCCGTATTTACTACGCAGGCGATTCTCCGGCACGGGCGCAGCAAGTGGTCGGGCAATTGACCTCGGCATTTATCGAAGAGAACTTGCAAGCACAGCAGCAGCAATCGGAGAGCACCACTCAGTTCCTCTCAAGGCAATTGGACGAAGCCAGGCGCAAGCTGGCCGAGCAGGAAGCCAGAATTAAGGAATTCAAGATCCAGAACCTGGGTGAAATGCCGGGCCAAGGGCTTAGCAACGAACAAATCCAGAACGGGTTGCAGAACCGGCAGCAGAGTTTAGCTGGAGCGCTGGAACGTGCTCAACAGGAAAGGCTCTACTTAGGGTCGCTGCTGGCGCAGTATCGCTCCGTGCAGATTCTGTCGGGGGCTGATGAGGCTGGGTCACCACCTGCATTGGAACGGGAATCTACCAGGTTGAGAAACGAGTTGAAGAACGCGGAGGCGATTTACAAGTCTAACTATCCGGACGTGATCCGTTTGCGCGCGCAGCTTGCGCGTACGGAAAAGCTGAAGCAGCAGCGTGATTCCCAACTGGCCACCCTGCAGCAAAGCGGGGCGGCGGAGCGGCCTACCACGTCTGCGGACCTGCACACCTTGACACCGGTGTTGCAGATAGAGAGTCAACTGAAGGCAAACGATTTGCGAGTGAAGGAACTGCAGCAGGACCTGCGGGACGTCCAGCAACAGATTGACGGCTTGCAAAGGCGGCTGCAATCGGCACCGGCACGGGAGCAGCAACTTGCCGATCTGAACCACGACTACGAGCAATCGAAGGCGAACTACGACTTTCTGCTGAAGAAGCACATGGAAAGCGAGGCTCGGAACCAATCTGGAAACACAGCAGCAAGGCCTGCACTTCCGGATTATCGATCCGCCGAGTTTGCCGAGAGATGCTTCCAGGACAAAACGCCTCAAGATCAGCCTGGCTGGACTGGCAGTGGGCCTTGTCCTTGGTGTGCTAGCGTCGGTTCTGATAGAGAAGGTAAACGGACGCGTTCGTACCGGCCACGATTTGAGAGGAATGGTGCCTTCGCGCTTCGTGGTTGGCATCCCTCATTTTGTGACCCGGCAGGAACAACAGAGCCTAACGCGACGTCGATTTGCTGACCTTGGAGCCGCAATGGTAATGATTGCGCTGATGGTTGCGGGCAATGTGGTTACGTACTTAAGGAGATAGCTGCCATGGCCCAAGAATCTTCGTTTGACCAGCAGACCGTCGCAGCTCTAAAGCAGCGCAAGGAAGAGCGCGTTAATGCGAGAGTCGAGGTGCGTGTTTCGGGCGTTGACGCCGCAGGTAATCCGTTTTCCATGCCTGCCCGAACTAGCGACATTAGCGACGGGGGAGGGTGCGTGTTGCGACTCCCCGTTTCCTTAGCTACGGGCAGCCTCGTAGCACTTGACTATGGCAACCGGCAGGCACGATTTCAGGTTGTCCGGGTCGTAAAGGGCGAAGGCGCCGGTGTGGAAGCTGGGCTTTGTTGTCTGGCGCCCGACATCAATTTCTGGGATGGAACACCGGACGGTGAATCGGCCGGAGTGGATCGCGACGATGGTGGAGTGCCGCAGCGCGAGTTTGGGGCTGCACAAAGCGGAGCCAAATCGGCAGGAGTGCAGGCGGTTGATTTTGCAGCAGTCAAGGCGCTGAAACTCATTGCGCGAAATGGCAAAGGATCGATTCTGGATTATCCCGAATCGGCCAAAGAAAACTTCGGAGTCCTAGCCGCCCGGCTGGGCAGCGCACAGTTGGGGAACAAACTCAAGTTTGTGCTAGTCACTAGTTGCGCAGCCCAAGAAGGCAAATCGTTTATTGCAAGCAGCTTGGCAATCACGATGGCCAAGCAGACTAACACAAGGGTTTTGCTGGTGGATGGTAACTTGCGCCATCCGTCGCTCGATTCCATGCTGGGCGCACCAGCGGAACGCGGCTTGGGCGAGTGGTGGACGACGCAACAGCCCATCAGCTCGTTCATTTATCGCCTGGACGAGCTCCGCTTGTGGTACCTGCCTGCGGGCAGCGTTGAAAAAACAATGGAGCTGTTGAATTCGCCACGGTTGGTTCAAGTCTTCGCGCAGTTGGCCGGCGGGTTCGACTGGGTGATTATTGATTCACCAGCGATATTACCGTTTGCTGACGCTAACTTGTGGTTGCGACTCGCGGACGCTATGCTTTTGGTCGTTCGTGCGGGAGTGACGCCGCGAAAGATGATATTCCAAGCGTTGGATGCGCTTGACGATCCCAAATTGCTGGGATGCGTGCTAAACGAGATCGAGCCCTTGCGCGTTCCTCGTCGTCAAATTACCGATAATGACCACAGCCCGAGCGAGACAGTACAGGACGCTAAGGACGAGCCGGTAACCACAAATATTCGGTGAGCTTGCTGCGACTGCGGCAGCTATTGCGTTCGAAACAGGGCGTTTTAGTTGAGCCGGATTACCCCGAACTACCGGTAGCCATTGACCTTGCATTTCATCGTACCAATGGTCCGCGTTAGGGGGCACTCCTTAATCGTGTTGCGAGTGGGATCGGGTGTTTCTCCGTGCACAAAAAGAGAAAATATTCACACCCAATTCATCATGCGTCAATAATTGATCGCTACAAAGATTGCGCAAATTAAAGTTGCTGTTTTGAAGTCTGTGGCAGTTGCACATGTCCGCCAAACTCTGATAAGCGGTTCTCCCAGGGACCGCTCCTTACGTTAGTTAGACCCAGTCAAGCAAGAATAGGCTGTGGGTGCTCTGATAAGAGTGAAGCCCTGACTGGTCTGTGTCAGTGTTGTGATGATGACGACTTGGAATGAGATGGATGTGGAAGCCAAGAGTCACGTTCACAATAGCGAAGCTATGCCATCGATAGAATGATGTTTTAGCGACCGAGTCAGTTCCGGCTATTAAAATGCTCGTCACACAGCTTCTGAGGCTGGCGTCACCAATTCGAAACTCTTCTGCGGCCACCGATGAACAAGACGCATCGCTACTGCAAAGAAGCAACCACCAGAGGAAAGTTCTGCGGCCGGATAATTCCACAGACAGGCATGCGAAATTACACGCCTGCAACGAGTATTTCATCATCCGTACATGTTCGGTCGCGTATAAACATCCGGAGTTCCTGAATTGAAAGAGTTTCCGAATTGAGAAGAGAAGTGACCCGGCGGGGCAGATTCCAGGTTTGAGCTTTCGGTACTTGATCACTCAACCGTCGCGCTCTCGGTTCCGCGGGAAGCCTGCGGAAACCTAACTAGCTGGGCCTTAGTAGTCGAGATGTTGAGCCTCGTCTGACGAGGACAATCTGAAAAACTAAGCTGTGGGAAAGTGAGCAGCGTGCTCAGACTGGCGAAGCCTTGGGCATTCCGGCTCAGGATGTTGTTGAAGCCTCTCCTGTCCTTGAGCCACTTACTGAACGTGCGGCAGCTTTCTCACGTGTTGGAATGCCGTCACTCCTGGCAGGCAATACCGGGCTCGGAGTGAGGTAGATTCCCGCAATGGCTGGTTCTTAGGGCGAGTCCCACGTCAGTCAGGTGAAAGAACGTGTTGCGAAGCGAGAAAGGCGAAGCTTTGCCAAACTACGAACCATACCCGCTGCCAGAGATCGACAGACAAAAGGAGGAGAATCCGTTGCAATATCCAGCCGCTCTCCCCGATGGTTTCCCGAACTGGTACGCGGCGTTTACCAGCCCACGTCACGAGAAAAAGGTCGCCTTTCATTTCGAGCAACGCCAGATCGAAGCGTTCCTGCCTTTGTACGAGACAATTCATCGCTGGAAGAACCGTTGCAACGCCAATCTACAGCTGCCCTTGTTTCCAAACTACATATTTGTCAAGATCGACCCGCGAGAGCGGGTGCAGGTACTGAACGTGCCCGGAGTGCTCTATCTCGTAAGCGCCGGACGAGAGCCGCTGCCGGTGCCCGGCAACTACATTGCCGCACTCCGCGATGGGTTGCGCATGTACAAAATAGAGCCCCATCCGAACGTGGATGTCGGCGACAGGGTGCGCATCATTACCGGCCCGATGTCGGGCATGGAGGGCATCCTGGTCCGTAAGAAAAATGATGTGCGCGTCGTGCTCAAAATGGAAATGATCGCGCGAAGCATGGCCGTGGAAGTGAATGTCGCGGACATGGAGTACGCCGGTTCACAGCCCAAGCGCCTGTCCGCAAGCCCGGGCACACTTTAGCGGAATCCTTCGCGTCGCTTCACCGACAAATTCTCCAACGCCACGGCAGTCTGGCACGCATTCCATCGTGGCCGTCCAAGTTTTTCCCTGAAGGCAGTTTCAGCCGGAAGTAACTACGGGTTCAACCGCAAACCCACCAGTCGCTTCGAGACAACATGCTGGGATTTGCAACCGCCGCAGCCAAACCGGCTGAAACCTAACGTCAACTCGCATAGACAAGTGTCTCAGGTCCAGCGGAGGCCATCCTGCAACGGTGCCGCTCCCGCTGCTCCCGTGATGAAGACGCCCACCCATCCATACTCGAAAGACGTCTTTTCAATTATCGCAACTATTGACCGACGTGACAACATTTGTCTCGTCCAGGAGGAAGTATGAGAAGGTTTTCAATCGCCGCAGTGGTCGCTCTGACACTGCTGCTCGCTCTTAACGCCTTTGCCGTTACGCCTGGCCCGACGATTACCACCACCGCGCCTATTTTCCTCGCGGGCACCACCACGAACACTTACCTCAATTCGATCACGGTTACCGTGAATCCGGGCACCGCTTCGACTTGCTACTATCTTACTGGCACCTCGACGGTTCCGCCAGCTAGCCCCACCAACCTAACCGGCACGGCCTGCGCCACCCCAATTGTTTTCACTGCTACCACTCCCGCAGCACTGACGACATTTGAAGTGAAAGCCATTAACTATGATGCGTTCGGCAAAGCTAGCGCCGTCGTATCGAAGTCCTTCATCGTTGCGACCCAGTTGTCAACCCCGACATTTGCCCTGGTCAGCGGCACCACGAACGACTACAAAATCACCGCTGCCGCAAGTGATTGGGTTCCCTGCTCCAGCACCGTCACCGCGAGTTGCGCCACGGTTTACTACAACATCGACGGCAGCGCCGCCCCCACCACCAAGAGCCTGAAGTACAACCCCAACCCGACAACCGGTAACGGCTACGTTACTTGGAATACCGGTGAGACCATCCAAGCTATCGCCGTTGAAACTGGCTACGAAACCAGTGCCGTAGGAACCCAGGGAGGCGGCTCGGCAGTCGCCGGCGCCTTCATCACCTCCGGTTCCTCAGCGCAGTTCAACACCTTTGCCTTGGCCGCCGCCGGCCCGCTCGGCAATGGAGTTGGCGGCGCCTGCGGTCCGTTCCACTGGACCATCAAAAGCAACAACAGCGGTACCGGCGTCGTCGATGACGGCATCACCATCCCCGGTTCGACTTCGGGCGTAGCCGTGGTTGATGCCCGCAGCGGCTCGACCCCGACTGACATAGGCAGTCCTGTCTGGGTAGTTTGGAACACCGCCAATGGCCAGCCAGCCTGCAATGCGGCCGACGTAGCCGCCGTCACCAACGGTTGCACGGTCGTCAATCCCCCCACCAAGCTTTGCATGTACGCCGCCGTCGATTCCGCGGTGGGCGTCCGCAATTTCATGAACTCCAACCTGTCGATTCCCGCCAGCTTCGTCAGCTTCATTTCGCCTGCCGGCACGGCTGGCGCCAACGTGATGGATCCTTTCTGGGATAAGACCAATTCAGCCACCAAAGACCTTGCTCTTCCGTCGGTCGTTTTAAACGCTCTCCAGGGTCAGTCGTTCACGGCCGGCAACACCGACATCCGTCCTGAGGATGCCAAGTTTGCCACCACGCGCGCGCTTGGCACGGTGAACACGACCTTGACCGGCTTGGGCTACGGTCCTGGCCCAATTGGCATCACAATCTTTAGCTCGCAGACCACTACCAGCACCAACATCATCAACGTTGCAGACTTTGCCCTGACCGGCAGCGATCCGATCACCGGCGCGAAGCAGAACCCCTATGTCACCCTCACCATCGGCGCGGCGCCGGTAGTCGTCTTCGTCAATACCGCGAACACGACCGCTGGCCACTTCGGCGATCCTACTTTTGGCGGCAGCATCAGCCGCTTCGCTCTTGGTCAAGTCCTCAACGGAAACTTCACCCACACCTCGTCCGTGACCGGCAAGGCATGCCCCACCGGCGACGCCTGCGGCATCCAGACGTTCACGCGCGAGCCTACCTCGGGCACCTACAACACCATGGAGTGGTCCGTGGTAGCTAGCAAGGAAATCGCCAGCTCGCAGGAAGTGGGCGTATCTTCTACAAGTGGCTTTATAGGGAACACCTACGTTCCCGCTTGCACCAGCACAACCACCCCGGCCTGCACCCCGACTGTTCCGGCTCACTGGCTTAGCAACAGCAGCACCAACCCGCTGTATCTGTTTGCCGCAAACGGTTCCAGCCGCCAGCGCGCCATCGGCACTGGCGAACACATTACAGCCGCGGCCGGCACCTCTGACGGCTTCGGTTATTCCTTCTGGGGTTACGGCAACTACTCCAGCAGCAGAATCGGTGGCGGCCTGGTTAGCGGCGGCGGCAACAACTCCACCGTCGTGCATGCTCGCTACCTGGCGGTTGATGCCATCGATCCGCTGATTCCGGCTTACACGGGTGGCAATTTCTACTATTGCGACGCCTTTAACGGCAGCAGAATCGCCGGCGTCTGGACTTGCCCGAACACTGTTAGCTTCGACAACATCAAGAACGGCACCTATCCAATCTGGTCGATCTACCGCATCGTGACCAACGCCGCTAATCAGGCCACCGCACAGGCCCTGATCAACGCCGCTGTCGCGAATGCAGCCACGGTTCAGGACTTTGTGCCTGCCAACCAACTCAACGTCTTCCACACCCACTACACGCAGGCTGGTGTTAAGGGTGTGAACGGTGTTCTCTCGATCGCTGGTGGTGTTGCCACCGCCGTCACGCCTGACCAGGCGATTGACTCGGGCGGCGACATGGGCGGCGCAGTATTCACCGGCCAGGCCGATGCCGACCACTACAACGACTTCGGGACCGAAATCCTGAGCATCAAGCAATAACTGCACTCTGGCGTCTAATCAACGCCACTCTCCCGGGGGAGCGGGCCGAACCTGGCCGGCTCCCCTCTTTCAAACTACAACGTGGAGATTTCAGATTTGAGATTGGCTTGGGCAGAAGCAAGTCCGCAAATGCCAATCTGAAATCTGCAATCTTGCAGCTCTTTTTGTGGGGAAACAATCCGTGAAACTCGACCGCGCCGCCTCGCTAGTGTTTTTGATCCTTTTTACTTTGGCATTCCACTCGAAAGGCGGGGCACAACAACCTCCGTCTGCTCCTTCGTCAGCACCTAGTTCAGTGCAACTGCCTGCTACAGCTGAGCCAGCCACGAAGTCCGCTTTGACTCTTCCCAATGCTGCGCCGAGTGAGCCGCGCCCGCCAGCGAATCCTAAGTCGTTTGCCCCAAACGAAGACTGGACGAAGTTGCCTCTGCCCGCCGACCCAGCCACGTTCGACCTCGAGCCGCAAGCGCCAGCGCCCGGCGGGGTGGTGGAAACGGATCATTTCACGCGCGAACTGTGGCAGGTGCAATGGCGCATTGTCAACCCGATCGATCTTTACGTCGTCCGCCCGAAGGGCGTAGCCAAGCCCCCTGTCATTCTCTATCTCTATAGCTACGATAGCGATATTGACCGTTTCAAAAACGACCGCTATTGCGAACGCATCACCGCCGGTGGCTACGCCGCCGTAGGCTTCGTTTCCGCGTTGAGCGGCCACCGCTACCATACTCGTCCAATGAAGGAATGGTTTGTCAGCGAGCTGCAGGAGTCGCTCGGCTCCTCCGTCCATGACGTGCAGATGATCCTCAACTACCTGGAGAGCAGAAAAGATCTGGACATGGATCATGTCGGCATGTTCGGGCAGGGATCGGGCGGCACGATTGCGATTCTGGCTGCGGCGGTCGAATCGGCGGATCAAGGCGGTCGATACCTTCGACCCCTGGGGAGACTGGAGCGACTGGCTGGCACAATCCTCGATTATTCCCGAGGCGGAACGGCCGCTCTACTTGAATCCGGAGTTCCTCGCCAAAGTCCGGATGCTCGATCCCGTTACCTGGTTGCCGCAAGTAAAAGCCAAGGCCCTCCGTCTGCAGTTCATGGCCGGCGCGACCGCGACTCCCGATATCGTTCAGGAACACCTGGCGGCGGCAGCCCCAAAAGCGGCGACAGTGGTTCATTATAAGGACAGGGAAGATCTTCTTAATCAGGCGGACGGCGGGAAACTGTTCGATTGGATCAAGAAGCAGTTGGCTACCCCCGCCAGCGATCCTAAGCTCGCCTCCATGCCCGTGCCCTCTTCGAACGTATCCTCCCAGGCATCCGCGCCAGCTCACGAAGAGGGCACGAAATGACAAGGCATTTTCCGGCACGACGATACCAGCATCGGAAAGGCATGCATATGCGTTCCTGGCGGTACGCAGTGTGCATTTTGGCGATCCTCCTCCTGGGGTCGGCATTGGCCCAGGCCCAGCAGACAGGCGTCTTGACAGGCATAGTATCGGATAAGAGTGGCGCAGTAATTTCAGACGCCTCGATTGTCGTTGACGGTGGCGATCTCGGCAGAAAGACTGACAAATCGGATAAGACAGGGAATTATAGCCTCTCCGGCCTGCAGCCGGGGATTTATATCGTGGTGATTTCCGCACCTGGCTTCAAGGACTTTGTAGCGGAAGAGGTCGAGGTCAAGGCAGGGGAGCGCACAGTCCACAATGCGAGTCTTGAGCTGGCCGAAACCAAGGTGAATGTGGAAGTCGTCGGCCAAGGCGCTGCACAGGTCGAGACAGAAACGAACGAGGTGGCGGAAACCATCACTCAAAAGGAAGTGGTATCGCTTGGTCTCAACGGCCGCAGCGTCGTACAGGTGGTCGCCCTTGCGCCGGGAGTCAGTAACCAAACAGGGCAGGATGAAGCTAAAGTCGGAGTAGTTGGCAGCGCAAAGTATAGCGTAAACGGAGGACGAGTCGAGTACAATGCCTTCGACGTGGACAGCAGCGAGGTGCTGAATACCGGGATCAATGCCAGCCGTGGCAAGAGCCTACCGCTCATCGTTTATCCGAGTCTCGATGCCATTTCAGAGGTCAAGGTACTCACCTCGAACTACGGCGCTCAATATGGCCGCAGCGCATCCGGATCAGTGATGGTTACCACCAAGTCCGGCACGTCGGAGTTTCACGGCGATGTCTATGAGTTTCTGCGCAACAATATATTTAACGCGCGCAACTATTTCGACGATCCGACTAAAGGTGCGCCAACCTACCACCGGAATGATTTCGGCTTTACCTTGGGTGGTCCACTGTATATTCCCAAGTTCTTCAACACAAAGAAGAACAAGACGTTTTTCTTCTTCTCCGAAGAGGCAAGGTTGGAACGGTCGCCTCTGCCGAACTCGGCCTCGACCTATAACCAAGCTGTGCCGTCTCTAGCGGAACGGGGTATTGGCGTGCTGAACCCGCAAACCGGGCAGCCATTTGCCAACGGTACCGTAGCGGACTTTACCGACGCGTGCGATGCAAATTCCGCCGATTGCCCAGGGACTGGGGCCGTTCCTCACCATCCGTATTCCGCGAATCTAATCCCTATAAACCCCTTGGCGCAGCAGATTTTGAGCTCGGGTATCATCCCCCTACCGACGCCGAACGCGACCTCATGCAACTCATCCATCGGATCGTGTTTCGTTGAAACGGTTTCTCCCAACACCTACTGGCGAGAAGAACTGTTCCGGATCGATCATAATTTCAGTGATCAGAATAAGCTCTCGATCCGCTACATCCATGACACCTGGAACACAACAGTGACAGCTCCGGAATGGCAATATGGAAACTATGTGAACAGCTTTCCCAGCGTTCTGAATAGCTTTGTAGGGCCCGGACTGAGTGCGGTAGTTCGCTTCGATCAGATAATTTCACCGACGTTCTTGAATCAAATCAGTTTCAGCTTTACTGACTCCCACATTACCCTGACAAATGAAAACGGCGCCGGGGTGAATTTGTCGAGACCGTCTTTGCTCGATCAATCACCCTGCCCGCCAAGCGTCTACGGCTCTCTAGACACCGTCTCTGGACCTTGCATGGGATATCTCTTCGATAACGGTTTTGGCGGGAAAATGCCCGGGATTTGGATCGCAGGCAATAACGCTGCATACGGTGGCACAGGCTTCTTAGTCGATAGTTCCTACATGCCCTGGAGCCATCGTAACCCGACCTTTGACTTTCGCCAGAATTTGAGCAAAGTTCTCGGCAAACACACACTGCAAGCCGGTGTGCAAGTTGTTTATTCCAGAGAGTCAGAAACCAACGCCGCGACGGGCGCAAACACCGGCGACACGCAGGGCCTGCTGACATATAGCAACGCGAATAGTCTCTACTCTACCGGCAATGCTTTTGCGGACTTCTTGCTGGGTCCTGGTTCTCTCAATAATGCTCAGTTTCCTGATAACCGCAATGGCATCCAGTACTTCCAGCAGGACAGTAGCCGGCAGAAGTATTACCTCCACTACATCACGGTCGAGCCTTGGATTCAGGACGACTGGCGCGTAACTCACCGCCTGACGTTAAATTTGGGTATGCGGTTCAGCCTCTTCGGAAATTGGCAGATGGAAAACGGTATGGCGTGGAATTGGTTACCGTCGGCTTACAGCCAGCAATTAGCCGCCCAAGTTGATGTTTATAGCTTCAACGGAGCACTATACAACGCCTACACGGGTCAGCCCTATTCGTTGCCCAGCAATCCGAATCCCAGCAATCTGAATATCGGCAACAACCCCATATTCAACGGCTTGGTGCAATGCGGCACGGGAACGTCGAGCTGCATGACCAGCCATATCTTTAACCCGGCTCCGAGGATCGGTTTGGCATGGGATCCGACGGGGAGTGGAAGAACATCCATTCGCGCGGGCTACGGAATGTTTTTCGAACATGGCACCAGCAGTGAGGCAAATGTCGGCTCTCTAATGGGCAATGCCCCCTTAGTCATCGATATGACAGAGCCGATGCCAGAATTTTATTACTCCATTGGCGGCTTGGGTTCCGGGAGCGGCACCAGCCCTGCCACGGCTTATCCGATAAACCTAACCGCAATTCCCAGCAAAATGACTTGGCCATACGTGCAACAGTGGAGTCTTAGCGTGCAAAGGGAAATTGCGAAGAACACAATGGTTTCGATCGCCTATGTGGGCAGCAAAGGGACGCACTTGTCGTCTGAACTTCAGGTTAATCAACTGGCGCCGGTATCAAGTGCCTTGAACCCTTTCCCTGCGAATACCCCGCTTACCAACTCAATCTGCCAGTCCTACAACGTTGGCAGCTTTACAGTGGGTAGTACTACCGTCTACAGCACCGACCCTGCTTTCATCAACCTCGAGGCCGCGTGTTTCGGAATTAAGGTGGGCATTCCCGCCCCAGCCACTCTGCGTCCCTATTACGGTTTAGGCGAAATCTACTCACTTCAGAACATCGCCACATCGACCTATCATGCGCTGCAGATCACGCTTCGCCGATCCCATGGCCCACTTACTTTCGGTCTAGCGTATTCATACGGGCACTCAATCGACGACTCCTCAGACCGCTCGGATGCCAATTTTGTTAACTCCTACAACTTAGCTTCGAATCGCGCCAGCTCCGATTTCGACCAGCGGCACATACTCAACGTCAGCTATGTCTATCGCCTGCCGAGCGTGAAATACACGGGCCGACTGGCTTCGTTACTAAAGAAATGGGAAGTCTCGGGAGTCACCACCTTCCAGACTGGCACGCCATTCAGTGTGATCAATGGAACGGGCAGCACGGGAATTTCAGTCTTGGACAATGCCGGTGTTGCCAACGGAACGGGTGCAGGATCATATCCGGACCTTTGCGGAAACCCATATGGGGCCATCCCATCTGGCTCGGGTGGCTTTGGCCCATTACTCCTTAATCCCGGAGCTTTTTGCGCCCCTCAAGGATTAACTTTCGGCAATGCTGGGCGCAATTCTTTGAGAAACCCAAACCATACAAACTTTAATATGGCCCTGCTGAAACACTTCCAGGTTCTAGGGGAACGGGACTTGGAGTTCCGCACTGAGGCATTCAACCTTTTTAACCATACCCAGTTCGATATCTACAATCCTGACAAAGGCAATACCGGTTCAAATGTGATTAGCTGCTATGGCGGCTCTACTAATTCCGCTGGCGCGGGCACTTGTGTGGGGAGCAGTGCCTTCTTGCATCCGGTCTCAGCTCATCTTCCACGGACCCTTCAGTTTGCCTTGAAGTTGACTTTCTAGCAATTGGCTCAGCCATACCTTAGCGGCCTGCGAGGACTCAAAACGCGCCACGACAACCGCGATCCCAAACGGAGCGACGTGCCTCATTCGAAATCAGTCAATTGCAGCAGCCGATCTTTCATCGATACCGCGCAGACGGAAGTTCGATCATTCACAGCTAGCTTCCGCCTGGTCATCAGGAGCCATCAAGACATGCCATCAGCTACTAACCTCATCGTTGGGCACTCGAGATCAACAAAAAAACGCTTTGTGGCGAGTCGTCGGCTTCATTTGATGGCATTGGTAGCTATGGCAATTGCGATGGCCGGATGCGGCGGGAGCACGGCGAACAGTTCTTCTGCATCCACTCAGCAGTCCCAAGCTGGACAGGTTCTTTATTCTTACATCGGAACGAGTCCGGAAGACATCAGTAGCGCCACGGGGCCGCTTTACGGAGTATGGTCTGTTAGCATTCTGTGTTCAGCTGGCAAAAACAGCAGTGATAGCTGTGCAAGTGGCAACTTCAGCGCCTGGAACACGAGGTTCACGACCAACAATAATGACTGGAGTTCCCCAAATTCGACTCCAAAAGTTGCCGGCGCATTTACCGAGCAAAACGGCTTTCTCTCACTGACGCAAAATAACTATCCTAGTTCCGGAACGACTGCTCAGCCGGCCGGCTTTGCCCTGCAGATCCCCGGACGCGCCGTACTGGTTCGGCAAGGAGGCCCCTGGACGGAACTAATTGCCCTAGTGCCGAATGGTTGCCCATCGACTAACGGAACAGAGAACTACGCTTTCGTTACGCTGCCGACTTGCACCGAGGATCCGTACAACTGTACGTGGGACTTTGATAGCGCACCTGTCTATGGAACATTTTCTATTACTGCCAACGACTCGGCATGGAACTTTACTAATTACCAAGAACTGACCCTGTCTGCAACGCCCACACAGAACAACGGAATGGCTTGGCCGGCCGGGGTCTGCGCTCCCACGATTGCCGGGCAGACTATTAGCGTTCCCGCTAGCAGCTCGTCGCCGTTCGTTCGCACCGTTGGTATTGGGCCATCGAAGATACTGGTTGTCGATCAGGGAGACACGGAGGCGACTAACCTTAACCCTGGCTTGGTCGGAGTCCTGCAACCGTCCGCCCCCCTTAACACCGCAGATGTTCTTTCGAAGAGCTATAGTGGCTTTATCTATGAAGCCGGAGCGGGAACAAGCAGCTTCCTGCTCGATGAAACTGATCTGGCAGAATTCAATAGCTCCCAAGGGCTGTTGGCCGGGGGGGCGATTCTTCCTCCCGGAGGGGATCCTACCACCGATACACCGCCGGCAAATACATGTTTGGCGATCGACCTTGGTCCGCAAGCCACGAGCACGCCGGGCACCTATCTGTCGGCTACGATTCGCGCCTATAGCGACAATGGCTACTGTGAATCCCCTAACGCTCAGAACGAGAACAATTTTGTTCCATATCCCGCGATTGCGATCGTGGGGAATCCCGACAATAAGTACGCGATCTTCATAGTGGGCCAGGACGTGAACTATCTCTTGCCGATCGGCATTTATTTATTCCAGCAGTAGATTGCCCACCCGCTTTCTCTAAAGCGCTTTGCCGCTGCAACTGCGTATGGGGTCTGAAGTACGATGCGCGATTCCTGCTCCGCTTCTGCCGGTACTGCTTTCTTGCGTTATTCTCCAAATCCCCCAGGTTCTGGGTGGTAACCATGCACCACAGTTGACTGGCCCACCATAACCTTTACTGGCTGTTGTTGGTCCTGTTCAAGGAATCGAAGATATGATTTCAGTCCATGAACGTGGCTTCCGGAATTCACTTCTTTTGGCGGACATTCTTTCGCTATGGTTGGCAATCTTTACGGTGCTATTGCTGGCCGACCAATCGCGAGCGTGGCTGGTGTCCCTTCACCTTAGCGGTCTGTCTACCGTTGCTCTGGCCGCAGGGCTCACAGTCCTGTGGTGCGCTATGCCGCGAGATGCCGAAGGATGCCTAACCCAACTCACCCTCTCTGAGCGAATTTGGCAGGCTCTCCGAAGCAGCGTCTTGTTTACGACATTCATAACGGCCATCGCGTTTTTAACCCGGACGCTGTTCTCGCGCTCTTCGTTGCTTTTGTTTATTCCATTGGCCGCCCTGTTTTGTAGCTTGCTGCGCTCGGTGCTTCCGTCAGTACTGCTGCGGGTGATGCGTCCATCGGGAGTGAATGTCTTGGTGCTTGGACAGGGGGTTGCGGCGAAGCGGCTGGAGGCGCACCTGAAAAGTAAAGCAGCGTTTCGAGTAGCACGTGCGGACTTCGGCCGAAAAAGCTCATTGCCGTCCTTACTCGAACTGCTTGAGCGAAGTCGCCCGCACGAGCTGTTGATCGCGTGCAGGTGCCCCTCTGAGGTGCTCATTGATATCCTCAATCTCTGTCGGGCGCAGGCCATATCATGGCAGTTCATACCCAGTCGCAGCCAGAAAGTTTTGGGCAATACCGTAAGTCGCTTGGTTGCGGGGCTGCCTCTGGTGGCGGAGCGTACGACTGCTGTTCACGGCGCGAATCTATTGCTGAAGCGTGCGCTAGATGTGTCACTAGCAAGCCTGATACTTGCACTATGCTCTCCGGCCATGATCGGAATATGGATAGCTATCCGATTATCGTCTCCAGGCCCAGCAATCTTCCGGCAGGAGCGCGTCGGCTACAAGGGACAGCCTTTCCGAATGTACAAGTTCCGGACGATGTTCGTGAACAGCAACGATAGCCTCCATCGACAGTACGCAAAGCGCTGGATTTTGGATGGCCCAAATGCGGCTAACCGCGAAGGGTTCTTCAAACTCAGTGACGACAAACGGATTACCCGATTAGGATACTGGTTGCGCCGCTACAGTTTGGATGAGCTACCGCAACTTCTAAATGTGTTGAAGTGCGAGATGAGCTTGGTAGGGCCACGCCCTCCCCTGCCATATGAGGTGGAGACATATAAACCAGTGCACATGCAGCGACTTTATGCGCCTCCGGGAATGACCGGATTGTGGCAGGTCTGCGGACGCCATGCTCTCTCGTTCGAACGCATGGTGGAACTGGACCTTGAATATGTGCAGTGTTGGTCGCTGCGCCGCGATATTTTCATCCTGTTCCGCACAATCCCCGCGGTGATATTTGGGACTGGACACTGATGACGGGGTTGCGCCCGCGATTCTTGTTAAGGTTGAATCCTTTGGTGTCGGCAGGATAGGTACATCGGCCCCGCCGGCCACTGCCAGGACTACGAGCATTTCCGGAATTATCGATCACTCTGATCCGGTGTTGCAAATCCAGCGCCGTTGCTTCTGAGCTGGTTTTCATTGCTGGCTTCCTGAAAAAGTTCAACGTCGACCATCACGGAGGACGATGTGAATATCGGTGTTGTTGGCTGTGGCTATTGGGGCCCAAACCTCGTTCGTAACCTCATCGAGACCAACCGCTGCCAGCAGGCTTTCTGCTACGACATTTCGGCACGCGCTCTGGCTAAGCTGATGACACGTTTCCCTTCGGTGAAAATAGCCGGCAGTTTGGCCGAGATGATCGACTGCTGTGACGCTGTAATGGTGGCGACGCCTGTGAAAACCCACTATGATATTGCCAAACGAATTCTGATGGCCCGCAAGCCTGTCTTTGTAGAAAAGCCTCTGACCGATTGCTCTGAAGAGGCCGCGGAACTGGTAGCCCTGTCCGAAGAACGAAATCTGACCCTCATGGTGGGGCACACGTTCCTCTATAGTCCGCCAGTAAAAAAGATTAAGCAGTACATTTCGAGTGGTGCCTTGGGCGAAATATTCTTCCTCAGTTCTTCGCGTGTCAATCTCGGCCTCCACCGTTCCGATGTGAACGTAATTTGGGATTTGGCGCCCCACGATATTTCCATGCTGATCTACTGGTTGGGCAATTCACCAATACAAGTTTCGGCATTCGGGCGCGCCTGCATCGGAAGCATGGTGGACATCGCTACCCTCAATTGTGTGTTCCGATGCGGCACGGTCGCGAGTCTGGAAGTAAGTTGGCTTGCTCCTAGCAAGCTGCGCCGGACTGTGGTCGTCGGTAGTCGGAAAATGGTCGTTTACGATGACACTTTGTCTGCCGAGAAAATCAAACTTTACGACCGTGGCGCCAACGTCTCCCAGGCTCCGGCGTCATTTGGAGAATACCAGCTAACATACCGGGAAGGTGACTTGGTGTCGCCTTATCTGGAAAACACTGAGCCATTATTGACCCAGGTAAATCAGTTCCTCGATTCCGTCGAAAACAAAGTCCGCCCGCAGAGCGACGGATACTTCGGCTTGGAGGTGGTCCGGGTAGCGGAGGCGGCCTGCTATTCCATGAAGCAAAACGGCAGGCCTACGGATGTGGGGGCGTCTGCGCGCGGACCCAGAATGACTGGAGGTCTCGTCCCGGCCGCGGCGGCGGCGATCGGCGCCGATTAGCTCTTGACCCAGAATCAGCGCCCGCATTCTCTTCCAGAGGTTTTGCAAAGGAAAGTCCCACTTTGTCAGCCTTTGAACCGAGATTTCCTTTTTGAAGTCGCCCTAGACCGCATCTTCGGGCCAACACCAGAATTCATGCGGTTTTGATGGCGCAAAGGACACTCCGGAGGCTTGTACCCGGTGGGTGAACGACGCTTTCGAGACGGTGCTGTCACGCGAAAGAAAAACCGGAGGAAGAAGCCGCTTGACAAGCTTCAGACGGAAGCGATAGAGCCGGATTCCGCAAAGCTCGGAGTATGGATATCCACCCTCATATGCATGGTTTCGTTTCTGGTCCATCTGCACACCATCTCATTTAAGTTCGTGCGGGACGACGAGACACAAATCCTGCGCAATCCTTGGATTCGGGATTGGTCCAAGGTCGTGCAGTTTTTTACGACCGATGTCTGGGCTTTTTCCAGAATCAGGTCCCTCACCAACTACTACCGCCCGTTTCATATGGTGGCACATGCGCTAGGTTATAGCCTGACGGGCTTCCAACCGGAGGGCTACCACCTTATTAACATCCTGTTGCATGTCGTCAGCAGCTTGCTCGTTGCCAGGATTGCCCTGCAACTTACTCAGGAGAAATCAGTTGCTCTCCTGGCGGGACTGCTCTTCGCCTTGCACCCGATGCACTCGGAGTCGGTCTCATGGATTGCAGTCGTAACGGACCCGTTGTGCGCCGTCTTCTACTTTGGAGCGCTCGCTCTTTATCTCAGGAACAGCTCCTCTCCCGGTAACATCAAGACTATCGCGGCCCTTCTGCTGCTCTTCCTGGGCGCGCTGTTTTCCAAGGAAATGGCATTTGTATTTCCCTTGGTAGCCGTATGGTCGGACTGGTGCCTGAAGCGGGAGTTGCGCTGGAGCCGATACGCCCTGCTCATGGGTGCTTTTGCCATCTATGGAGTTTTTCGGATATCCGCCCTGGGGTTCAGACCCGGCGTTTCCAACTTGAGTCTGGAGGAGAGGTTCCTCAGCTCCATCGTCCTGCTGGCATCCTACGTGGTACGGGTGTTTGTCCCCTATGGCATCAATCCCTGTCATGTTTTCCATCCGACGAGGAGCTTACTGGATGTCCGATTCTTGTTTGCTACGGCTGCCCTGGCCTTGGTTGTGTTCTTTGCCTGGTGGCAGCGTAAGAATCGTGCCGTGCTTTTCTTGACTGGCTTTCTCGGCATATCCCTGCTGCCGCTGATGAACATTGGCGACATCGGGCAAGAGAGGGTCTCTGCGGACCGCTATCTGTATATCCCATCTCTGGCTTCCTGCATCCTGATTCCTCTCTTGGCGCAATCCGCCTGGAGGCGGCGAGCGCGGACGGTTTCCTTTCTCGACAGGCACGCGGTTTATTTGCTTGTCAGTCCTGTCCTTCTGGTTTTTGGCGTGCTCCTGGTTCAGTCTTCCCTTTTGTGGCGTGATCCTCCCACCCTCTATGCCAGAACTCTGGAACGTGCACCTGACAGCCCCACGTTTACGGGCCTTTTAGCCGCGTACTACTTCCAAGAAAACGATTACGCAAAAGCCGAACCCCTGTTCTTCAAGGTGATCGATCTCTGCCAGAACGGCGCCGTTGCAAAATGTGCTTCGCTTTCGGATGCTTATAACGGCCTGGGAGGAATCCTGTACAGCCGGCATCGCTATGTTGAGGCAAAGCAGTTTTGCGAAAAGGCGCATGCGCTAAGTCCAAACGATTACGGTACGCTTCAGAACCTTGGGTCGGTCAATTTCGCGCTGGGAAATTACCCTGAAGCCCTGAAGTATTTCCGGGCAGCGGTAGTGGCAAATCCCCGCAACGAGTATGGTTACTACAACCTGGCGACCTTTTATCTCATGCTTGGGCAGTACGAACCGGCTATTGAGAATGCCAAGAGAGCCCTTGAGATTTATCCCAATTTAAGCGAAGCTTACATATCCATGGGCCGGGCGTACGCCGGATTAGGGATGAAGGAGAAAGCCCGTGAAGCTTATCAAGAGTCTGTGCGCATGGACCCGGCGCAGATATCTGCCGTTGCTGCGGCGCTGAAGGAACTTGCTAATTAGACCGCTATCCTACCTGACTCTCGCGAAAGCACGGACCTGCACTGACCTCACGGGGCATGCTGGGCAGCGAATTCCGGTGCGGGGATGTCCGCGAGATAATGACGAAACTGGAAGCAGCATTCTGCACTGGGGTCCTCAAGCTTTTGCGCCACGTGCTGCTTTGGAGAATTTGATGACTAAGTGATTGGGGCTAAAAGAAATTCTTGATCAAACGAAAAAGAAAAATCACGGTTGAAATCACGCAGTATCAAATTGGTCCGTTCTCGCTGAGCGGAATTGTCATTTTGATTTTTTCGTCTCAAATTTCTGAATTTCCGGTTTGCAAAGAAGGCGAAAACCCGTTGAAGGTTCAGTACTGGGCCAGAGCCCTGCCGCTGTCACTCACTGCTTCCGCAGGTCACGTCCGACCCGCTCTAGCCGTTTTGCATATCACGAGCACGGAAGCATATCCAAGTGAGACCCTGTTCGCCCACCAAGAACATAAACAACTCCACACCATAAGGAGGGTCAGATGCGACGCCTTGGCTTAATGCTTTTGCTGATTGCCAGTTCCATCACTTCGATCTGGGTCCAGGGCCAAAACCAGGCCACCAGCCCGGCAACGCCGACGTTGATAAAATTCGGCGGTACCATCAACAGTGCCTCAGGCACGCTGAACGTGATTTTTGCCCTCTACGCCGAGCAGACTGGGGGCGCGCCTTTGTGGCTGGAGACCCAGACGGTCAATCTCGATGCCAAGGGGCACTACAACATATTGCTAGGCGCCAATCATGCCAATGGAGTACCAGTGGATTTGTTCGCCTCCGGTGAGGCGCGCTGGCTCGGGGTGCAACCCGATGGACAAGCGGAACAAGCGCGCGTCATGCTAGTAAGCGTGCCTTATGCTCTAAAGGCGGCTGATGCTGACACCCTGGGCGGGCAGCCGTTGTCGGCGTTCGTGATGGCGTCGGCGGCAAATGGAAGCACCACGACAGCGAGCAGCGCAGCGGCGACGAACGCTTCCGGCGGCGGCGTGGTGGCGCTGGCCACGCCGCAGGGCACGGGCACGGACGTGACCACCTCGGGCGCCAGCCTTACCAATTATCTGGCCAAGTTTACCTCGGCGACGAACATCGAGAACTCGTCGCTGGTGTATGACTCGGGCACAGCCGTGGGCATCGGCACGACCGCTCCGGCGGCGACGCTGCACGTGGTCTCGACGAGCACTTCGGCGGGGTTTGTGGATGTCTACAGCAACACCCTGAACGCGGTGACGTTTGCCACCCGGGCGGCGCGCGGCACGCCGACGGCTCCGGCGGTGGTGCAGGCGGGCGACATCATCGGCGGCTTCACCGGCAGAGGCTGGACGGGTCCGGTGTCAGGCAGCACGGGAGGGTTTTCCGGCGGTCGCGGGGCGCTGATCATCCACGCCAACGAAACCTGGTCGACGACGGCGCAGAGCACCTACATGCAGTTCAATACCACCGCGCTGGGCGCGGCCGCGCAGTCGGAGCGGATGCGCCTCGACAACGCCGGCAACCTGGGCATCGGGACTTCGAACCCGGGCGGGACGCCGCCGAGTCCGTTGCCCGCGCCGGTGACGCTGGAGGTGAACGGCAACGTCAAACTGACGGCGGGCAGCGGAGGCGGCGTTACGTTCCAGGACGGCACCACGCAGACGACGGCGGTGTCACTGTCGGGTGTCACGCCTGGCGTCGGAGGCGGCATCTCAGTCTCCGTTACAGGCGCGAACCCCGTCGCCGTTAGTGGTACGAGCGATGTCGGTGTCGCCGTGCAAGGTGTTTCCGGCTCCCCCAGCGGCACGGCTGGTATCGGTGTCTACGGGTACGGCCAAGGCGGGGGCACAGGTCTGTATGGGGCCTCGGACTCTGGTTGGGGGCTTCAGGTGAACGGCGACTCGGATCTAGAGGGCAACTTGGTTGTTAACGGGTTGTCGGAGAATGGTAACGAAAGCCTGACTGATGAGCCTCCCCAGACCGGTGCCGCCTCCGGGCTTCCTCCGGCGATTCCTTACAAAGGACTGGTGTTGCGCCGCATTAACAGTTCCATTCAGCAGGCGGGTGAGGTGGTAGCGGTGGCCCAATTGGATAACAATCCCGCGGATGCCGATCCGAACACAGGACTTCCTCCCGGGGTGTCGCTGCAGCGCGACGGAACTATGGGTGGATTCGTGTTGGTAACTGATCCGACTTTGCCTGATGGTACTCCCATCCAGATCAACTGCCAGGCATTCCAGAGCAATAACCAAGCTTCAAACTTCAATGCCGCGTTTTCCAGTTTGCAGGCCAACCCTACGACCCAGGTTTATTCTAATGGTGCCTCTACTATCTTCATGCACTGCATCTTCGGCAGACTCGAAGAGGCCGGAAACTTCACCGAAGTGACCTTGACCCGAAGAGGCAATACTCCCATTTGGGTAGGGACGGTCATTTCAGACACCAACCAGTAGGGTGGTGAGAAGGCGTCTGCAATTGAGGACAGCGCCTTTCCCGCTGCTGCAAACGTGCCCATTCAGTTCTGGTGAAGGCGTATGGTAAGTTGTTTCCACATTGGCCGGTCTCTTGGGATCGGCCTTTCATGCGAATGGGCGAGCCTCAGGGCCGTGTCCACACGGGGAGAAAGCTGGCTGGATCCCGATCAGCCGGAGCTCGCAAGTGTCCATGCTGGCAGCCGAATTGATGAACCGGTACAATAAATGACGTGATCAGTCGGAAAACAGCACTTGGTTGCCGCACTCGCGGCGTGACGCTGATCGAGTTGATCGTTGCGATTGCTCTTATTGCTCTCATCAGCGCCGTGGCGGTCCCGCTGGTGCGCACGGTCATTAAACGCGAAAGAGAGCAGCAGTTGCGAAGAGATCTTTGGGAGATGCGGGACGCAATTGATCGCTACAAGGACTTGGCTGATCGGGGCCGTTTTCAGACAAAACTGGATAGCCAGGGTTATCCGCCCGACCTGGAAACGCTCGTCAAAGGTGTAGACGTAGTGGGAAAGAAGATTCGTTTCCTCCGGCGAATTCCCGTCGATCCCATGACGAAGACGACCGATTGGGGCCAGCGATCGCCGCAGGATAGTCCGGATTCAACCTCATGGGGCGGCCAAAGCGTCTTTGATGTTTATACCAAGTCAACAGATACCGCTCTGGACGGTTCCAAGTACCAGGATTGGTGATAATCCTCAGGCACGAAATCGAAAAGCCATGACTCGCCAAGCGGAGAGCCGGGTATAAAAGCGGCTATCATCAGCCCTTTCGATCATGGGCGTCTAAGATTTGTAACTAAATCATCTCCAGGAACTCCCTCCTCAGTCGTTTTTCTCCTCCGTATATCGCAATGCTTAATCGCGCGCCCGAGAAATCATCCAGTGGAGGCGGCGTAATCGAGCTTGAAGTGTGTCTGCTCGGCGAAAGCGCGTCCACCAGTCGGCAGGCGAAAGGCGGAACGAATTCCCTCTCGACTCACTCAAAGACAACATGGGACGCCAAGGCCGACGGAGCAGCTGCATTGGGCCAACTGGCCGGCGCAACCGGTTGTGGTCTGGAAGAAATGTCGATGATTGCCGACCTGAAGGCGGGCTCGGACGATGCCTATGATTGGCTGATTGCGCGATATCATCAGCCGATTTACGGACTGGTGTACCGCCTGCTCGCCGATCCATCTGATGCGCCGGATACGGCTCAGGAGGTGTTTCTCAAGGTTGTCAAAGGAATTGGGAACTTCAGCGGCGCCTCGAGTCTGAAGACATGGCTTTACCGGATCGCGGTGCACGAGGCCTCGAACCGGCGGCGCTGGTGGTTCCGGCACAAGCGGCGGGAAACGCCCCTTGAGCTCGAGCGCGACTGCGAAGGTTGCGGCGGCATCGACTGTGCGGAAACGGTGGCCGACGAAGCCGCTTCGCCGCTGGATTTCGTATTGCACGAGGAATTACGTTCCCACCTGGAGCAGGCGCTGAAAGAAACGCCGGAGCCGTATCGCACTACGGTTATTCTGCGAGATATCGAGGACCTTTCCTACGAACAGATTGCCGAGGTCATGGACATATCGCCGGGTACGGTCAAGTCGAGACTGGCGCGGGGGCGGTTGGCATTGCGGAAACGGCTGCAGCGGTGCGCTCGTGAATTGGGCCTGAAGCCCGAGAAAGTGACTGCCGGCTTTGCCGCGCACGCAAACAGTCAGCGGCTTGCAGTAGCCGCACAAGACTTATCCCAAGGCGCGGTTGGTGGGCCCGGCAGGATTTGAACCTGCGACCAATGGATTATGAGTCGGTCGGAGGAACCTGCCACCCGCGCCAGTTTCCCTTTTGATTCAATGTCTTAGGTGGTGACATCCCAGCCGCCAGCCGCTTGGAAGCGAGGCTGGGTGAAGGTGAATTTGGGTATGTCAGTCACGTTTCAGTCACGGTGATACCCTGTTCGGGTGGGCAGCAGTCACACCAGCGACCCTCCAGTTAACGGGGTGAATCAGGCCACAATTCCAGCCAACGCGATCCGGTAGACCCCAAGAAAATCTACGATAGCGCCTCTGCTGCGTCGGCTCATTTCGGGCGGTTTGGCTCGCGTTCACGGACAGAACACGGACAGTGCGACTCCGGCGCCCGGAGTCGGGGAGCGCAGTTCGCAATGGGAACTTGTTCTGTCTGTTCCCACAAAAATAGGGCGTCCGTCGATGCGGAATTGGTCCGTGGGCGCCCGTATCGAAGCATAGCGGTGCATTTCAAATTGAGCGGTTCTTGGCTTCGGGTGCGATGTTAGGAAGTTAGTACAGTCTCGAAACCGCAAACAGGTATTTATAAATTGTTAGTTTCAGCAGTTCTGAGGCGATCAGTCTGCACGCATACCCATCCCGCCACCATCGATTGCCAGTCAAGAACGGTTTTTCGTCTGGAACAGCGACAAAGCTCCACCGGATCCCGGGCCGGACGAGCGCCTGACAGCACAACCGCACTCGTTTGAGATGAAATCCGCTGGTAACCACCAGTACAGATCGAATTGAAGATTTTTGCCGAAGCCAGTCTGCAAGAGCAGCGATTTCGCTCCAGGTTCCAAGGGGATGGAGTGGAATTTTTGTGACCTCCACATCTCGGTCCTGAAATAAGACAAAGTAATGCCGGGATCGCGGTTCTACAGACGATGCAATATTACGCAGATCGACTGCGATTGGGAGTTCCAAATCGGAAAAACGGCGGATTTCGAAGCGGGCAACACTGCCGTTACATCGTCCCGGACGGCTTCAAACAGCGGATGACCAGGGGTGACCCATCCTAGCGTCGGGTCGGCTGGCAGGAGTGCCTTATCGAAGACAATCTTCTGGTATTCGCGCCCGAGCTTGCCGAACCTGCCTTCCAGTCGCTCACCGATAGGCGCCAGGGTGCGCGGAATCTTACCGACGCGGTACACATGGCCGTCTTTCTGCACAGGACGCGGGTTGACTCCGGCGATGGGACCGGCGGCGGTGAAAAAATCCTCGATAATTTCAGGGATGAGCCGACGCTCGCGTGCCTCCGCCGATTTGCCCAGAATGGACGCGAGATTCAATTCGCGTTTAGCCAAGCCTCCAGCGTGGAGTTTGTGATCTTGTGGAAGCGTCCGGCATCCACCTCACTCACGATGCGAGCTTCAATGTTCGGCAAGTCAGTGCGCTTGGCGTACATCTCCCGGAATAGCTTTTCCAGCAGATTCGACGGAAAGACCTCGCCAATGACATCAAGAACATGGTCGGTGCCGAGTTCGCGCCGGATTTCGCTTAGGCGCTCCAGCAGCTTTTGAAGCACCCGGCCTTCCCGCGTATTCACGGCTACGAAGTTGGAGATAAGGCAGTCATGCTCCTGGCCGTACCGATGGATGCGTCCCATGCGCTGCTCCAGCCGGACGGGGTTCCATGGGATGTCGTAGTTAATCATCAACCAGCAGAATCGGAGGTTGATGCCTTCTCCGGCGGCTTCAGTCGCGACGAGAACCTGGGCGTCCTCACGGAATTCTCGCTCGGCGTATATGCGCGAGCCCGGCGTGTCGCGGTCGCCGACCTTCATGCCGCCGTGAATCTGTGTGACCTTAAGACCCCATTCACGGAGCTTGCCGAGTGGGCGCCCGTCTCTGCCATCACCGGAGAGGTAATCGAGGGTGTCCTTGTGCTCGGTGAAGATGAGCAGCTTTATCTTCGGATTGGAGAAGATTTCAAGCTCGCCAAGAACCTTCTTGAGCTTGACAAGCTTGGACTCGACCTCCCGGTGTTCCAGCGTCCGGGCTTGGTCAATCAAGCGGCTGATCTGCTGGATGTCTTCTTTCAGAACGGTAGGGTCGAAACTGATGGCCGCGTTTTCGATTTCCTCGATGTACTCTTCGCGCTCTTCTTCCGTCAGATCGTCCAGGTCCTCCGGGATTTCCATCTGCTTACGCAGGTACTCCCTGGGGTCTTCCAGAATCTTCTTCCGCTTGTCGCGCATACGCTCCAGGCTGCGGTGAACGGCGTAGATGCTGGACGCGAATCGCCGCTGGAGCATTGCCATCGTAAAGGTAAGCGCACGGCCACGGGGCGTGTCCTCCTGCGCGGCCTTGATGGACTGGTCTTCCACGTAGCGGGTCAGGCCGTCGTAAAAGTCGTACTCGTCGCCGTCCAAGTCAAAGGACGCCGTGCTCACGGTGCGGTTCGTAAACAGCTTTTTTACATGTCCGGTCTCCGGATCAGGGAACGAGACTAGCGCTTCCTTCGTTCGCCGCAGATAGAACGGGGCGTAGTTTCGTCGCATGGCCTCTTCGAGGCTCTTCACGTTGCCGTAAACGTCGCGGTCGAGCAGTTCCAGGAAGAGGCAGAAGTTTTCGGGGTCCCCCTTGTGCGGCGTCGCTGTCATCAGCAGGAAATGGTCGGTCATCCCGGACAGGGATTCCCCAAGCCGATAGGCAAGGGTCTTTTTGTCGGCGCTATACGCGGCCATTTTATGGGCTTCATCAACGATGATCAAATCCCATCGGCTGCGGAGCAGGCTGTCTTTGGCATCTTCAACCCGGGAGACCCAGGAAATCGACGTGACGACCTGATTCCGCTCCTGCCAGGGATTCATGCCGTAGTTGGCGCGAAGCACGTCGCTGCGAATGACCTCGAACTGCTCACGAAACTTCTCCTTCATCTCGCGCTGCCACTGAAAGGAGAGGCTTGCGGGCGTGATGATGAGCGTCCGCTTTACCAAGCCTCAAATTTTGAGTTCCTTGAGCAGCAACCCGGCCATGATGGTCTTGCCGGCGCCGGGGTCGTCGGCGAGCAGGAACCGAATACGGGGCATAGTGAGGAAGTAGTCGTAAACCGCCTCAAGCTGGTGCGGCAGAGGGTCAACACGCGCAATCGAGAGAGAAAAGTAGGGGTCGTATTCGTATGCCAGCCCGAGACGAAATGCCTCAACGCCGATGCGGAACCTGTTCGGATCGCCGTCGAACGGCTCCTTCTCCGGGGTAGCCTCCAGTTGGGCAAGCTGCTCGGGGCTCAGGATGGGCTCGTGTACTAGGGCGTGTTAACACTAATTCGTAATTCTGTGCTATGCTGCGCTGTATGGAGATCGTCGCGGAGCAGTACCAGCGTATTGCCTTCAGTCTTCCCCGTCAGCGCGGCAACCTACGGGTCACGAACCTGCAATTCCTCAATGCCCTACTCTATGTCGCCGAGCACGGCTGCAAATGGCGCGGCCTGCCCAAGCGTTTCGGCCCCTGGCATACGATTTACACCCGCATGAATCGCTGGTCCAAGAACGGCGTGCTGGACCAGGTATTTGAGCTGCTGCAGCGGGAGCAACTCGTACGCATCAGAATCGAGTCCGTCCAACTGGACTCCACCACGGTGAAGGTGCACCCGGACGGCACCGGCGCGTTAAAAAAAACGGACCGCAGGCCATCGGAAAATCCCGTGGCGGATGGACCACCAAGATTCATCTGGTTGCCGCGAATGCGCGCACGGCCATAAGCTTCGCGCTCTCGCCCGGCCAAGCCTCCGACGCGGTTGCAGGCGGCGAGCTGCTGGCCGGCATCGGACCGTTGCCCGTGCCGCTGCACCTGCTCATGGACGGCGCTTACGACGACAACCCAACACTGCAACTGGCGTTGGACTTCGGTTATATTCCGGTCGTACCAGCCAGGCCGAATCGGCTCGATCCATGGCAGCTCGACCGGGCCATGTACCGCAAACGCAAGGAGATCGAGTGACTATTCCGCCGCCTCAAAGGCTTCCGCCGGATCTTCTCCCGCTTCGAAAAACTCGACGTCATCTTCGTCGGCTTCCTCAACTTCGCTCTAATCGTCGAAGCTCTCCGGTACCTAAATAGTGTTAACACGCCCTAGCCGAATGCTGAACGGCGTAGCCGTCAGGATCAGGATGCGCCGCACATCCTTACTCCGCCGCTTCAGGGCTCTGCTGAAGGCGCTGTGTTCGCCCTTCGCGCGAGGATGTCCCTCGCGGTCAGGAACTGGCGTCGCGTGCTCTCGAGCACAAGCTTCCGCCCCAAGCGAGCGCTCGCCTCAACATACTGATCTGGCTCGGATAGGAACTGCCATTGATTAGCCGTAAGCCCAAGCGGCTCGAGGGTAGCATCACACCTCCCGGAAGTGTTTCAAGCGTATGGCCAGCTCTTCGGCTGCGAGCGTCGCCCCGATCGCGTTCTTTCGTTCACGTACGGCCTGTCGTTGAAACGCCTCGATGAGCAGTGCTCCATCTCGGTGGAGCGCCTTTCGTTCGAACTCGTTTGTACTCCGGTTTGCAGCGCACTTCACTTGTTCGGCTCAGTTGTCCACGACCTGGAGGTGCCGTCGTGCAAGAACGAAGGCTGGGACGGCGTAGCTATCTGTGCCCCTAGCTCTAGTTTCTTCCGTCTCCAGTTCGCCCGAATTGTCAGCAGTATCAACGCTGCCGTTAAGGTCTTTTTCATCCTCCGCAGCGACTCGGCCGCCGTATTGCTCGAAGAGCAGCTCGTCTTGCATGGCCTGGCTAGCGTCCTTGTCCACTTCTGGTGGCACGGTATTCTCTCGTTCGCGTAATGAGCGTTCATCGAATATCGCCACGCTCATCGCCTTGTCCCCGCAGATGAGTCGTACCCACGACGGTGGCCACCGAGCTTCGGTCCAGGCAATGCGGGCCGAACGCAACCGACCGTTGGGGTTAGTCGTCCAATTCGGGATCCGAACGCACTTTCCCGTGCTGATTATCTGTCCTTGGAGTTTGACTTTCGTCACGCATCGGCAACTGACGCTGACCACTTTCCCATTCCACACGGCACGAGCCCAAACAACTAGCGGCGCGCTGTGTGCCGGCAACTGCCACACCCCACAGGTGCTGCTGGAACATCACCTCAAGCAGTTACGCTTGCCGAGCTTCCTGCGCGAGTACGACAAGGTGGCGCGGCAGTGCGCGGCCGAGAGCGCAGACTATCCGCGTTATCTGCTGCGCCTGGCCGAGCTGGAGTTACTCGACCGCGAGCGGCGAGCCACGGAATGGCGCATCCACTAGGCACGCTTCCCGGTGGTCAAGAGCCTGGACACGTTCGAGTTCATGGCCATCCCGACGGTGAACAACGTGACGTGACTGGCGAATTTTGTACCCGTGGAAAAGAGAGACACTGGTACGAGAGGAGCTGGAAAATGGCCAAGAGGAAATACACCCCGGAGCAGATCATCGGGATTCTGCGTCAGGTCGAGGTGGCCGTAAGCAACGGCCGGAGCACGCCGCCAGCCTGTCGGGAGGCGGGCATGGTTGAGCAAACCTACGATCGCTGGCGCAAGGAATACGGTGGGTTGAAGCTGGAGCAGGCGAAGCGGATGAAGACTCTGGAGAAGGAAAACAGGCGGCTGCGGCAGGCGGTCGCGGAGTTATCACTGGAGAAGCAAATTCTGAAGGATGTGGCGGAGGGAAACTGCTCAGCCCGGAACGGCGGCGTGGCGCGGTGGAACCTGCCCGCCAGCAACCTCGGTTGTCGGAGCGGCATGGCTGCCGGCGGTTGGGGCAGTGGCGAGGGAGGCAGCGATACATCAGGACGCCGCGCGATGAGGAAGACGCGCTGACACGGGCGATCCTTCAGCGGGCCAGCCAATATGGCCGTTATGGCGATCGCCGGATCACGGTGTTGTTGCCGCGCGCGGGCTGGAACGTGGGACGGGATCGGGTGCAGCGAATCTGGCGGCGGGAAGGGTTGCGGGTGCCCGAGAAACAGCAGCCGCGTGGCCGGCTGTGGTTGAACGACGGCTCCGGCGTGCGACTTCGACCGGAACATGAGAACCAGGTGTGGAGCTACGACTTCGTCAGCTGCTTCACCCACGATGGACGGACGTTGCGGGTGCTGACGCTGATGGACGAGTTCACGCGCCAGTGCCTGGCCTTGCGGGTGGCGCGACGGCTGAACAGCTACGACCTGATCGAGACGCTGGCGGAGGTGATGCTGATCCACGGGGTGCCGGAGCCCATACGCTCCGATAATGGGCCGGAATTCGTTGCGCAAAAGCTGCGGCAGTGGTTGCAAGCGGTGGGAGCCAAGACGCTGTACATCGAAGCTGGAAGTCCGTGGAAAAACGGGGACTGCGAGAGTTGCAACGGAAAGCTACGAGACGAGTGCTTGAATGGCGAGATCTTCTACTCGCTGAAGGAGGCGCAGATCATCATCGAGCGTTGGCGTGTCGAGTACAACACGCGGCGTCCACATTCGTCGTTGGGTTATCGGCCGCCAGCACCGGCGGCGATCGGACCGGCGACGATCAAGGCAACCGAAGAGACGAGGCATGGAAATGTGGAAACCGCTGCGCGCTTCCCACATTTCCACACCCCCGACGGCGGCGACGGCGAGTCAACTTGTCCGTCAACTGCGCTACACTAACACTCCTACTGGTACAAAATGTCGGGCAGGTCAATACCACCTGAGCAGGCTGGTCATCCTCGCTGGTGCAAAACATTGCGGGCTCGTAAAGATTGACGTGCTTTTTAGTGACGACGCGATCATCCACCAGCAAGTCGAGGTCGGCGTATTGACGCTTAGGGTCGGACTTGCGGAGCTTAATGCTCATACTGCCGGCACGGTTAAACTGCTTCGCCTTCTGAATATCGAATTCGTAGTACCGCCGTTCGCCCTTGCGCTGGAGCAGGACGAGCTCTGCGTGGGTGCGAGCGATCGAGCCCTGGAGTTCGGTGCGGGTGTTCGATAAATCTTGCTGGGTTGAACAGATGGATTTGCCCTGCTCGTCCAATTGCGACTGTATTTTCTGCCAACGTGGATCTTCACGAACCACACGGTGCGAGGGCGAGTTGTGTTGCGTATCGGAGCTAGGCTTCGCCTTCCCAATAGGTTCACTTCTCTTCGGCGCTGGGATCTCCACGACTTGCGGCTTGGGAGCCGACTGCTCGTTCAGTTTCGCAGTGAGCTGCTCCACCTGGGCGTGAGTGCTTTTGAGTGAAGCGGTGATTGCGGCGTTCTGTTCCGTTGCTGCGGTCGCGACCCTGTGCTCGTGGACGGTAAAACCACACAATGCCGCAATGCTTAGGGCAATGACGGCGGCAACGGCGATCCGGGGGCCCGAGAGCAACCGGTACTCCGATTCTTGCTTGACCTGCGCGTCATCTGGAAGTGGTTCAAACATTGGATATCCTCCCTGCAAACACCGGGATTAAGGTGCAAACGTCATGCCAATGCCTATGTCGAGCTAACCCGTTTGCGAGTAGCTGCTTACGAAGAATGCATCTGGGTGCTCTGGCGAGCGGCAATGGAAAAATTACCGCAGAGCAAGCAGAAAGGCTTCGTCGCTGCCGATGTGGGATCAGCCGGGGTCGGGCAGTTGAGGAGACCCCCGGTAACGCACCTCACTTTCCCTTCCCAACATCAGAATATCGCCGCCCGCCCGTCGCCTTTCAAACTCGCCAGCAGCCCCGAATACCGCCTCTGCGGTCGGTCATTGCGAACCGCGATCCACTCTTCGGTCTCTAAAACCTGCGCGAATGCAACGGTTGTCTCCCCGCGCTTCGTATCTCATGCGGCCTTGGGATGCGAGTAGCAGCAGGTCGGCAAACAATCGGCCTGAGACGATGAGGAACGAAAGGGTTATCATGACCGACATGACACCCTCGGATCGCCCGCGAATCGCGATTTAATACTGTACCCAGTGCCGGTGGTTGCTGCGAGCTGCTTGGATGGCGCAAGAGTTGCTGCTCACTTTTGAGCAGGAGTCGGCGGGGTAACTCTGATACCGGGCACTGGAGGCATTTTCGAAATACGCGTAGGAGATGCGCTGCTTTGGTCACGAAAAGATCAGGGCGGCTTTCCCGAGGTCAAGGAACTGAAGCGGCGGGTTCGTGACCACATTGCGCCTAGAAAAGATCTCGGTCATATTGATCGCTGAGACGATGCGACCGGATGGAACCGGCTCAACTGATCCTCCGAGAAGGCCGACGGGGCATCTCACCTCCGCAAAACAAACAACAACTCAACAACCGTAACCCCCAGGATTCCCAGCGCCTGCCAATTGTGCAAGAGGTGGTACCGCACCGGCCACGCAATCCCAATGGCGCGCACCAGGATCAGCAGGTTTCCGATCACCGAGAACGCTCGGGTGAGCGCGTCGCTGTGCCTGACACGGGAAACATTGAGAAACCCGGCGACAATCATGGCCGCCGCTGTTCCTGAAAGCGACAACGCGAGATGACTGGACGATTGGATGCGGAAGCTCGAAACCGACTGAGCTACCCCGAAGGCAATCATCAGCCAGCCGAAGATTTGGTCAAGTGCGTTCATCCTAACGCCTGTCCGCTTGAGCGAGTAGCTAAACCGAACGGTGATAGCTAAGCAGCATCGGAACGAGTTCCAAAGACAGCTTACGCCGTTCGTTCCAATGCCGCGGGGCTTCGCAGTGTCACGCGAACGATCTCGCTCCGGCGCCACAGGCGCATGCGCGGTCCCCACGTACCAGTCCCATGGCAAACGATGACAGGCATACCATTCACTTCGTATCTTCCGCCGAGCAGTGGGTACGTGAGCTGGACGATGTAAGTGAAAGGCCAAATCTGCCCGTTGTGCGTGTGGCCACAAAGCATCAATCCGGCTCCGGCCCGTGCCGCCACGTCTGCCTCCCATGGCGTATGAGAGACAAAAATGGTGCCGGCATTCAACGGGCGACCGGCGAGCGCCTCCTCCACGAAGTTGCCGTCCTGCCCGCATCGGCGACGCGCTGTTAGGTCATCGACGCCTGCAATCAAGAGGCCGGGGCGCATCTCCGCCCACTGATCCCGCAGAACGCGAAAGCCGGCCTCTTGCAGCATCCGCACGCTCTGATCAAACCCGCCATAGAATTCGTGATTCCCGGTGACCGCCCATAACCCTAGCGGAGGCGAAAGCCTGCGCAGCAGCGGCAAGAATTCGCGGTGTGCTCCGTGATGCCCTTCCAGAATGTCGCCGCCAAAAATGACCAAATCTGGCCGTTCTGCCTGGATCTGCGCAACGCGCTCGGCGAGCCAACGCCCCCCGAGCAAGCGGTCAAGGTGCAAGTCGGTGGCGAGTACAAGGACCGTACCGTCGCTCTCACGCGGCAGATGCGCAAGTTGCACTTCGTAGTTTCGGACCACTGGAGCACGCCTCGCTTGCACAATGGCGATCGCGCAAAGCGCCAGGCTCACCACCAGCGCCCCGCCGCGAAGCGCCGGAGCCAGGTGAGGCAAAAGAAACCCGAACCCTGTGACCAGATCGGTCCCTAAGAGACAAACGAAGATGAGGAACGAGACCCCGATCCAATTTGCGCCCACCACCTCAAGCGGTCGAGCTACGGCACTGAATCCCCAGCGATCGAGAAAGCGCGCGAGCACATAACTCATCCATAGAATGCCGGCCACAACAATCAGAAGCCAGCTGGGGATCTGCCGAGCGACGATAGGTATCGAGGCCACACGGTAGAACACATAAGCCTGGAGGCCGGTCCAGATCAGAAGGATTATCCTCAAGAACAAAGCACTTCTCCCATCACCCGAACCGGAGCAGCAGAATTCGTCTCCGGCGCTGTACCATTCAGACGTAGTTTGCGAAAAAAGTGGTTATAAACCACAAAACCGTTTCCGCCGCAGCGCCCACTTTGCGCTAGAGACGATTACAGGCGGGGCGATCGTCGCTCGATGGTTCCGGTGCGGCCGGCTGGTACCGAGGTCACTGCCCCTATTGCGTGCTGCCGCATCTAAACGATACACTGGCACTTCTCTTCGCAATCAGGGCTCGCTCCCGCATTTTCCCTCGCTCCTTCGCAGAGCATTCAGGAGGTCACCAGTTGTCCGACAAACAATACCATCACCCCGGCTATCAGGATCGCGATCGGCGCAGCGAAAGCAAGCCGCAGAAATCCAATCGTCCGAAAGGGGACACGACCTACGGCCCGCGTGCGATTCAGATGGCACCCACGCGCACCATCTCACGCTGTGCCCAGTGCGGCGCGGTGCTGCCCGCCACGGTTGACCCAAATGGCAAGTGCCCGAAATGCGCCTCCGCCCTGCATGCCTGCAAGCAGTGCATGCAATTCGATCCGGGTAGCCGGTTCGAGTGCCGGCGGAACGTGCCCGGTTATCCAAAGAAAGATCTGCACAACGATTGTCCGAAGTTTACTCTGAGTGAGCGCGTGGAGCGCGAGACATCGGCGGGTGCCAACTCGGTCGAAGATGCGCGGCGTGCCTTTGACAACCTGTTCAAGAAATAGTCCGGACATGCTCTCTCAATCAATTTGTGCGCGGCACGGCAAAACGGAGGCAGTTTGGCTGATTTCGTTGCAGCGATCGATCAGGGTACGACAAGCACCCGGTTCGTCTTGTTTGACCGCTCCGGGCGGATCGTGGCCATCGTCCAAAAGGAGCACGAGCAGATCTATCCGAAGCCGGGCTGGGTGGAACACAGCCCGGGAGAAATCTGGCAGCGCACCCGGGAAGTGATCGAACAGGGGTGTGAATTGAAAGGCGTTCAGGCCAAGGACCTGGCCGCGGTTGGGATCGCCAATCAACGCGAAACAACGGTGATTTGGGATCGGAAGACTGGCAGACCCGTTTGCAACGCACTCGTGTGGCAGGACACCCGCACTACCGATTACCTCCTTGAACTTTCTGCTAAAGGCGGGCAGGATCGCTTCCGCCAACAAACCGGATTGCCTCTCGCTAATTACTTCAGTGGCCTGAAGATTCGCTGGATCCTGGATAATGTGCCCGGTGTCCGCGAACTCGCCGAAACCGGTGACGCGCTGTTTGGCAGCATCGATTCCTTCCTGATCTGGAAGCTGTCTGGGGGCCCAAACGGCGGGATTCACGTGACCGACGTCTCCAATGCCAGTCGCACCCAATTGATGAACCTGGAATCGCTTGACTGGGATCAACAGATTCTGGGCGCGCTCGGAATCCCCCGAGCCATGCTGCCTCGCATTGCTTCCAGTAGCGAAGTCTATGGTGAGTGTCAGATTGGTGGGATGGAAGGCGTGCCCATCGCCGGCGATTTGGGCGATCAGCAATCCGCACTTGTCGGACAGACCTGTTTCAAGCCAGGTCAAGCTAAGAATACGTACGGAACAGGATGTTTTCTGCTGCTGAACACGGGGCTGCATCCGGTTCAATCCAGGCATGGACTACTCACGACGGTGGCCTACAAATTCGGCACCGGGCCTGCCCATTACGCCCTGGAGGGTAGCGTTGCCATCACTGGGGCGTTGGTGCAGTGGCTGCGCGACAATCTCGGTTTGATTCGTCAGAGCTCAGAAATCGAGGCATTGGCCAAGACGGTGGAGGACAATGGAGGGGTATACTTCGTGCCCGCTTTCTCTGGGCTTTTCGCGCCTTACTGGCAGTCCAACGCGCGTGGTGTGATCGTTGGGCTCACTTGTTACGCCAGGAAGGGGCACCTCGCCCGCGCCGTGTTGGAAGCCACCGCATTCCAAACCCGGGAGGTGGTCGAGGCTATGGAGAAAGACTCCGGTATCAGCCTTACCGGGTTACGCGCCGATGGAGGCATGACAGAAAATGAGCTGCTGATGCAGTTTCAAGCGGACGTTTTGGACATGCCGGTTGTCCGACCGACAATTAGGGAAACTACAGCACTCGGAGCAGCTTATGCTGCAGGACTGGCGGTGGGCTTCTTCAAGGGCTTGGATGACCTTTGTGCCAACTGGTCTGTCGAAAAGACCTGGAATCCCAATATGCAGGAAGAGAAGCGTGAATCGATGTTCCGGTTCTGGAAGAAGGCGGTTAACCGCAGCTTCGATTGGGTCGAGGAACCGATACCCTGAATCAGGGCATTGGAATCACAAAGCAGAAGTCACCCCCGCAAGGCGAACAAGAGTTCGATGACGGTTACAACGAAGTTCCTGAACCGTTGCTCGGAGCTGGGGCGGCGTTGGGAGCGACGACACAGGGTCCGACGTCTGCCCTGGTCGTAATGGTGGAATTGACAGGCAGGACTGGTCCTTAATTTTGCCGCTGTTACTTGCCGTTGGAGCGACAACGATCGTAGCGCGCAGCATCGAACCAGGACCGATTACGGGCCTGTGACCGTCATGGCTTATGTGGCAGCTCGATCGCGAAGAGTTGTTCCCGAGCCTTGCCGGTAAGCTCCAGAATGTGGGCTCCGCTGCCCCAACGGTCAACTATGTAAACGAATCCGCGGTCATCGGTAGCCGCGTTGTTAGTCCCAATCGCCGTGTGACATGATTTCACGCCATTCCGTGTGGCACAGCTTGGCTGCGTATTCTTGTTAACGTTCGGGATAAACCAGGCAACATCTTTCGGGTGAAACGGATTGCGAAGATCAAATACATGGACCCCGCCTGAAAACCAGGCAATCGCATTGAACCGGTTTTTGAACGGTGGATACATATCCTCGCTGATGCTGTGTGCGCCGAATCGAGCGTCATTGGCGCAGAAGTCAAATTGACCCTCCCCTTGAAGAGCCGGCACATCCATGTTGGTTACGATCTGTGGTTCGCTTGGGTAGTTCAGGTCCACGACAAACCCCATGGCGCGCCAGCCATCACAACCACCCTCTTTATTGGTGCCCTCCGCACAGGCTAACGCGAAGTCCTGCACCCGAGGATTCGTGTTCCCCGGAACTGGTCCGGCCGCAGCAGGGACGTTCTGAGCAAAGTCAGCCATAGGGATGTGGAGCCATGGCCAAAAGGAATGCATCCCGAATTCGTAAGACATCTTCTCAACACCAATCTGTGCAGCCCGAATGTCGTCGTCGGTCGTAACCGGATGGCCGAGCGCGAGAATCTTGCTCAGATCAGCGACCTGGAGCCAGCCGTCTCCACTTACGCCAACTCCGTACGCGCCGTAGAGTCGCGTGCCGTAAACAGGATCAGTGTAGATGACAGTCTCGTGGACCATGGCGGGCACTGGCGTGACAGTGGACCTGGGTGTCTGCCCGACGAGTCCCCAATCGGTGATGTATTTCGGCTTGTAGGGATCGCGAAGGTCGAAGATGGCGATGTCACACCCCTGGCCGCTGCACCCCGGTCCGCTTGACTTCCACGCAGTCGAACTCTGTGGCATCGCAATGTACCCTGATGCGCAGTCCCAAGACTCCTTGTGAGTGTAGGTCAAGTTGTCGATCAGCTTAGAGATGAAGATGGGATTCGCCGGATCGGTGACATCCCAAAGCGTGTGGCTAACCTGTCCCTCACTGCCGACCATGAAGTACTTGCCAGGATATTTCTTTCCCGGAAGATCATCCCCGGCACACACGCGCACGTGCCGCCTCTCATTATTCGGTGGGCCGTAGAGGCTGGGCAGGTGTTTCAGATAGATGGGATGACTGGGATTGGTCACGTCGATGATGGACGTGCCATCAAATTCCAACTTGCCAGTCATGGGGTTCAAGTACGCCCCGGTCCCGACGTGCTCGCTCGCATACAAAATGTATCGGTTGCCCTGCTTTTGCACGTGAGGCATATAGGATGGGCGCCCCTGGAGGTCGTTAGCTCCCACAAGTCTCATGTTCACGCCGATGCCGCCGTCGTGCGTTTCTACGCCCTTAACCTGGGCCAAAGCCATCACGGTACTTCCAAGCAACCACGCAATGAAGCTGGCGAACAATAGAAAAACGAACTTTTTGCCACACATTCTCATTTAAGTTTCTCCTGACGAGGGCCGGATGTCCCAATAGAAATCTGCTTAGCTCCATGGTTGTTGCGCGGCTGCGTGCTTGCCCGCGATAAGCCCCTGGACGGTGCATCGTGCCAGACCATGCTGACTGAATCCTCCAGCTGCTTCGCCTCCACAATAAAGACCCGGGATCACTTGCCCATTCAGGCCCATCACCTGGCACTGCGCGTTGATCCTAAGCCCGGCGCGGCTATCGTGAATGACAGGCACGGCCCAGGCCGCGTAAAACGGAGGCGCTTGTATCTTATAGCGAGGGATGGGCTTGTCAAAATCAGGGTCTTTGCCCGCATCCACGAAAGAGTTGTAGCGAGCTACCGTGCTTTCCAGGACCGCCGCGGGAAGACCTTTGGGCTGATACTTCATAACCACCTTGCCAGCCAATTCCGCAATTGTATTCGCCGAGAAAAATAATCCCGCATCAACGTCCACGTTTGGAGGCACAGGGTTCCATTTTTCCCGCGTGACCGCCTCGGCGTCGAAGATGGCCCAGATCGGTCCGCCACCGTTAACAGGCTGCCCGGTTCCAGCCAGAGCCGCATTAATAAAGTTCAGCGGGTGGGGATTGTATTTAACGGTCTCGAGGTTGCGGTAGCTACCTTGAACGTAGGGCACGATGG
This sequence comes from uncultured Acidobacteriota bacterium, assembly GCA_963814745.1. GTDB lineage: Bacteria > Acidobacteriota > Terriglobia > Terriglobales > Acidobacteriaceae > CAWBRT01. Next base: position 461,473 of record CAWFEA010000004.1, read on the forward strand.
AGTTGTAATCGTTGGCCGTAATCTGGTCAACCGTCTCATCGTAGAAGCGCAATCCCGCCTGGTTCACGAGGATGAGGTTCTGCCAGTCTTTCACGTGCAGGCCGGAAGCGCGGGCAAGATGGAACACCGGACTACCCGGCATCCACTGCAAATGGTAACCATATTGGCAGCCGATGTGTACCGGCTTTGTAATGTTCGCGCCAAACTCTCCCACCTGGTTATAAGCTCCCCACAGCGAAGCCCCGATGGCCATGGCAGCCAGTTCTCCGCTGGCGTCCTGGAAAGACCATGGCTCGCCGGCTACTCCGTTGTACTCCTCCGTAAGTCTGGGATCGAAGATGCGGCGAAAGTTCACGTTACCAGTCGAGCCTCCAGTGCCGATGATGACTCCCTTCTTGGCGCGGATCTTCAGTTTGCGACCGTCGTTCTCGACCGTGACCCCGAGCGCCCTGCCCGAGGTTGGCTGCTCCCGTATGATGCCGGTCATCTTGTGCTCGAGGAGAATGGGTATGCCCAACTTTCGCGCATAAACTTCAAGCGGCCGGATCAGACCGATACCCAAAGAGGTCGTCGCTGCGCGGGCGGGATCTACTGGTTTACCGTCGGTGACCTGTGGCCACGCCATGGCAGCGCAGTGCATCTCCCGCGGGACAGAGTTTCCCACAGATCTTCCACCCCACGCATCCGGGGCCTTGTCAACAAAGATGACTCCGTGGGCGACAAGCCAATCGAAGGTCGAAACATTGTTGTCGACAAAGGCGCGAATGATCTCTTTATCGTTGTAGCGATAATCCGGAAAACCGTTGGGCTGTACCACCGACCAGTCAGTCAGGTCGGCGAACAGCAGCTCGGGAGAATCCTTGATGTTGTGCTTCTTCTGCGCGCTCGTTCCGCCACCCAGAGGAACATTTCCACCGCTGGTGATGGCGTGCCCTCCGACGTCCTTCCGGGCTTCCAGAAGCAGGACAGAGGCTCCCGCTTCGCGCGCCTGAATGGCTGCGGGAAAGCCCACGGCGCCAGCCCCAATCACCACCACATCTGCCTCTCGATCCCACTTCGTGCCAGTACTCGCGGCAGCAGTTTCCGGAACAAGGGTACCAGCAGCAATCGCCGCGGTGGAAATAGCTGCATTCTTAAAGAACTCACGACGAGTTTTCTTCGTTTCTTGTGCTCCCCGCTTGGGCATTGTGGGTGCCTCCTTTGTGTGAGCGTCGGATAACGCGACTCTGGGGTCTTCCAATTCTGAATCGTCGAATTGTATCTCTCGGATCTGCAAAACTAAAGTGATATGGGCGGTTTCGGAGCACAGGCAGCCCTGACCCTGCCAAACTGCCGCCCTTGCCGAGGGGGCTATGCGGTCAGATATCGCGGCAACTATGGGAGTTGCGCAGACTCTTCTGTCACGGACCCTGCTCATGAGGCTGAAAGGCCTGGGCCGAGCGGCACCTGCTTGCGATTGAGATTAATGTACGGTCCGCCAGACTGCAAGGGGAAATCACTCCGGCCCCAAGTCGCATCCGTTAAAGCACTCGGGGGCATAGAAATGCAGGAGATCGTGATCCGTTCCAAGCAGGACGTAGCCAGGTTCGTCAATGAGCAACCGACGAGCAAAAACGCCCAATGGATCGTGCTGATCGCGCTGGGCGGAGTGTTCGTCAACGCTTACGATTTCACCAGCTTGGGCATCGGTGTGGTTCAACTGCGCAGCCAGTTCAACCTTTCGCCGTTCGCGGTAGGCAGCGTAACGGCCATGGTGGCATTTGGGGCGTTCTTCGGCGCTCTCTGGGGCGGCTACTACACCGACAAGATCGGCCGGTACAAAATGTTCCTGCTCGATCTCATCTTCCTGGTCGTCGCGGCGATCGGAGCGGCCGTCTCGATCAACATCTGGATGCTGCTCTTCTTCCGTTTCCTGATGGGCATTGGAGTAGGGCTGGATTTTCCGGTGGCGCTCAGCTTCATCGCCGAGTTCGTCAACGCGCGCAAGAAGGGAGGCAACGTCAATCTCTGGCAAGGGATGTGGTATCTCGCCGCCTCCTGCACAGGGCTGGTGATCTTGCCCTTCTACTACTATGCCGACCTGGGGAATCATCTCTGGCGCATCGCGGTGGGCTTTGGAGCGTTCCCAGCGCTCATCATTCTCTTGCTGCGGTATCGCTTCATGGATGAAAGCCCAACGTGGGCGGCGCACAACTTGGGACTACATGAGACGGCCAGGGTTCTGGAAAAGACATACCAGGTACGGGTCAGGGTCGAACCGGAGCAGGCGGCGAGCGGGCCGGGCAAGATCAACTTTTTTGAAATCTTCTCGCCGCAATACCGGGCTCGCACAATTCTGGCCTCGATCATCTGTGCGACCCAGAGCATGGAATATTTCGCCGTCGGCTTTAATCTGCCGTCCATCTCCACGCGCCTGTTCAGAGGCGAGTTTCTCTACGCGATCCTCGGCGCGGTGTTTTTTTAATCTGTTCGGTATCGTCGGCGGATTCAGCGGGGCATGGGCAACAGCATCGCTCGGCGTGCGCCGCCTGGCGATCATTGGCTACTCCCTGGTAATTGTCAGTCTGCTGGGCATCTCTCTTGGGGGAAAGACGCCGGCATTAGCGACTGTACTGCTGGTCGGGCTGTTTATCTTCGGTCATTCCTTCGGCCCGGGCTCGCAGGGTATGACCATGGCGACACTTTCGTTTGCGACTCGAATTCGTGGTGTAGGCACAGGCTGGGCGCAGGCCATGGTGCGCGTCGGCAGCATTTTCGGCTTCTACTTCTTTCCCCTGGTGGTGGTTAGAGTCGGGCTGACCCGCATGATGCTTTACCTTGCCCTGGTTCCGCTGGTCGGCCTGGTTGCGGCCCTGAGTATTCATTGGGAGCCAGTCGGTCGCGACCTCGACGTGGAATACGAAGGTGAGGCGGCGGCATACGCCCCGGAAATTGACGGGCGGCAAAGGCGCGCGGGATAGCTTCGGTCCGAATATTTCAGCGTGGGCTACTGTGGTAAACTGCCGTGATCTGGGGGACGCACCATGTGCAAGCACCCACCTAGGCTGCTAATCCTCGCCAACGTCGTACTGCTGCTCTCATTCGCCTGTGCGGGGTCAGACTTGTCCGGCCATCTCAACATTCCAATCACAGCGAAATCTGCCCATTACGCTTTTCAGGGAAGTTGTACTATGTCATTCACGCTAAAAACAACCGCATTTGCAGACAAAGGCGAAATCCCCAAGAAGTACACGTGCGATGGCGCTGACGTTTCACCCGCATTGAACTGGATTGACGCCCCAGCCGGGACGCAGTCGTTTGCGCTTATCGCGGATGATCCAGACGCACCCGTGGGGACGTGGACACATTGGATCATTTGGAACATCCCCCCCAAGACGACGACATTGCTAGAGGGCGTTTCGAATGTGGAAGAGTCCGGTGATGGTACACGTCAAGGTAAGAACGACTTCGATCGCATCGGCTATGGTGGCCCCTGTCCCCCAGCGGGCAAGCCACATCGCTACTTCTTCAAGTTGTATGCTCTCGACATCAAGCTCGACGTGAAGGCGGGGGTAAGCAGGAACGAACTGGAACGCGCTGTGAAGGGGCATGTATTGTCACAGACGGAATTAATGGGCAAATACGGGCGATAATATGGGTTCATTCAAGGCAACATGAGCCCAGCAGCAGGCACTCAGTTGATCGCCGCCCCGCTCGCGCTCGAAAAGTTTCTCTCGTCCGACCCACTGGATGTAGTTCAGGATCATCAGGATCAGGTTCACCAGCGTGGTCTTGCCCACTCCCGGACCCCCAGTAATGATCACGACTCGGATTGCCAAAATCGTTTTCAGCGCCTCACGCTCACTGGGAGCGAGGGTCTTGCCTGTCTTCTGCTCGCACCATGCGGCGGTCTTATCGAACCCAATCTCGCCGCGAACAGATTCGACGGGAATACGTCCTTAAATTCAAAGGCAAAAACCACGCTGACTTCCGCCCGAAATGTATGTACGATATCGTCGCCGACATTCACACGTCAGCGAGGGCGACTGCCCCGAGGACAGCAGCAAAATGACAGAAACACAGCAGTTCATCGCACGGTTGGCGCAGCTTGATTGCGCTGCCATTTGCGATGCCGACAAGACAATCCGAATTATGGACTGCGGTATCCGACTCATCAGCAAAAGTCCGAAAATGATTGGACTCGCACGCACAGTTCGCTGCCGTGAGGATTTTCTTTCCGTGATCAAGGGATTGGAAGAATCACAACCGGGTGAAGTACTGGTCGTGGACGCTGGAGGCTCTCCCACGGCGGTTGTAGGCGAATTGTTCGCGACTGAGGCACGAAGGCGAGGGCTTGCGGGGATCGTCGTTGATGGCGGGTGTCGCGATACCCGAACATTGCAAAATACGTTGGATTTTAGCGTTTATGCACGACATATCTCTCCCATGGCCGGAACGACGACCCGTGTTTTTGCGACCCAGAGAACGGTTGCTTGCGGCGGGGTCGAAGTCACTCCGGGAGAAATCGTTTTCGGCGACATTGACGGTGTACTCGTTTTGTCGCATAGCGAACTTCGCAGGATCATCGCCACAGCAGAGGAAATTCAAGGCAAAGAAGAAAAGGCATTAACTCGGATGGCGAACGGGGAGTCCCTGCTGGACATGTTGAACTTCGCAGAACATTACCGCAGCCGAGAGGACGGGCGCGATTCCGCTCTCCGCTTCAAGATTACATAGGCGGGGCAGGGTCAGAATGAGCGTCTTATCGAGCGGTGGGTGGCCAGCGAAAATCGTTCTAGGAGTCGTACTGGTAATGGTTGGAGCCTATTTGGCGCTAACGGTCTGCGGCGCTTTCTTTGCCGACAGCATCATTTTTCAGCCTCCTTCGCCAGGTTATCGAGATGATGCGTCTGTCCTGAAGGTCACCAGTGCTGACGGCGCAAAAATATCAGCCAAATACTTTCCGAACGCAAATGCAACGTTCACACTTCTTTTTAGCCACGGAAATGCAGAAGACATTGGCTACGGCATCCCGCTTCTCGAAGCCGTTCACGATGCTGGATTTGCGGTTTTCGCATACGACTACCAAGGCTATGGAACCAGCCAAGGAAAACCGTCAGAGGAGCACGTCTACGAGGACGTTGAAGCGGCATATGTTTATCTGACGAATAATCTGCACGTTCCTCCCAGTAGAATCATTCCATGGGGTCGCTCGCTCGGAGCGGCGGCAGCCGTTGACCTTGCTGCGAGACATCCGGTTGCGGGACTAATTATGGAGAGCGCGTTCACCAGCGCATTCCGAGTTTTGACAAGAATTGAGCTATTGCCCTTCGACAAATTCCCCAATCTCGCGAAAATCCGCAAGGTTCATTGTCCTGTGCTGGTGATCCACGGTAAGAGCGATAGCATCATCAGCTTCCATCACGGACAGAAGCTCTTTGCCGCCGCAAACGAACCAAAGCTTTTCTATTGGCTGGAGCAAGCTGGTCACAACGATCTCGCGCTGGTTGCTGGACGGCGTTACTTTGAAGAATTGCGAAACTTTGCCGACTCGATTGACCGTGTGCATTAGCTCACGCCCCGCGACCAATGTTCTATCACTTATTGTGGCACCCAACCCCGCCCCGGCACCTACGCCCTGCTGCTGTCGTCGGCAACGGATGCGGTCATTCGGGTTGGGCAACTCGGTAGCCTGCGGCTTCGGTCGGGCTATTACGTCTACATCGGCAGCGCACTTGGATCGGGAGGCGTTTGCGGTCGTCTCGCTCACTACATGCGACCAGCCGCCGCAATCAGGTCGGCAATGACGTTGCGAAGTTTTGATTTCGATTCAGCGTTGATGATGCCGCGAACCAGTTCGTCATAGATGATGTCGTGCACCAACTTGCGATGCTCTAGAGGCGGCACCCTGACATCCAGACCGAACTTCTCGGCGTAGACGGCTTTTGTAAAACTCACGTTCCATGGTGAAGGCAGTGCCAAGCAGCCCGACGCGACGGTAGGAGAACGCGGGGGAACAAGCATGTGGACGGAGCCACTATAATTCGCTTAACCTCGAATTTTTGCCCGACTGTGTGCTGGATGGCGCGGGCTCTCGGGGGTTGTCCTTCTGACAGCAACCGGCATGCGTCATCCACGGGCAAGTGGATCAGCGCAAGTTGCTCGGCCGGTATGAATTAGAAAATGCTGAGCAGAGAATGTCTAACGACTCTCCGGAGAATAAAATCGGTGATCCAAACTGCTTGCCTGGAACGGAACCTGGTGGACCATACCTCGCACGTGCGACAGTAGCGCTCGGATACCGGCCGTTTTCGAGCAGAACCCCTCAACCAGCATCTCGACCTCGGCGGGTATAGCAGAGCGTCCGGAAAACAGCAACTTGGGGATTTTCGGGTTCAGCCGCTTCATCGCCGCTGCGATCTCTCCGCCGTTCATTCCAGGCATATCGTAGTCGAGCACTACGGCATCGATGGCATGGAAACAAAACGCATCCAGCGCCGCCGAACCATTATCGGCGGTGAGCACGGCATAGCCGTCGCACTCTAACGCCATTTTTTCCATGTTAAGAATTGCCTCATCATCATCGATACACAGGACAACTGGTTTGAAATCCTCTGTGTCAGGAAGCATCTGAATAGCACGCTCTCTATGAAATCGAGCATAGGCTCGATACAACAAGCGCACGCATCGTGCCACTCCCTCTATGACACAGTTCATTCTTCATCTTCTTGAAACCCGGCGTTTTACGGTCGTGCACAATCTTGCGACAGACCGATTCCCGCCTTCAGCGTGTCAAAACGGGAATGATTCCTGCCGAAATGGGAACGTGCTAACTCCCGTATCTGCGAGTCCAGCACACGAGGCGTGCTGAAATCATTCCGTTTTGGCCTTAGAGGAGAGCAGAAAAAGCAAACTACAACCGCAGGTTGGCATTTTCTGGTCCGTGAATCGCAACTTGATCGTCGATCTTCGCCCCTCGATCTAGCACGATCCCATGGCGAGCACGTAACACACCCCCACAGCCAGGGCGCGTAAGACCTGTGCCCAACACAATTATCAGGTTTGGTACATGTACTGCGCCCGGCGCCTTACCGTACTCTCGTAACGTTTCTATGTCCTCGCCCGGGAGAGATCATGCCTTGTCGAGCAGGGCTGCTTCAAAGAATGCATCCCCCTTCTGGAGGGGTCATGGAATCGCTATCTGTCCGCCATGTCGTCCTTTGCGTCGATGACGAAGATGCCATTCGTGGTTTGTTGGAAGCTATTTTGGAGCAAGTCGGGTACAACGCTTTGGTTGCGAGCAGTGGGCGCGAGGCTCTGCGGCTAGCAGCACAACATCGGGCAGACGCGGTTATCCTCGATTACGCTATGCCAGACATGAATGGCGGTGAGGTTGCAAGGGAAATGAAGCGTCTTCGCCCTGACGTCCCGATTATATTGTTTTCAGGATCACAGAACATACAGTCGAGCGCCTTTATGTACGTGGATGCGTTCGTCCCAAAGAGCGAGGGATTGCGTCCCCTCCTTGGTGTTCTCGCACGGTTGCTGCAAACTCCGGGGAAGAACCCGTTCGCGGTTCGCCGGTTTCCCAGATTCTCAGCACGATTGTCACTGGCAGTAACCGTGAACCGCGCTGGCGAATTGTCGATGCTTCAAGGTATATCCACTGAGCTTGGCGAAGGCGGCATAGGCGGTATTGTCGATGGCGACCTCGAACCGGGCGAGGTTGTGCTGCTTACAATTTCCGATTCGCGGCTGGAGAAACAACTGGCGCCACGTGCGCAGGTTCGCTATCGCAGGAATCATCATTATGGATTCGCATTTTCGGATGTAGGCCCAATTGAAAAGGCAACTGTGCGACAGTTTTGCGGACAGCTGGCGTCTGCGTAACAATCTTCGCTAAAGCACAGAACACTCCTGCGCCCAATCCCTCGGTTTGAATGGGTGGTATGGGCGGGTTGAATCGACTTTATTCCTGAGGACGACACTGCTTAGCAATTGGATGGTTTTCTACAGGCCCACCTTGGTGAAGCGTTCGCACTGCATTCCACCCCCCTTTCGAGCACAGACGAAACGAGGGCAGCAGATGCCACCCCATCCCCACCAATATACCGAATTACTACGCCGATTTCGCCTTGATTACGACAGTGGTTCGTGCATAGCTGAGTGTCTGCGTCAGAGTTGCTGTGTCAACTCCAGTGGCGCCAAGATCACTCATCCCCCACCACTTCACCTAACTGACGTGTCAACTCTGATGTGGCATCACGGAGTCGGAGCAGTTGTCCTTTTTGAAACTTCATCTCCGAATTTTCCATATCGGCCTGAACAAGTCTGCAAAGTTGATAGGCAACACGGATGCGCTCTCCTGCAAGGAGCGATAGGAAGGCTCTTGGGTCTGCTTCTCCTTCTTTTGAGTTGGCATATTGCGCGACAGCCCATGCCGTATTGCGGACTCGATTCACGGCATCCCGGAAATCGGTCAGGACGCGTGGATCGATGTCTTTTTCTGACGTGAGCAATACCTGCGCCTGTCGAATCTCGTGCGTGACATTTCGAAGGGCGGTAGAAATATCGGGCGAGCAGCCAGATACAGCAGTCATAGCTTCTCCGTTATAGACGGTAGTCAGGCTTGACGCAGCCGCCGTCCGGCAACCCGGCTATCCTTCCGCAGCATAACCGAACCAACAACGGATTGATCCCTCTCAGAGGGACTTGTACCAACGTTCATCTTAGACGTGCGCTTTGCCCCCTGTTGTGAGGTTTATGCCCGTCAGAAGGTTGGTGGCGAATCTTTGCCCCATCTCAAAGGCTTTTTGGCAATCCTGCGGGAATTGTTCGTTGCGTCTCGCGGCTTTCTTCTCTGGATCAAAACGATCTTGGTCGATCTTCGAATAATCGTCAAACTGAGATGTATCAGTGCTGAGGAGTGATTCTGGCTTCCCGAAGACCCTTTGCAAAAACACTTCATTGAGAGCGATAGCTTTTTCGTAGCCGACTTCCTTCAGCCGCTCGTTTCATCCGGCAGCGTCAGCGCACGGCAGAGCGTGCTCAGCAGAGAGCAAGAAGAGCCGGATTGCCCGGTGACGACCCCAACCGACCCCTCGCTGAACCTGAGGCTTTTGCTTTGCTTGGCGCGGCTCAGGGATGCACGTCGGAAGAACTGGCGGATGCGTACCACCGGGCGGTGTCGCAGTGGCACCCCGACAAGTTGGACTCCATGGCGCCGGAGCTACGGGAGAATGCGACACGGCACACCGTACGAATTAATGAGGCATATCAAATGCTCAAGACCATGGCGGCGAAGTGAACGGGAGATCGTCGCTCACACCCCAAACGGGAGCTGCTGCCGCTTACGGGTTAGTCTGCGATCGCTTGATAGACGAGGGCGTTAATCATCTCACGATACCTCCAGCGCATCGGTCCCGGAGTATATGCCATCCAAACCACGACCAGTTCCTCACGCGGGTCTGCCCACCAGTTAGTGCCTGAGGCCCCCGGCCAACTGAAGTCACCGACCGAACCCATTAATGGAACAACGCCGGGTGTGATCCGTACCCCGAGCCCGAGACCAAAGCCGTAGTTGGCACGGGTTGGGTCCGCAGCCGCAATCAGGTTCTTAACGTCGGGCCCAATTTGGTTCGCTAGCATATACTCCACGGTCTTACGGCCGAGAACCCGCGTGTTGCCAAGTTTACCCTTGTTCATCAACATCAGCGCAAAGCGCAAGTAATCGCTCGCCGTCGATACCGCACATCCCCCACCGCACTCAAACTTCTTGGGAACGTCAGCGGCCGGGTTCGGCTGCGGCTGACCAGTGATCGGATCATTGGGTAAGGCTTTGGCATAGCGAGCCTTTTTATCGGTTGCGGGGAGGAAGGTGGTATCGATCATACCAAGCGGCTTCCACACATGATCCTGAACGTATTGGCCTAACGATTGCTGTGTGATCGACTCAACGATCAGTCCGAGCAGATCGAGGCCAAACCCATAGTCCCAGACTGTACCCGGTTGGTATAGCAAAGGGACCGAGCTCAGCTTGTCGAGGAATTCGGAACTGGTCAACGTTAGGCTGCTTGCCTCCGATCCCGCAGGTAACATCTTGTGCACGGCTGTGTTGCCGCGACCACCATAGGGAATACCCGATGTGTGGGTGAACAGGTCATGGACGGTGATCTGCCTCGTCTCGGGCACCTTGTCAACAATGTTTTCCTTTTTTGCATCCATAACCGCGACTTGCATGTTTGCGAACTTTGGAAAGTATTTCGCCACCGGGTCGTTCATAAGCAGCCTTCCCTGCTCGTAGAGCTGTAAGGCGGCCACTGCGGTCATCGGTTTTGTCATAGAGGCAACGCCGAACATCGTGTCGGTGGCCATTGGGACTCCCTCCACTTTGTCGCGATACCCGAACGCCTCGTAATAAACGATTTTGTTCCGCCGAGCTATGAGCAGCACCGCACCGGGGAGCTGCCCGCGGGCAATATCGGCATTGATGGTTTTGCCGATCAGCGCCAGACGTGCCGACGACATACCGACTTCCTCGGGCTTCGCGCGTGGTAGTGGCAGAGTTTGCATGCCCGCAGCCGCCTTGGCCTCCTGCGTCTTGCTGCTCAATGCCTGTCCTTGAAGCCCAATCCACGGCTGTAAAAAGAGCATTGCAATGCCAACTCCGAGTAGAACTCTTTTCATATAGCCTCCAGTCAGCGCCCAAATTCTGAGGCCGCATAGCCGAATTGACAAGCCCTTTCCTAACTGGCTCAGGAAGGTAACTTAACTGTCAATCCAAAGCTGGCGTTCAGCGTATAGCTGTCGATAACAGCGTTCTCACTCTCCCGGCGTTTTATGATTCAGATCGCCCTCGCCCCAGCGTCCCAGCCACGCCCCGGTCGGCTGCCCCGTACAATGCGAACCAGCTTGTGAACCGGGTGGTTCAAAAAGCCTCGTTCCGCAGCCCCGAGTTTATTGGCTTTTTTGCCTTGATTTCTGAAATTGGTGCTGGTCTATTGCCTACAGGTTTTGAGAACGTCTCTGGTCTGTCCAGCGCAATTGAATTGACAGCGTCCGTGGCGGGGGCATAATTGCCTGTTCGGGGAGATGTCCGATGGCACCAGCGGCAACAGTCCGGGTTCTCGTCCACAATCTTGTGTCTGATACGCCTCGATTGCAGTTTTCAGAATTTATCATCGATAAGATCGCAGACCTTACACAGTGGAAAGACCCCAAGGAGTTCTTCCCTGAAGTTGTCCGGGGCGAATGGATTCTTACTCGTGAATACGCCATAATTCCTCCGGCGAGCGAAGGTTATAGCGGTTTTGGGTCTATCTCCAATGATGTAGAAGACATGCTTCTGCTGCTGCGTCTATACAGGACTGGTGATTTGTCTTTTGCGGCAGTTCATCTGTCGAAATCCAATGAGTCTGGTCGGCGGCACCCTTATCGGGTCATATCTAACTTGTTGAGCAATTATTCGATTCGGCCGTACGAAATGAATCAGGCTGACACCTCGGCATGGGAACAATTTGAAGCTCCGCTTAGAACATCCTTGCAATGGAAAGCGACATGGTTTAAGGCGTGCAGAAAATGGTTCCTTTATGGAGGGAGCAACGAATTCAATGCAAACTTCGACTCTCTCGTTGACCGCGTCGCCGACTATACATCCGCCGGTGAAGCCGTGCTCGGCCCGCAGCCGATCGAAGATCCGCTTCGCCGTATGCCGCTGCTTCCGAGGTCGCTGTTGGTCGTCTTCCACCATGGCGTCGATCACGCCCTGCCATGGACCCAGCTTCGGCCGCCTCGCCGGCTGCTGCCGTTGATATCCCGGCGGCACGGAATAGGCCAGCATCTTGCCCACTGTTTTGCGCGCCAGCCCAAACTCCCGCGCCACCCAACGCCGGCTCTTGCCCTCGACCAGAACCGCCCGTCGCACTCGTGCCTACAGTTCCACCGTCTACATCCCTCCGGTGTCCCACGGAAAACACCCCGCCCCAACGCGACGAACCTCGTTCGTCACCTCCGAAATGCCTTCAATGTCCGTGGAACCAGAATCTGGCGGGTGGACTACTTTCACTCCGCCACATCACGCCGCTCACGCGGCGTAACGTGGCTGATTATTGCTCCGGCGATTACATTCGGACGAAGTACGTGCCGAAAAACTGCGACAGGAATTCAAGGCAATAAAAGACCCTACGGTCAAGCGGAGCCTCCTCAATTCCCTGAGAGCGTGAACTGATCGACGAGATCGCTGGCGTTATTCATACTCCCCGGTTACGCAGCGGTTTACCGGGACAACAGCGCACATGGCACGATCGGCATCTGGTCTTTAGTGAAGAGAATATAACTCGTATCACAAGCTCCCATTAAGGCACTCGGAATCGGCTGATCGCGGGGTCTACGTTCCCACATTCGACTCTGACTACATCGTCTTGGCGAACAGGCAAAGTCCATCGCCGTCGTACCACAGCAGTTTGATCAGATCACCGCGACGCCCGCGAAACACAAACACATGGCCGGAGAGAGGATCTTCTCCCAGCGTCGTCTGCACCATCGCGCTGAGCCCGGTGAAACCGCGGCGCATGTCGGTCACGCCGGCGGCAATCCAGATGCGCGTGTTCGCCGGAAACGTGATCATCGGCGCAAACACTCCAACACCATGCGCAAGGTTGCGGCGTCAACCTGGCCGATGATACGGATCTGTGCCTTTCCGAAGGTGAGCTCGATCGAACCCGGTGAGGTCATGGCAGCAGGTTCGCGAACTACATCCGGCTGGCGGCTCACAGATAGCGCGGGCTGCTCCTGCTCGCGCTCAACCTCGGCAGTGACTGCTACGGGTAATAGCCGCACGCAACTCGTACCCGCTTCGCTGGCCGATGCCGGGTTCGTACTCCCCAACCGTCCGGCCTGCTACAGCTTGCGCCACGCAAACACCTGGTTCGCGTTCACGCCGTGCATACGCGCCACGACCGCAACCGAGCTTCCCGGCACCAGTGTCTCCTCGACGATGCGCCGTCGCTCATCAGCGGTTCGGAAGCGCCGTTTAGTTTCGGGGTGGGAAACGGACTGAGGGACTGTGCCCATGCTCTCCTCTTCGCAGACGCGACTGCTCGCCGCGCCACAAAAGGAGAATGCCTATGCCAACTCGCTTTCGTCCAGACGGTCTAAACTCCACGCTTACGGATCACGCTCAGCAGGTATTTTTGAAACAGACTCTAGCGGAATCGGGGAGCAACCGCCGTCTCAACTTTCAACTAAATCCGGGACACCCTCCTACTTTGGAAACCCAGGTGCATCAGGAAGTGCAGGCAAAGCCGATTTTGTTCGTCTAGCGGGAGCATGCAAGATGATAATCAGCAGGCATCTGGCCAAGATTGTTTTGCCGCGACGGGTCACCTCCTCGGTGCTCTTAAACAGTATATTCCTCATGCTGTTAGGGGTATTCTTGAGTCCGGCGATATTAGCCCAGAATACAGAAAGAGCGTCCGCAGACCCTGCAAGTGCTGGTACCCCCTCAGACAACTCGAAAAGCAGCGACTCGAAAACCGAATCGGGTGCCAAGCAGACGGTGTTGCAGGAGATTACGGTCACAGCAACCCGGTTTCCTGAAGACGTAAAGGATGTTCCTCAGTCGATGACGATGATCACGGAAGAAACGCTTGAGCAGAACCATTCGGTTGCCCCGAACCAGATGGTTCGTGAGGCGCCAGGCATTTTTTCTCCGCTGGCGGCAGCACAAGGAACTCCGATCATCCGCGGAGAAAACGGGAACCGGGTTCTGTATTTGTGGGACCAGATCCCGCTGAACAATGGGGCATTGTTCAGCGGTCCCAACGCCAACCTCAATCAAATCCCATTGGTTGCCGTTAACCGAATGGAGATTATTCGCGGTCCCGGAGCTGTTCAGTACGGCAGCGGCGCGGTTGGCGGCGTGATCAACATACTCACTCCGCGTGCTCCGTTCACCGATTCCTGGTCAGTGGGCGGGTTATTGCAGGGAGACTATGGCACGGTGAATGGCGAGCGCACTACCAGCAGTTCAATGTGGATTGCATCCAAGCGCTTGAGCCTAGAGGGAGGCTTCACGACGCAGGATGTCGGCAATTACAGCACCCCGGCAGGAGTCGAGCAGAATACCGGTTTTAATGCCGACGGTGGTTTTATTGACATGGACGCCGTCATAACCACGAATCAGCTACTCCGCTTCACTTGGATTCAAGACCGACGGGGCGACATTGCGTATTATGCCTCGTCGGACCTCAATGCCAATGGGACACCTCGCAACTTCAACGCTTTTGAGATTCGAGGTCTGGCGAAGGTCGATTATTCCATCGATAACTTCCTGCATCACGGTAACGGGCTGAATCTATATCTTTACAAAGAGTACTACAACCAGGGCCGTGACACCATTACTGTGAGCCCTAACACGCAAGCATGGACAGCTCAAAGCACGACTTTCGCAACTACGCCGCAAGACATATACGGTGGTGGACTGCAGGACACGATACGTCTCAATCTGTTTCGAATTATATTCGGTGCGGATCGGAGAGCGGAAGATCTAACTTCGAACAAGACACTATTTACACTGGCCCGCGCCACTGGTTCGACCGTGCAGAGCACGCCTTTAGGAAACGTACCTCCTGGGACCTATCACGTTACGGATGGCTACATTCTCGCAACCGCTACGCCACTCCCGCGGCTCAGCGTCTCAATTGGCGGACGCATAGAATCAAGCCACATCCACTCCGATCCTCGTACCCAAGACGTGCTTACTCCGTATTTCACAGCTGCGGACCTAACGCTTGTAAGGACTTGGAACGCGGAGACTTGGAGCGTGGGCGCGGTGTATAGCATCCGCGGTGGCTGGGTTCTTGCCGGCAGTATCGCCTCATCGTTTCGAGCACCAACCTTTTCAGACGCTCTCAATACGGGGACGCCCGTGTTCTCTAGTAGTACTATCTCGGTGCCCAACAAGAATGTCGGTCCGGAACGCAGTGTTACCTATGAGCTTGGTCCCCGCTATAACGGGAAGGATCTGAAGTTCTCGGTTGTGGCTTACACCAACCAGCTCTCGCATGCAATTGTCACGGTGAACGCTCCTTATCAGGTGTGCATCAACAACAACACGACCTGCTATCAGGCCACTTACGGCAGCAATGCGGATGCAGGGTTCGTGCGCGGCATTGAGGCATCCTTGTCGAAGCGCTTCTTCCGAGTTTGGACGTTTACAGGAAACATTACCTACACTCACGGGACGGACACAACGCAGAATACGCCTTTCCGATTTATTACCCCGACCAACGGCACCTTGGCCTTGCAGTACACATCGTCCAACGACAAATGGTGGACAGCCGCTTCGGTCATTCTAGTGGACAGGCTGCGCAATCCGGCAATTAAGCTGGGAGATCAGAACGATGTGAGCTTCACCGTGAATCCGGCCCTGGGCTCGCCGAGCGCGACGAACCCACCCTTATATGCAAACTTCCAGCTTCCCGGCTACGCGGTTACGAACTGGCGCGGCGGATACAAGATTTGGAAACGCGAGAAGGCTGCTCTCGACCTTACGGCTGATATTCAAAACCTCTTCAATGTGAAGTATCGTGAGCCATATTCTCAGCAGGAGTGGTTGGCGCCAGGGATCGGTGCAACCCTGGGAGGGCGGATTACGTTTTGAGGCTTCGTTGCGCCCATCGCCGGATTGCAGAGAATGGTTCATTGCTCCGGTATTTCCAGGTTGCCCATTGATGATGGTAGAGCGTGTTTCACGTCTGTACCAGCGCGCTCAGTCCGGCGAAGCCGTGGGAAAATACTCCACTATCGTGCTAAGCGCGCCATTAACGCCCGTAAGAAGGCTTCCCCGTGACCGGTGGCTTGCGCGCAGACCAGTGCAGCTCCGATTGAGGAAATCAAAAACTTACGTGCTGTTATTGAACCGGCTTTCCTTGGGCCCCAGCCTGCGATAGAGGAGGCACTAATTGGGGTCGTGAGCCCATTTGAGTGTGTGACGGATCGATCTGCGCCGGGTCCATGGGTACGACATCAAACGGGGTGGGGGCTGCTACGGGTTCGGCCCGCGGAAGTTGCGGCTGCAAGGACTTGGCAGGAGCAGTTTCAATAGTCACCTCGTGGGATCGATCCTTCAAGATGCTAAAAACTACTTTTTGAATCCCATCCTGGTTTCCTGGTAAGCCAATAATGATATAGCCAATATGGGTACCCTCCAACAACGAGGAGATCACAACTCGTGGAGAGCCGGCCAGGTGCGCGACCAAGCGTTCATGCCCATTGACCGGCGGCGGATCAATATCTGCCCCCGTTTTCTGCCGTACCGCCTCAAGAACATCGTCCAAAGTACAATCCTCTGCGTCGATAACGAGTTGACCATCACGATAACGGACAACCGGTGGTTGCGCGGGCTTCTGTTCCGCCGGGGTTGGCACCTTGATTGCTACTCGAAGATTCAGACATGCTCTTCGAACTAAGTTCACTGGAATGAGTATTCCCTAAGAGGTCGCGAGATGACACAGCCGGGACTGCTTGTCCCACTAAGGGGATTGCAGCGAGCACATAGAACGCTATGCACTTTGAGAGCTTGTCAAGCACTCGCTGAATTTAGCATGCCTAAATCAACTTCGACACAAAAAAATAACCTAGGAGCCTCCGCCCGGCCATTGACTATCAGCTGTGTTTCTAATGGAGACCGATGCGCGTTCAGAGGCGAAAACTAAAACGCAGTGGACTTCACAACTTTGCGAAACTCGGAGGGACCTATGAGACGATTCCACCTCGGCTTGTTGCTGTTCACCGCTGCAATGTCGATCGTTTGGGGAACCAACATATACGCGCAGCCGCGAGCGGCGAAACCGTCGCCTGACGCAGATCGGGCATTCCGTGTATTGTCGAACCAGTTTATAGACGATATCTACTTTCGCTATAACCCCTCCCGCGCCACCTTGGCAGGAGAACATCGCTACGACTCACAGCTCGAAGACTTCTCTAAACCAGCGGTGGACGCGTATCTCGGCGGCCTTCGTACGTTCCGAAAACGCCTGGACGAGGTAAGGGCCGATCTCTTGTCAACCGATGAGCAGATTGACCTGCAGGTTCTCAAGAACGCTGTCGAGCGGCAGTTGTTCTATTTAGAGAAACTGCATTGGCTGGAAGCTCACCCCGAGTACTACACTCAGATTCTCTTCCAGTCGGTGTATCCCTTGGCCACAGACGGCGGCATTCCGGCTGAACAGCGAATGCGCGCTATTACAGCTCGTCTGAGCCAGTTTCCGAGCTTCATTACCTCAGCAGAGGCCTGGATAACATCAAAGCACTCGCGGGAAGTGACCCTTCTTGCCCGGTACAACTTGTCAGCCCTGCGAATTCTGCTCGGAAAGGGGATACCTGAGGAATTGGCCGGGGTGAGCGACCAGAAGCTTCAGACCGAATTCCGTGCGAGCAACGCGGACGCGCAGAAAGCGATCGCCGGTTTCATCGATTTCCTCGGCCTTAAGGACAGGCAAGTTAAATGGAATTCGTCTTACAATATCCGCCCGGAGGCTCTCGCCCAATTGTTGGCGCTTGATGACATGCTTAACACTCCGGTTCCGGAGCTGCTCAAGATAGCCGAGGACGAAGTAAGTCGCATCGACGCCGAAATGAAGCTAGTTGCGGGGAAACTTGCTCCTGATCTTCCAATGGAAGAAACAATTAAAATCGCCTCCACATACCATCCTTCGCGATCTCAGCTGGAATCCGCATATGCGCAAACATTCGCAAATATTCGTCAATTTATTAAGCAGAAATCGTTGCTCGACATTCCGGATATACCATCGCCGGAAGTACGCCCGACACCGGAATGGATTCGCAGCGTAGGAACAAATTTTCCCAATGCCATAACCATAAATGCCCTTCCTCAGGAGACGGGAGAGGGTGCCCACATTTTTTGTTGCCTTTGGCCCGACTGCGACGCCAGCACAAGTGGAACTGGAACTATCAAGGCATAATTTTGGGGTGTTGACGTGGCGGGCCATCCACGACGTCTTTCCCGGTCAATATACCGAGGATTCCGTTATGGGCAGAACTTCACGGGTGCGCTCTGTGCTCGGTTCGCGGGTAAGCAGGCAGGGTTGGAACAATTACGCAGTCACCATGATGCTAGATGCCGGGTTTCTGCCGCCAGAGCTTGCGAGCAAAACCTTAGAAGCCGACGTGCTCAAATTCAAGCTGTCTCTGTTGCGAGAGCAGAAGATACGGGTTCTAGTGATGGCTACTGCCCTAACTTCCCAGACGAAAGACCTGCTGTATCGAAAATCTGCGGAGTACTTCAACCAGATTTCTGATGGCGGAGTCGAACCCAGCCAATATATTAAGAATATCGTGGATGATCCCCTTTGCTTCGCCGACACCCTCGGAATGCTGAAGATTCGTAAGCTGAAACAAGACTACCGCAAGGCCCAAGGACAGAAATATAGTGAGCAAATGTTTAATAACACGGTGTTGCGGTTGAGCGGCGCGCCGATTCCGTTGATCCGAAAAGTATTGCTTGGCGAAAACAGCGGTCCATCCCTCTAGCTCAACGGGAGCGATGCCCGGCGTTGGAATCGATCCCCGCGCCGGGTCCCACCGTTTTCTCCGGCAGTATTCCAAGTGGTAGCCGATTGCTTTATATGGAAGTGAGTCCAAACTAACACCGTTCCGCTAGCGTAGTGCTATTGTTGCTGCCAGTAATCGAAACCCCTGTGCCGGATTGCTGTCTTGCCAACTCTCCAAAGAAGAATGTCAGAGCCGCATCACCCAAAGAGGTCCTCTGTGCGACCCGGCGAGCCCGCTTTCGTGCATCACTCGTTAATTCAGCACGTTTCAGCAACCGCCACCCGCTTCGTTGGGCCTCGACTCCTCCCTTGAAAAAAGCCGGAACTCATTTAAAACACAAGTGGTAGTTGGCGGGTAAGCGGGTGGTCCGAACCATGTTGACATGGATCGGGATGGTTAGGTGTGGAGATCTGGTAAGTGTCCACTTGTTTTTTCGTGGACACTTACGGAAGGATTGGTTGTTCGTGTTGTCAGACGCTGGCTAAGGCTTTCCAGCGTCGCCGGGGGGCAGGTTCCACGGCAGCAGTTCTTCGATTCGGTTGATCGGATGGTCAGCAATGTGTTCCAGTACGTGACGTAGGTAGGCCTCCGGATCCAGTCCATTTAACTTGGCCGATCCCACCAGACTGTAAATCGCTGCCGCACGTTCTCCACCCGAGTCTGATCCAGCGAACAGATAGTTCTTGCGTCCGATCGCGACCGCGCGCAAGGCGCGTTCGGCAGCAGAGTTGTCTATCTCGATGTGGCCGTCATCGCAAAAGCGCATCAGTGCCGCCCAGTTAGCGAACGCATAGCGGATCGCCGCCGAGGTATCGGACTTCTTCGACAGCTTCGCAAGCGATGCTTCAAGCCAGTGGTGGAGCGACTCCAACAGTGGCCGCGACCGGGTGTTGCGAACTTCGCGCCGCTCGTCCGGAGGCCGCCCTCGAATTTCTTTTTCGATTCCGTACAGCGCGCCGATGCGCTCGACCGCTTCGCTTGCAATCGGCGATTGGTGTGCTTCCTTGAGGTCGTAGAACTTGCGCCGTACATGCGCCCAGCAGGCGGCTTCCTGCACCCGGCCACCCTCATAAATCTCGTTGAACCCGGCGAACGCATCGGCTTGCAACGTGCCGCGGAACTCACTCAGATGTTGCTGCGGATGTCCCCCACGGCGATCCGGCGAGTAAGCAAACCACACTGCCGGAGCTTCCTGGCTGGCCGCTGGGCGATCATCTCGAACATAGGTCCATAGCCGCCCTGTCTTCGTCTTGCCTTGCCCCGGAGCTAGCACCGGGACCGGAGTGTCGTCGCCATGTACCTTGCTGGCGGCCAGCACGTAGCGGCGCAGTGTGTCAACTAAGGGGCTTAGCAGGCTGTTGGCCTCGCCCACCCAGGTTGCGAGCGTCGAGCGATCCAGATCAACGCCCTCGCGCTCGTAGATCCCCGACTGGCGATACAACGGCAAGTGGTCACAGTACTTCGCGCTGAGAACGTGGGCGAGCAATCCCGGCCCAGCCAAGCCGCGCTCGATCGGACGGCTCGGCGCCGGGGCCTGCACAATCACGTCGCAGCCGCTGCAACTCAGCTTGGGACGAATATGACGGATGACAATGAAACTGGCTGGTATGTAGTCGAGGACTTCGGAGACGTCCTCACCTAGTTTGCGCAGCGTGCCGCCACACTCTGGACACACCTGCTGCGCAGGCTCATGTACCTTGGTGATGCGCGGAAGATGTTCGGGCAGCGGACGCCGCGATGGTTTCTTCTTGGCAGAAGCTGCACCGGCGGTACCGGGCGCAGTAGCGCACGCTGGTACTGGTTGCTCACGTTCGGCGCGACCCGTCTCCAGCTCTTCCAGCTTCAACTCCAGCTGTTCGATCTGGCGCTCGACCTTCTCCGACTTGCGCCCGAACTGCATCCTTTGCAGCTTGGCGATCAGCAGCTTCAGGTGTTCAATCTCATGGTCACGGGAGAGAAGTTGCTCGTCCTTGTGGAGGAGCTGTTGGTCTTGGTGCTGCAACTGTTGTTGCTGGGAGAGAATCAGCGCCTTCAACCCATCCGCATCCATCGTACTTAGATCCAGCGGCGTTGTGGGCGGCGCGATCACAGCTGGAGTATGCCATGAACAGGATTCAACGTTGCATCAAAAATGCGTGAAAGCCGCGAAATATCTGTGCAAAACGCATAGGTGCACTCAGATCGCCAACAAGGAGTCGGCCGTTCGCACCGGTCGTCTCCAATCGATGCCTTCCAGTAACATCGACAACTGTGCCCGCGTCAGCGAAACCCCGCCGCTCTCCGCCTTGGGCCAGATGAATCGCCCACGTTCCAGACGCTTGGCCAATAAACACAGCCCATCTTCATCGCACCACAACACCTTGATCAGATCGCCGCGACGCCCGCGGAAGATGAAGACATGGCCAGAGAAGGGGTCTTGTTGCAGCCCCGTCTGCACTTGCGCACTCAACCCGGTGAAGCCGCGTCGCATGTCGGTCACGCCCGCCGCGATCCAGATGTGGGCTCCCGCTGGCAGCGCGATCATCGCAGCAGGCACTCCAAAAGCACGCGCAACACGTCCGGATCGGCGCTGCCTTCAATGCGAAGATGTGCTTTGGAAAGCTCAAGGTCAATCACGCCTGCCGGCGTGCTGATCGCAGGTTCGCGGCAGATCGGCAACGGCACCGTTCCGCTCGATTCCGCCGCAACGATCACCTCACGGCTGCCTACATCTGTAACGGTTACCGGCAGCAACCGAACTGGGCGTTGCTTCCTGTTACCGAGCCGCCCTTGGCGATACAACCGGCGCCAAGCAAAGACCTGGTTGGCGTTGACTTCGTGCGCACGCGCCACTCGTGCCACTGACGCTCCCGGTGCCAGCGTCTCTTCAACGATTTCGCGTTTCTGTTCTGCGCTCCGTTGCTGCCGCTCCGCCCGCTTAACCCCAACATCCGTTGCGGCCGCAACTTCACCGACTACCTGACTGGAAGTTTCCATCTTCGCCTCGCGCCGACACAATCCCTCGGCGTCTACCAAGCGAGGATGCCTGCCTCTTCACATTCCCGTCCAGACGGCCAGAACCGAACGTTTACGTTGGCGGCTGTTTTTCATGCTTTGTTGTGACCGGACCCCGGTCATGCTGACCTGTTCTAAATAATAAAAAAGCGGTTTCGGCTTTTGCCGAAACCGCCAAGTGCAAGGCTCGCAAATCCCTAGAGCGACTTACCCGACACGATGTTAGAGGTGCAGTACTCGTTGGGTGTATGGTTAGTGTCAACCGGCTTCACTTCGTACCAGTAGGTCGTGGGGGTTACGGCGACCGTGCTGTCGATGTAGACGTAAATGCCGGCCGGACTTGCGCCGATTTTCGTGAACGTTACATCATCCGTGCTGCGATAAATGTTGTACCCGGTGTTGGCCCCCACGTTTGTGTAGGTCAACTGTATCTTGCCGGGAGTTGCACGGGCACTCAGCAGGTTCGTGCAGGCGCAATTACCCTGCAGAGTTACCGACGTACTGGCGGGAGCACTAGTCAGGTTGCCCAGTCCGCTGGCCGGGAACGACAGCGCGGTGTTGTCCGTTACCTCCAGCTGAACCAAGTAGGTTCCTGGAGCTTTCGAGCTCAACGCGCTGGTGGCGTTCACCGTCGGGGTGGTACTAACCAGATCGTTGAAAGTTCCGCCCAGGTTCCAATTATAAGAGGTGAGATAGTTAACCGGGAACCCGGCACCCTGAGATTGGCCGAGATCCGGACTGGTCGAGGCCGAGCCGTTCAAAATCCACGGCACTGCCTGATTGCAGAAGGTATAGGGACCGCCAGCATTGGCCGTCGGCGGCAAGGGCGGTATGGTGATTTGGATGGTCACAAAGGTGGAAGCCGTCTGTGGCGGGGACGAGTTGTCCTGCACGGTCAGCTGCGCCTGGTAAGCGCCTAAGGCCGGGAAAGTGTCAGTCACGAACTGCCCGGTCTTGCTGTCACAGTTCGGGCCGGGTGTGCAGGCTCCGGTCGCCCCTGGGACTTTGTTGATGAGCCACGACCAGCTCACAATGCTCTTGGTGGGATCCTGCGTGTAAGAACCGCTGCCGTTCAAAGTAATCGTCTGCCCGATCAAGCCTGGGGTCGGGATTGCTTTGGCAACGGCTATGGGCTTGCCGCTCTGGATCACCGTCTGGTTTAACATCTCGATGGCCCAAGCGGTGTTGTACTCGTCTTGTATCGCGCCATCGTAGTTGTGCGATGGCCCACCGTCCAAATTAGCAAACCAACCGCCGTCCGCCTGCTGCGCATTAATCAGCGCCACCGCTACGCCTTCGACCGGATCGGCGTACCAATCAAAGTCGGCAAGCGAGGCATTGTCGGTCGAGTGCAACGTCGTGATTCCCGGGGTGTTAGCCGTTTGCGCAGCCGCATTGGGGTAATTCAAACTCATGGCCTTGGTGAAGGACAGCAGCCCATAATAGTAGTTGGTGCGGGACGGACCGCCCGCCCACCCGTTGGGGTTGTCCCAGTTGTCGCGCTGCCAAGTCATGGAATAGGTGAACTGGGTGCTATTGGCCAACAACCCATCCAGCACCATCTGCACCATGCCGGAGCCGGTTGTGGCATACGGGCCCCAGGCTGGGCCACAGCCCTGATAGCCAAGTTCGCCATAGCCGTATCCACAGTCATTGCCGGGAGCATCCTGACTGTAAGTTATCCAGCCAAGATTCATGGCCGTAACACCTGGGTATGTAAACGGCTGGCCCGAGTAGTTCGAGTCAACGATCTGGCTGCTCGCCCCAGGAATGGTTAGTCCCCACTGGCGCTGGCCGGAGAGCATCCCAATGGCAGTCCACTGGCTGGGCGAGTTGTCCGGGAATTCCTGGCAAACATACCGCCAAGCACCGTAATTCGGGTCCTGGTATTGGCAGTAGGCGGCTTCGTCTACCATGTCTTGGGCAATAGCTTTATACGTGCGCCCGGCGACCGTTCCCGCGGTCCCCGTGATTGCCACTCCCGTCGGGTTATTACTTGCAATCAGGTTTGACAGGAAAAAGCCAAAGATATAGCCGTCAAACTGATTGCCATAGTAGTTTGGTTCGTAACCGAACAAGCCAAAGGCGTCGCCGGCAGCATCCCACGGAAGTCCAAAAGAGTTGGAACCGACGTACTGAAGCAGAAAGATCATGGTCTGCTGAACGTCAGCTGTATATGGGTCGTTAGCGTTTCCCGTTTCAGTGTGGCCAGCGCTAAAGAACGCCTGGGTATTGGCTGCGGTTTCAGAGACGTAATATCCGTAGGTGTTCCACCAGGCACAGGGCACGCTGTTCCCAACATTTGGCCCAGCCGTGGCCAGGCAAGTGTTGCGGTTGACACGCTTGTGCAAATTCCACAGGCCTTCGTCAATGGCGACACTAGCCTGAATATCCAGTGTCTGGCTAAATACCTGGATGTAATACGGTACGGTAGTACTCTGCGAAGACGCATTCTGGACGGTCAAGTTGGCCACAAAAATAGTGCCCGCCCCCTGCGAGGCGCCGGGATCGCCACAATAGCTGTGCGTCGCCTGAACGTCGTAGAGGTCCGTTACACTGGCAAAGCCCGTAGCACCAGTGCCGTCACCATAGTCCCAGCTATACGTGTAAGGCCCGGTTGAATTGTCGACGACTACGCCTTTGAGCGTGATCTGCTTCATCGTCGCGCAAGTGGGCGGGGAACCGGCAACATAACCTGTGACCCAAGTTGGATGGGGAACAACGGTACCGCCGGTACCGTATGCGTATGGAACGGTCTGCACCACCGGCGCTTGCGCAAAGCCAGCGGCCGGGATGAGCACCACCAGTGAGAAAAGCAACAATCCGAGTGCGCCACTTCTGGCGAATCTACTTGACATTAAAATCCCCCCTTGGCCAGCTGGCCGAAGTCGATCGGAGGTCATTGAAAATAGGAGAATCCCCACTGACCACGGCGGGGACTCTCGCATGCCTTCTATTGTCGAGTTGGCCTGATGTGCCGCTAACTACTTCTTCCAAATCCTGCGACCCAGCAAGGCCAGTAGCGATGAGCCCAAAATCGTGAAAGAAGCTGGTTCCGGCACGGGCGTAACACCAGTCGGTATAAACTCGATGGGACCGGCAGACAGATAAAGAACGTCACTGGTGCCATCGTTTGCGCCGGGAGACGAATCCGCACTGTCATACTGAGCCAGATAGAAGCCGCTGGCTGGCGCCGTATCGCTCAGCGTTGTGGTTATCTCCGCTTCGTCGCCCGCTGGAATCGTAAAATCCCAGCTGAGAGCCAAAGCAGGCTCATACGGGTCGGACGCCGTCAGCGAAGTCGTATCGGTCAGGCTGCTATTGGAGAAATCGTTGAAAATCGTCCCGCATGGTCCCGTTGGATCGATTGCCCGGGCCGACGCCCCGTCCTCCACTGCAGTTCCACCCTGGCTCGTCAATTTCCCAACTCATGCCGGCCGGAAGGGTGCCGTTGGCCGAGCCAAACTCGTTGAAGTACCCGTTCAGGCCTGGGTTAATGCCGTAATTAAAGAGCACGGAGAAATACGTGCTTCCGGTTCCAGTTATCGTAAACGTGGTTGACCCGAGAGTCGAGACCCAAGGCTGGCCTGCCTGAGTCACGACCGTACTGGTCATGCCGCTCGGAATCGAGCCGCAGCCGATGCAATCGGTTATCGTTCCGTTGACATTGGTTGCCCATTCATCCAACTCATAGACTTGCGCAAAAGCATTCCCGGCGCCCAACGTCACCAAAAGCAGAATCAGAATTACAAATCTCGCTTTCATCAAACTCTCCTTGACGCAACTGCCCGCGCTTCCTTGATAAACTCAAAGCACTAACTAAGCTGACACTATCCCGCACCAGGCGCCTTTACTCCCCGTGACCATAAGCGCGGGTGCCATAACCACCGATCGTCACCTCCGATACTCCCCCAACATCCATTCGCGTGGCCGCCATCGACACAAATTCGCCGACACCGGCACCGAATAAGCTCTGAGTCTGGTGACTCATCAAGCAGTTATAATTCCAAAGCAAAATTCCCCTAACTCCTTTCTGGATAATGTGTTTTGAATGCCGATTTTGCAGGAATGAAAGTCAGCTGCAGTTCTCTTTGGAAAAAGATTACTCATTGGCGTGGCTCTGGGTTGGCTTGACTACTCAATGAACGACTTGCACTACGCTCGGCGCGTGAATGATGGTCGCACCCACAATCGTGCCGGTCGGAATACGCACTCCGCGCTGCTGCAGGTACAAGTTGACGGTTTCCAAGCCGACCTGACGCCACCGGCTTTCAAATTCGGGACTGGCACGGTAACTGCATGATGTTCTGGAGCAATTGCGAAATATCGTTGTAAGGACGCCGAAAGCGTCGTGAATCCAAGCAGCACGCGACCCAGGAGAGTGGAATGGGCAGGAGAGCAGTGGGAACCATGGGTGGGGTTTTGGTCATACTGGTGCTGGGCTTTCTAGAAACATTAAACGCACAGGTCACCAGCAGTTCTATCCTCGGGTCTATATTCGATCCCCACGGCAAACCGATCCAAGGCACCGAAGTCACGCTTACGGACAGCCAGCGGTCGTTCACGCGCCAGACGACGACCGACAATCTGGGTAATTACCTGTTTATTGGGCTCGCTCCCGCCGTTTACACTCTTTCCGCGAGAGCCCCTGGGTTTGCCGACGCAAAGCGCGACAGAATAGCACTTTTGGTAGATTCTCAATTGAAGCTGGATTTTCATCTTCAGGTCGCAGGCATTCGACAGACAATCGAAGTGTCCGCCCCTTTGCAAGGCATTCAGACGGAATCTTCCGAATTGGGCGCCGTGCTCGATCAAGGGCTAATTGCGACGCTTCCTCTGAATGCACGGAATTTTCTTGATTTATCATTCCTGATTCCGGGTGTAGCACCGCCGGTGCAGGGTTCCGCCCTGTCTACTCGTGGCGGGTTCGCCATGCACGCGGATGGCGGACGCGAGGAATACAACAATTTCCTGATCGACGGGGTTGATAATAATGACCCGTATGTTAGTGGATACGCAGTTGAGTCCCCGGTAGACAGCATTCAGGAATTCAAGGTCGCCACCAATAGCTATAGTGCTGAGTACGGTCGCGGCGGGGCGGGACAGGTCAACGTGATCACTCGTGGGGGTACCAACGATTTTCACGGTTCTGCCTATGAATATCTGCGGAACAGCGTGCTCGATGCCCGCAATTACTTCGATCCCCCGGATAAGCCAGGTTTTATTCGTAATCAGTTCGGGGCTACCGCAGGAGGCCCGATCCGAAAGGACCATACTTTCTTCTTCGCAAACATCGAGTTCCTGAGAGAGCGCGGACCCGGCATCAGCCAGTTGGCGACCGTTCCCACCGAAGCCGATCGAACCTCGATTCCTTCCAGCCTCATTTCACCCATCGCGCAGGACATACTGGCGTTGTATCCGCCGCCCAACTTGCCCGGTACGGTAAACAATTATCTTGGCGAGACCATGCCGGTTACGAATGAGACCCGAGGTAGCTTTCGAATTGATCACCAGCTCAACGCTAACGACTATCTTACCCTGCGTTATAGTCTGGGAAAGGCATACCTTTTTGAGTCTTACGCTGAGTGTTCAAATTGCCTGCCTGGTTTTGGGGATTACGTGAATGATTTCACTCAGAATGCAATGATCCAGTATCGGCACCTTTTCGGGCCGCGGACCATCAGCACTCTAAGCTTGGGATTTAACCGCTTTTCCCGCGATATTGTCGCCCAGAACAATGGAGTTAACGTCGGCCAGTCGTGGAACGTTGACTGGTTGAACGTGCCCCCACGGGATTACGGATATCCCAGCATCATCGTCGCCGGCTATTCTCAGATTGGGGACGTCCCCTCATTGCCCGACCTGCGGCATACCAATACTTATCAAATCACCGAGGGGCTCACTTTGGATCGCGGGGCTCATCTGTTGAAGCTGGGGGGAGAAGTACGGGTGCTTCAACTCAACAGTACGCTCGATCTCTATGCGCGCGGCCTGCTTGACTTCTCTGGTTATATCACCGGGTCCGGCATTAGCGACCTTCTGCTTGGCTTGCCGACATTTACCATGATTTCCGAAGCGAATAATCCGATAATTATGCGTTCGACCTCGTACGCCGGATATATTCAGGACGCCTGGAAGCTGCGTCGCAATCTGGTTTTGAACCTCGGCTTACGCTACGAATACAACAGCCCTCCCGTCTCCCCCAACAATGGAATGTCAGAACTCAACCTGACTACCGGGCAGATCGAGCAAGTGGGAACCGGCGGAGTAACACGTTCGGGATTCCGCCCTGATCGAACGAACTTTGCTCCGCGTGTCGGTATCGCCTGGAGTCCAGCCAGGGATTTCGTCGCGCGAGCGGGTTATGGCATCTCGTACGACGCGGGAATGTTCGAGGCGTACTCCGCGGCGTTCTTTAATCCTCCCCAATTCACGCTGCAGCAGTATTACACGTCGGCCAGCGCTCCGCTGACTTTGCAGAATCCCTTTCCCGCCAGCGCCAACGTTCCCGCGCCCGCCACGCTGAGCGTGTTGAGCCCCAATCTGGTAACGCCCTACCTGCAAAGTTGGAACCTGACGTTAGAGAAGGCCTTGGGCAAGATTGGAACTCTCACCATCAGCTACGCGGGTTCCAAGGGTACACACCTGCTCAGCGCGAGCGACCTGAATCAACCCTCGCCGGCACCGGGCAACTTCCAATTAAGCCGGCCTTATCCGCAGTACGCGAATATTTTTTACGTGCAAAGTGAGGCCGCGTCCAGTTACAACGCCCTGCAGGTGCACTTTTACAAACGATTGAGCTCCGGTATTTCAGTGTGGGTTGCCTACACCTATTCCCATTCGCTCGACAACGCCTCGGCTTTTCTGCCAACCACGGCGGATCCCAATTTCCCCCAGAATAGCCACAATTTGGCGGCGGAGTGGGCATCTTCCAGCTTCGACATACGCCAGCATCTGGCAATGGCCTACGTCCTGACCCTGCCGCGGGGAAATCGGTGGACACGAAACACGGAGTTCCAGGGCATCGTTAACATGTATTCCGGCCAGCCATTCACCCCAATGCTTCTAGAGGACAACAGCAACACGGGCAACGGCAGCGATGGCTCAGAAAACGGTTCCGACAGGCCGAACATCGTTGGCAATCCGACTCTCGCGAATCCTACTCCGCAAGAATGGTTCAACACGAGCGCCTTCGCAATTCCAGCTCCCTACACCTTTGGCAATGCGGGGCGCAACTGCTTGCGTGGACCGGGTTTTGCCACGTTTGACGTTTCCTTGCTGCGAACATTCTCGTTGACCGAGCGCAACAAGCTGACCTTAGAGGCACAAGCTTTTAACCTGTTCAATCGCGTCAATTTCAACTTGCCTCAGGCATACGCGGATCAGCCCGATTTTGGGACAATCACTTCGGCCAAAGCACCGCGGCAATTGCAGATCGCGGCGCGCATTCGCTTTTAGTTGACGCGCCCAAACTGCCGAGAATGCTCGCAAACTCGCTGATAAGCAGGTTTGTTCGAAGGCATATGACGTGTGGTACGCAAAAACCTCATGTGATTACCAATGGAGTTCGGTTTCTGGACGAAATTGAGGCGGTCAAAGCCTCCAGAACCCAGAAGGTTCAATAACGTTCAACAAGGAGGCTGCAACAGGTTCAATAACAATCACTTAGAAACCACAGAATTCCATAGTTTTCAATAACTTGCGGAATCGGGTTCGGGACCAGGGGGTCGGAGGTTCAAATCCTCTCTCCCCGACCAATGTTTTCAATCACTTCCAAAGGCAATAATATACAACACACACAAACCCTGCTAGTCTGATTTCGACAGGGCAGCACACCCCACTCGAAACCCGGGCGGGGTTTTTTATTGGAGCAGAATAATGACTACCCCGGCAAAGCCTCGATCTTTTTTCGGAGTTCAGCAAACTGCGGCAAGGCTTGTCTCTTGGCTGCGTTCTTGGCGTCTTGTGCGTCAGCCAACGATGGCTGAGGTACAAAGGCGGATACTAGCAGAAGATTCTCTTCCAGCCCTTCTACTGCGGTCAGAAGACCTAACAAAACAGATTTAAGTTCGCTGTCCTTCATGGGAGTTCCTTTAGGTGTTTTGAGAGCCGTCCGTGAGTTTCCCCCATCGTTCTCCGAAAATCTTGAGAGACTCGTCATTTAAATGCTCATCGGGGGGCCAGGTTATCGGACTGCTCGGGATTTGCCAAAGCGCGATAGATGCCTTATTCCAAACGGTATTTTGTGTAAGAAAAGGTGAAAAATGCGGTTGCTTGGTGATGCTGGCCCATCTGGAGGCGGTCAATTGAAGGGCGATAAATCCGGCGACGTAGGTGAATATGTACAACTCAAAACCTCTGAACCGACCGCCTTCTATTTTGCCGTAGTGCGTTGTAAATCGGCCGCAGGGATGGTTGTACCCGAAAGATGCAATCCACATCTGAACTCCAGCGGGAATTTCAAGCGACTCGGCAAACCGTTTTCGTACCGAATGGGAGAAAAAGGGGCTCTTATTGGGCCGGGTATGATCAGCGACCACTGCGGTTTTAAACAAGAATGTGGCGATGGACTTGATACCAAGCGGAAGCAGTGAGACTGAGGCGGCATCGGTGATCATATTCCCCATTGTTTTACCCGCTTCTGCTTCGACATCGCTCATCCAAGTGTTGTTGCATGGTTCACAAACGACATGCGCTTTCAAATCGACGGAACGGCTTTTCCAGCTCTTGTAACGGCCATCCGAGAGGCGCGTATTGAAGGAGTATGGGGATGCTGGTTCACCATACAATCGGCCAATCCATGCACCCCAGAGGTGTTCCCCAGACATGACAGCGGGGCGAAGACAAAAGGCGCAGTTTTTCATGGGAGTATGATTAGCGCATGAAGTCTAACGCAAAGCCGAATCTAAAGTACGAGAAATTCGATAACGCCATGCGCCAAGCGTTTCAGATTTCCAAAACGGAACTTCGGCGGCGGCTTGACGCGGAGAAACTGGCGCGTGCAGACAAGCCAAAGCGCGGCCCCAAGCCCAAATCCGCATCGGAAGAAAAGTAAAGATGACGAGGGAAATTCGCACCGTTATCGATCTGGAAGATGTAATTGCAGTTGAACTAGAGTGCAACAACTGCCGTTCTATCTTCACTATCCCCATAATCCAGTACAAGAACAACATTTACAAATGTCCGCAGTGTCAGCATTCGTGGTTCCCTAAAATCGGGGGAGAGACTGACGTAGCCATTCACGAAATGCTGGCATACATGAGGGTTGTTGTTGATAAGGTGAAAAGCACAGACGCTCCCCTTGGCATGGCTATGCGTTTTCGCATCAGGGGAGATGGTGGCCCTATTTTGGCTTCGGGCCACGAGGTTTCCGGTAAGGGTTAAGCGTTCGCTTGACTACCCGACTTGCCAGTCACTTCCGCAAAGGTAAGACGCTTGCCCGCTATGCGTGAAAGGGCAAGGTTGAAGCGATCTGCATCCGTAATGTTCCGGTCTTTTGTCTTGCGGTAGTTGTATCTGAACACCTGCTCATCCAAATAGCGAAACAAATGAAACGGCTCAACGGCAACGTAAGTTCCGTGAAGTCCGCGCTTCAGGAGCGACCAGAAGTTTTCCAATCCATTCGTATGCACACGACCCTTCACGTACTCTTCCGCATGGTTCACGGCTTCGTGAATGTAGTGCTCTGCCAGCTTGTCATAGGCGACTGCCTTGTCGGTGTAAACCCTGGCTCCGTAATGTACGCCCGCAAGCACGGCATCCTGAAGGGTATCGCGTCGAACATTCGGAACAACCAAGGTACGGATAGTGCGCTGTTCACGATCCAGCAGCCCCATGACTGCGGTCTTGCCGGGAGCTACATCGCCCCGCTCACGTTCGCTGCGAATCTGCTCCATGAGAATCTTGCGGCCCTTGTGCATATTGCGAGCCTTGCCACCTATGAAGGTTTCGTCAACTTCAACCTCTCCGCCAGTGCCGCCCATTTTGACGATGGAAGCATCGCCCAAAACAGCGCGGAGGCGTTGCAGCATAAACCACGCCGATTTCTGTGTGACTCCAAGCGTGCGGGAGAGTTCGTAAGACGAAACCCCGTTTTTGCAGTTCACCAGCATCCACATTCCGGCCATCCACTTATCGAGGCCGATGGGAGAATCTTCAAAGATGGTTCCAACCTTAAGGGTGAACTGTTTCTTGCAGCCCTTGCAGAACCAGAGCCAGCGCGTCTTAATGAACGAGTGCTTTTCTCCGCCGCAACGAGGGCAGGTGATAACGCCATCGGGCCAGCGCCAGTTCACGGCGTACACAAAAGCGCGTTCGGGATCGGCAAAGTAATTGATCGCTTCTTGCAGTGTTTTCGGGGCTTTCATCGCTTTCTGCTCCATCACGAAAGCAGAATAGCGCAATTAACTTTGTGTGTCAAGTAAATTATTGCCCTTCCAAATCTTTTTGGTAGGCCCCCTGGTTTCGGCCCAGGTGCTCTAGCGTGCAGAAGCGCATCAATATTGGTTATCTCGCCAAATTCAGAATGCCGCGACATCTCCAAAAGTATCTCCACTTGGCCGAAGAGCCGCCGATTAGTTCCTCAAGGTGCTGAGGACACGACAGGAACACCCAACTGCCAGCTTTTTCTTTGCGTTGGGAACACCGGACGAAATTATTGAGTAGCACACTGCAACTGCCTTTAGGTCGGCTTCGAACCTGAACCGTCGCTGTAAATCGCGCGCAGCCTAATTCTCGCCCCGTCGCTCAAGCTAGCGACTGTCGGAAGCTGTGCCCTGCTGTTCGCGAGCAGATTGGCTGTTCCTTGGCGTGCCGGTATAGGTTCCGCCTATACGGCCCAGACCGAATTTAGTATTTCAATCGTACCGGGGGACTGCGATAGAGTTGGTTTTTCCACGCTCGAACTATGGCTATGCGAATTCCAGGGAAGATTTCTCACTGGCCCGTCGGCTGGACCGGCAAATCGCGAGGTTTGGGCGCAGCCTGTCGGTGCCATTTGAGCGGATGGAGATTATGGACGATAAGCCGTTAACGGCATGTCGCTTCTCGCGGCGCACCTTCCTGACGGCGGGGGCGGCGGCCATGGGACTTGCGGCAACCGGCAAATTGCTATGGGACGACGATGGCTTGCCGTTGCCGGCTACCACCAGCGCAGCCACGACGGAGACGATCATCCCTACTTCCGGCGGCCATAACTGTGGCGGGCGGTGCGTGATAAGAGCGCACGTGCGCGATGGCCGTATCGTCAGGATCTCAACGGAAGAGGACATCCCCGATACCGAGCAGACGCCTCAGTTGCGCGGCTGCCTGCGCTGCCGCGCTTACCGGGACCGCCTCTATCATCCCGATCGCCTGACGTATCCGATGAAGCGGGTCGGCAAACGCGGCCAGGGCGAGTTTACCCGCGTTACCTGGGACGAAGCCCTCGGCACAATCGCCGAGCATACGAAGAGGATCATGAAGCAGTACGGCCCCGAGGCCGTCTATCTGAACTATGGGACCGGCAACCAGGGCAAGGTGGCCGAGCGCGTGTGGATGGCCAGGCTCATGGGGCTGTACGGCGGCTATCTGTCTTACTACGGAACGTACAGTACGGCTTGTACGCAGGCGGCTACGCCTTATACCTTTGGAACCACCAATACCGGTAACAGCAGGGAAGATTGGGTCAATTCCAAGCTTATTCTCATGCTGGGATGGAATCCCGCGGAAACCATTCACAGCACCAACACCGCCTACTATCTGAAGCAAGCCAAACAGGCTGGCGCCAAGATTATCGTCATCGATCCGATCTATTCCAATAGCGCCATCGCTTTGGCAGACCAGTGGATTCCAATTCGGCCCACCACGGACAGCGCGTTGCTCGATGCGATGGCCTATGTGATGATCACTGGCGGTCTGCATGATCAGAAGTTTCTTGATACCTACTGCCTGGGTTTTGACGATGAGCACATGCCGCCTGACATACCGGCGGACAATTCCTATAAGAGCTATGTTCTAGGCCTCGGCGACGACCGCACGGCGAAGACCCCTGCGTGGGCGGAGAAGATCACCGGGATACCGAAAACGACCATCGTACAATTGGCCCGACAGTATGCAACCATGCGCCCGGGGGCGCTCATTCAAGGCTATGGGCCCCAGCGCCACGCCTATGGCGAGCAGGTGGTGCGCAGCGGTACTGTGCTCGCCGCCATGACAGGAAATATCGGCATCAAGGGCGGCTGGGCCTCGGGCCAAGGCACGCATGCCCGGCAACAGGTGGTTGGATCCATTCCGGTCCTGAACCCCTGCAACGCGAAAATCTCCGTCTTCATCTGGCCTGAAGCCATCCGGCGGGGGTGCGAGATGGGGCCGGCAGACGGCGTACGGGGAGTCCCCAAGCTCTCTTCCAACATCAAGCTGATCTTCAATCTGGCCGGCAACTGCCTGATCAACCAGCATTCCGATGTCAATGGCACTGCCAAATTACTTGCCGACGGAAAACTGGTGGAACTGATCGTGGTGAACGACCAGTTCCTGACCGCCAGCGGCAAGTTTGCCGACATCCTGCTGCCCGCCGATAACCACCTGGAGCGCGACGATATTGCCATGCCCGCCGGCCTCGGGGGCGACTATATCGTATATATGTCGAAAGCCGTCGACACCGTGCATGAGTGTCGGAACGGCTATGACTGGATCGGCGATTTGGCAGCCAAGCTGGGCATCAAAGACAAATTCACCGAAGGCCGCACTTTAGAACAGTGGCTGCGGCTTATCGTTGAGGACACACGCAAAGCGAATCCCGACTTTCCTGCTTACGAGGAATTCAAGGCCAAAGGAGTTTATCGTTGGCAGTATCCGGAACCGGCGATCGCCTTCCGCAAGCAGATCGAAGACCCGCGAAACAACCCTTTCCCTACGCCTTCCGGAAAGATTGAAATCTTCTCTCCCCGTTTATGGGAGATGAACAAACCGAAGACAATCCCGGCCGTTCCCAAATACATTCCTGCCTGGGAGGGCCCGGAGGATACGCTGCGGGCAAAATATCCTTTGCAATGTATCGGGCACCACTACAGGCGTCGTGTCCATTCCACGTTCGACAATTCACAATGGATGGAAGAAGCCGGAAAGCAGGAGGTGTGGATCAGCACTTCGGACGCCTCCGAACGCGGACTCCGTACCGGCGAGAAGGCAAGGATCTTCAACGATCGTGGTGCGATAGTGATGCCGGTGAAAGTCACTCCGCGCATGATGCCGGGCGTGGTCTCGATACCCCAGGGCGCGTGGTGGACTCCCGATGACCAAGGCGTCGATCAGCGCGGTTGCGTCAACGTGATTACCAAGTACCAGCCGACGCCCCTGGCTTTCGGCAACCCACAACATACCAACCTGGTGCAGATCACCAAGGCGTGAGCGGCGGACAGGCCATGAGCAAACAACTGGCTTTTCATTTCGAGCAGGAACATTGCGGCGGCTGCTTTACCTGCCAAATTGCCTGCAAAGACAAGAACGATCTCGCGGCGGGACAACTCTTCCGGCGAGTACGCGAGTTCAGCGGCGGCGGATTTCAGAAGACCGGCGACTCGTTTGTGCACAACGTGTATGCGTACTGGCTCTCCATGGGCTGTAACCATTGCGAGAAGCCGTCGTGCGTGGCGAACTGTCCCACGGGCGCGATGCAGAAGCGGCCCGAGGACGGCATCGTCTTTATCGAGCAAAGCAAATGCATGGGTTGCCGATATTGCGTGATGAGTTGTCCCTATGGCGCGCCACAATACAATCCCGCCAAAGGCGTCACCGGCAAATGCGATTTTTGCCGGGATCTGCTGCAGCAAGGCAAGCCGCCGGCCTGTGTAGCCTCCTGCCCCATGCGCGCGCTTGGCTATGGCACGCTCACCGAATTGCGACAGCAGTACGGGTCGGTCCGCCAAGTCAAGGGCTTGCCGGACCCGGAACGCACTGGACCTTCCCTGGTTATTACTCCCCATCGTGATGCTGTTGCCGATGGCGTGGAGGACCACAATGGATAATGAGTTCGCTCTGGTTCTGTTCACTGTGTTAGGACAGGCAAGCGTTGGGCTCGTAGCGGTCGATCAAGTTGTCGGCCGTCGCAGCCGTTCGGCCGCGCCGGACATCCTGCGCTATGCCTCCTGGTGCATGGCCGCGGCCATCGCCATCGCCTTCTTTCATCTCGGCAACCCGGCGGCAGCCTACCGCGCCGTCTTTAAGCTGAGCACCTCATGGCTGAGTCGAGAAGTATTCTTCGCCAGTTTGTTCTTGGGAGTTCTCTGCCTTTGTCATCGGCTTCGGAAACGGGGAGCCGACCAGCTGATCCTCAGGTACGTCAACTGGGCGGCAATGAGCGCCGGCATCGCGTGCATCGTGAGCATGGCGTGCGTATACACGAACAGCGCTGTGCCTGCCTGGGCAACCTGTTACACGCATCTTTCGTTCTACGCCACGGCAGTTACCTTGGGGTCGTTGCTTTACCTCATCCTTGCTTGGCGCGAAGGGCTCACGACCGGGATGCTGATGACCACACTCGCGGTTGGCGCCGTCGCTGCCGCTGTCCAGTTAACGACGGCCGCTCTGTATCCGCTGATATTGGCGTCGGGACCCGCCGCGGCACGAGAAAGCCTCAGGCTCTTGAGCAACTCCTGGCCACTGTTTGGATTAGGGCAGTTGCTTGCCTTGTCCGGCGTTGGCTGCGTCCTGGGATTCTGGCACAGTTACCGGCAAGGTCGGACCGATGACGCCGGCAGATGGCTCTACGGATCATTGGCGGCATTTGTGCTGTCGGCGTTGATGGGTCGCTATCTGTTCTATGCCTGCGGTGTGTTGCCGATGGGACAGTGAGCACTTCGCCTGGCGGTGCGCATCGTTGGCCGGCGATCCTTCTCGGCCTGCTTTCCGCCGAGGCCGCTGCTAAAAGCGTCGCAGCTTCAGCGAATGAATACTGCAAAATCGATAACGATGTCGAGCACCGCGGCGACAGCCATGGGTATTGCCGTTCGCTTGACCACTTGAAATGGCGACACGCCGGCTATGCCCGATATGGCCACGATGGCCGCCGTGATGGGCGACACCGTACGGCCGAAACTTGTCATGACCTGCATCGGCAGTATTACGGTTACGGTGTCAACCCCGAGGTGGCTTGCCACCTTCGGAGCGAGTGCGGCAAAGGAAAAGAAAGCAGCATTGCCCGATCCCATCAGAAACGCCGTGGTCGTCAAAATCGCGCTCATGGCGATGATCATGGCTCTAACGCCGAACCCCGCTGCCTGGGCTCCGGCGATCAACTTGTCAACGGCGCCGACCTTCAGAAGCCCATTGGCAAACACCTCTCCGCAGACGATGAGGGATACCACAATGGCAAACTGTTTCCCCATGCCGTCGAAAAATAGCTGAAAACTTGCCAACACGGCACGCGCATCCCGCAACCGGACATATTCGAATAACATGCTGATCAAGGTACTGAGGATCATCGCCGTGATCACATCCATTTTGATTTTGCTGTGAAAGATCGGGCTAAATCCAAGAATCAGCACCAGCGGCACGACCGGGAGAACGGCATAGACTAGCGGAGGACGTTCCGTATCTTCCTTAACTTTTCCCTCTTGCTCTCCTGGAAATACAGCGATCTCACGCTTGTCCCACCAGCGCTGCACGAAGGAGTGCATGACCCCGACCGCGAGAATAATCGGCACCGTGATGGGCAGCTGGTATTTGACAAAGTACGTCGCGGGATGAATGTTGCTGGTAATCGCCGCCAGGACCTCGTTTCCTGAGCCGGGCCCGTGATCGATGAACTGGCAGCAGCCGATCACCGCCAGAGCGGAAAGCTTGCTGACACCCTTGCGGATCAGGATCGGGTACATTGTCACCATCAGCAGCAACCCGAGTCCGGCGTGGCTTGGGATGAACAGTACTAAGACTTGGGTGATATAGAACGCGATCGCTAGCAACACGTACGGGGACCGGATAAACCTGAGCGGACTGGCCACCAGGGCATACAGGGCTTTGCTGGCTCCCACGTGCTCCATGTAACGTGCAAAGCCGGCAATCGCCATGAGCATCATTCCCAGGCCCCCGGTTCTCGTGCTCAGTAGGTTCTTGACTACTTCCGCGGGATCAAGCCAGATCAAGCCCGTGGTTTCCTTTGGCGGCAAAATTGGGCTTATCCTGAAGACCACCGCGCAGAGCATCAGAGTTAGACCGGCGCACAACAACACCGGTTGTGGCTTGTACTGCTTGATGATCATATAAACAACCCAAGCCGTTACGATTCCTGCGCACATCAGTCCTAACACAAGCACCTCCGGTGACCTGGACATGCGGCATCTCAGGAGAAGCCGCTTACGTCAATCCCGGACGTCCGATTTCATCCCATGGGGAACGGGACGCCGTGTCTTGCCCCAAGCGACTTGGCCTCCTCCACAACGCCAACGGGCAATGGAATACCTTGTTCGCGCCTCTGCGCCTCGATGAAGTGTTCTTTGTACCCCGGATATATGACTTCCTGCACGCCTGGGGCTGGCTTCAAGGCGCGTAGCAGCGCGAGTTCCTCGTCCATGCGGGCCTTGAATTCGGATGCCGGCATGAAAGAGGCCAGCTTCAGCACCAGCATGAAATTGCCATTGCCGGATGCTCGCTGCTGATTCGTCAAAACACTTAGCACCCGCCCGCCAAATTCGGCTCCGGTGAGCACTCCGCAAAGGATATCGAGCAGAAGGGTGATGCCCGAGCCTTTCATGCCCCCGAAAGGCAACATGACGCCTTCCAGGGCGGCTTTGGGGTCAGTGGTGGCGTTGCCATCCCGGTCCATCGCCCATCCCATAGGCAGCGGAACACCCCGCGTCAGCGCCTGACGGATTTTCTTGCGGGAGCCTTCCGTCGTGGCCATGTCGATTACAAACGGAGGGACATCCTTGGTGGGTACGGCAACCGACAGCGGATTGGTTCCCAAAAAAGTCTCCAACGCGCCGAAGGGTGCGGCGGCAGCGGTCGCATTGGAGGTGACAACGCCAATACAATCGTCGGGAAGCGCCATCATGGAATAGCAGCAGGCCGCCCCGAAATGGTTGCTGGATCGTACCGCTGCGGCGCCGACACCGAACTGCTCGGCAGCTTCAATGGCCAACTGCATGGCACGATGCGCCGCAACTTGGCCAAGACCGTTGTCGGCGTCAAGCCGGACAGACCAAGGTACCGGCTTCTCCACCCTTATCTGCGGCCTTGCCTTGATCCGCCCCTGCTCGAGGCACTCGACATAGCCGGCAAGGCACGGCAGGCCATGGGTGTCGAAACCACGCAGATGCGCGAAAACCAGACAGTCGGATACGATTTTGGCGTCGCTAGACGGGACATCCAGTTTTTCAAGCACGGATGCCATGAAAGTACCCAGATCACTCTTGTTGATTACGACTTCATTGGACATTCGCAATTGCTCTCCATCGTTCATACGACTTGGTTGAGCCACCGAAAATAATCGCCCGCGAAGTGACTGCCGGTTTCCTCTGTTCTTTTGTTCTTCTGCTTCAGCGTTTGGTCAGCACAAACGCCCAAGGGCGTCCTTGATGCGCTCAAAGGCTGCCTGGATGTTCGACCTGGAGGTGGCAAAAGAAACCCGGAGATAAGGCGCCATCCCGAAGGGAGTGCCGGGTATCGTCGCGACACCGACATCGTTCAGAAGATAGTCAACCAGTCCTTCATCGCTGGCAATGCAATTTCCGCTTGGTGTCTTTTTACCCAGGTAAGCGCTGCAGGAAATAAAACAATAGAAAGCTCCTTGAGGCGCCGAACAACTCAACCCACTGATCTGGTTCGCCATAGCGACGACAAGGTTCCGTCGCTCCGTGTACTCGGCAGTATTCCTGGCGACAAAGGAGTGATCTCCGGTCAGTGCCGCCACCGCCGCCCACTGGCTGATGTGGTTGGCGCCACTGGTTGATTGCGACTGAATCTTGAACATGGCCTTGATCATTGGCTCCGGGCCTGCGGCGTACCCGACTCGCCACCCTGTCATGCTATAGGCTTTAGACAGGCCGTTGACCAGCAGAAAACGATCCGCAAGGTCCGGGGCCACGTTCAGCATGTTTTGAAACTTGATGCCATCGTAAATGATGTATTCATAGATATCGTCGCTCAAGATCCAGACATGGGGGTGACGGCGAAGAACTTCGGCCAGGCATTTCGAGTTCTCCAGCACTGTAGACAGCGCCTGACGGATTGCCTGGACTGTTGAGCATCAGCCAGCGGGTTCTGGCGGTGATCGCTTTTTCCAGATCAGCCGCCGAGAGTTTGAATCCATTTTCATGCCTGGTCGGAAGAACCACCGGAATTGCACGGCTGAGTTCAACAATCCCCGCGTAAGTCATCCAGTAAGGCGCCACCATGATCACTTCGTCATCAGGGTTCAGGGTAGCGGTCAAGGCGTTGAAAAGCACTTGCTTGGCGCCGGCACAGACGATGGTTTGATTCGGCGAGAAATCGAGCGCGTTGTCACGCTTGAGTTTCAGGCAAATGGCTTCCCGCAGTTCCGGCAAGCCAATGACTGGGGGATACTTCGTCTTGTTATCGCACAGGGCTTTGATGCATGCCATCTTGATGTGGTCAGGGGTAGGAAAGTCCGGCTCGCCAGCCGAAAGCCGGATGATGCTCTTGCCCTGTCGCTCCAATTCCAAAGCTTTAGCGGTAACCAAGGATACTTCTGACGCTTTCACCCGCTTTACATGTTCTGCAATAAAAGACATTTTTCCCCCTTTCTCAATCTTGTTCGAGTTATTGATGCATAGCGATGTGCCTTGACATCACTCTCTTAAGCAGCCTGATCTAAAGGGTCACGTTGCCTTTCTTAAGAAACGACTTCATATGACAGGACCTAGCATGTAAATGTCCATGGAATTGACATAGCCGGAAATCTCCGCGTTAGTCATTGCGCCCGAAGCGATGCGTGTTAGTTCTTGCAGAATGCGTTGTCCGGCGTCGGGAATGGTATCTCCGCCATCGATCACCGCACTCAAGTCCATATCAATGTGGTCCCGCATCTTCTCAGCAGCCGTCCGACTTCCAGTAATTTTGAGAACAGGCACGAATGGGAACCCTTGCGGCGCGCCCCTGCCGGTTGCGAAGGCTATAACATTACAGCCGGCAGCGGCCAAGCCGGTGAGGATCTCCGGCTCCCTGCCCGGAGAATCCATCACTACCAAGCCTCTCACTTCAGGTCGCACCCCGTACTCGTACACCGCCTGAATCGGCGATTGCCCTGCTTTGGCAATGGCGCCGAGCGACTTCTCTTCAATCGTAGTAAGCCCGCCCTTGATGTTGCCTCCGGTTGGCTGGCCACCTCGAATGTCCTCGCCTACTGCCATTGCACGCTTCTCCATTCGAGCCACCAAGTCAAGGATCTCTTGAGCCACTTTCTCGCTTGCGGCATGCCTGACCAGAATGTGTTCGGCGCCGATAAACTCCGTCACCTCGCCCAGAATCGACGTGCCGCCGGCGGCCACCAGCAAATCGGAAGCCACGCCGATGGCCGGGTTCGGAACCAGACCGGACGTAGTATCGGAGCTGCCGCACTTCATGCCCATGACCAGTTCGCTGATGGGGAAAGACTCGCGCTGCTGCAAAGATGCGTCCCGCACCATCTCTTGAGCCAACAATATGCCCTGCGCCGCGGTACGTGCGGCGCCTCCAGCCTCCTGAACCACAAGATGCTCGACCCGTTTTCCACTCGCCCGAATACCCTCAAGGACCGAGCTAAGATCCGTACTTTCACATCCAAGGCTTACCACAATAACCGAGTGCAAGTTCGGATTCCGTCCCAATCCGACGAGCGCACGGTTAACCCGGCCAATATCAAGCGGCGTTTGGCAACAACCTTGATGATGTGTGAAGCGAGCTGTTCCGGCTACCTGCCTGACAATGGCCTCCACCACTTCGTTCACGCATACGACGGCCGACAATACGCCAACATAATTGCGGGTGCCCACGCTGGTATCAGCGCGACGATACCCCATGAATTCCATCATCATGCTCCCCTTTCCAGGTCGCCTCGTCCGCGGAGACTTTCGACATTGTGTACATGAGTGTGACAACCCGATTCAATATCAGCCATTGCGCGACCAATCACCTCGCCATAC
The DNA here is from genome assembly GCA_963814745.1 of uncultured Acidobacteriota bacterium. Taxonomy (GTDB): domain Bacteria; phylum Acidobacteriota; class Terriglobia; order Terriglobales; family Acidobacteriaceae; genus CAWBRT01. Next base: position 503,136 of record CAWFEA010000004.1, read on the forward strand.
TTGAGGATGTCTTCGCCGCGGCTGATGCGCCGAACGGAAAACTTGTGTCCATATGGAATGTTTTCGGCGATCCGGATGCGGCGTAGCTCCCGGTTGCATCGTGCCATAGCCTCCTGTCCCAATTGAAGGTCTTGCACGGCTGTGGCGACGTTATCGGAGTCGTTCAGGATAATTGCATCAATAGGCATACAAATGTTCTCCCTTCGTTCCTACGGGGATGTGCTCAAGTACCAGTACTCCGGACACGGATCCTGAAGCACAACCCCTCTATAAGAAGAAATAATAGGTAGCAATCATATTAGCCACAATAGCGGCTGCTACGGGTATCGCACAACGCTTCGCCACCTGAATTGGCGATGCCCCAGCGATTCCGGCTATAGCGACAATAGCGGGGGTGATCGGCGACATGCACCGGCCAAACCCGGAAGTAATCTCCATAGGCAGCAGGATGATTACCGGCGCCACATTTAGATAAGCCGCAATTTTTGGAGCCAAGCTAGCGAATGAAAAAAACGAGGCGTTGCCTGATCCCATCACAAAGGAACAAACGATCATGATCGCACTTATGGCAAAGACCATGGGCCTCAGGCCCCAGCCTGCCGATTGCGCCTTCATGATAAGGATATCGACTGCGCCGATTTTGATAAGACCCATGCCGAATATCTCGGCCGCTATAATTAGGGAGACTACAATCGTAAACTGCTTCCCCATCCCCTCGAAAAACACCATCAAGTTATCAACCACCGCGCGGGAGTCTCGCAACCGAATAAGTTCAAACGCCATGGTGATAGTCGTGCAAAGGAGTACCGCTATGATCGCATCCAGCTTAATTCGACTGCCCACCAAAGGACTGAATGCAATGACTAGAACGAGCGGCAAGGTAGGTAAAATAGCATAGATTACGGGCGGCATGCTTCGGGTGGAGTCAGTCGTGGGCTGGCTGGTAAGCGTGGTGGCATTCCCCTCGCGTTTGTCCCACCAGGGCTGAACGAAATAATGGGCGATTCCGACCGCAATGATGGCGGGTATACCGACAAGCATCTGATATTTGACAAAATAGAAAGTAGGATCCATTCCGGCAGTGTGAGCCGCGAGGACGGCATTGGATGAAATCGGTCCCAGATCTGTAAACTTCGAGGTTGCAATGATCGCCAGCGCAGTCAAGGTGCTGGAACCTGTCCTTACCAGTACCGGATACATGGTCAACATCAGCAGCAAACCGATGCCCGCGTGACTGGGAACAAACAAAGTAACGACCTGACTAATGGCATAGCACAGCATGAGAATAAGCATCGGCGACCGCACGAACTTGAGCGGGCGCATGACGAGTTTTACCAATGCTTCATTGGCGCCACACTTTTCCATGTAGCGCACAAATCCACCAATCGTCATGATCGTCAGACCCAGGAACGGGAGAGTTCTCGTGAACTCGTGCTTCATCACCGCAAAGATGTCAAACCAGATGAAGCCTGTCGATTCCTTGGCCGGCACTATTGGCCCTTTGCCCAAGATTATGGCGCTCGCCATAAGCATGATCCCGGCGGCGATCAGAACGCCTTGTGGTTTGTACTTCTTAACCAGCACATAGCCAACACCTATCGTTACTGCCGCAGCGAGACAAAGTTCCAGCATAGACCTCCTCCTGGTCTCTGCCTTTCAAAGCGCCACGTCGTGTGGCAGGTTCCCGCCTGACACCTTCTTCAGCGGAGCCGTAAGTTAGTTCGTGCCTGTACGCCCTCAGCGGCTTCCCGCCAAAAGCGCTCCAGCATTACGTTCCCCTGTCGTACTAGGCGTATGCACCACAGGGATTGTTGTCGTCGCGTGCGGCATAATCAGTACGGATTTGACTCGCTTCCGAGCCAGGATGCTGTTAAGAGCATCCTGAACGGAGGGAGCCGTCTCGCAATGGATTTGCCGGAGGGTATCGGCTGGAATCCCGCAATCGGTAAACCAGATGCTTCCGAATTCCATGATCTTTGCAAGCTTGTAAGCAACCGGCGCTCCTCCCGGCGGAAAACCATCGCGCCGAAATCTAACTAGCAGTTCCTTGTGCGACAGGACAGAAGATAGCGCGTCGTAGATGCCATCGTCGCCGAAGCCGTCATCGCAAATGGCAGGTACAATGATGTTTCCCCCCTGGTTGAGCACCGGCTTGGGGCCGAAGATTACGGTGTTCATGGCCCTGGACGCCTGGTACAGATTCTGTTCTTTGGGATAACCGGGGATTGCGATAACCAAGTCGGCGGGCCGCGTAATCTCAACGACAGCTTGAGCTTTTGCGGTATCAACTCCCGCCTCAAAGGCCGTGATGGGATGCCCGGCCACAACGCGCACCAACTTTCCAGCCGGGTCCTGTACTACATTGACAATGAAGTCCAGGCCGGCGGTCATGGCTACTTCATTGAGGAACTCTCGGAATATGTTGCCCTCAATCACGCCTAGACGGGTGCTGGGGTGCTCGTTCATCTGCCGTGCGTGGGTATGGGCGATGGTCGCAAAGCCGGCGATGCCCACGGACATGGTCTTAACCCCACCGCTATAACCGGCAAGCTTGTGAGGCTCAATCACGCCTGTGGCAATGCGGAGATCCGCGTCCATGGCGGCCTTGTTCAGACTCATGGGAATGCCGCGCTTCGTCATTCCTAGATCGACGATGGCGGCATTGTCTTTGGCCACGTGATTGATCACTTCAATGCGCGCTGGAATCTCAAGGCCAAGCATCTTCCTTACTTCCGCCGGAGTATTCGGCCGATGCAAGCCGGTGGCGATGAGAATCTTGATATCGTTATCCTGTATGCCACCGAGAGCCAGCTCTTCCAGGATGGCGCTCACCATCAGGTCGCCCGGAATCTTGCGCGTGATATCTGTGACAATTATGGCCGCCTTCTTGCCTCTAGCGGTCATTTCCCGTAGCTTCGGGCTTCCGATCGGATCAGCTACGGCCGCCCGAATCGCTTGCCACGAATCAGGCAGAACCGGCAACTTCTTAGGCACCGCCACTTCCACTAGAAGGGTGTCGTCGAACTCAAGCGAATGCCGCCGTTGACAATACGTGAATTCAAAGGTCGCCATATTGATTATTCCAGCGAAGCGCAGACTTCAGTTCCCGTGCAGTTCCTGCTGGAGCCCTACCGGGCAGCTGCGGCGCGAGCCTTTCGGCCCTGCTCCAAAACCCGCTCTGCGATTTCGCGGCTATAGCCTTTGTAGGCATATGGATCTAACAGACGATCCAGTTCCTCGGCTGTAATATGCTTATTGACCCTGGGATCCTTCAATAAGGATTCTTTGAACGAGCAGCCCTCCTGAAAGGTCTTCATAGACACCTGGTAAACTACTTCGTGGGCGGTCTGTTTGCCGATTTTTTCTCCCAGGCACAGCATGACAGGCTCCGACAGCAGCAACCCCTTCAAGACATTCAGGTTGTCCAGCATCTTCGCGCTGTTGACGCCCAGGTCTTTGAGAACCTTCTTGGATTTTGCAAGGATGGCGCCGGTCAGAATGAAGGCCTCCGGCAGAGCAACCCACTCGATCTTCCAAGTTGCTCCATCCCTCTCATGTTCCTCTATGAGGGATTCGTGAATCATCAACAGATTCGCTTTCACAATCTTCGACAGCGAATGCATTCCTTCCCCGGCATTAGGATTCCTCTTGTGCGGCATGGTGCTGCTGCCAACGTTCCCCTCGGCCCAAGGCTCTTCCAACTCCGAGAACTCCGTTTTTTGCAATGTAACGACCTCATTGCCGACTTTCCCGAGAGTTCCGGCGACCATAGCCAGGACGTTGACGATGGAAACAATCCTGTCGCGACTGACGTGCCAGCAGATATCGGGGACCATGAGCCCCAGTCTCTGCATGACCCGCTCCTGCAACTCAAAGGCGTGCGGTCCAAAGCTCGCAAGGGTCCCTACCGCACCGCTCAATTGCCCGACAAAGTCTCTGCTCATGCACTCTTTCATGCGCTCCAGGTGCCGATGAACCTCACTGGCCCAAATTGCCGCCTTGTAGCCGAAGGTAATTGGCAATGCCTGCTGGCTGTGCGTTCTACCTGCCATGATCGTGTCCTTGTGCTTCTCAACCAGATCCAGCAAGTAACCCTCGACCGCGTACAGGTCGTCATAGATAACCGCGAACGCCTTTTTCGCCGCCATCATGAAGCCGGTATCAATGATGTCTTGGGTGGTGGGGCCAAGATGGATATATTCGCCCGCCTTTCCTTCACACTTCCGCTGGAGTTCTCGCAGTACCGGAACGAGCGAATGACCTACGCGGTTAATATCCGCCCTGACGACGTCAAGATCCAGATTGGCAACCTTGGCCTTCTTCGCAATCTCGACGGCGACCTGCTTGGGAATAATGCCTAGCTCCGCTTGGCTTTCAGCCAGCGCCACTTCGATATCGAGCCAGTTTTGAACGATAGAATTGTCATCCCAAATATCCCTCATTTGCGCTGTGCTGAAGACATCCCTGAACAGAACGGAATCTATCATATGACTAGGCATTGCACTCTTCTCCAAAATTAAGATTGCGTTCGAAACGCGCGTCCTTCCCGCGAAGTCGTAAATGCGGACAAGCCTGTGCGGGAGTTTTGTCAACTCCCCCGCGGGGCAGAGCATGTGAGCAACGGCTTTGAGCGCACATTCTCCATAAGCCTATCCAAGCCGGGGCATTGCTCAAGATTGAGGACGATATCCGCGGTTGTTCTCGCCTGCTGGGCATCCATCGTCATCTCTGCTAACGATAAGAACTTCTCGCCCACGGCTTTGTAGTCAGGTGTATCGAGGGGGAACAATATCTTTTCCTCAATTACCTGGCCGTCTTGGAATTCGACGGCTACATCAGCCCTCCGCTCGCGGGGAAAAGCAACCGTAGCCCCGGCGTCCTCCGAAACGTGGATCTTCCGCGCAAGAGCCACGACCTCGGGATCTTGCAATTTCCCCGGTGCGAACTCCGCCAAGGTCACCCTCTTGTGCAGAAGTGCGACAGCGACACAATACGGCAAGGAAAACTTTGCCTCTTCCTCACTTTGGTTCTTGAACTCCCCGGTAAGCTGAACCGCCGTTCGGTAAGTGGCAATGCGTACCGCCCTGATCGAGGGTGGCGGAACATTGTGCCGCTTCATGATCGCGAACAGCGCGTCCAACGGAGAGTTCGTGTGTCCGCAGGACGCATATACTTTGTAGTACGCCGTCGGAGACAAATACTGCCGCTCGTCGATCTGGTCTAGCAGCGCGCTATCGAACTGCTCCGTGGTGGCGGTGACAAAGCCCTTGGGGCCGAGCAGAATATCCTCCGGGCCGGTGAAGCCCTCCATCGCCAATAATCCTGCCTGGATACCGCTTTGGCACGCATGCCCGACGTTCAGCGGCTTTGCGTGAGTCCCAAATGTTTCCTGCAGCCCGCAGGCCATCGTTCCGGCAACTCCGAGACACATCTGCGTCCGCGCGGGGTCGAGTTTCAACAGACGCGCAGCCGTGGCCGCGGCGGCGAAGGTGCCACAAGTACCCGTAGTGTGCCATATCTGATAGTGAGATGGGTTAATCGAAGCGCCCAACCTGATCAGCACCTCATAACCAGCCACAATTGCCGTCAGCACTTCCTTCCCAGATCTGCCCAGACTTTCCGCTACCGCAAGCGCGGTCGGAACCGTTACGGCGCCGGGATGGGCAATGGCCAATCTGTGACCGTCATCGTACTCGACAACGTGCCCCATGATTCCGTTTGCCAGTGCGGCTTGGGCCATAGGGACTTTCATCCCGGACTGCAATACCGTTGCCTGGGGCGCTCCTCCGGCCTCCAGGACCATCTTCGTGACGATCAAGGCGGGCTTGTAGCTGCTACCCGCTAGGGCGCTGCCCAACCAGTCCAGGACTCGGTATTTGGCGTCCTGCACCACGGCCGTCGGCAAATCCTCGTATCGCAAGCCAGCAATAAAGTCCGATATTTGGGCTTGCAGGTTTTGCCTTTTCATCTCAAGAAATACCTATCGTCTGAAATTTGAGAGCCCACTTTAGCGCAGTTCCTGAAGGGGTGGAAATACGAAGTTGAATCCTGGCCCTATAGGCTGTACCTATAGCCGGGGAGACTGGGACAGCTCGTATTCGTTCTCATGGATCGTCCGGAGGTGCACGCCTGTAAGCACCTGGTCGCGGACCAGCTCCCTCACCAGTTCAATAATCGTGCGGTATACCGCTAAACTTGCAGAATTGGGCGGGAGCGAGTTTGGCCAGCAGAGGCTGACCGGGCGGCTGATCGCCGGATCGACTAGACGGCGCATAGGCGGGTGGCGGATCTTTTCTTGCTTGAGGATCACGTCGTTGGATGAAGCAAGGATCGTACAAGCGGCACCTTCCTGGGCAATCAGCATGCGAGTCCGGAGCGAGTCAACCTCCGCCACCACGTTGAGTTCTATTCCGGCTCTGGCAAAGCTACGCTGGACGATTAGGCGCAACGCCTGGAAACCTCCCGGCAACACCATGGGAATTCCGTCGACCTCTCGCAGCGGACAGACCTCGGCTGGCTGCACCTTTCGCTTGCCCACTTGGCCGTATAGACAAAGGTCTTCGTCAAAAAGCGGCTGCACGGCAACACCGCGGGTCGGCATATGACGAAACATCACGGCCATATCCAGGCGGCCGTTGGCCAGTAGCTCAGCGAGGTATCCTGTCGAGGCCTCTCGGATATGCAAGTGAATCCCGGGATATTTCGTGCGAATGCGGCAGAATAGAGGATACGCCAATGCTGCCGCCATGGTGGTCGGAAATCCGACCGCGACGTCACCCGCCTCGCTGCCCGCCCCGTGTTTGACTTCCTGACCGATCTTCTCCATTTGGCGCAGTACCGCCCGGGCGTGCCGATATAAGGTTTTCCCGGCTTCAGTGGGTTTAACCCCCTGCGAGCTCCGAAACAAAAGCTGCGTCTTTAGCTCAAATTCCAACTCTTTTATTTGCGAGCTCAGCGATGGTTGGGCAATGTAAAGTACATCGGCCGCTTTAGACAGGCTTCCACACTCGACGATTGAGATGAAATACCTTAACTGTCTGAGATCCATAACCTGTCTCCCCTCTGTCCTTTTACTGACGCACGACAGAAGTGTTTCCGTTCTTGTGTGCGGTACACCGTGCGCCCGTTGCCGCCTGTCAACGTACGCCTTAGCATCTCACTGACTATTTCTTGCAGGCAGTCTAGAGCTTAGTCTTCGCGATCGTGTTCCGGCAGCAAATATATCGGCGGCTTGCGTCTCAGAATCCGCAAGCGAAGAATCTAATCGGCTAGAACTCGTTCTGGGTTAGCAGACGGAAATTATCTCAGAAAAGGCAGCACCCCACTAAGCTGTAGACGATTTCGTACCGGTCAGAGCACCCAGAAACCACAAAGTTCGATAGCGTTCAACTACTGAGCCGCAACAAGTTCAACATCTATCGCTTAGAAGCGACAAAAAAACTTCAATTTCAATAACTTGCGAAATCGGGTTCGGGACCAGGGGGTCGGATGTTCAAATCCTCTCTCCCCGACCAATCAAATCAACAACATACCTTGAATTGTCAAGGGCGGAATAAAAGCGGAATAAAAGTAGACCACTGGGCGGAGTAAAACCTGGACCAGAGGATTGTGCAAGAGGTCAGGGATTAGCGGGGAGGGTGGCGGCTGGAGCGGAGGCCTGCGCCGACTGAAGAGCGGCGCGTTTAGGCCGGAGCGGAAGACGCCATCCGAGGCGTGTTTGTTGGGCAAGGCTTGGCAGGATCAGGAGTTCGGCGTTGAAGCGCGCTTGCGCTTGCTCTGTTTCAGACGGTAGCTGTCGCCGTTCATCTCCAGGATGTGGACGTGATGGGTGAGCCGGTCGAGCAAGGCGCCGGTGAGCCGTTCCGAGCCGAAGACCTCGGTCCACTCCGCAAAAGGCAGGTTGCTGGTGACCAGCGTCGAAACACGTTCATAGCGCTGGCGAAAGATCTCGAACAGCAGCTCGGCGCCGGTTTTTGACAGCGGCACGAAGCCCAGTTCATCGACGATGAGCCGTTCGTAACTGGCCAACTGCTTCTGGAAGCGTCGCAGATACTTCTCATCGCGAGCCTCGATCAGTTCGCTGACCAAGGCGGCAGCCGTGGTGAAGCGGACGCGATGGCCACGCTGGCAGGCGGCTAGGCCGAGAGCTAATGCGATATGTGTCTTTCCCGTGCCACTGTTGCCCAGCAGCAAAACATTTTCCTTCCTCGCCAGATACTCGCCGCGGGCCAGTTCCAGTGGTAGTAATATACTTGACTGACTGAAAGAATCGCGCTATTCTGCTTTCGTAGTGATGGAGCAAGCTCGATGAAAGTCCCTAAAACCCTGCAAGAAGCCATCCAGTTCTTCACCGACTTTGATAACTGCCGCGAGTTTATGATTGCAGTTCGCTGGCTAGATGGCAAGGTGCGCTGTCCTGCGTGCGGCTCTGAGAAGATCACCTATCTAGCGAATGCACGCCTCTACAAGTGCAATGAGAAGCATCCACGGCAGAAGTTCTCGCTGAAGGTTGGCACCGTGTTTGAGGATTCACCAATTGCCCTTGAGAAGTGGCTTCCCGCAGTGTGGATGCTCTGCAATGATAAGAACGGTGCGAGTTCTTACGAGATTTCCCGCGCTCTTGGCGTAACTCAGAAGTCTGCATGGTTCATGCTTCACCGGATTCGGCTTGCAATGCAGAGCGGATCGTTCGCCAAGATGGGCGGCCCTGGCAGCGAGATTGAAATTGACGAAACCTTTATCGGTGCCAAGGCCAAGAACATGCACAAGGACCGCAAGCTTCGCATACAGCAGGCACGGAGCGCTATTCCAAACTGGAAGGCAACCGATCACTATCCCGGCAAGACCGCTGTAATGGGAATCCTTGACCGCGACGAGCGCAAGGTTCGTGCTTCCGTGGTTCCTAACGTAAAGCGCGTAACTCTTCAGAAAGAAATCCTTGCCAATGTGGAGAGCGGCTCTGCGCTTTATACCGATCAGGCTGTAGGCTACGACGATCTGGCGAAAAACTACGTCCATGAAACCGTTAACCACATGGAAGAGTACGTTCGTGGCCGCGTCCACACTAACGGCATGGAGAACTTCTGGAGTCTCTTGAAGCGCGGACTGAATGGAACCTATGTTGCCGTGGAACCGTTTCACCTGTTCCGGTATGTCGATGAACAGGTATTCCGTTACAATAATCGCGCGACTCGTGATAATCCCTTGAACGACTCTGACCGCTTCTTTCTGGCAATGTCGCAGATTGTTGGCAAGCGGCTCACTTATGCGGAATTGACTGGCAAGGTAGGAGAAACGATTAGCTAGTGGGCTGTCCCGGTGATTACGTTAGCTTTGATTCGACGTTGAGGATCGGTGTAGGTCCAGCGGAAAGGGCGGGCTGATTTCTGGTAAGCGCGGATGTAGCGGCGCAGTTTGCGAGCCAGATCGTTGACGGAAGTGAAGACACCGCGATCGATGACGTCGCGCTGAATCTTGGCAAACCAAAGTTCGATTTGGTTGAGCCAGGAGGAGTAGGTCGGGGTGAAATGAAACCGGACTCTCGGGTTTTTCTGGAGGAACTCCTCTACTGCTTTGGTCTTGTGAGCCGAGAGGTTATCGAGCACGATGTGGATCTCCTTGGCCCGCCTGGTTGGCTGCACCACACCCGTGAGAAAGGCGATAAAGTCGGCGCTGGTATGCCGCCGGGCCGTTTGGCCGGTCCCCTGGCCGGTCTTCACATTGAGGGCGGCGTACAGCGAGAGGGTGCCATGACGGAAATACTCAAACCCGTGACGCTCGGCGCGTCCCGGCGAAAGCGGCAACCCCGGGTCCAATCGCTCCAGGGCCTGAATGGCCGTCTTCTCGTCCACGCAAAACACAGCCGCGTGCGGCGGCGGATTCAAGTACAGGCCGATGACGTCGGCCGCCTTGCTCTCGAACTCCGGATCGTCGCTGGCCATGTAACGATCCAAGCGATGCGGCTTCAACTGCGCCTGTGCCCACACGCGCTGCACCGTCGATTTGCTGACGTGCTCCAGCTTGGCGAGCTTGCGGCAACTCCAGTGGGTGCTGCCATCCGGCGGCGCCTGCTGTGTGCGGCGCACGATGCGAGCTTGAACCGCCGGGGTCACGGTGCGCGGGCGGCTGCCCTTATGCCGCGGATTGAGACCCTCGATGCGATCCTGCGCGAAACGTTTGCGCCAGCGGGCAATGGTGGGAGCGCTGGTATCGAGCTTCTTCTCAATCTCGTGATCGCTGAGACCGTCGGCCAGCGCGAGGATCAGCCGGGCACGAAACACGTCTCCGGCTGGCAAGCTTCGCGACTGCGCCCAGCGCGCCAGTTCTTCGCGTTCATCGTTGGAGAGAATGAGCAAGCTGCCATACTGTGCCATGCTCATTAGACGGAGCACAACTACTTATGTTATCACCGGGACAGTCAACTAGCCCTTATCGGTTGAAGCGCGGGAAGCGGAAGCGCGTTTAGGCTTCTGCATCTTTGCTGCTTTCTCAGCGTCTAGTTTGGCCTTGATCTCCGAATGGGGAACGGCAACTAGACGCTGCATAAAGTTCTTGAAGCGGTCGAATTCGCCCCGTTCATTCTTGGCGGGATGTGTGGGCTTATTCGGCGTCATCAATGTTCCAATCTTCGGATTGGAGCATAGCGCCGATGTGTACCCACCGTCAAGTGTCATTTCCTTTCGGAAGGGTGATAACTCTTTTGGATATTTTACGGGCATACGCCGAAGCATACGTCAAGGGAGCTGAAATACTGGCAGCTCTGAGCACACAAATTTTCTATGCAGCTCAAGCGCCCGGTTATGACGTTAGGAATGATTCTCGATTACTAACCCGCCTAAAAATACACTTATCTGACCTTTTGAAACATTGCCAGCCGCATTTGCCTATGACTGCCATCGCCGTCTTAAAATTGAGAGCTACTCTTAATGACCCCGACCTTATGTCTACATGGCAACAGGTTGACGTCATATTGCAGGCCATGATTGCAGAGGTGATTCATCGCTTGGAAGACGAATTAGCGTTGAATCTGTTTTTTAAGCTCCCCGAGGAAAAGAGAAACTATTTTGAGAAACCGACGGACGGATGGAAAGAGGTAATTGAGCGCTTCCCGGACACCGTGAGTAATATCGAAGAAATGAATAAATGTTTTACTCTTTCTCGATACTCGGCGGCTGTTTACCATGCCTGTCAGGTACTCGAACTCGGATTAATTCAGTTAGGCATATTTCTTGAAGTTACAGACCCAAAATCTGGTTTTACACAAGTCACGAACAAACTAAAGCAACTGATTAATAAAGGTCATTCGAATCTGCCTCAACAATATAAGGATTGTTTTGACTTCCTGGAACAGATGCATGGACTCATTGAAGCATTGAAATCCGCATGGAGAAACAAAATTGACCATGCACAAAAAACACTGGTTCTAATGACGGTGGATTTTACTCCAGCAATTGCAGAAGAAATAATGTTCGCTTCGCGGTCTTTTATGAGGCGATTAGCGGAGGAAATGCCACCAACGCACAAGCTGGCAGAATGGGATCACGCCCGTGAGTCGTGCATTGAAATGTGAGGTTGGCGCTTTTGCGGTTGTTTGGTTCGCGGTATGTCTCTACTTCGGCAAGGAAGCCTACGCCTATTCGGCGTGGGATAATATCTTCCTGCATTCCTTGGGAACCGTTGTTCTAACGGCGATTGTCTGCGCTGTGTTTACGGTCTTGCTATGGGGCGTCTATTGGGCTTTCCAACGCATTGCGGGGCGGTGGGGCCGCCTCTTCGTCATTCCTTGGATCGCTATTAGCGTATGGCTTTTTCCCTATGTTTTAGATCAGGACTGGCCCGCTACAAATCCCAATCCAGCGGGATCGGCGGCAGCCTTCGCAGTGTTTGGGGCTGCCGGAATACTTCTGCTCGCTATTGGCCTATGCTTTCGAGGATGACGTAGGTGATCCGTAGAAACCAAAATCGTCAACCCGGAGCGAACGATGAGAACGCCGACTGATCTAATTAAAGACTTAGAACAGCGAGGAGAAGCAAGCGTTAAGGCTGGATTCTTGAATGGCGAGTGGAAATCCCCAGCCTATGAGATCGTCAAGGAGTGGCTATCTCACAAGGAGTCTGAACGGGCAGAGGCACGGGATGCAGAAAGTTTATTCATCTCCCGTAAAGCCTTGCGTATTTCGTACTGGGCAATCATCATCGCAATAATCGCAATTGTGGTTCCGATTATTGTCGCGTGGTTCCAGAGAAAATGAGCCGCAGCTTGCATTTCGACACACTCCATGCGATGATTCGCGTGGAGCGCAAATCGCTTGAAACTCCCGCCCTGGCAGGCGGGTTTTCTTTTGCTGATTAAATCACAGCTCTGTCACGGCATCAACAACTTAGTACAATTAGTCAGTGAAGTATATTATTACCGTTCCAGTGCCAGCGTTTTGTTCAGAGATGGGATGGCCAGGAAATCGAAGCTGTCGAGGCTCTTGATGACGGGAAACTTCGCTTGTCGGATGCGGCGCTCGATGGCACGGCGATCGCGATCGAGCAACTCCAGTTCGCTCAGGCGCAGCCGATAAGAGGGAAAATCTACCTTCTCGACGGCGCCCTGGCGCGCCACCTTGTCGTACTCGCGCAGCCTGGTGGGCATGCGCAAGGCTTTCCGGTGATGCTCCAGCAGGAGTTGCGGGGGATCGGGCGTCGCAAGCTCGGGTGGAATGCTCATGGCATCACCTCCGCAGCGGGCAGCGCAGTAGTCTGACGGGAGAGCAGAGCCATGTAATCGGCGGCCGGGGTGGTCCTCACGGTGGCCAGCGGCAGATGCGGCCAGTGGTCCAAGTCCAGCCGCGGCGGCCGGCGCTCGATGCGGCAGAGCACCAGATGGCGCACCGCGTCGAAGCTGATCGTGCCCAGTCGCAGAGCGTCTTCGACGGCGGCAGTGACCTCTTCGACCGCGAAGCTTTCCAGCAGGCGCAGTACCTGAATGTACTCCCGACCGGCGTGCTTCTTCAGCCGCGCTTCGAGCCAGCGCCGCCGTTGGGCGAAGCACTCGGGCAACTGCCACCCGACCAGCGGGGCGGCCTGATCCAGAGCCCGGCTCTTGCGTTCGAGCAGCGCCAGGTAGTGCAACGGGTCGTAGATCGCGATCTCACGTTCATAGCTGCGTTCATGGGTTGCGATCACTTCGCTGCCGCAGGCAATCACCACACGATCGACGTAGCCCTTCACCAGCACCTGGCGATGCCCGTACTCGGTCGGGACCGAATAGTCGTTGGTGCGGTAGCGAACCAGAGAGATCGAACTAACCCGAGCCGTGACCTTCTCGCAAGCTTCGTAGGGCGCAATCGGTAACGTCAGCATCGCCGCGCGGTCACGTTCGAAGCGCTCGGCGATGGTCTCGCTGTGTCCGCGGAGACGGCGCTGGCGGCGAGCCCGGCAATCCGCTTCCAGACGCGCATTCAGTTCGTCCCAACTCGCGACTCGTGGAATCGGAACCAAGAAGTTGCGTCGCGCTGTGCCCCCCAGGTTCTCCACCTTGCCCTTGTCGTTGCCCTTCCCCGGCCGTCCGAACTTCTCGGCAAACAGATAGTGGCTCTGCAACTCAGAAAAGGCGCGGGCCTTCTGCCGCTGGCCATCTCCCAGAATGCGCGCCACCGCCAGCGTGGTGTTGTCATACAGAATCCGCGTTGGTACGCCGCCGAAGTACTCGAAGGCTCGCACATAGCCTTCCAGAAAGGCCTCGGTTGTTTCCGCCGCAAAGGCCTGCACAAAGCAGTCGTCCGAGTACGGCAGATCGAAGACCATGAAGTGCGCCTTGTGCTTGATGTCGGCGATCACCACCAGGGCTTCGCCGAAATCGGCCTGCGCCTCGCCCGGCTGCTGCCGTTGATATCCCGGCGGCACGGAATAGGCCAGCATCTTGCCCACTGTTTTGCGCGCCAGTCCAAACTCCCGCGCCACCCAACGCCGGCTCTTGCCCTCGACCAGAACCGCCCGTCGCACTCGTGCCTACAGTTCCACCGTCTACATGCCTCCGGTGTCCCACGGAAAACACCCCGCCCCAACGCGACGAACCTCGTTCGTCACCTCCGAAATGCCTTCAATGTCCGTGGAACCAGAATCTGGCGGGGGGACTACTTTCACTCCGCCACATCACGCTCACGCGGCGTAACGTGGCTGATTATTGCTCCGGCGATTACAGTGGGGGTGCTGCGTTCATGGGCTGTGGTGGACATTAGTGTCGAAGCTCATTTTGGCAGAGTAACGGGCGCGGCGTCCGACAAATTCTTTGCGAGATTCGGGAAGCTCGTCCTTGCCGTGAAGCGCTGTCCCTCGCACGGCCTTTGGCCATCCAAACGCCTTTTTGCTACCAACGAAGGCATGACAAACGTCAAAACGAGAAATTGTCCTCACTCCGACGAAAAATGTGCAACCTCCAGCCCCAGCGCTGAAGCGCTAAAACCTATCGCCGCGCGGCTTTCACCAGTAATTATCACCTGCGCATGTGAGCCGCATCACGGAGCCGGTATCCCTCTGGGGCTACGATACCCGCGGGAAAGAGGTGACGGCTTGTCAATCTTTCTGCCCATAGCGGGAATGAGTCTCAGCCTGCCCCTTTTGGTCGCGATTGGCTTTGTGATCGGTTTTATTTCCGGGCTGGTTGGGGTGGGTGGGGGGTTCTTGCTTACGCCCATCCTGATGATGGCGGGGATACCTCCAGCCGTGGCGGTAGGATCGGGCACCAATACCGTCGTGGCAACCTCCGCCTCCGGAATGGCAGCGCATTTTCGGCTAGGAAACGTGGACGTTAGGATGGGCGTCATCCTGGTACTCGGCGGATTGACCGGGGGCGGTATCGGAAACTGGCTCCTTGAGGCCTTGCATGCCATGGGAAAAGCCAGTTTGACGATCACGGTGACGTACATCCTGGTGCTCGGAAGCCTGGGCGGCTACATGCTCGTGAAAAGCCTCCGGCTCCCAATCGCCGAAAACCGATCTCTGGCCGAAGTCCACTCGCAACGCGGCCTACGCCGTCTTCCCCTTCAAATGCATTTCCCTCGCTCAGGCGTACGGCATTCCGTGCTTCTCCCCTTCGGGGTTGCCGCCATGATAGGCGTTTTGTCGGCTATGGGGATGGGGGGCGGCTTCGCGCTGGTGCCTGCGATGGTTTATCTGCTCGATGTGCCGGAACATGTGGCGGTCGGCACGAGCCTGTTCGGCATCTTGTTCACCTGCTGCGGGGTGACCCTCGTGGACGCCACCATGAACCATACGGTGGACGTGATTTTGGTTATCTTGGTGGCCATCGGATCCACGGTGGGCGCTCAGATTGGCGTTCGCACCAGCGTTCGCCTGCGGGGGAACCAACTCATGGTCCCATTGGCCATTCTGGTGCTGGCAGTCGCGGCGCACATGCTGTTCCGTGTCTTGCGAACTCCCTCCAACCTGCTGGACGTTGCCCTGCAACAGTATCTATAACAGCAAATGGAAGATCTGGCGAGGATGGCATGGCAATCATCACAATTTCCCGAGGATCCTTCAGCAAGGGGAAATTGCTGGCGGAGTGCCTCTCCCACCGGCTTGGCTACCGCTGTGTCGACCGCGACGTCGTCGTGGAACGAGCCGCAGCTTCGGGCAGAGGTGTCACCCAGGAAAAGATCCGGCTGGCGCTTGAGAAACCGCCCGGATTTTTCGAGCGATTGGGTCACACGCGGTACATCTATCTTGCCCTCGTTCAAGCGGCGTTGGCCGAAGAGGTCAGGACGGGCAAGGCGGTTTACCACGGCCACGCCGGCCATTTGCTGCTCCCAGGGGGACCGCATTTGCTGCGAACGCGCATCATCGCCCCCTTGGAGCACCGGATCGAAACAGTGCAGGACCAGCTGAAGTACAGCCGCAGCGAGGCCATTGCTTACATTGAGAAGATGGATGATGACCGGCGCAAGTGGACACGGTTTCTCTACGGCGTCAATTGGGAAGACCCTTCGCTCTACGATCTTGTCATTAATCTCGAGCACCTGAATATTGAAGGCGCCTGCGATCTGATCTCTTCCGTGGCGTTGGAGCATTGTTTTGAGTTCACCCCTGAATGCCGGCAGGTGATGGACGATTTCGTGCTGGCGAGTCAGGTGCGGGCAGAATTGGCGCTGGACCCAGCCACATCGGAGTTGGAAGTGGAAACCGCCGCAGATCGCGGCCACCTATCCATCAAGGGCAAACTAAGGAGCGTACAGCAGCTCGCGTCGGTAAAGCGGGTGGCAGCCGCAGTCCCTGGAGTAAGAACCCTCGACACCGAACAGCTCGCATTGCCGATTCAAGCCTAAAGACAGAGTTGTGACGTCCAGCGTGGAGCGCATAGAGTCGTTAGCCACTCGGGACCCAACGACGCGGGTCGCGCGATCACCCAATTGTCACATAACCCGGCTCAGTGTTCCGGCTTAAGCTGAGTCCACTGTTGCTGCAACGCTGTCAAGGTCACCAGCACCCGCCGACTGTGCTGCGCGGGGTCGTCACGTCGGTAAAGACTTTGGCGACTTTTCCCCGCGGATCAATGATAAAGGTATTACGCGATTCGACCTTGACCAATATCAGATTCACCAGCGAACCGTATTTGCGCGATACATCGCCATCCGGGTCGGCCAGCAGCTTGAAATTCGCACGTTCCTGATTACAGGTCTTCTGCGAACCGACACTGTCGACACTCACGCCGAATACGACAACGTTCTTCTTCTGATACTCAGCTTGGTCACGATCGAAAACGTCCGCCTCCGATGTGCACCGGCCGGGAAACGGGTAGAAATAGAGGACTACCCACTTGCCCCTATAATCCTCGAGGTTCACCGTACTACCATCCTGGGATTGCAGGGTGAATTCTGGAGCGGTGCTCCCCACCGAGGGGGGAGGCTGGGCAAACACAAGTGCCGGGAGGGCACACAACAGAACCAAACTCAGGGCCGAGCCGGTGCGAAACATGCAAGCCTCCCTAACAGAATATCCTTGCCAGAGTTTGAGGACGTCACTAGATTTTTGAACACCAAGAGGCTGAATGGACATGCCTCCTCTCAAAGTAAATCGGTCGAACTTCCGCTACCCTGTGCCGCCTTTCGGCTGGCAGAGCACTTCCTGGTTCTTAGTGCCATGAGACCCACCACCCCAAACAGGATCGCAATTCTGGGGAAACACCTCCTGATATGCGGTGACGCAGGTCATTTCGCGGCTCAGCGGTTTTGTTTCACCCATGCCCCGCCATCTTAACCCAACTGTATGGGCGCAAAGACCTTTTAGCCGAACTTGTATTCAAAACTTCGTGATGATGCTTGCGCCAGGGGTCTGCCTGCCCAAATGGATGCTTTCCGTGCCCAAAGGCTGTTTGGAAAGTGCTGCTCCAATTCCTTGCTGATCAGCCGCAGTACGGTGTGATCGATTGTTCGTTTGTAGCTTGCCACGCCCGACCAGTAGATCGCCTCGGCAGCGGTCGGGCTGCTGCCATACTGCTGCACGATATTTTTGTATCTGCGTTCCGCCTCATCCCACTTTTTGCACATGAAGGCAATCCTTGCCAGACCTAATTCAAGTTGAGCCGCGAACTCAACCCTCGGCAGGTATCCTTCGATGCGGTGCCGTTCTTTTCCACTTGAGTCAAGCAGCAGAACGGTAGGCGTCCACAGCACTTCGTAGCGATGGAATGCAGTAGGGGCTTTCTTGATGCTGACGGAGGCCGGGGCAAACTGTTCGTCGATGAAACTCGCAATTTTGCGCCGGGCTGCGCTGTTCCGGAGAGATCGTCCCAGAGACAGCGTGCTCTCCACCAAAGCATCGACTTCAGCGCGCCAGCTTCCGAAACCTTCCCGCCCTACTTCCTTTTAGCAAGCGGGTGACCAGACAGATTCGACATTCTTACGGATAAATTAGCGGATTCTCACTATTGAAAAAGCGTCATCTTGCAGCCAGGCCATCTAACTGAAGCTCCTGCAGCACTAAGACAAAGTTCGATGGTTATAAATGGCCGGCTGCGATTGGCAAACGACGTGCACCACATACTTAAGCTTAGCGGCAACTAAACTTTGTAAAAATGCCGCTAAGACTTCGGAACGAACTGTTCCCTTTGAGGAGATAGCAATGTCAGTGTCCGGTGTTTCCAGCAGCACTCTCATTGATACGCAGAGCGTCCAGAATCAGATGCAGCAGGTTCAGCAAGAATTTCAGCAACTCGGCAAGGATCTGCAGTCTGGGAATTTATCAGCGGCACAAGCAGATTTTGTGACGTTGCAGCAGTCCGGGTCACAGACGAATTCGACTTCGTCATCGCAGAGCGACAACCCCATCACCCAAGCTTTCAACCAGCTCGGGAAGGATCTCCAGTCCGGGAACATTTCGGCTGCCGAGCAGGACTACTCGACGATTCAGCAGGACTTCCAGAATCAAGCCAGCGGCAGTCAAGCAGCGCAAGGGCACCACCATCATCATCACGGTGGCGGCGGAAGCGGAGAGAATCAGATCAGTCAGCTAATGGACCAGTTGGGCCAGTCGTTGCAGTCTGGCAATCTCTCCAGCGCGCAGCAGGCATACAGCACATTGCAGCAAGACTTCCAGCAATTTGCCCAAAATAACGGACAGACGTCGTCACAGTCCAGTTCGACTAGCGTAACCTCAAACACGTAATCGGCAGGGTCGTCCGGTAATGGTAAAGAGTGGATTTGCAGAGAATGACTGGCCGGCAGGATTCTGGCGCGTCGATAACCAGCGCACCGTCAGGAGGGGACTATGCATGTTCACGGCAACTTCATGAATTCCAATGCAGCTAGCATTTACTCCGCTGCGGCGGCGGAGAAAGCAGCCTCCGCTCAACGAGCCGCGGATGTTCGCAGAAAACTGATGGAGAGTACGCCGAATATCGATGGCGACCTGAATACCGAGGACATCTTGGTCCGGCAATGGTCGGAACAGAACTCCCATAAGCGCCAAGACCAGAACCCTCCCCGCGCCCCAGAAAAAAACCAGAGTGCGGCCAAGGAGCCTGCCGGCAAGCCCAAGATCCAGAATACGGAGGAAGAGCAGACTGACAAGCCCATATCCACCTGGGCCTGACCAGGAATTTCTATTTTCCCCGTTCGATTGGGTTAGCCTGCAATATGCGAACCGTAACGTATAGGCGCCCAGGCGGCGGCGGCAAGTGCGTCTACCCTCGTTGATTGCTCAGTCGATCAACCCTCGGGCATTGATACCTTCGCGGCACAGATTGCAGCTATGGACTCAGGGATAACCATCGACGATCCCACGGCGCATCTGGCTGGCGCACTTGGCGTTCCACGTTGGCTACTGCCATTCGCGCCCGCTCATCTTTGGCCAGCAATGAGTCACGGACCACTCGGAAACTGGCATTCAGCGTGTAACTATTGTAAACAGGTTCAGCATGACGGCGTACCGTCACAACCGAGCATGAAAATGGGCGTGTTCTGGCGCACAATGCTGGCTGCCGCTGCCGAGTAAGCTCGGAATCATCGCACGAGCGCGGTAGTTAGAGCCTGTTAAACAGGTTGAGCGGGACGCCCTAGGAACAACCAAGTGTAGCCTCCTGCGGGAGAGCGCGAAAGGGAGAATCATTCACAACTGGCGTCTTCGGCAGTGGCTGAGGAGAACGCCATGAAGGTTCATCACAACTGCTGCGGGCTAGATGTTCACAAGCAAACTATCGCTGCCTGTCTGATCCGCGAAGACGGCAATGGACACACGTGGAAAGAGAAGCGGCTGTTTGGCACGATGACGCAAGACTTGCGCGAGCTTGCTCAATGGCTGCGCGAGGCTGAGGTGGGTGCGGTCGCCATGGAAGCCACCGGCGTCTACTGGGTACCCGCGTGGAACGTGTTGGAGCGGGCGGGTTTGCACCTGCTGCTGATTAACCCGGAACACTACCAGGCAGTTCGCGGCAAGAAGACTGATCTGAAAGACGGGGAACGGATCGCAGAGCTGCTGCAGGACGGACGACTGGAAGGCAGTTACGTCCCGCCCCGCGAACTTCGAGTTCTACGCGATCTGACCCGCTATCGCGTCAAGCTGGTAGAACACCAGTCCTCGGTCGCCTGCCGCATCCAAAAGCTTCTTGAGCAGTGCAACATCAAGTTGGGTTCGGTCGCGAGCAATGTGTTGGGCGTCAGTGGCACCGCCATGCTGCATGCGCTCGCCAGCGGAGAGACGAACGCGGAACACCTCGCCAACTTAGCCCAAAAGCAATTGCGGAGAAAACTGCCAGCCCTGCGGCTAGCACTCGACGGTTGCCTTATGCCGCACCACCGGTTCTTGCTCCGCGAGATGCTGGATGAGCTAAGCCACATCGAAACGCAACTGGCGCGATTGGAAGCCGAAATCGAAGTGCAGATGCGGCCCTTCCAGAAAGCCCTGCAGGCATGGATGAGCATACCGGGCGTCAAGCACCGGGTGGCGTGGACGCTGGTCGCTGAAATCGGCCCCGACGTGCAGCCTTTCCCATCCCCGGCCCACATCGCGAGTTGGGTGGGAGTCTGTCCGGGAAATAACGAGAGCGCCGGAAAACGGAAAAGCGGAAAGACGCGCAAGGGGAACCGCTGGGCGCGACGGGCATTGTGCGAGGCTGCTTGGGTCGCCGCCAAGGCCAAGAAAAGCTATCTAGCAGCACAGTTCCGTCGCTTTGCTGCTACACGTGGAAGCAAGCGGGCCATCATCGCCGTCGCCCACACGATCCTGACCATCGGCTATCACATGCTCCAGCGCGGGACGGTCTATCAAGACTTAGGCGCGAACTACTTCGATCAGCGCCACATTCTTCGTACCACCAAGCGCTTGGTGAAGAGACTGGAGGCCCTAGGCCATCGAGTGATCCTACAGTCGCCTGTTCTCAACCCACAAACCGCCTGACATATTTTCAAGGGTATATTTTCAAGGGAGGCGATTTCTTACAGCCCAGAAACTCGGGATCGCCTCTCCGCTTACGCGGCAGTTTCCTAATGACGCCCAAGCCGAACGATTGGCTGGCTCCCACAGCCATGCATTTGTCGCGGGTTGGAACCGAATCATCCTCCGTCAGAAATACGATTCGGATTCCAGGAAGCTCTTCAATAACGCGGACCGCCGCTTCGAGTCCATCAACGATTGGCATATGCTCATCAAGGAGCAGTACGTCGGGACGAGCGGTATGCACGACATCAATTGCCTCCGCCCCATTCGTTGCCGACCCGACTAATTCTGCCCTGCGACAGCCATCGACCAGACAGGAGCAGACGCGCAGAATGTGATGGCTGATTGCGAAAAGCTTCAAACGAGTCCCTTCTTCACAGACAAGATGAACAACATGCCGAACACGGCTAACCTTATGAAGCAAATCTATTGTGTCGGCGATAAAATGCAGTGTGCTAGGTACCAGGTGAATATGGCCGAGATACCGGTTCCTCCTGACATTTTTCCACACGATCGCGACCGAGTTCGGAAGATTCTTAAGGGATAGTCCCAGGCAACTGCACTCCCGCGAAGCTGCTCGCGTTTGCTGATCGCGAGCAGCTTTGCTTGCCGCCGGTGAGTTTCCGTCTGCACAAACGAAGAGACTTCTTCGCTAACGCGCGGTTAGGGCAGCTCGCGCGGATAAATGAATAAATATCTAGAGCCTGTTATTAACTCTCGCAAACGCCTTGTACTCAGTCGGTTACAACGCCATTTGTGCCGATCGCAAATCGCGCAACTCGCTTGAAATCAATGACTTGCTTTTCAAGTTAATAACAGGCTCTAGAGATAAATCACTACTACTTTCAACGCGAGCCAAGAGCGAAAAGAAGCGTTGACATCGTTTTGGGTTAATCGTATATTCCGCCGAAGAACCGTGCTTGCTGGCGTTGACTTGGCGATGACAAGGCTGAAGGTTTGAAGGGGCAGGCAGGTTGGAGTGAGGAGGCAATCCGATGAGTGACGGCATTGAAAAGGGTTGGGTGAGCCGCCGATCTTTTCTGAAATCGGCTGCGGTTACAGGCATTGCCGCAGCCGTGGGCGATCAGTTGGCCGACGAGCCGATGTTGAAATTCTTCGGGGAGCCGGATGTGGTTTTAGCAGCCGAGGGAGAGAAGGAGTTTGCCGCCTGCTGTCCCTCGCTGGGTCTATGCACGGCGACGTGTCCTTTGAAGGTAACGGTGAAGGAGGGGCGGATTACGCATATTACCAACCATCCTGATTACCTTTGCTGTACGAAGGGGCATGCGCTGCGCTCGACCGTTTACGATCCAAGCCGTCTGAAATACCCGATGAAGCGGGTCGGCGAGCGCGGAGAAGGACAATTCAAGCGTATCTCCTGGGATGAGGCGATAGACAGCTATGCCGGAAAAATCAGGGAGATCGGCGGCAAGTATGGCAATGAGGCCATTCTGTTTTATCCGGCTCGGGGAACCATGGGCCTGGCCCGCTTGGCGCCCAAGGTACGATTCACGAATGTTCTGGGCGGAATGGCGACAGTGTGGGGTTCGCTGTGCATCGCTAACAAGACTTCGGTTGCCCCAATGATGTACGGCACGATGAACACCGAAAGCGATCTCGATACCATCAAGGATTCAAAGCTGGCGATTATTTGGGGCTACGGTTTCGCCGACAGCAACCGGCGCGTCGATTTTGCCGGCGAAGGCATGCGGATCATGATGGATGCGCGCGAAAAAGGGACACGCATCGTCGTGATCGATCCCTTCTTCTCGCAAACGGCGGCCAAGGCAGATGAGTGGATACCCATTATGCCCGGAACCGACGGGGCGATGGCGCTGGCCATGGCCAACGTGATCATCAACCGCGATCTCTACGACAAGGATTTCGTGGCCCGGCATGTGCTCGGTTTCGCCGAGTTCCGGCAGCACGTGCAAAAGTACACTCCAGAGTGGGCGGCAAAGATCACCAGTGTGCCCGCCACGGTGATCGCCAACCTTGCCGTCGAATATGCTACCCATCAGCCGGCAGCGCTGTTTCCGGGAGACGGTCCGTCGCGCGTGGGATGCGATCCCTCGCAGTGGGTGCTCGCCTGTGGCGCGCTGGCTGCAATTACCGCGAGCGTGGGTAAGCCCGGCACGAACGCCACGGCGGGCTTTGGCTTCAACAAGGCAATTGGCATCGGGAATCTGGGCGCGGCTGAAAAGAACAAGGTGACAGTCCAGGTGAACGAATGCCAGATCGCGGACGCGATTCTATCGGATAAGGCCGTTCAACCCGACTACACGGTGGCGCCGGTCTCGATCCGCATGCTGATCGGTCATGGGGCAAGTGTGATCAATCAGACGGGCGATTCGAACAAGATCGCCAAGGCCTTGAAGAAGCTCGACTACGTTATCTGCGCTGATCATTTCATGACTCCGTTTGCCCGCTATTCGGACCTTCTGCTGCCGGCGACGACTGTCTTCGAAGGCAACGACGCAGGCTACTATGCCCAGGCTGGCCATGCGGTTGTATACGGCGAGAAGTGCATCGAGCCGATGTATGAATGCCGCTCTGATCTGGAGATGTGGGCAGCAGTTGCCGAGCGCCTGGGAGTCGGCGCGGAGTTTCATTCCGACTGGAAGGACGCGGATTGGATGCGCGAGACCTTAAAAGCTTCGTCGAGCGCTCCACAACTGGTAGGCCTCACTCTCGAGCGGCTGCAAAAAGAAAAGGTAGTGTTCGTTGGCCCACGGCCCTTCATTCCGTTCCAAGAGCAGGTCAAGGAGGGCAAGCCGTTTTCGACCAAGTCCGGCAAAATCGAACTTTACTCGAAGACCATGGAAGCCAGAGGGCTACCCCCGCTGCCAACCTATCTGGACGAGTTTGAGAATCCCCGGCACACGCTGGCCAAGAAGTATCCGCTTGCGATTTGTACGCCGCACTCGGTTGCCTGGTTACACAGTCGTTCGAACAACCGCTGGGTGAATGAGCTTTATCCGGTCGATGTGTTCATCAATCCGGCCGATGCGGCCAAGCGAAAGATCAATGCTGGCGATACTGTCCGCGTTTTCAATGAGCGCGGCGTGATCGAGCGCAAGGCCAAGATTAGCGAGCGGGTGCCCGCTGGCGTGATCGCCATGCATCAAGGGCCATGGCGGAAGCTGGGAACGGACGGAGTTGACCGCGGTGGAGGGGTGAACACGCTAACCACAGACACCATCGATCGGGTCGGCGGCGCAGCCACTTACAACAGCGTGCTGGTGGACGTGAAGAAGGCTTAGGGGAGGACGGAATGTCGACACAATATGGATTCTATTTCGATGCAGGTCGATGCATCGGTTGCCGATCCTGCGTGGTTGCCTGCAAAGACTGGAATGACAATACAGCGGCGGAATCAGTCTACTGGCGGCGGGTAACGACGGTGGAGTCAGGCAAGTCCCCGAATGTCCGCCTGTCGAACCAGTCCCTCTCCTGTATGCATTGCGCCAACCCGGCGTGCGTGGCCGCGTGCCCGTCCAAGGCCATCTCGAAGCGATTCGAAGACGGCATCGTGGTGGTCGATCAGAGCAAGTGCAAAGGCTGCCAAACCTGCGGCAAGGCGTGCCCGTACGGCGCACCAAAGTATGGTACTGACGGCAAAATGCAGAAGTGCGATTTGTGCCTGGATAAAGTCAAGCAAGGCAAGAAAGCCGAGTGCGACCTGGCTTGCACCGGAGACGCGCTTTTCGCCGGGTCACTGGATGAACTTGCTCGCGCGTGGGCGAAGAAGTCTCCGATATCGTTGGCGGGGGCGACTCAGCCATCTATGCTAATTCCCAAGCCGAAGTAGGTCCGGAAAAAAGTGCTTTTTACGGCGCTGTCCGGAAAAGTCAGTGAGGTAGCTGCGCAATCGATCGAAAAGTAAATTCCTCCGCCAGATTACGATCGCAGGCCTAGAACCAGTCTCATAAATCCCCGCTGGCCGTGAAACGTGGCACTCTGGGTGTGCTCTGGAATGCTCCGTTCCCACCATGCAGGGACGTTGGGAATTAACGGACGAACAATGGCAACTGATCGAGCCGATCTTGCGGCCGGCACGACGGGCCGACAACCGAGGCCGTCCATGGCACGATACTCGGGCTGTGCTGAACGGCGTACTGTGGGTGCTGGGCACCGGAGCCCAGTGGCGCGAAATGCCCGAGAAATATCCGCCGTTCCAGACCTGCCATCGCCGATTCCAGCAGTGGGTGCGCGGCGGAAAGCTGGAGAAGGCGCTGCAACGGTTAGCACGGTACCTGCACGAGCGAGGACAGTTGAACCTCGATGAGGCGTTCGTGGACGCTACCTTCGCCAGCGCCAAAAAAGGGGGCTCGCGGTCGGTCCCACCCGGCGCGGCAAGGGCACGAAGATCATCGCTATCGCCGCTAGTAACAGTCTTCCTCTCGCCGTATCTGTTGACAGCGCTTCGCCAGCCGAGTGCCAGCTTGTGGAACAGGTTCTTGGGGGAAGCTTCCTCAACCAACTCCCCGCCCGCCTCATCGGCGACAAAGCGTACGACTCGGACGCGCTCGACGAAAAGCTTGCCGACCAATACCGCATTGAACTGATTGCCCCGAATCGGCAGCGCCGGAGCCAGACCCAAGACGGTCGCCCGCTGCGCCGTTATCGCAGGCGCTGGAAAGTAGAACGGCTGTTTGCCTGGATGCACAAGTTTCGCCGTCTGGTCGTGCGATGGGAATACCACATCGACAACTTTCTCGGCTTCGTGCACCTTGCTTGTCTCCATCTGCTGCTTAACCATTTATGAGACCGCTTCTAGCGCGCACCGTTTCCTTCTACGGCTTACGAGTCTTCTTTTGCCCGAAATCCATCACAGCAAAAACAAACGTCGAAGGGAATCTTGATTAGGGCGACCGATTTTCCGACAACCGAGGTTGCCATTTCGGATTATCTTCGATGGAAGGCTGGCCATTCCTTTCGAAGACTGATTTTCTAAAGCCACGAGTTTCGATGGAAACGTAGTCGTGACCTGCACCTCCAGGGTAGACGCAAAAAGAGATCATAGGTTCGTCGCCGGTATTGATGGAACGGTGGACGAAAAATGGCGGCACGTACACGGCCCTGCCTTTGGCCATGGGTTCTGCTTTCCATTCGCCCCGCTCGGTTTCCAAGAGCATGCCCCCCCGGCCCCGAACGCAATGATAGACCTCCGCTGTGCCTTTCTGCAGGTGGAAGTGGCCTTTGGTCATAAAGTATTCCGCTCCCACCTTTCCCGGGTAAACAATGCTGCTGCACAGCTAATAGATACGGATTTTACATTGAATTGCATCGCTGTTACAGGTTTGGCAACCAGGAAGCGCCTCGTGTCCGGCTATTCCAAGAAGGGTCTGCACAACGAGTGCCCGAAGTTTACCCTGAGTGAGCGCGTGGAGCGCGAGACCTCGTCCGGAGCCAACTCGGTCGAAGACGCGCGGCGCGCCTTTGACAACCTTTTCAAGAAATAGTCTGGACGTGCTTTCTAGAGGCGCGATCGAAACGCTCCGTGGCGGCAGCAAGCAAAACCACGATGACCGCAACTATTTTCGCTATCACTGACGATCCCGCGGGGGACGGGTCATCTCACCTCCGCAAAACAAACAACAACTCAACAACCGTAACCCCCAGGATTCCCAGCGCCTGCCAATTGTGCAAGAGGTGGTACCGCACCGGCCACGCAATCCCAATGGCGCGCACCAGGATCAGCAGGTTTCCGATCACCGAGAACGCTCGGGTGAGCGCGTCGCTGTGCCTGACACGGGAAACATTGAGAAACCCGGCGACAATCATGGCCGCCGCTGTTCCTGAAAGCGACAACGCGAGATGACTGGACGATTGGATGCGGAAGCTCGAAACCGACTGAGCTACCCCGAAGGCAATCATCAGCCAGCCGAAGATTTGGTCAAGTGCGTTCATCCTTGCTCCTGCCCGCTTGAGCGAGTAGCTAAACCGAACGGTGATAGCTAAGCAGCATCGGAACGAGTTCCAAAGACAGCTTACGCCGTTCGTTCCAATGCCGCGGGGCTTCGCAGTGTCACGCGAACGATCTCGCTCCGGCGCCACAGGCGCATGCGCGGTCCCCACGTACCAGTCCCATGGCAAACGATGGCAGGCATACCATTCACTTCGTATCTTCCGCCGAGCAGTGGGTACGTGAGCTGGACGATGTAAGCGAGCACAAGCGCCGTCCTGTCGATCTCCGGCGCCAGACTCGCGAGTCCTTAGAAAAAGCGGCGGTTTAGCACCCGCATTGAGAAGACCACGCGGTGCCGTCACAGACAATCACAATGAGAACCAGAGTTGTAGAAAACCGTCGGTCACCGATAGGCGCATCAGGATCGCGTTCGTCAAGCATGGCGAAGGCAGCGACGAGCCACTTGATGCATGGAATAGTAGCTGCAATGACTGCTTTAGATAGCGCGACGAGCTTGTGATGTTCGTTGGCATTGCACAAGTAGCCTTGACAAAGCGTAGCAGGGCATGCATACTGACCGTAGTTGAGGCCGCTCAACCTCGGTACGCCGAGAGATTAACCTTACGAGGTTCCATCATGTCCCAAGAAGTTACTATTACCCTGCCCGCGATTGACGACACAACCATTGCAGACCTAGCCGCAGCCCAGACCACCGTCATCGTTAAAGAGAGCGACGCCGTGCGTCTGCTGCGCGAGACATATGCCAAGTATGCTCGTCATGCCGGTTTCGTCCGCATTGCTGACCATGACGAGAAGAACTATTACTACATGCACAGCGGCAAGAAAGTCCATGCGCTGTTGATCTGCGATGGTTTCTACAGCACCACCAGTGAACGTGACCGTGGCGGCTGCTTGCTGGGCTCTCGCCTTTACTTGACTGAGCACGACCAATGGCTTGAAATCACGCGATTCGGTCATTGGTCACAGTACGTGGACAGCACCGGGTGGTGGTCGTGTGACCCCAGCATTGTCGATGTTTATGTCGAGCCAACTGGTTCCACTCAAGTGCTCACCGACGAACAGGTGCGCGCCAGCTACAAACTTTCCGACATTCTGTCCACGCTGGCGAAATCATTAACCACTATGTCCGCCAAGCTGCCGCAGCGTCTGACAAAAGTGCGTCGCGACATAGAGTTGGCCGCCCAGGTCATTGCCGCATTATTTGGTACTATCTAGATCCTTAGCGGTAACAGCAGAGCCCGAGTTAGCGTGAACTCCGAACTTGGGCTTTATGTTTTCAGAGGTGGCTGGCGCTTCTTGCTCGTTCGGTAGAGGATGCCTTGCTTAGGAAATGGGATCCCGTTCGGCTTTGCATTGCAGAGGGGGCTCGCACAGCGATTTAGCGGGGCGGTACACTGGATCTGCCATTTTTTCGCCCAAGAGCCGATTACAGGCGGGGGCGACCCTCGCTCCATGGTTCCGGTGCGGCTGGCTGGTACGGAGGTCACTGAGGGTTTTTGCACCAGCGCGCCAGTGCTGTTTTGAGCGCCTTTGGATCCGCAATCAAATTGTGACGGGCAGCGACTCGATCGAGCGTCGGACCTCCTCGGTCGGGTACTCGTAATCCTCGAGCTTGCCCGAAAGGTAAGCGTCGTAGGCCGACAGATCGAAATGGCCGTGGCCGCTCAGGCAGAACAGGATGGTGCGAGACCTACCCTCTGCGCGTGCCTCCAACGCTTCATCGATTGCAGCCCTGATAGCATGCGAAGCCTCAGGCGCCGGCAGAATGCCTTCTGTGCGGGCGAATTGCAGCGCGGCGTCAAACACCGGATTCTGCGGATAAGCCCGCGCCTCGATCACCCCCTGATGGACCAGGTGGCTGGCCAGCGGCGAGGCCCCGTGGTAACGCAGGCCTCCAGCATGAATACTGGCGGGAATGAAATTGTGCCCGAGCGTAAACATCTTCACCAGCGGGGTGAGCTTTGCCGTATCGCCGAAGTCGTAGGCGAATGCTCCTTTGGTCAGCGACGGACAGGCGAGCGGCTCCACTGCCATCAACCGGACGGCTGAGCCCTTGATCCGGTCTGGCACGTAAGGTAGCGCGATGCCGCCGAAATTACTGCCGCCACCAAAGCAACCGATGATCACATCCGGAGCCTCGCCGGCCAGTGCCATCTGTCGTTTGGCCTCCTGTCCGATCACCGTCTGGTGCAGCAGGACGTAGTTGAGCACGCTGCCGAGCGAGTAATTAGTGTCCGCATGCGTAGCTGCGTCTTCCACCGCCTCGCTGATGGCGATGCCGAGACTGCCGGGCGAATCCGGGGTCTGTCGCAGAATCTCGCGCCCTGAATTGGTTTTCTCACTCGGACTGGCAAAGACCTCGGCGCCCCACACGTTCATCATGATGTGTCGATACGGCTTTTGCTGATAGCTCACCTTCACCATATAGACCGTGCATTCTAAGCCGAACATGTGGCAGGCAAGCGCCAGTGCGCTGCCCCACTGACCAGCGCCGGTCTCCGTAGCCAGGCGGCGGATGCCAGCCTGCTTATTGTAATAGGCTTGCGCGACTGCGGTGTTTGGTTTGTGGCTGCCAGCCGGGCTCGTGCCTTCGTACTTGTAATAGATGTGAGCAGGAGTATCGAGCTCTTGCTCAAGCCGCCTCGCACGGAACAGTGGAGTCGGACGCCAGAGCCGGTAAATGTCGAGAATCTCACCGGGAATGTCGATCTCAGGTTTCGGCGAGAATTCCTGCTCGATAAGCGACATCGGAAAAATTGGCGCGAGATCAGCAGGCGTCAGCGGCTTGAGCGTAGCCGGATGCAGCGGGGGAGCCATTGGCTCTTTGAGCAGCGGCAGAATGTTGATCCATACAGAGGGAATTTGATCGTCGGTCAGCAAAAACTTGGTGGCTTTAGACATGACGGCTCCTCCAGTTGGGAAAGCAACGGAACCCGTGAATCAGTTCTTTTCATGATCCGCCGCTTGCATCGTTCCGGTCAATACTCAGCGGTTAGCCGGGAATCCCGACTCGGCCGCAGAAATAGCAGCAGGATCACCACAGATTCATGGTATTGCGTAAAGTTCTGTCATCCTACGTGCTAGTACTGGGCGAGTTTCCGGCCAGAGGTGTCTTTGGGGTAATCTAAAGCTCTATCCTGCCTGAGGAAGCCAAAGAGATAGCGGATCATCAGCGCTACCGTTTCAATGAACTGGTGAATGTCTTTGATCAGCCGCAGCCACCAGAAGTGATGGCACGTCTGCGGGAGATTGTTTCTTCAGCCCGCTTGTGCCCCGGCGAGGTTGTTCTGGATGTCGGAACCGGAGTCGGAGTCCTGATTCCCGTTGATTCAGTCCTACCGGTCGGGGGCGGTGTTGGCTTGCGACGTGGCCGAAAAGATGTTGCAGTGGGTTCAGGACAAATACCCAGCAGTCCACACTTACCGCGCCGATATCGCTTCGCTAGACTTGGCCTTCGCCAGCTTAGACGCTATCTTTATGAATGGCGTTTCGGAACCGCGTAGTCCAAACGCGGCTGGCTCGACGCGACACTTTGGGATAAGTTTCGCCTTGCTCGTCATCCGCCTGCAATTGACGACAAATAGCTCTGCGGCTCAGCCACGCGGCGATTCGGCCCCTCGTCCGAACCCTGCAAAGTGTTCTCAGCCCGGGAATCTGGGAATGGACGACGATTAAGGGAAGAGTGCTTAGGATGATGTCAAAACGTCTTCTTCCTGCGCCATCTCTTCGGATGATCGTTTGGGAAGGTCAACCCGCTGGCGGCAACGCCCAAGTCTACCATCAGCTTCGCCAATTGTATGGCGGCGCTGTAGCCCTCCAGCACCGGAATCTCCCATCCCAAAGCGCACAGGCGGTTCCGCACGAATGGCTGCAGCCAGAAGGTAGCCGAGCATCCCATGGTAAGCACCTCGGCGCCGTCTTCTTCGATGGCCGCTACTGCTTCCTCGACGGCCGCTTCGACCATCTCGCACTTCTCGCCGCGCAATGCCTTGTTGCGTTGGCCGCGGGTGGTTCTCTCGTCCAGTTCCTCCCCTGGACGGGGGAGCGGGAAGTTGATATTGCGAATAGAAGCGCAACGCTCGGTGAATCGATGCTGAACAACGAGGTTGTAGTAAAACATGTTATGGACCTCACACAGATCGATCACACTGAACTTGTTGCCGAGCATGGTAGCGATGTGCATCTGCGCGAAGGCGCAGGAGGTCACCGGAATGTTGTACTTGCGCGCGACTTCCGTTGATTCCAGAAAGCCCGGCTCGCCTCCGCCTAAGAGCACGATGCCGTTGTATTTCCCGCTTTCGCACGCCTGCCTTACCAGCGGCACGCGAGCGACTGCCGCCAGGCCGAACTCCTCCCGCGTGAGGACAGGCCAATTGCCGTAGCTGGCGAGCGCGCCCGGATTGAAATCCCATTCGACGTCTTCGAGCATGTGCTTGAGATTGTCGAAGTTCATGATCCGCGACTCTTTCGGGCCTTCGACCGGGAGGTGGTGTTCATCGATATACGGCGAATCCTTCGGAAGCACGAATGCATTGATAAGAGCAAAACGATATTTCTTCTTTTCGAGTTGCATCACAGTCCTTTCGCTCGCGCGGAGCCGGGCTTAGAGAGGTCTAAGATCAAACAAGCCGCACCCGGCGTTGATCGTATGTACGTCCAACAGCGAAATCACTATTTTGAACTGCCGCTTTCATCATTGCCCTCCACCATTGCGATTCTCAACAATGCTGTTTGAAGCCTCTGGTTAAAGAGTTGCGCAGCACCACGGTTGCTCGGTCCGTATTCGTCCGCATAGACTGGGATTGAGAACTCGCTCAAGAAGCCGACAAGCGTGTCGTGAAATGTCTGCGCAGTCACGGCAGGCTTTAAGCTGTCCCAATCCGCCAAGCCGAGAGCCGCATGTTGGTAATCATCGAGAATTGCCAATCGCATCGTCGGGTCTTAGCTTTCTCTATCTTCTTGCGTGTAGCCGCCGTAACGAGCATTCCGAGTCAAATAGCTTTCGCTTGGTGATGTTTGCTGCGAGCTGCCATAACTCTCTATCAATCGAATGCGGCTGTTCTTCTTGTAGCCGAAACCAGTCGTCCGATGAACGCGTCCTCTTTGGCCTGCATCGAGCGGCTGCCAGGGCTATATTCCAGAGCGCTCACCGGGCACGCTCTCACACATGCCGGTTCGCGCTCAGCTTCTATCCAATCGGCGCACAGTTGGCACTTTTGCAGCTTTCCGCTGTTGTCATACCGCGGCACGCCGAACGGACAGGCCATGGCGCAGCTGTGACACCCGATACAAATGCTTTGGTCGACAAGAACCGCGCCCGTTTTGGCCTGCCTCCGGATAGCGCCAGTCGGGCAGCCCATCAGGCATGGACTGTCATGGCAATGCATACAGCCCGCCGAAACGTACGCGATGCTTACATTGGGGTAGCTGCCGCTTTCCACCTGAACGATGCGACGCCATGCCGGCTGCCTCTCAATATCGATGTCGTTGTGATCGAAGCAGGCTACCGCGCACGCCCCACACCCGCTGCAAAGATTGACGTTCAAAGAGAGTACTTTTTCCATGTTCGTACCTTCCTGTTTCCGCTCAGGCTCTTTCAATCCTGCAAAGCAAAGATTTGTAGCCGGGGTATCCGGAGAGCGGATCAAGGTAATCCGCTTCAATCATTTGATTGACATTGGCCTGGGGATATCCATGATACATATGCACAACTCCTGGTAGAACCATATGGGTCAGGTTCGCCTTAACGGCAATGCAATCTTTCGGCGTTGAAATCCGGATGTCGTCTCCTTGGCGGATGTCTAGCCGTCCGGCGTCTTCCGGATTCAGGTCGGCGGCGGCTTCGGGCCGCAGGCTCGCCGTCCAGGGCAGCCGGAAGGTCCGGCTGTGGATAAACATTGGCACCCTGGAACCGGTATCCAGCACAAACGGATATTCCTTCGTCATCTCCGGAGTCGCGTCTTTGCTGTGCTTTGGCGGACGGAAAATCGGCAAGGCATCGTAGCCGCCACATTGCTCCAGCAGCATCGAGTGGAACTCCAACTTTCCGGACGGAGTCTTGAAGCCACTTTGCAGATATTTCTTCTCGGGAACGTGCATGGGATTGGGCACAAACATCCCGGCGGGATGCTTCTTCAACTCTTCCACACTCATCCCGCTGGGGGAAAGAATCCAATCGAGGCTAGCCTCGAACCCGGCCTTGAGAAGAGGGTCCTCGAGTCCAAGGTGTTTTGCCAAGTCAAACATGATGTCTACATCTGAACGGGACTCATACAACGGCGCAATAGCCGGCTGAGTAAGGATCACGTATTTGTAGCTATAACAACGAAACTCGCTCCGCTCCGCCGAAGTGCAGGCCGGCAAGACGATATCGGCGTGTTTGCAAGCGTCGGTCATGAAGGGATCAATATTCACAAAAAGGTCCAGCTTGTCCAGGCTTTCCAGGAAGCCTTCAGAATCCGGCCACATCCGGTAATTCACGCCGAAGCCGACCAAAGCCTTGATAGGATAAGGTCGGCCGGACAAAATCTGGAAGGGCAGATTCATCGCCTGACCTTCGGGGATCGTCGCACACCATGCGGGAAAACGGTCCTGGCCCACCCGTGGCGCCATTTCCTCCCATTTCTTAGGATGAGAATATTCGCCCTCCTTGGACAGAAAACCGCCAAAAACAAGCATGCAGGGAGGGGGAGTCGCGAAATTGCCTCCGGCGATATCGTAATTCCCGGTAAGTCCCACCAGGGAAAACACGGCCCGGTAGTTCTGAATGCCGTTGGTATGATGGACGACACCGCACGAACCAAATATGAGCGCGGCGGGTTTGGTGGTGGCATATTGCCTGGCTGCTTCGCGGATCTTGTCCGCCGGAACGCCGGTTAGTTCCGCGCCCCTTTCCGGTGTAAACTGCCGTACGTATTCCCTGTACTCCTCAAACCCATGAGTGTGATTCGCCACAAAATCTTTATCGTAAAGTTTCTCGCTGAGGATCACATTGGCCATAGCCAGTGCCAGCGCTCCATCGGACCCTGGCCTTAACTGAAGATGGAGGCTGGAGTGGCTGGTCGTCGGAGTTACTCTAGGATCGACGACAATAATCTTCGCTCCTCTTTCCTTCGCCTCGAGAATGACTCGTGCGCTGCTCGGGCTGCTGTAGAAAGGATTGCAACTCCAGATCAATAGGCAGCGGGCATGCTTGACATCCGGAGGAGCCGGTTCGCCAAACACCAGCTTTTGGGCCATGATCGTCGCCTTGGCGCACGTACTGGACTCCGACATATAGTTGGGTGATCCGAAGCAATGTGCCAGCCGGTGCAGATAGGGCCGAAAAGATTTCAGGTAGCCGACAAAGAAAGCAACCGATTCCGGACCGTAGTCTGCCTTGAGTTGATTAAGCTTTCCCGCGATTGTTTCCAGGGCTTCATCCCAGTTAATGGGAACGAACTGGCCCGAACCCCGCGGTCCAACCCGCTTCAAGGGTGTCTTGATGCGGTCCTCATGGTACACATACTGGCGGGTGGCAGCTCCTTTGGCGCACAGAGTTCCTTTGTTGTGAGGATTCTCCTTGGTTCCCTCGACCTTGATAATCTTCCCCTGCTTGACGTACAGGTCCAGACCACACTGGTTGAGCGAATCGCAAATCGTACAGATGGATTTCTTGACCTCAATGCCGCTTTCCGGAGTTGGAAGTTTGCTCGCAAGCACGTGTGGCATTTCTTTTGCAACCTCCTTCGCGTCGATTCTCTCCTCAGTACGTCTGGCCAACCCGACCGAAGACTTGAGTAGCCCTTAAGGCAATACACCCAACCCCGCACTAACACCCGTGGTCATCTTGGCCATGGTGGCACTTCTTCCGCATGGGAAACAAGCAATAGTTGTAATCCTGCTTCCAATGGAGTTCGAACAGGTCAAAAGCTTCTTCTTCCACGACTCGACCGAGAATCAGATCTCTGATCAGCATGTGCTTGAGCGTCCCGGCTTTCAAATTGCAGTTGATCAAGTTAGCTCCGCTCAGCCTCCCATGTTTCCAAAACAATTGGGCGTACTGGTCGCCATCGATGAATTTAGTCTCATGGTCACTGCCGGTTACATCCCCGATTCCGACAAATGTCATATCCATGAAGTGGGTAACGTTGTGCGGAATGCTGCCAGGATACGGAATCGGCATATTTACCATATGCCTTCCCGCTGCCCGGCCTTGGTATCTGGCGTTCGCCCAGAGCCCGATGAGTTGATGTTTCCCGGTTTGCAGATTCTTGCCCTGCGCCACGTCACCGGCGGCATAAAGGCCATCGACATTGGTCCTCATGTGTTCATCAACAAGAACTCCCTGATCGATTCCTACCTGTGCTCTATCCAGGAATTCTACGTTCGGCCTGACACCGATACATATGACCAACAAATCCGCCTCTTCGGGAGCTCTGCCATCCTTAAAGTAAACTCTTATGCCGGGGCCGCTTTCCTCGATTCCGTCGATGGCAGCACCCAGCCGTAGCCGGATTCTTCGTTCCCGCAACTGCCGCTCCAAGACCTGTGCGCAATCGGGATGAGCCGCAAGGGGGAACAGATGACCCGCCATGTCGGCTAGACAAACTTCGATCCCCTCATTCGCAAACAGCTCGACCAGCTTGATACCTATCAGGGACGCCCCGACGACTACGGCACGCTTTGGCTCCAATGCCAGTGCTTTTTTTAGTGACAAGGCGTCTTGAAGCGTCCGCATGGCATGAACCCGCTTCGACCCAATCCCGGGGATTGGCGGCATGATAGGACTAGCTCCAGTGGCCACCAAGCATTTATCGTAAGGGAACCGTGAACCTGCTTTGTTCGTGACTATCCTATTTGCAGTGTCGACAGCGACCGCTGGGGAATCCAGAGCAGTGCGTACCTGATATTTCTCATAAAACTCCTTGTCAGGGCCGAACGGGAATAGCTGATCGTAGCTGATCTTGCCAGCTACATAGTAGGTGGTCAGCATTGGATGGTAAGGCGCAACGCCGTTGTCTGACAGGATGTCGATGTCGTCGTCGTAACCACACTCTCGCAACGCTCTTATGCACTCAACCGCGGCGCCACCATTTCCCAATATGACGGTCCGTTGGCGACGATCTCCCATTTATCTAATCTCTCGTAATATCGCAAATTCAGTCGCATAGCCACGCACTTCATAGGCATCGGTTCCGCGCAACTAGGTTTTATCTATCAGCTTTTTGAATTCTTCGGCAAACGATTCCGAATGACGACGTAACAGTTTTCCCGCTTTCATCCCATCCCCACGGTTTAGGGCGTCGATGATTCTTTGGTGGTATCGGACGGCTTCAGCAAGGTTGGCCGACGGACGAAACAGGTACATACTGGTACGCACCTCGAAATGAAGCTGCTCCCATAACCGTAACAGCACGTCATTTCCGCTGCGCGCGACTATCTCACGATGAAACGGGTAATCGTGTTCAGCGTATTGGCGCATATTCCGGCGCTGAACGGCCTTGCTAATCGCGTCGGAGTGAGTCTTCAATTGATGGGTGTCCCCTTCAAATTTTGGTGCAGCCAGCTGTCCCGCCAATTCTTCCAAAATTGCCCGCACGCTGTATGCTTGCTGCAATTCCGAATCACTCACGACTCGCACCCGAGCACCCTTATATGGAATGCTCTCGATGATGTTGGCCGCTTTTAAGCTGCGAAGCGCTTCCCGAACCGGTGCTTGGCTCACCTTAAGTTCCCGCGCCAAAACCAGCTCTTTCAGGCGGGCCCCGGGCTTGTAAGTACCGTCAAGGATACGGATTAGCAGCGTCTCTCGTACCTGATCCGTGGTTGATTCTCGCGGCAAAATCGCAATATTGTTCCGGGTTCGCATTTTCCATAGATTACCACTTGACAGATTCACGATTGCAGATTATTTTGCCAGTCACATAAATTATCGAGAATCGATAATTTCAAAAGCACTGATTCCAACTTTATTCGGGTGAACTGGCGGAGTGAGCTGAGGTCGTACTCCATTTTGGATTTTCTGCCGGGTCACCGAACTAATCGGGAGAAACTGCATGATGGTTCGCGAATTGAAGAGCGCTTGCCCACCAAAACCAGAAGACCTGCGCGCGTTGCGTGATACGGTCGCCGGCATTTTGGAGACGGTACAGCGTGAGGGCGATAAGGCACTGGTTGCTTATGCAAAGAAATTTGATGGCTACGACGGACCGATTCGTTTGGGAGACAAAGAGATTGAAGAGGCGAAACGGTCCCTACCTGCCGACATCATCAAAGGGCTGGATTTTGCTATCGAACGCGTGACGGCATTTGCCCGGGCTCAGCGTGCGACTCTGACAGAGTTCGAAAAAGAGATGATTCCGGGCGTGTTCATGGGACATCGGCTTGTTCCTGTCGATTCCGCTGGAGCATATGTCCCGGCAGGACGTTATCCCTGCCTCACGTCGGCGGTGATGTCGCTGGCTCCGGCAAAGGTTGCCGGTGTCAAACGCCTGATCACCTGCTCGTCACCGGGGAGGGACAGGCGCCTGAATCCCGCGATCCTTTACACGATGGCAAAAATCGGCGCGGATGAAATCTACTGCCTGGGAGGGGCCCAGGCAATTGCGGCCATGGCCTTCGGTACCGAGACCATCCGTCCGGTTGACCTCGTCGTGGGCCCTGGCAACCAATATGTTGCCGAAGCCAAGCGCCAGGTTTACGGCACGGTTGGACTGGACTTTATCGCCGGCCCAAGCGAATGCATGGTGATTGCAGATCACACTGGCAAGGCAGATTACATCGCTGCAGACCTGCTTGCACAATGCGAGCACGATCCTAACGCCCGCGGAGCTTTTGTCACAACGTCGGAGAAGCTAGGCCACGCTGTTCTGGCTGAAATTGAACGTCAGCTGAAGGATCTCACGACCCACGAAGTGGCACGGCGATCCTGGGAGACCAATGGCGTCGTAGCTGTCACATCGACGCTGGCGGAAGCCGCTGCATACGCGAATGACTACGCGCCGGAGCATTTGGAAGTTCATACCGAAAATCCCAGCGCACTGCTTTCTTCGCTGACTTCCTATGGTTCGCTGTTCCTTGGCGAGTCGGCAGCTGAAGTCTTCGCTGACAAAATCGCAGGTACCAACCACATTCTGCCGACGCTCCGTAACGCACGCCGTTGCGGTGGATTGTGGGTCGGAACCTTCATCAAGACGATCACCCATCAGTGGGTGACTGACGGGGCAAAGGAAAACCTTGCCCGCTACGCGGTACGGCAGTCCGAATTCGAAGGCATGGATGCGCATCGCCGCGCTGCACTGATTCGATTGACTGGAAAACTGTAACGACGGCGGGAACGGACGTCGTACTCACGCAAAGGAGAAAGCGATTTATGCAAAACGGCAAACCCCACAATTTGTATCACTGCGGCTATCTCGATGTACGCGAATGGCTGAAAGAGACCGACATTGTCCTGGTGCCGATCGGCAGCTGTGAACAGCATGGCCGCCATCTGCCGGTGTGCACGGACGGCATTGCCACCGAGCTGCCAGTGCAGTGCGCGGCCAAAATGGCCAATGTCCCTCACACCCCGCTCATCTGGTTCGGCTACTCTCCGCAACATATGCATCCGGCCGGCACCCCGTCAGGCACCATCACCATGCGTGCCTCCACTTACCAGGCAATTCTTTATGATGTGGCCCGCTGCCTCATCCACAACGGATTCAACAAAATCGTATTTGCCACCGGGCACACCTCCAACACCAAGGTTGTTGACCCGGCGCTGCGCACGGTTCGCTACGAGACCGGAGCATTCGTATGCGTGTTCCGCTCCGATGCGGAAGCCCTGCCTGATTTTGCCAAGGACCTGCTGGAGAATCCTCCGGAGGAAACACCTGGATGGCACGGAAGCGAGGCCGAAACCTCCGAAGTGATGGCTTTCAACGAGAACCTCGTGCATCTCGACCGCACGGACAAAGACTTTACTCATGCACCAAAATGGCTGGACCAGGAAAAATTCAAGAAGATCAATGGCAGTCCTTACGTGATCATGAACGGCCTGAACGTTGCGTGGGTACCGATGGATCACCAGGAGTACAGCGACACCGGCCTGGTCGGCAATCCATTCCGTGCTACGGCGGAGAAAGGCAGAAAGCTTATTCAGCGCAAGGCCGAAATTCTGGCCGAGTTCTGCCAGGAATTAAAGAAGGTCAAAGTCGATGTACACAACCGCGATTACACCGGGAGGGCGTTCTAGGGTGCGATGACTCTTCGTGCTGGTGACGCCTGAAGGAGAACGGTATGGGAAGCAATGATCTGCAGTGTACGGCCCAGGAGCCTGCCGCACCGGTTGGAACCATTGCAATCATCTGTACTCTCGACACCAAGAAGGCAGAAGCCAGCTATTTGAAAGAAAAAATAGAGGCGGGTGGCGGACGAGCGCTGCTGATCGACATTAGTATGGCCGGGGACCCGCTCAACGTGTTCCCCGACGTTTCTCGCGATCAGGTGGCCAAGGCAGCAGGAAGCAGCGCGGCGGAGGTCACGAAGTTAGGACGCGGGGAAGCCTGCGAAATGATGCAACGTGGGCTGACCCCCGTGTTGAAGCAGCTCTATACGTGCGGAAAAATCGCGGGCGCGCTGGCCATTGGCGGTAGCGATGGCGCCATTACGGCTGCGGTACCGATGCAGGGATTGCCGATCGGCGTGCCCAAACTGCTTATCTCGCCCGCTGCTCAGGGGCGAACACCATTCGGACCATATGTCGGGACGAGCGACATGATCATCATGCACTCGATTGTGGACATCCTCGGCATAAACCAGATTAGCCGCAAGATTTTCGACGGTGCGGTGGCCGCTATTCTCGGCATGGTACGAGCAGGAGTTAGCACAGAGCTCCACGGAGGGAGGCAGATTGCTGCAACGATGTACGGCAATACCACTCCGGCAGTAATGCGGGCCAAGAAGATCATCGAAAGCCACGGCTATGACCTTGTCGTGTTCCACTCGAACGGTACGGGTGGACGCGCCATGGAGGAGCTGATTGACCGTGGATTCTTTGAGGCCGTATTCGACTTCACTACCCACGAGATCACCGACGATCTTTTTGACGGCTTCCATACCTCCGGCCCGCATCGGCTGGAGGCGGCAGGGCGACTGGGCTTACCGCAACTGATCGTACCCGGCTGCGTCAACTTCCTGATCAGAGAGACGAAAGAGAAGCTGACTGGCAAGTACCGCAGACGCAAGAGCTATCACTTCAATCCTGTCATTAGCTTAGTGCGCGCCACCCACAGTGAAATGGCAACCGTAGGTCGCGCCATGGCAGAAAAACTTAATCGCGCCAAGGGGCAGACTACCGTTCTGATCCCGCTCCGCGGCTTCTCGATGTACGCCAAGCCGGGTGGACCCCTACATGACCCAAAAGGCGATTGCGCCTTTATTGCGTCATTAACCCACAATCTAAAGCCCAGCATACGGGTGCTGGAAGAGGATGCGTGGATCAACGACCCACGTTTCGCCGATCGCGCCGCAGCACTGCTTCTTGAGATGCTCGGAACATCAACGGCAAGATCACAGAAAGCAGGTACTTGAAAATTGGGCGCGGAAAGGAAGGGTTAAGCCATGACGAAGTTAGCGATATGTGGCGGGACACCGGTACGCAATCGGCCGTTTCCAGCCTGGCCGGTTGCGGACGCACACGAGCGAGCTTGGTTGGAAAAGGTGCTCGCCGGAAACCGGTGGTTCGCCGGCGCTCGCGGCGATGACCCGGAATCGTTGGGAACTCTTTTCGGCCGCCGTTTTGCCGACTTCGTTGGCGTACGCTTCGGTTTTCCGGTGTCGAATGGAAGCGTATCTCTCGAGATCGCTCTGCGAGCTCTGGGTGTGGGGCCGGGGGACGAAGTAATCGTCCCTCCTTATACCTTCGTTTCCACTGCTACCTCGGCTCTGATGGTTGGCGCGGTGCCGGTGTTTGCCGACATTGATCCGAGGAATTATTGCCTGGACCCGATCGACTGCGAGCGCAAGATCACGCCACGCACGCGGGCTTTGATCCCGGTGCACTTGGGCGGGCAGATGGCCGACATGCAGGCGCTGAAAGTACTGGCGCAACGTCACAATCTGGCGATCCTTGAAGACAGCGCGCAGGCGATCGGCGCCACCTGGGCCGGGCGCAACTCCGGCGCCTGGGGCGACGTTGCCTCGTTCAGTTTCCAGTCGAACAAGACCCTGACCTCCGGCGAGGGAGGGCTGGTAGCCGCCGACGATCAGGCTCTGGCCGAAAAGATCACGGCCTATCGCACCTTCGGGCGCTTTAGCCTTTCCTCGCCAAATATGGGTGATCGTTCCAGCGGATTCCTGTCGCAACGGCTGTCGGGGAACTACCGCCTTTCCGAATGGCAGAGCGCCGTCCTACTCGGGCAACTGGAAAGATTCCCGCAACAGGATGCCAAGCGACAGAAGAATGCCGCGTTTCTCACGCGAAGGCTCGCGGAGCTAAAGGGCGTCGAACACATACGCCTGGAGGCAGAAGGCTCGAAGCACGCCTATTACTACTACCTGGTGCGCTACGACCCAAAACTGTTTGCCGAGGGGACTCCCGAGCTGGTGGCACGCGCACTTGCCGCCGAGGGAGTTCCGTTTATCCCCGGCGACAGCGTCCCGCTCTACCGCCACCCCGTCTTCGATCCGGATAATTTGCAGGGCGCGGTTTCATCGCAAACCCTGGAACATTATCGACGGGCGGTGGACATCCGGGATCCCGGTTGTCCGGCGGCCGAGGCGGCTTGCGGTTGCACGCTGATCCTGAGGCATCAAGTGCTTCTGGCGGAAGAATCGGACATGAACGACATCGCTGAAGCGGTGGCCAAGGTTCAGGCAAACGCGTGCGAGCTGGCGCCTCTCAAGGCAGGTGCAAACGCATGATCGATCTGCACACACATACGTTTTTCAGCGACGGGACGCTGTGTCCGGCAGAACTGATGCAGCGCGCCGCGGAAAAAGGATTTACGGCAATTGCGCTCACGGACCATGCCGATCCCAGCAACTTGGAGCAGATGCTGGAATGTATCAGCCGCGGTCTGCGGGAACTCAATCCTTGTCATCAACTGCGCGGCCTGGTGGGGGTGGAGCTCACACACGTTCCGCCGCGGCTGATTGCTCCCCTGGTGCAGCGGGCACGGAATCTGGGCGCTGAGGTGATTGTGGTGCACGGCGAAACCATCGTTGAGCCGGTGCCGCGCGGGACCAATATGGCGGCCCTCGAAGCTCGCGTGGACGTGCTTGCTCACCCGGGACTCCTCACGATCGAGGAAGCGAAGCTGGCCGCGAATAACGCTGTGCTACTGGAGCTTTCGGCGCGCGCAGGGCATTGTCTCGGCAACGGGCGGGTGGCGGCACTGGCCCGTGATGCGGGGCCCGGCTCGTCATTAATAGTGACGCTCATGCTTCACGCGATCTGATCGACAGTATAATGGCCAGGAAGGTGGGGCTTGGCGCAGGGCTGAGCGAGGAAGAGTTAGCCGCGGCTTTCGATAACGCACGGCAGTTCGTCAACCGTGTAGTCGGCGCTAAAGGCTAAGAGCTGCAGTTCCTGGTATTTGTCCGCACGAAGTGGGGTTGGGGTAATCCATTGAATTCCACGGTGTATCTCCAGGCCGACCTTCCTGGAGGCCACCGCGAAAAAATAGACGCAAGGAGAGGTGAAGACCATGAGCGACGAGGTTGTCGTGAACGAGCGCGATGCTCCCTTCTACGCCGTGGCTTGGGGCGGGCGAAAGGACTGGTAGCGATGGAGTCGCCGGCCTTCTCGGACAAAGTTCAGGTGCGCATAACCGAGTACTTGCCTGGTTTTGTCCATACGCTGCACGTCCATCCGAATCAGGACGAGATTATTTTCGTCCTGGAAGGAAACGGCGCTTCGGAAACCGCGACCGGCAAACAGCAAATAAGTCCCGGCGACGTGGTCTTCGTGCCGGCCGGCGTGCACCATGCGACGTACAACCCGCACGCTGAAACCATGAGGGCGATCATCATCAAGTCCCCGCCGGATAAGTGACCTGGCACAAGTCTTCGTAGCAAGGGACCTCCGTCGCAAGTCGACCATAAGGAGCGATCACGTTATGACAAACCTGAGTGGAACCAGCATTGGAACTCGTTCCGAAATTCTCGGCGATCTGGACCTTGGTAAACGCACCGGCTATCGTTGGCTGGTTCTGGTTATGCTGGCCTTGATCTCGTTGATCACCTACATGGATCGAACCAACATTTCCATTGCCGCCCCCATGATGATGAAGGAATTCGGTTTCACGAAAACCCAGATGGGCGTCATCTTCAGTGCGTTTGCCTGGGCCTATTCGCTCGGTCAATTTCCCGCAGGATGGCTCAGCGGCAAATTCGGCCCGAGAAAGTTGCTGACTCTGGTGGCGTTGTTTTGGTCGCTCATGACCATGGCGACTGCCCACGCCTGGGGATTTATCTCGCTGGTCGTCATACGATTTGTCTTTGGCGTGGGCGAATCTGGCTGCTTCCCAGGCGGACACCAGGTGATGCAGTACTGGTACCCCAAGTCCGAGCGGGGCGCGGCAAATGGTGTCTTCCATGGTGCCGGCCAATTCGCCACCTCGGTAGTGCCGCTGGTTGCGGTCGCTATCATGACCGCTTGGGGCTGGCGCGCCATCTTCTACGCCTTCGGCCTGGTCGGGGTTGTATGGTCCGTCGCTTGGTGGTTTATGTTTCGTGACCAGCCCGAGCAAAGCAAGCATGTCAATGCTGCCGAGGCCGAGTACATCCGGGCAGGAATCGGTGTAATCGAAGCCAAGAAGAAGGTTCAAGTTCCCTGGGGCCTCATCCTTGGCTGTCCGACCACCTGGCTCATGGGAGCTGTCTACGGCGCTTTTGTATATAGCCAGAATTTCTTTTTGTATTGGATGCCGACTTACCTGGTGGAGTTCCGGCACTTCTCGCTGAAGAACATGGGCCGCCTTGCTCCCGTGCCGTTGTTCGCGGGAGGTGTCGGTGTCCTGGTTGGTGGCGTTCTTACCGATTACCTGGCGAAAAAGACAGGAAACCTTAAATGGTCGCGCCGTGGCATCTGCATTGCTGGTTTGGTCGGTGCCGCCATTTCCATTATCCCTGCGGCTTTGGCTTCGAACCATGTGCTGGTAGTCATCTGCCTGACCATTGCCAATTTCTTCACTCAGATGGTTAACGCACCCTCATGTGCAGCCTCTCTGGATATCGCAGGTGGGTATGCCGGCATAGTATTTGCCGTAATGAACATGATCGCCCAGGGTGCGGGTGCGACTTCGATGATTATCTTCGGAGCTCTTGTTCAGAGAGGTTATTGGCTAGCGCCATTCTTGATCACGGCCGCAATTCTGACAGGCGCCGCGTTGCTGTGGGCGTTTGTCATTAACCCCGAGCGGACGGTTCTCAGAGGTCCTAGTTCAACTTACTACGGGTCGTTGGAATTGGACTAATTGCTTCAGTAAGGGAGGGTATCGTGAGCCACATTGGTAAACCGGCTACACAGACTGCTAAGAGTGGCGCTGCCACCGGCACATACGAGAAGCCAACGAAGACCCGTTGGTGGATGTTGTTCCTGATTGGCTTGTTTTACATGATCTCTTATATCGA
Source organism: uncultured Acidobacteriota bacterium (assembly GCA_963814745.1). Lineage (GTDB taxonomy): Bacteria > Acidobacteriota > Terriglobia > Terriglobales > Acidobacteriaceae > CAWBRT01. Next base: position 547,585 of record CAWFEA010000004.1, read on the forward strand.
CCGCGGAAACATCTCCGTGGCGGCGCCCGAGATCATGAAGGATTTTCACATTACCAAAACTAGTATGGGCTTGGCTCTGAGCGTTTTTGCCGTGGCTTACGCCATCGGACAGGTTCCCGGAGGATGGCTGGCGGACCGTTTCGGACCCAGAAAGGTCCTCACCGCAATTGGATGGGGGGTGGGGATTGCGCCGATCTTGAACGGCTTGGCGGTGGGCATGAATTCGCTCGTGGGGGCACGTCTGTTCCTCGGACTGGCCGAGGCGGGCGGCTTCCCGGTGAGCACCCGCGGCATGCAAATGTGGTTTGCCCGGTCGGAGCGGGGCCGCATCCAAGGCATCGTGCATTTATTCAGCCGACTAGCCGTGGTCGTTACGCCGGGTGTAGCCGCCTTTATTATGATTCACTGGGGCTGGCGCGTCATTTTCTTCGCCTGCGGCGCGTTAGGCATCATTTGGGGATTTGTATTTTATCACTTTTATCGCAACACTCCCGATGAACATAAGTGGGTCAACCAGGCTGAGCTGGCGCAGATTCGCGGCCTCAACCCCGACGGTACGGTTAAGCCGCTGAATATGAAGCGCCCGGTGGTGCCTTGGAAGCGCATTCTCAGCTCCGCCAACATGTGGTTTATTGCCGCCGGCTGGTGCTGCTTCTTTTTCGGAACCAACTTCTATCTCACCTGGTACCCCACGTACTTGCGCCAATATCGTCATATGTCGCTGCTGGCCATGGGCATATTCGGCGCGTTTCCCCTGCTCGCCGGCATGGGGGGCGACCTTCTGGGGGGAGTCGCCACAGACAAGCTGCTGGAGCGCACCGGCAGTGCCAAGATTGCCCGCCGCGGAGTGGCCATTCCCGGCTTTGTACTCGCCGGGCTCTTCGTCATACCCGCCGCTGTGACTACCAGCCCTATCGTCTGCATCCTTTCCTTGGCCGCCTCCTTCTTCTGCCTGGAAGTCATGAACGGAGTTGCCTGGTCGGTCTGCATGGACGTCGGCGGGCAATACAGCGGAGCGGTTTCGGGTGTCATGAACATGTGCGGCGCCTTTGCCGCTTCCCTTACGCCGATCATCTACGGCGCGATGTTCCAGCGGGGCATGTGGATCGCTCCGTTCTTTGTTACCGCCGGGGTGTTCTTTGCCGGCGCCCTGATGTGGCTATTCTTCATCAACCCGGACGTCTCGGTGGTCGACGCTCCAGGCCAACCTTCCTCATGACGCAGGCTTGTACGCCCCGGTATTTTGTGGTGGGCCGGGAGTGTGCGACGGTGTGTCGTTTCACGCACACAGGTCCAATATCACCGGAAGGTGAACCCTAGGGCTTCGGCAGCCAATAAATTCCAGAGAGGTTCTTATGGGAAAACGGATAGCGATCTTAGGTTCCGGCGCAATCGGCTCCAGCGTGGGAGCCGACATGACCCGAGCGGGTCAGGACGTGTGCCTCATTGACCAGTGGCCCGAACACGTGGAGGCGATGAAGTCCAAAGGGCTGCACGTGACCATGCCCGAGGGAGATCTGGACATCAAGGTGGAAGCACTTCACCTGTGCGAAGTAGCCTCCTTAAAGCGGCCATTCGACATCGTGTTTCTGGCCTCTAAGTCGCCGGACAGCATTTGGCTGACGCACTTCATCGAGCCTCATCTGTCCAGCACAGGAGTCATGGTTTGCCTGCAAAACAGCCTGAACGACGAGTGGGTTGCACCGATCATTGGCTATCAGCGCGACGTTCCCAGCGTGGTCGAGTTGGCGGCCCAGATCCTGGCTCCAGGGGTCGTGAAGCGTCGCACCGGTCCGACTAAGGCATGGTTTGCGCTTGGCGAAATGCATGGACGGACAACCCCACGCGTTGAGGAGCTTGCGGTTATTCTCGGGGCGGCGGGCAAAACAGTGGTTACCTCGAATATCTGGGGCGCGAAGTGGTCCAAGTTGATAGTCAATACCATGGGCCACGCGGTTGCCGCCATTCTCCGAGGCACCGATTCCGATGTCGCGGAAAACCCCAAACTGCTGGAACTTGGCATAGCACTCGGAAAAGAATGCCTCGACGTCGGCTTGGCATTGGGCTACCGCATTGAGCCCGTCTTCGGATTGAGTGCCGATGACATGATGGCTGACCCGAATGAAGTCCTGAAGCGGATTCTCGTAACGCTTTGCGGGCACATCGGTAAGCACACCAACTCCTTCCTGCAGGACATGACCAAGGGACGGCCTTCCGAAGTGCATTACATGAACGGATTGGTTGCCGCCAAAGGGCGCGAGGCGGGTATCCCGACGCCATTCAACGATGAGATCACTCGGATGGTCGAGCTGATCGAAAAAGGCCAGATGACCTTTGGCCCCGAACACCTTAAGCAGTTGGAAGACCTGGTGCCGTCCCAACGAGCCGTTGCCGCCAAGGGTTGAGGCTGAGAGAAGTGCGAAAAGATCATCCAGCCATTTGCCGGTGGGTGAGACAAGGAAAACGTTCCATTTTTCGATCTCACCGAAAAGTCGTGGCGGTGACCGGGTGCAAAGTGTAAGCGGCTTCTGCTGTCAGTGCTGCGCGAAGGACTGTTGGGCAACTTCCACTGATGAGCATGAGCGCGCGGCCGGGCCATGAAAACTGTCGTTTCATCTTCGCGGCGCTGGGCGAAGGGGACGAGGTCCGGGGTGCTCAGCGAGGCGGTGACCGGAGAGCCGATCGTGGCGATCTGCGATCCCTACGAAAAGAAGGCGCAATGAGGAAGCGCGACCTAAATTCTGTGCACGGGTAATTCGGTGCGAAGCCAGATGGCCGAAGGACTGCTGTGCGGCTGGCGACAGATACGAGGTGTTCAGGCCGACGTTGCACGAGCGCGTGGCAAGTCCACAGCGAGTTCTGGACGGTGAGCAAATCCTGCGCATGAAGGCAGAAGGCGCCAGCCTGCGGCAGATTTCTGTAAGTTTGGGTCGGGTACGATGCCGTCCGCCTTGGGGCTCCGACAAGTGAGCTAAAAACCCCCGTGCCCAGTGCCTTAAAAGAGCATGCATTTAAAGGTACTTACGGTTGCGATTTCGGTGAGCGGAAAACAGATGTTTTTGGACGATGCTGCGGCGTCCGCTGGAGTGCTCGTAAGCTGTGATCTGGCAGGAACTGCACGGGCCGGCACCACTACACGGTCATTGGTGTAATGACGATTTTTCAATAGTTAGTCAGGGGCGAGCCCCGTTCATACACACGAAGATACCAATAAATGCGCCGACCACAGTGTACAGGAACGTATTCGCGGCAACGATTTCAAGCCAAATGACGACTCCTTCTCGGGAGTCGTGAATCACCATCGAGCCCAGAGATGGGGACAAAGAATCAGAAGCAGGTCGTCAACACCGTTCCATGGGGTCGGGATTGCAAAGGCACATACAGCACAGAGCAGCGCAACGCATGAGCCCATGCTCGCAAACACAAGCGTTAAGATTTTTGCTTTTCTACTCATGGCCTTCAGCTACATCATCCCGGAATCACGCATCGCTGCGCAATGTCATTGTCGATAACAGGTTCAGCATGACGGCGTACCGTCACAACCGAGCATGAAAATGGGCGTGTTCTGGCGCACAATGCTGGCTGCCGCTGCCGAGTAAGCTCGGAATCATCGCACGAGCGCGGTAGTTAGAGCCTGTTAAACAGGTTGAGCGGGACGCCCTAGGAACAGCCAAGTGTAGCCTCCTGCGGGAGAGCGCGAAAGGGAGAATCATTCACAACTGGCGTCTTCGGCAGTGGCTGAGGAGAACGCCATGAAGGTTCATCACAACTGCTGCGGGCTAGATGTTCACAAGCAAACTATCGCTGCCTGTCTGATCCGCGAAGACGGCAATGGACACACGTGGAAAGAGAAGCGGCTGTTTGGCACGATGACGCAAGACTTGCGCGAGCTTGCTCAATGGCTGCGCGAGGCTGAGGTGGGTGCGGTCGCCATGGAAGCCACCGGCGTCTACTGGGTACCCGCGTGGAACGTGTTGGAGCGGGCGGGTTTGCACCTGCTGCTGATTAACCCGGAACACTACCAGGCAGTTCGCGGCAAGAAGACTGATCTGAAAGACGGGGAACGGATCGCAGAGCTGCTGCAGGACGGACGACTGGAAGGCAGTTACGTCCCGCCCCGCGAACTTCGAGTTCTACGCGATCTGACCCGCTATCGCGTCAAGCTGGTAGAACACCAGTCCTCGGTCGCCTGCCGCATCCAAAAGCTTCTTGAGCAGTGCAACATCAAGTTGGGTTCGGTCGCGAGCAATGTGTTGGGCGTCAGTGGCACCGCCATGCTGCATGCGCTCGCCAGCGGAGAGACGAACGCGGAACACCTCGCCAACTTAGCCCAAAAGCAATTGCGGAGAAAACTGCCAGCCCTGCGGCTAGCACTCGACGGTTGCCTTATGCCGCACCACCGGTTCTTGCTCCGCGAGATGCTGGATGAGCTAAGCCACATCGAAACGCAACTGGCGCGATTGGAAGCCGAAATCGAAGTGCAGATGCGGCCCTTCCAGAAAGCCCTGCAGGCATGGATGAGCATACCGGGCGTCAAGCACCGGGTGGCGTGGACGCTGGTCGCTGAAATCGGCCCCGACGTGCAGCCTTTCCCATCCCCGGCCCACATCGCGAGTTGGGTGGGAGTCTGTCCGGGAAATAACGAGAGCGCCGGAAAACGGAAAAGCGGAAAGACGCGCAAGGGGAACCGCTGGGCGCGACGGGCATTGTGCGAGGCTGCTTGGGTCGCCGCCAAGGCCAAGAAAAGCTATCTAGCAGCACAGTTCCGTCGCTTTGCTGCTACACGTGGAAGCAAGCGGGCCATCATCGCCGTCGCCCACACGATCCTGACCATCGGCTATCACATGCTCCAGCGCGGGACGGTCTATCAAGACTTAGGCGCGAACTACTTCGATCAGCGCCACATTCTTCGTACCACCAAGCGCTTGGTGAAGAGACTGGAGGCCCTAGGCCATCGAGTGATCCTACAGTCGCCTGTTCTCAACCCACAAACCGCCTGACATATTTTCAAGGGTATATTTTCAAGGGAGGCGTTAGCACTTGTTTGGCCCCAAAATTGAGAACTGTTCCCGCCAAACAGGCGATTTTTGCACGATCACCGAACCAAGTTTCTTCGGCTTCGCCCATGCAAGTCGGGTAAGCGGATCGCTGCCGGCTATTATGGCGTCCGCCTAAACCTCGACCGACGCGTAGGCTCCGCATGCTGACGCCGGGCACAAGGCTCCGTTAAGCGTGAGTTGACGTTTTCCAACTAAGTTGCAAGACGCGCCGCGGCTTGGGCTGCGGCCGGCACCTCGGAGATCTTAGTATTTTGGAACGTGACGATTTGCCATTTATCCTGTTCCTTTACGACGACCATCGTTGGGCGGGTCTCTATTTCGCGCGCTTCATCGCCTTCCGTGAACTTCACGTGCGCTCGGGCGAATACCACCGCGACATCGGGGCGCACAAAGCGGATGTTTCGCAGCACGAAAGTGGCATGGCTGCCTCTGTAGATCGTCTCGAAGATGTGGCGGTGCGCCGCCTCTATGGCAGCCCGACCGTCCAACTGTCCCCCAAAGATGTGGATGAAGTTGGCATCCTCGGCAAACACCGCCGCTAGGCTGATACTGTCGTAACTATTCCAAGCGGTTTCGATTTGTCGCAGCAGTCCCTGAATGACTTGCTCATCCTTTGTCATAACTGTCCCCCTTCGAATATAGCCACTCCCAATCACAAATTTTGCCGAAGCGCGCCTCCGAGCGGTTGACAGGCCCTGTCCCGCTACTTAGTAGGTGCGGGTGCTGCCACCGTCATGCCTTGACGTCGGAAGACGTCTATCATCTTCGCGCGGTCGGGCGGGCCGCCGCCGGCAGCGCCGATTACTTCAACAGCTTCGCGAAAGTATGCGGGACCCATTACCGCAGGACTTATAACGGCGAGCTGTTTGACATCCTCGCTTCCCAAGTTATCAAAGCGGTGTACTGCGCCTCGGGGGATGCACAGCGCCTGTCCGGGGCCAACCTCCACGGGCGTGCCGTCAATCGTCCACGTAAGGACGCCCTCAATACCGTAGAGGATTTCCTCGTAGTTGTCGTTCTTGTGGGCTGGTGCAGCTAGTTTCTGCCCGACTGGTACGAAAACCTCGAACACTGACACGCTGCCGTTGGAATTATCGCCGGTGAGGAGGAACCGAATCCCTAGCGGACCAATCTTAATGGTCTCTTCCGAAGGATTAACTCTAGTCGTGTCCTGCTGCATAAACATTTCCTTTTTAACACCGTAGAAAGATGCGCATTCTGCCGGTGGGAATTGAAAACAAACACCCGCATCTGCCAACTACGGCAGATGCGGGGCACAATATCACGGGTAACGCAAAATGCGGGTCACCAGCGCCAGCCGATAGAGACTGCGTTCACGCCGCCTTGGTCTGCTTGGCGTAGTTCTCCATTCCGGTGATGTCGATGAACACAACCGGTTCGTTGCCGACGACCCAGCCGTCGTGTCCGGGAGGAATATTCACTACCTCGCCCGGTCCGATGTCCCGTTTCGTGCCGTCATCCATCTTGATGTGCATGGTGCCCGACAACTGCACGCCAAGATGTGCTGCTTGACAACTATTGGTGCCGGCGACTGGCTTCACGTGGGTAGACCAGCGCCAGCCGGGTTCAAATGTCACGCGCCCGAAAGTGACGCCGGAAATCGTGATCAACTCAACTTTGCCTTTCGGAAAGGTGCGCGTCTCGTGTGGCTTGGAAAAGTTTATGCAATCGAGTTGATGTTCCTGGGATTTGGTAGCATCCATTGGGACTCCTTTTCGGTTTTGAGGGAAGTGAAAGAATTAGCAGATTGGCTCTGCCCAGAGCTGAGGAAGGTTAGTCAGAAGCTTCGAGGGCCGAAAAGGTTGTCCGTTCGCGACATTTACTACTCCGCAATGCGCTGGATGTCACCTTGCACACTGAGGGTTAAAGCCGGGACACGGCAACGTTAACCCTTCTGGATTCAAACGCTTCTACAGTTACCGAATGCGACACAAGCACTAGGTGTTGTTAACAGGCCTTAGCACAACTTACGCCCAAAACGGGAATTGCTGGCCGTAACTGGTGAACTGGATATTACTTCCTGTCTGGCGGCGTTACAGGCTCCATGCCAGTTTTCGTGATCACTGGAGCCGCAAATGTCAACGTAAGGTATCGGAGCAGGGCTTTAGCGGCCTCCTGATTCTTGGAGCTGGCGACGATCCCCGCGGAGAACACGGTAATTTTTTGTATTGCCGCTGGTAGCGGACCGACTATATCTATACCTGGCACGGGAACATGCTCACCCATCTGCTGAAACCCGATCTCGGCTTCGCCTCGCGCAACGACCTTGGCAACGGGTTCAGTGGAAATCATTCGGCTCTTTCCCTTTATCCGGTCGGCGATTCGAGGCGCGGAAACAGCTCAGTGGAGAGATAAACGCCGCTGGCGCTGTCGGAGTACGTGATTGATTTAGCCGCAAGAAGAGTGTGTTTGAAGGCCTCCACCGAGCTGATGTCCGGCTTCGGTGCGCCGGCGCGAACTGCCATCGCAATGCCTGAACGTACCAGATCGACACGAGTATCCGGCAGAACCTTGCCCTCCGCGATCAACTTGTCGAGCGCATAGCTAACCATGATCACTACGTCCGCGGGCTCGCCCCGCCGCAGGCGATTGGAAATCGCTTCCGGCGTTTCGCCCATCGAAGCTCCCGATACCGTCACAATCTTGTTGCCGGTGGCGCGTTCAAACTCCGGGGCCAGATCCCGTAAGGCCGGTGAAAATGCGAGACCGATGAACACCTTGATTTCTGTCACTTCAGCCGCGTTCACCAGGCTGGTCAAAAGCAGCATGCTAACGAGAACAACCAAGACTTTGAAAGCTGCCGAGTTCGACGTCATCAGGGATCTCCATTGGCTCCAGCACGCACTAGCTAGGCAGCTGCGCTAGTTCTTTAGCGGGCTCAGGTGTGCGCGTAGCAGCGTACACCGAAGCGAGGTTCTTAACTATAACGCGCTCCGCTTCGCTCCGCACGTACCCCCTTTTTCGGGCAATGGCATAGTATTTTCGGACCCTTTCGACGCCGCCCTTGCCTTTGCTCGGGTTATCAAAGGGGGTCGAAGACATTGCCCGAATACGGCGTCCAGAGCCAATCTCCAATACTATGCCATTGCCTGAAAAAGGGGGCCAATCTGGCCAAGCTGTCTGGCGCACGGAACACGCCTCACCTGTCGCCTGCGAAAGTGAAGCCCGCCCATATCAAGTCTCATCCGGCACGTCGATGATGTTCGCTGCAGCCTCGCGACGGCGCTGCGCTGCGAGAACTTGCGACATGCGATGCTGCCACACTTCAAGACATTCCGGGCAAGGACAATTAAGCTGGTGACCGTTCGCCGGCGCCTCGCGATCGGAAATAATAATAAGCCCACCTTGCAAATTCGTGTTCGACTCTTCCGGTTTGATGAGACCGAGGACTTGCATAAGAAGTCGCGTAAATTTTGCCACCGCATGCCAATCGCGGACGCTCGCTTGATCGGTAATCTTGCCCTCCTGCGCGAAGAACTTCGTTAACTGGGCATCTAAGCCACGATTAGCAACGTCAAGGACACGGTCTGGACTTATGCCGACACGAGCGAGCGCGGCCTGGACGGAACTATTTGCATTTCCAATCGCCTCGTTTTTGCTGGCCTGATCCGTCGCCCCAACCCCTGCAATTCTCAGCGCCAGATTGGGGTCCGCCGGCTTGCCCATTGCAACTTGCGTCGCCATGGAAGCCGCAATGGCAGCCCGTTGCTCCAGCCGTCGCAATTTCCGGCTCCCCGCGTCCGGCTGTTGCTGTCGCCTTTGCTTTTGCCGTTCCTCGCGTGCCTTTCGCTTGAGCTGCCGTTCCTCTTCTTTCGTCGGCAGACCGCGATCCGCACGCGCTCGAATTTGCTGACATTTCGCGCACTCGCAGTCCGAGCGGTGATTGGCGACGTGCCGCAATCGCGGTTTGGAGTTCGAGGTTGATTTCAAGTTTTGGAAGGTTTCCATGTTTCCCTCAGTTACGCTTCCTTGGGTTCTATGCTTCTTAGATGCTCGTCCATGTTCAATTGTTTGAAGTCCGACTAATCTCACTGTCGCGTTGAGCTGTGGCGCCGCGCGTCAGCTCCGGCCGGCGTCGCTGGGCCTCCCGACGCAAGCGCAAACGGCGACGCCTGCTCCTGCGACATTTGTACTCGCGCTCGCGGTGGATCCTGACACGGTCATGGTGCTTCGCCTTCCAGGATCGCAGGTACTCCCGCAGGTGCTCGCGATTCGCAGCCAGCCAAGCGCGCACGTACTCGCAACGCCGGTCCTTCGGGGAGAGCTGCTGAGGCTGTTGTATATCGGCCTCCTCTATGTCTTCGCTAGGGATCCCTGCGCGACGATTCAACGACCCTACGACGATCATGGCTCAGGCCAGTGCGCTCAAATTGTAGACGGCGGTTTTCACCAGGCTCGATCATGTCCCTTCTCGCTTTCGCCGAACGGCTCGGCTGGGCGACTCAAAGTGGGTTAGGGTCGGACTGCCGGGGTTCTTCTAAGAACCCCCGGCCAGTTCCGCCCACTCCTTAACCAAAACGGAACAGCCGAAACAGCCAATACACTCATAGTTCCCCCTCCAACCTACTGAATTTTCACCCCTCACATCAGGCTGCGGAACACGGGCCGGAACTCAATCTGTCGTGTTCCTCAAGGCGCCCGCGGAACTGTCGGCGGAACTGATTTTGGTCCGCCTAACGCTGGATTCCTCGTTTTCGTGGACCGCATCCCTTCTTTCATCTCTTTCATCCCTCCAATGCTTTCATTCCCCGGGGTCGCTGACCCACCCTGATTCGCCTTCGTAAATGGTCCGTTCTTGTTCTTCGCGGTGGTCTCATTCTTCGCCGCTCTGACCTTCCGCACGTAACGGCCTGTGACCCCAGCCTTGGCTGCGATCTTTTCGGAAGAAGCGGAATCTCCCAAGTCCTTCATTGCCGCCACGACCTTGGCCTTCTTGGGTGATTTCTTCGGCTGGTAGACGAGCCGGCGAACTTCCCGTTTGTTCTGCTCCGTTCCGTCGCTGTCACGGTGCGAACCCTCCTCAGTTTCGAGATGGAGTAGGAACTCCTCTTCTTCAGAGCCGATTTTGCTATTAAGAGTGACCTTGACCTGATCACCCGAAGACTTCTCGAAGTGCATTGTCGTGGCGTAATTGGCTGCCTGGGTGATTGAGCCAAGGGCACGCTTGTTCTTTTTGTCCCATGTAGAGTGCGTGATCATCACGATGGGGCAGCACTGGCGAGCGAGGGTGATGATCGCCCGGTTCACCGGGGCCATGTCCTTCTGCTCATTCATGTCGCGCCCCGGAATTATGTTCTGCAGCGTACTGATTACCGCAAAATCCGGTTTGTGTTTATCTAGCAGCTTGGCAATCTCGCGCATTTCCTCGACGAGAGCGAATGGCCCAGGACAAATCCACCGAAATCCTGGAACTTGCTCGGCGTCCTTGATACCCAACCCTTTCGCTAGCCCTCTGATCCGGTCTTGCACAAGCCAAGGTGGATCTTCGGTTTCGATAAACAGAGCCTTGGTCACGGTCGGCGTTGGGATGTGCCCCCATACTGTTTTTCGAGCGCAGGCTTCGAGCGCGGCCTGCAAGAATGCAAGCGACTTCATGGAGTGCGGGTGAGCGGAAACAAGCAGCGCGCTTTGGGCCAGGAGCAGATTGCCGATTATCTGCGTAGGTTTCTGCCATGCCCCCTTTCGCGCATCATCAAGGGTGTAAACGGAGTTCCATTTCTCGGCCGGCTTCAGGCTTGACGCGACATATTTCTTGGCGGCTGCGGTTACGGCCGGCTTCTGGACCGCTGGCTTCGGCTGCGCAGGCTTGGTGGGGCTGCTCGTTGCAGGCATTGGCGCGGTCTTTCGAAGGCTGGGTGGACTCGCGGCATTGTTTGGTGACTGGGAGTCCTGGCGCTCCTGTCTCGTCTTTCCCTGAACCTCCTGCTCCTGCTTGTGCTCCTGCTTGCTAGAGAAAGCGCCAGAAGCGTCAGAAGTCTGGCCGCCAACCGAGAGAACACGATTCTGAACAGTGCCGCGACCGTCACCATCACCATCACTACTACGACCGCTGATGGCTTCGGCAACTAAACGTTCTGTGGGCTCCGCCTTTGCTTGGGGCCTCTCGGTGTTCTGTTGTTTATCGGTGCCGTCGGGATTCATGCGTATAGTCCTGAATAATCGCCTTCGCCTTTCGCAAACCGTGGAAAAAGTCCCGGCACGGCACCGGAGCGTTGCTGCCGTACTGCCCCAGTGCCGCCAGCAGTCTCGGCGAGGAAGCGAAGTGAAAGTAGACCTGCGACCCTTCGTGCTCCAGTCGCTCGTGAGGGAAGCCGCGTGCGAAGAGGTAGCCGGCTTGGCCGTAGTCGGCCGTGCGGAAGGTCGCGAGCGTGTCGGGGGCAGTGATCATTGATTGCCTCCCGACAAGATTAGCGGTAGATGAAGATGGGCATGGGGACAGCAGGTAGAAAAAATCAGGTAGTCGATTTGTCCCCTACTGGCGCCGCTTGGATTGCATTGAGAGAGGGCCACATGTGGCGTTGGCGAGGTTTCTTGTGGGGGCGCCCAAAACTACTCAGGGATGTCCGGCGGCATGTACCGCTGGCGAAGCTTCTTTATCTGGTCGGCACTGAACGCTTTTGGTGCGGGGACCGCCTCGTGGGCATCGATCAACAATCGAACTACTACATCATCGTGGTGGCGCCCCGTAGATGTTCGAATGTAGTAACACAGTGCCACGATGGGGCTTCTGCGTGAATGGGGCGCACCTTGCCGGAGAATTTGTCCAAGGCTGCTCGCTTGGCTCCGTGCGGCCGCGGCAGCTCGTTGCATCATGCTCTGAAGCAACGACTTAGAACCTTTCTCCGCTGGCCCTTGCACGTCCTCCCACTTCATCATACCGAGCAGCGCTAGCCAAATATGTGGTCCGCAAAAGGGATCTGTACGTAGCTCCTCGTAGGCTTCACTCACGGAGTCAAGTCGCCTCGCGACACTTTTGAGCTGATTCTGCTTTCTTTTCACCTCCAGACGCCAACTCTCATCGTCATCAAGAGCTGCAAGCGCGAGAAGCCGCGCAATCTGTTTCTTATCCGCACCGGCTTTGGCGAGCGTTTTGAGGTCGTATTCCACGCCTTCCACGCTGAGAATCTTTTTTTCGATTTCTTTGAGTTTTTGCTCGAAGTCCATCGTATGGGACAACTCGCGCCGCTGATTTCTTGCTTCGCTTGTCCCTTCGCCTTGCGGATTCTTATGCGACTCTACACTCATGGAACTCCCCCGAGAGATTCCTGGGATCTTGGTCTCAAAACGACCGCCGTTGGCCCTTAGAGACTAAGCAATTGTGACACGAACTCACAGGATTGGTAATCCAGTGGTCCAGTGCAAACGCCGTGTTTTCAATGCCGCTTAGGACGGTGTGACCGAAACGTGACCGAGCTAAAGCCACAAGTCGCGACCCGGATGGCGCTGAGCAAGCGGTTGCTCCGTACCAAAGAGGCAGCCGTTTACTTGGGCTTTTCCGCATGGCAGATTCGGAAGCTGGTTCAGGACGGGGATCTGCCGATCGTGCAGTGCAGCGACGGTGAAAGCAGCCGCCACTGGCGCATAGACGTGTTCGATCTCGACAGGTTTATAGAGCGACACAAACGAACGGCATTCTGAAAACTCACTCGGCTCTCAGTTTCTTCTTGACATACTATCATGGCGCTATGTTAGCATAAAAAGCTGAAAGGAGAGCCGCAGATGGGAAAACAAAAGAAGAATCCGAACGCGGCGGCACTCGGGAGCCTGGGCGGGAAGGCCAGGGTCAAGAGTATGGGCAAGAAGGAACTGTCGCGTGCCATGACCAAAGTGGCGAAGGCCCGCATGGGCTCAATGACAGAAACAGAGCGCAAACGTGTGGCGAGTCAGGCAGCCAAAGCCCGTTGGGCTAAGCCAAGAAAGGATGGCGACAAATGAGCCGCAAACGTGGATGCGTTTTCCAGCGAGAGGACAGCGGCGTGTGGTGGATTAAGTACAGCCGCCACGGTAAACCGTTCCGCGAATCTACCGGCTTCGAGGTCTCGACTGGGAACGCGAAGCGGGATAAACGGAACCGGGACAAAGCAGAGCAGAAATTGACCGAACGCCTCGCCGAGATCACCACGGGCACCTTTATGGGGCTGCGTATCGAGCGCGTTCGCGTGGACGTACTGGCGGAGGATTTCATCAGGGAGTACCGCATAAACGGGCGGAAATCGCTGTATCAGACAGAGAAACGCTGGACGGTACACCTGAGGCCGTTCTTTGGCGGCCGTCGCGCTGTGGACGTTACCAGCGACGTGCTGGCGCGTTACGTCGATTCCCGGCAAGAGGCGGGCGCGCAAAACGCAACGATCAACCGGGAGTTGGCCGCGCTGAAGCGAATGTTCTTCCTCGGAGTAAGGGCTACACCGGCCAAGGTACTGCGAATGCCCGCCTTCCCACACTTGGCCGAAAACAACATCCGGCAAGGGTTCCTCGAAGACGGCCAGTACACCAAGTTGGTCGAGCATTGCCCGGACTTGTGGTTCCGCGCCGTGTTGGAAGTTGGCCGCACCTACGGCTGGCGCTCCAATGAACTAAAGACCATGCGCACAAAGCAAATTGACCTACTTAAGCGCACGATCCGGTTAGAGCCAGGGACCACCAAGAATCGGGAGGGACGCGAAGTAACCATGACCGCCCCAGTCTATTTGCTGCTAAAGGAATGCGCGCAGGCCAAAGGGCCGGATGACTACCTGTTCACCCGCGAGATCAAACGCAAAAACGGGACAGTGATTCGGGAACCGATCGACGATTTCCGTAAGACGTGGTGGAAAGTGTGCGTCAAGGCCGGGGTCGGGCGGATGTTCTGCCGGCAGTGCGGGGAGTCGGTAGCGGAGAACAAATGCAAGTGCGGCTCCCAGAACCTGAAGTATGTCGGTTTGCTGTTCCACGATCTTCGGCGCACGGCGGCCCGCAATTACAGGCGCATTGGCGTCGGGGAAACCGTGATTATGCGGATTGGCGGATGGAAGACCCGAAGCGTATTTGAGCGGTACAACATCGTGACCCAGGCGGATGTTCAGGACGCGGTTACGAAGCTGGAGAAAGCAGAGCAGAAACAGGAAGCGGAACAGAAACAGGCCCAAGAGGCCCAATTCAGTCACGATTCAGTCACGGCGATGGTTTCGGGCGACCAGAGGCCGATTAACGCAAAGCCCTTCTAATGCTGCTAAGCATCACACCCTTCAAGACTTATCGCAAGGCGCGGTTGGTGGGCCCGGCAGGATTTGAACCTGCGACCAATGGATTATGAGTCCACTGCTCTAACCAGCTGAGCTACAGGCCCACATTACTTCTACTCGACAGCTAACAAACGCTTTAGCACCATTTCCTGATTCCGACAACAATCGGTCAAATCAACCCGGTGTCGGTACAGGTGTCAGTTCGTTTTAGAATTGCACAGTTGATCATGGTTTCGATCGAGTCTGACATTCGCACAGTTGATCATCATTCAGAGTTGATCACCAGAGTTAATCAACGTCATCTAGATTTGATCATCAAGTAAATATATTCTAATCTACAATTTAATACAGACATTCCACTCTTGATCATTTTAATTGAACAACCCGCCCGGACGGGGTTTTGCCCCCTGTTCCCCTTGGTCGTTTCTTTTCTGGCTGTTCCCGCTGGTCCTTCGGTACCAGTCGCTCGACGGCGGCCAGTTGGTGCGCGGGGTCGAGGTGCGCGTATCGACAGGTCATCTGTATTCCCTTGTGGCCCATCAATTCCTGAACCGTACGTAGGTCGACGCCATCCATGACGAGTCGTGACGCGAACGTGTGGCGCAGGTCGTGCCACCTGAACTCGCGGACGCCCGCCTCGTCAGTCGCATCGTTGAACCAGTGGCGGTTCGCCTTCAGGACGTTGTGCCCATCCATATCGAGAAAAACGAAGTTTGATTTGGCCATCGACGGCAACAATTTTTTGAACTCGGCCAGAGCGATAGAGTTCAGCGGGACGTGGCGCTTTTCGCCGTGTTTCGAGCGTGGCACCGTCAGCAATCGCCGCTCGAAGTTTACGTTCGGCCACTCCATCGAATACTGCTCGCTCAGCCTCATGCCAGTATTGAGCGCAATCTCGAACTCAGGCAGATGAAACGGGTACTTCTTTTCGATTACCGCGCGAAGCCTGGATTCCTCGTCGGTGTGCGGCTTTAGGTAGTCGAGCTTCGTCGGCAGCGGCTCCCACTGGTTCAGGTAGCGCGTGCGGGCGTTGTTCTCTTTCCGCATGTGCACCAGCCGCGCCGGATTACACGTGATCTTGCCGTTCTCTTCGGCCAGACGGTATGCGAGCTTGAACAGCGCCGTGTAGCGGTTCTTCGTCGCCTCTGACCAGCGCTCGTGTGAATCCAACCACTCGGTGATCTCCCCTGGCGTGATCGACTCGGCGGGCCGGTCGCCGAACTTCTCGACAGCCTTCTTGATCCGGCAGTCCTTCTCGCGCGATCCACGTTGCTTGGCGGCCTCATCCGTCAGGTCTTTGAACGTGACGGGCTTCGCGCGAAACTGCTCGGGCAACTTAAGGTGTAGCCGCCTGTCGGTGCGACGCTTCTCCACAAGCGTCATCGCCGCCCCTTTGGGGCCAACCTTTTCTCGGCGAAATTTGCCCGCTGCATCGACGTACCGAATCCACCATGTGCCCGTCGGGTTCTCGAACAGGCCACGCGGATTCTTGCGCTTCTTTTGTTCTTTATCCGCCATTGCTTGCTCCTTTCGGCGGTGTGAGCCGCTTCGTGTTCACGGCTCGCGTGAGAAATGTTTTTGTAACCCTGGCCCTCTTGGCTGCCCACTCTTTCCAAGGGCCTTTTGCAGAATTCCAATCTTTAAGGGCTTCTTTAATCTTTGTGAGCCTTTCCTCCACCTTTTTTCTTCGCTTGTTATTGATCGCTGCCTGCGCATGTCTGTGATTGCAGTACTCCTGCTGGCCAGAAGCGTTCAGGAAGTACCGAGTGCAGTCACGGCGACGGCATTTTCGTAAAACATTTGGAGCTCCGTCTGCCAATAGGTAGAGTCGGAGCGCCAGCGCCTGCGCATACAACGAAAGATCGTCGCCAAATGCGATCCAGGTGCTGAATATCCGAAAGCGTTTTCCGAGTGGATCGCCTGAAAGCGACTTCCCCAAGAGCAGCTCCCTTGCGACCTTCGGGTATTTTTCAAGGATTGGGCGGTACACACGAGAGAAACATTCGTCGATTTCGTCGCTAATGGCGTTGCCATCGCCCTTGCCGTTCAGAGCAGCCATCCAGCGGATCAGCGTACGTGTGAGCCAAGTCGCGGCATCCTTGAATGCGTCATCGGTTGGAAGCTGTTTCGGATCGTCAAATTTCACTTCCTTCTCTGGGTGACGCAGGTCTATTTTGCGGAACATCTCGCCAACGTCGCGCATCCCCTTAAGAAGAACAAACTCTCTTTTCAGCGACTGCCAGGGAAATTCTCCATTTAGCCATTTCACGAGTGGACGAAGCGTCTCGATTTCACCCTGTCGTTTTTTGCTAATTTTCGGCATTTTATATTTTGTGAATATTCTAATAACAATAGAATCATCATTATATAACAATGGCCCTAGTACGTAAATAGCAGGATTTGAGGGGAACCGTTATGAAGAGCCAAACCCCCAACGCTCCGCCTGATCGCGCACCCGCTTCGATTTGTTTGTCGTTTAACCTTGCCGTCCGGTGGAGCGGCCTGACAGAGCGCGTGATCGCAGGCGCAATCCGGTCCGGCGAGCTACTGGTCGTCCGGCGCGGTCGGCGAATTTTCATCGTGCGTGATGACCTCGTCAGGTTTCTCCAGCGCCAGTGCGTCCCGGTGCCGGACGGCAAGGGGACGGTCAGAGCCGCCGCAAACGCGAAGGGAGGAGCAGATTGAACAAGGCAATTCTGGAAATTGACAAACCGAATGCGCCCCCTGCGCTTGCTGACCGCAATTGCAGCAAGCGCGAGGCCGCACAGCTTCTCGGTATTTGCACGAAGACGCTGGACAAACTGATCGCGGAAAAGGAAATCCGAGTTGTGCGGATACGCCGCCGGGTGCTGGTGCCCTTGAGCGTGGTCCAACGCGTCATCAGGGGACGCTAGCGATGGGTTCTCCCGCGGCGGTTCCAGCAAAAATCGGCCGCAACGATGTATGCCACTGCGGCAGCGGTGAGAAGTACAAACACTGCTGTGGCGAAACCGACACGGCGCTGCGGGAAATATTGCGCACATTACGGCGTCACCACGAATTTCGCATCTTCCCTATCACGCCCGGCGCGAAGGCACCACCTCTGATGTCAGACTGGCCGAATGTCGCGACGAACGATCCGGAGCAGATAAGGCAGTGGAGGAAGAAGCACAAGGACTGTAACTTCGCTTTAAAAACCGGTGCCGAGAGCGGTGTGATTGTTTTTGATACCGATAACGAAGTCGCGAAAAGTGTGCTGCTGAGAGTTGCTCCTCAACTGGACCAAACGCGGCAAATACGAACCCCGCGCGGCATTCATTATTATTGCAAGCATCCTCAGGGGCCGAGAATCCAGAACTCAGCATCGAAGCTCGGCGATGGCATTGATGTTCGCGCCGACGGCGGGTACGTGGTCATCCCTCCATCGACAGTTCCGTCCGGCACTTACTCGTGGGTCAACCCCGATGCGCCCATCATTCCAGTTCCCGATTCTCTATGGTCGGCTCTTTTAACGGGCAGCCCGCTGGCAGCCGGCGATTCTTCAAAGACCGAAAGCGTTTCCAAAGGTAGTCGCAACACTCACTTGACCCATCGTGCAGGTCAGTTACAACGCCTTAACTTTCCTCTGGATGCAGTCTATGCAGCGATTTGGTTGGAAAACCTAAAGCGTTGCCACCCTCCGCTGTCCGAGCCGGAAGTGAAGCAGATCGTCAATAGCGTTACGCGCTACCCGCCCGGAACCTCCGTGCCGCCAACCATCGCTGAGCGAGAACCCAATCTTGTATGCCTTGCCAATGTTCTTCCTGAACCAGTTGAGTGGCTGATTTGGCCCTATCTCCCACTGAGAAAGCTCACCGTTTGCGAGGGTGATCCGGGGGAAGGAAAAACGTACGCTGCGCTCGCGATGTGCGCCTCTATCACTTGCGGACGTGTGCCAATCAGCGGAGAAAACGGTCACGCTCCGGCGAACGTCCTTTACCTCACCGCCGAGGATGATCCGCGCGATACGTTGCGCCCAAGATTTGATTCACTGGGTGGCGATCCTAAACATTTCCACGTCCTACGCGACACAAAGTGCGGCTGCGATGGTAAGCAGGAATATGGACCGCTTTGGCTGACTGACATAGCGATGATTGAGCGGGCATTGGAGTTAACCCACCCGGTGCTCGTTGTTGTTGATCCGCTGCAGGGATTCCTCGGGGCTGAGGTGGATTTCCACCGCGCCAATGAAGTTCGCCCGGTGCTCGCAAACCTCGCGCGATTGGCTGAACGATTCGACTGTGCCTTCATTATTGTCCGCCATTTATCGAAAGGCGCACAATCGCGCGCCCTCTATCGTGGCCTTGGTTCCGTGGATATCGTCGCCGCTGCGCGGAGCGTTCTGCTGGCGGGGCACGTTCCGCACGATCCGACGCAACGCGCGCTCGTTCACCTCAAATCTAGCTGCGCTCCCCTCGGGCCAGCCGTCGGTTATCGACTGGATGAAAAAGGCTTTGCGTGGACGGGAGTCTCACAACTAAGCGCTGGTGACTTGCTCGCGCCCGAGGACATGGAATCGAAGTCTGCGCTCGACGAGGCCAAGGAGTTTATTCGCACAACGTTGAGCGGTGGGTCAAAGCCCACGCGCATGGTTGAACAGAGTGCCAAACAGCAAGACATTTCTCTTATCACGCTTAGGCGTGCGGCAAAACTTCTCGGTGTACGCCGCCGACCATCGGGTTTCAAAGGCGAGTGGACGATGGAGTTGCCGAATTCTCAATTGATGATTCCTGCTATGGAGGAACAAGAGACGTGAACTTTGAGATAGCGACATGCGATCAACGACTAACCGAGGCCGTGCTTCTCGCCGGTGATGGCTGGCATACGGTCGACGAAGGCAGCTTTCGGTTTATGCCGGGAGTAATGGCTGAGTGGCGCGAAAAACAGCATACGGTCCTTTGCAGTCCGTCCGCGGTTATCGCTGTTCGCCTCCGCGCAAAGGGGCGCGAATGATGGACGACCTTGCTCAACTCTTAGCACGGCGCGAACGGCTGCACGAGACCGAACGGTTGTCGCGCAGCCTCGCGGATTTCTACCGCGCCGCGTGGCCGGTACTGGAACCTGCCACGCCGCTCTGCTGGAGTTGGCATTACGAATATCTATGCGAGCTCCTAGAGCTGGTGGCGTCCGGCGAGTTCAGGAAGCAGTATCCCGATAAGAACACCATAATCATCAACGTTCCGCCTCGTACCGCAAAATCTACGCTGGTGACCATTGCATTTCCTGTTTGGACGTGGTTGACGCGCCCATCGATACGATATCTGTGCGCGTCCTACGCCGAAAAGCTATCGGTCGATCACTCGATCAAACGGCGGAACCTCATCACGTCCGATTGGTTTCAGGAGAGGTTCGGTGCTCGGTTTTCGCTGGCTGATGACAGAAACCGAATCGACTTCTATGACAATGACCGGATGGGTTTTCACGCCGCCGTCAGCGTGGGAGGCGTTGCCACCGGGCTGGGCGGCGAATTCTTGCTCGGGGACGATTTGCTCAGCGCTGAGGATGGTTTCTCGGAGGCTGCGCGCCGGGCAACTAACCGCTGGATCACATCCACATGGGCCACTCGTGTAAATGATCCTGCAACTGGAATCTTTGTATTTGTAAGCCAGCGGCTCGCGGAGGACGATCCGACAGGCTACCTGCTGGAGACGCAGCCGAACAGGTGCCTGCACATCAAGATCCCCCTCGAAGCCGAGGAGGATGAAACCTACGTGTTTCCGATCAGCGGTCGAGTGTTCAAGCGTAAGACCGCCGACGTGCTCCAGCCGGAGCGGTTCACGCCGTCCGTCGTCGAAAACCTGAAAAAGAATTCTCGCGAGTGGGCAGGGCAATACCAACAGCGGCCTTCACCGGAAGAGGGTGGAATTATCAAGGTCCACTGGTGGCGGTTCTACGTTCGTCCGGGCTGTCGTGTGTCGGATGCCTGTCTTGTGCTCCCGGATCGCTTCGACGAGGTCGTCCAAAGTTGGGACATGAGCTTCAAGGACAAGAAAACGTCGGATTACGTCTGCGGCGGCGTTTGGGGGCGCGTGGGCGCAATGAAATACCTGCTCGATATCGTGTGGGAGCGCATGGATTTTGTCGAAACCAAGAAGGCAGTACGCAACCTCAGCGCGAGATGGCCCCAGGCTCACGCGAAGTTTGTTGAGGACAAAGCGAATGGCACGGCGATTATCAGCGAACTGAAATCGGAGATTTCCGGCCTGATTCCCGTCGAACCCCTCGGCTCGAAGGAGGCGCGCCTGTATGCCGCATCACCGGACGTTGAAGCCGGGAACGTCGTCATTCCGCACCCATCAATTGCACCGTGGTGTAACCGTTTTATCGATGAGTGTGCTGCTGCTTGCTGCGGCGGAAAACACGACGACGCTGCCGACATGCTATCGCAAGCGATCAACAAATTGCGGCAATCAAACAAAGTGCTCGGCTTGGTCGAGTATCTCAAGGCGCAAGAATCGACGCGAGACAACAAATCGCCGGGCACAACCCAAGCGGCGCGGTGCCCCGAGTGCGATAGCACATGCGTCGTCAAATTAAACGGCGGGCAGCAATGCAATTCCTGCGGAATAAGATTCGGCGCGGCCCCCGTTGATCGCGGTATATCGCGCCGACAGGTGCTCGCAGGTTCACGGCGGCTCATGTGAGCCGCAGAAAAGGAAACGGATTATGACAATACTCGTCGAGGGAGAGGTAAACGAACAGGCACTCCGCGATCAGGCAAACAAGGCTGGCGAGGAGTGGCGAGCCGCGCGTGCTCGCCGGAACGCCGCCGAGGCTGAGGCGGCGAGATTGCGCCAGGAATTGTCGCGGCCATGCGCGCGCCGGGAGGAGTATCTCGTCACCCTTGAGCGCCTCCAGCGTGAAATCAGGCAAGCGACGTTGGATGCCGACACCGCCGCAGAGCGCGAGAATGCGTTGCGTCCGGCGCTGCGCGACATTGATCGCCGGGCGAACGAACAACAAGAGCAGTCTCAACGTGCGGAACTCCTCAAGCGCCGGGCAAAAGCGCGGGCCGCACTCACCGCAGCGGAAGCGGAATGGGCAGCGGCAGATCAGGCTTTCGAAAACTTTACCCACCAGAAACTTCACCGACAGCTAACCATGAAAGGAGATCAACTGTGATCGCAAGAGGGGACATGCCAAGTACGGGTCTTGATGAGAAACCAACGCGCGGCGAGTGGAAGCCACCGCGCGCAACGACGGCAACCGAAGCCGTGAAAGCCTTTGGGGAGGACAACGCAATCGAAGAGGGCGCTTTTCCTCCGATGGGGTTCGAGACTGAGGCCCCCAAGTCCGTGTTACGGAAATCCAGCAACCAGGACGACTTCGAATTTGCGAAATACCAAGGGCGTGACGTTGTGGTTCTGAGCCGTAGCGGGGGAACGGCGTCAATTAAGTATGACGGTGTCGGCCGCGAATATTACCGGATCGTGCGCACGGATGAGTTGCGAGATATCACGCCGGTTTAGGTTGTGCGCGGGGCGGCGGGCAACCTCCTTCCCCGAGCGTGTTGCGAAGCACGCACCTCCCGCGCAACCGAGGGGCGGATTTTGCCCGCTTTGACCGCCCCTTGGGTTTCTGTCCGTAGCTAGGCGAGCCACTCCTTCTCGCGAGCCCACGGTGGTGGTAGCGAATCTGCCAAAACCGCCGTGGTTTTTCTTTGGACGCCAAGTAGAAACATCGCCATGGTTTCTACCGTCCAGACGGCCCTACACACGCCCTAACGGGCGCGTAGCGGGCCGAAAATCCGCGGAAATCCGAAGTCCAAACGACCCCTAATTGTCCATGTAATTCATTGATAATAAAAGAGATACATGGATTATAATTGATTATGAACACCAGGCCGAAGGAGGCAACGCATGGGCAATAAAACAAAGGTGGGCCTGTACGCAAGGGTTTCAACGCTTGACCAGAGCCCGGACATGCAAATTCGCGAGTTGCGCGAATATGCGGCGGCGCGGGGCTGGACGATCACCAGTGAATACGTTAACCGGGGCGTCTCGGGGGCGAAGGAATCGCGGCCTGCGCTCAATCAGTTAATGAACGACGCGCGAAAGCGCAAGTTTGATTGCGTCGCCGTGTGGCGCTTCGACCGTTTCGCGCGCTCGACCCACCACCTGCTGGCGGCACTGGACGAGTTCCGCAACCTCGGTATCCAGTTTGTCAGCTATCAGGAAAATATCGACACCACTTCGGCGCTCGGTCAGGCGCTCTTTACGATTGTCGCCGCCGTAGCCACGTTGGAGCGGGACTTGATCCGCGAGCGGGTGCGGGCGGGCCTACGGCACGCGCGCGCCAAGGGCAAGCGGCTGGGGCGTCCGCGCCGGATCATTAACCTCGACACTGTCGCAAAGATGCGCGGCGTCGGCATGGGCGAGCGGGCAATTGCGCGTGACTTGGGCGTTGCGCCCGGCACGCTGATCGCCGCGACGCGCCGGATGAGGAACAAATGACCACGAAGGGGTGTCCCGTCTGTCATGACCCGCGCCTCGACCAGATCGCGCTCGCGCTCCTGACCGACGGGCCCAAAAAGGTGGCGGAGCGTTTCGGCCTTAAGTTATCGGAAATTTCGTATCATCGACGCCACCTGCCGCGCGAGATCGCCCGCCAACGCGAGGCGCTCGCTCAGCAGACCGACGAACCGGCGACGGTCCTTGCCCGCGTCGAAAAGCTATTGCGAACGGCAGAGCGCATTGTCCGCGACGCGCGGATCGAACGCGACTGGGCTGCGGCCACGGGTGCGCTACGGGAGGCCCGTAACTGTCTCGAACTACTAGCGCGGCTGCGCGGCGAGCTACAAACCGGCTCGCAGGTGGCCGTGCAGGTCAACGTCGGCGGTGGTGCCGCCTCTAGCGCCGAAGAACTGGATCGCATGATTGCGGTGCGTGTCGCGGAGGCAACGTATGGGTTTGACTCGGAGGAGATCGCACGACTGAGGCGGATCGCAGAAGTGAACAGCTCGGGGAATTTCTCAGATGTCGAAGTGACTGACTGCAAGTACCTTGCACACAACAGATCACAGACAGTGCGCTAGGATGGGGGTACAGCGGCACAGCCAATTAGCCGAGATTGAGAGCACGCCACATCCCTTTGTGCAAAAGCAATTCGTCGTCGAGGTTCAACGTGGAATTTCGATTTCGATATTTCCATGTGTAATATGTTTTCCCCCTGCCCCTTGTCCTATTGGCGTTGCCAAGAGCGCTACATTCAAATAGCGCAGTAACGATACCAGCAAGATCCAATTCAGCAAAACGGGGCTGTTCGAGTGCCTTCTTTTTTAACTCCTCGAAATTAAATTCTCGTTTTCGAAGCGAACCAATCAGCGAAAATGCCGCTTCGACGACGGAAGCTGGGAAGTACCCTACGAGTTCGTCTTTTATCTCAGGAAGAAAATAATCGATGGAATAACTGCGGAGGCCGCTAAGAATTTGATCTTGGCCGAGGTGCCTACGTATTAGTTCTGAACGCTCTGAGCTTGAAGCGAAACGCTGTATGTGCGTTAGCACCTGGATAAGATCACGAGGCGTATGTCTTGTAAATTCGAGCAGGTGCGAGACCATTGACTGCCGGAGTGTTCGCCGTCCACGACCGCCGCGTAGCATGATTTCTGCGGGAAAATGTGCCGCGAACACGTCCCCCAAAGAACAATCTGTAACCCGCGCCTTTAGATTTATGAGTTTAACGAGATTGGATTCCCCAGGCTGCCGGGGATCGTGGTACCAATCTAGAGTGATGGCGGAGTCTTGTCTCAGCTTGTTCTTGTTCGCGCCTGGTAACCTCTCGAAAAGGTCTGTTCGACAGAGCAACAAGATCTTCACCGGGACATTTTCTTTTGTAAATAGTACGTTCAGTCTGGATACTTCTAGCAGCAACGCAGCAAGCGAATCGTACTGAATTTTTTCAGCGGTAAAGATGTCGTCAAGGCCGTCGATGATGAGAATATGCCGACTCCGCGACCGCACGTTCTTTATGATTGTCTTAAGTTGTTCGACATAAAACGGCAGTTTCAAATTTTGTTCGTGACGGTCACGGCGAAACTCGGATTCAAAGGCGACAGGTAGTTTGATTTTGAAAGTGCGTGTCGTAGACGTTAGAACGACTTCTCGAAGTGAGCGTCCTGGAATCACACCCAATTTGGTCAAGGTCGCTATAGTCTCATCGAACGCGGGATCGTGGTTCCTGCCTTCATCACGATTGAGAGACTCAAATAGCCTTACTAGCAACAACCATGCCCATGCTGTCGGATACTTAGCCTGAGGATCATCCCCTGGAAATAGACGGGCAAAATCGTGGTACGGAAAGTCCGCAAGAAACGTGGGAACGATGAAAGACTCTGGGTTAGTTTCTGCCGTTAACCGCAAATGCTCGCTAACAGCAGATTTGCCCGAACCCTTGTAGCCGAGCACTAGGAATTTACGGCCCATCCCGGTCTCGCGGGCGATTCCCTCCAAATCGAAAAAACCTGCCAGAAGAAGATCGGGATCTGAAGCCCCCTCATCTTCAGCGCTTGCCCAGCCGAACTTTAGCGATGCAAACGGTATCATATAGATACGCGACTGATGTACTCTGCTTGGGCTAATTCTACTCTCTTACAAGCATCGGCGAGCAGCCAGCGATCCAACAGGAACGAAGTTGCTGGTCAGACTAGACGAGGCCGAATTGTTTCAGCAGCTTGAGCTGTTTCTCCAGCTTGTCGGGGTCGCTGCTGGAATCAACGGTGAGGTTCACGGTAACAACGCTCTTATTCGCACTCGGCTGCCCCTGCCTCTGGGTACCTGCGCCATTCTTCGCTTCTGCGGAAGCTGCTGTACCCTGGTCGCCGTTCCCCGGGACATCCGGGGGTTCGTTCGGCACTTCGTTTCTATCGGCTCCTTCCCCCTCACCCTCGCCAGCAACGGGCGGAGCCGCAACTGCACCGGCTGGCACGAGCACAATCGAATCTCCGCTCATGGTTCCGAACCCAGCGGTCACGGCCGAATCCATAAACAGCTGTGCGCATTCTCCCGCGGATTCGGGATGCACCTCTAGTCCTTTCGCACGCTGTTCGACTTTGGCCTTTGAAACGGTGTCGCCCTGGAAGGTCTCGAATATCTGGTTGAACAGTTTCGGTGTCCGGAAGGCTTGTTGGAGTAACGGAAGCTGCTCTTCGACAGGTGCTGCATCAATATCTTTTGCGAGCTTCGACGACTCGTAGGCCTCTGCTCCGCCTTCCAGCAATCCGAACTGCTTCAACGCGGAAGCGCGCACTTTCCCAGGAGTTGTTGCACTTCCAAACACGCCAGGCAGGATAGTTTTCTCAGGCAGCGGGCCGGTGTGGGTTTTCGCCACGAGCTTCTTTGAGTAGACCAGCGCCTGCTTGAGGTCGAGCTTTGGAAACGACGTGCCTCCCTTGCGTCCCCCCTTCGGCATCTTCTTTTTTGGCGCCGTCTTATCGATCTCCACCATTGTCCGTCACCTCCGAGCCTTAATCGACTGAAGCAGTTTCTCTAGCCCGTCCTCGTAGGAGCCCCTGAAATCCGCATACAGCTTGTCCCCGATGCTGGCTGGTAACGGCGCATCATCGAGTCTTATCGGTAAAACCGTCACTCTGCGGCGCTCGATCTCGTTCACGAGCGCACCACTGAGCTCCCTTCTTAACCCACGCCGAGTTCACCGAGTTCCCGCTGACGATGATGAGGAAAAAGTCGGATTCGGCGAGGCCCTGGGCGATCTTCTCGGGGATGGAATCGCCCACGAGAATACGTTGCTCGTCGACCCATACCTTCACACCACTGGCGACGAGATCAGCCGCCAGCTTGCGCACGAACGGTTTGTCCTTCGTGCTGTGGGAGATGAAGGCAACGCGCTCGTGCTCGTGCTGTACGTGACGCACCTCCTTCGCCGCGACCGCCTCATTGACGAGCACTTCTACCCGCACGCCCAGATCGAGCGCCTTTTCGGAGGTGGCCCATGAAACAAGGGGAGCGATGGCGGTTTTGTCATAGTTCTTCTCGCCAGCGACTGTGGCGGCCTTCCTCATCGCGTCCGGCAGGTTGTTTCCGAGTGCGATGAATTGGCGGATGTTACGGACGAGCGGGTGTTTGAGCAGTGCCTCGCGCACTACATTCCGCTTCTCCTCCAGCGTGCCCTTGTAGGGGTAGGGCTGCGCGAGTACATATGTGCTGTCGTCGGGAGATTGCACAAGTCCGATGAGTCGTGCATTTTTGAGGACCTTGCCTGCCGTTCGAGGGTCGAGACCGGCGTACTGCGCGATCCCCTTCGTGTCAGGCGAATCGACCCAGGCGACTGCATCGAGCACTTCGAAAAGCGGGGCGATCTTCACCGATTCGAAACGTAATCCAGACTGCTTGCGTTTGATCGCGGGCTGTTTGGCCATTTTGTGGGCATTATCCGTCTACTCACGCGCCACAGCAAGTCTAAAACCCTCTATTTATGGCTGTTGTCTCGATGTCGCCACTTATGTGCCATTATACTGGCTTATCGATCGTGAAATGCAGATTAGACCCACGGCGCCACGGCGTAACGTCGTGTTGGACATTGAAAACTATAACTGGAACCATAAGATCGATCATTGCCTTGGCGAATTTCACTCAGCGGAGCGCAAAATAGGTCGATTAACATTTGCTCCGACTGCCAACGAGCTTTTCGACACGCGCCAGAAGCTGCGACGGCGTCATTCCGAGGCCGTCCGCGAAATCGAACAGCGCCTTCAGCGATGGGCTCTTTTCTCCTCGTTCGAGTTGGCCGATGTAATTGCGGTGGTAACCGGTCGCGTGCGCGAACGAATCTTGGGAATACCCGTGCTGCTGCCGTAACTGCCGAAGGACCGTCCCGAACAATTCCTGCGGATTGAATGATCGCTTGGTACGACGTAACTTTCTGGGCACGGTCTTGAATGTGCCGCGATACACACAATTGTGCGACCCACCTATAGTGTGTGATCATTGATTCTCAGCTGAGGTCAGCTCGCATGGCAAAACTGCTGCCATATCTGCTCAATCTTGCAGGCGAATACCGCGTTTGCAGCGAACTCAACAAGCGAGGCATCTTCGCTACTGTTACATACGGCAACCGCAAAGGCGTTGACGTGTACGCCATCAGCGACCGGCAGGAGCGGGCGTTAAAAATTGAGGTGAAGACCAGCCAACGTAGCAACTTCGTAACGAGCATTACCCAGAAGCACTTGGCCAACAATCCGAACGCTCCTGACTTCTGGGTACTCTTCCAGGTTAAGCCGGGAGAAGGTGCGACATTCGACGAGCATTTTTTTATTTTGACGCACGGAGAGATATGCAAAGTCCAAAAGGGCCGGAACAACAAGTACGCGAAAAAGTATCTTGCGAAATATGGAAAGAAGTGCGACTTCTCGAAAGGGGTCAACAACGTGAAGGTTGCGGACGTTGAACGGTTCAGAGATCAGTGGGACAAAATCAAAAAACAGCTCGGCGGTTCGGCGTCAGATTAGGGAGTAGCTTCTGTGATCGCTGCTGCGCGAAGAGCGCTAACGAATCGATCCCCGCGCAACAAGGAAAAATACCCACCTCTGTCCCCGGTTCTCGCTGATAGCCCGATGGCATTATGAAAACGGTTTTGATGTTGCTGCTGACAATCGCACTCTGTTCCTGTTACACGTACAAACCTTATGTTGCACCTGCACCGGATGAACCTTATAGCATCAAACTGAACGACACGCTTGGAATCAAGTTGGGTATGAGCCTGGCCGATTACAAGAAGCTTCACCCACGTGACAGGTGCGAACCACCAGATGCTGATGGCATGGTGCATTGTGACATTGGTTTGCCAAAAGCAACAACCATCGGTCCTATTCATGTAACGGATTGCAGCGTTCAGTTTTACAGGGACAAGCTTTTTGAAATTTACTACAGGATGGTATCAGACGCTGCATTTGGGTACCTGGTCGAATCACTTAAAGGCAAGTTCGGGCCAGGTCGCGAAATCATTAAGAACAGCCTTTGGTCGTGGGATAATTCGGATTCCCACATGATGTTCGACTGGTCCACTACCGACAGGACCGGTGCCATGTTTTGGATCTATCTCACCAAAGAGAGTAACGAACTCGATAATGCTAAGCGAAATCGTAAGCAAGTCGAAACAAAGCACGATCTTTGAAAAGCCGGGAGCGCCCCTCGACTGTTTCCTCCAATCCTGCGTAGACGCCTATTTGAGGTTCACTCCAATAGCCCCGCGATGATGTGTATTTCACTTTAGAGGGGTTCGAAGCCCTGGCGACGTGGAAAATTACCCAGCCGAAGGCTCGCGTCCGCCCCAAAACTGTTCAAAAAAACCATCCAAAACCGCGTTTCGTAGGTTGTTGGTTTGTATTAGCGCGATCTGTGCGTTTGGGATGTTCAATAATGAAATGATTTCTGGACATCGCTGGAGAATCAAACAGCTGATTACCGCGCGCATTATGGGTTGGACAAACGGGACCGCGTCGCAGGAGAATCTAATAATGGAAAAAGCAACGGAAAAAACAGGGAAGATCGGACCTTATCGCTATCTCGCAAAGGCCATGAAATCAGGTGACGATTGGAAGCCATTCCTCGAATTTTCAGGTAATGTGATCACTTTCCCAGTGCGAGCGCTATTCCAGACTCCAGAAGAAGCATTTACCTGCGCAATGGCGAAAGCTCAAGAGCTCGCGAATGTTCCCCCGCAGTCGGTACGCGTGACACCAAAAAAGCGATGCAAAAAAAAGAAGGAAGAGCTAGATTCAACAAAAGACTGACACCCGGAGTAATCCACCTTCACGATTCCGCCAGATTCAACTGATTAGCGGATGAGGTGTGCCACTCGGTTATGCCCCGTTCCACGCGAGTGTAAGTATACAAGGCAAGAGATATATCTTCTTGATGGCGTTTCGATCCGGTCCCGTCGCGCTGCGCCATCGCGTGTTTCGGCCAACAGTTGATCAACGTCCCTATTGTCGTCCAATGATCAAATGTGCAAAGTCTGAGATTTTCGGGAGTTTTTCAAGTCGGAGCTGGTGTCAGTACAGGTGTCAGTTGATTTTGCTTTTTGATTACCCTTAGTTCCCTTTGATTCTCATCCGGCGACGAAAACGACCGCATCTAACCTATTAAAAACGCAGATAGTTTTCCCCGCTATTCCTCTCAATTCGTTTCCCTATTCATCAATGTTCAAAGGGGGTGAAATCAGATTATGAGTCCACTGCTCTAACCAGCTGAGCTACAGGCCCTTCGCAATCAATGTAACACATTCCGAAGGGGTTATCGACCAGTATAAAGTGCAATGAATCTTCGATCCACAGCGCGGTGCAAGTTCTAGAGCCAAGTACATAGATGATTGGCGACGCCGGAGTCGGCTGCCGTAGGAGCAGAAGCGCTGCCGCCGATGTCGCTACATTTTTTGCCAAAGCGCAAGGCTGGCGTTTCGAACGAGCTTCGGACTCGAACCTACAAACCTAACTTGACAGCCAGCCTCCTCTAGCCTGCGCTCTGCTGCCTCCAGTACTCACCCGCCCAACGCGAGTCGCAAAGCTGTTTCCACAAGATCCATCGCTTCAGTTCTCAGCGGCGCGTTAGTGAATCACCTCGTCCCATCGCGGACAGGGCCGCTGTAGGAGCGGAGTCTTCCAAGCTTGGAAGTTAGTTCGGTCAATCAGCAGCACCGGCACCTGGATTGACTTCGGCACGGCTTCGCCCCTGAGGTAACGTATGGCCGCCTGCGCGGCCAGGCAACCTAGTTTAAACGAGCTGAAATCGACAGTCGCCAGCATGGAACCGTCTTCAATGTGCCGAACTGCTTCATCCAGCCCGTTTGCGCCGACGATCTTGGCGGTGCGCCGGGCCTCGCCCAGAGCATCAAGTGCGCCAAACGCCATCGCGTCGTTGGCGGTCCAAACACCGTCAATGCGCGGATGCTTCGACAGCATCGCGGCCATTAGTTTCTTCGCGTCAGGGCGCTGATACATCCCCACCCCAGAGTCCAGTAACTGAATTTCCGGAAATTCCGCGAGCGCACGATGCAGGCCTTTAACGCGGTCTCGGCTTGTCGGGGCGGCGGGATTGCCCTCGATGGCGGCCACCAGACCCTTACCTCCCAGCGCCTGGAACAGCGCCTTCGCTCCTAAATAGCCGACCTCGACATCATCGGAGCCGACAAAGGTGACGTACTGGCCGTGCATGGGGTTAATGAAGAGGACGACCGGGATCTTGGCATCGGCGAACTTCTGCAAGTCGTCTTTCATCGCCACGTCATCGACCGGGACGAATAGAACAATATCCGGGCGGTCCTTGAGCGCCTTTTCCACCAGCGCCTTTTGCTCTTCAACGTTATCGGGCTTCTGCGGAACGTAGTGGATGGTCCTTGCCCCGAAGTCATGGGCCACGCGATCGGCGGCGATTCTGGCCGCCTCATAGGCGGGATTAGTGAAGTTCTTAGTGAACACCGCAATCACCGGCTCCCGAGGCGATGTGAATCCTCCTATGGAGCCGAAGGTCAGTGCCGCGATGAGAATCAGAATATTTTTTCGCATGGTAGTTCGTTCCTCAACATCCCCACGTTCATTCCAACGGCAAGCGTAATGCAAGAAGAGGTGGTATGAAAGCGATTAGCCTGGTTACCGGCTTCATTATTAAAGCAACATCAAAGCATTATTAAAAGCAACATCAAAAAGTCGAGAACCAGATTGGCCGACGATTGTCGGCCATGGGCCGCTCGTGATCTCCCGAAAACAGGGAATCCCTAGTAAAATTAGAGTCGCACACAACGCGCATTCGGTTCTATCCAGTTGCTGAGCGTCCGGCGGAGTGTGTTCCAAGCAAGAGTTCACCACATCACGGATTCGGCCCGATGGAAAAGACGACATCAACTTCGCCCAGACCCAACCTGGATTCTCTGCGCATTGCGGAGGAGAAGCGCAAGAACAACTCCTCAGGCAAGCGCTCGGTTTGGATTGCCCTGACGGTGTTTGTGGTCATTTTGCTCGCGGTCGCAAGCTTCTCTTATTTCGATCGCAAAGCAGGGGTTGAGGTGGCTGTCGCGCGCACGCCCACAACTGGGGCCGCGGGTGTCCTCAACGCCAGCGGTTATATCACTCCGCGCCGCCGTGCCACCATCGCAGCCAAGATCACC
This sequence comes from uncultured Acidobacteriota bacterium, assembly GCA_963814745.1. GTDB lineage: Bacteria > Acidobacteriota > Terriglobia > Terriglobales > Acidobacteriaceae > CAWBRT01. The sequence goes on from CAWFEA010000004.1 coordinate 579,026, forward strand.
GGAAGGGTTACCGGCGTGTTCTTCGACGAAGGCACGCGCGTCAGGCAAGGCCAGCTTTTGGCAACCCTCGATGATGCCGATGTCCGTCGTGCTCTTGAATCGGCCAAGGCCGATCGCAACTCCGCTGAAGCCGCGATCACCGACTATGAAGTTCAGCTTCGCAACGCCGAAATCGAACTTTACCGCGCCGAAGAACTGCGGAAAGCCGGAGTTCAGACCCAGCAAGCCCTCGACACGGCCCGCATGACGGCGGACAGTCTGCGCGCGAAAATCGTGCTCGGGAAACAACAGGTCGCCGCCGCGGTTGCCCGCGTTCGTGAACAGGAACAGGCTATCGCCAATTGCACCATTAGCGCCCCGTTCGCGGGTATCGCCGTGTCCAAGGACGCGGAGATCGGCGAGATGGTGTCCCCCATATCCGCGGGCGGGGGCTTCACGCGCACCGGTATCGCCACTCTCGTGGATCTGCACTCCAACGAAATCGAAGTGGATGTCAACGAATCTTATATCGCTAAAGTCAGTCCAGACCAGCCGGTGAATGCTGTCCTCGACGCCTATCCCGATTGGGTCATTCCCGCCAAGGTCCGCACCGTCATCCCCACGGCCGACCGGCAGAAAGCCACGGTCAAGGTTCGCATCTCCTTTACCGAACCGGATCATGTGCGCCTCTTCGATCCGGCAAGCGAGTCGCGCATCCTTCCGGATATGGGCGTGAAAGTTACTTTTCTCGAGGAAAGCGAGAGGTCGAAGAAGGATGGACAGGCGTCCCGCGCCATAGCCCTGATTCCTGAAGCCGCTGTACGCAGCGACAATGCCTCCAAATACGTTTTCGTCGTCAAAGGCGACACGCTTGAGCAGCGGGCGGTTACTCTCGGTGCGGTTCGTAGTCCGGATGTCGAGGTCGTTGCGGGTCTGCAGCCCGACGCTACCGTGGTTGTGAACGGCCCAGACTCCCTGCGGGACAGTCAATCGGTGCGGATCAAACAGAGGGAACAACGCTAATGGTCGAAGTTGACGGCAGCGGCGAATCCAGCCTGATTCAGGTTCGTGACCTGGACAAAACTTATCGCCGGGGCGGAGAAGAGATTCATGTTCTCCAAGGCCTTAATCTTGACGTCAGGCAGGGCGAATTCGTCGCGTTCATGGGGCCCAGCGGTTCCGGCAAAACGACCCTCCTCAATCTGCTCGGAGGTCTCGATGTGCCTACCCGCGGCAGCATCACTGTTTCCGGGGATGAAATCACTCATCTGTCTTCCAACAAGCTTACGGAATGGCGAGCGCGCCACGTCGGTTTCATCTTCCAGGTCTACAATCTCATTCCCGTTCTCAATGCCTTCCAGAATGTCGAACTTCCCTTGCTCCTCACCAAGCTGTCCAAGGCTGAGCGCCGGTCCCATGTTGAAACAGCGCTTTCCGTGGTGGGCCTCGCTGATCGCCTCAAGCACTACCCCCGCCAGCTTTCCGGAGGCCAGGAGCAGCGGGTTGCAATCGCGCGGGCGATAGTTGCCGATCCCACTTTCCTTTTGTGCGATGAGCCTACCGGCGATCTTGACCGCAAGAGCGCCGATGAAGTCATGAACCTGATCGAAGAGCTGGTGGGCAAGTACCGTAAGACCGTTCTCATGGTCACTCACGATCCGCTGGTTGCGGCTCGCGCCCATACCACGCTTCACCTTGACAAGGGTGTTCTTGTCGAAGGCCGCAAGGTTCCGCGAGCTGGGGATATCGGGTGAAATTCAGCAGCCTCATTTTAGCGAATCTGTTTCGCAAAAAAATTCGCCTTTTGCTCACCATCGGTTCTTTTGCCGTGGCCCTGTTTCTGTTCGCCTTTCTGGGAGTCGTGCGCGACGCTTTCAATCGCGGAGCAGACGTGGCCGGCGCCGACCGCCTCGTAATTATCAACCGGACTTCCATCATCAATACCATCCCACTTTCCTATCGCGACAAGATTCTGCGCATTCCGGGCGTCAAGTGCATCACCCACAACAACTGGTTCGGCGGCGTGTACAAGGAGGAAAAGAACTTCTTCCCCCAGTTCGTGATTGACCCGGAAAATCAGCGGCGGGTTTTCCCCGAGTTTCTGGTCCCCGACAATCAATGGAAAGCATTTTTGAACGACCGCGAAGGCGCCGTCGTCGGCGCCGCCACGATGGAACGTTTCCACTGGAAACTTGGCGACCGCGTCCCTATCAAAACGACGCTTTATGGTCTTAGTGGCGGCGCCTGGGAGTTCAACATCGATGGCGTCTACCGCGGCAAGCGTGCCGAGGACGACGAAACCCAGTTCTGGCTCAAGTGGGACTATTTCGAGGAGCGCGTACCTGAGCGGATGAAGGGACAGATCGGCTGGTACGTCCTCCGGGTGGAAAATCCCGATGAGTCTCCGCGCATCGCCAAGGCGATCGATGCCGAATTCGCCAACTCTCCTTACGAAACCAAAACTGAAACCGAATCGGCGTTTGCCGCGAGCTGGGTTAAGCAGTTTGGAAATATTCAATTCCTGATTGTCTCGATCGGATCCGTGGTTTTTTTTACCCTGCTCCTCGTCACCGGCAACACCATGGCGATCTCTGTCCGCGAACGAACTTCCGAGTTGGCGGTTCTCAAGGCGATCGGATTCTCTGACCGATCCGTCCTCTTTTTTATTCTTGGTGAATCCCTGGTGATCGCGCTTGCCGGAGGTCTGCTCGGTTTGCTTCTCGCGTATTTGGCAATTCCGTTTCTGGCCAAGGCTTTAAGCGGAATGCTACCGAGTCTTGTGCTATCTCCGGTCCTTTTGGGGTTCGGTCTTTTCACCGCTCTTGCGGTGGGCATTGCCAGCGGCATTCTTCCGGGCATCGGCGCAATGCGCATGCGCGTCGTCAACGCGCTGCGGAAGGTCTAAGCATGCTTCCCAAGCTTTTCTTCGGATTGCTGATCACGGTCGCCGCAATTTTGGCGCTTCTGTTGGTTCTGATCGTGCTTGGGGGAATCATTGCCGGCTTGCTTGCTCCCTTCCTCGGTTCGGTTCCCATCTCGTATAACTTTCGCAGCATAAGGGCGCGCTGGACCTCCACGGTCGTCGCCATTCTCGGCATTGCCGGCACGGTTGGTGTTTTCGTAGCGATGCTTTCTCTCGCCCGCGGGTTCAAGGCAACCCTGGTTGCTTCCGGTTCCCCCGGCAATGCTCTAGTCATGCGCGCCGGCGCCACCAGCGAAATGATGGGAGGTATCACGCTCGATTCCGTCCGAGTCATTCAGGATGCTCCGGGTATTGCCCGGGACAACTCGGGTCCTCTGGTCACCCAGGAAGTGGTCGGCGTTATGCCATTTCCACTACTCAGCACCGGCACCGATGCCAACGTTCAGGTCCGCGGCGTTTCGCCCAACGTACTTCGCATCCGCACCTTCGCCAAGATCGTTCAGGGCCGGATGTTCGATCCCGGACTGTCTGAACTCGTCGTCGGCAAGAACGCCTCGCGGACCTACTCGGGTCTTACCGTCGGCAACACCGTGAACTTCGGTGGCGGGCGCTGGCAGGTGGTCGGTGTTTTTGATGCCGGAGGCTCTTCCTTTGACTCGGAAGTCTGGTGTGACGGGAGCATTCTGAATAAGGTGCTCAAGCGCCGGGAAGACATTTTTCAATCCGCAACCGTCCATCTCGCCTCTCCCAATTCCTTTCAACAGTTCAAGGACGCAGTCACGTCCGATCCGCGCTTGAACGTGGACGTAGTTTGCGAAATCGACTACTACGCCAAACAATCCTCGACCATGACTCGCCTCATAACTATCCTTGGCGGTCTGGTCGCCGCCATCATGGCGATCGGCGCGGTGTTTGGCGCTCTCAACACCATGTATTCCGCCGTGGCCGAACGCGGCCGCGAAATCGCCATTATGCGCGCGCTTGGATTTTCCAGCTGGAACGTCATCCTTTCTTTTCTCTTTGAGGCGCTCTTGATTTCCTTTGTCGCCGGTCTCATCGGCTGCCTCGCGGTTCTTCCCCTCAACGGCTTAACTACCAACACCATGAATTTTCAGACCTTCTCGAACATCGCTTTCGCCTTCAAGATCACCTTCGATCTCCTTCTCCTTGGCCTTCTCTTCGCGCTGGTGATGGGCGTTCTTGGCGGAATGCTTCCCGCAGTTCGTGCGGCCCTGCGCCCGGTTGCGGTTGCGCTTCGCGAGTTGTGAGTTAATTATTGCTGTTTTGTAGAGAACCGGTTGATAAGATCAAATCTTGCGGAGGTTGAATATGGAAAGCAAAGTTGCCGGCGCGATAGGATTGAAAACTCATCCGGTTGCGATTACCTGGGCCGACGATGCACCAGAGGGCGCATTGCAATTCAAGCCTGGACGCTGGGGCTGCGTCATGAGTCTGATGGCAACCGTCGCAGCTAAAGGAAAGATATGCGCAGCCGGCCGGCAGACCTTCGGCTGCTGGGGTGGCGGGGTAGGACTCGGCTTCGGAGACCAATATCAGACTTTTCCAGGTGGATTGGAAGGCTTCTACAACTTCCTGTCCGACGGCAACGAGAAGTCTGAGGCAGGTCGTCAGATTGGCCAGGGACTGGCGCAAGCCGGGGCCGCGCAACTGGCTGACGACTTTCTCCGCGGTGAACGCTACGTCAAGGATCCCGGGTGCACGAAAAGGTTTGTTCAGTCCTTGCCGATGCTGGACATTCCCGCCAAGTATGTAGTCGCCAAACCGATCGAGATGGCCGACCCCCAGCATGACAAGATAAAAAGCGTCACCTTCTTCGTTGAGCCTGATGCCCTTTCCGCGTTGGTGATATTGGCCAACTATTCGCAACCGGAGCGGGAGAACGTTGCCATCCCCTGGGCGGCGGGGTGCCAGGTGATGGGTATTTTTGCTTACAAGGAGCTGGATCGCGATCATCCGCGCGCCTTGATCGGGCTGACCGATATTTCGGCGCGCAAGAGCGTGCGGGCCTCCCTCGGCAGAACTACTATGTCATTTACCGCGCCGTGGCCGGTATTTCTGGAAATGGAAAACCACGTTGAAGCCAGCTTCTTGCAACGCGAAACCTGGCATGCGCTGCGGCACGAATGAGTGAATGAGTTTGATCCGAGTGGATGTATCGGGGAAATAGTCTAAGATGACCAATGCAGTTATGACCAGCGACAAGCTGGTTCCGGGCCTGACGCTGGAGAACGACCCTTACTGTGCCGGTTACGTTTTCCCTAAGATCACGCTTCCTGGCATTACGTCCGCGCAATTGGCGGAGTACTCGCTCGAAAAAAACGGAATCGCCCTCATCGCTGGCAATGTGTTTGGCCGTGACGGCGACGGCCATCTGCGTCTCTCCTACTCGTGTTCGTATGAGAACTGCGAAAAGAGGGCATGGAACGACTGTGCGAAGCTATGACCAAATTGATGACGGGCAGGGAAAGGGTGGCACAATAGATCACAGCCTCGCGTAGCGTGGAGCGACTTTGAAGAACGAGAATAGATATATCAAGCGCAAGACCCGCCGGGACTTTCTGAAGACGGCCGCCGCTGTCACCGGGGGACTTACGGTCTCGCCGGCGTTGTGGGCTTCCTCGATCCCGGCAGTCGGCGGCGGTGCGTCGCCTGATGCCATGGGTGTTAATCCCAACAAGAACGGAGCTGCTTCGATGAGCGCATTCCGCGGCGTATTTCCATATCTGGTTTCTCCAATTGAGCCATCGGGCGAGGTAAGCGCGGAGGTTTTGACGCGGCTTTGCGAAGACCTTATCAAAGCTGGTGTTCATGGACTGACACCTCTCGGCTCGACCGGTGAATTTGCTTATCTCACTTGGCCCCAGCGGCGCCGGGTCATCGAAGTAGTGATCGCAGCAGCCAAGGGCCGGGTGCCGGTGGTGGCGGGAGTGGCGTCCACGACCATCGCCGATGCCCAGATGCAGGCGCGCGAGTACGAACGCCTCGGGGCCAACGGAATTCTCGCTATTCTCGAAGCCTATTTTCCGATTCGCGACGAGGGCGTGTTCGCTTATTTCAAAGCGATCGCGGAATCGGTCTCGATTCCAGTCGTGCTCTACACCAACCCCAATTTCCAGCGCTCGGATCTGAGCCTGCCCGTCATTGACCGCCTGAGCCACATACCGAACATCAAGTACATCAAGGACGCTTCCTCCAATACCGGCCGGCTGTTGTCGATTATCAATCGTGTGCAGGGGCGTATGGAGGTCTTTTCCGCCTCGGCGCACATTCCCGCCTGCGTGATGCTGATTGGCGGCGTCGGTTGGATGGCAGGCCCAGCCTGCGTAGCGCCCCGGCAAAGTGTGGAACTCTACGAACTCTGCCACAAGGGCGATTGGAGCGCCGCCATGGCGCTACAGCCCAAGCTGTGGAAGCTGAACGAGGCGTTCGCCAAGTACAATCTCGCCGCTTGCATTAAGGGCGGGCTGGTTCTTCAAGGATATGCGGTTGGTGCTCCGCTGGCGCCGCAAGAACCTTTGTCGCCGGAAGGAATCGAAGAGGTGAAGCGCGCCCTGATCGCGATTGGAGCGTTATAGGCGGCGAGTTGGGCGGCGTCGCCCGCGTACGGCCAACCCAGCAGACGACCTCCATTCGACGGATACGGCGACTCCCGGGCGTTCCAGGTTCGACAGCCCTTTCCATTTTCTGTGATTGACGATGACTGAATAGGTGTAAACTCCTGCAACATAGAAGCGAGTTCGGTTTTCCGGGCTTGCACGTGCCTGTCGGGGTAAATGATTCAGCTTTTTGCCTTATGTATTTATTTCGCTGAGGACGCGCAGGAGGCGGTCATGCATCGGAGGGTCTTACCACGGGCAGTATTTGCGTTTCTTTTCTGCATCAGCTTGCGGGTAGCGGCGCAACAGCCTGTCCTTCACGTATACGGGCCGGGCGGCCCACTCGGACCGATTCAGGAATGCGCCGATCTTTTCAGCGCGGCAAACCAGGTGAAAGTGCTGGTAACGGCCAGTCCCGAGCCGCAGTGGTTTTCAGAGGCGCAGAAGGATGCCGACCTGATCTTTGGCGGGGCGGAATACATGCTGAGCGATTTTGCGTCGCGACGGCCGGAAATCTTGGATGAGAAATCGCGGGTTGATTTGTACCTGCGGCCTGCGGGCATTTTGGTGCGCAAAGGTAATCCCAAGAAAATCAACTCAGTCGCTGATTTGACGAAGCCGGGCTTGCGCATTTTGGAAGTGAACGGATCGGGCCAGGTTGGGCTGTTGAAAGAGGTCGCCGACAAGGCGGGAGTGATGCCCGCGATTCAGAAAAACATTGCGATGTCGGTACGAAACAGCGTTCAGGCGGTTGACCAATGGCGAGCAGACCCAAAGTTGGACGCGTGGGTTAGCTTTGAATCGTGGCAGTATCGCCTGGACGAGACTGCGGATCTGGTTCGACTGCCGGAGGCGCAGCAGGTCTATCGCGCAACCCAGATCGCCATCGCCAAAGCGGCGCCGAACCGAGCCCTCGCGGAAAAGTTCATTGCCTTCCTGCAGTCGGATCAAGGGCATGCCGTTTTCCAGAAGTGGGGCTGGAAATAGTACCGGCCGCCGGGGAGTAACGACCTTCGGTAAAGCGCGGCGACCCCTTTGCCGCAGAGTGACACGTCTGGAAGCATCGTTTCCAGTCAGCCGGCCCAGTCAGCCGGGTCTGATTCAGCCCGGCGACGCAAATGCCAACGCCTGAGCTGCTCCTATGAAGCGCGGAGTTTCAAGAGTCGATCGGCGTTGCCGTGGGCAATTTTCTCCAAATCATTGGGGCTGACGGGCAGCGCATTGAGGAAGTCGCGAGCCTCGGTGTTGGGGCTGAACGGGTAATCCACGGAAAACAGGATGCGGTCGGCGCCCACCACCTGCAGCGCGCACAGCAGCGGGGGCACGGTGAAGTACCCGCTGGTGGTGACGTAGAAGTTCTCGCAGAAATAGTCGGCCACACGGCGCTTGAGATGACTGGCGCCGCGCGCCAGAATCGAATCCGCGCGGGCAATCGAAAATGGCAGATTTTCACCCATGTGTCCGATGATGATCTTGAGCTTCGGAAAACGGTCGAACAGTCCGGAAGCGATCAGGCGCAGGCAATGCATGCCAAGTTCCGCGTGCCATCCCCACGCCGCCGTCGATAGCAAAAAGCCGGTGCTGCCTGGCAGCCCCTCAAAGTATGCCGCCTGCACCGGCTGCACGGGCGGCGTCGGATGCAGGTAGATAGGAACGTCCAACGCCTGCGCCGTTTCAAACAGTGGCGCAAACTGCGGCTGGTCCAGAAACACCCCATTCACGGTGCCATGCACGAGCGCACCCTTGAATCCCAGCTTACATACCGAGCGCTCGAACTCAGCGGAAGCCGCTTTCGGATCTTGCAGCGCTAGAGCGGCGAAGCCGGCAAAGCGGTCAGGATGCTTGCTCACGGCGGCCGCTAGTTCGTCGTTGGCGCCGCGCACCAACGGAGTAGCGGTTGCGGGCTCCAACCGATCCAGGTTGCAGTTCACCAGCGATAACACCTGCACATCGATGCCGCCCGCATCCATTTCGGCGATCCGGAGTTCGCCCAAATCGAGCAGCTTCTCGCGCATGGTCGCGACCCAACCCGCCCGGGAACCGCTCTGCAGGTGTGTAGTGGCCTTGACTACCTCGAAGGTGGAGAAGTGTTCTTCCAGGCTAACCGTTCGCATGTCTTGTCTACCTCAGAATAGAATTCCCGGCGCTGGCCGCCTTGCATCTTACCCGCCTGAAATCCTGAAATCAATCATCAACGGCGCCGTGCCGCGCACTATTTTCTATTTATCGGCCGCTGATCTCATCCAGCAGCGCCGACGCCCTGGTCAGGTTATCGACTCCGAAGACCACGAGCAGCAGTGTCGATCCCGGCTCCAGACCGCAGTAAGAGTAATTGATGTTGACTTGGTTCGCCCCCAGCAGCGTGGCCGCCCGTCCCAACTCTCCAGGGCGCAGCGGCAACCTGGCCACGGCAACCTCGTCCTCTTCGAAATTCATTCGCAGGTTACCCAAGGCGGTGTTGGCGCTGGATGTGTCATCCACCACGAACCTCGCCAAACTCTCGCCTTCCTCTACATACGATTGAAAAGCCAGGATCGTCACTCCGCTTTCAGCCAGGGCAAGGAAGCACTTTCCCAAAACGCCCGGTTTATCTTCGATGGTTACGGTGAATTCTCTTGCCTTCGCCATGAGGCGTCGCCTCCCTGATTCTCGCGACGCCGAACCTCGGAGCATGTCTGCGCTTGAGCACACCCCTCGTATTACGCTGGCCCTAACGTCCAGCTCTCTGCTGGGATGTACTTTCCGCGCATTCGGGCGCCACTGCCTTTGATCATACCAGCCCAAGGATGAGATTTCCTGTCACCGTAAGGCGGCGAGTTCCCGCCCAAAAACCGGCTCCGGGTGGGCCGCAAGCCAGGTACTTTAGTAGTTATCGACTCCGGCAGGATACAGGAATCGCAAGTTGTGTAAGAATGGACCCTAAATTGGGCCATATCCATGAGTGACGATCTCAAGCTTCAGGGGCTTAGCTTCGGGCGCAGTCTGCAAATGGCGTGGAAGGGCACGACCATTTATTCAGTCGATCACCCTGCGGTGCAATCGAGTTTGCAACAGGCTTATGCAAAGCTGCAACCGTTGTTGCAGGAACGCCAGCGGTTCACCTTCGGTTTCTCGGACGGGCGTGTCTTGCTTGACAACGTACTGACGACGGACGTTTCGCTGGCTCCGCTGGAAGCCGAGTTCAAGAAACGCGAGGTTGTGGCGCTGGCGTTTTCGCCCGGAGTGACGGTTGACAACCTGAAAGAAATGCTGCGGCTCATCAGCATCCCGCCTAAAGCCGCGGCTGAGGCTGGGGGAATGGAGGTTTATCTGCGCGACCGGCAGGTACCGAACGCGCGCGTAATCCCCTCCACCAAGAAGAAGGGAATGGGAAACTCCGACGTCGTGCTCAGCGTCGATTCGGAATCTTTCCTGGCAACCGGTGGCATGATGGGGCAGGCGGCTCTCAATGCCGGCTCGATCAGTTTGGACCTGGTATTGAAGGCCGCCGGCATCGACGAAAAGACCGCCGACGCCTCAAGGGGCCTCGTGGACGCGGTGCAGACCGCGGTCGAGGCCGCGGCGAGCAATCCGAATGTGCGCCCGGAAAACGTGATTCTGGCGTTGGCCACGTTTCTGGACAGCACCGCTCCGGGCCAGCTTCCAGCCATGCCCGGCGTGCAAGGACAAGAGCTGATGACGTCGCAACAGCTCGCCTCCGAGACGTGGGAGTCGCTGACGGCGCAATGGCTCGGTACGCGCTTTCAGACATCGTCGTCGGAGACACAGGTTGCGGCTGCGCAAGGCGACACGGCGGAGTTACTGGCTCGTGCCAAGCACTCGACCGCCATGGCCGAACGGATTCTTACGCGATTGGCCCGCCTGTTTGAAGAACAGGAGCTTCCCATGGAGTGGCTCAAGCCGATCCGGCGGGAACTGGGGTTCTACCTGCTGTCGTTCACCGAGCAGAAGACGCGGCTGATGGCCCTCAAGGTACTTTCCGCCGCCGACCTGCGGCGGGCGCTTCGCGCCATCAAAGGGCTGGTACAAGAGGAGAAAACGCAGGATGCCATCGTCCTGGCGGAGCATTGCTGCGAGGTTCTGGTGGCCGACCAGGAGCGGACGGACTTGGTCGAGTGTATTGTCGAGGTGTTGGGGCTGATTCCGCAATCTTCCCAGGCGCACGTGCTGCAGGCTGCGGTGGAACAGTTGGCGCCGGCCTTGATGGAAGGAAACGTAAGCGCCACGGAGTGGCACGAGTCGGTTGCCGCTTGTCTTTGCGCACTCGGCCAACAGGCGGCACGGGCGGAAAACTTTGAACTTGTCCTGGAGATTGCCTCGCAGTTCGAGCAGATCATCGCCGTCTCTCCGGAGCTGCACGTTAACTGCTGCGGCGAAGCGCGCCAAAAGCTGCTCCCCGCCGAAATCGTCAACCAGATCATCGACTCGGCGTTGGGAAAAAGCGAGAACCTTGACAAGCAGCGGATCGCCGTCTCGCTGCTCCGGCAGTCGGAACCGGCCATCGAGAAGCTATTCGAGCGGCTGGAGGAAGAACCGAATGCGCTGGTCAGGTTTCGCATTATGCGGCTTGCCGGTCAACTGCGCGGGGCCGCCGTTCATTCCGCGGTGAAGCGTCTTAAGGACGAGCGCTGGTACGTAGTGCGCAATGCCTGCTTGTTGTTAGGCGAGATACGCGACCCGGACGCGATCTCGCATCTAGCGCCTCTGCTGCGGCATTCCGACGAGCGGGTGCAACGCGCTGCGTTTCAATCGCTGCAAAAAAGCCGGCTCACCGGCTGCGTGCGCGCTTATGCGGACGCGCTGGTAGAGATGGCTCCGGCCGTGGTCGAACCTGCACTCGACGAAATCATGCTGGGCAAGGACACAGCCTGCGTTGAGGGGCTATGCAAACTGGTCACGGAAGGCGGTGCGGACAGGTCGAGATTCGCCGCCAGAGCCGTGCAGATAGCAATCACGATCGATTCCGTCGCTTGCGTAGCCCTGCTGGCGGAGGCCGTCAAAGCACCGGCCATTCCGGAGGCCGTGCGCTTGCTTGTCCGCCAGGCCGCCGAAGCTAGGCATTAACCGGCGCCTTGCCGGTCGCGGCGAGGTGCTTTGGGCTGCCGGCACGCTAAGATCCTGCAAGGAGCTTATGGATCTGTTCCGGCGCAGCTTTACCTCTCCTGCAATTCCTCGCGCGCGAGCATGCTGATTCCGGCCGCTTGTAGCTGCTCGATGGCGGCGTCCAGATCTTCAAAGCGAAAGACCAGAATGGCCTTATCGCCATGGTCGAAGGGGAATGCGTACATGTATTCGATGTTGAGAGATGTGTTTTCCACGGCGGCCAGGACTTCGGCCAGACCGCTTGCGCCGCCGGGCACTTCGACCGCCAGCACCTCGGTCGGTTTCACCACGTAGCCGGCCTCCTCAAGCAGCTTGGCCGACTTTCGCCAGTCGGAGACGATCAACCGAAGCACTCCGAAGTGCAGGGTTTCGGCCAGCGAAATTGCCCGGATTTCCACCCCCGCATCGGCCAGGAGCCGACAAGGCGCAACGATGTAGCGGGGCTTGTTTTCGGCGAAAACAGAGAGTTGAGTGATCTTCATTTTTCCCGCCTGTCAATGACGCGTTTGGCTTTTCCTTCGCTTCGTTGAATCGTGCTCGGGGCGACCAGCGTTACCTGCACGCGGGTTTGCAGTACCTGCCGCATGGTTTCCGACATCCTCTTCTGCAGGGTCTCCATGGTCGCCACTTTGTCACTAAAGATCTTGGGAGTTACTTCGACCTGAACCTCTATCTGGTCGAGGCCGTGTTCGGAAGTGAGGATGATCAGATAGTGCGGGGCGGCCTCGTCGAACTGCAACAGAACCGACTCCACCTGCGAGGGGAACACGTTCACGCCGCGGATGATCAGCATGTCGTCGCTGCGCCGGCCGACGCGCCGCATTCGCCGCAGGCTGCGGCCGCAGGCGCACGTCCCGGGCATTATGGCCGTGATATCGCGGGTGCGGTAGCGGATCAGCGGCATAGCCTGCTTGCTGAGCGTGGTCAGCACAAGCTCGCCCTCTTCTCCTTCCGGCAACACCTGCTGTGTCACCGGATCGATGATTTCAGCGTAGAAATGATCTTCGAAGATGTGCAGGCCATCCTGATGGGGACAGTCGACGGAGATTCCGGGCCCAACGATCTCGGAGAGGCCGTAAAGATCGAAAGCCTTGATGCCGGCCGCCTGCTCGATCCGATGCCGCATCTCGTCAGTCCAGGGCTCCGCCCCGAAAAAGCCGATCCGCAACGTCATCTTCCGCAGGTCCACGCCCAGTTCTTCGGCGCGGTCGAGCACGTGCAAAAAGTAGGTGGGCGTGCTGAACACGACCGTGGTGCCGAAATCGCGCATGAGCATGATCTGGCGATCGGTATTGCCGCCCGACACCGGAATGACGGTTGCTCCCAACCGCTCCGCTCCGTAGTGATAGCCGAGCCCTCCGGTGAACAGTCCGTAGTTGAAACAATTCTGCACGATGTCGCCCTCTTGCACTCCGGGCACGGCCAAAGCGCGGGCCATCACCGATGTCCAGACCTCAAGGTCGTCCTGTGTGTAGGCGACCACGATCGGCTTGCCCGTGGTGCCGCTGGAGGCGTGCAGGCGCACCACCTCGCGCATCGAGCTGGCGAACAGGCCAAAGGGATAGGTGTCACGCAGATCGGTCTTCACCGTAAAAGGCAGCTTGGCGGCATCCGCCAGGGAACGGATGTCTTCCGGGGTCACGTCTCGCTCGTTCATGCGGGCACGAAATAGAGGTACCCGGTCCCAGGAGCGCTGAACTACCCCGCGCAGGCGCTTGAGCTGTAAGCGCTCCAACTCCGGCCTGGGCATGTAGTCCAAAACGCTCTCCGGCCGGTAAAAAACTTGGGATTCTTGTATCCCCGTCGTCATCGAATCCATCCCCCTATGTCTTGAGACCCGTTTCCAAGCGATGCCTGATGGCGGCAACCGCCCGGCCGGTTGGACCGGTATGCCAAATTCCAGGAAGCAGCCTGTCAGTTGGCGCTAAGCGCAACCGTCTGGCGGTGAGTTGCTGCCGCGCCCGGACTGCCGGCAAAGACATTGGCAAATCCGGTGGCGGCGACCCGGCGCCGGATTTCCGCGATGTCCAGCAGATAAGTTCCGCGCTGCTTCATGCGCTCGAAGAAGATCGAGCCGGAGAAGGTGAACTTCATGCCCAGTCCCTTCTCCGTCTGCATCTGCTCACGCACATGGCGGATCGCATCGCCCACCAGCAGCGTGTCCGGCAGTATCAGTGGCTCTTTGCCGCGGGCATGGAGGGCGGCGTTGTAGCCGGCAAGCGTGCCGGTGACAATCGCTTCCGTATGGCCGACCAGCAGACCTGCCTTTTCGCCGGCGCAGAACACATTGTCCAGCCCGTCGATCTTGAGCGCGTCGTTGCGCGGCGCCATGTTGATATAGCGAATCGAATTACCGAAGCTGGCCCCGTAGGGATCGGCGAAGCGAACGTTTTCGAAGCCCCGCACCCGCCGCAGCAGCGACAGCGGAAAGTATGACGTCATCAGCTTGGCTCCGCCGTTGTCAAGCACGATCACGTTGGTCTTGTACTCGGCTTGAGTGTATTGCTGGCAGGCCTTCATATCCAGCTTGCCCGAGCCGCCGTCTTCGACCTCGGGAAGCGGGCGCATCACCATGCCGGTGCGGCTCATCTCCTCCAGCACGTCCGGGGCGAGAGATTCCCTGACTAACTCGCAGGAACCGCTCATGGCGCCGATCTGGTCGCCTTTCTTGCCGGTGATTTCGGCAATGCCGGCGCGTCCGGCAATGCTGACGCGAATTCCGAAGGCATGGCAGCGCAGCACGCACATGCCACAGCCATTCCCGTATTTGCCGCAGGCATAAGGATTCCCGGAGGTGCCGGTCGTCTCGACAAACGCATCGGCCGCGAAGCGCTCCTCGCCGGCGTCCTTGGCGGTCATCACCGCCTTCATGCGCCGTCCGTCCATGGCGACATCGGTGACGCGGGTCGACATCCGGAGTTGGACGCCGAAGCTTTTGAGCAGCCGCGCCACGCCCTGCTCAATGGTCATGATGTTGTAGAGCGAGGCATGTTTGTGGCCCGGGAACTCCATGTTCTTGTGAACCGCATGAGCGTCCATCAGCTCAAACAGTTCGCCACCGCCGAGCGCTATGGCCTCCTCGGCGGCGGTAAAGCGGCCGTTGTTGCGGAAAATTCCTCCCACCAAGCCGGTGCCCAGCAGCATGTCCGTGCGCTCCGCGAGGACGACTTCCACCCCTTGCTTGGCCGCGGACAACGCGGCGGCACAGCCGGCCCAGCCTCCACCAATAACAACGACCTTCATAGTTCACTTCCTTCGGCGACAAACATATCCCGATTGCCCACGGCGAAGATCGCGCCGCTTGCCAGGCGCGACCGATTCGGCGGTTATTGACACATGAATACATTGTATACAACACTGTTTTTCACGCGAACCATTTCTCTTGGCGACGAGCAATAGACAAGAATCAGGATCGGCCTGACGTAGGCAGGTGCCTTCGCCGCGGTCGCGGCGTTTGCCCGGGTGTCGATCTTCGACGCCGTGCGAAAGGTGTTTTTCCCCGTGCTTTGCGGCCTGATTGTCGCGACGATCTTCGCCATCATCATCTGGTGACGAAATCAGCCGAGGACACGGTTCGCCTCACGCGTAGCGCGCCGCCATGAACTCGGAAACCTTGGCGTAGGCCAGGTCGAGAATGTTTTCTTCGGGAAGAAACACGATGCGGCAGTGGGCCGTGCCCGACTTTTCGCCGAAGCCGGCGCCGTGCACCATCAGCACCTGGGTCTGTTCCAATAATTCACGCACAAAGGTTGTGTCGTCGTCCGGTATGTCGAGCTTCGGATAGGCGTAGAAGGCCGCCTTCGGAGCGACGCAACTCACCCGCGGTGTCCGCTCGCACCAGCTCTGGGTGATGTCTCGGCGGCAGCGCAGTTTACGGTTCATCTCTTGCAGATGATCCTGCGGCCCTTCCAGCGCGGGTTGAATGGCGAATTGCAGCGGATGCGGCGCCGATAACCGCGCCCGCAGCAGCTTGTAGACGCCTTCGAGGAACGGCTTGAGAGAGTCTTCCGGACCGGTTGCAATGCCCCATCCCAGTCGCCAGCCGGGGCAGCAGTAGGCCTTGGAAAGTCCGTTAAACGTCACCACCGGCACGTCCGGAGCCAGGGTCGCGATCGGCACGTGAGTTTCCGTGGGGTCGAGGATCAGCCGGTCGTAGATCTCGTCGGAAAAAATAATGAGATTATTACGCCGCGCCAGCTCGGCGACCTTCTCCAGCGTACGGCGCGAATAAACCGCCCCGGTGGGATTGTTCGGGTTGATGATGACAATGCCGCGGGTGCGAGCATTGATTTTAGCGGCCATGTCGTCCAGGTCGGGCTCCCAGCCCTCTTCTTCCTTCAGTCGATACGAGGTAAGCACGCAACTGTTCTTCGCCAGTGTGGCCGAGTAGAGCGGATAGTCGGGGCACGGCGTCAGCACGTTATCCCCGGGATTGACCAGCGCCGTCAGGCAGGCATCGACTGCCTCGCCCGAGCCCATGGTGACGAACACACCCTGGATGCTCTCGAACCCCTTGCTCTCGGCTTCGTTGCGGATGGCCGCGACGGCCGAGTTCAAGCCCAGCGAGTTTCCGTAACCGTTCACCCCGTCCAGCATCGCCTTATGGGCGGCTTCGATCATGTGCGGCGGCGTCCTGAAGCCGTAAAGGCAGGGGTCTCCGATGTTGAGATACAGAATCTCTTTGCCCTCGCGCGCAATCTGGTCGGCGATCACGACCAGGTCGCGGATCGCATAGTTGACGTTCTCCATGCGGGAAGCCGCGAGAATTTCACAAGCTGAATTGGTTGCCATCACTATCCTTACTCGGCAAAGCGGCTGGGAAAAACTTCTCCCTGCGCCGGCGGAAAACCCGGCGCCCCGCGCATATCGGGGCGGAGCCGCGCTCTGTCGATGCCTTTTTTGTACGCTTACCCCTGCATCCCTGTCAGACGCCATCCCACGTCTAACGAGAAGCCTATCCCAGTTTAATCCGGCCGGTCGATCTGGGCTTTTTGCAGCCGGTCGGAGTAATCAACATACACCGATTTCCATTCCGTGAAAAACTCAAAAGCGCCTATCCCGCCTTCGCGATGCCCGTTTCCGGTCGCTTTTACTCCGCCAAATGGCAGGTGTACCTCGGCTCCAATCGTGGGTGCATTCACATACGTAATGCCCGCGCTCAGCTCCCGCACGGCCAGAAACGCGCGGTTGACATCTTTGGTGTAGATGGCCGAAGAGAGCCCATAAGCGACGCCGTTGGCGATTTCGATGGCATGCTCCAGGTTGTCGCAGGGAATGACCGAAACGACCGGCCCGAAAATCTCTTCCTGGGCAATCCGCATCTTGGCATCGACCTCGGAGAAGACTGTTGCCTCCAGGAAAAAGCCGTGTTCGTACTCGCCGCGGGTAAGGCGGTTACCGCCGCAGAGCAATTTAGCGCCCTCGTTCTTGCCGATTTCAATGTATTCGAGATCAGTCTGCAACTGCCGGGCGTTGATGGCAGGCCCCATCTCCACGCTTTCATCGAGGCCGTTGCCGATCTTGAGCTGGCGGGCGCGAACCACCAGTTCCTGCACAAACCTGGAGTAGACTCCCTTCTGCACGATGATGCGGCTGGTGGCCGTGCAGCGTTGTCCGGTGGTGCCGAAGGCGCCCCAAACCGCACCTTCCAGCGCCAACTCGAGATTGGCATCATCCAGCACGATCATCGGGTTCTTGCCGCCCAGCTCCAGCGAGCAGCGTTTCAATTGTTCGGCGCACGCGGCTCCCACAATCCGGCCCACCGCCGAGGAGCCGGTGAGCGAAACCGCGCGGACCTCGGGATGCGCGGCAAGCGGGGCGCCGACTTCGCCGCCGAAGCCCGTAACGATATTGACCACACCTCCGGGGATGCCGGCTTCCATCAGTGCGTCGACAAAGTTAAATACCGAAAGCGGCGTATCCTGGGCGGGCTTAATGACGCAGGTATTGCCGGCGACCAGGGCAGGGAAGAGCTTCCACGACGGAATCGCCATCGGGAAGTTCCAGGGTGTGATCATCGCGCAGACCCCGACAGGCTGGCGCACGCACATGGCAAACTTGTTGGGAAGCTCGCTCGGGGTGGTAAAGCCGAAGAGGCGGCGGCCTTCGCCGGCCATGTAATAGCCGGTATCGATGGCTTCCTGGACGTCGCCGCGGGTCTCGTTCAGAACCTTGCCCATCTCCCGCGTCATGTCGCGGGCGAATTGTTCCTTGCGTTTCTCGACGATGGAGGCGGCATGGAGTACGATCTCGGCCCGCCTGGGCGCCGGCGTCAGCCGCCACTTGTCGAACGCCTTGCCGGCAGCGGCCACGGCGGCATCGACCTCCGCCTGGCCGGAGCGCTGGAAGACGCCGACCACCTCGCGGGTGTCCGCCGGATTCAGGTTCCCAAACGTCTGGCCGCTCGCCGACTCGACCCACTCACCGCCGATAAAGTTACGGAAGACCCCGCACTTGGCCGCGGCAGGGACATTGGCCTTGGACCGCTCGATGGTTGCCATAAGTCGCCCTCGCTTCTATTGTAAGCAAAACGGAACGCCCCAAGATCAGCAATTCCGTTTCCTGAGCTGCCCGCGATTATTTAGCGTAGAATCATGAGGTTCCGGCGCTTTTCGAGGGGCCGCACATTTGCGCGAGCGTCACAATCGGCGTGAGGCTCTCAAGGATACATTTAAGCTTAGGGCTGAAAACTTCCCTCACCCGGGGGGGTACCGGCACTGATGCGGATCTCGGTACAATCCAGAGTACGCAGCGTAAATTTGGCTTGCGTGTTCCTGTTTCCGTTACAATACGTCAGGGTACTTTTAGCTCAGATCGACCCATCGGGCACTGTCTCGGACTATTCCGTCCCGCGCGTAGGGTGTTCACGGTAGATGAACCAGCGGCGGTATGGGTTATCGTGCTATATTCCCTTGCACTTAGAGTATTCCAGAGAGAACTTTCAGTAATGTCATCCAACGGTTATCATTCCGGCTCCCGCTTCGCCAACATGCGTTCGCTGTTCAGCATGTTTTCCAGCGATCTCGCCATTGACTTGGGAACAGCCAACACACTTGTCTATGCGAAAGGCAAGGGGATTGTTGTCAACGAACCCTCCATCATCGCGGTCAACCGCAACACCAACGAGGTGGAAGCAGTCGGCAAGGAAGCCAAGGAAATGCTGGGACGCACGCCCGGCAACATCGTCGCCATCAAACCGATGAAGGACGGCGTCATCGCCGACTTCCGCCACACCGAGAAGATGCTGAACTACTTCATCCAGAAGGCGCACAACCGCAAGATGCTGGTGCATCCGCGGATTGTCATCGGCGTGCCGTCGGAGATCACGCAGGTCGAGAAGCGCGCGGTCATGGACTCGGCTTATCGCGCCAAAGCCAGCGAAGTGCACCTGGTGGAGCAGGCGATGGTGGCGGCCATCGGCGCGGGTTTGCCGATTACCGAACCCAGCGGCAACATGATCGTCGATATCGGCGGCGGCACCACCGACATCGCGGTGATTTCGCTCAGCGGCATTGTCTACTCGCGTTCGGTGCGCATGGCCGGCAACCAGATGGACGAGTCGATCATGAATTACCTGAAGCGCAAGTACAACCTGCTGATCGGCGAGCGCACGGCGGAGGCAATCAAGATTGAGGTCGGCTCGGCTTTCCCGCTGGAGAAGCCGCTGACGATGGAAGTCAAAGGCCGAAACCTCATCGAGGGCGTGCCCAAAACTCTTACCGTGGATGACGGCGAAATCCGCGAAGCCCTCAGCGAATCGGTTTCGACCATCGTCAACGCCATTCGCGTGGCCCTGGAACGTACGCCGCCAGAGCTTTCGGCGGACATCAGCGACCGCGGCATCGTCCTCACCGGCGGCGGCGCCTTGCTCAAGAATCTTGACAAGCGTATCCGCGAGGAAACCGGCCTGCCGGTTTCCATCGCCGACGATCCGCTGGCGAGCGTCGTGCTTGGCACGGGCAAGATGCTGAGCGACTTCAAGCTGCTGAGAAAGATTTCGATTGAGTAGAAGGTTTCAAAGCTCTGAAGGTTTCATAGTTTCGAGCCAACCTGCTCTGATGCTTTTGCAACTTGAAACTTGAAACCGGTTTTTTGCGACCTTGAAACTTTGAAACCCTGAAACCGTCTTTATGGAATCTTTTTTCGCCAGGCACAAAAATGCGACCATCCTCGCCGTAGTGCTGATGGCGCAGATCCTCGGCTTGGCGACCCAGATCCGGCGGTCAACTGAGAATGGTCCGGTGCGGCTGATACGGCAATGGGCGGTGGCGCTCGTCAGTCCCTTCGAGCGCGTTCTGGTTTATTCCGAACAATGGACTCACCATGCCTGGCGCGATTATTTCTACCTGCGCGGAGTGAGCCGCGAGAACGCCGAGTTGCGTGAGCAGATCGAGCGCATGCGGCTGGAGCAGGTTCGCATGGAGCAGGATGCGGCACAGGCGCGCCGCATCCAGGCGCTGCTCCAATTCAAAGAGCAGTACATTTCCAAAACCGTCGCGGCGCAGGTGATTGGGTCCAGCGGGTCGGAGACATCGCGCATCATCTACCTCGACCGCGGTTCGAACGAGGGCATCGAGTCCAATATGGCGGTTATCACGCCTGACGGAATTGTCGGCAAAGTGCTGCGCGTCTACCCGACGACATCGCAGGTGCTGGAGATTACGGACCAGACCAGCGGCGTCGGCGCCATGCTGGTGAAATCGAGATTACAAGGCATTCTCAAAGGCCTGCCTGCCGGCAACCCGAATCTGGCCTACATCATGGCGGACGAGACCGTTGCACCGGGCGAAGACGTCATCACCAGCGGTGGTGACCGCATCTTTCCCAAAGGCCTGCCCATCGGCAAAGTCGCTTCGGTCAGCCCCGGCAAAGACCTCTTCCTCAATGTGCGGGTAGCGCCCTCGGCAAACCTCAGCCGTCTGGAAGAAGTGCTGGTCATCACCAAAATTGTCGAGAAGGAAACCGACACCAAAGGCCTTGGTCCAATTCGCGCCGCCGACATTCTTGCCGAGCGATTGCCTTCCGTGCCCGATAAGCCCGCCGAGACCTCTCCACACCCTGCAGCCGTCGGCGGCCCGCCAACGGGCGCACCGGCAGGCAACGCGCCGAGTGCTGCCACCGTTCCCAAACCCGCCGTAACGGCAAAGCCTCCAGTATCCACACCGGGTTCGGCGAGCGCCAAGCCGGTCCCGGCGGGTGCCACCGCTTTGCATCCCGCCCCATCGCCCGCCAATGGAGCGGCGGATAGAGCTAAGTCAATCCCAGCCCAGCCGGTGAAGCCCAAGGTTGATGTGAAGCCCAAGGTTGAAAATGCCAAGCCGGCGACCGGCGGCGAACAGACCCCATAGGCTATTCAGGCGTGAACATCAGCTACACATCTCGCGAGCAGGTTGAAGTCTATCGCTTCTCTTGGGGAGTTGCGATTGGCGTGCCGCTGGTAATCCTGTTCCTTCAGGGATTCATTCCAGTCCGGGTGAGCGCGCTTCGCATTCTCGATCTGCCGCTGGTGGTGACGCTTTTTTTCGCCATATCGCGCCGCAATCCGATCACCGGCCTGGGGACGGGATGTCTGATTGGATTGATGCAGGATGCGCTGACTCAACACCCCATCGGCGTGAACGGAATAGCCAAAACCGTGGTCGGTTTTCTTGCCTCGTCCCTCGGAGTCAAGATCGACGTCGAGCAGCCAGGCTCGCGGTTTCTGCTGATCTACGTCTTCTACCTGATACACCAGGTAATTTACTTCGGCATCATGCGCGGGCTGGCCAACGAGCCACTCACTTGGAACTGGGGACATCAACTGCTGGGCGCTCTGCTGGACTCTCTGATCGGTGTGGTGCTGTTCATTTTTCTCGATCGCTTCAAGCAGCGAGTCTAGAACCCGTTGCATAAATACTTCTTTGAAGGGGCGGGGCTTTAGTGTGTGCGTGAGAACTGACTTGTTTTTCACAGGGCAGATGGGGCACAAAGAGATATGTCACGATTTCTGCCTTACAGTCCCGAGCAAGCGTACTTGATACCTCCGAGTGTGCAGGATGAGTTAGGAGCGGATCATCTTTAGTTTTTTCATCCGCCAGGTGGTAAGTCGGCTGGAACTGAGCCGATTTGAGCAGGCCTACAGCCTGGAAGGTGGAGAGCTGTATGCGCCGGAGCTGATGCTGAGCGTGTGGCTGTACGCCTACGCGGTGGGGCTGACCAGTGCGCGGCGGCTGGAGCAGCGGCTGGTGGAGGATCTGGCGTTGCGTTACCTGGCGGGTGGGGCGCGGGTGGATAACTGGGCGCTGAGCGGGTTTCGGCGACGGCACGCGGGGGCGATCAACGACGCCTTCACCCAGGTGTTGGAGATGGCGCGGCAGTTGGGCTGGGGCAAGCTGGGACGGGTGGCGATCGACGCCACGCGGATCAAGGCCAACGCCTGCCGGGAGCGGGTGGATACGGAGCCGAAGTTGCGGAACGAGCGGGCCAAGCTGCGGCGGCAGGTGCGGCGCTGGCAGCAGGCGTGCGATGGGGACGACGCGGAGCCGAGCGGGCTGAGGGTGGCGCTGGAAAAGGCGGAGCGGCGGCTGGAGGAGCTGCGCAAAAGCGGGTTGAAGAAGCGGTCGCGGACCGATGAGCAAGCGCGTTTTCTGCGGCCGCGCGGTGGCTACGAGTTGGGGTACACGGCGGAGGTAGCGGTGAGCGACGATCATCTGATGGTGGCGGCGCGAGTGACGCAGAACGCGACGGACAATCGGTCGTTGCTGCCGATGGTGGCCGCGGTCGAGCAGCAGTGCGGCAGGGCGCCGACGGCGGTACTGGCGGATAGCGGTTTCTTCTCGGTGGAGAACATCAGCGAGTTAGAGCGGCAGGGGATCGAGGGGTATGTGCCCGATTCGAATCTGGCGTGCGAGTTGAACACGGGACGGGGTTGTCGGCGGCGGGATCGGCCGCGACAGGCGGTCCAGCGGCGGCTGCGGCAGAAGTTGCGCAGCCCCGCCGGACGGGCGATGTATGCGCGGCGCAAGGCGGTGGTGGAAGCGGTGTTCGGAGTGCTCAAGCAGCAGCGTGGGATGCGGCAGTTCCGGACCCGCGGTCTGGGCAAGGCGGGATGCGAGTTCGGGCTGGCGGCCCTGGCCTACAACGTGACCCGGTTGCACGCCCTGCGGCAGGCTTAAACACAATACGTTTTCGCCGCCATCACATTTATTGATTGCCCTTTCTCGTGCCCGGTGAGCGATCCCTGGCACGCGGTCTCTGGTTAGCGGGTAAGCGGCGCCCCACGAGGGCAGCGGAACCTCAGAAAGAACCGGGCTGCCAGACAAGGAGTTAAACAGGCATGGTGTCCGGGTTCTCACGCACACACTAAAGCCCCGCCGTACAGAAACCAACAATGACGGGGGCTTTACAGGCTGCTGAAAAACTCTTCTCCGAGGGTGTCATCCTGAGCGAAGCGAAGGATCTGCTGTTTGCGCGCGCGGAAAATAAAGCAGATCCTTCGATCGCGCAAAATCGGCGCGACCTCAGGATGACACTTCCATGACTTTTTCAGCAGCCTGTTTAGCCCCTGAGGGGATTGCCGGTTCGAAAGACAAGGCATTTATGCAACCACTTCTAGCGCGGGTTCAGAGTCAGTGTATCCGGAACCATCATCGCCGGGCTAAACGCCCGGCTACGGTATCGGACACAGCTTCCGCGAATCCGGTCTAGCAGCGGTCGCACGAATATTCCGCGTCCCGATCATAATGGCCGCCGCCGCAGCGCTTACGCGATCAAGCCTACCTTAGTCACGCTGATGTTATCGCGCGTTGAGTTCTTGACCGCGTACATCATTTCATCGGCTTGGTGAATGATGTCGTGTGCATTCCTGGCGTCTTCCGGATAAGTGGACACGCCCATGCTCACGCGGACGTTGAGGTTGAGCCCCTCGCCCTTCAAAAACTCGGCGGTGCGAAATACATCCAGCAGACGTTTAGCCACCACGGTCGCCGCCTCTTTGCCCGTCTGCGGCAGCAGAACCACGAACTCGTCGCCGCCGTAACGAAAGGCGCAATCGATCATGCGCAAGTACGACTTGATCACGACGCCGACTTCGCCGAGCAAGCGGCTGCCAACCAGGTGGCCGTGAGTGTCGTTCACCCGCTTGAAGTAGTCGAGATCGAGGAACAGCACGCTGAACTGATAGCCGAAGCGCGCCGAGCGATTGACCTCTGTCTCCAGGGTCTTATAGAGGTGGCGCGCGTTGTACAGGCCGGTGCAATCGTCGGTGATCGTCAGCTCCTGAATACGCTCGACCGCGCGGGCATTTTCGATGGCGATGGCCGCGTAATCCGCCATGGCGCGCATCAGCAGCAACTCGGAATCGCCGAAGCCCGCCATCTCGACGTTAACCAGTTGAATGACGCCCAGCACGTGCTGCTTGGAACGAAGCGGCATGCAGATGATCGAACGCGTGTGCCACTTGGTAAGCTGGTCCACTCGCTTGGCGAATCGCGGGTCGGTGTAGACGTCGGGGATGAGAAGCGGCTCGCCGTGCTTGGCAACCCAGCCGGCGATGCCTTCGCCGATTCGCAACCGCACCGGCTTGAGAACATCGGCTGCGTCGCCAACCGCAATCGCGAAATAGAGTTCCTGCTTCTGTTCGTCCACCATAAGCAGAGACCAGGTGTCGGGCTTGAAGTAAGCCGCGACCTTATCCATGATGGTCTGCAGGATGGAGTCAAGATTCAGAGAGGAGGTGAGCGCTTTCGCGACATCATGAAAAATGCTCAACTGCTGGTGGTGCCGGGAGTTGGAGTCGTCGATCAGAGAGCCTTCAGTCATGTAGAGTAGCTCGATTCATGTCCTTCTTCCCGACGAGAAGAGTGGCAAAATATTATAGGTGCCTGACCGTCGAAGAGGCAACTCGCATAAAAAGGGGCCGCGGAACCGCGGCTTCATCCCGTGCGTTCGCCAGGCGCCGCACCATTTGCCTGGATGGGTTTTTCCGCATGGTTACCTATGTTCCCGGGCCAATTTCCAGTTTGACTTGCGCGCAAGGCAAAACTATTATGCGACAAGAACATCCAGCAGCGAGAGGCGCCGGTGGGTACGTTTGGCGAAAAACTGCGGCGAGAGCGTGAGCTGCGCGGTATCACGCTGGAAGAAGTTGCCGTCGCCACCAAGATAGGCACCCGTAATCTGCGCGCGCTGGAAGAAGAGAAGTTTAGCCAACTGCCGGGCGGCATCTTTAATAAGGGCTTTGTCAGAGCCTACGCCCGCTACGTTGGCATCGACGAAGAGCAGGCAGTGAGCGATTATGTTGCCGCCAGCCAGGTTTCGGAGTCTTCGGGTGAAGTCAACATTCGCGTCGTCGCCCGGCAGTTTGAAGCTACGCGGGTTGCCGGGTATGGGGGCCGCAAGCATGGCGCGGCGACCCTGGTTTGGAGCTTGGTGGCGGTGTTTGCCCTGGTCAGCGCCAGTGTTGGCGGCTGGCCCTATCTGCATAGATGGATGACACATCGGGCGGAGGCGCGCAGACAGGCGTCGCCGCCGGACCCGATCGCCGCTCTTCCAACAGCTCTTCCGCAGCCGGTTCAGGCCGCCTCTAATTCGCAAGCGCTTGTGTCCCCGTCGGCCAATGCTACCCAAGCGGTGAGCGGCAGTGCTCCCCAGGGGAAAGTTGCCGATACTCAGAACTCCGCTTCGCCGCTTGCGGCAGGCGATCGGCATCAGCCGGCAGCGAATCTGACGGGGGGCAACAAGCCGGCCACGACTCCAGACGCAGCGGCGGAAAAAAGGCACGAGGCGGGAGCAAACGGTATTTCCGTGGTACTAGTCGCTAAACAACGCTGCTGGGTGTCAATACAGGTGGACGGGAAGCAGGTGATGGAAGACACCATGGACCCCGAGTCGGCGGACAAGCGAGAGCGGAGTTTCCAGGCCAAAGAACGCCTGGTGGTGGTGGCGGGGAATCCGGCGGGAATTGATGTGACCTGGAATGGTCGGGAAATGGGACGAATGGGGCCAACCAGCGCCAGACGAACGTTTACGTTTACTCCCGAAGGAGTGGAGCAATAAAGGGGACTTATATACTTAACTCCCAAATCTCTGAAAACACGGCCAAGAAGCGGATTCGCCGCAAGAAATACGCTGAGAAAGTCCAGAAAAGGGAGTCATGTATATAATTCCCCAATAAAGCCGGCAACGCTTGTGGGCAGCGTTGCTGGAACTAAAGTGCCATGTTGTGTGCCGTCGCTCGCTTGCAAGAAGAAGATTCCGTGGTCGTCGCTGCAGGTCAATGAAGTGCCAGCCGATGCGAGTATCAGCCCTTTAAGTCGATTTGCAGCATGTGGGCCTGTTTTTGTTGCGCGACCAAGCTGTGCGCCTATAAGCTTAAGACATAGCACTCGGGGTTTCCGGCCCTGGCAGGGCTTTGCCCTGGATCTCGATTTTACCTAGACGAGATCCATTCAATATTTTTGATCCAGGAGGACAGCTTGTCCCGTAATCGTTTCTTGTTTACTTCCGAGTCAGTAACCGAAGGGCATCCCGATAAGATCGCCGACCAAATCTCCGACGCCATCCTTGACGCTTGCCTTGAGCAAGACCGCTACAGCCGGGTGGCCTGCGAGACCTTGACCGCTACCGGACTGGTGGTGATCGCCGGCGAAATCACGACCAAGGCTTACGTCGACTTCCAGTCGGTAGTTCGCGGCGTAGTCAGCGCCATCGGCTACGATAACGCGCTTTATGGTTTTGACGCCAATACCTGCGCGGTTGTCTCGACCATCAACAAGCAATCCGGCGATATCGCCATGGGCGTCGACACGGGGGGCGCGGGCGATCAAGGCATGATGTTCGGTTACGCCACCAACGAGACTCCGGAGTACATGCCGACGCCGATTTCGTTGGCGCACAAGCTGGTGCAGCGTCTCTCCCAAGTCCGCAATAGCGGGCTGCTTTCCTATCTCCGCCCGGACGGCAAGTCGCTGGTGACGGTCGAGTACGACGAATCCGGTAAACCGATCCGTGTGGATGCCGTGGTCATTTCGACACAGCACGCCGAAACCGTTGGTAATGACGAGCTTCGGGCCGACATTCTGAAGCACATCATCCAGGCAACGATCCCCGCCAGTCTGCTCGACGCCGATACCAAGTACCACATCAATCCCACCGGCCGCTTCGTCATCGGCGGTCCGATGGGCGACACCGGTTTGACTGGCCGCAAGATCATCGTGGACACCTACGGGGGCATGGGCCGTCATGGCGGCGGCGCCTTCAGCGGCAAAGACCCGACCAAGGTCGATCGCTCGGCCGCCTACATGGCTCGCTATATCGCCAAGAATGTGGTGGCGGCGGAACTGGCTGACCGTTGTGAGGTACAACTTGCTTACGCCATCGGCGTCGCCGACCCGGTCAGCGTGCTGGTCGATACCTTCGGCACCGGTAAGATCGGGCGCGAGCAACTACAGGATCTGGTGAGGAAGAACTTCCCGCTGACGCCGCGTGGCATCATCGAACACCTTGATCTGCGGCGTCCGATTTACCGGAAGACCGCCGCATTCGGCCACTTTGGCCGTGATGACAAGGATTTCACCTGGGAGGCCACGGACAAGGCTGCGGCGCTACGTGAAGCGGCCGGTCTGAGCGAGGTCGCGAAAAAATAAAGTTCTTTCCGGCGGTCCCGCCAGGCAAAGTCGGCTTCGGCCCGTGCTGTGTCAACCAGTATTCTTGGAACAGATTGGGGTGTACTAATTATGCCAACTGCGGCACAAGTTTCATCGTTTGATGTAAAGAATCTCAAGATGGCGGATGTGGGACGCAAGCGCATCGACTGGGCAAACCAGTCCATGCAAGTCTTGCAGATCATTCGCAAGGAATTTATTAAGAATCAGCCCTTGAAGGGCATTCGCATCGCCGCCTGCCTGCACGTGACAGCCGAGACGGCTAATCTGGCGATCACCCTCCGGGATGGCGGCGCCGACGTGGTGTTGTGCGCATCCAATCCGCTCTCGACCCAGGATGATGTGGCTGCGGCGCTGGTGCGCGACAGCAATATTCAGGTCTTTGCCATCAAGGGCGAGGACAACGAGACTTATTACAAGCACATCATGGCCGCGCTCGATCACAAGCCGCACATCACCATGGACGATGGGGCGGACCTGGTGACCACGGCCCTGACCAAGCGGACGGATGTGCTGGAAAGCATCCTCGGCGGCACCGAGGAAACCACTACCGGAGTCATACGGCTGCGCGCAATGGCCAAGCAAGGCGTGCTGCGCTACCCCATCATCGCCGTGAACGACGCCGACACCAAGCACCTGTTCGATAACCGCTACGGCACCGGACAATCGACCATCGACGGCATTATCCGCGCCACCAACTTCCTGTTGGCGGGATCCAAGTTCGTCGTCGCCGGCTATGGTTGGTGCGGACGCGGGCTGGCGAGCCGGGCGCGCGGCTTGGGCGCCGAGGTCATCATCACCGAGATCGACCCGACAAAGGCCCTCGAAGCGGTCATGGACGGCTATCGCATCATGGCCATGGATCGCGCGGCCAAGATCGGCGACATTTTCTGCACCGTGACCGGCAACAAGAACGTGCTGCGCAAAGAACACTTCGAGGTGATGAAGAACGGCGCTATTGTCGCTAACTCCGGCCACTTCAACGTCGAGATCGACATTCCAGCGCTGGAAAAGCTCTCCAGCGGCAAGCGCGTGACGCGCAATTTTGTCGAAGAGTACTCCCTGCGGGACGGTCGCAAGATCAATCTGCTGGGCGAGGGCCGGCTGATCAATCTGGCCGCCGCCGAGGGACATCCGGCCGCGGTCATGGATATGAGTTTCGCCGATCAAGCGCTTTCGGTCGAGTACATGGTGAAGAACCACGCCAGCCTGGAAAAGAAGGTCTTCAAGGTTCCTGACGAACTAGACAAGCGAGTGGCGCGGCTGAAGTTGGAATCGATGGGTATCAAGATTGACCGTCTGACCCCCGAACAGGAGGAGTACTTGGCGGGCTGGGCGGAAGGCACTTAGCGGTTCCGGAGTCGAGACATTCGAACCGAGCGCTGACGCCAGACTCATTCCCAGGATTAATTTCGGTGTTGAGGACGGCCTTTAGGCCGTCCTCGGCATTCCATTCCACAAGCCAGTGCAGATGTGAAGGCGTCTGCCGGAAGCCGGACAGAGCCGCTTTGCACTCCCGCTCTCAGCCGGTTACCAATTACTAAAGGTCAATACCCTTTGGAGGGAAAGAGTTTTCCCAAATGTTGCAACAGCCCTGTTTTTAGAGTAGGGAAATCTGCCCATTTGCTTTGTTTTCTGCTGTTTGCGCGGCCTCGTAAGGTGGCGACCCGCTTGCATCTCCAGCAGGTGAGTACCTTTAGAAGGGCGGGGCGTCGGAAATGCGCAAATGGACATGGCTAGTTCTCTTAGGGATCTTATCCACCTCGGTTGTTTCACTGGCGGATACCGTTTCGATCACGTTTGAGAACACGGGCCCGGGCAACAACGATGGCAGCTATTATGTGTATCCCTACAATGTCTCGGTGAACGGCAGCGGCAACTACGTCTCGATGGCTTGCACCACGTATGGCAACTTTATCAGTGTGGGCGAAACCTGGACAGCGACCGTAAGCAGCCTCTACAACACGGCGAACACCTTTGGCGGCTCCGGCAGTCTCACACTTTACCAGGAAGCCGCATGGCTCTTCCTGCAACTTGGTGCGAACCCGTCGCAGGGTACCGCCATTGGCATCAATTATGCCATCTGGGGCCTGTTCAATTCGAGCGCCACGACCACCGCAAGCTATGCTAACTATGGGTCCGCTGCTTGGGTCACCGACGCGGTAAACGCCCTCCCCAACCTGCCGGCCAATTACTTTAGCGGCCTTGCGATCTATACTCCCACCGGCGCGCCGAATGGTTACGGCATGCCGCAGGAATTAATTGGTCCCGCTCCGGTTCCGGAACCAGGCACCCTGGCTCTGCTCGGCACGGGCCTGGTGAGTTTGGCAGGTATTATTCGCAAACGATTCCGCTAGAGCGGATTCGCGGAAGGTGTGTCCGGCACGGACAAGGCGAGCATCCAGATGGCGACGCCAGCCCTTGGCTCAGTCATCATTTGAACTACGATTGAGACGTTAAATTTGCGCTTCCGATCCAGGGCGCTCTTCGGAGCGCCCTCGCGATTGCTGCCGCTTCCCGGCGAGCATGCGGACGCGGGCGGCCGGGTGGATCGAATTCGGTCCGCACGCTGTCTGGCTGAGCGCAATTACTCATCTTTTTTCCACCAATCTGTGCAGACCAACGAGGCGCTATGCTACACCCCGTTGGTAAGCCGCAACTGGACATGTAAAGAAATCCAGACAGGATCAGAAATAGCACCTTGACGAATCGCTCAAAACTATCTGCAAACTATTAATACGATAGACCTTGACCTCGCCTGCGGAATTAGACGAAATTGCCATTCGTTCTTATCAAACTGACATGTAAGAAGATCCAGACACTACGAAAGAAATTCGGCTCGATGACGCGATATTTCCGCATCGGCTTAATTTTAACAAACGCTGTATTTTCATACGGTTCCGAGCACCATCGCGAGCATCACCTGCTTGGCAATGAAGTTGCATTGGTGTATATTGCAATTTCCTGCAATCTATAGCGCTTGCGTTCACGGGTAGGAAAGTGACTATTCCTGAACAGGAGGCAGTAGTACAGCAATGGAAAGTACAAAAGTTGGTCTTAATCCTGACGTTATCAAACAAGATGAGCTGGAGCATGTCCTCTATCCCTGGGTGGTTCAGAAGGGACTGAGCCCGATAGTGCTCGAGCGCGCTGCGGGCAACTACTTCTACGACAGCACTGGTAAGCAATATCTGGATTTTTCCTCACAGTTTGTGTTCAGCAATCTGGGACATGGGGACGAGCGCATGGCAGATGCCATCTCTCACCAGGCCAGAACGCTGGAGAACGCGGCGTCTTCCTTCGCCACTGAACCCAAAGCGAAGGTGGCGAAGCTTTTGGCCGAGATCACGCCGGGAGACATCTCGAAATCATACTTCTCCACCAGCGGCGCCGAGGCGAACGAGGGAGCGATCAAGCTCGCGCGCATGGCTACCGGGAAGGAAAAGATTATCGCGCGGTGGGGAGGGTACCATGGTTCCACCTACGGGGCTATGGCCATCTCGAATGATTACCGCAACTGGGCCTGCGAGCCCTCGATTCCCAGTGTCGTCCATTGCCTGGGCCCGTACTGTTATCGCTGTCCGATGAAAGCCACTTATCCCGACTGCGACTTGGCCTGTGCCAAGCACGTGGAGGATGTGGTGCGCTTCGAAGGGCGGGAGAAGCGGGTAGCCGCCTTCATCTCGGAGCCCATCGTCGGCGCCAACGGAATCATCGTTCCTCCGGATGGGTATTGGCAAGCAATCCGTGAGATCTGCGACAAGTATGGAATGCTGTTGATCGTAGACGAAGTGATGACGGGCTTCGGCCGAACCGGGAAATGGTTTGCCATCGAGCACTGGGGGGTGGTGCCCGATATCATCACGATGGCGAAGGGCATCACCGGCGGCTATGTTCCCTTGGGAGCCACCAGTATGCGGGAATGGGTGGCGAAGGAGTTCGAGAGTAAGCAATTCGTGCACGGTCACACCTATAGCGGGCATACCTTAGCCATGGCTGCGGCGGTTGCGGCCATCGAAATCTACAAGAGCGACGGCTTGATCGAGCGGGCAGCCAAGTTGGGCGTGTATCTGATGGAGAAGGCTAAGGAGCTTCAGGAAAAGCACCGGTGCGTCGGAGACGTGCGTGGCAAGGGCCTGTTCGTGGGGCTGGAGCTGGTCAAGAACCGGCAGACCAAGGAGCCCATCCACGAGCCGTGGTTCGAGGGACCGAGGCCGGCTACGTCCAAGTTGAAGGTGCTCGGCCAAGCGCTTAAGGAAGGGGTCTACTGCTTGCCGGGGCAAACCAGCGTGATCATGCTGGCGCCGCCGCTCACCATCACCAAAGACGAGATCGACTTCGCCATGAGCGTCTTTGACAAGGCACTGGAGGTCGCGGACGTGGAGACGTCTGCATGAGCGGTAACCCCGACCTCGACAGTGAAGTTAGTGAATCCGGCGGGTCGGCCCTGTCCGTTCAAGGGGGTTCCCTGGAAAACGGGCAGTTGGCCGGCAAGCCCATCAGACCCGCTAAGGTGGTTGTAAAGGACTTAACCAAGCGGTTCGGGGAACTGGTGGTGCTCAATGACATCTGCTTTACCGTAGGTAAAGGGGAGTTTCTTTGCATCGTGGGGCCGACAGGATGCGGCAAGACGACGTTTCTCAATTGCCTCTCCAAGCTCACCCCGACCACCAAAGGCAATATCTTTATCGACGGCGAGGTCGCTGATCCCCGGAAGCACAATCTCTCTTTTGTGTTCCAGGAACCCACCGCCATGCCGTGGAGAACGGTCGAGGAGAATATCGCCTTCGGGATGGAACTCAAACACTTCCCGAAAGCCAAGCTCCAGGAAAGGCTGAAGTATATCCTGGGGCTCGTCGGATTAACCGAGACGGCCGGTCTCTATCCCAATCAGATCTCCGCCAGCATGGTGCAACGCATCACCGTGGCCCGGGCTTTTGTCGTCGATCCGGATCTGCTCCTGATGGACGAACCGTACGGGCAACTTGACATCAAGTTGCGGTACTATCTGGAAGACGAACTCATCAAGCTGTGGCAAACGCTCGACAGCACGGTGATTTTCGTGACCCACAACATCGAAGAAGCCGTGTATTTGGGCGAGCGAATCCTGGTCCTTAGCAATAAGCCC
The DNA here is from genome assembly GCA_963814745.1 of uncultured Acidobacteriota bacterium. GTDB lineage: Bacteria > Acidobacteriota > Terriglobia > Terriglobales > Acidobacteriaceae > CAWBRT01. The sequence continues at coordinate 611,417 of CAWFEA010000004.1, forward strand.
ACCCACATCGCGGCGGAGGTGGAAGTCGATCTGCCTCGCCCGCGGCGCGTGACTGATCCAAGGTTTATCGAGATCCGGAAGCGGGTGACGGACTTGATCCGGTGGTGGTAACTCCATTTCGAGGTGACAGGAATGGAGCACGGAAGTGAGGCGGCTAGCAACTTCATCTCGCCGGCAGGAGCGGCCCATATCAGGCCGAACCTGGTGAATGGCGGGAAAACACTGCTCGTCGAGGAAGCCAGAAGTCAGTGTCGAAGCGTTTCGGCAAGCGATAATCGAAAGCCTGAATGAGGAGAAGAAAGACATGAAGAAGCTGGTGGTGGTAGCACTGGTGGTAGTGACGGCGGTTATGCTCTTCTCGCAGTTCGGAGCAGCCCAGACTAAGCTCATTCCTATAAACACGGCGTGGATGTCTGAACACGAGCTATTCTTCGCCTGGTATGCCAAAGAGAGAGGTTTTGACAAACAAGAAGGTCTGGACATGAAGCTGCTGAATTTCGACAGCGGCATGGCCATCGCGGAGGCTCTGCCCGCCAAACAGTGGGTACTTGGCGCTACCGGCGGCGTGCCCATGGTAGTGACTAATTTGCGGTACGGCGCCTACGAGATTGGGATAGGCAATAATGAGTCCTGGAACAATGCGGTGTTTGCCCGTGCGAACAACCCGGTGTTCAAGACCAAGGGCGCGCAAAAAGGTTATCCCAACATCTATGGCACGGCAGCAAATATCAAGGGGAAGACATTCCTGGTAACCACCGTCTCCTCGGCGCACATCGCTATGAGCATGTATCTGCGGGCCTTCGGCTTGAAGGATAGTGATGTGGTTGTCAAACAGATGGACCAGGCTTCCGCGGTCGCGGCATTTGATTCCGGGATCGGGGATTTTGTCTGTCTGTGGGCACCTTTTACCTATACCGCTGTGGACAAGGGTTGGAAAGAGGTCGCCAATGTCGACAGCGCCAATGCGGCAGTGCCCATCGTGTTTATCGCGGATAAGGATTTCGCCGACAAGAACCCTCAGGTGGTTGCCAAGTTCTTGCGGGTGATGTTCCGTTCCATCGACAAGCTGAAGCAGGAAGGTGCCACTCCGGCCAATATCGCGCTCTTCCAGAAGATGTACAAAGATTATGGAATGGAATACACCGCCGATCAGGCCAAGAAAGAAATTCAAACGCATCCGGTGTATACGATCCAGGAACAGCTGAAAATGTTCGATAACTCCAAGGGCATGAGCAAGGCGCAGGAATGGGAGCTGCTTATCGCCAATTTCCTGCACGACAACGGCAGGATCAAGGATGCAGAGCTGGCCAAGGTAAAGAACATGGACTGGGTTACGGGGAAGTTTCTCAAGATGGTGCAGATGCCCATTCCGTCTTACAAGTAAGCGTTCGTTATTACCGATGGCTGCCTGGTTCCCGGAGTTCGAGAATCAGGCAGCTATACGCCTCTGATCCCGAAAAGAGGAATAAGACACTGGCGAGGGAGTGTGTTTGGCTATGGCGTACGAGGCAGTAAGGGTTAAGACGCCCCTTGTTCTTCGAATTCTACCGATTGCGAGCGTTCTCCTTTTTGTTGCAGTGTGGCAGTTTACGGTCACAAGTGGAATTGTTCCCAGTACCATGCTGGCTGCGCCGTCAACGGTTTTCCACTTATTCATTGATAAGCTAACTCAGACCGATCCGGATGGAGCGGTTTTGTCAACTCACGCGTGGACGAGCATCAAGGAAGCCGGCATCGGTTACCTGCTCTCCTTGGTCATTGGCTTGCCCCTTGGCCTGCTGATGGGGTGGTTCACCACGGTTCGCGGGCTCTTTCGACCGATCTTCGAAATCATCCGTCCGATTCCGCCCGTCGCCTGGATTCCGCTGTGCATCTTCTGGTTCGGCATCGGGCTATCAGGCAAAGTCTTCATTATCTGGATCGGGGCCGTGGTTCCGTGTGTTATCAACGCATGGGTAGGCGTAGGCATGACTAACCCAACGCTGATTCAGATGGCACGCACCTATGGGGCGACGGACCTGCAGATCTTTACCAAGCTCTGTATTCCATCCGCCCTTCCCATGGTCTTCGGGGCGTTGCAGATTGCCTTAGCCTACGCCTGGACGAATCTGGTTGCGGCTGAACTGCTCGCCGCCGACACTGGCCTGGGATTCCTGATTACCATGGGGCGCCGACTCGGATTACCCGAAATGGTTATCTTGGGTATGCTGAGCGTCGGATTCATCGGAGCCGTGATTGGCTTTGTCATCGATATTTTTGAAAAGCGGCTTCTCGCCGGGATACGGAGGTAAGGTCAGGTGGGTGTCAATGCAATTGCCGATGAAGTCCGTGAACAGGTTGGGGACGAAACCCCGATTACGCTTACACGGATACTCACGAACGAATATTTCCTCTATGGCGTGTCGCTGATCCTCTTTTTTTATATTTGGAATCAGGCAGCAGGCTCGCAGCTTCTGCGGAAGTCTCTCGCCACCCCACGTCAAGTAGCAATGGAATTGGCTCGCCTGATGACGGTGAAACTGGCAGGGAAGACCCTGCTCGGGCATGTCTGGGACAGCACGAGGCGAGTGCTGGTTGGGTTTACGATCGCTTCGCTGGTTGCCGTACCTCTCGGATTGCTCATGGCGTTGAACCGTTACATCAATGCCATCGTCAAGCCGATCTTTGACTTATTCAAGTGCATGCCGCCCATCGCGTGGATTTCCATCTCCATACTGTGGTTTGGTATTCAAGAGAGCTCTAAAGAATTCATCATCGTCGTTGGTACATTCGTACCCTGCCTGCTCAACGCCTACAACGGCGTCCGCCTCATTGATCCGGAACTGTACGATGTGGTGCGCGTGCTGGGCGGAAAGCGTCGTGACGAGATCATCCAAGTGTGCTTCCCCGCCGCCTTTCCGGCGATTTTTGCCGGACTCCAGGTTTCGCTGAGTGTCGCCTGGACGTGCGTTCTGGCGGCGGAACTGGTGAGCTCACAATCGGGCTTGGGTTGGATCATCATTCAGGGAATGAAGCTCACCCGGCCCGCGCTGGTCATCGGAGGGATGGTTGTCATTGCCGTGGTGGCTTGGCTGACGACGCTGCTTGTATCCGGGCTCGAAAGACTGATCTGCCCGTGGAAGCGTCAGATTGAGAGGCTGTAATCGTGGGACAAGTCGGCAGTGAAGTATCCTCGGTAACGGAACAGTGCGGCAGGGATGAAGTTAAGATCTGCTGTGAGAAGCTCTCTAAGACATTTATCCAGAAGGGCAAGGTTCAGGTCCCCGTCCTGGAGAATATTTCCTTTGAGGTGTTTCAGAACGAGTTTGTGGTCATCCTGGGACCGGGACAATGCGGCAAGAGCACGTTGCTGCGCATTATTGCCGGATTGGAGATACCTACCGAGGGCCGGGTTTCTATGGACGGCCGAGTGGTAGAAGGCCCTGGACAGGAGCGGGGCCTGGTCTTCCAGAGCTATATGCTGTTTCCCTGGCGCACGGTCCTGGGCAACGTGGAGATGGGCCCTAAGCTCAGGGGCGTTGGCAAGGCGGAGAGGCGCAAGATCGCGGCGCATTACATCAACCTGGTGAAGCTCGATGGATTCGCCAAGCACTATCCCCACCAATTGAGCGGAGGCATGAAACAGCGCGTGGGGATCGCACGCGCCTACGCCAATAGTCCCGACGTAATGCTCCTCGATGAGCCCTTCGGACAGCTCGATGCCCAGACCCGCTACTTCATGGAGAAGGAGATCACCCGAATCTGGGAGACGGAGAAGCGGACGGTCGTGTTTGTAACCAACAATATCGATGAAGCGGTATACCTGGGTGATCGGATCATTGCTTTAGAGAATAAGCTGCCCGGCCGAATGAAAAAGGTCTATACGGTGGACCTTCCACGGCCCCGGGAACACACCGAAGCTGCCTTCCTGAGCCTCCGCGAAAAGATTATCGAGGAAAGCCAGTTGTGCCTCTAGAGAGATCTCCATACGGTCGCGGCCGCAGGGGATAGGGCTCGACTCACTCCCCCAGCACGGTTAGCCATACCGTCCGTTCGCGGCCGCGCCTTTCACTCCCACCAAGCCGGTCGATCCGCGGTTCGCTAGCACCCACTTCCGCTTTATAGCGTGGGGCCTTCCAAATACAACTCTACCGGATCTTCGTGGCGCAACGATTCCATTTTCGTTTTGGTTCCCGAGGCCACGTCGATGATGTGGTTAAACAGCTCTTCGCCCAACTCCTTGACCGTGACTGTGCCGCCCAAAGCCCGCGAGGAATCGAAATCCATGTTGTCTTTCGCCTTGACGAAAGTGTGCTTATTGCCGGTGAGGTACATAAGCGGGCTGACGATGCCGCTGGTAGCTGCCATCATGGGCGGGTATGGATCCGGAAAGTCACCGCCACCCGCCTGATACAACACGATCTGAGCGCCGGAGGCGGCGAAGCAAAGGGGAAGCGACAACGAAGACATCCAGGCATCGATGAAGTACAGACCCTTGCCGCCAGGCCGCTCGCCATAGCGCAACACGCCTTTGATCGCAGTGGTTCCGGCCTTGGCAATCGCGCCGAGCGACTTCTCCTCCAAGGTCGTCAGGCCGGCCGCGATGTTGGAGGGAATGGGATTAATCTTTCGGATATCCTCGCCCGTGGCCTTGGCTTTTTCTTCGGTAATGCGCACCGCCTCGAACAGTGCTTCGGCCACTTCCGGGCTGGCCGTACGTTTGGCCAACAAGTGCTCGGCCCCGATAATTTCAGCGGTCTCGGAGAAAAGATAGGTTCCACCGCCGGCAATCAGCAGGTCCGCCATGCGTCCCACCACGGGGTTGCCAACGATTCCCGACGTGGCATCAGATACCCCGCACTTGGTTCCAATCGTGAGCTTGCCGATATCGCACGGCTGGCGATGCACTCTGGAAACGTCGTTTACCAGCTCACGCGCCAGGCGCACGCCGTCGCCTAAAGCCTTGTAGTAACCACCGGCCTCGGCGACCACCACGACCTTGACCGGCTTGCCTGAGGCGTTCAAATGTTCGAGAAAGTACTCGTGCGACAACTCCGGATAGCTGAACTTCTTTTCAATGGCGAGCAGAAGAACTCCCCCGACATTGGGGTTCATGGCCAAACCCAGGAAGGTCCGGGCAATGGTTTCCCGGTCTCGCTTGGTGCGGCCTTCTTCCCCGGGAGAAAGCATAACCTTGGCGCCTTCCACCAGCTTGCCGATGCTGGCGCCCAGCAGATTCGCAGTCCGCTGCACCGGCAAAATCAAGGTCCAATTTCTGGCGCCGGCGGAGCCGTCCGGCCCCGGATATCCCATAAAAGTTCTCATTATTTTGCCCCCTTTGCGCCGGCGACGTCACCGCGCCTGCGGGTTCCTTCAACGTTGTGTACGTGGACCAATGATCCGGTCTTAATCGCCGAAGAAGCGGACCCGATGAGTTCCCCGTACTTCACAATCGGCTTTCCGATCTCAATGTCTTCGGTCGCGAACTTGAAGCCGAAAGCGATGTCTTCCATCAGCTCAACTGTTTGCGCCTGGCCATCGTCGCAATTAATGATGGTTTTCGCGCCTTTCGCCAGATGATCCAGGGCAGTTGCCACGTTATCCTTACGATTCAGTTTTAGTGCTTTGCTTTCCATCTGAGTTCTCCATTAACCATGGTAACCCTCAACCGCTGTTTTAAAGGTGTCAAAAACAAGCGAGATGCGCATACAATGATGGAATTTTAGAGCTCAAGAGAGAATTCCGGCTTCGGTCAATGAAGACTTGGTAAGCGAAAAGCGTTTGCTTGCCTGACGCTGCGCCGAACCGTCCTACCGATTGTTTGTGGCAGTACGCACCGGAGGGATTACGCATGATTGTCCTGGGCATCGCCGTCGTTTTGGCCACCATCTACCTGCTCGTCAAACGGTACGAGACGAGAATGGTTTTATTCATCGCTGGAGTGGTGATGGCCGCTCTGGGAGGCAAACCTCTGGCGGCGTTTGACGCTTTCGCCAAGAGTATGACCACCGCCGGCCTGATCGAGTCCATTTGCTCAGTCATGGGTTTTGCCTTCGTCATGAAATACACCGAATGCGACAAGCACCTGATTCATCTGGTGGCCAACGGCCTGACCAAAATCAGGCCGCTACTGATTCCCGGCGCAACCCTGGGCACCTTTGCCATCAATATCGCTTTGCCGACTGCCGCCGGCGTTTCGGCCGCGGTAGGGACCATTTTCATTCCCATCCTCATGGCCGCCGGTGTTCACCCGGCAACCGCCGCCGCCGCTGTTTATGCCGGCACCTTTGGCAGCATGCTGAGTCCCGGTCTGGCCCACAATCCTTTCGTGGCCAAGATCGCCGGGGTCAATGTCATGGAGGTCATCAGGGTGCACGCCAAGGCCGATGTGGTCGCGGTCTTGATCGGGGCCGTGTCCGTAACGGTGATGGCTTATTTGCTGAAAGAAAATAAAGGGTATGTGGCCGCTACCGGCGCCGGCGTCGCCGACGGTAGCGAGCGTTTTAAGCCCAACCTGCTTTTTGCCGTTATACCGATATTGCCGGTGCTGATTCTGGTGCTGGGAGCGACGGGTATAAGCCCGGTGCTGCGAAAAGTGGGCGTACCGCACGCTATGCTGATCGGGGTGCTCATCGGCCTTGCCGCCACCCGCAAAAGCCCTACCCAGGTAAGCAAGGCCTTCTTCGAAGGCATGGGTAGCGCTTACGGCAGCATTCTCGGCATTATCATCGCCGCCGGGGTTTTCGTCGGCGGCATGGAAGCCATCGGCCTGGTGAAGGCGTTCATCAATACGCTGGTGAATTCCACCGCTTTCGTAAAGGTTGCGGCCACCTTCGGCCCCTTCCTGCTGGCGGTTATCGCCGGTACGGGCGACGCCGTGGCCCTCGCTTTTAATCAGGCGGTGACGCCCCACGCCGCCCAGTTCGGTCTGACGGTGGTGAACCTGGGCAGTGTCGCCACCCTTGCCGGGGCCCTCGGACGGACCATGTCGCCTATCTCCGGGTCGGCCATTATTTGCGCCTCCATTGCCGGGATCAACTCGATGGAAGTGGCTAAACGCAACGCCCCCGGCATGATTATCGCCGTCGTCGTAATCATGTTCATGCTGCTCTGAAGCGCAAGCGTCATCGGGAGGGGAATTCTTGTTGGGCAAGAGAGGAAGCCAACATGGCGTGTCGCTATGACTTATTGCTGAAAAACGGGATGGTGGTGGACCCGACCACCGAGCGGGAAGGAATCATGGATCTGGCGGTTGAAGACGGCCGGATCGCGGAAGTGGCTCCGGATCTCGATCCTGCTCAGGCCAAAGAGCTGTTCGATGCGACCGGTTTTTATGTGGTGCCCGGAATCGTCGATCTTCATGTCCACGCGTCCACTTGGCTCGGCGGCAGATTCGCCCACAAGATGCTGGCCCAGGCAGGAGTTACCACGGCGCTGGATATGTCGGGCCCAGTGGACAGTGTTTTAGACATCGCCAGGGATCATGGTGTGGGTCTCAACCTCGCTTGCGTTAATTATGTACGTCCCGGTCATACCGTAGCTGACGAAGACCCAGGCGAGAGTGAGTTGAAGAACCTCCTGGAAAAGTGTCTGGCCCAGGGAGCGATTGGCCTTAAGATTTTGGGAGGGCACTACCCACTGACCCCTGCCGCCACGGCCCGGACGATTGCGGCGGCCAACCACGCCAAAGCGTACATCGCCTTTCATGCCGGCAGCAAAGAAAATGGTTCCAACATCGAAGGCTTTCTGGAAGCCGTGGCTCTGGCCGAGGGCCGCTCGCTGCATCTCGCTCACGTCAACAGCTACTGTAGAGGTTTGATCCGGCCCTATATGGCCGAAGCCGAGGAAGCGATCGCCGCCCTCGTGGAAAATCCCAGGATCCGAACCGAGTCCTACTTATCGCCGGTGAACGGCACCAGCGCCAAGTGCAGCGGCGGCGCACCGGAGAGTCTGGTGACGCAGAAGTGTCTGGCTATCGGGGGCTTCGCCGCGAGCGAAGCCGGCATGGAGGAAGCCATCCTCGCCGGCTGGGCCCAGATTAACCTGGAGGCCGGCGGCCGAATGATCCTGGCTACCGGACCGGACGCCCTCGCCTACTGGCGGCAGGAGCAAACCAATACCACCGTCGGTTTCAAGGTCAATCCGCCCGAACCGCGGCTCCGGCTGGTCACGGTGAAAAGGCCTTCCGGCAGCTTCGTTGTCGATTGCATCAGCACCGACGGCGGCGGCATCCCGCGCAATGTCATCGCCGAGATGGGACTGGCGCTGGTCAAGCTCCAGGCGATTACGATCCAGGAGTTTGTGATTAAAATCAGCTATAACCCCGCCCGCATACTCGGACTCGCCAACAAGGGGCATTTCCGTCAAGGGGCCGACGCCGATGTGACGGTGCTTGATTTAGAAAGTCAGCGAGCGGTCACGGCCATCGCCAACGGCCAGGTAATCATGCACAAAGGTTTTGTCTGCGGCAGAGGCGGACGGATTGTAACCACCGCCGCCGGGGCCGCCCATGTCCGCGAAAAAGGACTGACTCCGCTGGTGGTTGATCTGGCCCACAGCGGCTTTTACCAGTGGTGACGTGATATCGGCTGAGTGGGGCGCCGGTTCTAATCCGGAAGAAAGAAATCGAGGTGACCTTGCGAGAGCAGGCAAGAAAAATAAAGGAGGTTGTGGTAGCCATTGAACCACAGCTTGTTGCCCTCAGGAGAGACTTGCATAAGCACGCCGAGACTGGCTGGACGGAATTTAGGACAACGGCATTACTGGCCAAGCAGCTCGTGTCATTGGGCTATGAGGTTGAGCTTGGCGAGAAAGTGATCCGCAAAGAGGCCATGATGGGGGTGCCGAAGGCAGACCTTCTGCAACGGCAAATGCAGTGGGCGATAGCGCAGGGGGCAGACCCGGACGTGGTCGCACAAATGTCGGGAGGGATGACGGGGCTCGTCGCCACACTTCGGCAGGGGGAAGGCCCCACTCTCGCCTTGCGTTTTGATATCGATGCCAACGACATCCATGAAGCGCAAGATGAAAAGCACCGTCCTTGCCGTGAGCGATTTGCTTCAGTCAATCCCGGAGCGATGCACGCTTGCGGGCACGATGGCCATGCCTCCGCGGGGCTGGGCGCGGCCATCGTTCTTAAAGAAATCAAAGATCACCTTCGCGGGACGGTGAGGCTGATTTTTCAGCCCGCGGAAGAGGGCAGCCGAGGCGCAGCCGCCATGGAGGCAGCCGGAGTTCTGGAGGGAGTGGACTATATTTTCGGTGGGCACATCGGCGTCAATGCCCGGCAGTTAGGCGACTTTATCTGCGGAACCCGTGAGTTTTTGGCGACTACCAAACTGGATGTCACATTCGCGGGAAAGCCGGCGCATGCCGGGATGGCTCCGGAAGAAGGACGAAACGCCTTGTTGGCGGCGGCTGCCTGTGCTTTGAACCTGCATGCCATTTCCCGCCACGGCCAGGGCGCTTCGAGAATTAACGTCGGATCGCTGCACGCGGGCCAGGGACGTAACGTCATCCCGCCCAATGCCGTTTTGCAATTGGAGACCAGGGGGGTAACGACGAAGATAAACGACTTCATGGACGAAGAAGCCCGCCGGATTATCCAGGCCGCCGCCCTCATGTACGGCGTGGACTACAAACTTGAGCTTGCCGGCGCGACCCAGAGTGGCGAGAGCAGTCCGGACATGGAAGAACTGGCGGGAACCATCGCTCAAGAAATGGGATGCTTCCCCAACATAGCCGGCTGGGCAAGTTTCCGGGCCACCGAAGACTTTTCTCACCTGCTGACGACGGTACAAAGCAAAGGCGGCAAGGGCACGTATGTCCAGCTTGGCGCCGACATCACCGCCGGTCATCACCAGTTCTATTTCGATTTCAATGAGAAGGTCATCGCCTATTTCTGCGAATTCATGGCTAGAGTGGCTTACAGCTTGTTAGCCTAATCCGGCTGAATTGTTTGGCCCAACCCTTGCACGCAGAATACCGCGACCTAAAAGCTGGGTGTCCGCTCCTAACCATCCTCCCTTGGCGCTGCGGCGGAGAGCGATTTTGCGGCTTCGCGCAGTTTGTATTTCTGGAGCTTTCCGGTCGAAGTTTTTGGCAGCGCTCCGAAGATCACGGTTTTAGGCGCCTTGTAGTGAGCCAAGTTCTCGCGGCAGAAGGCGATGATCTCCTCCGCGGACGTCCGTGCCCCTTCTTTCAAGGTGATGAACGCGCATGGCGTCTCTCCCCATTTCTCGTCCGCCCGCGCAACGACCCCGGCCTCCAGCACGGCGGGGTGGCGATAGAGAACCGCCTCGACCTCGATGGTCGAGATGTTCTCGCCTCCAGAAATGATAATGTCCTTCAACCGGTCCTTGACTTCGATATAGCCGTTGGGATGCATCACCCCAAGATCGCCGGTGTGGAACCACCCGCGGGCGAACGCCTCTTGGGTCGCACGGGGATTCTTTAGATACCCTCGCATGACCGTATTGCCGCGCATAAAAATCTCGCCCATCGTCTTGCCATCGCTCGGCAACGGTTCCACCGAAAGCGGATCGGCAACCATTAATCCTTCGAGGGTGACATAAGGCACGCCCTGCCGTGCCTTGAAAGTCGCCTGTTGGGTGATGGGCAGCTCGTTCCATTCTTCCTGCCAGGCGCACACCGTGACCGGGCCATAGACCTCCGTCAGTCCATAGACGTGGGTCACGTTGAAGCCCAGATTCTGCATTTTTTCGATGACGGCAGCCGGCGGAGCGGCGCCGGCGGTCATGACCTGAACGCCTTTCGGAATCTCTCGCCTGCTCTCAACCGGAGCGTTGACCAGCGTTCCCATGACCACCGGCGCGCCGCACAGATGTGTAACCTTGTGGTCGGCTATAGCGTTGTACATCGCCCCGGCCGCGACCTGGCGCAGGCAAATATGCGTCCCGGCCATAGCGGTTATCGTCCAGGGGAAGCACCAGCCGTTGCAGTGAAACATCGGTAGCGTCCACAGATAGACCGGAAAGTGCGGCATCGCCCAGGTCAGTGCGTTGCCGACGGCATTGAGATAAGCTCCGCGGTGGTGGTAGACCACGCCTTTAGGATTGCCCGTCGTTCCCGAAGTGTAGTTCAGTGAGATCGCCTGCCATTCGTCGGCCGGCAGACTCCAACCGAAGTCGGGATCGCCTTCGGCTAACAACTGCTCGTAGTTGAGTTCGCCGAGCAGGTTTCCGCCGTTAGCCTGTGGATCGTCGATGTTGACCACCTCGGGCTTGTTCGCCAGCCGCTCCAGCGCTTTCCCGATGACTCCCGAAAACTCGCGGTCAGTAATCAATACCTTGGCTTCACTGTGCTGCAAGATGAAGGCGATGGATTCGGCATCGAGTCTGATATTCAGCGCATTCAGGACGGCCCCGGACATCGGCACGCCGAAATGCGCCTCCAAACACTCCGGAATATTCGGCGACATTACCGCCACCGTATCGCCCAGCCCGATGCCGCGCCGAGCAAGCGCCGAGGCAAGCCGGACGCAACGCTCATACGTCTCTCTCCAAGTGCGCCGCAGATTTCCGTGGATCACCGCGATTCGCTGCGGGTACACTGCTGCCGTGCGCTGGATAAACGAAAGTGGCGACAACGGCACATGGTTGGCGGCGTTCTTGTCCAAATCGGCTTCGTAAGGATTCTGTTTTCGCATCTTGTTCCCCTCGCTTAACCCTGTAGGAGTGCATGCCGGCTGCTAGGGCTTTCACGGCGGCCAGGTGCTTGAGGTTATGCCAGCATCGTGTCTGATGTCAAAATCTAGCAGAGTTGTCGGTTGCGGCCGGCTGACTCCGTGACCGCTCGCGAATGGCAACAACGCGGTCACCTTCAGAAAGTCGAAGCGTCGCCACCGGGTGCGGGCCCTTCAATATTCTTGTCAAAGCGGAAGTAATATGCTATCAGGCTGTAAACCACTTATCTCTGCATGATATGGTTCGAACATAGAAAAGTCGCGTGTTAGTGCAAAGGAGAAAGCTCCATGTCGGAATTAAAACTTAAGCTTCGGGGTGCTATTCCCGCCAATCTCATGCCGTTCAAGAGCGATCTGTCGATCGACGAAGTCCAATATCGGCGCCATATGCGCTGGCTGGCGGAGGTGCCGGGCGTGGGCGCTATCGTGTGCAACGGCCATGCCGCCGAGGTTGCCGCTCTGACCGAAGACGAGCAGAGGCGCGCCATCGCCGTTGCCAAGGAAGAAGTGGGCAGCAAGGTGAAGTTGGTGGCCGGAATCTTTACCGACGGCACGGCGCACGCCGTGAGATTGGCGCGCAATGCCAAGGCCGAAGGCGCCGACGGTGTTCTGGTGTTTCCTCCCAGCCTCTTTATATGGGGAGCGAACCTTCGCCCTGAAATGGCATATCGCCACTTCGCCTCCATTGCCAGCGAGGCCGATATTCCCATCGTCGCCTTCCAATATCCGGTTGCGGACGGATGGGGTTATAACACGGAGCTATTGCTGAAGCTGGCTGAAATCGAAAACGTTGTGGCCGTGAAGGAGTGGAGTCAGGACATCGTCACCTTCGAGCGCAATCTGCGCGCGCTGCAGTCCGCGCCCCGGCCGATCGCGGTGCTGAGCAGTTTCAGCGCTTCTCTCTACGCCACCTTTGCCCTCGGCGCCGATGGCGCGATTTCCGGCATGGGCAGCGTGGTCGCCGACTGGCAGGCGCAGATGTTCGACGCCGTCGAACGCGGCGACATGAAGACTGCCAGCGCCCTGAATGCCAGACACTTTGTCCTGGGCCAGGCGTTTTACGCCCCGCCGTTCCTCGATATGCATAATCGCATGAAAGAAGCGCTGGTGATGCTTGGGCGGCTGGATCGTGCGGTCGTCCGTCAGCCACTGGAAAAGATCCCGCCCACGGATATGGAGCGGGTCCGGACGGCTTTGATCAAGACTGGTTTGCTGCAAGCGGACAAAGCCGGCGCGGTCTAGAAGGCCGGAGCTTAGCCGTTCTAATCGCTTTGGCGCGGAGAGCACGCTCAGAGCCAACGCCGCCGTTGAAGCCGGCAGTTTGGCACGATGCAAGGAAAGTTACATCTTTAATTCAGAACAGAACTCCAGGGGATCGTAATGAACAAGAATATGAAATCGTGGGTTTCACGAATAGCCCTGATGAGCGCGTTGGTTTGGTGCTCCGCCGCCGCCCTGGCGCAAACCGGAACTCCGATCAAGATCGGTTTTGTGACCGAACTGTCCGGGCCTTGGGCGTTTATTGGTACCAACTGTGTGGCCGGCCTGAACATGGCCACCGAGGAAATCAACAAGGCTGGCGGCGTGCTCAACCGGCCGCTGCAATTTATTGTCAAAGACAACCAGACAAACCCGTCCGCGGCACTGGCTGCCTCACGCAATCTTGATGTCAACGACAAGGTTGCGGCGTTGAGCGGTCCGACCAATTCCGACACTTCGCTTTCCATGTACGGATATGCGGAGCAGCAAAAGATACCGTTCCTGGTGCCGGTTGCGGCCTTCCCGCAGTTGACAAAACCAGGCACGCGTTACACCTTCCGCATTGAACCGGATGCCGCCGGATGGGGATACGCGATCGCAAAATTCATCGAACAGCAAAAGCCGGGGGCGAAAGTGGCGCTGATGTACTCCGACACCGCACTGGCGCACGCGATCGTGGCTGGATTCCGCTATCAGGCGCCGCGGTCCAAACTGTCGATTGTCTCCGATATTCTGTTCCCGCAGGGATCGAGCGACGCGACCGTGCAGGTGGCGCAAGTCAGAGCCAACAACCCCGACTATGTGATCGTCATCGGCGCCGGCGCGTTCGATAACGTGCTGACCAACCAGTTGCTCGATCTCGGGGTCAAGCCCCCGCAGATCATCCACCCGTTTGGCATGACCACCCAGGTATTCGGCTGGGGTACGAGAAGTATCGGTTCGATCTACGGCACCTTCTTCGACCATGGCACGAACTCGTTGACCCCGGAAGGCAAGAAGTTTATCTCAAGTTTCGATAGCAAATACGGCCGGCCACCCTCCTATATCGAAAACTATTGCTACAACACGCCCTATCTCTTTAAGGAAGCACTGCAAGCGGCAGGTTCTGATGATCGCGAGAAGTTGCGCAACGCCCTGTCCAAATTGAATACCAAGGAAATTACCAGCGGCGTCCCGATCAAGTTCGACAAGAACGGCGCCCGCAAGGAATACATGTATTTTATGGAAATCGTATCGGTCAACGGCAAGCGGACCTATCAATCCAAGCAGCGTTTATACATCGAGTGGAACCCGGAAGTGCTGCCCGTGTACGACATTATCAAGTGAGTTGGCATAAGCCTCGTGTTCGTGTTGCCCGGCGGGCCTGCGCGCCCGCGGGGCTCTAATCCGGAATTTCAATATGTCCGATTCCAGTCTGCTGATTATTCTATCCACGCTATCAACCGGCCTGCTCATGGGCGCAATCTTTTCGCTGGTTGCGGCTGGCGTGACGATCGTCTATGGCTGCGTCTGGCTGCCTAACGCCAGCAACGGACAGTTTTTCCTGCTCGCCGCGCTGATAGCTTGGACATTTACCTTATCCTACGGGTGGAGCACCTTGGCCGCGTCGCTGATGGTTGTCGTGCTGGGAGTGCTGCTGGCGATTGCGCTCGAACTGGTTTTGATCCGCCACTTGTATAACGCCCCCAACCGCAATGTCGCTTATTTCGTCGTCACGCTCGGCATGACCCAGATCTTGTCGGGCGTGTTTTCATTGACGTACGCCAAGTGGAGCGATCAGTATTCGCTGCCGCCGGTGATCGAGGGGATCACCATGATCGGGCCGTTTCCCATCTCGAACAACCGCCTGCTGGCGATGGTGGTTAGCCTCGGGGTGCTGGGATTGTTGTTCGCCCTGCTTCGTTATCATCCCTACGGCCGCGCCCTCAGGGCGGTGTTCCAGAACCGGGAAGCGGCGGCATTGCGCGGGGTCAACGTCAGGGCGATGTACAGGCTGTCGTTTGTACTGGGTTCGGCCATCATATTCCTGGGTGGAATTTTATTCGCATTTGCCTATAGCTTCGATCTGAGCGTGGCCTGGACAATGTCAATCACGGCGTTTGCCATCATGATCGTTGGCGGCCCGGGATCGGTGCTTGGCGCGCTCGTCGTCGGCATGGTTTTTGGCTTTACGCAGGCGATCGTGAGCATCTTTGCCAGCCCAACGGTAGCCATGTTCTCCTATCTTGGGGCGATGCTGATCATGCTTCTTTTCCAACCGAACGGATTATTCAAACGATGACAAATCATTACAAATACGGCATCGCGGCAGCCGCAGCGCTGGTCGTGCTTGCTCTGCCCTTTGTGGTTGCCGGCAATCGCTTTTTAGGTTTCGTGCTGGGCATGACCTTGATCAGCCTTCTCTGGGCGACGGGCATGAACCTGCTGTCCGGATTCGTGGGGTTAATGCCGCTGATGTTCGCCGGGATCGCGGGCATCGCGGGCTATGCGATGGTGTATCTCACCCGCACTGCCGGATGGTCGTTCTGGCTGGCGATGCCGGTGGCGTCGCTGCTGGCGGCGCTCATCGGAGTGGCACTGGGGCTGCCGGCGTTGCGGCTCAAAGGGTTTTATTTCACCCTCTGTTCGCTGGTCATTCAGTCAGTGCTCACCCTGGCCTTCATCTTCTTTCCGAAATTCACCAATGGCGACACTGGCATCACCGAGATCGCGCCGCCGGAGTGGTTCGGCGGCGCCGCGCTCAGCGGAGTGCGCTTCGAATTCGCTCTCGCGGTCCTGGCCATCCTCGGTATTCTCTTTTGTACCTGGCTGACGCGCACCCATCTCGGCGGGAAGTTCGTCGCCGTCCGCGAAGACGATGTGCTGGCAGAGGCGATCGGAATTGATGTGGTTCGCACCAGGATCACGGCGTTCTTCATTGTGTCGCTCTATGCCGGAATCGGGGGCTGCTTCTACGCCGCCTATGTCGGGTTTATATCGCCGCGCGCCTTCGACGTTCTGGTATCGCTGAACATCTGGCTGTTTGTCACCTTTGGCGGCCGCGGCACAATCCTAGGGCCGATCATCGGCACCGCTATTCTTGCCCCGATCCCGTTCCTGCTACAGGATCTGCAAGCGTACAAGGATATCTTGTCGGGCACGCTGATCATCCTGGTTACTTTGCTCATGCCCGGCGGAATCTACGGCGCCTGGTTGAAACTGCTGGCGCGTCGGCGGGACAGGGAAGTTCAAACCACGCAAGCACACGGGCAAGGCGTATGAAACTGCTGGAAGTGAACGGGCTCTGCAAGAGCTTCGGGGGGGTTGCCGCGCTGGCCGGCGTGGTGGGCCATTCGATTGAAGGCGAGACCCTGGGAATGATCGGTCCCAACGGTTCGGGGAAGACTACCTTTGTCAACGTTGTCAGCGGCCACGTGCGGGCCGATAGCGGCACGTTGACCTTCGCCGGGGTGAATATAGCGCGCATGCGCCCCCACCAGCTGGCTGAAGTAGGGTTGTGCCGCACCTATCAGGCGGTCCGGGTGTTTTCCGAGCTGTCCACTCGGCAGAATATCGAGGATGCGCGCTTGCTGTTGAAGGACAGGGGACTCGGCGCAGCCGAAGTTCGCGAGCTGACCGAATGGCTGCGGCTTGACCGGAAGCTGGACAAGCCGGCCGGCAGTCTCACCCTGTTCGAGCAGCGTCGGCTGGAGTTGCTGATGCGGCTGGTGCTTAAACCGCGGCTGATCATGCTCGATGAGCCGGTCGGCGGCCTGGCGGTGACCGAAGTCAGTGAAATGATCGCACTGCTGCAGGAATTGAAATCGCGTTGTTCGCTTTTCGTGATTGAGCACACCATGCGCGTCATTCGCGAACTGGCGGATCGCGTCATGGTGCTGATCACGGGCGAAAAAGTGGCGGACGGCCCACCCGCTGAAATTCTCCAGAATCAGCGGGTGATCGATGAATACCTCGGAAATGCTGCCCATGCTTGAAATATCTAACCTGGTTGTCCGCTATGGACCGTTTCTCGCTTGCAACGACATCAGCATGTGCGTCAAGCCAGGCGAAATTGTCGGCGTGATTGGTCCCAACGGCGCGGGCAAGAGTTCGATCGTGCGGGCCGTCGCCGGCTTGGTCAAACCGGCCGGCGGCAGCATTCATTTTCTGGGGCAGTCGATCGTCGGCGTCCAGCCACATCTGCTGATTCGGAGAGGTTTGTCGCTGGTGCCTGAGGGACGCGGGCTGTTTCCCTATATGTCGGTTGAGGAAAATCTGATGATGGGCGGGTATTCGCTCACCAGCCGGCAGCGGCATAACGCGTTGATGGAGCGAAGTTACGATCTGTTCCCGATCCTGAAGCAGCGCCGCCGGCAAGTCGCCGGCACGATGTCGGGCGGGCAGCAGCAAATGCTCGCCGTAGCCATGGGCCTGATGGGCGATCCGAAGCTTTGCATCTTCGACGAGCCGTCGCTCGGGCTGGCGCCGATCGTAAACCAGTTGATCAGTGAAAAGCTGCAATCGATGCGCCAGCTGGGCCTGACCGTATTGCTGATTGAGCAGAATGCGAAACTGGCAGAGATGGTTGCCGATCGTATTTACATCGTCTCGGCGGGATTGATCCAATATCACAATACGCCCGAAGAGCTGCTGAAAAACCCGGAAGTGCTGGAGAAATTTGTCAGCGCTTGCGCCGGGCTCACTCGTTTGCAGTCTAACAGGCTACTGAAAAACTGTTCTTTGAGGTGTCATCCTGAGCGCAGCGAAGGATCTGCTGTTTGCGCGTACTGAAAATAAAAGCAGATCCTTCGGTCGCGCAAAACTGGCGCAACCTCAGGATGACACTCCTCCGAGTTTTTCAGCAGCCTGCTAAAGCCTTCGCCAAAACTAAACGTGGACTCGTTCCGGCGAAGCCCGGCATTTGCCTGATCGGCGTGCCCGGAGCTTGGGCCGGGCGCTGCGGCGATCTATTTCATCTCCCCTATCAAATCCGGTAGACTCGCGCCGCCGTCTTCCAGAAGATGTTCGCCTCATGAGCGTCGCCGTGCTTGGCCACGGCATCGCGATGTGCTTTCAGGAGCGCGGAATACCTGGTCCATAGCTTCTCGATGGGAAAATTCGATCCAAACATCAGGCGCTCGCTGCCGAAGATCGTAATCGCGTTGTCAACGATGTAGGCGATCAAGGCGGGATCGTTGCGGTGGACGAAAGTGCCGAAGGCAGAAAGCTTGGAGTAAAGGTTCGGCATGGCAGCGAGGCGGCGAAGACCCGAGAGCCAAGCTTCAGTCGTTTCTGGCGAGAGATCGGTCAACATGCCCGCGTGTTGCAGGATGAAGTCGGTCTCGGGATTTTCCTCGACCAGGCGCGCGCCGTCGCCCATCTGTCCCGGGAAAATCTGCAGGTCGAAGGAAAAGCCGTAATCCTTCAGGCGTCCGACATTCTTCCGGACCCTGGGATCAAGGACCTGATCGGCCGAGGGCGCAAAACGGTATTGCGGCGTCTCATGCCAATGAAGCTGCATACGGATGCCGCGAACCAAGCGATAGCCTTTCAGCCGATCGAGCTGCGGGCGGACGTCGTCAACCGTCATATCGGCATAGCCGACAATCGCATGCGGCCAACCGGTTTCCTCGGCCGTCTTCTGGACCCAGGCGACCTCATCGTCGAAGCGGTCTCGCGCCCAGTTGGCCTGGACATAGACCGCCTTCTCGACCCCGGAGCCCGCCACATCGGCCAGGAACTCCGCCATGGCGTAGTCGCGACGCAGAGCCTCATAGGGACCGAAGATGCGCGGCACCATCGGCCCGCTGAGCCAGGGCAGGTCCTGCTGCCGCCAGATATGAAAATGGGAGTCGATGACCTTCTGCATGAATTTACCTTCCGTCCAGACCCCGGGCGCGCTGCGCGCGCTTCCCTGGTGGCTGACGCGCCACCAACTTACCTCGTGGGCGGCAGACGTCAAGACCTCGCGTCGCCCTGAGCCGCCCTGCGGGCGAACGGGCGGGAGCCCATCCCGAGTGTAATAGCCCCGTGCTCGAGTGGAGTCTTCAGACTCAACGCGCGCCGAAACCAAGTCGTTGTGAACATACATATTTGTGACATACAACCGGGTAAAACGCTTAGCCTTGACAAAATATTACATTAGAAATAGTGTAAATCACGTATGGATGCCGAGGCGATTACACGTTGCCTGGAGGGCAGTGGGTTGAGGTGCACTCCGCAGCGCTACGGCGTGATGGCGTTCTTGATGGCACACCCCGGGCATCCCACGGCCGCGGAAATCTTCGCCGCCGTGAACCGCCTGGATCCACGCTCTTCACGGGCCACGACTTACAACAATCTGCGGGACTTGGTGCAGGCGGGTTTAGTGCGTGAAGTGGCCGTCGAGGGCCGCGCCGCGCGCTTCGAGGCGAAACGATTACGGCATCACCACTTCATCTGCGATCGCTGCGGCAATGTCGAGGACATGGAGTGGTATGACGTGCCCGGACCTGCTTCGGGCGCCCTCGGTAAGCGGATGGTTCGCGAATGCGAACTCATTATCCGGGGGCTCTGCACGAAGTGCGCTCCGCGGCGCGCTTCCCAGAAAGACGCCCCGCGGCAAGCGCGGCCGTCGGCGAGCGCGCGAATGACGTAGTCAGCATGGGTCTGTAGTTTGTCACCGTTTATTTGACTAATTCGAAGGCGGATGAATTCTTGGATAAAAATCTCACTCTAGCTGGGGACGAATGTCCCCTAGGTAAGGAGCAAACATGGCAACCGAATCCAAATGCCCGGTAACGGGCGGCGCTCGCAGACAAACGGCGGCTGGGGCCGCGACCAATGCGGACTGGTGGCCGAATCAGCTGAACCTGAAGATCCTTCACCAGCACTCCTCTCTGTCCGATCCTATGGATAAGGAGTTCAACTACGCTAAGGAGTTCAAGAGCCTCGACCTGAATGCCGTGACCAAGGACCTGCATGCCTTGATGACAACGTCGCAGGACTGGTGGCCGGCCGACTTTGGTCACTATGGGGCGCTTTTCATTCGGATGGCGTGGCACAGCGCAGGCACGTACCGCATCAGCGACGGCCGCGGCGGAGCCGGCACTGGCAACCAACGTTTTCCGCCCCTCAATAGCTGGCCGGACAATGTGAACCTCGATAAGGCACGCCGGTTGCTCTGGCCGATCAAGCAGAAGTATGGCCGAAAGATATCCTGGGCCGACCTCATGATTCTCGCCGGTAACGTCGCGTTGGAGTCGATGGGGTTCAAGACCTTCGGTTTCGGCGGCGGGCGCGAGGACGTCTGGGAGCCCGAAGAGGAAATCTACTGGGGGCCTGAAGGCAAGTGGCTGGCGGACGAGCGCTACAGCGGCGATCGTCGAGCTCGAGAATCCTCTCGGCGCGGTTCAGATGGGCTTGATTTACGTGAATCCGGAAGGACCCAACGGGAATCCGGATCCCATCGCCGCGGCACGGGACATCCGGGAGACCTTCGCCCGCATGGCGATGAACGACGAGGAGACAGTGGCGTTGATTGCCGGCGGCCACACCTTCGGCAAGACCCACGGCGCCGGCGATGCGGCACTGGTGGGTCCAGAGCCGGAAGCGGCCAGCATCGAGGAGCAGGGCCTCGGCTGGAAGAGCAAATTCGGCACGGGCAAAGGCGGGGACGCGATCGGCAGCGGCCTGGAAGTCACCTGGACGACGACGCCTACGAAGTGGAGCAACAACTTCTTCGCGAACTTGTTCGGCTACGAATGGGAGCTGACCAAGAGCCCGGCCGGCGCGCATCAGTGGAGACCGAAGAATGGCGCTGGCGCCGGTACGGTGCCGGATGCGCACGATCCATCCAAGCGTCACGCCCCATCTATGCTGACCACAGACCTCTCCTTGCGGTTCGACCCGGCTTACGAAAAAATTTCACGGCGCTTCTACGAGCATCCGCAGGAGTTCGCAGACGCGTTCGCCAAGGCGTGGTTCAAGCTGACGCACCGCGACATGGGGCCAATCTCCCGCTACCTGGGCCCGCTCGTTCCGAAGGAGCCCCAGCTGTGGCAGGACCCGGTTCCGGCAGTGGATCATAAACTGATCGGGGAGCAGGACATTGCTGCTCTGAAGGCCAAGATTCTCGCATCCGGACTGTCGATCTCCCAACTGGTGACGACTGCCTGGGCTTCGGCGGCGACCTTCCGCGGCTCCGACAAGCGCGGTGGGGCCAACGGGGCGCGCATTCGTCTGGCGCCGCAAAAGGATTGGGAAGTGAACCAGCCGGCCGAACTGGCGAAGGTTCTGCAGAAGCTGGAGGCGATCCAAAAGGAGTTCAACAGATCGCAGTCCAACGGGCAAAGAAGGTCTCGCTCGCTGACCTGATCGTTCTGGGCGGCTGCGCGGCCGTGGAGGAAGCCGCGAAAAAGGCCGGCTGCAACGTGAAGGTTCCTTTCTCGCCGGGGCGCACGGATGCTTCGCAGAAGCAGACCGATGTGCACTCCTTCGCCGTACTGGAGCCGACCGCGGACGGATTCCGCAACTACCTCCGGAATGGAGACCCAAGATCGGCGGAGGAGCGGCTGGTGGATCGGGCGCAGTTGCTGAAGCTGACTGCTCCCGAGATGACGGTTCTCATCGGTGGCATGCGCGCCCTGAATGCTAACTTCGGGCAGTCCAAACACGGCGTCTTCACCAACCGGCCCGAGACGCTGACGAATGATTTCTTCGTCAACCTGCTCGACATGAATACGAAGTGGCAGCCCTCCTCGACATCGGAAGGCGTGTATGAGGGGCGCGATCGCGCGACGGGCGAACTCAAGTGGACCGGCACCCGTGTCGACCTTATCTTCGGTTCAAACTCCCAGCTCCGGGCAATCGCGGAAGTCTATGCATGTGACGACTCGAAGGAGGAGTTTGTGAAAGACTTCGTGGCGGCATGGAACAAGGTGATGAACCTTGATCGCTACGACCTTGCCTGAGCTCGGCGGAAGAGAGAGCTGTCCACTCGGTGCTAACCGCCGTTCCTTTTGTTGGGATCGGCAAAACTGAAGATCGTCGCTTCCTGGTTCGCGCGGGCCGGTTTTGGGCTCGCGCGGGCCGGGTCGTGCCTTCTCTGATTCTGCTCTGGATTGTTGGCCTGATAATGACCATGCTTGCTTTTCCTAAGGCTTGTGTTACCTTTCGAAAGTGATTTCCACGTACCCGCACAAGAACCATCGAATTTGGCTGTGACTTATGTGGTTTAGATTTGCTAAACATCAGGAGGTCTCATGTCCAAATATTTTCGCTTCGTTCAGATTACCGTTGTGATGATGTTGGCCGCAGCTACCGCTTTGTCGGCAGCGGCGCAGAGTAAGTCGGCGCCGCTGAAGCTGGAAAAGGAAGGCAGTTTCTTTGTCGGCGGGCGCGACGTGCAGTCGGACACGCTCTCTCTCGATCCCCGATACGCGGCCTCCGGCACCATCACGATCGATCAGGTGTACGTGCATTACCAAGTGCCCGCCAAGGCCAAGCGGCATTACCCGCTTACCCTCATTCACGGTTGCTGCCTGACCGGTAAGACCTGGGAAACCACGCCTGATGGACGGATGGGCTGGGACGAATACTTTGCTCGCAAGGATTTCCCGGTTTACGTTGTTGACCAGGCATGGCGCGGCCGCTCGGCCGGCAGCCCGGCCGCAATCAATGCGGTGAAGGCGAACAAGGCGCCGCTCGACCAACTTCCTGGCGTGTTCTCGGCAGGGCACGAAGGCGCTTGGGCGATCTTCCGCTTCGGTCCCGAATATCCGAAAGTGTTCCCCGGCATGCAATTCCCGCTGGAGGCGCAGAAGGAATTCTGGAAGCAGATGGTGCCAGACTGGTCAATCACTTTGCCGACCCCCAACACGACGGTTCCGGCACTCTCCGAACTGGCGCAAAAAATTGATGGCACTGTGCTAATCAGCCATTCGCAGTCTGGCATTTATCCGTTTCAAGCAGCGGTGCTCAGCACCAAGGGCGTGGCCGGAATCATAGCCATCGAACCCGCCGCCTGCCCAGCCGCTACCGATGATATGAAGCCGTTCAAAGGCATGCCCATTCTGGTGCTGTTCGGCGACTATGTTGACCAATCGCCTCGCTGGGCGCCGCGTTTGAAACTCTGCCGCGCGTTTGTGCAGGCAGCCAACGCCGCCGGAGGCAAGGCGGAGTTGACGTTGCTGCCCGATATTGGGATTCACGGCAACTCCCACATGCTGATGCAGGATAAGAACAGCCTGGAGATCGCCAACTGGCTGGTTGATTGGATTAATCATCACGTCGGGCAGAAGCCATAAGGGCTGGCGTGGCCACGCCTTCCGCGCTAACGCGCTAGATCAGGCTGCGGAAGAATACATCGCTATCGGTGACTGGCGTATAAGTTCGGCGCGAGCGGCTGAATG
Source organism: uncultured Acidobacteriota bacterium (assembly GCA_963814745.1). GTDB lineage: Bacteria > Acidobacteriota > Terriglobia > Terriglobales > Acidobacteriaceae > CAWBRT01. Next base: position 634,730 of record CAWFEA010000004.1, read on the forward strand.
CCGAAACCGACAAAGGGTGTTCTTGCGCGGCCTATCCGGCCGCTGTTCCGGAAGGCCATACCGGCGAGCGGTGTCATGATCCGGCTTTTAGTTGGCCTTGGGTTCGGGGGCGACGGGCGGCACGGCATCAGGCAGTTGGTTGCGGATGGCGTTGTCGAACTGGATGTTGTGCGACTCCAGCAGCGTACCGATGGCGCGTTCAAGCGAAACGCGGGACTTGATGTATGTGCTGCGGGCCACCACTTCGGTGGAGCGCGCCTGCGCCAAGTAGCCCTCATCCTGCACGATCATGAAATTAGTCGAGGCTCCCACCGACAGCTTTTGCATTTCGGCATCGAGCAGCTGTTCCTGGAACTGGCGGCTGCGGACGGCGGCGACATAGGCCGAGCGCGAGACCTGGAGCGCGGTGTAGGTGTTGTTGATTTCGTCGCGGACCTGGTTTTCCAGTTGTTGCAGGCGGCCCTGCATCTGCCGGAGCTGAATCTCGTCGCGCACGGCGTCGGCCTGGGCGACGCGGTTGCGGAATGGAACGTTGAGCTGGTAGCCGCCTTCGTAGAGGTGGCTTTCTTTGCCGGCGGCTATCGAGGTCGACGGCACGGCCGGGGCGACCTTGAGGGTGGAGCTGCTGCCGATGTTGGCGAGAGTCGTGGCCGCGCCGATCAAATCGATTTCCGGACTGACCGCGTTGCGCGAGGCTTTGACCGTGATTTCGGTGTTTTTGACCTGCAAGGCGGCCTGGGCCAGATCAGCGCGATTGGTCAAGCCCTGCTGCGTCAGCTCAGCCAGTGCGGGAGTGTTGTCGGGTTCCGGAACGATGATGATATCGGTGGGCACGATGCGCACGGCGGCGAGCGCGGCGTGGCCAGCCCCGTTGCGTGAAATGACGCTCTTAAGGACGGCCTCCTGTTGCACGACGAGTCCTTGCGCGCGCGTCAGATCGAGTTCGATCGAGGAGACCAGGGCTTGCACGCGCGTCAGCTCAAGCGGGGCGAGCGTGCCGACCTCGACCTGGATTTCGTCGTCCCGGTAGAGTTGGCGGGCCGCGGCCAGCGTCTCCTGCTTTACCGTCACATCCTCGTTCAAGCCCACCAGATCGTAATAGAGGCGGCTAACCCCGAAAATGAGATCGCTGAGCTGCTGACGAAAAACCAGCCTCGATACCTTGAGGTTGTTTGCCGCGATGAGGATGTAGCGGCGATTGAGATCGACTCCCCCGCCTCGCAACAACGGCTGCATCACGCTGCCGACGACGTTGGGGTGGCGAAAGGGATCGGGGCTGGAGTCTAAATAGTTGAGCAGGTCGATGGCGTTGTTGGAACCGACGAGGAACTGCGCGCCCGTGCTGATGCCCTGCTGCAAGGTGAGATTGCCGAAGGCGTTGTTGGTGCCGATGTTCTTGACCGGCGAAGCAAAACCGGATTGCAGATGCATCCAGGCCAACTGCCCCACCAGTAACGGATCATAGAAAGGCAGGGGCGGACCCGGCGAGAACGTGCTGGCGCCCTGGAGCGAAAGATTCGTGCTGGCTTCGGTGAGCTGATTGACATCGAAGACATTGGCGACGCTGGAGGCAGTGGGACTGACCGAACTGGTACTGGCCGCACTGTTGAGCAGAGGGCTGCCCGGCCCGCCGACGCCGACCGGCGACTGCGCGACGGTGAGCGGCAGGCCGCGCGTTACCCCGCCTCCCCGGGCGCGTATCACATCGGTGTTTGCCATGGCGAGTTGGTAGCGCTGCTGCTCAACATCGAGATTGTTCTCGATTGCCAGCACGATGGCATCGTGCAAAGAGAGATAAAGTTTTCCCTGGTGGATCAGGGCGGAGAAGCGAGCGGTGTTGCGCAGAACGAGCGGAGGAACGAAGTGCGGAATGTAGGCGCCGAGGAAAGCGTGCTGGCCTAATCCCTGGGCGGATTCGGCGGCGGGAGTGGCGGTGGACTCTTCCGCGCTCTGCAGGCCGGCGGAGAGCCGCGGTTCGGCATGGCGCTGCTGGAGCTGGCTTTCCGCTGGTTGCGCGGTTGGTTGCTGCGCGGCTGCGAGGGACGGCAGGGCCGCGCAAAGCAGCAAAAACGCCGGAGGCAACACATATGAAACTGTTCTCATCTCGCCTTCTAAAGTCCTTCCCTGAATCTTGTTCTGGACCGCCTCTTTGGGCAGATCCTTCGCTTCACCGCCCCAGCTTTTATCAGCCTGGGATTTCCATTTTGCATCTGAGAACGAGCGCAGCGTACACATTGCGTAACACTCTGGTCAATGACCGCGGTCACAATTCCTTGTTCCATTCGGCCCCATGCGATGAGCGCATCATCCCAGGAGGATCGGCAGTAACACGCCCAGTCCCAACGCGAAAAACCATAAGGCAGGCGCTGGTGTGCCCACCGGGCGAATGCGTCGCTGTTCGCGCGCCGCCATTCGTGGGTCCAGCAGCAGCCAGCGCGTGTAGCGATGTTCCAGCAGGAGAAACGTAAACGCTGTTACCGCGCCGTCAATCAAGTGACCCATCAGGGATGGGAGCAAGGCGGAAGCGGCATCGGTGCTCCAGTCGCAAACACCGGTAAGCATCAGCGGAAGAAGCGTCATCGGCCCCACGTACCACCAGATCATACCGAAAACCCATCCCCAGGCAATCTCGAGCCCAACGCTGGAAGCCTCGTTGCGAAACAACAAGCCGAAGCTCATGCCAATCAGTGCGCTGACCAACAGGTGAATGAGCAAGCCGCCGAAGGTGGACAGCCGCGTATCCAGGCCGGCAATTGTCGGCAAGACCCCGGTTGCCAGCATGATCGGGCTGGAAGCGAGTCCGCCCGCTAGCCCGGCCAGAGCCCCCCACTCAAGCGATCGCAGCAGGCGCAGGCCTGGTCCTTCCACTTCGCGATTCAGCGGGTCAGACTGAATAAACAGTCGCACCCAAACGCGGTCGAAGGTAGCGTAGGCAACGCCCAGAATCAGTCCATAAAGGATGTGACCCACAAGCGAGCCGAAGACGGCGCTGGCCTGCTCGGCCGACCAGTCCAGCGGTAGTCCAGCCGCGGCTCGCAGCACTGTGAGCGGGCCCATGAACCACCAGAAAATTGCGTATCCCAGGCCCCAGCCCATACACGATCCGTAGCCACGCACATCTCGCTGAAAGAGAACTCCGAAGCTGGCGCCGATCAGCAACGCAATCGCGAAGTGCAAGCTTACGGTTGCGCGGCGGGAGCTGAGCTCTCCGAATCCGGCGAGAAGCGGGTAATACTCTCCAGAAGAATCCCATCTACCGAAAACCAGACCGCCAAGCGTGCCCGCCAATCCGCCGGCAACTACGGCGCGGCCCCCACTGAATTTCGGCTGTTGCTTTTTGGAATGCGCTTCTCCCCAGATCCCGAGCGTTACCCCTACCGGCATTCCGAGGCAGACCAGCAAAGCGACCAGCTCGGGAAATTGCTGGCGAGCATCTTGCAGCATGGCCACGGAATGACCGCGCCCGGAAAGCAGCCGCAGAATCCCGGCGGGAAACACGAGCCAGGTAAGCAGAGCGAGGGCTAAGCCTCATATCAGTCCGGCTCCAGGACTGGTCGCGCGCTGGGCAAAAAACAATCCGAACACAAGCCCGAAAATCACCCCGCACAGCACGCCGCGACCCAAGGAGGTCGCCAGCAGCGCACTCTGCACAGCGCCGCCCAGCGCGCCTACGCACAGTCCCAGCGCAGGCGCGACCCACCACGAGACACCACCGGTTTCTCCCGGTCGCACGGTCACGGTTCCAGTCTGTGACATCGGTTGGCTCCCACTATTTCAGATCAATCGTCTGGAAAATATCGCGCGGAAAGAACACCTCGACTGTCCAATCCATCAGCACGCGAATCTTTCGTTCCAGGCCCGGCAGCTTCGCTAAGTAGATTCCTCGCCACATGATCCAGGCCAGCAATCCGGAGAACGCGATCACGCTGACCACGCCCCAAAGCGGCACGCCCAGCGCCCCAGCCCCCATCAGGTTGTCAACATAGGTGCCGCGCGTCGGCGGCAAACTCGCTGAAAACGCCACGCCGAAAGTGGTTCCTAACCCGGCGCCCAAAAGCGCTTGCCTAAGCGTAAACACCAAGGCTGCACTGGCGAGCAGTCCCGCCGCCATGCCGATCAGACCTCTCCTGGCAAATCGATTCATCGCATCCTCGGTTAGTAATTGCTGGCGATCAGCATTGCTGTTCACAACGAAGCCAGCAGCTCGCATCCGTTATCGTTCCGCCCCATACGGCCCTGTCACACACTCCTACTAGTCCGATTCGAGTTGACGGAGTTTCGTTACGGAAAGACTGAAACAAATCGCGAGCTGCTGCTGAACTGGGTCTGGGAACGTACTTGCCGTGAAGACGGGCCGGGCGCAAATCGTAACTGCTGGCCGACTTGCCGTTCCTAATCCTTTCGATATACGCTGTGGTACTCACGGAGCGACTTCATCTGAGCGCATGAAGGAAATGGCCGCCAATGACGACTTCGATCGGTTCGCGACCGGCGCGGCGAAGTACGCTACCTACCTCGAAGACGCCCGAGGGCCGATTGCGCCTCGACCTCGCCTTTGCCAACTTGCAGGACTTTTTCCCGCAGGCCGCAACCGCACGGCCTTTGCTGGCTCTAGATCTTGGAGGCGGTACCGGCGCCATAGCCGTGCGCCTGGCGCAACTTGGCCTTCACGTCACGTTGCTGGATGCGTCCCTACCGATGCTGGAGTTCGCGAAACGTGCCGCACGGGAAGCAGGAGTTACGGAGAGGATTGCACTGAAACACGGCGATGCAGCCCAATTGGCAAACTTGTTCCACGGGTCGTTTGATTTAATCCCGCTTTATGCATGAAGGCTCCATAAGTGGTTTTCGGAGGGACGAGGTTGCGGTGATGGCGTGGATGGCAGCGTGAAGCGTCCAGTGCGGCGGGCTGTGTGGATCACTTGTGTGTCTGAACTGGGCAACTTAGGGCAATTATATACTTGAGGTACCTAAGCGCGTATAATTTGTGATGCTCTCCACAGGGGCGTCACGATGCCACAAACTATTGCGATCAATGTCGCTGCTTTGATTGTTGACAATGAAAATCCGCGCATTCCAGACGAGGGTCTTCGCCAGCGAGAGGCAATGCGCGCCGTAGCTGGAGAAGAAGATGGCAAGCTTCTTCTGGCATTAGCTGAGGATGTTGTCAACCAGGGACAACTTGACCCTTCGCAGTCACTTATCGTATTCCCTTCCATCGGCCATCCGAATCAATTCGTCGTTGGAGAGGGTAATCGGCGTCTCACTGCAATTAAGGCACTTGAAAACCCCGACACATTTACGGAAGCCGTGAGCAGCGTCATCCTTGATCGGATAAGAAAATTGAGTGCTAAATACCAATCAAATCCGATTACGGAAATTCAATGCTGCGTCATGAAGGATGCTCAAGAAGCCCACCATTGGATCGAGCTTCGACATACCGGACCAAACGGTGGGGCCGGCCTCGTCCCTTGGGGACCGCATCAAAAGGCACGATTCGATTTCCGCACAACTGGAAGAGTGAAGATGCACGTTGCTCTCTTAGATTTCCTTGAGAGTCGTGGCCATCTGTCCACGACGGAGCGAAGACAGGTACCACTCTCAAGTTTTGAGCGCCTTGTGAAATCACCGGACGTGCGGAAGCGAATTGGAGTGAACATGGATAAAGATGGCAAGCTACATTTTGTAAACGAGGACATTGCCGTCAAAGGATTGCTTCACATAGCTCGCGATCTGCTCTCCGGCACGACAAGGGTCGGTGATATCTACCACGCGCCCCAGAGAACTGCTTACGCGAATCGAATCCCGGTGCAGGCGGTACCGCTCCCAGTCCCCGCTTCCGCCATCGCAGCAGCAGCGCCAGCAGCACCGGCACTATCCCCCAGCGCCCAGAGAACCCCGCTTTTGAGGCTGAAAAAAGAACGTGACAGGTTGGTTCCTTCTGAGTGCCGACTGCGAATCACGGAGCCTAGGATTAGGCGCATAGGACAGGAACTTCAGAGTCTCCTCCTGAAAGACCATCCCAACGCGATTGCGGGACTCTTTCGCGTTTTTGTTGAACTGAGTACCGACTACTATCTCGTCAATTCGATGGGACATCCAAAAAGTTACCTAAATCAGAAAGATGCGACCCTATCGATGAAGCTTCTTGAAGTTGCCACGCACTTTGAAACTCACGGCATGCTTTCACGCCAGGATGTGGCTCCCGTCAAAGCTGCGTGCGCGAAGGCATCGTTCCTGGCCACATCGGTCATTACCATGCACGAATACCTGCACAATTTCCTCATGAACCCGACGCCGGTCGATTTGAGGGCCGCATGGGATGGCCTTGAGCCATTCCTGAAGGCGATTTGGCCGTGAAAGAAAACGCTGGCCAAACGCTGTAGTTTTCGCTATAGTACAGGCGATGCCCTTCTATACGCCTCTGCGTTACCCTGGTGGTAAACGACGCTTGGCCGCTACCATCGCCGGTCTGCTCGAACGGAACGGGCTGAAAGATATTCAATACGCCGAGCCTTACACGGGAGGGGCCGCGACAGCCTTGGCCCTGATTTTTGAAGAGTACGCTTCCCTTGCACACATCAATGACCTCAGTCGCCCGGTGTACGCATTCTGGTACATGGTCCTGAACCATACGGCTGAATTATGCCGTCGAATTGAATTGACGAAAGTGACGATGAGAGAGTGGCACCGGCAGCGCAAAGTGTATGAAAACCAGCAGGCGGCAGAGTTGGATGATCTTGGTTTCGCTGCGCTCTTTCTGAATCGTACCAATCGCTCTGGCATCATCGGCGGGGGTGTAATTGGCGGACAAGGACAGCAGGGACAGTGGGGGGTTGATGCACGGTTCACGAAACCAGAACTGATTCAGAGAATCCAGCGGATTGGCCGCTATTCCAGCAGGATCAAACTCTACCGGATGGACGCCGAGGATTTCACAGAAACAGTCGTGTCCACGTTGGGAAAGAATTCGTTCGCATTTTATGATCCGCCATATATAGAGAACGGGAAAAGCCTCTACCTCAATGACTACACCATCGGTGGGCATCAGAAACTGTGCAAGCGTGTCTTGAAACTGAAAACGCCTTGGGTGGTCACCTATGACTCTTCGGCTGTCAGACACAGCCTTTACGCTGGATGCCGCCGCATTGCTTACGATCTTAGCTACAGCGCCAACGGACGACACAAGGGCAAAGAAGTAATGTTTCTATCGAACGACCTTGAGGTACCTGCGGATTGGACCCAAGGTACGCGCATCTTCATGTCGAAGGAGCGATCAGAATATCCGGTTTATGGCATTATAGAGAGTATGAAGCCGCACCCCGAAATGGAAGAAGGGCCACGGGCCGCTGCCCGGTTCGTGGACGCACTAAAGACCGTTCTTTCCGTCCCCAAAGACAGACTGCAAAACCCGTTCAAGAAGTCCGCCGCACAGAAAAGGAAAAAGCCGGGTGCCCGTAAGGGCTAACCGGCTTTTCGCTTGCCTCTGTTCTGGCGTTTCAATTCACAAGTGGTTCGGGTTGGAATTCTTTACCCGTGAGCCGCTGATAGGTGAGGCGCTTCCCGGCAATCTGTGACAGTGCCAGCAAGAAGCGGTCAGCATCGTTTAGCGGATTGTCTTTCGTCGCACGGTTGTTGTAGCGAAACGTCTGTTCATCGAGATAGCGGAACAGGTGGAACGGTTCAACGCTCACATACGTTCCGCTGATGCCGCGCTTCAGGAGACTCCAGAAGTTTTCGAGTCCGTTAGTGTGAACCTTTCCGTCTACATATTTCTCTGCGTGGTCGATGACCTGATGGGCATATTGCTGGGTAAGGCCGTCGTAGGATTTCAGAGCATCAGAGTAGAGCGCCGATCCGGCCTCGACATGCGCTTTGACTTGCGCCTGAAGGCCCTTCTTTTTGCGGTCACTCACAACCGCAGTGCGAACCTTGCCGCCACGTTCCAAGGCTCCGAACACGATGGTCTTGTCTTTACCGCCTGTGCCGGTGATGCGGCGCTCTCGCTTATCAAGATGCATGTTGCGAGCCTTGCCGCCGATGAAGGTTTCGTCCACTTCGACTTCTCCAGAAAGCAGATTGAATCCGCCGTCCTTCAGAGCGAAGCGCAAACGGTGAGCCATAAACCATGCGGTCTTTTGCGTCACACCGAGATCACGGGAAAGCTCGCAAGAACTAACGCCATTTTTACAGTTCACAACCAACCAGAGAGCCGGAAGCCACTTTTCCAACCCGAGCGGAGAATCCTCAAATATCGTGCCCGTCTTGAGTGAAAACGTCGGCCTCTCGTGACCGGCGTAGCACTTCCACACGCGATTCTTGGCGAGATACGTGACTTTCTCAGCGCCGCAGTGCGGGCATTTCACTTTACCGTCCGGCCAGCGAAGCTGTACCATGAGCGCATGACAATTGTCGTAATTGGCGAAGTGAATGATCGCTTCTTGAAGTGTGTTTAGGCTTTCCATGCCCTAAATGTAAGCCTTTTTCTTTGGTATGTCAAGTATATAATTGCCCAACTTAGAGCTTTTCGGGCGCAGTGCTTCCCTACCTGCCTTTTGCGTAACCTGGAAAAGATGTTTCGGAGGAGAAAGCGGCCCGGCTATCCCTGCGAGGCGCCGAGCGTCAGTGCCACTCGCCGGAAGGTAGGTAGGAACGGGAACGACGCCGGCAAGTGTACGACCACGCGGCGCACCGAGACCAGCACCCGGGCGCCCAGCTTCAGCAATCGTTCGCGGAGCATCCAGACTTGAGCTCGTGCGCAAGCGGTACCCGTGGCCCGCAGCCGCAACTCTTGCAGCAGCACGTAAGCGGCGGCGGTCAGCAGCACCCGGAACTGGTTGGCCCAGAAATCGCTGCAACTGGTGCGGTCGATCTGGAGGTCGTGCAATTCCTTGATGCGATTCTCGATTTCGCCGCGCTGGCAATAGACCTTCTCGTAAAGGAACTGCGGACTCTGTTTCAGGTTGGTGATGACGAAGCGCGGGTTATCTTTCGGCTGCTTACCCTCGGCCCGCACCACCTCGGCCTTGATGATCATGCGGCGTTGCCGCGGCCACGTACCGGCTGCGTAGTTAGCTTCTCCATAGACGTGCTCGGTTTCTCCGCTGCGCCGGGAGAGCTTGCGGGCTTGGCGCATAGCTGGCTTAGCCTTACGCTTCAACACCGCATTGTTGGCCATCGCCACGACATACTCAAGGTTGGGCTCGGCATCCAGAAACGCCAGCAACTGGGGATGCGCAAAGCCACCATCGAGGCGAACCCGAAGCTGTACGCCGGGGAAGAAGTAGCGAATCAACTGCGTCAGTCGGCGCAGAATCCCCACCGCTCCTACCGCCGCCGTCGCGTTGCCGGGACGCAGCACGGCGGCGCACAGATACTGCTCGGCTTCCTCATTGAAGCTGACCAAGCCCATGACCGGCAGGTAGCACCAGCTGTCGTAATGACCGTTAAAGAACGTTAACTGCTGCGCCCCGCGGGTGGGATCAGCGGTCGGGTCCAGATCGATGGTGACGCGATGAGCACGACCCCGCAACCGCTGGGCATGGCGCTGGATCACGCTGGCGGCCAGCGCCTCACTTATGCCATAGAGATCCTTGGGGCCGACGGCGTTCTCGAAGCGCGACAGCGTCGGCTGCGAAGCCAGATCGCGGCCCGTGACCGGGTCGCGGTCGAGCAACATCTTGTGAATGGGATCGGCCGCCAGACGGGCCGAGTCGTTGGCGTCCGGATAACCGCAGGCAATCGAGAACACACGCTGCGCCAGCAACTCGCGCACGCTATGATCGACCTTGCCCGCTTGCCGTGCGTCGCGCAGACATCCAGCCAGACCGTCGATCAATCGGTAGCGGCGATCGGCCGCCTTCAGCAGCATGGCTCCGCCATCGGAACTGCCCAGTCGCTGATCGAATTGGATTACGGCGGGCTTGGCAAAAATCTCGGGGAACAACAAACACGGTGTTGTGCTATCGTCAATCACGCGGAAGCCTCGTTGGTTGCTTCAAACACTGTCGAGATAACACGTTTGTAGCACAACAGGCTTCTCGCGCCTCCAAACTTCGTGAATAATGCGGGCTAAGCTGCACGACCGGCTCTTGCGTTTCGTTTCCCGCGCCGACAACGACCTGCGTCAATGGTGCTGCTTGTGACGCGCGATTTGCCTTCTGGTACGAGCCTTGGAAGAGCAACACACTGTCACAACTGACTGGAGCGCAGGTGATCATCGGTGTAGCGTCTACTGCCGTCGTCGGGGTTCACGCGGCCAAAGCTCTTGCGCTTGCTTACGTGACCTATTACCAGAGCGCCGATCCGGGGACATTCATCAGCAGCGAAAAAGATGTGCCATCGGTTGGCTTCTTTAGCGATGGGCAACACTTGCAAAGCACGTTGGATCCGGGTTGGGATGTTTTGTGCGCGAACAGTGCAGTCTTCCGCCAACGAGTCGTGAAGCAGCTCAATTCTCTGCTTAACGACCACTATGATGGGCTCTTCATCGACAATACGATCGCCAGTCCAGCGGCAACTGATACCTGTACCGCGCCCCACGCACACGTAAACCCGGGAGAGCGCGGCGATGATTCGTATCTTTCACTACTGGCCGAGGTTCGTTCGGCGCTACAGCAGGCTTCGCCGAACGCGATAATCATCACCAATCCCGGCAACCCTGTCTGGGCGGACCAACTAGGAACGGGAATCGAGCCTTCGCTGTGGCAATCGTCGGACCTGGTACTCTGGGAGAGCTACGGATATACATCGGATACCGGGAGTGAACACGACGACTGGCAAAATACCCTCACTTCCAGCTATACGTATGCCGCCGACCCAACGAAGTCCTCTAAGATTCTTGCTCTTTCCTACCCGCAAAATATAAGCGAGGCGTTGTTTTCCTTCTCCGGAGCTCGAATGTTCGGCTTTCGATGGACGGCGAATCTCAGAGTCAACGGCACCAGTGGACACTTTGGCGAATTTACGTCTTCCATGCCATCTTCGGTTGGACAGCCACAAGGACCGCTGGTCAGCCACCCTGGACTTTTAGCCCGCCAGTTCTCGAATGGCATCGCCTATGCGAATACCGGGACTTCAACCGTATCCGTAACGATCTCGCAGGCCGGAACCATCATGACCGCGCGGGGGGCGCAAGCGGCGACCGCGAACAGCAGTGTGAGTCTCGCACCAGATAATGCTGCCGTACTACTTCTGCAGTGAGCGCAGCTCATCCTGTTTAGTAGGTTGACGACGCGGCGGATCGAATCCTGTCGCTCTCGCTGAGCCTCCAGTTTGCGCGGCTCGCTCCGCTCACCGGGCTTCCTTCCGGCTCAGCCAACGCAGTGATCCCGGATTGCCGTTATTTCGGTAACATTTCCGGAGGAATGGTTCGGTAACATTCATGAGCGAGGTAACACGACTGGAACGAATACCTGACGCCGATCAGAACCGTTTAAACCGATTCGAAAACCGTTTTCGAATGACTACGCCCTTCGCCAGAAGAAACTAGCTTGCTCCGATCTCGAAAGCCTTTCTCTATCCAGCAGCTCCAGCAGCTCGCTCAGCTGCTGGAATGGGAACCCCGGTTGCGCGAGCGTACAGCTCACGTGTGCGGGCGACCATCTGTTCAGTGCTGAAATGTGATTCGAACAGCTTGCGTCCCGCGGCGCCCAACAATGCCCGCAGCTGCGGTTGCTCGACCAGCTTAGCCAGGGCTGCGCGCATCGACATCGGGTCTTTTTGCGGCACGACGAAGCCGGTGTTGCCGGAGATAACGCAATCGCGGACTCCTCCTGCATCTGTAACCACCACCGGCAGTCCGGCGCGCATGGCCTCAAGGAGTACCGTGGGCAATCCTTCATAGTGTGACGCCAGAACAAAAACATGCGATGCGGCGAGGAGGGTGTTTACATCCGAACGATTTCCCCAGAACTGCACTCGTCCTGCCAGGCCCAACTCAACAACCTGGGCTTGGATCTCTGGCCGCGTGTTGCCGTCACCGATTAACCACAGTTTCGCTCGATCGGAAAGGCCAACGAAGGCACGCACCACGGTACTATGGTCCTTTTGGGGAACGAACCTCCCAACCATGGTGACGATGACATCCTGTCCGCTAGCGGGTGCCGCGCGCAAATCGCAGTCGGGAATGCCAAGTGGCACGGATTCAATTCTATCGTCAGCTAGGATTCGATAACGTAAGGCGAGATCGCGTTCCGATTGTGCGATCGCGATAAGCACGCCGCCGAAGCGAGCCCCCAACCACTCGCCGGGAATGGCCCATAAACGTTCTCTTACCGGTACGCCCGGTGCGAAACGCAGACCATGAGGATTGTACACGCAAGGAACGCCGGCAAATGCCGCGGCGATTCGCCCAAGCAGCCCAGCTTTCGAGCAGTGAGCATGAATAATGTCTGGCCGGTGTTTGCGGATGATGCGCATGATCGCAAGTAGTGCGCGAATATCACGGCTCGGATTAACCGCCCGAATCAAGTCCGGGACGATGAACACTTCTGCGCCGAGTGCAGTCGCTTGGTCCGCCAGAAAACCAGGTTCCCCAGTTACTAAGGCGATCTCATGACTTGCAATAAATGCACGGATCAATTCCAGTACGTGTCTCTGTGAGCCGCCTCCGTCACCCTTCGTTATAATGTAGGTTAAACGCATGTTAGCGGTCCCTCAGACGAAAGCGTCGGCGATAAAATAATTGCTGGTAGTCGGAATCGTGTTATTGATGCCAGGAGCTTGGCTAATTGGCCGTTCTTTCGCCGAGTGAGTCACTTGTTCGTGTTGCGGCTGCTGCTTTTCCGGCGTTGATGCGGTCGAGCAGTTGGCAGTAAAGGTCCTGGTGGGCATGGACCATGGCCGCAAGTGAGAACCGTTCTTGTACGATGCGGCGTGCATTTACGCCGAAGCGTGTGCGTAACTCGTCGTTTTCTGCAAACAGACTCATGCCCCGAGCGATCGCAAGCGGCGTGTATCGAGGCACGAGAAAGCCCGTTTCACCTTCCACCACTAGTTCCGGATTGCCTCCAACTCTGGTAGCGATCACCGGCCGAGCGGAAGCCATAGCTTCAAGGATCGAATTCGACAACCCTTCCACTTCTGAAGCCGACACGTAGACGTCCATGGCACGATAAAACTTTTCTGGCTCTGTTGTGCCGGCAACGATCACGCATTGCCTTTCTAAACCGAGCCGCGCGACTTCGCATTTGATGCTTTGCAATGTTCCCTGATCTCTTCCGACCATAAGAAATTTTGGCTTCAATACTTCACTGCTCATGAGCTTGGCAGCGTGAATGAAATCTGTATGGCGCTTGCAGGGGTGAAAGTTCGCCATCGTTCCGAATACCAGGTCGGAATCGTTGAATCCCAAACTCCGTCGTAAAGACAACTCCTGCCCAGGATGAAATAGAGTGGAATCGACTCCATTGTATATGGTGAATGCCCGATCACGGGCAATGCCGTCAAGGGAAACCGCTTCTTCGGCAATCGCAGCACAATTACCGACTAGGGCGTTGGCGCGCCGTGGCGGGAATCGGTCGATCCACCTCAGAATTGAGCTTCCGTAACGGTGCCGTGCGACAATACTGCGGCGTCCTACGATAAACACCGGTACTGAGGTGAGGCGTGTTGCAATGCATCCAAGGACTGCCGGAACCGGCAGAAAGGTATGGAACACATGTGGCTTTTCACGCCGCAGAATGGCGGTCAGACGCGCTGCGGCCAAGAGCATCACCGGTACACGCCGGAGACGGGAATTAACGCCCGCCGCGACGCCAAGGTGGAGCACCCGATCAACAGCGGAGCGCGTATCGTAGCCATCCGGGGAATCATCAAAAACGACCAGCGTGCGTTCAAAGAGCGAACGGTCGAGCCCCCGCAGTAGCTCGAACAGCTGCCTCTCGGCGCCGCCCCGCGTGAGGCTTGGTATCAGATAAAGGACCCGAATACGAAACTCTTGAGCATTTAGCATTGGCGGTTATCTATTGCAGATGCTCGGGTGAGGGAAGAATAAACTCTTTGTGGGCATTCTTGCGGTAGGGACAGACCCGTCAAAATTGAAAGTAGATGAATGGATTGGTATGCACGGCAGAGAATAAAAACAAGACGAGTACCCAGCAGGTGATCGCGAAGCCGCCCCAAAAACCGGGAAGAGGCAACAGGATATAGGCACCTGAGGCCGGATGCGGCTTTAGGGCGAAGGTATTGTTGGTGCCACGATACAGACCTTGCAAGATCGAAGGCGCCGGAACGCGGCGGTCTGGAAAATGAAGCCGGGAAATGCGCTCTGCCGCTGCTCCCAGGTAGTGCGCGGCCACGACGGCCGGCACGAGAAGGAAGAGGGGCAGATAGGTGTACTGCACTCCGCCGGTGGCGAGGCCTGCCAATTTGCGAAGTATTAATGTGGCTGTTGTGAAATCTGGTGAACGGAAAAACACCCATGCTACGCAAGTGAAGGCATAGGTGATTGCCCAAGCGACAACGTTTGGTATGCGGACTCTCCAATTCCCATTGTGCTCGTTCCAAAGCTTGTGGACAGCTAAAGCAAAACCGTGCAGCAGGCCCCAGACAACAAACGTCCAGTTGGCGCCGTGCCATAATCCGCCCAGCAACATGGTTATGATGAGGTTTACATAGGTGCGTACTCGGCCTTTGCGATTGCCGCCAATTGGAATATAAAGATAATCGCGCAGCCAACTCGAAAGGGTTATGTGCCAACGGCGCCAGAATTCCGTTACCGACGTCGCGGCGTAAGGCATGTTGAAGTTTTCCGGCAGGTCGAAGCCGATGATCCTGGAAACGCCTATTGCGATGTCTGAATACCCTGAGAAGTCGCAGTAGATCTGCAAAGAGTAGGCGATTACCCCTGTAAACACAGTGAAAGAAGAAAATGCCGCGGGGGTTTTGAATACCATATCCACAAATGGGGCCATTCGATCCGCAATGAGAAGCTTTTTGGTAATTCCGAGAAGTACAAGCTGTATTCCGACCTCGGCGCGTTTCATAGAGGGCCGCAGTGATCGCGTCATTTGCGGCAGGAAGATCGAAGCCCGCACGATTGGTCCTGCTACGAGCTCAGGGAAGTACGTGACGAACATTGCGTACTTCCACCAAGCTCGGCATGGTTCGATTTCTCCACGATATACGTCAATCGTATAACTGAGGGTCTTGAAAGTGTAAAAGGAAATGCCTACGGGCAGAAGAATGTCCAAGGCGGGTATCTCGCGTCCCAAAATCCGGCCGATGTTCGCAAGAAAGAAGTTGCAGTACTTGAAGTAACCCAACAGACCGAGATTGCTTATCAGGCTTGCAATCAGCCAAGCCTTCTTCTGCTTATGATTGTTGGTGGCAGCAATATGGGAAGCGCAAACGTAATCGATAACACTGGGAGTGGCCAGCAGCAACAAGTACCATTTATTCCAGTATCCGTAGAAGATGACGCTCGAAATAAGAATGAAAAACTGGCGCGAGGCGCGACGTCTCGCGAATGCCAACACGATTAACACGATCGCAAGAAATACGACGAATGCCCACGAAGTAAAGACCATTACTTGCCCCCGCCACCGCGCCGCTGGTAGTCGGCCAAGATCAACTCAGCTATGAGCCGGTGCCCATCCGCGTTGATATGCCCCGCCTGGGGCAGCGTATTGGCAAACCCGAACCCGAAGCGCTGCTTTGTGTCGCGCAGCGCCGCAAACGCCTGACGCGTGGCAATGCAGTCCACGGTGCGCGCGGCGCACGACTGCCGGAGAAGACTTTCGAGTTTGGTAGAGGCATTGCCGCCGGTAATGGCCGGGTTTTGAACGAGGACAATGAGCAATGAGTCGCCGTAAGCGCGCTTCAGGGCCTCGACAGTTGCGTCCACAATTCTTGGATCCTCAATGTCTTCAACACTGCGAGACAGGCCGGCGCTTTTGGTGGAGTCGAGAGTCGGCAGGATGTCCAGATATAGGCGTTCAATAACTGTGTCTATCAACCCAGAGTGCCCCATCAGCGCCGACGCGATGGCTCGCAACTCTCCACCTTCTCCTCGGTCAACGGGGGTAATCGTCGGCGGTCCATCCGCGTGTAATGTCATTTCTGCCCAGTGATTCTTGAGCGCGGCAGGCGTAAAGTCGTCGGCGTTGAGAATCGCGCATACCAGGCGGGGCTTCCAAAGGCGCTGGAGTTCGCTCGCGATCAGCACATAGTGCGCGGGCGAGTCGCCGGACCATCCATATTGGCGCACGTTGAGCGGTTGTCCACGTCGGCGTGCCTCTCTCTCCAGCACCGAACCCATCGTCTGTTCGTCGCTGACTTGCCAGGCCTCGACATAGGAATCGCCAACAATCACTACGTACGGCGCGTCTGGCAGCACGGCACTGCTTGTGAGTCGAGCGCGGCTCGGGCTGAAATGGGAAATTGCCAATCCTTCGCCGTAATAAAAAAACGTAAATAGAGGGCCATCGACACGGTCCTCCTGCACTGGGCGTGGATGTCCCGGATACGGCCGCAGCGGCAGTCCGAAGAGAACGAGCGCAAAGGCGATTCCCACCATCGTCGGCGAAACTCGCCTGGCGGTAAGAAGCTTCCGCACGTGGACCTTGCGCTCCAGGGTTGTTCCCGCATTCGCTGACGGGAACTCGCTTGTTCCAGACTGGGTCGCCATTTAAGAGAGCCTCAGAATCGATTTCAACTATAGGAGATTAGAACCAGTCTCATAAATCCCCGCTGGCCGTGAAACGTGGCACTCTGGGTGTGCTCTGGAATGCTCCGTTCCCACCATGCAGGGACGTTGGGAATTAACGGACGAACAATGGCAACTGATCGAGCCGATCTTGCGGCCGGCACGACGGGCCGACAACCGAGGCCGTCCATGGCACGATACTCGGGCTGTGCTGAACGGCGTACTGTGGGTGCTGGGCACCGGAGCCCAGTGGCGCGAAATGCCCGAGAAATATCCGCCGTTCCAGACCTGCCATCGCCGATTCCAGCAGTGGGTGCGCGGCGGAAAGCTGGAGAAGGCGCTGCAACGGTTAGCACGGTACCTGCACGAGCGAGGACAGTTGAACCTCGATGAGGCGTTCGTGGACGCTACCTTCGCCAGCGCCAAAAAAGGGGGCTTGCGGTCGGTCCCACCCGGCGCGGCAAGGGTACGAAGATCATCGCTATCGCCGCTAGTAACAGTCTTCCTCTCGCCGTATCTGTCAACAGCGCTTCGCCAGCCGAGTGCCAGCTTGTGGAACAGGTTCTTGGGGGAAGCTTCCTCAACCAACTCCCCGCCCGCCTCATCGGCGACAAAGCGTACGACTCGGACGCGCTCGACGAAAAGCTCGCCGAAGAATACGGCATCGAACTGATCGCACCGAACCGGCAACGCCGGAGCCAAACCCAAGACGGCCGCCCGCTGCGCCGTTATCGCAGGCGCTGGAAAGTAGAACGGCTGTTTGCCTGGATGCACAAGTTTCGCCGTCTGGTCGTGCGATGGGAATACCACATCGACAACTTTCTCGGCTTCGTGCACCTTGCTTGTCTCCATCTGCTGCTTAACCATTTATGAGACCGCTTCTAGACTGGAGGGAACACAGCAAACAGCCCCAGCTTTACAGATCGAAGGTGAAGCGCTGCCAACCACCGATCTACAACCGCGTTGACAGCAACCATTCCCGCGAGCGCGCAACAATACGTCAATCCTTCTCAGGGAGGTTTGCTGAAAAAGAAAACTTTATCCCTGCAGCTTGCGGCAGGCCTCGCGCGGCGGTCCTATGCGGATCTGGCATCGAACTCCGCTTGGCTCGGCGCGCCCGCAGACGCAGCATCGGGCTTTCCACGAGGTAGTACGACAGCGCTGCGCAAGCAAGGGCCAGAATCAGGTTGACAGGAAATGAGGTCCATGGTCCGTGTGAAGTGCGATTGAGAAAGATCTGCTGCCACAGGTACAGGCTATAGCTGGTAAGCCCCACCCATCGGATTGGTTGCCAGTTCAGGATTCCCCACTTCATCAGCACGGCATTGTGAATCGATAACGCAATGCCCACGTTCTGTACGGTCCGGATGACGAGGTAATAAGCCAGCGCTCCCATGCGCGAATGCGGGAGCACGAACGCAGGGGAAGCAAGGGTCGCCAGGGTCAGCAGCAAGAACGAAGAGCTGCAGAGATGTGATCGTGCTTTCGGAGAAGAGGCTGTGCTATGGCCAGCAGGCATCCCATGGCCAGACCGTCTGCGACCGTGGGGAACCAGAACCCCACTACATTTTCGGCCAGTTTGGAATAGAACAGCGTTACATTCAGAATCGGAGTGGCGGCAATCACAGCGACCACAACCCTGGTACGATGACGGAAGACACAGGCGAGCACAGCCGGCCATAGCAAGTAGAACTGTTCTTCCACGGCGAGCGACCATAGATGAGCTAGTACCCATGGACGGTAATGATAGTTACTCGTGTATGTCGCGGCCGTCCACATATCAAGCGAATGCAGTTGGTGCCGGAACAGGACAAACGCCACACCCATGAAGACATAGGCCGCGGGGAAAATGCGATAGGCACGACGAATATAAAACCGTTTCAGATTGATCGCGCCGCTATCTTCGCGCTCCTCAAGCAGAATGGACGTGATCAAGAATCCCGAAATAATGAAGAAGACGCGTACCCCAAACTCAGCATATCCCTCAGCGGTTGAAAGTCTGACCATGCCCCCCGCGCCGCTTAGGTGGCCACAGAGAACCATAAGGATCGAAATCGCGCGGATTCCGTCCAGCGAGGGAATTCGGCTGGCACTTTGGCTCATTGAGCGCTTCCGGGGGCTTGAAGACAGGCGGCTCGCTTTGCCGCGGCACCCGATGGCGTATCGCACAGCGGCAACACTGTCAGGTAGCCAACCGCGAGCAAGACGAACGTGCTGATCGAATACAAATATTGCCCTCCCGATCCCGCGTTGACCATGAAGCATGCCGCGAGCGGGAAGAGGTACACCCGGTACTCTTTCGGAATATTGCGCGCCAACTGGAAAACCACTGTAGTCAGTAATAGGGCGCCGAGGATGCCAGTTCCGGCGAGCAACTCCAGATAAGTGTCGTGCGTTGCGACTAAGATTCCGTTCTGATCGTAGTTTCTTGCGTCCAACGTCGCCAAACCGACCCCGAACACCGGATTCTCCCTGAACACACGCACGGCGAACAGCGCTGCCTCGAGACGGCCTAGGTCGGAAACGGCCTGACCTAGCTGTGCAACCTTCGCCTGTCGGGCGCTCACCGGAGAGGACTCAAATTGCGCACGCGCGTGCGTTAGATAAGAAGCAAAAACGAAGGAAACAACAGCGACGAGCGCAAGACTGACCACAATTCGGCGCAAACGGCGCGCCTTCGGAGCGGTGCACGCGCGGTGCAAAATAACTCCAAGGACAGCCGCGAGCATTCCCACGCGAGAAAGAGTCAACGCGCAGGTGATCAAGGCGAGCGCCACTACCACGTATGCATACCAACGCGGCAGAAGGCCATGTCCCAGCAAAGTCAGAATCACTGTAGCGGACAGGCCCAAAAACCCGGCCAGGTAATTCGGATTGCCGAAGGGTCCGGTCAAGCGCACAGCTTCGCCGTCGTAAACCCGCTGGAAGATGCTGAAGACAATGACCCACACGACGGATGCAGAAAAAGCGAACGCCAGACAGCGACGAGCGCGCGCGTCATTACACAGCTGGAGGACCGCATACGCACTGAAACTTGCGGCCAGCATGTAGCGAAAGACCTCTTGCGCTCTTTCAAGGTCGCCCGGGTCCAATTCAGCCCCGCGCACCCGGATAACGGTCGCCGTCGTCACCAGAAAAAGACACCAGACCAACTCCACCCGCGCAGGCACCCGTGCTCCGTGCACAAGTTGGTCGTATGCGGCGCGCAACGCCAGAGCCGCTGCCAAATAGGTGCGGGGGTCAACCGCACTGATTAGATAAGTCGTCTCGAACGGCGCGAGGAACACCAATAGCTGCAAGGCACGAAGAGGGGATGCAACCGTGAGTCCCAGACCGAGAATGAAGATTACGATGCCCAATTAATTTCTATATCGACGAGATGCGGTACAGAAATTTACTGCGCCAGCAAGTTGCCGTAAACCTGAACTTCGTAAATGCCAATCCAGTTTGTGCCGTCAGCGGCGACGCGTAAGCGACGGTACTGGTCATGCACGGGCACGACGGATTGGGCCGCATTCGGGAATCCTCCCTGCGCTATGATGTCCCAAGTCGTTCCAATTTGCTTCTGTCCATAGAGTCGCCAGGAGTTGATGCAGAGAGAATTGGTCCCGAAGGACCCCCAGACGATGCTGACCTGATCGATATAGGCGTTTTTGCCGGGATCGAGCGTGTAGTCGTTGTGCGGACCACCGGGGTTGGCGAGTGTGTTGTCATTGCCGTCCACGAGATTGCTGGCCGGACCGAAATCATTGATCGACGTCTGTTCCTCAAGGTTCGAGGCGGCGGTAACTTGCAAAGGAATGGAGGCAGCGGCTTCGAGCTCGTACATGCCAATCCAATTCTGCGAGGAGGCGGCAATCCGCAACTGCAATGCGTAGGTGTCCAGGTTGACCGTGCTGGTCTCAGCGCCTGGGAAGCCGCCTTGAGCCAGCGTCTGCCAACTGCCTGTGGTGGTTGTCCTGCCGTAAAGCGTCCAGTTCTGGATATAGACGGGGCTAGAGCCGAAATATCCCCAGTTCAGCCAGACAGCACTGACGTGAGCGAGATTTCCCAGATCTACCCCATAATCGAAGTTTACCCCGCCGGGGTATGCTAAAGTCCGCAGCTTACCGTTAACGAGCGCCGCGGCCCCATATCCTCGGGCGATGCTGTACACCGGGCTCTCTGGTACAAGGGACGAGGCAGTGGCTCCCTCGTAGACCGGCCTGCCGAGGAGTTGAATTGTGCCTCCGGCCGTCGTTGAGAAGACCGACTGGTCTCCTGTGCCGAGCAGTGGGAGAATCATCTTGCCTGACCACTCGGTGGTTGCCGGACTCAGCAGCCAATCGAAGTTCAAAGAAACGGGTTCGCGCTTCGCCAGTGACCAGGTAGTGAGACCCGTGTCGTTGGCTGACCAGGACATAGTAGCACCGAGGGTCATGTAACCCGGGGCCGGTGCCACGGCTTGGAGAATGCCACCACTCTGCTGCTCTTGCCATAACGTTGGGCTGACCGTAGACGGGCCGTAAGCCAGCCAGGGATAGAACACCAGGGGAGCCCGAAGAGTGGCCTCCAAATTGGCGACCGATGATTCCGGAGGCACTGTCATGTTCTGAACAAGGGGAAGCGACATTCCAAGCGGCGCCGGCCCATCGCCCCAGACTTCGACCCGAATGCTCAGGTTGCGAGGTTGGGCATCCGGGCTGCCGTCTGTGTAAATTAGGTTGTTCACGGCGCCGGGAATGAGAGCGGGGAAGAAAGCTTTCGAGAACTGAAGGTTAGAAGTGATCTTGAGGGATGAGATGCTGGCGCTTCCGGTCGCCTGGATTTTGATGTAGCCGGAGTATGCCCCGCGAGCGACGCTGGTCAGATTGAGGCTTGCGTTTTGAAAGCCGCCGGCAGGAATGATGATAAAGAAAGGAAGCGACCACTTGACCCCATCCGGGGAGAAGTACACCTTGAGCGCCGAGTTGGATGATCCGAGGGAGAAGGCGCCATCGAGTTGCAGGTCGAATGCCGGATTGGGCCAGTTCTGTTGAAGGATAATGTCGCCCGATGCGCCCGTGGTTGAAAGTGCGGCTCCCGAACTGGTCTCGGACACCGCCATGCCGGTGACGCTGTATACTTGCGAACTCCACTGGGGGTTGGAGAAATCAACTGTTTGGATCAGGGTTGCGGAAGTCACCGCCTGTGGACCAAAGCCGTAGCCGCCTTCATAACCGTGGATGAGGTCAGCGATTATGTTTTCCGAGTAGAGGAGAAGGAGTTGGCCGGGAGCAAGCGCGTAGGTTGGTGCGGCATAGGTGCTGCTGGAGAAGTTTGGGGTTGCATACTCGATGGTTGCGGTCGCGTAGAGGTTTTCCATGAATTGCGTTGTGTAGCCGACCGGGTCCAGTCCGTTTGCGCCCGCGCCGGTCGCAATCAAGGACGGATCTGCGACTATCATGGCCACACTTGCGACGGTGCCGTCTGGAGTGGTATAGAAGACGCGGTGATCGGCATCGTACATGTGCCAACTTCCCTCATAGTAGACCTCAGCGACAGTATGCCCAGGTAAAAGGTAGACAACGCGGGACTGGAAACCCTCGACACACCAAACCCAGGCGAGAAGCGAGGCTGCCTGGTCGCAGCACCCGAATCCGTAGCCGCGAAGAAGACGCCATGGTATTGTGGCCTCATAGGCGTTCTCGTAAGGCGAAACGGCCCAACAAACATGAAACATATGCGCAAGCACGTACTGCCATCCGGCTTCAGCAAGCGCCTGCCCGGAACTGCTGCCTTGAGCTTGCAACCAAGCCAGGATTGCCTGCGACGTTGTCGCCGGCGAACTGCCCATCATGTCAACCTCGGGCATGAGCACCGGTTGCGATCCTGTGTTTTGGATTGAGATGGTTGCGTTGTCAAAGTGCCGAACCGAGGAAAGATCCAGTTGAAATTGGGCGTTGTTGACCTGAACCGTGGATTGTGCCAGTGCCAGTACTTGTCCGGAAGCGGGAGCCGTGGCAATTAGAGACAGTAAAACCACTGCGCCACTCAGCACCGCAAATCCGCGACTCATCATGTCAGTCACTCTCTCCAGTGCACGCCAGCGGTTAGCTGGACAGCCGGGACGGTCATCGGGAAACCCAAACTCGTGATAGCGCGCAAGGTGTTGCCAGAGACAGATCGTCGTAAGAGCCCGGCATGAACCGTGAGGATAACGGCAGTAAACGCCCGTGCGCAGCGCACGGCTATTGATCCAAAACAACACCGCCGCCCATGCCCGCTTACACCACTTGGTTTTCTTTCCAATCGGCGTACAGGTCGGGAGCGACGAGTTCATCAAAAAACTGCCGCTCGCGTTCCTGACGCCGGTGAGCATTGCCATTGAAATACCTGCAGGTGTGCTTGTATTCTCGCGCAAGAATAGGGAAAACGACTATTGCGTTAGCAGGTTGCCGTAGACCTGCACC
Organism: uncultured Acidobacteriota bacterium; assembly: GCA_963814745.1. Taxonomy (GTDB): domain Bacteria; phylum Acidobacteriota; class Terriglobia; order Terriglobales; family Acidobacteriaceae; genus CAWBRT01. Next base: position 657,809 of record CAWFEA010000004.1, read on the forward strand.
TCGTAAGCGCCGATGAAGTTTGCGCCGTCGGCGGCGAGGCGCAAACGACGATAGTTGGTACGCACTGGGATCGTGGACTCGGTTGCACCGGGAAACCCGCCACGCGCTATCAGCGTCCAGGTAGTGCCGACGAACGGCTGACCGTAAAGGCGCCACGAATTCACGTATAGCTGGCTTGTTCCGAAGTAGCCCCAAACGACTTGAACCCGGTCTACATAGAAGTTATTTCCAGGGTCAAGGGTGTAGTCAATGTGATTGCCACCGGGATAGGCAAGGGTGTGGTCATTGCCATCTACCAGCGCGCTTGCCCTGCCCAGGTCATAAAGATTTGGATCTTCCCATACATTGGTCGTTGCGGTCACGGGCACGAGGGGTGAGGCGACCACTTGCGCTTCGTACATGCCAATCCAATTCGTGCTGCTGGCGGTGATGCGCAACTGCGAAACTACGCTGTCCAACTCCAGGGTGGTGGTTTCGGCCGCCGGGAACCCACCTTGCGCTAAGACCTGCCAAGGAGCGGACGAACCATTCCTGCCATAAAGGACCCAATTCTGGATGTATGCGGGATTCGCGCCATAACTACCCCACAACAGCGAAGCCGCGGACACGTGGGCGACAGTGCCGAGATCGATGAGATAGTCGAATTGCGTACTAGCGGGATATGCCAGGCTCCGCAGGTTGCCGTCCATGAGATGTTGCGCTCCGTACCCCATGGCAATGCTGAAGATGGGATTTTCGGGCACAAGCGAGGTCACGGTGGCGTTTTTGAAGAGCGGCCTGCCCAACAGACTGATGGTCCCGCCCAGACTGGTAGAGAGAATGAACTGGTCGCCAGTCGAAAGGGACTCAGCCATGGCTCCACTTGAGAACGTGGTTCTTGGCGGCTGAATCCAGTCGAAGTTCAGTGAAACCGGCTCACGCTTGGCCAGAGACCAACTGATCGGCCCCGGGTTGCGGGTGTTCCAAGTAAGGTTTGCGCCCGTGACGAGGTAATTGCCGGGAGTGGTTGCCGCGGCCTGGAGCACGTCGCCGTTCTGCTGAGCCTGCCACAAGGTGGCGCTGGCGGTCGAACTGCCGTATGCAAGCCAGGGATAGAAAACCTCTGGGCTTCGCAAGATTGATTCCAGGTTGCTGACCGAGGACGAAGCCGGTACGGTCATGTTTTGCGTGAGGGGCACCGTCATGCCGAGAGGCGTCGGTGCGTCGCTGTAAACAGCGACTTTCACGTTAATGTCTCGCGACTGCGCATCCGCACTGGCATCGCGATAGATGAGGTCATTTACCGACCCCGGCGTCAAGGTGGGGATGCTGCTCTTGGAAATCTGCACGTTGGAAGTGAGTTTGAGAGAAGAGATGCGCACCGCGCCCGGTGCGCCGGTGACCTGGATTTTCACATACCACGAGTACATGCCCCGGGTGACGCTAGTCAGGTTGAGGCTCCCGGGCTGGAATGCGCCAACAGGCGTGTTGATAACAAAGTAGGCCGACTGCCAGTTAATGTCGTCCGGCGAAACGTAAACCTTAATTGTAGTGCTCGCCGACGCCCGATAGAACTGGCCGTCGAGCTGAAGGTCGAAAAGCCGGGCTGGGCGAGTCTCTATACAGTACGATAGTACCACTGTTTGCCGTGTTTGCCAGCACGGTTTGAGAGTCGATTGTACTTACGGCCATACCGGATGTGCTAAGAACGCCCAATTTCCAGTTTGGGTCGTTGAAATTGATGGTACGAATCAGGGTTGCCGACGACACGAACGATGGCGCGACATGAAAGCCTGCGCCATATATGACGTCGGCGGTGATATTCTCCGAATACATCACCAACGATTCGTTGTAGGAAAGCGTGTACGTGGGGTCATTCCACCAGCTCAATGACCAGTTAGGCGTGGTATAAGTGGGATCAGCGTTCGCGTATAACTCCTCCATTAACGCGGTGGCCATGCCGATTGGATCAAGTCCGTCCGGACCAGCGGCCTGAGCCACAAGAGTGGGGTTCGCCATTATCTGCGCGACGCTCGCAACAGTTCCATCGGGGTTCAGATAGAAGACGCGGTGGTTGGAGTCGTACATGTGCCACGCATTATCGTAGTAGACCTCGGCGACAACATGCCCCGGCAAGGTTACAACGCGTGAGGAAAATCCGGAAAGGTGCCACAGCCACGCAAGGGGATACGCCTCCTGATCGCAACCACCGAAGCCGTATCCTCGAAATAATCGCCAGGGAATTCTGGTTTCGTAGTAGCCCTCAAAAGGCGCCGATAATGCATACATCTGGGCGAACAATTGACCGTTCACGTATTGCCACGCTGCTTCCGCTAGCGCGGGGGCTGAACTGCCGCCTTGTGCCTGCAGCCACCCCAGAATTGCAGCCGAGTTCGTGCCCGGCGGGGCATTGGCCGCGGTCACTTCCGGCATGATGACCGGACTAGCGCCGGTGTTCTCTAGCGTGACGGTTGTCAAATTGAACTGTGGGACCGAGGAAAGGTCCAGTTGAAACTGGGTATTGTTGACCTTGACCGTGGGCTGCACCTGTTGTCCGAACGCGAGCGTCGCGGCAACTACAGACAACAAAACCGCTGCGCCACTTAGCACGGCGGATCTGCGACTCATCATGTCAGTCACTTTCTCCGGTGCACACCAGCACGGTCATATGGACATCTGGGGCGGCCATGGCTGCGATATCTCCCGGGACTGCTGGGTGCTCAGTTCACCGGGTAAATGTAAACCGCGGCAGTTCGCCGCGGAAGCGTCACTTCGGACTTGCTGGCAGTATCGGAGACGCGGTCGCCGACGTACAGGCGCACATTGGCGGGAATGAGCACCCGAATGGGCGAATCAGAAATGTTGGCGATCGCCGCACCATGCTCAAACTTGCGGGAGATGCGGTCCGAGCCAAGCATCCCTTCCATCGATGCCGCCGGCGTGCCTAAATCGAACGGAACTCCAGGCAGAAACGCACCGAAATGTCCGCCCTCTTTTTCGGTCCCCTGCTCGCTTTCGCCTACGTTGGCGGTCCACTCCAGTCCGAAAATTCTTGCGATCACAAAAGAGTACAAAGCCTCGCCGCGGTCCAGCGGATAAGAGAGCGCTATAACTTTTCGGCGCTTCGCGTCTAGAATCTTGAAACCGGTCACTATGCTGCGCTGCCACCAGTCGTGCTCCCGGCCGCGGTAGGAGGTGTAGCCAAAGCTTTCCCAGAGCACATAGTCTGAAAGATCCCAGAGATTACCATACTTGCCTGTGCCCATCCGGTCGGCCCAACCCAGGCTGCCAGGGTTGGTTATGAGAACCGCCGTAGGCGAGATTGCCTTCAGTTTCTGACGAACCTGCGCAAGTAATTCCAGCCAGGCGTCATCGCCGCGTGCGCCAGGCAACAGATGGGCGTGAGTTCGGGAGGCGCAGTACGTATGCGCGGCCGGATCTGGGTAGGTATTGTTAACGAAAAGGCCGTCATAATGGCGGTTCAACATCGTCTCATTCAGAAAGGCGATTGCACGCTCGTGAACTACCTTACTGTTAGGACACAGCACATAGCGGTCCGTTCCGAAGATGCTTGTCAAAAACTCATCGCCATCCCAGACACCGACGTTTGGCAGGTCAGATTGGTCCTTGAGAAAGGGTTGGCCCAGTTTGCTCTGATAGAAAGTAACGTAGCGAAGCACGCGAGCGCCACTATGCTGCGCGCTCTTCACTTCCGACGGCGCCAGTCCGATGACGACTTGCGGTCGGGCAAGTTTTTCAAATGTTGTCTGCTCTTTCCAGGGTTCATACCAGAATGCAAACTTCGGATGTGCTACCTGCTGCCCCGCGAGTTGTTCCGAGTGGGCCGGCATCGCGGCGAAACGCCCCGTGGAAACGCAAAAGAACAGTATCAATGCAGTGGCAAAAAGGTACGGTCGCCAATCGCGGCCCGGTACGAATGCGCGTTGTTGGTTAGTACGCATTTCTCCCTAAGAGCCCCCGTAGCATCGTCAGAAATATGATCTGCAGATCGAATCCCAAGCTCCAATTCTGCAAGTAATACAGGTCATGCGCCAGCCGCTCGGAAATTGAAGAATCGCCACGCAGGCCATTCACCTGCGCCCAGCCGGTAATTCCCACCTTGAGTTGATGGCGCGAATGATAGGTGCGCAACTCCTTGCCGAATTTGCTCACGTAGTATGGCCGTTCAGGGCGCGGCCCCACGACGCTCATGTCGCCTTTCAATACATTCAAGAACTGCGGCAACTCGTCCAGGCTGGTTTTGCGCAAAAGACTTCCGAAGACAGTGCACCTCGGGTCGTTCTCGACCGTCCATCGCACGTCGGAATCCGCGCCCACGCCCGTCTTCATCGTTCTGAACTTGTACATGCGGAATAAGCGCCCGTTCAGACCTACGCGTTGCTGGACAAACAGCACTGGCCCGGGCGAGGTGATACGAATGATCGCGGCAATGGTCAGGCTCACGGGCGCCGTCACGATAAGGGCAACACTGGCGAAAGCCAGATCGAACGCGCGCTTGAGCAACAGATAAATCAGCGATTCCGAGGGACCGGGGTGCAGGTCCAGCATTTGCAAGTCATCAAATCGGAACATATTGCCTTCCAGCTGCACGCTATCTCCCAGGTCGAGCACCGCCCGCACCGGGATGGGCAGCGAGCTCAGTGACTCGCGGATGGCGGCCAGTTCAGGCAACCGTTCGGGGGGAAGGGCGACGACGATATCATCGATTTCCGAACCGAAGGCCAAGGACTTGACTTGGTTGAACTCAATAATTTCCTCATCTTTTACTGCGACGATTTGCCTGTCGAGAGGCACGTAGCCGAAGATCGAGCAACGCAGGATCCGGCTGTGAGAAAGCCGTTCGGCGATTCGTGTCGCAAATTCGTCGGCTCCGATGACCAGGACATGAAGGTGCTCGCCCGATGCAATTCTCTGTTTGTGCATTATGCGGGCAAACGCCAGCGTCGCAATCGTAAGCAACACCTGGCAGATGCAAGTAACGACGAGAAAGAGGCGTGAAAACGAAAACGGACGCCAAAAAAACAGGAGAGCCAACAAGATGACGTACGTCACGGCGCAGGCGCGGATTCCCGCAAAGCGCATGTAGGTGCGCGCCATAACGTGCTGCATTGAACCGACGCCATAATGCTCGATCGCGATGCTCCAGACGACCATGGCCAGGAGCAACAGAAAAAGGTAGTTGACGTGTTGGTCCCTGTCCAGCTCGCCATGCAGGATGACGAATCGAATGATCGCGGCAAGGAAAAATGAAAACAATGGCAGCAACAGAATCACCCCGCGAAGCAGAAAACTTCGATACCTCAAAAGCCGTTTCATCAGATTCCTCCACCGAACAGCGTGGCTATACACCGCGATAGCGAGATTTCCGAGTGGGTCAAAACTGCTGAATTAATGGTCTGGACAGGACTGTTGCAACAAGCATGGCAGCGATAACGTCTACGCGAGTTGCGCTGCGAGCGAGGGGCTTGCACAGGGCCCAGATTCGCGAGCAACCGACTTACGCCACGCCTGCAACATAAGGACATTCCACAACTGGTATTGCCAGTCGCGAGTGCCGGCGAGATGCTCGTTCCAAAGGCGGCGCACCGCTTGCACATTCAAGATGCCGTCGTCCTTGAGTCGGCTGGGATCCAGCAGATCTTCGGCCCAATCGCGCAACGGAACGCGCAGCCACTTGCCAACGGGAATGCCAAAACCCATTTTCGGACGGTCGAAAAATTCGCGCGGTACATACTTTTCGAGCACCTGTCTTAGTACCCATTTGCTTTGGCCGTTTCGTATCTTCAGCGAGAGCGGCAACCGCCAGGCAAATTCCACGACGCGGTGGTCGAGCAACGGAACGCGCGCCTCCAAGCCGACGGCCATGCTGGCGCGATCGACTTTCACCAGAATATCGTCGGGCAAATAGGTGATCAGGTCGAGGGCCTGCATCTGCGAAATGTAATCGGGCAAGGCACTCCAGCCATTCGACGTTTGGAAAACGCTGATCGGCTCCGTCGCTCCTGGAACCATGTCAGCGGGATTGCGGAAATGCGAAATAAAGTCACAATAGAACGCCGCCCGGTCGTAGATCGTCATCAATCGAGCACATTTGTTTACCTTTTCTCCAAATGTGCTGTAGTTATTGTGAGCCGGAAGCACTCGCGCCAGCGGGAGGGTCGCCGCATCCCAGGTTGCCGGCGGAATCGCGCCCAGGGTTCTGCCTAGAGCCGCCCGCACGGGCCGAGGAATAAACTGGAGATTACGCCAGACCTTGTCAACCCAGAAATAACGCGTGTACCCGGCGAACAATTCGTCGCCGCCATCGCCGGAGAGGCTCACCGTTACATGCTTGCGCGTCAACTGAGACACCAGGAATGTCGGCAACTGAGATGAGTCGGCAAACGGTTCGTCGTAGAGGCCGGCGATCATTGGAATCGTGTCTTGCGCCTCACGAGGGGTAACGTAAAGCTCCGTGTGATCGGTCCCCAGATGGTTCGCGATCCGGGCTGCGTAGCCGGCCTCGTTATATTCCAGCTCGGCGAAACCGATGGAAAAAGTCCGTATCGGACGAGCGCTCTGGGCTTGCATCAGCGCGACCACCAGCGCGGAATCGATTCCGCCTGAAAGGAACGCGCCCAGCGGAACATCCGAGATCATTCGCAGACCGACAGCGGATTTCAGCAGTCCACGCAGGTCCTCAACGGCCTCGGCGGGGGTGCCAGGGTAGGATTGTCGCTGCCCCGCCAATGCCACCTCAGTGCCTGACCAGTATCTTCCGATTTCGATTTCACGCTTCCGAGGATCAGAAAAACATGCGATGGCGCCGGCCGGGAGTTTGTAAACGCCATGATAGATCGTATGCGGGGCGGGGATGTAGTTGTGCCGCAGGTAGGCCGAGATGGCGTCGCGGTCGATAGCGCAGCTGAAGTCCGGATGCCGCCGCATCGATCTAAGTTCGGAGCCGAAAAGCAGCGATGCGCCGCTCCATCCGTAATACAGCGGTTTGATTCCAACGCGGTCGCGCACCAGGTACAACCGGCGTTCCTGCCGATCCCATAGAGCGAAGGCGAACATGCCCACGAACCGTCGCACGGCGGCATTCAATCCCCACGCCTCGACCGCTGCAAGGATAACTTCGGTATCCGAGTGGCCGCGCCAGGCAACGCCAGGCAGTTGCTTACGGAGTTCCTCGAAGTTGTACACCTCGCCATTGAAGACAATGACGTACCTGCCGTTCGGCGAAAGCATCGGCTGATGGCCCAGTGGCGATAAGTCGAGAATCGAGAGTCGCCGGTGCCCCAGGGCGATTCCGCAACCCGCATCGGTCCACAGTCCGCCGTCGTCGGGCCCGCGATGCAAGATCGCCTGGGTCATCGGCTCGAGCTTACTTACCAGTTCCTCAGCGTTCGCCGGAGCGGACCAGAATCCAGTAATACCGCACATATCTCAGTTCCTGTTCTCGTTCAACAATTCCGAATAAAGTTGCTGATAGCGCTCGACCATGCGTGTTACCGAGAAATTCTGTTCGACAATCGTCCGCGACCGGGCGCCGGCGGCCGCGATCAGTTCGGGATCGTCGAGAAATCTTGCGGCCGCATCCGCGATGCCGCCGGTGGAGGCAACGGGCACAATGAATCCGTTCCAGGCGTCGCGAACCAGCTCCGTATTTCCTCCGACCTCGGTGGCGATGACCGGCCTGCCGGAGGCCATCGCCTCCAGCAGCACATTGGAAAAGCCTTCCGCCGCCGAAGGACAGACGTAGACGTCAATTGCCGCGAAGACGTCCTCCGGTCGGGCGGTGCCGGGCACGATGGTGATTACATCTTCGAGCTTCAGTTGTGAAATTCTGTCGCTGACTTCCGGCATGGTGCCGCAGTCCTGTCCAACCAGCACAAACCGTGCCTGCGGAAACCGCTTGCGCAACTCAGCGGCGGCGGCGACGACATCGATGTGGCGCTTATAGGGAAAAAAGTTCGCCACCGTCCCGAAGACCACATGCCCGGGATTCCAGCCCATGACGTCGCGCCAGTGCTGCGAGTTCGACGGCTTGAAGCGTTCGATATCCACGCCGTTGTAAATGGTGTCAGTACGGCGGGCGGGATAGCCGTCACCGTCGACAATGGTGCGCGTCACGGCCACCGAATTTCCCAGCATCCGGTCCATGAAGCGCATCGAAAACTTCTCGACCGCCGCGGGTAAACGGTCATCAGTGCGGTATTGCGATGGTAACGCACGGCGGCTGCCGATGACCACGGGCACGAACGCCGCCTTCGCCGCCGGGCCGGCCAAGACGCAGGCCGTGGGCAAGATGGCATGCACGATCTCGGGCCGCAAACGGCTGAAATGCCAAACCAAGCGCCCTAGGGCAGTAGCGATCAACGCCGCACGCTGAAGGGGCGATCGATGATTCGCTGCGACGTCTAGCGAGAATACCTGCGAGACTAATCCGTCGGCAGACGACGCAGTTCTGCCATCGAACAGCACCAGCGAAGCGTCAAAGCGAGAGCGGTCCAGATGCGTCAAAAGTTCCAGCAGTTGGCGCTCGGCGCCGCCGGTAGCGAGCGAGCCGATGACGTAGGAAATTTTGGCTTTCTTTGCCATTTGTCCTGCGGCTAACTAGTTGCGGGGAATTCGTGACAGTGCGCCGTTATTTGCTCCGACATAAGTGAGCGCAAGACTACGCATTCAGCAGATTGCTGCCTTAGGCCAGCAAATTCGGCTTCTCGCCGAGCCGCCGCACCCCAATGAGGTGCAGCAACCGGGTCGAAAGCGGTTCCAGCAGGCCGGCCATTGCATACAGCGCAGCAATCGTCAGCACCAGCACAGCAGCGGAAATGAGCAGCCCCGCGCCGTTGCTCGCGACCAACCGCCGCGTGCCAAGACAGGCAGCGCCGCCAATGCTTGAGGCCACGACGGCACACAGCAGGGCACGCGCTGTGGCCCCGTCAACCAGATTTCCGATGCGGCGCCCTGCGAGGTAGAGCAGGAGCACTGCCGAACCGTAATAGACAAGCGATGTGCTCAAGCCTATGCCGTAAATCCCGAAGATGCGCATCAGGATGAAGTCGAGCACGGCGTTCAGCGGCAGCATGACGGCGCCGACAATGATCAGCGCACGATTGGCGCTGGTCGCGTTCAGGATGCGGACGCAGACCATGCCGATTGCCAGCGGCACGATGCCGAGCGTGTACCCCATCCACCCGCTTCCCACCAGTTCCGTGGAATGAGCGGTAAAGGCCCTGCGCTCGAAAACCGCCTGCACAGCGGCGCCGCCGAACAGTAACACGGCAGCGGTGAGCGGAGCAGCAAGGGCTGAGAGCGCAACGATGTACTGCCGCGCGCGATCGCGCATCTTAGGCAGCTCTCCCGATGAGGCGAGTTTCGAGAACTCAGGCAGCGCCACCCATGATGCGGCCATTACCAGCGATTGCACCAGCCACGATTGCAACGAGTTCGCATAATTCAGAGCACTTGCGGAACCGGTCGGAAGCAGCGATGCAAAAAACTGATCGATGCCGGAGTTGGCGACACCAAAAACCGCCGCGCCCATCAACGGCAATTGCGCAAGGACAATGCCACGCGTGTGCGGTGTCCAGAGCCGCAGGCGCCCGGCGGCAGGATTCGCGGGCAGCGAAAGCCTCAGCATAATCGCCGCCTGCACCAGCGTGCCCGCGAGTACGCCGTAGGCCAGGGCTGTGATGCTGTGCGGAAAGCCAACTATCACGGCAACGGTAATTGCCGTTGAGATCGCCGGCGCCGCCGCTACCGAGAAGTACTTGCGGCGCGACAACAGTTCCGCGGAACAATACCCGAAGACGATGCTGGCCATCGGCATAAAGGAAAGCACTCGCAACAATTCAGCCGCGCGCGTGTGCCGCACGGCATCGAATCCGGGCGCGATCAGTTGGATCATCGGGCCGGCGAAAGCGTGCAAAATTGCAGCCGCCACAACCGAGGCCAACAGCGATATCCACAGCGTGGCCCGGAAAGCCTGAGCGCGCGCCACCGGACCTTCCCTAGCGGCCCAAGCCAGCGCCGGCACCATCGCCGGTGCGCAGTTGCCCGCGGCGATACTGGCCAGCAGGTTGGGGATCAGGAAGGCCATCGTGAAGGCATCCATTTCCGGTCCGGTGCCATAAGCGCCGGTCACCACGATCGCCTTCACCAATGCGAGGCCATAAACCGCCGCCGCCGTCGTACCAAAGACGACAGAATGCCGCATGCCGGACTCGGCGGGCAGATCGCGCTTCGGGTTTTCGACGACCGCGTTCATTCCTGCTTGTGTACCTTCGCAGTTTGCGCATTACTCGACGTACGCCAGCGCCGCTCGTTCCACCAGGCGCGGACAATTTCAACTGCAACTTTTAGCTCGTGGTCGGCACCTAACTCCGCCCAGACCTGCCGGCCGATGATCCAGCTTACGGCAACTACGAAGCTCAACAGCAGCGCAGCCGCCGTGATCAACTTCCGCGGAGGCCACGACTTCGACCGCGGCACCTCCGGCGGGTCCAAAACGCGAATGACAGGCAGTTCCTTTGCTTCTTCCGTTTTAATCAATTCCAGTTGCCGGCTCAACATTTCGGAGGTGACTTCCAGCGTCTTCGTCCGTTTGTAAAGCTCGGCGTAGGTCACTCCCAGCTCGGGCAAATCGCGGATCGGCGGAAACATGGCATTCTTGTTGTCGCCCGAGTCGCTGCCGCGCAGATTCTGCAATTCCTGTGTCAGGTGGTCCACTCGCGCCCGTGCCTCGCGCACCCGGGAATTCTGGCTGCCATACAGTTGTTCCAGACCGCTAAGGGCGGCGCGCGTGGCGATCAATTCGCCTTGCACGTGGGCGGCAGCCTCCAGCATTGTCTTTTGCTGATCGCCCAGGCTGATCATGGTGTTCTTTTTGGAGAACCTGCTGAGCTGTTCGGCGGCTGGGTTAAGTTCGGCGTTGACCTCGTTGATGCGCTGTTCCAGAAACTCACGTTCGCGGTGAGCCGCAGTCGTATTCAGTTGTGCATCCAGCGCGTTCAGTTCGGTTATATAGGCTCGCGCAATGTCGGCGGAGCGCCTGGCGTCGTGATCGGTAACGCGGAGCACGATTTGCCCCGTTTTGCGTTCCTCGGTGATGATCGTGTGCTGCTGCAGGCTAAGGCGCGCGATTTCGCGCTTCGTGGTGCCGTACACCTTCATCAGGTCGAACTGGTCGATGATGCGATCAGCGACTGTGCGGCTGCGCAGGATTCCGATAAAGCGGCCGGCGTCGGCAGTACCGCCGGCATCTCCCGTGTACCCCGCCATGATCGCCGCATCAGCCATCCCCCCCAGCATTTTCAGCAGCTTGCCACTCTCCGCGTCGGAATCGGAAGGCAACAAACGCGCCTCCGACTCATAGCGGACGGGAAGTACAAAACTGAGCGCCGCCGCCGCAACCGTGACCGCTATTACAAAGCGAACGATGCTGCGCGCATTCCGCAAAACAAGCGGCAGCCAGCGCCACAGACAACGATCCGCGGGCAAGCGCGTCAGTTCTTCCGTCCCATCATGCTGTTCCACATTCACATTCATAACAACCTGCCAATCAGTCCGCTGGCCCAGGCGCGCCCGCCTTCGCGCAGCGGGTATGCACCACTTTGGGCCGTTCCCGGCGCAGAGTGCGCATGATCTCTACCGAGGCTGAGGCGTCCGAGAATGGGCACCGCCTTCAGCCGAGTATCGCACTCGCTCAGTTGCGAGTTGAGCACCGGCTTGGCTGGGTCACTATTCACGATGGCTTTCTCAGCGGGTTGCGACTGCGCCGCGCAACCGGCAGCAAGCAATGAGCAGCAGGTCAGGAACTGTATCGTCAGCCGGAAAAATACTGAAGGAAACAAATCGGGAATACCTTTTGAGAGCCTTTTTGAATTCTTGCGGCCCGAGAGCTCTTATTTCACCGCGACGGCGGCAGTGAGGCCCATGGAAGACATAATCTGGCCCATACTGACCATGTTCTTCCAGAACTGTGAGCCGCCGATGATCTTTTCCGGAACCACGATGGAATCGCCGGGCTGGAGCCGCGCGTTAAGAACACTCTCTTTCCAAAAACCGCCTCTCGCTTGCCCGATGACGGAGCCATCCACCCGCACGACATAGATAGCTTTGCGGTTGGCCGTCTGCGTGGGCCCGCCCGCAGCGCGCAGGTACCACTCGGCGGTTTTGCCGGGCTTGAAAGTAATGGCTGAGGCGTTGTAAACCTGGCCGCTGACCGTGACAAAAGTCGGGAGCTTGGGGATGGTCAGAACATCGCCGGCGCGCATTTCGATATCGGCAGGTGTGTTTTCCCATTTGGAGATGTCGCCGGAGATGCTGATTACTTGCCGCCCGCTGGCGGCATGAGCGCGCAGAGCGGCCAGGACTTCCTGCTGTTGCTGCCGCATAGATTGCAGAGTGGCCTGATCTTCTTGTGAATTTGTCAGACCCGAATGGACATTGGGCGGAGTGGTTTCCAATCGGCGAATCATCTCCTGACGCGCCTTTTCCGCGATTTCGCGAACCTCAACTCCTTCCAGTACGGCTCCGGCCGCATAAGCGGTATCCGTGAATCCACCGGCACGCTTCAGGACGGAGCTGAGCCTTTCGCCATGTTCTATTCCATAGGTACCGGGATACACGATTTCGCCGCGTACAGTAACAGCGCCGCCAATGTCTTTCCATCCGGAAAGTTGGCGGATGCCGAGAACGTCACCAGGCTTGAGCTTCACATCGGCAGTCTTGTCCCCGTCCACCGCCCTGCCGATTTGGACTACACTGTGCTTTAACAGAATCTTCCGATCATTCTGCACGACATAGCTAGTCAGGTCGGCTTCTTCGCGATAAGCGCTGCGCTTGAATTCTCCGGCCATGCGGACGAGATCCGCCGCGGTCATGCCTTGTTCCAGACGATATTCGCCGGGACGCAGCACTTCGCCGGTGATGGTTACTTTTGGCGGATCGATTTCATACCGGCTGAAAATCCGAATCATATCGAACGGCTGAAGTACGATGGGATCATTTCCCGCTAGAACGTCTGTCAGGTTGAAGCTGATTGTGAGCGGCCGAAGGTCAGGCGGCTCGAGGCGAACTAACTCAGCGTGGTCAGCAGGCTCCGGCATGACATCCTGATACGAACGAAGCAGGTCGTTAATTGTCATACCTTCGCGATACGCAACCCTGCCCGGGCGATAGACGTGACCTTCCAGATATATCGCTTTCTCGTTGTAAGGCAGGATGGGAGCAACCAATACACGGTCGCCATCCTGAACCCGGAATGAGGCGAGAACCGCGTGCGGTGACTCGTGGTCATCCGCTGACTGCCGGCGGTTGTCAGATCCCTGGTTGCTGATCGCCGGCTTCAAAGCTGCGGATGAATTTTTCCCCGCGGCTGCCGGTGCGGCGGCCAGATCCAGTTCCGAGGTAACGTTCGGGCTGTTTTGGTTTGTCGGCAAGGGCTCAACGCTAGGGACCGGTTCTCCGAGCTGTACGCTCACCATGGTTCGGCGCTGATGGGCTTCGATGCGCTCCACGGTAATCTGTTGCAGGGTGGCGGAGACCAGCACACCACCGGCTAAGTCCAGAACCTCATCCAGCCCAATCGGACTCTTGAGTTCATATATCGCTGGTCGTCGAACCATTCCGCTTACGGCCACCTGTGGGCCGGCTGGAGGCACCAGCACGGTGTCACCGGGCAGCAGACGATCGATATCGAAGCTGGCGCCATGCAACAGGAAATCATAAAGGTCGATTTCCCGAAGCAGCCGGCTATTCCGATAGTGGCGCAGCGTGCGCAGAGAGCCACGGCTGGTGGGGCCACCAGCGGCATAGAGTGCATTCAGCGGCGTGGATAAGGCGCTGATATCATATGCCCCGGGGCGCTGCACGTCCCCGACGACGTAGATACGCACAGTTCGCAAGCGGCCCAGCGAGATTTCAGCATGAAGCTCCTTGAACTGCCCGGGGCTAAGCGCCTTCCGTATCAGTTCTTGCGCTTGTGCAATCGTGCTCCCCGCGATGATAATCGGGCCGCCTTCAGGCAAGGCAACTTGGCCCTGGCGGTCAATCGTCCGGTTCAGTCGCAGGGAGATGCTTCCCCACAAATTGATGATCAACTCATCACCGGGCCCAAGCACGTAATCCGGACCAACCGGCAGATCCATTGGCAAGCCATCAGCATTGCCGGTGCCGATGCGGAAAGTATCACTACCGAACCGCTTTAGCTTGCCTCTATCGGGTGCTAGTTGTGAGTAAAGTTCTTTGAAGGAAGGTAGTCCGGGATATGGGATGGGCCGTTCTCGAAGCAGAGGTTCCTCAGGAGGCTCTTCCGTACGCGGCCTTGTCTCCGGCTTGATCTTAGCGCGAGGCTTCGAAGGTGTTTTTGCTGCGTTTCCGCTGTCATCACCGACCATGTAGCCGCGCTTCGTCAACTCCTGCACGGCACGGGCCCGTAATTCAGGGTCCTGACTTATGCGGCTGAAAACCATCTCATCGCTAATGGCGGAGGGATCAGTTGAAGTTTGCCTTGCGAATTCGTTCTTTACGGCCGCCAACGCCTCGGGTGCTTCTTTTAGGATGGCAATGATGCCAGCCGATTCCCCATTTGGAGCTTGATCAACAGTTGCATCAGTGTTCTGCACCGGCTCGACGGCAGTGGAAGTCTCGCTAGCATCAGCACCAGAAGCTGCCTGCTGGTACGCGGCATGTGGGCCAGCGGATTGCTCGATTTCTTGTGCCGATACGGTTGATACCCACGTCGTTAAAGCGATGACAAAAAAAATAGTGAGCCACCAAGAGCGAGCTTGTGTGGATGGCTGAAGGCGCTGTTGCGATGCAAAACTTGATGGCGCAGGCCATGACTTAGGAAACGATAGTTCGCACTGTGCAACTCTGGTGAATACGTCCAACATCATTTTTTTCTTCCTGAACCTGTCTTGCTGACGAGCAAGTATGCGTACGTGCTTTCCAGCCTTCACACCGGCACGTTGCCTTAAATCGATCTGCCGATGAAAGCCGCCGCAGATTAACTCCGGACGCGAAGGATGCGGTTCGTCGAATCGCAAATGCGTGATAACGATATAATTTAGACGGTGTACTTACAGCATGTTTCAAAAATACAGATTCTTATCAGAGCACGGCTTCAACATTACCGTAACGGAGGTCATTTGAAACCGGGCATTGCTCCCGAAGGCATACCTGCAACAGGTGCTGAAGCCCGGACGTTCTGGTTGACTGCTTGGGCCTTGGGCTGGTACGACTGAAGTCGTGCCCTGTTACAAGTCAAAACGATTTTTGAAACAGGCTGTAGGGCACTTGTTTAAGGAACTGCCTTGATTTGAGATAAAGCTCCGCTATTCCTTGCACCGAAGGAGTTTTCCACAGTTAACTAGTAGTTATGCACTAGTGTTTCACCGAAGCTAGACTTCTGCCCAGTGCCTCAGTCCGGCCCTATCACGTAAGTGCTATTTACCGCTATAGTCTATATCAAGGGCATCCAGCTCTGAAATTAAAAAAAGTACCTAATGATTAAACCGAAATGGACCTAGAGATTGTATCTCCGCGTTTTCGATACTCAATCGAAATTTCCGTACTTAATCGAAATTTCCGTCGTCGCCGATGCAAACTGGGCGAAGCCGTCCCATTCTAGGAATTCGCCGCATCATCATTGTCGTTCCGCGTCGATTTATCGGACACCGCTCCATTTTCCTTCGTTTCAGCGATGGCCGCGGCAAGTTCGCCGTGCCTGTGTGCGGCTTACCCGCCAAGACCCCCAGGGTGGTCCGGCGCTGGCGGAGCCGGTCGAATTTGAAGTCGAGACGACGAACCACCAACGCAACAAGCTGCGCAATCCGCCACGAACGCAGGGTGCTGCCGGCAACGCAGATCGAGTTGGAACTGATTGCGAGCGATTATCAACTGATCATACCTTTTCACACAGCCAAAAACCGGCTGTGCGGCCGTTTTCGAACGAGTGTTTTATGCAAGTATCAGAGAGCCAGACGCGCTTCTGGTTCCATTTCCGATCCGGCGTCATCGCGCAAGCTGCGTCCGCGGGTCTCGGGGCCAAGAGCCACCGAGATCGCGGTGATAACGGAGAGCGTCACCACATACAGCGAGACCAGATAAGGCGATCCCTTCCCCACGGCCAGCAGTGCTGTCGCGATCATGGGGGCAATTCCTCCCGCGATTGGTGAAGTTATTTCCCTGGCAAGCGCGAAGCCCGTGTAGCGGACGCGCGAAGGAAACATCTCGGCGAGCCAGGGACTTTGCGCGGATGTCATCAACGTCTTGGCTACCCCAGACACGATGAAAAGAGCGAGATAGATCAGGGGCCGCGATCGCGTCTGCAACATGGTGAAAAACGGAAACACAAAAAGACCGGACAACACGGCGCCCGCCAAATAGACGGGCTTCCGTCCTACTTTGTCGGAGACCCAGCCAAACAACGGCACGGTAACGAATTGCGACGCCGCGCTGAACATCAGAGCCGTAATGATTTCCGGCCTTGCGAGCCCGAGCTGGTGGGTTGCATACACGATCACGAAAGATTCATAGATGTACGCGAGCGAGTTGTCGCCGAGTCTTGCCCCCCATGCGCACAGCAGCGGCCGGCGCGCGACGCGAAAAACTTCTCGAACTGGCGAGCGCGAGATTTTGCGCTTTTTCGCCAATTCGGCGAAGATCGGCGTTTCCTTCAACGATGCTCGCAGCACTACCCCGAGCACCACAACCAGCGCACTCAGCAGGAACGGGATGCGCCATCCCCAAGCCTCGAACTGTTGTGCCGGCAATCTCGAACTCAGCGAAAACGTCGCCAGCGACATCAACAACCCCGCGGCTACGCCGACATAAGGCACTGCGCCATATAATCCGCGGCGGTTGTCCGGAGCATATTCGACAGCCATCAAGACGGCGCCTGCGTATTCGGCGCCAGAACCGAGGCCCTGGGTCATGCGCAAGAGCGTCAGCCCCACTGGTGCCCAAACGCCGACTTGAGCGTAGGTCGGCAACAGTCCCATCAGGAACGTCGATCCTCCCATCAGCACCAGAGTAATGACGAGCACACGTTTGCGGCCGATGTGATCACCAAGGCGTCCAAACAGCACGCTTCCGAGAGGCCGCACGAAGAATCCCAGAGCGAACGTCGCGTATGCCAGAAGGGTGCCGATCAGGACGTTATAGGACGGAAAAAATAACTTGTTGAAGATGGCTGCAGCGGCAGTTGCGTACAGATAAAAGTCATACCACTCGACAGCGGTGCCGATAATCGCGCCGAGCAACGTGGTACGCACGGCTCGCCGCATCTCAGCCGTTTGTGAAGGATTAATTTCCATCTCATTTCCTTATGCCGGCCCGTTACGGGACGCCGCCGGGCGGTGCGTTCGCGTATCAATTCCGTAGCTGACGCGCGAAATTTTCGTCAAAACGGCCAACCAAGTTCTTAGTCTGTCCGACAGAGTGAAGTGCGCATCGACGATATCGGGCGATTCGCGATCATTTTACGCTAGACCGGGTCGCAATTTGACACGTAGCGCTTGCACCCGTGGGATCGAAGCAGGCAGATGTACGTCAATGACATCTCCGCGTAAGGACATTTTCTGACCTCGAATTAGCGCAAGCAGGCCCCATGCACACTCGGAGTTGCACGCGCGAGCCGGCCGTCAAAAGTTGCACGCCGATACCAGGGCGGCGTAAATTCAAGATGCTGCAAATGGAGTTGCCGGCGAATCCGAGGATGCTTTTCACGGTCGCCTTAGGGGTTGCGGAGTTTTTCAATGAAAATTACAAAGGTTGAGCCGCTGCATGTCGGCCAATTCATGTTCGCTCGTGTCGAAACTGAAACCGGCTTGGTTGGCGCGGGTGAAGCAGGAGCGTGGGGCCACATCGAGTCGTCAGGGGCTGCTATCAGGCGGTTTGCCGAATATCTGGACGGGAAAGACGCATTCTCCATTGAGCATCACTGGAACGTGATGCATCGCTTCAGCTACTTCCAAGGCCCGGCGGTCAACGCCGCGATTTCTGCCATTGACATCGCCCTTTGGGACATCAAAGGTAAGGCGCTGAAGGTGCCGATCTACGAGCTGCTCGGCGGCGCCGTCCGCACGAAGGCGCGCATTTATGGGCATATCTATGAAAGCAGCATCGAAAAGGTGCTCGACGAATGCAAGGCCAAAATGGCGGCTGGCTTCAATGCGTTTGGCCACCTGAACCCCTTCCTCGATGAAGGGAATGATAAGGTGTACTTCAAAACGCATGTCAAGAAAATGCGGGACGCTATCGACAATGTGCGTCGTATGCGCGAGGTCGTTGGCGATCAAGTTGATTTGCTGATCGAATTGCATCGACGCCTGACACCCGCTGAAGCCGTAGTCTTTGCCCGAGGAATCGAAGACACGCACCCATTGTTCATCGAGGACCCAATTCGTCCCGAGGGGCCGGACGCAATGGCGCGAGTGGCCGGGAAGATCCACATCCCAATCGCCACCGGCGAGCGCTTCGCCACGATCTACGAATTCGAGGAGTTGATGGCGCGGGGCGCCGTCGAGTACGCCCGGGTTGACCTCTGCCTATGCGGTGGGATAACCGGCGCGCGCAAGGTGGCCGCGATCGCGGAAGCTCATCAGGTGCAGATCGTTCCCCACAATCCGTTGTCGCCGATCGGTCTCGCGGCGTGCCTGCAACTGGACGCGGCGATTCCCAACTTCGCCATTCAGGAATACGCAACCGGTTTCGAGGCAGGAGTATTCGAATCGCGCCCCACGCATCTCGGGAGCAATATCGTCAACCATGTTCCGCTGCCCGATCGTGGATTCGTGAACATCCCGACCGGACCGGGTCTTGGGATGAATCTGTTGCCCGACGCGCAGAGGATTCGTCCTCCGCTATCCCAAGCCATTTCGATGCGCCCGCACTTCGACGGGTTCGTCGTCGATCAATAATCTTGCGATGATCCGAACATCTGTGGTAACGGGCCCTCGCCGGTTCCGAGACTATAAAGATGATCTTGGAATTCAAATTACGGCGGTCCCGTTTCTGGGAGGTTTGAAATGGAACTAGGTTTGGGTGGTAAAACCGCGCTGGTACTTGGTGGAGGCGGGGGACTTGGAGGGGCGATTGCCAAAGCCCTGGCTCGCGAAGGTGCGCGGGTCGCGGCTGCGGATATCGATATTGCCGCTGCCGAGAAAACCCTCGCGACAATCAAGCAGGCGGGCTCTGATGGCCTTGCGCTCGGTTGGGATCTTGCCGACTTGTCTGTCATCGAGGTGCGCGTGGCTGAGGTCGAGAAACGCCTTGGGCCAGTGGATGTCCTGATTAACAACACCGGCGGTCCGCCGCCCACGCCCGCTTTCGGCCAAGACCCTGCGCTGTGGAGCAAGCATTTCCAATCAATGGTGCTATCGGTGATTGCAATTACGGATCGCGTGCTGCCGGGTATGCGTGACCGCAAGTGGGGGAGGATCATTACGAGCACATCTTCCGGTGTGGTCGCCCCTATCCCAAACCTGGCAATTTCGAATGCGCTCCGGATGTCATTGGTGGGGTGGTCGAAGACTCTCTCGCGGGAGACCGCGCGCGACGGGGTGACGGTGAATATAGTGCTTCCGGGCCGCGTGGCCACCGCCCGCACCCGCTCGATCGATGAAGCCAGGGCCAAGCGCGAAGGCCGTACCGTCGAGGAGGTCTGTGCCGCGAGCGCTTCTACCATTCCAATCGGCCGCTATGGTACCCCAGAGGAATACGCCGACGTGGTCACATTTTTGGCCAGCGAGCGGGCTTCCTATATAACGGGCGCCATGATCCGTGTTGATGGTGGGCTGATCGCCAGTATTTAGGAGCATCAACCAGACAATTCTCAGGGTTGTGAACATGGAGTTCGGCCGTGGGAAGGAGCTGCAAGTTGCACATCACGCCTGCTGAGGAACTCGTAGCCCGGAAGGAGCGATTGCAGCGGTTGCTCCAGGACAGGGAGATCGATGGGGCGATCGTCCTACAGCGGGCGGACCTCTTCTACTTCTCCGGGACGGGACAGGACGGACACCTGCTGATACCCGCGTCTGGCGAAGCCGTCCTGCTCGCGCGAAAGAGCTTCGACCGGGCGCGTCGAGAAAGCCGTCTGCCTGTGGTCGAGAAATTCCCCAGGTCAAAGGAGCTGCCTGGGACCATCGGTTCGAATTTCCGTCAAATCCGAAAGATCGGAATGGAACTGGATGTTGTGCCCGCAAATCACTATCTGCGCTTTCGGGCTATGTTTCCGGAAACGGAGATCGTTGACGCATCCCCCTTGATCCGTCAGATCCGGATGATCAAATCGGAATATGAGATTGGCAAGCTGCACGAGGCGGCCGCCATGAGCTACCGCCTATGCGCGAAAGTGACGTGACTGGCGAATTTTGTACCAGTGGAAAAGAGAGAGACACTGGTACGAGAGGAGCTGGAAAATGGCCAAGAGAAAATACACCCCGGAGCAGATCATCGGGATTCTGCGTCAAGTCGAGGTGGCCGTAAGCAACGGCCGGAGTACGCCGCAAGCCTGTCGGGAGGCGGGCATCGTTGAGCAAACCTACTATTGACCTGCCCGACATTTTGTACCAGTAGGAGTGTTAGTGTAGCGCAGTCAACGGACAAGTTGACTCGCCGTCGCCGCCGTCGGGGGTGTGGAAATGTGGGAAGCGCGCAGCGGTTTCCACATTTCCATGCCTCGTCTCTTCGGTTGCCTTGATCGTCGCCGGTCCGATCGCCGCCGGTGCTGGCGGCCGATAACCCAACGACGAATGTGGACGCCGCGTGTTGTACTCGACACGCCAACGCTCGATGATGATCTGCGCCTCCTTCAGCGAGTAGAAGATCTCGCCATTCAAGCACTCGTCTCGTAGCTTCCCGTGGAAACTCTCGCAGTCCCCGTTTTTCCACGGACTTCCAGCTTCGATGTACAGCGTCTTGGCTCCCACCGCCGATAACCAGTTGCGTAACTTCTGGGCAACGAACTCAGGTCCATGGTCCGACCGTAGGTGTTCCGGCACCCCGTGGATCAGCATCACCTCCGCCAGCGTCTCGATCAGGTCGTAGCTGTTCAGCCGTCGCGCCACCCGCAAGGCCAAGCACTGGCGCGTGAACTCGTCCATCAGCGTCAGCACCCGCAACGTCCGTCCATCGTGGGTGAAGCAGCTGACGAAGTCGTAGCTCCACACCTGGTTCTCATGTTCCGGTCGAAGTCGCACGCCGGAGCCGTCGTTCAACCACAGCCGGCCACGCGGCTGCTGTTTCTCGGGCACCCGCAACCCTTCCCGCCGCCAGATTCGCTGCACCCGATCCCGTCCCACGTTCCAGCCCGCGCGCGGCAACAACACCGTGATCCGGCGATCGCCATAACGGCCATATTGGCTGGCCCGCTGAAGGATCGCCCGTGTCAGCGCGTCTTCCTCATCGCGCGGCGTCCTGATGTATCGCTGCCTCCCTCGCCACTGCCCCAACCGCCGGCAGCCATGCCGCTCCGACAACCGAGGTTGCTGGCGGGCAGGTTCCACCGCGCCACGCCGCCGTTCCGGGCTGAGAGCGGATTCATAGTAGCTGTATCCGATAGCCGCAATGGTGAAACCAGGCGACCGAGTTCTGTGGGGTGATGGTGGAGATGGCGGCGGCGATGGCTTGGTCGAGAGCGTCGAGGAGTCGAGCCTTGGCAGCCCGCAAGCACTCTTTAATTTTGGCCCAGCACTGCTCGATGGGATTAAAGTCCGGCGAGTAGGGCGGCAGGTAGAGCCAATGCGCCCCGGTTTGCTCGATCAGCCGGCGCACCTGCGGATGCTTGTGTGCCGAGAGATTATCCATCACCACGATCTGACCGGGGTGCAGCCGTGGACATAAGACCTGCTCCAAGTAGGCCGCGAACACCTCGCCGTCCGTCGGCGATTCGATGGTCATGGTCGCCAGCAGACCCTCGAGGGTGATCGCACCCAACAAAGTCAGCGTGCGCCAATGCCCGGCAGGAGCGCCTTCTCGTACGCCCTCGCCCTGCGGAGCACGCCCCTAGCGGCGGGTCATCTCGGTGGTGACTCCACTCTCGTCCAGAAAGACCAGGCGCCGGGGATCGATCTGAGTTATCTGCTCCCACCACGACTGCCGCCGCTGCCAACCTTCTTCCGTGTCCTGCTCTTGGGCGTGGAGAGATTTTTTTTACGCCGCAACCCCAGCCGCTGAAGCGCGAGACAAAGCCGTGTCTTGCTGAGCTGCACCTGCAGGCTCTGCTCCAGCCCTTGTCCCAGTTCGGCCAAGCTCCGATCGGGCTGACTCCGCACCTGCCGCCGCAAGTACTCTTGCACCGACTCCGTCACCCGGCTTGCCGGACCATGAAGGAGCTGCCCGGGCCGCTCCATCTGCCCAGATTGCAACTGCTGTCGCCGAATCTTCTTGGTAAAACCGTAACTGACCCCAAACTGATCCGCCAATCGCTCCAAGCCTACCTCGGCCCGCTCGTACGCCTGCAGAATCTTGCACCGCAAATCATCCGAATATGCTCGTGGCATCGCTCTGTGTCTTCGCGGAAACTCGCCACCCGTAACTTACCCCACTTCCTCTTTTTCGGATATATCTACTTGGGAACCGCTCTAGTAATCCATTTCATTTCGACCTCCGACGAGGATTAAGTCTATACAGGAGGAGTCTTAGGCCGTCACAAAAATGCAACAATACATCGGAAGGTTAAATTCGGAGGCGCCATTTCTGCCAGTCAAATCTGTCTCGAAAGCGCGAGAATGTTTGTGGAGCCTCTGAAGATGCTTTCACGTTATTGGAATCAACTACTTACCGTTAACCGTGCTGAATCTTGAATGGGACTGAGACGACCCGATGGATTGTGGCAAGCCCCACCCCCCATCTCACTGGAGATCGCCCGCCATGACGCCCCGGATTCGCGCAGAGCAGCAATTCTGGAGGTGTCCACAACCCGGCACAGACGTCCAAGCTGCGAAGGGCTTCGATCTAGCGCAGAATCTTGCGGCACGCGGCCGCGCGCGTGGCGAGCCTCTTCGCCAGACGGGGAATCAGAGGGTGAGTAATCCCTTCTTGCGTCATGCGGCGTTCGATGTCGGGAGCTTGGTCGGCTAGCTGCGTTGCGAGATCATCGACGCGTTGAACGACCTTGTCGGGATCGAGGTGCAACTCCTCGGCCATCCTTCGCCAGTGACGGAGCTGGATGTCGCGGAAGCGATATTCGCCGCCGAGCTTCATGGAAAGCTTTACGCGCTGGAGGTCGATGCGGGGATACGGAAGAGCGCTGGCGAGGTCGTAAAGGGGTGCGAGACGGACGCGGCCTCCAGCGCCGATGAGCAGGGCGTAATTCTTGGCATGGGCGTCAGTGCCAACAATCAACCAGTTGTAGGCGACCGAGTCGATGAACGTGGCGACGTCCTCGGCTGGGTTGCCGGAGTGGGTCCTGAGCAGTTCGACGATGTCAGGGATGCCGGGACCGCCTTCGTTCTGATATTTATGGGTGGGAGAAACGGCAAGAGCCTGGCAGATATCTTCCTGATGGACCCGGCGCAGACCGTCGGCGGTGCGGATACGGTCATAGCGTTCGACGACGATGGCGACTTCATCCTGAAAATGCATAATCCTTGAATCGACGACGGGAAGCCCGATTGCACGCGCCAGTTCCAGGCAGAAATGTTCGTTTTCTACGTGGCCGTCGAAGTCGCCGGAGGGCGGCTTGAGAATGTGAGTGGTCGGAACCCGGCCGGAGGGTACACCCCATCTTCCGTTCTCGAAGAGAAGAGCGGTTTTGGGTTGCGCCCCGGCAAGGCTGAACTGGCCGGTATCGCGCGGAATGCGCCACGCGGAGTGGTCCTCGCGCAAGGCACGCAGTCTTTGCGCAATTGCAGCTTTATCGAGCCATTCGATCTCTGGGGGTGCCTGACCCAGGATAACCTCAAGGCGGTCGGGGTGGACGAACTGAACCGCTCCAGCGCAATCCTCCCCGACGGCGGCGATGAGGCTGAAGGCGTTCCTTGCTGAGACGTGAAATTTGCGCGCCCACTGATCGAGCACCATCTGGTTGTCGGGTAGGAGCCCCCACAGGAACGGATCGATCTTGTCGTTGCCGTGCCGAGCCAGGGCCAGGGGCATGGAGATCGAAAGGGGATAGGCGTTCTCGGCGGCGCGCCATTCTTCGTTATATGTGAAGGCGAGCCTTCCCCTGTTGTCGCGCGCGACGTGGCCCGTTTCCCGTCCGTCAAGAACCGCGATGAGTTCTTTGTTCATTTTCTCTTCTCGCGCGCGGAAGCGATGATGGAATCAATGTCCACGGGGGGCGGGCCGCTCCGGCTCTTTGTTGTTCCGGCATCGCCGGCCGCCAACAGGATTCCGAGTGCGTCGATGGTGCGCAGAAGGAGGCCGATTTCAGCTCTTGGCTTGCCCTTTTCGACTTCGACGATCCACTGGCGGCTGACGCCGACCTTGTCCGCCAGGGACTTCTGGTCAAGACCGAGTCTGGTGCGGCGGTCACGGATCATAGCCCCGAGATCGGTCGGCGTTCGAATGCGCATATCATCCTCCTCTGCCAAATGTCAGCGTACGACGACATGTTAACAAAGTCAGCGAACGGCGACAAGCATAAAAGTCAGCGAACGGCGACACAAATCTGTATGTCCACAATGAAAGGTCAAAGAGGTGGGTGAGGGGCAGGGTCTGTCTTTCAGGATTAGACCCTCGGGAGACGCGCACGAAGCGGGCGGTGGAATCGGAAACGCCGAATTGCACGGCCATTCCTGGCCAGGTGCTCGCGTGTTGCTAGAATTGGACCACCTAAGGAGCTTTCCGTGTGGAAGATCAAATCATCGCGAAGCTGGGCCGAGTGCTTAGGCGACCGGTAACCACCGAGACACTGGTGGTCTACCTTCTCATAGAAATCCGGAAGTTGATGGATCGCAAACGCATGCAGTACGACACGCTGCGCCTATGCTGCAATTGGGCAGTGCATGTCGAGCTTTCGGGTAATGAGCCTGATCTACGGCCATGGGCAGAGACAGAAGTATCTGTCAAGGGGCGAAGAAGGGAATCCGCTCAACTTCGTCCGGTGCAGGACTCAATTCGAGTACGAAGCGATTATCGTGACGCCGGAGCAGGTCTTCACCATCCTCCAGCAGTTGCCACCGCTGGAACGGGCGTTGACTCTGTTGACGGCGGCCACGGGCTTGCGTATCAGCGAGGGCTTGGGACTCCAGTGGCGCGATGTCGATCACGAGAACTCGCAGATATATGTCCGCCGGAGTTGGAGTTCGAAGTTCGGGGTCTGCCCGACGAAGACCACGGCAAGCAGAGCGGTAGTCCTGATGCACCCGCTGCTCGCAGGGTGTTTGAGGCTATGGCAGCAGGAGACGCCGTATTCCCAGCCGGAAGACTGGCTGTTCGCGAGCTTCAAGCTGGAAGGGAAAAAGCCCCGGTCGGGGAACATGCTGGTCGAAGACTATCTGCGGCCGGCTGCACTCAAGGCTGGGGTCAAGGGTGTGGAGGTTGAATCCAAGAGGTTCGGCTTTCACAACCTGCGGCACGGGCTCAGGACGTATTTGGTCAAGGCCAAGGTCGAACCCGAAGATCGTGCAGACGATCATGCGCCACAAAGACGTAGGTACCACACTCAACCTCTATACCCAGACAATGAGTGAAGACCGCATTGAGGCGCAGGGGTTGATCCTGGAAAAGCTGATGCAAGTGCCTGTAAACGTGACGGTTAACTGAGCACCCCCGGTGAAACCGGGTGTGCGAGATGTATCAAGCTGGATGTAACTGGATTCAGGATGTCGGTAAACGATTGATACAGGGAGAGTTAAAGATGGTGGCCAGGGACGGAGTTGAACCGCGACGCCAGCCTTTTCAGGGCTGGACACAGCCATTCTCATCTGATTGATTCCGTTCGTGTTTGTACTCGCTTTCATCACTTTTCGAGCCCGATTATTGGAACGTTAATGGAACGTGAATTGGAACGTCCTTCAATTCACCGTAGGTGATGCTGTCAAACCGCTCAGTCTGTTCACGGCCTTGCGCTGCGATTCGGGAACAAACTGCTGGTAGATATCCAGCGTAGTGCTCGCCCGCGAGTGCCGCATCTGCGCTTGTGCGTCCTTTACGTCCGCGCCCACCATCTTGAGCCACGTCGCATAAGACGTGCGCAAACACCGCCAGTTCACGAACCCGATTCCAAGGGTCCGGCCCGCAGGTTTTATAAACCGAGCAAGGATATTGTTGTCCCTCATCGGAGTCCCTTTCATCAGGCTTGGAAAAACCAGATTGTCCGGCTCCGATGACTTGACCGCCTTCAATTTGCGAACAGCCCTTCCGGCCCGTACCTCGACCGTGAGTGTCTTTAGCCGCTGAATGCGGTCGATTACGGCCTGATCCACTGCGATGGTTGCATTGCTGGCCTCTGACTTCGGACAGCCCCATTCTCCCCGACAGTATCGCTCA
Organism: uncultured Acidobacteriota bacterium; assembly: GCA_963814745.1. GTDB lineage: Bacteria > Acidobacteriota > Terriglobia > Terriglobales > Acidobacteriaceae > CAWBRT01. The sequence continues at coordinate 684,239 of CAWFEA010000004.1, forward strand.
TCAATGGTTATGGAATCGGTATGCACATTCTTCCACTTCAAGCCGATCAATTCGCTCACTCTCAGCCCGGTGAAAGTCGCAACGAAAACCATCGAAGCATAAGGTTCCGGAATGATCTGAAGAAGTGAACTGAACTGCTGCGGAGTGAGATGAGGCTTATTCTTGTTGCCTTTCTTGCTCGGAGGCAATTTCACGCCTTCAGCAGGGTTAATCACAAGTAGGCCGTACTGCTTGGCCGAAACCAGGATGCTGGACAACACATCCCTTACTTTGTCTTTCGATTCATGGCTTAGCTTGGAGTCCGCCAACCCAGAAAAATACTTCTGAATTGTCATCCGCGTGAGATCACGCAAGCACATCCCTCCAAACGCTGGCGAGAGATAGTTCTTGATAATCCCTTCGTACCGTTTCTGAGTGCTTGCAACCATGAGTGGTAGGTTGTTCACTCGGTATGTGCCGTTAACGTACTCGTTGAAGTTCGTTGCAGAGCCAAGCGTTACTAGAAGCGGTCTCATAAATGGTTGAGCAGCAGATGGAGACAAGCAAGGTGCACGAAGCCGAGAAAGTTGTCGATGTGGTATTCCCATCGCACGACCAGACGGCGAAACTTGTGCATCCAGGCAAACAGCCGTTCTACTTTCCAGCGCCTGCGATAACGGCGCAGCGGGCGACCGTCTTGGGTCTGGCTCCGGCGCTGCCGATTCGGGGCAATCAGTTCAATGCCGTATTGGTCGGCAAGCTTTTCGTCGAGCGCGTCCGAGTCGTACGCTTTGTCGCCGATGAGGCGGGCGGGGAGTTGGTTGAGGAAGCTTCCCCCAAGAACCTGTTCCACAAGCTGGCACTCGGCTGGCGAAGCGCTGTCAACAGATACGGCGAGAGGAAGACTGTTACTAGCGGCGATAGCGATGATCTTCGTGCCCTTGCCGCGCCGGGTGGGACCGACCGCAAGCCCCCTTTTTTGGCGCTGGCGAAGGTAGCGTCCACGAACGCCTCATCGAGGTTCAACTGTCCTCGCTCGTGCAGGTACCGTGCTAACCGTTGCAGCGCCTTCTCCAGCTTTCCGCCGCGCACCCACTGCTGGAATCGGCGATGGCAGGTCTGGAACGGCGGATATTTCTCGGGCATTTCGCGCCACTGGGCTCCGGTGCCCAGCACCCACAGTACGCCGTTCAGCACAGCCCGAGTATCGTGCCATGGACGGCCTCGGTTGTCGGCCCGTCGTGCCGGCCGCAAGATCGGCTCGATCAGTTGCCATTGTTCGTCCGTTAATTCCCAACGTCCCTGCATGGTGGGAACGGAGCATTCCAGAGCACACCCAGAGTGCCACGTTTCACGGCCAGCGGGGATTTATGAGACTGGTTCTAGACCTTGGTTCAGAGGATTGACGTATTCAGCCGCGACCTTTTGCGCTTCGCGTGCAGCCATCGTCACGGGAGCGAGTTTTACACGTTTACGCTTTCTAGTACGTACTCCGTTAACAAATTCGTCCTGCCAACAGAGAATCCACCAGAACGCGCCTTCCTTGAAGGGTTTCGGGTTTTGAAATCTCCGCCGCGCCATCTTTTCCAGTTCTCCTCGCTGGGATGGCGCGTCAAGGTTTGTCTCGCGCAATACAGTATCACAGGAACGTTGCTGAGGCGTAGGCAATGAATGCTGCAACGGAGAAGGTGCCTCATCTGGATGCAGCAACGATTTGTGCGCAGCACTGTTCATCGGCTCTATCCGGCCAATTGCCGCTGGATACTCTCCCGGTATCGTTCATACAGTTCCGCTGCTGTGAGTTCCTTTTCGCCGTCGCGCGTCATCGAACCGGCCCGGAGAAACGGAGCGAACTTTTCCTCTGTCCTTTTCCGGTTGCCGTTCCTGCCGATGAACTTTGTGAGTTGCTGACAGCTCCACTCGCCTGATTGCAGTAGCTCCATCATCTTGAAGCCAGCCAGCCACTGCACCGGAGAATAATCGTCTTCCGATACTTCTAGCTTTGCATCCGGCGCAACGAAGTGCAGTCGCTCGAACGGATTGAACTCCAACACGTTCTTGCGCATCTGACGAACGGTAGAAATGACCTGCGGAATCCGTCCATGTAATTGCCGTTCGATCCGAGTAAGTGTCTGCTGTTCCCACAGACCACCGCTCCATTCGGTAAAAGAAGGAAATTGAAACATCCGATCAACTGGAGCCCGCAACCGCTTTCCGATCCCCCGCTTTACGTTGCGTTCAGCCTTATCGTAGGGGCTACCATCCGTCACAGCCTCGACAATCATTCCTGACGCCACCCGTGAATGCTGCCTTTTAGCCGCTTTGTAACGAGACATGGTTTCCGCTACTTTGTCGTAAATGCGCAAGGGATTCGGTTTCCGTCCGAACTGCACCGTTTCAAGACGCCGCTTGCCGATTTCCATGAAATCGACCCGCTTCCCCTGCCCGTCGCGCATTTCGACTTCACCGAACTGAAACTCAATTCGCTTGTACTGCGCTCGCACGCTGCGCGCGATCCAATCCATGCTTACGTCAACATCGCAGCAAAGATCAGTTCGCCGGACCTGCAAATCCTCTGGATTGCCGTCATAAATGCGGGACACCGTGGACATCAACTCGCCCCATGACTTTTCGCCCGTATGCAGCAGCTCCAACTTGTCATTGTGATTGCCGTAGCGCGATTGAACGTGCAAGAGCGCGTCCACACCCATGACTTCACGCAAATCGAAAACCGCCGCGTAGTATTTCGATTTTTGGAACGGGATGCCCGTAGCAAGGGAACGAACAGCGGCCCGGATTTCCAGCGCCTCTTTCGTGAATGGCTTTCCGAGTTCGATAGGACACTCCAATTTGTCAATCATTCGCATGAAGACACGAATCGTGTTGCCACTATGCAGTGACATCCCACGCCACGCCCCGTACCTGTACGTGAGTTACCGGCTGTTAGACCCGCCGGAAACTCACAATCACTCTGCGGGTTTCGCTCCCGCTCTCCCCGCACGAGGCTCTGCCCCGAGCCCCGCGCGTTTTTAGCCTGATCGCTGCCCCGCTACGCGGGGGTTCACAAATGGAAGCAACACCGCTTCGATGTCGGGTGATATCACCAATTCCGAATCCGCTCCCAAACAGTCAGCGGGCCAGTGACATCCGCACTCGCCACAAGTATCCTGTGAAAAAACCGCTGTGCAGTCCACCCGCGTTGTCCCCTCACGGATGCTGTAGCGTAACTTCGCAATGCGACACCCGCAGTACTCGCAGAATGACAGGGAGAGAGCGCCCTGGTTTTTGGCCAGTGTCTTGTGGGGTAACTCCCCGCTCAGGGCGTGTTGGGCGGCGTCAGGCACCGGACCGGGCGCGACCCCGGCAACCCGGATTTTGTTGTCACCGTTCCGCATCCCGCGCTCTCTCCCAAGCTTTGTCATTTGCTCCGCCTGTTCCGGCGGTCGCTGCGCTTCCGACCAGGAAACAGCCGTTCTTCAGCGATACTAAGGAACTGAGCAATGCGGCGACGGTCGCGGGCTCGGAGGCGCACGCGGCCGCGAATCAGCCGCGAAACATGGGCGGGCGTCCTGCCTATCGCACGGGCAAGCTCACCTTGTTTAAGCTCGCGTTGTAATAGCGCAATTTTTAACTGGACAAGCATTTTGGTTCCCCTCGTTGCAAAATCTGTCATAGCATGTGAGCTGACGCATTTCACGTAACATCACCAAGGGGAAAAAGAGAAGCGATGTTACAGGAACAAAAGCTCGAAGATTTTTTCAACTGGCTATTGGATTGCAGGTTTTTCCCTAAGCCCTGCGGTAACCCGCAGAGATTTCTTCCCAGAATAGACAGAGAGATTCAGTGCTTGAAGAAACTGGAACAGGAAGGCTGCCCAGCAATCAAGTTTGCAATCGAGAACCTCGAAACAGCCCGGTCAAGCATCGCAAGAATGGGATATGAATTTCGATCCAAGTTTATGACTATAGCTGGCGGGCAAGACAAGAGGAACATCGAGTCAGCCTGGCGATTGGTTGCAGCTACGTGCGTGGCCGTTGCGCTGTGGCCGGATGTTAGCCCGCACCGACGTGTCTGGGAAAAGTTGGAATCCAACGGCTATGTCAGCAGTCAAAACATCTCTGAAAGAACACTCGAAATGCGTGTGAGACGGTTCGACGCTGCTAGGCAGGGGTCTCTTGGCTTTGTCCTTTTGGCCGAATACCAGAATTTTAAGTGTTTTTCCACCTCGACTGATACTGTGAAAGCTCTGCAAGCAGGCTGGCGTTCAAAAGATCGACGGCGGCTTTGTCGATTGCAGACTGTTAGTAAGCGCGAAATCAGAATGTTGGAAAAACTTGGCGCAAATTACGAGGCATACAAGGATGGGACTGCTAGAACCTAAGAGTAGCTGTGCTGCTGATAGGCCATAGAATTTTCCAGCAAGAAATACCTTGATAATTACGGGTCCTTCTTATCCGGCTGTTTTGGCACGCGCTATCTTCCTTCCCCCGCACCTTTCGAGTGTGCTTCTTGAGCGGGTGCGTGCGTCGCTTCCTTGGTCCCTTCCCAAGCGAAAAAATCGGCCTTGATCGCGGAGTAGTTTGCATCAAGCTGGGGCTGGAGCAGGCAGATCGCGGCGATGCGGCGGGCCATGTCGCGGACGTAATGCGCCTCATCTGGCGAAATGGCGCGCCCTAGCAGCTTGGCTTCACGGTAGCTCAACCACTTCTTGATGACCTGGTATCCGCCAATGGTGTACTCCCAGACCTTCGCGGGAATGTTCTTCCAGCAGGCGCGGTCATTCAGGCAGACATCGCAGGTTTGCTCACCTAGCACGGAGAGGGCCTGCTCTAGCGTCAAGCCCAGAGCGGCAGCACCTTCGGCAATGGCCGTGCGTTCGGCTTCGGTGTAGTCGCGCTCCATGAGCTTGCCCTTGCCAGGCATGGTTACGCCGTCTTTGCCGGGATGGCCCCAGCCGGCCTCGATCTTCAAATCCTGGCTGGCGTCCAGCGGCTTTCCTCGAACCATGCTGAAATTGCCGATGGTCTTTAGCTCAGCTCGCACGCTGCCGGTAGTAACGCCTCTGACGCTCGCCTCCGTGTCGAGCAGTGCTGCAAGGCTTGTGCCGAGCGCGGCAGAGGCTGTGAACTGTTCCGGCGAGGATGGCAACGGGATGCGCGGCCAATCCTGCTGGATGCCGTCGGCATTTTCGTCAAGGTAGGCAGGGGAATAGCCAATTGCGAGCACATGCAGCCAAAGAGAGAGCGAGGATTCTTTTTCGCAGAAACCTTCTACTCCGATACTCGACAAATACGCAATCGCCTGCGCTGACAGGTTCTCTCCTTCTTCCGTGCCGCTAGCGTGCCCCGGAAGCATTTCCCGTGTTTTAGCGCCTTCTTTCAGCCAAAAGGGGAAGGCAACCGCATGGCCGCGCATTGCGTCGCGCGCAACGAGCGACGTGGTGTAAAGGAAAGGAACGCCTTCAGGCTTGGCCACGCCTGCTGCGCGTGTGAGTAGAAATTTATTGCCGCCCACCTGTTTGCCGAATTCCGGTCGTGAGCGTTTCCACAGGTTGGGTTCTGTGGAGTAATAACACCACCGCCCGTCAAAAGGGCGGAATAGATACCGCCGTAGGTTGGTCTCACTGAATACCTCATGTTTGAGGACTTTCGTTCTCACTTTTCGGCCATCGAATCCAGCGCTGTTACGCGCCAACCCTATTGCCACACTTTTCAATCCCTCGAATTCAAGATCTGCATCAAGGTACTTCCGCATTCGGTCTTCTAGTCGAAGCCTGTCGCTGTCAATCAGGCTATTTGCCCTGTCTTCGTCAAGCCCTTGAAAAAGTGGTGCACAGCTCAGGTCCGTTACCTTCGGCCAACCAAGATAAGCCGTTCCAACTCGGGTTGGCTGAAAAGAGTAGCGGTTATCCCGAGTCGGCAACGCACTTTCGTATCGGCTTTGGAAAGCCAGGTCTTGCAAGCTTTTTACAAGTGCTTCGCGCTTGCGTGTTCCCCAAAACTCACGAAAGAAGACTGCGGGAGGGTTCGTTACAGCGCCACGGCGCACCATGAGGCCAATAGCCGTTCCGACGCGAATGCCTTCCGGGTTGGTCTCGGTGGAGAACACGCTCGGGTCTGGGTCGCCCGTCGGTGTTAGTTTTCCAGTTTCGCGGCTGTCTCCGTTCAGGCAGTCGAACCAGAGCCTGTCAAACTCAGCCAAAAGCCGTTTGCGCATAACCACGAAGGACGGCCCCGTTAGATACGAGAAGTTCGAGATAAAGCAAACGATGCCTTTTCCCGTCTTTTCCGCGATGCGGCGTTCGGCGAGCCGGAAGAATCGCACGTACAGGTCATCAAGGTTGAACTTCTTAATTTTCCATTCAGAGACCAGCCCTTCCTTGTAGGGCTTAACCAATCCTTCCTCTTCCTCCGGACTGACGCCTGCAAAGGCGTTGTAGGGTGGATTGCCGATTACGACGAGAATTTTCTCGTGCTGCTTCACTTTTTCCGCCGCGTCGCGTTCGGCTTCCATCTCCGGGAAAATCAAATGCTGCTTGGGGCCTAGGGGCGGCTCCCAGCCGGTAAGGGAGTTGGTTAGATAAACTGCCACGCGCTCGCTTTCGCTCTCAGCCAGCGATGCGCCCATATTTTGCAGCAGAAGTCCGAGTTGCAGATGCGAGATCACGAACGGAGCAGGCAGAATCTCGAAGCCGAAAACGCGCTCCTTGGCGGCTTTCTTGACCTGCAGGGCGGCTAAGTCATCATCGCCCTTTTGCTTGAGCGTGGCAGCTATCGTTTTCAGCACTTCGACCAGATAGGCACCTGTGCCGCATCCCGGATCGAGAACGTATACGTTTTCATCCGCTAGGCCGTCTTCAAGGCCAAGCTCTTCCCGTAAAACGGTGTCGGTACGGGCGACCATGTATTTGACGATTTCAATGGGCGTGTACCAGACGCCCAGCCCTTTGCGAAGCTCCGGGTCGAATGCCTCCAGAAATGGCTCATAGAAGTATTGGACGGCTTCGTGCTCCTGAAACTGGGTAAAGAATGCGGCGCGATCCACGCGGTTCAGCATCGCCGCCGTCCAGTCCAGTACCTCGACCAGACGAAGCGGGCCTAGCTGGCCGGGCGTGGCGACCTGCTCGAAAAGCACGCGGATCATGGGCACTTTGAGCGACCATTGCGCCAGCTTCCAGTCAAACCTTTCCCGGCTGCTGGGCTGGTGTTGCTTGCTCCAGAGCACCCAGGCAGAAAAGACGCCGTAGAACACCGTCTGCACCAGGGTGGAGCGGAAGAAATGGTCGCCTTTCTTGCCTTCGAATTTCAGTCCCAGCGCCTCTTCCAGCGCCGCGCGCACTGTGGCGAGCGCCGCAAGGTCCGCGTGCGATTCCACGCGAGACTTGACTTCGCGCGCATAGTAGGCGAGTACCCAGGCAACGTCCTTCGGCGCGGCGAGGACGGCAGGCGAGAGGGCGACCAGTTTAAGGAAATTAAGGAAGCGCTGGCCCTGCTCCTGAGCAGCCTTGCGGGGATGCGCAGAGAGCCGCCAGAAGGACTTTTCATCGGGCGCGAGCCGATATGACGCCAGCTTGAGCGCGTGGCCTTCGCTGTCGCGCCCTACGAGGACAAAATCGCGGTAATTGGTGACTAGAACCTGGCCGTACTCTTTCCAGTATTTCGTGACCTGCTCACCGTCCGAAGTGAGCCAAGCATCGTCCCTCGTGGACTTGATTTCAATGGCTCCGCGTGAGGGCTTCTGGCCAGTGATCGGCTCATCGTCGGTCAGCTTTTGGAATTGATCGGGCGTGTACAGGCCGCCGTCCGGGTTGCCCGCTCCGCGATTGGCGAGCTGGAGAATGCAGCGAATCTTCGGTTTGAGGTCGCGCCCGACTTCGTTAAAGAGCGCGTGCAATGCGGGATAGTAGGACGTTTCCTTGGTTCCTGCCGCAGACGCGCGAACCTCAGCCAGATTGGTTAGGTATGTTTCGAGGGGATGCACACTGCAATTTAGCCGCTCTGAGCCGAGAACTGCAAGGGCGATGTTGGAGAGGACGCGGCGGGTGTCTGGGTTCTCAACAGATGAGACATCACATTTCGGCAACATTCGGGCGGAGGGCTTCCCGTGTGGACGTCCACAATTCGATTTACCGTGGCCGCTGGGATATATACATGACATGTATGTATGCAGCGACCAGCTTAGAACGGAGTTCGCCGGTCGGTACCGCGAGCGCGGCGGCGGCGCCAAATCTCGGCAGCAAATTTCTGGCGCTCTTCCTTGGGCGTGTCGTGAATGATCTGGCCGCCGGCATCGTACTGGCCGCGCGTGTGCTGGAGCGCGGCTTCGGTGTATTGGGCAAGCGTGCGCGCGCCGGGATTGTACTGGCGGGTCCGCCTGCCGATCCCGGCGCGTGCCATCGCCTTCCCCAGCCTGGTATTGCAACCCTTACAGAGCCAGCGGAGATTATCCGGGGCGCCGTTCGATTCGTCGCCGTCGATGTGATCGACCACGACAAAATGGGTGGAGTTGCAGAGAGCGCACCTCGCGGGCAAAGGCGGACAGCAATCAGGAGCGTTGGCCCGATACCTCTTTGCCCGGTCGGTGATTTCGTGGCTTGGCTTTCGCCACGATGCGCCGTATTCCGAACGGGCAGCTATTCCCCCGAGTCGTCGCCTTCGGCTCCCTCTTCGTCGTCCTCTTCCTCGTCCTCCTCGTCGGGTGCAACGATGTCGCAAATTTCGTCGAGTCGCGTTTGCAAGTCCTCGTTTTCGGCTTCAAGTTCCTTGATGCGGGTTTGCAGGTCACGTCTGGTTGCTATGGACATGGTGTCCTCCTTTCGTGTGCATCATGGCAGCACGGGGGAGGCGCAATCTAGCCATGAAAAGAGAGCAGGTTTATAGCGTCAGAAATTCAGGCCGAATTATTCGCGGGGTGCGCTGCGGGTATGTTTGCGCCTGCGGGTGACTGCCGTTCGCAATCCCTTTTCGGCCAGATAGCGGCCGTAGGTGTCCACCTTGTCAAAATTGCGGGTCTGGAGTTCCAGTATCTCCCTGATGCTCTTTCCTTGTTCGCGCATCTGCACAGCGGCATCTATTCGGGGATCGTTGGGCCTGCCACGCCGCGGGGGAAGTTGTCAACCAATCAATCTCAGGAGAGATTTCTTGAACGTCTTGGGATCGCTGCTAATCGATTGGGCAAACTCAAGGTGGATTTTCTGGATAAAGTCGTGAGTGAGGGCTTCCAACCTGTTCACGCTGTCGGAATTGAGACAAACCCCGGCGCGCGATTGGAACGTTTTGGAACGTAATTGCTGTTTGGAGGGCTCGTAAGTGGTTGAATCTATGGTGGCCAGGGACGGAGTTGAACCGCCGACGCCAGCCTTTTCAGGGCTGTAGTCTGCCATAGCCATCTAATTGAATCTACTGCACTTGTCTGTTGTTGAAACCCTAAAAACCTCCTGGTTTGTGCAACCATAATGCAACCACAACCGAACGGTGTGCGGATGCCGCTGTTTGCCTCAACTTCGCGCAACCGTAAGCCCGACGAGGACGATTACATGAGCACGACACCGCCGCCAACGACAGGAACGCGACAGGGCGGAGCATTAAAACCTGCCTTCCCAGCGGAGAACAGACCGTGAACAGCAATGTAACCCGCCGGCGGTCCGGGTTAGGGTTCGGCCGCCAAGTAGTGCCACCGCACTTCCCATCGGGAATGCTGGTATCTCCCAACGGCCAAGATACTGCGGCGCGGCTTCGAGAGCTTCGAGAATACGCGGCCCGCTTCGTCGTAGACGTGCCCCAAGCGAACCGTGACGCTATTCCGATGGGTGAGCCACGGAAATGCGAGGTCTGCCCTAGGGCGTGTTAACACTATTTAGGTATCGGAGAGCCTCGACGATTAGAGCGAAGTTGAGGAAGCCGAGAAAGATGACGTCCAGTTTTTCGAAGCGGGAGAAAATTCGGCGGAAGCCTTTGAGTCGGCGGAACAGTCGCTCGATCTCATTGCGTTTGCGGTACATAGCTCGGTCGAGTTGCCAGGGATCCAGGCGGTTTGGTCGAGGCGGTACGACCGGAATATAGCCGAAATCCAGCGCCAGTTGCAGGGTTTGGTTGTCGTCGTAAGCGCCGTCCATAAGTAGGTGCAGGGGCGCGGGCAACGGTCCGATGCCGGCCAGCAGCTCGCGGCCTTCAACGGCGTCGGAGGCTTGGCCTGGCGAGAGCGCGAAGGTTATGGCCGTTCGCGCATCCGCGGCAACCAGATGAATCTTGGTGGTCCATCCGCCACGGGATTTTCCGATGGCCTGCGGTCCGTTTTTTTTAAAGCGCCGGTGCCGTCCGGGTGCACCTTCACGGTGGTGGAGTCCAGTTTGACGGACTCGATTCTGATGCGTACGAATTGCTCCCGCTGCAGCAGCTCAAAAACCTGGTCCAACACGCCGTTCTTGGACCAGCGATTCATGCGGGTGTAAATCGTATGCCAGGGGCCGAAACGCTTGGGCAAGCCGCGCCATTTGCAGCCGTGCTCAGCGACATAGAGTAGGGCATTGAGGAATTGCAGGTTCGTGACCCGTACGTTGCCGCGCTGACGGGGAAGACTGAAGGCAATACGTTGGTACTGCTCCTCGGCGATCTCCATACAGCGCAGCATAGCACAGAATTACGAATTAGTGTTAACACGCCCTAGCGAGCTGCCAGGCGGCCGCACCCGATTCTGTAGCGACGCCTGTTCCGCTGAGGGTAAGCGGCGTGCAGGCCGGCAGGGCTACGGGCACAAGCACGCATTCATTTGTCAGGAGTGCGGGCAGGAAATTAAAGCCGGACGGCACCGGAAGTAGTTGCCAATAGTGCTTCAGTTTTGTTTCTGAAGCAGAAGTGAACAAACGCAGGGATCTGAACGCAGTGGCGATCGGGCCCCTTTTTGATGGGGAGAACGGGCGTGACACCCCCACCCCACCGCTTAGCTGTTTGGATGTGCATGACTGGCGGGAGCTAGCTATGAAATGTGGAGCAAAGAACAAGGCCGGTAAGCCGTGCGGCGCCGCGGCTATCGGAGGGACAAAACGATGCGTAATGCACTCTGGTCGAGCGGTCGAACTCGGCAGCAAAGGCGGGCAGAGGCGCACCGTGTACAAGCCGGAGAATCTGAAGGAGTTCGAGGCGCCCCGTTCTGCGGCTGATCTTCGTGACCTCTTGGCGCAGTCAATCATTGAAATACGAACGGGGAAGATGGACCCGAAGTTAGCGAACGCGGTCGGTTACGTCGGCGCGAGCTTCCTCCGCGCGCTGGAGGTCTCCGAAATAGAGCCGCGTTTGCAGAAACTGGAGCAAGAACTTGAACGAGCACAGCAGACGAGTAGGCAAGTTGGAAACTGCGCTGGCAGCCAAGTCGCAAGACCTGTTTGAGAAGGAATGCCAACGCCGATCCGTCAAGGATCTGGAGTTCTTTGCCGATCATGGCTATTGGCCTGAGGCGGCGGAAAGGACCGGGAACGGAACCGATGGACACGAAAACGCGCATTAGAAAACTGGAGGCGCAGTCACAGGAAAGGTGCGGCAACCGGAACTCGAAGCAGAGCTTTCCAGAGAACTGCATTTGCTTCCCCGGCGACGAACCGCCCGACTTTGAGGTATTCGATAGGAACGACGAGCGCAGTGTGGCCGTGGCGCTGCTATGCCCGCTGCATGGCAAACGATTCACGGAACCGTTGCCCTTCCAGGTCTACCGCGCTAAATGGCTGCGCGACCGTGAATGGAAAGATGACTTTCCTACCCGCAGTCGCCAATATGCCAAGGCCATGCGAGCCAGCCTCCCAGATGGGCAGGTTCGCGGGCGACAGATTGCCAAGGAAGGTGGGGCATGAGGATCACGAGGCAAGGCATCCTTGAACGAGTATGGGAGATAGCAAACACCCCGCCGAATCAGACGAACAACACCATCGAGGGCCAGTGCCAGGCGTGGAAGCTGCTCGTGAAGGTGCGCGGAGGCGAAGAGTTCATAGCCAGTAAACCGGCGGCCCAGTTTGAACATTTACGGCGATTGGGAATCGCGTCATGTGCGTGCTCAATGCCGGCCCACATCATGTAGGGTTTGTAAAGGAGACTGCTATGCCACCTGATGAGATGGACAATTCGACCCCGAACCCTTCCCGCCCCGATGCTCTATCGCGCGTGCTCGCCGGCCGCAGCATCTATAAAGTACCGACTACCGAGACGCCCAGTTTTCTGGCTACTCCGAGCGGTCCCAGCGGTCCCAGCAGCCCAAGTTCACCCAGCTTTCCGAGTTTACCCAGCGGCCCAAGTTTGCCAACGCAGCCCGCGCCGGTCTTTGTCTCGAAGACGCGTTTCAGGCGGGACAGCTTCGGACGGCGCTGACCGCACTTCCGGCAGTGATAATGGGCCAAGGAGTCACGGAGCGAGAGCTGCCCAACTTCTGCCGGAAGGGTTGGCACTCGAACTGGCATATTCCAATGCCGAGCCCCTCAATGACCGTCGCGCATCAAACCCAGTTGTGACGGCATCAGTTGTCGCGCAGCCAGGTTCCGGTATAATGAGCATCCTGTGCATTGCGGTAGTCTGTCTATGTCACTGAATCCACAACTCGTAGTAGACCTCATCTATAAACATGTGGATCTGAATCGTGCACTTCCTCCGCAGATGACCCGACTCGTGAAATTGATGTATCTGTCGGAACTTGAATATTACCGCAGGACAGGGCAACGTCTGACGGAGCTGGATTGGAAGTTCTATCACTATGGTCCATATCCACCGTCATTGATGGCTATGCTCGGAAACCCGGATGTTGAGACGGTGAACTGGGGCAGCGGCAAGCAATCTCGGCAGTTGGTGCGTGACACCGATTCTTTCACTACTGAGCCCAAAGCCGAGCATGATGTCGAGGCGGTGATATCAGGCGTAGTCGCCGAATGGAGCGACGCAGACCTAAATGCTCTCCTGGATTACGTTTATTTCGAAACCGAGCCTATGCAAAAAGCGAAAAGGGGTGAGAGCCTGGACTTTTCTGTTGTTCAGAAACCCCCAAGGAAGCTGGAGCTTCGGCTCGATCCATCGAAGGTCCGGAATCTTCGGAAGCAGATTGCAGACCGTGCACGCGATTACTCATCCCGAGAAGCGATCTCAGTTCCCGATGAACTATTCGACAATATGCAGTTTTGGGACGAGGATATCAGCACTTCATTTCCCACTGGTCGCTGTTTGATTCGAGTCGAGGATCTCGTTCCGGAAGAATGAAAGACGATTTTTCACAGCTCCTCTGCGATTCCCACTATAAACAAATAAAGGTAACCGCCTCGAACGCTGATCCGGTTCCTGGGCAGCTTGTGATGGCACACACGGTTTATCCGCCGCCCGCTCCCTGGATCGTAAAGGTGCTCAGATATGACGCCTCTGACCACACTCGATCTCTGTATCAGGTAAAACGCTATGAAGAGGACGACCGTAGCCACATGCCGATTGCAGAGCTGCAGCTCAGAAAGGACGAGAACTATTACGTCTATATCGGGAAAGAGCGTCCACTCGTCGTCGTTGGCGCGATTAAATCAAAGTGGGGAAACCCGCTTAAACCTGAAAACCTTTTTGTTTGCGTCCCGGTGTTCTCATTCAAACCTCGACACACCGATGAGTTCAGAATTGAGACCATAGGCTTTCGATACCCCAATCTGTTCTACCTTCCATCAGATCCGAACGGGTGCTCGGAATCCAGTGTCGCGAGGTTCGAACTCGCTCAGCCTATATCGCGCCAGGCTATCCACAATTTCTTCAGCGGCTTCCCACTTAAGCCGACTGCGTTGTCCGATGAGGCGTTCGCCCTGTTTCTAAATCACCTTGGTCGTTTCTGGATGCGACGCGACATCGGTAAAGTCGTTTGTGAGCAAATCGATATCTACCGAGGCTTGGTGCTCGACGAACTCGCTAAGATTCGCGAGAAGCCGTAGAATCAGGCATTCCTGAGTCTCAAGAAAGCCCTGCGCTCGCACCCCGCTGGGTGCGTCATCTTTGCAACGGCATGTGGTGGTGGCCCTTCAAGAACTCTTCTCTAGTTATTACCCTTGTCCGGACGTTTCCCCCGATAACCGGATTCAGGGTTACTCTGATGTCGTCAGACTGATAATGAACTCCGTCAGGGTCGTGCTGCTCGGTGTACTCCAACTGTCTTCCAAACTGGTTATAGTGAGGATGCCAGCGAAAAACATCTCTTGATTCCAGCCAGTCAAGCCCGCGAGTGTACGCCAGTGTGTAGGTCCCTTCTGGGAGTTGTCCCATCTGCGCCGACCCGCCAGCCTGAACAAAGAACCACCGCAAAGTTTGGAGGCTGGAAACATCGTAGAGTCGCACGACAGCATCCTCAGTCGTTCCGTTGGTTACCGTGAGCGTTCCGTGACCGTTGGTTCCGATGTCGGGTGTGATACGAGTACCAGTCGGCAACGAATTGTATGTCGTCGGTCTTTGGTCAATGGCTTGTGCACGTGCCGTCCGTTTGCGCGGGATCGCCAATGACGGGGAGATGCTCTCAGTAAAGCCAGCGGGCCAGTGGGAGCGATCAATGGGGGGATCGGTGGCTTTGAGCGTGTAAACCTTGAGAGACTCACCGGGAGCGCGCTTCGCGGGCGCGGCATCAAGAATGTAGCCTTCGGGCACTGCGCCGGGGGCGGGAGTGGCTTTGCCTGCCTCGTCGTCCCAACGCACGGCTGGTGCCGCGGCCGACGCAGAGCCTTGTGGTTGCGATTGTTGAGATGGCTTTTCCGACTCCACCACCCAAGTATCATCCGTCTCTTTCGCTGGTTGTGCTGCCCGTCGCGAGTGGGAGGTCCAGAAAACGGCAATCGCCAAAGCGCAGCACAGAACCAGCGCGGAAATCACCTTCCGCTGGAATGGTATCCGGTGCAATGCTGATTTGCCTTTGCCCAATAGAAGCCGCACCGACCGCACCCTTTTACTCACGGAACCTGCAATAGTGCCTTTGTGACCTGCCCAGAAACAAACGAGCCCGGATGCCGTGGCGAATCCAACAGCCACAAGTAGCGCGGCGTTCAGGTTTGCGTGGAGGATCCGCCGGCTCGGCAAATACATCGACCAGTGGCGAGCCGCTAACAGCAATAGCTTTGACAGAAGCAGGGCGAAGGCAAGAAAGGCACTCACGCAGAAGATGAACCGTGAAAGTGTCTCCAGTTTCGACGCCCCGGTAGCTGCGGGGTTCGGAGCCCTTGGCGTTGCTGGAGGCGAGGGCTTAGGATCATCTACCGCGGAATGGCGCTCAATCGCGGCGGGATGCTGGATCGGAACCCGCCTGCCGCAGCCGCAGTTGACGTACTTCCCTATGTGTTCATCGCTGGTGTGGTACTCCTTACCGCACCCGCACTTCACGTCGAAGGCAGTTGGGCTGGATATCGGCATGGTCCGCTCCCGTCAGCAATCAGCAAAGTGGGGCCCGGGGCCGTCCATAAACCTGCAAGAGTCTTCGCGGTTCAGGAAGAAATAAACGTCACCATTCCATATGCCTTATATGCGGCAAAATCTGCTCGGCCCAGGCTTTGTGGACCTCCATAAACCTCTGCCACGATGGGAAAAGACCTGACATTACCGGTCCCCAATTATTCTGTTCGGCCTGGCATTCCTGAGCCAACGCCTGAAACGTCTTCCGCTCCCCATCGTGCCAGCCGAATCGCCCTACGGGACCCCAAGGCGTTCTGTTCTCCGATTCTCGTAGATCAAGCACTTTTAACGAGATCAGGTATTCAAGCCGATCGAATAACTTGTCGTAGGGCTCGTCTCGGGGAACAAATTCTCTAAGCGGTTCCCGCAGTAGATCGCGTATCCGGTCATTCAATGGCGTGTGCCTTCGTCCCTCTTCTGGCCAGAAGATGACTTTGTTTGCCGTACCTTGATCAAGTATCTCGGTTGGGTACTGCATCGCGACAGCCGGAACCTCATCGCGACCCTCCTTAAGCACTTTTGCGCCGCTCAGCAATTGAGACACGGTGGAATACTTTCCAGCAGCAAGCGCCGAAAGGCTGCCAGCATAGAGTAGGAGAACGCCGACATAGCGTTGAATCTTGATAAGGACAGTACTTCCTCCCGTCAGAGCAAAATTCGACAGCCTCTCGACAACGCCCGCGAATGTGTTGCCGTGAGGTTCGCCACCCCAGAAACAGCCAACCGCCATCGCCTTGATGAGAACTTCAGCGGCGGATTCGAATTTCCTCATACGGCCCAGAACGTGATCGTACTGAACAGAGGGGGCAGCTACGGGGAACGCATCGCTTGCAATGTACGAATGCAGGCGGTCAGCTTCTTCGCGGAAGAAATCGTGCAGTGCGATAATGCGGCGTGGCTCTGATACGTATTTCTTAACCGTAGCCGCAGCCATCTGCGCAGAAAGCGGGTGGGGTGCTTGGTATTCCTCCAGGGCTGAAACCTTACTCGCGATATCCCTAAAAAAGGCATCGGCATCTGCAATCTCAATAGGCGTGGCGCGCCGCAAAGTGATGAGTCGTCGAGCTGAATCGGACAGGGCGCTTCGATGCGCCCAATAGACGGGAAATCGATGGCTGCGGGCCCGTTCGATAGCACCACGTAGCGCAATATCCCATTCAGCGGACCAACCGCAGACAATAAGGCCGTATTCGTCCAGGATTCTATCGAGCAATGCTTTGGTCCGAGGGTCATAGTCCGTGAGTTCATCGACGGTGTTCCTGAACCGCAGGTCCATGTAGTCGCCGTTCAGCTTAACCACCGTACATGCTTGAAACTGGATAGGCAAAGCACCCTCGATGGCATCGGGGCTACTGAGCACGATCGGCGTGACGCCGGCGGCCTCAAGGGCCTTTTCCTGGAGGCGGTCGAAGTTAGTTGTCAGGATGACCTTTATGTAGCCTCGTGCAGCCAGTTCTGCTATGGCATTGTGCGCCACCGTCGGAGCTTTGGATCCCCGTTCTCGCTCATCGTCCGTTGGTTCGAAGTATCCACGCAGGATATTGTTGCGTTCGGCCTGAGTCGCACCCAGTTGGTCCAGCAGTTTCGAATAGGTGGGCGCCTCCCCGAACTTCTCTCGATACCAACTGGGCGGATCTGCAATCGCTGCCTCGCCGCTGGCTGCAGCCAGCTTTCGTATGAGATCTCCAACCACATCCCATCCGGTCGGTATTCCAGCAGCCCGAGATACTCCGGAACCGAGCAGCACGGCGTACACCCCTTTGTTGCTGTAGACCGAGAAAGCCACTGAAACGAAAGGATCGATCATCTGACTATCCTCTGCCATTCCGACTCGAACGACTCTGCGCCGGTGAGATTCCGCTGGTCGCTGTTTTCGTGACCACCATAATCCTGCAACCGGAGTTCCGCAAGTCCGCCCTGTTATTCATGAATGTTTTGGATAGATCAGCTCGCTGCCCGTGACGTCGGGAACCCATGAAGGTGATACTCCTGCGTCTCAGCTTGAACGAATCGATTCACTCCGGGCCTATCAGCCGGGAATCGTAAGCGAACTCAAGTCCGGATGGGAATACCTGAAGCAAACACTCGTTTGTCAGCATCCACAACCCCCACCTTCATGAGTGCGTCCACGAACGCTTCGTACATCGGCCACGGATAGGGGGTTGGCCCGACAATCAGACGGTCGAACATTTTCGAAAATTCCAAATCTGTGAGATATTCGGAAACTGTCAAGTCGAGTGGAATTTTGTAAACGATCTGCGGGGTTCCGCCGATGACCTCTGTCGAGGATTCCATAAGCGTGGAAGGCCAACGCTTGGGAGCATAGATAGCTCGCCATTCCCTTTCCTCGTAAAAGCCTTCGTGCTTTAGGCAAACGACTCCAGCTAGAAGCATGATGAAGACACTTCTGACGAGAATAGAACGCTCGACTGTACGAAGATAGTTGCAGTTGGTATGAATATTCTCGACAACTTCCTCTAAGACCTTGTGAACCGATGCTTCTGTCAAATATGCAACAGGACTGAAGATGAGACTCAGCGCGAGATTCCCTTGTGAGACTGACGGAACCTTAAACACGATACCAACGCGAGCGGCGCTCCCGCCAAAAGCTCGCCACATCGAAAGCCGACCATGCAGGTCTTCTTGTTCTTGGTGTTCGGAAATCGAAGAAATGTATGTATTAAGCCGAATGTCCTTCCATGAATTGTTGAATGCCTGAATAGCCTCTAGGGCGACGCCTTCAGCGCACGCATTAAGAGCTTCCGTAAATGCCGTGTGCATCCCCTGGTCGGAAAAGAACTTGTTGAAAATATCAAAACCGTGCTGCACCTCACTATAGTCGGACATGCAATTGGTGTTTCGCATCCAGAGACGTTTGCTCCTGATGATGTTTAGCGCCGATCCGGCACTCGTGTAGTGAATCAGCCTTGCGTGAGTCTGGTCGGGCTCCTTCTCGAAAAGCGCCTGCCTTTGCCTCGTGGCATACGGCATAAAGATAGCTCCAAGCCGTAAGCCTTGGGCAACTTGTTCTGGAGTGACAATGGGACTGAGGGCTTCGTTTCCCACGTTATGTGCCTCGCAACGATTACTCTATCATCGACAAACACAGCCCGACTCAGCCCTCCAATAACACTTGTTTTAGAGCAGGAAGGGAACTAAGGAAGCAATGGCGAGCCTCGCACAAGACGCGATTGTCACCGGCCTAGACAGCCGTGATAGTGTTTTGTCCGAGGCAAACACCGGCAATCCGCTAAAGGGAGACTTTGAGCGGATGTCCCGGAGAAGGTTTCAAAACCCTAAACCAGTTCGCCGCGGATCGTGGTGGTACATCCTGGTCCGTCGCGACGTTTTTGTTAATGGCAAGCTCGTTCGCAAAAACACACGGGAGAAGCTGGCGCCGTCGTCGATGCCAGAGCGGCAAGTTCTCAAAATAGCCTCCGAGCATCTTCGGGACCTCAACCAAGGACTGGAGAACATCGGCTCGGCAACCAACTTCGCCCACTATGTCGAAAACACATACATGCCGATTACACTTTGCACGATGGCTAAATCGACGCAATCCCGCTACCGAGGCGTCATCAAGAATTATCTGATGCCGGGGTTCGGGAGGCTTTGCTTGCGAGATCTGACGCCAATGGCAGTCGACCGCTACTTTGCCGGCCTAGCCGGAAATGATCTGGCACAGGAATCGCTAGACAAGATCAGGGACGTGTTGGCGTCGATTATCACGCGGGCCATGCGTCACGGCCTGTTAATCAAGAACCCTATGGAAGGACTAGAGCTGCCCCGCGGCAAGCGGACGCAGCGCACGAAGCCTTACATCACCCCGGAGCAATTCAACTCCCTAATTGAACTCATCCCAGAGCCGTATGCGTCGATGGTGTACCTCGCCATCTATACCGGGCTGCGGGTAAGTGAGCTTGTGGGGTTGAAGTGGGGAGACCTGAAGGCATGGGTAGAGACGAACGAACTCGGACAAGCAGTGCGACTGGCCTCCATCCGAGTTGATGAACGCTGCTGCCGCGGAGATTGGGACCGCCCAAAATCTGACGCTTCAGCAGCAACGATTGGCATGAACATCTGCGTAATGGAGCGGCTTGAGTGCATGAAAAGCCTCACTGTTTCAGTTAAGGCGGGCCGCGCAGTGCGTAGATACAAACTGGTCAAGTCAGATGGGCCCGAGGATCTTGTATTCCAGAGCGTGCGGAGCGGCTCTCCCATGCGTGACAACAACATACTTTCCCGGTTCATTAAGCCGGCCGCGCGAACGCTCGGCTTGGACTTTGTGAACTGGCGTTGCCTGCGGACCTCACACGCCACTTGGCTGAAGATGGCCGGCGCAGACGTGAAGGACGCACAGGCGCAGATGCGGCACTCCAGGGCGTCAACGACACTCGACATCTATCAACAGTTCGTTCCCGCTTCGCAACGGCGAGCGGTGGACAAGTTGGCAGAATTGGCGCCAGTGACGCCGCGGGTGCAGTGAAATTGTGCAACCAAATGCAACCAGGTGGGATTGAGAACAGGTGCTAAGTGATTGAAAGAATGGTGGCCAGGGACGGAGTTGAACCGCCGACGCCAGCCTTTTCAGGGCTGCGCTCTACCAGCTGAGCTACCTGGCCATCCGCATTTCACAGCGTAAGTGAAGCTCTCCATCGTTTCGTACGGTGGCTGACGCGATTATAGCAGCCCTGCCGCAATTGACAAACGAGCCAATCAAGATTCTATGCAATCGAGATTCTATGTCCCGATCCGTTCGGAGTTCGGAAGTTTCGGAGCCGTTCGCGGTTTGTTGGGGAGCTATGTCTCGCGATCCAGCTTGCGCTAGCTAACGCGCTTAGGCCCCAATCACTGCAGCCATCGCCGCCCATTCGGTCACCGGTCTTTGGAACGTGTGGTCGGGGGGTACGTGCCATCGGATTCGCTTGGACCGCAATCGTAGAGCTGATTTAAGTCGCCGCAATCTTTGACGGCCGCAATCAGTGGACAACTTGAAGCTGTGGCTGCTCGTGAACAAACTGCGAAGCGCCAACTCTGCCCGAGGCGAGCCTGCGAGAAAAGACGCGGGCGGGGCGGAAACGACCGAACAGTTCTCCGTCACAGGCTACGCGGGACAAGCGGGAACGGTTAATTGTGCGTTCTCGGCGAAGTCTGCCGGCGCGGCATCCGTAGCGGCGGAAGTCAAACCGCAGAGCTTAGCAACAACATCGGCCGCATGGTAACGCGTGGTCCCATTGGACGGGAAAAAACGCCCGATTTCCGTCAGATCGTCGCCGGAAGTGATAAGCCCTTCTTCAACATAGCCGTTACGCACCTGCGAATGGCCGATATTTGCCAGCAGCGAATTGCAGAGGCATTTCCTCCCCAAAGTCTTGTCCAATTTCCCAGCCTTACCGACGTAGTTAGTTTGCGGTTCCGCGGCGCACCTATAGCCGATCGCCCCTTTGTCGGTGGCGTAGAGTTCGCGCAAATAACCAACGTCGCAGGTGCGAGTTCTCGACAGGTACACTTCCCGCTCTGCCCCCGAACCCTCCAACAGCACGGTCTTGAACGGAAAGCCGGTCGGAGAACATAAAGGATCGGTGAACACCCTGGCTCCGCCGCAAGCGACCTTTTGCAAGATCGCCGCCTTGTAATCATCTCTCAGTCCCGACTCGACACAGTACGCAAATGCGGTGCCCACCTGCACGCCTGTGGCGCCCGCGGCCAAAGCTTCCTGCAACTTCTCGGGAGCGCCATAGCCGCCGGCGAGCCAGAATGGCACGCCCAGCGAGCGTATCCCTTCCAAATCCACCCTGTCTCGATCTCCGTAAATCGCTTCGCCCGATTCCGTGAGTTGAAGCTTTCCCCGAGGCGGTGCATTGTGACCGCCGGCGGTGGGGCCCTCGATGACCAGCCCGTCAACCCGCCCGTTGGACTTCCTCAAGATCGTTGTAGCGAGCGTATTCGAGGAAACAATGGCAAGAAACTTTGGCCGCACGAGCGGCGAAAGATCGCGTTCCATGAACTCCCGTGGGACGAAGGACATGGTCGTGTCCATGCCGTCCAGCACGCCCGCGACCTGCAGCGGGTAGCTCGCCGGCTCGAGGTTAGCGAAGCAATCGAGAACGCCTGGAATCTTAAGTGGAATCCCTGCGCCCATGATCACATAACCAACTCCGGCGAGCATGGCGCCGAAAATGGAAGGCAGGTGCGGGAGCTGGACTTTTTCCAGGTAGTTGATTCCGACGGGATTGTCGTGCCCTTCGCGGGCAAGAAAAACCTCGACAAAGTTGGCGACCACGCAAAGCTCGTCGAATTCCCGAGGGCCTCCCTTTACCGGCACGGGCACGGGCTTGTAGGACGCGCTCACGGGCTTACCGCCCATGAGGTGGTATTTCCGCCAAATGCGCTCGGCCACATCCGGGAAGGGAAAGTGATCGAGGCCCCGACGCATGTGGCCGCCAGGATCGCCCTCCTGCAGCCGCCTGGCGAGAATGTGGGCCAGAGCTGTTCCGGAAACGACCCCCAATTGACCCTGTTGGGAAACGGCATGCGCCAGCCGCCATCCAGAAACGCCCGCTCCCATTCCACCTTGAATGACTAATGGATAAATGCTCATGGACTCAATTTAGCTTAACTCATGGAGGAAGATTGCAATTGTCAGACTTTGGTAAGAGTTCGCGCCGAAAGCATGATCAACCTGCGCTCCCACGGCCTGCCGGGTTTCGCCCACCGGGGCGATGCGACCGTCACCAAAAACGATGCTGAATCGGAGGTGGGTGGAAGACCTTATAATGTGCCTCCAGAGGCGGCGGTAAGCGATAGAATCAGAACGAGAGAGGCTGGTTCCAATGGCAGACCGATTCGAGGCAAAGTTGCTGGGGGTGCTCGGCGGCATGGGGCCGATGGCGGGGGCCGCGTTCATGCAGCGGCTGACGGCAATGACCGAAGTGCAAAACGATCAGCAGCACATCCCCGCCGTTCTTTGGAGTGATCCCCGGGTTCCTGATCGGACTGAAGGCCAGGCTGGCTGGAGGCGAAGATCCTTTGCCCTGGTTGCTCAACGGCATACGGCATCTGGAGCAGGCGGGCGCGAAAGCCATTGCGATTCCGTGCAACAGCGCCCACATGTGGTACGCCCAGATGGCAGGAGCAACCAAGTTGCCGATTCTGCACATCGTCAAGGCCACCATCGATGACCTGCAGAGCCGTGGTTTTCCGCAAGGCAAGATTGGCGTCATGGGCACGGCTGGAACCTTGAAGACGGCGATGTATCAAGAGGAGCTGGAATCCCGTGGATTGACTTATCTTGTCCCTACCGACGCGGAAATGGCGGAGTATTGCACGCCGGCCATTGCCCTGGTAAAAGCAAACAGAATTGAGGCATCCTACGATCCTGCCGTGGAATGTATCCGAAGGTTGCAGGAGAGAGGCGCGACGGCGGTCGTACTGGGTTGCACGGAGCTGCCGTTGGCCGTCCCGCACCAACGCCGCTCCGAACTGGGGTTAGCAATGGCGGATTCGATCGATGGCTTGGCCGCCGCGGCCGTTCGCTGGTACTTTGAGACCAATGCGACCGCGAGCCGCGGGTGAAACGCACAACAAGAAGAATGCTTGGATCGCGACGGGCTTCGCGACTGAGAGCAGAACCGTACTGAAGTGAGATATGGACGACCCCGTAACCAATCAAGACCAGACGGCGGCGAGCGTGGTGAGTCAGCGCTCCCTTGAAGGGATGCACGGCACCGTGGAGGTGCCGCCGCATGAGGCGGGGTTCTGGACGCAGTGGCGGGCCTACGTTGGGCCGGCCCTATTGGTGAGCGTCGGCTACATGGACCCGGGCAACTGGGGAACCGATCTGGCCGGCGGCGCGCAGTTCAAGTATGGCCTGCTATGGGTGGTGGCCTTGGCCAGCCTCATGGCCATTTTTCTGCAGGTGATTTCCGCTCGCTTGGGCGTGGTCACGGGAAAAGATCTGGCACAGTGCAGCCGCGACTGGTATCCCAAGTGGACGCGTTGGCCGAATTGGCTGCTGTGCGAAGTCGCTATCGGGGCCTGCGACCTGGCCGAGGTTCTCGGAAGCGCGGTTGCGCTGAACTTGATGTTTCATATCCCGTTGTTGTGGGCCGTCCTCATCACAGCCCTGGACGTGCTGCTTTTGCTGGCCTTGCAGCGCTTCGGGGTGCGTACCGTCGAGGCCTTGGTGCTGGTGTTGGTGGCAACCATCGCGGTCTGCTACTTTATCGAAATTTTTGTCCTTCCCCAGACCTCTCCCAGCTTTTTGGAGATGGGGCACGCGCTCGTCACTCCCGGTTTTCGCCAGGTCGGCATGGCTTATGTGGCAATCGGCATCATTGGCGCCACGGTAATGCCGCATAACCTGTACCTGCACTCGGCGCTAGTGCAAAGCCGCAGGCTCGAAAAAGACGACCGCTCCGTCGGCAGCGCCATTCGCTTTAATACGCTCGACTCCACGGTTGCCCTGACGATCGCATTTTTCGTCAACGCCGCGATCATGGTGCTGGCGGCGATGGTGTTCTACGGGAAAGATAGCGTGACCGTTGCCGGCGGCCAGGTGATCAAATTCGGAAACGACGCCGACTGGATTCGCGTCGCCTACCTCACGCTCGCTCCGCTGCTGGGCACAGCCGCGGGCAGCATTCTATTCGCCGTCGGGCTGCTTGCCAGCGGGCAAAGCAGCACCATCACCGGGACCCTTGCAGGCCAGGTTGTGATGGAAGGATTCATGACCTGGAAGATTTCGCCATGGCTCCGGCGGCTGATCACGCGCGGATTAGCCATCCTTCCGGCAGTTCTGATCATCGGTCTGCGCGGCGATAGCAGCGTGAATGACTTGCTGACCCTCAGTCAGGTTGTGCTGGCTCTTCAATTGCCGTTTGCAATGTTCCCGCTTCTGCATTTCACCAGTTCGCGCAAGCGAATGGGCAAATGGAGAAGCGGCTGGTTCTTGTTAATCGCCGGATGGGGCACTGCGATCGTTATTACCGCGATGGATATTTACGGTCTACCCGAGTCGCTGCAGTCGGCATGGCATGTCATCATCGGCGGATGAGCGAGCGTAATGAGCGCTAGGGGTGATACGGAGAACAGATATGTACGAGACGATTCTGCTGTCCTTGGATATTTCACCAACCGATCGGCCGATCATTGACCATATTAAAGAGCTTGCCGGCATCATGCACAGCCGGGTCATCCTGTTGCGTGTGGCAACCGGAGCCGCGGCACAATTCCACGGCAAGAACGCGGCCGGCGAGGAAATCGCTGAGATTCAGGCCTACATGGAAAAGGTGAAATCGGAGTTTGAAGCCGAAGGCATCCCGGTTACGGCAGAACTCGGCTACGGAGAGCCGGTACGAGAAATCATCAAGTGGGTCAACGAGAAGGGCTGCGATCTGCTGGCCATGGGTACCCACGGACATAAACTGGTAGCCGATCTGGTCCTCGGCACCACCGCCAGCAGGGTCCAACACAACGTCAGTATTCCGGTCCTGCTCCTGAGGGCTCGTTAGCGGCCCCGGAGATTTTATCGATTGGCTTCCGCTCCGCCTCCACGTATCTCGGTGCTCGCACACTGGCGCGGTCTACTGATCGCGCCAGGGCGGAAGCATCTTCTCTGAAAAAAACCGGACTCCGGGGCTGAGCTGACTTGCGACGCTCGGAAGCCGATTCGTCTTCCGCTTCCACCAGGGGCATATTGACCAAGTGCTCGCTCAGGAAGCCCGTGTCCCGGGCGCCTTCTGTTCCAATCGCCACAAGGTTTCAGCACCCGGCAAAGCTTGTTTACGGTTTATTTATGCACTTTTTAGGCGTGATTTATGGCCCGCACTATCCAATCAGAGTGGGTGAACTCGGTGAGGATTGGTGAATGCGCCGGACTTTGGAAGGAAACGCCGACATTCTCACTGCGACCGAATCGCCACCGCACTCCAGGAGGGATAACCGATGCAGGACCTTATGTTCATCGCCATTACGATTGCGTTCTTCGCGCTTTCGTTAGGGTACGTCCACTTCTGTGATCGAGTGAAGTGAGGTAGAGACTATGCACGCTGAATCGTTTGCCATGCTCGTTGTCAGTGTCTTGATGGGAATTTACCTGCTCTACGCGCTGTTGCGCCCGGAGAAATTCTGATGACCGCCAATGGGTGGTTTCAAATCGCGTTTTTCACTTTATTGGTTCTCGCGGTCACTAAACCGCTCGGCGTGTTTATGACGCGCGTGTTCAATCGCGAACACACGTTCATGGACCCGGTGCTGCGGCCCATCGAGCGACTGGTGTACCGCGTCACCTGCGTCGATGAGAATCACGAGATGCGCTGGACCGAGTACGCCGTGTCGGTGCTGTTGTTCAGCGGGGTCTCCATGCTGGCGCTCTATTTCATCATGCGCTTGCAGGCACACCTGCCGTTCAACCCGCAGAAGCTGGCGGGAGTCGCCAAAGACCTGGCTTTCAACACGGCGGCCTCGTTCACCACCAATACCAATTGGCAGGCCTACACGCCGGAAACGACCATGAGCTACCTGACCCAGATGGCCGGGTTGGCATATCACAATTTTATTTCCGCGGCCGCCGGGGATTGCGCTGGCGATTGCTTTCATTCGCGGCATAGCGCGCCGGGAGATGCAGACCATCGGCAATTTCTGGGTGGATCTGGTGCGCTGCTGCCTCTGGGTGTTGCTGCCGATCTCGATCGTGGGCGCGCTGGTGCTGGTGTGGCAAGGCGTACCGCAGAACTTTAAGCCCTATGACACGGTGAAGCTGGTGGAGCCGCAGCAGGTGCAGAAGGTGGACGCCAACGGCAAGCCCGTCGTCGACGCCGCCGGCAAGCCGGTGATGGACACCGTCACCGACCAGGTGATCGCGCAGGGCCCGGTAGCTTCGCAGGAGATCATCAAGGAATTCGGCACCAACGGCGGCGGGTTCTTCAACGCCAACAGCGCTCACCCTTATGAGAATCCGACGCCCTTGTCCAACCTGATTGAGATGTTTTCCATATTCGCGATCGGCGCTGGACTCACCTACACGCTGGGTCGGATGACCGGATCGCCGCGCCACGGATGGGCGGTGTGGGCCGCGATGGCGATTTTGTTCCTCGCGGGCGTGACCACGGCCTACTGGGCCGAATCCCACGGCAATCCGCTGCTGCCCGGTGCTGATTACCGCGCCAGTGCGCTCCAGACCGGCGGCAACATGGAGGGTAAAGAGGTCCGCTTCGGCATCGCCAACTCCACCCTTTGGGCGACGGTGACAACCGACACCAGTTGCGGCGCCGTCAACAGCATGCACGACTCCTACACTCCGCTGGGCGGCATGGTGCCGCTGGCCAATATCATGCTTAGCGAGGTGGTGTTCGGCGGCGTCGGCTCCGGCATGTACGGGATGATTATCTTCATCATTCTGGCGGTTTTTATTGCCGGCCTGATGGTGGGCAGAACGCCGGAGTACATGGGGAAAAAGATCGAAGCCTATGACGTGAAGATGGCCATGCTGGTGGCTCTCATTTTCCCGCTCATCATCCTGGCATTCACCGGCATTTCGGTGCTGTACCCGTTTGGCACCTCGAGCATTGCCAACCCGGGGCCGCACGGATTCTCCGAGATCCTCTACGCGTACACGGAAGGCGCCGGCAACAACGGTTCCGCATTCGCCGGACTGAATGCCAACACGCTTTGGTACAACATCACCATCGGCTTAACGATGTTGCTTGGCCGCTTCTGGATGAAGATCCCGATGCTGGCGATTGCCGGCAATCTGGTGCGTAAGAAGTCGGTTCCGCCATCTCTTGGCACTTTCCCGGTCACGACGCCGCTATTCACTGTGCTGCTGATCGGCGTAATCCTGATCGTGGGTGCACTGACCTTTTTCCCGGCGCTCAGCTTGGGACCAATCCTTGAGCACCTGTTGATGGGTGCAGGCAAGACATTCTGAGGGTTTCTATGGCGACACAACCGAAAATTCCATCTGTTCCCCAGCTGCCACCAACGGTGCCAGGTTTCTCGAAACCAAAGGCGAAGAAGGTTTGGGAGTGGAAGATCGTCCGCCGCGCGGTGTTGGACTCCTTCGTCAAGCTGCATCCGCGCAAGATGATGGGCAATCCCGTCATGTTCGTCGTGGAAGTCGGAAGCGTTATCACCACGCTGCTGCTGTTCCGCGGCAAAGACGCCAGCTTCGGCTTCAATCTGCAAATCACGCTGTGGCTTTGGTTCACTGTATTGTTCGCAAACTTCGCCGAAGCCATGGCTGAGGGCCGCGGCAAGGCGCAAGCGGACACGTTGCGCAAGGCGCGTGCGGAAACCATTGCGAACCGCGTGCTCCCCAATGGCAAGATCGAACAGGTGCCGAGTTCACATCTCCGCGCGAATGATATTGTCGTCTGCTCGGCAAGCGACTTCATTCCTTCTGATGGCGAGATCATCGAGGGTGTGGCGTCGGTCGACGAGTCGGCGATTACCGGCGAGTCCGCACCCGTGATTCGCGAGGCCGGCGGCGACCGTTCGGCCGTGACCGGCGGGACCCGGGTACTGTCGGATCAGATTCGAGTAAAGATCACCTCGAATCCGGGCGAGACCTTCCTCGATCGCATGATCGCTCTGGTCGAGGGCGCCGAGCGGCAGAAGACGCCGAACGAGATCGCGCTGAATATTCTGCTGGCGGGACTGACGATTATCTTCCTGCTGGCGGTCGTGACCTTGCAGCCGTTCGCCATCTACTCAGGCTCGCCGCAGACCGTGTTTGTGCTGGTGTCGCTGCTGGTCTGCCTGATTCCGACAACGATCGGCGGCTTGTTGTCGGCCATTGGCATCGCCGGCATGGACCGGTTGATTCAACACAATGTGCTGGCCATGTCCGGACGCGCCGTGGAAGCGGCGGGCGATGTCAACACGCTTTTGCTGGACAAGACGGGAACCATCACGCTGGGCAACCGCCAGGCGTCGCAGTTTATCCCCGCGCCCGGCGTCACCGAAGCAGGAACTGGCCGATGCCGCCCAGCTTTCATCGCTGGCCGACGAGACTCCCGAGGGCCGTTCGATCGTCGTGCTGGCGAAAGAAAAGTACGGCTTGCGAGGGCGCGAGCTGTCCGAACATGAGACCGTGTTCGTGCCGTTCAGCGCTCAGACCCGAATGTCGGGCGTGAACCTCAACGGCTTCGAGATTCGCAAGGGCGCCGTCGATGCGATCACAAACTACGTTAAGCAGAACGGCTGCGAGTTTCCGGTGCAAGTACAGGCCACGGTCGAAACCATCGCCCGCTCCGGAGGAACGCCGCTGGTGGTCGCCGAGCGGAAGCGCGGCGCACTGGGAGTGATTGAGCTGAAGGACATCGTGAAGGGCGGCATGCGCGAGCGCTTCGACCAGCTCCGCGCCATGGGCATCCGCACGGTTATGATCACCGGCGACAATCCCCTGACTGCGGCGGCGATTGCGCAGGAGGCCGGAGTCGATGACTTCCTTGCCCAAGCAACGCCAAAAGACAAGATGGACCTCATCAAACGCGAGCAGGGCGAAGGCAAGCTGGTGGCGATGACGGGCGACGGAACCAACGACGCGCCCGCGCTGGCGCAGGCCGATGTGGGCGTTGCCATGAACACCGGCACGCAAGCGGCGAAAGAAGCCGGCAACATGGTGGATTTGGATTCCAATCCCACCAAGCTGATCGAGGTGGTTGAGATCGGCAAGCAGTTGCTGATGACTCGCGGCTCGTTGACTACGTTTTCCATCGCCAACGATGTCGCCAAATATTTCGCGATCATTCCCGCCATGTTCGCCGGCACCTTCCCGGTGCTGAATGCGATCAATATCATGCATCTGGAAACGCCGCAGTCTGCGATCCTGTCGGCCGTCATTTTCAACGCCCTGATCATCGTTGCCTTGATTCCGCTGGCGCTGCGGGGCGTGAAATACCGGCCCATGGGAGCGGCCGCTCTGCTGCGCCGCAATCTCTGGATCTACGGCGTCGGCGGCGTCATCATGCCCTTCATCGGGATCAAGCTGATCGACTTGTTGATTACCCGCGTGGGCCTTGCATAGGAGGAATGCGATGAAAAAAAATCTTCTGATTGCCGTGCTGATGACGATTGTGACAACCATCCTTTTGGGGTTGATCTATCCTCTCGTGGTGACGGGGCTCGCCCAGGTGATCTTCCCCGACAAGGCCAACGGGCAACTCATCCAGCGTAACGGCCAGATCGTTGGTTCGCGCCTAATTGGACAGCCATTTGGCGGTCCCGGCTACTTCCACTCCCGGCCTTCAGCCGCGGGCAACGGTTATGACGCGGCAAACTCCGGTGGCTCCAACCTTGGACCCACCAACCAGAAACTCGTCGACCGATTCAAACAGGATCTTTCCAGGTTGCAGGCTGAAAACCCGGGCAAACCGGTTCCCATTGATCTGCTGACCACCTCCGCTTCCGGACTTGACCCGGACATCACCCCAGCCGGCGCGGAGTTTCAGATTCCGCGGCTGGCGCGCGAGCGAACGATGAGCGAAGATGCCGTCCAGCAGTTGATCGCGCGACACACCGAAGGGAGGCAATTCGGATTTCTCGGTGAGCCGCGGGTGAACGTCCTGGGGCTCAACCTCGATCTCGATGCAACGCACCCGATGGCAAAAGTCGCGATGACAACGGACCAGGGGCACTGATCCAGCACGCAGCGCTTTGGCAAAGTCAGCCAAAGCGGAGTTGAACTTCTTCGGCTGTTCACAGAAAAGTGTGTGGCCACCACATGCCGTGAATCCGTGGCATCTACATTAACTGGCCACGCCGCCTTAGAGGTGATTTATGCTGCTCTCTCCGCGTGCACATCGAGCTCGCCTGTCGACCATCCTGCTTGCGTGCTTCCTTATTGCTGCGATCGCATCGAGGGCTGAAGGCGCCAGGCGAATCACCGGCAAACATTCGCCGCTGGAAGTGCTCGTGCTCGGTTCCGGCGGGCCGCGCGCGTTGGGACGGGCCTGCACCAGTTACGTGGTGCTGGTAGACCGCGTGCCGAGAATCCTGGTGGACGCCGGGCCGGGAGCCTTTCTGCAATAGGTGGAAAATACATCTAAACGAAAGCGGCGTTCGGGGCGGAACAGGTTTGCTGTGTCATTCCGGATGAGTAATCCTGACAGTTGCTCAGGCTTTCGATCGCGCTTTGGCGATGATCCAGTTGCCGGCACTGCCAAGGAGCATTATCGCGCTTGTGCAAAAGAAAACCGCCCGCATGCCGTAGCGTCCTCCGATGAATCCTCCAGCCAGAGGACCGGTTACCTGCCCGGCAAACTGTGCCGATGTTGACAAGCCGAGAATGGTGCCGGCGATGGCGTTCGGCACGTTATGGCGGATGACCGTCGTAATCGATGGGATCAGGCCGGCCAGTGCCATCCCCATCAGAAAACGCAACAAGACCAATTGCCATCCGGAGGTAACGAAAGCCTGGGGAATCAACACAACCGATGTCGCCAGCAAGCAGCCGATCACCACGTTCCAGGCGCCGATCTGATCCGCCAGCCGTCCCAATCGCGGCGCGGCCAGAATACCTCCGAATGCCGTCGCAGACATGACTACTCCCGAGATCAGAGTGACGTGGGCGCCGCCATGCGTGATCTGCGAAACGTAAACGGTGATGATCGGTTCGATCGACATGTTGGCAAACAACAGCAAAGACGCCGTTACCAGCATGGCAATGACCGGCACGTGATCGGGGATACTGGACCACGAACTCCCACGCCGAGATTTTTCAGCCTGCAAAAGTTGTTGGCGTGGAACCTCCTTGACGAATGCACAGGTGACGAGAAACGCCAGGAAAAGCACTCCTGCGGATAAGAAGAACGTTCTCCGCACTCCGATCAACTCCGGCAAAATTCCTCCGATCAGCGGTCCAACCATATTGCCCGCCAGCACTCCCGTGGACAGGGTTCCTAGCGCCCATCCCGAGCGCGACTTCGGAGTCTGGGTCGCTACCAGAATGATCGCTCCCGATGAATAGCCGCCGACCAGTCCCGCCAGCAAGCGAAGGAATACGAGTTGATAAACATTTTGCGCGAATCCGAGTGTAGACATAACCAGGGCCAGCCCCAGGCTGGCGCGTACAAGGATCAGCTTGCGGCCATACCGGTCGGCAAACTTGCCCCAGATCGGAGCGGTGGCCCCCGCTCCCAAAAAGGTGGCGCCAAAGGCTATCCCCGACCACTGGATGATGGCCTTCTGCGAATGCACGCCGAGTTCCGCGACGTAAATGGGCAGAAACGGCAAAATCAGCGTCATGCTGGCCACGGTGCTAAAGGATCCCAGCAGACAGACATAGAGGTTGCGGCGCCAATGCGGCGAGGCCCGTTCATCGTCCGCGGAGGACGACGGGGAATGCGCTGATTCCGCTAACGTCATGATCGATTGTACCGCTTCAAGTCAAAGCCTCTGGCGTGCCACCAACGGCCCCCGTCATCGAAACGAGAAGAAAACGGCCTCTGTTTGCCGGACTGAAGAACCAATCGATCATCCGGGCCGAACTCCGCCGCCTCTTCCGCTGGCTGAAAGACAAGGGGCTGACTGCCGTTGTGACCGGCGAGCGCGGCGATGGCATGCTGTCTCGCTATGGGCTGGAAGAATATGTCGCCGACTGCGTGATTCTTCTCGACCACCGGGTCACTGAGCAGATCTCAACCCGCCGCCTCCGCATTATGAAATATCGCGGCAGCCTGCACGGCACGGACGAGTATCCGTTTCTCATGGGCGAACACGGACTCTCGGTACTGCCCATGACTTCGGTCGGCCTCAACCACACGGCTTCGAGCGAGCGGATTTTATGGAATTTCGGGATACATCAACTAGGGAATCGCTCTAGTCGTTGAGCATCTGCGCCAAGTGGCGGACACGGGTTCCGGGGCAAAAGTGGCGAATTTGCGAACGGCATGAATAGCCATCGGCGATGACGACCGCATCCGGCCCGCCGTTCCGGATCGCCGGCAGCAGCACCCGTTCGGCCAGCGCATGCGACATGTCGTAGCGCTGCTTGTCATAACCGAAGGCGCCGGCGAGTCCGCAGCAACTTGCTTCCAGCACGTCGAGTTTCAGTCCCTCCATGCGGCGCAGCAAATTGATCTCTGTTTCCATGCCTACAATGGCGCGGTGGTGGCAGTGTCCCTGGAGGAGCGCCGTGGCGCTGCTCGGCGGCGGGGTAAAGGCCGGAAGCTCGCGGGTTATGAACTCCTCAAACATGAACGACTGGCGCGACAGGGCCAACGCGCGCGGATCGTCCGGGTACAGCCGCAGCAACTCGTCGCGGAAGGTGAGAATGCAGCCGGGCTCCAGTCCGACGATCGGCGTTCCGCGTTCGATGTGCGGAGCAAGTACGCTCATCACCTCAGCAAGCTGTTGCCGGGCCTCTTCGAGCATGCCCTGATCATAGAGCGGACGTCCGCAGCAGACGTAGCGCGAGGGTACCGTCATTTTGCATCCGGCGCGTTCGAGCACCTCGACGGCGGCGATGGCGACCTCGGGGTCGAAAAAGTTGTTGAACGTATCCGTGAAGAGCACTACCTCGCGGCCCTCGCGCGGCTTGTGGGCGGCGAACCACTGGCGGAAACTGCGCGCAGCAAAGCGCGGCAGCGGGCGATCCTGATGCAATCCGAGGGCGCTTTTCGCCAAGCTTCCCAGTGGCGAAGCGGAAACGGCATTGGCGAGCGCGGGAACCTTGGCGGCCAACGGCGCCCATTCATAAATCTTGCCGAAGAGCTTGGCGCGCAACGGTCGCCGGTGCTGCTGATAGTAATGGTAGAGAAACTCCGCTTTGTAGATGGCCATGTCCACCGTCGCCGAACACTCCGACTTGCAGCTCTTGCAGGAGAGGCACATGTCCATGCTTTCGCGGATGGCCTCGTCGGAGAAGCCGCCGGGGAATATCTCTCCGTTGATGGCCTCGAAGAGCATGTGCACGCGCCCGCGCGTGGAAAAAGCCTCGTCGCGCGTGATCTTAAACGATGGGCACATGGCGCCGGCGTCCAGACGGCGGCACTTGCCAATGCCGACGCAGCGCGAGAAGGCGCCGCCGATGCCGTGATCGGAGCTGAAATCAAACATGGTTGCAATTTGCCGCGGACGGTAGCTCGCCATGCGCAGGAAAGCGTCGAGCGGAAAGGCATCGACGATGAGGCCGGGGTTCATGCGGTGCTCAGGATCGAATATCTCTTTGAATTCGCGGAAGACCTCCATCATTTCGGGGCCGAACATTTTGGGCAGCAGCTCGGAGCGGGCGATGCCGTCGCCATGTT
The DNA here is from genome assembly GCA_963814745.1 of uncultured Acidobacteriota bacterium. Classification (GTDB taxonomy): domain Bacteria; phylum Acidobacteriota; class Terriglobia; order Terriglobales; family Acidobacteriaceae; genus CAWBRT01. Next base: position 717,900 of record CAWFEA010000004.1, read on the forward strand.
CGCCGGAGTTGGAGCCGCCAAGCTCGGCGACCAGCTCGCTGGTTTCAATCATGAAGCGGCGAAAAGTTCCGATGCCTTCCGGGGTGCTGAAGTCGAAGGCCACGCGGCCGTGCACGCAGCCTTCGCCGAAGTGTCCCTGGTGCATGTTGACCGTCAGCTTGTGCCGCTTGAGAAGCTGATCGAAGCAGCGCAGATACTCGCCCAGCCGGTTGGGATGGACGGCGAAGTCCTCGGCTCCGGGCCAGCCGCGCGGCACGCCTTCGCGAGGCGCACCAGAGCCCAGGCCGGATTCGCGCAGTCCCCAAACTTCACTGCGCTCCCGCGGGTCGGAGAACAGCGCCACGCCGGCAACGCCCTTGGCTTGTTTAGCACGGGAAACAAGCTCCTCGCCGCGCCCCCGCGCTTGGTTAACGGTTGCCCCTCCCAACTCGACGATCAAGTAGCTTCTGCCTGGAGGCAGCAGCTTGACCGAAGCCCACCCCTTTTCTTGCCAGAACTCAACCAAGTAGTGATCGAAGGCTTCGACCGCTTCGGGCTTGTGTTCAAGCACCATCGGGACGTGGTCCCCTGCGAGGAAGATGTCATCGAAGCCGAGCACCACGAGCACAACTTCTTTGGGTTTGGGAACAAGCTGCACGGTGGCGTTGAGCACGAGCACGAGCGTGCCCTCCGAACCGGTGACGGCGCGCGCCAGATTGAAGCGGTTTTCCGGCAGCAGCTCGTCGAGGTTGTAGCCGGAGACGCGCCGCGGAATTCTCGGGAAGCGGGTACCGATGAGGCCGGCATGCTGCTCCGCGATGGCTTGTGCGCGGCGGTAAATCTCCGCAGTGCGTCCGCCGGAGGCAAGGGCTGACTGAATGCTCTCGGGAGTGTTCGGGCCCAATGTCAGCCGCGTGCCATCGTAGAGCACGACGTCGAGCGAGGCCAGATTGTCGGAGGTCTTGCCATAGGCGGCGGAATGCGCTCCGCAGGAGTTGTTGCCGATCATTCCGCCGAGGGTGCAGCGATCCTTGGTGGCGGGGTCGGGGGGGAAAAACAAGCCGAATTTTCCGGCTTCGGCGTTGAGCGCGCTCTGCACCACTCCGGGCTGCACCAGAGCGGTTCTCCGCTCGGGATCGATCGACTTGATTTCCGACATATAGCGGGAGAAATCCAGCACCAGGGCGGTGTTGCAGGAGTTTCCGCTGAGGCTGGTGCCGCCGCCGCGGGGCACGATAGGGACTTCATTTTCGCGCGCCAGCGCCAGGGTGCGGATTACATCCTGCTCATGGCGCGGGCAAACGACTCCGACGGGCACCTGGCGATAGTTGGAGGCGTCGGTGGAATATACCGCGAGCGAGCGAGCATCAAAGCGGACATCACCTTCAAGAACTTGTTTTAACTCCGAGGCAAAACTGGTTACGGGCGGCATTGGACCCCGATTTTCAGATATGAATGCAACAATTCAGGTATGAGGTAAGTATAGAACAGCGCTGGCGGAAAGGCGTCCGCGAATCGCGATTATCTCGCCATCCAAGCCGACGGGGGTTACATAAGTGAGGTTCGCTACGCTCAAGATAAAGACACAAACGATAGGCTTCGGTTATGCGAAAAATTTCCGGGACCACACCCTAGCCGGCGCCAACAAGGAAAATTCGAATTCTCTGGCGTTTGTTTGCATTCGGCGAGATATTCTGAAATAAGTCTCATGCCGCACACCGAGCTATTTCCTTTTCTGCATCTCTTCGACGGGCGCTACCTGGACCCGCAAACTCACGTTTGGTGGGTGGAGGCGTTGTTCTGGATTCTCGTTCTGCTGCTGGCAATCCTGCTGCGCCAACGACATCGAAGCTGGGGGCGCATGGAATCGGCATGGCAACGGGCAAGCCGCCACCGGGTGGCTTCGATGCTTGCCCCGGGATTGCTGGTTATTGTGCTGCGTTTGGCGCTGCTGCCGTTGATCCCCGTGCCCGCGCCGGAAATTCACGACGAGTTCAGCTATTTGCTTGGGGCGGAGACCTTCGCCGCCGGCAGGCTCACCAATCCGACGCCGGATTCCTGGCAGCACTTCGAGAGTTTTCACATCAACCTGCGGCCGAGCTATCACTCGATGTATCCGCCGGCGCAGTTTCTTTTTCCCGCTCTCGGCATTGTGCTGGCGAACAGCGCATGGTTCGGCGTGCTGCTCGGGACGGCCATCATGTGCTCGGCGATCACCTGGATGCTGCAAGGATGGTTGCCCTCGCGCTGGGCTTTGCTCGGCGGCTTGTGGGCGGCGCTGCGCTTCGGCATCTTTTCCTATTGGGTGAATTCCTATTGGGGCGGAGCGATGGCCGCCACGGCGGGCGCGCTGGTGCTGGGGGCGGCTCCGCGCATTATTGGCTGGCGCCGGCAAAGCCGCAAGACCCGGGTGATAGACGGTGTGCTGCTGGCCTTCGGGCTTATTCTGCTGGCCAACAGCAGGCCGCTGGAGGGCTTGCTCTTCAGCCTGCCTGTGCTGGTTTACCTGGCGGCGGGAATCATTCGCTCGGATGCCGGCCGGCGCGGCAAACTGCTTTCGCGGATCGCTCTTCCGGCGGGGATACTGCTGCTGGCGGGCGCGGCCTGGATGCTCTACTACAATAGCCGCACGGTGGGCGATGCGTGGACGATGCCCTACACGGTGAACCACGCGGAGTACCACATTTCCAGGCCGTTTCTCGGGCAGGCGAGGAACCCCACCCCGGCTTACCGGCACGACAGCATGCGGCGGTTCTACCTGATGCACGAGCTGCCGGACTACCTGGACTCGCAGAACTCCTGGGGAATTCGCCAGCTCGTGGAGCGGAACGCAGCCATTGTCTACGTTTTCTTTTTTTGTCCGGTTGGATTGCTGATGTTGGCCGGCTGGCTGCGCTTGCTGCGGCGTCCGGCGTACGCGGTCGTGGCTGTTTCCGCGGTCGCGGCGATCGCTCCATCACTGGCTGGGTTGTGGCCTCCGCATGGGCACTACGCCGCACCCGCCACGGGCGCGTTCATCCTGGTTGGGCTGGTTGGGTTGCGGTTGCTAAGGACGGCGAAGCTGCGCGGCGCAAGCATCGGTCCCGCACTTTCACTCGCGGTGATCGTCCTGCTGGCAGGCGCGTTGTTCGCCGCCACCTGGGCGAAGATCATGGACCCGTTTGAGCTCAACGCTGCCCAAACGGCCGTGCCCTTGCCTCCACGCATCGAACGCGAGCGGCTGGAAAGTGAGCTTTTGAGGATCGAGGGCCAACACCTGGTGATCGTTTTCTACGACGCCAGGGACATTCCGGGGGAGGAATGGATTGCCAATAAGCCCGATCCACGCTCGGCCAAAATCATCTGGGCGCGCGATATGGGTACGGTGAAGAACGCGGAGTTGCAAAGGGCCTATCCGGGACGCCGCGTCTGGTTTGCCTATCGCAACCAGCCTTGGCGACCGCTGGTGCCCGCCTCAGCGGGGGCATTGCCAGACCCGGTCGGCGCAGCCGCTCGACCAGATTAAATTCCAAGTATCATTCCGACGGAAGTCAAAGGCGATTTCGCAATGGTTATCGCCGTTTCGCTACGCGTCTGCCCCTACGCGGTTTGCTGAGCCGCCAGTCCTAGCTTTTCCATGACCTGCTTCCGCATTAGATATTTCTGCGCCTTGCCGGTGACGGTCATGGGAAAATCTTCGACGAACATTACATAGCGCGGAACTTTGTAGCGGGCGATTCTCTCCCGGCAGAAGCTGCGTATGCTCTCTTCGTCAGCGGTTGAACCGGCGCGTTTTTTGATCCAGGCGCAGAGTTCCTCGCCATATTTCGGGTCGGGAACGCCGAAGACCTGCACCGCCTCGACCGCCGGATGCGAGTACAGGAATTCTTCGATCTCGCGCGGGTAGATATTTTCCCCGCCCCGGATCACCATGTCCTTGATCCGCCCGACGATGTTGCAGAAGCCGTCTTCATCGATGACGCCCATGTCGCCGGTATGCATCCAGCCGGCCGCGTCGACCGCCTCGGAGGTAAGCTGCGGGTCACCCCAATAACCAAGCATGACGCAGTAGCCGCGCGTCAGAATCTCGCCCGGCGCGCCGCGCGGCACCACCTTGCCGGTGGAGTCGATCAGTTTTACCTCAATGTGCGGTTGAATGCGTCCCACGGTGCTGACGCGGCGCTCGACCGGATCGTCGGTCGCGCTCTGGAAGCTGACCGGACTGGTCTCCGTCATGCCATAGGCGATGGTAATTTCGCCGAGGTTCATCTGTTCGATACAGCGCCGCATCACTTCGATCGGACAGGGCGCGCCGGCCATGATTCCGGTGCGCAGCGACTTGAGGTTGAAACGCTTGAACTCGGGATGCTCCAACTCGGCGATGAACATCGCCGGAACTCCCTGAATCGCCGTGCAACGCTCCGCCTCCACGGTTTCCAGCACCGCCAGCGGATCGAACCATTCGCTGGGAAAGACCATCGTCGAGCCGTGAATGATGCAATTCAGATTCGACATCGTCAGCCCGAAGCAGTGGTAGAGCGGCACGGGAATGCACAGCCGATCCTGCTCCGTCATGCGCATCGCTTCGCCGACGAAAAATCCGTTGTTGAGCAGGTTGTGATGGGTGAGCGTGGCACCCTTGGGAGAGCCCGTGGTTCCGCTGGTGAATTGGATATTGATAGGGTCGTCGAACTGCAGCGAATGCGCCAGCGATTCCATGCGGATATTCTCCGCCGCTCCGCCGAGCGTTAGACACTTCGTCGAAAGGAATCATGCCCCTGCTGCACTCGCCGCCGATCAGGATGACATAGCGCAGGTCCGGAAGAGCTACCGAGCGCAGCGAGCCGATTTCGTCCCGTTCCATCTCCGGCGCCAGCTCGTGCATCATCTTCACGTAATCGTTGGCGCGGAAGCGGGGAGCCATGACCAGCGCCTTGCACTCCACTTTCTTCAGCGCATAGGAGAGTTCATAGGAACGATAAGCGGGGTTGATGCACACCAGGATAAGTCCTATCTTGGCGCTGGCGAACTGCAACAGCACCCACTCCGTGTTATTCGGCGACCAGATCCCTATGCGGTCTCCCGGCTGAAGTCCCAGCTTGAGCAGCCCCATGGCCAAAGCGTCGACTTTTTGTCTCAACTCGGCGTAGGTGTAACGAATATTCTGCTGGCGCACGACCAAAGCCTCGCGCTCGCTCCACTTCTCCACGCTCTTCTCAAAACAGTTGCCGATGGTTTCGCCGATCAGCGGATGGCTGCTCGCTCCACTCACATAGCTCAGAGTTCTCATGCTCACCTCAAATTTCAGAGTGCCGGCACAAAGACTTTAAGAAGCTGCTTAGATGTCCCGTGGATGGCCAATATCCACCGAAGAACGATTCGGCGGCCCACACCCGCCGAACCGGTCTGAATGATTTGGAATGATGCGTGCTTTGGCGTCCGTAGTCAAGAGCTATCACAATTCTGTGACTGCTTTCGTGGTTGCTGCTATCCTCATAGCAATACTCGCAACAGGCTGAGAAGTGACGGAGGGTCGGATGACGTCACCCTGGCTCATCATTGCCGATGATTTGACTGGCGCCGCCGATTGCGCCATCGCTTTCGCCAAGCGCGGTCTTGAGTCCGTCGTTGCCTGGGAAAAGCATACCGATGCCCATGACGTGCAGGTGCTCTCGGTCGATGCGGGCACGCGTCCTCTGCCCCCTGCACAGGCAGCCAAGCTACAGGTCGAGGTATTGGCCGCCCATTACCGCCCCGGGTTGCGCCTCTATAAGAAGATTGACTCGACGGTTCGCGGCCAGCCGGCGGCTGAATTGGCGGGGCTGTTGGCCTATGCGCCCGCTCAATCCGAAGGCCGTTCGCGGCTCGCCATCCTGGCGCCCGCTTTTCCCGGCGCCGGACGCGTCACCGTCAACGGCAACATCGTGGTGCAGGGAGTTCCGCTGGAGCAGACGCCTTTGTGGGCGCGCGAGCATACTTATGCCAGCGCCAATCTAGTGGAGATGCTCGCCAGCACCGGTCTGAGCGCTGAGTTTCTACCGCTGGACGTCGTCGCCGATCCCGAAAAAGTTCTGTCTCGCCTGGTCAGCGCCCGCGTGCGCGGCCTTGCGGCGGTCGTCTGCGATGCCAAAACCGAAGCGGACCTCGCGGCAGTGGCTACCGGTTCGCTGCCTTTGGCAGACGTGGTCATCTGGGTTGGCTCGGCCGGATTGGCCGCCGCCTTGGCCGTCGTCGAGACCGGCGATGCGCCGCCGCCACAGATCCCGCCTCTCCTCTCCGGGTGCAAGAACGTGCTGGTAGTTGTAGGCACGCTCGCTGAAGCCTCGCGCCTTCAGGCTAAGACCCTCGTTGAGGCCGGGCTCGTGCGTCATCTGACAATTTCTCCCGACGCGCTTTTTGCCGGACCGTCCTCACCCGCATGGCAACAGGGCTGTCAGCAGCTTGCACGCCATTTTGCCGCCCACGAAGATGTCCTTTTGGAACTGGCGCAGACAGCCAACCCTGATCTATCGCGCGGCGCCGTGCTCTCCGAAAGGCTGGCGGCATTCGTTGAAGGCGCCGGCAGCAGCTTTGCCGGACTCATCGCCACCGGCGGCGACACCGTCTACGCGCTGCTCTCGAAATTGGGGGTCCACAGCATCCGGCTGCTCGATGAAGTCGAGCCGGGCGTGCCCTTGGGAATCAGCGTCGGCGCCGTATCGCTGCCGGTCGTTACCAAGGCCGGGGCCTTCGGCACTGCTCAGACTTTGCGGCGCAGCCTGGAGCGGCTGCACCGGTAGCACCCGGACCGGTAAGGTGAGTCATCCTCAGGTCGCGCAGCTTTTCCGCGACCCGAAGCCTTCCGGGGACCATCGCACGGCGCGATTCGTCGAAGCTGCGGAAATATCCTACTCTGTTCTAGGATCAATCTATGTTACGTCCAATTATCGCGATTACCATGGGCGACCCCGCTGGGGTCGGACCCGAAATCATTATGAAGAGCCTTGCTCATCCAGACCTGTTTGATCGCTGCCGACCGCTGGTCATCGGCGACGCCGGACGCCTCCGGCAAGCCGGCAAGATTGCCGGCGTCGACCTCGCCGTCAACGCCGTGACCGAGCCCGCCCAAGGCAAATACGCACCCGGCACGGTTGACGTGATCGACATCGCCGTGGTGCCGCCCGATCTTGCCTTCGGGGAACTCTCGGCGGCCGGTGGAGAAGCCGCCTACCGTTTTATCGAATGCGCCGCCAAACTGGCCATGAGTGGTGAGGCCGATGCCATCTGCACCGCGCCGCTCAACAAGGAAGCCCTGCACATGGCAGGACACATTTTCCCCGGGCACACCGAAATGCTGGCGCATCTCACCGGCACCGGAGAGGTCTCCATGTTGCTGGTCGCGCCCAATCTTCGTGTCATTCACGTGACTACGCACATCGGCCTGATCGACGCCATTGCCAAGATCAATCCCGGTCTGGTGGAGCGCACCATCGAACGCGCCCAAGTCACCCTGGTGAAAGCCGGCATCGAGAAGCCGCGCATCGGCGTCTGCGCCATTAATCCGCACGCCGGCGAGCATGGCCTCTTTGGACGCGGAGAAGAAGCGGAGAAAATTAAACCAGCCATTCGCAAGTGCCTCGGCCGCGGATGGCAAGTGGAAGGCCCCTTGCCGGCTGATACCCTCTTTTTCCGCGCTGCCCGGGGTGACTTCGATTGCGTCGTCGCCATGTACCACGACCAGGGCCACGGACCGATCAAGGTGCTCGGCATCGAGGCCGGCGTAAACATCACGGTCGGCTTGCCCGTCGTGCGCACCTCCGTCGATCACGGCACAGCCTTCGACATCGCCGGCACCGGCAAGGCAGATGAGCGCAGCATGTTGGAGGCTTTGCGGCAAGCCATCGACCTCGCACCCAAGGAGCGTTCCTAACCGGCACCTGAGAGTTGAGCGGTTCCCGCTGAGAACTCCCGGTTAAATTGATTCGGCGCGGTTGCCGATCGCACTAACCTCTGACTAAAATCAGAGATTATGAACACAGCCATTCAACAAGTTCGCAGCTTCAATCGAATCGTGGCTGAACGGATTGGCGCCTTTCACGACCGCTTCCTCGGCCGGGCGCGTCCCATGGGCGAAGCCCGCCTGCTGTGGGAGATCGGGCCGGCAGGGGCGGAGATTCGGGAGATTCGAAGACGCTTGAGCCTTGATTCCGGCTACGTGAGTCGTGTTCTGCGGTCGCTGGAAAAGCAGGGCCTCGTCTCCGTTCGCCCGGAAGCCGGGGACCACAGGGTCCGGCGAGTTCGTTTGACCAAGCGCGGGCGCGCGGAACACGCCGAACTCGATCAGCGATCCAATGTCTTGTCCCGGAGGATCCTGGAGCCGCTCAGCGAAAAACAACGTACCGCGCTTACCACGGCGATGGCGCAAGTCGAGCGTCTGCTGGAGGCGTCCATGGTTCGCATTTCGATCGAGGACCCGACCACGGCCGATGCCAGGTGGTGTATCGGCCAGTACTTTGCGGAACTCGATGCGCGCTTTGAAAAGGGCTTTAAGCCTGAACTCAGCATCTCCGCCGATGCCGGCGAACTCACGCCCCCGACAGGCGCATTGCTCATTGCCCGATTGCGCGAGCGGCCCGTCGGTTGCGGCGCGTTGAAGATTCATCGTTCCAAGGTGACGGAACTGAAACGGATGTGGATCGCCCCATCTGTGCGCGGGCTTGGCCTGGGACGCCGTCTTCTTATGGAGTTGGAGCAGTACGCCCGGGCACAAGGAACGGCCGTCATTCGACTCGAAACCAATCGCGCGCTAAGCGAAGCAATCGCACTGTACCGGCAGTCAGGCTACGTGGAAGTGGATGCCTTCAACGATGAGCCATACGCGCATCACTGGTTTGAAAAACGTCTCCGAAAGAGATCATGAGACGACTCAATCCCGGATGTGTACGTACATCGCTGAACCGCGGGCGAAGCTAACCTGGGATGAGCTTCGCCTCGCACCAATGCCGACCGTTTTGCAAAATGAGCCGTTCATTTTAGAGCCGCATCGAAGAGTGGAGCAAAGCACCGACAGCCTTCTAGCCGTCGCGGAAGAAGCGGCGGAACCGGCAATCCCTGGGCCCGGGGTCACTTCCGTTTGCGCGCTTCCGCTTCCGCTAGCCACCCACGCCGCAAAGTCTCTTCCGGAACGCCCGATAGGTAGGGTTTGATATCGAGAATAGGCGTTCCATCGAGCATGTTGACACCTCGGACACGCAACTCCAAGGAATCGCGGGAAAGGAGTTCCACGACCGTCAGGCCAATGGGGTTAGGACGCCGCGGAGATCGGGTCGCGAAGACGCCGTGCGGCCTTTCATCGCTAGGTGGGGTGCCGAGCAATTCGAACCCTTGAGAGCGATCGAATGCCCAAAAAACAAAAAGGTGAGAGAACCCCTCGATATCAGTAAGTCCGAGGCCGTATTCCGGAAGGATATCGAGCACTCCCTCTGCCACAGGTTTCGTGCCGAGCCCCTTCGGAATGTCCTCAGTCTTCGTGTAGGGACTTTTCACAAAACCGATTGGCCGCATGGTGAACGTAATCGGCATGATTTTTGCCTCACAGCTCAGCGCTGTTACGACGAGTCGCCGGCTTCTCCTCGCTTACCGCTTCCGCCTTTCCCGCGGAACTTGCTAAGCGTCAATCACAGTGCTTACGAAAGCAGGAATGAATCGATTCCCAAAGCGCTGGTAAAGTCTTGCCATCATTGCGAAGCCCGTGCAGTGATTGGCCGCGATAAACTCCGGGCCAAAGGCTGCAAGCTCGGCGAGAGTTTTTTCCTGCTGCTCTTTCGACAAAGGTCCCAAGTGGGTGCCCCCAATCCAACCCGCTAGTCGCGACGTGCCCGTGACCTCAAACCCCCTCCGCACAGTGTTGACCAGTCCGGCATGCGTACACCCGCCGATCACTACAAGCCCCCGAGGGCCGGCATAGAACAATGAGGTGTCGTCCTCGATCGTATCCTGGCAGTCGCAACCGTCCGGCGCGCAGATCACGAGCTTGGGATCCCCTACTTCAAAGTCGGTGTTCCGGGGAATCGGTCCGCTCAGCCAAAGCCCAGGAAGAATTTCCGTTGGCTTATCAATCAGGCACCACTCAGCTCCGAGCGCCGTCAGTACCTCTTTCCTATGCGGAACCCCGATGAACCGACGCGCACTCCCGGCGACGGAGTATCGCTCCTGAAATATTTTCTTATGAGCATAGACCGGTATCTTCTTCCGCGTATGCTGCAACACGTGGTAGATGCCGCCGGTGTGATCGTAATGGCCGTGGCTCAATACCAGCATGTCAAGTTCTGAAGGCCGGAAGTTAAGCAGGCTCAAATTGGAAACCGCAGCAGACGATTGGCCGGTATCATAAAGAATCTTCTTCCCGGCGTGCTCGATCAAAAGCGAAAGGCCGTGCTCCGCCCTCAGGGCCTGCCTCGTCCCAAACGGCACGGCATTGTCCACAATGATTGTAACTTTCATGGAATTAATTTTCCGGAGGCCCGTCGTTCCACTAAGGACGTTCAACCAGGGACAATCCGGCCTCCTCAGTAATCTGAAATGCCCATCCCATCAGTAGATGTAATATACATCTAGCATGCTTTCGGCAACATAGATAGATCATTGGGGGATGGCGTGCGGATTGCAAGTGTTTTCCGCATTTGTTTTACGGTTAAGACGATCTGCGCTCAACCGATATGCGACAGGCTAATCCGGCGGCAAAAACCTGGCTCTCGCGATCACAATAAAATAGACGACGGAGGTAAACCTCTGGGACGAAAAATCGTCTGTATAAGGTGAGGCATGGAGCAGAGTACGACAACGGCACTGGCGAATCCGCAAGAGGCAACCGGCTGCGCAGTTGCGGACCTTGGCGAGTTCGATGCCCTTGTGCGGGCCGAACAGCGGCGGATCTACCGTGTTTTGTTGACGATACTCCGCGACCCCGATGCGGCCGACAGTCTTACGCAGGAATGCTTCCTGAAGGCCTACGAGAATCGAAACCGGTTCCGCGGCGAATGCAGCGTGCGAACCTGGCTGGTCCGCATCGCCGTTAATCTCGCCAAAGATCATGCAAAAAGCCGGCGCTGGCAGTTCTGGCGCAAACTTTTCAGCGAGTCCGCAGGCTCGCAGGAAGTGTTTGAAGCGGTCGATCCGCAAGCCTCGCCGGAACGATCTTTGTTGGCGCGCGAGCGGCTTGCCCACGTGTCGGTCGCGATTGACCATCTGCCGAACCAACAGCGCACTATCTTTACCCTTCGGTTTTTGGAAGAGATGACAATTGAAGAGATTGCACAGGCCACGTCTCTGCGGCCCGGAACCGTAAAAGCGCACCTGTTTCGCGCCGTCAATGCGATCAGAGGACACCTCCAGGAGCGGAAGCGATGAACGCTCATTTGAACGAACAACAATTCGGAGAGTTTTTGCTCGGTAGCGACAAAGGAGAAATCGCAGGGCACGTCGAGACGTGCGACGCGTGCCGCGCCGAAGTGGAAAGTGTCCGCACTGCGATCTCAGGCTTCAGGGAGTTGGCCCAGGACGCCGCGGAGCGCGACGACATCTTTTGGGGCAGGCAACGATTCGCGATCAAACAGCGCATGACGCGCCGTCACTCCGCATTCCACCTTCGATGGGTTGCGACGGCCGTTATGGTTCTGGTGGTCTCGGCGGCGTTTCTGCTGAGGCAGGCACCTCAACCTCTGCAGCGGGCGAGCAATGATGCGACCGACGACGTTCTTTTGCAGCAGGTGCAGAGCGATATCGATCGCAACTATCCGGCGGCGCTGGCGCCCGCCGTACTGATAGACGACGCGCGTAATTCAGCGCTTTCGTCCGATACCAAAAAAAGCTTTAGTCAATAACAGAAAGGGAGCAATGGCAATGAAGAAACAGGTCGTACAGGTGGTGTTAGTCATGTTGACCTTAGCCTGTGTCGCGGTCGCGCAAGGCGGCCCTGGCGCAGGGATGGGTCGCGGCTCGCAGACGGGAACGCCCTGCCCGATGGAGGGCGGTGGCCCGGGAATGGGGCACAGTATGGGCATGGGCATGGATATGGGTCATGGCGGGCCTGGAATGGGAATGGGTGGCAAGTGGTGGAAGAATTCCGAACTGGTCAAGGAACTTGGCCTGAGTGATTCGCAAGTACAGCAGATCGAGAAAATTTTTCAGGATCATCGCCTGCAGTTGATCGATCTTCGTGCCGCGCTCGAAAAGCAGGAGGTTACTTTGCAACCGCTGGTGGACGCCGAGCACCCGGACGAAGCAAAAGTAACCGCACAGATCGACCAGGTAGCTCAGGCGCGCGCAAATCTGGAGAAGTCGAATGCGCGAATGCTGCTGGCGATCCGGCGGGTGCTCACGGTTGACCAATGGAAAAAACTGCAAGAGCAGCGCATGGGCCCGATGCATGGCCCGAGAATGATGGGCGGCGGTAGCGCCCATCATTCCGCACAGTAGACCCGGCTCAACTACTTGACTTGGGCTCGTGGAATCGGAGACATCGTTCAGCCGATTCTGTGAGCCCAAGGTCAAACCATCGCCAAGCCTGACAGCCGTATAGAAACCCTGCGCAAAGCCCGCCGCCTACCTGATCGACAAGCGAACGACACTTGGAGTGCCAGCTAAGACCATCCCGATATCTATGACTACGGCGGCAACCAAGGTGACCAGAATCCCAATCTTTACCAGATCCTTGAAGCTAAAATAACCATACGCAAACGGCAGCACCAGGCTGGGCGTCTGGGTTACTAGGATAAAGTGAATCGACGAGGCGAACCCCGCTGTCATCGCCAATCCTAGCACTGGTAACCCATGTTGCTGTGCGTAAGCAATAATGAATGGAACGTTGACGGAAGCCGTGGTTCCGAAGCTGGAAAAACCCAATGAATCCACGGCTATCAGCAGGGTCACTGCCAAAGGTTGGAGAAACCCCGGAAGCAAGGCCATGGGATGCAGCACTCGCAGTACCGCCCAGGAGGCTAGACCACTCTTGGAGGCAGCGGTTCCCACGATGAAGCCACCTACCACCAGCATTACTCCTCCCCACTCAAGACCCCTGTTAAGGTCGCGCCAATTATCGAACACGCCGACTCGAGGAAGAGTAATACCGCCCAGGATCAAGAGCGAAATAAACGCGATAGGAAGCTTTGTCAGGTCGCTGGTCAGCCACAAAATGATAGCGGCCAAAAAGACGACGGTAGTGGTTCTTTCTTTTACCGTCCATCGTCCCAGCGCTTTTGATTCGCGTTGCAGCACGTCACGGCCGTAAGGAAGGTGCTTGATCTCCGGCGGAAATATCCGCAGGATCAGCCACCAGGTAATAGCGGTGATGACCATACAAATAGGAGTGGCTATTACCGTCCAGTAGAGGAAGCTCACGTGCATGTTGGCATTTCTGTTCAGGAAGGCCAAGGTAATGACGTTGGAACTGACCCCGGCAGGAGTGCATATTCCGCCGAGAACGGCGCCAAATATAATAGCCATCATCAACGCTCGTCCGAAGTTGCTGCTCCCAGGCTTAGCGTCCACGGTTTTGAGAAGTCCAAGCACCAAGGGTAGCATCATCGCTACCACGGCTATATCGTCGATGAACATGGAAATGACAAAGGATATCCAGAGATAACCACCCACCACCATAGCTGTGTTGGTGCCGATAACAGCCAGCATATAGTAGCTAATCCGCTTGCCTAATCCGGAGGCAGATAGAGCCACCGCGAGCCCCAGCACGCCAACCATAAAAGGTATTAGAGGATTGCCAAACGACTCCCTGAGCGCCTCGCCCAAAGGTATAATCCGCAGGGCGTGCACCATTACGGGAACCATAAGCGCAGTGATGGGAATGGGTAAAGTTTCCGTTATCCACCATAGGACGGTAGTCACCATTACCGCCATGGCCCTCATTGCCTCAGGCTTCATTCCCGCGGACGGAGGGAGGAAAGTGGATCCCACTAGAATCAACAACCCCACCACAAGGTAGGCCAGTTTGTAGGATGCGCGCTTTCCCCCAGTCGCCAGGGGTACTGCCGCATTGGATTGTTCAGTTCCTGCCATATATCGATTGTCCCCTTACTCGATTCAATGTATCTGGACCATACCTGATGGTGTTATCGACCTTGTCGCGACAATACCGGAAGGCGGTAGGTTCTCGGCCTGCAGACACTCGATGAGCCGCCAGAAACGAGCGTCACTCAACGGCAAAACGGAAATTACTTTTTCGTCTGGGGATTGGCCGGCAAGAGATTTTTCTCCGCCAAGAACTCGGCCAACAGGTCGCCGGCGGCGATGATGATCCTCCCGCAGTTGCTCTTTTGTTCCGGCGAGTGGTATTCGTAAATTTGCAGGGCCTTGCAGGAGTTGTCGCCGAAGCGGGCGACAAAGCGCTCGCCGAACTCGCGTGCATAGGTGTACGCCGGTTCGCGGCTGCTTTCCGGGCCACTCCGTCCGGCCAGCAGGCTGAGCACCATAATCGATCCCGAGAAGGCACCGCAAAAACCCGATTTTCCAACCCCGCCACCGCCGAAGCAGGTTGCGATCCGCATGACCTCGTCACTAAGGGCAAAGGGAAATTGGTTGCGGAACGCGTGCAGTATGGCCTCGGCGCAGTTGCAATCGCGCTTGTAGAAATCGCCCGCAGTTGAGAGATTCTGTGGTTCTTTATCTGTCACCGTTTATGCTCCAGATCAATCCGCTTTTAGATTTGGCTACACCCTCCGCTGCGTGCGGCCCTCATCGGATCACCTCGGCCTCGGTATCGCCAACCGCTTCAGCCTTTCAGTCGTGCCGTCGCTTCCATACCAAGCTGCGCCTGAAACCAGCCGCTCGGCGCAAATGTGAGATCACGCTCGGAGCGCCACCCGGGCAGTCCGGCGACGCGCGTGCCGCACAATTCAATTGATGAACAAAGCAGTGTGCTGCGGCAGAATATACGGTCAATGCGGTTGGATGTCAAACCTCTTTTCTTCCCTCGGCCGGCTTTCTAGAGCAGGAAGCGGGCAGCACTCGCGGAAGTCGCGTGTCGCGACTGTACTTCAACCAGGCGCCGAGATTATACTCGATACAGGTGTCGTGTGGCTGCCGACCTTCATTTACGTTCGACTTTGCAAGATTTTGACCCGCTAAAAGATCCGGCTTTCCTTACGCTACCAAAGCTGCGCATTCCCTCGAAACTCGAGATCTTTCTCACGACGGCAGCAACCGGAGTTGTAGTGTTCGGTTTTGCGCTGGCTATTCAGTGGATTATTTATGATCGATTTCTGCACGAAGACGGGCTACGCGTGGTCGGATCGGCCCTGGCCGCCGTCATGGCAATGGCGCTTGTTCAATATATGAAGACAACAGCGAGGGATGATCGGCTCAAGGAGATTCGCCGACTCGAAGCGATTGCTCTCATCAACCATCACATCCGTAACTCGCTGCAGGCAATCGCGGTCTGCTGTACCGACGATACCGCCACCGGTGCTGTCCGCGAGTCGATCGACCGAATCGAACGTGTACTCGCGAACGTTCTGCCCTCGGTGCACCAGGCGGAGAAGTCTGCCACGAAAAGCTCAAAACATTGACGCCGGTGTACTTCATGGTTTCTCCTGTGACTGTGATTGTCGTTTGATCCAAAATGGGCATGTCTTTCCCCGGTGATGATATACCGCAGAGATTGACACTATCTAAAGATTAAGAAGGTCCGTTATCGGCGTGAAATGTTGGCGGGGGAACGGAAAACTCATTTGCGCGGGCCACGCCGGGGCCTCGCGATTGCAGCGAGCGCCTCAAATCATGCTGTTCGCGCCGATTGAATGCCTTGGCGATCCTGCGAATCCTCGAGCTCGCCAGGGCAAATTCGCTCGAAGTCATTCCCAGACATAGCTGGTTTTGTGTTTGGCTGCCTGTTGGCGTTACTGGGATGGACGGGGCTGAATTCGGCCGGTGCCGCCACGACGAAGCTATTGATCACTTGCTCGAAAACGCACTGGAGTCCGGTCTGCCGCTGGTGCGGACGGTTGCATTCTATTTCATCTTGCCAGAGGCGGCATTCCAACCGGGTAAGCCTCGCGAATTTCTGCCAAATGATTGATGTTTTCGCCCTAAGTCAGCTTAGTCAACCACTCAGCCACTTAGGGCACTTAGGTGATTACCAAGCTGGAACTAAGTGCCCTTTTAGTCTTGACTGGAGCAACACTGGAGTCCTAAGATGTAAGCTGGAAGCAGTAAGCACTTGCATGAAACTTCTCGCAGGAGAGGGGAAGGCTCTGCAAAGGGGGCAGAGGTTCGGCCCAGGTGCGGGTGTAAGTGCTGGCTGGAATCGTTTTGCGAGACTGTGGGAAACTTGCTTAGAGCGAGGAATAGCGAAGCTTTGTCTATTTTATTGATGAACGGAAGCCTTGCGCAGGAGCCGACTTGGCGACGAGAACTAGGCCGCAATTGGTATGCGCTGTATACGAAGCCGTCCATGAAAAGCAGGTCTCGGAACACTTCAAGATTCGGAAAATAGAATACTTCCTGCCGGTGTATAGCTCGGTAAGTCGATGGAAAAGCGGCGGAGTCGTGGCCCGCGAATGTCCTTTATTCCCCAGCTACCTTTTCGTGCAAATGACGAGGGAGGAACGAGTCAAAGTCCTCAGTGCGCCAGGCATCCGGTCGATCGTTGGTACCAGCAAAGGAGCCACGGCGCTTCCCAGCATTGAAATCGAAACCTTGCGAAAGGGCCTGAATCTGCACAATGCCATCCCGCACCCATTTCTCGCGATGGGTGAGAGAGCTAGGATCCGGAGCGGTTCTCTGGCGGGCATGCAAAGAATTGTTTTTCATCACAAGAACAGCACGTGAAACGTGCTCACGCTAGAGCTGATCATGAAAAGAGGTCGATGTTGCCGACCTCGAGATTCTCCGGCCAACGATTTCCGCGTACCTTAGCTGAGCCCATCCCATCTTCTGGAATTCATATGTCTGATCGACAAACGGGCGTTGCCGAAACGCGGCGGCGGATTATTGAGGCCGCAGCCGATCTATTCTCTCGTGGCGGATACAATGGCGCCAGCACCCGCGGCATCGCGAGAGCGGCCAACATCAATGAAGCCACACTCTTCCGTCATTATTCGTCCAAGCGCGGTCTGTATCTCGCGGTATTGGAGACGGAACTGCAAAAACTTCGACTGCGGGGTGATTTGCTTTTGGAAGTGGCTGGCGCACCCGATGTCCATGCTGCTTTGGCGAATACGTTTGAACTGGTCAGAGTCACACTAGAGGAACACCGGGACCTTTTGCGCCTCATCCAATTCAGCTCGCTGGAATTGGGGAAGGACTTCGAGCCGCTCCTGCGTAAGAACTTCGGGGAGCTGATCGAAGTGGTTGCTGGTTATTTGCAACCATGGATCGACAACGGCCAGATGCAGTGCTCGCAGGCAAAGATGGTGGTTCTTACCTTGGTCGCGATCGTGCTGAATTCCTATTTTTTGTATCCGATCTTCACGGACGGTTCGCCCAGCGTCACTGCTACCCTTCAGGCACAGGCGGATCTCTGCAATATGATCGCTCCCCAGGCATAACTATCGACAGTAAAGATCAGCCCCGAGGTAGATGTTGGTTGGTTGCGTGGTCCAGCCCGCCGGCGTCCTGAAGTGAACCAGGAGATTTGTCCCGGCCGTCAGGGCATCGCTCATTGCGCTGGAGGCCACGGACGAGGCATAAGTATTGAGTGTCGCGGTTGCCCTGCTATCGCTATAATCACTCCCCACGCTACCCCCCGAGCCTCCAGTTGTAAGGTGGAATGTGACCGGGTTCGCGGCCGTATCCAGTGTTCCTGTGACTGCGACGTAGTACACGATTTTGGTCGCAGTACAGTTTCGCGGGATTTGCACTGCTGCAAGCCTATCGGCAGTACCGGCAGTATTCGATCCCTGACCGGGAACCGATCCGCTAAAATAATAATCAGTATTTGCAAGGGGGCTGTTGACGACGCTCGACGCAAGCCGTGTTACGAACCCCACATTTCCTATTGCTGTGGCTACAGCAGCACCGCTGATGGGGGTTATGCACTCGCGCAGGGCCGTGCCAGTCGCTCCATTAAAGCAGGCAATATCGTTGTTCGTTGAGCTGCTTGGCCCGGATATATTGGCTGCGCCCGGCGGAGTGTCTTGCGGATCGCCGGTGATGCGCGCGTTCCCCTGAGCCGCGGAAGGCGTGGGGCCTCCGAACCGGAGAGGGGTCCACGTTCCGGGCGTGCCCGCAGTCGTGCATTGCCACGCCCACACACCACCGACCGATGGATTAACGTTGATGTACGTATCGCCCTTCCGCCAAGTTCCTGTTATCGGTGGGGCAGTGCCGGCGCCAATGAACATTGAGGGCGTGTAGTTGCCACTCGTACCTAACAGCATGCCGCCGGGGAACCATGAGAGGCCATGGCCCTTGATCGCAGACCGCAGCGGATCGGTAAGCTGATCCGCCATGCAATGGTCGCTGGTCGATAGAGATGCGTTATAGGAGCCGGGGAGCATCCAGCACCACCAGTTGCTCGCGTTTCCGCCGGCGTTGTTCCCGCTGCCGTAGAAGGTGCGGCGCAGGAGCAACGAGGAATAGACGTTTTGGATCGGCCCATTTTGCGTACCGGTTGCGGTCGGGTTGCTGTTCGTTACGACGATGGGCGCCGGGCCGTTGTAGTCATAGCCGGTGCCTTGTCCGACCGTGTTGTTGTTGAGCCGCACGGTTGTGCGAGAGCCGCTAGGCGAATCGATCAGGCCGTTGAGGGTCGGAGCTACGTAGAACGCGCCAAGCGTCGGCCCCCAATTCTTTGCAGGTATCACCGTCAGATTCCCTTGTGGCCGGATGACAATCGCCGCGCTCGAACCATTGGTAAAGGTGTCCCATTGTTTAGGCTCGTTGCCTTCGGAGTACGGATCTATGAGCACGCCATATGGAACGTTGTAGCCGCCGCCCCGCGCGACGCTGCCGGCTGACGACCATACGCGAAGGCCATTGTTGTAGGTGGCTGTTCCGCCCGCACCGAGCGTCTCGTTTTGGGTGGCCGCGAAGGTAAAGGTATTGGCACCGACCGCCGTGACGTAAAAGCTCGTGTTGAGCTTCGCATCGGAAGTTCCCGCAAGGGTCACGTAATCATCAACGTACATCGTGTTGCTCGAGGTCATGGTCACCACGCAAGTGCTGCCGTTACAGACGATCCGGCTGATCGTACCGGCCAGGCGCGTGCTGGCTACGCGATATGGCGAGTGATTCCGTTGCGTGTCAACCTCGATCCAGGTGTTTCCATACGCGCTGTTGGCGCGCACTCCGTAAAGCTGATTCCCGTCTGCACTGATGTTGGTGATCGTTCCAACCTGGGAGTCGGTGCCGTTCATGTTCAAGCCGTCGCCGCGACAGTTGTGCACCATTATGTGATCAATGCGCACTTTGTCCGATCCTCCGGTTTGGCCCGAGTCAGCCGTGATGCAATGCCGGGCGAAGCCCGAAACCACCATATTTCGCACTTGCGCCCGTCCGCCGATCACGAGACCGTCAACGGCAGGCCCGGTCCCGCCAAATCCCATCGGCAGAATGAAGGTGCTGAGGTTCGCGCGGTCGAAGGTGTCCGAACCTTCCAGCCACAGATTCTCGATGCCATGGTAGGAGTACAGGAAGACACCGCCAACACCACTCGGGAATTTGATGCGAACAAGTTGGGCGTTCGGCCCCGAAGCCCTGCTTGCCCCTACCAGGTAAGTACCCAGGACAGAGCTTGACAGATGCGGCACAACAATCTGCCGGCTGCTGTAATAGTCGATACAGTTTTGAGTGGAGCAGGTGTGGGGAAACAGAATCGTTCGGCCCGGATGATTGGCGATGCAGGCCGTGATCGCGGCATAGTCGTCGTGACAATTGGCGGAGTTCACTACGTACGGAGTGGTGCTGCTGTTTTTGCAACTTGATCCTGCACCTCGGGCACCGCAATCGGCGAGCACATCCACGGTGTCATCGCTTCCGTTTTGATTGAGTGTCGTCGGGCCGGCCGCGAGAGCAGCCATTATTTTACCGTCGTTCAGGTCTGCCACAACTTTGTGAGAGATTCCCCGCGATGTTGGTCCCGCATTCGAAAACAACGTGGCCTGAACGGCTCTGTTGACTTCGATCGAGGCCTTGTTCGTCGCCGCCGGTACTTCCGCGGTCGCAAGAACCGCGAACAAGAGAATGAGCCATTGAATAGACATCTGCCCTTTAGGGCGGCTTGTTCTGAGTCTCATGTTCTTCATCCTGCTTATCCCGGTCTCGCAAATGCGGGCCAACCGGTGAAATGAGAGGAGCTTGTTCAGAGTCTATCGAAAGCATTGCTCTTAGGCTAAATAAACTGGCTCCGAAACGAAAGTAATTTGACCGCTTTAACTCTGGCTTAATATACTGCGCCGGGGTGGACCCTGCGAGAGCTTCGGAAGCGATTGCCCTCTAGGGCTAATGCGTAATTTAACATAAGGGATTCTCCCTAATCGAACGGAATCCCGTTATGAGAAACTAAGCTTACAAATGCAACAAATTTTGCTTATCTCTATGCTGGTTAGGGTTACGATCAATTTCGTGAACATAGTTTCAATGCCGGATCAAAGAGCATCCGCAGAACGATCTCTGAGCTCAAAAGGTTGCCAAAATGGCTGAAGCCGAAGCCACGATGTTCGCTGTGCCACGCAAGCTGGGATATTTGGTTGGCCAGATCCCAAAGTGGTTCTTCAGTCGGACCACCCAGGTTCTGCTCGATGGATTCGTCACGGTGCTGGCGGTGTTTTCGGCGTACATGCTCAGGTTTGATTTCGATTTTCAACACGCCGTCCAATTCCACATGCTGATCTGGGTTCCAGTGCTGGCAATGCTTCGGCCGATGGCATTGCTCATGGGCAAGGGATACGACTCAACATGGCGATTTTTTCATCCGCGCGATGCAATGCAGCTGGCGCTACTGGCATTGCCCATTAGTCTTCTCGTCACTGCGGCAAGATGCCTGGCACCTCGATCGCTCGGGATGCCGTACAGCATTGTCACTCTGGAATTTGGCACCTTTTTTATCTTTGCCTCGGGCCTGCGCCTAACGAGGCGGTTTACCTATCAAGCAAGCCGTCCAGTCAAGCGAACGGTGAACACTCTGATAGTCGGAAACGACTCCTCTCTGGCAAGCGCCATAGGGCATGTCGAGCGTTTTGGCGATGTGAAGCTTGTGGGGCTCGTAACCGAAGAAGAATCACTCATGGGGCTGCGCATAGGCGGGGTTCCTGTGCTGGGTTCTGCGCAGTCTCTGCCGCGCTTGCTGGCAAGTCTCGGGGTCGAACTGGTTATTGTTTCAGGTGCTAATACCCCCGGCTTTGGGGAGATTATAGCGAAAGCAACAGAGTTCGGGGTACAGGTTCGCATTCTGCCAACGGCACGTGATCTGGTCGCCGGCAGTGTTTGCGTGAGCCGGAGGGTTGCGCTCGATCAAATTGGACAGAGTCGATTTGTCAACGACGCAGCAGCGCATTCATCGGTGGTCAATTGCCTGCGACAGCGCGCGGTATTAATTACCGGTGCAGGTGGTTCCGTTGGTTCTGAACTCGCCCGCCAAGTGGCAAGACTGCCGGTTGCAAAGCTCATTGCCATCGATCGGGATGAGAACTCCATCTTTGAATTGACGGGGCAACTTCGGGGCATAGGAAAAGAATTCGTGCCGATTGTAGCCGATATACGGGACCAGGCCGCATTGCGGCTGGCATTTTCGGAACACCGCCCCGATGTTGTCCTGCATGCCGCGGCATACAAGCATGTGCCGGTCATGGAAAGCAACTGCTGCGAAGCGGTATTGAACAACGTTCTTGGTACACGTCTGTTGGTAGATGCTGCGATCGAGTTTGGTTGCGAGCGCTTCGTCATGATCTCTACGGACAAGGCCGTTCGCCCATCCAGCGTGATGGGAGCGACGAAGCGGGTGGCTGAGATTTTGGTGCAGCAACGCGCCAAGGAAAATTCGCACCACAACACCAGTTTCTCATGTGTCCGGTTCGGCAACGTGCTCGGCAGCAGAGGCAGCGTGGTTCCAATCTTCCTGAAGCAGATCGCGGCCGGAGGTCCGGTTACCATTACGCATGAAGAAATGACGCGTTACTTTATGACAATTCCGCAGGCGGTGCAGTTGGTATTGCAGGCAGCAAGCCTGGCCTCCAGCGGAGATGTCTACATGCTGGACATGGGAGACCCGATCAGGATCATCGATTTTGCTAGAGAACTGATCCAACTCTCAGGTTTGCGTCCCGACAAGGACATACAGGTGAAGGTTGTTGGAATGCGTCCCGGAGAGAAACTGCACGAGCAACTCTGGCTCGAGGACGCTAAGGTCGGAAAGACGGAATTCCCCTATGTCTTTCACCTCAAGGCAACGCCAGTGCCGTCCGATTTCGAGCAGAAGGTTCAGCAAATCGAGAGGCTGGCGGCAATGCGCAGCAGCAATGAGGCCATCAAGAAGCTGTTACATGGATTGCCGATCAAGTATTGCGCGGAATTTATGGCGAGCGGGCGCGCGTCTCCCGAACTCTTGTCGTCATCTTCGTCTAAATCCACCTCTTTCCAAGCAGAGTTGTGAGCAGGTTCAATGCGGATCCTGCAGGTGATCGATTCACTCAGTATTGGAGGCGCGGAAGTTCTGGTAAAGGAGATATCGTCGGGGCTCCGCAGTCGGGGCTACGACTGCAGCATCGCTGTGCTATTACGGAGCGGCAGCGCGATTGAGATTTCGGCAGAAGCCGGGGGCGTGCCGCTGCATGATACCGGGATAAACAAGACTTACTCCATTCGTCATGTACTGCCCCTGGCTCGATTGATCAAGGGTTGCGATATAGTTCACGTTCATCTTTTTCCAGCCCAACTATGGGCTGCCCTTGCGGCCCGATTAGGCGAAGCAGTTCCTTTAGTGACCACCGAACATAACACTTGGAATGCACGCCGCGACCGTCCATGGCTGCGCCCGTTCGACGCTTGGTTGTATCGCCAATATCGAGCCATCGTATGCAACAGCCAGGCGACTGCAGAGGAACTCGTGAAGTGGTGCCCGCATGTTGTGCCCAAAATCAGAGTTATTCCAAATGGAATTCCGCTGGAAGACTTCACCGCAGCTTCTCCGGCGGAGTTGGACATGGTTCCGCGTGGTGTTGCGAAGGTGATTTTCGTGGCGCGATTTGAAGCTCAGAAAGACCACGCAACGCTCCTGCGCGCTTTTGCAAAAGTACCGAACGCGCACCTTTTGCTTGTCGGGGATGGGCCACTTCGCCCGCAGTTGCGCGAACTTGCGTGTAAATTGGGGATCGACGCGCGCGTTTCGTTTCTCGGGTGGCGCAATGATGTTCCCAAGATCCTAAAATCCGGCGACGTTTATGTGCACTCGACCACCTCCGATGGCTTCGGAATCGCGGCCTGCGAGGCGATGGCGGCCGGGTTGCCGGTAATCGCCACCGACGTTCCGGGTTTATCGGATGTCGTCGGCGATGCCGGAGTATTAGTGCCGATCGGGAATGATGAGAGGTTAGCCCGCGAATTACGTTCCATTTTGGCCTCGCCGGATCGTCGTCTGGAGATGGGGCGACTAGGGCAGGAGCGCGCGAAATCGTTCAGCATCGAGCAAACAACCGAGCTGCACGCCGAACTGTACCGCTCGGTGCTGGGACAAGAGGGTTCAAAAGGGGCGAGTTGATGGCTAACGTGGACCAAAATGTCGTCGAGAGTTTTGGCCGGGAATGGAGCAAGTTTGACCAGCGTGATGCCGATACTTCTGAGCTAGAGTCGGTGTTTCAGTCTTATTTTGCTATTTTCCCCTGGGCGGAATTGCAAGCTCATGCAGAGGGATTCGATCTCGGTTGTGGCACAGGCAGATGGGCGTATTTTGTTGCGCCCCGCGTGAAACGGCTGCATTGCATCGATCCCAGCATGGCCGCACTGAACGTTGCACAACAGAACCTGGAAGGATATAAGAACTGCGACTTCCATTGTGCTTCCGTGGAATCCATTCCTCTGCCCGATTCCTCGGCGGATTTTGGTTACTCCCTGGGCGTGTTACATCATGTTCCCGATACACAACAAGCGATTGCGGACTGCGTCCGGAAACTGAATCAGGGGGCTCCATTTCTCCTTTACCTGTACTATGCCTTCGATAATCGGCCTTGGTGGTTCCAAACCTTGTGGAGGGCATCCGATCTCTTCCGGAGGTTCATTAGCAAGCTTCCTTTCTCCATCAAGTCGTTGATGTGCGAACTCATTGCCGCTTTCGTATATTGGCCATTGGCGCGAATCTCCCTGCTCTTCGGAAAATTGGGAGTCAAGGTTAAGAACTTTCCGCTGGCTGCCTATTCTAACCGGAGCTTTTACGTTATGCGTACGGACGCTCTGGATCGATTCGGCACCCGTTTGGAAAAGCGGTTCACTCGTGAACAGATCACGGTCATGATGCAGGCTGCAGGACTAGAACGCATCACGTTTGCCGACGGTCCTTACTGGTGCGCGCTTGGATATCGCGGTAGTCCGCTCGCTTGTCCAGCAGGTTCGCCCTCCCTGCCGTCTGAATCGGGGCAGGACTGAATCCGCCCACGAGCGTTTTCTTTCCTTTCGCAAACCATACTATACTGGTGAACATCGCACCGCACGCGAAACTGAGGCTCCGTGAATTTCTCTCCGAGTTCCATTCCCAATCAACCTGCATGGGTCGAAACTCGGTATACGATATTGATTCAGGCGATACTGGTAGTCAGTCTGCTCACTTCGCCGATGTGGCTTGCCGCGCTGTTGTTCGCCAGCCCCGAAGATTACTCGTTTGCCAGTTCCTTGCTTATCGTGCCTCTTTTGGGCATAGGCTGCGCCATTATGCTTGGTGTAGCAACGCGGAAGAATCCCTCTCTGCGACTGCTGCTTGGGACGGGCATCCTGGTTCGGCTGGCATCCGCAGGCGTATATATATGGATGGGGTTTGCAATCTATAATGCGGCAGTCGATTCTTTTCATTATTGGAGTGTCGGACTAGGATTGGCCAGCGATTTTTCCTTGGCTGGTTGGTCGGTTTTCAAGCCACCATATTGGAGCACGAACCTGATTAACAATCTGTGTGGCTTGGTGGCCTTGGTCGCCGGCGACGCACTGCCGACCCTATTCGTAATTTTCGCCTTAGCGGCGCTTTGGGGCGGCTTCTTCTTTTATCGTGCATTCTGTATCGCGTATCCAGACGGTGATCGGCGGCTATATGGACTGTTGGTCATGTTCCTTCCTTCGATCGTATTTTGGTCGAGCGCCATCGGCAAAGACGCGCTTGAACAGCTCTTCATTGGAGTTACGGCATTCGGGTTTGCGAGGGTGACGGAGAGACACGGGAGCCGAGATCTCCTCATCTGCATTACTGGGCTTGCCGGGGCGATCCTGATTCGTCCTCATATCGGAGCGATGCTCACCATCGCATGTGTTGCTCCCTACACGTTTTTGGGAACGCGCGGGCATTTAATGAGGGCAGCGACCAAGATGTTGTTGGTGCCGATTCTGCTTGTCTCCATGGTGTATCTGATCGTAATGGCGGGAAGCTTCGTAAAGGTGGAATCCACCGACGCCGCCGGCGCAGCGCTCAACAAGATCACCAAGAGTGGGCAGTTCGGCGGATCAGTCTTCGGTGAATCCCTACCAGTGCGCATGGCCATGTCCCCGTTTTTGATTTTTCGTCCGCTGCCGTGGGAAGTGCACAGCGCTATGGCCGCAGTCGCGTCGCTGGAAGGTTTCGTGTTGTTAGTCTTCTGTTGGAAGAGGCGGGGCCGGCTTAAGGTTGCTGTCAATTTCCGTGGAAATCCCTACTCCACTTTTATTTTGATATATGCAGTTGAATTCTCCTTGGCCTTTGCCGCCGTTTCCGGTAATTTCGGCACTTTGGTACGGGAGAGAATCATGCTGCTCCCGATGGTACTGATGTTGTTTTGCGCAAATTCCTCCAAGACTGCTCCGGTGCGCGCGGACCCTCTGACACCGCGGTTCCGAGGGTTGGCGCCGATGCGCGCCCGAAGCCTGACGCAGCGAACGGGGTTGTAGATGTGCGGGATTGCGGGGTTCGTGGAAGCTGTTCCGCGCAGTTCGGTGGAAGCACTCAAGGAAATCGCACTGCGAATGTCCGGCGCTCTGCTTCATCGCGGTCCGGATGACGGCGGTGTCTGGACCGACGCGAATGCAGGCGTCAGTTTAACCATGCGGCGACTTGCGATTCTGGATTTGTCGCCCGCGGGACATCAGCCGATGGTCTCCGTCTCCGGGAGATATGTCATTGTCTTCAACGGAGAAATCTACAACTGCGAGGAACTGCGCAGCGACCTTCTGGCCGAAGAGCCCACGCTTCGCTTCCGCGGCCACTCCGATACGGAGGTAATGCTGGCGGCGTTTGAGCGATGGGGTATTTTGCAAGCAGTGTGCCGCTTCAACGGCATGTTTGCCTTTGCCCTGTGGGACCGCAATAAGCGAACGTTGACTTTAGGGCGCGACCGCTTCGGCGAGAAGCCGCTCTACTACGGCGTCGCGAACGGCTGTTTGCTGTTCGGCTCCGAGTTAAAGGCTTTACGCGCTCACCCACGGTTTTCGGGCGAGATCGATTTGAATGCGGTTGCGCTCTATCTTCGGCACAACTGTATCCCAGCCCCATATTGCATCTACCGTAACACGCATAAACTGCCTCCCGGCACGCTGCTCACGTTTTCTGCCGATAGTTTTGCCGCTACGCCGCAGCCATTTTGGTCAGTGCGCCGGATCGCCGAGTCCGGAGTTGCCAATCCATTTCAAGGCAGCGAACAGGAAGCCATCGATCGGCTGGAATCGCTTCTGCGTGATGCGGTTAAGATCCGCATGTATTCCGACGTCCCGCTCGGCGCGTTTCTCTCCGGAGGACTTGATTCCTCGACCATCGTGGCTCTCATGCAATCCCAGAGCGGTATCCCAGTCAGGACGTTCTCGATTGGGTTGAGGGAGAGCGGCTACGATGAAGCCCCCGATGCGGCGCGTGTGGCGCGTCATCTGGGTACCGATCACACCGAGTTTTATGTCACCCCGCAGGAAGCGATGGCGGTGGTGCCAAAGATTCCGCAGATCTATGACGAACCGTTCGCCGACTCTTCGCAGATTCCAACGTTTCTGGTCTCGCAATTGGCTCGCCGGCATGTAACGGTCAGTCTTTCCGGGGATGGAGGCGACGAAATTTTCGGCGGCTACAATCGCCATACGTGGGGAGGCCCGCTGTGGCGAAAACTGAGCCGGATTCCGCTTCCGCTGCGGCGGGTCGGCGCGGCTGCCGTGACTGCACTGTCGCCGGATGCCTGGGACTCGCTCTACGGGGCAATCGGTCCGCTGTTGGGCCGCCGTTGGCGACAGCGTACGCCGGGGTACAAACTCCATAAGATGGCGTCCATCATGGACAGCGCCGATGCCTATGGCATGTACTATCGATTAGCTTCGCATTGGTTCGAACCCAACCGGGTTATGCCAGGAGTTACCGAACCGCCGACGCTACTCACGAATGGCGATGCTGCCAATCTGCCCACCGCTACCGAGCAAATGATGTACCTGGATTCGGTGACCTACTTGCCGGATGACATCTTGACGAAAGTAGACCGGGCAACCATGGCCGTGAGTTTGGAGGGCCGGATCCCTTTTCTGGACCATCGGGTGGCGGAGTTCGCCTGGCGATTGCCGCTGTCTTTTCGCGTGCGCGACCGCGTCGGAAAGTGGATTCTCCGCCAAGTGCTCTATCGTCACGTCCCGCGTGAACTGGTAGAGCGGCCTAAGTTCGGTTTTGGCATACCATTGGATTCCTGGTTGCGAGGACCGCTTCGGGAATGGGCGGAATCGCTATTAGACGAAAGCCGGCTGCGGAGTCAAGGACTATTCGATCCGCGCGTGATCCGGCGCACCTGGAAGCAGCATCTTGCCGGCCAGTCGCACTGGGAGTTTCACATATGGGACATCCTTATGTTCCAGGCATGGCTTGACGAAACCCATAGCGGCTATGCCGTGGGCTCTGACCGTACGACCCGCGCGGCCGAGAAACCTGCATGAGTGTCAAGGTCCTGCATGCAGTTACCTCTTCGTTGAGCCTGGTTCTTCTGAACGGTCAAATGGACTATTTGCGAAAGGTCGGCTTCGAACCCGCGATCGTGTGCGGTTCCGGAAAACGGACCGAGGTCCTACAATCGGCCGAGTCTATTCCCGTGTTCACGACAGCCATCGAACGGGAGATTTCTCCGCTGCGCGATTTGCTTTCGCTCTGTCGCCTGTACGGCCTGGTGCGACGTTTGCATCCGGCAATCCTGAACGTTGGTACTCCCAAGGCAGGTCTGCTGGTCGGCGTAGCGGCATGGCTCAACCGTGTTCCTTGCCGGGTCTACACCCTGCGCGGTCTGCGCGTGGAGACCGCACGCGGAATCAAGCGCCGCATTCTTACCCTGACCGAGCGCATCGCTTGCGCTTGCGCGAATCGCGTTGTTTGCGTAAGCCCAAGCCTGCAACGACGTGCCGCTGAATTGCAACTGGTGTCGCCGGAAAAGACCCGCGTGTTGGGATCCGGGAGCAGCAACGGGGTCAACGTCGCGCACTTTGTGCCCACGGTCGAGCGGCGCGCGCAGGCAGCCGAAATTCGTCGGCGTCTTGGGATCGAGCCCGAAACTCCGGTGCTCGGTTTTGTCGGCCGCTTTACTCGCGATAAAGGACTCCCGGAATTGGTGGAAGCGTTCCGGTTGGTGCGGCAGCGCTTCCCGGACGCACGTCTGCTGCTGCTCGGGAGCTACGAACCCGGTGATCCCGTGCCGCCGCAGACACAAATGGCGATCGAATCCGATCCCGGAATCGTTCGCGTCGGCTTCACCGACGAGATCGCGTCGTACTATCATGCGATGGATATTTTCATCTTGCCTACGCACAGGGAAGGGTTCCCGAATTGCGTGCTGGAAGCGCAGGCGGCGGAATGCCCGGTAGTCACCACGCAGGCGACCGGAGCGGTCGACTCCATCGTGGACGACGTTACAGGACTCCTGGTGCCGGTCGGGGACGCCACAGCGACGGCAGAGGCGGTCATCAGGCTTCTCTCAGATCGTGCCATGGCCCGGCGCATGGGGCGCTGCGGCCGCGAGCGCGTGATGCGGGAGTTTCGGCAGGAGATTGTCTGGGAGGCCTTGGCTGAACTTTATCGCGAGTTGCTGCGCGAGCGCGGACTGCCACTGCCGGATTCACTCGCCACCGAAGGCGCTGCGAGCGTACGGACATGAATGCTTTTGCAAAACGTCTGCTTGACTTCTGGGCCGCTTTGCTGGGACTTGTCATACTGTCTCCGTTGCTTCTCGCCGTCGCCGTAGCGATCCGTCTGACCATGGGAACTCCCGTGCTGTTCCGGCAGACTCGGCCGGGGTATCGATCGCGGCCCTTTAAGGTGGTCAAGTATCGCACCATGACCGTTGGCGACACGGCTGTCACCCATCTGTCGGATGCAGGCCGGATCACTCCTCTTGGGGAGTGGCTGCGCCGCTTCAGTCTTGATGAGTTGCCACAACTGTGGAATGTGCTGGTGGGAGAGATGAGCCTGGTCGGCCCACGCCCGCTGCTGATGGAGTATCTGGAGCGGTACACGCCCGAGCAGGCGCGGCGTCAACTTGTGAAGCCAGGCATCACCGGATGGGCGCAGGTTCACGGCCGGCAGGACATTCCCTTCAGCCAGCGAATCGCTTATGACATCTGGTATGTCGACCACCAAGGCTTCTGGCTGGATATACGAATCCTGCTGCTCACATTGTTGAAGATTGCGGGCGGCTCCGGGGTGAAATCGGGACAAGATATCCGCGAGGTAGATGATCTAGGTCTTCATCCTGCCGTTCACAAACGCGAGGAGAACCAATGATCGTTTTGGAAGAAGTGCTGCTCCGGCCTTTTGAGGCAAAGGACGTCGAGAGCCTCTACGTCTTTCGCAATGATTGGGAAGTTATCCAGCATCTCGGCGGGTATTCCGCGGGTTACTCGCGCGCGAACCTGCAAGAGTGGATTCAGCGTCACTCCGGACGCAATGACGAAATACTCTGGGCCATTGCCGAGCGAGACAGCGATCGCTGCATCGGCCATGTCGGTCTGTACGAGATCGATCATCGTATCCGGAAGGCTGAGTTTGCAATCGTGATCGGCGATTGCAACTGGTGGGGCAAAGGCCTGGGAAAGAAAGTCACCAAGGCGATTGTCGGATGGGGATTCTCCCAGTTGAACCTGCACAAGATCACACTCGGGGTCCTTGGCAACAACGAGCGTGCAATCCGCATGTACGAGAATTTAGGCTTCGGCCGCGAGGGCGTTTTGCGCGACGAGCAATTTCGCGATGGCAAATACCTTGATCTCATCCAGATGGCGGTCTTCGAGGCAGAGTGGGCGGCGCAAGAAAAAGGAAAGGACCGCCGGGGATGACTCGAAGTTCGCGGTGGGAGGTCGGGAGTGAATTCCACTGGACCGGTCTGCCCGCGGGACCATTCTCCCCGTGGCCTCAACCCGCTAGCTGGCACCTGCTCGGACGACATTCGGTTTTGGCGTTGCTACAGTTCCTGGGCAAAACACGCGTTCTGTGGTTGCCGAGCTATTTCTGCCATGATGTCGCTCAATCCTGGGCGAAGGTCGCCAAAGTTCAGTTCTACCAGGATAGTCCTCAGCTTCCACACCCTGTCTGGCAAACCCTCAATCCCGGCAACGACGATGTGGTGCTGGCGGTGAATTACTTCGGCGCGGGCGATGGAGCCTGCTGGCGGGACTGGCATGGCGATCACAACTGCGTGCTGCTCGAAGATCATAGTCATGATTCCCACTCCGCGTGGGCGTTAACGTCGAGCGCGGATTATGCGTTTTGTTCGTTGCGCAAACTCTTTCCGGTTCCCGACGGAGCGATACTGTGGTCTCCCGTGGGCCGCGAGCTGCCGGAATCTCCCCGAGTCCACTGCGAGACAGGCAGCTCAACGAAACTCGCCGCCATGTTCTTGAAGGCGGAGTATCTGGCCGGCCGCGGTCGGGACGACTTGAAAAAACGATTTCGGCAGCTCCAGCTCTCCGGCGAAGCCCTCCTGGAGAACGCACCGCTGTCCGAAGCATCTCCGTTCACTCGCGAATATCTCGCGGCCGGTGCGCCTCGAAAGTGGCGCAAGCTGCGGCGCGATAATTTCTTGCATCTGCTTCAAGGAGTTGCGGAGTGGGCAATCGCGAAACCACTGATTTCACGGCTCGCGCGGGACAGCGCTCCGATGGGACTGGTGCTTGTGTTTGGCTCGCCGGCGGCGCGCGATCAGTATCGTGAAAAGCTGCGGCTGAGCGGAGTTTTTTGCCCGATTCATTGGTCTGCTCCCCCCGACTCGGATATGGCAACTCGCGAATTTGCAGCTCGCGTTTTTACGATTCCTTGCGATCAGCGTTACACCCGTCGAGAGATGGCGAAAATCGTAGCGATCCTGAGAGGAGGAGAACAGGTTGAGCGGTAGCGGTCTATTGACTTCATCCGAGACCGTGCAGGTGCTCACGCTCGATGGAGGCGGCCTTTCGCAATGGGACGTTCTGGTAGACTCGGCATCCACTCCCGACGTGTACTATCGGCCGGGGTATTTGCACGCCTACGCGGCTTCAGGACATGGACGCGCGATCGCTCTGCTTGTGGAAACCGCGGATATGCGGGTGCTCTTCCCGCTTCTGCTGAGAGAGTTGTCGGAAGTCTCTTTCGCTGGCGCCGCCGCGGGCTATGATGCCGCTACTGCTTATGGCTATGGAGGACTGCTGGTTATTGCGGGACCTGCGCATCCCCGTCAGGACCAAATGCAAGCCGTCTTGCAGGAATTGCGCTGTTGGTGCCGCGAAAACGGAGTTATCAGTCTTCTCCTGCGTTTTCATCCTGTGCTGAAGCAGGAGGATTGGCTCGCTCTCCCGCCTGATCCTGACTGCCGTCCCTCGCATTTCGGTCCCACTATCGCGATTGATCTTTCCCTCTGGAACGAAGCCGCGAACTGCATTGCTACCATCCAGAAGGGGCGGCGTTCCGATCTTAACTTCGCCCGCCGCTCTTTGCAGTTGACCTGGGCGTCGGAGTGTAATGCACTCATGGAACATCTGGGGCTGTTCCATGATCTCTACGAGTATCGAATGGACCAGCTTAAGGCGCGAGCATTCTACCATTTCCCACCGAGCTACTATGGCGCCTTAGCCGAGGGACTCGGCTCAAGGCTAGACGTGGCCATTGCCTGGCTGGACGGAAAACCGGTCGGCGCGGCGATTTTCATGTCGGACCGCGACCTCGCTCACTACCATCTGAGCGCCGGCAACGAGAGCGGCCGTGTGCACAAGGCAACGACGCTGATCCTCAACGGCGGCGCTGCTTGGGCGCGTGTCAGGGGATGCCGATACCTTCATCTCGGCGGCGGAACCGGCGGAGCGGACACGCTCTTCGCGTTCAAAAACAGTTTCAGCCCCAATGTGCTCCAGTATTCATCCCTCGGTATAGTCACCGACCGCCCCCGGTACGACCCACTTGTGCGACAACGCATTGGGGCCGCACATTTGGGCTCTCTTCGGCCGGACTTTTTTCCCGAGTATCGGGGATGATCATGAGCGGTATGACCGTTGCATCTCAGCGGCGAGGCGGTGACACGGTAAGCGAGGTCCCGCGGTCGAGAGAACAAAGGCCCGGGGCGGCCACAATCCGCGTTGCCCTCTTTCATCCTTCGTTGATCAGCGGCGGCATTCAGCGAGTATTCCTGAATTTGGCTCGTGGATTCATGGAGCACGGGATAGCCGTGGACCTGGTTCAAGCCACGCCGGAGAATGAGATACGCGATCAAGCGCCCGTGGGTGTGCGATTAGTGGACTTGAACGCGCGCCGAGCACTGACAAGCCTGCCGGCATTGATCAGGTACTTGGGACGGGAACGCCCGGATGCGCTGATTTCCGGTGCGATCCAGACGAATATTATGGCGGTCTGGGCACGACGCCTTAGCGGCGTAAGCACGAAATTAATTCTGACCGAACATAATGTGATTTCCGTTATCGCGGCGGGGGCTCGGACTCGTCGCGCCAAGGTGACTCCGTGGTTGGTACGCCGGTTCTATCCGTGGGCCGAGGAGTTGGTCGCAGTTTCCCATGGCGTGGCCGCCGATCTTGCGCGCCTGATCGGAATGCCGGTTCAGAAGATCCGGGTTATCTATAATCCGATTGTTGGTCCGGATCTCTGGAGGCGCGCCGAGGAGCCGGTTGAACATCCGTGGTTTGCCCAAGGTCAGAAGCCGGTCTTGATTGCGGTCGGGCGGCTGCACTACCATAAGGATTACCCCACACTGCTGCGGGCGTTTGCGGCCTTGCGCAAGAGCGTCAACTGCCGGTTGATGTTCTTGGGTGACGGTGAAGAGCGCGGCAACCTGAAATCGCTGGCACGCGAACTTGGAGCAGAGACGGATGTGTTGTTTGCGGGCAACGTACCCAATCCGCTGCCCTATATGCGTCGTGCCGCAGCCCTGGTGCTAACTTCGACATGCGAGGCGCTGCCGACCGTGCTGATCGAGGCTTTGGCGGTGGGTGTTCCTATCGTGGCCACGGACTGTCCGGTTGGTCCCCGTGAAATTCTCGTGGATGGCACTTATGGAACGCTGGTTCCGGTCGGCAAGCCTGACGCCATCGCCCGCGCCATAAAAAGCGTTCTGCAATCACCCCGGCCTCAGTTGTCAAAGGACAGTCTCCAGCGGTTTGAGCACGGGACTGCCGTACAAGCATACTTGGATCTGCTGACCGACAGGAGTGAGCGATAAATTGTTTTTGTCTGGCGTTTTTAATGACAATGCTGGTTCGAACGTGCGTGGACATTGCATTAGAGTATTTGGCGTCCTTTTACCGTGAATTTGGTGGTTAAGGTATGGCTATGACTGTTTTGTCTTCAAAATTGAACTCTGAATTAGCTGTCGATGGCGGACCAAAGCTTCGGTCCCAACCTTTCGCTGCTTGGCCGTCGTTTGCCGAGGACGAGATCGAAGCGGCCGAACGCGTACTACGTTCTGGAAAAATCAATTACTGGACGGGTGAAGAGGGGCGCCGCTTCGAAGTCGAATACGCCGGCTTTGTGGGATGCAAACACGCCGTTGCTGTGGCAAACGGGAGCGTCGCGCTCGAACTTTGTCTGCATGCGATGGGAATCGGTCCGGGTGACGAAGTCGTCGTTCCCAGCCGCACGTTCATCGCTTCGGCAAGTTGCGTCGTCATGTGCGGCGCCACTCCTGTGATGGCTGACGTCGATCGCGACTCGCAGAACATCACGGCCGAGACTATCCGCGCGGTGCTAACCCCGCGAACTCGCGCCGTCATCGCGGTGCATCTGTCCGGCTGGCCTTGCGACATGGACCCCATTCTCGAACTAGCCCGTGAACGCGGACTGAAGGTCATCGAGGATTGCGCTCAGGCACATGGGGCAACGTACAAAGGACGGCCCGTGGGCTCAATGGGTGATGCTAACGCTTTCTCCTTCTGTCAGGACAAGATCATGACGACGGGAGGAGAAGGCGGCCTGGTCACAACGAATGATTCTGAAGTTTGGTCCCGCGCATGGTCTCGCAAGGATCACGGTAAGAGCTATGACGCCATCTATAACCGCCCTCGTCCGCGGGGCCGCAATTGGCCGCATGAGTCGTTCGGCACCAACTGGAGACTCACGGAAATGCAGTCTGCGATCGGCCGGATTATGCTGCGCAAGCTGCCGGAAATGATAAAAAAACGCCGCCAGCTTGCTTCCATACTGAGCCAGCGCTTCTCGTCTATGCCGGCGCTGCGCGTCACGGCTCCGCCGAAGGATATCTATCATTCCTATTACAAATATGATGTCTTCTTGCGTCGGGAATTCTTGCGTGAGGGATGGGATCAACAGCGCGTCATCGAAGCTATCAATGCCGAAGGCATTCCGTGCTTCAGTGGAAGTTGCAGCGAGATTTATCTGGAAAAGGCGTTTCCGGAGTCGATGCGGCCGCCCTCAAGGCTGCCGGTTGCAAAGGAACTGGGTGAGACGGCGCTGATGTTTCTTGTTCACCCTACGCTCTCGGAGACCGACATGCATGACGTTGCCGATGGAGTGCAAAGGGTTTTGACGGTTGCGGCGGAGCGGATCAGCACCCTCACATTCTAATGCTGGTGAAAAGACTACGGGGGCCAGCCTAGTTTCGCGATGAGGCCTGAATCAGTTGGTCATGCGAGCTCAACCTGAGCAGGACTTCCGTTCAGTTTCAAGTTCTGCAACGTGCGTGCCAGGTTGCGCGCATCAGGCTCGAAAGCCATGACCCGGCCATTTGGTCCAACTTGGGCTGCAATCACGGCAGACAGCACACCAGCTAAAGCTCCGGCGTCGAGGCGCTATTATTAGGTGTTTTCACGTAGTTTTGCAACCTGGAAAAACACTTTCACTGCCAATCATCGTGCGGATGACTGACGACGTGGAATCTTTTGGCGTAAGCTCGGGAAATTGTCCTCGGCTCCCTGTGTAGCTGTGCTATATTGGGCTGTATTTAGCAGCTTCGAAACTTTGGGGGGATCGTGAGATCGCGATCATTGTTTATTGCGACGTTCTTGCTCACATTGGCGGTGGTCTCGTGGGCGCAGCAATCGGTGCCTGTACCAGCGCTGTCGAAGGCCCCCGGCGATCGTAATGATGCCGCGGTAAGCGCAATTATTTTGATGCGCGGTGGGGAGAATTTTGGCAAGGGGGCCGAAGCTACGATAACGCATTACTTTACCAGACATTTAGGTTTCACCGGCGAGACCGATCTGTTGAAGTCGAACTTCGTGGAGTTCCGCGAGTACGGTTTTCGCGGTGGCCCAACATATCGTCTGCTTCGTTGGGATCGATACCAACCCTTCGCCCGAGCTTTGTTTGGGTACTCTCGCTTTAAAGAGACGGTTACCGGGCCCAATCGCCCCTACGAAGAAGGGCTCTCATACATAGTGGGCGGCGGCGCAGATGTGCGGATTTTGGGGCAGATATTTGCCAGAGTTTCGGGGGATTTCGAGGCCAATCCATCGTTCGACGGCAACAAGACCCGCGCTCTGCGACTTGGTATTGGGCTGAAATACGCTTTCGATATCCGCGGGGCACGGTGAGACTTCCTTGCATAACGTAACGGCTGCTTCCGGGCGAGGCTGAAACGGTGGTGGCTTCGTGTGCCCGGCGACCGGCGGTTTTCCAGAACCGAATGGTGAAGTATGCTTCCGGAGTTGAGTATTGGCGGTCGCCTAGTCGGGCCAGCGCACCCTCCTCTCGTGATTGCCGAGGTAGGGATTAATCACGAGGGGAGCTTTGCCAAAGCATTGCGAATGGTGGATGACGCTCTCGGCGCCGGCTGTGAGGTCGTCAAGTTTCAGTCCCACGTCATCGAAGACGAAATGATTCCCAATAACGTGATTCCCGGCAATGCTTCGGAGAGCATCTGGGACATCATGAAGCGTTGCGCTTTCGATGAAGACCAGGAGCGCCGGCTTAAGCAGTATGTGGAAAGCAAGGGGATAACATATCTATGCACGCCATTCTCGCGCGCGGCGGCGGAGCGGTTAGAGCGCATGGGGATTTGCGCCTACAAGATCGGATCAGGAGAGTGCAACAATTATCCCCTGATCGAGCATATCGCACGGTACGGTAAGCCAGTTATTCTGAGCACGGGGATGAACGATCTGGCATCGATCCGTCCTGCGGTAGCGGTCTTACGTAAAAGGAACGTTCCATTTGCTCTGCTGCATTGCACTTCGATGTACCCGACGCCGTATGACAAGGTGCGTCTCGGAGCCTTGCGCGATTTGCAACAGGAGTTTCCCGATGCTGTAGTTGGCCTGAGCGATCATTCTCTGGGGAACTACACCTGCTTTGGGGCTGTCGCCCTCGGGGCCTGCATCTTAGAGAAGCACTTCACCTCTGACAAGCGCTGGCCAGGCCCGGACGTGCCAATCTCGATCGATCCCCGAGAACTCGAACAACTGATAGCGGGTTCGCAGGCGATCGTCTCTGCGTTGAACGGGAGCAAGACCATTTTAGCGGAGGAAAAACCAACTATCGATTTCGCTTACGCGTGTGTCGTCTCGACCAGGGATATAGCGGCAGGCGAGCGTCTGGCCCCTGAGAACCTGTGGGTGAAGCGGCCGGGAACTGGCGAGATTAAGGCCGCACATCTCTCCGAGGTGGTGGGCAAAGTTGCCCGGCATGCGATCGCAAAAAACACACAGTTACGATGGACTGATCTGTTATGACCATTTCACTAAACGATGGCGGCGGGCGCCGAAAAATCTTGTTTCTGACTGGAACGCGCGCCGACTTCGGGAAACTTAAACCGCTGATTCGCGCAGTTGAGCATTCCGACGGGTTTGAATATGGCGTCTTTGCGACCGGTATGCATATGCTTTCGCACTATGGCTCCACAATTCATGAACTGGAAAAGGCCGGCATAAAGAACATTTTTCCCTTCATCAATCAGGACAGTGCCGTGAACTCGCAGATGGACTTCGTATTGGCGAACACAGTCCAGGGGTTCGGGCACTATATTCGCGAGTTTGCAGCCGATTTGATTGTCGTGCACGGGGACCGGATCGAAGCTCTGGCCGGTGCCATTGTCGGCGCCTTGAACAATGTCCTGGTCGCGCATATCGAGGGAGGCGAGGTTTCCGGAACGATCGATGAATTGCTCCGTCATGCAATTACAAAACTGTCGCACCTGCACTTCGTCGCGAACGAGCAGGCGCGGCAGCGCCTGTTGCAAATGGGCGAGGCAGATGAGTGCACCTTCGTGATCGGTTCGCCGGAAATCGATGTGATGCTTTCCGACGAGCTGCCGACAGTCGATGAAATGCGGCGAAGGTACTCGATTCCCTTCGACGGCTACGGGGTGTTTATTTACCATCCGGTCACCACGGAGCTAGGCCGCTTGCAGGCGCACGCCGCCTCCTCCGTCGACGCGCTGCTCCGGTCTGGCATGAACTGGATAATTATTTATCCCAACAACGATCATGGATCGGAGATCATCCTGGCAGAGTATGAGCGACTTCAGGGCAACCCGAAGTTTCGTATGATACCCTCGATGCGCTTTGAATACTTTCTGACGGCCTTGCGGGCCGCCGTGGTGATCGCCGGAAACTCCAGTGCGGCCATTCGTGAGGCGCCCGTGTACGGAGTTCCCACAGTTAATATCGGCACCAGACAACAGAATCGGTTCGCGTATGCTTCGATTCTGGATGTTCCCGAGGACACCGATGCGATCTTGGACGCGTTGGGAAAGCTGCCCAGAGGTGTCGAGCCCTCAATGCACTTCGGGAGAGGAGAAAGCGCAACCCTGTTTCTGGAGCACCTCCGCGCCCAGCGGTTGTGGCAGACCCCAAAACAGAAGCAATTTCGCGACCTGTACGGTGTCGCGTCAATAGGGTCCGAGCCTGTGACGGTTGTCTCTCCGTAACGTTCGAGGGCGTGATCGTTTCACGTATTGGGTATCAACGGTTTTGCTGAAGTAGCCCGCTACATCAGTGGGAGACATCCCGGACCTGCCCGGGGGTGGGTTTTTGGGCCGGACTGTCGCGGCTGCAGGAATTCAGTTTCAGAAGCGGCATACCGACGAAAACTCGGTTTAAGTCGCGCTTCAACAGGCAGGTCGGCCGTATGGATGCGATAGTTGTCGTCGGGTTAGGCTCCATCGGACAACGGCACTTGGCGAACCTGCGTGCGCTTGGCGTTTGCGAGTTGGCGGTTGTAAGCCGCTCAAGATACAGTTCGCTGCTTGGCTCCAGCCTTTTGGACGGTGTCACGATTTTCACTGAGCTCCATGAGGCCCTCCGTTGCCACCCCCGAGCCGTGGTCGTCGCCAATCCCACTGCAATGCATATGGAGACGGCGCTGGCCGCTGCCCGTTGCGGCTGTCGTTTATTCATCGAAAAACCTTTGGCGCATACCCTCGACAGTGTAGAGGAGTTGCGGGAGCTCACCGAGAACGCAGGACTGACTGCGATGCTCGGGTTCCAGATGCGATTTCATCCGGGGTTGGTGAAAATCCGTGCGCTACTGCGGCAAGGTCTCATCGGACGAGTCATTTGCGCGCGTGCGGAGGTTGGTCAATATCTTCCCGACTGGCATCCCGCGGAAGATTACAGGACCGGAGTGAGTGCACGACGAGAAACCGGTGGTGGTGTCATTCTCGATTTGATTCACGAACTGGATTACGTCAACTGGCTCTTTGGTCCAACCATACGCGTCACCGCAGTGTCGGGGCATTATTCCAGCCTTGAAATCGATACGGAAGATGTCGCCGAAATCCTGTTGCAATGCGCCGGCGCGCCGCTAGTGGAAGTTCATCTCGATTACATCCAGCGCCAAGCTAGCCGTACCTGCCAGATCGTGGGCGAGCACGGCACGATTCGTTGGGACTATATCCACAATAAGGTCGAGCTGCTGACGATCGACAGAACCAGCACGGAATGGTCGGATTCTGGATTCGAGCGCAACCAAATGTATATGGACGAGATGCGGCATTTCCTGGATTGCTTGCAAAGCGGCGAAAAGCCGGTCACCAATCTCGAGGACGGTATCGATTCGCTAAAGATTGCGCTGGCCGCCAAATGTAGCGCCGAAACGGGGGTGACGCAATCTCTAACGCAGACTTTAGCTACCGCACACGGAGGTGAACATTGATTGTCGCTGCCATTTGCGCGCGGGGGGGCTCAAAGGGAGTCCCGCGCAAGAACCTCAGGATATTGGCAGGCAAGCCCTTAATAGCCCATACGGTAGAGATGGCGCAAACGTGCAAGGACTTTGATCGCGTAGTCGTCTCGACCGACGACGAGGAGATGGCGCGGGTCGCGCAGCAATACGGGGCCGAGGTTCCGTTCTTGCGTCCCTCTCACCTCGCGCAGGATACGTCGTCCAAGTGGGACGTTTTTCATCATTTGGTCACAACGCTGGAGGCGCGGGATGGCGTACCGATCGACGTGCTGGTCAACCTAGATACCGGCACCCCACTGCGCTCGAAGGTCAACGTCGAGCAAGCGTTAGCGGTGCTGGCCTCCAGCGACGCCGACATCGTCACGACAGCTTACGCCGCGGAACGAAACCCGTACTTCAATATGGTCGAATGGGATGGCGAGTACGTCAGGCTGATCAAAGGGCTGGATCGCGCAATCGTGCGCCGTCAGGATGCTCCCGAGGTTTTTAGCCTCAGCCCGGCGGTATTTGCAATCCGCAGAAGCTTCATTCTTAAACGCCTGCACTTTTCGGCCGGTCGGGTCAAAATCATTGAGATACCCCGGGAGCGCGCCATTGACATAGACGTCGAAATAGATTTTCGCTTCGTCGAGTTCCTGATGCAAAGCACAGGGAGAGCAAAATGAAGGCGAAGAGCACACTCGACTCGTTTCGGCTGGATGGCCGCGTGGCCATCGTTACCGGCGCCGCGGGAATGTTGGGCAACGAATTCAGTAAGGCTTTGAGCGATTGTGGCGCAAGAGTGGTTCTCGCCGATCTAAACGTGAATGCCTGCATCGAGCGCGCTCGCTCGCTGACCGGACAAGATGTTCCCGAGTGCGTCGCCATGCGCTGCGATGTTTCGAGCGAGGCTTCCTGGAAAGAGCTGGCGGATGCGGTTATTGCGCGTTTCGGTAAGATCGATATCCTGGTGAACAATGCCGCCTTCACGAATGCCTCCCAAAACCCGGGCTATAAGCTGCCCTTCGAGGAATTCCCGCTGCAAGGCTGGCAACAGATTCTTGATGTGAACCTCACGGGAGTTTTTCTTGGCTGCAAGGTAGTTGGACCCCACATGCTTGCGCAAGCAAAGGGCAGCATCATTAATCTTGCTTCACTCTACGGAGTTGTGAGCCCCAACCACCGCATTTACGAAGGGACTGGCGTCAGCCAGCCTGTAGCTTACTCCGTCAGCAAGGCCGGAGTGATCGCCATTACCCGGTACCTGGGAACGCTTTGGGCCGACCGGGGAGTGCGGGTCAACTCGATTACGCCCGGTGGCGTATTCGACGAACACAAAGACCCATTTCTCGAACGGTACAAGCAACTTTCGCCCATTGGCCGGATGGCCGACCGCATGGAAATGAGGGGCGCGCTGGTCTATCTAGCTTCGGATGCTTCAGCCTATTGCGCAGGCCACAACTTAGTAGTCGATGGAGGATGGACGGCGTGGTAGTATCGGCGAATTCACATTGGATTCACCGTGGGCCAACCGTAAGCGCATTCTGTGTCGCAGATTGCCAAAACAGCCCCACCTCAGACAATATAAGCCGTAGGGTAATTAATTAAGGATCGTATCGTACAATATAACCCGATAGCACAGCCGGAAAACCAATAATGCATAATAAGTCTGCCCCGCAACACAGCGATGTCGCTATATCGCCGTCTTTTCAAGCCGTAAAAGAGAAGCTAGCGCGTTTTTCCCTAACCAGCTTCCACGACCCAGCAAAAGTGGAAGAATATGCCGAACTGTTCGCCCTAAAGATGCTCTGTCAAAGCTTGGAAGCAGATAGGGTAGCAAGTAGAAATAGTGATTTGGAAAGGTCTGTGTCTGTATTCGAGGAAAAGCCGTATGAACCTGAATATGACGA
Source organism: uncultured Acidobacteriota bacterium (assembly GCA_963814745.1). GTDB lineage: Bacteria > Acidobacteriota > Terriglobia > Terriglobales > Acidobacteriaceae > CAWBRT01. The sequence goes on from CAWFEA010000004.1 coordinate 759,462, forward strand.
TTTATGCCGGCTCCATTGGATTTCACTTACCCGTAAGTGTATAAATATTCTTGAGTTCGGCAGCGGATTTAGCACAGTTATGTTCGCAGATGCGATGCGAGTGTTAGGCCAACATTTCCAAGCGTGGTCAACTGATAATATACGTGCGGAAGTTCCTTTTCATGCCTACGCCGTTGAAGAAGAGCAACGCTTTTTAGAAATAACAAACAATAGACTTGGGTGCTCCCTTACGCCTTTCGCAACTGTTAGCAGGAGTTCTGTCGAAATACTGATGCACGATGACAGAATCACCACGATCTACTCCAAACTTCCAAACATTTCGCCGGACTTTATTTACTTGGATGGGCCATCTCAGTTTGGAACGACACGAGATGTAAATGGATTTTCTTTCAATAGCAAAGCAAGGATGCCGATGTCTTCCGGCATTTTGCGGTTTGAGTTTTTTCTCGAACCTGGGACATTGATTCTTGTGGATGGCAGAACGGCTAATGCGCGCTTCCTTAAATCATACTTTCGAAGGAACTGGGCATACCAACACGATCCGATCGCTGACATACATTATTTTGAATTACAAGAAGAGCCACTTGGTCCATTCAATAAGTTGAAGCTGCAATTTTGTTTAGATGGAAAGTGGCTGATTGGCTAGATTAGATCTTGGACATGGAAGGCGATCTCGGTGTTGAAGTCCTTGGCAAAGCGGTTGCCCCATTGGCTGCTGCTGCGGTTGTATCATGCTCACTACCTGCCTCGCGAAGCTCGACTCGCTCGCGAATTGGCCCGCGTGGCCGGCCTGCCGCTGCTGGAAACTCTGGATCTTAGCCGACTAAAGACGAGCGACACCGTCTTTGTGCTTGGTAGTGGCTGGTCGATCAATGACATCACGGAGGAGCGGTGGAGAGTTATCGCCCGCCACGATTCTTTTGGCTTCAACTTCTGGACGGTGCATCCGTTCGTGCCGCGCATTTATGTCTGCGAAAGCCTTGTCCCCGGGGATAATGAATCCTGGCAGTTCATGTACACGGTGTTCAAGAAGATGATCGAACAGCGGGCGGAGGATTACGCCAATGCGGTAAAGATCGTAACCGAACCGAAGCCGCCTGGCGTGCGGCAGCTGGCGACGGAACTGCCTGAGAAGTTTCGAAAGAATCTGTACATTGGTTACACGGCGCCGGTAGTTGCGCGTACCTCGCGGGAATTGGCTGCGGGACTCGAGTTTTTGAGAGAACGCGGCGAGTTCGAAGCCTCCGATCGAGTCCGCTGGCTGTTCAAGTATGGCGGTTCCGTGGTGGGCATGATGAGTCTCGCCGTTAGAATGCGATACAAGCGCATTGTGCTGTGCGGAATTGACCTGGGCAAGCAAGACTACTTTTATCATCACCGGGAGCGCTACCCGGAGAGTGCTGACTGGGAGTTTGCGCCGCGCCGCGATCCACACCTCACTACCCGGCACTTGCCGTGGATGGTGCCGGCGCAAGAGGTTGTTTATGAATTCAAGCACCGAGTGCTTGATCCGGCGGGGATTGCGCTTTTCGTGGAGAATCGATGCTCGACCTTATTCCCACAGATATCGGAGGCGCCCAGCTCCCTGTTCGAGGAATTGGCTGCTTCGTAGGCGAGTAGTTCTGGCGGTAGTGTTGTAAGCCAGCAGCTCTCAAGGAGATGTCAATCTGTCTAACAAACTATCGGGCTTGATAGATGCGCAAGAGGATCGGGGTACCATTCAACAGCCGAAATCAGGAGCCTCCTTCTACCGGCCTGAATTGGACTGCCTTCGGTTCTTCGCATTCCTTGCTGTCTTCGTCCATCATACGTTTCCCAAGACGGCGGACTTTTACCAGGCCCGTCACCTGCCTACCTTTCTCGCGAACATCCCCTATGCGGGGGCATTCGGAGTTGATTTATTCTTCTGCCTTAGCGCGTACCTGATTACCGAGTTATTATTGCGAGAAAAGGATCAGCGTAACCGTTTGAGCGTCAAAGCGTTCTATGTTCGCCGGATCCTCCGCATATGGCCTTTGTATTTTACCCTCGTGTTGTTCGCCTTTGGCTTGTCCTTCGTGGATCCGACTCAGCATTTCAGCGGCGTGCAGTGTACGTTGTTTTTTTTGCTGTCCGGCAACTGGGTGATAGGCCACATGCAATCGGTGGCTATTCCGCTGTGGAGCGTGTCGGTAGAAGAGCAATTCTATTTGCTTTGGCCTTTAGTAGTACGCAAGGCCAATCGAAAACGGATGCTGGCGATCTGCGTTCTGCTGATTGGGGCGGCCTTTCTCTGGCGCGCGGTCGCGACGCGAATGGGCGCGCCTCACCAGATCCTTTGGGCGGGCACATTTAGTCATTTGGATACGTTCAGTTATGGGATCATTCTTTCGCTCGTAGGCGTGAAGCGCCACATTTCCGGTATAATACGCGTCGTGTTGCTCCTATCGGGAGCTTGCACGTGGGTATTTGCAGCCAGTGTCCGTGATCATGACGACGTCATGATAGCCCTGGTTGCGCTTGGGAGTGTCGCGATACTAAGAGCTGTGATCGGACTTGATTGGCGAAATCCTATCCTCATTCGCCTCGGAATGGTGTCATACGGACTGTATGCATACCACCTAGTATTCTTGGACACAATCAAGCGGATATTTTTCAAGCCCGACGTACAGATCCATGTACTGGGATTTGCAACGTGGTGGTGTTTGTCATTGGCTGCTACCATGGGGGCGGCGCTTGCTTCGTACAGGTGGCTGGAGTCGCCGTTCTTACGTTTGAAGAAGCGATTCACCATTGTGACATCCCGCCCTGTGTGAATGGACCCTGCCGGGCTCTTAGCTTAAAAGGCTAAAAGATCCATTGTCGCTTGAACTCCGAAGAAGGATTGACGCGGCCCTTGCTCGGGAAAGGGAAAGGTATTCGTGATCTGCGATCATCGCTTGGACCGCTTCTTGCTAAACTAAGTTGCAATCGGGCGGTGCACTTGTGGTGGCGGCAGGGCGTTTGTCGATTCCGGTGAAGTCCTGTATCAAGATTGGAGCTTGGAGTGAGCGATGTACGTCCGGTGTTGGCCGTTATACCCGCCCGGAGCGGATCGAAGGGATTGCCGGGCAAGAACGTTCGACCCTTTGCCGGCCTGCCGCTGATTGCGCATTCCATTCGTCTAGCGAAGCTGTGTCCGGAAATCGACCGATGCGTTGTTTCTACCGATAGCGAGGAAATTGCGGAGATTGCGCGCGCGCAGGGCGGCGACGTGCCGTTTTTGCGGCCCACCGAATTGGCCCAGGACGACACTCCCATGTGGCCGGTACTCCAGCACTGCTTAAGAGAGATGGAACGACGCGGCACGACGAAGTTCGGCTCGGTACTCCTCCTACAGCCTACTTCACCTGGGCGTATTCCTCAGGACGTTACGCTGGCGATCCGGATGCTCGAGGACGATCCGGCCGCCGTCGGCGTGATTGCGGTTTCCGAGCCCCGCTTCAATCCACGCTGGGTCTGCGTGGAAGAAGTTGGGGGTTACATGAGGCGCCTCGTGCAATCCGCCGCCGCTTCCGTGCGGCGTCAGGATGTCCCGCTCGTGTATCGTATCAACGGTCTTTTGTACCTTTGGCGTCACGATCACGTGGCGGGTGAGACCACGCCGAGCATCGGGGAGATGCCGCATCGTATGCTGATTGTTCCCGAGGAACGCGCCATTGACATTGACGAGGCGAATGGTTTCAAACTGGCGGAGTTGCTGGTGCGCGAGGGCATCGTGCAACTACCTTGGCTGCATTGTTTTCACAAGGGTGGAAATACCGATAAGTGAACGAATGCCGCCCAAAGGACCGTCGCTGCCGTTACACGCCGAGGCGGTTGGGGCCACCGTGGCCTATGTGCAACTGAGCTATTCGCATATGTAATCTGGCAGATCGTGGCACCCGACGGAGGGTGGACAGCATGGTAACGCCAATTCGCATTGGGAAGCATCGTATCGGACCAGCTCTGCCGTGCCTGGTGATCGCCGAGGGCGGCGTCAACCACAATGGCAGTCTGGAAAGAGCATTGCGTTTAGTGGACGCCGCCGCGGAAGCGGGGGCCGATGCGATCAAGTTTCAGACATTCAACTCCGAGGAGGTCATCTCGCCGGTCGCCCCCAAAGCCAAGTACCAAGAACAGACGACGGGGACAGCGGAATCGCAGCTTGACATGGTGCGAAAGCTCGAATTGCCGCCCGGAGACTTCGCGACGATCAATCGTCGTTGCCGTGAGCGGGAGCTGCTCTTTTTGTCAACGCCATTCGACCGCGGCAGTGTCGATCTATTGCAAAATCTCGATATGGGGGCTTTTAAGATCGCAAGTGGCGAGATTACAAATTTTCCGTTTCTGACCTACGTAGCGAAGCAGGGGAAGCCCGTAATTCTGTCCACCGGGATGTCGGATCTCGACGAAGTAGCGGCGGCGGTGGAGGCGTTGCGCGCCGCCGGGAACGGCGAACTGGCTCTGCTGCATTGCGTCAGCAATTATCCGGCGCTTGCTTCCAGCGCAAATCTGCGAGCTATGAGAACACTCGAGGATCGCTTCGGAGTGCCGATAGGATATTCGGACCACACGGAAGGGATTGAGGTTTCCCTGGCGGCGGCTGCGCTGGGTGCGTGCATCGTGGAGAAGCATTTTACGCTGGATCGAACGCTGCCGGGACCGGATCACCGGGCCTCTTTGGAACCGTGCGAGTTGGCGGCGCTGGTAAGAGGGATTCGCACGATTGAAGCCGCTTTAGGCGATGGCCGCAAAGTTCCGGCCGCTGAAGAATTGAATACCGCCGCCGTCGCGCGTCGCAGCCTGGTCGCCGCTTCCGACCTGGCTGCCGGCACCGTGTTGAGCGCGGAGAATATTGCGATCCGGCGACCTGGAACCGGCTTGCCGCCCGCGGCCCTGCCGAACGTAATAGGCCGTCGCCTGCGCGAAGCCATACCCGCCGGTACCTTGCTGTCGAGGGAGATGCTGGCGTGAGGACGATTGGCGTTGTCTCCACCTCCCGCGCCGACTACAGCCACTATCGTCCGCTACTGCGCGCGATTCTTGAGGACCCGGAACTTCGTTTGCATCTGCTGGTTTCCGGCATGCATCTGGTTCCCGAATTCGGGTTGACGGTGAAGGAGATTGAATCCGACGGATTTCCGGTTGCCGCGCGGATTGAGACCCTGCTGGGTTCGGATACACCTGATGCGATTGGCAAATCCATGGGATTGGCCGTGATCGGTTTTGCGCAAGCGTTTGCCGCTTTCCTGCCGGATATTCTGGTTTTGCTGGGCGACCGCTTCGAAATGCATGCCGCCGGGTTGGCCGCGCTGCCCTTCAAGTTGCCGGTGGCGCATATTGGTGGTGGAGATGTGACCGAGGGTGCTATCGACGAGAGCCTGCGCCACAGCCTCACGAAGCTCAGCCACCTGCACTTTGTGTCTGGCGGCGAGCAACAAGCACGCATTCTGCAAATGGGCGAGGAGCCCTGGCGTGTTCTGGTGACGGGCGAGCTTAGCCTGGACGTCATCCACTCCACCCCACGATTGTCGGCGCAGGAAATGAAAACGAGGTTCGGGATCAGGATTGACCGCCCTTTCCTGATCGCCACGTATCACCCGGTCACGTTGGAGTACGAAAAGACCGGCGAGCAGATAGCGCAATTCCTGGCGGCTTTGGATGAAATAGGGATGCCCGTGTTGTTCACCGTGCCTAATGCTGATACGGCTCACCGAGTGATCGCCACGGCTATTCAAGACTATATCGCTTCGCATCCGGAGTCGCGGCTGGTCGAAAGTTTGGGGCCGGCCGGTTTTTTCACGTCGATGTCTTTGGCGGCGGCAATGGCCGGCAACTCTTCCAGCGGCATCATCGAGGCTGCCTCGTTTGCATTGCCGGTCATCAACATCGGCAGCCGGCAGCGCGGCCGCCTTCGCGCCCGCAACGTGATCGACTGCGGTGAAAAGCCGGGCTGAAATCGTTGCTGCCCTCCGGCAGGCGCTTAGGCCGGAGTTCCGCGCATCGCTATGCGGCCTTGACAATCCGTACGGTACAGGAACCGCTACCGCTCAGATGATCCATCGGCTCAAGACCGTCCCTATCGACGATAAGCTGATCCATAAGAGATTCATGAAGCATGGAAAGTAGTTTATAAGGGAGACAGCTGCGAACAATATCGTTGCGGTGAAGAGCAGTGCGGAACGTATTGCAGCACTTTTGAATTGCGTGAGAAAGCGATGGAGTTACGTTTTCATCAGGGCGGACGCAGTTCAAGCGCAGGTTCGGTAGGAAACTCTGGTACTCTTAGATAACAGTTGTTGCAATAGATAGTCCCCCTGCTTGTAACCACAATCGACAGGATGAAAGTGTAAGCATCGAATTAATCACTAAGTCGTGTCGCCAGGGACAAATTAGACGATGAAAGATACCGGTCATAGCATCGCAACGAGAGAGTTACAGCCCTGTCAGGAGCTACCATTGGTGGATGCCGATTGCTCTCTCCGCAATGCAATGTCGGTCATCGACAACCATGGAAAGGGCATTGCGGTCGTTGTCGATGACGAGCAGCGTCTGCTGGCCACCGTTACTGACGGTGACCTCCGGCGCGCGATTCTGGCCGGTATCGATCTCGATCTTTCGGTGGTACGCCTGCGACAGAAGCAATGCACGACTCACGCACATCTTCCCGTAGTAGCCGCTCGTATCGGCACCCCGGACACTGAATTGATTGCCTTGATGAAGGAGCGAAGTGTCCGGCAGGTTCCGCTGTTGGATGGTGAGCACCGGGTTCGCGGATTGGCGGTTCTGGACGATCTACTGAACGTATTCGAGCTGCCGGTAACCGGCGTAATTATGGCCGGAGGTTTTGGTAATCGCCTTCGGCCGCTTACGGAATCTGTGCCAAAGCCCATGCTGCTCATCAATGGGCGCCCGTTGCTGGAACATACGCTCGGCAAGCTGCGAGAAGCCGGCGTGCAGTCGGTACACATCACGACTCACTACCTTAGCGAGAACATCATCCGGCACTTCAAGGATGGTTCTGCTTTCGGCATCAATTTGAGTTATGTACAGGAACCCAAACCATTGGGAACCGCTGCGGCGCTCGCCCGCGTTAGCACTGGAAGCGATCCTTTGCTTGTAATCAACGGCGACATTCTGACCAACGTGAACGTTCGTGCGATGCTGGAATTTCATCGGGAGCATGAGGCTTGCATGACCATCGGCGTCCGCCAATTTGACATTGAAATGCCGTTTGGCGTGGTGGAGAACGATGGGATAAAAGTGATCGGTATTGTGGAAAAGCCGGTCTTGCGGCACCTTATCAACGCGGGGATTTACATCTTGGATCCGGCCGTGTGCGGACTGATTCCGCCTCACCAGCATTTCGACATGCCGGACTTGATTACTGCGGCGATCAAGGAGGGCGGCACTGTCGTCAACTTTCTGGTTCGTGAATACTGGCTTGATATTAACCGCATCGAGCACTACCAGAAAGCCGGAACCGACGCTGCGGAGGGAATAGTTTGAGCGAGTCTGCCTGGAGCGGATCCAAAGTCCTAGTTACCGGCGCGGGTGGATTCATTGGCAGCCACCTAGTTGAACGGCTGGTGGCGCTTGGCGCGAGTGTAACCGCATTTGTGCGCTACACATCAAACGGGCGCTGGGGCTGGCTGGACCATTCCGCGATCAAGAATGATATTGAAGTCGTACTCGGCGACGTGCGGGACTCGCTGAGCGTGCGCGAGGCTATGCGCGGGTGTGACGTCGTGTTTCACCTGGCGGCGCTGATCGGGATTCCTTATTCCTATCATGCGCCGCAGTCATATCTGCGCACCAACATAGAGGGCACGCTCAATATATTGCAGGCGGCTCGCGAACTTGGAACCAGGCGGTTAGTTTGCACTTCGACCAGCGAAGTCTATGGTACGGCTTTGTACATTCCGATTGACGAAAAACATCCGTTACAGGGCCAGTCGCCGTATTCCGCGACCAAGATAGGCGCCGACAAACTCGCTGAGTCTTATTACCTTTCGTTCGGTCTTCCGGTCGCGATTGCACGTCCTTTCAATACCTATGGGCCGCGGCAGTCAGCGCGCGCGGTGATTCCTGCCCTGATCACGCAGGCCCTGGCAGGTTCCGAAATTCACCTCGGTTCCGTGCTGCCGACTCGCGATTTTAATTTTGTCGAGGATACAGTCGAAGGCTTCGTAGCGGTCGCAAGTAGCGATCGGGCAATTGGGCAGGCAATAAATTTAGGTACCGGGGTGGAGGTTAGCGTGGCTGAACTTGTCGCGATGATTGGCCACCTGCTGGGCAAGGAATTGAAGGTGGTTGAGGACGAACCGCGCGTTCGCCCTTCGAACAGTGAGGTAGACAGACTCTGCGCCAACGCAGCAAAAGCTCATGAAGTACTTGGCTGGAACCCGCGCTTCACGCTAAAGGCTGGTCTCCAGCGCACCGTCGAGTGGGTGAGCCATAATCTACAGGAATATCGTATAGGTCGGTATGTCGTCTAATTCCCCCCTCCCCAGTGAGCCCACTCTTACTCTCCGCCCTCCTGAGACCGGACTAAGTAGCCTGGAGACCTGCTTGGCCCAAGAGCAAGAATTAGAGCTGCCCGTATCCACGACGCCGAAAGACGCTGTTTCGCTGACTAGCCTCAAGGGTTTGGCGAATCAAGTGGCGCGCGCTCTGGCCGTTTACGCCTTGGCCAACTTCGGTATCCGGATCTTGAATTTCTTGCTGCTGCCGGTCTTCACGCGATTTCTGTCGCCGACCGATTACGGCATGATGGCAATGGCTGAGACAATTGCCATGTTCCTGCTATTAGTTTTTGGTCTTGGTTGCGAGGGATCCATCCAGCGGTTGTATTTCCAGTATGATGGCGACTCCGGCGAACTTCAACGCTTCATCGGCAGTGTTCTTAAGTTTACACTCGCTATGGAAGCGTTGGCGGTGCTGTTGACACTTACGATCGGTTCGCCCTTGCTCCACGCCCTAGCGCCAGGGTTCGAAGTGCCCTTCCGATACCTCGCATGGGCAATCGCCACGGCGGCAGCAACGCAGTTTATTCAATGCCGGCTGGTTCTGTTCCAGGCCGAACGCCGTCCTGGGTCTTTTGTTGCCCTCGCCTTTTTATCTTTCGTGCTGACGGCTTCCATAACACTAATCCTGATCGTAGTGGCGCGGCTTGGCGTCGCCGGCATGCTGATCGGAAAATTTTCAGCCGCCTCGATTGCTTTTGGGGTTGCGATTTACCTTGCTATCGGAGCGTTTCGGACGCCATTTGATCGGCAGAAAGTGCGCGCTGCTGTCGCGATGGGGGCCACGCTTGTACCCCATCAACTCATGGCCGGCGGTCTGATCGCCGGCGACCGATTTATCCTTCAGCATTACCGCGACCTGCATGAAGTAGGACTGTACGCGATCGCTTACACGTTTGGCATGATTATGTCGCTCGTCACCATGTCAATGAACCAGGCATGGACTCCGGTCTATTACGATTTGGCGCGCAGCGACGAAGGTCGGCGCAGGCTCGGCCGGATCTGCTCCGAGCTGTTCATTGGAATGTCGGCGGTGGCCTGTTTCGGGGCGTTGATTGCGCGGGACTTCGTCGCGCATTTTCTCAATGTACGCTACGCGGCAGCGGGAAGAGTGGTCCCGTGGATCATTGGCGCCTATCTGGCGCATGCCATGTTCTCGATATTTATTTTGGCAGTAATGCATGCCAAGCGAACGCAGTGGATCATGCTGGTCAGCTTTGTCGCTTTGACGGTCAACACCGTCTTCAATTTCGCTCTGATTCCCGTCTGGGGAATGTACGGGGCTGCCTACGCCACAGTGGTCGCCTACATCACCGAAGCGATTGTCATGTACTTCGTGGCTCAACGTGCGTACCGCCTCAACTATGACCTGCTTCGCATGGCTGGAGGCGCTGGCATCTTTGTGTTGGCCCTCATCGTTACGCAGATCCCATGGGCGGTGCATAATAGGCCGATTGCCCTGGCCTTAACAGGAGTTGCGTGTCTTGGGCTGCTAAGCATACTGGGATTGAAGAGGATGGTCATGCTGCTCGCTCGCCGGGCCGGCGGCCTGCAACCGTGATAGCCCGGACCCGGAAGGCGATTCCGATTTTAAAACACCCCGAATTCTGATCTAAGTTGAAGGTGGGCAGAACCAGGGTTGGTATAGTTCGGTAGTGAGGAGACGTCATCCCGACCGAAGCGAGGCGGAGTGTCTCGCTGGGAATGACTTTCATCTCTTGAGATACAACAACTCTGGCGCCGCTCCAGTTCCGACAGAGTCGGTTGAACAGGTCGTAGCGACCTTGAAGTAATCTGAGGATGGTGCTGATTCGCGCGCCGGGATCAGCGCTGCCCTAAGCGACTATCTTTGTCCAGATATAGATTAGGGTACAAATAAAGATGATATGAAACAGAATGTACCCAATCGTTCGCAGGATTTGCCTTGTCGCGCGGCTACGGCTACTCCGCCGGCGCCTCTTTCTCCGGTATCGTGTCCCAGAAGAATCGGAGGCCGACACCCCAGCCGTAACATCGAGGTGAGGATCTGTCAATGAGGACATAGAAGCATCGGTTCTCAAAGTTCTAAAATATTAACTGTATGATACACTGGTCTCAATAAAAACCGTAGGCTAATTTTCGCAAAACCGCGATTCACCTGTTTTTTCAACGAGGGTTTCATGTGCCTGCCATCTGATTCGAGGCGACCGTTCGCGTTGACATTGCTTGTCTGCCTTATTATCTGCTTCTTGCCATTCCAGTTAGCCGCTCAAGTATCAACGTCAGTCGCGGCGAAGGCATTGTCGGAACCGGGAAGAGTCGATGCCACGATCAATAGTAATGCGGATCAGCTGACGGCGTCTGAGCAAAACCATTACCTGATCTCAGCAGGGGATATGCTGGACATCACTGTTTTTGGGGTTCCCGAGCTTACTCAAAAGACGCGGGTGAATGCGGCCGGGGACATCTATATGCCGCTGGTGGACGCGGTTCATCTTGCTGGGCTTAATCTGGACCAGGCGCAGAACGCCATAGAAACTAAGCTGGGGGCAGGCAAGTTTCTGAACCATCCACACGTGAATATTATGATCGCCGGTTATGCCGGCGGTGTCGTGGTTATGGGCGAGGTAGTCAGACCCGGAATCTACCCTGTCGCAGGCGTCAGGCGCCTCTTCGATGTCCTGGCGGCGGCAGGTGGAGTGACGCAGAGTGCCGGCAGGTCTGTGGTCATAACGCACCGGGACAATGTCAAGCAAGACACGGTGCATTTTTCCCGTGATCCTCAATTGAACCTGGATGCCAATATTCTTGTCCGCCAAGGCGATACCGTAATGGTATTGAAAGCAGGCATAGTCTACGTCGTGGGCGATGTGATGCAGCCGGGCGGTTTCTTGATGGATGAAAAGATCGAATTCACGGTTGTGAAAGCGCTTGCCATGGCGCACGGAGCGACCAAGACCTCCGCTCTTAATAAGGCGCGAATTGTGCGTCGGACGCCTGACGGAGTACGAGAAATCCCGATCCGATTGAAAAGCATTATGGCTTCGAAGGCGCTGGACGTACCTCTGCAGGCTGAAGATATTCTTTTCATACCGAATAGCGTCGCCAAGTCCACCGCCTACCGCGGGGTTGATACGGCTTTAGGTTTGGCGGCAGGCGTGGCTCTCTTCTCCGCCGAGCGGTAGAGCCACCTGCGTCCCGCACGCGCTTGACTCCGCATTGGAGACGCGGACACTACGGGTGAGTCATGTGCCAGCCGCATGAATTGTCCAAAATCGAACCCGCGGAATGATGCGGACGATACCGTCGCTGACCAGGCTCTTCTCGATGATCCGCGGCGGCAGCGGCGCCGCCACCACGCCGCCTTCCTCGCAGCGTTTGCAGGCGCGATTCTCGCGCTTGGTGACCAGCCCAAAATATTTCGCCGGTTCCACATCCAATTGGTGGCTTTCTTCGTAACGCATGTCAGTCGCCCCCGCTGCCAGGTAAATCCGCGTCGCTGGGACGAAGCCGAACACCGCTTACGTGGGGCTGGAGCAGAGCGTGCACGTGCAGCTCCGCAAAAGACAGTTCTGTCTCGAGCTTCAGCGGATGGGGTTGCGGCTTCACTCCACCTCTAAATCTACTGGCAAATCCGGCGAAACAAAAATGCAGCCAAGAGTAAGTCTCCCGGCTGCGTTCGGTGGAGTCTCGATAAACGCGGGCCCCCTTGCGAAGAGCGATCTGGATGGAACCTTCGGGTTGCCGTTGGGCGCAGTATCAATGACGACTTCACCACCGCGCCCAGTTGGCGGATCACTTCACGTCCCGATTCATCTCCTCCCCATGGCGCGCCTTAGGGGTTGACTACCAGTGTCACAGAATCACTGGCGGTGGTGTAAGTGCTCGTGTTCACGGGCGTGAAAACGACCGAGAGAGTCTTGGTTCCCACGCTCAGGACCGTGCCGGGCGCCGGTGTATACACGAAGTTACCATTCACGGTTTTGCCGTTGAAAGTAGCCGTCGCGTTCAATTGGGCACCGCCCAGGGTAGTTCCATAAGTGATCGCCGCCGGTGTCGCCCACGTGATGGTTGGAGTGACCTGGGTGACTATCAACGTCACCGATGCCGTCGCACCGGTGCAGTTGACAGAGTCCGCCGCACCCGGCGTGAAGGCGACCGAGATCGGATGGCTACCTCCCGCCAGCACAGTGCCCGCAACCTGTGAATAGACAAAGGTACCGGCCGCCGATATATCCACGCCGTTGCAGGTGGCTGTGGCATTCAGTTGACCGCTGCCGAGCGGGGTTCCGTAGCTGATGGCCGCCGGCGTTGCCCAAGTGACCGTTGACGCCGTCTTGTTTACCGTAATGGTGGTAGCGGCGGTTGCCTGGACGTAGTCGGTTGTGTCGGTCGGCATGAAGGTAACCGACAGAGTCTGGGTTCCTCCTCCGAGTACCGTACCGAGCGGAGGCGTGTATACGAATGTGCCAGGGACGGAGGCGGTTGCATCCAGTTGCGTTCCGCTAAGCGCTGTCCCGTAAGTGATCGCCGCCGGTTTGGTCCAAGTAATCTTGGGAGTGGCCTGGTTGACGACCAGCGTCGTAGAGCCACTGGCGGAGGTGTAAGTGCTCGCGTCCAGGGGCGTGAAAACGACCGAGAGAGTCTGCGTTCCCGCACTTAGGATAGCGCCAGACGCCGGTGTATACACGAAGCTACCATTCACGGTTTTGCCGTCGAAAGTGGCCGTCGCGTTCAATTGGGCACCGCCCAGGGTAGTTCCGTAAGCGATCGCTGCTGGTGTAGCCCACGTGATGGTCGGCGTGACCTGGGTGACTACCAATGTTGTCGCTCCCGTCGCGGAGTAGCAAATAGCGGAGTCCGTCCCACCCGGGGTGAAGGTGACTGAGAGCGGACGGCTCCCTACATTCAGCACCGTACCTGCGGCTGGAACATAGACGAAGGTACCGGCGGCCGATATATCCACGCCGTTGCAGGTGGCCGTGGCATTCAGTTGGCTGCTGCCGAGCGGGGTTCCGTAGCTGATGGCCGACGGAGTCGCCCACGTGATCGTCGACAGCAACTTGTCCACATACAGCGTGCCGCCCTGATAGTTAATCGAATAGTTTCCGAGTCCGGTGCCTTGCGCTGCACTGGGCGTGATCAAATACTGCCCTACTGGCGCCGTCGCGGCGGTGCCCGGGCTGGTTAGCGTCACGCTGGTAACCGTGTCAGCGTTCAGCAGCCCGTAGACGGTATACCCGGTTAAGGTCGCCGTTTGGCCGTAAGGCTTATGCAATGGCCATGCGGTGATCTTCATCGGCGCCGGATTCACCGTCACTGCACCAGGCACATAAGTGAAGGTGTAGTTGGTCGCTGTCCCGCCCGAACAGCTCGTCGTTGGCGTGCTGCCCGCAGGGGTAGTAGACGTGTACGTGGTCGTACACGTCGGCTGCGTGGTCACTACCGCCGGCCCGTCCCCGTTGACGAACCCGGTGATGATCGGCGTGATTGTCGGCACCGGGTCACCATAGTTGACCGTCGGACTCGACGCCGTAACCGTCAGTGCCGCCGGCTTCACCGTCAATGTCTGGGTTCCGCTGGTGGCAGCAGCATAGGTTGCACCGCTGATGGTTTGCTGCGCAAATGATGCCTGGACGCTGTGAGAGGTAGCCGCAAGCGCCGACGGGTTATATGTAGAAATCGAAGCGACGCCGCCCGCGATTGTTACCGCGGTTCCTACCGACGATCCGTCAACCGTGAACGTGACCGTCGCGCCGACAACTCCAGTTACCCCGGTCAGCGTGGCACTGAGGGTCACAGGGCCATTGGAGCCGTAGGTCACGGAAGCTGGGCTAGGAACGGCCAGCGTCAGTGTGGTTCCCACGGCGGTGAAGGTCACGGTAGCCGTCTGAGTAACAACAAGGTTCGAGTCGCTTGTATCCGTGGCCGTGTAGGTGACCGCCTCGGCTATCGTGTCCTTCACCGTGAAGGTCACTACCCCGGTCGCACTGGACAAACCGCTGGCGGCCGAGATCGTCGAGCTACCGGCGCCCGGCGTTAGCGTTACCGTCTTGCCGCTCACCGGATTGCTGTTCGCATCCTGCAGCGTGACCGTGACCGTCGAGGTCGTTGAGCCGTCGGCTACTATCGAGGTCGGGCTGGCGACCACCGTTGAGACGGTAGGGCTGACGGCGCCCGCCGTGAATGTTACCGTGGCTGTCTGCCTGATCGTGATCGTGTCAGTTGCGTCTTTCGCTGTGTAGGTGACTGTCTCGGCTTTCGTGTCTTTCACCGTAAAGGTCACTACGCCGGTCGCACTGGACGGGCCACTGGCGGCCGAGATCGTCGAGCTGCCGCTGCCCGCCGTTAACGTTACCACCTTGCCGCTCACCGGATTGCCGTTCGTATCCAGCAGCGTGACCGTGACCGTCGACGTTGTCGAGCCGTCTGCCACTACTGAGGTAGGGCTGGCGACCACCGTTGAGAGGGTGGGGCTGACCATAATGAACGTTACCGTGGCTGTCTGGGTGATTGTGATCGTGTCGGTTGTGTCTGTGGCCGTATAGGTGACCGCCTCGGCTTTCGTGTCCTTCACCGTGAAGGTCACTGCACCAAGCACGTTGGACGGGCCACTGGCGGCCGAGATTATCGAGCTGCCGCTGCCCTGTGCCAGCGTTACCGTCTTGCCGCTCACCGGATTGCCGTTCGTATCCAGCAGCGTGACCGTGATCGTCAACGTTATCGAGCCGTTCGCCGGTACCGAAGTCGGCGTGGCGACCACCGTCGAGACGGTGGGGCTGACCGCGCCCGCCGTGAATGTTACCTTGGCTGTCTGCGCGAGCGTGATCGAGTCGGTTGTGTCCGTGGCCGTATAGGTGACCGCCTCGGCTTTCGTGTCTTTCACCGTGAAGGTCACCACGCCGGTCGCACTGGACGGGCCACTGGCGGCCGAGATCGTCGAGCTGCCGCTGCCCTGTGCCAGCGTTACCGTCTTACCGCTCACCGGGTTGCTGTGCGCATCCAGCAGCGTAACCGTGACCGTCGAGGTTGTCGAGCCGTCGGCTGCTACCGAGGTCGGGCTGGCAACCACCGTCGAGGTGGTGCGGCCGACCACGCCTACCGTGAATGTTACCGTGGCTGTCTGGGTGATCGCGATCGTGTCGGTTGTGTCCGTGGCCGTATAGGTGACCGTCTCCGCTGTCAAGTCCCTCACCGTGAAGGTCACTACGCCGGTCGCACTGGACGGGCCACTGGCGGCCGAGATCGTCGAGCTGCCGCTGCCCGCCGTCAACGTTACCGTCTTGCCGCTCACCGGATTGCTGTTCGCATCCAGCAGCGTGACCGTGACCGTCGAAAATTTCGAGTTGTTCGCGGTTACCGAAGTCGGGCTGGCGACCACCGTCGAGACGGTGGGGCTGACCGCACCTACCGTGAATGTTACCGTGGCTGTCTGCGCGATCGTGATCCCGTCACTTGTGTCTTTCGCTTTGTAGGTGACTGCCTGGGCTTTCGTGTCTGTCACCGTGAAGGTCACGACACCGGTCGCACTGGACGGGCCACTGGCGGCCGAGATCGTCAAGCTGCCGCTGCCCGCCGTTAACGTTACCGTCTTGCCGCTCACCGGATTGCTGTTCGCATCCAGCAGCGTGACCGTGATCGTCGAGGTCGTTGAGCCGTCGGCTACTATCGAGGTCGGGCTGGCGACCACCGTGGAGAGACTTGCGCTGGGCTTGCCCGCAGTAAACGTTACCGTGGCTGTCGGCGTGATCGTAATCGTGTCGGTCGTGTCGGTGGCCGTATAGGTGACCGCCTCGGCTACCGTGTCTGTCACCTTGAAGGTCACTACGCCGGTCGCACTGGACGAACCGCTGGCAGCCGAGATCGTCGAGCTACCGCCGTCCGGCGTTAACGTTACCGTCTTGCCGCTCACCGGATTGCTATTCGCATCCAGCAGCGTGACCGTGACCTTCGAAGTTGTCGAGCCGTTCGCCGTTACCGAAGTCGGGCTGGCGACTACCGTTGAGACGGTGGGGCTGACCACGCCCGCTACTACCTTAAAGGTAGAGCTGGTAGCTGCGGTCATCGTGTTGCCGCCCGAGGCGGTGGCCGTCAGCGACACTCCCGTCTGAGCCTTTGTGTAGGTCGCTCCACTGATGATGACCGAGCTTGTTCCCGCAGTGATCGTTCCGGTGAGCGTACCGCCCAGTGTTCCCGTGCCAGTGGCTAGGGTCAGGGTGATGGTTGTATCGGCCGTAACATTTGTAGCCGTTCCGCTGCTGTCCTCCGACTGCACGGTTACAGAGAAGGCGCTGCCGGCTGTGGGACTCGCGGGAGTTATCGTGGTGATGGCCAGCTTCGTCGGCGTGCCGTCTGCGAATGTGGTCTGCGCCTGCGTACCAGAAGTCGCGCCAACTGCCGTCAGGTAGTAGCGGATACCAAGGTCAAGGATATCGGGAGCGTAAGCACTGTCGTTGATATTGCCAAAGGCATCGGCAACGGTAGTTAATACAGGATTGGGTTCGACCGACGGGGTCTCGTGCAGATAAAGAGTGACCTTCTCGTTCGGCTTCCATCCGGAACCGGTCATAAACACCGGTGTTCCCGGCGCATATTCGGTCGCGTTCGTCTTGATCGTGGCGAACCCATACAGCTCCGCGCTGCTCAGGTTGCTGCCGCCGGCGACCAGCAGCCGGCCATCAGTCCCGGAAACCGTGTAAGATGCGCTGTTCAGCGCCGATCCGACGGCCCCTGCCCGTGCACTGGCCATGGTGCCGGTAGCTCCGAACTGGCCCGTCCACGGGCTGTACAGCTCCGCCGAGGGCAGCGGCTGCCCGTCGTAGGTACCGCCTACCAGCAGCACATTATTATTGCTGGGCAACAGGAACGCCAGTTGGCCCGTGCGCGCTGCACTCATCGCAGACTTCGCCGCGGTCATCGTGCGCGCGACCGGGTCGAAGATTTCAGCCGAGGCCAGCTCGGCGGGCCCGCTCTGTGTGGTGGTGCCGTCAGGATTGGTTACCGTCACGCCTTCCGGGTAGCTGCCGCCGGCGATCAAAACTGTGCCGTCCAGCAGAGTGGTCGCGCTGGCGCCGCTGCGGGGCGTTGTGAGCGCTGGACCCGGAGTGGTACCGCCGGGATTTGCCGGATCAAAGATTTCGCTCGAAGCTAGCGTGGCGCCATTCGCGCCGGTACCACCGGCGATCAGCACACTGCCACTGGGCAGGATTGCGGCGGCAGCATTCGTACGAGCCGTGGCTAGCGCGCCTGCAAACGTGAATTGCTGCCCCGTCGTGGAAAATATCTCGAGCGCGGATATTGGACCTGCGCTGCCCGTGCCGCCAACGATCAGCACATCGCCACTCTGCAACAATACCATCGTGTGGCCGGTGCGCGCGTCCACCAACGTGGCCGATAACGGCTGCCACGTGTTCGTCTGGGGATTAAACGCTTCAGCGGAGTTCGTGGCCGTGCCCCCTGAGGTCGTCCCGCCGGTCACCAGCACTTCGCCGCTCGGCATCCAGACGGCTGCTTGCCCGGATCGGCTCGTGCTCATGGGAGGCGCCATCGAGAAGGTGCCATCAGTATTGAAAAATTCAGCACTCGATAGCACCGTGCCGTCGGGCGCGGTTCCTCCCGCTATCAATATGCGGCCATCAGGCAGCAAAACTGCCGTGGCGCCAGTCCGTGCTTGGTTCATTTGCCCGGCGGGTTGCCACGCCCCTGTAGCTACTTGGGGAATGGAACCTTGGAGGGCAACAGCGACTACGAACACGCTGACGATCACGAGAGTAAGGTATTTGCCGACCGCGCGCATTGGAATTCCTTTCAATCTGGTAGCAGAATTGAGCCCTGAACGAGATTCCAGAATAGCCGGATTCAGCAGTTTGTCTAGTGCTTAGTTGGTAAACTTCGCGCCGACAGGGGTAGCGAGGAAATAGAGATACGATCGTAACATTACTCCATAAGGACTAATCCTGTGGCAATAATAAGACTTAGCTAGCAGGGACCAGTTTTCGAGGTGCGCGAGGCAGGTAGCTCCATTTCGGGAAAGCAGTCGAGAAACGTTAGGGGATTCCTATTTTGGTTTTCGGCTGCAGGTGATCGGCTCCCCGAATTCTGATCCAAGTTGAAGGTCAGATCGGCGGAATCAGAGTTCCCGGAGGCGGTCAAAACTGCGGGCCCCGCCACCACCGAGAGGCGACGATGTAGTGCGGAGCACGTGGCTGTTATTTTGGGATAACGGCGGCGAGTTCATCAGACAAGGGATCTGTGCGCCGAACAAAAAAAGTCAAGGTCGATCTTCCCGGTGCCGGGAACACCCACTGACAAGGCCGTGGAATCGTTCGGCGTTTTCGCCGGGCGAGCTTAGGCAAAAGTTCAATCGTCAGCTATCCTCGTGAGTGTCCGCACCCCGCGCAGCTTCACGATCCTCTGGAGCCTCAAGCTCAGGGCTCGTTTCCGAAGCACCCTTCTCGCCATAGTATCCGCCATAGCGGGAGCCGTATCCGCCATAGCGGGAGCTGGAATAGTAATAGTAGTAATAGTCCGGCGATTTAAAGTCGATGGCATTCATGACAACGCCCAGAACTCTCGCTTGGGCATAATAGAGCAGATTGAGTGAACGCCGAATTGCCGTAGTTGTCGTCTGAGCAGAACGAGCCACTAGAATGACCGCATCCATCGTTGGCGAAAGTATTACGGCATCGGTTACGGAGAGAATCGGCGGAGTATCGACGATGATGTGATCGTAGTTGCCGCGCCATTTTTCCAGCAACTCTCGCATCAAGTCTGAACTTAACAGCTCGGAGGGCTGAGGCGGCATCGGTCCTGCCAGCAGCGCATAAAGATTGGGCTGGAAGGTGCTGACGATTGCGTCCTCTGCGCTCACTCCCCCGGTCAAGACGTTGCTCAGGCCCAGAACAGCTTTCTGCGCTAGTCCAAGACATTTTTGTATGCTCGGCCGCCGCAAGTCCGCATCGACGATTAATACGCGCTTGCCCTGCTGTGCGAGCACGACAGCGATATTAATGCTAGTCACCGACTTGCCATCCTGCGGCAGGGAACTGGTCACTAGGATCGTATGCGGCTGATGTCCCGCGCTGGACAACAGAATCGAAGTCCGCAGAGCCCGATATGCTTCCGCGATTTCCGACTTCGGTTCCATGAATGCAATCTTGGCCATGAGCGCCGGGTTGGTGGCCGGGGCCAAATTAAACAGTCGCGACTTTAGACTGGCCTTGCGTTCGAGGCTGCCGAGTGCCGGGATGAGACCAATTACGGGTAGCCCCGTAATCTCTTCCGCTTGATCGGGGGTGCGCACCGTCGTGTCGAGTGCCTCGAGAGCGAATGCGCATGCAACGCCTCCAACCAAACCCAGCAGCAGGGCAAATCCAAGGTATTGTGGAAAATTCGGTTTCGCCGGACGCACCGGAACCCTGGCCGGATCGACAACGGTGACGTTACTGGAGTTCAGACCCGCAAT
The DNA here is from genome assembly GCA_963814745.1 of uncultured Acidobacteriota bacterium. Classification (GTDB taxonomy): domain Bacteria; phylum Acidobacteriota; class Terriglobia; order Terriglobales; family Acidobacteriaceae; genus CAWBRT01. The sequence goes on from CAWFEA010000004.1 coordinate 779,430, forward strand.
CAGACTGGCCTCGTTTAGTTTTTGCAGCAGGCCTTCGTACAATTGCCGATTGGATTCCGCATCTTCCTTCAACGCTTTAAACTGAATTGCATTCTCGTTAAGCTTCTCGGTCTCGCCCTTTTGCACTTCCAACTCGGCCTTGAGCATATCCTCCCGCTTCAACGCGGCGTGATAATCATTCAGGACCTTTCGGGTGGCAACTTCGAGTTGTTCCTTGTAAGACTTCTCCACTTGGCGAAGCCGATTGTCGAGCTCCTGAATCTTCGGGTACGAAGGACCGAACTCAGTAGATAATTGCGCGCGCTGTGCTTGCAGGTCAGCCTGCTGCTGGCGCAGACTGCTCAACAATGGATCCTGCAGGACGGCGGTCGCAGCCTCACCTCGGCTGTTCTTGGCGGTTTGATAGATCGAGTTCTTGAGGATTCGGTCGGCTTGAGCCGTAGTCAGTTCCCTATTGAGATCGCTAAGTCTTTCGACCGTTATATTCTGCTTGTCATCAACCCCAAAAATCCCGTGGGTTCTTTGATACTCAACCAATTTTAGTTGCGCGCTCTCGACCGTGACCTTCAGGGTGGCAAGCTGCTTTGATAGCCAGTCCGCAGCGCTCATCGTACTGTCATAACGCGCCCTGATGTTCCGCTCGATGAAGGTAGAGACGACTTCGTTAGCAATCTGGGCAGAGAGCTGTGGGTTCTTGTTCGAGAATTTTACTTCTATAAGCGTGGTGTTCGGCACCACCTGAACATGCAAATTTTTCCGAAAGCTGGTAAGCAGCCTGTCCTGCCTTATGAGAACGTCCCGTGCCGAGGTGCCCTTATTCGCAGGCAGAGGACGCGCGAAATCCTTATTCTGATCGAGGTGCAATTTCTGGATTACGTCGCTGGCCAAGGAGTCGAGTTGGAGAATTCTCGCCTGGGTTTCCATTCCTTGGTCCGCACCGACCGGTTGCATAGGGCTGTCTTTGAAGCTCAGCAGGTTCGAAGGTTGGCTGTCGATCGAGATCCGAGCGGCAGCATCATATATGGGAGTCATTTGCAAAGAGACAATGGCGGCGAACCCGACGACCGTGACCGCAGATGCAATGACCGTCCATTTACGCTTGCGCAAAATACGCCAGTAGTCGCCAAGCGTCGTGTCGCGAGCGCTAAGAGTGAATTGTTCTTTCAACCTGCGTGAATCCTGTGGTGTAAGCCCAGAGGGTTCGGTGAGTGTTTTTTCGTGACTGTTCAAAAGGTCTATTCCTCTGGTCCGTCCAAATCCGGCAACACACCTATGCAAGCAGAACTACGTCCGAGCCTTGCATCCGGCCTATTGGCGCGAGGCAGCTAAAACTGTAAGCGAGCCACACCACCGGGGAGCCGAAAACAAGTCGAAAGCCAGAACACCTCGTGCAGTACTCAACCGTGTGTCTCAGTATACGTCAAGCATAACTAGAATGCTACTAGCCAATGCAATTTTATGTCGCGCCAAAACAATTTGATGAACCGGCAGGGTGCGCTGTCCGCGGTGCACTCGATAGGGCATGGAATCCAGCGAGAAAGACGTAAAAGCTGATATTACACTGGGATTGGACTTAAGTGACCGGGTGATAGCGGGCGAACATAGCAACCGACAGACGGCGCCACCCATTGCGCGACCACCCGTTGAGAAAAAAAGACCGACAAACGCGATGCGGCACACATTCTGAAGCTGCTGGTGGAGGGACGGGCTCCGTGACTGTGGACGCCTTCGGCCGAGCAGCGTGTTCTGCGGCAGATGCTGATTCATCGGCACAAGCTGGTGGCGATCCGTACGCGGGTAAAGAACGGATTGCAGCACCTGATGTCGGACCGGGGGTGCGAAGAAGCGCAAGCTGTGGACGGAGGCCGGGCAGAAAGCATTGCACGAGCTGCCGCTCGAGGGCTGGGCGGCGCGCCGCCAGGGCCTGTTGGGATTGCTGGCCAGTCTGGCCAACCAGATCGGCAAACTGGACCTGGCAGCCAAGCAGGCCGCCAAAGAGCACGAGCAGGCGCGGTTGCTGATGACACAACCAGGCGTGGGGCCGATCACCGCGCTGGCCTTCGCCGTGACCCTCGGCGACGTTACCCGCTTCCGGCGCGGCAAACAGGTGGCGAGCTATCTGGGACTGTTTCCGCGCGAACACAGCTCGGGAGGCCCACAGCAGTTGGGTGCGATCAGCAGCCATTTACGGAAGCCGGCAGGTCGTTCACACTTTCCGTATCGGCCCCGGATAATTTAGCAGTTTACGGTCATTGGTCAGCAGCGTAATGCCCTCGACCGTAGCTTGGGCCACAAGGATGCGATCGAAGGGATCCTTGTGTGTTGATGGCAAGTGGTCAACGTTAATGGCGTGTTCGCCGGTGATGGGCAGTTCGGTATAGCCGTTATCCAACAATCCGCGGCGCAGCAACCTCGCGTCCACCTGGAAGTCTCGTCGTCCGAGGCTGCATTTTATCGTGATCTCCCACATGCTAGCCGCACTGAAGAGTAGATCGTTCTCCAAATTCTCGATCAAAGCACGGGCGGCTTTTGGCAACCGTTTGGGCTCATTCGCTGCCCAGAGCAGCAGATGCGTATCCAGCAGCAGCTTCACTCTTCACCGCCGAACATCAGCTCGATTTCAGAGCCGCCCATAACGTCAAAGTCGTCCGGAACCGAAAACTGTCCAGCGAGGAAGCCGAGCCTGCGGACCTGCTTGCCGGTGGGGGTGTCCAGCGGCGTGACCTTCACCAGGGGCTTGCCCGCCTTGGCGATAATGAAGGCTTTTCCGTTGGCGGCCTGATCCACTAAGCGGGACAGCTGGGTCTTGGCTTCATGGATGTTGACGGTATCCATAGGCACCTCATTAAACTAAGTTCACTTAGTTTAGTCTATACGCTCGGCCACTGTCAAGACGGAAAGCAGCCGCCATTCAGTTTGCGCCAAAACCCTCATGGACTACGTGCGGCATTCCGCAAGCCGTCTCAGGGTGCAAAGAACGATTTCTCCATCTCCAGCTGAACTGGAACAGGATCGACTTTAGCAGCTTTGTGTTCAAGGAGTGCTTTTTTAGCCTGCTGGAGGGTATAAAGTTGACGACAGCGCGCCTTGCAGACTGCACATGCGCCTGCTGCGAGCGGCGGGCATTGCAAAAGACAATCAGTAGAACGACAACTCCTTCATCGGATAATGCTTCCGATTGCGTGTCCAAAGGTCCGCACGATTTAGCAAAGCTGCAGAAGCTACCAGTGCGTCACCCAGTTCAACACTGTGACTCTTGCGATATTGCCGGAGATAATCACCAGCCTGGCGCCCGGTTTCACTGTCAATCGGAGCACACGTCAGCGCCCGAAACAGCTTCGTTAGCGCCTCATGCTCGCGCGTACGCGCGCCTGCCCAAAGTTCCGCGGCAGTCACTGGTGAGTACAGGATGGGAACATCGGATTGGCTCAATTCATTCCACCGGGACAGAACCTTCTGATCCTTGCCGCGGGAGACTTCGATGAGGACATCGGAATCCACCAGCACCGTCACTGTTTTCCGCGCCTCTCAATCCGGCTACCGCGCCGCAAGTTGCGCACGTATGCAACAGAATCAGATACGTCGAAGCGATCATTGCGTATACCCACAAAAGCCTGCATAGCTTCTCGTCGGCCCTCAAACTTGCCAAGATACCGCTCTCGAGCGACTCGGCGCACAAGGTCGGAGACCGTGGTTCCCTGAGTGTGCGCGTGTGCGCGAAGGGCGTTCCACAAATCATCGTCCAAGTACAGTTGCGTTCGTTTCATGATGTATAGTATACACCATAACCTCAAAGTTCGTCGATCGAATTCACCCTCTCCGGCCATGCCTCTTCGCTTCAGACAGCGTCTTGCCTGATCGGTTGCATTCGGCGGCGCTTGCGGGCCGCGGGCCAGAGGTCGTAGTTCATTTGGAGCTTCAGCCAGAGATCCGGGGTGGTACTGAAGGCTTCAGCCAAGCGCAGGACCATGTCCGCCCGAAACCCCAGCCTTACCATTGATGAGCCGGCAGAGCGTGACGCACGAGACCCCGAGATGATCCGCCGCCGCCGAGACAGACATTGAGCCGGGCCGTTTCCGCAAGACGTCGCCTGGGTGTGCTGGGTTACCGCAACTATTTAGGGTTCCAAAGCTAAGTTCCGCGAGTACGGTATCGCGGCGGCTTTCGGGGCGGACTACATTCGTTCAAACCTGACAGCGTCGAGCGGGAACTCGGGCGTCTTTGGCATTTCTGAAAGTACTCTTCCAGGCGGAACAGGCTTGAACTTCAACTAGCGGCTATCTCCAATCCGCATCGGTAATGCAGACGCATCCGGCAGCGGCGCCGAATTTTGACCTGTCAGCTTTGATATCGCCGGCAGATAGCCCTGCTCGGCAGAGAGTTGATACCACTCCTGAGCTTGGGTATCGTCCCCGAGTTCCTCGAATCCGGTAGCCACGATATATTGGGCCGGAGCCGAACCGGAAAGAGCTTCACGGGAAACCGATCGCCAATCGTGACGTTCGAGCAAATCGCCTTCCGCCATCAGCGCTCGTAGCGCGGCCAACACTGCACTCTTTCGATCAGTCATGATTGCCTCCACTCCGACAACGCCTGCTGGCTCCATAACAACACTGTGCTTTGCCCGGGGCAAGGTTACGCTAGGCAGATTCACCAAAGGTATTTCCAGGTTGAACCACGTCCAAGGCGCTCCCAAAAAGGGAAACATAGCCAGACGGAAAGCGCCTGACAGAGTAGCCCGCGGGCTTAAGCCTGAAAATGGACGGTGAATATGCCTGCTTCACCGCGTCTACCATCGTGCGCTGCTAGAGCGGCGGGATTCCGGCGGATCCATCTTGTTCCGCCTGTGCCGCGCGCACTGGCTGGCATTTTTGATCTGTGGTTACTGAGGCTCGGTCACCGGCTCAATCAAGCCTTTCAGGCGCTCAATCTCTGCCTTGAGGAATGCATCCACTCCCCTGGCCGCCGCTCGGCCCTCGGCGATGGCCCAAACGATCAGCGATTGTCCTCTTCGCATGTCGCCCGCGGCAAAGACGCAGGGGACCGAGGTCATGTTATTCGAGTCGGTGGCCACATTGCCGCGCGCATCCAGCCTGACCCCAAGTTGATCGAGCATTCCGTTGCGCACCGGACCGGCGAATCCCATCGCCAGCAAGACGAGGTCCGCCTCGATCGTAAACTCGGTTCCGGGCAGCGGTTCGAACTTGGGCGGCGGCCCCACCCGGGTCGCATGCAGAAGTTTCACGTTGCCGTGTTCGTCGCCGCTGAATTTCGTAGTTGCGATTCCCCAGTCGCGAACCCCGCCTTCCTCGTGCGAGCTTTCCGTGCGCAACTGCAATGGCCATAGCGGCCAAGGCGTGCTCGGCGAACGCGTGTCCGGCGGCTTGGGAAGTAACTCGAGCTGCAGCACGGAGAGCGCCTTCTGACGATGAGCCGTACCGACGCAATCGGCGCCGGTATCGCCGCCTCCGATCACCACGACGCGCTTACCGCAGGCCGATATGTCTTGGGTTTCGGTGAGGGGTAAACCATCACAACGCCGGTTTTGCGGGACCAGAAAATCGAGAGCGAAATGAATGCCCTGGAGTTCCCGCCCGGGAATGGGCAGATCGCGAGGCTGCTCGGCGCCGCCGGCCAGCACGGCGACGTCGAACTCCTTGCGCAGGGCCTGGACGAGGATGTCCTTGCCGATGTGAGCGTTGGTTACGAACTCGACGCCTTCCTTCGTCATCTGGTCCAGGCGCCGGTCGATGAGGTGCTTCTCCATCTTGAAATGCGGAATGCCGTAGCGCAGCAGGCCGCCGATGCGGTCGGCCTTCTCAAAGACGGTCACCCCATGTCCGGCGCGCCGCAACTGCTGTGCGGCCGCCAATCCGGCTGGTCCGGAGCCAATCACGCAGACGCGTTTGCCGGATTCCTTCGGCGGCGGCTCGGGGACGATCCACCCTTCCTCGAAACCGCGATCGACGATTGCTTTTTCAATTTGCTTGATCGCCACGGCGGGCTCGTTGATCGCCAGCACGCAGGCCGCTTCGCAAGGCGCCGGACAAAGTCTGCCGGTAAACTCCGGAAAGTTGTTGGTGGCGTGCAACTGGCGCACCGCGGCCTTCCAGCGTCCCTGGTACACCATGTCATTCCAGTCTGGAATGATGTTGTTGAGCGGGCATCCGGTGTGGCAAAACGGCACGCCGCAATCCATGCAGCGTGCACCTTGCTGGCGAAGCTTCTCGTCCGGAAACTCCGTATAAATCTCAAGCCAGTCGTTAATGCGCTGCGGCACCGGACGGCGCGAGGGTAACTCTCGCTCATATTCAATAAAACCGGTAACTTTACCCATGCTTAACCTGCTTCTCGTCGGCATACATCACGGTACTCTGCACCTTCGGCATGCGCTCAAGGCGCGGCACCCCGAGCACCCGCTTGTATTCGTGCGGGAAGATCTTGATGAATTGCGGCAACGTGTCCGCCCAATGCTCCAGAATCCACTGCGCGCGCGGGCTTTCGGTGGCGATCAGATGGCGGTCGATGGCATTGCGCAGCAGCTCGATATCGCGCTCGTCGATCACCGGCTCCAGATCGACCCCCGTCACATTGCAGCGCTCCTGCTCGAAGTCGCCATCCTCGTCGAATACGTAAGCCAGGCCTCCCGACATGCCGGCCGCGAAGTTGCGTCCGCACTCGCCGAGAACGAATACCAGCCCGTTGGTCATATATTCGCAGCCGTGATCTCCCACGCCTTCGACGACGGCCATGGCGCCGGAATTGCGCACGGCAAAGCGTTCGCCGGCAACCCCGTTGAAGTAGGCTTCCCCGCTGGTGGCGCCATAAAGAGCCACGTTGCCGATCAGGATGTTCTGTTCCGGCGCGAAGGTGGAGGCGCGAGGCGGAAAAACCACCAGCTTGCCCCCGGATAACCCCTTGCCTACGTAATCGTTGGCCTCGCCTTCGAGCGTGAGCGTCACGCCCTTGGCAAGGAAAGCGCCAAAGCTCTGGCCCGCCGAGCCGGTAAATTCGCACGAGATGGTGTCGTCGGGCAGCCCCTTGGAACCGTAACGCCGAGCAATTTCGCCGCTCAGCATCGCGCCCACAGTCCGGTCGACGTTGCGGATCGGAAGCTTCACCTGAACCGGCGTGAGCGCTTCCAGGGCTGGCTGCACGCTCTCGATCAGTCTGTGATCGAGAGCTTTCTCCAGTCCATGGTCCTGCGCCTGCACGCAACGCCGCGCCACATTCGCCCGTTTAGGCGGATCGTGAAGAATATTGGAGAAATCCAAACCCCGCGCCTTCCAATGCCCCAGAGCCGGCTTCATCTCCAGCATGTCGACGCGCCCAACCATCTCATCCACCGTGCGGAAGCCGAGCTGGGCCATATACTCGCGCACCTGCTCGGCGATGAAGAAGAAAAAGTTGATCACGTGCTCGGGCTGTCCGCGGAACTTGGCGCGCAACTTTGGGTCCTGGGTGGCGATACCCACGGCGCAGGTGTTCAAGTGGCACTTGCGCATCATGACGCAACCCATCGTGATCAGCGGCGCGGTGGCGAAACCGTATTCTTCGGCACCGAGCAAAGCGGCGATCACCACATCGCGGCCCGTCTGGAGTTTTCCGTCGGTCTGCACCCTTATGCGGCCACGCAGGTCGTTCATGACGAGCACCTGCTGGGTCTCCGCCAAGCCAAGCTCCCACGGAATACCCGCATGCTTGATCGAGCTGAGCGGTGAGGCGCCCGTTCCGCCGTTGTCTCCGCTGATGAGCACGACATCCGCATGCGCCTTGGCCACACCGGCGGCGACGGTTCCGACTCCGACCTCGGCTACCAGTTTCACGGAGATCCGCGCCCGCGGATTGGCGTTCTTCAAGTCGTAAATGAGCTGCGCGAGATCCTCAATCGAATAAATATCGTGATGCGGCGGCGGAGAAATCAAGCCCACGCCGGGAATCGAGTGCCGCACGCGAGCGATCTCGTCGTTCACCTTGTGTCCGGGCAATTGCCCGCCCTCGCCGGGCTTGGCGCCTTGCGCCATCTTGATCTGTAGCTCGTCCGCGTTGGTCAGGTAGCTGACGGTGACCCCGAAGCGCCCCGAGGCCACCTGCTTGATGGCACTGCGCCGGGAATCTCCATTCGCATCCGGCTGGAAGCGAGCCTCTTCTTCTCCGCCTTCGCCGGTGTTGGACTTGCCTCCGATGCGGTTCATGGCGATGGCAAGGGTTTCGTGAGCTTCCTTGCTGATGGAACCGAAGGACATGGCGCCGGTGGTGAAGCGCTTCACGATCTCGCTGGCCGGTTCCACCTCTTCCAGCGGAACCGGATCCTCACTTTTGCTAAGGCCGATCAGCCCGCGCAGAGTACAGAGGTGGCGGCTTTGATCGTCGATGAGGTCGGTGTACTCCTTGAACGTCTTGAAATTTCCCTCTCGCACCGCGTGTTGCAGCTTGGAGATGGTCAGCGGATTGAGGATGTGGTGTTCGCCGGCGACGCGGTACTGGTAGCTGCCGCCGATTCTCAACTCCGGCTCGAAGCTGCCGACCGGGCGGAAAGCATGCTCGTGCTTCATCTGGGCTTCGCGCGCCAGCACTTCGAGCCCAACCCCCTCCAGCCGCGAGGCGGTCCCGGTGAAATACTTCGCAACCAGCGCCCGGTTGAGTCCGATCGCCTCGAACACCTGTGCCCCGCGATAGCTCTGCAGCGTCGAGATTCCCATCTTGGAGCCGGTCTTGAGCAGGCCCTTGTTGATGGCTTTGACGTAGTTGTGAAGCGCGGTATCGGCGTTCATGCCCTCGGGCAGATCGTGCCGCAGCTCCATGTCTTCCAGGGTTTCGATAGCCAAATACGGATTCACGGCACTGGCGCCATATCCGATCAGCAGCGCAAAGTGCGCGATTTCGCGTGGTTCGCCCGACTCGATAATCAGCGCCACCTGGGTACGCAGCTTCTCCCGCACCAGGTGATTGTGGACCGCGGTCAGTGCCAGCAGCGACGGAATCGGGGCATACTCCTCGTCGACTCCGCGGTCGGAGAGCACGATCAGGGTGTAACCGGCCTTGATCGCCAGCGTGGCGCGCCGGCAAAGGCCGTCGAGCGATTGCCGCAGTCCCGCTTCGCCCCTGTGCACCGGAAACAGCGTCGGCAGAGTGGTCGCCAGCAGATCGCCTTGCGAAAGCCGCCGCAGCTTTTCCAGATCGCGATTGGTGAGAATCGGGTGCGGCAAGGCCAGCGTGTGGCAGTGCTTCGGAGTTTCCTCCAGAATGTTGTTCTCGCATCCGATGAAGCTGATGAGCGACATCACCATATCTTCCCGAATGGGATCGATGGGAGGATTCGTGACTTGGGCGAACAACTGGCGGAAATAATTGAACAAAGTCTGCGGACGATCGGACAGACACGCCAGCGGAGTATCCGTACCCATCGAACCCACCGGCTCCTGGCCGTCCCTCGCCATAGGCAGCATCAGCATCTTCAGGTCTTCATCGCTGTAGCCGAAGACGCGCTGCCGGCAGAGGATGGTGTCGTGATCGGTAGCTACGGTGCGCAGAGGCTCCGGCAGGCTGTCGAGCGTGATCTGGTTTTCCCGCAGCCATTGCGCATAGGGTTGACGGCTGGAAAGGCGGCGCTTGATTTCCTTGTCCGAAACAATGCGCCCTTCCACCAGATCGACCAGGAACATTTTGCCAGGCTGAAGCCGCCCCTTTCGAACAATGTCTTGCGGCTTGATCGGCAACACGCCGGCTTCCGACGCCATGACAACCATCCCGCCGCGAGTGATCACGTAACGCGCGGGGCGCAAGCCGTTGCGATCGAGCGTCGCCCCGATCACCCGGCCATCGGTGAAGGTGAGCGCCGCCGGACCGTCCCATGGCTCCATCAGGCTTGCGTGGTACTCGTAAAAGGCCCGCTTGTCGGGATGCATATGCGGATTGCCCGACCAGGCTTCCGGAACCATCATGGCCATGGCGTGAGGCAGGCTGCGTCCGGCCTGGAACAGCAGTTCGACGGCATTGTCGAAATTCGCCGAGTCGCTGCCCCCGGGCGCAATGATCGGGAACAGCTTCTGCATGTCATCGCCGAAGAGTGGTGAAGCCAGCAGCGACTGGCGGGCGTACATCCAGTTGACGTTGCCTTTGAGCGTATTGATTTCGCCGTTATGCGCGATATAACGATACGGATGCGCCAACTGCCAGGTCGGGAACGTATTGGTTGAAAACCGCTGATGAACCAGGCACATGGCACTGGTAACCAGCGGGTCCGACAATTCCTTGTAGAACCTGCTGATCTGCGGCGCCAGCAGCAACCCCTTATAGATGATGGTGCGGGCGGAGAGCGACGAAACATAGAAGCTCTGCATCAGGGCGGCATCGAGGGCGGTGATTTCCGCTTCGGTCCGCTTGCGGATGACGTAGAGCTTGCGCTCCAGCGCGTCTTCCCTGCTTCCGCCGTCCAAGAGAGGCGAAGCGGCGCTATCCCCGTCCGTCACCTCGGCGGGAACCGGCGACGACGGCGCGGCGATAAATACCTGTTCGATATAGGGCCGCGAGGCGCGCGCCACCTGGCCGATGGCACGGGCGTCGATGGGCGTGTCGCGCCAGCCTAGAACCTCGAAACCCTCTTCCCGGATCACCCGGTTCATGACCGTGCGGCAGCGCTCGCGCTGCTCATCATTGCGTGGGAAAAAGACCATGCCCACCCCGTAGAAGCCGGGTTCGGGCAGTGTAAAACCGAGCCTCTGGGCCTCACCGGCGAAAAACTCGTGCGGAATCTGAATGAGCACGCCGGCGCCATCGCCGGTCTCGGGGTCGCAGCCGCAAGCCCCGCGATGAGTGAGATTGATCAGTACCTCAATCCCCTTGAGGACGACGTCGTGAGACCTGTGACCATCGATATTCGCTACAAAGCCCAAACCACAGGCGTCGTGTTCCTGACTGGGATGATAGAGTCCTTGTGGGTCGGGTAATCCATTCGGCATGTCCGATGTCGTCACTTCAATCTCCGGATGTAAGCGGCATTCAAGGGGGCGGCAGACACGGCCGCCAAGGAAAAAACCACAGGCGTCGCTCGACATTAATTCCCGTATCGTGAGCGTTCTATTATCGTTCGCGGCATGCCCGAAAGTACAATCAAGATTTTCGATAGTAGCGATAAAGAAAATCGGTTATGGGTGTAACCGGGTTTTAACAGGATAGCATAGTGTCTTCGCCAACCATTGGTTTGGGCAAGCAAGTGTGTCAGGAAGGTTCGTCTGCCGGAGAAAAGCATCCCCCGCAGACAGTCTGGTACGTTATTCTTTTCTGTCCGTCCAACTTACCTGATTGTCGGTCGTTAAGATTGCCGTATTAAGAGAGCGAGGACCGTCGTGGATTTCGATCAGCTACTGACGTTCATTGAAGTCGCTAAATTAGGCAGTTTTTCGCGCGCCGGCCAAAAGGTATTTCGCACCCAGTCGGCCGTCAGCGCTCAGATCAGGCAACTTGAGCAGGAGTATGGCGAAAAGATTCTCGACCGCCGCGCCAAAACCGTGCGCTTGACTCCGGGCGGCGAGGTTTTGTTCGAATATGCGCAACGCTTGCTGCTGTTGCGAGACGAGTCTCTACGGGCCGTCGCCGACCAGGGTGTCTCGCCTCGTGGAGTCTTGTCCATCGGCGCCAACGAGGCCACCTGCCTCTACGTGCTTCCAGAGATGTTTGCCGAGTACGTCAGGCAGTATCCCGAAGTCCAGATCAGCGTCTATCGCAATTTCAGCCGCAAGATCCTGGAGCGCGTCGAAGACGGCCTGGTCGATCTCGGAATCGTGAGCCTGCCAGTGAAGTCTCACAGCATTAAAACGCATACCATCTTTCGCGACCAGTTGATGGTCATGGTAAGTTCGGGAAATCCTCTCGCCAAACAGAAGTCCGTCACCATCGAAGAAGTAGCGAAGCAGCCGCTCATTTTCCCCAAGACCGGGTACACACGGCAGGCACTCGATAAGCTTTTTCGCCCTTATCGAGCGAACTTGCAGATCAAGATGGAACTGCCAAGCGTAGGCATGATTAAGAGATTCGTAGTCGCCGGCATTGGGGTGTCTCTCATCAGCGCCAGCTTCGCCAATGACGAGGTGCGCTCCGGCGAGGCCAAGCTGCTGCTCTTGAAGGACCATGTTTTGTGGCGGTCCCTCGGCCTGATTTATCGTTCCGACAGCACTCTGCCGCGCTCGGCGCAGGCCTTCATCGAACTCACTCGCCACTTCGCCAGGAAGGCCGCGCCGGGCGGCTGCGGCGCGCGCCGGGCTGATGGGCAAGAGCTTCCTCCGGAGATCGTCCCGGAGATTTCAGAATAGGCGCCTTGCAAGCGGCGAGTGCCCGACGGGAACACCTCTCGCAGTCTGTCCTACGCTGCGCGCTTCAGCAGATCGCTCAGCTCGGCTACGTCCGCCGGGCTGGCATCATCGTCGGCGCAATCGGCCGAGATCAGCCGCGGGCGTCGTACACCAATTTGGCGGTGGCCACGTCCTCGACGGCCAAGCCGACGGACTTGAAGATCGTCGTGCCGCCCGGCCTTCGCGGCGTTGCGCCCGTCAACAGCTCGCCCAGTTCGGCATCGATAGTGGCGCCGGATGAGCGGATGTCCTCCGACTCATGTCCGGCAGCCTCGCGCGATTCAACCGCCAGAAAACCCTTCATGGCTTCGTCGTCCAGTTCACGGCGGCCCGCTCCCACCGCGCCCAGGGCGTTGATATGAGCGCCGGGCTTTTAACCAGCGGCCAAGCAGTACCGGCTCGGAAGAGGCGGTAGCCGCTACCACCACGTCCGCGCCACGGACGGATTCCTCGGCCGTCATCGCCTTCGCGCCCACTTGTTTCGCCAATCTCCGGGCATTTTCCGGGTTGCGGCTCCAAATGCGAATCTCGCCAAAGCTGCGGACGCATTGCAGCGCCGCGATGTGCGCCCGCGCCTGTACACCACTGCCCAGAATGGCAAGCACCCGCACCTCCGGCGCTGCCAGCAGGTCGGTCGCAACCGCCGAAACCGCCGCCGTGCGCATCTCGGTGATCGCTTGCGCATCCATGGTCGCGAGCGGCTCGCCGGTATCGGTGCGGAACAACTGAATCACGGAAAAGTGGGCGGCCATCCCGCGCTTCGCGTTGTCCGGAAAAACCGACACCAACTTGGCGCCCATGACTTCGCCATAGATTGCCGGCATGACGAGAAACAGCGCCGACTGCCGCGGAACCGGCAATCGCATGCGCATCGGCTGTACGACTTTATGCGCCGAGAAGTCGATCAACGCCTGCCTCATCGCCGGAATCAGCTGCTGGTAGTTGAGCAGCTTCCGAACCGCTTCTTCGCTCAAGAACATTGAGAGGCCTTTCGCAGCGAGGCGCTATGGAAACACGTGGATCACAACTTCGCTATGCAAGGAGTTGTATCCCCAATCTGCTCGAAAACCGCTTTTCAGCAACCTGTTAAACGGCGCCGCCGGCGCAGACGGCGCTGGCTTGCGGGCTACTGCACTGGTTGCGCTGAAACCAGCGCGCCCGCAGACAATGGTCGAACAACTCATCGCGGAACGATGGGTGGGCGATGCTGATGAGCAGTTCCGCCCTTTCTCGCACGCTCTTGCCGAACAAATCCACGATGCCGAATTCGGTGGCAACGTAATGAATGTCGGCGCGCGTGGTCAGCACGCCGGCGCCGGAATTCAGCATGGGAACGATGCGAGACACGGTTTCATTCTTCGCCGTTGACGGCAACGCAATCACCGGCCTTCCGCCTTTGGCGCGCGCGGCCCCGCGGATGAAATCCAGTTGCCCGCCAAAACCGCTATAAAATTGCCGTCCTATGGACTCGGCGCAAACCTGCCCGGTAAGGTCGAGTTCGAGGGCCGCGTTGATGGCGACCATGCGCTCATTCTGCGAAATCACAAATGGATCGTTAATGTACTTGTTGGTCAAAAACTCGAATGCGGCGTTCTCATGGATGAACTCGTACAGCTTCCTGGTTCCGAGCGCAATGCCGACCACAATCTTATGAGGATGTATGGTCTTGTACCGGCCATTGATTACACCTGCTTCGATCAGCGGAATGGCTCCGTCGGACAAAACCTCGGTGTGTACTCCCAGATCCTTGCGATCGGTCAAGTAGCCAAGAATGGCGTCAGGCAGGCCGCCAATACCTGTCTGGATCGTGCAGCCATCCTCAATCAGACTGGCAACGTTCCTGGCGATCAGCCTCTGGGTTTCGCTGCTCGGGTGTGGGCGCAGTTCGGACACCGGCTCGGAGTGCTCGACGAAGGCGTCAATTTCGCTGACCTGCAGTTGGGTGTTGCCGCAGGTGCGCGGCACTTGGCTGTTGACCTGGGCGATAACGTACTTAGCGCAGCGCGCGGCCGTCAGGGTCGCTTCCACGCACGGGCCCATGCTGACAAAGCCGTGGCGATCAGGCGGAGTGACCTGGATCATCGTCACGTCAATGGGGAACCGGCCCGACTCCATCAGGCGCTCCACCTCGTGCAGGTGAATCGGGACGTAATCGGCGCGGCCGTCGGCGATGGCGGTTCGCACATTGGAGCCGATGAAGAGTGATCTGTGCCGAAAACTCTCGGCATACTGCGCTTCGGCCGTCGGCATGTCCGTAAACGAAAGCAGGTGGCAGATTTCCACCCCGCGCACTTCGGGAGCGCGACGGGCCAGCGCGTTCATCAGAGCCGCCGCATATCCACTGTTCGCATGCACCCAGACGCGCATACCGGACGCAACCGCTTTCAATGCCGCATCCGCCGTTGTCAGCTTCCGCGAATATTCGTTTTCCCACGCCATGCCTTGCCCCCAAAGTAGAACGGGTAAGACTCTACCCGTATTGGCTAATCAAATTAAATATCCTAATGGCTCGATAAGGCAAGCAAAAAACATCCCAAGATCAATCGTCGCCGGAGCTGACCCAATGACAGTCGCCAGCGATTGGACCTCCGAAGTCCCTGGCTATATTACCCCGATTTTGATTTCGGCACCGGCTGGGGCCGGGCAGGCGGCGCCCCCTTGTGTTCATAAATCACAGGGCATAGTGACGTCCTTACTAGGTGAACCCGCGCTTTTTGTGTGAGGCTACTGGGGGGGCGTGCGCGTGGGAGGATGGCAGTCTTGACCGAGGAGGTTGCGATGCTCGTAACGCAAGGGCCGGGCCGGGTTGAAAGCTGCCTCAGGTGCAAAGCAAGGGCGAAGGACGCCTTTTGTGATCTGCCTCCGGCCGCGCTGCAGGCCATCGAGGCCATAAAGTGCATGGTCAATTTCCCCAGAGGTTCTGTCCTTTTCTCGGAGGGCCAAGCGCCACGTGGTATTTATATCCTCTGCAAGGGGCGTGTAAAGCTGTCGCTCAATTCGATCGGCGGCAAAATCCTCATCCGGAGAATCGCCGAAACCGGGGAAGTGATTGGGCTAAGCGCTGCCACCGGCGGAAAGCTTCATGAATGGACGGCCGAGGCCATCGACCCTTGTCAGACCAATTTCATCAGGCGCGAAGATCTTCTGCGCCTGCTGCGTGAGCACAAGGAAATCGGCTTTCGTCTGGCTCAGAAATTGAGCGACAAGTACGATTCCTCGATTCGCGAGATACGCCTGCTGGCGCTGTCGCGCTCGGTTGGAGACCGGCTGGCCAGACTGCTGCTCAAAATGAGTACTCTCGACGGCAAGGCGGCGCAATCGTGTTCGTGCGTGGAAATGCTCACCCAGGAAGAAATGGCGCAAATGATAGGAACTTCGCGTGAAACGGTGACCCGGCTGCTGGCTGAACTGAGAAAAAAGAAGATCGTGGACATCAAGAAATCGACGTTGGTGATTCTTAACAAGCCCGCACTGATGGCGTTTTCCACCGCCCGGCCCGCGATCGGCTTATGGAGCAACATTCTGGGTCCCTCCGGCCACTCCCATTCCAAGCGAGCCAATCAGAACGCGTAAAGCCGTGGCCCCGCGCCCGGCGCCCTCCACGCATTAGGGTAGTGGGTCAATTTGAATTTCCCTCACGACGGGTGCCCCACGTCCCGCCCTTATCGGGGTCTCCGGCGAGCTTTGATCGCCGGGGAGATTGGGGCTGACGTGGGCTATTTATGGAGATCGATGCCGCTCTCGCGGCCCAAGCGTAAGGCATTCGTTTCCGCGGCAGAAACACAAGGCGGCTCGACTTCGCTCAACATGACAGCCCGATTGGCCGGTCTACACCTACTGGGGAACCTGCCTAGCCGAGATCACGGGCGGCTCGCCTGCGCCGGCCCTGCCTGCCCTCGATTAGCAGATACGCCATGTAGAACACGATCGCCAGGTTCAGCAGAAGCACCGCCCACTTCACGGCATCGGCGTGCCGGCACAACTCGTAAATCTCCAGCGGCAGGTAAGAGGCGCCGGAAATCAGCGCGACCCACTCGGCCCAAACCCGCTGCCTCCAGAGGCCGTACGATTCGACAAAGCGCATCGCGGAGTACATTCCCGCGACCACGGCAACTTTTGTCAGGTCGGTGTCGCCCAGCTTCCCGGCAGCCCTGAGGAACACCTCGTACAGATGCCCGCGGTGCAGATGCAGCACCCCGAGCAGCTGCCGGGCGACGCTTTCAAAATCGAAGCCGCGGCGCGACAGGGAGACGAGACCGGCGCCCGCCGCCAGCACCAGCAGACCCTTGGTCAGCTCCAGAATCGCGACCGAGCGCAACATCCTGCGCTGCACGTCGGTGAGTTGGTGGGTCTTGACCATGAAGACAAGCCTGCCGTGTCGCGAGAAGTATATCCCGCGACTATCAATACGCGACTACTAATAATATTGGAATGCACCTGGTCTCAAGCGCTCTCGCGCCATTCGCTCGGCCCAAAGCTGCCGCACTTCACTCGCCCGGGTCGAAGCGATATCCGACCCAGGGTTCGGTCAGGATGTAGCGCGGAGCGCCGTCTCCCGGTTCCAGTTTCTTGCGCAGATGACCGACAAAGACGCGCAGATATTCGGGCTGTTCGACGCTGTTTTCGCCCCAGATTGCGGAGAGCAGCACGCGATGGGTAATCACCTTGCCGGCATGGCGCACAAGGTACAGGAGCAGGTCGAATTCCTTAGGTGTAAGGTGCACTTCCCTATCCTCGACCTGCACGCTGCGAGTTTGGGGATCGATGCGGAAGTGTCCCAGTTCGATCGCATCCGAGGTCGGCTCCTGCCCCGCGGCGCCGCGCCGCAGCGCCGCCCGCACCCGGGCCAGCAGTTCATTCACGCTGAAAGGCTTGGTTACGTAATCGTCGGCGCCGGCATCGAGCGCGTCCACCTTGATCTTTTCTTCGCCCTTGACGGACAGCACGATGATGGGCAGCGGCGACTTTGCCCGCACGTGCCGGCAGAGCTCCAGGCCGTTCATGTGCGGCATGCGGAGATCGGTAATCAGCAGGTCCGGCGTCCACTCCTTCATGACTTGCAGCGCTTCGTCCCCGTCGCTGGCGATGCGGATCGCGTATCCCTGGCTGGACAGCGTGGTCTTGAGCACGCGCGTGATCTGCGGCTCGTCGTTGACCACCAGAATATTGCGCTTCTCCGCCATGGTTGCCATCGGCTTCTATTTCACCTCTTGGGTAACGATGTGAACGTCCACCGGCGGAGCGTCCCGCAGGAATTTGTGAATCGCGGAAAGATACAAGTACCTTCGCCAGCTCGTCTGTGCCGAGCGTCCAAACACAACCTGGGTGATGTGCTTTTCCCGAACCAGCTTGGCCACTTCCTGCGCCACATGTCTTCCCTTGGCGCGAAGGATCTGTGCGCCCAGGTTTTCCGCGAAACGAAGGTTTTGAGCCAAAGTGCGCTGACGATCCAGGGTATCGTCGGCGCCGATATCGACGTAGATGACGGCAAGTTCGGCATCGATGCGGTTGGCCATGCGGGCAGCGCGGGCGATCAGATACTGTGCCGAGGGATTGGAGCTGATGCACACGGCGATCCGCTCGCGAACTTCCAGCGCCCGGCCCGTTCCTTCTCCAGGTACGACTCGAGGCTTCGGTCCACGGCGCGGGCCACTTGCTGCAGGGCCAGCTCCCGCAGGGCATTCAGGTTACCCGGGCGGAAGAAATGCCCGAGCGCCCTCTCCGCACGTTCCAGCGGGTAGATGTCGCCCCGGCGCATGCGCGTTTGCAGCGCTTCGGGAGTTAAATCCTGCAGCACGATTTCGCTGACGCGCTGCATCACCCAGTCCGGCACGGTCTCGCGGATTTGAATTCCCGTAATACTCTGGACCAGCGGCGCCACGCTTTCAATATGCTGCACGTTCATGGTCGAGAGCACGTCGATGTTGGCGTCGAGCAATTCCACCACGTCTTCGTAGCGCTTTTGGTGCCTGCTTCCCTCGATGTTGGTATGCGCCAACTCGTCCACCAGCGCAACCTGCGGCCGGCGGGCGAGGATGGCGTCGATGTCCATCTCCTCGAACATCGTGCCTTTGTACTCTATCTGCCGCCGCGGCACCGCTTCGAGCTTGGTCGACAGCTCCGCAATCGCCTTTCGGCCGTGGGTCTCGACGTACCCGATGACAACTTCTTCACTCCGGCTGCGGCGGCGTATGCCCTCGCTCAACATGCTGTACGTCTTGCCCACCCCCGGCGCATAGCCCAGGAAGACTTTAAAGATTCCCTGTTTCTTTTGCGGGGCGGCCTCTTCCAGCCATTGCTCGGGCGTCTTACGCATGACTTGTATTATTCTCAATAGCCTGACACTTGTCGAATCGATTACAATCGCGCCCGTGGGAACTGCGGCGGGCCGTCGGATACTTCAGTTCGCAAGCGCCACGGCGATCGACTTGCTGATCGTCGCGGTTTACTTCAGACATCTGCACGTCAATCAAACGACGGTTGGCTTTACCTTTCTTTTAGCGATTTTGGCGGTCTCGGCTTCGTGGGGACTGAGCTGCGCGATCTACATGTCGCTCGTCGCCACCCTGGCCTACAATTTCTTTTTTCTTCCCCCGGTTCTCCACTTCACCATCGCCGATCCCCAGAACTGGGTCGCGCTCTTTACCTTTCTGGTCACCGCCGTGCTAGCCAGCCAGCTTTCGGAACGCGCCCGGCGCCGGACCTTGGAAGCCAATCAGCGCCGCGGCGAGGTCGAGCGCCTGTACGCTTTCAGCCAGCAGTTGCTGGTTACGGAAAATGTCCGGGAATTGCTCAACCTGATTCCCCGATACATAGTCGAATCCTTCTCAGTCTCCGGCTCCGCGCTCTTTCTTGAAGGAAAACACGACGCCTACTATTCCGACCTGGCGGCCCAGTCCTCGTTGCCGGTGGAGCATCTCAAGGCGGTGGCCCTGCGCGGCGAGCCGGTCCTGGACCCGGCCCACTCTATCTGCTACACGCCCTTGCAGATGGGCGTGCGCTCCGTCGGAACCCTCGGCATGAGCGGGAGCATTCCATCGAGGGAGACCCTGGAAGCGCTCGGTAGCCTGATCGCCACCGCCATCGAGCGCGCATCCACCATGGAGAAGCTGAGCAAAGCCGAAGCGGCACGCGAAAACGACCGCCTGCGTTCGGTGCTGCTGGATGCCGTGACTCACGAGTTCCGGACACCCCTGACAGCGATTAAGGCGTCGGCCGAGACCTTGCTCTCCGCGGCGGATCTGGACCGGCCACAGCGCTTCGAATTGCTGCAGGTGATCAATGAGGAAAGCGATAGGCTGAATCGTCTGGTCGGCGAAGCGACGGAAGTGGCGCAATTGGATTCGCGCACGATCGAACTTCGGGTGCGGCCTTACCCCATCCGCGAGGCGGTGGATATGGCCATCGCAGCATCTAAACCGTCACTTTCGCGCCATCCGGTTGAGGTCACAATCCCCGACGGCCTGCCCGACGTGGCGATGGACCTGGACCGCATCGCCGAGGTTCTCCAACAGTTGCTCGACAATGCCGGCAAGTACTCTCCGCCCGGAACGTCCATCCGCATCACCGCCGAGCGGCGCGGTTCCGAACTTGTCGTCAGCGTCGCCGACCATGGATCGGGAGTCAACGATATCGAACAAACCATGATTTTCGAAAAGTTTTATCGCGGGCGCAACCAGCGAGTCTCGATCCAGGGCACCGGAATGGGACTCGCCATCGCCAAAGCGATCGTTGAGTTGCACGGCGGCGCGGTCGGCGTCACCAGTCAGATTGGCCGCGGCTCGGTATTCCACTTCACCCTGCCTCTGCACGCATGACGAGCCGCCCATTTTTGGAAGCGGCGGTTGAAAAACGCAATCGCTTCACTCGCTCTCTCCGGCAAAAGCCCCGCTTGCGCACAGCCGGGCGGTGAGCTGCATCACAGCGGGGCGCCCCGGCGATGGCTAAATTATTTCTACATTCGCGCGGGGGAGGACTTTTGTGTCATTCAAGGTTGATGTTGAACTCGAAACCAAGCTTCTCGGTAAGGCACGGAACATCACCAAACAAGCCGGGGCATTACTCTTCAACCAAGGTGATGAGGTTACCGGCGTCTATATTCTCAACAAAGGCCGCGCGCGTTTGACGCTGCGCTCGCCCGACGGCAAAATCCATTTAGAAGAAATCGTGGGCCGCGGCGGTCTGCTCGGCTTGCCCGCCGCCATCAGCGGCAGCCCTTACAGCTTGAGTGCGGAGGTCCTGTCGGATGCGGAGCTCGCTTTTCTTACCCGTGAGGAGTTGGTTGGCCTGATGCAAAGCGACGTCTCGCTTTCGCTGAAACTGGTGGAGCTGCTGAGCCAAGAAGTGCGCGCCATGCGGGACGTCATCGCGGGACCGGCCAGCGCGATGAACTAAACTGGTTTCACGCGCGGCAGGCTGCAGGAAGCAACCGGGCACACAGGGTCAGCGTCAAGTGCCGAAACCGCGTCTGAATTTCGCAGGAGTATGCGTGGTGGCTGAAGAGCGCTCTCGCCCCAACATGGACGAGTACCTGATGGGAATCGCCATCGCTGTCCGCCGTCGCGCCAATTGCGTGGGCAACCGGGTCGGCGCGGTGGTGGCCAAAGATGGGCGCATCATCTCCACCGGTTATAACGGCACCCCCCGCAACATGCCGAATTGCCTCGACGGCGGCTGCCTGCGCTGCGCCAACCGCGAATCGCATCCTCCCGGCACCAGCTACGATCTTTGTATCTGTGTCCATGCCGAGCAGAATGCCCTGCTCGGCGCCGCCCGCTTCGGCATTGCGGTCGAAGGCGCGACCCTCTACACCACCATGCAGCCCTGCTTCAGTTGTATGAAGGAAATGCTTCAGGCCGGCATTCAGCGCGTCTTTTACCTGCACGAATGGAAGCATCCCGACGCCGCCTATCGCGCCGAGTATGAAAAACTGCAGAGCCGTTTCCTGCAGGGAGTGCGCCGCCTTGAGATGGAAGACGGTGACGCGGACTGGGCCGTCTCCACCCGTCGAACCAAAACTTAACCGAGACCGGCCGAAGCCGGGGTTCCCGGCGACCCTCGGCCAATCAGTCTCGTGTGGCCGACATAAGCTCGTCTAAATGCACGGCGGTTACACCGGGCGTTGCACCGGCCACGCGTTCGATGTCCTCGACCTCGCTGAGACGCACCTTTCCCATGACCGTGACCGCCCCTTCGAACGCCTGTACCTCGAGCTCCAGATCGGACGTCTTGGGATCGATCACCAAGTCGGCTTTGACACGACTGGCCAGCACCAGATCGTCCATGCGCTTCCGGCTTTCGTCCGTGAACTCGAAACAGGACTCGCGCGCCAATCCTGAGATGACGTGGCAAGCCTCCTCAATCCCCATCTTTTCAAGATTGATCACAATATCGTAAAGGGAAGCATCGCCCCAGTTCACGCCGTACAGAAAATGAGACCACTTCTGGCGATCTTCGTCCGACTTCTGGAGATAAGCAATCGCCTCGTCCCTGCCGTACTTAAGCCGATCCTGCGCGATGCGGAGACGAAACTCAAGCGGCGCGATGATGCGGGTACGCAGCACGTTAGGACCGCCGCGCAACAGCAGGTGCCCCGCATTGCCATGGTAAATCGCGTTCCCGTTCTTGACCTCCTCGGTCAACGCGGCCTGAATCAGAGTCAGGTACACGTACCGCTTATGGCTGAAGCGCTCGAGGAATCCGGGTGGTTTTTGCAGAGCGTCTCTCAGAACATCCTGCGATACCCCGTGCGCGGCCGCTCTTTCGACGATCACTTCTCTATCCACACAGCGATATTCGAGCTTCCAAGCCAGACACTCCGCCAATAACTCGCCGCCGCTGAATGCACCGCGGGAAATGGTGATCACGCACATCGACACTCCTCCTGTATGAGCTTGAGTTCCCACCTTGCAGATGAAAGCGCAGCGTACCCCACGCCGCCGCTTAACTTGTTACGCCGGGCCCCGGCGTCGCCGGACGACTCAAGGCCCCAAATCATTGCTGCGCGTCACCGTCGCGCCAGCCGCGGCAGACCGCGCCGGCCTTGGGATCGGAAAACCACCGTCCTGCGCCAGCGGCGGAACTCTGCCCCCAGCCGCCGCTGCCGTGGCGCGCTGCGCCGGCTGAGGCCGCGGCGCCGGGCGCGCCCCATGGGAAGCGTGCTTCCTGGTTCCTCCCAGGAGAATCGCCAGAGCGTCGATTCCGAATCCCGCAATGATCGCCAGGATAACCGCGAAGATGCCATACTCGTACGGGTGGCTTCTGGCGGAAGTGGCCATAAATGCCGGGAAGCCGATCTCAACCAATTTTAGAGTAGCCCCGCTTTGCCCGACGATTCGGCCATCGCGACAGGCATAAACTTCCACCTGGTACAAACCCGGTGTAGCCAGCTTGGGCCAGCCAATGTTCAGCGAATAATGCTCTTCGCCGGTTCCGGTTTCGGTCACCTGGACCCTGTCCGATAATCTGCGATAAGCGCCCTCGCTCTTCTTCAAATTTATGTAATGGTCGCCAAGCGCTTTCAGAGCTTCCGGGTCACGCACTCCGTGCTCGGTAAGAATCTGCATGCGGTCCCTGATGGAGAGTTCGTCGAGCGCGTAGTTTTCGATCGTCTGCCGGTCCAGAAACGTATGCACGTCCTCGGAGCTGAAACGCAAAAACAGCGACGGAGGCCCGGACACGTGCACCTTGTCAACATTGATCCAGATCGGGCCGACGCGGGCTTTTTTGTTGAAAACTTCGTCCTTCGTAACTCCCCTGATAACGATCATGACCTTGGAGTTGCTTGGCACGGTCCCGTCCATCCGCAGTCTCACGCCGTTGTAAAAAGCGCCCATCTCGATTGTTTGGGGTGAGAGTTTCAGGGTCACCGGCGGGGTCGCCTGGGCGGAAACATTCGGGCAAACCATGACCGCCCAAAGCAGCGCAAGTGCGGGCAGAACACGAGAGTTAATGGGGGCTCGCCGTGATTTCAACGCCATAAAGATGACCTCACGAAATCGCGAACGCAAACCAATACCGCGGTATGATCTACCCTCAGCATAGCACGTCCGCCCGCTTCGGAAAGCGGATTGGATGGCGGCAGGGAGATTCCAACCGCCATCTTCAGGCCGACGGCGAGTGCCAGAACTCCTAGCACAACCAGCAATTGCTCGCCCCGCATGTGGCGGCTGACGCGGGCGCCAATCTGGGCGCCGATGGTCGAGCCCGCCGCGATAAGCAAGGCCAATACCACGTCCACGCTGTGGTTACTGGCAGCCTGCATGAGCGTGACCCCCATGCAGGTGAACAGAATCTGGAACAGATCGGTTCCCACCGCCACGTGCGCCGGCATGCGCAGCAGGTAGACCATCGCCGGCACCATGATGAAACCTCCGCCAACGCCCATCAGCGCCGTCATGATTCCCACCAGCGAACAAAGAAAGAACGGCAGCAGCACCGAGTGGCGCACACCCGATCGCTTGAACTCCGTCTGCAAAGGCAGCCGCGCCAGGAAGTTGGTGAACCCATGCGATCCGGCCGCGCGCATTCTCGGCGCCATGACCCCGCGGCGCAACTTCTTAATGCTGTTGTAAACCATGAAGCTGCCGAGTGAGCCAAGAACCACGATGTACATTATGCTGATCAGTAAGTCCGCATTTCCCCGCGCCCTTAGGATCTTCACCAACTGCACGCCCAGCGCCGAACCGGACAGACCCCCCAGAAGGCAACAGGCCCCCATCTTGAAGTCAACGTTGTTGAGCCGGAAATGAGCGGCCACTCCCGAAGCCGAAGTCGCTATGATTGCGTTGGTATCGGAAGCGGCGGCAACGACCGGAGGAATGCCGATCATCATGAGAATGGGAGTCATCAGAAACCCGCCGCCTACCCCGAGGAGGCCCGACAAAAATCCGATCACCATGCCCACCGAGACCAGCAGCCCCATGTTGATCGAAACCCCTGCTACCGGCAGGAGCAGCGGGAAAGTGAGCGTAAAGACAGCAACCACGACCAAACCAATCATTAGCATGACCCCGATAATAACTAACTGGTCAACGATGGCCCCATCTGACGCTGCACACCTCTTCTGAGCGCGTAGTCAGTGAAGGAAAAATCTCATACGTCACGGGATAAATATGTGGTCCCGGTCACACTGAGATTGTGAGGATAACAATTCTTCTGTTGCATTGCGCAACGTTTGTTGAAACAGCTGGGGTTACGGTCTGAATCCGGCTTCCCTCGTCACAAGTTCAGTGTGATAAGGGCAATTTCGAGATGGTCCGCGCATACGCCAACGCCCGGTTGTGATCCACTCTCAAGGTCGCGTGACCGCTGGCATCGGAGAGCGGGTTGGCGGGGGCCATGACGATTCCAACCGCCATCTTCAGGCACACGGCCAGGGCCAGCACGCCGAGCACGATCAGCAGTTGCTCGCCCCTCAGGTGCCGGCTCACGCGGGCGCCTAGCTGAGCGCCAATGGTCGAACCCGAGGCGATCACCAGCGCCAGCACCAAGTCCACGTTGTGATTGCTGGCGGATTGCATGATCGTGGCTCCCATGCAGGTGAACAGTACCTGGAATAATGAGGTTCCCACCGCCACGTGTGCCGGCATGCGCAGCAGGTATACCATGACCGGCACCATCATGAATCCTCCGCCAACTCCCATGAAAGCCGTCATGATGCCAACCACGAAACAAAGCGCGAACGGCAGCAGGATGGAGTGACGCGCGCCGGACCTGACGAACTCGGTTTGAAACGGCAGCCGGGCCAGGATCGTGGTGAACGCGTTCGACTTGGGCGGGCGTTCCTTAGGGGCTAACACACCGCCGCGCAGTTTTTGCAGGCTAGTCTGGACCATAAATCCGCCGATGCCGCCCAGGATCACAACGTACATCAGGCTGATCAGCAGGTCCACGTTCCCGCGTGCTCCCAGTATCTTCACCGCCCGTACGCCCACGGCGGAGCCAAACAGTCCGCCGATCAGGCAATAAGCCCCCATCTTGAAATCGACGTTCTTCAGGCGGAAATGAGCGGCTACGCCCGAAGCCGAGGTGGCGACAATCGCATTGGTATCGGAAGCGGCGGCGACGACCGGCGGAATGCCAATCATCATGAGTATCGGAGTGGTGAGAAAGCCACCACCTACGCCTAAGAGTCCGGAGAGGAACCCGATCACGAGGCCTACCGAGACGAGCAGGCCTATATTGATCGAAACTCCCGCTATCGGCAGGAAAACGGACAGCGATAACGGAACCGCGGCAACGATAAGCAACTTGGCCATAGAAGAAACCGGGAGCCTTATTACCGACCGGAACGTCGAATGAGTCAAGCTATCCTTCACTAGCCGGGGAACAAAAGCTATGCGTTAGGTCACCCAGGCATTGTGACAAGAGCCATCTACTTGTTGTCTTTCGCAACAGCACACTTGGCTACCCGAACGGGCTCCGAGACCTGCTTGAATCTTGCTCATCGCGAGCTGAAATAATTTACTCCCGTATCAACCATGTTTGGTTTCCGCCGGATTATCCGCGCAGAATCAAGAATTCCTCGAAACTGTCGATAACTCCTGTTGTATGAGCTATTCATCGGAGCTTCGCTTCCGCTTTTCCCCGATCGGGAAAGCGCTGCGATTTTCTCTGTTGCTGGCCGGGGCCGCGGCTCGCGCCGCGGAACTCGCTGTTCGGGACTCACGTAGCTGAATGCGCCGACTGCTGCTCGTCATCCCCACGCATACCTACTTCTTAGCAGCTTGCGCGGTGGAAACAGGAGTAGTCTTTCCGCATCCTGCTAAAGATAAGTCAACACTCTTTTAGACTAAGGCTCCTGGCCGATCAAGGTTAACAACTTCTCGCCGATGGAGTTTTAGTGCGGGCGAATCAAGTTTCCAGGCAACTGAGTCAGCCTGAAGCTGGCAACGGGCACGTAAGCTGTACCCCGGCAGGCGCGTTTTACAAGACGTCCACTGACCTGCACTGAAAGGCGATCGTATCGGCCGTTTGCCAGGAGGAAGGAACATGGTGGAGTTCAAGGCGCACTCTGCAGGGGCACCCGACCTGAAAGGTCGGTCTGGGGCTCCGTCCGAACTTCTCCTCGAGGCAGATACAGACTTAATCGCAAAGCTGGTTCAGGGGATCATTCCCTACCTGATTCTCCTGCTTACTATCAGCACGACGACAGACTATAGAAGCAAGCACGCGTTCTTATACTGGGCCTTTGCGGGTGCGATTACCAGCAGCATCGGAATACGTATATCGTTGACTAGACTGCGCGGACGATCTCCAGGCTTTCGCAACGCTGTATTTGCGTCTGCAGTGGGATCAGCTTCGGCAGCGGCGGGATTGATCCACGCGAGCGCTGTCTACTTTTATGGTTTGGAGAGTTGGCCATACGTAGTCACTATGTTGTGGATTGTCGGCTGTGCTTTTGGGTCCACAAATTCCTTCACCCCGAATTTCCAATTGCTTCAGCTTTATCTCTGGACGTCCTTTGCACCCATATTTTGTGTGTATCTATGGCTGGGCGGTAAGCAAGGCTACACGGTGGCACTAATTACAGTGTCCCTGTTTGCTTTTCTGCTCACTCAGGGTCGCAGCCTACACCAGGCGTACTGGCGACGGTTGTGGGACCGGGCGCTAGAGGGCGCGCGAACGAGGGAACTCGCTAAGGCAAAGGAGCAGGCCGAGGCGGCAAGCCGCGCCAAGAGCGCATTTCTGGCCAACATGAGTCATGAGATTCGTACCCCGATGAACGGCGTCATCGGCATGACCGAACTGGCGCTGGAAACCAGTCTTACCCCCGAACAGCGCGAATACCTCTCCACCGTCAAGCTCTCGGCCGAATCCCTGCTCTCCGTCATCAACGAGATTCTGGACTTTTCCAAGATCGAAGCCGGACGCCTCGAATTGGATTCCTTCGAGTTCAACCTGCACGAGTTGCTGGGTGACATCATGAAGGGGCTGGCCCTGCGCGCTCATCAAAAGGGACTTGAACTCGCCTACGATATTTTCCCCTCCGTTCCGGAAGTCGTCATCGGAGACGGCCACCGCCTGCGCCAGGTTCTGGTCAACCTCGTCGCCAACGCCATCAAGTTCACCGAACGCGGCGAGGTCGTTGTCACCGTCGATGCCGCCGCCGAACGCGGCCCCAACATGATTCACCTCGTCGTGCGCGACACCGGCATCGGCATTCCGCGCGACAAGTTCAATACCATCTTCGAGGCCTTCGGCCAGGCCGATAGTTCGCAAACGCGCCGCTACGGCGGCACCGGGCTCGGCTTGACCATCTCCATGCGCCTGGTCTCCCTCATGGGCGGACAAATGTGGGTCGCCAGCGAACTGGGCAACGGCAGCGAGTTCCACATGCTGGTTCCGCTTCCGCCCGGGACTCAGCCGGCCACGGCGGCGCCCGCTTGTCTCAAAGGCGTCACTTGCCTGATCGTGGACGACAACCTCACCAACCGCAAAATTCTGCATGCCATCACCACCCAATGGAACATGAAGTCCGATGCGGTCGAGAGCGCCGTGCTGGCGCTGTCGGCCCTGGAGGCAGCCGCTTCGGGAAGCGACGCCTACAAGCTGGTTCTGATCGACGGACACATGCCCCAGATGGACGGCTTTCAGTTGGCTGAGCGCATCCGGCAGAACCCCAAGCTCACGCGCGCCATCGTCTTGATGCTAACTTCGGGCGGGCAGCCCGGCGACCTCGAGCGCTGCCGCGAACTCGGCATCTTCGCCTACCTCATCAAGCCCATACGCCGTTCCGAACTGCTGGACGTCGTGTTGCGCGTGCTCAACACGGTGCCAAAGGAAGTCATCACCGACCTAGGAGAGTCGCTCTTGCCCAATGCCACCCCGCCCAAGCTTCACCTTCTCGCCGCCGAGGACAATTTCGTCAACCAGCACCTGATCTCCCGCCTGCTGGAAAGCGCCGGCCATTCGGTCACGGTCGTCGGCGACGGGTTGGCCGCACTCAACGCCAGCCAGCAGAATGGTTACGACGCGATCCTGATGGACGTGCAGATGCCGATCATGGATGGACACGAAGCAACCCGGCAGATTCGCCGTTGGGAGCAGACCACAGGCACCCACGTGCCGATTGTTGCCATGACGGCGCACGCCATGAAGGGCGACCGCGAAAAGTGCCTGGAGGCGGGAATGGACGGCTACATTTCGAAACCGCTGCACAAACAAGAGCTGCTGCAATCCATCTACGAGCAGACAACGCGCAAGCGGCCGCCGGCCGAGGCTTCGTCCGCGCCGACGCCGGCGCCGCTTGCTGGCGACGAGGCGCTCGACGTCGAAAAGGCCGTGAACCAGTTGGGCGGCGACAGAGATTTGTTCGGCGAGCTTTGCCGCCTCTTTCTGCAAGAGAGCCCCGGTATGATCGAATCCGTGCGCACCGCCCTGGCCCAGAACGATAGCATCGCCGTCTATCGCGCGGCTCACAAGCTGAAGGGATCGTTGTCCGCCATCGGCGGCCTGAAAGCCGCCCGGGCAGCACTCGCCCTTGAGGAACTTGGCAAAGCCGGGAGCATGCAGGAGTTCGCCGCGGCGTCCACGGCTCTGGAGCGCGAAATGACGGCCTTGCTCCTGGCTATCTCTCGCGCCCTCGACACCATGCACGGCGCGTCAGCGGCCGCTTTGGGCGCGATCCCACCGTCCTCATCTTCGACCACCTCGGAGGTCAGCCTATGAAGGTCGCCGGCGGCGCGTCATGGATTTCGCTTGCTCGTTGATGTTATGCGCTTTCTCGCCCGATGATCGCCTTGCACAGAGTGCGATCGGTCTCGACCATTCCGCGCGAGGCGATCACACCGAGCAGCGCTATCGTCTCGTCCGCCGTCGAGCAGACGAGTCCGTCATTTTCCGGAATGGCGATTCCCATACGCGAGAGGTAAGCGGCTTCGATGGCGACGCCGGCAGCGGTCGCCAGCTTGAGCGCGCAACCCGACTTTGCCCCGTCGCAAATCACGCCTCCAATACTGCCGGCCACATTGCCGATGGCCGCTTCAATCTGCGCCAGATCGCCGCCGATCAGCATCGCGGTTCCCGCCGTAACTCCCAGGCTGGCCGCAATCGCGCACGCACACATGGCCGAGAGCCGGCCGATATGGCTCTTGACGTAAATGGTCAAAAGAAAGCTGAGACAGACGCTGCGCAACATCTCTTCTTCGCTCTTGCCGTTCGCCTCCGCCACCGCGACCAGGGGCAAGGAGGCAGCGATGCCGACATTTCCGCTGCTGGCACAGCTCATCGCCGGAGCGTTGACCCCGGCCATGCGCAGGTCGGCGGCCGAGGCGGCCAGCGCTTTGGCCCGCACGATTGCCGGATCACCCGGAATCCGGCCCAACGCCGGGCCATAACCGATGCCAATATCCTCGTGCAATCCTTTTTCGGCCAGCGCCAGATTCATCGCGACCGCCGCTTGCAGAAATCCCAATTGCTCAACCGGCACGCCGCGGGAAAAAGCCAGGAAGTCTTTGACCGTGTATTTCCTGATCGGGTCGCTAGCATGGTCGAGCAGTTCCTGTTTCGGCACGGCCGGAGCCTGTTTCAGCACTACGCCGTTGGCTTCCTCCAGGATCACATTGGCATGAGTCTTGGCCACGATGGCGCGGCCGGCGCCGTTTTCCGTTTCGACAGAGGCTTCGATGTAGAGCCCGATTCCCTCATAGTCCCACTTGATCTCCACCTGGACCGAGTGTTGCGCGAACAGCTCCGCCATCAGTTCGTTCTCGGCTTCGACGTTGCGCAGCACTTCCAGGCCCGCCGTCGCGTCGCCGCAAAGCGCTCCCAGGGCTGAAGCTATGACGAGCCCACGTTTCGATGTGCCGGGCATGCCGACCGAAACCGAGTTCTTGTAAGTGTCGCGGTCGACGATGACTTTGACCGAGCGCGACGTACCGCCGACCGCCGCGCGGGCCACGCTGACCGCGAACGCCACTGAAGTCGGTCCGGTACAACCCAAAGCAGGCTTCACTTCCTGGTTGAGAATCGAAAGCAGCTCCGCCATCATCCTTCTTCCCTCCGGCGCAAACATAACGCCCTCCCATTGCCCGTGGAACCCCGGCAACGCGCTTTGGCAAAGTATACCGCGAGACGGCGCTGGCCGCGTCGGCAGCCTTGACAACATCAGCCGCTTCGGATTCAAATTCGAGGGCGGCGTTCCCATCGTGCAGGAGGAAAAGTGGAGCAGTCCCAGGCAGCCATGCCGAAGCGTCTGATCGTGGGCATCACCGGCGCCAGCGGCGCCGAAATCGGCATTCAACTGCTGCGGGAAATGCAGCGCCACCCGCAATGGGAAACCCACCTGGTGATTTCAGCGGGGGCGCGACGCACGATCAGGCTGGAAACCGATTACTCCGTCGAGCAGGTAGAAGCCCTGGCGACGCGCTACCATTCTCTCGGCGACGTCGGCGCGAACATCGCCAGCGGCACCTTTAAGACCGAGGGCATGGTGGTGGCGCCGTGCAGCATGAAGACGGCCGCGGCCATCGCCCACGGCTATGCCCAGAGCCTTCTGCTGCGCGCCGCCGACGTGGTCATCAAGGAACGCCGCAAACTGGTGCTGGTTGCCCGCGAGTCTCCCTTGAGCACCATACACCTTAACAATCTCCTGACGCTGGCCAACGCCGGGGCCGTCATTCTGCCGCCCATGCTCACCTACTATCACCGGCCGGCCACGATTCAGGACATGACGGCACACGTCGTGGGCAAGATTCTGGACGTGTTTGGAATCGAATGCGCGGATTTCAAACGGTGGGACCCGGATTCGGCAAACCCACAGGCGAAGTCCTGAAAACACGCCGCGTGGGCGATTGAAGGAAGTAATGGGAACCGATCTTCGGCGGTTATCACCAACAGGTTACCCATTGCGAATGGGTGACAAATGAACCGCCGATTACCACCCTGTGGGTGTAACGGCAGCTGCGTTCATTGCCCTTGGACCGGCATTCATCCGACTCGTACATGCGCTCCCCATCGATCGGGCAGATGACGGGATGACCGGAACACTCTGCAAATAACAACGCAGCAGTGAGCAGCAAGATAATGACTACTAATAATGTGCGCATAGTTCCTCCTATGCGGGAAATGCGGTCCATCCGCGGAAGCGTAAATGTCTCATGTTCGATCCACAAGACGTCACGACGCTCTTGGGAGAATCCCGTTCCCACCGAATTGTGGCAGCGTCCTGGTACCTCTGCAAGTATGTTTTGATATACAGTTTACAGGGCTGCGGGATGGTTAGCGAGACCCAAAGACCAGGAATCTGGATTACCCCGTTCCCGCAAACGACTTCCCACGCCAACCCCAATGGCTGTGGCCATCAGGAAAAACGATCACTTACGCGTTTGAGAAGGGAGGGCCAAAACAAAACCCCGAGCCGGGGCTCAGGGTTATGGGAGCAAACGGAAATCAGTTGCGGCGGCGCATTCAATAACATTTAAAAGGTATCTATATTCTGCGAAACATTTTTGCCACCGCAGTGATGCAATCTTCAGTTTGGCAGGCCGGGTACGATATTAAAAAAGCGCCAGTTATGCATTAATTGTCGTCAATCATGTCTTTTGATTTCCATCCGGTAAATTCATCAAGAGAAATGTCAGCGACTGGTTTGGGGTTGGTCTGCGCCATTTGAGCGTTTTCAGCAACATTTTCCAAGAGCGCAGAGTCGAGATTGGACTGTGGTTGATCCTTAACGAGGAGCTGGTCTTTCGTGCTGCTCATGCGAATGACTCCTTGAGTTGAGGGATAGGAGCCGGTGAATCGAGCAATATATACGCTGCGTCCGGAGCAGAGTCAAGCCACTATTCGGCCGACAAGCAGTACCTGGGTGAATTCGACCCCATGAAAGCCGGCGGAGAGGATCGTGCAAGGGAATCAGGCGAGCATCCGGTTGGGCGATGTTTTTACCACCCTAAGCTACGGTTTCCAAATAACTTAGATATGGCGGGCGCTGCTGGATCTGAGCCCCGAGGGCGATCAAGGAAGCTGAGCGGTGACGCTGCACCGATTGAGTACGTGTGAGCGGCCCCAAGTTCATCGAAGAACGCGTACGTCTTCGAAGGCGTTCGCATTGCTCACGTCGGTTCGCACTCTCCGGTCCCTTGCTCATTGCCAGCAGGGCTCCAGCAGGGTTTAAGATGCCAGCATCATGACAACGAGAGTTCCTGGGGAAGACCTGAATGGAAGGTATGTCTATTTGATGCTGGTGGTGCTGGTTCTGATTTGGGCGGCTAACTGGTCACTCGTAAAAACCGTCTTCGGCTATATTTCTCCCCCGAGTTTTGTCTTGTGGCGTTTTTGCGGCGCCCCCGTTGTCCTGGCCGCAATCATGCTCGCACGGCGCCAGCGCCTGCTGCCGGCCAGAGGTGAGCGAACTCGCCTGGCCATCATCGGCATATTGCAGATTGCGCTCTGCCTAGGGATCAGCACACTCGGGTTGGGTTATGTGGGGGCCGGCCGCGCTGCCGTGCTCATGTACACCATGCAGCTCTGGGTCTTGCCGCTGGGCTGGATGCTCGCCGGCGAGCGCATAACCACTATAGCCATGGTGGGAGCTCTGGGGATATTCTCCGGCCTCGTGCTGTTTATGAACCCCGGGCTGGTGAACTGGCACGATGCCAAAGTTTTGTTGGGAAACGCACTGCTGCTGATCTCCGCCTTATGCTGGGCGCTGGGCGCCTGTCTTTACCGCCGTTATCAATGGCGGACGCCCTTCTGGTCGCAGGCTTTCTGGCAGATCTTGTGGTCCGGTATTGTCATCGCAATGGCCGCGCCGGTTCTCGGCCCGCGCCGTCCTGTCGTCTGGAATGGCGCCGTAATTGGCGTACTCGTATACAACTGGCTGGGTGCTACGGCACTATGTTATGCGTTGTGGGGCAAAGTGCTGACCATGATGCCGGCCTGGCGCGCCGGGCAATTCCTGTCGTTGACTCCCGTCGTCGCCGTGTTGATCAGCAGCGCGCTCACCGGCGAAACGCTGACCGCCAGCGCTATCGTCAGTGTTTTCCTGGTGGCCGGGGGAATCTGCCTGGCGGCCTGGAAAAAGTGAATCTGGCTGCCGGCTCACCGTTTGTGATGCGGACAAATCGCTTGGAGAACGAATGATTGGCCACTCGTAAGTGGCTGTGCGGTAACCAGATAGCTCTGGTGGGCGCTACTGGATTTGAACCAGTGACTTCCACCGTGTGAATCTGTAACTACTAACGTTTACAACAATTTACAAGCGCTCACAGGGGCTGCTAACTTCCGCTAAGTGCTTGTAAATTCGTTCGCCATCGGGCTGGCCATCGGGCTGGGGATCGCTCGTGAATTATGGGGCAAAGCCACCCCGAATTCGGTCCTCCCGACATCACTCATTCCTGACGGCGCTTAGGCATATTCCTTGATGAATTTTTCAAGGGCTTTGGCTCTGACCTGCGCCGTGGCTCCTGCGATGCGGTACACCTTCACCGTGCCAAAGCGATCAAATGGATGGATTTCATCATCTCGAATTATTTTCGCAGGGTTGTCACCCTTATTCCGCAAGACAAAGAAGAACAACTCGTAGCTTCGTTTCAGGGTGGTAAGGATATCGCTTAGCTTAGAATGCCACTCCTTGTCCACTATTGAGTATTGAATAACATACTGACATTTCTGAAAGATTGTGCTATCCTGCCGTGCATGGGCAATCCAGCGGGAGTTCGCAGAGATTTTGACGCACTGGAGCAGCGGCGGATGGAAGCGGCGCGGCTGCTGAAGCAGGGATATAGCCAGTCCGAGGTGGCGCGGCGTGTAAAGGTACATCGGCAATCGGTGGGTCAGTGGGCTCGACAACTCCAGGAAGGTGGACGGCGGGCGCTTAAAAAGGCAGGACGAGCGGGTCGCAAACCGCGCCTACGTCCCGAAGACCTGCGGCGAATCGAGCGTGGTCTGAAGCGTGGCCCACAAGCACTCGGATATGAAACCAGCCTATGGACGTCGGCGCGAGTGACCCA
The DNA here is from genome assembly GCA_963814745.1 of uncultured Acidobacteriota bacterium. GTDB lineage: Bacteria > Acidobacteriota > Terriglobia > Terriglobales > Acidobacteriaceae > CAWBRT01. The sequence goes on from CAWFEA010000004.1 coordinate 813,736, forward strand.
CCTGATCGAACGCGAATGCGGGGTGAAGTACCACCCCTCGCAGGCATGGCGTATTCTGCGGCAACTGGGTTGGAGTTGCCAGCGACCGACGGGACGCGCCTTGGAACGGGACGAAGCCAAGATTCAGCAGTGGAAGCGGGATCGCTGGCCGGAGTTAAAAAAAAGGCCAAAAATGAGGGCCGCACCGTCGTCTTCATCGACGAAAGCGGATTGAGCGAGCGCCCGCACCGCTGCCGTACGTGGGCTCCACGGGGCCAGACGCCCGTCCTGCCAGTACCACTTCAATTGGAAGACCTTGTCAGCCATGGCAGGGGTAACGTGGTGGAACTTCTACTTCCGACTGTTTCCGGGCAGCATCCGCAGTCCGCAGGTGGTCGAGTTTCTCTCTCATCTGCTGCGGCACGTTCCCGGCAAGTTGTTAATCATCTGGGATGGGTTGAAAAGCCATCGCGGTCGTCTGGTCTGGGACTTCGTGCGCGAGCAGCGAGGGCGGATCTGGTTGGAATTCCTGCCCGCCTATGCTCCGGAACTGAATCCGGTCGAGTATCTGTGGTCGCACTGGAAGCAGCACGAGCTACCGAATTTCTGCCCCAAGAGCTTCGGCGAACTGAGTCACTATGCCCGGAAGGCACTGCGGCGGATGCGCCGACGCCCTACTTTGGTTATGGCCTTCTGGGAGCAGGCAGAGCTATTCCCGTTGTAAGTATATTATGCAATGCTCAATAATCTAGGACACAGCGCGGCAAGCACATAAGGCATGTGATCAGGATCAAGGTGTCGTGCGAATTCTCTATACTGCTCTGGGCGGTCATCATCGGACATCCTTCGAATGAAAAACTTGTGTCCGTTGACCGGCCAATAGCGAAAGTGATAATTACCACCCGTCAATGCTTCGAGGGTGTCCGATTTGCCCCAGTTCTTGTGACCAACTACAAAAAACGCTTTTCCTTTTGCCATGTTAGTTCTCCCTCCACCAGCGCACCTCATGATATCCCCTGTCAGCAAGCGCAGAAACGCCCCGACTTGCGACCCGCCGATCCCCTTTCAAACTCGCCAGCAACCCTGAATACCGCCTCTGTGGTCGATCATTGCGCACCGCGATCCCGGCATCAGAAGTCATCGACGTCAGGAATGGACGTGAACGAGATTCGCGTTGGCGCAGAGTCGAGCACCGAGTGAATCCCGCCGAAGTACACGGCGTTCTGCCCATACCGCTGGTTCAGCGCATCGGCAACCGTGCTGACCCTGTACCGCTTTTCGTCGCCCTCGAACAAGGAAAGCGTGGCAAACAAGAACGCTCCAAAACGCGAACTCAAGAAGCCAAGCCAAGAAAAATGCCAAAGCCCCTCGTGAGGACTTCAGCCAAACCGCTGTGCGCGAGAAGCAACACTGGATCAGGATGTCGGCCATGTTTGCACGGCCAGTTTCGCCAGTTTTGCCTGTCTATCTTTAATGTCCTTCACTCCCCATGTAGCGTATTGTGCAACTGCCGCAGTGAGGACGAATGCAGATTCCTTCAGGTGTTTCTTTTTGTCATTGAATGCGCTATTACCGATTAGCGCATTCTTTTTGGCCTGCAACAGGACCATATTACCGATACGCTTGGCCACTGCCGAGGCGGTTTCCGCGTCCATTTCTTCCCATGCCCCATCCGGGTTTGCGGGCAGAATGTGCTCAAGGTTTACGATATTTTCATCGTCATTGGGAATGTTTTCCGGTTCCGGCACATTCTTCGCTTTCTGCTCTAATGCTCTTAGCAGATAACGCGCTAGGAACGCTTGTGAGACCCGTACATCACTAAACGCAGCCTCAAACAGGGCATCATTTGGCACGATATCGCTTAGTTTCTTCGCGAGCGCCTGTGCGGTTTTGATCTCTCGCTGCGCTACTTCTTGTGCTCTCTGAGCATAATTCCGATCCAATAATCCTCCGCGCTCCCCCACTATAAGAAAGCGTACAGACCAGAATACGAACTGCCTAAATGCGGCTTTAGCCTCTTTAACAGGAAAATGACGGAGAACGGCAAACATTAACGGCCTTATTTGCTCAACCCTTAAATCGCGATTGATGGTAGAGATGTGCTTCCGGGTAGAGGTGCCGTATTCGTTCCACCTACTATGATCCGAATTGAACAGAGCGGCATAATTGTTTACGCCGTCTGCCAATTCCTCCAGAAATTCCATAGCTCGTGACTCGCTATTTGCAAGTCCGCGTACCTTGCTGAAAATTTCTCGCTCTTTGGTGGGTCCAGTTTTGAGTATCAAAACATGGTGCAGATATGTGACGGTAATCTCTGCTTGTCCGAGAGATTCAAGGACACCTACCATTTGCGCCCATTTTTGCTGCCCCTCCCGGATGCGATCTGAACTACAGAAGCTCAATAAACAATTCTTGATTAGGTCGGCCTGCGATGCCTTAAGGCCACGATCATTCAAGGTCTCAAACATCACGAAAGTATTGAAATGATCTGGCACCCCCGAGCTGGCTTGTGATGCTCTGTATTTCTTGCCGTTGATCCGCAGACAGGAAGCCGCGCGAGTCCGCAGAAGCGAGGATGCCCTCAGCTTCGCGGCGGTGTGATTCCAGTTGCTTGCGCAGTCAAAAATGACTTCACTCATAAGAATCTCCTCAGAGAAAATTTGTTTTCCGTGGAGATGACTCCACGTTTGCTGCGACTGCGGCGCTCCGGCGGCTGTTGACGGACAACACGCAACGCTCTACTGCTCGGGAGCGACGGCTCCACTGCTAGGCCCTACATCTCGGAGGCTATGGCCTCCCGATTTATTCCAACCGCATGGCGCGAAGGTCCTCATCCGACAGCGGGACCAGGTCCGCCGGCCCCAGGGAGGCACTGCGGCCAGGCCCAGCGCCGGCGGGATCGGCGGATGATCGATCTACCTTCGTCCAAAATTTCGCGAAATATTTTTCGAAGACCTTTCGGCATTCGAGCTCAATCTGGAGCAGGGGGTGTGCATGTTTGGCGCCGGTACCTGGTGTCACTGAAATCATGCCCTCCTCAGCGATCACGGCAGCGGCGGAGTCGGCGCGGTCCAGCGCGAGTAAGGCATTGTTGAGCCGAGCCAATCCTGCGGGGTGGCTCATTGTTTGAGGCGCCAGAGCAAGCCAGAGCTCTTTTGCGGTGGCACTCAAGCCCGCTGGCGGCTCAAACTCGCGTTTTCGCGAAACTTTTTTCTTTTTTTCATCACACCCCCCTCCCCAATTTCGCGCCTATGCGCGCGTTGTGCCCACGCGGTCCCCAAAGCGGCATTCCCTGGGGTTTTGACCCGCCCCCCATCTTCACCCGCGGGCCGGCCCGCGCGACGCATAAAGCACCAGGCATCAGTTACTTATGCCCTGCGCTCCGCCTGTCTGTGTCGCTGTGTTGTGTTGTGCGGCTAAAGACAGCGCCTCGATTTCACCGCACAGCACGCACGCCACAAGCGATGGCGACGGCCCGGCAGACTCATCCAGCGCAATGACCCGATGCTCGGCACGGCTGCCTTTACCCTTTGCGTTCATCAGTGCACCCGCCGCGCTCTTGCCTCGTCGATTTCCAGCAACCCGCACGATTCGCACTCGTAATTTCCCTGATTGTTCCGGCGGTACAGGTGGAACGAACCGCACCGCGGGCAATGCGGGAACGAAGATGCACCAGAAACAGCGTTCCGATCGAGGCAAGTGTCAAATGTGTCGCGATCGCTTTTTCCGTTCTTTTTCAGCACTTGTTCACCTCCAGCGTGATGCCGCACTGCTCGAGGCGCTCTAGGATGTCGCGCACACTACGATGGCCAGCTAACCACCGCTTGCCCTTCATTGCGGCCTGAAGCTCGCTCAGGCTGGCCACGATGAAGTTGTCCATGTCCACCACTACCGAGTAGGCGGTGAGGATTACGGGGGACGCCTTCGGGTTCCACTCCACGATAGAGACGCCAGGGGGCATCTGCGGAATCACGGCCCGATGGCGGAGCAGTTCCACAACGTCCGCCTTGAGCCGGCGCAGCTCGGGGACAAGGCACTCGTCTTCGGCGCGTAGCTCGTATCGGACGCCGTCGTTGCCGATGAGCACCAGCCGGCCGCCGGTCGATTCGATAGTGGTGATGAGTTCGGCGGCGGTCATCAGATCTTCCCCACAACGGCCGCTTTTACCGTCCGTTTCTTTTGTTCTGGGCTTGCAACCGTTACAGGCGTTACAACCCGCGCATCGTGCACGAACTGAGTGCACGGGTTGGTGCACGATTTGTCGTATTCCGCCTCCCGACTGTCCCCAGTTGACTGTCCACTGTCCACACCTAAGGGTGTGGGACAGTGGACACTGCTCCCACCACTGTCCGGCCACTGTCCGGACTGTCCGGACAGTGGACACTCAACTAACGGGCCGTAGAGGATTGCACCCCGTGGCCCGTCTTTTTTTACCCAGGGAACATCGCGACTTGCCTTTAACAGTTCCTCGGCCCGCGATTTGTGAATTCCAGCTTCGACGCCTAGACGAACGATTGTTCTTTGTGTCTCCCAGGGATGGGCTGAAATTATGTCGCCCAGAGTGTCTATCTCGCTCCGCCGCTTTGTGGCCGCCGCCGCACCCGGCTCAGTAGTAATCACAAAGTCGCCCAGCTCGTTAATAAACGGCTGGCCTGTGATGTGAAAAGGCGCAGTGCACTCGAAGTCTCTGGCCTTGACGCACTGGACACGGATTTCGTTTTTCTCCTGGTCAACGCACTTCAAGCCGTAAACGACATCGGCCATTGCGCCCAGGTCACCAGTTCCCCGGAGGACGTTTTCCAGAGTCATTTCCTCAACCGATGCCGTAGACTTCGCGCTGTGGTGTAATCCGAGTACTGCTTTGGCGCCACCTTTAATCAGCCGGCAAAAAGCATCCATGAGTGCCTGATTTTCCGTTGCACTGTTCTCATCCTTTGCCTGCGAAAATCTGATAGCGGTATCGAGAATGACTGCGGACCTCAAGGCTTTGACCGCCGCCAGCAGTCGCGGATCGTCTAGCCTGAGCAGCCCGTCTTTGATCGTGCGGCACAAGAAGAGGTCATCGGGCATTCCCAGCCTGTCTAGGCGTGCCCGGAATGACTTTTCACCTGCCTCAGGGACCAGATACAAAACAGCCACTTTTTCAGGCACCCGCCATCTGTTAAGAAAGAGCCGCCCCGTGGTTAAGGCCTTCGCTATGCTCAAAGCGAGCCACGTTTTTCCGGTGAACGCTAAGCCGCCGATGAACCCGATTCCCTCGGGCAGAATTTCGTCAATCAGAAAGGGCAAATCTCCCTGCTCCATTTCGTGACGCGACTTGAATAAGGCCCGCCAGTCCTGCTCCGGCCCCGCGTCTTTGCGCAAGAACTCCGCAAGATCTGAAACCTCGGAAACGATCTGATTGGCGTCTGCTCCGGGCTCGAGCGCGCCCTGCATGATGGTGTTGGCCGCGCGGACGACGCTGCGCATAAGCGACTTGTCCCGCACAAGGCGAACGTAATGTTCAATGCTGCTGCGGCGCGGCGTGCCGTCGGTGAGTGACGAGAGATAGGCGACGCCGCCCACCGCCTCCAGTTTCTTGTGGCGGCTCAGTTCTTCGCTAAGCGTAACGATGTCGATGGGCCGATTGGTATCGGCCATCTCGAGCATTCTGGAATATATGCGCCGGTGCGCATCGAGAAAGAAATCGTCGGGCTTGAGGGCGGCGCCGGCGTCGGTGTAAAGCGTGTTATCCAGCAAAATCGCGCCTAGCAGCGAACGCTCGGCCTCGACATTCGCCGGCAAGCTGTCCAGCGGCTCACGCCGACTGCGCGCCGGCCCGCGTTTGTCGCGAGGCTTGCTCACTTACTTCGCCTCGCCGCGCTTCCGCTTTTCGCCAACGCCCTCTTGCTGTGCGCGGGCGATCGTTTTGCTCGAAACCATGACGCGGCCGCCAATGTAAACGACAGGCAGCTTGCCTGCGGCGGCCAGCCGGCGCAATGTGTAGATACTCACTCCCAGGGCCTTAGACGCTCGGTCCAGGCCCATCAGGAAGATTGCTACTTCTTGTTCGCTGACCACTATCTCAGCCTCCGGTTTCTGATTGCTGCTCACTGCGTATTAAGTTTGCTTGACAATGCGGCTGTTTGCGTTTAATCTTTTTTAACCTATGGTTGTCATAGATTACAGGGTGTTAAAAAATTGGGGTGGTCATAAGTGGCTGGTGCAGTGGCTCAACTCCCCAGGTGCGAGCGATGCGAAGAAGCGCATCATGCAAGCCCTTGATCTCACGCACGCCATTCTTGAGCGGTCGGCACAACGCGACGAACGTTATGGGCTCAGTGACGAAGATTACGATTTCCTCGAAAAACACCGAGCCAAAATCGACACCGTTTTGTCCAGGTTTTCTGCTGTGCCGGCCTTGAGGGGTCTGGACGTCATGCATCTCGATAGCGCGTACTTCCATTGGGTGCCAGCGGACAAGAAAGCTGATTCTCATGAATGGAGCGCAGTCTGTGCGCTGATGACACTTGGGGAACAAGGCCAGCTCGTAAGAATTCGCCGTTGCGAACTCGAGGATTGCCGAAAGTGGTACTACGGAAAGTCACCGCTCAAGAAGTTCTGCTCGACAGCCTGCAAGCAAAAACACAAAGGTCAACAACCGACATTCAAGGCCAACCGGCGCGACTACGCGCGCGACTACTACCGAAAATTCTCTGGGAAGGGCGCAGAGAGGTATCGAAAATGGCTCCGCATGAACCACCTAGAGTCGAACGACGCAAACTATCTCAAGTGGCGCTCTGAACTGAAATCTGCAGCAAGGAGGAAACCGTACGGCAAGAGGTAAAGATAACCTCTATCGACGTGAAGGCGACATCCTGCACTTCCGATACAAGGATGTCGATGGCACCTGGAAAGAGAAATCGACGGGCAAGCGTGACCGTGTCGAGGCGAGGGGTTTCAAAAAGAAATTTCTTCGCCAACTTGAGGATGGCACCTTGCCAAACGAAAAGGCGGAACAGACCGTCACCCAGACCTGCACGCGCTGGGTTGAGCAGCATGCCGCCAACCACACGTCACAGAAAGCACGGGCGAACGAATTATCAACCCTTCGCCAGCTCACCCAGCGGCTCGGCACACGAAAACTGAAAAGCCTTACCCTTGATGATCTCAAAGATTATCAACGGCTCCGCCGGGAGCAGGTCAAAGAATGTATTGTCAACGTCGAACTCCGCATCCTCATCAACGTTTTGAAAGAAGCGAACCTCTGGCGCCGGATCGGGGAGCACTATAAGCGCCTCAAGCAACCGGAGAGCGATGTGGGTGTAGCCCTCACGGATAAACAGTTGGCGCACCTGGAAGCGACGGCAGCCACAAAAGACTCCTGGCAGGTCGCCTACTACGCGGAGGCGCTCGCGGCCAATACCGGACTTCGCGGCGGTGAGATAAAGCGTTTGCAGTTCGGGGCAGTGGACCTGGAGAAACGCCGGATTCGCGTGGTGCGCGTCACAACGAAAAGCAATGCCGGCGCCCGTCTGGTGGAACTGAATCAGGCGGCCACGGAAGCAGCATGTAAGCTGTACGTTCGGGCGCAACAGCTCGGAGCGAAGGAACCGGAACACTATCTGCTGCCGGCGGACCTTAGCCGCCATACCAAGGCAGGCGATCCGCTGAAAGGCGGCCGCGGCTTCGACGTGACGCGCCATCAAATGTCTTGGGATACTGCTTGGCGTCATCTGCGCCAGGCGGCAGCCGATGGCATCAGGGAAGCCGCCGCAAAGGAAAACCGCGATCTCACCGTCCAGGAACGCGAGACGATTGCCCTTTTTGAGCACCTGCGATTCCACTCGATGCGCCACTCGTTCATCACTCTGATGGCCGAGCGTGGCGTGCCCCTCCTGGTCGTGGGAGCGATGGTCGGCCACATGTCAGCCGCGATGGTCCGCCACTACACCCACATCTGCAATCAGGCGGCCCGCAAAGCGGTTGAATTGCTCGACAAAAAACCGGTAGAGAGCTCGTTTGTGGAGGATTTTGTGGAGGAAAAAAGAAGCCGCCAATCGGCAGCCTCTAAGTCGTTGAATTGATGGTGGGCGCTACTGGATTTGAACCAGTGACTTCCACCGTGTGAAGATGGCACTCTACCGCTGAGTTAAGCGCCCACTGCTGTTGATTTTATCACTTGCGGACCCTCCAGAATACCGACCGTACCAAACCGTACCAAATTTCTCGTGAATTTTTACGCGCCGGCCGCCAGCTCCGGCTTCGCCGTCAGCTCGCGATAGATCGCATCCTGCGTCTGTTTGACGCTCTCCTCGATCTGCTGCCTATAGACGTTGACGGTAGTGTCTGCCTTGCTGTGTCCCAGGATTCCCTGCACATCCTTGACGCCACCCTTTTTCTGGGCCAGCGTCGCCATCCTGCGCCGCAGCACCTGGAAATTCAGCTTCGCCAGCCCCAACTGCTCGGCCAGCTTCTTCAGTACCCGGGCGCGATAGTTGTCCGTGCGGATAAAGCCGTTCTTCTTCGCCCCGTTGTGCTTGCGCGCATTGGGGAAGATGAACGCTTCCGGCGAGCGATCGGGGCACTCCTGCTTCCACAGCCACAGCTCGTTCGCCAACCCTTCGGGAAGGTGCACCGTCCGTAATGACTGCTTGGTCTTGCCGAAGTCGCGCAGCTTGCCCCGGTAGGCAGTCTGGCTGACGGTGAGCGTGCGCGCATCCATGTCGAATCCGCTCCACCGCAGCGCGAACAATTCGCTCGGGCGAAACGTCTCCGTCATGTCCAGCGTCAACAGGATGCGATCCCGGAGCGGAACCGACGCCAGCACCAGCCGCAGCTGATCCCAGCTCAGCGTGGTCTTGTCCACCGCCCGCAGCTGGTTGGGTAGGACTAGCTTTCGTGCCGGATTTTTCTCGACAAAATCCTGCTCGATCGCCTCCTCGAAGATTGCCTTCAAGTAGAAGCGGCCGTGCGCCACCCGCCCCGCCGAAAGCGTCTTGGCCAGCTCGTTGCGATGTGCCCGCTGAGTGCTCCCCGTTTGTCATAGCGATGTTATTTTTCGTCTCGCATGATGAATGACACAACTCGCACGCATCGACTATGGTCGTTTTGTGAAAAATCTACGGCCGACGTGCGCCGTATTAAGAGAAGGAAGAAGCACAATGGCAAACGTCATTACCGGAATGCTGGACGATGAGCTTTATCCAGCACCGCCAATTTCAGCGCAGGCCGCTGCCAATTTTTTGGGGTGGCATGTCAGGACAGTACTGCGCAAGGCGAGAGCAGGCGAGATCCCCGCTCACGCTGTCGGCGAAGGGCGCCGCAAGCGGTGGTTCTTTTTTATTTCAGAGCTAATCAGGTGGCTCCGATCGAAGGGTAAAAAATAATCGACGCGGGCCGGCAATGTGGGTTACGACAGCAAGCTACCGAAGTCGCTGGTCTCTGCTAATGGCTCACCAGGAATCTGCGATGCTGCCGGAACGCTATCCGAAAGCTGCAGTCGGCGCGTTGCCCCGCCTGGTGGGTCGTTTAGCGCGAACAGTTGAGAGGTGCAGTTTGGAACAACGAAAAAAACCTGACGTGCGCGGACTGCGCGGAGTCGCAAACCGTAAACGGAACCGTCTTAACCGCGGCAATCAAAGGTTATTCCTATATCTACGCGCCAGCGGGCCAAGCCGAGGAATACGCACCGCTGGCCGCCAACCCCTATCGTGGATGCGAACATAAGTGCGCGTACTGCTACGTCCCCGGCGTGCTCCGGATAACTCGCCCAGAGTTCGACGCGGGCGCGTTTCCGCGCGAAGACTATATCCACCATCTCGTCAGAGATGCGCGGAAGTACCAGCAGGCGGGCATCACCGAGCAGGTGATGCTTAGCTTCACCACGGACCCGTATCACCCCGGCGATACGACTCTCACGCGTCAGACCATCGAAGTTTTGCAGGACCACGGGCTCGGTGTGTGCACTTTGACCAAGGGCGGGACCAGGGCACTCCGCGACCTTGCTCTTTTTCGTCCGGACCGTGACGCCTTGGCCTCCACGCTGACCAGCATGGACGATGGCTTTTCTCGCAAGCGGGAGCGCGGTGCGCCCCTGCCCGGGGATCGTATCGCTGCACTTCGGGCCTTCCATGACGCGAGCATATTTGTCTGGTTGAGCCTGGAGCCGACACTCGATGTGGAAAACAGCCTCAGAATCATCGAGGTGACACATCCGTTCGTCGATCTATATAAGATCGGGCGGGCAAATTATCTTCCCATCACCAAGACGACGGATTGGCGGGATTACACAGAGCGCGTGATTAATCTCTGCGCGAACTCGGCGTCCGACATTACATCAAGAAAGACTTACAACCGTTTCTGCCCGCCGAATATTACAACCCTATGCGGGTGCCTCAATATCATCCCGCATCAAGTCCGCTCGTCTCAAGCGCCTGCATCCAGGCCGACTCTGTGGTGGCCAGTGACATTCCGCCGAGCGCTCTGGCTGGCCGAACTATAATAATAATGATGCCGGAGCGGGCGTTAGCAGCTGACGGCGTCGAACTGCTTGACCGCATGGTTGACTTCATCCGCCGATTTTGTGGTGCTGAAGCCAGCGCAAGCCTTTGTTATGGCCTTATGGGTCATGCACACATATTGCATGCCGGCCGCGGAGGCCACCCCTTACCTGAACCTCACCAGTGTAGAGAAGCAATCTGGGAAAACCCAGACGTTAGAACTTCTGGACATGCTCGTCTTCGCACCCTGGTACACCGGTCGCACCAGTGCGGCAGCGTTAGTGCGCAGAATTGATCGGGAGCGCCCGACTCTCCTCTTGGACGAGGCTGACGCCGCGTTCCGTGGAGCAGAAGAATACGCGCAAACACTCCGCGGCACGCTGAATATGGGACACCGGCGGGGTGGTCGGGTAACGATTTGCGCGGGGACGGGCGACGAGACTAACGACTTCGACGTGTTCGGCCCCAAAGCGATCGCAGGGGTCGGTAGGCTACCGGATACCGTTGCTGACCGCTCGATCCCAATTGAACTCCAGCGCAGATCTGCAGGTGAACGGGTCGAACGATTCCGCCGGCGACTTGTTGAACCGGAAGCCGAACAGATTCGCGAGCAACTCAAAAAATGGGCGGATGCCCATGTTTCCGTATTGAAAATAGCCCAACCACTGCTTCCAGAAGAATTGAGCGATCGCCAGCAAGACGGCGCCGAACCGCTACTCGCAATAGCTGACATGGCTGGTAACGGCTGGCCCCAGAAGGCGAGAGCGGCTTTGATAGAGCTTTTGACCGGTACGGCGGCAGAAGACGTTTCCGTGGGCGTCCGTTTGCTGGCGGATATCCAGAGCATCTTCATAACCAGGAACGTGGACAAATTGTCGTCAGCTGAACTGGTACGTGCCCTTGCACTGATTGAGGGGGCACCGTGGGCGGAGTTTCAGCATCGCGATAAAATCACCCCGAACAAGCTGGCGCAACTTCTAAGGCCGTACCGGATCCACCCCCGCAGCATTCGAGTTGCTGAACAGGGTACTCCGAAGGGGTACATGCGCGATGAGTTCGCGGATGCCTGGAGCCGCTACCTCCGACCATCGCAAGCAGGCATTTCTGCTTAGGGCGGCGGCGACACGCAACATCCGCCACAACCCAATGTCGATGCGGTAAAGATGCACATTTCAGCCCCGCCACAGACATCTGTTGTAGCGCCACGCGGAAGCGACAATCTGCTAGTGAATACGCCCATTGTTGCGGATACAAGTTCGACGAACGAGGCAGACAAGATCAAGGGATAGCCGCCCCTTAACCAGTCAAATTCCGCACCTTGCTCGAGGTCTTGAGTGGGTCCACAGGTATAGGCCGGGCGGTAACCATAACCAGATATGCCATCGCTGCTCGCGCACGAGAAGTCCCGGACCAGACGGCTCGCTGGCTGCGCGATCCATTCAAGACCGCTAGCAACATTCTATGAACAGCACTGCATGCCGGCGAGTGCGTATGATCCCTTCTCCAACTAGTACCATGACCGCATGTATAGGTAACCAGGAGGGATACTTGTTGGAAGCCGCTGCGGGCTGTATTGCTGAAGTATAGGCAGAGGCATACGGCTTCAGATTGAACTCACGCGGCGAGATCGGCAGCAGCTAGAGCAGTTGTTGAGCGGCGGTCTGCAGGCGGTGCGCACGAGCTTGCGTGCCTTGGCTTTGGGTCAGATGGATCAGGGGCAATCTACCCCTGCGGGGGGCGCTAAGCTGGGGCTTTCCGCAAAGGCAGTGTGGAAGATCGGCAAGCGGTCTGTGGAGGGCGGACTGGACCGGGCATTGTTTGATGCCCCTCGCCCGGGCAAGACTCCGGCCTTGGATCAGCAACAACAGCAGCGCATTATCGCCGTCGTTGGCTCTCCGCCTCCAGCGGGGCGTGGGCGCTGGACGGTGCGCCTTCTGACCCAAGCGGTGATCCAGCAAAAGCTGGTTCCGAAGGTGGGCCGGGAGACCATCCGGGTACTGCTGGAAAGCCATGACCTTAAGCCATGGCGGGAAAAAAATGTGGTGCGTGGGGGAACTGAATCAGGCGTACATCGCGCGCATGGAGGACGTACTCAAAAACCTACGAAAAGCCTCTCTCGGAAACTGAACCGGTAGTTTGCGTTGACGAAAAGCCGACCGTACTGCATCGCGATACGCGGCCTCTGGCTTGCAAATGCAAAGACTGAGGACAGATGGCAAAAGCTCCACTCCAGGAAAACGCAACCCGCGATCTGGCGCAGTTCGCTGCCACTCTGCAGTTCGAAGCGATCCCATGCGAGGTAGTTGAGAAACTGAAGTTATTGGCGTTGGACGGTATTGGCTGCTGCATTTTCGGCGCCGCACTGCCGTGGACCCGCAAGGTTGCCGAATTTGTGGAATACGAAGGCGGACGGCCAGTCGCTTCGGTGTTCGGCAGCGGATCCAAAAGCTCGATATCGCAAGCCGTCCTGGTGAACAGCACCGCCGGGCATGCCTTTGAGTTGGACGATATTCACCGGGAATCCATTCTGCACCCTAACTCGCTGGCCGTGCCGGTGGCGCTCGCGTTCGGCGAAGCCTACCACCTCTCCGGGCGCGAGATGCTCACCGCTATGGCGGTCGGGTATGAAGTCGGCACGCGCATCGGCAATGCCGCCACGATGAGCTTGTTTTTTCGTGGTTTTCATCCGCAAGGAACTTCGGGGGTCTTCGTGAGCGCGGCTACGGCGGGCTGCCTGCTCCATCTCGACGCGGGACGGATGCAGCAGGCGCTCGGCATCGCCGGTTCCCAGGCCGCGGGTCTAATGGCCGCGCAAGAGGGGGCTATGGTGAAACGCCTGAACTCCGGACGGGCCGCTCAAAGCGGCGTGTATGCTGCTCTTTTGGCCAAACAAGGATTCACCGGCATACCCGACGTGGTCGAAGCCGGCTACGGCGGATTCCTCAGCTCGTACTCCGACCAACCGAATCCGGCTCGGCTTACCGAAGGACTGGGCTCTATCTGGGAGATCAACCACACAGGATATAAGCCGTATGCGAGCGTCACCAGCATCCATGCGGCATTGGATGCGCTTGCCTCCCTCATGCGAACCCATGGGCTCAGCGCTGGCGACATCGCGTCCGTCAAGGTGGGCGTCACCTCCATGACTCACTTGCATTGCGCATGGCCCTATAAAGCGCAAGGAGTGACGGCAGCGCAGATGAACCTGTATTACGGTTTGGCGGTAATGGCCATTGAAGGGGCCGCGTTTGTTCAGCAATACGCCGCGGATCGCTTGCGCGATCCGCGCATTCTCAGTTTCATTTCACGGGTGGAAGCGCACGTCGATCCGGAACTCGATGCCATGGGCCCGGCGTTTCGCCATGCGGCACGACTAGCCGTAGTCACGGACGATGGGCGCGAATTCCGCGAAGAGGAGCTATACCGGCGCGGCAGCCCCGAGAATCCGCTGAAACCAGAGGAAGTGGTTCACAAATTCCGTAACCTCGCGGGCACCTGTCTGGCCAACGCACAGGTAGATCGGATTGTCGAATTAACGGGACAACTGGACCGATTGGATTCAGTTGAGGAACTGGCGACATTGCTTGGAGCGCGATACTAATTCACGAGATCGGACGAAGGGGTTTTGGGCCGCATCCGGCAACTCCTCGCAGCCGTAGCGGTAGTCCCCACTAAAGCCATGGCGAAACCCAAGAAAGACCCGATCCGGGAAGATCGCATCCGCGACGAAGTCATCGTGGACGCAAACGGGCCGGAAGAGCAGGCCATGGGGTGGTATTACTACCTGGCAGACAAACTGCAATTCCCGTTTCAAGCCAAGTGCGTCGTTTCCAAAGTGGTTTCGCCGCTCCGGAAGGCCCAGCAGATTGCTTTTCAGCAGCCTGCTAGAGGGATTGAGCAGCGACAGTACGGGGCGGCAGTCTACGCTGACTGCAGATGCAAGTCGCGGAGCCCAGGCTGGCCGGCGGAAAATGAGCTCAGCAGCCCGGAGACGCTTCTCCGAGATGATGAAGAAAGGGTGGGCTGCACGGAGAATTCGGCAAAGAAGGCTTAACTCGCCGAGGGCGGCCTGTGGCTCAAATCGTGGTTGAAGTTCTCAGCAATAACTGCAAGACTGAATATATGGGTCGCTTCGCCTCAACCGTTGATTTCTATGCGCGCTACCGGGAGCCGTATCCGCCAGAATTTTTCAAAAAATGTGCGGAGCAGATCGCCTTGCGCGGTAACGAAGGCCTGCTCGACGTCGGCTGCGGCCCCGGCCTGCTCGCCATCGGCTTCGCCCCTTTTGCCGGGCGTTGCACGGGGCTCGATCCAGAAGCTGGCATGATCGCGGCGGCGAAGGCTGCGGCGGCGGAAATGGGCGTCGAGCTTTCCCTGATTCACGGTCGGATCGAGGAATTCCCTACTACACAAACCTACGATGTCATCACGATTGGCCGCGCGCTTCATTTGATGGAACGTAGCGCGGCATTGCCCGTGTTGGAACGGATTGTTGGCGACTCGGGCCGCATCCTTATCTGCGGAGCCTCTGGTGTTGAGACGCCGGGAACCGCTTGGGTAAGGTCCTATAAGGAAGTGTGTCGCGCCTGGACGTCTAGGCCAGGCGAGAGGCGAGGAAGCGACGGAACAGAATGGTTCGCGGGCTCGCGCTTTAGAGGGCTGGGCAAAACGTCCGTCACGGTATGCCATCAGGTCACTATCGCTGACTTGGTCGGGCGGGCGCTGTCCAAGTCAAGTACATCGTCTGAAATTCTAGCTAAAGGACAGGCGCGATTTGAGGCAGAGATTGCTGCCGCGCTTGAACCCTTCGTACAGGATGGAGTATTACAGGAGCAGATCGTTGCCCAAGCTTCGATCTTCGGTCGCCCCTAGATTCCCGGCCCACGGAGAGCGTGAGTCGAGAAGCATTCTTTGGTCAAACATGCAGTGCATTAACCCCCGCTGCCCCATGCTGCTGTTTTCAAATCGGATCGCAGACGAACTCAACGAATGTTTCAAGGAAGAAGAATGAGAGTTCTGGCATTGGGCGACGACGAAGACTTGACCACACGGCTAAGCCAAACCAGCAAAACTGCATTCACGATGGCAACATCTAGAAGCGCCGGGGCTCGCGAAGTTGCAGGGTAGGTCACAGGCTTCCGTCCAATTAAGGGTGAGCCGCATCGAGGATGTTGGTGGCTGATCCACTCCAGACGAAGCGCTGTATGACTTCCAGAAGCCGCGTCAGCGCTGCCGCACCAATTCCGGTGCCGACTCCGGTGAACAGAACGGCTAGCCGGAAGCGTACGGCGTCAGGAGACTGGAGCGTCGAAGGAATGAGGCTCCTAGCTGCCGGTGGCCGGGGCACTTCCGGAACAGTCGGTTTCATAGGCGATTCCCCGGAGTGGTCACTTTTTCTGACAATGAGCACCTCTTCAGCTAATTCGATATCGAACGCACTAGAATGATGTACCTGCCGTCCAAATTTTCCCAAACGCCAGGAAATGAGCCGTGCTGCTGGACTATGCCCTACAATAAATGCAGGTGGCATATGCGTCCGGAGTTGGACCAAGCAACTGCTTTGCTGCGATCGGAGGATCCCGCAAAACTAGAGGAAGCGCTGCGCATTCTTCAGAAGACGGTGTATTCCTTTAGCATGAAGGTCTGTGGGCATCCGGAAGACGCTGAAGACACGATGCAGGAAGTATTGCTGAAGTCGTTGCCGTATCTGGCGAAGATTGAAAGCCCAAAGGCGCTTGCGGTCTGGCTTTACAAGGTCACGCGAAATCGCTGCTGGATGAGTCGCCGTCGCAGCAAGTTCGCTCCCAAAGAGACCCTGACCTTGGATGAACTGATGCCGGACAGCGCTGAATTAGAGTCCCTGGGTTCCAGCCCTCAGCAGACGCCGGAGGCGCAAGCCATCTCCGCTCAGGAGAGTGAGCGCTTACACGAGGCTGTCATCCGCATACCGCCGAGCTATCGACTGATCCTGGTTCTCCATGACATGGAAGGCCTCGACACTGCGGAGATCGCAAAGATCATGGGACTGCAGGAAGGAACGATACGCGTGAGACTGCACCGGGCGAGACTTTTTGTTCGTCGTGAGCTCGCAAAGCCTACGCCTGCGGCGATCGTTTCGAAACAGAGAGCCGCGCAATCTGCAAAATCCGCCGATTGCCATGAAATGTTCGCCAAGCTCTCGGAGTACATCGACGGACGCGTCGATGACGTCGCGTGCGAACGGATGCGAATTCATCTGGAAGATTGCCCCTCTTGCGTTGCTTTTGTCGCCGACCTTCAGCGTGCCATTGAGCGCTGCCGGAAATCGGAAATCTCCTGCGAATCGGAAACTGCCGATATGCTTCGCAAGTTACTGCTGCAAGAATATGTGCGGATTTTGAACCGCAAAAAGGCTCCAGCATCCTCCGCTAGACTTCTGTAGCACATCGACCCGAAAATGCATCTATTTACCCGGTTTCTTTAGCGCGAGTGGTTGCGATATCATCCGGCTCACCAACCCAGGGCAGTTCAGCTATCTCGTGCTCTCACGTTAACCGGCAGATTCGTTCTTAATTCAACCTCCATCACTATATACCGCAGTCCAGACGGACGGGTCTGGCCCGATCCCTCAGACGGGCCCTGATGCGAAATATGTGAACTGTCGATATTCACGGGTGTAACAAAATTGCCCTTTGCTGCATTTATTAGGTGAACCGAGGTCACGATGATCGAACTTGCACCGGGTAATAATAGCCGAGGAGACCGTAGCCGAAGGCCTCCTCTGGCCGGCCATCAACTCTGCGGCGGGTCACTAAAACGCCGCCGAAACGTCGGTCGGCCCCAAGGACGTGTCATGCAAGCTCGTGGTTCACGGGTCCATAGGGTCGCACTTCTATTTGCATTTGTCCTCTTAACCCTGGCATTGTCACTGCCAGCTTCAGCACAAACGTCTCTGACGCTTCCTCAGGCGGTATCGATTGCTTTGGAGAAAAACCCTCTTCGCAAAGCGGTACTTGCGGATCAGCAGGCGGCATCGGCCGGAATCAAGGAAGCTCGTTCCGGCTTGCTGCCGAAGATCCTATTCTCCGAGAGCGCAACGCGCGGCAATGATCCGGTGTATGTGTTTGGCACGCGCCTGCGTCAAGGGCGATTCACCGCTGCCGATTTCGAACTCAATCGGCTGAATTATCCGACCCCGCTCGGCGATTTCACCACCCGGTTCGGTGGACAGTGGACCCTGTTCGATTCGTTTGCAAATCTACTGAACGTGCGCCGTGCGCAAAAGATGCACGAAGCTGCGACTCAGCAACTCGAACGCACCGACCAGGAAACTGTGTTTCACGTAATCGATGCCTACTATGGCCTGTTGCTGTCGATGAAACAGCAGCAACTGGCTGAGCAGGAACTGAAGACCGCGCAATCGATCCTGGAAAACAGTCAAAACCGCTTCAAGTCCGGCTTTGTGGTTGAGTCGGATTATCTTTCTGCCCAGGTCAACTCAGCTTCGCGTCAACAACAACTCATTCAGGCGCGCAACGATGTGGCTTTTGCCCGTGCGCGACTGAACAATGCACTGGGCGTCCCCGTCGATTCGCTTTATGCGCAGTCGGAGGCGCTGTCTGAAAAGGTATTTCCTAAGCCCACCCTCGGCGAAGTTGAAAAACGCGCGCTTGAAGCCCGTCCGGATTTGAAGCGCGTGTTGTCGGAAGAAGCGGCGCAGGCAGATGGAGTGAAGCTGGCGAAAGCGGCGTTTGGACCGCGCATCAACGCATTCGGATCGTGGCAACTCGACAATCCGACCTTGGTGGCAGGCGGCGGAAGCAATAACTGGACTGCCGGCGCCGAGCTTCAGTTTGATCTCTTCTCCGGTGGCGAAAAAATGGCACGGTTAAGCCGGGAAAAGGCGCTGCAGGAAAAGGCGGCCGTGCTGCGACAGGCGTACACGGACGCCGTTCGCCTCGACGTCCGCAAAGCTTTCTACGATCATGATGCTGCGCGGCAGATGCTGGAGGTGGCGCGGGCATCGGTCGCTCGGGCGAAAGAAAGCTTCCGCATCAACCAGAACCGCTATAACAGCGGGCTTACGACGATTACCGACCTGCTAAGTTCCGAGGATGCCACGCGCAAGGTCCGCAGAGACTATTGGGAATCGGTTTATCGCTACCAGATTACATTCGCAAACCTGGAACTTGCGACCGGCACACTGAACAGTCAATCCCCGGTGGTGGTGCAATGAGAAAACAATTATCGAATCGAAAGTCAGCTTCCATCGCTATCGTGGCGGTTTTCGTAGTGTTGTTTATCACGGCAGGGTTGACCTCGTGCAGCTCCGAGCCGAAGCATGCAGTCGCACAGCCAGAAACCGTGAGCGGGCTCACCCTCGTGCCCGTGTCGCGCACGATCGTGCCCGATGTGGTCGAGTCCGTTGGTACGGTCCGTGCAGCCGAAAGCGCGCAGCTCGCTGCCCAGATGATGGGAAATATCGTCGCCGTTAATGTTCACGAAGGCGATCACGTAAAACGTGGACAGGTACTTGCGGTCATCGACGACGCGCAACCACGCGCCGCACTGGAACGTGCGCAAGCCGCCGTGAGTGCGGCGGATCACGAAGCCGCCGCCGCCGAATCGGACTACGGCCTAGCGCAATCCACGCTGAAGCGTTACCAAGAGCCTCTACAGCGAGAAGTCCGTCAGTCCGCAGGAATTCGACGAGATCAAGGCCCGTGCACAGAGCGCAAGCGCACGGCGCGATATGGCGGGTTCCGGACAAGCGCAGGCCAAGGCCGCCTTGTCGCAGGCACGAACGGCCTTGGAATACACACGCGTTCGAGCGCCGTTCGGCGGGGTGGTGACCGAGCGCAAGGTCGATCCAGGCGCGCTTGCAGCTCCCGGATTGCCGTTGTTGACCATCGAGGGAGCTGGTCGATTCCGGCTGGAAGCCAATGTTGATGAGACCTTACTGCGCGATGTGAAGATAAGCGAAACCGTCCGCGTGGCCATTGATGCTCTCGGTGGCGACCAAGCGACGATAACGGGCAAGGTAGTGCAGATCGTGCCCGCCGCCGATCCGGCCAGCCGCAGCTTCATGGTGAAGGTCGAGTTGCCGGCAACAGCAGACCTCCACTCGGGACTGTTCGGGCGAGCATATTTCCCGCGGGGAACGCGCGAATCGCTGCTCGTGCCGCAGACCGCCGTAATGGATCGCGGACAACTGCAAGGTGTCTACGTGCTCGGGCAGGACAACATCGCTAGCCTGCGTTATGTGACCTTAGGCAAGCTCACAAGTGATCGACAGGTTGAGGTCCTGTCCGGGCTCCAACCCGGTGAAACGTTGGTCGCTGATCCCGGGCAACGGGACATCGCGGGCAAGCGGATCAGCTCTCAAGGAGCGCGGTAATGAGCGAGCAGCTGCGTCTTGCCGGAAAGATTGCCCACTCTTTCATCGACTCCAAACTTACGCCGATGGTGATCGCGGCGGCCCTGCTGCTCGGCGGCTTCGCCATTTGGCAGACCCCGCGTGAGGAAGAGCCGCAAATCGTTGTCCCCATGCTGGACGTGATGGTGCAGATGCCGGGCGCATCGGCGGATGAGGTTCAGCAGCGCGTCAGCGTCCCGATGGAAAAGCTACTGCGCGAAGTTCCGGGCGTCGAGTACCTGTACTCGAACAGCTCGGCTGGAATGAGCCTCGTCATCGTCCGTTTTTATGTCGGCACCAAGGAAGAAGATGCGATCGTCAAGACCTACAACAAGCTGTATTCCAACCTTGATCGCATTCCGCCCGGAGTGTCGCAGCCGATCATCAAGGTGCGCTCGATTGACGACGTACCCATTCTCGCGCTGACCATGTGGGGGCCGGGCTACGATTCTTATCGGCTGCGCCGGATTGCGGGCGAGGTGGAAAACCGGCTCAAACGGGTTGACGAAGTATCGGAAACGAAGATTATAGGCGGGCAGCCACGGGCCATTCGCGTTGTGCTCGATAGCCAGAAGCTCGCGGCCTACGGGCTTACGCCTTCCACTGTCGTCGGACAATTACAGGCCTCAAATCAGCGCGGCATTGCCGGCAGCTTCGCCCAGGACAATCAGGAGTTCCAGGTCGAAGCAGGAAGATTTTTTACCAGTACGGCAGACCTGCAACAGGTCGTGGTGGGCGTCCGCCAGGGGCGTGCGGTTTATCTGCGGGATGTGGTGGAGAAGATCGAGGATGGTCCCGCCGAGCACGAGAACTACGTTTTGTACGCGAACGGCAAGGGCGCGAACTCTGGAGCTGGGCAGGAATACCCGGCAGTGACGCTGACCTTTGCCAAGCGCAAGGGCACAAACGCGACTATCATCGCGGAAAAACTCCTGCAGGATGTGAATGCGCTGCGCGGATACGTCATCCCCAACGACCTGCAGGTCAGCGTTACCCGCGATTACGGCAAAACCGCCAAGGATAAATCCGACGAGCTGCTCAAGCACTTGCTGCTCGCCACGCTGTCGGTTACATTGCTGATCGGCCTGGCTCTCGGCTGGCGCGAATCCGGGGTTGTGCTTGTAGCCATTCCCGTGACGCTGGCACTGACGCTCGCCATCTTCTATTTTTTCGGCTATACGCTGAACCGGGTCACGCTGTTCGCGCTGATTTTCTCGATCGGCATTCTGGTGGACGACGCGATTGTCGTTGTCGAGAACATCGTTCGCCACTTCCGACTGCCCGAAAACAAGGGACGGCAGCTTGCGGAGGTCGCCGTCGAAGCCGTGGACGAAGTCGGCAACCCCACGATTCTCGCGACCTTCGCGGTGATCGCAGCCATCCTGCCGATGGCTTTCGTGCGCGGTTTGATGGGGCCGTACATGCGCCCCATTCCTGTCGGCGCGTCGGCGGCCATGATTTTTTCGCTTTTCGTAGCGTTCGTAGTGTCTCCCTGGGCGGCACTGCGACTGCTGCGGCATTACGCTGCTTCGGGCACAAATCATTCGCACGAAGCCGAAGGCTGGACCACACGCCTGTATCGGCGAATCATGACGCCGCTGATCGAGAGATCCGCCACGCGCAACTTGTTCCTCGCCGGAATGGTTGTGCTCCTGCTGCTTGCGTGCGCCCTTGTCCCGCTCAAGCTGGTGCGCGTAAAGATGTTGCCGTTCGACAACAAGAGCGAGTTCCAGGTCATCATCGACATGCCGAACGGCACCACGCTCGAGCAGACAACGAATGTCGCTCAGGCGCTGGGCCGCTATCTGGCGACTAGTCCCGGAAGTGCTGAATTACCAGATTTACGCCGGCACCTCCGGACCCTACAACTTCAATGGTCTGGTGCGGCATTACTTCATGCGACGGCAGGCGAACCAAGCCGACATCCAGGTCAACCTGCTTTCGCGGCACGACCGCAAAGCGCAGAGTCATGACATCGCAAGGCGCGTCCGCCCCGCACTGGACCGCATTGCGCAACAATATGGCGCCCGCATCAAGCTGGCCGAGGTTCCGCCTGGGCCGCCGGTGCTGGACACCCTTGTGGCCGAGGTCTACGGCCCCGACCAACAGGGTCGCGTCGAACTGGCGAGTCGCATTAAGCAGATATTCCAGCAGACCACCGGCGTCGTGGACATTGACTGGTACGTCGAGGACCCAGAAACCAAGTACGACATGAAAGTGGACCTCGACAAGGCCGCGCTGCACGGCGTTACCGCAGCCGAGGTCACGCGGACCATTCAGATCGGCGTGGGCGGCGCCACGGCGGGCCTGCTGCACTCACCACAGTCCCGTGAGGACGTGCCAATACAGGTGCGACTCAGTCGCCCGGAGCGATCAAGCATCGAACGACTTGGCGAACTGAAGCTGCCCACCCCAGGCGGACAACAAGTCTCGTTGCGCGAGGTCACATCGGTTGACCGGACGACCATTGATCAGAGCTAGATACCAAAAGAACCTGAAGTCTGTCGTTTACGTCATTGGCGACCTTGCCGGCCAGGAAGAGAGCCCGGTGTACGCCATCATGAAGATGAACCAGGCCATCGAGAAGCTGCAAGCTCCCGATGGCTATGGGGTCAAGATATACAACGCCGTCCAGCCTGAAAGCACGAAACACTATTCGATGAAGTGGGACGGCGAGTGGCATATCACTATTGAGGTGTTCCGTGATCTCGGCATGGCATTTGCCGCCGTTCTGGTACTCATCTATGTGCTCGTGGTCGGATGGTTCGGGTCCTTCAAGACACCGCTGGTGATCATGGCGCCGATCCCGCTGACGCTGGTGGGCATTCTGCCGGCGCACGCCATGATGGGCGCGTTCTTTACCGCGACCTCTATGATCGGATTCATTGCCGGGGCTGGCATCATCGTGCGCAACTCGATTATTCTTGTCGACTTTATCGAACTACGCCGCCATGAAGGCATGAGCCTTGAACACGCTGTCGTGGACGCCGGTGCGGTGCGCTTTCGTCCAATGCTGCTGACTGCGGCCGCTGTTGTTGTCGGGGCAAGCGTGATCCTGTTTGACCCGATTTTCCAGGGACTTGCAATTTCGCTGATGGCCGGAGAGGTCGCATCAACGGTCCTGTCACGCATGGCAGTTCCAGTTCTTTACTACTTGAGTCAGCGGAAAGGGGCAGTGCCACCGCCGATACAGCCTTTGGATAGCAAACCGGTGAACGCAGGCGCGGCGGTGTAACGCTCGCATTGCAAAATGCATTCATTGTGCAGGAGGTGGATCATGACAGTTGAGCGTGGGCTACGGTTAATGGCTGGGGTTGTTGTTCTCCTGTCGCTGGTGTTGGCGGTGAAGGTGAGCACTTACTGGTTATTTCTGACTGGTTTTGTTGGTCTGAACCTGTTGCAGTCGGCCTTTACGAATTGGTGCCCGGCAATGGTGCTGCTCCGAAAACTTGGGCTTCGGTGATTTGTAGTCGAATGCCTCATCTGGACGGTTCGCTTTCGCCCAGTCATCTTATGAAAGCGTGGGAGATCACATGCAGACGATCTTACAAGTCGAGTTCTCCTCCAACTTGGCACTGATCCGTGAGGAAATTCTTACCTCGCTAGGGTACAAAGTCATATCGGTGATCGGCTCTGAACACGCGTGGAACCCTGATCTAGAGAAAGATCAGCTTAGTGTGATTATTGTTGGACACGGCTCGCCGTGGGACGAGCGCGAGCAGCTTATCAAATATTTTGCCGAGGCTATTCCGGAAGTGCCAATCGTGGCTCTCCTCGGTATGAATGACGCCACTTTCAGCAAAGCTGCATTCAACATCCGGGCCGACAATCCGCCACACTGGGTGCGAGCGATCAATTGCTGCAGGCGCGCGTGTCCTCCTTGGGACAATCAGGTTTACCAAGCTGCTGCTTGTGAATGAGTTTAAGCAACATGTCGCACATAGCCGCCGACTGTTCCGGACACTTTGCGACAGCCTGGGAGTTGCAATGCTCAAGGTCGTTCGGGTCCACGAGTGGTCGATGTTCTCGACCACCAGATCGTTAGAGGGCCGGTCGCATATCGGATTTCTTGAGTTCTAAGGGCCTGCTGCTGAAGCCCGCTTTGTCCTGGAGGGGCGTCCTGTTCCATAAAGCGATTCCACTTTGCGTACAAAGTGCGACATCGACTTGCTCACGTTGTGAAGCACCTCTGCCCATTGCCGCAGGTGACGTTCACCGTCCTTGGTCAACGAGTACACCTTCCGCGCCGGTCCCGCGCCTTTCGTGTCCCAATGGCAGGTGACACACCCGTTTTTCTTGAGGATGTTCAAGGTGCGGTAAAGCGCGGCTCTTTCGATATCCGCATCCGTAAACGCATAATCAGCCAGATATCCAGACAGATCGTAGCCATAAGCCTGCCCGCGCTCACGAATCATCAGCAAAAGAACCGGCTCAATAAACCGGTACAAGTGACCCATAGCGCAGGTGCAGGGATAATCAACCGGGTGACGGGGACATTTTCCACGTGCCATTCTCGAAAACCTCCGACGCCGCTGTCGTTTAAGTGTAACACCCACCTATTTGCCGGTCCAAAAAGCCTCCGCGAAACTTGCCGAGGGCGGGGATCTGTTGACTAAACAGGCGAATATCGCAATCGCATGTGTCACAAAAGTACCGCTGGAATTTTCCGGGACGAGTCGCGGAGGGCATTTCGACAAGGTGATAAGTACACCTAATCAGTGATGGCACCTTTGCAGCCAACGACATACAAAATAAAGCAGCCTTTCAGGAATTCGGCCTTGCGTGAACCTATCAGAATGAATAGGATTCTAGACACAAAGTACATCTAGATGGATTGTGCCAACACCAGTTAAAAAAATAGAGGGCCTATGCAGTTGATCAGTCCGGAAGACCGGGAAAAAGCCTTTCACTCGGCGAAGAAGCTGGATGTCATCCGGAAGCAGCGCTTGCCGGTTCGCTACCACGTGGAAGACTTTGAGGTTCATAATCGCGCTCGCCGTTTCCTCGACGCATTCGCCGCCATCCTGAAGCACACGAACTATCGCCTGGCATTGGATCATTATGTCCGGGTGAGTGCGAAGTGCTCGCGTTGCACGGTCAAATGCCAGATTTATCTGGCCACCGGCGATCAGCAAGACCTCCCCTGCGGCCGCTCGGAATTGTTGCTGTCGGTTTATCGCCGCCACTTCACCACCGCCGGCATTTTGCGGGCGCGGCTGCTGGGCGATCCGGGATTGACTAATGAAAAGGTCAAGGAGATGGCTGAGGCATTTTACAACTGTACGGCGTGCCGCCGCTGCCACTTTGAGTGCCCAATGGGGATTGACCACGGATTGCTGACCCACCTGGGGCGTTACATTCTTTCAGAGATTGGAATTATTCCGCGGGCGCTGGCCGTCAGCGTTCGCGAGCAGTTGATCGGTTCGAGTGGAAACACGTCGGCGGTACCGGTCCCGGCGTTGCTGGATACGCTGGAGTTTCTGAGCGAAGAAATCAAAGAGGGCATAGGCGTGGAAGTCGCGTTTCCGGTTGATACGCAAGGCGCCGAGTACCTCTTTTTCCCCGCTGTTTCCGACTACATCATGGAGGCCGAAACGCTGATGGGCAATGCCGCGGTTTTTCGCGCGACGGGGGACATCTGGACCATCGGCACGGGCTATTTTGACGGTATCAATTACGGGCTCTTCTACAACGACCAGATTCTGGAACACGTAGTGAAAAAGATCCATGCGGAAGCGGAGCGCCTGCAGGCGAAGAAGCTGCTGATCGGCGAGTGTGGGCACGCTTCGCGAACCGCCAAATTCTTTTATCCGACCTACTGCGGCGAGAAACCGGCGCGTCCGGTCGTCAGCATCATGGAGTACACCTACAATGCGTGGCGAGAGGGAAAGTTAAAGCTCAAGCCGAACGTGATCACCGAACGAGTCACCTATCACGATCCGTGTAACTTTTCCCGCAGCGGTTGGGTGGTGGAGCAACCTCGGGAGCTGCTCAAGGCCATTTGCAGCGATTACGTTGAGATGACGCCGAATCGGCGCGATAACATTTGCTGCGGCGGTGGCGGCGGCACCGTATCCATCGATGAGATACGGCCGTACAGAACGCTGGTGGGAGGCAAAGCCAAAGCCGAACAGATTCGGGCGACTGGCGCCAAGTACTGCGTTGCGCCCTGCGCCAACTGCAAGAAGCAGCTAAAAGAATTGATGGAAGACCAAGGAATCGACTGCCAAATTGTTGGCCTGCACGACCTGATTTACAAAGCGATTGAATTCGAACCGGAGGATGCCAGTGGAAATGTGGATTGAATTCGGGCGCGGCCCTCTGTTCCGTATCGCTTTTTCGTTGATGCTGCTGGGTCTGCTGCGGTCGGTAATCCTTACCGTGATCGGAATTGTGGAGGCATATCGGCGGAGCCCGGACAAAATTGTGAACTGGCGTGAAGTGCGGAGGCAGACGTTCGCCTGGCTTTTTCCGGTTACGCGACTTTGGAGACAACGGCCGGTCTACAGCACGGTCTCCGTTTTCTTCCATATCGGGCTGCTGCTGGTTCCTCCATTTCTATTCGCGCATGTCATGCTATGGAAGCGGGTTGCCGGGTTTGCCTGGTTCGCCATTCCACAGTCCTTGGCAAACTACCTCACGCTGATTGTGGTTGCTGCCGGAGTGGTTTTGTTCCTCAGCCGTGCGCTTGAACCGAGAGCGCGCCAGCTGAGCCGCCTCCAGGACTTCGCCTGGCCATTGTTACTGGCAATTCCATTTGCCGCCGGATTTCTCTGCTCCAATGCTGCGATCGGGCCGAAGGCCTACCAGGAGCTGATGCTCGTCCACGTGTACTCGGCGAACCTCATCATGCTGTTGATCCCGTTTACGAAAATCGCGCATTGCGTGCTGGCTCCACTCTCGCAGATGGTCACGGCCATTGCCTGGAAGTTTCCCGCCGGCGCTGGGGATCGGGTTGCCGCTACGTTGGGCTATGCGGATAAACCCACGTGGCTGCCGAAGGCAAGGCTGGAAGTCGCGACGGCCGCACACGGCGAGGTGGACAAATGAAAGTGGCAATCTTAACCGATACTACAAAGTGCAATAACTGCCACGAGTGCGTGGTTGCCTGCAAGAAACAGAACAAGTTGCCAGTGGACCTGCCGCGCCGATGGGACCTCGACGACGGTCTCTCGGCCGAGAACTGGACGTCGGTGGTCGAGGGGCCCGAGCACGTTTTTGCCCGCAAGCAATGCCGGCACTGCCTTGAGCCCGCTTGCGCCTCAGCCTGTCCCGTAGGCGCCCTCCATCGAACCAAACTCGGGGCAGTTGTGTACGACGGGAACAAGTGCATGGGGTGCCGCTACTGTATGATGGCGTGCCCGTACGGCATTCCGCGCTATGAATGGCAGGCCGCGGTTCCCTATGTTCGCAAGTGCATTCTCTGTTACGACCGGATCGCGGAAGGCCGCCAGCCTGCCTGCACCGAGGTGTGTCCCCAGAAGGCAACCATCTTCGGAGATCGCGACCAGCTTCTGGCTGAGGCGCATGCCCGCATCGGGAAGGACCCTGGCAAGTATATAAACAAGGTCTGGGGAGAACACGACGCGGGCGGCACATCGGTGCTTTACATCTCGAGCGTCGATCTTTCATTCCTGACCGCGGGCCACGCGATTGGCTCCGGCCCTCTGCCGAAAACCACAACGACCGCAATGGAAGCGGTTCCGTTCGCATTTACAGGTGTCATGGCATGCATGGCCGGATTGTCATGGATCATCGGGCGCCGCATGACGATTGCCAAGGACGAATCGGGGAAGGACGCATCGCATGAATAGGGTTCGCAAACTGAAGCTGGCGCTATGGACGCTGATTGGCTTGGCGGGATCGGTGGCGGCGGCGCGCTTCCTGTTCGGGCTGGGCGCCAGCACGAACCTGACGGACGCAAATCCGTGGGGCGTCTGGGTCGGATTCGATGTGATGGGCGGCGTGGCGTTGGCGGCCGGCGGATTCATCGTTACCGCTACGGTCTACATCTTCAAACTGGAGCGCTTCCATTCGGTGGTTCGTCCTGCCGTGCTGACCGCGTTTCTCGGCTACCTCGCGGTGGCAGTCGGACTGATGTTTGATCTGGGCCTGCCTTGGAACATCTGGCACATGATCGTCTATTGGAACCCTCATTCGCCGCTGTTCGAGGTCGGCTGGTGCGTCATGCTGTACCTCACGATTTTGACCCTGGAGTTTTTCCCGGTCCCGGCGGAGGAGTTCCCGCGCCTTGCGAGCATCCGTCGAACTCTCGTCAAGGCCCGTTTGCCGTTGGTGATCGTGGGGATCGGGCTGTCGACGCTGCACCAGTCGTCGCTGGGTTCGCTGTTCCTGATCATGCCCTACCGGCTGCATCCGCTCTGGTACTCGCCGATCCTCCCGGTCATGTTCCTGATCTCCGCGATCAGCCTGGGACTTTCGATGGTAATTTTCGAGAGCCATTTCACGGCGTATCTTTACCGCCGTAAACCGGAGACGGAGCTGCTGGCTTCCTTTGGTGGTGCGTGCCGGTGGGTGCTAGCCATTTATCTCACCGTACGATTCGCCGACCTTCTCATTCGCCGGCAGGCGGCACAGCTTTTCGTCGCCGATTGGCGAACGGCTTTGTTCTGGTTCGAAATCACGGTGATGGCGCTAATTCCCATCGCCCTCTTTACCTCCACGCGGGTGCGACACAGTCGCGCCGGTCAGTGGACGGCCGCCACATTCGCGGTCTGCGGCATCGTTCTCAATCGCATCGACGTCGGCGGCGTTGCCCATCCCAGGCCGGACGGCGCTTTCTATCTCCCATCCTGGACTGAGATATCCATCAGCGTCGGAATAGTTTCCGCCGCGACGCTGGCGTTTTTGTTTGTCATAGAGCATTTCAAGGTATGGGAAGAAAGGCCCGCAGATCCGGACGCTGATCCGCTCAAGTTGCCGGAACTCGATCCGGTTGGTAACACCTGGCTGGGAGTTCCCGGCATTGCAGCCCGTACGACATATTCACTGGCATTCATCCTGGCTGCCGCCGCGGGTTTCGGCCTCTTGAAGGTTGAGCCGGCCGCAAGCCGCGGGATCGATTCCACCCCGGTTCAGCGCGCCCGGGGAGGTGAAGTCCTTTGGATTGACGGGAACCTTGACGGTTTCGGGGTTTCGTTTAAACACGCGGAGCACGAGAAACGAGAAGGCGGAAAAGAGTCGTGCGTGAAATGCCATCACATGAACCTGCCCAGGGATGAAGGTACCGCGTGTGCGCGTTGCCATCGGGACATGTATTTGCCGGTCGACGCGTTTCGTCACGACTGGCACGCATCGCCCTCCGGAGCGCGCATCGCGTGCCAGCAATGCCACGCTAAGGGAGAGGTGCGCACCGCCGAAAGCGCAGTTCGTTGCGACAAGTGCCATAAGAACCTCGTCCCGGCCGGCGCTTCGATAACCGTTAAGCGTTATCAAGCCGCTGCCTATACCGAGGCAATGCACCGGCTGTGCGTCGGCTGTCATGTAAAGAAGACACAGGAGAAGAACAAACCTGAAATGACCCGCTGCGACTGGTGTCACAAAGACCGGCGCGAAGTCATTGACTCTCGCGAACTCGTACTCCGCAAAGCGGGATTGATGGGGCAGAATGTTGTGCTTCCGGCCCCGGACATGAGGGAAGTAAATGGAACCGCCAAGTCAATTCGAACTGGACCCGGTGCTGCGCGGCCGTCTGTTTGAGCTGGTGCCGTTCAATGTGGCTGTGGTCGATCGCGATTTCAACGTCGTAGCCGCCAACGAAAACTTCGAAGAGTATTTCGGCGATTGGCGGAATCGCACCTGTTACGATGTGCACAAGCGGGCGTCACAGCGTTGCGAACGGTGCCCAATGATCGCAACCTTCGAGGACGGGCGCGTGCGCGTGTCAGATGAGACCGGAGTCGACCGGCACGGGCGAACCTGCCATTACGTCGTCCACCTCGCGCCTTTGAAAGACGCCGGTGGGCGGGTGACTCACGTCCTGAAGATGACGACAGATCTGACGGAATCGCGTAAATGGAAGCGGGAATACGACCGCTTGTTCGAACGCGTGCCCTGTCCGGCTTTTGTCGTTGATCGTAATTTCCGGGTGATTCAGGCGAATGATAAGTTCTGCCAGATCTTCGGCAACCCAGAGGGAAAATCCTGTTATGAGGTTTGCAAACGGCGCAGGACCCCCTGCCGAAGTTGCACCGCCGCGCTGACTTTCGCTGACGGGTCCGAACACGTTGCCAACGAAGTTGGCGTGCATCAGAACGGATCCCCTGCGTACTACGTTGTCACCAGCACTCCGCTGTTGCACGGGAAAGAAGGCGTGACGCACGTCATTCAGATGGCTACCGACATCAGCGAGATATCTCAACTCGAGCGGGAATTGCGAAAAACTCAGGACTACTACGAGGCCCTGATCCACAATTCGCCGGCCGGGATCATCGCGGTCAACGCAGACGGCGATCCCAAGGTTGTCAATCCGGCGGCGCGCGCCCTGCTGGAGTGGGCGGCGGGCCAGCCGCCAACGGCGGCCCGGCTAAAGCAAATGCTGCCGGAGCAATTCTTCGCCTCCGACGCCATGCCCGAGGGAAGAATGGAGCTGTCCGAGGTTCCGTTGCTCTCGGCACAACAGCAGCAGATCCCGGTTCGCTTTTCAGCCGTTGAGCTGAAGAGTGGAAGGCGGCAACTGGGGCGAGCGGCCTTCATGGAGGATGTCCGCGAAATCAAACGCCTTGAACGGGAGAAACTGGATGCGGAACGGCTAGCCGCGGTCGGGCAAACAGTCGCCGGGCTGGCGCACACGATCAAGAATCTTCTGATGGGCCTTGAAGGCGGAATGTACATGGTGGACAGCGGCCTGTCTCGAGGTAACGCCTCGCGCATCACCGCCGGGTGGCAGATGTTGCAGCGCAACTTCGAAAAGACGACTGCTCTCGTGAAGGACTTCCTCAGCTTTGCCAAGGGCAGGCTGCCGGAACTGCGCCCGACAGATCCTAATGCTCTCGCCCGTGACATCGTAGCCCTTTACGTGGATGCGGCCCGCCTGCAAGGGGTGGAACTGAGGCTCGAGCTGGGCGCCGAAGTGCAAGCGGCTCCGCTTGATCCGCAGGGGTTGGAGACATGCATTACTAATTTGCTCTCGAATGGAATCGATGCCGCGGCTATGCGGCCGGAGGGCGGAGGACAAGTCACCCTGCGGACGTCTGAACAAGCCGGCAATTTGATTTTCGATGTTGTCGATAACGGGGGTGGCATCGATTGGGAAGTGCGGGGAAAAGTATTCACTACTTTCTTTACTACCAAGGGAAATAAGGGAACCGGCCTTGGCCTGCTGACCACTCGCAAGATCGTGCAGGAGCATGGCGGCCGAATCGACGTGGAGTCGACGCCTGGAGAAGGAGCCACCTTCCGCATTTGCTTATCGCGCGAGCGCCTGCAAGCAATCGCCAACTCGGCCTCCAAGCCCGACAATTCAAATCATGGGGTAATGTGATGACCGAAGCAAAGCCTTACCGGATTCTGGTGGTCGATGACGAGGCGGATGTCCGCGAGTACCTGTGTGCCGCTCTGGAAGATGCCGGTTTCGTTGTCGAAACCGCCCGAGACGGGCTCGAAGCTCTGGAGTCGGTGCGGCGCAGTGCGCCGGATTTAATCTCGTTGGACTTGGTGATGCCCCGCCATTCCGGCGCGAAGCTCTATCGTGATCTGCAGAAGGACAAAGCGCTCGCGAAGATTCCCGTGTTGATGGTTACCGGCCATGCCCGTGATGAGATGGGCAAGGCTGACTTCAACGAAATGACCATGTCCGGCCCTGGCGTTTATCTCGAGAAACCCGTGCGGCCTGACTCTTACGTTTCGGCGGTTCGCAGTCTATTGGGCATTGAAGTCGCCGAAGCTCAAGTGAACGACTCGGAAAGACTTCGCGGCGAGTTGGCCGCCGTGCTTTCGACAGCCAGCACAGACACGTTGCAACGCGCACTGGATGCGCTCAAGAAGAAATGAGGCGAGTATTATGGCGGAATACAAAGGAAAAATTCTGGTCGTCGATGACGAAGAAGATGTGACCACTTTCATCGGCACGCTGCTGGAAGACAATGGCTATTCGGTGATCAAGGCCGCGGACGGCAAACAGGGGATGGAGAAAGCCAAGTCCGAAAGTCCTGATCTGATCATTCTGGACGTCTGCATGCCGGAAGAGAGTGGGGTGCGCATGTACCGCAACTTGCAGGCGGACGCGCAAACAACCATAATCCCGGTGATCATCCTGACGGGAATCTCACACGACTTCAAGCGGTTCATCGAGACCCGCCGCCAGGTGCGCCCGCCCGCGGGGTACTTTGATAAACCGCCGGACCGCGAGCAGTTGTTGGCCAAAGTTGGTGAACTGATCGGCGCGAAGCACGTCGTGTAGTGATTCGCGGCGTCTTGCCGACGTTGGAAAGCTGGCATGCTCTGGCAGGCGGATGTCATGTGACCATGCCCTCGCCAGCGCCTGATATGGAGAGCTGAATGAAGCGGAAAGCCATTATCGCAACATTAATTTTCCTGGTGCTGACTGCCTTAGCAACCGCGAATGCGACTGGCTCGCAAACCGGTTCGCAACTGCTGGTCCAGACAAACTGGTTGGGCGACCACCTCAAGGATTCGAATGTCGTCGTGCTTCACGTTGCGCCTAACCGGACCTTTTATGACGCGGGGCATATTCCCGGAGCACGTTTCTTGCCGTTAAGCGATGTTGCCGTAACCCGCAATGGCTTTCCGAACCAGTTGCCCACCGTCAACGCCCTGAAGGCCGCCTTTGAGCGCGTGGGCGTCGGCGACAAATCGCGTGTCATAATTTATGACGATCTGAAAGGCCTGTTTGCCGCGCGCGTGTATTTTGCGCTCGATTACCTTGGCCGTGGACAGCACGCCGCCCTGCTCGATGGCGGAATGGAAAAGTGGAAGGCGGAACACCGCGACGTGACCATGGCTGCGCCCGCCTTCAACAGCGCCACCTTAACGGTGAAAGCTCGTCCGGGGCTTATCGTCAATCTGCCCGCGATGAAGCAGATCGTGGCCGAAAAGAAAACAACGTTGATCGATGCCCGTCCGCCGGATGAGTATTCGGGAGCGAAAGCGGGCGGTGGCGTGCCGCGTGGCGGACACATCCTCGGGGCGAAAAGTGTTTTCTGGATGGACAACCTGGTAAGCAAAGACAATCCCGTTCTGAGACCGGCGCCCGAGATGCTGGTCAAGTACGAAGCGGCGGGCGTGAAGCGGGGAAAGAACGTGGTGGTCTACTGTCGCACTGGCATGCAGGCTTCCCACGACTACTTCACGCTCAAGCTTCTCGGGTTTAGTCCGGTCTTGTACGAAGGGTCTTTCGTCGAGTGGAGCAATGCACCCGGAGCGCCGGTCGAGACCGGCAAACCGTAGTCATCTTAGGAGCGTCCACGAGGCAATCGCATCGGGAACGATTGCCTCAGGATTTACGCTTCGGCCACGTTGCCTAGTTATGCCCCGAAAGCAGCGCCGCCCATCATCCGCGACTCCCGCATCTGTTCGGATGCAAGTAGACCTTGTCATAACCAGCGGTTCCGCGCCGCTTGAGCGTTTTTTCGCTCGCGCCAGTCATCGCGACCGTCAGGCCGAACATTCCGCAGACAGCGGCTGCTTGTACACCGCGGAAACGGGCGATGCGTCCGCAGATCGAATCGGCGGCTATGCGCCCCTACCGATTGACGGGACCAGCCAGCGGAGCCACGCACCACTCCCCGGTCACGAAATCGGAGACACTTGCTTCGTTACAGGTAATCTTTTTCAGGCGTTTCTGTCGCGGAATCAGCCTGGCGCGCAAATCGAGACATTGAACTGGCGATTTTTCCCAGCACTTGTGCCCACTCCCGCAGATGCTTATTCCCCTCTTTCGTCAGCGAGTAAACTCTGCGGGCCGCCGGCTCATCGACATCCCAGTGCGATGTGACGTACCCGTGGGCCTCCAGCCGGCGGAGGGTTCGGTACAAGACAGCGTTTTCGATTTCCGAGTCAGTAAACGAATATCGGGAAAGCTCACCGGAAAGATCATACCCATACGATTGCTTCTTTTCTTTGAGTATCAGCAGGAGCACTGGCTCTACGAAGCGGTAGAGGTGCCCCATCGCGCATGTACAAGGATATTGGTGCCTGTGCCGACGACACTCAACTTGCGGCATTGAATTGCTCCCCCGAATGATTCGTACTTACACAATCGAAACCGCGAATATCATATTAGTGCTGGCAACTTCCGCCCGAATGATCACAACCGGTTATCCCGGTCTCGAGTCTCCCATTCAAGAACGTGCTGACAATGACCTCGGGATCAGAAGCCGAGATGCCGGCAAGTACCTGGACCGAGGCTGCTGTGAGCAGGTCCATGGCGCGCGAACCGATTCCGCCCGCAATCACTACATTGACTCCGCGCCCCTGCAGCCATAGCGGCAGAAGGCCAGGCTGGTGGTCCGGGGCTTTCTCCACCCGGCGCCCAGATATGTTTTTTGTGCAAGGATCTGCGTCGACGAACAGAAACTCTTCACAATGTCCAAAGTGTTGGCACAGTCGCCCTTCCGACAACGGTATTGCGATCCTCACGGCATCTCCTTCACGATTTTCATTTGTGGTTGTAATAAGCATGTAGATGTATATTACACTTACTGGGCACGTCGAGCAAGCCAAGTATTGTTGTTAACGCCGTAACGGTTTCGCGCAGTGCACGTGCAATCATCGGACGCTCGGCGGTGCGCGAGACGTTGTTGGCAGATAGAGTTGGGGGGAAACCACTTGAGCTTACTACAGAGCGACACGCTCCAGGCTCAGCCACAGGCTACCTGTTTTGTATGCGGTTCGGACAATCCGGGAGGGTTGCAGGTCCGCTATGAATGTGGGGTTGACGGTACGGTCAACGCAACGTGGACCCCGACAAATATGTGCGAGGGGTTCCGTGGAATCGTGCATGGCGGCATTGTCAGCACCGTGCTTGATGAGGCGATGTCCAAAGCTGTGTTCGCAACCAAATGCCAGGCGCTTACCTGCGAACTGAGAGTGCGATTCCGGCGCCACGTAACCGTTGGCGAACCCTTGCGTATCCGAGGCTGGGTCGTTGCTCGGCAAAAACGCAAGATTACGGCGGAAGCGAGTCTGTGCACCCTTGATGGCAAAGATCGTGCGCAGGCCTGGGCAACTTTTGTGGTACTGACAGGAAGTCAGGGCGATCAGACTGTTCTCAGGCCGGGTCTCGCTAGTTCAGAATGAACCTAACCGGGAGGAGTGAAAATGAGGATCATCATTCTTGCAGTCATTCTTTGCCTGTGTTCGATAGGGGCAATCGGCTCAGAATTGAGCGTGTACGCACCTGGAGGCGTGAGGTCCGCGTTACAGAACGCCGCGGCAGCCTTTGAGCGCGAAACACATCACACCATCAAGTTTACCTTCGGTACAGGAGGAGGAATACAGAAACAGGTGGCTGCTGATGCGCCCGCTGACGTCACCGTGCTTCCGTCTGCCGGCGTTACTGAGCTCGAACGGGGAGGGCTGGTCGCACCAAACTCGCGGCTGGAGGTGGGTAGCGTTGGGGTGGGAGTCGGAATCAAGGCGGGCATGCCTCGGCCCAAGATCGGTACACCCGACGACCTCCGGGACACGCTCCTGGCGGCAAAGTCGATTACCTATGCCGACCCCGCCCGTGGCGGCACATCCGGTACATATTTCGCCACCGTGGTGCTTCCACGCCTCGGCATCGTAGAGCAGGTGCGAAGCAAGACTGCGCTTGCAGGCGTAGGTGAAGAAGCGGTACAACGAGTAGCAAACGGGCAATCCGAGATCGTGGTTGTCCAATCGAGCGAGATCACTGCTGTTCCAGGTGCTGAGTTAGTTGGTCCCTTACCCAAAAGTCTTCAGAGCGAAATCCGGTATGCCGCCGTTGTGCTCAAGACCGCCAAGGCTCCTGAGGCAGCACGCGCGTTCGTCAAATTTCTGGCTTCGCCGTCCGGGAGAGCGGCATTTAAGGCTGCGGGATTTGAACCGCCCTCTGAACGCTGAACATCGGAAGAACGACCCTGAGCCCCAGCCCAACACTTGTAGCACGGCAATTCGACGTCGTCGCGAATGCCGCCATGTGGTTGGCCAAGACCATCGACGAGATTCAATCGTTGGAGCCAAAGGCGTAAACCGACTCATCCGGGTCGTACAGGTGAAACATAGCCCCGGCTGCCAGGACGAAGCAACCAGTTGCGAAAAGGTGGGCGCGAACATCGGCAGGCAAAACTGTCGCCGATTCGCGCCCACTCATATCTCTCCAATGGTTTCCGCGGATGGCATTAACTCTTCTTGTAATAGCGGCCGTTCATCTCCTTGCCCATGACGGCGAAATCGCAATGTGAAGCTTCCAGAGGGTCCGATTTCCAGGAAAACTTCTTGGAAGGAACGCGGATCGCCGCCTCTAGTTGCGCCATCGCTTTGACCCCAGCAAAACGGTACTGGAACAGCGGATCTTCGTACACAACGCGTTCGCTGGTAGCGTTGAAGACCAGTTTGAAATCCATAAACGCCGGTGAGGTTTCCGCGTCCATTGCCGGCCAGCGGGGTTGGTCGATGACGGGAACGTTCTTCATGGTCAGCGTCGCCATTCGCCCGTCAGAGCTGAGCACGAGACCGCCTTCGGACACAGGCACCACCCAGTAGGTGCCTTCAGGCGCGATGGGAGGATGGCAGTCGTGGATTTGGTTTGCAGGGACCGCCGGTCCCTTAAATAGAGTAAGTCATATATGAGAGAACACGCCCTGCTGCGCTCGGCGCGCCGCCCAGTATTCTCCCGACATGTAGCTGAAGTCGGTGGTAGGGGCACCGAAAGCCAGGTGATTGCCCTTGTTGTCGGTCCCCATGCCAGTGAATCCAGCACAACGCCCGAGCTTCCCTTGAAAATGGAAGATGTGGGAGAGTTCGACGTCCGGCTTCGGCATCTGGTTGTGATCGCCATTCTTGTCCAGCCAGGGAATGGGAAATGGACAACTGCCGCCGTTGGACGGCACATGATTCTTCGGTATAGGGGGTTGGCAGGACTCCGCCCCGAATAAGGGGACAGAGAATAATGGTGTAAGCGCGCTCAGCCCGGCGGCGGCCGTGCCTGCACGAAGAAGACTACGCCGTTGTGGGTTGAAGTCTTTGCTAATCTGCCTGTACGACATGCGGACCTCCTGATGCGTTGATTTCGAACGTGGTACCACGGGGAACAGAACGGAAGACTGCTGCTTGTTGCCGGCGGGAAAGCTTCGGCGGACCAACGAACAAGCTGCCTGATCAACTCGCATAGGTTTGTCCTAAGCGAATCAAAATGTTCGCAGGGCTCCTCACTCCCCACACTGCTAGTTGTAACATACACCTACTCGGGCACGATGAATCGCCACTGCCGTGTTCTGGTGTGATTTCAATCACTCTCGCCGGAACGAGCGGCGCGTTTGATATTCCTGCCCTTTTAGTTAGGGTCACAACTTCCGGGGCTGGCCTCTTGTGATGCCGCCTCGAACCAACAGTTTGCGGATAAGTCTCGTTGCGGTAAGTGCGGGCTGCTGGGTGGCGCGGTCAACGGGGTGGAGGCTCGAACAAACGCCGAAAAAGTAAACTGAAGCGTAAACATGCCGATAGAGGGATAAGCGGCTTTAGGCGGCTGTGTCGCACATACCGGGGGCAGCCGAAAAGGGAGTTGCTTGTGGCGTCATCACAGCACGGATATCTCGGCAGGGTTCCTTGGGCACTGGTACGGCTGCCTCCGTTTCCAAAGGTGGCCACACGCGTGCTACAGCTTGTCTCCAAGAACGATTCTTCTCTTTATCAGTTAAGCAATCTAATTGCGAGCGACCAGGCGTTCTCGAGCGAGATCCTGACTGTCGCTAACTCACCTCTCTATCCCATTCGCACGCCGGTGATCAGCATCCTGCAAGGCATCGCCTTGCTCGGCCTTGAGCGCATCAAGGGTCTTGCCGTAACGGTTGGCGTTCGAGCGTATCTCGGTGGGGCATTGCAGAATCCATCGCTGCGCGGAATTTGGCGTCATAGCTTAGCGTGTGCTTTGCTTGCGGAAGAATACGCAGGGGCAAGTCTAATGGACAAAGGTACCGCCTACACGGCGGGGATCATGCATGACGTCGGCAGGGCGGCATTGGCAGTCATTCAGCCCGAGCTGTACGCACGCTTTCTGCAGAGTGTTCAAGAAGAACCATGGGAGGTCCTGCAGCGTGAACAGGAACTGTTCGAAGTCGATCATTGCGAGGTCGGTCGCTGTTTAGCCGCCGATTGGAAGCTGCCGCAAGAGCTTATCGATATAGTGTCGAGCCATCATACCGTTCAGGTCGGCGGTGAGTTTGACCTGCTGGCCGTCATTCGTCTCTGTTGCAGGATGGCAGACGCGATTGGCTTTCCTGCGGCTCCCTCTCTCAAGTGTCTCAGTTACAAGGAACTAACGGGTGGGCTCCCCGAGCGGGTGCGCGGTGTCTTCCCAACCGAATCCGAAGACTTGTCTTTTCGGATTGCCACCAAGATCAACTCGATCGAATCGGTGTATTAGAAACGCGAGAACTCATGGAACCAACCAAGCAAATTGCCGGGGGGCGTGATTCAGATGCAATTCCCAGCAGCGCTTTCTATAAGGGCAATGCGGCGGGAGCGTCGGCACCGAATAAGCGCCGAAGCTACATACGGTTGGCATTGATCTTGGCAAGACGGTCTCTCATCTGGTTGGGCTTAACGCGCGCGTGAGGCTGTGGTCCGCAAGGGCTGAGGGTGAACAGCGACGAACCCGGGAGGGGGGTCAGCTGGATGGAGGCAATGGTTCGATAAAGTTTCAGTTAACAATTGCCGATAAGTGACACTGTATTCTGCTTGTCGCTCATTAAGGTCGGAGATCGTGAAATGAGCCTTGTCAAGACCTCAAAGTACCGCTTGCTAATTGTGGCAGGGGCGATCTCTATTGGCCTGCTAATCAGTCTGATTCTGTTCTTCACCTTCCGAAATCTGGAGAAGCAATATGAACAGGCCGCCTTCGAGCGCCTTGCCCAGGAGCGCTTTGACGGGTTTGAGGAAAACATCGCTCTCAATCTGAGTGACATTGTCTCTCTCGGCGCCTTCTTCGCGGTCTCGCGATCTGCCAATCGGGAAGATTTTACGCGGTTCGTGACGCCTTTACTGGGGGAGAACAAGGCGATTCAAGCACTTGAGTGGATTCCGAAAGTACCGAAGCGTCTGCGGCAGAGCTACGAGGATGCCGCACGTCGCAACGGACTGGGGTTATTTCAGTTCACCGAGCGCCTTTCAAATGGACAGATGGTAAGAGCCGGCGAGCGCCAAGAGTACTATCCGGTATTCTTCGTGGAGCCGTTGAAAGGCAACGAAAGCGCTCTTGGCTTCGACCTTCTTTCCAACGCGGCGCGTCGGGAGGCAATCAAACGTTCAACCGACACCGGCAAATTGGAAGCAACCAGCCGGATTGTGCTGGTGCAGGAAACAGGCGATCAATACGGCGTCCTGATCTTTCGTCCGGTGTACCGGGGTGGCGCACGCCAGTCGAGTGCAACGGAGCGCCGTGAGACGCTGACCGGTTTCGCCCTCGGTGTCATTCGGGTCGGAGACATTGCCGAGAAGGTTGGTCAGGTGGAAAGTGCGGCACGTAGCCTCGGCCTTGTCATCCTCGATCGTGACGCTCCCTCAGCGGAACAATTGCTCTATCCGAAAAAGGCCGACTTCGATCCTGGGGGCAAACTTCCAGGGGTTTTTCGTGCGGCTCGGACAATCTCTGTTGCGGGGCGAAGCTGGCAAGTCATGGCCTATCCTCTTCCCGGTGCTTTTGCGGTTACACACTGGAGCAGTTGGTCTGCGCTGGTCGCCGGGTTGCTGCTGACAGGCCTCGGGGCGGCGTTTCTGCTGCTTAGCCTAAATCGGCATTGGGCAATCGAGCAGACTGTGGCAGAACGCGCCTGCGCTCTAAACGCCGCGCTCGCAAAGCTAGAGGAAAGTGAGACACGCTACCGAAAACTGGTGGACCTCTCACCCGACGCCATCATCGTGGGACGGGATCGGGCGATCATTGTTGCAAACATAGCAGCGGTTGAGCTTTTTGGCGCCTCCTCGGCAAACGATTTGATCGGACAAAGACTTGCGGACCTCGTCAATCCGGAGGCGCTCCACAGGGTAGACGACCTTATCCAACAGATGTATGCGCGAGAGATGCAATATCCGATGCGAGAAGATCAGGTCCGTCGTAGCGATGGCTCGCTGATTGACGTAGAGATCACCGGATCGTCCTTCCTAGAGAGCGACGGCGCGGTTGTTCAAGTGGTCTTGCGAGATATCACGCAGCGGAAACAGGCGGAAGTTCGGCTTCAGGTCACAGCCAACTGGTTGCAGGCTATCCTGGACAACGCGCCCGTGGGAATCGTTGTCAGAACCCTCGATTATAGCTTCGTCGAGACGAATGCCGCGTTTCAGCGCATGATTGGCTGTTCCGGGGAAGATATGAAACACCTGGGCTTGAAAACTCTGACCCACCCCGATGACATTGCGTTTAGTGAAGATATGGCGGACCGGCTAATGCAAGGGAAATTGAAGAACACCGATTACGAAAAGCGCTACGTTCTGAAGGATGGGAGAACAATCTGGGTACGCGCGATTGGCGCACGGCTGGATGATAAGCACAAAATCTCGATTCTCGAGGACATCAGCGAGCGCAAGCGGGTTGAGGCTGAGCTGATCAAGGCTAAGGAGGCTGCCGAGGTCGCCAACCAGGCGAAGAGCCAGTTCCTGGCCAATATGAGCCATGAGATTCGCACGCCTATGAATGGCGTGATCGGCATGACAGGACTGTTGCTGGATAGCGAACTTACCCCGGAACAACGCCGTTATGCGGAGATCATCCGCACCAGCGGCGAACTCCTCATGACCGTCATTAACGATATCCTGGATTTCTCCAAGATCGAGGCGCGCAAGATGATCCTGGAGAATCTGGATTTCGATCTGCACAGTACCCTGCAACAGGTGACCGATCTGCTGGCCCCGAAGGCCGAGAGTAAAGGATTGAGATTTACCAGCGAGGTGCCACCAGGAACCCCTGCTGAGCTGCGGGGAGATTCGATTCGCCTTCGGCAGGTCCTCACCAATCTGATTGGAAACGCGGTCAAATTTACTTCGCAGGGAGAGGTTGCGGTTCGAGTGGCCGTCGAGGCTGCCGACTACGACAAGGTGAGTCTGCGTTTCTCCATAACCGACACCGGCGTAGGCATCCGACCAGATCAAACCGAAGCTCTGTTCGCGCCGTTTGTCCAAGCAGACGGATCGACTACGCGCAAGTTTGGAGGCACCGGCCTGGGCCTGTCAATTGCCAAAGAGCTCGTGAAGCTCATGGGCGGCGAGATCGGCGTCAAGAGCCAGGTAGACAAAGGCTCCACCTTTTGGTTTACTGCGACGTTTGAAAAAGGTGCGCCATGCATACTCGCCCAAACCCCTCTTTCGGGGCACGCGCGGCTGCCGATAAAGAAGGAGATTCGGGTTCTGGTTGCCGAAGATAATCTAACCAACCAGTATGTCGCCCTTTCGATTCTGAGGAAACACGGCTGCCACACCGATCTGGCGGCCAACGGCGTGGAGGCGGTCAAGCTGCTGCAGCATGCCGAGTATGACCTCGTGCTTATGGATTGCGAAATGCCCGAGATGGATGGTTGGGAAGCCACCCGTCGTATTCGCGAGCCGGCGAGCGGCGTTTTGAATCCGCAGATTCCTATCATTGCCCTTACTGCCGATGCGATGCCCGAGGACCGTGACAGATGCCTCAAGGCAGGAATGAACGACTACCTGGCCAAGCCCATTGAACCAAAGCAGTTGGTCGCGGTACTGCAAAAATGGGCGACAGCATCGGCAAAGAAAGACTGGCAGCCATACCCCATCGACCGGCAGACGCTGACGGCACGGGCCATTTTCGATGAGCACGCATTGTTGAACCGGGTAATGGGCGACAGAGATCTTGCCAGCAAACTCATCGCCGGGTTTCTGCAGGAAGTCCCGCAGCGATTGCACGATCTACGGAGGTCGCTCAACGAGGGCGATCTGTCAGGCCTGCGGCTCCAGGCTCACTCCATTAAGGGAGCTGCAGCCACGTTATCCGCAAATGTCTTGAGAGATTCTGCGAACGCCCTGCAGAAGGCAGCGACGGCAAATGATCTAGCGGGCAGTGCCGAACTGCTCCCTCGCATGCAAGAACAATTCGAGCAGCTCAGAGGCATCTTGAGCAGCGAATTCAAACCGCCACCGGAGGATACAAGATGAAAACTCTTATCGTTGAAGATGACTTTACCAGTCGCCTGTTACTGCAAGCGTCGCTCTCACGGTACGGCGAGTGCCACGTCGCCGTCAACGGCAAGGAGGCAGTCGAAGCCTTTCGGACTGCCCGCCGGGAGGGGCGGCGCTATGACCTTATCTGCATGGATATCATGATGCCTGAAATGAACGGCCAGGAAGCGCTCAGACAAATCCGCAATCTGGAGGACGAAGCAGGTGTTCTCTCGTGTGAAGCAGCCAAAATTCTCATGACCACGGCGCTGGATGATATCGGAAATGTCACGACAGCATTCAAGGGACTCTGTGATGCGTACCTGATGAAGCCCATTAACACCGCCAAGCTTTTGGCGGAGCTGAAGTCGCTTCAATTGATTTCCTAAAGTCACAAGAGTTCTCCAGGTGGCCGGAGAGCAAACGTGCTGAAGCCGAGAAGGCGGATCATTGGGGCAGATATTGAACTTCTGGTAAAACCGGCGGAGATGCTCTGGGCGACTGAGCAATGCCCTGCGAGCGCCACCGCCGCCTGGGCGGTCGTGCTCGCAGGCTGGAATTGCTCGCACTCACAACCGCCGCTACTGCACCAACTGAGTCTTCCTGCTGGCTTTGCCCGCCCAGACTTTCGCGCTCGTCGACGAGTCTTCATACTTAAACTGCCCGACCAGACTTTGTAATTCGGCAGCCATTCGCTCTAATGCCTGGGCTGATTTCTGCGTCTCTCCGGCCCCGGCCGTCGTACTCCGGGCGGCGTCGGCGACCCCTGCGATGTTATGACTGATATCCGTGGCGCCCTTGGCCGCCTCGGCAAGATTGCGACTGATTTCATTGGTGGTCGCACTCTGTTGCTCGACCGCGCTGGCAATCGTCGTCTGGATATCATTGATCTGCCGGATGACGGCGCCGATCTCCCCAATGGCCGTCACCGCACCCTTGGTGTCGTTTTGAATGGCTTCAATCTTGCGGCTGATATCCTCGGTCGCCTTGGCCGTTTCCTTCGCCAGCTCTTTGACCTCGTTGGCTACCACCGCAAATCCCTTACCCGCTTCGCCGGCGCGCGCCGCTTCAATGGTGGCGTTCAGCGCCAGCAGATTGGTCTGCTGGGCAATCGAGGTAATCACTTTGATCACCTGGCCGATTTCGGCGCTGCTCTGACCTAACTTGCCGATGGTCACGTTGGTCGCTTCGGCCGTCCTTACCGCCGAGGTCGCGACCTGGGTTGCGTCCGCCGTGTTCTTGGCAATCTCCTTGATGCTGGCACCCATTTCGTCGGCCGCCGTGGCCACCGTCGAGACATTGTTGGTGACCTGGCCGGAGGCGGCGGATACCACGTTGGATTGGGCGGCGGTCTCCTCCGCGCTGGCCCCCATTTGCTGGCTGACTTGATTGAGTTCTTCCGCTGCCGAAACCAGAGCTTTGGTGTTGCTGCCAATCTGCTCCATTGCGGTGCGAACCTGCAAGGCCAAGGTGTTCACCGCATCGGACAGCTTCTTGAAATCGCCCGCATACTCGCCGGTCAGCTGGACGGTCAGATCGCCGCCGGCGAGTTTGTCCAGGGTTGCCGCCACATCCTGCAACGGGCCGACCACCGCATCCAGCGTCTGGTTGAATCCCTCGACGATCTTGCGGAAGTCGCCGCCATGCTTCGCGGCATCGGCGCGGGCGGCCAGTTTGCCTTCTACCCCCGCCTGGGCGAGCATATTGGCATCCCTTACCAGGGCATTTACCGCATCAATGCAGGTATTCAGGTTGTTCTTGATGACATTGAAGTCACCGTTGTAGTTGTCGGTGATCTTGGGCGGAATGTCCCCCTTGCTGATCTTGTTGACATAATCGGCGGAGACCGTTAGCGGACCAACCACGGCGTCCAGTGTTTTGTTAACCCCTTCAACGATTTTGCGAAAGTCGCCGAAATGCTTGCCGGCGTCGGCGCGAGTTGACAACTCGCCCTTGAGCGCTGCCGCGACGAGGAGATCCGTATCGACGATGAGCGCCTTGAGGTGTGTCCGTACCTGTTCAATCGTGTCGTTGATGAAAGCCTTCTTCCCCGGAAAGCGTTCTAACGGCGCTTCGAAGTTGCCT
Source organism: uncultured Acidobacteriota bacterium (assembly GCA_963814745.1). Lineage (GTDB taxonomy): Bacteria > Acidobacteriota > Terriglobia > Terriglobales > Acidobacteriaceae > CAWBRT01. The sequence continues at coordinate 858,010 of CAWFEA010000004.1, forward strand.
TTGCCGAACTCCGCCACGCACGCCATCGCCTTCTTGTTCACAGCCATATGACCCATTACCATCTCGTTGACGCCCTTGGCCATCATCCGGTAAGAGCCTTCAAACTTCTCCTCCGGAATGACCACATCAATGTCGCCGGCAGTGTGAGCAGCCAACATGCGCCCCATCTCGTCAATCAGCAACTGCAACGTCTCCCTCACCCGCGCCAGCCCTTTCGACAGCCGATCGTGCTCGCTGCTGATCTCCAGGTGCGTCGCCAAGTCGCCTTTGGCGATTCCTTCAATGACCGCGCCGCGCTCGCGGAAGCGGACCATCATCTTGCGGAACGCCTCAGCCAGCGCGCCGATCTCGTCGTCCGATTTGTATTCAAGCGACTTTCTCGAGTCGCCGACGGTAAGCGCTTCGGCCGTCTCGGTCAGCAGCTTCATCGGACGGGTGATCGACAAGCTCAGGCGAATCCCCAAAAAGATAGCTAGAGCAAAACCAACCAGGACGGTTGCGATCATTGCCCAACTAACAGCACTCGCGAAGGCAGCATTACGGTCCGCCACCTTACCCACATCGTCAACCTTGAACTCAGTCAGTCTCTCCAGCGCGCTTACGTAGGTTGCCACACGCGGGGCCGTGTCTTCGCGGCGGAAACCGATCGCATCCGCGGTCTTGCCGGCACGCAGCAATTCCAAGAGGTGGCGTCGCGACGCTGAATAACCAGAGCGGGCATCCATCACTTGATTGAACAGGCGACGAGTCTCGGCCTGCCTGATGGTTTTCTCATATTCCTTGAATACTTCGTCGTTTCTCCGGCTGCGCGCCGCAATTCGCGCGAGGCTCTCCTCACGCTGTTCCGCATCGTCATAGACAGCCCCCAACAGGTCGGCCCAGTTCTGTTCGGCAATTTTCGTTGCCTCTCCTAATAACGCAATGGGGATTGTCTTGTACGTGTACATCTCCTGCCCGGCAGCGGAAAAACGCTTGACGTTATATATCCCAACAGCACCAATGACCAACGCAATCAGGGCTACCGCCAGAAAAGCGCCTACGAGCTTGCATCCAAGTTTCATCCTGGTTCGCACGTCAGTTTCCCTCCATCGTCCAAGCTCACGATATCGACGATTTGTCGGCCGCGAGCCCCATTTAGTTCTCCCCCTCAGCTACCTTGACCTGAGCTTTGTCGGTACGATGTCTGCAGACCGACTCTTTTGCGTGCTCACAATTAGAAGCCACTAAAGCTGTCCCCATCAGGCTATTGGCAGCCGGCGCCCCGCCCGGTCTCTTACTGGACCCGGGCAGTATTGCCTGCGGCAAACCCAACATTCGCAGGAGCCTCAGCCCTCTCTAAGATCGTGACAAGTAATTCTTCCCCAAGGTGATCAAAGGCGGCCTGCAGCAACCTGCGGCCGCCTTTGATTCGAACTCTGTAGTCCGTTCCGTCCGCCGACACGGGAAGCGATAGATGCGAAGGGCCGGGAAGCAGTATTTTGATGCTTCCGGCGGTGATGTTCGCCAATTCTCCCGCCGCGTCCTTGATCGCATCCGGTGTTACTTCAGCCGGTTGAATGCCTGCCAATGCAGCCGCTGCTTTGATTGCCAGGGCCGGTGACATGTCCAGGCGGACAGCTCCCTGCCACGCACCCACGATTTGCACGCAACCGACGACGCCGACTTCATCTTCACCCCAAGCCGAGCCTGTTGTGGTGAGATCAAGGCTCAGCATCGAACCCCAGATTTCATGCGTGACACGGACCACATCATCTGTAGTAAGCGCTGGTGTGCTCATTTGGATAACCTGTAATAAACCGTTTTCTGAAAAGGGATCCGCTCGAACCCGTCATCGATGTTGAGAGTGGTTTCCGCGCAACCGAGAAAGAGGACGCCGTCTGGTTGCAACACTGAACGGAGTCGCGAAAGAATCTGCTTCCTGATTGGCACTTCGAAATAGATCATGACATTTCGCAGGAACACAACGTCCATCTTTGGAATGTCGGGCCACGGTTGCGCGAGGTTACATGCACGAAACTCCACCATCTCTCGGACTGATGGGACGATCGTCCAATCCAGGCCCGATCTGACGAAGTACTTGGTCAGCATAGCGGCGGGAAGTCCACGGTTGATTTCCATTTGCGAATACTTGCCGTTGGCAGCGCGTGCCCGTATGGTGCTGCAGATGTCGGTGGCGAGGATTGAGAAGCTCCAGTTGGGGAGTGCGAACTTCTCTTTCAGCAGCATCGCGATGCTGTACGGCTCCTGTCCGCTCGAAGACGCGGCGCTCCAGAACCGTAGACTGCGGGTCGCGGCACGGGACGTCATTAAAGCGGGAACGACCTCCTGCCGGAGCGCTTCGAACGGGTAAAAGTCGCGAAAGAACCAAGTTTCGTTGTTGGTCATCGCGTCCAAAATCCTGTTATGCAACACCTCTGACTTTCCCTGGCGAAGACGTGCCAGGAGCTCGCCGACAGTACGCAGGCCTTCGCTGTATGCGAGCGGCATAAGCCTCGACTCGACCAGATACTCCTTTCCCGGATCGAGAATAATGGCCGAGGATTCTCGCATGAACCTCTGTAGGTAGTTGTAGTCAGGGGATTCAATCGATGTAGCAAGACTCACGCCCGTTGCCCCCGCGCCCTATATGGCGACTGAAAAGTTTCCACTCTGCGGGCGATTTCCGGGCCAATCTCCCGCAGGGGCAAAACCCGATCTGCAATCTGTTCACGAGCGATAAATCCCGGCATACCCCAAACCACGGAGGTGGTTTCGTCCTGTACCACAATATGCGCGCCAACTTCGTATAGTTCTTTGCATCCGCGCAACCCATCCTGCCCCATGCCCGTTAGTACAACAGCGAGCACGTTGCCGCCGTAAGCGGCGACCATGGACCGAAACAATACGTCAACGGAAGGTCAACACGAGTTCTCTGGCGGCGATTGATCGGTCACCAACTGTAGCCCTGACGCGCTCTTCGCCACCTTCATATGAAAATCACCTGGAGCGAGCCAAACTGCGCCCGGCTGAAGCGGCTCTCCCGCAACGCCTTCTCGTACGCGCAGGGCGCAAGTCGCATCCAGTCGCTGCGCGAGGAAATGGGTGAAGGCGGCGGGCATGTGCTGGACGACTACGACGGGAACGGCGAAGTCCGCGGGTAAATTCGGCAACACCTCCGCCAACGCGTTAGGGCCGCCGGTCGAGCATCCAATGGCCACGACGTCAATTGTGCTTGCGCGCTGCGGCCGCCTGGGCTGGGCCGCCACAGAGATTGACGGTCGTAGTCGGAGATGCGGGACCAACTGCGCTTCCGAGGTGAGTTTGCAGAGGGCCTTGATCTTTGGGATTAATTGCTCACGGATACGGTCCTTGGCAACCCTAACACTACCGACATTGGAGGGCTTGGTAACGTAATCGCTAGCGCCATATGCCAAGCTGTCGATGGTGGCCGCTGCTCCCTGCGCAGTCAGCGTGCTGAACATGATTACCGGCAGCCGAGGGTGGCTTTGCCTGAGCTGTTTCAATGTTTCCAACCCGTCCAGTACGGGCATTTCAACATCGAGTGTCACCAAATCCGGCGATAGCTGGTTCAGCATGGAGAGCGCGATCTGGCCGTTCGCGGCGACCCCGGCGACCTCTAACTGCGGATCCCCGGTCAGAACTTCTCTCAGCAGCTGTCGGATGACAACTGAATCATCTACGATAAGTATCCGAGCAGTCATAAAGCAGTTTCCAGGCCGATGATCTGCAGCTTGTCGAGAATTACTTCGCGGGTAAACGGCTTCATGACATATTCATCGGCGCCATGCTCCAAAGCTTTTGTGATCTGGCCAACCTCGGTTTCCGTAGTGACCATGACAATACGCATGGAGTCGAACGCCGCCTGAGATCGGATCCACAACAGCAATTCGTACCCATCCATTTGGGGCATGTTCCAATCAAGCAGCGCGAGGTCCGCCCTTAGACCGGAGCGGAGAAAAGCAACGGCTTCGACCCCATTTTTGGCTTCGGCAATCTCCATCCCCGCGCTTTTCAACACCATTTTCAGGAACGCCCGCATTCCCGCGGAATCATCAACCACGAGAGCTTTCATTGGAATCCTTCCCCATCGCCGCAAAGTTGTCTGGCGAAGATTTCAGAGCTGCTGTATCCCGGAAACGCCGACACCTCTTTCCGAATGTGCGCTGTTTACGTTGCGATCTGTATATTCTTACCTCGGAAAAACAAGAGCCCATGTTTCCGCTTCGCTCTGGCCGGGATGACATCTCGACCAGGAGGTGAGTCACGCCAACACTGAGCAATGCCCTGCGAGCGCCACCGCCGCCTGGGCGGTCGTGCTCGCAGGCTGGAATGGCTCGCACTCACAACCGCCGCTACTGCACCAACTGAGTCTTCCTGCTGGCTTTGCCCGCCCAGACTTTCGCGCTCGTCAACGAGTCTTCATACTTAAACTGCCCGACCAGACTTTGTAATTCGGCAGCCATTCGCTCTAATGCCTGGGCTGATTTCTGCGTCTCGCCGGCCCCCGCCGTCGTGCTCCGGGCGGCCTCGGCGACCCCCGCGATGTTATGGCTGATATCCGTGGCGCCCTTGGCCGCCTCGGCGAGATTACGACTGATTTCATTGGTGGTCGCACTCTGCTCCTCGACCGCGCTGGCAATCGTCGTCTGGATGTCATTGATCTGCTTGATGACCGTGCCGATCTCCCCAATCGCCGTCACCGCACCCTTGGTGTCGTTTTGAATGGCTTCAATCTTGCGGCTGATATCCTCGGTCGCCTTGGCCGTTTCCTTCGCCAGCTCTTTCACCTCGTTGGCTACCACCGCAAATCCCTTACCCGCTTCGCCGGCGCGCGCCGCTTCAATGGTGGCGTTCAGCGCCAGCAGATTGGTCTGCTGGGCAATCGAGGTAATCACTTTGATCACCTGGCCGATTTCGGCGCTGCTCTGACCTAACTTGCCGATGGTCACGTTGGTCGCTTCGGCCGTCCTTACCGCCGAGGTCGCGACCTGGGTCGCGTCCGCCGTGTTCTTGGCAATCTCCTTGATGCTGGCACCCATTTCGTCGGCCGCCGTGGCCACCGTCGAGACATTGTTGGTGACCTGGCCGGAGGCGGCGGATACCACGTTGGATTGGGCGGCGGTCTCCTCCGCGCTGGCCCCCATTTGCTGGCTGACTTGATTGAGTTCTTCGGCCGCCGAAACCAGAGCTTTGGTGTTGCTGCCAATCTGCTCCATCGCGGTGCGAACCTGCAAGGCCAAGGTGTTCACCGCATCGGACAGCTTCTTGAAATCGCCCGCATACTCGCCGGTCAGCTGGACGGTCAGATCGCCGCCGGCGAGTTTGTCCAGGGTTGCCGCCACATCCTGCAACGGGCCGACCACCGCATCCAGCGTCTGGTTGAATCCCTCGACGATTTTCCGATACTCGCCCTGATGCTTCGCGGCATCGGCGCGGATCGAGAGCTTGCCTTCTAATCCTGCCCGGCTGAGCGTCTCGGTGTCGTTCGCCATCGCATCGAGGGCTTCCATCATTGCGATAAGAGCTGGAATGAGCGTGTCGTTGTCGGAACGCTTCCTTACTCTCTTCAACTCAGCGAGCTCAGCTCGATAGTCTCCAGCGGCTATGTTGCGTGCTATCTCAACTACATGCTGAATGCGATCGCGGGTTTTATTTGTTGCAGCCGCCACCTCCGCGAAGATCCCCGCATACGATCCCTCAACCCCCTTTGTAAGGTCGTTGACCGCTAGCCGCTGCATGATCGCGTTCGCTTCGACAAGGCCTCCAAGCCCATCGATGCAGGCGTTCAGGTTGTTCTTGATGGTGTTGAAGTCGCCGTTATAAGCGTCGGTGATCTTGGCCGGAATGTTGCCCTTGCTGATATCGTCAACGTACTTCGCGGCCACGTTCAGCGGACCGACAACCGCGTCCAGCGTGTGGTTGATCCCTTCGACGATCTTGCGGAAGTCCCCGCTATGCTTACCGGCGTCGGCGCGAGTGGATAACTCGCCCTTGAGGGCTGCCTTGACGAGAAGGTCGGTGTCGGCGATAAGGGCTTTGAGATTGTCCGTGATGCCTGCCAGCCCTTTGGCAAGCATATCTTTATCGGACTTGATCTTCACAACTGCCGTGAGATCGCCCTTCGAGATTAATTCAGCAATGCGAGAGCGCTCGCTAAGCATGTCCGACATCGCGCGGAACGACTCGGCCAATTCTCCGATTTCGTCGTTCGATTTGTAGTCGATCGTTTGCGTCACGTCGCCAACGGCGATCCTGCCAGCCGTCTCGGTCAGGAGTTTCATCGGACGGGTGATCGACCGGCTCAGGCGAATCCCCAGAAACACGGCGAGGGCCATCCCAGCCAGCATAGCGACGGCTTGAAACCAGATGGCGGTATTGGTGGAAGCGGCGTGTTGCGCGGCCGCTGCCTTCGCATTGTGAACTTTATACTGAACTAGCTTCTGCAGGGCCTCTTCAAGGGCAACAGCTTTCTGGGCGCCGTCTTCGCGGCGGAAGCGGATCGCCTCCGCCGTCTTGCCAGCACGCAACAGCCCGAAAACGTGGTCCCTAGACGGCCCGTACTGCTCGGTGGCTTTCTCCACATCGGTAAAGAGGCGGCGGCCTTCCTCGCTCCGTATAGTCTGCTCATACTGCTTGAATATCTCCGAAACCTTTCGGACACGCTCGGCGATATTCGCAATATCCTGCGCCCGGTGCGCCGGATCAGCCGACAAGGTATCCAGCAGATCAATCCTGTTCTGTTCGAATATCTTGACCACGTCTCCCAGCAGCCCCACGGCGACCGTGTCGTGTTGGTACGTTTCCTGTTGCGCCGTTGCCTGGTGTTGCATGTTGTAAATGCCGATTCCGCCGATTACTAATGCGATCGCGGCCACCGAGATAAAACCAGCCACCAGCTTCGTTCCGAGATTTCTTTTGCTTAGCACGCGTGTGCTCCTCGATTGGATTTGTGTTCCCCGATTTCCGATGGCCCAACCTCTAAGCGCTCTGTGCCGTTATCCCTACTTCCAGCGCCCGCTCTGTATCCAGCAGCAGCAGCAACCGTTCCTTCAGCTTGTACACTCCGCGAATTAGGTCGCGGGCAACCCCTTTGAGCGTGTCGGGCACCTCTTCGAAGGTCGAGTCTGCGACCTCGACTACATCTCCGATCTCATCTACCAGCAAGCTCACTGCGCCCTCTGCCGTGCGGACCACGACGTTCATGGGCTGAGCGCCGACCTGCCGCTCACTCATCCCAAGCCGCTTGCGCAGGTCAATCGCAGTCACAATCTGACCGCGAAGATTGATCAAGCCGCCGATCACTGATGGCGCCAGCGGCACTGATGTCATGCCCTGATACCGAATGACTTCCTGGACTTTGTGGACCTCGACCCCAAAAAAGAAGCCGTCCACAAAAAACGTGCAAAACTGTTGTTCAGTGCTCACCTTAGACTCCTCGCGGTGCTGACACTGCTTGACTCATTCCCGCCCCTGCGATGATCATCTCGAGGTCAAGTATGTCAGTAACCCGCTGTTGAATAACGGCAGAGCCTGCCAGATCTCCGTGCTGACCACATCTCTCGAGCGAAATCCGCTGCTCCACAATGTCAACAATTTCATCGACGACCAGCCCGACATAGTTTTCACCCTGGGCGACTACGATTACCTGAGCTTTGTCGGTGTTCTGTTTCGAGGAGGACCGATTCAGCAAGGCGGAAACTCGAATCAGAGGCATAATTCTATGGCGATACTGAACCACTTCCGAGTCGCCCGATATTTCAATTGAATTGATGGGGATTTCTTCCAGCCGAGACACAGAGGAGAGCCGGGTGGCCATCCTGCGGTCGTCGCCGACTGTGAACAGCAGCCAGTTGTCCCGACTTCTGGCGGATTCGAGGGTCTTTCCCATGCGATCGGCAAGCGCGTGGGATCGCAGTTCCGTCACCACGTTCGCCATCTGTGCGATGCCGAGCACGTCCAGGATCAGCGCCACTTCGCCATCGCCCATGATGGTGGCTCCGGCAAAGCAGTTCAATCCCTTCAGTTGCTTGCCCAGAGGCTTAACAACAATTTCTTCCGTATCGTTAATCTCGTCAACAACCAGGCCAAACTGGCGGTCGTCGGCCTGTAATATGACGATATTGACGAGCTGCCCGCTACCTTCTGGCGAGACAGGAAGGCGAAGCTGACGGTTGAGGTCCACCAACGGAAGCAGGTTGCCGCGTAGCCGATAGACCGGGGCTCCCTCGATATTCTCGATGCCGGCGGTGGCGTCCTGCCCTTCCAAGCGAACCAGTTCGAGCAAGCTCACCTGCGGGATGGCGAAGCGCTCGCCACCGCTGGTGACGATTAGCGCTGGGATGATCGCCAACGTCAGAGGGATCTTGATCTTCAGGGTGGTGCCGAGGCCGGCGCTGCTTTGCACATCGACCATACCACCGATCTTTTCGATATTGGTTTTGACTACGTCCATGCCAACGCCACGTCCGGAGACGCTGGTGACCCGTTCGGCCGTCGTGAGTCCGGGGAGGAAGATGAGGTTCAGCCCTTCGCGATCCGACATGCGGGCGGCACAATCCGGCGTAATGGTGCCGCGTTCGACCGCTTTTCGTTTGACCCGATCAATATCGATTCCCGCACCGTCGTCACTGATTTCGATGTTGACCTGCCCGCCTTCATGGAACGCGCGTAGCGCCAGCCGACCTTCCCTCGCCTTTCCCGCTTTCTCTCTCTGCTCTGGCAACTCAATGCCGTGGTCAACAGCGTTGCGAACGAGATGAGTAAGCGGGTCCTTGATCGCCTCGATAATCGTTTTGTCCAACTCAGTGTCGGCCCCCTCCACGTCAAACTGCACCTGCTTTCCGCAGCTGAGGGCAAGATCACGCACGACGCGAGGAAATTTGTTACAGATATTACTGATCGGCTGCATCCGGGTCTTCATGACTCCTTCTTGCAGCTCGGTAGTGATCAGGTTCAGGCGTTGTGCCGTTCGCAGAAACGTGGCGTCTTTGGTTGTGGTGGTGAACTGCAGAACTTGATTCCGCGCCAACACGAGCTCACCCACGAGATTCATCACTTTGTCGAGTAACCCAACATCCACTCGAATCGTGCTGCTGGCAAGTGCGTCGTGCTTCTCACTCTGTATCGGGGTCGTGTCTGAGGCCATTCCGGACACCTCCGTGTCGGGCAGATTATCAGTTGAAGCGCTTGCCGCGGTCGCCAGCGATGGTTTGGTTGCGCTCGTATCGCAGTCTGAACCAGGGTTCTCACTGGCGGGCGTGCACTGCCATGGAGCGGCCGGAACAGGAGAGACAGCCGAAGCGTCCGGAGAACCGTCGAGGATTGACGTGATCGTCGCAACTACATCCGAATAGTCACCATCCCCTTCAGCTCCGGTGATCTCTATGCTGGAAAGCATCTTGCGGAGAGCATCCACCAGCGACAGCAACGCCGTCGTGACCCGCGGACTGAGATCCAACTTGCGATCCCGCATCCGGCTCAACATACTTTCGCCAACATGTGCAACCGCGCTGAGCTTGTCGAATCCGAGCATCCCGCCCGTGCCCTTGATGGTATGCACGGAGCGGAAAATACTTGACAAAAGATCCTTTGAGTCCGGAGTTTTTTCTAATTCGACGAAGTCGCGGTCGAGCTGATCGAGACCTTCCGTGCACTCAATTAAGAATTCCTTAATGATGTCGTCCATCTCGCCCATGACAACCCACTCCTTCGCCAGACGGGAAGCGCTTTTCTTGGCGGCACGCTGTAACTCGTCCGTAACAGGAGCAATCAGACTGCCATCTTTATGAACCCAGAGCTAACTCGGATCAAAGCGACAATTCGGGCTTTTGGCGCGCTGCGCACGCGTGGTGAGGCAATGCATTTGGATATGTCGTGGGCTGAGTAGTTGGCACATTCTGTGCCGAGCAGCACGAGTGCATCATTCCCGATTGAACTGCTGCGGGCAGTCTCAAAGTCCCGGCCCCATAGTCGAGACTCGCCGGCAACAAGCCGCTGGCTTAGTTCGCGGGAACTGGCGTCGCCGTCGATGCGGCTGCAATCGGGGCGTACTTCCTCAGCGCCGCGAGCCACGGGGCCGCTTCTTTGGGAGGGGGATTCAAATTGCCGGCCAGCAGGGTGCGGAAAGGCACCATCCGGCCGTAGAAGGCACGGGTATCGTCCTTGTGTTGCCTTATGGAAGCACCGTTGAGGCTGACGCCCGCAAAGACGCCGCGAGCCCGGGAGTAGGTCAGCACTTCCGCTCTCATGGTCAAGTCGGTCATGCCTTCAGCTTGGCGTCCAACCGGACCGGCTGCCACGGAAGCGTCCGCACCGAGTTTGAACTTGCTCGCCAACAGGTGTTTCATGCCGCTCTCGTTCATCACCAGCATAATTAGGTCAACTGCCTGGCCACCCCACTGAAAGCCAAAGCTGCCGCCCTCGAGCACGAAGAAAGCCGGGGCGCTCCAGCCATGCTCCGTCCGGCAGCTCGCAATGCCCTTGCCGCGATTGACGCCGACAAAGAAAGCGCCCTTCAGCATCGAGGGCACAACGGCAACGCATTTTGCGGAGCCAAGGATATCTTCCGGAATTCCCCTGTCGCGCGCGGCCATAATCTCGTCGAGTATCGTCGCCGCGTTTTGCACGCGGTCAAGATCGTCGCTGCGTTCATCGGCGAGTGCGAAACTGCAGAAAACAAGCATCATCGTCAAGGCGGCAAAAATTCTTTTCACGGGTTGACTCCAGCAGACATTCTCAACACTCATCTTAACCCGTGCCCGCCCGAAAATACTCGCCGAGGGAGGAATTGACTGTTGCCTACTTAGTTACCATTGGCGCATAAGCCGACGAAAAAATAACAGGGTTGGGATGAGCCAATGCCCGTTCCCAACCCTGTTCCCAGGTTCTGTAGTAGATTGCGTTAAATATCGCTCGATACGTACTCCGCAGCAAGTTACGGGCGGCCACAAGGATTTCGAAACAAGGGCATCGTCCTCGGGTAATTCCGCTCGCGGCATTGATGAAATGCGGGCCGCTACTTGCTGGACGTGACCAGCGAATGGGTAATGGCATGCACCGAAAGCGCGATCCGATTCTGTACGCCCACCTTGCGCATGAGCTTGGCCACATGCGCCTTGACGGTGCGCTCTTCGATACCTAAAACGGCCCCAATTTCTTTGTTCGAGCGCCCCGCGACAAGCAACTCCAGCACTTCTTTTTCGCGGTCGGTAAAAACGACGCGGCCAGCGGGAAAAATTCTCCCCGGCGAGGAGGTCACGCGCTCGATAAACATTGCCAGCACGCGGCGCGGCGCCCACACCGATCCTTGATGCACGATGCGGATGGCCTGGTTGAATTCCGCCGGTGGCGCGGACTCGTCAACGTAGCCTTTGGCGCCGGCCGCGAGCGCCTTCAGGATCGTCTCGTCGTCGGCGTTCATGCCGGTCACCAGGATTCGCAGATCGGGTCGCGAGGCCTTGAGTCCCGCCATGATGTCGAACAGGTTCTGCGAACCCCGGCTGCCGAGAAGAATCAGATCGATGTCGCTGCGGGTGGCGATCTCAGCGGCGGTCAGGGCGTGAAGCTCCAGATCAGACTCGGTATCTAATAGTGCCCGGAAGCCGATGAACCGTAAGGGATCGCTTTCCACCACCGCCAAGCGGATGAGAGGCTTTTTGGGAGAAGATTTCATAGTCCGTTCCTGAGTTGCTGTCATAGCATACCTATTTTTGGTGCCGTTTCAAAGTGGCAGATACGTTAGGATTAGTCCTGTAGTCCAATGTACTAAAGGACACCACCCCCGTGCCGAAGTTTTCACCTGAAAAAGGAGCTTCCATGAATTTCCGACGTAAAGCGTGTGCGATCGTGACGGCTCTGTGCCTGAGTGTGCTGCTGGCTGCGCAGGAAGGGTATCGGCCGAAGTTTCCCGCCGATCCGGCGCGCTCCGAATCCGAGGCCGCGGCCCTCGGTTATGCCAGGGTGTTGACTGGTGCGGAACGTGCCTACAAAAAAAAGCATGGCGAATATGCCTCCAGCCTGCAATCTCTGGTCGGCCAAGCTTCGTTCACCAGGAGAATGACGAACCCCAGCCGAGGGGATTACAAGGTGCGCTTCAAGGGCAGTGGGGAAGCGTTTTCGCTGTGGATGGACGCTGAGCCGCAGTCTGGCCCTGTCCATCGCTCTTTTTTCACCGACGAGCGCGGCACAATTCGCGCCGAGCAAAACAAAGCTGCCGGAGCGGAGTCTCCAGTCGCCAAGCCGTGAGCAGTCGTTCGGCGGCTTAGCTTGGGGCCGTCCGCAGTCCGCAGCGAAACTCTAGGGTGTTCCGCCCCCTGCAAATAGGTTTTCATGCCCATTTCAGCAGGTGAGCAATGCAGGCACACTATCATTCAATCGAAACAAACAAATGAGCCGGTAAATTCGCTCGTACGACAAAAATTCCTGGGGGAAATAATGTGGGGGAAGCGGCTCAGAGGGGCAGCGGGACAAAAGATCAAACCTGATCCAACGCCCCGCGTACCCGTCTCCGGCGCGTTTTAGAGAGGTTTCCACTAACTGTGAGACGTAGCTTCACCAGGAACTCTGCCCTTGCAACAGCCTTGTTGCTAGTTCTCTGGCTGCCGGCGTTAGCCCGGCAGGGCGCTCCCGAATTGAACGAACTCATGTCCGCGCGCGAATCAGGTCTGCTGACCGACTGGCATATCGTGGGCCCGTTCGGACTGCATCCACGGAATGATTTCGACCGGCAATGGGCGCCGGAGCGCGACGGCGTCAGCAGAACCAGCTACGGCCCCCGCAAAGTTGAGTCATTTCAGTTCGCCGACGGACAGGTGAAGCTGCCGCCCCGTCTCGCTCGTGATGGCGTCTTTTACGCCGTCTCTGAGGTCTATATTCATTCGGCAGGCGATTGGCGTCTGTTTTTGGAGTCCGGTGGAACGCTCTCGGTGTACATAGACGGGGAGAAAGTGCTCACCCGCGACGACCGCCAAGGGGCGCAGCCCACAACTCTGCGCAGCGACTTGACGCTCTCCAGCGGCGATCACCGCGTGATGGTGAAACTGCTGGACGGCACCGCGCCTTTTCGCCTCGCGATCATGGCTCCCGCCGGCGGACTGCGGCCTCATCCGAACATCCCGAGTGTCCACGGGCCCGAGTCTGAGTACGCCCCCGTCGCCCTGCACGATTGAGAAGTGATCTCCCGGTGGCCGCTGCTCAGACTCTAAGCATGCCGTAAGCCACGGTCGATTATCGCGTTGAGTACCGGCCGGGCTCTTCGCTCCAGGCCGCCACCCCGCGCCGTTCCACTTCTTCGGCAAAGCGCTCACTTAGCCTTGAGAGCACCGAAAAAATCTGGGTAGCGCGGTTCACGTACTCGGGTGCATTCTCCCATATCGCTTCGAATTTTTCGGGATATTCGGAGGCCAACACCGCAGTCCCCGCGGCTATGAAGGCAATGCCCACGGACCGCCGGCGGTTGATTGCCAGCAGGGTTCCCGCCCCGATTGATCCGATGACCAACGCCTTCTTCCAGTTTTGCATGTCTTCCTCCACGACTGAGCTTACACCATGCTGAAAATTTGCTTAATCGAACACGGCTGGTAAATATTAGATCGATTCGGCGTGGCACCTGTTGTACTCGCGCCTTATGCGATGACAGAGTGCACACTTGCGTAACCCACCACCGCGTCGAAGCAACCGTTGGGCAATCTGATCGCAGCGGCAGGGCCCGTTGCGGCGGCGCCCTCGCAACCCCAAGACATCTGTTATAAACTAAAGAGAGCGCGCGCCCGTAGCTCAGCTGGATAGAGCGAATGCCTCCGGAGCATTAGGTCGGCGGTTCGAATCCGTCCGGGCGCGCCAGATTTCTTCTTTCGCCTCATTCACTTGGACGGAATCCTCACCTCTCTCCGAATTGGCGGGTTTTGCACTGCATCCAATTTTGTAGCTACCCAAGCGGGAAATGGCATTCAGGACGGCATCTTCAGAGGGGTGAACATAGCGGCTTGAGATCGCAATCGAACTGTGTCCGGCGATTCGAGCCAGGGTCCAAGAGTCGCGTCCCGATTCGCCCAAACGAGTCAGGAACGTATGGCGGAATGAGTACAGCACCCAGGGCCTGAGTAAAGGTTCTGCCTCTTGCTTGGCGTTTTCTTCGGTTTTCTTGTTGGCATCCCTGAATGCTCGGGCATGCTGTTTCTTGAGGTTTGAATGCTCGACATGTCCGCTTTTGGTGGGTGCAGGCCAGACCCAGCCATCAGAGGGCTTTTTGGCGAATTCCCAGCGGGCTTCGAGGACGAAGCGAACTCGGGGAGTCAAGTACAGGAGCCGTCTTGCTGCTGGGGTTTTGCCATGTGGGAAAAAATGGCTCCGTTCGTTCCCGTTTTCCAGTTAACGTTCTCCCATTGCATTCGATAGCACTCCTCCGGACGCATCCCCGTGTCGGCGAGCACGGTTGCAATGGACTTGAGCGGCTCCGGAGCGGCATCGAGGTATCTCCGCTCCTCGTCATGGCTCACTACTCTCTCACGATGGCGTTCGCCAGGAAGAAGCGGAACCTTCGGCGAAGCCTCCAGCACTCCCCACTCAGCAGCAAGCCTCAAAATGCGCCTTAGAACGCGCAAGGAGCCGTTTACAGAGCTGATCTGAATTCCGTTTGACTGCCGGAACGATGCGAACTCCGCAGCCAATTCGTTGCCGATGGAATCCAGCCCCGCATTCGCCAATGGTTTGTAACTGAGAAGGGCTCGCATCCCCGTCCGGAACCAGAGCCAATTATTTGGAGTGGACTTCTCAAAGCTGGACTTTGCCCAGGGCTCAAATCGCTTTTTGCAGAATTCCGAGAAGGTCGGGGCAATTTTCTTTTCCCGGATTCCCACCTCTCCCTTGGCGAGTGCTGTCCTGTGGGCTGCTTCGATCTGGCGAGCTACATTCGGATCACTCACGCGGGAGGACTTTTGAATTAGCTTTCCGTCCCACATGAACTTGTACCAATAGGTGTCTCCGTCACGTTTGTAAATGCTCATTTTTCCTTTCGCACCTCCAAAACAATCGAACTGCGAGAATCATCATACTTAAGCGCTTCAGAATGGTAGACTGAACCGCTATGGCGAAGAGAAAGAATCCCGCAGCAGTGGCCCTCGGGAGACGAGGCGGAAAAGCGAGTGCCAAAGCTCGAATGGAAAAGCTGACCCCAGAGCGGAGAACCGAAATTGCCAGGAACGCGGTGAACGCATGATGGGCAAAGGCGAGGGCGAAGGCCCTCAAGAGTTCCTGACCCTCTTGTGCGTGCGAGCGAGGGCAGGGAGTGATGGTTCAAGGATGCAAGGGTCACGCGCGTCGTGACGCGTACGCTAGGGAAAGAAATCTCACGCTACACCGTTGATATTTTGGGTGTTTCAAGCGTTTAATTCATCGGAGGTCAAGCCTGCCTAGCAGGCTGCTGAAAAAGCTGTGGTTCGCCATGAACTCTGCCCCAGTTTGCCTTCGAATGTGTCGGGAGAGAATTGGTTTCGGTCGATTTCTGCTGGTGGTGAACTCCTTTTTACCCCAGCAGGCACACTTCGGCCTTGGACTACGCCGCTTGAACGGATAGGTTTCTGAGCCGCACAAGGTTATAAGCCGCACAGGCGAAGGTAAACACCCAATCCACCTTGAACAGGCCGCGATGCCGTACTTTGCGCGGCAGGGCGATCGTCTTCAACCAACCAAAACATTCTTCGATCCGTTTCCGCTTGCGTTGACTAACCCCGTAGCCTTCCTGCCGAGTCGTGGGTTCGTCGATAGCGCTGCCGCCGGGCCGCGATTCATTCTGGGCGACATGCGGCGTGATCTGCATGTGGCGGAACTCCGCTACGAAACTCGCCGTGTCCAAGCCCTTGTCTCCGCCCACCGTCAGCCGCCGCTGCCCCGGTAGCTGTTCTAGCATCAGCCGGGCGGTATCTCGCTCCGCCGTCCCATTCGCTTCCCAGGCCATCGCATTCACGATGAGCCCGTTGCGGTTCTCGATCAGCAGGTTGCCGCTATCGCTCAGTTTGGCTTCTTTGCCTTCGCCCTTGCGTGCCATTTTCGATTCCGCATCCGTCTTCGATTCGTGGCTCTGATGGCAACGCTTCTCGCCATGAAAGTTCACCCTTGGATTGCCGGGGTCGTCATCTCGTGGCGGCGGATTTTTGCCGTCCTTCCGCGGAAAACTCTTCCCCCCTGCCCACGCTTCCAGCAGCGTCCCATCCACCGTGAAATGCTCATCGGAGGTCAAGCCCTTCGCCTGCGCTTGGGCTACCACTTGCGCCAGAAACTGCTTGCCAACCTCTGCCTCCAACCGTCGATCCCGATTCTTCGTAAACGTGGTCGCATCCCTGACTTCCTCATCCAAGTTCAGTCCCACGAACCACCGGAACAGGATCCTGTAGTCGATCTCTTCGATCAAAAGCCGTTCGCTGCGGATCGAGTACAGCATCTGCAGCAACTGCGCCCGCAACAGCTTTTCCGGCGCAATCGAGGGCCTCCCTTCGCTCGCATACATCCAGTCGAACTGCGGGGATAACTCGCGCAGGACTTCGTCCAGCATCGTCCTGATCCCACCCAGGGGATGATCCTTTCGAACCCGTGTCTCCGGCGACAAATAACTAAACATGCCACTCTGCTGATGATCCGTGCCTCGCATACCCTCTCATAGCATCCCTGCCCTGTGGATTACGAGTGGTTTTTCAGCAACCTGCTAGACAGCGGTTGAAGCAACCAACGAGGCTTCCGCGTGATTGACGATAGCACAACACCGTGTTTGTTGTTCCCGGAGATGTTTGCCAAGTCCACCGTTATGCGTTTCGATCAACGGCAGGGCAGTTCCGATGGCGGAGCCATGCTGCTGAAGGCGGCCGATCGCCGCTACCGATTGATCGACGGTCTGGCTGGATGTCTGCGCGACGCACGGCAAGCGGGCAAGGTCGATCATCGCGTGCGCGAGTTGCTGGCGCAGCGCGTGTTCTCGATTGCCTGCGGTTATCCGGACGCCAACGACTCGGCCCGTCTGGCCGCCGATCCCATTCACAAGATGTTGCTCGACCGCGACCCGGTCACGGGCCGCGATCTGGCTTCGCAGGCCACGTTGTCGCGCTTTGAGAACGCCGTCGGCCCGAAGGAGCTCTATGGCATAAGTGAGGCGCTGGCCGCCAGCGTGATCCAGCGCCATGCCCAGCGGTTGCGGGGTCGTGCTCATCGCGTCACCATCGATCTGGACCCGACCGCCGATCCTACCCACGGGGCGCAGCAGCTGTCGTTCTTCAATGGCCACTACGATTGTTGGTGCTACCTGCCGGTCATGGGTTTTGTCAGCTTCAATGAGGAAGCCGAGCAGTATCTGTGCGCCGCCGTGCTGCGTCCCGGCAACGCGACGGCGGCGGTGGGCGCGGTGGGAATTCTGCGCCGACTGACGCAGTTGATTCGCTACTTCTTCCCCGGCGTACAGCTTCGGGTTCGTCTCGATGGCGGCTTTGCGCATCCCGAGTTGCTGGCGTTTCTGGATGCCGAGCCCAACCTTGAGTATGTCGTGGCGATGGCCAACAATGCGGTGTTGAAGCGTAGGGCTAAGCCAGCTATGCGCCAAGCCCGCAAGCTCTCCCGGCGCAGCGGAGAAACCGAGCACGTCTATGGAGAAGCCAACTATGCAGCTCGAACTTGGTCGCGACAACGCCGCGTGATCATCAAGGCCGAGGTGGTTCGGGCCGAGGGTAAGCAGCCGAAAGATAACCCGCGCTTCGTCATCACCAACCTGAAACAGAGTCCGCAGTTCCTTTACGAGAAGGTCTATTGCCAACGTGGCGAAATTGAGAATCGCATCAAGGAATTGCACGATCTCCAGATCGACCGCACCAGTTGCAGCGATTTCTGGGCCAACCAGTTCCGGGTGCTGCTGACCGCCGCCGCTTACGTGCTGCTGCAAGAGTTGCGGCTGCGGGCCGCTGGTACCGCTTGCGCACGAGCACAGGTCTGGACCCTGCGCGAGCGACTGCTGAAGCTGGGCGCCCGTGTGCTGGTCTCGGTGCGCCGCGTGGTCGTACACTTGCCGGCGTCGTTCCCGTTCCTACCTACCTTCCGGCGAGTGGCACTGGCGCTCGGAGCCTCGCCGGGATAGCCCGCGCCGCTTTCTCCTCCGAAACATCTTTTCCAGGTTACGCAAACAGCAGGTAGGGAAACACTGTACCCGAAAAGCTCGCGGCTGCCCAGTTCAGACACACAAGTGATCCACACAGCCCGCCGCACTGGACGCTTCACGCTGCCATCCACGCCATCACCGCAACCTCGTCCCTCCAAAAGCCACTTATGGAGCCTTCATGCATAAAGCGGGCTAAGGTGGGGCTGTTGGTTTTAAGAAGTACACTCGAATGCGTGAGGTTCCGAACTGCCCCACATTTGCCAACCGAAGGCAAATATGGGCCACCCGTCGTCCCACATCTGCGAAAAGCGCGCAGATATGGGGCACCAGCATGCGGCTCGTTAAACTGACAAGGACGGAGTCGAAAACAAGTAAAAGAACCACCCCACTCAAGCGCAACTGCGGCGCTTGAATGGGCCACCCGTCGGTTGATTTTCAGCTCGAGTTATTCGGATGAATTTGGGTCGCGGGTGGTTAAAGACTGCAACTGCTTGCGCCAGTCGAGTTCGTCGACGAACTGGCGCGACTCGCGCCAGCCGCCGCGAACCTTGATGAAGAGTTCGAGGAAGACCCGCTTGTTCAGCAGGCGCTCGATGGCGAGACGGGCGCGAGTGCCAATCTCTTTGAGCATGGCCCCCTGGCGGCCGATGATGATGGCTTTCTGTCCATCGCGCTCGACGAAGATGGCGGCGGCAATCTTCACCAGCTTGGCGCTCTCTTCAAAGCGTTCGACGATGACGCTCGTGGCGTAGGGCACTTCCTGATGGGTCAACACCAGCACCTGCTCGCGAATCAACTCGGCTGCGACAAAGCGTTCGGGCTGGTCGGTGATCTGGCCGGGGGGAAAGTACTGCGGGCCTTCGGGGAGATTGGCGACGACCTTATTGAGCAGCAGGTCGAGCCCGTCTTTTTTGGCGGCGGAGATCGGGATCACCTCGGCGAAGCTGTGCAGAGCGGAGTAGCGCTCGATGATGGGCAGCAGCTTGTCCTTCGCGACGAGATCGATCTTGTTGAGCAGGAGGAAGGTTTTGAGCTGGCTGCGCTTGACCAGATCGAGGGCGAACTGGTCTTCCACCCCAACCCGCGATACGCGTGTTGGGGACCCCGTACCGCCGGGGCCGAACTTCTGCGCGGCATCGACGATGAGCAGCAGCAGGTCGCAGCCTTCGACGGCGTCGTGGACCTCCTGCATCATGCGCTTGTTAAGGGCGTCGGCGGGCTTGTGGATGCCGGGGGTGTCGACAAAGACGACCTGCCCGGCGGGACGGCGGCCGGCGCGCTTGAGGTTGACGATGCCGCAGATACGGTTGCGCGTGGTCTGGGCTTTGTGGGTGACGATGGCGAGCTTTTCGCCCACCAGCGCATTCAGCAAGGTTGATTTGCCCGCATTGGGGCGTCCGACGATGGAAACGAATCCGGAGCGCATCTGCTGACGATCTTACTACGGATGGCGGCGGAGCCCACATTAGCGGGCGGAAGGGTGGCATCCGAGTTATGCCTGGGGCTGCTATCTTACGCCCGCTGCGCGGGCTATGACATCGCGAGCTTCGCTTGCCCCAGGCTTACGCCATGGGGCTACCATCTTTTGCCCGCTGCGCGGGCTGGTTTGTTGGACGCCGGGTTCTAGCCGCAGATAAAGAGACTACCCCAGCCAGCGGAAAAGCAGATCCTTCGGCTGCGCCTCAGGATGACACGTCGAAGAAAAGTTTTTCAGCAGCCAGAATGACACGTCGGAGTCACGTCATGAACGTTACGTCATGAAACTTGCGGGACGGCGGGCCAGTTTGCGGCGGAGCTTGTTAGGTGGCGGCGGCGCGCTGGCGGGCCTGCTCGACCATCTGGTAGACCTCGTCGTTGGCGCATACTTCGTAATAGAGGTGTTCGGTCCAGCCGCGCAGGGAAAAATCGCGAGGGTCGATGAGGGGCACGTTGGCTTCGCGAATGACGATGGGTTGAAAGACATCGGTAGTGACCGGCACCAGCCCGCTGTAAAGGCGGAAGATGCGTTCTCCCCAGATGTCCGGGAACGGCAGTTCAAATTCCTGCAAGGAAATTTCCTGGCGAAGCCGCTGAAAGGCGCGCTGCTCCAGTTGAATGCCGCCGACATTGTACTGCAGGAGCTTATCGCCGAGCAGGGCGCCGGCGCTGGTATTGGCATCCGCCTGCACCTGGAAGAGGAAAACGCTGAAGGGCAATTTGTCGCCCTGGACGCGGGTACGGGTACGGTGGCCGCAGGAGGAAAGACGGTCGGCGCGGTTGATGGCGTCGGAGATCATGATTCGCGACTCGCCATCGAACAGGTGCATGGGCGCGAGGTCCTGGTGGGCGATGCCGATGCCGAGTTCGAGCGCGGGCAGTTGCAGGGAACTGGATTGCTGATGGAAGGCGCGCACGATGCTGGTGATCTCGCGGGCGAGAACACTGGCGCGCGAGACCGGGAAGCAAGGCGGTCCGTCGCGCTCCTCGATGCCGAGGATGATGGCGTCGCCCTCGATGAAAATTTTGCTGGCGCCGTATTTGGCGAGCAGCTTGTTGACCGGGTCATAAAACCCCAGGCTGAAATAGGTAGCGGGATTCTGCCCGCGCTCCACCAGGGTGCGGCTGAGCAGAGTGGAATCGCGCACGTCGGCCTTGACGACGACATGGGAGAGGACGCGAAGGTCAACCGGTTTCTGCTCTTCCAGCAAGAGAAACTCGTAGAGCTTGGAGTTGACCGCCGAAAGCTGGCGCAGGCGCTCGGTGTTGATGAGGTTGACCTGATCCATGCCGGCATTGAGCGCTTCGAGCCGGCGCATGTCGCGGTTGTAGCGCAGGAAATCAACCAGGAAGCGCCCGGCGACCTTGGCCTGCTCGGGCCTGCCCATGGAGGAGATACGCTTTACGGCGGCGTGAAAATTTGCCGGGGAGATTTTCCCGTGCACCGCCAGCAAAGCCTCGACGCGCTCGCGTTCGGGGCGTGCGATGAGGGCGTTCTTCAATTGCTGGGGATTGATGAGGGAAGCATATTCGGAGAGCAGCGGCACTACCTCGTAGCCGGCAAGGATGAGATCCATGATGCCGGCATCCTCAAGGGTGGTGAGCCAGGCCGAGAGCAGAGCGCGTTGTGCGCCGCCCTTTTCCGAAGCTTCGTCGGGCACGCCGCCGGCGACCAGCTCCTGGCCGTTCTCGGGAACATTGAGCAAATCGTCGATTTCAACCTCGGAGAGGATGCCGCCCGAGGGTTGAACCGCGACGAAGAAAGCCCGCGCGAGCTCGCGGAGCACGGGGAGGCGATCGGGGTCCTTGTCATAGTTGCCGAGCATGACGTAGTGCTCGGCCTTGATGAAGTCGTCGCGCCCGTCCTCGGAAAAAATCAGGCGATTGAGGAACAACTCATAAGCCGCGCTCTCGGCCTCTCCGAAAATCGAGCGGCGCATGTGCAGGATGGTTTCCTTCTCGATTTCGCGCAGGGTTTCGTAAAGGTCCTGGCCGCACTTGCGGAGCACGGTCCGCTTGTTGAGCTGGAAGCGGGTAAACGATTCGCGCAACTTGAGCAGCAGGCTGGCGTTGCCCGGACTTTCCAGGCTGCGCAGCTTGGAGCGGCACTGCTCCTGAGCGCTGGTGTATTGAGCGTTGAGCGCGTCACGAAGGAACTTGACCAGGCCCAGGCGGAGCAGCAGATCGACGCTGAGATTGCCCTGATGGCGCGCCAGATTCAGTCCGGCGAATTGCAACTCGGAGGTTCTTCGCTTGAAGTCGCCGGCCACTTCCGAGGGCTTTTGCGACGCCACGCCACCGAGGAGGTCGTTGGCCAGGGGGCGCGCAGCTTGACCAAGCCGCGCGGCATCTCGCGCAGCGTTCAGCGGCGGCGCCGGCCGGCGAAACGGATTTGGCTCCCCCGCCGGCGCAAGCAGTTCCTGGATGTTGCCATGAAAGGCGACGAGCAACGACACATGGTTGCGCACCAGTTCGACATACTTGGGGCTGAGAAAAACGTCGTGCCGGAGATTATCAACACCGATGGCAAGATCGCGCAACTGCACCGAAGGCCGATAGCCGGTCAGGTGCATTTGGCGCGCGAGTTCGGCAGGCGTAGCGCGATGAAATAGCGAAAACGGGGGCATCGTAAAAACTTGTGATCCGCACCGGATCGAATGCACTCGAAGCTTACCAACAGGCGGTCCGGTTGCCAAGGTATTTATGCCGCAGGTAGAAATGGCGCGGATGGGGCATTCACCCGGGACAGCGAGCGCGATAGCGATTGGTGTTGGCGCGGCCCGCAACTGCGGGTCAGTTTCGGGAGCTTCAACCGGGGCGGAAATCGGCGACCTGCTCGCCGGCTTTGAACAGCGGCGGAGCGGCCGCATCGTGGTCGAGATAGCGGGCGTAAATCTGTTCGACCTCGGCCTTGGACCAGCCGACGATGGAGGCCGCTATCTTGCCGTCGCTGGTGATCTCGAAGGCGGTGGGAACGTTGGTCAAACCATAAGCGGCTGAGACCGCGCAGCCGTGCTCGTTGTCGCGGGCGATGGGGAAGCCGACGCCAAAGGTGCGCATGAATTGCAGCGTGTTGCGCTCGTCGTCCTGGGAAACGGCCACCACCGAAACCCCCGTCTTCTCAAGGGCGTGAGCAAGGCGGTCGAAAAAAGGCAGGGAGTACTGGCAGATAGGGCAGCTTACTTTGAAGAAGACGAGCACGACCGGCCCCTTGGCCAGCGCCTGGCGGAGGGAAAATTCACCGGCGCCGATGAGCGGCAGCTTGAAGTCGGGGGCCGATGCGCCGGGGATGAGTGCCGACATTGCTTTCTCCAAGGGTGCAGTTGCACGGTCCAGCGAACCCGGATTGGCTACTTTAATCTTAGCGCGTCGCAACCATATTAGTTCCGACCCGCGTTAGGGAAACTCCGGAACCGGTCTTATTAGAAATACCGAGGTCCCTCAGAGGCTAAAGCCTCATCAGGTTTTGCTGGTCTTGCGTACGGGCTGAAGCCCGTAGCCTTCAAGCCCATCACTTGTTCACAATTTCCTTAGATGAGCCGGGCGCGGCGCAGGACTTTTCGAGCGAGGCCGGTCAGTGGCAATTCGAGAACCCGAGCGAGCGTCACCCAGCGTCCGCCATGGAGACTGGCGACGCCGGAGCCGGCAGCGTCGTCGAAGACGGCGACCTCATAGTCGGTAACGGTGATGGAGTGCTTGAGCCTGAACAGCGGCGGGCGCGGGGGCGGCGCAGGCAGTCGCGGAAGCTCCCACATTCCGGCCATAACCTCTGCCCGCGAGGCACGGCGAACCAGATAGACGGAGCGCCGGCGTGCGGCGAGCAGATACGATTCAAGGCGCTTTTGCCGCCGCGCCGGAGTGGCGGGCGCCAAGCCGGCTTGTCCGCCCGTATGGCTGAGGCAGCAGCGTTTCAGAGGACAGCTCGCGCAGCGGGGCTGGCGCGGCAGGCAAACGGTGGCGCCCAACTCCATCATCGCCTGATTCCAAGCGCCCGGACGGCGGCGCTCGAGCAGGGCTTCGGCGAGCGCCCAGTAATCGATTGACGGCAAGTGCCGGATCGGGGTTTGGGGCGAAGATCGCCCGCCGGAGTGAATGGCCAGCAAGCGCGAGATTACCCGCTCGACATTGCCATCGACGACGGCCACGGGCACGCCGAAGGCGATGCTGGCGACGGCGGCGCTGGTGTAGCGTCCGATGCCGGACAGGGCACGCAACTCCGGCAGGGTGCGCGGGAGGCGACCGTGGTGGCGGTCCACCATTTGCCGGGCGGCCTGGTGCAGGGAACGGGCGCGGCGGTAATAGCCCAGTCCGCTCCAGGCGGCCAGGACGCGGTTCAGGGGCGCGGCGGCAAGTTCCATGATGCTCGGGAAGCGGGCGAGAAAAGCCCGGTAGTGCTCCAGCACGGCGGCCACCCTGGTCTGTTGCAGCATGATTTCCGCAAGCCAGATGCGGTACGGATCGGTGGAGCGGCGCCAGGGCAGATCGCGGCGGTGGGCGTCATACCAGGCCAGCAGCCGGCGGCGAAGAATTGCTAAATCAGGTGTGGCCGCAGCCAGCCGTCGCAGCATCTCACAGTGCTGGGAGTTGAAGCCTGGTTGTTTCCCCGGGTCCGCTTCCATGATGAAGGATTGTACCCCTGCCTAGACCTATTCCTCCCGTTTCGCAGTCTAAAGACCGCAGAGGCGCAGTGCGTTTGCCAATCGGAAATGAGTACCGCGGCAGTTTGAAATTCACAGGCTGCAGAAGACTTTGGTTGTGGCTGCTGGCGGCATGGCTGCTGCCGGCGGGTGCGGGCCACTTGTGGGCGGAGTTGGGCGGCGATGCTAACACCGTAGCCGCCGATCAACGGCAAATGCAGGGCGCGGGGCGGATCGTGCGCATGAGCCTGGATTACGCCATCCATGAGTATGAGGCGAATTCCGGCACCCTGGTGCGGGAATACGTCTCGCCGGACGGCAAGGTGTTCGGCGTGGCTTGGCGGGGACCGTTTCTTCCCGACTTCCAGCAAATTTTTGGCGCTTACTATCAGCAATTCGCGCAAGGGGCCGAAGCCAGCCGAAACGCGGGGCCGCGCCGTTCGCACAATGCGCCGCTGACGGTGGAAGAGCCGGAACTGGTAGTGCATTCGGCGGGCCATGCGCGAGCCTATGCCGGATTCGCCTATGTGCCGGGGTTGGTTCCTCCGGGCGTTGACCCCAAAGAAATAAGGTAAGAGGGACGCCAGGCCGCCCTACTTCTTAGAATGAGTACCGCAGGGCAAACTGCACCTGGCGCTCGCGGTAGAGGTTGGTGCCGGCAGCGCTGGCAGTGCCGAATGGCGAATACCCGGTTACGTTGTCCACCGAGTTCAGCACCGCCGGAACGTTTTGCGAAGCCGTCGCCAGGGAAGGGCTCTGCACCACGTACATGGTCGAGTTAAGGTCGCTGATCTGTTCGGTGTTGAAGAGGTTGAAGGCCTCCACCATAACCTCGATCTTCTGATTCTCCGAAAATCTGAAGCTGCGCCCAAGCCGCAAGTCGATGTTGGAAAAGACCGGATAGCGGAAATCGTTGCGCGGCAGCAAGGTCGCCAGGCGGTAGGAGCCGCCCGAGCCGTTGATTCCGCCGGCGATTCCGTAGTTGGTGCCGCAAGAGCTGGCGGTGCAGGTGTAATCGTTGCCGCTGATGTACTCGGTGTAGGGCCGGCCGCTGGAGATGATCATCACCGGAGCCAGGCTCCAGCCGTGTAGCGCCGTGCGCAGGAGCTTGCCGCTGTTCTGGAAATAGCGCGGCTGCCAGATGACGGATGCCGTCAAGCGCTGGCGGACGTCGAAGTTCGAGTCGCCTTTTTCGAGCGCCAGGTTGTTGGGATCGTAAACCTGGCCATAGCTGGGGGCCAGCGTCTGCGAGGGATCAGCGGAGTTATCGATGGCGTGCGAGAAGGTGTAGCTCACGTCGAACTGCAGGCCGTCGGTCAGGCGCCGCTTCAACTGCAGCACGACCGCGTTGTAAGAGGAGTTGACGCTGCTGTTGCCATCGATGATCGCTCCGTAGGCGCTGATCGGGCGGCAGTTGGACAGGTTGCAGCCGGCGCCGTAGAACGGCACGGTGATGGTTTTGCCGTTGAAGGGACCGCCATTAAAAATGTAAGACTGCGGTCGTCGAGGGCTCGGTGTTGGGAAGATTCTTGTCGATCCACTGCATCATCTCGCGCCCGAGGGTCCCCAGGTAAGAAATCGAAAGCACCAGGTTGCGGGCGATCTCGCGCTCCAGCACCAGGTCGAACTCGTGAATCTGCGGGTTCTGCAGGTGGGGATCGAGATACGTAATCGAAGGCACGTAGGAGCTGCATCCGGTGGTGATCGTATTCGGGAAATTCGGGGCGCAGTTGGCGTTGTACTGGACGGTGTAGTTGCTCTGGGAGACTCCGGCGATGCCGCTGCCGAGCAGGGCGCTGCCGATGGCGCCGTTGTTGATGCGCCCGTAGTAGAGGCCGTAGCCGCCGCGCAGAGCCGTCGTGGCATCGCCGAAGACATCCCAGGCGAAGCCGACGCGGGGACCGAAATTGTTCTTGTCGGAGGGCATCTTCAGGGTTGGATTGGCGCCGTTGAGGGAAGCCAGCAAAGTGCCCTGGGATTGCGCCAGGGTGGGAAAGTTGGCGTTGGGATACTGCGCGGAAGGCAACTGCTCGTACTCGTAGCGCAGGCCCAGGTTCACGGTCAAACGAGGCAGAATCTTCCAGTCGTCGGCGACGAATCCGGCGTAATCCCAGGTATGGAACTGGGTGCCGATCGGGCCGAAGGCCTGAGAATATCTGCTCCAGTTGGTGGCCGGGACATTCTGGAACAGAGCCGGATTCTGATGGATCGTGTAATCGGTGATGAAGGCGTCGAGGGTGCTGTAGCTGTAGGAACCGTAGCCGTTATCGAGATAGTTCTGGATGTCGTTGGCGCGATCGAGGTCGAAGCCAAACTTGAACAGGTGATGACGGTGCATCCAGCTCATGACTTCGGAAACCTGGTTGCGGGTTTCGTTGGGATAAGCGTAGCGCGTGAACGTGTCCGGGGTGCCGAGATAGAGTTGCTCGGCGATGTCGATGGACGGCACGTAGCCGAGAGAGGAGACGAGATTGCTGTTGACTTCGGCGGCCGAGGGCGGGGCGGCGGTTTCATACTGGAAGTCGCGCCCGAACTGATAGCGGAGTTCGCTGATGAGGTTGTTGGTCAGAGTGGTGCGCAAGCGGCCCATGACCATATCGGTCTTAACCCCGTCGTTGCCCCAACTGGCGATGCCGTCGTTGTAAACGGGAACGCTCTGAACTCCGTTTGGAGAACTCCATCGCATGCGGTTATAGCTGACGGTGAAAGTATTCTTGCTATTGATGATCCAATCCAGTTTGGGGAAGAAAATATCCTGGCTGCCGGTGCGCGGAACGACGCCGGTCTCGGCCAGCAGAAAGTTCTGCGCGGCAGTATAGTAGCCCTGCACCTGCGCCTGCATGGCGGCGGAAATGTTGCTGCAGCCGGAGCCGAAGTTGCTGCAAAGGCCAAGGTATCTGGCAATGGTGTTGATGTCGGACTGTGAACCCAACGGCACAGCGGTGCTGCTCAGAGTGTTCTGATTAGTGGCCGGGGCAAAAAAAGAGCTACCCGAGGGAGCGGCCACGCCGTCGTAATTGAGACGCTGGCCCTCATAGTTGAAGAACCAGTAGAGCTTGTCTTTGCGGATCGGGCCGCCGAGGTTGCCGCCGAACTGCTGGCGCCGGTCCAGGGGTTTGACGGGCTGCGGGGTGATGGTTCCGGAGGCGTCGGTGTACTCGGTGGAGAACGGGTTGGTGGCCCCGAGGGCACCGTTATCGCGGATGTAATAGAACGCCTGGCCGTGCAGGTTGTCGGAGCCGCTCTTGGTGACCGAGTTGATGACTCCGCCGGCGGCGCCGCCGTACTCGGCGGAGAAGTTCGAGGTGTTGACCTGGAACTCCTGCACGGAACTTTGACTGATGGTGTGCGACATGCGGGTGCGCCCGCGCTCATCCGCCCAGAATGAGTCGGTGTTGTTGCCGCCGTCCACGGTATGCATGTTCAGCAGTCCGCTGAGGCCACGGAAACTGATCAGCCCGTAAGGACCGTCGGGAACCAGGCCGGGCGTTAAGAGGGCGAAATTCGACCACTTGCGGCCGTTGATCGGCAGATTTTCGAGGTAAGTGGGATTGATGTTGCTGGCGAAGTCGGGCTGCACGGTATTGACGGCCGGGGCTTCGTCGGTGACCACGACGGTCGCGGCGGCGCCGCTGGGCTTGAGTCCGATTTCGACGTCGGTGACCCGGCCGACTTCAATCATCAAGCCCGAGACCTGGTAGGGCGCAAAAGACGGCGCTTCGACCTTCAGTTCATATTGTCCCGGAGTAAGCGCGGGAATGCGGAACTTGCCGTAGCCGTCAGTGACGGCGGTTTTCGCTTCGGGAGTTTCCAGGTTCCGCACGGTGATTTTGGCGTTCGGCACCACCGCCTTGGAGGGGTCGCTGACCGTACCGCCGATGGCACCAGTCGTGGTGGATTGGGCAAGAGCCGCTACAGGCAGCAGGATCGAAAAAAGCATCAGCAGTGCGCAGGCGCCGAATGGGGTCCCCGGCACGCGCCGTGGTGGCGGGGGTTGGGACATGCATCGGCTGTTGCTTGAGTTCATCAAACGGTCTCCTGAAAACATCGCATCGAAATGCAAACGGTACAGCAGCAGACATCTTGCCCTGATCGGATTCTCTCCATCCCATGCGACGACGAGCGCCGGGCTGACTTGCCGGTGATCGGCAGGTCCGGCTGCCTCGCGGGAGTGGTGGGTCAATTTGAATTTCTCGTCACGACGGGCGCCCCGCGTCCCGCCCTTATCGGGGTCCCCGGCGAGCTTTGCTCGCTGGGGTGATTGGGGCTGACGTGGACTATTTCCCAGGTTAGCGCCGAACAACACGGCGCGGAACCTGGGCCACCCCCAACGAAATTGACCCACTACCCTCACGGGGATATAGCTTTGAGAAAAACTCCTCATCCGGTTGCGTCAGAGCAAGAACGACACACGACCGTGTACTCATGGGAACGGTGAAATTTCAGAGTTGCGCTTTTTGATTAGACCACGCATGAACTTCAGCTAAGAAATGAATTCTTTCAGTTAAGTAACAATCCTGTAAGAATTCTCTGGCGTTGGCGCCGAAGGCATGATTTGGGTTGGCGGCAACTGAGGCGAACACCTGATATGAATCGATCCGGAGTGCGGAGGAGACGAGTCGAGCAGCGGAAGAAACTTTCCCGCCCTTCGCCAAAAGCGGAGAGAAAGGCGGGACACCCGACAGAAAGACCATGGGCGGGCGACGTTTGTAGCCGATATTAAGATGAGCGACGGGGCCCCCAACGAGGCTCGGCTCGTTGGGGTGATTGCGGGCAGGCGGGTCGCGGCGAATCCGGCGGATCGAAAAAAATCGTGGCCGCGTCGCTTGCGCTCTGAACCCGGAAGCCGGAAACTCAATGAGCGGGAACGGCCCGTAGGAGCCGGTTTCGCCGGGCGGGCCGGCGAGCGAGTTGGAGGCCGCTGGCGGCGGAGGGGGAATCAAGCTTCACACCCCCGGGAGCTTGTAAGTTACTTTGGTTTGGCGCGTTTCCAACCGTCTGCCTGGGGTTCGTTTAGAATTGACAAACAGCGCGGGCGCGGGGCGCATCCCAAGTGACAGCAGAATTGCCGACAACCGAACGATGTCCGCGAGCGCAGTCAAGGAGCAGAGTTAGAGAAGTTCGCGGTTGCTGATCGCGCGGAATTCAGGTTCCGCAAAGTCGATCCGGCGGAATGACAACTGGAACTTTAAACCACACGAATGAACCATGATTTAGAAAGCCAGAGCCGGGCCGCCGAGATCCTGCGGCAGGCAATTTCGCGGCACGTGCGGCGCACGCTGGTCAGGCGTGAGGAAGAGTTGACGACCAGCGAGTTCGTGACGCCGGTGGCGCTGGCGGTGCGCGACCAGCTCGTCAACCGCATGCTGCAGACCGAGTCCCGCTATCGCGCGGCCGGCGCCAAGCGGCTCTACTACTTGTCGATGGAATTCCTTATGGGCAGGGTGCTGGGCGACACCCTGTGCAATCTGCGTCTGACGGAGACCGCGCACCAGGCCCTGAGCGCGATGGGAGAAGATCTGGACAAGGTGTTGGAAACCGAGGCGGACGCCGGACTGGGCAACGGCGGACTGGGGCGGCTGGCCGCATGTTTTCTGGAGTCGATGGCGACCATGGGCATGCCGGGCTATGGTTACGGCATCGATTACGAGTATGGCTTGTTCAAGCAGGAGATCGTGAACGGATTTCAGCGGGAGAAGCCCGACCGCTGGAAGGCGAACGGGACGCCGCTCGAGATTCCGCGTCCCGAGCAGGCGATTGTGATTCCGCTCTACGGGCGGGTGGAGAACCTGCGCAACGCGGAGGAAAACTACCGGCAGAACTGGACCGACTACAAGATCGTGCTGGGCGTTCCCAACGACATGCCGGTGGCCGGATACAACGGCGAGACGGTGAACTTTTTGCGCCTGTTCAGCGCCCGGGCGTCGGAAGATTTCGATATCGAAATTTTCAATCGCGGCGACTACATCAGGGCGGTGGAGCAGAAGATCGGCACGGAGAATATTTCGCGGCTGCTGTATCCGTCCGACTCGGTGGTGGCGGGCCGCGAGTTGCGGCTGGTGCAGGAGTATTTCCTGGTGGCTTGCGCGGTCCGCGACATCGTGCGGCGATACCTGGACGAGTACGAAAGCTTCGATCAGTTCGCGGATAAAGTTGCCATCCAGATGAACGACACCCACCCGGCACTGGCCGTGGCCGAGTTGATGCGGGTGTTTATCGACGATCACGGAATGGAGTGGGAGCCGGCCTGGAAGATGACGCGCAAGGTGCTGGCCTACACCAACCACACGCTGCTGCCGGAGGCGCTGGAGAGATGGAGCCTGTCGCTGCTGGAGCGGGTGCTGCCGCGGCACATGCAGATTATTTTCGGCATCAATCACCGCTTTCTGCGCGCGCTCTCGACCCTGAGCTGGATCGACGGCGAACAGGTGCGGAAGATGTCGATCATTGAAGAGGGTTTCGAGAAACAGGTTCGCATGTCGCACCTGGCGATTGTCGGCTCGCACGCGGTGAACGGGGTTTCGGCCCTGCACAGCCAACTGCTGCGCACCACCCTGGTGCCGGAATTCGCGCAGCTATGGCCGGAAAAGTTCAGCAACAAGACCAATGGCGTGGCGCCGCGGCGCTGGCTGCTGAAGGCCAACCCGCAACTCTCGCGCCTGCTGTGCGAAACCATCGGCGAGGAGTGGATCACCGACCTGGAAGAGCTGAGAAAGCTCGAGCAATACGCGGACCAGCCCGAATTCCAGCAGCGCTTTGCCGAGGTCAAGTACAACAACAAGGTGAGGCTCAGTAAAGTGATTGAGGAAGATGCGGGCGTGCTCGTCGATCCGGCCTCGATGTTCGACGTGCAGATCAAGCGCATCCACGAATACAAGCGGCAACTGCTGAACGTGCTGCGGATCGTCGGCGACTACCTGCGGATCGTCGAAGACGGCCAGGACATCGCGGTGCCGCGCACGATGATCTTCGCCGGAAAAGCGGCGCCCGGCTACTGGGCGGCCAAGCAGATCATCAAACTCGTCCACAACGTCGCCGACGTGGTGAACCGCGACCCGCGGGTGAAAGACCGGCTGAAGATTGCGTTCATACCGGATTACAGGGTTTCGCTGGCGGAGGTGATCATTCCCGCCGCTGATCTCAGCGAGCAGATTTCGACCGCCGGCATGGAGGCCTCGGGCACCGGCAATATGAAGCTGATGATGAACGGCGCGCTGACGGTGGCGACCTACGACGGGGCCAATGTCGAGATGATGGAAGAAGTTGGAGCGGAGAATATTTACATCTTCGGGCTGCGCGCGGAAGAGATCCAGATGATGAGGCAGAGAGGGGTTTACAGTCCGCGGGCGATTTACGAGAGCGACCCCAAGGTAAAGCGGATTCTGGACTGCTTCCTCCACGACCGCTTCTCGCCCCAGGAGCCCGGGCTGTTCCGCTGGATCTTCGACGAGCTGATCAATCGCGGAGACCGTTTTTTCCACGTTGCCGACCTGCCGGCTTACATGGCGATCAACCAGAGCATCGACGAGGAATTCCTGAATCGGGCGCTGTGGACGCGCAAGGCGATCCTGAACACGGCGCGCTCGGCGAAGTTCAGCAGTGACCGCACCGTCCAGGAATATGCCGCCGAGATCTGGGACTTGAAGAGTTTTCCGCCGGATTGGGTGTCTTTTCCCCTGCCGCAGTTGTATGACGAAGGAGAGTGCGGGGGGACGATCCTGCCCGACTCGGGAGCAATTTCAGAGTAGGCGCAAGCGGACACCGCGCGTTACGTTTCCAGCGGCAACGCTCGGCGAACGCCGGCCATCACTGCCTGCGCCATAGGGCCCCGGCCAGGATTCTCTCGGGACTTTCCCGGATCTTTTTTCTAGATGATTTCCCGGATGAAGTCCGGCTGCTTCCGCGGCAAGCTCTGCCGGACTCCCCACACTCCGGTTCTTGCAAGCCGGAGCAGCCCGTCGTAATGCTCGGTCGGCACGTCCCGTACAGGTACTCATGGCTGCCGGTGGTACCACCGACGTAACTTCCCGCCGTTCCAGAGTTGTTGCTATGCTGCAAGCTGCCTCCTCTGTTGACTGCTGATTTCACGCAAGCAAGCCGATGGTGGCGTTTGGATGCAATCGAGGTGTTCGAGTATGAAGCTAAAGCTTGGTGTTGCTTTGTTGGCACTTGTCACGGCCGTAATCCCGTCATCGCTATCCGCCGAAAATGTTCAGGCGCAGGCCGCTGCCAAACGCGATGCCGCGCGGACCTACGCGAATTTGCCGTTGCACTTCGAACCGGCAGTCGAGCAGGGACGCTTCTTGGCCCGCAGCGGGAAGTATTCGGTGCTGATTGCGGCCGGCGAGTCCGTCATTGCGATCAGTGACGGCATAGCCGGCTCCACGCGGATTCTACGTTTCGGGTTCGAGCACGCGAACTCCGCGGCGCAGATCGAGGGGATCGAGCCGCTGCCGGGAGTTACGAATTACTACGTTGGCCAGGATAAGAACAAGTGGCGGCTGGGGGTGCGGAACTTCGCCAAGCTGCGCACTCAAGACGCGTATCCGGGCGTAGACGTGGTCTATTACGGCGACAATCGCCATATGGAATTCGATTTTGTGGTGGCGCCGATGGCGAACCCCAACGCGATCGCGCTGACGCTCTCCGGCATGGATAAGCTCTACGTTGACGCCGACGGCGATCTGGTGGCCGAAGTCGGCGACCTGCCGATTCACTTCGCCAAGCCATATGCCTATCAGAAAGTGGACGGCCTCGCCCGCAGAGTGAGCGTGGAATACACCCTGACGGCTCCGGACCGGGCTGAGCTGAAGCTCGGCGATTACGACAAGAACCTGGCCTTGGTGATCGATCCGAGTCTGTCTTACTCAACCTATCTGGGCGGCTCGCAGGCCGACACCGCGAATGGCATCGCGGTGGACGCATCGGGCTACGCTTATGTTACGGGGCAGACATGTTCGCTTGGTTTAGATACGCCCGATCCCGTGCCGTTTCCGGGCGTGGCTGCCGGGGCCTTCAGGGGAGTTTTGGGAGCCTGTGACGCTTACGTCACCAAGCTGAGCAACGACAACACCGGTACGGTTCTATACACAACTATCCTCGCGGGGCAGGCGCCGTACCCCTTGAATGGCTTTGCGGTCGGCAACGGCATCACCCTGGATAATTTGTCGCTCAATCCGGCACCAGTGGGCCCCGGAACGACGCCTTACTCACCCGCGCGCCCCAACATCTACGTGGTCGGCACCACGAGCTTCAGAGATTTTCCGATCATTGGGTATACCGCCCCCGCTCCCACCATCACGATCAGCGGTCAGACCGCTCCCGCTACCAGCAGCATGCCAACCCAATATAACGGTGGTGATAGCGACGTCTTCATCGCCATTCTGGATTCAAGCGACGGCAGCCTGGTCCGCACCAACTACCTTGGCGGAAATCTCGCCGACACAGGTTACGGCATTGCCGTGGACCCGCAGCAAAACGTGATTGTTTCCGGTTCTACCAATTCGTTCAACTTTCCCGCGTATAACGGATTCGAGCCGATCACGGAAAGCTATGTAGGGTTTATCACCAAGTTGGACTTCGGACTTCACATTGCGCAACCGATCCTTCCCGGCTCCTCGCCAATGACCCCGAGGTGGCCGTCGTCATCCGATCAGTTAGCTGCCTGTCCGATCGGCGAACCTTGCCCGCCTTCGCCCGATCCTACGCAAGCTTATTTCTTTTTCTCCGCGGTATATGGAGGACAGTTGGTGGCGCCACCGGCCACATGGCCCACTGCCGGCGGCACCTACCCCGCCATCCCCAGCACGGTGCCCCCCGGCTACGTTTACACTGAGGTTCCTCCCTATGCGATTACGGTCGGCACCCCAAGCCTCGTGAACCAGCCTTTTGCTTGCTCCGGAAGCATTGCCCCTCAAGTGCTGGTTGCCTTGAGCGCGGGTCCGCCGATCAGTGGTACCTGGACCCCGCAAACAGCCCAGGGGTTGGATTGGTTGCCGATCTGCCAAAGTATTAAACCCGGAGCTACGGTGGCGGATTTGGGCGGGTTTAACTGGTTGATTATTGGACCATCCGGTATAGCACCTATATACGCCACGACGGAAGCTTATGGCGTCGCGCTGGACCCCGGCGGCGACGTATTCGCGGTGGGCGGCTTCAGCACGACTGAACTGGAACCTTCGCTACCCGGACCCACGTACAGCGCGGGGAGCTACGACTGGCTGCCGCAGGCGGATACGCACTATTTGGGCTCAGGCGCCTGGATCATCAAGCTTCTCGGGCCGGACTCATATACCGGCTCCCGAGACTCAGGCACGCCCGTCTATGTGATTGCCTTGGAAACAACCCCAACCTCCGATGGTGGCGCAGGCGTTGCCCAGAACGTGGATGCGGCCAGAGGAGTTGCAGTCGATGGCAGTGGCCGCGCTTACGTGGTTGGGACTGCAACCGGAACCGTTTATCCGCAAAGTACGCCGGCCAGGAGTGTTGCCGGCGGCTGGGATGCATTTGTTCTCAGGGTGAATACAGCCGGTTCCGGGATCGATTACAGCCGCTACCTCGGCGGATCGAAAAACGATCAAGGCCTGGCCGTGGCGGTGGACGCCGGGGGATGGGCGTATGTCGCCGGGAGCACGGAGTCAACTGATATTCCGGTCATCAATGCGGTCATCGATGGGGCCGGGAACACGCTAAATCAACTCAGGGGTACGCAGAACGCTTTCCTGGCCAAGATTACTCCGGACGGGACGGCGGCAATCATGTCTGCCTACCTGGGCGGCTCCGGCATCGACCAAGCTAATGCTATCGCTCTTAGCCCGTCCGAAAACGGCGATTTTTACGTGGCGGGTACGACCACTTCCTCGAATTTCCCGATCGTCCCGCTGGTTGCCTCCGGAAGTACCCCCGTGCCCGGCAAAAGCGCTAACGCCGGCAACGGTGATGCCTTCATAAGCATGGTCTCGGGGGCAAGCTTCCCGCTCGCCGCAGTCTCGCCAACCAGCCTGCTTTTCGCCAATGTGGCGGTGAACTCGTCATCGGCATCGACCACGCCTCCCACGAATTTAACCGTAACCCTGCAGAACACGGGACAGGCCACGCTCCACCTCGTGTCTCCCGGCATCACCATTACCGGCGATTTCTACGTGGCGCAGAACAATTGCGGCAATCCGCCTAACGCCACGCTTGGGGTGGGCGCCAGTTGCACAATCGTCGTCGCTTTCACGCCGACGGCGGTTGGTACGCGCTCGGGCACATTGAGCATCACCGACGACTCGACGAACACGCCCCAGACCGTGGAGCTTCAAGGCACCGGAGTGCCGGTGGCAAACTCGATCTCGCCGACATCGGAAGCGCTTACGTTTCCCAGCACAGACCTGGGGTCGAGCAGCGCGGCGCAAACAGTTACCATAACCAACACCGACCCGTCGCAAACGCTAATATTCAGCAGCATCCTTGCCTGTTCGTCATCGGTGTGCACGGGCGCCACTGATTTCAGCGTGAGCTCGAATAGCTGTACGGCGAATCTGACACCGGGGCAATACTGTGCAGTCGGGGTGACCTTTACGCCGACGGTTGCAGGGGCGCGCACTGGGATACTGATCATCAACGGCAATGGCGCTTCCTTTCCGGCAACGATTACTTTGACGGGCACCGGCAACGGCACGTCGGGAGGCGGCAGCAGTACCAGCCCCACTTTTACCTTGACGCCACCGACCGCGACCATGGCGATTACTGCCGGCACGCCAACGCCGGTCTCCGTCGTCTTGACCGCGGTCAACGGGTTTAGCCAGAACGTAACCCTGACTTGTAAGGGAGCGGGCGGCGCGTCGTGCTCGCCGGGAACGGTTACGACTTTCGTTAACGCAAATGCGGCGCCCACAATTACATTCACCGTGAGTGTGGGCGGAGGATCAGGGATAAACGTCACCGAATTGATGAGGCCGGGACGCCTATTGGCGTGCTTGCTGCCATTCGGAACCATCGGTCTGGTTCTTGCCGGCCGGCGCAAACGCTGGCTGCTACTGCTGGGGTTGGCCCTGTGCCTGGCCCTGGGTATGGCCGCGTGCGGCGGCGGCGGTTCAAGTTCGAGCAGCACTGCGCCGCCTCAAGTAACGGTCACGGCTACGCCACAGGATGGAACAACACCAGCGCAGTCGGTTACCTATTATCTGAATACGACGTCATAAGGGCTTGCGACAAGCAAGCTACTCGATTAATCGGGGCGCACGGAGGATCATCCGAGCGCCCCGAAACTTTTATGTAGCCCATCTGTGAAGTACCATCCCGAGGCGGAGCGGCCAACGCCGTGTGAGAAAGGCGAGAGAAAATTCCCACATCTGCCAAAAACCGGCAGATATGGGGCACCATCCACCGTCCTCTATAACAAAAGCAGATCCTTCGCTTTGCTCAGGATGATACATCGTCAGACGTGCCGCAGATACACTCAATCCTGAACTGCGCTAGCGACGCGCGAACAGGATGGTTCCGTTGCGTTCGATCCTGGACGCGTTGCCCTGGACGACCAGATGGTGCAGGTGAGCAATCGCTTCGCCAATGGCGAAGCCGATTTCGTGGCCGTTGAGGCCGTCGCCAAACAGCTCCGGCAGCAGGTCGGCAGCCGTCAGAGGAGTGCGGTGCAGGGTGGCCGCGATCTTCGCCAGCCTTTCATGGTGATGAACTTCGATCTCTCGAATGCGGGCGTGCAGCCCGAAGAAAGGCCGGTGATGCGACGGCAAGACAGCCACCTCTCCGCAGAGCTGCCGCAGACGGCGATTGCAGGCGAGGAACAGGGTGAGGGGCTCGGCTTCGGGCCGGTCGCCAAAGACGCTGACGTTGGGGGTGATTTTGGGTAGCACCTGGTCTCCGGAGATGAGCAGACGGCGCTCCGGCGAGTGCAGCAGCGCCTGCGCCGGCGCGTGTCCCTGGGCGACGATCACTCGCCAGGCGACATCGCCGATGGAGAGCGAGGCTCCATCTTCGATAGGATTCCACTCGTCCGGGAACGACCGGAAATGCTGGCGATGACGGCTCCAATGCTGATTGATGTTGTCGGCCGCGGCCGCCGACAAGCCGTGGCGGCGCCAGAAGGCGATGCGGAGGGCCGACGCCTGCGCCCACTCGGGGCCCAGCAGCGTGAGCGCCCGATCGCGCTCGGCGCCGGTGATGGTGGGAACGATTCCCCAACGCTCCGCGATCCAGCGGCAGTTGCCGGCGTGATCGGGATGATGGTGGGTGACAATCAGGCGAGTAATGGGCCTTCCGCCCAGGGTGGCCGACCAGGCGGCTTCGATCTGCTCCCGCACTTCGGGCAGCGGGAAGCCGCAATCGATCATGGTCCAGCCGTTGCCGTCGCGCAGCAGCCACAAATTAACCGCATTCAAGCGGAAGGGAAGCGACGTCTTCAACCAATGGACGCCCGGCGCTATTTCAACGGTTTTCCCCGGCTCCGGGGGGACCGCGAAAGGGAAGCGCAGGCTTTCGCTATGGGCGGCGATGGATGGCGAGTCGCTCAAGGCTTCTCCAACTCTTTGCGCTCCTCGCGCAGGCGTTGGTAGCGGCCCCTGAGGTAGAGCAGATAGAGGCCGTGAATCGTCCAGGTAGCGATGTATGCCAGGCAGAGAAATTTCATCGTGGTTCGTTTCCTAACTTGAGCGCGGAATGAGACTCGGGCGATTCCCCGGCCCGGGTTGAGGCCGCAGCGTCCCCGGCAGGCGCACGGTTAGCGTTCCAGAGCCGCGGCATCGGCTCGAGGTTGCCGAGAGCGCGGTCGGCGTGGGCTGCTTCGAGAGCGTTCTCCGCCAGGGCCAGGCGGTATCGCAGCCGGACCAGCCAGAGCGCGAAGGCGAGAAAGCCCGCCAGATTCCAAAGCACGGCGATCCACATGCGCGGGTCAAGCCCGGAGCCTTCGCCGCCGGCGATGACCGGCTGCGGGTGCTGGGTGCGAAAGTAGCGGATCGAGAGATAGACGATGGGAACGTCGAGGAATCCGAAGATGCCCAGGGCCGCCGCCAGCACCTGCGTCTGCGCACCCGTGGCGAAGCGCCGCAGAACAAGGTAGCTGACGTAGATGAGCCAGAGCACGAGCGTGCTGGTGAGCCGCGCATCCCATGTCCACCAGATGCCCCACACCGGACGCGCCCACAAGGGACCGGTCACCAGCACCACGGTGCAGAAAACCACACCCACTTCGGCGCTTGCCAGGGCCAGCGCGTCAGAGCGTTCGGTGCGCCGCACGAGATACCAGATGGAGGCCAGGAAATTGGCGAAGAACAACAGAAATGCCACCCAGGCGTGCGGCAGATGATAGTAGAAAATCCGCTGCACGTCTCCCATGGTGGCCTCCGTGGGAGCGGCGAACATGCCCTGATAAAAGCCATAGGAGAGCAGCGCAAGCGTAACGAAAGCGAAGAGCGTAGTGGAACGTTTCATCCGGCGTTAATCACCTTCAGGAAATCATTCGGCATTGATCACCGTGTCGAACAGCGCCAGGCACACGGTGGTGAACACCAAGTCATAGACGGCCAGCAACTGCAACCAGAAGCGCGGCGAGGCTTCGCCGGTCAGCACCGAAGTCGTGGCGTCAACCATGGCCAGCAGCGCTGGAATCGAAATCGGGAACAGGATCAAGGGCAGCATGATCTCGCGGCTGCGGGTGCGGATGGAGATGGCGGCGAAAAACGTGCCGTTCACCACCAATGCCCAAGTCCCCAGCACGGCGATCAGGAGCAACTGATAGACCGGACCCACCGATCGCAGATTGTAAAAGACGACGAACAGCGGCGTCATCAGCAACTCAAGCGCGCTGACGAGGATGAAATTTCCGACCGCCTTGGCCAAAAACAGCGAAACCGCCGGCGCCGGCGAGACGCGATAGGCATCCAGCACCTGGTTGCGCAGCTCGCGCGCCCACGTCTGGTTGAGCGCGACCACGGCGGCAAAAAGAAACGCCACCCACACCAGGCCGCCGGCGATGCGGCGCGACTCCTCGGCCGTGGGATCGAAGCTGAAGCTGAAGATGACCACCACGAGCAAGGCGAAAAACAGCATGGAATTGACGGCGTCTTTGGCCCGCCATTCCAGGCGGAGATCTTTCGCCAGAGTGCGGCGCGCCACCGCCATGACGGTCATCGTGCACCGCCTTTCTGCCCCAGTGCGCGCAACTGCGGCGCGTACCGGGGTCCCCTGCGGAACTCGGGCGCGGCGGTTGCCGCCTGCCACGTCGTTGCCGGTATTACGGTCATCGGTCGCCGCCTTCGGCCGAACCCGGAGAAGCCGCAGGCTGGTTGAAAGGAGACCTGAGGTATTCGGGCAAGCCGCGCTCGCGCGCTGCAAGCACTCCGGCGGAGAGCAGCAGGGATTCGTCGGCGACGGCTTCCAGCACGGCAGGCTGATGGGTTACGACGAAAATGGTTTTGCCGCCGTTGCGCATCTCGCCGAGCAGCCGCGCCATCTCTCTGGCCGACTGCACGTCGACGTTCGAGAATGGCTCGTCGAGCAGCAGCAACTCGGGGTCGTGCACGATGGCGCGGGAGAGGGAAATCCTCTGCCGCATGCCCTGCGAATACTGGCCGACGGCGCGCTTCAGCTCCGGATCGAGTCCCACCCGGCGAATCGCCGCCCGGCAGCGTGCGTCGGCTTCAGGGCGCGCGTCGATGGCGTAGAGAGCGGCGAAGTATCGGAGGTTTTCCATCGCACTCAGCTCGTCGTAAAGCAGCGGCGCGTGTCCCATGTATCCCACGCGCGCGGCGACTTCGCGCAGCTCGGTCGTGCCCAGCAGCCAAACCGAACCGCGAGTCGGCTTCAGCAGGCCGGCCATGATGCGCAAAAGCGTGGATTTGCCGGCGCCGTTTTCGCCAAGAATGAGATACAGCCGGCCGACGTCAAACTCGGAAGTTATACCGCGCAGAGCCGCGAAACGTCCGAAGTGGCGTACGACGCCTCGTAGCGATACCACCGGGCGGGCACCGGCCTGCACCTCGGCCTGAACCACGGCCGGGGTCGCACAAATGTCGGCAGAGGGCATCGAGGCGGAAGATTTCACTGCGAAAGCTTAGCAGATGTAGCCTGCGCCTGAGCGGTCTGCGGCTGGTGGAGTGGAGTGGATGTCTGATTAGCGGATAGAGGTGCAGAGGCGGGCTGGGTCTGAGCGGCCAGCGGCTGACCGGCAGCGCCGGCTTGGGCTTTTTCCGCGGGAGCCTGGGCGCTGTCGCCCTGCTTGGGGGCATACTTCGAGGCGCACTTGGCCTGAAGTTTATTGGCGTGGAAGACGCCGTCGCGGCCATAGGTGCCCTCGGCCAAAGCCTGGGAATCGTCTTTGAAGGTGTCCGGCGGAGCCTCGGTGCCGTTGTAAACCACCGGCAACAGGCGTCCCTCTTCTTTCAATGCAAACTCAAGATGCGTGCCCCGACGGCGGATGGAACCGGCTTCGACGTTGCCGGCGACGCGCAGTCGCTTGCTGTAAGCGCTGTCGCCCATGGTATGCAGTTCCTTCAGGGTGACGTAGTAGCTCTTGCTCTCCTGTACGCCGGTGTAGGCCAGGTATCCGAGCCCCAGCACGATGATGGCGATGACGGTTCCGAATTGAGCGTATTTGCGCCGGCGAGAGTACATACAAGAAAAGGGATGCCGCAGCCTGGGTCCGGGGATGCGGAAAAATGCGTTCAGCCGGGTCACCCCGTTCCAGTGAGGCTACACTCTCTGGAGTGTCCGGTCAAGT
The DNA here is from genome assembly GCA_963814745.1 of uncultured Acidobacteriota bacterium. GTDB lineage: Bacteria > Acidobacteriota > Terriglobia > Terriglobales > Acidobacteriaceae > CAWBRT01. The sequence goes on from CAWFEA010000004.1 coordinate 898,967, forward strand.
TTTTGAGAATAAATCCGGTTGTCCGGGTTACACTAGCGAACAGATTCAGAACCGCGGACGGAGCCGGACCGGGACGCTACATCATTGAATTGTTTGGGCCGACGAGGGCTTGAGCGTCGCGATGAGGAAAGATCGGCACAGCTGCCGGGGCGTATAATGGGGCTTTCCAGCCAAGGGAGAGGTTTGCTTTATGACTGATAACGGTAGCGACAACGGGAAGCGGCAGGGTGAAGGTATCCCCGGCACCGGAATTCCCAAGTTGCGGGCGGAGTGGGTTGCCAGGCGTCGCGCGGAGGCTGCCCGCAGCGGCGACGACAACATGTCGCAGATGCACTATGCGCGCAAGGGCCTGGTAACGGAGGAGATGCTGTACGTGGCCGAGCGCGAGAAGCTCACGCCGGAGCTGGTGCGCGCCGAAGTGGCCGCGGGCAGCCTGATCATTCCGGCCAACATCAATCACCCTGAAGTGGAGCCGATGGCGATCGGCGTGGCCTCGCTGTGCAAGATCAACGCCAACATCGGGAATTCGGCGGTCACCTCCAACGTGCGAGGAGGAGTTGAAAAAGCTGCACACCTCGGTACACTACGGCGCCGACACGGTGATGGATCTGTCGACCGGCGGCGAAATCCACGACATCCGCGAGGCCATTCTGCGCCATTCGCCGGTGCCGGTCGGCACCGTGCCGATTTACGAGGCGGTGGCGCGGGTCAGCCGCATCGAAGATCTGACGCCCGCAAATGATGCTGGAGGTGATCGAGGAGCAGGCGGCGCAGGGCGTGGACTATATGACCATCCACGCCGGCGTGCTGGTGCAGTACGTGCCGATGGTCGCCAAGCGCATCACCGGCATCGTCAGCCGCGGCGGCGCGATTCTGGCGCAGTGGATGGCGCATCACCACAAGCAGAACTTCCTCTACGAGCACTTCGACGACATCTGCAAGATCATGGCGAAGTACGACGTGAGCTTCTCGCTGGGCGACGGCCTGCGGCCCGGCTGCATCGCCGATGCCAGCGACGAGGCGCAGTTCGCCGAGTTGAAGACCCTGGGCGAGCTGACCAGAAGTCGCCTGGAAGCACGACGTGCAGGTGATGATCGAAGGGCCGGGACACGTGCCCATCGACAAGATCAAGGAGCAGGTGGACAAGGAAGTGGAGTGGTGCGACGGCGCGCCGTTCTATACCCTGGGGCCGCTGGTGACCGACATCGCGCCCGGCTACGATCACATCACCTCGGCGATCGGCGCGGCGATGATCGGCTGGTACGGCGCGGCGATGCTCTGCTACGTCACGCCGAAGGAGCACCTGGGACTGCCCAACGACAAGGACGTGAAGGACGGCATCATCGCCTACAAGATCGCGGCCCACGCGGCGGATTTGGCGCGGCATCGGCCGGGAGTGCAGGACCGCGACAACGCGCATCAGCCACGCGCGCTACACCTTCGACTGGGAGAAGCAGTTCGAGCTCTCGCTGGATCCCGGAGACGGCGCGCGCCATGCACGATGAGACGCTGCCCGACAAGTTTTACAAGGACGCGTCGTTCTGCTCGATGTGCGGGCCGAAGTTCTGCTCGATGAACTACTCCGCCAAGGTGGACGAGTACAACAAGAAGGTGCACGGGCTGGAAAAGAAGGATTACGGCGAACTGGCGAACGACGTGGCCGGCAAACTCGTGCAGTTGAAATAGGCAGGCACAGCGAACCGAAGTTGGCCGCGCGGCGACGCGCGGCTTTTCTGTTGGCGACGAAGGTCAATGCATGTCGGCAAAGTCCATGCCGTCGGCGTACTGCAACCCGGCGATCTCGGAAGCCCGGTATTGCACTTCGAGATAAGCCTTCATGAGTTCGATGTGCAGCAGCTCTCGCTGCTCCGGCGTCAGGCAATCGACGCGCGCACTGTCCAGCGCCAGATAGCGGTCATGCGCTTCAACGAATTTGTTCATGTGCTTCAGCATGGCGTCATTTTCTACGCGGGCCGCGGGTGGAGAATAGGAGCTATCACTTAATCGCGTAGATCAATCTTCCTGAGTTACTGGATTAGGTGTGGAAAAGCGCGGCTGGCGCGGGTTGGCGAAGCATGCGCGTGCCGTTTGATGGAATCAGCGTGCTCACTGCAATGGAGTTATGTGAATCGTCTGTGAATGTACGCGCGGGCGTTCGGCACGAGATCGTTCAACCCAGGTTAGCGCGCTGGGACACGCGGCGGCAGAGGTGATTTCTGACATTGCATTCTTACGCCCGCTAACGCGGGCTGAATGCTCGAACCTTCGCTTACCCCAGGCTTGCGCCTGGGGCTACCGTCTTGCGCCCGCTACGCGGGCTCGCATTGATTCGGCAATAGTTTTTCGGCTGCACCTCAGTTCCATGCCGCGCCGGGATTCTTCACTCGCTACGCTCGTTCAGAATGACACCCCAAGAGACACTTCGCGGACTTCGGGGCAGCAGCACGCTAGAGCAGATTCAGAGTCAGTGTATCCGGCACCATCATCGCCGGGCGAAACGCCGGCTACGTTACTGGACACGGCTTCCGCGAATCCAATCTAGCGAAAGGTGGCTAAGGCATCGGCGGCGCGGTCGAGCGCCTGGGTAAGCCGCTTGAGTTGGCGTTCGGTTTCCGCACGGTCGCCGCGATCGATGGCGTCGTTGACGCCGGGAAGAGTGACGGCCTGATAGCCGCTGTACTCCCCAGGCGCGTAGATGGCGTGCTTGAACCATGGCCGGCCCGGCAGTCCTTCAGGCAGAAGCAAGGCGCGCTCGGCCGACTGTAAGCGTTTGTTGATGGCCATGGCGTCGCCCTTGGGCTGCTCGGAGGCGGACTGGATGGCCTTGGCGGAGGCCAGGAAGCGGGCGTTTGCCTGCAAGGCGGAGGCGAAGTCGGGCGGCACATCCCAGTTCGTCTGCGTGGCAGCCTTGCGTTTGGCGGCTTCCAGATAGCTTTTGATTTGCACCGCGTATTCCTGGTAGTCGAGGGGCAACAGGTCTGCCTGCGCCATGCGCAGAATCTCAAGGCCGAAGATGCGCGCCATCTGCTGCTCGTAAACGAAAGCCGGGTCGACAAATTTCTTGAACCACGCCAGGTTATCGAAGACGGAATGATAGACGCCGTTCGGACCGCTGGAACCGACGTCGGTGGCCGGCACGCCCAGATGCTGGAGAAACGCGGTGTAGTCCGATCCGCTGCCCAGCTCGCCAACCATGATATCGGCCCCGCCGTTGCCCGCGCGCCAGGAAGCGGCGGTGACTTCGGGGCTTTCCGACTGGCCGGTGTGCCACAGGAGCTGCGAATCTTTCCACGAGTCGAAAACCGTTCCGCCGCCCGGGCTGGGCACGGCGCGGCTGATTTCCACCAGAAAATTCTTGAGGCTCGGCACCGTCGAAGCGCCGAAGTTAGGACCGGAGACGCCGATATCCATGTTGAAGTAAGCGACCGCGTTGCGTAATTCCGCGGCGTATTGCTCGGCGTACTCGGTGGAGCCGATCAGGCCTTGTTCTTCGGCGTCCCAACTGGCAAGCACCACGGTGCGCCGGGGATGCCATCCGGCTTTCAGCAATTCGCCAAGGCCGTGCACGGCCTCCAGCATGGCCGCCGTGCCGCTGCCGGGATCGGCGGCGCCAAACACCCAGGCATCGCGATGATTGCCGGCAATCACCCACTGCTCGGGATATTGCGCGCCCCGCAGGGTGCCGATCACGTTCCAGATGGTCCGCAGGCGGTAATCCTGCGTCAGGTGCAAGCGGACTTTGGCCGCTCCCGGACCAACGTGATAGGTAAACGGCAGCGCGCCTTGCCACTCGCGCGGCGAAACCGGGCCGCCCAGCTCGCGCAGGATCGGCGAAGCGTCAGCAGAGGATAAGGGCGTGGCCGGAATGGCTGGAAGGTTCAGCGCCTGCTCGGGCGGAACGCGCTCGGAATCGCGCAGCGAGGGAAGCGAAGGCACACCCGGAGTCGTCGGATCTCCGGGATACTTGAACATCAGTTCGATCGAGCCCCGCTGCACTGCCGTCTCGGGCCGGTACGAACCCTTGGGATAGGCGTCGCCCTGGAAATAGCCGTCGTCGATTGGGTCGGAGTAGATGATGACGCCGGCCGCTCCGTGCGCTTGCGCGAGCATTGCCTTGACTCCGCGAAAGTTCTTTCCATAGCGCACGACAGCGATCTTGCCTTTGACAGTGACGCCCATCTGCTTCGAGCCGCGCGAAATCCTCGGGCCGTCCGTAGTTGACGTAGACGGCTTCGGCTTCGACATCGCCCGAACGCGAACCGCCCAAGAAAGGCGCCATCACTCGCGGATCATCCTGATAGGGGTCTCCGTTGACGTGCTCGCGGCTGGGGCCAATGCGCCTGGCTCCGTCGGGGGTAATCATGTCTACCCGGATTTCCGCCGGATAGTTCATCCAGACCTGGTACTCATCGATGCGTGTATCGAGACCGGCTGCGCGAAATTTGCGGGCGACATATTCGGCGGTGGCACGGTCCTCTTGGCTGCCCGCGACATGCGGCGCGGAGCACAGAACGCGCAGGTGTTCCTCGGCAAGCCGCGGACTGGGAACGGCGAGGAACCGCTGTTCGAGTTGAAGCTCGGCGGAGGGATTGCGGAAGCCGCTGATCGCCGTTGCCGCGCCGGCGCTTGCCTCTTGCGCTATGCCCGTCAGCGGCAGCAGGAAGCAGGCGAAGGCGCATAACCATAGATTCTTTTGTCTGGCTGCCAGCATGCGTACCGTCGCGTTCGTGTCTAACCGTGTCAAAACCCGGCGTGTCGAACCCCGCGTGGGGTAAGGCCCAGATTACACGAACTCGACTGCGTCTTGAATTGCTACCGCTGGTGAACGGAGGTAACGGTGGTCGCTGACCAAGTGGGATGGCGCTTAGCAGAGATTATTCATGAATAATCCGGGTTAGGCGACGGTCGGGTGAGGTTTTGCTTCCGCCAACAAGCCGTTCGTCACCGTCGACTTTTCTTGCAGAAGCGCCTTGAGGGCCGGGAGAGCGGCACGCATGGCCCTTTCGCCGCTGGCGACGAGTTCGCCGGAGCGGTCGAATCCATCGTAGGAGAAGCCGTCTACGTTTGGTTCCAACACCAGGTCGGTGTCTTGGCGCCACTGCGAGTCCATCCGTGCCTGCGCGATCGAGAAGCACTGGCCGATGACGTCGAATAGATGGCGAGGCCCGCGCACCTGTATCCAGTGAGCATTGAGGTAAACGCCGATCACACAATCGGCGCCCATGGCGCGCAGGGGGGTGCTGGGCACGGCGTAGCCGAGCATGCCGTCCACCAGCCATCGACCATCAACCTGCACCGGGGCGAACATCCCCGGATAAGCGCAACTGGCACGCACCGGATCGCAAATGGGCCCGCTCTGGAAGACTACAGGCTCTCCGGTGGCGAAGTCGGTGGCCGTTACCGCCAGGGGCATCTTCAACTCCTCGAAGGTCTTCACGGTCACGATTCGCGGCAGAAATTCCTGCATGCGGTCGTTGTTGCAGATGCCGTAGCGCGACACCGTCCAGCGCGCGAAGTCGCGGAAGCGCACCATTCTAGCGATCTCTTCCAGCTCTTGGGCCGAGACTCCGCTGCAAAATGCCGCCGCGATCACCGAACCCACGCTGGTTCCGGCCATGTAGTCGATGGTGATGTTTTCTTCTTCGAGGACTTTTAATACGCCGACGTGAGCCAAGCCGCGGGCAAATCCGCCGCCAAGGGCAAGACCGAGCTTCGGCCTCTTCGGGAGAGCGGAACTGCGTGAAGAAACCCTCGCAAGCTCCTGGGAAAACGCCTTTGCCGACCGGACAAGTCTTTGCAGATAAGTCACTCTTGCACCCCATCGCCCGCGACTGAAGAGTTAAGATGCACAGCAACTCACGCGTGGATACATAAGAGTTGGGGCCCCGGGGCTATGTACCTCTTGCCTCCGGACGCACAAACTGCGAAGATTCAAGCAGAGAGCCCGTGAACGAAATTCCGCCGACGTCCCGAAAAACTGTGCGCGAATATTCCGCTGGCGGCGTGGTGCTGCGCCGCATGCGGGGGCAGTGGCACGTGGCCGCGATTGAGCCCAACGTTGTGAACGCCGACAGCATTACCCGCAACGCCATCAAACTGCGTCGCCGCCCGGCTATTCTTGCCTTGCCGAAGGGCGCCATAGACAAAGGCGAAAGCCCGGAACAGAGCGCCATCCGCGAAGTGCTGGAAGAAACCGGGGTGATGGTCCAGGTGATCGCCAAGCTGACCGACATAAAATATTTCTACGTGCGCACCTGGGGCGGGCGTGAACGCGTCTCGAAGGTGGTGAATTTCTTTCTCTTCCGCTACGTCTCCGGCCGGATTGGGGATATTCAGCCCGCTATGCGCAAGGAAGTGCGGCGGGCGGTGTGGCTGCCGCTGGAAGACGCTAACCAGAGGCTCACCTATCCGGGTGAACGGCTAGTGGCGCAAATTGCCCGGAAGTATGTGCGGGCGCACCCGGAACTTTGAAGGGGGAAAAGCTGACTGCGGTTCGGGGCGCACTGGCACTTTTGGGTTAAAACTTCGCGCGGCTCCGAGCAATTTGGCAGACATGCGGGCGGCGGTTCCGGAACCGGAATCGCTTTGAATAAATAATAATTATGGCTGCACGAATTTACTTGACTGCATCAGTTGGCATTGTTAGGGTGGATTCAACTTAATAAGAGCGCGCGTCGTTGCCATCCTCACCCCACATTTTCGACGCGCGCTCGTGCTGTTTTCGGGGTACTTCTCAGCTAAAACTAAAGTTCACAAAATCAGCCGGATGCGTCTGCTCGTAAGGTCAGGTGAGCGACCTCCGCCTGCCCGCTTCCTGATTAGTAAATTGTCTTTTTTCGCCTTCCCGACATCCAACATTTGTTAGCTTCTGCCCCGGCGGCGGAGGGCACCGCTCTATGACTTGCAGTTGTGAAGCCGCCGAGTGGAAGAGAGCACGATCTCATGCGCATGATTGAAAAAGCAGCCGTCTTAGGAGCCGGGACCATGGGCTCCCGGATAGCAGCTCACCTGGCCAACGCCGGCATTCGTTCCGTGCTGTTGGACGTAGCTCCCTCGGCGTCTTCGGCATCGGCCGCGCAGGCAGCCCGCACTTTGCCGGCCGCTATCGGATTGGAGAACGCCTTGAAGGCGAAGCCTGCCGCGTTCTTTGACGCCTCGCTGGCCCGTCTGGTCACGGTCGGGACGTTCGATGACAACCTGGGCTGGCTGGCCGATTGTGACTGGATCATCGAAGCCGTAGTCGAAGACCTGGATATCAAGCGCGGGTTGCTGAGCAAAGTTGCCCAGGTCCGCCGCCCCGGAACGATCGTCACCACCAACACCAGCGGCCTGCCGGTGGCGAAGATATCGGAAGGCTTTCCCGAGGAATTTCAGCGGCACTGGTTCGGCACGCATTTCTTTAATCCGCCGCGCTACATGCGTCTGCTGGAGGTCATTTCCACGCCGGCGACGGATGCCGAGGTGGTGCGCGGGCTGGCGGAGTTCTGCGATCTGCGCCTGGGCAAGGGAATTGTTCACGCCAACGACACCCCCAACTTCATCGCCAATCGCATCGGAATCTTCGGCATGCTCAACATCATGCGGCTCATGCAGCAGATGGACTTAAGCATCGAGGAGGTGGACGCGCTCAGCGGTACCGCCGTCGGCTGGCCCAAGTCGGCTACCTTCCGCACGGTTGACATGGTCGGGCTCGACATTGTCGGGCACGTGGCCGCCAACCAGACCCGTATCCGGGACGAGCGAGCGGACTTGGCAATCCCCGATTTTTTCCGCCAGATGATCGAGCGCAACTGGCTTGGCGACAAGACCAGGGGCGGCTTTTATCGCAAGCAGCGGGGCGCGGCGGGCGAAGAGCGATTGGCATTGGACTGGAAGACTCTGGAATACTGCCCGCGCCGCAAGCCATCCTTTGCCTCGCTGGAAATGGCTAAAGGCATCGATGATCTTGGCGCGCGTCTGCCGGTGCTGATCGGCGACGGCCGGCAGAAACTGGACAAGGCCGGGCAATTCCTCTGGACCGCCCTGAGCGAGCTGTGGCTTTACTCGGCCAATCGCATTCCGGAGATCGCCGCCAACGTGGCCGACATCGATCGCGCCATGCGTCTCGGCTTCAACTGGGAACTGGGTCCGTTCGAGCTGTGGGATGCGGCTGGCGTCGAGCGAACGGTTGGGCGCATGCGCGCCGAGGGCCGGGTGATTCCCTGCAATGTCGAACGCGTGTTGCGCAGCGAGCGGCGGAGCTGGTATGAGAACGCTCCGGGCACGCGCTCGGGACGCCGCTACTTTGATTTGGCGAGCGGCGAGTGCGAATACCAGGACGAGGAGGTTGCCGCCGGCATCAGTTCGGTGACGGTGATGAAGAAGTGCAACGGCGAAGTGAAGCGCAACGCCGGGGCCTCGCTCATCGATCTCGGCGAGGGCGTGGGCTGCATTGAGTTTCACTCCAAGCTGAACTCGATCGGGCCCGACATCGGCCAGCTTATCTTGCAGACGCTTGGCTTCAGCACGGGATTCGACCTGTCTTTGGGAGCGGCCGCGGCGAAGTCCGGCGGATGCGGCGGCGACTTCGAGGCCTTCGTGATCACCAGCGATGCGGCGAATTTTTCCGTTGGCGCCAACCTCATGCTGCTGCTGATGGCCGTGCAGGAACAGGAGTGGGACGAAATCGACCAGATGGTACGCGCCTTCCAGAGCATGACCCAGGCGATCAAGTTCTCGCCCAAGCCAGTGGTGGTGGCGCCGTTCAACCGCACCCTCGGCGGCGGGTGCGAAATCGCCCTGCACGCGCCGGTTCGCCAGGCTCACGCCGAACTCTACATGGGACTGGTGGAAAGCGGGGTCGGGCTGTTGCCGGCCGGGGGCGGTTGCAAAGAGATGATGCTGCGCGCGCTCGCCGCCGCATCCGGGGTGCGGCGCGACGGGCGGGGAGATTCGGTCGAGGTGGTGGAAAGCATCCGGCGCGCCTTTGAAACCATAGCTATGGCGACAGTCTCAACGGCGGCGGTGGAGGCGCGTGGGCTTGGCTTCCTGATTCCCGGCGACGCGATCTCGATGAACCGTGACCGCGTTCTCTCGGATGCCAAGCGACGCGCGCTAGAGATGGTGAGGGGCGGTTATACGCCGCCGACTCCGCGCCTGGACCTGCCGGTGCCCGGCGAAAATTTGCTGGCGACTTTGAAACTGGGGGCGCATCTCATGCGCCAGGCGGATTACATCAGCGACCACGAAGTGAAGATTGCCGGGCGCATCGCCGAAGTGTTGTGCGGAGGCGCGGTTTCTCCGGGAACGCCGGTCAGCGAACAGTATCTGCTCGACCTGGAGCGCGAGCACTTCAAGGGGCTGTGCGGAGAGAAAAAGACGGTGGAGCGCATCGCCTACACGCTGAAGACCGGCAAGGTGATGCGGAATTAATGTTTTGTTTGCAGCTTCTTACAGCTTCCAGAGTTAGATGTGATGAATAGCTATTGACATTAGCTATTTAACAGAGCTATTCTTTGGGCTGGAAGGAGGCTTCAAATGTCTTACGTACGGCCAGAAGAAGTGCTTTCGCCGATGAATCATGTTGGCGGCGTGATCGAGGTAATCCACGACCCGGGAGAGAACCAAATGAGTGTCGCCCGGATCTTGTGGAAGGACGAAGGCGTCACGAATGAGGTTATTGCGGCTCGCTGGAACGGCAATAGCGAGCGGCCGCTGGGCAACCCTAACGCACACGGTCACGCCACTTGGTTTGTTATTGACGGCTATGTCGCCGAGAGCGTGGAGCAGTCAGCGCGGGAGGCCGCACGAAACTCTCCAACCGGCCTTGTTTCCCAATACCGTGAGATGGCGGCTGATGAAGAGCGAGAGCGTGAAGCCGAGGAGTGGAGCGAAGGATTGATCGGCGATGGAAGCGCTTAGGGGTGATGTGTGGTGGGTTTCATGCGATCCTTCGGTTGGTGGCGAAATCCAGAAGACTCGTCCCGCGGTCATCGTCAGCAATAACGCCGCCAATGCTGTGCTCAACAGGGTCGTCGTGGTACCGCTGAGTAGTCAGGCTGGAAAGCTGTATCCGGCGGAGGCCGCAATTACTCTGAACGGTGAGAAGCGAAAGGCGATGGCAGATCAGATCATGACGGCCTCGAAGCGACGAATGCGCAATCGGATGGGAGCTGTATCGCAAATCGATATGCGCGCGATTGAAGACGCCATTCTGCTGCATTTGGGAATTCACCGCGTATAGGAGCTGTTCATGCGTGAAGTTGTGATTGCAGCTTGCGTCCGCACTGCGGTTGGCCGGGCTTTCAAAGGCACGCTGCGGGCCAGCCGCCCCGATGATCTGGCAGCGTTTGCCATCCAAGGCGCGTTGGCAAAAGTGCCGGAGATGAACCCGCGCGAAGTCGAGGATGTGATTCTCGGCTGCGCCATGCCGGAAGCCGAGCAGGGAATGAACGTGGCGCGCATCGCGTCGCTGCGGGCCGGTCTGCCGGTGGAAGCTTCGGCGATGACCATCAACCGCTTCTGCTCCTCCGGCTTGCAGGCGATTGCGATGGCGGCCGAACGCATCATGGCGGGCGGGGCTGAGGCGGTGATTGCCGGCGGCACGGAATCGATGTCAATGATTCCCATGGGCGGCCACAAGATCTCGGCCAATCCGTGGCTGGTGGAGAACTATCCCGACAGCTATCTTTCGATGGGTCTGACCGCCGAACGCGTCGCCGGCCGCTTCGGCATTACTCGCGAGCAGGCCGACGAATTCAGCTATCAGAGTCATCAGAAGGCGCTCGGGGCGATTGCCGCCGGCAACTTCCGCGACGAGATTATGCCGGTTCCGGTGACCTTCAGCACTCCGGCTTACGGCGCCGGCGGACGCGGCGCTACGGCTCTGAAGCTGGCCACCGAGCAGATCGCTTTCTGTGTCGATGAAGGCCCGCGCTCCGGCACCACGCTGGAAGCACTGGCCGCGCTCCGGCCCGCGTTCCACGCCAAGGGGACGGTCACGGCCGGCAACTCCTCGCAAATGTCCGACGGAGCGGCAGCCGCGATGGTGATGTCGGCGGAGAAGGCGCGGCAGCTCGGCATCAGGCCGCTGGCCCGCTACGTGGCCTTCGCCGCGGCAGGGTGCAAGCCGGAAGAAATGGGTATCGGGCCGGTTTATGCAATTCCGAAGGCGCTCAAGATGGCTGGCCTGTCGCTCGCCGATATCGATTGCATCGAACTGAATGAGGCGTTCGCGGCGCAGGCACTGGCCGTGATCAAGGAAGCGGGGCTGGACCCCGCCAAGGTCAACGTCAATGGCGGAGCCATCGCGCTCGGGCATCCGCTGGGCTGCACCGGGGCGAAGCTCACGGCCACCATTCTGCACGAACTGCGGCGACGCCATGGCCGCTACGGATTGGTAACGATGTGCGTGGGTGGCGGGATGGGCGCGGCCGGGGTGTTCGGGAGTCTGACGTAGAACTCGAAATTGGGAATCAAAAGACTTGTAAGCGGCGGGTGTTTACCGCGCGAGACGGCTTCGCTGGTTGCACTCTTGCCGAGAGTTCAAACGCTTTTGCTGAAAGGGAATCTAATGGCTACGACGATTTCTCCGACCACTCCGGCGAAAACTCCCGGGGGGATTTTTTTGATCTCCGAGGCTCGCCTGGCCGAGGTTTTCACCCCGGAGGATTTTGACGACCAGCAGCGGCTCATCGCGCAGACCGCGGAAGAGTTCGCGGACAACGAAATCCTGCCGGTGGCCGCCAAACTGGAACAGAAAGACTTCGCGCTCTGCCGCGAACTGCTGAAGAAGGCGAGCGATCTCGGCCTCACTTCGGTTGACGTGCCCGAGGAGTACGGCGGCTCGGACATGGACAAAGTTTCGTCGGCCATCATTGCCGATCGCGCCGCCAAGTCGGCCAGCTTCAGCGTCAGTTGGGGAGCGCACGCCGGCATCGGAACTCTGCCGATCGTCTATTTCGGCAACGACGAGCAGAAGCGGAAATATCTGCCGAAGCTGGCGAGCGGCGAATGGATCGGGGCTTATGCGCTTTCGGAAAGCTCCAGCGGCTCCGACGCCCTGAATTGCCGCACCCGCGCCGTGCTCTCGCCGGATGGCAGCCACTATCTGCTGAACGGCGAGAAGATGTGGATCACCAACGCGGGCTTCGCCGACCTGTTTATCGTGTTCGCCAAAGTCGACGGCGAGAAGTTTACCGCGTTCATCATCGAGCGCACCTTTCCGGGGATCGCGCCGGGGGCGGAAGAGCACAAGCTGGGCATTCGCGGCTCCAGCACCTGCCCGCTCATTCTCAACGATTGCCAGGTTCCGGTGGAGAACGTCCTGGGCGAAATCGGTCGCGGACATATCATCGCCTTCAACATCCTCAACGTCGGACGCTTCAAACTGGGCGCCGCCTGCGTGGGCGGAGCGCGCGCCTGCCTGCAAAACGCCATCGGATGGGCCAAGGAGCGCAAGGCCTTCCAGAAGACGATTGCCGACTTCGGCCTGATCCGCGAGAAGATAGCGCAGATGGCTACCCAGGTCTATGTCGGCGAGTCGATGATTTACCGCACCGTCGGCATGATGGACAACGCCCTCGGCCAGATCGACAAACACGCGGCGGGCGGGGCGATGGAGATTCGCCGCGCCATCGAGGAATATGCCGTCGAGTGCTCCGTCATCAAGGTCTGGTGCTCGGAGATGCTCGATTACGTGGTCGACGAGACCATGCAGATTTATGGCGGCTACGGCTTCGTGGAGGAATATCCCGCTGAGCGCGCTTATCGCGACTCGCGGGTGAACCGCATTTTCGAAGGCACCAACGAGATCAACCGCCTCATCATCACCGGTTGGCTGCTCAAGCGCGCTATGAGCGGACAGCTTCCCTTGTTGCCTGCCATCAAGAAGCTGATGGACGAAGTCATGAGCGGCCCGTCTCTCGGCGATGAGGCCGAAGGCCCGCTGGTGGCGGAGCGCGCACTGCTGGCCAACGCCAAGAAGATATGCCTGTTCGTCGCGGGCGCCGCTTCGCAGAAATACATGGACAAAATGGCCGACCATCAGGAAGTGATGGCCGCCATCGCCGACATGGTCATCGAGTGCTACGCCATGGACAGCGCGCTGGCCCGCGCCTTGAAGGGCGGCGCGCCGGCACAGGCCGCGGCAATGACTCGGATTTACCTCTCGGGAGCGATGCCACGCATCGAGGCCGCGGCCCGCAAGGTGCTGGCCGACGTTGCCGAAGGCGACATGCTGCGCACCCAGATGGCGATCCTGCGGCGGCTGGCGAAACATGAGCCCGCGAACGTAATTGCCTTGCAGGAACAGGTTGCGGCCAAGACTCTGGAGGCCGGCAAATACGCGCTGTAGGTCTTCCGGGAAGATGGCTGTTTAACGAAGAATAGACTCGGGCGCGTCGCCGCGCACCCGGGGCGCCCTCACCAAATTGACCACTACGGGGGCGGGGAAATGTTTCTTCCTCCGGCAGTTCTCGTTGTAGAATCTCGCAAGAGTCTGTTTCGTGGAGAGTCTGTGAAGAAGATTACGGCTTTTATTCTCTTTATCGTTCTCGGTCTGGCGCTTTCGGTTCCGACCGTTGCCCCTGCCAAGACCAAACAAGCGCACTATAAGGGGTCGAAGAGCGCGCAAAAGCAGTACAAGAAGAGCATGAAGCAACAGAAGAAGCAGCAAAAGAAGGCGCGAAAAGCACAGAAAAGAGCGCAGAAAGACTTCAGGAAGCAGCACCCGCACGGCCGCTGACGCCTCGCTTGGCTGGGCTGATTGATGACGATTTTGCTGAGACAAGCCACTCTGGAGGACGTTCCCCGTCTGGAGCGCCTCATTCCGGAATCGGTGCGCGCGCTGCAAGCCGGCGATTACACGCGCGAGCAGATGGAAGGCGCGCTGGGAACGGTGTTCGGCGTCGATCGGCAACTGATCCGTGATGGAACCTACTTCATCATGGAAGACCGTGAAGCCATCGTTGCCTGCGGCGGTTGGAGCAGGCGGCGCACCTCTTTCGGCAGCGACCACGCCCCCTCCAAAGATGACGCCGAACTTGACCCGTTGCGCGAGGCGGCGAAGATACGCGCTTTCTTCGTGCATCCCTCGTGGGGGCGCGTCGCGGCCTCGGCACCAGGCTGCTGGAGGCCTGCGAAGCGGCCGCCAGGGCGCACGGCTTCACTCGCCTGGAATTGACGGCCACGCTGACCGGCGAGCATCTCTACGCGCGTTACGGTTTTCAGGCGGGGGAACGTTTCGAAGTGCCGCTTCGGAACGGGGCCGCGCTGCCCGTGGTCAAGATGCATAAGACTCTTCCCGCACCGTTGTAGGCGCCGGCGAAGTCACGGCCCTCGACCCCAGCCCGCTCCATGACAACGCCGGCAAGCCGGAAGCAATCCTCGCCGTGGTGTATGCTGGAAGTCTCTGGAACAGTTTGCTTGACCATTTTTTTGCCTCCTCCAGGAGATTGCCATGGAGTTTTCCAGCCGGCCCCGAAGTGTCCGTAAGCTGCCGGTCGTTTGCTCGCTTGTGCTGCTGATTGCCAGTTTGATGCTGGCGGCTTGTGGGTCGTCGGGCGGTGTCAAGTCGGTGTTACCGACGTTGAACCAGTTGAGCAACTCGCGAGGGCTCGCGGTGGACTCATCGCGGAATCTTTACATCGCCGACACCGCCCATAACGACATTGCGATAGTTACCCAATCCACGGACCAATTTACGGTGTTTGCGGGCACCGGGGCGCCGGGGTATCTTGATGGCCCCGCGTCGTCCGCGCAACTGAACTTTCCGCAAGCCGTGGCCGTGGATTCCGCCGGCAATCTCTATATCGCCGACACCGGCAACAATCGTATCCGCGAAGTGTCCGCCGGCACGATCACCACCATTGCCGGCACCGGCGCGGCGGGATTTCTCGGAGATAACGGCCCGGCGGCGAGCGCCGAATTAAACGGCCCCCAAGCCGTGGCGCTGGACTCCTCGGGAAATCTTTACATTGCCGACACCAACAATAGCCGCATCCGCAAGATCGTTCTTGCGACGGGCACGATCTCCACGGTGGCGGGCAACGGTACGGCAGGCTACAGCGGCGATCTGGGCGCTGCCACCAGCGCCACGCTGAATGCTCCCGTCGATGTCAAGGTAGACTCCTCCGAAAACCTCTACATCGCAGACGCGGGCAACCTGGTGATCCGCCAGGTTTCTTCCGCCGGCGTGATTACGACCGTGGCCGGCGGCGGTACAAATACGGGAGCAGCCTGTCTGAACTCCAGATGTCCCGGCGATGGCGGCCCAGCCACCAGCGCGCCGTTGAACAATCCGCAGGCGGTGGCCGTGGACTCTTCCGGAAACCTCTACATCGCCGACACGGGCAACAATGTGATCCGCAAGGTCTCCGGCGGTACGATCACGACTGCGGTCGGCAACGGCACCCAAGGTTACGCCGGGGACGGCGGATCGCCCGCCGGGGCTGAACTCACCTCTCCCGATGGACTGACCTTCGATGCGGGAGGAACCTTGTACATTGACGACGCGGGCAACCATGTGGTGCGCACGGTGAAGTTCTAAATAATGTTTACAGGTATGTAGGAGTGACTGACTACAGCAACGCTGCGATACAACAAAGGCGACGGTACAGCATCGCAACTTCGTTTGGATTCGTCTGAAACCATTCCGTGCCCAACCCCTTGATGTGCCTGCCAGCGTACTCCAGTACCTTATGGAGCATCTGCTTCTAGCCTCTTGCGTTCGTGTGTCAGGATAACGAGCGGTACCACTGGAACTCCAGCATGGGCAGCATGTGCGCCTTGTGCCATGACTCGTTGGTCTGGTCGTCCCTTACAGGACCCGATCTTGCAAGGCCAAACGCCCTCTTTCTTCAGCTTTGCGCGGTCCTCGTAGGCTTGGTCGTACCAAACGTACACATGCTCAGAACCTTCTCCGCTAGTTCTGCGCGGTTTCAATTCGCCGCGATAGCCGCAGTGCTCCTCGCACCAAGGTAGGTGCTCATCGCGGCGAACTTTCCAATGCTTGAGGCACAGCTTATGATCGGGATGTCGCTCGCAAGTTTTGAGGTGTTTTTCGCAGAACCTCTCTCCGTTGCATTCCCAACACTTCTTACCGGCACTATTCTCACAGCCCCTGCTTGCGCATCTTGCCATTGCATACCTCCTCTGCGCTACTCCGCTGCCTTCCTCGCCTGTTGCGGTTTCCAGCGCAGCACCGGCTTGCGGGCCGCCGTCACCTCGTCGAGGCGGGAGATGCGCGTATTGTGCGGCGCATTCAATACCGTCGCCGGCTCTTGCGCGCACTCTTCGGCGATGGCTTTCATGGCGTCGACAAACAGGTCGAGTTCTTCTTTCGACTCGCTCTCCGTCGGCTCGATCATGAGCGCGCCGTGCACCACCAGCGGGAACGACACCGTGTAGGGATGGAAGCCGTAGTCGATGAGCCGCTTGGCGATGTCGCCGGTCTTGACGCCGTACGGCTGTTGCAGCTTATCGCTGAACACCACCTCGTGCATGCTCGGCGTCCGGTAAGGCAGATCGTAACTGGATTCGAGTTGCTTGCGGAGGTAGTTGGCGTTGAGCACGGCGTCTTCGGTGGTCTGTCGCAGGCCGTCGGGGCCGTTGGCCATGATGTAGGCCAGCGCCCGCACCAGCATGCCGAAGTTGCCGTAGAACATGCGCACCCGGCCGATGGATTGGGGACGGTTGTAGTCGAAGCCGAGCATGCCGTCGGCGCGCTCGACGACCACCGGAACCGGCAGAAACGGCTCCATGAATTGCTTGCAGGCCACCGGACCGGAACCCGGACCGCCGCCGCCGTGCGGAGTGGAAAAAGTCTTGTGCAAATTCAGGTGCATGACATCGACGCCGAAGTCGCCGGGACGGGTCTTGCCGACCAGGGCGTTCATGTTGGCTCCATCCATGTAGAGCAGACCGCCTTTAGCGTGGACGATCTCGGCGATGCGGCCGATCTGGTGATCGAAGACGCCGAGGGTATTGGGATTGGTCAGCATCAGCCCGGCAACGTCTTCGTTCATCTGCGCTTCGAGGGCCGCGAGCTCGACCTCGCCACGCTGATCGGAGCGGAGGTTCTCGACCTGGTAGCCGACCATGGCGGCGGTGGCGGGATTGGTGCCGTGAGCGGAGTCGGGGATCAGAATCTTCTTGCGCGGGTTTCCCCGGGATTCCTGACAGGCGCGGATCAGCAGAATGCCGGTCAGCTCGCCGTGCGCGCCGGCCGCCGGTTGCAGGGTGATGGCATCCATGCCGGTGATTTCGATGAGCTGATCGGAGAGTGTCTTCAGAATTCGCAGCGCGCCCTGGGAGGCTTTCTCCGGCTGATAGGGGTGGGCATTGGCCAGGCCGTCGAGGCGCGAGACGAACTCGTTCACCCGCGGGTTGTACTTCATGGTGCAGGAGCCCAGCGGATACAGGCCGTGATCGAGCGCATAATTCCAGGTCGACATGCGGGTGAAGTGGCGAATGATTTCGACTTCGCTGACCTCCGGCATATTGCCGAGGTCCTGGCGTGCGGCCTTGCCGAGCAATTCTTTTTCGTCGACTTCAGGAACGTCGAGCGGCGGCAGGCGATAAGCGCGTTTCCCCGGCGACGACTTCTCGAAGATCAAGCCTTCGTTCTGGCTGATGTGGGTTGTAGCCTTGGTGATTCGGTTGTTCGCCATTAGCGCACCTCCCCGCTGGCGAGATCGATTTGCGCTCGTGTATTCAACTCCGTGCAGCACCAGACGGCGGCGTTGCCCAGCTCCGGATAAAACTTGATGAGCGGAAAGCCGGCGATGACCTGCTTGTCGGCCAGCCGATGAGAGATGACGTATGGGTCTTCTTGCGTCTGCACCACAAATTCGTTGAAGCGCGGCGATCGGTCGAAGAGAATCTTGCCGTTCTTGGCGAACTGCCGGCGGGCGTAGGCGGCCTTGGCCAAGTTCTGCCTGGCCAGCTCCTTCAGTCCCTCGCGGCCATAGATGCTCATGAAGATGTTCGCCATGAGCGCGATCAGCGCCTGGTTGGTGCAGATGTTGGAAGTCGCTTTCTCACGGCGGATGTGCTGCTCGCGGGTGGAGAGCGTCAGCACGAAACCGCGCTTGCCGTTGCGGTCGCGGGTTTCGCCAACGAGGCGGCCGGGAATCTGGCGCACGAAGCGCTCCTTGGCGCCGATGACGCCGGCATAAGGCCCGCCGAAGCCGAGGGGAATGCCGAACGATTGCGCTTCCATGGCGACGATGTCGGCCTCCGACGGAGGCTTCACCACGCCCAGCGAAAGCGCCTCGGCGATGGAGACCACCAGCAACGAGCCGTTCTTGTGCACGATCTCGGCCAACTCGGCGACATCTTCGATGGTGCCGAAGAAGTTAGGCGATTGGATGAGCAGGCACGCGGTTCCAGGGGTGAGCGCCTTTTTCAGCGCGGCCACATCGACACCACCCTGGTCGCCGAAGCCGACCTCGTTGACCGGCACACCCTGGTAGCGGGCGTAAGTGCGCATGACCTCGCGGTATTCCGGATGCACGCTGCGCGCCACCAGCGCCGAGCCGCGGCCGGTGAGGCGCATGGCCATCATCAAGGCTTCGGCCGAGGCGGTCGAACCATCGTACATGGAAGCGTTGGCGACATCCATGCCGGTCAGTTCGCAGATCATGGTCTGGAACTCGAAGATCGATTGCAGCGTTCCCTGCGCGATTTCCGGCTGATACGGGGTGTAGGCGGTGAAGAATTCGCCGCGCGAGATCAGCGAGTCGATGACCACCGGACGATAGTGGTTATAGGCGCCGGCGCCGAGGAACATGGCGTAGCCGTGGCCGGTCTCCGCTGCCCGGGCGCGGAACCAGGAGACGATTTCTGCTTCCGACATCGGCGGCGGAATCTTCAGGTCGCGCTGGAGGCGGAATTGCTCTGGGATCGGCGCGAACAGTTCATCGACCGAGCGCGCGCCAATGGCGCGCAGCATCTGCTCGCGATCGTCTTTGGAGTTGGGAAGATATCGCATGGAATTTTGCTGCCCATCTCGGCGGTGAGCGCGGTCGCCGCCGGCCCGCCAAGCACCACCAATGCGCCTGCCGAAGACTGGCCGTCCGCTTGCCGCCGGAAAGGAATTAGCTCGATCCGCAGCCCGCCAATTCCTGTGATTTGCTTGCGTCCCTTATCCGGCCGCGCCGGCTTCGGGACAGTCTCACCGAATGCGTCAGTGCTCTTCGGCGACGAACTTTTCGTAATCGGCGGTCGTCAGCAGCGCCTTCAGCTCGGCGGGGTCCTTGACCGTGATCTTAACCATCCAGGCCGCGTGCGCATCCTGGTTGACCTTTTCCGGCGCGGTGGCCAGTTCCTGGTTGACCTCGGTCACGGTGCCGCTGACGGGGGCGTAAAGATCGGAGACGGCCTTGACCGACTCGACGGTGCCGAACGCCTTGCCTTGTTCGATCTCCGCGCCCGGCTTGGGAAGCTCGACGAACACGATGTCGCCCAGCGAATTCTGGGCGTGATCGGTAATGCCAACCGTGGCCGCAGTGCCATCGACCTTGATCCACTCGTGCTCTTTGGTGTACTTGAAATCGGCTGGATAAGCCATGCCTGTGTCTCTCCCTGAAAAATGGCGTGTACTACCGGACCCGGGCCCGCGCTGCATATTTACGATCAACGCCGGATGATTTAAGCCTTCTTCTCCGGCTTCGGGCGCTTGTAAAACGGTGTCGCAATGACCTTGCACTTTACCTTTTGCCCGCGGATCTCTACTGCTACCTCGCTGCCGGGGGCCGACGCGGCGACCGGCAAGTAGGCCAGCGCCACATTCTTTTTGAGAAAGGGCGCCGGCGAACCGCTGGTGACGAACCCGATCTCGGCTCCCGCCAGATCGAACACCTTGTAACCGTCGCGGGGAATGCCGCGCTCGATGGGCTCAAGTCCGACCAGCATGCGCTTGAGGCCTTCGGCCCGCTGCTTTTCCAGCGCCGCGCGCCCGGTGAAATCGCCTTTGTCCATCTTCAGGAAGCGATCTAAACGGGCTTCCCAGGCGGTAATGCTGTCGGAGATTTCATGTCCATAGAGCGAAAGCGCTCCCTCCAGCCGCAGGGTGTTGCGCGCGCCCAGGCCGCAGGGCAACAGATTGAATTCCTTACCGGCCGCGAGAATTTCCCGCCATACCCGGGCGCTGGTCTCGGCGTCGGAAGGAATGTAAATCTCAAAGCCGTCCTCGGCGGTGTAGCCGGTGCGCGCAATCAACACGTTCGCAAGGCCGCACACCATGCCCCAGGTGAACCAGTAGAACTTCACCTGCGCAAGATCGGCGTCGGTCAGCTTCTGCAAGACCTTGACGGCATTCGGCCCCTGGATGGCGATCTGGGTGAAATTGTCGCTCAGGTTCTCGACCGCGCAGTCAAACCCTTCCGCCTGCTGCCGCACCCAACCGTAATCCTTGGCGTTGTTGCCGGCGTTGATGACCAGCAGAAAGTCGTCGGCGGCGAGGCGATGGACGATGACGTCGTCCACGAACGTCCCCTCGGGATACAACAGAGCCGAGTATTGCGCCTGGCCAACCACCAGCCGGGAAGCGTCGTTCATGGTCATCTGCTGAATCGCCCGAAGCGCGTCGCGACCGGCGACCCGGATGTCGCCCATGTGGCTGACGTCAAAGATGCCCACGCTGTTGCGCACCGCGAGGTGCTCGGCGATCAGCCCGCCGGCTTTGGGATATTCGACCGGCATATCCCAACCGTTGAACTCCACCATCTTCGCGCCCATCTGGCGGTGGACGGCATTGAGGGCTGTCTTGCGGACGGATACCACCTCAGAGCTGAGAGTCATCGAAACCTTCGCGCGAAAAAATGTCCTAAGCGTTTGAACTTTGTACCTTAACACGCGCTCAAGGACGGGTCAACGGAGCGCCGGGGGCGGTTGCGAGGCAGGGGTCATTATGCGTGGTTGGCATAGTTTTAGAAACCGTGGCTGGCACAGTTTTAGAGTAGAGCTTTCCCATGTGTGCAGCGTCGCGGATGGGTACGAGAGATTCCTAATCCAGCACATCTCACCAACCTAAAAATAATTTTTTTGTCAGTACAGAAAACTATTGGACATCTTGCTTTTTGTGCGTACAATCAAATACGTGATCACGTGGAACGAAGCAAAGCGGAAAAGCAACCTCGAAAAGCACGAACTTGATTTCGCTGATGCTTCGCTCGTCTACGACTCGCCGGACAAGGTGACCGTCGAATCGCCCCGCAACAACGAAGATCGGCTGCTCGACTTGGCAATGGTTGAGGATGCCGACACTGTTCTGGCGCTCGTTTACGTCAGACGCGGAGCCGACATTCACGTAATTTCATTCCGTAATGCATCGCGCAAGGAACGGAGGTTTTATGAACACGCGCAGAAGCAAGACTAACTGGGAGAGGGTCAGACAGAGAGCCGCGAAAAATGCCCCTATTCCATACAGTCCTGAAGACGGTCCCTATGATCCAAACGATGAAAAGGCAACGGAGGAATATCTTTCGCAGGCGACCGTGCGGCGTCCGGGCCAGCGTGGGCCGCAAAAGACACCCACGAAGGAACGCATTACGCTTCGCCTCTCGCGGGAAGTTGTAGACCACTTTCGCGCAACCGGAGAGGGATGGCAAACGCGGATTGACGAGACATTGCAGAGAGTGATCCGGAAACCAAGGAAGCGAGCGTAAGAGTCGATGATTTCAACTAAACTACTGATTCGACTTGCATCCAAAGTTCCCAGCTTGCGAAGTTCCCCTCTCCGTTCCGCGTGATTCCCAGAGTTGGAACGCCAACTCTGGACCACCTTTCCACCTCAGAGCTGAGAGTCATCGAAACCTTCGCGCGAAAAAATGTCCTAAGCGTTTGAACTTTGTACCTTAACACGCGCTCAAGGACGGGTCAACGGAGCGAGCAATGGGGTAATGTCCTAATTTCAATTTTGGCGCTACTCGCCGTGTTGGGGCTGCTAATCGGCCTCTTCACCCCAAGACTCGAAGCCCAAGATCGGTTTATGTCGAAAGTTAGGCCCTATATCTATCCAACCAGTATCGTCCGAGAGCAGATTATCGGGAAGCGCAGAACGCAGCCAGAATCTAGTGTGGTGTATTTTCCTTGCTACGTCGTGGTAGGTGATGCAACCCAGCACCCAGATACGCCTAACTTCTACTTTATTCCCTTTTGGGGTAAAGGCACTGCCAGTCTGATTACTGAACGGTGCGGCTATTACGGTTCCGGGAAAGATGACCTCACCGCGTCCACTGGCAGTGTCTTCGTCTGGGCATCTTATCAACTTGAAGTTCGGCCTAGTAGTAGTGTCGCCCATTACGGGAATCTCAATCGAAATCGCAGAATTTTCATTGAGCGCTGGAGCTGTCCCAAAATTCTTGACGACATATACACCCTCCAAATCCAACGTGACATGCACCTTGTTCCAGTCCGTTCGAGGTGGAGTAAATTGGAAAGTAGGGGCTTTCGTCAAGGTGAGTTGTCCTCCTGGGCCGACCCACGGGCGGTGCTGAATGTCGAAAGCCTGTTGAGCGATGTTGGCCTGTTTTTGGGCGGCTCTGGCCTGATCCTGCCAAATTTGCAGTTGGCGTTCGATCCTTTTGGCGTTGTCGATGGAATCACGAGCGGACTGAGTAACGGCATCAGTCGCTGCCTTGGCCTGTTTTTGAATCTCGGGATATTGTCGGACGATCTCTCCGAGTTGCCCCTTCATCACCTTCAACTGGCTCCCGTAAATACAAACGGCTATGACGCCGACAATGACCAAAATAACGTTGACCGACACCTGTATCCATTCGCGAACACGTTTCTCGGTTGGCTCTTTTTCTTTGTTGGCGCCGTGGTTCATGCTTGCCGCCTTTGGAAAATAACTTAATGTAACATTCGGAGCACACTGAATGCCGCAATTCAAAGCACAAATTGGGACACTACCCTGGCCGCCCGATTGGTCCCGCCCCTTCGCCACTCTCTGCTACAGTGAGGGGATTGCTTGAGATGCAAATGGAGGCGCTATGTATATTCCACCGGCATTCCAAGAGAATCGTATGGAGCGCCTCGCGGAACTGATACGTGATTATCCGCTGGCAACGCTCGTCACCTTGGGCGGCAGCGGACTGATTGCCAGCCATGTCCCGCTCCTTTACGAGCCCTGTGCGGATTGCCCCGGCATCCTGCGCGGCCATCTTGCACGGGCGAATGGGCAGTCCGAGGACTGGCGGTCAGAGGTGGACGCGCTGGCGATATTTCACGGACCGCAGGCTTACGTCAGCCCTTCCTGGTATGCCACTAAACAGCAGGGCGGGCGGGTGGTGCCGACCTGGAACTATGCCGTGGTTCACGCTTATGGGAAGTTGGAGGTCTACAGCGACGGCTCACGCCTGCGAAAGCATCTCGAATCGCTCACCGCCGCGCAGGAAAAAAGCTACTCGCCCTGGACGCTCGACGACGCTCCGCCGGAGTTCATCGACGAACTCGTCAAGGCGATCGTGGGAATCGAAATCCGAATCACTCGCCTGGAGGGCAAGTGGAAGGTCAGCCAGAACCGTCCCGCCGAGGATCGCGCAGGCGTGATTGCCGGACTGACGCGCCAAGGCGATGCCAACTCCGCGGCCATGGCCGAGCTGGTAGGTGAATGGTCGCCACAAAGATGACCGGCCCACGTCAGCCCCAATCACCCCAGCGAGCAAAGCTCGCCGGGGACCCCGATCAGGGTGGGACGTGGGGCACCCGTCGTGACCAGAAATTGCCCCTACTACCAAATGACGAACCGGAAGCGGGCGTGCGGCGGCTACTCCACGGCGAAGCGCGCCGATGGATTGATGGACTGCTTGTCGACGTGATCGTCAACCTTCACCTGGAGACGATAAAGTCCGGGATCTATCTTGTTGAGGTTCATCGATTTCTGCAGGGTCAGTTGCTCTCCCACGTTGCCCAGATCTTCGGTCTTTTCGACGGTGTGGAGCACGGATTGGTTGGTCTGCAGGTTGACGATGTCGTAGGCGATGGTGGCCGAGGGTTTCCTGGTCTTGTCATCGACAGCCAGGTTATAGACCTGCATCCAGAAATTCAGCCGCTGGCCGCGCTTGAACTTGGCGGGCTTGCCGTCGGAGGCGTCGAGGCTGGGACGAATCTTGGTATTGCCGATCACGAAACGGCCGGTGCCGACACTCTTGGTATCCGCCTTTTCCATTAAATCGGCCAGGATCAGAGAAGAGGATGACAGTTTGTCTTCGGCATATTCCGGCACCAGTATGCCCTTGCTCCAGCTCCCCTTACGGTCTCCGTTTACGTCCTTAACGATGATGTCGAGCCGGTAGCGTCCTGGCCGCAAGGTGGGAGCCTGCCAGTAGAGAGAAACATTTTCGAGCGTCTTAGGGAGCAGCTCGACGGGCACATCGACGGCAACCGTGTCCTCAAAGGTCTGCGCTACCCGCCCGGTCAGGGTGGTGAGTCTGCCAAAAATATTGGCGCTGCCGCGCTGCACGCCTTCCTTGCCGACGAAGGTTAAGTCCTTGTTCCTGATCTGGAGGGTGATCGGGGTCAGCACCGCGTCACTGGTGATGCGAGCGAAATCGACGCGCACGTCAAAGGGCACGATGTTGTAAGAGATGTGATGGGTAACGTCGGACTGCAAATCCTTGAACTTGACCGGTGGCGGCGCCGTCAGCTTGGCCATCCGCTCCAGGATTTCGAACTGGTTCTGCTGTTGGCTGTTGGCTCCGAAGGTACTGGACGGATCCAGTGAATTGGTCCCGGTTATCCGGTCAACCTTGCTGGCCAGGCCCATCCCTTCGTACATGGTAAGTCCAGCGTTCGGGGTGTGCAGCAGGGCGTCCTTCTCATTGGGATCGGTCGAGATGTGGTAGTCGTTGCACATGCAGGCGTCGACAAACTCGATGGTGACATCCTGGCCGACGCCTTCCAGGTAGCGATAGCGCCAGCGCTCGAACGGATAGGTCGAGGTGGTACCGCCGCCTTCCGAGATGTCACGGTTATAGGTGCCGCCGGCAGGGTGTGCGTCGATCTCGTCGGGCGGACCCCAGACAATATAAATGCGGCCGCGATCGGTCCGCCAACCCGGCACGCCGGCGGCGAAGTGCTCGTTGGCGTAGGCAATGCGGCGGTAATGCTCATCCTTGAAATCGTTTTCCAGGCTGTCGGGGTTGGGGTTGCGGCGCTGCCAGAATTGCTCGATAAACTGATCGCGCTCTTCGTCGGTGCCAAGTTGCTTGAAAGCAGACTCCTCGGCGGGAGAAATGATCCAGCGGACATCTTCGTTGAGCCACTTCTTGAACGGCCCCTGCAACTCCTTCAGCCTTTGCCGCTGCGCTTCTTTGGCCTTCTTGGCGGACTGTTTGTCGCTTGGCTTTGGATTGGTGTCACCGGCTGGGGCGCTGTCGGACGAGGGAGCGGCCGGCATGGACTGGATCTGCTGCGCCAAGGCGGAAGCAAGCAGCAGGCAGGAAAGAAGCACCGGAAACAGCCATAGAGACCCAAAACGGCGAAAACGCACATCAACTCCTGGGGATCGAAAGCTACGGTAATTCTATGGTTTCGCGATCTGCGGCGCAAGGAACCGGGTAGGTTGCTTCGGGTTTCGCGGGTATAATAGACGCACGGATTGGATTGTCTCCAGCGGCCGGGATGGTAGCGTATGGTGGATGCGCTCCCGCTGCCACTTGGGACGATGACGAAGCGCAATAGGCGGAATTTGCACACGGGGTTGCCGGTCTTGTTTTGCCTTCATTTTGAATTACTTTACGCCTGTTTGTTAGGGGATGAATGAAGACCCGGATGCGAGTGCTGGTGGCGATAGCCGGATTGGCGGCGGTCATCCTGATCGTGGTTTTCAGCGTCATCCAGAGCCGCAAGGGTGTGGTCAAGGTGCAAACGGCGAGGGTGCAGCGAGCGGCGATCTCCGCCGTGGTCAGCGCGTCGGGTGAAATCAGACCAAAAAATTACGTGAATATTGACGCCAACGCCTTCGGCAAAATCATCAAGCTATACGTCAAGGAAGGCGATCGCGTGCGCAAGGGCGAGATGCTGGCGCAGATTGAAAACGTGCAGCCCAGCTCCGATGTGGAAGCAAACCAGGCAGCCCTGGCCGCCTCCAGGACAGATTACGACGCGGCGGTCGCCAACCTCCACGCCTGCGAGGCGGATCTTGAACGGGCCAAGGCGGACCAGGAGCACGGCCGGCTCGACTGGGAACGCGCGCAAGAGCTTTACCGGGAACAATTGATCGCCAAGCAGGACTACGACACCAAGAAGGCCGCCTACGATTCGGCGAACGCCAGCCTGGCGTCGGCCGAGACGAAGGTGCGGCAGGCCAAGGCGCAAGCTGAATCCGCCGCCAAGCACGTGACCCAGAACGTGGCTACCCTGCGACATGCGGCCGATGTGCTGGACAAGACCGAGTACCGCGCGCCGTTCAGCGGAGTGATTACCAACCTGCCGGTGCGCGAAGGCGAGACGGTGGTCATTGGCATCCAGAACACGCCGGGCAGCACCTTGATGACGCTGGCGGATAACTCGGTGATTACCGCGGAAGTCAAAGTGGACGAAACCGATATCGTCAACGTCAAGCTGGGGCAGCCGGCCGAAGTAACCATCGACGCCTTCCCGCGCAAGAAGTTCAAGGGAGTGGTGACGGAGATCGGCGAAAATGCGATTTTCCGCAGCAGCGGCCTTTCCACCGCGCAGTCGACCAGCGGCTCACAGGAAGCCCGGGATTTCAAAGTCACGGTGACCCTGGAGGATCCGCCGGAGGCGCTTCGTCCGGGCCTGTCGGCCACGGCCAAGATCACCACCGCGACCCGCGAGGCGGCGCTGGTCGTGCCCATCCAGGCGCTCACCGTCCGGCAGCGCGGAGAACTGGAAGCGCGGCGCGGCGGTAACTTATCCGTGGAAGCGGCCAACGCGGCCCTGAGTCAGAGCAAAGCCAAGGAAGAACTCCAGGGAATGTTCGTCGTACGAGAGAAAAAGGCGATCTTCATTCCCATCAACACCGGAATTGCGGGTACGACCGACATCGAAATCCTGAATGGCTTGAAGGAAGGCGACGAAATCGTGACCGGCAGCTACAAGGTGCTGCGTACGCTGCGCAACGGCGCCAGCGTGAAGATCGATAACAGCGCCCCAAAGCGCGAAGGCGATAACTCGTAACCGCCGCCGTGCAGGTTTCCGGCCAGGCAGATTACTGCCGGACCGGGAGGAGGAAGATTTTAAGATGGCGACTGAAGTTGCCGGTATCATGCAACCGTCGATGACCCCTGCCGAGCCGTCCATGATTTGCACCCAGGATCTTTGGAAGACCTACGAAATGGGCTCGGAGCAACAGGTCCACGCCCTGCGCGGAGTCAATCTCGCCATTCGCCAAAACGAATATGTCGCCATCATGGGGCCCTCCGGTTCCGGCAAGTCCACGCTGATGAACCTGATCGGATGTCTCGATACGCCCACGGAAGGCCAGTACTGGCTGAACGGACAGCTGGTGAGCGAACTGAACGACGATGAACTGGCCCGCATCCGCAACAAGGAAATCGGCTTCGTCTTTCAAACCTTCAACCTGCTGGCGCGCGCCACCGCCCTGCACAACGTCGAGCTGCCTTTGATTTACGCCGGCATACCCGCCGGACAGCGCCTCGAACGGGCTCACCAGGCATTGACGGAAGTAGGCATGGGGCACCGCACGCACCACAAGCCCAGTGAGCTTTCCGGCGGCCAGCGGCAACGCGTCGCCATCGCGCGGGCGCTGGTGAACTCCCCGTCGATTCTGCTCGCCGACGAGCCTACGGGAAATCTTGATTCGCAGACCGGAAGCGAGATCATGGCCTTGTTCGACGACCTGCATCAGCGCGGCAACACCATAGTCTTGGTCACCCACGAACACGACATCGCCGAGTACGCACACCGCGCTATCCACCTCAAGGACGGTCTCATCGCCGGCGATACGCCCACCACCCGCGGACGCGGCACCTGGAACCAGCTTGCCCATTGAGGAACGGCTTTGCCGGCACGCGCAGAGTTCTGGTTCACTCCCGTGCTTTTTGGGTGTACTCTTTTTGCCGGGAGCTTCTCATGCGTCGCCTCTTGCTGGGCTGTCTTGTGTTGAGCTTTTCGTTGCCGCTCGTGGCGCTGTGGAATCCGAAAATGCGTAGTTTTCAAGAGATGGCGACCGAGCAGCGGCGAGTGGTGTCCGCTTACTGTCGCCTCGACTTCCTGGGGGCTCGCCTCAGCCCCGAAGGCTGGGAACGCATCAGGAATCTGTCGACCTTCCGCGAGAACCCGGACTTCCACTCCTTCTACGTCGTCTCGCGATACCAGTACATCGAAACGACTACCCCGACCGCCGAAGTAGAGGTGAGGTATGTCGTCATCGGACACTACGAGGAAGGGGCCGGCTACGTGCCAATGCCCTTGATGAGAAGCGTAACCTTCGAATTGCACGACCGGAATGGCGAACTGCGAATCTCCTATATCGATCCTCCCACTCCATTCGTTTCCCGCGCGGCGACCATAGACTGGCTGAAGAGCAGGCTCGAGCGCGAGAAAGATCCGGCCAACCGGGCCCAGATGGAAGCCTCAATCAAGGCGCTAGAGGCTCAGAACACCGGCGCCTCGGCACCCAAGTAAAAGTCATTTTCCGGCCCGGCGCTTGTCTGCCCGGATTGCGATTGACAACTCGGAAGGGTACCGGGATAATAATCGCCAGCGTGGGGTGGATCGGTGTTTTCGTCTGAGGCAGGGATGCTTCTTTTCCCGAAATGCAGATGGTTTGCGTCGGTCGGCTAGCCGCTGAACGGCCGCAGCGGGGCGATTGTATTGGGGGAATGCCTATGCCTGCAACTGTACAAGATATGGAGACTTTCAGCCGTTCGCGCTTCCCTAAAAATCGCGGAGCACGGGTGCGCAAAGCGGCCAGAGTTTTCTTTTTGCGGTATCCCCTTGGCTTTGCCTTGTTCACCGGAGTCGTGGTGGAACTCACCAGCATAGGGGTTGGCCTGTTGCTGATCCGGGCGCACGGAAATGGCTGGCCCTGGTGGTTTCACGGCATCGTCATCTCTCTGATCACCGGTCTCATGGCGGCCACGATCACCTGGCTCTACGCCCGCGAAATGAGACTCCATGATGGGCAGGTGCGAACCGCCGAACAGATGAGTCACGAGGTCTGCAATGCGCTTCAGATACTGGTTCAGCGAATGTACCTGTATCCCGAGCGGCGGACACAACTTGAAGATGAAGCGATCGAACGCATCCGCAAAGCAACCCGCGAAGTATTGCCGGACCTGCTCCAGATACCGGTCGGGTCACGGCCGCAATCGCCTGGGGCCGATGGCGCGGCTGGGCGGAAGCGCAGGCGCACCGACCTGTAGGAAATCCAGCAGAAGCTCGTGAGAACCGGGTCGCGTCTTTTTCCTCGCGATGGGCGACTCTGACGTGCCGTCGGAGATTGCTTTAAACCGGATTCGCGGAAGCGGTGTCCGGTAAGGTAGCCGGGCGTTTAGCCCGGCGATGATGGTGCCGGATACACTGACTCTGAATCTGCTTTAGCAGCCTGGCTATTGCGCGGGGCCGGTCACATGCTTGGCCTGATTCAGCGGCGCGACGTCGGCGAAGTAATTATGCTCGTATAGATTGCGGTAGAACTTGCCGGCCAGCTCGGCGGCCTTGGGGCCAAAGGTCGGGCGTCCGCCTTCCAGGAAAAAGACGACGACGATGCGCCCGTATTGGGTGTTCGCATAGGAGGCGAACCAGCCGAAGCGGGTGCCGTCCTTGGAACAGGTTCCGGTCTTGCCCAGGACCTGCGCTTCGGTAAAGTTCTCGTGCACGCTCCTGGCGGTACCGTACTGCACCGCGCCGGCCATTCCCGGGCTCACTTCAGGGATCAGGGGGGCGATGTTCAGGTAGCGCTTGACTCTCGGCTGGAAATTGACAATATCCTCGGGCGTAACCGGATGCTGCAAGTAGTAAAGCGTCCCACCGTTGGCGATGGATGAAATTAAAGCGCCAAGCTGTAGCGGGGTCAGATAGATGCTCTCGCCGAAAGAGCACATTTTGCCGACGCCGCCTAGCTTCGCCGAAAGTTCTTCGCTGGGAAAGGTTCCCAAGTGCTCATCCGGAATATTCCATCCGGCCAGCTCGCCGAGTCCGAACTGGTGCGCATAGTAACTTACCTTTTCAAATCCCAGGCGCCGGCCCATGGCCTCGAAGTAGGCATTGTTCGAGTGCGCCAGGGCTTCGGTCAGATTGACTTGCCAGCCTCCGCCAAGCCGAACCGGCGTCTCTTTCTTGATGATGTTCTCGTTGAGCGCGGCCAGGGCAACCGCGACTTTGAAGGTCGAGCACGGCTGCGCGCCTTGCGCGAGGGCCAGCTTCTGATTGACCATCGCCAGGATGCGGCCGCTTTCCGGATCGATAGAGACCACCGTGCCGTTCATATTCCCCAGGGCATCGATGGCAGCGGCACGCACCGTCGGATCCTCTCCGCCGGTCACGTCTCCCGAGCCCTGATCTTCGGCAAAAGAACTGGTGTGGAAGCGCTCAACATAACGCCGCTGGGAAACACGCATCGCGGTGCGGCGCTTCGCCGCAGGGCGCGGCGCTGCGGCAACGGCGGCGCCGGCGCGGCTGTGGCGCGCACGGACGATGTGCTTTTGCGCGCTGGCGTTCTCGGCGATCTTCTCCTTTTTCGCACGGGAGTACCTGTGCGAGGAAACGGTGGCGGCAAAGCCACCGGCACAGAACAGAAGCATCCACAGCAACAGCACTCCGGCCTTCACGGTACGGCGAAACCCAATCATCAGATAAAACCCGCCCAAAAAATTAAACTTGCCCGCTCGACTGCAAACGGGGCAACCGCGGCTTCGCCCGAAGTACTCGAATTAGGTAATCCGGAATGCCTCTCAACGACGAAGCTAAAACACCGCGCCAACGCAGTAAATCAGCTACTCACCTTATATGAATCCGCGCGCTACTGTAATGCTGCCCGCCGCGACAATTTTTTTTGCCGGCTCACCATCAGCTCGCCTTCAAAACGCACTAGAAATAGCGCTTTAGCGGTCCGCGCGGGCGAGACGATTGCGCATACACCTCTGGCAAAACCAACCCATCATCCACCCACCCTTTTCCGACAATCCGGTAATCGGGTCTTGGCGCATACACTTCTGGCAAAACCAGCCACTTCGATTGGTAGCACAAAATGGAATTGGGGCAGTTGACAAAGTAGAGTCCTGGCCAATCGAAAGTTCCTGTTACCGGAAAGTTTTACTTGCCCCAAAACGGAAAAAGAAATATCCGGATGGACAAATTGAATTTGCAGGGAAAGATGTCTCGCGGTGGCGCGTTATTTTCCCGAAATCCCCGAAAATTCCCCGCGATCCCAAAAAGCGCCATTGGCGACACAAGACGGATTCAGCGAAGGTCTCCGCCGACCGGACCGGTCTTCGCTCAACGGTTTTCGGCTCAACGGCTCTCGTTTCGCTTGCGCAGGAACGCCGGAACGTCGAGGTCATCCTGCTCGAATTCGCTTTTCAAATCGCGCTTCACCGATTCGATGGAAGCGTTCTCCCGCACCGGCGTGGGCGCCTGCCAGGTGCGCGTCACCGGTTCTTCGGGGGCGATTTCGACCGGCGGCGGCTCGACCGGGGGGTCGGGTTCGAGTTGCACGGCAAGCTCCGGGCCGGACTGCGCCGGCGGACGGGTGGCAGGCTCATAGTGGATAAACGCCGGACTCGGCTCGACCGGCGGCGGCGCGGCGACGGCCGTTGCCGCCCGCTCGCGCCGGCGTATCTGGTCCGCCTTGAAGCCGGTGGCGATGACCGTGATTTTGACCTCGTCCTTCATCTTTTCGTCGAGCACGGCGCCGAAGATGATGTTGGCATCCTCGTGGGCCGCGCTCTGGATGATGGTGGAGGCCTCGTTGACCTCGGCCAACTTGAGCGTAGTCGAACCGGTAATATTGATCAGGATGCCGCGTGCGCCGTCGATGGCTCCGGCCTCAAGCAGAGGCGAGGCAATGGCGCGCTGGGCTGCCTGGACGGTTCGGCGGTCGCCTTTGGCAGTCGCCGTGCCCATCACGGCATAGCCCATGCCGGCCATGATGGCCTTGACGTCGGCGAAGTCGCGGTTGATGATGCCGGGAATGGTGATGATGTCGGAGATGCCCTGAACGCCTTGGCGCAAAATGTCGTCGGCAATGCGGAATGATTCGAAGAAGCCGGCGTCCTGCGCCACCGCCAGCAGCTTCTCATTGGGGATCACGATTACGGTATCGACGGAATCGATCAGCTCGGCAAGGCCGCGCTCGGCCTGCTGCATGCGGCGCTTGCCTTCAAAAGCAAAAGGCTTGGTTACCACCGCCACCGTCAGCGCGCCCATTTCGCTGGCCAGCGAAGCGATGATCGGGGCCGCTCCGGTTCCGGTGCCGCCGCCCAGGCCGGTGGTGACGAAGACCATGTCGGCGCCTTCCAGGGCTTCGATGATTTTGTCGGCGTCTTCGAGCGCTGCCTTGCGGCCGATCTCGGGGTTGGAGCCGGCTCCGAGCCCGTTGGTGAGCTTGACGCCAAGCTGAATCTTGATGGGCGCGTGGGAAAGCTGGAGCGCCTGCATGTCGGTGTTCGCAACCAGGAACTCCACGCCCTCGAGAGCAGCGTCGATCATGCGGTTGACGGCATTGCCGCCGCCGCCGCCGACGCCGATGACCTTGATCTTGGCGTTATTGCGCGGATCTTCGTTGAACTGGATTCGAATGTCCTTGTTCTCGCTGATTTCCATCGCCGCTTCCTTCTTCCCCTTGAACATCATCGCCGGGCTTTACTCCCGGTTTTATTCCGCCGTTCTAGGAGGCTGCTGAAAAAGTCATTCTTTCCGCTTAATCGGAGTGTCATCCCGAGCAAAGCGAGGGATCTGCTTTTCATCCGCGTTGAAAACAAAAGCAGATCCTTCGGTCGCCCGCCCCAACAAGCCAACCACAGGCTTGTCGGAGACCCCGCAAAAACAGCGCAACCTCCGGATGACACTCCAGGGACTTTTTCAACAGCCTCCTAAAATCCAAAATTCGCGCGTGCCAATAACGACCGCAAGCGCCTGCCGATCCCCTGCTCCTCGCGCACTTTGAGCACCTGGGCGCGATGCGCGTAGAACACCATTCCAATCACCGTGGCAAACTCCGGCTCGCCCAACAAGGCGGGCAGCTTCGCCATCGGAATAGGCAAGCCAACGCGGGCCGGACAACGCAGAATGTCCTCCACGGTCTCGATCAACCCGGTCAGGCGCGCGCCGCCGCCGGTGAGCACCACGCCCGAGCCCATCATTTCAATCACTCCTGCCTGCCGCAGGTTATCGCGCAGCATGTAGACCAGCTCGCGGGCGCGCGGCTCCAGCACCTCTCCGAGAAAACGCTGCGGCACCAGCCGCGAGGGGCGATCGCCCACCGAAGGAACTTCGATCTCCGTGCTTTCCGGAATGGAAGTCACAATGGCGCAGCCGAACTGGCGCTTGATTTTTTCCGCATCGGCCAGCGGCGTGCGCAACCCCACGGCGACGTCGTTGGTGAAGTGATCGCCGCCAATGGGAACCACGGCGGTGTGGACCACCACGCCCTCGTGAAAGACGATGACATCGGCCGATCCGGCTCCGATATCGCAAATGCAAACGCCCAGCTCCCGTTCGTCGGTGCGCAATACGGCATCGGAACACGCCAGGGCTTCGTAGACGGTGTGTCAACGTTAATTCCGGCGCGATTGATCACGGTGACAATGTTCTGAACAGCGCTGGCGGCGGCGTGATCACGTGCACGCGAACTTCGAGTTGACGGCCCGTCATTCCCGCCGGATCGCGCAAGCCTTCCTGCTGATCGAGAATGAAATCCTGAGGCAGCAGGTGCATGATTTCGCGATCGTCGGGCAGAGGAATGCTGCGCGCCTTGTCGACCGCCTGACGGATGTCTTCCCGGGAAACCTCGCGCGCCCGCGCCCCGAGCGACAATGCCGCCCTGGCTGTTGGCGGCGCGGATATGCGGTCCCGCGACCCCCACGACCGCGCGATCGAGCGGCACCTCGGCGGTCAATTCGGCCTCGTCCATGGCCTTTTTTACCCCGGCCGTGGCCTTATCGAGATCGACGATGATTCCTTTGCGCGAGCCTCGCGAGATGGCGATTCCATGTCCGCGATAACGCAGGCCGGATCGGTGATCTCGGCCACCAGCGCCACCGTTTTAGCGGTGCCAATGTCCACGACGCAAAGAATGTTCTCGTTTTGCTTCGCCATAGCCTAATGCTTACCTTTGGCGGCGCGGCCACTCGCCTTTGCCGGAGCGCCGGCAATCGGCTTCGGCCCCGGCTGCGGAGCCTGTTCAAGCGTGGGCGCCTCGGCCCCTGGCGATCCCGGATTGAGTATAACTTGGCGGTCAAAGCGCAGATCCACCGAGTGCAGCCGCGGGAACTGCTGACGCCACTCCTGAATGTGCGCCTTGTAAAGACTGAAGCGCTCCAGGTAGCTGCCGGAGCCGAGATGAATCAACAGCGTGCCTGGCCGATCGGCTACCGTGACCCTGACATCTTCCGGGTCCGACAAATCCACTTCATCCAATTCGCGCGAGTAATTCGCTCCGGTCGAATCCAACTGGCGGATCAGTTCGGTATAGATCTTCATCCGCGCCGCGCGGGTCGAAAGCGGATCGGATTCGCCGTTGCCCACGATGACCGGGAACGAATAGGTGCCGCCCAGAGGCATCTCCATGATTACGCCGTTCACGTCGATCAGCGCGATGCGATTGCCGACCTTGACAAAGGCGACCGGGGTGCGCTCCCGCAGCACTATGCGCAGATGGTTCGGCAGCAACCGCATCAGGGTGGCCGATTCGACCCAGGGAATCTTTTCCAGTTGGCGCTTGCGCTCGTTGAGGGGGATGAAAAAAACGTTGCGGCCGATGTCGGCGCCCATCACCTGCAGCACTTGCGCGCGAGTCGCATTCTGGTTGCCGGTAATCTCGATAGAATCGCTTGAATCGACCCGAAAGCGCCCCGAGTTTTTGCCGTAATGGTAGACAAACAATGCAGCCGCGGCGGCAGCAGTGCCGAAGACCAGAATCAGCAAAATCAAGCGCAGACGATTCGCCGTACTTCTCGGGAATGGACCGCGCCGCACCCGCACCCGCTTCTGCCCACGCAGGTACGGCGACTGCTCCGCCGCGTCGAGGTCGGCAATCCTGTCCTCCAACGACAAGGATTCGGCCTCGCCGGGGATGTAGCCATCCGAACCGTCATCGTGGACAGCGGCCGGGGTTCCCATATCGCGCCGAGGTTGCGCGTATTGGGAGGGAACCCCGCGAAAGGAGTTTTCATCCTCGGGCGTGAATGAATCTCGACTACGAGCCATGAAGATGCGAATTAGCGCCGGAGCCAGTCCAACCTGCGGAAAAAGCAGCCCAATAGAGGCCACTCTCCGCAAGCAGAGTGCCTGTTTACTATAGCCGCTTTTTTCGCGGAAAAGGATAGGTGAATTTTTCGAGGGAACCGTCCATGGTACGGCCCTAGAGGACAGCCAATCCTCGATCGGCAGCTCCAGGGGCGACTGGCTAGGAGCCGGCAGCGGCGGTGCGGGCCTTGAGCCGCTCGACGATCTGCGGCCCCAGTTGCGACACATTTCCCGCGCCGAGGGTCAAGATAAGGTCTCCCGGCTTCGCCTCCTGCAGCACGGCATCGACCGCCGCGGGAAACGATGCGGCAAACTCCGCCGGGCGCTCGCCGGCGCAACGAATCCGGGAGGCCAGGGCCAACCCGTTGACGCCCGCGATCGGTTGCTCGCTGGCGGCATAAATATCCAGCACCAGCAGGCGGTCGGCGTGGGGAAAAGCCGCCGCGAATTCGTCCATGAGGAGGTAGGTTCTGGTGAAACGATGCGGCTGGAAGATGACGTGCACCCGTGCGCCGGGTTCGAGCCAATGCCGTGCCGAGGCCAAAGTGGCGCGAATCTCAGTCGGGTGATGTCCGTAATCGTCCACCACCAGGATTCCGTCGCCGCTTCCCTTGAGCTGAAAACGACGGTCGACGCCGCCGAAGTTGGCGATACCCTCGCGGATCTTTTCCACCGGAATATCCAGGCCGATGCCGACGGCGATGGCCGCGGTCGCGTTCAGCACATTGTGCTCGCCGACGGCGCGAACCTCGAACCCGCCTAACTCCCGGCCGTCGAAAACGACCGCAAAACACTGCCGCACACGGTCTTGCACCCTGACGACAGTCGAGTAGCCAGTGATTTGGAAATTGGCATCGGGGTGGCGTCCGTAGGTCACTACTCTGCGCGTCACTCGCGGCAACAAGGCGCGCAGCGGTTCATTGTCGTGGCAGGCCACCACCGTGCCGTAAAAGGGCACGCGGTCCATGAACTCGATGAAGGTGCGCTCGATATCCTCCATGTCGCGATAGCAGTCCATGTGCTCGCGATCGATGTTGGTCACCACCGACAGAATGGGCGAGAGCTTGAGAAAAGAGCGGTCGCTCTCGTCGGCTTCGGCCACCAGATATTGCGAGGTGCCAAGCCGGGCGTTGGAGCCCATCGCATCCACCCGCCCGCCGACCACGACCGTGGGATCGAGCCCGCCGGCGGCAAGTACCGAGGCCACCATGCTGGTGGTGGTCGTCTTGCCATGCATGCCGGCGACGGCAATGCCGTACTTCAGGCGCATCAGTTCCGACAGCATCTCGGCCCGCTGGATGAGCGGAAGCTTGAGGCGACGCGCCTCGGCAACTTCGGGGTTATCCCTGGAAATGGCCGAGCTGGTCACGACTGCCTCAGCCCCGTGGACATTTTCCGCCCGATGGCCCTCGAAGACCTGCGCCCCGAGCGATACCAGCCGCGCCGTCACCGGCGAATGCCGCAGGTCGGAGCCGCTGACACCGTAACCAAGGGTGAGCAGCACTTCGGCAATTCCGCTCATGCCGATGCCGCCGATGCCGACGAAATGAATGCGCTGAATCTTGGCAAACATAAAGTATCGATTGTAAAGGAAGAAGACAGCACGTGCAGAGGATTACGGCGCGATGAGGTAGGGCGGCTTCCGAATAGAACTTACGAGGACGCCGCAGCCCCTTGCGCGTTCAAAGGCTTCTTCGCCTTGAGATCTCGGAGCAAATGATCAAATGCCTCGCGATAGGATTTTGCGTTCGTCTCCCAATTGCTGAAGTCCGGGATGAAGTACTCGCAGATTTCGTGCGCCTCGAAGCACTCCCATTTCTGCAAGTCTTTGAATGGCACCAAGCGGACAGGGAACAACATCTGCCGTTTTTCCTTGGCCTCCCGTTTCCGAGCCTTTGAGATTTCGATTTTCACCCACTCGCTCTTCATGCTTTCGTGCGACAGAATCAAAAGCAGCTTGTCATATACCCGTATTGCATCATCGATCTGCCTGTAAAGTTTCTTGCCCCCGTGCGCATCATGTGGCGCAAACCAGCAGCGCACCCCTTTGGCCTGCAGGTCCGCATATAGGCGGTCCGCGAAGTTCTGGTCCTTGGTCGAATAACTGATGAAGCAGGAGTAGTACTCAAGCGCCTGCCCGGTGAGCGAATGCATGTATTCGATGAAGTTGTCCGGCACACCAGCGCCGCGCAGGAACGCTTCCGGAATCTTGCCCTTGGAGCGATAGATGGTGTCAATCCCGATGGTAGAAGGTCCGAGGTGCACCACTGTTTCCAGCTCACTTACTCTGCTCAGATCGTTGTCCCCGAAAGTCGTGTGCCCGATCACAGCCTCATCGAAATCAGTCTCGTTGAGGTTCGCCCCGCTGAGTTTCGCCCAACGGAGCCTCGCCCCACTGAGATTCGCCGTGCTGAGGTTCGCCCCGAAGAGGTTCGCCCCGCCGAGGTTTGCCCCGCTGAGGTTCGCCCCGCTGAGGTCCGCCCCGTTGAGTTTCGCCCCGCTGAGGTTCGCCCCGCTGAGTTTCGCCCCGCTGAGGTCCGCCCCGCCGAGGTTTGCCCCGCTGAGGTTCGCCTCGAAGAGGTCCGCTTCGTGGAGGTTCGCCTCACGGAGGTTCTTCGCTTCGAGGTCCGCCCGGCGGAGGTCAGGGGTTACGTCTTTCGACTTCGCCCGCCACTCATTCCACGCTTCTGGTCCTTGCTTGAGTATGGCGAGATGTTCAGGGTTTGCCATGAGGGCTCTAATGGTAGCAAATCGTGAGCTGCTGGGTGCCTCGTTTTCAGCTCAGGTGCTCGGCCTGCCAAAAAGTCAAAAACATGGGCATTTTGGGTTGCTCTCAGCCGCCGAAGGCGGCGGTAGATGGTAGCCCACGGCGTGAGCCGTGGGTACAAGATGCCCATGATCGCGAGCCCCCGATAGGGGGCGATAGAATCAGGTCCCGAGATTCTTTCGCCCGCATTGCGGGCTCGGGAAAATTTCGCGCGCCATACCCATGGCTGACGCCATGGGCTACCGTCTTTCCCCCGCTTCGCGGGGTTGATCGGCAGTGCTCCAATTTATGACGCACTACGAACGAGCGCGGTCTTGTGATGTCCTTAGCCAGCCTGTATTTGGCTTGCTGATGCTGCTCCCTCTTCAGATTCCCGTCTCCATTCTTGAGCGTGGGTCGAGATAGTCGCGCAGGGCGTCGCCGATAAAGTTGAACGACACGACGGCGAGCATCACGGCGGCGGCGGGAAACAGAACGAGGTGCGGCGCATCGAACAGGTGCGAGCGGCCGTCGTTGAGCATGGTTCCCCAGCTCGCCACCGGTGGAGGAACTCCCAGACCGAGAAAGCTCAAGGTGGCCTCGGCCAGCACGGCGCCGGCCATGCCGATGGCGGCCTGCACGATTACCGGTTGCACGATGTTGGGCAGAATGTGACGGAGGATGATGTGCAGGTCGCCGGCGCCGAGCGCGCGCGCCGCTTCCACGAACTCGCGCTCGCGCGCCGCCAGCACCTGCGCCCGCACCAGGCGGGCGTAGCCGACCCATCCGCCGATGACGAGGGCAAGGATCAGGTTGATGAGCCCCGGACCGAGAAAGGCGACGAAGGCAATCGCCAGCAGGATGCCGGGAAACGACAGAAAGGCGTTCATCACCACGACGTTGACCAAGCTGTCGAGCCGACCGCCGTAATAGCCGGCCAGCGAACCGATGATGATGCCGAGGGCCAGCGATCCGGCGACGACGCTGGAGCCCACCAGCATCGAAATCCGCGCCCCGTAGATGATGCGCGACAGCATGTCGCGGCCCAGTTCATCGGTGCCGAACCAGTGCGCCGGCGAAGGTCCGGCGAGGCGGGCAGGCAGATCGATCAAGGCGGGGTCAGAAGGCGCGATCCACGGCGCAAAAAGGGCGAACAAGGCGAAGATTGCGATGAGCACGATGCCGCTCGCGGCCAGCGGATTGCGTCGAATCGCCGTCCATCCGCGCCGGGCCGCCGCTGGTTGCTGAGAGGGCAGAGTAGTCATTGCCTGATCCGCGGGTCGAGCGCCGAATAGGCCGCGTCGGTGAGAAAATTGACGGCCACGTAGGTCAGACCGATCGACAGGATGCATCCCTGGACCAGGTAGTAATCGCGATTGGTGATGGCCTGAATGGTGAGGCGGCCAATCCCCGGCCAGGAAAAAATGGTCTCGGTGACGATGGCGCCCGCCAGCAGGGCGCCGAATTGCAGTCCCAGAACGGTGACAATGGGAATCAGCGCATTGCGCAAGGCGTGGCCGTAAATCACCTGACGCTCGGGCAAGCCCTTGGCGCGCGCGGTGCGGACGTAATCCTGCCCCAGTTCTTCGAGCATGGACGTGCGCACCATGCGCGTCAGGATGGCCGCCAGCGCGCCGCCGAGAGTAATCGACGGCAGCACCAGATGGCTCAATCCGCCCGCGCCCGAGACCGGCAGCAGGCCGAGATGAATGGAAAAAAATAAGATCAGGATTGGCCCCAGAGCAAAGTTGGGAAACGACAAGCCCAGCAAGCTCACGAAGCTGAGCAGGCGGTCGTCCCAGCGGTTGCGGTCGAGCGCCGAGCGCACGCCGGCGGGAATCGAGAGAGCCACGGCCACCAGCAGGGCGGCCACGGTCAGAAGCATGGTCGCCGGATAAGCGCGCGCGATCACCGGCGCCACCTCCTGGTTCAAGCGCAGCGAGCGGCCCAGATCGCCGTGCAGCACACCCTTCCAGTAGTTGACGTACTGCGTGCCTAGGGGAACGTCGAGTCCATAAGCGTGACGGGCGGCTTCGATGTCGGCGCTGGCCGCGCCCTCGCCAAGCATCTGCTGGATGGGATCGCCGGGCACGAGGTGAATCAGCAGGAAAACCACGCTCACCACCAGCCAGAGAACCGGCAGGGTGTAAAGCAGGCGGGTGGCGAGCTGGCGCAGCATCAGGTACGCTCGTCTTTCACCGAGTCGAGCTGCTCGATGCGCACGGCTTCCACGCGATTGCCGTCCATGCGGTCAACCGTGTAACGACGGCCGGCGAACTCAAAGGAGTCGCCCTCCTTGGGTATGCGCTGCAAGGTGGTCATGACGAAGCCCGCGAGGGTCTCGAATCCCTCGTCTCGCGGCAGGCGCAGTTGATATTGCGATTCCAGGTCGCGGATGTTGGTCGAGCCCTCCAGCACCAGCCCGTTGGGGCCGGCAACCAGGGCTTGGGGCGCGATGTCGTATTCGTCCTCGATTTCGCCCACCAGCTGCTCAATCACGTCTTCCACGGTGACGATGCCTGCGGTCGAGCCGAACTCGTCCACCACCACCGCGAGGTGCCGCTTGCGCGCCTTGAATTCCAGCAGCAGATCGGGCAGAGTCTTCGTCTCTGGAACGACCAGCACCTCGCGCATGACGTGGCGCGCGCGCCAACCCGCGCGCTGCCGGGGACGTTCGCCGTCATCGCGCATCAGGCGGGATTGCATCCAGCGCATGAGGTCCTTGGAATAGAGTACGCCGATAATGGCCTCGCTCCCGCGCTGCGGGTCGTAGACAGGCACGCGCGAGTGCTGCTCTTCCACCACGCGTTTCATAGCCTCGTCCAGCGGCATATCGGCGGGAAGGGAAAAAATGTCGATGCGCGGCACCATCACCTCGCGCACGGTGACGCTCTCCAGATCGAGCGCACGGTGAATCATCTCCTCCTGCTCGATGGGGATCAAGCCAAAGCGGCGGCTGGCGGTGACAATCATCTTCAGCTCTTCCGCCGAGTGGACGCCGCCGGCCCGCAGCTCACGGGTTCCGAAGATGCGCAGCACCAGGCGCGAGGAACCCGCCATGAACTTCAGCAAAGGGCTGAAGATGGCCATGAAGATGTCCAGCGGCTTGGCTACGGCCAAGGCTACGCGCTCGGCCTGTTGCAGCGAAACCGACTTGGGAACCACCTCGCCAAGGATGACGTGAAAGTAAGTGATGAGGGCGAAGGCCGCCGCGATGGCAAGCGCATGGGCGTAGATGGCGGCGTGAGGCAGCTTCTCCGAGCGGCTGCTCCAGCACCCGGGCCAGCGCGCTTTCGCCGAGCCAGCCAAGGGCAAGGCTCGCCATGGTGACGCCCAACTGCACGCCGTTGAGCACCTCGTCGAGCTTGCGGTGGAGCTTGCGGATGGTGCGGGCGGCAATGCGCCCGGACTCGATGAGCTGCTCGATGCGGGTATCGCGAATGCTGACCAGGGAGAATTCCGCGGCCACAAAAAACGCATTGGCGGCCACCAGCAGCAGCACGGCCAGAACTCGCAATAGCACGAAAGCAAACATGCGCAAGCCATGGTCCCCGACATGCGTCGTAATTGCGCAGGCTGGGGTGGAAGGAAAATTCTAGCATCCGCGGTGCTCCGGAGCTTAATCAGCTTGCGGCGCTTCGCCGCGCCAAGCAAGCTGCTGGAAAACAGTCTGCTGGGAGATTGAGCATACAGCCCCTTGTGCAGCGCAGTTATACTGCACACATTCCATAGCGCCTCGCTCGTTGCGTCGGCGCGCTTCCCGCTTGACGGGAAGCGCAGCTAAAGGCTAGTGTCGGCTTTCACGTCATTTGGAAAAGCCCGACGGGCTTGCCGGGGACGGAGGAAAACTAACCCGTGCGGAACATCATCACCATAACCACCGATTTCGGTGTGCGCGATCACTTTGTGGGCGCCATGAAGGGCGTGATCCTGACGATCAATCCCGAGGCCAGGCTGCTGGACATCTCGCATGATGTTGCTTCCTACAGCGTGGTTGACGGCGCCTTTACGATCGCCCAGGCCTATCCGTTTTTCCCGCCGGACACGGTGCACCTGGTGGTGGTCGATCCCGGCGTCGGCGGCAAGCGCCGTCCCCTGCTGGTGCAGGCCGGCAGGCACTTCTTCGTGGGGCCCGACAATGGCGTCTTTTCGTTCATCTATGAGCGGGAGGAACGCTTGTTGGTTCGCCACATCACGGCCGAGCACTATTTTTTGCAGCCGGTAAGCCGCACCTTCCACGGCCGCGATATTTTCGCGCCCATCGTTGCCTGGCTCTCTAAGGGGATTGATGCCTCCAATTTCGGCGAGCCGATCAGTGATTACAAACGTATCGCCAACGCCAATCCCATCATGCAGAGCGAAAAACAGGCGCGCGGCATGGTGCTCAAGGCGGACAAATTCGGCAATCTGATCACGAATTTTTCGGTCGCGCTTTTTCCCCAGTTCGTACAGCCGGAAGCCCCGGTGTTCCGCCTCGAGATTGGCGGACAACAGGTCACACGTTTGCGCAAGATTTTCAGCGAGGAAGCGCCAGGCGAGGTATTCGCGATCGTGGGTTCCAGCGGTTACCTGGAAATCGTATGCAATGGCGGGGCCGCGTCGCAAGCGCTCAATGCCGGTTCCGGCGAGGAAGTCGTTCTCACTTTTCAGTAGCGCGCGCCGGTGCTGCCGGCCGGCCCCCGAATACGAGCAGGGGGCTAATTCCGTGTTTTCGCAAACAGGCAACAGGCATTTCGCCCATTCGGCGAATACGCCAAAGGAGCGTCCAGTCCTGAAGTTACAATAGATTGTCAGTCAAGGCCGGAGGAGCTGAACGTCAGCTTGTCCAGGGTATGAGGGTTGGGGGAAAAGCGGCTTTCGTGTACCATTCAAGTTCTTCGGACGCCCATGAATTCACACGGACAAGTCGAGCTTCATAATGAATCCGGGGGACAGCGGCAGACGCGCAAGGAGGTGACGCGGCTGGCCGGGGTGAAGTGCGTCCACGATGCCTTCGCGTGGT
Source organism: uncultured Acidobacteriota bacterium (assembly GCA_963814745.1). GTDB lineage: Bacteria > Acidobacteriota > Terriglobia > Terriglobales > Acidobacteriaceae > CAWBRT01. The sequence continues at coordinate 942,097 of CAWFEA010000004.1, forward strand.
TCGAGACGCACGAGCGCGAGATGGCCGACCAGCAGTTGGAGGTCACGGCCATTCCAGCCCCGCCGTTTCGTGAGCGGCAGCGCTCCGAGTGGATGCTGAACAAGTTTATTGAATGCGGCTTGCAGCAGGCGCACATGGACGACGTTTCGAACGTCATCGGCGTGCTGCCGGGCACCGAGCAAGGGCCGTACGTGCTGATTTCGGCCCACGTCGATACCGTGTTCTCGGAAACCAAATTGGAGGTGCGCCGCGACGGCGAACGCCTGGTGGGTCCTGGGATTGCCGACAACGGTGCGGGTTTGGTGGGTCTGCTGGCGATTGCCACGGCTATGCAGGCGGGCGGCATCAGGAGCCGTCTGCCGCTGTTGTTTCTGGCCAACGTGGGCGAAGAGGGCGAAGGCAATCTGCGCGGGGTGCGGCACTTTTTTGAAGATCCGCAATGGCGCTCGCGGATTCATTGCATGCTGGCCCTTGATGGCGCGGGCACGGACACGATCGTCACCGAAGCGCTGGGCAGCCGCCGCTTTGAGGTGTCCATCAGCGGACCGGGCGGGCACTCCTGGAGCGACTTTGGCACGGCCAACCCGATTGTTTTGTTGGCCAGAGTGATCGAGCGGCTCAGCCGCATCGCCCTGCCCAACAATCCCAGGACGACGGTGAACGTGGGCATCATCGAAGGCGGAACTTCGGTGAACGCGATTCCGGAATCGGCGCTGATGCGGGTCGATCTGCGCTCCACCGATCCGGCCAAGATTGCCGCCGTCGAGGCACAGCTTCAGGCCATCCTGAAAGAAGTTGTGGATGGAGCGGGAAACCCGTCCGGGGTGCAATCGCGGGTGCGCGTCATCGGCGACCGTCCGGCGGCCGAACTCAACGATGGAGCCTTCATCCTGGAAGCGCTGCGCGCCGTCAACGCGCAGTTAGGCATCAAGTCGCACGTGCATTGCGCCTCCACCGACGCTAACATTCCGCTGTCGCTTGGGTTACAGGCGCTGGCCATCGGCGCGGGCGGCACCGGAGCGCGGGCGCACACCCTGCAGGAGTGGTTCATCGCTCGCGGACGCACCGTCGCCCTGAAGCGCATTTTGTTGACCGTGCTCACCCTGGCCGGCCTGGCGGAGTAAGTCACTTCAAATTTTTTGATTTTAGATTTCAGATTTCGAAGACGCCTAGTGTTGTGTCCTGTAAGTTTTGTGCAACAAGGCTCGCTAAGGAAGGAGCATCAAAACGTGGCATTCAAGAAACGTCGCATGCTGTTCATTCCCGACGAAAATCCGAAATCAAACAAAAATCGCAGCGTGAGGTTTGCAATCTGAAATCAAAAATCTGAAATCAAAAATGTTTGTCTCGCGTTCGCTGAAAGCTCATATCCTGCTGGTGTTCATCACCTTCGTCTGGGGTTCGACGTTTGTTTTGGTGAAGAATGCCCTGCTCGATGCCGGACCGTTGACCTTTAATGCGGTCCGATTCGGCTCGTCGGCGGTGATTCTGGCGATTGTTTTCCGCCGGCACCTGGCAAATATCAGCCGGCGGACCGTGCTTGCCGGCATTGGCGTGGGCCTCTGCCTGGGTGCGGGCTACCAGTTCCAGAACCTGGGGTTGCGGCTGACCACACCCTCGAAGTCGGCCTTTCTGACCGGCATTTCCGTCGTGCTGGTTCCGGTCTTCCTGGCGGCATTCTGGCGTCGCAGGGTGAATGGCTGGACGTTGGCTGGGGTGGCAGCGGCTTTTCTCGGGTTATACCTGCTGGCGGTTCCGGGCGGGAACTTTGGCGGAATCAACCTGGGCGATCTTTTAACGCTCGGCTGCGCCGTATCTTTCGCCTTTCAAATCATCATCTTAGGGCGGGCCATGCAGAAGCATGCGTTTGCCCAGATCGTGGTCGTGGAGATCGCCACCTGCGGGGTATTGATGCTGCTCTCGGCGCCGCTGCTGGAGCCGGTTCGCATCGTGTGGTCGCCGACGGTGCTTTGGGCGCTCGGGATTACCTCGCTGGTCTCGACCTGCGCCGGATTTGCGATTCAGGGCTGGGCGCAGCAGTTCACGCCGCCCACGCACGCGGCCCTGATTTTCTCGCTGGAGCCGGTTTTTGCCTGGATAACCTCATACGTGTTGCTCGACGAGCGCCTAGGGTTGCGGGCGGCCTCAGGGGCCGGATTGATTCTGGCAGGGGTGCTGATCAGTGAATTGCAAGGGCAAGTTCGGCAGCCGGAGGCGGAATTGCTGGAGGAGGTTCGCTAAGGTGCAGGCATGGCGGTGTTGGGATTACAATTCTATGGGTGACGAGAGCGCCTGTATGCGCGTCTAACAGTGGGGGTACTCGCCCGGGATACCCGATCGCGCCAAAGATCAAGTCTGGAATCATCGGTCCATTTGGTACGGGCGCCTGAAATGCCGGCTGGTTACGGGCCGCGGCAAAAACAAGTGTGTATCAATCAACCGGGCCGGGCGCATAAGCCCGGCGGCTGTTCCGAAGACATTGAATTCTAAACCGCTCTACACGGAGGCGGCTTTCCGCAAATGAAAAATAATCGTTACGCTACGACACTGGTGATCCTGGTTACGCTGGCTTTGGGAATCCTGATCGGCACGGTGGTTGCCACGGGAGTGAAAGGCAAGACGCTCGATTCCAGCGACGCCAGCCCGTTACAGATCAACAACGTGAATCCGCAGGCGTTGTCGAATGCTTTCACCCAGGTGGCAAAGCAAATCGAACCCACTGTGGTCAACATCAACACCGAGTCTACGGTTAAGAACCCGCATCGCCGTTTCCGCCGCGGAACCCCTCCCGGCGGGGACGATCAGGACAACGAACAGGGTGGTCAAGGTGGACAGGGTGGCGAAGACAATCCTTTCCAGGACTTTTTCGACCGCTTCTTTGGGGGACAGAACCCCGGCGCACCGCCCGAAGGGATGCGTCAGCGTTCACTGGGGTCGGGGGTGATTGTCGATCCCCACGGCTACATTGTCACCAACTTTCACGTGGTCGAAAAGGCTGATCGCATTCGCGTCAACCTGATGGGCGATCCTCCGTCGGTGAGCTACACCGCCAAGGTCATCGGGACCGACCGTGAAACCGACCTGGCGGTGCTGAAGATCGATGTAGGGCGTAGCCTGCCGGCCGCCAAATTCGGCAACTCCCAGCAGTCGCAGGTGGGCGAATGGGTGCTTGCCGTGGGCAGTCCGTTCGGCTTGAATCAGACGGTGACGGCGGGCATCATCTCCGCCATCGGCCGCAATAACATCGTGCCGCAGCGGCAGTTCCAGTCGTTCATCCAGACCGACGCCGCCATCAACCCGGGCAACTCGGGCGGACCCTTGGTGAACATGGCCGGACAGGTGATTGGCATTAATACCGCCATCTACACGGAATCCTCAGGCTACCAAGGGGTAGGCTTTGCCATGCCTGCCGACACGGTGGTCAAGGTTTACAAGGATTTGGTTGGTGCGGAGCACAAGGTAACTCGTGGTTCCATCGGCGTGATGTTCAACGCCATGCCGGACCCGGCGGTGGCGCGCGTCTACGGGGTTAATGGCGGAGTTACGATCAGCGATGTCCAACCCAAAGGCCCGGCCGCTCAAGCCGGTCTGAAATCCGGGGACACGATCATCGCCGTCGAAGGCCGCCCGGTGAAGACGGGTGACGATCTGGTGAACGACATCTCCAGCCGCAAACCCGGTTCTAAGGTTCAACTGACCATCGTCCGCGGCGAAGGCAAGCAGGATGTGACGGTAACCATCGCCGACCGCGAGAAGCTGTTCGGGCGGCAGCTCGGAATGGCGGAAGACCAGGATGAAACCGAGCAGCCGAAAGAGGGCAAACTCGGAGTGACGGTGCGCTCGATCCCGCCGGAAGTGGCGCAACGCATGAATCTGCCGGCCGGGCAAGGGGTTGTCGTTCAAGATGTTAAGCCGGGAGGCTTTGCCGACGGCGTCAACCTGAGCCGGGGCGACGTGATTTTGCAGATCAATCGCCAGCCTGTCGCCGACGAAAAGGCGTTCGACAAGCTGCAGTCGTCGTTGAAGTCCGGGCAGGATGTGGTATTCCTGGTTCGTCCGAATGGACAGGGCCGGAATGGTTCCAATGTTTTTGTAGCTGGTACCCTTCCGTAACCTGATCGAAATTGTCTTGCGGCTGGTGCTGAAGCATCTTAATATGACAAAATGTTGGGCACTGGCCGGAGATGACTTCCGGGTACTCTCCACTCAGCAACGGCAAAAGCGGCCGTTTGCCGGGGACCCCGGTCCGACGTTCTAAAGGGCTGCTCCTGGTGTTGGCGAACGGGGAGCGGAGGTGTTTGGCCCCGACAAGCGCAAAACAGGGGCTGTAACCCGATTTTTTTCGCCGAGGTGTTATTTGCGCTCGGATACAGCTTTACTACAAGCCGCTTTTTTGAAAACCATTTTGGTGGCGGCTTGCTTGATCATGTTTCTGGCGGGTACGGTCGCCGCCGAACCCAGCCGTGAGAACGGTGGGCCTCGCTCCGGGCGCCAGCGTAACCACCCCTCAGTTGAACTTTCGAAAGTGCGCCGCGCGGCCGTCTCGGCGCGAGCGCACGTTCGCTCGGTCGCGGCTAAAGCCAAGAGCAGGCACGCGGCCAAGATTGCTGCCAAGAGTGCCGCCCGCGCCAGCCGCGGGCAGCAGGTCATCAGTGGCGAGCGCGCCTCCCAGATCCAGTCGGCGCTGATTCGCGAACATTATCTCGATGGCGAAGCGACCGGCGTTTGGGACCAGCGCACGAAAGATGCGCTGGTTCGCTACCAGGACGAAAACGGCTGGCAAACCAAGATCATCCCTGATTCGCGCGCGCTCATCAAACTTGGTCTTGGCCCTCGCAACGACGGATTGCTGAATCCCGACAGCGCGGCTTTGGCTTCCCCGCATGAGCTCGGCGCGGAACATGAGATCCCCGGCGGACGCTAGGGCGTCGAACTATCCCAAGTAAAGCCTGAGGTGAGTTTTTTCTGAGGTCTGGCTCCATCGCCGGAGCGAGCCTTGGCCGTCCGGCGGTCTCGACGGACATGATTTGCGGCATCCTTTTCAATTGACATCGATTGCGGGCTCTGGGATATATTCGTTGTCGGTTTCAAGACAAACACCGCTGGTTTGCCAAGACTCGGTGCAAGGGGGACTGGCCGAGCGGGGATCACTGCAATTAAACGTCTGAAGGCATATTCATAACCTTATCGTGAAGTGGATATCAGGAGATCCGATGAATCCAATGGCGCAGTCAGCATCTGCTTACAAAGAAGTATTGTATGAAGTGAAGAACGGCGTGGCGTGGGTGACGATCAATCGTCCGGAAGTGCTGAACGCGTTTCGCGAACAGACCCTTGACGAACTGACCGACGCGCTGCGTTCAACCCGTAACGACCCGTCGATTGCGTGCGCGGTGGTGGCGGGTGCGGGCAGGGCATTTTCCGCCGGCGGCGACTTTTACGCGATGATGCGCCTGAACCGCGCCAACGCATGCCACTGGAACGACCGCATGCTCGGCCTGGCGATGACGATTCGCGGGTTGGCCATCCCGGTGATTGCCATGGTTCAGGGAGCCTGCATGGGCGGCGGCAACGAGCTGGCGCTGTGGTGCGACCTGGTAATCGCTTCCGACGACGCCGTCTTCGGTCAGACGGGCGCGTCGGTGGGAGCCTGCCCGACGGTCGGGGCCACCCAGTATTTGCCGCGGATTCTGGGCGAGCGGCTGGCCAAGGAGATGATCTTCCTGGCGCGGAAGTTCGGCGCGGAAGAGGCGGCTCGCATCGGCTTGATCAACAAAGTGGTTCCCAAGGCGGAGTTGCGCACAGCAACCGAAGAGTGGTGCGAGCGCATAAAGTCTCACTCCGGGCAGACGCTGCGCGCCACCAAGAAGGCGCTTAACTTCGAATCCGACGAGCTTTATGCCGCGTGGCAGCATGGCATGGAGTTGCTGGCCGAGATCTGGGGCAGTGAGGAATCGATCGAGGGCATGAAGGCGTTTCTCGAAAAACGCAAGCCGGATTTCAACCAGTTCCGCATGCGGAATAAGAAGCTGGTCGAGGAATATCTGGCTGGGCTGGCGGCCGACGAGAACCAGGCGAGGAAGAAGTGATGGCCGCCGGCAACGATAACAGTGAGAGTAAAGGCGCTTTGGCGAAGCTGCGGGTGCTCGACCTGAGTCGGGTACTCGCCGGCCCTCTATGCGCGATGATTCTGGGCGACATGGGGGCCGACGTCCTGAAGGTTGAGCAGCCAGGGCCGCGGCGACGATACCCGCAGTTGGGGACCGCCATTCCAGGGAACGGAAGCGGCGTATTTTTTGGGCGTGAACCGCAACAAGCGCGGCATCACGTTGAATTTGAAGGAGCCGCGCGGGCGGGAAATCCTGCGCGAGCTGATCAAGAAATCCGATGTCGTGATCGAAAACTTCAAGTTCGGCACGATGGAGGAATGGGGCTGCGGGCGCGAGTTCATGGAGAAGGAAGCGCCGCAGGCGATTCATTGCACCATTTCCGGCTATGGCTCGCGTGGACCGCGAGGGGCGCAGCCGGGATACGACTTCCTGCTGCAAGCCGAAACCGGGCTGATGAGCATTACCGGCGAGAAGGATGGCAACCCGATGAAGGTGGGCGTCGCCATCGTCGATCTGTGCACGGGGCTTTACGCCACGATTGCCATCCTCGGGGCGCTCAACGCGCGCAACCAAGGATACCCCGGACAACACGTGGAGGCCTCGCTTTATACCACCGGGCTTTCGCTGCTGGCGAACGTGGCCTCGAACGTCTTGATTTCCGGCAAACCGGCCGGCCGTTATGGCAACGGACATCCCAACATCGTGCCTTACCGGGCCTACCGCTGTCGCGACGCTGACATTGCGCTCGCGGTCGGCAACGATGGACAGTTTGTGCAATTTGCAAAGGCGGCCGGTCATGGCGAATGGGCAACGGACCCTCGCTTCGTGCGCAACCGGGACCGGGTGACGAACCGCGCGTTGCTCGATGGGCTGGTCGAGGAAACCATGATCTGCCGGACGGCAGACGAGTGGATTGAGGCCTTGCTGGCGGTGGGCGTGCCTTGCGGCCGAATCAATACCGTGCAAGAGGCGCTGGCTGCCCCGCAAACGGCGGGGACGGACATGGTGATCGAAGTCGAACATCCGACCGCCGGTCTGTTTCGCTCGCTCGGCATTCCCTTTGCGTTTTCGGGCACGCCTCCAGCGGTGCTGTGTCCGCCGCCGACGCTTGGCGAATCGACAGATGTGGTGCTGAAAGAAGTACTCGGATTCAGTGCGGCGGAGATCGAGAGCCTGCGCTCGGCGCAGATTGTGTGAGGCGAACTTCCGGCACAGGTGATACAGGAGATTCAGCGATGAACGACAAGGTGATCTTGAACGAAAAGGATGCCCGTTTTTATACCGTGGATTGGGGAAGAACCAAGGGCCTGGTGGCGAAGGAATCGATTGCCTGCTCCGACAAAGTGCAGGTGAGAATTACCGAATACTTGCCCGGTTACGTTCACAAACTTCACGTTCACCCGACCCAGGATGAGATCATCTTTGTGCTGGAAGGAAAAGGCGCATCGGAGACCGCCAGCGGGAAGCGGGAAATCGGAGTCGGCGACGTAGTGCTGGTTCCCGCCGGAGTCCATCACGCCACCTATAACCCGAATGCGGAAGTGATGCGAGCGGTTATCATTAAATCGCCGCCTGACAGTAAATGAGCTTTCACCCAGCGAACCGCCGCGTGCGCCGAGATGGCTAGCGGTTTCGCAGGATCGGCGATGGATCATGTGGTGTGCAGAGCCCGGCTTTTAAGGAGTTACTCAGGTTATGGAACAGGCAAGGGTAAGCGGCGCAGTTGTTGGTTCCGCGGTTGCGAGCGACGAGAAGCCCGAGAAGCGGACGGGCTATCGTTGGGCGGTTCTGTTCATGATTGCCATGATGGCGCTGATCACGTTCATGGATCGAACCAACATCTCGATTGCGGCGCCCAGGATGTCCAAGGATTTTGGCCTGAGCAAAACCCAGATGGGCTTTGTCTTCAGCGCCTTTGCCTGGGCGTATGCGCTCGGGCAACTTCCCGGCGGATGGATTACCGACAAGCTCGGCTCGCGGAAAGTCCTGACGCTGGTGGTGTTGTTCTGGTCGCTGATGACCATGGCGACCGCCCATGCGTTCGGATTTGTTTCGCTGGTGCTGATTCGCTTCATCTTCGGTTGGGGTGAAGCTGCTTCCTGGCCCGCCGGAACGCAGGCGATGCAATACTGGTTTCCGAAGTCGGAGCGTGGTCTGTGCAATGGCGTTACCCATAGCTGCGGACAGTTTGCGACTTCGATTGTGCCACTGCTGGGCGTGGCCATCATGACCGCCTGGGGCTGGCGGTCCATCTTCCACATCTTCGGTGCGATTGGCGTCATCTGGGCGATTGGCTGGTGGGTGATGTACCGGGAGCGGCCGGAGGAGCACAAGAGGGTCAACCCGGCGGAGGCGGCCTATATTCGCGATGGAGCGCCGGTCGGTGGCCAAGTAAAACAGAAGAAGGTCATACCGTGGAGGCTGATTCTGACGGCTCCGGCCACGTGGGTTCTGGGATTCGCGTGGAGCGCATATACCTACACCGCCTATTTCTTCTGGTACTGGCTGCCAACCTACCTCTTGGAGTTCCGGCACTTCTCGTTGAAGAACATGGGATTTCTGGCTCCGCTGCCGCTGTTGGCGGGTGCGGTTGGCGTGGTGGTGGGCGGCATCATCACCGACTATGCGTACCGCAAGACGGGGAACCTGAAATGGTCGCGCCGCGGCATCTGCATCGTCGCCATGCTGGGGTCGGCGCTTTTTGCCATACCCGCGGGCACGATGAAGGGCGCGACGGCGGTGGTGATTTGCCTTATCCTTTGCAACTTCTTTGTGTCGCTGTGCTCGGCGGCCACCTGGGCCGTCTCGATTGATATCGCGGGGGGATATGCCGGTTCGGTATCGGCCATTATGAATATGGTCGCCCAGTTGGTCGGCTCGTTCTCGGCGATTATCTTTGGCATGCTGGTGCAGAGAGGCTATTGGGTGATGCCGTTTTACCTCACCTCGGCGGTTACGATTACTTCCGCTCTGCTGTGGGCATTCGCGATCAATCCCGAGCGGACCGTGCTGGAGCGGTCTTGAACGATAAAAGCTTCGCTGACGGCGGTCATCTATGGGGCTCTGTTTGACAGAGGGATGTGGATCGCTCCTTTCTTTGTCACCGCCGGGGTGATGGTTATGGGCGCGCTGATCTGGATATTTCTGATTGATCCGGAGAAGTCCGTGGTCGATGGTCCGGCCTAGTGGTGTCCCGGGAGTTCGCGCAATAGCTTTTTGAAGTGTCATTCTGAGTGAGCGTAGCGAGCGAAGAATCCCGGCATCGCGCGCGGCTGAGGTGCAGCTGAAGGATTTCATCAAAAAGGCCAAAGGGCGCGGACGGGGACAGTTTTCCGGGATGCCGAGGGTCCTTCGCTTCGCTCAGGATTTCGGCAGGCGGCTCGAACGCCGCCTCAACGCCTCAACTTCGCTGCCGCTCAGCATGACATTCCAAATTATGTCACTGAAATGCTGGTGCCCGGTCGAACCTCGGCGAATCCATCGCTCGCGTATTCCATCTAAAATAGAAGTTGCATGGCCCATCACCACCAATCCCAAGGCAGTCACGAAGAAGAGGTACTCGGCAAGGCTTATGACGCCCGACTAATGGGGCGGCTGCTGACTTATCTGAAGCCGTACCGTCTGCAGGTCGCAATCGCCCTGGTGGCGATCGTGCTCAAGGCCGGAGCCGACGTCCTCGGCCCCTACCTGACCAAAGTCGCCATCGACAAGTACCTGGCGCACAAGCCCGGCTCGGAGCATTCCTTTCTCGACCGCTTTCTGAGCGCGCAGCCGCTGACGGGAATCGCCCAGATCGGCACGCTTTATATCGCCCTGCTCTCCTTTAGTTTTCTGCTGGAGTTCGCCCAGACCTACCTGATGCAGTGGACGGGCCAGAAGGTCATGTTCGATCTGCGCAGCCAGATTTATCGCCACTTGCAGCAAATGCACGTGGCTTTTTTCGACCGCAATCCGGTGGGCCGGCTGGTCACCCGCGTCACCACCGACGTGGACGCGCTCAACGAGATGTTTACCGCCGGCGTGGTATCGATTTTCGAAGATGTTTTCGTGCTCGCCGGCATCATTGCCATCATGCTCCACATGAGCTGGCAATTGGCGCTGATCGCCTTCGCCGTGCTGCCGCTCATCTATATGGGAACCGCCATCTTCCGCAAGCACGTGCGCGACAGTTACCGGCGCATCCGCGTGGCCATCGCGCGCATCAACGCCTATCTTCAGGAGCACGTGACCGGCATCGTCCCCTTGCAGTTGTTCAACCGCGAGGAGAAAGCCTACGCCGAGTTCAAGGCCATCAACGCCTCGCACATGCTGGCGTTCAAAGACGCCATCATGGCCTATTCGCTCTATTACCCCGCGGTGGAAATCCTTTCGGCGACCGCCGTCGCTTCCATCATCTGGTACGGAGGCCACAGGATTCTGGCGGGAACGCTCTCGCTTGGCGTGCTGGTCGCCTTCATGCAATATGCACAGCGCTTCTTCCGGCCGATTCAGGACCTGAGCGAGAAGTACAACATTTTGCAGTCGGCGATGGCCTCGAGCGAGCGCATTTTCAAACTGCTGGACACCCGGCCGGAGATCGTCTCGAAGCCCAGTGCCAAGCTGCCCGAAGGCCCCGGACTGGTCGAGTTCGACCATGTATGGTTCGCCTATCGGCGCATTCCTCTGGATGATGCGACGCCGCCGGAGGCTGTAGCAAAGATCAAGCCTGCGGTTGGCGCTGATAATCCCACATCTGCTAACTACGGCAGATATGGGGAACCGGCAGATATGGGGCACGGCGACGCCCCGGGCACTTCCACTCCGGCGACAGCGAATGCAGCCGGCGTGGGGGATTGGGACTGGGTGCTGCGCGATGTCTCATTCACGGTGAAGCCGGGCGAAACCGCCGCCGTGGTAGGACACACCGGGGCGGGCAAGACCACTCTGATTTCGCTGCTGTTGCGCTTTTACGACGTGCAGCAGGGCGCGATCCGGCTCGATGGGGTCGATATCCGCGAACTTGATCTGCAAGCCTTGCGCCGCAAGTTCGGGGTAGTGCTGCAAGACCCGTTTCTGTTTTCGGGCACGATCGAGAGCAACATCCGGCTGGGGTCCGAGGACGTGGATCTGGCCGACGTCGAGCGCGCCGCCGAAGAGGTGAATCTCTCCGAGTTTATCCGCTCGCTGCCCGCAGGCTTCCAGTCGCATATCAGGGAGCGCGGCAGCACGCTCTCCACCGGGCAGAAGCAGCTCATCTCGTTTGCCCGCGCGCTGGCGCACAATCCCAAAATACTGATTCTCGACGAGGCGACTTCGAGCGTCGATACCGACACGGAGTTCCGGGTGCGCGAGGCGCTCTCGCGCATGGTGGAGGGCCGCACCTCGCTGATCATCGCGCACCGGCTGTCCACCATTCAGCGCGCCGACAACATCATCGTCATGCACAAGGGCAAGGTGCGGGAGATGGGAACACACCAGCAACTGCTCGCCCAGCGCGGCATCTACTACAAGCTTTACCAGCTCCAGTACAAGGATCAGGAGCTGGCCAGCGTGCCGCTGCCCGAACCGCCGGTGGCAACCACGAGCGAAGTGAGCGCGGGAGACGACTGAGAGGCGAGGGCGCGATTCTCCGTAAGTACCTGATTCAACTTCAGAATTGAACCATCACCCCGGCAAACAAGTGAGATGGCGATGTTACGCCAATAACAATACGACAATCCCCGCTTGTCTCGACAGAACCGAGGGTTAGCGCCTACGCACTCGGCTTTGGCCAAGGTTCGAAATGAATTAGCTTGAGTCGCTTCCCATTCCATTCGTAATAGGCTTCGCCGCATCCAAGCTCGTCTGAGAAGCCTGTCGCGATGAGTAAACGGCTCGTAACTTTGAACTCCATCCCGGCCTCCCCACGTGTCTTGAGGTCACTGCAACCAACCAAAATGTTGGGATCGTAAATAGCGCCCGACCGTGCGTTGATAATGACGAAGTCAACGCAGAGATTGCCGCCGCAGCCCCACTTTGCCAGCGTAAAATGGCCAGCAAAATTTGGGCCTTTACGCGCTTGTGTGAGAATCTGCGTCCGGTACTTGTGATCGTGAGGAGTTACCAGCAGAGGCTTAGCGGGCCTGCCCTTAAACTGTGCTGCGGCTGGATAATGCTTGAAACTCCATTCTCCCGTCTCGTTCAGCCCCCCATTTTGCGCGGTCGTATTCGCCGCAACCAGCAGCAAAATGCTGACGATGATTGCACTCTTCATGTTCAGGACTCTATGCCAAAGTGCGTCGAAGTTCCAGTGATTGGCGCTAACAGGCGTTAGCACAAGTTACGCCCAAAACGGGAACGGTTCCCGAAGTCTCTCATGGTCCGCAGACGGCCGGTTTTCTGTAAACTAGGCTGCGATGCCGTCAACACTCCAACCAGCGATGGGACCGGTCCAGGAAGAACAGCGGCCGTTGCGCCTGCTGATCTCCGCCGGCGAAGCCTCCGGTGACATGCACGGGGCGGCTCTGCTCGGGGCGTTGCGCCAACTGGCTCTGCCGGCGGGCATCGCGTGCTTCGGGTTGGGTGGGGAGCGTCTGCGCGCCGCCGGTTGCGAGACCGTGGTCGATGCCAAAGACGTGGCGGTGCTGGGATTGGCCGAAGTGGCGGCGCATCTGCCCCGCATCTACGGCGAGTTCCGCCGCCTGCTTGCCGAAGTTGGCCGGCGGCGTCCCGATGCCGCCGTGCTCATCGATTTTCCGGAGTTCAACTTCCGCCTGGCGCGGCAACTGCATCGCCGTGGCATCCCGGTCGTTTACTACATCAGCCCGCAGCTTTGGGCGTGGCGCAGAGGGCGCGTCAAACTGGTGCGGCGCCACGTGCGCAAGATGCTGGTGATCTTTCCTTTTGAGCGCGAGTTCTACCGCCGGCACGGGGTGGAGGTGGAGTTCGTCGGACATCCTCTGGTCGATCAAACGGCCGATCAAAGCGACTCCGTGGCGAGCGCGGTGGAGCGGGATTCGCGGCAGATCGCCCTGCTGCCGGGCAGCCGCCGCCAGGAGATCGAGCTGAATCTGCCGGCCATGCTCGATGCCGCTCGGCGCCTGCATGGGCGTCATCCCGAGCTGCGCTTCAGTTTGCCGGTGGCGTCGACCATCGGCCGGGATTGGCTGGCGGAGCTGGTCGGCAGGTTGTCTGCCACAACCCCCGCAACTAACCCACGTCAGTCCAACAGCGGGACGGGACGTGGGGCACCCGAGGACCCGGGCGAGGGCACGGGCTGACGCCAGCGCAGGCATTTCCGCTGGAATTGGTTGCCGACGCGCGGCAAGCGCTGGCCGCTTCGCAAGCCGCCGTGGTTGCCAGCGGCACGGCCACGCTGGAGGCGGCGCTGGCCGAGACGCCGTTCGTCATGGTATACCGGCTGACGGCGCTTACCTGGCTGCTGGGGCGGCGGCTGGTGGATGTGCCGTTCTTCTCGATCGTCAACCTGATCGCGGGCCGGGAGGTGGTGCCGGAACTGGTGCAGCAGGATTTTACCGCCGACAACGTGGCCGCCCGGGTCGAGCGGGTGCTGGCCGACAACCCGGAGCGCCGGCAAATGATCGAGGGACTGCGCGAGGTGCGAGCCAAACTGAGCGTCGCGGCCGGGGCTTCGGCTTCGGTGGCAGCGGCACGCGAAGTCTTGAAGATTCTCCAGCTTGAGACCGGCGGAAGGAAAATTCAAGCCATTCCGTCGGGTTCGACAAGCGGATAGACATTACGACCTATTAACTCAGAGTAGTGAGGCGGCTAGCCCACGTCAGCCCCAATCACCCCAGCGAGCAAAGCTCGCCGGGGACCCCGATTAGGGCGGGACGTGGGGCACCCGTCGTGACGGGAAATTCAAATTGACCCACTACTGACGGCTGCCGGTATCACTCTGAAACTGCGGCGGACTAAGATAGCGAGAGATCGTCCATATTTCATCGGGGTTTCAACATCAACTTACAATGGAAGCTCAGGAGCTTCAGGAACATGCACAAACCGCTGGGACGTGCCTTTACCGAAGTGCGGTCTCGCCGCCTGCCGGGAATCTGCTTCGCGCTGATCTGCCCTGGCGGCTGGCTTGGCTTTTTCCCGGCCGGCGCAGGCCGCGCAAAAGAGCCGGATAGAGGTCAACGACTACCGCATAGACGCCACGATTGACCCCGCGAAACACCATCTCTGGGCGCGCGCGCAGGTTAAGTTCACCGCGCTGGAGGACATCAGCATAGCGGTTTTTGAGCTGCACAATGACCTGCGGCCATCCAAGGTCACCGACGCAGACGGTCATGCCATGCAGGTCGAGCGCGTCTCACAGGACTCTACCGTGCGCGTTCCGCTGCCCAACGGTTTGCCGAAGGGGCAGTCGAGCACACTGAATTTCGAGTATGAAGGCGACCTGATGTCGGCCGAGGACAGTCCGGTGGCGGGATTGAATCTCGCTTATATCGGCGAACCTTCATCCTACCTGCTCTATGCGGGACGCTGGTTCCCGGTGGTTGGGTACGGCAGCAACCGTTTCACGGCAACGATGCGGGTAACGGTGCCGCAGGGCTATACGGTGGTGGGCAGCGGCAACAGTCAGTCCGCGCCGGGCGCGCCGGCAGCGGCACCGGCCGAAAGCGCGAAGTCGGCGGCTCATGCCCGCGCCGGCAAGCCCGGACAGAGCGCACCGCCGGCCGAGAGCCCGGCGGGCAAATTGAGCGGACCGCAGGCCACGTACAGCTTCACATGGGATAAACCCAGTTTCCCGGGAACGCTGATTATCGGCAGGTTTGAAGACACAACCATACTTGCCGGCGGGCTCGACATCCACGTTTTCTTTTCCGCCGAGCACAAGCAGCAGGCGCAGCAATATGGCGAGGCCGCCGACAAAGAGTTCAACTTCTTCACCACGCTCTATGGCGTGCCCGTGTCAACCGATCTGAAGGTAGTAGAGCTTCCCGATGACACGGTGCCGGCCGCGTGGGCGCCGGAAATCGCAGCGGTTTCCAGTCGCGTGGTTGGCGGCAAGCTGAACTACCGGTTGCTGGCCAACATGATTGCGCACCAGTGGTGGGGAGCGGCGGTCTCACCGGCGACGCGCAATGACTGGTGGATCACGGACGGCCTGGCCCGTTATGCGGAGGCGCAGTACGTCGAGCACGTCTCCGGCAAAGGCGGCGAGGAAGAAGCTATCAAAGATATGTCTGTCGGCGCGCTGGCCTACGACACGGTTCCGCTGGGCCAACTGGGGACGCTGGAGCCGTTCGATCCGGGCTTTCAGTCGCTTGCCGCCGATAAAGGAGGCATGGTCTTCCACATGCTTCACTGGGTCCTTGGCGACCAGAACTTCGACAAGCTCACCCACGGCCTGATGCAGCAGTTCCAGGGCAAGCCGGTCAGTGTGGACGATCTTGAAAAGCTGACCGACCAGGCTGCCGGGGAAAAGCTGTCGTGGTTTTTCACCCAGTGGCTGGACTCGACCGGGGCTCCGGAGTTCAAGAACAAGTACACGATCTATCGCACCAATAAAGGTTTCCGCGTGGTGGGCGAGGTCCAGCAGGACCTTGACCTGTTCCGCATGCCGGTCGAGATCAAGATCGAAACCGACGGCCAGCCCGAGACCAAGAAGATCGATGTCATCGGAACCAATTCGGCCTACGCGCTGGAGACGTTTGGCAAGCCGCGGCAAATCCTGGTCGACCCCGGCAACGAAGTGCTGAAGAATACTCCCGACTTGCGCATGCGGACGGCCATCATGCGCGGCCAGCAACTGGTGCAGCAGGGCAATCTCGCCGAGTCGCTGAAAGAGTTTCAGAAGGCGCTCGACATCAATAAGAACAGTTCGCTGGCACACTATCGGATTGCCGAAGTCTTTTTCACGCAGCGCAACTACCAGGCCTCGGCGAACGCCTATCGCGAAGCGCTCAACGGCGACGGCGAGCCGAAATGGACCGAGGTCTGGAGCCATATCCAGCTCGGCAAAATCTTCGACGTCAGCGGCCAGCGCGAGCGCGCCGTGAACGAGTACCAGCAGGCGCTGCAAACTCAGGACAACACCCAGGGCGCGCTCGACGAGGCCCGCAAATACCTGCAAACGCCGTTCGCGCGCAGCAAAGAAGCCAACGGCATGTGAAGGAAGTGGCCGCCCGCGCGGATTGTGAACTACCCCACATTTGCCAACAGAAGGCAAATATGGGCCACCAGGCCGTCAACGGCGGCGCATACAACAATCCAAGGGAAATGCATTGTTAGGGTACAATGCTTCAACCAACCCCACACTGTATCGGCAAAAAGATGATTGCCATTAGCGTTTTGATCATTTCCCGTCTTCTACTAACTCCATAGAATCGCTGAGTTTCCTCGGACCAATCGGAGCACAAGTATCTAAGTCCACCCCGTCATCGAAGCGTAGAAGCAGAGTGACCGACGCATAGAGGTCGTCCAATATGGCACGGGATGCTGGCGGCATCTTGTCAAGCATGCTGGGTGAAAGCGGAACCATCGCTGTTGATTTCTTCGCCGACAACACAGTAGCCTGTTTTCCCGCATAGGTGAGGTTCACCGTGTAGGTTCCTGGCTGACACAGAGGGATGCGCAGCACTCTGACTCGTTTGCCCGCAAGCTGAGTGAGGTCTATGACGGCAGGTTGCGGAACAGACACCACAGCAGCAGTAGTTTGAGGGACTACGGGTTGAGAGGGTGGGGTTTCTAGTGCAGCACGCATACTGTAACTGAGGGCTTGATGAGATGGCGAGGCTTCTGGTACAGCAGCGGTGGTTTGAGGAACTACGGTTTGAGACGGCGAAGCTTCCAGTACAGCAGCAACCTCCTGCTTACACACCTGAGCTTCTACATCAGGGGTGAGTTTCCCTGTTCCACACAACACATTGGCGTTGGTCTTAGATACACTCGGATAGAAAGTTCCAACCGTCTTGTACACTTTATTCGGATCGTCGGGATTAGGGAGAATGAAGACGCAACGATTATGTTTGTCGCACTTCGCATTGAAAAGTACCTTATCACCTTCGTGCAAGTTATCCATGAACCATTGTTTGTGAAGTGTCGGGGCGCTGCCTGTCATCATGCCAACCAGTATTCCACCGCCGACGGACACAGGCGATGCAATCCCATACACGCCATCCGAGGTCTTAACCATGCTGATGTTGTGTGCAAATTGCATTGTATTGCCAGTCGTGCATCCTCCGATACCACAACCTCCGCCGCTGGCGAGTGTAGTATCCGCGACTTCCGTGTTGGATGTGAAGATGCCGACTTGATAAATAACCTTGTCTTTTGCGAACACCGACCCTACCAGCGCCAAACTCAGTAGTGAGATTATTGCAAATATTCTCTTCAATAGATTCCCTCCATCAATTTGGCTGGTTGATGCGGGTGATCCGCTCGTCATCGTCTAGAGTTACGAAACAACGTCAGCGAAGGTTGCATGTTACTACTTATTGAATAAACTTCAACCGTAAAGCTGATTCTAAGGTATTAAGCCCTTTTCGCGCTGAAGTGCACGACCTTCTTCTGTTTGAACGTCTTGACCGCTTTGA
Organism: uncultured Acidobacteriota bacterium; assembly: GCA_963814745.1. Classification (GTDB taxonomy): domain Bacteria; phylum Acidobacteriota; class Terriglobia; order Terriglobales; family Acidobacteriaceae; genus CAWBRT01. The sequence goes on from CAWFEA010000004.1 coordinate 959,726, forward strand.
AAGAAACCGTCTTGCCCGACTTTGTCTTGAATTTGACAGTCGCTGGCTTTTTCACAGTCTTAACGGCAACAAATTTGACGTTCTTTTTCGCCATAAAAATATGATATCACCGGGTGAGGCCGTTGTCGGCTCTCGGGTGGCTGGCGGCCCATACCTGCCGCACATTGCAAATGCGGATGGTCGGCAGTTCCCCCTAGCGCGCGAACTTTAGCCCGCTCAGAGAACGCGCGTTGGCCAGCTCGACGCCGTGCGCCAGCACCAGCACCTGAAAAATTTCTCCGATGCCGGCAGGCGTCACCAGATGTTTCAGTTGCATGGCCACCTTGGCGCGCTCCTGGGGCAAACGGCAATCTTCAAAGGCCTCGGCAAACCGGGTGGTCTCGCCTATCCCCATCAGAAATTGCGATTGCGTCACGAGCGCCAGAACGTCGAGCCCGCCCTGTACGGCGGCGGCGCCGAGAGCCGTAAAGTTAACGTGGGCGGTAATATCCTGCTCGCCTGGAGCCTGGTAAGGATTGCCGCCCGCCCGATGCTGCCGATAGGTCATGAGCGTGTCCAGATGGCGTCCGGCGAGTTGTTGCGAGCGCTCGTAGCCGTAGTCGATGAAGACGGCGAAGCCGCGGCGTGAATCACCCGGGCGAACCGAGCCTTGCCGGGGACCCCGGTGGCCGGCAAAAGCGGCGGCGATGCGGCGCATCCATTCGAAGCCGTCAAGCGCAACCTCGACGCGGCCACCGGCGGCCGGATGCACGCTGTAACGGTTGACGTATTCGAGCACTTGCGGACCCGGATCGACGGTTTGCTCGACGAAGGCTCCGGCGCGCTCCGCCACCCGAAGCTCTCCCTCGGCGGTGAGCACCTTGACGGGAAGCGCGTCAAAAAATTCGTTGCCGAATACGATCAGGGCGTCGCCACATCGCTCCAGCGCCGGTGAGAAATCGCTCTCGATGGTGACCTTGTGTTCGGCGATGAATTCCGCCAGGCGCTCCTGCTGGCTCTGCCGCAGCCACGGCGATGTCTCGACCAGCCGATAATGCAGCGCCCGCAGGAAATCGGGATGCTTTTTCGCCGCCCAGTCGAGCACGTCGCGGGCAAACAGGCCGCGTCCCGGACCGAGTTCAATGAGGTCGATGGCGGCGGGCGCGCCGAGCGCCTGCCAGAATTCGACAAATTGGCGGCATAGCAGACGCCCGAACAAGGCGTGCACATCGGAGGAGGTGTAAAAATCGCCGCCTTTGCCGAACTGTTCGCGGGGGCGCAGATAGTAACCCAGTTCGGGCTCGTAGAGGCACATGGACATATAGCGCGAGAACGGAATCGGGCCTTCGCGGCGGATGAGATCAACGATGCGTTGGCGCAGCGGATTAGCGGTCATCGGTGCTCACGGGGCGGCAACGTCATGGTCTTCGGGCGGCAGTTCGAGGTTATAGGGAGTGCGGGTGAACATCTCGACGAAATAGTCGTGCATGCAATCATAGAGCTGCCGCTGAAACGCCCATTCGAACTGAGGGTTTTCGGCATCGCGCGGATGGACGAAGAAAAAATAAGTGTGCACCGGAACCGGCGGATTCCTGAATTCTATTTTGACCCGGACCTGCCCGTCGTGGAGTTCCGCCGCGAAGTCCAGCAGCGGATGCTCATAACGCTCCAGTTGGCGGCGGACCAGCGCGAGATGTTGCGGGGTCGATGACACTGCAAGGAATTCTATCGCGGTTTAAGGATTGCAGCGAGCCGGCCGGGAGTGCGTGGCCGCGGGCGTTCCCGTCATGACCGCGGATTCGTCATCCGCTAGCGCGCTCCCGCGGGTTTCACCATCGGCTTCCTGCAATTGAGCATCCCTGCCGGCTGATCCGGCGCCTGGGGCTTCGGTTCTTGGTAATGGCTGGGAGCCGCGAACTCGCCCAGCGCGGTTGGATCGTAGAACCCCTGCACGCGCAAAGTCAGTCCCTGGATAAATCGCTTGCTGGACTGTCCGGGACTGAAGAGTACGTTGGTGGCAGTGATCAGCAGGCGCATGTTTCGCAAGCGGAGAATGCGCTGCCCGCCGTAATCCGGATAGCGGTAGCAATCGCCGATGAGCTGGTTCCAGTTGAACCCCGCCTGGTTTGCGGCGCCGGCCTTGCCATCCGTCAGTAACTGGTTATCGGGCGCCCGGGTCGCCCCCGGAAGCGAAAGGCGGCACTCGAACTCGTAGGCAGAGTGAAAGCTCGCAGCGCGAGCACGGGCGTTTTCCGGGCTGGCGCACTCGAGGATGTAGATCGGCTTGCCGTTAACCGCCTGAATGGGCAAGCTGAGGTACATGTCTTGCGGCCGGGGAAAATTGTAGTTGCGATCAAATGGCAGGATGCGGGGCCACGACGCGGCATGAGCCAGCCCCGCCATCAGCAAACATGCGGCAAGCACAATCATCATTCTGTGCGACATTATGAACATTCCATTCCAGTTGCACCCGGCAATCCAAATGCGAATTCGCCGGGAACCGTCTAAGCCCGCAGGGACGGAAATCCTGCAGCCATATCAGTTCACGCCTGGCTGCCACGCTCCGGTTTTTCCCCGCCACGGGTAGCCGCGGGGCATGCAGTGGACTCTTTTGGCGCGGCGTCGGGCTCGGGATAATGGTAAACCCCGCGGCCTGACTTGCGGCCAAGCCGCCCGGCTTTGACGTATTGCACCATTAACGGACAGGGACGATACTTTTCGCCCAGCGTCTTGTGCAGAGATTCCAGAACGTGCAGGCGAGTGTCAAGTCCCACCAGGTCGACCATCTCAAAGGGACCGATGGGATGATTGAGTCCCAGTTTAATTGTCTTATCGATATCGCTGGCCGAAGCCACGCCCTCTTGAAGCATGTAGCAAGCTTCATTCCCAATGAGGGCATTGATGCGGCTGGTGATGAATCCGGGCGATTCTTTGATGACGACCACTTCCTTGCCTATGCGCGTGCCGATCTCGACGGCGGCGGCAATGGTTTGATCGTCGGTTTCCAATCCGCGCACGATCTCCAGCAGTTTCATCTCGTGTACCGGATTGGAGAAGTGCATGCCGGCGATGCGGTGCGCCCGGTAGGTGACGGAAGCGATCTCGGTCACCGAAAGCGATGCAGTGTTGGAACCGAGGAAGGCCTCGGGACGGCAGATCTTGTCGAGCATGGTGAAGATTTCCAGCTTCGACTCCATCTCTTCGGGTACCGCCTCGATGATAAAGTCCGCCTGGCGCGCTGCCTCCTCGACCGAATGCACATATTCCATGCGGGCGAAAGCGGCCTGCGCCTGCTCAGGCGACAGGCGGCCCGCAGTGACCGCCTCGTCGAGCGCGCCGCGGAACTCATCGCCGGCCTGGCGCAAGGATGCCGGCAGAATGTCCTCCAGAATCGTGCGGTAACCGGCGAGTGCCGCGGCATGAGCGATGCCACGGCCCATGACGCCGGCCCCGATGACGGCGATGGTCGTGATCGTGGCCATCAATCTCCCCGCTCCAGCCCTTCCGTCATTTTGAGATAGCTTGGATCGGCCTTTCGCATGTACTCGGCCAGGCGCTTTTTTTCTTCGGGCGCGAGCAATGCGCTGCCGACTTTGATCCGCCGCAGGGTTGCGGAAATATCGTCAACGTAGTTCATTAAGCGAATCAATTCACCGCTGGATGCCATGATCGTCCTTTCAGCAGGTGGGGTTGAGGGTTCGCAACGAGTGATGCGCGCCTCCCCGTAGCGGGCAACCCGTTATTGTCCCCTGTTGGCAGCGAGTTAGTAAAGCGGCAGGGAAACGGACGTCTGGACTATGAGACAATCGATTGTTACGCAAGAAGAATAGTCCGCACACGCTACTGCGACGTGATTTGCCGGATTCACCCCTCAAACAAAAAACACAATATATTGGGTGTATATTATAGTGAGCGCAATTGGTTGTATAATTTAAACATAATATTTTGCGCAGTGCGCAACTTTCTCTTGACAGCGAACGTCTACTCATAAAGACTGATTTTGCGCTTGGGGCGGGATCGAACGGTCCTGCCAAGGTTCAGCTTGCTGAACACCACGCGCGCCCGGGCGGCCTACGAAGGTAGGCCGTTTCCTTTTACTGGGAGAAAATCATGTTTTTATTTTACGTTGACGAAAGCGGCTCCCCCAATTCGCACAATGAGCCGTTGCAAGACGGTCAAACCCCTATTTTTGTTTTGGGTTCATTGGTATTCCGTGCGGAAGCATGGCGGGATCTCGACCGAGCATATCGCGATCTAAGGCTGCGGTTTTTTTAAGAAAGAAATCGGAAACCGCCGACCGGAACAATACGAAGTCAAGGGGAGTGATCTTGTTGGCCCGAGAAATCGGGACAGCAAAAGGCGCCATTATTTTCTTCGAAGCGTCCTCGAACTGTGCACTAAATTTAAATCTTATGGGTTTGCTGTTGTGGCAAAGAAAAACCCGGTTACGCCAACGTCCAAGGTTGCGCTCTATACGATGGCTCTTCAATATCTCTGTGAGCGCTTCAATATACTGATGAAGGAAGTCAACAAAGGCATTGAACCCCGGTATCCGCAAGAGGCTTCGCACGGAATAATTATCGCCGACAGCCGAATGCGGAATCTTGACCTGAACGTTGCACTCTCCCACTTAACCTTTATCTTTGGGCATCCAATTGGTCAACGGTGCCTTCGGATGATTGAGGCGCCAACATTCACACATTCTGAATTATCTGTTGGCATTCAATTGACCGACATATTTTCATCATGCGTGTATTCTCAGGCATACCGCCGCAACTGCAAGGGAACAGCCGGAGCATTGGATTATTCCCATATGAGCTATTTGGACAACCTCGACGCCTTCAACTCTTTGCATTATCGAAGCCAGCAAGCCTACGACGGGTACTACAAAAAAGGCTTTCGCTACCTCGACCATAGTGAATCTCCGGGGCCGTGAGGATCAGATCTATCCCGCCCGTGGATTTAATTGTTTAGGCGTTAAACAATTAAATTCCAGTCCCATAGCGCGAACACTGTTCAACGCGCGTTTAGGACACTACCGGAAACGGGGTGACAAAAAAGCGGCAACATGGCATTCACCTGGCTGCGCAAGCAGCCGGCAGGGACCGGGCCGACACCCCGTCTACGAGCCGCATCTAAGTGGCGTGTTCGGCGACATTTAAGAGTTCGCAAGGAATGCTAAACCAGTCAGAGGTTGTAGTCAGCGAGTCGTCCGGAGTGCGCGAGTGTCTGCGGCAGCTTGCTGTCCGTAAGGAGCAACTCCGGCCGCTTTCGACCTATCGCCTGCAGTTTAATCACGCCTTTCGCTTCAACGATGCCCGCGCCCTGATCGGCTACCTGCATGAACTCGGGGTCAGCACCTGCTACGCGTCGCCCATCCTCAAAGCGCGTGCCGGCAGCACCCACGGATACGACATCATCGACCACAATGCCATCAACCCGGAGCTGGGAACCGAGGAAGAACTCGATGAACTTGCGGCGGAGCTGAAGAGCTACCGCATGGGACTGCTGCTGGACGTGGTGCCGAACCACATGGGCGTGGGATACGCCCGGACCTACGGCGGACAAACGGCCGTGGTGGCGACTCCACGGTTTGCTTGTACCATGTTGGGCGGCAAAGCGCGCATGCCCCTGGGCGAAGTGTGGGGAGCGGCTGAAATCGTGCTGCCGCCAACCCCGCCAGGGACATCGGTGAAGAATCTGCTGACTGGCGAAGTTTTGCCGATCCGCCAGCAAACCCTGCTATGCCAGGAAGTTTTCGCCAGCTTTCCCCTCGGCCTGCTGCTCAGTTGAGGGGCAAGGCAGCCGGTCGGAAACCTCGGCCATGGCTGCCAGCTTTTCCGCCAGCTGCGGGGTGAGCGCGGACGCGCGGTAACGCCAGCCCCAGTTTCCCTGCGAACGGCTCGGGGTGTTCATGCGCGCCTCCGAGCCGAGGCCAAGCACATCTTGCAGCGGTACGACGCAAAGGTTGGCGATGGAGTTATGGGCCGTTCGCACCATCGCCCAGTGAACGCCGTCTCCGGCCTCGCCAAGGTAAGCCGAGACGCTACGGCGCTCCTCGTCGCCAAGCGATAGCCACCAGGCCGCGGTGGTGTCGTTGTCGTGCGTGCCCGTGTAGACGACGGTGTTGGCCTCGTACCGGTGCGGCAAATAGATGTGGGCGCCGGGGTTGCCGAAGCCGAACTGAAGCACGCGCATGCCGGGAATCTTGAGGCGCTCGCGCAGGGCGTGAACATCGGGAGTGATGAGCCCGAGATCCTCGGCGATAAAAGGAAGATCTCCCAGCCGGGCGTGCAAGACCCGGAAGAGTTCGTCTTTCGGGCCGTCAACCCACTGGCCGTGAACCGCCGTGGGCTCGGCGGCGGGTATCTCCCAGGACTGCAGGAAGCCGCGGAAGTGATCGAGCCGGATGATGTCGCAAAAGCGCAGCGACCAACTGACGCGCCGCACCCACCAATCGTAATCGTGTTGCCGCAACACGTCCCAGCGGTACATGGGATTTCCCCAGCGCTGGCCGGTTTCGGAAAATGCATCCGGCGGCACCCCGGCGACTACCTCGGGATCGAGATCGGCGTCGAGACGGAAAAGATCGGGATGCATCCAGACGGCGGCGCTGTCATAGCTCACGAAGATGGCGATGTCGCCGATAATGCGAATGCCGCTGGCGGCGCATCGTGACCGCAGCGCCCGCCACTGCTCAAAAAAAGCAAACTGCAGGAAACGTCCGATGTCGAGTTCCTCACGCAACTCGCGGCGCAGCCGGTTCAGCTCCTCGGGATCGCGCCGCGCGAGCGGGCGCGGCCAGCGATTCCAGCTCTCGCCGTGAAAACGGCGGCGCAAGGCATCGAAAAGTACGAAGTCTTCCAGCCACCAGGAGTTGTCGCGGCAAAAAGCGGTGTAGGCGGAGATGTCGTTGCCACCGGCGCTGAGCAGGAATTCGCGCGCGGCGCCCGCCAGCAACGGTAATTTCACCTCGGCCACGCGCTCAAAGTCGACGCGGTCTCCGGCCGCGGCGAGCTGCGAGATTCTCTCCCGTGAAATCAATCCGCGCGCGGAGAGACGATCGAGACTGATCAGCAGTACATTCCCGGCAAAAGCCGAAGTGGAAGAATAGGGCGAGTTGCCGATGCCCGCCGGATTCAGCGGCAGAACCTGCCACAGCGACTGCCGGGCGGCGGCGAGGAAATCGATGAACTCATAGGCCGCCGGACCCAGGTCGCCAATTCCACCTTGCGACGGAAAAGAAGTCGGATGCAACAGGATTCCGGAAGCTCGCTCGTTCGGCATCGGTCTCTTTCAATTTCTGAAATTGCGATCTCACCCAAAGCCAAAAATTTCGCGCTACTTGATTCTTGGAGAACTCGGAGAAAATGTACGCAATTCCCGGAGAAGATGTACGAAAAAAACAGAACATTATCACAGCCCAGGCAGCAACCCGCAAATGCGGAGTTCCAGCCAAGCGGCGAACAAAAAGAAAGGGAGAGTCGCACTCCCCCTCGACAGGCACGGACCAGGCTACTCGCTGACGGCGGCCATCAGACGAGTCATCTCCTTGTTATAAATCTTGACAATGCCTTTCTCTTCGCCCACCTTGCGCAGATTGGCGAGGTAGAGTTCAAACATCTCCGATTGTTTCTGCTGCAGCAGTTGCTGGCGGATTTCATCTTTTTGCTTGTCAAAGTCGGCCATGGACGGCTCCTGCTTCTCCAGCAGCGTCATGACCGCCCCGCCTTGCGCGGTGTTGACAGGGCCCGAAACCTCGCCCGGCTTCATGCTGAAAACCTGCGCCGCCGGCCCGGTGAGCGCTCCGATCTCCGGCACCTGGCTTTGCGACGTCACGAACTCGCTGGTGTGCATGGTGGCGCCGAGCTCCTTGGCCGCGGCGCGGAGGTTGTGCTCGGCCCGCGCGCGGTCCGAGAGTTCCTGCGTCTTTTGCGAGAGCAACGCCTGGGCCCGCTCCCGCTTGAACTGCTGCTCCACCCGGTCCTTTACTTCCTCGTAGGTCGGCGTCGAGGGAGGCTTCACGTCCGCAACCTGCAGGACGGCGAAGCCCTGCGGCGTGGCCACGGCGGTGGGAGGCGCCATCGGCTTGGCGGAAAACACCGCATCCATGAAAGCCGGCGCGTTGCCAACCCCTGGAAGCGACTGGGAGCGAGCGAAGTAACCGATATCGACGACCTGGAGACCATGGCTTTTGGCGGCCTTCTCCATGCCATTGGCGCGCGCGTCGGCTTCCACCGCACGCGACAGCGCCTCGGCCGCCGCCTTTTCTTTGTCGTGGGCGAGAATCGGTTCGATCTCCGGCTTGGCTTCGGCCAAGGTCTTCATGTGCGCTTCCGTCTTGTCGTCGACGTGAAGAATATGGAAGCCGTAATCGGTCTGAATAATGCCGCTAGTCTGTCCCTTGGGCGTCGAGAAAGCAGCCTTCTCAAACTCGGGAACGGTGCGTCCCCGAGTGACCGGGCCGAGCATCCCCCCGTTGGGGGCGCTCGCCGGGTCTTGCGAGTATTTCTTGGCCAGGGTGGCGAAATCGGCGCCCGCCTTGAGTTGCTTCAAGATGTCCTCGGCTTTGGCGCGGGCTTCGGCAACGACCTTGGGGTCCACCTTGCCGTCCGGGCCGGCCGCGGGGGTGCGGATCAGGATATGACGCACGGTCACCGATTCGGGAACCCGGAACTGATCCTGATGAGCGTTGTAGTAGCTCTGCAATTCTTCCGCCGTGACTTTGGGCGGGTTCGGCAGCTTCGCCTCATCGATAGGGATGTAGAGCGCTTTGCGCCTTTCCGGGATGCTGTTGGCGTATTGCTGCTTGGACTTCTCATAGAACGCCCGCAGTTCGGCATCGGTCGGCTTTACCTGGTTCGCCAAGTCCTGCCGCGAGATGACAGCGTAATCGAACTTTACCTTGGTGTTGGCCTGGCGGAACTGCTGGACCAACTGATCCGAAGAGACGCTTGCGCCTCCCTCGACAATATTGCGCAGCTTGTTCATCGTGAGCTGCCGCTTCAGCTTGTCTTCAAATTGCGGAATACTCAGGTTGAAGTTGGACTCGACAAACGCCTTGTATTGATCGTTGCCAACGAACCTGCCGCCGGGAAAAAGCTGGGCCGAAAGCCCACCGTGCTCCAGTTCATAGCGCAGTTCTTCATCGCTGGTGCGGAGCCCCATGCGATTGGCCTGGTTCAGCAAAAGGCCCTGCATCATGAGCGATTCGGCGGCCTGTTGCACGAGGTACGGGCGCATCTGCGGAGGCGCGCCACGCGGGAATTGGCTGCGGGCCATCTGGTTTGCCTGCTGATTGACGTCCTGAGCCGTGATCTGCTCGGAGCCGACCTTGGCGACAAGGCCCTCATGGGTGATCCCGAACTCGTTGAGAATGCCGCCGGGAACCAGGGTGACGACCATCATGACGCAGATGATAGCCAAGAAACCGACCAGTAATATCTTCTGAATCGGGCCTTTGGTTTGCAGAAATCGAATCATGGTTTTTCTAAAGCTCCGAAACCCGAAAAAATGATTATAAATGAGTGCTGTGGTTGCGCCGGCCAATCAGCCACGGCGAATTCAACCCTGCCGGACGGCCATGTTTCACCGCAGCAATCCTGCCGGCCAAAGCTGCACAAAACAATCCACCTGCCGCTATTCCCCGCTAAACCCGGCTTTTGTGCTGATCAGCCGAAGCGGGTTCCGACTGGCGCCGGGTTTCTGTTGTAATACGCAATTGGTCTCTCTATGGGAACTCTGAATCGTAGGATACGCAGGATAATCATCGCGGTAAATCGTCGCTTACGCGAGTTGGCAATGGTTGCCAAAGGGCTGGTCTCGACCGATCATCCGGTCATGGCGCACATCATTCCGATGCGCCGCTGTAATCTCTCCTGCGCCTATTGCAATGAGTACGACAGCACTTCCAAGCCTGTACCGCTGGCCGTCATCGAAGAGCGTATCGACCAGCTGGCGAGATTGGGCACCACCGTGGTCACCATCAGCGGTGGCGAGCCGACTCTTTATCCGGAACTGGACGAGCTTATCGGCTACATCCGGTCAAGAGGAATGATCGCCGGATTGATCACCAACGGGTATCTGCTCACCGCCGAACGCATCCAGCGACTCAATCGCGCCGGACTCGACCATATGCAGATCTCCATCGACAACGTCATGCCGGACGAGGTGAGCAAGAAGAGCCTGAAGGTTCTCGACCGTAAGTTGCAACTGTTGGCCGAACACGCCGATTTCCACGTCAACATCAACAGCGTAGTCGGCGGCGGCACTCACAATCCGCACGACGCGCTGGTGGTGGGAAGGCGCGCGCGTCAACTGGGCTTTACCTCGACCGTAGGTATCATTCACGACGGCGACGGGCAGTTGCGTCCGCTCGCGACCAAAGAGCGGGAAGTCTTTCTCAAGATGAAGCATATGGGCCGGCGGAGTTATTCGCGCCTCGATTACTTTCAGGACCGGATCGCGCTGGGCTTGCCGAACGAGTGGCAATGCCGCGCCGGAGCCCGCTACCTCTACATTTGCGAGGATGGATTGGTGCACTACTGCTCGCAGCAGCGCGGTTACCCGGGCAAGCCGCTGGCGAAATACACGGTGGCCGATATCCGCCGCGAATTCGTGACCAGGAAAAACTGTGCTCCGCACTGCACCGTCAGTTGCGTGCATCAGGTGAGTTATGTTGACTTTTGGCGTGCGCCGCAATCATCCGAGCAGGGTTGTCCGAGAGGCGTTGCCGCCGCCGAGCAGGTGAGGCAGAGCCGCCTGCCTGGAAGCCCGATGCCGCAGCCCACACGACGACTCTCGGCGCGCCCAACGGGGGGCTTGATACAAATCGAGACGCGCCCGTTCGCCGACTGAAAAGCGGACACCTGCGGCGTCATCAGGGTGGCGATCGGCAACATGGCAACCGCACCCTGCGATGATAATCACCCATCACGCACGATGGGGCATCAACGTCAGCGAAAGGAGCTGGCGGCTTTCTGGTCGAGAGGCAGTCTTCTAACCGCGTTCGCGACGACGTATGAAGTCCCACCGCAGTCGTTGCTGAAATCGCAGGTCTGTCCTGGTGGTGTCTGCCAGACTGCCGTGACTCCGCACTCGTGCAGGAGCTTCAAAGACGGTTCTGAGGGTAGCGGCTGGCGCGTTCACCATGATGATGCCGGCGGGGGACGGCCATGTCAGCGTGAGCCGCGGTCTGTGTATCCAGCACCGCAAACCGTGGAGGATGCGGTGAATCGGCTGGACAGGATCAATATCCATTCGTTAAAATCGAAACGCAGGGCGACGAGCGATCCCCGCAGGTTGTGCAAGCGCCCGTCGAGGCAAGGGACACTCGAGGCAAGGGACACCAACTGGCACCATAACTTACCCCGGCCAAACCCATCCCCCGCAAGTTGTTGAAGGGCGCGTAGCTCAACTGGCAGAGCAACTGACTCTTAATCCAAAAATGGCACTTTGGACTGAAGAGTACCCCTTTGTAAGTGATTGGAAATCAAGACACGGGCGAGAATCGGTACTCGCCCGTATCACTCCAGATAAGCCACTACCCGCTACAGTTTTCGCTACAGCGACAGTTCTACACCCTCCGGCTGTGCGTTCCTCTTTTGAAAACGCGTGCTCTGGGTTAGAATAGCGCCTATTAAATCCAGAAATCCACACTGGACTACTTCACCAGCCGACCCTATGCTTAACGCATGGCCACCGGGCTAATTGAAAGCGTTGATTTTTTTCGCCTCGATGCTAACCGGAAGCTCGACCCCGAGCGAAGGTCGGGCCTCGGCCAATTCATGACGCCACCCGCCACCGCTCGGCTCATGGCGTCCATGTTCAAAGCAAGATCCTCGGAGCTTACCTTGCTCGATGCCGGAGCCGGAGTCGGCTCTCTTACCGCAGCCTTCGTGAGTGAAGTCTGTGGACGCCCGAAAAAGCCAGAGTTGATTCAGTCCACGGTTTACGAAATTGATCCCGTATTGAGTGAGTACCTCAAGGACACACTGAAGCAGTGCCAGACGACGTGCAAGCAGGCTGGAGTTGAATTCGAGTCAGATCTTATTGAGCGCGATTTCATTGAGGACGGCACACGCAAGTTGCGGCAAGAGATGTTTGCGCCGATTGAGCGCTTTAATTGCGCCATCCTCAACCCGCCATACAAGAAGATTAACAGCGATTCCAAAACGCGGTTGATGCTCAGAGCTGTTGACGTTGAAACGTCCAACCTGTACACCGGGTTTTTGGCTCTTGTGCTCATGCTGCTTGCTGATGGCGGTGAACTCGTCGCCATCACTCCGCGTAGTTTCTGCAATGGACCGTATTTCAAGCCATTTCGGAAGCTTTTGTTGAACACGCTCGCGTTGCGCCGCGTTCACGTATTTGAATCCAGGCAAGTGGCTTTCCGCGAAGATGACGTATTGCAAGAAAACGTTATTTTCTATGGCGTTAAGGGCAGTGGCAAAGGCAACGTCATCATCTCATCAAGCACAGGCCCAGAGGATGAGTTTGCCGCCGTGCGTGAAATCGCATACGAGCAACTTGTAAGGCCCGGCGACCCCGATCACTTCATTCACATTGTCCCTGATGAACTTGGGGCGTCCATTGCCGAGCAAATAGGACGGCTATATTGGACGCTGCAAGAGCACGATGTCGAGGTCTCAACTGGGCGCGTGGTTGATTTCCGCGCAAAGCCGCTGTTGCGGGCGTTCCCTGAGGCGGAAACTGTGCCGCTCATCTACCCACTCAATTTTGAGAACGGGTTTGTTCAATGGCCCAAGCCGAGCGGGAAAAAGGCGCAAGCAATGGCGCTGTTGCCCGGTGCTGATGAATTGCTCGTGCCCAAGGGTGTGTATGTTCTTGTAAAGCGGTTCTCATCAAAAGAGGAAACTCGGCGCGTTGTTGCGGCTGTGTATGATCCAACCCGCGTTGAGGCCGAGAAGGCTGGGTTTGAGAATCATCTAAATTACTTTCATCGCAAGGGCAGAGGCTTGCCCACTGTGTTTGCAAAGGGCCTTGCCGCGTTTCTCAATTCAACGTTGGTGGATTTGTATTTCAGGCAATTCAGCGGGCATACACAAGTCAACGCAACGGACCTGAGAAACCTGAAATACCCAACGCGCTCGCAAATTGAAGCTCTTGGTTCAAAAATCGGAAACAAGTTCCCTGAACAGGGATTGATTGACCGTTATGTGGAGGAGGTTCTTAGCTTGCCAGATGCGAAAGGTGTTGCCGATCCGGTGAAGGCGAAAAAGAAGATCGATGAGGCGCTTGGCATTCTAAAGGATTTGGGCTTGCCGCGTGAGCAACAGAATGAACGCTCAGCATTGACGCTGCTTTCATTGCTTGACCTCAAGCCTGAAACGTCGTGGGCAGATGCGAAAGAGCCGCTCATGGGCATCACGCCAATGATGGAATTCTTTGGGGCGAATTACGGCAAGCGGTACGCGCCGAACACACGTGAAACGGTTCGCCGCCAAACTATTCATCAGTTCCTTGACGCGGGCGTCGTGAACATTAACCCGGATAATCCCGAGCGCCCGACAAACAGCCCATACGCCGTCTATCAGATTGAGCTTGGCTTGTTGAAACTGCTTAGGACGTATGGCACGCATGGATGGGATGCGGGCCTGAGAACTTATCTCGCATCAGTGGAGACATTGAAAACGCGGTATGCGCAAGAACGGCAACTGAAACGTATTCCAATTCAGATTGCGGAGGGCGAGCTAATCACGCTTTCACCGGGCGGTCAGAACATTCTCGTTGAAAAGATCATCAAGGAGTTCTGTGAGCTTTTCACAAGCGGCGGCAAACTCGTTTATGTGGGCGACACGGACGAAAAGTTTGCGTACTTTGACAGGCCGCTGCTGAAGTCTTTAGGCATCGCCATTGAGGAACACGGCAAGATGCCAGATGTGATTGTGTATGTTGAGCGCAAGAATTGGCTGGTATTGATTGAAGCGGTCACGAGTCACGGTCCAGTCAATCCCAAGCGACACGGTGAATTGAAAGCCCTTTTCAAAGGATGCAAGGCGGGCCTTGTGTTCGTCACAGCATTCCTTGACCGTCAAGCTATGGTAAAATATCTCGGTGAGATTTCATGGGAAACAGAAGTTTGGGTTGCGGATGCGCCAACGCACCTAATTCACTTCAATGGCGAGAGATTCCTCGGGCCGTACCAGGATTAAAAGGGCGTGCTCTTGTTTTGGGTGATGAAAGTGCTTCCGGCGCTACGCGCGCTGCAACACCGTCCATACAACTTGTCGGCCGGATACGACCACCTACAACGAGCATCTTTGGTTACTGTAGTCAGAATGAACTCTCACATCTCGTGATCGATGATTTCTCGCACAAGCTCGCGGATTTCCTTGTTGCTTTCGTCGCCAGACAGCTCAGCTTCAAGTCCGCGCCGGACGGCGGTCGTTAGGTGCTCCCAAAGCTCCGAATCGTAGTATTCGTCTGCCGTGAGTTCCCCCTCATTTTTCAATTCCAAAAGACAGGCGGAAATCTGCGCCACTCCGTGCTCGATTTGCTGCGCCTTGCGGGCCTGGCGCTGTTTGCTGGCTTGCCGTTCCTCGATGCCCTGGCGTGCTTCGCGGACGGTCGGTTCAAGTGCTTCCTTGGCCTCTATCTCCGCGATGTCTTCGGGCAAGTCGGCCAATATCTCGGCACATTCCCGGCGCACCCGTGCGCCGTCCAACTCAGTCTTGCCCCAAGGGAGCTGCGCAATTGCCCAAGCCAGAATGCGCTCTTTTTGCCGCCGTTTCTCTACCACCTGATTGATAGGGCGGAGCGCTTCCTGTGTGGACGTCCACATTTCGGCTTCGCTTGCGTTGGCTGGCTGCCTCCGAACCGCTTCGCGTACCGCGATGGCGGCGCTAGCCTTCTCCTGTTCCGTCGCGCCTGCCGCCAGATGCCAGCGGGCGCGGTCAATGACACTTTGGCGGCTGTCCTCAGCCTGCCTCTCCGTACGATAGCGCTCCGCGAGAGCCGCAATTGTGAGGACCAAAATCGTCACCATACGGGGCTCATCAATGGGCTGTCTTTTGTTGATCTCCATCTCTACCGCATCGATGATTTCCTTCTTTTGCGCTACTGAGAGCCAAGAGCACTGCGGCGCGGTCAAGGTGCGCGTGGCCTCCTCCAACCATCGGCAGCGGAATGCCGCTAGCGAGCGCTCTGCTTCCTTGCTAGCGCGTTCTTGGGCCTGTTCCCGCTCCAACTGCTCACTCTCCAGCTCAAGCTCGGCCTGGCGCTCCGCAGCCTCCTGCTCGCGGGCCTCTTCTTCCTCCTCTTGCTGCTCCGCTTCCTCGTCATCCTCTCGTTGGAGCTTTGCCAGCTCGCGCCTAGCCCTTACCTCCTGGGCCTCCAGCGTCAATTCTTCCAGCCGCTCCCGCCGGTTCTGCAAAACGGGCGAAGCACCACGCACGGGGCGAACTCGCTCCGCCCGCTGCTCCCGCACAGCTCCGATGCTCTCCGCCAGAATGCGAAGGTGTCCGCCTGGTGTGCGAAAGCTTTCCAGTCTGCTCTCGGCCACCATGCGCTTGAGTGTCGGTATCGAAACACCTAGCAAGGCTGCGGCCTCGCTTGCGCTGTAGGATTCCGCTTCAGAACGAATTTTGCCGGTATTTTTCACGATTTTTCTTAGCGCCTTTTGCTGGTTCTTACCAGTTTCCGAAGCTGCCGACATAACAAATGTTCCGGTTTTTCACGATTTTTACGGGTTCTGCTGACGTATGCATTTCATTTATTAAAACGGCGTGCGGCGGTCGGTCCCACGAGCACGGCGCCGCTCCCAGATTTCGGCCGCAAACTTCCGGCGCGTTTCTTTGGGTGTATCGTGAATGGTTTCCCCGCCGGCATCGTGCTGGCCTCGGGTGTGCTGCATCACGGCCTCGGTGTATTGCGCCAGCGTGTGGGCGGCGGGATTGTACTGACGGGTTCGCTTACCGAGTCCGGCGCGCGCCATCGCAAGCCCAAGCTTCGTGTTGCACGATTTACAGAGCCAGCGGAGGTTTTCAGGTGAGCCGTTCGATTCGTCGCCGTCGATGTGATCGACGACAACAAAACGGGTGGAGTCGCAAAGAGCGCACCTGCGGGGTGGGGGAGGGCAGCACTCCGGCGCGTTAGCGCGGTAACGCTTGGCGCGGTCGGTTATTTGGTGTGCTGCCTTCCTCCATCTCGCGCCGCACACCGGGCGCGGCGTCATTCCCCCAGGTCGGTGTCCTCGTCTTCGGTGTCTTCTTCGTCCTCTTCTTCGGCTTCTTCATCGCCGGTGACGATTTCGGAGATTTCGTCAATGCGAGACTGCAAGTCTTCGTTTTCGGATTCGAGTTCCTTGATGCGGTTTTGCAATTCACTTCGGGTTGGAATTGGCATGCTATCCTTCCTGTAGCTCATATATGAGCTACCTCGTGCATAGTAGCTCTATTTCCAGAAGGGGTCAACTTAAAACAGAAGCAGAGCCGCAAGATTTGGCCTCGTGTTGATATGCCTTCGATGCGTGACATGCGTGACAACTGGCATAAACATTGGCTCAAGTAGCATTTTTCTATGTGTGACAAATGCGTTTTGTCACGCTTTCAAAACGTGCTATAACCCGCGTCATTGCTGGTTTGTCACACTTGTCACACCTGTAGAGTCGATATACCGATTAAATGCGGAAAGCAAGTCCCGATACTCGTAGCCTCGGCCACGTACGGTATCGGTCACGCGCATGACGCGCGCCTCTATCTCAAATGGTCTGAGCATCCGGGCCAGCTTTCGAGGTGACAACCCACACTCTTCCCAAGCGGATTCTTCGAGCGCCCTCAGCCTTTCGATTAGTGTCTTGGTATCGCACCGCTCCCGCTCTGCGGGCCACACGGCCTGTATGTCCGCCAGCAACTTCAGCGGCAGCGAGTCATTTTCGTCGTCGCCTGCTTTTGTAGAGCAAAGCTGCTGAGCACACTTCTCCAATTCAGACGTTCGCTCTGGTGCAGCTGTTGAGCAGATAGCGAACAGCGGAAGCCATAAATCAGCGTCGCGGTCTCCAAGGAAAGCAAGGTCGCTGCTCATCAAGCGCTCGTAGGCTCGCCGGATATTGCCCTGATTTGCTTTTGCAAAATTAGTGATAGATTCCCGCAGCGGTTTGGCATCGGCGGTTGCCCGTGACAGCAAGAACCGTTCTACCAGCTGGCCCGCTGTGCGCCTTTGCATCGTCACCTTAATAGAACGATCCGTCAGGGTGTCAGGCAGTCGCCCAATTGCGGCAAATGCCTTCGGGCCATAGACGGGAAAGTGCTTGAGTTCATTCTTGGGGCCATCACAACGCGGAATAGTCGCACCCTTGCGGTGCCCAGCGTTCATAATCGAAAGGATTGCTTGGGTTGACTCGCTCTTGTTCCTTGTGTTGAGCACTTCCACTTCGTCCAGCAGCAAAGTGGGTTGCTCGGCCATCATGCGAAAGATCGACGCAGGGGTTGGAGCTATTCCTCGCCATGGGTGAAAGGCTAGCTGCTCCAGCACCTCCAGAAGCCGGGTCTTGCCGCATCGCTTGGCTGGCGAGAGCAGCGCCAAATATGGGAAACAATCGAAGACGTGGGCGCTGTGGGTTGCAACGATCCACACCGCCACCGGCAGGTATGCGGCATCAGGAAGAATACAGAAGCGCCGGACATACTGTTCCACGTTGGCGACGATCTGCCCAGTGTTGGCGCATGGTTGCGGTTCCGCTGTCGTAGGCTGGCGGGTTTCATCAATGATCTTGAGTAGCTGCTCGCGTGCGCTGGCCCCTGCCGCATCGGCCCATTCGCTTAGGTCTTTGCCGCTTGGCAATTCCACAATCTCGACGGACGCAGCTATGCCCACCAAAGAACGGAACACATTCTGCGCGTGCTTTCGACCCGGCTCGTCCCGGTCCGGTACGATCACGACGCACTTTCCACGTAAGCACTCGGAATGCTCGTCTCGCCATTTTCCCGCGCCCCCAGGGTTGCACGTTGCTACGAAGCCCAACTCTCCAGCGCGGTTGCAGTCCTTTTCACCTTCACAGATTAGAACGAGGTCAGCGCAGAGAACTGCTGGCAGGTTGTAAAGGACGCGGCACGTTCCATTCAGACGCCATATCCAGCCGCCTTGCCCATCCGGTCGCCTCTGCTTGAATCCCTTTGGCTCGTAACGGACAACCTCGAACAGCAATTGACCACTTTCATCCTTGTAGGGGTAGGACACTACCTCGCGTGGTTGCCCGCTGCTCTCGTTGAAGAGATCTGACATCTTCATGCCCAATGCTCGTACGATGTCCTCGGTGGAACAGCCAGCGTGACAATGCAGCAATACTCGCCCTCCAGCCTCTCGCACGGAGAGGCTCGGCTTCGAGTCAGAATGCGCCGGGCAGCGTGCCGTCCATTCTTTGCCGCAGCGCTTCGCGCCTTTGAGCTGAGGCAACAATTCGCGGACAGTCATTTGTGGTCAACTTCTACTGCTTGTTTTCCTTGTTGCCGTTAGACCGCGTGCCTTCGTTCACCAGCTTTTGGAGCGCTTCAGGGGTCACACAGACCCGGCGTCCAAGCCTCGTTGCGGGAAGTTTCCCCTGGGAAATCCACTTCCGAATTGTCCACGGCGAAACGCTGATTGCCTTGGCAGCGGATTCGATGTCCAACGCGATCTTCTCGCTTGGTATCATGTGGTCCTACTCAGTACTCGAAATTTGTTTGACTTGGCATCTCAAATAGAGTATACAAGCCAGACATAGTACATGCGTGCACGATAGAGTATCTCGTGGGTAATTGCAAGCTGAAAATTTTGTGAAAGGGAAATCAGAATGAAACGTACTGCGAATGAAAAGATGCAGGTGTTTACTCTTGGAGATGTCGCCGAGATTCTTTCAGTGCCAATCAGCCGAATTAAGAACTGGACAATCGGTCGCCCATATCGTGTTGTCCCTTCGTTAGTCACTGGGCGAGGTAAGGGCCGCAGAAATCTCTACACGCTGGAAGACGTGTATTTGTTGGCTCTGTTAACAAGGCTCCACGATGACGGGCTTTCCCCAGACCTCATCAGCTGGCTTCCTAAGCTCGCTAATGAGAAACGGGTAAGAGCGGCTTTGGTCAGTGCAGAGATGAAGTTCTTCATAGTTCGCGCCGGAGGCGGAGAAGAGCCAGAGTTGCTCTTCAATAGTGTGCTTCGACGGCAGGACCTCGCGTCTACCAAGATGTCCGGGGGAACATACCAATTGAATCTTCAGATGTTGCGCGCCGAAGTCAATCGAAAGATTGCGCAGTTGGAAAGGAGAAAATAAAGTGTCGATATTCAAACGTGGCAAGGTGTACTGGTATCACTTTGTCTGGGACGGGCGGCATATTCAAAAGTCCACGCACCAAGGAAATGCGAACACAGCGCGGGACATGGAAGCAGCGTATCGAACCGCGCTCGCGAAGGGCGAGGTTGGAATCTTGGAACGTAAACCGGCTCCAACCCTTGCCGAATTCGCCAAGCGCTTCAATGAGGCTGTTCTAGTGCGGTCGGCGGCGAAGCCGCGCACAGTCGGTTTCTACGCCGAACAGGTGAAACGGCTGCTGGAATTCGAGCCGTTGGCAAAGGCTCGCCTCAGCGACATTGACGAAGCCATGGTGGAGAGCTTTGTACAGCATCGCAGCAACGCAGCGCCGAGGCGACATACGAAGAAAGGGGCAAAGACCTACCGTGATAGGCGCGTGAGCCTGTCCACTGTCAACCGGGCGCTTGCCACGTTGCGCCGGATGCTGCGCTTGGCCCAGGAGTGGAGGATCATCGACCGAGTACCGCGCGTGCGCTTGATCGCTGGCGAACAGGGCCGCGATTACGTTCTGGATTACGCCAGCGAGAAGACCTACCTGAAGGCAACGCCACAGCCTCTCAAGGATGTTGCCACCCTGGTTCTTGATGCCGGGCTGCGGCTTGGTGAGGCGCTGGCGCTCCAGTGGAGAGACATACACTTAAAGGCGAACGGCTCGCAGTGGGGTTACTTGCAGGTACGGGAAGGAAAATCCCGCAACGCTTGCCGCTCTGTACCGCTCACCTCGCGCGCCCACGGACTGCTGGCAGGGCGACGGACGGCAGCCCAGTCACTCTCCGTCTTTGCCGATGAGAATGGGGCAGCATACCTCGTTAGCTCACTCGATCATGTCCACGCGCGGACGCGCGCCAAGCTGAAGATGCCGCGCTCGTTTGTGCTGCACTCGCTCAGGCATACGTACCTGACCCGTCTGGGGCTGGCTGGCGTCGATGCGTTCACGATTATGAAGCTGGCCGGGCATGGCAGCCTAGGAGTCAGCCAGCGCGATATCCATCCCACGCCCCAGGCGATGGAGGACGCGGTAGCAAGATTGGACAAAATGAACGCGCACTCGATAGAATCAAAAGCACAGGACGGCAATGAGCGAAATTCGTCCAAAAGTCGTGATGATGACGAAAACGCCGCTACAATTCTCGCTACACTTGCCAAGGCCGTCCGCCGTAAGTCGTTGAAGGGCGCGTAGCTCAATTGGCAGAGCAACTGACTCTTAATCAGTAGGTTGAAGGTTCGATTCCTTCCGCGCTCACCATCCCCTTTAAAATCAATCACTTGCAGGCAGGCGAGGTTGAAGGTGTGCCTCAGGGCACATCTGAGGGCACAACTGGTTGCCCAAAAGAGCTTTTTGAATAGCCTCTTCTTGCATCAACCAATTCGCTCCCAGCACAAGCGCCTGCCGGATTTCGTTCTCGCTGGCGTGGTCGTACACGTCATGCGCCAACACCCCGGTGCGCTTACCGTGACCGAGCACTTCCGACCTGACCTTCAGCCGGACACCCGCTTTGGACATAGCGGTTGAAAAGGTGTGCCGGAAATCATGCCATCCACCAAGACGGATTCCGATGGCCTTTGCTGCGGGGTGAAGCTTGCGCTTCAGCGCGTTGCCGGGATCAATCGGCGTGCCAGCTTCGGAGCGGAAAATCCACTCGTGCCCTCCCCCTAGTTGCGGCATTCGCCGAACGAGTTCCGCATGTACGGGCGTGTCCAGTGGAATTCGCTCGTACTCATGTGGCTCGAACTCCACCAGCTTGCGCTCGTAAATTGCGCGGCGAATGTGGAGGATGTTGTGCTCGTCCAAATCAGACGGGCGCAACGCGAGGGCTTCCTCGATGCGTTTCGGCACCAAGGCAAGGAACAACACCAACGTACGGTACGGTTCCTCCATCTGCTCCATGATTGCCATGATTTGGCTCCACAGCAGAACCATGCGAATCAGCCGACGACCTGCGGTTTTCTTTGGCAGTCGAATTCTCTCCGCAGGGTTGTGTTCAATCCAGCGGTTCCGCTTCGCCCACTCTAACGTCAGAGAGAGCGTCACCCGCATCGAGCGTAGCGAAGATTTGCCGTAATTCTTCGCCTTGTCGTTGAGGAACTTTTGAATTTCCTCGCGGGTGATTTCGCCGACCGCCGAAGCTCCGAAGTGCGGAACAACGTAAGCACGGAGGGCATTGGCGTAGTGCGTCAAAGTGTTGTCAGCAAGTGCCGCCCCCTCAGCCGCCTTCCAGCGTTTGACCAGATCAGTGAAATTCACTGGCTTGCCGTTCGTGGTCGGATTCAGAGTTGGCTGCATTTCTGCTTCTCGGTGCAACTCCCGCCGCATGTCATCCAGCTTGTCTCGGGCTGCGGTCTCGGTCGGATACTCCGTTTTGGAACCTATCGTGACTTTCTTGTGGACTCGGCTCCCGTCCGGCATATCCAAGCGAAACCGCCCTTTCCACGTCTTGCTTTTCTTATCAAACCAAACAGAACCTCGTTGGTACCGTCGCGGCATAACAGCCCCTTCCGGTCTCAACGACTTCCTGAGTGTCATTCCCCTGCAAAGATGTTGATTGAGCAATGCCCGGTCAACGCGAACCAGCCGACCGATTCGCACGACGGGAAGTTCCGAGAGGTGGCGGCGAACCCAACTCTCACTGACGTGAAGGAGGACTGCCGCCTCCGCAACGGTCATCAATGGGTCATTACTGGCTGCACTCCCTTTACCTCGACCTACCCGCTTTCTGCCTGTGGATTGAGAGGGATACAATCCGAGATACAATCCGCCCTCATGGCGTTCTGCCCATGGCGGCTGCGGAGTAACCAAAGAAATTCCACCAGCAGTCTGGGGGAGGGCACAAGCACAAATAGATGCTGACTCGACGGGGCAGATGGCAATGCCATCCTGCTCGTGTAGGCTACTATCCGGATTGTGGCCGCGAACCGCCATTTCCAGCCCCGCGTGCGTCGTGAATCGTCAACGACCGTGTGAACCGCGAAAAAACAGAGAACGGCCTCAACACCGCTCCCTTACAAATCAAAACAATTCCTTCATCAATTCGAATGCTGAACCGATGAAAGGATCACCTTCGTACTCGACAAGTTCGCGTTCAAACACATCGCGGACGGTACCCGCGCCATGAGTTGCAATTAGTTTTTGCACCGTCTCCCGCCACTCGTCATAAATGGCAGAAAGAGTGTTGTCCGTCTCGGTAGCAATTTGAGTAGCTATTGCGAAGGCAACCTCCTCAATGGGCTCAATATTTACTTTCACCGGTTTGACTCTCTTTTTCGTGGCCTTTTTCGCCATTTTCGATCTCCTTTGATCGATGGTCGTGATACCGTTTACCGCACGGGGGAAGGAAACGGTCGTCGCTCCCCCACAACCGAATGCTTTTGGCAATGATTTCGGGAGGGCTACGCCCGACTGGGCTAACTCCTACTTCTACATTCGAGTTCAATCGCGTGTACTGCTCTAGCAATTCAGGGGTAACAGACAGCCCCTGTGTCATCCGCAACATCGAACTGATTGATGGCTGCCTGTGGCTCTGATATCGGTTTCTCCGGCGTGACGGCAAAGTGTCGCTCCGACCTCGAATATCAATATCCGCGTTGTGGCCGAAGCAAATCACAGTTCAACTTTCGCACGCCTCGCCTGTTAACTTCTGGAACAAGTCAACGAAAAAATGGGGGTATTATTTTCCAAGAATAGGGATATTCTTGAACCGGTTTCGTCCCTACTTAACCAGACGGTATCGGACAACTACCGGTATCGAGTTTGGTGGGAACTTGTGGGACGTTGACTATGATCTTAGGTAGGAGTTTATGAACAAACCCAAAGCCAGTCTTTCGCCAGATCAACCGCTTGTTATCCCGAAGCCCATAAGCTTTAGTGAATGGCAGAAGACATTTGAGCGTTTGCTTAAGTACGACGCCGATGCCCGTACTCCGTTCAACAAATATTTGCAGCACATAAACGCTCACCCGGATGACCATCGTACCGACGCCAAACAGGGTCTGGAATGGCTGCTGGACATGATCTACATGTACACAAAAACCACGGAACCTTTCGGTGAGGTCACAGAGAAAAGAATTAGGAAAGCAAATCTCCATATTAGGGAGCGGCTAAACAATCTGTCCCAAGAACTTAAGGACTTTGCCGAGGAGATTCGACGTGCTGGAATTATTGTCGCTCCGGATGGTGGGCTCCATGGCACAGACCATTTGCTACAATGCTTCGCCGAGGCTTCAATCGTCGTTGAACATTACCTCTTTATGATGAGAACGCCCCATAAGGCGCGACGGGACTCCACCATCGTCAACATAGCCATGGGATTACTGGGTTGGTTTCTTTACTGGGAAGATAGTTTTATTTTCAAGCCGAAGGAAGCATGTGCAATAGCCAAACTGGCACTGCAAGCTCAAGGGTACGATAAAGAGGATTTGTCGCAGCTCGACGTGCAACGAGAAACAGGTAATATCGGCCATGCAATAGACACTTTAGAGGCGGAATTTTTGGCTATAGATCGTTCCGTGGCAACTTTGGGCGCTATCCGTAGGAAAGAGTGATCTCACAACGCTTTTGTCCCCCTTTCTTCGGCTCGCCATTGTTGATGGGCTTATGGCAATGATCCGCTAAAAGCGATAGCGCCTTCTTCAGCACACCAGACTGGAATAATTACCCCCCTTAATTTCCCTGCGTTCTTCCACAAAGTGTCTCCGAGTCTGTTTGACAATGACACTGGCTCAGGCGCCGTAGCAGTCATAGCTAGGCGGAAATGAGCGCAATGTCCCAGTCTCAAGTGAGACTGAAAAAAGGGGAACTTAGATGCAAAAGCGAAAATCAACAGGTGATCGGGGCTTGGATCGATTACTAGCCCCATTGACCGACGACAACAAGCAGAGACTTTTCACCGTCACAGACAGAATTAAGCAGAACCTGAAGCAGGGCAGTAAATTCGTTCTGGCTGCTGACCTGAGCACGGTACGTACTATTCTCGTGCCCGATCCGAAAGCGCATAAAAGCGCAAAGGAAGCATGGAGCACGTGGATCAGGGTGAACAAGTTTGAGGGGCTGCCGAAAGCTACGGCCTATAGGCTCATGGACGGCTACGAGGAAGCGCAGAAAATGTTTAGCCCGGTGTTTCTCGACGCCGTGGCTGCGTCAGGGCTAGCTCTCAACATCACCCCGAGCGTTGCCAAGCCATTGGGCAGGTATACCGATATTGCCCTGAAATACGCCGAGGAGATCAAACCCGAGGCCAAACTGTCCGAGGAGAAGGCGGTAGAGATTGTCATGGCCATTGTGCGTGACAAGCCGGAGCCCAAGCCGAAGAAGCCCTTCTTATTGAGTATTGAATAATATACTGACATTTCTGAAAGATTGTGCTATCCTGCCGTGCATGGGCAATCCAGCGGGAGTTCGCAGAGATTTTGACGCACTGGAGCAGCGGCGGATGGAAGCGGCGCGGCTGCTGAAGCAGGGATATAGCCAGTCCGAGGTGGCGCGGCGTGTAAAGGTACATCGGCAATCGGTGGGTCAGTGGGCTCGACAACTCCAGGAAGGTGGACGGCGGGCGCTTAAAAAGGCAGGACGAGCGGGTCGCAAACCGCGCCTACGTCCCGAAGACCTGCGGCGAATCGAGCGTGGTCTGAAGCGTGGCCCACAAGCACTCGGATATGAAACCAGCCTATGGACGTCGGCGCGAGTGACCCACCTGATCGAACGCGAATGCGGGGTGAAGTACCACCCCTCGCAGGCATGGCGTATTCTGCGGCAACTGGGTTGGAGTTGCCAGCGACCGACGGGACGCGCCTTGGAACGGGACGAAGCCAAGATTCAGCAGTGGAAGCGGGATCGCTGGCCGGAGTTAAAAAAAAGGCCAAAAATGAGGGCCGCACCATCGTCTTCATCGACGAAAGCGGATTGAGCGAGCGCCCGCACCGCTGCCGTACGTGGGCTCCACGGGGCCAGACGCCCGTCCTGCAGTACCACTTCAATTGGAAGACCTTGTCAGCCATGGCAGGGGTAACGTGGTGGAACTTCTACTTCCGACTGTTTCCGGGCAGCATCCGCAGTCCGCAGGTGGTCGAGTTTCTCTCTCATCTGCTGCGGCACGTTCCCGGCAAGTTGTTAATCATCTGGGATGGGTTGAAAAGCCATCGCGGTCGTCTGGTCTGGGACTTCGTGCGCGAGCAGCGAGGGCGGATCTGGTTGGAATTCCTGCCCGCCTATGCTCCGGAACTGAATCCGGTCGAGTATCTGTGGTCGCACTGGAAGCAGCACGAGCTACCGAATTTCTGCCCCAAGAGCTTCGGCGAACTGAGTCACTATGCCCGGAAGGCACTGCGGCGGATGCGCCGACGCCCTACTTTGGTTATGGCCTTCTGGGAGCAGGCAGAGCTATTCCCGTTGTAAGTATATTATGCAATGCTCAATAGTTCAGAAAATTGAACTGGCCGAGAGCGTATTGGACAAGCTCAATGTCATCAAGAAAAAGGAGTTGGGCTTGAAGGGCGATGACTCCCCGTCCCCCGAAGAGATAAGGGAGGAACTTACGGGCGTTATCAATCACCTCTTGTTCCTTGCCGATTTCGCCGAGGATGAGTGCGATGAGTTTGCACCGATTGAACTCGTCTCTACGGAACCTTCTGAATCTGCGATGGAGCAAGGGGAAAAAGCGTCTGAACCACACCCGGAGGCAAAGAAAGAGAAAATCCCTCCTCAGACGATCTCAGAGGCCGCGAGAGCGCACCACAAAAAGCAAGCCTCCACAAAGAAGACTGCCTAGAAGCGGTCTCATAAATGGTTAAGCAGCAGATGGAGACAAGCAAGGTGCACGAAGCCGAGAAAGTTGTCGATGTGGTATTCCCATCGCACGACCAGACGGCGAAACTTGTGCATCCAGGCAAACAGCCGTTCTACTTTCCAGCGCCTGCGATAACGGCGCAGCGGGCGACCGTCTTGGGTCTGGCTCCGGCGCTGCCGATTCGGGGCAATCAGTTCAATGCGGTATTGGTCGGCAAGCTTTTCGTCGAGCGCGTCCGAGTCGTACGCTTTGTCGCCGATGAGGCGGGCGGGGAGTTGGTTGAGGAAGCTTCCCCCAAGAACCTGTTCCACAAGCTGGCACTCGGCTGGCGAAGCGCTGTCAACAGATACGGCGAGAGGAAGACTGTTACTAGCGGCGATAGCGATGATTTTCGTGCCCTTGCCGCGCCGGGTGGGACCGACCGCGAGCCCCCTTTTTTGGCGCTGGCGAAGGTAGCGTCCACGAACGCCTCATCGAGGTTCAACTGTCCTCGCTCGTGCAGGTACCGTGCTAACCGTTGCAGCGCCTTCTCCAGCTTTCCGCCGCGCACCCACTGCTGGAATCGGCGATGGCAGGTCTGGAACGGCGGATATTTCTCGGGCATTTCGCGCCACTGGGCTCCGGTGCCCAGCACCCACAGTACGCCGTTCAGCACAGCCCGAGTATCGTGCCATGGACGGCCTCGGTTGTCGGCCCGTCGTGCCGGCCGCAAGATCGGCTCGATCAGTTGCCATTGTTCGTCCGTTAATTCCCAACGTCCCTGCATGGTGGGAACGGAGCATTCCAGAGCACACCCAGAGTGCCACGTTTCACGGCCAGCGGGGATTTATGAGACTGGTTCAAGTCTCTAGGCTAGGGGGCGGCGATTCCCGCCCCCCATTTTCAAGGAGGAAATGATGCCATTGATTTACAAACCGCAGGGCAGGGCTGGTGAATATGCCACGCGAGCGTGCAACATTTATTCGGGATGCTCTCACAACTGCGAATACTGTTTCTCTCCACTGTGCACGCATGTCATCCGGGACGAATTCTGCAAGCCGAAACCTCGTGGCGATGAGTTTTTAGAAATATTGGAAGAAGAGGCCAAAAAGCTGAAACCGAGTGCTCCAATCCTTTTATGTTTCACGTGTGACCCATACCAGCAGCTCGACGAGAAGCTACAACTAACCCGTAGCACAATCCAGATTCTGCACAAGTATGGCCACGCCGTCCACATTCTCACCAAGGGCGGAAGTCGGGCTTTCCGCGATCTGGACATCATGACCGCGAATGATGCGTTTGCGTCCACGTTGACATTCCTTGATCCAGTAGCCTCGGCGCAATGGGAACCCGGCGCTGCTCTGCCTGATGACCGAATCGAGACCATTCGCAGGTTTCATGCGGCTGGAATTCCAACTTGGGTAAGTTTGGAGCCAGTGATCATGCCGGAGGTCACTCTCGAAATCATTCGGCGCACTCATCCATTCGTTGTTCATTACAAAATTGGCAGGCTCAACTACCACCCTCACGCAAAGACCATTAACTGGGCGAAGTTCGCCAAAGAAGCAGTTGAGTTGCTCGATAGTCTAGGGCGAAGTACTACATCAAAAAAGACCTACTCCAGTACTTGAAGCTTTATAACTACTGGAATTCAAAGTTCAAGCGAGAAGGTCGTAGATGACCCCCAAAAAAGTTGAGCTGGCAATTGGGCTCTGGGGTAATGGACAGGTAGGCCGGGAAAAATCTGTGCCGTGTCTTGTGGAGTCGTTTTACAAATGACAAGCAAATCTGAAGGAGGAATGAATGGACAGACTGGAGCTAATGCATCAGGAGCGGATGGCAGGACGTAGTTGCCGAGTTTCGCCGCCTCGAACTCGACATCGACGCGCCACGCTATAACCGCATAATCAAAAGCATACATCTGTGGGGCGAGAAGCTTCATGCTTTGCGTGTGTCTCAGCAATCGAGCATTGCCGAGGAAGCACTACGCCATTTCCAGCCGCAGTACGAGGAGGCGAAAGAGCAACCATAGCGTGAGCCGTAAACAAAGTCAGAACCCCCGGTTGAACAAGCCGGGGCTTTTTTTCTTGAGGAGACGAATGTCCACTCGGAGTTCTCGCGTGAAATCCGATTGAAGGCGAGGAGACCGTCGCCACCAGAAAACCGCCCTTCCCCGGCAGTGACCCGCTCGACAATTGCTAAAAACCGTAGGAAACGCTCACAAGGGTCGTCCGAGTGGGTATGGGAAATGACCCCGTTCACCGTCTCCGAAGCCCGCTAGACCCCTTGGAGACAGGCTTACAGTGGCCATGGTGGGATGTTTCCATTACGATGCCGAACCGTCATTTAGACACTGCACCATCCGCCGCCACGGCATCATGCCCCTCGGTTGATGCCGGGAGTAACTTCAGGCCGAAAGCATAAGCGGCGACAACCTCCCCGATGCTGCCGACCAGATGGCCGTCCGGCGTGAATTTACGGTCTTCGAACTCTTGTTCCAACGCGGCGACGACGGCGTAAAGGCGCTTGATGAGGTCACGCACCTTGGCTGTACGTTCGGCACTCCACGCTTGCTGCATCTCCGAGGCATTCACGTCGGTCGTCGTGGCTAGAGCCTCCACAAGGAACGGAGTGAGGCCAACAGCTTTTTTTGTCGATTGTCCACTACAGCAGAAGTCCATTGTTTTTCGTTCAGCACTTGAGATGTGAGTGCGAAAGTCGAAACGCCCTTCGCGGATGAGAAATATTTTTGTTTCTTCACGTCAAAGTCATAGTTTTGCGCTTCACTGTTCTTCCTGCGCGGGAGAAGCACAAGATTGCCGAGGCGGTGCGTGTACTTCTGGCGGATATCCTCGGTCGGAAACCACTGCATCCAGACGCTGTTCGAAGGGGGCGTTTGTGGCAGGACGTGTTCCACAGTGATAGTCGGATAGTTGTACGTTGCCTGTCCCTTCGACAGTTCGGAGTCGAGCCGAAGCAATACGTAAAGCCGAATCTTCGGCTCTAAGTACAAGTCGCCGTCCAATACCGTGGCGCTTTCCTGCTTCTCGGTATCGGTAAGCTGTAATGGAGAGTCCGCCGCGTAAAGGTCTTTCCCTTGCTCTATGGCCGTCAGCACACGAGCGTAGCGGCTAATGCGCTCGTTGATGTTGGATCGAAGAATCATTTGTCCGGCAGCGAGCCTCTCAAGGTCTCCAAGAAACTATGCCAACCCAGCCGGGTCGTTCATGCCTTTGGAGACGTACACAATCGCCGGGGGAACCCAGTCCAGATTGTCAATTTGGTTCAACCACTTCAGGGAAGCGTTGACCGCGTCGGCACCTGAGGCACTTTGGTAAGCGGCAGTTTTGATGATGTCGTAAGCGTCGGCATAAGGCAGTACCACATCGTCAATGAACTTTGCCGCATCCGTCCCAGCCGGAACGATGAACTTCTTGTACTCTTGCAGGATTGTCTCGGCCAGCTTCGTCTTTCTGTAAATCATGCGGGTGTGGGCAAAAAGTTCCTGAAAACTCTCGCGTCCAAGCGAATCCTCAATGTCTTCCCACTTCCGCGTGTATGAAGGCTGTGAGTTTTGGGGTATGGTGCCTATCAACTCCGCTTTCAGGATGTCGCTGTAAGTCAAGTTTAGCCCACGATTGTTTAGTACAGTGAAGATTCGATAGGCGGAGTTAAAGTCGGGCGTGGAGACCACAACGAGGTAACACCGTCTGGCGGCGAATTGAACTAAACGCAATCTTTTTTCCGAAGTTAGCTTTTCTGTCTCGCGCAACAACAGTAAAGCATTTTCCCTAATGTTCTTACGGCTGTCGGTCAGACTCGCGGCATTGATGGGCTTTAGCTTGTCGATACCACCTACGTCCTGAACGTAGGTGCGAAAAAATCGACATCCTGCTCTCGCATCGTTAGTCGGTATCGGTTTTTGTTTCCGAGAATTGGATTAGCTGCCTCATAGAGCAACGTCGTTACTCCAATGGCTTCCGCAGGAGCCAGAAAAGTTCGAACGGCGGAAAACAGGATCGTCAACGTCGTGAGTCGTTGTTGGCCGTCAACAACATCCGACTTTGGATTATCCCCCTTGACGAGCACGATGCTTCCGAGGAAGTACGGGTTCGTCTCCTCGACAGGGGTGCCGAGGTCGCCCATATTGTCGAGAAGGTCTCCAAGCAGTTCACCAGTTTCTTTAGTCGTCCAAGCGTAAGGCCGCTGGTAAAGCGGTATAAAAAAATCAAAATCTGTAGAAAAAACCTTCTGAAGTGGCTGCTCCGACGCCCCAATTTTTACAGGCATTTTTCTTCGCCTCCATCGTGACATTACGTCTTCAAATCACCACCTCACATCAGAACAGCTTCATTGGCTCAAGCGCCTTCAATTCGGCCAATCGGCTCGGACTCAAACCTGTTCAGGTACTGCCACTTTGTCCCGGCCAATTGCGTGGCATTAGAGAATTCTCCGACTCCCAACCCGGCCTGCTCACTAAGCTCTAGCAGAGTCACTCGCGGCAAAATGGTGTCACCCTCTAAAAAGTCCGAGTCGATGCGCCTAGCGGAACAGTTTAATCCAATTGCGTTCTACGGCGTTAAGGACAAATCTCAATGCCGCACAATTGCAATATGAGCCGGGAGGTCGGATGTCCTTTTTTGCTATAAGTTGCAACTGGAGCCAGCCGGTTCTGGCATCGCCGGAAATGTGACGCAAAACAGGGTAAAGTTCATCGACTTTACGCTTCCGTTCCCAATTTCGTGGCGGCGTGCAGTCATTCATTGACCCGGACGAGATGTCAGGGTACGCTTCAGATTCAGCAACTTAACTTGCTTCGAAATGGGGAAAATGGCCACAGCAGCCAAGGCGGTCAAGCGACAAAAACGAAAAAAGAAGGCGGATGAGCAGAAGATCGCGGCCATCGCCCTTCCTGCCCTGTCCGGTGAGCACCTCGATGTTCCGACACTGGAAACATGGCTCTGGGACGCCGCCTGTGCGGTTCGGGGTGCGGCAGATGCCCCGAAATTCAAGGATTTCATCTTACCGCTGGTGTTCTTCAAGCGGCTTTCCGACGTGTATGACGACGAATTCGCGGGTCAGGTCAAGGAGTTCGGAGACGAGGAGGTCGCCCGCGAGGTCATCAAAGCCGACCACGAAGACGCGCTAAAGAACAACCGGAAGCCCATCGTCAGGTTTTTCATCCCGCACGAGTACCGCTGGGACGCCATTCGGAACCACGCTGCTGATGGCACCCTCGGGCAGTTCGTGACCGATGCAATGCGCGAGGTGGCGAAGCTTAATCCTGAACTCCTCGGTGTGCTCGATATCAAGGACTACAACGAGCGGCAGAGCGGGCAACGAACGCTCGACGACGACCGCCTATCTGCGCTGATCGAGATCATCAGCCGCCATCGCCTCGGATTGAAAAACGCGGAACCCGACATTCTCGGCAGAGCATATGAATATTTGTTGCGGAAGTTCGCCGAGGGGCAGGGACAAAGCGCAGGGGAATTCTATACCCCCAAGGAAGTGGGATGGCTGATGGCGCATCTGCTCGACCCGAAGCCGTACACGACGGTTTACGACCCGACATGCGGCTCAGCGGGTCTGTTGATTAAGGCGCGGCTCCTCTTCGAGCAGAAGAACCCGACGCATAAGAGCAAGGCTCCAAGACTGTACGGTCAGGAGATGAACCCCGTCACCTTCGCAATGGCGAAGATGAACATGTTCCTACACGACTATACGGATTCGCTTTTCGCCATAGGTGACACCTTTACAAAGCCGGGTTTCGCGGCGGAAGGTGCTGGGCTGAAGCGGTTCGATTACGTCGTCGCGAACCCAATGTGGAATCAGGATAACTACGGCGAATCGCTCTACGAGAATGACCAATGGAAGCGGTTCGAGCGGGGTGCCGCTCCATCGTCGTCGGCGGACTGGGGTTGGCTCCAACATATAGCGGCATCGCTAAACGATACTGGCCGCGCTGCCGTGGTGCTTGACACCGGCGCGGTCGCCCGTGGCTCGGGGAGCAAGTCCTCGAACAAGGAGAAGACGATTCGACAGTCGTTCGTGGAGGCTGACCTCATTGAGGCTGTGGTTTTGTTGCCCGAGAATCTCTTTTACAACACGACTGCTCCGGGCATCGTCGTAGTGCTCAATCGCCACAAGAATAATGGTCGCAAAGGCCAGTTCCTGCTCATCAACGCTTCGACGTTCTTCGTGAAGAAGAAGCCGAAGAACGAGTTGACCGACGCGGGCATCACCGCCGTCGCTGAGGTTTTTCAGAGGTGGGAGTCGCGGGAGAAACTGAGCCGCGTGGTGACGATGGAGAAAGTTCGCGAGGCGGACTTCAACCTGAGTCCATCGATGTTCGTGGAAGTCAATGGCCGCACACATCACCGACCATTGTCAGACATCGTTGCTGAATTGCGTGCAGCCAAGGCAGAAACAACCCGAGCCGACCAACGACTATGGGAGATGCTCGAAAAAATCTTTCCGATGGATACCGAGAAGGCAAACCGTTAAGGGAATTTTGACCCGCATGGAACAAACAGGTGCAGACCATCAGAGCGAGCCAGAGATAGAAAGGCCAGCTTGCCAACTTCCCTCTCCATCGTGGAGAACGACCACTCTTCAAGGAGTGTGCTTGGGTTCCCCTCAAAACGGTGCCTTCATTAAGAAGGCTCGATTTGGCAGCGGGATTTTATATGTGAATGTTTACGACATTTACCAGAATTCTGTCCTCAATGCGGAGAGAGTCGAAAGATTGGAATGGGATGACGCAGCCAAGGAACGATATTTGCTTAGGAATGGCGACCTCCTTTTCGTGCGGTCGTCGCTAAAACGGGAAGGAGTTGGGCAATGCTGCTTAGTCACAAATCTGAACGAGCCCGCAATTTTTGATTGTCATCTCATCCGCGTGTCACCGGACTCGGCCGTCGTGGAGCCGCTTTACTTGACCTATTTCTTTTTGGCCGAAAGCCAAAGAAGAGACCTTATCTCAAGAGCTACTACGACGACGATGACGACGCTCAACCAAAACACCCTTATGCGGACGCGAGTCGCCCTCCCGCCACTATAGAGCATTGCATAATATAGTTACAGTGGAAAGAGATCTGCCTGTTCCCAGAACGCA
Organism: uncultured Acidobacteriota bacterium; assembly: GCA_963814745.1. Lineage (GTDB taxonomy): Bacteria > Acidobacteriota > Terriglobia > Terriglobales > Acidobacteriaceae > CAWBRT01. The sequence continues at coordinate 992,886 of CAWFEA010000004.1, forward strand.
GTGACCAGCGTAGGCCGACGGCGCATACGACGTAGCGCTTTCCGGGCGTAGTGGCTCAGTTCCCCGAAACTCTTCGGGCAGAAGTTCGGTAGCTCGTTTTGCTTCCAGTAAGACCATAGATATTCGACTGGATTCAGTTCGGGAGCATAGGCAGGCAAGAACTCCAACCAGATTCTTCCTCGCTGTTCGCGCACAAAGTCCCAGACCAGACGACCGCGATGGCTTTTTAGCCCGTCCCAGACCACCAGCAGCTTGCCGGAAATGTGCCGCAACAGATGGGAGAGAAACTCGACTACCTGCGGACTGCGAATGCTACCGGGAAAGAGACGAAAGTAAAAGTTCCACCACGTCACGCCAGCCATGGCGGATAACGTCTTCCAGTTGAAGTGGTATTGCAGCACTGGGGTCTGACCCCGTGGGGCCCAAGTGCGACACCGGTGGGGACGCTGACTCAGACCACTTTCGTCGATGAAAACGATGGTTCGGCCTTCTCTTTCGGCGTTTTTTTTATCCCCGGCCAACGTTCCCGCTTCCACTGCTTAATCCTCGTTTCGTCGCGCTCCAAGGCCCGTCCTGTCGGTCGCTGGCAGCTCCACCCAAGTCGCCGCAGAATCCGCCACGCTTGGGAACTGTGGTACTTCACCCCGCACTCCTGCTCGATCAGGTCGGCCACGCGCCACGACGTCCACAGGCTGGTCTCATAGCCCAACGCCTGTGGCCCACGCTTCAGACCGCGCTCGATCTGACGCAGGTCCTCCGGTCGTAAGCGTGGCTTTCGTCCGGCACTGCCTGTCTTCTTCAGCGCCCGCAGTCCACCCTGCTTAAGTTGCTGGGCCCATCGGCTCACTGACTGTCGACAGACTCCAACCCGACGAGCGACTTCAGCCTGAGGAACACGTTGGCGCAACATTTCCGCGCCTTCACGACGGCGCTGCTCCAAGGCTTCAAAATCTCGACGAACCCCCGCTGGATTTCCCATGCAGGCAGAGTAGCACAAGGCTGCATAAATGTCTCTATATTATGCAATGCTCAATAATCCCCGCTACAACCGGGCGGTCAATCAAAGAGTGGTCGTCAGTTGGTACTTCTGAGCAACAGGCTCGACAATCTTGATTCGTCCATGTCCCGGATTCGTTTTGAAGCACGTCCTCACTAGACCTGTCGATTCTAGAAGAGTCACGTCCCGGTCAACGGCACGGCGAGCACGCTTGAGTTGAACGGCCAAGAGGGCGATGGGTGTTCCTTTGCCCTGCTTGACGAACTTGATGAGTCGGGTTCGCTGAGGCGTCAGACACCGCCACATGGCGGACGCATCCTCAAACGTGATGACCGTCTCGGCAGCGATGGGTTCTTTCTTGTCGAGTTTTCGGGCGGTTTCGTGTGCCCGTTCGAAGAACCCTTTAACCCCGTCTGTGCGGATATAGACCTTATTTGCCATCTTCTTCTCCCCACAACTCCTGAACTTCTGCCTCGAACCTGCTCACAAGTTCGTCGTAGCCGTTAAACTCCACCTCGGTCACTTCGCCCCTAAAATGCCGATGATGGTAATCATGGGCATTGTCGTAGCCCAGCACCCTGCCGTTATCGACCCAACAGAGGCGAGGGTTGACGTAGGCAAGGGCATACCCGACGACCTCGGCATTCACCGTACGAACAACCTCTTTCAAGTATCCACCCTTGCGCTTGCCTTTCAAATGGACGATGTTCTCGCGACGAACAACCTCGTCGGACTTGTTCTTCTCCTTGCTCACGCCCTCATTATGGCAGTGTAGTCATTAGATGTCCAGACTGATTGCACGGTTGCACTTGATGCAAAGGGGGGCAGACGCCGCTCAGGCGAGACCGAGGTCGGTCTCAGCCATAAGCTCAGGAATGCGTTGGAGATGACCGCCACTTCAAGCACCACGACTAGAAGCGGTCTCATAAATGGTTAAGCAGCAGATGGAGACAAGCAAGGTGCACGAAGCCGAGAAAGTTGTCGATGTGGTATTCCCATCGCACGACCAGACGGCGAAACTTGTGCATCCAGGCAAACAGCCGTTCTACTTTCCAGCGCCTGCGATAACGGCGCAGCGGGCGGCCGTCTTGGGTTTGGCTCCGGCGTTGCCGGTTCGGTGCGATCAGTTCGATGCCGTATTCTTCGGCGAGCTTTTCGTCGAGCGCGTCCGAGTCGTACGCTTTGTCGCCGATGAGGCGGGCGGGGAGTTGGTTGAGGAAGCTTCCCCCAAGAACCTGTTCCACAAGCTGGCACTCGGCTGGCGAAGCGCTGTCGAACAGATACGGCGAGAGGAAGACTGTTACTAGCGGCGATAGCGATGATCTTCGTACCCTTGCCGCGCCGGGTGGGACCGACCGCAAGCCCCCTTTTTTGGCGCTGGCGAAGGTAGCGTCCACGAACGCCTCATCGAGGTTCAACTGTCCTCGCTCGTGCAGGTACCGTGCTAACCGTTGCAGCGCCTTCTCCAGCTTTCCGCCGCGCACCCACTGCTGGAATCGGCGATGGCAGGTCTGGAACGGCGGATATTTCTCGGGCATTTCGCGCCACTGGGCTCCGGTGCCCAGCACCCACAGTACGCCGTTCAGCACAGCCCGAGTATCGTGCCATGGACGGCCTCGGTTGTCGGCCCGTCGTGCCGGCCGCAAGATCGGCTCGATCAGTTGCCATTGTTCGTCCGTTAATTCCCAACGTCCCTGCATGGTGGGAACGGAGCATTCCAGAGCACACCCAGAGTGCCACGTTTCACGGCCAGCGGGGATTTATGAGACTGGTTCTAGGGACTTCGAGAAGCACGTCCTTCTCGGGGTCGCTTGCCGAGGGCACAACCGAGGGAACAACTGCGCCTAAAACTGCCTACTTGTGCCCACTGAGCAGGTCTGGAAGTCGTTCAGACCATTGAATTTAGGTACTCGACCTGCTATCAGTAGGTTGAAGGTTCGATTCCTTCCGCGCTCACCATCTTTTCAACAAGTTACGAACTTTACCTGCTGTCACACCTGCCGTTCAGGGCTAACCGGGTGACTTTCCCGCTCGCTACAGTCATCTCATCCGTCACGACGTCACCGTAAACGTTCATGGTTGTGCGGATGTCCGCATGCCGCATGAGCTTTTGTTGGACGGCTATCGGAGTTCCAACAACATCAAGCCATGACCGATACGTGTGGCGCAGCGAGTGAGTACCGAATCCGCCAATTCCAGCCTTAGCGCCTGCCTTCTGGTACATGCGCCAAACCTGATCGTATGACCACGGCAACCTGCCAATCTGTACCGGGGAAGCGAACATCCAATCATCCGGGCCGGAGAACTGGGTCGTCTGCTTCCACAGTTTCAACGTGTCGAGCATGTCTCTGTCGATGTGAAGGGCGCGCCGTGACTCTGACGTTTTCACATCGTCAACTCGCTGGCACACGATGCCGCGTTCCACTCTGAGCTGACCGTTGAGCCAATCCACATCTGACCATCGCAGCGCCAGCGCCTCGCTGATGCGAAGGCCGAAGCATACGCACAGCAGAGCCATCGTGCGGAATGGTCCGTCCAGATGTCGAATAAACTTTTGGAACTCTTCCACGGTGAGGCTACGCGGTTTGTGGGTTCTCTTCGTTGCGCCTTTTATCGTTACCAGTTCCATCAGGTTTCGCTGTGTGGGCACGTCACCGCGCCACATCGCGAACTCCCACAGGATGCGGAGCATTCCCCGAACGTGAACTCTGCTCTTGGGTGCGAGCGTCAACGATTCAAGCCACAGTTCCACGGGACGCGCTTGGACATCCGAGAGCGAACATTCCCCCCACCTTGGGGCAATGTACTTACGCAGCCAAATGTCATAGCTGCGGCGCGTGTCGCTGCGTTTCGGCATCTTCTCGGCTCGGTACGATTCGATCATGGCGCTAACTGTTGGTGCTGCGTTGCCGGAGCTGAGTTGCATTTTATTTTCGACTGCATCGCGCAACGGCTTTGCTGCTCGCCATGCTGACGCCTTCGTGGGATATTGGCTCATGGTGCCGATCTTTTTGGAGCGCCGCTTGCCATTCTCCCAAAAGAAAAAATTCCAAGTCCTAATTCGTTTGTCGAGCACTACACTTCCTTGTCGCTGTCTCACTGAATCCTCCCATTCGTGAGAGCAACAGACGGCGGAGTAAGTTTAGCATCCAGATCGGAACGCAGAAAGCGCCACGTCACCCGCGCTGTGCCGCTGAGTTTGTGGCCCTTAATGTGTCCCTGGCGTGCCCAGAGCTGGATTGTACGCGGCTTAACGCGGAGGTAGTTCGCCGCTTCCGTGGCCGTGAGCCACTCCGATTGAGTCGGGTTAGTGGCCGTGGTCATTTAGCACCCCCACAAACTGCGATGAACTATTACTCCTTATGTCTTCCACGGGAACCGAAAACGCTTTCAGATAGAGTTCTTCGTCCCTTTCGATTTCCGTGACTTCGGTCTGCGAGTGGCGCTTAAGCAGAAACCAGATCGAAGTGCGCAGCAACTGCCAGTCAATTTCTGATTGGTACTTCGGGAACAGTTTCAGCGCCCGCGCGGTAGTGATTCGGCGTGTCCCTTTCGGAGCAGAGAGCAATAGTTCCTTGGTCAGATACTTCGCGAGATAGTGAGCAATCTTTCCGATTTTCGCGCGCACAATCCAGACAATTCTTTCCCCGCCGAGCTGGTTCCACGTTCGGCTAATCCAATCCTGTTCGATATAGCGATCAGTCAGAATGTGATAGTGCGGCATCCCCTTCTGGGTGAACTCAACGACTCGAATGTAAAGCGGTGCCTCTCCGAACTTTCTGCGAAGGTATGTCCGGAACTTGTCGAACGTCACTTGTAGATGCCTGGTCACGTCTTCACCTTCACAAACAAGCGCGGGGTCAATCGTAAGGGTCGCAAAGTAATGCAAGCCGAGCTTTTCCGCCCGATCGCGGATGGCCCGCTTTGCACGTTTTGCTTTTCGTGGTCCGCAGTAGGAGCAGGTCCACGAGCCGCAATTAACCCTGCGATAGCAAGTTTTGTTATTGTGGGTATCATGGCCCCTAAATGAAAACCGTCCGCAGTGCTTGCCGCGTCCGGTCGGTATGGCGCTGAGGTCTGGCTGCTCTGTGTTTCGATTATTCGTATTCTTGTCAAGTGAAGAAGGCAGGCGCGCTTCGCACGCCACGAGGGTTCCGCCCTCGTGCTCCCGGGACGGCTTTTCATCCTTACCGGCAGACGGGGAGGGTGATTCCCCGGCTGCCGATTCGCAGAACGCCGCGTGCCGTCTAAGTCGCGGGGCGGAGCCGTCCAAGAACCGTTGCCCGCTCTGGAAGTCGCGGTGTCCTACAAACTTGCTGGATATTTCTCGCGCGTTACAGCGGCTCAAAGCAGATTCGTTGGTCTGCGGTTGGCACTGCGCGCCTTCCTGACTCACTGGTGCGCCTCCTCATACGGTCAACGACCGTTGAGTGACACACTGCGACATAATGGGCACTGAGACAATTGCACAATCGGCGAAAAGATATGCGAATGCAGGACGCGGTCGCAAGTCACGCGAGAAGTGCGTGTTACGGAAGCTTTGTCCGCATTCGCATCAAGAAGATTTCGGCGAATGCGAATTGTTCCTGGTCGAGTTTACTATCCGCGAGAAGTGCTGCTGGATTGTCTTTCTTGCTTGAGGATCATCGTAGGCGGCCTTCCAATCATATCGATCAACCGCGATACGCCTCTTTTGCCAGAGTTTCAGCCACTCTTCAGGAATGGGTGCCTTCTGCTTCTGCAGTGCCGCGCATATATATTCTGAATAGCCCTTTCCCTTGCCGCTCTGCTTGTAGGCATTCAGGATCGCAAGCCTCAGATTGTTCCTCTTGGGATTTGCCGTTTTCTTCCTCTGCATCAATTCCAGCAGGACGCGAGTAGCAAGCTGTTGGTCAAGCATGTACTGAACGGCAGGCCAGTGTTGTGCACAGGTGTAGAACTCCCCAGCCTTATAAGGCTCAAATCGCCATCCTCCGCCCGGAGCGATTCCTTCGCATCCCGGCACACAGCAGCGGCGCTCAGCGCAGGAGACTGTTACGACCAACTCCTGCCCGCTCAATTCGGCTCCGGTCCTTTCAATCCCTTCAATGAAAGCCGCAAAATTCAGCTCTTCAATTCGACGCTTTAGGTCAACGAGATGTTCCCTACAAAAGAAAGGGCTCGGACAAGAGAGCATTTGCAGGGGTAGTCGGTTGTTCACCGGTTCGTCACACTGTTTGAATGCGCACAGGTGCCGATCTTTATCGAATGGACGAAGGCCGCACAAACCCGCCGTCGCCCTCTGAATTTCTTCCGCGTATTTCATGCAGTGAACCTCGCTATCGCGCACGTGCGACTAAGGTGATTGCGGCGACCGCCAACGTTCAGTAATTGCAGGGCACGCTCCATGAACAACCCGAAAACGTCGTACTTGCCTTGAGCTGCATTTCGAAAAGCCTTAACCTTTGAAGACGTACACATATCTCAATAACAAAGAATACGATCCCCGCGACTACCAAGACCGCCAATGTAGAGCAGCCCGAAAACCACAGCGCTCTACGACGCAGTCGCTGCCGCCGAAACGAAAAGTGCGCTTGATCAACCGCCGGTCCAGCCCCATGAGAGTTCACCTCGCGCAGAGGACATTTCACCCTTGGTGTTCCCAGATTAATTATCGATCTGCCCTACGCCGCCCAATCCTTACACAGCAGCTCAGCCTGCTCTAAAACCGTTTGCGTTGCCTTTTCTTGTTTGTCGGGCGGGTAGCCGTGCTTTCTGAGTAGACGCCTAACGAGCGTGCGCAGTTTCGCACGTGCGCTTTCCTTAACAGTCCAGTCAGTCGTTACGTTTCGGCGGACGATCTCAACTAGCTCTAACGCAATCTGGCGCAGTATCTCATCTCCCATGATTGTGACTGCCGCATCGTTCACTTCCAGCACATCGTAGAAGGCCAGTTCCTCTTCGCTCATGTGCAGGTCTTCACCACGCCGCTGGGCTTCACGCATCTGCTTCGCCAGTTCTACCAGCTCGGCAATGACTTGAGCGGTGTCAATGGAACGGTTTTGGTACAGGCGAATGGTGCGCTCTCGGCTTCCAACCGGTCATCGGTTCGATCATGTCACCGGAGCCTCCATGGTGACGTAGATCAGAGCTTGTCGTTCGGAATGGCGGCGACCCCGAATGTCGCCCCGCCAGAACTCGAAGATCGAGTCATAACCTGGATCGCCGAAATGTCCGAAAGCAAGCTTTTTTTTCGTCTCGCACGACTCAACTTTGTAAACAACCCTTATTCCCATTCTGTGCTTAACAATCCAAAATGGGGGCTGGCGGGCAGCGTCGGCGCGCACGCATCACATCTCCATATAAGGTGAGTAGCCGATGTACCAGGGCAACATCGTGTTTTAATTTGTGTTTGAAAGAGGTGCTCTCGTTTTGCGTTTGTATTGCGCACGGGGGCTTCGTGGTTGAACAGTTATTTTCAGGCGGAGCCGGCAGTTGCGCCGTCTGGAGTCGAGCAGTGCAGTTTTCATAATTCGGGCGGGTTTATCAATGACTGGGTTTCGCCGTGCTGCAAAAGCCATGGTGGTGTCTCTGTTGGCGCTCGTTTTCTGCGCCGCCTCGTTTGCCGCAACCGTTTCTTCCCGCAAATATTCACACACGCAAAAGCAGAAGATCGCCGAAAATGCCAGTGCGCAGAGGCGCATCAACCATGCGCGGCATAACCGCAGGGTGGCGCGGACCGTGACGGCGCAACGCAGGGCGGCAACGCGCCGCACCATGGCACGTGCTTCTCAGCGGCGCTACGCTGAACGCTTCTACACCAGCTCATTCGCCGCAAACCAAGGCCTGAGCGACGTGACCGGTGGAGAAGATCCGGTTGTGCGCGCCGCCGCACTGGATGCCTTGGGGAACATGAACGGCACGGTGGTTGCCATCGATCCGGAAAACGGCCGCATCCTGGCGATGGTGAACCAGAGGCTGGCGCTCTCTCAGGGCGCCGAGCCCTGTTCTACCATTAAAGTAGCCGTCGCGTTGGCGGCCCTGAGTGAGAACGTCGTCACCAAAGACACACTCGTGAAACTCGGTCGCGCCGGGCAGATTGATCTAACTCATGCGCTGGCGCGCTCCAACAATGCCTACTTTGAGGCATTGGGCCGCCGTCTAGGGTTTGAGAAGGTTAGCTACTACGCACACCAGTATGGGCTCGGCGAACTCGCGGGCTGGAATATCCCCGGCGAACATCTTGGAGTCTTCCCCAGCGAGGAGCTTCCTCAGAAGCTCGGTGGCGTTGGCAAGATGTGCTCGTTCGGCGAGAGCATCTCGATGACCCCGCTTCAGCTTGGCGCTTTGGTTTCGGCCATCGCCAACGGTGGAACGCTCTACTACTTGCAGCACCCGGCCACACCCGAGGACATTATCAACTTCCAGCCAAGAGAGAAACGCTACCTGAACATCGCCTCGCTGATTCCCGACGTAAGCCCCGGGATGGCCAGCGCCGTGCAGTACGGTACCGCCAGGAGAGTGCACGAAAGCTTTACCGAAGAGCAGATCTTGGGCAAGACCGGGACCTGTTCCGATGATGGCACCCGGTTTGGCTGGTTCGCTTCCTATGCGAATACGCAGTCCGGACGCGTCGTTGCAGTGTTCTTTCTGGAAGGCGGACGCCCAACCTTTGGCCCCAAGGCCGCCGAGCTGGCCGGCAAGTTCTACCGCAATCTTTACGACCACAACTACTTCGCTGCCGTCGCGCCGGCGCGCAACACCGGGGACACGGCCGGCCCCATGCGATAGTGTAACTCGTGGCAGCGTAAAAGGTCCTCCGTGGGAAGGTCTTTTTGTTTGGGTGCAGAACTGAGTTCAACGGTGCCCCGCATTGATCAGGTTGTGTGTCGGCGACCAAGCAGCTTTCCCCTCACTCTACACTAATCGGGCGCTACGGCGGTGTCTGACTATTATTGAAGCGAGCGTTTTGATCCTTCCAATAACCTTCCACAAACTGCAGAAGCGCTTCGGGTGTGATTGACCGCCGCTGGATCACGTGACAAGCTTGACCCAATCCGACAGCAAGGCATGCGGAAGGCTCGACATTACGGATGCGCGTTGGCCCGCTAATTCCGCCGAAAAGTTATTGAATGGTGTCGAGGTTCCTTTGCGCCGCCTGCTGGTCCGTCTTGCTTATCATGCCGCAACCCGAGGGTAACGCTCAAATCGATGGAAAGCTTGACACCGTTAAAACCGAGTTTTCCTAGTGGCCTCACAACTTTCCCGAGAGTTCCTCGCCAGCCTTCTCGGCAATACTGCTCCCCATGGTGAGGGCGGTTATCTGGCGGGAGCGACTGTCCGCTTTTTTGCAACTCCGGACCGGCCTTGTTGCCCGCACTTGCCGATTGGTAAAGACCCTCTCGTCCGGAGGCAATAGGCAAGGCCGTAAAGAAGTGAATGTCGGCCCCCGTTTTCTAAGCCAAAGAGGATTTCCAGTGATGAGATCGTACCGGTGCTGGTTGAAGGTACATAGTCTTCGGTGCTAACGATTAAGATATTTCCTCATGAGGAATCCGACTGACGTGGTTTCATAATAGATGGAGTTAAGGCATGGAAGGACAAAGATTGCCATTCACGGAGGCGCACTACTACTGTTCCGGATTCCGCCCGGCTGGCTCGTAGTACCATTCAGGCGGCTTCAACGTTGATAAAGGAGATTCCCTGTTATCAATCAGCTTTGTCCAGTTCTCGTGGAGTATACTAATATTCCACCTAAAGGCGTGGTGGCATGCGGTGGCATGCATCACTTGGACCCTTTATTTTCAGAAACTCGCTACCGGCAAGAAGCAACAGGCTATCACTTCAAGGCCAAGCTGTTGGATGCAGGAGCCAAGCATGAGTCGCAGCGTCTCCATTTAGAAAGGCAGGGGTAATCAGATCCAGGATCGCTTAACGGCAATGTCGCGATCGCTTAACTTCGCCGTTTTATGGGGGCTGTCCATCTTGGTAGGGGTGGTCGCTGGTCTGGGGGCTGTTGCATTCCGCGCACTCATCGGCTTTTTTCACAATCTACTATTTCTCGGGAAGCTTTCCATAACGTACGACGCAAACACTCATACGCCGCCTTGTCCGTGGGGTGTGTTTGTCATTCTCGTGCCGGTCGTCGGGGCACTGGGGGTAGTGTTTCTGGTCAAAACCTTTGCCCCGGAAGCAAAGGGGCACGGGGTTCCTGAGGTCATGGATGCGGTCTATCACAGGAGGGGTATTATTCGCCCGGTGGTATCGATCGTCAAAGCGCTGGCTTCCAGCCTCTCGATCGGCAGTGGAGGGGCGGTCGGCCGCGAGGGACCCATCATACAAATTGGTTCCGCCTTCGGTTCTACCGTCGGCCAGTTGCTGAACTTACCCGTCTGGCAGCGGATTACCCTTATCGCCGCTGGGGCTGGCGGCGGAATCGGCGCAACGTTTAATACGCCAATAGGCGGCGTGCTGTTTGCAAGCGAGATCGTCCTACACGAAGTCAGCGTGAAAACTCTGGTACCGGTGATGACCGCGACGGCAACGGCCACCTACATTGGAGAGATCTTCTTCGGGTCTCACCCAGCATTCTTTATCCCTGCATTTGAGAAACCCTTCTTTAATGTGGCTAATCCAGTCCTGCTTCTGGCATACGCCGGCCTGGGCGCAATCGCCGGCCTGGTTTCGGCATTGTTCATCTGGTCTCTCTACCGATGCGAGCACGTTTTCGAAAAGCACATCAAGGGCGGATATTACGTGCAGCACGTGGCGGGTATGCTGGTAGTCGGGTCACTGATATACCTATTGATGTACCGCTTCGGCCACTATTACGTGGAAGGAGTTGGATACGCCACTATCCAGGACGTGCTCGGCGGCGTTCCCCACCCGCTGTACTTACTCCTTCTGCTGTTTGCCGCCAAACTGCTTGCGACCTCACTCACACTGGGTTCGGGAGCCTCAGGTGGCATCTTTTCCCCTGCGCTGTTCCTAGGGGCAACGTCTGGAGCTGCTTGGGGTGTCGCATTGAACCACTTCATTCCCGCGCTTCACGTTAGCCCAGCGGCTTTTGCCGTCGTGGGGATGGGAGCTGTTGTGGGCAGTTCCACTGCTGCGGCGATGGCTGCAACGGTCATGATCTTCGAGATGACTCTCGACTACACGGTAATCATTCCGATGACATTGACTGTCGCCATCAGCTATGCGGTGCGTAGACGCCTGGTTAAAGACAGCATTTATACACGCAAGCTCACCCTGCGTGGCGACTCCGTACCCGAAACGATGCGCGCCGACGTCCCGTTCTCCCGGTGTGCGGCCGATATCATGCATCCCTGGAGTCTAGGAGTTCCTGCTGCTTGGGAGAACGCCCAGGGCGACGATGCGCCCGAAAGCTACATCACCGTGCCGGGAGACGCTACCTTGTTGGACGTCATAGCCAAGATGCGTGCCAATGAGGCTTCGGTTGCGCTGGTCATGCCGGCTGCGTTGGTTGGACCGGAGGAAGGCCAATTCAATGTGGCCCAAGTAGAGGGGATGATTACTTTCAAGGAAATCCTAGAGAGGCTGGCCGGCGACATGGAATTGTTCAGCGATTAAGTGGTCGGATGGCTCCTTTCGGTGCTGGTTTTGGTTTTTGCAACCGCAAATAAAGCGCCGAAATGGCATTCAAGGCAGGCGAAGATATTCCAAAAAACGACACCCTGCGGCAATAAAAAACGCAACAGAAACTTGATGGCGACTCTCATCTTTCTTGTTGCTCCTCTATTCTGAAAACGGGTTTTCTCAGTTTCTTGCCGGAGCCTACTGTCGTTCCCTCCACAAATCTGCAATCACCGGCATCACCAGCTTGACCCAGTCCTCCGGGCGCATGCGTATGCTGTGATAATGCGACCCGGCACTGAAGAAGATGTATTCCCTTGTGAGCACTTCCTGATCCACATACATCAGAAGCGGCGGCGAAAACAAATTGCCGAAAGGCGGCACGCTGCCAACGGTACAACCCGTAACGCGAAGGACGCGCTCCGGACTGGCGAGAGCGATATCCTTTTCGCCGAGGAGAGTCTTTAACTTCTTCAAATCGACCCTGCGGTGACCCGAGACAACGCACTCGAAAAGCTCTCCCGACCCGGTCTCGAATACCAACGCCTTCGCCGCATCCTCGATGTTGGTACCCCGAGCGCGGGCGGCTTCATGGCTGGTATGGACGTGCTCGTGCTCAAGGTGGTCAAACGGAATGCCGGAGTCCCCCAAAAGTTCGGGATGCGGGTGTGCAGGTCAGTGGTCATGCTTGAGAGCGAGTCGATGATGATCTTGACCTGCCCCGCAAAACTCCGTTGGCCTCGTGAGGCTTCTTTCGTCAACATAAATCAGCAGGAAGTGACGGGCCGGAGAACGCTCAAAAACCGTATCTTTCGGGATTGTCAAGTACCGTGTCTGTAATCCATTCAGCCTGTTGGGAAGTCAGGCCTTCCCTGAGCAAAATAGAAATCATTCGGTTGCGGTTCCGCGATTTTGCCGCCTTCCCAAACTCTTCCAGCAAGCCTGCGAAGTCATAGTTGCCTTCGGGAAGGAAGCTCCTATCTTCCGATTGAACCTTTCCTTCGACGTAGCTCTTACCGCTTGCCACTCCAAATCGCGACTGCACTATGTTCGGCACGATGTCGAAATAGGATATTAGTGTGAGCGGTTTGGCAAGGCCAAACTGCATCTGCGATCGAAAAGCGGAGTGACGCCGTCCCATTTTGGGCTTTGCTGCTCCTCATCTTTATTCTTGAACACCATTCTTGAACACCGCGATGCCGCCCGATTCAACCGAAGATGCTGGGGGCTGATCGCCCAGGGCGGCGGGTGCGGCAAGCGCAGGGCGCTAGTGGGTTGCCATAACCGCCCGCAAAGGCGGTATTTGGGGTTGCTGGCCAGTTTGAAAGGTGATGGGCGAGTGGGGACACCCTGAGGATACCATGGCCTTATTTACATAAAACTTTGCCCCGGTCTTCGGCGTAATCGATACCTGCGGATCTGGGCAGAGAAGTTAATACGAACGTGGCAAGCGGAACGGGGTCAGGACAGCACCGCCGCGCTGGTACATAAACTCTCAGAGACCTCCGCACCAGCACGCCGCACCGGAACCATGGAGCGAGGGTCGCCCCCGCCTGTAATCGGCTCTGGTTTGATGGACGCTTGGTAGTTCTTGTGCGGCGATAACCGCAACAACTCCATGGCAGAATGGCCCCGCTTTTGGGTGAGAAATGGCAGGGCCCCATCCAGAAAGCCGGGGTCCTTATTGGGTAAGTTGAACCCGATGACAGATGCGGGCCCATATTCTTGAGCGGGTAATTAAAACTTCCACCCTGGCAGCGACAGGCTGCCGATTCCACTTGTGTCCGGTGGCGCGCCAGACTAAGCTAACGGCGTTTCCCTGTATTACAGTTTTCGGCCCCGATGATGAAGCGGCAACAGCTTGGCATCTCCAATCGCGCCAATTCGCTTGCTTCAACCATTCGAATTATCGAGTTCGCCGGCAAAACGAGGGACCAACACTATGAGAATCGCAGAAATCAAGGCTTATCCGGTTTCCTATACGCCTGACAGGGTCTTTGCCAATGCTCTGGACTGGAACAAGAAGAGAGCTGTCACCCTACTCAAGATCACTACAGACGAAGGTCTGGCGGGATGGGGAGAATGCTACGGGCCGCCAGCGGGGATCGCTCGGATCGCCGAAACGCACTTCAGGGACAAACTGGTTGGCTGCGACCCCATGCGGGTCGAATACCATTGGCAGAGCGTTCAGGCAAAGAAGGGAATCCCGGCGGGGGCGGTGGGCGGGATTGATATCGCCTTGTGGGATCTAAAGGCGAAGGCCCTGGGGGTGCCGCTCTATCAGATCCTGGGCGGCAAGTTTCTCGACGAGTTTGTGCCCTACGCTTCCGGCTTTCCTTTCAAGGAGGATTGCCCGGACGGCTTCGAGCAACTGGACAAGGACATTGAAAATACGCTGGCCGGCGGCTTCAAAGCGTTAAAAATGAAGATCGGTTTTGGCAAAGAAAGAGATGTCGCCAGGATCACGCGGGTCAAGAAAGCGGTCGGCGACAACGACGTGGAATTGATGGTCGATGCCAACCAGGGCTATGACCTGATGACCTGTCTGGAGATGGCGCCCTTCCTGGAAGAGTGCAAGGTGAAGTGGCTGGAGGAGCCGCTGCCCTGGCAAAGTTTCGCCGGTTACAAGGAGCTGAAGTCGAAGATCAGGATCCCGATTGCCGCCGGGGAGGCCGAGGTCACCATGCAGGGTTACACCGAGGCCATCACGGGAAGAGTGGCGGATGTCATTCAGGCCGACCTGCCGGCATGCGGAGGCATCACGGCGGCCAAGAGAATCGCGGCACTGGCGTTTGCCTTCCACGTCGACTTCCAGCCGCATGTCTTCGGCACCATCCTGGGCCTGCCTGCCGCCCTCCATCTGATGGCTGCGCTGCCCAACTACCAGAGTTGGAGCCTGTTCCCCCGGCCGGTGCTGCTGGAGTGGGATATCAATCCGAACACGTTGGCGGAGAAGATACTGAAGCAGCCCATCGCGATTTGCGATGGCGTGGTCAAGGTCCCTGAGGGGCCGGGGCTGGGTGTGGAGGTCGACGAGGCGGCCATCTCCGAGTTCCTGGCGCGGTAATTTCCGGCGTGGCAAGTTCAAACGTAGCTGCTCCTACCCGAAGGAGCGGAAGGGATCGCGATGAAGAGCAATCTCACACGAATTCTGATCGTCATCTTTATTGGAGCTGTGATTTGGTTTACCCCGGTGCCGGTTGGACTCAAGCCTCAGACGTGGCATCTGTTTGCCATATTCGTGACCACCATTCTTGGCTTCATCCTGCAGCCCCTGCCAATGGGCGCGTTCGCCTTTGTTGCGATCACCTTCACGATGCTGTCGCGCACGTTGAAGCCGCTTGAGGCAACGTCGGGCTTCAGCAGCGGGACCATCTGGCTGATCGTGTCGGCCTTTATCTTTTGCCGAGGCATCATTAAGACCGGTCTGGGCCGCCGCATCGCTTTCGAGCTGATGAAGAGGCTGGGTAGTAGCACGCTGAAGCTGGCCTACACCATGGTCATCACGGACTTGGTGGTCTCGCCGGCCACGCCATCCAATACGGCGCGCGGTGGCGGCGTAGTGTTTCCCATCGCCCGCAGCTTGGCATCGGCCTTCGAATCGGAGCCAGGACCAAGCGGCCGCCGCATGGGCGCTTTCCTGATGACGAACTGCTTCCAGGCCTCGACCATAACCTCCGCCATGTTCATGACTTCATGCGCGCCCAACCCGCTGCTGGTGGCTTTGACCGCTGCCGGCCTAGGATTGACGGTTACCTGGGGATCGTGGGCGCTGGCATCCATCGTTCCGGGTATCGTTTCCCTGATCGTGATGCCGCTTGTGCTCTATGTGCTCTATCCTCCGGAAATTAAAAAGACGCCGCAAGCGCGGGCTATAGCCGAAAAAGAACTGGCTAAGATGGGGCCGATGACGCGGGCGGAAAAGATCGTAAGCGTGGTCTTTGTCAGCGCTATCGCCTTGTGGGCAACCTCGAGCCTGACAAAGATCGACGCCACCACAGTGGCCATGCTGACCGTCTCCGTGCTTCTGCTGACGAAGGTTATTGACTGGAAAGACGCGCTCGAAGAGCGGGGATCGTGGGACACCCTGATCTGGCTGGGTGGCCTGTTTGGACTGGCCGATTATCTCGACCGCATGGGTTTTGGCAAGTGGGTCGCTCAGTTGCTCGCCGGTATGATGAGTGGCTTCGCCTGGGTTCCAACGCTGGCCATTGTGCTGGTGATCTATTGCTATACCCACTACTTCTTTGCCGGGTTGTCGGCGCATGACGTCGCGCTGTACATCCCGCTTTGCCTGGTTGCCATCGCGGCGGGCGCGCCCAAGTATCTGGTGGTGTATTCCATGATTTTTGTCTCCAGTCTGGTGGCCGGCCTGACGCACTACTCAACCGGCGTCGCTCCGATCTTCTTCGGCGCCGGATACGTCGATCAGCGCACCTGGTGGAAGCTCGGCTTCATTATGTCCGTGGTGAACCTCGTCATATGGGTGGGACTAGGTGGTGTGTGGTGGAAGGTGCTAGGAATGTGGTAGAAAGCGTGGGACTAGAACTCCTTGAAGTCATGGGGAACCGCCGACCTTCAATTTGCCGATGCTGGTGATCCGAATCGGCGGTTTGTTGCCGGCAAGGCAGTCTTTAGTTTGAATAGGAACCAGTGATGAATGCACTTGACCAAATCGTTGGCTGGCTGATGATTGCCTTCGGGGTAGCTCAGTCCGTTACGAACTTCCGCATACAGTCGTCCAGTCATCTCACGTTGGCGCTTTCAGGAACAGCAGCGGCCATAATTGTCAGCGGTTTCCTCAACGTATCGCGCACCCGGCACAGCGACGGACTCACCCGAGCATTCTCCGTGATAGGGAACCTGCTGATCTTAGCGCTTGCGGTGGGGATTGCATGGCCTGTGCGCTACCACCTGTTGCACAATTGGCAGGCGATGGGAATTCTGGTCGTAACTGTTATTGAACTGTTGTTTGCGTTCCGGGGTTAGATGCTTCCTCGGCCTCGGATTAGGGGAGCCGGTTTGGTCAGGCGGCGTTGGCCTCAAATTTGAACTGCGCTGCGATGTCAGCTACGCATGACCCCAAGAGACCTTATCGCATGACTGTGGTGAAATTTGTGGGGACTCTAAACCACATTGGGGCGAAAGTCGGCACATCCCGGTACAACTCGCCACATGCAACAAGTTATTGAGAAAATGAGGGTTGCAAGGTTATCTGCTTGCCGCTCAATAGCTTGGATTTTCGCCTGAAAAGGGTTTCAAGACCGCCTGTTTCAACCGCTCACACATCCCTCCAACCTGTTGGCAACATTCAGTTTACTCCTGATTCGGTCTGTTTGGCTAGTCTCCCGATAGTCTCCCGAAGCGCCGAGTCGAGGGCCAGCGCAGCGACTTTCGTTTCCTCAGGAATTGGTTTGATGTAATGGGCATCCGCAACAGCCTTCGTGTGCCCGAAGTGACGCGAAGTGATCTGAGAGTTGAGGCACGAAGTTAGAGCACATCCATGCGATGTGGGCTGGGACGGCACTGGGAGGGAGATGGGCTCGTGGCGCATTCGCGAAAATTGGCGGTGCATATCAGGTTTTGGCGCGAAAGGAGCTTAGTGACCCAACGCGATAAATTTCCTGAATGTTTTCAGAGCAGGGATTTAGAGTCTTCTGAGCAGGAGATTTAGAAAAGGGGGAGCCATGGAAGGGAAAGATCTTAGAGGATGGCGGATATCTACGATGCGTTCCTGCAGGGCGACCACAAGAAAGCTTTGGCACCCCACATGAAGCTGCAAATCCTGAACCGTTTCCTGGAATATAACCCAGGCTACGTCGCGCCTTGCAAGGAAGCCTTAAAAATGATGGGACTCCCGGGCGGTCCGGTGCGCACGCCGCTTCCGCCGCTAACGCCCGCTCAGCGGAGCGATCTTAAGAACGCGCTGAAGAAACTGCAGCTCATTTAGCTTCTGCTCGTCACCATGACGGCAGACGAATCGTTTGACAGGTGAGGATTTTTCGGCCGATCCGTCTACCCCGAGACGAGTCCCCGGCGGAATGCATGCCACCGCTGCCAAATTCCGCGAGCCATGCCAAGGCTTCAACTTTCCATCTTAAAACGGCTCGAAGCCAGGGAGTACAGCCGGCGAAACACCAGGCGGTTGATGGTGACGACCATGCACGCCATCACCATCGTGGCCACAAGCAGCGCGCGGAAGTTTCCGCTGTCCGTTGCCTGACTGATGATTGCGCCGAGGCCCACGGTTGACACCGTCTGACCGCGGAAGTGGAAGTACTCGGCCACAATGCTGGCATTCCATGCCCCGCCGGAGGCTGTCACCAGCCCCGTAATCAAATACGGAAAAATTCCCGGCAACAGCAGCCTGCGCCAGCGCTCCATTTTAGTCAGATGGTATACGTTACAGACTTCTTTCAAGTCAGTAGGAATCGCCGCCGCTCCAGCGATGACATTGAATAGGACATACCACTGTGTTCCCAGCAGCAGCAGCACAATCGAAGCGATGCCCGGTCCGCCGCCAATGCGTATCAGCACGAGCAGGATGATGGGGAACAGCGCGGTTGCCGGAACCGACGCGGCGATCTGCGCGATAGGCTGCGCCACGGCGGACAGCTTCGGTCGCAGCCCAATTACCATTCCCACGGGAATCGTCCAGAGCGCGGCAAGCACAAGCGTGAACTCGACACGAAGAAAGGTAGCTCCCGCTCCAACGAGGATGCCGCGCAGTTCCGGAGCGGTAATGGACGCTGCTGTCGATAACATTTTTATAACGACATAACCTAGGGCGACCGCCGCTACCACTCCGGCCGCGGGCGCAAGCCATCGCACACGCCTGTGAGGACGTGCCTTGCCCGCCTCGCTCCTCGAGAAGTGCAGGTCCAGAGCTTCGCGTGCGGGTGCGATTACCAGCCGCCGTCCAAGCGACAGCACATGCGAGCGGCGTAGCAGGTCGAGGACCATTGAGCGGGGAACCTCGGCCGACTCAACTTGCTCGAATTTAAATTTTTCCGCCCATGCGATGGGCGGACGCCAGACGACGCGGTCGATGGAGATGATGATGCCGATCATCACCGTCAATCCCCAAACAATCGCCGTCGTATTGCCCGCATTGGCCGCGGTTTGCAGATACGATCCCAGACCGGGCAGGCGCAGGTCACGATTTCCCAGGACGAACATCTCGCAGGCCATAAGAAAAAACCAGCCGCCCGCGACCGACATCATCGAGTTCCAGACCAACCCATGGCAGCGTACGGCAACTCCAGCTGGTAAACTGTTGCCACCAGCTCAAGCGGTAGACCTGCGCCGCCTCCAGCATTTCCCGCGGAATGTTCTTCAGGGAGGAGTAAAAGCTAAAGGTCATGTTCCACACCTGCCCGGTGAAAATCAGCAGAATCGAGCCCAACTCCACGCCGAGTTGCGTCGGTCGGAAAAAGCGCCACCATGGAAAGCATGACGCCGGGAAGAAAGCTAAGCACCGGAATGGATTGCAGCGTGTCGAGCAGCGGAACCATGAAGCGCTCCGCCTTGGCGTTGTGGGCGGCGACATAGCCATAAACCAGGCGAAGCCGAGGCTGCACGACATAGGCAACGGCGATGCGGCGCACAGAATAAAGGGCATATCGCGGCACGACGGAGGGCTGAAGGTCGAATTTGCGGTCTGCGCGTTGGCGGGCGCCGCGCCAGTATCGCGCGAAGCGCAAGCAGTCCATAAAACAGCGCCAATCCCGCGAGGATCACCGGCAGGTCAGTCCAACAGCGACGCACTACTCTTAGGGATGCCTGTCAGAGTTGAGACCCCGTCTGATGGCATTCCGCGCTCTGAAGATGAAGCTCCTTGCCGAGACCGGCTTTCGTGAGTGCAGCGGAGCTGTCTCATCTGCGTCGACCGCAGTTGCGGGCTGGTGCAGCATCAGCTGGTCGCTCTCGGAATCGTAGGCGAAGAGTTCGGCATACCGGCCCCAGTTCAGAACGGTATCGATCTGCCGCTGGACTTCTTGTCGGAGAAGTGCTCATCCAGAATGTCGCGGAAAAATTCCAGCGGCATGGTTCGGTCCGACTTGCCTTCACAAGCGCGGCGATCATCTGTTGCAGCAGAGTGACATGGCGACGCGGCATCGCGGAACATGCTGCTTGCGCGCGGCGATATCGGCTTCGGCGAACGCCTTCCCTTCGGCGGTAATCTCCACGTCGCCGCGTTCCGACTTTGCGAAGCCCAGCAGCGCCGCGGTCTCGACGATCGGCAGAAGGTCATCGACCTCCATCAGCAGTTCGTCGGCAATGCGGTACAGGTCCTCCTTGCCGCCGCGATCGTTGAGCAATTCCAGCAGACCGGCCAGCGCGCCCGGCCCGGCGTGCGGCAGCATCTGCAGAGGCTTGGTCGCGTGCCCCGCCCGTGGGCGGCGCGCACTTCAACTCCGGCTGCGTCATCAGCTTGTAGATGTAATCCACGTAGAGCAGAAACTCGGCGGATTTGCGGTCGCGCGGCTGCGGCAGAGGCACTGCGAAAATCGGCGCGGATGCGTGGCCGGATTGCGCCCGAGCACGATGACCCGGTCGGCCAGCAGGACCGCTTCCTCGATGTTGTGGGTGACCAGGAAAATGCTCTTGGTGGGGATTTTCTTGCGCAGCCAGAGCTCCAGCAATTCGCCGCGGAGGTTCTCGGCGGTGAGCACGTCCAGCGCCGAAAACGGCTCGTCCATGAAAAGCATCTCGGGCTCGACGGCCAGCGCGCGGGCGAATCCCACGCGCTGCTTCATGCCGCCGGAGAGCTCCTTGGGGTAGGCGTTTTCGAATCCCTTCAGTCCCACCGAGGCCAATGCCGCAGCGCCCGCCGATGGCGCTCCCATGCTCTATTACCGCGCGCGAGCAGGGGAACTTCCACGTTCTCCAGCACCGTCAGCCATGGGAACAACGCAAAGCTCTGGAAGACCATACCGACGTTTCGGCGACAATCATTCAATGGCTCCCCATGCCACAGTACGGTTCCGCCCGACGGCGGCGCCAGTCCCGAGAGGATGCGCAGCAGAGTAGATTTTCCCGAGCCGGAGGGGCCCAGCAACGCCGTAATTACCCCGGAATCAACAGCCAGGTCCATCGGCGCGATGACCTGAATGTGCTTGCCGTCCGGCTGGTCAAATCTCTTTTCGACCTGGTGAGCCTCAATGATTGCAGCCTCGGCCGGTGCGGCAGCGGGTGCGGCAGGCGCGACCGCCACGGCGCTTTCAGCGTCTTTGCCAGCGGATATTTCGGGCGCCTCTCCCGAAATTTCCTCCATGAGCTGTTTCCAGGCCTCTTCCGGCAATTCGTCCAGGAACCTGAGTCGATCGGCAGGTGCAATGTGCTCAATGATGGCGCGCATCTCGGCCAGCGGCCGCGAGTGCAACAAAACATAGGCATGGTAGTAAGGGAAATTTATCGCCAGGGCGGCAGCAAGTTCGACCGGCAAGCGGCGGAACAGGTGCTGCTGTTCCTCAAAAGAAAGATCCGCAATTACGTCGGCCGCCACTGCGGGACTAAGTCCATGCATCAATGCGACGGCCTCATCCCAGCGTTTTCCGGCCAGGGCTGCGCGTAAGCTTTCGCCTGTTGCCACAGGGTTCCTCACCAGGAGCGTTAAGCTCGATCTTCAAATTCCTGCCGGCAGGGAAAGCCCACGACCTCTTAGGGCCCTTCGGCGGCTCGCATAATTATCACACGCACGCCGCGCGTCTTACGAATCCGAGAACCTCAGGGTGACGACGAGCGCCGGCTTTTCCCCAAGGTGGAGTTAGAGAGCAAGTCTCCCCTTCGTTCACCTGCCATCCGCGAAAAAAAAGCTCGCGAGATTCCGCGAACTTCCTGGTTGCTGCTGGACGCGTTGGAGTTTGCAGCCGCCGGAGGTTATCATGGCGGAACGGAAGAAATTGTACGAAGCAGCCGTGAAGAGCGACAACCAAAGCGCGTCAGTGGTGGTAACCCAGGACGCGACCTCCGAGGGCATGCCACCGGCGGGGTTAATCAATCAGCAATGAACCAGTCAATGGTCGCATCGTGACCAAGGATTGCGCATGAAAAGGGAGTATTACCTCGAACTCGCCGCCGCCGGTTTGCGCCTCCCGATCGGGATTGATCTTGTTCTGCACGAGAGTCCCGACCCCCAACGAGTATTGCGCGACGGCTCCTTGCTGGCTGAGGTCGGGGCGAGCGCGGCGCGCCGCTACGCCAGTCCGCTGGCAATTCCGCTGATGGACCTCACCCTCGAAAAGGAAGATATGCTTCGCCTTCTGGGCACTGCGGAAGCGGAAGCCGAAACCTTCCATTTCGCCGAAGCCCCGGACGAAAGCACTCTGCAATTGCTGCGTCGCTCGGCGGACGCTTCCTTCGGCGCCCGCGGCCAAGCCCATATTGATTCGCTTCGCCATATCGCCACGAAGACCGATTTTTTCCCCATTGGCATGGCGATTGGGCCGTTCTCGCTCATGACCAAATTGATGGCGGATCCGATCACCGCGATCGCCATGGCAGGAATGGGGATGACGTCGGAAGAAGACGCGAGCATTTTGCTGGCGGAGCGGTGCCTGGCTCTGGCGGAGACGGCCATCGCGCGTTCGCTCGCGGCGCAGATCAAAGCCGGCGCCAAGGCGGTCATGATCTGCGAACCGGCCGCCAACATCGTCTATCTATCGCCGCGACAGATGAGTTCCGGGTCGGACATTTTTGAGCGTTTCGTCATGCAGCCCAATCTGCGAAATCAAGTCCCAGCTAGCCTCGGCCGAAGTTGACTTGATCTTTCACGATTGCGGCGAGCTGAACGGATACATGGTGGAACAGTTTGCTAGCCGGCTTGATCCGGTGATTCTGAGCCTGGGCAGTTCGCGCACGCTCTGGGAGGATGCGGCCCTGGTTCCCAAAAGCGTCGTCCTGTTCGGCAATCTCCCGACGAAGAAATTCTACTCGGATGAGGCAATGCCCGACGAACACGTCAAAGCCATGACGCTGGAATTGAGAGATAAAATGCGGTCGGCCGGCCACCCGCATATTCTTGGTTCGGAGTGCGACGTATTGCACGTTCCTGAGGTTGCCGCCAATATCCGGAGAAAGGTCGAGCTTATGCTCGCCTGCGGGCGATGACCTCCCGACGGAATTCACCTGGAGACAGGCGCACCCCATGTCGGGAGCACCACGAACAACAACAAAAGAAAAATCGTTCGCATCCGGAATGCCTCTGTGTGGCGCGAATTATACTGCCGAGGCGCAGGCTGTTCGCGGGTACGAAAGTCCATGCCGAAGCTGGTCCAAACACCCAACAAGGTGTACGCTGGAAGCGTGTCACATTTGAGGTGAAGCCGGGGCGATCATCGAAGAACCGGCATGTTTCCGACTTTTCCCGAGTATGCGCACGACTGCCGTGCGTATCGGCGAGGGGACGATGATTCCCGATTCTAGGTCGGAGAAAAACTTAATGACAGGAGAAACCATGAAGAAAGCTATCGCAATTGGCGCCTTAGGTTTGTCGTTTGCCGCCGGCGCGGCGTTCGCCGCCAAAGTCCGTGATTGGCACGATTTGGATGCGGCACGCGGTCACATTCAGGCAGCGATCCAGGAAATGAACCACGCCCGGGCCGCCAACAACTTTGACATGGCCGGACACGGTGCGAAAGCCGAAGACCTTCTGCATGCAGCCGAACGCGAAGTGAACCTCTCGATCGATGCGGCGAGGGCGGGCAATTAGCCCAGGAAAACCTCGGAAGGGTGTCCGAAGATCTGGGCGCCCGACTCCGCTAGCGATCTACTGCGGGTGCTCAATTGACACCCGGACTCCGCTTTAATGCGACGCCTTGGAATTCTCGCAGGGAAAGACAATTCTGCTGTCAACCGTGCTGATTGGCGCGCATTTTCCCAGCCGCTTTCACCGCCAGTCCGTGACGCGCTCCAGCCGGCTGCTGAAATCGGGCAGTTTGAGTTGAACCTTTTCACCTCCCACATGTTTCGGTGAGAGCTCGCCCTGGCGTCGGGACTGGCAATCATCGGAAAATTTGTGTTTACTGGACGTAAAGTCTATTTTGGAGTCGAAAATGAAGCTGTTCAAGTCAGCAGACTACATCAAGCAAGCGAATCCAAATCGCGAGCAATCGTATCGGCCGGAAATCCTGACCGCGCAAATGGGGGCAAAGAGCCTTGGCGGCATGTTCGGTCTTCTTCCTCCGGGCGCCCAGGTGCCCTATCATTTTCACAACGCTCGGGAGTCGGTGATCATTGTCATTGCCGGCGAGGCGACGGAAGTAATCGAAGGCAAAGAGATCACGATCAGCGCCGGCGACGTGTTGTTCGTGCCGGCGGGAGAAAAGCACCAGACCATCAATCGTTCTGAAAAAGAGTTCCGCTATCTGGAGTTCTTCACTTGTCCGCCGCTCGGGGCAGATTTCCAGGAAGCGAAATAGCCACCTGCGTCAACACCCATTTTGCTGCCGAGACTAAACGGAGGAATATGCGCGAAGTTATTGTCACCGGGAATGCTCCACGGCCCATCGGCCCTTATTCACAGGCTATCAAGGCAAACGGGTTTATCTTTCTGAGCGGGCAAACCCCTATCGATCCCGTTACGCAGGAGCTGGTTGCCGGGGGAATAGCCCAGCAGACCGAGCGCGCTCTGAAGAATCTCGAGGGAGTTCTCCAGGCCGCCGGCTCAAGTCTGGACAAAGTCGTGCGTTGCGGGGTGTTTCTGAAGGACATGAACGACTTTGCGGCCATGAACGAGGTGTATGGCAAGTTCTTCAAAGGCAATCGACCGGCGCGCACAACTGTGCAGGCGGCGCGGCTGCCTAAAGACTGCGTGGTTGAAATCGACGCCATCGCCGTGGAATAGACCCCTGCCGGGCGGCGAATACCAAAAAGACGGGGTCCCGCGTCCCGCCGCCACTCTGTCGGGTTGACGTGGGCGCTAATGATTGGCGACGCTCCGATTTTGTGGAGAAAGCGCGTCGGCCGTCGTAAGATATGGTATATGTCCGCCGCTGTAGATCTGCTGAACCTTCCTGTCGAATTACAGTCCAAGTGGCGCAAACTGGAAACCGGCTTGCGCTCGTTGGGCAAGACCCTGGTCGCCTATTCCGGAGGCGTGGATTCGGCATTTCTGGCTTGGGCCGCTAACACTGTGTCGCCTGGACGCGTGGTGGCCTTGCTGGCCGACTCACCTAGCCTTGCCCGTACCCAGATGCGCGAGGCCGTTGCCTTTTGTGAGCAGAACGCGATTCCACTGGAAATCATTTCAACGGCCGAGATGGACCGTCCGGAGTACGTGCGCAATGATTCCCTGCGATGCTTCCACTGCAAGGATGAATTGTTCATTGCCGTGGAAATCTATCGCGACGCGCATGGCTTTGAAACTGTTGCCTATGGCATTAACTTCGATGACCAGGGAGATTATCGTCCCGGGCAACAGGCAGCACGGCGGCACGGGGTCGCCGCCCCGCTGCTGGAGGCCGGCTTCACCAAGCAGGACATTCGTGACGTAGCTCATGCCGCCGGACTGAGCGTATGGGACAAGCCCGCATCGGCTTGCCTTGCTTCCCGCATCGAATACGGACGCGAAGTGACGCCCGAGGCATTGCGCCAAGTGGAAGCCGGTGAGGACGCGCTGCGGGCTCTGGGATTCAGGCAAATGCGGGTACGCCATCACGGTGCCATCGCGCGCATCGAGATCGCCCGCGAAGAACTGGCGCGCGCCTTGACGCTGGAGATGGCCGCCGAGTTCACCCGTATCTTCAAGCCGCTCGGGTTCAAGTTCGTGACGCTCGATCTGGAGGGATTCCGCTCCGGCTCAATGAACGCCGTGCTTCCGGTTGAGGCGCTCTCCGGCCAATCCAGCCGGCGTTCGTGAGCCGTGGGTGAGAATTTTTTGGGTTCCTGGTTTCCGGGCCTGCCTGGCAGCTCCCGTGCGATAATTAGTTAAGTGCTTGCCCAGGCAAACGCGTCTGCCGATTTGGCCGCCACCTGCGGGGCTCCGCTGCGCACGGTAGTGGCGCGGGTTGGGGCAGAGCGACCATGACCTTCCGTCAACGTCTAGGAAAATTTATGCTGCGAAAAACTCTGTTGTTTCTGGCCATTGCTTGGCTAGGCTGCTCGGCCCAATCGGGGCCGGCTGATCTGAACCGGCGGGTGGAGCGCGCGGTACGCTCGGAATTCAAGGTTCCCGCATACGTGCAAATCTCGATCAGTGCGCCGAGACCCAGTGATTTTACGAACTATGATGCCATCACGGTGTCGTTCGCGACCGAGGACAGGAAGCAGACACACGACTTCCTCGTCTCCAAGGATGGCAAGCAACTGCTCGACATGCGCAAGATGGACTTGACGTCCGACCCCTATCAGAAGGCGATGAGCAAGATCAATCTGACGGGGCGGCCGGTGCGGGGCAACCCGGATGCCAAGGTCACCGTGGTTGTCTACGACGATTACCAGTGTCCGTTTTGCTCGCGCATGCACCAGGAATTGCTATCGCTCATGAAAACCTACGGCGACCGCATCAAGGTGTATTACAAGGATTATCCCCTGTTCGAGATCCATCCCTGGGCGGGACACGCCGCAGTTGACTCGAATTGCCTGGCGCAGCAGAACGGGGAGGCGTTTTGGGATTTCGCCGACTCAGTGCATGCCAGCGGGCGGCAGATCAGCGGCGAGAAGAGGCCTCTGCCGGACCAGTTTGCCGCCGTTGACCACATCGCGACGGACATCGGCAAAAAACACAACCTGAACGCCGCGGTGCTTGCGCAGTGCATCAAGGAGCAGTCCACGAAGGACTTGGATAACTCGGTTAAGGAAGCCGAATCGCTGGGGGTGAATGCCACGCCCTATTTGTTCGTCAACGGCCAGAAGGTCGAAGGCGCGGTTCCCGAAGCCGAATTGAAGGCGATTCTGGACAATGCGCTTCGCGATGCCGGGCAGCCGCTGCCCGGGCCGACGTCGGCCTTGGCGACCAGCGGGAAGTAGGCGCGGATGAAGTTTTCAACGACGGAACTGAATATGTATGGCGAACGTCAAGATCGGAGCCTGCGGACAGCATCCGCCTCGCCCGTGATCTATGCCATGCTGGCGCTGGCGGTCGGCTTGTCGCTGCTGTCCGGCGCCTGCGGCAGCGGGCAGGCTGGACCTGATGTTCTGGCGAAGGTGAACGGCCGCAAGATCATGCGCTCGGAGGTGGAAAAGTATTATCGCAACCAAACCGAAGGCTCCCCGCAGCCGCCGTCGGAGGAGCAGGCCAAGAGCCTGCAGCTCAGCATTCTGCGCGAGCTGATCGATAACGAGATCCTCATGCAGCGGGCCGAAAAGCTCGGGCTGATGGCAACCGACGAAGAGGTCGAAAACAAGCTGAATGCGGTCAAAGCGCCGTATACGAAAGAAGAATTCGATCGGCGTATGCAGGACCGTAAGATTACGCTCGACGATTTCCGTCGCGATATTCGCCGCTCGATCACGGTGGAGAAGGTGCTGAACAAGGAAGTCTCCGCCAAAGTCAACATCAGCGACGCCGACGTCGCGGCTTATTACAATCAGCACAAAGCCGAATTCAACCTCATCGAACCGCAGTACCATCTGGCGCAGATACTGGTGACCGCGCAACCGAACCCGCAGGTTCGCAACCTGAAGAACGACAAGGCGCAGAACGAAGCCGAAGCCCGCAAGAAAGTGCAGATGATCATGCACTTGCTGGATAGCGGCCAGGACTTTGCCGCCGTGGCGGCGAATTACAGCGAGCAGCCCGAGACCTCGGCCAATGGCGGCGATCTTGGATTTGTGCCGGAATCCTCTCTCCGCTCGGATCACCAGGCGGCCGAGGCAATTTCCAAACTCAAAGCGGGCCAGTACAGTCCTCCGTTGCCGGCGGGCGATGCCAACCACAAGCTGGCCGGTTTCCGCATCATCCGTTTGATCAGCAAGGAGGCGGCGGGACAACGGGAGATGAGCGATCCGCGGATACAGCAGGCCTTACGGACCCAGTTGCGGGAGCGCCGCGAGCAACTGATACGCACGGCGTACTACGAGTCGTTGCGCAATGGCGCCAAGGTTGACAACTATCTTGCGGATTCGATTCTGAAGAATTCGGGAGCGCAGCCGTAGAGCGGTTGCCGGTTTCTATTCGACGATGGCCATGGTGTCGCCGGGATTGACGTTGCTGCCCTCGGCAACCATGATTTTCTGAACCACGCCTTTCTTCGCCGACTTGATCTCGTTTTGCATCTTCATGGCCTCGACTACGAGAATGCCCTGTCCGGCCTCGACTTCATCCTTTTCGGCAACCATGAGGCGCACAACTTTGCCGGGCATCGGCGCAGTGATCTTTTGCGGACCTTCGCCGATGCTCGCCGCGGTCCGGCGGCTGCGCAACGAGCGGGGATCGCGCACCTCGGCGGCGAAGCGCTCCGAGCCGATGATGATGTGCAAATCTCCGAGCATCGAATACTCGCGCTTGATTTCGTGAGCCCGGTTGTCCACCAGCATCGAGATGACATCGCGGGCGGTGAAGGCCGCATCGACGATAATTTCCTGGCCGTCAACGTGACAAAGCCAAGCCTCGCCCTGCGGCTCAAGTTCCACATGATGCTCTGTGCCGTCGATGATTACGTCGTAATTCATTTTGCTCTTTTTGCCCCAAGCCAGTGCGGCGCTACCGGGCAATCACCCCGAAGCTTTCCATCCCATTGAATCAACTTCTAGCGCACTGCCTCTGCCCGCGCGCTCTGCTTCCAGTTGCTGACCGGCTTCTTTAGCGGCTCGCGCGAGGCCCCGTTGCGTGAGCTTTTAAGCGAGGATATCTCCGGGCCGCCTCTGCTCTCCACCTGGGCAAAAAGGGCCGCGGCGATGGCCGCAATCGGAATTCGTCGGCGAGTGCGTTCGTCAACCGATCTGGGCTCCTTCAACAGGCGGTCGAGAAATCCCGTATCGAAATTTCCCGCCTGGAACTCCGGATGCAGCAAAATGCGGCGAAACAGCGAGATGTTGGTTTTTATTCCACCGATAAAGACCTCGACCAGAGGCTCGCCGCATGCGGTTGATGGCGACCGTGCGGTTGGAACCATAAGCGCTCAGCTTGGCGAGCAGCGGATCGTATTCAATGGGAACGGTCCAGCCCTCGTAGATGCCGCCGTCGCGGCGAATGCCCGGGCCGGAGGCGAAATCAGCCTGGTGATGTGCCCCGGCGACGGAAAATAGTTGTTGTCAGGATCTTCCGCGTAAATTCGGCACTCAATGGCGTGCCCGCGAATTTGGATGTCTTCCTGGCGAATCGTAAGCTTTTCGCCCGGCGGCAACCGCGATCTGCATTTGCACCAAGTCGAGACCCGGTCACGATTTCGGTCACGGGATGTTCGACCTGCAGTCGCGTATTCATCTCCAGGAAATAAAAATTACGTGTCTGGTCCACCAGGAACTCGACCGTGCCTGCGTTCGTGTACTGCGCGGCCTTGGCCACCCGCACCGCGATCTCGCCCATGCGCCGCCGCATCTCCTCATCGACGATCGGCGAAGGCGCCTCCTCCAGCACCTTCTGGTGGCGCCGCTGGACGGAACATTCGCGCTCGCCCAGATACACCACGTTGCCGTGCTCGTCGGCCATAATCTGCATCTCGACGTGCCGGGGATTCTCGATCAGCTTCTCGATGTAGACCTCGTTGTCTCCGAATGCGCGTTGCGCCTCCGAGCGCGTGAGGTCAAAGGCCGAACGCATCTCGTCGGCGGTGCGGACCTGGCGCATTCCCTTGCCGCCGCCGCCGGCGGCAGCCTTCAGCATTACCGGGTAGCCGATCTTTTCGGCGAACTCCAGCGCCCGGTCGAGGTTCTCCAGGCCCTTTTCCGAGCCCGGCACGAACGGCACGCCGGCTTTTTTCATGGTCTGGCGCGCCCGCGTCTTGGACCCCATCATCTCCATGGAATGTGCGCTGGGGCCGATAAACTTGATCCCAGCGTGCTCGCAGGTGGCAGCGAACTTCGCATTTTCGGAGAGAAAACCGTATCCGGGATGGATAGCCTCGGCCCCGCTGCGGCGCGCGACCTCCAGAATCTTTTCGGTGTTCAGATACGACTCGCCGGCCTGAGCGGGGCCGATGTGAAAAGCACGGTCAACTTTACGAACATGGAGCGCCTGGCGGTCCACGTCGGAAAACACGCCTATCGATTCAATGTCCATTTCCCGACAAGCGCGCGCAATGCGCACGGCGATCTCGCCGCGATTGGCAATCAGAATTCTCCGGAACATGTTTCACCCCACCCCGGAAACCGCTAAATCCCCACCGAAACAAAATAGCACAAAGCCTGCTTCTCGCAACAACCGCGCGAGCAACAAAAAGCCTCTCCCTGTCGCAGGAGAGGCTGGTGAATGAGGAGGTACTTCCGGTCAAGGTTGCCGGTTCGCGGCTTTCGCTTCAGGCCCTAAGAGATGGGCCAAAGACAACGTCGCCGCCGGCTGCTACTTCTTCTGATTCTGATCAAGCACAATGCCGCCGGCTCCCTGCTTCTCGGCTTTGGCCTTCTTGGTCGCCAGCGTCTTGTCGATCCATTCGTTTGCCGTCTTGGTGTCCGTCGCCCGAGCCGCCGGGTCGTCGCACTCATAGTCGGCCCGCTCGCGGTAGAGCAGGTTCATGTAGGCCATCGCGTCGTCGTAGTCGGGCCTGATCTGCAGGGCCTTCTGCAACATTTTTATGCCTTCATCGACCGGAGCCTGGTTGCTGGCCTTAACCAAGCTGCAGACCTTCTTGTCTCTAAGCTGGTCCGTCGGCTTCATGCCCAGCTTGATGCGCTGCTCCTGGCGAAGCTTGTAAGCTTCGGTCCAGTCGATGACCGCGACGGAGTAGTAGTTCTCTGGATCGTTGGGATCGACCGCGGCGGCCTTCTGGTAATACTGCTTCGCCTGGTCGAAATCCTTCATCTGGAGATACAAATAGGCGACGCCCTTGGCGGCGTTGATGTTTTTGGGGTCCCGCGCCAAAACCTGCTTGTATTCTTCGATGGCGGAGGTGGCCATGCGCTTGTTTTCTTCTGTTTCCGCGCCCGGGATGTATTGCTGCGCATAAGCGGTCGCGAGATAAAGCCGGGCATTCAACAGCGATGAATCCAGCGAGACCGCATTCTTGAAATGTTCAATCGCCTCTTCGTATCGCGAATTCTTATAGGACTGGACGCCCTTGTTCAACTGATCGCGCGCCTTCAGCTTGGCACAGCCAGCGGCCGAAAACAGGGCGAGCAGAATCGCCAATCCGGCCAGCACTCGTACGCTTCTGTTCATATCGCCTTCCCTTGCCAAATTGGGCCGGAACTGCTTTTGATTCCGGTCTGCACGCCTGGCAGCCGGAATCAACTCGTTCTCTATACCCCTGAATCTTAGAACCGGAACTCGTCGGACGCTTACTGGCCCGCCTCGATTTTTGCCGTAATCAGTCCGACCTTGTCCACGCCGGCGGCGTGGGACTTGTCGATCACCGCGGCGATGTCGGCGAAGGGCAGTTCCGTGTCTCCCTTCACGAACATTACCTTTTCAGCCCGGGTGGCGAAGATGTCTCGCAGCCGGCCTTCCAGGTTGTCAAAAGTCACATCGTCCTGGTTGATCTTGTAGGCGGGCTGCCCGCCGCTGGTGCGCAGAACCTGAACGACGATGGTGCGGTCGTTCGAAGGCGGTTGCTGTTGCGCGTTCTTCGGCGGCTGGGGAACCAGCGCATCCAGGCCTTTCGGCGTGAGCGGCGTGATCACCATGAAAATAATGAGCAGCACCAGCAGCACGTCGATAAGCGGTGTTACGTTAATGTCTGCGGAGGGACCACTCTTACCGCCAACTGACATTGCCATAGAAAAGCCTCAATCCTACCCGGGTTCCAATACGCGCCGTCATTGCGCGTCTTGGCACGGATTACTGCGGGTTCTTCTTTTTGTCCGAACCTTTTGCGCCCGCTGCACTGGCCGGCAAGGGCTCAAACGAACCCTGCTTGCGCTGCTCGGTCAGCAATCCAAGTTCGTCAACTCCGGCGGAACGCACATTGTCCACCACTTCCACCACGGCGCCGTACTTGGCGCGCGCGTCGGCCTTGATGAACACGCGCTTGTCCGTCCGGTTAGCAAGCCGGTCTTTCACCTTGTCGGTCAAAACCTCGGGAGTCACCTTGTCGGCGCCAAAGAAGATCGAACCGTCGCGCATCACCGCCACCAGCAGCGCGTCTTCCTTGTCCGCATCCGGCATCTGCACGGGATTGTCTGTCTTGGCCAAGTCCACGCTGACGCCTTTTTGCAGCATCGGGGTGATCACCATGAAGATGATCAACAGCACGAGCATGACGTCGACCATGGGGGTCACGTTGATATCGGAGGTGACGTTCAGGCTCCGTCTCCACGTTTGTTGTGACATGCTTTCGATTCTCCTGCCCACGACAACCTTGCGGGCTCAGCCGCGCGGCCAGGCCGCGCCGCCCGCAGAACGTCGTCACGGCGCCGATTACTTTCGAACCAAGTGGCGCTGCTTAATGAAGTAGTCGATCAGCTCGCTGGAGCTGTTGTCCATCTCCACATCGAAAGCTTCCACCCGGTTGGTGAAGTAATTGAACATCCACACGGCCGGGATGGCAACGAACAGCCCAATCGCCGTGGTTACCAGGGCTTCGGAAATGCCGCCGGCGACCGCACCCAACCCGGTAGCCTTGGATTCCGAAATGCCGCGGAAGGCATTGAGAATTCCGACGACGGTGCCGAACAGGCCGACGAAGGGAGCGGTGGAACCAATGGTCGCCAAGCCGCCGAGCCCACGCTTCAGCTTCGCATGGACGATGGCTTCGGCGCGCTCAAGCGCACGGCGCGAGGCGTCAATCTGCTCGTCGGGAATCTCGCTGGAGAGGGTCTTGACCCTCAGCTCCTGCAGGCCGGCGGTGACGACATTTGCCAGGTGACTTTTCTTGTTGCGCTCGGCAACTTTGATGGCTTCGTCGATCTTGCCTTCGCGGAGCGCACCGGCGACAGCGGGCGCGAACATACGAGACTGCTTGCGGGCCGCACTATAGGCCATGGCGCGATCAATCATGATGCCGATTGACCAGCCGGACATGATGAACAGGACGAGCACGACAATCTTTGCCAGAATACCCATCTGTCTCCACAAGGAGATCGGGTCCCAGCCGATAGGACTCTCCTGGAACATCACCGCCGCCAACGCCGGTATGTTGCTCAGAACAAGGTTTGCGAGGTTTGCGACAAACATGTGTTGGTTTTCCTCCTCAGGAACTCTGAAAACTCTCTCGAACGCCGCTCGAACCTTCGAACCCCATCGACGGATAAATTCGCGCGGCGGCTCGACTTCCGGGTCTTAAGACGTGAACAGCGACTTACACAAACATATAGCGGGCCTGGGGGTGGCGCAATGGCGTGCCACCAATTCAACAACATTAGATGCAGCTTTTCGCCCACAACCGCCAGCTCTACCCACCAGAAAGGCTGAAATTGACGTTGATCGTCGTGTCAACGTCAACCGGTTCGCCGTTCAGGAAGTAAGGCTTGTAACGCCATTGCTTTACCGCCTCGAGCGCGGCCTGCGCCAGCATCGGGTGTCCACTGACGACCCTTGCTTGCTGAATCGTGCCATCTTTGCCGATTATGGCCGAAATGACCACCGTGCCTTGAATGCGCGCCTGGCGCGCCAGCGGCGGGTAAGGTGGCCTCACGTCGTGAATCAGATTGCCTTGCGCCACGCCGGACGAGACCCTCACCTTCTGCGGCATGGCCACTTTGGGCACCGCAGCCGGGACGCTGCTAGCGATACTGTTCAGCACCCCGCCCAGCACGCCGCCTACCGCACCGCCAGGGAGGCCACCAATCACCCCGCCTACCACGCCGCCGCTCGGAGCCGGAGTATCCTCCTCTTGAATCTTCGCGATCTTCTTTGGTATTGCGGTCGGAGTTCGCAATTGACCATTATCAAGCTCACTGATAACTTTTTGCACATGTAAAGTGGTAACCGCCGCTGGCGGGGGTGGTGGTGGAGGCGGTGGTGGAGCTACGAGGAACGTCATAAACTGCTGTTTTGGCAGAGCCTCCGGGTAAAGGATTGGTATGAGCACGAGCACACCAATCAACAGTACCTGCATTAGGAAAGAAAAGGCAGTTACCCAGGGGCTGCGTCGTTGGTACTTTTTGCCCGACTCTAAAAGGCTCTCTTCGAACATAGAAACGGTCCACCTAAAGGTATAGACACCGTCGCCGGAACTTTGGCTCCCAGAATTCGAAGCAGACCGGAGATTTCTCTGTAAGCCTTATGTCCAAGCCAGCAATCGTGTAACCGGCCCTCCCTGGCCTCCGCGCCTCGCCGGGACGACTCTTAGGCTTTGATCTTCATTTTCTCGCGCCGGGTTTCCGCTAGCTTTGCCGGAATATTTTTCCCGCTGATCCGGGCGCCGCGCCAATCCTGGTAGGCCACCAACATCGGCGAAGCGATAAAAATCGAAGAGTAGGTGCCGATGATGATGCCGATGACCAGGGCGAGCGAGAAGCCGTGCAGCACCTCGCCTCCGAACAGAAACAGCGAAAGCACGGTCAGGAAGGTCAGGCCGGAAGTCAGCACCGTCCGGCTCAGCGTCTGGTTGATGCTGCGGTTGACGATATCGGACAGGCGTTTCGCGGCGCAACAGCTTGATATTCTCGCGAATGCGGTCGAAGACGACGATGGTGTCGTTCATCGAGTAGCCGACCAGGGTGAGGATGGCGGCGATCACGGTCAGCGAAATTTCCTGTGTTGAGCAGTGAGAATGCGCCGACGGTGATCAGCGTATCGTGGAAGCAGGCCACCACGGCGGCCACGCCATAGATCAGCTCGAATCGGAACCAGAGATAAACCAGCATGCCGGCCAGCGAATACAGAGTCGCCAGCAAGGCCTGCTTTTGCAGCTGATTGCCAACCTGTGGTCCGACGATTTCCACGTTGCGGACACCAAAGTTGGAAGTAAAGAACCCCTGCTGCAGGGCTGGCAACAATCGCGGGCGGGACAACATTAGCCCACGTCGGAGAGCGACTTCAGGACGCCGCCCACGAGTCTTGTCGCGATAAGTCGACGATGGTCCGCGCCAGTTGGCCATAGCGCTGGCGGCGTCGGTGCCGAGCGTGCAGCGGGTCGTTTTCCAGCAGGTAGTCGGGCCAACGTGCTGTAGCCGACGTTGTTTAGGTCCTTCTTGCCGGGCTCGGCGTTGGCTCTGCAGGGCGCTTATGATCGGGTTCTTGCCCTGATCGAGGGCCTGCTCGCTGGTCTCTCGCGAATCCAGCGAAATCAGCACTTCGTTGTTGCCGGAGGCGCCGTAGCGCTGAATGCGTGGCGTCTCTGACCCCAGCGCGATCCATGGCCGCGCGAATGGCATTGTCGTTCGGCGGTAGGGTGAACTTCACGTAGACGAGCGTGCCGCCGCGGAAGTCCACGCCCAGGGGAATGTGGTGCCAGAACAGCATGGAAAGGATGCCGGCCGATGCTGAAAATCAGGGAGAAGGCCAGAAAATACCACTTCTTGCCCAGGAAATCGATATTCGGGTTGCGAAAAAACTCCACTTTGAAACCCTCAATAAATCTGATTCAACGCCGGCCCCGGGGCTGCAATCCCCCGGAGCCTTTCCCGCTGCCGCGCTTGCAGCGCCACGGCGGGCGAAAACACTAAATCGACAGCGGCTCACCACGCTGATGCCGGTTCAGGATGCTGTCGAAGATGGCACGCGGAGACGAAGACCGCGGTAAACAGGTTTGCCAGCAGACCGAAGGTCAGCGTGACCGCAAATCCCTTCACCGGCCCGGTGCCGAACAGGAACAGAATGGCCGCCGATACGATGGTGGTCACGTGCGTGTCGATGATCGTCAGCCAAGCCTGGTCGAAAGCCCTGCTCAACCGCCGACGGAGGCGTCTTGCCGTTGCGCAGCTCTTCGCGAATACGCTCGAAGATCAGCACGTTGGAGTCGACGCCCATGCCTACCGTGAGAATCAGACCGGCAATTCCGGGCAGAGTGAGCGTGGCCCCGCTGAAGCCGAGGAATCCGAGCAGAATGACCAGGTTCAGGATCAAGCGCGAAGTTGGCGTTGATGCCGGCCGCCCGATAGTAAACCAGCATGAAGATCAGACCGCGACCATACCCACGATCGCGGCCCGCACGCCTTCACGAATCGAATCGGCTCCGAGCGAGGGACCGACCGTGCGCTCTTCGAGGTAACTTGATGCTGGCCGGCAGCGCGCCGGAGCGCAAAACCATCGACAAGATCCTTGGCCTGCTGCTCGCTGAAGGCGCCGTAATGCGGCCCATGTCGCGGATGGCTTCCTGGATGCGGGCCACTTCCTGCACTTTGCCGTCGAGCACCACGGCCAGGAAGTCGCCCACGTGGGCGGAGGTGAAGGCGTAAAAGCGATCGCCGCCATCGCGCGTGAGGTTGAAGCTGACACGCCGGACGGCCATTCTCATCGTGCGTTGGCTTCGGCCCCGCGCAGGTCGCGGCCGGTAACGGCCGAGACGCGGCTGACGACATAGTAGGAATCCTGCGGTTCGCTACTGCTACCCGGTTCCGGCGCACGCCCAATGCTGCGGCCCTTCATCACCACCGAGTCGGCAGGCAGAATCGCCGCCGTGCGCGGCCAGTGCGGCCGCTTCGCTGGGGTAGCTCACGCCGTTGTCCATCGCCTGCCGGATCTCCAGCATGGCGGTGGACTGCATGATTTCCTTGACCCGGGCCGGATCGTCCACTCCGGGCAACTGCACCAGGATCTGGTACTCGCCCAGTCCGTGTTCCTGAATGACGGGCTCGCTGACGCCCGAGCTGGTCGATGCGGTTGCGGATGGTCTCGATGGCCTGTTCGACGGCGCGGTTCTTGAGTGCCGTGAGCGATTGCTGCTTCATCGCCAGGACAAACGTTCCCTCGGCGCCCTGGCTCAGGGTGTACTCCGGGAGCCGCTCGTCGAACGATCGTCTTCAGATTGCTGCTACTGTTCGGGCCGATCCCTTTAATCACAATGCGATCGGGACTGGCTGTCGGGTCGGGCTTGCTGATCTCGGCATAGCTGATGTTCTTCTGCCGCAGATCGTCCTTTAGCCGCTCGACGACCTGGTCGCTGTCGGCACTGACGGCATCGTTGACCATCACCTGCAAAATCAGGTGGGTACCGCCCTTGAGGTCGAGCCCCAGGTGAATATTCTGTTGCAAGCCGGCCAGCAAGCCGTTCTGCTTGATGGCGGCCATGCTCTTCTCGGGATCGTTGCCCAGGAGAATACCCCAAACAAAGACCAGGAGCGTGAGGAGGATGATAGCTACTTTCCAGAGCAGGTTCTTCTTCATGGAGACCGCAACCGCCTACGAGGACTTGGGCGTCTCGTCCGTAAAGACCGAGACGATCGCACTGCGTGTAACTTCAATTCGCAAATTGTCAGGGGGCACACGAAGGATGACCGTTGGGTCAGGACCCTCGCTCTTCACCGACATGATGACTCCGCGCATGCCGCCGGAGGTCGCCACTCGGTCGCCCGTTTTAACGTTGCTCAGCATCGCCTGCCATTTCTTTTGCTTGCGCTGCTGTGGAAGAATCAGCAGGAAGTAAAAAACGGCGAAGATGCCGACCATCATGACCAGGCCGAGCGAGCCGCCGCCCGTCGCTTGAAAGAACATTGCCAATAAGCTTGTCATTTCGTCTGACTTTCATCGGGCCTAGCCACGACCCGGATATAAATTAAACCCAAGGCAAACCGCACCGTTATCACCGCTGCCACTGTTACCAAACGCCACCTTCCTCAGTCACCCGCACGCTGAGCACCAGCCGCCGCCACAGAAGGCGCAACCCAAGCCTGTGTCAACGTGTTCTGCTGGGCCGGGAGCCGTTCCGGTTCCGCACCTCGGAAACCGCCAGACCAAGGAACCTCTGAGTGTCCGGCTCCTTCCGGAAGCTCGCCCATGGCGCTTTCTGACGCGCCCGCCAGCCTTTGGGGACCGCTACAACGAAATCAACTGCTTCGCACGGAAAGTGGCAAAGTCAAACAGCAGAGCGAGAACCCGCAAACTCCCTAAGCTTTATAGCATGACGAACCCTTCTGGCGGTGTCAAGATAATAGGACAAGTTATGCACCGTGTTAAGGACCTGCGCCAAAATTTCATTAGATGAATACAGGTGCCTCAGGTAAGCGCGAGAATACCGGCGGCAGACCTTGCACCTGCAATTGGCGTCCAGCGGACCCTCGTCACGCGCGTAGCACTGTTTTTTGATGCTGATTTTGCCCTGCGAGGTAAATAGCAGCCCGTGCCGGGCCGCCCGAGTAGGCAGAACACAGTCCATCATGTCTACCCCCAAAGCCGTATACTGCACGATCTCCTCCGGCGTTCCTACCCCCATCACGTAGCGCGGCCGGTCCTCCGGGAGCAGCGCGATGGCCGCTCCCACCATTTCCCAGGTCTTTTCCCTAGGCTCGCCCACACTCAGCCCGCCAATGGCATAGCCGGGAAAGTCCATCTCCACTGTGCGTTCGGCCGACTCGCGCCTTAAATCGGCATACGTCCCACCCTGAACGATGCCGAACAGCGTCTGAGTCTGCCCACTTCCCTCCGTCAGTGACTCGTCCCCGTGCCAGGGGACTTCGTGCTTGTGCTGCTCAAAACAATCTTTGCTCCGCTTTGCCCAACGCAGGGTCAATTCCATGGACTGACGGGTCCGCGTGCGCTCCGCTGGGAACTCCGTGCACTCGTCGAACGCCATGATGAGGTCCGCCCCCAGCCCTATCTGCGCTTCGAGCGCGCTCTCCGGAGTGAAAAAATGGGAAGAGCCGTCAAGGTGCGAACGGAAGGAAACGCCTTCTTCGGTGACCTTTCTCAACTCGCTCAAACTAAAGACCTGAAACCCTCCCGAGTCGGTCAGGATCGGTCCCTTCCAGCTGATGAATTTCTGCACCCCGCCAAGCCCGCGAACGGTTTCCACCCCGGGCCGCAGATAAAGATGGTAGGTATTGTTCAGCAGGATCTGCACCCCCAGCTCTTCGAGGGTGTCCTGTGGAACCCCTTTTACGCTCCCCAGCGTGCCCACTGGCATAAAAACGGGGGTTTCGACCTCTCCGTGGGGAGTGACAAAGCGGCCGGCCCGGGCTGCACCCGAGGTTGCCTCAACCTGGAAAGAAAAGGACATTCACTCGATTGTACCGGAAGCCACCCCGCAGGTCGTCGAAGGAATCAGGGCTGGCCTGATTCGCCCGATTGAGGCATGATAAAAGAAATGTCTTTCCAGCTATCTTCTTCGCCCTTGCAGGCCGTGATCTTTGATTACGGCACGGTACTGTCGTATGCGCCCACCCCGCAGGAGTGGCGGGAACTGGCCTCAACCGCGGGGCGTCCACTCGACGAATTCCGGCTCGACTACTGGCGCTACCGCGACGAGTATGACCGCGCTGCCTGTGGGGCTGCCGGATACTGGCAGGCGGTAGCCCGCCGCCCGCTCGACTCGCGAGTGCTCGGCAGGCTGATTGAGTTGGACAACCAGCAGTGGACGCGGATCAATCCCGGCATGCTCGCCCTGGCGCGCGGCTTGCGCAAGGCTGGCCTTAAGACGGCGATTCTCTCGAACATGGAGTTCGAGATGCTCGCCGCGATGGAGGCAAAGTTCCCCTGGCTGGAAGAATTTGCCGTCCGAGTTTTTTCCTGCAAAATGCGCATCACCAAGCCCGAGGCGAAGATATTTCTGCACACCGCAGCGGAGCTGCGGGTCGAACCAGCCTGCGCCTTATTTCTGGATGACAAGCCGCTGAACATCGATGGTGCGCGCAAGGCCGGAATGCAGGCTTTTCTTTTCGACGCTCCGGAAAAGCAGGACGAACTCGAACGCCTGCTGTTCGAAAAAGGCGTCTCGCTGGCTGACGAAGCGGTCGGCATACGACGCTAGCAGGTTATCTCGCACTAACCCATCAGCGCCACCGGCGGAGCCGCTCCTCTTCTCATTTTCTCATTGGGTGAAGCCGCCCTTAGGGCTTTGGTATGCCAAACTTGGCAAGAAATTTTGGCACGTTGACGATGGCGCGCTTGATGGTGCCGCCGCCGATTTCCTGTTGGTCCACCTTGGCGGTCACGCGAATCAAATAAAACTTGCCCTCTACGGCCTCGACCACCCCTTCAGCCTTAATCACCGCGTTCACCCCGGCAGGCGCGCGATGCTCTATGTTGATCGCGGTGCCGACGGAGATTTCATCTTTCTCGCAGAAAGGCTGCAGCGCCCGCGCACCGGCGATTTCCATGAGCCGCACCAGATCAGGGGTGGAGTAGACGGGCGGCAGATTGTGGTTGAACGCCGTCAGCGTGTTCTCGAACTTGACGCGCTCTTCGGAGATGCCCCGAGCGCCGATTGGAACCGTTTTTGCCATGGGCGAAAGACTAGCCCGCAATTCACAGCTTAGCAAGAGCCTTTGCAGATACCGTTCAGGCACGACTGCTTCTCTGGTCCAATTTGGAACTGTCCGGCCTGTTCCCGGCGTTGAAGCGGCTGGAAATTGCGCCCCTCTGGTCCACAATCAAGACGAGCCCTTCGGCCAAGCCTAGGCTTGGGCTCGGAGTAAAGATCGTGAACCTTTTCCGTGTCGCCGAAATCCTTCCTTTTTTCCTGTTTCCACTAAGCGGCTATGCTCAGCCCCTCTCGGGCGAGTATCTGCGACCGGCACTGTGGTGTGGCGCGGCGTCGATCGCCGCCTCCGCTGCCGCGTCCAACCCTGGGCCACGGGTCAGGGTGGCGGACGCGGAGATCCGGCAGCTGCTGGACGCCCAGGTATTGGCCTGGAACCGGGGAGACCTGGAAGGCTACATGAGCGGCTACTGGAACTCCGGCGAGTTGACGTTTTTCTCCGGTACAACCGAAACCGGCGGCTGGAAAGCCACCCTGGAACGCTATCGGCGGCACTACAAGAAAAGCGGCAGCCCGATGGGCCGCCTCGCATTCAAACACATAAGGATCGAAACCTTCGGCGAGCAGATGGCTCTGGCCTGCGGTCAATGGCGGCTCGAAACCCCCAACGGACCAACCCGCGCCGGCCTGTTCACGCTGATGCTGCGCCGCTTCAGCGATGGCTGGCGAATCGTGCATGACCATTCGTCCTGATATGCCGGTTCTGAGCTGCGCGGGCCTCGCCTACTTTTCCTTTTGCAATTCGCGGTAGACCTCGCTCTTGCTGAGGCCCATTTCCTTGGCGACGCGCTTCATGGCATCGCGCTGGTCGAGCTTCTCCTTCTGCATCACTTCGCGGACCCGGGTCCTGGCGTTTTTCTGCTCGACGGCGGGCTGGCCTTGTGCCTCCGCCTTGCCGATGAGCAGCGTTATTTCGCCCCGAATTTCTTCTCGCGCTTTGATTTCGGCCAAGATCTCGGCGGCTTTGCCGCGCAGAAACTCCTCGTGAATCTTGGTCACCTCGCGGGCAATGACCACGTGGCGCTGCGGCCCGAGGACATCGACAAGGTCCTCAAGGGTCCCGACGATGCGGTGGGGAGCTTCATAGAAGATCTGCGTGCGCGACGATTTCTTGATGCTTTCGAACAGGGCGCGGCGCTGGCCGCTTTTCACCGGCAGGAAGCCGCCGAAGCGGAAAGAGTCGGTCGCCAGCCCGCTGGCCACCAGAGCCGAGAGGAAAGCCGACGGCCCCGGAATCGGCACCACCGGAAGGTGATGGCGGATGGCGAGCGCGACCAGCCGGTAACCCGGATCGCTGATGCCCGGCGTGCCGGCATCGGTCACCAGTGCGATGGACTGTCCCTGCTCCAGATGCATAATCAGCTCGGCGGCCCGCGTCAGCTCGTTGTGCTCGTGATAGCTGGTGGTGCGCTTTTCGATTCCGTAATGGTTCAGCAGCTTCTGCGTCTGCCGCGTGTCCTCGCAGGCGATGAGGTCCACTTCTTTCAAGATCCGCAGGGCGCGAAGCGAAATGTCTTCGAGGTTGCCGATGGGGGTGCCGACAAGGAAGAGAGTCCCATGACCCTGTCCGCTGCTTTCGCGCGAGTTTGCGATCATCGGCATCCGGGCGCAGTGTACCACCGACAGCGGGGGCGGGAAGAATCAATCGCTCGCCGTGGACAAAAAAGTGATTGGCAAGTAGGTTCGTGCGCCGGGGAATTCGCCCGCCGGGCAACTTATAATCTATCCATGCCGCAGGCGAGCCTGGAACTTCAACAACGGGCGCTGGAATTGCGCGAGCAGATTCGCTACCACGAGCACCGCTACTACGTGCTCGACGACCCGGAGATCAGCGACGCCGAGTACGACGCCCTGATGAACGAATTGAAGGCCGTCGAGCAGGCGCATCCGGAGCTGATCACACCGGACTCGCCAACCCAGCGCGTGGGCGGCAAACCGCGCGAGGGGTTCGTCAAGGTGCCGCACTCGACGCCGATGCTCTCGCTGGATAATGTCTACAGCGAGCAGGAGCTGCGCGACTGGGCACGGCGGGTTCATGAACTGGCCGGAACCACCGAGCTTGAGTTCGTCTGCGAGCTCAAGCTGGACGGGCTGTCGATGGCCCTGCGCTATGCGCCCGATGGCACCGTTCCGCGGGCGAAGGCGGCAACTCGCTTCACCCAGGCCATCACCCGCGGTGACGGCGCAATCGGCGAAGACGTTACGCCTAATCTGCGCACCGTGCGCTCGGTCCCGCTCTCGATTTCTTCAGCCAATCTAAAGCATGCTGCTCTGCCCGAGGAGTTCGAGGTTCGTGGCGAGGTCCTCATGCCGGCCCGCGCCTTCGAGCGCATGAATGAGGAGCGCGAGCAACAGGGACTGCCGCGCTTTGCCAACCCGCGCAATGCGGCGGCGGGCGCGGTGCGGGTGTTGGAGCCGAACATCACGGCTCAGCGTCGCCTCGATTTTTACGCGTACTTCCTGATGCGGGACGGGCAGATGCTGTTCGATTCGCAGTGGCATGCGCTCGACGCCCTAGCCAAGGCTGGATTCAAGGTGAACCCGCACCGCAAACTGGTGCACGGCATCGACGAGGTGTGGGACTTCATCAATCAATTCGAGAGCCGTCGCGAAAACCTGCCTTACGAAATCGACGGCGTCGTGGTGAAACTGAACCGCACCGAGCTGTGGCGGCGCCTGGGGTTCACCGGCAAGGCTCCACGCTGGGCCATCGCCTACAAATACGCCGCCCGCTCGGGCGTTACCCGGATCGAAGACATCTCCGTGCAGGTCGGACGCACCGGCAAACTCACGCCCGTAGCCGTGCTGCGTCCCGTGCCCATTGGAGGCACAACGGTCGCGCGCGCCACCCTGCACAACATGGATTTCATCGACAATCTCGGGGTGAGAATCGGCGACTGGGTGATGGTCGAGCGCGGCGGCGACGTCATTCCCAAAGTCGTCAAGGTCGTCGAGGACAAGGATCACGCGCGCGGCGACCGCCATTTCCACATGCCTTCGAGCTGTCCGGTGTGCCGCGGACACGTGGTGCGCGCCGAAGGCGAAGCCGATTTCCGCTGCGTCAATGCCAACTGCCCGGCCAAGCTGCGCGAAACCATTTTGCACTTCGCCGCGCGCGGGGTGATGAATATCGAGGGCATGGGCGATGCCTTGGTCGATCAGCTTGTGGAACGCGGCCTGGTCAAGGACGTGGCCGACATTTACGGCTTGACGAAAGCGAACCTGCTCACCCTGGAGCGCATGGGAGATAAGTCGGCGCAGAACGTTCTCAATGAGATTGAGGAATCGAAAAAGTTGCCGCTGGAGCGCGTGCTCTTCGGGCTTGGCATACGCTTCGTGGGCGAGCGCACCGCGGAATTTCTGGCCCAGCATTTCGGGTCGATGGATGCGCTGATTGAGGCTGCCACAAAGACCGATGTCGAAGAAAGCCTCGCCGAACTGCAACAAGTTGAAGAAGTCGGTCCGCGCATTGCCGCCAGCATTCGCGAATTCTTTTTGGAGCCAAAAAATCGGAGGCTTATCGAGCGCTTGGGGCCAACTGAGGCCGGGTTGCAGTTCAGAGGCAAGAAGAAAGAGCGCGGCACAACCCTGACGGGAAAAACTTTCGTACTCACCGGCACGCTCGAGAAATATAGCCGCGACGAAGCCAAGCGCATGATTGAAGATGCCGGGGGCAAGGTGGTGGGATCGGTCAGCAAGAAAACCAACTATGTTGTGGCTGGCGCCGATCCCGGCTCGAAGCTGGACAAGGCTCGCGAGCTGGGAGTGGAAGTTGTGAACGAGCAACAGATGGAAGCGCTGTTAAAGAAATGATTCAATGTCAAGACTTGCCGGCGCTCGCCGCCCGGCTGGTCATTCTGCAAACGCCTGCCGGATGCGAGTGTAAGTTTGCTGTAAGTCTTCGGGCAGCAGGCGGGTTTCGCCGACCACGCTCATGAAATTAGCATCGGCGACCCAGCGGGGTAGAACGTGCATGTGGATGTGTCCGGCGACTCCGGCTCCGGCGGCCTTGCCGATGTTCATGCCGAGATTGAATCCGTCGGGATGATAGAGCTTGCGCAGAATGCCTTCCACGCGCTGGCTGAGCATCATCATCTCGACGGCGCCCTCTGGCGTGAGGTTCTGAAGCTGGTTAAGGTGATCAAAGGGAACGACCATGACATGGCCGTTGGTGTATGGAAAGGCATTCAGAATGACAAAGCAGAACCGGCCACGGTAAACGATTCCCACTTCGGCGTCGGGCAGCTTCGGCTGGTCACAGAAAATGCAGCCTTCAACTTTATCAATGCCGGTGACATAGGCGTAGCGCCAGGGAGTCCAAAGATAGTCCATGATGCCGAGAGTACCAGAAAGCCGCTTTTGGCGAAAAATGCTTCGCGGACTTGCTTGGCCGCGGCGCCGGGACGGCCGATGGCTCGGGGAGCAAAAAAACGAAAGTGGCTGAGAATTCATGCATTTGCCCTCATAAATTTGCGCTTCCCGGTTTGACACTTTTCAGGAGCAGTTGGTATAGTCGAGTGAATCATGCAGTGCGGTTTCCGTATTGTGTGATCCGGCCGCTGGATTGTCCGAGATGCCCGGAACCGGACTAATCTTTCCAAAAGACTGAAGCCAGCAGTCCGTAAAAAACTCTTCCACCTTCGCTTGCAGGCGGGGTGGGCCGATGCGCACCGATGGCTTTTGACGACACCTCTAACGATCCCCAGGCTAACGAACCGAACCAGGAAACTGGCTCGCATCCAGAACCACCAACCGCCCAGCCGCAGAGCAACCCAGACTCGAACTCAGGAATTATTAGTTCCGGGCCTCCCAAAGTGGGTTCAACCCGGAGCGAAAAAGAAACCATGACGACGGAAGACTTCGCAACCGCACTCGAATCATTCGAGCAAGAGCAAAACGAACTGGCCGCCAATGAGGACCGCGTCCTCAAGGGCACCGTGATCAGTATTAACCCCAACTACCTAGTCGTGGACATCGGACTGAAATCCGAAGGCGT
The DNA here is from genome assembly GCA_963814745.1 of uncultured Acidobacteriota bacterium. GTDB lineage: Bacteria > Acidobacteriota > Terriglobia > Terriglobales > Acidobacteriaceae > CAWBRT01. Next base: position 1,037,848 of record CAWFEA010000004.1, read on the forward strand.
CGTGCCGCTGGCCGAGGTGCAGGACCACGAAGGTAATGTCAAGTTCCAGCCTGGCGACGAAATCGACGTGATGGTCGAAAAGGGTCACACGGAAGAGGGCTACGTAAATCTTTCGTTCCAGAAGGCGCAGCGTCTCCACGCCTGGGACGAGATCGAAAAAGCTTACAACGACAAGTCTTCCATTAAGGTTCACGTCATCGATCGCATCAAGGGAGGCCTCACGGTTGATGTGATGGGAGCCCGCGCGTTTTTGCCCGGCTCGCAAGTTGACACCAGGCCGATCCGCAACCTCGATTCCCTGAAAGGTCAGGATATCGACGTTCGCGTCATCAAGCTGAACAAGAAGCGCGGCAACATCGTCGTCAGCCGCAAGCAGATGCTGGAAGAAGAACTCTCCAGCAAGCGCGATAAGACGATGGAACTGCTCGCGGAGAACGCCGTGCTGACCGGAACGGTGAAAAATCTGACCGACTACGGTGCATTCGTCGACTTGGGTGGAATCGACGGACTGCTGCACATCACGGATATGTCCTGGGGGCGCCTGACGCACCCGCACGACTTGGTGCAGGTCGGCGATCAGATCCAGGTCAAGGTTCTCAAGTTCGATAAGGACAAGCAGCGCGTATCTTTGGGCTTCAAACAGCTCACGCCCGACCCGTGGCTGGACGCCGCCGAACGGTATCCCGTCGGCGCGCGGGTGCAGGGCCGGGTCATCAGTGTGACCGACTACGGTGCTTTCGTCGAGCTCGAGCAGGGTATCGAGGGCTTGGTGCACGTCAGCGAGATGACCTGGTCGAAGCGGATGAAGCACCCTTCGAAGATCGTCGCCGTCGGCAGCCACGTCGAAGCCGTGGTGCTGAACGTGAACGCCCAGGAACGCCGCATTTCGCTGGGCTTGAAGCAGTTGGAATCGAATCCCTGGGAATCGCTGCACGAGAAGTATCCGGTGGGTTCCATTGTCGAGGGCAAGGTTCGCAACCTCACCGACTTCGGCGCTTTCATCGAGATCGAAGACGGGATCGACGGGCTGGTGCATGTCAGCAATCTGAGCTGGACCAAGCGTATCAAGCATCCTTCCGAAGTGTTGAAAAAGGGCGATAAGGTGCGCGCGGCGGTGCTGGCGATCGAGCCCGATCAACGCCGTCTCTCGCTCGGGGTGAAGCAGTTGCAGCCCGACGTGTGGGAATCTTTCTTCGACCAGCATAGGGTTGGAGATGTCATTCACGGCAAGGTTCTGCGACTCGCCAGCTTTGGCGCATTCGTCGAGATTGCCGATGGAGTGGAAGGCCTGTGCCACAACTCCGAAGCCGCCGACGCGAACGGTGCTCCACTGAAGCTGGAACCCGCGCAGGAATATGAGTTCAAGATCATCAAAATGAACGCGGAAGAGAAAAAGGTCGGGCTGAGCATTCGCGCCGTGGGCGAGGAAGCGACAAGGGCGGTGGTGGAGGCTTACAAGCATCCGCCATCAGCGCCTGGAACCTCAACCATCGGTGAGCTGCTCGACTGGAAGCGCCATCAGGAGTAGATGAACTCCAGTGCGATAATCAAGGGCCGCCGGCAGGCGGCCCCAAGTTTTTTGCGAGAAGATTTTTGGGCGAACCAAACCTATCGCGCTGGGTGAAGCTGTGTGCTGTAGCGAACGCGTTTGGCGCTAACCTCGTCACTCGTCGATTTTCAAGTTGATCCGCGCTTCCCGGCGGCCGTCGAATGCGCTGAGAGTCTTGACGCCGCTACGCTTGCCCGCGTGCTCGGCGAAGATCTGGTAATCGACGTTGCGCGAAAGCGCGGGAAAACGATATCCGCCGTCCTGCCCGGCAATATAGGTCTTCACCACCAGCGTCTTAATGTTCTTGAGGTAGACGATCGCCTCAGGGATGGGGCTGTCATTGCGATTGAATACCTGTCCCTGAACCAGGCGCGAGGTGTCGCTCTCATATCCGTCGTGCTCCTGCGCACGCGCCAATACGCGGAGCGATCCCGCTAAGGCCGCACAGAACAAAACCACCAAGCCGATCCGATAAAGTCTCTTCAACGCCGACTCCTGCCGAGGTCCCCGGACAGACGCCGTCGTCGCGTCTGTTGGGGTGAGTGAGAGATGTGACGGCGAAACCGCCGTCGGAGTGCCGGTCCATAGCTGTCAAACGCCGACCTGACAGATTTCCCGAAGTCAACGGCCGTCCGGCAGAAACTACTCGTCCTCGTCTTCGTCTTTCTCCTCTTCGTCCTCTTCGTCCAACACTTTGTTCAACTCAAGCGGGTTTGTGGCAACGACCTCGAAGTCGGTGCCGCACTCCAGGCAGGAGACGATTTCGCCTTCATCGAGTTCGTCTTCTTCAATATCGAGATCGGTTTCGCACTCTGGACATAAAACCATGATTGCCTCTCTTGAACCCGGGTCCCCTTTCGGTTGCGGAAGACCTAAATCCGGGCGTCGTTCGCTTTTATATTTAGAATCGCCCCACAGCGTCAAGTGGTCAACCTAAAATTGGCTGTGTGATCGACCGAAGCGAACCGGGGAATCAGGTTGCGACTTCGCGGTCAGGCGGCGGAGCTGGCGCCTCGGGGCCGGTGGTCCCGAGGCGAAAGCGGCGAGGAGGTGTCCGGATTGGCGGCGCAGCTTGAGCGTCCCTTTCAGGGAATGACGAGAAACTTTCCCCCGCTCGCGCCAGCACCGTTGAGTCAGAAGTGGCATCGAATTAAGGTGGCTTGGTGAAGTTTGTCCTAAGTCCGTCGCTGCGCTTCACCGGGCGATCCGGGTGCAACTGCCCGGCCGGCAAGTGACGCGACAATCCGGGCACTGTCGGCCCGGTTTCGAAAGATAATGTATTCTTGGGATTGCGCGGGCCGGAGCGGCTTCGGACCCCATGCCGGCCAGAAGCAACTCAGCCGAAAGAAGGACCTATGCGCGGATCTGGAAACATGTACCGCGGTGGTGGCGGATCCGGAATGTCTCTGGCTCTGCCGCCGTTCACCCCCATTGTTAAGAAGCTGCTGATCATTAATACCGCCGTCTTTGTGCTTACGCTGCTGGCGCAGAACTTCGCGCCGTTTCTCGTGCGCGTGCTGCGTTTCGGCTGGCTGATTCCGAGCGATGTCCTGCATGGGGCGCTGTGGGAACTGGTGACCTATGCGTTCTTTCACGTGGGTCTGTTCCATCTGCTCTTTAATATGCTCGCGCTGTGGATGTTCGGCTCACAGTTTGAGATGGACTGGGGGCCGCGGCGATTTCTGGAGTTTTATTTATTCTGCGTAGTCGGGGCCGCGATCTCGACGATGGTGGTCGGCTATGGCGCTTTGGCGATCAGTGGCGCCCCGGGTTTTGGCTTTGGCTTTTTTGCCAATCTCTCGCGCCTCGTCGATACCCCCACGCTGGGAGCTTCAGGCGGCATCTACGGCCTGCTGATCGCCTTCGGGATGCTCTACGGCGACCGGCAGATCTACATGTTCCCCCTGCCGTTCTCAATCAGGGCCAAGTACATGGTTGGCATATGGATATTTATAGCGCTGGTGGGAGCTTTGCAGGGTCCGGGCGGAGTGGCCAACTTCGCCCATCTCGGCGGCGCTCTTTGCGGCTGGCTCTATCTCAAGTTCGTGCCGCGGAGCGGACTGCAAGTCAGGGCTTCAGAGGGTTACTTCGGCATTCGCAACAGCTATTACCGCTGGAAGCGCCGCCGCGCCGCCAAGAAATTCGAAGTCTACATGCGCAATCACGACCGCTCGCAGTACTTCGACGAGCACGGTAATTTTAAGGATCGCATCCAAGGACAAGGACGGTAGTGGCGGCCCGCGCTCGCCTTGGGTCAACTAGCGCGGTTGCAAAGCGACCATCGCCGGCGTGGTTGTTCCCCGGGTTCTTCATTCGACGGCCAATCCTATGGAGGAAAACAGCAACTCCAGGTTCTGATGCGCGGTGGTGATTACGCACACCGCCGGCAGACGCATCCAGAAGCGATGCACCTCGGGATCTTCCTGCGCCTCGCGCCGGACTGCTTCGGACTTCCAGATGCGAAGATGCACAAACCGGCTGGCATTCTTGCCGTCCCGGTAGAGCAGGTCATGGCTGTAACCCTTGTTCGCCATAAACACATAGAACTCGCGAAGAAGCTGGATCGTTTCCGCTTCCTTGTTTTCCAAGGGCTCCAGGATTGCGAGGGAAAGCACAGCGTTTTCCAAATTGCTCATTAGCATTGACCTTTGCTCATAACCTGTTATGCAAAACTACTTTGTTCCCGCAAGAGGATTATTACACGGCAAACCCGTGCGGAATTCGCCTAAGGCTCAGACTCTTTCATCGTTCAAACTCGCTCGGAAGTTACGTGCGGCGGTTTCAATTCGGAGTGCGCCCCAAACAGAAAGCGGGGATGCCTCTGGGCATTGAATTCAGCCCCGATCAGCACGACAAACGATACCAGGTAAAGCCAGATCAACAGCGCGATTGCGGTGCCAACCGATCCGTAAATCACCGTGTAATTGCTGAAATGCCGCAAATACAACCCGAACAGAACCGTGGCCAAAAACCACATTACCGTAGCCAAAACCGCTCCCGGTAACACCCGGTGCCAAGGCTGAGTGCGCGGCACCCCGTGGTGGTAGATCAATGCGATCACGGCAATGCTGGTCAGGGTTGCGATAATCCAGCGCAGCGCCGTAGAGACTCCCAGAATATAGGCACTAAAGTCATGCCCGGCGTGGTACATGATCCAGCGCTCGATCTGGTAACCAAACGCGACCAGGAAGCTGGCGAATGCCATCGGGAAGCCGGCCAGAAACACCAGCAGAAAAGCCGTTAGCCGCTCTTTGACCATCGTTATCTTGCGCGGCATGCAATAGGCCTTGTGAAAGCCGTCAATCCAGGAGATCATTACGCCCGACGCGGTCCAGAGCGTGATGACTGAAGTGGTAATAAGCATGCCGATGGGCCGGGGCTTGGCGCCGGTGAAGTAGGCCAACACCACCGCCCGCGTGCCTGGGGGCATAATGTGGCCAATGGCGTAAGAGATCTCGCGGATGAAGACATCCGCGCTCTGTGAGGCCACCAGGATGGAGGCCAGCAGAAGCGCCGCCGGAAACAAGGTAAAAATGGCGGAGTAAGCCGCAGCCTTCGCGACCGCAAACTGGTCGTGCTCGAAGGCCTTGATAAATGAAATTCGCAGCAACCTGAAAAACTGCCGCATAAGCGTCGCTAAACCGGATTCGCGGAAGCTGTATCCAGTAAGGTAGCCGGGCGTTTCGCCCGGCGATGATGGTGCCGGATACACCGACGCTGAATCTGCTCTAGCCCGGTACAAGCCTAAACTGGCTCGGCGCTTTTGGCAAAGAGAACCGTGCCCGGAGAACAGAGTAGAAATCGGATTGGATTAGCCTGTTCTGGCTGCGGTCCATTCCCGGCCCGGGCAATGCAGAGCCTCACAAAAAGGGGGGACCGAAGTCCCCCGGTGGATCTCGCCGATTGCAGTTGCGGCTACTCCGCAGCCAGCTCTTCGGTCTCGTTCTCGCCTTCCTGCCGCAGTAATTCGAGGGCGCGTTCCTGCTCCTCGTATTCCTTCTGGATGTCCTCCTGCACCTTCTGTGCGGCGGCTTCCAGCTCCGGAGCCAGCGAAACGTTGCGGTAGTATTCCATGCCCGTGCCGGCCGGAATCAACCGTCCCACAATCACGTTCTCCTTTAACCCGCGCAGGTTGTCAACCGATCCCTGGATCGCGGCTTCGGTAAGTACGCGCGTGGTCTCCTGGAACGACGCGGCGGAGATGAAGGATTCGGTCGAGAGCGACGCCTTCGTGATTCCGAGCAGCAACGGACGGCCGATTGCCGGGCGTCCGCCCTGCGCGATGGCCTTTTCGTTCTCTTCCCGGAACTTGAATTTGTCAACCTGCTGTTCGAGCAGGAACGGCGTGTCGCCGACCTCCTCGACCTTCACCCAGCGCATCATCTGGCGGACGATAACCTCGATGTGCTTGTCGCTGATGGTCACGCCCTGCAAGCGGTAGACCTCCTGGATTTCGTTCACCAGGTAAGCCTGCAACTCTTTCTCGCCCAGCACGGCAAGAATATCGTGGGGGTTAAGCGGCCCGTCCATTAATTGCTCGCCGGCCCGGATGCGCTCGCCTTCCTGCACATTGATATGAACGCCGCGCGGCACCGAGTATTCGCGCTCGCTGCCGTCGTCGGTCACGACGTAGACCTTGCGCTGGCCCTTGCTGACCTCGCCGAACTTGACCGTGCCGTCGATTTCGCTGATGACGGCGGTTTCGCGCGGCTTGCGGGCTTCGAACAATTCGACCACGCGCGGCAGACCGCCCGTGATGTCCTTGGTCTTGGTGGTTTCGCGCGGGATCTTCGCCAGGACATCGCCGGGGAAGACCTCATCGCCATCCTGCACCATAAGGTGGGAACGGGACGGCATGAGATAGCGCTTGTTGTTCCTGCCGCCCTTCACCACAATCGCGGGCTGTCGCTTTTCGTCCGGCGAATCCATCACCACCAGGCGGGAGAGACCGGTCACTTCGTCCACCTCCTCGTGGAGTGTCAGGCCTTCCTGCAGGTCCTTGAAGGAAACCGCTCCGCCGATTTCGGTCATGATCGAGAAGGTATAAGGATCCCACTCGGCCATCACCTGGCCCAGCTTCACCTGGCTGCCTTCCTGCACCTTGAGGTGGGCGCCGTAGACAACCGCGTAACGTTCCTTTTCGCGGCCTTTGTCATCGACGACGGCAATCGAGCCGTTGCGGTTCATCACCACCAGATCGCCGGTCTTGGACTTGACCGTCTGCAGGCTGATAAAGCGGACGGTGCCGTTGTTCTTGGCGTCCAGGCGCGACTGCTCGCTGACTCTGGAAGCCGTACCGCCGATGTGGAAGGTACGCATCGTCAGCTGCGTGCCCGGTTCGCCGATGGATTGCGCCGCGATGACGCCGGTGGCTTCGCCCAGCTCGACCAGCCGTCCCGATGCCAAGTTGCGCCCGTAGCACATCACGCACACGCCGCGCTTCGATTCGCAGGTCAGCACCGAGCGAATCTTGACGCGCTCGATGCCGGCCGCCTGAATCGCGCTGGCCAGGTCTTCCGTGATCTCCTGGTTGATGTCGACGATGACGTTGCCTTCGTAGTCCTTGATTCTTTCGAGCGAGACACGGCCCACGATGCGGTCGCGCAACGGTTCGATGATGTCGCCGGATTCGACGATCGATCCGACATAGATGCCATCCACGGTTGTGCAATCGTATTCGCTGACGATGACGTCCTGGGCCACGTCCACCAGCCGGCGCGTCAGATAGCCCGAGTCGGCGGTCTTCAGCGCCGTATCGGCCAGTCCCTTGCGGGCGCCGTGCGTCGAAATGAAGTACTGCAACACGGTCAGCCCTTCACGGAAGTTGGCCGTGATCGGCGTCTCGATGATTTCGCCCGAGGGCTTGGCCATCAGGCCGCGCATTCCAGAGAGCTGGCGGATCTGCTGCTTCGATCCGCGGGCGCCGGAATCAGCCGCGACGTAGATAGCGTTGATTTCGCCGTCCTTGTCGCGCTTCTGCATGGCGCTGAACATCTCGTCGGCGACCTTTTCGGTAACCCCCGACCAGATTTCGATCACCTTGTTGTAGCGCTCGCCGTTGGTAATGGCGCCATCGAGGTACTGCTGCTGCACGCCGATGACCTGGTTCTGCGCGTCGGCTACGACCGCGGCCTTGCTGGCCGGGATGACCATGTCGTCGATGCCGATCGACAGGCCGGAACGGGTGGCGGCCAGGAACCCGAGTTCCTTGATCTCGTCCAGCATGCGGACAGTGGTCTCCAGCCCAAAGCGCAGATAGCAGAAATTCACCAGTTGCGCGACGCCCTTCTTCTTCATCAGGCCGTTGATAAACGGCATGCCGGTGGCGGCCTGCTGCAGCCGGTCGTTGAGAATGGCGCGGCCCACCGTGGTGTTGATGAACTGCCGGTTGAGTGTGACCGGTTCGGTGTGCAGGATCTCCTGATCGTCGTACGCCGTCGTCAGGTCGATGACTTCACCCGTGTAGCGCAGGCGAATCGGGGTGAGCGTCTCCACCTCGCCCGCCTCGCGGGCCAGCAGCACTTCGTCCAGGTTCGAGAAGGCGCGGCCTTCGCCCTTGGCGTTGATCTTCGCCTTGGTCAGGTAGTAAATGCCAAGCACCATGTCCTGCGTGGGAACCGTGATCGGCTGGCCTGACGCCGGCGAAAGAATGTTGTGCGACGCGAGCATCAGCACGCTGGCTTCAACCTGGGCTTCCGGCGATAGCGGAATGTGAACCGCCATCTGGTCGCCGTCGAAGTCGGCATTGAATGCCGTACACACCAGCGGATGAATCTTGATGGCCTTGCCCTCCACCAGCACCGGCTCAAATGCCTGGATGCCCAGGCGGTGCAAGGTCGGAGCGCGGTTCAACATCACCGGATGGTCCTTGATGACCTCTTCCAGGATGTCCCAGACGATCGAGTCCTGCTGCTCGACCATTTCCTTGGCCTGCTTGATGGTGGTGCAATGCCCGGTCTGTTCCAGCCGGTGGTAGATGAACGGCTTGAACAACTCCAGCGCCATCTTTTTCGGCAGACCGCACTGATGCAGCTTGAGTTCGGGGCCGACCACGATGACGGAGCGGCCCGAGTAATCCACGCGCTTGCCCAGCAGGTTCTGGCGGAAGCGCCCCTGCTTGCCCTTCAGGGTATCGCTCAGCGATTTCAACGGACGGTTGTTGGCGCCGCGCAGCACCCGGCCGCGGCGTCCGTTATCGAACAGCGCGTCAACCGCTTCCTGAAGCATGCGCTTCTCATTGCGGACGATGACCTCCGGCGCGTGCAGATCCATCAGCTTCTTGAGGCGGTTATTGCGGTTGATCACGCGGCGGTACAGATCGTTAAGATCCGAAGTCGCGAAGCGGCCGCCATCGAGCGGAACCAGCGGGCGCAACTCCGGCGGTATCACCGGAATCGCATCCAGGATCATCCATTGCGGTTTGTTGCCGGACTTGCGGAAGGCTTCGACCACTTTGAGCCGCTTGGCATATTTCAAACGCTTCTGCAGCGAGGTCTCCTCGCGCATCTTCTGCCGCAGCTCGCCCGAAAGCGAATCGGTGTTGATGCGTTTCAGCAGTTCCTTGATTGCCTCGGCGCCCATCAGGGCCTTGAAGCCGGAAGGGCGATACTGCTGGTCGAGCTCGCGGAACTTCTGCTCTTCCTTGATAATCTCGCGCTCTTTGACCGGGGCTTCGCCGGCCTCGACCACCACGTAAGCCTCGAAATACAGCACCGATTCCAGGTCACGCAGAGAAATGTCCAGAATGTGGCCGATGCGGCTCGGCAGCCCCTTGAAGAACCAGACGTGCGAGCACGGTGAGGCCAGCTCGATGTGGCCGAGGCGCTCGCGGCGAACCTTGGAAAGCGTGACCTCGACTCCGCATTTATCGCAGATCACGCCCCGGTGCTTCATGCGCTTGTACTTGCCGCACAAACACTCCCAATCGGTTACCGGGCCGAAAATGCGGGCGCAGAACAGCCCATCCCGCTCCGGCTTGAAGGTGCGATAGTTGATCGTCTCCGGCTTGGTTACTTCGCCGTGCGACCAGCTCCGAATCTTTTCGGGCGAGGCAAGGCAGATCCGGATAGCGTCGAAATCAGCAATGTTTGTTTCACGGTCAAATGGGCTTGAGCGGTACAAAGTGCCTCCTTCCTGAACGCTGCTGCGTCCAGGTGTCGCGGCCTCTCGCGGCCGTTCGCGGCTCCCGGAATCCGTCAGTCGCGGCTGCTGGTGTCAATCGCCGGCGCTGACCTGATCTCGATCCGCCAGGGTGCGGGAGCCTCCTGGCGGATTCGCAATTTCCTGCCGACTGTCCCCCGACGGCTAGTCGGCGGCAACCGGCACCGTCGGCTGCGGCTGCGGCGTGCGTTCCCGCACCTTGATCAGCTCGACGTCAAGGCAGAGCGACTGCAACTCGCGAATCAGCACGTTGAACGATTCCGGCACGCCGGGCTCGATGGCGGCCTCGCCCTTGACGATGGCCTCGTAGATCTTGGTCCGGCCATAGACGTCGTCGGATTTCGCCGTGAGCAGCTCCTGCAAAATGTAAGCCGCTCCGTAAGCCTCCAGCGCCCACACTTCCATTTCGCCGAAGCGCTGCCCGCCGAACTGCGCCTTTCCGCCCAGCGGTTGCTGAGTGATGAGCGAGTACGGTCCAATCGACCGGGCGTGGATCTTGTCGTCCACCAGGTGCGAGAGCTTCAGCATGTAGATGTAGCCAACCGTGATCGGCTGCTCGAAGCGGTCGCCGGTCATGCCGTCGTAAAGCGTTGCCTTCCCGGAAGTTGGCAAGCCCGAACGTTCCAGCAGCGCCTTGATCTCGCGCTCCTTGGAACCGTCGAACACCGGCGAAGCGAAGAACGCCTTGGCCTGCATGCCTTCGGCGACCTTCAACAGGGATTCGTCATCGAGCCCGACGAGATCGGGAGCGAACGGCATGTCCTTGAACAACTCGGCTATGCCCTCGCGAACCGCTTCGGCCCGGGTGCCGTTCGACATCAGCTCGGCGATCTTGTGCCCGATCTCTCTGCCCGCCCAGCCCAGGTGAGTCTCCAGAATCTGGCCCACATTCATGCGGCTGGGGACGCCGAGCGGATTGAGCACGATTTCCATCGGCGTGCCGTCTTCCATGTACGGCATGTCCTCTTCCGGCAGAATGCGCGCGATAACGCCCTTGTTGCCGTGGCGGCCGGCCATCTTGTCGCCCACCGAGAGCTTGCGCTTCATGGCGATGTAAACCTTCACCAGCTTGATAACCCCCGGCGGAAGTTCGTCGCCTTTCTGCAGCTTTTCGACTTTTTCGCGGACGATCTTGCGCAGCACGTCAATCTGCCGCGAAGTCATCTCCTCGATTTCGTCAATCTGTTCGTTCACCCGCGGATCTTTGTCGTTGAATCTGATCCGCTTGAGATTGCGGGTTGAAATGCGCTCGATGGTTTCGCGGTCGAGCATGGCGCCCTTGGTCAACAGACGCTTGTTGGTGCGCTCGTCGTGCAGGTCGGCCTGCACTTCCTTGCCACCCAACAGGTTCTCCAATCTCTTCAGGCGCTCGTCGGTCAGAATTCGAATCTCGTCGGCGAGGTTCTTCTCCAGCCGCTCAATCTGCTCCGCCTCGATCTGCTTGGCGCGTTCGTCCTTCTCCTGGCCCTTGCGGGAGAAGATTTTCACGTCCACCACCGTGCCCTCGATACCGGGAGGACAGGTAAGGGAAGCGTCGCGCACGTCCCCGGCCTTTTCGCCGAAGATGGCGCGCAACAGCTTTTCTTCCGGGGTGAGCTGAGTCTCGCCCTTGGGAGTGACTTTGCCGACCAGAATGTCGCCCGCCTTCACCGATGCGCCGATGCGGATAATGCCGCTCTCGTCCAGGTCGCGCAATGCGCTTTCACTGACGTTGGGAATGTCGCGCGTGACCTCTTCCGGTCCCAACTTGGTGTCGCGCGCCTCGATCTCGAACTCCTCGATGTGAACCGAGGTGTAGTAATCCTCCTTCACCATCTTCTCCGAGACCAGGATCGCGTCTTCGAAGTTGTATCCGCGCCAGGGCATGAAGGCCACCAGCACGTTGCGTCCGAGCGCCAGTTCTCCGCGATCGGTGCAGGGACCGTCGGCAATGACCTCGCCCTTGAGCACCCGCTGGCCCTTCTTGACGATCGGCTTCTGGTTGATGCAGGTGTTCTGGTTCGAACGCTTGAACTTGGTGAGCTGGTAGATGTCGCTGCCGACCTCGCGCGAAAGCTGTGTCGGGTGATGTTCGCCCTCCACGCGCACGATAATACGTTGCGAATCGACCGAATCGATGATGCCGTTGCGTCTGGCCAGTACCACCGCTCCCGAGTCGCGGGCGGTGACGCCTTCCATGCCGGTGCCGACAATCGGCGCCTGCGCGCGCAGTAGCGGAACCGACTGGCGCTGCATGTTCGCGCCCATCAGCGCGCGGTTGGCGTCGTCGTGCTCCAGGAACGGAACCAGCGAGGCGGCCACCGACACCAACTGCTTCGGGCTCACGTCGATATAGTCAACCTCTTCGCGGTTCACCAGAACGAAGTTGCCGGCCTTGCGGGCGTTGACCAGTTCGGTGACGATCATCCCGTTCTCGTCGATTTCGGCGTTCGCCTGGGCAATGACCCACTTGTCTTCTTCCCAGGCAGACAGATAGAACGAGAACGGCTCGTAGTCGATGGGCCGTTTATGGCGCGCTTTCAGGTCATTGTTGACCTTCAGCGCCTCCGGTTTCTCGATGTGGTCGCCAACCTTGAAGTCGCTGTCGCCGGCGTTGACCACGGTAATGAAATCAAGGGCGCGGCCGGTCTTGACGCGACGGTACGGCGACTCGATAAAACCGTAATCATTGATGCGTGCATAGCAGCTCAGCGACGAGATCAAACCGATATTCGGACCTTCCGGGGTTTCAATCGGGCAGATGCGTCCGTAGTGCGTGGGGTGCACGTCGCGCACTTCAAACCCGGCGCGCTCGCGCGACAGACCACCCGGTCCGAGCGCCGAAAGACGCCGCTTGTGGGTGATCTCCGAGAGCGGGTTCGTCTGGTCCATGAACTGCGACAACTGCGATGACCCGAAGAACTCGCGGATGGCCGCCATCACCGGTTTGGCGTTTACCAGGTCATGCGGCATGGCCGTCGACATCTCCTGGTAGACGCTCATCTTTTCCTTGATGGCGCGTTCCATGCGCACCAATCCGATGCGGAACTGGTTCTCCATCAACTCGCCCACGGCGCGGACCCGGCGGTTGCCGAGGTGGTCGATATCGTCCACCGAGCCGATGTTCTTGCGCAGCTTGAGCAGGTAGCGGATGGTAGCGTAGAAATCCTCCGGCTCCAGGGTGCGCAGTTTGCGGTCGGTGGCGTCGGCGTTGTCGAACAACTTGATGTTGAACTTCATGCGGCCGACAGCCGAGAAGTCGTACTTCCGCGAATCGAAAAACATTCCGTGAAACAGGGCAGTCGCCGTGTCCAGCGTCGGCGGATCGCCGGGGCGCAGCTTGCGGTAGATTTCGATCAGCGCTTCCTGCGGAGTCTTGACCGAGTCGCGACGCAAGGTCGCGCTGATGATGGTGCCCACGTCGTCGCGTTCGGGGAAGAAAACGTCGATCTGGGCGATGCCGGCATCCATGAACTTGGAAATCTTGTCGGCCGTAATCTCCGAGTTGGCCTCCAGCATGACCTCGCCGGTATTGGTGTCGATGATATCGGCCGCCGTGTACGCGCCTTCCAGGTCGCCCAGATCGACTTCGATCTCGGTTACCTTGGCTTTGTGAATCTCCTTCAGGATCGAAGGCGAAACCTTGCGGCCGGCGTGCGCTATTTCCTCGCCGCCTTTGCCGACAATGCGGTGGGTGAGCTTCATGCCGAGCAGGTTGGTCGGACGGGTGACGCCCGGTTCCAGCGTCCAATAAATCTTCTTTTCCTTCAGGGCGAGACGGTCAACCGTGTAGAAGGTGCGGAGAATCTCTTCGTCGGTGCGCAGCCCCAGCGCCCGCAGGAAAATCGTTCCCAGGAACTTGCGCTTGCGGTCGATGCGGACATAGAGGACATTCTTTTGATCGTATTCGAATTCCACCCACGAACCGCGGTAGGGAATGATCTTTCCCAGGAAATAAGTGCGGTTATTGGCGGTTTCGAAGAACACGCCGGGTGAACGGTGCAGCTGGCTGACGATGACGCGCTCGGTGCCGTTGATGATGAAGGTGCCGTTCTGGGTCATCAGCGGGATGTCACCGAAGAAGACTTCCTGCTCCTTGATGTCGCGAATGGTCTTGTTGCCGGTCTCGGGGTCTTTGTCGAAGATGGTCAGCCGCATCGTGACCTTCAACGGCGCGCTGTAGGTCATGCCGCGCTCTTCGCACTCGGCCACGTCATACTTCAATTGCAAGCCGACCGGATCGCCGCACTTGTTGCAGAAATCGGGGGTATTGGCGTTGTAGGTGCCGCACTTGGTGCACAGCACTTCGCCCGGATGGAACGGATCGGTGACCACGGTAGCGCCGCAATTGCGGCAGGTCGTGCGCAGATGGTGCAGACCTTTGAGGTGACCGCATTTGCACTCCCAGTTGCCGATGGCGTAGTCAACAAACTCCAACTGCGAGACGTTGCGAAAATCCGTGATCGGAAACACGGACTGAAAAACCGCTTGCAATCCCGCGTCATCACGCTCGCTTGGCAGCCAGTCCATCTGCAGGAACCGGTCGTAGGAGCGCTTCTGCACCTCGATCAGGTTTGGAATCTGGATAGTGGTTGGAATTTTCGAAAAATCGAGCCGCTTGCGGAGGGAAGTTATTTTATCAGCCATTTAATACTCCATGGGAATTTCCCCGCGGAAACGCACGCGAGAACCACCGCGCGAATCGCTCGCGCAACGACAGCCGCGCAATCCATTTGCAATTGGAATCTCCCGCGACAGCCGGTGGAAGCCGTCTATTCGAGATCCCTCCGGGAGCATTGCCATCTACCCCGGATAAGACTTGAACCTGCCCGGCGAACCGCAACCAAAGTTCACCTCGCAGGTGGCAATCCCTCAGGCACACTAAGCGGGAAGAGCGTTTCGGTGTTCTTTGCAAACAACCATAAGCGCCCATGGGCGAAATACCCCCTGGGCGCCGCCTGAGGCGTCATGTGATCTTGCAGCCCGAATAATCGGGCGTTCCGGTACTCTTTCACCTGCACCGGAAACGAGATATTCTATTCCCCGCGCCAGTTAATTGAAGACCTGTCTGCTGGCCAGCCCCATCCACCGCAGAAGCGGCCGCCAGTGCCAAATCCAACCACTTTTCAAATCATTTGCGATCAGCCCAGCTCCCGCCCCGCATCAGGCTCCGCAGAGGCCGTCGTACTCAGTTGCTCAGTCCGGGAACGCTACGTCATCAGCAATTAGACGACCGCTTTTATTTTGCGGCTTCAAAATTCTTCACAGCGAGACCCAGGATTCCAGGTTCCCTGAACTCAAGCCCTAATCAGATCTTACCCGTTCGTTGCTCGTGGATGCTCCTCAAAGCCCGAGAAAACAATGGCTTCCGGATGCCCTTCGGGAGCGATACACCCGATAAGGCAATCCAGACTCCAAAGTTATCTTCCCAGTTTAACTCAAATCCGCCCCCATGGGTTATCTCTTTTGGGGCACGGGTAGCTCTGACGAACTGCCTGGCTACTTAACTTCGACCGTCGCTCCCACGTCGGTGAACTTCTTCTTGATGGTCTCGGCTTCTTCCTTCGAGACGCCTTCCTTCACCGGCTTGGGTGCGCCGTCAACCAAGTCCTTGGCCTCTTTCAGGCCTAAGCTGGTAACTTCCCGTACCGCTTTGATAACATTGATCTTATTCGGTCCGGTAACGGTGAGAACGACGGTGAATTCGGTCTTTTCCTCAACCGGAGCCGCCGCTGCCGCGCCGCCGCCGGCGCCAGCCATTACGACCGGAGCCGCCGCCGCGGCTGATACCCCGAGGCGCCCTTCCAGCTTTTTCACCAACTCCGCTGCTTCCAGCAGCGACAACCCGACAATCTGATCTTCCAACTGCTGCAAATCCGCCATTGCAATTCTCCAATCTCTATTTAATCATTCGTCGTTTTGGTTTCGTTATCTCCGCCTGCGAAAGAGCTGAGACCCACGGACGGCCGCAACGCAATCACTGCGTGACTTGAGCCCGCTCCAACCACCCGGACGGTTATCACCATCCAGGGTTGACATCCCACCGCCACGCCAGACACGCGGCGAACTCAACCGCCCAACGGAGCACCCACCCAATAGCAACTTCCTATCCGGCGGGGCCGAACGGATAACAAAAACTATGGGGACGGCGTCCACCGCCCCAAACCCTTTAGACCTCCTGCCAGCAGCCCTGACGGGATGCGGGCAGACGGTTGTCCCAAACTTTCCACCCGGGCAGCCATGAACGGCTTTCACCCGAACCACCTGGCGGCAAATACGAACGAACTAAGCAGCCGGCTCGCCGTCCTGAAACTTTTTCTCTTGCACGCCCTGGTTGAGTACCACGGCAAGGTTGCGCCCCACCGTGTTGATCACCGTCGCCAACCTTGTCGCCGGAGCGCTCATCAGGAAGAGCAGCTTCGAGTAAAGCTCTTCCTTCGAGGGCATGCTGGCGAGCGCCTGAATGTCCTTTGCCTCGATTGCTTTGCCTTCGACCACTCCGGCCTTGAACTTCAGCTCCGGATTGTCTTTGGCATACTTGGTAAGTGCTTTCGCAAGGGCGATCGGGTCCGCTGGTCGTGTAGGCGATAGACGTGCGGCCCACCAACTCCTTGACTACGGTTTCAAAAGCCGTGCCCTGCGCCGCGCGCGCCGCCAGCGTGTTCTTGATGACGCGGTACTTTGCCCCCGTACCGCGAATTGCCCGCCGCAGTTCGTCGTCATTGGCAACCGTCAGCTTGCCGAATTCGGCCACAAAGCCATGCTTGACGCCTTTCAATTCTCCGGCGAGTTGTTCTACCTGTTCGATCTTTTTTGCTTTCGTGACAGCCATTGCTGATTCCTTCGGATCCCGCGCAAACGCCTCTTGCATCTGCCGGGTTGTTGTCAATCTTCTGTCGATTCCTTCCGCCGCGCCGGGGCTCTTGCGCCTCGCTGTAGCGGAGAAAGCTACACCTTCGCCGCGGCTTCAACCGGGCGCGGTATCGATGGACACGCCCGGCCCCATGGTCGAACTCAGGGTGCAGCCCTTGATGTACTTGCCTTTGGCGGCCGCCGGCTTGGCTTTGACCACGCCGTGACCACCGTGCTCGCGTTCTCGACCAGCTTGTCGGGCTCAAACGAAATCTTGCCACCGGCACGTGCACCAGCGCGGTTTTGTCGGTGCGGAACTCGACCTTGCCGGCCTTCACTTCCTGCACGGCCTTGGCCATGTCGAAGGTAACAGTTCCGGTCTTGGGATTCGGCATCAGGCCGCGCGGACCAAGCACTTTCCCAGGCGGCCGACGGACTGCATCATGTCCGGGGTGGCGATCACGGCGTCGAAATCGGTCCAGTTTTCTTTCTGAATCTTCTCCACCATGTCTTCGCCGCCGACGATGTCGGCGCCGGCGGCTTCGGCTTCGCGCAGCTTTTTCGCCGCTGGCGATGACCAGCACCTTCTTTGACTTGCCGAGTCCGTGCGGCAGCACCACCGTGCCGCGCACCATCTGATCGGCGTGTTTCGGATCGACGCCCAGCCGCAGCGTCAGATCCACCGTCTCATCGAACTTGGCGAATTTCACCTTCTGCAGCAGTGAAACCGCGTCGTCGAGCGAGTAGGGACGCTCTTCCACAGCGGCGCGCGCCTTCTCAATATTCTTTCCTGAGCCTTTACTGTCCCACTTTTTCACTCCTGGTCTCCCACCGCGCACGCCCTGACGTCTGGTCCCAGACAAGTCGCTCGGGGTGTGGCGTGAGCCGTGGTGTTGTCGACTTGCGGACCTGGCGCCGCAAGAAGTCTTTCTTCCGCCTGCCGCCGGCTAACCGGCGACGACGTCCAGCCCCATCGACCGGGCCGTGCCCTTGACGCTCTTAATCGCGGCGTCCAGCGAAGCCGCATTCAGGTCCGGCATCTTCTGCTTGGCGATATCTAGCACCTGCTTTTCCGTAACCTTGCCAACCTTGTCCTTGTTGGGAGTGCCCGAACCCTTGGCGATGCCGGCGGCCCGCTTCAGCAGGATCGAAGCGGGCGGGGTCTTGGTGATGAAAGTAAAAGTGCGATCGCTATAAACCGTAACCACCACCGGAACGATCAGGCCTTCCAGTTCCTTGCTGCTGGTGCTGGCGTTGAACTGCTTGCAGAACTCCATGATGTTGATCTGCGCCTGGCCCGAGCGCGGGGCCAACCGGCGGCGCCGGCGTGGCCTTGCCGGCCGCGATCTGCAATTTGACCGTCCTGTAACCCTCTTTGCCATAACAACCTTTCTTTTTCCGGTCCCGCCGCCTTGACCGTCTCCGGCGAGTTTGCTCGCCGATGCCTTCGGCAGCCCTGAGTCTAGGCTTTTCGGCTCAGGATGAAGCGCCACGGCCTTTCAGCCCGCGAAATTCCAGGCGGCCGCAAAGAACCGTTTTCAACTTCGCTTAACTTACAATCTTCTCCACCTGCCCGAACTCCAATTCGACCGGAGTAGCGCGGCCGAAGATGGTCACCATCACTTTCAGCGTTTCGCGATCCTCGTTGACCTCGTCCACTACCCCTTGGAAGGTCGCAAACGGACCCTCGGTGATGCGCACCGATTCGTTCTTCTCAAACTTGACCTTGAGCTTCGGTTTTTCCTTGCAGTCGGCCACGCGGTAGACAATCTGCTTGACCTCGTCTTCGCTGAGCGGCGTGGGATCGTTGGCGGTGCCGACAAAACCGGTCACCCGCGGGGTGGATTTCACCACGTGCCAGACGTGATCGCCATCGCCACCGCTGCGAAAGCCTGTCAGATCCATCTCGACCAGAACATATCCGGGAAAGAACATGCGCTCGCTGGTGTACTTCTTGCCGCTGCGCACCTCGGTCACCGACTCGGTGGGAATCAGCACCTTGCCAATCTTGCCCTCCAGATTGAAAGCGCGAATGCGAGATTCCAGCGACTCCTTCACTTTGCGCTCAAACCCCGAATACGTGTGGATGATGTACCACTTCAGATTCGGGTTCTGGGGAGCTTCAGGCGGAAGAGCAGCGGGAGTCTCGGGCGATCCTCCGCCTGGCGGTCCCTCTGCGGTGCTCCTCTCGTTCTTTGTTATCTCGTCCATAGATTTATCTCGCCCCAAACGCTATTTCCTCAACTCTGCGTTTGAGCGACATCCGGCCGGTGCCGACCATGCAGCGCCTGGCTACTTCAATCTTTCGCCGCCGCCTAGTGCTGGCCGAAGAAACGGAAAACCGGCTCCAGCAGACGGTTGATCGCACCATCCACGACCCAGAAATAGACCCCGAACAAGAAAACCGTAACGATGACAACGCTCGTCGTGGCCTGAACCTCTTTCACTGTCGGCGTGGTCACCTTCTTCATCTCGGTGCGCACGTCGTTATAAAAATTCTTCGTCCGCTGCGGCCACTGCTTGATCCGTGCCGTAAGCCGATTGTCGCCGATGCTCGCTACTATTGCCTTCGCCATGCTTAAATCCTATCGCGCGCGTTCCCTGCGGGAACGTCTACTGCTGACTTCTGCCTTCGCCGCCAACTCTCGAGCGGCTGGCAGGGGCGGAGGGATTCGAACCCCCAAGTCCGGTTTTGGAGACCGGCAGTTTAACCGTTGAGCTTACGCCCCTGTTTCTATCAGACCTCTCGACGCCAAGAAGTCTTAATTCGTTACCCTTCCCGGGGACGCCGGCGCTCCGCCGCCGCAACAGTCAATCGCCCAGCTCTCGCTCCCCGCGGAATGCCGCCCAATACAACCCGCTACTTAATTTCGCGGTGAGTCGTGTGCTTCCGGCACTTACGACAGAACTTGCTGAACTCCAGCCGCTCGGTCGTCGTTTTCTTGTTCTTGGTGGTCGAATAGTTCTTGTCTTTGCAGTCGATACACTGCAAGGTCACGATTTCGCGGGGCATGTTGAACTCCTCTGCTCATTGCCTTGCGGCAGGGCCGCTTGGCCTTGTCCGGGTCCAAGCCCGGATATCAGCGGGCGTTTGCGCGTCCGCCGAGAATTCCGGCAAAGCGAACCGAATCGCTTTGCACTTATTAAAGTTTACTACGCGCTAATTTCGGTGATGGTGCCGGCGCCGACCGTGCGGCCGCCTTCGCGGATGGCGAAGCGCAACCCCTTCTCCATCGCCACCGGCGTGATCAGCTCGATCTCCATCGTCACGTTGTCCCCCGGCATCACCATCTCCGTCCCCGCCGGCAAGTCCGCCACTCCCGTCACGTCCGTCGTCCGGAAGTAGAACTGCGGCCGGTACCCATTGAAGAACGGCGTGTGCCGCCCGCCTTCTTCCTTCGACAGCACGTACACTTCGCCCTTGAACTTGGTGTGCGGCGTGATCGAGCCCGGCTTCGCCAGCACCATCCCGCGCTCCACGTCCTCTTTCGCAATCCCCCGCAGCAGCATCCCGGCATTGTCGCCCGCCATGCCCTCGTCCAGCTGCTTCTTGAACATCTCCACGCCCGTCACCACCGTCTTGCGCGTCTCCCGGAAGCCCACAATCTCCGCTTCCTCGCCCACCTTCACCTTGCCGCGCTCGATCCGGCCCGTCACCACCGTCCCCCGTCCCTGAATCGAGAAGATATCCTCGATCGGCATCAGGAACGGCTTGTCCACCGAGCGCTCCGGCAGCGGCACGTACTTGTCCACCGCCTCCATCAGCTCGTCGATCTTCTGCTCCCACGCCGCTTCCCCGTTCAGCGCTCCCAGCGCCGATCCCCGCACCACCGGCAGATCGTTCCCCGGAAACCCGTACCCCGTCAGCAACTCCCGCACTTCCAACTCCACCAGGTCCAGCAGCTCGGCATCGTCCACCGCATCGCACTTGTTCAGAAACACCAGCACGTACGGCACTCCCACCTGCCGCGCCAGCAGCACGTGCTCCTTGGTCTGCGGCATCGGCCCGTCGGTCGCCGCCACCACCAGAATCGCCCCGTCCATCTGCGCCGCCCCGGTGATCATGTTCTTGATGTAGTCGGCGTGCCCCGGACAATCCACGTGCGCATAGTGACGGTTCGCCGTCTCATACTCCACGTGCGCCGTGGCAATCGTGATCCCGCGCTCGCGCTCTTCCGGCGCATTGTCGATCGAGTCGAACGAGCGGAACTTGATCTTCGGATTGTGCTTCTGCAACACCTTCGTGATCGCCGCCGTCAACGTCGTCTTGCCATGATCGATGTGCCCGATCGTCCCAACGTTCACGTGCGGCTTGCTGCGGTCAAATTTCTCTTTCGCCATGATTGCTATCTCACCGTCGCCTTGGTAGTTGCTGCGTAAAGCTGTATCAGTTCTTCAGCCTGTACAACAAAATGTTCGTTGTTCTCGGGAATCCAGCTGTTCGTGCAGCGATCCTCAACGTAACGAACAACACACTTCCTCGCCGCATCTTTGTCTTGTGGCGCTCGCCTCTGCAGTTCCATCGACCCCAGTGTAGTAATGTACACATGGAACTCCCGCAGTTCAGCCTCGCCGACTCCAATCTTCACGGCGTAGCGCTCAAGTGTCAGCGGAGTTCCCATTGGACTGTAGACAGGGTATGGTCCGTCAACATCACCACCCCAAGCCACAATTTCTCCATCGTGCCTTTTGATAGTGGCCACGATCTTTCCTTGCCTTTCTGACGCTGAGCGTAAACGGAGAATTAAATCTGGAGCTGATGATCGGGATTGAACCGATGACCTCTCCCTTACCAAGGGAGTGCTCTACCAACTGAGCTACATCAGCCCGCTAAACTCTATCCATCTGCAAACTGCCTGCAAACTGCGCGCAACCTAAATTCCTGGAGCGGGAGACGGGAATCGAACCCGCGACCAACAGCTTGGAAGGCTGAGACTCTACCACTGAGTTACTCCCGCCCGTTCTCCGGTTGAGCAGATCCTTCGCTGCGCTCAGGATTTCGGCTCGACGCTCTCGGCGCTGCGCGCCTGACGCCTCGAAAGCGCCTCAAGTTACTCCCGCCCATTCTCCGGTTGAACAGATCCTGGTCGCCGACTACTGCTGTTCATCGCGCTCTTCGAGGGCTGCCCGGCGGTCCTGCACCAAGGTGCGGGTAACGAAAAACGCCAAAACCACCAAGGCTGCCCAGCGTATCTTTCCGTCCAGCGTCAGCCACTCCAGTATGCCCAACGCTCCATAGATCGCCAATGCCAGCCACAACTTCTTTTCACGTCTCACACGTCACCGGATCTACCGCCGGTCAGCTCAAAACCGGGCGAGCAAAATACTGGTGCACAGGGGTGGATTCGAACCACCGAACGCCGCAAGGGCGGACAGATTTACAGTCTGTTGGCTTTAACCGCTCACCCACCTGTGCACGTCCCGATTCTACGGTGGAGCGTCGCGATGCCATGGGCTCCGAACCAAGACCTCAAGTTTCAAAGATCCGCTTCGAGCTTCTCGCCGTTCGAAAGCGTTCACACGCAACAGGTGTGGGAGCCCAAGACATCTACCGAAGCCCTGGCAGCCTCATTCACCGGCAGGTCCGTGTGGATTGCAAGAACGGTTGTGCGCCGTGCAACCTCGGCATTCAGTGCCGGACACCCAGCGGACAACCTTAGGCAACGCTCGCGTGCCCGGAAGCAATTTGGAGCTGGCGAAGGGATTTGAACCCCCGACCCTCTGATTACAAATCAGATGCTCTACCAGCTGAGCTACGCCAGCGATGCCGGAACTAACTCAAGCACACACACTAAACTTTCGGGCGTACCACTGCCACAGCCGTAGTGTCCGCACAAAGTACAGAGCTTACCACATTGATAGCTGATGCGCAACCGATGTCCTTGCGATTGGGTGCGCGCCCGCCGCCTGGTTGCCCAGCAGTGCTATGATTCAGCGTTGACCGTGATTTTGGCGCGTACTCGCAGATCCCGATGATGGCGCGAACCAAACGCTTCCTGTTTTCCAGCATCGTACTGCTGTTATTGGCCGCGGCGCTCGCCGGTCTTATCCTGGTTCGCCGCCATGCGGCGCCTGAGGCGGCACGATTGCTGCCGGAATGCGATGGCGTCGTCTACGTGAACCTGCGCAACATTCGTCGAGTGGCGTCCCTCAGCAACGCTCCGGCCGCGAGACACGATCCCGAATACGAAGATTTTATCCAGGCGACCGGTTTCGACTTCGAGCACGATCTCGAGGAAGCCGCGCTGGCTATACACCTGGGCAAGCCGGTCAACGGCCACACTGCGGAAAATCATTACTCTGAGGTGCTGAGGGGGCGCTTCGATCGTCAGAAGGTGACGGCCTATCTGCGCAAGATCAGCCAGTCGGTTGACAGCTACCAGGGCATTGACATCTTCAATGTTCCGTTGGAAGACAGGACCGTGCGCGTCGCCATCCTGAACATCGACACGGTCGCCGTTTCCAACGTTCAGGATCCCGGCATCATTCGCGCCGCCATCGATCGCTCCCGGCACGCGGCGCTGCCGTTTGGCGGACCGTCGCTGGTGGCCCGGTATTATCGCGACGTGCCCTTCGCCAGCTTGATTTGGGCCATTGCCAGGATTCCCCAGGCTCCCGCCGATGCGCGCGCCGCCAGTCCATATCCCTTGCCCGGCGGATTTGATGTGCTCCTGCCTTACGGAAGCATGGTGGTCGCATCCGTGCGCTACCTGGGCGCGGTGCGCGCAAAGGTTGATTTTCTGCTGGCCGGCGAAGCACAGGCGAGGCAGTTCACCAGCCAGGCAGGTGCTTTTCTGGAGATGTTCAAGGCGGTTGAAACCAGCCTGCACGCCGCCGGAAACGATCCCGATGTGAAGGCTGTATTCGACAGCCTCAAGATTCAGCAGGAAAAAGACCACGCCATTCTGAGCGCCAGCATCCCCTCGGGTTTTCTTAAGAAGTTTCTCGCCGAGCCGATGTTTGTGCTGGATCAGCAGAAAGAATCGCCCGCCTCCAAGAAACCGGCGAGCAAACGCAAACACCCTCACAAAGCGGGCAATCATTAGAGCCTCACTGGCGCTTGCAAGGTGTCCGCGACGCCACCCCTTGGTATTTCTAAATAACGGTGACCGTAAGATCGGTTATCGGTGGCACCGCGGGACTCCGGGTGCCTCGGGCTCCGGCAGCGTTTCCGCCGGACACACCGCGGGCGCGGGGTTTTTTTGGCTGGAAATTGTTTTGGAGAGTGACTTCAGTTGGTAGGACCTTACAACCCGTAGAGGCAGCTAAAAACTCTTAGGCTGCCTTATCTGTGGCAAGCGCCCGGTGTAACTGTACTGAGATGGATGTCTTTGGTCGTGAAAAGGATGCTGCTGCCCGCAAGAAAAAAGCGCTTTTTTTTCGAATAGTAAAAAAACGTCTTATATCTGGACTAAATGACTGAGAAAAGCCCCCCTATAAAAAAGAAGACCGACGCCTCTCGGTCGAATCGCGCCGCCTTTGCCGCAGCAAACCGCTGCCTCCGTCCGCAAGCGGAAGGCAGCGGCTTTACGCCAATTCGAGTCGTGGCCGCCGGCCGGGATTCTAATCGCGCCTGCCGGCAAAAAACATCATCGCCGCCTTTGCCAGCACTGCGGCACACTGCACAACCGAATCGATATCTACCCATTCAACGGCCTCATGAGCGCCGCCGCCGCCCGGGCCGTAATTGACTGTGGGAATGCCGGCGGCGGCAAAAAGGGCGGCATCCATCCAATAAGAAACCCCGGATTCTTCGGGCAGCTGTCCGGTGACTTGGCGCGCGGCTTCGCGAACAAAACCGGCGATATCCTGGTCACGGCCACAGGTCAGGGGAGGACGTTCCAGGATGACGCGAAGTTCGGCGCGTTCTCCTGCTTTGGCAATCACGTCGTGCAACTCGGCCAGCACCTCCTCAGTTTTTTCACCCGGCAGGGTACGGCGTTCGATTTGCAACGAACAGCGTTCGGCGTAGGTCGAGAGTCCGATTCCTCCCTGGACGAGCGCGCAATGCTGCGAGGCGGGTCCGACCAGCGGGTGCTGGCGCTGGCGCAAAGTGTCGCGGTCGAAGCTTTCGAGCGCGACAATGATGCGGCCCATCTTGCCGATTGCGCTTTCTCCAAGGTCCCATCGGCTGCCGTGGGCGGCTTTGCCGGAGGTGATGATTTCCACCCAGATGAATCCCTTGTGCGCCAGGATGAGCTTGCCGTGGCTGGACTCGGTCAGGATGCAGGCGTCGGCCTGATGGTGCTCGACGAAGTGCTCGGCGCCGATGCTGGCATATTCCTCGTCCGAGACCAGGGCAACGACCAGTTTCCCATTGGCCTTCTCCCGGGCGACGGCAGCGGCGGCGCAAACGACGGCGGCGGCGCTGCCCTTCATGTCGTAAGCCCCTCTGCCGTACACGCGGTTGCCTTCGACATATCCATCGAAAGGCGGAATCGTCATTCCAGAGGCCGAAACGGTGTCCAGATGAGCGCACAACACCAGCGTCGGACCCTGGCCGGTGCCGCACTCGCCGATCGCGTTGGGCCTGCCCGGCGCGGGCTCTTCGAGCCAGCTTCGCATGCCGTGCTCCAGCATCCAGCCGCGCGCGAACGAGGCAATCGCCGATTCGCCCGTGCCTTCGGGTGCAAGTGTCGGGTTGATCGAGGGAATGCGGATGAGCGCTTGCGTCGTTTCACGCACCACCACCAAATCTAACGGATCAATCACCGGTTGCGACCTCCTTAAGTTTTCGCCGCTTACGCTGGGATTTGAACAGACCCGGCGAGAAGAATCAAATACCGGCAGAACCAAATTACCTCTTCGCCGGTGGGCACCCGGAAGACGTATCAGGATCGACGACACGCCACTTTTTTGCCCACTCTGATTTGCGGCCGGCGCAAATGGGCTACTCGCGGGCGAATCGTAGTCATCCGCCTGAGTACGTGCAACTCTCATCAGCTTCTCTGCGTCTCTCCGAGTGGCCACCTTCGCCATGCAAGCGCGCTATGTGGACAAACAGTACGACGATGTCCTGAACGAGTTTCCGCTGAACGGATTCTTCACCGCCAACGCCTATCTTTCGCGCCGGGTTCATCGCGGAATCGAGGTCTATGCCGCCGCGGAAAACATGTTCAACCGCCGCTACCAGGTCGCCCGTGCACCGATTGTTCAGCTCGGACCTCCGGTGATGGCGAGGGCCGGAGTGAGGCTGACGCTCGGCGGAGCGCGGTAGGGGCCACTGTCGCTGGTTAGACCTGCTCATCAAGCTGTTTAAGCGATTTCCCATCCTCAGTTTTCCATGCGATAAGTCCGTTTGCGCTCCCACCGTGTATAACGACAGCCGCTGCGGATGGGCTGGAGAACTCCGACATCCTTGGTGAAGACCAAGAAATCGCCTACTTTCTCGATGAGCGTGCCATCGGCAATGAGCTGCTTGCGCTGGGCCACCACGTAAGGATAGTTCTCGGCGGCAGGACGTTGTTCCAGGACGGCGGTGGAGCCGCGGAATACAACGAAGCCGTCTGCAGTGCGCTGGCCCTGTGCCTCGGCTCCCTTGATGCGGCAGAACAGCACCCCGCCGGGCTGAGCTTTCGCGGCGGCCTGAGCGATAGGCGCAAGAATGTCCGACCCGAGGACGGGAAGGAGTTGCCGGATGCGGGCTAGAAAAACCTCCATGTCTTGGGTGTCCGATTCGGGAAGCCTCGATCCGCCGGCCTCGTTCTGCTCGAGCGTGAACCTGCCTATCTGTTTTGCTTCGGCGAGGAGGCGGCTCTCAAGGTACCTCACGTGAGCCTTGGTCAGGTTCTCGTCCTTGCTGACGAAGACGATGGCCGAAACCCAAAAGTCCTTCGTCTTGTGCTGCTTCAATCGGTCGCGAATGACTTCCGCCTCGCCGATGTAAGCGCGGGGCTGGTTGGTAAGAGGGTCGCTTCCTATGAGGATGTAGACTCCGGCCTTGTCGAGTTCTTCGCGAGCCAAAAGGTCGTCCAGTTCGGTGCGGGGCGCGGCAACAGCCTTGCCGGTCCAGTTAGAGATTTCGGCCGTGCGTAGGCTTTTCGCGTCTCCGCGCGGAAGGAAGAGTTTGATAGTCGCCGACGTCATATTCGCGCCATGAGCTGACAATGACTTGTCTGCACAAAACTTACTTCGCCGTGGAAGAGACTCGCCGAGAATAGTACTACGGCTTGTCAACACCTGACTCAAAACAAGCGCGAGGAGTGCCTTGATCTTGTGCTCAAGCCGCTTGTCGCATTCGCATGGACATCAACCCCCCGGTCGTGAACAATGAGAGAAGCAACACACTGAGGGCAGAGGGATGGAGAGCGGGAACCACAGATCATTGCGCATTGACGCCAACGTGGAGCGCGGGCGCGCGGACGGGTGGCCCACCCTTTCGCCCGCCGTTGGCGAAGGGTGGGATAGTTCAATGTTTATGCTCGACAGCAGCTACATGAAAGACTAATCCGCGGCCATGCCTTGGGGGTTGAAGCGATTTCGCAAGACCGGGCACCTGCACTACGTCACCTTCACTTGCTACCACCGCACTACGCTTCTCGCCAGGGCTGAGGCTCGCGACATCTTTCAACAAGAACTTGAACGAGTTCGGCGCTGGTACGGATTTGTTATTGCCGGCTACGTGGTGATGCCCGAGCATGTTCATTTGCTAGTCAGTGAGCCGGAACGCACACTGCTGGCCACCGCGCTCCAGATGTTAAAGCAGATGGCAGCGCGAAAGTTGAGTGGCGGGAGCGGCGCGTTTTGGCAAAAGCGGTACTACGATTTCAACCTGTGGAGCGAGGCGAAGCGCATCGAAAAGCTTCGTTATATGCACCGTAATCCAGTGCAGCGCGGCTTGGTAGAGAAGCCGGAGGATTGGGCGTGGAGCAGTTTTCGGCACTATGCAACAGGAGTGGAAGGCGTTGTGAAAATTGAATCAGAGTGGACGGCACGCATGCGCGAGCGAATGGGAGTGATCCCAATTTTGAAGCGCAGCGACAATTGACTGCCCCACCCTTCGCCAACAGCAGGCGAAAGGGTGGGCCACCCGCCCGCAGATGTGGGGCACCTGCCCTGAACTTGCTAGTACAACCTGTAATTCACGGTAACGTTGATCTGCACAGCCACCGGCTTACCGTCTTTCAAAGCTGGCCTGAACTTCCATCGGCGCACCGCTTCAACCGCATTGCGGTCCAAATCGCCTGTAAGGCCGCGAACCACGCGGATATTGCTCGGAGCGCCGCTCGATTCGACGATCAACCGTAGGTCGACAGGTCCCTGATACTTTGCCCTGCGCGCCTCTTCCGAATAATCAGGATCGGGATCGTAGAGCACCTTGGGTGCAAGCACGTCGCCACCAACGAGGTAGACACGACCGCCAGCTCGCCGACCGCCCGCCGGTTCGATATCTGGGGTGCGGTTATCGAGCACGGCTGTTTCCGGCGGAGATACAGTTTGCGGCGGTCCCTGACTAGGTTCTTGTTTGCGCACTTCTGCCGAAGGCTTTTCCGGCAGCGATGCACTTTGCATCGGCGTCTTAACAGTGCAATTGCTTAGGTCGATGTGATACGCACAGTTAGGAAAATCAAATTCTTTCGGCATGTGATATCGTCCGGTATCCGAAAACCTACCAAGAACCGTGACGCTATCCCCAGGGTGTAACTTCGCAACCGCATCTCTTTCTCTTTCCGCCATCCAAAAACAGTTGACGCTGTTTCCGCCTTCGATCACACAACTACCCGTTGCCTTGAAGGAAATCGACGGAGAGTCTCCTGTTGAGTTTGCGGTATCGACGATTCCGCGCACCTCAATGATTTTTCCAAGATACCTTTCAGCGGCGGCGGCCTCTCCTGTTTGCCGGTCGATCATGAGTTGCTCGACACTCGCAGAGACTTGAGCCTTTTGGAAAGGCGGTTCTGCTTGGGGAACAGGCGTTGCATGAGAGATCGCAGTTTGCGTGGAAGGACTAACTTCCGACGATGCCCGGTCACTTGCGCTGTCTGTGTGGGAGGAGCGACTCAAGCTGAGTAAAGCGACTAATGCTACAGCCCCAAGCAGAATACCAGCAGAGGTGATTGCTCTGGTGCGCGGCGGTAAAGCCTTTAGCCAATCCAAAAAGTTCCGCACAGCGGCAGAACTGCGCGTTAGACCACAAGTAATGCAGCGCATCGGATATAGAGGAATAACCAGCAGCCACAGGCCACAGGTGATTAGGACCATAAAAAACGTGCCGAATCCCAGAGCCCTCTTAAATCCGGTCAACTTCCCACAGTTCGGGCAGTGAATCATTTGCATGGCTGCACCTCGGATGAAGAGAGCAGGGCCCAGGCAGCAATTGTCCCGCCTGAGTTGCCGGTTTGCAAGCTGAACTAAGCCCAGACACGCTTTGCGCAGGTGCCCCACATCTGCTGCGGTTGGCAGATGTGGGATCTTGGACGGGACGGGTGGCCCACCCTTTCGCCCGCCGTTGGCGAAGGGTGGGGTAGTTGAATCACTCTGCAACAAACCGCCGCGCTTCCATTCAGTCCATTCCGACCTGATCTCCACCCTCCGCGCTACGCCGTCGCCAGCGCCTCTCGGGCCGCGTCCACCGTCCGCTCGATTTCTTGTTCCGTGTGCGCGGCGCTCAGAAAGGCCGCTTCGAATTGCGAGGGCGGCAGCCAGACGCCCGCCTGCAGCATGGCCCGGTGGAAGCGTCCGAACTGCTCGGTGTTCGCGCCGGCGGCGCTGTCCCAATCGGTGACCGGGTGATCGACGAAGAAGAACGTAAACATCGATCCCGCCTGGTTGGCGGTAATCGCGACGCCGGCTTCGCGGGCCGCCGCGCGGACCTGGTTGACGAGCCTGCCGGTGAGCTTTTCCAGGCGCGGATAAAGCTTGTCGCGCTCGTCGCGCAGCGTGCAGAGCATAGCCAGTCCGGCGGCCATGGCCAGCGGATTGCCGCTGAGCGTGCCGGCCTGGTACATCGGCCCGAGCGGGGCCACCAGGTTCATGATGTCCGTCGCCCCGCCGTAAGCGCCCACCGGCAGTCCGCCGCCGATGATCTTGCCCAGCGTCGTCAGGTCCGGGGTGATCTTATACAGCTCCTGGGCTCCGCCAAAGGCGACGCGGAAGCCCGTCATCACCTCGTCGAAGATCAGCAGCGCGCCTTCGCGCCGGGTTATCTCCCGCAGAAATTCCAGGTAGCCCGGCTGCGGCAGCACGCACCCCATGTTGCCGACCACCGGCTCCACAATGATGCAGGCGATCTGCCCCTTGAGTTTGTCGAAGGCTTCTTCCACGGCCCTGGGATGGTTGTAGGGCAGAGCCAGGGTGAACTGGACGAACTCTTCCGGCACCCCGGCCGAGCCCGGAATGCCGAGCGTGGCCACGCCTGAGCCGGCCTTCACCAGCAGGGCGTCGCTGTGGCCGTGATAGCAGCCGACAAACTTGATAATGTATTTTCGCTTAGTGGCGGCGCGGGCCAGACGAATGGCCGACATGGTGGCTTCCGTGCCCGAACTGACGAAGCGCAGCTTTCCGATGGACGGAAACGCGCCGACGACGGCCTCGGCCAGATCGATCTCCGACGGCGTCGAAGCCCCGAAGCTGGTGCCTTTGCGGGCCGCGCCGATGACCGCTTCGACGACTTCGGGGGCCGCGTGGCCAAGCAACAGAGGGCCCCAGGAACCAACATAATCGACGTACCGGTTGCCGTCGGCGTCGTAGACGTAGGCGCCTTCGCCGCGCACCAGGAAGGGCGGTTCACCGCCCACCGCACGAAACGCGCGCACCGGCGAATTCACACCGCCAGGGATGAGTTGTTCGGCTCGTCGTTGAAGCTTGCGTGACAGATCGAGATTCTGGGCCATAGGTAGTCCTGAACTGCGCTCCGGAGAATCAAACGGCGCGCAAAAATTCATTTAGAGTTGAATATAGCAGTGCCAGATCACGATTAGCATTAGCGGACGCTGCAATCATTATCGGACACGGTTAATCATTATCGGACATTGCATTGGCAAATTCCGCTGGCAAAAAGGGCAAAATAAGCCTTTCAAAAGCAGCACAGGTCGAGTATTCTGAGTTTGCATTTACGAACATGATTTTCATATTCATTTGTAAGTGACTCTATTGAGAGGCGCTGTTCCGGCGCCCTCTCGCAAGGTGCCCTCTTGAATCTTCACTGGTCGATGAAACTTCTTACCCTCCTGCTCCTCGCCCTCCTGTGCGCGACCGCCTCCGCCCAGTCCAGCGGGCCTGACGAGCAGAACTCCGAAAGCAATCCACCCGTCACCATGTTTCCTCATTCCGACACCAGTTGCTTCTGGGTCTCCGGACAGATGAATTTCATCTTCCAATCTCATCCGGGATTTCCGGCAGCATACAGTGGCCCCAACAGCTTTCAGAATACCGGGGAGACGGCCTTGACGCGGGTGTTGACGCTCTACACCGGCCTGCAGCTTACGCGCCGCGACGAGTTGCTGTTCGACCTGGAGGAGTCGGGTGGCACGGCCTTGAGCAACGCGCTCGGACTGGCGGGGTTCACGGATCTCGATGCCGTTCGCATTCCCGGCGAGGGGTCGCCGTTGAGCGAGAATCCCTACATGGCTCGTGTCATGTATCACCATATCTTTGCTTTGAGCCACGAATACGTTGACGCCGAGCGAAACCCGCTTTCGTTGTTTACGAAATTGCCGGCGCGCCGGCTTGAGTTCCGCATCGGCAAGTTCAGCGTGGCCGATTTCTTCGACGTGAACTCGGTGGGCAGCGACAGCCATCTTCAGTTCATGAACTGGACGGTGGACAATAATGGGGCCTACGATTACGCGGCCAACACGCGCGGCTATACTTACGGCGCGATTCTCGACTTCGAAGAGCGCAACTGGGGAGTGCGTTTCGGCGAGATGCTGATGCCCAAAGTCGCCAATGGCGACCAGCTTGATGCCAACCTGGCGCGGGCGCGGGCGGAGAATATTGAATTCGAGTTTCGCCCCACGTTGCTGAAGGAGCGCAAAACAGTCTTTCGCGCGCTCTCCTATGTCAACCACGCCAACATGGGCGACTACGAACAATCGGTCCAGCGCTTCCTCGCGGGAATTGACCAGACGCCGAACATCTTCAACACGCGCCGGCAAGGAACGATCAAATACGGCTTTGGCTTCAACGCCGAGCAGGAACTGACCCGCGACCTCCGCCTCGGCGGCCGCCTGGGATGGAACGAAGGCCAGCACGAGTCGTTTGTCTACACCGAAGTCAACAGCACGGCCGAATTATTTGCCGACTATGTCGGCAGAAAATGGAAGCGACCTCTGGATAAGATGGGCTTGGCGTTCGTCAGCAATGGCATCTCGAAAGCTCACCAGGAGTATTTGCGGCTCGGCGGGCTGGGCTTTCTGTTGGGCGACAACGGCCTCAACTATGGACGTGAAACGTTCGTCGAGTACTACTACACGGCGCACGTCTGGCGCGGCATCTTTGGCTCCTTCGACCTGCAGCACATCAACAACCCCGGCTACAACCGGGATCGAGGACCGGTTCTGGTCCCAAGTCTGCGGCTGCACATCGATTTGTAGCCCGCTGCAATCTTCTCTTCATTTTCGGATGGGAGGTCCTCGGTGAGCGCTCCACGGATGTCGATTTGCGGGGCTGATAAAATAAAAGGGCAATGATCCTGCCATTCGTCCGCGATCTTCTTGCGGATGCCGAAACTCTCCCCGCATTCCTGCGAGCGGCGGCCCATCTGAAGGGCGGCACGGGCAGGATTCGTCTGTCCGGTCTGACGGACACGGCCAAGCCGCTGCTTTACGCGCAACTTTATCGCGCCATTTCCCGGCCTTTGATTGTCGTGGTGGCGAACAATCGCGCTGCCGAGGAAATGCTGCCGGTGTTGCAGAGCTTTTGCGAGCTAACGGGCGCGGCCGGCGCCGACTCGGTCGTCTACCTGCCTGCTCGGGACGTGCTTCCGTTCGAGAACCTGTCGCCGCATCCGGAGATTCAGGAGGCGCGCGCGAAAGCGCTGTGGCGGATCGCCTCCGGCGCTGCCTCGATTGTGGTTGTGCCGTTCGCCTCGAGTGCGGTGTTGCTGCGCGAGTCGGCATATTATCGCGACCTGGGGCGGGTGGTGCGACGGCTCGAGGCGGTGGACCTGGAAGAGTTGGTCGAACACCTCAACATCATCGGCTACACGCGTACCGACGTCGTGGAGATGACAGGCGAGTACGCGTTACGCGGCGGGATTCTCGATGTGTTCCCTCCCGAAACCGACCGCCCGTTGCGTCTTGAATTGTTTGGCGATGAGGTCGAATCGATCCGCAAGTTCGATCCCGCAACGCAGCGCTCCGCGGGCGATGTCGAAGAAGTGATGTTGCTGCCGTTGACCGAGACCCCGGTTTCCGAAGAGCTGCTGGCGGCGGTTCATATGCGGCTGTCGGGACAGCGCATTGCCGGCGACGAAGCTGCGATTCATAGGGCGATTGAAGGTGCTGGAGTTACCGTGTTTCCCGGCTGGGAGTTTTACGCGCCGGTGGCGGGAGCGGCCCAAAGCATCTTTGAACACTTGCCGACCGCCTGCGTGCTGATCGACGAGCCTGCGCTCATTGAGCGCGACCAGGATGCATGGTGGGAGCGGGTGACGGCTGCGCACGAACGCAGCGGGGTGGGCAACCTGGTGCGGCCGGAGGACTTGTATCTGGTTCCGGAGGCGTGGCGCGCGCTGGTTGCCGGCCGCGCTGGAGCCGACGTCGAACAACTCGGGGTTTCAGGCGCCGGGGTTGAAGAAATAGCGTTGCATTCGCAGCCTACCACGCGCTTTCACGGCTCGGTTCCGGCGCTGATCGAAGAAGTGAAGAAGCTGAGCGCGGAGGGCGAGCGGGTTCTGTTGTCCGCCGGCAGCAACGGCGAGCTGGAGCGGCTGGCCGACATCTTTAACGAATACGGCGTGCCCTATCGCCTCGGCAGCCGGACGCAGCGGCCGGGCGGCGCAAGCTATGCCGACGAGGCGGGCTATTTCGGCGAGGATCTCTCGGTGACCACTCTGGTGCGCGCCTTCGTGCCGCATGGCGTCGCGCTGCCCGAGTCGAAACTGGTGATCTTCGGCTCCAGCGATTTGTTTGACGAGTCCGAGGCGGCAGTGGCCCGGGCTCCGCGTCAGCGGTCGAGAACGGCGGCGTTCCTATCCGATTTCCGCGACTTGGCGGTAGGTGACTACGTGGTGCACGTCGAGCACGGCATCGGCCAGTACCAGGGTTTGCGGGAGATTGCGCAGGCCGACGGCAGCAACGCCGAGTTCATGATCCTGGAGTACGCCGAGGGTGCGCGGCTGTATGTTCCGCTCACGCGGTTGGACCTGGTGCAGAAGTACCGCTCCGCCGAGGGCGGCAGGCCTCTGCTCAGCCGGCTGGGCACGCAGCAATGGGCCAAGACAAAAGCTCGCGTCAAGAAGGCCATGCAGGACATGGCCGACGAGTTGCTAAAGCTCTACGCCGTGCGTAAGACCGCCGAAGGTCATGCCTTTGCGCCGGACACGCAGTGGATGCACGAATTCGAAGATGCTTTTGAATTCAACGAAACCGACGACCAGGCGGCGGCCATCGCCGACGTGAAGCGGGACATGGAGTCGGCGACCCCGATGGATCGCCTGTTGTGCGGAGATGTCGGTTACGGCAAGACGGAAGTCTCCATGCGCGCCGCCTTCAAGGCGGTGAGCGACAGCAAGCAGGTCGCGGTGCTCGCGCCCACTACGGTGCTCGTCTTCCAGCACTTTGAAACTTTCAAGCGGCGTTTCGCGGCGTATCCGATTCACATCGAGATGATCAGCCGCTTTCGCACCGCCAAGCAGCAGAAGGAGATCGTGGAAAAAGTCGAGGGCGGCAAGGTGGATATCCTGATCGGTACGCATCGCCTGCTCTCGAAGGACATCAAATTTCCCGATCTCGGGCTGGTGATCGTCGACGAGGAGCAGCGCTTCGGCGTGCGCCACAAGGAGCGTCTAAAGCAGCTTCGCAAAGAGGTGGACGTGCTGACCATGTCGGCGACGCCGATTCCGCGGACCTTGCACATGTCGCTGGTAGGTCTGCGCGATATGAGCCTGATCGAAACGCCGCCCAAGGACCGCATGGCCATTCAGACGGTGGTTGCCGGCTGGGACGACGAGTTGATCCGCTCGGCCATCGAGCAGGAATTGGAGCGCGGCGGCCAGGTTTACTTCGTGCACAATCGCGTGGAATCCATCTACGACATCTCAGCGAAGTTGCGCGAGCTGGCGCCGCGGGCTCGCATCCTGGTGGGCCACGGACAGATGAGCGAAGGCGAGCTGGAGAAAATCATGCTGGCCTTTATGCGGCACGAGGCTGACATCCTGGTGGCCACCACGATCATCGAGAACGGGCTGGATATTCCGCTGTGCAACACGATCGTCATTAACCGGGCCGATCGGCATGGGCTGTCCGAGCTGTACCAATTGCGCGGGCGCGTCGGACGCTCCAATCGCCGCGCCTATGCCTACCTGCTGATCCCGTCGGAGCGCGACTTGACGGACCTGGCGCGCAAGCGGCTGGCGGCGCTCAAGGAATTCAGCGATCTCGGCGCGGGCTTCAAGATCGCCGCGCTCGATCTGGAATTGCGCGGCGCCGGCAACCTGCTGGGCGGCGAGCAGAGCGGACATATCGAAGCCATCGGTTTTGAGATGTACACGCAGATGCTGGAGCAGACGATCCGCGGGATGCGCGGCGAGGAGGTCGCCGAGACGACCGAACCGCAACTCAACCTCGGTCTCAACATCCGCATTCCCGCCGAATATATCGCCCAGGAAAACCATCGCCTGCGAATTTACAAGCGCATCGCCGGCGTGGAGAGCGAAGGCCAGCTAGCCGATGTCTCCGCCGAGTTGCGGGACCGCTACGGCGAGCCGCCGGCAAGCGTGCGCAACCTGCTCGACTACGCCAGCCTGAAGCTGCTGGCGCAGCGCGTGCGAGTGATGCAGATCGAGCGCAAACGCGACCTGGTCAGCATCCGCTTCGACGGCAAGGCGGAGGTGGATGCGGAGAAGCTGGCGCAGTTTGTGGCGCGCCACCGCGGCACCCAATTCACCCCGCAGGGCGTCCTGAAGTTCACCATCAAGTCCAACCAGGCCGACGAGGTGCTGGAAAGCCTGCGGCAAGTCCTGGAAAATATTGCCACGGCTTCGGTGACCGCCGCCGGTTGATGGTGGGGATCGGTTTCGCCCGCGGCAGAGGTACCTCAAGGCACACTAGTTTCTGATACGCACCGGTGCGGAAATGCGCGGTGAGCTTGTAAAATTGCTTCGCCCTTCGGCGTAAAACTTTTTCAGCGGAGGTTCGCGATGGAACGAAAAGTCAGGAAGGCGGTTTTTCCGGCCGCGGGGCTGGGCACTCGATTTCTGCCCGCGACCAAAGCGCAGCCGAAAGAGATGCTGCCGCTGGTCGACAAACCCATCATTCAGTACGGCGTGGAGGAGGCTATGGCCTCCGGTTGCGATCAGATCGTCATCGTGACCGGGCGCGGCAAGACCTCGATCGAAGACCACTTTGACATCAGCTACGAACTGGAAAAGCAATTAGAGGAAAAGAACAAGCTGGAACTGCTGGCCATGGTGCGCCGCATCTCAGCGCAAATTCACGTCTCCTACACCCGGCAAAAAGAGGCTCTGGGACTAGGGCACGCGGTGCTGATGGCCAAGGACCTGGTGGGCAACGAACCCTTTGCCGTGGTGCTGCCCGACGACGTGGTCGATTCCGAGACGCCCTGCCTGAAGCAGATGATCGACGTCTTCGAGAAGACACAGTGCTCGGTAATCGCCACCCAGGTGGTCGAGGGCAAAGCCATCTCTGCTTATGGCGTGCTCGACGCCACCCCGGTTCCGGGCTACGACGGCCGGCTGTTCGAGATCAGAAACCTGGTGGAGAAGCCGAAGCCCGAGGAGGCGCCGTCCAATCAGGCGATCATCGGCCGCTACATCCTCACGCCGCGCGTCTTCGAGTGCCTGGAGAAGATCACGCCGGGCGCTATCGGCGAGCTGCAACTGACCGACGGTCTGCGGGCGCTGCTGAAATACGAAAAGATGTACGGCTATCAGTTCGAGGGAAAACGCCACGATACCGGCGACAAACTCGGCTTCCTGAAGGCGACCGTCGAGTTCGCCCTTAAGCGCAACGACCTCGGCCCAGCTTTCCGCGAGTGGCTGCAGCAGCAGAAGTTCTGAGCGGCTGGCTTGTTGGAGACGGTCATGAGTGCTCGTAAGTGGAAGGCCTGTTCGCGCCGACCCCGCAAAGCTCTCGGTGGCCCACATTCGCGGAGCCGCAGGCGGAGCCAATGTGGGGCTGTTGGTTTTGAGAAGTACACTCGAATGCGCGAGGTCCAGAACGTATGTTCGTTTCTAAAATGCGAGTGCCAATGCACGAGCAATCACTCGGTAGAGGTGCTTCCCGATCAGCGATGTACATCGTCGTTACTGTTCTGTGTTTCGTCGCGCTGCGCGTAGGGGCGCACGCGGCTGAACATCCCGTGCCCCTGGGAAAAAACCCGGATGCGGCCAAATGCATAGAGTGCCACGTAGACAAGGCCAAGGGAAAGCATGTGCATTCCGCGATCGCGATGGGGTGTACCACCTGCCACACGGTAACGAGCCAGAAAAACGCCACACTGATTAGTTTGGTTTCTCCGGCCAACGAACTGTGTTTCACTTGCCACGAGAAGTCCGGGGAGAAGTTCTTGCATGGTCCGTATGCGCAAGGTAACTGCATCGTCTGTCACTCGCCGCACGCCAGCGACTGGCCGGACCAGTTGCTGGCATCACCGCAAGACGTGTGCATGGGATGTCACCTCCGCGCTCGGCTGAAAGTCGATGAGCAAAAGCGGACGGCGACGGTTCCTTGGGGAGTGACACTGACTTTCGACCAGTTGAAGGGTTTGCAATACCTGGGCCTGAGCAAAGCCCTTACCGATCACCCGGTTGTAGGACACCCGGTGACAGGTCCAAACACGGATCTCGGCAAAGGGGCCGTCGAGTCCACTTGCCTCTCCTGTCACCAGCCCCATCACTCTAATCACATGAATCTGCTGCCGCCGAAATTCTCCACTGCGACGGAACTGTGCGAGTCCTGCCACAAGTTACAAAGCCCATGATTCCGGTAATCCGGTCGTGTGGCTGGTGGCCCACTCAACGCGTTGTTCGTTGAGTGGGGCAGTTGAAAATAAATAAGAGAACCACCCCACTCAAGCCGGGGTCCCGGCTACGCGCGCTTTTCGCGTAGTGGGGTGGAAGCGCAACTCCGGCGCTTGAATGGGACACCAAAATTACCGAGAGTGCGTGCAGTTGTCGAGAAATCCCCTTCGCGCAAGTTACGTTTTTTCGATTGGCGTGAATGAGCCGATGCGGCGCTCCTGCTCGATCATGATCTCGCAGGCGTGGTCGAGGGTTTCATACGGCTCGCCGAACTGCACGCGGAACTGCCGGAACGCCGCCTCCGAGGCCCATCGATCCACCGTGAAATAGCGCTCCGGGCGGGCCTCATCGCGCAGCAGTTCGGTGCCGAGGAATCCCTGCGCCCGCCGGAACAAAGCCGCCCACTCGCCTGCCGGTCCGTAGGTCCGCTCAAACTCCGCCTCGCTATCCGCCTTCGGCACAAATTCCCAGACGATCACGTGCATGTTGTTCCTCCGCCGGAACTCCAGTCGATCATCAGAATTGCTTCGCAATAGCATAGCCCCGGCCGCGGAATTTGCAACCGGGGCTCTTGGGATCGAACGGGGCTGAACTACCCCACGTTAGCCAACCGCGGGCGAAGGTGAGGCACCAGCGTGCTTCTATTCTTCACGGCGCCACGCCTGGAGCGGGCAGCGTTTTGCGACGCGGGGAGGAAACCGCAAGATCCCTCCACTCCGTTTCACTTCGGTCGGGATGACGCCTCTGGCTTTACCCGCTGGGCGGCTCCCGCGGACGAAGGTGAGGCACCAGCGTGCTTTTATTCTTCACGGCACCACGCGCGGAGCGGGCAGCGTTTTGCGACGCGGGAGGAAAACACAAGATCCCTCCACTCCGTTTCACTTCGGTCGGGATGACGCCTCTGGTTTTACCCGCCGGGCGGCTCCCGCGATCGGCGCTGGTGGAACTCCGATATCGGCTCGGGGTTGCACTATTCCTCTTCTTCCGTCTCTTCTCCCTTGGCGGCTTTGGCCGCGGTCACAATTTTTTCCTGGATGAGAGACGGAACGATATCGTAGTGATCCATTTCCATGTTGAAGCTGCCGCGGCCCTGCGTCATCGAAGTGAGGTCGGTGCCGTAGGTCAGCATCTCGGCCATGGGGACGGAAGCCTTGACGACGGTGTTGCCGCCCTTGTTGTCCATGCCCTGGATGCGGCCGCGCCGCGAATTCAAATCGCCCATGATGGCCCCGGCGAACTCGTCCGGAACCGTGATCTCAACGCTCATGATCGGTTCCAGCAGCGTGGGTTTGGCCTGCTCCATGGCCTTGCGGAAGGCGATGCGCCCGGCGGTCTTGAACGACAGCTCGTTGGAGTCGACATCATGATAGCTGCCGTCGTAGAGCGTTACCCTGAAGTCGACCACGGGATAACCGGCCAGGAATCCGCGGGCGGCGGCTTCGAGGATGCCTTTTTCGACGGCGGGAATATAGTTCTTGGGAATAGCGCCGCCAAAAATATCGTTGACGAACTCGAACTGCCCGCCGCGCGGCAGCGGATCCATCTTGATTTTGCAATCGCCAAACTGTCCGTGGCCGCCCGACTGCTTCTTGTGACGCCCTTGCACGTCGGCGTGGCCGCGTATGGTCTCGCGATAAGGCACCTTCGGGGCTTTGAGGTTGACCTCGGTGTGGTAGCGGTTCTTCATCTTCGAGACCGCGACTTCGATGTGTTGCTGGCCGGTGCCGGCGATCAAGAATTCCTGCGTCTGCGGGTCGCGGAAGAAGCGCAGCATGGCGTCCTCTTCCATCAGTTTGGCCAGGTTCGCGCCTAGTTTGTCCTCATCCGCCCGGGATTTCGGCTCAATGGCGAAGGTGATGGCCGGCTCCGTCAGCTTGACCACCGGATACTGGATCGGCGCCGCCTTGTCTCCCAGGGTGTCACCCGTCAAGGTGTCCTTCAGCTTGGCCACCGCACCCACGTCGCCGGCATGCAACTGGTTGACGGCAACCGTGGACTTGCCCTGCATGATCGAGAGATGGGCGAACTTTTCCGCGCTGTTGCGGGTAAAGTTTTGCACGGAGGCATCATTCTTCAGCACGCCCGAAAACACTTTGAAGTAAGAAATGCGCCCCGAAAAGGGATCGCTCACGGTCTTGAAGACGTAGAGCGAGACCGGCTCGCCGTCGGCAATCTTGCCTTGCACGGGCTCGCCGTTCCCCGAGGCGGTCGCGGCCTGCACGGTTCCGCGTTCCACTGGCGTCGGCGCATAATCAACCATGAAATCGAGCAGGGCGTCGGTGCCTACATTGCCCAAGCCTGCGGCGAAGAGTACGGGAAAAACTTTGTGGTTGCGAACCGCGTCGTGGATTCCGGCGGCCAGCTTCTCCTCGGGAAGCGTTCCGCTGGAGAAGAATTCCTCCATCAGCGCGTCATCGCCTTCGGCCACCAGTTCCACCAGCCTCTCGTGAGCTTCGGCGGCCTCGGCTGCCAGGTTCGCGGGAATTTCCCCCGCCTTGGCCTTGCCATTGCCGGCGACCTCGTAGGTGTAGGCTTTCATGCGCACCAGGTCGATTACGCCTGAGAAACTCTTTTCGCTGCCAATGGGCAATTGCACCGGGATCACCGTGCGGCCAAACGTCGTTGTCAAAGATTCCATGCAGCGCTGGAAGTCGGCTCGTTCGCGGTCCATGCGGGTGCAGACCAGGATCCGGGGCCGGGAATACTTTTCCGCGAAGTCCCAGATCTTTTGCGTGACCACCTGCACACCGCTGACGGCATCGACCACCACCAGCGCCGCTTCCACGGCCGGCAGCACCATCTCCGCTTCATGGGTGAACATGTTGAATCCGGGGGTGTCGATCAGGTTGATCTTGGTCTTGCCCCACTCGACAAAAGACATGGCGGCGGAGATCGTCATCTGGCGGGCGATTTCTTCTTCGTCGTAGTCGGTGACGGTGTTGCCTTCGTCCACCCGGCCCAGACGCTGGGTTGAGCCGGCCGTGTACAGCATGGCCGAGACAAGAGAGGTTTTGCCGGAGTGGGAGTGCCCCACGACAGCGACGTTGCGGATGTTAGCGCCTTCGTAGTTCTTCACAATAACTCCTCGTATCGCCTTTCCACCGCGCCCCGGAGCCGCGCGCTTGCGCGATGATCGGGAAAAGATGGACGGCCCAATCCGTATTCCCGCAAGCAACCAACCAGCGCCTGCCGGGCAAAACCATGCGGCAACTCTCCCTTTTCCGGCCAAGGACAAGCAGCGCCTTCAGGCACTGGCTTCCCCCGGCTGCCGACCACATGCGCCAGACAACTCCTGGCCAGCAAAACCGGTGCCGGCCCGGTCCGCCCCGGCAAAGGCAAACCGGCCATTACCCGGGACCCTGTTGTTCCGCGGCGCTCTCAAGGAACCTTGGTCGCCTCAATCCTCGCGTAACCCTGCATCAGGGTGGCTGAAGCCACATCCCAAGGCAAACCCAAGGGAGGAAGGCAGGAACTTCACCTGCTCTGGCACATGCGGAGATTAAAAAACAAATAAAAATCGTAGCACAAGCGCCCGGTAGCGCCAATCGCTGGTTTATGGCAGCCGGGTTCAGCCGGGCAAAGCTGGGCAAAACAGCGCGGCTCGCCGGAAAATTCTAACCTGGCCTGTTGCCCACTCAGGTCGGTCAGTTTTGGACATCCTGGCATGGTCGATCGCGGCGGCCTTGGGGATCGGCGTAGTATTCT
This sequence comes from uncultured Acidobacteriota bacterium, assembly GCA_963814745.1. Lineage (GTDB taxonomy): Bacteria > Acidobacteriota > Terriglobia > Terriglobales > Acidobacteriaceae > CAWBRT01. The sequence goes on from CAWFEA010000004.1 coordinate 1,079,235, forward strand.
TCGCGAAGAGCATCGGCGATCTGTTCAGCGCATCAGGCCGTGGCGGGAGTTTCTGCCGGAGGCCGGGTTCATTTACCATGGTATAAGCAGACGGGAATTCCGTGCTTCCGCCGGGGTTCTATTCTGAATGCTGAGGAAAGGTTCTTCTCCGAAGATGAAAACAGTTTCGCGCACCCTCGTGATCACCGCGCTTTTGATCTTTTCCGGAGTGTTTTCCGGCCTTGCCCAAGCCGGGGACACTTCCATGCTTCACCCGCCCAAAGGTTCCAAAGTGGCGATTATCGTCTTTGAGGATCTTGAATGTCCCCAGTGTGCCCACGTTGAACCGACGCTGGAAGATGCCGTGAAGAACTACAAGATTCCGCTGGTACGCTACGATTTTCCGCTGCCCCAGCATTCCTGGTCGTTCGACGCGCATGTCACCGCGCGCTATTTCGATACCAAGTCGAAAGAGTTGGGCGAACAATATCGCAGTTGGGTCTTCGCCAACCAGAACTTCGTTACCAAGCTTAACGTCCGCGGCATGTCCGAACGATTCGCCACCGAGCACCATGTCACCTTGCCCGCCTTCATCGATCCCACGGGCGAACTGGCTGCCAAAGTGAAAGAAGATAAGGCCGTTGGAGAGAGGTTAGGGATCGATCACACCCCAACCATCTATGTTGTGGGCGATTCGCAGAAGACGCCTTTCATCGAAGTGACGGACGTATCCAAACTGTTCAACATTATCGACCAGATGAAGGCCACGGTGAAGGCTGAGACCCCCGCGCCGAAGAAGAAAACTGCGGCCGCCCGGGCTGCCGGGCCTGCGCAGTGAAACGGCGTGCCGGCATGGGCCGCGCTGAGCGCGGCGACCGGCTAAGGCTATGCCTGAGAAAGCCCGCTTCGGTGGGCCTTTTTTATTTTGGATCATTCCCGAAATGAGAGTGCGTGGGCGCCCGAACGCTGAAGCCACCTGCGATTCGCGATCCACGGGAGGTGGCTAGCCGATACCCTTAATATATGCCTACGACGACGAATCTTCTGCGAAGTCTCGGCGACCGAGCCAGCAACGGGGTAGCAAGATTTTTGGCTGAACGTCTCCCCGCGGTCGCGGTTTTCGCCGTCCTGCCCTGGTTTGACCGCTCGGCCTCTGCACCTCCGGCCAGATTCGGGTCTCTGCCGTTGCCCGCAGATGAGGTTGCGACGCGACCGGAGCGCGATCACTGAGAATTTTTCCGCGCGCTATTCTTTCTTGTTCAGTCCGCGCAGCACCTCGAATAATTCTTCGTTCTCGGGAGGCTGATTCAGCGGGTAGACTTTGGCAAAGGCGATCACGCCTTGCTTGTCGACGATGAAAACCGCGCGCTCGGAGATACCTGGGATCGGATCTCCCACCCGCAGGATTCCGTACTTGGTCGCGACCTCGCCGTGCGGCCAAAAATCGCTGGCTAGCGGAAAATTGACCCACCCGATGTCTTTCTTCTGCCACGCGACGTGGCTTGGAATGGAATCAACGCTTATGCCCACGACCTGGGCATCGTATCCGGCGAACTTCTCGACATCGAGGTTGGTCGCCGGAATCTGAGCGCTTCAGGTCGGTGTCCAATCGAGGGCGTAAAACGCCAACACCACGTGCCGCCTGCCTCTGAAGCTGCTGAGCCTGAACCGCGTCTTGGTGTCGCCTACCACGGCGGGCAACTCGAAATCGGGAGCCACGTCACCGGCTTTCACATTCATATCCTTTCGCTCCAGCGCCCGTTCACGGGCGAGATGTCTCTCTACCGACACGCGCAACAGCGGCGCATCGCAGGAATCCCAGGAATTGTATGCGGTGCGAACCGTGGTGGCAATCGCCGGCAGGCCGAGCAGAGTAGACGGCAACGCGCCGAGATTGCGCCGGCAGCAATGGCTCATCTTTGCCGCACCGCTGCGCGTTCCCGGTTTTCACTCCAGTGTCTCTGACGTTGTACAATAAATGTGCTGTCGAGGCCACGCAGGTTGCACCCGGCAGGCTAAATGCAAGCTTGCCTAGGACCGAGCGTCGTCCCCGGCTTTGGTAATTCCGCTCCGGTTCAGGGGTTTTTCCGTACGACAACCGAGTCCAAAAATCGCGCGGCGCACCCGCGCGCCATGCAGTTCACGTCGAGATGAAATGTTTTGAGCTGATTCATAAAGGAGAAAGCAATGTCTCAAATGGTTTCGGTGAAGTTGAGCCGCGAAGTCGCCCCGTTGCCATACGCTTACAATGCGCTCGAGCCATACATCGACGAGCAGACCATGCACGTGCATCATGATAAGCATCACGCCGCGTATCTCACGAACCTGGTGAACGCCCTGGACAAATATCCTGAACTGCTCGAACGAGCCCCGGAGGACTTGCTGCGCGGGCTCGACAGTGTGCCTGCGGACATCCGCAACGCCGTGCGTAACCACGGCGGCGGCCACGTGCACCATGCCATGTTCTGGACGCTGATGAAACCGAACGGCGGCGGCATGCCTGACGGCGAGGTCGGCAAGCTGATCAAGAATGAATTCGGCGGGCTCGAGGGCTTCAAGGCGAAATTCAACGACCTGGGGCTGAAGCACTTCGGAAGCGGCTGGGTCTGGCTGGTTCGCAACGCCGCCGGTAACTACGAGATCCTCAGTATGCCGAACCAGGATAGTCCATTCTCGCAAGGCATGTTCCCCGTGATGTGCAACGACCTCTGGGAGCATGCGTACTATTTGCACTACCAAAACCGCCGCGCGGAGTATCTGCAGACCTGGTGGAGCGTAGTGAACTGGGATGAAATTAACCGTTAACTGAAACTGGCCGAGACAAGATAACCCGTTGTCTCGGCAACTCGCTTTTAGCGTTTGTCGAGGCGATCTCAGGAGTTACAATTCGATGGATCAAGGCCGGGGGCGAAACTCCGGCCTTTTTGCTGGACGCCGAGCCGGAGTAGTGGGTCAATTTGAATTATCTCGTCACGACGGGTGCCCCACGTCCCGCCCTTCTTTTGGGCTGACGTGGGCTATTTCCCAGGTTAGCGCCGAACAACACGGCGCGGAACCTGGGGCACCCTCACCAAATTGACCCACTACCCGAGCCGGGGGCTATGGTGCTCCCGTCCGGCGTGCCAGCAAAATATCTGTAATTGCATTTCTAGGAGAGAACCAACCGTGAACGTTGCCGCCAAATCAATCCGCGAACAGATCGTTGCCATCCTCGGCGCCTGGAAGATGTTGCCGCACCTGATCGATGTCACCGCAGATGTCATGGTCGATACCGATTTGGCCGGCATCGATTCGCATGGTATCTCCATGCTCATCCTCTACGAAGAGAAGCTTCGCCAGGGAAAACTGAAGTTGCAGGCCGACCCGAAGGTCGTCCGCGAGAATGCGGTGACGGCCTTAATCGACGCCGGCGCGGGACTGGGACATCCGGCGGCCGTGATGGCAACGCGTATGGCGATCGAGAAGGCGGGCGCCAACGGAATCGCAGCCGTATCAGTGACCAATTCGCACCACTTTGGCGCGGCCGGCTATTACGCGAAGATGGCGGCGCGCCAGGGTTTCATCAGCCTGGTGACCAGCAACGCCCGCACCATCGCCGTCTTGCCGACCCGCGCCTCGAAAAAGGTCTTTGGCACGAATCCGATTGCCTTTGCCGCTCCCGCGCGCCGCAACCCGCTTTTCCTGCTGGATATGGCTACGAGCACGGTCGCCGCCAACAAGGTGCGACTCTACGAGTTTAAGGGCAAGCCTCTGCCCGCTGGATGGGTTCTGGACGAGCATGGGCATGCGGTGTGCGATGCTGTCGCCGCCCGGCCCTATATCTGGCAGGGCGACAAGGGCGGCTTGACTCCGATTGGCGGCACGCCGGAGATGAGCAGCCACAAGGGATATGGTTTGGCGATGCTCGCCCAGCTTCTCGGAAGTACCTTGGGCGGAGGCTCATTTCCTCCATTGGCGGTGCAGCGCGGGATCGCCGACGGAGCCGATAACCTTGGACACTTCGTGCTCGCTTTGGACCCCAAGGCTTTCCGGCAAGACGGGGCATTCGAGAGCGATCTGGACGAGATGATCGATTACCTGCACGGCGTATCTCCTATCGATCCCGCCGAGCCGGTGCTGGTCGCCGGCGATCCCGAATTGCAGGCCCGCGAGCGGCGATTGCGGGAGGGTGTGCCGATCACGCCGGCGCTCGCCGATAAGATCCGCGGTATCTGTGAACGCTGTGGCGCGCCATATCTACTGGGTTGAGTGCAAACGGAGATCAATAATTCACGGTCCTTAAATACAATTCGTGAGGAGGAACTCCGCTAACTCATTTAAGATTGGCTTCTTGCGGGAGGAACTCCTATGACCAATAAGAAGAACCTGTGTGTCTTAATCCTGCTGATTGGGTTGCTGACGGCCGTCATGCTGATCTCTAGTTGCGATAGCGGCTCGAAACCGGCTGAATCGAAACAGATCGTCGTCTACAACTCGCCACCTGAGTGGGCGAACTGGGGCGAGATGCTCAAGCGATTCAGCGCCAAGACAGGCATTCAGGCTACGCCGGACAATAAAAACAGCGGACAGACGGTTACAGCCCTGATCGCCGAAAAGGCAAAGCCGCTGGCCGATGCCGCGTACCTTGGGATTACTTTCGGGTACGAGGCCGCCAACAGAGACCTTCTGGCAGCCTACAAACCGCCGGGATTTGACGAAATCCCGAATGAACTAAAAGACCCGGAAGGCCGCTGGATGACGATCCACTACGGCGCGATTGCGTTCATTGTCAACACTGAGGCGCTCGGCAAAACGCCGGTTCCTAAGAGCTGGGCCGACCTGTTGAAGCCGGAGTACAAAGGCAAGGTCGCGTTTCTCGATCCGACTTCCGCGGCCGTGGGATACTCCGTCGCGGTGGCCGCCAATCTCGCCATGGGCGGAACCCTCGACAACTGGGAGCCGGGGTTCAAGTATTTCAAACGCCTGGAGGCGCAGGGCGTCGAACATCCGAAACAGACGGCTACGCCCCGCGTAATCAAAGGTGAGATTCCCATCTTGATCGACGCCGACTTCAACGGCTATCGCCCGAAGGTCAAAGAGAACGCCCCGCTGCAGGTGGTGATTCCGGCGGAAGGCTCGCTAAAGATGCCCTATGTAATCGGGCTGGTAAAGGGCGCACCGCGTCCCAACGCCGGGCAAAAGCTCATCGATTACGTGCTCTCTGACGAGGGGCAGAAGATCTGGGCCGGCGGATTCGTGCAGCCGATCCGCGCGGGCATGGTTCCTCCTGAAATTGCCAGCCAGATGTTGCCGGCCGCCGACTATGCGCGAGCCAAAGCCGTCGATTTTCTGAAGATGCAGCAGGTGCAAAAGGCCTTTACCGATCGCTGGCAAGCTGAGATTTCTGCCAAGTAGATTTCCGTGCGGTCAGGCGCTGCTTTCTGCGGTTATTTTTGCCGAACCGGCAGCGCTTGTTTTTCAAGCTGGGGGGGCATGATGATCAGCCGCCGCGTGGCGGACAAGTTATGGGTCTCGGGATTGTTGCTGCCGGCGGTGTTGACGGTGGCGTACTACTTTGTGTATCCGATGCTGGTGCTGGGCCTCACCAGCATCCATTCGCAGACGGGTCCGAGCATCGTGCACTATACCGAAATCCTGACCAAGGCTCAATATCGCAAGTCGCTCGTCGATACCATTTTCCTGTCGGTCGCGGTGACCCTGGTAACGCTCGCGATTTCGACTTTGCTCTCGATGGTGCTGGTGCGCTGGGAATTTCCGCTAAAGAAGCTATACCAGGCGCTGATCACCTTCCCGCTGTCTTTCCCCGGCGTGGTCGTCGGCTTCATGATCATTATCCTGTTCGGCAAGACCGGAGTGATCCCCAATGTGACCGCCCGGCTGACCGGCACGCCGATGCTGCAAATCGCCTATACCAACTGGGGTCTGTTTCTCGCCTATCTCTATTTCAGCATTCCTAAAGTCACCATGACCATGGTTGGTTCGGTGCACAAGCTGGACATGCGGCTCGAAGAGGCCGCGCGCAGCCTTGGCGCCACGCCCGCGGCCAGCTTCCGCCGGGTGGTGCTGCCGGCGCTGTCGCCGGCGCTGGTCTCGGCCGGGGCTCTCTGCTTTGCCACTTCCATGAGCGCCTTTGGAACGGCCTTCACCCTGGCCCAGAATATCAGTGTGCTGCCGGTCTTGATGTATACCGAATACACTCTCTCTTTCCAGATTGAAGCCGCCAGTGCCATGGCAATCACCCTGGGAGCGATCACGCTGCTGTTCAACTACGCCTACCGGACGATCGGAGAGAGGAGTTAGGAGTGCGAAGATGGGGTCCGGGGCGCTTTCTGGTTCTTTTGGTCGTCGTCATGGTATCGGCTTTTCTGATCGTGCCGGTACTGATCTCAATCATCGGATCGTTTTCCGCATACTGGGGCATGACGATGTTCGAAAGAGGACTGACCCTGAGATGGTATGCCTATGTCTGGGAGAACTATTCTCATACCATAAAATACAGCGTGATGATCGCGGCGGCGACGGTCGTAATCGATATCCTGCTGGGAGTTCCGGCCGCGTATGCGCTCGCCAAGGAGCGCTCCCGCTGGTCTGCCGGACTGGAGGAACTGCTTTCCATACCGGTGGCGATACCGGGGATTGCGATTGCCCTGGCGCTCATCCAGACGCATAACTACTTGTCCGGCAGTTGGTTGTTTATCGTTGTCGGCCACGTGATTTTTACTTTTCCGCTGATGCTCCGCGCGGTGACGGCCGCGCTACGGACGGCCAAGCTGACCGCCATGGAGGAGGCTGCCGCCAGCCTGGGCGCGGACCGGCGTACACGGTTGCTCCGGGTGGTGGTGCCGAATGTGAGAGACGCAATCATCGCCGGGTCTCTAATGGTGTTGACCATGTCGCTCGGTGAATTCAACCTGACGTTTTTCCTCTACACGCCTTTGACGATGACGATGCCGGTTGGCCTGTACGAATCTTATGCCTCTTTGCGGCTGGAGATCGGCAGCGCTTACACCACGCTGTTTCTGCTGTTCACCCTCCCGCTGATGGCGCTGATCCAGTATCTTGGCAGTGAGAAGGTAGACGGGCGAGGGTTCTGATGGCTCATCTCACCATGGACAGGCTGACCAAGCAGTATGGCAAAAGTGTCTATGCCGTCCGCGAGGTGTCGCTCGCGATCGAGAAGGGCGAAACCATGGTGCTGGTCGGCCCATCCGGATGCGGCAAGACGACCACGCTGCGGATGACCGCCGGACTCGAAATCCCGACCTCCGGCAGGGTGTTGTTCGGCAGTAAAGATGTGACCGACTTGCCGCCGGAAAAGCGGGGAGTCGGCATGGTGTTCCAGAACTATGCGTTATTTGCCAACATGACGGTCGCGCGGAATATCGCCTTCGGGCTCGAAATGCACGGGGCGTCACACCAAAGGATCAGCAGCCAAGTTACGGCGATGATGAGCATGATGGGCATAGCGGAACTCGCCGCGCGTAAGCCCGGCCAGCTCTCCGGCGGACAGCAGCAACGAGTGGCCTTTGCCCGGGCACTTGCCATCGAACCCGAGTACCTGCTCCTGGATGAGCCGCTCACCGCGCTTGACGCCAAGCTGCGCGATAGCCTGCGGGTGGAGTTGGCGAGGTTGCTGAAGGAGTTGAGCATCACGGCTCTGTACGTCACACACGACCTGACCGAGGCGATGGCCCTCGGCGACCGCATCGCGGTGATGAACCAGGGGCAGATTCAGCAGTGCGACGCGCCGCGGGAGATCTACCACAATCCGGCCAATGCTTTCGTGGCCGGGTTCATCGGACGAACAAATTGCTATGCCGGCTTGTTGGAGTCGTCCGATGGTGAAGGTTTAAGGGTGAACCTGGGATTCGCCACGCTTCCGGTTCCCGTTGACCCGGGCGGCCGCGAAGTCGTGGTCATCTTCCGGCCCGAGGATTTACGCCTGGCCGAGCCGGAGGAGAAAGCGCAGCTTGTCGTCCGCATCACGGATGTCTTGTTTCTGGGGCCGCGGGTCCGCGGCATCGGACGGCTTTCAGGCGGTGAAGAGATCGTCATCGACCTCGACAACAACGTCGGCATTCGCCCGGGCGACAGCGCGGGCTTTTGCATACGCCCCGGCAAACTCGTCGTCCGGACCGCCGATTTTAAGCTTGGGCAAACAGAATGAAAATTTGCGCCAACACGCTGCTTTATATGCAAGCGCCGCTCGAGACCTCGCTCGAAAAGCTGGCCGCGATGGGCTTTAGGGCAATCGATATTTTTGCCGACGCGCCGGCGATTGACTACCGGCGCCCGCAACCAACCGAAGTCGCCTCGATCAAGAGCGTGCAGGAAAGACACGGAGTCGAATACTCGATGCACGGGCCTTGCTGGGACATTAATCCGGCGTCGGAAAATGCCGGACACCGGGAAGATGTTGTCGCCCATTATCAGCAGGGTGTTCGCCTGGCCGCGGCTATCGGCGCAAAGACGATGGTTGTGCACTCCGGCTGGAAATCAGATTCCAAGCTCTCGGCGCGCGATGCCCTGCGATATTCCACCGAAACGATTGCCAGGTGCGCCCCGGAAGCGGAGCGGCTGGGAGTCACCTTGGGCGTGGAAAATGTGGGCTACGGAGCGGTAAACATGTTCGGCGGCATAGAGGATTGGATTGCGATCGCCGATGCTGTCGCCAGCCCGGCAGTCGGCCTGACGCTGGACGTGGGCCATGCCGTTCTCGAAGGCTTCGAACCGGCTGCCGCTGTTCTTTCGGCGGGACCCCGGCTGAAACATGTTCATCTCCATTCCAACCTGGGCAAGGCCGACGACCACCTGCGGCTCGATCGCGGAGTGGTCGATTTCGCGCCGGTAGTCGAGGCGTTGCGCCGGATCGGCTTCGCCGGGCATGCTTCGATAGAGATTTACGCCCCGGATGGCGAAAAGGAAGCAGCCCTCGAAGCCAGCCGCAAACTATTAGAAGAGCTTTGGGAAAAGAACAGTGTATGATCGCGGATGGCCCGAGCGCATGGCGTGGCGTCATTCGCGTATATAGACAGATTTTGCCGCACCAATGATCGCTCAAGCGGCGAAAGGAGGCAGTTGCAAAATGACGATCAATAAATTGGTATTGGGTTTCATTTCTGGTTGCGTTTTTCTGGCCGTGGCAGACACATTTTTGCTTGCGGCCCAGCCGACTAAACCGCTGGTTTCGGAAGACTACTTCGTCAAAGCCTCCGATCCTGGAATTCAGATATTCGTCCGCAACAAGCATCTGAAGGGCGTCAAGAATTTCGCTTCGGATAAGATCGTCCTCTTCGTTCACGGCTCCACTTACCCGGCGGAAACGGCCTTCGATCTTCCGCTGGATGGGTTCTCATGGATGGATTACATTGCGCAGCGAGGCTTCGACGTCTACCTGCTCGACCTGCGCGGTTATGGCCGCTCCACGCGCCCGCCGGAGATGGATCAGCCGGCGGAGAAGAATCCGCCGATCGTCACCACCGATGTCGCCGTCAGGGACGTAGCCGCTGTCGTTGATAACATTCTTGAGCGCCGCAAGGTCTCAAAGATTAACTTGATTGGCTGGTCCTGGGGCACCAAAATCATGGCAGCCTACACCTCTCAACATAACGCCAAGGTGGAGAAACTAGTACTCTACGCGGCGGGATGGCTGCGCAACACGCCGACCCTCGTAGGAGGCGGAGATGGTCCGCTGGGAGCGTACCGGACGGTCACGATGAGTGCAGCCAAAGCTCGCTGGCTATCCGGTGTGCCGGAAGACAAGAAAGCCGATTTGATTCCGGCGGGATGGTTTGAACAATGGGCGGCGGCTACCCAGGCGAGCGACCCCAAAGGCGCCGCGCAGAATCCGCCGATTGTGCGCGCGCCCAACGGCACGGTGCAGGACAGCCGTGATTTCTGGCTAAAAGGCAAGGCGCTCTACGATCCCGCGTTGATCAAGGTTCCAGTCTTGATCATCAATGCCGAGTGGGATGTGGATACACCGCCCTCTGAGGGTAACGCGGTCTTCGAAAAACTGACGAATGCTCCCTACCGGCGCCGCGTCATCATCAGCGAAGGCACGCACACGGTCATCATGGAAAAGAACCGCATGCAGCTTTTCCGCGAGGTGCAGCTATTCCTGGAAGAGCCGAAGTAAAAAGGCAATCACCGTTCGCGAAACGTGTTCGTGCAATGAATCTTTGTTAAGGCCGAAAGGCAAAAGCCCTGGGGAAGAGGGGAAAAAACAAGCGGCGCAACGGCGTCTACGCAGAATTATGCCTTGACAACCAGGGACGTTGTTAAAGACAGCATGACAAAGCGAAACACCGCGCCTCGAGTTCCCGGGATATACCCTTTAGAGAACTGCTTCAGAATAATTTTCAAATAAATTCCATCTACTCCGGTGCGCAGCTCACATTCGCGCCGTGCCGGCAGGCAACGCACCGCCGTCAAACGGATTCTTTACTAATGTAGTCGGCAGAATTGCGCAACGCCCTTGCACAAACCATGGTGCGATAAGGAGTTTTGCATCGTTTGCCTTCGACAGACATCTTGAAATCATAAGAGTGGGAATGTTTCAAAAGCGCGAAAATACGCCTGCGCGACCACCTGACCGGGTTGCGCGCCCGTCGCTGGAAGCCGTCATGGCATTGCAGAAGATGCTTGCAGAGGGCCGGTTAGATCAGTTGAACGATACCGTGGAGACTGCTCCGCCACCCGAGGTCAGCCCCCGGATCAATCGCGCCGAAGAGGTGCGGCCAGGCGCCGAGGGCCGAAGTGTCGCCGGGGGTATAGGTCGATTCTTCAGAGATCTCGTAGGCAAACTCCTGCTGGGACGGGGCAGCAAGAAGCCGATCGGCGGCAGGTCTGCGAGCGGGAATGTTTAGGCCCAGGGCGACTTATGCTGGCCTTCGCTGAATGGGACTGTGCCTGGCTGGCTTGCCGGAGGGAACCCTTCGAGACGCTTCACTTGTTCAGAGTTTCCCTAACCCGGGTTAGCCAACAGCGGGCGAACCTGGGGCACCTATGAAAGCCTCAGAGTTGGAACTGCGCCAACTCTGGGCCACCCGCCCTTCACTGGTTCAGAGTTTCGCTTGGCGAGAAGCGGCCGGCGAGGACGCTTGGGAAATGGTTTCGGCGAAAAGAATTTCTGAATAATTTGTTGTTGCTGACTTTGACAACGCCGGAGGGGCGCGCTAGCATTGGTCTAACACGGAAAGGAGGTGGTCCGATGCAAAAAGATTCTGACTGTAGCATACATCTGACTAGTGAGGTGGCTGAGGCTTAGGGCGGTTTCGCTCTAATCTCCAAAAGCAGTCCGCGGGGCCGTGAATGGCTCGCGGAACTATACTCGCCAGATTCCCGTAGCTGTCATCCCCGTAGAACGCGGTAGCGTTTGCCGGGGATTTCGGGGAGTTTGTCGCAGGGTCGAGAACGGTCCGGTTTTCTGTGCATTGGGTCACGGGGACCGGCGCTGAGAGCGCGACCTGCCTCAGGCCAAACCAAACAGCTTACCGGCGCCCCGCCTGCTACAGAGGCGGGGCGTGTTGTTTATCTACGGCGGTTTGCGCTTTGTCTTGAACTTTTTGAGATAGCACAAATTCACTACGGCGATTACGGAAATCCCAATTATTGATGCAGCGATGCGAATCCAGCCGTCAAACCCAGTGACGCAAACAAGAACGAAGAAAAGACTCAGCCCGGCAACGTGAGCGTGATAGATTCCAGGCAATAGCCAGAACCACGTCAACGGATTGGCTAGGGACCTCGGAGGTTCGCCGGAGTCGGGTACGTATTTAGGACTCCATTCGAGTGCGTGCTCTATCCTGTGCTGAGTATTCTGCAAGAATCTAAAAGCGTACCCAAGCGCAGCGAGGTACCAACTCGCCCATAAAGTAGCGGCCAGTGACAGTAGGGTGGCACGCAGCACAAATCTGCAAAGCTCTGGCTTCAACAATACATATCCGTAGCCAGTGCTCACGACAACAAGCAGCCCAAAAAACTTTGGACTTTCGGAAAGCCGAGAGTTGAGTTGTTCTGAAATCGTGTGGTGGAATTCGGCGAGTAGTTCCTTCTCTTTGTCGTTCATCTCGAACACGCTAAGGCAACGCTTACATGCCCGGGAATTTCATGCCCGCCATGCGCCGGGCGAAGTTCGGCTTGGACATGCTCTTGAACATCTTGCGCATCTGGGCGTACTGGCGGAGCAGGTTGTTGACTTCTTGCACGCTGGTGCCGGAGCCGCGGGCGATGCGTTTGCGGCGCGATCCGCTGATAGCTTCGTGGTGCTCGCGCTCGTAGGCGGTCATGGAGTTGATAATGGCCTCGACGCGCACGATCTGCCCCTCGTCAACTTTGTCGGCCATCTGGTGCATGTTGGCCAGGGGTCCGATCTTGGGAAGCATGCCGATAATCGATTGCAGGGAGCCCATCTTTTTGACCTGGCGAAGCTGATCGCGAAAATCCTCCAGCGAGAAGCCGCCGGCGCTCAGCGCTTTCTGGGCGAACTCTTCCGACTTTTTGCGATCGATTTTGTCTTCCGCCTGCTCGATGAGCGAGAGGATGTCGCCCATGCCGAGAATGCGGCCGACGATGCGGTCAGGATGGAAGGGTTCGATGGCGTCGTATTTTTCGCCGACGCCGAGGAACTTGATGGGCTGGCCGGTGACGTTGCGGATCGACAGGGCGGCGCCGCCGCGGGCATCGCCGTCCATCTTGGTGAGGACGACGCCGGTCAAGCTGAGCTTGTCGTGAAACTCCTTGGCGGAGTTGACGGCATCCTGGCCGGTCATGGCGTCGGCGACGAAGAGAATCTCCTGCGGATTGAGCAGGCGCTTGAGGGACTGCATCTCGTCCATCAACTGCTCGTCGATGTGCAGCCGGCCGGCGGTGTCGACGATGAGCACGTCGCAGCCGTTATTGACAGCCTCGCGGCGCGCTTCTTTGGCGAGGCGCTCGACGGAGGCGGTGTTTGACTCCGCGACCGCTCCTTCATAGAGTTGGGCGCCGACGGCCTGGGCCACAACCTTCAACTGCTCGCGGGCGGCGGGACGATAGACGTCGACCGAGACCAGCATGGGACGGCGTCCGTTCTTTTTGAGCCAGGAGGCGAGCTTGCCGGAAGTGGTGGTTTTGCCCGAACCTTGCAGGCCGGCCATGAGAATGACCGAGGGCGGCTGCGAGGCGAACTTGAGCTTGGCGGTATCCTTGCCCAGCAGGTTGATGAGTTCGTCGCGCACGATCTTGACGACCTGCTCGGCGGGAGAGAGCGCGGTCATGACTTCCTGGCCGACCGCCTTGTCGCGAATGTGGTCGATCAATTCCTTGACGACCTTGAAGTTGACGTCGGCCTCAAGCAGCGCCAAGCGGATTTCACGCAGGGCTTCGGTGATGTTTTCCTCGCTCAGCTTGCCCTGGCCGCGAAGATTCTTGAAGGCGCGTTGCAGTTTGTCGGTAAGGTTATCGAACATACCAATACGATTTTAGCAGTCCGGTGCGATTCCCAGAGTTGGAACCGCGCCAACTCTGGGCCACCCGCCCTGTAACTAAAGCAGCCGGTCTTAAGAGCAAATTCTTTACCTCAGGGGCTAAAGCCGGCAGCCTACTTGGCTTTGTGCGGCTCGGCTGAAGCCGAGCCCCTTCAAAACCGCGAAACGCATGTGCGACGAACTTCTGGTTCAGGACACTAGTCGGCGGCCTTGCCGTATGGCGACGGGTGCGGTTTGGCGGCGACGTCGGCGAAAACTTTGCCGGCGGCGAGAACCGTATTGGTGTGAATGGCGACGGTGTCCTCGAGGTTCTCGGCGTATCCGCCGGCGAAGGTGACCATGACCGGCACGCCCCAGTCGCGAGCGAAGCTGAGGACCATCTCATCGCGCTGCTGAAGTCCGGAGAGGGTGAGCCCCAGGCCGCCGAGCTGATCGTAACGATAGGGATCGGCGCCGGCGACGTAGGAGATCAGTTCAGGCTCAAAGAGCCGGCGGGCCGAGATCAGGGCCTTTTCCAGCCAGTAGAGATATTCGCTGTCGGCGACCCCGTCGGGCAGGTTGATATCGATGGAGGACGGCGGTTTCCAGACGGGATAGTTGTTGAGCTGGTGCAGCGAGATGGTGAAGACGTCGCCGGCGAGGCCCTGAATCATGGTCTCGGCGAGACGCGGCGGAGCGGTGATGGAAGCGGACCAGGCGTCGGGAGCCGGGAACGACTCGACATGCCCGCCAAAGATGACGGCGGTGCCGTTGCCCTGGTGGACATCGCAATCGATGGTCAGGGCGCGCCGGATGCGTCCGTCTTTCTGCATCTTGCGGATGGCGATGGCGATATCGTTGAGGACGCAAAAGCCCTCGCCGTGGTCGGCGAAGGCATGATGGAAGCCTCCGCCCAGGTGTACCGCGACGCCGTCCTGAAGCGCCAGGTCGGCGGCGAGAATCGAACCGCCGGCCATCAGCCAGAACGCCTCGACCAGCGGCGGGCTGTAGGGCACCTCGAGTTCGAGTTCCTCGCGCACCGAGAGAGTTCCGGTTTTCAGCTTGTGGACGTAGGCGGGAGTGTGTACAAGAAGGATGTCCTCATCGGCGGCGGGCTGGGGCTCGACGAAATCCTGGGGATCGGCGACCCGGAGAGCGAGCAAGCGGTCGTGAACAAGCTTATACTTCTGACTCGGGAAGACGTGCCGCCCAAAGGGAAGCAGATATCGGTCGCTGTAGACGAGCCTGCAAGACGGCATAAGGCGAGAACACCCCACGGTAAGTCTATTTTCAGGTAAACCAGCTTGGAAACGCAACTGTTGACGGAGAAAATGGTTAATACGAGCAGTGAGGACGTGGAGACGTTGTCTCCCAGGAGTTCCTAAAGTGATGAAACGGAAACTATGGATTGCCCTGGCCGTAGGGGCCATGGTGTGCGGCGCGGCGGTGGCCGGGGTGGCCGCCTACGAGCATGGCAGAGGTGGGATGGGAATGCACATGCGGTTCGAAAGGCTGGCGGTGCGCCTCAAGCTGACCTCCGCCCAGGAATCGCAGATCAAGGCGGACTTGAAGCAGGCGCGGACGAACGCGCGGCCGGAGGTGCAATCGATGAGGGAGATGCGGGCGACGCTGGCCAAGCAGATCTTCACCGACCATCCGGACCAGGCGGCGATTCAGAAGAATGCCGAGCAGTTGAAACAGCAGCTCTCGACGTTGATCGACGATTACGTTAAGGCCGGCATGCAGATCAACGGCGTGCTCAGCAGCGGCCAGCGCGCGGAGGTACAGAAGATTATCGCCGAGCGCCAGGAACTGGCGCGGCGGCGGCAAGCGCGGTGGCACGAGCACGAGACGCATCACGGGCAGATGCACGGGCAGCCTTCAGGCGGGCAGGCACCGGCCAATCAGTAGAGCAGCGCAAGCGAACTGCCCCCGCTCAAGCACGGAGCTTGAGCGGGGTGGGGTCGTCACAGCCGCCTTGCCTGCTCTCGGCTGAGGTTCCGTGTAATTTATAGGTGTCGAAACATCACATAAGCGTCTACGAAGCCCATCGAGGGATGGCAAAACGCTTCCGGCAAGCGCCCGACGATCTCGAACCCGCAGCTCTGCCACAAGCCCACCGCGCGGGTGTTCGTGCTTACCACGAAGTTAAACTGCATGGAGCGAAAACCGCGTCGGCGGGCGTGCTCCAGGGAGTGTTCGCACATGGCGCGGGCGATGCCGCGTCCGGTAGCGGTGGTGAGGGTTACATAACCACAATTGGCGACGTGGGCTCCGCCGCTGGCGCGGTTGGGCCGCAGGTGATAAGTTCCTAATACCTCACCATCGACCTCGGCGACAAACACCTCGTATTCGGAAGAGAACCAGTAGGCCAAGGCTTCGTCGTGGCTCAGGTCGCGGGGCAACGCATAGGTTTCACCGGCGCGAATGACTGGCTCCAGAATGCGCCAGCTGGCGGGGGAATCGGCGGCGACTGCCGGGCGCACAATCATAGGGCTAATCCCGTCGCCTGGCCGGCAGCTTCGTCATGGCGGGCGGCGCTGAGTCCTTTGCGGATGACGGCGACCGTCATCTCCCGCTTCACCAGGCTCACGACTTCTTCCAGCGTGGCCCAGCGCGCCTCGCTGACATCGCTGGCGGCGCGCAGTTCGCCTCCCGAAACCGAGCAGAGGTAATCCACCAGCACGTAGTGGTACTGGGTTCTGCCGTCGGCATCGGTGACGATGCTATCGAAGACGTCGAGCACCGTTTCGCTGTTGACTTCGAGGCCGGTTTCCTCTTCGATCTCGCGCACCACCCCGGCGCGCAAGGTCTCGCCCAGCTCCAGCATGCCACCCGGAATGGACCACTCGCCCATTCGCGGAGCCTTGGCGCGACGCACCAGGACCACGCGCCCATGGCTTACCACCACTCCGCCGACGCCGACAATCGGACGATCCGGGTATTCGCGTCTCACGGCTCCTGCCTCGATCGTATTGGTCTTTGTCATGAGAAGAAACTTCGCGGGGTCGTCGATCGAAAGCGGTTCATAGCTTCAACCCGTCGCCCCACTGGTTATTGAACACGACTCGATCCATGGCGAAGCGCTTGCCGTAAGGCTTGTCCTGACCCTTCAAATGTCCGATGGCCAGCAGGGCGACGACGCGCACGCGCTCAGGGATGCCGAGGGTTTGCTTCACCGCCGATTCGGAAAAGCCTTCCATGGGAGCGGTGTCGTATCCAAGCGTCTCCGCCCCCCACATCATGGTGGTCAGGGCGATCATGGTGTGACGGTTCGCCCACAACCCGAAGTCGGGCGCCACGCCGCCTTTGTCTCCCGGCTTGTCTCCGAGAAAATTATTCAGGTTCTGGCGAATCACGTTGCGGACGCCGTCGTCGACGCCCGCCAGGCGCATCATCTCCTCCATGTCGCCGCTCTTCCAGCCATCCGGATCGCCGCAGGCGACGATCACCACCGGAGCTTCCTCCACCTTCGGCTGGCCCATGGCGGCCGCCCGCAGGCGCTTGCGCGCTTCGGGATCGCGCACCACGACGAATCTCCAGGGCTGCAGGTTATAGCCGCTGGGCGCCTCCAAACCCGCCTGCAAAATCTTTTTCAAGTCTTCATCCGGCACCGGGGTGCCGTCAAAGCTGGGCGTGGCCCGGCGCTGCTTGATCGCTTCGCTTAAGAGTTTTTCGCCAGTTCGCGTCTCCATCGTGACAGTCCTTTCAAAAAGAGAGTTGGCCCAGAATACTCCACCGGGCTGCTGAAAAACTCTTCGCCGAGGGTGTCATCCTGAGCGAAGCGGAGGATCTGCTGTTTGCGCACGCTGAAATAAAGCAGATCCTTCGATCGCGCAAAATCGGTGTGACCTCAGGATGACACTTCCATGAGTTTTTCAGCAGCCTGCTAACCCAGGTTAGCCAACGGCCGAACCTGGGGCACGCGGCTCGCCCTATGAAAGCTCCAGAGTTGGAACCGCGCTAACTCTGGGCCACCCGCCAGCCTGCCCTCTCTCAAGCATGATTGACTTATTCTTTGACATCCGCAATTTTTCAACAAATTTCGAGACCAATCAGCATTGTTTTTCTGTTTTTTATTGATTATTCGATGGCTGTGGCCAGGGAACACCATCTTTTCTTGTTTTCCTTGAAAATTCTGCTCCCCTCCTCTAGCCGTCTCATCTATACGTCAGACGTTGAAGTTCGTCCGTGCGGAATGAATGGCATCATCCAATTTGCAATCATCGGTTTGACATTTGTTCTCGTTTTAATTGACGGATTAATTGGCATCACAGTATACTCCCTTCATGACGGATACGCAGATTGAAACTTTTCGCGCTGCCTTGAGGGAAGCGAGAGCTTCGTTTGATCGTGCGACTAAGCGATTGCGGGAGATATCGTTGGAGAAGTTCCGCCTCGACAATGAGGTCACACGACTTCGACGCACGATTACGGCGCTGGCTGCGATGTGTACCGAATCTCCATGGGCGGACGCTCGTGGGATTACGGAAGCCTGCGCGGAGGTCATGGAAACAGAACCGTCTGAGGTGTCCACGCAAGATGTAGTTAAGAATTTGGAAGAATTGGGTTTCGATATTGCTTCGCAGAAGAACGCCGCCGCGTCTGTCCATTCGGTTCTGTCGCGATTGGCCGAGAAAGGGAAGATCCAGAAAATCACAAACGAGGAAACTAAAGCGATTTCCTGGAGAGGGCCGCATTACACAAACGAAATCAGCGACGACGATATTCCGTTCTAGGCAGTTTGGAGAGGAGTTCAACGATGAGGAGGGTAAAAGGGCCGCGCTGATCGGCCCGAAACAAGCAGGGGCGGGAGAAGCCTTCGCCAGCATCACCGCCCCTGCATTCAGCGTGTTTTGTGCCCCAGTGCTGGAATTGGCAGACAGGCGCGGTTTGCAACCGCGCGACCAATCCGGTCGTCCGGGTCCGATCCCCGGCTGGGGCACCACATCAACCCCAATCAGGAATCTTGGTGATAATAATACCAAATGCCGAAAAACCTAAAGAGAAGCGCCTGAAACGACCGCAAACTGCCCCACGTCAGCCCCAAAGGCAGGGCGGGACGTGGGCCACCCGCCAGATAATTGCGAGAAATCAATAAAGTACAAACTCTGAGGATAACGACGGTGTAGATGTTTTCGCTCAGGCGTTCTGGCCGATGGCTTTGCGGAGCGGGTTACGCACGGCGACGATCGCCACTCCCGAGGCAATGCCGAGCGCCATCAGCATGAGGAAGAACGACTCGCGCGACATTTTTTCATAGTAAGTGCCGAGGTATCCGGAGAGGAAGTTGCCGAAGAAGCTGGAGAGGAACCACATGCCCATGAGCATGCTCACCAGGCGGGCGGGAGCGGCTTTGGTAACCAGGGAGAGACCGATGGGGGAAAGATAGAGTTCTCCCATGGTGTAAATAAAGGTGCCGCCGACGAGCCAGAGAAAGCTGATGCGCTGGTCGGGGCCGAGTCCGGCGGTGATGTAGATGAGCGGCAGGAAGGAAATGCCAAGCAGGCCGCAGCCGATGGCCATCTTGCTGACACTCGCCGGTTCTTTGCCGCGGGCCGATTGCCATCCCCAGAAAAGGTTGAGCAGGGGGGTGAACAGGAAGATGAACATCGGGTTGACCGACTGGAACCAGGTGGATGGCATCTCCCAGCCGAAGATGTGCCAATCGGTGTTTTGGTCGGCGAACAACTGCATGGTGTTGCCCTGCTGCTCGTAAACTCCCCAGAAAACGATATTCAGCAGGCAGAGAATGACCAGGCCGACGATTGCCTTCCACTGCGCGGGGGTGAGCTTGGCGTGCTCGGTGTGGGTCTGGCGGGCGCGCGAGAGTTGGTCCTCGGCCAGGTATTTTTGTCCCCAGAGGTAGAGCAGGAGTCCGGCGACCATGCCGACGCCGGCGGCGGCGAAGCCGTAGTGCCATCCGTAAAGCTGCCCGAGGGTTCCGCAAACCAGCGGGGAAAAGAACGCGCCCAGGTTGATGCCCATGTAGAAGATGGTGAAGGCGCGGTCGCGGCGCGGATCGCCCGGCGGATAAAGACTGCCGACCTGGGTGGAGATGTTGGGCTTGAAGCAGCCGTTGCCGACGATGAGGAAGCAGAGCGCGACCAGGAACATGGACTCGACCGCCATGAGGAAGTGGCCGATGGCCATCAGCACGCCGCCGACGACCACGGTCTTGCGCTGTCCGAGCAGGCGGTCGGCCAGCATGCCTCCGAAAAACGGGGTGAGATAGACGAAACCGGTGTAGAGTCCGTAGATCTGGGACGAGAGCGGCTGGATGGCCATCGGTCCGAAGACAGACTCGAGCGCGTGCTGAAGAGCGATGAAGCCGAAAACCTGGGAGGCTCCGGTCTGCACGCGATGAATCAGGTAATCGACCATGTAGAGAACCAGCAGCGCCCGCATGCCGTAGAAGGAGAAACGCTCCCACATCTCGGTGAAAAAAAGCACATACAAACCGATCGGATGACCGAGGATGGTTCGTTGGCCGCGGACGGCGGCGGAGGGCGCAGCAAGGCTGGTGGCGTCGATATCACTCACGTTCTCAATCCTAACCCGGCGCCGGCTCGGGCGCCTTTCGAAGTGAGATGCCGCTGGAGGCGGTTTTGACACCGCCCCCGGCAAGACGAGGTTGCCGGCGAGGCAAAAGCTTTTCCTGGGCGCTTCGCCAGCCACTCTCCGTATGATAATGGCGGCGGCACTGTAGCCAAGCTGCCGCCGTCGGCTTGAGGCAAGGATGGACTACCAAACCACGAACGCCGTGCGGAGCATTTATCACGCGAACAAGGCGCTCGACAACGCCGCATCGACTTGAGGCACGACATGAACTACCAGACACTGACGCTCGCCGAAGAGGGTGGAATAGCCCTCCTGACGTTCAATCGACCGGCCAAACGCAACGCCATCAGCTATGAGTTGATCGGCGAGTTGCTGGCGGCGCTCGCGGAATTAGAGCGCGGGCCCACCAGGGTTTTGCTGCTCACCGGAGCCGGGAATTGTTTTTGCTCGGGGATGGACCTGGAGAACCTGAAGGCGATCACCGGCCGCACGGCGGCGGAAAACCGCCAGGATTCGGAAACCATGGGGCGGCTGTTACGCTCGATCTATGAGTTTCCCCGGCCGACGATTGCGGCGGTGAACGGGCCGGCGGTGGCGGGCGGGTGCGGGATCGCGACGTTGTGCGACTTTACGATCGCCTCGACGGAGGCGAAGTTTGGCTATACGGAGGTGCGGATAGGGTTTGTGCCGGCGATCGTCTCGGCGTGGCTGGTGCGCCAGATTGGGGAGAAAGCGGCGCGAGAGCTGCTGCTCAGCGGGCGCATCATCGCGGTCGATGAGGCTTTGCGGATCGGATTGATCAGCGAAATCGTCGAACCCGCCCGGCTGTTGGAGCGGGCGCGAGAGGTGGCGTCACAGTTGTTGAAGAACAGCCCGGCTGCGCTGGCGGCGACCAAAAAATTGCTGAACAGCTACTCCGCACGCGACTTGGCATGGCAGCTCGAAGCCGCGGTAGAGGCCAACGCGGCCATCCGGGCGACGGAGGATTTCCGCGAGGGGATCAACTCGTTTCTGGAAAAGCGCGAGCCCAAGTGGAGCGGGAGCTGACGATACGACGGCATGTGATGTCCGTCACGGCCGGTTCGGCAGCACATGATTATAGTCGCGACCTATCTGACTGCGCATTTGAGCCTAGCCCGGATTATTCATGAATAATCCGGGCTAGGGCTATGGGAGGTTGTCTATGGCTACGCCATCCGCCGGTGTGGAAACCCAGGCCAAAGCGCCGCAGGCGCGCAACCGGCTCGTCCGATGGCTGGCGCCGATCGGGCTCGGAGTCCTGATCCTCCTCGTTCCCAGGCCGGACGGCCTGACGCCGGAGGCATGGCACTACTTTGCGCTGTTCGCGGCGGTCATCGCGGGGCTGATCACCGAGCCGATTCCGGGGCCGGCACTGGGGTTCATGGGGGTGAGCGCGGGCGCCGCCCTCATCATGGTGGGCAAGACGCCGGCGGAGTCGATGCGGTGGGCGCTGTCGGGCTTCTCCAATGACACGGTGTGGCTGATCTTTGCGGCGACGATGTTCGCCGCCGGCTACGAGGCGACGGGACTGGGGCGGAGGATTGCGCTGCTGCTGGTGAAGGGACTGGGACGAAAGACCCTTGGCCTGGGCTACGCGATCGCGCTTTCCGACCTGATTCTGGCGCCGTTCATGCCTTCCAACACGGCCCGCAGCGGGGGCACGATCTTCCCGGTGGTCAAGAATATTCCCGGACTTTACGGTTCGTCGCCGACGGAGAATCCGCGCAAGATCGGCGCCTACTTGTGCTGGACGGCGTTTGCCACGACCAACATCACCAGCGCCATGTTCCTCACCGGGATGGCGCCGAATCTGCTGGCGTGCGAATTGGCCAATAAAATTGCTCACGTGCAAGTCAGCTGGACGAGCTGGATGATGGGCTTTTTGCCGGTGGGCATCGTGCTGTTTCTGTCGGCGCCGCTGGTGGCGTACCTGATCTATCCGCCGCAGATCAAGGAAGGCGAAGAGGTCGCGCGCTGGGCGGGCCAGGAGCTGACCGCGATGGGTGCGATTTCGCGGCGGGAAATCACCATGGCGCTGCTGGCGGTGCTGGCGCTCGTCGCCTGGATCTTCGGCGCCCGCTGGATCGCGGCGGTGACGGTGGCTCTGGCGGTGATTTCGCTGATGATTCTGACCCGGGTGGTGAGCTGGAACGACATCATGCAGAACAAACAGGGCTGGAACATCCTGGTATGGTTTGCCACCCTGGTGACGATGGCGGAAGGACTGAGCCGGTCGGGCTTTCTGGTCTGGTTCGCCAAACGCAGCTCCGCCGCCCTGGCGGGCGTGCCGCTGGTGCCGATGATGATCGCCCTGATCGCGCTGTTCTTTTTTGTGCACTATCTGTTTGCCAGCACCTCGGCCCACACGGCGGCGGTGTTGCCGGTGTTTCTGGCGGCCATCGTGACGGTGAGCGGCCTGCCGCTAAAGCCGCTGACGATGGTGCTGATTTACTCGATTGCGTTGCAGGGAGTGCTGACGCCTTACGCGACCGGGCCGGCGCCGATCTGGTACAGCACCGGATATATCAGCACCAAGGATTTCTGGCGGCTCGGATTTATCTTTGGCGTGTTCTACCTTGGGGTCCTGTTGTCGATCGGCCTGCCTTACGCTCTCCACTTCATGCGCTAGCCGGCCGCTGGTTCGCCCACGTCATGCGATACTGGCCGCTGGTTGGCGGCGAGGATGCGCGCCTGCGATGGGGAGAATGAAGCGGCGCCGCGAGGCAGCGTAATCGGGGCATCGAATCAGGTGAAATTCTGATATTCTTTCGCCGTACCTGGGATGATAATCGGTGCGGGGCTTCCCTGCCCTGTCCATAAGATTTCGAAGCACCCTCGTTCCGCTAGCGGTGAATGGAGAGCAGTTATCGATGGAGCTATTTTTTCAGCAAGTAACCAACGGACTTGCGGTGGGCGGCATATACGCCCTGGTGGCGCTCGGCTACACCATGGTTTATGGCGTGCTCAAACTCATCAACTTCGCTCACGGCGATCTGTTCACGGCCGGCGCCTACCTGGGCTTGACGCTGGTGACCACGTTTACGGTGCTGGGGCGCGCCAGCGGGTTCGTGGGAGTCGCCGCGCTGATTGTGCTGGTGATGCTGCTGGTGGCTTTTCTGGGGGTGGTGCTGGAGCGGAGCGCCTATAAGCCGCTGCGGAAATCTCCCCGGCTTTCGGTGGTGGTGTCGGCCCTGGGGGCGTCGATTTTTCTGGAAAACGCGATGATGCTGATCTACGGAGCGCGCTACCAGGTGTTCCCGCAGGATCTTCTGCCGAGCGTTCCCATTCGCCTTTTCGGGGTGTACATTCCGCTGCTGCGCATCGTCATCTTCGGGCTGTCGCTGGTGATGATGCTGGTGCTGTATTTGTTCATCCAAAAGACCCGGATCGGGACGGCGATACGGGCGGCGGCGATTGACCAGGGGGCGGCGAGCCTGATGGGAATCAACGTCAACCGGGTGATTCTGACGGTCTTTCTGCTCGGTCCCGCCCTCGGCGGAGCCGCCGGGCTGCTGGTGGGGCTGCAATACGGCAACATCAACTTCCTGATGGGATGGTCGTATGGGTTGAAGGCGTTCACCGCAGCGGTTCTCGGAGGCATCGGCAACATCCCGGGGGCGATGGTCGGGGGACTGATGCTGGGCGTCCTTGAGGCTTTGGGGTCGGCTTACATTTCGACTTCGTGGAAAGACGCGATTGCCTTTTGCGTGTTGATCGTGGTGCTGATCGTGCGTCCCACCGGACTGCTCGGGGAACGCGTGGCGGAGAAAGTATGAAGGTGAGCAAAACAGGGGTCTTTTATCTTGCCTTGGCCCTGCTGCTCGCCGCCGCGCCGTTCGTGCTAAACGTATATTGGCTTGACGTGCTGAACAGCGTGGGGCTGTACGCGATTCTGGGGCTCAGCCTGAATATCATCCTGGGCGACGCCGGCCTGTTCAATCTGGGCCATGCCGCGTTCTACGCGATTGGGGCCTACACCACCGCCATCCTGAACACGCGCTTTCAGATTCCGGTGGTGTGGCTGCTGCCGGTGGCGGCGATGGCTGCGGGGCTATTCGGCCTGATCATTGTGCGCCCGATCATTCGTCTGCGCGGCGACTATCTGTGCATCGTGACCGTCGGCATCGGAGAGATCGTCCGCATTGCCTTGATCAATAACGTCTTCGATCTGACCGGAGGGTCGAACGGAATTCTCGGAATTCAGCGTCCGCACGTGTTTGGCTACATCATTCGCCGGCCGCTGGATTTCTTCTTTTATATCTGGACGTTCGTCGCCCTGACCATATTCCTGTTTTCGCGGCTGGAGCACTCGCGCTTCGGGCGGGCGCTGAACTATTTGCGCGAAGACGAGGTGGCGGCCGAAGGCAGCGGCGTCAATACGGCTCACTACAAGGCGGCGGCCTTCGTTCTGGGCGCGGCCTGGGCGGGAATGGCGGGCAATATTTTCGCCACCAAGATGACCATCATCGCGCCGGAATCGTTCAGCTTCTGGGAATCGGTGCTGATGTTTGCGGTGGTCATTTTAGGAGGGTCCGGGAGCATCCCGGGGGTGCTGGTGGGCTCGTTCGTGATCATCGGACTGCCGGAGCTGTTCCGCGGCTTCGCCAATGCCCGCATGCTGATCTTCGGCGCCGCCATGATTCTGATGATGATCTTCCGCAACCAGGGGATCGTGCCCGCGCACGTGCGGCCTTATTCGCTCGAAGGGCTGGTGGAGGCGGAGAGTTCGGTGCCCGCGCCGGCGGCGGGCGCGGAGGCTGACGAGAACATGCAGCCCGCCAAGGAGGCCCGATGAGCCTGCTGAAGATCAGCTCGCTGACTAAGCGCTTTGGCGGACTGGTAGCCGTCAAGAACGTTTCATTTGACGTGGAAGCCGGATCGATCGTGGGCTTGATTGGCCCCAACGGGGCGGGCAAGACCACGGTTTTTAATCTCATCACCGGAATTTACAAGCCCCGACGAGGGTGAGATTCGCTTCAAGGAGAAATCGATTGCCGGACTGCCGACCCACCGCATCGTGGCCGGTGGCATCGCCCGCACCTTCCAGACGATCCGGCTTTTTCAAAACCTTTCGGTGTTGGACAACGTCTTGTCGGGGCGCCATTGCCGGATGAAATCCGGAGCGCTGGGGGCGATGCTGCGCTATCCACGGGAGCGCCGCGAGGAAAAACCGCGCTGGTGGCGGCGGTGCAGGCGCTGGATTTCGTGCGGCTGCGCGCCGAAGCGCAGAACCTGGCGAAGAATCTCGCTTACGGCAATCAGCGGCTGCTGGAGATTGCCCGTGCGCTGGCGACCCGGCCGCAACTGGTGATTCTGGACGAGCCCGCCGGGCGGCATGAACGAACAGGAAACCACCAGCCTGATCTCCTTGATCCGCAAAATGAGGGACCAAGGGGTCACCGTTCTGCTGATCGAACACGACATGAGCCTGGTGATGCGGGTGTGCGAAAAGATCGTGGTGCTCGAGTACGGCTCGAAGATCGCCGAGGGAAGCTCCGCAGGAAATCAAGAACAACCAGGAAGTGATCCGGGCTTATCTGGGCGCCGAGCAAGAGGATTGAATGCTTCTTCAAGTAACCGATCTGCACGTGAAATATGGAAATATCGAGGTGCTTCACGGCATCAATCTGCAGGTGGGGCAAGGCGAGATTGTCACCATGGTCGGGCGCCAACGGAGCGGGAAAATCAACCACTCTGCTGACCATCAGCGGGCTGGTGAAGCCCTCGAAGGGAACCATACTGCTGGAAGGACGCGCGCTGGAAAAGATGCGGGCCGACGAAATCGTCAAGGCGGGCGTCGCGCAGGTTCCCGAAGGACGGCGGATTTTCGGCACCTTGACGACGGAAGAAAATCTTAGCCTGGGAGCGTTTACCCGCAACGATCCGCAGAAGGTCAAGAAGAACCTGGAATGGATCTATGGGCTGTTCCCGATACTTTCGAGGAAGCAACAGCAGCTTGCGGGAACCTTGAGCGGCGGCGAACAACAGATGCTCGCCATCGGCCGTGGGCTGATGAGCGAGCCCAAAGTGTTGCTGATGGACGAGCCGAGCCTGGGGCTGGCTCCGCTGCTGGTGCGAGCCATTTTCAGACCATCAGGGAGATCAACGCCTCCGGCGTGACCGTGGTGCTGGTGGAACAGAACGCCCGCGCCGCCTTGAAGCTCGCTCATCGAGGATATGTCTTGGATCTGGGCCGGATTGCGGCCGAGGACTCGGCGGCGGCCTTGCTGGCCGATCCCAAGGTGCAAAGCGTATATCTCGGCGGACACGCCGGAGCGTAGACGGCGACGCGGAAGCGAAATTCCACATCTGCTGACTGCGGCGGATGGGGGGCACCCGCCATATTATGAAACCCGAAGCACGTCCCCACATTAGCTCCGCCTGCGGCTCCGCAAATGTGGGCCACCGGCGTTGAAGGCCGGCAGCATCGTGGAAGATTCGCCCATCAGCTTAGACAAGTGGCTCATGGCGATGTGGACGGTTGTGAACTGCAAAAACGGTGTCAGCTCTTACGGGATTTCCAAGGCCATCGGGGTCACGCAGAAAAACGGCTTAAACTACTGGGTATTCATGTAAGTTATAAAATCCTCCCAAGTAATTTCCTTTCCGTTTGTACGGTCGGTCTTTCCTTTGCACCATATCAGTTTGGTCTTTGTGACAACTAAATCGCCGAGATGCACCCCTTTTGGGTCGGATATATCCAGTTCGACGCCGTTGTTCTTTACGTCCATGGCGACATCAAATTCCTTGATTGATACTTTCATTTTGACCCCTCCTGACTGGTCCAACAAAGCCTAAGAAGAGGTCAATATTTTGTCAACTATATTATTACCGAAGGATCTGCTTTATTTTCAGCACGCGCAAACAGCAGATCCTTCGCTACGCTCAGGATGACACATCAAGCAGGATGACACTTCCTGTCGTTTTTCGCAGCCCCCTTCAAGCATGATTCGTGAGGTGGACTGGTTTGATCAAGGCAGGACCTTGCCCGGGTTCATGATGCCCAAGGGATCGAGCGCGCCCTTGATCCGCCGCATGGTTTCCAGCTCGGCGCCGCCGCGCCAGTCCGGCATCATGTAGGGCTTGAGCATGCCGATCCCGTGTTCGGCCGAAAAGCTGCCGTCGAACTGGCGGACCACTTCGTTCACCGTGTCCATGATCGCGTGATCCTGGCCAGGAAAGCGGCGCGGTCGCCGCCGGCGGGCTGCTCCACATTGAAATGGATGTTGCCGTCGCCCATGTGGCCGAAAGGCACGACGCGGATGCCGGGGAAGCGCCGTTCACAGGCCGCCTTGGCCAGGGTGATGAATTCCGGCACCTTCGAAACCGGCACCGAAACGTCATTCTTCACCGAAGCGCCCTCGCGCTTCTGGCCTCGGGCATCTCTTCGCGCAGCCTCCAGATCGCCGCCCGCTGCGGTTGAACTCGGCGGCCGAACGGCGTCGGTAACGATGCCTTTCTCCAGCGCTTGCTCCAGCACATCCTCCAGCGCGCTCGCGCACGGCCGGAATCGGGCGAGGCGTCGGCGAGTTCCACCAGCACATATGCTCGGCGCGCTGCTCGCAGCGGGAACTGGCGCTCGGGAAAATGCTTCAGGACAAAATCGAGGCCCCGGCCGGACATCAACTCGAACGCCTGAATCGGACGCGTGATGCGACCGCGGCACAGCGCCAACAGATCGAGCGCGGCCTGCGGCGAGGGGACGGCGCAGAAAGCCACCGCGAGTTTGCGCGGCCGCGGCGCCAGCTTCAGCACCGCGGCGGTGATGATGCCGAGCGTGCCTTCGGAGCCGACGAACAACTGGCGCAGGCAGTAGCCGGTGTTGTCCTTGCGCAACCGGCGCAGGCCGTTCCAGATGGTGCCGTCGGCCAGCACGACTTCCAGCCCGAGCACCAGGTCGCGCGCGTTGCCGTAGCGCACGGTGTTGTTGCCGCCGGCATTGGCGGCGAGCACGCCGCCGATCTGCGCCGAGCCCTCCGACGAGATGGACAGCGGCAGCAGGCAGCCGGGCGATGGCCGCGTCCTGCGCCGCTTTGAGCGCGACGCCGGCCTCGAGGGTCATGGTCAGGTCCACCGGGTCGATTCGCGGATGCGGTTGAGGCGCGCGAGTGCTGAGCACGAGTTCGCTGCCGTCGGCGCTGGGCACGGCGCCGACCACCATGCAGGTATTGCCGCCCTGCGGCACGATCGGGATGCGCCGGCCTCGGCGCATAGCCTCACCACCGCGGCGACTTCTGCGGCGTTGGCGGGGCGCACCACGGCAAGGGTGCGGCCTTTGTAGAGCTGGCGCCAGTCCTCACAGTAGGGGGCGGTTTCCACGGGATCGAAGACACAACCTTTTTCTCCGACGATGGCGGCTAATGCCGATTGAAGTTCCGCAGATACAGGTGCAAGTTGACTTTCCGACATGTGGCTCCTTCGAGCGCCGCGGGATGAACGCCGCGCTCGGATAACGGCTTGGCAAAATGTTTACGCCCGGCCAGCCGCCCGCAGGCGGTCGCCGAACCGGTCTAACAGGCTGCTGAAAAACTCGGAGGCGTTCATCCTGAGATTGCGCCTGTTTTTCGCGACCGAAGTATCTGCTTTATTTTCAGCACGTGCGAACAGCAGATCCTTCGCTGCGCTCAGGATGACACCTCAAAAAACTTTTTGGGGCATCCCGTCACGACCCTCGCGCCTGAGTTCCGATGGCGTACCCGCTGCATTATGCGCCGGCCACGGTTTGCCCCGAACCCTTCAAGGGCCGGTGCGGCCGGACAAAGGCCCAGCAGGTGGCGCCGACCAGGCCGGCGACGGCAGTGACCATGATCGCCGCTTTCCAGCCGTAATGGGTCGCCACCCAGGCGACGATGATCGGGGCCATGCCGCCGATGAGGTTGCCGAGGAAGTTCATCCAGCCGGAAACCGAGGCGGAGAATTTGCCGCCCAGATCGGAGGCGCTCGTCCAACTCGAGTTCATGCTGAAGCCGAGAAATGCCAGCGCCACCGAAAGCCAAACGATGGTGGTTTCCTTGCTTTCGGACATCGCCGTCAAATACAAGCCGAAGCAGCAGAAGAGCTGCCCGATGCCGCCGAACCAGGCGCGCGCCTTCGAGGTCGCCAGCTGGCGCCCGATGACGTAGTCGGTGGCCAGGCCGCAAACGATGACCCCGACGGCGAAGGAAAATTCCGGAATGGCGGCGGCGAATCCCATCGCCTTGAGCGAGAAGTGATGCGCCTCCAGCAGGTAGACGGGAAGCCAGGCGATGAAGACGTACTGGACGAAATTGGCGGTGCCGAGTTGGCCGCCAATGCACCAGAACTGCGGCGAACGCAGGAACTGGCTCCAGGGGGCGAGTTGCTTTTTTTCGCCGGGCGCGGCGACCGGACGGCCATCGGCGATGTGATCGAGTTCCGCCTGGTTGACGTAGCGGCTCTCGTGGGGATAGGTGCGGATCATCAGGTAATAGCCGATGGCGAGAAAGAAACCGACCCCGCCGAAAACCCAGAAGATTACCCGCCAGCCGAAATGGATCATCAGCAGGGTGGCGGCCGGAATGCCGCAGACCGGACCGATTTTGGAACCCAGCAGCATGATGCCCACGGCGCGCCCACGCTCGCGCTTGGGGAACCAGCTAAAGATGGCCGAATTCAGGCCCGGGTAGGCCGGCGACTCGCCAATGCCGAACAGGGCGCGAACCACTGCCCAGGCGCCGAAGGTGTGGCAGGCCGCGGTCAACGAGGTGAACAGCGACCACCAGGCGAGCGAGAGAGGAACGATTTTGCGGTGGCCGAAGAATTCAACCAGGGTGCCGGAGGGAACTTGAAATAACGCGTAGGAAAGGAAAAAGACGGTTTGCAGAAAGCCGAGCTCGACCTTGGTAAAGTGCAGCTCCTTCATGATGGCGGGTGCGGCCACGGCGAGGTTCACCCGGTCGACATAGTTCATGAAGATCATGAGCATGGCAAAGACCGCCAGCACCCAGCGATAATTGGTGCGCTTTACCGGCGGTACGGACTGCGAGGATGGAACGCCTTCTGCTTTTTGATCGATGGTAACGCCCATGTTCCTCCGCGACCTCTCTTTCGTGGGAAGAAAGCACTATATGCCAGCCGCCTGCCGCTTGCCGAGAATTTGTTGTTCGCGGGTTTCCTGGCCGACCAGCGCGGCCTGCACGGCGGCGATCATTTCGCTGAAAGTCTTGGTGACCGTGGCGCCCGCCTTGGCCAGGGCGGCGTATTTGGAAGCGGTCGATCCGGTTCCTCCCGAGATGATGGCGCCGGCATGACCCATACGCTTGCCGGCGGGGGCGGTCTGGCCGGCGACGAAGGCAATGACCGGTTTGGGATAACCGGCCTCCAAATACCGGGCGGCCGACTCTTCGCCGGTGCCGCCGATTTCGCCTACCATGACCACGACTTTGGTTTCGTCATCGACGGCGAACTCCTTGAGCACGTCGATGAAATCCATGCCGCGAATGGGATCGCCGCCAATGCCGATGCAGGTGGTCTGCCCGATCCCCATGCCGGTGAGCGTGGCTCCGATGTCGTGGGTGAGGGTTCCGCTGCGGGCGACCACACCGACCGAGCCCTCGCTGTAAATGGAACCGGGCATGATGCCGACCTTGGTTTTTCCCGGGCTGATGACGCCGATGGTGTTCGGGCCAACCATCTTGACGCCGCGCTCCAGGGCCAGTTGCTTGAGGTAGGCGGTGTCGTGAACCGGCACGAACTCGGTGATGACGACGACCAGCTTGATGCCGCTTTCGATGGCCTCGGTGGCGCTTTCTCTGACCGCATAGGAGGGCACCAGGACCATGGTCGCGTCGATTGGGGTATGCTCGAGCGCCTCCGGCACGGTGTTGTAGACCGGCACCGTGTCCACCTCGGAGCCGCCTTTTCCGGGCGAGATGCCGGCCACCAGATCGACCCCGTAATCGAGCAGGTAGCGGGTGTGCAGGCCGCCCATCTTTCCGGTGATGCCCTGCAACAATACCTTGGTTTTGCGGTTGATCAGTATCGCCATCTTATGCGTCCTTTCCCTGGGGCTGGCGGCCGGCGCCGTGGTTCGGCGGGTTGGGGCAAACGAGCTCGACAATCTGCTTGACCGCCTCTTCGGTGGTGCCGAATTTCACGATCGGAATATGGCGGTCTTCGAGCAGCTTCCAGCCTTCATCCTGGGAATGGCCGCGCATCTTGACCAAGATCTTGACCGCCGGCTTGTCTTCGTCGATAACGTTGGCGATGCCACGGCCCATCCATTCGCAGTTGTTGATGCCGCCGAAAGCGTTGACCAAAACGCCTTCCACGCCCGGAGTCGCCAGACAGATGCGCAAGGCGTCGGCCATCTTCTCGCTGGAAATGCCGCCGCCGGTATCGAGGAAGCAGGCGGGGGCGGCGCCGTAATGCGAGATGAAGTCCATGGTGGCCATGGCCAGGCCGGCGCCGCTGCCGAGGACGGCGATGTTGCCTTCGAGTTGCACGTAATTCAGGCCCTTGGCCCGGGCGCGAGCTTCGAGCGGCGTGCCTCCTTCGAAACGCGGGGTTATCTCTTGCCGGGCCAGGGCGGAATCGTCGAGCACGATCTTGGCGTCGATGGCCACGACTTCGGCCTGCGGAGTGACGGCCAGGGGATTGATTTCCGCGGTGGTGGCATCGCTGCCGTGAAAGGCCTCGACCAGCTTCTGCAAGACCTGGGCGACCTTTGGCAACAGCTCGGATGGCAATTGCGAGCCCCTGAGAAAGTCGATAATCCTGAAGGCCCGCAGCGGCTGGGTGGGCGGCAGATGCAGGGTCAGGACTTGTTCCGGCGTGGCCCGCGCTACTTCCTCAATGTCGACGCCGCCGCTGGTGGAGAACATCAGCGCGGGAAGCCCGTTCTGCGGATCGAAGGTGACGCCGGCATAAAGTTCGCGGGCGATCTCGATCTTCCGGCTGAGCAACACGCTCTCTGTCTGTTCGCCTTGAATGACCATGCCCAGGATTCGCCCGGTATGCTCGGCCAGCTCCGCCGGGTTGGCGGCCAGGCGCACGCCGCCAGCCTTGCCGCGTCCGCCCGTCAGCACCTGCGCTTTGACGACCACCGGATAGCCGATGGTTTCCGCCGCCGGCAGCGCCTCTTCGACCGACCGGACCAAGACCGCCGGGGAAATTGCGATGCCGTATTTGGCGAAGATTTCCCGTCCCTCATATTCAAAAAGCCGCATAAATTCCTTCCCGACCGTGGCTGATTTCGTGGCACGGCAACCAAATGTCTGGGATCAGCTCTGTTTGCTTTTTCGATTATGGCAGAGGACGCCCCGGACCGGTATGGCAAATGTCACAAGCGGGCGGTCGTCTGCGGCGCTTTATTTTTCGGGAAGCGAAGCGCGATAGCCGCGGGCGATTTCGCGGAATGGGGTAAACGACCGGCGTGACGCACTGGAGAGAATAGCCGCGAAGATCCATCCGGCCCACAGCCATAGATAGGCCGCCTTCGCGGATCGCCAGTTTCTGCGATACAGATAGGCGTGCGACTGAACGTGGCGTCTCAGCCAATGATCGCCGGCGCGACCCTTGGGGTCGAAATGGTGAGTGAGCAGACAACGGGGTTCGAGGTAGAGCTTGGCGCCGGACAGGTGCATGCAGAAATCAACATCTTCGCCATCCGATACGCCGCGCAGATCAGGATCGAAGCGGGTGCTGCCGATAGAGGCTTTCAACAAGCTCATCATGCCGCCGGACATGCGGGAAACCGGCACCGCTTCGCCCAGGGCCATGGCCCTCCAATAGACCGGCTGGCGGTCATCGTGAAAGGGACCGCGCATAAAAATTCTGGACCAATAAGAATAGAAACGCTCCGGAGGGGTGTAATTGTCAGGAATGCCGGAGATGCCGGAAGCGTCCGGATGCTTATGGTAGGCGAGCAAAAGGTTTTCGATGAAGTCGGGGTGGAGGGTGACGTCATCGTCCAGGAAGAGAATGATCGAGCCCTTAACCACTTCGAGGGCGACATTGCGGGCTGGCGCCCCCCCGGAAATTTTCGGGTCCCAGATATACTGCAATCCGATTCGATTGCCGCAGGTTTGCCGGAGGCGCGCGTGCAGATCGGCAGGTTCCGGCGTCTGGTCAACGACCACGAGTTCAAGCGGTAAAACCGTCTGAGCGGAAATGCTTTGAGCGGCCCGGACTAGCGAGTCAGCGCGATCCTTGGTGGGGATCACGACGCTAATCGTGGGCATGTTCACGAACGCCTTTCCACCGCGCCAGGATGAAATCACCGGGATGAGGAAAACCTTATCATATCGATCTTCGATGCTAGCCGATGTCAGGTCAGGGGAGCTTCAACTGATCGACCTGAAGTTCAACCTCATCGGCAAGCTTGGCAGACGGGCGATCGGCCGGCGCGGCTGGGACGGCCGTGGTGCGCGGCGCCGCCTGGTTGAGCGCCGAAGGCGGGCCGGCGGCGGCCTGGACTTGGGAGATCGACGGCTCGGCGGGCACCTTGCCTGGGGCAGAATGGCCGCTCGGGGCTTTGCCGGTGGCTTTAGCGACGAGGAATAACGGCATGCAGGTTGACAGGAAAATGCCGAACCAGAAGACCCTGGCATGCATGGTGGAAACGAAGAACGCGGCCACCGCGAAGGCGGCCAATCCATTGCCCAGGGCGGTTGAGAGCGAATAGGTGAATTCATCGCCGGCTCTCCTGGCCGCTTTGCGCAAGCGGGACAAGTTCAGGAGAGCGAAGAAGAGCATGGCGATAAACAGCACCAAGCCCACCATGCCCAGTTCCACGGTAACTTCCAGGTAGGTGTTATGGGGCACGTGAAACTCAAGATTCGATCCGAACGGCAGGTACTTGCGCATGTAGGGCGAGAATTGCCAGAGCCCGACGCCGAAAATGGGATGATCGGCGATGATGCGGAAGGCGATGCTCCAGAGTTGCAAGCGGGCGTCGGAAGACTCCAAATCGCTTTCGGTGGGATGAAGCAGGCGGTCCAGCGGCGATACCGGCGAGACCAAAAATAGAGCCGCGATGACGATGGCAATGACGATGAACTTTCCGCGGTGACGGACATCGCGCATTTGCAGAAGCAGAATCACGACCAGGGCGATGAAGGCGCCGCGTGACGATGCCAGCAGAATGGCGATGAGCGACAGCAGCAGGCAAGCGATGGAAAACTTGCGCTTCCACCCGTTTCCGCCCAGAGCGAAAGCAATCATGATGGGCAGAACCGTTACCGCCGAGGCCGAGAAGACGTTGGGATCCCCGGCCACGCTTCCGGGACGATAACCCAATCCATAGTGCGATATGGCTCCCGCCCATTCCTTAATGAGATAGAGCGAGGCGAGACCGATGGAGCCAACCAGCAGCAGAACGGCGGTTTCGAGGCGGCGGCGCGAATCGATGAAAATCAAGGTCGCAATAAAAAAGACCACCTCGGTAAAAATGACTCCCACCATTTCGTGCCAGTCGAAGGGAGTCACCATCAGCGCGTAATTGACGATGGCCACCACGGCGAAGGTCAGGAATGCCCGCGCCTGCCCGGTAGCCATGAACTGGGGAAAAGTTTTTCGATTGGGAAGATAGCACAAGGCCAGAAAGATGCAGGCGATGCCCAGTAGCTTTTCCACCGTAACGCCGTGAATTTCATATCCGATTTGCGGGTGATCCACCAGCGGCAAGGAAAGGATCAGCAGATAAAAAATAATCATTTTGCGATTCCCGAATCGGCGGCCGCGCCCGCGGAGGCGTACCGGCCCGTCCGCAGGGCCTCGCCGGCGACGAGCTGCTGCCACTACGTTAGCGTATTTCAGGCGGAATCGGCAGGCAAAAGCGCCGGATGGGGAAAAATCTGCCAGGGTTCATGATGAACCCTCGGCGGACTTTCAGCCGCACCCCACTCGCGGCCGTCGGGGGGCAGTACATGCTTTTGCAATGCCGCCGCGCGTGTTAGAGTAGCCGACGCAAGCCGGGATGCACTCTGGCGGAGTGGAGGCGGCTGATCATGATTTCAACGGGGGTTTCAACGCGGTCGCGGCGACAATTCTGTGGCGATTTGCTGAAGGTGATGGCGTCCGTCCAACTGGCCGGCCTTGCCCTGCCGGCCCTGGCCCAGGCGGCGCCGCCGGAATCCGACTCCAGGCACGAACTGGTGCTCGCCAATCACGTGTTGGCGGCAAAGGACGTGGTGGACGGGTATGGCCACGTCAGCCTGCGCGATCCGAGCTTTGCCGACCGCTATTGGCTGGCGCGCTCGATGGCTCCGGCGCTGGTGACCGAGGCCGATATCATGAGCTTCGACCTGGACAGCAACCCGCTCGGCGGCGACCGCCGGCAGGCTTATCTTGAGCGCTTCATTCATGGAGAAATTTACCGCGCGCGGCCCGACGTCAAGGCGATTGTGCACTGCCACTCGCCGGAGTTGATCCCTTTCGCCGACACCGGCATCCAGCTTCGCCCGCTTTATCACATGAGCGCCTTCCTTGCGGCCGGAGTGCCGATTTATGAGATCCGCGATTGGCGCGCGGCAGGCGACAAGAGCATGCTGGTGCACAATCGCGAACTGGGGCAGGCACTGGCACGCGTGCTCGGCAAAAGCGACGCGCTGCTGATGCGCGGGCATGGCGGCGTGGTGGTGGCGGCAACCCTGCCGCAAGTGGTGGGACGCGCTGTCTATCTGCAAATCAATGCCAAGCTGCAGGCCGAAGCCATGGCACTGGGCCGGCCAATCAATTACCTGGAGCCCGACGAAGATCCGGGTGGTCCCGCGGTTACCGGCTACGGGCGAAATTGGGAGATTTGGAAGCAAGAAGCGGAAGCCGGCTGCGGGAAGCACTAGCAGGCTGCTGAAGAACGCGCCAAAGCAACGAGCGAGGCGCTATGGAATGTGTGCAGTATAACTTTCAGAGAACTGCTCTAGAAATTCGCCGCTCCGAAACCTGTCGCTGCTTATGAAACCAAGTGGTAGTACCCGTCTTGTTGAGTGACGTGCACCGGGCATCCAAACAGAGAACCCAGGCGTTCGGCGGTCAGCAGCTCCGGTTTCGAGCCGTCGCCGACAATCCGGCCATCGCGCATGAAAATGACGCGCTCGATCTCGGGAACCACGTCGGGCAGGTGGTGGGTAATCAGGAGCAGGGCGATACCGGATTGCGCCAGCTTGCTCATGGTGCGCCGCAATTCGTTTTGCGCGAAAACGTCGAGGCTGTTGCTGGGCTCGTCAAACAGCAAAGCCTTCGGGTCGTGAACCAGGGCGCGGGCAATCATCACCCGTCGAACTTCGCCGGATGACATTTCACCGATCACCCGCCGGGCCAGGTGCTCGATCTCCAGCCACGCCAGCAGTTCATCGGTTTTTTCCAGCATCTCGGGCTTGATCTTTTGATGTCGCCACAAGCCGACGCTGCTGAAAAATCCGGAGAGAACGGCGTCGCGCCCAGTAATGGGACGCAGGTAAAAACCGGCGAGGTCGTTCGTCATGATACCCAGCATCGGGCGCAGTTCGGAGACGTCCCAGGTCTCCTGCCCGAAGAGCTTCATCGAGGAACCCTCCTCTTGAATCGGGTAAAACTCGCGGGTGATGGTCTTGATCAGGGTCGATTTGCCCGAGCCGTTCGGACCCATGATGGCGACGTGCTCGCCGGTCTCAATGCGTAAGTTCAGCTCGTGCAACACTACCCGGCCGCTGCGGGCGACAGAGACGTTGCTCAGTTCAATCAAAGGAACGCTATGGTCGGTCATCATGAAGTCAGAGTTATGGGATTCCGGTTTTCGATTAGCTGATGGGATTTTCGGCCCTGATTAGCTGTTTTTATTGTAATCCGGCATCCTTCCAGGGCAAAATGCGCCCGTGCAGATGTGGAACGTACCTCACCCACATCTGCCAACATCAGGCAGATATGGGGCACCCGGCAACTAGCCACCAGACATGCACGTGTGTTTAAAAGGCTTGGCGTCCTTGCCGACGTAATCGCGCACCAGTTGCCCGCGGCCGCTGAGCTGGTATTTGTAAGTGACCAGGCCATCGAGGCCCACCGGCCCGCGCGCGTGCAGCTTGCCGGTGCTGATGCCAACCTCCGCGCCGAAGCCATAACGGTATCCGTCCGAGAAGCGCGTGGAAACGTTATGAAAAACATTCGCCGAGTCGACCGCATTCAAGAAGCGCCTGGCGGTTGCTTCATCGGCGGTGATGATGCAGTCGGTGTGGCGCGAGCCAAAGTTTTCGATGTGCTCAATGGCCTCTTCCACGCCGGAGACGCACCGGATTGCCAGCGTCAGATCGCCGTACTCGGTGTGCCATGCCCCGGGCGCGATTTCCGCGATCTCGCCCTTGGCTAATTCGACCGACCGAGGGCAACCAAGCAGTTTCACCCCGGCCGCTTGCAAGCGGCAGACGAGTGGCGGCAGGAACTCGGCGGCAATGGCCTCGTCCACCAGCACCGTTTCCACGGCATTGCAAACGCCGGGAGCCTGCACCTTGGCATCGAGCACGATCTCCATCGCCATCCTCTGATCCGCCTTGCGATCGACGAAGATGTGGCACACTCCGTCGGCGTGGCCGAGGACCGGTATGGTCGAATTCTCCATCACGTAGCGGACCAGGTCGGCGCCTCCACGCGGCACAACCAGGTCAATCCATTCATCCAGGCGCAGCAGTTGCCGCGCCGCATCGCGGCCCTTAACCAGGGTTAACGCGGCGGACGGGATTGCTTCGGCGGCGATCGCCTCCGTCATAGCGTCAACCGCGCACTGCGAGGTGCGCGCCGCTTCCGCGCCGGCTTTGATCATCAGCGCATTCCCCGACTTCACCGCCAGCGCGGCGAGCTGCACCACGGCGTCGGGACGAGCCTCAACGATGGCCGCCACCACGCCAAAGGGGAACGTCACTTGCTTCAGCTCCAGCCCGTCATCGAGCAGCCTGTGCAGACGCACCTGCCCAACCGGATCGGGCAGCGTTGCGACCTCGCGCACGCTTTTCACCATCTGCCTGAGCTTGTCTTCGGAGAGCCGCAGGCGCTCCACCAGCGAGCGCTTCAGCGCCCCGGCCTCCGCGCTCTGCTCGGCTTCGGCGACGTCAAGCGCGTTAGCCTGCTTGAGATTCGGCCAGGCAGCTTCCAGGGCGCCAGCCATCCGGGCCAGCACCGCGTTCTTTTTTTCCGAGGTCGCGTTGGCCAGCACGCGTGCGGCTGCTCGCGCCGCGCGCGCATCGGCGGCTACGTCGTATGCCATCCTGCCTCCCTGCTCCATGCCTGCTCTACTGATTGTATCGAGCGCTGGACCGGATCGCGACTTAGCCCAAGTTTGCTAAAGCTTGTTCAGAAACACTCCAGAGGAATGAGACGTGTGCCCTCAGGGGCTAAAGCCCGCATTTCTGTTGGCTCTGAACGGCATGGCTAAAGCCACGCCCCTTCAAAGCACTATTTTTGAAACACGCTGTAGTTTCAACTTTCAGAGACCCCGAAACACCTATCCTAAAATTTGTCTTCAGCGGCTCCGGAGTCCCACCTGCGCCACATCCTATCTTGAGCCTGAGGCGAGCACGATCTCGGCTTCGAAGTTGACCTGCTTGCCGTCGGAGTGAGCGCGCAGGGCAGCAAGCACCGCGTCGCCAATCTCCGGGCGGTCCGCCGGAATCGCTTGCAGCACGGGCTTGAGCGGGATCGTCACGTCCTGGAAGTACGCCCACAACTCTTCGGGTGTTCCCGGCCAGTTCCACGCAACTTTCTGCACTCTTTCCTCGACTTGGGTAAATCCGGCCCGC
The DNA here is from genome assembly GCA_963814745.1 of uncultured Acidobacteriota bacterium. Taxonomy (GTDB): domain Bacteria; phylum Acidobacteriota; class Terriglobia; order Terriglobales; family Acidobacteriaceae; genus CAWBRT01. The sequence continues at coordinate 1,117,966 of CAWFEA010000004.1, forward strand.
TTGAGAGCCGCAGCCAACACCCCTGGCTCGCCGAACCGGAACATAGCCTGGGCTGACGCCGGCAGGCTGAGATCCGGCAGCAGCCTGAGCACGGTGCCGATGGTCGATTGGAAATAGGGTTGCTCGATCGAACCCCAAGCCAGATGGCTGGTGCGGCCGCCCGGCTTGAGCACACGGTACACCTGGCCGAGAGCAGTTTCGAGATCGGAAAAGAACATGACTCCCACGCGGCTCACCACCCGATCGAAGATGCCATCGGCAAATGGAAGCTGGTGCACGTCGGCCTGGAGAAATTCCGCATTGGCAAGTTGGCGGGCGGCGGCGCGTTGACGCGCCACCTCCAAGGATGCCGTAGCCAGATCGATTCCAATGACGTGCCCGCTGCCGCGCATCAAGGCGGCAATCGAGATGGACGGCTCTCCCGAACCGCAGCCCACGTCGAGCACCTGCAAGCCGGGCACGATTTGCGCCTCGTCCACGATTGCCTGCGTCACTTTGGTGCCGATCGCCGCCGATTGCGCACGATAGCGCTCACCGGCATTGACGCGGGCGTAACTGTTCCACTTTGATTCAGTCCCGGATTCAGTCATAGAAGGATAAGCATAACAGGGAGGGGACCAGATTCCGCCTAGGCGGAGCGCAAGGTGAACAAGGAAATTTCCGGCGTGGCGCCCAGCCGGGCAGGGATGCCGATGGTTCCCAGTCCGCGGTTCACGTAGAGACATGCCTGGCCAGCGGTGGTTCCCGCGACTCCCAGGGGGCGCTCGTACAAGCCGGCAACGTAGCTGGTCATGAAGCGCGCCGGGCTCCAGCGGTGATCCACGATCTCGATCTGGATCTGGCCGCCATGGGTGTGTCCCGCAAGACTTAGCTCGACGCCGAGTTCAGCGGCTCTGGGGAAGCTATTCGGGTTATGCGAGAGCAGAATGTTGGGGACATCGCGCCGCACCAGCTTCTCGGCCCCGCTCAGCATCGCGGCTCTGGCCGTGAAGCCCGCGAACTCCTGCTGGTAATCGATCCCAATCAAATTGAATCTTGCTCCGCGCCACTCTAACTGCACGTTCTGCTGCCGCAACAAGCGCATGCCATGACGGGAAAAAAGCGCTTGGGTTTCACCTTCAATCCCCGCATAAATTTCGTGGTTGCCGTTGCAGGCCCAGGTGCCCAGAGGCGCTCGCAACCGGCTTAGTTCGGCGGCGCAGTCCTGGAGCGGATCACGACTGCCGGTAATGTAGTCGCCAGTCAGCACCGCCAGGTCGGCTTCCAGTTCGTTCGCCATGGTGACCGCACGACGCACCTCTTCGCGCGGCATGAATTCACCGATGTGAATGTCGCTCAACTGAACAATTCGCAAGCCATCCAACGCCCGCGGCAGATTGTGAATCGGCAACTCGACCGGCTGCACGGTGTATAGCAGGCGTTCGCTGGCGAAGCCGTAGATGCTGGCTCCGAAGGGAACGCACGCCGCCGCCGCGGCTAAGTACTGGAACAGTCTTCTGCGCTCCACGTCGGCGGGCGCGTCGCTGGAGCCCGAATTAACGTTGATTCCACCCTGGCGGCCCGGTGGAACTCCCGCCGCCACGGGCGCCAGCACCTGGACAGGCGCTCTCGGCATCAGTCTCCAGATCCACTCCAACGCATGCACCGGCTTCACCGCCAGGTAAGCCGCGGACGATGCCACCAGCCATAGCTGCGCCAAGCCCATAGCCTTGGAAATCCAGTAGACTCGAGCCAATACATGCATAAAAATCCGGTCCACGAAGCTCAGAACGACGAAACTGAGAGTCGCGATCGCCACTGCCCGCCAGCAGCGCCGCCATCGCGGCGAGCCGATGCGGTTGATAACGCGATTGGCACTGATCAGCCAGAAACGCTGCGCGAGGAAAAACAGGCAAGAGAGACAAGCGAGAATGGCGATCCGAGCAGTTATGCTTAAACTTGAACGCAAAGTTTGCGAATACCTCTATTCCATCCCAAGCAATGCAAATCTGGCAGGTCCGGTCAGAATAAAGACTTCGTGCTTGACGCCAGGCCGCTGGCACCGCCGCCGGTGAAATCGCCGGCCTCCGCTACGCCGCAGTTACTCGGATCCGGGGCCACGCACCACCTTGAACTCAAGTGTACGCTGCCTGGGTATTACTTACCAAACGTCCAAGACCCTGGCAAGATAACCATCGTGTCAATCTTGCAAAAAAACGTGGGGCATCTCTCTTCACACTGGACATGCGACCCACGTTTCCATGCTTACCGCGGCACTGCTGGGGCCAAAAGGCCACGCCGGCCGACGCTACTTCTTGGCGGCAACCTGCGCCGAATCCGACGAGGCCGGCTTCCACTCTTCCAGAAAGCCCATTTTTTCGCGCAGCTTCTCGCCCACGGTCTCAACCAGGTGGGTGCGCTGCCGCTCGCGCTCGCCGGTGAACCAGGGACGGCCGTTCTTGTTCTCGTCGATCCATTGCTTGGCGAAGCTGCCGTTCTGGATTTCGGCGAGAATCTTCTTCATTTCCTTTTTCGTCTCAGGGGTGATGATCCGCTTGCCGGCAACGTAGTCGCCATACTCGGCGGTGTCGCTGACCGAGTAGCGCATGAAGTTCAGGCCGCCGCGATACATGAGGTCGACGATCAGCTTGAGCTCGTGCATGCACTCGAAATATGCCGACTCGGGCTGGTACCCGGCTTCTACCAGCACTTCAAAACCAGCCTTCACCAGGGCCGATATGCCGCCGCAGAGCACGGTCTGCTCGCCGAACAGGTCGGTTTCGGTCTCCTCGGTAAACGTCGTGGTAAGCGCGCCGGCGCGGGTTCCGCCCAGGGCCTTGGCATAGGAGAGGGCGAACTGGAATGCCTTGCCGCTGGCGTCCTGCTCGACCGCGATCAGCACCGGCGTGCCGCCGCCTTCTTCGTAGACCTCGCGTACGCGGTGGCCCGGAGCTTTTGGCGCCACCATGCTGACGTCGATGTCCTTAGGCGGCTTAATGCAGCCGTAGCGGATGTTGAAACCGTGAGCGAACATCAGGGTCTTGCCCGGTTTCAGATGAACCTTGATGGACTCCTCGTAAATCCGCGCCTGATCGGTGTCGGGCGCCAGAATCATGATGGCGTCGGCCCAGGCCGCCACCTTGGCAACCGTATCGACGGTGACACCGTCGTCTTTTACGCGCTGCCGCGAGCGGCTGGTTTCGGGAAGTCCGACCTGGACGGCAATCCCGCTGTCGCGCAGGTTCAGCGTGTGCGCCCTGCCCTGCGAACCGTAACCGACGATACCGACTTTGGCCGCTCTCACCAGCGAGAAGTCAGCCGAATCGTCATAGAAGATCTCTGCCATATGTGCTATTCCTTTCCTCTTTCAAGTGTAAATCGTAGCCGGCTGGGTTATCCCGCCTGCCCGGCGAATTTGCCAAGATCGGCTCATTTTGCTGCCGAAGCCGTTTGCGCATCGCGGCCGGCATGCGTCACCGCACCCTTGGAAGCGGACGAAACCGCGGCGGCATACTTGGCGTAGACGCCAAATCGATAACGCGGAGGCCCCGGTTTCCAGGTAGCCAGGCGGCGTTGCAACTCCGCCTCCGGAATTTCCACCGCAATCGTCCGGCGTGCGGCGTCGATCAGAATCGGGTCGCCCTCCTGCACCGCAGCAATCGGCCCGCCCACGGCGGCTTCCGGCGCGACATGCGCCACCATGAAACCGTAGGTGGCGCCGGAAAAACGGCCATCGGTAATTAACGCAACTTGCTTCGTCAAGGGCGTGCCGGCAATCGCGCCGGTAACCGCCAGCATCTCGCGCATGCCGGGACCGCCGCGCGGACCTTCGTTGCGGATCACGATCACGTCGCCCGCATTAATTTTGCCCTCCTGCACCGCGTCGAAGGCCTGCTCTTCCGTCTCGAACACCCGCGCCGGGCCGCGATGCTGAAGGCGCTCGTGCCCGACCAGTTTGACCACACAGCCTTCCGGGGCGAGATTGCCTTTGAGAATTGCCAATCCGCCGGCCGGCTTGAGCGCCTTGTCCAAGGTACGGATCACATCCTGTCCTGGAGTTTCCTGCGCCTTGTCCGCTTCTTCGCCAATGGAGCGTGCGCTGGCCGTGATGGCCGAACGCTTGAGCGCGCCAAGCTCTGACAAGCGCTTGGCAAGCACCCTGGAACCGCCCGCCGCCGCATAGTCGGTGGCCATGTAACGTCCGCCCGGCTTCAGATCGCAAATGAGCGGCACGGTGGCAAAGATGTGGTCGAGATCGTCAAGCGTGAAGGGAACGCCGACTTCGTGGGCAATCGCCAGCAAGTGAAGCACGGCGTTGCTGGAGCCGCCCGAGGCGGAAACGCTGGCAGCGGCATTCTGGAAAGCTTCGAGAGTAAGTATCCGCGAAGGGCGAATATCTTGCCGGAGCAACTCCATCACTTGCAAGCCGGCATCGTATGCCGCCTTCCGCTTCTGCGCAGCCATAGCGGCAATGCTGTTGCTGCCGAGCGGGGAGATTCCGAGAAACTCGCAGGCCGTAGCCATCGTGTTCGCCGTGAACTGCCCGCCGCAAGCGCCCGGTCCAGGGCAGGCATGGTCTTCCATGTCCTTCAGGTCCGAGTCCGACATGATGCCCTTGGCGTTGGCGCCGACCGCTTCGAACACATCTTGAATGGAGACGGAGCGCCCGTGAAACTGCCCCGGGGCAATCGATCCCCCGTAGAGCATAAGCGACGGGACATCGAGACGCGCCAGCGCCATCACGGTCCCGGGAATCGTCTTGTCGCAACTGGAGAGCGCGACAACAGCATCGAACATGTGGCCCCCGGCCACCAGTTCGATGGAATCGGCGATCACTTCGCGGCTGATCAGCGAGGCCTTCATGCCCTCCGTCCCCATGGTGATACCGTCGTTGACGGAGATGGTGTTGAACTCCATCGGCGTGCCGCCGGCGGCGCGAACGCCTTCCTTCACCGCCGCCGCCAGTTCGCGCAGGTGAAAGTTGCAGGGGCCGATCTCGGTCCAGGTGTTGGCAATCGCGACCAGAGGTTTGCGCAGGTCGTCATCGCCAAAGCCAACCGCCTTGAACATGGCGCGTGCGGGAGCGCGATGAGCGCCTTCGGTAAGGGCCCGGCTGCGATGCTTGAGATCTTTTTTCTCCATCACTCATCCACCTTTCAATCCGGTTGAGAAACGACGTTGTGTGGCGAGATACAGATGCGCTCGATCCCGGCAGCAAGAGCGTCGCGTGGCACAAGAGCTTTTGGGAGCGGGAAGTCCTCTGCCCCATCGAGCGCAAATGCGGTGCTCGCCGGGGACCCCAATTGCCTTAGCATACAACTGGGCCGGTTACCTTATCCATTGAATCTTTTATGCCTCGCCCATTTAGTCAAAGTTATATTTCTTAGGCGCTTATAAGCCATAGCGATTGAATTACAGATCGGCACGCTGGGTGCACGATCCATAATGCGTGATCTCATTTTATCGCTGTTTTCATGGAGTTGGACACCGTCGAGAGACGGCCCGGCGGCGAGAGCAGCGCCGGACGATTCACCTAATCCTTTCGTAACCCGTTTGAGGGAGTTGACTTTTCCAAGGAATGCCTTTAAGATTGTTGATGTCTGGGTGGATGGTTACGTTCATGCACACTTATCGATTTAGCTTCGGATACGCTTACCGCTACTACTTTAGAGTGGCGGCCGACCGAGGCTTGTGTGCTGGGGTGACTGAAACCTAAGATTTAAACCAGCAAAGCTTCGAAAGCCGCGACTCCCAAGGTCGCGGCTTTTTTGTTTTTGCACATGATGATCAAAAGAAAACTCAAGAGGAGACGGCCTATGACCCCGAGAATTTGGCAACGGCGCGCGGAGATTGACGAGATTGACCAGAGGCTGCTCGATTTGCTGAACCAGCGCGCTCGCATCGTCGAGGACATCGGCAAACTCAAGCGGGAACACAGCATGCCCGTGCTTGACGGCACCCGCGAAGCGGAAGTCCTGCGGCGCTTGCGCTCGCAAAACCAGGGTCCGCTCGATACCAGGGGCGTAGCGGCCATCTTCCGCAGCATCATCCGCGAGTCGCGCCGCATTCAGGAGAGCCGAGCGTGAGCGAATCTTCCCAGTCCACGGCGCCGGCCGTCGCGGGCCTCGGGCGCCACGGCGGAAGTTCGCCGCGAGTCGCCTTCCAGGGCCGCCGCGGAGCGTTCAGCGAGACCGCGATTCGCCGCCTGTTTGCCGCCGGCGCGATCCTCGTCGAATGCCGGGACTTTGAAACTCTCTTCAGCGCCATCCGCGAAAATCGCGCCGACTACATCGTCGCCCCGCTGGAAAACACTTTGGCGGGAACCGTCTATCAATGTTACGACCTGCTCTACGATGCCGGACTGAGCATCATCGACGAGACCGTTCTCCAGATCGCGCACTGTCTGATCGCCGTTCCGGGCGCGAAACTCGAAGCCATCGGGGAGGTTGAATCGCATCCGGTGGCCCTGGCGCAATGCGAGCGCTTCTTCGCCGCCCGCCCCCACATCGCGCGCAAGGTGGCCGACGACACCGCGGGAAGCGTACAGGCGGTGATCAACGCCGGCGACCGCTCGCGAGCGGCCATCGCCGGCAGCGAGGCGGCCGAACTCTATGGCGGCGAGATTTTGCTGGAGCACATTGAAGATTTTCGCAACAACTTCACGCGCTTCGTCCTGCTGTCGCCGGCGGTGGAAGGGCACGCCGACAACACCACCTCGACGATTGCGCTGACCATTCCGAACCGGCCCGGGTCGCTGTATCACGCGCTGGCGCCGTTCGCCAACTCTCAAATCGATTTACTCAGCCTGGTGAGCCGTCCGATCAAGGGTACGCCTTGGCAGTACCGGTTCTTTCTCGATGTCGCGGCCTCCAGGCAAAAACTGGAAGCCTGCGTGGCCGGGCCACTGCACGCGATGGACGCGGAATTAAGGTATCTCGGGTCCTGTAACAGCAGCCGGGAACTGCACAAATAAGGGAGCGAGTCATCATGTTGGTCAGCATGCGGAATACGGCAACACGCGAGGACGTCCTGCGAGTTGTCTCCACCCTTCAGAATCGCGGTATTCAGTACCATGTGGTGCGGGAAGCGAGCCGCATAGTGGTGGTGACGAACCAATCCAAGGTCGATGGCAATGACGACCACTCCCTGCGCCTGCTGCCAGCGGTGGACTCGCTCATCAACGTCACTCACCGTTTCAAGCTTGCTTCCATACAATCGCGCAAGCAGCGCACCGTCATCCAGGTCCGCGATGTCGAGATCGGCGGCGAGACGGCGGTCGTGATCGCCGGGCCCTGTTCGGTGGAGTCGCGCGAACAATTGATGGCCGCGGCCCGCGGAGTGCGCGACGGCGGCGCTACCATGCTGCGCGGAGGCGCGTACAAGCCGCGCACCTCGCCTTACGAGTTCCAGGGACTGGGCACGAAGGGCCTGAAACTGCTGGCCGAAGCTCGCCAAGAAACCGGCCTGCCGATTGTGACCGAAGTGATGAGCACCGAAGACATCGAGATCGTCTGTGAGTACGCGGATGTGTTGCAGGTGGGAGCCCGGAACATGCAGAACTTCGCCTTGCTTCGCCGGCTGGCAACCGTGGACAAGCCGGTGCTGCTCAAGCGCAATCCGGCGGCCAGCGTGGAGGAATGGCTGCTGGCGGCCGAATACCTGCTGGCGGGCGGCAACGGCAACGTGATCCTGTGCGAACGCGGCATCAAGGGCTGCGGCGCGGAGACGCGCAATACCTTCGACATCAGCGCCGTCGCCCTGGCCAAGCAGCTTACCCATCTACCCGTCGTGGCCGATCCGTCGCACGCTACCGGCAGACGGGATCTGGTCCCCGCCGTCTCGCGGGCCGCGCTGGCCGCCGGCGCCGATGGACTCTTGCTCGAAGTGCATCCCAATCCGGAAAATGCCTTGTCCGATGGCGCGCAGTCGCTTACCATCGCCGGATTCGCGAAGTTGATGCGAGGACTGGCCGAGCCGGTGCGCAGAGTGCAGGTGCGAGCCGCCGCGCCTCTCCAACCCGCATCCGAGTGGCGCGAGACCATGCATGCAAATCAGTAAGATCACGATTGTCGGCTGCGGGCTGATCGGCGGATCGCTTGGCTCCGCCCTGCGAACCGCGGGATTTCGCGGCCGCATCGCCGGCTGCGACGCGCCGGAAGTTTTAGAAAAGGCAGTCCGGTTGGGAGCGATCGATGTCGCATCGCCGGCCGTCGAAAGCGCCGTCCAGGATGCGGACGTGATCGTGCTGGCGACACCGATTTCCTCGATTCTTGCGCTGTTGCCCGTGGTCGCCGAACATGCTCCAGCGCACACGCTCATCACCGATACCGGAAGCACCAAAGTCGAAATCGCCGCCCAAGCCAAGCGCGTGTTCTCCGCCCTAACAACTGCAAAGGCGGCAGTTGCCGGGGACCCCGCCGTAGCGGCGGCGCATCGGCGATTCCTCCCCGGCCACCCGATTTCGGGAAAGGAACACTCCGGCATCGAGCAAGCCGACCCGTACCTGTTTCGCGGGGCAAAGTGGGTGTTCACGCCTTTCGAAGAGCCGTCGCCGTCTTCGGCCTCGACTTCCCTGCATCCGGACTGGATGGAGCTAATCCGCAAAATCGGGGCCTCGCCCATCTGCATGACGGCCGAAGAACACGACCGGGTGCTCGCCTTCACCAGTCACTTGCCGCAGTTGCTGTCGGTCGCGCTGGCCAACACCGTGATCGGCGAACTTGGGTTGGACGCCGGCGATGATGGCAAGCGCGTTCCCTGCGGCGGCGGTTTGCGCGATATGACACGCCTGGCAAAAAGCGATCCCCTGCTCTGGCGCGACATCCTGGCGACCAACGGCGACAACATCCGCCAGGCCCTGGAGGAAGTCCAGCGGCAGATCAGCGACCTGAGTTCCGCCCTTGCCGAGCGGCAACTCGACCGTATTCAGCAGTCGTTCGCGTCGGCATCGCTGATCTCGAAACTGTTCTGAGCTGCTCCCCATGGCCTTCGGGCTGGAAGTAAACGGCTCTTACTATCGGCTAGCGACCGCTGTAATATTGTCAATCGGACAGAATCCGCTATGCTCGATGCGAACCGATCAGTCGCCGCGGAGGTGCGTGTGACGCCAAGAATCACGGAAGAACAGGTACAGGCCGCCGTGCGCCGATATTTTGCAGCCATGTCCGACCAAAGGCCCGGTGAGTTGGTGAAGATGTATGCCTACGAGGCCACGACGTTCAATCCATTCAACCAGCGCGCCGAGTTGGGACAGGTGGCGGCCGCCCGTCTGGAACGCGAATATTTCAAGCCCTTCACCCACTTCCGCGCCGAATTTACCTCGCCCATCGAGGTGCAGTTTCTGACCGATAACGTGGTCGTGGCCTCGCATACGTACCGCTCTTTCGCCAAGAACCTGGAAGACCCGATTCGCGGGAAGCGCTATAACCGCAGCGTGCTCGACGGCCGCGGAACGCACGTCTTCATGATCGATGCCGAAGGCAAGCTGATTCTTGTTCACCAGCACCTGTCGGACATCTGCCGCACCCCGCTGGAACCGGCATCGTGAGGCCGGCGCGGATGCTGTTCCGAAAGTCCAGATATGGCAGGATCGCCTAAAGCCGAATGGTGGAAGGCCGCTCATGTGGGCGGTGCTGTATCCGGGCTTGTTGGGCCGGGGCTCCCCGGCGCAGTGATCTTTCTGGCGGCGGGAGAAGTCTCTTTGCGCCAGGTAGGAATTGCGCTCGCTGGCATTCTTGAATTCTGGCTCTACGGCGTCGTTCTATTCGGACCACCCGCCTTCATCCTCGGCTGTGTCGGCGGTATTTTGCTCAAGGTTCTCACCGCTAGGTGTTCGAAAATAGCAGTCGCGATTACTGCTGCAGCCGCGCTCGGCTTATCACTGGGAGGTGCGCTGCCCTTTGCATGGGAGCTTCTTAGAGGCATCTTCATCGGGAAAATCAAATACAGTATGGATGGCGTCCCGCTCTGTGGCACCACAGGACTAGCATGCGCATTGCCAGTTTTCTGGCTGCTCTGGAGGGGGAAATTGCTGCACCTTCGCAGTCAGCAGTAGGCCCTCTCAGGAGGTATCAAGGAATTTTCTTTCTCTCTGGGGTGTCATCCTGAGCGAAGCGAAGGATCCCTGGAAACTGTCCCGGTCCATGCCGCCCCATGCCTTTCGATAAAGCTTGCAGCAGCGACTCGGCCCCAAACCGTGCAGGGATTCTTCGCTCGCTTCGCGTGCTCAGAATGACACTTCAGATAAGCGCGGATACGCCAAAAGCGCGCTAGAACGCGACCCGCTTCTTTTCAAACGCGGCAATCTCCGCCTCGTGTTGCAGAGTGAGGCTAATGTCATCGAGCCCCTGCAGCAGGCAATGGCGCTTGAAAGCGTCGATCGTGAACTCGGCGCGAAAGCCGGCGCCGTCGGCGACCGTCTGGTTCTCCAGATCGACCGTCAATTCGTGTCCGGGGTTTTCCTGCGCCCGGCGCGCCAGTTCCGCAACCTGCGCTTCACTGAGAATTACCGTCAAGATGCCGTTCTTGGCGCAATTGTTGAAGAAGATGTCGGCGAACGACGGCGCGATAATGACGCGGAAGCCGAAATCGGAGAGCGCCCACGGTGCGTGTTCGCGAGAGGAGCCGCAGCCGAAATTGCGCCCGCCGATCAGGATGCTGCCCTTGCGATAGACGGGGTGGTTGAGCACGAACGACGACTCCTCGCTGCCGTCGGATCGGAAGCGCCAATCGAAAAATAAAAAGTCTTCGTACCCCGTGCGCTCGATGCGCTTGAGAAACTGCTTGGGAAGAATCTGGTCGGTATCGATGTTGATCTTGTGCATCGGCACCGCAATTCCTTGGTGTACACAGAGCGGTTTCATTTTTCCTGATCCTTGAATTGCCAGTGGCGAACGTCGGTGAAGTGTCCCGCGACGGCGGCGGCGGCGGCCATGGCCGGACTGACGAGGTGGGTGCGGCCGCCCTTGCCCTGGCGTCCTTCGAAGTTGCGGTTGCTGGTGGCGGCGCAGCGCTGGCCCGGCTGCAAAATATCGGGATTCATCCCCAGGCACATCGAGCATCCCGATTCGCGCCATTCCGCGCCCGCTTCCAGGAAGATGCGATGCAACCCTTCCTTCTCCGCGGCGGCCTTCACCGCCTGCGATCCGGGAACGATCATGGCATGAACCTTGGGGTGAATCCGGTAGCCGCGCAGCACGCGGGCGGCGGCGCGAAGATCATCGAGGCGGGCATTGGTGCAGGAGCCAATAAACACGCGGTCGATGGCGATGTCGGTCAGCCGCGTGCCGGGTTCAAGCGCCATATAGCCGAGGGCGCGCTCCAGCGCGCTCCTCTCCGCTTCGCCGGCGATATCTTTGGGATTCGGCACGCGTCCGGTGATGGGCGAAACCATTCCCGGGTTCGTGCCCCAGGTGACTTGCGGCAACAGCTCCGAGGCGTTGAGCGAAACTTCTTTGTCGAAGCGGGCGCCCTCGTCGGTGGGCAGGGTTCGCCAGTAAGCAACGGCCTTGTCCCAGGCAGCGCCCTGGGGCGCCGCCGGACGGCCTTTCACAAAGGCAAAAGTCTTCTCGTCGGGAGCCACCATTCCGGCACGCGCGCCGTTTTCGATGGTCAGGTTGCACAGCGTCATGCGGGCTTCCATAGAGAGCGCGCGGACGGCCTCGCCGGCATATTCGATGACGTGTCCGGTGCCGCCGTCGGTGCCGATCTTGCCGATGATGGCCAGCGCGAGGTCCTTGGCCGTAACCCCTTCGGGCAGACGGCCATCAACCCGCACCAGCATCGACTTGGGTCTTTGCTGCTGCAGGCACTGGGTGGCCAGCACGTGTTCCACTTCCGAGGTTCCGATGCCGAAGGCCAGCGCGCCGAAGGCGCCGTGCGTGCTGGTGTGGCTATCGCCGCAGACGATCGTCTTGCCGGGCTGGGTGTAGCCGCTTTCCGGCCCGATGACGTGCACGATGCCCTGCTCCATGGTGCCGACATCGAACAGCTTGACGCCAAAGGCGGCGCAATTGGCCCGCATCGCTTCCACCTGCTGCCTGGAAATCGGGTCGGTGATCTGCAGGCGGTCGGCGGTCGTGGTGGGGATGTTGTGATCGATGGTGGCAACCGTGAGATCGGTGCGGCGCACCTTGCGGCCGTTGATGCGCAGACCCTCGAACGCCTGCGGGGATGTAACCTCAATCACGAGGTGCAGATCGATATAGAGGAGAGCCGGCTCGCCTTCGTGATGGCGGACAACGTGGCTCTCCCAAATCTTTTCGAACAGAGTGCGTGGTTGTGACATTTTCTCTTACCGCGTCCGTTGATTACGTAAATTCTATTACACCGCGTGATAGGCAAGGCGCCGGCTGAGCAGATCGGTGAGCGCCCGCTCGACTTCGTCGCCGACCTCGCGCGTGGTGACCGCTGTTTTGCGCTTCTCGCTCCGCAAGTCGGCTGTAACGCAACCTTTCTCCAGGGTGAGAGCAATTGCGGATTCAACGTCATCGGCATCGCGATGCAACCCGGCGGCAAAGCGCAACAGCATGGCGGAGGAGGCAATTGCTCCGATGGGATTAGCGACGTTCTTGCCCGCGATATCGGGCGCGGAGCCGTGAATCGGCTCGAAAAGACCGACCTTGCCGCCAATGCTGGCCGAACCCAGCATGCCCAGCGAACCGCTCAGCACCGCCGATTCGTCGGAAAGCACGTCGCCGAATAAATTTTCCGTGACCACCACGTCGAAACGCGACGGTGTGGCGATCAACTGCATGGCGAATGAATCGACGTAAGCGTGATCGAGTTGTACGTCCGGATATTCCCCTGCCAAGTCGGAGAGCACCTTGCGCCAGAGGCGTGAAGTTTCCAGCACATTGGCTTTATCCACGGAGGTAACGTGGTGGCGGCGGTGGCGGGCCTGCTCGAAGGCGATCCGGGCCACCCGCTCAATCTCCTGCGGGGAATACCGCATGGTGTCGTAAGCGCCGTGCTCATCGCGTCCGCGGGGCTGGCCGAAATAGATGCCGCCGAGCAGCTCGCGCACGATCAGCACATTGGCTCCGCGCAAGACCTCGGGGCGAATGGGAGAGCAGTCGGCGACCGCTTCGTAAGCCATCGCCGGACGCAGATTGGCGAAGACGCCGAGCGCCTTGCGCAGGCCCAGGATTCCCGCCTCGGGACGCAGTTCGACCGGCAAACCGTCGTATTGCGGACCGCCCACGGCACCCAGCAGCACGGCATCGCTTTGCAAGCATCCATCGAGGGTACGTTGCGGAAGCGGGTGCTTCTCGGCATCGAAGGCCGCGCCGCCGATCGGGTATTCACGAAACTCAAACTCGTATCCGTTGGTATCGGAGACCGCGCGCAGCACCCGCACGGCCTCGCGAGTCACTTCAGGTCCAACCCCGTCCCCGGGCAAAACAGCGATCTTCAGCTTCATTGCATAAATGCCGCCGCGCGGCTCCCCTCGTTCGAGCTTACCGGCTTCTCCGCCAGCAGCGATAGCAGATCCTGATCGTAAATCTTTTTCTTGCGGTCTGCCAACTGGGTGAAGCGTTCGTAAGCGGTTTGCAACTCCTGCTTGGTCAGCGGGAAGCCCAGTTCTTCGTAGCGTATCAGCAGGGCGTGCCTGCCGGAGTGCTTGCCCAGCACCAGAGAATTGGCGGCAACTCCGACCGACTCCGGCGTCATGATCTCGTAACAGAGAGGATTACTGATCACGCCGTGCTGGTGAATGCCCGCTTCGTGGGCGAACGCGTTGCGCCCGACGATGGCCTTGTTCGGCTGCACCTGGAACCCGATGGTCTCGGAAAGCAGGCGGCTGGCGGAATAGATTTCGCTGCGCTTCACGCCGCATTCGAAGGGCAAGCGGTCGTTGCGCACATACATGGACATGACCACTTCTTCCAGGGCGGCGTTGCCCGCGCGCTCGCCGATGCCGTTTACGGTGCACTCAACCTGGCGCGCGCCCGCCTCGACGCCGGCCAGCGAGTTGGCCACGGCCAGTCCAAGATCGTTATGGCAATGCACGGAAATCACCACATTCTCGATGCCTCTTACCCGCGAGCGGATGGCGCGGATCAACTCGCCGAACTCGCCCGGGGTCGCATAGCCCACGGTGTCGGGAATATTCAGCGTGCCGGCGCCGGCTTCGATGGCCACTTCCAGCACCTTCGAGAGGAATTCCACCTCCGAACGGGTCGCGTCCTCCGGCGAGAACTCCACATCCTGGCACAACGAACGGGCATACTGAACGCACTCGCCAATCTGCCGCAGGGCGTCTTCGCGGGTGATCTTCAACTTGCAGGCGAGGTGAATATCGGAAGTGGCCAGGAAGGCATGAATGCGCGGCTGCCGCGCCTCGCGCACGGCACTCCACGCCAGCGAAATATCCTCGCGGCGGCAACGCGCCAGGGCGGCGACGGAGGCCCGCTTCATGGCGCGCGAAACTCGCTGGACCGCTTCGAAGTCGCCGGTCGAAGCGATCGGAAAACCAGCTTCAATGATGTTGACGCCGAGGTCTTCCAACTTGCAGGCAACCCGCAGCTTCTCATCCACGGTCATGCTGCATCCCGGAGCCTGCTCGCCGTCCCGCAAGGACGTGTCGAAAATCAGTATGCGTTGGTTAGTCATGATGAATTCCCCCACCCTACCGGGTAATCTGGTTCCTCTACTGTGCCCGGCTTCGCACGAATTAGTCAAACTTATTATTATTTCACTATAATTAGAGAGTGTGATTTAATAAGGTATTCGCGAACAGCTCCGGACGGCGGATGATAGGACCACAATTGCACTCCGGGCGAGAGGGGATATGGATCTTTTTCAGCTGGAGACGTTCCTGGCGGTAGTTGAGGAGAAGGGTTTTTCACGTGCTGCCGGAAGGCTGCACCGAACCCAGTCGGCGGTCAGCCAAACCATCAGCAAGCTGGAAGATGAGCTGGGGGAGACGCTCTTCGAGCGCTCGTCACGCGACGGTGCGGTCACCGACGCCGGCCAGCTCTTGCTGACCTATGCCGAAGAACTGCTCAACTTGCGTGGCCGGGCGCACGAGGCCCTGCGGGAACTCCGGGAATTGCAACACGGCAAAGTGAGCATTGCCGCCAACGAGTTTACGGTGCTGTACCTGCTGGTTGCGCTGCACCGTTTCCGCCGGCTGCATCCGACCATTCACATCGAAGTGCAACGGTCTCTGGCCTCCGATGTCGCCCGTTCGGTGGTGAATCATCACGTCGAGCTCGGCATGCTGTCATTCCGTCCCGATGATGAACAGCTCAATTCCATCATCGTCTATATCGATGAAATCGCCTTCATCGTTTATCCCGGCCATCCGCTCGCGACCTCGCAGGAGGTCGGCATCCGCGATCTTGGCGCCGAGTTTTTCGTCGCTCACAATGTGCGCTCGCCCTATCGCGAAAAGACGATTCAGGCTTTCGCCAAGCACAAGACCGCCCTGCACATGCCGGTCGAGTTGCCCAATATCGAGGCCATCAAGCAGTTTGTCGCCATGGGAAACGGGGTCGCGCTGCTGCCGCGGATCGCCGTCGAAGCCGAAATCAGCCGCGGCGAGCTGGTGCAAATCCCGGTAAAAGAATTGCAGATGGAGCGCAAGGTGCGGCTCGTCTACCGGCGCGGGGCCAGCCTGTCACACGCCGCACGCGCCTTCATGAAGGTGTTGGAAGCGATGGCGGCACAGCAGAACGGGCGCTATTTATTCCAGAAGGAACGCGGCTAGGAGCGGCCGGCGGCAACCACGGATTGGTTCGCGATCTCCTGATAAGCGTCCAGGATGCTGCGCACGGAGCTTTGCCATGAGTAGCGCCGGACCCGCTCCCGCCCCGCGGCCTTCATCCTCTCGCGCAAAGCTTGATCGAGCAGCACGCGGTAGAGCGCACGGCTTATCTCAAAGACATTTTCCGGGTTGACGAGCACGGCGGCGTTGCCCAGCACCTCCGGAACCGCGGTCACATTGGAGGCCACGACCGGAGTGTCATGCGCCATGGCCTCCAGCGGCGGCAGCCCGAAACCTTCGTAGAGCGACGGGAAGACAAAGATTTTTGCCAAGTCGTAGAAGATGCGTAGCACGTTGACCGGAACGAAGCCGAGAAAGCGCACATCGAATTGCACCGCGCTCTTGATGACTGCCCTCCGCAGGTCGGGATGCTTGGAGACCTGATCGCCGATAATCACCAGCTTGAGATCGGGCACGTAGTTATTTTTGGCCAGCATCGATTTCAACGCCGAAAACGCCTCGATGATGCGCACGATATTCTTGTGCGGACTGATCCGGCCGGCGTACAGGATAAAAGGGTAGTTCACCTGGTAACGCTCGACGATCAGGGCGCAATCGTCGGGGGTCGCGTGTCCCAGCAGGAAGCGGTCGTCGAGCGCGTTGTAAACCACCTCGATGTTGCCGGGCGGCACATCGAAAAGCCGGGTTAAATCCTGCTTGGTGAAATTGGAAACCGCGAAGATCCTGGCCGCTCCGTGCAGTACGCGCCGGGTCAGATGGAAGCGCACCGTGCGGGCGAAGCCGGATGGCGCATTGTTGCGGTACATGTAGTCGAGCAGGTCGTGGACGGTGACGATGTAAGGACAGCCGGCCATGCGCGGCCGCCAGAACATCTGCGGGAAATGGATCAGATCGCACTGAAAGCCGCGTACCGTGCGGCGGAAATCGAAATATCCGCTGGCATTGCCGTCGTGTCCCTCGAAGGGAACGCAATGAAAATTGGGAGGCAGTTCGCCGACTTCGTTCAGCCGCTCGACCATGCCGATGAGGAAATATTCGTTGACGTGATCCATGCGCGCGAGGTTGCGAACCACGTTGCGAGTGTACGTGGCAACGCCATAATCACTCATCTGCCGGATGTCGATTGCGATCCTCACCGCGGATTCCTTTACCGGCTTTCCCCGGATTTCCACAGAGGTGGGCTCGACCCTCGGGAGCGCCGGCTGTCTTGATCGCGTCCGGCGTCCGCCGTTCAGCCGGAAATCGAAGGATGTGGTTCGCTCGCCGCGCGATTGCCGTTTTGCAGCTGCTCTTCGATCTTGGTGTTCAGATTGGTCGCGGCGAACTCAGCGGCTACGCGAATCGCGTTTTTCATTGCCATGCCATTCGACGAACCGTGGCTGACAATGGCCACGCCTTTGATGCCGAGCAGGGGCGCGCCTCCGTACTCCGAGTAGTCGAGCCGCTTCTTGAAGTCCTGGAAGGCCCGCCGCGCCAGCAGATACCCGACTTGGCGGGTCAGTGTCGCCTGCAACGACTCCTTCAGTATGGCGCGAACCGTTTCGACCAGCCCCTCGGAAATCTTCAGCGCCACGTTGCCGACGAAGCCATCGCAAACAATAACATCGACATGGCCGTTGTAAAGGTCGCGGCCCTCAACGTTGCCGATGAAGTTCATCGGCATGGTCTTCAGAATCTTGAAGCTCTCGCGCGTGAGCTCGTTGCCCTTGGCTTCCTCTTCGCCAATCGAAAGCAATCCGACTCGCGGGCAATCCGCCTCGGGGAAACGCCCGGCGAACATGGTGCGGAAATAGATCTCGCCCATGATCGCAAACTGCTGTAGGTTGTGGGGCTTGCAGTTGACGTTGGCGCCCACGTCGAGCATGATCGAGGCGGTACCGGCCGCCGTGGGAAATACCGCCGCCAGGGCCGGACGGTCCACCCCGGGCAGAACTCCCAGCACAAGCTTGGCGGTAACCATGGCCGCGCCGGTGTTGCCCGCCGAAACAAATCCGGCGGCGCGGTTTTCACGCACCAGGCGCAGTCCAACCCGCATCGACGAGTCGCGCTTCTGCTTGACCGCGTGCGCCGCCTTTTCCTGCATGCCGATGACTTCGCTGGCGTGCACGATCTCAATCGGCAACTGCTCCACTGCCGGATGCGCATCCGTCTCGGCGCGGATCACCTCTTCCTTGCCCACCAGCAGTACGCGAACCCCGTAGTGCCTGGCGGCCAGAATGGCGCCCTCGACCTCGGGCTTGGGGGCCCGATCGGAGCCCATGGCATCGACCGCAATTGTCAAAGGTGAACTCATGCCGTCCGACGTTAGCTTGCCTTTTCGACTTGCACAACTTCGCGGCCCTTATAGTAACCACATTTGGGGCAAGCGCGATGCGGCATTTTTGTTTCGTGGCAATTTGGACATTCGGAAAGCGAATGCGCCTTCAGGTGATCATGCGAACGGCGGATCGAAGTGCGGCGCTGGGAGTGTCTGCGTTTGGGATTTGCCATTTTCGTAAACCTTTCAGTGTTCCCGGCCGGTTTCGCGCCGGGTACCACGTAAGTGCCGGACAGGTGTTGCCGGCTGGAATCGCTGCGGCTTGCCGCCGCAGCCCCCATCCGAGCTGCAATCACGCCCGACAGGAAACAAAACTAGTGCAGGCGGCTCTTCAGATCGCGCAGAGCGTACCAGCGCGGGTCCTCTTGCTTTGGTTGGCAGTTACAACTTCCTTCATTAAGGTCATGACCGCATTCCGGGCACAAGCCTTTGCAGTCGGTTCGGCAAACCGTCTTGATGGGAACGGCCAACAAAACCTGTTCGCGAAGAACATCTTCCAGATCCAGTCCTTCGCCTTCATAGTAGCCAATTTCGGTTTCGGCCTGGTTGATGGAAACTTCTTCCTTGCGCCGGTCGACGCCGAGCGGACGATAAAGCAAGTCGAACGAACGGCTTACTTCCTGCGGAACCGGTTCCAGACAGCGTGCGCAACTCGACTCGAAGCGGCCGGCCAAATCTCCCACCAAGCGGATATCGGAGACGTACTCGCGCCCGCCGCGGTGCTCGCGGATCAATTCGGCCCGGCCACGGGTCTTCAAGCCGCCGCACTGCTGGAGCTCCCGCCCAAAATCGATCATCCCCGGTTGCAACTCCTCGGCAAAATCCAGACGCCGGATTTCCAGATCGTGTACGCGGATCAGCATGATTTCTATAACCGCATGAGGCGAGGAGAGCTACAGGCTGGACTCGGAACGAGCGCGACTGCCCGGAAGCGCCGAGGCAATCCGCCGAAAACCCCTCATCGGAGCCAATGTTACTGCAAGCTCCGCCAACCCCGCAACCGGGGAAAACCCCCTCATGGCAAACTATAAGAATACCGGCGGGGCTTTCAGAGTGTCAACCGTTTCCGGCGAGCATTTCGGAGCTGTACCCCTGTGAATTGGCAGGCGCCCCATTACTAGTTGCTAGCTGCAATGGGGTGGTCGTCGCCGTTTACAGCCGGCCGCCTTTGGCCGTCAGTGGGCTGCCTGCCGGCTGGTTGAGGAAATCATCGTGGGAACTACTGCAAAGCTATACGTTAGTGCCAGTGGCCTCGTCAAAGCTGGCGCGACGCCGGGCCCACGGCGCGCCCGCCGGTGTTCCGCAGCGTTTCAACCCCGCGCTGCACCCGGTCCCGTCCCTGCTGGTAGCTCTCGCGCGCTGAGTCGGCCACGTCGCTGGCGCGCTCACTCAGGTGATTGCGGGTGGCTTCTCCGCTCATTGGGGCAAACAGAATGCCCAGTCCAACGCCCATTCCAAGGCCAAACAGAAAACCCTTCATAGTTCCTCCTGATAGAAATTAATTCAGAGACTCGCCCTTGCGCAGAAAGTTGGAGCGATTGTGACCGACTATGAGAAGGCGACGGTTCGCCCAAGGTTGGCCCGGCGATTCAACCCGTCAATCAGGGCTCCGGGTTCCGTCATTTCAGAAATCGGGAGCCCCGGTCAGGCGGACACGGACGGGGGCGTCTGTGGCGACAAAGCGGTTTCATCGCGGTCAACAGGCAGCTTATTGCGCGGCGCCCTTCTGCCGCTGAGCTGCGATCTGGCCTGCCGGTCCCTTGGCATCATCCTTGGCAATTTGCTCGTAGAGTTTGTTGGCTTCGGCCGGCTGGGTCGCCTGGTAGAGATCGGCCAAGGCCAGTTGAGCGGTGGTCTTGGGCACGCCGAGAGTCGGATGATCGATCAGTTCCTTATAAATCGCGACCGCGTCCGATTCTTTTTTTTCATTGCGATAGACGGAAGCCAGCACCAGCTTGGCAAGCGACGAGACTTCCATATCGCGAGACTTTTCCACGTCTTTCAGTTGCCCCTCGGCCACGGGGTAATTGCCAAGGTCCACTTCGCACAGGGCGGCGAAGTAATGGGCCCACTGCCCGGCGCCGGTGGAACCGTACTCCGACGAGATGGCATAGAACTGCTTCTTGGCGGCGAGCGCCCGGTCGGCAGCGCTCGAGAAGCTCACCATCTGGCTTCCCTGGGCCGACTCTGCCAGGACCGGAGCGTTGTAGGTAACCAGGGCATCGCCCAGCTTTTTCGCAGCGTCTGCCTGGCTGTGCTCGCGATACCAGAAAATGCCGGTGGCGACAGCTACCACTACCACAAGTCCGATCGCTCCGCTGATAAGGGTATTACGATGAACGACTGTCCAATGGACGGCGCCTGCCGCCTTTTCTGCGAATTTATCCTGCTTCAGTTCTTGCCGGGTGTAGCGCACGGTTGGTCCTCGAGACCCCAAGCGCAACACGGTTGCCGCTCTTGGGGAGAATCTTTTCAGGTCTTCTTCCCAGGTCTGCCGGTCTGACGGGCGCGGATGGCCGGGCGCTTGCCCGACATCGTCACTGGTCGGAAATTTGAGTTTAGCAGCCGGAAGAAATCAGCGTCAAACCCGCTTTGTTCAAGCATTTGCGGCTTGATTTCAGAGCTTCTCGGGGTAAAATCCCCTTATGCGAATTGCGGTGGGTGCGGATCACGCCGGTTACGAGCTGAAAGAAAAGATCAAGTCACACCTTGAGAGCCTGGGCCATGCCGTCGAAAACTGCGGCACGGCATCGAGCGATTCCTGCGACTACCCTGATTTCGCGCACGCGGTCGCCTGCCGCATTGCCTCCGGCGCGGCGCAGCGCGGCGTGCTCGTTTGTGGCAGCGGCATCGGCATGGCGATAGCTGCCAACAGGACTCCGGGGATTCGCGCCGCCAACATCAGCAGCGAGTATGAAGCGCAGATGTCACGGGAGCACAACGACCTGAACGTGCTGACCATGGGCGCCAGGATTCTGACCGAAGAGCAGGCGATGGCGATTGTCGATGTCTGGCTGAACACGCGTTTCGCGGGCGGCCGGCACCAGCAGCGTCTGGAAAAGATCGCCGAGTTGGAAATCGAAAAGTTTCCCATCATATCGAGGGATGCCGTTTAGGTGAAGTTGCTGGCTGGCATGGCGGGGAGATTTACGGGAGATCGAGTTGGTGAGGTAGTTGCACGCTCGCGGAAATCGGCCGCGGTGCCGGCGACGGGCTTGGCTTGGCTATGCACCGTTGAAGGGGTAAAGTAGGTGTTCATCCCCCAACGCACACTATAACGGCGTGTGCCGGAGATCCTCGACGAAGGAGGTTGTCCTCATGAACGACCGCATGTCGCGACCACTGAGCGAAGTCGATCCCGAAATCGCGCAAGCCATCGCCAACGAAGAAGCCCGCCAGCATGAAGGCCTGGAGCTGATCGCTTCGGAGAACTTCGTCAGCGAAGCCGTGCTGGAAGCCGCCGGCTCGGTTTTCACCAACAAGTACGCCGAGGGATATCCCGGCAAGCGCTACTACGGGGGATGCGAGTTCACCGACGTGGTCGAGAACCTCGCCCGCGATCGCGCCAAGCAGCTATTCGGCGCCGAGCACGCCAACGTGCAGCCGCACTCGGGCTCTTCGGCCAACATGGAGGCCTATGCCGCCGTCATGCAGCCGGGCGACACCGTGATGGGGCTTGACCTCGCCCACGGCGGTCACCTGACCCACGGCCACAAGCTAAGCTTCTCCGGCAAGACCTACCACATCGTCTCCCTACGGCGTTTCCCGCGAGACCGAGACCATCGACTACGACGAGCTGCGAGAAGATCGCCGAGCGCGAGCGGCCAAAACTGATCATCGGCGGCGGCTCGGCCTATCCGCGCATCATCGATTTCGTCCGCATGCGGCAGATCGCCGACAAAGTCGGAGCCATCTATCTTGTTGATATGGCGCACTTTGCCGGACTGGTTGCCGGAGGCGTGCACCCTTCGCCGGTGCCGCACGCGCAGATCGTCACCTCGACCACCCACAAGACGCTGCGCGGCCCTCGCGCCGGACTGATCCTGGCCAATGCAGCCATGGGCGCCAATATCGACCGAAGCGTCTTCCCCGGCGCGCAGGGCGGACCGCTGGTGCACATTATTGCGGCCAAGGCCGTCTGTTTCAAAGAAGCGATGCAGCCCGAGTTCAAGGACTACGCCAAGCAGATCGTAGTCAATGCCAAGGTGATGGCCGAGACCCTGGCCGCCGAGGGGTTCCGCATCATCTCCGGCGGCACCGACACTCACCTGATGCTGGTGGACGTCTTCAGCAAGGGCATGTTCGGCAGCGAAGCCGAAAAGGCGTTGGGCGAGGCCGGAATCACGGTCAACAAGAATGCGATTCCGTTCGACACCAACCCGCCGCTGAAGCCGAGCGGCATCCGCGTCGGCACTCCGGCGCTGACCACGCGCGGCATGAAAGAAAAGGAGATGCGGCAGATCGGCCGTTGGATTGCCGAAGCGCTCAACAACCGCACCGATGCCAACATTCTGGGAAACATCCGCCGCCAGGTTTATGAGCTGGCCGAAGCCTTTCCGCTCTACCTGGAGCGGCGGCGGCGCCACGTCGCGGAATTGGCAGTCAAGGCGTAGCGGCGCAAGAGATCAGCCTGGATTGTGCCCCACAGTCCCGCCCATTATTGGGCCTGACGTGGGGGTTTTTGCGGTGCCAAAGGCAGTGCCCGGCTCTCAGCGCTGCACTCTCTTGCCGAACAAAGCCGCGCCTATGGCGCCTCCAATTCCGCTCAGCAGGACAAAGAGCAAGCCAAAAAGGCACAACGAGAAGGCAAAAATGGCGGCCAGTCCGCCGGGGGTGGAGATCATGTTTCCCAGGTTCTTCACCATCTGCTGCGCCGCCGGATCGGAATTGACCGACAGCGCTTCTTTGAGACGCTCCTGCATAGCCTCATGCAGAGCGGTTCGGTTTTCGGCGCTGAACATGCCGAAGGCGCTCATCGAGGCGTTGAGCAGGAAACCGAAAAAACCGGCCAGCGCCCCTATGCGGAAGCCGCGCCGGGCGGGCACGGAGACATAAGGCATGCGGCGCTTATAAAACGTGATGGCGAGTCCCCCAGCGGCCACCATGCACAAGGTAATGAAGGGCACGAACGGAACCAGGCTGCCGATGCCGGCGGCGAAGCCCGCCGCCAGCGCGGAAAAGATTACGACGCGGCGCTCATATTTGGCCGCCAGAGCGGCGTCGGCCCGGTTGAAAACGGCATCCGCGCGCTGTGCCGGGACGGATTCATCGGCGGGTTGCTCATCTCCGGGCGCGGGGGGCGCAGGCAGAGTGTCCGGTTCCTGGCGGGCGATCGCCACGCGTATCTGCGGTGCACCACAATTAGGGCAGAAAGGGACGCCGTCTTCCACCGTCGTGCCGCATTTTTTGCAACTATGCTCCACAGCAGCCAAGGTAGCAGCCAAGTGGCTGGCACGCAAGCCGCGCCGCTTTCGCCACTGAAGCCATGCGGCGGTTTCCAAGGCTGCGCATTGCCGCACGGTGCGCCTGCCCGGTTCGCCGGTAATGAGTTACACTCGGCTGTCGGCCATGGGTGATCCCTCGCAATTCGCGTTCGACTTTCAAACACTTCCCGAGCGCCGCATCTGGAAGGTCGGCGAACTCATCTTGACGCTGCGCACGCGCCTGGAGCGCGAATACACCGACGTCTGGGTCGAAGGCGAGATCTCCAACCTGCGTCCGGCCGGCTCCGGGCATCTCTATTTCACGCTCAACGATGGCGAGGCCCAGCTTCGCATCGTGATCTTTCGCATGCAGGCGCGCCTGTTGCGCTTCAAGCCGGAGAACGGCCTGAGCGTGATCGCCCGCGGACGCCTCAGCATCTACGAAAACCGGGGCGAGCTGCAGATGATCGGCGAGTTTCTCGAGCCGGTGGGGGTTGGCGCCCTTCAGGTCGCCTTCGAGCAACTCAAGAAAAAGCTTGCAGCCGAGGGCCTGTTCGACAGCGGGCGCAAGAAACCAATCCCGCTGCTGCCGCGCCGCATCGGCATCGTAACCTCGCCGCACGGCGCCGCCATTCAGGACATACTCAACATCCTGCGCCGCCGTCACCAATCGGTCGACGTGCTGATTTACCCCGCGCAGGTGCAGGGCGAGGCCGCGGCGCGCGAGGTCGCGGCCGGAGTACGCTACTTCAGCCGCGGCCGCCAGGTTGAGGTTGTCATCATCGCCCGCGGCGGAGGGTCGTTCGAGGACCTGGCCGCATTCAACGACGAATCACTGGCGCGCGCCGTCGCCGAAAGCACTTTGCCGGTGATCTCGGCCGTCGGACACGAGACCGACTTTACGATTTCAGACTTCGTGGCGGATTTGCGGGCGCCGACGCCCTCGGCCGCGGCGGAACTGGTCGTGCGCTCCAAGGATGAGTTAGAGGAGCGGCGCGCCGGCCTGCACGTGCGCCTGGGACGCGGGGCTCGATACCGCTTCCTCATGGCGCGGCAGCGGCTTACGCTGCTGACCCAGAGCATGGCCTTTACCCGCATGCAGGAACTCATCGCCCGCCGTCAGCAACGGGTCGATGAACTGGCCTTTCGCCTGGCGGCAGCCCAGCAAAAGCAGATGCGCACGCTTCGCCGGCGTCTGGATGTCGCCGGCGCCCGGCTGCGACACCAGGAGATTGAAAACCGCTTGCGCGCCATGCATCGCGAACTCGCAGTGCGGGTGGTCGCACTGGGCAACGCGATGCGCCACCTGATTGAGAATCGCAAGGCCGGACTGCAGCGCCTCCGCAGCCAGTTGCAGGCGCTCTCGCCGCTCGGCATTCTAGAGCGCGGCTACGCCCTGGTGTTTGACGAGCAAGGCAACCTGGTGACCCGCAGTGCACAGCTTACTCCCGGAAAGCAGGTGCGCGGTCGGGTGGCGCATGGAAGCTTTACGGCGCGGGTTGAGCTGGTTAAAACGGAAGAGGACGCGGAGGCTGGTTCGTCGGATACGTCCGGAAAATAGCGCCTCGACCGATCAAAGTATCTTGAACAGCGGCTCGCGGCTTCGTTCGAGGCCTGCGCCGAGGACTTTTTTGGCCAGCAGCTCGGGAGCGTCTTCCGGCAGCAGGTGCGAAGCCCCGGGCACGAACACCGGCTCGGAGCAGTGAGGCAGCGCGTCGCGCAGCAGGTAAGGCAGCAGCTTGCTGCGGAATGTGGGGTCCTGTTGTCCCCACAGAATCTGCACCTTGGCGGGAAGCCTCTGGGCTGCGAGCGCCAGCTCTCGCATGACTGCCAGTTGCGACTCGCGACTATGGGGTTGCGATTGACGGGCGAAAGTCAGCGGCGCCACCCGCTGATTGGCCTGCTGGAAGGGGTAGCGATAGGCGTTCGCGAACCGGCGGCTTCAGCGCCCTCCTCGCTGCCCACTGCAGGGACGGAAAGGGCAACGCCCTATGGCGCAGTATGAATCCAGCTCGACTGCGAGCCAGGGCAGGCCAGAAGGGAAGCCGTTCGGCGACGTCGGCCGCCTGCGGGTGAATCCAGGCGTTGACCAGCACGATCCGAGCTACATTCGCGGGAAAACGCATGGCGTAGCGGAACCCGATAGCGCCGGCCATGCCGTGCAGAACCAGCGTCAGCTTCGGCAGTTTGAGGTCGGCGACGAGTTGGCTGAGATTTTCCGCGTGCCGCTCCAGGGTGTGGTTTGCGGGGTCGCGCGGTTTGCTGGAAAGGCCAAAGCCGACCAGGTCGGGCGCGATCACCCGGTGATGCCGGCGCGCTTCGGCGATCAGGTTGCGGAACAGAAACGACCACGTAAAGTTGCCGTGCACCAGCAGCAGGGGTGGCGCATTTTCCGGCCCTTCATCGACAAAGTTCATGCGCTCGGGCAGCTCGGCCGAAAGTCCGTCCCGGGCGCCGCGTGCCGCCTGGGCCTCGCCGTTGGGCGGCGGCTCCGCCGGCCGAGCGACCACGTGCGCAAGGCGAGTACGGAAGGGGTATAGCGCACGGATAGGATCGGGTAGTTGCGGGGGAAACGATTCGGTAATCATCGCCTACCGGATATTGGATGCGCCATGCCAGACTGAATGCCTCCTCGATGAGATCACTTCCCACCGTGGGCGGGCACGGTGTCTGCCGGGAATGCGGGAATGTCACTGGCCTGGCCGGTCTAACGTCGGCGTTACGAGTTCGGAACAGGAGTGTTTCCCTGAGGAAGACCCGGCATACTGCATTACAATGTAAATTGCGCACGTTGTGCGTAACCGATAGCATGCACCCGCTCAGCCACATCGCCGAAGGCTTGCCGTCCTTGTCTGTGTGGTCGGCGGTCGACATCGTGCTGGTGGCGGTTCTCATCTACCAGTTTCTTTTGCTGATTCGAGGCACGCGTGCGGCGCCCATGCTGGTCGGGGTCGGCGCTCTGGTGTTGACGTTTTATGTGGCGCACAAGACCGATTTGCGCACCCTTGACTGGCTGATCGGCACCCTGCTGCCATACGGGATCTTCGCTCTGATTGTGGTGTTCGCGGGAGAAATTCGCCAGGTGCTGGCGCGCATCGGCCGCCGTCTCACCGTCAGCCGCTCGGTGCAGGCCAGCGTAAGCGAGGTTTACGACGATATTATTCTCGCCGCGAACCTGTTCTCGCAGAACCAGACCGGGGCGCTGATCGTGATCGAGCGCGAAATCGGATTGCGGACGTACATCGAAAGCGGAGTTCCGCTGGACGCGCACCTTTCCTACGATCTGCTGGCCACCATCTTCCGCCCCAGCGCGCCGCTGCACGACGGAGCGGTCATTGTGAAAAACGACCGCATCGCCGCCGCCGCCTGCTTTCTTCCGCTGTCGATTAATCCCTTGCTTTCGACGCAGCTCGGCACGCGGCACCGCGCGGGCATTGGCATTACGGAAGAGACCGACGCGATCTCCGTCATCGTCTCCGAGGAAACCGGATCCGTCAGCCTGGCGGTGGCCGGGAACATTGAACGGGATTTATCGCCGGAACGGTTGCGGGAACGCATGAGCGAGTTGTTGCGGCACTTCGTTCGTGCCGGCGCGGCCCACGGCCCCGAATCCGCCACTCCTGAACTCGAACAGCAATTCGAACAGATCGGACGCGATCCCGACAGCGGCCAGCCGGAGGTTGAAAAGTAAGATGCTCGATTTCCTCCGCCGGCTGTTGACGCGCAATTTCGGACTCAAGGTGCTTTCGCTCGCGGTCGCGATTCTGCTGTGGTGGACTGTCGCCCGCGAACCCGAGACACAGGTGTTGCTGAACGTTCCCATCGAGTTCTATCAAGTGCCGAAAGACCTGCAGTTCAGCAACGAAGTCGCCCCGCAAGTGCAAATCCGGGTGCGCGGTCCGGCACGCGTGCTGCGCGAACTGGCGCAGAGAGATATCCATCCGGTGATCGATCTTTTCGGCGCGAAGCAGGGCGAGCGCACCTATCCGATCCGCGCCGATTCCATCCGTATGCCCAAAGGCGCCGAGATCGAGCAGATCATCCCGGCGCAGCTCCGCCTGAGCCTTGATCGGGAGGAACAGCGGACGGTCCCGGTGCGGGCACGGATCACCGGTACGCTGGTTAGCGGATTCCAGATTGTGGCAACGACGGTAGAGCCGCCAACCGTGCAGATCGAAGGACCGAGCCGCCGCGTAGCGTTGATTGACAGCGCATTTACCGACCCGGTCGACGCCACCGGGGTAATCGGCAGTGCTACGTTTACGACCAATGTTTACACGACAGACCCACTGGTAAAGATCGTCAACCCCAAGCCTGTGCGAGTCACCGTCGTAACCCAGAAGTCGCCATCCAAGGCTGGAGTTGAGTAATTGTCACCAGAAACACGGGTCACCATGAGACAGCTGTTTGGAACCGACGGAATCCGCGGCATTGCCGGAGACTATCCGCTTGATCGGCGTACCGTATTTGCCATTGGACGCGCGCTCGGTGCGCGCTTGCTGCGCCGCTATGGCAGCGGGCAAGCCCGGGTGTTGATTGGCCGGGACACGCGCGAATCCAGCGGCTGGATGGCCGCCACTCTAGCCGGCGGTTTGCGGGCGGCGGGGGCCGAATACGTGAATACGGGGGTCATGACGACTCCCGGCGTGGCCTACCTGACGCGGGCGCGGAAGTTCTCCGCCGGAATCGTCATCTCCGCCTCTCACAATCCCTGGATGGATAACGGTATCAAGCTCTTTGGCCGCGATGGCATGAAGCTGGCCGACGTCATCGAGCACGAAATCGAGCAGGAGATATTCAGCCACCTAGACGAACTCGCGGGAGACTTCGACGGTAGCTCGTCGCCGCCCCTGCCCGAAGCCGCGGATCTGCGTGAAAGCTACATCCAGTGGCTTGCCGCCAACGTCGATGCAGCTAAGCTGCGGGGCTTTCGGGTGCTGATTGACTGTGCCCATGGCGCGGCCGCGGCAGTCGCACCGGAGTTGTTCCGCCAGTGCGGAATCGAGGCCGGCTTTCTGCACGTCTCGCCGGATGGACGCAACATCAATGCCGGCTGCGGCGCGCTGCATCCCGAGATTGTCGCCGCCGAAGTGCGCAACTCCGCCGGCGCCTATGCATGCGGAATCACCCTCGACGGAGACTGCGACCGCGCGCTGTTTTCCGACGAGCGGGGCAAGGTAGTCGACGGCGACGCGGTGATGCTGCTGGCGGCGCGCGACATGAAAGCCCGTGGCACGCTTGCAAACGACACCGTGGTCGCCACCACCATGTCCAACATGGGACTGGAGAATGCGCTGCGGCGCTCCGGCATTGGCATGCTGCGCGCGCCGGTTGGCGACAAGTACGTGCTGGAGAAAATGATCGAGACCGGAGCCAAACTTGGCGGCGAACAATCCGGCCACATTTTGTTCATGGATGGCGAGTCGACCACCGGCGATGGTCTGCTCACGGCGTTGCGCGTGCTCGAAGTGCTTGGCCGTACCAGCAAAAAACTGAGTGAACTGGTGGCCGACCTGAAGGTTTTCCCGCAGGTGATTTGCAATATCAAGGTGCGCGAGAAGGTTCCGTTCAGCCAAATGCCGGAGGTGGCTGCAGCCATCGCCGAGGCCGAGCGCGAACTTGATGGCAACGGGCGCGTGGTCGTCCGCTACTCCGGCACGGAACGGCTGGCGCGGGTCATGATCGAGGCCGAATCGGAGCAACTGATGCGGAAACACGCCGCCGCTATTTCCGGCGCGCTGGAGCAGGCGATCGGCAACCGCCAAAAGGTGAACCGGGAGTAGTCGGCGGCTGAAGCCTTGTAGATGAAGGCGGTAACCCTCGGAGGACGGCATGTTCGAAGCCGCGGTTGAGCAGTTGCTGGCGGAGCTGGAAGCGCTGGGCCGGGAGAATGACCAGCGCGTCAGCGAGCGGCGTTACAAACTGTTGAACCTCTCGCGGCCAACCGCGGAGTTGATATGGTTGCTGCTCCAGGCATCGCGGCGGCGGAGCGTGCTTGAGATCGGCACCTCGAACGGCTACAGCACGATTTGGCTCGCCCAAGCCCTGCGGTGCCAGCCGGGTGCGCGCCTGGTCAGCATCGAGCGCTTTGCCGAAAAGCTTGCACAGGCGCGCGCGAACCTGAATCGCGCCGGGCTGCTCTCCAGGGTGGAACTGATCGAGGGCGACGCGACGGAAGTTGTGCGCTCGCTGGCGCCGCCTTTCGACTGCGTCTTCTTCGACGCCGACCGCATCAGCGCGCCCGCGCAACTGGAGATACTGCTCCCCAAATTGACGCCCGACGCTCTGCTGCTGGCCGATAACGTCCTCTCGCATCCGCCGGAGGTCGCCGCATATCGCGCCATGGTCGAGGGCTTGCCGGGATTCGTCTGGACGGTCGCTGCGGTGGGCAAAGGCCTGCACATGGCGTGGCGGGGAGAAGCACTCGCCGGCCGCTAAATCCTCACTTCATATCACGCCAGTTTGGCCCGACGCCGATGTCCACCACCAGCGGTACCCGTAGCGCGTACGCCTGCTCCATCTCGCGCTTCACCAGTTCGCGCAGGGCTTCCACTTCATCCTCCGGAACCTCGAAGACCAGTTCGTCGTGCACCTGCAACAGCATTTGCGAGCCTAGCTTTCGTTCGCCGAGTTCACGGTCGATACGGATCATCGCCAGCTTGATGAGGTCGGCCGCGGTTCCCTGCAGCGGGGTGTTCACCGCCGTGCGTTCGGCGAAGCTGCGCAGATTGAAGTTCTTGCTGAGAATATCGGGGATCGGACGTACCCTCCCGAACAGCGTCTTCACCCGTCCGTCGCGCCGGGCCTCTTCGATGGTCTGGTCGATAAACTGGCGGACGCCCGCATACTTGGCAAAGTATTCGGCGATGAATCGCTTGGCTTCTTTGGTGTCGATGCCGAGTTGCTGCGCCAGGCTGAATTCGCGCTGGCCATAAATGGTGGCGAAGTTCACGGTCTTGGCCGCGGCCCGCTGCTCCTTGCTGACCGCCTCAACCGCTACCCCGAACAGTTCGCTGGCCGTCGCCTTGTGCACGTCTCCGCTGCTGAGAAAAGCCTTGGTGAGCAACGGATCTTCCGAGAAGTGCGCCATCAGCCGCAACTCTATCTGCGAATAATCGGCCTTGAGCAGCAGGTTGCCGGGCTCGGCGATAAACGCGGCGCGAATCTCACGGCCCAGCTCGGTGCGGATGGGAATGTTCTGCAGGTTCGGATTGTTGGAAGACAAGCGGCCGGTCGCCGTCCCCACCTGATTGAAGCTGGTGTGCAGGCGATCCGCCCGGCAGAGCAGGGGCAGCGCATCGACGTAGGTTGACTTCAACTTCGAGAGCTGGCGATAGTCGAGCACGAGCCGGGGAACGTCGTGTTCAGCGGCCAGACCCTCGAGCACATCCTGCGCAGTCGAAATGGCGCGCCCCTTGCCGTACTTCAGCGGCTTGGGCAGCTGCAAGCGGTTGAACAGCACATCGCCAAGCTGCTTGGGCGAGTTGATGTTGAACTCTACGCCCGCTTTCTCGTAGATGTCGCGCGCCTTGGCGTTGCAATCGCGCGCCAGCCGCTGCCCCAGGCCGGCGAGCAATTCGCAGTCGAGTTTGACGCCGGCATCTTCCATGCGCCGCAGCACCGGCACCAGCGGCAAATCAATTTGCTCGTAAACCTCGAGCAGTTGCGCGTCTTCCACTTCTTTGCGCAGCGCAAGCAGGCGACCAGTTACGTCCGCCGCCTCGGCGACTTCGCCGGTCAACCGCAGGCTCAGCTTGCGCAGTGCCAAATCCGGCAACGTGTAGGATGAATAAGTTGGATCGAGCAAGTAGGCGTAGAGCATCGTGTCATGCCTCACGTTTTCCAAGCCAAGGTCCGGCCACGCAGCCTGTATCGCCGATTTGTAATCATGCACAGCCAGCAGCACGTCTTCACGGGCCTCGGCGCACAGTGCTGAGCGTAGCTCTTCATTGCTGAGCTGAACGACCGTGGCCGTGCCGGGCCGAGCGGAAATGCCTATCTTCTGCGGCCTTGGCGCGGCGACTTGGGCGGCCTGGAGTGTGGCCGAGGTGGCTTGCGCGGCTGCGAACAGCGGCGGCGGTTCTTCCTTTTCTTCCGCCTCTTCGCTCGGGAGAGCAGCCTCCTCAGCCAGAGCAGCTTCTTCCGTCTGTGCGGGAGCTGCCGCCTCAATGGCGATGGCCAGTGCGCCGCCCTTGGTAACGGCCGCAAAAACCGATTCCACATCGCTCGCCGACTTCGCCTCGCAATAGTCGGTCTCGCCCATTTCCGTGCCTTCTTCCAGGAACTCCTTGACCAGCGAGGTGAATTCCAGTTCGGCGAACAATTGCCGCGCCGAGGGCACGTCGGGCGGCTGTGCTTTCATCGACTCGGGGTGGAATTCGACGGACACGTTGCGGTCTATGGTCACCAGTTCCCGGCTCAACAACACCGCATCGCGATTGTACAGCAGCGATTCGCGGTAGGCCTTGCGTTCAACTTCGGCGACATGCTCCAGCAGGTTGTCGAGCGAGCCGAAGCGCTGAATCAGCTCCACCGAACCTTTGTCACCGATGCCCGGCGCGCCCGGCACATTGTCAATCGAGTCGCCGCGCAGAGCCATGACGTTGACGACGCGCTCCGGCGGAACGCCGAGAAGCTCCTCGACCTTGGCGCGATCGCAGATCAGGTTGTCCTTGGGCGGGTTCAGCACGCACACGCGCTCGTCCACCAGTTGCAGCATATCTTTGTCGCTGGAGACGACATAGACCGCATAGGATTGCCGCGAGGCCAGCCGCGCCAGGGTGCCGATAACGTCATCGGCTTCGAAGCCGGCGGCTTCCAGGATCGGAATGCGATAGATCTCCAGGGCGCGGCGGATGTAAGGGATCTGCTGCGCCAGGTCTTCCGGCATGACCGCGCGTTGCGCCTTATAGCCGTCGTAGGCCACCTGCTTGTACTCGCCGCTTTCGCGATCGTATTTGCGCAGCGAGGGCATGGCGGCCGCCTGCCGGTCGCGGAAGGTCGGGGCGGCCACGTCGAAAACCGCCGCGATGTACTCGGGGGAGAAATCCTTGCGCAGCTTGTTGAGCATGTTGACGAAGACATAAGTCGCGCTGGTCGGAACCCCGGTTTTGGTCGACATCGGCCGCTGCCGCGCCATGGCGTGGTAGGCGCGGAAGATGAAAGACATGGCGTCGATCAGAAAAATGCGGCCGACGGCGCTTGTCGGGAGTTTGGCGGCAACCGGGCTTGCCGGCTCCGCCGGCGGGGAAGCTTTCGCGGATGTCTTCTTCTGCGGCAAGCAGAAATTCTAGCAGGAATTAGCAAGGCGCGAAGCCCTGACTCTCGGGCGTCGCGCAGGTTTTGATCAAAAGCCTATGGCAAATACTTCTCCCGCAGAATTTTCAAGTGGTGCAACTCGTGTCCGGCGGCGAGAAAGGCCACGCCGCGAACCGTAACGCTGTATTTATTGGCATTGCCCTGGCGCATCCAAGCCTGCGGCGGCAGGTTTTCAAAGAGTGCGATGGTGGACTGGCGAACCACGCGGTATTCGTCGATAAGACTGGCCAGCGTGCGTTCGTTGAACGAACCGGCAGCCACGTAGTCATCTTGTTCGAAGCCCGACAGCACACCCGCATCGTTGCGCGCGATATGATGCGCGCGGTAAGCGAAAATGCGCTCGGTGTCAACGATGTGACCGAGAAGCTGCTTGATCGTCCACTTGCCGGGAGCGTATGCGAACTCGGAGGCGCGACGCTCATCGATGCTCTTGAACAGCGCCGTGCTCTGCTCAAGCTGGGTGGCGAGGAGAGACAGAATCTGGTCACCCGCAACTAGATTGACATAAACGGCTGCATACGGAGGATATTCGGAGGGTTCCGGACGGTCTGGGGTGAAGTTGTTCATGGCGGCAGTTTAGCATAGCGTCGGCGGGTCTTCGAGCCAGCTCTCGTCATCAACCGCACTTCCGGTCGCGGTCCTATCCTATGGCGGTCTTAGAGCTTCACTCGATGAGCATGCAGTCGCCGTAGGAAAAAAAGCGGTAACGTTCTTTGACCGCGTGCGCATAAGCCTGCAAGATGAATTCACGGCCGGCAAAGGCGGCCACCAGCATCAGCAGGCTCGATTTCGGCAGATGGAAGTTGGTGAGCAGCGCCGAGACCACGCGAAAGTTGAATCCTGGGTAAATGAAGATGTCGGCCTCACCGGTCTGCGGCTCGATTCGACCGTCCTTGTTCCGGCTGGCGGCATACTCAAGGGTGCGAACCGTGGTCGTCCCCACCGCTACGATTCGTCTGCCTTCCCGGCGGGCTCGCTCGATCTGGCCGGCAGTCTGGGCGGAGATTTCATACTGCTCGGTGTGCAAGCGATGCTGTTCCACCACTTCGGTCCGCACGGGCTGAAAGGTTCCCAGGCCTACGTGCAAGGTGATCTCGGCGCTTTCAATGCCGCGTTCACCGACACGCTCTAGGGTTTGCGGAGTGAAGTGCAGCCCGGCGGTTGGCGCCGCCACCGAACCCGGACGTTTGGCATAAACCGTCTGATAGCGCTCGCGATCCTCGGGGCGATCCGCCCGCTCTATATAGGGCGGCAGCGGCATGTGTCCGAGGATTTCCAACTGCCGAAAAAAGTCGTTGACCGGGCGAAAGCGCACCGTCCGTTCGCCGAAGGCGCCGCGCGCAATCACTTCGGCCTGAAGCCGCGCTTCTCCCCCGGCAATGGTGATCACCTCACCCACGCCGATCTTCCGGCCGGGATGCACCAGCGCCTGCCAAGTCTGGGGCGCCGCGGCAACCTGCCGGGTGAGCAACAGTTCCACCCGACCGCGCAGGAACTGTTTGGCCGCCGGATTGTTGGGACTCAATGGCTGCGCGAGAGCGCCGGACCGATGTCCCAGCAGCCGGGCCGGCAGCACTCGAGTGTTGTTTCGTACCAGCAGGTCGCCCGGCCGCAGCAGTTCCGCCAAGTCGCGAAAGACGCGATCTTCAAAGCGTTGGGGCGTGCGCACCAGATGCAGCAGGCGGGCGGCGGCGCGATCCAGCAACGGTTCCTGGGCGATTAGTTCGGCGGGAAGAGGGAAATCGAAATCGGCGACAAGCACGCCCCGATTATAGAAGCCGTCGTGCAGACGTTGGCGGGCGGCCTCGTTGCCCGCCACTAAGCGGGACGGTTCCGGCCGTCCCCAAATCGCCCCTTGGCATCACATTGCCAGCCAAGGGTTCGACGTGGGAGCAGCCGCATCACCGCGAAAAACTGACTTCAGGTTTTCCGTTTAGCAAATCCTTGGCCAATCGGCGGGACTAGGGTACTATATCGCCCAACGAGACCGACTTCAGCTGTGGCGTGGGCCGAAAATGAGCGACCTAGAACTCCGGCAGGAAGTGTTGAGAATCGGCAAATTGCTGCACGAGAAGAACTTCGTGGCGGCCACCGACGGCAACATTTCGACGCGTCTAGACAGCAGGTCCATTCTCGTGACCCCGACCGGTATGTCCAAAGGCATGTTGCTGCCGGAAGATCTGCTGGTGGTTGATCCTGACGGGCACAAGCTTTCCGGGACCCGCGAAGTTTCCACCGAAATCAAAATGCATCTGCTGATTTACCGGCTGCGGCCTGATGTTCATGCCGTGGTGCACGCGCACCCGCCCACGGCGACCGGCTTTGCCGCCGCCGGCCAAGCCCTCGATGAACCTTTGATCGCCGAAGTTGAGCTTTCGCTCGGCCGCGTGCCCCTGGCTTGCTACGCGCTGCCCGGCACCACCGAGCTTTGCGATGCCCTAGCGCCTCTGATCACCAGCCACAAGGCGATCCTGATGGCAAACCACGGCGTGGTTACCTATGCCGGAGACCTGCTTGCCGCCTACATGCACATGGAGACGGTGGAGCACTTCGCCCGCATCTACCTGGTGACACACCAATTGGGACGGCGGCATGCGCTCGACCACCGTCAAGTTGAGGAACTGCGCGGCCTGAAAAAGCAGCGGGCCATGAGTCCGGAAGATCTGCTGCGCAAGAAAGCCTGATCGCTTTCCGGCACCGGATTGTCAACGAATGATTTTCAGGCAGTGGATTCCGTAGCTTACGCCGATCCACCGCGAGATGAATTCTCCCGGACTCGCCTTTCGGCTTCCAGGCGCGTGGCTTCGAGCGCGGCCTGCATCTGTCGGTGAAAAGCTTTCATCGCTTCGCCGCCGGCGGTGGCGGGTATGCTAATTGGTTTCGACCAGCGCAGATGCACTTTGGTGAATGGCCTGGGAATCAGCATGCGGTCCCAGGTATTCAGTTGCCAGGCGCGGCGTGGGGCAAGATAAAAGCAGTAGATCGGCTGTTGCGTGCGGCGCGCCACCAGCAGCGGTCCAGGTTTGGCGACGAGCGGCGGCCCCTTCGGGCCGTCGGCGGTAAAAACCGTATAGGCTCTCTGTCCAGCCTGTTCGTGCATGCCAAGCAGACCGCGCACCGCCCCGCGAGTGCTGGAGCCGCGAATAACCCTGTACCCGAGAGGATTGGCGACGCGCGCGATCAGCTCGCCGTCAAAGCTGCTGCTGATCAGGATCGCCACATCCCACGTGCGAAAGTAATAGATCGCCGGCAACATACACGCATGCCAGAACGCGACGATGGCCCCCGGCGGAGGCTGATCGGTACCCGCGGGCAGAGGAGGATCGCCTTCCCAACTGTGCTCGAAGCGCAGGGTGCGGCCGAGCAGAATCAGGAGGGCGCGGGCAAGCCGGGGGACCACCCGCAGCGCAATCCGTTGTTTCCAGCTGAATCGCGATTCCGCGGGGACGGCCGGCAGTTTGGGTTCCTCATTCATCATGCATCGCGATTCATGAGCTACGGCCTGAGTTATCCGCTAGAGCAGATTCAGAGTCAGTGTATCCGGCACCATCATCGCCGGGCTGAACGCCCGGCTACCTTACTGGACACAGCTTCCGCGAATCCGGTCTAAACGACGCTGCCGACGCCTCGCTTGCCAGGCTTCGCTGACATTCCCATGCAAAAAACAAGGCACGGATCAACCGTGCCTTCGCGGGGCGAAAGAAGAATTATTCGTTCCAGCGCTTAAACACCAGCGAGCCGTTGGTTCCACCGAATCCAAACGAATTGGTCAGGGCGAAGTCCAGTGATACCTTGCGCGACTGGTTCGGCACGAAGTCCATGCCCTCGGTTTCCGGAGCCTGATTCTCCAGGTTGATGGTTGGCGGCAACTCCTGATGGCGCAAGGCCAGTACGGTGATGCCGGCTTCCATACCGCCGGCGCCGCCGAGCAGGTGTCCGGTCATCGACTTAGTCGAGCTGACGGCGATCTTGTGTTCGCCGAAACAACGCCGGATGGCGCGCGCCTCCAGAATGTCTCCGAGCGGAGTGGAGGTGCCGTGCGCGTTGACATAGCCGATATCGCCGGGACTGAGCTTGGCGTCACAGATCGCGTTCATCATCACCCGATAGCCGCCGTCGCCGTCTTCGGAAGGCTGGGTGATGTGATAGGCGTCGGCGCTCATTCCGTAGCCGACCAGTTCGGCCAGAATCGGCGCCCCGCGGCGCTTGGCGAACTCCAGCTCCTCCAGAACCAGAATGCCGGCGCCCTCGCCCATGACAAATCCGTCGCGATCCTTGTCCCAGGGACGGCAGGCGCGCTCCGGTTCTTGGTTGCGCGTGGACAGAGCCCGCATGGCCGCGAATCCGCCCAAGCCCATCGGCGTGATCGCCGCTTCGGTTCCCCCCGCGATCATCACATCGGCGTCATCGCGCTGGATGATCTTGAAGGCGTCGCCGATGGAATGCGCGCTGGTGGTGCAGGCCGTCGCCGTGGCTTCATTCGGGCCCTTGGCGCCATAACGGATGCTGACATGGCCGGCCGCGAGGTTCACGATCGCCGCCGGAATGAAAAACGGCGAGATCTTGCGCGGACCGCCTTCCAGCAGAGCCTTGTGCTCACGCTCGATGACGTCGAAGCCCCCGATCCCGGAGCCGATATGGACGCCCACCCGGGTCGCGATCTCCGGCGTGACCTTGAGTTCCGAAGCTTTCATGGCCTCATCCGTCGCCGCCAGGCAGACATGGATGAAGCGTCCCATCTTTTTCAGCTCTTTCTTTTCGATGAAGTTGAGCGGGTCGAAATTTTTGACTTCGGCCGCAATCTGGCAGGAAAACTGGGAGGTGTCGAAGTAGGTGATCTTGGCCACCCCGCTTTTGCCGGCCAGCAGACTCGACCATACTTCTCCACAGTTATTTCCCACGCCGCAAAGCAATCCGATCCCTGTAACTACAACTCGGCGGTTCACCTACTTGCCTTTCGCGTGCTGCCCGATGTAATCGATGGCATCTTTGACGGTGCGGATTTTCTCCGCGTCCTCGTCGGGTATTTCAACGTCAAACGCCTCTTCAAAGGCCATGACCAATTCGACCGTGTCCAAAGAGTCGGCGCCAAGATCATCGACAAACGACGCGGTCGCCGTCACTTCGCTCTCGTCCACACCAAGCTGCTCCACAATAATCTGCTTTACTTTTTCCTCTACCGAAGCCATTGAAGCTTCTCTCCTTCCCCCCTGAAGCGGGGTGGCAAATATCGCAAAAACTTTCCATGCCGCCCGGCGCGACGGAACGCAGGCCGAACCTGCACAAGCCTACAGCCGGGGCCCGAAGGCCCTACGCCGGGTAAGCCAATTCTGAACTGCCGAATCCTACTTCTTGACCTGTGAATGCTTGCCGATGTAATCCACTGCGTCCTGAACGGTGCGAATTTTTTCCGCGTCCTCGTCGGGAATTTCGATATCGAACGCCTCTTCAAAGGCCATCACTAACTCGACCGTATCCAACGAGTCGGCGCCAAGGTCGTCGACAAACGAAGCAGTGCTGGTGACCTCGGCTTCGTCCACGCCCAACTGCTCCACAATGATCTGCTTAACTTTTTCCTCTACGATTGCCATTTGCGCGGCGCCTCCTGCTGTCAAATCTCGGATTAGATCTCTCAGCTCCACCTAAGCATATCTTAACGGGCCCGTGCGGAGCTGGAATTACGGATTGGAGTCGCGCATGCAGACCTGCACGGCGTAGCCGTTCATAGCCGGATTGGCTTGGAGACTCCAGGTTCACATCCTACCTGCTCACCAAGCCGGGGTCAACGTCTTCGGGTTTCGGCAGCGGTCTATCGGAAATTTCTTCTAAAACCGGGTACCCCACTTCCGGCCCGCCATGGGGCCCCCGGTGGGCTTTGCGCGCTTGAAGGCAACTGGGACGGCGGGATTTCCACAGGCTGTAATCCTGGTTATTGCCCTTTCTGGTTCGTTTGCAGGACCTTAACGCTCTTTCTGTATATACCTGTATATGCTCATTGCATGCGAGCCGTGGTACAGCGCGTCAGCCGCGCCCGGGTGATCGTGGAGAACCAGACCGTCGGAGACATCCGCAGCGGATTGCTGGTACTGCTCGGGGTCGCAGCCGGCGATTCCGAATCCGATGCCGACTACCTGGTTGAGAAGATCTGCACCCTGCGGATCTTTGAAGATGACGGAGGCAAGATGAACCTCGACGTTTCCCAGACCGGAGGTGCCCTGCTTGCCGTCTCGCAGTTCACCTTGTATGGAGACGTGCGCCGCGGACGCCGGCCTTCGTTCGACGATGCCGCCCGTCCCGAAGGCGCCCGCCAGCTCTACGAGTATTTTGTGGAACAGGTTCGCCGGCGCGGACTGCGCTGCGAGACCGGCCAGTTTCAGGCTTCCATGGAGGTCGAACTCGTCAACCAGGGCCCGGTCACCATCCTGCTCGACTCCCAAAAGCAGTTCTAGCCTCCTTGGGGCCAAACAAGTGCTAA
>CAWFEA010000005.1:0-61306 GCA_963814745.1 uncultured Acidobacteriota bacterium
TCTGACGGACAATACCGAAGTTACCCGCCTCGAACAATTCTTCTGGTTCGCTCAGCCCGCCATATTCGGGTTCAGTGGCAGGCGGAGGTCCCGACGAAGTTTCCGGGTGTTCCGAAAACTCTTTGCGTTTGCAAATTGTAACCTGCTGATTTTATGGGGCTAGTCCGGATCGATTGGGGCGTTCTGAAATCATGCGTCTTGGCCAAGAGGCGAGGGCAAAGCTGCTTGAGGATTACAAACGCTTGCCACGCTCTCTTGAACCTATTTCTCGCGAATGGGAGAAGTGGCTCAAGGGTGGTCAGCCGACCGTGGCTGTTACCTTCGAGCAGGCAACTGCGGCTGATAATCCCAATGCTACCCACCTGTCGGTCATGCACCCGCTGGTCCGCCAAGCAGCCCGATTTCTGCAACTTGACGAGCCGATGTACGCATCTCTTGCGGTCCGGGGCACTGAGATTCCATTCGGTGATTACCCCTTCGCCGTTTTTCGCTGGAAGAAGCATGGGGTAAAGCTGGACGAAGTTCTGGTGCCTGTGGTGTCTCCTCCTGAGATAGAGAACGCGCTGCTTACAATTCTGCAGTCTGCAACAGACACGCAAGAATCCATGCTACCGTCCGAGGCTAGCATTGAGAGGCTTGATGCCCAGCATCATGCGAAGTGGATTGCTGCTCAGGCGAGCC
This sequence comes from uncultured Acidobacteriota bacterium, assembly GCA_963814745.1. Classification (GTDB taxonomy): domain Bacteria; phylum Acidobacteriota; class Terriglobia; order Terriglobales; family Acidobacteriaceae; genus CAWBRT01. The sequence continues at coordinate 682 of CAWFEA010000005.1, forward strand.
ACATTGCAGAAAATCGTCAGCAAGTTGAGCATCGTATCCAGAGCCTCACAGTCAGCCATCAGCACGGTGCAGCGCAATTGAATCCCAGATTGCTCGCGCAATGAATGACAAGATTAAGCTAATGAAACAAAGCGAATTGGCTGGTGCTAACGCCGACTTCAGTCAACACATGGAGGAACTACAACAGGCCGCCGGCAGCGGAGACATCCATGCAACTGCGATTTTGTTCGGTACAATCATGGTTAGAGAATAGGAATGTGAATGAGCTTCCTGGACGATGTTCGCGCCGATAGGCAGCCTCTAGCCTTGGTTTTGAAAAAGCATCCCGGCATCCGCAAGATCGTCGAAGATCTTTACCCTGACCGCGCGCACTTCATTTACGAGCTTCTCCAGAACTCCGAGGATAAGGGTGCCACGAAAGCCAACTTCGCTCTTACAAAATGCTCGCTAAGGTTCGAGCACGATGGTACGCCGTTTAGCGAGTCCGATATCTGGGGTATTACGGATATAGGAGAGGGGACAAACGGTGGTCAAGAAGATAAGATTGGCCGATTTGGTGTCGGCTTCAAAGCGGTATTCGCTTACTGCGAAACACCGCAAATATGGTCTCCGACATTTTCTTTTGCGATTACAGACCTTGTGTTGCCATGCGCGCTCAACCCACAAGTGGGATTGGACGGTTTGACGTCCTTCGAATTTCAGTTCAACAATCCAAAAAAGAAACCCGAGGATGCATACATAGAGATCCAAGCCGGTCTCAACGAACTGGCAGAGACCACGCTGCTTTTTCTTTCCCATCTGAAGTCTATTAGCTGGCAGATTGACCAGACCGAATCTGGCGAGGTGTTAAGAGTTCAGCATTCAATCAATCATTTCGAGGTACTTAAGAAGGTGGGAGGCAAGACCATAGCCAGTCCTCACTTTTTGAAGTTTGATCAACCTGTCGCAGGTCTGGAAAAGCAGCGGAACGCGGTTGCTTTCGCACTCGATCTTTTGCCTAATGTCCAGCAGTATGACCGCAAGAAACCGCTGGCGAAACAGCTGAGGATTGTTTCCGCGACGCCGGGACGGGTTGCGGTCTAATTCCCCGCCGGGAAAGAAACATCGAATCTTCGTTTTCACCTGCACGCGCCCTTTGTGCCTGAACTGAGCCGCGCCAGCGTCAAAGAGACGCCGGTCAACCAACCCCTGTTTCAGCAGCTCGCCCGCCTGACGGCAGCGTCACTGCATCAGGTCCGTGACTTGGGCCTACTCACTGCCGAATTCCTGTCGGTGCTGCCTAACCCACAAGAACCGATTCCTCCGCGCTACCAGTGCATCCGTTCAGCGATCGTGGAGGAGATGAACACGCGCCCGCTCACGCCCACTCACGCGAAGTCACATGTCGCAGCGAAAGAATTGCTGCAGGCAAAGGCGTCGCTTAAGGAGCTGTTGTCGCAGGATGACATTAAGTTCCTGATTGGCAGCGATGAAAAGCCATCGCAGTGGGCAGTCGGTGTGACACAGAAGAACAGCAACGCCGATCGCTTCTTGGCGGGGCTAGAGATCACCGAATGGGACACGGACAGAGTATCTGTCGCCGAGTTCGCTGAATCCAGGGCAGATCGTTGCTTTTCTCAGGGCCGACCAGCCACTGCTTATGCTGTGGAACTCGAACTTATATGTGGTGTACGGAGTTGTCTTTAATGAAACGCTTTATTCCAGTGGACTTCATGATTATGCCATCCACAAGCTCTTGCTGATCGACCCCCGTTTCTCGGGTGTGCGTAGAGAGACATGCTTCGATCGACTGAAAGATGACTGGGAAAAGGTGAAGGGACTGCTAAGAGTAAGAGCGATGCCGACTTCATAAATGTTCCTGACTTATTGGCAGCCCTCGAAGCAAAAAACCGCTCTCAACGACCACCGGCTGAAGAACTAAACTGTTGCTAAATCGCCATTGCACTAACGACGGAGCGGTTGATGGCGTTCGGTCTGGTCGCGGGAGCGTTCATCGGCTGGACGAGGAAGTGCAGATAGGCTGAGACAGCGACTCCAGCGGCGCTCTCCAGCGGCACCGAAGAGCGCACGAGAATGCCCAAGGGAGAATTCTGAGTTTTAGGCGTTTCGCTCGCTTCGTCCCCGCTGCCTGCGCCCGCAGCGCCCAGGTCCTTCAGGTTCTTAGCTTACATCGCGCCGCTTCGCGGCGACGCCCACCTTTTTCGGGCATGGCATAGTATCTTCGGGCTCTTTCGGTGCCGCCATGCCTTGCTCGGGATATCAAAGGTGGTCGAAGACATTGCCCGAATACGGCGCCCGGAGCCAATCTCCAATCTATGCCATGCCCGAAAAAGGTCGGCCGATCAGACCGAGTCGGCGCACGGAACACGCCTTACCTGTCGCCTGCAAATGAAGCCCTACGGCAGCGAATTTTTGTGGCTAATACGGCGGCGAAAGGGCGCTTCGAGAACCACTCCTTTCCGCTGTCTGCTGCCATTGGTATTCCCACCGAAATTTTCCATACAACAAGGTCCGTCCCGCAACCGTTTTGCCTCCCTGCAAAGGCCCTATTTTCGACAATGGCAGGGGCAATGGCGACGTTGCGATTTGTCGTTGTTCTTGACATTGCTCCTGCCACTGTCATTCCCACGGCCACCGCCACACCGTACTAAATCGCCAGGTCCATACCTAGAGTGCGCCGTATCGCTGAACCGCGACCAACCGCCGCAGTGCCCGCCGGCGTCGCTGGGCTTCGCGACGCAGCCGCAGACGGCGACGCCTGCTCCTGCGACGTTTGTACTCGCGCTCGCGGTGGATCCTGACACGGTCTGGGTGCTCAGATCGCCAGCGGTGCTTGTACTCCCGCAGGTGCTCGCGGTTCGCAGCCCGCCAAGCGCGAAGGTACTCGCGGCGCCGGTCTTTCGAAGGGAGCTGCTGAGGCTGTTGCCTATCAGCAGCCTCTGGGTCTTCGCTCGAATCAGGTGGCGGTACTTCAGTTGTGAGCGTTATCATTTTGTCCAAAATCTCCTTGGCCGCGCAGCGCACGAGGTAGCAGTCAGCTTTCGATGTACTGAAATGTCTGGAGGGCGGAGAAGTCTTGCGGCGAACGACCAAAACATCGCCCGCCGAGATTGTGCCGTCGGCGGGAACCCAGACGGCGAGGTGGCCGAGGTCCCTCTGAATCCAAAAGGGTTAATAGCCGAGGCACTGACCGAAGTCTTCCCGAGGCGACCGAGGGGATTTGCCTCGGCTACCTCGGTTGCACCTCTGTAGTCACCTCGGTATGTTAAATAGTTCATTTCTATATATTTCACTTCTTACCTCGGCTGTTTCCCTGGGGTGCCGCCTGAGGCCGCCTTGGACCCCTTCTTATACTTTTCCCCGTCGGACACGATTACTCCCAGGCGCTTACAGTGTTCGAACCACTCGTGAAACGAACTGGACGACTTCATCGCGAGCTTCACGGCCTTTTCGCCCTCGGTATACGTGAACGGATGGTCAGGAAGCAGTCCCCAGGCATGGTTTCTTAACGGGGTGGTTAGAGCCAGCGCGAGATTGACCTCGAAATCATCCACACGACGAAGCCAGTCATCTTCGTCTTTCTCTAAAGTCATGATGCTTTCCTGACCAGTGAACCTTTGCGTCCCGCCCAGGAAGTCGGTTCGATTGGTGCTCAGGTCGCGATCCAAACCCCAGAGCGACCCGCACGAGTTCACGAAGTGCGAACTTCCCATCACTTCTTCGAAGAATCCTTCCGGGTCGCCACGTAGATGCACCGCGCCGCTGGGATTCAACGTGTCGGCCGATTTCTTATCTCGCTTGCGAGGATGTGCAGCGATAATGACCGCAACATTGAAGTCCGCCGTAAGCTGCCACACGAACCGGAGCAACTGGTGAATGAGCTTTGAATTGCTGTAGTCGGCTCCGATCAGATGCGCCAAGTTGTCGAATACGACCACGTCGGGGTGGTGGGTCGCGCACATATCAACAATGAACTTCTTAAACTTTTGGATATTGATATCTATCGGCACACCGGCTCGGTAGAAATCCTCACGTGTGAATACAGCCAATCCCTCTTGCGGCGCCTGATCTTTGCACATGCGTTGCAACTTGACTTGGAGTTCGCCGGCGTCATCTTCGAGAAAGAATGCAAGCACCCGAACTGGACGTGGAATGCGGTACCCGAGGAACTCGGCACGCCCCACGATAAGGGCCAGCGCCAGATTACAGATAAACGTAGTTTTTCCATGCCGGCGTCGCCCGGCCAAGGCCACCATGTCACGGCGATAAAGAAGGTCTTCGATCAGAGCCTGCTTCGGCGGAAATTTCCGCTCAATAAAAGTCTTGAACGTTAGCACGGGCTCGGGAGGTGGCTTGACCTCACGCAGCGGGAGGCCCCGCTCGATGGCTTCAAGCTCAAAGATGCGCCGCCGCATTTCGCCTTCCTCTGCCACACTAATGAAGCCATGCGGATTTGCCTTGTGCTTGGCCTTTTTCCACAGTTCTATCTTTTGCGCGACCGCTTTATCGAGGTCTTGCTGTGGAGTGTCGTCTGGGGCAGCCTGACTATCAGGCATCTCACCGCCCCTTTTTAGCGTTCAGGCGCTCCACTAGTGTCGCCAGGGGAATGCGCCAACTCTTACCGACCTTTCGCGCCCCCGGCAGACGGTTGGCCCACAGTTCGTGGTAGACGAAATAAAGGCTCGTCCCACGCTTTTGGGCGAACTGCCTGGGGGTGAGCATCTGTTGAGTACTTTTCATTTCTTCAAAACCTCATCTTCATTTTTCAGTGGCCTTGACGCTTGACGAGCATCCATTACTGGTTTTATTATTATCAGAGCTTAGGGCATTGGTCAACTCTAGAAGGATTAACACAATGGTGGCTGGAAAAAAACAATCAGATCCGTTCGAAATAATGCTCGGCCCCACATTCGAGGTCCCTGCATTCGGTACGGGGGAAGTCGCTCACATTCTGGAAATGCCCATTTGGCGCCTGCAGAAATTCCTCGATGTTAAGAGCTACCCCCTGTCTCCGGCCGCACAAATCGGCGGGCGACGTGCGTTCAGCACGGCCGATGTCTGCCGCATTGCAAACGCCAATCGACTGTTGCGGGATGGATTCGCTCCGAAACTTGTAGTCACAGCTCTGCAGTACATAGAAGACGAGGATCTACTTGCTGTTCTCGACGAAAAAGGCGACGAGCTTGCCCGAGGAGGGATTTACTTCAAACGCGGCAAGGAGGGGCCGGAGATGCACTTCTTCGAGCCCGGCAAGGCCCCAAAGATCACAGTGGACGGGCCGGAGTACTACCTGCTTGATCTCGATCGGCTGCTTGGCGAGGTTGAGCAGCGGATCAAAGCGTTGCTGGAAGAAAGGGGAAGCGATAAGAATGACTGAGACGCTAACGCTGGAAGAATCGTTAGAAATACTAAAGACGGGCGTGGTACCCGTGTCGAATCCTGGCGCACTCGGTCGCGTGACTTTTCGTTGGGCACGCCAGAGTTGGAATATGAATCCGGCCAAGCGAGGCGTTCACGAAGTTTCGAACAGACAACAGTCTCTCAAGGGAATTACCCCTCGGCACTCCACGGAAGCACCTCAGACATTTTTCTCAATCAGCGAACTAGCAGAGCGCTGGCGTTGCTCCCGTGCAACTATTTATAACCGGCTTCGGCAAGTCGGAGCCAAGGTCTTGGACTTTTCCGCTCATGGAAGGAGGGGCAAAAAGGCTGTGGCTGTGGGCGTAGTAATGCAGATCGAGAATCGGCAGTCAAAGCGGCTTTGTTGAAAATATAAGGCAACTTGGGGCCAGATGCTGAACTCATCGGCCGTTGATTGATGAGGGACTAAGAAAGGAGGACCGTTGAATGATAACAGTGCGCAAAGCAGGAAATGCTTATCGGGGCGACACCTGGATTGACAACAGCCGGGTGCGCCTCTCGCTCGGTACGCGCAATGAGGATGCCGCACAACGTCTCGCCAGCCGCATTGAAAAGGCTCTGGCGGAAGGCGGGAAATCGCAAATCTGGGAAGAGCTAAAGCCGGTACTGCCGGAGTACACGTTCAATCGGCTTGTGGGCAGTGTCGGCTACCAGCCGCCTGAGATTGTCCAGGAAGTTCCAAAGCCCACTTGGAGCGATCTGCGTAAGAGCTTTGAGGGCTACATCCAAAAACGCATTGCAATCGGCAGACTGCGGGAGAGCACAGAAACCCGCTACCAGCATACGCTGAACGAGTTTGAGGCATTCCTGTCCGATAAGAACGTCTCTTATCTCCAGGACATAACCAAGTCACTCGTGGAATCGTTCAAGGCATGGCGAATTAAGCGCATCAAGGCCAGGAAACGATCACGCGGGGGAGGCGGGATGGTGCTCGACGTGGCTATCCTGCACAAGATGTTTGAGGTTGCCATTGACGAAGAGATGATTGCAAAGAATCCGGTGATGTTTGAGGGCCGACCTGGTGATAATCCGATGCGGGGTGCTCACCCGTTCTCGGCTGAGCAGCTTACCTCAATGCAGAGGCACACCGAAAAGGACTTGATTGCGTTTATGCTCCTGCGCTGGACAGGGCTACGCGGCTCTGATGCGGTAACTCTCCGCTGGTCAGAAATCCACTTTGACCGGAAGGAGATTGAACGGGTGACACGGAAGCGCATGAAGAAAGTGATCATCCCGATTCAGTCTGAATTGCTGGTCGTGCTTGAAATGGAGCGTGACCGGCGCAACCCGAGACCGGATGATCATGTTTTGCTCCATCCACAAACAAAGGCTCCGATGAGCCGCGCAAGGTTGTATCAGCGGATGTTGTCGCTCGGCAAACGGGCTGGCGTCCCAGGTGCCCACCCGCACAGGTTCCGAGACACGTTCGCGGTTGACATGCTGGCCAGAGGCGCAAGTCCGTATGACGTGGCCAAGCTGTTAGGCGACACCATTGAAACTGTTGAGAAGCACTATGCGGAGTTCGTGAAGGAACTACGGGAGCGGGTACGCCGGATGATGGAAAGCAAGGAAGGCGGCCTGGAGGCTTTCAGCGATCCCAAAACTCAAAAACCCGAACGGCCAAAAAGCTTCGCCATGTAAGTTTAGTGGCGAGTTTTTGGCACGATTTCTTGAGTTTTTCTCTCCCTTCCTGCTAAACAATACAAACTAAACAAATTAGTAGCGGTCGAATCTGTAAGCCGAATTTTGTCTGCCGGTCAGCCAAAGGCCGTCCGGCAGGGCGATCATTCCTCTTGGCCGGACATTGCTGTCCGGCTCCAGCGACCTACCCGGAGGTTGTGACGCACCGAGCCGGCACGTGCCTGCCCTCCTCGCCAGCCGCTTGCGCAACTGGGGAAGGCAGTTTCCCTCCCTATTTGGTCTTGCTCCGTGTGGGGTTTTCCGTGCCCTGGACATTACTGCCCAGGCGGTGCGCTCTTACCGCACCTTTTCACCCTTACCCCGCGTTCCTTGCGAAACGCGGACGGCGGTATGTTTTCTGTGGCACTTTCCGTCACCCGAAGCGCGAGCGCCGCTTCACGCCTTGCCGGCGCGGCTCGGAACTCAGCTCCCGGTGCCCGGACGTTATCCGGCACACTGCTCTACGGAGTTCGGACTTTCCTCTTCCTGACCGGTTCGACCGGGGTCCGTGATTTGAAACCACGGCTCGGAAGCGACCGCCCGATTCGACCGCTAGCCTTCGATTATATGCCGCCGGGCGCTGTTACACTTGAAGTCACCGGCCCTGGTTGCTGACATGAATACGGTTGAGGCCATTCGCATTGCCCTGCAATCGCTGTGGGCAAACAAGCTCCGCTCCCTGCTGACCCTGCTGGGAGTGGTAATTGGCGTGGCCGCGGTGATCGCCGTGGTCACCTTCGTCAACGGCATCAACGGATATGTCGCCGAAAAAATATTCAACCTGGGGGCTGACGTCTTCATTCTCTCGAAGGCGCCGAACGTGATCACCAACACCGATCAGTACCTGGAAAGCCAGCGGCGCAAGGAGATCACCTTCGAGGACTATGAAGCGGTGGCGGCCGGCTGTTCGGCTTGCCAGTACGTGGGCGCGATGACGACGGCGGCCAATGCCAGCGTCAAGTACAACGAGCAGAGCAGCGCGGATACCTGGGCGCGGGGCTGGACCCCTTCGATCGGGCCGATCTACGATCTCGACCTCGCCAGCGGGCGCTCAATCACCGAGTCGGACATGAACACCGCGGCCAACGTGGTTGTGATCGGCCACGATATTCAGGAAAACCTGCTGGGCGGGGTTGATCCACTCGGGAAAGAGATACGGGTGGATGGCCACCTCTACCAGGTGGTCGGCGTGGCCGCGCCCAAGGGCAAGACGCTCGGCATGAGCATGGACAATTGGGTGGTCATGCCGATCACGGCCTGGCTGAAGCAATATGGCAGCCGGCGGGTCAGCCTGCGCATATGGGCCAAAGCCTACGGCATGGGGCCGGAGCTGGATGCGGCCATCGACCAGTGCAGGGTCATGCTGCGCGCGCGCCGGCACGACGCCGCGGGCAAGCCAGACAGTTTCGCGGCGGAGACCAATCAGAACTTTCTCTCCATCTGGGCCGACTTGAGCAGCACATTTTTCGTGGTCACGATTGCCATTGCCTCGATCGCCCTGGTGGTGGGCGGCATCGTGATCATGAACATCATGCTGGTGTCGGTCACCGAGCGCACTCGCGAGATCGGCATCCGCAAGGCCATGGGCGCGCGGCGAGCGGACGTGATGCGGCAGTTCCTGATCGAGTCGGGCACGATGGCGCTGGTGGGCGGCGTTCTGGGGGTGATCCTGGGGGTCGCGGTGGCAAAAATCGTGACCCTGCTGATCGGCATGCCTTCGGCGATCGAACTCTGGGCGGTGCTCGCCGGCTTGCTGGTTTCAACCAGCGTAGGAATTTTCTTCGGAGTCTATCCCGCGCGCAAGGCCGCTAGTCTGGATCCGATTGTGGCGCTGCGATTCGAGTTATAGCGATGCCAAGCGAAGTTCGCAAAAACGTGCTGGCCGAAGATCTGCGGATGGCATTGGCTACCCTGCGTGAGCCAACAAGATGCGGTCGACGCTGACGATTCTTGGCATCGTCATCGGGGTGATGACGGTGATCGCGATCTCTTCCGTCGTGCGCGGCCTGAATTCCAATGTGCAGGGGGTGGTGCAGCAGATGGGCTCCAACATCATCTTCGCCTACCATCTGCAACCGTTCCAATTTGGCCGGCCGACGGCGGAGATGCTGAACCGCAAGGAGCTGACGTACGACGATGCCCGGGCTATCCGCAGCCTGCCCCATGTGAGGGCGGTTTCGGCCGGCCTGCGCATGTTTCTCAGGGAATTCGGCACCGGAACCTACGTGGTGAAATACCAAGGACGGCGGGCGAAGAACACCATTCTGGAAGGCGACACGGTCTCGGCCTCCGAGGTTTTCGAATACAAACCGGAGCGCGGGCGCTGGTTCATCCCGGCCGAGCAAGAGCAGCACAGCCCGGTCATCGTTCTCGGTTACGACACCGCGCAAACCCTGTTCGACAACGCCGATCCGGTCGGCGAGGAACTCAATATCGAAGGCCAGCTCTTCACCGTGATAGGCGTGGCGGAAAAGAAACGGGCAGCTTTCAGCGGCGGCGCCAACCCCGAAGACAACATTGTTTTTTTTCCCTACACCACCTTCCATAAGCTCCATCCGGAGTTGAAGGACAACTGGATCAGCATCAAGGCCACCTCGCAAGCAGACGTGCCGAAGGCCATCGACGAGGTGCGGGAGCTGCTGCGGCGCAGGCGCAGGGTGGCGCTGGACAAAGCGGACAACTTCGCGGTCTTCAGCCAGGACTCGCTGGTGGAGGTGTGGGACAAGATCACCGGCGGCGTGTTCGTTTTCATGTTCGCGGTATCGAGCGTTGGCCTGATCGTCGGCGGGGTTGGAGTGATGAACATCATGCTGGTTTCGGTCACCGAGCGCACCCGCGAAATCGGAGTCCGCAAGGCGATCGGCGCGCGCAAACACGACATCCTGGTGCAATTCACCCTGGAAGCGGTGGCGCTGACGTCGATCGGCGGGGTGCTGGGAATCCTGGTGGGCGGATTGGTGAGCCGTCTTGTGCCCTTTGTATTTCCCGCCCTGCCGGCGACCATGTCGGTGGCGTGGTCAATCATCGCCTTTGCCGCTTCGACTTTCATCGGGCTGGTATTCGGAATTTATCCCGCGTGGAAGGCCGCGAACCTCGACCCCATAGAATCTCTGCGCTACGAGTGAGCGAGTCCCCACCCTAGCAAGCCAAAACCAGGCTTGCCGGGGACCCCGAGGCCGGGGATCGCAAGGCTTCAACTTCCGATCTGCTAAGCTGTTGGCATATCGCATGCACGTTTCATATCTATACGTTTCGTGGCCGCATTTGCCGTGGTTATACCTGGCATATTTTTTTGCCGGCCTGACACTTTGCGGACTTGGCTACCAGTTTCTGGTGATCGCCGGAATGGTCAAGTTCTGCCGTTTGCCGGCGGCTGAGTCGAACGGCGCGACGCAAGATCCAGCAACGCCGCCGATTTCCATCCTCAAGCCGTTGCGCGGCGCCGATCCGCGAATGTACGAAGCTTTTCGCAGCCATTGCCTTCAGGATTATCCCGAGTTTGAAATCATCTTCGGCGTGGCCGAGGCGGGCGATCCGGCGGTGGCCGAGGTTGAGCGGTTGCAGCGGGAGTTTCCCTCGCGGCCGATTCATCTGATGGTGTGTCCGGAGTTGCTCGGAACCAATCGCAAGGTGAGCACGCTGGTGCAACTTCTGCCGCGGGCGCGCTACGATCTTCTGCTCATCAACGACAGCGACATCCTGGTGCCTGCGGACTACCTGCGGAAAATCGCCGCCGGCTTTGCCTCGAAAGGTGTCTCGGCCAGCCGGACGGGCATGGTGACCGCTCTCTATCGCGCCACGGCCGGCACAACCCTGGCTTCGCGGCTGGAGGCGCTTACCATCGCCACCGACTTTGCCGGAGGTGTGCTCGGCGCATACGCGCTGGAAGGCCGGCTGACCTTTGGACTGGGCGCGACCTTGGCGGTTCGGCGCGAGGCACTGGCGGCGATCGGCGGTCTCCGTCCATTGCTGGACTGTCTGGCGGACGATCACGATCTGGGAAATCGTCTGGCGCGCGCCGGCTACGACGTGGTGCTGGCGCCACTGGTGGTGGAGACAGCGCTGCCCGGCACCAGCTTCCGGGAGATGCTCGAACACCAGTTGCGCTGGGCAAGGACGATCCGCGACCGGCGCCCGCGGGGGTATATCGGGCTTGGGGTTACGCATGTGGTGCCGTGGGCGCTGCTCGCCTGCCTGTGCTCGGGACTGGCGGGCTGGAGCCTGGGGCTCGTGGCGGTGAGCGGGTTGCTACGCTTCTCTGTGGCCGCGGCCCTGTGCACGAGCGTGCTGCGCGACCGGGCGGCGGGTCTTGACCTGTGGATGCTGCCGCTGAGAGACGCGGTCGCGGCGCTGGTCTGGATCACGAGCTTCGCGGGAAACACCGTAGAGTGGCGAGGCGAGCGCTTTCGGCTGCGTGCGGGAAAGCTCGAAAAGTTGTGACCGCGCGGGCGCGATTCGCCCCGTCAGAGGTGATTCAGACGCTGGTCTTGCTTGCCAGTGAGGGCTGGGCTTCGGCCGGCGTGGTCTTGGGAACGACGTAGCCGCGGCTGAGCGGTATGAAACGGCCGTCCTCGCTAAAGCGATACGCTTCACCGCGCCAAGTAAATTCGCTGCCGCAAAGATAGCTGGTGACCCACACGAAAAATCCCAGCAGATCGCGTAGCGGATAGAGCCAGCAGAGGCGAAGCGCCCGCCGGTCGCGAATCACGCCCCAGCCCACGGCAACGGCCTGGAGCATACGGCTAAGGTATGCCCACCCGATGAGGGCAATGCCGAGCCGCCAGTACCCTAGCGAGACCGCTGAGCATAAGCCCAGCAGCCCGAAAGGCATGGAAAAGGTAAGTACCGTTCCCAGGTGGCCTTTGGGGCGCGAAAAGCGCGTGCTCTGCATCCAGCGGAGTTGGGTACGGAAGGTTTGCAGGAATCCCTGCCCGATGAGGACATGGCTGACGATCTGGCGTGAGAGCACCACCGCATAGCCACACTCGGCGACCCGCTTGCCGAGAATGAAATCGTCGGCGCAGTACTCCGAGATGGAGGCAAAGCCGCCAATCCGGTCGATCACGTCGCGGCGCACGGCTACCCCGGCGCCAAGCGCGAACTTCATTCCTTCCAGTAAATTCGCTACCAGGACTCTCGAAGGCATTTCAATCGACATGCCCAAGGCTTCCACCCGCGACCAGAAGTCGCCGTTCGGCGTGCCGGAATAAAGACAGGTGACGAGGCCGACGTGCGGATCGAGCAGCGGAGAAACGATCTTGCAAAGGAAGTCCGGGGTAACCAGGATATCGCTGTCGCTGATTACAAAATGATCATAGGCGGCGGAAGCGATCATGCGGTCGAGCGAAAAGACCTTTGCATTCGGCCACACCGGGTAACCCGAATAGACGATGCTGACTGGTACATGCGGATAGCGGCTGCGCAGGGCGTTAACCACGGCCAGAGCGGGGTCGTCCGGCGTGCGACAGCCAAAAACGATTTCGTAATCGGGATAGTCGAGTTCAAAAAAACTTGCGAGATTCCGCTCCAACTGCGGCTCCAACCCGCAAATGGGCTTGAGCACGGTGACCGGGGGAAACTGCTCGGGCGGGACTCGGGCGGCGCGCGACGCGCCATCAGCGGATCTCCGAAAGCGGCCCGCGGCGAACAGAACTAGGGCCAGGAAAACGGTCGAGGAGACCGCTCCGACGAGCGCCAGCACGAGCAGCTCATACCGTACCGCAGGGGGAACCGAAATCAGGCAAATCGGCATAAAATCCGCTAGCTTCAGAATAGAACCAAGTGCCAGGAATGGCGAGAGTTAGTTTTCGGAACTCCCGCCCTGGTTGCACAAAATATATTTTCCGCCGTGCTTGGCGGTAATGAAATATGGCCCGCTTTTTACCACCGCGGGCAGATTGTCCTCTTCCGTCCAGAGAAACACGCGCCGTTCGCCCCGCCAGAGTTTGGCGAAAGAACGGTCGTCTTCGAAGGCGGCCGGGGAATCGGGAAAAAGTGAACCGTAGTACAGGTTTCCTTCCGTGCGGGTGTTCAACACGTGAAGCTGAAAGTGCCCGTAAAAATTTAACGTCGAAGCATCTTCGTAGGCGCCGTTTACGACAATAATCTCTCCGGGACGATAAACACGGGACAGCTCGTCTGAAAGAGACTTGGACGACAAGATGGGGCTGAAGGTTTCCAGCCCGCGATGCGCAGCTTGCAACAGAACCAAGGCCATCAGGGCGAGCGCGACATTTCCGGCCAGCGGGCGGCCGCGGCGCCGGAACAGCCAGTTGGCGGCCGTGCCCAGCAGCAAGGAACAGGAAAAAACCGCCAGCGGAAGCCGGAAAATTCCCATGGCCCGTGGCGTCAGGTCGAGGATGTGGCCGAACGAAAGGGCGTATTCGTCCGGATGCTTGGTCAGCACCGAGGCCAAGTCCGTTCCCGGCGCTACCGACTGCGAATACCACAAAAGCACCATGCCGGCCAGAAATGCCGGAATGGCAATGCTGAACAGCACCATCGAGATGCGCCGGCCAGCGCAGCGCAGGTTCTCATCGGCGGAGGCGGTTTCGTCGGAAAGCCAAGCCCCTATGACGAGAGCTAGCCCTGGCAGCGCGGGAATCGTGTAGTACTCCTGACGGCTTGAGAAGCTGAAGAAAACCAGGATTGCCAGCGCCCAGATCGTGGCCAGAAGCAAAAGATGGTCGCGCCGGGTCATCGCTCTTTGCAGCGTCCGCACCCGGGCGCCCGCCTGCTGGAAAGCGGCCAGATTGCCCAGCGGAGGAGCCAGCCAGACCAGGGTGATCGCCAGCTTGCCCGTCCACTCCATCGCTTGCATCTTTTGCCGCAGCGGGCGGATCACCAGCCCCAGGCCCTTAAACAGGAAACCGCTCCAGGGCACCAGCCAGAGCACAATCATCGCCCAGAACAGCCAGAAGGGAACCGTATCGTAGTCGAGCGGGAACCGCTTTTTGAGGTAGCGCAGGAACTGCTCGTTGACGAAGTAGAACCAGAAAAAGCCGCGCGACTCGCCCGCCGGGGGGTTTTCCAGTCCGGCGAAGATGTGCCAGGGCACGGCCACCGCAGCCAACCAGAGAAAGCTGGACGCCAGCCGCATCTTCCACAAATGGCGCAGGTTACTGGTCATCCAGAGATACACCAGAATGATGCCCACGGGAAAGACGATGCCGATCAGACCCTTGGTAAGCACGTTCAAGGCGGCGGTGACGGCCAAGCCCCAGCAGGATAGCCGCGACGGCTGCTCCTGGTGGACTCCCTGCAGGAAAAAATAGAAGCCCAGTGCCAGCCAGAGCCCGACCAGGATATCCGGAATGAGTATCCTGGTAAAAATGTAAGACCCGACGCAAAGACTCAGCACGACGGCAGCGTAAAGCCCGGTGCGACCGTCAATCTCCCGCTTACCCAAGCCATAGGTCACCAACAGGACGGCCAGCATGCCAAAAGTTAGCGGCAGGCGGGCCGACCAGTCGGAGACGCCGAAGAGCTTATAACTGATATCCATGCCCCAGTACATGAGCGGGGCTTTCTCCAGATAGCGGAACCCGTTGATATACAGGGTGACCCAATCATGCCGCACCAGCATTTCACGAGCGGCTTCGGCGTGAATCGAGTCGGCGTCATCCAGCAGTGGCGGCGAAAACATGCCGGGAACGTACAAAACTGCCCAGAGGGCGATGATGAGAAGAATGGCAAGCCTATGATTGCGGGAACCCGACCCAACCGGCGGGGTAGGATAGACGCCTGTCAGCTTCTCCACTTCGTTATTTCTTAATTGCATCCGGATAAACCAATCGAAATCCCAGGCAAGCGCCAGTTTGCCGGCGCGAAAAGCAGGGAACCAGCTAATTATAAGGCATCGGTGAGCCTGAATTCGCTTCGGCGGCGGCCAAGCCGGTCTGGAAAACCCTGAGCGATACGACGGCTTCGAAAGAGGCAGCGACCTTCTTCGATCAGGTCGAGCGTGAAAATGGCGGAGATGAGGAGATTTCATGAGGAATTTGTTGCATGCGGCGTCGATCCTTCTGCTTATGGGCTCGGCGGCAGCGCAGACCGGAGTCATCAACAGCCCGAGCGTCAGCACTTACCAGAACCAACAGCTCACCGGAACAACTGGGCAGTCGGCTCCGCCGGCACCCTCGTTTAACGGTGGAGAGCCGGGTGCGGAAGATCGGGTCTCGGGCACGCCAGCCAATGCCACCACCATGCACCTGGAGAGCGAACGGCAGCCGATTGAAAGTCCGCTGACGGCTGCCAATCCTCCGGCCGCGGAAGCGGCAAAAATAGCTCAGCAGGCAGTCTTTGAGAGTGCAGCGCAGAGCCCGGCGCGAGCGCGACATTAGAGCAGATTCAGAGTCGGTGTATCCGGCACAATCATCGCCGGGCTAAACACAGGCTACCTTACTGGACACAGCTTCCGCGAATCCGGTCTAGAGTTTGAGAGTTTGTGTTGATCTTGCGCGAGGTGGAGTAGTCGTTGTCGTTGGTGACGTCCTTGGGACTGGCGGGCCAATAGGAACTCATGTCGTCAACGCAGGAAGAGGATTAAGTAAGAAACCCGGTTGGCGCCGACTAGTACATCTCTCCGCGAGCCGGGTTGTAGTAGAAAGAAAAGCGCAGCGCCAGATAAGGCCCGTGGAACTCCGAGGGTAGCGGGGAAAATGGGTTGGAGGCGGTAATGCCGCCCCAGGCGGCGCGATCCAGGGCGACGTCTCCCGATGGGCCCATCAGCCGCATGCCGGCGACTTTGCCGTCCGGCAGGATCATAAATTCAATTGCGACCTTGCCTTTTTTCAGCATCGGCGGACGCGCCTCTTCGGGGATCAGGTTGTACCAGTTCATCCGCACCACGGCCACGATTCGGGAAAGGTAGGGGCCGAAATCGACGCCCTGAGTATCGCTGAGCACGTCGAGGCCGCTGCCGACTTGGGTTCCGCCGCCGTTCGGTGCGCCGTAATTGCCTCCGCCGCCGACGGAGGCGCTTCCCCGCGAGTTCCTGGCTGCCTGCGCAATGGCTGAACCAGCTGACATACCCGCAAAAGCGCTCAAATCCCGCGGCGGCGCGGGCCGGGTTGCGGGCGCGCTGAGCGGTGAATTGTTGTTTGCCTGCTGATTGGCCGCCCCACCCGATTGAGCCGGCGCGACCGCCGTCGAGGGCGCACTTTGCGGCACCATTGCTCCCGGAGGACCAGGCAACCCTCTGCGCAGCGACTCCAGGGCTTGGCGGTCCGGGGGTGGCATCTTCGATTTTGCGATACGGTTCTTGTCTGAAAGGAACTTCGTGTCCGGAGCCTTCGCCGCCGGCTTCTGGGCATCGTTCGGCAGCTCCAGGTAGGTGAAATCCTTATCGTGGATCATCTGCTCGGCGGTGCGTAGCTCCACCGGATGCCAAAGACTGGGCAGCAGCTTGGGTGACAGCGCCAGCAGGATGATTCCCACCAAGTGCGCCACCAGCGAGATCCAGAATGCCTCGCGCAGCCGCGAACGCGTCAAGTCGTCCTGCAAATAAGTAAGCAGAACGGGCGTGAACTCCGTCACCGGCTGCTCGCCCCGCGAGAGCAACTCCGGTCCGGCGACCGGCTCGGTCTTCAGTGATGGAAATTCGATTCTCGCCATGCGTCTTAATACAACGTGGCCGGCTAGCGCCGACCCTGGCGCCTACGGACACACAAAACCCTTCTTATCTAAACCCGGCAAAGGGCGTGGGGTTGCTGAAGATATTTTCGCACTTCCCGAGCCTCTTTTCGAACTCCAAGCTCCCAAAATAGAGATGTTTTATCCCCTAGTTTGAAGCCGGCCACGAAGTTTCGGGCCGATTTGCACCGTACCCCTTTCGAGCTCGGGGCTCGATTGTCAGGTGCTTACTGCAGGTTCATCAGTCCGGGCAGGCCCACGCGACGGCTGTGTTCCGCGATCCGGGATCGAACCTGCAGCGCCAAGTCCAACGCCCGTTTGCCATCTTCCAGGCTGACTACGGGGGAAGTCCGGCCGGCCACTGCCTCCAGGAAACTGCGCAGCTCCGCCCTGAGCGGTTCCTCGTTGACCACCTGCGGTTTGGAAGCAACAATTTCCGGCAGCGAGGGCAAGCCCTCTCCCGCCGGTTTGACGGTCAGCATAAAGACGTCGCGCCGCGAGTAGTCCAACGAAACGTACTGCCGCGGCTGGAAAAAACGCAGCTTGCGCACCCGCTCCGTGCTGACCCGGCTGGCGGTGAAATTGGCCACGCATCCGGACTCGAATTCCACTCGGACGTTGGCGATATCCACCTTCGGCGTCAACACCGGCAAGCCCACCGCGCGCAGATCGCGGAGCGGCGAGTTCACCAGTGAGAGCACTACGTCCAAGTCGTGGATCATCAAGTCCATCACCACATCGACGTCGAGCGAACGCGGCGTGAACACGCTGAGACGATGGACTTCGAAAAACATGGGAAGGGTGACGTGCGGCAGCACCGCGCGCACCGCCGGATTGAAGCGCTCCAGGTGTCCGGCTTGCGCAATTCGCCCGTGCTTGCGAGCCAGCCCAATCAGCGTATCCGCCTCCGCGAGGTCGGCCGCCAGCGGCTTTTCCACCAGCACATCGACTCCCGCCTCAAGCAGGGTTCGCGCCACCGCCAAGTGCGCGATGGTCGGCACGGCCACGGTCGCGGCATCGATTTTTTCCTTAGCCAGCAAGGCATTCAGGTCGGTGTAGGCGCGTGCGCCGAACTCGGCGGCAACCGCTTCCGCCCGCGCCCGGTCACGGTCTACCACCGCCGCCAACTCGAGGCCCGCGGCGGCGGTGCGGCTCTCGTCGGCCAGCTCGCGATAGACGCGCGCATGATTGCGGCCAAACGAGCCGACCCCAATGACCGCAACGCGGAGTGATCCTTCGTGTTCTTTGCTCATCTTGTTTCTTCGCCGCTTACCCTAACTTCGGTGCGGAGTCTCGTCGGCCACGATGGCGATTCCCGCCTCATCCGCGGCCTGGATCATGGCCTCGCCATCCAGGATCAGGCAGCGGCCGGCGTCCAGAGCCAGGCAGGTGGCGCCGGCCTGGCGCATCGTCTCAATCGTGCGCAGCCCGATGACAGGCACGTCGAAGCGCATGTCCTGGTTGGGCTTGGCGACCTTGACCACGGTGAGGGCGCGGCTCAGCATGGCCGACTCGCCGTGCAGGCTCGTCATCAGCGCTCCGGCCCTCAGGATGGCCGCGTCGGTGCCTTCCATGGCCTCGATGGCGACGCAGGCGGCTTCGGCGATGACCACGGTCTGCCCGATATCGAAGCGCGCCACGTGATGCGCTACCGCGCGTCCGTAAGTGATGTTGGTCTGCTCCTGGTCGCTCGGCTGCCTTCGGGTGAGCACGCCGGCGCGCGCCAGTAGCGGCTCCAGCAACGAGGTCGAATTCAGCAGGGTGATTCCTTCTTCCGCCAGAACCTTGGCCACCCCGCCGATCAGCGAATCGGTGTTACGCAGGGGCAGGCTGAACAGCAGTTTGGCCAGCTTCCAGTCGGGGCGAATGCTGCTGAAGATTTGCTTGTGCTTGACCTGTCCGGCCATGATCGCTTCCTTCACGCCCTCGCGCTGGAAGGTGTCGATCAGCTTCGAAAGCTCGCCGAGCGACATCCAGTGAACCGAGGCTGCGCCGCGCTGCTCAATCTCCGGAAAGGTCTCTTCCTTGATGGCGGCCACCACTACTTCGTAGCCGCGCGAGCGCGCCGCGTCCAGCACCAGGAGGGGAAATTTGCCATTGCCGGCAATGAGTCCAAGACGGGCTTTCATAGCTTCTACCCTGTAGCATAACAGGCAGGAGCAAGGGCGCGGGGCCAAAGCCCTCAAGTTCCGATGACGGGCTGGCCACTTGGCAAAGTGGGGCGAACCTAAGTAGCAGACGTGGCTTGTTGGTGGATCATGTAGAGTTGCGCCGCCAAGCAGTCGGAAATCAGTGACTCCATTGCGGAAACGTCGATGTTTCCTTGGTCCCACGCCGCATCCGCAGCATGTAATGCCGTAAAGTACCGATTCTTGTTTAACGCAATTTCCGCAATCTGTTGCGGCACAGTCGGGCTACCGGGAAGGTTATAGCCAAGCCTCGCGCAAAGAACGAGGTACGAGCTTGCACGCGATGTCCTGCCGTTGCCCCCGAAAAATGGATGAATCCAGTTGTGCTTCCACATCACGTAGGCAGCGAGGTGAATGGCTGATTTTCCGAAATTTGAGTTGATGTATGTACACATCTCATCCACCAACCCTCCGACCTGTTCGAATGGCGGCGGCTGGTGAAACGTGTTGTCGATCTCACCATTCCTCATGATGTAAACGGGGCCGGTACGGAACGAACCAGCACACGTGTAAATGTCGTGGATGGCAACGTAGTGGAGCTTAAGCAAAACTTCTGAGGTGAGTGTAAATCCGGAAATTGACGCCGCGATCATCCGCTTTACTTCATCAAACTGCAAAAGGCCGTTCCTCGTTTCGAGGTCGGCCTTTTGTTCTGCTGTATCAAAAAGCTGATGTGGCTTGCGTGGCGCTACTTAATCCGCGCGCTATCGCCTGCATTTAACCTCTCGGCTGCGCGATCAACCACGGTACGGGTAATGGAGTCGTTTTCCAGTTTGGTATTACCATAGGCAAAACTACGCCGCTGTTCCTCCGCCTGCTCTGGCGTCATCTGGACACAGCGCGCCATTTCCAGCAATAAATTCAGCTCCTCGGACATACTGCCCCCTCCGCCTGCAAATTCTTCCCATAGGAACCCTGCCAATAGGTAAAGATGTTCTTATATAATCGGCTCGTTGTAAACAAAAATTCAGCGAACGGGGTTCCTCGTTCCCGAAACGTTACTGTCCCCAGAGAATGATTCTCTTCTGAGTGCCGCAAACTGTCCACTCCCCCAGTGCTTTTCTCTTGCTGTTTCTCAGCCGGAAGCATGGTATGCTGCCTGTTCTATTCTTATAATCTCCTCACTGGGAGTTATCCATGGCGGACGAGCGTGCACGCGCAATCGAGTTGGCCCTCTCGCAAATCGAAAAGCAGTTCGGCAAGGGCTCCATCATGCGGCTGGGGAACAAGGAAGCCATTGTTCCCATCGCGGTTATTCCGACCGGCTCGATCTCTTTCGACGCCGCCCTCGGCATCGGCGGATTTCCGCGCGGACGCGTGGTTGAGGTCTTCGGGCCGGAGTCGTCGGGCAAGACCACGATCGCCCTCCAGGTGATCGCCGAGGCGCAGAAGGCGGGCGGAATGGCCGCTTTTGTCGATGCCGAGCACGCCCTGGATCCGGCTTACGCCAAGCGCCTTGGAGTCGATGTCGATAACCTGCTGGTTTCGCAGCCGGACTACGGCGAGCAGGCGCTGGAGATTGCCGAGGCCCTGGTGCGCTCGAACGCCATCGACGTGCTGGTCGTCGACTCCGTGGCCGCGCTGGTCCCCAAGGCCGAGCTTGAAGGCGAGATGGGCGACAGCCACATGGGCCTGCAAGCCCGCCTGATGTCGCAGGCCCTGCGCAAGCTCACCGGAATCGTTTCGAAGTCGCGCACTTGCCTGGTTTTCATCAACCAGATCCGGGAAAAAATCGGCGTCATGTTCGGCAACCCCGAAACCACGACCGGTGGGCGCGCCCTCAAGTTTTATGCCTCGGTGCGGGTCGATATCCGTCGCATCGCCGCCATCAAGGACGGGGACAGCGTCATCGGCTCGCGCACCAAGGTCAAGATTGTAAAGAACAAGACCGCCGCGCCCTTCCGCGAAGCCGAGTTCGACATCATGTATGGCGAAGGCATCTCGCGCGAGGGCGACATGCTCGACGTAGCCGTGAACAATAACATCGTCGAGAAATCCGGCGCCTGGTTCAGCTACAAAGGCGAGCGCATCGGGCAGGGTCGGGAAAACGTCAAGCAGTTTCTGAAAGAGAATCGGGACATTGCGGCCCGCATCGAAGCCGAGGTGCGCAAAACGCTCGGACTGCGTCCCCCGGCCGTCGCGGAACCGGCGCCCGCCTCGCCCGAGCAGAAGGCGGCGGCCGCCAAGACTGCCGCCGCTCCGGCTAAGAAATAGCTTGGCATACAAAGGGCGGCCTGCCTGGGCCGCCCGCATCGTACGCCTGGTTAGAAGAATTCGCTGCGTCTCCGCCGCATGGACGCCTCAGCGGCTAAAAGCCGAAACGTGATTGAGCTTTGGTACGCGGCGCTAAAGTGCTGCTCCACCCTCGCACCGCAAACCTAAAATTGCGCTACTGTTGCGCCAAAGTTGTTTCGGGTATTAGCTGGCGGCTGCGTCGGTAGGCCAGCCAGTGCTTCCACAGGATACGCATGGCCGCAAGCACCGGAATGGCGAGATAGATGCCAATCACCCCCGCCAATTCGCCTCCCACCAGCACGCCAAAAATCACGGCGAGCGACGAGATTTCGAGTTTGCCGCCCAGCACGCGCGGTGAAATCAGGTAATCCTCACACACGCGCCAAGCTCCCAGAAAAATGACCAACACCAGCAGGTGCGGATAGTTCAGGCTAAAGCTGATGCCCAGGATCAACCCCGCCGCCAGCAGCGGTCCAACCAGCGGAATGAACTCCAGCAAGCCGCCGATTGCAGCCAGGGCAAACGCATACGGAACCTGCAGAGAAGCCATGAAAATGGTGTAGGCACTCCCTGAAATCAAAACCAGCAGCAATTGCGCCCGCACGAACAGCGAAAGCATGGAATCCAGATCGCGAAGAATGTCGTGCAGCAGCTCGCGCTTTCGCGGGTCAACCAAAAGGTCGTCAAAGGTTCCGGCGACAATGCTGCCCAGTTGAGATTTGTTTTTCAAAAAGAACAACGCCAGAATCGGCACCAGTCCCACCCATCCCGCGTTGGAGGCCAGCAGCGCCAGTTTTGACCCCAAGGTGCTCACGATGGCGATCGCTTGCTCACGGTGTTCGGCCAGGAAGTTCTTGAGTTCGGCTTGCGTCTCCTGGCTCCAGCCTCTCTGCGCGCCAAGCTGCCAGGCGATGTTGCCGCTGCTGATCTTCTGGTAGAGATCCGGCAGGACCTGCATCAATTTGTGGGCCTCACCCACAATCCGGGTTCCGATCAGGAACCCGGCGACTGCCAGCAGGGCCAGCCACGCCAGGTAAACCAAGGCGATAGCCGCTCCTCGCGAGCGAGTCCACCGCTCAACGTAGGAGATTGCCGGCTGCAGCAGATAGGCAAAGAGCATGGCGAAGAGAAAAATGAGCAGCGGTTTGACGGCCAGATAGACGAATCCCAGGATGGCTGCGAACAGCAGGAACGTCAACACGACTTGCGTGGTTCGCCAATCGAAAAGGGTCATAGTCAGCCAAGCCTATCCGGCAGGGCCGGCAAGGCGGTTCCGGCTCATTGTTCCCGGCTGGTAGATGCCGGTGAACGTAGGATGAGATTAACGGGCCGCTTACTGCCCGCGGCCGGCCGGGTTATCCCAATCATAAGCCCTGGATCATAAGCCGGTCGTGCCATTATTTGCCGCGGTTGTGCGCTATCCAGCAGCAGCCCCAGCGGAGCGGGCCGGCTTGTTTTCCTGCCGGCTGGAAGGGTCTGGTGACTTCCGGCCGCCGGCGGCGACCGTTATTCCGTTGCCTGTGATAGGAACGGGCGATTAGAATTCCTCTGGACAACTAACCGTTTCGCCTGAACGAGGCGCTTTGAAAAAGCAAGTAATCGCTATTTACCCAGGTAGCTTCGATCCGCCGACCAATGGTCATTTAGATTTGATTGAGCGCGGGGCGAAGATATTTGACGTGCTCATCGTGGCCGTTCTTCGGAACTCGGCTAAAGCTCCGTTGTTTTCAACCGAGGAGAGACTGTCGATGCTGCGCGAAACCACCAAAAAGTGGAGCAACGTTCGCGTTGACTCCTTCGAGGGACTCCTGGTTGACTTTGCCATCAAGCGCGGAGCTAAGGTAGTGCTGAGAGGAATTCGCGCCGTCAGCGACTATGAATACGAGTTGCAGATGGCCCTGATGAATCGCAAACTCGATGCGAGACTGGAGACGATGTTCATGATACCGGCGGGAGCCTACTCATACTTGAGCTCCGGGCTGGTACGCGAGATCACGGCCCTCGGTGGCTCGGTCTGCAATCTCGTTCCCCAACTGGTGGAGCAAATGCTCAAACAGAAGCTGCTGGCTTCGCCGCGGAAATCAAGAAGCAAGTCCAAATAACGGAGGACATTATGGCTGCGAGTTCTGGATTAGTAACGCCATTCACTGAACGGATCAACCGGATTAAACCTTCGGCCACCCTGGCGGCGGTTGCCGAAGGCGACAAGCTGCGCGCCCAGGGCGTTGACCTGGTTTACTTTGCGGCCGGAGAACCGCATTTTAAGACTCCCCAGCACGTTAAGGACGCGGCGATTGCAGCCATTCAGGCTGACTTCACGAAATACACGGCCGTGGGCGGGATCGAGGAGCTGCGCGACGCCATCGTGAAGCGCCACGCGGCTGATTTCGGCAGCAATTTCAAGCGCGAAGAGGTGGTCGCCTCGGTCGGCGGCAAACATGCCCTGTTCAATCTCTTCCAGGTACTCGTCAATCACGGCGATGAAGTCATCATCCCTGTCCCCTATTGGGTCTCTTTCAAGGACATGGTGGAGTACTCAGGCGGCAAGTGCGTTTTTGTCGAGAGCGAAGAGAAGAACGATTTCGCCATCACCCCGGAGATGCTGGAAAAGGCGATTACGCCGCGGACCAAAATCCTGCTGCTGAACTTCCCCAACAATCCCTCGGGCGCGTCGCTTTCGCCCGAAGACATGACGGCCGTGGTGCGCATGGCCGCCAAGCGCGGCATCTGGGTCATGAGCGACGAGTGCTACGTTTATCTCGATTACAGCGGCCGTCTGTTTTCCGCCGGATCGATTCAGGACGCGCGTGACCGCCTGATTGTCGTCGGGTCGCTCTCCAAGACCTATTCCATGACGGGCTGGCGCCTGGGCTTTGCCTTGGGACCGGCCGCGGTCATCAAGGAAGCCACCAAGCTGCAGAGCCAGTCCACCTCGAACCCGACCTCGATTGTGCAGAAGGCCGGCGTCGGCGCCCTGACCGGGCCTCAGCAGTGCGTGGCCGACTTCCGCGCCGAATTCAAGCAGTTGCGCGATCAGATCGTGAAGGGCTTGCGGGAGATTCCGGGCATCACCTGCGCCATGCCGCAGGGCGCCTTCTACGTCTTCCCCAATTTCAGCGCCTACTTCGGCAAGGGCGGGATGAAGACGCCGGCCGATGTCTCCCGCTGCCTGTTGCATGAGGCTCACGTGGTGACCGTACCTGGCGAGGCGTTCGGCAGCAATCAGCACGTCCGGCTTTCCTACGCCACTTCGGCCGCCGAGATCGACCGCGGACTGGAGCGGATGCGTAAGTTCTTCAAGTCGCTTTGAGGCGGAGCCATCGAAACCCTGGGGCCAACTATGGTTGGCCCTTTTTTCCGGGCCCGGCAACGTTCAAGCGATTCAGGTACTCTAAAATAGTTGCTCAGTACGGCATTGTGTCCCCCAATGTCTGATCTCTATCCATTTCTCATGATCCCCGAGTTCAGTCCGCGTCCGTGGGGAACTCGCGATCTGCGTCCCATCTACACTCGGGTCGTCGGCAACGAGCCCATCGGCGAGGCTTGGCTGACCGGTGACGAGTGCCGGGTGGCGAACGGGCCATTTTCCGGGGCATCGCTCGGCGACCTGTGCCGGCGCTTTGGCCGGGAACTGACCGGTCAAGCGGCACCTCATCCGGATCGATTTCCGCTGCTGACGAAATTTCTTTTCCCGCACGACAAGCTGTCGGTTCAGGTGCATCCGGATGACGAAGGAGCCCTTGAGCTGGGCCAACCTTGCGGCAAGACGGAGTGCTGGTACGTGGCCAAATGCCTGCCGGGAGCCCAAGTCGGGCTCGGTTTACGGCCCGGAGTCAGCAAGGCGGAGTTTGCCGCCGCCATCGTCGCCAACCGCGCCGAGGATCTGCTCAATTGGGTCGATCTCAAGCCCGGCGAGCTGATTTACTGCGATGCCGGAACCTTGCACTCGATTGGGCCGGGATCGATTCTGATTGAGACCCAACAGAATTCCGACACCACTTTCCGACTCTATGATTTCGGACGCGGCCGGGAGCTTCATATCGAGCAAGGCTTGCGGGCGATGCGGGAATCAACCCGCGCGGGCAAGGTTGCGCCGCGTGCGGCCGGCGGCTATGACCTGCTGGTGGCCTCACCTTGTTTTGTGGTCGAGCACTTTGCCGTCGGCTACGCCGCTGGTCCTTAATGCCGCGCCCGGAGGCACTTCGGCGCAAGTTCTGGTTGCGGTGGAAGGCAGCGCTGTAGTGGAATGGGAAGGCGGCCAGCCAGTCAGCTTTAATCGAGGCGAAGCGGTCGTGATTCCGGCCAGCACCGGGCAAATCGGCCTGCGCCCGCAGTGGAAGTGGAGTTTCTCCTCATGCGCGTGCCCGGCGAGCCGGTGCCGCCGCCCGTCGGTTGAGAAGCTGATGGAAGGCGTACGGACGCCGGAGTAATTCTAATATCCAGCGACACTGGCTGGGACTGTGCGGGCAGCTTTGGCACAAGCACAAGCTCTACAGGGTAAGCGCGTGGCAAGATTCGATAAGCGGCACTTCTATCCCGTAATTCTCGCCGGCGGCCGGGGAACGCGCTTCTGGCCGCTCAGCCGCAAACGGCTGCGCCAAGCAACTGCTGCCCTTGAACAGCCGCCAGACCATGATCCAGGAGACGGTTGCGCGCCTCGCTGCCGCTGGCAGCCCGCTGAACAACTTCTGGATTATCAGCAACCAGGATTTGCGCCGCAACATTATTCGCCAACTGCCCGAGTTGCCGCCCGGCAGATCATCGCCGAGCCGATGGGACGCAACACCGCGCCGGCCATCGGGCTGGCGGCGTTTTTGCTCCTGCGGACCGACCCGAAAGCCGTCATCGGCATGTTTCCCTCCGACCACGTCATCGGCGACCAGCGCCGCTTCCGCAGCGATCTGGCGGAGGCGGTGGCAATTGCGGCGGCGGGCGAAAATATCGTCGTCATGGGAGTCGATCCGACCCGGCCCGAAACCGGGTATGGGTATATTGAGACCGGCGAAAAAACGGGCAGCGCTCTGCGGGTGCGGCGCTTTACCGAAAAACCCAAGCTCGAGCGCGCCGTCGAATTCCTCGCGGCGGGAAATTTTTTCTGGAACAGCGGCATCTTCGTCTGGTCGGCGGCGACCCTCGGGGCCGCCCTGCACGAGCATCTGCCGAAAACCGCGCCGTTGCTGGAGCAGATCGCCGGCGCCTATGGCACCCGCCGATTCA
This sequence comes from uncultured Acidobacteriota bacterium, assembly GCA_963814745.1. Lineage (GTDB taxonomy): Bacteria > Acidobacteriota > Terriglobia > Terriglobales > Acidobacteriaceae > CAWBRT01. Next base: position 27,057 of record CAWFEA010000005.1, read on the forward strand.
GTGAGACTTTCCGGCGGCTCTATCCCAAGTGCGAAAACATCAGCATCGATTACGCCGTGCTGGAGCCGCGTTCGGCTAAAGGCGAGCAGCAGTCGAACATCTTCTGCATTCGCGCAGGGTTCGGCTGGAACGACTTGGGCTCGTGGTCGGCGCTGCACGAACACCGGGTGGCGATGGCCAAGAGCAACCGAGACTGCGGCAACCACGTGGAAGCCCCGCGCTCGTTTATCCTCGATGCGGAAGGCAATTATCTGCACGCGCCCGGCAAGTTCGTGGCCGCCGTGGGCGTGAAAGACCTGGTGGTGGTGGTCACCGATGACGCGCTGCTGGTGACCACTCGCGCCCGCGCGCAGGACGTTGGCAAGGTCGTTGCCTTCCTCGACGAAAAGAAACTGACGGAACTTACATAGGGACGCATGGCTTCCGCTATCAAATTTGGCACCGATGGATGGCGTGCCATCATCGCCGACGACTTCACTTTTGAAAATGTGCGCCGCCTCACGCGCGCCATCGCCAGCTACATCCACCGGCACGAGAATCCCGCCGGAGGAGTTCTGGTTGCCTACGATACGCGCTTCGGTTCGCGGCGTTTCGCCGAGGCGGCGGCGGAGCAACTGGCGGACTCGGGACTACGGGTGTACCTGGCGAACGATTACACGCCGACCCCGGCACTCTCCTACGCGGTCAAGCGGATGGGCGCGGCCGGCGGCGTCATGATTACTTCCAGCCACAATCCCTGGAACTGGAACGGGGTGAAATTCAAAGCCTCTTACGGCGGCTCAGCCACGTCGCAAATCATGCAGCAAATCGAGGGCTACCTCGATGCTCCAGCCGTGCGCGGTGAGGGCGGACGAGTGTGCGAGATGGATTTCAAAGCGCCCTATGTCGCAGCCATCGAGAAATTTGCCGATATGAGGCTGATCTCCAAGGCCGGCTTCCGCTTTGCCATCGACGTTATGTACGGCGCCGGACGGGGCGTGCTGGCGGGTATCTTCGCCCGGGCCGGAGTTCCGCACCTGGAGATTCGCGGAGAGGTGAATCCGCTGTTTCCCGGCATCAATCCAGAGCCGATTCCACCGCACGTCAAAGCCCTGCAGGACGCCGTGGTTCGCGAACAATGCAGCGCCGGGTTGGTGGTCGACGGCGACGCCGACCGCCTTGGCGCGGTCGCCGAAGACGGCAGCTTTGTCGACTCTCACAAGTGTTTCGCGTTGCTGCTGGAGTGGCTTCTCAAGCGCAAGCAGTGGCCCGGCGCCGTCACCCGCGCCTTCAACTCCACCGGCATGCTCGACCGCATCGCCCGCAAATATAACCGCGAGTTGATCGAGCACGGCATAGGTTTCAAGTATGTCTGCGATATCGTGCTCAGCGGCCGCGAAGTTCTGATCGGCGGCGAAGAGAGCGGCGGTATCGGCATTCCGCGCCATCTTCCGGAGCGCGACGGCATCCTGAACTGCCTGCTGCTGGCCAACATCATGGCCGAAGAAGGCCGCTCGCTCGGACAACTGGTGGAGCGACTGCAAGATGAGTATGGCCGGCACTATTACGGCCGCCGCGATCTGCACCTGGCCGACGAGTTGAAGCTTTCCGCCCTTCGCCGCGCCGCCGAATGCCCGCGGAAGATCGGCTACAAGGTGCTGCGCATGGAGAATATGGACGGCTACAAGTTCTTCCTCGACGCCCCCCGCGAGGGCGACGGGGCCGAGCCATGGGTGCTCGTGCGCGGTTCCGGAACCGAGCCGCTGCTGCGCATCTACTGCGAAGCCTCCGGCCCTGAACTGGTGGACGAGATTCTTTCGGCCGCCGAGTCGTTCGTCTATGGCAAGGCAATCGCCGCCTAAGTGCCGGGCGTTATGGTGCCCCGCGTTCGCCCGCCGTTGGCTAACGTGGGGTAGTTGGTTTAATGGTCGATTGCGCCTCTCCCTTTGGTAGACGCCTGCCCGGTTTAGTATGATCGGTACTTCCGCGGAATCCCATGTGGTCTGCTCCATCATCTCCGGTCGATTCGCCCGACGCGCGGCGCTATAACCGCATCCACCGCCGCCTGAGCATGGCTGACGCCGGCCTTGGGCTGGGGTTGATGCTGGTGCTGCTCGTGACCGGATGGAGTCCCGCTCTGCGCGACTTGGCCTTCCGCATCGTGCGCGGCGAGAACTACGTGCTTGCGCTCTTTGTCTACCTGCTTTTCCTCACCCTGCTGAGCAAGGCGCTCGGCCTGGGGATTGGTCTTTATGGCTTCCGGCTGGAGCACCAGTACCATCTTTCCAACCAGCGCTGGCGCGCTTGGATGTGGGATGAACTCAAGGGATTTCTGGTTGGGCTGGTGATCTCAGTGATTTTGGCGGAGATTTTTTATCTGCTGGTTCGCCGCTTTCCGCAATCCTGGTGGATTGTCGGCTGGGCCGCTTTCATGGCGCTGTTCGTGCTATTTGTGCAGATCGCGCCGGTGGTGCTGTTCCCGATTTTCTACAAGTTCAGGCCGCTCGAGAATTCTGAACTGCGAAGCCGCCTGACGCGGCTGAGCGAAAGCGCGGGCACGCGAGTACGCGGGGTTTACGAATGGACTCTTTCGGAAAAATCACGCAAGGCAAATGCCGCGCTGACCGGATGGGGTGCGACCCGGCGCATCATTCTTTCCGACACGCTGCTTGCCAATTACACCGACGATGAGATCGAGGCCGTGCTCGCCCACGAGCTCGGACATCACGCGCGGCGGCACATTCTGAAGTCGATGATGGTGCAGGCGGTGATCGCCTTCGCCGGTTTCTGGGCGCTGAAATGGGTGCTGCGCTGGGCGGTTCTGCGCCGGGCGTGGTTTATCTCGCAATACGATTTCGCCAACCTTCCATTGATCATCCTGGTGACGACCGTGATTTCACTGGCTCTGATGCCTCTGCTCAACGCCTACTCGCGGGTCAACGAGCGCGAAGCCGACCGTTTTGCCCTGGCAGTCGATTCCCGCCGTCGGCCCGTTCATCAGCGCCATGAACAAGCTGGCCGAACAAAACCTCGCCGAGCGCAAACCTTCGCGGATCGTGGAAATCCTCTTTCACTCGCATCCGCCGATCGCCAAGCGAATTGCCGCCGCCGAAGCCTGGACGAAATCGCAGGCTTGACCCTTCCCGCGTAGCCAGTCATCGTGAAATCGCTAGAACCGGATTCGCAGAAGCTGTGTCCAGTAAGGTAGCCGAGCGTTTAGCCCGGCGATGATGGTACCGGATACACCGACTCTGAATCTGCTCTAGCGGCGTGCGAGGAGGAGCGCTTCCACACGCCGCAGGTCTTCTTCCGTGTCCACGCCGACGGTATCGAAAGCAGTCTCCGCCACGTGGATGGCCACGCCGTTCTCCAGGAAGCGCAACTGCTCAAGCCGCTCAGCCCGCTCCAAGCTCGACTCGGGCCAGGAGCAGAACAAGCGCAGCGCCCGCCTGCGGTAGGCGTAGAGCCCGAGATGCTTGAAATAGCGTATGTCGCCGCTGCGATCGCGGTCGAACGGAATCGGGCTGCGGGAAAAATAGAGCGCGCGGCCGTCGGCATCCGAAACCACCTTAACCACGTTCGGATTGGCGACGTCGGCTGCGGCGCAAGCGACCTTCAAGGTGCCGACCACCACTCCGGGCTTCTGCATCAGGCGGACCAGGGAATCCAAGTGCTCGGCGCGGGTGAGCGGCTCATCGCCCTGTACGTTGATGTAGACATCGGCATCCACCGCGCCGGCGACCTCGTACACGCGGTCGGTTCCGCTGTGGTGCTCGGGAGAAGTCAGGCGCGCCGGGATGCCGAGTTTTTCGCAGTGCTCTACAACCTCGCGCGCATCGGTGGCAACAATGGTTTCAGAAACCAGTTTGCCGGCGGACACCGCCTCGTAGACGCGGGCGATCATGCTCTTGCCGGCAATCTCGCGCAGCGGCTTGCGCGGCAGGCGAGTCGAGGCGAGGCGGGCGGGGATAACGGCGACATATCTCATGATCGTTGTTCCTCCTCGCAACCCACGGCAGGTTATCAGACCGATGCCCCGGTAACGGCGACGTATTTCACGGATGCTTCCTGCTGGTGAGCTTTAGTTTCCGCCTTCGAGTGGAATCGCGCAAGCGTCAACCCGGTTGGACGATCGCTCCCGGTAGCCGCGGCTCACGGCAACCCGGCGCGCCCACAACGGATTCTCTAAAATGGAGTATGGCAATGGCTGCAGGAGAAAACCAGATCAGAAAGCAATTGGTGGAGTTGCTGCGCGGCGGGCAGGCACACGCGACTCTTGAGGATGTGGTGAAGAACTTTCCGCCTAAGCTGCACGGTGTAATTCCGTCCGGGTTGCCTTATTCGGCGTGGCAGGTACTGGAACACATTCGCATCGCCCAGGACGACATCGTGCGCTTCAGCATGAACCATGATGGCAGCTATCACTCGCCGAAATGGCCCGAGGGCTACTGGCCACGCTCGGCCTCTCCCGCCGATGGGAAAAGCTGGAAGCACACGCTCCAGCAGGTGCAGGACGATCGCGACAAGATGATCCGCCTGGTCAACGACCCTGCCAACGATTTGCTGGCACCGTTCGCCTGGGGCGATGGGCAAAACCTGTTGCGCGAGGCCCTGCTGGTCGCCGATCACACCTCTCACCATCTGGGCGAGTTGATCGTCATCCGCCGGCTGCTCGGGGCCCTGCCGCCTCAATAGAAGGCGCCCGCAAAACAAGAAAAGCACTCGCCTGCCGAGTGCTTGGGCCTAGGGCGTGTTAACACTATCTAGAGTGCCTCGACGATCAGAGCGAAGGTGAGGAAGCCGAGGAAGAGGACATCGAGTTTTTCGAAGCGGGAGAAGATGCGGCGGAAGCCTTTGAGTCTGCGGAAGAGCCTCTCGATCTCATTGCGTTTGCGGTACATAGCCTTGTCGTACTGCCAGGGTTCAAGCGATTGCTTTTGGGCGGAACCACCGGAATAAAGCCGAAATCCAGCGCCAGTTGCCGGGTTTCGTTGTCCTCGTAGGCACCGTCCATGATCAGGTGCAGCGGCGCGGGCAGCGGTCCGATGCCGCCCAGTAGTTCGCGTCCTGCCACCGCGTCGGAGGCTTGGCCCGGCGAGAGCGCGAAGGTTATGGCCGTTCGAGCATTCGCGGCAACCATATGAATCTTGGTGGTCCATCCGCCGCGGGATTTTCCGATGGCTTGGGGGCCGTTTTTTTTAACGCGCCGGTGCCGTCCGGGATGCACCTTGACGATGGTCGAGTCCATTTTGACGGCCTCGATCTTGATGCGCACGATCTGCTCCCGCTGCAACAGCTCAAAGACCTGATCCAGCACGCCGTTCTTGGACCAGCGATTCATGCGGGTGTAAATGGTGTGCCAGGGGCCGAAACGCTTGGGCAATCCGCGCCACTTGCAGCCCTGCTCGGCGACATACAGCAGCGCATTGAGGAATTGCAGATTGGTGACCCTGTACGTTGCCGCGCTGGCGCGGCAACTGCGGCTCGATGCGTTGAAATTGCTCCTCGGCGATCTCCACCTACTCGCAATACCACAAAATCACTAATTAGTGTTAACACGCCCTAGACTGGTTTGGCGAAGGCAGCCGCAGATCAAAGGCACGGCCTGGGCCGTGCCTTTTGTTTTGTGCGGCAGGGTGCGGATCTTTGCTTACACCCTGATCCCCAGCACCGCCATCATCCGTCCAGTTACCTGCTCTCTGCGATAAGAAAAGAACAGGTCGGTGTGGCACGAGGTGCACAGACCCAGGTTTGAGATATTCGCCCCCGCTACGCCGGCATCGCGCAATTGAAACAGATTGGCCTTTACCAGATTGAGGTGGCGCGAAAGCGCGGGATCGCCGTGTCCGGGGGCGCGCTGGTTGAGGAACAACAGGGGATAGCGCGCATGCAGCGTCCGTGAATCGAAGACGTCCTCGAACAGCTCCTGCCAGTAGGCAAACTGCGATTCGAACTCGCGCTCGACCTCATCGCCAGTCTCATAGCAACAGCTACCGACGCCCGGTCCAATCGCAGCGAGCAACTTCGCCGGCTCGCTGCCGAAGTGTTTGCGCATTTCACCGACCCCCTTCTCGACGATCCGCCGCACCGTGCCTCGCCATCCGGCGTGGAAGGCGCCGATAGCGCGCCGCTCAGGATCGACAATCAGCACCGGCAGGCAATCGGCAATCTTGATGGCGAGCAGGACGCCGGGTTGGCTGGTGATCAGTCCGTCGCCCTTCAACCGCCGGACAGGCAGCTGATCGACGCGATGGATGATTGCCGAATGGATCTGGCTGACCGATATGAGAGGCCATGGACGGCCGTTGGCGTCGAGCCCCTAGTTTGTGGATAAACCGTTGGCGATTGCGCTCGACGTTTTCCGGCGTGTCTTCGCGGGTGGGACCCAGGTTCAGCGCCCCGCCTCCGTAGGCGGAGCTGACGCCGCCCGGCCGGGTGCTGAAGCCGTGCACCAGCCACGGCAGACAAGACAGGTTAGCCGTGCTCAGGATCTTGACGCCGCCCGGCTCAGGAGTGCGCCGACGCGCCGTGGAGTCGCTTAGAGCCCTCCGGGTCTCTATGGCCGAAGCGTCCCGGCCGGTTCTTTTCCCGGAAGACGACGGCAGGCCGGTAGAAGATAGGTCTTTAGCTTTTCGGGCCACCGTTTGGATTTTAGCCTAATTCCAGGGAAGTATGATTCCGCGGACAATCGCCGAAAGGGCTAAATGCCTGTTGACGCCTGTCTGCGAGAAACACGAAATTAGCCCACTGCCGAAAAAACGGACGATTACTTGCAAAAGAGTCGCAGCAGCCAGGAGACTTCCATGCCGCCTGCCCGCATCTAAGCAGGTGGGCAGTTGCCGTGGTCGATGCCGCCGGATTATAGTTTCTGGCAATGTACAGCGACTTTCAAGTTAGGGAACACTGGACGGGCGAGCAGGTCCGCTGCGTCTTTCAAGCCATGATTGTGGCCATCGCCACGCGTCACGCCGACGCCGTCGATGTGAAGTTTCTGGTCAATGGACGGCCGGTTTGGATTGCCTTGCCGCATCCAGCCTGGGGCGAATACAACCGGCGAAACGGGAAGGTGATCACCGATCCCATGGCCGTCCAGGTCGCTGGACTCTATCTGAAAAAGATCATCGAAAACGGCGAGGAGAGCGGTCGGGAGATGTATATGCTGACGGTCGCGGAGACCTTGGAATACCTGGCGGTTCTCGAAAGCGAATACGCAAAAAGTACCAGTCTTGGATAATTTGCCGTTGACCGCTTGGCCGCCGTTGGATGATGCTATACGGAAGCTGATACGGCTTCCCGGGCATTCGGAGACCGAGGGTTACCTGCCAGTTTGACATCCGCTTTCGTGGGGGAAGCGGTTGCCATTGTTCAAATCCAGAAGCTTTTTGCGCTTCAATTTTCTAGTGCGCCCAGAGGAGACGCTCTATGGCCAGCCTTATTGAAACCGTCGCGGCAACCGGCGGGAAACACGAAAACCAAAAGCTGTCGCAGTGGGTGGAAGAGGTGACGCGCCTCTCGAAACCCGAGCGCGTCCGCTGGTGCGATGGCTCCGACGAGGAGTACCGCGAGATAGCGCGGATGATGATCGCCGCCGGACAATGCCTTCGGCAACAAAACACGGCCTCAGGTTGTGGGTCAATTTGAATTTTTCGTCACGACGGGTGCCCGGCAGTGAGCGACAGCGACTTGCCGCCGGGTTCGCGCGATTTCTTGAGCGTCTACCCAAGAGAGGTTGACAACGATGAAAGTTCGCATTCTGTGTGTTGATGATAACGAGCCGCTGCTGATGACGCGCAAACTTTTGCTCTCGCGGCTCGGCTATGACGTGCTAGCAGCCAGACCGGTGCCGAAGCCAGGGGCCTGTTTCGCTCGACCGCCGTTGACCTTGCGATTGTCGATTACCGCCTGCCCGACGTGCTTGGCGATGAACTGTGCAAGGGGCCTGGAAGCGCAACCCGGCGTGCGCGTCATTCTCGTTTCCGGCGCCTATCCGGATCACGATTGCCCATGCGCCGATCAGTTCCTGCTGAAAGGGCAAGCCCCAACCGTTCTGCTGCAAGCAGTCGCCTCACTTACCAAACGGGCAGCATAGTCACCACTTCGCGCCGCTTGCCTTGCCGTCTGACGGGCCGGACAAGAATCTCCGCTTCGCCTGCGTCAAGTCTGACCCGCTTTGCCGAAGCCTTTATTTCCGCATATTTCGCCGCCTCAGGGGCATCTCATTCCCCGGCATTTAGGTCATACATTAAGTCACAGTTAGATTAGTCGGCACTGATCGGCGACCAAGAACGCCAAACTCCGAATTGCGATTCCAGCAGAGGACGCGGAATATGCCTTCCGGGCTTTCGCTGGCCGCAGGAGGCATCAGCAGCTCACTTCGCTGCTGACGGTTTTGCCGGGTATCGGACAGTTCAGCGGAAACGGCACCATCAGCAATCCTGGCGGTGTGCTCAATTTTAAGATGGTGGCGACCTTGTCAGGCACAACCGGCGGGGTGCTCAACGTGGTCGGCGGGCTGGCCGGCGGTTCCGGCGGACACCAGATTCCGTTCAGCATTGAAGGCACAACCTCCGACCCGAAGTTTGTCCCCAACATCGGGGGCACGGCCGGGAACATGGTTGGCTCGCAGGCACAGAGCCTGTTGGGTGGCGCCGCCAAGTCAAAGGGTGCGGCCAGCGGAGTCGAAGGCGCGTTGGGGGGGGGCATTTTCGGCAAGAAAAAGTAAGCAGACACCAATCTCGCCGAAGCCGCGGGGGAGTTAACTGTGATCGGGCCGAGCGTCCTGCTGCTGCTTCAGGGCTCCCATCTCCTGGCGAAGCTGCTTGATTACGGCGAGCAGGGATTGATTGCCTTCGACGCCGAATTGAAAGCCGACATCGGGAGTGTTGGCCATACGCCAAGTGTGGCGAGCGCGCCGGCCAACTGGAGATTTACTTCAGCGGATACTATCTGTTGCTCACGTCCTTTGCGAACACGGCGAAGTCGTATTGCAAGGAGTGGTGTTGGCCGGTTTCGTCAGCGTAGACCAGGGAAGCGCCGTCCTGCAGAGAATCTGGGAATTCGAAATGATAGATGTTAACGTATAGATATCCGACCAGCTCCCCAGACCAGCGGCTGAGGTAGCTCGTCACCGCTGGGCTATCGTCCGGGACGTTCGTCTTTGGCTGAAGCGTGACTTCGCCCTTTTGGAAAACACACGGCCAGTTTGCGTTGAGCGACTGCGAATAGTGAATGAGATAGACGGACACGCGGCGTAGGCATACCTGCTTGACTGCCTGAAGGCTTGGCTTCGCGTGCAGCCGATCGTGTGCGACCTTTCCAAGGTTCAATGCGCAGAACAGCGGAGACCTCACCTCGACCCGATAGTCAGTGTGGGCTTTAATCGAGTCCACATACTTGTGGTACTTCGCTTCCTTCGGCATCTTCTGTTGAGCGAAGCCGTCATCGATCGCCTTTTGCAACATGGCGTCAGGCGGCTCTAGCCACGAGGCCTGTTGCGCCTTCGCGCTGGCGACGACGATCAGCAGGTATCCCACGAGGACAAGGAAGAGTGCGCGCTTCATGAGGCGCGGGCGTTCGTTTTCGGGAAGGGGCAGGAAGCCGAACAGCAGCAGAAAAGTCAGCGGCGAGGCACGGCGGCACGTGCGGTTCATGGCTCTGATCTCCTGGAGAAATGATGCTCCCGCCGGGGGCGCTGGTCAAGCTACGGCGATTGCTCGATGAAAGTCGGTCGTCACTTCAACTGGATCGGCCGCCGGATCATCTGCTTCAAGTGCGCGCCGGCCGGGACAATCGGGTAGACCGAGTCCTCCTGCTCCACTTTAAAGTCGATCAGCACCGGCCCGGAGCGTGCGCGAGCCTGGCGAATGGCCGGCACCACCCCGCCGCGTTCGGCGACGCTCAAGCCGCCCACTCCGAACACCTGGGCCAGAGCGGCGAAGTCGGGACTCATGATCGGGGAGAACGAGTAGTTCTTTTCGTAAAAGAACTCCTGCCACTGGCGCACCATGCCGAGATAGCCGTTGTTGATGACCGCGATGTTGATCTTGAGTTTCTCCTGCACCAGCGTCATCAACTCGGGTGTGCTCATCTGCAAACCGCCGTCTCCCACCACCGCCCAGACTTCGGCATCGGGGCGCGCCATCTTGGCGCCGATGGCGGCGGGCAGGGCGAAGCCCATGGTGCCGAAACCGCCGGAAGTAATCAGCGAGCGTGGCTGATCGTGCTTATAGTACTGGGCCTCCCACATCTGGTGCTGGCCGACATCGGTCACGACAATGGCTTCGCCCCGGGTTTCCGACCAGAGGTCGCGAATCACGTGCGCGGCGTAGAGGTGGCCGTCCTCGGCGAGGTTCTGAATGTCATTCACCGCCGCCGTTTCTCTGAGTTCGTGGATGTAGTTGACCCATCCCGTATGCATGGCCGGCTCCACGCTTTTGAGCAGAGCGGAGAGCACTTGGCGCAGATCGCCGGGGAGCGCGACATCGACCTTGACGTTTTTGTTGATCTCGGTGGGATCGATCTCGACGTGAATCTTGCGGGCCAGCGGCGCGAACTGCCGCGGATCACCCGTCACCCGATCGTCAAAGCGCATGCCGAGGGCGATCAGCAGGTCGGATTCCTGGATCGCCGTGTTCACCCAGGACTCGCCGTGCATTCCCATCATGCCCAGGTTGAGCGGGTGCGAGGCCGGAAAACCGCCGATCCCCAGCAGGGTCATCGCCACCGGAATTTGGGCGCGTTCGGCCAGTTCCCGCAGTTGCGCCATGGCTCCCGAGAGGATGACGCCGTTGCCGGCGAGAATCACCGGGCGCTCGGCCCGCCGGATCAATTCGAGCGCGCGGTTGAGGTCCGCGGCCGGCGGTAATTGGCGGGTGCGAAGCGGCAGATCCCTTCCGCCGGCGCTTCCGCCGTACATGCACATGCCCTGCTGTGCATCCTTTGATATATCCACCAGCACCGGCCCCGGCCGCCCGGAGCGCGCCACCTGGAAAGCTTCATGCATGGTTTTCTCCACGTCGGCGGCATTCGTGACCAGGTAATTGCGCTTGGTGATGGCGGCGGTGACCGAGGTGATGTTCACCTCCTGAAAGGCATTGCTGCCGATCAGCTTGCTGTGGACTTGGCCGCTAATGCAGACGATCGGTGAGGAATCGAGCATGGCCGTGGCTATGCCCGTCACCATGTTGGTTGCGCCCGGACCCGAGGTCGAAATCGCGACGCCAACCTCTCCCGAGGCGCGAGCGTAACCGTCCGCCATGTGGGTGGCGCCCTGCTCGTGCCTGGCCAACACGTGGTGAATGTGCGAGTGCTTCAGGGCATCATAGACTGGCAGAATGGCCCCGCCCGGATACCCGAATATCTGGCGCACTCCTTCGGCCTCAAGGCACTTCCAGACAACCTGGGCGCCCGTCATCATCCGCGATTTGTCACCCGCATCGACCGTCATGATCCTCGTCCTCGCTCTCTTGTTCCCGCCTTCGACTGCCGGCGGGAGTTCCGGCCAAAACAAAAAGGCCGTCATCTCCAGGATGACGGCCTCTTTTAAACCCTTTACTTACAAGGCGTCATCCCGAGCTGAGCGTAATAATGCTAATCGCGATGATGACGCTAATTCGTACCCAGCTTCCCACGGGGAAAGACTCAAGCGCCGGGCTTCGCCCGAAGTTGACGCGAGTTGTGGGAGCGGTGGACATAAATCCAAATACAACTGACACGTTGATATCACAGTCCCGACGGTCGCGCAACTGCTTTATTTCCGTGTCGGTCCGAGGCAGCCCGCCGGCTAGGCGCGACAGGATTCGCACACGGCATTGGAGCGGAGTGCCGGAGCGTGATAAAACTGTGTCGCAGATGCGGCCTGAAAGCACAGTTCGTTCTGCTTGCGACCCGGGAACAGGCGACCGAACGCCGCCGCATCGCCGCTACGGTGCCCCCCAGGTGTTTGCCGCCACCATGCTCCTGATGTTTCTGATCCAGTGTGGCGGGTTTGTGGCGAGCGTTCCCCTCAGCCAAGCTGAAGGCCAGTACCTGCAGCGAGGCTTCGCCTTGCTGCGCGGCGTGCGTGCGGCTGATCGTCATCACTCGCCTCTGGTCGCCGAGGCGGCCGTTGCCGGCATCTGGCCGCTGGCCCTGCGGGAGACCGCGCTCAACCCGGCCGCTCTCGATCGCTACCGCTGGCTGATACGGGCGCCTTTTCTGCTCGCCGGTCTGTTCCTCGGGGCTTCAGTCTGGTACATCGCGCGAAGGCTTTACGGCAACGGGGGCGGCTATGTTGCCATCAGTCTCTACTGTTTCACTCCCGGTTTGGTGGCGCGCAGTTCGCTGGTCGGCCCGGAGATTTTTGGCGCCTGGGGAACTTTCAGCATGGTCTTCGCCTCGATTGCAGTGGCGCACACTCTCTACGCGCCGCGTGACGCTTTCCTCTGGAACCGCAAGCGCATCGTCATGCTCGGAATCGCCATTGGCATCATGGTGGGCGCGCAGTTCGCGCTGGCGCTGGTGCTTCCGCTGGCGCTGGCTTTCATGCTCTGGGCGGTTCCGGGACGAAGGCGGGCGGCGGCTGGAATTTTGCTCGCCGCCGGCGCCATTGGGCTGCTATTTCTCTGGACGGTATACGGCACCAGCATCGGCTTCTTCTGGGCATCGATGGCCAAAGCGGAGTGGGCCGGGTTCGCCCATCCATCGCTTGCCGGAGCGCTGAACGGCGCCGTGGGCAGCTTCTACCTGCGAGAGGCGTCGGCAACCGCCTTGCTTACGGTCTTGTCGCTGATTACCTATGTTCTGTGGCCGCGCACCCGCTTTTTCGGCAACACGGCTCCGCTACTGGCCGCCGCCGAAATCGTTCTGCTCGCTATCTTTATGCCCAGCGCCGCGGGAGGCATTTTTTTCTTTTACTGTCTGCCATTCCTGATCGTGTTTTGTGCCGGAGTGTTTGCCGACCTGTTCGAAAGCCGACGCACCCACACCATGGCGGTCGGCGTCGCCTATGGAGTCATTCTGGCACAAGCTGGATTCAGCGTCATCGGGCTCGTCCAGCTGGCCCGTGGCTTCCGCGGCTTCTGACCGCTAAGCCATTCGTGGAAAAGCCACTTATGGCCCTGGCTTCCGTCCTGTTCGGGCTCTGCGTTCCCGCTTTGACGTTCCGCCTCAATCCGTAGCGCCCGATAATTCTACCGCATCCCCGGCATTTCCACCGCGTCTAATTCCAGTAAACCGGGTTATCTTGAATGGCGAGGTGTAATATGCGGTGGCTTACAGCGGTTGCGCTCGCCCTTTTCCTCACGCTATCACTACCATTGGCGGCAGCGGCCCAGATTCGGGGCATGGCGGGCATGCACCTGCAGAGCATTCATGTGGGAGGGGTGAGCAGCGTGCGCGCGGGGACGCCGCCGGGGATCCACATCGGCAGTGGCGTTGCAGGCCCATCTTTCGGCTACGGCCGGCCCAATTCTGCCTATCACCACCATTATCCCCGGTCGTTCGGCTACGTTGTGCCGTACGCTTACTATCCGTACGCTTACGACTACGGCGATTACGGGCCGTACGCGTGGGACTACGGCGATGATTCGCCGTACACCGGCTATATTGGCGGCACCTTCGACAGCAACAGTCCGTATGCCGGAAACCCGTATCCGCAGCAGTACGCGCCTCAGCAGTATGCGCCTCCGCCGCCCATCTACTATTCTCAGCCGCCGGCGAATACCGCGCCAGAGGCCGAGTCGCAGCGGCAGCCAAGTCGTCGAAGCGCTACCGCCGAAGATCAGTTCGCCGAGCCGACCGTATTAGTTTTCCGCGATGGACATCGGCAGGAGATCGCCAATTACGCGATTATGGGCTCAACCCTCTTCGTGCTGTCCGGGCTGCGTGCGCGAATTCCCATCGCCGAACTCGACGTGCCGGCAACCGTGCGGGTGAACGCGGATAATGGCATAGACTTCAATGTGCCCAAGCGGCAGTAAGGGCCGGGATTTTCTTATGGCGTGCCCGAGCACCCGAGCCTCAGGGCGCACCCGGACTTTGCGTTTTTCATGAACTCACGCTCCGCTTCTCGTTTCCCCGGCGCCGGTCGTCCCCATGGTATAATTGAGGGTGCCTTTGCTTAGGCGTAACATCCTGTAATTGCAGACAGTTACATGCGATAGCAAGGGCGCGCGGATGGTCTTTTTTCCGCCGCATGCGAGAGTGTGTGTCCGGCGAGAACAGTGGACCCAGGGGGAAGTCATCGTTACCTTGGGGCGAGAGCGCAACGAAAGCGGGAAGTGAATGGCGGACGAACAGAACAAGTTGCCTTTAGGCGGCGACGGCCAGGGCCGGGCGCGGCCAACATAGTGCCCATCAACATTGAAGAGGAGATGCGGCGATCGTATCTCGACTACTCAATGTCGGTAATCATCGGCCGGGCGTTGCCCGACGTGCGCGATGGCCTCAAGCCGGTGCACCGGCGAATTCTTTACGCCATGCACGACATGGGCTTGCTGCACAATCGCAAGCACGTCAAGTGCGCCAAGGTGGTCGGCGAGGTGCTAGGCAAATATCATCCCCATGGCGACAGCGCGGTTTACGACGCGCTGGTGCGCATGGCGCAGGATTTTTCGCTGCGCTATCCGCTGGTCGATGGCCAGGGAAATTTCGGCTCGGTGGATGGCGATCCGCCGGCAGCCTATCGTTATACCGAAGCGCGGGTGACGGCCATCGCCGAGGAGTTGCTGACCGACATCGATAAGAACACCGTCGACTTCTCCGCCACCTTCGACGAGACCTCGGTCGAGCCTTCCATTCTGCCAACCAGGGTTCCCAATCTTCTGATCAACGGTTCCGACGGAATTGCCGTCGGCATGGCGACCAAGATCCCGCCGCACAATCTGGGCGAGATCGTCAACGCCACCATTCAGCTCGTGAACCATCCGCAGACCACGCTCGAAGAGATTCTCAAGCTGGTGCAGGGGCCGGACTTCCCGACCGGAGGCTTCATCTACGGCCGCAGCGGTATCCACGAAGCCTATCGCACCGGGCGCGGCCGCTTCCTGATGCGCGCCAAGGCCGCCATAGAGCACATAACTAAAGAGCGCGACGCCATCGTCGTCACCGAGATTCCCTACCAGGTGAACAAGTCGCGCCTGATCGAGCGCATCGCCGAGCTGGTGAACAGCAAGACCATCGACGGCATCTCCGACATCCGCGACGAAAGCGATCGCGACGGCATGCGCATCGTGGTCGAGTTGAAGCGCGGAGCCGAATCGCAGATCGTGCTCAACCAGCTCTTCAAGCACACCTCGATGCAGGAATCGTTCAGCATGATCTTCCTGGCCGTGGTCAACGCTCAGCCCAAAGAGATGGGGCTGATCCAGGCCATCCAGCACTTCATCGATCACCGCATCGACGTGGTGCGCCGGCGCACGGCTTTCCTGCTGCAAAAGGCGCAGGATCGCGAGCACATCCTGGAAGGCTACGAAGCGGTGCTTGATCGAGTTGATGACGTGATCGCGATCATCAGGGCCAGCGCGAATCGCACGGCAGCACGTGACAATCTGGTCGAGTATTTCAAGGGAAAATTGCTCGAGGTGAGTAACGCTGGCCGTGACAAGTCCGGACGAATCAGGCGGGAGATCAAAGTTGCCGTCGTTCAGACCCGGAACCCGGTGCCGTTTGACCACAAGCAGGCCGAGAGCATCCTCGAGTATTTCTACGACCTTCGGCACCCAGACCCGAAGCCCTTCAGCGCCCGCCAGGCGGATGCCATTCTCGAGTTGCAACTGCACCGGCTGACCCGCCTCTCCATCGACGAGATTCTCAAAGAGCTGGCGGAAGTGCGCGAGCGCATCGCCGAATACGAAACCATTCTCGGCTCCGAGAAGAAGCTGCGCGCGGTGATCGTCGATGAACTCACGCAGATCCGCAAAGACTACCGCGACGAGCGCCGAACCATCATCGTGGACGAGGCCAAGGAACTTGAGCTGGAAGACCTGATCGCCGACGAGCAGGTCGCGGTTACGGTTTCGCACGCCGGTTACCTCAAGCGCACGCCGATCTCGATCTATCGCCAGCAGCGGCGCGGCGGCACCGGGCGCAAGGGCATGAGCACGCGCGAGGAAGATTTCGTCGAGCGCCTGTTCATTGCTTCCACCCACGCCTACATCCTGGTGTTCACCAACACGGGACGCGTCTACTGGCTCAAGGTCTATGAGATTCCGGACGTGGCCGCCGCCGGGCAAGCGGCAAACACGTCGGCAACCTGGTGGCATTGCAGCCGGGCGAGGCCGTGCGCGCGCTGTTGCCGGTGCGCGATCTGGAGGAAGACGAGCAAGTATCGTCTTCTTCGTCGACTCGCAAGGGCACGGTGAAAAAGACGGCGCTGAGCGATTTCTCCAACGTCATGTCGCGCGGCATCATCGCCATCGGCATCGAGCCGGAGGACGAGCTGGTGGCCGCGCAACTCACCGATGGCCAGCAGATCATCTTCCTCGCCACCCACGAGGGCATGGCCGTGCGCTTCGAAGAAGACGAGGTGCGGGTGATGGGACGCCCCGCTTACGGCGTACGCGGCATGAAACTGGCCGCCAAGGACTACATCGTCGGCATGGCGGTGACCCCCAAGCAGGTATTCACCGCCGAACAGACGGCCGCTCCCAAGCGCAAGAACAAAGACAAGTCGGAGGCCGAGCAGGCGGTGCCAAACCTCATCCTGACGGTGACCGAGAATGGCTACGGCAAACGCACTCCGGCCGAGGACTATCGCCTCACCGGACGCGGGGCCAAAGGGGTGATCAACGTCAGGACCACCGAGCGCAACGGACGGGTGGTGGCGATCCTGCTGGTGAGCGAGGTGTCGGAGGCCATGCTGATCTCGCAGTACGGCAAGATCATTCGCATGGGAACCGATAACATACGCGAGGCCGGACGCGCCACCCAGGGCGTGCGCCTGCTGCAACTGGAGGGCGGAGACAAGGTGGCAGCCGCCGTCGTCATCCCGCCCGAGGAAGAAAACGGCAACGACGAAAATGAAACCCTGTTGCAGTAAGGCCTGATCCCGTTGTGCGGCGTAGGTTCGCTGGCATTGTCTTGAGTAACAAGGGGTAGGGCAGCCACTGTCGGCTGCCCTGGCCAAAGCCTGGTTCACCTGAGAACTGGACAGGAGCGCCGGGTTAGCTCATTTGCTTCAGCTTCGACTGCCACTGCTGGCGCATTTTTTCGCCGGTGGCGGTGCAGGCCAAACCACCGATCGTCGAGCCCTTCAGTTGTTGCGGAAGCAGTTGCTGCACGTTGACCAAGGCGTCAACGACTTCATCCGGCGGAATGTAGCTCTTGATGCCGGCCAGCGCCATGTCGGCCGCCATGAGCGCGGCGGCCACGCCGATGGCGTTGCGTTTGATGCAGGGGACTTCAACCGGTCCCGCCGGCGGATCGCAAATCAGGCCCAGAAGGTTTTTCAAGGTGAGCGCCGCGGCCTGAATGCACTGCCCGGCATCGCCTCCTCCCAGCAAAACCGCCGCGCTGGCAGTCATCGCAGCCGCCACCCCGACCTCGCCCTGGCACCCGCCGACAGCGCCGGAAAGCGAAGCCTTATTGGCGATGCACACGCCCACCGCCGCCGCCACCAGCAGGGCGTCGCACAGATCATCGTCGGTCTTTTTCAGGCTTTCCGCGAGGCAGAAAATCACCCCCGGCAGCACGCCCGCCGAGCCCGCCGTGGGAGTCGCCACCACGCGTCCCATGCTGCCGTTCACTTCCATCACGCTGAGTGCCCGCGCCATCGCCAGGGGAAGAATTCCACCGCTAATGGTTTTGCCGGTGCGCCAGGCGGTCATCATCTTCACGGCATCGTCTCCGGCGCAAAAACCTCCAAGCAATTCGAGCTTGTTCTCCAGCCCGGTGGCGACCGCCGCGCGCATGACGCGCAAGATGTCGCGAAAGCTTTCCCTGATTTCGGCGGCGCTGGTTCCGCTCCGCTGGGCTTCGTACGCCACCGCCGCTGCCACTAAGCCCTGGTCACCCGCAAAGGTCAAAAACTCAGCAAGCGTGGAAAACGCCGGAGTCTCCTGCATCTGCGGAAAGTCCGCGAGCGCAGCTACGGCGCGGACCGCGATGACATAGGGCAGGCCGGCGATGGCGTCCAGAAGCGCTGGCGGCACCGGCTGGCGCAGCACCCAGCAGGCAAGCGAACCTTGGGAGGTCGCGCCGGCGTAAGCGGCGATGATCTGGCCGTCGCCCAGCAAGGGAGCGATGCTGCTTTCAATGGGCGCCGACGAACGGACCAGCAGGAAGGGATAATTTCCGTCCAGCCGCACGGCGACACCATCGATTTCGGTGATTTCAATGCAGCCCCCGCCCACCGAGATTCCGTTGACCAAAGTCGTGCCTTCGCTGGTGACGATGCTGAGCCGCATGGTGTTCGGATGCACCGCGGCTGCGCCGCCGGGGCCGTGCTCGACCGGCTTGACGTCGAAGCGAAGCCCCTGTCGCGCGGCGTCCTTGAGCGCGGTCTTGAGCCGAAGGTCGTCCTCGCGATAGCCAAGCAGTCCGCCGATCAGGGCCGCATGGGTTCGGTGTCCGGCGTAGGTTTGCATGAGCACCGGATGAAAATAGAGAGTCACTCGGTCGGCGGCAACTCCAGCGATTTTGCCGGCGAGAAAGCCGATCCGGGCGGCGCCGGCAGTGTGCGAACTTGACGGACCCACCATGACGGGACCGATGATGTCGAACAGACTTAGGGACATATATCACCTCCGGCGGGCGGCGCTCCGGGACACACACCGCGATCGCCCTCTGGTCTGGTTAAAGATTTTCTTTGAGAGGCGATCTGCTCACATTGTACTGTTCGTCAGCGAATCTGTTACCGCCAAAAACCACCGGCTAGACCGGATTCGCGGAAGCTGTGTCCAGTAAGGTAGCCGGGCGTTTAGCCCGGCGATGATGGTGCCGGATACACTGACTCTGAAGCCGCTCTAGCCGTGCGTCCGGCAAATGCGGAGCCCGCCATTTAGAATGGCGTCGGCAAATCCGATATCGATTTGTGGTATGTTGCCGGTTTAGCGAAGCAGCGCAAATACATCAGGAACAGGCGTTCCATGGGGAGGAAATTGAAAGATGATGATCGACCAGGTTCTTCTCCATACTATCGGTGAGTTGACGGCGACGGCCCTTCTGCTAACCCTGTCCGGTTACGCCGCGGCCTCGCCCGCGGTCTCGCCGGAGATCGCCAGCGCATTCAAGAAGATCATGGCTGATCCGAAGGTGCGGCAAGGTCTGGAATTTATTAAGAACGACGACGCGCAGGCGCTTGCCGACCTGAAGGAGATCGTCATCATCCCCGCGCCTCCGTTTAAAGAAAAGGTTCGCGGCGAATACTATCTGCGGCGGTTGCAGGAATTGGGGCTGAAAGACTTGAAGATGGACACCGAGGGCAACGTGTACGGCATTCGCCCCGGTACCGGCCATGGCCCCAAGCTGCTTGTCGAAGCTCATCTTGACACCGTCTTTCCCGAGGGCACGAACATCCAGGTGACCGAGCGGGACGGCAGGCTCTACGCGCCCGGCATTGCCGACGATTCGCGCGGATTGGCCCTGCTGTTATCCATCGTCCGAGCGTTTCACACAACCGGTATCAGGACGGTGGGAGACATTATCTTTTGCGGCACCGTAGGTGAAGAGGGCCTGGGCGACTTGCGAGGCATGAAGGCTTTCTTCAAGGATCATAAGGATATCGCCGGTGTGATCGACATCGACTCCGGACCAACCCACACTCCTGCCGACGTGAGAGCGATAACCTACCTGGCAACCGGCAGCCACCGTTACCGGGTAACCTTCAATGGCCCGGGAGGACACAGCTTTTCGGCGTTTGGCACTCCCAGCGCCATTCATGCCATGGGGCGGGCCATTGCCAAGATCGCCGACGTGAAGACGCCGTCACAGCCGAAGACTACGTTCACGGTTGGCGAGGTGAGCGGCGGAACTTCAGTGAATGCCATCGCCGCCAAGGCTCAAATGCTACTGGATATGCGCTCCAATGGCCAGGAGGAACTGCTGGCCACGGAGAAGAAGATTTTGGCGCTGATCGAAGCAGCCGCGGATGAAGAGAACGCTCGCTGGGGAACGGAAAAGAAGATCACCGTCGAAGCCAAACTGATTGGCAAGCGGCCGGCGGGGAGCCAGTCGAGCGACAGCCCAATCGTTCGGGCGGCCTGGATGGCCACCCAGGCGATCGGTCAGCAACCCGAATTGGTGGCGGCCATCAGCACCAACGCGAATTGGCCGATCAGCCTTGGCGTGCCAGCAATCGTGCTCGGTGTCGGTGGTCTGGACGGTGGCACGCATTCAACCGGCGAATGGTACGATCCAGCCAACGAGTACCTTGCGCCACAGAAAATCTTCCTGACCATTCTCGGGTTGACGGGAGTTGATGGCGTAAGTCAGCCGCTGCTGCCGGCAAGATAGAAGCGGCTGAAAACAATCATGGCGATGGCGCCGGGCTGCCTCGGCTCAACGAGGCTCGCACGATGCGGGGCGAGTGCGGATTTGTCATAAACAACACCTACGGCAGGTTGCGGGAAGATGCTGATGGACAACAGGCAATCCCGGGCGGTGGTGGTCGCAGCCCTGGGGACTTCACAGACTTTGGCATGGGCGTCGAGTTACTACCTGCCGGCAATCCTCGCCGACGCCATTGCCGCCGGAACCGGTGTCCCTCGCGCCTGGGTATTTGCCGCATTCTCGGCCGCACTGCTGATCGCTGCGCTCTCCGGTCCCCGCATTGGGCGGGTAATTGACCGGCACGGAGGGCGAGGCGTACTGGTGCTCTCGAACCTCGTATTGGCGGCTGGCTTGCTTGCCCTCGCCGCGGCACACGGCCCCGTCAGCCTTTTCGCGGCCTGGGCAATGCTCGGTGTCGGGATGGCGCTCGGGCTTTACGACGCGGCTTTTGCGACCCTGACAAGCCTCTATGGCAACGAGGCGCGCGGTCCGATCACCGGCATAACCCTTATCGCGGGCTTTGCTTCGACGGTGAGTTGGCCGTTGTCTTCGCTGCTGAATCATGCCGTGGGATGGCGCGAAACCTGCATCGTCTGGGCGGCGCTCAACCTTGTTATCAGCCTTCCGCTGAATCGCTTGCTGTTGCCGCTTCCTGCCGAGGCTTCCCATTTGCGGCGGGCAGCGGAAGCTCGGGTCGGCTGGAAACCCTATAAGGAGATGTTTCTTCTCGCCTTTGTGTTTGCGGCAGCCTGGTTCGTCACCGGCTCGATGGCGGCACACCTGCCGAGATTGCTGCTGCGCGCGGGCGCTACCCCGTTTCAAGCGGTTGCCGCCGCTGCCCTGGTAGGGCCTGCGCAGGTGGCGGCGCGGATTGTCGAATACTTCATCCTGCGACGCGGACATCCATTGGTCTCCGCGAGACTCGCCGCCATGCTTCATCCGATCGGCGCCGCCATCCTGGCCTTGATGGGCCCATCCGCCGCGGCCATCTTTGTGATCTTTTATGGGGCTGGCAATGGCCTTCTGACGATTGCCCGCGGCACCGTGCCGCTGGCGGTTTTCGGTCCCGGCGGCTACGGCGAGCGTACCGGCCTGCTGGGCGCGCCCGCCCGCGCCGCGCAAGCGTTTGCCCCGCTCGTGTTCGGGCTCTTGCTTGACGCCATGGATCTTTCAGTACTGCTGGTCTCGGCTGGCCTTTGCCTGGCTGCCCTGGGCGCTCTGCTCTGTTTGCATGCGACCTCAACCGAGACAGCCCCGGTGCCCTAGCGCCAGCCGCGCGATCGACAAACGGCTCAAAAGTGAGCGGGCTGCCCGTGTTCATGACAGCGACTGTCTGTGGCCCATCAGCACTGTCAGACTGTCGCCGCTGCTCGCTGACTGCTGTTGAGAGGCTGTGCGGGGTCTTTAGACCTTTAGGTACGCGCGGCTGGTTGGAGGTTTATTCAGCAAATTTTTTGTGGGTTGCCGGCGAGAGAACCCGGGGCTGGATGACGGGCGGCCATTCAGATCGGAAGGCCCCATGCCGAGGCGTTGTGCGGGGCGTTGTCGCGCACGAACTCCTGCCTGTTCACGACATCGGAAGTGGTTTTATTTCCCGATGCAGAAGGTTATGCAAAGCTTTAAATGACTGTATTTACAGGCTATATTTACCATGGACCGTAACGCGTGGACACAAGGGTGGACACATTTGTCCGCAGGCGGTAACCCACATCGACAGCCGAACGGCTTTTATCGCCACTTCCCGTCGGTCGGGTCCCGATGTTTAGCGATTCCCATCGCACGCATTCTCACCTCCAATTCCGCTCTGGGCGGTTCTTCAGGATAAACTGGCCCCATATATGCACCTTCCGGCATTCCCTCAGACGCGGTATTTTCGTTTCTAATCAAAACCAACTGTGCGATTGGCAAACCAGGGAAGATCGTGAGGGGGGTGTTCGACACGTTCGCAATTTCGAGCGTAAGACAGCCGCGATAAAGAGGGTGTATCCAAGGTGCAGTCTCGATGACCATGAAATTCCGCGCGACGGAGGATTTCGTGAGAATCTGGCCAGAGAGGTCGCTAGGGAGCTTTACAAATTCAAGCGTCGCGCCGAGCACGGTCTCATGAGACGGAACAACAAGATAGTTCCCAAGGGGCACGTGCACCCTCGTGTGGGGGCGCCCTCCGATTTGTGAAGATGCCCAACCTGGCGCCGGTGGAACCTGAGGAAGAAGAAAGTGGCATCCAAGCCGGAGGTCAACAGAGTCGGAGTCAAACGCCTCCTTTCTTGGTCGTGGGGTTATCGTTAGGTTTTCTTTGTTCCCAATTTCAAGCCTGAGGCGGCGCTCAATTTCCGTTTTCGATATTATCGCCATCGACCGCCTCCTGCGTTAGATATTCATCTTCTATTGCCTTCCCGACCCATTCCTCAATGCGCCGAATCCAGTGCAGGCGCCGAGGATACAAGTTCTCATCTTCACGCGGAATGGAACGTATTAGGTCGTTGACTCGCACCAGATAAAACTCCATTCCTGAATTCAAAAGAACTAAGGGCGAGGGGTGCACGGTCGTCGTATCCTCAGGCTTTTTGCCGGTTTGAATGTTCACGGTTGAAGGTACAACGCTACTTGCAAGGCAAGTTTTTATTGCGGAGTTCAGTTCATGAAATGAGGAATATCCGTTGTCGAGCTCGCCAAGCGCTTCTCCCACTGCTTTCCTAATTTCCGGCAGGATTGCGAAGAGAGCTGAGACAAGACCGGCAATGTTCTGGTTCTCTTTAAGATGATCCTGAGTTGTAATCCCAGGCAAAGCCTGCAGTAGGGTCGAATAATGTGCAGCACTCGATTTGATGTGGTCCGACCAAGCCGACTCTCGCAAGAAGTGGGACTGCTGTTGAATTCTGAACAATTCGGACGGGTAAAGCTCGTGAAACTTTAATCGAGGGAGGAGTCGCTCTTTGGAAAGAACCCCCGTGCTACCAAGTACCGCGGAGAGGCTCATATGCTTCTATGTATGCGTAGGTGTAGCACGGGCCAAGCAACGTTACACCGAACAGGTCGCAGAAGAGTTCCTCAGCCCATTGGGTGACCACCTTGACCATTGCGTTCCTGTGGTCTTCGTCATGCTTGTTGTACTCGTCGCCCAGCGCTACCTTGATTGCGACAGCAGCTTCTGACTGGAAGGCCGTCTCAACGCTTGTCCCTTGGTAGTTTGTTCCCCGATAGACGTAATGCCCTATTTCGTGTGCGACGAGACAGTTTGCAAACGCAGTCGTTCCTTGCGAGTAGGGTATACCAATGAGGCCTAAATTGCTGGGAAATTCCGGTGCGCCGGGAATAATATGACGAATCTTGGCCGCTACTCTTCGGAGGTCTGCGGTTCGAATCTGAACGTAATTGAATTCAGCGGTATGAAAAATTGCAAATTCTGTCTGGGCGAATTTCGGAGCTTCTCGGAATCTCCGGACTATTCCGTCAACGACTGCAGAAGGAAAATGGAGGGTATCCGCATCAAGGACTGGCTTTATTAATTTGCGCAGCTCTCTCCGAGCTGCCCTAATAGTTCCTAGCTCTTCCCGCCTGTCTTCGAATTCCTCATCGTCTTCTACCGACCAATTAGCAATATGCTCCTTACAAATGGTCGCGAGGTCCAGCACGAAAACAAAAAAGCGATCCGCTGCCGGAGTATAAGCGGCCGAAGGGCTTCTGGATAGACAACTTCCGATGATGCTGTCGATGAATGCATACAGCGCGGTTAGGTCATGCCGCAAATATTCGCGCTGTTCTGGCATTGAGATACTAGGGCATCACGGTGTCGGTCGAGGTGGGATCGTTGTAGGAATGCAAGGCGCGGCTCTCTAACGCACGGAAGAATTTGCGCGCCACCATGAGGTCGTTGGACGTCGCCCTTTCAGTGACTCCGGAAAGCAGAGATTTCAAACTTTCGATTAACGGTTCTGGGTCGAGCGAGGAGCTCACCTCCCGCAGTATTTGAATTTCTTCGTACTGGTTGTAGTGCTCAGGAGAGTGTTTCGCGTATAAGTCGGCATGCGTCGAGAGAATCTCCAATGATTCCGTAGCTGCACGGATTGAATCCCTAAGCTCGGCGGTGCGCTCGTTCCCCCTTCCTGCTGCACGGATGGCATTGAGCGCGCGGCGTGCATCGAGTGCCAGCGACAAATAGTGAACACGCTCTCCAATGGCGACCATGTCGGAATTCTCCAAAGAAACGCTCAGGGGCATCTTAAACCAGGACGCCTCCGCCCCCCCTTTCACAACAAATTTCTGCTGTTGTCAACAATTGTTGTCTCAAATTGACAACGATTGTGGACATACCTCACAATGCTATACTGGCGGCACGATCCGACCCAGATTGGGATCAGTTCAAAAAAGCACTACACGGTCACATCGTGGGTGTGCTGGCGAGCGGAGTTTCTCGTCGTGAGATGGGTAATGTACTCGGCGTCACGAAGCAAGCGATCTCGTCATATTCGATAGGCAGAACTACGCCGAAGCCGCACATCATCGAGAAATTGCTAACTCTCTCCCGCGTAGCTCTTTACGCCCGGGTAAGCACCTCCAACAGCCATCAAGATCCCGAAATGCAGCTACGGGAACTGCGCGAATATGCAGACCGCCGTGGCTGGCAAGTGACCGGCGAGTACACCGATCATGGCGTCTCCGGCTCGAAGGAATCCCGCCCGGAACTCAACCGCTTGATGACTGACGCACTCCGCCGCCGATTTGGCGCAATCCTGGTCTGGAAAATCGACCGCTTCGGCAGGTCGCTCAAGCATCTGGTCATTGCGCTGGCTGATCTCGGAGCCTATCGCGTCGCTTTTATCAGCCTCCGCGATAATCTCGACCTGAGCACGCCGTCTGGCTGGCTGATGTTCCAAATCATCGGGGCCATGGCCGAGTTCGAGAGGGCCCTGATCCAGGAGCGGGTGCGGGCCGGTCTGCGGAATGCGCAGGCAAAGGGAAAGCGTCTCGGTCAACCTCGCCGGGTTGTGGACGCCCCCAGAATAGCCGCGCTGCGAGCTTCGGGGACATCCTGGCGGGCGATCTCCCACGAGATGGGGGTTGGACTTGCCACTCTGTACCGGGTAACCGCAAAGTAATGCTGGTCGGCGTGATGTCCGCCGTGTGGCTTGCGCGTACGCCGGCCCGTGCAATCGGAGTCTCTTGATAGCTTGCGGTATCGACTTCGTCACTCGCCTGGAAAGGATTGTCGGGATCGGGCCGCTATGGTTTGTGATCACATGCCGACTTTCCGGGGATTAATCCGTCCGCCGAGGAGGCAAGTCTTCGCGAAGCCCACTTTTCCAACAAGTGGCGCCCGCTCTCGAGGAGCGCCAGTAGGCAGGGCGGTTGACGGGACTAATGCAGCCTGAAGCACGCCGAGATCTCCATACAGCGGCTGGCAGGTGTTCAGCAAAGGGAACGAAAGCTGGGCACCTGCCGCTCCTGTCACTACTCACTGTCCGCTGGCTTTTTTCGCCGCTTTAGACGTCCGGCAAACAAAGTTGGCGGCGTCATCGGTGCTGCCGCTGCCCTTATAGGCCGCACGTTGTGGATAGCGGCACAAAGGACGTGTTCGCAGCACAGGCTGACTAGGGTTATCGTTGGCGTATTTCGTGGCGATGATTGTCTCGGGCGCTTTACCGTGCTCGACCCATTCCTCTAAGGCGGCAAAGACGTTATGGGTGGGATCGCGCAAGCCCGGCAGAACACCGAACTGCCCGAAGTTATTGGGGCCCGGTCCGAGGGCGCAGTGCCCCATGCCAGGCACCATGAAGACGCGGAAGAATTTGTCGGTTTCCTTCGTGGTCCGCTTATAGGATGAGCCGCTGACCTGGGGGCTCTCAGTGCCGGCCATCTTGCGCAGCACGCTTTCATAATAGTTGATGGTGTTGCGGGGGTTGGCTAAGGTATCGTCCCAGCCGTGCAGGATGATCAATTTGCCGCCGCGCGCGCGAAAGGCCGACAGGTCCGGGTCGGTGGAGTTGATGATGGCCGCCATTTTCTGATCGGCCAAGGCGACGTCCGAATCGAAGTTCAGCGTATGCGAGTCCCAGTTCGGGTCGTTAAAGATGAAATACTTGAAAAAGTCGGTGCCTTCGGGTGCCGCCAACCCAGGCTGCGTCGGGCTGGTGCAGGGTTGGGTGCCGCAGATGCCGCCAGCGACCATGGCCCAACTGAGACCGTTATAGGTCGGGCGGGTCGGATCGCTCGACTCGCTGCCAGGCTCCAGGCCTGGAAAGATCTTCTCGCCCGTGCGCGAATTGGTTGGTCCCGCATAGATCTTCTTCACGGCCTCAATCTGGGGCGCCGTTAGGCAGTTGGGAGCATCCGCGCCCTTGCAGAGCAGCACTGCGGGATCGAAGTGGCACTGCCGGGGGTCGTCAATCATCCCATCCTTTACCCCGTCGAGCGCATCGCAGGCGGCTACTGCTGCGGCGGTTATCATGGGCAGCTTCGAACTCGGGATATAGCTGGCAGGGTTGTTCGTGGTTGCCTGTATATCCCGAGACACGCGTCGCATAGAGATGCGTCCAGAAGTTTACCGGGGCAACCGCCTCGATGGCGTCATAGTCCTCCGGATAGCGCTGCGCTTCCATGAGTCCTTCGCGGCCGCCATCAGAGCAGCCGGTCCAATAGGAGTGGCGCGGGGGGCGGCCGTAATAGGCCTGGATAATCGCCTTCGCATTGACCGCAGTCAGATGTGCGGCACGATGGCCCCAGTTGACGATTCGCTCAGGATGCCCGAGCGCGAAGCTGCCGCCCGGTGTCGCAGAGTAATCGTGGCCGGTGTCGGTGCCGGCCACCGCATAGCCGCGCTGGAGTCCTACCGCCATACCCTCCCGGGGGAAGGTCAAGCTGCCCTGGAAGTCGGCATTGCCGTTACCGTTAAAATTACCGTTCCAGCCGGAAACCGGCAGCCACACTTCAAACTTGATGTTGGAATCGCTGGTCGGCTTTGCAACGCCCGTCACGTAGCAGAATGCCGGCAGGTTGGTACTCGGGACGTTTCCGTACATAACAATAGGAGCCGCGCCGGGAGAGGTGAGGGCGCCTGCCGCAACCGACTGTGCCCCGGTAATGGTGCTATTGGGCAGGCTCAACGCCGTCAGACTTTCACACGTCGCCGCTGCGGCGGACTGTGCCACCAGGCAGCCAAAGACGATTAGCATCGCTACCACGAACAACGGCCCTGCAAACCTCGCTATTGCTGGATCGCTACCTTCCTGGGTGGGTTTCATGTTTATTCCTCCTTGCGTCGGGTTAACGACACTGCGTCATTTCGTTTTGGCGGAACATGCATCTCGGCTCAGAACGCCACTACCAGCACGGAGGCGCCCGGTGCGTCAGCTGTTGCAGCGAGAGCACGCAACGTTATAGCAGATGTGAGAGAGAGAGCCAAATCGGAGGTGAAGGCCACCCCCCGGCGACAGACCTGCAGGCCTTGCATCGGGTGCGCGGCCGCACGGCCGTCATCAACCAGATTCGCGGTTTCCTGCTGGAGCGCGGCATCACCTTCGCCAAGGGACCGGCCAACCTGCGCAACCGGATGCCGGACATCGTGGAGGATGCAGATGCCAATCTGACACCGCGCATGCGCACACTGCTTGATCGCCTGTGGCAGGAGTGGAAGCAACTGGAGTTTGGAATTGAGACGGCCAGCGATGAGATCGAGAAGATCGCCAGCGAGGATGAAGCCTGCCAACGATTGCGCCAGATTCCCGGAGTAGGGCCGCTGGTGTCACCCGCCACTGTCGCGGCGATCGGCAACGGTGCTGCGTTCCGCAAGGGACGAGAGTTCGCAGCCTGGCTCGGACTCGTACCCCGTCAGTACTCGACCGGCGGCAAAGCGCGGCTCTATGACATCAGCAAACGCGGTTACACCTACCTGCGCCGTATGTTCATTCACGGTGCCCGCGCCGTGCTGATGGGGGTGAAGTACGACACCGCCGGCTTGGGCCAATGGATACATCAGCTAGAGGCGCGACCTACGCGCAACAAAGTGATCGTTGCCGTCGCAAACAAGCTGGCTCGGATTGCCTGGGCCGTACTGTTCAAAGGAGAAGCCTATCGACACGCGGCCGTTTGCGCCCAGGCCTGAATACGGCCGTGGAAAAGTGGAAAGCGCTGTGCCCTGCCCACTTTTCAACCGCCACGGCGACGACGAATAAGCTCACCAGGGTCTGCTAGGAGAGAACAGGACGAACGAACGGTCAAACGGCGTACCGGAAAACCTGGGTCCCGAAATGGTTCTAGGTAACCGAGCGGTTTATCAGGACCGGCACGCGCGGATCATCATTGTGGCCCGGAGATAATCTCCACCCAGAGGCCGGATACATTTACGCAGACTGTAACTTCGCACCGAACAATCTCCCCTTGCGCTCAGGCGGCGGACCATACATTCAGGACCGCTTGTTCTGTACCGCATATTCTATTCGGTCGTCTTTATCTGCCCGCCGATATCGACGAATCTCACAGTTTTCGGGTTTCACCCGCCTGTGCGGGGTGAGTAGTTCACGTGTTTGGCCACTCTCGCCGAGGAAGCAGCAGAGTCGGCTAAAGCGTTCCATCTCGGCTGGACTACTTTCTGAGGGGCTGGCCATTTTCACTTGCCGGCATCGGTTCGATTACGGTAAGAAGAATGAAAAAAGTCAACCAGGAACTCACTGACAAAAACGTAAATACCATATTCCAATTGAATACGTCCAATATTACTCCGACAAGGAAAGGGGCAAAAGCGCCGCCCAGTGACCCGGTAGTATTAACAATGGAAGCGGCAAATGGACACTTTTCTTTCGTAGCCAGTCCCATCGGATAAACCAGAAAAGTAGAATAGCCCAGATTCAAGAGTATACCGGCAACAAAAAGAACCGCAGCTAAACATAGCGTCTTAAGTAATTGCGCATAATCTCCGCAAGGTTATGTTGCCGCGTACCCATAGCGCGAATTGGGCCTCGACGGAATTGACGACTTCGCTGAGCACGGGAAAGTAGCGGTTGTGTATGCATTGCCGCCGAGTAAGCTTCCAAACCCGTTCGATTGGATTCAGGTCTGGGCTGTAGGGCGGCAGATAGTCCAGAACGAAGCTGTCTGCATGTTCCTCCCGCCAGGTTCGGTGTAGCCGGGCATGGTGATATCGGGCATTGTCGGTGATCACGACGACCCGTCGCGGTCCCGTGGTGCTAGCGCGATAGAGGGCTTGCAGGAATGCGAAGAAGGTGCCCCCGTTGAACTTGTCCGTCTCGCGATGGAAGAAGAACTTGCCATCGCGAAGCCGAACGGCACCAAAGTAGCCTACGCTACGGCGGGTGGGATGATGCAGCAATATCGGGTCCTTGATCTCCGGCGGAATCCACATCCGGCAGCGTGACCCATGTTGCTGAAAATGCACCTCGTCGCTCGCCCACAACTCCACGTTCGGATCTGCCATCAGAGCTTGGAGTTTTTTTTATGTGCTTGCTGTCGTTCCGGGTCCGCCTGCGCCACCAGCGGACGCGGCTTGCGTAAACGGAATCCCAATTGTCGAAATAGTCTCTGGCACTGGCGTACCCCTAAGCGGGCTCCATGCTGTCGTTCGATCCATGCGGCTAGGGTCTTGCCGTCCCATAAATTGCCGCTCATGCCTACCTCTCTCGGCATCCTACGAAGAACGGCATCTACCTCCCCCAACTGCTTTCGGTTCAAACGGCGCGGGCGACCGGGGCGTTCGCCTTCCTGCAAACCCGCCAACCCCTCCTCCTCGAAACGCCCTACCCAGTATTCGACCGAGCGGGGAGCATCGCCCAGCAAGCCAGCCACTTCCGGGCAGGTCAAGCCTTGAGCCACTAAGAGTACGCCATGCAAACGGTGATCGTAGCGTGATTCTTCAGATCGTCGAATCTCGTCTTGCAGCCCGAGAACCACAGTTGCGGAGTCGGCAATGCGAAGTGCTTTCATGTCCTCATGAAAACACAATCGCTTAACATGAGCAATTATTTATGTCGCTACGTTTAAAATGACGGGGGCATTCGGAGAATAAATCAAGCAGTACATCATAAATACTGTTGAAATGGTCGTCAAAAGCATCACCGGTTTACGACGTTTCTCAAAGACTTTGTCCGACAGCCAGCCGCCAATTACATTTCCAAGCATAGCTCCTACCCAGGGGCCGCGGCAACAAAGCCCATCTTCATAACCGAAAACTTTTTGACGGTAACCAAATAAGTTGGCACCCAAGTCATAATTGCGTAAGTTATACCAACCATAAAGAAATACCCGAACGCACATCCCCATAAATCCCAAGACAGGACTACTTTGCGGTTGGTATCCAGCGGCTGAATCTGTTTGCTGCGAATGATTCTGTCCAGCCACTTCATTGATTTTCGGGGCACATTACCCACAGTATTCTCGGGGCTTTTCGTTTCATCTCTTTTCGAATATATATAGTCTACTTCCGCCTGCGAGCAGTATGGACTGTCTTGAGGATCATCCTTTACCAGCCAGAACCACAGTACCGCTATGATGAAGCCCGGGACGGCAAACAGGTAAAAGACCGCCCTCCAGCCAAATAGCAGAATAATGGCCGCACAAATTGGCGGGACAAGCGCGGGGGCAAATTTTATCGACGACATGAATATCCCTGTGGCAAGCCCTTTTTCCTGGGGTGGAAACCAGCGGTTGATCGTCGTGACGATACCGATATTGAGCGGCCCTTCCGATGACCCTAGAAGAACCCTCGCGGCTTTCATATGGAAAACGGAAGGAGCTATACCCATGACAAAGGTGGCGATCGAGGTCAGAATAATGGACAATGTGAATAACTTTCGCACACCGTACTTACCGAAAAAGAACCCGGAAGGAATTTGAATGAGAGCATACGGGATATAAAACAGACTAGTCATGGCGCCGATATCAGTGTTCGTCAAATGGAAACTATTCCTGATAAAGGGAACGACAACACCTATATTGGCCCTGTCAGCGCCGGCGATCATATAGACTGAAAAAACATTGCCGCAACCAACCACCGGAATCTGGTTCTTTTTTCACTCATCTCTTTGGGCTTGGGTGCTAGCCCGCTTTATGCATGAAGGGTTTCATAAGTGGTTTTCGGAGGGACGAAGTTGCGGTGATGGCGTGGATGGCAGCGTGAAGCGTCCAGTGCGGCGGGCTGTGTGGATCACTTGTGTGTCTGAACTGGGCAGCCGCGAGCTTTTCGGGTACAGTGTTTCCCTACCTGCTGTTTGCGTAACCTGGAAAAGATGTTTCGGAGGAGAAAGCGGCGCGGGCTATCCCGGCGAGGCGCCGAGCGCCAGTGCCACTCGCCGGAAGGTAGGTAGAAACGGAAAAGACGTGGGCAGGTGCACGACACGCGGCGCACCGAGACCAGCACCCGGGCGCCCAGCTTTAGCAGTCGCTCGCGGAGCATCCAGACTTGAGCTTGTGCGCAAGCGGTACCCGTGGCCCGCAGCCGCAACTCTTGCAGCAGCACGTAAGCGGCGGCGGTCAGCAGCACCCGGAACTGGTTGGCCCAGAAATCACTACCACTGGTGCGGTCGATCTGGAGGTCGTGCAATTCTTTGATGCGATTCTCAATTTCGCCGCGTTGGCAATAGACCTTCTCGTAAAGGAACTGCGGACTCTGTTTCAGGTTGGTGATGACGAAGCGCGGGTTGTCTTTCGGCTCTTTGCCCTCGGCCCGAACCACCTCGGCCTTGATGATCATGCGACGTTGTCGGGGCCAAGTTCGGGCCGCATAGTTGGCTTCTCCATAGACGTGCTCGGTTTCTCCGCTGCGCCGGGAGAGCTTGCGGGCTTGGCGCATAGCTGGCTTAGCCTTACGCTTCAACACCGCATTGTTGGCCATCGCCACAACATACTCAAGGTTGGGCTCGGCATCCAGAAACGCCAGCAACTGGGGATGCGCAAAGCCGCCATCGAGGCGAACCCGAAGCTGTACGCCGGGGAAGAAGTAGCGAATCAACTGCGTCAGTCGGCGCAGAATCCCCACCGCTCCTACCGCTGCCGTCGCGTTGCCGGGACGCAGCACGGCGGCGCACAGATACTGCTCGGCTTCCTCATTGAAGCTGACCAAGCCCATGACCGGCAGGTAGCACCAACAATCGTAGTGGCCATTGAAGAACGTTAACTGCTGCGCGCCGTGCGTCGGATCGTCGGTCGGGTCGAGATCGATGGTGACACGACGGACGCGCCCGCGCAACCGCTGGGCATGGCGCTGGATCACGCTGGCGGCCAGCGCCTCACTTATGCCATAGAGATCCTTCAGACCAACGGCGTTCTCAAAGCGCGACAGCGTCGGCTGCGAAGCCAGATCGCGGCCTGCTATCGGGTCGCGGTCGAGCAACATCTTGTGAATGGGATCGGCGGCCAGACGGGCCGAGTCGTTGGCGTCCGGATAACCGCAGGCAATCGAGAACACGCGCTGCGCCAGCAACTCGCGCACGCTATGATCGACCTTGCCCGCTTGCCGTGCGTCGCGCAGACATCCAGCCAGACCGTCGATCAATCGGTAGCGGCGATCGGCCGCCTTCAGCAGCATGGCTCCGCCATCGGAACTGCCCAGTCGCTGATCGAATTGGATTACGGCGGGCTTGGTAAACGTCTCGGGGAACAACAAACACGGTGTTGTGCTATCGTCAATCACGCGGAAGCCTCGTTGGTTGCTTCAACCGCTGTCTATTGAGCATTGCATAATATACTTACAACGGGAATAGCTCTGCCTGCTCCCAGAAGGCCATAACCAAAGTAGGGCGTCGGCGCATCCGCCGCAGTGCCTTCCGGGCATAGTGACTCAGTTCGCCGAAGCTCTTGGGGCAGAAATTCGGTAGCTCGTGCTGCTTCCAGTGCGACCACAGATACTCGACCGGATTCAGTTCCGGAGCATAGGCGGGCAGGAATTCCAACCAGATCCGCCCTCGCTGCTCGCGCACGAAGTCCCAGACCAGACGACCGCGATGGCTTTTCAACCCATCCCAGATGATTAACAACTTGCCGGGAACGTGCCGCAGCAGATGAGAGAGAAACTCGACCACCTGCGGACTGCGGATGCTGCCCGGAAACAGTCGGAAGTAGAAGTTCCACCACGTTACCCCTGCCATGGCTGACAAGGTCTTCCAATTGAAGTGGTACTGCAGGACGGGCGTCTGGCCCCGTGGAGCCCACGTACGGCAGCGGTGCGGGCGCTCGCTCAATCCGCTTTCGTCGATGAAGACGACGGTGCGGCCCTCATTTTTGGCCTTTTTTTTAACTCCGGCCAGCGATCCCGCTTCCACTGCTGAATCTTGGCTTCGTCCCGTTCCAAGGCGCGTCCCGTCGGTCGCTGGCAACTCCAACCCAGTTGCCGCAGAATACGCCATGCCTGCGAGGGGTGGTACTTCACCCCGCATTCGCGTTCGATCAGGTGGGTCACTCGCGCCGACGTCCATAGGCTGGTTTCATATCCGAGTGCTTGTGGGCCACGCTTCAGACCACGCTCGATTCGCCGCAGGTCTTCGGGACGTAGGCGCGGTTTGCGACCCGCTCGTCCTGCCTTTTTAAGCGCCCGCCGTCCACCTTCCTGGAGTTGTCGAGCCCACTGACCCACCGATTGCCGATGTACCTTTACACGCCGCGCCACCTCGGACTGGCTATATCCCTGCTTCAGCAGCCGCGCCGCTTCCATCCGCCGCTGCTCCAGTGCGTCAAAATCTCTGCGAACTCCCGCTGGATTGCCCATGCACGGCAGGATAGCACAATCTTTCAGAAATGTCAGTATATTATTCAATACTCAATAGACAACATGTTTGTAGCACAACAGGCTTCTCGCGCCT
>CAWFEA010000006.1:0-299608 GCA_963814745.1 uncultured Acidobacteriota bacterium
TCAAGTCGGCCAGGGTTCAGCGATTCGTCGGTCCCAAACACCAGTTGGAAGAGGTGCCGTACTGCCTCCCGCTGCAGAGCGGACGCGGCGGTTGGCCACTTGGACGCAAATTGGGCTTTGCGAAGATCGGGACGTCTTGTGCTGCACTTCACCAAATTGCCGACATCGCCGGGACCAAGTTCTCAAATTCTGACAAAGTGCCGCGCCCCTCACTTACTGTGAAAAATATTGTGGGGATTTTGTGGGACCAGCCAATGTCTCGTATTGCCATCAAAGGACTTACGCTGTCGCCTTCCGCTCGAGCCGCTTATGCTAAGTTCTTTATTTGTCAATATCTTAGAGTCAACGCCCGGCGATTCGTAATCGACAGGTCATCGGTTCAAGTCCGATCGTCGGCTCCAGTAAGTTCTGATAATCCAAGAATATGCCCACCAGTCGCGGCGGGCATTGTTTTTGCCGCACGATGCCACGATCATTCAACGATGGCCACGGCGCGAACCGGCGAACCGTCTGCTCCTTCAATGGGGAGCGGCAGTGCCAAAAACCGACAGCGCTGGGCGCCGATGCGATCCAGGTTCGTCAAGTACTCGATGACCGTGATTCCGACGGGGAAAAAAGCCTGATGCGTCGTATTGTCCTCGCGGGTTAAGCGCTTCTCCGGCTCGAAGGTCATCGTTCGGACGCAAAAATCCGGCGGGTAATCGTACCCAACGGCCTTGATCCGGCGGGAGATGAGCCACTCGCAAGCACTCTGGTCCGTGTAGGGCGCGTCGCGCCAGAACTGCTCGAGCTCAACACTCACCCGACGCGGCCAATCGGTGCGGAGGAGTACGATATCCCCCGTGCGCACGTGCTGCGCTTGCCGCTCGAGGTCTGCCGCGGTAACGGCTGCGTTGGCCGTCACGTGGGTCAAATCCACGACCGCCGCCTCGCAGGAATGGTCTGGAGGCTGGAGTCCCTGAGCGATGTTGGTGAACTCGTGCGTACGTGTACTTAATCGAGTTCGGAAGATGGTGCCGCAACAGATAACATTACGCCCAACGCGATCGCGCCCGCGTTGATCAGAGCCGAGATGGTGACGAGTAATCTGAATGTAAGCCCTGAGCGCCTTTGTTCAAAATGCCAGGTTTGGGCTTGCAAAACCGGTTGCCAGCAGTACAATTTGGGCGATTCAGGATTGAATCGAAAGAGAATTCCTGTTTATGGCTTTCTGCATAGATTGCGGGCAGCAGATAGAAGCTGGTGCGAACTTCTGTAATGCATGCGGCAAAAAAGTCTCAGGAACCACCGATTCAACCGTCGCCGCAGCGGGAGCGGCAACAGCACCCGCCACCGTGCCACCAGCCCGCGAAGTGAAGCCTCCTCGTGCAGAAGGGCGTTCGAAAAATGTTCTCATCGTCTCCGCTGTACTTGGTCTCATCGGGTTGGCCGTGATGTTCGCTATCTTTATAGACTCTTTCAGTCCAAAGGTTTCTGTTGGCGGGCAGCAGCATTTTGAAGAGCGGGCGCGATGGAGGGCAAGTGTTAAAGGAAGCCCGCAAAGGATGAGCGATACACTCGCTAAGTTTGATCGAACCGCTGCACGCCCTGACCTGCAAGCGTATCGCAGTTCTCTCACAAATGCGCGTAAACTTTGTGTCGCGATCTATCACGAGGCGCATCCACTCGTTCAAAAAGCCGCTGAGAAAAATGAACTCTCAGATGCAGAGTTCCTTGAAGCAGACAATTACTTTTGGATCGAAGGCAATGCAATCGAGACACTGGCTCAGCTCCAAGATGTTTTTGACATAAAGACGCAGGCGTCTCCGGAACATTTTGCGCGTACCGGATATTTGCGGGATAGCGTTGCGGATTGGATAAAAAAGACCGACATTCAGATCGAGAAAGTTCAGCGCACGCTGGATACCTATGCCGCCGATCCGCACGCCATTCAGCTTTATGGTGAACAACCGACTACCCTCCAATCACGCTTAAATCACTAGCGATATTGGCCGAGTTGGAAGAAAAGAGATTCTTCAGCCACAATCCTCACCTCAACCGGCCTTATCGTAACCGTTTGCTAGCTGTAGCCTTGTGTCAGGGAGCCGCGCTTCAGTACCTCGGGCGTGGACGTGGTGTCAACGATTTCGATGTCCATTTCTTTTACCGTCAGAACCCAAACAAGCCGCGCCTCTCACGCGCTGTTAAGCGAATCCGTGCCACCGTTGGATCGTTTCACAATGTCCCCGTGGACTTTATCAGGACCGTGATTCCATTAAAACTGTGCTCACCTCGGCAGAGAGATGACGTGGTACTTTTGCAGGAGTTTTTGCGGAAAGCACCGACCGCCAACGCGAGATATCTTGCGGAGAAGGGTGTGATTGGTTTGTCGCCAGCCAAGCTATTTGGCAAGACAATTTGGAAATGAAACGCAGTTGGTAAAGCGGCTGAACCGCACGATTCGAGTGCCCTTCGCCGTTGAACTAGACGATACGAACCGTTTTATCCTGTTCGCGGTTGTACTTGCGCTCCCAGTTCGCGGCTTCCTGCAAGCAGTCGTGAAGGATTTTCTGGTACTCCGGCTTGAGATCCTGGTACTTCTTGAGGTTCATCACTACGTCGGCCGCAGTATAAGCGTGATACATGAGCGAGAAGTATTTCTGGACTTCATAGAACTTCATATCATGGGTGTGGGCGATGAGGTTCTCCTGCCCATCCACCGTACCCGTACTCAGCGCAAGGTACACCTCGGTGATGGGCATGGGCACGGGGTTCGCGCCCAGGATGCGGAAGGCCTGGA
The DNA here is from genome assembly GCA_963814745.1 of uncultured Acidobacteriota bacterium. Lineage (GTDB taxonomy): Bacteria > Acidobacteriota > Terriglobia > Terriglobales > Acidobacteriaceae > CAWBRT01. Next base: position 2,780 of record CAWFEA010000006.1, read on the forward strand.
TGTGTGCCGGATTGGGCGTGGTGCGTATCCGCAATCCCTTCAAATCCGCGGGGACTTTAATCGGCCGTTTGTTGTTTGAAATATTTCGGAATCCGATCTCCAGGATGCCGAGAGGCTTCATACCATGCTTCTCAAGGGCACTCCGGACCTCGACGCCAATCGGGCCGTCAAGGACCTTGTAGGCATGGTCGAAGTTGCGGAAGAGGTACGGCAGATCGAAGAGGTTTAGTTCGGGCGCGATGGTGGTGTAAAACGGATTGCCCGTCATGGCAATGTTGACCGTCCCCAGCCTCACTCCGTCCAGGATCTGCATGTCATTGCCGAGCTGGCCCGCGGGAAATACCTGAATCTGGACCGCGTTGTTGGTCCGCTCAGCGACGCTCTTGGCAAACCGCTCCACGGCCAAACTCTGCGCATCGGTCGGCGAGATGGTGTGGGCATAGCGCAATTTCACCTGGGCCTCAGCCGTCTGCATGATGCCAAGCAAGCACAGGACAAGGACTGCTACCTGCGAAAACCTTTTCAACATCGCCTGCCTCCTTTTGATTTCTTCGTCATCGCGTGCCTACTACTTTCGGTCGTCGCGCCGGTTTCACGGTTTTCCGCGAGCGCGGCAACGCCTCGGACCGCACATCGGATCGCCCGTGGACGCCGCCGCCTTTGACAGCAATCTCAGAACGCGCCGCCACCTTCTCGCCGGGAACGGCGCCGGCGTGCAGGGTTGGCAGAAGGCGAGAAATGCTGAAACGGTTGTGCTTCACCAACAACTCCTCTACCCGTTCAGCATCTCGCGTCCGTAGCGCCGCCAAAATTTCTTTGTGCTCCTCGAGCGTAAATTGGGCGATGTCTTTTTGGCTCAGCGCCATCACCCGATAGCGATACGAGCGGTTCCACAGCCGGTGGGCGACCGTTTCCAATTCGGAATTGCCGCAGGACGCGTAAATCACGTAGTGAAACTCAGAATGCGCACAGACCAGTTCGTCGATGTCGCCGTCAGGTGTGAGCTTCTCGGTGCGATCAACAATAGCCTGCAGGCGAGCGAGCTCTTCGGCGCTGATTCTTTCGCAGGCCAGACGGTGACTATAGCTGTCCAGGACGGCGCGAAGCTCGAAGATGTTCCTCAGCTTCTTCGAGCGTCATGGAGACAACGCGCATGCCTTTTCGGGAGGCGGTCTCCACCAGGCCTTCAGTCTCCACCCGGGTCAGCGCATCCCGAATCGGGGCGCGGCTCACGCCCAATTGTCTGGCTAACTCATCTTGATTGAGCCGTGCTCCCGGTTCTAATTTTCCGTGAAGAATGGCGTCCCTGCAGCTCCCGGTACACTAGTTCTCCCATCTTTCGAAATTCGAGGGCTTTGAGCTTCATGTTTATTTTCGTATACGGTAGGCGAATAAAATCTCACATGCCGGAGTTCGTGTCAAGAAAACATCTGACTTACGCAAAAATCCGCAGCAACGATGCATGTGCTTGATAAGAATCCGTTTGCGTCCCTTGAGTCCCATTCAGATACCAGGTCGTTGCAAATTCAGTGATGAGCGATAGAATGCCAGTCATTCAGGTCGCAAGACTTTACTTTATCGGAGGTTGAAGCAGATGCCCCTAAATCGGCGTGAGTGGATGGGCTTGGCGTTGGCGGGGATCGGAGCTTGTAATTTGAATGCGTCAACAAAAACCGACAATCCCGCACTTTCTACCAGTCCGGAAACGGGTAAAAACTACGGCGCTGCGGTGTTGGGGTTAGGGATAACGACTGCGTTTGCTCAATTTATCGCCAACCTGCGATACGAAGACCTTCCGCCGGAAGCGGTACATGAGGCGAAGCGAGCCGTGCTTGATTGGATGGGTTGTGCGGCAGCGGGCAGCCATTATCCGACTGTGCAGACGCTGCTGGCGACCTTCGAGGAAATGGGCTCTGCCCGGACTGCGACCGTTTTGGGTTACGGTGGCCGCAAGCTCAGTCTACTTGACACAGCCGTCGTCAATGGTCAGATGGGACACATACTGGATTTTGATGATACCCATCTCGGGGGCGTTATTCTCCACACCAGCACGGCAACGTTACCCGCGCTATTTGCCATTGGTGAGACTCAGAAAAAGTCCGGGCGCGATTTGATCGTGGCGCTGGCTGCTGCCTTTGAATCGGGTATCCGGGTCGGACAGGCCGCACCTCGCCATCATTACGGCGGCTGGCATTTGACGGGGACGTTGGGAACGGTTGCGGCAACCGGTGGGGCGGCGAAACTGGTTGGGCTCAATGCCCAGCAGACCACGTTTGCGTTGGGAATTGGGTGCACCCAGGCAGCGGGAATGCAGCAGAACCGGGGAAGCGATTGCAAGTCTTTCCATGCTGGAAAGTCTGCGTACCACGGCGTACTGGCGGCAATGTTGGCGTCCAAGGGCTTCAATAGTTCTCCCGAAATACTTGAGGGCAGTTTGGGCTTCACCAAGGTTTATAGTTCGACGCAAAACAATGCCGCGATCACTGAAGCTCTGGGACGGAAATGGATGATCACCGGAAACGGCTACAAGCCGTACGCCTGTGGAGTGGTCTTGCATCCATTGATTGATGCGACGATAAAGGCGTCTCGCACAGTCCAAATTGCGGCTTCCGATGTCGCTCGACTCCAAGTTCTGGTTCATCCTGATGTCATTCGCATCACCGGAATCGATACGCCCGGGTCAGGGTTAATGTCTAAATTCAGCGCCAACCATGCCGCCGCAGTCGCTTATATTGACCAGGCTGCCGGCGTGGCACAGTTCTCCAATGAGCGCTCCGCCGACCCGGCGGTTCAGGCGTTTCGCAGACTGGTTGTGATCAAACCCATGCCGAACTTCCGGCTCGATCAGGCGACAGCAGAGGTTCAGAGCAGGTCTGGCGTCATCCGTGAAGCGCAAATCGAGCATGCCACAGGTACGGTCAGCAACCCAATGTCAGACGATGCCATCAGAGACAAATTCCTCGGCAATGCCGCCAGCACAATCGGAGAAGCAAATGCACGCCGCCTCGTTGAAATGGTCTGGAAGTTAGACTCGCTGAGCGATGTCGGTGAACTCGTGCGTACGTGTACGTAATCGATGCTAACCGAAGGCTGATTGGGCACGGGGAATTCGTCTCTGTCCCCACTCAGTCGTATGATGTTTCCCATGGAAGATCTGAAGAATCGAGTTGCCCTTGTAACTGGCGGGAGCCGCGGGATCGGGGCAGGGATCGCCGTCGCCCTGGCTCGGGCCGGTGCAGATGTGGCCGTGAACTATCGCCAGAGAGCCGATGCCGCCAATACGGTCTGCGGCGAAATCACCGCCCTCGGGCGAAAGGCACTGGCGGTGCAGGCGGACGTGTCGGTTGCCGCCGAGGTCAAGCGCATGGTGACAGACGTTGAAACACGACTTGGCCCAGTGGACATCCTCGTCAACAACGCAGGAATCGCCCATCCGCGCAAGTTGGAGGAGATTGCCGAAGCGGAGTGGGACGAAGTGCTCGCCGTCAATCTGAAGTCGGTGTTTCTGGTGACCCAGGCAGTGGTTGGCGGGATGCGAAAACGGAAGTGGGGGCGCATCATCAACCTGTCCTCGGTCGCGGCACGGACGGGCGGCATTATAGGGGCGCACTATGCGGCTTCGAAAGCCGGAATTTTAGGGCTGACACACTCGTGTGCGGCCGCATTCGCCAAGGAAGGCATTACGGCCAATGCTATCGCACCGGCATTGATCAGAACCGAGATGGTGACAAGTAATCCTAATGCAAGCCCTGACCGCATTCCCATGGGACGTTTTGGTTCTGTCGATGAGGTAGGGACTATCGCGGTGATGCTTGCCACGAATAATTACGTCAACGGGCAGACGATTAACGCGGACGGTGGATACTATATGACCTAGCCGCGGGAGGACAAAATGCGTGAGCCGCTGTTGACGTCCGCTGGTGGCTTCCTTCTGCACAGCATGGCCGCCCTGCTCGGCTGCGGATTATGCGCTGACTTCGCGGGAGTGCTACTCGTGCGGGCGACTGGCTTTGACCCGGCTTCCAGCAGCTCCAATCTCTTAATGTGGTATAGCCCATTTATCTGGTGGGCTGGACTGTTGCTCGGGCTCATCGTGAATTGGCGTTCACGCAGTTCCGTGGCGTGCTTAACATGGGTGTCAGGCGCGCTGTTCCTGGCGTTGGTTGTAGCAGATTTTTTTTGGATAACTCGTAGCTGGGATCGCACGATAGCGGATGTTTTTCCTTTATTGCAGGGAGAACACAGCCCCGATGATGCGCTTGGCATCAACCAGCTATTCTTTGTCTGGCCCGCGATGAACTCGTTCACATACTCAATCGGAGCGAGCATTCCGCTGCTCCTTGGCAGTACCAGGGCGCGTGAGCACATCTCGCGGCGATGAGTTTTCTTGCTGAACTCCGTGCCCGGTCGGCGGTTCTGGACGGCGAAATCGTCAGCCTCGACCGCAACCGCAAAACCCAATTTTGAGACCTGCTGTTCCGACGAGAGAGGAATCGCGGTTTTACGCCCTTGATCAACTCCGAACTGAGGATTGCGGTATGATCATGTCGGTAATCTAGTCAACCGCGAGTTTTCAGGGCGCCACGAGGCGGAATTTGACGAAGCAACTGTGTGCCGCGCTACTGTTGTTGCTGCTGGCGGTAAGCAGCTTTGGAAAGAATCCGCCTGCCATAAAAGACCCCATGAAACTAGTAGGAAAGAAAGTCAAAGTAGGCAATATTCCGCTATGCCAGCCCGGAACCAATAAAGCTGATCTTGCCCATGCGGGGAAGCAGGCCACCGTAGTTTCCGCGAAGCCCAATACGATGCCGGCGATGTCACCGGCATTTACCAGCCGGCTGACTCCGGAGGCGCGTGCCTTGCTTGAGGATCAACAGAAAGCAGCCATATTGCTGTTGCAGTTTGAAGACGGCACGAAACTCGATACCTGCACTCCGATTGGGCCACAGGGGCTGTCAGTTTATCTCGAGCTTGTGCGCTGACAGGCCCCGAAGCCGATTTCTCTCGGGCGCGCCCCAATTCGTTGCGTTGTGACCAGATTCACCCGGTTGCTCAGTTCGAACCGCCGTATGAGGTTTATCTGCGATCAACCGTTCGTCGCTCAACACGGGTACGCATACTTCAATGAGATCCGCAAACACGGCTACGGAGCTACCCGATCACGAGGGCTGCTCACTTTAACCGAGAGCGGGGGCGAGCAGCCATGAGCGGGCGGTCGAGAACTCCGGGACAGAAAGCGTCTTGCACTACTCAGAGTCCGAGTTGGAATCAGGGGCTGGAGTCGTCGGCTCAGACTGCGGAGCAGTCTGCTGATCCGTTGACGGAGCGACCTTCTCTTCGGACTGGGTGGTGGGCTGGTCTGAATCACTCGTGTTTTCGGTTTGTGCCTGTGCACCCATGACAAAGCCGAAGACCAGAATGGTCCCAAGCGCAAGAACACGAATTGGCTTCATTTGGTGTAGCTTACCTCCGAGCTACTGGATGAAGTGTGAACAGCCGAAGTTGTCTAACTCTCCCTGTTTGATTTCGAAATTGACAAAAATTTTACGTACCGATCTTACGAAGTCGTACCGTTGGCAAACTTATTTCTCTCGTCGGCACTTGCCTGATACTCCCTGTGCGGATCGTACGGGCGCTCGTTAGCGCATCCTAAGTTAGAATCTACTGCTGTTGAGGAACTGGTGCTGGAGCCAGATCGGGAGTAGCTGGTGCTGGTATCGGAGCAGGTGTTCCGCCGCAGAGTTGAGCTTCCACGTCCGGTCTCAACTTGCCAGTACCGCAAAGAGTGTCGGCGGCCTTCTGCATATTGCTTCCATCGCCAGCCGCAAACGGCGTAAAGTCTCCGAGCGTTGCATATTCGTGATCGGATTTATCCGGATCAGGAAAATAGAACCTACAGCGAACCGCTTCGTTGAGATGTTTTTTGTTCGGCTTCGCACACTCCGCTGCGAACAAAACCTTGGTGCCGGGTTGGACGTTATCTAGAAACCACCGGTTGTGGAAGGTCTTCGCAGGGTTGTTGGCGTTCGAGCCCATTGCCGACAGAAAGGTCAACCCCTTGTTGATGGGAGCCTCTACGCGGTAATCTCCGGCATCGGTATGCAGCAGGTGGATGTTCTGGCCACCGGGGCCGAGTTTCGCAGCCGTTGCGGTCTTGGCGAGGGTTACATCGCTCCCGGTTGCAACACGGAGGTTCTGGTCCAAGATAGCCACCTGATACTCAGAGGCGTGCTGGTAGGTCTTTTCGTCCTTGGCAAAACCAAGTGCAGAAACACAAAAGAGTGCCGTAGCCACTGCGATGCAAGGTGTGATTTTCATTTGATCTTTACCTCTTACTAGGTTGGAGCGTTCCATCTTACCATTCCTTGTTTCTGGAAGCACGATGAATCGGGTGGGCAGAATTGCCCTATGGCCCGCTCCAGTAAGTTTCTGAGAATCGCCAGGTGCTCGCCGCTGCGGCTAGTATTGTTTTTTGACGGTGGGGAATCTGTGGCGAGGGGCAATGCTGCGTGACACTGATGCTTTCGATCGGCTGCTTACAATATCTTCCACCAAGGTTCGCCTCTTACTGGGCGGGATCTCCCGCTTCGGCATTTCCTGCAAATTTACCCACGCTCACGGTTGGGTAACAAAAAAATTGACAAACCCGAACCCGTGGTGAATATTACATCCAATATCCAATTACCTGGATGCGGATGCATGAGATGACCGATCATGCGGCGGCTCTTCCTGAATCTCGAACGCACTAGAAGGAGACATTCATGAACAATACGTCGATCCCCAAAACCATGAGAGCGGCCGTATTGCACGGCAAAGGGGACTTGAGGGTTCAGGACTGGCCGGTCCCCGAGCCGGGTCCTTTTGAAGTTTTGATCAAGGTCATGGCCTGCGCCATCTGCGGATCGGACCCCACGGTCGTTAACAAGGGTTGGCAGGCGCTTCCGCCCTACGGCACGTTTATCCCAGGTCATGAATACAGCGGTCAGATCGTCGCCACCGGTCCCAACGTGCTCGATTTCAAGGTTGGCGACCGCGTCGCCATTGAAACCCACAAGGGCTGTGGCTATTGCAAGAACTGCAAGAAAGGCCGCTACACCATCTGCATGAATTATGGGAAGGCCGAAACCGGCCATCGTCACTATGGCTTCACGACGAATGGCGGGTACGCCTGCTACGTGGTCAACCACGTCAGCACCCTTTACCAGGTTCCTGACAACATTTCGTACGAAGAAGCCGCGCTGGTCACGACCGCTGCCTGCGTTCATTTCGCGCTTGATAATGTGGGTGGCTTGCTGGGCGGTGAGACCGTGGCTGTTCTGGGCCCCGGTCCGATAGGCTTGATGGCGGTGCAGTTGGTAAAGGCTCTGGGCGCTAAGAAGGTTATTCTCACCGGGACGCGCGATAACCGGCTTAAGGTTGGCCGGCAAGTCGGCGCCGATGTCATTGTTAATATATGCCAGGAAGACGCGGTCAAGGCGGTGATGACGGAGACCGGCGGCGTTGGCGCGGACTTGGTGGTGGAATGTTCAGGCGGCAGCACGGCGGTGCAGCAAGCAATCGATATGGCAATGCGCGGAGGCCGGCTTTCCTTGATCGGCGACCCGCACCAGCCTTCCACGATCGACATGAGAAAGTTCGTCTTGAGCGACATGCGCGCCGCCGGGGTGCGCGGCGAAGGCATGGGAGACTGTGCCCGTAGTCTGGCACTGCTCGGCATGGGACAGCTCCAGGCAAAGCCGTTGATCACCCATCGCTTTCCTCTCGACGAGATCGCGGAGGGCTTTGACACCTTTATCAAGCGCAAGGGAGGCGCTATCAAGGTAATCATCCGGCCCAATCAGGACTAGCATCAGGACGTCTGCATAGGACTTCAGGGAGAAGAGAGTGGGTAGCCAGACCATACTCGAAGCGCGGGGTGTCAGCAAGGTGTTTCCCGGAGTACGCGCGCTGGATAAAATCGATTTCGAACTGAGAGCCGGTGAGACCCATATCCTGCTGGGTGAGAACGGCGCGGGGAAATCGACTTTGATGAAGATTCTTTCCGGCGCTTACGCGCCTGATGAGGGAGAGGTCTTTATCGATGGTCAAAAGGTCCGAGTCTTCGATCCTCGCGTCGCCAGGCGGATGGGAGTGAATATCATCTATCAGGAATTCAACCTCATTCCTTACATGGACGTGGCGCAAAACATTTTTCTGGGGCGCTTTGAGACGCGGGCCGGGCTGCTGAATCACAAGAAAATGCATGCTGATGCGGCAGCCTTGCTGGCCAGCTTGAACATGAATATCGAAACCCGCGCCCTGATCGTCAATCTAACAACGGCTGAGCAGCAGATGGTGGAGATTGCAAAGGCTCTTTCCATCCAATCCAAAGCTCTCATCATGGACGAACCTACGTCCGCACTCTCCGAGCGTGAGACGGAGCAGCTATTTGCAACCATACACCGGCTCAACCAGAAGGGGATTGGGATCGTTTACATCACCCACCGGCTGAAGGAGTTAGATCGAGTGGGCGATCGGATCACCGTGCTCCGTGACGGCAAGTTCATTGCGACCAAGGCGGTCAAGGAACTAACCGTCGATGAGTTGATCGGCATGATGGTGGGCCGCTCGGTGGACGAGGTATTTCAACGCAACTATCAATCCCCTGGCGCCGAATGCCTGCGGGTAGAAGGTCTTTCCAAAGGCAAGCGGCTGCGGGAGGTCAGTGTAACTCTCAGGAGCGGGGAGATCGTGGGCCTGGCCGGTCTGGTCGGTTCAGGCCGCACCGACCTCGCGCGCGCCATCTTCGGTGTGGATAAGTATGAGAGCGGGAAGATCTACCTCTTCGGAAAAGAGGTTAGTGGCTCTTCAGTTTCCGATATGGTTTCCCAGGGCGTCAGCCTGATACCTGAAGATCGAAAGAATCAAGGGCTGGCATTGATTCTGTCGGTCGCGGAGAACATGGTCGTATCGAGCCTGCAGCGCTTGTTTCCCAGAATGTTCGTGAGCAAGAAGAGGGAAACAGAAGTAGTTATGCAATATATAAAGAAGCTGCGCATCGCCACGCCTTCCCCTTCCAGGCTCGTGCAGTTTCTTTCAGGCGGTAATCAGCAGAAGGCCGTGGTAGCCAAATGGCTGTGCACGAAAGCGAAGATATTCATTTTTGACGAACCTACTCGCGGTATCGATGTAGGAGCGAAGGCGGAGATCTATGCCTTCATGGATGACCTGGTAAAAGAAGGCGCGGCCATCCTGATGATTTCGTCCGAACTTCCCGAAGTTATCGGCATGAGTGATCGCATTTATGTCATGCGCGAGGGTAGGATTGTTGCTGACATACCGCACGCTGAGGTAACTCAGGAAGGAATTATTCAGTATGCGATGGGAGTGGACGAGGCTAAGCAGAGCAAGCAACAGGCTGGAATGTGAAACACCAGCAAACTAATGTCGTAGGGAATCGGCAATGCCTTCATTGCGCATAAAAATTCCGTCTGCCGCATGGGTCATTCTTTTGATGATGACTACCTTCAGAGTCATCTCCGCCAAGTACCTGACGCTGGAGAATATCGTCAACATCATTCAACAGAACTCGATATTGTTGATCTTGGCGATAGGCGCGACGCTGGTGCTTCTGAGTGAGGGAATCGACCTCTCGGCGGGAGCTGTCCTGACGCTTTCCGGCGTGACTTGCGCGCGCGTCATGAAAAGCCTTATGGACTCGGGCTCATCGAACGAAACAGCCATGGTGGCAGGTGTCTTGGTGGGACTGCTGACTGGGGCGCTAATGGGCGGAATCACCGGAGGCCTGATCGCGATTGGGAAATTGCCGCCTTTTATTGCCAGCCTGGGAATGATGGGAGTAGGCGGCTCATTGTCGCTTGTTCTTGCCGAAAGCACTGCCATCTACGTCAACAATCCGGTATTTTCATTTTTCGGCGAGACCCTCGATAAGTCTCTCCACTCGCCGCTGCTGCAGTATCTGTCGGTGCCCACCTTCATCGCTGTCGCCGTGTTCGTCGTGATATGGGTTGTGCTCTACCATACGCCATTTGGCCGTTATATTATCGCGATCGGCGGCAATGAACAGGGGGCGCGCCTTTCAGGCGTCAACATTATATTTTGGAAGTGGATGGTCTATGTCACTGCCGGTATTCTTTCGGCGATCAGCGGCATCACCCTGGCGGCTCGCCTCGAAGCTGCCGACTCCATCGTGGGTATCGGCTGGGAGTTTGATGCTATCGCCGCCGCGATTCTGGGCGGCACCAGTTTTGCCAAAGGAAAAGGCGGCATCGCGGGGACGGTTCTTGGGGCGCTGGTGATCGGCGTAGCTCGCAATGGATTGAACGTTACAGGAGTCCCCTCCTTATGGCAGCCCGCGCTGATGGGAACCATCGTTATTCTGGCGATCGTGTTTGAGATCGTCCACTCTCGCTGGAGAGAAGGAGTCCGATGAATTTAGCGACGCTTACGGCAAAGAGATTTGCCGCGATAAGATTCGTCGTGTTGATTTCCGTCTGCGCCGTTATGGCTATCCTCACCCGTTCGGAGGAGTATGGCTTCGTCTTTTTGAACTCGAATAACCTTCTGAACATCGTAAGAAACGCGAGTATTCTAATCATCATTGCGGTCGGTCAAACCATTACCCTGACGGCGAAAGATGTTGATCTATCGGTCGGCTCGGTCCTGTCACTCACCAGTGTCGTGGCGGCGATCATGCTCAAGAACTACGGATTCAGCGTCCCTGCCGCAATCTTTGCCGCTTTACTGACGGGCGCATTTTTAGGATTCATGAATGGTCTGTTGATTACCTATGTGGGGCTGCCGCCATTTATTGCGACCTACGGCATGCTATGGGTGCTGTTCGGTTTTGCTTATTTGATTCTTCGAGGCAATGTCATTTATGGCTTCCCGGCGGCGTTCCGCTTCATGGGGAATGGCCATCTCTTTGGCATTCCGATGCCGATCGTAGTGATGGTAGCTATCTTCATCGCCAGTTATATCCTGCTTTATCACACGACTTTGGGCAGGCGTTTCTTCGCCACCGGGGCAAACAGCGAGATGGCCAGGATGTCTGGCATCAAGGTCAACGGAGTTATTATCACCGCCTATGTCATCAGCGGTTTCCTCGCCGCCCTGGCTGGCTTGGTCCTGATAGCGTATACCAACGGCTCGGAGGCGCGGATAGGGGATAGCTACTTATTACCTGTACTGGCCGTCGTGGTTATGGGAGGGACCAGTCTGGCCGGCGGCCGTGGGAACCTTTTGGGCACCCTGGTAGCAGCATTGATTATGGCGGCGATCCATAACGGCATGAATATCCTGGCTGTTCCCGCCATCTGGAGATCGCTCGTCGTGGGCCTGCTGGTGATTGCCGCCGTCCTTGCCGACCAGGGACTGCGGCATAAGGAATTGAATATTGGTGCATAGGCGAACTGTGTGTTGGGCATAACGAAAGTAAAATTCAGTGTCTCAAGGAAGAAGCCTTGAATAACACTCAAGAGGGAAGAGAACAATGACAAAGAAAGTTTTCCAGATCTTAACGATCCTGCCGATAGTCATGTTTGGTTTTGTCCTTTCTGCGCGGGCAGCGGATTCGAATATAAAACCAACCAAAGTAACTATGAAAGGTACCCCGGGCAAGACAGTAAAGAATTTCAATCCAAACGTGAAAGCCGCACGGAAATATAACATCGCGATCGTGGTTAAATCCCAGGCTATCCCGGTGTGGGAGTCGCACCTGATTGCCGCTTCTAGAGCGGGATCCGCATTGGGGGTCAATGTCCTGCAATATGCTCCGTCGAAGGCCGACAATGTCGAAGAACAGAAGAGGATTCTGGAGGACTTGGTGACCAAGGGAGTGGACTGCGTCGTTCTGGCGCCCGCTAACTCGCTTGCCGTCCAGGGCCCCGTAGCTAGTTTAGTTAAGAAAGGCATACCGGTAGTCTATGACAACACCCTGGGCGCCGGAGATGACTACCTTTCCTTCGTTGGCGTTGACAGCTACGAGGCGGGCCAGGTGATCGCCAAAGCGGTGGGCGAGAGGATGAATGGCAAGGGTAAGCTCTTGATCCTGGAAGGTGTGCCTGGACAGCAGACGTCCGATGATCGCGTGAAAGGCCTCAAGGACTACATCGCCAAACACTATCCGGCGATTCGATACAAATCCATTTCCGCCCACTGGCAGTTTGATGAAGGCCGTCAAATTACCGAGGACACGCTCCAGAGCTGGCCGGACCTGAATGGAATCGTGAGCGTTGGCGGCAATATGGGTGAGGGCGCTGCGGAGGCTATCGCCGCGTCGGGACGGCAAGGCAAGGTTGTGATAGGCAGCTTCGATGTGCAGGCTCCGACGGTTGCAGCGCTGAAGGAAGGTAAACTGGCGTTCACGGTGTCGCAGAGCGTCTATGAGCAGGGCTATTGGTCTGTGGCGGCGTGCGTGATGGCGCTGAATGGCAAAGAGGTACCGCGCACGATTCTTACTCCGCTCAATGTTGTCAGCGCCTCTGAAGCGGCGAAGTACGATGAATCGCCGGAAGTCTTAAAGAAGCGCTAATAGGCTGGAGAAACGCGCCGAAGCAAGAGGCGAGTAGCCAGCGTAAGAGCAGTCAACAGGATGGATTAGCCTCGCTCGATCCTGATCCTGCTCTCGCGCGTCCTCTTCAGCGCGCCGAATGTACTCTTTACTAAACCGGGCCAAACCCGTCTACAAGGAAGCAAGCATGAAGCTTATATATCCTGAAGCAAATCCGGTTGCCATCACACCTGATCATACGGGCGTCACTTCACAGGAGATCGCCGGCAAAACGGTGGGGGCCAAATCCTGTGATGTGAAACTAGGGACATATGCGAGGGGCGGCGCGAGTATTTTTCATGTCCATCCACATTCGGAGCATGTGTTTTACATCATGAAGGGTCAGCTCACCGCGGTTGACGAGGCGAAGAACGAGATCACCGTGCGCGCTGGCGAGGCTCTCTATATTCCGGCGGGAGAGTCACATATGGTGGTGAATCGCGGCGAGGAGGAAACCACGTACCTTGCCGTGACGGCGCCGCCTCCCGGCTAGTAGGAGCGGATTTCGCAAGGGAAGAGGAAACCTATGCCGGATCTTGGCCACCGATATCGAACCATGCAGGAAATCGTCTACGAGACGATTAAAGAGCGAATACTAAGGAGACAATATCAGCCCGGCCAGAGGTTGGTTACAAATGCTCTGAGCACTGAGCTGAGTGTAAGCAGAATGCCGGTTCGCGAAGCACTCCAGCGGTTAGAAGCGGCGACCGGACTGGTGACTCTGATCCCCCATAAAGGGGCGGTAGTAAGAGAGACTTCCGAAGAAGACCTATGTGATGTCTTTCGCATTCGCGCGGTTCTCGAAGGCTTGGCCGCGAGACTGGCTTGCGTCAACATCGGTAAGAACGAACTGGAAAAGATGCAAGGGTTGAATCGGAAGATTCGAGAGCTGAGCCACCTGCATGATGAAGACGATTTCGAGCAATTGAACCTTGAGTTTCACTCCATGATCTGGAACGCCACCAATTCGCGGCGTCTCATCGGGATGGTGAAGTCACTCTATGACGCCAGCAGGAGCTATCGATATGCCAGTGTCAAACTGCGCGGCAGGCTTGATGAGATCGTTCAGGAACACGAGAGAATTCTCCGCGCGCTTGGTGATCGCAACCCCGTTTTGGCGGAAAAGATTGTCACAGAGCATTACCAGAGCACGCTGGAACGGCTGATGCGGGCGCAGCAGAAAGGATAGCGGCGTGGCCGGCTTGGATGAGCCGGCTCAAGATTATTGCTTATGAATATCGTTGTGATTGCTACCCTGGACACGAAAGGCGCGGAGGCCGATTTTATCCGCGGTGAGATTGTCAGGCTGGGCCACACGCCGATTGTGATTGATCCCGGATCTTCCGGCATACCAGCTATTCCTGCTGATGTGTCCCGCGAAGAAGTGGCATGTAGTGCTGGTGAGAGCCTGGAACAAATACTTTCCACCAGAGATAAGGCTCATATACAGGAACGTATGACTGAGGGCCTGGTTCACGTTGTTTGCTGGAAGTACGCTGAAGGCAGTGTGGACGGGGTGATCGCGATAGGCGGAGGGCAAGGGACCGCGATTGCGGCGGCTGCGATGAGGGCCCTTCCGGTGGGGATTCCGAAGGTAATGGTGTTGACCGTTGCGGCGGGCAAGACTACATTTGGGACTTATGTAGGCACCAAAGATGTGACTATGATCCACTCGGTCGCCGACATCGCCGGTCTCAATTTCATCACCCGGAGGATCATTGCCCAGGCTGCGGCTGCCGTGGTGGCCATGGCCGAGGTCAAGTTAGCCCCGCAAGAGGGACGTCCCCTGATTGCGCTTACCCAAGCGGGTGTAACAACTCCCGGAGCCATGGCGGTCAAGAAGCTGCTGGAAGAGTCCGGATTTGAGGTTGTTGTTTTCCATTGCAACGGGATCGGCGGCCAAGCTATGGAAGAATTGATTCGGGAGGGCGTCGTTCTTGGTGTCATCGATTACTCGCCGCATGAGCTTATCGACCTCTTGTATGACGGTCTGATGCCTGCAATGCCAGGTCGCATGACTGCCGCCGGAGAGATGGGTGTTCCGCAAATTGTCGCTCCCGGCTGCACGGATATGCGCCTTCACCTATGGGGTTCGATTCCTGCGGATCTGCACGACCGGTGCTATGTCAGGCACACGCCTACCCATACGCACTTTCGAACTACCAGAGAAGAGATGCGCGCCGTCGCACACTACATTGCCGAACATTTGAATCAAGGCAAGGGACCACGGGCGGTGGTTGTGCCGAAACGGGGCTACAGTATGATGAACCGCCAAGGCATGTCTCTCTATGATGAAGAGGCGAACATGGGGTTTTTGGACACCTTGCAAAAAGAGCTTTCCCCGGAGGTCACGCTGCTGGCGGGAGACTATCATATCAACGACCCGGAATGTGCTGCCGCCACGGTAGAACTGTTCCTGGAACTTTGGGGGGCCAAGGCTTCGTTCGGGTAAGTTTGCTGGAAGTTACTTCTTACCGGAGTGAGACGACTTGCGGCGATGGCGTTGAGTTACCCAAAAACTGATCAGCAGTACTAAGACTCCGACGCCGCATTCGGCGGCAATCTTCAAACGGCGATCTCTCAATCCAGCCTGCGTAATAGAGAACACCGCAGCCCCCCAGGCTACAAAGAGCAGAACGTTGGCGGCATTAAGGCTGAACCTGCCGCTGACAGCAAGCGATGCGAACAACAGCGCGACGATAAGGGCGAGAAGCGGACTTACATGGAACGCCGTTTCCATATAGGGAGATTGTACACGCAGCCTGGATAAGCAGCGATGATGCCAGCCGTTTATCGCCGATCGGCAGGCCAGATAGTGTCGCGGGAGATGCCGAGCTTGTGCATGCGGGAATTCAAGGTAGTACGTTTGAGTCCGAGCTTTGCGGCAGCGCCCTTGGGGCCGCCGACCAGACCACGGCAGTCTCTGAGCGCCTGCAGTACGATTTCCTTTTCGGCGTCTTGCAAGGTGCGAACATGCGATTCCGGCAGCTGGAGATCGCCAAACGGCAGGGTTCCATCGCGAGAGAGAATCACCGCCCGCTCGATCGCATTCTCGAGTTCGCGCACGTTTCCAGGCCAGTCGCAGCAAACCAGCCGATCCATGACCGCGGCCGGAATGACATCTATCCTCTTCCGCAGGCGCTGGCTATGCTTGTGGACCAGATAGCGCACCAGCAAAGGAATGTCGGAGCGCCGTTCGCGGAGCGGGGGTACCGTGATGGGAAATACGTTCAGGCGATAGTACAGGTCATCGCGGAATTCTCGCTGCTGCACCCGCTCCTTCAGGTTGTAGTTTGTTGACGCGATCACGCGCGCATCTACCGTCATGGTGCGCGAACTGCCGAGGCGCTCAAATTGCCGTTCCTGCAAAACCCGCAGCAGCTTAGGCTGCACATCGAGGGGGGTATCGCCAATCTCGTCGAGCAGGATAGTTCCCCGGTGCGCCAGTTCGAAGCGCCCGATCCGCTGCGCGACGGCGCCGGTGAAAGCGCCTTTTTCGTGCCCGAAGAGTTCGCTTTCCAGCAGACCGGCGGGAACCGCGGCGCAGTTTACCTTCACCAGGGTGCGCTCGCTACGGGGGCTGCGGTTGTGAATCGCGCGCGCTACCAGTTCCTTGCCGGTGCCGGTCTCTCCTGTAATCAGCACGGTCGCGTCGGTCGGCGCCACAATCTCGATCTGCTTCAGCACCTGCTGCCACCCCGGGCTCCGCCCCACCATTTCCTCGTAATCGTATTCGGCGCGGATCTCGTCTTCCAGGTAGCTCTTCTCTTTGGCAAGCTTGTCCTGCAGTTCCCGAATTTGTTGAAAAGCCAGCGCATTTTCCACCGCGACCGCGACTTGGTTGGCAATGTCCATAAGCAGTGAGAATTGCTGGCGCGGAATAGCGCGGGGCTGCCGGTTCCCGATGCAGAGCGCGCCGAAGCAACGCTCGCCCCGAATCAGCGGCAACCAGCACGCCGATTTGATGCCCTCTTTGAGCAGCCAGAGCGTCGATTCGTTGGGAAACTTCTGCTGATCAAGCTCGTCCAACACCAACGGCTTGCGATTGTTAAACGCCTCTCCGGCGGGCGAACCTTCAATTCTAAAGACGACTTCCTCGTGGAGCAGGCCGCCACCGGTGGGAAAGTTCAGGGCATAGATACGGAACTGGCTGAGCGCTTCATCGAAAAGCAGCAGACTGGAATAATCATGCTGAATCAGACGGCCCAGCGCCTCGGAAATCGCCCGGAAAAGCTGGTGAAGATCGCGGTGAGAGACAAGCGCATTGTTGACCTCCAGAAGCACGCGCAGGTGCTCGTGCTCCGGCAATCGCTGTTGCTCGGCTGGTTGCTCAACGTCGTTGGCTGCTAGCGTCATGCTGCTCTTTGGGCTTACACGGCAGTCTAAGCCGATCGTGACCGCCTGGCAGTGAGTTTCATCACACGTGGTGGCGGGCCGGCGGGCTGCACACGCCGTAAGTCTCGTCGCCCGCAACGATCGCCGAGGCGCATGCAGATCTGCCCACGCCAAGCCCGCACTCAAAGTGCCGGGCACCTCACCGAGCGACAGGCGCAGACACCGCGATATGCTTCCCGCACCTGTCGGACGTTCGTACCAGGGACTGCTGATCCGCGCTCAATTCGTGCCCGCCCCCACCGCCTTGAAACTCCCTATGGCTGGGAGGCGATGAACGTGGTGAGCCATTCCTCCCCGATCACTTCCAGTGTTCCCGGTTCAAAGGTGGAGTGCTCGAGGCTGAGATGGGACTCGTGCGGGTTGGCATTTGACCCAACCGCCAAGCCGGCATAGCGGCCATATGCCGTGGCCGGCGCAATTGCTGATTCCGGGCAAGCGAGGGCACAAGCGCCGCAATCGGTGCATTCTTCCGGATCGATGTAGAGCGCCGGCTTGCTCGACAACTCATCCTTGTTGGCGTAAATGCAATCATAGGGACACACTTCCATGCATGCATTGTCGTTGCCGCTGCAAACCTTCTGAATTACGTATGGCATTATTTCCTCCTTGCGATTCACTCCGTGCAACTGATTACGGCGATAGCGCACGACAGGCTCAAGCTCAAATCGATTTCCCTGCCGCACCGTCGCCGGCTATTCCAGTGCTGTCAGGTTTCTGCTGGCCGCTGCCGGTTGACGGCCGACGCCGCTGCTCAACCTCTTCCAGCAGTGCCGAGATAAATGGGTCGGTCGCAACCAATTCAATCCCCTCTTGCCGCATCCTCCGCAGCAGATCCTTTCCGCGTTCGTCAACAAAACTCACCGCCCGCAGATCCACCCGCATCCGCTTCAATCCGGCGCGGGGCCACACTCGACTCCAAACCCTGGCGAGCTCGTCCACCCAAGGGCCCGTGAGCTTTCCTTCCAGCCTGAGGATGGCTTTTTCCTTCGCTACCAGCGGTGTAATACGCAACATCACATTGGCTCCTGACTGTGATGAAGCACGTTCCGTGCCCAAGCCTTCGAGCTTGACGCTCCGGCGTAAAGGCCTGTGTTATAGCAAGTTACGGGCGTTGCCAGAGGAGTCGAAATGAATTGAGCCATGCTTGGATGACGATATTTCGTCGCAGCGACGGAGCGCTCGTCACTCTGGAGTGGACGGTCACATTGCGAAGCATGCTCGATCAAGTTGTAGAATGCACTCTTGTCTCATCCGGATGGTCGAGAGAGGACGCGGCATGCAGGTGCCAGTGTGGATTGGCGTTGACATTGGAACTACGGGCATCAGGGCGGTTGCCTACGAACCTGACGGCAACTGTTTGTGCGCGGTTTCCGGTGAGTATCAACTGCATACGCCTCAGCCGGGGTGGGCGGAACAGGAGCCGGACGAGATTGTGGCGGCGATGGAGGAGGTGCTGCGCAGGGTCGCGCAGCGTCTGGCCCAACTTGGGCGAAAGCCCGACGGTGCGGCATTCAGCTCGGTCTTCCATAGTTTTCTGGCCTACGATCGGAAACTTCATCCCGTAACCAGGTTGATGACGTGGGCCGACAACCGCAGCCAGGCGCTGGTTACAGCGATGAAAGCGGGCGGCTTGGATTATCTTTCCGCCTACCGTCGTGTCGGTTGCCCGCTTCACCCGATGTATCCCATGACCAAAATAGCTTGGCTGCTGGAGCAGCGGTCCGAGCTTGCCCGCCAGTCGCCAAGGTTCGGTTCGATCAAAGACTATGTTTTTCTGCGGCTGACGGGGGAGTGGGTTATCGACCGTTCGATTGCCAGCGGTTCGGGCCTGTACAACCTTCACAGGTTGGAGTGGGATAAAGAGCTAATGCAGTATCTGAAAATCCCGGCGGATTCGCTGCCTGAAGTCGTGCCGACTACGTACAGCCGTCCGCTGAGCGCCACAGCGGCGCAACGGACGGGTCTGCCGGCGGGAATTCCAGTAGTCATTGGCGCCGGCGACGGGGTGTTGGTAAACGTAGGCATAGGGGCGGTGCGGCCGGGCCAGATGAGCGCCACGATTGGAACCAGCGGCGCCGTCCGCATTTTGTCGGAACACCCGCGAACCGATGAAAAGGGGAGAACGTGGTGCTATAACCTGACCGATGACGCCTGGGTGCTGGGCGGGGCCATCAACAACGGCGGCATCATTCTGCGCTGGTTACGCGACAATTTCGGAGAGGCTGAACGGTTGCAAGCTGACGAACTCGGCATAGACCCTTACGAATTGCTCACCCAGGCCGCCGGCAAGGTTCCGGCCGGCTCTGACGGGCTGATTCTGCTGCCGTTCTTTCTCGGTGAACGGGCGCCGAACTGGAATGCAGATGCCCGCGGCGTGTTGTTTGGACTGAATTTGAACCACGGCAAAGGCCACCTCGCCAGAGCGGCGATGGAAGGCGTTTGCTATCGGATGAACAGCATTCTGCGTGCTCTCGAGCAGGTTGCTGGACCGGCCCACGAAATCAGGGTAAGCGGGAGTTTCACCAGATCGACCTTATGGCCGCAGATACTGGCCGAGGTGCTCGGGCAGTCGCTGGGCATGCCGAACATTAATGAGGGCGCGGCCTTCGGGGCCGCCGTCTTGGGGTTTGTATCGGCCGGAGTGTTGGGCGGCATCGCCGATACCGCAAATTTCGTCACCGTCGCCAGATTATTTCAGCCGGCGCCGGAGGCGAGAGCGCGCTATGAGCGGCTCTACGCGATCTACGAACAGGTGTATGGCAACCTGCAGGAAGCATTTGCCGCGATCTCCGCTTATCAGGCAGAGCATGCGCGGTAGCTCGCAAGAGCCGGGGTTAAGCGGACGCTTGGAGGATGGTTTTGGGAAGAGTATTGATTACAGCTCGTTCGGTAGCGGCCAACCAGGAAGGCAGAACGATTCTCGAGTCGGCGGGACATGAGGTCGTAATTCACACCGGCAGCGCCTCCTGGGGCGAAGATGAGATGCTGCGCGCCATCCGAGGCGTGGACGCGGCCATCGTTGGCCTGGACACGGTAACCGCTAAAGTGCTCGCGGCAGGCGCTCCAAGGTTGAAGATAATCGCCAGAAACGGCGTGGGCTACAGCAACGTGGACGTGAAAGCCGCCGCTCGGCTTGGCATTGCGGTGACCCTGACGCCGGGCGCGAATTCGATCTCAGTTGCTGAACTCGTGATTGGGTTGATGTTGTCTCTCGCCCGCCACGTTCCACGGCATGACGCGGGCATTCGTCACGGTGGATGGAGTCGATCGATGGGGCACGAGTTGTATGGGAAGGTGTTGGGAGTGATCGGCACCGGGCACATCGGCGGGGAAGTCATCAAGCGGGCGTGGGCCTTCGGCATGGGGACGGCGGCCTTCGACGTCAGGCAACAGCCCGAGTTGTGCCGGCAATACGGAGTTAAGTATGTTCCTTTGGAAGAGGTCTTTCGCCTGGCCGATTTCCTGACGTTACACGTGCCGGCAACCCCGGAGACAACCGGCCTGGTCAACTCGCGCAATCTATCGCTGATGAAGAAGCGTGCTTGCGTTATCAACACCGCGAGGGGAGAGCTGGTCAAGGAAGATGATTTGTGCGCAGCTTTGCAATCGGGAGTGATCGCCGGCTTCGCGGCCGATACTTTGCTCGAAGAACCCCCGCCAAAGAGTCATCCTCTACTTTCTCTAGAGAACGTGGTGTTTACGCCTCACTGCGGAGCTTACACGGCGGAAGCAGTCTCCCGTGCCAGCATCGTTACGGCGCAAGAGGTCGTCAGGGTGCTGGCCGGTGAAGCGCCCTTGTATTCGATCTCTGAAGGCGCGACGCGAGCGGCCTGCGAGCCGCGATGATTCGCCTCTAGGCTTCTGGTTTTCCAGCCACGCTGGCGCCGCCGGCGCGCCGGTTCGCCGAATCGCTGCGGCGTTGGCGAGCTTCCTTGACGTGGGCGTGAGCACCCAGGTAGTGCGCCTTCATATCCTCGTTCGCCAGGAGATTGGCAGAGGTGTCGGTCAAGGTCATCCGGCCGGTTTCAAGGATGTACCCGCGATGGGCGATGAGCAGCGCCATGCGCGCGTTTTGTTCCACGAGGAGGATGGTGGTACCGGCCTTGTTGATCTCACGTATGACCCGGAAGACCTCTTGCACCAGCAAGGGCGCGAGCCCGAGCGAAGGCTCGTCCAGCAGCAGGAGCTTGGCTCCGGACATAAGGCCGCGGCCAATGGCAAGCATCTGCTGTTGGCCTCCGGAGAGCTGCCAACCCAAACGGTCCTTGAATTCTTTCAGGATAGGGAAGAGCTGAAACACCCGCTCCCGGTCTCGCTCCAGGTCGGCTTTCGAGGCTTTCTTACGCGGCGTGGCCCCGAGCATCAAATTGTCCATGACAGTCAGGCCCGGAAAAATGTGCCGGCCCTCGGGGACACACGCGATGCCATCCTCGGCGATGTCTTCGGCTTCC
Organism: uncultured Acidobacteriota bacterium; assembly: GCA_963814745.1. Taxonomy (GTDB): domain Bacteria; phylum Acidobacteriota; class Terriglobia; order Terriglobales; family Acidobacteriaceae; genus CAWBRT01. The sequence goes on from CAWFEA010000006.1 coordinate 24,176, forward strand.
CGGCCGGTGATGTTCCGCCCCAGAAACTCGATCGTGCCCTTCGCCGGCTTTAGGATTCCGGTGATGGTCTTGATGGTGGTGCTCTTGCCTGCGCCGTTGGCTCCGAGCAGAGCGACGATTTCCCCCTGCTTCACTTCCAGCGAGATGCCTTTGAGCGCCTGGATGGCGCCGTACCAGGTCTCAATGCCCGCGACCTTAAGCATTGCCCACCTCTGTTCCCATGGCGTTGCCCACTTCCGTTCCCAGGTAGGCGTCAATCACCTCTTGGTTTCTCTCGATGGCTTCAGCCGGGCCTTCGGCGATCTTCTTGCCGAAATTCAAGACGGTGATGTGATCGGAGACGTTCATCACCAGGCTCATGTCGTGTTCGACCAGCAGGATGGTGATGCCACGATCCCTGATCTGGAAGAGCAGGTCCACCAGGGTCTCAGTCTCGGCAGGATTCAGACCGGCGGCGGGCTCGTCTAGCAGGAGAAGCTTGGGGTCCGAGACCAGCGCGCGCGCCAGTTCGAGGAGCCGCTGCTGCCCGTAGGGGAGGCTTTTCGCCTCGTTGAATTCTTTTCCCCAGAGACCGACGAACGCCAGAGTCTCCAGAGCTTTCCGGCGCAGGGCAGCCTCTTCGGCGCGCTGCGAAGACAACTGCAACACGCTTCTAACCAGTCCCGCCCGAGAGCGGCAGTGCTGGCCAATCAGGACGTTGTCCACTACAGTCAACTCGCCGAACAGACGGATATTCTGGAAGGTCCGCGCCACCCCATGGGCGGTGATGACATGGGGTTTCCGGCCAGCGATGGGTTTGCCGCCGAGAAGAATTTCACCCGCCGTGGGGACGTATAAGCCACTCAGCATGTTCAGCATGGTGGTCTTGCCCGAACCATTCGGTCCGATGAGAGCCTGAATCTCGCCGTCGCGGATATCCATGTCCACGCCGTCTACCGCCTTCAATCCGCCGAAGTGTTTGGCCAGGCCCTTGACGGCGAGCAGTGTCCCGGTGCTCCCGGCCCGATCGGGGTTTGGCGAAAGGGAGTCCGGTCTCAAAGGTCTAAGCTCCGCCGCCACATCGCCCGCAGCCTCCGAGCCGGAGGTCCGCCAGGCAAGCAGTCGTTGACTGACCCGAAGACCCCGCACCAGGGCAGCGATGCCGCCCGGCAGGAAGATCATCACGGCCACGATGCTGGCCGCGTAAACCATCATATAGTAGTCCTTGAGGAACCTCAGGGTCTCCGGCACCAGGGTGAGCAGCGTGGCACCTACAATCGAACCCACCGCCGAGCCATTCCCGCCGAGCACCATCATGGCCAGCAGCATTACCGACTGATCGAAGGAGAACGTGTCGGGACTGATGTAATGCGAGCCGCTGTGGGCAAACAGCCATCCGCCGAACCCGCCGTAACCGGCCGATAAGGCGAAGGCCATGATCTTGTAATAGGTGGCGTCCACTCCCGCCGTCTCGGCCGCCATCTCATTTTCGCGGATGGCCATGAAGGCACGCCCCACGCGCGAGTTCTTGAGCCGGATCGATGCCCAGGTGAGGAGGATCAGGGAGACCGCCGCCACGTAGAAAAATGTGTTGGGGTCCTTGAATTCGTAGGGCCCGATTTTCGGCGAAGGAATCTTGGCAATGCCGTCGGATCCATCGGTGAGCCAAGTAGCGTTGATCAGGACGAGTTGCAGGATAATCCCGAAGCCGATGGTGGCCATGGCCAGGTAGTGGCCGGAAAGCTTCAGCGTAGGAATGCCCAGGAGCACCCCAAACAGGGCCGCCACCACGAATGCGGCGACCATGCCCACCCAGACTGACATCCCGCATTTGACGGTGAGCAGCGCAGTCGTGTAAGCCCCCACTCCCCAAAAGGCCGCTTGAGCCAGGGAAAGCTGGCCGGTATAACCGAGGACGATGTTCAGCCCGAGGCAAGCCACGGAGAAGCTGATCGCCAGATTCACCAGGTTGAGCCAGTAGCCGCTGCCCACCATCCAGGGAAAGACCAGGACAGCGAGAGCGAGGCTCACGACAAGCAGCGGCGTGACCGCGCGTGGACTCATGGCCGCGCCCCTATGCCTTCTCGGCGATCTTTTCGCCGAAGAAACCCTGCGGACGGAAAAGCAGGACCAGGATCAGAAGGACGAATGCGAACGCGTCGCGGTAGGCGCTGGAGATGTAATAGGCCGCGAAGACCTCGACCACGCCAAGGAAGATTCCCCCGAGGATTGCCCCGGGTACACTTCCAAAGCCTCCCACGATGGTGGCACAAAACGCCTTGAGCCCCAGCATGGCGCCCATCTCTTTGGTCACGTAGAAGATCGGGCCGATCAGAATGCCCGCCGCCGCGCCCAGGATGGAGGCGTAGATGAAGGTAATCGCGATCATCCTGGCCACGCGGATGCCCAGCAGCCGCGCCATTTCCTTGTCCTGTGCCGTTGCCTGCATCCGCTTGCCCAGAGTTGTCTTTTCAAAGAAAAAGTACTGGAACACGAGCAGCGCCAGGGTGGCCACGATGATCACGATGTACTGCGGATCGACGAAGACACCGGCCACTTTCAAAACGTCCGGGGGTGTCGGCCGTTGCATAAGGAGAGGCTCAGCCCCGAAGACCAACTGCGCCCCGTTCCTGAGAAAGAGGGACACCCCGATAGTGGCGATGATGACGGGAAGAAACGTGCGGTGACGCAGGGGATAGTACACAATCCGCTGAAAGACGATCCCGAATACCCCCATAAAAACAGCCGTGACCAAGTACGTCAGGGGGAACGGAAGCTTCATGGTTTCCATCAGCCAGACGGCGACGAAGGCCGGGACCATGACAAACTCGCCCTGGGCGAAGTTCACAACCCCCACCGCGTTATAGATCAGGACGAACCCCAAGGCGACCAGGGCATAAATGGAGCCCATGGCCAGGCCGGCAGTCAGCATTTGCAGGTTGGTAGCAACATCCATGCGGAAGTCTCCGGATGCGCGAGCCCTGGTGGTTACCCGGGGCCCGCGTATCCTGCGTCGTGAAAGCCTTTGAGGTTACTTGCCTGCCTTGACGATCTTGAGGAGTTTGGGACTCCCCTTCTCTATCTGTATGACGCTCACCTCGCTTAGTCCGTCACCGTTGGGAGTAAAGTCGAACGTGCCTAGTACGCCCTTGTATCCCTTGGTGGACAGGATTGCCTCGCGAATCTTGGCACGATCCTCGCCACCCTTTTTGATCGCGTTCGCCAGGATCTTAAGGCCGTCGTAGGTCCACGCCGAAGTGGCATCGAACTCCTGGTTGTATTCCTTCCGATAATCTTCAGCGTATTTCTTGCTCACCTCGCTCGCGCCGGGAACGAAGTCAGCGATGGCGAGGAGTCCCTCGGCCGCATCCCGCGAGAGGCTAATCGTATCCCTCATCTGGCTGGAAGGAGAACCGATGTACTTGAAGGGCAAACCAAGCTGACGATACTGCCGCTGAATCACTGCCACGTCCTCTGGGTTCGTGCCGTACAGGACCATGATCTCGGCGCCGGAATTCTTGATAGATAGGAGCTGTGCGGTGAAGTCCTTAGTCTTGGTGGTGTACCGCTCCCGCTTTACCAGGTTCAGGCCGGCTTCCCGAGCATACTTCTCGACAAGATCGGCGCCGCCGGTGCCGAAGGCGTCGGAATCGTGCAGGATGGCCACCTTGGTGTACTTGGTGTTTTCCTTGATGTACTTGACCATGGCGATGGCAGCAATCGAGTCATCCGGCCGGACCCGGAACAGCCAGGGGTTCCCCTGCTTAGTCAGGCCGGCATTGGTTCCACCGATGATGGTGGGGATGCCGTAGTTCTTGATGGCGTCGGACATCGCTTGAATCTGGGTGCTTTTGACGGAGCCGACCAGCGCCAGAACCTTCTCCTGCTCTACGGCCTTCTGTAGAGCGGCCAGGGCTCCGGGATTGGTGGACTGGTTGTCTACGATAATCAGGTTGATCTGCTTGCCGTTGACCCCACCGGCTGCGTTGATCTGCTTTACGGCGAGTTTGATGGCCTTGATCTGCAAAGCGCCCTCGTCCGCTGAGGCGCCGGTCACGGGCGGCGTAAAGCCAATCTTGATATCGGCCGCGTGCAGGCTAAGGACGCCTACAGTCATGCCGGCTGCGAGCCCGAGCAAACCAAGAACAAACCTCTTGCGCATACCTACCCCCTATCACTGAGTTGAGAATTCTTCCGGATTGCGTGAGGTACGATATCAAAAGCCCAGCGTTATGTAAAGGTAAAAGCTGCTTTGTGAACCGCGACAGGCGATGAGATTGATCTCCGTTTCAGCCCGGTTGCTCGCTTATCTCACTAACCATTCCGACATCGCGTTGGTATCTACCACGCGCTTCAACTCACGCAAGAGCAAATACGGTGTCATGCGGAAGGTGTCGAGCGTAGCTCCCGCTAGATGGGGCGTGATGGTCACGTTCTCCATGGCAAGCAACGGATGTCCAGCGGGCAACGGTTCCGTCCAAAACACGTCAAGTGCGGCGCCGCCGATTCGCCGTTCTCTTAAAGCTGAAATCAAAGCAGCCTCATCGATCAGTCCCGCCCGCGCAGTGTTGATCAGGTATACGGTTGGTTTCATCCAGGCAAATTCTTTCTCCCCAATCAGTCCTTCGGTCTCTTTGCTGAGCCTGGCATGAAGGCTGATGAAATCGGATTGCCGGCACAACTCTTCCAGCGACCCCGCTTGCGCGCCGAACTCGCGCAGCGTCTCCTCCGCCACGAATGGATCGTGGACAAGCAGGCGGAGGCCGAAGCCGGACAACTTCTTCGCGACCGCCCGTCCGATAAAGCCCAATCCAACCAGCCCGACGGTCTTGTCTCGCATGTCGCCCATGAAGGCGGAATTCGCGTACTTCTTCTTCCATTCTCCCTGCACCAGGGCGGCGTGGCCTCTGGCCAGATTGCGTAGTTCAGCCAGCATGAGCGCGACCGTAAAGTCCGACACGGCCTCCGCGTTACGCCCCATGGTCTTCATTACTTTTATGCTTTTTTTCGCGGCGGCCTTCACATCTATGTTTTCCGTGCCTGCCCGGCAAACGCCTATGTACGAGGCGTTGCTGCGGTTGATCAACTGCTCGTTCAAAGGCGTATGGTGGGTGATAATCACATCCGCATTTTGCACCTGGTCGTTCAGTTCAGCCGGCGGCTGGCCCGCGCCCGGACCAAGCTTCTCGACTTGACTCCTCAAGAACCAGAACTCTTCTTCGCTGGCGGGTCGCCAATCGACTCCGTGAACCTCAGCGCCGGCTCCGAATACACCGCGCACGGCGTCCGCCAAGGTGGCGGATGACAGCAACGGATCTCCAACTACCAGGAATCTCATAGCTCAGGCCTCACTCTTCATTAAGCAATCGATCTGATGGTGCGCTTGTCGCAGACAAGGATAAACATGGCGGTAGACTTCTTCAAATATGATGTGATAACGCGCATGGCGAGTCATGTCAGGGGTGTACACTTTTTGTTCTCCGCGCGTCTGATTCACCGCGTCAGCCGCATTCCGGTAAACTCCCGCACCAAGTCCCGCCAGCATCGCCGCCCCTAACGTAACTACCTCTGAAACTTCCGAACAAATGACAGGCTTGCCCAGGATGTCCGCTTTCATTTGCATCCAGAAGGACGAACGGGTAGCGCCTCCGACGACATTGAGGCAAGGTATAGGCTGCCCTGCGATCTCCTGGATGCCGTTAATAATCATGAGCGATTCATAGCAGAGTCCTTCCAGGATAGCCCGCACCAGGTCTCCACGGGTGTGGGAGGTGGTCAGCCCTATGAGCGCGCCCTTGGAAAGCGGGTCCGCACCCGGAGCGTACTTGCCACGGAAGTGCGGCAGCAGCAGCGCTCCCTTTGCTCCCAGAGGCGATTGTTCCGCTTCGGCGACCAGCTTGGCAAAATCTTCCCTGGTGATCTCCGTCCGGAACCAATCCAGAATGACACCCGACGAAATCACTTGTCCGGCAATGTAGTACTTGTCGTCCACAACATAGTTCACGCAAGTGAAGTTGGAGTCGATATGCCGCGGATCATTGACCGGTTCGTCGGTCACCATCAGGATCTGCTCGCTGGTACCCACCGCGCTGAGGACCTGCCCGCTGTTGATCAGGCCGCAGGCAAAGGCGCCGCATACATAGTCCATGCCGCCGGCGAAAACCGGAGTGCCTTCGGCGATGCCGGTTAATGCAGCCGCCTGCGACGTTACCTTGCCGACCAGTTCTCCCGAGCGTCTCAAGGTCGAACATATTTCTTCCGGGATGCGTGCGTGCTCGAGTATTTCTCGCGACCAGCGGCGGCGGCGCAAGTCCGCGGCCATTGTCCGGCATCCGACCGAGAGGTCCACACCGGCCTGCCCCGTGAGCCGATAGGCTATGTAATCCTGCATGGATAACCAGTGCTTTACGCGCTTGAATGAATCCGGCAACTGATCGCGGATCCATTGCACCTTGGTGATGCCTGCCATCGGGTTCGGCACAAAACCGGTAATCGAATAAATCTTCTCCGCCCCGAAGCTCTCACGCCACCACCGGGCTATCTCTTCCGTGCGGGTATCAAACCATGCGATGGAACGATGGATCCACTGATCATTCTCGTCGAGCAGCACGCCGGCCGCGCCCATGCTTGCCACCGCAATTCCGTCAACCTTCCCGTCCACCTGGCGAGCGACTTCGCCAAGCACCTGCTGAACCGCATCCCATATTTGTCCGGGATCAAATTCGGCCCAATTGTTCTCGAGGTAGTGAGTGATGGTTGGCCGGCTGGCCGCGGCCCGCAAAGTGCCGTCGGCGGCATAGGCGGCAGCTTTGCAATTCGTAGTCCCCACGTCGATGCCGATCAAACAGGCCATGCACGCTCCTCCCAGGGACGTTGCATTATCGAACTACGACCAGGTTGGGGTGCTGCCTGATTTCCGTTTGCAGTTCAGCGATGAATGGGGCGACCGCGACCCGCAGTCCCGCATGGCTGCTAACCAGGTCCATGCCCGCGCAAATGTTATCCAGCGATACCAGATGGGTAAGAATCTTTCCGGCGGACACTTTGCCTCCGCGAATCATTTCCAAAGCGAGCGCGTTGTGGCGCGGGGCGGAAGAGAATGTACCGTAAAGAGCAATCTGCCGGTAATGCAGGTGGTTCACGTCCAGTTCGACCATCGGCTGATCCTTTGGCAAACCGGCGAAGAGACACACCTTGCCCATTTTGCTGGCCATCGCGAGACCGAGCTTTTGGGCGTCCGCGTTGCCGGCGGCCACAATCACGACGTTCGCGCCCAAGCCTCCGGTCAGGTCCATTACCGCCTTCACGGCATCGCTCAAGCTGAGGTCGATGTAGGCGTCGAAGCCGAACGACTTGGCGCGCTCCAATCTCCCGGCGCTGCGGTTGATCAGAAAAACCCTGCCGGCGCCGCGGGCCCGCGCCAGTTCAGCATGCATGTATCCGATGGGTCCGGCTCCCAAAACCGCCACGGAACTTCCCGGCCCAACGCCCACCACCTCCTGCGCGTTCAACACGCAGGCCAACGGCTCCGCCAGGGATGCCTCCAGGTAAGTCACGTCATCCGGAATGCGATTGACATTGCCGGCGCGCACCGCTCCCGCGGGGACAAGCACATATTCGGCAAAACCGCCGTTGTAGTGATGAGCGATGGTTTTGCGCGTGTAACACATGTTCTGCCAACCAGAAAGGCAGTAAGAACAGCTCCCGCACCCGATCGCCGGCGCAACAATCACGCGCTCGCCGACGCTAAAGCCATTGAGGTCAGCCGCCACCTCGACGATTTCTCCGGCGATCTCGTGGCCCAACGCGATCGGCGGCTTGATGGCAGCGTGTCCGTAACGGAATGTCCGCAGATCGCCACCGCAGATAGCGCAAGACATCACTTTAAGAAGAAGGCAGCCGGGTTCAACTCGCGGCTTGGCGATTTCCTGCACTTCCATTTTCCCGACGCCTTGATAGATCGCAGCTTTCATACTCGATTTCCTTTTTCCCGGGTCTTCCCGCGGTCGCTTGACGTTCCGCCTCAGTGCTCAGACGGTCAATCGATGATAGAGCAATGCAGCCGATTCCGGCTTCGCTGGAGTGTCAAAATCTTATCCCATGTTGCGCGGCCTAACAAGAATGGGCGAGAAAACGGCATCGCCAACGGCACGTCAATCTGGACCGCAATCCATACGTGGAGCCGGCTACTTGGTGGAGAGCAGGCGGATGCGCGCAGTGAAAGCGGGTCCGGTGGTGTTGCTGAAGGTGAGGAACTGTGCAGAGTTGATGTCGTTGTTGACGACCGTAGGATTAACTCACTTAAGCGGTAGTGGGCGACTTTGGAAAAAGTTGCCCACTACCCTTATAACGGGCGTTCCCGCAGGCGTGCCGCTTGTCTATCATTAGGCTGCTCCGCCGCGAGTCGTCGACTCAAAGCGGCTCGGGTTGTGGCGCTGCCGTTGCGGTGTTTGCGCGCATGCATGTCTTGGTCGGCGGCATCAAGAACCTGGTCCAAGGTCTTGCCCTCTGACCACTCCGCCACTCCCACACTAACGGTCAGGGGAAAGTCCTCCAAATATCCGCCCTTGTTCCAGCGATCCAAATAATCTGAAATCCGTTTCATCACGACGCCGGCATCTCTCGCCGATGTATTGGCGAGGACGATGAGGAACTCATCGCCTCCGTACCGTACGACCGCATCGGAGCCGCGGGTCGAACTCCGGAGTAATCCAGCCATTTCTGAAAGAACAAAGTCTCCCGTGATATGGCCAAACCGCGTATTGACTTTCCTGAACCGATCTATGTCCAGCACCAGAAAGGACAGGGGCTTCTGCGAACGCCTGGCATGGCTGATGTATCGTGTGGCCATCTCGTCGAGTGAGCGCCGGTTAAACCCTCCGTCAAAGGATCGGCAAAAGACTGCAAGCGTACCAGCTCGCTCTGGATCGTACCGGCAACCAACTTCTCACGTGCTTGACGGAACTTTGCACGCCGGCTGGCAACGTATGTATTCAGCACGGTGAGAATGGCAACCACGAAGAAGAACAGCCGTCTGGAGATGACGATTTCGAAATGCACATCTCCCTGTTGGAAAAATGTCGGGAACAGAAGACAAAGCAGCGGGCATCCACCGACGATGCCGCTCAAGGCAACAATCAGCCACAATTCCCAGTCGCGTTTCTCCAGCCGGGAAAGCTCTCGAGTTAAGTTTGCGGCGAGGCTGTGGCCCTTGTTGGGTGTCTCCTCAATCGGCGTGGAAGTCATAGTCCTGGTGCCTACTTCACATCTGGAATTTGCTATCGACGTTCGCCGTAATCAGCGCCTTTTGCCGCGCCTGGAGCCGGTTTTGACGGATTCAATCGGGCTTCAGCCTTGATCGCCTCTTCTTCGGAGTCATATGGCCAGAACTTCGGCCTTTCCATGCTAGGAGTCTTGAACTCCAATCCCCATTTGCTGTTTCGGAATCGGACCTCGGTTTGCATCACGTCCTGATCGCCCGACGAGTTCTTCATGCAGGCCTCATTCAACTGGGACTAGCTGTTTTCGGTTACTCTGCTCGTTCCACCTCAGCTTGGCAAATTACTTAGGTAACTACCCGCGCTACTGCCTGCAACCCACCTCTTATACTGGTGAGGTGCATCCCGGTATTCAGGGCTGCCGACAGGCGTGCTTCACCTGGCGGATGATGAGGATATGGTCCATGTAAGCCTGCGAATCCCTATGGCTGATGACCGTCGCTGCCCCGGAAGGCAGCGCTGGTGGTAGGTGACTTTCCTCCAGGAGGTTTCAAGCATCCAAGTACTTGGAGACGCCACCGGTTATACTGTCGCGGTGGCCGCAGGCACCGAGGAGGTGGATGAGGAACTCACATGCCGGACAACGTGGTATTGCCTGAAGCTGCCGAACCGTACGTCGTAACCCAAAGCTACGAGCAATATACTGAGGTCGAGCACAGTACCTGGAAGTATCTTTACGAGCTTCGGATGCGGCAGCTCCGCGAACTCGCCTGCGCCGAGTATCTCCAAGGTCTTACGGTGCTTGGCATTACCGGCGGTCGCATGCCGCGCATCGAGCAGTTGAACGCGCGCTTAAAGACGCGAACCGAATGGAGGCTGTTGCCGGTAAGCGGATTTCTTCCCGGGCGCACGTTTTTTGATCTGCTGGCGGCGCGGATTTTTCCCACCACGACCTATATACGCAAGCCCGATTCACTCGACTACACTCCCGCGCCCGACATCTTCCACGACGTCTTTGGACACGTTCCCATGCACGCTCATAAGGTCTTTGCCGACTATCTTCAAAGCTTCGCGCAGATTGCCTGCAAAATCGATAAAGACGCGGATCAGGAGAGGCTCGGGCGCCTGTTTTGGTACACGGTTGAGTTCGGTCTTATTCGACAGGTTGAAGGGATTAAGCTTTACGGCAGCGGCGTGATTTCCTCGCAGAAAGAAAGCGCGAATATCGTTGCCGGCGGCTGTAAAATTCTGGACTTCGATCTCGAAGAGGTTCTCGAAACCCCGGTGAAAGTGGACGAGCTGCAACCCGTCTTGTTTGCCATCGATTCGTTCCAGCAGATTTACCAAGCCACGCACCAGGCCAAGCGCCTGTTCGCGGTCTAAGAGTGGCGGGGACAGCCGGTTCCGGGTTTTCCATAAGCAAGACGGCGCCGGGGATTTCACCATCCGAATGCGACTTCATCTTGCCGGAAATCGAATCTTACCGGGCCGAAGCCTTGACTGACAGGAACCCGCTTACGTTCTCCCAGAGCAGCTTGGGAAAGGTCTTGTCAAGATAAGATCGGATCGAGACGTAGCACTCGTCGCAGGTATTGTTCGCGGTGAACTCGGTGACCATGCGGGCGTGCTCTTCCAGCCGATAGCGTTCGAAGACCATCGAGCAAGGTTGCAGCCAGCCGTCGCTGGTCACCACCAGGAAACGATGGCCGGCCTTGCAGCCCGGCGCCCCGCCCTGCTCGAAAAACCGGCGGGTGGCAGCCAGCGTTGAAGGCGAGTTCACGATCCAATTGGTGGCGTCACGCCGCCGCTCCACTTTGTCCAACTCCTGCCCCAAGAGCGCCAGTTGGGCGGGCGTGGTGAGCGAATAGTCGCGGCAACCGGTACGACGCGCGGAGTAGGAGCTATAACAGAGATTCGTTCCCCACTCTCTGGCTTTGTCGGCCAGCCGGTTGATCTCCGCGAGATTGGCGCTGGTTAGGCAGGAATTCAAAACGATATCGTCGTGTCCCAGCGCGGCCAGGCGCGGCACCAGCTTGGCAAGGTGCGCATACAACCCCGGATATTTGCGGAATTCGTCATGCCGCTCGTCGGGAAAATCCAAGCTGACGGAGAACTGGTCAATGCCCGCCTGATGCAGCTCCAGGTATTTCTCCTCGGTCATGTGGGACCAATTGGAAACCAGGATGGTGTATGGGATGCCCGAACCCTGCTTGATATTCCGTACGATGTCGACCACGTCGTTGCGCAACAACGGCTCTCCGCCGGAGATCTGGACAACGCACGGCCGCAGCGCTTCCATATAGCGGCGGTAGTCGGTTGGCTTCAGATTGCGAGACTGGTTGCGGGCGCCCCCGTGGTCGCAATGCTTGCAATCGCAGCTACACGCATCCGTAACCTCGAACGAGAGGACGATGGGGCGACCGGCCGGCCAGTTTAGCGAGCCCCGGCCGATAATACGGAGCGAATCAAGCAACGGCACTTTGCGCATAGGCGAATTCGACCAGCTTACTTAAGCAAGGATGTCTTTTCGAGTCTTCGTGAACTGCTTGCATTATACCGTGCACGGGCGAATTTTCAACGTCGAAGCCGTATTCGCGGATGGATACAGGACGCCGCGGCGCAGGCTGTAGGCCGTTAAATCTGCGATTCCCGCTGGCTTGAAAGTGTGGTAAATTCCAGGAAATCCAGAGCGGCCACATGTGTCATTCGAACCTTGCTCCAAGCGTGAGCGGATTCCCGGTGACTCTCCGATCCTCTGACTCTGCTCTAGCGGCGGAGATCGAATTTGCGATTGAAGACATGGCGCGCGAGCATGTTCAATTGCGATTCGGTGGTTCCGCCTCCGATCTTGAACATGCGGACGTCGCGGTACATGCGCTCCAGCGGCAGATCTTCGGCGTAACCGGCGGCGCCGAACATCTGCAGGCTGTCGCTGACCACCTGAATGGCGATGTCGCCGGTGAACGCCTTTGCCATCGAAGCTTCGTTCATCAGCGGCATGCGCACATTGTTCGGCAGATGACGCGCATTGCAGGCTGCCTGGCAGATCAGCAGATGCGCCGCGTTGAGCTTGATTTCGGCCTGGGCCATCTCCCATTGCAGCCCTTGAAACTCCGATAGAGTTTTGCCGAAGGCTTTACGCTTCTGCATGTACTGGACCGCCAGCTCGTGCGCTCCCATGGCGATTCCGAGAGCGACGGCGCTGGCGCCGACGCGCTGGCCGTTGTAGCCGAACATCAATTTCTTCATGCCCTCGTTGCCATCGCCCATCGCCACCACGTTTTCCCTGGGCACGGCGCAGTTTTCAAACAGGAGTTCAGTTTCCGGGATTCCGCGCAGACCAAGAGCCTTTTCCGCTTTGCCAATCGTGAAACCCGGCGTTCCCAAGTCAACCAGAATGCCGCCGATGCCAAGTTCCCGGCCATTGTCGAAGAAGCGAACGAAAACCAAGTTTGTCTTGGAAATGCCTCCGCCGGTAATCCAGTGCTTCTTGCCGTTGATGACCCAGCAATCTGCTTGCTTGTCGGCCCTTGTCTCTAAATCGGTCAGAGCGGTTCCCGCCTCCGGTTCGGTCATGCCGATGGCGGGCTTGTCGGATTCCACCAGAATGCGGTGGGCTACGGTCTGGCATTGCTCCTCAGTGCCGTAGGCCATCACGCAGCCAAGCGCGCCCATGTTGGTTTCGACGATCAGCCGCGCTGTTACCCCGCAATACTTGGCCACCGTCTCGACGGCAAGGACCGCATCCAGCAGAGGCCGTTCCGGTCCCCCGAACTTCTTTGGGATCGTCATCCCAAGAATCCCCATCGACTTCAGCCGTTCAAGGTTTTCGTAGGGATATTCATGGTTCTGGTCCCAGCGCGAAGCTTTTGCGGCAAACTCACTGCTGCCGGCTTCGTCCAGCATCTTAACCAGTTGCGTCTGCTCTGATGAAAGCGTGAAGTCCATGCTGTTCTCCGATTTCTGCCAGCTCACGGGATCGATAAAGATTTGCCGCTGTCCCGAGGAATATTAACTCACGGGCGGTAGCCGCCGAACTCGCTGCCAATATCCATGCAAGCTGATGACGAAGGTCATTTTAGCCTGTCAGCGAGGGCAAAGCATTCACGCGGGAGATGCTCCAGGTTCAGTCCGCCACAGCTCGGGATAAATAAGGTTGTTCCGGTCTTGCTCAGACCGTGTCGGCAGAGGCTCCGTGAACTGCCGACCGTATGGTGAGTACCGGGCAAGTCGCTGTCCGCACAACTTTCTCGGCAACCGAGCCGAATGCCAAGCGGCGCCATCCGGTATTTCCATGGGTTGCAATCACGATGATGTCAACCGCCTTCTGTTTAGCGATCTTCACAATCTCGGTTGCCGGGTCGCCGCGAGTTACCAGAGTCTGGACTTTCAGTCCCTTGGCGAGCAGTGGTTTAGCCAATTCCTCCAGCCGCTGTTGAGGTTGCAGGAGCCGCTCATAATCGCGCAACTGCATCAGCACGGTCGATTCCGCGTCGGCCAACAACACCGGCAACACGTGGAAGAGATAAATTTCGGCCTCGTTGTGAAGAGCGATTTCCGCCGCGTTCGAAAACGCCTGAACCGAGGCTTCGCTGAAGTCAGTGGGGCAAAGTATCTTTTTCGCCGGGAACATGTGCTTACCTCGTGGCGAATCACGCATCAGGACGGGAATCCGCCAGCAATCCTCGGAAGCTCGAGCAGCCAAGTTACTGGAAAATTTACTCCGCACGGCCTATCTCGAACAAGGGAATTCCTCACTTCCCGGCCCGCGGCGGAAACTTTGCGGGCCTCGCCTGAGCGGATGATTTGGAGAAGCCCAAGGAAACACGTTTGGCCTGGAGCTTGAAGGGATGAGGCAACCGCGGTTCGAGCCGGCCTAAAGCGGTACGTGAAAAATTATCGCACCCGCTGCGCCCGGGGTTCAGTTAATTTCCCGCGTTCTTGCCGGCCGAGATCGAAGTGTCCAGTAATTGCACGTAATGCAATACCGGGAGCGGATGTCCGTTGCCATTCAAAAGGGAGTTGAGTTGCAACTGGCATCCGGGGTTCCCGGTGGCGACGATCTGCGCTCGGGTAGCGATGATTTTCTCGACCTTGCGTTGTCCCAATTGCCGCGCGCTTTCCGGCTGAACCAGATTGTAGATTCCGGCCGAGCCGCAGCACAGCGCCGCCTCAGGCAGTTCGAGCAGTTCCAGTCCGGGAATACTCTTCAGCGCGGCGCGAGGTTGATCATGCAGTCCCTGTGCGTGCTGCAAATGACAAGGATCGTGGAAAGCGACTTGCAGCGTCATAGGGTGCCGCGGAGCCACCGGGCCCATTTCCACCAACAGTTCCGAAACATCTTTACACTTGGCGGAGAACGCACGCGCGCGCTCGCGATAAGCGGGATCGTCTCGCAGCAAATAGCCGTATTCCTTTACCGTGGCGCCGCAACCGGCCGCGCTCAGCACGACGGCATCGACCTGTAACGGCTCGATCAAGTCGATCAGTTTGCGCGCCATCTCCAGGGCCTCACTTTCCCGCCCGAGGTCCATCAGCAGAGCGCCACAACAACCCTGATCCGGTGGTATCAGCACCTCGCAACCTTCGGCGGCCAACACCCGTGCCGCTGCCGCGTTTACGTCAGCCATGAACACGCTCTGCACGCATCCGGTCAGCAAGACGACAGTGCGGCGCTTTTCGCCTCGCGCAGCGATGCGCTCCGGCAGGGTCGTCGCCGCGCCCTCACGGGACAAATCCGGCAGCAACTCCTCCATTGCCCTCAGGTCGGCCGGCAGCAAGGAGAGTATGCCAAGGGCGCGAGCCAGGCGCTGCAACCCGAGCCGCTGATAGATACGAAGTAAAGGCACAATTTTGCGCAAGCGGTCGGGACGAGCGAACAGCGCCGCGATCACGCTTCGCATCATTCGTTCGTGCAGCGGGCGCCGATGGTGCCGTTCCACCTGTCCGCGCATGGCTTCGATCAGCTTGCCGTACTTGACTCCCGAGGGACAGGCGGTGACACACGTCTGGCACCCGAGGCAGTGGTCAAAATGGGAGATGTATTGGGGGGTTAACTCCGCCTCTCCCTGGGCTGCCATATTCATCAGGTAAATGCGGCCGCGCGGAGAATCCACCTCCTTACCCCAGAGCATGTACGTGGGGCAGGTTTGCAGGCAGAACCCGCAATGCACGCAGACACTCAACAGGTCCGCGGCAGGAGGATGTTGCGGATCGAACCGGCTCTTTTCATTTATGGGCGATGCCACGGGCTGCTCGATCATATGCCCCCCACGAAGCGGCCCGGATTCAGAATTCGCGCCGGGTCGAATTTCTCTTTGATCTGACGCATCAGGGGGAGCGCTTCATTCGTCGCACCCCAGACGTCCAACTCGTCCTTCAGCGCCGCCGGACACTGCTGCACGATCAACGTCCCTTGCAAATCTTCCACTTCCTTGCGCAATGCTTTCACCGTGGCGACGCAGGCCTGTAAGCTGGCGGCATCCAGGCGCACATCAGCTAATCCGGTTGCTTGCGCCACCAGCGTCCCCGCAACTCCAGCCGACTCCGCCTGGCGGAAGACTGCGTCCGCGAGCGATGCCACCTGAGCAGGCAATACACTGCACTTACAGATCACCGAATTGGCAGCGTCGGCGAACAGCTTCGGCCGGGCCAGCCAGATTTCCGGCGTGGATTCGCTAAACCGGTGTGCGCCGGTAACCCGGCCCAGCTTGACAAATTGGTCCTCGAGCGATTCGGCAATGCCCTCGAAACGCACATCGAGAGTGACCTCGTCTGCTCGCTGGGCGCGAAGCTGCAACCCGGTGTAAACAAGATGCGAATCCAAAATCGCAAGCGCCACTTTCATCGCCTCCGACGCTGACGCCAGCGACGCGCTGTAGCTGGCAATCGCGAACGGAACCGGATGCAGGCGGAAAACGGCCCGCGTGATTACCCCGAGCGTCCCCATCGAACCGATAGCAAGTTTGGTGAGGTCATAACCGGCGACATTTTTTACCACCTTGCCCCCGGCCTTCACTAGGCTGCCGTCCGGCAGTGCCAGCTCGAGGCCCAGAACCAGGTCGCGAATGCCCCCGTAGCGAATGCGAAGGGTTCCGGTGTCAGCCGTCGCCAACACTCCACCCACAGTCGCCTTAGCCGGTTGCAGCGGGTCGGCGGCCAGCCTCTGGCCATGCCGCCGGAGCACGCTCTCTAAATCCGCGATCGTGCATCCGGCCTCAACCGTGGTAGTCATGTCGTCCCAGGCGTGCTCGACCACGGAGTTGAGCCGTGCGGTGGAAACCACAAAATCCGCTTTTTGCGGCGGGTTTCCCAACCCCAGCTTGGTGCCGCCACCGCGCGTGATCACCGCCAAGCCGGTGGAACTGCAGTAACCGAGAACCTTAGCCAGTTGCTGCGCATTTGCCGGCGCGATCACACCGAAGGGTTGTTTCCCATCCACTCTGTCATCACCACAGCAGGGCTGGATGTGCTCGTGGCCGACAATTGCGGTCAAATCCGTCCACGTACTCTCAAGCTGTGCTCGAGCTTCGCTCATAATCTGCTTCCGTTTGGCGCTCGTACCGCCATCTTCTTCCGGCTATTGATGAATTTCGAAGGCAATCAACCTCATTCTCTGTTGGCGCTTTTTCCTTTGGCCCTAGTTTCACATTGAGCTTGTAATACGCGCCCTCTTCATCGAAAGAAAAAGCGCCCCCTTCACTCTTAACCCTTAGATACTCATCCCCGATCTCATCCAACTTCGGACAAAAGCCTCGGGCGTGCTTCTGCCCCTCCGGACCCGTATACCCGATATGCGCGCGTGCCCATGACCTCTTGTGCAGGTTTATGGTGAATTCAGCGGGCGAGTGCCTTGGGTTTACCTGAAGTCCCCTAATCTGCTCCAATTCCTGCCGAGTTACGTTGATGGTTCTCAAGCGGCAACCCCTAATCGCCTTGCGCAAGGGCTGCCTTCGAGACCCATTGGCTCTCGCCGTCCGCAGCGGGGAACACCTTGGTCGGATTACAAAGATCATACGGATCGAAAGCCGAGCGCAGGCGCTGCATCGCATTGAGGTCGGCTGCGGAAAACATGACTGGCATGAAGGTTTTCTTTTCCTCTCCGATACCGTGTTCCCCTGTAATCGATCCTCCGGCATCCACGCACAACCGCAGGATGTTTTCGGCCAAGGCCATTGCTCGTTGCTCCTGGCCGGCAATCCGCTGATCGTACAGCACCAACGGATGAAGATTGCCATCGCCGGCGTGAAACACGTTGGCAACGCGCAGCCCAGCTTCGGTTTTAAGGCGGTCGACTTCCTCCAACACCCGCGGCAAAGCCGTACGCGGGATCACGCCGTCCTGCACCAGGTAATTCGGCGAGATACGCCCCACGGCGGCAAACGCCGCCTTGCGTCCCTTCCAGACGGACATCCGTTCCGCCTCGGTCTTCGCCAGACGAATTTCCCCGGCCCCACACTGTTTGCAGATTGGCTCCAGCTTCGCCATCAACAGGTCGACCTCGCAGGCGGGACCGTCGAGTTCCACCAGCAGCAGGGCTTGGCAATCCGGATAGTTGGCGTGAACGGCCGCCTCGCTGGCTTCAATCGCCAGCCGGTCCATAATCTCGATGGCCGCGGGAAACATGCCGGAAGCGACAATGCTGCTGACCACATCGCCCGCCTGCCGGGTGGAGTTGAAGGCCGCCAACATTGTCTGCGTGGTTTCCGGCTTCTTGATCACCCGCAGCGTAATCTGGGTGACAATCCCGAACGTCCCCTCGGAGCCCACAAAAGCGCCCACCAGATCGTAGCCGGGCTGGTCGAAATTCTTGCCGCCCAGCCGCACCAGGGAGCCGTCCGAGAGCACCACCTCCAGCGCCAGAATGTAAGTCGTCGTGACCCCATACTTGAAGCAGTGTGCGCCGCCGGAATTCTCCGCTACGTTGCCCGCCACCGTGCAAACCGATTGCGATGAGGGATCCGGCGCGTAGAAATAACCCATGGCGGTGACCGCCGCGGTGACCGCTGAGTTCGTCACTCCCGGCTCGACCACTACCCGCGCGTTCGGGATGTCCACTTCGAGAATGCGGTTCATGCGGGCGACGCTGATTACTACCCCGCCCTTCACCGGCAGCGCGCCGCCGCTAAGCCCGGTGCCGGCGCCGCGCGCCACGAACGGGATTCGTTCCCGGTGGCACACCTTCACGATTCGTTGCGTTTCCTGGGCCGAGGCTGGAAGCAGAACCAGGTCGGGAACCACGCGAAACAGAGTCAGACCGTCGCATTCATAGGTTCGAAGTTGCTCGGCTCCCGTGATCAGGCCGGCATCTCCGACAATGGAACGAAATTCACTCACCAGCCGAGCGTCCATTTCGCACCTCGAAATCTTGAGCACTATTAAGTCAACAGCGAGACCGGAACCTGACAGATAAAACCAGACACCCACATTTTGTTATCTGAGCGCAGTAGTGTTGACAAACGCCGAACATTTTACAGTGACGCTTGTCTCACTACCGTGTGACAAGCGCCGGGAGCAGCAGCTCCCGGATCACTGCCGTATGGCAGAATCCTTGCTTCTCCGCGAAACTGCCTGACGGCGGTTTAATGCGTGCCAAATTAGCCAGGGATGCGTAAAATGCGCACTGAGAGCAGTCTTTAGCGCCGGCGAGAGGGAGAGATGAGCGACGAAAAAATCTGGGTCGGAAACGATCACGGCGGATACGAATTGAAGTTGCAGATCGTGGAACACCTGGTCAAGAGAGGTTTTCAGGTGCACAACGCAGGCACGGACTCCACCGCAATCGTGCGTTATCCCTATTACGCCGCGCAGGTCTCCGAGGCGATCTTGCGCGGAGGTGCCGCCCGCGGAATTCTGATCTGTTCCACGGGTATCGGCATGAGCATCATCGCCAACAGGTACGCGGGGATTCGCGCTGCTTTGTGTACCAGCACCTATATGGGCAGAATGACGAGGGCGCACAACGACTCCAACGTCCTTTGCCTGGGCGGAAAAATCACCGGCGTTTTTGAGGCCATCGATATTCTGGATGCATGGTTGAACACCGCGTACGAAGGAGGAAGACACGACATTTCGCTGGGGTTGATCCGCCAGGCTGAAGCCAGTCTTTCGAAGTCGGCGGTCTGGAACCCCTCCGATCCCATCCGCACGCCCGGCGATCAAACACCCGCGATCGCGCAGGCAGTTCCGGCGCCGGTGGGAAAAAGCTGAAGAACCGTAAATGTGTAGAGCGGGCGCGGGCGAGTGTCAACCGTTCGCGCCCGCTCTACTACCCAGCTTTGTCCACCCCGATGTCCATCAATTCGCAGTACATTTCCAGCGCCTTGACCCGATCGCCCGGCACTACGTGCAGGTGGTTCGCATTGAAAACTTCGAGGAAGTCCTTCGGCCGAATGTCGAGTCTTATATAGCCATGAGGCCATGCCGAGCAGGTCTCCGCCATCTTCTCGCGCGGAAAATCAACAAATTCACCGCGAGCGATGAACATGCGATACTTGCCGCTTACCCGGCTCATGCGCGCCACGGTGATTTCCCCGGCGCGGCACACATGCGCAAAATGCGCTCCGCCCCCACCGTACTTGGGAATGACCGGCTCCAGGAAAACCTTCGCCAGATTCTCCGCGGGATCGTCGCTGCGGGTCGCGTACCAGGAAGGCAGTGCCCCGCAGTTGCAACAGACGTAGATTTCATTCCGGGCGTCGTAACTTCGAATATCCAACAAAACCGATGGATAGCCGCTGATCAGTTTCAGAATCTGCATGGTCAGGGCGCCGTCGCTGTCAGCCTCGCAAGCCATCACGATAGGTTCTTTGGAACCGTTCCAATCGTACGGGTCGTTCAGCGCCATCGCGCTCAGGCAACTGGTGACGAAGTACTCGCTCAGATCGTAGTGGCACTTAATGCCGACGAAATCAAGCCCAAGGTCTTCGACGATTCCACGCGTGGCGATGTAATGCCGGATCTGTTGCTTAACGTTCTGTGGAGCGGCCTTGCCTTCGGTGGAAACCTTTCCCAAATGGCTGGTCAGCCACGCGTAGGCCCGCTCTACTTCGCCTTCATCGACCTCCTGGGCGCGACGAACGATCTCCAACTGATCAATGTGCTCTACGTCGACGCCGAACTCCATCATCCACTGCTGGGGACTGACCGCGCCCGTATTCATCCCGATGCTTCGCCCGCCGATCAGGCCGTAGACGCTGCCTTTCATGCGCGACATGACGCCGGCCGCGCGACAATACGCCGATAGTTCAGCCAGTAATTCCGGCTCTTCCAGGGGGTTGCCCCAAAACGTCCTGCTTTTCAGGCCGATCTGCCGCATGGCCCCATGGGCCGCCATGATGCCGCCGAGTCCTGGAAGCGTGCCATCCTTGGGCGAACTTATCGCTACCGGCACGTCCAGCAGGCGTGCCGCAAGCAAGCTGAAATTAGGGAAGGCGAAAACGGGAATGTTGAAAAGCGCTACGTCGATTCCCGCCCGCTGCGCTTCTCGCGCAATGTCCCGGGCGATCCGCGAAGACCTGGCGATCTCGCGTGCCTCCGTGACCGTCAGCATGGGGTCTTTCTCAATAGACTTTGCCAGGATGCCCGCGTGCCGCTTGACCGCATCCGCCAGCGTGTTGTGCACGCGCACACGCCCATCAGAAAAGCTCAACAACCCCACATTGAACGAGTGATTCGTCACTGGTTTCTGCCACGCCTTCATTTCAGCGCAATCCATTTCGAACGTACCCCTCTCTCGCTGCGATCCAAGCAACTCAGGCGCGCGCGCGTCAAACTTTCTAGTCTGCACCCGCGGCGCGTTCGATCGTCTCCACCCGCTTCACACTCTTTCTGTGTTCCCTGCGAGCCATCAATATTCGTTGCACAGCGATGAATATCAACAACAAAACAGCAATGGCAATTCTCGTCCACCAGGAATTCAAATTTCCTTGAAAATTAATGAATGTCTGAATGATTCCTTCTATCAGCACGCCAAAAACCGTGCCAACCACAAAGCCCACTCCGCCCGTCATCAGAGTGCCGCCCACCACCGTACCTGCAATGGCGTCTAACTCCAGGCCGGTAGCGTGGCTACCGTACCCGGATAGCATGTAAAAAGAAAATACCAGTCCGCCCACGGACGAGGTGAGGCCGCTCAAGACATATACCAGCACCTTAGTCCGATCGACCGACAACCCCATGAGTCTGGCCGATTGTTCATTGCTTCCAATTGCGTAAATCGCTCGACCGAACTTCGTATAATGAGCGATGAAAATGTATATCATAAGCATAACCAAGGTGATGAGTACGCCAATCGACAGAAACGAATCGAACAGGAACGGTATGCGAAACTCGGAGATGGCAACAAACAATGGATTCGATATGCTGATCGTGTCGGTGCTGATCACATAGCTCAGGCCCCTGGTCAGGAACATCCCCGCGAGTGTAGCGATAAAAGGCTGCACGTTGAAATAAGTAATAAGAATCCCGTGCAGTAGCCCTACAACGCCGCCGACCACAATCGCAATCAACATTACCAGGATTGGATTGAGTTGCAATGTGGTCAATAGATAAGCGGCTAGCATCGACACAAACGCGATTATGGAACCGACCGAAAGGTCGATCCCGCCGGAAATAATGACTAAGGTTTCTCCCAGGGCAACAATGATCAGAAAAGAGTTGTCAATCAGAAGATTGACCAGGTTTTGCGCGCCGAAAAAATTATCGTATACGAAAGAGCCGATCGCGATTAACGCCAGAAATATACCGATGGTTATGACTAATGAAGTATATTTGGATTTTATCCCGACCTTCATTACGCCCTTCCTTGCTTTAGATGCAGCTTCGCGATCGTTACCTTGACTCTTTCCGACTGTAACGAACAAATAACAATCACAATCACGGCATTCACCACCAACATGATCTCAGGCGCAACCCCCCTTGAATATATCGTCGTCCGGATGGTTTGGATGATTAACGCCCCAACCATGCTGGCGCCTAGAGAAAACTTGCCGCCGGCCATGGAGTTGCCGGCAATTGCAAATGCCAGGATAGCGTCCAGTTCAATGAAGCTTCCCATCGTATTGGGGTCTGACGATCTAACTTCTGAAGTCATTAAAATCCCGGCGATTCCAGCGCACAATCCGCTAATCGAATAGCAAATCAAGGTAATGAGAGGAACGTTTAAACCGGAAAACCGGCCCGCGACTCTGTTAATTCCAATCGTCTCGAGAAAGAGTCCGAATGGTGTTTTCTTGACGAAAATAAGTGCCAGTAAAAAGACCGCGACGACGATGAATATGGAGACCGGAAAACCGAAAAGAAAGCCACCGCCAATGTAAAAGAAACGCTCCTGGTAAACCGTAATGACGTTTCCGCTGGTGATTAGCTGCGCGATGCCTCTTCCGGCCACCAATAGGATTAACGTTGCCACAATGGCTTGGAGTTTCAGATATGAGACAAGTATTCCATTCCAAAGTCCCAGGAGCAGCGCGAATCCCAACGTCAGCAGCAGTGCGGATCCCAGCGAAATATTGGACACGAATTGCTGTTGCCCGCCGACATCGACCATCTTGCCGTCCAGTAAGACAGCAATGGTAGAGCTCGCAACCGCCATCACAGACCCGACGGAAATATCAATTCCTCCCGTAGCGATCACCAAGGTCATGCCGATAGTCAGCAGCATAAGCACTGATGCCCGGTTCAAAATGTCGATTAAACTTCCGTAAAGGTGCCCGTCTTTCACTTCCAAAAGAAAAAAGTCTTTGGTAAAGATGAAGTTAAACAGGAGCAACAGAACCAAGCCGATCAACGGCCAAAATATTTGATGACTCGTTATCCCTTTTTTTAAGACCGGTTTCATATGTACCTCAGCAATATCCGAGTCCCGCTAAGCCGCACCCAAAAGCATTCGCGCGGCGTCTTCGCCAACGCAGACATGTCACTGGCGCGAACGCTATCGACATTGACCGCACAAACGAACTTGTCCTTTGTCACTGCTCGGTAGCGGACGCCGCAAGACCGCTGTGCGCTCCTGAAATTGTGTGCATGATCCCCTGCTCACTAATCTCGTCCTTACTAAGTTCGCCAATCGTCTTCTTGTCCCGATAGACTACGATTCTTTCGCAGCAGCGAACCATTTCTTCCAATTCGGAGGAAATAAACAGAACAGCCATCCCTGCCTTGGCCAAATCAACAATGATCATCTGTATTTCAGCTTTGGCGCCGACATCGATGCCCCTGGTTGGCTCGTCCAGAATCAGCAACGCAGGATCGGTTGCCAGCCATCGCGCGATAATCACCTTCTGCTGGTTTCCGCCGCTTAGATGCTTGACTGATTGCTCGCATCCAGGGGTGCTTATATTCAGCAGCTTGATGAATTTATTCGCGATCTCTTCCTGCACCCTTCGCGGAATGGTTTGTCGCAAACCTTTCTTTGCCTGCAAACCAAGAATTATGTTTTCTCGCACCGTCAGGTCGCCAATTATACTTTCGCTCTTTCGATTTTCCGGGCAAAACCCCATTCCCAACCGAATAGCATCTTGGGGGGAGTTAATAGTGACCTCTTTGTCGCCTATATAGCTCCGGCCGCTATCCCTTTTATCAACCCCAAAAATCAATTGCGCGGTTTCTGTACGCCCGGACCCAAGCAGCCCCGCCAATCCCATGACTTCGCCTTTTGCAATTGAGATATCAAGCGGGTCGATCAAACCTTTTCTGCCAATCTGTTCTGCGCGGTAAAAATTTATCCGCTCCGAGCTCTCGGCTTGGCATTGAGCTTTCCTGGCGCCGACCACACCATGAAAGTCCTGAAGCTCTCTGCCGATCATTTTTGCGACCAGTTGACCTTTCGGCAAATCAGAGGTCTCGAACGTACCAACCCATTCCCCGTTTCTGAGAACCGTGACCCTGTCCGTGACCGTGTATATTTGATCTAAGAAATGGGTAATGAAAACGATTCCGATGCCTTCACTCTTCAATTTGCGCATGACGGCAAATAAGTTTTCCGCCTCGTACTTGTCTAAACTGGAAGTCGGCTCGTCCAGAATCAATACTTGGGCTGAAGCATCGAGCGCCCTTGAGATAGCGACCATCTGCTGAATCGCTACAGGATACTCGTCTAGAGTCAACGTTACATCCACTTTTATATTCAGGCGCGCGAGTGCCACTTCGGATCGCTTGTTGATTTCTTTCCAATCGATGTGCCCATTCTTCATCGGTTGTCGCCCGATGAATATGTTTTCCGCAACCGAAAGGTGTGGGCACAGATTCACTTCCTGGTACACAGTACTGATTCCTAGCAGTTGCGCGTGGTGCGGAGATTTGGGTTCAATCTTCTTACCCGACAAGAATATCTCGCCCGATTCCAGGGACTCTGCCCCCGTTAGAACCTTAATCAAGGTAGACTTGCCTGCGCCATTTTCGCCTACGATGCCGTGAATTTCGCCGTGCTCTAATTGGAAAGTAACATCGGAAAGGGCGACAACTCCGGGAAAGCGTTTGGTAATATTTCTCATGACTAGCAGGTCAGTAACATCATTCATATGTTGAAGCCTTCACTTTGTACTAAAGCCGGTTCCGCCAAGCGAGGAGCGAGAGCCACATAACCTTAAGAAATCGAGCCCCCCGAGAGTGGAATGAAAGCGCGTTCTCCATTCAGCGATGCGCAACCCGCATCGACGTCACAACTCAAGCCGAGTTCGTTCCCTCTACTACGATTACTCGACCGGGTGGGCCATATTCGCACGTCTTCCCCGGTCAAGGTCATTAAGTCGGTTCCATAGTGTTCGTCACATCTAAACACCAGTCTCAACGTAAGGCAGTATGATATGCAGTAGCAGACGCTCCAGTTCTTCCCGAAGATTGTGGAGATGGCTCCGCATGTAGCGCTCGGCGCCATTTCCATCCTCCGCCAAGATCCTCTCCACAACCACTTCGTGCTCGCGAGTCGAGCGTTCCAATCGCCCTTGCATGGCCATTAGCCCCAGCCGTACCCGGTACCACTGATCATTGAGGTCACCGATGATGCGTGTGGCGCGTCCATTACCGGACATTGCGAGAAGAATATCGTGAAGTTCAACGTCCGCTTTTCGCCATGCCTCATAATCGTTCGCCACGGCTGATTTCTTCATTCTCTCCAGCGTCTTCTTCAGTCGTCCTCGCTGCTGATCGTCAGCGCACGCGGCGGCTTTCCTTGCCAGCGTGCTTTCCAGAGTCTCCTTGATATCAAAAATTTCCTGGATGTCTTTCAAGGAGAGACAATAGACGCGCCATCCGCGCCGAGCATAGCTACTCAAGAAACCCTCGTATTCCAAAAGCCTCAAAGCCTCTCTCACGGGGGTCCGACTCATTCCCAGTTCCGAAGCAATCTGAACGTCAGTAAGACAAGAACCCGGCTTGAGTTGCCGGTTCATGATCTTTTCTTTGACGAAATGATAGGCTTTTCGCTGAAGAGTCGTGGGTCGATTGGGACCGAGCCTTTTGACCTCCGGCATATCCTTCACTTCCGCGCCGTTTTTCTTCGCTTGCGTCAAAGGTTATGTCCCAATCAGTTTCTTACAGCTTCTCTCGATCGAGTGATTGTTCAGCACATATTTCTCAAGAAGGGCGTCATAAGGACCAGTCTCGGCGAAGGTATCCGGAATCGCTACCATCTCGACTCTCGCGGGACAATGCCTGACCACGCACTCCGCTACAGCGGACCCCAGCCCGCCAATTCTGCTGTGTTCCTCCACCGTCACAATTCCTTTTGTCTCTCTCGCGGCCTTGATGATAATCTCTTCATCCAAAGGCTTCAGCGTGTGGATCTCAATGACCCTTGCGCGAATGCCCTCACTCTTCAACTGCTCCGCCGCATCAAGGGCTTTCGACACCAGTATTCCGGTGACCACAATGGTCACGTCCGACCCATCTCTTAACTGAATACCTTTCCCAATTTCAAAAGTGCGATCTTCATCCTCCAAAACCGGAACTTCATTTCGACATAGCCTGAGATAGACCGGTCCCCGATAATCTGCAATGGCTATCACTGCTTTTCGGGTGAGAATATCATCGGAGCCGACGATTACGGTCATATTCGGCGTAGCCCTCATGATTGCCAGATCGTATACAGACTGATGAGAGACGCCATCGAAGGAATCGGAGAGTCCTCCGTATGCCCCGCATACCTTCACGTTCAGGTTTGGGTAAGCGATCGAGCTTCTGATCTGTTCCCCCGCCCGCAGGGTCGCTAAAAAACCGAAAGTGGCGGCAAATGGAATTTTTCCCGCAGTGGCGAACCCGGCTGCCGCGTCCATCATATTGGCCTCGGCTATACCAAAGTTATAAAACCGGTCCGGAAATGCTTTGCCGAAGAGTGCGGTTTTCGTGGACGAAGATACATCCGCGTCCAAGACCACTACATCAGAATTCGCTCTGCCCAACTCGACTAGCGCTTCTCCAAAGCTATCTCTGAGAGCAACCATCTTAAGCATGGACCACCTCCGCCAGCTCACTTATAGCCTGTACGTACTCCTGTTTCGAAATCTGCTTTCCATGCCACACATGGGTATTCTCCATGAACGAGACTCCCTTGCCTTTTACCGTGCGCGCGATCAGGATGGAAGGAGCGTCCTTTGACTGCTTGGCCTGATCGATTCCTTCGGCGATTGCCTCTGGATCGTGGCCGTTGACCTCAATCGCATTCCAGCCAAATGATCTCCACTTGGCCATGACATCACCGAGCGGCATGATATCGTCCATGGATCCATCCAACTGGTAGCGGTTATAGTCGAGAAGAACGATGAGGTGATTCAGCTTGAACTTCACCGCGGCCATCGCTGCCTCCCATATCTGTCCTTCGTTCATCTCGCCGCAACCGATCAAGACATAGACATAAAAATCCTTATTGGAGAGCCGGCCGGCCAAGGCCATTCCCAGTCCGACGGAGGGGCCATGGCCTAACGATCCGGTTGACATATCCACACCCGGAGTTTTCAGTAAATCAGGGTGACCTTGGAGAATGCTATTAAGTCGGCGAAAGGTGCTCAATTCAGATTTAGGAAAGTATCCCTTTTCGGCCAAAACGGCGTAGAGAGCCGGCGCAGAGTGCCCTTTTGAGGGGATGAAGCGATCACGATCCTCCCACTTCGGATTGCCGGATCCGCTCTCATCTTGTCAAAATAGAGCGTGCTGACGAGTTCTACAGCCGAGAGTGAACCCCCCGCGTGTCCAGAGCCGGCTTCATAGATCATCTTCAAAATAGTCAGCCGGATCTCTCGCGTCAGCTTCCTGAAATACTCTTTCTTCTCCGGAGAATAAGCCATGCTTTCTTTATCCTCTCAATTGCTGCGGCTTCCGATAAACCTATGAGGGTTGGCGCCCGGACCCAGGGAAATAGCAGTCCGGGCCAACCCGGAGTCGTGGTGTTCTCGTTGCCGAACCTGCCCGACAAACCCCGGAAGGAAGCAGATTCGGGATAAGGGACTGCCTCGGGTAAGATCGTGGCGTCCCCATAGTCCATCCAGTATTTAAGCCCTGCGGAGTGTACGCCACCCAAGCGAGGCGGACTAATTCGACCTTACTTGCGGTTAGGCAACTCCTTGGCAGCCGTCGCGGCGGTATAAAGCGTAAACTTCAGCCAAATGTTCTTTGGTATTGTATTGGCCTTGCCGGCGGCAATCGTCTTCACTAACTCCACGCACTGTGGTCCGTACTTATTCGGATTTTCAACCGTAGCGTTGTATCTGCCAGCGGCCATTTCCTCAAACGTCATTCTCAAGCCATCCACGGAGACTACCACGACGTCTTTCCCAGGCTTGTAGCCGGCTTCCGTCAGCGCCTGCGCTCCGCCAATACCCTCATCATCCCCATGCGACCACAATACATCGATCTTTTGACCTTGAGCCTTAGCGGCTTTGATCATAGCCTCTGCCGCCTCTTTACCTTTGGCCCTGGTGTAATCTCCGGATTGAGAGGCAATGATTTTAAACCTGGGCTGAGACTTCAAGGCTTCATCAAAGCCGATCTTTCTTTCTACCGCCGTGCTTGCCCCGACCGTCCCCTGGAGTTCGATGATGTTGACAGGACCCGGCTTATTCTTGAAAGTATCGAACACGAATTGGGCTGCTATCTTCCCGGCCTGGGTATTATCCGGTCCAACAAACACCAGGTAATAGTCTTCCGGCTTACCAACGCTGACCGTAAGTTTTCGATTGACGACAATCAGCGGAATTTTCTTGTCTCTGATTTCTCTCAGGACAGCATCCCAACCGGTTGCGACGACCGGCGCAAGGATGATCACATCCACTTTTTGCGCGATAAAAGACCGGAGAGCTTTGATCTGGTTTTCCTGCTTCCCCTGCGCATCCGAAAACTTCAGGGTTATGCCTGCTTTGGCGAAGGTGTCTTTCATATTTTCAGACATTTCAGTTCGCCAGGGGTTTTCGGCGCCGATTTGCGAAAATCCGACTACAAGTTTCTTATCGGTCGAAAAACATAACGAAGATGTGACCACGAGCACTGCGATAGCTAACAAAGCTTTCTTCACGATAAGGTTCCTTTCCTCTCTTGTTGTTTTCGAGACACTGACTATCGCCTGACCTTCTGGTAGTGTGTCCTGCATGCAACGAACTAAATAATTCTCCGCAGATACCTTATTCCCCTTGCAGCGGCCGTATCGGGATCCGGATACGGGAGTATTTCAAGGGTGGCAAAACCGTTATAGCCAATCTTGTTTAGGGTACTGATAATGCCGGGAAAATCAAGATGACCGTCCCCGGGAGCCCAACGGTTGCTGTCGGCAAAATGGATGTAGGCGATCACGTCTTTCGCCGCCGTCAAGCTGCCGTCGATGGAAGCATCCTCGATATTCATGTGGAAAACGTCAGGCATCAGCAGTACCTGGTCACTGCCGATTTTCTTAAGTAGCTCCATCCCCTCTAAGACGCTGTTGATGAAATTTATTTCATAGCGATTGACAGGCTCCAGAATAACCCTGACTCCGCGAGTCCGGCCATGCTCTCCGCATTCACGGATCCCCTCGATAAACCGTTCCTCGGAACCTCCTGGGTCTTGCGGGTCCAGAGGCCCCCTGACCCTTCCGATGTTGACCATGGCGCCGAATTCGCTGGCGAGGTCGATCAGGCTTTTCAACCGCTGGGTTGTTCTTTGCCGGACGACGGCGTCCGGATGGGTGAGCCAAAGCTTTGCGTCGGCAAAGACCTGGCCCGTCGAGATCACGGGCAATTCCAGGTGGTACTCTTTGAGCAGTGCTTTGACTTCCGCGAGATTCACTTGGGTGGAATCGAGCAGGGCAAGTTCAACCCCGTCGTATCCCAGTTGAGCCACTTTTCGAATGCTTCGCGACAGGACGTCGCGGAAGACCACAAAAGCCGAGGGCAAAGCCTTTTCCGAAGCAATTGCTAATCCCAGTTTCATCTTCATTTCCAAAGCGGAATCTGGAATCAGACCTCATCCTGCTTGCCTTGTCAAGATATTTCGCGCTGTATGTATTTGTTAAGACCAAATCGGGAATACAGTTAATCGAAACAACGTATACACTAATGCCTTGCGCTCGGATACCTATGAGGCATGGTTTGCTCCGCCAAACTGGTGACCAGTGCGAAAGCGGTGTTATATTAGGAGCCTTCCGCTCGGAGGCATTCCCCGGCACGAACCTCATGCCATTGGGAACGGCCTGACCGCTCGGCAGACCAAGGAAGGGGCTTCGCCAATGAGAATTGCCGTCATTAATGAAACCAGTGCCGCCAACCGCAATGCCGATATACTCGCAGCCCTCGAGGGTCGAGGACACGAAATCATCAACGCCGGCATGACCGTAACCGGGGCAAAACCGGAACTTTCCTATATCCACACCGGTCTGATGACCGCGATACTGCTCCAGCTCAATCGGGTCAACTTCGTAGTCGGAGGGTGCGGGACAGGTCAGGGCTTCCTGAACTCGGCGATGCAATATCCGGGCGTCTTCTGCGGACACATTCTCACCGCCCTGGACGCATGGCTGTTCATGCAGATTAACGGCGGCAATTGCATCTCGCTGGCTTTACACCAGGGTTACGGATGGGCCGGCGACGTCAATCTGAGGTTCATCTTCGACCGCCTATTCAGTGTCGAGCGGGGGGCAGGTTATCCGGCTCACCGGGCTGTCCCACAAAAGGAGTATCGGGACAAACTGACCCGCGTCTCCGGCATGACACATCGCCCCTTGGCTGAGATCATCACTGCCTTGCCGGACGATGCCGTTCTGCCCGTGCTCGATTATCCTGGGGTGAAGGACCTTATCGACGTGAACTCCATTGCGGATCCAGGATTGAAAGAGGCTTTTCTGCAGCGCATGAAGGCGCGCTCGCTTGCCCTCGCTTAACCAATAACAAGTAGTACCGGCCCGCCGGGCGCGGAAGCGATTCTTGTTGGTCTCGGCGGGATGCTGATCCGGTCCGTGTGGCGTCGATGAGCAGACCCTGCGCCGGGCGGCGAGCCGTCGCTCGACGGCCTCGGGATACCCTTTCCGGTCCAATTACCGAGGTAACTTGCGGACATGTCCTATTGGACGATATCTTCATCGTGTGGAAGAACGCGATGAGCCAACTCAGTTCCGGCACAGCAATCTCGGGAATTGGCAGTGAGAAGCGCCGCTGGTCTCGCTACGCAATTGATGTGCGCGTTCGCGCTACGGTTCACGCCGACCATGCAAGCAGAACGGTCTATGGGCGAGGAACGGCGCTGGGAAGATGCGGCATGGCAGCGGTGCTGCCAATCGAACTATCTGTCGGGGACAAGATCAACGTTGACCTGACCCTTCCTTATTGCACGCAGTCGTTCACCATGGCCGCGGTCGTTCGCAACCGCTCCAGTTTTACCTATGGCTTGGAGTTCGTGGGCATCAGCGCCTCACACCAGGCTGAGATTGAACGCGTCTGCCGCCTGCTGGTTATTCTTCAATAGAATTACCCAATATGCGGGCGGTGAGGCGCCGGACCCAATCCGGGCAGTTCCTTCGGCGATGACGACCCTGTCCGGTTGTTCATATAATAGAGCGGTTATGGCGCTGAAATTCACCACCTCCCACGTGGAAGATTCTCTATCGCTGTTCCGCCACTACAAGAAAACTGCCGAAGCCGCGATGGCGCAAGTCACCGACGAGCAACTCGTCGCGGTGCTGGACCCGGAGATGAACTCGATCGCTGCCATCGTCAAGCATATGGCCGGGAACATGCGTTCGCGCTGGACCGACTTCCTGACCACCGACGGCGAGAAACCGGATCGGCACCGGGACAGGGAATTCGAGGAGCCTCCGGCAGAGCGCAAAGAGCTGATGAAGTTGTGGGAGTCAGGCTGGAGCTGCCTGTTTGCCGCTCTGGAGCCGCTCGGCCCGGCAGACCTCAATCGCGCGATTACCATCCGTGGCGAAGCCCATTCGGTCATGCAGGCAATCAACCGGCAGATCGCTCACTACGCTTATCACTGTGGACAGATCGTGTTCCTGGCGAAACACCTTCAGCATTCGCAATGGAAGTCCGTGAGCGTACGCCGCGGCCAATCGGCCGAATACAATCAGCAGGTAGCGGACGGCAAAGCCAGCCAGCGCTGACCCCACGCCAAACAAAAATTGTGCTTTGCAACCCTCGTCCCCCTGCGTATAGTGGGTGGCGATTTCCAGCGCGAACACAATAATTGCCGACTTTAGAACGGTGTTGTTGCGCTCGGGTGACGGCAAGGTAAATATCCCGGGATGAACCGGGGAAGGGAAAAGAATATGGCTGACTCAAGATGGATGAAAATTGGCGGCACACTTCTTATCGGACTGTTTGTGGCCTACCTTGATCGTATCAACCTTTCCGTAGGTCTGCCCTCCATTGCCAAGGATCTCGGTTTTACCGGTCCAAGTTTCGCGGTGACATCCAGTTGGGCCCTCACCACTTTCCTGATGGGCTATTGCCTCGCCAATGTTTTCGGCGGCATCCTGTCGCAGCGATTCGATCCCAAGTGGGTCGCCATCACCACCCTGACGATCTGGTCGATATCAACCATACTTACCGGCTGGGTCGCCTCGGTTGGCCTGCTTCTCTGCTATCGTCTCATCCTCGGTGTAACCGAAGGAATCTACTGGCCGCAACAGTCGCGATTCGCAAGATCATGGTTCGCCCCGCACGAACTCACCAGGGCAAACACTGTCATTCAATATTATGGCCAGTACCTGGCGCTGGCTATCGGCTTCGCGATATTGACTCCCATCTACAATGCCTTCGGCTGGCGCGTGTTGTTCTTTATCACCGGCGGCGTTGGCCTGCTGGTGATGATCCCGCTCTATTGCCTTCTACTCGGAAGACAGTCTGAAGCTCCGTACCAGGAGCAGAAGGCCGGCCCACGGCCCAAGCTCACTTTGCGGGCGCTGGGCGGAGTCCCCTTTTTGCTCCTGGTGTTTAGTTACATCATGCAGGGCATGTTTTTCTGGGGAATCACGCTTTGGATTCCACTCGCGGTGAAGTCACTCGGATTCACCGGCATGGCCCAGGCCTTCGGCAGCGCCATGCCTTACTTCGCGGCA
This sequence comes from uncultured Acidobacteriota bacterium, assembly GCA_963814745.1. Classification (GTDB taxonomy): domain Bacteria; phylum Acidobacteriota; class Terriglobia; order Terriglobales; family Acidobacteriaceae; genus CAWBRT01. The sequence continues at coordinate 56,897 of CAWFEA010000006.1, forward strand.
ATCGCCTTGGCCGTACCCATGGCGTACATCAGCGACAAAACCGGCAAACGAGTTCTGATCGCCGCCTTGGGATTACTGGTCGCCGGCGTCCTGCTCATTCTGCTGCCGCAGGTCACCAGCGGCTATGCGAAATTGGCATTGATCACTCTTGCCTTGGGATACTGGGCGAGCAGCTACACGCCGAATATCTGGTCCATCGTCCAGTCCACGGCTGAACCGCAGGCGGTAGGCGCGGCGGCGGGCATCATTAATGGCCTTGGCGCGGGCGGCGGAGGGACACTGGCTGGATTCCTGGTGGGCTTGCTTTATAAGCACACCGGGTCATACATGTCCGGATTCGTTGCCCTCGGCGTCTTAGTCATATTAGGCGGAATCGCAGTTCTCATCTACGGTCGCATGACGTCCTCGCAGAACCCGGCCGCGCTCAGTACCGGCAAGGCATAGAGCGCGTTTTGCAAGGCTGCGCGACGATCAAAGCGGGGAAATTAAGGAGCTGCACCAGTGAAAATCAGAAAGATTGAAGGCATATTCCTATTTGCGCCCTTCGAAAGGAAGCTCGGAAACTCGCTGGTTTGGTTTGAAGGTAAATCGGCGAATTACCTGAAGGTTGAACTCGACGAAGGCATCGTCGGATACGGCGAGGCATTTGGATTCGATCGCGAGCCGCTCGCGCAGGTGATGAAGGCGCTTTTCCCGTGTTTCGTAAACTTCCAGTTCGAAAACTGGGAAGACCTTGAAAATCATTTGAAGCAGAAGCTGCCGGCGACGGTTCCGGACCCGATTCGCAAACGGCTCGAAGAGCGCCCTGAACCTGGCCTACTGGGACATCCGCGGGAAGATCGAGAACAAGCCGGTATGCGAGCTATTCGGTTGCATGCCAAAAACAAAAATTCCCGTTTATGGCACGGGCCTGTTCTATCGCGAAGTATCCAGTTGCCAGGAGCAACTGCCTTTGCTGCTGCCGGAGATGCAGCGCTTTATCGCGGGCGGTTATCACGGCATCAAGATGAAGGCTGGCAGATATCCCGTGGAACAGGAAGTCTGGCTGATCGGTCAAATCAGGAAAGAGCTTCCCTCCGGCATGAGCTTGATGGTAGACGCCAATTGCGGGATGAGGAGCATGGAAGAAACCAGGGAACTGATGCGAAGGCTCGAGCAGATCGGCGTGAAGTGGCTGGAAGAGCCGTTCTCGCCCGACGCCTACGGCCAATACCAGGAAGCTTGCGCACACCGTAACCACCTGACCATTGCCGCCGGCGAAAACGAGAGCACGTTCGATGGCTTCGAGAAGCTGATCGCCTGCGGAGTTACGGTTCTTCAACCCGAGCTTTCACTGTGCGGTGGATTCAGAAACCTCCCGGCGCTGATGGAGTTGGCGAACCGGCATCGCGTGCAACTCACTCCGCATGTCTGGGGGTCGGGAATTCTCTATGCTGCTACCCTGAACTTCTTTTCGATGCTGGGCAGCGGGCATGTTCTTCCCTATGAGTGCCCCTTTCTGGATGATCCGCTGCGGGATCGCTGCTTCGCTCACATTGCCATCAAGAACGGCTTTGTCGATGCGCCTTCCGGCGCCGGCCTTGGGGTGGAATTCGACCAGGAGGAATTGAAAAAATACACGACTCTCGTCGTCTGAAGGTGAGTATTTCAGCTAGGAGAACCCTGAACAAGTGAAGGGCTTGAAGGGTACGGGCTTCAGTGTGTGCGTGAGAACTCGTTTTCGAGGTGCTCCCGCCCCAATATATTGCGGTTCGCGGACGAGCTGATCACAACATGCGGCCACAAATTCTAGTTCTCACGCAGACACTTCAGCCCGTACGTAAGATCAGCAAACCCTAATGAGGCTTTAGCCTCTGAGGGACCTCGGTTCTTCTAACAAGACTTATTCAGTAATTCCGTTCCGCTAACCGCCAATTTGAGCCATGGCAAACGGAGCGTGCGCCGCGTTCGAAAGCTGGTGCTGTGAGGGTTTTTTCCACATGATTTGCGAGAGAACTTCCTTGAGCTTATCGTCGCCGCACCGCAGATAGGGCTTCAGGTCAACTCCCTCGTCGGCGAAAAGACAGCCTTTCGCCACCCCAGAAGCGGTGACCCTTATGCGGTTGCAGCTCTCGCAGAACGCATTCGAAATCGGCGTAATTACGCCGATGACGCCTGCCGCGCCGGCAATCTGGAAGTTTCTGGCAGGGCCCGCGGTGTTGCTATGCTCGAGCGGCGCCAGAGGATAACGGCCGGCGATCTGTTCCAGGATCTCGCGCCCGCTGACGCAAAGAGATTTCCAGCCGGGCTCTATCGTGGTCGGCATGTATTCGATAAAGCGCACGGTGCATGGCTTGTCGAAGGTCAGTGCCGCGAACTCCAGCACCTCGCCGTCGTTGATCCCCCGCATCACGACCATGTTGATCTTGGGCGGAGGAAATCCGGCCTCCACGGCAGCGGCAATTCCGTCCAGGGCCTTATTCAGGTCGCCGCCGCGGGTAATTCTGGCGAAAGTTTCCGGCCGGAGCGAGTCCAGACTCACGTTGAGCCTTTGCACTCCAGCGCGGCGAAGCTCCGCCGCCATCTCGCGCAGCAGCAGCCCGTTCGTGGTCAGGACCATTTCCTTTAAGCCGCGGACGGCCGCCAGTCTTTCCAGGAAACCGACGACGCCCCGCCTGACGAGCGGCTCTCCCCCGGTGATCCTGATCTTTTCTATTCCCAGCCCGACCGCTTGGGTGGCAATGCGCTCCTGGTCCTCAAAACTCAGGATCTCGTCATGCGAAAGTTTTCGAACGCCATCGGCAGGCATGCAGTAAGTGCAACGCAGGTTGCAACGATCGGTGACCGACAGCCTGAGGTAGCTGATGTGGCGTCCGTGCGAGTCAGTTTGTCCCATGGGTCCTATCGCAATACTAAAGGTCCATTCCACCAAGTGCAATTTCAATTCGCGGATTGACGGTAGTTTGCGTATCTTGTTTAGATGATACAGGCTAACCATGAGCGGCCGGCGCGCGAACTGACGGAGGCATAGCGATGAAAGCGGCGATTCTGACCTTGAGCGATAAAGGCGCTCGCGGCGAACGAGCCGATCTCGGCGGGCCGGCGCTCGCCTCTTGGCTCAGCCAGCGCCAGGTGGAGATTGCGCGCACCGAAATCATTGCCGATGAAGCCGACCTTATTTCGGCCAAACTTGCGGAGTGGGCCGACGGCGGCGAGTTCGATTTGATCCTGACCACGGGCGGCACGGGGGTTTCCCCGCGCGACGTTACCCCGGAGGCGACGGTGCGCGTGCTCGATCGGGTGATACCCGGCTTCGGCGAAGCGATGCGGGCCGCCAGCCTAGCGAAAACGCCCCTGGCCATGATCTCCCGAGCCGTCAGCGGCGTCCGCAAGCAAACCCTGATTGTTAACCTGCCGGGAAGTCCGCGAGGCGCAATCGAAAACCTGGAAGCCGTCTGGCCGGCCGTCCCTCACGCCCTGCAGAAGATACAGGGAGACATGGGTGATTGCGTCAAAATATAACAAGCTGCCGATAACACTCTTTGTCCATACGCCGCTACGAGCCATACTCTAACTTACCCGCTCCATCGGCGCGCACGTCGGTTTCCGGCAGCCTGTCGAGAGGCGCTAAGCGGCTTCGCGATCCTCTTCCTCATTGCTGAATTCACGCTCGCCGGCCGGAGAACTGGCGGGAACGTTTACCGCAGCCTCCTGCCGCCCCACGCTGAAGTAGGAGAATCCGTGGGCTTCCATCTCGGCCCGCGAATAGAGATTCCGCCCATCAATCACAATCGGATGTTTCAGAGCCTGGCGCAGGCGCTGAAAATCCAATGCGGCAAACTCTTCCCAATCGGTGAGGATCAGCAACGCGTCAGCCTTTTCCGCGGCCTGGTAGGTAGTCTCGGCGAAGCTGATCGGCGCATCGGCAAATTCCTTGCGGGCGCGTTCCATGGCCGCCGGATCGTAGGCCACGATCTCGCAGCGCTCTTTCATGAGCATGCGGATGACCGCGATGGCCGGCGAGTCGCGGATGTCATCCGTACCGCCTTTGAAGGCTAATCCGAGCACGGCCAGCCGCTTGCCTTTCAGCGTCCACAGTGCGCTGCGCACTTTGCGCAGGAAGAAGTTGCGCTGTTCTTCGTTGATGCGCATGGCGGCCCGTGGGGTCGCCGAGCCGGGCGGACCGATCAAGACCTTGGCGGCGCGGCCCCCGATGCCCGCGAACCATTCCCGAGGCACCCGCATTTCCGGAGGCGGGCAACGCCAGAACAGATAGGAAGGCGCCGACGGAATCACCAGGAAATCAGGCCCCAGGCGGCGCACCTCGGCGCGCACATCCTCGACGCTCAGGTGGTTGGTCTGGGCGTCCACTACCAGGCAATCATGCCCCGCTTCGCGCAGCTTATCGGCGGCAAACAGCAACTCCAGAGGAACGTGCGGGTCGCGGCAGCCGAAGTAAGTAGACCCCGTGAAGTCCCAGTTGGGATTGACCAGTGCATACTTCATGAGGCCGAGCGCTCCATTTCCACGAGCACCGGAGCCACCGCCGGATGCTGCATTGAACTCCTCGTCGAGGCCACCTTTCCACGGTTGAGCTTGAACCACGCCCGCAGGCTCTCCAGAATCTCCAGAATGTTGGCGCGGGGAAGCCAGCCCGTGTCCCGGGTGAATTTGGCGTGGTCGGTGACGTACACCAACTGATCGCCCACTCTTCCGGGGCCAAGTTCGTACTGCGGACGGGTGCCGGTTAGTTCCGTGATCGTGTCCATCAGCTCCAGCAGCGAGGTCGTATTTCTAGTGCCGCCGCCGATGTTATAGATCTGCCCGCGAGTAGCCTCCGGGAATTCGTGAACGACTTCGAAAGCGTGCAGAAGATCGCCCACGTGCAGCACATCCCGTACTTGCAGGCCGCTTCCATAAATGACCAGCGGAGTTCCCAGCAGCGCCGAATGCAGGAAATGCGCAACCCATCCCTGGTCTTCGTTGCCGAACTGGCCCTGCCCGGCGATGCAGGACATGCGGAACACCACCGTATTCAATCCGTACACTCGGGCGTAATCGTGAACGTATTGGTCGGCCGCTCCCTTCGAGCAGCCATAAGGAGAGTGAAAATCCAGGGGCTGAGACTCGGAAGTTCCCACCGCGCTCTCCGGCGTCACATAGCGCTTCTTATCCACCCTGGCCTGTCCGTTCGCAAAGCCTCCGTAGACCTTGTTGGTAGACGTAAACAGCAGGGAAGGACGATTGCCGGACAACCGGGCGGCTTCGAGGATGTTGAGCGTCCCGACAACATTCACTTCGAAGTCGAGCCGCGGGTCGGCGACCGAGGCGGTGACCGCAACCTGCGCCGCGAAGTTGTAGATTTTAGTAGCGTGCCTGACCGCGCGTTGAAACTTGGCTTGCTCGCGAACGTCGCCTATGCTGAGTTGGAGGCGTCCGGAGCGCCCGGCCACTTTCTGCAGCCATTCGAGGTTATAACGCGAGCCGGGGCGGGTGAGGTTATCGTAAACATGAACCTTGGCTTCCGTCGTTTCCAGCAGCCGGCGCGCCCAGTTCGAGCCGATAAAGCCGGCCCCCCCCCAAATATCAACACTGAGCGAAATGCTACCTTTCGGGCCATCTGCGTAGCTCTCCACCAGATCAGAGGAACTTACTGGTCAGAGGTAAGTAGATGCGTGCGGCCCACTGTAATGTTTGCCCCCGATTGCATAGAATCAAAGATTTAGAGGGTATTTTTTAAAATCGAATGAGCGGTCGCCGGGCAACTTCACCGCAAGCGGCTCATTCACCAGAACCAGTGCAGCGGATCTTAGCGGCACGCTACCGGCCCGGGGCCGCTGCTTCGCTTACTTGGAGGCTCATGATCAGGGTGGACGAGGTTTCTCCCTACACCGACCAGTATTTCATCAACTCGCGCATCGCTTGTGAAAAGGCGAACAACCGCGTCCGGGTGGTCTACCAGGTCTTTCAACGCACAGAGGCCCTGCTTTGCGGCATGCGCTACGTGATGCAGCTATTGCATCAGACCAGCGCCCAGGTCTACGGATTGGAGGACGGCAGCCTGATCGCCCCCAGGGAAAGTGTGCTGCACATAGTGGGCCCGGTCTCGGAGCTGTTCGAGCTGGAAACCGTCTATCTCGGCTTGCTCTCGCGCATGACCCGGGTGGCGACCAACGTGCGCGCCGCCGTCGAAGCGGCCCATGGCAAGCCCGTATTGTTCTTTCCGGCTCGCTTCGAAATCCCGGAAGCCGGGGAGTACGACGGTTATGCCGCCAAAGTCGGCGGCGCGGCCGGAGCCTCCACCGCGGCCGAGGCCAGGGCTTTTGCGGCGCGCGCCCTCGGAACCATGCCCCACGCCTTGATCGCCGCCTTCAAGGGCGACACCGTTAAGGCGGCCCTGGCGCTTGCCGACGCGCTTCCGCTGGAGCCAATCTGGGCCCTGGTCGACTTCGAAAACGACTCCGCTCGAACCTCGGTCGAGGTCTTCCGCGTTTTTCGCCAACGCGGACTGAAGCTGGCCGGGGTGCGGCTTGACAGCGCGCAGGACATCGTCGATCAAGGTCTGCTGCGCCTTGGAATCGACAAGCCGGGGGTGAACGTCGAACTGGTTCGCGAAGTCCGCCGGGCGCTCGACGAAGCCGGCGGACAGGAGGTGCGCATCGCGGCCAGCGGCGGCTTTACCGCCGAACGCATTCGCCAGTTCGAGGCCGCCAAAGCGCCGGTCAACACCTACGGGGTGGGAGAGTTTTTTTACAGCGGATCAACCCCGTTCACCTCGGACATCGTAGCCTACTTCGAGGGCGATCGCCTTGTGCCGTGCGCCAAGGTCGGGCGCGAATACCAGAGGAACCCGCGCTTCAAACGGCTGAAATAGCCCTCGTGCGGAAGTTCGTACTGGAGAGCTGTGCCGGTCAGTTTGTAAGCGGGAGTGGCCCACATTTGCGGAGCCGCAGGCGGAGCTAATGTGGGGCTGTTGGGTTTAAGAAGTAAACTCGAGTGCGTGAGGTTCCAAACTGCCCCACATTTGCCAACCGAAGGCAAATATGGGCCACCCGCCAAGAAGGCACGCTATCCGGCTGGACGTTGCGGTGCGATTCACGGGCTTGAACACGTCTTGAACAGCGCAAACGATGCCGACCGTACCACCATTCTTCGCCTGCTCAGAGGACTGTGCCGTAAAGACCCCAGCCTGAAAGTTCGGCGGTATGTCAGGCTGACCCTTGGACTTGGTGGATGTTGGCAAGAAAACCGTGCAAACAAATTGGGGCGTCCAATTTGACGACATGTAGTCGTTACTGTCATAAAATCCCCTTTACGCTAATCATCGGGTGGTGTTCGGTTGCCGGGTGCCCCACGTTCGCCCGTTGTTGGCTAACGTGGGGTAGTTCTTTCCCTTACCAGAACGGCCGAAACCTTGAAACTCTGAAACTTTGAAACCTTGCTAGCGCACGGCTCCGGCCAGCGCCTGCACCCAGGCTCCCGAGCCCATGAGGCAACTGCCGCCGTCGCAGGGCACGACCGCCCCGGTAATGTAGCGGGCGGCGTCGCTCGCCAGAAACATCGCGAGGTCGGCGATCTCTTCCTTTTCTCCATAGCGTTGCAGCGGGAGTGCGCTGGCCAGCGCGACGGCCATCTCCGGGGTGGAGGTGAGGCGCTTCATTCCTTCGGTGTCCGCGATCGGCCCTGGGACCACCGAGTTCACCCGAATCCCGAGCGGCCCCCACTCGATCGCGAGCGTGCGGGTAATCATGTCCACGCCCGCCTTGCCGGCGCAGACATGCGACTGGTAAGCCATCGGAATGCTCGCCTGCGGGGCGGAGATGTTGATCACCGCCGCTCCGGGCTGGCGCAGAAATTCGAATGCCGCGCGCGCCGAGTTGAACGTGCCGAGTAGGTCAATGTCGATCACCGCCTTGAAAGCGCTGGCCGACATCTTGGCGGCGAGTGCCGGAAAATTCCCCGCCGCGCCGCAGACCAGGATGTCGAACGGGCCCAGTTCGCCGGCAATTCTCTTGAAAGCCGCGCCGAGCGCTTCGTAGTCGCGCACATCCGCCGCCGCCCCCACGGCGCTGCCGCCGAGCTTTCTGATCTCGGCCGTCGCCGCATCCAGCCGCTCCTGCCGGCGGCCGATCAGGCCCAGCTTCGCCCCGTATTGAGCAAACTTTCGGGCAATCACCAGGTTAATGCTGCCCGCCCCGCCGGTAATCACCGCAGTCTTGCCGGCGAACAGACCCTGCCGAAAAACCTCGCTCATAGCTCGACGCCCTCCTGCTTCGTGGCCGTTTGCTCCATTGCCATTCTGAGCGCGGAGGTTCGTCTGCTTGGCAGGCGAACCTCGGAGTCGAAGGACCCTACGGAAACTCTGAACAAGCGAAGGGTTTGAAGGGTACGGGCTTCAGCCCGTACGTAAGACCAGCAAAGCCTAATGAGGCTTTAGCCTCTGAGGGACCTCGGTTCTTCTAACAAAACTTGTTCAGAGTTTCCCTACCCCCCGAAGCACCTTTTCCCTCGACACCCCGCGCCGCTTCAGCGCCGGCTGGCCGGAGGAATGATGCCGTTCATCCGCAGGTAGACCACCAGTTGTCCGTAGTGGTCGCGATCATGCCCGATCAGCAGGGTCGCCAACCACAGCCTCGTCGTCGTCCCTTTGCCGGAGAGCGCGGGAATCTCCTCGACAAGGTTCTTCTCCGTGATGGTGGCGAAAGCCTTGTGTGCGTAGGCAAAGGAGTCCTGAAACAGCTTCATGATCTGGTCCTTCGATTTCACGCTCGCCATATCCGCGGGCAAGGGAGGTTTTTCCTTGAGAATCGCGCCGCTGATCCGATAGTTCACCACGGCCACGTGTTTCAACTGGTCGCCGAAGCCGCGAACCCCTTTGAAATCGCCAACCCCGCTCGGAACAAAATCGAACTTGCTGTCCGGCATATCGGTCCCCATGGGAACCATTTCCTTTTCCAGCAGGGAAAGCTGCCGGTCCAGAACCGCGCCAACGGTTGGCGGCGCGGCAGCGGCTGCCGGCGCATTCTGCGCCATGGCTACGGTTGCTAACAGCGCCAGGCTCATCGTCACGACCACCAATTTCTTTAGCATCGAAGTCCTCCAGTTCAGTTTGTCCGGCCACCGCGCGCTGGCCTTATTGGCACTGCTGCCGATGGCAATGACCCAGGGGTAGCCATGACATGGTCATTGCCGCTGGCCGGATGAAAACGGCCAGTGCCGCAGCCGTGCCGCGCGCCACAGGTAAATCGCCAGCCCAACCAGCATTAACAAGGTACCGTAACGGACTTCTTTCAGGAAGCCCCTACGCGAAACCAGCACGAAAATAAACCCGGCCATCGCCAGCAGCGTGGGCGCGGGATAGAACCACATTCTAAAAGGACGGGGAAAATCGGGCCGGGTGGCGCGCAGCAGCAGTAACCCGGCGGCCTGCACCAGGAATTGCAGCATGATGCGAATCACCACCAGCGCCGCGATCAGATCCGCCAGGCGCAGGAAACACGCCAGGCACGCGACCGCGCCCAGCGCCAGCAACGACACGTCAGGCAGGCGCCGCTTCTCGTTTAGGTGGGCGAAGGCGCGAAAGTAGTTTCCGTCCAGCGCCGCCGCGTAGGGCACGCGCGAGTAGCCCAGCAGCAGCGCGAACACCGAAGCAAAGGCAGTCAGCATGACCAGGCATGCCGCCACCGTTGCCGCCGGCGATGCCGCTCCGTAGACGCGCTGCATCAGCGTGGAAACCACATACGGCTTGGCGGAGGGCGCCGCCAATTCGCGCCATGGGATGACCCCGAGCACGCTGATATTCATCGCCAGGTAGATGGCCGCCACCCCGGCAATCGAGAACATGAGCGCGCGCGGAATCGTCCGGCTGGGCTGCCGCACCTCATCGCCGAGAAAGCACACGTTGTAGTAGCCCCAGTAGTCATAGGTGGCCACCAGCATGGCCGCGCCCAGGCCGGTGAAGAACGAGGCGTTGGGATGAAACGCGCCGGCGGGAAAATCGAAGGCGCGGGCGGCGTTGAAATGCGTGGCCCCGACGAAGATCACCCACGCCACGGTCGCCGCCACCAGCGACCAGAGCAGCTTGGAAAGCCGTGCAACGGCCCTGATCGGACGATACAGCATCCCGACCGCCGCGACGCAGCAGAGGATGGCAATCACCGTGCCCGGTCCCGCCGTCAGCGCAATGCGCGCCTCCCCCAGCAGCGGCATTGGCAGCGCCAACTCTCGCTCCATCCAGGGCTGCGCCAGCGACGGCCATAGAAACCCCGCGTACTGCGCCAATCCCACGCATCCGGAGGCGATAGACAGCGGCGCGCTGAAGGAAAGCTGCCAGATGTAGAGAAACGACAACATGCGCCCGAGGCGCTGGCTGCCATAGATTTCGCGCAGATAGCGATACGAGCCTCCCGAACCGGGCATGGCCGCTCCCAGCTCCGCCCACACCAAGCCATCGCACAGCGCGAAGGCGGCGCCCAGAATCCATCCGAGCATTGCCTGCGGGCCGCCCATCGCGCCGAGCATGAGCGGGATGGTAATGAACGGGCCCACGCCGATCATGTCGATCATGTTCAGCGCGGTTGCGCTTGCTACTCCGAGTTCGCGTTCGAGCCCCGGCGGAGGGTGAGGCGCGCCGCGGGGCCGCGTCCGCCGCCTTCACTCGCCGCGCCTCGCGTCCACCAGGTTGACAAACATTCGCACCGCCCCCGGCACGCCGCCGGGCAGCTCCCGGAAGAAGGACAATCCGGTGTAGATATAAGTCCCGCGCCCGTAAAAGCACCGCACCAGCCCACCCTGGCGCGGCGGTTCTCCGCGGTCGTTCATGGCCAGCAGCGGCTCCCAATGCTGGTCCCACGAGTGCATGAAGTAAAGTCCGCGCTCCTGAATCCAGCCGTTGAAATCGTCCGCGGTAATTTTGTTGGGGCCGCGAAAATTCCGGTCGTTGGGCGCGAGAATCTGTACCGGGGATTGCTCTTCGGTGACGCGCTCGCGGCCAAACTCGGCCGGATACGGCGTGTAGCCGCCCTGGTTGAATGCGGCGAAGGCCGCATTGTATTGCACGATCAGGGTGCCGCCGTCGCGCACGAAGTCCAGCAGCCGGGCATTGTAGCGGCGCACGTCTTCGCGCACGTCATAGGCGCGAATGCCGGTGATGATGGTTCCATAGCGGCTGAGGTCGCCGCCCGCCAGCTCATCGGCCGTGATCGTTTCGACGTTCATCCCGACCTGTTTAAGCACGTTCGGAATCTCGTCGCCCGCGCCCATGATGTATCCCACGGCCCGGTGCGGCGAAATCGCAACGTTGATCAGGCTGATGTCTTCCGCCGCCGGCTGATAGTAATAGACCGCCCCGAGGTCCTCGCGCGTGACCACCGAGAATCCCTGATCGTAGTGCCTGCCCTGGAACGACAATGTTGCCCGCAGCCGGTATCGTCCCGGAGCCGCGCCGCCATTGATCAGACGGAAGTGATAGGTGTGATCCGAACCCCTGCCACTGAGGTTTACCGTCTGGGTTGCGGGCTCCGCCGTCCATCCCTCGGGCGAGCGAACCTCCAGCGCTCCGCCCTGCAATTGCTCGACATTGCTGCGCACCGTCACCGCAACCTCGACCGGCTCACGCCGTGACAGTGGTATCACCTGCGCCGCCGGCTCGATCATGACCGACGCCGCCGGCACCACCGCGACCGGACGCCGTCGAACGGTGGCTTGCACGCGAACGTCGGCCTCTACCATCTGCACGAACTCGGCCGATCCTTGCGGAAACCGGCAAACAACTTTCACCCGCACCGGTGGAGGCGTAAACGGCAGCCCCGCGAAATCCGACTCGTCAATCGTGTACAGAGACTGCTCGGATGAGTCGCGATGATAGTACGGCCTCGTGTATGCCGCGTCGCGCGGTACCTCCACCGTGAAGCTTGCTGCGTTCGGGGATGTCGTCGGCAGCCGTTTGTAGATCCATCCGGCGGGCAGCACCGGTTCAACATCAACGATCGTAATCGTAGATGTGGGCGGATGCTCCACTCCCACGGAGAAAGTGAATGACCCTCCGGGAACAACCGTGCCCTCGGTGCTTGAGCTTGCCGCGTTCTCTTCGAGCGAGGCCTTGATCACGACATCACTTGCCAGCTTGATCGCGCGCTCGAACTGCTCCGCCTTGGTCGCAAGGTTCGCGAGAACATCCTGTTTGGCCGCCGCCGTGAGCCCGGCGACCTCGACGCTCGCCCTTGTGGCCCGAAGCAGCTCATAACCGTTGAGCAGCGGCGGCAGGGACATCTCCGGGCTGCGTTCAGCCAGCTTGTCCGCCTCGGCGACGAACTCGGCAATCTCCGCCAGTTGCCGTTCGAACTCCGGCAGCTTCGTCTGCTCGCTGCCCAGGCGTTCCGCCAGAGCGGGCAGGGAAGTATCGATCCCATCGAAGAAGTCCTGCTCTTGGGCAACGGGCGATGCGCCGTTCCCCGAGGACATGGTTTGTGCCGGCGACGTGGCGAGCGCGGAATCCACGAGCTTGTAATAGTGCGGGCCGGTTCTCATCGTGAAGTCGGCCGCGCCCTGCGAGAGTTGATGCCGCAGCCCCTGCATGGCGAATTGCTGATAGCTCATGCCGTTCGGGGTCCCCGGCAAGTCCTGTTTTTGGCTTGCTGGGGTGGCGAGCGCCGGATCAACCACGCTGGTGTCGAGCGCGAGCGTAGGGCCTTCACTGGTGGCGATATTGCCGAGGTAGAGTTTCTTCGCCTGCCACGGCGCCAGGCCTGCGCTGATCTGCTCGGGAAACATTTTGGCATCGGCCGCGGCGCGGAACGCCTCACGGGTAAGAATCGCCGAGGCTTGGTGATGGCCGTGGCCGTCGCGCGCGCTGCCCTCGAAACGCGCCACGATCACGTCGGGGCGAAACCGGCGAATCTCTCTTACGATGTCCGCCAGCACCGGTCCCTGTCGCCCGCCCCACTTTTCAAAGCTCTCTTCCGCCGTCTTGGAAAAGCCGAAGTCCACCGCCCGGGTAAAGCGCTGCTCGACTCCGTAATAGCGATCCGACGCCAGCAACTCGAGGGTGCGAAGCGCGCCCAGTTCGTCGAACAGATTGCTGCCGAGGCGGTTCTGTCCGCCTTCGCCGCGGGTCAGGGTGAGCAGCTCGGTGGTTACCCCGTGCCCGCGCGATTCCAGCACCAGCATGCCCCCGTCCTCGTCGTCGGGGTGCGCCGTCGTGTGCAGCATGCGGGCGGTGGTGCGGAGCCGGAGCAGTTCCAGTTTCAAAGCCGCGCTTCCTGTGTCCGGCGCGAGCGGCTGGTCGGGACCGGCCTGCGCACGGCAAACGGGGATAACCAGAAAGATCAGTAAAAGAAATAAGATGACGCGGCCCGCGGCGGCGCGGCAATAATATCGGGTGCCCCATATCTGCCTGCTGTTGGCAGATGTGGGGTAGTTGCGCGGGCGCTCGACCGGCATCTGGCGTAACCCCCGCAGCCGGCCGGGCGGCTGTCTCTGCAAACAACTGGCGGCTTGATTTCCCTTGCAGTATGCATTCTCTAAATACTCTACCCGTTCACCGGCCTCGCGTGCCGCTCCGTAAGTTTATGACATAACTCAGAAGTGTCATCCGGAGTGCCGCGAAGGACCGGCTGTGTTCTCACCAGCGACCAACAGTTGCTGGGGCGGGGTACAATGAAGCTTCTCACTTCGGTTCTCTTAACGCATGCAGACGAGCGCCCGCTTGCACTCGTCACCAAGGAGGGAAGCCATTATGACGCAGGCATCCGATCCGGCAGAGGTCTCCCAACCCAAGGCGGATATCACTTCCCCGGAAAACTGGAACGCATACGTCGAGGACTTTGCCGCGTCCGCTCACCGGACGGTCAACTGGATCGCCGGTTTCCTGCGCGAAACCCGCCGCTATCCGGTGCTGCCCTCCATCAATCCCGGCGAATTGATCGACGCTCTGCCGGCCCATGCGCCGCTCCAGGGCGAGCCTTTTTCGGCCATGTTGCGCGACTTCGAGCGGCAGGTGATGCCGGCGGTGACCCACTGGAACCATCCCGGTTTTTTTGCCTACTTCGGCACCACCGGCTCCACTCCGGCCATTCTCGCCGATATGATCAGCGCCGCGCTCAACACCAACGGCCTGCACTGGAAGACCTCTCCCGCCGTCGCCGAACTCGAGCAGGTGACGCTTGGCTGGCTGCGCCAATGGATCGGCCTGCCGCCCGAATTTTTCGGCATCATCTACGACACCGCCTCTACCACCAGCATGCACGCCCTGGTGGCCGCCCGCGAGCTCAAGCACCCTGAAGCCCGCGTCGAGGGCTCCACTCCCAACATGGTGGTTTACACCTCCGAGCAGTCGCACTCTTCGATCGAAAAGGGAGCGATCGCCATCGGCATGGGCCAGAACAACGTGCGCAAAGTTCCCGTCGATGCCGAATTCCGCATGCGGCCCGACGCGCTCGCCCGCCTCATCGAGGCAGACCTGCGGGCCGCGAAGCGGCCGATTTGCGTGGTCGCCACCGTCGGCACGACCTCCACCACCAGCATCGACCCGGTCGAGGACATCGTCGCCATCTGCGAGCGCCACGGACTCTGGCTGCACATTGACGCCGCCTACGCCGGAAGCGCCGCCATTCTTCCCGAGTACAAATATATTCTGCGCGGAGCCGAGCGCGCGCACTCACTGGTGATGAACCCGCATAAATGGATGCTCACCCCGATCGATACCAGCGTCTTCTACACCCGCCGGCCCGATATTTTGCGGCAGGCTTTTTCGCTCGTGCCGGAGTATCTGCGAGCCTCCGGCGATCCGCGCGCCGTTCATCTCATGGACTACGGCGTGCCGCTCGGCCATCGCTTCCGCTCGCTCAAGTTGTGGTTTGTCATGCGTTACTTCGGGCGCGAAGGCATCGAACGCATGCTGCGCTCGCACATCGCCATGGCGAAGGAATTTGCCGCCTGGGTCGATCGCGACCCGCGCTTCGAACGCGTGGCGCCCGTGCCATTTTCGGTCGTCTGCTTCCGCTACCAGGGCTCCGACGACGAGAACAAGCAGATCATGGACGCTGTCAACGCCAGCGGAAAAGTGTTCCTCTCCAACACCGCGCTCAACGGCAAGTTCGTTTTGCGCATCGCCATCGGCAACCTTGGCAGCTCGATGGGCGATGTAAAGACCGCATGGGAATTGCTTGGCGAGCAGGCGGCAAAGCGCTAGAAGCGGTCTCATAAATGGTTAAGCAGCAGATGGAGACAAGCAAGGTGCACGAAGCCGAGAAAGTTGTCGATGTGGTATTCCCATCGCACGACCAGACGGCGAAACTTGTGCATCCAGGCAAACAGCCGTTCTACTTTCCAGCGCCTGCGATAACGGCGCAGCGGGCGACCGTCTTGGGTCTGGCTCCGGCGCTGCCGATTCGGGGCAATCAGTTCAATGCGGTATTGGTCGGCAAGCTTTTCGTCGAGCGCGTCCGAGTCGTACGCTTTGTCGCCGATGAGGCGGGCGGGGAGTTGGTTGAGGAAGCTTCCCCCAAGAACCTGTTCCACAAGCTGGCACTCGGCTGGCGAAGCGCTGTCAACAGATACGGCGAGAGGAAGACTGTTACTAGCGGCGATAGCGATGATCTTCGTGCCCTTGCCGCGCCGGGTGGGACCGACCGCGAGCCCCCTTTTTTGGCGCTGGCGAAGGTAGCGTCCACGAACGCCTCATCGAGGTTCAACTGTCCTCGCTCGTGCAGGTACCGTGCTAACCGTTGCAGCGCCTTCTCCAGCTTTCCGCCGCGCACCCACTGCTGGAATCGGCGATGGCAGGTCTGGAACGGCGGATATTTCTCGGGCATTTCGCGCCACTGGGCTCCGGTGCCCAGCACCCACAGTACGCCGTTCAGCACAGCCCGAGTATCGTGCCATGGACGGCCTCGGTTGTCGGCCCGTCGTGCCGGCCGCAAGATCGGCTCGATCAGTTGCCATTGTTCGTCCGTTAATTCCCAACGTCCCTGCATGGTGGGAACGGAGCATTCCAGAGCACACCCAGAGTGCCACGTTTCACGGCCAGCGGGGATTTATGAGACTGGTTCTAGGACGATTCGGCGCGGCGACCGAAGCGCGGGAGACAAATTGATGCGTGATGCCGGAAACGAAACTCGAAACTTGAAACTTTTTTCAAGCTCCAGGAGATACTGCCATGAAAATTGAACAAGTCGAGGCCATTGCCATTTCCATTCCGCTGAAGGCGCCCGTTTCCGACGCCGTCCGCACCCACACCCATCGCGATCACCTGATCGTGAAGATTAGGGCCGGCGGCCTGGAAGGCGTCGGTTTTGCCCTGGCCTATGACGGCAGCAAGGCGATGGTCGAGCTGATCAACGCCATCTATCGTCCCATGCTCATCGGATCGAGCATGTTTGACACCGAGCATCTGTGGACGGAAATGTTTCGCCAGTCGATCCAGTCGGGGCGGCGCGGGGCCGGCCTGCGCACCATCAGCGCCATCGACATTGCCCTTTGGGATCTGCGCGGCAAAGCCGCCAAAATGCCCATCATGCAACTGCTGGGCATCCATTCGCAGCGGCTTCGCTGCTACGTCACCGGCGGTTACTATCGCCCGGGAGACAGCGTCGAGCGCCTGATTCGCGAAATGGCCAGCTACATCGAGAAGGGATTCTCGGCGGTGAAGCTCAAGGTCGGGGCCTTGCCCGCGCGCGAAGACGCGGCCCGGCTGAACGCCATTCGCAAGGCTTTGGGCGACGACGTCGAAATTCTGCTGGACGCCAATGGCGGCTGGCCCGATTCGAACACGGCCATTGCGGCGCTGCGCCGGCTGGAAGAAGCCAGGCCGTATTGGATCGAAGAGCCGGTGCGCCCGGACAGTATCTCCGCCATGGCGCGCATCGCCGAGGCCATCGACTGGCCGGTCGCGACCGGCGAGCTCGAAGCTACGCGCTGGGGCTTTGCGGAACTGCTGGAGCGCAAGGCCGCCGACATCCTTCAGCCTGACGCCGCCGTGGTGGGCGGAGTCACCGAATGGCTGAAGGTCGCCCACATGGCCGCTGCCTTTGACGTGCCCATCGCTCCGCACTATCACTGGGATCTGCACACCCAGTTGGTCGCCAGCATTCCCAACGGCATCTTTGTCGAGTACTTCGTGCGCGAGTCGGGGGTGAAGGTTTTCGACGACATCATTGCCAACCCGCTTCAACCTAAAGAAGGATTCGTTGCGCCGCGCACCGCCCCCGGATTCGGCATTGAGTACAACGAAGCCTCGATCAAGGGCTACATGATTGCCCGGAGCGTTTAGCCGGCAGCGGAAACCCGATCCAGTGTCAATAAGGAGCCAGTCATGAACCAGGAAGACAGAACGCAATCCGAAGTGAAGAATGCGGCAGGGGTGACTCGTCGCCGCCTGTTGCAGCAGGCTGGCTGTGTCATCGCGGCGGCAGCGGTTTCGCCGGTCGTGGCTGGCGCCGCCGCGCAGACCGCCCCAGCCGCCCCGGTTGCGGCCAAGCCCGCGGCGGGCACCGCGATAGATCGACTCAGTACCTATATGAGCGATGCCCATGGCCGCGCCTTGCCCGATGAAGTTGTCGAGAAAGCGAAGCAGCACATTCTCGATACCTTCGCGGCCATGATCTCCGGTGCGGAGTTGCCGCCCGGCCAGGTGGCGCTCCGGTTCGCCCGCTCGCAAGCCGGCGCGGCGGTGGCCACCGTCGTCGCCTCCGATCTCGCTTGCGGTCCGCTGGAGGCGGCAATGGTGAACGGCATGCTCGGCCACTCCGACGAGACCGATGATTCGCACGCCCCGGCGCACTGTCATCCTGGCTGCGGCATCGTTCCCGCTGCCTTGGCGGCCGGCGAACAGTTCGGCATCAGCGGAACGCATTTCCTGCGTGCCGTGACCCTCGGCTGGGATGTCGGCACGCGGGTCACCATGAACCTCGGCGGCGTTGCCTGGGAAAAGCAGACTCACCGCAGCACCCACAGCATCGCCAACACCTTCGGCGCTTCGGCGGCTGCCGGCTGTGCCGCGGGGCTGAACGCGCGGCAGATGCGCTGGCTGCTCGACTACGCCGCGCAGCAGGCATCGGGAACTCTCGCCTGGCAGCGCGACAGCGATCACATCCAGAAATCCCTTGTCTTCGCCGGATTCCCCGCGCGCAATGGCGTCAGCGCCGCTTTGATCATTCAGTTGGGCGGCACCGGCGTCGATGACATCTTCACCGGAGCCGACAACTTTCTGCTGGCGCAGGATTCCAAGGGCGGTCCCGATGGGCTCGTCAACAAACTCGGCGAGCGCTATGAAGTAACCCGCACCAACATCAAGAAGTGGACCGTGGGATCGCCTATCCAGGCGGTGCTGGATGCGGTTGAGATCCTGCAACAGCGGCATCCGTTCGCCGCCGCTCAGGTGCGCTCGGTCGTCGTGCGCCTCGGCACCAGCGCGGCCAAAACGGTGAACAACCGCGAGATACCGGAGATCAACGTGCAACATCTCGTCGCCATCATGCTGATCGACAAAACCGTTTCCTTCCGCGCGGCGCACGATCTGGCGCGGGTGAACGATCCGGCGGTGCTCCGCGAACGCGCCAAGATACAGCTTGTTCCGGATGAGGAAATGGAGCGCAATCTTCCCCGCCGCGATGCGCTGGTCGAGATCACGCTCAACGATGGCGCCAAGCTCAGCGAGCGGGTTACGGCGGTGCGCGGCACCGCCCAGAACCCCATGACGCACGCGGAAGTCGTCGCCAAGGCCCGCGATCTGATTACCCCCGTCCTCGGCGCAACCACCTGCGCGGGTCTCATCGAGCGGGTGCTCGCCATCGAGAACCTCAAGGACATCCGCGGGCTTCGCCCGCTGCTGCAACGGAAAGGATGAGCGCGCAGCCTCCTTCGCGTCGCTGCGCACTCAGTCCGAATCGCCGGGCACGGGAAAGGAAGCGACCGCCTCGCCATTCACCAGCGCTACTTCCTTGCGCACCGCCGAGGTCAGGCAGCCCAGAAATCCGGAAATTGACGCCACCAGGAAACTGGCGCGGATACCTTCGAATAACGCCGTCGGCGTATGCCTGGTGAGAAACGTGGTGAAGACAGCCCCGGCGACGCCAACCCCCAGAATCATTCCCACATAGCGTGCCGTTCCCAGCACTCCGGCGGCGATGCCCTGGCGATGCGCCGGTGCCGCGCCCATCAAGGCGCTGTTATTGGGCGTGATAAACATTCCCGTGCCCAACCCGCACACCGCGAGTCCCACGCCGACGTACGCCAGAGAAGAGCCGGGCTGCAGCGCGAGAGCAGCAACAGACCGACACCCATGATTGCCATGCCCGCCATCGAAAGCCAGCGCGTGCCCACGCGATCGGAAACGATGCCGCTGATCGGAGCCGAGACGGTCATCACCGCCGGCTGAACCGTGATCAGCAGTCCCGCGTGGCTGGGAATCAGACCTCGTCCCTGAATGAGATAAAACGGCATCAGAAAAATGATCGTATACACGGAAAGGTAATTCAACACCGCGCTGGCCACGCTCATGGTAAACTGCGGTTCGCGAAACAGGTTCAAATCGAGCAGCGGATGCGGCAGGCGGTGCTCGAGCAGCACGAACCCGATCAGCAGCAACACCCCACCCATCAGCAGGCCTTGAATCAGAGGCGATGTCCAGCCCCGGTCGTAGCCCTGGTTCATCCCGAGCAGCAGCACGCTGAAGCCCGCCAGGAAAAGTCCAGCGCCGGCAAAATCGAACGGCTCGGTCTGCTGCTTCGGCTCATCGCGCGGGATGAACCTGCTGCTCAGCAGTAGTGCCAGCGCGCCCACCGGCAGGTTGATATAGAAAACCGCGCGCCAACTGAAGTGATCGGTCAGCCAGCCCCCCAGCACCGGGCCGATCATCTGTCCCAGGTAAATCATGATCGCCTGCAAGCCCAGCGTCTGGCCGCGTTGCGTCGCCGGAAAATTACCGGTCAGGATCGCGGGAGTGGCGGCGAAGATCATCGACGCCCCAAGTCCCTGGAAGGCGCGCGCCGCAATCAGCGCCGGTGCGTTCCATGCCGCGCCGCAAATCGCGGAACCCGTCGTGAAGACGACGAAGCCGATGATGTACAAGCGCTTCTGGCCGCGCAGATCGCCCAGCCGTCCGAAGGTCAGCAGAAACCCGCAAACCGCCAGCAGATATATACTGACCGCCCATTCAATCGTCGCCACCGAGCAACCAAATTGGCGGCGAACGATCGGCAGCACTATATTAGCGACGCTGACGTCGATGGCTCCCAGCATGCTGCCGACACCGACCGCCAGCAGTACCCACCATTTGCGTTCGATGGCGGCGAACATAGCCCGATGCAAAATGATTGCCTCCAAAATCCCGCGTCAGTCGGCTAGTTTCGCGAAAGTTTGAACAGGGAATTCTCAACCAAGCATGTTCCCACGCGAAGCGAACCAATGCAATCGTAAAGGACGTGGATCGCCGCCCGGCATGGGCAACGCGTCATCGAAGTATTTAGCAGGCGCATGTACCTCATCCGGCGTTTGGGGCTTGCCCGAAAGTTCAACGTCATTGGTACCGCGCAAGCAATCAAGCTTCCGGCATCCGTTGCCGATAGGTTCACCAGGCCCTGAACGGGAGATCTCCATGGCTCTGGTGAATTGGGACGATTCGTATTCGGTGAACATTCAGGCAATCGACGAGCAGCACCGCTGTTTGTTCGGCCTGTTGAACCGGCTTCATGCCGCGATGAAAGCAGGAAAAGGCAACGCGGTGATGGGGCCGATCCTGAATGAACTGGTTCGATATGTGGGAACGCACTTCGCATACGAAGAAAAGCTCATGCAGCAGCACTGCTATCCCACGCTCGTTGGGCATCGCAAGCAGCATCAGGAACTAGCGGCCGAGGTCGCCGACTTCGAACAGAAGTATCGGGCCGGCGCCGTCCTGCTCGGCTTGCCCCTGATGGAATTCCTGCGAACCTGGTTGACCCGCCACATCCGCGAGTCCGACCGCCAGTATTCCGGATTTCTGCGGGCATGTGGAGTGCGATGACGATCGCGTGACTTTACCAGCACGCGAACCAGCGAGCTGGTTTAGAGGAGGCAGCCTGGTTTGAGTACGGGGGTGCTTTTGCCAGGCTACCTCCTCATTTGTGACTCCGACGGCAATCTCAGCCATCCGCAACCCGAATCCCGCCTTACGGCAGCGATCATCCGCCGGCGACGCACCGCCAATCGCCTTTCGCATCGGCATCGCGCATGTCGCTGTCGAGACCGCGAATCCAAGAAATGTCCGTAAAATCCAGTGGATGACCGCCCGGAGCAGTATTTTCCTCGCCGGCGCGAATTCGAACCAACAAAGTAAATACAAATTGTTGTAGATGACGGTCGCCAAAGACCCAACCTATGGCGTCCGTCCCACTCTGGGCGAGGGCAAAATATTCATTAAAAAGATGCTTGACAGGCAACTACTTAGGCGTAGGATGTGTCTCAAGTGGTCTAAAGTGGATTATAAGGGTTTTTGAGGGAGTAAAGTGGACCATCTAGACTCAAGTCGACATCGGCAATCGGCGACTCCCGTGGTCCAGCCGCTTGGCGTTCAACGTTCGCTCCTTTCTCGCCTCGGAGACGAGGCGTGGGTGATGCGGTCCTGAGGAGGACCGGCGGTTATGTTGCGAGGGCAGCATACAACTCGGGTCGATGAAAAAGGACGGCTGAAGGTCCCCGCCGACTTCAAGCGCGTCTTCGACGAGAAGTACAGTGCCAAATTCTATATCACCAGCACGGACGGAACTATTGCTCATGTTTATCCCCTCGAAGAATGGGAACGGCGGGAGCAGAAGATCAAGGCGCTGCCTTCGATGAGCGCGGCGGTCAAGAAGTACGTGAAGATCACCAGCTACTACGGGCAGGAAGTCGAAATCGACGGGCAGGGGCGGCTGCTACTCCCTGGTCTCTTGCGGGAAAAGGCGAACCTGAAGGGTGAGCTTTCCGTGATCGGATCGCTCGATCATCTTGAGGTCCAGGTTCACGCGGATGTGCGCAACGAGGTCGAAAGCAACCCGATTACGTCTGAGGACGAGCAAGCCTTGGCGGAGCTTGGGCTCTAGCCGGGGCGGTGATCGATACGGATCGAGCGGCTGTGGAATGACTCAGTGACGGACGCTTCGGGGTTAGACGATAACGGCGCTCCGATGGGCGCGGATGGCAAAACCGAAGCAACCGGGTTTGGCCATCTCCCAGTTCTTTTACAACCGGCAATCGACTTCCTGGCTATTCGGCGCGGCGGAACCTATATCGATGCCACCGTGGGCCTAGGCGGACACAGTTTCGAAATCGCGAAACGCCTCGGCCGGCAAGGGCATTTGATCGGCTTTGACAAGGACCCCAAAGCGCTCGAGATAGCCGGCAAGCGGCTGAGCGAGGTTGCGGCCATCGGGAACGAGGACTGGCCGAGGATCACGCTCCTGCACGGCTCATTTGCCCGGCTGGCCGAACACGTCGCCCCCGGCACGGCGGACGGAATATTGGCCGACTTAGGGGTGAGTTCCATGCAGTTCGAAGATGCCGCTCGCGGCTTCAGTTTTCAGGCGGAAGGACCGCTCGACATGCGGATGGACCCGCAGGCCGGGCTGACCGCCTATCAAGTGGTAAATCAGCTCGACGAGCCAACGCTGGCCGATCTGATTTACGAATTCGGTGAGGAGAGGAGGTCGCGGAGAATCGCCAGAGCCATTGTTCGGGCGCGGCCGATCGCCACAACCGCCGAGTTGGCGCGCGTGGTGGCGGCCGCGGCCCGGCCAATGAAATTCCAGCGCATTCATCCGGCGACGCTGACCTTTCAGGCTCTCCGAATTTATGTCAACCGCGAACTCGACGATCTCAAGGCGCTGACGCAGGACGCGCCGCGGGTGCTCGCGAGAGCAGGACGGCTGGTCGTGATCAGCTTCCACTCGCTGGAGGACCGGATCGTGAAAGACGCCATGCGCGATGGCGCGCGTCAAGGGTTGTATGAGCCGCTGACGAAGAAGCCGGTGGTTGCCGATGAACGGGAAGTAGGGTTGAATCCGCGAAGCCGAAGCGCCAAGTTGCGAGCGGCGGCGCGGATATAAGAATTAGGTTTTTCCGCATAATTGCGATTGATAATGTGGAAAAACTTGTGGAAAGTGTGCAAAAAGCAAAAACCCCGGGCACCGTCCCGGGAGGCTTAGAGGCAAAAGACATGCATACGGGAATCACTATCGAGCAGTTGATCGCGGCTGTGGCTCGTGTGGATGCAAAAATTGATAAGGCGCGCAGGGCAGGCGGAGAGATCCCGCGAATTCCCGCCGTGCCTTTTCGCGTACCCGTGAACCTGGTTGCCCGTCCGGGAGCTATCTAATGTCGATTTGGGTTGCGACATTGCCGCAGGCGGCGGAAGGTGCCGGCACTCAGCCGCAGCCGCGCCGATACATGCCGGGTGCGCCGGAGATTTATTTCGGCAAGGTGATCGACAATTCGCGGCTGGTGAAGGTTGCCGACCCGCGCCGGCGTCGCGAGATGCAAGTTTTTGCCGCGGTGCTGGCCGTGATGCTCCTGCTGGTGATGGTGTACGTGTGGCAGCATTTCAGCGCTATCGACTACGGTTACAAAATCGAGAAGCTACACTCCGAGCGCGATGTCTTGAGTGAAGCCAACCGTTCCCTAAAGCTGGAGGAGGCGTCGCTGCGCGACCCGGAGCGAATCGACTCGCTGGCCAGGAGCATGGGCCTGCGGATGCCGGTGGCCGGACAGGTGCAGGCGATGGACGCTTCGGCCCTGGGCGGCGGCCCGGTAATGGCCCGCGCCTCGGGGGTATCGGTAGTTTCGCTTCCGGATTGATTGCCTGGAGTTTGCAACCGGACGAGGTCCGCGGCGACCTGCTCGCCATACTGACGGCTCCTTCCGAGAATGGAGCCGTCAGGCGTTCAGGGGCAATCTTCGGGTCTTCGGAAGACGCGCGGAAACAGGCCTGCACGCGGCAATGGTTTTGCCGGCCGCAGTTGGCGGAGGCTCAGGAGGCGTGCGCTGGTTGTGAACTCTTTGTCGGCAACGGTCTCCCGCGGCGGTAACCGAGCGCGCCTGCTGTGGTTTGGCGGATTGCTCGGCCTGTGGGTTTTCGCCATCTCTGCCAGGCTTGTCTATTTGCAGGTATTCCAGCGCGATGCCTATGTGCAGCGCGCCGCCCGCCAGCAGCAACGCCGAACCGAGGTCTCTCCCCAGCGCGGCATTATTTATGATCGCAACGGCCAGGAACTGGCCATGTCGGTGCAGGTGGACTCCGTCTACGCCGTTCCCGCTGAAGTTCCCGATCAGGCGAACACCGCGACCATTCTCGCCCGCGTGCTCGGCGCCGACGCCGAGGAAATTCTGGCGCGCATGAAGGCGCAAAAAAACTTCGCCTGGGTGGCGCGCAAGATTGACGCCGAAACCGCCGATAGAATTCGCGCCCTGAATCTGCGCGGAATAGGCTTCCAGAAAGAGCCGAAGCGTTTTTATCCCAAGCGCGAGTTGGCCGCGCAGGCCCTGGGCTATGTAGGCCTGGACGACGAAGGTCTGGCGGGAGTGGAGATCGCCTTCAACGACGATCTAAGGGGCAACCCCGGCACGCTGATAATTTCCCAGGACGCCCGCCGCCGCTGGTTTGGGCGCATCGAGCGCCAACCCGATCCGGGGGCCAACGTCGTGCTCACCATCGATGAAAAAATCCAATACATCGTCGAGAAGGAAATCGACCAGGCCATCGCCGACACTCAAGCCAAGGCCGCAACCATCGTGGTGCAGAACCCGAAAACCGGCGAGATCCTGGCCCTGGCGAATCGGCCTACCTTCAACCCGAATCTCTCCAAAAAGATCACTCCCGCCGCGCTCAAGAACCACGCGGTGAGCGACATCTATGAGCCCGGTTCGGTTTTCAAGACGGTGACCTATTCCTCGGTGCTCGAAGAGCACCTGACGCGGCTCGACGAAGTCATCAACTGCGATCCCGGTTACATCATGGTCGGCGGCATCAAAATCCGCGACGCCCACCACATCGGGACCGTCAACGTAGAGCACGCCTATGCGGAGTCGAGCGACGTCGGTGCGGTGAAGATGGGATTGCGGCTCGGTCCCGAGCGCCTCCTCAAATATATTCGCAACTTCGGCTTCGGCCAGCCGACGGGCATTGAATTGCCGGGCGAGACCCGCGGGCTGGTCAAACCGCTCAAGAACTGGTCGGGCTCTTCGATCGGCGCCATGTCCATCGGGCAGGAAATCGGGGTCACTCCACTGCAGATTGTCTCAATGGTTTCCACCATTGCCAACGATGGCATCTACACTCCTCCCCGCATCGTCGCCGGCTTGACCAGCCCCACCCAGGGCTTTCAGCAACTGGTGTTTCGCCCGCGCGATCAGCGGCGCGTCATTTCCTCCCTCACCGCCGCGCAGATGCGCCGGCTGATGCAGGACGTGGTGCTGTTCGGCACCGCGCGCCGCGCATTGTTGAACGGCTATACCACGGCGGGCAAGACTGGCACCGCGCAGAAGGTCGATCCCAAAACCCATAGGTATTCGGCCACCGATTACGTGGGCAGCTTTGTCGGCTTCGCGCCGGTCAACAACCCGGCGCTTTCGATTGCGGTGATTCTCGATTCTGCCCGCGGACTGCACCAGGGCGGACAGGTTTCGGCCCCGGTCTTCAAGCGTGTCGCCGAGCAGGTGTTGGCCTATCTGAACGTGCCGCATGACGCCGAGATCAAGCACGATCCGCGGCAGGCGCTGCTCGCCCGCCAGGCGGACGCCAATGACGACGTCATTAACCGGGTTGGCGGCCTGGCTGGGCAGGAGTTGGCCGAGGCGGATGGCGCCCGCTCCCACGAAGAAAAACCGCGCATCTCCGCTGGCCAGGACAAGCTCTTGAAGGCGGGACTGGCGCTGCCGCCGGCTCCGGCCGCCGGCGAGACTTCGCAACCGCTGTCGGCGCCGCCGGTGGATGAGCCGGTCCATCCGGCCGGAAGTGTCGTCGTCCAGGTTGCAGGCGGCACGGTGGTGCCGAACTTCGCCGGCAAATCGATGCGTGGGGCGATCGAGTTGGCCCAGCAGTCGGGGATCGCGCTGAATGCAATGGGCTCGGGTATCGCCCGCGAGCAATCGCCCGCCGCGGGCACCGAGGTTGCGCCGCATGCGGCTGTCATCGTGCGTTTCGCGCGCTGAAACCGCACACCATAAACTTCCGTCAACGATATAATTCTGGCAATGGACTTCTCTCAGCTGCTGGACGGAGCCGAGGTGCTTCTGCTCCAGGGTTCCGCCGAAATCAGGGGGCTCGACTACGACTCCCGGCGCGTTCGCCGAGGCTGGGCCTTCGTCGCCATGCGCGGCGAGAAGACCGACGGCAACCGCTACATCGATCAGGCGATTGCCAACGGCGCAGCGGCGATTGTTTCCGATTCCGTCGAGCTGCCGCCGCGTCCGGACTTTGCCTGGGCGCAGGTCGCGCATGGCCGCAGGGCGCTGGCCCGCCTCAGCGCCAACTTCTACAAGCATCCGGCGGAACGACTGTTGAGCACGGGCATCACGGGGACGAATGGCAAGACCACGACCGCCTTTATTCTGGAGGCGATTCTCGATGCCGCGGGCCGCAAGAGCGCGCTGGTGGGCACCGTCGAGTATCACCTGCCGGGAAAAGTGCTGCCGGCGCTGCACACCACGCCCGAGCCGCTGGAGCTGATGCAGGTGCTTGCACAAGCGTTGGCGGCGGGCGCGACCGAAGCGGTAATGGAAGTCTCTTCGCACGCGCTGGAGCAGCAGCGTGTCTTCGCCGTGCCCTTTGACGTCGCGGTTTTTTCCAATCTCACGCGCGACCATCTCGACTACCACGCTACCTTTGAGAACTATTTCGCCGCCAAGCGCATGCTCTTCGAAGGCTGTGGATGCGAGCCGCCGCGCTGCGCTATCGTGAACGTCGATGACGAGTACGGGCGGCGGTTGCTTCGCTTTTGCCGCGGGCGCAGTCCGCTGCTGTACGGCTACGGGCTCGACAGCGGCGATTTTCATGCCCGCAATTTGCGCATGACCTCCGCCGGCAGCCGCTTCCAGTTGGTCACCCCGGCGGGTGAAATGGAGATTGCTACGCCCCTGATCGGCCGCGTGAATGTCTACAACGTTATGGCCGCTTGCGCCGCCGCCTTTGCTCGCAACTGTACGGCCGGGCAGATCACGAAGGGCATCTTGTCCGCCGCGCGCATTCCGGGCAGATTTGAACGCGTGGATGAGGGCCAGCCCTTCGCGGTGGTCATCGACTACGCGCACACCGATGATGCCTTGAAGAATGTGACCCGGGTGGCGCGCGACGAGTTGCGCGGACTCGGCTTCGGCGCCGCCGTTCCGCAAGAGCACGGGGGTAAACCATGAAGTTGCCGTTGGCGCGCATCGGGGAGTTTGTGCAGGGAAGCGGCGAGTTCGACCGCAATCTGGTGGCTGGCGGATACTCGATCGATTCGCGCACCGTGGCGCCGGGCGAGTTGTTTTTCGCCGTCGCGGGCGAGCGCCTGGACGGTCACGATTTCGTCGAAGCGGCCTTGCGCGCGGGCGCGGTGGCGGCCGTGGTGCGCCAGGACATGCTGGCGCGCTACCCGGTGAAGAGCGGCCTGATCGCCGTCAACGATACCCTCGCGGCCTTGCAGGCTTTGGCCACGGCGGTCAGAAGGATGTGGGGGAAGACCGTGGTCGGAGTGACCGGTTCGACCGGCAAGACCACCACCAAAGACGCCATCGCGCACGTGTTGTCATCGCGCTTCAAGGTGTTGAAATCCGTCGGTAACCTTAACAACCATTTCGGGCTTCCGCTGCAATTGCTTTGCCTCGAGCGCGAGCACGAGATCGCGGTCATCGAGATGGGCATGTCGCATGCGGGCGAGATTCGTGCGCTTGCGGGCCTGGCGCAGCCCGACATCGGGGTAGTCACCAATGTCGCGCCCGTGCACCTGGAGTTTTTCGACTCGCTGGCGGGCATCGCCCGGGCCAAATACGAGTTGATCGCCTCTTTGCCTCCCGGCGGCACGGCGGTCCTCAATGCCGATGACGAGTACGTTTCGCAGTTCGGCCGCGATTTCAACGGCACGGTTGTTACTTACGGAGTCTCCAGGCTGGCTGACGTGCGTGCGGACAACATCGAGCTTCGAGGGCTGCCGGGGACGAGCTTTGACGTGGTGGCGAACGGGCACAGGGAGCGCGCTTCCATCGCGCTGCTGGGCGAGCACAATGTTCTGAACAGCTTGGCTGCCATTGCCGTGGGGTTGCACAGGGGACTTACCCTGGAGACCGCCTTGGAAAGCCTTAGCACTCTGGCCGCTGCGGAGAAACGCGGAGAAATCCTCAAACTGGGCGGCGCAACCGTCATCAATGATTGTTACAATTCGAATCCGAAGGCCCTGAAATCCATGATCGACGCCCTCGTCTCCGTGGCTGCCGCCCGGTACGTAGTGGTGGCCGGAGAGATGCTTGAGCTCGGTGCGGCCGGCGAGAGCCTGCACCAGGAGTGCGGCCGATTCATGGCCTTGAAAGGCGTCAAGCGTCTCATCGGCGTGCGTGGGCTGGCCGAAGCCATGGTTCAGGCGGCGGCGGCCGAAGGCGTGGACGCGGTGTTTGTTACCACTCCCGAGGAAGCCGGCGAGAGAATTGCCGCCGAACTCCGCCCCGGCGACGCGGTCCTGATGAAGGCTTCCCGCGGGGTGCGCCTGGAGCGCGCCCTGGAAATCTTAAAGGCGCGCCAGGATGCCTTGGCGGATACGGCTTCCGCTTCCGCCGTAGACCCCGCAAGGTGACCATGCGATAGTGGTCTCGTCCGCTAGTTGACCCGCCATGTAGGGATCGGAGTGAGGCGCGTACGACGGTGTCATCCCGAGCGGAGTTCGGCACTCGGGGTCCCCGGCAACGGCCGCCTTTGCCGTTGCTGGGGCGAGAAGCCGAACGCAGTCGAAGGATCGCTACAGTGGGAACGAGATGTCGGAGCGACTTAGGAATTGGTATGTGACGCCGCATTCATAACTGACGACACTGAGTTTGGAGAGAAATTGCTTTATTGGCTTTTTTACGAACAGGTCTTCCGCCATTTTAATGTCGGACCTTTTCGCCTTTTTCAATACCTGACGTTCCGTACCGCGTTCGCCAGCATCACGGCAATGTCCATGGGTCTGGTCATCGGTCCGTCGATCATTCGCCGTTTGCGCGAATTCCAGATCGGGCAGTACATCCGCGAAGATGGCCCTCAGGCCCACCAGAAGAAAGCCGGCACGCCGACCATGGGCGGCGTACTGATCGTGATCTCGGTGCTTGTGCCCACCATCTTGTGGGCTGATTTGAGCAATCGCTTCATCTGGCTGGCGATGTTCTCGATCATCGCCTTCGGCGCCATCGGCTTTGCCGATGACTATCTCAAGGTCATCCACAAGCGCAATCTTGGGCTCACCGCGCGCGCCAAGCTGATGCTGCAAGGCGTATCGAGTTTGGCCATCGCCGTGGCGCTGATCGGGTTCCAGTTCAGCGGCGGTTACTCGACGCACCTGATCGTTCCTTTCCTCAAGCGCTTCCATCCCGACCTGGTGATTTCCGGCCTGTTGCGCAACCCGTATCTCTGGCCGCTTGCTTTTGCGCCGTTCGTAATCTTCATCGTGCTGGTCATCACCTTTTCGAGCAATGCCGTCAATCTGACCGACGGGCTCGACGGGCTGGCGATCGGCTGCACGGTGATCGCTGCCGGGGCCTTGACCGTGCTCACCTACGTGAGCGGGCACCTGATCTTCGCCAGCTACCTGGAGCTGACTTATCTTCCCCGCGTCGGCGAGCTGGGAATTTTCTGCGGAGCCATGGTCGGCTCGGCCATAGGCTTTCTCTGGTACAACGCGCATCCGGCCGAGATTTTCATGGGCGACGTCGGCTCGCTGGCGCTGGGCGGCGCGATTGCAACCGTCGCCGTCATCGTCAAACAAGAGCTGTTGCTGCCTTTCATCGGCGGCATCTTCGTCATCGAAGGCATCTCGGTGATTCTGCA
Organism: uncultured Acidobacteriota bacterium; assembly: GCA_963814745.1. Taxonomy (GTDB): domain Bacteria; phylum Acidobacteriota; class Terriglobia; order Terriglobales; family Acidobacteriaceae; genus CAWBRT01. Next base: position 86,874 of record CAWFEA010000006.1, read on the forward strand.
GGTGGGCTCCTACAAGCTGCGCAAAAAGCGCATTTTCAAGATGGCTCCGCTGCACCATCACTTCGAGTTAATGGGCTGGTCGGAGTCGAAGATCATTGTCCGTTTCTGGATTCTCTCGCTGGTGTTTGCTTTGTTTGCACTCACCACTTTGAAGTTGAGGTAGACGACGAAATTCGTGGCAGAATGGCGCATAGCGCAAAGCCGGGGTCTCCGGCAACCGCGCAGTTGCAGTTGCTGGGGTGGAAAGCCGGGGTCTCCGGCAATCGCCGCAGTTGCAGTGCATGTTTCATAATGGTTCTTTGAAGGGGCATGGCTTTAGCCATGCCGTCCAGGGCGGCGAATTTCTAACTCGCCGCGCTAGTATCTTGAGCGGGGTGGTTCCGCAATCGTACGAATTATGACCGCGGATATCGAAGGAAAGGACGTTCTCGTTGTCGGCCTCGGCAAGTCGGGGGTTGCCTCGGCGCTGTTTTTGCAGGCGCACGGCGCACGCGTCACCGCCTCCGATTCGAAGCCGCAGCCGCAGCTTCAAGACGAGATCCCGGCGCTGCTCGACAAGGGCATCACGGTCGAAACCGGCAAGCACGGCGAGCGTACCTTCCAGCACAAGGACCTTATAGTGGTCAGCCCGGGAGTGCCGTCCGATCTGCCGCAACTGGCCGAGGCGCGGCGCCAAGGCACGCCGGTGATCGGCGAAATCGAGTTGGCCGCCCGCTACCTTGAAGGCGAGATCGTCGGCCATCACCGGCTCTAACGGCAAGACCACGACCACTACCCTGACCGGTGAAGTCATCGCCGCCGGAGGCTGTAAGACCCTGGTGGGCGGCAACATCGGCACCCCTGCCATCAGCTTTGTCGAGCAGTCTTCGCCCGATACCTGGGTGGTGCTGGAGATTTCCAGCTTTCAACTGGAGACCATCGAAAGCTTCCGTCCGCGCATCTCGGCCATTCTGAATCTTTCGCCGGACCACCTCGACCGTCACGGCAGCATGGAGAACTATATCGCGGCCAAGGCGCGCATCTTTGAGAATCAGACGGCAAGCGATTTCGCGGTGCTCAATGCCGATGACGAGCGGACGGCCGCGCTGGCCTCCGGCCTCCGGCCCGCGCGTCTACTGGTTCAGCCGCCAAGCGGGAAGTGGAGCGTGGTGCGTTCGTCCGCGACGGCCGCATCATCTTTCGCGATGAGCACGGCGAGCGTCCGGTGATGCCGTGCGGCGAGATCACCCTGAAGGGTGCGCATAATCTGGAGAACGTGCTGGCGGCGGTGGCCATGGGCTCGCTCGCCGGCATCGCGAGCGGACGAAGATCCGCACCGCCGTCAAGGACTTCAAGGCCGTCGAGCACCGCCTGGAATATGTGGCCACGATCGGCGGCGTCGAATACTACAACGACTCCAAGGCCACCAACGTCGATGCCACCATCAAGGCGCTGGAGGCGTTCGCCGGCGGCATCCACATTATCCTCGGCGGCAAGGACAAGGGCAGCGACTACCGGGTTCTCAACCGCTTGCTGGGCGAGCGCGCGCGGCAGGTTTATACCATCGGGGCGGCTGCCCGCAAGATTGAGTCGCAGATCGCGAGCTCCGCTCCCGTCACCAACTCCGGCACCCTGGGCGAAGCCATCCGCGACGCCTCCGGCAACGCCCGGCCTGGCGAAATCGTTTTGCTGGCGCCCGCCTGCGCCAGCTTCGACCAGTTCACCAGTTACGAAGAACGCGGACGCGTCTTCAAGGCCGAAGTCCGCGCTCTCGAAGCGCACGCCGGAGGGCATTGAATGGGGAAGCGGGTCAGTGTCGACAAGTGGCTGTTCGGCGTCACCCTGCTGCTGGTCTGCATCGGCCTGATCATGGTTTTCAGCGCTTCGGCGGTCATCGCCAAAGATCGCTTCGGCTCGCCTTACAGCTTTCTGGTGAAGCAGCTCATGTGGGCGCTCGCCGGGCTCGCAGCCATGGTTGTGATGATGAACTTCGACTACCGGCGGCTGAAGTCATCGAGCATCGTTTTTACTTCCCTCGGCTTCACTACCTTGCTGCTGCTGGCGGTCTTTTTTCTCGATCGCCATGCCAACACGCATCGCTGGATTCGCCTCGGAGGGTTTTCGCTTCAGCCTTCGGAGCTGGCCAAGCCGACCGTCATTCTCTTTCTTGCGTACTTCCTGGAAAAGCGCCACAAAAACATTACCGACTGGCGGCGCACGCTGCTGCCGCTGGTGGTCGCCACCCTGATCATTACCGGGTTGATTGTGGCCGAGCCCGACCTGGGAACCGCCATGGCGGTTTGCGGCATCACCGCGGCGGTTCTGTTTGCGGCGGGAATGGAGCTGAAGTATTTTGGCTACGCCGCGCTGGCGTCGACGGTGCCGCTCTATTTCCTGATCTTCCGCACGGCATGGCGTTTCCGCCGCATCACCGCCTTTCTCCATCCTGAGCGCGATCCCCTGGGAGCCGGGTTCCACGTCATGCAATCCCTGATTGCCGTGGGCACGGGAGGCATAATCGGCCAGGGCTTGATGGAAGGCAAGCAGAAGCTGTTCTATCTTCCCGAGCCGCAGACCGATTTTATTTTTGCGGTCATCGCTGAAGAATGGGGATTGATCGGATCGGTGGTGATCGTCGCCCTGTTCGCGCTCTTCTGTTATCGCGGCCTGCGAACGGCGATGCTCACGCGTGACTACTTCGCCCGCTTTCTCGCCGTTGGCATAACCGCCATGGTCGGAGTGCAGGCTTTCTTTAATGTCAGCGTGGTGCTCGGCTTGCTGCCGACCAAAGGAATTCCGCTACCCCTGATCTCCTACGGCGGTTCCTCCCTGTTCATTACCCTTACCAGTATCGGAGTCCTGCTCAACATCACCCAGCAAACCGACTGACCCCGCGAAGCTCTGGTAACATGCAAAGACGGACCGAATGATGCGCGCAATTCTTGCCGGCGGCGGGACCGGGGGACACGTCATCCCCGCCATCGCCATCGCTCAGCAACTCAGGGATGACTACGGCGCCGAAGTCATCTTCATCGGCACCGAACATGGAATCGAAACCCGTCTGGTGCCTAAAGCGGGCTTTCCCCTGCGCCTCATCGACGTGGGGCAGCTCAGTCGCGTCAGCCTGGCGACACGCTTCCGAACCTTGAGCGCCTTGCCCAGGGCCATCACTGCCGCCTGGGGCATCATGACCAGTTTCAGGCCGGACGTGGTGGTCGGGGTCGGCGGCTACGCTTCCGGACCGGCGATGCTCGCCGCCGCCCTGCGCGGCACCGCGTCGCTCATCTTCGAACCCAACGTCGTACCGGGATTCGCCAATCGCATGGTCGCCCCCATGGCGCAGGCCGCCGCGGTCCACTTTGAGCGGACCTGCCGCTGGTTCCAGAACTGCGAAATCACGGGCGTGCCGGTGCGGCGCGAGTTCTTCGAAATTCCCCGGCGCAGCCCAGGCTCTGCCCCAACTCTGTTGTTGTTCGGCGGCAGCCAGGGCTCGCATGCCCTCAACCAGGTACTGGTCGAGTCGCTTTCCGCGCTGCTGGAGCGGGTTCCGGAGATTCATGTCATTCACCAGACGGGCGAACGCGAATACCCGCAGCTACAGGCGGAATATCTGAAGGTCGCGATTCGGGCGGAGGTTTCGCCGTTCATCACCGACATGGCTTCCCGCTTTGCCTGCGCCGATCTGCTCGTCTGCCGCTCCGGGGCCAGCACCGTCGCCGAGGTCGCAGCCGCCGGCAAGCCGGCAATCTTCGTCCCATTGCCCACCGCCGCCGCCGATCATCAGCGGGCGAACGCCGAGACCCTGGCCAGGCAAAATGCCGCGCTGGTAATTCCTGAATCCGAACTCAAAACTGATCGCTTCGTGGAAACCGTTGCCCGCTTGCTCACCGACAGGCCGCGGCTGGATGCCATCGGCGAGGCCGCGCGCCGTCTCTCGCATGCCGACGCGGCAGCCCACATCGCCGGCATGGCGGCACGCCTCGCCGGAGTTCCGGCCAAGTAGCTATATTTTTGGGTAGTGGGTCAATTTGATGAGGGGACCCCAGGTTCCGCGCCGCCACTACTTTTGTTTTAACCCTACCGGACGTCATTCCGAGCGAGTTTTGCTTTCCCCCTACCGAACGTCATTCCGGGCGAGCGCCTACAGCGCGAGTCGAGGAATCTTGCGTTTTCCCCGCCGCCGAGCGAGGTGACGCATTGTTACAGCTTGTTTCAAAAATAGTTCTTTGAAGGGGCATGGCTTTAGCCATGCCGTCCAGAACCGGAAAAGGCGTGGGCTTTAGCCCCTGAGGGCACACGTCTCATTCCTCTGGAGTGTTTTTGAAACAAGCTCTAGTGTGGTGTCCCAGAAGTTCGCGCAATAACTTTCTGAAGTGTCATTCTGAGCGAGCATAGCGAGCGAAGAATCCCAGCACCGCGTGTGGCTGAGGTGCAGCCGAAGGATTTCATCAAAAAGCGCAACGCGGCGCGGGCTGGGACACTTTTCCGGGATGCTTCGCTGCGCTCGGCATGACATACTATTGAGTATTGAACAATATACTGACATTTCTGAAAGATTGTGCTATCCTGCCGTGCATGGGCAATCCAGCGGGAGTTCGCAGAGATTTTGACGCACTGGAGCAGCGGCGGATGGAAGCGGCGCGGCTGCTGAAGCAGGGATATAGCCAGTCCGAGGTGGCGCGGCGTGTAAAGGTACATCGGCAATCGGTGGGTCAGTGGGCTCGACAACTCCAGGAAGGTGGACGGCGGGCGCTTAAAAAGGCAGGACGAGCGGGTCGCAAACCGCGCCTACGTCCCGAAGACCTGCGGCGAATCGAGCGTGGTCTGAAGCGTGGCCCACAAGCACTCGGATATGAAACCAGCCTATGGACGTCGGCGCGAGTGACCCACCTGATCGAACGCGAATGCGGGGTGAAGTACCACCCCTCGCAGGCATGGCGTATTCTGCGGCAACTGGGTTGGAGTTGCCAGCGACCGACGGGACGCGCCTTGGAACGGGACGAAGCCAAGATTCAGCAGTGGAAGCGGGATCGCTGGCCGGAGTTAAAAAAAAGGCCAAAAATGAGGGCCGCACCGTCGTCTTCATCGACGAAAGCGGATTGAGCGAGCGCCCGCACCGCTGCCGTACGTGGGCTCCACGGGGCCAGACGCCCGTCCTGCAGTACCACTTCAATTGGAAGACCTTGTCAGCCATGGCAGGGGTAACGTGGTGGAACTTCTACTTCCGACTGTTTCCGGGCAGCATCCGCAGTCCGCAGGTGGTCGAGTTTCTCTCTCATCTGCTGCGGCACGTTCCCGGCAAGTTGTTAATCATCTGGGATGGGTTGAAAAGCCATCGCGGTCGTCTGGTCTGGGACTTCGTGCGCGAGCAGCGAGGGCGGATCTGGTTGGAATTCCTGCCCGCCTATGCTCCGGAACTGAATCCGGTCGAGTATCTGTGGTCGCACTGGAAGCAGCACGAGCTACCGAATTTCTGCCCCAAGAGCTTCGGCGAACTGAGTCACTATGCCCGGAAGGCACTGCGGCGGATGCGCCGACGCCCTACTTTGGTTATGGCCTTCTGGGAGCAGGCAGAGCTATTCCCGTTGTAAGTATATTATGCAATGCTCAATAATTATGTCACGAACTTTCGGGACACCACTCTAGCCCCCCGAAACCGCCGCCAGAATATCGATCTCATCCCCCGATTTCACGGCCGTTCCCAACTGATGTCCTTCGACCATTTGATCGTTGAGAAACACCGCCATCATGGGATTGACCTCGTCTTCCCCAATCCATACCAGACGCGTCAGCGCGGGGTAGCGATCGGTAAGCGCGTGCAGCGCGGAGCCCACCGTTGTCGCCGAGACCTCCGCCGAGTTGATGCCCCCGATATGCTCGCTCAGAAAAGCGGTAAAGCGTATGCGTACCATCAGATCGCCGCAATTTCCCGGTCGAAGATTCATGACGAGCAACGATCGAAATCATAGCATCGCTCCCCGGACCGGACCAACCAGAGCAGACCATAAATCGCAAAGGCCGCATCTAGCGCGGCCTTTTACCCGTATAAATTGCCTGTTTCTAAAACAACTTTTCAAACCCATGGGTCGAGCCACGTACCAGGCAATTAGTTGTTGACGATCTCGCCCACGTACATGCGGTCAAGCAGCCTGAGCCCAAAGTCCTTTACCCGCTCCCAAACCGTCTTCGATTCGGTTGCCCTGACCAGATTCGTTTCCATGATCATTTCTCCTTGCAATCAACCACACTCAATAGATGAGTCAAGGCGGGTTCCGGTCGCAAAAATGACAAAACCCGCCCTGCGCCGAAAATCAGAGCTAAGGGCGGGAGGTGGGAGTGTATCGAAACCATTGCAACTCTACTCAGAATGTTGCAGAATTTCTGCGCTATGAGTATTCCCGATTATCAAACGATAATGTTGCCTCTGCTGAAGCAGGCGGATGATGGCCAGGAACATTCGTTTCCTGGCCTGGTTCAGACACTAGCAGCGAACTTCAAACTCACAGACCTTGAGCGCCGAGAGCTTTTGCCCGGCGGGAGTCAGTTTATATTCGATAATCGGGTAGGATGGGCACGGACGTACTTAAAAAAAGCAGGGCTACTCGCCGCTCCAAAGAGGGGTTTTGTACAGATAACAGAGCGGGGACGGACGGTTCTCGCCAGTAATCCGAAACGGATCGACAATAGGCTGCTGCGGCAGTTCCCGGAATTTCTTGAATTTCAGGGCACGAAGAGCGCTGATCCGAAACAAGAGCCGGAAACCGCACACCTCGACCCGCAAGAGAGCATTGAGGTTGGTTATCAACGTATCCGCAAACAGTTGTCTGCGGAGCTGCTGGGGCGTATCAAGACGTGCTCGCCGAAGTTCTTTGAAAAACTCGTAGTAGAGCTGCTGCTCCAGATGGGGTATGGGGGGTCCAGGAAAGATGCCGGTCAGGCGATTGGAAAAAGCGGTGACGGTGGCGTAGATGGCGTAATCAAAGAAGACAAACTTGGGTTAGATGTGGTCTACATACAAGCAAAACGCTGGGACAACAGTCAGGTTGGCAGCAAAGAGATCCAAGCCTTTGTGGGCGCGTTGCACGGCCGAAAAGCACGCAAGGGTGTTTTTATTACGACCGCCGGATTCTCCAAACCCGCTCGCGATTATGTGCATGATATTCAAGATAAGGTGATTTTGATTGACGGAAGCGAACTCGCGGAACTGCTGATTGATCACGGTGTCGGCGTCTCGTCTGTTGCGTCGTACGAGATCAAGAGGATCGACACAGATTACTTTGACGATGAATAGGAATTCATATCCTCCCGGTGTCCTCGTGGTTCAGCCCTTGACGATTTCTTCCGGCTCTGTTTCCGCCGCCAGCTTCCAGTCGGCGGATTGCAGTACCCGTGGCACGTTGCTGATCTGCTTGGCCTCGACGATTTCACCGGTCGAGGCGACGCCCAGTTCGCGGAAGCGGCGTCCGCCAACCAGCACGTTACGCTCCAGCGAGCCGATGGTTTCGTTATAGGCTTTCACCGAGCGGTCGAGATTGGCGCCCAGCTTTTCCAGGTGTCCCGCCATGGTGCAGAGACTGTCGTAGAGCCGTTTGCCGAGTTCGCTGATCTGGTTGGCGTTTTCCGCCAGCACTTCCTGCCGCCAGCCGAAGTGCACCGCCCGCAGCAGCGCAATCAGGGTGGTGGGAGACGCGGGAATCACCTTCTCCTCGACCCCCGCCTCAATCAGGTCCGGAGCATGCTCCAGGGCGGCGCTGAAAAAAACTTCGCCGGGAAGAAACATCACCACGAAATCGGGCGAGCAATCGAATTGCTCCCAATATTTTTTGGAAGATAGACTCGCCATGTGATCGCGAATCTGCCGCGCGTGGGCGATCATCTGGGTGCGCCGCGTGTCCTCGTCGCTTGCCTCCAGCGCGTTGAGATACGCTTCGAGCGGCGCCTTCGAGTCGACCACGATCTGCTTGCCACCGGGCAGGCGGATGATCATGTCGGGACGCCGCAAGCGTCCGTCGTCGGTGGTGACCGAACTCTGTTCCACGAAGTCGCAGTGGTCCAGCATGCCGGCAATTTCCACCGCCCGGCGAAGCTGTATCTCTCCCCAGCGCCCGCGCACGTGCGGCGCGCGCAAGGCCTGCACCAGTTTGGCGGTCTCCGACTTCAATTGCTCCTGCGTGCCGGCGAGCGACACGATCTGCTGCCGCAGCGCGCTATAGGCGTCCACGCGCTGGGTCTCGATGGTCTTCACCTGCTCTTTCACCGAGTTCAGCGACTGCTCGATCGGTTTCACCAATCCGGCAATGGCCGACTCGCGCGCCGCCAGGCCGCCTTCAGCCTGCTTGTGGAACGTCTCCAGGCTGGTCTTCGCCAGCTGAAGAAACGATTGGTTGTTGCTGGCCAGCGCCTCGGCGGCGAGGCGGTGAAAAGCGTTTTGCAAGTCCTGCGAAGCCTTGGTCAGCAACTCCAGTTTTTCCGCCGCGCCGTTGCGTTCCTGAAGCAAACGTTCATTGAGCACCGCAACTTCCTGCTCGGCGCGTTGTTTGTCTCTGTTGAGGGTGTCTCGTTCGGCGTGGGCATCGCGCAGCTCGCCGGCGCGTACTGAGACCTCGGTCTCCAGGCTGGCAAGGCGCGAGCGTAGCGCGGATTCGCGCGCGCGTGCGAAAAGTATCCCAAGGGTTATACCTGAGGCGAGGGCGAGCAGTGCGACAAGCAGATAAATAGTCATGATGGCCAGTGGTTTCTCGTAGAGACAGAGGCATTCTACCTCAGGTAAGCTGCTCGGCTGGGACGAAGTTTTCGGCCTGGCACCATCCCTGGTTCAACCGGGAGAAGGTTCAATCGGACGAAAACGGCTGCTGGATGGAGTAGAGCGGAACGGTGAGTAGTGGGTCAATTTGAGTTTCTCGTCACGACGGGTGCCCCACGTCCCGCCCTTCTTTTGGGCTGACGTGGGCTATTTCCCAGGTTAGCGCCGAACAACCAATAGAGCCGTTTGCTACCATGGCTCAGCCCAACCAGACGGTACGGCGCGTCTCGAAGGAGTGCTCGGCGGCGCGGAACCTGGGGCACCCTCACCAAATTGACCCACTACCGAACGGTGAGACTGCAATACATGCAAAACAAAAGACGGGTTGTGAAACGCGTATCTCTTCGCGCGATGTTGATATTGGGCGTGCTGTCGATGGCGCTGTTGGCTTCCGCTCAGAGCGTCGGCAGTTGGGACTCGGCTGCCGAGCAGGAGATTCTGCGTCTGGTCAATCAGGAGCGGACGCAAAGAGGGTTGCGGCCTCTACAGATGGAGCCGCGACTCATCACCATCGCTCGCCGCCACTCGGAGCGAATGGCGGAGGAGGACACGCTGACCCACCGCTTTCCCGGCGAGCCCGATTTGAATGCGCGCCTCGCGCCCGCCGCCCTGCATTTTGACGTCAGCGGCGAAAACGTAGCCGTCAATATGTCGGCCGTCGAAGCCCATCATGGTCTGATGGGCTCGCCGCCGCACCGCGAGAACATTCTGAGCCCGAGATACAACGTCATCGGCATCGGCGTGGTGCGCGTGGGGCCGCATGTCTGGGTGACGCAGGATTTCATGGACCGTCTTCCCGATACCTCGGTATGGGACGCGGAAGCGCAAATTGCCCGCCAGTTTAACGACCTGCGCCGCAGCGCCCGAAGCAGGCCGCTGCCGGTGATCGCCAATCCCCGGCTGCATGACTTGGCCTGCGAAATGGCGCGATATGATTCAATCAGCCCGGCCAAAGCCAGTGCGCTGCCGCATGTGGCGCGGGTGGTGACCTTCACGGTATCCAACCTAGTGCAGATGCCCAGCCATTTGCAGGGGATGAAGACAGATGCCGCCAGCGGATTTTCCGTCGGCGCTTGTTACGCCAGCAGCCGCACCTACACGGTTCCGGTGTACTGGATCATCGTTGCCACATATTTCTAGTGTGCTGTCCCGGAAGTTTGCGAAATATCTCTCGTGGTGTCATTCTGAACGAGCGTAGCGAGTGAAGAATCCCGGCGCGGCATGGGACCGACGTGCAGCTGAAGGATTTTGACCAAATCTCGGAGCAATGCGATGAAGGATGGTCCCCAGGGACCCTTCGCTACGCTCAGGGTGACACACTCAGATATGTCACGTAGTTCTGGGATAGCATACAAGTAGGCTGCTGAAAAACGGTTCTTTGAAGCTATTTTCAGACTGACGGCGTTCAGGTTAGCACAGCCACTATGGCATTCCGAATCGACCATCTCGATCATCTTGTCCTGACCGTGGCGGACATTGACGCGACCATCGATTTCTACACCACGGCGTTAGGCATGGAAGTCGTCACTTTCGCTGGTCGCAAGGCACTCAGGTTCGGCCGGCAAAAGATTAATCTGCACCAGCGTGGCCGGGAATTTGAGCCCAAAGCGGCCCATCCGACTCCGGGCTCCGGTGACCTTTGTTTCATTGCGAAGGAGCCATTGGAGGACGTTATTGCTCATCTGGCTCGCCTGTCCATCCCTATCGAAGAAGGGCCGGTCGAGCGCACGGGCGCGGTGGGAAAACTACTCTCCGTCTATCTCCGCGATCCGGATAACAATCTAATCGAAATTTCCAATTACGTATGACGGAGCTTTTCAGGGGAGTAGCTACTCGACGCGAACGCCTGCGCTCCACCCAATCTCCTGAATCCGCAACGTGCAACCTTGCAACTCGTCAGCTTATCCCTGCCATCTGGTCTCGCGCCGTATCCGTGGTGCTGCTGATGCCCGCGACTTTTAGCTTGAAATCATCCGCATTCGATGCGTTTTCCAGCGCGGTTTCGAATGAGATGAGGCCGTTTCTGAGCAGTTGAAAGAGCGACTGATCGAACGTCTGCATGCCGTACTGCGATCCGCCCTGGGCAATCAAATCGCGCACCTGCGAGGTTTTCTCCTGCAGCGCGATGCACTCGCGGATGAAAGCCGTGGAGACCATCACCTCGACGGCGGGAACGCGTCCCGGCCCGTCCGAGCGCCGCACCAGCCGTTGGCTGATAATGGCCCGCAGGGTCGCCGCCAGTTGCAGGCGGATCTGCGTCTGTTCTCCGGGCGGGAAGACGGCGATGATGCGGTTGATGGTTTCGACCGCGTCCAGGGTGTGCAGGGTGGAGAACACCATGTGTCCGGTTTCGGCCGCGTGCAGTGCCGTGCCGATGGTTTCCAGGTCGCGCATTTCGCCCACCAGAATGACGTCTGGGTCCTGGCGAAGGCTGGAGCGCAGGGCGGCGGCGAATGAGGACGTATCGACCTCGACCTCGCGCTGGTTGACGAATCCCTTCTTGTCGCGGTGCAGAAATTCGATCGGGTCTTCGATGGTGATAATGTGTTCGGCGCGGCTGGAATTGATGCGGTCAACCATCGAGGCCAGGGTGGTGGACTTGCCCGAGCCGGTGATGCCGGTAACCAGCACCAGACCGCGCGATTCGTCGCAGATATGGTCGACGATCGGCGGCAGGTTGAGCTCGTCGAGCGACCGTATCTTGGTGGGAATGGCGCGCATCACGATGCCCACGTTGCCGCGCTGCTGGAAGATGTTGACCCGGAAGCGGCCGATGCCGGCGACCCCGTAGGCCATGTCCAGCTCCGTCGTTTCCTTCAGCTTTTGTTTCTGCCGGTTATTCATCATGCTGAACGCCATGTTCAACATGTCTTCCGGGTTGACGCGGGCAAACTCGGTCAGTGGCACGAGTTCGCCGTCGATGCGCAGATGAGGATAGTTGCCGACCTTGAGGTGCAAGTCGGAGGCTTTCCGCTCGATCGCGATGGCAAGCAGGTTGTCGATATTCATGAGCTTCGCCTAAAACTTGGCCGAAAGTACCACGTTCGCCATGCGATTGACAATCTAACAACTCACGATTGCGGAACTCCTTTGGACACGTACCTTTCCGGTCACTTGCTCTTTCGCCCAACCGGGTTAAGCCGCGGGCGCGGCTCGCCCCCACGGAAACAGCGCGGCGCTCGTGCCTGTCCTATTTTTTCGTCGCAAAAGCAATCGGGACGCCGCTCGCGTCCCGACCGCTTATGCTTGATTTCCCCTTGCTCTCAGGCGCCCACCGGCTGTTTCACCGGGACCGCGGTAAACCACTTGTGGCGATCCGGCAACGTCCCCTCGACAATGCCGAAGAACTCGCTCTTGATGCGCCGCGTAATCGGACCGATCTTTCCACTGCCGACCGCAACCTTGTTGACCGACCGGATCGGGGTGACCTCGGCGGCCGTACCCGTAAAGAACACTTCGTCGGCGATGTAGAGCATCTCGCGTGGCACCATCTGCTCGACCACTTCAATGCCCAAGTCCTGCGCTATCTGGATCACCGAGGCGCGGGTGATTCCCGGCAGCACGGAGTTGCCGGTCGGCGGCGTCCACAGCTTGCCCTGCCGCACCAGGAACAGGTTTTCGCCCGAGCCCTCGCTGACGTAGCCGGTGGCGTCCAGCGCGATGCCCTCGGTGTAGCCGTTATGGATCGCCTCCATCTTCATCAGTTGCGAATTCATGTAGTTGGCCGCCGCCTTGGCCATCGCCGGCATGGTGTTGGGCGCCATCCGTGTCCACGAGGAGACGCACACGTTGACGCCTTCATCGCCCGTGTCCAGGTATTTTCCCCACGGGAAGTTGGCGATGTAAACCTCGATCGGAACCTGCAGCGGATTGACTCCGATCTCGCCGTAACCGCGGAAGACGATTGGCCGGATATAGCACGGCCATGCTCCATTGACGCGAATTACCTCCGCCATCGCGTCAATCAGTTGCTGCCGCGAATAGGGAATCTCCATGCGATAGATCTTGGCGGAATCGAGCAGCCGCTGCATGTGTTCCTCGGCCCTGAAGATCGCCGGCCCGGAGGGCAATTTGTAGCAGCGTACTCCCTCGAACACCGCGCTTCCGTAATGCACAACGTGCGACATCACGTGAATAGTGGCGTCGTCCCACGCAATCAATTCGCCGTTGCGCCAGATTTTCTCCGTTTTCTGAATAGGCATCAGCACTCCTATAAGGTCTATGAAATGAGGGCTACCCAAAGATTTGCCAAGTCAGGGCTACCCACGCGCCAAATTCGTTCCTCAACCCGTTACCCCGGCCACGACTCCCGACGTCGGCAAAAAACCAATGGGATGGGAACTTACTTAGCCCAAGATTATAGATGAGAAAGCCGAAAAGCTGTACCCCGCCCCAATAGACACAAAATGGCAACCGTATTTTACAAGCAGATGCTTGAGCCATTCCCAGCTAATGCTTGAGCCACAAGCATTTTCGTCGTATTAGTCATTGATTTGATATTAACGATCAATAAATTCAATGCAAACTCGGTAGCATTTTTTTGCACAACCAAGCATTCACCTGCCAGAACCCTCGCGAAAGCTGGGTCGAGTTGTTCGGGAACGGAACAGATGCCTTGGAATCCTCGCGGCCTCGCAGATTTCCGCAAATCTTTCGCCGCCATCGAGCATCTAACTTACGCAACAGGTGGAGCAGTCGAAAGCGATGAGTGCGAAAGGCATTTTGGAACGCTCAGCCAACTTAGTGATTGCGTTGTTTCATCTGAACTGAAATCTTGGTCCCGAGTTTTGGGATTTGGGCCCCAGATACGAAGTGAGCAGGTCCATACAACCATGAAAACTGGACTGAACGCCACGCTGGATCCGTCGCGCCGCAGTACCGACGCCAAGGAATTTGAGGCCGCTCTCCGCCGCCGCATCGTTGGTCAGGACGCGGCGATCGAAAAAGTCACCGAGATCTACCAGATGTTTCTTGCCGGACTGAACGCCCCAAACCGTCCGGTGGGGAACTTGATTTTCCTCGGGCCGACCGGTTCGGGCAAGACGCGGGTCGTCGAAGCAGTGGCCGAGGCTCTGTTCGGCGATGATCGCGCGCTGATCAAGATCGACTGCGCTGAGTTCCAGCACTCGCACGAGATTGCCAAGCTGATTGGTTCGCCCCCTGGCTACCTTGGGCACCGCGAGACCCATCCGCTGCTCACCCAGGAAGCTCTGAACCAGTGGCACACGGAGAAGCTGAAGCTCTCGATCCTGTTGTTTGACGAAATCGAGAAGGCCTCCGATGCCCTGTGGCAGCTACTCCTCGGCATTCTTGATAAGGCCAACCTCACCCTCGGCGACAACCGCCGGGTGGATCTGTCGCAGTGCCTGATCGTCATGACCTCTAACCTTGGCGCCGGCGAAATGAATGAGCTGATTAGTGGCGCCATGGGGTTCTCCCTCGGTCCGGCCAAGCTCGACAGCAAGCTCGACGAGAAGATGAATCGCACCGCCGTCGAAGCCGCCCGGCGCAAATTCTCGCCCGAGTTCATGAACCGCATCGACAAGGTCGTGGTCTTCCGGACGCTGCGGGAAGAGCACCTGGAAAAGATTCTGGAGATCGAACTGGGCATGGTTCAGCAGCGCATTCTGCAGGCCACGGGCAATAACCAGTTCGTCTTCAGTTGCACGCCAACCGTCAAGAACTTCCTGCTGAAGGAGGGAACGGACCCGAAGTACGGGGCGCGTCACCTCAAACGGGCGATCGAGCGTTGCATCGTCTTTCCGCTGGCCAACCTGGTCGCCACCGGGCAGGTAAAGCTCGGCGATTTCATTCGCATCGACGTGGATGCCAAGGGCGAAATGACTTTTGTCAAAGAGGCGGAGGGCGCCCTGGTTCCCGTACTGCTCGAAAAATACGGACCGGAATTCGCCGCCGGAGCTGCCGCCTCCCGCTCTGGCCGCACCGTGAGCACCACCAATCGCAAGGAAATGGGCGCCGCCTCGCTGCTCGACCACAAGTAAACTTCTCCTAAACCTAGGCCAGGAGTGCCGCGAGGCACTCCTTTTTTGCCGTCCACTCGATTGCGGCAAAATGCACGCCAGTTCAGCCCAGCCGGGGTAGTGGGTCAATTTGAACTTCTCGTCACGACGGGTGCCCCACGTCCCGCCCTTCTTTTGGGCTGACGTGGGCTATTTCCCAGGTTAGCGCCGAACAACACGGCGCGGAACCTGGGTCACCCTCACCAAATTGACCCACCACTCCAGCCGGCTCTGGTTTGCCAAACTGATCCCACAACAGATAAACTGTCGTCGCGATTTGTGGTCACGCCTGGTCTTAATCCATCATCCATCAAAGGAGTTAACGCACATGAGCGAAATAGAAATAGGCCGCCGCCCTTTCATGCTGAAAACTTGCGCAATCATGGCCGGAGCGATTGCCGGACCCGCTGTGGTCGGCGCCACTGTCAAGGCAGCCGCGGATGAGCACCATCACGAAACGATGATGGGTCATAGCGGCGCGGACGGCTACGTAATGCCGGCATCGGCTGCAAAGTGTGGCACTTGCGACTTCTGGGGAGGTCCCCGTCGCGTCTCGAAAGACGGCAAAACCGTTACCTTCACCGGTCTCGGCTGGTGCAACAACGCCAAGTGCCCCGGCTTCCGGGAAATGATGGGGCCCGATCACATGTGCCAGGAAGGTACTTGCTCACGGAAGTGGGCCGCCTTGGGATAAAGATCGCCTGTCCCAATCCCGGTTGGTGGCTCGCCTTTGCTCACCCAGCAGATGCGCGTCTTTGGAAGCTGCTGAAAAAGTTGTTTTTTTAGGTGTCATCCTGAGCGCAGCCGGAGCCCCGGCAACGGCTGCTTTTGCCGTTGCTGGGGTGGAGGAGCGAAGGACCTGCTGTTCTCGCTTGCTGAAAATAAAGCAGACCTTCGGGCGGGTGGCTCATATTTGCCTTCTGTTGTGTCTAGTTCCATGACATCCTTTACAGTTTGTTCCGGGACATCCTTTACAGTTTTGGGTTAGGGAACGTCGGTTGGCAACCAGCGATCGACGATCGTCGAGCGCTGGTTGCCGAGGTCGAGTTCCGGGACCAGGGTTCGGCAGTAATACACCAGCACCCGTGCCTCAATCGTAACTAGCTCTACGTACTGTCCGCGTAACGCCAGGCTGATGACCCAGTGCTGGCGATGCAGCTTGATCTTGCCATCGCTGTCAACCTTGAGCACCCTCGATCCTACCGGATACTCCCACGCCGGCGGGTTCGCATCATAGCGTCGCTGGCTCGGCTGCCAGTGTTCTGCCGGTGTCTCCATCCCCAGTGCCTCGTGCGGACGCACCTGGTTGTGCTCCCAGCGGAACTCCTCCAGCCAGCTCTGCCAGTCCTGCGCGCGGGGACGGCGACGCTCCACCGCCCGCTGCAACTCGCCGTGAAAGCGCTCCACCTTGCCTTGCGTCTGCGGATGGCCAATCCCGCTCCAGTGCAGCTCGATGCCCTGTTTCATCATCCACAGCGCCACTCTCGTCAGCCCCTGCGGAGCCATCCTGCCCCACCACGGCGTGCCGTGATCCATCAGCATCGCCTCCGGCACCCCGCAGTCGTCGAAAGCCCCTTCCAGATGCTCCCGCACCAGCTCCCCGCTGCTGCTCGCCACCGCCTTCAACGCCACCAGGTAGCGGCTGTGGTCGTCGATCACCGACAGCCGGCCGACCTTATCGCCCCTCTGCAGCGGCCCCTTGAAGTCCATCTGCCACAGCTCGTTGGGTGCGCCGCGTTCAAACCGCTGTACCGCCGCTGGGTGGCGATCCACGTCCCGCACCAGACCGTGGCGCAGCAGAATGCGATGAATCGTGCTGCACGGCAACTCCATTCCGCGCCTGCGCAGCAGCACTTGCAGCTTGCGCGCACCCCAGTCCGGGGAGCGCTGGCGTAGCGCGATCACCTGCGCCTCCAACTCCGGCGGGGTTCGCTCCGGACTCACCAGCGGCCGCCGACTGCGCTCGGCGATGCCGTTTAACCCATCTTCGCGATAATGCGACAGCCACCGATACCCGGTCGGTCGCGATATCCCAAACTCCGCGCACAGAGCGCTCATCGTCTGCTCGCCCCGGCTCGCCGTGACTACAAAGCTAACGCGCTGCTCCCTGACATCCATCGTCTTCCATGGCATCGATGGCTACACTCCCGCGCTCGCTGCGCTCCCGCGGGAGTGTAAAGGATGTCCGGAGACATTGTGTAAAGGATGTCATGGAACTGAACACTTCGGTTGGCAAATGTGGGGCAGTTCCGGATTTCAGCACCGTTTTGGCAAGTTTTTGGTGTAATCGCCTCCCTTGAAAATATGTCAGGCGGTTTGTGGGTTGAGAACAGGCGACTGTAGGATCACTCGATGGCCTAGGGCCTCCAGTCTCTTCACCAAGCGCTTGGTGGTACGAAGAATGTGGCGCTGATCGAAGTAGTTCGCGCCTAAGTCTTGATAGACCGTCCCGCGCTGGAGCATGTGATAGCCGATGGTCAGGATCGTGTGGGCGACGGCGATGATGGCCCGCTTGCTTCCACGTGTAGCAGCAAAGCGACGGAACTGTGCTGCTAGATAGCTTTTCTTGGCCTTGGCGGCGACCCAAGCAGCCTCGCACAATGCCCGTCGCGCCCAGCGGTTCCCCTTGCGCGTCTTTCCGCTTTTCCGTTTTCCGGCGCTCTCGTTATTTCCCGGACAGACTCCCACCCAACTCGCGATGTGGGCCGGGGATGGGAAAGGCTGCACGTCGGGGCCGATTTCAGCGACCAGCGTCCACGCCACCCGGTGCTTGACGCCCGGTATGCTCATCCATGCCTGCAGGGCTTTCTGGAAGGGCCGCATCTGCACTTCGATTTCGGCTTCCAATCGCGCCAGTTGCGTTTCGATGTGGCTTAGCTCATCCAGCATCTCGCGGAGCAAGAACCGGTGGTGCGGCATAAGGCAACCGTCGAGTGCTAGCCGCAGGGCTGGCAGTTTTCTCCGCAATTGCTTTTGGGCTAAGTTGGCGAGGTGTTCCGCGTTCGTCTCTCCGCTGGCGAGCGCATGCAGCATGGCGGTGCCACTGACGCCCAACACATTGCTCGCGACCGAACCCAACTTGATGTTGCACTGCTCAAGAAGCTTTTGGATGCGGCAGGCGACCGAGGACTGGTGTTCTACCAGCTTGACGCGATAGCGGGTCAGATCGCGTAGAACTCGAAGTTCGCGGGGCGGGACGTAACTGCCTTCCAGTCGTCCGTCCTGCAGCAGCTCTGCGATCCGTTCCCCGTCTTTCAGATCAGTCTTCTTGCCGCGAACTGCCTGGTAGTGTTCCGGGTTAATCAGCAGCAGGTGCAAACCCGCCCGCTCCAACACGTTCCACGCGGGTACCCAGTAGACGCCGGTGGCTTCCATGGCGACCGCACCCACCTCAGCCTCGCGCAGCCATTGAGCAAGCTCGCGCAAGTCTTGCGTCATCGTGCCAAACAGCCGCTTCTCTTTCCACGTGTGTCCATTGCCGTCTTCGCGGATCAGACAGGCAGCGATAGTTTGCTTGTGAACATCTAGCCCGCAGCAGTTGTGATGAACCTTCATGGCGTTCTCCTCAGCCACTGCCGAAGACGCCAGTTGTGAATGATTCTCCCTTTCGCGCTCTCCCGCAGGAGGCTACACTTGGTTGTTCCTAGGGCGTCCCGCTCAACCTGTTTAACAGGCTCTAACTACCGCGCTCGTGCGATGATTCCGAGCTTACTCGGCAGCGGCAGCCAGCATTGTGCGCCAGAACACGCCCATTTTCATGCTCGGTTGTGACGGTACGCCGTCATGCTGAACCTGTGAGCAACAATTATCTGAGGGAGATTCTTCCAAGCAAATAGCTGAGGCCACCATGTAGAATCTGTATCAACTTCAGCCCGAAAAACATCCATACAACAGCAATGGCCGTCACGCACCAATTCCAAAGGCGAAGCCTACTGTTGGGAAAATGAAGCTTATGCACTCTCCACAGACGCCCTGCTTGCCAGTTCCACATGAAGAGAGAAAACTTGTCATCCGTGCACTGATTCACCTCATCGATGGCTCGGCTTCTGAGCAGGAGCAGTGGCGCGTTGAACCCAAGGAAAACAGCTAGGTAGATTGCCATTTCAATCATCGGATTCACATTTCCACTCCTTCGTACGCCAGTTACCCGCTGGGGGGAGTCGCCGTTTGATTTCCAGGCTGCGGTGCGAATAGTTCCTTAACTCTTGCTCTGTTGAAGTAGTACAGCCACCAGCCCCATAGAAGGGCTTGCAAGCATACATCTACAAACCCCCGGAGATCGAATTGAAAAAGGCAAAGCCCAACAAAAAACAGAGCAATAAAAATACTGACCACTGAAACTACTAGCACTACCTTCCGAGCCCACGGGCGCAGCCGCCACAAGCCAATTCCAATGCAGAATACTGCCACGTCGAACAGCAGGATGACACCCAAGACTCCGTTCTTGCCCAAAAAGTTCAATACCGCAACCTCGCTTGGCGGGACGTTGCTGGCGATGTGAAGCGAAGAAATTTTCGAAAAGCCGATGACGAACGCAATCCCGTGTACGGTGGAGAGAATAATGAGCAACCCAGCAAGGATGCCGATAATCGCTGTTCTTTGCCGCTCCGCCATGCGTCCATGGTAGCTCACTCCCACGGCTGCGCGAAGGTCACTATCGTGCTTCGTCGGGATAGTTGACGATAAAATTGATTGGATAAGGACGAAGGCTTCTAGCGACCTGTATGTTCGTTGTTGGAGGAACAAGAGCATCCGGGTCAGGAGAAGCCTTCATGACTATTGTAGGGTGTGATTTTCATCCGGGTTGGCAGCAAGTTGCAGTATTCGAGGCAGAAACGGGAGAGGTCCGCGAACTAAAGCTGGGGAACGGTGACGGCGAAGCCGAGCGTTTCTATCGCCAGTTGAGTTCGCCGGCATTGGTCGGTTTTGAAGCTTGTGGCAACACGCAGTGGTTCGCAGACCTTCTGGAGCGGCTGGGGCACGAGGTTTGGATTGGGGATGCGGCGCAGATCCGAGCCAGCTACGTGCGCAAGCAGAAGACGGATCGGCGTGATGCGGGGCACATCCTAAAGCTATTGATGGAGGGACGCTTCCCGCGGCTGTGGAGGCCAAGTGCCGCGGAACGCGATCTACGGCAGTTGCTGATCCATCGGCACAAACTGGTCGGCATCCGGGTGCGGGTCAAGAACGGCCTGCATCCCCTGATGCTGAACAAAGGCGTGCCGATGAAGCGCAAACTGTGGAGCCAAGCTGGCCAGAAAGCTTTACGCGAGTTGTCGCTGGAAGGTTGGGCCGCGCCGCGCCGACAAGACCTGCTCACCCTGCTCAAGGGCCTAGAAGCGGTCTCATAAATGGTTGAGCAGCAGATGGAGACAAGCAAGGTGCACGAAGCCGAGAAAGTTGTCGATGTGGTATTCCCATCGCACGACCAGACGGCGAAACTTGTGCATCCAGGCAAACAGCCGTTCTACTTTCCAGCGCCTGCGATAACGGCGCAGCGGGCGACCGTCTTGGGTCTGGCTCCGGCGCTGCCGATTCGGGGCAATCAGTTCAATGCGGTATTGGTCGGCAAGCTTTTCGTCGAGCGCGTCCGAGTCGTACGCTTTGTCGCCGATGAGGCGGGCGGGGAGTTGGTTGAGGAAGCTTCCCCCAAGAACCTGTTCCACAAGCTGGCACTCGGCTGGCGAAGCGCTGTTGACAGATACGGCGAGAGGAAGACTGTTACTAGCGGCGATAGCGATGATTTTCGTGCCCTTGCCGCGCCGGGTGGGACCGACCGCAAGCCCCCTTTTTTGGCGCTGGCGAAGGTAGCGTCCACGAACGCCTCATCGAGGTTCAACTGTCCTCGCTCGTGCAGGTACCGTGCTAACCGTTGCAGCGCCTTCTCCAGCTTTCCGCCGCGCACCCACTGCTGGAATCGGCGATGGCAGGTCTGGAACGGCGGATATTTCTCGGGCATTTCGCGCCACTGGGCTCCGGTGCCCAGCACCCACAGTACGCCGTTCAGCACAGCCCGAGTATCGTGCCATGGACGGCCTCGGTTGTCGGCCCGTCGTGCCGGCCGCAAGATCGGCTCGATCAGTTGCCATTGTTCGTCCGTTAATTCCCAACGTCCCTGCATGGTGGGAACGGAGCATTCCAGAGCACACCCAGAGTGCCACGTTTCACGGCCAGCGGGGATTTATGAGACTGGTTCTAGACCCGCGGATTCGTCAGCTCGACGAGGCGGTTGAGCGTGCCGCCCAGGCGAACCGGCAGGCGCAGTTGCTAATGACGCAGCCCGGCGTGGGACCGATCACCGCCCTGGCCTATGTTCTGACAATAGGGGATGGGAGTCGATTCCAGCGCGGCAAACAGGTAGCGAGCTATCTCGGCCTAATTCCGAGCGAGAAAAGCTCAAGCAATCGACGGCGCCTGGGATCGATCAGCAAGCAGGGGAATTCGTTTCTGCGCATGTTGCTGGTCGAGAGTGCGCAAGCGGTGAACCGTCTGGATGAGGGGTTTCGCCAGCAGTACAAGCACCGCTGCCATCACATGGCGAAGGGAGTCGCCAAGGTGGCGGCGGCAAGAAGATTAGCCGTGCGATTGTTCTGGATGCTGCGGAGCAACACAGCGTATCCGGAGATCGCTCGCATCGAGAGCAGCCCGAGATGAAGGTGTGGTCGGCGCAAGCTAGACCGGGAAATTGAATGGGCACTCTCGCATCCAGACTGACCGGCGCGGAAGACGGCGCTCACGCGCCGTGGAAAACAAAGAGACGTTTTCCACTTCCACACCGGTCCGGCGGCTGGATGTTCGCATGGAAAATCATGGTCGCAGTTCAGGCCGCATAGATGGATGGTGAAGCGATTGCTTCATCGCAGGTGATTCAGCGTGATGCTCGGAGCTCTTGGTCCTCAACCCAACTCTGGCCAACACGCGGTGTCGCAAACACTGCACAGGGACAACTCTGTCCTTGACACAGCCTTCGTCCTTATAGACGCCTTCTCACTTGTTATTAGGAACATTCGCAGCGAAAGGCCGATTTTCACTGCGCAAAACCGGTTCCGCCGTTTATCCCTTGCGCAGTTCCGTCAGCACCTGGCGGGCTATTTCCTTCAAAGTATCGAAGACCCCTACGCCCTGGTTGGCGACGGCTTCAAAGACAGCCTCTTGGCGTCGCATCAGTTCTTTTTTAAGGGTCTCCACCGGCAGAGCATTGGGCAGGTCGCGCTTGTTCAGTTGCAGCACATAGGGAATCTGCTGCAGGTTGTAGCCATGTTCCTGCAGGTTCGTAGCCAGGTTGTCGATGGCTTCGATGTTGGCGTCCACCCGCTCCTGCTGCGAGTCGGCGACGAAGACCACGCCGTCCACGCCGCGCAGGATCAGCTTGCGGCTGGCGTCGTAGAACACCTGGCCGGGCACCGTGTACAGGTGGAAGCGGGTGCGGAAGCCGCGAACTGTCCCCAGGTCAAGCGGCAGGAAGTCGAAGAACAGGGTGCGATCGGTTTCGGTCGCCAGCGAGATCATCTTGCCCTTTTGCGTCTCGGCCGTCTTGTCGTAGATGCGCTGGAGATTCGTCGTCTTGCCGCCCAGCCCCGGGCCGTAATAGACAATCTTGCAGTTGATCTCGCGTGCCGCAAAATTGATGAAGCTCAATCTCTTCCTCGTACTTGTAACCGGCGGCCTTGGCGTTCCAGTACGCTAAATCAAAGGCAGGCACTGGCAGCCCGCAGCGCGGCGCAAAAACACATGCACTCGCCATCAACCACGAGTGCTGTTCTGATTGTGCGTCAGCCGTGGCCGTTTTGTCACTAGGCAAACAAGTTACCGAAGATACTTACTGACGAAAGCCCTCGTTTACTTGGACCCCGAAGGCAACGGATAATAGCCATCGCGCGCGTAGACCTTCAACTTCGGCCGGTTCACCCGGATATCGATGCTGCGATACGCCATCGAGTTCTGTGGCGCGTTGCTGTAGTACCCGAGGGTGTACTGGTTGCGAGCCTCATCGGTGAGACGCGCATATGCGCTTTCGATCTCCGGGCGGGTAAATTCGGCCAGAACCTCTCCCCCGGTGGCGGAAGCGTATTTCGGCAAAATGTTGCCATATCCCTGGCGCGGCAGGCGGACTCGCGACAGCTTGTCATAGAGAGGAATGGCCGCCGTATCGGCCGCCACCGCGAAAACCGTGATGTTATTGGTCAGCAGCAGCTTCTTTACATCGTCGTAGCTGGCGGTGCTGCCTTGTTCGCGCCCGCTGCTGATGATGAACAGGATTCGGCGCCGCGTCGGATCACGATGTCCCATGTCGGCGCCGGCCCGCAGGATGGCGTCGTTGAGCACCGCCGACTCAGGGTAGGCGCGATTTTCCGAAGTGGGCACGCTGCGGCCGGTGTCGGGGAACGGGCGGTTGTTTACGCTGGGGCCGACGGTCATGGGATTATCGTTGATGGCCGGTCCCGAAGGCAGTCCTTCCATCTTGCGTAACGAAGTCAAGGTGACCGCTGTCTTCTCGCTCAGCGCGCCCAGAAAGCCCTGCTGCGAGCGCACCGTGTTGCTGTAGGTGTACACCGCCAGTTCGTCGAACTCGCTGAAAGCGCCCACCAGGGCGGGGAAGGTTTGCTTGACGCGGTCGAGCGCCGTGTTGGGCAAGCCTACGTCAAGCACCAGCGCTGCCGTAATCGGGAAGGGATCGCTGGTGAAAAACACTATGTTCTGTGGCGTCCCATTCTCCAGCACCGAGAAATTCGGCCGCAGCAGGCCGTTCACCAAATGTCCGGAAGTGTCTTTTACGGTGACCGGAACCTGGACAAAATTGAGTTGCCGGGTGAGGGTGAACAACCGTTCCTGCGGGGCCGGCGCGCCCGAAGGCTTCTGTCCCGGCTTCAGCGTGGTAATGGCCGGCTTAGGCGGGAGCGGTTGTTCGGTTGCGTTCTCGGATGGCTGCGGTTGCGGCTGGGCCGGCAAGGCCGATCCGGCGTCCGGCGCCGGTTGGCTTGCGGCTGGCGGAGCCGCCTCTGGAGGGGCTGGAGCATTATTCTGTGGCGCCGGTGCGTCGGGCAGCGAGTTCTGTCCGACGGCCGGCAAGGTAGCCACCAGCGTCAGCAAGACCGCGAATCCCATCAACCAGATGCGCGCCGAATTCCCTGCGCGCCCGCGTCCGCCGGCTGCCATGGGCGCCGCATGATGCGCGGCCAGAATGTGAGCCGGGGCCCCGGCCAGGGTCGCTTCGTTTGAGCTGAGCATTAAACCCGCGTTCATAGACTCCCTCACAAACTTCTTCAGCTCTGGAGCACAACGAACTGTCTGATTTTGCGCTCTAATTGATAGTAAACTTCGGCCCGGCAAATGCAACCGCCGCTCCCGCGGAAGAGCACGTCGTGCAAACCTGGAAAGCTATGCAATTCATTAGAATGCCTCGGAAGTTAACGTTGATGCTCGGGCTCGTTTTCGCCTCGCTAGCGGCTCTGCCCGGAGTAGCGCAGCAAAACGCCAACCAGCCGCCCAAGGCCCAATCCGGCCAGGCGCAAGGCAAAGACAAAAACAAAGCCGCGCAGCAGGACTCGGCGGGGACTTACAAAATCAACGTCAACCTCGTAAACCTGTATTTCCTGGCCAAGGACAAGCGTGGGGCGATGATCCCGAATTTATCGCAGGATCAATTCCAGGTCTTGGAAAACGGTCAGCCGCAGACCATCAAATACTTCCAGGCTGACGCCACCCAGCCGCTCACCATGGGCCTGCTGGTGGACACCAGCGGCAGCGAAGGCCGCATGCTCGGTGTCGAGCAGGAAGTCGCCGATGATTAGGTCTGGCTGGGGCTATTTCCCGGCTTAGCGCAGAGCACCGCCCTACGGCTTTGGCGCGTAGTATCCGCGGCGCGAGCGGATGCGCAATCCTTTTCTGCCGGACTCGATCGCCACGCTATGGAAGCGGCCGTCGGCGACAAACTCCACCGGCTTGTAAGCCAGCGCATACTGGCTGCGCAACTCGTCCTGGATTTGGCTGAAAGCCTGGGTCACGTCATCCAGCTTCGTCGGAAAGAAGCAGCGCCCGCCGGTGGTATCGGCAAAGCGCTCCAGCACCTTGTCGCCGCGCGTCTTGATGCCGCTGATGTTGGTGCTGATGGCGTACACGATCACCTCGGCGCGCTGTGCCATCTCAATAGCCTGCTCGCGGGTCACCCGGCTCTGGTTGTCTTCGCCATCGGAGAGCAGGATGATTGCCCGCCGGGTAGGAACCTTGGCCCTCGCCGTGGCCAGTTTGTTTTTTGCCGCCTCGTAGATGGCATCGAACAGCGCCGTGCCTCCGCCCGGGCGCAACACGCGGACTCCGCGCGCCAGCTTGCCGGTATCGTCCGTGAAGTCTTGCGTGATCTCCGCCACCGAATCGAAGCCAAGCACAAACGCCTCGTCCGACCCGGGACGGACAATCTGATTGAGAAACGCTATCGCCGCTTCCTGCTCGAAGCGGAAGCGGTCGCGAATGGAACTGCTGGCGTCGATCAGCAAACCCACCCGCAGGGGCAGGTCGGTCTGGCTGCTGAAGCTGGAAATGACCGCCGGTTTGCCGTCGTCCAGAACCTTCACGTCATCGCGCTTCAGATCTTTGATGAAGTGCCCGTGCCGGTCGGTGACCGTGAACACCAGGTTGACTTCGTTCACGGTCTTGACGATGGTGGTGGTGGACTCGTTATCGTCGCTCGCCGCCTGCGCGGGCGCGGCCGATGCCGGGGACGTGCCTTGGCACACCGCCGGGATGGCAACGGCCAAGGCAAGGGCAAATAAAATCGCGGGAACGCACCGTAGTTTCATGGAAGTTTGCATTATAACCGCATCCGGGTTGCCGCTTCTTTGATTTTGAGTAGTGGGTCAATTTGAATTTCTCGTCACGACGGGTGCCCCACGTCCCGCCCATCTCTTGGGCTGACGTGGGCCATGGCGCAAAAAGCGTGAAATCACTGAGTACCTGATTTCTCAGGCGGGCGCGATTCCACCAGTCTTCTCTGTTAAGGAAACTCTGAACAAGTGAAGGGTTTTGAAGGGTACGGGTTCAGCCCGTACGTAAGACCAGCAAAACCTAATGAGGCTTTAGCCTCCGAGGGATCTCGGTTTTTCTAACAAGACTTGTTCGGAGTTTCCCTTAGCATCAGTCGGTTCGCCGAAGCTGACCGAGAAACTGCTCCAGATCCTCGGGCAGCGGGGCCTGGAACCGCAGCCTCCGGCCGCTGCGCGGGTGGGTAAACTCGATCTCCGCCGAGTGTAGAAAATTCCTTGGCAGCGCCAGCAGGCTTTCCGCTTTGGCGCCGGCTTTTTTCGCCTCCGTACGCAGCGAAATCGGCGCTCCCGCCAACTCGCGCGTCAAGCCATGGGGCGAAAGCCCCGGCGGCGCGCCGTAAAGCGTGTCGCCGACGATGGCGTGGCCGATCGAAGAAAGATGAACCCGAATCTGGTGCGTGCGCCCGGTTTCGATCTTCACTTCCGCCAGCGCAAAGCGGCCATAGGGCGAAGTAATGCGCTCCAGCACCTTGTAGTGCGACACCGCCGGACGTCCTTGGGTGCCGCGGGTCGTCATCCGCTTGCGGTGCACGCGGTCGCGGCCAATCGCCGCCGAAATCGTTCCCGCCTCCGCCTTCGGCCAGCCATGCACCAGCCCTAGGTATCGCTTGTTTACCTGGCAACCGGAAAACTGCGAGCTCAGTTTGCGGTGAGCGAGGTCGTTCTTGGCCACGATCAGCAAGCCGCTGGTGTCCTTGTCGAGCCGGTGCACGATCCCCGGACGCAAATCGCCTCCCGCCTCAGACAACGCCTTAAAGCGGTGCAGCAGCGCGTTGACCAGCGTGCCACGGTTGCGGGCATCTTCTGCCTTGCCCGCTCCGGCGTGTACCATCATGCCCGCCGGCTTGTTGATGACGGCCAGGTCGCGGTCCTCGTAAACCACTTCGAGCGGAATGTCTTCGGCAATCGCCCGCAGCGGCGGCGGCTGCACCTCGCCCACGATGGCGATGCGCTCGCCGCCCTTCAGTTTGAGCGAAGGCTTGGCCGGGCCGTCATTCAGCAGAATCTTCCCTTGTTCCAGCAACTGCTGCACCCGCACCCGGCTGACCTCGGGCAGGCGTGACACCAGAAACTGGTCGAGCCGCACGCCAATCGCCTCCGGGCCGGCCACGAACTCCGAAGGGTAGTCGCTTTCGCCGGCGTCCTTCGCCGCAGGGACGTGCTCATCTTGCCGCTGTCGCATGGGAACAAACGTTAGCTGAGCCGGCGCTCGCATGCAAGCCCCGGCCCGTTCCGGGTAGTGGGTTAATTTGTTGTGGTGACGAGAAATTCAAATTGACCCACTACCCCGGCGCGCGCTATCGGCTGGCGGTGACAATTGCCGGACGGCTAGAGCGCTTGCCTGAGGGCGGTTTCGCCTCTGACGGCGGTTTCAGCGGGATGCGCACGACCCAGAGGATGCCGCCGGCCACAACCATGAGCAACGCAATGAACTGGGTTCCGGTCATCAGGCCGCCGAAGATCATGGTTCCGCTCAGATCGCCGCGGAAGAACTCGATGAAGTAGCGGGCGATGCCGTAGAGAACCATGTACAGGCCGATCACTTGACCTTCGAACTTTTTGTGGCGTACCAACCAGTAAAGCACCAGGAAATTAATGATTTCGACCACCATCTCGTAAAGTTCCGTCGGATGCAGCCTTACTCCCAGCGGCGTTCCCACCCACTGGTGGGCCAGAGGGCTGGTAAAAGTAACTCCCCACGGTTCCGTAGTCGGCTTGCCATAGCAGCAGCCTGCGGCAAAGCAGCCCGTGCGCCCAAAGGCGTGGCCAAGCGCAAGGCCCGGGGCAAAGACGTCGCAGGTGCGCAGGAATGGCAAATGATTCCGGCGCACATACCAGAAGGCAACCGCGATCGCCGCGACCAGGCCTCCCGAGAAAACGCCGCCGGACTGAAGCACACTGAGGCTGAACATCTGGCTCGGATGCGCCGCGTAATAGCCCCAGTCTTCCACAATCAGCAGAACCTTGGCGCCGACAATGCCGGCCAGAATTACCAGCGCGCCCAGGTTCCACATCTGGTCGGGATCAAGTCCCTGCTGGCGGGCGACTTTGAATATCACAAACAGGCCCGCGAGAACTCCAAGCGAAACCAACAGGCCGTAAGTGGGCAGACTAAATCCGTGAATTTCGAAGAGACGGGGATACATATTGTTCCTGGGGGATCACCCCCAGTTATTTTAGATCAGTTTCGCAAGCTCCGGGATTCAACGGCCTTGAAGTCACGTGACTACGGGAACTAAGGATGGCTCAGCTCAGGCCTTTCCGTTCAGCAAGGCCCTGCCCCGAGGCGTAAGCACCACTCTGCACTCACCCATGCTGGCGGCGCGTTCGAGCTGGATCAGACCCTCGATTTGCGCGTCTTCCCAGACGGTGTGCCTGGGGTAGTGGCTGCTCCACGCTTCCATCGCGTCGGCATAGGTGCGCTGGCCGCTCGCGACCCAGGAAAGAAACTCGATCATCAGCAACGCTACCGCTTCCGCCACCGCATATTCTCGCTTTTGGTACTCGACGCCGCTCTGGGATGGCTGTGTTCTACAGTCGCCCTTTGCGCCCTTGGAGGTAATTGGGATGCGCGACTTGAATTAGACAAAAATTAGAACAAAACAAAACCGACCCGCTCGGCCGTGTGCGTGGAGAGCCTGTGAACCCGTCTCAAGACGTGGGTACCCCCCGTGGTCCTTTAGGCCTATCCGACGCGGGACTGGCACACCAGACCATCATTCGAGTAGGGCTCCCGTTCACAAGAATTACGGTTCAGCAGTGGATACCACGCATCACCTAACCTTGCAGGCCGGTCTCGTGCAATAGATGCTACGAAAGACCCGGAAGAAGCACAAGGGTTCCGATCAATTTTGTTGGCAGAATACGTGCTTATCTTCCCAAAATGCACCTGAAGCAGAGACTCCGTCCGGGTGAGGGCCGGGGGCGAATCCGCGCCAAGCTATCTGCCCGAGAAGCGGGCGGCAATGTCGGTGTTCATCGCCATTACCGATTCCAGCGGTTTGCGGACCGGCAGTCCGTTCCCGCGTTGCGCCAGTGCTTCGAGCACCATCTCCGTCGGAATATTGCCGACCAGCGCGTCCTGTGCGAAAGGACATCCGCCCAGGCCGCCGATCGCCGAGTCGAAGCGCCTGCATCCGGCGTCGTACGCGGCCAGCACCTTGGCGACGGCCTGGTCATGGCGGCTGTGCAGGTGCGCGCCGATTTCCAGGTAATCGAACTTACCGATCACCGCGCCCAGCAGCTCGGCAATTCGCTCCGGGGTGGCGAGCCCGACGGTGTCGGCCAGCGAAACGCAACGGAGATCCATGTCCGCCATCATGCCCACCGCTTCCAGAACCTCCTCCGCGCTCCACCCATCGCCGTAAGGATTGCCGAACGCCATCAAGATGTAGACCACCACATCCAGCCCGGCAGCGGACGCCTTCTCGGCAACCTTTTCCAGCATCTCGGAATTTTCTTCCGGCGTCTGGTTTTGATTCTTCTCGAGAAACGTCGGGGAGACCGAGTAGGGAAATCCCAGCGTGCGCACCGCCTCGGTCGCGATCGCCCGCTCCGCGCCTTTTTCGTTCACCACGATACCGATGATCTCGACATCGTCGGGCGGGACCAGTTGCCGCAGCACCTCTTCGCTGTTGGCCATCTGCGGCACCGCCTTGGGAGAGACGAACGAGACGGCATCGATGTGCTTGAATCCGGCCCCGATCAGCGCCCGCAGATATTGCACTTTCACTTCCGTGGGAATTCTTCCCGGCAGTCCCTGCCAGGCGTCGCGCGGACACTCGATAAGTTTAAGGTCGGGCATAGGCATTCAGGGTAAGCATACCGCAAGATTGCTGTTACGGGTTTGGATCGCGGTGGGACGGCATCACCCAGTTTTCACCCGCGACACTGGCCTTGGTGTTGACAGTTCGCCCTTGAACGGTAGAATGGCTCCGATCAAGGCCCGAAAGAGAAATTCCTATTTGGAGGCGTAGATGTGGATCCAAGAATGCCGCGGGTTATACAAGGAGTTTGTCGAGCGCGTCAGCGGCAAACGGGTGGCACCAGGTCGGCTGGAGGAGAGGCTTTCGGAGGCCAAAAACAAGAGGCGGATCGGGTCAGAAGATTTGCGAACTATCGAGGAAAGTCCGGACTGGCCCTATCCTCAATGGTGGCCCCGACTCAGCGCCCAATTTGGGGAGCCGCTACTGCTCCCCCGAGATACGGACCAAATAGTTAGAAGCCTCCAGGAGCGAATAAGATACATAGAAGTTGTCTCCATCATACTGCGCTTCGTCTTTCCGCAGGAATTCGGAATCATATCCCCTCCAGTTATTGGGCTACTCAATCTCGGTCCTATTAGGGACCACGAAAAACAGTACCTGCGATATCTCTCGGAGCTGGGAAAAATCCGACAGCATTATGAGGGATTAAAGGACGTCGCGGACGTTGATATGGCTCTTTGGGTGGCCGCGCATCTTGGCTTGGCGGAGCACGCCATTCTCGGAGAGATGCAGCGGGATCAGTGGTTTCAAGAAATTCGCCTGCGAAATATGATGGATGGATGGTGTTGTCAAGATAGCGAACCTGCAAGGCTCACTCTCGCAGAAGCCCTTCAACGACACGATCATGTGCTGGCAGCGCTTATCGCGGGGCGATGCTTCGAAAGCGTCGTAGAAAAAATGGCCGCACAACGGAAAATCAAAGTAGAAATTCGTGATGGGGAGGGAAGGCTATGGCGGCTTGTGCAGGAATTAGAAAGGCAAACCGGGCCTGTTCCTACGGGCGTCTCGCTCGATGCGTTGAGAAAGCTCCGGAACTGCGCGGTGCATGATTCGATCTCAAAGGATGAAGCATGCAAGTTGGTGGAAGGAACTCGGCGCCTTTGGTCAGTCACTGACTCGACGAGTTCTACGTCTGCAAAATTCCCACGTTAAATTTTGGCACGTCGGGATTGTGCGATGCCGCCTCCAGCGCCTGGATGATGGCTTCGCGTGTGTCCATCGGGTCAATGATCTTGTCCAGCCACAGGCGCGCCGCGCCGTAGCGAGGGTCCATCTGCCGGTCGTAGGTCTGCTTCACGCTTGCGAAAAGTTCCTGCTTATCTTCTTCCGTCAGCTTCCGCCCTTGGCGTTCCAGTTGCTTGACCTTGATTTCCACCAGGGTTCCGGCCGCGCTCTCGCCGCTCATCACCGCGTAGCGCGCCGTCGGCCACGCATAGAGGAAGCGCGGATCGTAGGCCTTGCCGCACATCGCGTAATGCCCGGCGCCGAACGAGCCGCCGATGATGACCGAGATTTTCGGCACCACGGAATTGGCGACGGCGTTCACCATCTTCGCCCCGGAGCGGATAATGCCGCTCCACTCGGCGTCGCGCCCCACCATGAAGCCGTTCACGTCGTGCAGAAAAACCAGCGGAATCACGTTCTGGTTGCAGTCCATGATGAAGCGCGCGGCCTTGTCGGCGCTTTCCGTGTAGATGACGCCGCCGAACTCGACCCGCCGGTTGCCTTGCGGATCGGTCTGCTGCACGTGCTGCTTCTGGTTGGCCACGATGCCGACGGCGTAACCGCCGATGCGGGCGTAGCCGCACAGCATGGTCTGTCCATACTCCGCCTTGTACTCGTCGAACTTGCTGCCGTCGACGACGCGGGCAATCACCTCGCGCATGTCGTAGGGGCGCGCGGGATCGCTTTCATAGATCCCGTAAAGCTCTTCGGCGGGGTAGAGCGGCGCCTCCGGCGCGGCCTGATGAAACGGCCCGCCGAGCGAACGGTAGCCCATTTTTTCCACTAGCGAGCGGATGCGCTTCAGGCAGGTCTCGTCATTCGGTTCGCGGAAGTCGATGGTGCCGCTGATCGCCGAGTGCATGTGCGCGCCGCCCAGTTCCTCCGGCGAACTTTTCTGCCCGATGGCCGCCTGCACCAGCGCCGGACCGGCCAGAAACAAGCCGCTGCCCTCCGTCATCAGAATGTGATCGCACATCACCGGCAGGTACGCTCCGCCGGCCACGCACATGCCCATGATGGCCGTGATCTGCGGAATGCCCATCGCCGACATCACCGCGTTGTTGCGGAAAACCCGCCCGAAATCGTCCTGGTCGGGGAAAACGTCTTCCTGCAACGGCAGAAAAATTCCCGCCGAATCGACCAGATAAATGGTAGGGACGTGGTTCTCGATGGCGATGTTCTGCGCCCGGATCACCTTCTTCGCCGTCATCGGAAAGAAAGCTCCGGCCTTGACCGTCGCGTCATTGACGATCAGCATGAACAGGCGGTCATGGATGCGTCCGAGCCCCGTGATAACCCCCGCCGACGGCGCTCCGCCCCATTCCTCATACATCTCCCAGGCGGCGTAGCCGCCCACCTCGAACAGCTCCGTTCCGGGATCGACCAGCATCGCGATGCGCTCGCGGGCCGTCAACCGCTGCTTGTTGTGCTGCGTCTCGATGGCCTTCGCGCCGCCGCCCTCGGCAATCTGCTGCTCCTGGTTGCGAATCTCCGTGACCAGGTGCGCCATCTCCCGCATGTTTTTTTCAAATCGGGGATGACTGCTCTGAACCTTGGTCGGCAGGACGTTGATTGCCGCCTCAATCTTGTTGCGATCAGCCATAAGTTCCTTATGCCCCGGCGAACCCGACCACGCCGCCGGTGTTGACGCCCGCTTCGCCGGGCAAAGAATGCAAATCTGAATAAGGCAGAGTCATCCAGTCTAACCGAGAAGCCAATCAGCCGGCGCAGCCGCTCGTATGCTTACGC
The DNA here is from genome assembly GCA_963814745.1 of uncultured Acidobacteriota bacterium. Lineage (GTDB taxonomy): Bacteria > Acidobacteriota > Terriglobia > Terriglobales > Acidobacteriaceae > CAWBRT01. The sequence continues at coordinate 119,455 of CAWFEA010000006.1, forward strand.
CACCACGCCGCGCGCCCGCACATTCTGGCGAATGAAGCGGACGATGTCTTCCATCGGCGTGCCCGGCTGGAACACGGCGGCCACTCCATGTTCCTTGAGCGAGCCGACGTCCTGATCCGGGATGATGCCGCCGATCAGCACCATCACATCCGTCATCTCGTTCTGTTTCAGCAGCTCCATCACCCGCGGCACGATGGCGTTATGCGCGCCGCTGAGGATGGACAACCCGATCACGTCCACGTCTTCCTGCAGCGAGGCATTGACGATCTTCTCCGGGGTCTGGCGCAGGCCGGTATAGATCACCTCCATGCCCGCGTCGCGCAACGCGCGCGCAATCACCTTGACCCCTCGGTCGTGCCCGTCCATGCCCGGCTTGGCGACCAGGACCCGTATTCTGCACTCGGTAGCCATCGAGGGAACATCATACATCAGGAACTGCGAGACGCACGACTTCACATTACCATTCCGGATGTTTTCAATCGGTAGTAAGCTCGCATGTATTCTCGACGCCTCGCCTTAGCGGCTGGAGTTTCTGCGTAGACCTTGTGCCTGCATGTCGATGAACACGACCTCTGGTTTCGCCGTCGGGCCTGGAACCAGACACCGCAAATACATTTACGGATCCGATCAACTAACCCGAGCTCTGCAATGCTTATAAGCGAGTACGCTACCCCACCCTCCAGCTCAAGCCTCCTTCGCTCAAAATCCTGTCCAAACTCGAGATACCCGCGAGGATTCCATCCGATCAAGGGAGTTGTTGGATAGTTCGCCAAGAATTTATTAGTTCTCAGCAATATTTGGGCCAGTTCTTCTGGAAGGTGCTTTTGATGCAAGGCCTCTAGCGTTGCCGGACTCGCGATAACCCTCAAGTCCTCGATGAGTTCCCGGATCCGTTTCCTCGACGCTCTAGTCGCTTCTGAGCCATTCAGCCAGTCAAGCACGTTCTCGAATGCGATACCAGCGAGAAGAAGCTCCCGGTCGTTCTTATATGCGAGCCTGCTTTTTAACTCACGCTTTGTCGTCATATACGGAAGTTGAATTTACTACCATTAATTTACGGGGTCAATAGACAATTTAATCGGAAACAGTCGCGGCAGCCGTCACGTTCGCGGAAGGCTTACGGCTCCGGGCCGTAACTGCGGAGTTTTAGTCACGCGGAAACCTCGATGAAATTCGACCAACGCTGGTTCACGAAGGCGAAGCTGTTCGTGCTGGAACTCGCAGCATTCGTATCACTAGTACTCATTCTGGCGAGAATCATCGTTACAGAGGTCGAACAGCTGTTCGGTCGATAGCAATCGCGGTTCCTACGCGAAGGCATTTTCCTCGTAAGTTCCGTACACGTCACGCAAAGCATCGCAGATCTCGCCTACCGTGGCATAGGCTCGTACCGCGTCGATGATGTACGGCATAGTGTTGGCCGACGAGATCTTTCCGTCCGCTTCGGCCTTGGGTTCGGCGGCGGCGGCGTGCTTGAGCGCATCGAGTGCGTGCCGCACCGCTTGGCTATTGCGGCGCTGGCGCAGGCTCTTCAGTTTTTCCGTCTGGTGTTTGGCAACCGACTCGTCGATATAGAGAGTTTGTGGGGGCTGTTCCTCGATGGTGAAGTCGTTGGCCCCGACGATAATTTTTTCCCGGGCTTCAACCGCGCGCTGGAAGCGGTAGCTGGCATCGGCGAGCTCCCTTTGCGGATAGCCCTTCTCGATGGCCTTCACCATGCCACCCATGGCATCCAGCTTGTCGAAGTAGTCGAAAGCGCCCTTTTCCATGTCGAGCGTCAACCGCTCCAGAAAATAAGATCCGGCCAAAGGGTCGATGGTGTTGGCCACGCCCGATTCGTAGGCGATGATCTGCTGGGTGCGCAGGGAGATGCGCGCCGCCTCGGCGGTGGGCAATGCCAGCGCCTCGTCGAACGAATCCGTGTGCAGCGACTGGGTTCCACCGAGGACCGCCGCCAGCGCCTGTACCGCAACCCGCGCAATATTGATCTGCGGCTGCTGCGCGGTGAGCGAGACTCCCGCCGTCTGGGTATGGAAGCGCATCAACCGGGTGCGCTCGCCGGCCGCTCCAAAGCGGTCCTTCATCAGCCGGTACCAGATTTTTCTGGCGGCGCGATACTTCGCGATCTCTTCAAAAAAATCATTGTGCGCGTTGAAGAAAAAACTCAGCCTCGGACCGAACTCGTCCACGTCCAACCCGCGCCGCCGCGCCCACTCGACGTACTCCACGCCGTCGTAGATGGTGAAGGCCAGCTCTTGCAGCGCCGTCGAGCCGGCCTCGCGGATGTGATAGCCGCTAATCGAAATGGTGTTGAACCGGGGAACGAACTTCGTCCCGAACTCGAAGGTGTCGATCACCAGCCGCATCGAAGCCGCGGGAGGATAGATGTACTCCTTCTGCGCGATGTATTCCTTCAGGATGTCGTTCTGGATGGTGCCCGAAAGCTTCTTCCAGTCGGCGCCCTGTTTTTCGCCCACCACCAGGTACATGGCCCACAGCACCGAAGCCGGAGAATTGATGGTCATCGAAACCGTCGTATCTTCCAGCCTGATGCCGTCGAACAGGATCTCCATGTCCTCCAGCGAATCGATAGCGACGCCGCACTTGCCCACCTCGCCCTCGCTGAACGGATGATCGCTGTCGTAGCCCATCAGCGTGGGCAGGTCGAAGGCCACCGAGAGTCCGCCGCTGCCGTGCTCCAGCAGGTACTTGTAACGCTGATTGGTCTCCTCCGGCGAGGCGAAGCCGGAAAACTGACGCATCGTCCACGGCTTGCCGCGGTAGCCGGTGGCGTGAACTCCGCGGGTGTAAGGCGGCTGGCCCGGATAGCCCAGGTACTGCTCGTAATTCCAGTCTTCGGGCAGATCGGCCGGCGTGTATAGCCGCCGCACCGCTTCGCCGGAAATGGTGCTAAAGCGAGCCCGGCCCCGCTCGTCCAGGTTGGTTCCCGTGGCGGCGCCAAGCGGCTTTTCCGGAGCCCGTTCCAGGGCCGGAGCAAGCGTCTTCTCCGCCCACTCCCATTCGCCGGAGGCCGGTGCGCGGCCGGTAAAGATATCCTCCGTAATCCCTTCGGCTGTATTGCTGGCGTTTTTCTCGTCAGACATCAAAACTCCTTGAGCCACCGGATTACCGCGGGTGCCCCCAGTCCTTCTTTTGGACTGACGTGGGCTGGTGCCCCACATCTGCTGCAGTTGGCAGATGTGGGAGTCGGTGGGTGCGTCTCGAACAAAGCGCGCCTACGATGCGAGAAGAACCAGCCCCACACGATCGCTGGCACGAACCCCACTACCTCAGATGCCATCCGGAGCGAAGAGGCTCAAAAGCTGCCGGCCAGATCGCAACCGCAGCTCTGCAACGATAACGAAATCTTTCCCCCGAGGCAACTCGGCTTGCTCCGCCTGACTTTTTTGTCTTGAAAAACGGAGCAGCACCCGTCGAGCGCGTCGCATCTGAGTTGGAGTAGTCCCAATGCAGTTCTGCTTTTCGCTTGGCTGCGGCTGACATTGCTCGGGTGCGGCGATGTGGATCGCGGCTTCACTGTCTGGAAACAACCATGCCCACCGCTCCTGATTCAGGATTGCAAGATGCGCGCCCCGATGCTTCGCGGAGTTCCTCCGCCGGACTCTCGGGCGAGTCCGATTACTGGCTGGTGACCTGCATCGTGCATCGCGATGAAACTGCATTCGGGGCCATCTACGACCGCTATTCCCGCTTGATTTACTCGGTCGTGCTGCGCGTCGTCAAGGATGCCGCCATCGCCGAAGATATTCTGCATGACATCTTTCTGAACTTGTGGCGCTCGCCGCAGCAGTTCGATGCCGCGCGCGGCAAGCTGGTGCCATGGCTCGCGGTCGTCGCCCGCAACCGCGCCATCGACTGGATACGCAAGCAGCATCCCCAGGAAGAGCTGTCCGATGTTCAGCTGGTGGCCGATGAGGATCTGGCTGGCGACGTCGAACGCCGGTCGGCCATCGAGAGGGTTCGCGCGGTATTGAATGCCTTGCCCGAAAAGCAGCGCGCGGCGCTGGAGTTGGCGTTCTTCCAGGGGCTGACGCATGCCGACATCGCGGCTCAGGCGGGCGTGCCCCTGGGCACCATCAAGACGCGCATCCGCACCGCGCTGCTCGCGGTCAGAAGGGCGCTAGAACCATGAATACGCACGAAATCTCCGCCGACGATCTCACCCTCTTCGCCATGCACTCGCTCGAGCCCGCGGACATGTCGCGCATCTCCGGGCACCTCGGTTCCTGCATTTCGTGCCATACCGAGTTGCAGCGGATCCGCACCGACTTGGCGGCCGTTGCCCTCACCGCGCCCGAGGTTTCGCCCTCGCCCCGGGTACGCGAGCGCTTGTTCGCCGATATCCGCCAGGAGTCCATTCATCCGATCGCCGGCCGTTCCAAGTCCGCCGCGTCGTCGTATCCTCGCTGGTGGGCGGCCACCTATACCGCGGCCCTTATGCTGGCGGTGGCCGCGGGCTTGCTGTGGACGGAGAATGCGCGCCTGCGTTTTCAACTCACCGCCTTGCGGCAAAGCCTCCACCAGGAACAGGTGCAGCATCAGCAGGAACAGACCAGCCTGGAGAACGCATCGCACGTGCTCGCCATGCTGACATCGCGCTCCGCCATGCACGTGCGTCTGGTGGCCGGACCGCCCCGGCGGGAGCCTCGAGCCGAGGCCATCTATTCGCGCGAACAGGGCCGCCTGCTGATGGCCAGCAACCTGCGCGCGCTGCCCGCGCACAAAGCCTACCAGCTCTGGATACTTCCCATGAAAGGCGCTCCCATCTCCGCCGGCATGGTAAAGCCCGACGCCAAGGGCAGCGCCATGATGATGATCCCCGAGGCTCCGGCGGTGGAAGCCAAGGGCTTCGCCCTCACCATCGAACCGGAACAAGGTTCTCCGGCCCCGACCTCCAACCCGGTATTGGCGGGCGAAGTTCCTTCCTGAGCCTCAAGCAGGAAAAGGCGGCCATCACGGCCGCCTCAGACATACAGCAAAAATTAACCGGGAAAAATCAGCGTTGCGGATTCGCCGGTGTCGCCGGACTCGGCTGGCCGGGTCCCGGATAGTTCGGCTGGTTCAGCAGCGGCTGCGTCGAAGTTCCTTTGGGCGGAATCTCGGGCGAAACCGCCGTCGGCAGATTCTTGGTCGGGGCCGCGTCGGGGGTCAGCGGCAAACTGCTGATCCTGCCGGTCTCGGCGTCGGCCATCAGGATGCCGTTGCGCGCCAGCGTGCGCGACATCACCTGGTCGAAGTTGACGCGCGACTTGGCGTAGGCAATCTTGGCCGCCAGCAGGTTCTCTTCGGCCGTGGCCAGGTTAGTCTCCTGCTGGAAGACCAGGTAGCTGGTAGAGGCGCCAAACTGATATTTCTTCTGCTCCGCCAGTAGGTTCTCCCGCGCGTAGCGCTCCGCCTCGATCGCCGCGTCCACCCGGGCTTTATTCTGCTGCAAGGCGAACTGCGCGTTGCGAACGGCGATGATGACCTGGTTTTCCAACTGCTGCAAGCGCACCTGGGCCTGGCGGATTTCCAACTCGGAGCGCACCTGCACCGACTGCGCCTGGCGGTTACGGATCGGGATCGTCAAGTTCAGGGCCACGCCTTTGTCCGGCGCGCTGCTGTTGAACAAGTTGGTGAACGCCGTGCCGTAGCCGGTTGGACGGGGTAGCGGCGGAGTGCACAGCGGATCGCCCGCGAAGCTGGGGGACGCGCACAGCGCGCTGTTGAAGGTTCCGGCCAGAGAAGATGCACCGTAGAAGCCCACCAGATCCAGCGTCGGCAGCAGGCCGTTGGCCGCCGCTTTGGCGTTGAGCTGCCGATTCTTCAAATCGATTCGCGCCTGCGCCAGGGTGGGGTTCTTCGCGACTGCCTCGCTGATCAGGTCCTGGGTCGCCTCAATCGCCTCGGTCAAGGGAATCACCATCGTATCGGTCGGTACAATCGGCGCGAAGCGCACCTGCGAAGCCCCTATGTTGCGGCTGAGCGCGTTGATGGTGTAGAGCTGCTGCAATTGCAGGTTGGTCTCGGAGACGATGACGTTCTGCCGCGCGGTCGCCACTTGCGATTCCGCGTTGGTCACGTCGATCGGCGCCAGCGTGCCGATCGCCAACTGTTTCTTGTTATCGGAGAGCGTGCGTTCGGCGAACGCCAGATGTCTCCTTTTTCACCCGCAAGTCTTCATAGGCGCTCACCAGGTCCCAGTAGATGTCCTGGATCTGCGCTACGGTCGAGATAATCTGCGCGCGAAACGATTGATCGGTGATCGCGCGATTGTTCTTCGAGATGGTAATAAAGCGGTTATTGATCGCCCAACTCCGGCCCTGCAGCAGGTGTTGCGTCAGCGTCAATTGAAAGCTCGATGACAGTTCGGGAAGATACGTCGCAAACAGACTGTTGGTGGTGAGCCGCGTATTGTCGAACGTGACTCCCAGGTTGGTCCCGGTAGCGAACCCCTGCGAGTAGGTGAAGTTTGCCGTGGTGTTATTTTGCGACACCACCAACTGCCCCGTCGAAGTGCTTCCCTGCGGATAAAGCGCCCGCTGGATCTGAAAATTTCCGATCACCGCCGGATCGAACTGTGGCGCCGCCGGTCCGGCGCCGAGGGACGACAGAACCAGCCCGGATGTGCCCGCGCCCGCGCCGCCCGTGCCCGCCGTGGTGCCGCCCGCGCTGCTGCCCGTAGAGGTCAGCGCGCCCCCGGACACCCCGGTTCCGGTGCCGCCCGGCGTGCCTGACACCACGCCCGGTGGCCACGCCCAGCGGCTGGCCGCCGCCTTTGGTGCGCAGAATATCGGTATTCGCAATCGGCAGGTTGTAGCGCGCAATGTCGATGTCGAGGTTGTCCTGCAGCGCAATCGTGATCGCATCGCTCATCGAGAGCATGATCACCCCGTCTTTGGCCAGCGATTCCAGGCGCGGCGAATTGATCAGGTTCACCGGCGGAACCTCGCGGCTGGTGTAGGGTCCAATCACCGACAGGACCGGCTTGGGCGCGACGTAATTCTGCATCACGGCCTGGTTGGTCGGGGCTTCCGGAAGCGGCTTCGCGCCCGCGTTTTGCTGGGCAAAACCGCCGCTGACCATGAGTACGAGCGAGGCTGCTATCGCCGCCGCCTTCGTCGAAAAGGCGTGAGAGCGTAAGGCTGGCATTCTCTTTTTCTCCGCAATCTCAAAAGAAAGACGAAAATTCACACTGACCCCCTACTCTCAATCTAGTCCATAACCGCGGGCAACGGTATTGGTATTGCTTCAGCAGGCTGCCGAAAAACTGTTCTTTGAGGTGTCATCCTGAGCGTAGCCGGGGTCCCCAGCAAGCGCTTCAGTTGCGGTTGCTGGGGTGGAGTAGCGAAGGATCTGCTGTTTGCCCGCGCTGTAAATAAAGCAGATCCTTCGGTCGCGCAAAACCGGCGCAACCTCAGGATGACACCTCTCCGAGTTTTTCAGCAGCCTGTGGACCCGGCAATTGCCAACCGTCTGCCGCTGGATTCGCACCAGAGCGTGGAATTCACCAAAATCTCTGGAAGTGAAATAGTATATTCGAGCCTATTATTTGCGGCGGTGATCCACGTCGCGGTCGGGCATGACATGGCCTTTTCAGGAATAAACACGTTGCCGTACACAACGGATATCAAGATCGTCATATGAACCAGATAACCGCGGTACTCCTGATAGCCCTCTTTGTCGTGTATTTCCCCGCTTTGGGTCTATTCCATCTCATGATTCTCAGAGTTAACCGGCGTTTGCCGACGAGAGAAAAGATCCCGCATTCGTTATATTGGGGAGGTTGGCGGCGTCTCCGGGACCAATACAAAGGTTTTTATCCCAGGAGCAGCCTGTACGAGTTGACGCTCTCATCCAGCGTGTTTTTTTTCATCCTAGCAATCGCCATTGTTGTTTTCCGGGTTTGGGCTTATGTGACAGGCCGGTAAAGCAAAGGACAGGTGGCCCAGAGTTGCACGGTTCCAACTCTGGGGATGGATATACATCACCGGATTTGCACGTGGGTTGTTTCCGATGATACCGAGGAGTCTGCTTGCGCACCTTCAAGCTAACCATCAGCTACGACGGCTGCGACCACCACGGATGGCAGGTGCAGCCGGGAGTGCCGACTATCCAAGGCGTACTGGCCGGAGCGATCGAGTCCGTCACCGGAGAAAAACTTCAGCCCCAGGGCTCCGGGCGCACCGATGCCGGGGTGCACGCCCTGGCCCAGGTCGCGAGTTTCGAAACCAGATCGCCCATTCCGCCGGAAAACTTCCGGATCGTGCTCAACCATCGCCTGCCTCCGGCGATCCGCGTGCTCCGCGTGGAAGAAGTGGCGGACGGCTTTCATGCCCGCCACTCGGCGCGGGCCAAGCGCTACGAGTATCGCATCTACCGCGCCGACGTTTGCCCGCCGTTCCTCGCCCGCTACGTCACCCACTATCCTTATCCGCTCGATGAGCGCTCGATGGTCGAGGCGGCGCCGCTCGTCGTCGGCCAACATGACTTTACCTCGTTTGCGGCAGCCGATTCCGATCGCAGCCAGCGGATCGAAGACGCGGACTCGCCCCCGCCCCGGCACGTCGGCAACGTGCGCACTATTTTCGAGTCGCGGCTGGAGCGGCAAGGAGATTTGCTGGTTTACCGTGTGCATGGCGACGGCTTTCTTCACCACATGGTCCGCAACCTGGTGGGAACGCTTTTGCTGGTTGGCAAAGGGACCCTGGCGCCCGCCGACATGCGGCGCATCCTGGAACGTTGCGACCGCTCTGCCGCCGGTCCCACCGCTCCCGCCAGCGGGCTGTTCCTCGTCGCCGTGGAATACTGAAAGGTTTCAAGGTTTCAGAGTTTCAAGGTTTCGAAAGCAGACGGCCGCCGCGAAACTTTGAAACCTGCGAAACTTTGAAACTTGTTTACGTAACTTTGAAACCTGCTTATGACTACAATCGAAAACATGAACGCAACCGCCATAGACCTCGATCACGCTGGCGTTGCCGGGCCGGACCTTGACCGGCTGGCCGCCTCCTTCGAACGCCTTGGTTTCACTCTGACGCCGCGCGCGCGGCACTCCGGCAGGCGCCAACCTGACGGCCCCGTGGAACCGTTCGGCACCGCCAATCGCTGCATCATGCTGCGCCAGGGATACCTCGAGTTGATCGCGATTGTCGACCCGAATTGCTACAGCAACGGACTGGAGAGCTTCTTGGCCCGGCATCCGGGGCTGCATATCATCGCCCTCTCGATCGGCGATGAGACGGCGAACCTGCGTCGTCTGCGGCAAGCGGGCATCGACATTCCGGGCGTCGCCTGGCTGGAGCGTCCGGTGGACGACGCCGACCCCAACGGCCTGCGCGCCCGCTTCGCCCGCCTGCCGCTGCCGGACGCCCCGGAAGGCCGCATCCAGTTGATTCGCCATCTCACCCCCGAGGCGATCTGGCAGCCGCGCTTCCTCGATCACGCCAACCACGCCGTCGCCCTGGAGGAGGTCGTCGTCGCCGTCGAGAACCCGGCGGAGTCGGCGGCGCGTTTCTCCGTGCTCGCGGGACGGCACGCCGTGGCCAATGGCGCAGCGGGTTACACCCTGCAATTCGAGCGCAGCCGCTTGCGCCTGCTGCCGGCTGAAGCCCTGCGGGCGGAACTGCCGGAAGTCGCGATTGCTTCCTTGCCGCTGATTGCCGCCATCGCCATTCGCACCGACGATTGCGCAACCGCGGTCCGCCGCCTCGTGCAGGGGATTGCCCACCGCCAGATACCGGGCGGGATGGTCGTCGCCCCGGAGGCAGCCGGCGGAGCCGCCATCATCTTCAAGGGATAACCGTTGCCATCATCATCTTCAAGTTCAAGGGATAACCGGCGGCCTGCTGAGTTAAAATGGCGATATCCAAAAACCTTCCGGCGAAGCGCCTGCCGGGGTAATTCACGAAGGAAAACCGTGACCACCGAAGCACCCCAAACCGAAACGACCGCAAGCTCGACCGCCCAGACCCAGCAATTGCCCAACCACAAAGTGAAGATCAAGATGCCTTTGCAGCGCGCCTGCAATGAAAAGGACGATAAAGGCAAGCTGTGTGGCGGCCACTTGAAGCGATGGTTCTACACCTTCGACACCGTCGAGTGCGCCTGTGGCGACGCGGAGCGTGCCTGGGGAAAGAACGCCGAAGTCTACCGCTGCGTTACTTGCAAAACCGTGTATCTGCCGGGCCCGGCGGAGCCCAAGGGCAGGAACGTTGCCGGCATCGGACACGTTTCCATCGTCGGCTTGCCCACCGGCAAGCAAGACAAGCCCGCCGCCAAGGACGCGCCCAAGGCCTAGTAGGCTGCTGAAAAATTCCCGTGAAGTGTCATCCTGAGGTTGCGTTGTCGTTGCGCAACCGAAGGATCTGCTGTTTGCTGAAAGTAAAGCAGACCTCAGAGTTTTTCAGCATCCTGCTGGTGTCCTGAATCGGAAGTTCGTCGCATATGCGTTTCGCGGTTTTGAAGGGGCTCGGCTTCAGCCGAGCCGCACACAACCAAGCTGGATGCGGGTTTTAACCCCGGAGAGCAGCGGAGTGTTTTTGAAACAAGCTCTACTCTTTCTTAATCTGCTCGCTCAAATAAAGCTCGTCCCCGATCTCCTTGATCAGGCTCAATTGCGTTTCCTGCCAATCGGCGTGCCCTTCCTCATCCTCTAAAATTGATTGCAACAGTTGCTCACTGCCATTGTCGCCTTCAGCCCTCGCCAGCTTCACCGCATTGTTGTAAAGCTTCACCGCGCTGAGTTCAAGCTTCAGGTCGTATTCCAACTGTTGCTTCACCGCCGTGCCAACGCTTAGCTGAACAGGCGCGGCCATGTTCGGGGAGCCATCCAAAAACAGGATGCGCTCAATCAGCCTTTCCGCATGTTTCATCTCGACGATGGAGAGCTTCCTGACGTATTTGCCTATCTTCTCGTATCCCCAGTTCTCGCACATCTCAGCATGAAGAAAATACTGGTTGACGGCTGTAAGCTCCTCGTGCAAAGCTTCATTCAGTGCGGCAATTACCTTCTTGCTTCCGTTCATTGTTGCGAGCCTCCAGAAAGCTTCAACCCCTGTCAATCAATTCCATGGAGACAACCTCTACGACGAGTCCCAGGGCTTGTCCGCTTAGTGTGTCACGGCCCCGCTGAAATAGTCCCTCACTGTTTCCCAAGCCTCCACACGCAGGAAACGAGCCAACTCCGGGTCTAGACCAGCCGTGTAGCTGTTCTCCTCGGGCGAGCGGCCATACAAGGCAGCGTAGGCGGTGGCAGCCGCCAAGTAAGTTCCGGCAAGCGTCGGATGGCGGTTGTCCGCCACATGTAGCTTGAGGTCTGGGCGCAGCTTCAGCACACGCGCAAAAGCGAGGCCGGCTGGAATCACCATTACATTGTTCGCATTGCCCTCTCGCGTGTACGCTTCGGCCAATCGGGCTGTCATGTCAGAATGATCCGCGTAGGCCCATGACATGAACAGCACCGGCACTGCTCCATGCGCTCGGATCGTGGCTACATCCTTCTTCACGTATTTGACGAAAATCGGAGCCAGGGTCGGGTGGATCGGGCATTGACTGCAATCCATCAAGATCGCCCCTCCGTACTTCTTCTCCGCTGTGTTAAACACAATATTGTTCTTCTCATCGAAGATGTAGGAGCCGACTGCGTTCGGTCGAAAATATGACTTGACATCATGCCAGTTCAACCCTGATCCGCCGATCGCCAGCATGGTGCCGCGATGTGCCGGTCCGCCCCCGACCTCGCCGCGTGCAAGACCTGTGACATATGCGGCGATCCCGTTATTGAAATAAAAAAAGCTGTTGCCGATCCACATGTAAGTCTGCGGCGGAGTAGCCCCCAAAGATGTGACCCGAGGGGCTATCTGGGCCCATCCCGGCGTTGTCCACCCCGCCACCGCAAGTGCCGCCACTAACAAGACTCTAGCTAGTCGTCGCATGGTTCACCCTCTGTGTCCTTACCGTACCTACTAAAATTTGGAAACGACGCCGGAATCGGAAAACCATTCCGGATTTGCCCAACATGCACCTTGCCGATGATTACGGCTCTCAAATTTAAGCTGTAGAAACCCGGAATGCAAGTCGCCAATGGGTCATCTGGTCACCCCATCCTACAGCGTGTTTCAGAAATAGTGCTTTGAAGGGGCATGGCTTTAGCCATGCCGTTCACAGCCGGGGAAAATGTACGAACCTATGCCGCGGGCTTCAAGTCCGTGCTGCTTCGTCTTCGAGGCCGCGCACCGCGTGATGATATTCCGGAGCCGGGAAGCCAGCCTTGCCGAAGGTATTCCGAATCATTCGGTTGGTGTCGAAATAGACCTGCCAATAATGCTCGTTGGCGCAAAATGGCCGAACCACCAATCGCGGCCCAGCCAAAGTGAATTCGAATATCTCGACCGTGGGAGCCGGGTTGGGAAGCACGTTCGCGATGTGGGCTATCCCATCCTTCAGCAGGGCGATTGCCTGATTTGGATCGACCTCATGCGAGAGTTCGACCGCCAGGTCTACACGGCGATAGTCATTGCGCGTGTAATTCTGGATTGTATCCCCGAAGACCTTGGCGTTGCCGACAATGGCTACCACGTTTGCGGGGGTGTTGAGAGTTGTGGTAAATAGCCCGATTGTCTCGACTGTACCGGTCACTCCTCCTACTTCAACATAGTCACCCGCCTTGAACGGTCGTAACACCAGCAGAAAGAATCCGGCTGCGAAATTCGCGAGGAGGCCGCTCCACGCCGCTCCGATGGCGAGGCCGACACCGACCAGCAGTGCCGCGAAAGACGCCGTCTGAACCCCGAAGAAGCCGAGCAAGGCAACCACCAGCACAACATTGAGCAGGATGCCAAGCGCCGACTGCAGGTAGGCCACGAGCGTGTGATCAAGGCTTTGCCGGTCAAGCGCACGTCCCATGAGTTTGAGGGCGAATCGGATTAACCAGCGCCCGACAAACCAAATAACGATTGCTCCCAGCACCTTGAGGGCGACTGCGGTGAGAAGAGCAAGGCCTGTTTGAATCGTTGTATTCATGCCAAATCTCCCTGGCGGGATTGCGGATTCTGATATGCCAAGCGCCCGCTCGCCGTCTGCTCTTTTATACGACAAAACGAGAGAAGGTTTCCACGGCGGTAGCGACGGCCGTAATCAGCTTCGTAACCAGATTGGTAACCAGAAACGATTCGATGCCGGTCGAACCTTGCCTCGGTTGGGTACAGCGTGTTTCAAAAAACTGAAGCGCTTGCCGGGGACCCCAGCTACGTTCAGGATGACACCTCAAAGAACAGTTTTTCAGCAGCCTGCCAGGGCTTGCGCGGCCCTGTCTATTGCACGCTTTGCAGGCGGGCAATGAGTTTCTGGGCGAGGTTTTCTTCGCTTTCCGACCACAGCATGCGGCCCGTCAGCTGACAGTGTTTCTCCAGTGCACGGGTGAAGGCAATCAGGTGGGCGATATTTTCGCGCACCCGCTGCTGGTTGGCACGCGAGAGATCGATCTCTTCGCAGAGGAAAGGGGAGTCCAGCCCGAAATCGATTTCCATGTGCCCGAACTCGGTGTAGACATCCTCATCGAATTCCGTGCCATGGAGAATAAAATTGACTCGGTTTTCGCGCCGCGCCCACTGGCCGCCCTCGCCGGCCGGCATCCACAGCTCCCAATACGCCTCGAAGGTGATGGCATAATCTTCATGGGCAAACTCCTGCACTGCATCCATCGCTTGCTCTGGAGCGGCAGGCGGAATGAACCGGCGCTCGAAAAGTGTGGGCTCCGAGTAACTGATCGGCTGCACGGCAACATAAGTGATCCCCGGCGCGGCTGGTGCAAAACGAAACTGTTGCAGAACGCCAAGCGCGCGCGCCAGCATTTCTTCGGCGCGAAAGGTTGGGAACCACAAGCTCAGGTAAAGCGGATCCGCCATCGTTGCTCCAAAAATTCAGGCCCGGCGAATGCCTGCCGGGCTGGTTGACTCGATGGGCCGGCGGCGGCGCTGCCTCCGGGCCCAAGCTTGACATTCGGACTTCACTTCTTCTGCGATGCTTCCCACACCGGCTTGTAGTCGTAGGTCGGATAAAAATCCGTGTGGAACGCTCCCCAGGCGGTGTTCTCGATTGCGAGATTCACTTCACGCAAACGCTCGGCCGGAAAACGGAGGGTGACGACCTGACCGATGCCCATCATCACATACCAGGAAACGACCTCGACGCCCTTGGGAGGGAAACTGTCGAAGTAGCCGTGCGCCTTGAGGTCGGCATTAATCTGGCCGAGTGTTTTCGACTCGTCGTGATGTAAGAAGATCGTCAGCAGCATCATCCCTTTCTGCGCGCTTGCAGCGGGAGCGGAGGGTGTCGCCGGCTGATTCTGAGCGATACCGATCGAGGCCAACAACAGCAACAAGGAAAAGAGGCGAACAACGTTTTTCCAATTCGACATCGTTTTCTCCTGGGCCGGGCTCGTGGACAGGTCCCGGTTGCGGTTGAGTGGTGAGTATCAGGCCATCTTGCCAAGTCGTGCAGGATGGATCGAGGCCCCGTCCGAGTAATGGCCCGGCGTCTCTGCAATCGTCCGCTGCTCGCCGCCGGGTTGCCGCCGCAGTCGGCAGCAAGTCTCAACCAGCGACGACGGCGCCTGCCGCTTGGCAGACGCAGCTACATTCGGCGGTTGCGGCAGCTTTGGACTGCTAAATAATATCAGCACCCGTCGGCTTTGCGCTTGACACCTCGACGGAGCGGAGCAGAGTTCGGAATACGGTTTGCGCCCGCGGCACGCCCGGCCTGTCCGTCGGTATTCCATAGATCTTCGCCCGGACGTCACGGCGAGGAATCTTGAACCCGATGTAATCGCTGAAGAAATCTTCAACAGGATGTCATGGTGACCGGAGCGGAGCCATCGCTTGTTTTCGGCTATCCGCGGACAGGGTGGCGCGCAAGAGCGCTCGCGGCCCGATGGCGGGCGCCTGGCTTTTGACAGTGCCAAGCTGTGCTGATACGATGAGTTTGCCGGTACGTGTGATAGTTCCTGCCTGTAGAGTCCCCGTCGTCTAGCCTGGCCTAGGACATCGCCCTTTCACGGCGGTAACGCGGGTTCAAATCCCGCCGGGGACGCCAACATTACAAAAGACTTATCTAGTATTCATTCTTTCTGAGAATAACCGAGGGGACGCTGTGGGGACGATGGAACGGGAACCGTTCCCCGTTTTCGCGTCTTGTGTGGCGCCTTCTCTCCCGTTCTTGCTGGTAGCCGCGCGGGTTCCTTCGCTGGCAGTTTGAGCGATTCACCGAAGATGTCATCCAACCGTTTGACAGCATCGGAAAGGTAAGCCGGGCTCAAGTGCTGATACCGTGCGGCCATTCTCAAATCCTTGTGACCGAGCAACTGCGCGACCGTGTGAATGTCCGCGCCTTGCATTCTGAGCCATGAAGCCGCCGTGTGGCGCAAATCGTGGAAGCGGAAGTCGGCAATTCCGACACGCCTGCAAACCCGTAGGAACGCAAGCGAAACGTTCTCTGGCGTCACACTATCACTCGCGGGGAAAACGCGGTCTGTAGGTGCTCCCACGGGCAAGGAATTGAGCACTTGATATGCCAGCCTATTCAGATAGACAACCCGCCCTTCCCCGTTTTTGGTTTGCGGCAACAAGATGCGCCTGCCATTCAGGTCTACATCCAACCGGCGCAAATCTAGAATCTCGCCGCGACGCATGGCGGTAAAGGCAGCAAGCCCGGCAATTGGCCGCAACCATTCCGGGCAGGCTTCAAGGACCGCATGGAGTTCTCCGGGCTGGAGGTAGCGAACCCGGCCAGCGGGGACACGGGGCAACCCGGTTTTCTTTCCAAGACGGCTGGCGGGATTGAGGGGAATCATTTCCCATTCAACAGCTTGGTTGAGCAGGTGTTTCAAGATATTCACTTCTCGGACCACAGTTGCCGCCGATACCTGGACCATGCGGATAGTGATGTATTGCTGCACGTCCGCACGGTGGATGTTTGCCAGCTTCACAGTACCGAATACAGACTTGAGATGGCCTTCCACCACTCCGCGTGTGCGCTCATAGGCGCGGGGCGTTAGCCGCACCTTCTGATGCTTGAGGTAGCGGGGCATAAACTCCGCGAAGGTTTCCTTCCCCGGCGGTGTATAGCCAAGCACTCGGGCCTTCTCCGCCTTCGCCCGTTCCGCTGCCAATACATCACGGGCTTGCTGGAGTGTGTAGGCATCCAACTTGCGCTTACGGCGTCGCCCCATGGCATCCGTCCAACTGCCGTAGAACGCGCCTGGCCGGTCCTTGCGTGTGAAGATCCCGTCACGATCACGTTTCTTACCTCGGGGCATGGCTACGCCACCTTTCTGCGTTGTTGCTGCTTGAGCCATTCTTTGAAGGTGAGCTTTTTGGCGGGTGCCTTCGGGCTCTGGTACTGCGAATAGTACCAGCGCATGTACTCAAGCCGTCGCGTCTTTCTGTTAGGGCTGGATTCATAACGCGCCTGACGGCAATGACGGCTGCAAAATTTGTGATTCTTACGAGAACGGAAGACCCATCGTTTTCCGCATCCAGAGCAATACGTAAGCCGATCAATCATCCGAGAAGTGACCAAGATCTCTAGCGCCTCAATCGCGCACCATTCCTCCGGTGTGGCACCGCTCTCGTTCGAATTTACGAATCCCACCCTACAGTCGTAGTGCGCCATAAAGCTTGGACTACTCTTATAGCGGCGAGTGCAGTTTGCTACTCCCGCTTCCAGCTTGAGCATTTTCTGATAGTCAAAGTTGTCCGGCACAGCCTGAGAAGGCTCAAGATCGGGCATGAAGTCCCAGAGCGCCTGTAAGCGCGCAATCAGCTCTCTTATGCGCGTTTTGTCTCCTGCCCGCTCTCGATAATCATTTAGCCACCAAGCGAGCCATTCTCCGGGTGCCTCTGTATGAGTGAACCCCGTCTTATCTAACCTACGTTTAATTCGCATAACCATGGGTTAGAAAAAAGTAAGACACAAACACCGGTTTGTCAAGGCATACTTCGCCTCAGTTAGTAACATTTCAGCGGAGGCAGCAATGACAATGCGAGGCAAAGGAATTGAGTGTAATCGCCGGTGCGAAAATGAGCCACGTTACGCCGCGGGAGCGGCGTGATGTGGCGGGATAAAAGTAGTCCACTCGCCAGATTCTGGTTTCACGGACAACAAAGGCATGTCAGGGGTGACGAACGAGGCTTCCGCTCCCGGCGAGGCCGAGCAAGGTGCCAGCCGTAGCGCAGCCCCGTTCACCACCACAGTTGCAGCTATGCCCGCAAATACTGGTACAAAGTCTCACGACTGATGCCGAAATCACGTGCTATGACCGCTTTCTTCTCCCCGGCAGCAACCCGTCTACGCAGTTCTTCGCCCTGCTCTGCGGAAAGAGACCTCTTCCGGCCACGGTACAAACCCTTCCGCTTGGCGATTGCGATTCCTTCACGCTGCCGCTCTTTGATTAGTGCGCGCTCGAACTCGCTGACCGCGCCAAGCATGGACAACAGCAAGGTCGCCATTGGCGAATCTTCCCCGGTGAAGGTCAACGACTCCTCGACGAACTCCACACGGATGCGCCGTTTGGTCAATCCCCAGACTGGCCTGCGGAGATCGTCTAGGTTGCGGGCTAGGCGATCCATGCTGTGAACCACAACCGTGTCACCCTCGCGGACGAACTCAAGCATGGCTTCAAGGTGCGGACGCTTCGTATCCTTGCCAATCAAATGAGTTAGAGACTCCGTAACTTACTGAGAAATAAAAGCTTACGTGCGCAGCGAACGCCCGGTCCAAAACCGATCCCGCCGGAATACGACCTTCGAATTTTGACAAGCCCGTAAAAGCTTGACGAGGCCATAAAAAGTCGAAACCGCCGTAAAAATTGTAGAACCTATAAAATAACATCGACCCATAAAATTTATTGCATCAATGTCTGCAACCTGATATGTTGTCTTGCATGAGCGACTTCGAACCGTGGTCCAAGTATCCCGACCTTAGCCGTGAGCGGCTTTCGGCGCTGGCGAACATCATCCGGCGAGTCAGGCGCGAAGCGGTTGCGCTCCATCAAGCTCAGAACGGCGACAACGAGTGGAGCCTCGGTTGTCGCGTTTACGTTAGAACCTGCCACGCTCTGACGCAGGCCGCAAAGGAGTATCCTTGGCTCACGATCTTACCCGAACCTGAGAAGCTCTCCTTTAGCTTTGCGGTCGGTACGATTCCGTTCCGATTCTATCGGGGCGCCGCCGACGATCCTCCAGGGCGGTATCTGATCACGACGCCGGGCGAGAACCACCATCAGCAGTTGTGCCTCGCCATTGAAGGATTTCGCCCAATCGACAAAATCTTGCGGATGGCTGTCGAAGTCGACGAACACAACTCGCGAGGTTTCCGCTGTCACAGTCGTTGAGGTCGATGACGCTGACAACGTGATCGGGACGTTTGGCATTCCGTTCGACGCGCAGCCTTCTACGGTGACACCCATCCAAGCCAAGCCCGTTGATCTTCCGCCGCCGACCGTCGAGCCGCTGCGGCCAACCGGAGAGGAGCAGAAGAAAGTTCGATGAGTGGTTCACTGTTTCCAGGCGAGATTTTCTCGGGCCAGCGGCTACAGCTTGCTCGCGAGTTCCGAGGTCTGACACAGACCGAACTCGGTGAGCAGGTTGCCGCGTCCTGTTCGCTCATCTCGCTCTGCGAGACCGGCAAGAAGCGGGAGCCAGCGCGCGACCTTATTGAAGCATGCGGATCGGTGCTCGGATTTGAGCCCGATTTTTTTTACGGACCCGTGGACGATCTGTTTCGCGAGGACGAGTGCAGCTTTCGACATCGGCGGACGACTGCGGAACGTATAAAAACTCAGGTTCGGGCACACGGCACTCTCCTCGGGATCGTTATTGCCCGTCTTCGTTCGCTGTTCAAGTTTCCGGAGATTGACTTGCCGCAATTGCCAGCATCGACGTCGGAAGAGATCGAACAAGCAGCCGAGCAATGCCGTAAGCACTGGAAACTCGGCTTGGAGGCGCCGATTCTACAGATAGGCAGAGTCCTGGAACATGCCGGTGTGATCGTGGTTGCACATTTGGCCGAATCTGCAAGAGTTGACGCATTCTCACGTGTCGGTCGCACACCACTCATCGTGCTGAATCAGGCGATCCAGAGCACATCCCGGTGGAACTTCGATGTGGCTCATGAATGCGGTCATCTCGTCATGCACAACGGTTTGCCGACAGGAACTATCGAAACCGAGTCGTCAGCGGATAGATTCGCCAGTGCGTTCTTGATGCCGCGGAAGGCCTTCTCGCGCGAGTTCAGCACAGTGCCCTTTTCTTGGGAGCACGTCTTTAATCTGAAGCGGCGCTGGCTGGCGAGCGCGGCAGCTATTGTGAGGCGAGCCTATGATCTCGGGCTGATTGGGGCTGTCACATACCGACAAGCGTTCAAGTACATGTCGGCCAAAGGCTGGACTAAAGGAGAACCCTACGAGCCGTCATTTCAGCAACCGGAACTCCTCGCGACTGCATTGAACGCTCTCGGGACCAAAATCGATTTGAAAGTAGAGACGCTGTGCCGCGAACTGAGGTTCTTGCCTGCCACGTTTCGCGACGTCACGGGCGTGACCATTCCCGTGGCAAAGGGCAGCCAGCCTCAGTTGATTCCGTTCCGAACAGCTTCGAGTTGAGGTGAAACGGGATTGTGATTGGTCGAGCCATTCCGAACCGTGGGCCCAATCGAGCGCTGTTGCAGCACGGAATAGGCTATGTTCCAATCGAACGAAATTCTAAATTGTTGCTTTGTAAGCGAATATGCCCGCACCCCCTAACCCGAAGATCTATCACATCACGCATTTGGACAATCTCGCGGAGATTACTGACGGCCTTATCTGGTCAGACGCAGAACGCGTTGCCCGGGGCCTGAATTGTACGATCGTCGGTATGAACGAAATCAAACGACGGCGGTTGGAGGAAATCGAAGTGGATTGCCGAACGGAACGATGGTCGGAGAATACGTGCCTTTCTATTTCTGCCCTAAGTCGATCATGTTGTACATCCTGCACATGGGTAACAGTCCCGACCTAACGTACCGCGGTGGGCAACGACCGATTCTGCATCTTCAAGCGGACCTCGAAGCTGTTTTCGACTGGCTTGACCAGAATCGCCGCCGATGGGCAATAAGCAAGGGTAACGCCGGTGCGTACTACACAACCTTTGTCGCCGACCGCGCATCAATTGACGGCCTAGATTGGCGAGCCATCCACGCGACGATTTGGCGCAACCCAGATGTAAAGGAGTGTAAGCAGGCAGAGTTTCTTGTTTACGAGTCGTTTCCGTGGGAACTGATTGAAGTGAATGGGATATATGATCGGACAATCGCCGATAGGGTTGAAGCGACAATCGGTGATACGGTACACAGGCCGGCGGTCCAGGTTAAACGAAATTGGTACTACTGAGCGGATCCTTTATGGTTGAGCTAAAGCAAGGCGACATCCTTCAGGCGGAAGCTGAAGCGCTCGTCAACACCGTTAACACCGTTGGTGTGATGGGGCGCGGGATCGCGCTCCAATTCCGCAAAGCTTTTCCCGAGAATTTTCGCCAATACGAGCATGCATGTGAGCACGGGCAAGTGCATCTTGGGCATATGTTCGTGTATGAAACAGAGCGCCTGACTGGACCGAGATACATTATCAACTTCCCAACGAAGCGTCACTGGAAGGGCAACAGCCGTATTCAGTACATCCAGCAGGGACTCAGCGATCTAGTCAGAGTTATTCGAGAGCGGAACATTCAGTCAATCGCGATTCCGCCGCTCGGTTGTGGCTTGGGCGGTCTTGAATGGAACGAGGTTCGGCCGCTCATTGTTGGGGCGGTGCGAGCGCTGCCTGATGTGCGAGTACTGCTGTACGAGCCAAAGGGTGCGCCGGCACCCGAGTTGATGGTGAAAGAGAAACGGCGCCCCCAGATGACCATCGGTCGCGCCGTCCTTGTCGAGTTGATCCGACGTTATCTTGCGGCAGTGATGGACCCGGCGGTGTCGCTGCTGGAGATTCACAAGCTCATGTATTTCATGCAGGAGGCCGGTCAGCCGCTCAATCTGAAATACGAGAAGGGCACTTACGGTCCGTATTCCAAGAATCCGCGACACGTTCTTTCACACATCGAAGGGTATTTCATCACTGGTTACGGCGATGCAGACGATCGACCAGGTCGCTCGATTGAACTGCTGCCGGCTGCGATTGAAGAGGCACGTCAGTTCTTGAGGGAGGATCCCAAGGCGCGCGTGCGCTTCGAGCAAGTAGCGTCGTTGATCAAAGGTTTTGAAACGCCTATTGGCATGGAACTGCTATCGACGGTGCACTGGGTTGTGACTCGTGAAGGAGCAACGTCTGAGGACGAAGCTATCGCAAAAACGTATGCGTGGGGCCCCCGCAAACGCTCCTTCGCGGCAAAACAAATTAGGATTGCCTGGACTGTCCTGAAAGACAAGGGCTGGCTACACACTTCGACTCCCTCCACCTAGTCCAGTACCCCAAACTCACGAGCATAAGTCGCGGAATGTTAAATTGGAGCCACAGCCATGCGCTTCCAGTGAAGCGCGAGGAGCGTAAAATTGCGTGTGTTTGCGGATACCCTAGCGACCAGGTCGCCCAACTCCTTGAGGGCGTCGGGCTGGGCCTTCTGTTCGGTTTCTGCGGGGACGAGTTTACGCGGCCGGCCGCCGAGTTTGCCCCACTCCCGTAACTGGCCGGCGTGCTTACGAGCTGTGGTTTTGCCGCCCTAACTGGCGTAGCACTTCAGACAGACGAGAATCTGGTCGGGATGTCTACGGCAGCGCGGTTTCTTGGGCATGATCACCCTCCGCATGATGCCAGAATAAGCCAGTTGTGGCTTTTTGTCAAGAATCAAAAACTGTGCCCTTTTTTGTGCCCCCGCTGGAGGGGAAATCAAGTGGGACCTCGCGCTTTTGCTGGCTGATCCCGAGGCGATCGTTGACCTCGGGGCTCAGTTTCGTCGCCGGATGGCCCGAATAGCCGTTAGCGAAAATACCGAGCTGGCCCCTGGCGGCAACCGCCTTGATCTTATCCTGCGCCGCTTTCATCTCGTTCTTCGAGTTATGCGGCCACGGCGACAGACTCCCGGTCAGTGCTGCCGCCTCGCCCGGGTCGGCCTTGAGCACCTGCAGAATATCGACCCAGTCGAGCGCACTGAGATAGTAAGAATGCACGATATGGTCGTGAAGCCCGTGGGCAATGAGAATGAGATTGCGGATCAACTGAGCGTTCAGTGGGATCTCCATCTTAAGCGCGTCTTCCATGGCACGCACCCTTGCCATAGCGTGTACGGTTGTGCAGACTCGGCAGAAGCGCTGGGTGAAGAACCAAGCACCGCGCGGGTCGCGCCCAAGTTCGTCCCGAACCTCACTCCGTACTCCTCGCTCCGTCGCGGAACTGGATAATTTTGCGGCGGTCGCGTTTCGAGGGTTTGCCCTCCGGCGCCGGAGCGAGTTGCCTCATCGCTTTGCGCTCTGCTGCGACTTTCAGCCGCAATTCACGGCTCGTCTCCGTTTCCCGGTAGAGCGTTTGCGCGACCGAGGCCGGACCGCGCACTTCACTGAGAAGCAGGACTTCCACTTCAAATTCGCCACCGTCGGTAGTCACTCGCAAGCGGTCGCCAACCCGGACCTCGCGGGCAGGCTTGGCCGGTTGCTGGTTGAAACGAACCCTGCCGAGTTCACAGGCCCGCGCCGCCAAGGCGCGCGTCTTGAAGAATCTGGCAGCCCAGAGCCACTTGTCCATTCGTACGCTGGTCATCTTCCGGCCTCACGATCTGCTTTCCAAAGCCTTATTGCCCACTTATTCCAAGAACAGCCCCGCCATCAGTCGTCCGCGCCAGACGTGGCAGCCTGAATGCCGATTTCCCTTGGAAGCCTCAACGCGAGGAGGAAGCCGACGAAAGGAAACAGAATCAGGCAGGCGAACCCCACTTGCATCGACCACAGGTCGGAGACCAAGCCAACCAGCGGAATGAAGACGAAGCCGGCCGATCCCCATGCAAAGCCCATCATAAGAGAGGAGACTACGCCAGCCCGGCTGGGCGCCAGTTCCTGGGCGAGCACAATATTCACCGGATTGGTGAACAACAGAATCAGCCCTCCAAGAGAAAGTCCCACCATGGACCACATACCGCGGCCAAAGACGAACAGTGCGAGAAATGGCACGGAGGCAATCATGGAGACCAGAATGACTAAACGCCCGCCGAAACGATCCGCCAGGCTGCCGCCCGCAAACCCGCCAATGGCGCCACTTAACAGAAAAAGTGAAAGACTCAAGGCGGCTTGTGAAATGGTGAATCGACGCGAGCTGGTGAGATAAAGAGGCAGAAACTGCTGGAATGTGACTTGAACCACGGACCGGATCATCACCAGCAGGTAAAGAATGATCATGGGCTTCCAAACCGCCTTGAGCGGAGCCCAATCGAACTCGCCCCGCGCGCTCTGCCGAGATTCCAACGGGGGCAGCGCGAACAACAGGAAGCACGTCATCAACACACCCGGAACGGCAGCCAGCGCCAGCCACCGCAGTCCGAGGCGCTCCAGCAGCGGGGAGAAGCACAGCGGGCCCGCCGCCATTCCCAACGAGCCGCAAGAGACGAATAGCGCCATCGCGGTCTTGCGATGGCTGGCGATGGTGGCTATGGCGTTGGCGGCCGCCTGGGGATGAAACGCGGCAACCCCGACGCCGCCGAGCGCCACCATCAGCAGCACACTGTAAAACCCGCCGCCCCAGGCGAGCAAAGAAAGAAAAACCGCGGCAATCGCGGGGCCCATCGCGGAAAAAAGCCGCGAACGAAATCGATCGCACAAGTACCCGTACAACGGCTGCATCATCGAGCCCGACAAAACGTAAACTCCGGCGATGATTCCGGCTTGGGTAAAACTTAGCTTGAAGAGTTTCTGCAGAACAGGCTGAAGGATGCCCAGAGCCGTGGTATACAGATCGACCAGAAAATGCGCGGAGCAGTACAGAACCAGAGAAACCAGCCAGGTCCGGCGAGCTAGTTTCGCCGCCTCAATCGTGGCGGTGTCGTGCATAGGTCAAAGTGCCTTTCCCAGTCGGCGCGCGGACAACTTCCGGCTCGTCACATGGCTGGCAAGGGTACCTATCATAAGGCCGGCTGGGCCAATCATGGTAGTTGAATCTTGCGAAAGACGTTTCCGGCTAATGTCCTGATTGGCGGTTCAGCCCGCGGCAGAGAACACCACAATCGGCGGCTTGGCGGGTAGAATGCGACTCACCTGGCCGGCCTTCCGGCTTTCCCGCCGCGTCCGTATTTCTTCTTCGGTGGGGACGGTTGAGGTTGCTTCGATGCGGACAAAGCACCGTCGATGCCGTGTTGCAAACAGCTCATGGCGAAACCGGCGAAGTGAAGCACAGCTTGCCTGGAGCTGAAAGGAAGCCTTTCGGCAATCGCCAGTTTCGCGATCCCATGGACCAACGACCAAGCGGCAAGAGCGACCGGCAAATGGTTCCCGGCCGGCAATAAGCCTTCAGCCTGGCAGTTCGCTACCGCATCTCCTAAAGTCTCAAAAGCGCGTTGCGCGGCTGTCGCCGTTTCCGGGTAGCTCGCTAAGTCCAGTGGCGCCTCGAACATGACGGCAAAGTGCTGGGGCCATTTCAGGGCGCACTCTATGTACGCAAAACCTGAATTGCGAAACTTCTCGAGCGGGTCTTCGCTGTGAACCATGGCCTCGCGCATAGCCCGGGCGAGCCGGTCGAACCCCTCTGCCGCCAGCGCCGCAAGCAATTCCTCCTTGCTGCGAAAGTGGCGATAGGGCGCGTTGTGCGACACTCCGGCACGAC
Organism: uncultured Acidobacteriota bacterium; assembly: GCA_963814745.1. Lineage (GTDB taxonomy): Bacteria > Acidobacteriota > Terriglobia > Terriglobales > Acidobacteriaceae > CAWBRT01. The sequence continues at coordinate 144,287 of CAWFEA010000006.1, forward strand.
GGGCGACCTCCCGCAGGGTAAAAGCCGCCAGTCCAACTTCGGCGATCAGCTTGAGCGAGGCATCGAGCAGCACCGGCCTGAGATTTCCGTGGTGATAGCTGGGGCGAGGAGGCATATTTATTTTTTATCAGAAACATGTTGACACGCGCAACATCGATACGATTTAATGTTGTAATGTTGTCAGTGTCCACATTTTAATGTGGAACGGGAGCCGGCTTATGGCAAATCGCAATGTCGGAGTTTCCTACAAACAGCATTCGCTGGAAGACCGCTGGGACGCCATCGTAATCGGGTCCGGCATCGGCGGCCTGGCAGCCGCCGCCCTGCTGGCGAGGCATGGCGAGAAAAAAGTGCTCGTCCTCGAACGCCACTATGTCGCCGGCGGATTCACCCAAGTCTTCCACCGTCCGGATTATGAGTGGGACGTGGGAGTTCACTACGTCGGCAAGGTGCACGACCCGGCCAGCCAGGAAAGAAAGATGTTCGACCACATCACCGAAGGACGCCTCGCCTGGAACCCCATGCCCGAAGTGTACGATCGCGTCGTGATTGCAGACCGGACGTATGAATTTGTCAGTGGACTCGCGCGCTTCCGCGAACGGCTGAAGGATTATTTCCCCGGCGAAGCACGGGCCATAGACAACTACCTGGCCCTGGTGCAGACGACCGCCCAGGCGGCCCGAGGCTATTTTGCCGAGAAAGCCCTGCCCGCCCCGGTCGCGGCGCTTATTGGCCCGCTGCTGCGCCGGAAATTCATGGGTTTTGCCCGCCGCACGACCGCGGAGGTGCTCCGCGAACTCACCGGCAATGAAGAACTGATTGCCGTGTTGACAGCTCAATGGGGCGATTACGGTCTGCCTCCGGCGCAAAGCAGCTTTGGCATTCACGCCATCGTCGCCAATCATTATTTTGACGGCGCGAGTTATCCGATCGGCGGCGCCGGCCAGATCGCGGCTTCCATTGCTCCCGGGATCGAGCGGAACGGAGGCAAGATTGTGGTTGGAGCCGAAGTCGCCGGGATTCTGCTCGACCGGAGCAACCGGGCGACAGGGGTACGAATGGCGGATGGGCGCGAGTTTCTTGCGCCGGCCGTTATCAGCGACACTGGCGCCAGAAATACATTTGTTCGGCTGTTGCCGCCGGAAGCACGGGCCAAGCTCAGCTTTCGCAAGCAGCTCGAAGACCTTCCCGCGTCCGCGGCCCACCTGTGTCTTTATGCTGGACTGAAGCAAAACGCTGGCGAGAGCTTTGGAGAAAGCAATCTGTGGGTTCACCATAGCCCGGATCACGATGGCGACGCAGCGAGGTTTTTCGCCGACCCCGGCCAGCCCTTTCCTTTCGTGTTCATTTCGTTTCCTTCGGCAAAGGATCCGACTTTCGCCCGGCGTTATCCTCTGCGGTCCACCATCGAGGTCGTCGCGCCGGCGCCTTATGCGCCTTTCGAGCGCTGGGAGCAAACCAAATGGAGGCATCGCGGTCCGGAGTACGAGGAGCTGAAAGAGCAGCTCAAAGCGCGCCTGCTGGCGGAGCTGGAGCAGGCGGTGCCCGCGGTGAAAGGAAAGGTGGACTACGCGGAGGCTCTCCAGCCCGCTCTCCACCCGCCACTTCATGAATTATGAACTAGGCGAAGCCTATGGCATTGCCGCGACCCCGGCCCGGTTCAACGCGCGCTTTCTCCGTGCCGCAACTCCGCTGGCGAATCTCTACCTGACGGGGCAGGAAGTGGGCTCGTTGGGCGTGACTGGAGCCCTGTTCGGCGGGGCGATTACGGCGTCCGCACTCTTACGGCGCAATCTCCTGGGCCAAATCGAACCTCTGGAGAAAAGAGGCAAGGAAGCGGCGGCGTGAAAGTTCGTCCTGCAGGCCAATTCTGGTATCAGATACACTAGAAATAGCCAATTCCGCGTTCAAACAGAGTGTCATCCCCGGCGTAGCGAATGATCTGCTGCTGTTCTAGCGTGTGGCTCGTTTTTCGGAGTTACTTAGCGAATACTTGTTTGGGCTCTTTTCATCTAGATTTAATCGTGCATTTATTCTTGCGCGCGAACGACACTGGCATGATCGTGCTGGTGGTGGCAGCAGCTTAGCGGATCAAGTTGTGCTCCGCATCTTTTTTGTGGAAGTGAGATAGTCATGGCGGGTGCCTCATCTACCGACGGCAGAGCGATATTCGGCGCCAAAGCGGACGCCGTCATCCAGTGGTGGAACTGGAAGGCTGCGATGCTCAGCGTCGCTTTTCGCGCGCCGATCTTTATAGCCACTACCTATGCTTACGGCTGGCGCAGCGTGAGCCTGGCCGTGCTGGTTGAAGCGGCTTACCGGGCGGGCACCTCGGGAATGTTCGCCGGCTTTGTCCAGGTTATCCGCCATCGGCGTCCAGCCTGGCTGGCGGCCCTGCTGATCGTAGTCGCCGTACCTGGCGTTGAGGTCGGGTTGGACTACCTGCTTCACCTCGGCTTTGGAACGCCGAACCTTACCAAGGGCATTCTGCTGTCACTGGCAGTTTCCGTAATTTCTTCTCTGTTTACCTGGTACACCATGTGGCACGGCACACTCCTGGTTGGAGAAGAACGCACCAACTTTGCATCCGACCTTGGCAAAATGCCCGGCCTGGTGCTTGGGTTCGTGCTCAGCCATTCTTGTGGACGCGGCAATGCACCTACCGCGTATTCGGCCGGCTGAGTTCCAGCCAGATTGACTGACAAAATTTGTTTTCCAAGAGGCGACTCAGCTTCGCGGCCGTACGCTGCTCACTCGTAGGCAATGGCGTCGATCGGGTCTTTCTGCGCCGCTCTGAAGGCTGGATACACAGCCCCAAGCAGCGCGCCCAGCACCGAAATCACGGTTGCGTATCCTATCCACGCCGGCTGAATCTGAATCGGCAACGTGGGGAACCTCCAGCGTATGGCGGCCTTTAAGAGATAGCTGGCAGCAACCCCCACAGCCGTGCCGGTGAACGACAGCAGAAGGGTCTCGCGCAGAACGAGGTTCACGATATAGACCTTGGAAGCGCCTAGCGACTTGAGGATGCCGATCTCCCGCGTTCGCTCCAGCACCGCCGTGTACATGGATTGGAACAGTACGATGAATCCAATAATCACGGATATCCCGATCACCACCGCGATGAAAGTGGAGAGACCCGGTACATTCCCCGGGGTCATCATCGACAGGTACTCGCGCATCAAGCGCACGGTGTAATTCTCCATGCCGGGAATCGCCAGAATCTCTTTTACCACGTGATCGGCCTCTTCCGGACGGTCTGCTTTCACATAGAAGACCGAAACCTTCCCCTCTGCCCCTATCAACTCCTGCATGGTTGCAAGCGGAAGAAACTTGCGCGCTCCCTTGCCGTGCTCGACAATGCCGCAGATGCGAAACATGTGATTCATGATGTCGATTTCAGAGCCCAGGTGCTGGCCTTTGCCGTAGGCATACACGTCATCCACAATGACGTCGTTCGGTCCCTGGAACGGCCCACCCTCCAGGAAATGAAAGCCGCCGATCAATTCAGAGTAGCTGTGGTAGTCGATTCCGTAGACCACCTCCACGGCGCCGCTTGTCGCGAGTTGCAAGATTACCGGCGCTACCACCGCCACCTCCGGTACTCGGCGTAGCACGTCGGCCACTCTTACCGAGACGGGCGCGCCCGTGATGCCGACGAAAAATGACGAGCCCGGAGGCTGAACCAGCAGGTCCGCTCCGATTCCCTGTTGCCGTGTCCTGCCGTCATTCAACATTCCCAGTGAGAGCCCCACAATGAGCAGGATGAGCACAACTTCCACGGCCACCGCGGTCACGCTAAGCAGTGTGCGCACAGGCCGATAAGCCAGGTTGGCAACGACAATTCGGTTCATTGTGGCTAATCTAACGCCGGCATATTACCAGCGCGTAAAAAAGTGGATTTCTGCAAGTACCGGAGCTTAGGCTGCCGAAATTCGGCGAACCATGCCGTGTATCTATTATTCATCAAACCTTTACTTCTTTCCTGAGTCTTTCTGCCGCACACTAGCAAAGGAGCGCAGCTTCAAGAACGTCGCCAGCAGCTCGACTTCAGAACCATGGAACCGGCAGCCCGGAGATAGCGCCAGATGAGTCGGCTACACATATTTCTCATCGCTTACCAGACGTTTTTGAGCCATCTTTTCGCTCCCTTGTTCGGCCCGTGGGCGATTCTGCTGGTGGGGATCATTGACTCGTCGGTTTTTGGCATGCCCCTGGACGCCGTGGTTGCATACTATGTGTATCATGATCCGCGGCGTGCGTTCCTGTATGTCCTGATGGTTTCGATCGGGTCCACCTGTGGGGCAACCGTTCCTTACCTGCTGGGACGCACCGGCGGCGAAAAATTCTTTTTGCGGCGCTTTGGCGAAAACCGCTTCCGCCACATTCGTGCGCTCACGGAAAAGTTTGGCGCGCTGGCGCTCTTCATTCCCGCGATTCTGCCGCCGCCAACCCCCTTTAAATTATTTGAGTTTTGCGCCGGAGCGGCTGGACTGAGATATCGCTGCTTCGGGGCGGCTGTGTTTGCCGGCCGCATCGTCCGCTTCTCGATTCTCTCCTTCTTGGTTTGCCGCATAGGACCGCAGGTGGTTGGCTTGGCTCCCATTTTTATACGGTCCCACTGGCGAGCCGTTCTGCTAATGGCGGCGGCCGCCGTGGGTGGCTGGCTGGTTCTGAGGTATTGGGTTCGTTGGCGGAAAGTGGCCGCAAACGCGTGGGCTTCGTGGCGAACGGTGCGGGAACTTTCTTCCTGAATGTTCGGCGCACAGTCCCACTCTGAAATACCTATCAGCAGTTACAGCGAACAGCTTGGTGTAGTGTCCCGGAAATTCGCGAATAGAAATTCGCTAATGAAGGAAGCACTATGCATTCGTGCCATCAGCTTGCGGACGCTACCCTGCTTGCGGCTTGACCATGTGTCGCGATTGCGATCACCAAGACCGGTTCTTACCCTTGAGCGGGCGAGGCCGCGCGTGACCGGCCCGTCGTGACCTCCGACGATAGCGACAACGCTCGTGTAAACTGCTGCCTGCGCCTTTCGGAGAGAACTATGCCCCATTGCAGGCTGGCGCCTGCCGCCATTTCATAGAGGCTCTCCACCGTTTCCGCTTCTATTTCCAGCGCGCTCAACACAGGCACGAGTTGATGGATGCCCAGCGTTGCCTTCTGCCGCCGCCCTTCGCTTCCATCCTGTGACATCATGGTCACGTAATACAGCTCCAAAACGGGCTCGCGTGAAATCGAGATATTCGCATTCAGCATGATTCACCTTCGATGCGGCGGTTTGCCGCCGGGGAACTTCTGGTTCGGCGCATCAATGGCGCTGTCGGCAAGCCTGCCTGCAACAAGAATTTTCCGGAGCGGGCATTGGATTGCCTATCCTTTGCCGCTCTTGCAAGCTCCACTTCGTATACGCGATAGACGTTGGAGAACACCCTGCTCCAGGACGCCCGCAGCGCGCGACGGTGTGCTTCCAGGGCCATGGTCTTGCGCAGTGATGCATCTTTGACCAAGCGTAGCACGGCTTCCGTGAACTGCTCTTGGTCTACGGCAACGAAACCGCTCTTGCCGTGCTCAACGATAAACTTGGGGCCGCCGCTTGCAGTTACAACCGCCGGCACGCCCGATGAAAGCGCTTCCAGGACAACGTTGCCGAAGGTGTCGGTCTCGGATGGAAACGCGAAAACATCCATGTTTGCGTAGGCACGGGCAAGTTCGCCGCCGCGGAGCACCCCTGTAAACTCGCAATTTTTCACGTTGGCGGCCAGCCACTCGCGTTCATGCCCCTGGCCGACAAAGACGATCTTGGCGTTGAGGCCGGCTTGGACAAGGGCTTCGGAAACGTGGGCAAACTGGCGAACCTTCTTTTCCGTTGACAACCGGCCGACGTAGCCGATCACTATCGGTTCATCTTCCGTGCGATCACGGTACGCGGGGCTGAACGCCTGCTGATCCACGCCTCGCTCCATCAGGTAGCAAGGCCGGCCGCTCGCCTTAATCAGTCTGTCGATCAGCTCCGGATTGGGGGCAAAGTGAAAGCGAGCGGCCCGGAAGTACAATGCCGTCAATCGAAAGCTGAAGTCTTCGATTGCCTGGAGCACCCGCTTGCGCCGCTCGGCCTTCAGCCAGCCGGGAAGCAAGGGGTCGGATCGACGCGCGGCGTATTCGTGGATGTTGGTGTGCCACGATGCCGCCAGCGGGATTTGCAAATCATGGGCGACGATGGCCCCGGCGATGCCAACATCGCCCGGCCCCGTAATGTGGATAAGGTCCGGTTCGAAGGCGCGCACCAGCTCTCGCATTCTCCGGAAATAGCGCAAGAACAAGAGATCAAAACTAAGATCTTTTTCGATCCCGAAGGAAACTCGCCCGCGCCTGAATCCAAATCGAACGACGGAGCCGTCTTCGTATATTCCGGGCTTGTTGTCCGCGCTGATTACGAGAAAAGGAAGATCTCCGCGCCTGGCGAACTCCGCGAACTGGCGGCATGTGTTCGAGACTCCATTGATCTCGTTGAAGCAATCGGCGAACAACGCCACCCGGATTGGACGTTCCGTCATCTGTATCCCTCTTGTTCTGCGATGCCAAGCAGTCTAAAGCCGTTTCTCGCGCTGAAGGATTCAATTGTCTTAAGCAGCAGAGTGCCTTCGGCGAAGGTCGCGACCCCGAGAATGACCTCCAGAAAAGCAGGGACTCTGCGCCAAAGAGACGCAACCGGTCTGATCGTTCCCAGGCAGTCGGGATGATATGTTCGCTCGTCCCAGCAGCGTTGGCCTTCGGGGTGCGCCGGATACTCGCGAATGGCGTCGAGAAATGTCCGGTACAAGCGCAATGGGCGCGCCTGCCCGTATTGCGGCATAAGCAGAATGTGACTGCTTTGCTGTTCGCGGATTTCCTGAACCCACTCGCTGAAACTCGATGCGTTGGTCAAGTTGAGGTTGGCATTCAGTTCGCAGCCGTGCCGGTCACCGCCGGAAACAGCGGGTTTCCGCCAATGCGATGCCAGCGCCATTACCTGGGCGTTCTCTCCCCAGGTACGAAGCCCGTTCACTTCAAGTGCGTGCACGTAGGCGCCAGCCCGCTCAAGGAATGACTCGAGTTCCGCTTCATAGACACTCCATGGAATGGGCCTCAGATTCCACAGGGGGTGATTGAGAACGACCAGCGTCGAGGGAATCGCGTGCAGGGTCTGCAGAAGGTCAAGTGCCTGCTCCTCCGCGGGCTTGGCTTTGCACGCGATCAGTTCGCCAAAAAGCTTCTCCGCCCGTTCCATGGGCAAATTATGAACGCCAAGATGAAATGCCGAGCGTCGAAAGGGCACCGTCCATTCCAAAGATATCGGAGCGACTGCACGGTCCTCGTGACTCAGGCGCATGGGGCCGTCAATACAGTCGTGGTCCGTGATTGACATCATCGCCTGCAATCCCAGCCTGTCCTCCACCTGCCTTCTCTCCGCGTCAAACACTGCCAGGGGCCCCAACGGAGGCCTCCAATATGCCTTGGACAAATCGACCTGAATCTTTCTCTCGGCAACATCCGGTTTTTCTTGCAGGGATTCCTGAACAAGTCCCGTGCGTTCGCAAAATCTCTTCAGAAACTCCAGGCTTTCCCGTGAGTGACGGGTGTGGATGTGGATGGATACGCCCGCTCGAAACTCGCGAGCGAAGCCTTGGCCTTCCCCAAACCGCCGCACCTCGGTGTGCAAGATCGTCCTCCTCGCATCAGTTTTCCCGGTGAAACTCGGCTGATCAGCCCGCCGACGCCACTAACACAAATCCCCGGATGAGCGCATGGTGACGGAGAAACATGAATAAGTAATTACGGCAGTGCCAACGTATTGTGAATACGGTGACGAAGGTACCTGTACGTGCAACAGACCAGTGGCAGTTTTCACACGAGCCTAACATCGATGTCCTATGCTGCTGGCTGAGAGAGCACGACATGGGCACGGCTGGTGTGGTGCAGCGAGCGAGGCGATCCGCAGGTGGCATTGGGACGAGCTGAACGATGTCTGTGCGAAGCGTAACCATGAAGACTCTGCATTTGACCAATGCGTGGCACGAGACTTCGGGAGGCATAGCGACCTTCTACCGCGCTCTCATGGAGAGCGCAGCCCGAAGGCAGCAGGTCATCAGGCTTGTCGTTCCGGCAGAGACCGGCCGGGTAGAGGACCTGAGCGACTACGCCCGCATCTATTACGTAGCGGCGAAGCGCGCGCCCCTGAACCCAAGCTATCGCGTCATCTATCCGCCGGCATTCCTCTATCCGCGCAGCGCCATTCAGGGAATTCTCGCCGCGGAACGTCCCGATCTGGTCGAGGTTTGCGATAAGTACAATTTGAATTACCTCGCGGCATTACTGCGGGTGGGCCTGCTGAGCCACTTAAGGTTTCGCCCCACGGTTGTGGGTTTAAGTTGCGAACGCATGGATGACAATGTCGCCAGCTACATTGGCGGAAATGCCATGGGCAGGCATTTTGCCGCTTGGTACATGCGCAGGATTTACTTTCCTTTCTTCGATCACCACATTGCCATCTCGTCACGAACAGCGGAAGAATTGCGGCAGGCCGGCCAGGGGCATCCCGTGAGGCGTGGCGTGTGGGTCCGGGGCATGGGTGTGGCTCTGTCAACCTTTAGTTCTGGAAGAAGATCGCTCGCGGCGCGCGAACGTCTCCTCGCGCGATTAGGCAAAGGTCCGCACTGCAAGTTGCTGGTTTACATTGGCCGGCTCGCTCCGGAGAAGAACACGCAGTTGCTTCTGCAAATGATGCGCCAGCTGCGCTCGGAGCCTGAAGATTTTTGCCTGCTCATGGTCGGCGATGGAATTCAGCGCACCTCGCTCGAGAAAACCGCTCGGACTGAGCTTCCAGGGTTGGTGCAATTTTTCGGTTACATTAAAGACCGCGATGTGCTTGCCGAAGTGCTGGCAAATTGTGATCTGTTCATTCATCCCAACCCGAACGAACCGTTTGGCATCGCACCCCTTGAGGCTATGGCATCTGGCGTGCCCGTGGTTGCGCCGGATTCCGGCGGAATCCTGGAGTTCGCCAACCAGTCGAACGCTTTTCTCGCCGAAGCCCTCCCGGCAAAATTTGCCGAGGCCGTCTTGACATGCGTTCGCGACTCTCAACTGCGAGCGCGGAAAGTGGAAAAAGCTATCTGCACGGCCGCCGCTTTCGATCTGCGGCGGGTTGCCGACTCGTTCCTTTCGCTCTACGACAAGATACACGCGGTAACCTGCGGGCAACTACCGCTGGAGGAAGCCGATCCGTTATTCAGCTCACAGCCTCCGGGTTCAGTTGGCAGAGGCCTAACATCAACCTTTGCAACCCTGGGCAAGGAAGGATTTCGAACCTACATTCAGCTGCGGACGTGGTTGCTGGAAAGACAGCCCGCCCGCGACGCGAACAAGGTATAAGATCATGACGAACTCAAGGCAACATACTCGCTTAGCCGCCACGCTTGTCATTCTCGGCTCGTTTCTGCTATCGGGGAACGGCGTCGCTGCCATGTCCGCCTCGCCCGCGTCCGAGTCCGGCGCCACGACAGACGCTGCTCCGGCAAACCTGCCGAGCTTGACCACCGACGAGGTTGTCAGCCGCATGGTCGAGGCCAATGCACGGCGAAGCAGTGACCTGTTGGGGTTCACGGGCAGACGTACTTACAATCTCGACTACCGTGGCTTTCCCGGAAACCGTGAGGCCCACATGGTAGTGGCCGCGCGCTATACAGCTCCTTCCACCAAGGAGTTCGACATTATTTCCGCGTCGGGTTCGAAGCTGATCCAGAGCCGCGTGCTGAAGAGACTGTTGGCGACCGAGAAGGAAGCCGCCGATGCGGAAAATCAGCGGCGAACCAACTTGAACACGAACAATTACAAGTTCACCCTGCTGGGCGCCAAGCCGAGTCAATACGGAGGCTGCTATCGCTTGCTGGCGGAGCCTCAGCGCGCGAACAAATACCTGTTCCGGGGAGAGATCTGCGTCAATGCCCGTGACTTCGCGGTCGAGTCCATTCAGGCAGAGCCCGCCAAAGCCCCTTCCTTCTGGATCAAGAAGACCAGTATCGAGCACCGCTATCAGAAGATTGGTGAATTCTGGCTGCCGGCCTTCAATAAATCGGTGACCAACGTTGTGCTGGGCGGCACCGCCACGCTGACCATTGAATACACGAATTACAAGCTGGACCCAAGACGCACGGACGCCGAACGGCATCCGGATAACTCGCCAGCGTCGGCGCTGGCACATACACCAACTCTGGAACCGCTCTAAACGATTTGTGCAAGTCAGTTAGCAGTCCGATCCGACAGGGGTGAGCAGCGGACCGTTGTCGATCTCAGTGGGTAGTTGAGGCCACTGCATCCATCTCAGTGAGAAAGGACTCCCATACCGACTGGGGTTGTTCGGCGACCTCCGCGGCGGGTTGCGTCTGGCTCGGGGTTATGCGCTGCTCCAGCGGAATGGCGTCCGAACGCCCCACGCTGAAATAGCAGAGCCCGGCCTTTATTACCTGCTCGACGGGAAACAGATTTCTGCCGTCGATCAAAATAGGATACTTGAGCAACTGGCGCACCCTGCTCAGATCCAGTTCAGCAAACTCCTCCCAATCGGTCAAAATCAGGAGCGCGTGAGAAGCTTCCGCCGCCTCATAGGCATCCTTGGCGAGGCGCACATTGCCACCTGCAAAAACCGCTTTCGCCCGCTCGCTCGCCGCCGGATCGTAGGCCACGATACTGCATCCCTCGCCGAGCAGCAGCTTGATGGTCGCAATGGCGGGTGACTCGCGAATATCGTCCGTGCCGCCCTTGTAGCTGAGTCCAAGCACGCCCAACTGCTTCCCATTCAAAGTCCAGAGCGCGTGACGAACCTTGCGTACAAAGTTCTGGCGCTGCAACGAATTGATGCTCGCGACTTCCTCCAGCAGGCGGAAGTCATAGCCATGCTCATTGGCTACCGACCGCAAGGATGCGAGGTCTTTGGGAAAGCATGACCCACCATACCCTATGCCCGGTTTGAGAAAGCGATTGCCGATTCGAGTGTCCGATCCGACGCCCAGGCTGACCTCCGTGACATCCGCTCCCGAGCTTTCGCACAGTGTTGCCACGGCGTTGACGAAGGATATCTTCATCGCCAGAAAGGCGTTGGAAGCGTTCTTGATCATCTCCGCGCTGCGCAGGCTGGTTTCGATGAGCCGCGCCGGCCCTGCCTCTGCCGGCAACCGGTATCTGCGCACTACGGTAATACTCGCCGCTCGCCAGGGGGGCGTAAATCTGACGCAATAACTCGAAAGCCTGCTCCGAACGCGCCCCGGCCACAATGCGGTCCGGATAGAGAAAGTCGAGCACCGCCGTGCCTTCGCGCAGAAACTCCGGATTGCAAGCCACATCGAAATGCCGCCGCCCCGCGCCGTTCAATAAGAGCACGCGCGAGATCCACTCCGTAGTCTTTACCGGGACGGTACTTTTGCAAACCACAATCCGGAAGCCGGAAGTCAATACCGGCGCAAGCTGAACCGCGACTGCTTCAACCTGGGAAAGATCAAGCGCTCCGTTCGCCGTCGGTGGAGTACCGACTGCGATAAAAACGGCCGAGGTTCGCCGCACCGAGTCGGCCAGCGAAGTCGAAAATTGCAGAGAACGGCCGCGGTGGCGCTGCAGCAACTCCGGCAGAAACGCTTCGTGGATGATCGTCTCGCCGGCATTCAGGGCGGCAATCTTTTGCCCGTCAGTATCGACGCAAACCACCCGGTGGCCGAGCTCGGCAAAGCACGCAGCCGTGACCAGCCCCACATACCCACAACCCACCACCGTGATATCCATGCGATCTCCGGTTCCGGTTATTTTTCCGCGACGGAACCAGCCGTCCGCTTGGGCGCATCCGTTGCTCAATCCGGACCGTCTAAACCGTCACATTCAAGCGCAGTATGCGATACGGAGTTTAACAGGCGATCAAAGACCATTAAGTTTTGATTAATTTTTGTCCGCTGGGTTGATCTATCGAATACGGCAAGGTTCAAAACGGGGTGTCATTTCGAGCCCAGCCGGCGACTAAACAACACGGCCTCCGGAAGACCCCGGAGATTTTCCCGCAGCCTGTTAATGCGAAGCTAGTCTTTACCGGCGCCCACTACCGTCGAACTGGAGGCTGGCGCTGATGGAAAAAATCCTGCCGCGGGGTAATCGCGATCCTGCGCGTGGTTCCGAACATTATCGGGAGAGTCGAGTATGGCCCGCACCTTTGCCCCTAGCGAATACATTGAAAACGGCTTTTGGATAAATGTCATACCGGAACCGAAGACGTCGTGATCGGCAATCGCGTTGTCCGTGTACCCGGACATATACAGCGTCGCAATGGGATGGCGGGAAGCCAGCGCTTTTGCCAGTTCGGGTCCGCCCATCTTCGGCATGATCACGTCCGTCACCAGCAGGTGAATCGGGCTAACATGGCGATCCGCCAGGTCCAGAGCCTCTTGGCCATTGGAAGCGTGCAAAACATCGTACCCATTTCCGCGCAAATAGTCTCTCGCCAATTCCCGCAACGAAGCTTCGTCCTCTACCAGCAGGATCGTCTCGCCCTGCCCCTGGGCATTGGCGGAGACTGGCGATGCTACCGCCGTGGCACTTTTGTCTTCTTTCGGGAAGTACAACTTGAAACTCGTGCCTTTCCCCACCTCGCTGTATACCCAGATGTGGCCGCCGCTCTGCTTCACGATTCCGTAGACCGTCGATAGGCCGAGGCCGGTTCCTTTGCCCTTTTCTTTGGTTGTATAGAATGGCTCAAAAATGCGCTCCTGGACCTCCTTTGTCATGCCCGTTCCCGTATCGGAGACGGCCAACATGGTATAGCTTCCCGGCGAGAAGCTCGGATGCTTTCCCGCCATCTGGGCATCGATCACAACGTTTTGGGTTTCGATCGTGAGCTTCCCGCCTTTTGGCATCGCATCCCGCGCATTGACGCATAGATTCATCAAAATCTGCATCATCTGGCTGGGGTCGGCCTTGACCGCCCATAGCGGTTTGCTGAGGAGAGAGGTTAGTTCGATATCTTCCCCGATGAGTCGCTTGAGCATGGCGGCGGTATCATTCACTACGGTATTCATATCCAGAACTTGCGGCAACAGCACCTGCTTTCGGCTGAACGCCAACATCTGTCGGGTGAGAGAGGTGGCCCGCCCTGCCGCTTTCAGTACTTGCTCGGTGTTCCTGCGCAGCGGGTCGTCCGCTGCAAGGTGATCCTGAAGCATTTCGGTATAGCTGATGATGACCATCAACAAGTTGTTGAAATCGTGAGCAACTCCGCCGGTCAGCCGACCCACGGCTTCAAGCTTCTGGGCTTGCCTCAACTGCTCTTCCAACTGCTGTGCTTTCTTTGTCTGGGTTAAATCCCGGGCGATTACCGACATGCCTACGAGTTTGCCGGATTCATCCCGCAGCGGCGACACGGTGAGCGATACCGGCTTCTGCTTGCCTGATTTGGTAAGGTGAGCCGTGTCGTGCCCCTCCAGGCTCTTGCCGCTTTCTATCACCCCTCGGATGATCTCGAATTCGCCTCCGCAACCCGCGGGAAGCAAGTTGCTGATTGCGCGCCCCAGCATCTCATCCGCGACATAGCCATAGAGTCCTTCCGCACCTCGATTCCAACTGAGAACGCGGCCATCAAGTGAAACCGAGAGGATCGCCTCATCCGTGGATTCCACGATGCGCGCCAACCGTTCCAATTCGACCTGGGTCTTCTTGCGCTCAGTGAGATCGAATACCAGGACGAGAGCCTCGTCGGCGTTGGTCGAAACTCCGCCAATCATCACCGGTATGCGGGAGCCATCTTTCCGGAAATATTCTTTCTCATAGGGCCGGAAGCTGGCCGTCTGCTCTATTTCCGCCAAGGCAGTGTCGTCCAAGGCCTTGAATTCAGGCGGCGTCAGTTGCTTCCATCGCAGCCCGGCCGCGAGATCCTCCCTCGTGAAACCGATCATTTGCAGAAAGGCATTGTTGGCATCGACGATCGCTCCGTCCACCCGGCGGACCATGATGCCGATGATGTTGGAATCGATAAGTCGCGTGAGTCGCGCTTCGCTATTCCGCCTTTCCTCAATTTCGGCGTGAAGCTCAGCCGTGCGCTCGGCCACTCGCTCTTCCAAAGCGTCGCGTTCGGCTTGTAACTCCGCCTCGAAGGCGGAGATTTCCTTGTTCAAACGGCGCACGTATGCGGTTGCCGGCACCACCAGAAGCAGACCCGCCAGCGAGAGCCAGCCGAGTATGGCGCGGGACCGCCGAGCCATAGCGGTATCTTGAGCTAAGGCTTCGTCTTTGGCACGGGAAATCTCTTCGGAAACATTGCCGAGAAGCGTGTGTACGCGGGCGTATGCGCGGTCCGCGTAAAAGAGATGTGTGCGGAACAGGAGCTTGTCGCCGGCACTCAAGGCTTGGCCAGCCTGGTCGGTCTGCTGCACCATTTGTTCCATCTCAGTCGAAAGCGACTCCAGGTATCCCTGGCAGGTGGCGAGGGCCGGCTCATTGTGCAGCTTGCGTACTCGCTCGATAAACAACTTGGATGAGTACTGGATGCGCGACCACTCCTCTCCCCAGGCAGACTGCGTCACGTCAACTGCCGGAGCGGCGGCGCTGTCGGCCAGCACCCGCATTTCCGTTATTGCCCGCTGATGGTTGTTTAACGTCGCCCCGTAGGCCGATTGTGCGGCATAGTTTGCCTCCATCCGGAAGGCCATCGTCAAGCCGGCGGCCAGAATCGCCATTTGTACTGCACATAACCCGACGTAAATAAAGCTGAGGGCGTTACGCCTGCCCTTCAGCGCGTATCGATTCTTCTTCGACGCGGACGACATTCTCTTTATTCTTTGGCCCTGTGGAGTTTACACAACCTCATTTAAATACACTTTGGGTAAAAGGAGTGTGAATCTGGATGGCCATCTTGGTACTTAAGTAGAGTCGTCTTGGTCTTTAGTAATAGGCGATTAGCCGTAGCCGCCGATGCAGGACGCCGCGGTACTCAGGCCTTGTACTCACGCAACTATCCTATCGACAACGAAAACTAAAGTTACTACGCCCGCTTATCTCCGTGACTCCGGGCCATCGCCTCGCGCATCCGCTCCTCCGATATTTCCTCGCCGGGATTGACAACCAGGCAGCGGTCCCATTTGCCCGACAATATCTCCCGGAAGAAATCGAGCGAACCTGAAAGATCTTCAAGCCTCATCCCAAAGAATGACGCGAACTGCTGGGCGTAGTCGCGATATTCGGCAATGTCATAACAGTGAGTATCCACGTAGGCCGTGCGCCGGTAATTCTTCATGGTCTCGTGGGCTATCCACTTGGCGTCTTCCGGCCCCCAGCGCTCACAGCTCTTCAGGTACTCCTGATACGGGTCCTTGCCGCAGGCCACCCAGCCTTTGGTGAAGTAATAAGTGGCGGGCTCAAGGTTGAACTGCGCCATATATTCGTCGGCCGAACCCAGGAACAGACTGATGCAGTCTTCCACGAGAGGCAATACGAGCGTCTTGGTCCCGGCCCGAATTCCACTGACGGCGTTGGAACACAGGCCGTAGCCAAGCAGAACAATGTCTCCATCATTCATCCGGTCGAGAGCCGCCTGCAACTCCCGGCGCAGCTTATCCGGATACCGATGCAACCCCTGCTCAAGGAATACGGTTTCGATGGCGGACGTATTCGCCGCCGTCCACTCGTCGCGCATGACCTCGCAGGCTATCGCTTTGATCTGTGCCATCTACTCCCCACCACCATGCTGAAGCGCTTGCACCGCCCAGGCGTCCAACGCTTCTCAATATCCCTCATGGGCGGCAGCGACCAGCGCCTTCAGGTTCTCAAGCGGCGTAGTCAGCGGAATCGCGCACTCCGGTGCGATCATGTTCACCCCGGCCTCGACCGCATAGCGCACCTGCTTGCGCACGTCTTCCGGAGTACCTTGCAAAAGCGTCTTGGGATTGTTCACATTGCCCACCAGGCACATGCGATGGCCCACCTTGGCAACCGCGACTTTAGAATCCACCTGCCATTCGAAGTTGTAACCATCAAATCCGGCGTCGGCGAACAGCTCGATCCGGTCCAGACAATTTCCGCACACATGCAGAATGAGCGGTCCCTCGATTTCCGCCGTTATTTCCTTATGGATCTCTAACAGGTAGTCCCGGTAGTGATAACTGCCTACCAGATTGCCAGTCGCATGGTCGGCGAAAACCACGATGTCAGCTCCGGCCTTGAATTGCTCCTTGGCGAACGCAATCGACACCGGCATCAGCTGGCGGAGCATCCTGACAACCTTGTCCTTTTCTCCCAGACCAACTTGCAGGAGCAGGTTTTGCGTTCCGGCCATGTGGTAGGAGAGCGTCCACGGCCCCATCACCTTGCCCACCACGGCCACTCGTCCCCCGACTTGTTTGCGGAGTTTTGTGAGGGCGTCGAGGACTACCCGCATGGAGGGCTTTTCGAGAATGTTTTCAGGGACGACGACATCGGAGAAATCCGCGTGGGGAGCATTCCGGCTGTCGGGCATCTGGTCCCGCGATCCCCAATCCACGTCGCAGCCCAGGGCGGCGGCCTCCTGATGCACGCTGTACTCGGGCATCACCGTGTCGAAACCGACGATTTCGTGCCCCGCGAGGGCAAGCTCGGCCATGGCCTCGGCGTTGACGTGGGCTTCCGGGAAAGACACCCCGCTGGCATCCATCAGGTCGTGGCAGACGATCGAAGTAACCGTCGCCGCCGGCGGCCGGGTTCCCTTTTTGCCGTTATACAAGGCCGACATGACCAGGTTATATGGCGTTGATTTCATATAAGATTCGTCCTCATCGATCGGTAAGACTCTAATGATCGGTAAGACTCTGGTTGATGCGCCACCAACCCCGGGTCTCGCTTCTTCTGTCGATCAATCGCGAGAAATAAGTGTTCTTGCCAGTTGAACCGCTCCGGCGGCATCTTTTGCATAACCATCGGCGCCGATCTTTTCCGCGAATTGCGCGTCCACCGGAGCGCCGCCAACCATGACCTTCACTTTGCTCCTCAGCCCTTTTTGCTGCATCACCTCGATGACTTTCTGCATCTCGGACATGGTTGTGGTGAGCAGAGTAGAAAGGCCGAGGATGTCGGGTTTCATCGCCGCCACCTTATTCACGACCTGCTCCACACCTTGATTAACCCCGAGGTCCGTGACTTCAAAACCTGCTCCCTCAAGCATCATGACGACCAGATTCTTTCCGATGTCGTGCAGATCGCCCCTGACCGTGCCCATGAGCACGGTCCCCTTTGATTTCGAGTCTTCTCCCTGCAGCAAAGGCTTGAGAACCGCCAAGCCTTTCTGCATGGTGAGGGCGGCAATCAGCATCTCTGGAACAAATATCTCTCCGCTCGCGAATTGTTGGCCGACTACATCCATGCCGCCGATGAGCGCCGTATTGATGATGCTACTGAGATCGACTTTTTCATCAACCGCGGTTTGGACCAAGGGTCCGATTTCTTTGTGCTTGCCGCCTACGACGGCAGCTTTTATCTGCCCAAGTCTCTCAGTCATTCCTGCATCCTCCTGCTGCGCTTAACTCATTCATCAGGCGTCTTCATTCCGAAATACCGGCGGAGTCCCGCGCCGCCGTGGCATCCGGGCGCGAGCATAACCTCCGCAATCGCCGTCAACCGCAGGCTCCCGGTCGCCACCAGCCGTTCGGAATACGTCTCGTTTGTCGATGGTTCTGCCGCAGAGAGTATACCGGGAACATGGCGTAGCTGAAAAGGCTCTGTCAGGCTGACGATTTCTCGCCACTCCTCTCTGATCGAGAGAGACTTAGATATGCGCGGGCGCCACATTCACTCAAGCACAAGACTTGGGATTTCGATCCCCGGCCTTTCTCGCCTTCGGTTCGCGGATATCGCCCTCGCTTGCGCTCGCCTGATGAGCGGCGCGGATTCGTGAGCAGCAGCCCGGCTGCGATCCTTTGAAGAATATTTGTCGCCGTGCCTCGGCAGCGAGAAGCCACAAAAGCTCGCGCACCTCGCCTTCCGTCTTACGTCATAAGATATCGCCGTCTCCATGCCGCTTTTCGCGGCTGGATGCGGTTTTTAGCATTGCAAATTCAATCCGCAAATATCAGAATGTATGGCGATTCAGAGACTCTAAGAAAATATTCGTTCGATCCGACCTGACGGAGACGGGACCAATGGCCGCAGTACCGGATGAAGTCCGCTTGATTCGCGCGGCACGATTCGCTCTTCGGTTTGCCTTATGAGCCCGCCGGAAGTGTGTCTCGAATGTCTTTCGAACGGACGAAGTTGCACTACGCAGCCAGAGAAGAGCTGGTCGCGGAAGGTTCTTTTCGGAACGGCCGGCTTTAGCCGTGCCGCTCAAGAATACAGACCGCTTAACGGCGCGGCTGAAATCGCACGCCTGACAAGGAGAAGACCATGCCGGAAGTGAAACCGAAATACTACTACCGCGTCGCCGATGTTCCCCTGACGCCGCTCACGGACAAGGTAGGAACCCACTTTATCGCAGGCCAGAACATTCTGTGCAGCTTCATCGAGCAGCCGCCCGGAGCCACTTTCCCGCTTCACAGCCACCCGGCAGAGCAGATCCTGGTCATCCTGGAAGGCTCCGAAGAACACATCTGCGGGGACGAGAAGTTCACCATGAAGGCCGGCGACGTTTGCGTCCATCCGCCGAACACTCCCCACGGCGGCGCCACCCCGACCGGGTTCAAGGGCATCGACATTTTCTCCCCGCCGCGGGAGGACTACCTGGCGATGATGCGCAAGGCAGGTGTGTTGAAGTAAGCGAGCCGGTTCCATGCCCGCGGGCATGGAACCTAGCGTCCTAGGCCGCCGGGAGAGCAGCCGGCGGCAGGCTTGCCGTGTCCAAGGGTTGCACGCATGCGAGATGTGATGGTCATTGAAAAAGAGATTACCGCGGCTATCCCGTCGGCGGTTTCGCGGCCGCAAACCGGCGTCGTCCTCCGGGTGATCGACACCTGCGCGGACGGTCTGCTGGTTGTGGCCCTGCTGGGCGAGCTGGGAATCGTTTTCGCCAATGTTCTGGCGCGCGTCTTCTTCAATACATCCTTTCTGTGGGCGGATGAGGTGGCGCGGTTCGTGCTGTCGATCATTGCCTTCATCGGCGGCGCGGTCGCTTATCGGCGCCGTGAACACGCGATCGTGCGCGTGGTCCTCAATCGCTGTCCCGCGGGGATGCAGCGGGTGTGCTTCGCGCTGGGCGATATCCTGGCGCTCTTCGTCTCACTCGTGGCCGGGTACGCCTCCTTCGAATTCATTCAATCGAGCTGGAACGAACTGACCCCGATCTTCCAAATCCCGGCGGCCACGATCGCCATTCCGCTGACCGTGGGGTTGGCGCTGATCGCCGTTTACGCCGTCAACCACCTGCGCCGCGAGCACGGACTGCGAGCTTGGGTCGTGGGAGGCATTTTCATCGTGGTCATGGCTGCGGCCATAGCCACCCGCGGCATGTGGCTGGATTGGTTCGCCGGCGACCATGCCATCATCGCCACCGTCACTTTCTTCATCCTGGCGATCCTGGTCGGCGTGCCGGTGGGATTTGTGCTGCTGCTGGCCACTGCAGGTTATCTGTGGGTGACCGACGCTCCCTCGCTGGTGTCGCTTCCGCAGAGCATGGTGAACGGAACCGGGAACTATATTCTCCTGGCAGTGCCGTTCTTCATCTTCGCCGGACTGATCATGGAGCGGGGAGGCATCAGCCTGCGGCTGGTCCATTTCATCGAAACCGTCGTCGGCCACTTGCGGGGCGGACTGCTGCAGGTCGCGGTGGTCAGCATGTACATCGTCTCCGGCCTTTCCGGGTCCAAGCCTGCCGACGTGGCCGCCGTCGGTACCGTGATGCGTGACCGTTTGCGCGACCGCCATGGTTCGGGCGAGGGCGCGGCCGTGCTGGCCGCTTCGGCCATCATGGGTGAAACCGTCCCGCCCAGCATCGCCATGCTCATCGTCGGCTCGATCACCCAGCTATCGATGGCCGGCCTGTTCATCGGCGGTGTCATTCCCGCGGCGGTCATGGCCGCCTGCCTCATGGTGCTCATCTATATCCGGGCTCGCCGCGCGGGGATACCGTGCACGCCGCGCGCCCCGGTGGTATCCATGCTGCGGTCGGGCATCATCGCGGTGCCGGCGTTGCTGATGCCGGTGATCCTGCTGGTGGGCATCCTGGCGGGCATCGCCACCCCGACGGAGGTGGCGACCTTCTCCGTCCTCTACGGCCTTGGATTAGCCATCGTGGTCTATCGTGTCATGGGCTGGAAGAGCTTTTTCCAAACCGTGCTCGATACCGCTTCGCTCACGGGCATGCTGCTCTTTATCTTTGCCGCATCGGCTGGGTTTTCGTGGTCGCTCACCGTGGCCTATGTGCCGCAGCGTCTCGTCGCCCTGCTCCACGGCATGCAGAACAGCACGGGGATTTTCATGGTCGCCTTCATTCTGCTCCTGGTGGTGGCCGGCGTGCTCTTGGAGGGACTGCCCTCCCTGAACGTCCTCGCGCCCCTTTTGCTTCCTATTGCCGCCAAGATCGGCGTGAGTACGCTGCACTATGCCTTGGTGCTGATCATCGCCATGGGAGTCGGCGGCTTCATGCCGTTGGCCGGGGTCGGCTTCTATGTTTGTTGCGCCATCATGCAAACCGGGATTGAGGATGCCTCGCGCGCCATGGTCCCCTATTTGATCGTGATCATCATTGGCCTGCTCATGGTGGCATTCGTGCCGTGGTTCACCTTGTTCCTCCCGCACTATTTCGGCTTTGGAGGATGAGCTGCGGCACGCCGGAGCCGGCTATTCGGCAACGACAAGCGGCCGTTTCCGGGAACCTTGGATCGTGGTGGAAGGTTTTGCTTTTCAGTTGCAGGGCGGGGAAATTCCCGCGGGACCCGGCAGTCCGGCACGAGCGCTGGCGGACCAGCAAGTCTGGGACAGCGCAACGACCTGTCGGGGTGGCAGTCTGAGTCCCATAACATTAAGGAGACGCACATGAATCGCAGGACATTTATCAAGAACAGCATGGGAGTCGCCGGACTTGCCTTGGCGGCGCCTTACGTAACGCGTGCGGCGGTGTCGGCCCCGCTCACGCTTCGCTTCGCCCACTTTGGGGCGGAAGACCATCCCTCCAATGTCGCGGCCAAACAGTTTGCCAGCCGGGTCGAGCACCGCACCGGCGGCGCCATCAAGGTTCAGATCTTCCCCAACAATCAACTGGGCGGCCCACCCGAGCAGGCCCAGCAAGTCAAGCTAGGCACCATCGATATGGCGCTGCCGACGCAGGGACAGCTGCAGAACTTCGAGAAGGCCTTTGCCACAGTCATGCTCCCCTTTGTCTTTGACAGTCCCGCCCATGTTTTCCGCGTCTTGGACGGCCCCGCCATGCAGTGGCTCGCCCCGCTCGCCGAGAAGCAAGGCTTCGTTATGTTGCGCAATTGGGAGTACGGCTTCCGCGACCTGACCAACAGTAAGCATCCGATCCATACGCCCGACGACGTCAAGGGATTAAAAATCCGCACCCCGCCTGAGATTCAAATTCAGGCAGCCATGGAAGCGCTAGGCGGCGTGGTCCAGGCCATCGCCTTCCCGGAACTCTATCTCGCCCTCGCCCAGAAGGTGGTGGACGCCCAGGAGAATCCCATCGCGGTCATTTACTTCAATAAGTACAATGAGGTGCAGAAGCATCTCGCCATCACCCAGCACGTTTACAACAACATGATTCACGTGGTCAGCGCCAACGCATGGAAGAAGCTGACCCCCGCGCAGCAGACCATCTTCCGCGAGGAAAGCACTTCGGCGGGCGACCTCATGCGCAAGCTGATTGCCGACGAAGAGGTTTCTCAGATCAAGAAGATGGAAAGCCAGGGCTTGGCAGTGACTCGCCCGGACCTCGCGCCATTCCGGGCCAAAATGGAGCCGGCTTACAAGCGGGTGGCCGCCTTTGCCGGCGAGGAGAACGTCAGGAAATTCAGGGAAATGGTGGACAAGGCGCGAAAGGGCTGATTGACCCGAATCGGTGATTAGTTTTGATGCGGCTGGACACTCAGGGCTGGACTGTCGCCCGCAGGCGGGGCAGTCTGGCCGTTCCTGGATCCGTGGTTTGAGACTGAAAGATTTTCGTCAAGAGGAAAGCTAACGTGGAGCGATACCGGAAGGTGGTGCAGATCGCCAACCAGCTTCGGCCGGAGGCGGTTGAGTTTGCCCGACGTCTCGTGCGTTGTCCGTCCCTGGGGGGAAGCGAAAAGGGCGTTGCCGATCTTTTGCTCGCGGAAATGAAGAGTATCGGCTACGACCAGGTTTTTCGTGACGACTGGGGAAATGTGGTTGGCATTATCGACAACCAGCCCGGCCCGGCGATTGTTTATAACGGCCACATGGATCATGTGCCCCCGGGTGAGTCGTCGCTGTGGGGCGGATACGACCCCTATGGCGCCGAGGTCGATCGGGTGGAGATCGATAACCGCGATGCCACTCAGAAAGAACGGGCCGAGGTCATTCATGGGAGGGGCGTGGCGGACCTGAAGGGCGCTTTGGCTTGCGTTGTTTACGCCGGGAAGCTGCTCCTGCAATTGCGCCATGAAGGTCTGGCGCTGAAAGGCAAGTACATCGTCACCGCGGTTTGCCTCGAAGAGCCGGGCGATCAGGTCGGAACCATTCAGTTGATCGACGACACTTTCAAGAAGTTGCATTTGGACTACGATGCCGCCGTGTCCTGTGAACCATCCTCCCTGGATATCGCGCTCGGGCATCGTGGCCGGGTCGAACCGGTGGTCAGCGTACACGGCAAAATCTGCCATGGGAGCGCGCCGTGGTTGGGAATCAATGCGGTTTATAAGGCGAACAAGTTTATTGATAAGGTCGCCAATGAACTGCCTGGCCGCTTTGCCGCCGATCCGGACCTCGGAAAGTCAAGTATCGCAATGACCATTATTAAAGCGAGCCCAGGAGAGCTGTGCATCGTTCCCGAGCGCTGCGACATGAACTTTGATCGCCGCTTTGTTCCGGGCGAGACGCCTGAAAGCTGTATTCGGCAGTTGCAGGACATCATCGACGGCCTTGCCGGACAAGATCCGGAATTCAAAGCTGAAGTGAAAATCGCCGAGGTCGTGCAGAAATTCTATACCGGTAAATCGGTAAAGATCGCCAACCGGAAGAATGCCTGGAAGACCCCAAAGCAGCATCCGTTCGTCCGGGCTATGGCTGAGGGCCTGGAAGCAGTCGGTCAAGAGGTGGGTTATCGCTACTGGTATTTCGGCACTGATTTATCAAAGGTAGCCGCCGAAGACCGCAAGCCGGCGATTGGCTACGGGGCTGGGCAGGAGCAGCTGATCCACACCCCGTTTGAAAAACTCCGGACTGACTACATGGAAAAGAGTATCGCAGGCTATGCGGCGGGCTATTTGAAGATCATGGAGTTGCCGAAGGAAGTATTTCAGCTTGAAGGGCAAGCAGTTTTGCGGTAACTTCACTGAACTCGGCATATTATGGCCCGCGGGAACCGGCAGCGTGCAACCCGGCTCCGAGCTCGGCGGAGCAGCTTGAAAGCTTCGCGATTTTAAGCCGAGTCGAGCAATGGCGCATGGATTTTTCTGAAATGGGTTTTTGCCACAAGTTCTGACCTTGGCGTAGTCAAGCAGTTTATAGTTCTTATCCAGATAATGGATTGGACAGATGCGCGACCGGCTGCTTAAATCCAGTTGAACCGGATGCCATCTCAATTATCCAGATATAGTCGTTGGCAAGTGTGTTTCTCGAACGCAAGAAAGAAATCACAAGGTGCAATGATGAACCCAATAAAAGTCGTGTTAAGCCTGTTTCCATTCGTATGGATCATAGGCGTGATACCCATCGTCAATCGGGTCAGGCCGTTCGTTTGCGGCCTTCCCTTCCTGGCCTTTTGGCTGGTTATGGGCATCCCCGTATGCTTTATCTGTATCTGGGGACTCTACAAAATCGACAACAAACATGATGGAGACGCTCGCTAGCGAAAGGTAGGTGAGAGAAATGACAAACCAGGTAGTTGCCATCGGGGTAATCCTGCTCTTTGTGCTCGGCGCCACCATTGTTGGCATGATCCCCGGTATCAAGCAAAAGATGACGCTGGAAGAATGGGCGGTAGGCGGACGCAGCTTTGGCCGCTGGCTGAACTGGTTCATTCTGGCGGGCGAGATCTATACAGCCTTCGCCTTTCTTGGTGGCAGCGGTTGGGCTTATGCTCGGGGCGGTCCGACTTTTTATATCCTGGGATATTGTTCCCTGGCCTACGTGGTTGGCTACTACGTGCTGCCAAAGATGTCTCCCATCGGCCGTCGCCACGGATTGATGACCCAGCCGGATTTGGTGGAACATATCTATGCCAGCCGTTCGCTGGGAATTCTCACCGCCTGTATCGGTATTATCTTCCTCCTGCCATATTTGCAGCTTCAGCTCACCGGCTTGGGATTGATCATCGAAACCTGCTCCTACGGGCTTATCACCAGGGTGCCGGCCATGCTCATGGCGTTCACCATGGTTGCCGCCTTCGTTTTCTTGAGCGGGCTCAAAGGAGTTGCTGCCACCGCGGTCATAAAAGATATCGTTATGATTGTTGCGGTGGCTTTTTTCGGCATCTATCTGCCGATCCACTTCTTCGGCAGCGTAGGTGGCATGTTTGAGGCGCTGGACGCCGCCAAACCTGGATTCTTGATCGCGCCGGGAGGTACCAAGACTCTCGATGCAAGCTGGATGATGTCTACCCTGGTGCTGACCAGCTTGGGCTTTTACATGTGGCCTCACCTCACGGGGAATAGTTTCAGCGCTAAGAATCCCGATGTGCTTCGGCATAATGCCGTGTACCTGCCCTGGTATCAGATTTGCATGCTGTTCCCGATGCTGGTCGGCTTCACCGCTTTGCTGGTCATTGTTCCCGCCCTCAAGACGCCCGACATGGCCTTCATGGCTCTCGTCCGTCAAGTGCTTCCCGGCTGGGCCCTCGGTCTGGTGGGCGGCGCCGGCGCGTTGGCCTGCATGATACCGGCCGCCGACCTCATCCTGACCACATCCATGCTCTTTACCCGCAATGTCGTTTGCCGGGCGGCAGGCCGCGAAATCGCTCCGCAATCCCAGCGCAAGCTCGCCAGGTTCGTCGTTCTCGTTTTGACCATGGCCGCACTGGGGTTGGCCATCTTTCTGCCCAACATGCTCGTCAACCTGCTGCTCACCGGATACTCCGGCGTGACCCAGTTCTTCCCCATGATCGTCTTTGGCCTGTTCTGGAAATCGAGCACCAAAATCGCATCCTTCTGCGGCCTCATCGTGGGCGAGTTCTTGGTCTTCTATCTGATCCTGAGCAAACTCGATCCTCTGACCGTGGGCTCGCTTCACCTCAACGCCGGGTTTGTCGCCTTGGTCGTTAACCTGGTGGTATTCCTGGTCGTAAGCCTGGTGACCAGTACGCCGGCCGGGGTGGAGCGGAAACTCCGCGCCATCGAAGGTACGGATTCGTCTCCAGCAGCGTCAACCCCGGTGGGCACTCATTGATCCGGTCGCGAAGGAAGGGCACGTCGGCGAGATTCAGCAGATCGCCGAGGTGCCTCCTGAAGCCATCCGTCGAGGTTCGGGACCGCGCGGGCTTCTGGCTGCGGGAGCGGAAAATAGCATCTCTCCATTGCTCGTCCAACCGGAACCTTAGTGATCTACGTCACAGAACATGAGAACGAAAAAGCGCAGAGTGTCTTGAGTATAACAGGGGGTTCACCTTAGATGATTCCAAAGAGTGTGCGCCGGGCATGACCGCCACGGATCAGGCAACGCTGCTCTGCGTTGATGACAATAAATTGGCTCTTGAAGTGCGAAAACTGCTGCTGGAAAGTGCGGGCTACTCCGTCCTGGCCGCCAGCGACTCCGCCACTGCGATGGAGCTATTCTCTTCCTCTTCGGTGGACCTGGTGGTGAGCGATCACCTCCTGCAAGGAGCCACCGGTACAGCTTTGGCCGCCACCATGAAAAAGCTAAAGCCCCAGATCCCAATCGTAATCATGTCCGGCATGGTGGATGCACCCGAGGGCATGGAACATGCCGATCTGTTCATTTGTAAGACGGATACCCCCCAAGAGGTATTGCGGAAGATTGCAGAATTAGTGAGCCGTAGCTCTCAGCACAACGCGGCGGAATAATCGGACTATTGAGCATTGCATAATATACTTACAACGGGAATAGCTCTGCCTGCTCCCAGAAGGCCATAACCAAAGTAGGGCGTCGGCGCATCCGCCGCAGTGCCTTCCGGGCATAGTGACTCAGTTTGCCGAAGCTCTTGGGGCAGAAATTCGGTAGCTCGTGCTGCTTCCAGTGCGACCACAGATACTCGACCGGATTCAGTTCCGGAGCATAGGCGGGCAGGAATTCCAACCAGATCCGCCCTCGCTGCTCGCGCACGAAGTCCCAGACCAGACGACCGCGATGGCTTTTCAACCCATCCCAGATGATTAACAACTTGCCGGGAACGTGCCGCAGCAGATGAGAGAGAAACTCGACCACCTGCGGACTGCGGATGCTGCCCGGAAACAGTCGGAAGTAGAAGTTCCACCACGTTACCCCTGCCATGGCTGACAAGGTCTTCCAATTGAAGTGGTACTGCAGGACGGGCGTCTGGCCCCGTGGAGCCCACGTACGGCAGCGGTGCGGGCGCTCGCTCAATCCGCTTTCGTCGATGAAGACGACGGTGCGGCCCTCATTTTTGGCCTTTTTTTAACTCCGGCCAGCGATCCCGCTTCCACTGCTGAATCTTGGCTTCGTCCCGTTCCAAGGCGCGTCCCGTCGGTCGCTGGCAACTCCAACCCAGTTGCCGCAGAATACGCCATGCCTGCGAGGGGTGGTACTTCACCCCGCATTCGCGTTCGATCAGGTGGGTCACTCGCGCCGACGTCCATAGGCTGGTTTCATATCCGAGTGCTTGTGGGCCACGCTTCAGACCACGCTCGATTCGCCGCAGGTCTTCGGGACGTAGGCGCGGTTTGCGACCCGCTCGTCCTGCCTTTTTAAGCGCCCGCCGTCCACCTTCCTGGAGTTGTCGAGCCCACTGACCCACCGATTGCCGATGTACCTTTACACGCCGCGCCACCTCGGACTGGCTATATCCCTGCTTCAGCAGCCGCGCCGCTTCCATCCGCCGCTGCTCCAGTGCGTCAAAATCTCTGCGAACTCCCGCTGGATTGCCCATGCACGGCAGGATAGCACAATCTTTCAGAAATGTCAGTATATTATTCAATACTCAATAATCACCAATTACCAGGCGACACGACACCAACGGCGAGCACAAAGACAATCCGCTCGCCGATGGCGTACCCAAGCAAAGGTCAGGGTAGCTGTCTGACTCCGGTTGCCTGCCGCAATTGTTCGACGGCGAGCATGTAGTTGGCGAGCGCCTGACGGTAGGCGAGCTGGGTGGCGCGATAAGTGCGTTCGGCGTCGAGGAAGTCCAGCAGCGCGACCGCGCCCTGGCGGTAGGCAAATTCGGCGATATCGCGCGACTCCTGGGACTCCTTGAGATAGCCGGAATCATAGAGATTGACGATTTCTTCACTGCTCTTGACGCCCTCGCACGCGTTCTTTACGTCGGTAATGACGGTCTCATTGGTGGCCTTCAAAGTGAACTCCGCTTGGGTTTGCGCAAACCTGGTGCGGGCAATCTCTCCTTGATTGCGGTTGAAGATGGCGAGAGGAATATTGAAGAACATGGAGCCGGTGCTGGCCGAGGAGACATGAGAGTAGTCAAAAGAAACATTCAGATCCTGTTTGCCGTTGGCTTGCGCCAGGGCCACTTGGCTGTGCGCGGCGGTCACGCCAAGTTGTGCCGCGCGCGCATCCGGACGCTCCCGCAAGGCGAGCGCCTGCAAGTCGTCAAGATTTTCTTTCACCGGCGCGTATATGAGGTCGCCATCAACGTCGTAATCGCGAGCAACCGCATCGTACCCGGTCGCTTGCCGCAGCGCAGTCAACGCCTGGACCTTGGCCAGCCTGGCGGAGTTGACGTCGGTTTGAAACTGCAATAGCTGCACTTTGATCTTGAGAAAGTCGCCCTTGCTGATATCGCCGGCCTGGAAGCGTTCGTCGTTGATTTTGACCGTCTGCCGAAAGCTCTTGAGGTCTTCTAGGGCAAAGGCCAGGTTGGACTCGGCGAGCAAGGCGCTGACGAACTGCTGGGCGACGTTGAACCTCAGCGTGCGCTCCATGTCCGCGATCTGCGCTCGGGTAACGCTCGTCTGATCGCGAGCCGCATCCAGTCTTCTCAGCCGCTTGCCTCCGCGCTCGATCAGATAGCCTGCCCCAATGTCGAACTGCTGCAACGTGTCCAGCGTATTGGTCGAAAACAGGCTTGGGTTAAAGAACGGAACGAACTGTGCGTCCCAGGAAAGCAACGGGTTGGGACGCAGCCCGGCGGTAACTTCCTGCGCTTTGTTCTGATCGATCTGGGTGCGAGCGGCCTTGATTGCCGGATTGTTGTCGAGCGCCAACTGCAGGGCTTGCTCCAGCGTGATTCTGGTGGTCTGCGCCGCGGCCAAGCCTGAGAGACAAATCACCGTCGCCAAGCATGCTCTCACCCACCGATAAAATCGAATCCAGCGCGGACTGGCTTCAGCAACCTTTGCGCTCCTCAAAATTCTGTTTCTCCTTCCGGTGCGGGCAGGACGTCGCCCTCGCGGGCCATCGAAACGTAGAGAGTTGGCAGCAGGAACACCCCAATGACCAAGGCTACGAGCAAACCGCCGACGATGACGATAGCGAACGGGCGCTGTGAGTCGGAGCCGATGTCGTGCGACATCGCCGCCGGCAGCAGCCCGAAGGTCGCCACCAGCATGGTCATCAGGATCGGGCGGAGCCTGAGGGTGGCTCCGGTGATCGCCGCTTGCAGCACGGTCACGCCGCGAGCGCGGATCTGGTTGATGTACTCCAGCATGATCACGCCGGTCTGCACGGAGACGCCGAACAGAGCCAGAAACCCGATCCCGGACGAGACGCTGAAATGGGTTCCGGTCAACAACAGCGCGAGCAGCCCGCCGAGCGGCGCGAGACTGACGTTGATCAAGATCAGCAGCGACCACTTAAAAGAGCTGAACATCGTGTACAGGATCATGAAGATCAGCAATACCGTCAATGGAATGATGATGGCAAGCCGGCGATTGGCGCGCTTCTGGCTCGCGTACTCCCCGGCCCAATCCAGGTAGTACCCGGCGGGCAACTTGACCTGCGTCATTCACTTTGTTCATCGCCTCCTGCACGGTGCTGCCGAGGTCGCGGCCGCGTACGCTGTACTTGATGGCGATGTAGCGCGAGTTGGCCTCGCGATAGATCATCGACGCGCCGTCTTCCACCTTGATATCGCATAGCTGGCCGAGCGCAACCCGTTCGCCGGACGGGGCAAGGATGCGGATATTCGCGATATCGTCGATGCTTCGGCGGAACGGCTCCTGGTAGCGCACGACCAGGTCGAAGCGTTCTTCGTCCTTCAGAATCTGGCTGACTGGAGTTGCCGCCGGCGGCGGTCTGAATCGCATCCTGCACGTCGGCAACATTGATTCCGAAACGATCGGTCTTCTGGCGGTTGACGATGAGGTTGACATTGGGCTGGCCGAGAACACGAAAGACGCCCAGGTCGGTGATGCCGGGAACTTTCCTCATCACATCGGCGATTTCGTTCGCCTTGGTTTCGAGTTCCTTGAGATCGGTGCCAAAGATCTTTACCGCCAGTTCACCTTTCACGCCGCTTACGGCCTCTTCCATGTTGTCGGCAATCGGCTGCGAAAAGCCCCAGATCGCGCCGGGAATCTTTTCCACCTCCTGGTCCATGGCGGCGATCAGCTCTTCCTTGTTTTCGTGGAACTGCGGGCGCCATCGGCTCTGCGGTTTAAGGTCGACGAAGTACTCGGTGTTGAAGAAGCCGGTGGCGTCGGTGCCGTCATCCGGACGGCCAACCTGCGATACGACCTGGGTCACTTCCGGGAAGCTGGCGAAGACCAATCTTGCCTGGTCCATGATCCGCGTAGCCTTCTGTCGGGCCTGTGCTGGGGTCGAGCGTGCCGCGCGCCCAGATGGCGCCTTCATCGAGATGCGGCAGAAACTCTGAACCGATCACTCCGCCAAAGGCAAGAAAGAGGGTCAGCACCCCGGCGGCGGCCGGCCAGCGCCAAGGGTCACGCGGCGGTGCGCGAGGCACCATTCCAGCGCCCGGCGATAATGAGCCGTGTGTCCACGCCAGCACCGGATTTCGCCATTCATGCGTGCCGCGACGGAACAAGATAACTGGCCAGCACGGGCGCGAGCAGCATCGAGAAGACGAGCGAACCCAGCAGCGCAAAGACCACGGTCCAGGCCATGGGCATGAACAGGCGTCCTTCAACCCGCTGCAAGCGTGAGAATCGGCACGTAGGAAACAATAACGATGGCGACGCGCATAGAACACCGGCCGCTGCACTTCATGGGCGGCCAACTGGATGGTCCAGCCGATGTTGTGCTCCCGGGCGTCGGGTTCGGCGAGGCGGCGCAGGATGTTCTCCACCATGACCACGCAGCCATCGACGATCATGCCGAAATCGAGCGCCCCCAGCGAGAGCAGATTCGCGGGTATGTGGCGCAGGTCCAGCAGAATCGAGGCAAAGAACAGCGAGAACGGAATGGTCAGGGCCACAATCAGGGCGGAACGGACGTTTCCCAGAAAGAGGAACAGGATCAGGACCACCAGAAAATGCCTTCGCTCAGATTGCGAAGCACGGTGTGCGTGGTGTAATGCACCAGATCGTCGCGATCGAGGTGGGGAACGATCTTCACGCCCGGGCGGCAAGATGTGGTCGTTGAGGTCTTTGACCTTCGCATGAATGTCGCGCCAGCGTGGCTTCCGCTTCGGCGCCCTTGCGCATCTGCACAATGCCTTCAACCGCATCGTCGTCATCGACCACCCGGCCGTCCTCGCGGTGGATCGGCCTTGCCGATGCGCCCCAGGCGAATCTTCGGCCCTTGCGTCACCGTCGGCGACGTCGCGCACCCGCACCGGGGTTCCGTTCTGTGCCTTGAGCACGGTCGCGCCAATGTCGTCGGTGTTCTGCATCAGCCCGACGACGCGAATGTTGTAGGCCTGCTGGCCCTTTTCGATGAAGCTGCCGCCGGCATTGACGTTGTTGGCCGCCAGCGCCTGCTCCACCTGGCCATGCCCAAGCCGTAGGCGACCAGCTTGTCGGGATCAACCTGTACCTGGTACTCGCGGGTCTCGCCGCCAAAGATGGAAACCGCGGCCACATTGGGTACCGACATTAAGTACTTGAAGACCACCCAGTCCTGCAGCGCCTTCAAGTCCATGACGGTGTAACTGCGGGTTGCTGCTGACCAGCGTGTACCAATAGATCTGGCCGGCCGGGCTGAAGTCGGGGCCGATCTGCGGATTGAACCCGGGCGGCAGATTCACCAGCGTCAACTTTTCCAGCACCTGCTGGCGGTTCTGCAGGTTGTCGCTGTCGTCATCGAAGATGAGGGTGATGAACGACAGTCCGGCCAGCGACAGCGAGCGCAGATGCGCCAGGTGGCCGACGCCGTTCATCTGAGTTTCGATCGGGATCGTGACCTGCTGCTCGACCTCTTCCGCGGCGCGGCCCGGCCATTGCGTAATGACCTGGGCATACTTGTCCGCGACATCCGGGTAGGCCTCCACCGGCAGCCGATGAAACGAGATGATGCCCCAGATCAGCAGCAGGATCCCGATGCTAAGGACAAGCATCTTGCTCCGGAGCGCAAAGTCGACAATCCGGTTGATCATCGCTTATTGCGACTCCGAAGCGCTCGAGAACTGAAGCGCGTTGATGACCACCTTGGATTGGAGATCAAGTCCGGCCATCACCTGCTGAACACCGTCGGAGAGCACCGGGCCAAGCTGGACCTCCTGCCGGCGAAACTGCTTCTGGCCAAGGGGAACGAATACCCAGTCCTTGTCGTGCATCCGTATGGTGGCTGACACCGGAATTACCATCCGCTCCTGCGCCTTGTCGACTTGAACGAAGCCGTGACGAACATTCCGGAACGAAGGACTCGTCCGGGATTGTCGATCTCAATGCGGACCTTGGCCGAGCGGGTGGCCGGATCGAGTACGCGGCTGATGTTGCTGACTTTGCCCTTGAAGGTGCGATCCGGTATGGCGTTCGCGCGAATCTCGGCGGTGTCCCCCACGTGAACCCGCATCAGCGCGTCTTCATAGACATCACACAAGACCCACACCCGCGAGAGATCCGCAATCGGTGAACAGGTTCGGCGAATTGTCCATGGAGCGCACGCCGGTGCCGCCGGTCACGTTCTGCTCGACAATGGTTCCTGAGATAGGAGCGCGAACGTTGAGAACCGGAGACGGGTGCCCCGGGTCGTGCCCCAAGAATTCGCAGACGTTGATCGGCGGTGGCCAAGTCGACTTTGGCCTTCTCTTCGGCATCGTGCGCAAGTTCAAGATCCTTTTGCGCAATGGCGCCTTTGTCGTACAAGAGTTGAGAGCGGTCAAGCTGTTTGCGGGCAAGAATCTCGTCGGCTCGGAATTTCTGCAGATCGGAAAAAGCCGAAGCGAGGTCCGGGCTGCTGATGCGGACCAGCACCTGCCCTTTCTGAACGTCGTCGCCCAGGCGAACGCGGATATCAACCGCACGCCCCCCGGAGAGCGAAAGCACCGGAACCGTCCGGTTGACGTCTGGGGCGACTACCCCGTTCACATGCAGCTCATCGAAGACCTGCCGAGAACTGACTTCGGCGACACGAAAGCGTTCCGGGGCATTCATCTCGATGACATTCGGGTCAGGAGATGTGATCACCTGCGTCTTCGCCGTTTCCGAGTTTCCCCGCGAACAGCTCGCGACGCCCAGCGCCAGCAACCAACTCATCGCAAGAATGGCAGGGGTCATCCGCATTGGAAGTGCGGTGATGCCGATCTTATGAATCCGGCAGCTCTGCTTACACACCTGGCTTTCAATCCTCATCCTTACAAACTCTTACGATTGATTCACGATTCAAGAGCAAACCGGGGATTTTTTCGGTCCAGACCGGCCGTCTACTTGGTGTCTTTGTCAGAAGCGCTTGGCGGCTTGGGCTCTTCCTTGATGGCCTCCTTGAAGCCGCGAATTCCTTCTCCCAAGCCTTTACCGAGGTCCTTCAGCTTACCGGGACCAAAAACGAGCAAAGCTATGCAAAATATGACCAGCAGGTGCATGGGCTGCATAAGGCCTTCAAACATGACGGACCTCCGTGCGGGCAGTGCCTCGACTTATCCGAGCCCAGGCGTCGCCGACCTCTCCTATTATGATGGACAACTCAGAGGAAAACAAACAGCCTATCTTTCGGCTGGAGGCTATCTTTCGGCCATGAACGCCAAGCACAACTCGCCCGAACTTCTCGTCGAGGCGATGCGCGCGGTTCTGTCGGGAAAAGTCTGGCCGCATCCGAAATAGCGCTGCCGCTAACCGTGGCCACCGGAGTGGCCGAAATCACCGCGAAGGACGCCGCTGCCGATGTACCGGGATTGGGAGAAAGATTTGCAACCGTCACCAAGCTGGTCGCTTCGTTGGCGATATCCGCAGCGCTGATAGCCGCCGTCAACTGCGTGCTGCTGACATAGGTCGTAGCCCGCACAGCGCCATTCCACAGCACCGCCGAGGCTCGAAGCAAAGTTCGCGCCGTTTACCGTGAGAGTGAATTCCGCGCCGCCCGCGATCGCGCTCCCCGGGGACACCCCCAGCAATAGCGGTGTAAGTAGTGTGGCGTTGTAGACCTCCAGCAGCCCGCCAACATACCTGAAGCTGTAGTTGGCCGCGGTCAGGCTCTCCGTCAAGAACGTAATCGGATATGTGCCAACTGCCTGAGTTGCCTTCGCCGTAGTCGCCTGTATTCCAGCCCCAGGCGCTGCTCTGGCCGACGATGGTGGCGATGGTCTGGGTTGCCGCGTCGATGCGGCGCACGCCACATGCCGTATTGTCCACCAGGTACATATTATTGGCCGCATCGAAGGCGATGCCGGTCACGCCGCCGAAACTCGCCGACAATGCCGGGCCGCCGTCGCCGCCGAGCGCCTGTCGATAGCCTCCACATCCCCAGGTGCCGGGGGTACCGGCAAATAGATGTATGTAACCGCTAGGGTCAACGTTCCAGATGACGGAGTTCATGAGGTCGGACAGATACATGTTGCCTGCCGAGTCCATGGCCATGCCGTTCAAATATCCGATGTAGGCATCGGCTGCCGGGAGTCCGTCTTCGCCGGTGACTCCGGCGCAAGTGCCGCCGCTGCCTCCCACGTAATTGCTAATAATGCCGGGGGTCAGTGCCGCTGCCGGACCTTGCAGTGGCACCGAGGCGGAAAAAGGGGCAGGCGGAGAAACCGCCAAGTTAAGGATGTCGTCGTTGCTCAGCAATGCCGCCTGCACCGTACTGGCATTGCCAATGTTGACCGAGCCAAAGGCAAAGCTGGTCTGGGTGGCGTTGACGAAGCGAACGCCATCGGTCTCAAGGATGAAGAGATTGCCGATTCCATCGACGACCACGCCAGTGGGGGCGTTAAGACCGGCCTGGATGGCGATTCCTTTATCTCCGCTGGGACTGCAAAGTCCGCTACTGCCAGCCACCAGCGTTGTCAGCGTAGATACGGGATTGTATTGCGACATCTGGCAGTTGGTCGGCGAGGCAAAGTAAACATTGTCACTCGCATCTACGGCGATGCTGCCGGATCCGCTGGGCAGCAACGGGCACAGACAGTCCCGCGGCCAACACAACCGTCAGCAGCGCGCACGCCTGGCGCAGAGCCACCCGGGCCCTGCCTCCCAACCCTCGCGCGAAGGTAAGAGTTTCCGCTTTGGCAATCTGATCAGCCATTGCTTTCTCCCTTCATCGGGTCTAAAACAGCGGGGCCGGAACAACCAGGACAAGCTGATGGTGACCTGGACGGTAATGATCTGAAGCGAAACCATTGGCCGCCAAGGCCTGCCCGCGACGCTTGTATACGCCAGAGGAGCGAACGAACCAGCCAGCACGCACATCGGCTGAAAATAGTTCTCGTTCTTGATCGCTTTCATCGCTGACTTTCCGTGTGAAATGCGTGTTTGAGTTGAATTTTATAACTTGTTCTCGCCTGACTTCCTGCTTGCCATCCGGTCTGCACGCCCGGATGGAGCTATCACCTGCGGCTCCGGCAATCGCACGCTTCGAGTGGTTACGCGGAACCTCATTTTTTGACTTTAGGAATGACTGAAAGCTTACACCCATTTGCCCTGCTTGTCCGTGTCGTGCAACAAACTCACTGCAACCGGCCGCTGGCTGACGAACAGGGGTGTTTGAGGGAAGTCACGGCTGGCGCTGGAGGTTCGCGCCGCTGGCAACACCTAGCTTCGACGCTGTCCCCGCGTTTCTCAATGCGGTAATTGGGGACGCCATCTTGGAGAAGAGACGTTCCCGGCTTCGTGTGGTAGACTCCGGCAGCCCTTCGTCCAAAGTTCGGTTCAAGTTGGGTCCAAATGCAGGTGTTTTGGCAGCTAAAATTGGAGCTGGAAAGAGGTAAGTCTCGCAGAATCAGAGAGGCTTTGGGGTGGGTGGTGGGATTCGAACCCATCGAGTTACTGAATCTAAAGAACTTAGACGGTAGCGAGAGGCAGTCTTGGAACCGCTAAGTAAGCGAAGGGAAGTTTTAATGGACCCCAACTAGACCCTCGATTTTGGACCATCATCTTTCCAGGCTCTTCGCTCCTGCACTTCGGCGATATTGAACCGGACACCCTGATTGTCCGCTGGGTTGAGCCAGAGCAGCCGATCAAAAATGCGCTCGGCTTCCTCGAATCGTTTCAGCCTCCATGAGCCCAATCCGAAACCGTTCAGGCAACGCAAGAATGGCCGGTAGTCAATCCACCCCCAGGGCAACAATCCGTCAGCGAGATTGCCCAGGGACAGTTCGCCGAAGCACAACCCCTATACGCTGAATGTCGTTTAATTCAAAGCCGTGGCCAACAACATCAAGGGGACGATGGCGATCCCGCATCCCTACGGCCGGTCGCAGTTCGGCGCCGACCTTGATCTGCACTTCGCCACTTTGATCGGCACCGGCAGCAATCCCAACGTCGCCGCCGTGGTGGTCATCGGAATCGAACCGATCTGGACCGACCACGTCGTCCAGGGCATCGCTAAAACCGGCAAGCCCGTAACCGGATTCTCGATTGAAAAGAATGGCGATCTGAACACCATCTGCGCCGCTTCGCGCAAGGCCAAGGAGTACGTGCAGTGGGCCACCGAGTTGCAGCGCGAACAGTGCCCCATCAACGAGCTGTGGGTCACCCGCAATGGCGTTCCAGGCACTGACTGCGGCTGCAAGTTTGGCCGAGTATGACGGGTGATGCGGATTCAAATATGCTGGCAACTCGGACGCGGAATCCGAGAAGAACCCGGCCTTTAAGCCTTTGTTAGACATCCATGTCTGAATGTCAGTCACCTTAATGCGAGTTTTTTGCCAATTGGGTCGAAACTCATGTGTTACCACCTGCGGAAAACCCTGGCTGACATGCATGATGATTCGGCAGTGCGCTCGAAAAACCCTCGCGTGTGCCACGAGTCCGGAAACCGGAACCGCTGAACAATCAAGGTGGTGAGAGAACTCGTGGCAGAGTGTGTTCACCGCCGCAAAAACGGGTCGCAGCTTCGTGGCTCCACCAAAGTCTCACATGGTCGCGTTTCGTCCCAGAACGGAACGATCCCGTTAATAAAAAATATGAGTCGCATTTTTTTCCTTGCAATCCAACCCCGAGTGGCTGATTCTTTTGTTACTTTGTGGGGAATGTTGTTCGAGGATAATGTTACTCAAAAGGATGGGTTTTACTCATTAAGCAGAGCCAGTATCCGTCCTCGCGCAACCTAGCATTTACTAAAAACAAGCCGCTCGTCCTGGCGCCACTGATAACCGTTTCGGCGATTCGGCGCCTGGGCGTTGTTTGGCCCGACAAAATATGTCGCTTACCCCGTCCAGCACGTTGGCGCGGAATTAGTTCTCGCGTGTTGACTCGAAAAGCGACTGACGGCCAGCAATCACCTTGGTCGCGCGGCAGGTCCTAGTTGTATCGCATATGTTGTTTTTCGATCGCGGATGTAGTTGGCCCGCAAGGCCGCACATCAGAAGTGACATTCGCGATGCAGAGCTGAAAACGAGATTTCTGGCTCGTGCAACAGGGCGGGTTTCCAGCCGTGGTAGCAGTGCGTCGACTGCATGGAGGGTAGCAAGATGTCCGACTGTGGAGTGAATCGTACACGGAAGTTTCACAATGCAGTTATGGTTTCGCTGACGGCAATGTTCTGCCTGTTTGCTACAGCCTTCGCAGTCGCGCAGACCACGCTCTCGACGACGTCGGTGGCCTTTGGCAACGTGGTGATTAATGAGACGAGCGCGATCAAGACGGTTACGCTCACGAACAACCAGGCGGTCAGCCTCACTATCAACTCGCTGGTTGTGTCGGCGGGAACCCCATATGCCGTCGCTCCATCGTCAACGTGCCTCAACCCCACGGTGGCCGCGGGCAAGAGTTGTACTATCGGCCTAACCCTTACGCCTGCCTCATTGGGCGCACAGCCGGCCGGCACACTGACCATCAACACCAATGCCAGCAACAGCGGGCAGACGGTGACGCTGTCCGGGACGGGAATCGCCCCGACCGCGCTTTCGCCGACGGCGGTGGCCTTTGGCAACGTGGTGGTCAACACCGCCAGCGCGGCCAAGACGATCACTCTTTTTAACGAGCAGTTGACTTCGCTGTCGATCACCTCGATCACCGCGTCGCCGAGCACCTATGCGATTTCCGGAGGGACCTGCGCGAATCCCGGCACGCTGGCAGCCAACTCCAATTGCACCATCCTGGTGACCGTGACGCCAGCCGCTCTGGGAGTGGTGCCGGCCGGCACACTGACCATCAATACCAATGCCAGCAACAGCGGGCAGACGGTGACGCTGTCCGGGACGGGCGTTGCTCCGACCGCGCTTTCCGTCGGCGCATACGCATTCGGCAGCGTGCCGGTCAGTACGACCAGCCCGATCGTGAAGGCCACGTTCTGGAACTATCAGCTGACCAGCATCAATATCTCTTCACTGGCGGTAGCGGGCAGCGGATTCGCACTGGATCCATCGACGACCTGCCCCAATCCCGGCTCGCTGGGTGCGCAATCCTCCTGCGTGATTGCAATCACCTTGACTCCCTCCGCAACAGGCTCACAGTCAGGCACCCTGACGATCACCGACACGGCCGGCAATAGCCCAACGATCGTGGCCCTTGGCGGGACGGGAATCGCTCAGGCGACGCTTTCGGCGCCGGCCAATTTCGGCAATGTTGTGATCTTAGAGACCAGTGCGATCGCGAAGGCCACTCTCACCAATAATCTGTCGACCCCCATCACGATTTCGTCAATTGCGACGACCGGCACCGGCTATGCCGTCGATCCGTCGACGACCTGCGTCTATCCGGGCGGCACCCTGGCCGCGAAGTCCAGCTGCACCATCGGCGTTACGCTGACCCCCGCCGCGCTGGGCCTGCAGTCGGGCACGTTGAAGGTCACCGACGGTGCGAGCAACAGCCCGCAGTCGGTGGCGCTTAGCGGAACAGGAGTGGTTGCAGTCACGCTCACCCCGTCAACCCTAGGTTTTGGAGATGTAGCCGTTAACACAACGAGCCCGGCAAAGACGGTGACGCTGAAGAACGCTGAGTCGTCATCAATGACCATCGAAGCGGTGCTCTTTGGCGGAGCCTTCGCGCTCAATCCCAATCCCGCTGCCACAACTTGCCCGATTCCGGGCGGTGCGGTCAGCGGGCCGCTGGCTGCGGGAGCCTCTTGCGTCATCGGGATCGTCTTTCAGCCGACCGCTCTCGGAGCTGCTGCCGACGGCAAGATCACGGTCATCGATACCGCCCCCAACAGTCCGCAGACTGCGACGCTTACCGGTAACGGAGTTGCGGCCCTTACGTTCTCGCCCAGCCCGCTTGCCTTTGGCAGCGTGGTCGAGAACACGACCAGCGCGGTGAAAAACCTCACCGTGACGAACTATCAGCAAGTGGCACTGAATTTCACTGCGATCAGCGCCGTAGCGCCTTATGCCGTGGTTGCACCCACTGCCGGCACTCAATGCGTGGTGGGAACCCCGGTGGCGGCGGCGGCCAGTTGCACGATCGGCGTGACGTTTACGCCCACGGCCCCGGGCGCGGCGCCGGCCAGCAACCTCACCCTCACCGACGGGGTCGGGTCAGGGACGCAGACCGTCAGCCTGACCGGCAGCGGTATTGGACCCGTAACGTTGAGCGCCGCGACGCTGGGCTTTGGCACGGTCGTGCTCAATGAGCCGGTGGTCAAAAGTATCACGCTGAAAAACTCTCAGTCCGTTCCGCTGACGATCAGCTCGATCACCGGCTTCAGCGGAGGATACACCCTGAACGTCGCCGGGACGACCTGCTCACTGACCACCCCGCTGGCGGCCACCTCCAGTTGCTTAATCGCGGTCAGTCTCGATGCGACGACCCTGGGATCGCAAACGGGAACAATCACTATCTACGACAATGCGCCGGGAGGCTCGCAGACCTTTGGCCTCGCCGGCGCGGCGATCGGGCCCGTTGTTCTTACGCCTACCGCGGAGGCTTTCACCGCTCAGTACATTGGAAACACCAGCCCGGCCAAGACGGTCACGTTGACCAACGAGCAGAACGTTTCGCTCAACAATATCACGGCTACGATCACGGGCGCCGATCCCAACGACTTCGCGGTCACGACGAGCTGCTCGACCCTTCCGGCAAACACAACGCCACCCCCTCCCACGTGCACGCTGTCGGTGACCTTTTCGCCGACCGTTTCGGGGACCAGAACGGCCATTTTGAGCGTCACCGACGACGCTGGCACGCAACAGGTCACTCTCTCCGGTCCGGGCAACGCTCCGGTGACCGTCACGCCGGGGGCGATAACCAACTTCTCGACGAATGTGGGCACCACCAGCGCCTACAAGAACATCACCGTTAAGAACAGCGACACGGCTGTGCCGCTGCTCATCAGTAACATCCAGTTTAGCGGCGACTTCATCCAGTCGGCGACGACCTGCCCGCTTTCGCCCACGCCACTGGCCGGAGGAGCCACCTGCACCATCAGCGTGGAATTCGATCCCACCATCGGTGGGGTTCGCAACGGCCAGGTCCAGATTTACGACAGTGTGCCGACCAGCCCGCAGGTCGTCAATCTCTCCGGCACCGGGACCAATCCGCTGACCATTTCGCCCACCTCGCTCACCTTTAGCGCGCAGTTGGTCGGCACTTCCAGCCCAGCCAAAGTCATCACGCTGACCAATCATGAGAGCCAGCAGGAAACGTTCACGCTGAGCCCAAGCGGGGATTACGCGGCGATCAGCAATTGCAGCAACGGCGCGATCGCGGCCGACTCCACCTGCTTGATTTTTGTCACTTTCAATCCCAGCTCGACCACTCCCACCTTGCGCACCGGCACCCTGACAATTACCCACACGGCGGCCGTCGGTTCGCCGCTTACGGCCTCTCTCGCCGGTTCGGCGACCGCCACCAATCCGCCGGCAGCCGTCTCGGTGGTTTCGCCCGGAGCAGGAGCTTCCGGCGCCGTCGTGCCCGTGGTGATCACCGGCAACGGCTGGACGCACTTCACCAACGCTTCGACCATCAGCTTTGTCGAAACGAACGATACCGGGATTGCCTGCGACATCGCGGTCAGTGGCGTCACTGCGCCTACGCCCAACACGCTCAATGCCACGCTGACGCTGAGCGGCGACGTCTATGGCGCCTGCAATATCGCGGTCAAGAGTCTGCTGAGTAGCGGAAAAACGGAAACCGCCTCGCTGCTCTCGGCCTTCATCATTGCCGATCCTACCAATGCGCATGTCATCAACAGCGTGACGCCGAACTTTGGCACGCAGGGCCAGACGCTGACCGTCGCCATCGCCGCCACGGGAACCCACTTCGTGCAGGGCGTCACCTATGCCAATTTCGGCGACGGGATCACCGTCAATCCTAATTCTTTGATCATTAACCCCAACGGCACCCAAGCGCAGGCCACTATCTCGATCAGCAACACCACGCCCATCGGTTATCGCACTATCACAATGATGACCAACGGCGAGTTCGCCACGTCGAGCAGCACTGCCTTCCAGGTCGGCCCCAACAACGCCACGCTGGCCAGCGTCAGCCCCAATACGGAAGCGCAAGGTTGGAGCGGCCAGGTCACTTTGACGGCCACTGGATCGCACTTCCTGCAGAATGCCACCCAGGTGTCGATTGGCGGCGTCATCGTCGGCGACGTCAACGTGACCAGCCCAACGATAGCCGTTGCCAGGTAGCGGTTCCGGCCGGCGCGCCACTCGGACCGCAGAATGTGACGGTTTCGACGGGCGGCGAGATCATGAGCCTGAACAACGCCTTCACCATTACCGGAGCCACGCCGGCGCTGCTCTCGGTTGTGCCGAGTTCCGGCGTCCAGGGGACGACTCTGGACGTTATTATTACCGGAAATGCCTTTACGGCATTCAACGTAGGCCCGCTCTCGTCCGAATTCACCGGCGAAATCACGGTGATCTCGACCACTCCACTCTCCGCGAGCCAGGCGGATGCGAAAATCACCATTCACAGCGACGCCAACGTAGGACCGATTACCGCAAATCTCATCAGCGGACCTCCCGGCGACGCGACCCTTTTCCCGTTCACCTTCACGGTCACTCCTTCGGCGGCTTCGATCACCAGCGTTTCGCCTAGCTGCGTGCCGCAGGGCGGTCAGGTTACGCTCAACGTTACCGGCTTGAACACCATCTGGGCCACGGCGCAAACGGTAGCCGCTTTCTATCCGGGAGGATATCCAGCTCCTGCCGTGAATGAGATTACGATCAACAGCCCGACCAGCGCGTCGCTTGCGATCTCGGTTCCCACCAACACCCCGGCCGGAGCCTATGGGTTCTACCTGGCCACTGGCGGCCAGGTGGTCAGTGCCTCGATCAATGTCTGTGCGGCAACGCCCACCTTGACGATGAGCCCCGCCAACGGCCTGCTTCCCTCGGGCAGCAACTGTGAACAGCTTCAGCGTCAGCTTCACCGGCCAGTTCACGCACTTCTCGCAGACGAACACGGTGCCGGTGATCAGCGGCGAAGGCGTCACGCTGACGAACTTCACCGTCACCGGCCTCGACCAGCGCCACCGCCACGGTCACCATCATCGGCAGCACCAACGGCACGCCCACCGCCACCGGCCCGCGTCTGGTCACCTTCACCACCGGCGGAGAGATCGTCACCACCTACTTCAACGTCACCCAGACTCCGGTTGGCTTGCAAGACATCTCGCCCTCTCACGCGCCGCAGAGCATCACGCTGGATGTCGAGATCACCGGCTTGAACACGCACTTCCTATCGGCCGGACCCGACGACGGTGATCTTCGGCGGGCCGCAGATCACCGTGAATCACGTCACCGTGACCGACGACACCCACCTGATCGGCCAACATTACCACCAGCTACATGCTCGGCGGCGTGTTGACGCCGACCCCGCCGGGATGGCAGACAGTTTACGTCAATGACGGCGCGGAGCAGGTTATGGGCGGCTTCCTGGTCGATGCGCCGGCCCAGCCCAGCCTGGTGAGCGTGTGCGTGACCGGAACGGGCCCATTCGACGAGCCGTTCCATGCGTAGTCGAGCGCGCGCAGGGCGCGACGGTGGACGTGACGATTACCGGCTCGTGCAATCCTTCGACGAACTGGGTGCAGGGCACGACCGAAGCGATCCTTGGCGCGGGCGTCACTGTCTCGAATCTGACCATCACCAGCCCGAACACGGCCACGGCGACCATCGCCGTCAGCCGACGGCTCCGGTGGGCGGCAACAGCGTCATCATGATCACCGGAGCGAGCATTGTCAGCGGGACCGGCTTCAGCGTGACCCCGAGCGCGGCGCTTGATCTACAGTGTCGGGCCGGCTGTCGCCTGCAATGCGAATGCGACTTCATTGCGGATTACTGCGGTGTCTCCGGCGGCACCGGAACGCCTTATGTGGTTGGCGCAACTGCAGACCGCGACGCTGAATATCGTCGGCGTGGGCACGCACTGGCTGCAGGGCGAAACCACGGTCAGCTTCGGCCCCGGCGTCAATATCGATCAGCTCACGGTTAGCAGCCCGACCACGGCCACAGGTGCAGATCACCGTGCTCTCCACCTCGCCGGTTGGCTATGCTGCCGCTGACCACCATCACCGACGGTGAAGTCGTCACCTGCAGCAGGCCATCGACATCGAAGAGGGATTCCCCGACGCTGCTGGCTATCTCGCCCAGCGCGAGCCAGCAGGGCGACACCTTCACTCTGCAGGTGCTGGGCCGCTTCACCAACTGGGCGAGCCGCCTACGACTCCACACGGCTGCGTTCAACCAGGACATCACGGTGAATTCGGTCACCGTGATCGACTCCGAGAACCTGCGCTGAACATCACTGTAAGTCCCTGGGCTTACGTCGATTACGGCACTCCATGCGGCCACGTACTTACCGTCACCACGGGGAGCGAGCAGGTAGT
Source organism: uncultured Acidobacteriota bacterium (assembly GCA_963814745.1). Classification (GTDB taxonomy): domain Bacteria; phylum Acidobacteriota; class Terriglobia; order Terriglobales; family Acidobacteriaceae; genus CAWBRT01. Next base: position 187,856 of record CAWFEA010000006.1, read on the forward strand.
GGCAGCAACCGCCGCCGATCGTAGCGCCGACCTACTTCTGCGTCACGCAGGGCGGCGAAGAGATCACCAATGTCTCGCCGCTGCTGGCCATCCAGGGATCGACCGTGCCGGTGACGATCACCGGCTCGGCCACCAACTTCATCCAGGGCGTCACGCAGGTCAGCTTCAGCGACTCCGAACTTCCAGGTTGGCGAGATCACGGTCAACAGCCCCACCAGCCTCACCGTGCCGGTCGCGGTTACCACCGCGCCACTCCCTGGCTTCAAGACGGTCACCGTTTCGACCTATGGCCAGGTTGCCTCGCAGCAGTACTCGTTCACGGTCACGCCGGGCGTAGCCACGCTCAATGAGGCGATTCCCAACCAGGCCGAGCAGGGCGCGCCGCTGCACCAGTCCACCGCTCGACCGCGTGCTGATGGTCCGGCTGATCGGCCAGTACTCGCACTTCAGCGCATTGAGCACGGCCACCTTCGGCGCGGGCATCACGGTGCAATTCGGTCGACTTGCGTCAGCGCCACCGAGGTGGATGCGACCATCACCATCGATCCGCTCTCCTACCCGGGCGGGCGCACGGTGACGGTCACGACGCCGGGCGTTCCCTGCGCTTCCAGCCTCCCGTTGCCGACTATATCGATGTCACTTACACCGGCTGCACGCCGGGCAGTTCCGACCGGCACCGGCAGCGAGATTGTCAGCGCCAACGTCTTCAGCATCATTCCCGGTCCGGCGATCATCAGCAGCGTCTCGCCCAACACCGGCAACGAAGGCCAGGAGATGGTCTTCAACATCACCGGCGACGGCTACGCACTGGGCGCAGAACTTTACCCAGTTCTATATCGCCGGCGGCGGCTCCGACATCACCATCAACTCCGTGGTGATCAACAGCCCCACCAGCGCCACGGTGGATATGACCATCTCTCCGACCGCCAATCCCGGGCGCGCGCTCCATTTACATGGTCACCAACGGCGAGTCGCTGACCGATAGCGGCGCGTTTGTGGTGACCGGCGGCATGCCCGTCATCAGCTACTGACGTCCCAACAGCGCGCTGCCGGGAACCACCGGGCTCGCAGTCACCATCGTCGGCAACCTACACGCAGTGGACCAGGCGGCCACGCACGGTCAGCTTCGGCCCCGGCATCACGGTTGAGAGCTACAGCGTGGACAACAGCGTCGCACATTGAGGCGGTGCTCAACATTGGCCCGACCTGCACCAGCCCCGGCGTCCCTGCCGGTTGCGCCCAGGTACGGCTACCGACACGGTGACGACGTTGCAGACCGGAACGCAGGGTCCTCACCGGCAACTTCCAGGTGACAGCGCCGCCGCCTCCGCCGACTCCATATATCTGGTATGAATCTCCGTCCTCGGGCATCCCCGGCCAGACGCTCACCATCAACTTCTCCGGCGCCAACACCGAGTGGAATCCCGGTCCGGGCGAGGCTTGCAGCCAATCGGGCACGACCCTGACGGGCTTCAACGCCGACGTCACGGTGAATTGCTTCCAGGTGACCAGCCCGACCTCGGCTCATGGCCAACGTCACCATCAGCCCGACGGCGACGGCCTCGTTCAGCACGCTAACCCTCACCACGCACCGGCACCGCCGCTTACGGCCACCGAGGTTGATTTCGGCGGCTTCAGCGTGGTCATCGCCCAGCCGACGCTGAGCGTCGTCGATCCGGGCTCGGGGATGCAGGGCGCGCAGAACCTCAACCGGTCAACATCATCGGCCAGTTCACGGCCTTTGACAGCACCACGACATTCAACTTCGGTCCCGGCATCACGGTCAACGGTCCGCCGACGATTCTCGGCCCGACCATCGCCACGCAGAGCATCAGCATCGCTCAACTGGCTCAGCTGGGCGGACGCAGCGTGGTGTCGACCACTCCGGATGCCCCGCTGCCAATCAGCGCAGACGGTGGGCGGCGCGGGCTTCACGGTCACGCCCAGCCTGGCCCTGATCTCGGCGGTCACGCCCAATACCTCTCCGCAGGGCCAGATCACCGTGGATGTCACCGGCCAGAACACGCATTGGAGCGGGTCGACGATCTTCCAGTTCGGCGACGGCATCGTGGTCACCAGTACCACGTGAACAGCACCACCGACGCCACGGTCTGGCTGGCCATTCCGGCGCTGGCTCCCGAGGGACCCACCTGCGCGACCGCCACGACGGGTGGCGAAGTGGCCACGCATGAACAACGCCTTCGTGGTGACAGCGGGCACGCCCTATCTGCTCTCCTCCGGCCCGGGTTCGGTGCCGCAGCAGGGCAGCGCGGTCTTCACCATCCTGAGCCAGGCACCAACTGGCTGAACGCCAATCCGCCGACGGTCAGCTACGGCCCGGAGTGTGGATCTGACCAATGTCAACGTCACCAGTCCGACACTTCGCTGACCGTTGACGGCTACATTCAGCCCACCACTCCTGTCGGCTATCGCAACCTGACGGTCACCACCGGCACGCAGGTACTGGGCATCAACAATGCCGTCTACATCAGCCCCGGACCGGCGGTGATTAACAGCGTTTCGCCCAACACCGGCGGCCAGGGTGTCAACCTGCCCGCGGTGCAGATCAACGGCACCAACACGCACTGGGTGCACGGAACCACGATCCTCAACTTCCCGGGCGTGCTGGTGAACAGCTTCACGGTGAACTCGCCGACTTCGATCACCGCGAATATCACCGTCAACACCTCGGCGCTCGCGGGACAGGTATAGTGTAACCGCGACCACCCTCGGCGAAGTTGCCACCGGCGTCAATGTCTTTACCGTTACCCAGACCCAGGCGGAGCTGCTCTCTGTCGTCTTGAACAGCGGCACTCAGGGTCTTACCGAAACCGTTACCATCACTGGGGCCTTCACGCACTTCACAACTACCGCCGGGTGCTCGCCCAACTGCACCACGGCCAGCTTCGGCTCAAGCGACATCACTGTGAACTCGGTGTACGCTGTGAGCGCAACTTCGCTGCAGGCCAAAATTACTGTGCAGGGAACGGCAACGCTGGGCTACCGCAACGTCTCCGTCACCACGGGATCTGAAGCCGTTTCCCTGACGAATGCCTTCCAGGTTACGCAAGGTCCGGCGGCGATCCTCTCGGTTTCGCCAAATTCTGGGAAGCAGAACCAGAACGGCGTTGGACCCATTACGATTACCGGCAGCCAGACGCACTTCACGCAGGGTACGCCCATTGTCAATCTCGGGAACGGTGTGCTTGTTACCAACACCCAGGTGACGAGCGATACGGTTCTCACCGTCTTGGTCAACATTGCCCAAACCGCTCCGTTGCAGGCCAATAACGTGACCGTTACCACGGGAGGCGAAGTAGCGACGTTACTGGGCGGCTTCACGGTGCTTGTCGGTGCGCCCATTGTCACCACGGTCAGCCCAGCCACGGTAAATCAGGGAGCTACCGTCCCGATGACCGTGAACGGCCTTTACACGCACTTCAATTCGGGGATCACTGGGGCCAGCTTCTCGCCCAACGATGTCACGTTTGTCTCGGTGAATTCAGGCGCGACCGCGACGCAGGCGGTGATCAACGTAAGCGTGAGCAACACCGCTGCACTGGGTTCACACTCGATTACGGTCATGGATCCGACCGATGTCTCGGCATCAGGGACAGGTGTGTTCACCGTCGCCGGCGGCATCGCGGCAGTGGCGTCGCTCTTACCCGCCGCGGAACCGCAGGGTTGGAGCGGCCCGGTGATCATCAACGGCAACTTTACCCATTTCAGCCCTAGTTCCGTCGTTACGTTCAGCGGCAGCGGAATTACGGCTGGAGCGGTTCAATTCAACGGCATCACCCAGCTGTCGGTGCCGGTCACAGTGGCTCAGGGCGCAGCACCTGGCTCCTATACCGTTACGGTTACCACGGGCAGCGAGGTAGCTGTAGGTACCGGCCTGTTCACGGTACAGCCGGGCGCGGCAACGGTTAGCATCTCGCCCAACGTGGGTAATCCGGGCACCACGCCGATCGTTACCATCACCGGCACCAACACCCACTTCGATCCGGTCCTTGCCAATGACACGGTGAGCATCGGCTCTACCCCGAATATCACGGCAACGATTACCAACGTCCTCGGCCAGACCATAACGGCTAAGCTGACCATCGCCGCCGGGGCCGCGCTCCAAGCCTATGACGTTTCGGTCAGCGATAAAGGGAACGGGGGCGATCCGAACCCGATGACGATCACCGGCGGCTTTACCATCGAGGCGGCTGCTCCGGTTGCACCGACGATCGTGGTCACGGCGCCCGTCTCCAGCGCGACCAACGTGCCGACCAACACGAAGTTCACCTTCGAGTTGAGCGAGCCGATCCAGAACGCCTCGACGCCGGCCCCTCCGGGCGTTGCCACTGGCAACGTAATTCTCTTCGATCAGTCCATCGGAGGGTACAGTTGCGATCCCAGCGCCGCCGCCATGGTGTCGGGCGCGGTAACCACGGATGGTTCCGGCCGCATCGTCACCTTCACTCCCGCCCAGGACCTCAAGGTTAGCAATGCGTATATCCTGTGCATCGACGGCTCGTTGAATGGGTGGACGTCTCCGTGGTCATCGCCGGTGATCCAGAGCCAGGGCGCTTCGCCGCAGTCCCTGGCGTACACCTACTACACCTTCACCACCGGCTTTGGCCCGGATACCAGCGGTCCATCGTTCACCTACTCGAACATCAGCAACAACGACACCAATGTTGGAACCAATGCCGTGGTAACGCTGGGCTTCAATGAGGCGGTTAACCCGATCAGCGTGAACCCATCGAGCTTCTACGTGTTGCAGTCGGGGAATCCAGTGGCCGGAACGATCGGCTACAACTCCAGCTTCACTCAATACACCTTTACGCCGTCGCCGGCGTTCTCGGCGAATACGCAGTACACCGTGGGTTACACCAGCGGCATCACCGACTGGACGGGCACCCCGTTGGTCAATCCCAATCCTGGCGGCTTCCAGTTCACCACGGGCGCCGGCAGCGATACCACCGGTCCGTCGATTCTGACCTGGACGCCCTGCTGCGGCGAGACGACCGGACTGAATCCGACGTTTGCGTTCACCACCAGCAAGCCGATCAACCCGCTCAGCATCACTCCGGGCACCTACTACGTCGTCAACGCGGCAACTAACTGGACAGTCCCGGGAGGCCAGGTTTCATTCGCCAACGATAACCAGACGGTCGTCCTCACTCTGCCCGTCGGTACCCTGCTTGACTCCGGCACCAGCTATAACTGGTACGTTTCCGGCCATGATCGTGACGGAAACGGGTTCAGCGGCCAGGCCGCCTTTATTACCGATCCGCCTCCGACGGTCTCCGCCGACTTGACGCCGCCCACGGTCTCGCAGACCAATCCACCCAACGGCGCAACCAACGTAGCTCTGAATCCGCAGATTCAGGTGCAGATGAACAAGCCCATCGATTCCACCAGCGTGGCTGGCGCGACGGTGACGCTCAATCCTCCGCCACAGGCGGTTGTCGGCAGCTGCGGATCGGCGGCGGGCAATCTGGTGGCGAACTGCGGCTTCGAAACCGGAAATACCAATAGTTGGACTGCAAGCAATTTCGCCAACGGATGGGACGTGGTAGTGACCACTCCGGTAAATTCCGGCAACTACGCGATGCGGATCGGTAACGATAATTCCTACGGCGCGGCCGTGCTGTCGCAAACCATCGCGGATACGCCTGGCGTCAGCTACACCTTCAGCTTCTATCTCCAGAGCCAGAGCTACGGCACGGTGAAATCGTTCCAGGCGATGTGGAATGGTTCGACCTTGCTCAATCTCGGCCCCACGCTCAACTCCGCTTTTGGCTGGACGCAATACAGCTTCACCGTGACCGGAACCGGTTCGGACACGATCAAGTTCCAGGCAATCAGCGATCCGGGCTACTTCTATCTGGACGATGTTGTGGTTACCAACGTCGCTCCGAACGGAGTTGTCGGCGGCAGCAGCTTGGCCAGCGACAACCAAACCGTTCGCTTCGCCGGAGTCATTCTGGCCGCCAATACCTCCTATACTGCTACCCTCATCGGTTTGAAGGATGTCGATGGCAATACCATGGCACCGTATCAGTGGAGCTTTGGCAGCGGAGTTGGTTCTACCCAACTAGTCACTCAGGGGACAATCTCCATATCTCCGGCCAGCGGCGCCCCGGCCGTCGCGGTCACCTCTCCGGTCGTGCTGACGCTGTCGGCTCCGGTGAATCCGGACAGCGTCAACAACGGTACGTTCTTCGTTTTTGACAATACCGCGGTGGGAGGCGGTTACGCACTGCCGGGTACCTACGCCATATCCACAGGTGGCGAGACCATTACCTTTACTCCGTCTGTGCCATTTGAAGGCGGTCACCAGATCTGCGTCTATGCCAGCTACAGTTCGTCGCTGTATGACACCGCCGGCAATGTGTTCCAAACAAACACCGAGTGCTTCACGACCGCCAGCGCCGTCGATACCACGCCGCCTGTTGTGGTTTCGATCACGCCGCCGAATGGCGCCACCGGCATCGGTCCCAACAATCCGATCACGGTGATCTTCTCGAAGCCGATGAATCCGAATTCGTTCGGAAACGGCACTGTGGGCCTGTACACCGGCACCACTCTGGTTACGAAGAGTGTGTCTGTATCGCATGACACGACAGCCATCACGTTCAGCAACAGCACCCTGTCCTACGGAACCACCTATACCGTGGTGATTACGCCCGGCGTCACCGATCTGGCCAACAACCAAATTGCGAGCCAAGTCACGGCCAGCTTCACGACGTTGGCACGGCCGTCCACTTCCAGTCCGGAGGAGCAGACCGTGGTGGGTTGCAGCCTCTGCGTGACCGGCTTCCGTCCGGGCGCCGGCGCAACCTCGGTGAACCCCACCAACCCGGTGACATTCTTCATCACCGCGCCGCTGAATCCGGCATCGGTGACCGTCGGTACGGCGACCACGCCGGGTACGATGTACGTCGCGCAAAACGGAGTGCTCTTTGAAGGCTCCGTCGCGCTCTCGGCCAACAACCAGGTGATTACCTTCACTCCGTCGGGCGGGACGTTCACCCCGGGCGCGGTGGTCTCCGTCTACCTGACCAGCGGCATTACCGATACCTATGGCAATACACTGACTGCGTATTCGGCGAGCTTCACAGTGGCAGCGGCAACCGCCAACACCGCCCCGGTGTTGAGCGCCATTTCGCCCAGCAACGGCAGCAGCCTCGTGGTTGTGAACACCGTCATCGACGCGCGCTTCAACCAGCCGATCGCCACAAGTACGGCTACCACGTCAAACTTCTACGTGCTGGCGAATAACAGTTCATCCGGCGCCGTCAGCGGCTCGGTGAGTTTGTTGAACGGAAACCAGTTGCTGCGCTTTACGCCGTCGTCGCTGGCCGCGAGCACGTGCTACTACGTTTACCTGACGAGCGGCCTGGCGAACACCACCGGGCAATCCTTCGGCGGCTCCAGTACCAGTTACAATTCGTACTTCTGCACCGGCATCGCGAGTGACAGCATCACGCCATCCGTCACCGCCATTGAGCCTACCAGCGGCGCCACCGGAATCGGGGTGAACGCTTTAATCCGCCTCTCCTTCAACGATGCGATTGAGACGGCGACGGTGGATGCATCGACGATTACTCTCTCCGCGAATGGTACGGCGATTCCTTACACGTTCAGCTACAGCAGTACGAATGGGAATGTGGGCTTCAATGTCAACGGACCCAACCAGCTCGTGCTGACGCCGCAGCAACCGCTGCCCGCCAATTCGACGACGATCCTCGTTTCGGTGACGGACTCGGTCACCAATACCGCTGGGAAGTCAGTTACGCCCTTCTCGGGCAGCTTCCAGACCGGCCCGGCGCCGAACTTTACCGCGCCGCAGGTCGTCTCCACCTCGGTAAGCAATAACGACACCAACGTTCCGGTCAACTCCGTCTTTACCATTACCTTTAACGAGCCGATTGATACGCGCAGCCTGCAGTACAACAGCACGATTGATCTGAGGGACAACCAGTATTCCACCGGCCAGCCCAATAACTCGGTGCCGGCGCTGATGACTTACTCTGCCGATGGCAGTCAGGTGACCATCGCTCCGTTGGCCCCGCTGGCGGCCGGACGGCAGTACTACTTCGGCGTTTGCAACGTCTTCGACCTGACGGGGAATCCCTCGGGTTGCTGGGCGATACTGAATTACTTCACCACCGCGCTCACGCCGCCGGCGAACCTGTCGGTGTTGAGAGTTACGCCTCCGAACCTCACCCCCGCACTGGTGGTGGGGACCAACGTGCATCCGGAGGTTCAGTTCAACCATCCGGTGTCGGAGCTGAGTGCGTTAGCCAACATCAGCCTGACGCAGGGCGGCACCACGGTGCCAGCCTCCATCAGCTTCTCTTCGTCGGATACGGTGGTCACGGTCAGCCCCAATGTGATCCTGCAGCCCAATGAGCCTTACATCCTGACCATTGGCGGTGGGACCACCGGCGTCACCGACGCCTCGGCTGCCCAGCAGCAGTACACGCCGGTTGCCTACCTGCACACCGGCGATTCCGCCGTGGGCGTGCCGCTGGCCAACGGTGCGGCCGATACCAACTGGACCGTCGCCGGCCCCGCCGTTCCCTCTGCCAACCCGGTGGTCCTCAGCCCGGCCAACCGCTATAGCTCCTGGGCGGCCGATGACAGCAACTCGCAGTGGATCGGCGTTCACAACACCGTTTCGCAACCGGAAGCGCCCTACACCTTTACCACAACCTTCAGCCTGACCAACCCGGCTTCCGCTTTGCTCAGCCTGTACTGGGGTATCGACGACGACGGCACGCTGGCTTTGAACGGAACCCCGATCGCCACCGGCAACGGCATCTACACCCTGCAATCCGTCAACGTCGGAGGCTCCAGTGGTTTGTTCGTAACCGGCACCAATACCCTTACGGTCACCATGACCAGCAGCGACCAGCAGTGGGATGGCATTCGGGTGGTGGGAACGGTCAGCGAGCAATCCTCGTCCACTCCTGCGGTCGGCACTTACCTGCCGAGCAGCATCACCAGCCAATTCCAGACCGGGGCGAGCATCGATCTGACTGCGCCGTCGATTACTGCGATTTCGCCCAGCCCCAGCAATGTCGTCACGGGAACCAATCCGGTGCTGCAGGTTAGCTTCAGCGAGCCGGTCGATCCGCTTCGCTCCTCTGGCTGGTATCTCTCCAATCAGGTGACGGGCCGCAATATCGCGCTCACCCCGAGCTGGTCGTCCAGCCTGATGAGCGTCTCGTTCAGCTACGCCAGCTATGTGAACAGCAGCGGCGCGGCCGGCCAGCTCGATCCCAACACCAACTACTACTTCAACAGCGGCAGCTACTACGATCTGGTGGGCAACGGCCCGGTCAGCACGGGGCAGTACTTCACCACCGGGAGTGTGCCCATAAGCAGCGCGCCCGTGGTGAACAACTGGACTCCTGCCCTTGGAGCCACCGGCGTGCCCCTCAATCCGGTGATTGCGATGCAGATGAGTAGCCCGATCGACCCGACTTCGCTGCAAGCCAGCAGCATTGGTCTGGTCCCGGCTACCGCCGGCAGCCTGCAGCTCTCCTCCGACGGTTACACGCTGAGCTTTGTGCCGGCCGGCAGTCTGAACGCCGGCACCCCCTACACGCTACAGGTTTTGGCCAGCGCCTTTACCGACATCAACGGCAATGCTGTGGCTGCCTTCTCCTCCACCTTCACGACGACCACCGCGGCACTCACCGGCAACGGCACCATCACCCTGGCCTCGCCGTCGCCTGAGGCGACCAATGTGCCGGTCAACTCCGCAGTCATCATTAATCTGAACCGGGCGGTGGACCCGCTGACGGTCACGCAAAGCTCGTTCCAGGTCTTCCAGACCGACAACTCTGCTTACCCAATCGCTGGAACGGTTGCCGTCGTCTCGCCCACCCAGTTGTCCTTTACGCCGATCGGACCGCTGCCCGCCAACTCCACGCTCTGGGTATACGCCGGCTGGAGCACCGCGATGAAGGACGTGTCCGGCAATAACTTCACCTGCCTGTGCGGCAGCAATGACTCGTTCACCACCGCCACTGTGACCAACGCCGCGCCAACGGTACTCGCCGTCACGCCGCTCAATGACTCCACCGGAAACGGTCCTAACACGGTGGTCACCCTGGTGTTCAGCGAGGCGCTGAACTACAACACGATCAACAGCAGCAACTTCCAGCTTTACAGCGGCTACTCCAACCTGGGAGCCAGTATCGGCTATTCCGCGGATCGCAACATCGTCACCTTGTCGTACGCCAATTTGCCTTACAACTCGCCGATCACGGTGTCGGTTGGGACGGGCGTACTGGACCTTAACGGCAACCACATGGCGTCGCCGTTCACCAGTACCTTCACCACCATTGCCAAGCCGGCGACCGCAGCGCCGACGGTTGTTCAGCTACGTCCGGCTAACGGCACCAGCGGCGTGAGCCTGTCCGCTCCCATTACCATCTACACCAGCAGCCCGGTGGATTCCGCCACCGTCAACGCAACCTCGCTGGCGGTGATCGAGAACGGCGTGAACATCCCCGGCAGCTACGCCGTGGGCACGGCGCCGGCCACGGCGGAGGGCCAGACTATCGTCTTCACTCCGACGCAGCCCTGGTCCGCCAGCGGTCTGGTGCAGGTATTCCTCACCTCGGCGGTTACCGATGTCTGGGGCAACGCCTTCACCGCCTACTCGGCGCAGTTCAATACCCAGGCGCAGCCATCCAACCCGGCGCTCACCGGACCCAGTCTGGTCAGCATTACGCCTTGCAGTGATTGCTACTCTGCCCTGAACTCGGTGGTCGTGGCCACCTTCGATCAGGCCATCGCCAGCGGGGCGAACACGGGGAATTTCTATCTCCTCACCAGCAGTAACGGGAGCGGCACGCCGATCGCCGGGTCCGTGAATCAGAGCGCCTCCAACCCCAATCAGTTGGAGCTGATTCCGGGAACGCTGGCGGCCAATACCTGGTACTACGTGTATTTGACCACCGGCATTCAAAATGCCGATGGCCTCGGCTTCGCCGCAGGCAGCACCACTACCTATGCCGGCTACTTCTATACCGGCAATCCGGCAGACCATATCTCGCCGGTGGTTAACACCGTTGCTCCCAGTAACGGCACCAATGTCGGCGACAATGTGATCCCGCAGTTCACCTTCAACGACACGGTGGATACCAATACCATCAACCCGAACACCGTGACGCTGACCGCCAACGGCTCTTCGGTGCCGTTCACGCTCTCGTTCGGCAGCAACTACAGCACCTCGCCGGGCACCAGCGTGACCCTCACGCCGGAGATACCGCTGCCCGACAATGCAACAACAGTCAAGCTGAATATTTCGGTGGGCGGCTCGATCCTGAACGTGGCCGGCAGCGCCGTGCCGGAAGTGGACTTGACGTTTAGCACGGGCCAGGGACCCGATTTCACTGCTCCGTATGTCGTTTCCGAGAGCCCGAACTACGACGGTCCTGGAGTGCAGCAGAACTACATCCAGACCAACTCCACCTTCACCTATGTCTTCAATGAACCGCTCTCGGCAAACAGCGTCCTCAACAATCCGAACGTCAGCCTCTACGACTACGGGAGCAACTCGTTAATTCCTGCGGGAGTAAGCCTGAGCCCGGATGGGACTACGGTTACCTTCTCGCCGGGTCCGCTGACAGCGGGGGTGCAGTACCGGCCGTGCATCGAGGACGTGTACGACCTGGCGGGGAACCTGGACAACGGCGAGTGCTATTACTACACCACCGTTGCCGGTACCTCCGGAGCTCCCCAGGTCAGCTACACCACGCCGATCAACGGGGCCACCATGGTTCCCACCAACGGGCTGATCGAGGTCGCTTTCAACGAATTGGTCAACGCTCAAAGCCTGGGCCAGATTGTGCTCACGCCCACCTTGCCAGCCGGCGCCTCGGTTCCACTCACGCCTTCGCTGGTGTATGGCGGGAGCGTGGTGCGGCTCACCCCGGCGTCGCTGCTGGCTCCGGGCACCACCTATCAGCTGACCATCGCCGGGGTCACCGATCTTTCCGGCTCTAACGAGGTTACGCAGCAGACGATCAGCTTCACAACCGGGGCGAACCCGCAGATCGGAAATGGCAACACGTCCTTCACTGCCCCTTACGTCATGGTGTACGGCGGCTCAACCCTCACGCAGATACCGACCTACACGAACCCAGGGGTGACGAGCGTGGACGGTACCCAGCCCATCACCCTGACCTTCTCCGGGCCGATTGAGGAGGCTTCGCTATTCGGCAATGCAGTGAAGCTGTACACCGCAATTGGAAGCACTGCCGTTCCTTTCGGTATTACGTTGTCGAACGGGGGCAGCACCGCTACGATCACTCCTACGGGGGCGCTGGCTGCGGCTACCGAGTACGAATTGACGGTCAACTATAACGGTTCGGTCTACGATCAGGCGGGCTATGCTGTCGCGAACGGAGCCTACTTCTATTTCACCACCAAATAAGCGTTGACGACGGAGTGGGAGGCGATCAGGGTTTCTGGGAGGTCGAGGCGCTGGCGAGCGGCGGGACTAAGATGGGTGATGCATAGCAGACGCTGTGCATCACCTGACGGCTCGACTCAAGGTCAACGAGTGCGCGATTTCGAGAAACCTTTCCGGGCGAGTGACCGGCGATCCGCAAGCTATCAGCAGACCCCGCCTGCAACGGGCCCAGCGGACGCCGCAAGTCGCACCGCGGACACCGACCAGTATTACGTTGCAGTTTCGATATAGAGTGGCAAGCCAACCCCCACCGTAATCTCCAATCTGTGCCTCGGCCCGCTCGAAGACGGTGAGGCTGATTTTCGTGAACTTTCGGACGATCAGGCGATCTGCGTCGGCTAAGGGACCTCATCGAGATTGCGGATGTGGAGGAACCCGACCTTGGCAACCGCACCCGGGATCCGCCCGACCGTCACGTCCAGGTCATCGAGCACCTTGTTGCTCCCGCACACGCTCAGCGAAAGGCCTCGTACGACAGGCGCAACGTTGCTCGCCTCGGAGCCTGAAACTCTATTCCGCAAAGCAGTCCGAGCCCATGCATATGCGGCCATTGCGGACAGCCGATGGTAGTGATCGGCTACGAAGAAAGTGAGCAGTTAGACGTAGAACCGGCGAAGTACTTCGTGCTGGTGACCAAGCGAGAGAAACGCGCCTGCAAAGCCTGCGCAGAGGGCGTACTCACGGCGCCGCTGCCGCCACGGATCATTGAGAAGGGCCTGACCCGCGACCGCGTCGTGATCGACACAATTATCCGCAAGTATTCTGACCACTGTCCGTTATATCGGCAGAGCGCGATCCTGGAACGGGAGATGGGGCTGGAACTGAGCCGGGCGACGCTGGACGGTTGGGTCATGCAAGTCGGCGAACGGTTGATCCCGCTGGCCGCCGCGATGCGGCGAGTTGCTGAAAGGCGGCTACATTCAGGCCGATGAGACCCCGGTTCCAGTGCAGATGCACGATGGCTGCGGTAAGGACCACCTCAACGATACCAGCCAAGACGTACATATCATCATGGACGACTACGGAACTCACAAACATCCCGAGGTGAATAACTGGTTCAGCGTCCATCCCCGCTACCATGTCCATTTCACCCCGACCGGATCGTCCTGGCTGAGTCAGATTGAGCGCTGGTTTGCCGAAATCACCGCCAAGCGCATCCGTCGCGGCACTTTCCTCAGCGTCGAGGCTTATATCAGGGCGAACAACCTCGAGCCGAAACCTTTCGTTTGGGCAACGACCGCGAAGTCGATCTTGCGAAAACTCAAGAAATATAAAGAAACTTTAGATACGGCACACTAGGTTCAAATTGTGGGCTTCTTACAGGTGAGAGGCTGCTCAATGAGCGCCGTTCGTAAGGTTCCTTGTTCTTTTTCTCTGAATTTCTTGGTTGTGCACTTCACTGTTACGGGGCGCGATGTTGAAAACGCCGTAGGTCCGGTCGCCGAACTCCGCGCCATAACTGCCACGGTCGGCTTCCAGGTAATCGATGTCTTTCGGATCAAATTGCGGTCCAACATTGCCGGCGATGTTGGTATTGGGAACAGGAACGCCGTCGATCAGCCAACTGACTTGGTGCCCGCCGCGAATGTGTAACTGGTCGTGGGTAATGTAGGCACCAGGAACGTGATCGGTGATCATGGCCAGACTGTTGGTGCGATCGGCGCCCGGGGTTCTCTCGACATCCAGGCGGCTGATCAGGGTGACATTGAAGGCGGAGACCTCCGACTGGTCCAAGACTATGAGCACCCTGCACGAGGCGGTGCTGCGGGTCGTGAATGACACCGCGAGCCGAGCCGAAAATGGTCGCAAATACGCTGCTGCTGGCTGCAAGCACAGCCAGCAGAATGAGGATCTTTTCCCTACTCAAAAGAAGGTTGTGTACAGGGTTGCCATTTAGAGGTTTACAGGTAAGTGCCTCGCGAGTCTTTGCAATGAAATCGCTCATCATGTCGAGTGTGACTTGGATCGTCACCCTTCTCCAGTGGTCTGGGAACTGACGGCCCTTGGCAAACTCTTCGAGCACGAGCCGAGCGGAGTTAGTGCTTGAAGAAGCACATGATCCGCTCTCTTCATGAAAGGTTTATCCAAGCGCTTCAACAGGGAAATGCCACCAAGTACTGGACCTTGAGCTTGCCAGTCGCTTATCCGGCGCGCTGCAGCAGCTCTTCCTCGTTCGCATCGCCCTGTGAAGGGCGTCGCGGACTGGGTATTCGCCAGTCCCTACTTTGCGGGGAAAAAGCTCTACAGCCCTTTGCACGTCGCCGAACTTCATCTCTGGCCGGCGGCCAAGAAGGTGGGCCTCGGCGACAAACTCGGCTGGCGCACTTTTCGCCGGACGTATTCGAGTCTGCTGTGCCAGCTTGGAGTAGATATCAAAGTTCAGCAGGAGCTGATGCGGCATGCCGACATCCGGACGACGATGAACCTGTACACCGACTCGTTCCCGGAGGATTTGCGAACGGCACACCGCCTGGTGGTGCGGAAGATTCTGCCGGAGAAAGTGATGTAGGTTGCTTAACGGACCCTAATGGACCCTCGCGGAATCCGCAACTGCCGTGAATTCAAGGGGATCATTGGGGTGGGTGGTGGGATTCGAACCCACGACAGCCGGAGCCACAGTCCGGAGTTCTACCACTGAACTACACCCACCGTGGACACTTTGAATTATATCAAAGCGAAATCACAATACTTCCTCGTCTGATGCCAATGCAGCCCGCGCACGATTGCCAAAGCGTAGGTCTATTATCGCTTCACGGCCTTCGGCTGCAGACTGACCAGAGCAAGGTCGGTCCACTTCGCGTCGCGTCCGCGCACGAAGCTTAGCGTTTCGATGCGGGCACGATGCGAGCCTTCATAGTGGTCCCATCGGTCGCGTGCTTCCTCGTAAACCTGGCGCGCTATGTCGTCCGTCTCCATCTTGGCGATCGTCAGATGCGGGATGAACGGCAGTTCTTCATCGCAGGCCAACGGTCCGCCATTCATCCGGTCATGGGAGTCGCGTATCTTGTATGCCGCGTGCGCCACTCTGAGAAAGATCGTGGGAGTCGTGGGAAGGAAATTTTCGACATCCCCCATGACTACCTCGAAAGGCTCCACGGTGTCGCACTTCTCCGTCAGCCATTCAATCGCGTCGCTCTCGGAGCCCTTCAACATTCGAGGAGGCAGTATGGTGATGTGGGAGGGAAGGTGGGCGTGTTTGGGATGGAGTTCAGCGCGCAGGCTCTCGACCCACTCGGCAAGTTCCCCCTCTAGATACGCAACCACAGCGAAAAGCATTGGACCGTCACAGTGCATCGCACAAGTCAAGCCCATTATAAGCCGCCGCCATCAGCATTCAAAATCGCGCCCCGGCGAGTCTTAGGCCCGATCTACGAAATCGATGCATGCTGCTGAAGAACGCCCCCGGGACGCCTCCGCATTGATGATCACGTGCGCGCATGAGAATGATGTCTTGGAACTGATGCGCCCCGCGCCTTTTGCTTAGCGCCCCTTTTCTATTTGATTTCGTTCATCGCCAGTGCCGTTCCATAGTCTTGCCCGTTGGGCGCCACGGCACGCGCGACAATCTCGCTGAACCCATCGCGCAACTCGGGATATTTAGTTACCAGGTCCTTCATCAGCGCAATATTGTCCAGGGCAATTTGCCCGGTGTTCGAGATATCGGCCGCCCGGTATTTCACCACCAGAGCCAATTGATTGTTGTCAACCACGGGAAAGGCGGTCAGCAGCTTGACCGTGCGTGTCCCCAGGGTGGCCGAGATCGGCCCATCGGTCGGTATGTCGCTGGGTCTTACCCGCTCGGCCTCATCGTAAAGTTTATCCAGCTTGAGGGTGCTCATGAACGGAACCGGCGCCGCCAATTCCCTGGCCTCCCAAAAATAGAACCAGGCGTTGTGGACCTGCCCTTTCTGCTTGAACTCCTGAGCCTTTTGGGCGTACCAGTCGGCGTCGTGCCCAGCCACCTGCCCCGGCTTGGCGAAATATCCGCCCAACTTCCAGACCCCGCCCATTTGCTGAAGAACCTCGGACAACGTGTACGGGCCCTTTGTTCCATTAACGTCTATGATGACCACGGCATAGCGCCCCGGCGCCAGGTTGGGAAGCACGAATCCGGCGCTATTCGCGGTATTGCCATTGGCCCCGAAGACCCCGCAGAAGAACTCGGCGCGTGCCGACGGAGCCGACCCTGGCTCATCCAGCAGATAAGTCTTGCGAATTACCCCCGGGCCGCTCAATCCGTCTTTGTTGTCGGAACCCGCCTGCTCGACTGCGCCGAAATCCGCCGCCAGGCTTGGTATGGAAGCAGCGCGCAGTCCGGCCACATTGCCGGCCGCGGACATACGGAGATAATCCTTCGCCGCGCTTTCAATCGCCGAGCGCGTAACCGGATCGATATCTTCGGCTTCTTTGCACGTCTGGGCGACCAATGGCATGGCAGCCAGCAACAGAAAACACGGCATTAGCCACCGCAACCGCGAACCAGGAAAAGCAAACAGAAAGCAGCTCATGAGATCACCCGCACGCTCGGCGGCAACCATTCGCAAAGAAGGCGGAGAAATTCGAACTCCACAGAGCACGACGCGTTTGTTGCCGCGTCCAGAAACTCTCATCTGCAATAGATGCCCGTCGATGGCACTAAAGATGTTCATCGTAACAGGAAGCAACCCTGCAATCATCCGGACACGACGCGACCCCCCGGCAAGGCCAAGAACCTTGATAGGCGATTGCATTACCGTCATCGTGCCGGCTCTTTCCGCCGTCGCGGTGCTTACCTCCTGCTCGCGCGATCAGCCCCGGTTGCCGACGATTTCCCAAGCTGCCGCCGGGCACTCTAATCGAGCTTGTGCAACTCGCGATTACCCCTGGCCATTTCAATGATCTGGATGCCGTAACCGTCGGGATCGCGCAACAAGCCCCAGCGTCCGAAGGGCTCCTCGCGCGGTTCGATGCCGAAGTGGCCTCCTCGGCGCTTCAGCTCCGAGGCCGCTTTCACAATGTCGTCTACATAAATTCCAAACGTGCAGCCGGAAGTTGGGCTGACCTTCACTTCGTCGCCTTCCGGATGCAATCCGATCAGGATATTCCCAGCGTCGAATTGGCTCCAGTTGTTCTGTTTGAACAGCAGATCCAGGCCCAGCACGTCGCGATAAAAGGCGACGCTGCGCTCCATGTCCTTCACCACAATCATGATCAATCCGAGTTTGCCGACGTTCATCAAATCCCCCTGCCGTGAACCCAACATTCTCCGCGCCAATTCCCCATCCTGCAACTCAGGCAGCCGTGAAAAGCGCCGCTTCCCAAAATGGGATTAAGACGTCGCCTTGGCTGCGGCCGCCAGTTGCTGCAAATGTTCCTGCCGCACGTCGTTGTCGGTGAACAAGCTCACGAACGGAGCCGGAGACGCGGCCTTCTCGACCGCCTCGCGTCCATGCGCTTCTTCCCGCTCCACCAGGCACAGGACGCCAACCACCTCAAAGCCGGCCTCGCGGGCCGCCTGAATCGCGTTGATCGTCGAGGCGCCCGTGGTGCAGACATCGTCGACGATGATCGCCCGCGCTCCCGGCTTGCGAAAGCCTTCAATCCTCTGCCCCATGCCGTGAGCCTTCTCCGCCTTGCGCACCAGGAACCCGTGAATCAACCCCAGCCCCGGAGCCCGCGAACCGCTCTCGGCGCGGCCTTGCTGTAATTGCGCCGACAGCATGGCCACGGCGGTCACGATCGGATCGGCCCCGAGGGTCATGCCGCCGATCGCCTCCGGATGCCAGCCTTGACTCTCAATCAAATCCAGGACGGCGCGAGCGGTATGGCGCGCGCCTTCGGCGTGCAGCGTCGTCAGCCGGCAGTCAACGTAGTAGTCGCTGGTGCCGCCGCTGGTGAGTTTGAAGTGGCCGAGTTTGAATGAGAGCGAAGCCAGAAGCCGCAATAGTTGTTGGCGTGCGTTTTCCATGATGAAAGAAAAGATACCACGAACCGCGCCCCGCAGAACCCCTGGCGCCGAATGCTCTTGCCGCCATCTGCCGGCGATGCCTATGGACCGAGCTGTTTGAAATCATGAAATCCGGCGGAGCCCAAATAGATCAGCGTGAACAATGCCAGGTTATAACCGGTGTGCACCAGCACCGAAGCCGCCAGCGAGTGGGCCCGCGCCCTTACTACCGTGAGCACCATGCCGACCACGAAAAGCATGCTCACCGCCGCCCAGGCGTGCGCCAGTTGCGCGGCGTGAATGAAGGCGAATAAACCGGCCGTGATCACCACCGCGGCGACCATTCCCAGGCGGCGCAACAACACCGGAAACAATAGCCCGCGGAAGAACAATTCCTCGCAAAAAGGCGCCGCCAGCGTGCCGAATCCGGCCATCAGCCAGGCATCGGCCGCGGACTGGAAATACTGGTCGATCGGCATCTGCTTCGGAATCGGCAGTTTCGCCGAAAGCGCCTGGATCGCAACCGCCAGAATCATGCCGCCCAGGAGATACCTTCCCCATCCGGCCGGAAAGCGCCAGTGAACCGCCGGCAAAAAGCTTCGGCGATGATGCCGTCTGATCAGTCTGACGATGAACCCGACCGTAACCAGATAGGCGATACCCTGCGCCGGAATCACCACCCGCGGGTCCGCCGCCAGCACTCGCGCATTACTCCGCGGAGCGCTGGAGACGTGACTGGCAATCACCAGGACAACGCTGTCTGCCAGGAAAAGCGCAATGATCAGCACAATCACAATGCCAATCAGATCTCTGCCGCTCCAGACTGGAAAATCTCCGGACCCGGAACCGGGTCCACCTTTGGGCGGAGCTGCTAACGGCGAACCGCTGGAATCGCCGAAAGGATCAGCTTCCGGCGGCCCACTGGACGGATCGAAAGGGTCATCGGACATGGGTACAAGGATATTGTACCGGCACAGCCGTGTCATCCGGACCCGCCCGGACAACGAGCAGCGGCTTAATTTGAATTTTCTCTTCAGGACGGGCGCCTCGCGTCCCGCCTGCACCGCGGTCATTGCTCGCCGGGTGACCGGGCTGAGGGCTGGTTTGCGTTTCGTGATCCGCTTGGTGATGGATTCAGAATTCCGGGGCGTAAAAGTGTCTTTCCAAGTCGCTAAATTTCTCGCCTCGCACAATCGCCGCCGGAACCTGCAGGAAGAGCGATGCCGCGTACTCCTCGCCTGCAAGTTTAGTGACCGCCTTCCGCGCTGCGGACAGTATCGGGGGCCTGTGCGTGAGCGCGTGGGCGTCGCTCGCAATCACATGCACCTGGCCTTTTTTCAGCAGCTTTTCGCTGAACTTCTTCGCCACCGGGCCCCATCCGCCGGTCAGCGAGTTGGCCGTCACCTGCATCAGACAGCCTTGCGAGATCCATTGTTCCAAAAGCTCCGCATGCCGCTGGATCAACGGATTTCGCTCCGGATGGGTAATGATCGGAGTCACTCCTGCGCAAATCAACTCGAAAAGCAGATCACCGATACGCTGGGGAATTCCGAAATCGCTCAGCTCAACCAGCAGATAGCGCGTTGTCCCTATCGTATAGCGCTCAGGATGGCGCTTCAGATCTTGAATGTTGTCGTAAGAGAAATGAAAATCGCATCCCAGGGTGAAGCCGAGAGCGGGAAAACGGCCCGCCAGTTCGTCCAATTGCGCCTGGCTAGCCTGTCGATCGTAGTTATAAACATCATTGCAATGGGGGCTCGCGACGATGTGCGTGATGCCGTCGGCGGCGGCCTTATCGCACATCTGCAAGGTTTCTTCCCAGGAATTCGGACCGTCGTCAATCCCCGGCAGGATGTGACAGTGAATATCGACCATCGCGTTTATTATAACTTGAGGCGGACGGCGGACTGGAATGGT
This sequence comes from uncultured Acidobacteriota bacterium, assembly GCA_963814745.1. Lineage (GTDB taxonomy): Bacteria > Acidobacteriota > Terriglobia > Terriglobales > Acidobacteriaceae > CAWBRT01. Next base: position 208,189 of record CAWFEA010000006.1, read on the forward strand.
TCCAACAGTAGTCGGTCATGGCAATATCGAGCCGGCATCCTCAACCGGGGGCCGTAGTTGCGCTGGTTGGGGCGGAGTTACGACCTCGCCAATTGGCTCGCTTTCCTAGTGGTTGTGGTAATGGCCTTGATGAGCGTGGCGCGAATATTGCCTTCCTCCAGCTCCAGGATGCCGTCGATCGTGCAGCCGCCCGGCGTGGTCACTGCGTCCTTCAGCACGGCGGGATGCGCGCCCGTGCTCAACACCATCGAAGCCGCGCCGAGCGCCGCATTGGCCGCGAAAAGCGTAGCGGTCTCGCGCGGCAGTCCGACCCGCACCCCGCCTTCGGCGAGCGCTTCGAGCACGATGTAAATAAACGCCGGGCCGCTGGCGGAAAGGCCGGTCACCGCGTCCATGTGAATCTCGTCAACCTGGGCGGTTTTTCCCATCCGCGAAAAAATCGCCTCCGCAACCTCAATGTGCGGCTCCTGGCAGCACTTCCCGGCGCACAGCGCGGTCATGCCGCGGCCAATCTGGCAAGGCGTGTTGGGCATGGCGCGGATGACCGGCACGCCGGGACCAAGCACGGACTCAATGCCTTCAGTGGTTACGCCGGTGGCAATCGAGATCACCAGCACCTTCGGAGACACTACCGGCCGGATTGCCTCCGCCACCTTGGCGATCCCCGAAGGCTTGACGCACAGGATCACGACATCGGCATCGCGCGCCGCTTCGAGGTTCGACGTGCCGATGCTGATCTGCATGCTCTCGCGCAGCTCCCGCGCGTGTTCGTTGTGTTTCACTGAACCCCGCAAACGGCTGCGGTCCACCAGGCCGCTCTCCAGCAGCGAACGCAGAATCAGGCTTCCCATCTTGCCCGCGCCCAGCACCGCAATGGTCTTATCGCGCAATTGGCTGGTGTTTTCGGTAGACGCAATTTGGCTCAATCTTGTTCTCCTTCGCGGATGAATACTTATTCTAATGCCAAACGGGAACGCGCGCGACCGCGGGTAGTGGCTCAATTTGAGTTTCGTCTCAAGACGGGCACCCCGCGTCCCGCCCTGCTTTTGGGCGGACATGGGGACAGAGGCGTCTCACTCAGAAAAAAATCGCCATCGCAAGCGTTTTTGCCATGGCGAGTGTCTCAACCAAATATGCCGACAAGCGGCTGTTAGCTCTTCCGCCTCAGAAGAGCCCAAAGACAGAAAGTAACTTTTTCGAGCCCACGTAAACCTTGCCGTTGACGACCGTCGGCACCATCCACTTGGTGAAGCCCACCGAAGCACTCTGGTAGAGCTGTTTCAGGTTGCTTGCATCGTAGGCGTGCAGGTAGTAGGAGGCGTAATCCACCGCCCAAACGATTCCATTGCTGCTCCCGTTGGATGAGGTCACCGGCTGCCCTCCGGGGAACAAGAAGGTGAAACCGCCCTGCATCGTCGGGCTGGTGGACAACAGTCCCGTCGTCGAGCTCAGCGAGAATGCCTTGATAACATCGTTGTTGCCGATGAAATAGACATTTCCATTGAAGTACGCGGGCGTCATGAAGCAATGGTCTTTATACTGCACCTGCGACGAATTATTACCGCCCACCACGCTGGGCAGCGATTGCACGATCTGGCTATCGGAGCCCGAATGGAACCCGCCCATGTTATCGCGGTCAACCACGTAAACCGGCGTCGGTTTACCGCAGCCGATCAGCTCGTTCGGATGGGCGCTGCCAGATTGATTTGGTACCAGCAGCGGAATCCCGGAGCCCAGGTCGCCATCGCCGCTCGACAGGCTGGCCTCGTTGTACGGGGTCCAGAAATCCAGCACCTGCAGCGTCGGACTGAGCTTCACCCAGCTCATGCTGTACTGGGTTGTTCCGTTCCAGTTGCCATTGCCCGTGGCGGCGTAGATGTTGCCGCTGGAGTCGGCCGCCAACCCGCCGCCACCGCCCCAGATTCCGCCCGCGTTTCCGCTCGGCGAAGAGTTCCAAACGGCGACTTGGGTTAGCGTGTCGGTGGCGAACGCAAAGATCCAGCCGTGCCATGGACTGTAGTCGCCTTCGCTGCCGAAGGAAACATACACGTTTCCATTGGCCAGGATGAGCGCTGGCCGCTGCAACTGCTGCTTGGAAGAAAACCCGGAGGCGGAAATTGCAACCGGGCTGCTGATCTCTTTGCCTCGCAGGAGCCGATTGCACTTTCGCAGCCACTCCGGTCCAAGCAGCCGTTCCAAGCTGATGACCCGCGTAGAACTCGAGAGTTGGGGCGGAACTCGGCTCTGAAAGCCCTAAAAGCCAAGCTGCTGATCGATGGACTTAAGTTCATACTTGGCGTACCCAGGTGCCAGTTTCCGCACTTGGCCAGCCAAGGACTAAGGGAATCGGTGCTCCGGATTACAGCACGGAAGTAAGGAAACAGAGCCTTTTCCAAAGCAGAGTAGATGATGTGAAAGCAGAGTAGCTGGAAGACCACTCTGAACCAACGGGACTCCCCACTACGCGCGCATTAACGCGTAGTGGGGTAGCCGCTCAGCGGTTATAAAGAGGAATCGGTCCGCGCAATTCATTCCATACCCGGTCGCACGCTTCCACGGTGTGCGCCGGCAGCGGACCCTCTTTGCACGCTTCGAGGTTCTGCTCCAGTTGCTCCATGCGCGATGCGCCCAGAATGACGCAGTCGGTCGCCGTGTGGTGCAGTAGCCAATTGAGCGATAGGCTGACGAGCGAACGCCCGGCATCGGCCGCGACCTTTTTCAACTTCTCCACCGCCGCAAAATCCTCCGGAACCCAATACCGGTCCTTATGGACTTTATGGAAATCGAAGCGCGTCCCGGCGATAACGGTTTCCGGTTGGTGCTTGCCGCTCAACAGGCCCGCGGCCAGCGGGTTGTAAACCATGATCGAGACGCCCAGTTCTTTCGCCATGGGAACGAATTCCGGCTCTAGGCCGCGCGCAATCAGGTTGTACATCTGTTGCGCGATGGTGGGAAACTGTATCTCTTTCCGCCCGGCGATTTCATGCATTTGGCAAACCTGCCAGGCGGCATAATTCGAGGTGGCCGCGTAGCGTATCTTGCCTTGCCGGATCAAGCTTTCCATGGCATCCATGGTTTCCTCGATCGGCACGTCGTAATCGGGCTGGTGCATGTAGTAGATGTCAACGTAGTCCATCCCGAGCCGGCGCAAGCTGTCGTCGATGGCGCGCATAATCGCGGCCTTGGAGAGACCGGCTTCATCGGGGCCTTCGCCCCATTTGTTCCTTACCTTGCTGGCGATGATCAGTTTGTCGCGCTTGCCCCGCACGGCATTACCCAGCAAAACCTCGGACCTGCCTTGCTCATAAACGTTGGCGGTATCGAAGAAATTCATGCCCGCGTCGATTGAGCAATCAACCATTGCGCTAGCCGCCGCCTGATCGGTCTGCTTGCCGAAAGTCATCGTGCCCAGACAGAGGCGCGACACGCGAAGATCAGTGTGCTTAAGTTCACGATAGTCCATGTAAGTACTCTAGCTGTTGACGGTATTTACGCGCATCGCTTGCGCGCATAAACAATTTTGATTGCCGCAATAAAGACTTTCTATTTCCGTTACAGCAGCATACCCGATATTAAGTAATGAACAGCTTCCGCCGATAGGGAGAATCGTTTGTCAATTCACAGCCTGCAATCAACCGCTCGCGGCCGAAACATTCGCCATTGTATCGTCGTCCTTAGCGTCGTTTTCCTCGCCTGCGCGCTCTGGGCACAGACGGCTCCGGCAACCCAATCCATCGTAACAGCTGCGCGGATTGCTGAATTGGAGCAGAAGATCGCCGACGCTCACGGCGCCGCCGACAACGGCTGGATGTTGGTCTGCGCCGCGCTTGTCCTGATGATGACCGGTCCCGGCCTGGCTTTGTTTTATGGCGGATTGGTGCGCAAAAAGAATGTTCTGTCCACCATGATGCAGAGCTTCGCCATGATGGCCCTGATCACCGTTCTCTGGGGCCTGGTCGGTTACAGCCTGTGCTTCGGTTCCGGCAACAGCTTTATCGGCGGCCTCCAGCACGCGTTCCTGCATGGCGTGGGCGCCCAGCCCGATCCCGATTACGCGGCCACCATTCCCTTGCAGACCTACATGATTTACCAGTTGATGTTCGCCATCATCACTCCGGCGCTCATCTCCGGCGCATTCGCCGAGAGAATGAAATTCAGCGCCATGATGCTGTTCATGGTGCTGTGGTCGATCATCGTTTATGCGCCGATGGCGCATATGGTCTGGGGCAAGGGCGGCCTGCTGAACGCATCTCTCGGCGGGCGTTTCCCGACCCTCGACTTTGCCGGCGGAACCGTCGTGCATATAACGTCCGGCGTGTCGGCGTTGGTTTCGGCCTTGTATCTTGGCAGGCGTGTGGGTTATCCGCAGGAGCCGATGCCTCCGCACAGCGTCGTGCTCAGCCTGGTCGGCGCCTGCATGCTCTGGGTCGGCTGGTTCGGATTCAACGCCGGCAGCGCGCTGGCCGCGGGGAGCCTCGCCACCAGTGCTTTCGTGGCTACTCATTTTGCCGCCGCCGCGGCGACGGTCGGTTGGGGGGCTACCGAATGGATGGTCATGGGAAGGCCAAGCGCGCTCGGCGCCATCAGCGGCGCGGTCGCCGGCTTGGTTGCCATCACTCCCGCGGCCGGCTTCGTCGCTCCCATGCCGGCGTTGTTGATCGGGCTGATCGCCGGCGTGGTCTGCTTCTTGATGGTCTCCAAGGTCAAGTCAGCCTTCGGCTACGATGACAGTCTCGACGCCTTCGGGGTTCACGGGGTGGGCGGCACCTTGGGCGCGCTGCTGACCGGCGTATTTGCCAGCAAGCTCGTCAATCCGATGTTCAGGGACGCCCAGGGCAACGTGCTTGGCTCCGGCTGGATCGACGGTAATTTCCATCAGTTGTTCAACCAGTTGATCGGCGTGGCCATCGCCTGGACGATCGCCGCGGTGGGAACCCTCTTGATTCTGAAGTTCGTCGACGCCGTGATCGGGTTGCGGGTGACGACGGAACACGAGATCGAAGGCCTGGATGTCACCCAGCACGGGGAAGAGGGTTATTACTGGGAAGCTTCTGGAAATAATTTATGATGGAATGCGAACGCACCCGCGTACTCACGGGAGAACGATGACTAAACTGGAAGCAATGATCCAACCCTCTAAGCTCGATGCCGTGAAGAGCGCGCTTTTGGAAATCGGGATTGACGGTCTCACCGTCCTCGAAGCACGCGGCCACGGACGCCAGAAGGGCCACACCGAGTTCTACCGCGGCCGGGAATATACCGTCGACCTTCTGCCGAAGATCAAGTTGGAAATTGTGCTTCACGATGAGATCGTGGAGCAGGCTGTCAGCGCCGTCATCAAGGCGGCTCAGACCGGCAAGATCGGCGACGGCAAAATCTTTCTCAGCCGCATCGACGAGGCCATCCGTATCCGCAACGAAGAGCGCGGCGGCAACGCTCTGTAGCCTAGCCGGAGAGGTGTATTGATGCCCGCGGGCGGCCTGGCCCAGACCCTGCGAACTCGTTACGATGCGGAGACGGAGCGTATTCGTCTCGACTTCGCGGCGGCCCATGATGGACGTTTGGCGATCTGCCGCCGCACCGCGCTGGTTGACTCTCTCGCGCAGCGCCTGTGGCAGGAGTATGTCTCTCCCGAACCGCCGCCTCCGGGTCTGGCGCTGATTGCCATTGGCGGCTACGGGCGCGGCTCGCTGTTTCCGCACTCCGATATCGACCTTCTGTTCCTCTGCGAAAAAACGCTTCCCGGCCCGGAGCAGAAGGACTCGATCCGCCAGCTCTGCCAGGATCTGTGGGACATGCGGCTGAAGCTTAGCCCGACCACCCGCACTCTGGAAGAGTGCAACCTCCTGCACCGCGATAATCTTGAGTTCAACATTTCTCTGCTTGATTGCCGTTTTCTGGCGGGCGATTTCGAGCTTTTCCGGCGGCTTCGCGAGCAGGTTTTGCCCAAGCTCATCCTGCGCGAGTGGCAGGACCTTGTGCGCGGACTCTCGGAGGTGAATGAAGAGCGCCGAAGCAAGATGGGCAACACCATCTTCCACCTTGAGCCGAACGTAAAGGACACCCCCGGCGGGCTGCGCGACTACCATCTTGCCTGCTGGCTGTCGTTGCTGAACGGCTTCTCGCGGAGCCATCGCTGGATCAATCCTGCCGATGGATTTCCCGCCAATCTGCGCGCTCCGGCGGAGCAGGCCATCGATTTTCTCAGCGCTGTCCGTTGCTTCCTGCACTATCGCGAAGGACGGGACGACAACCTACTTTCCTGGGAGGCGCAGGATGCCGCGGCCCAGGATCACATAGGTTTTCCCGATGTCGCCGGCACCTCCATCTGGATGCGCCGCTACTTCCGTCGCGCGCGTCATATCAATCGCCTCGCCGCGATCATGCTCGACGACGTAGTTCCGGCGCGCTCTTCGATTTATCAGCAGTTTCAAAGCTGGCGTTCGCGGCTTTCCAATCCCGACTTCTCCGCCGTCAACGGACGCATTTATCTCCAGCAACCCTCTTCGGTCGCCGCCCAGGATGGTTTTCTGCGCGTCTTCGAGTTCGTTGCCCAGCATGGCTTTAAGCTCGCCGGCAGCACCGAGCAGCGCCTCGAGCAGGCGCTCCCTTCGGTTTCCGCTCGGTCATTGCCGGGCGCCGCGCGCTGGCAGACGTTGCGCGCCGTTTTGACTCGCCCCCATGCCGGCCTGGCGCTGCGCTCCATGCAGGAACTTGGCGTGCTCGCCATGCTCGTTCCCGAATTTCGCGCGCTCGATTCCCTGGTGGTGCGCGACTTCTATCATCGTTACACGGTCGACGAGCATACTTTTCTTACCATCGATACGCTTCATCGCCTGCGCAAGGACAGCGACCAGGAGCGTCATTTCGCCGAGTTGCTTGGCGAAGTCGAGCGCCCCGACCTGCTGTACCTGGTGCTGCTGCTGCATGATGTCGGCAAAGCCGGGAATGACGAATCGCACGTCAACGCCAGCCTCAGGGCCGCCACCCGCATCTGCGCCGACCTCGCCATTCCGCAGCAAGAGTGCGACACCGTCTGTTTCCTGATCGCCAGCCACCTCGAGATGTCCGTGGCCATGCGCCGCGATATCTTCGATCCGGCCACCGCGAAGAATTTGGCGCTGACGGTCGGCTCACCGGAGCGCCTCAAGATGCTCTGCCTGCTGACCTATGCTGATATCAGCGCGGTCAATCCTGACGCCATGACCGCCTGGAAAGCGGAAAATCTTTGGCGGCTTTATATGGCCGCCGTTAACAATCTCGACCGCAGCGTCGATGACGAACGCGTCGGCGCCGACATCCGTGACGAGCAGCTTGCGAAAATCCGCGTCCTGGCCCCGCAGCTTGAGGCCGATCGTCTGCGCGAGTATCTGGACGGCTTGCCGCGCCGCTATCTTCGTCTGCACACTCCGCAGGACATCATCGCCCACGTGGAACTCGCCGCCAAGCTGCAATCCGATCCCGTGCAGACCGCCCTCACCCGCAACCGCGACACCTTCGAGATGACGGTGGTTACCAACGATCAGCCCGCGCTCTTCGCCAAGCTCGCCGGAATCCTGGCCGCCTGGGGGATGAACATCGTCAAGGCGGACGCCTTTTCCAATGCCGCCGGCGTCGTGGTCGATACGTTTTCTTTTACCGATCGATTTCACACCCTGGAGTTGAATGTTACGGAGTGGGGCCGGTTCCAGCGCAGCTTCGTCGAGGTGCTCACCGGTGAGCGCACCCTGGAAGCCTTGGGAAGCGGACGCAGGCACTCCGACGGCAGGACGCCCAAGCTGCGCATCGAGCCGCGGGTGCAGGTTGACGAGGTCTCCGCGCGCAATAGCACCCTCATCGAGGTCGTCGCGCAGGACCGGCCCGGACTGCTCTATCGCATCGCTTCCATCCTTGCGGAAAGCGGCTGCAACATTGAAGTGGCCTTGATTGATACCGAAGGCGAGATGGCCATCGATGTCTTTTATCTGACCGCCAAGAGAAAGAAGTTGCCCGCCGAGGTCACCGCCAAGGTCCGCGACTTGCTGTTGGAAGAGCTGCAACCACCTGCCTGAAGTTCGTTTCGGATTATCAAGCCCATCGTGAATATCATCCAGCGCGCAAGCAGCAGTGCTTCTCGTCCGGCTGCTCGCCCGGCCGGCTACTCGAAAAAACAGCACCGTCCAGTTCTCCATGCCTCCCGGCGGCATCCAATAGTTAGCGCGCTTCACCGCGCAGGTGCACCTATGGGTCTTTTAATCCGCTCGATCACTGCGGAAGAGTCCGCTTCGTTGGCTTTGCGCTACCAGCAAGTACGGCAGACAACCCTTTCCTTGTGTGCTCCGCTCAGCGCGGAAGACATGCAGTTGCAACCGATGGCCGATGCCAGCCCCGCCAAGTGGCACCTGGCGCATACCACGTGGTTTTTCGAAACCTTTATTTTATCCGGTCTTCCGAACTACACCGCTTTCCATCCCGAGTTCACCTATCTCTTTAATTCCTATTACAAACAGTTGGGCGGCCATCCCCGGAGAGCGCGGCGTGGCCTGATGTCACGTCCCGGCTTGAGCGACGTCCTGGCCTATCGCGAGCACGTGGATCGCGCCATGCGAACCCTCGTGGACCAAGAACCTGGGCCCGACATTCTGGCCAGGGTCGAACTGGGCTTGAATCACGAGCAGCAACACCAGGAGTTGATCGTCACCGACGTGAAATACGCCTTGTGGTCGCAGCCGTTGCGTCCGGCCTACATGCAGCCGCGAGCCAGGCTGGTCTGCCGTTTCGAACCCGTCGCATGGCTCTCCGTGAATGAAGGCGTTTACGAAGTCGGTCACCGCGGCGACCGATTCTCCTTTGATAACGAACTTCCCCGGCACAAAGTCTACCTGCACCCATTCAAACTTGCGGCGCGCCTGGTGAGCAATGCCGAGTACCTGGAGTTCATTCACGACCGGGGATACTCGCGCCCGGAGCTGTGGCTGTCCGATGGTTGGGACATGGTGCAGGCGGAAAAGTGGCAAGCCCCTTTGTATTGGGAGGAGCATTTCGGAAACTGGAGCGCCTTCACCCTGGCCGGAATGCAGGAGTTAGACACCCACGAGCCGGTGTGCCACGTTAGCTACTACGAGGCTGATGCCTTCGCTCGCTGGGCGGGCGCGCGTCTTCCCCGCGAGGAAGAGTGGGAAGTAGTGGCGGCAGACGTGCCGCTCGCCGGAAACCTTCTGGAATCACGGCAACTCCATCCCGTCGCCACCGAGCCGGGTGGCTCCGGCCCGCGCCAGATGTTTGGCGACGTCTGGGAATGGACCGGAAGCGCTTATCTGGCGTATCCGGGCTATCAGCCTGCATCCGGCGCGCTCGGCGAATACAACGGCAAGTTCATGTGCAACCAGTTCGTGCTGCGCGGAGGCTCCTGCGCTACTCCGCATTCTCATCTTAGAGCCAGCTACCGAAACTTCTTTCCCCCAGGCGCGCGCTGGCAGTTCTCGGGCATTCGATTGGCACAAGACGGAAATTAAAGCACTATGGCAACCAGCAGAGAGATCTCAGCAGTTTCAACCGTAGCGGCGGATGTCCTCGGTGGCCTGAGCCAACCGCAAAAGTGTCTGTCGCCAAAGCTTTTCTACGACACGCGCGGCTCGGAGCTGTTCGAGCAGATATGCGAACTCCCCGAGTACTACCTCACCCGGACCGAGCGCGCCATTCTGGCGGACAACATCGACCTGATTGCCGCCGCCGCCGGCAACGTTCATACGGTGCTCGAACTCGGCGCCGGAAGCGCTTCGAAGACCGCGCTGCTGCTGCAAGCCCTGGCGCGGCGCGACGGCCTGGTCACCTACGTTCCCGTCGATGTTTCCCGCAGTGCCTTGCAGGTGGCCGCGCGCCGGCTGCGCACGCGGGTTCCACAACTTCTGGTTGTGCCGGTCGTGGCCGACTACACTCGCGGACTGCCCACGCGGCAAGATTCCGGTCCCAGGCTGATTCTCTACATAGGATCAAGCATCGGTAACTTCGAGCCAATGCCAGCCGCCGCGCTGCTGGCGGCAGTGCGCCGCACGATGCAGCCGGCCGACCGCATGCTCTTGGGCATCGATTTGGCGAAGGCGCCGCAAGTCCTTCTGCCCGCCTACGACGATGCTCAAGGCATCACCGCGGCTTTCAACAAGAACATCCTTCATCGCCTTAACCGCGAGCTGGAGGCGGATTTTGATCTCGAGCGCTTCCGTCACGCCGTGGTGTGGAACCAGCGGGAATCGCGCATCGAGATGCACCTGGAGAGCGCCGTCGCGCAGCAGGTCTGGTTGAGCGCCTTAGCGAGGGACTTTTGCTTCGAGGCAGGCGAGACCATTCACACCGAGAACAGCTACAAATACACGCCGGCAATGCTGCGGTGGCTGTTTGGCTCAGCCGGCATGGAGTCCCTTCAGAGCTGGACCGACGACCGCAATTGGTTCGAGCTGCACATGCTAGCAGCAGCGTAGGTGCCCGACGCTTCGCTGCAACAGCCTGGCAACCGGACTCTACGTAAACCCCAGCACCGGGTGAGGCCGGTACATTTCGTTCAGCTCGCGCATTTCTTCCTCGCCAAGCTTCAGGCTGAGCGCCTTCACTAATTCTTCCAGATGGTCGAGCTTGCTGGCGCCAATAATCGGCGCGGTCACGCCGGGCTGCCGCAATAGCCAGGCAAGCGACACCTGCGCATTGGAGACGCCCAATCGTTTCGCTACCGCCGAAATCTTATCGACTACGGCAAAATCTTCATCGCGATAATAGAGCTTCTGCGCGTAGTCGTCGGTCTTCGCCCGCTGGGTGTCGCCCAGGTCCTGCTTGCGCCGGTTGCCCATCACGAAGCCGCGGGCCAGCGGACTCCACGGCAACACCGCTATCCCTTCTTCCCCGCAGTAAGGCAGCATCTCCCGCTCTTCTTCCCGATAAATGATGTTGTAGTGATTCTGCATGCTGACGAAGCGCGGCGACCCCAGGTGCTCCGCCGCGTGCTGCATCTTAGCGAACCGGTAAGCCGGCATGGATGACGCGCCCAGGTACAGGGCCTTGCCCGCGCGAACCACATCGCCCAACGCCTCCATGGTTTCTTCGATCGTGGTTTGCTTGTCACGCGGTGGATCTGGTAGAGGTCCACGTAATCGGTCCCTAGCCGCCGCAGCGAAGCGTCGATGGCATGCCGGATGTGCTTGCGAGAAAGGCCGCGCTGGTTGGGGCCGTCGCCCATGGGGTAAAACAGCTTGGTCGCGATCACCACGTTTTCGCGCCGAATTCCGAGGTCCGTGATGGTGCGCCCCAGCACTTCCTCGCTGGCGCCGAGCGAGTACATATCGGCCGTATCGAAGAAGTTGACGCCAAGCTCCCACGCCCGCCTGATAAAAGGTTCAGACTCTTTTTGATCGAGCACCCAGGGCCGCCACTGCTTCGATCCATAAGTCATGCAGCCCAATGCCAGCCGCGATATCTTCAGTCCGGTGGAACCCAGATTGACGTATTCCATGATTTCTCCGTAGCGGTTATCCGCACTGCCGACAACCAGATTCTACAATGCGCCCGCACTCGCGTAGCCGCAGACGGATGCACGAATGCCTTGCCATCGGCTACAATGGTGCACCATGAGCGTGCTGTTTAAGACGGAGCCTGCGGAGTACTCGTTTGCCGACCTCCAGTGCGACGGCGAGACCGTGTGGGATGGCGTGACCAATTCGCAAGCGGTCAAGTTTTTGCGCGAACTGAAACCCGGAGCGAAGGTCATCGTCTATCACACCGGAGACGAGCATTGCGCGGTCGGCAGCGCACGCGTGCTCTCGGTTGACGCCTCGGACCCAAGTCTCCGCTGGTGCGTATCAGGGCGGGCAAGCCGCTTGCCCGGCCGGTTCCGCTGGCGGCGATCAAAGCCAACAAACTTTTCGCGCAATCGCCCTTGCTGAAGCAGGGCAGGCTTTCGGTGGTTCCTCTCAGCGACGAGCAATTCAGCTTCCTGCTCTCCGGCGGAGAGTAGCTTCCCTGCCCGGATTGCGCGGGCAAGCGATTCGCCTCCAGCAGATGAATCAAGGAGATTGCTATGAGAACTAAATTTTTGGCGGTCGTGGCAGGGGTTTTGCTTCGCAACCTTTGCCTTTGCCCAAAGCGGCGGCGGCATGCATGAACCGTCCGGCCCGACCCTCGGCATCGGCCCGGATTCGCCAAATTCGCCAAAGACGATGATGGGGCACAAGAAAGTCGAGTTGAAGAATGCCGCTGGCGCCAGCGTCGGCAGCGCCGAGCTAAAGCAGACAGCGGAAGGCGTGGTGATGAAGCTGAATCTGAAAAACCTGCCGCCCGGCGTGCACGCCATTCACTTCCACCAGACGGCCAAATGCGATCCTCCGGCCTTCACCTCGGCCGGCGGACATTTCAACCCCACCAAAAAGCATCACGGATTAGAGAATCCCGAAGGTCCGCACGCCGGCGATATGCCCAACATCACCGTCGGGCCGAATGGCAAGTTCAAAGGAACCGTGGCCGATCCTCGCGTCGTGCTGGGCGACGGCTCCGCTGCCAACTCGCTCTTCGCCAACGGCGGCACGGCGCTGGTGATCCACGCCAAGGCCGATGATTACAAGAGCGATCCCGCGGGCAACGCCGGCGACCGTATCGCCTGCGGCGTAATCACCCGGTAGCCGGCCGGTAGCGGCAATTGCCAACCATATTTGGAAACGGTACTATGCCCCTGTATTCACCTGGAGCGAGTTGAACCCCGGGTCCATTACTTAAGGAGCGCCATGCCGATCCGCACCATTATCGAACCTTTTCGTATCAAGAGTGTTGAGCCCATCCGCTGGACCACGCGCGAGGAACGCGAACAGCTCTTGCGCGCCGCGCACTACAACCTGTTTCTCCTAGCGGCGGATGATGTCCTCATTGATCTGCTGACTGATTCCGGCACCGGAGCGATGTCCACCTATCAATGGGGAGCGATCATGGAAGGAGACGAGAGTTACGCGGGCAGCCGCAGCTACCTCCGTTTCCGCGATTCGGTGCAGGATATTTTCGGTTACAAGCACGTCATTCCCACCCATCAGGGACGCGCCGCCGAGCGCATCCTGTTCAGCGTAATGGTCAAGAAGGGCGACGTCGTGCCCAACAACACCCACTTCGACACCACCCGCGCCAACGTCGAGCACGCCGGCGGCGAGGCTCTCGATTTGCCCATCGCCGAGGGCAAGCAGCCCAGCCTGATCCATCCTTTCAAGGGAAACATGGATGTCGCCGCCCTCGAGCAAACGATTGCGCGGGTCGGACGCGAGCATATTCCGCTGGTGATTCTCACCGTGACCAACAACTCCGGCGGCGGCCAGCCCGTCTCGATGGAAAACGCGCGCGCGGTCAGCGCGGTTTGCAAGAAGCACGGAATTCCCTTCTACTTCGACGCCTGCCGTTTCGCCGAGAACGCTTACTTCATCAAGTTGCGCGAGAAGGGCTACGCAGACAAGACTCCGAAGCAGATTGCCCAGGAGATGTTTGCGCTCGGCGACGGCTGCACCATGTCGGCCAAAAAAGACGGCATGGCCAATATCGGCGGCTTCCTATGCACCAACGATGATCTGCTGGCGCAGCAGGAAAAAGATTTGCTCATCCTCACCGAAGGCTATCCCACTTACGGCGGATTAGCCGGGCGCGACCTGGAGGCGATCGCCGTCGGCCTGCAGGAAGCCTTGCACGAGGATTACCTGAAGTATCGCATCGCCTCGACCGCGTACCTGGGGAACCACATCGCGCAGCAGGGCGTTCCCATCGTCTTGCCTCCCGGCGGGCATGCCGTCTACCTGGATGCGCGCGCCTTCGTGCCGCACATCCCGCTCGAACAGTTCCCCGGCGTGGCCCTGGCCTGCGAGCTTTATCTGGAGGGCGGAATCCGCTCGGTCGAGATCGGCACGCTAATGTTCGGCGCCGCCGCTAAAATGGACCTGGTGCGGCTGGCGATTCCCCGCCGCACTTACACCCAGAGCCACGTCGATTACGTCATCGAAGTGATTCTGGAAGTCTGGGAGCGGCGCGATTGGATTCGCGGCTACAAGCTGACCTACGAGCCGCCCTTCCTCCGCCACTTCACCGCCCAATTCAAGCGGGTATAGAGCTGAGTCGCATATTTTGATTTCTCGAACCAACCGGTGCCCGGCCCATCGGTTGGGCTGCTTTTCTCTGTGAGCTTTCCACGCCACCCGTGTACAATCGCGCCGTGCGGATTTTTCTTCTCACAGCCGCAATCACGTTGCCGCTGCTTGCGTCGGGCGCGTGGGCTCAGCAGCCGCCGGCCGGTTCCGCCGAGCCGAAGGTGCGGGTCAATTACCTGAACGTCTGCTCGCCCAGCCCCGAGAACCGTCAGCAGATCGCGGCGGCGCTGGAGCGGATCCCCGCCCATCCGAATTTTGCCGTGGATTTCGAGGTGGCGCGTGGGCGCTCAACCTTGAGCAGCTCTGATTTGCTGATGATGCAGAATGCAGCGCCGCCAGCCGAGGGCTCGGTCTCCGACTGGATTCGGATTCGCCGTGAGTTTCCCGCGGCCTCGAGTTTCGTCAGCGTGCAGTATTCGTTCAGCATGAATGAGGGTAGCGTGGTGGAGACGCTTACCTTTCGCGCGCGCGAGGTCAAGGACGTGATTCAAGTGGCCATCTCCGATTCCGTCACGAGCCCGGCGGCTCCGGCGCAGGTGGCGCGCGTGAATACTCCGGCCGAGCGCATCCGTCTGGAGCGCTTCGGAAGTTCTTCGGTCGTCTTAGCGCGCTGCCCGGCTTCGGATCAGTCGCAACTGGAGCCCCTGTTTAGCCGCGCCACGGAATTGCTGGCCGATTACCGTTCGGCGCTTCGCGTCGCGTCGGTCATCCCGGCGGAAATCGCCAGGTTGCCGAAGAAGAAGTGAAGCTGGTTTGAATCCAAATCTCATGTATCGTGCTCTTGATAAATGGATATGAAAAAAGAGATTCGCAATACCGTCATCATCGGTTCGGGCTGCTCCGGACTTACCGCCGCCATTTACGCCGCCCGCGCCAACCTGCAACCGCTGGTCATCGAAGGTCATGAACCGGGCGGCCAGCTATCGCTGACCACCCTGGTGGAAAACTTTCCCGGCTTTCCCGAAGGTATTCAGGGACCGGAGCTGATCGAGAACATGCGCCGGCAGGCGGCTCGCTTTGGCGCCGAATTTCTCACCGCCCACGTCGCGGCGGCCGACCTCAGCCGGAGGCCGTTTGTTCTCAAGGCTAATTCCAGCGAAATCCACACGCGCTCGCTGATCGTTGCCAGTGGCGCCAGCGCGCGCTGGCTGGGGCTGCCGAACGAGCAGGCGCTGATCGGCCATGGCGTCTCGTCCTGCGCTACCTGCGATGGGTTTTTCTTCGGCGGCAAGGAGATCGTGGTGATCGGCGGCGGCGACTCGGCCATGGAAGAGGCGCTGTTCCTGACGCGCTTTGCCACCAAGGTCACGGTGATTCACCGCCGCGAGCAGTTCCGCGCCTCCAAGATCATGCTCGATCGCGCCCGCAAGCATGAGAAGATTCGCTTCCTCACCGACACCGTGGTTGAGGATGTCTACGACGTTGCCAGCAAAGAGGTCACCGGCCTGAAGTTGCGCAATCTCAAGGCCGGCCAGGTCTGCGACTTCCCGACGAGCGCGTTGTTTCTCGGAATTGGCCACATACCCAATGCGGCGATCTTCGCTGGTCAACTGGAAACCGACGCCGACGGCTATCTCAAGACGCACGATTTCGTCCTCACCAGGGTCCCCGGCGTCTACGCCTGCGGAGACGTTGCCGACCGGCGTTACCGCCAAGCCATTTCCGCCGCCGGAACCGGCTGCATGGCAGCCATCGAAGTCGAGAAGTTTCTCGAAGAAATGGGAAGCTAAAGAGGCTGCTGAAAGTCTTCGGATGGTCGTCCTGAGGCTGCTCTGTTTTGCGCAAGGTCTCGGCAAAGTGCTCTGAATGGCACGCTGAGCCGTTCATGGATGTCCGCCAGGTGCGAGTATCCGGATGATGCAACAGCCTTGACATTGCGAGCGAGGCCAGCCAGAATGCAGAGTTGTTCCGCATTTATTCCATAACAGTGGATGGATCGGGAATCTGGCGTTTCCCGGTTTTTCTTGGCGCCGATTTTCGAAAAAGACAGACGTCTCACGTGGCGGGACGCGAGGCGGGTGTATGCCTCAGCGAGGTGAGCCAATGGCGCTGAAGATACGCGAAAAGAAAGATTGTCGCTGGGACGCGGTGGCACTGGGCGAAGTGATGTTGCGCTTCGATCCCGTCGACCAACGGATTTGGACAACGCGCTCTTTTGACGTTTACGAAGGGGGTGGCGAGTACAACGTGACCCGCGGGCTGAAGCGTTGCTTCGGTCTCGACACCGCGATTGTAACCGCGTTTGCCAGCAATCCGGTGGGGCAGTTACTGCAAGACCTGATCTACCAGGGCGGTGTCGATCAGTCATTGGCGCGCTGGGTGGAGTTTGACGGCGTTGGGCGAAGCGTGCGCAACGGCCTGAATTTCACCGAGCGAGGATTCGGCGTGCGCGCGGCGCTGGGCTGCTCGGACCGCGGCCATACGGCGGTTTCGCAGCTCAAGGCCGGCGATATCGACTGGGACGAAATTTTCGGCAAGAGTGGAGCCCGCTGGTTCCACACCGGCGGTATCTTCGCGGCGCTGTCGGAGACGACTCCGGCGGTCGCCGTGGAGGCGATGCAGGCAGCTCGCCGCCATGGCGTTATTGTCTCCTACGATTTGAACTATCGCGAGTCGCTGTGGAAGGCCGTGGGCGGCAAGCAGCGCGCGCAGCAGGTCAATCGCGAGTTGGCCCCGCTGGTGGACGTGATGCTCGGCAACGAAGAAGATTTTTCGGCGGCGCTTGGCTTTGAAGTGCCGGGGATGGACGAGCATATTTCCAATGTCCAGGTCGAATCGTTCAAAAAAATGATCGGGCAGGTAGTCAAGCAATTTCCCTTCAGCGTGGTGGCGACTACCTTACGCAAGGCCAAGACGGCCAGCCGCAACGACTGGGGCGCGATCTGCTACGCGGACAGCGTTTTCTATGAGGCAGTGATGCGTCAGGATCTTGAAATCTATGATCGCGTTGGCGGGGGCGATTCGTTTGCTTCCGGATTGATTTACGGATTGCTGTCGGGCAAGGGGCCGCAGTGGGCCGTCGAGTGTGGAGCCGCACATGGCGCTCTCGCCATGACTACGCCGGGCGACACGACCATGGCAACGCTGAAGGAAGTGATCCAGGTGATGCGGGGAGTGGGCGCCCGCATTGCGCGTTAGCGCCCGCGTTGCGGGAGACCGCATAATAAAGCTCTAGGAAAGGGAAAACGGCAAATGAACAAGGCGGAAATAAGCAAGAGGATCGTCGATGTTGGCATCGTGCCGGTGGTGCGCGCCGCCTCGGCTGCGCAGGCGATAGCCGCGGCCGAAGCGGTTTGCGCCGGTGGCATTACGGTGGTCGAAGTTACGATGACGGTGCCGGGGGCGGTCGAGGCGATCGCGCAGCTGGTGAAGACGCTGGGCAGCGCGGTCGTGGTGGGAGCCGGAACCGTGCTGAATGCCGATAGCGCCCGGCGGTGCCAGGATGCGGGAGCGCAGTTCCTGGTGAGTCCCGGCTTCGACCTGGAGACGGTGAAGTTTGCCAATAGCCAGGGCTTGCCGATGATGGCCGGGGCGTTGAGCCCGACTGAGGTGATCACCGCCTGGAATGCCGGATCGGACTTCGTGAAGGTTTTTCCCTGCGGCAATGTTGGCGGAGCCAAGTACATCAAGGCGCTCAAGGGGCCGCTGCCGCAGATTCCCATGGTACCCACCGGTGGCGTCAACCTGAACACGACAGCGGAGTTTATTCAGGCGGGCTCGGCGGCTGTCGGCATCGGCGGAGAACTGGTTCTGGCTACCGCGCTGAAATCCGGAAACCTGCGGGAGATCACGGAACTGGCGAAGCAGTACGTCTCCATCGTACGCGAAGCGCGAGCGGTAAAAGCTTAAGGTAACTGAAAGGCGCCATCGCCCGGTCGCCGCGATCAGCATCGACAATCGCGGAGGAGCATCGTCCATCAAAGGATGGAAGACCGGTTGCGGCGGCTTCATCACGGCGGAACTATGGTCACCTCCACGACGGTCCCGCGCCTGATTGCGCTCGACTGGGGCACCTCGTCGCTGCGCGCTTATCTGCTGGGCGAAGGCGGCACGGTCCTGGCGCAAAGGGTGAAGCCTTGGGGCATCATGCGGACATCGCCGCGCCCGTTCGCCAAGGTCTTTGCCGCCATCGCGGGCGGATGGCGGAGGCGTTGGCCCAGCCTGCCTGCGCTCGCCGCCGGAATGATCGGCAGCGCCCAGGGTTGGTGCGAGGCGCCTTACGTGCCCTGCCCGGCCGGGATGCAATCCCTGGTCGCGGGCCTTGCGCCCGCGACCGAGGGCGGGCGGATACAGATGCATATCGTACCAGGGGTGGTCGAAGATGGCGCCATTCCCGATGTGATGCGAGGCGAAGAAACGCAGATCATCGGCGCGATGGAACTCGACTCCAGCCTGCGCCGCCGGGCGCGCTTGGTGTTGCCGGGCACGCATTCAAAATGGGTGGAGCTGCGCAACCAACGGATCGAATCGTTTTCCACATACATGACGGGCGAACTCTTCGCCGTGTTGCGGGATCATTCCATCCTCGGGCGGGCCGGTCGCGCCAACCCGCCGGTTGCCGGTTGGGCTGCTTTCGAGAGAGGCCTCACGGTCGTGCTTGAAAGCGGCACGAGCGGAGGCTTTTCACGCTTGTTTTCGACCCGGGCCTTGGCTCTGAGAGGCCGCCTCCGCGCGGAAGAAAGTCTCGATTATCTTTCGGGATTGCTCATCGGCGAGGAGCTGCGTTGCGCGACGCATGGTTTTAACAAGCGCGTTCCTCTGGCGATTGTCGGAGAGGCCAGTCTCTCTGAGCGCTATCGACGCGCGCTGGCACTGTTCGGCTTCGCCGGTGCGCACATCATCGCCAATGCGTCGGCCATCGGCCTCTGGCGAATTGCAAACGCATCCGGACTCGTCGGGAACATTCCGGGAAAACCGCAATCGTAAACCGCGCGTAATCCAGCGCTGATCAATCGGCCGCCAGGAGCCGGTCCATCGCTTCGGCATCGTCGCCGACTTTCGGAAAGTTGTTCCGCTGCTGCGCGAGAAAGTAGCCGCGTTATGCCAATGAATGTTGCTGAAGCGAGCCGGCAGATCTATTGGAACATTGACCATGTCTGGCTGATGTATGGGTTGCTTTTCCCGGTGTTCGCTGTCGGCGGCTATGGCGTCTATCAGCACGTCAGGCGCTGGCGTCAGGGAGCCCCCGCTCTCTGTTTCGATCGCCCGCTGGAGCGTGTCAGCCGGGTCGTCCGGTATGCCGTGCTGCAACTCGGCACTGCGCGCGATGCCTTTGCCGGCTGGTTTCACGGCTTCATTTTTTTCGGCTTCATTGTTTTGTTGATTGCGACCACCGTGGTAGCGCTCGATGCCGATTTTGGCATGCACGTCATGCGCGGCGCGTTCTATTTGTATTTCCAATCGCTCATGGTTGACGTATTTGGCGCGCTGGTGTTGGTCGGGGTGCTCATGGCTGCGGTTCGCCGCCTCATCCTGCGTCCGAAGCAACTCGTCTACACGAGCGAGGCCGTCTGGATACTGGCCACAATTTTCATCATTGTCATTACCGGCTTCCTGCTCGAAGGCTGGCGCATAGCTGCCACTCACGATCCCTGGGCCGAATGGTCGCCCATCGGAAACCTGGCTGCACGCACTTCCGCCGCGTTCATGAGCACCGAGACGATGCAGATGGCGCATCGCGTCACCTGGTGGTTCCATATGGTGCTGTGCCTCGGCTTCATCGCCTGGGTGCCGTACACCAAGATGATGCACGTCCTCACCGCGCCGCTGAACATCTTTACGGCGAGCCTTGCGCCGATCGGCGCGTCGCTGAAAGAGGTTGACTTTGAGACCAGCGCGAGCTTTGGCGTCAATTCGCTAAAGGCGTTCACCTGGAAAGACCTGCTTGACCTTGATGCCTGCACCGAATGCGGCCGCTGTACGGCAAATTGTCCGGCCAATGCGGTTGGCAAAGAGCTTTCTCCGCGCGACATCATCCTTCAACTACGGCAACTGATGCATCATCCCAATGCATTTTCCGCGGTTGACGCAGGTGCAAACGAGGATTCGAACAATTCAAATGCAGCCCACCCCGGCAGCGAAGCGCCCTCAGGGTCGCTTATAAACGCTGCCTCGGCGCTCTCGCCTGAGTGCTTATGGCAATGCACGACATGTGCGGCTTGTATGCAGGTTTGCCCAGTACTGATCCAGCAGATGCCAAAAATCGTCAACCTGCGTCGCCATCTCGTAATGGAAAAAGCCGATTTTCCCGACTCTATGCAAGCTGCCGTAACCTCGGTGGAGAAGCGCGGGCATCCGTTTGCCGGCGCGCAATCATCGCGACTCGACTGGACCGATGGCCTGAACGTGAGCCATATCAAGGACAATCCCGAGGCGGAGATTCTGTTTTGGGTGGGCTGTAGCAGCGCGCTCGTGGAGCGCAACCAGAAGGTCACGCGAGCGACCGCACAGTTGCTGGATGCCGCTGGTGTTTCGTATGCAATTCTGGGGCGTGATGAAAAGTGTTGTGGCGACCCGGTCCGTCGTATCGGCAATGAGTTCCTGTTCGAGTCGCTGGCGAAGGACAACATTGGGAAGTTTCGGGAGTATGGAGTCCAAAAGATCGTCACTGCATGCCCGCATTGCTTTAACACGCTCAGCAACGAGTATCCACACTTCGGCGGGGACTTCGAGGTTTACCATCACAGCAAATACCTCGCGCAGTTGGTAGCGCAAGGCCGGCTGAAGCCGTCACCATCCGGTGACCGCGCCGTCGCCTATCACGATCCCTGCTACCTCGGCAGGCATAACGGAATCTACGAGGAGCCACGCCGGTTAGCAGGAATCGTCTCGCAAACTGTGGTCGAATTCGAGCGCTGCCGGGATTCAAGCTTTTGTTGCGGCGGTGGCGGCGGGATGAGTTTCGTCGAGGAGCCTCCGGAAGAGCGCGTCAACCTGGAGCGCGCCGGCGAGGCGCTGGCCACTGGAGCCGGCTGCATCGCTGTCGCTTGTCCTTTCTGTCTGAGCATGATGGAGGATGGAATCAACGCGCGGAAGGGCGATCGCGATGTTCGGGTTATGGATGTTGCCGAGCTGCTCCTGGAAACGGTCGAGCCGCGCGCGGCGCGGAACGCGAATTGACACTGGAGGATGCCGCGGTAAGCCCAGCGCATCTGAGCGCCGGCGGTTGGTTGCTCGCGGCGAATGGAGATGGTGTGAGCATTCGGCCTCGAGATCGGGAGCAATTCATTCGTTTTTGCGTCTGGAGGACTCATCATGATGGAAGCACCTGGATTGACCGAAACGCCGGTGCAAGTTGCCTTAAGAACGAGAGTAAGGGAACTTTGCGCAAAATACCCCGATGAATACTGGCGCAAAGTGGACCGCGAACGCGCGTATCCGGAAGAGTTTGTGAATGCGCTGACCGATGCGGGTTACCTGGCTGCGCTGATTCCCGAAGAATACGGCGGCGCCGGTCTCAGCCTGCTGGAGAGCTCGATGGTTCTGGAGGAGGTGAATCGCTCCGGAGCCAACGCGGGCGCGGCCCATGCGCAGATGTACACCATGGGAACGCTACTGCGTCACGGATCGGAAGAGCAGAAGAAAAAGTATCTGCCGAAGATCGCCGACGGCGAGTTGCGCCTGCAAGCCTTCGGCGTGACCGAGCCCGATGCCGGGTCAGACACCACCAAGCTCAAGACCAGGGCAGTGCGCCAGGGCGATAAGTACATCATCAATGGACAGAAGGTTTTCATTTCCCGGGTACAGCATTCGGATTTGATGATTCTGCTCGCCCGCACCACGCCGCTCGACCAGGTAAAGAAGCGATCCGAAGGGCTCTCCGTGTTTCTCGTCGACCTTCATCAGGCGATTGGCAACGGGCTTACGGTGACTCCGATCCGGACGATGATGAATCACGAGACCAATGAGCTGTTCTTTCAGGACGTCGAGGTTCCGGCGGAAAACCTGATTGGCGAAGAGGGCAAGGGTTTCCGATACATTCTTGACGGCATGAACGCCGAGCGCATTCTGATAGCGGCCGAGTGCATTGGCGATGGATACTGGTTTGTTGATCGCGCGGTCCGTTACGCCAAGGAACGTGTGATCTTCGATCGCCCGATCGGCCAGAACCAGGGCGTAGCGTTTCCGATTGCGCAGGCGTACACGCACGTGCGGGCAGCCGACTTGATGCGGCAGGATGCGGCGCGGAGGTTCGATGCCGGCCAGTCGTGCGGTCCGGAAGCAAATATGGCAAAGCATCTGGCCGCCGAAGCTTCCTGGGAAGCGGCGAACGTCGCCCTGCAGACTCACGGCGGGTACGGGTTCGCCGAGGAATACGACATAGAACGCAAGTTCCGGGAGACGCGCTTGTATTTGGTGGCGCCGCTTTCGACCAATCTGATTTTGTCGTACGTCGCCGAGCACGTTCTCGGCCTCCCGAGGTCCTATTAAAGAGGTGAATCGAACAGGGCGGAAAACCGGAGCAGGAGAGCAAAGCGGCAATGAAGACGATCCGGCCAGCGCAGACGTTGCACTGCGAGATCAGGAGTGGCTTGCTTGGCCGCCTCGCCTTTTTGCGGAGCCATCATGAATGATTCGAGTCAAGGGCACATCAAAATCTTTAAGTTGTCACCGCCGCTCTTCATAAGATCGATTCCGGCTTGAGCATCCTTTAAAGCGAACTTGTGGGTAATTACTTTTGCAAACTCAGGATGTTTTGCAACGAGATTGACGGCGGAGACATAGTCTTCCTTTGCATAGACGCGAACACCGATAATGTCGAGTTCCGCAAAGTTCACTCGCAGCAGGTCGATGGAAACCGGTTTCTTAAACACACTTACATTGACAATTTGACCACGTATCCTACAGTACTTAACGGCAGTATCCATCGCGGCCTGGACGCCGGCTACCTCATAAACCACATCGAAGCCGTCTCCTCCGGTCTCACTCATCAGCCTTTCGCTATTGGCATCCGGCATCGTCTCAAAGCCCAGTTCGGAAATAAGGTTACGTCTAAAATCTTTGGGTTCGATGACGACAACCTTTCCGGCGCCGGCAAAAGTGGCGGCCAAGGCAACTAAGATGCCGATTGGCCCACCGCCGATAACCAGAACGGTATCCCCAATCTTAAAGGCGGAGCGACGTATAGCGTGAACGGCAACTGCTACCGGTTCGACGATTGCGCCATGCTCCAGGCTCATTCCGGAAGGTAACTTGACGAGTTGGCCCAGTGGAACTTTGGCGAACTCAGCAAACCCGCCATCGGTGTCAATTCCGGTCAGTCCTAACTTCTGACATACGTGACTGTTCCCAGTGGAACAAGGAGTACAGCGCTGGCAGGAAAGCAAAGGGTTGATGGTCACCCTGTCCCCAACCACAAAATCGCCTTTGTAGCTGGACGGTAGCTCCGCAATTTGACCCGAGAACTCATGGCCTAAGACTAGGGGAGCTTTCGCGCGCGGGTGTGCTCCTGAATAGATAAACATATCGCTTCCGCACACCCCCGTGAAACCAACTTGTACCAGGGCCTCGCCATCTCCAATGACGGGCTTGGGAATATCTTCGTATCGAATCTCATTTTTCGCCCAGTAGCGAACAGCCTTCATCTTTATCGCCTCCTAATTAGTTGTATCGCAGGCATGCTAACAGCCTAGATATCCACCATCGACCGGGATCAAGGCGCCCGATAGATAATTCGAGGCATCGGCTGCCAGGAAGATGGCCACGCCCTTTACGTCTTCCGGGGTACCCCAGCGCGCGGCCGGTATACGCGCCAGTATCTTGCTGTTTCTTGCGGGATCGTTAATCAGTGCCGTATTCATTTTCGTGTCCATATAGCCGGGAGCAATGGCGTTGACGTTTACGCCGAAGCCTGCCCATTCGTTGGACAGGGCCTTGGTCATCTGCGCTACGCCGCCTTTGCTCGCCGCGTAGGCGGGAACGGTAAAGCCGCCGAAGAAACTAAGCATGGAAGCCACATTAATGATCTTTCCCTTGCCCTTGGCAATCATGATTCTGCCGGCCATCTGACACAACAGAAAAACCGCGGTCAGATTCATCTCTACCACGTCATCCCAGTCCTCAATCGTAAAATCCACACAAGGGTTTCGGCGCTGGATACCAGCGCAATTCACCAGGATATCCAGGGTTCCTCCAAGCTTTGCCACCGCTTGATCAAAGACTCTGACCAAGTCTTCTCTGTTCCCCAGATCACCTTGTACCGCGTGCACGTTAGCCCCGATTCCGCCAATTTCGGCAGCCACGGCATCAGCGTGGTCCGATGCCCCGACAATCACAACTTCGGCGCCAGCTTCGTGCAGACCCTCGGCTATGCCACGGCCTAAACCTCGTGTCCCACCAGTTACAATCGCCTTTTTCTCGCGTAAATCGAATAAGTTCATAAATAATTTCTCTCCGCCTGAACTTTCGGCCAAGGCCGGAATGACCGAGGACAGGTCTAAGGGGGATTCGCCACTCTTAACCAACTGATCTTGAAACTGCTATTTCGTCCCGGTGGGAGTTAGAGTCGCTCATACGGCAAACCGGCGAGTTGAGATTCACGCATGCAGCGACCTTGAAATTTGGCGAAACCGGCCAACCGCAAGTAGCGAGGAACGCTACCCGCCCAAATACGCCGCCTTGACCTTGGCATCGGCGCTCAAGGTCGCTGCTGTATCGCTCAATACGATATGCCCGCTTTCAATCACATAGCCCCGATCTGCGATGGCTAAGGCCATGTAAGCATTTTGTTCGACCAGCAACATGGTAATCCCCAATTTGTTGATGGTTTTCAAAACCTCAAAAACTTGTTCCACCAAAACCGGTGACAAGCCCAAGGAAGGCTCATCTAAAAGCAAGACCTGAGGCTTGCCCATAAGTGCCCGGCCTATTGCCAACATTTGTTGTTCCCCGCCGCTCAGACTCCAGGCGAGCTGATTCGTCCTTTCTTTCAGGCGTGGGAAAAGCTCATAGATCTTATCGAGTTCTCCGTCCAGCCGGTCTGCCTTCTTGCGCCAGACCGTCGCACCAATTTCCAAATTTTCGAACACGGTAAGTCCAGGAAAGATGCGTCGCCCTTCAGGAACATGACAAAGCCCCATGCCCACGATCTCCTCGGGGGCAAGCCGGGAAATATTCCGTCCCTCTAACTCAACGCTTCCGTGTTGCGGCCTTTCGAGTCCGGAAATTGCCCGCAGCACGGTCGTCTTGCCGGCCCCGTTGGCCCCAATCAGGGTGACGATTTCTCCCTGCTTGACTTCAAGGCTGACTTTCTTCAGGGCTTGCACTTTGCCATAGAAAACATCGATCTCTGATATCTTAAGCATATGCGCGCCGCTTTCCTAAATAGGCTTCAATGACCCCTTCGTCAACCTGGATCTCAGCCGGAGTACCTTCGGCGACTTTTTTGCCAAAATTCAACACCGTGATCCGATCCGATAAATTCATAACAAACCGCATGTTGTGCTCGATCAGCAGGATGGTGATGCCCTGTTCCACCAAACCGCGAACCAGTTTGATCAGTTCGAGCGTTTCGGTAGCATTGAGTCCGGCTGCAGGTTCATCCAGAAGCAACATTCTGGGTTTTTGGGCCAGCGCGCGGGCGATCTCCACGACTTTTTGTTGTCCGTATGACAAATTAGTGGCCTTAAGATAAGCCTTGTCGTGCAACCCGACCGGCCGCAAAAGATCCAGACATTCCTCCTGAACCTGTTTGTTCATTTTGCGAAAGCGCGGCGTATGGAAAATCGTGCCGATAACACCATCGTTGATTCGGCTGTACATGCCGATTTGCACATTTTCCAGAACGGTAAGGGCTTTGAACAAGCGCACATTCTGAAAAGTGCGGCCCATGCCCAGACGTGAAATCGAGGACGAGACCTTACCCTGTATCGGTACCTTGTCAAAGCTTACGGTCCCTTCAGTCGGTTTGTAAAAGCCGCTGATCACATTCAGGACCGTCGTCTTTCCAGCGCCATTCGGCCCGATCAGGGCGTGAATCGACCCTGGCATGACAGCCAAGTCCAGCTGATCCACCGCCCGCAGTCCTCCAAAAACCACGCTGAGGCCTTCAATGGCCAGTAGGGCGTCCATTTAGTACACTCCATCCTTATTCTTCGCCGAGAACTTAGAATTAGACCACCAACCGGCGATCTTGCCGTCCGGGGCAAACAATCTCACAATTCCTTGCGGCATGAACAGCATCGCCAAACAAATCCCGATGCCGAACAATGCCATGTAATACTCTTCCAAGAACCTTAACAGTTCCGGAATAAATGTCAGCAACACGGCGCCCACGATCGGTCCCCACACCGTACCGGCGCCGCCCACAAGAACCATGGTAAAAAAGATAATCGATTGATCGAAGGAAAACGTATCCGGGCTGATATAGGAAGACATGTGAGCGTAAAGGCTGCCCGCCAAACCGGCGAACAGTGCCGAAAGCGCAAATGAAAATACCTTGGTAAAGGTCAGGTTGATACCGGAAGTACTGGCGGCAATTTCATCTTCGCGGACCGCCTTGAATGAACGTCCCAGGTTAGAGTTTTCGATAGTCCACGACAACAGGGCTGCCAAGCAGGCAAACACAAGCGTAAAGTAATAGTACTGAGTCGGATTGGCAATCGTCAGCGGTCCAAGGGATATCCCGGGAATACCTCCGATGCCTTGGGCTCCGTGAGTAAACGCAGTCCAATTCTGCAGGATCATTTGCACAATGATCCCAAATCCGATCGTGCACATCGCCAGGTAGTGCCCGGAAAGCTTCAGCGCCGGTATTCCCAGCATGATCCCGACCACGGCGGCGAACAGGCCGGATAGAGGCAGAGTTACCCAGAAGCTCATGTGGCCGTCTACAGCCAGAAGGGCGGAGGTATAGGCGCCGATGCCGAAAAATCCCGCTTGCGCAAAAGAGATATAACCGGTGTAGCCGTAGATGAAATTGAGCCCGATAGCTACGATGATGTAGATGAGAGATAGATTTGCCAGACCCATGTAGTAGTTGTTGGGCATCAGCACCGGAATGGCCAAGACCAGGACCACCAAAAGAACCTTGGGAAATAAACGCAACACGGTTCTGTTCACAAACCCTCCAGACACTTACCCTTCCATGGCAAAAGCTGGCTGCTATTGCCCCCAGGGGAAGCCGTCACACCTTGGTGGAAATCTTCTCCCCGAAGAGTCCTCGCGGCATAAATACGAGAATTAGAATCAGGACGACAAATGCAAATACATCCTTGTACAAAGAGGAGATATAGGTAGCGCAGAAAATCTCCAAAACTCCCAGGAACAGGCCGCCAACGATGGCGCCGGGCACGGATCCAAAACCGCCGATGATGCTGGCGGAAAAGGCCTTTAACCCCAGGCTGCCTCCCATATCGGCGGAAACAAAGAAAATTGGCGCGAGCAGCACTCCGGCGGCGGCGGCCAACGCCGAACTGTAAATGAAAGTCAAGGTGATCATCCGCGACACCTTCACGCCCATTAAGGAAGCTGCTTCCTGATCTTGAGCGGTGGCCTGCATCTTCCTTCCCAGTGTCGTCTTGCTGAAGAAGAAATACTGGAATATCACCAGACAGGTCGTAACGCCCAGGATCACCAGGTTCTGCGGATTCACAAATACGCTGCCGACCTGGACGGTCTTGTCCCCGAACGGTCCAGGAAAAAATATTGGCTGAGGTCCCCAAATTATCCTGGCGATGTTCTTGAGAAATAAACTAACCCCAATGGTGCTGACTACAACCGTAATAAACGGTTTTTTCCGTAGCGGATAGTAAGCCGCTTTTTGAAACACGTAGCCATAAACCGCCAATAGCGCGATAGATATGATATAGGCAGCGAGAAGCGGCAAATGCAGGGTTAGCGTCAACCATGCGGCTACATAGGCGCCCAGCATTACGTTCTCGCCCTGAGCGAAATTCACAACATTGACGGCGTTAGCAATAACCACAAATCCCAAAGCTACGAGGGCATAAATTGCGCCCATCGCTAATCCATTCAACAACAGTTGTATCATTGCCGGCGTCTCCTTTGGGATGTAGAATCTTGAATCTTGAGGCGTGAGGCGTCATGGATGCCGACGTCAACTCCTTGGCGGCGACATCCATGGCGCCACGACATAACCCGCACCGATAGGGAAAGGCATATGGGCAGGCAAGAAGAATACCCCCGGCAACTCGTTACTCGACAGTCACTGTCTGAATAACCTCCATAGGGCCTGCTTTCTTGAGCTGCACGATTGCCACCTGGTGAGGCCCGTTTCCATCCTTAAAAGTGAATTTATTCGCGATTCCGTTATAGTCTCGGATGGTTAGCAGGGCTTTGCGGACGGCTTCCGCATCCGTGGACCCGGCCTTTTCAATAGCCATCTTGAGCATGTAAACGCCGTCGTAGTCGGCCGAAGCGTGAAAATCAGGATCGGCCTTGAACAACTCACGATACTTCTTACACCACTCTTTGGCCCTGGGGTCCGGATTCTGGGTTGGAATACCATCCACAACAGCATAGCTGCCATCGGTGGAGTCTCCCGCCAATTGCAAGGTAGCCGGCATCGAGTATCCCGGCGAACCAATGATGATCAAGTTCATTCCTAACTGCTTATTTTGCCGCTGCAGAGTGGCCGACTGGGACGGATGTCCCCAATCAATGATTACTTCCGCGCCTTTTTTCTTGAGATTGGTCAACTGGCCTGACAAGTCCTTATCACTGCTGTTATAGGATTCGATATGGACAACCGTCCCACCGAACGCCTTTATCCCCTCAATGATGTTGTCGCGGCCGCCAGTCCCAAACTCATCGCTGTCGTGAATAACACCGATTTTGGTTTTCTTGAGGGTTTGGATGGCGAACTTGGCCGCTGATTTTGCCGCGATACCATCGTCCGGCCGCAGACGGAAAAACCAGGGATTGTTATCCAGCAGCTTGGCGTTGGTTCCCTCGACAAAAAATGGAATTTTGGCTTTGTTCACGATCGCTGCCACCGCGAAATTTTGTGTACTCAGGTCCGGGCCCATGATGGCAACTACTTTGTCCGCATCAATGAGTTTATTCACGGCGTTCACCGCGGCCGGATTGGTATTGGCGGAATCCTCTCTCACCAGTTCAATCTGCCGGCCCATAACGCCGCCGGAAGCATTGATCTCGTCCACCGCCATCTTGACGCCATTGGCCAGATATTGGCCGACAACCGTGTATTCCGTAGTTAAGGCTGTGGCCTGGCCGAGACGAATCGGGCCAGTATTTTTCGTCGAGGCGGATGGCCCACACCCGATAAGCAACCCCAGCAGTAACAGCACTACTGACAATGAAATAAGGCAAGATTTCTCGCTCTTCACACCGGTCCTCCTCCGATCTTCTTTTGACGTATTTGTAAAAGATGCATTAGGACACGGAAACAATCAAGCTAAAAAATGCGTCCGGCCGTCTTTTCAGAGCTTCGCAGGTCCGGCGCCGAGACATTGCCGGTTTTCACTGGCCCAGGAGTCAGCCTTCGACCGACGGCGAGCTTTTGCCCCCAAATGGTTCTGGACAATGGGCGTACTCCAGCATATATAGTCTTATCGCGATGTCTGAGACCGTAATTCGCACTTAAGCAAGGAGGATGGTTCTCCAGTGACAATTTCGACAACTCTGGAACATGCCATGACCACGAGGGGTCAGCGCGTAAAATATCCCAGTCTGAGCGGCAAGTCCGTGCTCATCACCGGCGGCGCGAGCGGCCTTGGCCTCGCCTTCGCCGAAGCTTTTGCGGCGAATGGAGCCCACCTGACTCTGCTTGACATAAACTCCGAAGGGTTGGCGCGGGCAAGCGAAAACCTGAAAAGCGCAAATCCCGGCATCGGAGTCGGGAGCACTTGTGGCTCGACCACCGACGAAGCCGCGGTAGAAGCCGCTTTCGCTCAGGCCGTGAGCCACTTTGGAAGGATCGACGTCCTGCTGAACAACGCCGGCATCGGCATGGTGAAGCCTACGCTCGAACTGTCGGCCGCCGAGTGGCGGAACATAGTGGACATAAATCTGACGGGGGTTTTTCTGTGCGCCAAGGCGGCAGGAAAGTATATGACGCGGCAGGGCTGCGGTGTCATCCTTAACATGGCGTCCATGTTCGGCGTTTCGGCTGCGCCGCAGAGAGCTGGTTACTGCTCCACCAAGGCCGCGGTCGTGGCATTGACCAAAGTGCTTGCCGTCGAGTGGGCCCAGTTCGGCGTCAGGGTCAATGCGCTTGCACCCGGCTTCACCGGAACGGCCCTCATAAATGAACTAGCTCGCACGGGTAAGATTGACCTTGAGCGACTGAAAAAAGGCACGCCCATGGGGCGCCTCGGCGAGCCGGGCGAGATCGCGGAACTAGCGTTGTTCCTGGCTTCCGATAATGCCGCGTTCATCACGGGTCAAGCCTTCGTCGCGGATGGTGGTTGGACCGCCAATGGCTATTTAAGATGAGTAACGTTGTGTGACGGTATCCGCGGATTTTCCCAGGCGGGCAGCCCGCAGAGATTGCGAGTGCGGTCCTCGCGACATGTAACCAGAACACCTTGAAAACGGAGATTACGAATCCTATGCACACAAAAACGGCCAGAGAGACTGAATGCCTGCCGCTATCGCCGGCATCGCCGTGGGTTGAGCTGCGGGTGACGCGGCAAGACTGGGAGGAAGCAGATCCATCTCTCCTCGGTACGCTCCTCTGCCATCTCCATCTGATCCGCGGATTTGAAGAGTGCGTATTGGAACTGGCGGCTGAGAGCCTGGTTCATGGCCCCGCCCATTCCAGCATCGGACAAGAAGGCGCCGCCGCCGGCTCCATTGTCGGACTGACGGCGAGCGACCAGATTAATGGTTCGCATCGCGGCCACCACCAGTTTCTTGCCAAGGCATTGAGGTACGTTTCGCCGCAGGGACTCGACCCGCGCGTTCCCTTTAGCGCCGAAGTCCAGAGCCTGCTGCAGCGCGCGCTTGCCGAGATCCTCGGGTTAGCCCAGGGCTTTTGCCAAGGGCGCGGCGGCTCCATGCACCTGCGATGGGCCGAAGCTGGAGCGCTCGGCACGAATGCCATTGTGGGCGGCGGCGTGCCGATGGCAGCCGGCGCGGCTTGGGCCCACAAACATTCCGGTACTGATGCGGTGGCAGTCACGTATTTCGGCGACGGCGCGGCCAACATCGGTTCCGTACTGGAAACCATGAATCTGGCCTCGGTCTGGCGGCTGCCACTTTGTTTCTTCATTGAAAACAATCGCTACGCGGTATCGACGCGGGTCGAGGAGACCTCGACCGAAACGCGTCTTTCGGCGCGGGGTTTGGCCTTCGGAATCCCTAGCTGGAGAGTCGACGGGATGAACCCGCTGGCGGTCTATCTGGCGATGCAGCGGGCATTGGCTCATATGCGGTCGGGCAAAGGGCCAACCATCGTCGAAGCTGATTGTTATCGTTTCTTCCACCAGAGCGGGCCGTTGCCGGGTAGCGCGTTCGGCTATCGGACGAAAGAGGAAGAGCAGCAGTGGAAGGCACGGGATCCTCTCGAGTTGGTGGCGGCCAGAATGCAAGATCGCGGGCTGATTGACGCCAATCAAGTCCTGGCTCTGCGGGAACGGGTGCAGGAGGCCATGCGGCGCGCGGTAGCCGAACTCACCGAGTCAGATCCATCTGATACCGGCAGGAGTCGGCGCCTCCGTCCGCAGTTGTGGCCAAGTCCTGATTTTTGCGACGTTGGCATCCGCAGCGACTTGGCTGAACTAAAGCACGCACGCACGGCGGAAGAGTCCACTTTCACGGGCAAGCTTGCCAAGCGGAAGTTCATTGACGTGGTTGCGGAGACCCTGGGACGGCGCATGGAAACCGATGCCTCTATCGTCGTCCTCGGTGAGGATGTCCACTGGGTGAGGGGCGGGACCAATGGCGCAACCCGCGGGCTGCGGGAGCGTTTTCCGGGCCGCGTGCTGGGAACTCCCATCAGCGAGAACGCATTTTCGGGACTGGCCGGCGGGATGGCCATGGATGGCCGATTTAAGCCGATTGTCGAGTTTATGTATCCGGACTTCATGTGGGTTGCCGCCGACCAGGTCTTCAATCAGATCGGGAAGGCACGCCACATGTTCGGCGGCAATATCGCCGTCCCGCTGGTGCTGCGCACCAAGGTCGCGATGGGAACCGGCTATGGATCGCAGCATTCGATGGATCCGGTGGGCATCTTTGCGACCTCGCCGGGGTGGCGTATCGTTGCCCCAACCACGCCCTTCGACTATGTGGGCCTGATGAATACGGCAATAGCCTGCCAGGATCCGGTCCTGGTGGTTGAGCACGTTGACTTGTACGCCTCTTCGGGCATGGCTCCGGTTGACGATCTCGATTATCAGATCCCCGTGGGGAAGGCTGCGGTCCGGCGCGCGGGCAGCGAGGTAACCGTGTTGACCTATCTCTTGATGGTGTCCCATGCGCTCGAGGCCGTCGAGCAGACGGGAATCAATGCGGAGGTGATTGACCTGCGCTGGCTCGATAAGGCGAGCCTCGATTGGGACACGGTTGGCGCGAGTATCCGCAAAACAAACATTGTGTTGATCGTCGAGCAGGGCGCGAAGGGCACGTCCTACGGTGGTTGGCTGGCCGACGAAATTCAGCGCCGCTTCTTCGATTGGCTCGATCAGCCGGTGCAGCGAGTTACCGGCGGCGAGGTGGCGCCGAGCATTTCGAAAGTGCTGGAACGGGCCGCCTGCGCTCGCACGGAGGAAGTCGCCGAAGGCTTGCGCCAGGTGATGCGTTACAAGGGAGCGCTGCGGTAGACAGCGCTATTCGGTAATGAGAATCTTGCGGGACATGGGTGCACTCCGCTCCTTCGGGTTGCCATGCGCGCATTCCCGGCCGGGACTCAGAACTACTTCGGGCGCATTTGCTGCAAGTCCATCAAGTATGGCGGACTATGCTTGCAGATACCACGGCACATTGACGATGTTGATTCGCCGGTCTCCTTCAAGCAGCAGCTTAGCGGTCAGCACCGCGCTTCGCTTATTGTGCAGGAAATAGTGGTACCAATGCCGCTCTACCATGACCGAGATGACGACCGCGACCGTACGATGTTTATGTTCCGCCTCCACCTTTAGCACGTGGTCGACCAAAGGCTGCAACACCATGCGGTAGGGTGAATGTAAAGTCACCAGCCGCGGCACGGGCGCCCCGCAATCCCGCATCGGATGTTCGACCTGTTCCTGCCACTCGGTGATGATGCTGTCGTCCCCCTCGCAGGCGACATGCACGGCTTGCACGTCGGGCGACAACGTCATGGCAAACCGCAAGGCCTTCCGCGCGGCTGCGTTCCATCGATCCATCGGCACAATCACGACCGGGGGGTCCTGTTGCTGCGGAATCCGCAACTCTTTGACCGCCACTTCGCGCGCCACCCGCTGATAGTGGCGATGGATCCGCGCCATTAGCAACAGCGCGGCCGGCAGCAAAAGCACCACCACCCACGCACCATCGGTGAACTTCGCGGCCACCACCACCAAAACGGTG
Organism: uncultured Acidobacteriota bacterium; assembly: GCA_963814745.1. Lineage (GTDB taxonomy): Bacteria > Acidobacteriota > Terriglobia > Terriglobales > Acidobacteriaceae > CAWBRT01. The sequence continues at coordinate 241,797 of CAWFEA010000006.1, forward strand.
ATTCCCGTTGCCACCGCCCCTAGCGCGTTGACTAACATGTTATGGATCGCCGCGCCGCCCTGCTGTTTTCTCCAGTGCACCACCATCCCGGTTTGCGACAGGGTGAAGGCCAGAAATGCCCCCACCGCAAACAGCGGAATCAAGCGGTCGGTCACCCCGCCAAACAGGATGAGCAAGCCCCCGGCCAAGATCGCCAGGACCCAGATTCCCTCCGAGTACACCAACCGCCGGCCCCGGGTCGTCAGCGAGTGCGGCAGATAATCGTTGACCGCGACCGCGCGGCATAACCGCGGAAAATCGGCGAAAGAGGTGTTGGCCGAAAGGCAAAGCACCAACACCACGGAGAACATGGTGATGCCGTAAAACACGCCTCTGCCGGCCACCGCCGCAGTCACAATCGATAAAACGCTCTGGTAACCGGACTGCCCCGGATCGGTCGCCACGACGCCGTAGTAATGCACCAGCGCCGCAATTCCGCCCAAAAGCCCTATCAGAATCACAATAATGGTCGCCAAGGTTTTGCGCGCCGCCGGCACCGCCGGCTCGCGGAACGCTTGCACGCCGTTGCTCACCGCCTCCACTCCGGTTAGAGCCGTGCAGCCGCTGGCAAACGCCTTCAGCAACAGCCATAGTCCCACCGCACCGCTTGCCGCAGTGGCGTGCGGGGGCGGCGCCAGCGCGTGCGGATGCCCGCCCGTCACGATCACTTGATAAAGACCGAGCACGATCACGAGACCCAGCGTGCCGACGAAGAAATAGGTCGGCGCGAAGAACGCCGTGCCTGCTTCCCGAACCCCGCGTAAGTTCACGATGGTCAGCATCGCCAGGATCAGCAGACAGAGTGGCAGCGTGTACTTCTGTAGCGCAGGCACGGCCGAAACCAGCGCTCCGACTCCCGCGGAAATCCCCACCGCAACGTTCAGCAAATAGTCGATCATGAGCGCCGCAGCCGCCATCAAGCCGGCGCCGCGCCCCAGGTTTTCTTTCGCTACGGTGTAGGAGCCCCCACCGCTCGGATAGGCGGCGATGGTCTGGCGATAGCTGAAGTAGACGATGGTTAGCAATACGATGATGGAGGCCGTTAAGGGGACGATGTAGCGGGCACCCACCAGGCCGAGCGGCAAGAGAATTGTCAACGCCGCTTCCGGACCATAAGCGGCCGAGCTTAAAGCATCCAGGCCGAAGATTGGGACGCCCTGCGCCGGCGTGATCCTTTGTCCCTGATCTTCGCTCGAAGCAAGCGGCCTTCCCAACAGAAAGTCAGCGAATCCCATGCCGTCCTCACACTGGATAAGAGAAGTGGCAACCGCCGTCACAGGTTACCACCTGAAAGTCGCGGGAAGCCAAAGTTCCTCAGGGAACGACGCTGACGAAGTAGCTGCTATTCCCGCTGGCCGGCGCTGGAGCTTTCGGCGCAATGGTCAGCGCGCCGGTGTTTGGATCCACATTGTAAGTGACCGGTCCGTTGTTGCCGGAGAGATAGATCGATTCCACTTGGGCGTCGGCGCTGATGGCGTTCCAAACGGAATAGGGGTTGCTGAGCGTCACCGATAAGGGAGACGAAGGCAACTCGCTGATCGCCCCGGTCGCGGAAGCAATCGCATATCCCCTCACGTAAAGGCCAAGGTCCGTGACTGCGTACAGAAACCGGCCACTGGCGTTGACGGCTGCGGAGGAGCCTGCGACCGCTACGTTCTTTCCCGCGGGCTGAGGACTTCCCGTCGCGGTGAGTGAGCCATCGGCATTGATGACGAACGACTGCACGACGGGCTGGGCTGGCGCTCCGATCTGGCCCAGCGCGAACAGGTACTTACCCGCGGGGTCCACCGCCAGTCCGACAATGAAATTTGGACCGATTGCAGGGGATGAGCCAACCGCCGTGCCTGCGCCCGTGGCCGGGTCGAGGTTATCGACCCCGATCTCATTGCCGCTCACGCCGCCACCGGCGGTGAACAGAAAACGTCCTTGGGGGTCCATTGCCATCACCAGACCGAAGCTCGGCCCCTGCGCCGCCGACAAACTCAGCGCGCCGGTCTGCTGGTCGATGGCGTAGATAGTCACCGTTCCGCCAGCGACCTCCGCGCTGCCGAGATAGAGAAACGTGCCGGCCTGGTTGGTGATCAGCGGTCCGGAGGCGCTGAGAGGCGATCCCGATACCTCGGTCATGGCGCCGGTTGACGGGTCCAGCGTGAACTCCTGCAGACCTTGCTGGCCATAAGATTGGCCATTGGCGTTGAAGAACTGATACGAGACGTACAGAAAGCGGCCCGCTGGATCGGCAGTCAGGCCATTGGGCGAACCATTCAGCGCTTTGGCCGAGGTGGCAGGCACCGGAGAGATCGCCCCGCTCGAAGAATCCACCTGGAATCCGTTGAGCGCCTGGTAGGCGTAACGCAGCGAGGATGCGGTTGAAGCGTTGGAAGGCGTGCTAGAGTTGGCCGAATTGCCGCTTGGCAAAGCGCTCGAACTGTTGAGGGCGGAAGATTTGGCGGAACTGCCTGACCCACATCCCACGAAACCGAGAAGAGCCAGAACGACGAGAAGCGAGCAAAGCTCGGATTTTCCGCTTCGCCCTGCACTGCGTTTCCTCTTCACGGTAACTCCAATGGGACGATTGGAGTGTAGATGGGCAGCTTTGGTTGTTTGCTGACCAATTCTTCGCCGATTGGAGTCCGGAGCCTGGGCGGTGGGAACTGCGGAGGCCGAGGGTCGCCACTTTCATGGGCGACCCGGACGGGGTGATCAGAAGTCGTCGAAATCCAGCGCCAGCGGCTGGCCGTCCTCGTCATAGGCGATAACCGGGTTACCGCCCCGTTCTGTGGACGTTTCGTCCTTTTCCTGCTTACGCTGGGCTTTCTTCTGTAACTTTTCCACCCGCTTTTCTTGACGGGCGCGTTCTTTTGCGCGTTTGGTAAACGACGGTCGAGAGTTTCCGGCCATTGATGCTCCTGTCGCGAAAGGTTGTTGCTCCAGAGGAGCCGAGTCGCTGCCCCGGACTCCCCATCAGTTCAAGTTCACGGCACTTCGACGTTTTCCGCTTGCCAGCCTTGGGTGCACCGCGGTGTGCCTGTTCCTTCTTCTGGAGACTCGGCTGGAAGATTGCGCTGCGATCAGAGATAGAAAGAAACCGAATCATCTGGCCAACTCAAAATCGCACTGCAAGCTTCACTCTCTATGCTAACTTAAGATGCCGCACAATAGTGCATGGTTCCACCAATCGAATCAGCTTCGCGGCCCGTGACGGAACAATTCTTTGCCCTTTCCGGGTTGACAATCGTATGCTCAACGCCTAGGGTAGAATTTGAGCGGGCGACTCCGATCTCTTTCAGACTCTCTGAAGGCTAAGTCAGCGTATCTGAATGCCATTCCACCTTAGCGCACTAGCCCTGGCACTTGATGAGCCTATGCAACCCCCAACCAAGAACACCGGCAACGCATGCAGCTTCCGTCGAGGTTGCGGAGGAAGCGGCGGCGAGTACGAGCATCCAGTGCAGCCCAAGAATGTTTGCCGCCGTCGCTTGCAATAGCGAACGGCGGTTAATTACCCGTGTGTGCTCGGCCGCGTGTGTGGGCCAGGGCATCGTGGCACCTAACTTCGCAAAGGAATTGGAACCATATGAAGATTTTCGTGGGAAACTTCAGTTTCAGCATGACCGAAGCAGAGCTTCGTTCACTTTTTCAGCCCTTCGGAACCGTCGATAGCGCTTCGCTGGTCACCGACCGCGATACCGGCCGCTCGCGAGGATTCGGATTTGTCGAGATGGCTAACAAGGAAGAGGCCATGAAGGCCATTGCGGCCTTGAACGGCCAGGATTCAGGCGGACGGGCGCTCACGGTCAATGAAGCACGGCCTAAGGTTGACCGTGGTGGCGGCGGCTCACGTGGCGGCGGGCGCGATGATTATCGCGGCCATGCGCGTCAGCCTCGCGAACCTCGGTGGTAGGGCTTGGGGAGGCGGAGAGACAGCGGACCCAGGGAGTGGCTAAGCGGGTGCGGCAAAACAGCGGCGGCACGCCCAATCTGGTTGAAATGTTGACTGTAACGTGTGATCAGTGCGGCATCCGGTTCGTCATCGGGCACCGCTTGTCTTTCCAGAATGCTGAACTTGCTACCAGGCAAGCCGCGTGGCTGGGAGAGCAACTTGTCTGGGATCACATCCAGGAAAACAAGCACAAGGGCTCGATCCGCTTGCCTGCATCCGACGAGATGAAATGAAAAGCGTGGCGGCCATGCGCAAGCCGCCCCGGACCGCCGACTGCGCTGCCTTCCCGCAGCGCGGAATCTGAGCGATTTGCGGATCGCTCAGTGCGATTTTTATCGAATGCAGGCGGGTGGGCTGAAACAGGGGCCGGCCTCTTCATTCCTTTCGCAGCCATCACCTTCGCTGGCCGCGCGACGGGAGTAGTTACTCCCCGGGCGCGTGGTGTTTGTCCCTGGCGTGCGGCATTGGCAGCGTTTGTTCATTGCTAAAGGATTTCTTTTCAGCCACAATTCAGAAAGCGAAATTCATCAGGCCAGGTAGACGCAACTGCGCTCCGTAGTCGCAGGGCGAAGGCGTCCTTGTTTCGCTGCCGGTTCGGCCGGACGGAGAGAACAACTGCTTCCATGGACCAGACAGGAAAAAGCTATCGGTGGTGGGTAATCTTTTTGCTTTTTTGCGGCACGTTCGTGAACGCTGTGGACCGCGGCAGCCTCGGGGTCGCGGCGCCCTCGATCATGAAGGAGCTGCACCTTAATCCCGCGACGATGGGAGTTGTGCTTTCGGCGTTCTTCTGGACTTACTTTGCCATGAACATTCCTTCCGGGGCCCTGGCCGACCGATTCGGAGCCAAGGCAACTCTCGGCTGGGCGGCGTTTGTGTGGTCTTTTCTATCGGCGCTTACCGGCGCGGCGCACAACTTCGTGCAATTGGTTCTATTCCGAATTGGAGTGGGAGCCGGCGAGGCGGCGGTGCAGCCGTGCAATGTCAAGGTGGTCAAGACGGTGTTTCCCACTGAGGAACGGGGGACTGCGATTGGCATCTTCAACGCCGGCATTCGCCTGGGCCTGGCCGCTGTGCCGCTGATGATGGCCTACCTGATTCACGCCTACAACTGGCGGGTCGCGTTTTATCTTACCGGCGCCGGCAGCCTGGCGTGGGTCGCGTTATGGGCTTATTCCTACAAGCCTCCCGCGGCCGAATCGAACCGGGAAAGCGCCAGCCGGGAAAGAGTACCTTGGGGCGACCTGCTGAGGCATCGTTCGATCATCGGCCTGATGTTGTGCAAGTTCTTTCAGGAATACCTGTACAACATGTTCATCACGTGGCTGCCTGCCTACCTGGTGATGGAGCGCGGCTTCACCATCCTGAAAATGGGATGGTACGCGTCGCTGCCGTGGGTGGTCACTTTCTGCGCCTTGCCTCTCATCGGGTTGCTCTCCGATACCTTGATCAAACGCGGCATGAGCGTGACCAAGTCGCGCAAGGGGATGATTATTATCGGACAGTTTATTGCCGCCTCGATTGTATTTGCCCCTTATGTGAGCAGCGCGAACGCAGCCATGGCTTTGCTGGTGGTGGCCCTGGTTTGTGAATCCGGAGCGAGTACCGTCCTGTGGGCCGCTTGCGCGGAGATTGCTCCCAAGAACACATCGGCCTCGGTTTCCGGCATTATGAATACCGCGGGAGCCCTGGCGGGCATTGCTTCTCCCATCGTTACCGGCGTTTTGCTGAAGCTCACCGGGAACTTCCAGCGGGCATTTCTGGTTGCCAGCCTGATGATCGTGTTTGCGGCGTTGTCAATGTGGTTTGTGGTCGGCAGCGTTGAACAGATCGATCTCAAGAAAAGCAAGCGAAGCCTGGCCGCGCAGCCGGCATCGTGAAGCATTTTTGCCGCTTAGCGCGGAACCGGAGTGAGCACCGGCTTGCCCGCGAAGTACGCTTCCAGGTTGGCGAATGCCAGATCTCCCATTGCCTGCCGCGTCTGGGCCGTACTGCTGGCGATGTGAGGTGTCAGCACGACATTATCCATCGTCCGCAGCTCCGCCGGAACGTTCGGCTCATCGAGAAAGACGTCCAGTGCGGCGCCGCGGATGATGCGTTTGCTCAAGGCCTCGATCAGCGCCGCCTGATCGACCAGCGAGCCGCGAGCGAGGTTGATGAGGAAGCCCTCCGGGCCGAGCGCATCGAAGACGGCGGCGTTGACCAAGCCTCGCGTCGACGGCCCGCCGTAGGCCGCCGCCACCACAAAATCGGAGTTGGCGGCAAGCTCAAGCAGCGAAGCGTAATAGCGATAACTCGCGCCGGGCTTTTCCTGCAGATCGGTGTAAGCAATCGCCATCCCGAAACCTTCGGCGCGGCGCGCCACCGCGCTGCCGATTCTTCCCAGGCCGATGATGCCCAGCCGGCTGCCGCTTACCCTACGGGCCAGCCGGTAAGCACCGGACTTCCACTGGCCGCTGCGAAGGAATCGCTCGGCCGCCGGAATTTCCCGCGCCGCCGCCAGGATCAGTCCAAGACAAAGATCGGCCACATCGTCCGTCAGCACATCGGGCGTATGGGTGACTACGATGCCGCGCTCGTGAGCCGCTTGCACGTCGATTCCGTCCTGGCCCACGCCGAAGACCGAGATGATCTCCAGCGCCGGAAGCTGCGCGATGAACTCGCGCGTTACCGTTGACACGGCTCTGGCGGCGATGCCGCGCACCTTGTTCGCCAGGGAAGCGAAGGCAGCCGGACCCAACCGCTGGACCTGGTCGTGAAACAAGAAAGCCGAGCGCAAGCGCTCCTCCTAGAAGGCGGGCAGCTTGTCGACGGCAAGAATATCGGGCTTCATGGTTCCGGGCTCCTGCTCCGAGCAGTAAGCGCCTTGCCGAGAGTAGCCATCCACCTTCGTAATACCGCGAGCAAGGTCGGCTGTTGCATTCTTTTTTCAGTGTACCAATGGAAGGGCGCAAAGACCGCAGGCCCGTCCCTCAACGCGGTTTGCCGCGGCTGCTCGACCGAGCCGAGCACAAACCTGGAACCCCATTTCTGCATCTGTCTAAACAGTGCCACAAGACTGATCTGGTCAGTGCAGACGAACCGCGCCTTAGTACTTTGCGCCGCTGGCCGCCCGAACAATTTGATGACACATGGCAAAAACAGTTTCTGGAGCGGGTGGCACGAACGCCTGGCGGCACTCGGCCAAATCCCACCTGTCCTGGAGATCGTGTGGGAGTCAGGGCCGGCTGTGGTTGCTTCCGGCATCATCGTGCGGGTTTTCAGCGCTCTGCTTCCGGTCGCTCTGCTGGCCGTGAGCTGGCACAGTTTTCGCCGGCCGACGCTGGTTTACGGGGGTTATCAATTCATCTCCACCCCCGCGCCGCTGTTCGTCCACCAGTTCTCGCATGCGTGGTTTGATTTCCGCGGGAAGCAGGATGAGTACGCGGATTACTTCGCCAACTCGGTGCCGGCGACGCAGGCGCACCGCCAGTTCTGCCAGTCGCTGCGCGAGCGCTTCCCCAGCTATTCTCCGGAGCTTTGGGGGATCACTGCTTCCGATTCAGTCAAGGGATACGTCGCCTGGGGCGGTCCGCCATTGCAAGGGCCGGTCGATGGAAGCATCGTTCCCGCCGCCGCCGGATCGCTGCCCTTCGTCTTTGCCGACTCGATGGCGGTGTTGCGCAACCTGCGCGAGCGCTACGGCTTTGTTGACGCCTTCAAGCCGCTGACCGGCTGGGTCGATCACGAGGTAGTCGGGATCGACCAAAGCATCAGCATGGTTATGGCCGAGAATGCGCGCAGTGAATTCGTCTGGCGGACTTTCATCCGCAATCCTGAAATGCAGGCCGCCATGGATAAAGCCGGCTTTCGCCCTCTGCGCACGCCGGCCACTCTCTACTCGATGCAGGGCTCGCCGGCCGCGCACTCGTAATTCGCGGCATCCCCGCTCCCGATTTGGAAATCTGAGCTTACATTGCGAGCCGCGAGGCGCGCCGGCAGCAAACCTCCGAAACATCGAAACTCCATGCGGCAAATTCTCGCAGTGCTCGGCGCCCTGGCGCTGCTGGTCGCCTCAGCCTTGGCACAAAGCGAGTTCAGCAGTCCCGAAATCGAGCGCCGCGTCGACGCCCTGATCGAGTGATTCGCAGACCTGGAAGGTCTGAATCTGATTAGCCCGATTGCCGCTTGATTCTAATCCCGCGGTTGGCGAGTTCAGCGAGCACCTGAGGCGCCGAAACGTCACGCTCCTGCAGGATGGCTCCGAGCTTTTCGATCTTGCCCGAGGCAAGCATTTGGACAACGATGCTGGCCGGCCATGCGGTTGTCCGCATCATCGAGGTCAAGCCGGTTGCGGGGTCGAACTTATCCACCAGGGTGTAGGAATCGATCCGCTTGCCGAGCACAGCTTCCACCCGCACGATGGTCACATCCGGAGCGGCACCGGTGAATTTTTCAAGCATCAGCTCGGCCATCAATTCACGGGGAGCAATTTCCGTTTTGCCGATTGGCCGCGGCTCGCTCGAAAACAGACCGAAGTGGTAGAGAGCGCGAATCATCGCCGCGTGTCCGGGATAGCGCAAAGTTTTTTCGAAGCACTCTCCGACCCGGCCAGCGAAGCTTTCCGGCAGAGTCGAAGTGCCGCCCGAGGTGTGGAAAGCCTCCATTTCCGGGAAGCCGCGCAGCTTGAAAGTTTCCAACTCGGTCAAAGGTTCGATGGCGACAACCTTCCGGTTGCGCAGAATCTTGGCCGGTTCGGCGTATTCGTTGATCAGTCCGTTGAACGGAGAACACAAGCTGATAATTAAAGGGCGGCTGCGGGTGCTGCGGGAGTCCGCCGACGTAAATCTTCAAGGCGTCGGCCCGGCCGCCCATTCCGCCCAGCAGGTCGCCGGCGAGAATCGAGGCCAATCCGGGCGAAAGGCCGCAGTCGGGCGCGATGCGTACTCCGCACTTGGCTGCTTTCTTGTCGAGCGCAAGTTCCTGGCGCACGATCCGGTCGTTGCCGCCCAGGTCGGCAAAGTGGCACCCGGCCTCGATAGCGGCTTCGGCCAGCGCGTAATTGCGGAAGTAAGGCACAGAGGAGAGCGCCGCCTGGTGACGCTTCATCAGCTTGCCTACCGCACGCTGGTCCGCCGCGTCGACTTCGGCAAAGGCGACCTTCCTGCCTCCGGCGAGGCGGTTGATCTGGGCAGCCGCTTTTTGGGCGCGCCGCTTGTCAATGTCGGCAAGCGTGACTGCCTCCACCGCGGCCGAGCGGGCCATGTCGTAAGCTGCCGCCGATCCCATCATTCCGGAACCAATCACGAGTAGTCGCATAGGGTTATTCTCGCTCGCGCTGGCCTTTGCCATCCGCAATCGGAATCGGCTATCCCATCGCCAGCTCGTCGGCCGACTCCAGCGGAGTTCCGCAAGCGCGGCAGATCACGGCCGAGCAATCTCCGCACACCAGCGGGTCTTCCACCTTGCGGGCACACTTCGGGCAATAGAGCGCGGAGTCTGGATCGCCCGGCGTCGGGGTGCTTGCGTTTTCCACCATGGTTCTGCGACTGTAGCATAAGCGGGGAGGGATCGATCAATCCGATGCCAGACGAGAATGCGGACGAAAAGGACGAAAAGCTGCGGCAGGAATTCAACCACTGGGTGCTGACCGGTCGCGCTGACGGCATGGAGAGGCACCATCTCAGCATCGCCCAGCAGACCCTGCGCCGCATGGGCTTGAGGCCGGGCGAACGCGTGCTTGACCTCGGATGCGGCACCGGGTGGGCAACCAGGCTGATGGCACGGCTGGTGGCCGAGGGCCCGGTGGGCTTTGGTCAGGTGGTTGGGCTGGATATTTCCGACGCCATGATCGCACGCGCCCGCGAAGCCGCTACGGAGTTCGCCAACATCCTTTTTGTCTGGGGTTCGGCGGAAGACATTCCCTGGCAAGAGAACTACTTCGACAAGGTGCTCTCGATCGAAGCGTTCTACTTCTATCCGGACCAGGAGCGGGTGATCTCCGAACTGTTCCGGGTGATGGCTCCCAAAGCGCAGCTATACATCCTGATCAATCTTTACAAGGAGAATCCCTATTCGCTGTACTGGGTAGACAAACTGGGCGTTCCGATTCACGTGCGTTCGGAACACGAATACGCGGAGATGCTGAAGCGCCACACCTTCGAGGAGATCGAAATCCATCACGTCCCCGATGAATCGCCCGTGCCGGACGAGTACCGGGGCGAATGGTTCAGCAACGCGCACGAATTGCGCGAATACCAGCGGCTTGGAGCTTTGTTGTTGACCGCGCGCAAGCCGAACTTCCTGACGCCGCCTCGCGCCATGGAAGTTTATTGATGAACCGGACGGCGGATCAGCGGCCTTGGGGGCATTTCAGAATGAAGATTTCAGACTGAAGATTGCGCGCCAAAACTTGAGTGCGAACACTCCGTGGACGCAACCTTGAACCTTCCAGCTTCAATCCGGGATATCCCATGCCGCTGATGCCGGTGCCGGCTTTCCTGCCTCCGCCTGCTCCATCACGCTGCTTTGGCGACGGTCTCCGCGCGTGCAAGCGTCGATTCAACTCTTTCAAGCAGCCGCTCCGGAATATCTGAAACCATGTAATCCTGGCGCGGTATTTGCACGATGGCGCCGACCATCAGCAGCACGGCCTGCTTCGGGTCGTTGCTTTTGATCCGCTCGCAGAACTCCAGCGCCGTCTCCGGCTGCTCGCCGGAATTGACGACGATCAGATCGTAAGCGCCGGGTTTGCACCGTTGTCTGGCCTGATTCAGGTCGAGGGCGGGAAAGACCCTGTATCCGCTCTTCTTCAGCGTCGAGATCCGAGCCTTGCGCAACTCCGGGTCCCGGTCTACCAACAACACCTTCCATAAACCTGTGTTCATAACTCTCTTTCCTTTCGGGAGTGCCAGGGGTGTTACACGAGAGAGAGGCTGTTGATTGCGAGCGGGTTGCCATTTTGAAAGGGTTAAGAGTCTTTTTCGCAGCTCAGGCCGGAGATGCGGATCGCTGCGGGCCGCCGGTGGACCTGCGCGGGGCAATAGCATATCCGGAATTCCAGAGTAGCGGCTTAGCGCAGCCCATTGTGACCTAAATCACAGCGGGCTGGTTTATCAATGGGTGAAACTAACTATGTTCCCGAGAGGATACCGAGGCTTTCATGGGCTGGATTGAGAATAAGTTCGAGAAGAATTTCGTCATCACGACGGTGGATTATGTCTTTAACTGGGCGCGCAAATCGGCGATCTGGCCCATGACCTTCGGTCTCGCGTGCTGCGCCATCGAAATGATTGCGGCTTCGGCGGCGCGCTATGACATCGCCCGGTTTGGCTCCGAAGTCTTTCGTCCCAGTCCCCGCCAGAGCGACCTGATGATCGTGGCGGGAACGGTCAGCCTCAAGATGGCCCCGGTTGTGCAACGCATTTATGCCCAGATGCCGGACCCGAAGTGGGTCATCGCCATGGGCGCCTGCGCTTCCGTCGGCGGTCCATTCAATACTTATGCGGTCTTGCAGGGCGTGGACAAAATCGTCCCGGTCGACATTTATACGATCGGCTGCCCACCGCGTCCGGAAAACTTGTTTTACGCGCTGCTGAAGCTGCAGGACAAGATCGACGCCATGAGTATCGCCAAAAAGCCCACCCAGGTGCGGCTTGCCGAAGGCATGGTGGAGGATTTCAAGCGCAACGTCCAGATTTCGCAGACGCTCCAACCGAAGTAGCCCCCTGACCGATCCCCGGAACGCCTGGGGACTCGACCAGGCGACTCCGTTCGCTTTCCGGTAAAGCCTCGGGCTGTGCCCGTCCTGCGCGGCGCCATTCTCACTAAGGCACCTTTTCCGGGGAAATCAGCTACAAAGGCGGGCAAAGTTGTGGTACGGTCGAGACTTAGCGGAGACCTTATGAAACGCCGATTCCTGTTCACCCTGGCGATCCTGATGCTGTGTGTTCCCGTACTGCAAGCGGAATCGCGGAAAACCATCTGCGATGCGGCCGGCAGAGAGAAAACCGAAAGCAGCATGACGCGGTTGTTTGGCATGACGACGGAGGAATTCGAGAAATCGGGGCTTTGCAAACTCTCCGATAGCGAATACTCCAGCCTGATTGCCTGGACGCTGAAGCGCGGTCCCAGCCGTGACGTTGTCAACCCGCATCCCGCCAAGCGCATTCTGGTCGAAATGATGTTTGGTGAAGGCACGCCGAACGAAGTCAAAGCCGCGTACCTGAGAGCGTTGAAGCCGTACAAGGATGTCGAAGTCATTGACAAGCCCAAAGGGGATGTTCAGATCGCGGTGCAGGCGTACCAGCTGAAGACCGCGGCAGGACGCGTTGCCACCGTGTTGGTCGCCGCCAGAACCTTCAGGACGTGGAAGGTGGCGTACTTCGACGGCTATAAGACCATGACCGAAGAATTGGCTCCCGAAACCATCGGGAATGCCTCCCCGGAAGAGCTGGCGACGCTCATCGCCGATCAGGTGGCCATGATCGACGGCAAGGTGTTTGAGTCGTTGCGCAAGCAGTATCCCTACCTGGAAACCGCCAAGCATCGTCCGTAAGCTTCCACCCCAGCAACCGTAACGGCGGGGGTTGCCGGGGACCCCGGCTGACGCGGCGCCTGTGCCCGCGTGCTCTAGCATGCTGCTGAAAAAGTCTCTTGAGTGTCATCCTGAGGTCGCGCCGATTTTGCGCGATCGAAGGATCTGCTTTATTTTCAGTGTGCGCAAACAGCAGATCCTTCGCTTTGCTCAGGATGACACCCTCTGAGAAGACTTTTTCAGCAGCCTGCTAGTGAATCGTGTCGAGATAGGTGCGTCCCTGCGTCAGCTTATGATTCAGCAAAGAGGCGATTTGATCGATGTCGGAGGGAAACAGGTTGCAGGTAAGGCCGTCGCGCAGAAAGCGGGGCCGCTGAATACTGGGATCGGCTGCCGACCCCGGCGGCGGGGGAGGGATGAGCGTGGCCACCGCATCGCGCCGGACCTGTACGATCAATGCCTGCACGGACTCGGGATCCAACTTTGAAGGCGTGAGATTGACGATCGCCGTCAGGGCCTCGCCGACCGACATGCCGCGGCGATAAGTCCGCTCGCTGGTCATGGCTTCGAAGGTATCGGCCAGCGCTACGATCTTGACCTCCGGCCGCATATCGGTGAGCAAAAGACCGTCCGGATAACCAGTGCCGTCGGCGCGCTCATGATGCGAGCGGACAACCTCGGGAATGCTCGCCCAGGGAAACTCGACGTCCTTGACAATGTCGTACCCGAGCACGGTGTGATCGGCAAGCTGGCGGAATTCGGAAGGATCGAGCGGGTCCGCCTTGTTAAAGAGGTAGCGGTCGACGGCGACTTTTCCGATGTCATGCAGAAATCCCGCGGCACGAACGCCGGCGATCTCGTTTTCGCTCATCCCGAGAGTATGGGCAATGGCCGCTCCATAAGCGCCCACCCTCATGGAATGGCCATGGATATTAATGTCTTTGATATCGATCGCAGCGGCCAAAACCTCGAGCGTGGAGTCGTAGAAGGCGTGAACGCTGCTCAGCAGTTTGAGATTTTCTGAAATTCGCGCCGCCAGCGTTTCCGACATGCTGTGGTTGTGAACGGCGAGGGCGCAGTAATGTCCCACCACCTGCACGGAGTGTACTTCCTCCGGATCATAATCGGCGCCGTCCAGGTGCTCACCCAGGCCAAGGATTCCCACCAGTTTGCGCCCGACGCGCAGGGGGATGATCCACTCCAACCAGGCCGGATTGAAATTTCCATCCTTCGAGAAAAATTGCTCGCGCCCTTTGCCATCGAGCCGCGCGGGCTCGTGGAGCCTGCCGAGCGCATAGCCATGCCGGGGAAGCAGGGGAACGGCCGCGTCTTCAGGAAATTTGGCGAACCCGGCGGCAGCCAGCGAACGAAGCATCAACGGCTTCTCGCCGAATTGGAAGAGAACGCCGCTGCGACTGCCGGCAATCTTCATTACCGTTGCCAGTATTTTGCCGGCTGTTTCACGGAAATCGGTATTTGACGTCAGCGCCGGCCCAAGCTCACCCAGAGATTCGAGTGCATGTGACAGGCGAGATGTATCGTCTCTCATTCACTTCACAGCCAAGGCGGAATACCAGCCAATGCAGAGTAGCCCCTGGAGCCTAACACGGGCAACAGGTTCTTTTTGGGAATTAGGTGACTTCTTAGGTTCCCCTAAGGCAATTTTTCCCAGAGAACTACCTAGAAAAAATCCTGCAGGTCGCTGAATCTACTCAACTCCATCAGGTCGCCCGCTTCTTGCGGACGCAGCAGCGATCCGTGTTCCAGCGCCCAGGTGTCAGGGTGTGGTATGAAAACTGCCTTTAGTCCCGCTTCAATGGCAGGGTTGATGTCCGACTTCGGGCTGTTGCCGACCATCCACGTCGTCTCGCGGACAAGTCCTTGTTTTTCCACCACGCGGCGGTAAGTCGGAGAATCTTTTTCGGCGACGATCTCCACCGCGCTGAAGTAGTGCCCGAGGCCGGAGCGCTCGACCTTGCCGGATTGCTCGGCGATGTTCCCCTTCGTCATCAGGATCAATTGATGCCGCGGTTGCAGATATTGCAGCGTGGGGTCCACTCCCTCGATAAGCTTCATCGGATGTTGGGCGATGGCGCGCGCGAAGCCGCAGATTGTCTCGCGCAGGCCGGGAGTCAGGGGTTTCAGCGAAAGCCTTTCGAAGGTGCCGATCAGCGCGTGCATAAAGCTCTCGACGCCGTAGCCTCGGGTGGGTATGTTTTTCCGTTCGACTTCGTACAGCACCTGGCGGATTTCAGCGGGAGTGAACTCGCGATGGTTGAGAAACGATATGAAATCGGCGATCGCCCGTTCGAAATAGATGTTGTTCTCCCACAGGGTATCGTCGGCGTCGATCAACAGCGTCTGCCGATGGTCGCACTTCATCCCCATGAGATCAGGATTCCTGAAGAGACCCCGCCCGGTCAAAGGGCGGCAACCAAGCGGGGTAAATCGAACCGGTTGTGCTTGGGCCAGAGGCGCGGCTCTTAACCGGCAAAGACCGGAATTCGCGAATCATGATTTACACCGCTTCGGCGACCGCGGTACCGGCCCATTCCAATTTTGCCCGGTGCGGAATCACTCCGCGATCAAAGCCCATTTCGAGCAGTTTGGCCACGGCGGCTCGACCGTCCTCGCCGTAGTCGAGGGTGCGCTCGTTGACGTACATGCCCACGAACTTGTCGGCCATCTGCGGATCGAGATCGCGCGCGAACTGCATGGCATATTGCAACGCCTGTTCACGATTGTCCAAAGCGTACTGAATGCTGTCGCGCAAGGCCTTCGAGACCAGCGCCGACACCTCGGGCCCCAGCTCACGCTTGATGACGTTACCGCCGAGGGGCAATGGCAATCCGGTGAGGTCGCCCCACCACTTTCCCATGTCGACCACGCGATTCAACCCGCTGCTGGCATAACTGAGCTGGCCCTCGTGAATAATGAGCCCGGCATCGAATTTGCCGGCCAGAACTTCGGGGATGATCTGATCGAAAGGTACGACTCGGGTCTCGACCTCCGGGGCAAAGAGTTTCAGCACCAGATAGGCGGTCGTCAACGTCCCGGAACCGCGATGCACGCCTTCTTCACCTCATCCACGCTCAATGGCTTGGCGGAGATGATCATGGGCCCGTAGCCTTCGCCAACGCTTCCGCCGTTCGGCATGAGCAGGTACTTGTCCTGAATGTAAGGATAAGCGTGAAACGAGATGGCGGTGACGTCGTAGTGGCCTTCCATGGCCATGCGATTCAAGGTTTCGATATCGCAAAGCGTGTGCGTAAATTTCAGCCCGGGAACCCGCACCTTGCTGGTGGCCAAACCGTAAAACATGAATGCGTCGTCGGAATCAGGACTGTGCGCGACTTTGATTTCTTTGCAATCCCCCGATGTCATATCACTCCAGAGCTCGAGCTGGTTGGCTCGAATCGTCGAACCCTAAGGTTGAGTTTGTGTAAATCCCTAAGCCTGAACTCGACTGCGGCAGCCACCAACTGATCACCTCCGCGCCCCCCAGAGCGGTCTCGAATCTCCGCCCAGGGACACCCTACCCCGCGCAAGGATTACTTACGTTCCAACGGTTCAGAGGATCGCTGATCGGTTTTTTCAGACAAATGCCGGCGCACGCGCCAATAAATTGCCAGCGCCACTCCGACCACGGCAATTGTCGATAGCACCAGGACCGCGTACAGGATCTTAACGATCACAGAAACCTAGCATACAGCAAGCCCGCTACTCGACGCGATACCAATATGCGCCCGGGCCGGTAAGTTTACGGTTTCGCAGGATAAATTTTGCGCGCTTCCGGCGCCTCAGCGCTGCGTCGTAACCGTCTGTTCACAACGCTGCTTCAGGGCGTCGTCCATGGCACGAAAGCCTTGCAACAGCGCAGGCGAAAATCGGCGCCAGAAGGCGGCGACCAGGATTCCCTTAAAATGTTCGGACTGGATCACGCGGGTGTGCGATTGATCGATTTCGATCACTTCAAACGCATGCTCGCCTTCGAACAGCTCCGGGGAGAGCAGCCGGCCCACCCACACCATTTTCTTCCCCGGCTCGACGGTGACGATGCGCGGATGAAAGGTAATGGTGCGGTTGCCGATCTTCGCCGCAATCTTAATCGTGTTGCCGGGCGCAACCGTGCCGCTGGCGGAGGTGAGAAACGGATTCCAGGCGTGATAGCCATTGAGATCGGTCAGCGCCTGCCACACGCGGTCGCCCGGTGCGTTGATGTCCACCACGGTCACCACCGAGCGTATCTGGTGATAGGGGCTGTGCCAGAAAGAAAATCCCGCCAGTGCCAACAGGGTAATCAGGATGAGAATCAGGCGCACGCGCATAATCTTCGGCCGCTACACTCCCACCGGGAACGGTTTGCTGTGCTGCTCCGGATTGGCGCGGATGATGGCGTCGAATCTTCCCTGCAGCAGTGACATCATGCCCGTGTACCAGTACCCGAAAACGAACAGGATCAGGAACGGAACGGTAATGTAGTTCTCGTTTTGCAATCGCATAAACCACACGTCATGGCGAAGTAGCAGCCGATGGCCAACTCGATCCAGGGCACGATGCCGAGGCGTTTGCGGTACTTCTTGGCCGCGACCGATGTGTCGCGCTTGCTTTGCACGCGGTACTTGGGCGTCCGCGCAAAGGCCGTCTGCTTTCCCACCAGCGCCTCAATCACCGCCTTGGAGTTGGTGATGGTCAGGCCGATGCCGAGCGCCATCAGGCAGGGCAGGTAGAGAAACGTCCGCAACCAGCGCCCCGGGAACAGCTCCTTTTGCGAAACCAGGTAGAAGCTGGAGATGGAGAAGGTGGAAGCCATGAACAGGGGCACGTCGATGTAAAGCATCTGGAACCATCCCTGGTAAAAGCGGATGACCATTGCCGGCAGCAGCAGCACGGAAAGCATAATCATCAGCGGATAGCTGATGATTGGCCGTCAGGTGGTACCAGGCTTCGATCTTCTCCCTGCGGTTGACGCTGGAGTGCATCACCTGCGGCAGGTCTTTGATGGCGCACTGGATCAATCCCTTGGCCCAGCGCGCCTGCTGCGTCTTGAAGGCGGTCATCTCGATGGGCAACTCGGCCGGGCACTCCACATCCTGCAGATAGAGAAACTTCCATCCCTTCAGCTGCGCGCGATAGCTCAGATCGGTGTCTTCCGTCAGGGTGTCGTGCTGCCAGCCGCCCGCGTCGTCGATGGCCTTGATGCGCCACATTCCGGCCGTGCCGTTGAAATTGAAGAAGACGCCCGCGCGCGAGCGGCCGCCATGCTCGAGCACAAAGTGGCCGTCCAGCAGGATGGCCTCGACTTCGGTCAGAAATGAGTAGTTACGGTTGATGTGGGTCCAGCGGGTCTGCACCATGCCGATTCCCGGGCTCGGCAAAGTGGTGGATCACCTTCATCAGCCAGTCCGGCGAAGGCGTGAAGTCGGCGTCGAAGATGGCGACGAACTCGCCCTTGGCGATCTTCAGGCCCTCCTGCAGCGCGCCCGCCTTGTAGCCGTGGCGGTCGCTGCGGTGATGATAGCTGATCGGGTGTCCCAGGGCCGCATAGCGCTCCACCACGCGCGCGGGCCACTTCCACGGTTTCGTCCGTCGAGTCGTCCAGAACCTGAATGTCCAGCTTTTCCGGCGGGTACTCCAGTTTGCAAATCGACTCCACCAGGCGGTCGATCACGAACTGCTCGTTGAAGATGGGCAACTGGATGGTGACCCGCGGCAGTTCCTGGAAGCGTGATTTCGGCTCGCGAACCGCATGCTTGCGGTTGCGGTAATACATCCAGACGAGCTGGTAGCGGTGGAACCCATAGCCGGCCAGAATGATGAGCACAATGAAGTACGGGATCAGCAGCATCATGTCAAAGCTGTTGGCCTGATAGAGTCCCTTGAAAGCGGGGTTCGTCTGCTTTTGCAGAAACTGCACGAGCGGGTTCGGGTGCGCCTGCGCGATGAGGAAAAATGCGGTGAGCGTTGGCAATCAATTCGACGATCCAACTTGCAGGGACTCGGCCGCTTTGGCCAAGGCTGATTGTACCTGAACTAGAAGCAAGTTTCATAAATGGCTTTGAAGGGGAGCGGCTTCAGCCGCGCCGTCCAGAGCCAGTAAGAATGCGGGCTTTAGCCCCTGAGGGGATTCTCTGTTTCTGCTGGCATCGTTTCTAGTCGGTCAGTTGAGGAAGTGTGTCCGATAAAGCGTGTCGCGCTGCACCGGCCTGAATCCGGCATCGCGGATGATGTGGCGCAGCTCTTCCTCGGTGGTGCAGTTGTGCACGCCCGCCGAAGCCACCACGTTCTCCTCGATCATGACCGAGCCTACGTCATTGCCTCCGAAGCGCAGTCCCATCTGGCATATCTTGAGCCCCTGCGTTACCCAGCTTGCCTGCACGTTGGCAAAGTTCGAGAGGAAAACCCGGGAGATCGCCAGCGTCTTCAGGTAATCCACGGCCGTCGCCTCGTCCCAGCCGCGCCCGCCGAGCGCCGTGTTCTTCGGCTGGAAAGACCAGGGAATGAACGCGGTGAAGCCGCCGGTTTCCTCCTGCAAATCGTAAATGCGCTGGAAGTGGTTGACGCGATGCTCGTAATCTTCCCCGACGCCGAACATCATGGTGGCCGTGGTTTTCATTCCCAGACGGTGCGCGGTGCGGTGCACCAGCAGCCAGTCGTCGGTCAGGCATTTCAGGCGCGCGATGCGCCGGCGAACTTCATCGTCGAGAATCTCCGCGCCCCCGCCGGGGATCGAATCCAGTCCGGTGGCACGCAAGCGCACAATGGTCTCTTCCACGCCGATGCCGCTGTATTCGGCGATGGCCAGGATTTCAGAGGCGGAGAAGCAATGCAGATGGACCTGCGGAAAGCGCTGCTTGATGCCGCTCATCATCCGTTCGAAGTAGTCGATCTTCAGCTCCGGATGCAGCCCGCCCTGCATGAGCACGCCCGTGCCGCCCAATTCCACGGTCTCGCGGATTTTTTCGTAGATGGTTTCAAAGTCCAGGACATAGCCCTCGGACGCGAGCCTGCCCTTGAGCGGACGATAGAAGGCGCAGAAGCTGCAGTATTCGGTGCAAAAATTGGTGTAATTGATGTTCCGGTCGATGATGTAGGTGACGATGCCGTCCGGATGCAAGCGGCGGCGAACCGCGTCGGCTTCCATGCCGATGCCGATCAAGTCGTCGGAGCGGAACATATCGAGCGCTTCTTGTCTTGTAATGCTCATCGTGTGCTCAATACTCCCGGGATCGGCGCTGGGTGCGGTTGATGATCCGGGCGCTCGCTTCTCGCGTACCCTTATTTTACGCCAACTTGCAGAGCCCGACTCGGGAATCCTCCGAAGTGCGCACGTGACCGCCAGGGCCCCGCAAGCACAGTGCCTTCCGAAGCACTGGATCAGAGAAAGCTCAGCGCCCGGGCCTGAGGAGCTGCGCCGCACTCGGCGGCGTACTCGAAGAACAGCCGCAATCCTTCCAGGCAAGGCTCGTCAAGATCGTAGTAGATGTTTTGCGTGAGATAGCTGCGAATATCCTCAGGCGAGAGGCCAAGCCGCCGCGACCAGTCGCGGGCAATGCGCTCGACATTTTCCGGTTGCAGGCCCGTGTCGCGTGAGCGCTGGAAGATTTCCGCGACCGGCAGGCCCGGTCGCATCTCCTTCAACGCCTGCCGCCTTACGGCCCACACCGCGAAGACGAACGGCTTGCCGGTGCGTTCCCGCCAGACTTGCGCCAGATCGTAGGAGTAAAGGCCATCCGTCTTGAGCAGCAATGCCGGATCGCCGATGATCAACGCCGCATCGCATCCGGCCAGCATAGGTTTCAGTTCCGCCGGCATCGAAACCAGCGGCCTCTTGCCGCCGAAGAATTTCGCCAGCAGAACCTGCGTCAGCCCGACCGAGGTTCGCGAAGAACTGTCAACCGCGACCGTCGAAATCTGCTCGATCGGCACTTTGCTGATGAGCAGGATGCTGCGGACCGCGCCGCGGGCGGCGATGGTCACGCGCGGAACGATCACCAGGTCGGGAATCGTCGAGGTAGGTGATGACCGGTACGATGCCGATATCGGCGGCGCCTTCGTGCAGGGCTTGCGCGCATAGCGACGGGACAGTATAAGCAATTTCGAAGTTGCCGGTAATCTCAGGTGTGGGCTGATGCTCGAAGTCCCACATCAGCGGAGCTGTATTCAGGAATGAAATGGCGGAAATCCGAAGTGGACGCATGATGTGTCTGTGTATTTATGCAGAAGCAATTTAGGATTGTACAACGTCAGCCTGCGAGAGGGCTGTTTCAGTGTGACCTTCGGGCAATTCTTTCGAGGGCCAAACCTGATCCGTGATGCCGTTGCCGCTTGTGTGCTTGACAGAAACCG
The DNA here is from genome assembly GCA_963814745.1 of uncultured Acidobacteriota bacterium. Classification (GTDB taxonomy): domain Bacteria; phylum Acidobacteriota; class Terriglobia; order Terriglobales; family Acidobacteriaceae; genus CAWBRT01. Next base: position 262,643 of record CAWFEA010000006.1, read on the forward strand.
GGGCTCAGGCTACAGTCCGAGCTTTCCGGAGCCATTACCGTGTCCTCTGCCCCCACCGCCGCAACCTCCGCCCCACGCACCCGCGAGTGGCTCGCCCTGTCTGCTACTCCCGGCCTTGGACCGACGAGAATCAAACGGCTGCTGGAACGTTTCGGAGACGTTGGCCGCGTCTTCCGTGCTTCATTGACCGAACTGGAAGCGGCGGGACTGCCGGCGGCTTCGGCGCAATCGATCGCGCTCGGCTCTTCGATGCAGCTGGCCGACGAGGAATTGCAAAAGATACACGCCGCGGGCGCCAAGACAGTGGTTCCGGACGACCCGGCTTACCCGCGCCAACTGCTTGAAATCTATGATCCTCCAGCGGTGCTGCGCGTGGTTGGCGAGGTTGACGCGCTGAGTCGGCCGGGGATTGCCATCGTCGGCACGCGGCATCCAACGCCTTACGGCATTGGGATGACAGAGCGGCTCGCCTGCGACCTCGCGGCCCGCGGTCTCATCATCATCAGCGGGATGGCTCGCGGGGTGGATTCGGCGTCGCATCGCGGAGCGGTGAATGCCCGGGCAAAAACCGTAGCCGTCTTCGGAACCGGCATCGATATTATTTATCCCAGAGAAAATCAAAAACTTTCCGAGCAGATTCTTGCCCACGGAGGCGCGCTGGTGAGCGAGTTTCCCATGGGATGCGCGCCCGCTCCGCATAACTTCCCGATCCGCAATCGCATCATTAGCGGCCTCTCGCGCGGCGTGCTGGTGGTGGAGGCGGGCGAGTATAGCGGCACCCGTATTACCGCGCGTTGCGCTTTGGAACAGTGCCGGGAAGTTTTTGCCGTTCCGGGAAACGTGACCAATAAATTGGCGTGGGGACCGAACACGTTGATTAAACAGGGTGCTAAGCTGGTCGCTACTTGGGAAGATGTGTGGGAGGAACTGCCCACCGATGTCCGGCTCGCGGTCGAAGAATTAAATCCCACTGCATCGAAAGAGCCGCAGACCGCATCTTTGTTTGGGCAGCAGGCGCTTGAGGGAAACGAAAAGAAAGTTTATGCCCTCATCAAGACTGACGAAGCGATTCATATTGATGAGTTGGTGGAGAAACTGGAAGGCGTTTTTTCCTCTTCTGAAATTTTTGCCGCGCTTTTTGAGCTGGAACTTGCTGGGCGCATCCGGCAACTTCCGGGCAAGAACTACGTGCGCGTCTTTTAGCCGGAACCTTAGGGACCGCGCCGTCCGGTTTTGTGCTTTTCGTCTGCTCGTGCTAGCTTCAAAAGGGTTCAAGGCAGGCTGATGTGCCGCTGGAAACTTTCGCAATCGTTTTAGAGGTTTACTTTGGCAAAAGGATTGGTCATCGTCGAATCGCCCGCCAAGGCGAAGACGATTCAAAAATACCTGGGAAGCGGGTACGAAGTGGAAGCTTCCCTGGGTCATGTGAAGGATCTGCCGAAGAGCGATCTCGGAGTTGACGTTGAGAATGACTTCGAGACCGACATACCAGGTAATCCCCGGAAAAGAAAAAATTCCTGGCCAGGCTGAAGAAGCTTGCCAAGAGTGCCGACGCAATCTATCTGGCGCCCGACCCGGACCGCGAGGGCGAAGCCATTGCCTGCGCACCTGGCCGCCGAATTCAGTAGCGGCAGCGGCAAGCTCAAAAAGGGTGCGCCCAGCGCGTGGTGCGCGTCAGCTTCAACGAAATCACCAAGCGGGCCGTCCAGGAGGCGTTCCCGCATCCGCGCGACATCGACGCAGAACCTGGTGGATGCACAGCAGACCCGGCGCGTGCTCGACCGCCTCGTGGGCTACCAGGTTTCTCCGCTGCTATGGGACAAGGTCCGCCGCGGCCTTTCCGCCGGACGCGTGCAGACCGTTGCCTGCGGCTCATCGTCGAGCGCGAACGCGAGATCAAGGCCTTCACCCCATCGAGTACTGGACGCTGGACGCCCATCTGCAGCGGCCGAAGCCGCCGGCGTTCGATGCCCGCTTGGTGGGAACCAAGCGCGAAAAGAATGGATCTCCCCAACGAAGAGGCGGCGAAGCTGCTGGAATCGGCGCTGCGGCATGCCGCTTGGACGGTGCGTTCGGTGGAGACGCGCGAAACGCCGGCACAACGCGGGTGCGCCATTCACCACCAGCAAATTCCAGCAGGACGCGTCGCGCAAACTGGGCATGAGCGTCAAGCGCGCGATGATGCTCGCGCAAAGGCTCTATGAAGGCATCGAACTCGGCGGCGACGGCACCGTCGGCCTCATCACCTACATGCGCACCGATTCGACGCGCGTCTCCAACGAAGCGCTGGCGGAGGTGCGTCAGGTCATCGGGCGCGATTATGGAAAGCCGTATTCTGCCCGATGAGCCGAACGTTTTCAAAAGCAAAGCAAGGAGCGCAGGAAGCGCACGAGGCCATTCGTCCGACCGCGGTTTCGCGGCATCCCGGACTCGCTGAAAAAGTACCTGCAAGAAGATGAGTATCAAGGTTTACAGGCTCATCTGGCAGCGTTTTCTGGCCTCGCAGATGGCGCCGGCGGTCTTCGACCAGACCGCGGTGGATATCGACGCGCTCATCCCGGAAAGCGCCAGGGGTGCGCTTGCCGCCAACACCGCCGTGCCGACGCCGCTGTCTGTCCGCGTGAACGGCTCGGTGTTGAAGTTCGACGGCTTCCTGAAGGTCTATGAAGAGGCGAAAGACGCCAAGGACGAGGAAGCCGAGGCCCTCAAACATAAGCTGCCGCCGCTGGTCGAGGGACAGAAACTCAAGCTGAGAAGCCTCAACCCGGAGCAGCACTTTACCGAGCCGCCGCCGCGTTTCAATGAGGCGTCGCTGGTGAAGGAGCTCGAAGAGCGCGGCATCGGAAGGCCCTCCACCTATGCCACCATCCTGAGCACGATCCAGGAGCGCCAGTACGTGCAGAAGACGCCGGGGCGTGGTGGAAAATTCATTCCCACGGAAATCGGCATGGTCGTTACCGATCTGCTCGTCGAGAATTTTAAGGACATATTCGATCCGCAGTACACGGCGCGTCTGGAAGGAGAACTCGACGAGATCGAAGACGGCAAGGAGAAGTGGACCGACGCGCTCAGGGAGTTCTACGACAAATTCGAGCAGGATCTCTCCTACGCTGAAAAGCACATGGAAAACATCAAGCGCATGGAGAAGCCCACCGATCAGAAGTGCGAGCGGTGCGGCGCTCCGCTGGTGTTGAAGTGGGGAAAGCACGGCTCGTTTTTTGCCTGCTCCACGTATGACAAAAAGGACCCGGACTCCTGCACCTTTACCAAGGAAAATCCCGTCGATCTTCCCGACCTCGACAGCGCGGAAATGGGCGCGCAGGAGGAAGAGTACTGCGAAAACTGCGGCCGCCCGATGGTGCTCAAGCGCGGGCGCTTCGGGACCTTCATGGCTTGTACTGGGTATCCCGACTGCAAGACCACGCGGCGGCTCGACCAGGGCAAAAAAATCCCGGACGTTCCTCTGGATGAGAAGTGTCCGCAGTGCGCGCGCAATCTGGTTTTGCGCCACGGACGCTTTGGCGAGTTTGTCGCCTGCTCGGGGTATCCCGAATGCAAGTGGGTGAAGCAGAACTTTATTGGGATGAAGTGTCCGCAGTGCAAGGACGGTGAGCTGGTCGAGAAAAAAGCGCGCCGCGGGAACTTCTTCTACGGTTGCTCGAATTATCCCAAGTGCGATTTTACTTCAGCGAACAAGCCGGTGGCGGAAACCTGCCCCGAGTGCGGCAGTTCATACCTGGTGGAAAAGACGACGAAGGACGGCGCATTTCTGGTTTGTCCGAACAGCAAGGGCACGGCCCCGGCGAAAGCCAAAGGCAAGCGGAAGGTCGTGGCCGTCAAGCCGGCCAAGCACTGCGATTACAACCGCCGCGCTGCCCCGCCGGCCGAGAAGGCTTCGGCCTGAGCCTCGCCCTTCGTCTGTAAACTGCATGACTGGGTTCGCGCAAAGGCTTTGTCCTGTAACGAGGCTTTGTCCTGTAACGAGGCTTTGTCCTGTAACATGGTTGGACGGAATGCATTTGTTCTACCGGGAGGCACATCGAGATGCATGGGATATGGGGAATCTTTGCTTTCGTTGCCGTCTGGATTGTGGTGAGTCGCTGGCTGCTGCCGCGCCTTGGCATACCTACCTGAGCAGTCCCAGATAAGAGCCGAGTTGCGGCTCCTTCCCCGGCAGATCTGGCGGAACCGACGCCACCGGACGGACCGGCCTGCCATCGCTGATTCGCTGCCCACCAAATGGGCTGGTTGCCTGGTGACGGTTGTTTGCGAGAAACATGAGATTGCCCACTGCCCGCTGCCCGTCTGTAATGCAGCGTTGATAAGTTTGCTTTAGAATTCAACCGGCCGTCCTCGGGCCGGTGTGAACTTTTGTTCGTCAAGGAGACAGTATGGAACCACGCAGCGCCACTCCAGAAGATGCCAAATTGATCCTGAAGCTTTACGACCTTCGGCGCGAGCCGCTGATGCGCAAAGCAAGAGACTTCGTCAATAATTTCTTCCCCCAGTCGGCGGACGAATTCCTGAAACTCGCGCAAGCCTGGGGAACCCAGGAGAACGCCTACGTGCGCCAGGTGGTCAGCTACTGGGATATGGCCGCGAGCCTGGTTCTGCGGGGCGCGCTGAACGAAGAGTTGTTCATGGATAGCGCGGGCGAAATGATGTTCACCTTTTCCAAGATAGAGCCTTTCCTGGCCGAGATTCGCAAGGGCATGGGAGCGCCCGAGTTTCTCCAGAACATGGAGACTCTGGTGACTCGGACCGAGGCCGGGCGCGCCAAGCTCAAAGCGGTGCAGGATCGGGTGCGCGTCATTATCGAAATGCGCAAAGCGGCGGCCAAGGGCTGAGCCCCCGGCAAAAGCGGCTCAGCTCAGATAATCCTGTATATAGGGATCGGGCGAGTTGGCCAGTTCGGCCGCGGTACCCTGGAAGATGATCCGGCAGTCGCGCAGCAGAATGAACCGGGTGTGGCTGTCGATCTTCCGGCCGTCGGCGATGGCTTCCATACGGTTCGTCTGCCGGTTGAATTGGTGCGTGGCCATCAGAAACGCGTCCTGCAGCCGTTGTGTAACCAGCAGCGCGCTGGTTTTGTAAACGTCCCGCTGTTTCACCAACATCTCAATGATGGTGGTTGAGGTGACCGGATCAAGTCCGCCGGTTGGCGAGTCGTAGAGCAGGACATGTGGTTCGGTGATGATGGCGCGGGCGATGGCTACGCGCCGCCGCATCCCGCCGGAGAGCTCGGAAGGATAAAGCTCGACCGTGTTTTCCAGCTCCACGAAGCGCAACGCCTCGACCACCGGCCGGTGAATTTCCGCGTAAGCGATGTGCTCCTCGTAGAGCCGATAGCCGACATTTTCCTCGACCGTGAGCGAATCGAACAGAGCGCTTTCCTGGAAGACCATGCCGATCATCCGACGCAACTCGAACAGGTTGTCTTCCTTCATCTGCGTAATTTCGCGGTTGAAGACGTATATCCGTCCGCTATCCGGCTTGATGAGCCCCAAGGCAAGCTTGAGGATGAGGGTTTTGCCCGACCCGCTCACGCCCAGCAGAATCTTGGTTTCGCCGTGTTCGAGGGTGAAAGAGATGTCTTCCAGCACCGGGCGGCCTGCAAAACCGATGCTGACTTTTTCGAAGACGATAGGCTGCTTCAGCTCGTTCGACAGAGGCTGCGTTCTGGGCTTGATTCGCCATGTCAGCGGACCGGAAGAATTACCATGAGCGATCGCGTCAGGAAAAAATCGACCACCAGAATGAGAACGCTGGCGGCAACCACGGCCTGAGTGGTGGCGCGGCCGACCCCCTGCGTGCCGCCGCGAGCGCTCAATCCGTAGTAGCATCCCACGCTGGCGATAATAAAGCCGAAAAACACCGGCTTCATCAATCCCTGGATTACATCGCCCATGGCGAGGGAACGCCAGGCGTAATTCCAGTATTCGTTCGAGTCCAGCCTCAGCAGCAGCACCGCCACCATGGAACCACCGGTCAGGCCAACCAGATCGGAGATGATGGTAAGAAAAAACAGCATCACGATGGTCGAGAGGATCCGCGGCGTAACCAGCTTCTTGCCGGGATCGGTGCCGAGCGCACGCATGGCGTCGATCTGCTCGGTGACTTTCATCGAACCCAGCTCGCTGGCCATGCCGCTGGCGTTGCGGCCGGCCACCATCAAACCGGTGAGCACCGGTCCCAGTTCACGCACCATGGAAAGCGATACCAGTTGTCCGGTGAATGACAGCGCTCCGAAGCGGGTCAATGAGTTCGCGCTTTGCAGCGCCAGCACCGCCCCGGTGAAAAAGCCGGTCAGGATTACGATCGGCAGCGAACCAACGCCGATCACGTCGGCCTGCTGCAGCGTATCCGCAAGATAGCGAGGCTGCTTGAAAAGGTTGGTAACGGCTTGCCAGGAGAGCAAGGCGTATTCCTGAACCGCCAGGATCTTGTCCTTGGCAAACTCCGATAGCGAGAAAAGTTCCATTCTGGCTGTGGCTGGAAAGCTGGAACCGCGAATTTAGACCTCTATCAGATACTCGCTGAAAATATAACAGATGGGATGCAAGGTGTGCTGCCTTGGTGATCCCCGCCTGCCGTACGTGAAATCGTCCGTGGTAAAATCAAGCTGCCACCCGGTAAGTTTACCCCCATCCATCCCGGTAAACGCCGACAGCGCTGACAGGCGCCAGGAGACGATGCGTCCGGGACCCGGAATCGGGTGAAAGTATAATTTCAGAGCGAGTGGACTGGGCATGTCAGCTTGCAACTGCGGCGAGCCTGCCGGAGTTGGCGGAGTCCGCTCGCGGCCAGGGGACGACTTTTTAGGAGAGGCAAATGCCGAAGATCGCAAAGACTGCAGACCGCAAGAAGGTGATGGACACGTCCAAGAGCACCGACTGTCCCAAGTGTGGCAAACCGACGCGCATCGTGAAACGCGTGAAAGACCGCGAGCGCGACATCCCCGGCGGAGTTTACATCTCCTGTTCGGCTTGCGAATTTTACGAGAAGCTCTGACCACCGGACAATCAGGCCGTGCCAAGGCCAGCCCATGCTAATGCTTTGGCCATGGAGTGTTCAGGCCGACGGCTTTTCTCTCAAGGCGGATGGCATTTGGCGGAGCCCCGGTTCATCCCAGCTCAGTCTCAATTCACTTAGGGATATGAGGAGCGCGCCCGGGTTGGGGCGCGCTTTTGCGTGCGCACCCCATTGCCCGTAGCCTGGGCTAGACTAGATGCGCTGTGCCAGAACCAGGTACATCAACCTTGGAACCACTCTAGGTCGGAAATCCGGCGGATCTCATTGATTCTCTAGACAATTTAGTATGCCGAAAAGTGATGGCGGGGTGGTAAATAAGGCAAAAGCAGAGTAGCTGCTTAGAACTTTACCCGATAGCCGCGAGCGCGGCAGGCCTGTAAAAAAGGATCGTACCCCGAATTGGACGCGCGCAACTATGCTCAACTTAAAAACGCCGGCGAAACATCTATACAGCGAGAGAGAGGCCTCCGAGGTACTCGGCATTGCACTCCCGTTCCTGCATTCAATTCTTGATGCGCACATCTTCAACGACGGAACCCCCCGACCCGCAAACGTCGAGTTCACCTCATCGGACCTGCTGATGCTCGACTACTGGGTCGAAAAGACGCCCATGGAGAACCTTCTGGTGATGATACCTTCGAAGGGCTGAGCACTAACTTGGCTGGAGTGAGCTGTTTCCCGGCATCGGGAAGCCCTCCAGCCGTATCCTCCCGCGCCCGCCGAAACGCCACCCTGACGGAACTTCCTGCGTATTCCGGTAAATTCTGCCTTCAAGGTCTCTTTTGCCGGACAAGCCACCATTCAAGTAATGCGCTCAAACAGAATCCTTTATGCGCTCGCGGAAAATGGAATCACACTTGCCTGTCGTGGTGGGGTAGTGTCGGGAGGCACAACTCGATGGCGGAGCCCGCGCGGGAAGTATCTCAGGATTTTTGGCGGCCGGCGCAAGCACCTCGCGCGGGCGCTGATTCCACTCTTTCAACGGCGTGCTGCGCGAACTGCGGTGCGGAGTTCGCTTTGGGCGCGCGCTTCTGCCACGTGTGTGGCGCTCCTCGAGAACCTTTGGGGGAGCGCCCGCACTGGGCGGAATACTTCGAAATCGACGCCATGTGCCAGAGACTTGGCCTCAACGTGGCCGCGCTTCTCCTGTTCGTTGCGGCATGCATGTGCGCTCTTGGCGCACTCCTGACGGGCTTCATCTACCGCGCCGATACCATGCTCGAATGGCAATCCGTGCAGACGTGGCGGATCGAGTGGATGTTGGCCTCGGCGGTGGCTCTGCTGGCCGCGCTGGTATTGAAGAAGCCGGCGGCGTAGCCGGTTGCTGCCCGCCGTGGCTTCGCCGAATCCAGCTTATTGCTTGGCGCCGGCATCCAACGGCAAGCCACGACATGACAGTTCATGTACGCCTCGCCAGCGAAAACTTCAGCGTTCCGCCTGGGCCTCATCGGGAGCCAACTCAACGATTGCAATTGAATCTGCCAGGTAGCTGGTTCCATCGAAAACGGCGTGTACTGTTACCTTGGCTCCGATTCGAAGATTATCGCGCTCGGGAAGGGCATCAGCTCGGTGGCCGCCGAAAATGCCAAAAAACGGAGCGTGCGCTCAAGCACGGGGAGAACCTGGAAGCCAAGGTGGCAAGGTTGAACCTGCGCGGCGTCTCGGCCATAAATCGCAATGAGCGCCGGCTGGGTCTCCAGTATTTCCAGCAGGCCTATGCGCTCGACCCAAACAACGCCTTTACCCTCAACAACATGGGTTATATCGCTGAGCTGCAAGGTGATCGCGAGACGGCTAGCTTTTTCTACGCCAAGGCCCTGGAAGCCCGTGAATCGAACACGCGCGTCGCGATGGCGGCCCGGAAAGAGGTAGAGGGGCAGAAACTCGGCATAGTTGCCAGTGTTAGCGATCAGGCGGTCGATGCCGCCGAGCGTACCCAGCAGGAGATTCGCCGCCGCCAAGCCACTCCGCCGACCCTTATGCGGCGCGACAATACTCCAGTGTCCGACACGGCCCCGCCGGGGCAGCCGGCGACGCCGAACTCTCCGCGTTGAGCCCTTCCAATTCTTTACCGGGGCGAAGCGAGAATCATGGCCGCCTTTGTAGCGGCCATAAATGATTGATCGGGCCGATGCCCCGACCTAACGGCTCGGCCGTTTGAATCGCTCGAAAAACGTATTCCTGGGCGCCAACCACCGCTTCAGGCAGCGCGGTGCCAAGGGCCAGGGAACAGGCCAGCGAGGCGGCAAAGGCGCAGCCGGTGCCATGCGTCGAGCACGATTCAATTCTCCGCGAAGGAAATATCTTAACCTGAAGCTGTCCTTCCGGTCGCCATAGGAGCACATCGGCTGGTTTTTCAAGATGCCCGCCGGTGACCACGATTGCCCTGGCGCCTCCGTCCAGCAGCGTCTCTGCGGCGGCAACGGCCGCTCTGAGCCTCGGTTCCGCGTCCGGGTGCAGATGCCCGGCAGCGACGGGGTTGGCCTTCGGATGCCCGGTCAGCACAGCCACCTCATCCACATTCGGAGTCACGACCGAGACAAGCGGCAACATCCGGCGCTTGAGAATATCCACTCCTGCCGGTTCAAGCAGCTCCGCTCCCGAACTTGAACGCACCACCGGGTCTAGAACCACGTTTGGCGGGCGCAAGCTTTCAAGAAAATCCACCACCGCTTCCACCACTGCGGCCGAGCCAAGCATGCCAATGCGAACCGCGCTTACGGGGAGGTCCGCCGCAAGCTCGCGGAGGGTGTCGCGGACGATCTCCGGCTTCACCGCTTCGACGGCCCTAACACCTTGCGTGGTCTGGACCGTCAGGGCGGTTATGCAGGTAGCTCCATAACAGCCGTGGGCCGCAATCGTCTTGATGTCCGCGGTGATTCCCGCACCTGAGGAGGGATCGAAGCCGGCGATTGAAAGCACCACGGGAGCCGATCCGCGATTTTGCCTGTTCACCAACTGAGCCACAGATCAACTCCGGCGAAACGATCTCACGGCATTATGCGGCTTCAACCAGCCGCGACTTATAGACCAAAAGTGGTGTATTCCTGATCCAAACTGGTCCGGCACCTGCAAATAATAAACCCGCGCACCCAACAGCGCCTCAATCTTTCCCATCCATCTTGGAGCCGGCATCCGGACAGTTGCTACAAGGGCTTGAAAGAGGGGCGCTTAGCGGCCGAGGGTACCAGCTTTTGCCGGGTAGCAACGAAGGGCGAAAAAGGCGAGTACAAATTCAGAGCTTCTCCTTAGACGTTGACCGGCGCCTCTATCGAACTTAGAATAGTAAGATCGTTTGTTGGAGTGACGGGCTGTGCAGCAGTTGAATTTGGGGAATCTTGAACACGAGGTGAAGGATGCGACGAGTACTGACCCAATCGCTGTTGGCTGCTGTTCTAGCCAGCACTTTGGGCGCGGCACCCAGCGTACACGATTTCACGCTCAAGCCCCTTAACCCAAAATTCATACAAGCTAAGCCCCAGAAGCCTTATCAGGTGGGCAGAGCGTCGTGGTACGGCGGGCTGTTCAACGGCAAAGCAACCGCCAGCGGCGAAATCTACGACATGCTTCAGCTCACGGCCGCTCACCCCGATCTCCCCATGGGCAGCTTCGTAAAGGTCACCAATCTCAGCAACCTGCGGTCTGTAATTGTCAGAGTCAACGACCGGGGACCAATTACCCCGGGCCGGGTGATTGACCTCTCTTTCAAGGCGGCTGAAACCCTGCAGTTCAATCGTAAGGGAACGCAAAAGGTTCGGATTGACATGGTTGACCAAAGGGCCCCGATCCTAACTGCCGCCAATCTACAGCACTACCTCAGGACATCTAGCGAATAGGGCAAGGGATGAACCCTTTTCCCGGTTCCACCGTGCCGATCACGCAGTTAAAGGCCAAACCATCCTTTCGTCTGCTTTTGAGTTCGAGTAAACTCTACTCAGAAGTGACGATGAGGCATTCAGTACGTCGGTTTGGCATCCTGGCGCTCCTGGTCGTGATGATATCTGTTTCCGCGGCTCAGGCTGCGGAACGGAGGGTTTCCGCAGCCGGGTTTCGTTTCGTTCACCCCAACAGCAATCCGGTCGCGAAGAGGTCTTTCGACGACTTCTATAACCAGGACTATGACCGGGCTATCCGGGGGTTCGAGAGCCTTGTAAAAGAGCACCCGGACGATCCCTTCGCCACCAACTACCTGCTCTCCGCCGTGCTGTTCAAGGAGTTGTACCGCATAGGGGCGCTGGACACGGAAAGCTACGCCAACAACAGTTTCATGAATCGCCGGGCGTCGCGCCCATTGGACCCCGCCGCCAGCACGCGAATTCTGGAGTTGGCTCGGCGTTCCGAAACCCAGGCCAATCGCCTGCTCGCCGAGAATCCGGACGATGTTGACGCGCTTTACGCCAGGGGCACTTCCCGCGCCCTGTTATGCACCTACATGGGCATGGGCGAAAAGGCCTGGCTCAGCGGGCTGCGCGCTGCCATCGGCGCCCGCCGCGACCATGAGCGAGTTCTAGAGTTAGACCCCGATTACGTTGACGCCAAGATGGTGGTCGGGGTGCACAACTACGTGATTGGCAGTCTGAGCTGGCCGGTAAGGGTGTCGGCTTCGATTGTCGGTATCGGCGGCAACAAAAAGAAGGGGCTGAACATGTTGCGGCAGTTGGCGAACGCCGGCTCGCTGTCCAGTCCGGACGCGAAGATTGCGCTGGCGTTGTTCCTGCGCCGGGAACAGGCCTACGATGAGGCGCTTCGGCTGGTCCAAGGCATGAGCGCCGCCTATCCTCGAAGCTGCCTGATTGCCCTTGAATATGCCCATCTGCTGGCGGCCGCGGGCCGCGGACCGGAATCGATTGCCGCCTATCGCCAGATCCTGACTAACTATAAAGAGAAGAAATATCCCCTTCCCGAGCCGGCCGTCGCCGCCTTCTTCCTGGGAAACGCCCTCCGCGGGCAGCGCCGCTTTGAGGAAGCGGCCGAGGCATACGACTCGGTGGGAAGCTATCCGGGGGCCAGTCGCGAGCTGATCGAACGCTCCCTGCTCGCCGCGGGCGAGATGTACGATACCCTCCAGGAGCACGATTTGGCGGTTAAGCGTTACCAGGACGTGCTCCAGGCCGGCAACAACCCCGGGGCGGTCGAGACTGCCCGCCGGCACCTGCGCGAGCCTTACCAAGACCGGTAAGCAAACGTCCTGCGCCGACGATGCCAAGGCGGAAAAAGAAAAGGCCCGCGTCGATGCGGGCCCGATGGTAGCGAAATCGCCGGTTTGTCACCCAGCCGGGGCCCCGGAATCAGCGAGTACCCAGTTTGGCGGCAGAGCGCTCGGCGATGATTTTGCTGGCATTGTCGGCCAACTGCTTGGCTTGCGGCAGCAGATCCAGCGCTTTTGCACTTCGGGTCGGATTCGGCATGCACCCTCATACCTTCCTGCTGGCCGAACTCGTTGATGAACAGCTCGGCCTTGATGTTGGAGTGAACCCAGTCAATGTTCTCGGCCAGGTCGGCTTCGGTGAAGGGGATCTTCTCATCGTCGAGGAACTTGCGGAACTCCTGCATCACAGCGTCATCCACTTTGAAACCCTTGCAACCTTGTGGATTGCATGTAGTGCTTGGAGAAGTTGAAGAAAGCGTACTTCTCCAGCAGCGTGTCCTGGAATTGTTGGTCTTGGGTAGGGAATCTTTACGTCCGGCGTGATGCCGCCGCCGCCGTAAACCGTGCGGCCGCTGTCGGTCATCTTGACTTCATGATTGTCGACCGAGTGTCTCGGCTGTTGCCGTCGCGGTCGTTGTAGTAGTAGTCGTAAAGCGAGACCCCGGTGTAGTCGCGCTGGATCAGCCGGCCGCTGGGCGTGTAGTACTTGGCGGTGGTCAGCGCCAGGCCGGTGTTTTCCGACAGCGGATAGACGGTCTGCACCAGACCCTTGCCGAAGGTGGTTTCGCCCGGCGATCAGGCCGCGATCGTGATCCTGAATGGCGCCGGCGACAATCTCGGCCGCCGAGGCGGTGCCGCGGTTCACCAGCACCACGAGCGGATAATCCTTGCCGCCGTTGCCGTGCGTCGCCTTGTAAACCTTTTCCGGTGAAGCGCGGCCGTGATGGGAGACGATCACCTGTCCCTTTTCAGGAACTGATCGGCCACGCCCACGCCTTCGCTCAGCAAGCCGCCGGGATTCTGCCGAAGGTCGAGAATCAGGCCGTTGAGATCTCCCATCTCGTCCAGCGCCTCGCCGACTTCCTGTTCGGTCGTCTCCTGGAAGCCGGAGATATGGATATAGCCGATGCCGGGACGAATCAGGAAATGCACGTCGACGCTGTAGCGCGGAATCTCGTCGCGTACGACGGTAAAATCCAGCGGCTTGTCGGAGCCCTCGCGCAGCACGGTGATCTTCACGGTGGTGCCCTTGGGGCCTTTCAGCAGTTCGGCCACATCGCTGGTGCTCATGTTGTCGGTGGGCTTGCCGTCGACGGCGATGATAATGTCGCCCGGACGGATGCCCGCGCGATAAGCCGGCGCGCCCGCAAACGGCGCAATCACGATGACTTTGTTGTTGCGCGGGCCCACCTGCATGCCGACGCCGTAATACTTGCCGCTCTGCTCCTCGCGCAGCAGGGCATACGACTTCGGATCGAAGAAGTTGGAGTGGGGATCGAGCACGCGCAACATGCCCGGAATGGCGCCGTTATAAATGGCCTTGTCCGGATTGACCGGCTCGGCATAGTTCTTTTCAATGACATCGTAAACCTGAGTGAACGAGCGCAAACTATCGCGCACGTCACTGTCGTCGGAGGGCGAGGCGTTTCCGATGCGCTGTCCGAAGACCACACCCAGACAGCCACAGAGCAAAATCACCAGAAACACTACAAAGAGGGAGCGACGGGAACCACCGGCCATATTTTCCTTCGCTGCTGAGCGGCGGCATCAGCAAGAGATTGCGCCCAGCAGCCGTGAAGATTCTTCAAAGTATAGCACGTTCAGGCCCACCAAAAATTGGGGCCAAACGTCCGCAAGCACTAGCAAGTCAGATGCGAGTGGCTGTTTCCCGGGTGCGGAGAAGACGGGGTATTTCTCTCTACCGGCGTCAAAAAATGACGGCTTTCATTGCTGCCGGGGGATTTGGAGAAGTATCATACAGCCATGAATCTCGGAATGCCGGAAATGCTTTTTATCCTTCTGCTCGCCCTATTGCTGTTTGGGCCAAAGAAGTTGCCCCAGATAAGCCGCGAGCTGGGTAAGGCATTGAACGAGTTCAAGCGCGCCAGCAACGAGTTCAAGAACCAGCTCGAAACCGAAATCGCACAGGTGGAGGCCGCCGAGCACGAAAAGAGAGTTTCAACCCCGGTCAGCGAGGAGATTCCGACCGCCCCATCAACCGCCGGTACGGCCTTTGCCGGGGACAGGGCTGGGGAAATCAGCGAGCCGCGGATTCTCCCGCCCTCCGCGCCGGTCGTTGCCACCACCGTCGGGTATGCTGTAGAGGCGGACCCGTCTCCAGCCAAGCCGCCAGCCGCTGACTCGGCCCATGATTCTGATCTGGCCCCGTCGAATCCGGCAGCCGCGCGGGTCGAGAACACCGGCTCGGCCGATTTCAATAAGGTCCCATTAAGAGAGTCCAATGCCTGATTTGGCGTCTCCTTCTTCTGAAAGTACCCGCAAGGAAGAATCTTTGCCGTCGATGGGTTTTCTCGATCATCTCGAGGAGTTGCGGCGCCGTATCATTTGGAGCATCGTTTACATCGTCGGAGGCTTTTCCGTCTGCTACTGGTTCCACGAAGAGATTTATACGGTAATGCAGAAGCCGATTTTCGAGGCGCTGAAGGCGCACAGACTGGAACAGAAGCTGGTCTATCTGAACCCGACCGAGCCCTTCAACATGTACTTGAAGATGGCTTTCATCGGCGGAATCTTCGTCGCTTCGCCATTCATTCTGTACCAGGTCTGGTTGTTCATTGCGCCTGGGCTCTACCGGCGGGAGCGGCGTTACGTGGCGCCGTTTCTGTTTTCCACTGTGGGCTTGTTCGTCGCCGGCGGAGTCTTCGGCTACAAACTGGTCTATCCGGCAGCGCTCGATTTCCTGATCGGTTATGGCTTGCAGTTCTCGCCGATGATCACCATCAGCGAGTACACCAACTTGTTCTTGACCATCATTCTCGGCCTCGGGATCGTCTTCGAGATGCCGATCCTGGTGTTCTTTCTGGCCCTGATGGGGGTGATCAGCGCCGGCTGGATGTGGCGCAACTTCCGCTATTCGATTCTGGCGATCTTCATCATCGCCGCCATCATCACGCCGACCACCGACATCATGAACATGTGCATCTTTGCGGCGCCCATGATTGTGCTCTATCTGGGCAGCATAGGGGTTGCGTACCTGGTTCATCCCTCCCGGCGAAACCGGAAGAAAAAGAAAGCGCTCGAAGAATGACAAAGCGGTCGAGGCCGCGTTCTTTCGGCTGGCTGGTGGTCTGGCTTGCTCTGGTGTTAGTTGGCGGATGCAAGCACGACGGACAGAGCCAGGAGCGGGTGGTGCTGGGCAATGTTCCCTCGGGTGGATCGACTTCCGCCCACTGGCAGCCGGTTGCCGCCGACTTCGTCGTTCCCAAAGACGCCGCGCCCGCGCCTCGCGTGGATGGCGAGCGAGCCATGCAGTATGTTCGCGAAACCGTGGGGTTCGGCTGGCGCCCGATCGGCAGCCCCGCGCACCACAAGCTCGAAGCCTTTATCCACCAGAAGCTCGCGGCCGCTCACGTTACGGTTGACGATGACGCCTTCGTCGCCAATACCCCCGCCGGTTCGTATCCCATACGGAACATCGTTGCCAAATTTCCGGGCAAGAAAGACGGCATCATCGTCATCGCCGGCCACTACGACACCAACCTGCCCTTGCCTAAAACCTACGTCGGCGCCAATGACGGCGGCTCCAGCACGGGCCTGCTGCTGGAGCTGGCGGATGTCCTGCGGGGCAGGCAACTGGAAGGCTACAGCGTATGGCTGGCGTGGCTGGACGGCGAAGAGGCTACGGTAAGCTGGACCGACACCGACAGCCTTTACGGAAGCCGGCATCTAGCCGAGCTCTGGCAACGGGATGGCACGGCGAAAAAGATCAAAGCGTTCTTGCTGCTCGACATGGTGGGAGACGCCGACCTGAATATCGATCGCGATGTCAACTCGACCGTCTGGCTGGAAGATGTGGTGCGGGACGCGGCCACCCGGCTGGGCTATCAGTCACACTTCTTTGCCCGGAAGCTTGCCGTGGAAGACGATCACATCCCGTTCGCCAAAATCGGTGTGCCGGTGGCCGATCTGATCGATTTCGATTATGGCTACGAGAATGTGTTCTGGCACACGCCGCAGGACACGCTCGACAAGCTCAGTCCCAACAGCCTCGAAATCGTAGGCGATACGGTGCTGGAGACCATCCGGGCACTCGACGCGCACTGAATCATTTCAGATTGAAGATTGAAGATTGCAGATTTCAGATTTCACGGGCTGGCTGTTGGCCACACCCCTACTCTCCTCTATGATGCCCCGTATCTGCCGCAATTAGCAGATGTGGGCGGGAGGCCACCCTTTCTGAATCAAATCTGAATCAAGGCGGGTGCCCTACCCTTGCGCCGTGATTTTCGGCGCAGGGTGGGGCTTCTGACTGTGTTCGATGTATAGGGAAGACCCACATCTGTCGCAAAAGCGCGGCCCTGGCAACCGTGGCTGGTGTGCTGGCAATCTCGGTGACACTCTCGCTCGCATTCCCCGAAAGGCGGGGGACGTGGAATAGGACGAGTTGCTGGACGGCAGGTCTGGCCGCGCAAAAACGATAGGGCCGGATATTTCGCCGATCGTCTTCCGGCATTTGCCGAAACGAGGCGAATTAAACTAGAATCCGCCCGACCCGTTTTTCTGTCCGCGGAGATCCGCACGCCACGGCAGGACGGGAGGGTCGGGACCGGAGGAAGCATCAGGCGTGCGCACCAGGCCCGGATGCCGGGGCTATGTTCATAATTCTTAACCTTTTATTTCCAGTTGAAACCAAACCCGGTCAGCCGACATCAAAAGTTGAGTATGATTGACTCAAGGAGTGTTATGGCCAACGAAACGAGCAACTTAGGGAGTGTCCCTTCTGAATTGCGGGACGATGCGAGGGAAGCGCGCACCCTGCCGGTGCTGCCGGTAAGGGATACCGTACTGTTCCCGCATGCTGTGTTGCCACTGACGGTGGGCCGCGAGAGTTCCGTTCAGCTGATTAACTCGTTGGGCGAAGACAAGACCATCGTGGTGGTAGCGCAGCGCGAGGCTCGCGTGGATTCACCGCAGCCGACCGATCTGTACATGATCGGGACGCTGGCGGTAGTTCACAAAGTCGTCAAGATGCCCAACCAGAGCCTGTTTGTTTTTGCCGAGGGTTTGGAGCGCGTGCGCCTTGACGAGTACACCCAGGTGGCGCCGTTCATGAAGGCGACGGTGACCACGATCAACGAGGTGATTCCACCCAAGAGCGCCGAGGTGGAGGCGTTGCAGCGGAACATTCTCACGCTCTTCCAGCAGATCGTGACGGGCTCGCCGACGCTCTCCGACGAACTCTCGACGGTTGCCATGAATATCGAAGAGCCGGGGCGTCTGGTCGATTTCGTCGCCTCCTCTCTGCCCTCGATTACTACGCGCGACAAGCAGGAGATCCTGGAGACGCCGGACATCTTTCTGCGGCTGGATAAGATCAATCAGCACCTGGCAAAAGAGCTGGAGGTACAGCAGCTACGCAACAAGATCCAGTCCGAGGTGCAGGACCGGGTGCAGCAGACGCAGCGCGAGTACTACCTGCGCGAGCAGATGAAGGCCATCCAGAAGGAACTGGGCGAGCAGGACGAAACCCAGCGCGACGCCGAGGAGTTTAAGGACAAGATCGAGCAGTCAGGCATGCCCGATGAGGTCAAGAAGGAAGCCCTGAAGGAACTGGCGCGATTGTCGCGCATGTCTCCGATGGCGGCCGACTACTCGGTAACGCGCAACTATCTGGAGTGGTTGGTGGTGCTGCCCTGGGCGAAATCATCGGGGGTCGAAGCCGATATTCTCAAGGCGAAAGCCATCCTCGACGAAGACCACTACGACCTGCAGAAGGTGAAGGAGCGCATTCTCGACTATCTCTCGGTGCGCCGACTGAACCCGAAGATGAAGGGCCCGATCCTGTGCTTCTTTGGGCCTCCGGGCGTGGGCAAGACGTCGCTCGGGAAATCGATTGCGCGGGCGCTCGGGCGCAAGTTCGTCCGCCTGTCGCTCGGCGGGATGCATGACGAAGCGGAAATCCGCGGGCATCGCCGCACCTACATCGGAGCGATGCCGGGGCAGATCATCCAGGGCATACGCCGGGCCGAAACCAACGACCCGGTCTTCATGCTCGACGAAATCGATAAGGTAGGGCGCGACTTCCGCGGCGATCCGACTTCAGCGCTGCTGGAGGCCTTGGACCCGGAGCAGAACAATACGTTCCGCGACAACTACCTCGACGTGCAATTCGATCTGTCGAAGGTGCTGTTCATCACCACCGCCAATCAGCTCGACACGATTCCCGATCCGCTGCGGGATCGCATGGAGATCATCGATCTGCACGGCTACACGGAAGAAGATAAGGGGCATATCACCTTCCAGTTCCTGATCCGGCGGCAGACGGAGGAAAACGGCATCACCGACCAGCAGATCGAGTTCACCAAGGACGCGGTGAGCTACATCATCCGGCACTACACGCGGGAGGCAGGCGTGCGCAGCCTGGAGCGGCAGATCGGAACCATCTGCCGGAAGCAGGCGCGCCGCATCGCCGAAGGCAAGCTCGACAAGCTGGTGGTCACGCGCGAGGTGGTGCACGAGATGCTGGGTGGCATTAAGGTCCGGGTCGATACCGAGATCGCGGAGCGCACCAAGCGGCCTGGAGTGGTGGTTGGGCTTGCCTGGACTCCGACGGGAGGCGACATCCTGTTCGTCGAAGCGATGAAGATGAAGGGCAAGGGCGAGTTTAAGATCACCGGCCAGATTCAGGACGTGATGCGCGAGTCGATGCAGGCGGCCCTCAGTTGGGTGCGCTCGAATGCGATTTCGCTTGGGATTGACGAGGATTTCTTGACCAAGCACGATCTTCACATCCACGTGCCGGCGGGCGCTATTCCGAAGGATGGGCCTTCGGCCGGCGTCACCATCGCAACCGCCCTGGTTTCGCTGCTGACCGACAAGCCGGTGCGGCCGCTGCTGGCCATGACCGGCGAGATCACGCTGAGCGGCAACGTGCTGCCGATCGGCGGCGTCAAGGAGAAGTTCCTGGCCGCCAAGCGCGCCGGGGTGCACGACATCATCTTCCCGGCGGACAATCGGCAGAACGTTGAAGAGGACGTGCTGCCCGAGCAACTGGAAGGCGTCAACGTGCATTACGCGAACACCATTAACGAGGTGCTGGAAATCGCCCTGCCGTCGAGCAAGGACGAGGAGAAGAAAGACTCCGAGCTTCGCGAGCAGTTGCTGAGCAGCGTATAACCGGCGCCAGACGGCAAACCAGCCGCGCCTGGCACCGCCGGTTCGACGTTGAGAAATGACGAGCCCTATCCCCGCCGGGATAGGGCTTTGGTCTGGCGGCCGCAGGATTCTGCTATGCTTCGTGGATGCGCGTGCGGGTGGTTTTTTTCGGCATTCTCAAGGACATTGTGGGAAGCTCCGAAGCGGAGTTGGAGTTGCCGGCGGGAGCGACTGCGGGGGATCTCTGGGCGGCGCTGCAGGCGCAAACTGCCCGGGCTCGCCCGCTTCGAGAAATCAGTGGCGGTGGCGGTGAATCAACAATACTCGAAGCCGGAAGCGCTGCTCCATGAGGGCGACGAGGTGGCGCTGCTTCCGCCGGTAAGCGGTGGCAGCGGCCCCAAGCCTGCCCCTAAGACTGCAATGACCGGCGCCCACTGCCAATTGCAGCATGCGCCCATCGACTCGGCTACGGTCATCCGCAATATCCGGCGGGGCGAGGATGGAGCGGTCGTGGTCTTCGACGGCACGGTGCGCAACCACAGTCGCGGACGCCGCACCCTATACCTGGAGTACGAGGCTTACGAGAAGATGGCGCTGGATGCCCTGGAAGCGCTGGCCACGGAGGCTAAGACGCGCTTTGAAGTGCGTGACTGCGCAATCGTACATCGCCTGGGACGGCTGGAAATTGGCGAAAGCAGCGTGCTTATTGTGGTTGCCTCGGCTCACCGGGCGGCGGCTTTCGAAGCCTGCCGCTGGATCATTGACACCCTGAAGCGGACTGTGCCGATCTGGAAAAAAGAGCATTTTGCTGATGGCGCGGTATGGGCCGATGGCGATCCTTTTCCGCCCAGCGTGCGGACGCTGCCGGGCAGCCGAAGCCGCGCCGGGCGAGAGCGCAAAGCCGGATGATACCCGGGAAGCGGAATTCAGAAAACCGGCAAACTCGTGAGGCGGGGTGGGGTTAGACCGGTCATGACGTATTGGGCTTATCGGGGGCTGCTCTTCGCGCTCGTATTGACGGTCGCCAGGGTCGCGTCTTTCGCGCAAGCGTATCCGCATCCGCCGGATGCTGCGGAGGCGAAGCAGCCGTCTGCGTCAGTGCCGGGTTTTTCCCAAGACGACAAGCCGGCGACGACATTCAAAGTGAATGTCAGGCTGGTGAACGTGTTTACCACGGTCACGGACGAGAGCGGAGTGCCGGTGGGAGGCTTGACTAAGAATGATTTCCGCGTCTTCGAGGACGGCGTGGAACAAGCGATCGCTGTCTTCGACCGCGAAAGCGCATTGCCGCTCTCGGTGGTGCTGGCCGTCGACGCCAGTTTGAGCACGCGCAAAGACCTTCCCCTCGAATTGGAATCGGCCCGGCGCTTCGCCCATGCCATTCTGCGGCCGGTGGACGCGATTTCGATCTTTCAGTTCAGCCAGTTTGTCTCGGAGGTCATCCCGTTCACCGGTGATTTGCGGGTCGTGGATCGGGGCATCTCCGGGATTCATGCGCAATCTTCGACCGCACTTTACGACGCGATTTACCTGGGAGCGAAGTCGCTGATCTCGCGCAACGGGAGAAGGGTGCTGGTGGTCATCACCGATGGCGGCGACACCAGCAGCCAGACTTCCTACAGCGAAGCGGTGCGGGCCGCGCAAACGGCGGAGGCGATCGTTTATTCGATTATTATGGTGCCGATTGAAGCCAACGCCGGGCGGGACATCGGGGGTGAGCATGCCCTCATACAGATTTCTCGCGATACCGGCGGCAGGTATTATTACGCATCAAACCTGAACGGGCTGGATAAGGCGTTCAAGCAAATCAGCGAAGAGCTGCGCACGCAGTACTTGATCGGCTACTATCCCGTGAGCCGAGTGGCCGGCGACTTCCGCAGGATCAGCGTGGTTGTGGAGCCGCAGGCGGCGGAAAGAATTTCCGCCACGAGGCTGCTGGTAAGGCACCGAGCCGGGTATTACAACAGCAAACTCGAATAAAACCGGCTTTGCCCGGGAGCGCGCCGTCTGTCCAACTCGCGCAGCCACGGCGCATGTCGCGGACTCCGCACGATTCGACACTGACAGAAGGGCAAGCTGGCGTTACAATTCACAGCATGGTGTTCCGTCCGACTCAAACCGCTCAATCCAGCTTTGTGAATCGTAAGGGCAAGGTTCCGCCGCCCGAGGAGACCTTTGAAGAAGTCGCGTACCTGAAGATGCTCGGCGAGAAGCAGAAGATGGTGAGCGTTAAGCTGGTGGACGGTGAAATTGTCCGCGGTTGGATTGAATATTATGACCGGAACATGATCCGGCTGACCCGCGAGGACGCCCCCAATCTCTTTATTTTCAAGCACGAAATCATGTATATCGCGGAAGGCGGCCGCGAGCCGGCCCGCAAGCGCGAGGCCGCCAAGCCGGCCGCAGCCAGCGGCCCGGACGCGAACGGCGCCAGCGAAGCGGGCCCGCAGGATTCGCCGCCGACCTCCAAGTGACTGCCAATTCCAAATCTGAGTTTCTCCCGGAGATGTCGGCGATTGCCCGTGAAGCGGGCAAGGTGCTGATGGACCATTTTCTGCAGAACATAGGGATCGAGTACAAGGGCGAAGCGGACCTGGTAACCGATGCCGATCGCGCCTCGGAGCGGCTGATTGTTTCGCGCCTGCATGATCGCTGGCCGGATCACGGCATCGTCGGCGAAGAGGGAAGCACGAGGAGGAGCGACAGCAGCTATCGCTGGTATGTCGATCCGCTGGACGGCACCACCAACTTCGCCCATGGCTATCCGGTGTTTTGCGTCTCCATTGGGCTGGAACAAGCGGGCGTGCCCGAAGCCGGGGTCTTGTTCGATCCGACGCGCAATGAATTGTTCGCCGCCGAGCGCGGCCAAGGCGCGACCCTGAACGACAAGCCGATTCGAGTGTCCAAGTTGCAGACGCTATCGGAAGCGATCCTGGGAACGGGATTTCCCAGCCCCAAGCGCCACGAGAACCCCAATATTCACTTCTATCACCAGCTTACCTTGCGCAGCCATGGGGTGCGGCGCGCCGGATCGGCGGCGCTCGATCTGGCAAACGTCGCCTCGGGACGCTACGACGGTTTTTGGGAGTTCAATCTGAACCCGTGGGATACCCTTGCCGGGGTTCTGTTGGTCTTGGAGGCCGGCGGGAAGGTAACCCGGTTCGACGGCTCGCCCTGGCGGCTGGAAAGCAGCGAGACCCTGGCCTCGAACGGTCTGCTTCACCAAGAACTGATCAAGAACTTTACGGAAATCTTCGCCGGACGCGGGTTGGCGCCACTGCCGTCACCGAAGAATTGGACCCGGGAGCGCCGCCCATAGCAGTCTTGCTGCTGCGAGGCGTTTTTCCACAGCCGGTTCAGGCAAGTGGAACTCATTCGTCAGCGGTTGCATCTCTACAAGTGGCGGCCGAAGAGCAAGCCGGACGAGCATTGCCGCCATTTGTTAGAATCGAGTGTTTTCAAGAGATGCTTGTAATTATCAGGGGTCGCGGAGAAAAAAAACTATGGCATATGTGATTGCAGAACCCTGTATCGGCACCAAGGACACGGCGTGCGTCGATGCCTGTCCGGTGGATTGCATACACCCGAAGAAGGACGAAGAGGCGTTCGCCAAGGAAGAGATGCTGTATATCGATCCGGTCGAGTGCATCGATTGCGGAGCGTGCGTTCCGGTTTGTCCGGTTTCGGCTATTTTCGCCCTCGATGATCTGCCGGAGAAGTGGAAGGCATACACCGAGCGCAACGCGAAGTACTTCGGCCGTTAAGCCGCGGCGCAGACCGGCCGGGTCAGTGATGGGCTGCCGGAAGTCGGGCTTTGAACTTGGTTTCAGGGGGCGAGCCGGCTGCGGCACCCCTGGGAAAAAGTGTTTTTCAGGCGCGGGCGAGTTCCCGCGCTTCCCTCCTTGCCTCCACTCCAGTAAGATAAATTGATACGCTTGATCTGAAGAACCCGGCTGTCCGGTAGAGGACTTCGCAGGCGCCGAGAACTACTCTGAATGCCGCTGAAGCAGTCTGAGGCGATCGTTCTGCGTACGTATCCGCTGCACGAGGCGGACCTGCTGGTCACTTTGTTCACTCGCCTAGAAGGCAAGCTGAAGGGCGTGGCGAAGGCCGCCAAGAAATCGCGCCGGAGATTTGCCGGAGCCCTGGAGCCGCTGACCTCGGTGCGCGTTTTCTGGGAAGATCGCGAGCGCAGGGAATTGGCGCGGATCGATTCCTGCGAGGTGCTGGCGTCACCGCTCTCGTCGCCGGTGGATTACCCTCGCATCGTGGCCTTGGGACATGTGGCCGAGATGCTGGACGAGATGTTGCCGGAGCGCGAAGCCAACGATGCGATTTACCGGTTGGCGGTCGCGGTGCTGGTGAACTTGAATTCGAACGCCATCTGGATGCCGCTGACCTACTTCCAGCTTTGGCTGGTGCGGCTGATGGGTTTTCTGCCGGAGCTGAGCGCCTGCATCGTCTGCGGACGCGAACTGGACGGGCAGCGGGCGTGGTTTCACGCGCTTGCCGACGGTCTGATGTGTCCGGAGCATAAGCGGCTGGCTTCCTCAGAGATGACGGCCGAGTCGAGAACCTTGGCCGCGGAGATGTTCCGCTCGCCGCTCGGGAAGTTTGCCGGCGACCCGTGGCCGCGGACGCGCGGCGCGGATCTGCGCAAGTTTCTGTTGCAGATCCTCTCGCGGCACCTGGATCGCAAGCTGGTGACGGCGGCGCAACTGGAGAAGCTGGATTGAGCGAGCGGCGGGCCGAGTTGCCTCCGCACGCGATTTCTGATGAATGGGGCCGAAGTCTCGGCCGGAAAGACTTTCCGTGACTGGATCAGTGAACAAACCGCTCACCTTCCAAGAGCTGATTTTGAAATTGCAGGAGTTCTGGGCGCAGAACGGATGTGTGTTGCAGCAGCCGCACGACGTCGAGGTTGGCGCGGGCACGATGTCGCCCGAAACCTTTCTGCGCGTGCTCGGACCGGAACCGTATCGCGTCGGCTACGTGCAGCCTTCCCGCCGCCCGGCTGACGGCCGCTATGGCGAGAATCCGAACCGGCTGTATAAGCATACGCAGTTCCAGGTGATTCTGAAGCCGCCGCCGGAGAACGTGCAGGAACTATACCTGGAGTCTCTCAAGGCGATCGGCATCGATCTCGGCAAGCACGACGTGAAATTCGAGGAAGACAACTGGGAGTCTCCGACCCTCGGCGCCTGGGGCGTGGGCTGGCAGGTAATGCTCGACGGGCTGGAGATCACGCAGTTCACTTATTTCCAGCAGGTCGGCGCCGTGGACCTGGACCCTATCTGCGCCGAGCTGACCTACGGGCTGGAGCGGATTGCCGCCTTTCTGCAGGATGTCGACTCGATCTATGACATTGTGTGGGTGCACGGCGCCGACGGCAGGCCGGTAACGTACGGCGACATACGGCTGACCGACGAGCAGCAATATTCGGTCTACAACTTTGAATTCGCGGACGTGGAAAAACTCTGGAAGCACCTCGACGCCTACGAGGCCGAGTGCCAGGAGTTGTTGGCGGAGTATGCCAGGTTGATGAGCGAGCAAAAGGAAAAGGGAAAGAAGGAGCGCGTGCTCGACGAGGAGTTCGGCAGGCATCTGGCGGAGCAGAAGTTGCGCTTCCCGCTGCTGCCCGCCTTTGACCTGTGCCTGAAGTGCTCGCACCTGTTCAACCTGCTCGATGCGCGCGGAGCAATCAGCGTGACCGAGCGGGTCGGCATCATCGGCAGGATTCGCGCGCTGGCGGTTGCCGCCGCGCGTTCGTGGGTCAACCAGCAGAAGACTGGAATGGCGGCAGCGGCTGCCAAGGCCCACAGCGTCGAAACCGACGATGAGGCTTTTGAGCGGCACTTCGAACCCCGCGAGGTCTAGCAGGCAGCGGAGGCGAATCCGGGGTCGCCGGCGAGTGTGCCCGGAAATTAAAAGTTGAGAAATAAGAGTTGAGGTTGCTCATCGTGCGATGGGCTGCGAATAGAATAGAAAGAACTGGTTGCAATGGCGAATTTCCTGCTTGAAATAGGGACCGAAGAGATTCCCGCCCGCATGATCGCCTCGGCCGCCGAGGAGTTGACCAACCGCGTGCGCGACTTGTTGGCGCGCGAACATCTCGCCGACATCGCGGCCGTCGAATCTTTCTCCACGCCGCGCCGCATCGCGGTGCTGGCTCACGGTGTGGCCGACGCCCAGCCTGATGTCAGCGAACAAGTGCTGGGGCCTGCGCTGAAGGTCGCCTTTAGGGAAGGTCGGCCGACGCCGGCGGCGCACGCCTTTGCCAAGAAAGTAAACCTGGAATTGAGCGCCCTGGAGAAGATTTCGACCCCGAAGGGCGAGTATCTGGCGGCGAAGGTGTTGAAGAAGGGCCGCGACGCTTCGGCCTTGCTGGCGGAGTCGCTGCCGAAAGAGGTGGCTTCGATCTACTGGGCCAAGAACATGTACTGGCGCGGCAAGGCGGCGGAGCGCTTTGTGCGCCCGGTACGCTGGATTGTTGCCTTGCTCGGCGGCAAGGTGGTGCCGGTGGAGTTCGGCGGGATCGAGTCGGGGAACCGATCGCGCGGCCACAGGATATTATCGCAAGGCGATATAACCCTCGGCGTCGAAGATGAGTATGCGGACAAATTGAAAGGCGCATGCGTGATTCCGCGTCCCTCGGAACGCGAGGCGATCATCCGCAAGGCGCTGGACGCGGCCGCGAGGAAAGTTCCGGGAGCGCGCTGGCGGGAAGATAAGGAGCTGCTGGCGACGGTCGTGCACCTCACGGAGTTTCCGTCGGTGATTCTCGGAAATTTCGAGCCGGAATACCTGAGCCTGCCGGAAGAGGTACTGGTGACGGTGATGCGCGATCACCAGAAGTATTTCGCCGTGGAAGACGCCAACGGCAAGCTGGCGCCGCACTTCCTGGCGGTGCTGAATACGTCTTCGGATGCCGACGGTTTGATCCGTCACGGCAACGAGCGGGTACTGCGCGCGCGCTTCAACGATGCGCGCTTCTTCTGGCAGACGGACCAGAAGATCACGATGCGCGAGCGCGTCGAGTTGCTGAAGTCGGTTACCTTCCAAAAGGATCTTGGCAGCTATTTCGACAAGGCCATCCGCACCCAACACCTGGCGAGCCTGGTGGCGGAGAGCGTGCGCGAAAACGGAATTGCGGTGCGTCCGGGAATTATTCACAAGGCCGCGCTGATGGCCAAGGCCGATTTGACGACCGAGCTGGTCAAGGAATTCACCGAGCTGCAAGGCATTATCGGCGGTCTTTACGCCAAAGCGCAGGCGGCGGCGCTGGACATGAACGCCTTTGTAGGCGATGTGATCTATGATCACTACCGGCCCGAGTCCATGGAAGATGCGGTCCCGCGCAGCACCGAGAGCGCGGTTCTCGCGATCTCCGATAAAGCGGATTCCATCGCCGGGATGTTTGCCCTGGGGATGCAGCCCACCGGCTCGAAAGATCCTTTTGCGCTGCGCCGCGCCGGGAACGGGATCGTTCGCATCCTGGCCGAACATAAGTTGCCGCTGACGATCTCGCAGATCATGGCGGATGCGCTGCTGCAATACAAAGGCGGCGAAGCCGAGAAGAAGTTCACGGCGGCCGAGAGCTTTCCGGGAGATGTGGCGGGGTTCTTCCGCGAGCGCCTGGAATTTTACCTGCGCGATGCGCGGGGCTACGCTTATGACGTGGTGAATGCGGTGCTGGCCTCGGGCGCTGACAATGTTCCGGACGCCATCATGCGGGCTGAGGCCGTGGCCAGGGTTCGCGGGTCGGAGGATTTTGAGGCGATTTCAGCCGCGTTTAAGCGCATTAAGAACATCCTGCGGCAGGCGGCGGAAAGCAGGAAGACGGGAACGGAAGCAGGCGCCGAAGCGGCAGACGACGGTGAGCCGGCGGAGCGCGAGCTGGCCGTACAGGCGGCGCAGTCCGGAGCGCGGGTTCGCGCGCTATGCACGCAGAAAAAGTACGACGAAGCGCTGGCCGAAGTGGCAAAAATCCGCAAGCCGATCGACGATTTCTTCGATCGCGTGATGGTGATGGTGGAGGACGAACAGGTTCGCAAACGAAGACTGGCATTGCTGGCAATGCTGCTCGGTCAATTCAGCAATATCGCCGACTTCAGCGAGATCGTAACCGAGCGTAAGAGTTCACAATAACCGGGTTCCTTTTGGGCGGAAGCGCTATACAGGTCCAGGGAGTCCATGATTCTGTTAGAGGTTGATATTGCAATGAGCACACAAACTTTTGAAAGTGAGAGCGCACAGATGGCAACATCCAAAGAGACCGCAGTTAAATACGTGTACTTCTTCGGCGGCGGGAAAGCCGAAGGAAACGGCAAAATGAAGGACGTGCTCGGCGGCAAGGGCGCCGGACTGGCCGAGATGACGAACGTCGGGCTGCCGGTTCCTCCGGGCTTCACCATCCAGACGGAAGCCTGCCGCGACCGGATGCGCGGCTCCCAGTCTCCCGCACTCGACGCGCAGATGGATGACGCGGTCGCCAGGTTGGAAGCTTTGCAGGGCCAGAAGCTGGGCTCGGGCGAGAGCCCGCTGCTGGTATCGGTGCGCTCGGGCGCGAAGTTTTCCATGCCGGGCATGATGGACACGATTCTCAATCTCGGACTCAATGACAAATCGGTGAAGGCCCTGGCGGAGAAGACGGGCAATCCGCGTTTCGCCTATGACTCTTATCGCCGGCTCATCCAGATGTTCGGCAACGTCGTGCTGGAGATTGAAAAGGCGCACTTTGAGGAAGTGTTCGACCATAAGAAGAAACAGAATAAAGCGAAGCTGGACACCGAGCTTGACGCCAAGGCGCTCGAGGAAGTGATCGCCGAGTACAAGAAGGTGGTCAAGAAGTTTGCCAAGATCGACTTTCCCCAAAATCCGCGCGAGCAACTGGTGATGGCCCGCGACGCGGTGTTCCGGAGCTGGAACAACGAGCGCGCCAAGACCTATCGCCGCATTAACAACATCGACGACTGGCTGGGAACAGCGGTCAACGTGCAGGCGATGGTCTTCGGCAACATGGGCGACAACAGCGGCACAGGCGTCGGCTTCACCCGCAACCCCGCCACCGGCAAGAAAGAATTCTACGGCGAGTTCCTGCTGAACGCGCAGGGCGAAGACGTCGTTTCCGGCGTGCGCACCCCGGCTCACATCACCGAGCTCGAAAAGATCATGCCGGATGTCTACAACCAACTGCGGGACATCACGACGCGAATGGAAAAGCACTATCGCGACATGCAGGACTTCGAGTTCACCATTCAGGACGGCAAACTCTACATGCTGCAGACCCGCAACGGCAAGCGCACCGGACTGGCGGCGGTGCGCCTGGCGATCGATATGGTGGAAGAAGGCTTGATCACCAAAGAAGAAGCGATCTTCCGCGTCGAGCCCAACCAGCTTTACGATTTCCTGGTGCCGCGGCTCGACGAGAAGGGGAGCAAGGTCGAAGTGCTCGCCACCGGCTTGCCGGCGTCGCCCGGCGCAGCCGTGGGGCAAATTGTGTTCAGCGCCAATGATGCCGTGACCTATACCCAGAAGGGCAAGATCAAGTCGGTCATCCTGGTGCGCGGCGAAACCACGCCGGAGGATATCCACGGCATGGAAATCGCCTCCGGTATTCTGACTTCGCGCGGCGGCATGACTTCGCACGCGGCGGTGGTCACGCGCGGCATGGGCAAGTGCTGCGTGGCGGGCGCGGGCGAGATCGTGGTCGATGAGAAGAATCGCGAGATGCGGGTGAAGGGACAGACCTTCAAGGAAGGCGACTGGCTCTCGCTGGACGGCACGACCGGACGCGTCATCAAGGGCAAGCTGAACACGATCCCGGCATCGGCGGATAATCCGGACCTGGTCAAGTTCATGTCCTGGGCCGACCCGTATCGCAAGCTGCGGGTGCGCGCCAATGCCGACATTCCGCGCGACGCCAGGCAGGCCCGGCAGTTCGGCGCCGAAGGCATCGGCCTGTGCCGCACCGAGCACATGTTCTTTGCCGAGGATCGGCTGCCGCACATGCGCACCATGATCCTGGCCGACAACGAGAAGGATCGCCGCCTGGCGCTGAAAAAGCTGCTGCCGATGCAGCGCGCCGACTTCGTCGGGCTGTTCAAGGCGATGGACGGACTGCCGGTTACGATCCGCACGCTCGATCCGCCGCTGCACGAGTTTCTGCCGAAGCGCGAAGAGCTGATGGTGGAAATCGCCAGGCTCGAGATCACCAAGCCGAGGTCTCCGAAGCTGAAGGAACTTCGCACCCTGCTCGCTCGCGTGGAAGAGCTGCACGAGTTGAACCCGATGCTCGGACTGCGCGGCTGCCGCCTGGGAATCACTTATCCGGAGATTACCGAGATGCAGGCGCGCGCCATTCTGGAAGCGGCCGTTGAAGTGAAGAAGAAGGGCATCGAAGTGGAACCGGAGATCATGATTCCGCTCACCACCGGCGTCAAGGAGATGAAGAACCAGGGCGACATCGTCCGGCGGGTCGCGGAAGAGGTCTTCGCAGCCAAGGGCGTGAAGGTCGACTACATGGTGGGAACCATGATTGAGCTGCCGCGTGCCTGTCTGGTGGCCGATCAGATTGCGCAGGATGCCGAATTCTTTAGCTTCGGCACCAACGACCTGACGCAGACAACCTTTGGCTTTTCGCGCGACGACATTAACCAGTTTCTGCCGGTCTATCTGAAGGACGGGATCATCAAGCAGGATCCGTTTGCGGTTCTGGATCAGGAAGGCATGGGACAGTTGGTGAAAATGGGAACCGAGCGGGGGCGCTCGACGCGTTCGAACCTGAAGGTCGGCATCTGCGGCGAGCACGGCGGCGAGCCCGAGTCGGTGAAGTTCTGCCACAAAGTGGGCATGAACTATGTTTCGTGCTCTCCGTTCCGCGTCTTGACTGCGCGTCTTGCGGCGGCGCAGGAAGGACTTGCCGAAAAGGGTATGGAGGGCGGCCAGACAAAGTAATTGCCGCGCCAACCAGAGACCCGGTGAGAGCCGGGTCTTTTTTTGTAAGCCAAAGGCCGGAGATCGCAATCGTTCTTTCCTTTCCTGCTCGACTGGGCGCGGCCTGCTAAGATGAGATATCGACACTTCGGAATGGGCTAATCGAATCCGCCTTGTCTTCCCTTACAACAATCTGGAATGAAGCGCTGGCCGAGCGAGCGCCGGCCAGAGAAACGGCTTCTCGCTTCTATCATCCTGAACTGGACATCCTGCGCTTCTTCGCCTTCTTCGCCGTGTTCTGTCACCACGCGCTGCCGCATGAGTTTTCGGCCTATACCGCAATTGGCGTTCCGCCGTGGCTCGGACATTGGTTGGCGGGCGCGGCTGCAACCGGTGCTTTCGGGGTCGATATTTTTTTTGTGCTCAGCTCGTTTCTCATCACCGAGCTGCTGTTGCGCGAGAAGTCCCTGCTGGGTGAAGTCGATGTCAGGTCTTTCTATGCCCGCCGAGTGCTCCGCATCTGGCCGCTGTATTTTGCATTTCTGATTTTAGCGGCGGCGATGCAGTGGTTTGTGCCCGGGCAGCACATAGGGTGGCGGGCAGCCTTGGGATTCACCTTCCTCGCGGGAAACTGGTGGATCGTATTGCATGGTTTTCCGTCGTCGGTGATCTTTCCCTTGTGGAGCGTCTCGATCGAGGAGCAGTTTTATCTTCTGTGGCCGGCCGCGGTGAAACGGGCGGGGACCGCGATGATGCTGGCCCTGGCGGTTTGCATGCTGGCTCTGGCGAACGCGACGCGCCTGTATCTTGGATTGCACCACGTGTGGGAGACTCAGGCCTGGTGCAATACGCTGGTGCAACTCGACCCGATCGCGGCCGGCATTCTGATCGCGGTGTTATTGAAGGGAAAAACGCCTGCGATGGGTGCGGGCGCGAGGGCCGCGCTGGCGACGGTAGGAGTTGCGCTGCTGTGGACAGCCGCTAATTTTTTCCGCATCAAGGCCGATCCCCTCAAGTTGCAGGACCTGCTGCTCGGTTATCCGGTGATGACCGCGGGTGCTTCCGCGCTGCTGATCGCCGTGCTTTGTAGCCGGCCG
This sequence comes from uncultured Acidobacteriota bacterium, assembly GCA_963814745.1. GTDB lineage: Bacteria > Acidobacteriota > Terriglobia > Terriglobales > Acidobacteriaceae > CAWBRT01. The sequence continues at coordinate 294,191 of CAWFEA010000006.1, forward strand.
ATCCTGGACAAGAGCCAATTGGTGTACCTGGGCCGGATTTCTTATGGGCTTTATGTCTTTCACGTGCTGGCGCTGATGGGTTCGGACTACCTGATGCCGAACTTCAAGTCGTCCGCCGGACGCCTGGCGCTGCACAACCTGGTTGCGCTGACGTTGACGATCGCGCTGGCGGCGGCGTCCTACCGTTGGCTGGAGACTCCATTCTTGAAGCTGAAGCAGCGCTTTACCCACGTGCTGTCGCGAACCACCTAGGTCTCTGACCGCGTAATGTGGTCTCTTTTGTAGCCGAACTTCCGGCGTGCATTCTTACGCGTGAATCGCCAGTCGATCGTGACCCCATGACGGTTCATTCTCCGGTCCCAGGCCCTGGCTTCCCGCCGCTAGTCACTGAGCGAGGGGATTCTTCGTTGGCCCAGAAACAATGTACTAATCTTACGACTTGGGCAAACTGTCGTGAAGGCGTCTATAAGGACGAAGGCTGTGTCAAGGACAGAGTTGTCCCTGTGCAGTGTTTGCGACACCGCGTGTTGGCCAGAGTTGGGTTGAGGACCAAGAGCTCCGAGCATCACGCTGAATCACCTGCGATGAAGCAATCGCTTCACCATCCATCTATGCGGCCTGAACTGCGACCATGATTTTCCATGCGAACATCCAGCCGCCGGACCGGTGTGGAAGTGGAAAACGTCTCTTTGTTTTCCACGGCGCGTGAGCGCCGTCTTCCGCGCCGGTCAGTCTGGATGCGAGAGTGCCCATTCAATTTCCCGGTCTAGCTTGCGCCGACCACACCTTCATCTCGGGCTGCTCTCGATGCGAGCGATCTCCGGATACGCTGTGTTGCTCCGCAGCATCCAGAACAATCGCACGGCTAATCTTCTTGCCGCCGCCACCTTGGCGACTCCCTTCGCCATGTGATGGCAGCGGTGCTTGTACTGCTGGCGAAACCCCTCATCCAGACGGTTCACCGCTTGCGCACTCTCGACCAGCAACATGCGCAGAAACGAATTCCCCTGCTTGCTGATCGATCCCAGGCGCCGTCGATTGCTTGAGCTTTTCTCGCTCGGAATTAGGCCGAGATAGCTCGCTACCTGTTTGCCGCGCTGGAATCGACTCCCATCCCCTATTGTCAGAACATAGGCCAGGGCGGTGATCGGTCCCACGCCGGGCTGCGTCATTAGCAACTGCGCCTGCCGGTTCGCCTGGGCGGCACGCTCAACCGCCTCGTCGAGCTGACGAATCCGCGGGTCTAGGCCCTTGAGCAGGGTGAGCAGGTCTTGTCGGCGCGGCGCGGCCCAACCTTCCAGCGACAACTCGCGTAAAGCTTTCTGGCCAGCTTGGCTCCACAGTTTGCGCTTCATCGGCACGCCTTTGTTCAGCATCAGGGGATGCAGGCCGTTCTTGACCCGCACCCGGATGCCGACCAGTTTGTGCCGATGGATCAGCAACTGCCGTAGATCGCGTTCCGCGGCACTTGGCCTCCACAGCCGCGGGAAGCGTCCCTCCATCAATAGCTTTAGGATGTGCCCCGCATCACGCCGATCCGTCTTCTGCTTGCGCACGTAGCTGGCTCGGATCTGCGCCGCATCCCCAATCCAAACCTCGTGCCCCAGCCGCTCCAGAAGGTCTGCGAACCACTGCGTGTTGCCACAAGCTTCAAAACCGACCAATGCCGGCGAACTCAACTGGCGATAGAAACGCTCGGCTTCGCCGTCACCGTTCCCCAGCTTTAGTTCGCGGACCTCTCCCGTTTCTGCATCGAATACTGCAACTTGCTGCCAACCCGGATGAAAATCACACCCTACAATAGTCATGAAGGCTTCTCCTGACCCGGATGCTCTTGTTCCTCCAACAACGAACATACAGGTCGCTAGAAGCCTTCGTCCTTATCCAATCAATTTTATCGTCAACTATCCCGACGAAGCACGATAGTGACCTTCGCGCAGCCGTGGGAGTGAGCTACCATGGACGCATGGCGGAGCGGCAAAGAACAGCGATTATCGGCATCCTTGCTGGGTTGCTCATTATTCTCTCCACCGTACACGGGATTGCGTTCGTCATCGGCTTTTCGAAAATTTCTTCGCTTCACATCGCCAGCAACGTCCCGCCAAGCGAGGTTGCGGTATTGAACTTTTTGGGCAAGAACGGAGTCTTGGGTGTCATCCTGCTGTTCGACGTGGCAGTATTCTGCATTGGAATTGGCTTGTGGCGGCTGCGCCCGTGGGCTCGGAAGGTAGTGCTAGTAGTTTCAGTGGTCAGTATTTTTATTGCTCTGTTTTTTGTTGGGCTTTGCCTTTTTCAATTCGATCTCCGGGGGTTTGTAGATGTATGCTTGCAAGCCCTTCTATGGGGCTGGTGGCTGTACTACTTCAACAGAGCAAGAGTTAAGGAACTATTCGCACCGCAGCCTGGAAATCAAACGGCGACTCCCCCCAGCGGGTAACTGGCGTACGAAGGAGTGGAAATGTGAATCCGATGATTGAAATGGCAATCTACCTAGCTGTTTTCCTTGGGTTCAACGCGCCACTGCTCCTGCTCAGAAGCCGAGCCATCGATGAGGTGAATCAGTGCACGGATGACAAGTTTTCTCTCTTCATGTGGAACTGGCAAGCAGGGCGTCTGTGGAGAGTGCATAAGCTTCATTTTCCCAACAGTAGGCTTCGCCTTTGGAATTGGTGCGTGACGGCCATTGCTGTTGTATGGATGTTTTTCGGGCTGAAGTTGATACAGATTCTACATGGTGGCCTCAGCTATTTGCTTGGAAGAATCTCCCTCAGATAATTGTTGCTCACAGGTTCAGCATGACGGCGTACCGTCACAACCGAGCATGAAAATGGGCGTGTTCTGGCGCACAATGCTGGCTGCCGCTGCCGAGTAAGCTCGGAATCATCGCACGAGCGCGGTAGTTAGAGCCTGTTAAACAGGTTGAGCGGGACGCCCTAGGAACAACCAAGTGTAGCCTCCTGCGGGAGAGCGCGAAAGGGAGAATCATTCACAACTGGCGTCTTCGGCAGTGGCTGAGGAGAACGCCATGAAGGTTCATCACAACTGCTGCGGGCTAGATGTTCACAAGCAAACTATCGCTGCCTGTCTGATCCGCGAAGACGGCAATGGACACACGTGGAAAGAGAAGCGGCTGTTTGGCACGATGACGCAAGACTTGCGCGAGCTTGCTCAATGGCTGCGCGAGGCTGAGGTGGGTGCGGTCGCCATGGAAGCCACCGGCGTCTACTGGGTACCCGCGTGGAACGTGTTGGAGCGGGCGGGTTTGCACCTGCTGCTGATTAACCCGGAACACTACCAGGCAGTTCGCGGCAAGAAGACTGATCTGAAAGACGGGGAACGGATCGCAGAGCTGCTGCAGGACGGACGACTGGAAGGCAGTTACGTCCCGCCCCGCGAACTTCGAGTTCTACGCGATCTGACCCGCTATCGCGTCAAGCTGGTAGAACACCAGTCCTCGGTCGCCTGCCGCATCCAAAAGCTTCTTGAGCAGTGCAACATCAAGTTGGGTTCGGTCGCGAGCAATGTGTTGGGCGTCAGTGGCACCGCCATGCTGCATGCGCTCGCCAGCGGAGAGACGAACGCGGAACACCTCGCCAACTTAGCCCAAAAGCAATTGCGGAGAAAACTGCCAGCCCTGCGGCTAGCACTCGACGGTTGCCTTATGCCGCACCACCGGTTCTTGCTCCGCGAGATGCTGGATGAGCTAAGCCACATCGAAACGCAACTGGCGCGATTGGAAGCCGAAATCGAAGTGCAGATGCGGCCCTTCCAGAAAGCCCCGCAGGCATGGATGAGCATACCGGGCGTCAAGCACCGGGTGGCGTGGACGCTGGTCGCTGAAATCGGCCCCGACGTGCAGCCTTTCCCATCCCCGGCCCACATCGCGAGTTGGGTGGGAGTCTGTCCGGGAAATAACGAGAGCGCCGGAAAACGGAAAAGCGGAAAGACGCGCAAGGGGAACCGCTGGGCGCGACGGGCATTGTGCGAGGCTGCTTGGGTCGCCGCCAAGGCCAAGAAAAGCTATCTAAACGTAGCGACATAAATAATTGCTCATGTTAAGCGATTGTGTTTTCATGAGGACATGAAAGCACTTCGCATTGCCGACTCCGCAACTGTGGTTCTCGGGCTGCAAGACGAGATTCGACGATCTGAAGAATCACGCTACGATCACCGTTTGCATGGCGTACTCTTAGTGGCTCAAGGCTTGACCTGCCCGGAAGTGGCTGGCTTGCTGGGCGATGCTCCCCGCTCGGTCGAATACTGGGTAGGGCGTTTCGAGGAGGAGGGGTTGGCGGGTTTGCAGGAAGGCGAACGCCCCGGTCGCCCGCGCCGTTTGAACCGAAAGCAGTTGGGGGAGGTAGATGCCGTTCTTCGTAGGATGCCGAGAGAGGTAGGCATGAGCGGCAATTTATGGGACGGCAAGACCCTAGCCGCATGGATCGAACGACAGCATGGAGCCCGCTTAGGGGTACGCCAGTGCCAGAGACTATTTCGACAATTGGGATTCCGTTTACGCAAGCCGCGTCCGCTGGTGGCGCAGGCGGACCCGGAACGACAGCAAGCACATAAAAAAAACTCCAAGCTCTGATGGCAGATCCGAACGTGGAGTTGTGGGCGAGCGACGAGGTGCATTTTCAGCAACATGGGTCACGCTGCCGGATGTGGATTCCGCCGGAGACCAAGGACCCGATATTGCTGCATCATCCCACCCGCCGTAGCGTAGGCTACTTTGGTGCCGTTCGGCTTCGCGATGGCAAGTTCTTCTTCCATCGCGAGACGGACAAGTTCAACGGGGGCACCTTCTTCGCATTCCTGCAAGCCCTCTATCGCGCTAGCACCACGGGACCGCGACGGGTCGTCGTGATCACCGACAATGCCCGATATCACCATGCCCGGCTACACCGAACCTGGCGGGAGGAACATGCAGACAGCTTCGTTCTGGACTATCTGCCGCCCTACAGCCCAGACCTGAATCCAATCGAACGGGTTTGGAAGCTTACTCGGCGGCAATGCATACACAACCGCTACTTTCCCGTGCTCAGCGAAGTCGTCAATTCCGTCGAGGCCCAATTCGCGCTATGGGTACGCGGCAACATAACCTTGCGGAGATTATGCGCAATTACTTAAGACGCTATGTTTAGCAGCACAGTTCCGTCGCTTTGCTGCTACACGTGGAAGCAAGCGGGCCATCATCGCCGTCGCCCACACGATCCTGACCATCGGCTATCACATGCTCCAGCGCGGGACGGTCTATCAAGACTTAGGCGCGAACTACTTCGATCAGCGCCACATTCTTCGTACCACCAAGCGCTTGGTGAAGAGACTGGAGGCCCTAGGCCATCGAGTGATCCTACAGTCGCCTGTTCTCAACCCACAAACCGCCTGACATATTTTCAAGGGTATATTTTCAAGGGAGGC
>CAWFEA010000007.1:0-97779 GCA_963814745.1 uncultured Acidobacteriota bacterium
ATCAATGGTGGTTGAATGCACATCAGTACCAGGGCGAACGTACTCACCGCCGCTGTGCTTCACAATTTCGTGTCCACCATCAAACTGCCGACCGACCTTGTTATAGACGGAGAGTTCGTCTGTGATTAGGCGGCAAGTCAGGTCTGCATTCTCTGCTCGCACTTCTCCTACACGTTCAGCGGTGATCCGGTCCATCATGTGAAATCGCACATCACCATAACGCTCTACCATGCCGAGGACTGGCGTTTTATCGGTTCCCCGTCCGCGTTTGGATTCACCCTTAAAGCGCGGCTTTCCGCCGACATATACCTCATCAGCTTCAACCGTCCCCATCAGCTTTGGTGGATTTTCTTCGCCCAGTCCGTGCCGAATACGACGCAGAACAAATAGAGCGCTCTTGTGGGTGATCTCCATTTCACGCGCCAATTGCAGGGCGGAGATACCTTTCTTCGATGAGCATGCTTTCCAGATCGCATAAACCCACACGCGCAGCGGTAGACGTGTTTCCTCAAGTGGCGTACCGATGCGAACGGTAAAGAACTGAGAGCATCCCCGGCAGCGCCAGCGATAATCTTTGTTGCGCTCTCCGTCGCGACCTTTCATCTGATACACGTTAGTCTCTCCGCAGCGCGGGCACGCTGGTTGATTGCCCCAACGCTGCTGCTCAAGAAACGCGACCGCTTGTGTCTCGTTGACCGCCGCATTTCGTAACGCTTCAAGAACTACCGATTTGCCGTGTCTCATGAAATAAACATAGCACGATTTTCAGTAAGTATCAAGATATTTATCGTGTCTCTCCCGATTTAGTACTCGCCTGGACAGGAAATTTCTCTCCGGAATCTGCTTTTTTTTGAAGAAAATAATAGACTTACGTAGATTGTCTATTTTTTTGCGGTAAATCTTGATCCGGGACTCTGAATGGTTTATCAGCACGTCCAATGTTATGTCTTGATTCGCCTTTTCTTTTCCACTGACATTGCCATTGACATCGTCTGTAGACATAGGTAAGCTCCTTAATCATGGACTCGGAAGACAGCCTTGGCTTCGAGAAGATGTGGAGTGATATCTGGCATCAAAGGGCGATGCTCTTGGAACGTCTCGCTTCCCTTGAAACAGATGTGCTCGATGCGAGAAATAAAATCATTCATCTTGATGAAATGCTGAAAAACCTCGCCCCATTGGCCGGTAGGGACGATGACGGTACGAATATTTCTGGATTGGGAATCACCGACGCGATACGCTCCGTCCTGAAAACTTCTGGAAAACAACTGTCGGCCCAAGATATTCGTCGTTTGCTTAACGAAAAGGGATTTGATCTCTCTGGACTCACAGCGCCGATGTCCAGCATTTACAAAATTCTGAGTCGGCTTGTTGATGGCACCAAAAAAGAGGTTGATCGCGAGAAAGGGGAACGGGGGGTGTTTTACCGATGGAAATCCATAGAAATTACAGACGATGACATTCCGTTCTGAATAGTTTAGGGAGGCGTTCAACGATGAGGAGGGCAAGAGGGCCGCGCTGATCGGCCCGGAACAAGTAGGGACGGGAGAAGCCTTGGCCAGCATCACCGCCCCTACATTCAGCGTGCTTTGTGCCCCAGTGTCGGAATTGGCAGACGAGCGCGCCTTGCAAGCGCGTGCCCAATTCGGGCGTCCGGTCCGATCCCCGGCTGGGGTACCACATCAACCCCAAACGGGAACCACTGTGATAATAGTATCAAATGCCGAAAAAATCTAATCCGAAACGCAAGAAGAATAAACCCGGTCCACAAGAGGAGCGGCTTATCATCAGCGATCCGCAACGCGCCATAGATTCGCTCCTCAAGAAGAAGCCAGAGAAGAGCTAGCCCCGCAATACTGGCTTGGCCGAATGCAGATTGATTATTGGGAGTGGTTTTCAACAGATACCTACTCCCGAAATAAAATCGCTCCCGATTTCGGAATCGCAGAAAGCGCCGATTATCGAATAGCAGAGAGCGCCGATGATCGAATCGCAGATTGCCGCCTGCTTTCGGCCGGTTCATCCCCCGGCTTGCTCAATGGAGGCTGCACGTAACATGACATCTCCGAGCATAAGATCTTTGTTTTTGCCGGGCGAGGCCGGCAGGCTTGAAGCCTTGCTGAACGCCGGGGCGGCGGATGCGGCCTATGCCGGCCTCGTCGCCCACCCCCATCCGCTGTTTGGCGGGACGATGCACAACAAGGTCGTTTATCACGTCATGAAGGTGTTGAACGGCTTTGGTTTTCCCGTGTTACGCTTCAATTTTCGCGGGGTTGGCGGCAGCCAGGGACGGCACGACGACGGGCGCGGCGAGGTCAACGACGTGCGCGTGGCGCTGGATTGGTTGAGCCATGAATTCGCCAAGCCCATCATTTTTGTCGGCTTTTCTTTTGGCGCGGCGGTCGGACTGCGCGCCGCCTGCGCCGACCGCAGGGTCGCGGCCTTGATCTCGCTCGGCACGCCCGTGGCCGCTGAAGATCGGATTTACTCCTACGAATTTCTGCGGGAGTGTTCGAAGCCGAAGCTCTTCGTCAGTGGCGGGAGCGATCAATTCGCCCCTTCGCGGGCGCTCGGGGAGTTGGTCGGCGGACTGCCCGCGCCGGCCCGGCTGGTGTTGATTCCCGAAGCCGATCATTTTTTTACCGGGCATCTGGAGGGCATGCGCAAAGCCCTCAAGGCGTGGGTAGAAGAAATGCTCCGAAGCGGCGGAGTTGCCGTATAATTCCCGTGATTATGCCAACTCAAGAGATTGCTCCATCGGAACCTGCGGGCAGCGCGCTGGTTACGGAAATGCGCGCCACCGCTCTCAACATCTTTATGCACACGCTCGCCGAGTCGAGCATCGAGCGCATGTTCGCCAAGAGCGTCACCTACGACCGTGGCGTGCTGCGAGTGAGCGACGAGCTATACGACGTCAATTCGTTCGCGCGAATCTTCGTGGTGGCAATCGGCAAGGCTTCGCACACCATGGTGCAGGCGCTCAGCGAACGCCTCGGCGCCGGAGTCGGCATTTCTGGCCTTGCCTGCGGTCCGGTGTTGCCGACTGCCCAGGTCTTCGGGTTCCGCTACTACAAGGGCGGACACCCGCTGCCTAACCAGGATTCGGTGAAGTCCGCGGAGGCGATGCTGCGCGCCGTCGAACCGCTGACGGCCAGGGATCTCGTCATCTTTATGTTGAGCGGCGGCGGCTCGGCCCTGGTCGAGAAGCCCATTGCCGACTCGATTTCGCTGCAAGATCTTATCGCCACCTATCGGGCGCTGGTGCATTCCGGCGCGCCCATCGCGCAAATCAACACCGTCCGCAAACATCTGTCCGCCATCAAGGGAGGACGACTGGCGCTGGCCGCATCGCCGGCTCACCAGCTTTCCATAATGGTCAGCGACGTTCCCGAGAATGCGCTGGACTCCCTTGCCAGCGGCCCGACTATGCCGGACACGAGCACGGTCGCCCAGTGCTACGAGCTGGTCGAACAAGTACAAACTGTTGCCGCAGTTCCCGGCGAGCGTGCGCGAGCTGTTCGAAAGCCATGCCATTCTCGAAACCCCCAAGCCGACCGATGCCGTTTTTTCCCGCTCGCATTGGTTCACCCTTGCCTCCAATGCGGTGGCGGAGAAGGTTGCGGTGGAAAAGGCGGTGATGTCCGGGCTGGCCATCGAGGTCGACAACAGTTGCGACGACTGGGATTATGTTCCGGCCGCCGACTATCTGCTGAAGCGTCTGCGCGAGTTGCGTAAAGGCGTCTCGCGGGTCTGCCTCATTTCCGGCGGCGAAATCACGGTGAAGGTCGAGGGCAAGGGCGGCGCGGGCGGCCGCAATCAGCACTTTGCGCTTTATTGCGCGCAAAAAATTGCCGGCGAAAACATCACCATCCTCAGCGCCGGAACCGACGGTATCGACGGCAACAGCGATGCCGCCGGCGCGGTGGTGGACGGCACCACCATGGCCCGCATCCAGCAGCAGGGCCTCAGCGCCGAGCAGGCCTTGAAGGATTTCAATTCAACTCCCCTGTTCGAATCGCTGGGCGACGTCATCAAGACCGGGCCGACCGGCAATAATCTGCGCGATTTGCGGGTTCTGCTCGCGTATTGATGGGAGACTAGCGATGATTGCGCGCCACTGGCGAGGATGGACGAAGCCGGCCGATGCCGACCGCTACGAGCGTCTGCTGAAGGAAACCGTGCTGCCGCAGTTGAAACTGATCGCCGGCTACCGCGGCGGCTACGTGTTGCGTCATGACGGCGCTGAAGAATCGGAATTCGTCGTCATCAATCTTTTCGATTCGCTCGATGCCGTGCGCGCCTTCGCCGGAGAAAATTATGCAGTCGCCGTCTTTGAACCCGAGGCCAAGCGGCTGCTTTCGCGGATTGAACCGGAGGCCATGCACTACGAGGTTCGCGCCGACACCGTCTAGCCAGTGCTGGTAAGGCTGCTTTGACGGGGATACGGGCTTTGCGGGCGGCGAAAAAAGTTTCCGAAGTGTCATCCTGAGCACAGCCGGGGCCCCAGGCAATCATCATGGAACCGGATTGTTTATAATCGCGCCGATGACCATTTCTACGATTGCCATGCAGACCTCGGCGCATTCGTGGCTCCAGGTTCTGAATAACTGGGGCGACGATACCTTTGAGTTCGTGCGCCGCGACGTTCCCAAAATCGTCGGCGTGCTGATCATCGCCTTTGCTCTCTCGCATTTTCTCAAGGTCCTCAAGAAACACCTGATTGAGTTGAGCCGGCGGGAGACGGTTCAGTCCGCGCTCCGCGCCACGCAGTTGCGAACCCTGGCGAGCGTCTTTCACAGCGTCGGGCTGGTGGTGATTATTTTCCTGGCGGGCATGCAGATTCTGCCCGTGCTCGGCATCAATATAGGGCCTCTGCTGGCCAGTGCCGGCATCGCCGGGCTGGCCATCGGCTTCGGCGCGCAGACCCTGGTTCGGGATTTCATCAACGGCTTTTTCATCCTCATCGAGAACCAGTTCGACATCGGCGACGTCATCAAGATCGGCGCCGTTGCGGGGACGGTCGAGAATCTCACCCTGCGCCGCACCGTGCTGCGCGATATGGATGGCACTCTGCATACGATTCCGAACGGCCAGATCACGATCGTCTCGAACCTGACCCGCGACTGGTCCCAAATCGTCTTGTACGTTCCCGTGAGCTACCACGAAAACAGCGACCGGGTGGTGGAGCTGCTGCAACAAGTCGCCGCCGAGGTGCGGCGCGATCCGGCGTTTGCCGACTCGGTTGTTGCCGATCCCGCGGTGCCGGGCATTGAGAAAGTTTCAGCCGAGGGAAGTCAACTACCTCATGCTGTTGAAAACCAGCCCGGCGCGCAGTACGCCGTCAGTCGGGAGCTGCGGCGCAAGATCAAGCAATGTTTCGACAAAAACGGTATTCAGCCGGCGGCCAGCACCGTTTTTACCTGGTCGGAGATGCGGTTTCGAAGCCGAAACCCTGAAGTTCGATCTGCTTCTTAGAGCAGTTCTCTGAAAGGTATATTCCGGGAAGTCGAGGCGCGGTGCTTCGGTTTGTCATGCTGAGTGACTCCGGAGGAGGCGCTCCACCCCAACAAGCCACAAGCGGGCTTGTCGGGGACCCCTCGAAGCATCCCACGGAATTGTCCCGCACCGCGCCGTGGGCAAGCTTTTCGACAGAATTCCTTCCGCTTCTTCTTGTCGTCAACCGTGCCGGGATGTTTCGCGTTGCTCAACATGACAAACGAACCGGGATACCACCAACTCGGGAACCGCGCTAGCCATCGCCGTCGCCCATCCATGGCAATCGCCGTTCCATCCACAAGGCCGAGTTCATCCACCACCCGGGCAGCGCGATTTTTTTCCGGTGAACATCTCAGCTACACAAATTTTGCATCTAGAAAATTGGGATGTGGTGGCGAATCCTCAGCATCGAGATTGCGGCGGGCGCGGCGCTGGTGGCAGCCTGGTACCTGATATTTCTGCGCCTGAACCGGCGGCGGGGACTTCGAATCTTGCGCTGGATTGAGCAAGCCCTTGACGGCAAAGGTCTTATCGCCGGCGCGAAATGGCTGTCGGCCTCCCGCATGCGGGTTCAACTTCGCCTCTTCGACCCCGGCTTCAGCCGGCCGTCGATGCTCGTCCAACTCCTGCCCCGCGAAACCCCTTGGCAGTGGATCGTGAGCCGGCTGCGGCGGCGTCGCGAGACCCTCACCTTCGAATCGGACCTGCCCTGCGCTCCCAACTTTGATCTGCAAATCCAGAACCAGCGCTGGTGCGGCCGCTCTCATCGCAAGCTCAAGCCCAAAATGAATTTGTCCCTGTACCGGGTGGGGCCGCTGGTGATTACCAGCCGGCCCGACTGGCAACGCGACATCAAGACCCTGATGGAATCGACCGTGGCTTCCCGCGATTGCAATATTATGCAGGTGAAGTTCGGACGCCGCACGCCGCATTTCTCGGCAACCATTCCCCTGACCACCCTCGAACCCGATTGCAATCTTGAAACCGGCGTCTTTGACGCCCTGAAAGACCTCGCCGCCGGCGCCTCCACCTCGCGCTTCTAACCGTCCTCCACCCGAGGGTCAGGTGATCGACTTCTTCAGGTCGCTGATGGCGTTAATGCACTCGCTTGAAGCGCGGCCATAGTCACTCCCGAAACCGAGCAACTCAATAGCCTTATCTTTCGGCAGGGACTTGGCTTGGACTACGACCTGAGCCACGGTCTTGTGAAACGCCGTATGTTTAGACTGCAATTGCGCAAAGGCTGGCAAACTGGCATACTTGAGGCCTTCGTTCAGCAGCCACTTGCCGAACTCGCACTGATCGTCTCGTCCCACCGTGTTGACGTCAATGGTTGCGTTACCCGCGATGAACTCTTTCACCTTTATCTTCCATCGTGAGTGGGCGAGTATAACTTGATCGAAATCCATCAGAGACTCCCTTCCATAGAGTAATCGGAAGGAAGCAGCGACAACTTCAGTGTTTTGCGGCTCTTTATGGCCGGGTGCCCCAGGTTCGCCTTCCGTTGGCTAACCTGGGTTCTGGTTTCGGCTATACCCGGCTCGGACAGCATAGCTGTCGGATTCAGGCAAATTCCAGTGACGACAGCGGCCGTTTAGAATCGAATGCATGTCTGTTCTCCAGATCGTCGTTCTTGCAACTGTGCAGGGTTTAGCAGAACTGCTTCCGGTGTCCAGCTCCGCCCACGTAGTTGTGGCTGAGAAGCTGATGCACCTTGATCCGTCCTCGCCCCCCATGACGCTGCTTTTGGTCATGCTCCACACCGGCACGATGTTTGCCGTCATTGTCTACTTCTGGCGTCAATGGCGGGAGGCTTACTTCCAAAGTCGGGCCGCTTTCAAGAAGTTTGCAAAGCTGGTTATTGTGGCGACACTGCTGACCGGAGCGGTCGGCGAAGCGATCATCAAGATCATTGAAAAGACTGCTTTTCGAGGCCTTCCCCATGCTGAGATCGAGGATCTTTTCAGTCATCTTGAGCTGATCGCGCCGGCGCTTGCTATTGTTGGAATCCTGATTCTGATCGCGGGCTTCCTCGACAAGCGAAATCGGACCGCGGGGATTGCGGAAACAAATGATCTCGACACGAAACAAGCTGGGATCATCGGGGCCGTGCAGGGGCTCTGCTTGCCGTTTCGAGGGTTTTCACGCTCCGGCGCAACCATCTCTGCAGGGATGCTCATGGGAGTGTTGAAGTCGCGGGCGGAGGCATTCAGTTTTGCACTTGCCGTAGTTTTCACTCCGCTCGCCGTGGCACGCGAAGCGATGCGGCTTATGCAGGCTGAGCGCGCCGGTGGAACAGCGGCCTTCGCATCGGCTGCATTTCCTAGTCTCCTTGGTGCAGTTTTCGCTTTTCTTGCGGGGCTGGTTGCATTGCAGTGGCTTAGCAAATGGCTTGAGGGTGGACGCTGGTATCTTTTCGGGATCTACTGCCTTGTTGCCGCAGCCGTAGTGGCAGCTTTACACCACATGGGCTACTGATTCGTCGATTACTGTTGGTGGGTGGCCCAGACTTGGCGCTTTTCCAACTCTGGGTTGTGACCTACTTTGCCTGAGCCTTCAGCCGGGTGCCCCAGGTTCGCCCTCCTTTGGCTAACCTGGGTTCTGATTTGGCTTACCCCGGCGCGGATAGCATAGCTGTCGCGAAACCGCCCTTACCGACTCTACTTTGCCTGAGCTTTCAGCCTTTCCAGCAGGTCTTGTGCGGGCTTGAAGTTTGGCGCGATTCGCAGCACCTTCGTCAACTGCTCCTCGGCTCGCTGCCGGTCGCCGTTCAAAACCAGAGCCAGTGCCAGCCGGTAATTCTCGTCCAGCGAGTTGGGCCTGGCCTTGGCCGCAATGTCGAAGGCGCGCACCGCCTCCGGATACTTGCGCAGCGCCATCTCCGCCAGGCCCAGGTTGTACTGTTTGTCGGGATCGGCGGCATCCAGCGAGACCGCCTTCTGGCAGGACGCGGCGGCATCGTCGAAGGAGCGCTTCCGCAGGTAGACGACGCACGTCTGGTTGTAAGCGTCGGCCAGCTCAGGCCTCAGCTCGATGGTCCGCTTGTATTCCCGCAAAGCCTGGTCGAGTTCATTGCGGTTCAGATAAATGTAGCCGAGAAGAAAATGCGCGTTCGGGTCATTGGGATTGTTGCGCAGCGCCTGTTGCACGCCCGCCAGCGCCTGTTGTTGATTGCCTGCTCGCAGCGCGCGTTCGGCGCTGGCCAGCGCCAGTTCGTCGCGGTTTCGCCGGTGCGCCCAATCCGCCGCGCCCAGCAGCAGCACGGCCACCAGCGCAAATGCCATCCACGGACGCAACACTCCGGCGCGTTGTGGCCGGGCGAAAGTTGCGCCGGGCTCCGCCTCGCGCACCACCCCGCTGGGCAGCAGCCCTCCCAGGATCACTCCGGTAACGAGTCCTCCCAGGTGCGCGGAATTATCGATGTGCGCAGATGCCGCCCCGAACGCTATGTTGTAGAAGACGAAAATCGCGATGCTGGTCAGGTTGCCGCGCATCGCCGCGCGCAGGCGCTGGTTGCGCTGGAAGGCCAACGCCGGCAGCAGCGCTCCGGCGACGCCGAAAATTGCCCCGGAGGCGCCGACCCCGACCACCGCCGTGTGCCACCATGCGCTGGCAATGCTTCCGCCTAGCGCGCAGAGCAGGTAGAGCATTACGTAACTGCGGCGTCCAAACAGCATCTCGGCGAGAATGCCGAGGTTCAGAAACGCCCACATATTCAGCGCCAGGTGAAGAATGTTGGCGTGCAGAAACGCCGACGTGAGCAGTCGCCACCATTGTCCGCCGAGGGTTAGCGGTCCGAAGTTGGCGCCCCATCGTATGAGTTTGTCGGGGCTGGGAGAAAAGGAGTGCAGGGAAGCCGCCATCGCCACAAACACCAGCACGTTCACGGCGATCAGAATGGCCGTCGGAGAATGCAGCCAGAAGCTCAGCGGAGGACGCCGCGACGCCGCTTGTTGCTGTATGAGTCTGGCCATCTCCCCTCGGCACGCGGGGCACAGCGCATCGCTCGCGCTCGTGGGCTCGTAGGCTTGCCGGCACCGGGAACACTCCGTCATGGTCAGTTGCCGCCCGATGGCATCTTAAACGCCATCCCGTTCGGCTGCATGCCGGTGGGAATCATGGTGAACAAACGTTGCGGCGGCCTTTGATTTTTTTTGTCGCGCCGCACCCCGAGCCGCAGCACCGATACGTCTCCCGACCCCGTGTCCGCCACGAACAGCAGTTGTTCGTCAGGCGTCAGCACCATCCGGTCCGGCCGGCTGCCCACCGCCACGCTCACCAGCAGCTTCCGGGTGGAGACATCGAAGACGGCAATCGAGTTCGAGCGCAGGTTGCTGACGTATAGCAGGCTGCTGTCGCCGCTGAAAACACCGCTCATCGGGCTGCTGCCCGCCAGAAAACTTTCGCTCACCTCGTTCGACGTGGTGTTGATGGCCGAGATCGTGTCCGCCTCCAGGTTGCAGACGAACAACTCGCCGCCGTCCGGTTTCATGATCAGGCTGACCGGCGTGCCGCCCACTCGCAGCAGCGTCAGCAGCCTTCGGTTCTTCAGGTCGATGGCCGCAACCTGGTGTGATGTCGTGCAAGCCACAAAAGCCTTGCTGCCGTCCGGCACGACGGCAATCGCATCCGGGCCGTCGCAGACGGGGATGGTGGCCGCCACTTCGAGCTTCTGCGCGTCGATCAGCGAGACCGAATTTGTGGCCAACGATGAGACCACCACCAGCTTGCCGTCCGGTGACACCCGCGCCGTTGTCGGCTGTGCCGGAACCACAATGTTGCCCAGCAACTGTCGATTCGCAAGATTCAGGGCGGTGACGCTGTTCGACCCGGTATTGGCGACAAACGCCCGCGTCCCGTCCGGGGTTACGGCAAGCGAGTACGGGTTTCGTTGCACGGCCATCGTCGCCGTCACCTGGTTGCTGCGCCCGTCGATGACGCTCACCGAGCCCGAGTCCGAGTTCACCACGTAAATTTCGTTATTGACCGGGTTCGCCGTAACCCTGGTTGGGTGCTTGCCCACGTTCAGGGTGCGCAGCGGGGCAAACGAAGTGGTATCGATAACCGTTACCGTGTCGCTCTTGCCGTTGCTCACGTAGACGTAGCCTTCGGTGGCGGGTGCGCTCTTGCGGCAACTTGAGCCGACGAGCAATACCCAGACGACGGCCAACACGGCCGCCCCGCGCCGCCAACCCGAAGCATGCTCCCGAGCGTAGCTAATCTGCTTGGCCTCACTTCGTCGCGGGACCGAAAGCGCTCTGCCACCCAAGCTTCCTTCGCTCGACTGGGGTAGTTGCTTCGCCCGATCGCCGGCGGCTACCCAAGGTCTGCGGTTCATCGCGGCGACGCCGGTTCATCGTCCTGATGGGCGACGCCCACCGCCGTAGCGCGCAACGGAGTGGAGCCGGGCGTCTCGGCGGGCGGGGCCGGCTGTGCTTGCGGTGGCTGGGGCGCAGCCGCCAAGGTGCGCTCCAGCACCTCGGCGATTGGGCGCACCTGCCTGAGCAACTCTTCCAGTTGAGCAGGGAAGATCGATTGCGCGCCGTCCGAGCGCGCCTCATCGGGATTGTCGTGCACTTCCAGCATCAATCCGTCGCAGCCCACCGCCACGGCGGCGCGCGAAAGCGGGATCACCTTATTGCGCTTGCCGGTTCCGTGGCTCGGATCGACCATGATGGGCAGGTGGCTTTCGCGCTGGATGGCCGGCACTATGCTCAGATCAAGGGTGTTGCGCGAGTGGTCGGCGAAGGTGCGCACCCCGCGCTCGCAAAGAATGACCTGCGGGTTGCCCTCGCTCATCACGTACTCGGCGGCCAGCAGAAACTCCTCCAGCGTGGCGCTCAATCCGCGCTTCAGCAAAACCGGTTTGCGCGCCTGTCCGGCGCGTCTCAGCAGCGAGTAATTCTGCATGTTGCGCGCCCCAATCTGGATGACGTCGGCGTACTGTTCGACCAGATCAAGCGATGCTTCGTTGATCGCCTCGGTCACAATCAGCAATCCGAATCGCCGCCGCACCTCGGCCAGCAGCCGCAACCCTTCCAGCCCCAAGCCCTGGAACGAATAGGGCGAAGTGCGCGGCTTGAAAGCGCCGGCGCGCAAAAAAGGCACGCCCAGCCGGGCGATGCTCTCCGCCAAGCCAAAGATCTGCTCGCGGCTTTCCACCGCGCACGGTCCGGCGACGATGGCCAGCGCCGGGCCGCCAATCGTGGCCGTGCTCCCGGGAAAATGTATGACCGTGTTTTCCGGCTTGACGTCGCGGCCCACCAGCTTATAACGCTTGCTGATGCGCAGCACTTCCTGCACTCCCGCCAGCTCTTCGAAAACCGCCGTATCCAGCTCGCCGATTTCACCGATCACAGCGATTCCGAAACGCTGGGCGCCCGCGCTGATGTGCGAACGAAGCCCTAACGATTCAATCTTCTGGCAGACCGCCCGAACGTGTTCTTCCGTGGCCTGGGCTTGCATGACAACGAACATAAGCGCAGCCTCAAAGAATCTAGTTTAAGCCTCTGCCCGCGCCGCCCGCAATGCGCCGCCCGCAAGCGGCATAGCGGGTCCATTTGAATTTCTCGTCACGACGGGTGCCCCACGTCCCGCCCGTATCGGGGTCCCCGGCGAGCTTTGCTCGCGGGGGTGATTAGGGCTGACGTGGGCTATTCGGGATGCCGGGTCAATTGCGACCGCTCCGATATACTCAATCCCGTCCAACCAAGTACCCTACGGTGAGAGGTGCCATATGAATCTCCGCAATCTGCCCGTCGGCATCACCGATTGGTCAAAGCTTCCGGCGTCGGCGCATCCGGGCGAATCCGGGACCGCCATGATGCGGGTGCGCCAGCTTGCAGATATCCAGCTTCGCCTTGTCGTCTACAGCGCCAATTACCTTGCCGACCACTGGTGTCACAAGGGGCACATCGTCTTCGTCGTTTCCGGCCAGCTTGCGGTCGAGCATCAACATGGTGCCTCGTACTCGCTAACGCCCGGCACCAGCTACCACGTAGCCGACGACGATGGTCCGCCGCATCGCGTGCGTTCCGAAACCGGAGCCACCATCTTCATCATCGATTGAGCGCCCGGGAGCGCACCGCCGCGCTCGCCATTTAGAATCTATACTCTGAAATGAAACCCGAGCGCGACATCCTCAAGCTGATCCCCCCGCCCGCCACTCCACCGCGCCTTACCTCGCGCCGCATCGGAATTCACACCTCCACCGCCGGCGGGGTGGAGAACGCCGCCGAGCGCGCCTATCGGCTGGGGTGCAACGCCTTGCAGATTTTCTCTTCGAGCCCGCGGCAGTGGCAACCCTTCGAACTCTCGCGCGCCCAGTGCGAGACGATGGCCCGCCTGCGCGACCAATATGACTTGCGCCCGCTCGTCGTCCACGCCAACTATCTCATTAATGTCGCCGGCGGCAATGCCGAGTTCCGCGGCAAATCGATTGCCGCGCTGCGCGCCGAAATCGAGCGCGCCATCGCCCTCAATGCCAACTATCTCGTGCTCCATCCCGGATCGTTTCGCGGTTCGGAGCGCGCCGAAGGTCTGGGGCGCGCCGCCTCCGCCATCGCCCAAGCCGCCGGATCGCTTGACCTCCCGCGTGCCGGCCTCACCATCCTCATTGAAAACACCGCCGGCTCCGAGTATTCGCTCGGCGCCAGCTTCGAGCAGGTCGCGGAGTTGCTGGAGCGGCTGCGTCCGCTCGTGCCCGTGGCCGCCTGCATCGACACCTGCCATACCCACGTCGCCGGATACGACATCGTAAGCCTGCCCGGATACCGCCAGACCCTGAGCCAGATCGAGTCGCTCATCGGCCTCGCCAACGTTCCCGTCTGGCACTGCAACGATGCCAAAGCCGAACGCGCTTCCCGGCTCGATCGTCACCAGCACATCGGGAAGGGAAGCATCGGACTCGAGCCTTTCCGCCGCCTCTTGAATGATCCCCGCACCGCCCACGCCGCCTTCCTTGCCGAAACTCCCATCGATGAGCCGCTCGACGACCTGGCCAACGTCAACGCGCTCAAAGCCCTGGTGCGCCGCTTCGCCGCGCGCTAGGGTAGTGTCCCAGAAGTTCGCGCAATAACTTTTCAAGTGTCATTCTGAGCGAGCGTGGCGAGCGAAGAATCCCAGCACCGCGTGTGGCTGAGGTGCAGCCGAAGGGTTCCATCAAAAAGCCCAAAGCGGCGCTGGCTGGGGCAGTTTTCCGGGATGCCGAGGGTCCTTCGCTTCGCTCAGGATTTCGGCAGGCGGCTCGAACGCCGCCTCAACGCCTCAACTTCGCTACGCTCAGCATGACATCCTAAATTATGTCACGAACTTTCGGGACACTCCGCCAACGACGCGCCGCACGCTCCGCTTGTGCTAGCCTCGAAGTCATGAGCCTTCTGCCTCCTGCTCGCGAGCTGCTGTTGTTCATCACGGCGGCCATCGTGCTGCTGGTCATTCCCGGGCCGGCGGTGCTTTACATCGTGGCGCGCAGCGTCGATCAGGGACGCCGCGCGGGACTGGCCTCGTGCCTTGGCATCGCCACCGGAGGCCCTGGCGCACATCGTCGGTGCGACTCTGGGGCTTTCGGCCTTGCTGCTCTCTTCGGCCATGGCTTATTCGGCGGTGAAATATGCCGGCGCCGCCTACCTGATTTACCTGGGAATCAGAAAACTTCGCGAGCGGCCGGTGGCGACCGATGGGGTAGAGCACGTGCAACCGGCATCGTTGCGCCGCGTCTACGTGCAAGGGGTTCTGGTACAGCTTCTCAACCCCAAGGCCGCGCTCTTCTTTTTTGCTTTCCTGCCGCAGTTCGTCAGCCCGGCCAGAGGATCGGTGACCTTACAGTTCCTTGCCTTGGGAGCGCTCTTCGAAGTCATGGGCTTTACCAGCGACAGCCTGTGGGCCTTAGCGGCAGGCTCCGCCGCCCTCTGGCTGCAACGCAACCGCGGCTTTTTGCGCCGCCAGAAGTATGTTTCCGGAACCGTCTACATAGGACTGGGGCTGGCCACGGCAGCCGGCGGATCAAGACACATCTGAACCAGTCATCGTCTGCCGGAGCACAGGCCGTGGGTGCCGCGAATCCACCGCAGCCTTTGGTCTGCGCAACCCCGTCTTGTAGAATCAAAGTTTGTAACATCGTAATCTGATGAAGCCTATAAAGATGACCCCTAAAGATAAAAGTCGCACTCATTCCAAGTCGTCCAAAGAAGTCGTCGAACGCGCGGCCGAAACCGTTCACCAGGTGGTGGAAAAGACCGCCGAAGGCGTCGCCAAGCTGGTTGAAGAGGTAAAGCAGGAAGTCGAGTCCGCGGCCGAGAAACTCGGCCTGCCCATCCAGGCCGGCCACGAGGACCGGCGAGCTGAGCCCGCTCGGGGCGGAGTTGCGCCGTCTTCCATCCTGTCCGCCAAGGAGGAAGGCCATTACGACCCGCAGCTCACCGAGCTGAAGTGGTCGCAACGCTGGAGCGACGATCCCGGGCTTTACGCCGCCGAGGGCATCGAGTCAGGCAAGCAGAAGTACTACGTGCTGGAAATGCTGCCCTATCCCTCGGGCGCGCTCCACATGGGACACGTGCGCAACTACTCCATTGGCGACGCCCTGGCCCGCTACATGTGGATGAACGGCTACAACGTGCTCCACCCCATGGGTTGGGATTCCTTCGGCCTTCCCGCCGAGAACGCCGCCATCAAGAACCAGCGGCCGCCACGCGAGTGGACGCTTCAGAACATTGCCGCCATGAAGGTGCAGATGAAGCGCCTCGGCTTTGGCTACGACTGGTCGAAAGAAGTCACCACCTGTTTCCCGGAATACTATCGCTGGAACCAGTGGTTCTTTCTCAAGCTCTTCGAGCGCGGCCTCGCTTATCGCAAAAAGAGCACCGTGAATTGGTGTCCCGAGTGCCAGACGGTGCTGGCCAATGAGCAGGTCGTGGGCGGATGCTGCTGGCGTCATGAGACCACCGTGGTCGAGCAGCGCGATCTTGAGCAGTGGTTCCTGCGCACCACCGCTTACGCCGAGGAACTTCTTCAGGGCCTCGATCGCCTCGCCGGCTGGCCGGAAAAAGTCCGCACCATGCAGCGCAACTGGATCGGCCGCTCCGAGGGCGCGCTGGTCGACTTCAAGCTCGATCACGCCGCCGGACCTTCGGGCGATAAGATCTCGGTCTTTACCACCCGCGTTGACACCATCATGGGAGCCACCTCGGTGCAACTTGCGCCTGAGCACCCGCTGGTCGCCGACCTGATCGCGTTCAATCCCGAGCTCAAGGCCGGAGTCGCCGACTTGCTCGCCGATCAGCGCGCGGCCCGTGACGCCGGCAACATCGGCGCTCTGGAAAAGAAAGGCGTCTTCACCGGCTTCAACGCTATCAATCCCTTCAACGGCGAGCGCGTTCCCATCTGGGTTGCCAATTACATCCTCCTGGATTACGGCACCGGTGCCATCATGAGCGTGCCCGCGCACGACGAGCGCGACTACGAATTTGCCAAGAAATACGGGCTCGAAATCCGCACCGTCATTCTGCCGCGTCGCGAGAGCGAGCCTCCCGCCGCCGGGGAGCCCGAACAGCCCGTGCTGCCCTTCACCCTCGAAGACAGCCTGCTGATCAACTCCGGCCCGTGGAACGGACTCTCCTGCACCGAAGCGCAGCGAGTCATGGCCAAATATGCCGAGGAGCACGGGTTCGGCAAGGCTACCGTCACCTATCGCCTGAAGGACTGGGGCATTTCTCGCCAGCGTTATTGGGGCACGCCGATTCCCATCCTCTACTGCGATCGCTGCGGTCTGGTGCCCGTGCCCGAAGCGCAGTTGCCGGTGCTGTTGCCCGACAGTGTCGAAATCACCCTGACCGGCGGCTCGCCTCTCGAGCGCGTGCCCGAATTCGTCAACACCACCTGCCCCAAGTGCGGCGGTCCGGCGCGGCGCGAAACCGACACCATGGATACCTTCGTCGATTCCAGCTGGTATTTCTATCGCTACACCAGCCCCATCGACAGCGCGCCCTTCGATTCGGCGGTCGTCAAGTACTGGTTTGCCATGGACCAGTACATCGGCGGAGTCGAACACGCCATTCTCCATCTCATCTATTCGCGCTTCTGGACGATGTTCATGCGCGACCTCGGCCTCATCCGCAACGATGAGCCTGCCACCCGCCTGTTTACTCAAGGCATGGTCATCAAGGACGGCGCCAAGATGTCGAAGTCGCTCGGCAACGTGGTTTCGCCCGACGACATGGTGGCCCGCTACGGCGCCGACGCCACCCGCCTTTACACCCTGTTCGCCGCCCCGCCCGACCGCGATCTCGACTGGCAGGATCAGGGCGTCGAAGGCGTCAGCCGCTTTCTCAACAAGGCGCACCGCTTCATCGCCGACAATCCGGTGAAGTTTTCCCCCGCCGAGCCGCGAACCTCGGACGCCGCCGCGCTCTCGCCGAACGCTCGCGCCGTCGTCCGCAAGATGCACCAGACCATCAAGCGCATCACCGACGAGTTGAACGGACGCTGGCACTTCAACACCTGCGTCGCCGGCCTGATGGAGTTCCTCAACACCTGCACCGCGCAGCATGAGATCTTCGGCAAAGGCGCGAATTTGGCTGAGCTGCGGGGGTTGCGCGGCGAGGTGCAGCGCAACTTCGTGCTCATGCTCGCGCCCTTCGCGCCCTATCTCGCTCACGAGTTCTGGGAGATGTTGGGGGAAGACACGGCGACGCTGTTGCGCCATCCGTGGCCCAAGTACGATCCGGCGCTGGCCATGGAAGACGAAATCGAGATGGCCGTGCAGGTCAACGGCAAGCTGCGCGGACGTATCGTGGTTTCCGCCGATGCCGCTGAAGACACGGTACGCCAGGCGGCTCTGAACGATGACAAGGTCAAGGCGGCCACCGCCGGCAAACCGATCGTCAAACTCATCGTCGTCCCCGGCAAGCTGGTCAACATCGTCGTCCGCTGAAGTCGAGGCCCTCGGCGGCATCTGAGCGCGACCCCGGAAAGCCACCCTTCAGGCTCTCCGGGAGAAGCGAAATTCCGCCCGTTTTGGGCCTAAGTTGTGATAACGCCTGACTACACCAGTTGTGTACTCAAAGCAGTTCAGTCTCGCTTGATAACAACATTCTTGACAGCCTCGATACAAGCGGGTTGCATCGTTTCTGGCCGTTGTTCTTCTAATGGGCAAACCTCAAAGTCTCCATAGACGACCACCCACTGCTTCGAGAAAACGCTCTGGATGTTGGCCGGAAGCTCCGGGGCTTCGCTATCCGGCCCCCAGCGGTTCAGCGGTGGGCCACTGTATATGCCAAGCACTCTGTGCGTTCCGATTTTCCACAACCGGAATGAGGGTGTTCCATTGGCTTGAAGCAGTCGCCCATGCGTCCAGTAGCACGCTGCGGCATTTGTAGGTATCTTGCACGGAATTTTCCGCTCGGCGGCCGGGGCAGTAACGGGTAGCACAAGCCAGAGAGCAACTAGGTAGACTGGAAAAGCCCTGCGAATCATAACCGAACGGTAGCGCGATGTACTGGAACAGCGCAAGTGCTTCTGCATGATTGGCGTGAAATCCCCTTCTCAACCTTCCGTAAACTGCCGGACAAAAAACAACCCCGCGCTGGTTGGCAACGGGGTTAATTGGGAGGAAACTACGATGTAATAACCAACATAATAATACATCGTAGGACAACTTTTAAAATAAGGACTTTACCTTACAGTCATGGGTCAACACTCTTAATCCAGGCGAGCCTTACGGCGCGAAGATCCGTCGAGCCTCAGGGCGCCAGCGCGGCATCGTCCGGCTGCTCCACTCTGAGTTCGCTGGCCGTCAGCTGGTTCACCTTCCGCAGCTCCGGAAACAGCCATGCCCACAGCGCCACCACCGCGATGCTTCCCACCCCGCCGGCCACCACTGCCGCCACCGTTCCGAACCATGCCGCCGTCACTCCCGACTCGAACTCTCCTAACTGGTTCGAAGTGCCGATAAACAGCATGTTCACGGCGCTCACCCGGCCGCGCATCTCATCGGGCGTGGCAATCTGCACCAGGGTTTGGCGAATGATGACGCTCACCATGTCGCCCGCCCCCAGAATCAGCAGCGCCGCCATCGAGAGCAGCAGACTACGCGACAAGCCGAACACAATCGTCGCCGTGCCGAACACCGCCACGCACCACAGCATCAGTTTGCCGACCTTGCCGCGCAGCCGCCAGTGCGCCACCACCGCGCCCATCAGGGTAGCGCCAATCGCCGGCGCGCTGCGCAGCAGGCCCAGTCCCCACGGTCCGGTCCGCAGGATGTCGCGGGCATAGACCGGCAGCAGCGCCACCGCGCCGCCCAGCAGCACCGCGAACAGGTCCAGTGAAATCGCCCCCAGAATGATGCGGTGCTCACGGATGTAGTGCAAACCCGCCAGCACCGTGCGCAGGTCCGTGCCGCGCGGGCTGGCGGCGCGAGGGCGTCCCACAATCGGCGCGGCGAAGGCGGCCGCCACCACCCCGCCAATCACCCCGGCCACGTACACCGGCTTGGGACCGCGGCCAAGCGCGTAGATCAAGCCGCCGAGCATAGGTCCGGTCATGGTTGCCGTCTTTTGGATCGACCCCAGCCACGCCACCGCCGTGGCGAAGCTTTCTTCCGGCACAATCTCGGTAAGGATCGATGAGCGCACCGGACCCTCAAAGGTGCGCACCACGCCGATCAGCAGCACGGCCAGGTAAATCGGCCCCACCGTCGCCACCCCGCGCATGGCAAAGTGCAGCAGCAGCGTGGCGCAGAACGCGTATCCCAGGGCGCATGCCACCAGCAGGCGCTTGCGCGAGCAGTGGTCGGCCGCGTGTCCCGCGGCCAGAAACAGCAATGTCCCCGGAATGCACTGCGCCAGCCCCGCCAGACCCAGGCTAAGCGGCTTGTGGGTGAGGTCGTAAATCTGCCAGCCGACGGCGACCGACACCATCTCGATGGCAATCACGGCCAGGGTTCGCGAAATCGCGAACAGCAAAAAACTGCGATTGCTAAACGCGGAGAAACTGGTTTTCCCTCCCGCCAAGCCGGCCGCGGGCTCGACGGGGACCTTGGAATCGGAGCCGCCAGACATTACCCTCTACTTTGCCAAGAATACGCGCAAATGTCGAACTCTCCCGGCAGTAGGTATTGGTCAACGGGTGCCCCAGGTTCCGCGCCGTGTCGTTCGGCGCTAACCTGGGAAATAGCCCACGTCTCAAGAGAAGGCGAAGTTGCGATCGCCGCCGAAGGCGCATAATCGAGGCGTGGAAGACCCGGACCGCCGTCAGCAGCTAGGCCTCTTGTTCATGCGCTGGGCGCGCGACTCTGTGCGT
Source organism: uncultured Acidobacteriota bacterium (assembly GCA_963814745.1). GTDB lineage: Bacteria > Acidobacteriota > Terriglobia > Terriglobales > Acidobacteriaceae > CAWBRT01. Next base: position 19,795 of record CAWFEA010000007.1, read on the forward strand.
GCGCGCGGCCTTCGCCGGTCGCTCGCCTATCTCGCCCGGCAGCTCTGGGAGCTTCTGCGTGATAGCATGCCCGATCGCCGCCGCAGCCGCTTCGGCGACATCGACTACGATTGCGACCACGGTTTCGATACCACCTGGGCGCGCCTGAGCTGGGGCGTCCGCCTGCGAGAGGTTTTTGCGGAGCGTCTCTATCAGCCCACCCTCCCCGATGAATTTTCCGACATGCTGCAACAATTGGCGCCAGTCGATTTCACCGGCTTCACCTTTATCGATCTGGGCTCAGGCAAGGGAAGAGTGCTGCTGCTGGCCGCCGCCTATCCGTTCCGGCGCATCATCGGCGTGGAACTTCAGCCCGAGCTTCACGCCGTCGCCGAGCAGAACCTCGCCCGCCTGCGCGATCACGGCGGCAACATCGACGCCCAGTCCCTCTGCCTCGACGCCCGCGAATTCCAGTTTCCGCCCGATCCGCTGGTCATTTACCTCTTCAATCCCTTTCCCGATTACGTGCTCGCGACCGTTCTCGACAACCTTCACGCCTCGCTCGCTCGCCATCCCCGCCCGGCCTATGTCATCTACAACACGCCCGACGAGCAGCAGGTTATCGAGCGCAAGCATACCCTGCGCCGGATCGTGCGAACCCATCAATACGAAATCTATCAGGCAAATCTCTGACGAGGATGCGGATAAGTCCCCGCCAGCCTTCAAGGTTCATGAACCACGCTCTTTCAGCTTGTACTTTCGTGTGGTATTTGCGAAAATTACCACAGTTCCCACCCGCTAAATTGTCGTGGATTCCAACTTCCACCAAGCAACGCGGCGTCAGTGTGCGAGGCCAAAGGTGATCATAGACCAGAAGAAATGCGTGGCATGCGGCAACTGCACGTATGTCTGCCCAATGGGCGCGATCTACGTCGATCCGGCCGTCAACCGGGCGACCATCGAGAGCGACGAATGCGTGGAGTGCTATAGCTGCTACAACGGCATGAGCAAGGAGCATCTCAACCCCACCGTGGTGCGGGCGCTGCGCCGCCTGTTCAAGATGGCGCGGCTGCGCTTCGATCCCGAACCGGACGTCTGCCCGACCTCGGCCTTGACGCCCGATGAGCTGAAGTGGCCGCGCGTCATCCGGCGCGCCTTCTCCGACCCGCTGGTGCCGCACGAATCGACCGGCGTGCGCGGGCGCGGCACCGAAGAGGTCAAGACCAACGACCTCACCGGACGCGTCAAGCGCGGCGAGGTGAACTTTACCATCGAGCTGGGCCGCCCCGGCGTCGGCGTGCGCATGTCCGATATCCAGAAGATGACGGTGGCGCTGGCCAAGATCGGCGTCGTCTTCGAGAAGAATAATCCCATCACCACGCTTATGCCTGACCCCGGCACCGGCTTTTTGCAGCCGGAGATTCTCAACGAGAAAATTCTTTCGGCCATCATTGAAGTCCTGGTGAAGATCGACCGCCTGGAAGAGATTCTCGGGGTGGTTCGCGAGGTCGAGAAGCAGGTCAAGACCGTGGTCGCGATCGCTACCGGCGTGCGCTGCGACGAGCACGGCGAAGAGAACGAGGTTGCGCCCATCCTGCAACGGCTGGGCTTCAAACTGATTCGCGCCAAGACCAACTTCGGCCTGGGCCGCATCACCAATCCCGAAGCCGTTAAGGCACAAGCAGGAGCAGGCCATGACTAATACCCTTCATCGCTTTGGCACCACCGAGAGCTTCCGCGACGATATCGTGATCTTTGCCCGCACCAGCCGCGGCAAGAACGACAAGGACTGCGTGCCGAAACTGAAACGCTTCCTGGAGATGGCGCTCAAGTACAATCCTGTGAACCTCGGCGACTCCGCCCACGGCGGCGCTCTGCGGCCCAAGGAACTGACCCCGAGCGCGCACTGGGCCCGCGACATGGAACTGGAGTACCGCACCGTGGTCAACGGCATCGACGCCCCGACCAACGCCGTCGTCGTTCTCAACAACCTCGAAGCGGCCGAGAAGTTTCTCAAGGAGGTCAAGGAGGCCGACCTCGGCCTCTGCGTCAACATGTCAACCTCTCTGGAGAATGCCATGGCATGCTCCTGCGCCGCCGGCCAGCCTCGCCACAGCGTCTCGTACTCGCTCGGCTTCGAGGGCGAGACCGAAAAGCTGCCCAACACCCAGGTGCTGATGCTGACCACGATGTGCGGTCACAGCATGGTCAGCGCCAACCTGGCCAAGAAGATGGTCGACTGGGTAAAGGAAGGACGGCGCACGCCCGCGCAGGCGGCGAAGTATCTCACCCATTTCTGCTCCTGCGGGGTCTACAATCCGGCCCGCGCCGAGCGCATCCTGGAAGACGCGAAGAAACATACGGAGTAGACGCGAAAGCCGCCGGAAAAGCCGCTGCGCCGGGTTAGCCTGGCGCATTGCTTTTTAGCTCGTTTGGTTGAAGGGTACGGGCTTCACAGGCTGCTGAAAAAGTCTCTTGAGTGCCATCCTGAGGTCGGGCTGTATTTGCGCGACCGAAGGATCTGCGCGGGTGCCCCACATCTGCTGGAGTTGGCAGATGTGGGAGTCCGACAACCGGCGCGCTTCCTTCGATAACAATATCCCAGAGTTGGAACTGCGCCAACTCTGGGTCTCCCGCCCAAGCGCTTATTGCTTGATTGGGGTGTTTTGGTATAACACTGACTCCCACCTGTCGCCGCGCTTTACCAGAACCCGCGTAAAACGAGTCTGTCGCGGGACGTTTTCGCCGACCAATACTCCTTTGATATTGGTAATCCCGGTTACCACTGCGGTGTGTCCATAGATGCGTATCTTGATGTCAGACAGCTCAATGGCTTCAATCTTGGTTTTTCCAGTCCGGAAGCCGTTCAGCATGTCTGCCTTGTTATGAACCGCTCCGTCAGGGGTAATGCGTGTGTAGTCATCGGCGAAAAGTTTATCGAAGGCGGCGGCGGCTTCGTCACCGCCCTTCAGATTGGCCGCTTTGATTTGATCAAGAACGGCGCGAATTTCTTTTTCCGCCTTGCTCTGCTGCTGCGCCAGCATCGTGGCCGGGACAGCAAGGGCGAAAACTAACAGCATTGCGATCACGAAACGTGGTTTCATGTTTTCCTCTTTTCTAGTCTGGAAGCCCGGCCAAGCGGAAGGTCTCTTGCGCGCCCGAAACCACTGAAGTCCTGATGGAAGTACAGCACCCTTGGGCCGATTGGTAGGAGCCGATTTGGTTGGGGCCGCCTGGAAGCCCAAAAACCCGGATGCCTGGTCTATCTGGGAACGACAGAAAGATACACCCGCCGATGCGAAAGTCAACCGCAAACTCAGGGGGCCGGTAGCCGATTCAAGCTTCTTTTGCTTGAGTGGGGTTCGACACAACTTGCGCCCAAAACGGAAATGCCGCCTGGTGCGCTGTCGCGCATCGATTTATCGGGGCTGATGATAGATTAAGAACGTGGAACCACCGTCTCTTCAACGGCCCTCTTTACTCAAGCTTTTCTTGTCCTATCTGCGGGTGACGAATCTGACCTTTGGCGGCGGCACCATTACCATGGCGGCGCTGCACACCGAACTGGTCTCGCTGCGTCAGTGGCTGAGCCAGGAAAAGTACGCCACCGTTTATGCCTTGGCGCGCATTACGCCTGGGACCAACATGCTCGCCTTCTGCGCGGGCACGGCCTGGGAGTTGCTCGGCTGGCCCGGGGCCATCGCCAGCGTAGCCGCAGCCAGCGTCCCCACCGGCATCATCGTCATGCTGCTCACCGGCAGCTATGACGTGCTTCGCTCGAACTCCCACGCCATGTCCGCCGTTGCCGGCACCCTCGCCGCTGCGGTGGGAATCATGGCCATGGCCAGTTGGCAGTTGATTCAGCCCTACCTCGACCGCAAACACGGGCTGCACGTCACCGTGCTGGTGGCAGGCTCTATCCTGCTCACCCTCAAATTCGATCTCACCCCGATCGCCGTGCTTGGTTTGGCGGCCGTCGCCGGAGCCGTCTGGCGGGTGCCCGAATGAGTCTCCTCGTGCTCTACCTTTTGCTGGCCAAGGCGACGCTCACTTCCTTCAGCGGCGCCACCTCGATTCCCGTGATCCAGCACGACTTGGTCGAGAGCCGGCACGTGCTTACTGACCGCCAATTGAACGCGGCGGTGGCGGCCGGGCAGACCGCGCCGGGCCCCAACGGACTTTACGTCGTCAGTGTCGGTTATTTCGTCGGAGGCGTCGCCGGCGGCTTTGCCGGCCTGATCGCGGTCATGACCCCGGCGTTTCTGATCATTCCCATGCTGCAATATCTGGGCCGCCGCGCTGATAAACCGGTCGTGCGCAGCGCCATTCACGCCGTCATGTTCTCCGCCGCCGGATTGCTGGTGAGCGCCATGGTGCCGCTGGCGCGAGCCGCGCTCACCGGATGGGTGACTATCGCCATCGCCGCCGCCAGCTTCTTCTTTTTGGTGTTCACCAAGCGCTCGACCGTTTGGGCGATCCTGGGCGCGGCCATCATCGGCCTGGCGGCGCGGCTGAGTTGATTGGATGCGGCCGCCGCCGCCGCTTACCTGCCGCTGTAGTCTTCCAGGGCGTTCAGCAGGCGCTGCATCTGGTTGATCTGCTTGTTGTCGCTCTCGTCGCGGATGAACTCGACTCCATAGGTGTAGCCGCTGCGGTCGCGAATCACGCACTCGAAGGTCAACGGCTCTCCCCCATACGGCGGGGTCAGTGTGACCTTGATTCGTTCGTTGACTGCCAGTTCGATGCCGACAAAGACTGTCATCCCGCCGTGATTCAGCTCCGTGCCGCGGCCTGGGACGATGACCACTTTCATCGGCTTCTGGGCGATCACGCAGGTCAGCATGTGCGCCCGATAGCGCGTCCAGCGGCGCCGCGCTGGGAAGCCGGGTTCCGGCGGCACAATTTTAATTTCCGAGTACATGGTCGCTCGCGGAAGAGTACAAGCAAAGCAAAAGATTTAGCAGATAACGTAAGTAGTACGTCCGAAGGGTGAGCCGCCGTAGCAGAGCGAGCTGACGCCCGCCTACTCCCACTCAATCGTCCCCGGCGGCTTCGAAGTCACGTCGTAGACCACCCGGTTGATGCCCCGGATTTCGTTCACGATCCGGCTGGAAATCGTCTTCAAGACCTCGTGCGGCAGCGCTACCCAGTCGGCCGTCATGCCGTCTTCGGAGTGTACCGCGCGGATGGCGCAAGTGTAAGCGTAGGTGCGCTGGTCGCCCATCACCCCCACCGACATCACCGGCAGCAGCACCGCGAACGACTGCCATATCTCGGTGTAAAGTCCGGCCCGGCGAATCTCGGAGACGACGATGTCGTCGGCCTCCTGCAACAGGGCGATGCGCTCGGGGGTGACTTCGCCGAGGATGCGGACCGCCAGTCCCGGTCCGGGGAACGGTTGCCGCTGCACCATCTCCTCCGGCATGCCGAGGTCGCGGCCGATGCGGCGCACTTCGTCCTTAAAGAGATCCTTCAACGGTTCGATGAGTTTGAGGTTCATCTTTTCCGGCAGTCCGCCGACATTGTGATGGCTCTTGATGGTCTGCGAAGGGCCGCGCACCGAACGCGATTCGATCACGTCCGGGTAAAGCGTGCCCTGCACCAGCCACTCTACGTGGCCGGAAAGCTGCTTGAGGCGGCGCGCTTCGGCCTCGAAGACCTCGATGAACTCGTTGCCGATAATCTTGCGCTTGCGCTCGGGGTCAGCCACCCCGGCAAGCTTCGTCAAAAAACGTTCGCTGGCGTTGACCGCATCGATATTGAGTCCGAGACGGCTGCGCAGATTCTGCTGCACCTTCTCGAACTCGTTCTTGCGCAGCACGCCGTTGTTGACGAACACGCAGGTGAGGCGCTCGCACAGCGCCCGCGAGACCAGGGTTGCGGCCACCGAAGAATCGACCCCGCCGGAAATCGCGCAGATGGCGCGCCCTGCGGGACCGACCGTCTGGCGAACGCTTTCCACCGTCGATTCGATAAAACGCTGCGCCGTCCAGTTCGGCTTGGCGCCGCAGATGCCGAAGACGAAGTTGCGCAGCATCGCCGTGCCGTGGCTGGTGTGGTGAACCTCGGGGTGGAACTGCACGGCGAAGATGCGCCGCGCGCGGTCTTCCATGGCGGCCACCGCGGTCGCCGACTTGCCGACCAGTTGGAAGCCCTGCGGCAGCTCCAGCGCTTCGTCGCCGTGCGACATCCACACGCTCATCTCCGAGGGCAGGGCGGTAAACAATGGCGAGTCGCCGCTCAGCGAAACCTCGGCGTGGCCGTATTCGCGCTTGCGGCCCGCGCTCACCTTGCCGCCGAGCTTGTGGGTAATGAATTGCAAGCCGTAGCAGATGCCCAGCACCGGCACGCCCAGCCCAAGCACCCGCCCATCGGCCGGCGGCGCATCGGCGTCGTACACCGAGCTTGGCCCGCCCGAGAGAATGATGCCGGCCGGGTTGTACCCCTGGATTTCCGACAGGGAAGCGGTACACGGCAGAACCGCCGAGAAAACATTCTGCTCGCGCACCCGGCGCGCAATCAGTTGGGTGTATTGCGAGCCGAAGTCGAGGATGACGATGGTTTCAATCGCGGGGTGTTCCACGATCTAATTTCGCAGAATCCAGGGCTCCGTGTAAAGCGGAAGTGCAAAGCCAAGCCGGGCGGGGGAATCCGTATCGGCACTTCTCAACTCTGCCGCCGTCCGCCCCATCTTTCGCCTGCCTTTAGCGAAGCCTACCAGCGATACACGCCGCCGATTCCAACCCGGCCGTGCTGGCCGTTGTTCCAGTGAATCAAATCGGCCTTGAAGCGAACCGCGAAAGGACCTTTGCCGACGTTGACCCCGCCTCCGGCCGAGTATGCAAAATAGTTCTTCTGCTCGTGCGTGACCCCGAACAGTACGTTGGCAAACCCGGTAAACCAGCCGTCGCCGGTTGAGGCCTGAACCTTGGGGCCTGCCATGAAGGTCCCGGTATTGTCCCCCGACTTCAAGTACGCGCCGCCGTCGCCTTCGATGGCCAGGTACTTGCTCGGTAGGTATCCGGCGGAGAGGTCGAAACCGTCTTTCCCCGGAGTGAGGTGCGAATAAGCGCCGGAAACCTCATACTTGTCATAGTCTCCCGCCGCCGACGCGCCAATGGAAAACGCCAACAAAAGGCAAAGAAGAACGGGAAGTCTCTTCATTCCAGCTCCTTATTCCAGCTCCGCGCGAACTTTGTTTGTTCGACACTATTTGGACAGCAAAATTGTATCGCGAGTTTGCACCCTGCCCGATTAAAAATTGCGCGCCAGGGAGCAGCTCACCAGCCCACGAAACGTGCATTCAGCCAAGAGCGTGTTTCATAAATGGTGCTTTGAAGGGGCATGGCTTTAGCCATGCCGTCCAAAGCCCAAAAAAAATGCGGGCTTTAGTGTGTGCGTGAGAACTGACTTGTTTTTCACAGGGTAGATGGGGCACAAAGAGATATGTCACGATTTCTGCCTTACAGTCCCGAGCAAGCGTACTTGATACCTCCGAGTGTGCAGGATGAGTTAGGAGCGGATCATCTTTAGTTTTTTCATCCGCCAGGTGGTAAGTCGGCTGGAACTGAGCCGATTTGAGCAGGCCTACAGCCTGGAAGGTGGGGAGCTGTATGCGCCGGAGCTGATGCTGAGCGTGTGGCTGTACGCCTACGCGGTGGGGCTGACCAGTGCGCGGCGGCTGGAGCAGCGGCTGGTGGAGGATCTACCGTTGCGTTACCTGGCGGGTGGGGCGCGGGTGGACAACTGGGCGCTGAGCGGGTTTCGGCGGCGGCATGCGGGGGCGATCAATGATGCCTTCACCCAGGTGTTGGAGATGGCGCGGCAGTTGGGCTGGGGCAAGCTGGGACGGGTGGCGATCGACGCGCGCGGATCAAGGCCAACGCCTGCCGGGAGCGGGTGGATACGGAGCCGAAGTTGCGGAACGAGCGGGCCAAGCTGCGGCGGCAGGTGCGGCGCTGGCAGCAGGCGTGCGATGGGGACGACGCGGAGCCGAGCGGGCTGAGGGTGGCGCTGGAAAAGGCGGAGCGGCGGCTGGCGGAGATGCCGGGGCGGCTGGAGCGGCTGCGCAAAAGCGGGTTGAAGAAGCGGTCGCGGACGGATGAGCAAGCGCGTTTTCTGCGGCCGCGCGGCGGTTTCGAGTTGGGGTACACGGCGGAGGTAGCGGTGAGCGACGATCATCTGATGGTGGCGGCGCGAGTGACGCAGAACGCGACGGACAATCGGTCGTTGCTGCCGATGGTGGCCGCGGTCGAGCGCCAGTGCGGCAGGGCGCCGACGGCGGTACTGGCGGATAGTGGTTTCTTCTCGGTGGAGAACGTCAGCGAGTTAGAGCGGCAGGGGATCGAGGGGTATGTGCCCGATTCGAATCTGGCGTGCGAGTTGAACACGGGACGGGGTTGTCGGCGGCGGGATCGGCCGCGCGCCGCCGTCCACCAGCGGCTGCGGCAGAAGTTGCGCAGCCCAGCCGGACGGGCGATGTATGCGCGGCGCAAGGCGGTGGTGGAAGCGGTGTTCGGAGTGCTGAAGCAGCAGCGTGGGATGCGGCAGTTCCGGACGCGCGGTCTGGGCAAGGTGGGATGCGAGTTCGGGCTGGCGGCCCTGGCCTACAACGTGACCCGGTTGCACGCCCTGCGGCAGGCTTAAACACAATACGTTTTCGCCGCCATCACATTTATTGATTGCCCTTTCTCGTGCCCGGTGAGCGATCCCTGGCACGCGGTCTCTGGTTAGCGGGTAAGCGGCGCCCCACGAGGGCAGCGGAACCTCAGAAAGAACCGGGCTGCCAGACAAGGAGTTAAACAGGCATGGTGTCCGGGTTCTCACGCACACACTTCAGCCCACATTTTTCCCGGCTCTGGACGGCATGGCTAAAGCCATGCCCCTTCAAAGCACCATTTATGAAACACGCTCTGATTCTCCGCCGGGTGCAATCCGCGCTTTCTAATTCTCCGCCGAGTGCAATCCGCCGGAGCCGGCGCGGAAATCGATGTTGCTCTTTTCTCCGTTGGTGGTCTGCGAGCAGTTCCACAGGCAGGCGCCGCAGTGGATACACTTCTCGCGGTCGAAGGCCGGAACCGCGCCCTCGCCGGTGGTGATGGCCTGTCCGGAGCACATCTCGATGCAGGTGCGGGCCCCGCAACGGCGGCACAACTGGGCGTCGATAAAGACGACGTGATCGGCGTAACCGGCGGCGGCCTGCACTTTACCGCCGACCAGCAAGGCGTCTTGATGGGTGATCAGCAACTTGCCGTCGAAAGGAATGGCGGGCCAGCCACAGGCGTCCATGAAAACATCGTGAAGCGATCTATTCTCGGTGGTAGCCTGCTGCTTCAGTTGCGCGATCTTCTCCGCCGAGAACTTGCCGGCAAAATACTCCTCGGGCGAGCGCAGATGGCGGTGCGGGGGCTGAGGCTCGTTGGCGAACGAAATCTTTCCGCCGGTCAATCCGGCGACGGCCATGCCAACGAGTCCGGAGATAAATCCGGTCTGGAAGCCGTCGCGCGCGTGCTCGGCGATGCGTCCTTCCTTTTCCACCCAGCTCTGGCGGCGACGGCGGCCGTAATGGATTTCCAGGTTCTCGCGGGTGAACGGCTGGCCCGCTTGGAGCAATTCGAGCACGCCCTCGGCAAGCTGCACGCCGGTGGTCCAAGCTTCGTTGACCCCCGAGCCGGTCAGAACATTGGTGCTGCCGGAACCCTCGCCGATGCGGGCATAGCCGTCGCCGGCCAGATAGGGCTCGCCGCGCTTGCCCGACTCCTGCAACGACTTGGCGCCCCAGGAGCGCAGCGTCCCGCCTTCCAGGTAGCGCCACAGGTACGGGTGCATCATGAAGTGCTGAAGATAGCGGTACGAGGTGCGCAGCGGGCTGCGAAACCACGAGGGCACGAAGATTCCGACCGAGGCCACGCGCTCGGGATGAACGTAGAAGAAGCCGAAGATCTCGGGCTCGGGGAATCCGAGGGTATGGATGACCGTTCCCGGCTCGAGCGAGACGTGCTCGGGAAGCTCGACCACCGCCTTCATGCCCACCGCCCACTCGCGTTTGTGATGTCCCTCGGGCATGCCAAAGTGATCGTCGAGCTGGCGTCCGACGGGACCGACGGGGCCGTCGCCGACTACGGTGAGGGCGGCCTTGATGTCCATGCCGGCCATGAAACCGGCATCGGGATGGCCGGCTTTATCCACACCCTGATCGAGCATGCGCAGGCCGACCACGCGATCTTGCTCGATGAGAGCCTCGGAAACCGGCGTGCCGGGCCATATCTGCACGCTGCCGGAGCCCAGAATCTGGCTGCCGACCCAGAGATTGAACTGTCCGAGAGAGAGCAGCAGGCCGTCGTGCTTGTTGAGAAACTCCGGCGTGTAAGGCAGCTCGATGGCATCGCGCTCGAGCGGCAGGGCGAAGCGCAGAGTCTTGATGAGCGCGTCCACCATGCGCAGCGAGCGCGAACGGCGGCTGGCGCCGATGGGATCAAGCAGGTAGACCACTTTTTCCCGGCGTACAGGCGCCGCCATCGGGATCTGCGAGACATCCAGATCGGGAAAGCTGCGGCGTATGCCGCGCGCCCGCGAGACTACACCCGAGACGCCAAAGCCAAGATCATCGGCGCGCTCATAGCAGATGACCTGCAACGGCATCCCCGGCATGGCCGGACTTTCCAGGGCGGGCGTGCCGTCTTCCTTCACCAGGCCGCGCGCCAGGGTGGTGAGAAAACCACCCATGGCCGGACCGAATCCGACGCAGGCGATGTCCACTTCGAGACTTTGCCGCTCAACTTCGACGGGTTGTTGTTCAGGGTTCAAAAAATCTTCCTTCGCGAAATGCTAATTTCTTACGCCCGCTATGCGGGCTGGGACGCGACCGATGCATTTACCCCAGGCTTGCGCCTCCACCCCAATACGCGAACAGCGCGGGTATCGGGGACCCCGGCCCTGGGGCTACCCTATTTCGCCCGCTGCGCGGGCTGGGATATCACACCTCAGAGAGCGCACGGCTATCTTCCTCACATCGGGTAGTCGAGCGCTTCGGGAATCATGACCTTGGTGAGCGCTTCGGCGGCGCGATCTTTGGCCAGCATGGAGCCGGTCAGGCAGCCGTCGAGCCGGGTGCGCAGGCGCCTGAATTCCTCCAAGCCCTCGCCTTTGACGCACGGCCCAGCCTTGGGCGGATGCGAGCCGTCCTCGGCCACCACATCGGTGGCGCAGGCACCGATGCCGGGGATGAGGTTTTCCATGCCGTCGAGATCTTCCACCCGGTAGCAGCTCTTGTATCCTTCTTCGTCCCACGCCGGATGCCGGTTGTAGCCGTTCACCAGCTCGGCGCAGATGCGCCCGGTCTCACCCGCGGCGCGCGCCACCTGCACGTGGCAGAGGTCGCTGTAGAAGCGGACGATGCCGGCGAGGCCTTCGGCAAGCAGCGGATTCTCCAGCCCCTTCTGCTCAAGTTCGAGCGCGTCGAGCACCTGCTGACGCGCCGCCAGCAGCCAGCAGAGGGCATCGGCCAAGGCAAACGTCACGCCCTGGCGTGTGCCGTGGTAGAGCTTGTTGCCGTTGGCGTCAGCGGTTGTTTGCAGATGCTCATAAGACCACAGCCAGAGGCTCATGGCGGTAGCCAGGGCGCAGGCTCCGGTGCCGGGGCGGGCGGCGGCGACCTGCCGCATCTCCACCACCCAGTTGCGGAACTGGGCGAGGAAAAGCTCGTTGGTCATGGTGACGGTAAGATTGCGGCGCTGCACCGCCTCCGGGCCTTCGTAGGTCGCCTCCAGTTGCGAGTCCATCCACTTGTGGCCGAGAAAGCCGGGGCAATCTTCGGTGATGCCGTAACCGCCCATCAGGCTGACGGCCTCGCGCATCGCCACCGAGCCCTGGCCGGTATTCCATAGCTTCGACGCCGGGCAAAGCACGCTCGCCACGGCGTCGAGTATGGCGTATTGCACCAGGGGATTGTCGTGCAACTCCTGCAGGCGCGGATTGTTTTTGGCCGTTTCCGGATGGCGGCAAAGATGGAGAAACTCAAGCGCGTCCTTGGCGATTGCGCGGAAGAATTTCAGCTCCGCCTTGCCGCCGTGGATGCCTTTTTCCGCCAGCATCCCGGTCTTGATTTTCTCCAGCGGGTCGAGCACGTCGAAGCAGCGCGCGGCGGCAAAGCCCAGGGCGGCGGCGGATTCGCCCATCGCCCACACGCCCACCAGGCGGTGCAGCACGTCTTCGCGCTGTTGCAGACCGAGCTCGTAGCGCAGCGTGCCCGGCGTCGCCTGCTCGGCTCCGCGAAAACGTCCGCGCTGATAGCGTATGACCGGCTCGACGGCGGAAAGCAGCTTGGCCGCCGTCATCACCGCAACCGTCACCCGGGTGCGCTTGAAGACGGCTTCAATGATTTCGCTGTGGTCGTAGTTAGGAATGATGACGCCGTCCTTGACGGTATAGCCGCCGACGATGCGGCTGGCCGGAACCCGCAGGCTGAGGATCGGGTCGGAGGTCGACGATAACTGGTGGACCATCTTGCGGGTCGGCGTGCCGCGGTCGAAAGTTCCCGGATCGCCTTCTTCGAGAATGATGATGCAGCTTGACTTGATCTTCTCGTCGGCCGTCTGCACGGCGGCGGTGACAAAGTTGGCAAACCCCATGTTGGTGATGAAGCGGCCGCGCTTGTCGACCTGCAACATCGGCTCTTCACCTGCTTTCCACTCGGCAACGCGCACCTTGCCGTTGAGTATGCCGGTATCGACGCCGACGTAGGGGATGGGTTCGGTGAGGCAGAATGCGCCGCGCCACGGGACGCGGTCTTCGCCCGCCTGCGGCGGAACGCACAGCGACATGTAGCGCTGCTTCTGGGCGGGCGTGCCACGCTCGTGAATCGGCGACAGCGCCAGGCAACTGGCCAGCGCACCGGTGGCGGCTCCGCCATCCACCCAGCCCAGTTCGAAAGCGATCAACGCCAGCGCCAGGTTCTTGGGGCCGGCAATGAATCCGCCTTCTTCCGGTTCCATGAAGGCGGCGGTAATGCCGCTCTCGTCGTAGGCTTTCAGCAACTCGTTCTTGCGCGCAGTCCATTCATGGGTGTTGCGCTCGCCCTCGGCCACCAGGCGGGCGACGACCGTGCGCGCCACCGAGCGGGCGGATTGCACCATCATCTGCAGGTCATAGCGATCGGAAAAGCGCCAGAGAATCTGGCGAATATCGTCGCCGGGCAGGGTGCGCAGGGTTTCGGCGTCAGGCTTCGCGACGGTGCTGGACATATTGATTTCCGGTTTCCTTTCACGCTGCGCCGCGCACGATAGGGGCGCGGGCGGATACATTATTCTTTCGGGCCTTGACCGGCCGGTCTGTGATTTACGTCATAAAAACCCTGTGACCGGCAAAATTATTCTTACCCGCGATGCCAGCGAAAACGATGAATTCCCTCAGGGCTGAAGCCCGCATTCTAATTGGCTCTCGACGGCGCGGCTGAAGCCGCGCCCCTGTAAAGAACGACTTATGAAACATGCTCTCGTACCTCGTTTCGAAAGCGAAATTCTTACGGCGCAAGCAGCTGCCCGGCGGTGGCGATGAGCGCGGCCGGAGCCTCCGAGATGAGGAGCGTGGCGCTGGCAAACACGTCCCTGACGGTTTCGCCTTCGCAGAAAAGCACGATCCTGACGTTCTGGTTGCGCCGTTTCGCCTCGCCTTCCAGTCGCCTGCGGTCGCCGGTTGGAACATCGGGCGAGAGCACGAGGAGATCGGTCTTCCCCGGTCCAACCGCGCCCAGGGCGGAGGAAAACGAAGCGCAGGCCCGCACCTCGTAACCGGCTTCGGTCAGGGCCAGCAAATGCGGCGCAAGCGGTTCGGGATTGTAGCTGACGATCAGAACGCTCTTGCTCATGATGATTTAGAATCGAACGCTCTCACAAATCTACACGAAAACGGCAATCGATGGGGGAGGCGAAAGTCGCCTACGCCACCAATCGGGAGCGTGGAGAGCGGCAACCACCCCTCCCGCGCACGGGACTTTTTGGAGGAAGAGGGCGGGCGGAGCGGGCTCACACCGAATTGTGACGGGGGTTTTGATCCTCCGTATTTTCAAGAGATTGCGGGGAGGCGATGTGACGATATCACAATTGGGTGTGATGTATGCACTTGTTCTTGGTACATCGATACGCGACCTTAGCGAATAGGCGAATCCGATCGTGCACGATGTAGTGTGCCCTGCCATGGCACGCTCGAGCGGGCGCGATGAGGCCTGTCGCGAACAGCGATCAACCTCGCGCGGAGTCCAGCGCGGGCCGTCGGCAAGCTTGCGGGTACGGTTTGCCATTCATCCGGATGCAGGCGATTCCGGACGGGACTATCAAGGGGGTGCGTGGTGCTTTCACCGTACGGTTTGGACATCATCGAAAGCTGCCTGGGCTGCAAGATGAAGACGGATCATCTGTTCTGCGATCTGCCGGCATCGGCGCTGCAATCATTCGAAACCATCAAATACGCTACCGCTTATCCGAAGGGCGCGGTCTTGTTTGTCGAAGGACAGGCGCCGCGCGGGATTTTCGTTCTCTGCAAGGGACGGGTCAAGTTGTCGATTTGCTCGACCGACGGCAAGACGCTGATTCTGAAAATCGCCGAAACAGGCGAGGTGCTGGGATTGAGCGCGACCGTCTCCGGCAAGCCTTACGAGCTGACGGCGGAGACGGTCGATCCGTGCCAGATCAATTTCGTCAAGCGCGAAGATTTTCTGCGCTTCCTGCGCGAGCACAGCGAAGCGTGTCTGCGGGTTGCCGAGCAGTTAAGCGAGAAGTACAACACCGCCTGCCGCGAAATCCGCTCGCTCGGGCTGTCGCACTCGGCCGCCGAAAAGCTGGCTCGCCTGCTGCTGGACTGGAGCGCCCGCAACGGCGAGTCCAGCAAACAGGAGCCGCGGGTGAAGCTGGCGCTGACTCACGAGGAGATCGCCCAGATGATCGGGACCTCGCGCGAGACGGTGACGCGGCTGTTCGCCGAGTTGAAGAAGCGGCAGATCGTGCAGTCGAAAGGCTCGACGCTGGTGATTCGCAACAAGGCCGCCTTGAAAACCCTGGCCACGGTGTGACCGGGGCGCCGGCGGAGGATGTGGTTTTGCCTGGCTTCATAAACCTATTTCAGAAGACGGCATGAATCCCATCAGGGGCTAAACGTGTGTGCGTGAGAACTCGTTTTCGAGGTGCTCTCGCCCCAATATATTGCGGTTCGCGGACGAGTGGATCACAACATGTGGCCACAAATTCTAGTTCTCACGCACACACTAAACAGGCTGCTGAGAAACTATTTTGAGCGTGTCACCCTGAGCGAGCGGCGGTGGTTGCCGCGAGGCGAAGGGCCCTGCAACTGTAAATCCTTATGCTGGTAGGGATGCTTCGACTTCGCGCACCAAAAACAGGCGCGCTCCGCTCAGCATGACAGTTCTGAAGATGGCGTTGATGTGAAGGTGGCGATTCGCCCGCCATTTATGCGGGGTTTGTGGCAGGGGTCACGGCAACGGGTGACTGCTATCACTGCGGGTCGATTCCGACTCCTGTAAATCATGAAGACATGGAAAGCGCTACGCAGCCGAGCTGTTACTATTGCGAGTTCAGGCCCGATCGCCTTTTCTGCGATATGCCGGTCGATGCGCTGCAATCGCTGGATGCGGTCAAGTCAGTCGCTATCCATCCCAAAGGATCGATTTTGTTCGCCGAAGGCAGGCCCGCGAAAGGCATCTTCGTGCTTTGCGACGGGCGCGCCAAGCTCTCCATCTGCTCGGAGACCGGCAAACGCCTGATGCTGCGCATCGCCGGGCCCGGCGAGGTGCTCGGCCTCGGCGCAGCCATGTCGGGGACGCCTTATGAAATCTCCGCCGAATTGCTGGACACTTCGCAAGTGATGTTCATTCGCCGCAAAGACCTTTTGAAATTCCTGCGGGAGCACGGCGATCTCTGCGTCCGCATCGTGCAGGTGCTGAGCCAGGATTTGCACGCCGCCTACGAGCGCGTGCGCTCGATCGGCCTCGCCAGGACACGCCGCCCGCGCATCACTCAGGCCGATTAGAACACTGCGCTCGCCATGACAGCCTGATGGATCGGTCTATACTTACCGGGGAAGCTTCCTAGAGCTTGTTTCATAAACCTATTGCAGAAAACGGGGTCAATTCCCTCAGGGGCTTTAGTGTGTGCGTGAGAACTGACTTGTTTTTCACAGGGTAGATGGGGCACAAAGAGATATGTCACGATTTCTGCCTTACAGTCCCGAGCAAGCGTACTTGATACCTCCGAGTGTGCAGGATGAGTTAGGAGCGGATCATCTTTAGTTTTTTCATCCGCCAGGTGGTAAGTCGGCTGGAACTGAGCCGATTTGAGCAGGCCTACAGCCTGGAAGGTGGGGAGCTGTATGCGCCGGAGCTGATGCTGAGCGTGTGGCTGTACGCCTACGCGGTGGGGCTGACCAGTGCGCGGCGGCTGGAGCAGCGGCTGGTGGAGGATCTGGCGTTGCGTTACCTGGCGGGTGGGGCGCGGGTGGATAACTGGGCGCTGAGCGGGTTTCGGCGACGGCACGCGGGGGCGATCAACGACGCCTTCACCCAGGTGTTGGAGATGGCGCGGCAGTTGGGCTGGGGCAAGCTGGGACGGGTGGCGATCGACGCCACGCGGATCAAGGCCAACGCCTGCCGGGAGCGGGTGGATACGGAGCCGAAGTTGCGGAACGAGCGGGCCAAGCTGCGGCGGCAGGTGCGGCGCTGGCAGCAGGCGTGCGATGGGGACGACGCGGAGCCGAGCGGGCTGAGGGTGGCGCTGGAAAAGGCGGAGCGGCGGCTGGAGGAGCTGCGCAAAAGCGGGTTGAAGAAGCGGTCGCGGACGGATGAGCAAGCGCGTTTTCTGCGGCCGCGCGGCGGTTTCGAGTCGGGGTACACGGCGGAGGTAGCGGTGAGCGACGATCATCTGATGGTGGCGGCGCGAGTGACGCAGAACGCGACGGACAATCGGTCGTTGCTGCCGATGGTGGCCGCGGTCGAGCAGCAGTGCGGCAGGGCGCCGACGGCGGTACTGGCGGATAGTGGTTTCTTCTCGGTGGAGAACGTCAGCGAGTTAGAGCGGCAGGGGATCGAGGGGTACGTGCCCGATTCGAATCTGGCGTGCGAGTTGAACACGGGACGGGGTTGTCGGCGGCGGGATCGGCCGCGACAGGCGGTCCAGCGGCGGCTGCGGCAGAAGTTGCGCAGCCCAGCCGGACGGGCGATGTATGCGCGCCGCAAGGCGGTGGTGGAAGCGGTGTTCGGAGTGCTCAAGCAGCAGCGTGGGATGCGGCAGTTCCGTACGCGCGGTCTGGGCAAGGTGGGATGCGAGTTCGGGCTGGCGGCCCTGGCCTACAACGTGACCCGGTTGCACGCCCTGCGGCAGGCTTAAACACAATACGTTTTCGCCGCCATCACATTTATTGATTGCCCTTTCTCGTGCCCGGTGAGCGATCCCTGGCACGCGGTCTCTGGTTAGCGGGTAAGCGGCGCCCCACGAGGGCAGCGGAACCTCAGAAAGAACCGGGCTGCCAGACAAGGAGTTAAACAGGCATGGTGTCCGGGTTCTCACGCACACACTAAAGCCCCCGAGGAAATTGACCCCGTTTCTGGCGGGTTTCGGTAAGAATCCCAAAATTGCGAATTTGCATTACGCCGCGATGGGATTCTTCGCTTCGCTGACGCGCGCTCAGAATGACAGCCGATTATGCTGTTTGAACGAAGCCGCTGGCGCGGCGGACGCTGGCGCGTGGTCGTCCCCCAACGTTTTCTGCCGTGTAAGGTTTGGGTCACTAGGAGGTTCCTGTGACCCGACTCAGGAAGCTGATGCTGGACGAGCTCCAGCGTCGCAACTACGCCAAGAACACCGTTCGTACCTACATTCACGCCGTACAGGATTTCGCGAAGTATTTCCGTCGCTCGCCGGAGCGCCTCGGCCCCGAGCATATTCGCGAGTATCAGGTGCATCTGTTCCGAGATCGCAAGCTCTCGCCGGGCACGATCCAAAGCCGCACTGCCGCCCTGCGATTTCTGTTCGTCAAGACGCTGAGGCGTCCGTAGGTTCCCGACGACATTCCCGTGCCGAAGCGGCAGAGGCGCATGCCAACCGTGTTGAGTCAGGAAGAGGTCGAGCGGTGGATTGCTTCCGCCCGCAACCTGATGCATCGGACGATGTTGATGATGCTGTATGCAACCGGCTTACGCCGGGCCGAACTCTCCCATCTCAAGGTTTCCGATATCGACAGCGAGCGCATGGTTATGCAGGTCCGCCAGGGAAAGGGCGGCCGTGACCGCGACGGGTTGTTGTCTCCGAAGCTGCTGGAGACCCTGCGCGAGTACTGGCGCTGGATGAAGCCAAAGACCTATTTGTTTCCGGGCACGGTGAAGGGCTGGCGGGCCGATGTGCCCATTACAGAGAAGATCATCTGGACGGCCACGGTCGAGGCTGCGAAGCGAGCTGGCATTACGAAGCATGTCTCTCCTCATACTCTCAGGCACAGCTTTGCCACCCACATGCTGGAAGCCGGAGCCGATCTACGCACTATCCAGGTACTGCTCGGACACTCGAAGCTGGACCACACAACCGTCGATCTCCATTTGTCCCGGCGCCACCTGCAGGCAGTTCCCAGTCCGCTGGAAGCTATCGAGGTGTCCAACCCGGAAGCGGTGAAGCGCTCCAGGAGGCTGCGGAAGCGATGAGCCGGCCCACCCTTGAGGTGGCCGACATCGTTCGCGTAGCAGGCAACAGATTCTGGGAGCACAACGGATTACACCTTGCATGGCAGCATCGCAAGGTGCTCGATGCCATCGTCCGATGCCGCACGGCGGCCTTGGGCGGTCATCGTGATCAATGCACACGCTGCGGTCATCAGGCCATCTCGTACAACTCATGCCGGAACAGGCATTGTCCAAGATGCCAGGGAAACGCACGCACAAAATGGATGGCTGCCAGGGCGGCGGAGCTGTTGCCAGTTCCGTACTTCCACATTGTCTTCACCCTGCCGCACGAACTTTCCGCTCTTGTCCTGCAGAACAAGCGACTGTTTTACGATCTGCTCTTCCGAACCAGCGCCGCGACGATGCTCGAACTGGCCCGCGACCCGAAGCATCTGGGAGCAGCGATCGGGTTTCTTGGCGTGCTCCATACCTGGGGACAGAACCTTCAGCATCATCCCCACATCCATTACGTTGCTCCTGCTGGCGGCATGGCTCCCGATCATTCCAGATGGATCGCTTCTTCGAACCGCTTCTTTCCGCCCGTCGGCGCACTCAGCCGGGTCTTCCGTGGCAAGTTCACCGCCGGACTTCGCCAACTCTTTCAGCAACACAAGCTCCAGTTCCACGGCTCACTCCAGAGTCTGGCCGAGCCACCTTGCTTCCGCAAGTTTCTGCGACAGCTTTTCCAAGAGAACTGGGTCGTCTACGCCAAGCCGCCTTTCGGCGGTCCTGAGCATGTTCTGCACTACCTGGCGCGCTATACCCATCGCGTCGCGATCTCTAACCATCGACTCGTCGCCTTCCAGAACGATCGAGTCTCGTTTCGCTGGAAAGACTACGCGCACGGCGGCAAGCAAAAGATCATGACCGTTTCCGCGGAGGAGTTTCTGCGCCGATTCCTGATCCACGTTCTACCCAGGGGATTGGTTCGCATCCGCCACTTCGGACTCTTCGCCAACCGGCGACGCGGAGATGCTCTCTCGCGTTGCCGCATTCTGCTCGGCGCAGCGACCTGCGCAAGCGATCCCGAGGTCACTACTCAGTTGCGCTGTCCAGTCTGCGCTGGCCCCATGCTCGTCATCGAACGGATGACCAGCAGCCAACTCTATTTCCGGTCGGGCGTAATGCCCGCAACACGGAGGTGCATCATTGACAGCTCCTGAGAGATTCTTGGTACGCCGAGTTTCCGGCAAAGGATGTTTACGGTGTGTCCAGACACGCCATGCCCTCGTGCGCTCACTCGCCGACTCTACCCCTCAAATGCGCGCCCGCTGCCTGCCCGAAACATTTCTGTCGCAGCGGCCAAGAGCGACTCAACGGATCTCCCGGCCACGTCCTGATCTCGGACCGCCGCCCTCAGACAAGCAAAACCACATCCAAACCCCATAGACCTGACCGCGTCCGCCGCAAACGCTAGCCGCTCAGTTCAAACGGCCCTATCGAAACTGCCTCGACCATGGAAATTTGCGCGCCCCCCACACGTCTCTCGTCGGGGCAGTCCCGATAGGATTCTAACGTTTCGAGGGAAAGAATGTGGCTACGAGTGAATGGTGGCTATCCGGAGGTTGATCCTCCCGTTCAACAGCCTTGGCAAGAGTCAAGTTGTCGCAAAACGGGCCATGATCTCAAGTGGGGCCAGCGCACTTGTTAGCCTTGCCCGCTTTTCGTCAAAGTGCCGATTTGCGGTCTATCGTCAACGCGGCGAAACAACCGGCAACAGCACTAACCCGCTTTATGCATGAAGGCTCCGTAAGTGGTCTTCGGAGGGACGAGGTTGCGGTGATGGCGTGGATGGCAGCGTGAAGCGTCCAGTGCGGCGGGCTGTGTGGATCACTTGTGTGTCTGAACTGGGCAACTTAGAGCTTTTCGGGCGCAGTGCTTCCCCGACCTGCTGTTTGCGTAACCTGGAAAAAATGTTTCGGAGGAGAAAGCGGCCCGGCTATCCCGGCGAGGCGCCGAGCGCCAGTGCCACTCGCCGGAAGGTAGGTAGAAACGGAAAAGACGTGGGCAGGTGCACGACCACGCGGCGCACCGAGACCAGCACGCAGGCGCCTAGCTTCAGCAGTCGCTCGCGGAGCATCCAGACCTGAGCTCGTGCGCAAGCGGTACCCGTGGCCCGCAGCCGCAACTCTTGCAGCAACACGTAAGCGGCGGCGGTGAGCAGCACCCGGAACTGGTTGGCCCAGAAATCGCTGCAACTGGTACGGTCGATCTGGAGGTCGTGCAATTCCTTGATGCGATTCTCTACTTCGCCGCGTTGGCAATAGACCCTCTCGTAGAGGAACTGCGGACTCTGTTTCAGGTTGGTGATGACGAAGCGCGGGTTATCTTTCGGCTGCTTACCCTCGGCCCGAACCACCTCGGCCTTGATGATGATGCGGCGTTGCCGCGGCCAAGTTCGGGCCGCATAGTTCGCTTCTCCATAGACGTGTTCGGTTTCTCGGCTGCGCCGGGAGAGCTTGCGAGCTTGCCGCATCGCCCGCTTGGCCTTACGCTTCAACACCGCATTGTTGGCCATCGCCACGACATACTCAAGGTTGGGCTCGGCATCCAGAAACGCCAGCAACTGGGGATGCGCAAAGCCGCCATCGAGACGAACCCGAAGCTGTACGCCGGGGAAGAAGTAGCGAATCAACTGCGTCAGTCGGCGCAGAATTCCCACCGCGCCCACCACCGCCGTCACGTTGCCGGGACGCAGCACGGCGGCGCACAGATACTGCTCGGCTTCCTCATTGAAGCTGACCAAGCCCATCACCGGCAGGTAGCACCAACAATCGTAGTGGCCATTGAAGAACGTTAACTGCTGCGCCCCGTGCGTCGGATCGTCGGTCGGGTCGAGGTCGATGGTGACGCGATGGGCACGGCCACGCAGCCGCTGGGCATGGCGCTCGATCACGCTGGCGGCCAGCGCCTCACTTATGCCATAGAGATCCTTCAGACCGACGGCGTTCTCAAAGCGCGACAGCGTCGGCGGCGAAGCCAGATCGCGACCCGCCACCGGATCGCGGTCGAGCAACATCTTGTGAATGGGATCGGCGGCCAGACGGGCCGAGTCGTTGGCGTCCGGATAACCGCAGGCAATGGAGAACACACGCTGCGCCAGCAACTCGCGCACGCGATGATCGACCTTGCCCGCTTGCCGTGCGTCGCGCAGACATCCAGCCAGACCCTCGATCAATCGGTAGCGGCGATCGGCGGCCTTCAGCAGCATGGCTCCGCCATCGGAACTGCCCTGCCGCTGATCGAATTGGATTACGGCGGGCTTGGCAAACGTCTCGGGGAACAACAAACACGGTGTTGTGCTATCGTCAATCACGCGGAAGCCTCGTTGGTTGCTTCAACCGCTGTCTAGATAACACGTTTGTAGCACAACAGGCTTCTCGCGCCTCCAACTTCAAGAATTATCTGGGCTAGCTGCTTTTTTGTTCCAGCTCTGCCCAGCGAACGTAGAGATCATCTACTACTTTCTGCGCGGCAATCATCGCTGCCTCCGCGGCAAGCAGGCGTGCCGCGTCGGAAGCGATCGTCGGATCCCCGAAGGCCTCGCGCTTGGCCGCCAGCGTCTGCTCGGCTTCGGCAATGCGTTGCTCGATGGTCGCAAACTCACGCGCATCCAGATAGGAGAGCTTCTTTTTCCCTGATGGGGTCGCGAGCCGCTCGGTTTGAGGAAGATCGCGCCGCCGGGACTCAGCCACCAGTGACTGCTTGCGTGCTCGCTGCCATGCTTCCCATTGCGGGTAGTCGGCGAAGCGTTCGGCTGCACCCAACCCATCGAGTCCCAGCACCACGGTGGAAACGCGGTCCAGCAGGTAGCGATCATGCGTCACCATCACCAACGCGCCGCGATACTCAAGCAGGCTTTCTTCCAGAATCTCCAGCGTCTGTATATCGAGGTCGTTGGTAGGTTCGTCCAGCAGCAGCACGTCAGCCGGCTCAAGCATAAGCTTCGCGATCAGGATGCGGGCGCGCTCGCCACCGGAGAGCCGCGAAACCGGCTGGTTAAGTTGCTCGGCGGTGAACAGAAAGCGTGCCGCCCACGAGGCGACGTGAATCACCCGCTCGCCATACACCACGGAGTCACTATCGGGGGCCAAGGCGCGTGCTAAGGTCAGCGTGGGATCGATTTCGCGGTTCTGATCGAAGTGCACGATACGCAGCGAGTCGGCACAGCGAATCTCTCCCGTCGATGGCGGCAAATCGCCACTCATCAGCCGCAGCAAGGTGGTCTTCCCGCTGCCATTGGGCCCGACCAATCCGACGCGCATGCCAGCGGTGACCATGAAGTCGAGGTTCTCGAACAGCGTACGTTCGCCGATGCGAAAGCTTACCTTCCGCATTTCGATCAAGCGCTTGGTCTTACGATCGGTGGCCGAGAAATCGATCTTGGCCGAAGGGTTACGCGCTCGCGCGTCCATTTCCGCCAGCTCGCGGATGAACTCCTGTGCTTTGTCGATACGCGCCTTGGCTTTCCTGGTACGCGCCTTGGCGCCGCGCCGCAGCCATTCGATCTCAAAGCGCACGCGGTTTTCCAGCGCTTCCTGCCGCTTCGCCTGCGCCTCCAGGAATTCTTCCTTCTTTTCCAGGAAGGCGCTGTAGTTTCCATCGACGCGAAAAATGCCTTCCGGATACAGGCGATTCAATTCGATCACCGAGGTCGTGGCGTTTTCCAGGAAGTAGCGGTCGTGACTGACGACCACGCAGGCGAACCGTGCACTTTGCAGCAAGCCTTCAAGCCACTCGATGCCTGCCAGATCGAGATGGTTCGTCGGCTCGTCCAGCAGCAGGACGTCGGGCCCCTGCGCCAGGGCCTCGGCAATCACTAAGCGCTTGCGCCAGCCGCCCGATAACGTGGTGCCGTCCACGTTGAAGTCGTCAAATCCCACGCGGCCCAGCGTCTCGGCAACGCGGCCCTCCCATTCGGCCTGCGGCACGCTGGCTGCCTTCAACGCGCGTTGGATGATTGAACGGATGCTCTCGCCCGGGACAAATTGCGACTCCTGGGCAACGTAGCTGAGGCGGGCAAGCTTGCGGACGGCGATCTCACCGCTGTCCGGCGGCACGCGGCCGATCAGGATTTGCAGCAGCGTCGATTTACCGGAGCCATTCGGACCGATCAGACCAATGCGCTCGCCTTCGGAAACGGTGAACCAGACGTTCTGGAACAGCGGCTCGGCTCCAAACGCTTTCGACAGGCCTTGGGCATTGAGGATGGGAGGCAAAGGGGACCGTTATCTCCAAATAGACTCCATAAAAGGATAACAGGGCCGGACGCTGGATCTCCTTGAGCGGCCTCGGCATTGACGTCAGTCGAAACGACGTGTTTCGATGAGAAGTAGTGAACCGCAAATCCGCTCTGCCGGTGGACACAATTCTGCCGGAGATGATCGATTCTTTGAATCGACATCCTAACCTTGTGATCGAAGCCCCGCCGGGCGCGGGAAAGACGACCCGCGTGCCGCCAGCCCTGCTTGGGGCCGTGAGCGGTGAAGTGGTTGTACTCGAACCGCGCCGGATTGCGGCACGACTGGCGGCGCGACGAGTCGCTTGGGAACTCGGCGAACAGCTCGGCGAGACCGTCGGTTACCAAGTCCGGTTTGAAGAAGCAGTTGGCCCGCGCACCCGGCTGCGGTTTGCCACCGAGGGCATACTGACCCGCCGCCTGCTTTCTGACCCAACTCTGAATGGCGTGGCTGCCGTCGTCCTGGACGAGTTCCATGAACGCCACCTCGAGAGTGATCTCGCGCTGGCATTGTTGAAACGCCTGCAGCGGACGCGGCCCGATCTGCGAATCGTAGTCATGTCGGCGACTCTCGAGGCCGATCCCGTAGCGAAATACCTTGGCGATTGTCCCATAATGCGCTCCGCGGGATTTCTCTTCGAAGTTTCGATCAAGCATCTCCCGTACTCGCCAGAACCACTCGAAACCCAGGTGCGGGACGCAGTGGAGCTGCTCGTCCGCGAGCAGCGCCGCGGGGACATTCTGGCTTTTTTGCCTGGAACGGCGGAGATTCGTCGCGCCATGCGCGAATGCGGAGCCGTTGCACGGCGGGCCGGGTTGCTGGTGCTGCCCCTGCATGGCGGTCTGTCTCCCGAAGAGCAGGATCGCGCGGTCTCACCCGCCCCACAACAAAAACTTATCCTGGCTACAAATGTGGCGGAAAGCTCCGTGACGGTCGAGGGCGTAACCGCCGTCATCGATAGTGGTCTGGTGCGGATTGCGACTTATTCCCCGTGGAGCGGGTTGCCGACGCTCCATGTCGGTCGAGTGAGTAAGGCTTCGGCAAAGCAAAGAGCAGGACGGGCGGGGCGCACCGAGCCCGGGCTCGCGCTGCGCCTCTACACCGAGGAGGATTACTTACATCGCCCGGAGCACGATGCGCCGGAGATCCTGCGCAGTGACCTCTCCCAGCTCTGCCTCGCTCTGCGAGCCATGCGCACTGGCCAAGCCGACGAAATGGACTGGCTGGATGCGCCGCCCGTGGAAGCAGTTCAAAGGGCTGAGTCGTTGCTCGATCGCCTAGGCGCCACAGAGGGCATGGCGCTCAGGCTGGCGCGGTATCCGCTGCCTCCCCGGCTGTCGCGAATCCTCGTCGAAGCCATGGATCGCGGGGTTGGGCAAGGACGGCTGTGTCGCCGCCGCGCTGCTCGCGTCGGGCGTGCATGTTGAAAACAATGATCTGCTTGCCGCGATGGATCTGGAGCCGGACTACCGCACGCTGCAGCAGGTTGAGCAACTCCGCAGAATTCTACCCCATGATGCGCACAATCGGCGCGGCATGGGGACCCCGCGCACGCGGCCTTCCCGGCAGAAGAATCATGACGACGACGCGCTGCTCATGTCCGTCCTCGCGGGATTTCCAGATCGGGTCGCGCGGCTGCGAGCCGGCAACCAGGTGCTGCTGTCAACGGGCGCATCGGCGGAGGTGACGGGCGAGCCTCCCCGGTATGGGTTCATGGTCGCGGTCGATGCCGAGGACCGTAAAGATCAGCCTCTGCCGCTGATCCGAATGACGGCAAGAATTGAACCGGAGTGGCTGATTGATCTGTTCCCGGATCGCGTGACAGAGCAATCTAGCGTGGAATGGAATCCCGTGAAAAAACGAGTCGACGCGGTGAACACGCTGCGCTACGACGAGTTGGTAATTCAGGAATCGCGTGGCGCGGCGCCTGAGCGGGAAGCCGCGGCCGAACTGCTCGCGCAGCAGGCGCTCGGAGCCGGGATCGAACACTTTGTCAACCAGGATGCTCTTAACGAGTTCATGGGGCGCATCGCGTTTGCTGGTTTCGAGCCGCCGGAACTTCCACAGCTGCTCGGTGACTTGTGTTTGGGACTGCGAAGCTTTGCCGAGTTGAGGGACGCGGCGGCGAACTTAGTTCCCATGCTCGAACGGAAGATAGGTGCGCGACGCCTCAACGAGGCCGCCCCGGCACACATCCGCTTGCAGTCCGGACGCCAGGCAAAGGTTCACTACGAGCACGGCAGGCAGCCTTGGATTGCATCCCGCCTGCAGGACTTTTTCGGCATGCGCGACACGCCGCGGATAGGGCTCGAACGCACGCCTGTGGTAATCCACCTGCTCGCTCCGAATCAACGGCCGGTGCAGACGACAACGGATCTCGCAGGATTCTGGGAGCGACTCTATCCCCAGGTACGCCGCGAATTGATGCGGCGCTATCCAAAGCACTCCTGGCCGGAGCGGCCGTGAGGCTATCTGCTGTCTCATTAAAGTTCGATTCGCTTGCCTTCCTCAGCCGACCAGTACGCGGCATAGTGGGCTCTCACCGTCTCATAGGCCAAATCAAGCCCGGAAAGCGGTTGCCTGCCATGGGCGGCGCACTCCATGAAGTCCTGAATCTCCTGCAGATACCCGCGAGTCCACTCTTCTTCCAAACATACGTATTGCCAGCCCGTCTTGCGGTCAACTTTTTCCGTGATGTATACGCCGGCCAGTTTTTCTTCGTCGGTCATGTAAGACATCATGTGGTTGTTAGGGGCTATATTGGCAAACAGAGAGCCGCCGCTGGTGTACGTCTCAACCAGGTTGCGTACTCCGCCCATCATCATGTCGCCGGAGAAAACCGTGGCCTTCGTGCCGTCGGAGAAGGTGAGCGTGAGGGTTCCCCAATCTTCCACGTCAACGGGATTTGCCTTGATGTAGCGGCGCTCTTCGGGAGCAAGCTTCGCGGCGACGTTGCCGACGTCGGCGGTCACGGCGGAAACCGTAATCTGCTCGCCTCGGGTTTGCGCTTCCACCTGCTTCAGGTAGAGAACCGCCGAAAGCGGATGGCAGCCCATGCGAATCAGCGATCCACCGCCGGTCATTGCCCACTGCGCGGCGTGCGCCGCATGCGAGCCGCTGTGACTTCCTCGCCCTTCATGAAGAGGACCTTGTCTTTGGTCGCCCGCAGCATCTCCGCCGTTTTCGTGACCGCCGGGGCGTAGACCCAATCTTCGGCATACATGAAGAGCCGCCCGCTGGAACGAATGACCTCGCAGGTCTGCTGCATTTCCGCCATCACGCGCTCATACATGAGCTGCTTGGACACGCGCTTTCCGATCGGGGCCTCGTCACCCGGCACGCCGAAATAACCGGTAAACGGTTTTTCGCAGATGACATGTTTGCCGGCCCGCATGGCGTCCACGATCATCGGCGCGTGCAGCAAGGGCGGGGTACAAATATCGATTACGTCAACCTCTTTGTCGATTAAGAGGTCTTTGTAGTCATGGGTCAGGCCGGGGATCTGATGCTTCTTGGCGAAGTCCGCCAGGTTTTTCGACGTGGACGCCACCTTCACGACCTTGGCATCCACGCCATAGACGCGCTTGTAGGCATACATATGAAGTTCGGTAACAAACCCGCTGCCAATTAGTCCGACCCTGACGGTCTTCATCGCTGCAACTCCTGCACTTCTTAAGAGATTAATTGAGGTGCCACGCGCGTGATGCCACGCCCCGGTCCGTCACCAACCAAAGTGAGTGGCGAATCCGGCCAGCATGAACGCGGATAGCTACCAAAGTAGTGCTTCTTACATCAGGCCCTCGTATTGCTGATCGCTGACCTTTTCCATCCAGTCCGCGGCCTTTCCGTCGAGCTGTTCGTGAATGGCGATGTGCGTCATCGCCGTGGTCGGCGCGGCCCCATGCCAGTGCTTCTCACCAGGCAAGATACAGACCACGTCGCCGGGTCGAATTTCCTCGATGGGTCCACCCCAGCGCTGTACGCGGCCGCAGCCTGCGGTCACGATCAGGTGTTGGCCCAATGGGTGAGCGTGCCATGCGGTCCGGGCGCCGGGCTCGAAGGTGACGCTGCCAGCGGCCACGCGCGCTGGACTCTTCGACTGGAAAAGCGGGTCCAGGCGCACGGCTCCGGTAAAATTCTCAGCCGATCTCTTGCTGGAAGGCTGTGATCCACATCTCTGAATGTCCATCTTCTGATTTCCTTGTCAGCCCTTTGTGGGGTCATCGGTTACTTCATTATTGCGCAAGCCTCGCGAATGGGAAAGGCGGCCATTGTACCTGGATACGTTCCGTCAGCACGCTCTAACAGGCTGCTGAAAAACAATCTGCTGGGAGATTCCGCATACAGCCCCTTGTGTAGCGCAGTTATACTGCACACATTCCATAGCGCCTCGCTCGTTGCTTCGGCGCGTTTTTCAGCAGCCTGCTAAGGTCTTGGCGGACAACTGCCTCTATTTTCCCGCTAAGAGATAAGAAATGTCGAGCGAGAATACGAACGTACCACTCGGATGTCCAATCGCTTTATCTAATGGATTTAATCGGAAGGCTCAATCGTCCTTGATGTAACTTGGTGAGGACGGCGCTTGCGACCGATCACCCTAGTTCCCGGTGTGTTCGCACAGGCGGAGGTCCAGCTGCTGCACAGCTTCGTGGAGTCCGAGCAGTTGGCCATTTTGGAAATGTATTTCAGAGTTACCCAAGTCACCCTCCAGAAGTTTGCAAAGCTGACAAACTGTCCGGATGCGTTCTC
Source organism: uncultured Acidobacteriota bacterium (assembly GCA_963814745.1). Taxonomy (GTDB): domain Bacteria; phylum Acidobacteriota; class Terriglobia; order Terriglobales; family Acidobacteriaceae; genus CAWBRT01. Next base: position 48,478 of record CAWFEA010000007.1, read on the forward strand.
CAGCCAAAAGCGCGCGGATGGGCTTCGACGCTTTCTGATCGGCAATGAGTTCGCCGTACTGCTGCACTGCCCACGCGGTCTGGCGCAGCCGGTTTACCACATCCCGGAACGCCACGAGCATGCGAAGGTCAGGCTGTTCTGATTGCAGGAGCAAGTCTTGCAACCGCCAAAGTTCATCCGTGACACCCTGAAGTGTCGAAGTAATATCCGGGGCATAACCAAAGTTGGAACTCATAACTTCCCCCCGCGGAGGACCCCGTCGGTGTCGCCGACAACATCGGGCCGTACACAACATGATCACTGAATGCCACCGCAGACACAAGTAATCGTTTTTCACGGTGGGACGTGTACCAATGGGTGTTGCTCTGAGCGTTCGAGCGGCGTGCCGTTTACTGAGAGCAGTTCGAATTGGGGGGGCAAAACGCGCATTTGTGTGCCCGGCAAAAAGCCGCTCCTGGAGCCGGAGAAGCTCCGCCGCGAGTCTTGGCGCAATTTTTTTTCGCCGACTCTGCGCTTGCAAACAGCCACTGGTCAGTAGTTTACGAATCAGGATGCTGATGAGTAAGCTTTTTTGCCCCAAATTTGCGCAACCTTTTCGTACAATAGAAACATGTCAACTGGTTTGGAAAGTAAATCTGTTCTCGATCAGCAACTGTCCACACAAACCGCATTCACCGAAGCAGACAAAGAAAGAATTTTTCGCGAGAAGGCAATCCAGGCCCGCGAAGTGCAGACTCTTAAGTTGAGTTGCGCTCGGGTAAAGGAGCAATTGCAGCGTTCGCAGAGTTCTCGGTATAGCGAACTTCTGCAGCGTGAGCTTCATCATTTGGAGAGCGAGCTGGCCCGCAAGCTTTAACCGTGGGCTTGGTATGAACCCGCGGCAGTTTGCGGCGCGGGATATGGATCGTGTAAAAGATTCGGCGTGCGGCCTTGCAGGGCGTTTCGCCGTAGTGGTGTTACTTTACCGCGGCAGGCGTGAGGCCGCCGCTTTCGCGTTGGTATTGCCGCTCAGGCTCCCCGCTTAGCCTCTGAGCGTTCGCTATCACAACCGCACGTGATTGCGGTCACATCCTCTTGTGTATTTCGGGAACACAATCTATCTAACAGGGGGGTGTATGCCAGTTCTGATTATCGGGATCGGCTTCCTCGTCTTGTTTCTCATCATGGGCGTCATGAGTCTGACGGCGGTTGCCAGCGAGCACCGCTTCCAGCGTGAAGCCGATGATTACAAACGGATCACCGGGGTTCCCACGGAGCGCGCCGGCGAGACCGTCAGTTTGAAGTCCGCGGCCGCTGGACGCTGATGCCCGGTGTAGAATCTCCGCTCGCCAGTTGAGGTGGTGCCTGCCGTCCAAGGGAAAACCCTGATCTCACCGAACGCAACTCATTGCTGCGCCTGAGCTAACTTGGGCGAGTGGCCGGCAGTGTTGCCGGTAGCAAACCACTCGTTTGGTGGGTCCGGCTAGAGCCTTTTCAGTAAACCCATAGACTGACAGGTGGAGGTAAGCTGCTGGTGGCGATTGTCCGCGCAACCCGATGCCACAGACCGACTCCAACGATTTGCGGCGGAAGTTCTTTGCAGCCTATGACAGCGGCGAAGGGACTCTAGAAGAAGTGGCGGAGCGGTTTCGCGTCAGTGTGGGTTGGGCCAAGAAAATTTCCGCCCGGCGAACTCGAACCGGCGAGATCCATGCTCCCGGCTGGCGCGGGGGGCGTCCGAATCGGGTGACGGCGGCGGTGCGCGAGTGGATCCGAGAGCAGATCGGTCGCCAGCCGGATATCACCTTCCGAGAACTGCAAGAAGGTCTGGAACGGGCGCAGCGCCTGCATTGGAGCGTGGGCTGGCTCTGGAGGGTGGTGGTGCGCCAATTGGGGCTGCGGCTCAAAAAAAGTCGCTCCACGCCCAGGAACAGGACAGCGAACAAGCCCCGCAGCGTCGGCAAGCGTGGCGGGACGAGGTCGCCTCGACAGCCATCGAACGGTTGGTCTTTGGGGATGAGAGCGGGGCCACGACGCCGATGACGCGCCCCTGGGGCCGCGCTCCCCGTGGCGAACGCGTGCGTGAGGCTACTCCGCAGGGCCACTGGAAAATGCTTACGATCCTTGCCGCCTTGACCACGCGCGGCCGGCGTGCCCCGATGACGATTCCGGAAGCGACCGACGGGGACATCTTCCTCGCTTATGTCGATCAGGTTCTGTGTCCCGACCTGCGCCCCGGCGACGTCGTGGTGATGGACAACCTCTCGGCCCACAAGGTCGGCGGGGTGCGCGAGCGGATCGAAGCCGTCGGAGCCAAGCTGCTCGACTTGCCGCCCTATTCGCCGGACTTGAACCCGATCGAACAAGCCTGGTCGAAGCTCAAGCAGGGGCTACGTTCGCTGAAGGCCCGCACCGACGAGGCGCTGCAAGCCGCCGTCGCCGAAGCTCTCAAAACCATCACGGCTGACAATGCAATCGCCTGGTTCTCCCATTGCGCCTATGGCAACGGTCTACATGCATTATGAAAAGGATCTAGGCCGTGAAACTGTCCTTGTCTTCCCCGTCGAAACCGATGAACACCGGCTCCGCTTCGAGTTCTATGGCAAAAGCCTCGCGTACCTTCGCCTGCACCAGCTTCATCAGCTTCAGCAGATCCGCGGCGGTAGCGCCTCCGCGATTCACCAGCGCCAGCGCATGTTTGCCTGAGACCGCAACCGGCCCGAGTTGAAAGCCTCGGGGCACGCCCGACTGCTCCACCAGCCAGGCCGCCGGCATCTTTACCCGCCCGCCGCCTGACGCGGGGTCCCCGGCGACGGCTGCTTCCGCCTTGGCCGGGGCGACCTCAAAACCGGGAACTCGCAGCCCCGCCGCGCGCTCATTGGCGACCGGACGCGCGTTCTGGTCAGGTTGCATGCCCGTAGTCAACCGCTCTCTGCCTTCATAGCGCTCCACAATTTGCCGGTAATGCTCGCGCGTGATCAGCGGATTCTTGAAGAACGAACCGGCGCTGCGCGAGTCGGGCTCCGCATCCTCCACCACCATGGCTTTGCTCCGCCTGATGGCGAGCACCGCTTGCCGCACCTCGGCCAGCGAAGGCCGCGCCCGCCGGCTGAAATGCGCCTTCAGATCGGTGTACCGCAAGCACGGCGCAGCGCCCGGACGCAGCGCAAAAGTCACCCGCAGAATCATGTAGCGTCCTCGATCAACCGTGTTGAAGCGGCTGCCGCGATAGCCAAAGCCGCACTCCTGATTCTCCAAATCGAGGACCTCGAGGGTGTCGAGGTCGAGCGCCCGCACGCTCTGAATCGTTTCCGCAACCTCCTGCCCGTACGCCCCCACGTTCTGCACCGGCGTTGCGCCCACTGTGCCGGGAATGCCGCTCAGGCACTCCACGCCGGCGCAGTCTTCGGCCACGGCGCGCCGCACAAATTCATCCCAAGCGATTCCCGCGCCAACGTCGTAGATAATTTCATGGTTTGCCGGCCGCCGTTCGATGCCGGCAATCGCGATCCGTGCAGCCAGTCCCGGCCAGCCCTCGTCGGCAACCACCAGGTTGCTGCCGCCGCCAAGGATGAACAGCGGATGGCCATACTCGCGGCTCCACAGCACCGCCTCGCGCGCATCGCCGGCAGTTCGCACCTCGACGAAATAGCGCGCCGGCCCGCCGATGCCGAGCGTGGTCAAGGGCGCGAGCGCAACGTTGTGGAGAATCTCCATTGCCGAACAGTTTACAGGAGAGCGGCGCGCGAGAACGTCTGCCCGGCCTACATTCCCGCCAGTTTTTCCAGCACCGTGATCGTCGCCGCGAAATCCAACTTCTGATCTTCTTTGGAAGTCATCTCGTAAACCTCCAGCACCTTTTCGAGCGCCGGCAGCTTGGCGCCTGACTCGCGCGCGGCCTGGAGAATCAGCTTGACGTCCTTGTGCATAAGGTAGAGCGGAAAGCTGGGCGCGAAGTTGCGCTCGAAGACTTTCTGCGCCTTGCCGTCGATCAGCGCCGAGCGCACGGCCGCCGATTGGATCAACTCCCACCATTTCTCGGGAGGCACTCCCAGTTTGCGGATGAGCGTCAGCGCCTCGGCGAAAGCTTCGTACATCATCGCCGCCATCAGGTTCATGCCCAGCTTGGCCGATTCGCCCAAGCCGGTCTCGCCCATATGAATGACCTTCTTGCCCATGGCCGCAAACAGCGGCTGAAGTTTCTCAACCGCTTGATCGGGACCGCCGACGATGAACACCAGTTGGCCGGACTCCGCGCCGGCCTTGGAGCCGGTTACCGGCGCGTCGACAAACCGCGCCCCCTTGGCTGCCAATCTCTCGGCAAAGCTGCGGCTTGCCGAAGGCGCGATCGTGCTGGAATCGACGACGATCATCCCCGCGCGCAACTCCGATTCAATCCCATCGGCCCCGAACAAAACCTCTTCGACGGCTTTGGTGTCGGCGACGCAGAGCCACACGACCTCGGCGTTTTTAGCGGCTTCAGCCGGAGTAGCTGCCAGGCGGGCGCCGGCAACGACTTGGCCGGGAGTGCGATTCCACGCCGCCACTTCGTGACCGGCCTTTACCAGATTCACGGCCATCGGCCGGCCCATAATTCCCAAACCCAGGAAAGCAACTTTCATGATTCGTCCCTCTCGTTTCAGAGCGTTATGATTGATTGAGTTGTCTAGCGAGGATACTACGGCGCCGGCGGAGCTTGCGACGGCGCCGGGACTAGCTTTGAGAGTTACGCCGTGGAATCTTCCACGGCGGTGCTGACGTCTAATCTTATTGCCGATGCTGAATCGCTCCATCCGCCGCAAAGCCGGGCAAATCGGACGCCTGATCCGTCACTCCGCGCTGACGCCTCGCACGGGAACGACCAAGTCTCCCGTGTTGTCGGCCAGAGGACAGCTCGGCGTGACTTTCATCGGCCACTCAAGTTTCTTTCTGCAGTTGGCCGGGAAAAACTTCGTCATCGATCCGAATTTTGCCCCCTGGCTCTTTGTTTTGAAACGGCTGCGCCGGCCCGGCCTGCGCATCGCCGATCTGCCTCCGATCGATGCCGTGCTGGTCAGCCATGCCCACTTCGATCACCTGCACCGGCCGTCTTTGCGGGCTATCGCACGCGCCACGAGGCGCCGGAGCGGGCGCACTCCGGTACTGATCGTGCCGAGCCATCTGCATGATCTGGTCTTCGATCTGGGCTACGAGAAGGTGATCGAACTGCCATGGTGGCGGGCGATGCGAGTGGGCGAGGTTGAGATCACGGCGGTCCCGGCAAATCACTGGGGAGCGCGGATCATTCGCGACATCCACCGCGGCTTCGGCGGCTTCGTGCTGCGCTCTGCCAACCACTCCATCTACCACTCGGGAGACACGGCTTACTTCAACGGCTTTGCCGAGATCGGCCGCCGGCTTTCTCCACAGGTCGCACTGCTGCCTATCGGCGCCTATCAACCGCCGTCGTTCCGTGCGGTTCACATGAGCCCCGAGGACGCGTTACGGGCGTTCCGCGACCTTGAGGCCGAACTGATGATTCCCATGCATTATGGAACCTTCAAGCTTTCTCAGGAGCCGCTGGACGAACCGGTGAAGCGCCTGCTGGATGAAGCTCGCCGTTTGAACCTGCCGGATCGGGTGCTGGTGCTGGAGGAAGGCATCACCCAGGTATTCTAGAGCAGTTCTCTAAAAGGTATATCCAGGGAAGTCGAGGCGCAGTGTTTCGGTTTGTCATGCTGAGTGACTCCGGAGGAGGCGCGAAGCATCCCACGGAATTGTCCCACACCGCGCTGTGGGCGGGCTTTCTACAGAATTCCTTCCGCTTCGTTTTGCCTTCAACCGTGCTGGGATGTTTCGCTTCGCTCAACATGACAACCGAACAGGGGCACATCAACTCGGGAACCGCTCTCGACCTCAAACTAAACCGCTCGCCTTATCTGGTGTGGAGACAGACAAATCCTTCACCAAACCGAGGGCGCGTTTCGGCCCCTGCAACCAACGCCTTCCACAGTACTCCGTCGAATCCCCTACCCCCGCAGACCTTGACGGTCCACGCTGTACTCATCCATTTTGCGGTCGCAGGCATTTTCCTGAAAATTTACACATGACACAAACGTGACACTCAGGTTATCTTTGGTATTCAAAGAGGCAGTGGGAAAACTCTCTGGAGTTTGATCCTGAGACCGCGCTGTTTGCGCCCCGGGATGACCCTCTATTTGGAATTTGGAAATGACTTTTTCCCGTTGCCTTTGAAGCCATCAGAAGCGCTGCTCCAGTGATGGAATAGACAAGATGTGGATTGTACGATTAGCTCTCCGCAGGCCGTATACGTTTGTCGTGGTTTCGCTGCTGGTCTTCATTCTCGGGATCTCGGCGATTGTCACCACCCCGAAAGATATCTTTCCCATCATTGATATCCCCGTGGTCAGCGTGATCTGGAGCTACACCGGCCTTTCGCCGGAGGAAATGGCGAACCGCATGGTTACCATCTCCGAACGGGCGATGACGACCACGGTCAACGATATCGAGCACATCGAGTCGCATGCTTATCCGGGCGTGGCCGTCATCAAGATCTTCTTCCAGCCCAATGCCAAGGTGGAAGTCGCGCTTTCGCAGGTGACCGCGTTGGTGCAGACGCAGCTGCGAATCATGCCTCCGGGCACGACTCCCCCGACCATCGTAAAGTACGATGTGTCTTCGGTTCCGATCCTGCAGATGGGTCTTTCCGGCGAGGGTTTGAGCGAGCAGCAGCTCTTCGACTACGGCTTGAATTACGTCAGAACGCAACTGGCGACCGTGCAGGGCGCGTCGGTTCCGCTGCCATACGGCGGCAAACAGGCCCAGATCATGGTCGATCTCATTCCCGAGCAGCTATATGCCAAGCATCTGTCGCCGGCCGATATCTCCAACGCGATCTCGTACCAGAACCTGATTCTGCCGAGCGGTACGGTCAAGATGGGCGATCGCGAATACGCGGTTCGCCTGAACAGCAGCCCTTTGACCATCGCTGAGATGAATGAGCTGCCGGTCCGGGCGTCCGGCGGGGCCGTGGTGCTGATGAAAGATGTGGCCCAGGTGCGCAGCGGCTTTCTGCCGCAAATCAACGTGGTGCGCATCAACGGCAATCGCGCCTCGCTGATGACGGTCCTGCGCAACGGCCACGCTTCCACGCTGGACATCGTGCGGCAGGTCAAGGCGGCGCTGCCGCGGGTGCTGGCGATCCTGCCGCCGGCGTTGCGGATCACTCCGCTCTTCGATCAATCGCTGTTCGTGCGCGCCGCGATCTACGGCGTGTTGAAAGAGGGCATCATCGCCGCGCTGCTGACCGGCCTGATGATCCTGCTCTTCCTGGGGAGCTGGCGCAGCACGCTCATCGTCTGCACCTCGATTCCGCTCTCCATCCTGACTTCGCAGATCGTTCTCAGCGCGCTCGGGGAAACCATCAACGTCATGACCCTGGGCGGCATGGCGCTGGCCGTGGGCATCCTGGTGGACGACGCCACGGTCACCATCGAAAACGTGCATCGCAACATGGCCATGCGCAAGCCGCTGACGCGCGCCGCTGCTCGATGGCGCGCAGCAGATCGCGGTGCCGACCTTCGTTTCCTCGCTTTCCATCTGCATCGTTTTTGTGCCGGTCGTGTTGCTGACCGGCGCGGCCAGATTCCTGTTCACGCCCTTGGCCATGGCGGTTGTCTTTGCCATGCTCGCTTCCTACTTCTTTTCCCGAACCCTGGTCCCCACCATGGTGCATTACATGCTCGGACCCGAGGTGCCGATCTACGCCGCCGAGGAAGGCAGGCATGGCGGCCACCGGGATCTCGGGTGGGTGTGGCGCCTGCATTTCAGGTTCGACGACTGGTTCGAGCAGATGCGCGAAGGCTATCGCCGGCTGCTGGATTGGAGCCTGCACAACCGGCGAGTGGTGCTGGGACTCTTCGCCGTCTTCGTCGCCGCCTCCTCGCTGCTGGTCTTCGTCATCGGGCAGGACTTCTTCCCCTACGTCGATTCCGGGCAGATACGCCTGCACGTGCGCGCTCCGGCGGGTACGCGGGTGGAGACCACCGAGCAGATATTCTCCCAGGTTGACGAAGAAATCCGCCGCATCCTCCCGGCCGACGAGGTGCAGCTCATTCTCGACAACATCGGCCTTCCGGTCAGCGGAATCAACCTGGCATTCAGCGACACCGCCAGCATCAGTACCGCCGACGGCGACATCCTGATTTCGCTCAACCCCGAGAAGCACGGCCCAACCCGCGAGTACATGCGCCTGCTCCGCGAACGCCTGACCGAGAAGTTTCCCCAGGAAACTTTCTTCTTCGCGGCCGCCAACATGACCACCCAGATCCTGAATTTCGGGCTGCCCGCGCCCATCGACATCCAGGTGGTGGGCCGCGACGCCGAGGCCAATTATGACGTCGCCGAACGGCTGCTGGAGCGGGTGCGCAAAGTGCCAGGGGTGGTGGATGCGCACATCCATCAGGAGCGGTCGCGCCCGCAGTTCAACGTCAATGTCGACCGGGCCAAAGCGCAGCAGCTTGGGCTGACCCAGCGAGATGTGGCTCAGAGCGTGCTGATTTCGCTCAGCGGCAGTTATATGGCGGCGCCCAATCAGTGGTTGAATCCCGCCACCGGCATCAACTACAACGTTACGGTCCAGACGCCTCAGAACTCGATCCCGTCCTTGGGCGCCATGCAGAACACCCCGGTGAACGGCCCGCAAAACATCCAGGCGACCGCCAAGGACACGCATCTGCTGGCGAAACCTGGCAAGGATCAGCCGCTCGACCACGCCCACCCTGGTCAGCCACTACAACGTGCAGCCGGTGTTCGATATTCTGTGCGACGTCGACCGCCGCGACCTGGGCGGAGTGGCGCGAGACGTGCAAAAGATTCTGGATGCGGAGACTGACTCGGGAAAGCTGCCGCGCGGGTCGTGGCTGGTCATGCGCGGGCAGGCCGAGACGATGCATGACTCTTTCATGCGTCTCGGATTGGGCATAGGCTTCGCGGTCATCTTCATTTACCTGTTGATGGCCGTTAATTTCCAGTCGTGGCTCGATCCGTTTATCATTCTTATGGCTCTGCCCGGCGCCTTTGCCGGCATCCTGTGGATGCTGTACATCGCCCAGACGACCTTCAGCGTCCCCTCCATGATGGGCACCATCATGGCGATCGGCGTCGCCACCGCGAACAGCATTCTGGTAGTCAGCTTTGCCAATGACGAGCGCGCCTCCGGCATGGGACCGCTGGAAGCGGCGCTTTCCGCCGGTTATGTCCGGCTGCGCCCGGTTTGCATGACCGCCTTGGCCATGATTATCGGCATGATTCCCATGGCTTTGGGCTGGGGCGAAGGCGGCGAGCAGAACGCTCCGCTGGGACGGGCGGTGATCGGCGGCTTGCTGTTCGCCACCGTAAGCACACTTTTTATCGTGCCGATTTTCTATAGTGTTTTCCGCAAGAAGGCTCCAATCAACTGGGACCGGGAAATAGAACTTGAGTCGCACGAGGAACTGACGGAAGATGGAACGCAACCTGCGTAGTTGGAAATGAACCAGATGAATTCCAATGATTCACTCAAACGGAGCGGCTCAGAAAGCCAAGCGGCGGACGCAAGCGCGGGTTGATGCTCCGAAATCGCCGCGATCCGCGTTCCACCAGACGGTGATCAGGCTCGGGCTGTTGCTGCTGGTCGTCTTCGGGCTGATTCTAATTCTGGGCTACATCCCGCGATTCCGCAACAAAGAGGCGATTGCCCGGGCGGCCAAGCGCCAGCAGGATGAGGTTCCAGCGGTTGCGGTGACCGCCGTCGTCAGGTCGAAGTCGAGCGCCCTGCTCTCGTTGCCGGGCTCGACCGCCGCCGAGGTCGAAGCTCCCATCTACGCCCGCGCCTCCGGATACGTCACCAAGCGCCTGGTGGACATTGGCGACCACGTCAAGGCCGGACAACTGCTCGCCATCATCGACGCACCCGACCTGGATCAGCAGGTGGACCAGGGCCGCGCCAGCCTTCAGCAAAGCGAATCCGTACTGCGCCAGGTAGAGGCGCAGGCCAAGCTCGCCAGCGTGACTTGGGAACGCTACAAGGTGCTGGTAGCGCGCGGCGTTCTCTCCAAGCAGGACGGCGATACCCAGGAGGCCAACTACAACATCTCCCTGGCCAATGTGCGGGCGGCAGAGGATACGGTCAACGCCAACAAGGCCAATCTGCAGCGTCTGGTGGAGCTACAGGCCTATGAGCGCGTGCGCGCCCCCTTCGATGGCGTCATCATCACCCGCAACATCGACGTCGGTTCGCTGATTTCCTCTTCCGGCGGCGGCCTCGGCAGCGGCGTCAATACCGCGGGAACTGGAAGCGTCACCATCCCGGTTACCGGCAGCGCCACCCTCGGCGCGGAGATGTTTCACATCGCCCGCCTTGACCATCTGCGCGTCTTCGTGAGTGTTCCCGAAAGCCAGCGCGCAACTGGTGGCGCCCGGTCAAACGGTGGATCTGGCCTTTGACTCCGCTCCCGGCAGAATTTCCAGGGCAAGGTGGTCCGCACTTCCAACGCAATCGATTCCGTTACCCGCACCCTGATGGCGGAAATCCAGGTGGAAAACCGCGACGGCAAGTTGATGTCCGGAACTTACGCGACCGTAACTTTTAACAATATTCGTGCGCTGCCGCCGGTGGTCGTTCCCGGCGACACCCTCATCACCCGCTCCAGCGGCACCATGGTTGCCGTGGTGCGCAACCATACGGTGCAACTGCAACCGGTGAAGGTGGGGCGCGATTATGGCGCGACGGTTGAAATTCGCGACGGGCTGCAGGAGGGAGACCTGGTCGTCGTGAACCCTGGCGACTCCGCCAAGAACGGAGCCCGGGTGACGACCCGCGTGCTTGCCAACACCCAGGCGCCGGAAGCAGGTTCCGGCCGGCGGAATTCGACTTCATCCGCGCAGTCTTCCGGGGAATGAAAAGCTCGCTAAACCGGGTCCCCGACCCGCGCCGCAGGGCGCGGGTTGGCACTCTCGCGGACGTTTTCGCGCCTGAGATAATGTGCTCCAGGAATCGATGGAAGACCAAATGAGATCCTATGCAGGTTGGTTGCGGCTGGCATTTTTCCTGCTCTGCGCGGCGCTGCCGTTCATCGCCTCCGCCGAGGACCAGGCCGCTTCCACGGCGGCGCAGCCGATTACGGAAAGCATGCTCGATGGGCGGTACAGCGAATCAAAGCTGTCCATGGCGTTGCAGACGGCGGAAGAAAACCGGACGCGTCCGGCCGCCGAATCGGCCAAAGGGTTGGGCCAGCCTGCCTTTTTCGGCGCCTATTCCGCTCACTTCGTTCCCCCGCTGAGCCTGCGCAATACCGATCGGCTGTCCAATCTGATCCGCCAGGGAAAGCTTTATCTTTCGCTGCACGACGCCATCCTGCTGGCGGTCGAGAACAATCTCGACGTCGAGCAGCAGCGCTACCAGCTCGCCATGGCGGACACCGATGTGATACGCGCCAAGGGAGGCGGAGTAACGCGCGGCCTGCCGCTCACCGTGCAGCAGTCGCCGGTCGGCATCGGCGGACCCGGCAGCCCTCTGCTGAACAGCGCGGCCAGCACCGGCTCGGTGAGCCCGACGGCTTCGACCGTGGCCAATGTTTTCGACGTCAACCAGCTTACGGAAGCCACCACCAACCTCTCGCTCCAAGGCCCAAACCCGTTTTCAGCGGGGCCGCCCGTTCCCGGCTATGATCCAACCCTGGTGGGGCAACTGGCCTGGATGCACTTGCAGTCCATCGTGATTCCGCCGGTCAAGTCGGTCACCACCAATAACACCTTCGCCAATCTCACCTTCGCCCAGGGAATCAGCACCGGCGCTCAGTTCCTCGTCGGTTCCACCAACGCCAGCGACCTGCTGAACTTTTTTGCCTCGAGCCCCGATCCGTTTCGCAGTCCCAACGTGGTTGCCACGGTGATGCAGCCACTCTTGCGCGGCTTTGGCGTGGATGTCAATCGCCGCTACATTCGTATCGCGCAAAACAACCTCAAAGTTTCGCGCCTGGTTTTTCGCCAGCAGCTCAGCGACCTCATCTTCGGCGTCAGCCGCCTTTATTACGATCTGGTGAGCCTGAATGAGGACGCCAAGGTGAAGCAGGAGACGCTGGCGTCGGCGCGGCAACTCTATGAAGACGACAAGAGCCAGGTCGAGGTCGGAACCCTCGCTCCGCTCGAGTTGACGCGCGCGCAGGCGCTGGTCTCGTCCAGCGAACTCGATCTCACCCGCGCCCAGGGACTTGTGGTGCAGCAGGAAGCGGTGCTGAAGAGCGCGCTTTCGCGAACCGGAACGGCCGACGCCGTGATCTCCGGTGTGCGTATCGTGCCCACCGATACCATTACCGTTCCCGAATCAGACAATTCTCCCGCTTTGCCGGAGCTTATCGAGCAGGGCTTGGCCAATCGCGCCGACCTGGCCCAGGCGGCCATCCAGGTCAAGAATGGCGAAATCACCGTCAAGGCCTCGCGCAACCAGGTGCGTCCGGAAATCGACCTCATCGGCGCCGTCATGACGCGCGGCAATATCGGCAGCTCTTCCATCATTTCGGTGGCGCCCGTGGTGTTGCCGCCTTCCACGCCCGCCGGCAAGGAGAGCCACTTGTACGAAGGCGGGTTTCAGCTCAACGTGCCTTTCCGCAATCGCGTGGCCCAGGCCGACGCCGCGCGCGACCAAATTCAGCTCCGCCAGATGCAGGCCCGGCTGCAACAATTGGAGAACCAGGTGCGCGACGAAATAGAAAACGCGTTGACCGCGCTCCAGGTGGCGCGCACCGCCTATGTCGCCGCCGTCCGCAGCCGCCAGTTTCAGGAACAACTGCTCGACGCCGAAATGCAAAAGCTGTCGGTGGGAGCGTCGACCAATTTCTTCATCGTGCAGGACGAAGGCTTTCTGGCGCAGGCGCGCTCCACCGAAGTCGTCGCCCGCAGCACCTATATCAAGTCGCGGGTCTCGCTCGAACGAGCCATCGGGACGCTGCTGGAAGCCCACAATATTCAGCTCGACGAAGCCATCCGCGGCGACTTGCCGGATACGCCTCCCGCCGGCGCGGCGCCTCCCAAGAGCAACTAGAGCAGTTCTCTGAAAGGTATTTCCCGGGAAGTCGAGGCGCGGTGTTTCGGTTTGTCATGCTGAGTGACTCCGGAGGAGGCGCGAAGCATCCCACGGGAATTGTCCTACACCGCGCAGTGGGAGGGCTTTTCTATAGAATTGCTTCCGCTTCGTCTTGCCTTCAACCGTGCTGGGATGTTTCGCTTTGCTCAACATGACAACCATACAGGGTACACCAACTCGGGAACCGCTCTACCTGTTCGATATGAGTGGCGGGCAATTCGGAACTTGACCCGCCACGAACTTCGGCCGCGAATCGCGCTGCCCACTACTTTGCGATACAGTAGAAGGCTATGCCGCTCACCCCGCAAGAAGATAAGAGATTGATCGTCGAAGTCGCCGGCTCGGTCGCCCGGGTTTCGCTCAACAATCCTCCGCTGAACGTGATTGAGCCCGAGATGATGAGCGCCTTGCGCGAGCACCTGATTGCCTTGGAGCAAAAGCCGGCCATCACGGCGATTGTATTGGCCGGCAACGAACGCGTTTTTTCCGCCGGCATAAACGCCGAGTCGCTCGCCCCGCAACGCCTGGAGGCGACGCTGGACAAGTTCCATGCGGTGGTGCGCGCCCTGGTGGCGACCTCCAAGCTGACCATCGCCAGCGTGCGCCGCCACTGCCTCGGCGGAGGCGCTGAACTGGCGCTGGTGTGCGACATCGTCTACGCCGCACCCGATGCCATCTTCGGTTTTCCCGAGATCAAGCTCGCCGCCTTTCCGCCGGTGGCGATGGTGGCGTTGTCCGCCATCGTCGGGCAGAAGCGCGCGGCGGAAATGTTGTTTACCGCGCGCAGTCTCACCGCCCAGGAGGCTTTCGCCATTGGTTTGGTGAACGAAATCGCCGATGATCCCGAGACCCCGGTTGCCGAGTGCCTGCAAAGGGTTTCACAGCTTAGCCCGGCGGCGCTGCGGATTGCCAAGAAGGCGTTTTACGGTTGGGAGGCGATGCACTTCGAGAAAGGGCTGATGCGCTCCGAAGAGATTTACCGCGAGTACGTCTCCCGCAGCGACGATGGTAAAGAAGGCGTTCGCGCCTACATCGAACAACGCCGCCCGAAGTGGACGGGCAAGTGAGCGAATCATCCGGCCATGTTCTCGGATCGCCCTAACCGCCGGCCGCCTGGGTGCGACCGAATTTCAATGCCGAGGTGAGGACCGAAAGATCCTTGAGGTTCTCCAGGATCGAAGATCATCCTCCAGATCTCATCAGCTTGTTCTTTCGTCACCGCGTCTTCGGCCAAAGACATGAACTTCTGCCGCAGCTCGGCGTCCGAGACCGGATACTCGGGCTCGCCCTTCGGGATGTCTCTGCGGGCTTCGAAAATTCTGCCGCCCACGGTTTCCACCTCCACGATGGCGGGCCATTTCTCATCGTAAAGCTTCTCCAGTTCGGTGTCCGCCGAAACTTCCACCTTCGCCGCCAAAGCTGAAACGACGGGGTCGTTGATGAGGTCGAGCGTGTACTGCTCACGCCACGCCTTGCCAAACAGAAAAGTCACCGCAATGGTGTAGGGCGCGCTGTACTTGGCGGCGCCAATCGTCTTTGGAGGCTCGATCCGAGCCGCGGCTGGCAACCTTGAAGGTGCGGCACCGGATGGACTTTATCTCGCCCGGCGCCAGCCTTTCCTTCGCGCGGATTTCAAGTACGGCGTCGATGGCGGAGTGGTGCTGGCGACAGCATGCGTAGGGCTTGATACCCGTATTCATGATTTCGAATACTTCGCCGAGCCGGTTGGTAATGCGGGACAAGTCATATTTCTCGGACACAGCCTTGCAGTAGCCGAACTGCCCCTCGATGGCGGTCATCGGACCGGGAAACCCATAGGCGACCAGATCGACGGCGTCGATCCCCAGCATCCCGCACCAGCCCATGATGGTTTCCTTGGCTGGCGCTCCCTTGGCAAAGCTCTCAAAGGGCGCAATCGGCCCGAGATAACTGCAGGTGCCAAGCACGCCCGCGATTTCGGCCGGGGCAAGGCCCCGCAGTTTAGCCGCCGCTGCCGCCGCCCCGAACACGCCCAGCGTTCCGGGAGCCAAAAATACGCGATCCACGTAGATCGACGGACTGACGCCCATTCCGATTCGAATCAAAACGTCGTACCCCGCCACCACGGCGGCAAGCAGGTCTTTGCCTGACAGACACTTGTCCTCGCACAACGCCATGGCCGCGGGTATTACGCACACTCCGGGATGAGTATGAGAAGTCCGATGGACATCGTCCAGCTCCAGGTGGAAGGTCATGCTCGCGTTGGCGAGCGCCGCATAGGCAGGCACAGTCTTCCGCCCCGTGCCCCAGATGGACGCGCCGCCGGCCCCGCCCTTCGCCACTGAATAGCCAGTGATATTCGCCCCAACCTTCGAGGTCGCGCCTGACAGACCGATCCCCACCACGTCGGCGACCCTGCGCTTGGCTTCCTTGATTACCTCGCCGGGCAATTCGCCGTAGTTAACGTTGCTTACGAATTCAGCCAGTGCCAGCGCGATGCTGCTCATCCTGAAGCCTCCCTCTTGTACCCGGTCCATCCTCGAACCCAACCCAGTTCAACCCAGACGCTTACTTAAGCATCTTCTCGTAGTTGAACTTATTGTCCACCTCGAGCATCGACGCACCGGCACGGATCTCGGCAATCATCTGCTCCTCTTTTTCGTAGAAGCTCTCGGCTTTGGCGAGCGTCTCGTCAAGCCTTTCCTGGGGAATGATGACGACCCCGCTGCGATCGCCCATGACGATATCTCCGGGGCGCACCTGGACCCCGGCAAACTGGATGATCACGTTGGTTGCTTCCCTCCATGATCCTGCCTCTCGCGGTTGCCACCACGGTGCCTCTCGCGTAGACAGGAAACTGCAGGTCAATGCAATCGTCCAGATCGCGCACGGCGCCGTCGACCACCACCGCGCTCACCGCTTTCATCTTGGCGCCGTTGGCCAGAATCCCGCCCCAACAGGAGGTATCGAGGCGGCCGCCATTATCGATGATAATCACATCCCCGGCTTCAGCGGCTTCGATGGCCTTCACGCCCAGATGGTTCTTGCCCTTGGTCAGCCCCGCCGCGGTGATCTTTACCGTCACCGCTCTGCCCACCACTTTGCCGGCGTTCTCCCAGAGCGGACGGATGCCGTAGGTCGCGCCCTTCAGTCCCAACGCGTCCAAGGCATCGGCAATGTTGGTGGTTGACAACTTCATCAGGCGTTGGCGGTACTGGTTGTCAAAGTCGCTCATTGCAGTCCCTCAATTTCAATCGTCCGCAATCCCGGCCTCGCACGGCAGGCACTTTTATCACGCCCTGGGAAGCCAGCTCGGCTCAACCACCAGGTCGAAGCACTTCGGACGGTCCCGATCGACGATGCCGGGAGCAAGAACGATGGTCTCCCGGACCGCCGGTCCGGCAACAATCCTGTCGGGCTCGACCCGCAACATGCGGTCGTGGCCCGGGATCACGACATCGGCGATGTCGCGGACCTTGGCGATCGAGCGCGCACTCGCCTCGTTGTCCAGGCTCATGCCCACCGTGCCGCTTGCCAATTCGGCCAGGTTCTTGACCGCGTCGCCGCTCAGCACCGTCGTCGGCTGGTTGTCCTCGCGCAAGAGCAGCCCCATCGAACCGGGCGTATGCCCCGGAAGCAACATTGTGCTCACTCCCGGTACGATCTCGACGTCGTCGGAGATCAACTGGAGCCGGCCCGTGCCGGCCAGCGCCGGATACAAGTGTTGCGGAATCGAGAAGGCGTCAGGATGGCTCAATACCCACGCCGATTCCCTGGCGTGCAGCAGGATTTGCGCCTTCGAAAAGTAATCGAAACTGTAGACATGGTCGTCGTGAAAATGACTCACCACCAGGATGTCGATATCGGCGGCGCTGGTCCCCAGCTCCTGCAGCCGGCGCGAAGATCGCACCGTTTTACCGGGCCGCCGGTGTCGAAGACGATCTTCTTGCCCGCGGCTTCGATGTAAACCACCGAGCTCCAGCCCATGTAGCCTCTGGCCAACTTGCCCGGAAATCCCTGGAAGACCAGTTCAATTCTCACCGGTGATGCCTCCTTCGTAGATAATCGCACTTCCCCGCCAGCATCGCTTCTTCTTCGTGTGTCAGTTTCATCATAAATTTGCCCTCTGCTCCAAACCGTCCCGCAATACCCAGCCGCCGCCGGGGCGCGTGTGACGACCGCCAATCCTCGCCTCCAGATGCGCGGCCCCAAAACCGGCCGCTCTTCGGCATCACCCGCGATCGGGCAACACCTTTCGCGGATTCATCATTCCCTGCGGGTCGAGTGCGGCCTTGATGGCGCGCATGGTGTCCAGTTCCACGCCTCCGCGCCAGCGCTCCATCATGTAGGTTTTCAGGCGCCCCACGCCGTGCTCGGCGGAGAAGCTGCCGTCGTAGCGGCGCACCACCTCGTTGACGATGTCCATGATCTCGTGGTCGTGATCCATGAAGCCCGCGCCATCGGATCCCTCGGCAGGCAGCAGGTGGAAATGAATGTTGCCATCGCCCAAGTGGCCGTAAGGCAGCACGCGAATGCCGGGGAACTTGCGCTGGCAAGCCTCCTTCGCCTGTTGAATGAATTCCACCGTCTTCGAGACCGGCACCGAGACATCGTTCTTGATCGTCGGTGCTTCCCGCTTTTGCGCATCCGATGCCTCTTCGCGCATCTGCCACACCGCCAAGCGTTCGGCCGAGCTTCCCGCCAGGGCGGCGTCCGTCACCAAGCCCGCATCCAGAGCCTTACCAAGTATGTCTTCCAGTTTGTCTCGCAGGCCGCCGTCGGGCGCACCGGCAGCCAGCTCCACCAGCACATAGTGATCGGCGCGCCGGCTCAGCGGAAATCGCGTATCGGGAAAATGCTTGAGGATAAGTTCGGGCAGTTCGCCGCAGATGTATTCGAAGGCCTGGATCGAGTCGGCCTGATAGCGCCGGAACAAGACCAGCAGGTCCAACGCCGACTGCAGCGAGGGAACGGCGCAAAAAGCCAGGGCCACTTCCTGCGGCCGCGGCACCAGCCGCAGCACCGCCGCGGTCACGATTCCGAGCGTGCCCTCGGCGCCGGCGAAGAGTTGGCGCAGACAGTAGCCGGTATTGTCCTTGCGCAGCCGTCTGAGCCCGTTCCAGATGCGGCCGTCCGGCAGCACCACTTCCAGCCCGAGCACCAGATCGCGAGCGTTGCCGTAGCGGACGGTATTATTGCCGCCGGCATTGGTCGAGATGACGCCGCCGATCTGGGCGGTTCCCTCCGAGCCCATGGCGAGCGGCAGCATGCAGTCTTGAGCCACGGCGGCGTCCTGCGCCACCTTGAGCACCACGCCAGCCTCGGCGGTCATGGTCAGGTCGACGGCATCGAGCGCCCGTATGCGGTTCATGCGGGAGAGGCAAATGACGATTTCCGTGCCGCTCTCATGCGGGCGTCGCACCCCCCATCATGCCGGTGTTGCCGCCTTGAGGCACCACCGCCGATCCGCCTCTCGGCGCAGAAGCGGACCACGGCCGCCACTTCTTCGGTCGAGGCCGGGCGCACCACCGCCGGCGTCTTTCCCTTGTAGAGTTGGCGCCAGTCCTCGCAGTAGGCGGCGGTCTCCTGCGGGTCAAACAGGCAGCCCTTCTCGCCTACCAGACTGAGCAGCGCCGAACACAGCTCGCGCGATGAAGTTGTCAAAGCATTGCTTTCCATTCTGTTTCCTTATCATCCGCACAGGGATGCGCGCAAATTTATTTGCTTGGCCGGTTCGTTTGAGAGTGTCCGTCCGGGTCCGCACAATTGTCAACCATTCCCGCGATGACTTTCCTGGAGGTGGGCTAGACATAAATCGAAGCCGAAGTCGCTCGATAAGAAAGAGCAAGGCCAGGTTCGCGTGGAACTGTGCCTTGCTCTGGTTTCAGTTCTCGGACTGCTTACAGCCTGCCTTTCGCGTGAGCCCAAGTTTTCGATCCACTGTTCCCCGGCGAGCGCCGCTGCTACTTCTTCGCCGGAGCCGGCGGTTCGGACAAATCGGCGGTGATGCCGGCAATCCGCTTCGCTTCCGCGGCATACTTCTCCCAAGGCTCCATGATCTTGACGACCATCCTTGCGCCATCCGGGGAGCCGCCGCCGTGCATGCAACCGGGAATGCCGCCGCCAACCGTCAGCCACTCGACCAGGCGTGCCGCCCTGGCCCGGGTTTCGCCGTCAACGCCGGCGCTAAGCGCCCGCTTGAGATGCTCGCCGTACAACTCGGACTGAAAGTCCTTATACGACGGGAAGCAGCCGGTCTCGGCAATGCCGCCGCTGATGTCCTGCGCCAGCACCTTGGTTTCGTAAGGCAGTTTCGCAACCTGGGTTTTGTTGACGTGCGCCAGCAGCGAATCGGGAATCCACAGCCCCGAGGGATGACATTTGCCCACCAGCATGGCGCCCAGGCCGGTGGCGTAAGTGATCTCGTTGTTGACGGCCATTTGCGTGAGCTTATCCTGAAACGGCTTCTGCGAAAGACCGTTTGCCCTGGCCATATTAATGGCGGCGCCGATCATGATGTCACCCTGACCGGCGACACAGGCGCCGATTGCCGCCCGGTAGATGGCCGTAAAGTAGCTGATAATCTTGCCGCTATACTTAAATTCCCCGCACATGAAGACGCGCTCGTTGGGCACGAATACGTCATCGAAGATCAGGAAAGCCTGGGTGATGTTGCCCGTCTTCGGCGCGTCCCAACCGTCTTCCTCGTCGCGGGCGTCGCTCGGGCGGCGCGTCTCAACGATGGTCAAGCCCTTCGCGTCGCGCGGCACCGCGACGGCGACCGAGAAGTCCTTCTCGGATTCCCCATAACCGCTGCCGGGAAGGACGACGATTTCATGGCATGCCGCAACCCCGCAGATCTGCGCCTTGTAGCCACGAATCACGATGCCGTCCGCACGCACCTCTTTGACATGCAGGTTCGTGTCCAGATCCTTTTGCATCAAGGGTTTCAGCGCCCGGTTGCCCTTGGCGTCGGTAATCGCGCCTGCCAGGGAAAAGGCATGGTCTTCCACCAAGCGGAAGTATTTCTCCAGACGCTGGTGATAGCCAGTGCCCAGTTCCTGGTCCATCTCGAAGGTCACCGCCCAAAGCGTGTTGATTCCCGTCCAGCCGGCGCAGGTGGCTCCCTGGCAGGTGCCTGACTGGTGAAACTGTTCCCGCTTCATCTTGGAGTTGCCCAGCACGGCCTCGGGACTACCCATAAAGGTGTTCCAGCGGTGCGCGGTTTCTCCGGTCAAATGAGACTTGGCGGTAAAGATCGGAGCTTTCTCCGGATCGAAGGCAGCGTCATACGAGCGGGCAACCGACTCCACATGCAGCCTGGTCGCGGGATCGGCGGTGACGTCCTCAATCAGCTTGCCCCACTTGTAAATGTTGGGGCGCATTTTCCTTAAGGACTCTTTGTACTGATTCCCATTCATTAACATGATCGCCTCTCCATGGGTCTACTGTTTCAGGCGATGCTGGCGGCAATCACCTTCTCGGGGAAATCCGCCGGACTTTCCAGAATCGTCGTCCCGGAAACATCGCGGAACAGCTTCGCCATCAGCATTTCTTCGCTGTAACCATAGCCGCCCTCGACTTGCACGGTCTCGAGCAACGACTTCATTCCCAGCTTCTGGGCAAACAGCTTTACCATCGCCGCCTCGACCGCGAACGGCTTGCCCTGCTCGACCAGCGTGGCGGCGTCGTAAACCGCCAGACGTTCAACGTGGCAGTTGGCGGCCACCTCGGCCAGAATCTCCTGAATGGCCTGGAACGCGCCGATGGGACGCCCGAACTGCACCCGCTGCTGGGCGTACCGGGCGGCGTGCTCCAACGCCGCCGCCACTGCGCCAACGGTCTGCGCCGCCTCCGCAATGGCTGCCGCGGCAAGCAGTTCCGCAGCGATCGGCGAACCGCCGTTGACCGTTCCCAGAACTTCCGCGGCGACCTCGTTCAACACCACGTCAGCGGTCGGACGCGCGCGCAGACCCATCGTGCTCTTCTTCGCGCCCACTTCCAGGCCCGCCGCTTTGCCGTCCACCAGAAACGCGGTCAGGCTCTTGGCGCCCACCGCCGGATCGGTGCAGCCAAAGACCACGTAAACTCCGGCAACGCCCGCGTTCGCTATATAGGACTTGCGCCCCTTCAGCCGGTAATCGCTTCCCTGCTGGGTGGCCATCACGGCCTCCGGACCTTCACCCACGCTTGGACCGGGCTCGGTCATCGCCACGGCGCCGAGCTTCTCGCCCTTGGCTAATGCCGGCAGATACTTTTTCTTCTGCTCCGGCGTGCCCCAACGATTGATCGCATAGGCCGCCGAGGCATGATTCACCACGATCGAGGCTACCGCCGCACTCGCCCGCGACAACGCTTCCACCCCGAGGATGTAACTCAGGTAGCCAACCTCCGCCCCACCGAATTCAGCGGGCAGGAACCAGCCGAGAAAATCATGTTCCGCCATGGTCTTGACTACGTCGGCCGGATACTCTGCGGTCTTGTCCAGTTGAACCGCCAGAGGTTCAAGATATTGCTTGGCAAAATCGCGTGCGTTCTTCTGAATCAGTTGTTGGTCTTCGGTCAATGGATAGCTCATCTCTTCACCTCCCTGCCTTCGCCGTCGTAACCTTGGGTAGAATGCCGGCCATCAGATGGCCTGCAATGACGAGTCGCTGGACCTGATTCGTGCCTTCGTAGAGCTGTTGAATCTTGGCGTCGCGCACCAGCTTCTCCACCACGCAGTCGTGCGAATAACCATACGCGCCGAGCAGCGCCAGAGCATCGGTCGTTGACCCGCATCGCGGTGTCGCTGCCCATCGTCTTGGCAATGGCCGCATCCATCGTGAACGGGAGTCCGGCGTCCTTCACCGCCAGCGCATGGGCGACCGTCTGCCTTGCCGCTTCGATCTGGATTCGCATGTCGGCCAGCTTGAACTGCGCCGCCTGACCCAGCTTTCTGGGGTCAGGATACTTGGCGGCGAAATACTTCAAGCACTCGTCGAGCGCCCGCCGGGCGATTCCGACACTCTGCGCGCCCACCATCGGACGCGCCATGTCGAGCGAAGCCATCGCGATCTTCATGCCGTCGCCTTCCTTGCCCAGAAGCTGACTGGCGGGAATGCGCAAGTCCTGGAACAGCAGCTCGACCGTGTTCGAAGCGCGAATGCCCAGCTTGTTCTCATGCTTGGTGACGATCAGACCCGGCGTGCCGCCCTTCACCATGAACGCGCTCAATCCCTTGAGGCCTTTGCTGGGGTCGGTGAGGGCGAAGATGGTGAACATTCTGGCGTAGGCGCCGCTGGTAATGAAGCACTTGTTCCCATTCACGATGTAGTCGTCGCCGTCTTTTTTCGCCGTGCTTTTGCCGGCGCTCACGTCCGAGCCCGCACCCGGTTCGGTCAGGGCGAAGGCGGCCAACCCGCCTTCCACGATCGGAGCGAAATAAGCCTTCTTCTGTGCTTCCGTGCCCACAAGCAAGGGAGGGTAATAACCGAGGCCATTGACGCCGAGTATGGTGGCAAAGCCGGCACAACCATAACCCAGCTCTTCCATGATCACGCCTTGGGTGAGGGCATCCAGACCCCGTCCGCCAAACTCTTTCGGAATGCCCATGGCGAGGAGGTCGGCCTTTTTGGCTTCCTCGATAATGAATGCCGGAAACTCGCCGCTACGGTCGTATTCGCCGGCAACGGGGGTGATATGTTGCTGGGTAAACTCCCGCGCCACGCGCTGTATTTCTTGTTGTTCAGGAGAAAGTATCATGGTCTCTCAACCTTTCTTCGCTTAGGCACACCAAGGCTTTCGACGCACTTTTCGGAAAGCAAAATTGCTAACGCCCTGCCTGTATGTCCGAAGTATATCCCGACACCCCGGCTTAAAGAAGCGCCATTCTATCGCATTTCGTCTTAGTGGTTTACGTCGCGCTCGCCACGGACGTCAGCATCGCGAAGATTTCCGGCTACCACTCAATACAGTATTCAGTGTGCCGTTCCGCCCGCTTGGGAGCAGTGTGGGACCGTTCCGGGCACGGGTGGCTATCCCCAGGTCTGTTTGCGGCGAGGGTAAGGTTGTTGGCGGAATCTATCCTCAGTACCGCACAAGCTCGCGCATGCCCTTGAGGATGTCCTGCGCCTGCGGCAGGATCGCGTCTTCCAGCAACGGCTGATAGGCCACAAAGGTATCTTTCGCCGCCACCCGCCGCAGCGGCGCGTCGAGCTGGTCGAACAGTTCATCGGCAATGCGCGCGGCAATCTCCGCTCCGTAGCCCCAGCTCAACATGTCCTCGTGAACCACCAGCACGCGGCTGGTCTTGCTCACCGAGGTGGCAATTGCGTCCCAGTCGTAAGGGCTCAAAGTGCGCAGGTCGATCACTTCGGCTTTCACTCCCTCGTCGCGCTCCAACTCCTGCGCCGCCTGCAAGGCGCGCGGCAGAGTCGCTCCGTAGGTGATTACCGTCAGGTCCGTCCCTGCTCTCGCGATCCTCGCCTTGCCGAAGGGGATCATGTAGTCCGGACCTGGATAGGCGGCGCGTCCGAAGGTTTCCCGGTACAAGCGTTTGTGTTCGAGAAACAGCACAGGGTCGTCGCAGCGGATCGCCGTACGCAGCAGTCCGGCGGCGTCCAGCGCATTCGAAGGAAACACCACGCGCATGCCGGGCGTATGGGTAAAAATGCTCTCCCCGCTTTGCGAATGGTAGATCGAGCCGCCGGTCAGGTATCCGCCGATCGCCACCCGCACCACCGCCGGACACGAAAACGCGCCGTTCGAGCGCCAGCGAATCAGCGGCATTTCGTTGCGCAACTGCTGCATGGCCGGCCAGATATAGTCAAAGAACTGAATCTCGACTATCGGCTTCAGCCCTCGCGTTGCCATGCCCGTGGCGCGCCCCACTATGCTCGCCTCCGCCAGCGGAACGTTGAAGACGCGCTCGGCGCCATAACGCCATTGCAGGCCCGAGGTTAATTTGAAGACGCCTCCCTTGCCCTTGACCAGCCTCTCTTCCAGGTAGCGGCAGCGCGAGCAGTCGGCGATATCTTCGCCAAAAACGATGATGCGCGGATCGCGTTCCATCTCATCACGCAGGCAGGCGTTGATGAGATCGGCCATGGTTTTTTCGTTGGCGACCTGCAACTGTCCTTCTGCCGGGCGCTCGTAGCTCGGCTTGGTCTCGAAAGCGGCGGACGTGGGATCGAGGATCGCAGAGTACACATGTTGGGTGTAGCTGTCGATAGCCGGAGGCGGAGCGCTCAACGCCTCGTCGGAGGCTTGCTGAATTTCCTCTTCGACGCCCTTTTCCAGCTCGCCCAGCGAATGTTCGTCGAGTATGCCCTCGCGGATCAGAAAAAGCTGGAAGCGGGTGATTGGATCGCGTTCGGCGTGGGTGCGGCGCTCTGCTTCAGGGCGGTACAGCTTCTCATCGTCGGAAAGCGAATGCGAGTACGGACGGATGACGTGCCCGTGCACGAACGCGGGACCCTGGCCGGAGCGAATGTGCTCAACCGCGCGCCTCACCGCCCTATAGCTCGCCAGGGGATCGCAGCCGTCGCACTCCTCTAAATGGAAATTGGGGAAACTCGCCACCAGCCGGCTGATGCTGCCGCCGGCGGTCTGCACTTCCACGGGTACGGAAATCGCGTACTCGTTGTCCTCGATCATGAAAAGTACGGGCAGCCGCTGGTTGGAAGCCAGGTTCATGGCCTCCCAGAACTCGCCCTCCGAGGTCGTGCCCTCGCCGCTGGAGACGTACACCACCTCGTCCGCGTGATGCACCACTTGCTTAAACTCGCGATAGTCGCCTGCGGCTTTTGCCGCCGCTTCCGGGTGCTGGTTGAAGTACCTCCCGGCATCGGCGCAGCCGACCGCCTGCAAAAACTGCGTTCCCGTCGGCGATGATTGGGTAACGATGTTGAGCCGTGCGCTGCTCCAGTGCGAAGGCATCTGGCGTCCGCCGGAGCTGGGATCGGCGGCTGCTCCCACGGCACCCAGAAGCTGGTCCCGAGGCGTCATTCCCAGGGTCAGGCAGAGCGCGCGGTCGCGATAGTAGGGATAGAACCAGTCATAACCCGGCTTGAGGGCCAATCCGGCCGCCACCAGCAACGCCTCGTGGCCGGCTCCCGAAATCTGGAAGAAAATCTTTTGCTGGCGCTTGAGCAGGATCTCGCGATCATCGATCCGGCGCGAGAGGTACATCAGCCGGTAAATGTCGATCAGTTGGTTCTCGGTTAAACCTTCGTAGGCCGGTGTGGTTCTTAGTTCAGCCTTGATCGTCGCCATTCAGCTCCCTCGGTAAAGCGAAGGTCCAGCAAACTCACCCGGAGACCCCGGCAAGGCGCACCCCGGGACGACTTCTAAAGTCTTTTGATGCACCGGCATCTCGCTCCGGCAGCAAATGTATTCTCGTCGGCGCCGCCCTCCGTCTCCGTAACTGCTCTTGTTCCTGAGCTACGGCCTTGCCGTTGCCGGACATGCCTCATTCTCGGACAAAAAGACGTACCCGTATGCACGTTCCCGAACTACCAGGCCGCACGGCGTCGCCACCGCTCGTCATATACTTAAATGGATGATCCGCAAGCACAAAGCGATTCCCACCGAAAATATCAAACTGCTCGTCTTCGACCTCGACGGAACCCTGGTGGACAGCCAGGTTGACCTGGCGAACGCCGTCAACGCCATGCTTCGCAGCTACCACCGCCAGGAGCTTCCCGTCAACCTCATCGCCACCTACATCGGCGATGGCGCCAATATGCTGGTGCGTCGCGCCCTGGGCGACCCGCAGGACGAGAACTTCGTCCGCGAAGCCTACGATATTTTCATCAAGCACTATCGCGAACACATCCTCGACAACACCCGCGCCTACGGGGGAATGATCGAGGCGCTACGCGCGATCCGCCGCCTCACCGAGGGCAAAGTGGCCATGGCGGTGCTTTCCAACAAGCCGGTCAACCCTTCGCGGCGCATTATCAACGGTTTGGGCATGGAGGATTTGTTTATCAAGATTTACGGCGGCAACAGCTTTCAGACCAAGAAGCCGGACCCGCTCGGGGCCTTGACGCTGCTCGGCGAAACCTCGACCGAGCCCGCCGAGGCGGTAATGATCGGCGATTCGCATAACGATGTGCTCACCGCGCGCAACAGCGGCATGTGGGCCATCGGCGTGTCCTACGGATTTTCGCCGGATTCGCTGAAGTCTCCCGTTCCCGATGTGCTGATCGACTCGCCCAACGAATTGATCGAGGCGCTCGGCTACGGCTCGCAACGCAAGTCGCTGGAAATTCCGCCCGGACAAGGGTTCGCCGGATGAACGCGGGCGAGATGTGCGCCGGGTCCGAGCAATCCGTCACAGATCGGTGTGATTTGCCTCACACTGGTTCCGGCTTACTGCAACGGAAAATAGTACGTTAGCTAAGCGGCGGGCTCCTTCATTATTACTGAGCGGACAGGCATTTATTCTCTTGAACTAACAGGATTTTATGTACCGAATCGTGCAAGCAAAAGTTCTCGGCCGCAACATCAGGCAGCTTGAGATTGAAGCGCCCCGAATTGCCAAAAAGCAGCGTCCGGGACAGTTTGTCATCGTGCGTCTCCACGAAAACGGCGAGCGCATTCCCCTCACCATCGAAGGCGCCGACCTGGAAAAAGGCACCATCACCCTGGTTGTCCAGTCGATCGGCAAGACGACCTACCTGATGAACTCGCTCGAAGCGGGCGATGCCATTCTCGACGTTGTCGGCCCGCTGGGCAAGCCGACCGAGATCGAGAAGTACGGCACCGTCGTGGTCGTCGGCGGCAGCGTCGGCACGGCCATCGCGTTGCCGGCGGCGCGGGCGCTGAAGCAAGCGGGCAACCACGTGATCGGCATTACCGGCTCGCGCACCAAAGACCTGCTCATCCTCGAAAACGAGCTGCGCGCGGTCAGCGATGAAACCTACGTCATGACCGACGACGGCAGCTATGGCGAGCAGGGCTTGGTGACCAAGAAACTCCAGGAGCTGATCGACAGCGGACGCGAGATCAATTACGTCCTCGCCATCGGCCCGGTTCCCATGATGCGCGCCGTCGCTCAGGTCACCCGCGCGAAGGGCATTAAGACCGTGGTCAGCCTGAACTCGATCATGGTGGATGGAACCGGCATGTGCGGCGGATGCCGCGTGCTGATCAATTCGCGCAGCGAGTTCGCCTGCGTCGACGGCCCCGAGTTCGACGCCCAGAAAGTCAATTTCGAAGTTCTCATGCAGCGCAATAATATGTACCGCGAAAAAGAGCAGCAATCGCTCAACGAGTTCCTGGCCAACCCGCAAGCCGAACTGCAGCGGGTTCGCGAATCCTGCAAACTGCGCGAGCTGGAAGAACAAACGCGCGCGGAGGTGGCCCGTGGCTAAACGTGTTCCCGCCCGCGATCGCATGAAGATCCAGCGCGCCAAGATGCCCGAGCAGGATGCGGCCCAGCGCGGCCACAACTTCCTGGAAGTTAACCAGGGCCTGCCGGTGGCGTGCGCCCAACAGGAGTCGATGCGCTGCATCGAGTGCAAAGACCCCAAATGCGTGACCACATGCCCGGTCGGCGTCAAGGTGAGGGAGTTCCTCGACCTCATTCTTGAGGGAGACTACCTCGGCGCGGCGGCCAAAATCCGGGAGGACAATGCCCTACCCGCCATCACCGGGCGTGTCTGCCCGCAAGAGGACCAATGTGAAGGCGGCTGCCTGCTGGGCAACAAGGGCGCGCCGCTGGCGATTGGCTACCTCGAGCGCTTCGTCGCCGACTACGAGCAGGAAACCGGCCAACTCGGAATTCCTCCCATCGCTCCGCCTACCGGCAAGAAAGTCGCCATCGTCGGCAGCGGCCCGGCTGGCCTGAGCTGCGCCGGAGACCTCATCCAGAAGGGTCATCGCGTACGCGTCTTCGAGGCGCTGCACGAGATCGGCGGGGTGCTGGTTTACGGCATCCCCGAGTTCCGCCTGCCCAAGACCATCGTGCGCCAGGAGGTGGACAACCTGCGCCGCATGGGAGTGGAATTCGAGACCAACGTGGTCGTCGGCAAGACCGTCACCATCGACGAGCTGATGAAGGACGAAGGTTACGACGCCGTCTTCATTTGCACCGGCGCCGGACTGCCGCAGTTCCTCAACGTCCCCGGCGAGCATTTGAACGGGGTTTATTCGGCCAATGAGTTTTTGACCCGCGTGAACCTTATGCGCGCCTACAAATTCCCCGAGTTCGACGAGCCCGTTTACGACTGCCGCGACAAAGACGTGGTGGTGGTCGGCGGCGGCAACACCGCGCTTGACGCCGTGCGCACCTCGCTCCGTCTGGGCGCGCGCTCAGCTTCCATCTTTTATCGCCGCACGGAAAAAGAAATGCCCGCCCGCATCGAGGAGATTCATCACGCCCAAGAAGAGGGCATCAACTTCCAGTTCCTGGTGAACCCCGTCGAACTCATCGGCGACGACAAGGGCTGGCTGACGGCCATGAAGTGCATCCGCATGGAACTGGGCGAGCCGGACGCTTCCGGACGCCGCCGTCCGGTGCCGATTCCCGGCTCCGAGTTCACGACTCCCATCTCGCTGGCGATTATCGCCGTGGGAACGACCGCGAATCCGCTGATCCAGTCGACCACGCCGGACCTGAAGACCAATAAGTGGCGCTACATCGTCACCGACCCGGTCACCACCCGAACCTCGAAGCAGGGCGTCTTCGCCGGCGGCGACATCGTGACCGGTGGCGCTACGGTCATCCTGGCCATGGGTGCCGGACGCCAGGCCGCCAAATCGATCCACGACTACCTGAGCACCGGCCAGTGGGAGACAGAACAGCCGGCCGAAGCCGCCAAGGCGTAAGGTTACGGAAAAGCTTTGGGTGCCCCATTCAAGCGAAGCTTGAGTGGGGCTTTTGTTTTGTTGTTGGGCGTAGCGTAATTTTCGCAGCCGGGTGCCCCACATTTGCGGAGCCCTAGGCGGAGCTAATGTGAGGTAGTTTCCCGCACGCCGCACCTCTTCTGGCGCGAACTCGCGATCTCCTTTATAGTCGCTCCGAGGCCCGATCCTTGCCCACCAACGCCCATCTCAACGGTTTCACTCCCCTGGAATTGCGCCGCCTGCGCGGGCTGAAGACTCCCGCCGGAATCCAGAAGTTCCTCGACAGCCTGCCCTACCACGTGGCCGACACTGCCTGGTCGCCGCGCCGCTCGCTGCGCGAAGGCGCCGCCCATTGCTATGAAGGCGCGCTGCTGGCCGCCGCCGCCCTGCGCGTGAACGGCTATCCGCCGCTGGTCGTCGACCTTGAGGCGGTGCACGACGACGATCACGTCATCGCCGTCTTCCGCGAGCGCAGCCATTGGGGAGCGATCGGCAAGTCCAACTTCGCCGGCCTGCGCTTTCGCGCGCCCATCTACCGCAGCCTGCGCGAGCTGGCGCTCAGCTACTTCGAGAGCTACTATAACCTGCGCGGCGAGCGCACCCTGCGCGGCTACTCGCGTCCGCTGAATCTCGGGCGCTTCGACCACCTGGATTGGATGACCTCGGAAAAGTCGGTCTGGGCCATCGCCGAACACCTGGTCACGGTTTCGCACCTACCGCTGTTCCCCGCCCGCCTGGCGCAAAACCTGCCGCGCCTCGACCGCCGCTCCTTCGACGCCGGCCTGACCGGATACAAGAAGCACTGAGGCTGCCCGCCTGAGTCATGGACAATCTTCAGGCTGCCGATCAAGAAAATCGTGGTCAGACACCGCCGCCAGCCGCGTAGCGGCCGCCAGCCTCTAATCTAAACCGTAAGCCTGGGGCGAACAGGCAATCGCGTGGAACTGTGTAGCTCCAGCCCGCGTAGCGGGCGGCAGACGATAGCGCCAGGCGCAAGCCTGGGGAACGGCGTGCATGCAATTCCCAGCCCGCAAAGCGGGCGGCAGACGGTAGCCCCAGGCGCAAGCCTGGGGAACCGCGTACGCGCAATTCCCAGCCCGCGTAGCGGGCGGCAGACGATAGCGCCAGGCGCAAGCCTGGGGAATGGGCGTGCACGCAATTCCCAGCCCGCAAAGCGGGCGCAAGAATCACCCCCATACATATCGTTCGTCGAACTCAACCCCGTGTCTTCGCAACAGCCCGAGGAACTCGTCCTGAAATGAAATCTTCAGATGATGCCCTGCCTGGCCTTGAATGTAGCAAATCACCTTCGCCCGGCTGGATTCGCTCACGCTGAACGCGCCGTAGCCGCCCTGCCACCCGAACGCGCGCCGCTCCGGCCATTTCTCTTTCACCCATCGGGATGAATTCGCCTTCACCACGCGCAGGCAATCCGCAACGGCGAGATCCGCTGGCGTCTGCATTAGTACATGGACGTGATCCGCTGTACCGCCAATAACAACAGGCGTCGCGCGCAGTTCACGCAAAATTCCGCCGAGATAGGCGTGCAGATCGGCCCGAATGACGTCGGCGATTAGCGGCGCACGGTCGCGGGTGGAAAAGATGACGTGCACGAGGAGACTGGTGAAGGTGTGCGCCATTCTTACGCCCCTCCGGGGCTATTGCTCAACCCCTAACCTTACCCCAGGCTCACGCCTGGGGCTACCATCTTCTGCCCGCTGCGCGGGCTCGTGTTGACTCTGCCCAAAAATGGCGCCCGCCTGTTAATCTCAATACCGGGAAAAGAAAACACATGGAACCAACACGTGATGCCGTGCGGGATTTGCCGATCTTGACGCGGCAGCTGGCTACATTGCTGGAGATGGCAAAAGGCTGCACGGCCAACGTCGTAGTTCTCGAGAGCGATGATTTTGGGTTCATGGTAGTGAACTTCCTAAACAAGCAGATAACACATTCAGAGTCGCTCCTCCTCTTGGTTCCACGAATCGATACCAGCCTGATAGCACGCACTATGTTCGACGGTCTTGTACAGTTGTATTGGGCGAGCCAAAATCCTTCTTCGAGGGGTCGCCAATGGCGAGCATTCGCGTTGGTGCAGGACTGGCGACGATTACAGCTTGAACTAGCCGGTGGTTGTGAGGTCAGCGAAGTCCATCGAGCAAGAATCCAAAACGGTATTGCCGAATTTGACGGGATCTTCCGAAGGAAGGCTACGGGCCCAGACCCGTACTGCAAATATTGGCACGGTGAGAAGAGGCTTTCCCAAATGGCCGTTGAGATTCGGTTAGAAGAGCAATATAGGATGGTCTATGCCTCAATGTCCGACTGGGAACATTGGGGACCGGGTGGATTCGGAGATGCAATTTCCAGGTCTGGGGATCGACTAACGCATTCAGCTGAGTCAGTGAGGGTCTGTGCGGAATCGCTCGCAGTCGGATTTCAAAGCCTCTGGGAAACAACCAAAATCGCTGACGCCCACCTGCATCTTTCGAAGAAAGCTGCGATAGACGCGCTACTGAATTCATTCCAAACTGAGCTTCAAGTTCGCACGTGACACTGAATCAGGTGCATTTCTGCGCTTCCCAGTTTTACTTTCTATCCTTTCCACCGTCTATAATCAAAGGTTACCCATTCGCTTGGATTCGTTTCTGTGGGCGGGGAGTCGCGCTATGCAGTTCAAGCTGGAGTCGAAGTATCAGCCGCAAGGCGATCAAATTACGGCAATTGAGCAGCTCTCGCGCGGCCTCTTCGAGGGCGAGAAGCACCAGGTGCTGCTGGGCGTCACCGGCTCCGGCAAGACCTTTACCATGGCCAAGATCATCGCCGAGGTCAACCGTCCGGCGCTCATTCTGGCGCACAACAAGACTCTGGCGGCGCAGCTTTATCACGAGTTCAAGAGCTTCTTTCCGCACAATGCGGTCGAGTACTTCGTCTCTTATTACGACTACTACCAGCCTGAGGCTTACATTCCGGCCGGCGACGTTTACATCGAGAAGGAGGCAACCGTCAACGACGAGCTCGACAAGCTGCGGCTCTCGGCCACCAAGTCTCTGTTCGAGCGCCGCGACTGCATCATTGTCGCCTCGGTGAGCTGCATTTACGGCCTGGGGTCGCCGGAGGCTTATTACGGCATGCTGCTCTTCCTCGAGCGCGGCCAGAAAATCCGCCGGCAGGACATCACCAGCAAGCTCGTAGAGATCCTCTACGAGCGCACCGACGCCGACTTCCGCCGCGGCACTTTCCGGGTGCGCGGCGACGTCATCGAAGTCTTCCCCACCTACGACGACAACGCCTACCGCATAGAGCTGTGGGGAGACGAGATCGAATCGCTGTCTCACATTGATCCGCTCTTCGGCACCGTCAAGCAGAAGTACGCTCGCCTGCCCATCTATCCCAAGACCCACTACGTGATGAAGCCGGAGACGAAGAGCGCCGCCGTCGAGTCCATCCTGCAAGAGCTTGCCTGGTGGGAGGCTGAACTGGAAAAGCAGGGCCGCATCGTCGAAGCGCAGCGCGTCCACCAGCGCACCCGCTTCGACCTGGAGATGATCAAGGAGATGGGCTACTGCCACGGCATCGAGAATTACTCGCGCCACTTTACCGGCCGTCTGCCCGGCGAGCCGCCGCCCACCCTGCTCGACTACGTTCCCCGCGACTTCCTGGTGTTTATCGACGAGTCGCACCAGACCGTGCCCCAACTGCATGGCATGTGGCACGGCGACCGCTCGCGCAAACAGACGCTGATCGAGTATGGATTTCGCCTGCCGAGCGCGCTGGACAATCGTCCGCTGACTTTTGAAGAGTTCGAGAATCGCGTGAACCAGGCCATCTATGTTTCTGCAACGCCCGGGCCTTATGAGTTGACCAAATCGGCCGGCGTGGTCGTCGAGCAGATCATTCGCCCGACCGGCCTAGTCGATCCCGAGGTCGAGGTTCGTCCGGTCAAGGGGCAGATCGACGACCTTCTGCACGAGATCCGCGAGCGGGTGAACAAGGGTCAGAGGGTGCTGGTGACAACCTTGACCAAGCGCATGGCCGAGGACCTCGCCGAATACTACAGCGAGGTTGGGGTGCGCTGCCGCTACCTGCACTCGGAGATCGAAACCCTGGAGCGCATTAATATTCTGCGCGATCTGCGCAAGGGCGAGTTCGACGTGCTGATTGGGATTAACTTATTGCGCGAAGGTCTTGATTTGCCGGAGGTTTCGCTGGTCGCCATCCTCGATGCCGACAAGGAGGGATTTCTCCGTTCGGCGGGCTCGCTGATTCAGACCATCGGGCGCTGCGCGCGCAACGTAGAGGGACGGGCTGTCCTCTACGCCGATCGCATGACGGATTCCATGCGCAAGGCCATCGGCGAAACCGAGCGCCGCCGGGCAATTCAGCGGGCCTACAACGATGAAAACGGGATTACGCCGCAGAGTATCGTGCGCCCGGTCGACATGGCGCTGGCACAGATTGTCGAGGCCGACTACGCCGACATAACTCAATCGGTGGAAGGCCTGCCGGAACTTAAATCACAGGATGAACTTAACGCTTTTATCTCTAAGCTGGAAAACGACATGCGCGAGGCCGCCAAGCGCTTCGAATTCGAACTGGCCGCCAAGCTCCGCGACCAGGTCCGCGAATTGAAAACCAAGGAATTTATCTTTACGTAAGGTAGGGTCGCGGAGTCTCGGCGGCAGAAACAAAAGCGGGCTCGAGCTTCGTCCGCCATCACAGTCTGAATTTTTGCCGGGTGCCTTCGCTGGAACCGCCCTAGTCGCCGGCCAAGCCGAGGGATTGGACTTCGGCTCCTGAGCGATTGCGGTTGGCATGGCGCGGCTTGATGTTCACTGCAACCGGAGTCGCGCCAGGGCGACCTGCCTTGCTACTCCGCTTCTTGCAGGGTCTTGACGTGTTCTTCCAGGGCGCGGGAGTACTCGCGTTCGGCGCACAGTTCGGCTTCGAGTTTCTTGATCTGGCTCTGCAGCCGCATGATTTCAACGCGCAGCTTGGCGGCATCCATCGGCGGCAATGGCGGACGCGGCACGCGCGGCTTGGCCGTACCCGTGGCTCCCGCAGCGGGCAAAGCGGACTGATCCGTGGTTGCAGTCATAGTTGTCGGCGCACTGCGCGCCTGTGCGCTTTTGCCCGAAATGACGGCGAGCGCGGGCCTTGCCAATGGGCGACCGACCATCGGCGTCTGGAAGATAGTGCTCAAGGCCGCCGCAGCCGTTTGCGCAGCTATCGGGCGGGCCTGGGAAGATTCCTGCACCGGGGAAGGCCTGCCGTACAGCAAATGCCGGACCCGGCCGATCAAGTCTTGTGGTTGGAAGGGCTTGCGGATCAGTTCATCGGCTTTGACGGCAAACGCTTTTTCCGCGACCGAACGGTTGACGACGCCGGACATGAGAATGACCGGCGTCTGGCCCATCGTGGGATGCTGCTTGATGTACTGGCAGACCTCGTAGCCGTCTTTTTCCGGCATGATCACGTCGGAGATGACGACGTCGGGCGCGGTCTCGTCCATCAGCCCGATGGCGCTGCCGGCATCGTGACAAGCGATGACGTTGATATTTTCGCGGCGAAAGGCAATCTTGATCACCTCGCGCATGGTCGCGCTGTCATCGATGAAATAAACTACCGGATTGGCACTCATAGGAGAATGCCTCCTTCTTGCTGTTGCTCGCGCTCTTCGTCGATTTCGCGCAGCGCCTCCAGCATTAACTCGGTCACCGAACGCAAAATCGTGCGGGTGGACGCGGTGCTTCCGGGAACGAACTTGTAAACGCCCTGGTCAACTCCGTTGCAGGCCTTGACGATATTGACGACCGCCTCGTCGCCGACGCTCTCGCCTGCCTCGGCGTGAATGACGTCGCCGCCCAGCAGGAAAATAATGCCGTCAACCGCGCCGGCATTGACATAGAGCACTCCCGTCTGCCGCGAATGCCCGAGCATCTGGATGATCCCCGGCAGATCCATATGGGAGAGGTTGCCCTCGAGCGCGGTCTCCGAAGTGCGAAGCATCTGCGTCGGCTGAAAACCTTCTTCGCGGCTGCGCAGAAAGGCACGCACGTGGGCGGCAACATTTTCGGGGCCGACCCGGCGGTCCACGTAGTCGTCGCAACCGGCGCGGAACGCCTCCATCAGCGCCTGACGATCACCCTCGCCCATGGCGAGAATGGGAATGTGCGCCGTTGCTTTGTCGGCGTGCACCAGCTTGGGCAGGTCGTAGGCGCCGATTCCGCGCAGGCTCGTGGAGCAAAGGATCACCGCTGGAGGCGACCATTCCAGCATGGTGAGGGCGTAAGGCGCCTGGGTGGCATGGACCACTTCGAACTGCTCGTTCCGGAGCGCGTCCACCAGACGCCGGGCGAAAAATACATTGCTGTCGATGACCAGGATTCTGGCCGCCGGGCGGGCAGCGGGTTGGGCCGGGGCGCTCATTGTGTGCTCCCTGCCGCAATCAGTTTGTCCAGGTCCAACAACTCGTAACTCCTGCTGCCCCATATCAGTTCGCCAACCACGCCCGGCAGCGCGGACTTCGCCGGCAGCACGTCGGCGGAAATCAGGTCGCATTCCCCGCTCACCGGAATCGCCGCCAACTCAGTTGCCTCGGCCGTCCGGCGAACGGCGATCAGGTGATAATGCGCCGGAGCAGACTCCGGCAGCTTCAACAGCCCGGCGAGATCGTACAGCGGAACCACCCGGCCGCGGCGCAGGATTACCCCCAGAATTTCACGCGAAGTGTGCGGGAAGCTGAACACTTCCTGGGGCAGAATCAGTTCGGCGACAGATGCCGCCGGCACTGCGCAATTGAGCGCGCCGGCGGGAAAAACCACGAATTTTTCCGCGTCCGTCATATTCCTGAGTTCGCCCTTGCACGCTCTGCCATGGCCGGTTCCGCAGACACCCCACGCGCACAGTCGGCAAAAATCGCCGCATTCACCACCGGAAGAATCTGCTGCCGTACCAGCCCCAGCCCGCGATACCAGGTACGTTCCAGCCCGTGGAATCCGCGCGGCAGGGCGACGATTTCGCGCAGCTCCGCCATGGCTTCAATCCGTTCAATGGCCACCGCGACCCGGCGAAGTTTCAGCACCAGCAACTGCTCCAGCCGGGCGCGCTCGACGCCGAAAATCCGGTCCGCCGCAACCACCGGAATCTGCCCGCCATTGCCACGGGTCACGATGACCCTGGGCACGCTCCCCTGATGCAGGTCGCGAATCTCCTCCACTTCGGCCGAGGCGATAACGAATCGCTGGCTTCCAACCCGGAAGATCACTACCGGCTCGCCCCGCCTGCTATGCGGCGAATTGACGCGAACGCTCATGAGTTCACCGCCCCCATGCCGCACATCAGCGAGGCGCGCTGCTCAATCGCGTTGGCGATGGCGTCGAGCGGCTGCACCTCGTCTACCACACCGGTTTGAATGGCCTCCGACGGCATGCCGAAGATGACGCTGCTCGATTCATCCTGTACGATTACGTAGCCACCGGCAGCCTTGAGCGCCTGCACGCCCTTGGCGCCGTCGTTGCCCATGCCGGTCAGCACCACGGCGACGCCCAACGCCCCCGCATAGTCGGCAACCGATTCCAACGTGAGGTCGGCGCACGGGCGGTGACCGTTGATGCGCGGACCGCTATCGAGCAGCAAGCGCCCGGACGGCGAGACGCGCAGGTGATTGGCGCCGGGGCAAACGTAAATGGTTCCGCAGCGGATCAACTCGCCCGCCTCCGCCTCTTTGACGCGCAGGGCGCAGACTTCCCCCAGTTGCCGGCTGAATTGCGTGGTAAAACTGGCGGGCATGTGCTGAACCAGCAAGACCGCACCGCGAAGGTTTTCCGGCAACCGCGGAAGCACACTCATCAACGCCGCCGGACCACCGGTCGAGGCTGCCAGCACAACGATGGGGAACCTTTGGGCCACCGCTGGCGACGGCGTTGTCCGCAACCCATTGCCGGCTCCGGCGGCACCGGCACGGATTCGACGTCCGCGCGCGCAGACGGAATCGCGCTTGCAGCCGGCGCGGAACCAGCAGCCTTCGGCGGACGAGGCGCGGCATTGCGCACGACCCGAACCTTGGCTGCTATTTTGACCTTGCGGAGCAGTTCGTCGCGAATGCTATCCATGCCGAGATCGATTCCATTGGCGGGCTTCGCCACAAAATCGATGGCTCCGAGTTCCAGCGCCCGCAAGGCCGGCTCGGCCCGGTCGCGCGCCTCGGAACTGACGATCACGATGGGCCGCGGCCTGGTGGACATGATCTCCTCGGTGGCTTCCAGCCCGCTCTTCCGGGGCATGTTGATGTCCATGGTGATGACGTCGGGATTCAGGGAATCGTTCAGCAGCAGGGTCTCCACGCCATCGCGGGCTTCGCCCACCACGTCAATCTGCGGATCGCTGGTCAGCAACAGCTTCAGCACCCGCCGCATGAACGCGGAGTCTTCGGCGATCAACACCCGGATTTTCGCTCCCGCTTCCATTCCTGCGACTTACCTGCCAACTGCCGCTGCATCCGCCAGCGCGCCGGACGCCGGCTCTGGTTTTGCTGCTACCTGCCTGTCAACTGCTTGGATGAAACCGCCTGCCCGGAACTGCCGATCAGGCCGCTGATCTGCGCCACCAACTGGTCTTCCTGCACCGGCTTGACCATGAAAGCTTTCGCGCCCTCGCGCACGGCGCGCTCACGGTGCTTGCTGCCGGCGCGGGAGGTAACCACCATGACCGGGAGGTTTCGCGTATCCGGATTTTGCCGGAGGTGAAGCATCAGTTCGTAACCGTTGGTGCGCGGCATCTCCAGGTCTGTCACCACCAGGTCAACTCCGCCCTGCGCGACCAACTCCAGCGCCTCCAGCCCGTCGGAGGCGAGGCGCACCCGATAGCCGGCCTTTTCCAGCATGCGGCCGACAAATTTGCGGACGCTGATCGAGTCATCGACCAGCAGCACGAGCTTTTCCTTTTCGAACCGGTCGATGGCCTCGTCGGGAATTTCCCCGGCAGCCACCGCCACCGCTCCCGGCAGGAAGATGCGCGCGGCGTTGGCCGCCGTCATCAGCGGACGGCGCTCGATGGACTCGCCCACCACCAGGCGATTGATGTCGACCAGGAGAATGAGCGTGCCGTCGGGAGCGATCGTCGCCCCCGGGAACAGCTTTACGTTGCGCAAATACTCGCCCAGATTCTTGATGACGATTTCGTCTTTGCCGACGACTTCATCGACCACGATGCCCACCTGTTTGCCGGCAACGTTAACCACCACCAGCCGGTACCAGCCGTTCACCGGCAGCACCGGATCGAGGCCAAGCTGCGCGTGGAGGTAGACCACCTCGGTCAGCGCATCGCGAATCCTCGCCAGGAGCTTGCCGCCGACCTCCTCGATATCGCCGGAGCGTACCCGGCGAATCTCCTCGACAAAAGACAGCGGGAAGGCAAAAGTGTGCTTGCCGACGGCCACAAAGAGCGCTTGCGAGATGATCAACGTGAGCGGCACTTTGAGGGTGAAGCGGGTGCCGATTCCCTTGCGCGTTTCAATCTCGATCTCGCCGTTGAGCGCGTTGAGGTTATTGCGAACCACGTCGAGCCCGACTCCGCGCCCCGACAGCTCCGTCTTGCGCCGCGCGGTGGAGAAGCCCGGCAGGAACATCAGATCGAGCAGTTCCCTCGGCGAGAGTGCATTCGCCTGTTCCGCGCTCATCAGTTCCAGCTCGATGGCAGCCGCCCGCATTCGTTCGTAATCAATGCCGCGGCCGTCGTCTTCCACCTCGATGTAAATATGATTGCCCCGGTGATAGGCGCGAACCGCGATATTGCCGCAGTCCGACTTGCCGGCGTCGTAGCGCTCCTCGGCGCGCTCGATGCCGTGCGCCACGGAGTTGCGTACCAGGTGCAACAGAGGATCGGCGACCTGCTGGATGATGTTGTTGTCCAACTCGGTCTCGGCGCCCGCCAGCGCCAGTTCCACCCGCTTGCCGGCCGCCTTGGCGGCGTCGCGCACGGCCCGCGAGAGCCGGGTGTAAAGGTTGCCGATCGCCACCATGCGCGACTGCGTGATCTCATCCTGCAAGCGATGCGCCAGTTTTGTGAACTCATCGATGTCGCCGTCGACGCGGCGCACGAAGCCGTCGAGTTGGGTTAGCACCTCGGTAATGTCGGCCGAAATCTCGGTGAGCGAGCGCGACAGGATGCCGAAGTCGTCGTAGCGGTCCATCTCCAACTCGGAGAACTCGGCGAGCGCGGCATCGAAGGAGCGCGAATAGCTCGAGTCAGCCCCCGCGGAAGGGATACGGAATTAGGTTGTCCGCTTTCTCGTCGGGCAGTGGCGAGCGGCGCGGCAAGCTGTGTCCGGGAGCCGAGAGCGGCCCCATGGTCACGCGGCTGAATTCGTATTTCTCCTGGAATTCGCCGACCTTGTCGGTCATGCGCGCCTTGGAAAAATTCAGCACGTCGGCCAGCCGCTCCAGCTCTTTCAGCCGGCCCAGCATGCGGGTCCGGTTGGTCACCAGCTCGCCCACCGCGTTCATCATCCGGTCCAGCCGCTCCAGGGCAATGCGGACCGACTTGGACTGCGGCACTCCGGCGGGCTCGCGCCGGCCAGCGGCGAGGGCGGCGATCTCCGCGCGCTCGTCGCGGAAAACGTCCGCCGCCACTTCCGCGACTTGCTCGGGCGCGATTTCGGCTGCCGGCTCCGGCGGCGTCTGCTCTTCGGCGGCTAAGGCTTTCTCCGCGACCTCTTCGGCCTCCTGCTCCAGGATCTCGGCTTCCACGTCTTCGAGCTGATCGATACGCTGGAAGTAAGCCTGGGCGGCGTCCTGGAAGCTTTGTTCATCGCTCCACTGCCGGTAGAGCTGCTTCTTCAGAAGGTCAACCGACTCCAGGCAGAGATCGACGATGTTCGCGCTCGGCTTCAGTTCGCCGTCGCGCAGACGCGCGATGAGATCCTCGGCGCGATGTGCGATGGCCGAGAGACGGTGAAACCCTACCTGCGCCGCCGAGCCCTTGATGGTGTGCATCGCCCGGAACAGTTTGTTGATGTCTGTCGGGTTCGGATTCGCCTCCAGCGACAGCAGCGACTCGGTGACCGCTTGCAGGTGCTCTTCCATCTCCGGAACAAAGAACTCAAGCACTTCCGCCGCAACCTTGTCATCGGCGGGCAACTCCAGAGGCGACGGCGCAAATGCCTGGGCAG
Organism: uncultured Acidobacteriota bacterium; assembly: GCA_963814745.1. Lineage (GTDB taxonomy): Bacteria > Acidobacteriota > Terriglobia > Terriglobales > Acidobacteriaceae > CAWBRT01. Next base: position 88,563 of record CAWFEA010000007.1, read on the forward strand.
CCTGCTGCTCCAGCTCGAAATCATCTTTGTAGGCCGGCTCGAATTCGCTTGGCGCGGGCTCGATTGCCGCCATCGGCTCGAAGTGAAGATCGGTTTCGCTTGGCGGAATCGGCTCGATTCCGCCCTGATCGATCGCGGCAACCGGCTGGAGATCGCCTGGCGTCGGCTCGCTCGCCGCAACCGCTTCGAGCTCCACTTTGTCCGAATTCGCCGGCGGCAACCGGTTCGAGCGGACGAGGCTCTTCTTCGCTTGCCGGAACCGGCCCTGGTTCGGCAAGCTGCTCGCCCGCGGATTCGTCGCTAGCTTCGACCGGCTTGGCGAGGACATTTTCAGCGACGATTTCCGGCGTAGCTTCTACCGCTGGCGGCGCTTCGACGGATAATGCCGGTGATTCTTCGACGGATACTACGGACGGTGCTTCGACGGAAAGTGTCGCCGTGTCCGGAGACGGACTCTGCGCTAAAACCGGCGGCGGCTCTGCTGCGCCCGTATCCGACGGAGGCGCGATGGGCGGGTGGCGCTCAGCCGGCGGCTGCGGCCGGGTCAGCACCGCCTGCTCCTCGGGCTCTTCCGCGGACGGCTGGAAGGCGAACGGATAGCGCTGCTTGAAAGCCTTGACGTCGTCCTCGGCTTCGACCTGGTTGGCGCTGATCATGAGTAGGTCGGATTCGAGAACCGCAATCGCCTCGTAGATGAACTCGACCAGCGGCGAGCAGGCATCCGGGCCTATGGTCGAATTCATGGCGTACTGAAAGATGTGCGCCAGTTTGCCGGTGACCTCGGAAAAAGACTTGTAGCCGTACGTCCCGGCCGTTCCCGCCAGGCCATGCGCGGCGATGTAGAGACGCTCGATGTCCTCCGGCAGCGGATAGGGGTCGAGCAGCACGCCTGCGTATTCGCGCAGGAACTGCAAGTGCTCGGATGCTTCCTGGAGGAAGAGCTCGACGAATTCCTGACCGGGTCCGCTCATATGGCTCCCTCCGACGCTGCCCTCGCCAACGGCGGAACATTCATCGGCTTCTGCAGCAGACGCGCGCCGCCCTCCACGCTCTGCTTGAACCGCATCTGCATGCCGGCAACCGACTCGGCATGCCCCAGGAAGAGATAGCCTCCCGGCTCCAGATAGTCGAAGAAACGCTGGATAATGCTGGCCCGCCTCGCCTCGCTGAAATAGATCAGGACGTTCATGCAGAAAATGCAATCGAAGCGCCCGACATAGACAGACTCCGTCAGATTCATGGGGACGAAACTCACCATGTTGCGGACCCTCGGCTTTACCGTGTACTCTTCCGCTCCCCCGACAAAGTACACCTCCCGCTGGCGGGGCGAAAGATTACCAATGGCACGTCGCGAGTAAGTGGCTCTTTCGGCTTGGCGCAGGGCCTCGCGGCTGATATCGGTCGCCAGGACATTGATATTCCAGGCGTCGGAAAATTCCAGGGTGTCGCAGATGCTGATGGCCAGACTGTAAGGCTCCTCCCCGGTGGAGCAACCGGCGCTCCACAGGCGCAACATGCGCGGATTCTCCCAGAACTTCCGCATGTGCAGTTCGGGAAGCACCTTGCGCCGGAAAATCTCGAAGGTTTCCGGATAGCGGAAGAATTGCGTCTCCTGGGTGAGCATGCGCTCCAGCAGCGAATCGTATTCGACCCCCGGCGCGCTCACCAGGCGCAGCAGGTCCGCGCCCGAGGCCAGGCGGCGTGCTTGCATGTGCTCCTGCAAACGGTTGAGAAAAAATGCGCTGCGCGATTCGTCGAAGACAATGCCGGTGCGCCGCTCAATCAGCCGACGAAGCTCCGACAGTTCATGCTCGGAGATCGGCGGATCGGTTTCACCCGGGGACAACAGCGGCTCCCGCGTGCTCGACCCGTACAAAGCGGCTTTGCCTTCGCTGACACTCACGCCTTATGGCCTCGCATTTGCCGTCATCGACGCTTCCCTGGCGGCCGGGGCGGCATTGTTTACCTTGAACTGCGAAAGGGCTTCGTTCAACTGTTCGGAGAGCTTCACCATCTGCTCGACCGTGCGCGCCGACTGGCGCGATCCCTGCGACGTCTGGCGGGTAATGCCGGAGATGATCTGCATGGCGTTGGCCACGCCTTCCGTGCCTCGAACCTGCTGCTTGGAGGCCAGCGAAATTTCCTGCACCAGCTCGGCCGACTGGCGCACCACGGTGGAAATCGCATCCAGCGCTTTGCCCGCCTGGTCGGCCAGCTTGGCGCCGACTTCCACCTCGCGCGTGCCGTCCTCCATGACCACCACGGCTTCATTGGTTTCGGCCTGGATCGCTTTGATCAGCGCGGCGATGTCCTTGGTCGCGGTGCGCGAGTGCTCGGCCAGTTTGCGCACCTCGTCGGCCACCACGGCAAAACCGCGCCCGGCCTCGCCGGCGCGCGCCGCCTCGATCGCGGCATTCAGCGCCAGCAGGTTCGTCTGCTCGGTAATGTCGTTGATCACGTTGACGATCTCGCTGATCTCCAGCGAGCGGTCGCCCAGCGACTTGATCTTCTTGGCGGTGGCTTGCACGGAGGCACGAATGCGCTGCATGCCCTCCAGCGTGTCGCGCACCGAGCGGTTGCCCTGCTCGGCGGCGTCCAGCGCGCGGCGCGCCGCCTCGGCGCTGGCTTCCGCGTTGTTGGAAACCTGCTTCATCGAAACCGTGAGCTCTTCCACCGCCGAGGAGGTGTTGGTGATTTCCTGGTCCTGCTGGGTGGCGCCGCTGGCCATTTCCTCGCTCGACAAAAGGATCTGGCTGGCGCTGCCGCTGACGTCTCCGGCAGCCTTGCGCACCCGTTCCAGCACCTTGGTGAAGTTGTCGAGCATGTAATTGACCGAGTCAACGATGTTGCCGAGGGCGTCGTTGGTCACCTTGCCGCGCAAAGTCAGGTCGCCCTTTGCCACCTGGCTCACGATGGTCAGAAACTCGGTGACGCTGCGCTGCAGATTCTCCTGCGCCTGCTGGTTGAAGACGGCGCGGGCGGCGTTTTCGGCGGCGACATTCAAGTTCTTGGCGATCACCCCGAAATCATCGTCGCGGACGTTTTCGAAGCGCTGCTTGTAGTCGCCGCCGGCAATCTTCTCGGAAAACACGGCGAGTTCACGCACCGGCGCGGCAATCTTGTTGCTCACCGTGAACCACACCGCCATCACCACCGCCAGCGCCACCCCAAGCCCTGCCAGCAAACGCATGCCGGCCACGGCGGGAAGTCCGGCCATGTCCAAGACGGATACGCCGCCCGAGCGCTCTCCGGCCGAAAAGCCCAGCAACAGGGCGGCGATTGTGCCGGCCAGCATCAACAGCACCAGCACTCCAATGGTCGAATTGAGACGACCCTTCATAAGACCTCCAAGCTCCGCCTCACGGCGGATATCCGCCAAAACTCATCACCGCTCGCCGCTCGCCCGGCGAGCCCGATCGGCGCCCTTCCACGGCAGTTCGCTTGATCCTGCCGAGCCGGCTAGATCACCGGAACCGGAAAATTCTCCACCAGCTTCTTCAAATCCACCGCCAGCGCCAGTCGGCCCTCGTCGTGCAGCATGCCGCAGCAATAAGGGACATCGCGCGGCGCCTCTTCCAGCAGCAAGGGCTCGGCCGTGGTCACCGCGCCGAAGACTTCATCGGCCGCCACTCCGAGGCGCAATTCACTGCCGCTATCCTGCCCGCGCAGACAGGCGACCACCACGTGCTTGGGCGAAAAATCCAGCCGCCGCGATGCCGTCAGACCGATGTCGATTACCGGAATAATCAGCCCCCGCAGGTTGAATATTCCCATCAGAAACGGCGGCCCCAGCGGGACGGCCGTCACCATCGGCCACTCGACAACCTCTTCCACGTCAAGCACGGCGAAGCAGAAGCGTTCCCGCCCGGCGCGAAAGACGCAGTATTGCTTGCGCGGCAGCAGGTCGGCATCCTCCTCCGTGCGGAACGCCTCGACCACCGGCGCGCTCTCGGCGCCGGCAACCGGAATCTGATCCGAATTCGGGTTCTCAGGTTTCATACGCGCGGCGCCGCTCCGCTCGCCGCGGACTGCGGTTTTCCCAGCACTTTTTCCACTTCCTCGATCAGTTGCTCCCGCGTAAAAGGTTTCACCACATATCCTTGCGCGCCCTGCTCGCGTCCCCAGAACTGGTCGCTCGGGGTGCCCTTCGAGGTCACCAGCACGATCGGAATCGGGGCGTAATCCGGATGCGCCTTGAGTTCGCGGCAGGCCTGGAAGCCGTTGCGTCCAGGCATGACGACATCGAGCAGAATCAGGCTCGGACGTTCAATGTCGAGCGTCTGCTCGATCAAGGCCGGATCGGCGAGCGCGACCGCCCAGTAGCCGGCCTGCTCCAGAAACGACTGCATCAGCCGCCCTTCCGCGGGCGAATCATCGACGATTAAAACCTTATTGGGTACTGGCACGATTTCCTTTACCTCTGTCAAAAACGTCTTCTGCCACCGAACCGGAAACTCAGTTTCCCAGCCGCGTGGCGCTATCTCAAGCCGGCCGTTCCAATCACTCGCGGAACCTTTTCCGCCTCAGGCCAATGGCGCTCGGCGGCCTGCATCTCGGCCTCCAGCGACCAGAAACGCTGCATAATCTCGTGCAGGCGCAAAGCGGTGTTGCGAATCGTCTCCATTTGGTCGCGGGTTTCGCCGGAGAGAGACTCGGGGTTCAGCAACACCAACTCGGCATTGCCCAGCACCGAAGTCAAGGCATTGTTGATGTTATGACGCATCTCGACAACGTATTTGCCCAAGGTAGCGTGTCCCTGATTGGCGGTCAACATCTGTTCGGCACGCAGCGCCCGCAACAGGGCATGGCGGCGTCGCATGCACTCGCTGGCGAATAGAACCGTATTGTCCATCCAGAACTCGTCCCGCCGCAGCAGCAACAACTGTGGAAACGCTTCGCGAACCTGCTGGTACTCGTCGGCGGTAACGCAAATCAGGGGGCGCGCCGCAAACTCCGGCTTATTAAGCAACTGCCGAAGCCGCTCCTCCGGGACATCCCCGACCACCATCAGGTCACATTCGGGTAGCTGCTCGAAGGCCGGCTCGGCGGCCAGCACCACGAATCCCGGAATCACCCGCTCCGACTGCCAGCGGGCCATCAGCGAGCGCGCAAACTCCGGCTCGTTGGAAACAATGGCAATCGTTAGCTCGCTCGCCGCCGACAGATTCTCACGGCTTCGCCAAGAGTCCATATTCTTCGCCGTATCGACAGACTTCATCCTGGCTCTTGATTGCACGAAGCTGACCAAAACGTCTAAATAAATATTTCCTTATAATTCAATTATATAGCTGGAGGAGACCGACCGTAGAGTCCACTCTGTCTCAAAAGTGAGACGAGTTGTCTCAGGCAAATATGTCAGCAAGGCTCACCCGGCTGGATGAAGGACTCCGGTCACTCCGAGCGTAGCCGGGGGTCTGCTGGTTGGCGAGAGCAATCAGACTCCGGCCTTGGCCGTCACAGCTTGGGGTTCGGTGGCCGCACCACGAGCGCCGGTTTCGATGCCATAGCGCTTGATCTTGCGGTAAAGCGTGGCTCGTGAAATGCCTAGCATCTTTCCAGCCAGCACTTTGTCACCCATGACCTGGTCGAGCACGCGCTGAATGGTGGCATGCTCCAGTTCGTCCAGATCGGACGTGGGCGGAGCCGGCAGACGAATGGCGGAGGATTTCCTGGCCAATCCCTGAATATTTGCAGGAAGGTCGCCCACGTCGATGGTCTCCAGATTCCCAAGCGCGACGGCGCGCTCGATGCAGTTTTGCAGCTCGCGCACATTGCCCGGCCAGTCGTAGGCCATCAGCGCCTCCATTGCCGCGTTGCTGACCGTGATTCGCGCGGACGATGAATAGTAATCCAGAAAGTGCTGCGTTAACATGGTGATATCTGACTTTCTTTCACGTAATGATGGAAGGTTTAAAGTGACCACATTCAGGCGGAAATACAGATCTTTGCGGAAGCTTCCGTTCTGATAAGCGACTTCAAGGTCGCGATTGGTGGCGGCGATCACCCGCACATTCACCTTCACGCTTTGATTGCTGCCGACCGGGCGAACTTCTTTTTCCTGAAGCACCCGCAAAAATTTGGCTTGCATCTCCGAGCGGCAGTTCGCCAATTTCGTCCAGCAAGATCGTGCCGCCGTTGGCGGATTGAAATAAACCCTATTTAGCTTTCTGCGCGCCGGTAAATGCGCCTTCACTGATGGCCGAAAAGCTCGCTTTCGATCAGCGTCGGCACTAACGTGCCGCAATCGATGGCAATAAAGGGCATTTTCGCGAGCGATCCGCGGAAGTGGATGGCGCGGGCCACCAGTTCTTTTCCCGTCCCACTCTCGCCCATGATGAGAACGGGCGTCGATTGTCTTTCAGACGGGATACGATCCGCAGCACATCCTGAATTTTTCCGGAAGTGCCCGACAATTCCGTCAAGTGGGCCTCGGTTTCGGCCAGAAAGCGCTCGCGCAGGAAATCGTTCTCCGTCACCAGGCGCACTTTTTCCGCCATGCGCTGCAGGGTAATCGTTAGATTCTTCCACGCGAAAGGGCTTCGTCGATGTAGTCGTAAGCGCCGATTCGCATGGCGTGAACCGCCGATTCGATGGAACCATAGCCCGTCATGATGCTGATTTCGCTGCGCGGCAGAATCTTTTTGGCTTCGGCCAGGAATTCCAGCCCGGACATCTGGGCCATGCGGAGGTCAACCAGCACGATATCGGGGGCGTCGTTTTCGAGCTTGACCAGCGCGCTCTCGGCGCTCTCGGCCTCGCTGTACTCGAAGCCCAAACCGGTGGCAATCGTGGTACAAAGCTTGCGAATGCTCTGCTGGTCGTCAACCACCAGGAAACGGATTTTGTAATCACCGCCCATCGGCTTCCCCAATGACCTTCCGCACCATGTCCATCAACTCCTGGACGCGGAAGGGTTTTTCGATATAAGGCACTCCGGTCGAGCGCAACGCCTGCACCGTCTGCAGGTTCACCGTATCGCCGGTGATGAAGATCATCCGCTTGGCAAGATCGGGCCGGAACTGGCTGATCCAGCGGTAGATATCCAGGCCGCTCACTCCACCGGGAGTACGCATATCGGAAATTATGCCGGCGAATTCCTGGCCCTCCAACATCTTCAGGCCGAGCACTCCGGAGCGAGCCCCGACCACCCCATAGCCGCCGCGTTCGAGCGCCAGCCGAACGAAGGCCAGCACCGAAGCCTCGTCGTCGATTACCAGGACCGGCTTAAGCTCTGCGGCGCTCATCGCGTGGCGTCCCCGGCCCCTGGCACCTGGCCTTTGGCTTCCATGGGGATGCGGACGGTGAAGGCGGCGCCTTGGCGGTTGGCGCGATTGCGGGCGATGATCTCGCCTCCGTGCTCGCGAACAATGCCGTAACAGATACTCAAGCCAAGCCCCGTACCCTTTCCCGGTCCCTTGGTCGTATAGAATGGGTCGAAGATGCGCTGCGGTTCATGAATGCCTGCGCCGTTATCAAGGAAAGTAATCTCGGCGGCGCCGTCGCGAACCGCCGTCTCAATTTCGATCACTCCGGGATAGCCAGTCTCACGAACGGCATCGTAGGCATTGTTCAAGACGTTGAGGAAGACCTGCTGCAGTTGCTGCGGGTCGGCAATAACCTCCGGGAAGGGATCCTGCAGCATCTCCTTCACCTCGATGCCGCCGTGAGCAAAGTCGTAGGCACGCAGCAACAGGGTCCGCCTGATCAGGTCGTTGATTTGCACGGCCTCGCGCTGGGGCGGCATCTGGCGGGCGAAACTCAGCAGGTTCTGGATGATCTGCTTGGTCCTTTGCGCTTCATCGATAATGATCTGGAGTTCGCCGCGCGCTGCTTCGGGCATCTTCGGCTGCTGCGCCAGCAGATCGGCAAAGCCGAGGATGGCAGTTAGCGGATTATTGACTTCGTGGGCAACTCCGGAGACCAGTTGGCCTACTGCGGCCATCTTTTCCGTCTGCATCAACTTCGATTGCAGCAGTAACTCATCCGTAACGTCGCTCATGACCGCGACGATCGCGTTCACGTGGCCCTGATGGTCGCGAATGGGACTCAAATTGGCCGAGAAGTGCGCCGTCCGATCTTCCCCGAGCACCAGCGTCAGTTCCAGGTTATTGACCTGCAGGCCGAGCAAAGTGCGCGCGACCGCCGGGTCGAATTTCTCCTGATGCTTGGGGTCCACCAGCTCCCTTATGCGACAACCAACCAACTGTCCGGCCGGGAAGCGACTTACTTGGTAGGCGCGCTGGTTGGCATAACTGATGAGTCCGGCGGTGTCAACCACCAGAATCAGGCTCTGGGTGTTCTCCAATATCTTGGCATTGAAGTCGCGCTGGCGCTGCAACTCCGACTGGAACCTTTTCAACTCGGTAATATCCAGCATTAGACCACGGTACTGAATCACCTTGCCGTCGGCGTCGCGCACCACGACGACATTCTGGAGGGTGTGAACCAGGGAGCCGTCCTTGCGGCGCAGCGCCTCCTCGCGGTTGCGCAGGGTGCCGGCTTTCTGTATGGCTTGGCGAAACTCAAGATAAAGCTCAGGCGAAGTGTAAAGCTGGGTCGAGATGTCGATGACCAACAGCTCTTCGCGGCTCTGATAGCCAAGCATGCGCACCAGGGCGTCGTTGACTTCGACGAAGCGGCCCTCGGGGGGGAAAAGAACAGGGCCTGGATATTGTCGAAGAGTTCGCGATAGCGCTTTTCGGCCTCGCGCCGCTCGGTGATGTCCTTGAGGACATGAATCGTCTGCATGCCCTCGTCGAGCGTAGCATTGATGTACGAGGTTGAGACGAGATAGGTGCGATCCAGAATCGTGTGCAGACACTCGCCGCTGGCGTCGCCGCCGCAGAAAGGACAGTGCCCCGGATGCAGGCGCCGCTCGCTCGAGATCAGCGAGCGCATGCCCAGGCCAATCAGGTCGGCGACCGGAACGCCGATGAACTCCGCCATGCTGTGATTGACCCGCAAAACGCGGCCGGCCTGGTCATGCACGACGATAAAGTCGCCGATGGCGTCGAAGATTTCCACCCATTGCGCGTTCGACTGGGCCATCCGGCTGAAAAGGCGCGAGTTGTGCAACGCCGCCGCGGCATACTTGGCAACCGACTGCAAGCGTTCGTGATCTGCCCTGGCCAGCTCGCGGCCGCGGTTGGCGACCAGCAGCAAGCCGATCAGTTCAGCGTCCGCCCCTTCGAGACGAACCGCCGTCAAATCCTCCCAG
>CAWFEA010000008.1:0-6256 GCA_963814745.1 uncultured Acidobacteriota bacterium
CCCGCGCCGTCTCGGCCGTCGTGGGTTTCCAATCGATCTTCGTAAAATCCGGCCGCATCGTTAACCCTTGATCCCCAGCCGCTGCTGCCATTTCGTCAACACTTCCAGCGGATTGCTGCCCATGTGCACGAATTCTGCAATCCCCGCCGCCCTGAACTGCTCCGCGTTTTCTGGATTTCCCGCCACAATCACCGGCGTCTTCCGGCCTAGCGCCTTCAGCCTCGGCATGCAGCTCTGCTGCCAGCGCCGCATACTCCTCGGTCGGCGCTGCAAAGCACAATCAGGTCGCCTTCCGCGGCCGCAATCTCCCCGGCCTTTTTGAATCGCCGCGTGGCAATCTCAAAACCGGCGCAGGCAAAGAAGTTCGCCGCGAAGTTTGAGCGCGCCATGCGCATCTTCACATCTCCGATCTCGGCCAGCAGCACGCGCGGCGTCTTGCCTCCCGCGGCCGCGTGCCTCTCAGTGCGCAGGCGCAGTTCCTCATACATTCGCGCGCCGCGTCTCGTCTCGTTCATCCGCTGCTCGTCGATGCGGCTCAAGCGCCCGCTCGGCGCGATTCGCATACTGATTCGTTCCCACGAACACGCGCCGCCGCGCCGCAACGGCTTTCTCTCGCGCCGCCAAGGACTGCTCCAGCGCCTGCGCAATCGTGCCCTCCGCCTGCGCCTTGCGGTATCCTCCGCGCGCCTCGATCTCCTGCATGGTCTTCCAGCCCTCGCGCGCAAGAAAATCAGTCAGCGTCTCCAGGTAATACGACCCGCCGCCCGCATCGGCTACGCGGTTGAGCCACGCCTCGTGCTTCAGCAGCAGTTGCGTGTTTCGCGCCAGCCGCCGGCTCGCCTCATCCGGCTGCTTATAGCACGCGTCGAACGGCAACACCATCACCGAATCCGCTCCGCCCAGCACCGCAGCCATCGCCTCGGTCGTCCCGCGCAAAATGTTTACGTGCGGATCGTAGACGGTCTTGTTCCACCGCGACGTGCGTGCAGCGATGCGCGCGCGCGCCGCTTCGCCCGTTCCGCCAAAGCTCTCCACCGCCCGCGCCCACACCATGCGGAACGCGCGCAACTTGGCAATCTGGAAAAAGTAATTCGAGCCCACGGCGAAGCCGAATTCAATCGCCGCCGCCGCGCGGTCCACATCGACTCCGCGCTCCTCCATCGCCGTCAAAAAGTCCACGCCAGCCGCAAGAGCGAATCCAACTTCTTCGCGCGGCTGTCGCTCCCGCTTCCTCAAACGCTTCGCCATGAATCGTGAACGGCACAAACCCGCCGGCGCGGCGTCAATCGCTTCCGCCGCAAACTCCAGGCTCGTCAGCGCATCGCATCCGGTCGAAATCTCCGCCGCAATTCGCCGCTCCCGGTCCGATCCTTGCTCAGCCGTTCGATCAAAAGCCGGATCAGCCGCTCATCCGCGTGCTCGAAATGAACCGGAACCTCGTCCAGATTCTTGAGCAGCACTTCAAGTTCGGCACTACTCTTCACCAAAAGTCTGCTGAACGCAATTCCTTCAGCCCCAGCCGCAACTGCCGCGCACGCCGCGCGGTTCGCCTCCTCCGCATCCGTCGCGTCGATTTCCTCGCGAATCCGCCAGCCGCCCGTGGCGCGCGCTCCGCGCCGATACGGAAAATCCCCCGGCGCCGCATCCAGGCACGCCAGGCCCTTCAAATCCTGCGCACGGTAGTAGGGCTTTACCGCCAACCCCTCCTCCGTGCGCCAGATCAATCTCTTTTCGTAATCGGCGCCCTTCAGGTCGCGCGCAATCGCTGCTTCCCACGCCTTGGTGCTGACCGGCGGAAACTCCTCAAGCAAATGTTCAGTCGCCATCTTTTCACTCTCACTTGCCTTCAGGGTCTTCGGCCATCTCGATCGGAAACCCGAATGCGCTCTCAGCCCTGGACTACGGATGCACAAAAAACACCGTCGTTCCCCGCGAACCCTTGCGCGGAGCCCCTATAGATGAGTTGAAATTCGTCTGCCCGCATGCGTGTCAGAACGCTTCTATATGAAAATAAGTCTAAGAAAGGCCAATATACAATGCAAAAGCTCGCGCAGTTTCGCGGCCGGCAGAAACAGCTCGCTCGGGCCCTCCCACATCAGCCCACAAGAAGCCCTGCTATTCGAGTTCTACAACGATCTGATTTACCTTGGCGGAATCCCCCGCCGCCACTCGCACGCTCTTCACGATTCCGGAGCGTGGCGCGGTTACATTGGTCTCCATCTTCATGGCCTCGATGACCATAATCAGTTCGTTTTCCGCGATCGTTTGTCCAGGCGCTACGTTCACTCTATTGACGATGCCGGATATAGGACTGCGGCAGAACTTATCTTCTTCGTCGATTTTCTCGGAGTCTCGGAGGCTGCCGGCGCAGTCACCGAATGCACTGTCGCGGGAACCAGAGGATACGACATTCCGTAAAACGGATGATGAGGAACTTCGTCATCTTCGATGACTTCGACTTCCACCTCGTAGATCTTGCCGTCAATTCCAATCTGGAGCTTCAAGTGATTCTTCCTTCCCTTGAAAGAAATTTCCTGCTGGTTTATCGTCTCAAGCGCGGATTGTGAGAGGCTTGAATGGACATACGCCCCTGTTGCGCCCACAGATTGACGATTCTATAGGGCGATTGCAGCATTCTGGCCGAACGGACACGGGCGTTTTTCCCAAGGTATGCGGTGGCGGCCGCGGCCAGCACCACCAGGATCTCGGGAGTGACCTCCGCCTGTATCGGCTTCCCGGGAGTAGTTTGCGCCGCCCTCGCCTGAGCCGCTGCGTCGCGCAACGCCGGGGACTGACTTAGTTCCGCGATCCGGGCCTCGAGAGCGTTGATTTGCGTGCGCAGTTCGCTCAATCGGCGCTCGGCCGTTTGTTGCCGCTCGGTGAGAGCCTGAATCAACGCTGCCAGATTCTCTTTCACGCGCCGCTCCTCGCTTCTAGAACTGGGAAAAACCGGCTCGCGTCGCCGCCATCCCAATAGTATTAGCAGACCCTAAAGTGGAATCAATCCGTGTTTTTTATGAGGACGGGTTTCTTGCTTGGTGTGCAGCGACTCGAGCGCCCGCGCCAGGCATCGCCGGGTCTCGGCCGGCTCGATCACCTCATTCACCAGCCGCCGGCCCGCCGCCACATACGGGTTCGAAAACGTCTCCCGGTACTCTTCCACCATCTCCCTGCGCCGCGCCTCTTTGTCCTCGGCGGCTTCGATCTCCTTGCGGAAGACAATCTCCGCCGCGCCCTCGGCGCCCATCACTGCAATCTCCGCCGTTGGCCACGCCATCACGCGGTCCGCGCCCAACCCCTTCGAACACATCGCGATGTATGCGCCGCCATACGCCTTGCGCAGCACCACCGTGATCTTCGGCACCGTTGCGGCCGAGTACGCAAACAGCAGCTTCGCTCCATGCCGGATAATCCCGCCCCGCTCCTGATCCACGCCCGGCAAGAATCCCGGCACATCCACAAAGGTCAGCAGAGGAATGTTGAACGCGTTGCAGAAGCGCACAAACCGCGCCGCCTTGTCCGAGGCATTGATGTCCAGCACGCCGGCCAGCACGCACGGCTGATTGGCCACAATTCCCACCGGCCTGCCCGCAAGCCGGCCAAATCCGATCACGATATTCGCGGCAAATCCCGGCTGAATCTCCAGGAAATCCTCGTTGTCCACCACCCGCGCAATCACGTCGCGCACGTCGTAGGCCACCTTCGGGTCCGCGGGAACGATTCCGTTCATCTCCGCATCGGCCTTCAATCGCCCATTGAACGGCAGCCGCGGCGGATCTTCCAGATTGTTCGACGGCAGAAAGCTCAGCAGGCGCGCGGCAAATCCGGATCGCTTCTTCATCGTTCTCCGCGATCAGGTGCACCACCCCCGAGTAGTTCATCTGCGACTGCGCGCCGCCCAGCTCCTCGGCCGTCACTTCTTCGCCCGTCACCTGCTTCAGCACCTGCGGCCCGGTGATGAACATCCGCGCCTGCCGCGTCTGGATGATGAAGTCGGTCAGCGCAGGGCTGTAGGCCGCGCCGCCCGCGCATGGCCCGCAGATCAGCGAAATCTGCGGCACAGACCCCGAAAGCAGCACGTTGTGATGGAAAACCCGCGCATATCCGGCCAGGCTGTCGATCCCCTCCTGAACCCGCGCCCCGCCCGAGTCGTTGATGAAGATAAATGGGCTGCCGGTCTTCAGGCTCATGCGCATCATCTCGGCGATCTTATCGCTATGGGTCTCGCCCGCAGCGCCTCCGGCCACCGTGAAATCCTGGCTCGCCAGATGCACTTGACGTCCGTCAATCGCCGCACACCCGGTTACTACTCCATCGGCAGGCATCTCCCGGCCCGCCATTCCGAAAAACGTCGCCCGGTGCGCGGCAAACAGCCCGATCTCCTCAAAGCTGCCTTTGTCCACCAGCCGTTCGATCCGCTCCCGCGCCGTCAGCTTCCCTGAGGCGTGCTGAACTTCGATCCGCTCCTTGCCCCCGCCCAGTTCCATTGTGTCGCGCCTCGCGGCAAGTTCGGCGATCTTGTCGCTCATCGTCTTCGGCTTCACATCCTGATCTTGCGTGGCCATCCCTGCTCCTGGATTCTTCGGTAAGTAATGGAACCCTGGACTACCTTTCCGGAGCCACGGTTACCCGGTGCTCTTTCCCATTCAGCGTAATCACGTAATTCACCGTGGCGGCGAGCGATTTTACGCCTTCTGCCGTCCCGGCCTGAGCCTTTGGCTCGGCTGCCGTGGGCGAAGTGTGATCCTTGCCTAGATTCTTGCGTCCCTCGTGACGCGTCTTGAAGAACTTGGGCGCAACCTGCGGGAACATCGCGTACGTCAATATGTCTTCATCCGAGCTATCGCTGCCTTCTAACGCCTTGGCCGTCGCGCTCAGGTTCTCCCACTCCGGAGTCAGCAGATCGGCGGGGCGGCAGGTAATTGCAGGTTTCTTGGCATGCGCCTCGGCCATCTGCAGCACCTCGGGGTTCTTTTCCCCGATGGTGCTGCCGTAATAGCCCAGCATCAGGTCGGCAAATTCGCCGGTCAACACCTTGTACTTGCCGGTCAGCACATTGAACACCGCCTGCGAACCTACAATCTGGCTCGTGGGCGTAACCAGGGGCGGATATCCTGAGTCCTTGCGCACCCGCGGCACTTCTTCCAGAACCTCCTGCAAACGGTCGCTGGCGCCCTGCCCCTTGAGCTGGCTCTCCATATTCGAGATCATGCCGCCGGGGATCTGGCTCTCGAAGATCGCCGTATCCACGCCCATGTTCTCGCTGAAGAATTCGCGATAGCGCGGACGGATCTTGGCGAAGTGTTGCGATGCGCGTTGCACCCTTTCTAAGTTGATGCGGGTCTCGTAGCCGGTGCCTTCAAGCATCTCCACCAGGCTCTCCGTAGGATTGTGCCCCGGTCCCAGAGAAAGCGAACTCACCGCGGTATCCACAATGTCGCAGCCCGCCTCGATGGCCTTCATCAGGCTCACCATGGTTACGCCGGTCGTAGCATGGGTATGAACATGAACCAGCGTATCCTGCCCGCAGCGCTGCTTGATGCCTTTCACCAGATCGTAGGCCGGCTGCGGCTTCAGCAGCGCGGCCATGTCCTTGATGCAGATCGAATCGCAGCCCATCTCCTTGAGCTGCTCGGCCATCTCCGCGAAAGCCTGAACGGTATGTAATGGGCTCACCGTATAGCAGATCCCGCCCTGCGCATGCTTGCCCGTCCGCTTCACGGCGGCGATGCTGGTCTTCAGGTTGCGCACGTCATTCAGCGCGTCGAAGACGCGAAATACGTCCATGCCGTTTTCGGCTGCCTTCTCCACAAACCGCTCCACGACGCCGTCTTCGTAATGGCGGTATCCGAGCAGGTTCTGGCCGCGCAGCAGCATCTGCAGGCGGGTATTGGGCATTAACTTGCGGAAGGTGCGCAGCCGTTCCCAGGGATCCTCATTGAGAAAGCGAATGCAGGAATCGAAGGTCGCGCCGCCCCAGCATTCCACCGACCAGTAACCCGCTTTGTCGAGGTCTTCGCAGGCCGGGACCATGTCATCCAGGGCCATGCGCGTGGCCAGCAGGCTTTGGTGAGCGTCTCGAAGAGCTAATTCCGTAATCTCAATCACGCGGGTCATTTGCGATTCTCCCCAAAGATTCTGATTTTCCAAATGCTGCCACAGGCGTGACACAGATTACCATCCGGCCCGGCACTCATTCCATCTATCTATTATGGACTAGAAGCTGATTCATAACTCGGTTCTGTGTCAGGGCGCC
>CAWFEA010000009.1:0-16162 GCA_963814745.1 uncultured Acidobacteriota bacterium
GGTTAGCTCCAAAAGGGGTATGGGGGAGTGGGGGGTCACTGAAAGATAAACACCCTTCTCCGGCTTTGCCGTAGATCGCACACCTTACGACTACATCAGCCGGAAAGGCGCACTAACTCCTGCGCTTCCTCACGAGGCCCGAGGAGCGACATGCGCGGAATGCGCCCGCGCACCATGGCCACCTCGTCGCAGCGGTGCAGACGCGGGCACACCTGGCAATCCTTGAAGATCTTGTCGGGCAGCTCGGACTTATCTTCCACCGTGCGGAAGCCGTACTTGAAAAAGAAATCCGGAATGCGCGTGAACAGGCACACGGACTGGATGCCGTGCATCTCGGCCTCCTCAATCAGGGCAGTCACAATGCGTCCGCCTGCGCCCTTGCTCTTTGCCTCCGGCTTCACCACGATGGAACGCACCTCGCAGAGATGCGGCCCATAAAGGTGCAGCGCTCCACAGCCCAGAAAGACTTGGCCGTCGGACTCGGCGACGTGAAAGTCGCGAATGTTTTCGCAGATCTCGGCAAACGGCCGCTTGAGCAGCGTCCCGTCGCCGGAGAGCGAGTTTACGAGGTCGTACACGTTGGAGGCGTCAAGAAGCAGCGCTTTACGCACCAGCATGAATGATCTCCCCAATCTTGGGTTTCACTAGCGCCGCTACCCGCTCCGAGGCCGCGGCAAGCGCCTCGCGCACACGTGCGCGAGCGGTTCCTCCCATCACGTCGTGGCAATCCAATGTGGCGTCGAGCGCCACGGCGGCGAAAAAGTCCTCGCCGAACTCTTCGCCAAACTGGCGCAGCTCTTCGAGCGTCAGCTCTCCCAGTTCGACGCCCTTCTCCAAAGCATAGCGAACGGAGTTCCCGACCTTCTCGTGCGCCGTCCGAAACGGCACGCCCTTGCTGGCCAGGTAAGTCGCGGCAGCCATCGCGTTCAAGTAGCCCGACTGCGCGGCCTCGCGCATCCGGTCGAATCGAAAGTGCAGCGCGCGCGTGAATCCAGGCAAAACGCTCAACATGCCCTCGAGAGTATCGGCAACCTCAAAAACCGGCTCCTGCGTCTCTTGCAAATCTTTATTGTAGGCGAGCGGTAGGCCCTTGAGCAGAGCTGCGAGCGTAGTGCACGCGCCCAGCAGCCGTCCGCACTTGCCGCGCAGCAGCTCCGTAAGGTCGGGATTCTTCTTTTGCGGCATGGCGCTCGATCCCGTCGAGAAACTCTCCGGCAAATCGACGAATCCAAATTCACTCGTCGCGAACAGAGTGATCTCCTCCGCAAAGCGGGAGATGTGAATGCCAAGCAACGCCGCGTCTTGCGCGAATTCCAGGGCAAAGTCGCGATCGCTCGTCGCATCCATGGAATTTGCTGTGGGCGCAGTGAATCCCAACTCACGCGCGGCAATCGCGCGGTCCAGCGCCAGCGTCGCTCCGGCCACGGCGCCCGATCCCAGCGGACAGAAGTTCAGCCGCGCGGCGCAGTCCTGCAACCGGTCCGCATCGCGCAGCGCCATCTCCACGTAAGCCAGCAGCCAGTGCGCAACAAGCACCGGTTCGGCCCGCTGCAAATGCGTGTAGCTCGGCATCACGGCCTCGCCCGCCGCGCGCGCCTGTTCCACGAGCGCCTGCGCCCACGCTGCAAGCCCGTCCACGGCGAATCCAATTTGTTCGCGCACGTAGAGCCGCAGGTCCGTCGCGATCTGTTCGTTGCGGCTGCGCCCGGTGTGAAGCTTGAGCCCCAGCGGACCCACGCGCTCCACCAACTTGAGTTCGACGAAGTGATGAATGTCTTCGGCAGAAGCATGATCGCGAATGAGCGCTTTGCCCGCGCCCGATTCGTGTTCCGCCGCAATCGCGTCCAGCGCCGTTCTCAACTCCGCAGTTTCGCTTTCAGTGAAGATTCGTGCCGCAAAAAGGGCAGACGCGTGCGCCTTGCTGGCCGCAATCTCCTCAGGCAGCAGCCGCCAATCGAAAGCAAGCGACCGCTGCCACGCTTCGAATTGCGCATCGGCGGCCGAGCGAAAGCGGCCGGACCACATCTTGGCGGGTTGTTGCTCGTTCGACATTGCTTCAGGCGTACCTCATGCTATTTCTTGTCGTTACCGCTGTTAGGCTGGGGCCCGTTGCTGAGCTGCGGCATTTCGATGCCTTTGCTGAGCGTGAGCAGGCCGGTTTGGGCATAGGTGAGAAGCTTCTCCCGGGTGTCGGTGATGTCGAGGTTGCGCATGGTGAGTTGTCCGATGCGGTCGCGCGCGGAGAAGGCGGACTCGGTCTTCTCCATACTGAGGCGCTCGGGATGGAAGGTGAGGTTGGGCGACTCGGTCGAGAGGATGGAGTAGTCGTTACCGCGGCGCAACTCCAGCGTGACCTCGCCGGTGACGGGTTTGGCCACCCAGCGCTGGGCGGATTCGCGGAGCATGATCGCCTGCGAGTCGAACCAGCGGCCCTGGTAGAGCAAACGGCCAAGCTTGCGGCCATTGTCGCGGTACTGCTCGATGGTGTCCTCGTTGTGGATGCCGGTGATAAGGCGTTCGTAAGCGATGAAGAGCAGGGCGAGGCCCGGAGCCTCGTAGATGCCGCGGCTCTTGGCCTCGATGATCCTATTCTCAATCTGGTCGGACATGCCCAGGCCGTGCCGCCCGCCGATGCGGTTGGCTTCGAGGAGGAGAGCAACGCAGTCCGGGAATTGCCGGCCGTTGAGGGCGACCGGAAAGCCCTCTTCAAGGCGGATGGCGACCTCTTCGCGCTGGATCTCGACATCGTCGCGCCAGAAGGCCGCGCCCATGATGGGTTCGACGATCCTGATGGACGAAGAAAGCTGCTCCAGATCTTTGGCCTCGTGGGTTGCGCCAAGCATGTTGGAGTCGGTGGAGTAGGCCTTCTCTGCGGACATCTTATAAGCGAACCCGGCCCGCTGCATGAAGGCTGACATTTCGGCTCGGCCGCCTAATTCGTCGATGAAAGCGGCGTCGAGCCAGGGTTTGTAGACCTGGAGGTTAGGATTAACGAGCAAACCGTAGCGGTAGAAGCGCTCGATGTCGTTACCCTTGAAGGTTGACCCGTCGCCCCAGATGTTGACGTCATCCTCCTTCATGGCGGCCACCAGCATGGTGCCGGTAACCGCGCGGCCGATGGGGGTGGTGTTGAAGTAAGTGACTCCGGCGGTCGTGATGTGGAAGGCCCCCGCCTGCAGCGCGGCGATGCCTTCGCGAACCAGCGGGCCGCGGCAGTCGATGAGGCGGGCCTTCTCGGCGCCGTATTCGAGGGCCTTGCGCGGGATCGCGTCGTAATCGCTTTCGTCGGGCTGGCCCAGGTTGGCCGTATAGGCGTAGGGGATCGCGCCCTTTTGCTTCATCCAGTGCAGGGCGGCGGAGGTGTCAAGCCCGCCGGAGAAGGCGATGCCGACTTTCTGGCCGGCGGGCAGGGATTCGAGAATGACGGACATGATTGATGAAACCTCTGATAACTTCGTTAGTCGCAAAGCGCCGGCTACAATGAGATTATTGGGAGTTCCCGATCATTCGAAATCCCATTTCTCCCTGTATGGCGCCACCAGGTCTAGTTCACGATCCAGCAACTCTTGTCGATCTGCGGCACGCGCCTTCTTGTGATAGAAACTGAACGTGACTTTACCGGGCTTATGGTCCGATCCGTCGTATTTCTTCATTCTGAACAATGCGAGGTTGGTCTGGACCGCTTCTTCAGCGATTCCTATCGGCAAGACAACGCATTGGATAATCCTTCAGAGTCCGGACGCATACGAGAACGGCGGAGGTCTGCATGGAATGCCCCCTGCGTTCGATTAAAAGAAAGGCGCATCACAGTTCCTTAAATGTTCCTCAGTGCAAAACCCGTAGCCGAACCACCAGCCATCTTGTTTAGAGTTGGCGTCATACGTACAGCCCTTTACTTGGATTTGCCAAGTCTTGCCACTTTTTCCTGCGATCAAATCAACATTTGCGGCTAAGCGTTCTAAGTTCAGGTCACGCACCACAAACCCGCGTGCCTCGAGTCGTTCGCAACTATGCGTTCAGCGATTTTGCCCACATTCGTCTTGTCAATCCTAGGAACGCACATCGGATATCCTCCGACCCCCATTGGGCTAAAGCCCCGCTCGTGTTTCGTTATCTTTATAGGCACGGCTAAAGCCGTGCCCTTTCAAAACATCGACTTCCGCAAATTGCCCCGATCACGATTCTGGAAACTGCTCCAATCACGACTGAAAGCTCGCCACATTGGCCAGCCCGCCCAGCAACAGCAGCAGCAGTGCCTTCTGCGCGTGCAGGCGGTTCTCGGCCTGATCGAAAACGATAGACTGCGGGCTGTCGATCACCGCGTCGGTAACTTCCTCATTGCGCCGCGCCGGCAAGCAATGCATGAACACTGCCGTGGGCCTGGCTTTGGACATGAGTGTTTCATTCACTTGAAACGGCCGGAAAATGGGCGCGCGCTTGGTGGATTCGTGTTCCATCCCCATGCTCACGCAGACATCGGTATAGATGGCGTCCGCGCCGTCCGCCGCAGCCTGCGGGTCCTGCGTCAGGCGGATCTCGCAACCATTGGCGGCGGCGATGTCCCGCGCCTTGGTCACGATCTCGATATCGGGCGAGTAACCGCGCGGCGTGGCCACAGTCACATTCGCTCCCAACTGCGCGCCGGTCAGCATCAGCGAGTGGCACACGTTGTTGCCGTCGCCGACATACGTAAAATTCAGGCCTGCGGCCGTGCCGAAGTGTTCCTCAATGGTCATAAAGTCGGCCAACGCCTGGCACGGATGCTCGAAGTCTGAGAGCGCGTTGATCACCGGCACGCGCGAGTTCGCGGCCATCTCGGTGATGGTGTCGTGGGCGTAGGTGCGCAGCACGATCACGTCCGCCCAGCGCTCCAGGTTCTTCGCCACGTCGGCAATGGTTTCGCGTTCACCGAGGGGCGAACTCGTCTGGTCCACAAAGATTGCGTTGCCGCCCATGGTGTTGATGCCGGTCTCGAAAGCCAGGCGCGTGCGCAGGCTTACCTTCTCAAACACCAGCACCATTTGCTTGGCGTCAAGCGCGTGGCGATACTCGCGCGGATTGCACTTGACGTCGTGTCCCAGCTTCATGATGGCGCGCACCTCGGCGCTGGAGAGATCGGAAATCGAGCACAGATCCTCGCCGGCCATGCGCGCGGCCGCGGCAAGAACATCGGAGTCTTTCTCGATGGGAATTTTGAGCTCCGTGGTCCCCCTGCTAACCATTGTGTTGTCCTCCTTCGGTTGCCGCAGTCGCACTGTGCGCGTCGGCCAGTTCGACGAGAATTTCGTCCAGTGCCGCTATAACCGTATCTACGTGCACATGTTCAAGAATGTAAGGCGGCAGGAAACGCAACACGGTATCGCTGGTGCAGTTGATGACGATATGCTTTTTCAGCATCTCTGTCACAGCCTGCTTGCCTATCTCGGCCGAATCGAGCTCGATGGCCAGCATCAGGCCCATGCCGCGCACATCCGTGATGCAGGTGTGCTTTTTGGCAAGCTCGCGCAACTGCTGCTTGAAGTACTCTCCGGTTTCGGTTATATGCGCCATGAGGTTGTCGTTTTCCACGCGATCGATGAAGGCGATGGCCACGGCGCAGGCCAGCGGTCCGCCGCCGAAGGTTGTGCCGTGCATTCCGGCGTGGAAGGCGCGCGCCACTTCGTTGGTGCAGAGCGTGGCGCTCATGGGCACGCCGCCTGCCAGAGGCTTGGCGAGCGTGGTAATGTCGGGTTTCACGTCGTAGTGCTGATAGGCGCACCACTTGCCGGTGCGGCCGCAGCCGGCCTGGATCTCGTCAACAATCAACAGAGCGCCGGTAGAGTCGGCTAGTCGGCGCGCTTCAGCGAAGAACTCGGGGGTGAGCGGGCGCACACCGCCCTCGCCCTGCACCGCTTCGAGGAGAATGGCGCAGACCTCGCTTGAAAATTTACGGCGCAGGTCTTCAATGTCGTTGAAATTCACAAAGTCGAAGCCGGGAACGACGGGGCCGAATGGAAGACGGTACTTTTCCTTGTGGGTTGCCGAGATCGAGCCAAAGGTTCTGCCGTGAAAGCTCTGATCAAGCGCGAGAAACTCGGTGCCGATCGTTTTGCCTTCCTCGCGCAACAGGCCTGCGTACGCGCGCGCCAGCTTGAGCGCGGCTTCCACCGCCTCTGTGCCGGAGTTGCCGAAGTAGACGCGATCCATACCGGTGAGCCGCGTCAGCCGCTCGGCCAGCCCGGCCATCTTGTCGTTGAAGTAGTAGTTCGAAGCGTTGATCAGCGTGCGAGCTCTGGCGGGCAATGGCTTCTTCGATAGTTTTCGAGCGATAGCCAAGCGCGTTGACGCCGATGCCGCTCAGCAGGTCGAGGTAGCGGTCGCCGTTCTCGTCGATCAGGTACACGCCTTCCCCGGCGACAAAAAGAACGGGGAAACGGTCGTAGGTGTGAATGAGCAGCCGCGCCTCCGCGGCCTGAATCTCTGCAAGTTTCGACATTTTCTCTCCTTATGCAACCATCACTTCAGTGCCGTGCGCCACGCGGGAACTGCACAAATCGGGCAGGGAACCGGCAGCTTCGGCGGGCAAAATCCGCACGCGCTTTACGCCGTTCAGCAACGCCTCGCGGCAGGCGCTCAGCTTGGGCAACATGCCGCCGGTGATCACGGCGCTCTTGGCCATCTCTGCAATCTGGTCGATTGAAAGCCATCGCATCACTTCGCCGCTCGCTCCCTTCACGCCGGGAACGTCGGTGAGGAAAACCAGAGCGTCGGCGCGGCAGGCGATGGCGCATGCCGCGGCCATCTCATCGGCATTGATATTGTAATATTCGCCGTCAAACCCCAGCGCCATCGAGCAGATCACGGGCACGCCATTCAATTGCCAGATGGCTTCAATCCAGCGCGGATCGCTGGCGGCGATCTCGCCTACGTAACCAAGATCGGGCGCGGTGCGCTTCTTGCGCGCACGGAAGAGCAGTCCATCGCCGCCGGAAAGTCCCATAGCCGGCTGGCCCAGCGCGCCCAGCGCGGCAACCAGTCCTTTATTCACGCGTCCCGCAAAAACCATCAGCGCGGCATCGCGGGTTTCCGCGTCGGTTACGCGCAGCCCATCGATGAACTCGCTTTGCTTGCCCAGCGCCTTCAGCGTGCGGGTCAACTGCACGCCGCCGCCGTGGACCACGGCAACCTGGTTGCCGTCGCGCGCCAACTCGGCAATGGCCCGCGTGCAGCCTTCCAGCAGCGACGGAGTCTCAAGGCCCGCGCCTCCCAATTTGACAACGTACTTCATTCACTCCCCCTCCGCAGTCCACAGTTTCATTCCAGACCTTCCGCCTCCGGCCAACCCAGCATGACGTTCATATTCTGCACGGCCTGGCCGGCAGCGCCTTTCAGCAGATTGTCGAGGCAGCTCACGATCACGGCGCGCATGCCGCCCGCGTCGAGATGAAATCCGATGTCGGCATAATTCGTGCGCACGGAGTACTGAATCTGCGGCAATGCTTTCTCGTAGAGCCGCACCATCGGGCTGCCGGCAAAAAACTCGCGATACACCTCGGCCACGCTCTCCCGCGTCTGCGCCTTCTTGAAGCGCACATAAATCGTCGACAGAATGCCGCGCGGAATCGGCAGCAGATGCGGCGTGAAGACGATCTCGCCCGCCGCGACGCCGATCTGCTCCAGCAGTTCGCCGGTGTGGCGATGAGTAGAAAACGCCATACGCCGAAAGATTGTCCGCCGCGTACATGAAGTGCGTCTTCGCCGTGGGCGCCTTTCCCGCGCCGCTCACGCCGCTCTTGGCGTCGGCAACAATGCCGTGACCGAGATCGACCAGTCCCGCCGCAACCAGCGGCTTCAGCGGCAAAATGATCGAAGTCGCGTAGCAGCCGGGATTGGCAATCAGCCGCGCGCCGGCAATCTGCTTGCGATGCAGCTCAGGCATGCCATAGACAGCCTGCGCCTGCGTGGCCGCGGCCAGTTCGCTTCCTTCGTCCTCGAAGGCGTAGATGGCGCGGTTGGCCGCTTCGGTCAGCCGCCACGCTCCGCTCAAATCGATCACGCGCAGGCCGCGCTTAAGCGCTTCAGGAACCCACTCGCGCGACTGCTCATGCGGCGTGGCGAGGAACAGCACCTCCACGCCGCGCTCGGTCAAGCAGCTCCCAGGAAAATGGCTCCAGCTTCAGATTGCCGTTGCCAGTCTGTTGCCTGCCAAGCTGAGGATGAATCTCGGCAAGCGGAACGCCGCCGCGCGCCAGGTCCTTTGCTCTCCACGCGTCCGGCAAAGACCGGCGGCTTGGCCTTCAGGCGCGGATGATGCAACAACAGCCGCGCCAACTCCGCGCCGGCGTACCCCGTCACTCCCACAACCGCTGTTTGTATCGTCTTCGTCATGCTTCGAGCATCGTCCTTAATCGGGCTTCCACTTCGCCCGCGTGCCGCGTATCCGTGCAAATCACCAGAACCGTGTCGTCTCCGGCAATGGTTCCCACCACTTCCGGCCATCCCTCCCGGTCCATCGCCGCGGCCACCGGCTGCGCTCCGCCCATCACCGTGCTCAACACCACCTGATTCATCGCCTGCCGCACGCGCAGGCCAAAGCTGTCGATCATCTCGGCAAGGGACGGCGGCTGATCGTCTTCCGCCACCATGGCCGCGCCATTGCCTGCTTGGCCATTGGGCAGCGAGTAGCCGCCGGGCCCCTTGAACAGCCGCAGCTCGTGCATGTCCCGCGACAGCGTCGCCTGCGTCACATGAATGCCGCGTCGTCGCAGCTTGCGGCGCAGTTCGTCCTGGCTGGCCACAGGCGCGCTGGCCAGCACTTCGCGAATCACATTCAGGCGTTGAGTCTTCATTTTATCGCACCGGTAGTTACCCTTGCGGGCAAAGCAAGAACTTGCGTAGAGGAATGCCTGAATAAATATACAGCATATCTGTATAAGTATGCAACAATTATTTTTCGGTGATTATCTACTTTACGCAAGTATACTTGTATCCCATGGAATGGCTGCTCTCTTGGGAGGTCACCAGCGTTGTGGTCGTCGCAGTGGCAGGATTTGGATTCGCGGTCCTGGCCTTGGACGACTTTAAGGTGGCAAAAGTACTCTTCCTGATAGCAGCAGCCGACGCATCGGGGGGAGTACTTATGTGGGGAGCAAAAACGCAAAGCCCTACTTGGCAAGCGGTTTTGGTCACATCTATAGCGATGGCAGCGGTAGGAGCGCTTACAGTGCTCACCTTGAGATATGTGGACGGGAAGAGACAAGCAAAAGAAACTAAAGTTAATCCTGGTGAGGGTAACGTAGTTGCAATGACAGATGAACAATTTCAGGCTCTGATAAACCGAGTCTCAAAGATGTCAACAGTGCCCGCTTCCTCCACTCCAACGACTCCTCCAAAGAAATCTGAGCCTGAGAGTTCTCAAGATTCCGACCTAAAATGCACCTTCTATGGGAAAGATCAACTCTTCTATATGTACACAAATCCACGTGAACACGCCGCTTCGAAGCCGTCAATTTTCTTTGGTCTTATGGACCTCACCAATCCATATGTGTATTCAACGTCGCCGGGGCAACCTCCTACAGCGCAGCCATTTCCAATTCCAGCCAAAACATTCTCGGAAGATTACGTCAGGGGCGGAGAGTCCCAAGGAAACGTGGAAATATTGAAAGACTTCATGGGCCACATCAAGAACGGAGATGTGATCTGGGGTGTAGCATCGGTTACGTGCATAAACTGCATCAAGCGCAGATCGTATTACCTTTATTGGAAGGTAGGATATGGCGGATGGTACGCAGAAACAGATCCGTCAAAATTGGAACTACCTCAACCCGCCATGACTCCTTTTTCAGACAGCCAGATTAACAACTATGTTGACAAAATGGTTCCTGCAAATAAGCGAAAAGTCATGAAACAGACCTTTTCCGGTTAAGCGGCAGTAAGCTTCTTGTATTCAAATACAGGCGCTTCAATCAGCTCGATGAATGCGTCACGGAACAGGTAGGGGATGGCCCGATTATTGAAACGAAACGTCATTTCGTCGAGGTAGGCGGGGAGATGCCTTGCCGAAACCTTGTGCCACGATCCCACAACGCCGCGCCTCAGCAAGGAAAACCCCGATTAGATCCCATTTGTCGTAATTTCCCCCTTCTCCTATGCCAATCCGAGAAATGCTATAAGCGCTGAGGGGCGCTTTTCAGGAATTCCGCATTGACCCTCAATTAAGATCGCGCCAGTTCGCCCCCACACCAACATCGGCCACCAGCGGCACCTTCAGCTTCACCACGCCCTCCATCTCCGCCCGCACCAGCGCCGCAACCTCTTCGGTCTCGTCGCGCGGCACTTCAAACAGCAACTCGTCGTGCACCTGCAGCACCATGCGCGTCTTCAGCTTGCGCTCGGCTAGCTTGCGGTCGAGGGCGATCATCGCCAGCTTGATCAGGTCCGCCGCGGTTCCTTGCAGAGGCGAATTGATCGCCGTGCGCTCGGCAAATCCCCGCTGGTTGGGATTGCGGCTCTCAATGTCCGGTATCGGCCGCACGCGGCCAAACATCGTGCGCACGCTGCCCTCTTTCCTCACCTGCTCCAGCGTTTTTTCGATAAATGCCCTCACTCCCTGGTAGCGGGCAAAATAACGATCGATATAAGCTTTGGCGTCGGCCTGCGGAATCCCCAACTGCGCCGCCAGCCCGAATGCCGAAATTCCGTACACGATGCCGAAGTTCACGGCCTTCGCCCGGCCGCGCGTCTCCTTGTCCATTTTGTCGATAGGGACGCCGAAGACCTCGCTGGCCGTCAGCGTGTGAATATCGATGCCTTCGGTATAGGCGCGCATCAGCAGCGGGTCGCCCGAGAAGTGCGCCAGCAGACGCAGTTCAATCTGCGAGTAGTCGGCCGAGAGCAGTTGCGTTCCCGGCGCTGCAGTAAATGCTGCGCGAATCTCCCGCCCCAGCTCCGTGCGGATGGGAATGTTCTGCAGATTCGGATTGACGGACGAAAGCCGGCCGGTAGCCGTGGCCGCCGCCTGAAACGTAGTGTGCACGCGCGACTCGGCGTCGGCCAGCAGCGGCAACGCGTCGACGTAGTTGGATTTCAGCTTCGATAAATGCCGGTACTCCAGCACCAATCGCGGCACCTCGTGCTTTTCCGCCAGAAACTCCAGCACGTCCTGCGCAGTGGAAACAGCCTTGTTCTTGCCGCGGCTTGCGGGAGCGGGCAGTCCCAAATTCGTGAACAGCACCACGCCAAGCTGCTTCGGCGAGTTGATATTGAACCGCTGGCCCGCCAGCTCGAAGATCCGCTCGCCCACGCGCTCAATCTCACCATCAAACTTCTCCGAAAGCCTGCTCAACGCAGCTGTATCGATATGCACGCCCGCTTGCTCCATGCGAAACAGCACCGGCGCCAGCGGCAGATCGATCTCTGCATACACGCGCGCCACGCCGGCCTTCTCGGCCTCTTCGCGTAGAGCAGGCGCAAGCGCATAGATCGCCGCCGCCGCCGCAGGCAGCGTTGACGGCGGCGATTGGCTGTTGCGCGCAGCCACGTCGGCCAGCGACTGCGTTGCATGCGTAGGATTCAGCGCATACGAAAGCAGCATGGTGTCGTCTACCGGGCCGCGCAGCGCAACGCCCATTCCGGCCAGCACATGCAGCGCCAGCTTCCAATCGTGCACCCGCTTGGGCACAGCGGCATCCTCGAGCAGCGCGCGCAGCTCGGGCGTCAGCGCCAAACGCAACGCGCGAGCAGGATCGGCGCAAACTCCCACGCTAAAGCGCGCCTTCTTCTCCGCGGCCTCCGCCACATCCAGCAGCGACAGCGTCGCCGGCGCCTCATCCTCCGATTCCTCCGCCGCCGGCTCCGCCGCATCCAGCGCAAAGGCAAATCCATTTTCGCGCGCGGCGGCATAGAATGCGGCGGCCTGTTCCGGCGTCGGTTCGTCGATCAGCTCAACCGAAGCCCCGCCCGCTGCCGGCGCCAGATCGCGCAGCATCGAGGTGAACTCAAGCTCGGTGAACAGCTCGCGGCAGGCTTCGATGTCCGGCGGCTGCGTCTCCATCGCGCCCAGGTCCAGTTCCAGCGGCACATGGCAATCGATGGTGACAAGCTCCTTCGACAGCAGAACCGTGTCCCGATTCTGCTCCAGCGACTCGCGGTAGGCTTTGCGCTTCACCTCCGCCGCGCGATCCAGCACGGCCTCCACGCTGCCGAATTCCCGGATCAGCTCCACGCTGCCCTTATCGCCGATGCCGGGCGCGCCGGGAATGTTATCCACTGAATCGCCGCGCAGCGCCATCACATCGACACTTTTTCCGGCGGCACGCCCAGCGTCTCCGTCACCTTCGCGGGATCGAGAATCAGGTTGTCCTTTTGCGGATTCAGAATCTTCACCTGCGGCGTCACCAGCTGCATCATGTCCTTGTCGCCGGAGACGATGAAGACCTCGTGCTCCTCTTCTGCCGCTTCGCGGGCCAGAGTGCCGATCACATCGTCGGCCTCAAAGCCCTCGGCCTCCAGAATGGGAATGCGCAGCGCCTCGAGCGCGCGGCGAATGTACGGAATCTGACGCCGCAAGTCCTCAGGCATGGACTCGCGCTTGGCCTTGTAGCCCTCGTAGCTCACGTCTTCAAAGCTCTGCGTCTTGCTGTTCCACTTGCGCAGCGGCCCCATAGCGCGCGCCCGCTCGTCGCGGAAGACTTCGCCGCTCACGTCGAATACCGCGGCAAAATACTTCGGCGCAAAGTCCTGGCGCAGCTTCTTGATCATGTTCACGAAGACGTACGTGGCCGCCGTAGGCAGTCCTGAGCGCGTCGACATGGGCCGCGAGCGCTGCATGGCGTGGTAGGCGCGGAAGATGAAGCACATCGCGTCCAGCAGGAAGACGGGCGGCTTGGGCGAGTCGGGCACGAAACGAGTGTAGCAGGGGCAGGAGAACAGGGAACAGGGCGGTGGGCCACTTTAAATCCGAAGAACAGAGTACGGAAAGCGCGACGCACGGGAGCGCTATAATCAACGAATCATGCCGGACGCGAAACGTCCTGAAGTACCGGAATGGTACGTCTATCAATTTGAGGTGAGGGGCGTTCCTTTTTACGTCGGCATTGGTCGCGCGGAAAGGGCATCAGACCGCCTTCGCTGGGTCTGCTCACAGATAAAACGTGAGTTGGCGGGCAAGCCTGCGAAATGGGTTTTGCATACCCGCGTGATCAAATCGTTTATATTGTCGCCTGAAAACATCAAATGCCACTATATTCGAAAGCAGATTTGCCGTTCAGAAGCCCTGCGAGTTGAGAAACTGAGGATCAAACACTTGCTTTCATCTGGCTACGTATTGGCTAACATTCAAAACAATCCCCGTCCCCCCACATCTCATCAGCAAGTTATAAACTTCGTGCGGAAAACTTCAAGGTAGTCCGCTACCGGAAATATGGAGTACGACCGTCTGGGAGATCAGGCAACGAACATGCAGTCCCCATAACTGAAGAACCGGTACTTCTGCCGAACTGCATATTCGTAGGCGGCCAGCACGCGCTCGCGGCCGGCAAATGCGCTCACCAGCATCAACAGGCTCGATTGCGGCAGGTGAAAATTGGTCAATAGCGCTCCGACCAGCCGAAACTCGAAACCGGGCGAGATAAAGATCTCCGTCGCGCCCGAATGCGGCCTGATCTCGATCTCCGCCCGCCGCAAGCGCCGCGCTTTCAAGCGTGCGCACCACGGTCGTGCCCACGGCCACAATGCGCCGTCCTTCCGAAACCGCCTGATTGACTGCATCGGCGGCCGAAGCGCTGATCGTATACCGCTCGCGATGCAGGCGCACCTCGTTCACGCGCTCAACCCGCAGCGGCGCAAAGGTTCCCAGCCCCACGTGCAGCGTGACGCGCGCAATCTCAACGCCCATGCCGGCAAGCGCCTCCAGCATCTGCGGCGTAAAGTGCAATCCGGCCGTCGGCGCGGCCACCGAGCCGCGCTCGTGCGCAAACACGGTCTGGTACCGCTCGCGATCCGCATCCGCGTCATCGCGGCGGATATAAGGCGGCAGCGGCATGTGGCCGATCTCGTCCAGCACGGCAAAGAAATCGTCCTACCGGCGAGCAAATTCCAGCAGCCGTTCGCCGAACTTTCCGCGCTCCAGCACTTCCGCTTCGAGCACCGATCTCGCCCGTGCGCGCCGGAAAAACCAGCCGCTCGCCGATGGCGACCTTTCTGCCCGGCCTCACCAGCGCGCGCCACTGGTTTTCTCCTGCCGGTTCAAGCAGCATCACTTCAATGCGGCCAGTGGGCTTTTCGTGGTCGCGGCGCAGAGTGCGGCGCGCGTAGAGGCGCGCGGGAATCACGCGGCTGTCGTTGAGCACCAGCAGATCGCCCCGCCGCAAATTTGCTCTAAAATCAGAAAAAAAATCGTCCCGCAGAGCGCCGGTTCGCCGGTCCATCACCAGCATGCGGCTCATGCCGCGTTCTGCAGGAGGCTGCTGCGCGATCAGCTCCGCGGGCAGATCGTAGTCGAAGTCGGCGACACGGCACTCCGTGCTCTCACTTTTCGGACTGGAGTGTTCAGCCATTGGCAGTCGATTTCCCAAAGTACGCGAGCGCCCGCAGCCGCGCGCGTTCGATGGCGGCGTTTAGCTCTTCGCGCTTCTGCTCAAACTGGTCTTCGGCCAGATCCGCAGGGACCTCGGTCCAGCGCGCCCAACTCACGACAATTCGCGTGAATGGCTTCGGCACCAGAAATCGATCCCATGAACGCATCGTCCACGCGCGTTCAGGCTGCAAATGGAAGGCGCCAATGCGCGCGCCCGTCAAATGCGCCAGCCTGATGGGGCCCATTTTGGTGCGATAGATCGGCCCGCGCGGACCATCGGCGGTAAAGATGGCCGGGCGTCCGTTCTCGATGACCTGCTTCAGCCCCAGCAATCCCTCGCGTGCGCCGCGCGAACTGGAACCGCGCGAGGTCTTGAATCCGAACAGCTCCAGAATGCGCGTAATCAATTCGCCGTCAAAACTCCGGCTGACGATGATGGTGGCGCCGGTGCGGCGGTAATAAAAAGTGCAGGGCAGAACGCATTGATGCCAGAAGCAGAAGATTTCGCCCTGCGCGCCCGCGCCGAAGGGAAGCGGCGTTGCGCCCTCCTCAGCCGTCGTCTCGAAGCGCCATGTGTGGCCCACTACCCACAGCAACGCCCACACTACACGCGGAACAACAGCCAGCACAACGCGCTGCCGGAATGTGAATCTGGCTCGGGCTTCAGTGGTCACTGGGCTGATTCTACGGCATCGGGGAGTCGGCGGAATGAGCGGAGCTAAGGCGAAACCACAGATCTGTATCTGGCCGATTCCGCGGAGGGTCGCCGCTCGCGCCCGTTTCCCGGCATCCGGGTACACCCCACCTTCAACAGGATCACCCGCCACAGCATAGCCGCAGAAATGATTTTCAGCCCTGTTTGGCTAGCTTTCCGAGGCGTCGCTGGCAGCCTTTTCTGGCTTGGCTTCCGTATCAAATCTCTTTTCCGGGGCAATATAGATGCCCTTAGCCACAAACTCCTGAATCGTGAGGCGGGGATCCCGGACCGAACGGTTCTTGGGCGAGGCTTGGGCGAACTGATTCGGAGGGTAGATGGTCGCCTCGTAAATCTTTCGATACACCTCATTGCGCAACAAGGTCTGAAAATTCCGGCTCGGGTCCATTCTTCTCCGTCGCAGTTCTTCAAGATTGATTACCGAACTGATGATCGCCTCGCCGGGGAAATCCGCATATGCCGTCACCATGCCGTTGTAGTTGACGATCATGGATTTGCCGGGCGCGAAATATTTCGGCCGGCGCGCGTTCAGCAGCGCGCCCCACTGGGCCGAAACCACATAACACAGGTTCTCCCAAGCTCGCATTCGATTCATCATTTGCCAGGTTTCGATCGGCGGAGACATGCAGGGGTCCACCAGTGTGGGGTGCAGGATGACTTCCGCTCCCTGTACGCCCAGCGCACGTGCTGTCTCCGGCGTATGGCCTTCCATGCAGGTGATCGTGCCCAGTTTGCCGATCTCGGTGTCCGTTACCGGGAAGAAGCTGGATAGCGAATCGCCATACATCGCCACGTACTTGTCATACACGTCATGCGGGCTAACGGACAGTTCATAGTGGGCTGCCGGGGTGAACTTGCGATACTTATGGATGATTTCACCTTTGGGAGAAATG
>CAWFEA010000010.1:0-75387 GCA_963814745.1 uncultured Acidobacteriota bacterium
TTGAAGTCGCGCTGGCGCTGCAGCTCCGACTGGAACCTTTTCAACTCGGTAATATCCAGCATCAGACCACGGTACTGAATCACCTTGCCGTCGGCGTCGCGCACCACGACGACATTCTGCAGGGTGTGAACCAGGGAGCCGTCTTTGCGGCGCAGCGCCTCTTCGCGGTTGCGCAGGGTGCCGGCTTTCTGTATGGCTTGGCGAAACTCAAGATAAAGCTCAGGCGAAGTGTAAAGCTGGGTCGAGATGTCGATGACCAACAGCTCTTCGCGGCTCTGATAGCCAAGCATGCGCACCAGGGCGTCGTTGACTTCGACGAAACGGCCCTCGGGGGTGGAAAAGAACAGGCCCTCCTGGATATTGTCGAAGAGTTCGCGATAGCGCTTTTCGGCCTCGCGCCGCTCGGTGATGTCCTTGAGGACATGAATCGTCTGCATGCCCTCGTCGAGCGTAGCATTGATGTACGAGGTTGAGACGAGATAGGTGCGATCCAGAATCGTGTGCAGACACTCGCCGCGGCGTCGCCGCCGCAGAAAGGACAGGCCCCGGATGCAGGCGCCGCTCGCTCGAGATCAGCGAGCGCATGCCCAGGCCAATCAGGTCGGCGGCCGGAGACGCCGATGAACTCCGCCATGCTGTGATTGACCCGCAAAACGCGGCCGGCCTGGTCATGCACGACGATAAAGTCGCCGATGGCGTCGAAGATTTCCACCCATTGCGCGTTCGACTGGGCCATCCGGCTGAAAAGGCGCGAGTTGTGCAACGCCGCCGCGGCATACTTGGCAACCGACTGCAAGCGTTCGTGATCTGCCCTGGCCAGCTCGCGGCCGCGGTTGGCGACCAGCAGCAAGCCGATCAGTTCAGCGTCCGCCCCTTCGAGACGAACCGCCGTCAAATCCTCCCAGCCCAGGCTGTCGGCGAGGGTTCGTCCGACAAAGTCGCCGGCCGCTCCGTAGCGGATCGCTTCCCGATTGCCGTGTGCCAAAGCGGTGAGCGCGAGATTGAGACGTCTCAACGCGCCATCACCCTGCGGAATCGCGCATTGATGCAAATAAACTGTCTCCAGGCTTTGCCCGCGCACCAGGGCCAGGGCGGCAGCCGAGCCGCCGAGCGCCTCGCTGGCCCGGCGGGTAACCGATTGAACCAATTCGGGCAGGCGTATGCAGGAGCTGACTTCCATGGCCAGGGCCATCAAGGCGTCGGCCTCACAATCAGGTCTCTCCTGGCCGGAAGCAGCTGGGGAGAGATCGGCCGAACCTGGCTTTATATCCACGCGGTCCATGCGCCAATCCTTTGCGGCTTAACCTGTTCAAGGTAAGCTGGATTCTCATTTTGAGTCAAGCGAATAAGTCATTGACGTACCCTTAGAGTTCACATCGGCAAATTGTCTCAAGGTGATACCGGTCTAAGAGTTTACTTAAGAGATTTTGACACGAATCGACGTCCTCCGTTTCGCAAATGGCCGTTTGCGGAGTGCCGGAGCCCGGAAACGGGGGGTTAGGCCGTTCCGAGATTACCAATGGGCAATTACGGTTCCGCTTGGCAACCGGGGTGCACTGATTCTCCCGCAGTGCCCCGGCGGCAGGGTTGGATTAGTTTGCCGAGTGAATTTCGAGCGCGGCCGGCAGTCCGATCCGCGCAAGTCAAGCGGTTCTCAAGGATATAGGCGCGGAAGAGCGTGCTTTGGAGAACGGGATATGACGAGTACGATTCGCAAAAAGCTGCTGATTAACTTCGGCCTGATCCTGGCGATCATGGTGTTGGCGATCGCATTCAGCACGATTGTGACGCGCCGCGAGCGCGCCACGAAAACAGCCGAGGGCAGCGCGCTGGAGCTGTCGCAGGCGGTCGGGGTCGCGCGCTTCCAGATCATGCAGACCCGGCTGGCCTTGAGCAACTACCTGCTGACCGGCGATGCCGTCGAGGGTAGAAAGACTGCGTGCCCATCAGAACAGTCTGGCGGAAACGCTCCGCAGGGCCAAGGCGGTAGCCCTGGTCGAAGGGGATCGGGCGCTGCTTTCGAAGCTGGAACAAATCGAACGTGACTGGAACGACAACGTTGTCGGCAAGATGCTGGAACAGCGGCGGCTGGTCGATGTCAAAAGCCAGAATCTGGATCGGCTACAAGCCGCCTACGCGCAAACGGACCCCCAACTGTGGGTCAGGAACCCGGCCGACGTCGTCAACAAGATAAGGGCCGAGAATGAACGGCACTTGCAGGAGCACAAGCAGGTGGACGACGCCGCCGCCTTCAGCGCGTCTTTGTTTGGTCTGGTGGGCGCTCCGCTGGCGCTTGGCCTGGGCGTGTTAATAGCGTATAGAACGTCAAGATCGATCAGCGAGCCGCTGACTGAGCTGAGCAAGGTGGCCAGCAGAATCAGTGCAACAGGGGATTTGAAGCAGTCGATTGAACTGAAGCCCTCGACGGATGAAATCGGCCAGCTCTCGCGGGCGTACCGGGAGATGGTCGAGTATCTGAAGGAAATGGCAACGGTTTCCGAGGCGATTGCCGGCGGCGACTTATCGGTGGCGATACAGCCCCGCTCCAGCCAGGACACGCTGGCGCTTGCCTTTGCCAAGATGACGCAGGGACTGCGTTCCCTGGTGAGTTCGGTGCGCGATGCGGCGGCGCAAGTGGCGGCCGGTTCCAACCAGGTTGCCGACGCATCGGAGGAGTCCGCCAAGATCAGCGTGCAGTCCGCTTCGGCCATCGACGAGGTCAGCAGCACCATGCACGAGATGAGCGTGAACGTGCAGAACATGGTCAAGAACACGCAGATGCAGGCGTCCGACGTCGAGCGAAACCTCGGCTTCGATCGACCAGATGGTAGCCAGCATCCAGCGCGTGGCCGACACGGCAAAGGTTCTGCTGGACATCTCCAACCGTTCGCGCGAAGAGGTGCAGCAGCGGCATTGCCACCATGCAGAAGACGACCGACGGATTGACCCGCATCAACGCAGTCGATCGGCTCTTCGGCGGAAATCATCGACAGCCTGGGGCAGCGCGCGGACGACATCGGAAAGATCATCGAGGTCATCGACGACATCTCCGAACAGACCAACCTGCTGGCGCTGAACGCCGCCATCGAAGCGGCCCGCGCGGGCGAACACGGCCTGGGCTTCGCGGTGGTGGCCGACGAGGTCCGCAAGCTGGCGGAGAAGTCGGCCGAATCGACCAAGGAAATCGCCGAACTGATCGCCCGCATTCAGAAGGAAGCCCGCAAAGCGGTCGATAACATGAACAAGAGCACGTCGATCGTCAACGAAGGCATCAGCCTGGGCGACGAGCTGAGCCTGGCGCTGCGCAAGATCTCCAACGTGGTCACGGAGGTTTACAAGTTCGCGCAGGAGATCGGCGCGGCAACCAACGAGCAGTCGCACGGCTCCACCCAGATTGCCAAGGCGACGACGCGGCTGAACGAAATCACCCACGAAATCTCCTCTGCCGTGGAAGAGCAGGCGGGCGGCGCGCAGGCGGTGGTCCGGGCCATGGAGCGCATGCGCGAACTGGTGCAGCACTCGACTTCCAGCTCCACCGAACTGGCGGCCTCGGCCGAGCAGATGTCGAAGATGGCGCGCTCGATGCTGGAGTCCATGGACCGCTTCGTGATCGATTGAGAGACGCACGCGGCAAGAGCTGTGGCGAGAACACGTGGACATCGAAGCAGGCCGGCGGGCGCCTATCGCTAGAGGTGCATCCATGGGCAAGGAACTTCAACTGATTGGATTCCGCATCGGCCGGGAAAAGTTCGGCGTGCCGATCGGGATGGTGCGGGAGATCGTGCGCATGATGAAAATCACGGCGGTGCCCGAGGCTCCCGACTACATGGAAGGGGTGATCAATCTGCGCGGGCGCATCATTCCGGTGATGGATTTGCGCAAGCGTTTTCGCGAGCCCGGGATCGCGTCAGGACAAGCGCAACCGCATACTCGTGGCCGAGATGGAAGGACGGCTCGTCGGCTTGATGGTCGATGCCGCCAGCGAGGTGCTCAAGATCGCCCAGGGTGAAATCGATCCCCCGCCGGAGCTGTTGCAGGAAAACGATTTTCGCTACGTGACCGGATTCGGGAAGCGAAGCGGCAAGCTGATCATCCTGGTGGACGTGCAAAAGATGATGACCGCGCGGCGAACTGGGCCGCCTGAGCGAACACTGCGGCTGGCAACCAACCGGCACTGCCTAGCGAAAGGATCGCCGCGCACGCGGCACTATTATGGCGAGCGTTTCAGGCCAAATCGAGTTGACGGAACCGGAACTGAAGCTACTGCAAAGCCTGATCTACCAGGAATGCGGCATGTTTTTCGACGAGCGCCGCGCCCACTTCCTGCACGACCGGCTGCAACGGCGGATGCGCGCCTGCGGGGTGGACGCGTTTTACAACTACTACCGCCTGCTGACCAGCCGCGACGGAAAGTCGGAGTTCAGCGCGCTGCTGGAAAACCTCACGGTCAACGAAACCAGCTTCTTTCGCAACCGGCCGCAACTGGATCTTTTCCAGAAAGTGGTGTTGGAAAAAACCCTGCAACACAAGCAGGCGAGGCGGGACTGGACGTTGCGCCTGTGGAGCGCCGGATGCTCCACCGGCCAGGAGCCGTACACGCTGGCGATGCTGGTCTGCGACGCCCTGGCTTACTACTATTTGCGCAATCCGCTGCCGTTTGACATGCCGGTAACGAAGCCGCTGATCCCGCCGCCGTGGCGGGTTGAGATTCTGGCCTCCGATATCAGCTACTCGGTGCTGCGGGCGGCGCAGGAAGCTGTCTACTCCGAGCACCAGATGGAGGCGGTTGATTACAACTACCGGCTGCGCTATTTCGACAAGTGCGGCGACCGCTATGCGGTGAAGCGCACGATGAAGGAACTGGTGCAATTCGATTTTCACAACCTGAAGACCGAGTTCCTGCCCCAGCGCAATGACATCATCTTCTGCCGCAACGTGATGATCTATTTCGACGAGGCGGAGCAGAAGCGGTTGATCGCGAAGTTTTGGCGCTGTTTGAATCCGGAGGGATACCTGTTCGTGGGACACGCCGAAAGCCTGTTCGGGTTGACCGAACAGTTTCAGATGATCCACGAAAACAACGGCACCGCTTACAAGCGGATGGAGGGAACGGCGTGAGCTTTTTCTCCGAAGAGCGGGCCAACGAATTGCGCGCCATCTTCTTTGAAAGCGCGCAGGAGTTGCTGCAGGCGCTGAACGAGGAAGGTCTCCAGCCTGGAAAAAGCGCCGGCCGACGCGGAGATTGTGCGCGACATCAGGCGCACGGTTCACACCTTGAAGGGCGATTCGGCAGCATGCGGTTACAGTGAGCTGAGCGAGTTGGCGCATGCCCTGGAAGATGTGTTGACCCCCGAATCGCGGCCCGCTCCGGCGCCGCGCTGGCCGACCTTGTGCTGAGCGCGGCCGACGTCTTCGAGTCATTCCTTTCGGCTTACCGGAGCAGCACGCAGCCGCCTTCGGGCGACGTCCTGCGGGTGATGATGCAGCGCGTCATCCACGGCGAAAGTCCGGGTGGTCCCAGCTTGCCCGTGCCGCTGTTTGCGTGGAACGAATATGAACGCCTGGTGGTCGCCAAAACCGCCGGACCGGCCGGCAGCGTGGTGAACGTCGGTCTCGTCGTCGATCCCAAGTGTTCGATGCCGGCGGCGGCCGTGCAAGTGATTTGGCGGGCGCTCCGGGAGCTGGGCACGGTGCTGGTGGCACGCCCGGAGATCGGCATTGCGGAGCCGACGGCGATGGTGGAGGCGGTGCTGGCGACGGAGCAATCGGCCGAGTCCGTGCGCCAGAAATGCCAGGTGCCGGGAATCGTAAACGCGGCCTACGTGGAGCCCTATGTCGATGCGGCCGCGCCGGCAAGCGAAGAGCCCGTGCCGGCCGAAGCTGACATAAATAATGGCGAGTTTCTTTCCGGGGTTCTGGAAAACGTTCCGCCAGCGGAAGCAGCGCCGCCGGCGCTCGCTCCGGCGAAAACCAAGCCCGAACCGCCGAAAGCCGAGCGGTCTTTGCCCGCGACCGAGAACCTGATCAGGGTCGAAGCCGAACGCATCGATACCGTGCTCGACCTGGTGGGAGAACTCATCATCGCCCGCTCCACGCTGCAACAGGTTCTGGTGGATATCGGCAAGAAGTTTGGCAAAGACCCGCTGCGCGTGCGCTTTGCCGACGCGCTGGCCAGACAATCGCAGGTAATGTACAAGCTGCAACGCTCGGTGATGAAGATCCGCATGGTGCCGGTCGAACAACTGTTCCGGCGTTTTCCGCGGGTGATTCGCGATCTGGCCAAGTCCAGGAACAAAGACGTGCAGCTCATTTTGCAGGGGGAGAGCACGGACCTGGATAAGAGCATCCTCGACGCGCTCGCCGAACCGCTGACGCACCTGGTGCGAAACGCGGTCGACCACGGCATTGAAGACCCGGAGACCCGGCAGCGGGCAGGCAAGCCTGCCCAGGGAACGATCCGGCTGGACGCCTATCGCCAGGGCAACCAGATCGTCATCGAGGTCTCGGACGACGGCGCGGGCATCGATCAGCAGCGGGTGGTGGCAAACGCGGTCGAGAGGGGTATCATCACGGCTGAGCAGGCGGCGCAACTGAGCGAAGAGGATGCGGTGAACCTGATCTTTGAGCCCAACGTCAGCACCGCCGAGCAAGTCACCGAGGTCTCGGGGCGAGGGGTAGGGTTGGACATCGTGAGCGCGGTCATCAACCGGCTGAAAGGCTCCATCTCGATTCAGACCAAGAGCGGAGTTGGAACCACCTTCAGACTGCGCTTGCCGTTGACGCTGGCGATTATCAAGGCGTTGCTCTTTCATGCCGCCGACCGCCTATACGCGGTGCCTCTGGGAACGGTGCTGGAGATCACCCGCGCTTTTGCCGGCGACATCCACGTGGTCGAGGGGAGTGAGGTGCTGCGCGTCCGTGGCGAAGTGGTTCCGTTGATTCGGATCAGCGATCTGGCGAGCAACCAAGCGCGGGAGCCGCGCCTGGTGGACGCGGCATCGGCCGGAAACGCGAGGGCGCCGGCCCGCGGCAGGTGCTTCGTAATTCTGGTAGCGGTGGGGGAACGCAAGTTCGGCCTGGTAGTCGAAAGGCTGGTGGGGGAAGAAGAGCTGGTCATCAAGGCTCTGGAAGACAATCTGGTGGCGACAGACCTGATCGGCGGCGCTTCGGTGCTTGGCAACGGGCGGGTGGTTTTGATTCTAAATCTGCCGGCAATAGTGGATCGGCTGCGGTGGAAGCAAATCCCGGGGAGAACGCAAGCGGTAACTGCGTGAAGGTAGATGATTAAGGTTCTGGTGGTGGACGATTCGGCGCTGATGCGCAAGTTGATTCCGCAAATCCTGGAGAGGGACAACAGGATCCAGGTTGTGGGGACGGCGATGGACGGACAATTTGCCCTGAAGAAGATCGTAGACCTTCGGCCCGACGTGATCACGCTGGATCTGGAGATGCCGCGCATGGATGGAATGGAGACGCTGCGCGAGATTACGAAGCGCTTCGGCCTGCCGGTGATTATCGTCAGCGCCCATACCAAGACGGGGGCGGCGGCGACGTTCCGGGCGCTGAGTATCGGCGCTTTCGACTTTGTCGCCAAACCGCGGGACGTTCTTTCGGCGCAGTTAGAAAACATTGCGCAGGAGTTGAGCACCAAAATTCGCGTCGCCGCCGCCAGCCGGAGGCCCCAGCCGACGCTCGCAACCGAGGCTGTGCCGCCGGTGCGGAAAGTGAAGCTGGAGCACAAGATTGCGGAACGGGTGGTCGCGATCGGACTTTCCACCGGCGGACCCAATGCGTTGCGTTATTTGCTGTCGCGGTTGCCGGCGGAGTTTCCGGCGGCGGTGATGGTGGTACAGCACATGCCCGAAGGATTTACCGAGACGCTGGCGCGCAGGCTCGACGAATCCTGCTCGCTCGACGTCAAGGAAGCGCAGTCCGGCGACCTGCTGCTCGCGGGGCGGGTGTTGATCTGTCCGGGCAACCGGCACCTCAAGATTCGCCGCATGCCATTGGGCAATATCGCCGTATTGGGCGATGACGCCGCCGTCAACGGGCACCGGCCTTCGGTGGACGTTCTGTTCCGCTCGCTGGCCGAGGAGTTCGGGCCCGACGGCGTAGCGGTGCTGATGACCGGCATGGGCGAAGACGGGGCCGACGGCATGAGAGAAGTGAAGGCGCGCGGCGGCATGACGATCGCACAGAACGAGGAAAGCTGCGTAGTCTACGGCATGCCGCGCACTGCCATCGAACGCGGCTATGCCTCACGGATTTTGCCGCTGGAGTCGATCCCGGACGTGCTGCAGGCGCAGTACTGCCATGGACGCGGCGGCGCGCTGGAAGTGAACGGTTGAGTTTTGCGGGCATTTTCCGCAATGAGATGCGAGGTATGTATGGAACAGTTCCCTGCTCTGCTGAGAGTTCGAGACCACCAACCGGTAAGTTATCTGGTCGTCAACGATTCGGTGTTCGCGCGGAAAAATCTCACCCGCCTGATCGAATTGTACGGCGGCTGCGTGGCGGGCGAGGCGGGCGACGGATGCACGGCGATTGCGGAGTACGACCGCACCAACCCGGATATCGTGCTGATGGACATCACCATGCCGCAGATGGAAGGCATCGAGGCGGCGGAGAGAATCGTGCGCCAGCATCCGCAGGCGCGGGTAATCATGGTGTCCTCCGTGGGCTATCAGGAGAATATCGTCGCTGCCCTGCAGAAAGGCGCACGCCATTTCGTGCAGAAGCCGGTGAAACCGGAGCTGCTGTATGAAGTGATCAAGTACGTGATGGGGGACGACGGCACCACTGAGCAAAGCGCCCCGGTGGAAGCGGGAGGATCAGTCTAATGAAAATGGAACTCATCCAGCCTTTCATCAACTCGGCTGACGCCGTGCTGGCCGAGGCGCTGAACTGCGCGACCCGCATCAGCGACCTCAGCATGGAAGAGCAGGCGTACCAGCGCCAGGGGTTGGCCGCGCGGGTCATCATCAGCGGCGAGATCGAAGGGCGCGTGATCGTCAACCTGGAGCCGGAAACCGCGCTGCGCGTCGCCAAACAACTGGCCGGCGCGGAGCTGGCCGCTTCCGATGAGCTGGTCCGCGAGACGGTGTGCGAACTGGCGAACCTGGTGATCGGCAACGCCGTGACTACCCTGAACGATCGCGGATTCCAGTTCAAGGTGCATCCGCCCGAGTTCCATGCTTCGCGCGAAGGACTCAAGGGTTCGGAGGACACCGAGGCAATCGTCTTGCGCCTGGAAACCGAGGCAGGCCAGGTCAACGTGAATATCTCGATGCGTTATCGCGCCCGCCGCCGACAAGACGCTACGCGGCGATAAGGCCCGCCCCTGGCCGAAAATCCGCGAAAAAATCAGCGAACGGAAGCATCTCCAGCCGAGCCGTTTTCTTGTGATCAGAACAAAATTTAAGAGCGCGTTCGCCCCGCCCTACTACTGCCTGGGCACGATCTGCACCGGCCACTGCAATAACCCGACCGTACAGGTAGCAGTAAATTCGCAGGACAAGTCCTGCGGAGGCGCGATATTGATCTGCAGGCCGCTGGCGTTGGTCACGAGGGTATTATTGCTGGTCAGCACGACGTAAATACCGTTTCCCGGGGTGGTCGTGGATGCTTGATCGCCGCTGACGATCACGGCGATGAACGCCTTGGTTCCATCCTTGGAAACTGCCACGGCTTGAACTGTCGCCAAGGGATCAGGCGTGAGGGAGGTCACGTTGAAGCTGTTGGCGTTGATGACGCTGGCGAAGCTAGAGCCGGTGTTGGCGACGTAAACCGAGGCTCCGTCCGGAGTAACCGCCAGCGCGATGGGCGCGTTGCCCACCGTGATGGGCGCGCTCAACTCGGCGAGTGCCGCCGTGGTCGCATCCAGCACGGACACTGTTCCGCTCCCGGTATTCGATATGTAAAGCCGGTTCAAACTGTCGGCAATGATGACGCTCGGAGAAGCCAAGGCGTGGGCGGGCTTAATCGAGGAAGCGATCACCGTCAGGCCGACGGGGTCGATCACGGAAATATCATTGCTGTCCTGGTTCAACACGTAAAGCTTAGTGCCATCGAAGCTGGGTGTGGCCCATATCGGACTTGTGCCCACCGAGAGTACCGGCGACATCGTGCTCGTAGACGATAGCGCGGCAAGGTTCAGCACACTTACGGTGTTGTTCGTCTGATCGAGGATAAACGCCTGGGAACCGCTCGGCATTACATAAATGAAACCGGGACTGAAACCGGGCTGGGTGCTGCCGGCGCATACCGTGTAATCGAGCGTAGCCGTACCGGCGCTGATGATGTCAATGACCCCGATCAGTCCCGAACCTGAATTCGGGCAATTCGCAAAGGATGTCGTATTTGACAACGGTTGCAGGCTCACCAGGATCTGACCCGTCGTCAGGGTCGCCGCGATAGAGGCGGGGATAAACCCAAACGGCAACGAAATCGTCTGGGTTGTGCCCTCCAGGGTGTCGATGAGGGTAACCGTATCGGTTTGCGGATCGGCGGTGGCGATGTAGGAATTGCCGCCGGCGAAAGTGACCAGCCTGCTCGTATAAGGATTCACCGGAGGAGGAGTCGCGGTCACCAGCGTATTGTTAGCTCCAACCAGATAGTTGCCGATATTGGTATCGCCGCCGACGTCGAAGACGCTCACCGTTCCGTGGACGTAGGTGGAATCGCTGGGGATGGGGTTAGACGGAACCCCACATACGGCTGGCGGAACGCACGGGTTGACGTTGTAGACCGCTACCGTGTCAGCCACCGCCGGATTACCCGGCTGCAGGGGAAGAACGCTGGCAACAGGCCGATAGGTGTTGCCGCATCCGCACAGGAACAAACCAAAGCACGCCATCGTCACAACCACAATTCTGCGTAGAATAGCCATTCGCACTCCACCCGAAACTCTCATTCGGCAACGCCTGAGACGGGAAAAGGCTATTGTACCGGAAGCCGAGCGGCTGCCCAACGGATTCCCTGCTAAGGGTAGTGGGCAATTCGGTGAGGGTGCCCCAGGTTCCGCGCCGCAGTACTTTACGATTTCGGCTCCGCCGTCGCGCGTTGTCCGCGCCGGCGATCTCCCATGCGCGCTCGCCCTGGGCTGGCTCGTTCTGATAGGATGCGCAGCAAAGGTAGTTGTTGCCTCGCTTGGCACGGCGGTGACTGTTTGGCCGAGAGCAACGCGAAGGCAGGCGGGCGACTCCGAGATAGCGAACCGAGCCGTTTTTTAGTTTGAGGTGAGCACTGGATAAGCCGGAGGCGAACTCGCCGGAGATGCTCTGCACGATGGCTCTAATGGGAACTTCAATCCTGCCCGGCGAGGCGGCCCTTCCATTTTGGCTGCTGCTGCGGCACACGCCGCTGCTGCCTGCTCTGGGACTCACCAGCGCGTTTGCCCTGGGCGCGTGGGGCTTGCGCGCAGTCTCTTTTGGCGGCGCGTTAGCCGGACTATTGCTGACCGTACTGGTCTCGCTGGCGACGGGCCCGCCGGGCTTTCTGGCGATTCTACTGCTGTTTGTTCTGACCTTTCTGGCGACGCGCTTCGGTTATGCGCAAAAACAGCGCCAGGGAACCGCGGAGCGGAAGCGGGGACGGAACAGCATCCAGGTGCTGGCCAATCTGGGGCCGGCGTCGATGACGGTAGCGCCACTGCTGCTCTGGCGTCCGCTGGCGCATGTGCTGCTGGCCGGCTTCGTCGCCGCCGTAGCCGAAGCCGCGGCAGATACGGTTTCCAGCGAACTCGGGCAGGTGCTCTCGCCGCGCAAGGCTTATCTGATAACGAATCTGGAGCGGGTGGATTGCGGTCGCGACGGGGGCGTGAGCCTCGCCGGGTGCGTGGCGGCGTTGCTGGTCAGCGCCACGGTCTGCGCGTTCTGCCAGTGGCTCGACTTGCTGCTGCCCCGCTGGTTCTGGCTGGCCACCCTCTCGGGATTTGCCGGCATGCTGCTGGACAGTGTTTTGGGCGCGACCGTTGAGCGTCCGGGACGCCTCGGCAATAACTCCGTGAACTTCGTCAGCGGCGCTTTTTCGGCTTTTGTCGCCATCCTGCTTGCGTTTTTGTTTCGCTAAAAGCCGGAA
The DNA here is from genome assembly GCA_963814745.1 of uncultured Acidobacteriota bacterium. Taxonomy (GTDB): domain Bacteria; phylum Acidobacteriota; class Terriglobia; order Terriglobales; family Acidobacteriaceae; genus CAWBRT01. The sequence continues at coordinate 12,079 of CAWFEA010000010.1, forward strand.
TTGCCCGTCATTTGTTCTGAAACTAGAACGTTTTCAACGGTTTTGATCGGTTTTGTGCAGCTCTGCTAGGTTGAGATTGGCAACACGGTAAAGAGCGGTGTCCGCGAAGGCACCGTCCTGCGGACTGATGCATTGATGCGCGGCTTGGACCGCGCCTTTTCGGCGCGTCTAAAGCAGTTCCAAGGGTTGATGTGCCGGGTTCTGGCACCGCTGGACGGAACGCCCAGCTCCTTCACGGGGTATACCTTCCGCGAATCTGGTTGAAAATCGCCGCTTGGCCCACGGATTCGCCGGTTTGTGCTAGAGTTGATGATTCGCGCGCTCCACCCAGGCGGCACGCGAACGGAGCGACGTGGTGTTCAAAGCAATCCTCGATCTTACGCATCGCGGTCTCGGCGGATGCGCCGAGTTGGGAAGCTGCGCCGAGTGCATTGACGAGCCGAGGTGGTGGCCAGCCACGACCGTGAAGGCTATTACGTGCGCAGGATTTCGCTCGACGAACACACTTCGACGCACATGGACGCTCCCGCGCACATGGCAAGAACAGGCTGGACGGTAGACCAGATTCCGCCCGAACGGCTGGTGGGCCCGCTGGTGGCGATCGACATCAGCCGGCAAGCCCGGCAGGATGCCGATTACCGGCTGCGCACGGAAGATGTCGAGAGCTGGGAAGCGCGCTATGGAACCATTCCGCCCGCAGCCATCGTGATCGCGTATACAGGATGGGCGGTGCGCTGGCAGACGCCGGAGGCTTACCGCAATGCCGACGCCGAAGGGGTTTTGCACTTCCCCGGGTACTCGCTGGGGTCGGCGAAGTTGCTGGTGGATTCGCGGAGCGCGGTTGGCCTCGGGATCGACACCCTGAGCGTGGACTTCGGTCCTTCACGGGAGTATGAGGTGCATCGCTTCTGCGCCTCCCGGGACGTCTATCACCTGGAAAATGTGGCTGATCCCGGGCAGGTTCCGCCAGCGGGAGCGATGGCCGTGGTGCTGCCGATGAAGTTGGAAAATGGCTCCGGCGCGCCGGTGCGGATCGTGGCGCTGGTGCCGTAGCGCGGCTGAGACCTGCGCTAAGGCCGTCTCCGCATTACTTCCGGCTGGGTTCTTCCGCCTGCACAAATTCCCATCGGCCGCGGCCGCACATATTCCTGCAGGCGGGAAGCTCTCACCGGCCTTGAACTGGGCCGGGGTCTTGCACACACTGCACCAATAAATGCCCGATTGGGGCGCTGCGGTTCCGGGTGAAAAAGACATCGTCAACTCCTTAGGAGCGGGACGGCATATTGGATCACCAGTCCGATGGTAAATCCCCGCGCCGTATTCGCCAAACCGAAGCCGGATAACGCCCGGCGAAATGCTCAAGCCGGGCGCACGCGCTGGGTCAAATAGCTGAACGCCTCGCGGATGACGTGGCCGATATTGATCCACCAGCCTTGAAAGGAATAGGGACGCGGCGAAGCATAGGTCGCGATTCCCTGCCGCTGCATCAAGCGCTTGATGCGGAAGAGATGATAGGGATCGCTGACGGCAACACAGGTGCGCATGCCGTTGGCGCGCATGATGACGGCGACGCGCTCGGCGGATTCGGCGGTGTTTTCACCCTGGGTTTCGGCAATCAGGTAACGCTCGCTGATGCCGCGGGCCTCAAGATAATCGCGGCCGACGCTGCCTTCGCTGAACTGCGGATCGCGCCCCGAGCCGCCGGTGATAATCAGATATGGAGCGATGCCCCGGCTGTAGAGGGTGACCGCATGATCGAGCCTGGCCCGGAAGACCGGCGACGGATGCCCGGATATTCCGCCGCGCCGAAGACGACAATGACGTCGGCCGGTCGAGCCTCATCGCGGCGGGACTGCCCCACTATCTCAAAGCAGATGACCAGGAAGTAGCCGGAAATCAGGCCCAGGATGGCCCAAACGATCCTCCGCCGCCATCGGGCGGAAGCGCCCTTCGGCTGGTGCGAAGCCAACTGCGGTGCCGGCCGGAGAGTCTCCTCCGCACTCATTGGTCTCCGAGGATCTCTTCAATTTTTTGCGCCGGGACGGCTCCCTCGCGCATGAGCTTCCAGCGGCGCCCGGAGTCGAACAGGCCGACGATCGTCGACAGCGTGGACAATGGAGATACCCCTCCGTCGACAATGATCGGAAGGGCTTTTTCGAATTGCAGTCTCACCGCTTCGGCGTTGGTGCATTCCGGCGCGCCATGCAAATTGGCCGAGGTCGCGGTGACGGGAACGCCGGCGGCCCGAATGACCGCCATTGCAATCTCCGATGCGGGAACGCGAACGGCGATGTTTCCGGTATTGGCCGTGACCTTGAGCGGCAGCGTCGGAGAGGCCGGCACGACCAACGTCAGCGGCCCCGGCCAGAATTTTTCGGCCAGGAGATAAAACTCGTCCGGAAGAGGCTTGGCGAGATACTCGGCCTGCTCCACGCTTTCAATCAGCAGTGACAGCGGCTTGTGGCGATTGCGAGACTTGATCTCGTAAATGCGCTCGACCGCGTGGAGGTTGAACGGATCGGCGGCCAATCCGTAAAACGTGTCGGTGGGCATGCCCAAGACTTGGCCCTGCCGTATGTGCTCCGCCGCATAGGTAACCAGCGACGGCTCGGGTTCGTGTGGGTTGATCTTCAGAATTTCGGGATGCACCCGTGCTCTTCCTTTGCGCGCGATCTTTATGAGCGATGAACTAGATCCCATCAAGCCTACGGGCTTTCTGGGAACCCCAAGCTGCTGAATCGGTCGAAACCGTCTCTGAGCAACAAACTGCTGGCGGCCGGCAAGCCGCCGATCTGATTATCATAAAGCACTTCGGGGGCGCTGCGGAAATCTCCTTGCAAAATGGTTCCGGGTCAATTCCGAGGGGGCCGCAGTCGCCGTTCCCGTCCGGCCCGTAAACGGCCGGCCCCCGGCGTATGATGTGAAAGCGGCAATCGAGGACGAGCTGAAGAGCCAGGCCCTTACCCATGAACGACCTGAAGGACCGCCTGAGACCGGTTAGCAGCAAAGAAAACGCGCTCGTCAAGGAGCTTCGGCATAGCTTTACCAAAGCCGCACTCACCGAGGACGGGTATTGTGCGGTGGAGGGAGTGCGTCTGCTGGAGGAGGCTTTGCGCAGCGGGCTGCGCGTCAAGGCCGTTTTCTTCAGCCAGTCGGCCCAGGAACGCGCGCAGCGACTGCTGCCGCAGATCAACACGCACGCCGACGCCCTGCTGCTGCCGGATGCGGTCTTCCGCAGCGCCGTGGCCACCGAGACTCCGCAGGGAGTGGCTGCCCTGGTGAAGCTCAAATCCTTTGCCTTCGCCGATCTGCTGGGGAATCGTCCGCTCATCCTGGGAGCCGCCGGGGTGCAGGACCCCGGCAATCTCGGCACCATGATCCGCTCCGCCGAGGCGATGGGCGCATCCGGGGTGCTGACCATGGAAGGAACCGTCCACGCCATCAACCCGAAGGTCATCCGCGCTTCGGCTGGTTCCCTGTTCCGTTTGCCGGTGGTGAAGATGGATTCGGCCGAGGCGGTGCGGAAGCTGCGCGACTCGGGCGCGAGAATCCTGGCCACGTCTCAGCCATAAGGGCATGCCGCTGGACGAAGCGGAGCTGGCTGAAGCTTGTGCCATCTTCGTCGGCAGCGAAGGCGCGGGCGTCTCCAAAGACGTGCTTGACGAAGCCGACGAGATGATTGCGATTCCGCACTCGGAGCGAGTGGAATCGCTGAACGCAGGCATCGCGGCCTCCATCATTTTGTATGAAGCGGCCCGGCAACGCCGGAGCAGCCGAACGGACGACTGACGAATGAGTCTGTTCCGAGCCAAATCCGAACCCGAAGAACCGCTCGACCGGACCCGGCCGCTGGCGGACCGCATGCGTCCGCGCGATCGCTGGACGAGTTTGTCGGCCAGGAGCACATCCTCGGACCCGGCAAGCCCTTGCGCGTGCAGATCGAGCGCGACGACACCGGCTCGATTCATTTTCTGGGGCCCGCCCGGCGTGGGCAAAACGACCCTGGCGCAGATCATCGCGCGCATCGACTCACAGGCCGAGTTCATCGAGTTTTCGGCCGTGCTGGCCGGCATCAAGGAAATCAAGCAGGTGATGGCCGACGCCGAAAGGGCGCGGCAAGTATCGGCACGCGCACCATCGTCTTCATCGACGAGATTCATCGCTTCAACAAGGCGCAGCAGGACGCCTTTCTGCCGCACGTGGAGAAGGGCAACATCCGGCTGATCGGCGCGACCACCGAGAATCCCTCGTTCGAAGTCATCTCGGCGCTGCTCTCCCGCTGCCGGGTTTACGTGCTGAATCCGCTGACCGAGGAGCAGATCGTGGCGCTGATGCGGCGCGCGCTGGAGGACGCGGAGCGCGGACTTGGAGCGATTGCGGCTGACGGCGGAGCCGACGAGGTACTGGAGCGGATCGCGGCCTATTCCAGCGGCGATGCGCGCAGCGCCTACAACGTGCTGGAGGTGGCTGCGACGCTCGCCGCGTGGCAGCCAGACGGAGGGCGCCGCGGCGGCGCATCACCGATGCGCATCGTCAAGACGCGCTGCAGAAGCGCGTGCTGCTCTACGACAAGGCCGGCGAGGAGCACTACAACCTGATCTCCGCGCTGCACAAGTCCGTGCGCAACAGCGATCCGGATGCGGCGCTCTACTGGCTGGGGCGCATGCTGGAGGCCGGCGAAGACCCGCTGTACGTCGCGCGGCGCGTGGTGCGCATGGCGGTGGAGGACATCGGACTGGCCGATCCGCAACGCGCTGGCCTTGCGATGGCGGCGCGCGATGCCGTGGACTTCATCGGCATGCCCGAAGGCAATCTGGCGCTGGCGCAGGCGGCCGTCTATCTGGCGCTGGCGCCCAAGTCGAATGCGCTCTACACGGCTTATGGCGCCGTGCAGCGCGATGTGGAACGAGACCGCTCGCCGAACCGGTGCCGCTGCATCTGCGCAACGCGCCGACCGGCTGATGAAAAATCTCGGCTACGGCGAGGGATACCAGTACGCGCACGATCTGGAAGACAAGGTCGCCGACATGCAGTGCCTGCCGGACAACTTGAAGGACCGCGTTTACTACCATCCGACCGGCGAAGGCGTGGAGAAGCGCATTCAGGAGCGCCTGCAAATGCTGCGGGAGAGACGCGAGGCAGCGCGGAAAAAACGGCGGGAGTGAAACTCACGACTCCGGACTAGCAAGACAACCACCGCTGGTGCCGCTTCCCGTAATTCTGTGTTCTTAAGCATCGCTGCCCCGCTCTTTCCGCCGCTTCATAATTTGGCGAATCTGGCTCCCCCTTACGCCGATTCCCCGAACAAATATTTCCCTCACTGTTTCTGACCACTTCGTTCGGTCTGGCTCGATTCCAAGCAAGCGCTCCTCTGGGATCATCACCTTGCACTGACGCGGCCAGTCTATCCCGCGTGCGGCAGCCATGCGCACGTTTTCCTCAGAAAACATTATTGTCACCTCGACCATTCGGCGGTCAGCAGCCGTTTCGATGGCATCGATTTCCTCAAAGATTAGATTTTGAAAATATTCATATCCATCCTTCTTCGCCATTCCACCCTCCCGCTTCTATCACGAGAAGACCAACTTCCGCCAGCCGTGCTCGGTTCCAGAACTCACAGGTTTGCGTCAGTATGCCATGAGCAGGGTGGAATTGCGATATTGCATGATCGTGCATTTCTGGCGTAATGTCCTAATTTGGGCCTGACGGGGTTTTACAGATGGAGAGATAATTTCAATATGGCTGATGCATTCCGTATTGTGACGGTTCAAGGAAATCAGGAAGTAAAACGATTTGTAGATTTGATTGGTGCCTGTGTCGCGTGGGTGCGAGACCCCAAGAAGCTGCGAGTGGAGCGAGTTCCAGTGGGAAGTATTGGGCCGGGGGTAGAAATTACTTCAGCAGAGTGTTGCTCCGTTTTGCGCCAGTGGCTCCCAACGAACAAGCACTTTACGTCGGACGACGAACGGAAAGATATGGCTGTCTTGATTCAAGAAGCGTGCGAGGGGACAAGGCAGAAAGTTTACCGTTCAGAACCAACGTTCTAAATAGCCGCCCCAGTTCTTCTGCTTGCGCGATCGCATCGACGTATTGTGTTGTCCATTCCTAATCCACCCCACTCAACGAAAATCACGTTGAGTGGGCCACCAAGACAATCACCGCCATGGGCATTGCGGGGAACAGCTTTAACGCAGCCGCGTACGGTGTTCCTTCAGGATGCAGCGGTCCATGACCACGAAAATTCCCGCTTGCCGCGCTTTTTCCGCTGCCTCTTGGTGGATCACACCTTCCTGCAACCAGAGCGCCGGCAACTTCAGCCGGATTGCCTCATCGACGATGGCGGGCACGAAGACGGAGCGGCGGAAGACGTTGACAATGTCGATCTTCCCGGGAACATCGCTCAGGGAAAGATAGGACCTCTCGCCAAGCGCGCCGGCAATCTTCGGGTTGACCGGGATGATGCGGTATCCCTGGCTCTGCATGTAGGCGGAAACGTCGTAGCTGATTCGCAGCGGGCTGTCGCTGAGTCCGACGACCGCTATGGATTTGGCCTGCCGCAACAGTTCGGTGATGCGATCAACGTCGTTCGCCATGAAGTCCCCTGCGCCAAATTATAGGGCGTTGGCCGCGGCTTCATCGGTTGCGGACCGGGCTCTTTTCCAAAATTGATTTGGTGGCGATGCGCCGCACCATATCGGAGATGTTGCGGTTATTGACCAGCTTTTTCAAATCGACCAGCAGCATGGTCTTGATCAGCGGCAAAGAAACCTCGATCGGAGTGCGCGGATTGGACACGAGAGCTTTGACCACCCCGTACACCTTCATGAAACGGCGCCGATTGGCGATGCCGCGCAGCACCACCTCCTGCACGTTCTTCATGCTGGCAATCGATTCCATCTCCTGCTCACTCACCTTGGGCGACTCCAGCACGGCCACGGCCACTACGCGAACGCCGTCGCGAACCAGGATCATGCGCTCCTCGCGGGTGCCGCGCATGGCCAGTTGCACGCGCTCGGTCACATTCATCACGGCAATCTTCTGCAGCGTGGAAAGCTGTTCCTGCTGCTCCGGCTTGACCACCTTCCTGGCGCGGGCGGCTGCCGCTGGACCGCCCTTGACCAAGGGGAGCAGCTCGGCAAGTTCGTCTTTCTCATCAGAAGAGACTACCGCCAAGTCGAAGGGCGCATGCCGCTGGGCGGCAATTTCTTCGGCGTGCTCCTGCTGGTAACGCGCGAGCGCGTCAATCTCCTCGTCCCACTTCTTGGCAATCTCGGCAACCGCTTCTTCCATCTCGTGCCGGTAGCGCAAAGAAGCACGATTGCCGCCCAAGGCAACCAGAATCTGCCGGCTGCGCCGTTCAACAGCGGCGAAGATAATCTCGGGAATCAGTTCGGAAGCGGCCCGCTCGGCGAATTGCATCACCACCAGTTCGGGAATTGCCGGGTTCACGAGCAGGGCGGAAATAACCGGCTTCCGGCCCATGCCCGAGTGGAAGAAGAACTCGGCCACGCTGGCGGGGGTGTCGGCGCCGGCGCAGATGGCGGCCAATTCCTGCTCGTCCCACGCCTGCAAGGTAGCCCACGCCTGTTCGCCCAATTCGGCATGCGAGGCGAGATGGACAAGGATTTCCAGGCGCTCCATGGGAGGGACGTTCAGCTTGCCGCTGGCGGCATTTTGCATGACCGCCGAGGGCGCGGACGAGCTTAGAACCAGATCGAGAAGACGCGGCATGTCAGCAAGCCTTCGCCGCTTCGTTCAAGGCACGGACGGTCGCGGCGAATTCTTCGTACAGCGAAGCATACGGCTCCCGGGGAAACTTCTCAAGCAGTTCCTGGTAATACCAGAGGGTTCCGTCGCGCCGGCCTTCGAAGCGGTTCCAGACTGATGCTCCGTCCCGGCGGAGGTCGCGCACGATGGAACGGCTGTTGTGAATCTTGTCGCCAAAGGAAACCAGCAGCGCCCCGGTCAACTTGTGCGGAAGCGCCGCGAGATATTGCTCCTTGCGGAATCGCCAGGGCGGCTTGGGTTCGCCATCGGCGTCGGTGCACTCGGCAACGATGCCGGCCACCTGGTCGCCGAATTCGCGGCGAATTCTGTCCAAGGTGAGCAGCCCGCCCTGATCTTCGACTGCGTCATGCAGGAGCGCCGCGATCGCGGTATCTTCATCGCCGCCATTCTCCAGCACAATAGCCGTCACCGCCAGCAGGTGCGCAATGTAAGGCACATCAGATCTTTTGCGCGGCTGGAGGCGATGGAGATCGTGCGCCAGTTGAAGCGCCCGGTCAAACTTCGCCGAAAGCGGATTCGTCAGCTCAAGCTTCGCCACTTTTCCTCCGCATCCGACACCCGGCTAATGTCGTCTTCGCCGTCGGAACAACACCCGTCGATTGCGGACCCGCCGCATTCGCAGGCGCGGTCGCGCACGGTCGATAATCCCTCGCGCGCGATGATCGCCGCGATCCCGCAGAAATCAACGGCTCGCATTTACACCTTCTGTTCGGCCCGCTTCATGAGCAGGTAGGCGCGGATGAATCCTTCGATGTCGCCATCCAGCACACGATCGACATCGCCGACCTCAAACTTGGTGCGATGATCCTTCACCATGCGATAGGGTTGCAAAACGTAAGACCGTATCTGCGAGCCGAAGTCGATATCGAGCTTGGAGTCTTCGATCTCCTTCGAGGTGACGCGCTTTTTTTCCAGCTCGTACTCGTAGAGTTTCGAGCGCAGAATCTTCATCCCCCGCTCGCGGTTTTTGTGCTGCGAGCGCTCGTTCTGGCAGCTCACCACGATGCCGGTCGGGAGGTGCACGATGCGCACCGCCGAGTCGGTGGTGTTGACGTGCTGGCCGCCGGCGCCGCCGGAGCGGTAGGTGTCGATGCGCAACTCTTCCGGCTTGATCACGATGTCGATGTTCTCGTCGATTTCCGGCGAAACAAAGACGCTGGCGAAGGAAGTGTGGCGCCGCTTGGCCTGATCGAACGGCGAGATGCGCACCAGCCGATGCACGCCGATTTCGGCGCTGAGCAGACCGTAGGCGAATTCTCCGCCGACGCTGAAGGTGGCCGACTTGATGCCCGCCTCTTCACCCGGTTGATAATCGTTGAGCACGGTCTCGAAGCGGTGACGCTCGCACCAGCGCAGGTACATGCGCATCAGCATCTCGGCCCAGTCCTGCGACTCGGTGCCGCCGGCGCCGGGATGGATGGTCACGATGGCGTTGTTGCGGTCGGTTTCGCCCGAAAGCAGCGTCTCGGTTTCCAGGCGCTCGACGGTATCGCGCAAGGAATCCAGCTCGCGCTTGAGGTCCTCGTCCACGCGCTCGCCTTCGCGGGCCAACTCGAAGTAGGCGGAAATATCTTCGCTGCGGCGCGCCAGATCGCGGTCGGTGGCGAGTCCGTCTTCCAGGCGCTTGCGCTCGCGCATTACCTTTTGAGATTTTTCAGGATCAGACCAGAAGTTCGGATTGGCAACCAGCTTTTCTATTTCGGCGAGCTGCGCTTGCAATTTGGGCGGGTCAAAGATACTCCCGAAGCTCTTGAACCTTCCCCTTCAGGGCAGCGTATTGCTGTTCGAGTTCCTCAAGCATGCTATGTTATGGCTCCTAAACCGGCTGGGGTTGAGTTACGTGGGCGCCCGGACGCCTGCGGAACAACAATCCGACCAGGGAAATTATCGCACACAGACACGGGAACCAATCGCCGTATCGGGTGTAGAAGGTCGTCTCGTTGCGCAAAGAATATGGAGCAAGCAGCGCGGTTCGCGTGCCCGCCGGAGCCCGCGCCACGATGCGGCCAAAGGGGTCGATGGAGGCGGTAATTCCCGTGTTCGTCGCACGCAGCAGCCAGCGCTCGTTCTCGATGGCACGCATGCGCGCCATGTTCAGGTGCTGCTCGGGAGCGCCGGAGTCGCCATACCAGCCATCGTTGGAGATATTGACGAACACCTGAGCGCCATGGTCGGCAAACTGGCGCACCTCGCCCGGAAACACCGACTCGTAACAGATGAACACGCCCAGCCGCTCGGTGCCGGCATCGAGCGGCCAGCGGTCGGCACCGCGGGAAAACGTGCCCACGTCGTGGGTAAGCGATTGCGCGAAGCTCAGCAGCCGCTGCAAAGGGATGTACTCCCCAAACGGCACCAGATGCACCTTGTCGTAGCGGCCGGCGATGTTTCCCTGGGGATTGACGAGGGCGGCGGAGTTGTACACCAGATTCTCGCCGGCGCCCGGTCGCACCCCGATCCCGCCCGCCACCACAAAATCATTGCTCCGCCGGGCAATCGCCGCGATGGTCGAGACGAATCGCTCGTCGTTCAGGAAAAACGGGGCCGGCGACTCCGGCCAGACAACCAGGTTCGGCTTGGCGGAGCCCGGAGGAATCTGGCTGACAGCGTCCAGCGAATGCAGCAGATCGTTGTACTCCGCCCCCCGCCAACTTTCGCGGATGGGAACATCCTGCTGCACCAGCAGCGCATGGTTATCGACGGGCAGACGGTCAAGTTCGATATATTGGGTGAGCTGCAGGAAAACCGCGGTCGCCAGAGTAGCCGCCAGCATGATCCGCCGGCGCACCGGACGCACCAGAAATGCGGCCGCGAAGGCCGCGTTCACCAGCGCGATTTCAAACGACAGCCCATAGACCCCGGTCAGGGTAGCCAACCGCGAAAGGGCGGCATTGGCGACTTCGCTAGTCCCCAGCAGATCCCAGGGAAACCCGATCAGATAAGTTCTTAGCAGTTCGACCGCAACCCACAAAAAGGGCGCTAAGAACAGGGCCCGTCGGTTGTAACCGGCGCGCGAGCGCGCGGCCCAGGCGACGAGGGCGGCGAAGACCGCCTGGTGCAGCCCGATATACAGGGAAAACAACAGCAGCAATACGGCGGAAATCGCTTGGTCCAGGCCTCCGTAGTGGTGCATGACCGAATACACCCAATAGCAGCTACCGAGGTAAACGACGCTTCCGCAGGCCCAGCCCAGAAAAAACGCCTGACTCGGAGAGGCGGGAGCGAGATAGGAAAAGCCTCCGTCAACGAGCAGTTCCGTGGCATCGGCTTCGCGGGCCCGCAGGACAGCGAAAATCAGCGGAGCCAGACAGACCCAGCTCAGCCAATAGAGTCCGGGCTTCGGGAAGACGAGAATTTGCAGAATGGCGGAGCTCAAGGCCAGCAACCAGGCGCTCCGGTGAAGCCGGGATACCTGCCTCAGGCTGTAGGCTAGCCTTCTTCCGCGCGGTATGCGCATCTCTCCCCGATGAATCAGCGTGGTGTTCAGTGTTCTTCCCGTCGGCGGCGAAATCTGTGAAACTGATGATCCCCAACCTTGCGGCAACTCAGCCATTGCCAGCGCACGGCGTTCTCTCTTGAGCGCGCTCCGGCAAAGGCAGTGGGCCGAAACGAAAAAGCCGCCTCGCAACCTTCGAGCTGCGGCACGTGCGATCCCGCCTCGATCGGCGAAACCGTCAGGAACTTCTCATCGATCAGATCCAGCTCGAGCAGCTTCGAGTACAAAGTCGGTCCGCCTTCACAGAGCAGATAGCGTATGCCGAACTGGCGCCGAAGCACGCCCATGGCTCGCGGCAAATCGACGTACGCCCCGTCTCCGCAGACTATCACGCGAAGATTGCGGCGTTGTTGCAATTGCGAAGCGAGGGCCTCGGCGGCGCCGGACGTGGTCAGCAGAAAGGCTTCGACGCGCTCGCCGTCGAAGGCCGCATAGCGGTCAAGCTGGATATCCTTCGCGCCGGTGAGAAAAATGTTTCGTTCGGGTCCGCGCTGCAATCTCTCCCGCAATCCGCGAAGTTCCGGATCGGCGATGCGAAAAACCGGCCCTCGCGGTCCCGGACGGCCCAGTGCGGTTTCCACTCGCAGGGTTCCCATGCCTAACAGTACGGCATCGGCATGCGCGCGCAGCAGATCCATCAGCCAGCGGTCTTCGGGAGACTGCGCGATATCCGAACCGGAAGCCTCGGAGCCCAGCAGCGAGACGATTCCATCCAAAGTCTGCACCAAGTTGGCGAAAACCCAGGGACGATCCAGCGGAGCCGGCGGAAATCCCAACTGGCCATAGGCGGCATACGCCGGGTGCGGAAACTCGGAAGGCTCGCCATGATCGAACGATACCTGAAAATCGCGCATCGACTCTCCCGCTATAAAAGCACCCGCTGCTTGCGGACTGCGAATATCCCCCCGGGGATAAACCACAAATCGTGACAGGATAACACCGCTCAGCGCCCCAGCGCGAAAGCGACGATTGTGCTGCCATGCCTTCCCGTGGCGCGTTCCAGACGCTCGAGAAGTTTGGCCTCCAATTGATCCGTATCGGCGTGGAGTTCGCAGTCGGCTATCTGCTCCGGGGTCGCGCCCTGAAAACATAGCTCGCAAACGCCAAGCCCGTCCTCGGAGCGCACCGGCGGACCGAAAACCCTGCATGTCATCGGACGCGCCGCGTACAGATCGCACCTGCCGGTCTCCGGGTCCAACACCGGACAGGGCTCGTCATTGGCAAACGCTTCGAATTCGTCTGAATCTTCGGCAATAATACCGGTCGAAGCATCCCCTGGAAAATCGGCTTCGAGACGGCTCACGGCCGCTTGGGAGCGTTGTCGCACCCTTTGCGCGCGCTCGGGGTCGCGGCGCTCGAGTTCGGCAAGACCTTCCCGCAGGCGAAGCGCATCAAGCTGGCCGATGGCAAAGACTCCGATACAGCACTGCGTGCAGCCGGGGCGGCACGCTAACCACGATCCGCTTCGGCGGACAGAGTCTGCGAGCGCGGCGTCCACAATCTGCACCAGCTCGCGATCTGCGTTCCGAACCGATTTTGAACTGCCCACCCTTAAATCGTATCCCATGGATCAGGGCAGCCGGCGAGCAGCACGGGATTTCTTTCAAAAGCGAGCGGGCGCACAGATCCAGCTCACCTGACCTCGGTAACAGCTTTCCACAAATGGAGTATTCCTTTAGTAACTTGCGCAACCACAATCGGTTCAGGCAAAGTAGAAGTAGCTGTTGGGTTCGTTGTTTCTCCTGGATGTCGTCAGACTAACTCGCAAGCGTCTTCGGGCTTAACTCACCAACAAAGACCCCGGCTTTCGAGCCGGGGTTTGCCATTAGCGTTCGATATTTCAGGGTAACTATGCGCCTTCCAGGCTCATGATCTTCTCGACTTTCTTAGCCGAGGGACCACCCGTAAAGAAGCTTTCAAGCCACGTTTTCACCAGCAGCTTAGCCACTTCGGGTCCAATGATCAGAGCACCGAACGTAATGATGTGCGCGTTATTCGATTTGGCGGCCCGTTCAGCCGAGTACACGTCATGGCACTGAGCGGCGCGGATTCCCTTCATCTTGTTGGCGGCCATAGCCATTCCAATACCCGTTCCGCAAATCAAAATACCGCGCTCGCACCGGTCTTCCTGAATGGCCCTGACCGTAACTTTGGCAACGTCAGGATAGTCAACCGGGTCCGGGCTTGGACATCCGCAGTCAACTACTTCATGACCCAGGGACTCAATATATTTCTTAAGTACTTCCTTTAACCCATAGCCCAGATTATCTGCGCCGATAGCAATTTTCATGGCGATCTCCTTTAGAGTGGCTGGCCAAGCTCACAGCCTTGAGCCCGTCAGCTTGGACGCGTACGCCGCGGTTACATAAATAGACTCTTCCAGGCTGACAGCGCTGGCAATACCTTTCCCGGCGATATCCATCGCCGTACCATGATCGACTGAAGTGCGGACAAATGGAAGTCCAATTGTAACGCTGATCGTCTTCAGAAAGTCATGTACCTTCGCGGCTATGTGGCCCTGGTCGTGGTAAAGGCTAAGTACAGCGTCGCACTTTCCCCGGTCAAAGAGAAGGAAAACTGAATCCGCCGGAACCGGCCCGAAGGCGTTGATCCCTTTGGCGATCGCCGATTTCACCGCGGGTCCAAGTTCCTTGAGTTCTTCGTCGCCGCACAAACCGTTGTCGCCGGCGTGAGGATTCAAGGCAGCCACGGCGATGCGGGGATTCTCGAAACCAAGCAGCCTCATTGCCCTATCGCAATGCTCCACTGTCCTCAGGACGTTGTCGTGGGTAACATACGCCACCGCCTTCAACAGAGATAAATGCCGCGTGAGAAAGAATATCCTCATCTTATTCACGTGAAACATTGTAAGTACGCTGGGCGTATTCGTAAGTCCGGCGAACATCTCGGTGTGTCCGATATACTCGATGCCGGCGTCATGAATAGCCTCCTTATTAATAGGAGCCGTAGCTACGCCGTCTATCTTCCGAGCCAACGCGAGCTCGACAGACTTCTTGATATAGTCATAAGAAGCAGCCCCGTTTACCGCGCTAACCCGGCCATAAGGGACGTCATGCTCAATGTTGTCTATGTCCAGGATATCGACTGTCCCTGCCTCGTACTTGCCTTCCTGGGGATCACACACCGGCCGCACGCCGAGCGGCAGGCGAAGGTTGGAGATCTCTCGCTTGATGATCGCCGCGCTGCCGATCAGCAAAGGGCGCGCCGCCTCGTAGACCTTCGGAATCGCGAGCGACTTCACGATAATCTCCGGACCAATGCTGGAAGGATCGCCGATTGTGATGCCAATCAATGGGCGCTCATTTGTCATACTTTTCCTCTCACTTCTGAGTCATGTACTTGATGCAGTTCCATGCGGTATCGGCCACTCCGATAAATCCGCCTTTGGTAGTTACTTTCATTCCATCATGCACGCCTCCCCGCAAACAGCCGTAGGAAACATGGGGAATGATTTCATCTTCCAATTCGATTGCGCTGGCGCCGAGCGCGTTGCAAAAAGCCACCGTAAGATCGCCGCCGGTAAGGTACGCCCCCTTGATTTCAACCCCGGCCGCGTCGAGAGTCTTGCGGGCAAGGGTCGCCAGATTAGACGTGATCCGCTGCGACATATCGTCCAGCGTCAGGCCGCGAGCACGGGCTTCCGATTCCAGGTCAAGCACCATCTCCGGAGTCTCCGCCACGCGAAAGCCGAAGATAGCATGGTCTCTGCTGGCCGCGACGGCGGCACAAGCAAGCGTGTGTTCGATCTCTCTGTCGCAGGCGCCATCGAGGAAACTGCGTACGTCCACGCTCACCAGACGCGCGCCGCACTGCTTCTCCAGGTAATCCAGTTGCACCCGTGTCAGCTCGCTGATGCTGCCGGCAACCACCAGCACTCTCTCCGACTTTTTCGGCTTGCGCTTGGGGCTGACGTAACGGGGAAACAACGCCTGGGTAAACGGTCCCGGATCAACGGCAACAGCTTTTACACCCGATTCGGCGACGGCGCGAGCGACGACTTCAATATCACCGTCGTTGGCCGAGTCGATTACCACGATCCGCGCGCCTTGTCTGATTGCTTCCCGAAGCGAACCGATGATCGCTTCCGTACCCTTGGTAACTGTCGCGAGGGGGACGACCGCGCACTTGAGATCCGTCTGCTCGGCGAATACATCGGGAAGATAAGAATTCGTGACTGGCTTAAGCGAATCCTTGCTTGCAATCGTGCGCGCTATAGGAACCGCATTGAGAAGTAAATACCCGCCAATCGTTATCTTGCCGGAAGCGGGATAAGAAGGCACGCACACCGGCAACGTAGTCCTTGCCCAAGGCACTCAACATACCTTCAACCTCGGCGCCAAGGTTGCCGCGAATGGTAGAGTCGATTCTCTTGCAAAAGAATTCGCCTCCCTTCGCCAACAAAGCCTTGCGTGTCCCGCTCGAGAATAGACCGGGCAGCCTCCGCGGTAACTGCCCGGCTCATGGCATTGAGCACAACGCCGTCATACTCATCGGTGGAAAAGCTCTCGACCGCCGTGTCCTGGACAATCGTGAGTATTCTCAGGCCAACCTTCGTCAGAAGAACGCCCGCCGTATTAGCTCCGGTCAAGTCGTCGGCAACGATTGCACATCGAGCCACAGTCCTACCCTCCTATCGGCTGCAACCGCGAGTCATTGCACCGGTTCATCCAACGTGAGAATAACAAAGAACCCAAGCAGTGCCGCGGCGCCAAAGTAAGCGAACACGGAAGTGAAAGACTTAAAGTTGTCAAGCAGCAACCCTGCGATCATAGGTGAAAAGAAACCGCCAAGGTTTCCGCCGCTGTTGACCAGTGCAATCGCTATCGGGTAAGTCGATCCAGTAGCCAAGCCCATGGGATACGCGGTGAAAGCCGGCCATCCGACATTGAGAAGGAACCCGGTCATAAACAGCGCCAGCGAAGTCAGCGGCACGCTTTGCGGCAGTTGGATCAAGACTACCATCATTCCGGCCGTTAACAGCGCGGTGAACAACATGGTAGGCTTACGCCGCTTCAGCAGCACTTTGTCGGAGAGCCAGCCGCCGACGATAGAACCCAGAAACCCGCCGATCCAAGGTGCAGATGCCACTATACCCATCTTCATAAACGAGAAATGCTTCTCCCTTACCAGATAAGACGGGATCCACGTGAGCAGGCCATACAACACGCTGACCATTAAGAAATAGGCTAGACAATCTCCCCAAATATTCCACGAGGTGAATACTCCGCTCTTGGTTTCGATGAGCTGTACCTTTTTTGCGCGAATAAACTTATCGAGCGCGCCGAGACTTTTCCCTTCGGTGGAGACCTGCCCGGTCATCGATTTGTCATGGATGTACGCGACTTCGCTTTCCGAAACGTACTTGCTTTCTTCCGGCTTATTCTTAACAAACGTGTACCAGATAATGGACATCAGAATGCCGGGAACAGCGAAGATATAGAAGACGGTGCGCCATCCATAGGTAAGCGTGATCCACACGCACAAGGGCGGAACAAGAATAGGCGCGAACATGGTCGAAGCGATGTAGAAACCTGTCGCCGTCGCCTTCTCCTTCGGCGGGAACCAGTTGTTAATCGCAGATGTACAACCAACAGGCGTCGGTCCCTCCGCTACCCCAAGTCCAAAGCGTGCCCATCTAATTCCGAGCGCGGAACCGGCTGAGCCGATGAGATAAGTAAAGGCGGAAAATCCGAGGATCGACAGCGACACGAGCCCGCGAGTGCCGTACTTGGAATACCAGAAACCAGCGGGAATCTGGCTTACCGCATAGCCTAGAAAAAACATGCTTGCCAGCGCGCCGGCTTCGAAGTTGGTCAGGTGAAAATCCTTGGTAACGAACGGCAAGACTACGCCGATGTTCGTACGGTCAGCGTAGTTGATAGCATAAGTGATAAAGATGATCGTCATGACCACCCATCGATACCTGGTGGCCGGCTTCAGCAACGAAGGTCCAAGAGATGCTTTTGAAGAAACAGGCGTTTGTGACACTGGAATGTCCTCCCCGCTAGGCGTCCACAATATTCTCATCTTCTTATGATTCCGCGGTCCGAAATCGTGGTGAGTACTGGAAGCCAGGCCTCATATTCAAAATGCGAACACACTTACGATCGAAGTTGCTGCCTCTATACCCGCTTTCGTGATTACCTCGCCCGGTGCTGCTTCGTCAGGATCAACTCACTCCCGCACGGCTGCTGCCCCATCGCCTGCTACTGACAGTACTGATGAGACTGATGCATCACATCCTTCAACTGAGGGTATAGCCGGTTATAGATAGTGCTATGCTTTTCGAAGTGAGCTACTCCGTCGGCTGTCGGCTTGACGACTTTGCCAAAAGTCTTCAGGCAAGGCAGCGCGCTCACATCACCGAACACCCCCGCCGAAATTGCACCCAGCAACGCCGCTCCGTATGAGGCGGCAGCGTCCGCTTCAATCGACCGGAATTCCAGGTTGAGAGCATCTGCCCTCAACTGCACTGCGAGAGGACTCTTCGACGCTCCTCCCACGCAGCGGATGTACTCCGGCTGAACCTTCCAGGTGTCGGCGCCGATCTTGTAAATTTGCCGGACACCGTAAGCGGCGCTCTCAAAGACGGCTCGGATCAAATCACGGCGGCTGCTGGTAAGGCTTAGCCCGAAGAACACACCGCTCGCCTTCGAATCGAAAATCGGACTTCTTTCTCCGCACAGATACGGCAGGAAAATAACCCCGCCACAACCCAGGGGCGAACGCAGGGCCTCCGTCTCCAGATCGGCTTCGGAAGCGATCTCCGGAAACACCTGCGAACGCACCCAGCTAATCGCTCCACCTGTGGTTGACATGGCGCCATGGGAGAGCCAGAGACCAGGCCAGACGTGACTCCGGTTCATAAAGGCCGCACTGAAATCCGGCGTCGCATGGCAGAACGTAGTCACCTCCGAGGTGCCCATGCTTTGAACGACTTCCCCGTGCTCCATGACGCCGAGGGCAAAGCTGGTAGTTGCCGAGTCAGCGCCACCTAGCGCGACCGGAATACCGCTGCCGACGCCGATAGCTTCGGCCACACTGCTTTTCAGTCCGCCCACTTTACAAGATGCCCACTTCACCTCGGGCAATAGGTCATGGCTTACATCGAAGAAGCTGAGCAGTTCCTCGTCCCATCGGTCGGGAATGCCTACATTCATCAATCCCGAGTAGCTCGCAACCGTCGGATCGACTGCCAGGTTCCCGGTTAACTGCGCGGCCAGAAAGGTATTGAGAAAGCCGATCTTATGTACCCGCCGCCAACTCTCCGGCTCATAGTTCCTAAGCCAATTGATCGTGGCAGCCACACAGGTTGAGGGGCTTGGGAAGTTCCCTACTTTGTCAAAGTAAGTCTGCCCGCCGCCGAGTTCCGCCGTATAACGCTCAACCAGCTGCGCCGACCGGTTATCCAGATAGACGATGCCCGGCCTGATAGCATCCAGGTTGCGATCAAGCAGGACCAGGGTGGGGGATGTGACCGATAATCCTATCGAAAGCAGCCTGTCTTCGTAGCCCTCAAGAAGCTTGCTAAGTGACCGGATCACGCTGGACAAGACTTCGTTTAAGTCGATCTCCGCATGATGCGCGACGGGACTGCTGACACTTACATCGGCGGAAATCTCGCGCAGCAGGGTGCCGTCGAGCGCGAACAAAGTGGTCTTCACTTTGCTCGTTCCCGCATCGATACCGGCAATTACGCCTTGATTCATGGCAGAACCCCGACTTTAGTCCCTCCGCCAGTCTCAGCGACGGCAAACGCCTCATTGGCTTGGGCCAGCGGAAATCGATGCGAGATGATTCTGGAAACATCGATCGTCCGGTTTGCGATCAGCTTCAGCGCCAGTTCGTGATCTTTGCGGGTGGAAGCGCTGGTCCCGGTAATATTGATTTCCTTGTAGTGAATCTTGTTGACGTCGATCGGCGGCATGTCGCCCACGGAAAAGCCCGCGAACAGATTTACGAAGCCGCCCTTCCTGACAATATCAATCGCCACGTTGACGAGAGCGGGAATGCCGATGGCAAGAATCACCACATCGGCTCCTACCTCGTTCGACACTGACTTCACACGCGCCGCCAGATCCTCGGCCACCGGATCGACCCCGTAATCGGCGCCGACGGCAACCGCCAGCTCACGTCTCGCGGAATTCGGCTCGCTCACAATTACGGTGGCGCCCGAAGCTTTCGCAAGCTGCGTGTGCAGCAGTCCGATCGGACCTGCCCCGGCGATCACCACGATGTCGCCGAGCTTCACCGGCGAATTGCGCTGGCCGTTGAGGCAGCAGGCCAGAGGCTCAGCCATCGCGATCTCTTCAAATGAGAGCCCTTCGGGGACACGGAAAACATTGCCGGAAGTGATGTAATCGGACGGAACCCGAACGTACTCCGCCAGCGCGCCGTCGAACTCGTACCCATAGGCCCGGCGCCGGGCGCAGACATTTTCGCGGCCGTGGGTACACTGGTAGCAGGTTCCGCAAGGCAGCACCGGAGCGACACTCACGGCATGGCCCGGGCGGAACGCGCCGTTCTGCGACTCCGCGACTACACCTGCAAACTCGTGGCCGAGAATCGATGGCAGGCGCACATCCTTTGTCTTCTTTCCGCGGAAGATCCTGATGTCAGTTCCACAGATCAGGCAGGCCTTTACCCGGACGAGAATGTCGCCGTCGCCAAGCTTCGGCGCATCGACCTCTTTGAGCGTGATTGTATGCGGACGCTCGAAGACCAACGCCTTCATGCCGTCGCCCCCAATCTGCCCTCCCGGTACAACTTGAGCGCGGCGCTAACCTCGGCTCCGTCGTGGACGATGGCCTTCACCGCGGCTATGGCAAGCGCGGGGTTCGCATCTTCCCAAACGAAGCGTCCGAAGGTCACGCCAAAAATACCGGCTTGGATGCCTTCGTAGGTCATCTGCAGATAGGCCTCAATGTCCTCTCCCGCCGACCCGCCGGCGAGCACTACTTTGGCCGGAGAAGCAGCCAGGATGGCCTTGGAAAACTTCGCGGCCGAGCCGTTCCAGTTGGTCTTAATAATGTCGACGCCCAGTTCCGCCGCCGCCCTCACCGCGTAGGCTACAGCGTCCGGGTCCTTCTGATCTTTGATGGCGGAGCCACGCGGATAAATATGCGAAATCAGCGGCAGGCCCGCCGTTTGCGCTTCCTTGCTGATCTTGGCAAGATGAGTCAACTGTGCCGCTTGCTCTTCACCGCCCACGATAACGCCAATCGAAATTGCGTCGGCGCCCAGCCGCAGCGCTTCTTCCACATCGGCTACAGGCGTGTCGTAGTTGCGGTGATAAGGAGCAAACGAAGTGGCCTTGAGGATCAGCGAAATCTTCCCGGCATAAGGTCTGAACAGGTTCTCGGCGATTCCCTTGTGCATCGTCATGGCGTCCGGCTTGCCTGCGGCGACCTTGCCGATCGTCTCCTTCATATTGACGAGACCGGGCAACACGCCGCGCGCGATCGCGTGATCGACGGTGATGGCGACAAACTTCCCTGACTTCTCGTGGGTAAGACGGTTTAACCGGACCTGCTTTCCTAAAAACATTTTCTGCTCCTTTAAACGACAAACACTTTGCATCCCGCGCCTTCGAGCGCGGCTTGTGAGTCCTTGCGAATTCCCGAATCGGTGATGACAACGTCCACCCGCTCAATCGGGCAGACACTGCACAAACCGGTTACGTTGATCTTGGAGCTGTCAAGCACGCAAACCAGTTGATGGCTGATTTCGATCATCTTTTTCTTGATCGGAAAAGCTTCAACGTCGTGCTTGGTCAGTCCCGCTTTTACGCTCAGGCCGACCCCGCCCATCAGGCAGACTTGAGCGTGCATATTTTCCAGCATCTGCTCGCCGATGCCGCCGCACATGTTGTAGGAAAGCGAGTGGACGATGCCGCCGCACACGTAGACAGTGGTGTTTTCGCGGTCCCGGAGTTCATAGGCGATCTCAATTCCATCGGTGATCACGCGCAACGGCTTCTGGGGGTATAACTGCCGCGCCACGGCGAGGTTGGTAGTACCGGCGTCGAGCACGATGCATCCGGCTTCGGCGATCAGTTCCACCGCCCTCTTGGCGATGCGAGTTTTTTCATCGCTGTGCTGCGGCGCGCGGGAAACCGCCGCCGCACTCAACACCAGATTGGGCGCCGTCTGACCGCCGCCCCGAGTGCGCACAATGAATCCCTCGCGCTCAA
Organism: uncultured Acidobacteriota bacterium; assembly: GCA_963814745.1. Taxonomy (GTDB): domain Bacteria; phylum Acidobacteriota; class Terriglobia; order Terriglobales; family Acidobacteriaceae; genus CAWBRT01. Next base: position 33,573 of record CAWFEA010000010.1, read on the forward strand.
GTTCGAGCAGGTCGCGCCTGACGGTGGAAAGCGAGCTATTCAGCTTGCCGGCTAGTTCACTGGCGGAAGCAAAACCCGCAGCCCTGATCGAATTCTTGATCTCTTCTTTTCGAGCGGCTGGTATCAATTTCGCCTCGCTGCATCGTTCAATTTCGTTCATTTTAATCATGTATAGTTCAATGTCAAGCATTTTATTTCATTTTCGTTCATTTTTATTCAGACGCGCTTTCCCCAACTTTTGAGGTTCACCGACTGGGAGGGAGGTTGGTATTTATCTCTTTATTTTTATGAACTTACGCGATCAGCATTCGAAGGTGTTTGCAATTGCGGGTTTCGAATTTGGCTAGGCTTCCACCCCAGCAACGGAAAAAGCGGCCGTTGCCGGGGACCCCAGCTGCTATTTCAATCCGAAATAGGCGCGGTTCAAGGCGTCGTTGGCGTGCATCTCGGCGACCGTTCCGCTGAAGCTGACGCGGCCGTTTTCGAGGGTGTAAACGCGGTCGGCGAGATCCAGGAAGCCCACATTCTGCTCGGCGATGAGCAGCGAGAGGTTTTGCCGGCGGGACTCGCCGAGCACGCGCATCACTTCACGCACGAACAGCGGGGACAAGCCTGCCGAAGGCTCGTCCATGATGAGCAGTCGAGGCCGCCCAGCCATCGCTTTGGCGATGCCTAACATCTTTCTTTGTCCGCCGCTGAGGCTGCTGGCAGCGGTGCGGCGGCGCTGGCTGAGATCGGGAAAGATGGCATAAAGTTCGTCGGCGCGGGAGTGCAACTCAGCCCGGGAAAGCAGGTGTCCGCCGATACGGATGTTTTCGTCCACCGTGAGCCCGGGAAAAACTCCCATCTCGGACATGTAGGCAATGCCCTGATGCACGCGGCGATCGGTGGACAGGCGGGTAATCTCCTCGCCGGCAAAATGGACGCTTCCGCGCCACGCCGGCAGAAGGCCCATGAGCACCTTCAGCAGCGTGGTCTTGCCTGCGCCATTGGCGCCAAGCAGCAGAACTGTCTCTCCTTCGCGGACGGCGACTCCGGCGCCCCACAGGATCTGGACGCGGTTGTATCCGCTTTCCAGACCGGCGGCGGAGAGCAACTCAGGCGGCATCGCCCACCCCCAGAAATACTTCGATGACCTGGCGGTCGCGCACTGCGTCGTCCAGTTTGCCTTCGAAAATCTCGTGCCCGGCGTTGAGCACGATTACGCGGTCGGTCACTTCGCCGATGAAGCCCATAAGATGTTCGACCACGACCAGAGCGATACCGGAGTCGGCCAGCTCGCGCAGACGCGCGGCTACGCGGCGCAACTCCTCGGGATTCAGACCAGCGGCAAGCTCATCGATCAGCAGAATGCGCGGGGCGGTGGCGAGGGCGCGGGCCAGATCCAGCATCTTCTGCTGCACGCTGTTGAGCGCGGCGGCGGGCTGCGAACGGCTGGCGATGAGATCGAACGTGCCCAGGATGATATCAATGTCCATCGCATCACGGTGGCGGCGGCCATAGGCGGCGGCGACTTCCACATTTTCGCGAACCGTGAGCGAGAGAAACGGCTTGGGAACTTGAAACGTGCGATTGATGCCGAGGTGCACCAGTTGGTGCGGCGGCAGCCCGCCGATGGGGCGCTCGTCGAGCAGAACCTGCCCGGCATCGGGGCGGTAGAGGCCGGAGATGACGTTGATGCAGGTGGTCTTGCCGGAGCCATTCGGCCCGACCAAGCCGAGAATTTCGCCCGGCATGAGATGAAAGCTGACCGCGTCCAGAGCGCAGAAGCCTCCGAAGCGCTTGACAACTTTATCCACGCGGAGCAGCGGAGCGCGCGCGCCCTCAGGATTATGGGACATTCAGCCCCCAGCGCCGAAGCAGCGAAGTCATGCCATTGGGAAGAAACATGACCAGGGCCATGATCAGGCTGCCGTAGATGAACTGAAAGTACTGCGGAGTGGTGATGCCAATGGCGTTGTAAATGCCGTAAAGAATGGCGACGCCAAGGATAGGGCCGCCGACCGTGGCCGTGCCGCCGAACAGCGCGAAGACGATAGCGAAGATGCTCACGCTGGGATCAAAGACCGTTTCCGGATAGAAAACGGAGATATACCAGGCGTTGACGCCGCCGATCAGCCCGGCAATCAGCGCGCTCAGCAGCCACGCCAGAACCCGCTCGCGCACGACGTTGATGCCCGCCATGCCGGCGCTGACAGAATCTTCGCGAACGGCTTGCAGGGCGAGTCCGAAGTGGCTGTTGCGCAGAAAGATCACGGTGCTGAGGGTAAAGGCAAGAATCGCGGTGGCAACGCCGTAGGCAAAGTTGGGCGCGAATACGCCGCTCAAGCTGACGCCGTAAGGCCCTTGCGTGATCGCGGTGAGATTCGGGTTCGAGACTACCTGGTTGACTGCCTCGGAGGCGGCGAGGCTGGCGATCGCAAAGTATGGTCCCTCCAGGCGCAGCAGCGGGGTGAGAATGACAGCCAGCGCCAAGGCCGCAAGCGCCGCCACCACGAGCGCCACCAGGGGACGCGCGTGCAGATGCATCACCATGAGCGAGAATCCGTAGGCCCCGGCCCCGAAAAACCCGACATAGCCGAAGGGCAAGTAGCCGGTGAATCCGTAGATGACGTTGATGCCCTGCGCCAGGGTGAGAAAGACAATGAAATTGAAGAGCAGCAGTTGATTGTTATAAAAGAACGGCAGCAAGGCGAAGGCCAGCGTGACCGGCGCCGCGATCAGCAGAATGTGAAGCACGAATCTGGCCGGCTGCCTGGTGACGGAAACCTTTGCCGAATCCGATCTAGGCACGCCTTACCTGCTTTCCGAGCAGGCCGGTTGGCTTCACCAGCAAAATGAGAATCAGCAACAGGTAAGGAAGCAGGTTGGCCCAGGAACTGAAATAGGTCTGCATCAGCATCAGGCCGACGCCGTAAACAATGCCTCCCAGCACCGTGCCCAGAGGCCGGCCCAGCGCCCCGACAACGATGACGGCAAAGGCGGTGATGTTGAGGCTTGCACCCATCGCCGGCAGAATGCTGCCGAACATGAACGGGGCGAATACTCCGGCTACCGCCGCCAGCCCCAGGCTCACGCCGAAAGCAATGGCGGAAACGAAATGCACGTTGATCCCCGTGCTCAGGGCTTCATCGCGCGAAGCCATCACGGCGCGCGTCAGGTAGCCGATGCGGGTGCGATAGAGATAGGCGTACAGCGAGGCGATCGAAACCAGGCTGGTGATGGCGCTGATCATCCAGGCGGCCGGAAAGGTCTGGCCGAGAACGCGCCAAGGCTCGCTGCCCAGGACGCGGCCGGGAATCGAGTACTGGCTGCTGCCGAAGGCGACGGTGGCTGTCGCCTCAATGACCTGAGAGAAACCGAAGAACAAGATGAGCGACAGCATCTCCGGATCTTTGGTGGTCGCCAGGCGCCATGAGCCGAGATAGTACATGGGAGCGCCAATGACGGTGAACCCGACAAACGCGATCAAAACCGAGACGATGGGGTTGATGTGAAATAGCGTGAAGAGCCAGTAGGCGGTGAAGCCGCCGAGCATGAGGAAATCGCCATGCGCCAGATTGACGATACGCATGACGCCGAACATCAGGTTCAGGCCTAACCCAACCAGGCTGAAATAAAGGCCGAACAGAAAACCCGCGAGCAGGGCGTATTCGAGCATAGAGTTCGTTCAAAGGCGAACGGCATGAGGCGTCCGCGCATTAAGGCGCGGGATAAGCCGGTTTCCCGGTGGCCAAATCGTGAGGCAGAACGGTGACGAACCGCACCCCGCCTTTGCCATCGCTGACGAGTTGTCCGAGCGGGGTGATTTCGCCCACCTGCGCCCCGGTTTGATCGAGCATGAAATCGCCGTCGAGCGTTTTCAACTTGCCCGACTGGGCAAAGATGGCTTTGCGCAGAGCCAGCTGATCCAGGCTGTCGGCGGTGGCGAGCGCCTTTTCCAGCACCAGTCCGGTGGTGTATCCGGCCACCGAGTTGAAGCCGAATTCGACATGGCCGCCGGCATATTTCTTGTTCCAGGCGGCGGTGAAATCAGCAAGCGTCATGCCGAAGTTCGGCTTGTAATTGATGACCGAAGAGGTGACATAAGAATAGACGTACTGCAAACCCTGGGCCCCGACGTTCTTCTCCAGCAGCTCGGTTTCAAGTCCGGGATAGATGCAGAACAGCCACTTGAACTTCACCCCGCTGTCCTGGAGGTTGCGGAAGAAAGAGATGTCGTTGTCGGGAAAGCCCAGTTCCACCACCGCGTCGGGATTGGCGGCGCGGATGCTCTGCAACAAAACGGTGTAGTTGGAGGTGTTGGTGGCGACGCCGTTGTCGTAGACGATCTGCACCTTGCCGGCATCTTTCAGGAACTTGCGAACCGCATTGGCCTGGGTGCCGGTGAAATCGTTGGTGGCATAGACAAGAGCCACGCGCCGGATACCCAGTTGATAGCCATCATTATTAAGAAACTCGCCGACGTATTTCGGCCAGATGCTGGAGACAGGGTCCGAAATCAGCACGATATAGGGATTGTCTGGAGTGAAGAAGGTGGCGCCGGTTCCGGTCTGGTCGATGAGCAGCATCTTGTGATCGCGCGCGATCGGCACGGCGACCGAGGTGAGCACCGAGCCGGAATCGGAGACGAGGATGTCAACCTTGTCGCGGGTGATGAGCTGGTTGTAAAGCGTGGCCGCGGTGGCGCTCGAACTCTGGTCGTCGTAGGCGATAAGCCGGACGGGAATCTTCTTGTTGAAGGGCTTGACCATGACGCCGCCTTCGGCGTTCTTCTGGTCAACCCAGAGTTTCAACCCGTAATTCACCGGCATGGAAATGGCGGCGAAAGGACCGGAGGACGCGTAGAGCGTGCCGATCTTGATTTCCTTGGGGACCTCGGCCGCCAGAGTGGCAACGGCTGAGAACAGAAGAAGACAGGCGAGGACAGGTTGGAATTTCAAGTTGCGCATGCAGACCTCCAATTACGAAGCAATGGGATGTGGCAGGGTTGCGGGAGGTTACAAATGACTGGCCGACTCCCCGCCGTCTCCATGGCCGGCTGCCCCCGTTACAAGCGGCAAGTGACAGCAAGAGAGCCGCCGGCGGTTGGGGAAACGCTGTCAGCGACAAGTCTTCACAACGTTTCCTATGTCTGATACCAGACTATTCATCGAAAAATCAACCGTTGTTCATGGTTGCGGCATCATAATTAACCTGTCACTCGGATTCCGGATCGGCATTGTGACTTCCTCCTTTGCCTTTCCGAGTTGCGAGAAGAGGGCAAAGTGGCGGCATCCTTTCCATCCTTCGAGTTTCAAGTCATTCAGAACGGCCTGATCGTGTCGAGCTGCCTGCTCTGCCAATGGCGGGCCGCCAGTCCAAACTCGAGCTTGTTGCAGATCGCATTGCACTGCCACAAATGTCCTCACCCTCCACGGCGTGACGAGAGCATGTTTGCCGCAGAGGCTTGAATCACTCGCGCGGCGCTCCGCTGACTGCGGTTCGTAAGGTCGCCCCGTGGGATTCGGTTCGGCTTGTCGGGCAAGAATTGCAAGAAACTTTCACCGTTCTTGGTCTGCTATCGGACCGACAACGGCTAATCTGACTTGATAAAGTGTCCAGCGTTTCCTGCCGCAATAAGGTATGAAGTATATCACAAATCATTGTAATCCCGATCACAAGGCGGACGCCGATACGGATGAGAAGCTAATGTCCATCAGCACGGAACTCGGGAGTGGATGCCTCCTCGGCGGCGGAGTGCCCAGTATGATTCTCTGCATTGACGACGAGCCCAAAGGACTTCTAGTACGCCAGATGGTCCTGGAAAGCCAGGGATACAAGGTTCTGACGGCGACCAGCGGACGCCAGGGCCTGGAGTTGTTCGCAGCCCATCCGATTTCAGGCGTCGTTCTCGATTACTACATGCCGGAGATGGACGGCGCTCAAGTGGCGACGGAGCTGAGATGCCTCAAACCGGATGTCAAAATCCTGTTGCTCTCCGCTTACCCCGATCTTCCCCAGGAAGTCTTGAAGCTGGTGGACAGCCGCGTGGTTAAGGGCACGTCGCCAACCGCGCTCGTGACCGCGCTTCAGCAGCTTCTCTCTTGTGGGAATTCGCTTTCTCAGGCATCCTGATCTAGCGCTAATCCGCGCGGTTTGCTTCCGTTGCAAACGACCGAACTCAATCAATCAGGCAGGGCCTCGACCCGATGGCTGACCAACTCGATAGGCAAGAATCCAAACCAGCCTCTCCAGAGGGTGCCCCGGCTGAGACGCCCGAGCCGCCGCCGCGTTCCGGCACAACGCGCCGGCAGACGATCCAGGTCCGGCTTATCTCCCTGGTGCTGGCTTGCGTCCTGCCGGTCTGCCTTATTGCTGGACTTCTGATTTATTACTCGTATCAGCAGAAGCGGGTTCTCCTGGAGCAGCGTGCGCTGGAGGAGACGCGAGCGCTCTCCACGGTGGTTGACCAGGAGCTTGCAACCATGCAAGCTGCGGCAACCGCGCTGGCCGCGTCACCTTCCCTTGCCTCGGGCGATTTTGCGGCTTTCTACAAGCAAGTGCAGGCGGTACTGCGGGATCATCCGGATTGGGGCGACGTAAATCTCGCGGCGGCGGACGGGCAGCAGTTTATTAATTCGTATCTGCCCTTTGGAACGCCATTACCTAAACGCCATGTTTCGGAGCTGATGCGAAGCGTATTTGAGACGGGCAAGCCGGGCATCGCTAACCTCTATCGCGGAGCCCTTACGGGTCGCCACGTCTTCGGCATTGAGACGCCGGTCTTCGTCGCCGGAAAAGTCAAGTACGATCTGGTGTTTGCGGTGCCCGCCGAGCGCCTGGCGTCAGTATTTTCGCAACAGCGTATTCCACCCGAATGGGTTGTTAACATCCAGGACGCCAACCACGTGCTCGTGGCCCGCAGCCGCCTCCCAGAAGAATTTGTCGGGAAATCAGCCCAACCGGGCGCCATGAAAATCATGAGCGAAGCCGATGAAGGCTCCTATCGATACCCCAACCAGGAAGGCGTCGATTCCCTTATCGCTTTTCACCGCTCGGCCATCTCCGGCTGGCTGGTCGCCGCCGCCATTCCTGAAAGGGTTTTGCTGGCGGACCTTCAGCGCTGGCTGTGGTGGATGATCGGTGGCGCGCTCCTGCTCTCGATGATGGGCATCACCCTAGCCATATATCTGGCGGAACGAATCAGCGGTTCCATCCGGGCGCTGACCGGCCCCGCCTTGGCGTTGGGAAGCGGCGAGCCGATGAATATCGGACCGCTCGACCTCGCGGAAGCCGATGAGGTCGGCCAGTCGCTGGTAAAAGCAACGCAGCTCCTCAAACAGCGCGCGGAGGAACGCGATCAGGCCGAGCAAGAACTGGTTGCAGCCAAGAAGGCAACGGAAAGCGCCCTGGCGCAGCTACGCGCCACCATCGACAGCATGAGCGAAGGCATGTTCGTCATTACCCCGGATCGAAAGCGTCTGCTCGCCAACCGCGCCTATTTCCGCATCTACGGCTTCGAGCCTGACACGTCGTCAGAGGCCGCCGAGAAGGTGGGTTCGCTGCTGGAGCGGTATGACATGAACGGCAGGCTGCTGCCGTTGGAGGAGCAGCCCGCATCGCGGGCCTTGCGAGGCGAAACGGTGGTGCAGCGCGAGGTGCGCGTACGGCGCGTGGACACCGGACGAGAGGTGATCACCAGCGTGAATTGCGTGCCGGTCCGTGACACTAGTGGCAAGGTTGTGATGGCGGTCATTACGGTTGAGGACATCACCGCGCACAAGCAGGCCGAGCAACATCTAGCCCAGGTCGCCAGCTTCCCCGAGCTGAATCCAAACCCCATCTTCGAAACTGATCTCGAAGGCAAGGTTACCTACGCCAATGCAGCAGCACAGAAGTTGTTTCCGGATCTTCCTGAGCATGGGCCCAACCATCCTCTAGTAGCCGAATTGGTTTCCGAATTGGCTTCGGTGATCGCCGAATTCACAACTGGTTCCGGGCACGTAATTATCCGAGAAGTTGAGGCCGGCGGCAGGTTTTTCCTGCAAACGAGCTACTATCTTCCGCAATTCAATCGCGTCCGCGTCTATTTCACCGATATCACCGAGCGCAAGCGGGCGGAGGAGGCGCTGCGCGAAAGCGAGCAGCGGCTGCGCCTGTTCATCGAGCACGCACCCGCAGCCCTGGCCATGTTCGACCGCGACATGCGCTATCTGCATGTGAGCCGCCACTGGCGAACCAGCTACAACCTCGGTAGCCGCCGCCTGCACGGCGTATCGCACTATCAGGTCTTCCCCGAGATCGGCGAGGGATGGAAGCAGGCCCATCGACGCGGGCTGGCGGGCGAGGTGCTTCGCTCCGATGGCGACCGCTTCGAGCGGGCTGACGGTTCCGTGCAATGGGTACGTTGGGAAATACGGCCATGGCACGTCGCCGCCGGCGAGGTCGGCGGGATCGTCATCTTCACCGAGGACATCACCGAGAGCAAGCGGGCGCAGGAAGAACTGCAACTGGCGAAGCGGCACGCCGAGGATGCGGCGGTACAACTGCGGTCGATTGTCGAGAACATGGCCGAACGTCTCTTCGTCTGCGATAGCAAGGGACATCTGATTTTGATGAACGAGGCGTTTCGCAGAACCTACCCCGGGACTGATACGCCCGAGTTTCCGCGGACATTTGCCGAGCAATGGGAAGCATTTGACATGGCCGGCAACCCTGTCCCGGTAGCGGACTGGCCGATAGGGCTCGCCTTGCGCGGTCAGAAAGTCCGAGGAGCCGAATTCCGAATCCGATCAAAGCTCACGGGCAAGGACATGATCAGCAGTTACAACGCCTCGCCGGTATTCGGCCCGCAAGGGAAGGTAATGATGGCGCTGTTTACCTCCCAAGATATCGACGAGCGCAAACGCGCCGAGGCCCAACTTCGCAGACTCAATCGCACGCTTACCGCCTTAAATAACAGCGATCAGGCGTTGCTGCATGCCGTGGACGAGGAGGTGTCGCTGCCACAGGTCTGCGCCATCGTAACCGAAGATTGCGGTTACGCCATGGTGTGGATCGGCTTTGCCGAGAACGACGCCAACAAAACCGTCCGTCCCGTGGTCAAGGCAGGCTTTGAGGAAGGTTATCTCGATCGCGCGAACATCACATGGGGCGAAAATGAATTGGGCAACGGCCCAACCGGAGCAGCCATTCGCACTGGGCAGCCCCAATCGTGCCGCAACATGCTGACCGATCCCAAGTTCGAGCCATGGCGGAAAGAGGCGCTCAAGCGGGGCTATGCTTCGTCACTCGTACTCCCCCTGATTCTTCCTTCTGAACATACGGCTGCCGCGGCCGCCGGAGGGCCGGACCTTCCCTGTGGTAAGGTTTTTGGCGCCATCACCATCTATTCCAGGGAGGTGGATCCGTTCTCCGCGGATGAGGTGAAACTGCTATCGGAACTGGCCGCCGACCTCGCCTATGGGATTGGCGCAATACGGCTGCGGAAAGCTCATGCCCTGGCCGAAGCGGCGCTGCGCGCCAGCGAAGAGCGTTGGGCCACTACTTTGCGCAGCATTGGCGATGCCGTGATCTCCACCTGCGCCATGGGCAAGATCATCTTCATGAACGATGTCGCGCAGAAGTTGACCGGGTGGTCATTGTCGGAGGCCAAGGACAGACCCTTGGACGAGGTCTTCAACATCGTCAACGAGGTGACGCGGGTCAAGCCGGAGAGCCCGGTTGCCAGGGTGGTGCAGACGGGCCTGGTGGTTGGCCTGGCAAACCACACGGCGCTGATCAGGCGGGACGGGACGGAGATTCCCGTTGAAGACAGCGGCGCTCCCATACGCGACAACGAGGGCAACGTCACCGGCGTGGTGCTGGTTTTCCATGACGTTTCCGAGCAGCGGAAGATGCAACAGGCAATGCGCAACAGTGACCGGCTGGCGACCACCGGACGGCTCGCCGCAACCCTCGCGCATGAAATCCATAATCCCCTGGATGCGGTGGGCGGCCTGCTTTTCTTAATTCAGCAGAGCACAAAAGAAGCCGAGACGCAGAGATTCGTCTCCATGGCGTCCGAGGAACTGGCTCTGGTCACCCAGATGACGCAACAGATGCTCACCTTTCAGCGTGAATCGACCAAACCGCTGCCGGTGCAGATCAAAGAGATTCTCGATAATGTCCTCGCGCTCTACCAGAGAAAGATCGAGTCCGCGTCGATCCAGATCGAGCAGGAGATCGACGTTCTGCCGCCCATGCTTGCCCAACCTGGAGAACTGCGGCAGGTTTTTGCCAATCTGCTGGGTAACGCCATAGAAGCTGTCGGACCCGACCACGGAAAGATTCGGCTCCGCGCCTACATCTCCAGAGATGGACGAAGTGGGCGCTCCGGCATGCGGGTGGTGTTCGCCGACAACGGGTGCGGCATTCCGGCTGCAGCGCGGGAGAAAATCTTCGACCCATTTTTCACCACCAAGGGCGAGAGCGGAACCGGACTTGGTTTGTGGATCACTTCGGATATCGTCAGAAAATATGACGGGACAATGCGGCTGCGCAGCACCATCCGGCCGGGCCGTTCCGGGACATGCTTTTCCGTGTTCTTCCCGTTGCCGGTGAGCGCCGACTGATCGGGTACGGACGGACGCTATCTGGCCGAAAAAAGACTAAGAACAGCTATCGCGCGCAGGCACAAGCGCCGCGACCATTCTCCCCCTTAGAACTGACGTGAATTTATAAAAGCATCCAAACTTGATACATTGTTTCTGAGAAGCTGAGAACTAAACAGGCGTGGAAAGGGTTTTTATGCCTGAGGACAATTATTGCTGTGAAAATTGCTTCAATAACATTTGGCTTCAAATGATGATTCGGGAGAATCGCAGCCACTTTGGATGCTGCTTTTACTGCGGTGCACGTGGATGGCTGGCACCAGTTCAAATTCTGTATGCAGGATTCAGCAACTTACTGACGGACTATATACCCCCGGACGCTGCAAATGGCGGGGGCGACAGCTATTTCCAATCTGTACCGCCGCTGGAAGCAATGCAAAGGGACTGGAAGCCGTTCACGGACCACTTCATCGCGAAGAATCCGACGCACTTTTTACCTGCCGTTTTCAAAAACAAGCCGCTTCCTTGCGGACTAACGAGTTTTGCGTTCCCTGTGGTTGCGTTTCATCGAAATGCTATGTCAACCGCTTATGACAAATGGCTAGAGTTCTGGATACGCGATGATTCCACATTCTTTAGTTGGATTGAACGCCAACAGCCGCTCCATCTCAACACCCTGGGAACATTTTTTCATCAGGCTTCAATCCATCTTCAAAACTATATTCAGCAATTGCCGTCTGGGAAAAAGCTCTGGCGTGCCAGGGCAGACTACCTTGGCTTTGATGACTGGGATTGCCGTGCCCTTCCTTTAGGCGATATGGGAGCACATCCTGCTTTTCCTTCAAGCAGATTGAATCGTGACGGTGAAGCCGTGCTTTATTGTGCGGAGGCTGAAAGAACAGCCGTTGCCGAAGTCCGGCCCGGAAGAGGATATCTGTGCACAACCTGTGAGCTTACCTTAGGGAGAGAAATACACGTCCTGGACCTCGCCTCACCCCTTGAAGAGATTAACCCTTTCACTTGTTCTAACCTAAGCTGGAAACTGGACTGCCAGAGAGTCGTGCGTAATCTCAGTCGGCTTATTGCAAAGCCCCTGAGTCGAGGAGAAGACAAAACCGTTTACCTTCGGCCTCAGTTCTTGAGTCTGATGGCTCGGGCAATGCATTTAGATGGCATTCGATTCCAGAGCCTCTCTTGACCCAACCGGAGTTAATCTAGCCTTGTTTGATCCAACCCTTGTCACGCTCTCAAACCCTCGCCTGATAAAGATCACAAAAACCGAAGTTGCGTATGAGTTACGGTCGGAACAGCAGTCCGCAATGCGTGGTTCGCTTAATTAAATGCACTAATTGAAACAGGAGTGAGGTGCAAGCAGGGGAAACCTGCTTGCCCTAGTTGCTGACTGGATGCAGTCTTGTGAACTTCGCCCCATTGGGCAGTTTGACGGTGTACGTCACCAGCTTCGACCGTTCTTGTTCCATTTTCTGTTGCTGTTCCGACTGCTCCTGCTCGGAAACAGGGTGCGTTCGTTCCATCAATACCTCCACAGCCAGAGCTGCCTTACAGAACAGTAGACGCGCGCAAAGAATAAAAGTTACCGGAGTTTTCTAAAAACTTTGTAAAGAAACCGTTATGGACAAGTAAAATTTTGAAGATTGCCCCCTGACGACTGCTCAGCGAGAGCAAGATGTTTAAACCGTGGCGACCCGGATTTTGGGGCGCGGGATGAGCGCGTCAGGGCGGGTGCGGCGAACCGAGGCATGTGATCGCTGTCACCGACTTGGCGATAGCAGACGTTCTACTCTGTATTTAACTTAAAAAAGGCGCACGTCGTTGCCATCCTCACCCCACATATTACGGCGTGCGCCGTTTGCTTTTTGAATTCGTTTCGGCGTTCAGGCCCTCACCTGGCTCGCCTCAGCGTGAGCACGACATGGCCGCTTCCGGTTGGCGAGGTTGGGTTCTCATACCTCATCTCATCGCCCTTGATCTGAACCAAGCGCTTCTGTTCAGCGCCATCCCAATTGGGAAAACTGCTCCCGGCGATGTGGAGCGTTTGCCAGCCATCGGAATTCATGGTGTACGTGCCAAAAAGGCTGAGGGTTCCGGCCATCGCCTCTTTGTTCTCCTCGGCGGTGCCAGCCTTGCTGTTGTTGGAGGCAAATTTTGTTCGACCCGAGCGAATTATATTGATGGAGAAATGACCATCCAGGGTAAAGATGAACTGCCCTTTCGGAGTTGGGCCGAAGAGGTCAACCTTTTTGCCATCGGCTTCGCTCACCACCGACAACACCAACCACGTTCCGGCGATGTCCTTTTCGTCCATGTTGCCTCCGCAAGATCGGTCACAACGCCTTCGACATGATGATTGAGTGGCATTCAACTCCGACCTTTCGCGAAGGCGGCGGGTGGAACTGCTCAGTACCCGTCTCGAAATACCCAAACTTGCGGTACAGAGAAAAATTATCCGGACGAAGGCTCAGAACGGTGATGTCCATGTGTTTGCAGCCGTGGCTTCGACAATATTCCTCAGTGGCTTCCACCATCATTCGTCCCAGACCTGAGCCTTGCTGCGAAGGCTCAACGGCCAGCATGCCAAAATACCCGCGCTCGCCGCGCAGTTCCGTGTACACGGTAGCGACGATGCCGCCTGATGCCGATTCCGCAACGAGGAACTCGCCTTTCTGCATCATTTCCGCCACTCCTTCTGCGTCAGTCCGCGTGCCTTGTAAAAACGTTTCGATGGCAAAGGCGGCGTTAACAACCGCAACAATGGCGGGAACGTCGGTGGCGTTCGCGATGCGGATGCTAACCGTAGGACTCGAATATGGCTTCAAGTGATCCTCCTTGTCTTGCGCGCCGCCCAACGCAAATCAGTTGATCCGTTGCTGACGCAAGCAGCAGGGCGTAGGTGCCGGGGATCTCTTATTGCGGAGGCTCCAGTCCTGTTTCTTGAAGGGCCGGATACACGGTCGGGGATGACAGCAGCAAGATCAACTGTTTGGCGGCAGCCGGATCAGCAGCTCCGGTACTGATCCCCACCGAGAGAACCGTGAAGTTCTGGATCGCCGCGGGCAAAGGGCCGACGATCTCGATGCCGGAAGTAGTAAGCAGATCGCTGGTCGTCTGGATCGCAATTTCGGCTTCGCCGGAAGTGACAAGCGCTCCTGACGAAGTGCCGCCCCGGGCGAGCTTGGTTTTAGGTGCAAGCTTTTCGGCGATCCCGAGCCGCTTGACGAGTTCCGCGAAATAGACTCCGCTAAAGCCGCCGTCAGCGGGGTTGGTGTACGAGATGGACTTTGCCGCCAGCAAAGCCGCTTTGAAGGATTCCACCGAGCTCAGGTCAGGGCGTGCAGCACCACGACGAATCGCCACGCTAATGCCAACTCGGGCGATGTCCTTACGACTTTGTTCGACCACCTTCCCCACTTTAACCAGGCCCGCCATCGCTGTTTTTGAGACGATGACCACGTCAAAAAGCTCGCCGTTCTTGACCCGTGCAGCAACGCCGCCAGTGGGCCCGAAGGTAAGAATGAGCTTATTGCCGGTCTGGCGCTCGAACTGAGGCTTCAATTGAGTGATCGCTCTCTGCAGTCCGAAGGTACAAAAGACCCGTATCTCGGCCCCGAACGCAGCGGACGAAAGCCCCACGACCACGATCAAAAATAACCCGATGACGGTGCGGCGCAGCGAAGCAATCATGCCCTCGAATATTTCATGCCGCAACCGCAGCGTCAAGCAGATCGTCCATCTCATTTACTCCCGGTCATCTCATGGACGCTTTGCATTCTTGCCGATGGCTTCAGTGGCATTGCCAATCAGGTTGGCAACTCACTGTGGCTAGATGGCAGACATGCACTGCCTGTCAGTTTCGTTGTTTTCGTGGCCGCTCTCTGGTATAAGGATGGACGCTACTGCCGTTACTTTGTGGAGGATTCGAACCATGCTCGATCTTGATCGCCGTTCTTTCTTGCGAGTGGCCACGGCTGCTTCTGTCGCCGCCATCGGTAGTTCCATACCGTTGCTTGCAACACCCCAAATGTCTCCCGCACCTGAATCTGTCGTCAAGGCGCTAACGCCTACCGGAAAACTCCGTGCGGCCATCAATTTAGGAAACCCGATTCTGGCAGGCAAGGATGCTAAAACCGGAGCCCCGGCAGGCGTGTCGGTTGACCTTGCGCGCGAGTTGGCCCGGCGATTGAATGTAGCGGTCGAACTGGTCCCCTTTGATTCCGCCGGCAAAGAGGTTCAGGCCGTCAGCGCCAATAGCGTCGATATCGGGTTCTACGCTATCGACCCCAAGCGTGGCCTCGACACCTTGTTCACCGCTGCTTACATCGTGATAGAAGGTGCATACATGGTGCCAAGTGCATCGCCGATACAGAACAATAGTGAAGTCGATCGCGCCGGGAATCGAGTGGTCGTGGGGCTTGGCAGCGCCTACGATCTGTACCTCACCCGCGAGCTGAAACACGCCGAAATCGTCAGGGCGCCAACCTCTCCCGCCGTGGTGGACGTTTTCATCCAGCAGAAGTGTGAGGTCGCGGCCGGGGTAAAGCAGCAGTTGGAAGCGGATGCGAAGCGGGTTTCGGGAGTTCGCTTATTGCCTGGCCACTTTATGGAAATCAGGCAAGCCCTGGCAACGCCAAAGAGCCACGCCGCGGCGCATGCTTATCTCTCTGCCTTCATTGAAGAAATGAAGCGTTCCGGATTCGTAGCCGAAGCGCTTGCTCGACATCGGATCCGAGGGGCGGTGGTGGCGGCATTGAGCAATTGAAACGCGCGTTGCGGAAGTCCCGCGGGAGCTTTCGCAATTGGCGAGTATCTTACCCGAGTGCAGTTCCAGCACGCCGTACGCTCCGCGCGGTCAGACAGCACAGTGCTGCGGGCTGGACAGGCGTGTACGCGCCACGCCAGCATCACGACCACGATGGACGTTCGCACAGGAACGGATGACCGGGACAAAAGAGAAACCGCCGGGCGCGTCGCCACGGCGGTTTTGGGGAATATACGGTGATTAGCACCCGAACCAACCTCAAACCTTTGGGCCGAATCACCTGCAATCCATTGATTCTAATGGTTGCGGGGGAAGGATTTGAACCTCCGACCTTTGAGTTATGAGGGGAAATCCGCCCCCAATCTCCTACAACACCAGCCAACTAAACCCAACAAATCACTGAAAATGGCGGGGGCAAATTTGCCTCATTTTGGACGCCTTTTGCCCCAGTTCACGGACAGAACACGGACAGAGCACCGACAGCAAAAAGGATTGCGGACCCGTCCGGCTGGCGCTATTGGCGTGCCCGCCGGCGAGTCCGCAAGCCATACCCCACCGTTTGAACGGACGGAACGGAGCAGGGCGAACAGATGAACACGATATGCAAGGTGACAACGAACGCAGGCGAGCGGTGCCGAGCCGTCGCGGTAAAGGACGGACTTAGTGCCTTACACGCTGACCCCAAACGCGCGGCCGAGATGGGCCGTAAGAGCGGCAAGGCTCGGCGCTCCAGGGAGTCGCGGGAGCAACCACAACCTGAACTGACGCCCCAGCGGACGGCTCAGGAGGTACGGGTCGCACTCGGTCAGTTCATTTCCGACGTGCGGGCGCAGCGTCTCGATGCAAAGGTGGCCAGCACCCTTGGGTACCTGGCAAATGTGCTGCTGAAGTCCATTGAAGTTTCAGACGTTGAGGGGCGGCTGGCCGCACTGGAGAGCGTTCTCGGGGCCGGAGGATTGCAAAGGGATCAACGGAGAAAGTGAAATGGCGCTCAAAGCGAGATTACAGAAGCTCGAAGCATCATTAGAGGCGAAAAAGCAGCTTTTCCTCTGGCTGCAACATGCCAAGGCGGCCGGCGGATTCGTGCCCTACTGGGAACAAGAACTTAAGGGACCGCTGGGCCCCTTTGAGTGGCTGGCGGACGAAGAGGTGTATTTCCTATGGCATCTCGTCAACGAGACAAACTTGGAGATTTTGAAGAATGCTCAGGTCAACCACGACTTGCGCTCTTTCGCACACTGCGCGCTCGATGGCATACTGCGGCAGATCGCCCGACCGAATCGCTCTGGCGTCTTTGTGCCGGCACGCCAGATTCCCGAGCTTGCCGAGCGCGTCGGTGGATACTTGTACGCCAAGTTCAGGGCTCTTCTGGAAGAGTCGTTGTCGCTGGCAGCGGCGATTGATGAGGTCTCCGAAACCTATCTTGGCGGCGAAGACATACTGTTCCCCGATTCGCGCGCTGCGCTGGACGCTGAAACTTCCGATCTGCGCAAAACCGCAGACGTATTTGGTCCGCTGGCGGAGTGGCTCAAGGTGGAGCCGATTACAGTGGACGGCTTCATCCCAGGTCATCTGGTGGACGCCAAGGCCAGCCAACTCGTGAACTTCGCACGGGCTGGTGCGCTCAGTCGTGGCGGAACGCGCAGGCAATTCATTGATGCTCTCCAGCAGGCGTGGCCAGAACTGGCGGAAGGTGGACAACGATGACATCGGTTAAGAGCCGACTCGAAAGGCTGGAAAGAGAGCAGCGGGTTAAGGAGTGGCTTGAGATGGAAAACCTCCTCGCAAGGTTCACTTGCGATGAGCTAGAGACCCTCGCGGAAACCGGGAAATGGCCAGAGTCGATGCTATGTGCATCATTCGCAGAGCGGCCGAGCGAATTGGACGGCTTGGACCGGAAAACTCTGCTCAAGCGGTGGGAAGAGGATGAGCGCTTTCTTGCCGGCCGTAGCGAAGACGAACTGAAGTACTACGTCGAACACGGTTACTGGCCGGAGGCGACTGAAGAGGACAAAAAGTTTCGCTTGCCTTAGGCCCCTCGGTTCCGTCTGTCACGCCCCGTTGGTTGTTGTCGGTTCATAGAGGCCTTCAACTGTGCGAACCGTTCGTGATCGGCGAACCCAAGATTTGGTGCTGGATGTTCGCAGCATTCCAGTTATGCCCATTCGCGATGCCTTCGCGATACGTTGAGCCGTCAGAAGTATTGCTGAAAGAGAATCCTACCCTGGACTCAGGGTGGGTACACCGTTCAACGAAAAAGGTGAAAAAAAGGACGAAACTATCATTCATCGAGGGAGCGTTTCAGCCACGAACTGACGCTGGCGTATGAGAATGGCCGAAGATCGTCGTGACTGATAGTCGGCCACACTAATACCGCTACTGTAGCTCAACCCCCTTAGCAAGCAGAGCACTTTCCAACTCATCCAGCACCTCGTCGATGTTGGTTGCGAAATCGATTCGCAGGACACCGGCGATGTCACTGGGAATCAGGGCATGGCCCTCCCTCACGATTACCAATCGCTCAATACCGCGCCAAAGTCCTACAGTAATTCCAATCTCGAGAAGGACATTGGGACGCGGTTGATACTTGCCCATCTGTGTTCCACCAAGTTCGTCGTCCGCAGAACATATAGCGACAACCGCCGCGCACTGATTCATGCTCGCAACCAAGCCAGCGACGATCTCAGAATCTATGGTGCTCGGCTTCAACGTGACGACGTCCACGCCCTTCGCGCGTAACCAGGCGGCGAATCGAGCGCCAGCAGGGGCGGGACCTGTTCCCGAAAACCGGGAGATCACAAACACTTTCCGATGATCCACGTAGAGGCCGCGCTGCTCGAAGAGATTGCTGAATGTTTAGAGCCATCAACGGCGCTGGGATTTTGAAACTTAATACCGCACCAGTTGGCAATTGCTTGTAATAGTCGCCTACAACGAGCTGCATCTCACGAGTAACCACGAAAATCGGAAACCAAGCCTCTCTGATCGCACTGGCCACGTACTTAGAGAGGTCGAGACCAACCGGCGGGCTACCTGCCGTGGACTGGTCCAACAGGTCGATCACGACAAAGCTCCACCCGCCCTGATTGAACGCCGCATAAAAATCCTCCTCGTACTGGCAGGTCTCCAATTCAATGCCACGATGGTGCAGGTGCAATTTGAGGCCCGCCATGTAGTCGGTGGGATCGTTGTCCCATGCCAAGCCCTTAATCTTTCTCGACACGTTCTTTCTTCCTCTCCAGACGTTTCTGCCACGCTGTCATTGTTCGGTCGCGCGACAGAAGCTGCAATTCCACAGTGTTCACGCCACCACCAGGGTTCTCCTGAACGGTTAAGCTCCCCCGTAAGCGGCAACGGATCTAGCGTGTGCGTCCAGAGTCGTTCCCTCCGGTATCCGGAAAAGGGGGCGTCCGGCTTGAGGTGTACTTACCGTCAATCTGAGATAATCCACGGTTTCGGCAATATAAGTAGGATCGCTTCCGATATCGAGACCGTAGCTCCACGTTGCCCTACCGACAGAGCGCCATTGTCCACCGCCCTTCGGATAGACGTGTTTTGCGTTTAGTAACACATTCCTAAGAATCTCTCTCAGCAGCGGTGGCTCGCAAAGAACATAAACCTCGGGAAGCCTCGGCAATTGTGCCGCTGAATCTTCCCACAGTCGTCCGTGGAACGCTCCGAGTTCTTCATCGACAGCAGTCAGAATCTGACTAAAAACCGTCTTGAAAGGGACGATGTACCACAGCAGAGCCTGAATTAGCTCGGATTCTTGCAGCGTCAAATCGGAAGCGATCGGTCCAAACAACATATTCAGCTGATTGCTATCACTCCAAGACGCAGCTCCGTCGGTCCGGATTCGTTGAAGCAACTCTCTGAGAGACTTAACTTCGTGGCTAAATCCGAACTCTTTCCCCATGTAGCGCTGGCTACCCGACGTCACGAGCGGATGAAATCCAAACAACTGCCTCACGGCAGTGGCTATGCTTTCCAGCAGCGCAGACGCGTGTATCGCGGAGTCGATCCGCTCTTGAAGGCGATACTGATCCGCTCCAAACCTCAACACCCTTGCTTCCGGCAGTGCCCCTGCCTGCACCTGACGGTCGGCCAGGAACGACGAGACCGCATCCGAAGCCACTGCAATATCATGTATTACTGGGTTGTGGCCTTCATGAGGCTCTAGCACACGAGAATGAAGGTACCTAATGGCCTGGTGACGTAGTCGCAAGCCTGGGAATCCAAGATCAGTGAGAAATGAAGACAGATTATTGAGAATGCGCTTCCGACGTTCGGCAATACTGGCCCCATCACCCAACCACGATACGAGCTGTATCGTCCCGGTCACCAAATTACAGTGCGCGGCGGCGGAGCGAAGCTCAGACACTAGCTCCGTCGCTCGACCGGGGGGCACTTGAGCGATAGTCAGGCCGAGTGAAATGAAGGAGCAGCGACACACACCATAGATAACGATCGGCTCCTACAGTAAGTTCGAAGTTCAATGGGCGCTCCGCCCAGTTTGATACCTCCGGAGGAGTTGCCAGCAACTCTTTGGCCAATTCGCTGTAAGATTCACTGTCATGATCCAAATAAGAAAAGAGAGCTAGGCCAAACAACAAATCCGTTTCTTGAGCGACCATGCTCCGAGTCATCATGGTCGCTTCCGCCTTGCCAGCCCGCCGCCCATTCAGCGCCTTTTCGAGATCGAACCGTTTGCGACGCGATCGCCGCACAAATCCAATCAAACACTCCTTCACATTCTGGAATGTGCCCGTGAGTCTGAGGTAACTTGTCTCAGACAACAGGCATGTAAATAGAATATAGAGAGCCCGCCGATCCGGAGTATCGTCCAACGCGGACACAAGGCCCCCCGCCTCCCTTGTCGAAACAAACGTACTGATCAATTTGTATAGCCAGGCGTCACGATCCTCCTCGGGCACACGTCTCCCGATTGCATCTTCTAACGACCGACCGACGACCTGATGTGATTCGAGTTGAGCGATTGGTACCGTCTGAAAGTAGCGCAACTCGCGAAGAGTCAGACTCTTGTAGGTTGGAGATGGCGTGCGATCGCAATAGTCGGCCGCAAGTGCCTCCACCGCCTGCAGTGTTCTGTTGAGCTGAGCCCCGTGCAGGTCGTTGATGTTGAAAACATGCACAAACGCAAAATTTCTGCCCAGATCATCCCTTCCGAGCCCTTGGGCCAGACGCTCAATCCTCGATACGAAATCCACCGTTCGCTTACCCATGCGATTGAGCAGGCAGAGCACAGTGATGCGGGCGACACCGCTTTGAGCCAGGAGCGACACCAATTTCCGCAGCTTCTCCGACGTGTGCATTGAGGATAACAAGAGCAGTACTGACCGCCCTTCCAACCTCGTGCGTACATCGTGCGGGAGAAAGTATGGGAAATCAGATTCAATAGAATCTGAACGCGGGATGAACGCCATCTCTACCCGTATGTTGTTGATCGCGGACCAGCGCTGGAAGAATGTCTGAAACTGCATATCTTCCCTACCGTATGTCGTGACGACCACCGCCTGCCTTGGGTCGCTGAACCAGTCAACCTCCCCACCCAATCGCTGAAGTTTGGCCCGAACGCGGGTCCAGATTGTTTCACCGTGGATCGTGAGCAAACGATCGATCCTTACCGCAGCAGAAAAGAACCGGCGGGCCCTTCATAAAGTCCGCATCTTAGGGCCGAGGCGGAAGTGAAAAGCTTTAGAGCTTCGTCAAAATCAAAGCACGGCAAGAAATGACCAGTCACTCTAGAAGCGGTCTCATAAATGGTTAAGCAGCAGATGGAGACAAGCAAGGTGCACGAAGCCGAGAAAGTTGTCGATGTGGTATTCCCATCGCACGACCAGACGGCGAAACTTGTGCATCCAGGCAAACAGCCGTTCTACTTTCCAGCGCCTGCGATAACGGCGCAGCGGGCGGCCGTCTTGGGTTTGGCTCCGGCGTTGCCGGTTCGGTGCGATCAGTTCGATGCCGTATTCTTCGGCGAGCTTTTCGTCGAGCGCGTCCGAGTCGTACGCTTTGTCGCCGATGAGGCGGGCGGGGAGTTGGTTGAGGAAGCTTCCCCCAAGAACCTGTTCCACAAGCTGGCACTCGGCTGGCGAAGCGCTGTTGACAGATACGGCGAGAGGAAGACTGTTACTAGCGGCGATAGCGATGATCTTCGTACCCTTGCCGCGCCGGGTGGGACCGACCGCAAGCCCCCTTTTTTGGCGCTGGCGAAGGTAGCGTCCACGAACGCCTCATCGAGGTTCAACTGTCCTCGCTCGTGCAGGTACCGTGCTAACCGTTGCAGCGCCTTCTCCAGCTTTCCGCCGCGCACCCACTGCTGGAATCGGCGATGGCAGGTCTGGAACGGCGGATATTTCTCGGGCATTTCGCGCCACTGGGCTCCGGTGCCCAGCACCCACAGTACGCCGTTCAGCACAGCCCGAGTATCGTGCCATGGACGGCCTCGGTTGTCGGCCCGTCGTGCCGGCCGCAAGATCGGCTCGATCAGTTGCCATTGTTCGTCCGTTAATTCCCAACGTCCCTGCATGGTGGGAACGGAGCATTCCAGAGCACACCCAGAGTGCCACGTTTCACGGCCAGCGGGGATTTATGAGACTGGTTCTAGTGTCAACCGGCAAAACTGTTGTGGGGTCTACTGGAATCGGAAGGACGTTATCAACGTCGGAGAGCGAAGGCAACGTCAGTCGGGTTATGCTGCGTACTGGGCAGGAGACTTTACCATGCTCGATCTCGACCGCATCTCGCGTTTCATCCTCGGACTCCAGGAGTTGGGCTACCGCGAGGATCGCTTTTGTGCTGCCGCCGAGTCTTTCCACTGCGCTCGCAATATTCCTGACCATTTTGTTGCTAGCAATCACGTCGGTGACTACTAGAACAGACTTCCCCTTGAGCGATAAGAATCCATGGCGCCGGACAGTGTGGAAGGGATACGGGCCGAGGTGGAATGTGTCGATGCTCTCCGTGCGAGTCTCGAGGTACGGCTGCAGGTGTTCTACGAGGTGCTTGGCAGTGGCCGTGCAAGTGACTATTGCATTGAACCACCAACCTGTGTGTTGCCTGATCTGATCGGCAATCTGCGCCATCTGATGAACGCATTCGTCGAAATACCAAGGCTTGTCGAAGATTCCCCATACGGTGACGAAGTGCTGCTGAAATCGGCCTGAGTGGAGTTCGAAAGCGGGAATCCCTTTTCCGTGATCGGATCCCGCGAAATGCTTTGCGTCAAGTAGCATGCCGTTACGGCGGCCGAGAACAAGTCTCCTCAATAAGCTTGAGGCATCGATATCCTCTGTGGGGCCTACGACACCGACCAGCCTGTGGTTCATCCCCGATTGAAACGGACGTTAGGTAGTAGAGTGCTACTTCATGCGGAGTGCCGGTGAAAGCCCGAAGGGAGCCAGTTACCGGATTTGCAGCATGAGCATACACAAGAGCAACGGCAGCTACCACTGTGGCCTCTCTTGCTTGCAACTCGCTAACAATCTTTCGGACAACGCTGCCGCACGCGAAAACGTCCAGCAGCAGTATCAGGCGTTTCCCCTTCAATCGTTCGTCGGAAGGTGAGATATGGTCAGTCCAGTGCAGAACCTCTATAGTGGTCTCACGATGGAAATGAGGCTGGAGATACTCCGAAATATAGCCCGCGGTCGAATTCACAGGTAACAGCGCATCAAAAGTTAGGCCGGCATCGCACAAGGAGTTTAAGACGGCTCCGGTGTATCGAATAAGGCGATCAAGCACGGCTGGCTCGCGGAACAAAGCGCCGACGTCAATGTAATATCGATGAAGGGCGCCTGAAGGAGACCTGAAAAGCGCACCTGGACGCAGTGCATTCGACCCATCCAACTGCGGCCGTTCCCTGGCATCGAGAAGTGCGCCAGCCGATCTATCCTCAATGACGGATTTGAGCCAAATGCCCTCAGCCTCGAGGCATTGTCGTGAAAGCATGCGAGCACCGTTGGAAAAGCGAGACCAATCGTACCAGAAAAGAACCTGGAAATAGCGTTTGGTCGGGTCTCTTCGCCAGCCGGAGCACCCGACTAGCATTCACGTTCGCAAAACTTCGTAGCCACCACGGCGGCTTTGGTTTTCAAAGTTTCCGGATCGCGCAACTTACGCTGAACGGTGGGATCTCATCCGCTTGTTTTCCTAAAATGCCCGTGGTCCAGCTGAGACTCTTCACCACGGCTTTCGGTCCGATGTCCTCGGGGGTGGGCGCCATTGAATCCGGCGCGTCTGGCCGCCCTTCAAGCTTTCGGTAGACTACCCAAAGCGCCACCACAAGTCGTTACAGCAGATGAGGTTGCTCGCTGTTGTCCGTAAACTGTCCGTGAAATCTCAAAGAAGCTATTCAGGTGGCCGTCATCAGCCAAAGTCCGTCTATTCATATATCGCGCTGAAGCGATTTTGTGTTTTTCCAAAACTAAAGATAAAGTGACCGCCTTCAAGCACTAAGCAAAGCTCTGTGGCGTCGAAGCTTCTGGACAAGGCTCCAACCAAGAACCAGTGCCCACGCGCGCTTGAAGGTGGATATATCTTGGTAACTCGTAATCTTTATCAAATCCCACAAGGATCCTAGATAAAAGCCGTATTCCACAGCTCTACGTTCACCCGTGGGCAGTTCTGCCGAATAGCTCAAGAACTCGCGCTCACAGAATGTTGCTTCCAGACAGATCGGATCTGATATTGCCGCACCTTGAGACCAAGCGAGGCACTCCTGACACCATACCGGAAAACGGAAGGGCCGCCAGTCGGACTTGTCACGCGTATCAGTTAGTCGGATTCGCAGCAGGCCTGCCAGCCGTGCTACGTCATATCCCAGCGGCCATCTCCCGAGGCGCTGGAAGTCGATTAATGCCGGAACTCCATCCGGATCGATGATTATATTGCCAGGATTTAGGTCGCCGTGTTGTACCGATTCCGCCAATTGGACGTCAGTGATTTCATCTTCGGACCATTTTTGCGCTAGTGCAGTCATCTCTGCCGCTATTTCGCCTGCGCGTGGCAGTTCTTTTGGCCACAATGCCGCTCGGAAGAGTGCATCTCCCAGTTGGGCCAGAAACCCCGCAGAAGTCTTCAGGCGCCCAATGTCTACAGGAGTGAGTTGGAACCGCTTTCTAGCAGCCTCGGTTGGCCGCTTGGCTACGGGCACCGCCTTCAGAACCCGGAGGCACATCACGATTACCTTCTTCAAATCAATGATGCTTACCCGGGGCGGACACGAGAGACAATGCTGAAGGACCGTGCTCCCCCGCACGGGCATCTGCCGGTAGTAGACTCCGTGCCTTCATGCAGTCGCTGTAGCTCTGCTTCGATAAGGACGAATCGCACTCCAAAAGGAGCCAGTTCCGG
The DNA here is from genome assembly GCA_963814745.1 of uncultured Acidobacteriota bacterium. Classification (GTDB taxonomy): domain Bacteria; phylum Acidobacteriota; class Terriglobia; order Terriglobales; family Acidobacteriaceae; genus CAWBRT01. The sequence continues at coordinate 58,299 of CAWFEA010000010.1, forward strand.
AAAGTGGTCTTTCTGTGCACGTAGTTCGTCGGCAATGACTTCTTCGTTTCTGGCGACCTTCAGTATCACGGAAGATTCCCCAGAATCGCTCGTCAACGCTAACATGAAAGCGCCCGAGTATCCCGAGGTCAGCGCATCGATCCGTAACGGGCCCCAACCGGACGCTTCCCTGCGGACAATGTCGCCCAGGGTCTGATCCGACAATGCCGCCCGGAACGACCGCATGCCGAGCGAGTCGCCAATACGCAGATTCGGAGGGATTATCTCAGATCCTGGCACTTGCCTGTGCCTGCGTGCATCTTCAATAACAGAGCGCACGAATGCTACTGACGATTCAAAGTTTGCCTTCCTCGCCAATTCCGACTTCTCGAGAATTCCATCAAAGGTTTCAGAGTATTCGCTTGTCGCTTTTGCGTGGAGACTCATTTTTGTGAACGCAACGAAAGTCCAATCGGGGCGGGACAAGCGAATATCATGCGCGCGGTGAACAATGCCGCTATCCAATAACCTGCCCAGCGATATAAACAGCGGACGCTGCCACCGATTGCCCCGCCGACCGTTTACCAGCCGTGCGACCGTATTTTGCCAATTCTGATTGGTTTTTCGGCGCTGGCGGGGTGCGGTCTCGTGACGGAAGGTGCCGGGAAGCCGGTCAATAAACCCCCGCAGAAGTCACAAACCATAATGAACCGGTCAAAGCTCGTATTGGCTCGCTCAGCCCGCACCAGATCAAAAGATCAACGGCGACTCACCTGCGCCATCCGGGTATCGATCAGCAGCTAGCTCTTAGCACCGGCAGACGACGACTCAGCCCTAATAGACGTACCCTTGGGCTTCACTCTGATCAGAGCAATACATATACTAGCAAGCATCAGCATGCCCGACAAAAATGCCATGCCAGCCATTCTATTTCCGCCACTCATCAACGCTCCAACTACAGAAGGCCCCACAAATCCACCGAGGTTTGAAACAGCAGCAAAGATTCCCGTCAAACCGCCAACCATCTCCTTAGTGATCAACTGTGGCAGCAAGGAATAGTAAATACCAGCCACCGAAGCCATCCCCGTAATAGCCACTGTCAAGAATGCAACGCTAAGCCATACGTTAGAAGCACCATAAAAGTACAAACCGAGGAAAGCAAGTCCGGCCATGACTTGTTCTATAAATGCCAGAGACTTCTTGCAGTCATAGCGATCTGTGATCCATCCTGAGGCGAACAGCCCGACTGTTGCAGACAGCCATGGCACCGCCAATATGAACCCAACTGTCTGGTCGCTAAAGCCTGAAATGCCCTTCACAATCGTCGGCATCCATATCTGAGTGCCGTAGTTTCCGACGAGACGAAAAAAGAAGCCCAATGTCAGAAACACAAAACTAAGGTGGAACGCAGCCTTCCAATATGATCGATCTTGTACAGTCTTCGGCTGAGCCGATTCCTCCGCTAAGACTGCGACTAGATATCGCCGCTCCTCCGGTTTCAGATTCTTTTGGCTCTGCGGGTTATCGGCGATTAGGCAGTAAAGTAGTATCGCAACCAACATCCCCGGAAGTGCTTCAAGGATAAAGAGCCATCGCCAGCTTGCCAAGCCAAACCACCGCACATGTCCAAGAATAAGCCCCGATATGGGCGACATAATCAAAGGTGCCAACGTGAGGTAAAATGCGAACACTCCGCTCGCTCGCCCTCGCTCGTTTGACGGAAACCAATTTGCGACTAAAACAACCATTGACGGGAACATTCCGCCTTCTACCGTTCCGAGTAAGAAACGTATAATGACCAATTGAGTAATGTTGTGAGCGCAGCCTTGCAGTGCCGAAAACATCGCCCATAAGATACTAAGTATCAAAACATTTCGTCTGGCGCTACTTCGGCTTGCCCAATGTCCTGCGGGGAGCTGTAGCACGGTATAGCCGATGAAAAAGACCCCCGTGATTAGTCCGCCTACGGACAACGTCAGTCGCAGCTCCTTACTCAAGCCGCTCATGGCGAACGAAATGTTAACCCGATCAATATAGGCCAAAACGTATACAACCATGACCAAGGGCAAAACTACCGACCACCGGAAGCTTTTCCAGTCGATTCTGACATTCTTTGCTGTCATCGGTTTCCTCGCTCGTCATTCAATATGCCGCAAGCATCTGTGATCATTGAGCGTAACCCCTATTAATCCGCAAGCTATGGCGTGACCGGACCGAACTCTTTGCACATCTTGATGATTCTTTCGAGGCGAGAGAATTTCATTTCAGGAGGGGCAGTATCAGCAATGCTCACAATCAAATGATCGGCTTTCCCCATCTGTAGAAACAGGTCATCAAGGAGCTTCTCAAAGTTGTAATCAGACATACTGTCTTCCAGTACAGAAACAGAGGGAATTCCGCCCCATATTGTGATTCGTCCGGCGAACGCTTCTCTCACCTGACGAAGTGTGAGAGAGGTCAAGGGTGAAGGGCAAATAGAATCTGCAATATCGATCTTACCCTCAACAAACAGAGGTAGAAGTCCCCTGTTTTCACCGTCTGTATGAGACAGCAGGTATTTGCCCGCCGCATGGACTTTATCTGACGCCTTTGCCAAGAACGGTGTTGCCCACTCGGCAACGAATCCAGGCCAAGTTATTTGCACGTCGAAATTAGACCCTAAAAACACCCAGTCTCCCGGACTGTGTATAGCTGCATCAAGGACTTTGTCGTAGTATGGCATCATTCGCTCGGCAAGCCGTCTTAGTTCGTCCGGGTGGTCATGCCTTTCGTAACAGAAAGTCTCGTAATCAATCAGTTCGTGCACTATTTCATGCATGGGTGATGCGCCAGGAAGAGACCTACTGCAAATGATGCCTAAGTCTCCGACGTATTCCTTAAATTCCGCCAAGTAATCATAGCGGGGGCAAACCTCTATATTTTCAAAGATGTAGCCAACAGCCTCAAAGTCGGCTGCACTCTTGATGGCGTGTTCAGCGACGTGAGTAATGGTGATTCCCGACTTTCGCATGAATTCGTTGTATATGACAGCAGTAGTCAGACTCCCGTGGGGGGTGCGATATTCGACCCGTCTGGTATCGTCGGTGTAAGAGACAATCCGCTGAACGTTTCTCAATTCCGCACGCCATGGAATCGACTTAGCCCCCCAGATTCCCAGTGCACGGTCAACCGCATCCATCGGGTCGTCGTACGCTTGAAAATCAGGAATCGCTGTGTGAAAGCCTATATCAAGGTCTTCAATAATTTGTTTGAGCGAAGCGTTTCGATATCTATCGGGCAGGGTGCCATTCTTTTTACGAGCGTTGTACCACAAGTCAAGGCGGGGAACACACGGCAGACAGTCAGTGGGCTCACCCCGAACGGTCGCAAGCATCCTCTCACGATGCGTCATCATGTCTTATATCCTCCCGGTTGTGAACCCACCTGCCCTCCCCGCCCCACTGGTATCCGTGCGATTTCTGGCTTCCATTCCGTTCTTCTTGCGATCACGATGTGCGTTCTCTGATCGTGCTTCTTGAAGCCGGGTTCCAGAAAGAGAACAGGAGTAAGTTTTCCGGTTTCGTAGTTTCTCATTATGTGGATTTGCGACAATTGGTCAACCAAAATTGTTCAGCATAGCAAGTAGCTGCAATTTTGCCATCGAAAAACCGGAGTTTCGGCGGTCGGGTGGGGGCGGCGTACGGGCTTTCTGGGTAGGCTTATCCACCCAACGCAGGCACAGGGGTCGCAGGGGCGATTTCCCGGCTGGCGATGGTCGCCGCTGTCTTTGGACTGAATCTTGGCAATTACCGGGGTCGGCAGGCGGCGGGGCGATTTTGGGGGATTTTACCGCTTTTTTCGACCGCCTAGGTTGAAGCTCTTGCGCCATCTCCACGCAACTCGACCTTTCACGCCTAGCCCGGTATTGACAATCCCATAGCTGGTGGCATGATGCATATGAGCACCTCACATGGGATTTCGTGGATTAAACAGTCTTGTGAAGAAGAAGATCAACGTGCCCATCCGTCCCGACAAAGACGGGTATCTCGGGCGTGAGTGCCCGAACCCTGAGTGCGAAGGCTACTTCAAGATCACGCCGGGGACCGGGATTCAAGGTCCAGCACCCTGCCATTGTCCTTATTGCGGCCACAGTGGCGATCAGAAAACTTTCTTTACCCAAGAGCAGATCGAATACGCTAAATCCATCGTGAAGACGAAGGTTGTCGAGGCTGTGGTTCAAGACCTCAAATCTCTTGAGTTTGAGCACAAGCCCAAGGGAATGTTTGGCATCGGGATCAGCATGAAAGTGCAACCCGGCGCACCTGTGCCGATTCGCTGGTACCGAGAAAAACATCTTGAGACGGAGATCGTTGTGATCAGTGCGGTCTTCGGTATGCAATCTACGGCGTGTTTGGGTGGTGTCCGGATTGCGGCGTCCACAATTCGCTCCAAATCCTCAGCAAAAATATGGAGCTTGCCAAGAAGAAGTTAGTGCTTGCCGAATCCGTTGAGCACGAACTGGTCGAGACCGTCATTGCCGACGCCTTGACGGGTGTGGTGTCGGCATTCGATGGATTTGGCCGGGAGCTTTGCTCGGATACCGAGGCGAAGGTGTCATTTCAGAATCTCGAAGCTGGCAGGAAGCGTGTCCTTCAAGGATGGGGATTCGACTTGGCGGATGCCGTCACAGAAGCCGAGTGGAGTTCGGCATCTAAAAGTTTCCAGAAGCGCCATCTTCTTGCGCATCGCATGGGTGTAATTAACGAAGAATATCTCCAGAAGGCGGGTGATCCTCACGCCGTTGTTGGTCGCAAGGTCACGCTGACTGCCCCCGAAATCACGGAACTGATCGGTATCATTGAAAAGCTCGGGCGATGTTTGTACGACCGGGTGAAGCCGTCTTAGACAGGCATGCCAATAGCACGAAATCCCTCGTCGCCGGAGTTCTACGTGTACGTTTTCGAAGTGAGAGGCATACCGTTTTATGTCGGCGAGGGGAGATCATCACGAGCTTCTGACCGAGTTCGCTTCGTGCGTTATCTGGTAGGCCGGGTGGCGGCTGGTAAGCCTGTCAAGTGGGTCTTCAGCAATCGGGTAGTTGCCGAATTCTTAAAACGTGGGGAGAAGGTCGAGGTCGTTTACCGGCGCCAGGGCATGACACGAAAGGAAGCACAGAAGCTTGAGCGGGAAGAAATCAGTCGTCTACGATCTCTGGGCTTCATGCTTGCAAACCAGCAGCACAACAATGGAGTGTCGGCCAGCGTTGAGGAAATTGTTTGGGCTGCGCTTGCACGCCCTTCGGCAAGTGCCTCGAAACCGTTCCGACCCGAACCGTCAAGGGTTTCGCCAATCGAGCAAGCCATTAAGCCAGTGCCATCTCGGTTCGTACCGGACGCCAGCAGAGGAAGTTTGACCGAATCCAAAATACTGGGACAGCCTTTTTACAATGCCGTGGTGGTGGCGACAGGCAAGACCGCCAGGCCCGGTGATTTCTTTCATCTCTTGCAAGAAAAGGCGGCAAAGCCCATCGTATTGCGAATCCTGATCAAGCTCCTGATCAAAATGTATCGACCGCCACTTAGCAAAAAAGACCCCGAGATGGTGATCCGGGTTCGAGCCCGTGATGCCCTCAAACCGAAGTTGGGGTATTTGTCTCTGGCCCTCACCTCTACGGCACGCTTCCGCCGGGTCCGGCACCCGCACGCCTGTGAGAGCGAAATAATTTCGCAAGAATGTGACATGGAGCAGATGAAAGGGAAAATCCGTGTGATACAGGACAAGAATATCCCGTCGGGGATGAATTGACCGAGAATCCGCCTCAGTTCGTGGGCGAGAGTAACGTACTGCTTGATCTTACGTTCGAAGTCGAACCACCACTGAGTCGGACCAACACTGAAATGGCGGGGCGACATAGCTCAAATTCGGGTTCTGCATATTTAGAAGCAACAGCCACGCAGGACAAACCAGCAGCAGGAGCGACAGCCGTGGTAGGTGGTGCCCCGGCGTGTACGAAATCAGCGAGCCCAAGTAGCGTGATAGAAGGTGCAATAATCGCGCCATCAAATATAGCGGTACAAAGGCGCCAGCCCGACTGTTTCAACTGTCTGTTCCAAGCCCTATGAAGAACTCAGCCATCGTAAGTATCTGGGCGGTGAGCTCATTCAAACCGACATTCTCATTGGGCGCATGGGTCCTATGGGTGGGATGCCCAACGCCGAAGGCCATAACCGGCTTGCCTAGCACCTCAGAAGCAATCCACATGGGAGTGGCACCGCTGGAAATGGATTCCACAATGGGCTTGCAGCCGTAGCCGGATTCCACTGCTTTGACCAGCATATTCAAGGCCCGCTCGTCTATGCTAGACATCGATGGCTTAGAGCCATACCGTCCCGCCACGACCTCGATGTCGTTGAATCCCCGCTTCTTCAAGTGCTGGCACACCGTTTCATACATCTTCTGCGGCTCCTGGTCGGGAACCAATCGCATGTCGAGCTTGGCAACAGCTTCGGCCGGAAGCACGGTTTTGGAGCCTTTACCGGTATATCCCGAGATAATGCCACCAATGTTGCAGGTCGGATCAGCAACGTACTGCCGCCTGAAATCCCGGGAACCGACGTTGCGGACGAAATGCTCGATGGAAAATCGCTCCGTAATAGCCTGCAGATCTACCTCGGGCTGCTCGTTCTGCAGTTTCTGGAACGCGGCCGATGGCTTCCGCACGTCGTCATAGAAACCGTCGATCAGAATGTTCCCTTCCGCGTCTTTCATGGTGGCAAGGGCATGCACCAGGCGCCACGCGGCGCTGGGATAAACGCCCGCGAAGGCGGAATGAAAATCGGTCGAGGCCGTCCTGCACCTTAGCTCGATGGTGCAGATTGCCTTCGAGCCCAGCGAAATCACCGGCACATCGCCTTCGCGCAGCGTGTCTTCCCACAAGACCCAATTGGCGTCCAGCAATTCCCGGTTCTCTTTCGCAAGCGCCGGCAGTGACGGGCTGTTGATCTCCTCTTCTCCATCCACCAGAAACTTAACGTTAATAGGAAACTTGCCGAGTACGTGCTTGATGGCCTGCAAGGCTGACAGCCTCGCCACAATGTTGCCTTTGTTGTCAGTCGCGCCGCGTGCATACAGACGGCCGTCACGCACCGTCGGCTCAAAAGGCGGACTAATCCATTCAGCCAAGGGTTCGGGCGGCTGCACGTCAAAGTGGTTATAGACCAGAATGGTCTTGCTGCGGCCCGCCGGCAGCTCGCCGTAGACCGGCGGAACCGTTTCACATGGCAGGACGCGCGTCACAATCCCGTCGGACTGCAGCTCTCGAATCAGCAGCTCACGCATTTCGTCAATACCCAGGTTCTGGGCGGAAACGCTGGGCTGGCGGCAAAAGCGTTTCAACCTTTCAACGAACTCGTCCTGGTGCTCGCATATATATTTCGCCAGCTGTTGCCTTACTTTAGGATCGACCATGCCAGATTCCTTTCTTTGCAGAGCTCTTTTGTACGTCCAACAGCTTTGACATGAAAATAATTTCAAGCCTGTCTTGAAGCCGGCAGCAGCTTAGCGGCTTGCCGCTCGTCATGCCGCAATATGGCGAAGATCGTTCTCATCGGCTTCCGACTCATCTGTGCCGTGGCAGCCAAGGAGTTCTTGTGATTCCGGAGACGCTGTTGGTTATCTTCCCGATCGAACGGCGGCGTCTTCTTCTTGGTGAAGCTTGGCCGCGTCGTGAATCCCTTCTTTACTGAGTTCTTCAAGGTTCTGGCCCTTCGGTTCGATGCCAAACCAAATCGTGGCCAAGCCCATGATCAGGCTACCTGCTGCCAGGAATAACCAAGCCTCCGCGATATGGCCGGCGCCCACGAAAAGGCCAACCCCGCCGGCACCAATCGCGCCGCCAATGCGTCCCAGACCCATGGCGGTCGAGGCCCCTAGCACGCGGATGTGAAGCGGAAATACTTCTGGCGTATAAATCGTGGCGCCGCACACACCTATTTCATTGAACAGCCGACAGAGAGCGGCAATCCAGAACAACTGAGTCGCCGTCTTGGACCCGATCGCGAAGCAAAGACAAATGCCTAGTAATGTATACCCCCAGACGATAAACAGCTTCCGGCCAACCTTCTCACTCAAGAAGTACACCAAAAAGCGCCCGGCGATGGAGAACAGGGAGATGTACAGCATGTAGGTGACCGCTTGCTTGAGCGTTGACCCATACATCATAAAAAGCTTGGGCAACCATACGTTGAGCGCCCAGCCAGCCATTTGGGGCAGTAGCCAAAGCAGCCAGACGTGAATCGTGCGGCGTCGCATTTGCGGCGTGAACAGATCACGGAAGACGGCCGTAGGAAGCATCGGTAGCGGCGGTTCGTTCTGCACCGCAAGCTGCGAGCGTTCGATCGCCTCATCGGAAATCTGAAGGTAGTTGAGTGCCTTTCTGGCCTCGGCAAAGCGACCGCGATTGGCCAGCCACCGGGGTGATTCCGGCACGCTGCGGCGGATCCAGAACGCCAGCAAAGCTGGCATCACGAAGAAGAAAAACAGGCCTCGCCAACCCCATCTCGGGAGCACATAGAGCGAGATCGCCGAGACCATAAACGTCGATACCGGCCAGGAGATCGGCAAGGCGCCTGTCGAGTAGCCCCGAATGCGAGCCGGAGCGAACTCAGCCAGAATGGAAGCATCGATCGGTACCGCACCACCGATTCCGATTCCGGCGAGGAAGCGCGCACCCAGCAAAAAAGCCATGGTGGGCGCCAAGCCGCAAATGCCTGAAAAGACGGAAAACATCAGCAGAGTCACCGTAAAGCCGATCTTGCGGCCCCACTTGTCGGCGATCCACCCCCAGCCGATCGATCCAACCGTCATGCCGATCAAAGAGCACGAGGCCAACAATCCCAGGGTCTCCGGTTTCGCGTTAAACTCCTTGGCAATGCCCGGAATAACAAAACCCAGCATGTAGGCGTCTCCGGCATCGAATAAGGACGCCAAGGCAGTAATGACGATCACACCGATCATCGGACGAGTGACAGGTGATTGATCGATGGCGTGTCCGACCGCTCGGTACGTGAGCGTTTCTCCGTTGGCTTGTTCCGCCTGCTGCATAGACTTCTTCCTTCGCTTTGGAATCGCACTTTATCCTAAGAAATCAGGCGAGGCAATCATGAATAACGCAAAATCGCAGCGAGGTCAGTCCTCATAGCTTTTTGTTAAATGCTCGTGGCGAGCACAGTCTTACCCCTCGCGCTGCAGTCGAGCACTGCAACCGGACCTGAAAACGTCGGGGAGTCCCACGCGGGAACGCCCCGGCTCAACCAGACAAGACGCAGAGATCTTAATCTGGAATAATCGGCAGCAGCAGATACGATCCCCACTGGCCGCCAGCATACAGCTTTACTTTGCCGCCAAACACGTCCGCCGGCCTGCTATCCGGGTCATTGTGTGTCATCCCTCCCGTGCCTCGCGTCCCGTAGTGGAACTTCTTGCCGAACTCGCTCAACTCGCCTTCGTACTCGTAATCCTTGCCGCGAACGCTAAGCGCAACCCGCCAACCCTTCGGCACCACGATACAACTCGAAACGATTTCGATATCGCACTCGTAAATCTCGCCGGGGGTTAGCGGCTCCACGCGGTCATGCGGGTGGAACGGCCGGTACGGCAGGGTACGCGCCGGATCGAGCCGACGATGCGAAGCCCGCAGCCAGCCGTTGGCAATCGGGGTATTTGGGTCGGTCGAACCCATGAAGGTCAGTTCCTTGCCTTCGGGGTCGAATACGCGCACGATGAGGAACAGGTCGGCATCTTTGGTTGACGACGAGATGAACAGTTTAGCCGCCATAGGTCCGGTGATTTCTGTCGCTTTTGTTATCGGCGGCATCCAGAAGGTGAGACCGTTGTCCAGGGCATCGTACTCAACGCCTGCACCTCTGGCGACGGGACTGGAACTAAGTGCCAGGTTGGACGGGTCAAGATAGAATTTCGTCCACTGGGTGCGGGCCAGCGGCCACTCGTTTACGCCACGCAGCACAAACTTCTCCCCAGGATGGCGAATGTTGAGCTGTACACGCGGCTGTTCCTTTTCCCATCCGTTGTCGATGCCCTTCAAAAAGTGGTCGAAGAAACGCTTCTGCAGGGCGAGACCGTAGCGGCTGGAGAACAGTGACCAATGGGAATCGCCGTGCGCCTCCAGCCACTTCTGCTTCGATGCGGACTCGATAAAGCCATTGAAGTTGCCCCGCGGATGAATGCCCTGTCCTCCCCAGTTGGCGCAGGTCAACAGTGGGACTGTAATCTGCGACAGGTCAGCCGTGCGTGACTTGTGATACTCGTCAAGCAGAGGGTGTTTCTTAATCTCTTCGAAAACATCGACGCGGTTCTTGGCCAACTCCTCATCCGAAAGTGTCACCGGTCCGGCCACGGATTCGCCCGTATTCGGGTTCTTCTTGGCCTTCTCTCCGCGTCCATATTGAATGTTCACCACCTGGTGCTTCGCCCAGCGCTTCTGGAACTCCGACAGAATGCCACCATGGTAAAGAGAATCGCGATAGTAGTTGTTGCGTCCCTCCCACGGAATGATCGCGGTGAGGTGGGGCGGATGCTGCGTCGCTACTCTCCACTGATTGTGGGAATAGTAAGAGATGCCGAGCATTCCCACCTTGCCATTGCTCCAGGGCTGCGTGCCTGCCCACTCGATGCAAAGGTAGAGGTCGTCGATCTCTCTCGGGGACGCCGGGTCCATAAACCCGGGAGAGCAACCGGCACCGCGGGAATCCACTCTGATCACGACATAGCCATGCGGCACCCAGCGCTCAGGATCGGTCGTCTCCCAGTTCTGATACTTGTTGGTCGAGCCTACAAGGATATCCGGATGGTCTGCCACCATCTTTTCCCACTGCATCGGGTAGCCTTCCTGATAAGAGAGCCCCTTGGCATAGACTCCGTATGTCAAGATCGCCGGATAGCGTCCATCCGCGATCGGTCGGTAGACATCTGCCCGGAGAACGATACCGTCATCCATCGTCAGTGGCACATTCCAGTCAATGCGCATCCCGTCCCGCACTTCGCTCCGCATTTTGATTTCAAGTACTTGGGTTCCTTGGCTCATTCTTCAACGCTCCTCCTAATCGAAACTCTGGCCCTCTTGAATCGGGGTTCCGGCTGACTTTGAGATCAATGAATAACCCACTCCGCGGCGCGGGGTGTGGTCAAACAAAACATCTTTGCAGTTTCCGACGAAAAAGAATACACCCGGTGGCGCCGATTTGACATCAGAATTTCTGATCAGCCCGCCAACCAAACCGGGCTACTTCTCTGCCGTGATGTGGGCTCCTTCCGTGACTTCCTTCCTTAGCCTGAGTTTTTCGGCTGCTTCGTCGGTGGCGGCTTGGTTGAGTTGTTCCAGATTGCGGCCACGCGTTTCAATACCCAGCCATAGGGTCGCTAGTACGGCAATCGTGCAACCCGAGCCCAGGAACATCCAAATCCACGGCACATGGCCGGCTCCCATGAAAATACCGATCATTAAGGGGCCGATGGCGCCGCCAATGCGGCCGATGCCCATGGCGGTCGAGGTGCCTAGGACGCGGATGTGGACCGGAAAAACCTCAGGCGTGTAGGGGGTGATCGCGCACATGCCCATTTCGATGAAGTACATATAGGCGGCCGCCACATAAAAGAAATAGAGCTCGTTCCTGTGGATCAAAAGCATCGTAAACAGAAACGTCGCCGCGCCGGAGAAACCCAAAATGGTGAACGGCTTGCGACCGACCCGGTCCAGCAGTAAAAAGACCGTCAAACGCCCGGCAATGGCGACCATGGAGATATACACGTTATAAGTCAGCGCCGCCTTAAGCGTTGATCCTTGCAGCTCCATGAAGAAGGTTGGCATCCAGAAGGTCATTCCCCAGGAACTCATCAGGGGCAGCCCCCAGATGATCCAGGTGTGGGCAGTCCGGCGGCGCAGTTCCGGGGAAAACAAATCCCTGAACAGTGGCTTGGGAAGCTTGGGTGGCGGCGTCTCGCCCGACAGCGCAAGGCTGGATCTTGCCAGCGCCTCGTCGGTGATCCCAATGTGGTTGAGGGCTTTGCGGCACTCGTCAAGACGACCCCGGTTGGCCAGCCAGCGCGGAGATTCCGGAACCCCGCGGCGCACCCAGGCGACCAACAGGGCCGGCACCACACCTACCAGAAACAGGGCCCGCCAACCGTAGTTGGGAACAATAAGCAATCCCAAGAGGGAGGCGAGGAACGTGCCTACCGGGAAGGCGATGGGCAAGGAGGCTCCGCAGAAACCGCGAATGCGGGCGGGAGCAAACTCCGCCAATATGGCGGCATCGACCGGGATGGCGCCTCCGAGTCCTACGCCGGTCATGAAACGGATCACCAGCAGAACCCCGACCGAGAAGGACGCTGCCGTCAGCCCCGAAAATATGGAGAACATCAGGACCGTCAAGGTAAAGGCGATGCGACGGCCCGACTTGTCTGCGATCCACCCCCAAATAAACGACCCGACCGTCATCCCCCACATGGTCGAAGAGGTGACCCAGCCCTTGGCCGCCGGTGCGAAGACGAACTCCTTGGCCATGCCCGGCAAGGCGTTTCCTACTAGCTTGCTGTCCATGTTGTCGAACAACGATGCCAAGGCGGCAATGATCACTACCGTAAGCAGGCTACGCGTAGTCGGCATAGCATCGATCGCGTGTCCGATGATCCTAAGATTAAGTTGCTCGCCGGCGACGGCTTGTTTAGGACTCTCCATATACCCCCCTCGTTCGGCAACTGCGGTCCCATTAACCTGAGGCCGGGGCTGCTGTTTCGATCCTTACCTGCGAGCTTCTGCGCCACGCTGGTGCCATGGTGATAGAGATTGTGGTGCTCTTGATCTTTCCTGCCGCGGAATCCGTCCACGAAGGAAGCGCAGGGAGCGTAACCCGACTTCGATGTGCCGTCAAGCCGAAATCATCAGATTCTCTCGCACGAGACTCGAAAGGTCACTTAATGGGTTTTCGTTCGCAGATGGCAGTTTAAGCCTTGCAAAACCGCTCAAGAGTAGTAGAATACAGGCGATTTAGAGCTGACAGAGCTGAAAAGGAATGTTCCTGCTAAGAAAACTTGTTTGGCCGGAAACAAATTTGTATCAGCGCCGAATCTGGCGTTCAATTCCAAACGTCCGGCGCGGTAGGAACAAGCAGTTTCGATCAGGAGGAGCGCTGAAAAATGGGCCAGTGAGTCAAGTACCTGATGTCAAGACGCGAAGCGAAGTGAGGGACGGGATGCGCGTGACTGGAATGTGCCAATCCCGTTTTCCGCAGCCTGCCAAGAGTAGTTAGGGCAAGAACTACCGCAAGGAATGCGGGACAAGACATCTTTTCCCACCTGAGAAAGTTCCACCCCGGCACACCCGCGGTTGCAGTGCTCAACTGCAGCGCCAGGGGCACGACCTTACTCGGCATGCCCCAAAAAACGCTTCAGTTCCCTTCCACCGCAACGATCTCACCGCTGTCGGCCGATCTGCCAATCGCTTCGAAGGCGGCGATGTTCGCAACCATCTCCTGATGCGAAACCGGGTAGGGCGCACGCCCTGCCGCCGCCTCGGCAAAGGCTTCCACATTGGCGCGAACCATGGACATTGCCGGGTATTCGACGCGCCCGGGTTGGCCTCCGTGCTTGCACGTGGTGAGCGTCCAGCCTTGCGGCGCCTGCGGATGGGTCTTGTCGTGCAACTCCATCCAGCCTTGATTGCCAAAGACCGCGAAACGAATTGAGAATGGCGGGCCGTTAATAGAGGAGATGACTCCCTTGGCGCCGCTCTTGAAGTTGATCAGAATCCCGAGGGTGTCCTGAATAGGGCTGATCAGCGACTCCGTGTTAGCCAGTACGCTTTTGGCCGGCCCATTGACCGCTATGGAAAGATCCAGCCCGTGAATGCCCAGCGCTGACAATGTGCCGCCCGGCCGTTCCTGTTTTTCGAGGCGCCAATCGCCGGCCGGACGCATTCTCATCGGATTCGTCAAAGTCGCTTCGGTCACCTGAATCGTACCGAGTTCGCCTGCCCTGACGGCCCTCAAAACTTCCTGCATCGCGGGCTTGAAGCGGTGCTCATGGCCCACCCCCAGAACCACGTTGTTGCTCTCACATGCCGTGACCGCGGCCACGGCGTCACAGCGCGTGAGGGTCAGCGGCTTTTCGCAGAAGACATGCTTCTTTGCCTTGGCTGCAGCCACGATCTGCCGGGCGTGCAGGGTGTGCGGTGTGCAGAGAATTACCGCACCCACGGCGGGATCGGCCAGCACCGTATCGTAATCGGTCGTGAACTTCACCCCCTGTGCTTGCGCCCACTCTCCGGCGGCAGGTACCGCATCAACAGCCATCGCCACCCGCACTCTTGAGTTGTCCTTCAAATCTCCAAGAATGACTTTTCCCCACCAGCCCAACCCGACAACCGCGACATTGAGTCGCCCATCATTGCAAAAACCCGCTTTGCTCATCGATCATATCCTCGTTGTTCGCCAACATAATGGAACCTTCCTCCAGCTTAGACACCCAGCTTTCCCGGAATCTTCCAACACCAGTTCCGGAAGACTTCGGCGACAGGCTTCTTTTTAATTCGCTTTGCCTATCCTTGACAAGCGAATTCAGGCTCTTCCAGGAGATTCTTGATCCAGAATGTTCTTGAACTTGTTTACCTTTTGACGGATCGTTCGCTGCCGCGATATTGTTGCAATCGTTGGTGCGTGCGTCGGATTCCGGTCAACCTTTTCAATCAACAGCAAGAACATATGCTCTTGGCCACTCCGAGCATGACGGCAGACGCCATCAAGCAGCCCGTGCGAAAGCGCTGCATCGCCTCTTTGAGGCATCCACAACACGACGGAAATCCTGGCTCCAATTGTGTCGAGCAAACTTGCCGTCGGCGGCGTGCTGAACTGCATGACGTGGAACGTCAAATCGGGGGACTGCCCTATGGGCGCTTACAACCAGTATTTGGTGGACCTTGTGGATCGTTTCTGGAGGTATCGGAGTACGAGATTTGCAAACGAGCAGGCCATCTTCGACGAAAGAGATCGGCGGGACATGCGTCCGCCGGTTTTCTCGCCGAACCACGAGCCGAGGAATGTCATAGTGGACCCGCAGTTGAGTCAGTCTGAGGCGTGCCAAGTCCGCCGCATGCTCCCGCCGGGGGAAAGGCATCGTTGGTTCAGGAGTATGAGAAGCTCGCAAGCCCTCGTCCAGTCCGTCTTTGCTAACTTGTGCGCAATGAAGCTCTGCGCGGCGTTGCAAGTAGTAACGACAGATGAAGGCTGTCATCCTTTCCAAGGGATTTCACCGGACGGATCATCGCTGACTTTGGTGCGGAGTGTCACTGCTCTCGGGGAACCTAGCCCAGCTTCTATTGATATTGCAGCGAATGGCAAATCGTGGGTTAACCCATTGCCTCAGCCCAAGGGGCCAGTTCACATAGCCTCACCAGGATGAAGTCGCTTGACTTCTGAACATTGTTGCGTAACAGTATCGCACACAGAACTTGCGCCTCTTCAAGGTAATGACGGCGCAGAGAAGTGTTCGCAGAAAAAAGGGGTCAACCCATGACCACGGTTAAGGGCAAGGGGCTTTCCCATTCTCTGTTGATGGGCAAGCGGTTTTATATTGCGTTCTTTCTGTTTTGCCAAATGCTGATTAATTATGTCGATCGGGTCAATTTGTCCATTGCCGCGCCGGCAATCGCGAAGCACTTTCATTGGGATCCGGCGGTCATGGGCTGGGTGTTTTCGGCGTACCTATGGACATATATCATCTTTCTGGTTCCCAACGGGTGGTGGGTTGAACCGGTTTGGCTCGCGCCGGGTGTCAGCAATGGCAGTCACGCTGTGGTCCATGATGGCGGTCTGCACTGGTGTTGTGACGAACTTCGTCACCATGATTTTAGCCCGATTGGGACTGGGAATAGGAGAGGCGTCCTCATTTCCGGTGGTTAACAAGGTTGTCCGCCAGTGGTTTCCGGCGCGAGAACGTGCCTATGCGACGGCGCTCTATCATTCCGGCATGTTCCTAAGTATGGCCTTTGGCGCTCCCGTGATCGCATGGGCAGTGGTGCATTTCGGTTGGCGCTGGTCATTCGTGGTTACTGCGATTCCTGGATTTTTATGGGTACTCGCCTGGCTAAAATGGTTCCACCAGCCTGAGGAGTGTACATGGTTGTCGCCGGAAGAACGAAAATTAATTCTGGAAACTCGACAGGGCGGCACCGCCTCAGTTGAGGCAGGTGGCAGCACGGATCGCCCGTTAAGCATGGGAAAAGCACTGAAGGTTCTGCTTCGCCACACGAGCATGTGGGGAATGTGTCTTACGCAGGGCTGCCAGAACTACATGAATTACCTGTTCCTGGCGTGGCTGCCGTCATATCTGGTGTCGCGCGGAATGACTTTGATGAAGGCTGGCATCTACACTGCCCTCCCCTACTTGATCGGCGGTGTCGCGGAGATCATTCTCTGTAGGCTTAGTGACCGGATACTGAAGCCTGAGGACGTAAAGAAGGGCAGACGCCGGAGTCAAAATGCTCTTTGCCTGATCTTCACGAGTGTGGTTCTACTGATCCCAGTGCTGCACAATGAGTTTGCCATTCTCACGGTAATTACCATAGCGTTGGCATTCAATACGACGGCGGCCTCCCTTGACCTGAGTTTGACCAACGACCTGATCCAGGATCACAAGGTGGTAGGCAGTGCTTTTGGGTTGCTTCTGCTCGGCGGCAACATATTTGGCGTGGCCGCACCAATTATCACGGGATATATCGTTAAGGGCACCGGCAGCTTCAATAGTGCATTTGCTTTGGCAGGCGGTCTCGCCCTGATTGGCGCGGTGAGCGTGTTCACCATGTCAGGGCGTCCGATCTGCGGCGTTCCCGAACTCGTTTCTTCTTCGGCAACTGCCGCGAAGCTATGAGGAATGCTGGTTGTAACATCCTTCAGGGGGCGCGCGAAGTACATGCGCACGTCCAGCTGCTGAACGAAGGCAAGGTCGCCTTTGGGCGGCCTTCTGTCGCCTGACTCACGTGTGTCGGACGTATCACGTCGCTACTGACATAGGGGAAAGAACCAGTTGACACGCGCTTGACCGTTGTTTCTGGTCAAACCAT
>CAWFEA010000011.1:0-225178 GCA_963814745.1 uncultured Acidobacteriota bacterium
ATGTATCGCGCAAGTAAACGATCTCTGATGCTATCTTCGTCGGCGTAGACGTGATCGCCGGGATTACAGGTGTGGCCCGCGATCTCAATCGGAACGTGGCCCCGTCTTGAGGACCGTTTCGGGACGCGGCCAGTGGGCTTTGACTCCGATATTCAAGCCGGCGACTACGGCGGTATCGCGCACGTAGGAAAACATTACGAGTCCTTCCCAGCCGTTCTTGACCAGGTCGGCGGCAATCATGTCTCCCAACAGCGCACAGCGCGGGCTGCCGCCGCCGTCAACCACGATAATCTTTCCTTTCCCGGGGGTGGCGCTCAGTCCTCTGATGTGTGAAACTGCCCTCGAAGCATTTCACGGTGACAGCTTCGCCATGGAAGCTGATGCGGCCGCCGAAGTCATGAAAAATCGGGGGTAAGAATACGCAACGGCTTTTTCAAACTGATCGCAAAGGTCGGTGGTCTTGAAACTCATGTCTGCTCCAATCATATGTAAAACTTTGGGGAATCCTCGGGCTGCGCCGCAACCCCCAGCCCAAAGGGGATTTCGCTTCGCTGCGCTCGCTTAGAATGACTTCTATACATTAATCTCAGTGAACCTGCAGTTACAAAGCGGTTCTGGAAAGGTATATCTCATAAAGCGGGCGGGCGGCAAGCCGGGGTGGAAGTTGGGGTCCCCGGCGAGCCCGCCTCCCGGCTCGCAGCACGGCCGGGTCTTAACTTGCGAGCCGCTCCGTAGAAGTATCGAGCCATGGGAAACTCGTCTTTCTAGCTATGGCCAAGCCTCGACCAGCCCTTCTCCGGTCAGCCGTTTGCTGGGCGAATTCGCCCATGACTTTTGCTGATGGCGTGGACGTCAACCTTGGGGTTGGCTACGTCAACGAGGAAACGATTCCGGTTCCCAAGTTCAGGGCAAGCTCTTCCAAGCCGTCGGGCGCGACGGGGTGAGACCCCCGGCAGGCTTTCAACTACGGCTCCCCGGTGGGCTCTCGGCAAACTTGATTCGGTCCATTCGCCGCTTCTGGCGACGATGAAGATAGGGCAATTGGACGAGTCCACGATCGAACGCAACCGCCTGGTGATTGGCGCCTGCGGCGCGACCAGCATCCTTCGACGCACGATCAGCCGTGCCTCGCGGTGACCTCGGACCCGGCGTATTACATTTACGCCGATGTTCTGGAGCGCAAAGGATGAATTTGCCGGTGCCCGAAGACGCTGAAGGACTTGACGCCGAAAGTTGGTCAAGGCTGCGCGAGTTGGGGCCGGCGGCCAACCAGATTTCTTTCTTTTATGTGGTGACGGGCGAATAATCCGTCGGGCACGATTCGGTCGAGCCCCGTGCGGCGGGAGCTGAACGAGACGCGGCGCGCGAGTCGCGGCGTGAGAAGCGGCTGATTCCAACCTACGACCTGGCCTGCGAACTGCTGTTGCACGACCCGGCGGCGGAGCCCTTTCGTTCCGTGCTGCCCGAGGACGATCTGGGCATCGTCTACGAAATCGCAACCCTGTCGAAGATTATGGCGCCGGGGCTGCGCATAGGCTACCTGCTCGGGCCCGACGGCCCGTTCATGCACGCCATGATCGAGAAGACCAGCGATACGGGATTCAGCGCGCCGCTGTTCGTGCAGGAGATGTCAAGCTATCTTCTGGATGTGCGCATCAAGGAGCAGCTACGGTCGGTGAACGCCGCCTATCGCCAGAAGGCGCTGGCGGTGAAGGCCGGCATCGAGCGCTGCCTGGGACCTTACCTGGAGCAGCGCGGCGGCAGCGCGGGCTTCTATTTCTATGTGACCTTCCGCGATGTGGAGACGCATCCGAAGTCACCGTTCTTCCGCTTTCTGACCCGCACCACGGGCGATCCGGCGGTTAACGGGCCGAAGGAAAACCGGTTGCCGCGAGTGATCTATATTCCGGGCGATTATTGCGTACATCGACGGGGCGATCTGGCCGAGGTCGGCAAGCGGCAGCTTAGGATTTCCTATGGCTTCGAGGACGCCACGCATATTCTGAAGGCATTGGAGTTGATGCGCGAGGGCGTCGAATACGTGCATCGCACGGCGAGGCTGGTCGGGAGCGCGCGGTAACGGCGGTCGATAAACTCGACCGCCGCTTTTATTTTTGTCCGTAGCTTTCTGTTTATGCGAATTCGCTTTCGCTATACGAATTCGCGCACGGCGTTGATGGCCGGTCCCATCGAGCAATCGGCATCGGTTGCCACCAGGATGTCGATCAGGTAGGGGACCTTGGACTTCATGGCGCGCGCGAAGGCCGCCGGAATGTCCTTGGCATCGAATACCCGCTCGCCTTCGCCGCCGAACGCCTCGGTGAACTTCACCAGGTCAGGCAAAATTGGATCGCTCTGTTCCCGATAGCGCAGACGGATACCGTGCTCGTAATTGTAGGCGTATTTCTGGTTCTGGCGGATGAGGCCCAGGTTACCGTTGTTGACGACCACGATGATGATCGGGATGCCGTGCTGTCCGGCCATGCCAAGCTCTTCGCCCATGAAGAGGAATCCGGCATCGCCAACCACGGCTACGGCTGGATCGTTCGGGCAAGCGACTTTGGCGCCGATCGCGGCTGGAACTTCGTAGCCGAGCGTGCCCGCTCCACCCGAAGGCAGGTAGCGGCGAGGCAGTTCGATGTCCTGCAACTGTCCGGACCAAATCTGGGTGATGCCGCAGCCCGCGGTGAACATCGTGTTCGGCGGGAAAAACTTATTGATTTCGCCAAAGACGCGATGCGGCCTGATAGGCGAATCTTCAACATCGGTCTTGCGCGCCATCGCCTGGCGGCAAGCGGGCAGGTTCTTGACCCTTTCCGACGGCGCGGGATGATAGCCGCGCTTCTTCGCTTCCTCCAGCAGGGCGACCAGCGCGCCCTTGGCGTCGGAGACGATTCCGAGGTCGGCCTTGATCACTTTGCCGATCTGCGAGGGCGAAACATCGACGTGGATAAACTTGCGCTGGCCGACATAGACATCGAGCTTGCCGGTATGGCGGTCGGTAAAGCGGCAGCCTACGCCGATGACGAGATCGGATTCGAGGAAAGTCTTGTTGCCCATCGGGCCGCCCACCTGAATGCCGGCGTGCCCGGCGCTCAGCGGGTGATTGTACGGCAGGCCGCCCTTGCCCATGTAGGTCATGATCACGGGGATTTGCAGGTACTCCGCCAGCTCGCGGAATTCAGCGGTCGCGTCGGAGAGGATGACGCCGCCGCCCAGAATCATGATGGGAGCCCCACTCTCCATAATCATGTCCATCGCTTGGCTGATTGCCTGCGGTCGGGCCGGACTCGACCAGGGTAGCGGGCTGTCCTTACTGGGATCGTAATCGATATCGGTCAGCTGCACGTCAAGCGGCAGGTCGATGAGCACCGGTCCCGGGCGTCCGCTCAAGGCCGTGCGAAAGGCCTCGCGCATAATCTTGGGAGCTTCGGCCGGATCGGTGACACACCAGGTTTTCTTTGCGACGGTCTTGCAGATCTCCGCGATATCGACGCACTGGAAGGCTTCCTTGCCGAACAAAGTGGCATTGGCATTGCCCGTGATGGCGATCAGAGGAATCGAATCGGCATGCGCCGTATAAAGGCCGGTGACGAAGTTCGTGGCTCCCGGCCCTGAGGTGCAAATTGCCAGGGCTGCAGCTGGAGGCGCGAAAATAGCCGTCCGCGGCATGCACCGCACCCTCTTCGTGGCTGGCGCATAGTGCTTAATCTTCGCGTTCTTCAGGAATCCGTAAACCGGATTGATAGCGGCTCCGGGAATGCCGAACGCGGCCTGAATGCCCTCGTCTTCCGAATGCGGACGACTACTTCTGCGACCTTCATGAGTTCCTCTCCTGCAAATTAAAACTTTATCCCAGCGTAATCTTCTTGATCAGTGAACACATCTCAATGATGCATATCACAGGCCCGTGTGGCAGGCCGATGCTGGCAGACTGGTCGTGCCCTTGTACGGCGCGGCGCTTGGCAAAGCGAAGTCATCCGGATGATGTTTTACTTATCATACGTTGAAACAGCAGTGCTTCACAAGGCTCCGGGAGCGCCTCTGCGGTGTCGGGGGCTTGCCTCCCAGATTATATTTGGGCTTCCCGAAGCCTACCAGATATGATGAAAAGACAAGCTCGTGAAGGGAAGTAAAATGTCGGACTTTTGTCGTCATTTTACTTCCCTTCACGAGCTTGTCTTTTCATCATATCCGGTAGGCTTCGGGAAGCCCAAATAGAATCTGGGAGGCAAGCCCGTTTCCGCAAGGCGCTCCCGGAGCCTTGTGAAGCGCTGCTGGTTCGACGTATGATAAGTAAAACATCATCCGGATGACTTCGCTTTGCCAAGCGCCGCGCCGTACAAGGGCACGACCAGTCTGCCAGCATCGGCCTGCGCACACGGGCCTGTGATATGCATCATTGAGATGTGTTCACTGATGCAAGAAGATTACGCTGGGATAAAGTTTTAATTTGCAGGAGAGGAATTCATGAAGGTCGCAGAAGTAGTCGTCCGCATTCTTGAAGACGAGGGCATTCAGGCCGCGTTCGGCATTCCCGGAGCCGCTATCAATCCGGTTTACGGGTTCCTGAAGAACGCGAAGATTAAGCACTATGTCGCCAGACACGAAGAGGGTGCGGTGCATGCCGCGGACGGCTATTTTCGCGCCTCCGGAAAGCTGGCCCTGGCAATTTGCACCTCCGGGCCAGGAGCCACGAACTTCGTAACCGGCCTTTATACGGCGCATGCCGATTCGATTCCTCTGATCGCCATCACGGGCAATGCCAATGCCACTTTGTTCGGCAAGGAAGCCTTCCAGTGCGTCGATATCGCGGAGATCTGCAAGACCGTCGCCAAGAAAACCTGGTGTGTCACCGATCCGGCCGAAGCTCCCAAAATTATGCGCGAGGCCTTCCGCACGGCCTTGAGCGGACGCCCCGGGCCGGTGCTCATCGACCTGCCGCTTGACGTGCAGATGGTCGATATCGATTACGATCCCGCTAAGGACAGCCCCCTCCCCTGGGTCAGGCCGGCGCCCGAAGCGCAGGCCATCAGCCAAGCAATGGACATGATTATGGAGAGCAAAGCTCCCATCATGATTCTGGGCGGCGGCGTCATCCTCTCCGACGCGACCGCTGAATTCCGCGAGCTGGCGGAGTACCTGCAAATCCCCGTGATCATGACCTACATGGGCAAGGGCGGCCTGCCGTACAATCACCCGCTCAGCGCCGGGCACGCCGGCATTCAGGTGGGCGGCCCGATGGGCAACAAGACTTTCCTCGAATCCGATCTCGTCATCGGCGTAGGCTGCCGCTTTACCGACCGCCATACCGGCAAGCTCGATGTCTATGTCGGCCAGCGCAAGTTTATCCACGTCGATGTTTCGCCCTCGCAGATCGGCAAAGTGATCAAGGCCGACCTCGGAATCGTCTCCGACGCCAAGGGCGCGCTGGTCGCCCTGCTGGAGGAAGCGAAGAAGCGCGGCTATCATCCCGCGCCGTCGGAAAGGGTCAAGAACCTGCCCGCTTGCCGCCAGGCGATGGCGCGCAAGACCGATGTTGAAGATTCGCCTATCAGGCCGCATCGCGTCTTTGGCGAAATCAATAAGTTTTTCCCGCCGAACACGATGTTCACCGCGGGCTGCGGCATCACCCAGATTTGGTCCGGACAGTTGCAGGACATCGAACTGCCTCGCCGCTACCTGCCTTCGGGTGGAGCGGGCACGCTCGGCTACGAAGTTCCAGCCGCCATCGGCGCCAAAGTCGCTTGCCCGAACGATCCAGCCGTAGCCGTGGTTGGCGATGCCGGATTCCTCTTCATGGGCGAAGAGCTTGGCATGGCCGGACAGCACGGCATCCCGATCATCATCGTGGTCGTCAACAACGGTAACCTGGGCCTCATCCGCCAGAACCAGAAATACGCCTACAATTACGAGCACGGTATCCGTCTGCGCTATCGGGACCAGAGCGATCCAATTTTGCCTGACCTGGTGAAGTTCACCGAGGCGTTCGGCGGCCAGGGCGAGCGGGTATTCGATGCCAAGGACATTCCGGCGGCCTTCGCGCGCGCCATGAAGTCCAAGGTCCCCTACCTGATCGACATCCTGGTGGCAACCGATGCCGATTGCTCGATGGGACCGGCCATCAACGCCGTGCGCGAATTCGTATAGCGAAAGCGAATTCGCATAAACAGAAAGCTACGGACAAAAATAAAAGCGGCGGTCGAGTTTATCGACCGCCGTTACCGCGCGCTCCCGACCAGCCTCGCCGTGCGATGCACGTATTCGACGCCCTCGCGCATCAACTCCAATGCCTTCAGAATATGCGTGGCGTCCTCGAAGCCATAGGAAATCCTAAGCTGCCGCTTGCCGACCTCGGCCAGATCGCCCCGTCGATGTACGCAATAATCGCCCGGAATATAGATCACTCGCGGCAACCGGTTTTCCTTCGGCCCGTTGACCGCCGGATCGCCCGTGGTGCGGGTCAGAAAGCGGAAGAACGGTGACTTCGGATGCGTCTCCACATCGCGGAAGGTCACATAGAAATAGAAGCCCGCGCTGCCGCCGCGCTGCTCCTCAGGTAAGGTCCCAGGCAGCGCTCGATGCCGGCCTTCACCGCCAGCGCCTTCTGGCGATAGGCGGCGTTCACCGACCGTAGCTGCTCCTTGATGCGCACATCCAGAAGATAGCTTGACATCTCCTGCACGAACAGCGGCGCGCTGAATCCCGTATCGCTGGTCTTCTCGATCATGGCGTGCATGAACGGGCCGTCGGGCCCGAGCAGGTAGCCTATGCGCAGCCCCGGCGCCATAATCTTCGACAGGGTTGCGATTTCGTAGACAATGCCCAGATCGTCCTCGGGCAGCACGGAAGCAAAGGGCTCCGCCGCCGGGTCGTGCAACAGCAGTTCGTAGGCCAGGTCGTAGAAGATTGGAATCAGCCGCTTCTGCCGCCGCGACTCGCGCGCCGCGATCTCATACAACTCCCGCCGCCGCTGGTTCGACAGAATCGTGCCCGACGGATTATTCACCGTCACCACATAAAAGAAAGAAATCTGCTCGGCCGCCGGCCCCAACTCGCGCAGCTTGCGCTCGAGCAACTTCGCGTCGAGTCCTTCAGCGTCTTCGGGCACCGGCAAAATCTCAAATCCTTTGCGCTCCAGAACATCGGCGTAAATGTAATACGCCGGGTCCGAGGTCACCGCAATTCCCGGCGGCAGCACGGATGATAGTCCGTCGAGGATGCTGGTCGCGCCGCAGGCGCCAATCACCAGGCGGTTGCGTTCGATCGTGGACTCATCCAATTGCCCTATCTTCATCGTCGCCAGAAAGCGGCGAATCGACCGAATCAAGTTTGCCGAGCCCACCGGGGAGCCGTAGTTGAAAGCCTGCCGGTATTTCACCCCGTCGCGCCCGACGGCTTGGAGGGCTTCCATGAACTCGGGAACCGGAATCGTTTCCTCGTTGACGTAGCCAACCCCAAGGTTGACGTCCACGCCATCGCGAAAGTCATGGGCGAATTCGCCCAGCAAACGGCTAACCGGAGAAGGGCTGGTCGAGGCTTGGCCATAGCTAGAAAGACGAGTTTCCATGGCTCGATACTACTACGGAGCGGCTCGCAAGTTAAGACCCGGCCGTGCTGCGAGCCGGGAGGCGGGCTCGCCGGGGACCCCGGCTTCCACCCCGGCTTGCCGCCCGCCCGCTTTATGAGATATACCTTTCCAGAACCGCTTTGTGACTGCAGGTTCGTTCGATTAATGTATAGAAGTCATTCTGAGCGAGCGCAGCGAAGCGAAATCCCCTTAGGGCTTGGGGTTGCGGCGCAGCCCGAGGATTCCCCAAAGTTTTACATATGATTGGAGCAGACATGAGTTTCAAGACCACCGACCTTTGCGATCAGTTTGAAAAAGCCGTACGTATCTTTACCCCGATTTTTCATGACTTCGGCGGCCGCATCAGCTTCCATGGCGAAGCTGTCACCGTGAAATGCTTCGAGGACAATTCGCGCATCAAGGAGCTGAGCGCCACCCCCGGGAAAGGAAAGATTATCGTGGTTGACGGCGGCGGCAGCCCGCGCTGTGCGCTGTTGGGAGACATGATTGCCGCCGACCTGGTCAAGAACGGCTGGGAAGGACTCGTAATGTTTTCCTACGTGCGCGATACCGCCGCTCTCGCCGGCTTGAATATCGGAGTCAAAGCCCTCGGCCACGTCCCCAAACGGTCCTCCAAGCGGGCCGAAGGACAGGTCAACATTCCGATTGAGATCGCGGGCCACACCTGTAATCCCGGCGATCACATCTACGCCGACGAAGATGGCGTCATCATTCTGAACGAAAACATCAGCGGCAAGTAACCGGCGCCGCGGCTAAAACTAGTGGCCCATTCAATGTGATTTTTCATTGGGTGGGCTTTTTTATGCAGCCGTTTGTCTTCACAACAAGGTTGGAGACCACATTTGCAAACAATACCCAAAACGATCCGGGCGCTCTGGTTTGGGTGAGGCCTCTTTGCCCAGACCGCCTTACGGTCTGAGCACGATCTTGATCGCGCTGTCGTCTTTCACTGCCAGCTCGAATGCGGCTGCGATCTCATCCAGCTTGAATTCGTGGGTGATCAGCGACTTGATGTCCACGATTCCCTTCACCACCGGCTTCAGAGCCCATGGCGTCCACACCGCGCGCTGCTCCCGCGTGTGGTGCACCAGGCAGGTGTTGCGGAATTCCAGGCCATCGTCGTGCCAGCGGCTGATGTTCAGCCTGACCGGCGTCGTCACCCAGCTATAGAAAACGAACAGTCCGTTATGCTTGATCAATTCGCTGGCCGCATTAAAACTCGCCTCGGTGCCCGCCGCCTCGACGACCACGTCGGCGCCGACGCCGGCGGTGAAGTCCTTCACGAACGCCACCACGTCCTGCTTGCTGGTGTTGATGCCGATATCCGCGCCTAGCTTCTTCGCCACGCACAGCTTGGTGTCGTCCACATCCACCACGATTACCGTCGCCGCACCCTGCTTCTTGGCGCACTGCGCGATCACCTGGCCGGCAAAGCCCGCACCCATGATGACCACCACGTCACCGATATTGGTTCCCGAGTTCAGCCCGGAAAACATGGCGCACGCGATCGGCTCGCCCAAGCTGACCAAATCCATGTCGAGCCCAGCCGGCGCGGCCTGCAGTTCCCACACCTTCGCCTTGAAGAACTCGGCAAAGTTGTTGTTCCACCCGAAGCACATCACTTTGTCGCCCGGCTTGAATTCACGTACCTTGGCGCCCACTTCCATCACCGTCCCTCCACTCTCGTGGCCGAGATAGAATGGGAACGTCGGTTCCTGGCGGAACTCCGCCGTCTGCGGCGGTAGTTGGCCTTTGAAGAAGCTCTTGTCCGAGCCGCAGATGCCGACCAAGTGGTTCTTGACGATCACCTCGTCCTCTTCCATCGTCAGTTCGCGCTCGATCAGTTCAATCTGGTACGGAGCCTTTAGCAGTGCGGCTTTGGTTCTTACACCCATGTTCAACTCCTTCGGTCTGGTAAGTCTTGGCGCTTCGGATATGAAGCCCGAGATCGTCGTCAAGTCACTCAGCCGACCGGCTGGCCGGGCTTCTCTGTTGCGCTGTTCGCGGTCGTGCCAGGCTGATTCGACGGGACTTGCGAAAAAGAACTCGGAAAATGACCGTAATCGGAAGGTAACTCCAGCTCGCGATGTTGTCAAACCAGGTCCCGGCCTAGGTTCTCCGGCACGCGTCGTCGTCGCGTTTGCCGGGTTAAACCAATCAGGGACTCCCTTATGCCGGAGAACAGTTGAATAGTTGCTGTGTTGTCAAGGCGATACCGTGGGTTCGGGCAGTGCGAACGGGGCCTGCTCGATGCCGGTTTCGCGGTTGCAGAATGGAGAAAAGCGGAGGCCCAAGGTCGTTCCCCGTAATACTTTAGGGACTGTCACAGTCTTCAGTGATGCAAGTCATGGCGAGCGAGGCAAAATGTGAATTTAATTTTCCCCGGCTGCCGGGACCAGATATCGATAAGTCAAAAGAAGATTTTGAAACAAAACAAAGGCTTTTACAAAACGGTAACGCAGCTTCGGAGGATACACCCACATGAGTGCTGGAATTACCACGACTCCCGGAATCAAGACCCCGGGCGCTACATCAACGAAGTTATGGCGCAGGTAAAGGCCAAAAACCCTGCCGAGCCTGAATTTCATCAGGCGGTGCAGGAAGTACTCGAGTCTCTGCGCCCCGTGCTTGAGCAGGCATCCGGAATACATTTCGGCCAGAATCCTCGAGCGCATCGTCGAGCCCGAGCGGGTCATCATGTTCCGCGTGCCGTGGTTTGACGACCAGGGCAAGGTGCAGGTCAATCGCGGCTTCCGCATCGAGATGAACAGCGCCATCGGCCCTTACAAGGGCGGCCTGCGCTTCCATCCCTCGGTCAACCTCGGCATCCTGAAGTTCCTGGCCTTCGAGCAGGTCGTTCAAGAACTCGCTGACCACGCTGCCCATGGGCGGCGGCAAGGGCGGCTCCGACTTCGATCCCAAGGGCAAGAGCGACAACGAAGTGATGCGCTTCTGCCAGAGCTTCATGACCGAGCTGTTCCGGCACATCGGGCCCGACACCGACGTTCCGGCCGGCGACATCGGCGTGGGCGGCCGCGAGATCGGCTTCCTCTTCGGCCAGTACAAACGCATTGCGCAACGAGTTCTCCGGCGTGCTGACCGGCAAGGGCCTGACACTGGGGCGGTTCGCTGATTCGTCCCGAAGCCACCGGCTACGGCTGCGTCTATTTCGCGCAGGAGATGCTGAAGACCCGCAAGGAGACGCTTGAAGGCAAGGTCTGCCTGGTCTCCGGCAGCGGCAACGTCTCCCAGTACACCGTCGAGAAGCTGCTCGAGCTGGGCGCCAAGCCGGTCACCATGTCCCGACTCCAACGGCGTGATCTACGATCCCGACGGCATCAACCGCGAGAAGCTGGCATGGGTCATGGAGCTGAAGAACGTTCGCCGCGGCCGCATCCGCGAGTACGCGGAGAAGTTCAAGAAGGCGATCTTTATGCCCACCGACGTGCAGCATGGATCACAATCCGCTTTGGGACCATCAAGGCCGATTGCGCCTTCCCCAGCGCCACGCAGAACGAAATCAACGCCAAAGACGCAGCCAATCTGATCAAGAACGGCGTTGAAGGCTTGTGGCCGAGGGCGCCAACATGCCCAGCACGCTGGAAGCCGCCAAGTCTGTTCATCGAGGCGAAGATCCTCTACGGACCGGCCAAGGCGGCCAACGCCGGCGGCGTGGCGGTCTCCGGGTCTGGAGATGGCGCAGAACAGCGCCCGCATGAACTGGACCCGCAAAGAGGTCGACGAGAAACTGCACAGATCATGATCGCCATTCACAAGAACTGCTTCGAGACCGCGGAGACCTACGGGACTCCCGGCAATCTCGTGAACGGCGCCAACATCGGTGGCTTCTTGAAGGTCGCCAATGCGATGATGGATCAGGGACTGGTGTAATGTCCGGCCCGGCACGCTGATCGTGGGGGTGGACGAGTTCCACCCCCTCATTTTTTTCCTATGGCAATGGACCCACTTCCCTCACCCGAACTAATTCCCGACCCGGAAAAGCTTTTCGAGGCATTCGAGGAGCTGATGCCCTTCCGGGTGCGCGACATCCTGCTGGTGTCGAGCCTCTACGATTCCTTCATTCTTCGCGAGGATGGACGGCTCAACGAGCTGCTGATTGGCGACTCGCTGGAACTGCATCTCCAGCACATCCCCGGCATCACTCACGTCTCCAGCGGCACGGAGGCAATTGAACTTGCCCGCTCCGACCCGCGCTTCAACCTCATCATCACCAATCTGACGGTTGGCGCGATGAACGCCGCCGAGCTGGCGCGCCAGGTCAAAGAGGCCGGACTTGACGTGCCCGTGATCGTGCTCGCCTACGACTACCGCGAGGTTAAAAACTTCGTTGCCCGCAATCCGGTTACCGATATCGACCGCATCTTCCTCTGGCAGGGCAACGTCCGCATTCTCATCGCGCTCATCAAGTACATCGAAGATCAGCGCAATGTCGACCACGACACCACGGCGATGGGGGTTCCTGTCATTCTTCTGGTCGAAGACAATATCCGCTACTGCTCGTCGTTTCTGCCGGTGATCTATACCGAGCTGATCACGCAGTCGCGCAGTCTGTTGAGTGAAGGGCTCAATGTGGCGCACAAGCTGATGCGCATGCGCGCCCGCCCCAAGATTCTGCTCTGTTCCAATTACGAGGAGGCGGCGCGGCAAGCGATCAAATACCGGGAATACTTGCTCGGTGTGGTCTCCGATGTGGAGTTCCCCATGGGCGGCAAGCTCACGCCCGACGCCGGATTCGAGCTGGCAAACATGGTCCGGAGCCTGGTGCCGGATGTTCCCATCGTGCTCCACTCCAGCCGCACCCAGTTCATGGCCCGAGCCCATGCCGAGGGCTACTCGTTTTTGCGCAAGCGCTCGCCCACCATGCTGGCGGACTTGCAGCGCCTGCTCACCGAGCAGTTCGCCTTCGGCGACTTTGTCTTTCTCCGGCCCGACCGCTCCGAAGTAGCGCGCGCCAAAGATCTCACTTCGCTCGAAGAAGGCGCTGCATCAGGTGCCCGCCGAGAGTCTCGCCTACCACAGCGAGCGCAATCATTTTTCACGCTGGCTGCGGGCGCGCACGGAATTTACCCTCGCCCAGAAACTCCGCCCGCGCAAGGTCTCCGACTTCAATACCCTTGAGGACCTGCGCCAGGACATCATTGGCTCCATTGTCGAATACCGGCGCAAACAGCGGCAGGCGCTGATCGGCGATTTCAGTCCGTCCGCGTTCTGGACCAACGATACTTTTTTCTTCGCATTGGCGGCGGCTCGCTCGGAGGCAAAGCGCGCGGACTGGCCTTCGTCCGTCACCTCTTTCGCGAGCACCAAAACGACGTGCGCTTCCCTGGCGTGCGCATCGCCGTGCCTTCAACCCTGGTGCTGGCCACCGACGTTTACGATCAGTTCCTTGCCGAAAACAACTTGCAGGATTTTGCCATTCGCAGCAACGATGAGCGAGAGATCGAGCAGCGCTTCATCAAATCTTCTCTGCCGGCTCATGTCCGCGAACAACTGCTGGCTTTTCTCGCCGACCTGCACTATCCGCTGGCGGTGCGCTCCTCCAGCCTTCTGGAAGATTCGCAATACCAGCCATTCAGCGGTGTCTACGACACTTTTATGCTCGCCAACCGGCACGCAAAT
This sequence comes from uncultured Acidobacteriota bacterium, assembly GCA_963814745.1. Taxonomy (GTDB): domain Bacteria; phylum Acidobacteriota; class Terriglobia; order Terriglobales; family Acidobacteriaceae; genus CAWBRT01. The sequence goes on from CAWFEA010000011.1 coordinate 13,232, forward strand.
ATAGCGGTGCGTTTTAATCAACTCTGCGAAGCGATTAAGCGCGTTTATGCCTCCACCTTCAGCGAGCACGCTAAGGCATATGTCCGCGCCACCCCCTACCGGCTGGAAGAAGAAAAGATGGCCGTCATCATCCAGCAGGTAGTCGGCGCCATTCACGGCGAGCGCTTCTATCCGGATTTTTCAGGCGTCGTCCGCTCGCAGAACTTTTACCCCGTCGGGCCCATGACCGCCGCCGATGGGGTGGCCGCCGTCGCCCTGGGACTCGGGCGCGAGGTCGTGGAAGGCGACAAGAGCCTCACGTTTTGTCCGCGCTATCCGCAGAAGCTGGTTCAGTTTTCCACCGTCGAAGACATCCTGGCCAACTCGCAAACCGAGTTCTGGGCCTTGGAACTCCATCACGAAACCGGTGGTGACCGCCGCAAGCCTTCGGATCTGCGCGAGGTGCGCTACGGGCTCGCCGTAGCGGAGGCCGATGGAACTTTGCCGCGCCTGGCCTCAACCTATTCGCGTGACAATCATGCCATCTACGACGGAGTCAGCCGGCCCGGCCCGCGCGTCGTCACCTTCGCTCCCATTCTCAAGCACGGAACTTTTCCCCTCGCCGCCATCATCGATCAGCTCTCGAAACTATTGCAAGAAGCGCTCGGACGCCCCGTCGAACTGGAGTTCGCGGTCCGCCTGCCGCAGCGCCCTGACGAGGTCGCCGACTTCGGATTTCTGCAAATGCGTCCCCTGGTTGTCTCGCGCGAGTGGGAAGAAGTTCGGATGGAGGATGTCGAGCCTAGCAGGCTGCTCTGCCAAAGCGCGCAGGTGCTGGGCAATGGCCGCATTCAGGACATCCAGGACATCGTGGTCGTCGACTTCCAGCGCTTCGAACGCTCTCGCAGCCAGGATGTCGCGCGCCAGCTCGCGCATCTCAACGCCAAGCTTTCCGAAGCCGGAATTTCCTATCTGCTGATCGGAGTCGGCCGCTGGGGCTCAACCGATCCCTGGCTTGGAATCCCGGTCACCTGGGACCAGATCTCAGGCGCGCGCGTGATTGTCGAGACCGGATTGAGCGACCTGCGGGTGACGCCTTCGCAGGGCAGTCACTTTTTTCAGAACCTGGTTGCCTTCCAGGTCGGCTATTTCACCATCAACAGCGATACCGGCGAAGGATTCGTCGACTGGGCGTGGCTCGCCTCGCAACCCGCGCTTGAAGTGCGGGGTTGCGTCCGTCATCTGCGCTTGCCCGCTCCCCTGCTGGTCGTCATGAACGGCAAGAACAGCCGTGGCATGATCGTCAAACCCGAAGGCCACTAAACAAAAGCAAGTTTCAATTTCACCTGCCTGGAACTATGATCGTCCGATGACCCTTTCATCTGGTGCGCCACTGGTTACCGAGATGCTTGTGATCCCGGTTGCAGGCCATGACAGCATGCTGCTCAACCTGAGCGGCGCGCATGGTCCCTGCTTCACCCGCAATCTAGTGATCCTGAAAGACAACGCCGGCCACACCGGCGTCGGCGAAGTTCCCGGCGGCGAGCGCATTCGGCAAACCCTGGATGACTCCAAGTCGCTCGTGCTCGGCCAATCCACCGCCGCTTATAACCGCATCCTGCACGGCGTCCGGCAGCGCTTTGCCGACCGGGACGCGGGCGGACGCGGCTTGCAGACCTTCGACCTGCGCATTACCGTCCATGCCGTCACCGCCATTGAATCCGCTCTGCTCGATCTGCTCGGGCAGTTTCTCGGCGTGCCTGTCGCCGCCTTTCTAGGGCAGGGACAGCAGCGCAATCAGGTCCTAGCGCTCGGCTATCTTTTCTACGTCGGAGATCGCAACAAAACTCCCCTGCCCTACCTGAGCGAGCCCGACTCGAAAGACGATTGGCTGCGCCTGCGCCACGAAGAAGCGCTGACGTCCGCGGCCATCGTCGGCCTCGCCGAAGCGGCGCAGTCACGCTACGGCTTTAAGGATTTCAAGTTGAAGGGCGGCGTACTCTCCGGCGCTGAGGAAATGGAGGCCGTCACCGCCTTGCACGAACGCTTCCCCGAGGCGCGCATCACCATTGATCCGAACGGCGCCTGGTCGCTTGCCGAGGCCATCCGCCTGTGCCGCGACAAGCGCGAAGTGCTGGCTTACGCCGAAGATCCCTGCGGCGCCGAGGGCGGCTACTCCGGACGCGAAATCATGGCCGAATTCCGCCGCGCCACCGGCCTGCCTACGGCCACCAACATGATCGCCACCGACTGGCGCCAGTTGAGGCACGCCATCCAATTGCACGCGGTCGATATTCCGCTGGCCGATCCGCACTTCTGGACCGTGCAGGGCTCGGTGCGGGTGGCACAGATGTGCCACGAGTGGGGACTGACGTGGGGCTCGCACTCCAATAATCATTTCGATATTTCGCTGGCGATGTGTACCCACGCCGCCGCCGCCGCGCCCGGCAACATTACGGCGATCGACACTCACTGGATTTGGCAGGAGCATCAGGAGCGCCTCACCAAAGAGCCATTCCAGATCAAAGGCGGAATGCTCGATGTGCCTGAGCGCCCCGGTCTGGGAGTGGAGCCGGACATGGCGCAAATCGAGAAGGCAAACCAGCTTTATCAAAAGATGGGACTCGGAGGACGCGATGACGCCACGGCCATGCAGTACCTGATCGCCGGCTGGAAGTTCGACCACAAGCGACCCTGCCTCGTGCGCTGAAGCGCAATGCAAGTCTGAGATGCAGCCAGAATCGAAACCATGACCGTAATCATTTATCAAGGAACGCGAAATGTCTGAAGCAATTGCAACCGCGGAACTCCGTTCGGCGCTGCTGAATATCGTTGGTGAAAAGGGCTGCCTGTTTGACCCTGCCGACACCGCTACTTACTGCGAGGACTGGCGGAAACTCGAACGGGGCAGCACGCCGGCCGTCGTCCGCCCGGCCAGTACCGAAGAGGTCGCCGCCGTGGTCCGGCTGTGCGCCGAACGGCGGATCCCGATCGTGCCCCAGGGAGGCAATACCAACATGGTGATCGGCGCCACGCCCAGCGCCGCCGGCAACGAAATCGTGTTGACACTCTCCCGCATGAACAAGATACGCAACCTCGACCCGGTCGATCTCACATTGACGATTGACGCCGGGGCCACGCTCAAGGCGGCGCAGGAAGCCGCCGTCAGCGAAGGCTGCATCGTGCCGCTCACCATGGGTTCGGAGGGTTCGGCGCAGATCGGCGGCGTGCTCTCCTCTAACGCCGGCGGCAACAACACGCTGCGCTATGGCAACGCCCGCGACATGGTTCTTGGCCTCGAGGTCGTCTTGCCCGATGGCGCAATCTGGAACGGCTTGCGCCGCCTGCGCAAAGACAACACCGGGTACTGTCTCCGCCAGCTCTTCGTCGGCGCCGAGGGAACTCTGGGAATCATCACCGCGGCGGTGCTGAAACTGGTGCCGCGCCCGCGCGATCTCGCGCTCGCTTTTTGCGCTGTCGCTTCCACGCAGTCGGCCCTGGATCTGCTGGTGCTTTGCCGCAAACATCTCAACGAGTCTATCAACGCCTTCGAGTACATGGAGGGACGGGTCGCCGAACTCATCCTGAAGCACTTTCCCGAGACGCGCTATCCTCTGGCCGAACGCGCCCAGCACTATGTCTGGTGCGAATTGGCTGACGCTTCATTCGACGCCAATCTTCGCCAGAAACTGGAGGAAGTGCTGGCCGAAGCCATGGAGAAAGGCATCGTGCTCGATGCTGCCCTCGCCGGCAGCTCATCGGAGCGTCAAGCCATGTGGCAGTTGCGCGAGGAAGTCACCGACGCGCAGCAGCGCGAGGGCACGTCCATCAAGAACGACGTGACCGTGCCGCTGTCCAAGACGCCTGAATTTATCACTCGCGCCACCGCCGAGTGCGAACGGCAATTCCCCGGCATCCGCGTCATGGCCTACGGACATCTCGGCGACGGCAACACCCATTTCAATCTCACCGTGCCCGTCGGCGGCGATAACGCCGAATTCAAGGCGCGCACCCACGAAGTTCAGGCAGTGGTCAATGAAGTGGTTCGCCAGTACGACGGCAGCTTCTCGGCCGAACACGGCATCGGCGCGCTCAAGCCTTATATGCTGGAGAAATGGCGCGGCGGCGCGGAACTGGACACCATGCGGAAAATCAAGGCGGCACTCGACCCGCTGGGCATTATGAATCCCGGCAAGATGCTGCCCTAGCCGGGCGAAAATTCACGCGAATCAATGTGCGATAAGCATTGAGTGTCATGCTGAGCGGATCAAGGAGGCGAAGAGGCCGGTAGCGGTTGGAGTTCACATCAGGCGATCGCCTGCTGCCTTCATGTCGTATCCCGCAAAGCCTTCCAGCTTTCGCCGCAAAGCGGCTCGCCCCAGGGTTTCGAAAAGCATCTGAACTTGTGGCAGCTTCAGGTGCGTCTTGCGAACCACCAAGTCATAGCGCTTGGTGGCGAGCGGAATGAAGTCCAATCCGAAAACGCGCGCTGCCGCCCTGGTGCTGATGCAGCAGTCCGCGTCGCCGCTTTGCACGCGCCTGGCCGCGGGCAGGTGGCCGAGCGCAATGCGGTCATATCCTTTTACGCTTTTGGCGGCGATGCCGAGGCGGCGCAAGAACGAATCCAGCAAAAGCCGGCATCCCGCGCCCGCTTCGCGGTTGATGATCGCGAGGTCCCGCCGCGCAAAATCCGCCACACTGCGCACACTCTTCGGATTGCCGGCCCTGACCACGATTCCTTCTTCCCACAGGGCAAAAGCAATGACGGCGACCGAGTCTTTGCCGAACATGCGATTAATTTTGGGCAGGTTGGATTCCCCCGTTTTCTCATCCAGAAGATGAGTGCCGGCAATGTGAATGACGCCATCTTTCAGCAGATCGAGCGCGCGCGAGCTGTTCTGATAGGCGATAACCAGTTCGACGCCCTGCCGCTGCAGGTGGTGCGCCAGAACCGACGCGGCAGGATCGCATCCCGCGATCAGCAGCCGATCAGTCCTTTTCCAATCCTCTTCAAAAATTCCAGCCTGGGCTCTCCCGGCCCGCGTCAGATTACGAATTGGACCCAGCAGGACGGCATCGGCCTGCGGCAAGCCCCAAGTGCCAAGTTCGGGAGAAGCGGCTATGAGCCGACCATCCACTTTGCACAATTGCAGAGCCTGTCCCGGCTGTGCGGCGCCGGTTCCCGGAAGCAAGCGAACTTCCTCGGTGCGCAACGGCGCCCGCGCGTCTTCTTCGAGGGAAAAAAGCTCTTCGACGTTAACCCCCAGCTCCTGGGCCAATTTCAGGGCTACCGAAGTATTCGGAAGATAGCTGTCCGCCTCGATGGCATAGACGGTTTGCCGGCGGATGCCGACCGCGTCCGCCAGCCGGGCGGCTGAGATTCCGCGTTGTCGCCTCAACTGCGTCAGGCTGCACCGCACTTCCATGGAAGTCCTCGCTGACGCCGCCTAAGATACATCAAAGGATGTCTTGATAACAAGTTATAAAGTAATTTTAGTGTGACACCACATCCATGGTCGTGTCACAATAAATCAATCCAGGTTACGGAACGATTCCATGTTCAACCCAGAGCTGCAGAACTGCATTAAGCCTATCGGGACAATTCATACACCTTTCGGGCAGGCCACGGGAACTCCCATCCAGAGTTCTTTGGCCAATGGCGCCGAAGGCGCGATCGAGTTGCTTGCCGAATTCGAACCCGGATTGAAGGACCTTGAAGGCTTCGACCGAATATGGCTCATCTATCTGTTTGACCGTGCTTCAGAGCCGCAGTTGCTCGTTCGCCCCTACCTGGACCCCGCCGAGCACGGCATTTTCGCAACCCGGTCGCCGGCGCGACCGAACAAAATCGGCATGTCGCCGGTCCGCCTGCTCGGCATCCAGGGGAATCGACTCTACATTGCGGATGTCGATATGCTGGACGGCACTCCGCTCCTGGATATCAAGCCGTACGTGCCTGCCTTCGACCATTTCTCGATCGCACGAGTCGGCTGGTTCAAAGACAAGCCGAGCGCGGGGGCGGTTGCCGACGATCGGTTTGAACAGCCCAGCCGGAGAACTTGATTGCCCCCGCATCGCAAGTTCTTTTTTTGATATTCTTTTATACGCGACTTCAGACTTTTGTGCGTGACAGCGTAAATTCCTGGGAGGTGCGGTTGAGATGAACCGTGCAAGCACAATCAGAAAACCTTCGAGAATGGGGTTCTTGCGGTTCTGGATCAAGCGGTGCGGGCTCGTCGCTCTCGCGATGGCGATCGCATTGGGACCATTGGCGGAGCGGACCGTCGCCCAGAGTCACGACGTCCTGGTATTTGCCGCGGCGAGTCTCAAGGATGCCCTGGACGATATTACCGCTCAGTATCAGCGCGAGACCGGCAAGCATGTCCGCGTCTCGCTGGCCGCGAGTTCGACATTGGCAAAGCAGATCGAGAACGGCGCTCCCGCCGACATCTTCATCTCTGCCGACCTCGACTGGATGGACTACCTGGCAAAGCGCAACCTAATCAAGCCGGGCACGCGCAGAAACCTCCTGGGCAACAAGTTGGTGCTGATCGCGGCCAAAGACAGTTCCGTACAGGTCAAGATTCAGCCGGGATTTCCACTCGCCAAAATGCTGGCGGGTGGCAAGCTTTCCATGGCTGATGTCGCGGCGGTCCCCTGCGGTAAATACGGCAAGGCGTCGCTGGAGAAACTCGGGGTTTGGCCGTCGGTTGCGGGCCAGGTCGTACAGGCGGAAAATGTGCGCGCGGCGCTTGCCCTGGTTGCACGTAAAGAAGCGCCTCTCGGAATCGTCTACCAAACCGACGTGGCGGCGGAGCCGAACGTCAAAGTGGTTGGGTTCTTTCCGGAGGAGACGCATCCTCCCATCATCTATCCGATTGCGCTCGTCGCGGAATCGACCAACCCCGATGCCGCTGCGTTTCTCGCCTATCTCGAATCGGCAAAGGCCAAGCCTCTTTTCGAGAAGCAGGGCTTCACGGTTCTCAAACAGCAGTAGGCTCGGCAATGTCCGGCAGTTTAGGCGTGGTCCAGCGATGAACGCATCATGATCGGGTCATCCCTCTTGGAATTCTCGCCGGCCGAATGGACCGCCATCCGTTTGAGCCTTAAGGTCGCGATGTGGGCGGTGGGCACAAGCCTGCCGCTCGGCATCGTGATCGCGCTGGTTCTGGCGCGCGGCCGGTTTTGGGGCCGGGAGGTGCTGGACGTATGCGTCCACCTGCCGCTGATTTTGCCGCCGGTCGTGACCGGTTATATTCTACTCATACTGTTCGGCCGGCATGGACCGCTCGGCCGGCTGCTTTGGAAAACAGTCGGTTTCACTTTCGCGTTCCGCTGGACGGGAGCCGCGCTCGCCTCGGCCGTAGTGGCGTTTCCGCTGATGGTGCGCGCCATACGGCTTTCCATCGAAGCTGTGGACCGGAAGCTTGAAGATGCGGCGGGAACGCTGGGCGCCGGCCCGCTCTGGGTGTTTGCCACGGTGACGCTCCCGCTGATTCTGCCCGGCATTATGGCCGGTGCGATCCTTGCCTTCGCGCGCAGCCTCGGCGAGTTTGGCGCGACGATCACGTTCGTCTCGAACATCCCCGGCGAGACCCAGACGCTGCCGACGGCAATCTACACCTTCACCCAGGTTCCGGGCGGCGACGTGGGCGCGCTGCGATTAACGCTTGTCTCGGTCCTGATTTCCGCGATTGCGCTGTTTTTGTCGGAATTCGCGGCGCGGCGGGTGGCGCGGCGGGTGGCGGGCCTATGAACCTCGAAGTGGACGTGTGCCACCGGCTCGGAGCCTTTACGCTGGAAGCTCGCTTTACGACGGACGGCGGTCTGACCGCGTTATTTGGACGCTCAGGCGCAGGCAAGACTTCGCTCATCAACATCATTAGCGGACTGCTTCGCCCGGACCGGGGCAGGGTTGTCGTTGATGGGCGGGTGTTGGTCAACACCGCAGATGGCGTGTTCATCCCCACCCATCGTCGGCGTGTAGGTTATATATTCCAGGAGCCGCGGCTCTTTCCTCATCTCACCGTGCGTCAGAACCTGCTTTACGGCCGCTGGTTCACCCCCGGCAACGAGCGGCGGGAACAGTTCGATCGCATTGTTGAGTTGTTGGGGATCAGCAGCCTGCTGAGCCGCGGGCCATCCCTGCTTTCGGGTGGCGAAAAACAGCGCGTCGCCATCGGCCGTGCATTGCTCGCAAGTCCGCATCTTCTCCTGATGGACGAACCTCTCGCCTCGCTCGATGAGGCCCGCAAGGCCGAAATCCTCCCCTATATCGAGCGCTTGCGCGACCAGAGCCGGGTCCCGATTGTCTATGTCAGCCATTCGGTGGCCGAGATCACACGTCTGGCCACGACCATGGTGTTGCTTGCGGAGGGCCGGGTTGCGTCTACGGGAACGGTCTCCGAGATCGTGGGCCGCTTAGCCGACGGTTGATGGGCCAGGATGGATTCTGTCTCGCTATATGAATCGGAAAGGGCCTTCTGATACGCTATTCTGATAATGAGTTCACCGGTCGTCGATCCCACGTCAAAAGCAAAATGGCAGAGTGCTCTTTGGGCGCGTTGGAATGCGCTTCTCCTACAACGCGAAGAACAGGTTTTTCTCGCCCTCACGCTGCTGATTGGAGCGCTGACCGGACTCGCCGTCGTTGCCTTCATCGTTCTGACCGAACACATGGGGATGCGACTGTACCCGGTCGGCAGTGCTGCCTGGAGGCGCGTGCTGATCCCGGCGGCAGGGTCCCTGGCCATGGGCTACCTGCTCTATCGTTATTTTCCCAACGCCCGAGGCAGCGGCGTGCCGCAAACCAAGGCTGCTCTCTATGCACGCGATGGCCGCATCTCGCTGCGCACGGTCTTAGGCAAGTTCGGCTGCACCGCAGCCACTCTGGCCAGCGGGATTCCGCTCGGCCGCGAGGGACCGTCGGTGCAAGTTGGCGCCGGGATTGCCTCGGTCCTCGGCCGCGCGCTCGGGTTGCGTCCGGAAAAGGTAAGAGCGCTTCTGCCCGTGGGAGCAGCCGCTGCCATCGCCGCGGCTTTCAACACGCCTATGGCGGCGGTGTTGTTCGCTCTGGAAGAGGTGGTAGGAGATCTTCACGCGCCGGTTCTGGGATCAGTGGTGCTGGCTTCCGCCATTTCCTGGGCGATGTTACGTCTGCTGCTGGGCAATAACCCGCTATTTCAGGTTCCGCCGTACGAGCTGGTCCACCCGCTCGAATTCGCCATCTATGCGGTGTTGGGCGTCATCGGCGGTTTTCTGTCCGTAGCTTTTACTAGGCTTCTGCTGGAAATGCGCCAGCGCTTCTTGCTGTTGCCGAGAAGCACTCGCTGGTGGCACCCAGTGGTGGGCGGTGTGATGGTTGGCCTGATGGGCTTGTTCGTGCCACAGGTCTTAGGTGTGGGGTACGGCTATGTCGGCCACGCTCTGACCGGAACGATGGCGTTCAAGTTGATGGCTCTGCTGGTGGTGCTCAAGCTGTTTGCCGTAACCACCAGCTACGCCTCTGGCAACGCTGGTGGAATTTTTGGTCCGGCCCTCTTCCTCGGCGCGATGCTGGGAGGCGCGGTCGGCACCGCAGCTCACCATTTATTGCCAACCTATACGGCGGCGCCTGGGGCTTACGCACTAGTGGGTATGGGTGCGCTCTTCGCCGGCATCGTGCGCGCTCCCATGACATCCGTGCTGATGATCTTCGAAATGACCCGCGACTATACCGTCATCGTGCCCCTGATGATCGCCAACCTGGCGAGTTTTTTCATTTCTTCGCGCTTCCAAAAAATGCCGATTTATGAGGCCCTGGCGCGCCAAGACGGCATTCATTTGCCACTCCATGCGGAGCGGGATGAATTCGGCCAGCGCAAGGTGCTTGAGGCGATGCGGGATACCACCGAGACCCTGCCAGCGCAAATGAGCGTTCAGGAGGCAGTTGAAGGAATGCGATCGAGTCAATTCCACGCCTGGCCGGTGATGGATGAAGAAAGCATCGTCGGGGTTTTGAGTCGAGCGGCATTGGAGAGCGCCCTTGATGATGGCCGGGCGGAACAGAAGTTGTTGGACCTTCTGGAATCATTCGAATTTCCCCATGCCCACAAAGACCATGCGTTGCATCAGGCGCTGGAACGTATGAGCTATGCCCATATTGACATGTTGCCGGTGGTCAACCGGGCGGACGTCCACAAGCTGGAGGGAATTGTGACGTTGCGAGACGTGCTGGATTCTTATGGCGTGGACTCCATCGGCTCAGCGTAAGCATCCATCTTCAGTGGCAACGAGCCTATAACGCCCGATCCTGAATTCCTGTACCTGAGTGCCACCCACCGCGAGGCTCTGGCTTCGGTTGCCTACGGAATCCAAGCGGCCGTGGGGTTCTCCGCGATCATTGCCAAACCGAGCATGGGCAAGACTACATTATTGTTCGCCCTGCTGCGGCATTTTCAGAGTTCGGCGCAGAGCGCACTTCTGTTCGACACCCAGTGCAACTCCAGCGAGCTGCTGCGAAGTCTGCTCGCCGAATTCAAGATCCCCCACGAGGACAGCGGCAGCGACACGGCGGCATTGGCTTGTTTGCGGCAGTTTCTGCTGAAGTCCGCGCACGCACACCAGCGCGTATTGGTGGTGGTGGACGAGGCGCAAAATCTCGACATCCCGCTTTTCGAAACCTTGCGCCTGCTCTCCAATTTTGAAACGCCGAATGCGAAACTCATGCACATCGTGCTCGCCGGCCAGCCCGAACTTGGCAGGAAACTGGCGCTTCCCGAACTTGAGCAGCTTCGGCAGCGGATCATGATGATCTCGCGGCTGAATACTTTCGCTCCCGCCGACGTCATTCGATATGTTGTGCACAGGCTGAAGCGCGCGGGTTATCACGGCGGCCCACTTTTTACTCCTGAAGCTCTCGGCTTGCTGGTGAGCAATTCTCATGGCGTCCCACGCGAGATCAACCGGCTTTGCTTCAACGCCCTGTCACTCGGTTGCGCGCTCGGGAAGAACGTGACCAATGGCCAACTGGTGCGCGAGGCCACCTCGGGCTTGGAGCTTCGCTTTCCTCAGGACCGCGAAGAGACGGTCCACGGGTGACGTGACTGGCGAATTTTGTACCCGTGGAAAAGAGAGACACTGGTACGAGAGGAGCTGGAAAATGGCCAAGAGGAAATACACCCCGGAGCAGATCATCGGGATTCTGCGTCAGGTCGAGGTGGCCGTAAGCAACGGCCGGAGCACGCCGCCAGCCTGTCGGGAGGCGGGCATGGTTGAGCAAACCTACGATCGCTGGCGCAAGGAATACGGTGGGTTGAAGCTGGAGCAGGCGAAGCGGATGAAGACTCTGGAGAAGGAAAACAGGCGGCTGCGGCAGGCGGTCGCGGAGTTATCACTGGAGAAGCAAATTCTGAAGGATGTGGCGGAGGGAAACTGCTCAGCCCGGAACGGCGGCGTGGCGCGGTGGAACCTGCCCGCCAGCAACCTCGGTTGTCGGAGCGGCATGGCTGCCGGCGGTTGGGGCAGTGGCGAGGGAGGCAGCGATACATCAGGACGCCGCGCGATGAGGAAGACGCGCTGACACGGGCGATCCTTCAGCGGGCCAGCCGATATGGCCGTTATGGCGATCGCCGGATCACGGTGTTGTTGCCGCGCGCGGGCTGGAACGTGGGACGGGATCGGGTGCAGCGAATCTGGCGGCGGGAAGGGTTGCGGGTGCCCGAGAAACAGCAGCCGCGTGGCCGGCTGTGGTTGAACGACGGCTCCGGCGTGCGACTTCGACCGGAACATGAGAACCAGGTGTGGAGCTACGACTTCGTCAGCTGCTTCACCCACGATGGACGGACGTTGCGGGTGCTGACGCTGATGGACGAGTTCACGCGCCAGTGCTTGGCCTTGCGGGTGGCGCGACGGCTGAACAGCTACGACCTGATCGAGACGCTGGCGGAGGTGATGCTGATCCACGGGGTGCCGGAACACCTACGGTCGGACCATGGACCTGAGTTCGTTGCCCAGAAGTTACGCAACTGGTTATCGGCGGTGGGAGCCAAGACGCTGTACATCGAAGCTGGAAGTCCGTGGAAAAACGGGGACTGCGAGAGTTGCAACGGAAAGCTACGAGACGAGTGCTTGAATGGCGAGATCTTCTACTCGCTGAAGGAGGCGCAGATCATCATCGAGCGTTGGCGTGTCGAGTACAACACGCGGCGTCCACATTCGTCGTTGGGTTATCGGCCGCCAGCACCGGCGGCGATCGGACCGGCGACGATCAAGGCAACCGAAGAGACGAGGCATGGAAATGTGGAAACCGCTGCGCGCTTCCCACATTTCCACACCCCCGACGGCGGCGACGGCGAGTCAACTTGTCCGTTGACTGCGCTACACTAACACTCCTACTGGTACAAAATATCGGGCAGGTCAATACGTAGTCCGCATCCTCACCGGAATTCCTTACAGCTTCACCGCGCATTCGCACGAGATTTACATGGATCGCACGATGCTGGGAGTGAAGATCCGGGAGTCGGAGTTCTTTATCACCATTTCCGAGTACAACCGCCGACTGCTGACGGAACTGTATGGCCCCGCGTGCGCCGAAAAGATGCATGTCATCCATTGCGGCGTGGACATATCGCTCTTCAAGCCGCGGAGTGCGGCCAGGATAAACAACCAGTTCACAATACTTTGTGTGGCCAGCCTGGAAAAACATAAAGGCCAGCGCTACCTCATCGAGGCTTGCGCGGAACTGTGCCGGCACGAAGTGGATTTTCGTTGCCTGCTGGTCGGCGAAGGAGAAGATCGCCCCTTGCTCGAACGGCAGATTCGCGAGCTGGGACTGGAACAGCGGGTGCAATTGCTGGGCCGCCGGCCTCGCCATCGTGTTCTCGAACTCATGGCTGAGGCCGACGTACTCACCCTGCAAAGCATTATGACCCCGAGCGGCATGAGCGAGGGCATCCCCGTGAGCCTAATGGAGGCGATGGCATCAGGCGCACCGGTCATCGCCAGTTCTATCCGTGGAATTCCTGAGCTGGGCGAGCACGGCCGGACAGGTTTGCTTGTGCCGCACAGTGATGCCCGTGCGCTCGCCGAGGCGCTGCTAACGATTTACAGGTCGCCGGAACTTGCCCGGGAACTCGCTGTTCGCGGCAGGGAGAAAGTCGTCAGGAAGTTTGATCTCACGGCGATTACTCTCGCCAAGCAGAAATTGTTCGAAGGCGTGGCCGCCGCGGACCAGCCTGCTGAAGCGATCCAGCGCGCATCGTAAGCTCGTCCAACTCCGCTGGACGACAAGAAATCCACGTAAGCATTCCATCCTTCCGAAACCATCCCCGGTGGAAGCACTCGTTAAGGCCATCAAAATGTCAGGTGTTGAATGGATCTTCTGGTTGTCGGTGGCGGCCGTTGCGTATAACTACGCGGGTTATCCCGTGCTGCTGTTCGTGAGTGCAACGATTGCCCAGGCGGGACGCGACCTTCGCTACCTGCTTTCGCGACATGATCGCCGGAGCCGCACTGCGAGTCGCTTGCCGAGCGTCGCCATCGTCATCGCGGCGTTCAACGAAGAAGCGGTTATCGAAGCCAAGCTGCGGAATATCGCTTTGCTGCGCTACCCAGGCGATCGGCTTGAAGTGCTGCTCGGACTCGATGGCTCGACCGACGCGAGCGCGGAACGCGCGCGGAGCGTCTTGATTTCGGGCTTGCAAGTTTTCGAATTCCCGGTGCGGCGCAGAAAGCTGCAAGTGCTTCGCGATCTCGCGCAGCGCACCCAGGCGGAAGTACTTCTCTTTACCGACGCCAACACGATTTTGGATTGCGAGTGCTTATATAAACTGGTGCGGCACTTCTCCGATCCGCGGGTAGGGGCAGTCAGTGGAAAGGAAGTGCGCTTCGGAGACGATGGTTGTTCAGGCGAGTCTCTATACTGGCGCTACGAATCTGCAATCAAAGTGCTGGAGAGCCGTCTCAACTGTCTCTTGGGCGCAAACGGGGCGGTGTATGCGGTTCGACGCGAACTGTTCCGGCCCACCACATCTTCTCTTGTAGAAGATTTGCAGGTTCCGCTCCAGATCAGGTTCAACGGCCATCGCGTTGTCTACGATCCGGAGGCCGTCGCGATGGAGGACATCGTTCCGGGTGTGGAAGGGCAGTTCCAGCGAAGAACCCGCATCGCCGCCGGAATTTATCAGACGATTTTCCAAAACCCCCGATACTTGAACCCGCTCAAAGGCGCGCCGGCATTCGCTTTTTTCTCACACCGCCTGTTGCGTATGCTCGCACCCTTCCTGCTCGTGGCGGCGCTAGCCGCAAACTTCACCCTGGCGTGGCGTCCGCTCTATATCGTAATCCTCGCCTGCCAACTGCTCTTTTACTCGATGGCGGCACTCGGATGCGGGCTTCGTTTCGCCGGGAAGAAAGCGGGCCGTTGGCTATGCCCTTGCAGTTCTGCCTTATGAACGCCGCTTATATTGTCGGGTTATCGCGCTATTTGACGGGCAAGCAGACGCTCAGCTGGAAGGTGACTCCGCGCCAAACGACGGATCAAGCTGGACCTGCGCGCCTTCCGGAATGGCGTTGGCGCTGCTACTCTGGCCGCCGGTATGGGTGGCCGGGCAAGCGATGTGGCCCGATCTGGTGGCCGGCGTAGTCAATGACGAGGCGTGCTGAATCACTCCCGCCGCGATCTCCTCGGGCCGGATCGCACCTCCCAGCAAGGCGAATCCCGCCGCATCCGCACCCATACACAACTGGCCTTCCGCGCAGTTGGCTCCCCAGCCGTTGATGGTCGTGGTGGTAATCTGCAATGGAATTGCTGAAGCAGCGGTACTTGTAATGGTGAAAACAACTTGATTCGAGGTGTAGCCCGTCCAAGTGCTGTATGCCGTAACTTCCGCCTGACCAGCCCGGCTGAGGTCGGCCGCGGAAATCGATGCGTGAATCGTCATCGAACTGACGCAGCTTGTAGGCAGGCTGGTGCCATTCCAGCAAACAACCGTGTGCTCCGTGAAGTTCTGTCCTCGCACAGACAAGGTGATCGCGCCCGATCCTGCTGGTGCCGATGCGGGAGAGATACTCGAAATCTGGGGGGTGGCTGCCGACGCCTGCTCCGCCAAAAGACAGACGACCACCGCCAGCGCGCTGATTGCGATAAACGATTTACAACGCAGAATAGAAGCCGCCACAAGACATCTGAAAAATGAATTGGTACTAAGGGATTAAGGTATTCAGGCGGCTAAGCTGGATGTATGGAAGAAATACCCGAATGCCGGAGGGCAAACACCCGTAGGAACGGCGTCGGAAGTCTAAGGCAGGTGTACGTACTTAAGTCTGCGCAACGAAGGACCCACAGACCATTTGACGTGGCTGCCTGGAAACGGCGAAAGGCCGAGGAGCGCCCCGGCCTTTGAATTTGTAAATCGTTGGTTTTTCCAGGCGACACTCGTTCGCGCAACTATTTTGCGGATATTCCCTCCACAAAAATCCTGTCAGCACCATTGGCCGGAGGCGGTGGAAACACGGCAAAAATCTTAAAGTCGTCGCTTACCGGGCGGATGGCATGGATAAACCCTCTGGGGCAGAAATGGATCATGCCCGCCTTCAGTTTCACCCACTGGCCCTTGATCATTTCTTCGCCCTCGCCCTTATAGACGTAGATGATTTCATCCGACGAGCCATGGTAATGCGCCTTCAGCGCGGGTTTTTGCGCTATGACCATTTGATTACGCGGGGTTCCTATCGGCAGATCCAGCCTCATGGCCTGTCCCGGCGGAATCGGGTGGCTGGCATACCATTCATCCAGATTGATGTTCTTGCCTGATTTGAACTGAGAATCGATCAAAGCCCAGTCCCCAACCACGTCCCCCGGTTTGGCTTTGCTTTCTTTGGCATCGATGAATACTCTGTCGCCTCCGGGAGGCAGAGCGGGGGTAAAGATGTCGAATGACTGAAACTCCATGCCGGGCGCGCACTTCAAGCCGTGCACGGCGCCGCGCACATTGTAATGAATATCTCCGGGTCCGACCATTTCCCACTTGCCATTGACGTACTCTTGGCAATGGCCCTTAATCGGAACCAGGATCTCGTCGGATAAAGTGTGATAGTGCAGAGGGAAATCTCCTCGAATGGTCATCGCCAGCACCACCACGCGCGGCGTCTTAAAGACCACGTCCATACGCGGTCCTTTTTCTCCCGCAGGCAAAGGATGCGCGGCAAACCACTCGGCCAAGTTCACGTTGAACGGGCTTGCGTAATCCGTGTCAAGTTCATGCGCGTCGCCGATATTTAGCACAGGCGGCGCGGCCGTAAGGGTCACCACGCCCAATGTCAGCAGACCCATAAACATCAAAATCGCAATGCGTTTCATGGTTTCATCTCCTCCCCCAAAATATTTGCACGGCGCTCGCCGATGCCGCCGGGCAAAAAGCTACGGCAAATCTCGAGCGCGAAAAGCGGGTGCTTCAGCTCCGCTTCAGAGCGGCCTTCACCCGATCCGGCGTCATCGGAAGCTGAAACACTCTGGCCCCGATGGCGTCATGAATGGCGTTGGCGATCACCGCGCCCATGGTGATGATCGGAGGTTCGCCCATCCCGTCCGGCGGGAACTGGCGATTATCGACCAGCACCACCTCCATCTTCGGCATGGTGGAGAAACGCGGAAGTTCGTAACTGTCGAAATTGCGGCTCAGCACCTCTCCATTCTTAAACAACACTTCCTCGCTCAACGCGTATCCCAAGCCCATCGTGATGCAGCCTTCAACCTGCTGGCGAGCGCCCTCGGGATTGACGACCGTGCCCGGATCCACCGCGCTGACCACCCGTTTGACCTGCACCGCACCGGTGTTCTTATCGACCGCCACTTCCGCCATCGTGGCGACATAGGTGCGATAGATCGCGCCGCAGGCAACGCCCACGCCGCGTCCGCTCGGGGCCGGTTGCGCCTTCCAGCCGAATTGCTTGGCGCAAGCCTCCAGCACGCCCAGCATGCGCTTGTCGCGCAAATGCTGCATGCGGAACTGGAGCGGGTCGATGCCGGCTTTGCTGGCCATTACATCCATGTGCGATTCGCGGGCAAAAGTTAAGGTGTTGGTGCCGGGCATGCGCCAGGCTCCCACATTGAAAGGATGAATGTCGGCGTTATTGCCGCGCCGCCATGCGACCTCGGTAATCGGGGCCGCGGTCGTGCGATGGTTAGGAATGTCGTAAAAGGTGACCGATCCCCAATCGCCGGAGGCAATCGCTTTCAGATCCCACATCGTCACCTGTCCTGACTTGTTCACTGCCGAGCGGATCTTGATTACCGCGGCCGGGCGGAAGCGGTCATACATAAAGTCCTCGGCGCGGTCCCAGACCAGCAGCACCGGCTTGCCGACCGCCTTGGCAATGCGCACCGCCTCCACACTGTTCTGCACGTAGTTCTTGCCGCCAAATCCACCGCCGACGTAAGGAGTAATCACGCGCACGTCCGCCGGCTTGAAGCCCAGCACCTGCGCGACCGTATCTCTCACCCCGAAGGGCCGCTGGGTGCTCACCCAAAGGGTCGCCTTGCCGCCCTCGATTTTGACCAGCGTGGTGTGCGTCTCCATGTGCGCATGGGCCCCGTAACTGTGCAGATAGCTCCGCTCGAATACCTCGCCGAGTTTCGCGCCCTCAGCGAGATCCCCACCCTCGTACACTACCTTTTCGGCCACCGGAGTCTTGACAAGATGGTCGAAGATAGACTTGTCGTCCAGGGTTGACGGCGAGGGACTGAACTGTGCCTTGATCAACCCCAGCGCCTTTTCCGCCGCATCGGGAGTGCCGGCTACCACGGCCGTCAGATCGCCGTCTTTCACGATCCTGACGCCAGGCACTTTCTCGGCCGCGCTGGTGTCGATGCCAGCGAGCTTCGCCCCGTGCGCCGGTGGGCGCAGAATGCGGGCAAAAACCATGCCAGGAAGGGTGAAATCGGCGGCGTATTTGGCTTTTCCGGTAACTTTATCGACGCCGTCCTTGCGCCGGGCGGAGGTTCCGATGACCTTGTAACTCGAAATCGCTTTCAGCGGCACTTTCTCCATGTGCCGCTCGATACGTTTGCCCTCGAGCAGTTCGGCGTAGCTGACCTTCTTGCCGGTCGCCGGATCGGTAATCACGCCCTCTTTCACCTGCAGGCGGGCAACAATCGGTTTGATCTTTTCCAGCGAAACTTCGGCCACGCCCTGCGCGGGCGCGGCAAAGCGTTCGGCCGCCATCTGCAACAGGACCGCTCGTCCCTCGGCGGCGGCGGCGCGCAGTACGGGCGACAGCAAGCGGTTGGCACCCGACCCGAAAGTACCGACGTCCCACGGGCAGAGGTCGGTGTCGCCCATGATCATGTCGATGGCGTCGTAGCTGACATCCAGTTCGTCGGCCACATGCTGCGCCATGGCGGCGTGCAACCCTTGTCCCATCTCGATTTTGCCGACCTTGCAGGTTACCCGGCCGTTGGCTCCGATCTGCAGAAAAGAATTAAAGTCCACGCCTTTGGGCATCGGCTGCAAGGGGTTGGACCCTGGCAGTTCGGGAGCCGGCAGTATGTCAGCGAAAGCCTTTCGCGGATCGAGGCTGAAGAACACCACCAAGCCGCTTCCGAGCTTGAGGAAATCGCGGCGATTCATGCCGCCATTGGCGATCATGGTCGTCTCTGCTGTTCTCATCACGCCCTTCCTTTCATGGCCACGGCCGCATCCTGAATGGCCTCGACGATCCGAACCTGCGCCCCGCAGCGGCACAAGTTGCCGTCCATATAGCTGACGATGTCAGCCTCCGAGGGTCGCGGCGTCTTCTTTAGCAGCGCGTAGGCGCTCATAATCATGCCCGGGGTGCAATAGCCGCACTGAAAGGCGTTGTGGTTGACAAAGGCTTGCTGGATCGGATGCAGGTGACCGTCTTTGCCAAGTCCTTCGATGGTGATGACTTTTTTCCCCGCGATTTCCTTGACGGGCAGCGAACAGGATCTGACCGCCTGGTTGTCGACGATGACGGTGCAGGCGCCGCAAAAGCCGGTCCCACAGCCGAACTTGGCGCCCGTCAGGGCAAGGTCATAGCGCAAAACCCAGAGCAGCATGCGCTCGTCGTCAACCTTGATTTTTGTCGGCTTGCCATTGAGAGTGAATGCAATCGATCGTTCCATGGAAAGTTCCTTTGAGCCAGCACTGGAGCGGCTTTCGAGCGGCCGTCGCCCACAAGTGGCTTGGCGAATTACACCCTGGTTTCGAACTCATCCCGTTCAAACAAGGACAGTTTTCACCGTTTATGATTTGGGCCGGAGTATCTGCTTGTACGCAACCGCTGTCAAGCAGAATTTACGGCTTCACCGGCGGCCGGAAGGCGAAGCGGAAGTTTATGAGAATAAAGGCCCAGCGCGGGAAATCAGGCGGCACAGACGGCATCTTTGGGTGAGTCGGCGGCGGTTGATTCGTGGACCACGAAATGCACGTTTTTTGACGTTCTTGTACACCTAAAATCGACTAAGTTATGTCCGATAATGCGCAGTCATGTCCGATAATGCGCAAACACGGGTTGCAGCGTCCGATAATGCGCAGACTGGGCTGCGGGCCGGGTAGCGCGGCACGAATGGGCTGGACAAGGACTGCTTCGCGATTCGGCAGGCGGGCGTCTGACGCCGGAAGGCGAGAGGCGCGGAAGCGTTTACCTCGTCTATACTCGGCTCATGCTCGATGATCCGCTGGCTAAGTCGCCGTTTTCACAGCTCCTCGGCTTGAAGCTGGTTGAGTGGTCTCCAGGGAGAGCGTTGCTTTCGCTCGAAATTACCGATCCGTTGAGAAACCGGCGCGGCGATGCACATGGAGGCGCAACCGCGACGCTGCTGGACGCGGCGCTCGGAATCGCCTGCCGGAGCCACGAGGACGATTGGAAGACCGAGGGCACGGTCACCCTGAATGTGCAGTTCATTGAACCGGGGCGAGGACTCTTGCGGGCCGAAGGCCGATTGCTGAGAGCGGGAAGAACCGTCGCCTTTGCCGAGGGTGAGGTGCGGGATCAGCGCGGAGCAATCGTGGCGAAGGCCACGGCAACCTTCAAGGTGGAACGCCGGCGGAAGTAGCGGCCTGTGAGACTGCGGAAAAAGTCCTTCCCATGTTCCCTCAGCAGCCTGCTACAGAAGCAACTCGAACCGTTCTTCCCTGCTCTACATCAACTGCTCCACCACCACGTAGGCGTTAAATTGGCCGCCGGTCAGCGGATTGCCCGTGCCGTAGCTCTGGCCGTAGGCGGTAATCGCCGTGCCGCCCTGCACCCACATCGGCGTCACCGCCGAAGAGGCGCACGGCGTCACCAGGTTGCAGTTCGCCGTCGCCAGCGCCGTCGTCGAGACCCCGTCGTTCCACTGCAGCGTGATCGCTTCGCCCGTGCACGGCGCCGAGCCGCACGTTCCCATTCCATTCGTCGGCACGTTCATGTACACCGTCACCCGATAGAACCCGCTGGCCGTCGTGGCCGGCACGGTATAGATCGTGTGCGGGTTGTCCAGCCCGTAGTTGTCCGTGAACTGCATCTGCGCCACAATCACCGCAACGGCGGTGGTCGCGCCGGATGCGATCGTGCCGCACACCACCGCCCCGCTGGCGCTCACCCCCGTCATCGGCGAACCCGTTGGGCACGTCCCCGTCACCAAAGGCTGAATTATCGCCTTATTCACGGCCACCGTCGGCGCCGCCGCCGTGCCGCCCACCGTCACCGAACCGTCCGGCGAGCCTCAGCGCCACCCCCGCTACCGCCGCCGTCGATTGTTTGGTGCCGTCCTGGAACGTCACGCCGCCGCCGCTGCCCGCCGTCAGCTTGACGTTGCCGTTCACCTCCAGCGTCACCGGCGCGGGCAACGGACTCGGCGGCGTCCCGCCCGGATTCGAAGTCCCGATGCCGAGGTTGCCGGCGTTGTCGAGGCGCATCCGCTCCGACTGCGCGGCCGCGCCCAGCGCCGTGGTATTGAACTGCATGTAGGTGCTCTGCGCCGTCGTCAACCAGGTTTCGTTGGCGTGTATGATCAGCGCCCCGCGACCGCCGGAAAACCCTCCCGTGCTGCCTGACACCGGACCCGTCCAGCCTCTGCCGGTGAAGCCGCCGATGATGTCGCCCGCCTGCACCACCGCCGGAGACCCCGGCGTGCCCCGCGCCGCCCGGGTGGCAAACATCACCGCGTTCAGGGTGTTGCTGTAGACATCCACAAACCCCGCCGAAGTGCTCGTCGAGACCACGTGCAAGGTCGCCGCCGGGGTGGTCGTGCCAATGCCGATATCGCTGCCCGACTGAAAAATTGCCGAGTTCGCCACCGCACCGGATGAATTGGTAAACTCCGGCACATAGCCCGCCGTCGTTTGCGCCACGCCCGAGGCCGTCATCAGCACCACCACCGCGATCAATGCCAGAAGCTTTTTCATGTCGTTGTCTTCCTTTGCGAAATCTTCTTCCTCTACCGAATCACTTCTACTGGACTCACTTGGCTGAACATTACCTTTAGAGAATTGCCAAACCATTTATCTGCTTCGCTGGTAATCATCCCGCAGGTGCCGCTCATTGCACTTCAAACGGCGTTGACGTGCCTGCCGCATTGTTGACCGTAACCGGCGCCGCAGGCGCGGCAAATTCAGCCGACGTAATCACGGCCGAGATTTGCCACGGGCTCACATAATTTGTCGTTAAGCTCGTTCCGTTCCATTGCACAACTGAGCCGGAAACAAAGTTCGTGCCCGTCAAGGTCATTACGTGGTTGCCACTGCCATCGGCCGCATCCACGACGGTTACGGTCTTCACTTTCGCCACCGGCGTGGCGCTCATCACCGCCAGCGGCTGCGCCGGCGAGGTGCCTGGATTCGGTGCGGGGTTGGCAACCGTTACCAGACTGGTCGATTCGTTCGCAATATCCTGCGCCAGGATCGCGGCCGTCAACTGCGTACTGCTGACGTAAGTTGTGGCGCGCACCGCACCGTTCCACAGCACCACCAAGTTGGTGGCGAAATTCGCGCCGTTCACCGTAAGCGTAAAGCCCGCCCCGCCCGCCGTCGCAGTACTCGGAGATAGCCCAAGCAATAGAGGCACCGTCGCCTGTACAGTGTTGTAAATCTCCAGCACTCCGCCAACAAAGGTAAACGTGTAGTTAGCTGCCGTTAAACTCTCGCTCGAGAACGTAATTGGGTACGTCCCGACCTGGGAACTTGTGGCCGCCGTCGTCGCCAGCGTAGCTGAACCCGACACCACCGCGCTGGTGTCGCCATTCACGAAGCCGGTGATCGTGCAGCTCACGAAGGTCGGAGAAGTGCAGCTAAGCGCCGGATTCGAGGCTCCAACCGCCCGCGCCGCGCTGTTCGCCACTACCGTCAGCGGAGCCGGTTTGACGACGACGTTCTGCGTCGCCTGCGGTGCCGCACCGTAGTTGGCATTGCCCGCCTGATTCGCGGCGACCACCACCGTTCCCACGCCGGTAATCGTCAAGGTGCAGGAGTTCGCATTCGTTTCGACGCAAACGTTGCCGTTCACCGATCCCGGCCCGGAGAGAACGCTGAAGCTCACCGGAAGCCCTGAATCAGCCGTCGCACTCAGCGTGATTGGCGCTATGCCGTAGGTCACCGACGACGGCGGCGTAAAGTCAATGTACTGAAAAGCAAGCCCCGAATATCCGTCAAGTGTCACAGTCTGTGGGGCGTCAAATGCCCCATCCGTCAGCCTAAGAGTTCCGGTGTAGGCAGATGTCTGCGCTGGAGGCGCAAGAAACTGCAAGGCAAAATTGCAGGAGCCTCCGATGGCGAGGCTGGTAACGCTGGCGCCGGCGCAATCCGGGCTTGTGGCAGCTACATCCGAGAAAGTGCCGCTTGGGGTGCCGTTATTCTGCGTGACGCTAATCCCGCCCCACGACATGGGAAGATTGCCGTTATTGTAAAAGGGCGTTTGAAAGGAAGATGTCTTCCCCACCGTACCTGAGATGCTAAACGAACTGATCCCGCCATACTGAAGCTCGCAAACTAAGCTGCTGGAGGAACTAGTACTCAAGAACAAGATATTCCCACGCGAATCGCTCACCAGCGGGCCTAACGGGCCCAGCATAACGTAAGTAGGAAAGGCAGCGCCCGTAACGCAGCCGCTGCCGGGGCTTGAGGGAATGCCGGCAACCACGGAAACGTTGTTATTCAAGTCGACGCGCACCACATCCGAGGCACCCGCATCAGCGATGTAAACCAGTTCTGCGTCATCAGTCGCCACGCCTACCGGGTTCACCAGTGTGGCCGGCAAAGTCGTGATGTACCCGAAGGTGTCAACCTTGCGCACCTTGCTTCCGCCGCTGGGGCCGAGCGCAATGTAAAGATCACCCGAGAGATCCTTCGTGATCGCGGCGATTCCCGCCAGTTGCGCCTGGGTAGCTGGAATTCCATCGGCTGTGCTGGTGCCGCCTCCGGCCACGGTGGAGATGATTCCGCTTTGGCTCTGAATCATGCGCACCCGGGAGTCTTCGGCGAAGTAAATGTTGCCGTAAACATCATAGGTCATATGCTTCGGGTATGCGGTCGTTGCGTTCCACGCAGAGCCGCCGTCGCCGGCCGAGACGCATGTGCCGTTTCCCACGATCGTTTGGATCGTGCCGTTGCTCCATTGGATTGTGCCGGTGCTTGATAGACCGCCGAACGAGATTTCACGAATACGACAGTTGTTGGTGTCGGCTATGGAGAGGTTGCCGGCAGGGTCCTCTGCCATACCGCTTGGGTTATTCAGCTCGGCATTGATGGCCAAGCCGTCGTCCCCGCCATATCCCGCCACGCCGGTGCCTGCTATTTGCTGATACTGCGGGGTTAGGCCGGAGTTATACATCCAGACAGTATTGTTGCCCCCGGTGGTCACAAAGAAATTGCCCCCGCTATCATAGGCAGCGCCGGTCAAAGACGTGCCATTGTTTGATCCGCCAAGTCCTCCCCCCGAGCTGAAATTCGCAAAGGTCGTCACGTCCAACGGTGTGCCAAGTGAGGGCGCCAGCGCGTAGCCAACTAACCCCCAGCTTGTTGTCTGCGTTCCCGATCCGGTGTTGTAAGTCATCACTAGCGGGGCCCGGCGAAATCCGGGCCGGCCAGGTTTAAAGGTGATCGGAATCAGGCACGTCGTACCAGCAGGTATTGGGGAACTCCCACCGATACTGCACCCCGTACCGGTGATCGATCCCACGCTTAGCCCTACGCTGGAGGTTTGAAACACGCTAGGAATGGAGATGGACTGTATGGTCATCGGCTGCTGAATCGTCAGCATCGCCGTGTACGTCGATGAAGTAGGGCTGAGTGCGCCGGGAGCAGTACCGACATAAACCGCTCCGCTGTCCATGTAGCTGCCCAGCTCAACCACAACCCTGTTGACGACATCAACTCCGACTCCCCCCTGCGGAATCGAGCCCACGCCATAGACGGTCAGTGGCGTTCCTGACGGCGTTTGCAGAGGCAGCACGTTGCTCATCTGGCCGTTTTCAATCTGGCGAACCATGTTGTTGCCAGTATCGACGACAATGAGCTGAGACGCTGGAACCCCTTGACCGCTGTCAATCTGTATGAAGATTCCGGTGGGATTTGACAACGGCGAGCCAACCGCCGTTACGTTGTTGCCGGCATTACCAGCCTGTGGCACGCCTCCGATCACCAGCCCCGCGACCAACACCATGTTGCCGCTGGTGTTGATCTCGCGAATCAGATTGTTGCCGCTATCGGCGATATACAGGTTTCCGCTGTTATCGAGGGCTAGGCCTAATGGGAGATTGAGCTGCGCCCGTTTTGCCGATCCGCCGTCTCCGCCGTAACCTGCCGTGCCTGTACCGGCAATCTGCGTAATGCCTGCAGGGGTAATCTCGTAAATGCTGGAACTAATATCGCTGTAGTAAATCAGGTTGGCTGGCGCACCGCCCGCAGAATTGCCCGCCGCCATGGCTAGAGGAGTACTGATTGTAACCGCTATCGGGCTGCCGCTCCACGGGCTGCCGCACCCAGTCCCGCCGCTGCCGTTGCGGCCCGCAATCGTGCAAACCATGTTTGTCTCGGGGTTGAACATGCGAATGGCGCCATTGCCGGAATCGGCAATATCGATATTGCCCACACCATCGCTAGCCAGGGCGGTTATGCCGGAGAACATGGCGCTATTGGCGGCGCCGTCGGCGTATCCCGGCGTGGCGTTTGCGCTCGCGCCCGCAACCGTGATGATCGTTCGCATGGCGCCGCGGACCCGCAATAGAGCGTTGCCATTGCCGATATAGACGCGTCCTGAAGGATCCGTAGCGATGCTGGGGATAGTAACGTTGCCGCTCCCGACCGCTACGGTGGCAAACGGAGTTATGGCAACGTTTTGTGCCGGGACGTCCGCCGAATTAGACGCAAGGGTAGGAATGGTCGCGCATTGCGCACCCGCGCAGCCGCCCGCCGCCGTCTTGCTGATACTCATGTTATAGGCATCGTTTCCAAAGGCGCTGGGAACCAGCCAAACCGCGAAACTGAGGGTCAGAGTAAGAGTTCTCCTCAAACGGCTGGAGTTCAGCAAGGCCATGGCATTCTCCTGCGATTCGTGAGGTATAAACGGGGCACTACCATCCCCTGCTTGATATCGCACCGGACAGCCGGGAACAGCAGCTCTGAATTCAGCGGCAGCATCAGACGGAAATGCGTGCCTGTGGCCTGGAGCCCTGGGAAACCGTGAATCCTAAATCTTAAAAATAGAAAATACGAATAGGTACTATTAGGCGGGAACTCTGGATGGTTGTCAAGCCAAACTTTGATCAAGAGTTCGGCTGACCGCCAAGGCTCTTGGCGATCTCATTCTCCTTAACGATGCCGAAATCCCACGCGGCTTCTCGCATCACTTTGGTAGCATCGATTCCGGGATATTGCTGCTGCAACTTCTTCCATATGCAGTAATAGATGATGGCCCGATCCTTGATGGCAGCTTTGATCGCAACCCTGTACTGCTCAGCGGTCATGTCCTTCTCTAAGCCTAAGCTGCTGACAAATTCGGTTATCTGTTGTTTCTCCGCCGCATCACTCATAATATATTCTCCCTCTTACGCTGAAGCTCCAACCGTGAACTTGTTGTTTGTGCTTGCCTCTTGTGAGTACGCAACCCAGCCGTCCTGGATGACACAATATACGTCGCCTAGTTTTTCGAGGTTGGCGAGCGGGCTCGAATTGAGCAGCACAATATCCGCGAGCTTTCAGGAGAAGAATTTCGAACTCCTTGGCGCCGCAATCTCTGACCGTTGTAATTCCTTTGCGAAGCATCTTCTGGACGTTCTCGATAGCCTGCATCAGCACCTGGAGTGGAGTTGACGCGGCCATGGCGTTCATCGGGTGCGCTCCAGCACTCATGCCAAGGTGCGTTCTGCCGGGGTTGCCATTGTTACATTCAACCTTTTCTTGATGTAAGTGGCGAACTAACGGGAAGTGTAAGCCTCACAGCAGCCCAATCGAACCCTCCGGGGAAATGCGCGTCGGCAGCAGCTTAGCCTTTTTGCGGCGCCACTTTCTTACAAGTTATATTTTGATAACATGGCCGACTGCCGAGAGCACGAGGAATATGCAACTCGCGGAAAACTGGGCAAAAGTCGTGTCGAAGCTCAACGCTCCGGTCGAACCCGCGTGCTTGGCCTAACAGGTTGCTGAAAAACAGTTTTCGGGTAGATTGGGATACAACTCTTGCCTAGCGAGGTTATGCTGCATACATTCCATAGTTCCCCGCTGGTTGTCTTCGATGTTCCGAAAGTCCCTGCAATTTAGGAACTAATTTTCCTGTTTGCCCTCAAGTTGAGATTACTGAAGGACAGTCTAATTGCTATAGCCAACGATCTCCATTGTGGTTACTGTATGCCTCAAACCGCTGAATCAAAACTGTTTACCTTCTTTTCTAATCATGCTTTGCAATTTGGAATGAGAATTGCCTGTTTAATCGACAGCAATTTCCGTCGCCTGCTTGGAAAGGAATGGTCGGATGAAGCATAAACTGGGTTTTCTGTTAGTTTACTTGTTTTTCATTTTAGGTGGGACGGCCCTAGGAGATACCGTTCTCACTCTCACCGGAGCTGGCGGTCCAACCGGGAATAACCTTGGAGGGGCATATGTGGCGCCCTACGCCGGTACCCTGAATCCCGGGGTAGCTGCTTTGGGAAGTGAGCCTCTGCAGTTGATCTGCGACGACTTCGCCCATGACGTCTCCGTTGGAAATTCCTGGAATGTGCAAGTAATCCAATTCTCACCTTCGGCCGACCTTTCAAATACGCGTTTCGATAATGCGGTCCTGTACGAGGAAGTCTTCTATCTCATCGACGAGATGAATTTTTCGTCAACCACACCGTTGACACTGCTGCAGAATGCCGAGCTTCAGTGGGCAGTATGGGATCTGACGAGCACTAATCCTCCCATAGATTTGAGTTCATATATCAGTAATCCGACATATTTGAGCGCGATTCAGGGTTATGTTACTGATGCGCAAGAGGACTATCTCAACGGCCAGAACTACAGCAATTTCTACATAATTACCCCGTCCCCTCTGACGGCCCCATTGGGGCAGGAGTATATTACGCTTGATGCTCCTCCTGATGTATCGGAGCCTAGCTCAATGGCATCACTGTGCGCCGCTGGATTATCACTTTTGTTCTTCCGGCGCAAATTGTCCCTAGCGCTTGTTTCATAAACGTACTTCAGAAGACGGTATTAATCCCCTCAGGGCCTAAAGTGTGTGCGTGAGAACTAGAATTTGTGGCCACATGTTGTGATCCACTCGTCCGTGAACCGCAATATATTGGGGCGAGAGCACCTCGAAAACGAGTTCTCACGCACACACTAAAGCCCACATTTTTCCCGGCTCTGGACGGCATGGCTAAAGCCATGCCCCTTCAAAGAACCATTGATGAAACATGCCCTAGCGCAAGCCAATTCGTATCGCGCGGATTCTCATACATAGCCGGGGCCCTCTATTCCGGCGTAGTGAGTAATCAAATCTTCATTCACTTCAACTCCGATACCGGCCTTATCGCTGGGTGAAATCGTGCCGTCGGCGTCGATACGTATGGGCGGGTCGATCAACTGATCGCGCAATGGGTTGTTGAGTGAACAATCGGTCTCGAAGTAGCCGCTATTTTCGATCGCACTCAAGACCTGAACGGTGGCGGCCATATTGACGCCCTGGCTGGTGTGGAGATGGACCGGAAGTTTATAGGCCGATGCCATAGCGGCAATCTTCAGCGCTTCAGTAATGCCTCCGCATTTCGAAAGGTCAGGCTGTAAGATCTCGACTGCGCCCTCCTCGATTAAACGGCTGAATTCGAAACGCGTGTAATGATTCTCGCCAGCCGCAAATGGAACCGGAGCAAAGCCTTTTGCCTCGCGGTACAGGCGGTAATCGTGAGCGGAAAAAGGCTCTTCAAGCCAACCGACGTGGCATGCGGCAAAGGCCGGCATGGCTCGGCGCGCGTCACTCAAACTGTAATTGGAATTGGCATCGGTCAGA
The DNA here is from genome assembly GCA_963814745.1 of uncultured Acidobacteriota bacterium. Lineage (GTDB taxonomy): Bacteria > Acidobacteriota > Terriglobia > Terriglobales > Acidobacteriaceae > CAWBRT01. Next base: position 41,675 of record CAWFEA010000011.1, read on the forward strand.
ATATCGATTTCCGGTCCAAGAGCTGCCCGCACTGCCTCAACCCGGGCGACATCCGCCTTAACGGAATCGCCAATCCTGAGCTTCAGTGCCCGAAATCCCGCGGCAACAAAGCCCTTGGCCTCCTGGACGAGCGCTTCGGGAGGCTGGTACCCCAAGGAGATGCCGCCGGCATAGGCGGGGATCTTGCGGCTTTTTCCGCCTAACAATTTGTGCAGCGGCCAGCCGACCGCCTTGCCGCGAATGTCCCAGAGCGCCATATCGATGCCGCTCATCGCCATCGCACAGGCAGCCCCCATGCCGTGGCTCCCAAGTTGAAACTTGTAGATTCGCGACCAGACTCCGTTCACGTCGGTCGCTTCCATGCCGACGACCAACTGTTTGAGGGTCGTGTTAATCAGGGTGGCGATTGCCAAATGGGCTCGCCCGTGGTGCGATTCACCCCACCCAATAAGTCCGCTCTCTGTTTTCACTTTGACGAACACCGTATCCCGCTTGACCATCAGCCCGATGCCAAGGCGGACGCGGTGTTCGGGCGGAACCGGAACGGTTACGGGAAACGCTTTGATTTCTATGATCTTCATGTGACCTCGTGTGCGCCGCCGCCAACTCGTGTGTGGGTTCGTTAGAGCTTGTTTTAAAAACACTCCAGCGGAATGAGACTTGTGCCCTCAGGGGCTAAAGCCCGCATTTCTGTTGGCTCTGAACGGCATGGCTAAAGCCATGCCGTTCCAAGCACTATTTTTGAAACACGCTGTAACAATCGTGCTCCGATCAATGATGTGTGTCCAGGGATATTTGTGTCCGACTCGGCGATACGGGTGGGAGGCGCGGAAAGCCCGGATAACATGCCGCTATTGGGCAGGACACGGATTTTCCCGCGTCATGCGTCCAAGCAACAACGCGTAGGGAAACTCTGAACAAGTCTTGTTAGAAGAACCGAGGTCCCTCAGAGGCTAAAGTCTCATTAGGGCATGCTGGTCTTACGTACGGGCTTTAGTGTGTGCGTGAGAACTGACTTGTTTTTCACAGGGCAGATGGGGCACAAAGAGATATGTCACGATTTCTGCCTTACAGTCCCGAGCAAGCGTACTTGATACCTCCGAGTGTGCAGGATGAGTTGGGAGCGGATCATCTGTGTTTTTTTGTGCGGCAGGTGGTAAGTCGGCTGGAACTGAGCCGATTTGAGCAGGCCTACAGCCTGGAAGGTGGAGAGCTGTATGCGCCGGAGCTGATGCTGAGCGTGTGGCTGTACGCCTACGCGGTGGGGCTGACCAGTGCGCGGCGGCTGGAGCAGCGGCTGGAGCAGCGGCTGGTGGAGGATCTGGCGTTGCGTTACCTGGCGGGTGGGGCGCGGGTGGATAACTGGGCGCTGAGCGGGTTTCGGCGACGGCACGCGGGGGCGATCAACGATGCCTTCACCCAGGTGTTGGAGATGGCGCGGCAGTTGGGCTGGGGCAAGCTGGGACGGGTGGCGATCGACGCGACGCGGCGCAAGGCGGTGGTGGAAGCGGTGTTCGGAGTGCTCAAGCAGCAGCGTGGGATGCGGCAGTTCCGGACCCGCGGTCTGGGCAAGGCGGGATGCGAGTTCGGGCTGGCGGCCCTGGCCTACAACGTGACCCGGTTGCACGCCCTGCGGCAGGCTTAAACACAATACGTTTTCGCCACCATCACATTTATTGATTGCCCTTTCTCGTGCCCGGTGAGCGATCCCTGGCACGCGGTCTCTGGTTAGCGGGTAAGCGGCGCCCCACGAGGGCAGCGGAACCTCAGAAAGAACCGGGCTGCCAGACAAGGAGTTAAACAGGCATGGTGTCCGGGTTCTCACGCACACACTGAAGCCCTTGAGGAAATTGACCCCGTTTCCCGAAATAGGTTTATGAAACAAACTCTATGGCCCAACCCCGCCGGTGTGGCAATCGGAGCAGTTGACGGCCGTCAGGTCGCCCAGGTCCACCGGATGCTTGAAGGCGATGGCGGTCGTGGAGGGCATCAGCGACTCTTTTCCTTCCTGTTGCGCGAGCACGGTATGGCAGGAGTTGCAATCCTTGCTGATGGTCTTTCCGTCCTTGCTGACGTGGTTGCCGTCGTGGCAGCGGAAGCATCCCTGAAAATAGAAGTGGCCGATATTGTTGGGATGGGTGCGCCAATCGACCTTCATCTCCGGAAAGATGGTGGTGCGGAAGATACGCTGGAGGGTGGCCACGGTAGCCTGTATCTGGCCCTGCTTGGCGGCGGCGACCTGCGGGTATTTCTCGCCGTAGAAAGCGGGGATCGCTTTGGCAATCGCCGCCATCGCCTCGGGGGTGGTCTTATAGGCAGCGGTCAGCGCCCCGACCGCCTGTTGTTTGACGTAAGGCAGGCTCTGGTCAATCTGGCGCGCCGCCAGCGCGTCATCCACCGAGCGGTCCGGCGCCACGTAAATATGGGTGGGGCGGTTGTGGCAATCGACGCAATCCATGCGCCGCCGGCTCATCTTGGCAATCTCTTCCGGCTTGGCCCCGGTGGCAAAGTACTCCGTGGTGACGCCTTTGGCGTCTTGCACCTGCACGTAGGGTATGTTTTGCCGCTTGGGATCGGAGGCGTAAGTGATGACGTTAGCGATGTTCATGTGCCAGTGAATGCCGCTGGTTTGGCCGAGATTGGGGTCGCCGCCGCCGGTCTTGATCAGCAGTTGCAACTGCCGCGGGGTGTTCTGCTCGTCGCTGGCGAAGTGATTGATGACCCTCAATTGCGCTCCCCAGAACTTCCTCGGCCAGTGGCACTGCCCGCAGGTCTGCGGCGCCGGACGCAGGTTGGCTACCGGCGTCTCGATGGGCCGCGGATAGGTGTTCAGCACGGTCTTGAAAACCTGCCGCGCGCCGGAGAGCTTCGAGCGCACATACCAGCTTGCGCCGGCCCCGACGTGACAATCGACGCAGGCGACGCGGGCGTGCGGCGATGCCTGGTAAGCAACGAATTCCGGGTGCATCACCGTGTGGCACAGCTCGCCGCAAAACTGCACCGAATCGGTGAACTCATAGGCGCGGTAACTGCCGACCGCGGTGAGAATCACGAAGATGATCACCGCCGAAAGAAAAAACGCGATCGTGCCGCGCTGCGTGGCGCTGTTCAAATCGAGCACGGGGAAGGCCGGCAGAGACGCTATATGCCGGCGGCGCCGCTGGCGTTCCAGCCACATCCCGGCCACTGCCATCAACAAGCCCCCCACCAGGAATGCCGGCATCACCATGTAGGCGAAGATGCCGACATAAGGGCTGGACTGCGTCGAAACCACATCGACCAGAAACAGGAAGATAATGTTGGCCAGTGATACGGCCGCCAAAGCCAGCCCAGTCATGCTGATGTAATTGCGCGTCAGGCTCGGCAGCGAAAAATTCATTTCCGGCGGACTGGGTGGGACCGGGGTTCCCGCATCACTCATCGTAAGCTCCTGGGAGGATAATGATACCGGAAAGCGGAAGGCGCGGCCTCTCCGGCCTAACGATAGACAAACAACATCGCATACACGATCCAGACAACGATGCTGAAGCCGATACTGAGCGCCATCCAGGCGAAGACGCGGATCGTCTTGACCACGATCTCCGGGTGCGGCTCGGCCAGATGTTGCTCCAGTTCGCCGCTCTCCACCAGCGCGTCGTATTCCTTGCGTTTATCCCGTTTCAGCTCGGCCAGCGCCATCCGGCCGGTAAAGACCGTGGTATCCATGGGAAACTTCTCCGGCCGCAGGTGGGTGTTGAAGAAATGCACGGTAAAAATGAAGCCGGTGGCCAGCAGCGCTTCGTCGCTGTGGATGATGGTGGCGACGTTGATGAACGCTCCCGGCAGAAAGCGCGTGAAGAATATCGGGAACCACAGCGTCAGGCCGGTCGATCCGATGATGAAGACGCCCCAGAAGACGGCAAAGTAGTCGAATTTTTCCCAGTAGGTCCAGCGCCCGTACTCCGGCTTCGGGCCAAGGTGTACGAACCACTTCAGGGTGGCGATGAATTCATCCAGGTCCTTTTTCATCGGGATCATCGAGTTCGGCCCCAGCAGCATCGCCCGCCAGGAGCCATACTTTTTCTTTTTCAGCTTGCTGAGATCCACCAGATGAACGATGAAGGCGGAAAACATCACCACCGCCGCGCAGCGATGGATATAGCCGGCGGTCTGAAATCCGCCGAGCAGCCGCGACAGGAAAACCGCCCACTTGGTGAAGGAAAACTTCAGCGTCAGGCCGGTCGTCGCCAGGCTGAGGAAGCTGACGACGAGGCAGCCGTGAAGCGTGCGCTGCAGCCGGCTGAAGCGCACAAACTCACGCTGCACCGCGGTCGCCGGCTTCAGATAGTGGGCGAGCTCTTCCGCGCTTGCGCTGGGACGCGCGTCGTCGGGCTCCCGCAGGGCTGGTTTGCTGTTATTCATCCTGCTTATCCTCCGCCGCTGGCGGCTTCGCCTCGAGCGCTGCTTCTTCCGCGCGCAACTGGCGGCGCATCTCGAACGCGCGCGGCAGCCACAACATGGTATGCACGCCGCTGATGACAAAAGTCCCGATCAGCAGCGATGTCATGCCCCAGAACGCCCAGAACAGGAACGGATATTTCTTGGGATCGTGATGAGTCGCGTGCGTCAGGTATCCGGCAAAGCGGCGGGTGGCGTCGGCGTGGCACTTCTGGCAGGTGGCAACCACGTTGATCGCGGCTCAAGTGCGACCGCGGGTCGGTCACCTTCTGGATATCGTGCGCGCCGTGGCAGTCGTAACATTTGGCGGTCTTGGTGTAGCCGAGCCGCGACACCTTTCCGTGATAGGTATCGAAATACGATTTGGCGATTTCACTGTGGCAGCGGCCGCATCGGTCCATGATTTCCAGCTTGAATCCATCTTCATCGGCCCGGCGAATCGAGTGGGCGGTGTGGCAGTCGCTGCACACCGGCAAGGGTTTGTCCGTCTTGGTGACCGTCGCCGAGTGCACGCTCTGCACGAACTGCTCTTCGATGCCGTGATGGCATTTGCCACAGGTTTGCGGCATGTTCCGGCTGTTGACCGTCGATTCGGGATCTTTGGCCGGCAACTCGCCGTGCGCCGTGTGGCAACTGGTGCAGGTGGCCGTAACCGTCAGGCCGCTTTTCAACAGCCCCTTGCCGTGAATGCTTTCGCTGTAATTGGAAATGATTTCGTGCTGTGTGCCGGTGTAACGCACCGCCGCGCGCTGGCCTTCGCGGTGACACCGCGCGCACAAATTCGGAACATTCGGGGGAAACGTGGCCGACTGCGGATCGGCCTTGCCGAGTATGCCGTGGGTGCCGTGGCACTCTCGGCAGGTGGGCGCGTTCGTGTCCTGCTTGGCGAACAATTGCCCGTGCGTGCTGCGTTGATATTGCTGCCCCACCGCCTCGTGACACTTGCTGCAATCGACCGCCTTGGTAATGGTTTCGCAGGGACGAAGCTTGGAAGCGTTCACCTCCGAGTGGCACTGGCTGCAAGCCACCTTGGCATGCCGCGAGCCGGCGACTTCGGCGACGTTGACGAACATCGAGCGCCCGTTGGCTGATTTCAAACCTGATTTTCGTGGCAGCGCATGCAATCGGCATCGGCCATGCCTTGCGGGTAGAAGACATTGCGCACCTTGTGCGGCTGGTGGCAATCGACGCAGGCGGGCAGAACATTGGCTTCCTTCTCCCACAGCTCGCCGCGGATCGTCTTGCGGTGTACCTGCTCGATTTCGGCGTGGCACTTGGTGCAGGTGGCCGCAATGTTGCGCCGGGCGATGGAGGAGTTGGGATCGGTGTGCGGCAGAATGCAGTGCGCCGTGTGGCACGAAGCGCAGTTGGCGGCCACGATCAGGCCCTTCTTCAGCAAGCCTTCGCCGTGGATGCTCTCCGTGTAATTCTCAAGAATATTGTGCTGGTCGATATGGCGCTGCGTCTGGACCGGCGTGCCTTCCTGATGGCATTGCCCGCAGACGAACGGAACCTTCAGCGGCGCCACGGCTGAGTTCTTGTCCTTCACCGGCAGGATGTCGTGATTGCCGTGGCAGTTCACGCAACGGGGAGCCAGGTTATCGCCGTGAGCAGCCGCTTTGCCGTGCAGCGATTTGGCAAGCTTCTCCTGCTCGTCCGCATGGCAGGTGCCGCACTGTACCTTCTTTGGCGTGGGGTGCGGCAGATCCGCGCCTTCCAGGTCGGCATGGCAGTTGGTGCACGCCAGGCTGCCATGCACCGAAGAAGAAAACTTCTTGCCGTCCACGTAGAGCGAGATGGTCCGCCCCGCATGCTTCGTCGTCATGCTTTTCTCGCTGTGGCAGCCGAAACAGAGATCGTTCTGCCCGGCCGTATCGGCGGCCTGCGCGCGCTTCGCCGGCAGACCCAGGCCGAGCGCCAAAGCCATCGCCGCCAGCACAACCGCACCCGTCATGGTGCGGCGCCGGCGGGCCGCCCACGCCGCCGCGTGCCTTATTTGTGGACCACCAGCGAGCTTACCCTGATCCTTGCTCTTCATTATTTGTGCCATCCAAGACCGCTGATTCCCCCACCAGGACCAGCTTACATTATGTCGAATTCCGCCGGAATTTCTTCCCCAGGCTTGCCTGTCGCGGATTACTTATGATCCGGGACACCTTCCTTATCCACTTCCTTGCCCTCCGCCTGGTCGTGCCCGCCAACTTCGGCATCCACGGCCTGGTTCAACGTTTCCACATCGAGCGGGTGCTCCGCCTGGTAGAAGTCGTAGCTCACCTTGCCGTCGTACCACGCCCAGTTCATGGGATAGACTTCCGGATCGAAGATGATCATGAAGAAGTGCCACACCAGGATCGCCAACGTGGCCAGGATCGCTTCGTAGAAATGAACCGCCGTGGCCGCATCGATGACCCAGCGCGGCAGGTGATTGCCGAACTCCACCTTGGCCCACATCATGACGCCGGTTGAAGCCATGACGAACGTGCCCCACACCAGCGCCCAGTACTCCATCTTTTCCGCGTAGTTGAAGCGCTTGAACTGCGGCTTGTCCTGCTTCAGGCGCAGGTAGTAGAACAGCGCTTCCCGGGTATCGGTGACGTCTTTCCACTCGGGCAGCAGGTCGACGATAAGCTTGCGGCCTTCCTTCATCGCCCCCACATACCAGACGTGATAAATGCCCACCAGGATCAGCACTACGCCGGCGATGCGGTGCAGTACGCCGCGCACGGTCTCGTTAAAGAAAAGCATGCTCGCCCAGGAATCGGGAAATTTCAGGGCGAATCCGGTCGCGACCAGCACCAAGAAGCTGATGAACAAGATCAGGTGCTGTATGCGCTGCTGCAAGCTCATGCGTACGACGATTCTGAGCCCGCCCGAGATGTGGGTGTGTCCGTCGCGAATGTCGACCAGCTTTCGCCGCAGGGCAATCAAGTTGTGCAGGAGCATGCCGCCGATGGTGGCGAAGATCAACCCCAGATAGGTCCTGCGAATGAAGGCGACAATCACGCTCCCAATATTGGCGGCTTGCGGAGAGATGTGCATTTCGGTGGCGGCGAAATTCGCATTCGCGCCGGGATGGCACTTGCCGCAGGTCTGCACCAGGTTGGCCTTGTTGACCGTCGATCGCGGATCGGAGGACGGCAGGATGTTATGGGCTCCGTGGCAGCTGGCGCAATTGGCCGCGACCTTCGATCCACGGACCGTGGCCAGCCCATGATAGCTGTCCAGATAGCTGGTCTTGCGGACGCCTACAATTCCGAACTCCTCGGACATCTTCACGCTTTCGTGACACTGCGCGCAGGTGTTCGTGGAAAGGTTTTTGGCGGCGACGCTGGAGGTGGGGTCGCTCGGCGCCTTGATCAGATGGGTGCCGTGGCAATCGGTGCAGACGGGAGCATGCATGTTGCCTTTGGCGATCGCCTCGCCGTGAATGCTCGCCATGAACCGCGTCTTTTCCGAGTCGTGGCACTTGCCGCAAGTCTGCGGCACATTCGACTTGAAAATAGGCGATTTACTGTCGGAGGCCAGACGGATGTCGTGTTTGCCATGGCAGTCGCTACAGACCGCGGCTTTCTCGTTTCCCTGCCCGACCAACCGGCCATGAATGCTGTCCTGGTACGACTTGAAGGGTTGGGTGCTTACTCCGGCCTGCCCCATGACCGTCTGCTGGTCGTGGCATGTGCCGCAGGTGGCGGCGATGTTCTTGTGACTTACTTTGGACGCCGGATCGCTCGCCGGAAGAATGCTATGGACGTCGCCATGGCAGTCGGTGCAACGCGCGGCTTCGTGGTCTCCGGCGGCCCGCGCCTTGGCGTGCAGTCCGTCGTCGTACGCCTTCTGCTCGTCGCCGTGGCACTGCGCGCACGTTGGCTTGGCGGGCGTCGATTCATGGGGAACGGAGGTGACGTCCTTATGGCAATCGGTGCAACTGAACATGCTGCCGTGAATGGAGGCTTTGAATGGCTCTTCCTTCACTTGCAGGCTCACCTGTTTGCCGTTCTCATCCTTGGTCAGCGATGGGTCGCCATGGCATGCCAGGCAATCCGCATTGCTAAACTTCGGCGCTTGCTTCGCCTGGGTCAGCCCGGTCAACAACACCATCATCAGCAAAAGCTTGCCGTAACGATTCACAAAACCTCGCCTGAATTCAGTTCCGCACCCGCCGGCAGGTAATTTGAAATCTCATGAACACGGAGCCCCACGCACGTTTCCCTCACCTTTTAAGGTTGTGCACTGCCGCCAATTTAACCGTGATTCTGTTTTCGCATTCACATGCCCTTACCCGCAGTGAGAGTGCTCACGTGCAGTTGTGATTTTAATCACCCCAAGAGTGCCCGCTCACAGCTAAGTAGTGTCCCAAGTCACCAGCGCATGTGAGGCCGGAAGCCGCCAGCAACCCGGAGACGCCGCATGGTGGCTGGCTAGAGCGTGTTTCATAAATGGTGCTTTGAAGGGGCTTGGCTTTAGCCATGCCGTCCAGAGCCGGGAAAAATGTGGGCTTCAGTGTGTGCGTGAGAACCCGGACACCATGCCTGTTTAACTCCTTGTCTGGCAGCCCGGTTCTTTCTGAGGTTCCGCTGCCCTCGTGGGGCGCCGCTTACCCGCTAACCAGAGACCGCGTGCCAGGGATCGCTCACCGGGCACGAGAAAGGGCAATCAATAAATGTGATGGCGGCGAAAACGTATTGTGTTTAAGCCTGCCGCAGGGCGTGCAACCGGGTCACGTTGTAGGCCAGGGCCGCCAGCCCGAACTCGCATCCCACCTTGCCCAGACCGCGGGTACGGAACTGCCGCATCCCACGCTGCTGCTTGAGCACTCCGAACACCGCTTCCACCACCGCCTTGCGGCGCGCATACATCGCCCGTCCGGCGGGGCTGCGCAACTTCTGCCGCAGCCGCCGCTGGACCGCCTGTCGCGGCCGATCCCGCCGCCGACAACCCCGTCCCGTGTTCAACTCGCACGCCAGATTCGAATCGGGCACGTACCCCTCGATCCCCTGCCGCTCTAACTCGCTGACGTTCTCCACCGAGAAGAAACCGCTATCCGCCAGTACCGCCGTCGGCGCCCTGCCGCACTGGCGCTCGACCGCGGCCACCATCGGCAGCAACGACCGATTGTCCGTCGCGTTCTGCGTCACTCGCGCCGCCACCATCAGATGATCGTCGCTCACCGCTACCTCCGCCGTGTATCCCAACTCGAAACCGCCGCGCTGCCGCAGAAAACGCGCTTGCTCATCGGTCCGCGACCGCTTCTTCAACCCGCTTTTGCGCAGCTCCGCCAGCCGCCCCGGCATCTCCGCCAGCCGCCGCTCCGCCTTTTCCAGCGCCACCCTCAGCCCGCTCGGCTCCGCGTCGTCCCCATCGCACGCCTGCTGCCAGCGCCGCACCTGCCGCCGCAGCTTGGCCCGCTCGTTCCGCAACTTCGGCTCCGTATCCACCCGCTCCCGGCAGGCGTTGGCCTTGATCCGCGTGGCGTCGATCGCCACCCGTCCCAGCTTGCCCCAGCCCAACTGCCGCGCCATCTCCAACACCTGGGTGAAGGCATCGTTGATCGCCCCCGCGTGCCGTCGCCGAAACCCGCTCAGCGCCCAGTTATCCACCCGCGCCCCACCCGCCAAGTAACGCAACGCCAGATCCTCCACCATCCGCTGCTCCAGCCGCCGCGCACTGGTCAGCCCCACCGCGTAGGCGTACAGCCACACGCTCAGCATCAGCTCCGGCGCATACAGCTCTCCACCTTCCAGGCTGTAGGCCTGCTCAAATCGGCTCAGTTCCAGCCGATCCACTACCTGGCGGATGAAAAAACTAAAGATGATCCGCTCCTAACTCATCCTGCACACTCGGAGGTATCAAGTACGCTTGCTCGGGACTGTAAGGCAGAAATCGTGACATATCTCTTTGTGCCCCATCTGCCCTGTGAAAAACAAGTCAATTCTCACGCACACACTAAAGCCCGTACCCTTCAAACCCTTCACTCGTTCAGAGTTTCCCTGAGGTTGTTCGCAAAGGCAATGCAAGTTTTCGCGTTGCAAAGCCGGTCACAAGCGGTAAAATCGGGAAACTTTAGGGATTGCAGCCGCTCCTCTTCCTTTCGTCACTGCTGGTAACGGGTTGTGAGATGGAGCACGGCGCTGAGCTTCGGTGAGAGTTCGGCACGCGGCCGCGGGCCAGTACGCGGTTGCAATCGCACTCGGAGGATGATTTATGGGCGCGACGATTGGCTCCACGCAGAGCCGGACGGATCAGGTAAATGCCGTTCTCGCGGGATTTCTTGGTTGGACGTTGGATGCATTCGATTTCTTCATTCTTGTAATGGTTATTTCCGCGGTTGCCAAGGATTTTCACGTCACCGTTCCAGCCATTGCCTTGGCGCTGACGGGCAGTCTTATGACGCGGCCGATCGGGGCGGTTCTTTTTGGCATCATGGCCGACCGTTACGGCCGCAAACTGCCGCTGATGCTCAACGTCGTCTTCTACGCGACCATCTCGATCCTGTCGGGGCTGGCGCCCAATTACACGGTCTTCATCATTCTGCGCTTGCTGTTTGGCATTGGCATGGGAGGCGAGTGGGGCGTGGGCGCCTCGCTGACCATGGAATCAGTCCCCGTAAGAGTGAGAGGATTGCTCTCGGGAGTTTTGCAAGGCGGATACACCTTTGGCTTTCTGCTGGCAGCGCTGGCCTACTATTTTATTTTTCCGCATTGGGGATGGCGGGTAATGTTTTTTGTCGGCGGCGCGCCTGCCCTGCTCGCGTTGTTCATCCGCGCCAGGGTAAAAGAGACGGAGGCCTGGCATCAGAATCGAACCGATTGGAAGGGCTATCGCAAAGCCATTGGCACCAACTGGAAGCGCTTCCTCTACATGATCCTGCTGCTGATGTTCATGAACTCCATGTCTCATGGCACGCAGGACATGTTCCCTACCTACCTTACCCGGCAGATGCACTATGCTCCCAAGCTGGTGGCCATGATCACCATGCTGGCTACCCTGGGCAATCTCTGCGGCGCGCTCACCGGTGGGCGTCTTTCGGACCGCTGGGGACGCCGGCGGATCGTGATGACCGCGGTCGCGTTGGCCCTGTTGCTAATCCCACTCTGGATGTGGGCGCCCAATGTTCCCACCATCATCATTGGAGCTTTCCTGATGCAGTTTATGGTTACCGGCGCCTGGGGAGTCATGCCGGCGCACATGAACGAACTTTCACCGCCGCAGTTGCGCGGATTTTTCCCCGGCTTCGTATACCAGATGGGCGTGCTATGCGCCTCCAGCATCAGTTACATAGAGGCCCGGCTGGGAGAACATTTCAGCTATTCGCGGGCCATGAGCATGTCCATGGTTGTGGTATTGACCTGCTTGCTGCTGACGATTACGCTCGGTCCGGAGGCTAAGGGCGTGGCGTTCGTCGAAGCCAAAGAGCCACCCGCTGATCACAAGCCTGTGCTTGAGCCGACCGCCATCAAAAACAACGCGTCATGAGAGCGCGCCGTAGAGCCTGGAACTAGAGCTTGTTTCATAAACGCACTTCAGAAGACGGTATGAATCCCCTCAGGGGCTAAAGCCCAGATTTTTCCCGGCTCTGGACGGCATGGCTAAAGCCATGCCCCTTCAAAGAACCAGTTATGAAACATGCTCTGGTTTGCAAAAGATCCTTTCGCCCTGCAAGCATGGCTGACATTCTGGGTCGCAGCCTGATCGACAACGCGATCGCTCGCGACTATCCTTCCTTCAAGAAGCTGAAGCAGGGTGTCCAAGAATTGCGATGAAGGAATTGTCCAGCATCACCGAAGGGCGCGCGGCAACGGACTGGCGGCGCTCGATTGCAGCCTATACTGACCGGCGCGTGCTGCGGGTGCTGGCGCTCGGGTTCGCCAGCGGCCTGCCGCTCCTGCTCACTTACTCCACCCTTTCAGCGTGGCTGGCGACAGCCGGGGTGCGGCGCGCGGCGATCGGCAGCTTCGCCCTGGTCGGCACGCCCTACGCGCTCAAGTTTCTGTGGTCACCGCTGATTGATCGCCTGCCGCCGCCGCTGCCGTTGGGGCGGCGACGCGGTTGGGGAATCACCATCCAGATCCTCTTGATTGGCGCAATCCTCAGCCTGGGATCGTGCAATCCGCAGCACAACTTGACTCGGATGGGCGTCTTGTCGCTGCTCGTCGCATTTCTATCCGCGAGCCAGGATATCGTCATCGATGCCTGGCGCGTGGAAATCCTGGAGATGGACCTGCAGGGTCCCGGTGCGGGCATGATCCAAACCGGCTATCGGATTGCGATGCTGGGTTCCGGAGCGGGCGCACTGGTGATCGCGGCGCGCGCCGGGTGGTTCGCGGCCTACGCCACGATGGCGGCGCTCGTCGGCGTGGGAATGCTGGTGTTCCTGTTTGGCCCCGAGCCGAAAGTAGCGGCGGGAACGGCGCATACCGGGGCAGCCGGATGGGAGGGAGTTCGCCAATGGCTCGCCACCGCCGTGACGGGCCCGTTCACGGATTTCATGCGCCGGCCGCTTTGGCTAGTCATTCTGATTTTCATTGTCGGCTACAAGCTGGGGGAAGCGCTGGCGGGAGTGATGGCGACCCCGCTTTACATCTCGCTAGGGTTCTCGCTCGACGAGATTGCCGCCGTTTCCAAGTTGGTCGGGTTTTTTGGGACCGTGGCGGGGGCGCTGATCGGCGGGGTAGTGACAGCGCGGTTTGGCTTCCGGAACGCGCTGCTGCTGTGCGGGGTGCTCCAGTCTGTCGGCAACCTGTTCTATGTGCTGCAGGCTGTGGGCGGGCATCGGCTCGGCTACCTGGCAATGTGCGTCACGGCAGAAAACGTGACTGGCGCGATGGCGGGGTCAGCCCTGGTGAGCTATCTCTCCAGTCTATGTTCGCCCGCTTTCACCGCGACCCAGTACGCTCTGCTGTCGTCGCTCGCGGCGGTTGGCCGCACCCTGGTGGCATCCTCGGGAGGGGTGATGGCGGAGAAGCTCGGCTGGGTGCCGTTCTTCCTGCTGACCACGGTGGCGACGGTGCCGGCGCTGGTGCTGCTCATCTGGATCGGGAAGGGCGGGCATGCCCGCACGATTTCCACGCCGGGTTAACCACCGATGCAGGAATGGCCGAGTGCTGGGCAGAAGTATCGTTCCGCGATGGTCCACTTTGGCCGTTGCCTTTTGCGAGAAGGCACAATAGAGCCGGGCGAAGCAGAAGCAACCGCGTCCTGGAACAGAAGTCGCGCCCGCGTCTGTCTTCTTTGCCTCTGAAGAAGACTCCAGCTAAGTGACGGGCGAGGTGCTAGAATTGCTGGACCGCAGAAACCGCGAGAGCGGTTTTGTGGATCATTTTGTGAGAGCTTGTTTCATAAACCTATTTCAGAAAACGGGGTCAATTCCCTCGGGGGCTAAAGCCCACATTTTTTCTGGCTGTGGACGGCATGGCTAAAGCCATGCCCCTTCAAAGCACCATTTATGAAACACGCTCGAAGCAACGAGAAAGCTGTCTTTCCGCAGTTCGTAAGTCCTCGAATTGAAAGCACGGGCGGTTAGCTCAGCTGGTTAGAGCGCCTGCCTTACAAGCAGGAGGTCGCTGGTTCGAGTCCAGCACCGCCCACCATTTGCTTTCATATTTTGTTTGCGCGCAAGCGTCCCGGCCAACGGCTGGCGTAAGAGTCTAAAGTTCAATCAGAAAAATGCCGATCAAAACTGGAACGAACCGTTTCCCGGCACGCGCCTAGGTGGATGAATGCCTGTAACGGGAGAAAGGGGTCTGCTTGTGAGCCAACTTTACGATGTGAAGGTACTCATAGAAAACAAGATTAAAGCCGACGGCCTGGACGCAATGGATGTGAAAGGCAAGATCGGACTACGGACAGGCAAAATGCTGGCATTCATCAATCCCAATACTCCGGACGACCCGGAGACCCTCGCCAAGTTCAGGAAGGCTGTCAAAGACGTGCTGAATATCAACGCGTAAGGAGTGTTCGTATGAAATGGAACTTGATTCGAACCAAAGTTCTGATTGCACTGGTCGCCTGTCTCGTCCTGGGCGTTGGCGGTACCTTGGCGCTGATGCAGTACAGCTTCGCCCGCAACGCACGGGCATTGGCGGTACAGTCGGTCTCTAGTGCTCAAAAGCTGTTCACCATCTTGGAAACCAGGGAGATCAGTAAGATGAAGGCCGTCAGCGAAATGCTGATCGTGAACCCTCAAGTTCGCGATGCTTTTGCGGCCAAAGACCGCAACCGTCTCCTCGAGCTGACTGCACCGATGTATCCGAAGTTGAAGAGCCAAGGCATTACCAACTGGATGTTCCATACTCCTGCGCCTGACATCACTGTATTCCTTCGACTCCACAACCCCTCGCTATTCGGTGACCACCTGAATCGATTCATGGACAAGGAAGTCGCTCGCACGCAAGTGATTGTGGTTGGAAACCAGTTAGCCAAGGCGGGTTTTGCGGTGAGAATCCTTCGACCGTTTTACGATACGCGGGGCGGCTTGACCGGTTATGTCGAGTTTGGTGAAGAACTCGGTCAGTTTATTCATGCCATGAAAAGCCAGACCGGAGATGACTATGGACTTCTGCTCAGCAAGAAGTTTGTGGACAGGCAGTTCTGGGCCGTGTCGAGTGCGGTTTGGAAGCGTCGCGACAACTGGGATGACAATCAGAACTTCGTCGTGGCGGACAAAACCGCGGCCACCGACAGGATCATGCGATTTGAGGGAGAACTGACCGCGGTGCCCGAACAAGGCAAGGTATTAGAGCATTTCCGTGTGGGAAATTCCGTCTTCGTCCGTGGCCTCTTTCCCATCCGTGACGTCGCCGGTGATACGGTAGGTGCAATGTTCGTCGTGCGCGATATTTCGGGTGTCTACGCGGCCATGCGAGACACGCAGAACATCCTCGTGCTTTTGATTGTAGTGTCTCTGACCATCGGTACTCTGCTGGTGTTGACGTTGCTGAACCGTCTCGTATTCCGACGCCTGCAGCACATCATTAAGGTTGCCACCCGCGTAGTTGGCGGTGACTACGAATCTGAAATCCGGGTTAGCTCCGACGATGAAGTCGGCCAATTCGAACAATTATTCGAGCAGTTCAGGCGGGTCTTCGTTGACCTGCTGGCACACATGCCTGAGATGCAGGAAAAGGGATAAGCTCGACTGGGTATTCGAACGAGCGCGATGTCGCGCATCGGGAGCGAGTCACGGGCAAACCCGGAAGTAATCCAAGGCGTCTTCGAGCAGACCCGTATTGGTCCAAACCAAAGCGCGTCGAATCGCTTCGCTACCGACCGGGGCACTCCGGCGATAGCTGCCGGGGCACAGCCGCACTATTGTCCATTCGGGTTCGCTTTGGTAACTTTCGGTCGTGTCCGTTCGGGTTCGCAGTTACTCCGGTAACTTGTGGTCGGGCCAAAACAGTGGGATGCTACTCTTCGGAGAATTCTGGATCATGCCAAGGCTCAGGAAGGCTTGGGCTTTCAATGCGCGCACTGGGAAGGGCGTTATGCGAATACTGATCAGCCTATTCGTTTTGGTGTTTGCGTCCGGCTTGCCGGTCTGGGGTCAACCCGTCAACGATGCGGAGCGCTGTGCAACCGCTAGCGACTTGCAGGAGAGGCTGCAGGATTGCTCCGCGGCCATCGAATCAAGTCAACTTTCGAACGCCGATCTCGCTATGACGTTCTACAACCGGGGCTACGCCTATCAGTCGAGCGGCAACTACGACGCTGCGATTGCGGACTACGATCAAGCCGTCCGTCTCGACCCCGCCTTTTCCCTTGGGTTCTATGCTCGAGCCGCCGCCAATTACGAAAAAAACAACTACGGCCAGGCAATTCGAGACTATGACGAAGCCATCCGGCTGAATCCGGACTTTGCCTTTGCCTATGAGGGCCGAGGATACGCTCGCTTCCTGCTGGGCCAATTCACGGCTGCTCAGGCGGATTTCGCCAAGGTGCTGGAGCTGACTCCCGGCCACCAGGATGCGGCTTTGTGGTCAGTGCTGGCCCGGTCCAGAGCAGGTCGGGGCGAGCTGGAGAAAAATACGACCCAACTCAAGCTGGCGGGATGGCAAGGGCACGCTCTAGATCTGTTCCTGGGCAGGGCCACGCCAGAGGAGGTTTTATCCGCGGCTCAGGGTTCCGGCACGATGCCGGACTTAGAGCAGCTTGGCAGGGCCTATTTCTTCATTGCCGAGCATGCTTTAACTTTGGGCAACACGGATGCGGCCAGGCGCTGGTTCCAGCAGGCAACCGAGAATGGAGTCAAGACTTCCGTTGAATATGCCGCCGCCGGAGTGGAACTGAAGGCATTCGCCGTCCAGCTCGCGGCGAACGAAGTAGCTGTTCAGCGACCAGGCCAGGCGGTGATCCAACCCTCGACTGAAGCGGTGATCCCGGTTGGCGTTTTGCTGCCGCTCAGTGGTCCCGTGCCCGCTTTCGGGGCTATGGCCCGCGATGCCGTTCGGCTCGCTGTCGACGAATGGAATGCCAAAGGCGGCGTTCTGGGCAAGAAAATTGTACCTGTCCTGATCGATAGCGGGTGTATGCCCAGCAAGGCGGAAAGTGCGGTCGATAAGTCGATCGACCAGGACAAGGTGCACTATCTGATCGGCGGCATTTGCTCCAAGGCCTCCGTTCCCGCATCTGAAATCGCCAATTCCAAGAAGGTCATCGAGATCAGCATTGGCTCTACAAATCCCGCCCTGACCGTGAAAGAAGATGGCGGAGTAAAAGATTACGTCTATCGCGCCTGCTTTATCGATCCATTCCAAGGCACTCTGGCGGCGAAATTCGCCCTCGATGAGCTGCGTGTTAAAAGGGCATTTATCATGGTGAAACCGGCCGATCGCTACGTGAAAGGTCAGGCCGAAGGCTTCGAATCAGAGTTCAAAAAGGGCGGCGGCAGGATCGTCGGCAAGGGAACTTATTTCGCCGACGAAAAGGATTTTTCGCGCATTGTCGACAAGATTGCCGCAATCAAGCCGGACATTGTATACCTTCCCGACTACTACGATGTCGCCAACCTGGCCATCAAGCAGGCCAGGGCAAAGGGAGTCCGCGCCATCTTCATGGGAGGCGACGGTTGGAACTCCGACGATCTGGATTTTCAGATTGCCGAAGGCAGCTTTTTCACCAGCCACTACTCTCCCAACGACACGCGGCCGGAAGTTCAGAGCTTTGTCGAGGCCTTCAGCGCCAGGTACAAGGACAAAGAAGGGCGGCCCAAGGCTCCAGGCGTTTTGGCAGCTTTGGCCTATGACGCCACGAATATCATGCTGACGGCCATCAAGACCGCCGGCGCGGATGATACTGAGCAAGTGAAGGAAGCGCTGAACAATATCAACTTCGACGGCGTCACCGGTCAGATCACCTTTGACGCGAATCACAACCCGGTAAAGTCCGGCGTGATCTTTGCGGTAAAGGGCGACAGGGTCGTGTTCGAGATGGAAGTGAATCCGGAATCGCCGGTTTCTTCCAAGCATTTAAGATCAGCGGTGGTTGCGGATGCTCGATGAAGCTGAGTTCAGCGGTGCGTCAGGGCTCCGGTTTGAGCAGAGAAAGTGGAGAAGCTATTCCCGGAAATAGCGCCTGTGAATGAGCGCGGTTTCATTCTGCCCGCCCACAAGAGGCGGGCAGAAGCGAGCATCAATTCTAGCAGGCTGCTGAAAAACTCATAATAGTGTCATCCTGAGGCCGCGCCGATTTTGCGCGACCGAAGGATCGGCTTTATTTTCAGCACCCACAAACAGCAGATCCTTCGCTGCGCTCAGGATGACACCTCGGAAAAATAGTTTTTCAGCAGCCTGCTAGACCCACTGCACACTGAGCGACTTTCTGGGAGGTATGCGCTGATACGAGTACTTACGCTCTCCTATCATAAGACCGCCGTGTACCACGTGCCCTTCAGGGACCGATAGCGCCTTGCGAAGCGGAGCATGGGAGCCGGCTACGCGGGTCAGATAACCGGCCCAGCAGACGCCCAGACCGCGCGCCTCCGCCGCCAGTTCGAGAAAAGTCAGGGCAATGGCGCAGTCCTGTTTTCCCCAAAAATATTCAGCCGGCGTGCAGGCCACGATGAGCGCAGGAGCGCCACGCAATATAAAATCGTATCCGTTTTCCCATTGTTCCAACTTCGCCGGAGCAATGTCGGAAGTGCGCAGCCAGTTCATCGTCTCCGCGGACAATCGGTGCACCTTCGCCCCATCCGCTACGACAATCCAGTGCAACTGCTGGGTGTTGGAAGCCGTCGGGGCGCGCCGGGCCACATCGAGCACTGCCTCCAACGTGTCCCTGGCGACCGGCCGGTCCTTGAACTCCCGCACCGACCGCCGACTCATCAGGAAGCCGTCCATCACCGCCGGAGTCGGCCGTTCTTTGGAGACAGGCAAAGAAGCGTCCTCCGGTAGACCGGCGTGAGCGAGAGCATTCGAAGTACAGACGGCAACACAGTGCCCGCAGAGAATGCACTGGCCGCCTGGAATTTCCTCGGGAAATCCTTTCTCATTGACAGTCAGAATTCTGGCCGGACAAACCGCCACGCACGCGCCATCTTTTATGCACAAACTCGTGTCAACTGTGATCTGACTCACGATCAGCATTCCTCCTGTTGCCCTGCGTCATTGAAAGACTTTGGCCGCAGTATACTCCCGGTGGAGCGTCCAGCTATTAAGACTGCCATAATGCCTGCGTAGATGAAAAACGGCAAGCCCACATTTGGTGGGTTGGTCTGCTATCGAAAGCGCCGGCCGAGCGTCTATACATGGCAGATGCACGTGCGAATCCCCAACGCCGCTCGAAGCGATCACAGCAATCACAATGGAAAGAAGAAAGAGAGATTTATGCCTGACAAGAAACTTCAATTTAGTCGTGGAGCAGCCATTGTGCTGCTCGTTATCGCGTTCGCGCTAGGAGGCGGGTTGGCAGCGCTGATCGGCGGATGGCTCG
Source organism: uncultured Acidobacteriota bacterium (assembly GCA_963814745.1). Taxonomy (GTDB): domain Bacteria; phylum Acidobacteriota; class Terriglobia; order Terriglobales; family Acidobacteriaceae; genus CAWBRT01. The sequence continues at coordinate 61,034 of CAWFEA010000011.1, forward strand.
GCCACCCTGTCCTGGCCGCCACTTCCGCCGTCCCGGTTTACGTGGCGCAGCCAAGCGGCGGATCGTCAGCCGCGCCAGCCAGAGCGGGCGCGCCAGACCGCACAGGATTTGCCGCGGTAGTGAAGCCGGCGCTCCCCGCGGTGGTCAACATTTCGTCTTCCCGGATTGTGCACAACAAGAATGCGCCGATGGCGCCGTTCCTGAACGACCCTTTCTTCCGCCAGTTCTTTGGCAATCAATTCCAGGTTCCCCGTGAGACGGCGGGAACAAAGCCTGGGCTCGGGTGTGATTGTCAGCCCGGAGGGTTATATCCTCACCAACAACCACGTGATCGACGGAGCGACCGATATCAAAGTGGCTCTTTCCGACAAGCGCGAGTTCAAGGGGCGAGTGGTTGGCCGCGACGCCAAGACCGATATCGCTATCGTCAAAATCGAATGCCACGGGCCTGCCCTCTCGCCACTGGGCGACTCTGCCAAGTTGCGGGTTGGCGATTACGTTCTCGCCATCGGCGACCCCTTCGGCGTCGGCGAGACCGTAACCAGGGCATCGTCAGCGCGACCGGGCGCACGGGCCTCAACATCGAGGACTATGAAGACTTTATTCAGACCGATGCGGCGATCAATCCCGGCAACTCCGGCGGCGCACTGGTGAAATCGCGCGGCGAACTGATGGGCATCAATACAGCCATCATACTGAGTTCGGCCGGCGGGGGCAACCAGGGAATCGGGTTCGCCATCCCCATCAACATGGCTCGCAAAGTCATGGACCAAATTATTAAGAACGGCAAGGTCGTACGCGGCTACCTGGGAGTTTCGATCCAGAATGTCACGCCGGCCATCGCCAAGACTTTCAACCTTACTCAATCCAACGGAGCGCTGATTAGCGATGTCGATTCCAAAGGTCCGAGCGCCAAGTCCGGGCTGAAGGCAGGCGACGTAATCGTCGGACTGAATGGAAAACCGATCAGCGGTCCTAACGAGCTGCGCCTTCAGGTTGCGGAGATGGCGCCGGGTAGCGTGGCCCATTTACAGGTAGTCAGCAACGGCACCTCCCACGAAACCGACGTCAAGCTTGGCGAGTTGCCGGAGAATGCGAGCAAGACGAGCAGCCTCCAGCAAGGCTCGGCAACAGGGCCGCTGGCCGGAGTTCAGGTCGAGGCGCTGACCTCCGAGACGGCGCAGCAGCTAAATCTGCCCGCGGATACGAAGGGCGTGGTGGTTGATTCCGTGCCGGCGGATTCTGCCGCCGCCGCGGCCGGGCTACAGCGCGGGGATGTCATCCTGCAGATCAATCGCAAACCGGTGACCTCGGTCGGAGAGTACGAGCAGGCGCTCAAGCAGGCCGGGGACAAGCAGGCGATTGTGTTGCTGGTGGAGCGCGGCGGCACAAAGATCTTTGTGGTGGTTGAACCGCAATAGTCGCTTGTGCATCTGTACTGGCAGCTCCGGTCCGCTGAAGGTCGGCCGCACTGAGGCGGCCCGGCGGACTGGAGTTTGCCGGGAGATTTGAACGGCAAGAGTTGGATGGCGCACCCGGCTCGCTGCAACGGGACGCATGCGACGAAGAGTGATTCGTGAGCATCGAACTAGGTAGGTGTGCTTCACGGGCCAAGTGTAAGTGCGCCACACGCCTTCAGTCGTTGAACCGATTACAAAGGAAGAAGAAAAATCATGGGACGCATGTCTAAGAAGGTAATTGGAGTCGTCGCTGCTTGCGTACTATTGCCCACGGCCTTGTTGGCCAAGACGAATAACGTCACGCGCGCCACCCTGAAGAATAACTTGCGGGTAGTGGTTATTCGCAACCCCCTGGCGCCGGTCGTCAGCGTTTACCTAAATTACCTGACCGGGGGCGACGAAACGCCCGCCGGATTTCCGGGCATGGCGCACGCCCAGGAACACATGGCCTTTCGCGGTTGTTCGGGCATGACCGGCGACCAGACCGCCGCTATCTTCGCCCAACTCGGAGGCGACAACGATGCCGATACCCAGCAGAACATAACTCAGTTTTTTGAGACCGTTCCGGCGCAAGATATCGATGTGGCCTTACACATCGGCGCTGCCTGCATGCAGCAGGTATCGGATTCTCAGGCGGAGTGGGAACAGGAGCGCGGCGCTATCGAGCAGGAAGTCGCACGCGATCTTTCCGACCCCACCTACCGGATGGTGATGCGGCTGAATAACGATATGTTTCGGGGCACTCCATACGAGCATGATCCTTTGGGAACGAAGGCATCGTTCGACGCGACCACGGGCGAGATGCTGAAGAAGTTTTACACCGATTGGTATGCGCCGAACAATGCGATCCTGATCATTGCCGGCGACGTTGATCCCCAGAAAACCCTGGCCGAAGTCCGGCAGCTCTACGAAGGTATCCCGCAGCGACCGACGCCCGCGCGTCCCCAGGTCAAATTGCCGCCCCTGAAGCCGGAGAGCATTACATTGCCAAGTGACTACCCTTATGTGTTGACGGCCCTTGCCTTCCGCATGCCGGGTACCGACAGTCCGGACTATGCGGCGGCGCGCGTGCTTGTTGACGTCTTGACCAGCGAGCGCGGGGACGTTTATGGACTGGTGCCGGCGGGGAAAGCGCTCGATGCCAGCGCCGGGCTGGAAGAAACTTATCCCAAAGCCAGCATGGCGCTCGTCTATGCTTCAGTGCCGGCGGGAGCAGACGCGACGGCGATGAATCGCACCTTGCATGGCGTGGTGGCGAACTATGCTGCCAACGGCGTCCCCGGGGAGTTGGTTGCCGCCGCCAAGCGCAGCGAGATCGCCTCGGCGGAATTCGCGCGCAATTCGATTCCCGGCATCGCCAATTTATGGTCGCAGGCGCTGGCGGCGGAGAAGCGCGAGTCTCCGCAGCAAGATGTTGAACGCGATAAAAAAAGTTACCGCAGCCGAGGTGAACCGCGTGGCCAAGCAATACCTGAGCCAGGAAATTGCCGTTACCCTGGAGCCGCAGCCCTCGGGACAACCGGTCGCGGCGAAAGGTTTCGGAGGCGCCGAGAAGCTTACATCTGAGCCCACCAAGCCGGTGGTGCTGCCTGACTGGGCACGGGAGGCACTCAGCAGACTGGAGGTTCCGAGCTGGAACCTTCATCCGGCCGATATGACCTTGCCCAATGGCGTGCGTCTGATCGTGCAAACCGAGAGATCTACGCCTACGGTTTCAATTGTGGGAGAGATTCGGGAGCAACCCGATCTGGAAGTGCCGGCAGGCCAGGAGGGCTTGAGCAGCGTTCTGGGCGGAATGTTCTCCTATGGGACGACATCGATGGATCGGCTCACCTTCCAGAAAGCTTTGGATGATATCGCCGCCGATGAAGCTGGCGGGTCGCAATTTTCACTCCAGGTGCAACGGAAGCACTTTGACCGTGGAGTGCAGTTGTTGGCGGACAATGAATTACATCCCCGGTTCGACAATACGGACTTCAACGTCGTAAGGCAGCAAACCAACGACATCGTTGCCGGACAGCTAAAGAGCCCCGGGTATCTGGCGCAACGGGCCACGCTCATCGGGCTGCTGCCGAAAGGAGACCCGGAGCTGCGCCAACCAACTCCACAGCATGTCAGCGCACTCAGCCTGACAGATCTTAGAAATTATTATGAAAAAGCGTACCAGCCTGGCTTAACCACGATTGTGGTTATTGGTGATGTCACGGCTGACCAGGCCCGCGCCACCATCGAAAAATACTTCGGTGCATGGCATGCGCACGGGCCCAAGCCTCCGACCGATCTGCCGCCGGTGCCGGGCAACCAGCCGGCAGCCCAGAATGTACCGGATCCCGCGCGAGTGCAGGATGCGGTCGAGCTGGCCGAAGAGTTGCCGATGAATCGGTTCAATCCGGACTACTATCCGTTGGAGGTCGGTAACCATGTGCTGGGCGGCGGATTCTATGCTACCCGCCTTTACCGCGACCTGCGGGAGCACACTGGCTACGTCTATTACGTCGCTAACGAATTAGAGGCACGGAGAACGCGTTCAAGGTTCATCGTGAAATACGAATGTGAGCCCGCCAATGTCTCGAAGGCGCGCGTTCTGGTGGCAAGAGACTTACGAGAGATGCAGACGACGGAGGTGAGCCCGGCGGAGCTGCGGCAGGCGAAAGCATTGCTATTGCGGCAAATTCCTCTCGCTGAGGCGAGTGAATCGCGGGTGGCGAACGGTCTTTTGCAGCGCGCGGAAATGGGGCTACCACTGGATGAGCCAGTCCGCGCGGCACGAATCTACAATGCCACGACCGCGGACCAGATACGCGCGGCATTTGCCAAGTGGATCAGGCCGGAGGACTTCGTGCAGGTGGTCCGCGGGCCAGCGCCACAGTGAGATTCTTCGTACAAGGGGGATTGAGCGCTAGCAACGCGACTCCGTGAGGGTCAACCTTGCGGGGGATGAAAATAGAAAAGCCCAACCTTGCGGCTGGGCTTTCAGGTGAAGCATGACAGCTTAGCTGTTACTACACGGCCGTGCGTTTCAACGTTACATCGTTGCAGCAGTCAAAGTTGTAGCAATGCCGACCGGAGCGGGCCGGCATTGCCGCGGATATTCAGTTGACCTGCAAGGGCACCGAGGTCTTTACGGTGACGTAGTCGGTGGTGTCCGTCGGCGTAAAGGTCACGGACAGTGTATGACTTCCTTTCGCCAACACTGCACCTGGCGCGGGAGAATAAACGAACGTCCCCGGGCACCGATGCGGTTGCGTCCAGTTGGGTGAGGCCCAGTGCTGTCCCGTAGGATATGGTTGCCGGTTTCGTCCAGCTAATCGTGGGCGTGATCGGGTTCACTCGTAAAGTGACTGAGGCGGTGACTGTTGAGTAATCCGTCTGATCGCTGGGCGTGAAAGTGACCGACAAAGTCTTGAGCCCCCCGGTTAACACCGTTCCACTTGCCGGTGTATAGGTGAAGATGCCCGGTACCGGCTTGTAATCGTAACTGGCAGTGGCGTTAAGCTGCTTACTGCTCAGCGCTATCCCGTAGGCGATTGGCCACGGTTGGGCCCAGTTAATCTTGGGAGTAGCCTGGTTGACTTGCAGAGTCACCGAGGCCGTGGCCGATGTGTAGTCAGCAGAGTTGCTAGGCGTGAAAGTGACCGAGAGAATATGTGTGCCCGCGGGCAGCACTGTCTTAGCCGCGGGCGAGTATACGAAGCTGCCCGGCACGGACGTGGTTGCGTTGAGTTGGGTGTGGCTAAGCACGGTGCCGTAGGTGATGGCAGCCGGCGTCTGCCAGCTAATCGTGGGAGTAGCCGGAGTGCCGTTGCCCTGCAAAGCAATGGTTCGGGTGGCTGGGTGCGCGTTATCGGTGAGAACGACGCTGCCGTTGATGCTGCCGGTTGTCTTCGGCGTGAACTCGACGCCGAGGATGTAGTTTGCCGCTGGAGCAAGAGTCTGGCGGATTGAACCGGATGACGTAGTTGAGCGGACCAGAGGGAAGCTGGTTGACGTGCTGGCCGGACTGATCGTCAGCGAGGTATTGCCAAGGTTCAGCACTTCGACGTCCTGCGGCGCGCTCGTAGTGCCGTACGTGGTGTTGGGAAAGGTGAGCGAGGGCGCGTTCGAGACACTTACCTTGCGAATGGCGTGATTGTAATCGTCCGCTATGTAAAGGTTGCCCCTGCCGTCCACCACGATGTCAACCGGACCCCACATCTCCGCACTGGTCGCGGGGCCGCCGTCGCCGCTGTAGCCTGCGATGCCATTGCCGGCGACCGTCGTGATGTTCCCGTTCGGCGTCACCTTGCGAATCCGGCCGTTATTGTCGCCTTCCGTAAAGTTGCCGGAATCCGGGATGTAGAGATTGCCGGCCGCGTCCGTCGCCGTGCCTCCAATGCCCCAGGCCGAAGCCAAATTCAAGGTGGCTTGGGTGGCGGGGCAGCCGTCACCGAACTGATCTATGGCCTGTGCACAGATTTGACCGCCGGGCGGCAAGCCGGCAACCGTCGTGATGATCCCGGCTGGATTGATCATGCGGATGGCGTTATTGCCCGAATCCGTAATGTAAATATTGCCGGGGCCGTCCAGTCGAACGGTCGTCGGATAGTACAGTTTCGCGGCTGTAGCCAAACCGCCGTCCCCGAAGTAACCCTGCCCATTGCCGCCTGCAATAGTGGTGACGACGCCGGCCGGGGTGACTTTGTAAACTGTGCTGACGTAGGAACTAGCAGCGTAGATATTGCCGGCAGCGTCCACCCCCACGCCGTTAGGGTAGCTCAGACCCACGGTGCTGAGAGCCATCGTACCGCCTACCGCCGTGGACATCGTGCCCGGACCAAACGCCACCACCGGCCCGGTGCCGAGGCCGTAAAGGGGAGCCGCGATCAACGTGTTGCCAAGCAGATCGCTCAACACCACCCCTCCCATCCGTGGGCCGGGAAGCGTCGGCAGGAACTGCACTTGCACCACGCATGTCTTGCCGGTGGTCCCACTGGCGCAAGTAGTCCCGCCGGGTACTACCGTGAAGTCCAGATTCGGCGCACCCTCGGTTACCACCGAGACGTTGCCCAGCGTGACCGCACCCGAAACGGTGAAAGATAGATTCTTCTTAGCGCTCTTGGTTCTTACCGCGACCGAACCAAAATTAATCGTTTGCGGGTTCACGGACACGCCGGTGGAACCCCAGGCCAGTGGCGCTCACTTGCTGGGCGAGCCCCAGCCATAGAAGACAGAACAAGACACTTAGAGAAATACGACGGCGAACCGTTATTGGAAAATTGATGGGCAGCATCGATGAAGGCTCCTTTATCCTGACAGACGTTTGTGTGGATATTTCCGTCCTCGGGCGGGCTTGACTGCTCGGGAGGACAAACGAGGCCAGGGCAAAGGCCGACGCGAGACTAAATGGGGGGAAGGGCGTTGGTCGTTCATGTAGTACCCCGGCAAAAGCGAAAATCGTGCATCGCTACTTCGGGCCCAGGGACCGGTCTACAAATCCAACTTCTAGGAAAACAGAAAGAGGCAAGTACAAGATTCGAGCACTACCCCGAAAGCCGATTTGCTCGAACAGAAGCGCTGATTTTTTTGTCAGCGCGGTTTCCCGTCAACGCTGGCCGAGAGGCGCGCTGCCATCGACAGCGTGCTGCGTTCACAAAGGAAATTTTGGGGGCCTAACTGGGGATCATAGGCGCGGAGGGTACGCGCCGAACCGAGGGGAGTGCAGACTATCCCCCATAAACTGCAGAAACCCATTAAGAATGCGAAGCCAGCTTCTTCAGCGACTCACAAACTAGAGCATTTTCATATTGCCTGTAGACCGTATCCGCAGTGAGCGAACCAGGCGATGGCGTTTTCAGCCGTGATCGCATTGAGCGCTTCGGCCACCGCGCTTTCCAGAGCTTCGGTCGTGCGCGCCTTCAGCGAGCGCAGCCTCTGCTTCACCTTCGACCAGGCTGGTTCAATCGGGTTCAGGTCCGGGGAGTAGGGCGGCAGATACAGCAGCCGCGCCCCGGTCGCTTCGATCAACTCGCGTACCCCGGCCACTTTATGGGCGGAGAGGTTGTCCAAGATTACTCCTTGGCCCGGCCGGAGCCGAGCACACAACGCCTGTTCCACATAGGCCAGGAAGATGTCGCCATCGGTCGGCTCCGGGATGGTCATCGGCGCCTGCAGGCCGCGGGTGGTCAGTGCCGCAAACATGGTGAGCGTTTGCCCGTGACTCTGCGGGGTCGCTTCCCGCACCCGTTGGCCGCGCGGAGCGCGACCCCAAGAGCGCGTCATCTGGGTGGTGGCCCCGCTCTCGTCCAGAAAGACCAGTCGCTCAATCTCGATCGCGCCGATCTCGGCCCACCACGCTTGCCGCCGCCGCTGCGTCTCCTCGCTGTCCTGCTCGGCGGCGTGGAGCGACTTTTTTTGAGCCGCAGCCCCAGTTGCCGGACCACCACCGCCCACAGCCAGCCCACGCTCAAACGCAGTCGCGGTGCTCTCTCCAGCCGTTGTCGCAGTTCCTCGAAGCTGACATCGGGTTGCTGCCGCACCTGCTCCCGGATCCAGTCCCGCACCGCCGCCGTCACCTGGCTGACCCGCCCAGCTCGCTGCCGGACCGCAGCCTCCACCTCCCCGGTCCGCCTCCGCCGCGCGGAAATCTTCTTGGCCCAACCCACACTGACCCGAAATCGCTCCGCTACTTCCGCCAGATTCCTATCCCCGGCGTCGTAGGCCTGAAAGAACTTCCGCCGCAAATCGTTCGAGTACGCTCGTGGCATCGGGTGGAGCGGACAATCGCCACCCGCAGCTTACCCCAATTACTCGGTCTACATGTTTACTGAAAATGGTCTAAAATCCCACTGGATCGGAACGTATCAAATTTGTCGCGAAATTTCACGCTCCGGCCGTCAACTCCGGTTTCGCCGTCAGCTCCGAGTAGATGGCATCGAGCGTCTGCTTGACGCCTGCCTCGATCGGCTGCATGTAGACGTTGACGATAGTGTCTGCCTTGCCGTGCCCTAAAACGCCTTGCCCATCTTTGATGCCGCCCTTGGTCAAGGCCAGCGTCGCCATCGTGCGCCGCAACACCTGGCGATTCAGCTCGCCAACCCCAGCTTTTCGCCCAGCTTCTTCAGCACCCGCGCGCGATAGTTGTCGGTGCGGATAAAGCCGTTCTTCTTCGCCCCGTTGTGCTTCCGCGAATTGGGGAAGATAATCGCACGCAATAGCGCAGGGGCGGTGTAGCCTTGATATTGAACCTTGCTGGGATTTCTGGGCTTTATGCAGCAGCTCATCCTGAAACTCAATGGGCTTTAGGTGCAGGAATATTCACGTCCGCAGTGATGCTATCGCCACCGTAAACGGGAGCCGGCGGCGCAGTAATACACCAGCATGAAAACCAGTACGGCAAGCATGCCGTTATCGCCGCGCGTATTCCGTCGCGAAGTATCAGATCTTTCTCGACGCCGGCGGCGTTAGATTCTCCTCAGGATCGTCAGACAAGCCCCATAAATTCCTGGTCGCGGGACAGGATTTCCTGACAATGCCTGTCGGAGCGCGCGGATGTTCTGTAGCTAACTCCACCGTAAACAATCATTCCAAGGCCAAAGACAGCCATGGCAATGTCCAAGATGCTCCACGCGGAAAAGCTGAAATAACGGAGCAGCGCCAACCCCGTCACCAGGGTCGCGAGTCCGGTACGGATCAGTGCCAGAGACGTCCGGGCGCGGGCCAGATGCGTTCTCTGCAGAGAGAGTCGGGTGCGAGTCACCGCCCAACGCGTGCGGGTTTCAGACAGTTCATTCCGCAGCTTGGCGAGTTCGGTTCTGCCGCGCGATAGGGCGGTGCGTTCGACCGCCATCGAGTTTCGCTGATGGGCCAACCTCGTCCGGTTGACAGCCAGACTCGTTCGTTCCCTGGCCAATTCCGTGCGGAATAGCGCGACCTCGGTTCGTTGCTCTGCCAGGGAAGTACGCTGGTGCGACAAATCGGTACGGATGTCGGCGAGTTCGGTGCTGCGCGTCGAGAGCCGCGTTTGCGCCCGTGTCAGCGAAGTTCTTTCTCTCGCCATCGCGGTTTGGTCTTCCGTGAACTTAGCCGTGACCGTGGAGTACTGCAGCAAGTTCGAGGTGGTTTCGGTGCGCTGCTTGGCAAGTTCGTTCTGTTCGGCGATAAGCTGAACCTGTTGTTCCTCGCAACGGACAGCCTTCTCAATCGATTCTTTGATTTCCTCAAAGATTGCACCGGGGTTGGTCGTAGGTAGCTGCGCCTGACTCATTAGCTCGCCTCCTGCTGCTTAAGCTCCAACTCGAAATCCGTCAAATAGCCTTCCGTGTAGCCAACCTCCCGGACCCCTGGAACGGCGTTCGCAACCTCCAAAACAGCGGACGAGTCTTCGGGCTCAAGGTATGGGCCTCGTAGATCGATTTGGCCATCCTGGGCCGTCGCTCCGATCTCCAGGCTGGCGGTTCTGGGATTGGTGATGAGTGCCGCCAGAACCTTTGTGGAAAGATAGGTGTTCTCCAACTCGCTCAGAGACTCCGCCGTAGGCTGAAATTCGTTCTGCTCGCCCAGCCGCAGGAAAAGCGCGCAGGCGGAGCAATGCGAGACCCGGCCGAGGTTGACACACAGGTCGAACTGCAGCGGATCGCAAAGGTTCTTGCCGTAGACGAAACGCGCCCAGCGGCTGCGCTCCTCGTCCACTTGACGAATGTGCTCGCGGGCATCCTGGGCGGTGAACTTGTCGTCGGCCATCAGGTGGGCGACGCGGAGTTCCAGAGGCGCGATGACGCGCGCCCGAATGATGTGCGAAGGAACCGGGGAAAGCAATAGATGGCCGGAGTAGCCAAAATAAGCGATGTTTCCTCTGCGCACGTGCTCAAGCAGGGCCAGCCGCATCAGGATTTTGTATGGCTTGCGCGCGGCGCTGAACGCCGCGTAGTTCTGCATTGCCCGGGAAATGCCGGCGACAACCCGATTGGCGATTTCGCCATTGACGTTTACCGCATCGAGCAGGTCCTCGCGTGTCAGACAGGTTAACCCTTGCCGCGACAAACAGTCCGCAATGAGCCGCCCTCCAGAGTATGAGCCTCTGGAGACAAGAAACACGGGCATAGTCTTCTCCCTACAAAAGGAATTTCCCGCTTTGAGTGGTGCAATGATACCGCGCACGGAGGGTTTTGTAATAGGATGAACGCCTCATTTGCTAGCCGCATCGATATCTGTATCGTGAAATCGAGATCTAAGATGGAAGGACGACGTGCAGTGGAGCTAATTCGGCTTCCGGCGCAACCTTGCGCTTAGGGCTGAATCCGCGCATCGAAAGCTGGCGGCCATTTCTACAGAGTTGACGTCGGTGCGTCCCGTGCTCCTGGTGATCCAGCCTTGCGAAAAGCCGTTTAGCACGCTGGTAAGAGAAAACTGGCCAATGACGTGGCGGCTTTTTGCTGCCGGGCTCTTGCCGGCAAGCTCGGAAGCGCGGAGCGGGAACGCGGTTCCGCGGTTGCTGATCGCCATGGAATACAGCTTGCTTCCGCCACCGCGCTAATTCATAATGCCTGTCGAAAATGCCGGTGAGATTGTTTTAGGCGGCGCGAGGCAGTGGTATTGCTCCGCTGCGGCTCGAACGCGATTGCCGGGACGGGTTGTTGAACCGTACGTCGGGAGAAACGAAATGCAAGCCCAAACGCCTAAGGTCGAAACCAAACCGACCATGCCGGTTGCCGCCGGAGTTGAAGCCCCATCCAAAGTCAGGGCTTGGCTGGCGGCTCTTCTGATGTTCACCCTTCTGGTCGCCTATCTGGATCGGGTGAACGTCTCCGTGGTGATTGCCTCGCCCCGTTTCCTCGAAGAAATGGGGTTGAAGAACAACCCTGTGGGCCAGGGATTGCTAATGAGCTTCTTCCTGATGGCGTACGGCTTGGGCAATATCCTGCTTGGTCCCGTGGGAGACCGGCTGGGACCGCGTAAGGCCATGACCATCGCCCTGATGGGCTGGACAATTCCGTGCGCCATGGGCGCGCTGGCCAGATCGGTGAGTGTGCTTTACACTTCGCGCTTCATCTTGGGGGCCGGCGAAGCCATGCACTACCCGATGCAGATTTCCTACGTAAAAAATTGGTTCCCTCTGCAGGAAAGAGCCCGGGCCAACTCCACCTGGGTTTTCGGGCAGATGATAGGGCCGGCATCGCCATGCCCTTGTTCGCCGCCATTGTCGCGGCCTACGGATGGCGTGCCACGTTTTGGTTGTGCGCCGTGCTCGGCATCGTCGTAACGCCGTGCATCTGGTATCTCACCACCGATCGCCCGGAGCAGCATCGCGGCGTCAACCAAGCGGAACTCGATCACATTCTCAAGGGACAGGCAGTCGCAGCCAAAGACAAAGGAATTCAGGCAGGCTCGGCGTTCAAGAATTACATCACCCTGATCAAGACTCCCGATTTCATCTGTTGCACCTTATCGTATTGGGCGTCGGTGAGCATGTGGTGGGGAATGATGTCGTGGCTTCCGCAGTATCTGAAAGTGGCTCGCGGCTTCTCCTGGGCGAAGATGGGATTCTTCTCATCCTTGCCTTTTTTCGTCGGCCTTCTCGGTTTGATCGCCGCCGGTATAGTCGCCGACCGGGTAAAGAAAGCCGGCCTTCTGAACTGCATAGGACTGGCGGGATGCGCGGCGTTTATAGGTGCGGGGGCGCTGGTTCACAACAACAACCTGGGAGCGTGCCTGATCGCCGTGGCATTTTTCTTTAAGGGCGTTTCGGTGCCGATGGCTTGGACACTGCTGCAAACCTTCACCCCGGCCAACATGATCGGTCAGGCTGCCGGCCTGCAGAACGGTTCCTCCAACCTGATCGGTTCGCTGTCGCCGATCATCGTCGGATTCCTGATCGCGCTGACGGGCACCTATACGGCGGGACTCCTGTTCCTGATGGGGTTCGGGTTCCTCGGCGCTGTGGCCGGTTCTTACCTTGTCTTCCGAGGCTACTAGCCTCTATCGCTAGTCGCCCAGCACCTCCTCGGGAACCTGCTCCGCTCGTTTGGCGGCGGTGCGCAGAAGGCTTGAAAGAAGCTGCCGGAAAATAGCAAACTATTCTCTTACGGAATTACGTTGTACACTTCCGTTCTCTATGGCAGACGACGATGCCCGCAAATTAAGCGCCGACATCGAGAATTTTTTGGCGGCGGCGCTGGACCACGCCCAGCGCCTCTACTCCGCCAAGCTCGATTTCACCGAGCGCAGCGTCGCCGACGTGGAACTTATCCTGGGGCGTCTGAGCGAGTCCATTCCGCGCGGCCGGTGGCAGAAGCTGCTGAAAAAGGCGCCTGCTCCCGAGCAGATCGCACACATTGCGCTGATCTACGGAATTTACGTGGGCGAAGTCCTGCGCCGAAGGCTTGGCGGAGAGTGGCGGCTGGTGAGCGTGGACGGACAGCAGACGATAGGCCTGCGGCTGCCGAGCGGCACGACCGTCTATCCCGCCTCACAGACCTTCAGGCGGCTGATGATCGGCGCGGCGGAAAATGTAGAGAAGTATTTTGCCAACCTCTGGCGATAGGCCGGGTGAGCGCCTGTAGGGCTTTTCCACGCTGGAACAGCAAACACCTGGAACCGGTCGCTGCGCGCCGTGATCAGTCTTCGTCAATGAGTTTGCGTGGAACTGGAAATTGCGTGGCCGCTGGTCAGGCGGTCGGAAGCCTTCTCGATTTTCTGCACGAATCTAGGGGTGTGCCCCTGAAGCTTTTGGTGAATGGCGGGCCAGAATTCGCGCAAGACGTTCATCCCGGCGTCGCTGCCGATGGTGGAACCGAAATCGGCAAATATAGCCGAGTTGGTGCGCGCCCAGGAAGGCCGGTAAGCCGTTGCCACGGCAGCCGAACTCAGCACTCCCAGCAGATACGACGTGTTCAGCGTCGCCTTGCCCGCATCGTTGCGGGTAATCAAAAGGCGCGATGCGGCGTAAATTGTTTGCTCTATGACGTTATGGCTGGAGGAGAGGTAGTAACGCGGATCTTGTCTCAGCAGCGAAGGGTACAGGAACTTGCCCAAAAAGGCGCTGGATTCTTTCTGCACAACCGACGCCTCGTAGAGCGTCGCCAGGCTCGATTGCATTCCGGGAGCGGCGTGTTCCTGAGCCTCGCGCAGGGCCAGCGCATTTACGCCTGCCGCACCGAAGACCAATGGCGATCTCGCCTCATCCACGAACGCCTGGAACTTGTCGGCGCCGGTGACCGGTTGCGGGAGAGGAGCATCCGGCAGCAAGGATGCGGGCGGCAAACCCTGCCGTTTCGACGAAGCAGAACCCTGAAATGACAGGCCCGGGCCGGGTGGCTGGACGGTGTTCCCGTCCTGGGCGAAGCAGCAGCTACCAAACAGCAACAATAGCCCCACTAACCGAACTGTCCTGCGAATCTTCACCCCACCCGCCCCGTCAATCGTCTGTCTGCGGGCAAATTTCCCGCAGCGTGCAAAATCTTCTAGGTACTATGAATCGAAATCAAGGCGCATGGTTTCTTCATGTTATGGTTTAAGTTTCTGGCCTGAACCGCCAATTGAAAGCAACCCATTACTAAGGTTTCGCCCCGCGTACCGAACTAGGTAGCAAGTAAGGTGCCAACTCATTGACCCACTTGGGCCTACTTCGGATAATGAATCCACCCCTGCAAGCGAACTGCACGCCTGCCGGTGGAATTGAGTTTTGCCATACAGGCGGTTGCGAAGCGAGTTGCTTATGTCCCAAGGTCGCGGCAAATCGAGCTTTTACGGAAGGTGGAAACCCTCTCGAAAAGCTCTTGCCAGTCTGGGCTTGATCCTGGTATTTTTTTTCGTCGGATGCGGCAAAAAGCCGAAGGAGGCTAAGCTTCCGCCGCCGCCGCCGATAAGTTCGCCGCCGCCCGCCGTCGAGAGCAGACCTCCGGCCCCTGCCGAACGCAAGCCGCCGCCCGCCGGCGCGCTATGGACCCAATGGGGAATTGCAAGCTGGTACGTGCCTCAGCCTCCCGGGAGAAAAACCGCCAGCGGCGAGCCTTACGAACAGACCGCGCTAACCGCGGCCCATTGCACGCTTCCGCTCAATACCCTGGTTCGGGTTACGAACCTGAGTTCGCATAAAGAGACGATTGTTCGCATCAACGACCGCGGGCCGTTCATGCCGGGCCGGATCATCGATCTTTCCGTGGCCGCCGCCAAGGCGCTCGATGTCTGGCGCCCCGGCATCGCCAGGGTGAAGCTTGAGGTAGTGCAGGCTCCGGTGCCGATCGATATCGGTGGGCGCTGGTGCGTGCAAATTGGAGCCCTGCGCAGACAAGCGGACGCCCTGGACCTCAAGCAGAGGGTGACAGAGCAGTTCCGCCCATCCCGTGTCGTCGAGTTCGCGAGTCCGACCGGCTACTGGGTGCGCGTGCGGGTGAAAGACGACGACAAGGGCCGTGCCCAGGAACTGGTGAGCAAGCTCAAAGTCGAGCAAGGCGGAGTTTTTTTGGTGCGCCTGGATTAGGCGACGTCAAGCCGTATCGTCAAGCCGAATCGTCAAGGCGTATCATGGATTCGCAACTTTTGCCCTGATGCCAACGAGCGACACGGGGCTGCCGGAAGACAACCATGCCTAATTGCCTCTTCTGCGACATTATTGCCGGAAAGATTCCTTCCAGAAAAGTCTACGAAGACGACCGCGTTTATGCCTTCGAGGACATCAAGCCGGGGGCGCCGACCCATGTGCTCATCATTCCCAAAGCGCACATCGTCGATCTGAAACACGCCCAGCCGCAAGATGCTGAGATCATCGGCTACAGCAACCTGGTGGCGGCGAAAATCGCCCGCGAGCGCGGCATCGAGGACGGCTATCGCACGGTCTTTAACGTCGGACCGAGAGCGGGGCAGTCCGTCTTTCACCTCCACCTGCACCTGCTGGGCGGACGCGATCTCACTTGGCCTCCGGGTTAGCCTGTCCTGGGTTACAGTTGCTCCTCTGGATACCGGCACGGTGCATTTACAGGCCGTGGCAAACGGCAGAGCGCGCGGGTTACAGTTGCTCCTCTGGATACCCCCCGTACTCGGCCTTTCGGGGCATCGCCGTTTGACCGCCCGATTGCTCCATTCGCGGCTTCTCCCGTCCGCTCGCTGCAAGCGTGCATCACCGTCACAAGTGAGTGTGAGCACAGCGCTAAGTCACACAAAAAATTGACAATAGAGCCAGGTCAAAGCACATGCCGAAGTCTATCTTGTCGTCGGGCACCGTGCTATGACCGTGAATTCTAAGGAGACGCCGGTGAGCACCACCTTAATCCCCCCAGTGGCAAAGCGATCCAATTTCAAAATCATTCAGCCCGAGACGACCTTTACCGGTGCGCCCATCGAGAGGCCGCGGAAGGGACTGCCCAGGGTTACGCAATCGCTCTGTCCCGAGTGCAAGACCGTCATTGACGCCCGTCTTTTCGAAGACAACGGCAAGGTCATCATGGAAAAGACCTGTCTCGAGCACGGTGAGTTTCGCGACTGCGTCTACTCGGACGTGAATCTTTACCTCAAGATGGAAGAGTGGGAATTCGGCGACAACCGCGGCATCGCCAATCCCGCCAGCAACAAGGGCGCCGAAACGGTTTGCCCGGACGACTGCGGCATGTGCTCGCTGCACACCTCGCACACCGCGCTCGCCAATGTCGATTTGACCAACCGTTGCAACCTGACGTGCCCGGTCTGCTTCGCCAACGCCAATGCGGCCGGCTATCTCTACGAGCCTGATGTCAGCCAGGTGCGCACCATGTTGAAGGCCCTGCGCGATGTGCGCCCGGTCGATACTCGCGTCGTCCAGTTCTCCGGCGGCGAGCCCACCCTGCACCCCAACTTCATCGAAATCCTCGCCATGGCGCGCGAGATGGGGTTCACCCACGTCCAGGCAGCCACCAACGGCCTGTTGCTCAATAACCTTGAGTTCGCAGAGCGCTGCCGTGAAGCCGGGCTGGCGACCATCTACTTGCAGTTCGACGGCGTCACCGATGACGTTTACCTCAAGACCCGCGGCGAAGCTCTGGTCGAAAAGAAGATGCAGATCATCGAGAGTTGCCGCCGCACCGGCATCAAGATCGTCTTCGTCCCCACCATCATCAAAGGCGTCAACGACCACCAGGTCGGCGACATTGTGCGCGTGGCCATCGAGAATATCGACACCATGAGCGGCATCAGCTTCCAGCCGGTGGCCTTCACCGGACGCATCTCGCGCCGCGAACTCGAGCAGAAGCGCTTCACCCTCACCGATCTGGCCTTCTCTCTAGCCGATCAGACCGGCATCTTCGACAAGTACGACGATTGGTTCCCGCTCTCCTGCGTCACCCCGTTCTCGAAACTGCTGGCGGCGCTGCGTGGCACAGGCGTGCCCACCGTCTCCTCGCACGCTCATTGCTCGCTTGGCAATTACCTGTTCGTCGACGAGCGCAGCCGCAAGGCCGTGCCGGTGACCAAGTTCGTCGATATTCCTTCCATGCTGCAGGATATGGACGAGTACTCGCGCAAAATGGGCAAAACCATCGCCAAGTACTACCACGGAATCAAGGCCTGGAACCAGCTCCAGAAGCACTTCAAGCAGGAGCTTGCGCCTCCCGGCCTGACCTTCCAGCGCTTCCTCGATACCTTGCAGGGCATGACCAACAAAAAGCTCGGCCGCGACGGCATGGACGGAACCTTTACTTACCGTACCCTGCTGGTGGCCGGCATGCACTTCATGGACAACTACAACTACGACATCGAGCGCGTCAAACGCTGCGTCATTCACTACGCCGCGCCCGACGGCAAACTCTATCCCTTCTGCACCTACAACTCCGGCCCCACCTACCGCGAGAAGATCGAGAAACAGTTCTCCATCCCGTTCGAAAAGCAGTTGGAGCGCTTCACCTTCGTCAACTCCAAAGCGAACGGCAACGGCCACGGTAATGGAAACGGCAACGGGAATGGAAACGGCAACGGCCATGGCAATGGCCTGAAATAATCCAGACTACATCGGAAGCAAAAGTAAAGGCCCGGTCGCAAAGGTCCCCAACGCGCGCGCTTTCGCCTGTTGGGGCAGAGACCGGGCCTTCGCCTTTACCGAAAAACCCGCAGTGCTCAGTAAGCCCAGAACGGACCCGCTGGAACCCCGCTTGGCGGAGTCACACCCCAAATTGCCGTGTAAACACTCTTGCCGTAGAAGAAGGGCAGACCCCAATCGAAATACTCATCAGCCGCCTCGTCAGAGGAGCTGAGTTTTGTTCCTGGCGTGTTAGGGCCGCCCAGATCGCTGAAAGCGGCGTAAGTCGGGCTGGTATTGAACAGCGTGCTGGCGTTACTTATAGTAAATGGGGCGGCTGCCGTAGCGCCATTTGCAGCGCCATTTGATACTACTTGGTTGGTCGCCGTAAGACTATCAGGGGATGTCGTGGGGCAGTAAAAATAATCGCCGGCGCTGCTGGTGCTGCTGCAATCCGCTACTCCCGAAGTCGGTGTGTCCAGGAAGTAGATACCATTCGAGCCGCTGTCGAAAAAGCTGCCGACGCCGGTGTACCCTGTCGCAGTATAGGTTCCAAGAGGGGGGTAATACGCGTTATTGAATTTTGTTGTAATTCCCAGCCAGGCGTTGTCGACATAGGTGGTATCAATCGGCAACACCGTCGCGCTGCCAAGCCCGTTGTTATCTAGCGCCCCATTCTGCGTTCCAATGCCAAATACCAACGTGCCGGAAGCGTTCAGCGCTCCAACACCGGTAGGAACGGACTGCAACTGAAGGATCACGCCATTGTTGTCCGCGAACAGCGATACAGGGTTTCGGACCTGTAGAGGGCCGGACACCAAGGCAGGGCTGCAACTAGAGCTTGAACATGTGTAATACGTTGCCGGAGGCGGAGTGCTGTTGCCGCTGCTCGGGGAGCAGGCGTTGCTGGACCCGATCCCGTAAGTGCCGGCCCCAGGATCGTTGACGTTGAATGGCGACCCGGGCGCATCGCAATCGTACTGATAATTGCCGACTCCGATCAGGCCATTCGC
The DNA here is from genome assembly GCA_963814745.1 of uncultured Acidobacteriota bacterium. GTDB lineage: Bacteria > Acidobacteriota > Terriglobia > Terriglobales > Acidobacteriaceae > CAWBRT01. The sequence goes on from CAWFEA010000011.1 coordinate 79,465, forward strand.
GCCCAGAGTTGCAACCGTATCTTCCTCGGTTCCAGCTGTCGACGAACCGGTGATCGTTGAGCAGGTGCTCGGCACCGAAGGTAAGGAAGTGTCACCAATGACCAATATTGGCACCGAACTTGCCAATTCGCTGCCGTTGCTTGTTCCGCCCGTAGGGGACGGGGTCGAGTTCGAGTAAACGCTTGGCAAATTGAGTGATGAGAGCAGCGACGCCGGAATCCTCAAACCGGTCGAGCCGGTGTCAACCGCGACGTCATCAATGGTCACGCAATTCGTAGTCCCCGGAGCACAAACCTCAACCGTGGTGAATGCCACGTTTGTCTGGGGATTAGAGGGAGCCGGACCCGCATCAACCGCCAGCGGCGCTACATTGACGGCGGTGCCGCCCAGAGCGGTGCCGCCCATTCTTACATCGGCCAACCTCACGCTGCCCCAGAGATAGCTGTTATCCAGGAACTGAATGCATTCCGCAACCGCAGCCTTACTTGAGGTGGTGGTGCTGCTGCTGCTTCCGCCGCCGCAAGCCACCGCAAACAGCAACCCTGAAGTCACGCCAATCAGCAAAAATTTTCGCATGTTCACCCCCTCACCTTATTTCCTTGGCGTCAACGCCGGCTGGAATCATTCCCGGGACGTAAGCGTGCCCGACATAGGCGCGCGTGTGGCCCGCGGAATGCACCACCAAATCCGGCTGCGCCACCAGCAGCGGAGCGTTGCGCGAGCGTCGGGGCTGTGCGCTCCTGATATCTTGAGCTGCCTGCGCGAACTCGGCGAAGCTATCGCCCAGAATCTGCGGGAAACTCGGCAGGAACGGTCCCCGCCACGCCACGCCGAACACCTTGCCGTCGGGCGAAACGTATTCCCGCACTACCGTGCCGTAGGGAGTCGTGATTTCGTATACCGAATAATTCTGCTTCGCCTGCACCACGCGCTGGGCCTTCATCTGCTGCCGGTCGGCCTCGACCGATGTCACATCGCCGCCCAAGGCCGCCGCCGCCCGCACCGGCACCAGCAATGACGAGAGAACCAGTCCCGCGAGCAGAACCATGAACGCCTGACTGCGGCTCCGATGATTGATTTTCATATTCCTCGCTTCCGTGTGCCCCGATCTGAACCTCTGTTCTTCAATGTTAGCAACTAAAGCCGCACCTGTCGCAACCCCGGCAATTCATCTCCAGCCCGGGAGTGCGCTATTGGGCCGGACGGAAATATCCTCCCATTTCCAACCCGGTCGCGGCAGAAAAGCTGCGCCTGAAAATCGCAAGCAAGGATTTTTTTACAAATTTTACAAGCCGGGCCGCTTTACGGATTCCGCGGTTTGACGCGGGCGTACTTTCGCATCTTGCTGGTCCAGCGGAGAAAGCGCAGAATCTGCAGCCTTTCGCGCCAGGTGAAGCCCCAGAATTCGATAAAGCCGATGCGGTTCATCCTGATTCCCGTATAGGTTTCCAGACGCCAGCGCAGGTAAGGGCTCCGCCAAGGCGCCAGATGATGGCCGCGAGTTGCGTTCCAGAGAAATCGCAGAACGTACCACATAGCTATTCCAGACGGATTAAGTTCATAATACCGGTGCCATCCGGAATGGCACAAACCAGGCTTCCGCGATGGATCACCGGCAGGCGACGATGGGCTCTACGGATCGCAAGATTTTCTGGCTGCTGTTCACGGTTCTGAGCTGTGGAGGTTATTTCCTGCCCTTTGTTTGGGGAGTCGTGGAGGTGTTTCTATCGTTGATCGTAAGCTGGTGGGTCGTCTACCGCTCAGGCTGGCTCTGATTCCGCCTCGCGCCAGCCATCACAGGTCGTACTTCTTCATCATGTGGCGGAAGCTGCGGTAGCTCAGCTTAAGCATTTCTGCGGCGCGCGTCTGCACGCCCTGCGAGCGGCGCAGCGCCGATTGCAAAAGCGAGCGCTCGACGTCGGCGATGTATCGTTCCATGTCCAGCCCGTCGGCCGGCAGGGCCACTCCGGGAGCGCCTCCGTTGGAGGCCGAGGCAGCGGCGGCGCGGGCCTTGCTGCGCTCGTTGGGCAACTCCACCTTGAGCGGATCGCCATCCGCCGTCATCGCCACCGCGCGCTCGATCGTGTTCTCCAGCACGCGCACGTTGCCGGGCCAATCGTATCCGCGCAGCAGGTCGAGCGATTCGGGGGAGATGGTGCGTAGGCGCTTGCTCATCTGGCCGGCAAATTTTTTCAGGAAGAAATTGGCCAGCAGTTCGATGTCGGCGCCGCGTTCGCGCAAGCGGCGGCACATCGATGGGGATCACGCGCAAGCGGTAGTAAAGGTCTTCACGAAACAGCCCTTCGCCGACGAGCGCGTCGAGATCCTTGTTGGTGGCGGAAATCACCCGGACATCGATCGGGGTTTCGTTGCCGCCGCCGAGCGGGCGGACCACGCGCTCCTGCAGCACCCGCAGCAGCTTCACCTGCATGGTGAGTGACGTCTCGCTGATTTCGTCGAGGAAAATCGTGCCGCCGTTCGCCAGCTCGAACAATCCGCGCTTATTCTGGTTGGCGCCGGTGAAAGCGCCCTTGACGTAGCCGAACAACTCGCTCTCCAGCAGCGTCTCCGGAAAAGCGCCGCAATTGATGGAAACGAACGGCTCGGCGTTGCGTGGCGAACAGTTGTGGATCGCCCTGGCGACCAGTTCTTTTCCGGTGCCGCTCTCGCCAGTCACGATGACGGTGCTGGTGGTGGTGGCCACGGTGCGGATCAGACGCTTGAGGTCCGTCATCACCGGGCTTTCGCCAACGATGTGATCGAGCGAATTGTGCGCCGCCGCATCGCGTTTGAGAATGGCGTTCTGCTGGCGCAGCGACTGGTTCTCCATCGCCGACTGTACGGCTGCCCGCACATCGGTGGGAAGATTGGCGCCCAGTTTGCGGACGTATAAGGCCCCGGCGTTCTGCGCCTGGATCGAGGTTTCGTTATCGTCCACCGCGGTGATCACGATCACCCGGGTATCGGGCGAAACCCGGCGGACGTGGCGAAGCACCTCCATCCCGCTGATGCCCGGCATGCGCACGTCGGTCACGACCACGTCGTAGATCGCGCTATCGAGTTTGTGGTTGGCCTGTTCGCCGCTGGTCACGGTCTCGACGCGATGGCCATCGTGCCGCAGGGCGATCTCCAGCATCGTGCAGATGGAGCGTTCATCGTCGCAAACGAGTATGTTGCCCATACGTCCTTTCCCGATCCCTTTCAGCCCTTCGCCGCCTCAATCATGGCCTCGATCGCCTCCGCCGCGGGTGCCTCGGCCCGCAGAAAGCTCAGCACGAACTCCGCCCCGGCGCCCAGTTCGGAACGCACCAAAATCTTGGCCTGATGCGCCTGCAGAATCTGGTACACCAGAGCCAGGCCGAGCCCCGTCCCGCCCTCGAAATTCGACTGAAACGGCTCAAACATGCTCTCCATCTGCTGCGCCGGAATTCCCGGTCCGTTATCGCCGAAGCTCAAAGTCCAGTTCCGTTCGCTCGCGCTCAGCTCGACGGTCAGCAGGCCAGCGGAAGAATCCCCCTTTGATTTCTGCTGAATCGCCCGCAATCCGTTGCTGCAAATGTTCCAGAACACCTGCTTTAATTTGTCGGCGTCGCCCATGGTGTAAGCGTGCTCGACGGCGAACTTGCGCTGGATCTGGATCTGGCGACCGGGCAGGTGCTCGAGCAAGGTAAGCGTGTCATCGAGCAGCATCACCAGATCGACCGTTCGCATCTGGTATTTTTTTTCCCGCGAATACGTCAGGAAGTCGCCGATGATCGAACTCAGGCGGTCCGACTCGCGGGTCACGATGTCGACCAGCGCGCGCTGATCGTCATTCAGCGCGGCCAGCGAGTCCAGCAACTTGACCGAACCGGCGATGGACGACAACGGGTTGCGAATCTCGTGCGCGATTCCCGCCGCCAGCCGGCCGACGGCGGCGAGGCGGTCGCGCAGGCGCACCTCGCGCTCCAGACGCTTGAGCGTGGTCAGATCGTCGAACATGTAGATGTAGCCGATCACGCTTCCCTCCACCACCAGCGGCGATACCGAGAGCTCGAAGGTGCGCTCGATTCCCGAAGGTGTGACCGTGCGCACCTCGTGGTGCCGGCCCGCTTTTCGGTGGCAGGCAAGCGGTCTAAAAACAGGTCCTGCACCAGGCGCTTGTCGGCCCCGTCGTCTTCGAATTCCAGCAAATCGCGGCCGGAGCGGTTGACCAGTTTGATCGTGCCGTCGAGATCGGTCGTAATCAGCCCGTCTGAAATCGAATTGACGATGTTTTCGTGCAGCGCCTGAAGGTTTTCGAGCGCTCCGCTCTTGGATTGCAGCTCGCTCCCGACCTGGCGCAGCCGGTTGCTCAGTTTGCCGGCCAGATAGGCGACGGTAATGAAGGCAAACAGGTTGATGAAAATAACCGCCTGCAGAGAACGCAGATCCGAGCGCGTCATCGCGTAGGACGGCAGGAACTCGAAGTGCACCAGTTCCAGCGTGGTGCCCAGCAGAATGAAACTCAGCGCGGCCGTCAGGTAAGCCCACCACTGCGAAAGCAGCACGCTGGCGACGATAATGATCAGCGGATAGATGAAGTTGAACGAAGTGTCGATGCCGCCGGTGACGTACACCACCGCCGTCGTGAAACCCAGGTCGGCAAGAATCTGGATCTTGGCCTGGGTTCGCCAATCCCTCCACAGCGTCACCAGCAGAATGTGCAGTACGGAAATCGCATACCAGAGCAGAATTACGGTGATGAACACAGCCCGGTTGACATTGGTTATGGTCAGGTTCGTGATCGCCAGTTCAATCGCCAGGACGAAGGTGATGACGATGATGCGAACCTTGACCAGCCAGTCAAGCCACGTCCATTCGCTGAAACTTTTGCCTGTCCTCTGCACCGTTCCGTTCCGCTAACCGGCCAGCTTGCTGATCATCGAGAACAGCGGCATGTAAAGCGAAATGACAATTCCGCCAACGCTCACCCCAAGGAACCCGATCAACAGCGGTTCCAGCAACGTGAGCAGGTTCTTGGTCGCGGTATCGACCTCGTCCTCGTAGAAGTCGGCGATCTTCTGCAACATCGAATCCATGGCGCCGGTGGCCTCGCCGACGCCGATCATCTGGGTCACCATGTTGGGGAAAATTTTGCTCTCGCGCAGCGGATCGACAATGGTCCGGCCTTGCTCAATCGACCTGCGCACGTTCATCAGCGAGTTCTGGATAACCGCGTTGCCCGAGGTGCGGGCGGTGACGTCCAGGCCCTCCAGGATCGGCACGCCGGAAGTAATCAGCGTTCCCAGCGTGCGGGTGAAGCGCGCCACCGCGATCTTCAGCAGCAGCGGTCCGAAGACCGGAGCCTTCAGCATGATACGGTCGGTGATCAGGCGCCCTTCGGGCATTTTGCGCACCTGAGACAGGATGACGAAAAAGCCGACGGAGCCGCCTATGATTACCCACCAGAAGTTCCCGATGAAGTGGCTGAGGTCGATTACCAACTTGGTCGAGGCCGGCAGCGGCACGCCCAATCCGACGAACATGTTGGCGAAGATCGGAACCACGAACTTGAGCAGCGCCCCGACCACCAGCACCGCGATGGTGATGACCGAGACGGGATAAATGAGAGCGGACTTGACGGCTTGGCGCAGCCTGACATTTTTTTCCACATAAACCGCCAGGCGCTGCAGAATGGCATCGAGGATACCGCCGGTTTCGCCTGCTTCGACCATGTTGGTCGTCAGGTCATCGAAGATCTTGGGATAACCGCGCATGGCATTGGCAAGCGTTGAGCCGCCCTCTACGGAGGTGCGTACGCCCCCCAGACACTTCCGCATGGTCGAATTCTCCTGATTGGCGCCGAGAATCTCGAGGCATTGCACCAGCGGCAGGCCGGCGTCGATCATGACGGAAAACTGGCGGAAGAAGACGGCCAACTCGGTCGTCTTGACCTTGCCGCCGCCGAAAGCAAAGAGTTTGCGGCCTTCCTTTTCGCTGATCTTATCGACCTTAATGCCCTCTTTGCCGAGGGCGGCGCGCAGCACCTGCTTGTTCTCCGCCGCCCGGTCGTTGCGCACTGCTTTTCCCGCCGCGTTGGTGCCCTGAAATGTAAAAACTGGCATCGTCTCCTCCTCACTCGAATCTCACACCGCTTTACCGCCGTGCGGCGCCTGCCGCCGACGCGCCCTTGGCGGCAGCAGCCGTACCGCGTTGCACAATGTCGCGCAGCTCATCGGGCAGCGATGAACGCTGCATGGCCGCGTCAAGCGAAATTTGTTTCTGGAAATAGAGGGTCGCCAAAGACTGATTGAACGTCTGCATCCCGAACTTGTCCTGCCCGGACTGCATGGAAGAGTAAATCTGGTGAATCTTGTCCTCGCGGATCAGGTTGCGGATGGCGGCGTTGGGAATAAGAATCTCCATCGCCATAACGCGCCCCATCCCGCCCACCTGCGGCAGCAGCGACTGGCAGAGAATTCCCTCCAGCACCAGCGAGAGCTGCGCTCGGATCTGCGGCTGCTGATGCGAGGGGAAAACATCGATCACGCGATTGATGGTGGAAGACGCTGAATTGGTGTGCAACGTGCCCAGCGTCAGGTGGCCGGTCTCGGCGATGCGGAGAGCCGACTCGATGGTCTCCAAATCTCGCATCTCGCCCACCAGCACCACGTCGGGGTCTTCGCGCAGCGCGGCCCGCAGGGCCTGATGAAAACCCTTGGTATCGGAATGCACTTCACGCTGGTTGACCAGGCAGTTCTTGTGGGGATGCACGAACTCGATCGGGTCTTCGATGGTCAGGATGTGCTCGTGGCGATCGCGGTTGATCTTGTCGATCATGGCCGCCAGGGTTGTCGTCTTTCCCGATCCGGTCGGCCCGGTGATCAGGATCAACCCCCGCGGGCGCTCGCAGAGCCTGCCCACGACCGGCGGCAGGCGGAGATCCTCGAAGCTCCTGATCTCCCAGGGGATCACGCGGAACACCCCGGCCACCGCGCCGCGCTGGTTGAAGCAGTTGGCCCGGAACCGCGCCAGTCCCTTGAGACCGAAGGAAAAATCCAGTTCCAGGTCTTCCTCGAAGCGGTGCTTCTGCGCATCCGTCATGACGCCGTAAACCAGTTGCTTGCTCTCCGCCGGGGTCAGCGGCGGCAGATCCATGGCGTGCAGCGCGCCATGCACCCGGATTTGCGGAGGTGAATTGGTCGTAACATGCAGATCACTGCCACTCATCTCGATCAATTTGCGCAGCAAATCACCTAGCGTAACATTCATCAATCATTCCATTCTCAGAGCCGCTGTTCCGCTCCGGCGAGCGTCCCGTATGGGTGTCTAACTTCCGCGCCGGCTGGCGCGAAGCCCGAATATAAAATCGAGCGGTCTCACCAACCCTGGATCTGCTCGGCGCCGGGCATAGTCACTTCCTGGACACCGGTTTTGAACCCGTCCTACACGATGGTCTCGCGCGCCACTTCCTCCATGGTCGTCAGGCCCTGCATTACCTTCATCAGACCACTGCGCCGCAAGGTGGTCATTCCGTTTGCAATGGCTTTCTTTTTCAATTCCATGGCCGAGGCGCCCACCAGGATGAGCTCGCGCAGCTCATCGTTGATTTCCATCACCTCATAAAGGCCGACGCGCCCTTTGTAGCCGGAGTTGTTGCAAGTCGTGCAGCCGCGTCCTTTCTTGACCTTCACCTGCTTTGCCTCATCGGGCGTGAAGCCGGCGCGCACCAAGGCTTCAACCGGCACCTCAACCTGCTCGCCGCACTCGGAGCAAATTCTGCGGACCAGGCGCTGGGCAGCGATAAGGTGCACCGAAGTGGCCACCAGGAATGGCTCGATGCCCATGTTCATCAGGCGGCTGATGGTCTCCGGCGCGCCGTTGGTGTGCAGTGTCGAAAGCACCAGGTGGCCGGTCAAGGCAGCTTTGATGGCGATCTCGGCGGTTTCAAAGTCGCGGATTTCGCCCACCAGGATGATGTTCGGGTCCTGGCGCAGGAAAGAGCGCAGGGCGGCGGCGAAATTCAACCCGATCTGTTCCTTCATCTGCACCTGGTTAACGCCGTGGAGCTGGAATTCGACCGGGTCTTCGGCGGTCATGATATTGGTGTCTGGTTTGTTCACCAGCGAGATCGCCGAATAGAGCGTGTTGGTTTTTCCCGAACCGGTTGGTCCGGTCACCAGGACCATGCCGTAAGGCTTCAGAATCGCTTTCTGGAATTTCTCCAGCGAGTCCGGCTCGAAGCCGAGCTTGGTCATGTCGAGGCGGAGGTTTTCCTTATCAAGCAGGCGAAGCACAACCTTCTCGCCCCACAGCGTCGGCAGGGTGCTGACGCGAAAATCGAGCTGCTTCTTCTTGCGGTCGATATTCATCTTCAGCATGATGCGGCCGTCCTGCGGCAAACGCTTTTCGCTGATGTCGAGCTTGGCCATGATTTTCAGACGCGAAGTGATGGCATCCTTGGCTTTGAGCGGCGGCGTCATGATAGCGTGCAGGATCCCGTCCGTGCGCAAGCGCACTCGATACTCCTTTTCATAAGGCTCCAGATGAATGTCACTGGCGCCGCGCTTGACCGCCTCCGTGAGGATCATATTCACGAGCTTGACGATAGGCGCCTGGTCGGCCGCTTTTTCCAGGTCCTCCAGGTTCATCTCGGTTTCGTCTTCCTGGAGTTCCAGATTGGCTTCAGTGCCGTCCAGCGAGGCGATGACAGACTCGAGATTGTCCTCCGACTTGGTGCTGTAGGCCCGGTCGATGCCTTCCATCACTTCGCTCTCGGAGGCGACCACCGGCTCGACGTTGTAGCCGGTCATGAACTTGATGTCGTCGAGGGCGAATACGTTCGTGGGATCGACCACGGCAATAGTCAACGAGGAGCCGACCCGGCTGAGAGGCAATGCCTGGTAGCGCTTGGCGGATTCGTAGGGAATCAGCTTGACGACCGCGGGATCGATTTCACAATAAGCGAGGTTGACCGCCGGTATCCCATACTGGCGGGAGACAAAGGTCGTGACCTCGGTTTCGTTCAGATATCCGAGTTTGACCAGCGCCGAGCCCAGCCGCCCGCCGTTCTCCCGTTGCAGCTTCTGGGCCTGCTCCAACTGCTCTTGGGTGATCGCGCTTTCTTTGATCAGCAGATCACCGAGCCGCTGAGACATACGTTCTCCTCATTTGGCGAGAGCTTCTTGTCCAAAACTCACCGCGCCGCTGCCCCAACTACAGGGCAAAAACCAGAGTAGCGCGAATGTAAGGCCGAGTGACAGAAATTGTCAATCCGTCAAAGCGCCGTGTAACCAACTGGTAAAATTGCCTCAGACTGGCTGGTGGGGGTAAATTAACTCAGCCGATAGCCACAGCATGCGACAGCCTTCCAGAGCCTCGTCGCATGCTAACAGCTAAGTTCATTGCCAAGTAATTAGCAAGTAACGGTGGGGCATGCACCTTCCTGCGACAAAAAAGCGCACCGCGCAAAATGGTAACGTCAACGCGCCATCCGCCAAGCTGCCCGCCATGCGAACCCGGCGTGCCGTCGCCAAGCTTTACCGCACCCTGCTGCGCGCATGGGGCCCGCAGAACTGGTGGCCGGCCGAATCGCACTTCGAAGTTATTGTGGGGGCGATACTTACTCAGAACACCGCCTGGACGAACGTGGAAAAAGCCATGCACAATTTGCGGGCGGCCGGGATGCTGTCGCTGGAGTCTATTGATCAAGCAGATAGCGAGCAGCTGGAGATCCTGCTGAGGCCGGCCGGTTACTTTCGCCAAAAGGCGAGGCGCTTACAGGATATAACTGCTTTCATTCTGGCAGGTTACGGCAAAATAGATTCTGTTAAATGCTTTGCCCCGGAGATGCGAAATAACGGGGCGGAAGACGCCGAACACGCGTCGAATCCTCCGGTCGCGGTTGTCGCAAACAGCGAACTGGAAAAGACTTACGACGGTGAGCACCCGGCGGTCAGACGGATGTTTCAGGAGTCGCCGGAAAAGCTGCGCAAATGGTTGCTTGAGCAAAAGGGCGTCGGGCCGGAAACTGCTGATTCCATTCTACTTTACGGGGGCAATCACGCGGTCTTCGTGGTCGATGCTTATACCCGCCGCATCTTCGCGCGCCATCAACTGGCGACATCCGCTAACGACTACGAAACAATAAGGTTATTGGTGGAAAGCGCGCTGCGAGAGGGGCCGCCGGCGGACGAGCGCGGCAGCCAGCCGGGGGCCCCGCAAGATCGGCCCACGATCCACCAACCATCTGCAGTATCAAGCGCTTACCGCTCTGAACTGACGCAGCGCTACAACCAATTCCACGCCTTGCTGGTGCAGGTTGGCAAGCATTTCTGCCTGAAAAAAGCTCCTAATTGCACGAATTGTCCGCTTGCTCGACTGCTTCCAATGTCCGATAATGCGCAGGCCGCAACAAGCCAGCGACGGGCAAGTCGGGGACCGCAGCGAAGCTGAGAGCGGCCGCATCCCCGGCAGCCCTACGGCCTTCAAAGCCGCAATTAGGAAGCCCGCCTAGAGTTTGTGAACCAGTTCCTCCAGATTTCGGCGCGAGGTTCTTTCGGGAGTCTCCGCCGGGTAGCCGATGGCCAGCACCGCTACCGGCTTGACCCGCTCCGGCAAGGCGAGCGCCTGGGCCAATTTTTCGGGAATGAAGGCGCCGACCCAGCAGCTCGCCAGTCCGAGGTCGGTCACCTTCAGCATGGCGAAGGTGCAGGCGATGGTTGTGTCCTGGATGGCAAAGACCTCCTGCGGCTGGTACTCGCAACGCGCCGGGTGCATGCAGAAAACCAGGTTGAGCGGGGCCTTGGCGACGAAATCCTGTCCGAAGGTGGCCGCCGCGAGAGCGTGGCGTTGCGCGGGAGCGGTGACGACATAGATCTCGAAGGCCTGGAAATTACCGGCCGAAGGGGCGCGATTGGCGGCCTCAAGAAGCGCCTGAAGTTTTTCTTCCGGCACCGGCGTGGGTTGATAAACACGAACGGATTGACGGGCGTGGATAAGGTTGGAAAAGTCCATATTGAGTGCTCGAAGGAATTATAGGTGCTCGGGTGAAGGAAATGAATCGGGCCGCCGGTGCCCATTCGCCGGTTCAGTGCTATGTTGACTGGGTTCGGAACAACGCCACATTTGTCAACCGAAGGCAAATATGGGCCACCAACCGAAATTATTCCACCCATCGCGAGGGAAGAAACTACCCCACTCAAGCGCAACTGCGGCGCTTGAATGGGCCACCCGCCCCGTCCGAGATACTTTCTTTTCTAGTACATAGCTTTCATCGGGTTTTGAGGCGGCTCGCATTAACAGGTGACGTAGGTCACGCAAAGTCGAGACTTACATCACAGTCAATTCGAGCGGAAGAAAGCAACATTTTGTGCGCTTCGGTTGCGCAGAGTTCTGATATGTGTGAGGTCGATGGTAGGTGGATTAGGTAAAAGGGCTGTCGGAATCGCAACCTGACGAATTTAAGCGCGGCCAGAGACATGTGTTTGCGTCGTTCGGAGGTGAGCATGACAAGCACCCAAGACTTTAGGGTATTCGTTTCCACACCTTACGATAAGAAGACCGACCCCGACAAGTACTGGCTTTCGCTGTACCAAGAAGGTATCCGGCCCGCTGGAGAAATCGTAAGCAAGAATTCTAACTACGCCCTCACCTTCTATAACGCGAGCTTGAATCCCAGGGTCGGGACGGTAGACAAGATAGTACCTCACGAACTCGACAACTGCCGGATTCTTCTCAGCGTTTTAACGGATTATAGGCCGTGCGTTCTCTGGGAGACGGGATATGCCCAAAAGCTAGGACTGCCTACGGTTTATATGCTCGGCATGAAGCTATGGGGCGAGCATATCCCTATTACGGTAGGGGTGCCAGACATTCTTTATTACGAGGACGATAGGACGTGTTTCGGAACCATCCCCTCGAAGCTCTCAGAGTACTTGATCAAGGCATGCGAAGCAGCAGACCTAAAGTTACGGAAGCAGTCTGAGATGATCAGGGGACCTAGCTACAACGTGACTTGCTATGCGAACAGGCATGCTTTACGTTTTCCTGAAAAGATAAAAGAGGCAAAAACTCGGATCGAGATCCTCACTACTAATATCGATTATTTCGTCAACCCTTCAAAGCTGAATAGGGAAGATCAGTTCAATCTCAAGTATTTCGAAGAAGCACTGGAAAGAGGGGTTCAAATTACAATCCTCACAATGGACCCTGATTCAAATTTGGTTGTAGAAAGATCTAAGCAAATCGATCCTCAATATAAGGATGACGTTTACCGGTATCGTGAAGAACTTCGTAAAGCGATTTTGAAGTTTTATAACAAATTCAGTCAGCAGATACGTAAAGGGAGCTTGGTTCTCGATCTTTACAACAGCTTACCAACGCTAATGATGTACGTAGTTGACGATACTGTATATGTCCCCTGCATGGCCGGACATACCCGCAGCCGGAACTGCTTGCATGTCGAGTTCAATGAGAGCTGGCCCGGGGTTGCGCTTACCTACCGTACTCACTTTGACCTCGTGCTTCGTGAGGCGAAATCAATTGAGCAGTTTAGCTGGATACGAGACGCCGCTAATAAAGAGGGCGAACAGCCGGATGGGAAACCTGCAGCGATGTCGGTTAAGGCAGGAGCCTAGCCGGTCTGAGTGGGAATACGGATCTTCCTGCTCTCGATGGCAGATTCTTGGGACTTGGCGTAAGGGTGGGGTAAGGACGATGTTGTGAGGAGGAAATATGGGCGAGACTACGCCGATGAGAGTTGAGGTGTGCTGGCTAGATTTTATGGGAAACAGCCCTGAAGATCTGTTTAGCTCACTGCGGAGTTCGGGTTTCGGATTGATAGAAGAAATTCATGACCTTCAGGTGTGGCAGTCAAATGCCTTCCCCAACTTCGCAGTTGAATTTCTCAAGGTTGACAATAGCAAGCCGCAAGAGCCGGTCTCGAAGCTTCTAGGGTTGTCCGCCGATCAAGTAGATAATGATAGGGGGAAGGTCTGTGGTTGGCAGCGGATGGACCCGTTCTTTCGATGCATGATTTACTGTCTTCCCGATTCAACGGGTCGTTTGCTGCAGTTGGGGGACGAGTTCACGCGGCTCAAGACGGTTCTATGCAACCTGTTCGGAAGGAGAGCCGCCGTTACGTTTTGGGAAACGCGTGCCTTCGCCGCGTGTGCGTAGGAAAGTTGCGAGCGCCCAAAACGCGGGTGACCCAGAGTTGGCGTGGTTCCAGCTCTGGGGCTGTTCATCGACTCTACCGAGCTTGAGGTTGTCTTGCACGAGCTGTCCACTCCGACTCGATTTCCACTCCAACATCGGCCCCGGTTATGTGGTGCCGGAAGCTCACGCCATGGGCTGCCGTCTTACGCCCGCTACGCGGGCTGGGTGCGCGAAGGGTATGCGTACCCCAGGCTCACGCCGCGGGGCTAACATCTTGCGCCCGCTATGCGGGCTCTCGGTAGTGGGGTAGTTTGAAGCTGCACCGCTATGCGAGCTGCGCGCGTTGGGCGCCGGTTTATGGTCGCGGATAAAGAGACTATCCCAGCCAACGGAAAAGCAGATCCTTCGGCTGCGCCTCAGGATGACACATCGAAAGGCCGCTGTTGGCGCGGGGCGGAACGTGGGACACCAGACACGAAGGAAGATTTAATTAAGAAGCTTGCAACGGCGCAACGTGGGAGGGTTCTCGGGGATTCTTCGCTTTGCTCAGAATGACAGTCGGTAAAGTTTTCGGGTGAGCGGGTGAGGTGTCAAGGGGCGAAGAAACTACCCAGGCCAACTCTGGGCCACCCGTCCGGTGGTGAAACTACCCCACTCAAGCCAAAAGAAGGCTTGAATGGGGCACCCGCTGTAAAAACACAAGATCCCTCCACTCCGCTTCGCTTCGGTCGGGATGACGGCTCTTGGGGACGTTGGGATACAGCAACCCGGGAACCGCTCTAGAAAAATGGCATGAGTCACTTGGCTGCGCGCTGGCAAATCGGGACGGCAACCTGCTCGGGAGTCAATTGAGGGTAGTACCGCCTCTGGAAATAAAATGCCACATTCACCAGGGCGATCATGACCGGCACTTCGACCAACGGTCCGATGACGGCAGCGAACGCCGCCCCGGAATTGATTCCGAATACGGAAACCGCGACGGCGATGGCCAGCTCAAAGTTATTCGAGGCGGCGGTAAAGGACAGGGTGGTTGTCTTCGCGTAGTCCGCGCCCAACTTGCGGCCCATATAGAAGGACACGAGGAACATGACGACGAAATAGATCAGCAGCGGTACCGCGATCCGCAGGACATCGAACGGCAGGCGGACGATGTACGCGCCCTTCAACGAGAACATCACCACAATGGTGAACAGCAAGGCCACCAGCGTCAGCGGGCTTACGCGGGGGATGAAATTCCGTTCGTACCACTCGCGGCCCTTGGCGCGAACGAGCACAGTGCGGGTCAGGAACCCTGCGAGAAACGGAACGCCTAAATAAATAAACACGCTCTTCGCAATGTCGGCGATGGAGACATCGACCACGGCGCCGCGAAGTCCCATCTTCGCCGGAAGAACGGTGATAAACACCCATGCGTAGAGCGAATAGAAGAACACCTGGAACAGGGAATTGAACGCCACCAGCCCGGCCGCGTACTCCGTATTGCCCCCGGCCAGTTCATTCCAGACGATGACCATGGCGATGCAGCGCGCCAGTCCAATCATGATCAGACCGGCCATATACTCCGGGTAGCCGCGCAGAAACACCACGGCAAGAACAAACATCAGGGCTGGTCCGACGACCCAGTTCTGGACAAGCGAAAGAGCGAGCACGGTTTTATTGCGAAAGACCTCGGGCAGTTCCTCGTAGCGCACCTTGGTGAACGGCGGATACATCATCACGATCAGCCCCACCGCAATCGGAATGGACGTGGCGCCGACGCTGAAACGATTCAGAAAGGGGACGACTCCCGGCACCAGCTATCCGAGTACGACGCCGAGTGCCATCGCCGAGAAAATCCAGGCGGTGAGATAACGATCGAGAAAACCGAGACGGCTGGTTGCTTTCATCGCGAGACGCTTACCTTTCAGGCAAGACGGCGGTGGTTTGGCCGATCTTGTCGATTTCCTGCTTGATGGCAAGGGTGTCGAGGCTTGCAAGTGGAAGCGAAAGAAAGAGGCTGATTCTCCGCTCAAGCATGAAGAAAGCGTTGCGGAAGGCTTGTTGCACTTCCGCCGGGCTTCCGTTCACAGCCGCCGGATCTGGAACGCCCCAATGCGCGGTCAAAGGGTGTCCCGGCCAGATGGGGCAGACCTCCTTCGCGGCGTTGTCGCAAACGGTAAAAACGAAGTCGATTTTCGGGGCGCCGGCGGCGGAGAATTCATCCCAAGCTTTGCTGCGGAGCCCGGTGGTTGGAATGTGAGCCATTTCCAGTTGGCGGAGCGCTTCGGGCCGAACGGCCCCGGTGGGATGGCTCCCCGCGCTGTAAGCGGTGAAGTTCGCCTTACCTTTGAAGTTGATGATCGCTTCCGCCATAACTGAGCGCGCCGAATTGCCAGTGCACAAGAACAAGACGTTGTAATGACCTGCCATAATCTCCCCTTCCCGGAGCTGCTAGAGCTTGTTTCATAGACTTCAGAAGACGGCATCAATCCCCTCGGGGGCTAAAGCCCGCATTTTTCCTGGCTCTGGACGGCTCGGCTGAAGCCGAGCCCCTTCAAAGATCGCGAAACACATATGCGACGAACTTCTGATTCAGGACACTCGCGGGCGCTCACCGGCCCTTGCCTAGTCGCGCCCTCGATTGAGCTAGCAACAACCCGGTGCACAGCAAGACTTGCGGACCGAGCCGGCCGGTTTGGTGGCGCGGATAAAGGCACTCATGATCTTGCCATCCACCTGTGGGGCAATCGCGTCCACGTCAATGGCTTCGGCGGAGAGAATGGCGCGGGCGTCTTCGGCGTGGTAAATGCGGGTCGGCTCGATATCGATTTGCTCGAAGCCCGCCGACCTGAGCTTATCGCGGTATTCGACATCTTCCAGCGCGCCGGCCACGCACCCGGCCCACAGAAGCATGTTCTGCCGGATGGCGGGGCTGATTTCACCGCGCGTGACCACGTCGGAGACAGCGAGGCGTCCGCCGGGTTTGAGGACGCGGAAAGCCTCGCGCAAAACCTGCGATTTGTCGGCGGAAAGATTGATGACGCAGTTGGAGATGATGACATCCACGGAATCATGGGGCAGAGGGATATGCTCGATCTCGCCCTTGAGGAACTCCACGTTCTCGATGCCAGCCTTGCGCTTGTTCTCATTGGCCAAGGCGAGCATTTCATCGGTCATATCGAGACCATAGGCTTTGCCGGTGGGACCGACTCGGCGAGCGGAAAGCAGGACGTCGATGCCGCCGCCGGAACCCAGATCGAGGACCACCTCGCCGGGCTTTTAGCTCGGCCAGCGCGGTCGGGTTGCCGCAGCCGAGCGAGGCGAGCAAGGCTTCTGCGGGAATCTGCCCGGCCTGAGAAACGTCGTAGAGGTTGGAGGTGATCGGGTCGCAACCTCGGGCGGCGGCGCTTGGGGAAGCTCCACAGCAGCAGCTTCCGCCGCTCATTACCCGAAGCGCGGCCTGGGCGTATTTTTCTTTGACGACATCCTTAATGTCTTGCTTAATGTCCTGGGCACTCATGGCGGTCTCCTATTTGCAGAGTTGAACGATGGTTTGCGGTTTGAGAGCCTGGTTGCGGGTGCAGCATTCGGCATAGAGGAATTGCAGCAGCTCCTGAAGCGCGGCGGTGTTGGCGGTGTAGCGCAGGAAAGTGCTCTCGCGGCGCACCTGAACGAGTCCCTCATGTTTGAGTTTGTCGAGGTGGTGGGAGAGGGTCGAGTTGGGGATATCGAGCTCTTGCTGGATTTCTCCGACGACGAGGCCCTCGGGATGCGCCGACAACAGCAGTTGCACGATCCTGAGCCTGGCCTCGGTGCCCATGGCGGAGAACATGTCGGCATACTTGGCGACCTGCGCGGCATTGGTTTTAAGGACGCTCGTCATATTTCTATATTTGCAGAACTATAGTTACGTGTCAACTGGCCTTGGACGCCAGTAGTGGGTCAATCTGAATCTCTCGTCACGACGGGTGCCGCGGCACTTCTTTGGGTTGACGTGGGCTATTTACCAGGTTAGCGCCGAACTGCACGGCGCGGAACCTGGGGTACCCGGCGATTGATCCCCTCAGGGGCTTCAGTGTGTGCGTGAGAATTGACTTGTTTTTCACAGGGCAGATGGGGCACAAAGAGATATGTCACGATTTCTGCCTTACAGTCCCGAGCAAGCGTACTTGATACCTCCGAGTGTGCAGGATGAGTTAGGAGCGGATCATCTTTAGTTTTTTCATCCGCCAGGTAGTGGATCGGCTGGAACTGAGCCGATTTGAGCAGGCCTACAGCCTGGAAGGTGGAGAGCTGTATGCGCCGGAGCTGATGCTGAGCGTGTGGCTGTACGCCTACGCGGTGGGGCTGACCAGTGCGCGGCGGCTGGAGCAGCGGATGGTGGAGGATCTGGCGTTGCGTTACTTGGCGGGTGGGGCGCGGGTGGATAACTGGGCGCTGAGCGGGTTTCGGCGACGGCACGCGGGGGCGATCAACGATGCCTTCACCCAGGTGTTGGAGATGGCGCGGCAGTTGGGCTGGGGCAAGCTGGGACGGGTGGCGATCGACGCCACGCGGATCAAGGCCAACGCCTGCCGGGAGCGGGTGGATACGGAGCCGAAGTTGCGGAACGAGCGGGCCAAGCTGCGGCGGCAGGTGCGGCGCTGGCAGCAGGCGTGCGATGGGGACGACGCGGAGCCGAGCGGGCTGAGGGTGGCGCTGGAAAAGGCGGAGCGGCGGCTGGCGGAGATGCCGGGGCGGCTGGCGGAGCTGCGCAAAAGCGGGTTGAAGAAGCGGTCGCGGACCGATGAGCAAGCGCGTTTTCTGCGGCAGCGCGGCGGTTTCGAGTTGGGATACACGGCGGAGGTAGCGGTGAGCGACGATCATCTGATGGTGGCGGCGCGAGTGACGCAGAACGCGACGGACAATCGGTCGTTGCTGCCGATGGTGGCCGCGGTCGAGCGCCAGTGCGGCAGGGCGCCGACGGCGGTACTGGCGGATAGCGGTTTCTTCTCGGTGGAGAACGTCAGCGAGTTAGAGCGGCAGGGGATCGAGGGGTACGTGCCCGATTCGAATCTGGCGTGCGAGTTGAACACGGGACGGGGTTGTCGGCGGCGGGATCGGCCGCGACAGGCGGTCCAGCGGCGGCTGCGGCAGAAGTTGCGCAGCCCCGCCGGACGGGCGATGTATGCGCGCCGCAAGGCGGTGGTGGAAGCGGTGTTCGGAGTGCTCAAGCAGCAGCGTGGGATGCGGCAGTTCCGTACCCGCGGTCTGGGCAAGGTGGGATGCGAGTTCGGGCTGGCGGCCCTGGCCTACAACGTGACCCGGTTGCACGCCCTGCGGCAGGCTTAAACACAATACGTTTTCGCCGCCATCACATTTATTGATTGCCCTTTCTCGTGCCCGGTGAGCGATCCCTGGCACGCGGTCTCTGGTTAGCGGGTAAGCGGCGCCCCACGAGGGCAGCGGAACCTCAGAAAGAACCGGGCTGCCAGACAAGGAGTTAAACAGGCATGGTGTCCGGGTTCTCACGCACACACTGAAGCCCACATTTTTCCCGGCTCTGGACGGCATGGCTAAAGCCAAGCCCCTTCAAAACCGCGAAAGCACATATGCGACGAACTTCTGATGCAAAGCGATACGGCACGATGCCTCCTCACAATGGCGGTACAGCCACGTTTGCGGGTCCGCCTGTGTTCACGCTTTGAGCCTGAACGGACCTAGCCCTGATAATTCTTGAAGTTTGGAGGCGCGAGAAGCCTGTTGTGCTACAAACGTGTTATCTAGACAGCGGTTGAAGCAACCAACGAGGCTTCCGCGTGATTGACGATAGCACGACACCGTGTTTGTTGTTCCCCGAGATTTTTGCCAAGCCCGCCGTAATCCAATTCGATCAGCGGCAGGGCAGTTCCGATGGCGGAGCCATGCTGCTGAAGGCGGCCGATCGCCGCTACCGATTGATTGAAGCTCTGGCTGGATGTCTGCGCGACGCACGGCAAGCGGGCAAGGTCGATCATAGCGTGCGCGAGTTGCTGGCGCAGCGCGTGTTCTCGATTGCCTGCGGTTATCCGGACGCCAACGACTCGGCCCGTCTGGCGGCCGATCCCATTCACAAGATGTTGCTCGACCGCGATCCGGTCACGGGCCGCGATCTGGCTTCGCAGGCCACGTTGTCGCGCTTTGAGAACGCCGTCGGCCCCAAGGAGCTCTATGGCATAAGTGAGGCGCTGGCCGCCAGCGTGATCCATCGCCATGCCCAGCGGCTGCGTGGCCGTGCCCATCGCGTCACCATCGACCTCGACCCGACCGATGATCCGACGCACGGCGCGCAGCAGTTAACGTTCTTCAATGGCCACTACGATTGTTGGTGCTACCTGCCGGTGATGGGTTTTGTCAGCTTCAATGAGGAAGCCGAGCAGTATCTGTGCGGCGGTGCTGCGTCCCGGCAACGCGACGGCGGTGGTGGGCGCGGTGGGGATTCTGCGCCGACTGACGCAGTTGATTCGCTACTTCTTCCCCGGCGTACAGCTTCGGGTTCGTCTCGATGGCGGTTTTGCGCATCCCGAGTTGCTGGCGTTTCTGGGTGCCGAGCCGAACCTTGAGTATGTCGTGGCGATGGCCAACAATGCGGTGTTGAAGCGTAAGGCTAAGCCAGCTATGCGCCAAGCCCGCAAGCTCTCCCGGCGCAGCGGAGAAACCGAGCACGTCTATGGAGAAGCCAACTACGCAGCCAGTACGTGGCCGCGGCAACGCCGCATGATCATCAAGGCCGAGGTGGTTCGGGCCGAGGGTAAGCAGCCGAAAGACAACCCGCGCTTCGTCATCACCAACCTGAAACAGAGTCCGCAGTTCCTTTACGAGAAGGTCTATTGCCAGCGCGGCGAAATCGAGAATCGCATCAAAGAATTGCACGACTTACAGATCGACCGCACCAGTTGCAGCGATTTCTGGGCCAACCAGTTCCGGGTGCTGCTGACCGCCGCCGCTTACGTGCTGCTGCAAGAGTTGCGGCTGCGGGCCACGGGTACCGCTTGCGCACGAGCACAGGTCTGGACCCTGCGCGAGCGACTGCTGAAGCTGGGCGCCCGGTGCTGGTCTCGGTGCGCCGCGTGGTCGTGCACCTGCCCACGTCTTTTCCGTTTCTACCTACCTTCCGGCGAGTGGCACTGGCGCTCGGAGCCTCGCCGGGATAGCCGGGCCGCTCTTTCCTTCAAAACATTTTTTCCAGGTTACGCAAACAGCAGGTAGGGAAACACTGTACCCGAAAAGCTCGCGGCTGCCCAGTTCAGACACACAAGTGATCCACACAGCCCGCAGCACTGGACGCTTCACGCTGCCATCCACGCCATCACCGCAACCTCGTCCCTCCGAAAACCACTTATGGAGCCTTCATGCATAAAGCGGGCTAATGCTTATTCCTCTTCACGAATCACGGGACCGGCGCCGTCCATCATCACCAGCAAACGCCGGTTCCAGCCCGGGTCGAGCTCAGGAAAGTCGGCACGGTAGTGACTCCCACGTGATTCCCGACGATAAAGGGCGGCCTTGATGATCGCCGTGCCGGCAAGCAGAAGGTTCTCCAGTTCCAAAAATGCGATCAAAGTCTCGCCATCATCTATTCTGACGCCGGCAAGCTCGCCTTGGAGCCGATGCAATTCCGCTAAAGCGCGGTTCAGGCTCTCAGCAGTGCGGACGACAAGCACTCGGCGCCACATGGCCTCCTGTAACTTCTTTTTCAAATCTCTGGGCGCGCTGAGCCCCGGTCTCCCCTTCAGGGCGGCCATCCAAACACACAGCTCTTCTGCGCGTTTCGGAATCGGATTTAGATCGGTTTGCGCGGCCAGTTGCGCGGCATGGCACCCGGCGCGGGCGCCGAATACCTGGCAGGTCATGAGCATATTGCCGCCTAAGCGATCCGCGCCGTGGGGACCGCCCGCAACTTCCCCCGCGGCATACAGCCCAGGCACATTCGTTCTGCCAAACTCATCGATCTTCAACCCGCCGTTAATGGCGTGGGCGAAGCAGCCGATTTCCAGCGGTCTTACGCTCAGATCCGCGCCGCGCTTCCGCAGGAAATCGCTGACGAGCGGCCACACCTTCCGCAAGGGACTGTTGACGCTCAAGGCGTTGATGCGCTCGTCAGTAATGGTGGTCAAATCGAGATACACTCCACCTTTGGCCGTGCCGCGTCCGGCAAGAATCTCTGTCTGCACCGCTATCTCGATAAAGCGCGACTCATCGCGACAGCTAAAGGGAAAGTGTCTGCTTTTGGCCGCCATCGCCTCGTCTTCGGTAATGCCAGAGGGCAGATAACGGCCCAGGAACTCCTCGCCTCTGGCATTGGTAAGCCTGGGGCGTGCATACCAAAGATACGTGTTGAGCTGGTTCTTACTTGGGGCCACAGTACCGAGTACCACCTGCATGAATTCCATATTTACAAGCTGCGCTCCCGCCTTAAGTCCGAGAGCGTAGCCGTCGCCTGTGATATCGGGAGGAGTCAACGTGTACTTGAAAAGCTGACTGGCGCCCCCGGTCGCAAGAATCACCGCCTTGGCGCGAAAGACAACCGTGCGGCCGTCCCGATCAACTCCGACCGCTCCGATTACGCGGTCGCCGGAGGTTAACAGTTCCAGCACCAGCGTGTTCTCAAACACTCTTACCGGTGCCTCTCGGATTTCGGCAGTGAGCGCGCGGATGATAGGTTCGCCGTGGCCTTTCAGGATGTGCATCCGCGGCCGGGAGGCAAAGCAACCCACGATTTCGAGATATCGCCCCGTCTCCGGATCTTTCTGAAACTCCGCGCCGCGGGCTTCCAAGAAGGGTATGGTCGCCGGAGCCTCCGCAGCGAGCACTTTCGCCAACTCCGGGTAAGCCGCACCCAATCCAGCCTGCAGGATATCGCGGTAGTGTTCCGCGGGAGAATCGGCAGGATCGACGCATCCATCGGCCGCGTTGTAGCCAGCCGTGTCGGCTACTGGAAATGCAGTGGTGCCACACTTGCCAAATTTGCCTTTACAGGCGATAGCTACCTTGGCCCCTTGATAATGAGCTTCCAGAGCGGCGCGGCAACCGGCACCGCCGGAGCCAATGACGAGTACATCAGCATCATGGGCGGCGCGAGGCATCAGTGCGCCTTCATCATAATGGTTTGCACACCTTCCTGGGCGATCGTGCCGTTCTGCCTTACGACTTGAGTAAGCAACCTAAGAGCCCCGCGGTGGGGATCCTTCGAGCTTGGCTTGTTGGCCAAGACTTTGAATTTGGCCACAATGGTATCGCCGATGAATATGGGAGCTTTGAATTGCCAGTCTTCCACCGCAAGGAACGCGAGCGCGGTGCTTTCAAGCAGGCCAAGGCGAAACAGCAGTCCATGCGAAATCGACAGACACAGAAGTCCGTGCACGACTCGCTGCCCGAAATGGTCGCCTTTCGCAAACTCCGCGCTGGTGTGAATCTCGTTGTAGTCGCCGGTCATCGCCGCGAACATAACCACGTCGGTTTCCGTGATGGTCCGGCTTGCCGATACATACTCCTCGCCGACAACGAAGTCATTCAGATATTTCCCCACAATGGGTCCTCCTGCTACGATCCAGGCAGCGCGGATAACCTGGCCGCTCTGGCGGCCTTTCTGCGTGCGGCGAAACTGGAAGTTTTCTTCCGGAGAACGGCGTCGCGAATCCCCATTGGCTCCGGCCTAAAGATCCTCGGATCCATGAACTTCGGCGCCGCCGGAAGCAGCGGTTTAAACTCCATCAGGTTGAGAATGTCGCGTTCCACGTCGATACCAGGAGCGACTTCACGGAGGATGATTCCGTCCGCCGAAAGCTCGAAAACCGCTCTCTCGGTCACATACAGCACCCGCGTAGCATACTGCTGGGCCAGGTGGCCGCTGAAGGTGATGTGTTCGACTTGGTTGACGAATTTCTTGATTTTGCCTTCGCGGCAAATATGAAGTTGGCCGCCGGCAATTTCCACTTCCAGGCCGCCAGCGGTAAAGGTGCCGCAATAGACAATACGATTCGCCCCCTGGGTAATGCTGATGAACCCCCCTGCCCCGGCAATGCGACGGCCAAACTTACTCACATTGACGTTGCCGTGCCGGTCAGCTTGAGCCAAGCCTAGGAAGGTGAGATCAATCCCACCCCCGTCATAGAAATCGAACTGATTCGGCTGATCAATGATGGCGTGCGGATTAAAAGCACAGCCGAAGATCAGGCCGCTGGCAGGAACACCCCCGGTCGCGCCCTGTTCGATCGTGAGCACAATCTCCTCCGACAAGTCTTCTTCATAGGCGATATCCGCGACGGCGGAAGACATGCCGAAGCCCAAGTTGATCACGCCGGGCACGAGTTCAAGCGCCGCGCGGCGGGCCACGACTTTTCGCTCATCCAGCGCCAGGGTGGCCGGGGACTCCGTAATGATGCGCGCGGCACCGCAAAGGGCGGGATTATACTCACCCAGAAAAGTCTGCCATTGGTTCTCCTCCAGGACCACGTAATCTACCAAGATACCCGGCACTTTGACCAAGCGCGGGTCGAGCGATCCGCGCTTTACTTTGCGTTTCACCTGAGCAATTACCAATCCGCCGCAGTTATGTCCCGCCTGAGCGGCGGAAAGCATATTGAGATAAGCGACCTCTTCCTCCATGCTGATATTGCCATCCTCATCGCACGCTGTACCGCGAATGAAGACCACGTCCAGGGGAAAAGAAGGATAGAACAAGTATTCGCGGCCCTTGATCTCGATAATTTCCACCAGTTGGTCCTTACTGATGGAATTCAGCGCCCCGCCGGAGACGCGTGGATCGGCGAAAGTATGTAGCCCGACCGGGGTAATGAGCCCCGGCCGGCCGGCAGCAATCTCGCGCACCAGTTGTGCGAGCGCACCCTGCGGGAGGTTGTAGCCTTCCACCTTCTTCGTGTTGATCATCTCGACCAAGCGCGGCGAGAAACCCAGATGGCCGACGATGGCCTTGCTAAGCAATCCCTCCCGGGCGAACAGGTCGGAGCCGCGGCCCTTTCCGTCGCCGATGCCGTTCGAGTGCACCAGGGTCAGGTTCCGCGGGTGGCCCTCGGCTTCAAAGCGGGCCGAGACGGCTGTGTAAAGCGCGCCGGGTTCGCTCAGTCCGCCACTGCCGCCTTCGATCCAAAGGACCGCGCCGTCGTCGATCATTTTGGCCGCTTCCGCAGCCTGGATGAATTTCGGGGCCATGGCATGAGCCTCCTGAACTACGCCTGAAGCTGGAGCACTTTAAGAATGGCTTGGCCGGCGGCGACCACTTCCCCGCGCTGGTTACAACAGGTGGCATCGAATACACACTCGCTTCGCTCTTCCCGCTTCTCGACCAGGCCGAGCCGAAAGGTAATCGTGTCTCCGAAAAAAACGGGCGCTTTGAATTTTACGTCATAGCGATAGGAGACCGCACCCGGCGGCGGGGCCTTGGCGGCCATCCAGCCCATCAGAGTGCCTAAAAATCCAATCAGCATCGCCCCGTGTGCGATGCGCGTTTTGAATGGCGTTTTGCGGGCGTGTTCCTCGTTCACGTGTACGCCATAGAAATCGCCGGTGATCCCCGCGAACGCGTAACAATCGTACTCGCTGATGGTTTTGGCAAAGCTGGCACTCTCGCCAACCTGGTAATACTGCATATGGGGATTCATGGCTGATCAGGGTTGAACAATCACTTTAATGGTAGCACTGTTGGGATCAGAGAGCATTTCCACTGCAGCTTGAACCCCTTCCAGGTCTACGTGATGCGTAATCAGCTTCCTTAAATCCTCTGCCCGTTTGGCCAGGATAGTGATCGCACACTGAAAATCTTCGTTGGTATAAAGATTACTGCCCTTGAGATCGACTTCATTTGCCTGGAGCGTATTCACGTCGATCGGAATGGGGTCGGTAAAGAGAGCGATCACGATAATCTTTCCTCCGCGCTTCGCTAACCGGAGGGCTTGGTTGAACTACCTGGGGAGAAGTAAAGGCCACCAGGACGACGTCAGCCCCGTCGGGCGAGAACGATCGGACCGCATCTTCTACCGAGGCCTCATCCGCTTTGATTGGGCACAGGCCCAGAGCTTGAGCAGTTTGCAGGCGGAAGCGATTGAGATCCGTGCAATAGACGCGGCTTGCGCCGGCGTCCTGCGCGGCGACCCCTGCCAGCAGACCGACGGTGCCCGCCCCTAGTACCACGCACAGCGATTCTTTTTCGAGGTTCGCGATGCGAACCGCGTGGGTGCCAACTGCCAGCGGCTCGACCAGCACACCTAAGTCATAGTCCAACTCTGGGGACAACTTGTAGGCGCGCTGCTCCGGAAGAACGAAATATTCCGCAAATGTACCCAGCCAGCCGCGAACGCCGGCGCCCACTCTTTCCGGGCATACGTTGTAATTTCCGCTGCGACAATAGGAACATTTGCCGCACGCCTTGAGCGGTTCGACCGTTATCCTCTCCCCGACCTTTAAGTTTTTGACTTTGGCGCCGACTTGGACGACCTCGCCGGCTGCTTCATGACCCAGGATCATGGGCGGCTTGCGAAATGGATGCGACGCATGAAACGCATGCAGGTCGGATCCACAAATCCCTGCGGCCTTTACCTTCATTAGAACGCTATGTTCGTCCACGTCCGGCACTTCAAATACCTTTACTTCGACCTTGCCCCGCTCCGCTAAGTAACCTGTCCGCATCTTCATAACTAGCACCCTTAGACGCCCAACAATTGGACTTGCAGCGTCTTATCTTGCCGCAAAGCTTCGGCATCCCCGGCATAGGCGATCTGGCCACTAACCATCACATAGGCACGGTCGGCCATCTGCAGAATGAGATCATTCTGCTCGACGATCAAGATGCTTGTATGCCCGCGAAGCCGGCCGATCGCCTCCACCACTTCGTTCACGAGGCCGGGTGCCAAACCTTCCAACGGCTCATCGAGCAACATAAGTTTAGTCGGCGCCATCAGGGCGCGGGCGATGGCCAACATCTGTAGTTCGCCGCCGCTCAAGGTCTCACCTTTTGCGTCTTGCAGTGTCTGCAACCTGGGGAAGAGCTCGAAAGCCTCCTCCACCTTGCGGCCCCCGGCGCGCTGTGCCAACTGCAAGTTGTTCCGCACCGTCAGGTTGGGGAAAATGCGCCGTCCCTCCGGAACAATGGAGATACCAAGCCGGTTGATTCGATACGCCGGACGGCCGCCGATCTGCCGGCCGTCAAACTCGATCGTGCCCGCCATGGGCTTTACGGTTCCCATGAGGGTACGCAACGTGGTGGTTTTGCCGACGCCGTTGCGGCCCAGCAGTGCGACAATCTCTCCTTCGGCAACCTCAAGATTCACATCGCGGAGGACAGAACTGCCTTCATAACCGGCGACCACGTTTTTCAATTTTAGAATCGGGGCCCCAGCTTGGCTGCGTGCAGACCGGATGGCGGTTTGCTGGACTGGCTCCGCAGTTGGTTTCCGTCCCAGATAGGCCGTCTCCACCTCCGGTTGATTCATCACCTCCTGTGGGCAACCTTGGGCGATCACGCGTCCTTGATGCAAGATCGTAATGCGATCGGAAAGCGCCAAAACACGATCGATATCGTGTTCGATCACCAGGATACTGTGCCGACCGGCGAGTTGCCGGACCAGCGCCGTGATGCGTTCGCGATCTTCGTGTCCCAGGCCCGCCAGCGGCTCGTCCAGCAGCAAGACCTCCGGATCGGTGGCGATGGTGATGGCAATCTCCAGCAAGCGTTGCTCGCCATGAGGCAGATCCATGGCAACCTTGCCTGCATGTTCCGCTAAGCCCATCGAGTCCAGAACGCTCCATGTGCGCTCATTGATAGCCTGGAAGCTGTACGCGTTTTTCCAGAAAGCAAAGCGGTGTTTAGAGCGTGCTTGCGCCGCGACCCGCACGTTTTCAAAGACGGTGAGGTTCTTGAAGATGCTCAAGATCTGGAACGAGCGGCCAAGCCCGGCGTCGATCCGTCGATTCGGGGACAGAGGACCGACGTCACGGTTTTTGAACAGGATCTGACCGGCATCGCTCGGCACCAGACCTATCACCATGTTGAAAAATGTGGTTTTGCCGGCTCCGTTAGGACCGATGAGGCTGTGGATCTCCCCTTGCCGCAGATCCAGGTTGATGCTGTCGGCAACTACGAGGTGTCCAAACTGCTTGCAGAGCATGCGCACGCATAGGACTAGCTGGTCGCTCTTGACGGCGGGTTGCCGGTCGTTGTTTGCATACGCAACCACGGATCGCGCCGGAAGAGCCGTGCGCGTGAGGTTCCAGCGAGGGCCTCCGCGCAGACGGGCAAAAATGCCCGAGAGGCCTTCGGGCGAGAGCAGGATAAAGGCGATCATTACCGCGCCGAAAAAGAGCCACCAGTGCTCCGTAAACGAGCTGAGCTGATCGCGGAGCAGGATGAAAGTGAACGCGCCCCACAAAGGCCCCAGAAAATGGTGCATGCCGCCCAGAACTGTCATCAACACGGGATCGCCGGCATGCTGCCAGTTCAGGGCGTCAGCATAAACACCTTGAATGAGAAACGTGAGCAGGCTTCCGGCAAGTCCCATGAACGTGGCGGATAAGACGAAGGCCACGAGTTTGTAGCGATGGGTGTTATATCCCAGGCAGCGGGCGCGCTGCTCGTTCTCGCGGATCGCCTGCAGCACGCGGCCAAAGGGCGAGTGGACTACGCGCCAGAGCAGGTAAAGGGCAACGACGACAACAGCGGAACAAAAAGCGTGAAAAGCGAACTCGTTTTCCAGTCCGGGGCGCGACATCCCCTGCAGCCCATTCTCGCCGCCGGTCACATCCGTCCACTGGAAGGCAATTTCATAGAACAACTGCGTAAAGGCAAGCGTGAGCAGCGAAAAATACAGGCCTCGCCGCCGCAGAATAAGTGCGCCTAGCACCACGGCGGTGATGGCTGCAGACAGGGTTCCCAAAACGATAGCAACATAGATGTTGGAAGCCAGATGGAGTTGGGCCAAACCAGCGGCATAGGCAGCCATGCCGAAGTAAGCGGAGGGACCGAAGGAGGTTAAGCCGGTGTAGCCGAGCAGCAGGTTATAACCCATGCCATACAGCGTGTAGAGAACGATCTCTGTTCCCAGGCTGATGGTGGAGCCGATCCGCGGCAGCAAAAATGGCAGAACGGCGAATGCCACGGTAGCAATAAAGATTGGATGGGTAATAGTCTCCCGTAGCCGGCTCATTCGAAGCGCTCCCATTTTTCGCCGAATAGTCCGCGCGGTCGTACCAAGAGGACAAGGGCCATTAGGAGATACATAACGGCGCCAGAGGCCGGCGGGAAGAACTGGACAGTTAAAGCTACGCTCACCCCAACCAGCAGGCCGGCAATAACTGTTCCTCGGAAGCTACCAAGCCCACCAATGGTCACCACCACGAACGCGGGCATGATGGCTGAATCCGCCATCGACGGCACCACGCTCCACAGTGGCGCCGCCATCACCCCGGCGATGCCCGCCAAGGCTGTGCCCAACCCGAAGGTGATGGTGAAAATGGTCCGGAGATTGATGCCGAGCATGCTGACCATTTCCGCATCCCGACTGCCGGCCCGAATGATGCGGCCCCAGGGGGTTTTTTCCAGAAACAACCACACTGTGGTCAGGATGGTGACCGTGAGAACCAGCACGGCTAGGCGGTACTTGGTCACCAAGATCGGACCATACACCACGAAGCCTGACAGCCAGTCCGGCGCATCGAAAGGATGCCCGCCCGCCCCCCATATGGTCCGAATCAATTCTTGCAGGAACAGAGCTAGTCCAAAGTTGAGCAACAGCCCGAGCAGCGGATCTCTGGGGTAAAGAGGACGCAAAAGCGTCATCTCCACCAGCATGCCCGCCAAGCCAACGATGATCGGCGCCAGGATGAGGATCGCTACGTTGCCCACCAGCGGCCGCAGGGTCAGGGCGAAATAGGCGCCCAAGGCGAAGTAGGCGCCATGGGCGAAGTTCACCACCCCGATCATGCCAAAGATGATGGAAAGCCCTTCCGCGATGACGATAAAAAGGAAGCCGAGCACAAGCCCATTGATCAACTGGGCCAGGACCACGTCTAACATGCGCTGCTCCTTAGCTAGGGGCTGCCGGGGTTCCCGGCAAACGCCGCCGCTCCAGCCCTCCGAACGGAAAACGCCGTTCGCCCAGGTGCCCCGGGGTTGCGTTTGCTGGGGTGGAAAACAGGAAACGCGCCGGGCTGCAATCAGCGCCCGGCGCCGGCACGTGCCGTCAAGGGACTATAGCGGCCCCAACTTGCACCCGACCTCCTGCTGGCTCCCGTAAAAGGCATCCAGATCCTTCACGCCGCCCTTCGGGACTTGGCCAAGAATATCGAAGTAGTCATACTTATCCGTGATCTTGTCCTTCACCTTGGCGATGAGTATGGGCTGGATGAGTTGGTGGTCCCAGGACCGGAAATAGATAGGCGTGTCCTTGTAGCCCACAAACTGATGTTTCTCAAGGAACTCTACCAGTTTCTTGGAATCCGTCGAGTGGGTCTCCTGAATGGCTGTCAGAATGGCCGTCATGCCGAACCAGTCCTGCCAGGCTTCGACCTCGGGTGCCGCCCCATACTTCGCCTGGTACTTCTTGGCGAAAGCCTGGCTCTTCGGCGTGTTGTATGGGCCGGTATAGTTCCAAAGCTTCGGGTAGGTGCCGAAGGCGGCCTGCGGTCCGGCAGCCCATAGGTCAGAGTCATTCACGATGGGCGAGGAAAACTCAATCTTGCGGGTCATGCCGATCCCCTGGATCTGCTTTAAGAGGCTGGTAAGATCACTGCCGCCGAAGGCCGCGAATACCACCTGTGGGCTCGTGGCGCGCATCTTCAGCAGGAACGAGCTGAAGTCATTCGTCCCCAGCGGCGCCATATCCCCCCCGACGATCTTCCCGGCCGGGTCGTTCTTCGCCAGGTAGGCCCTCATCTGCTTGTCGGCATCGATGCCCCACGCATAGGACGCCGAAAGCAGGTACCACCGTTGATTTTTCCCATTATCCGACAACGCCGGGAAAACGCTTTTGATGGTGACAAGATTGGGCAAATCGACCCGGAACGTGTACCGGTTGCAGTTAGCCCCCGTGATCTCCGTGGCGTTGGGTCCCGAGGCCATCAGCAGGATCTTGTTCTGCAAGGCCACGGGCATCATGGCCAGAGCATCGCCGCTGCTGATGATACCATCGACAGCCACAACTTTATCCACTTCGATCATCTTTCGCAGGTTCTGTACAGACTGCTGCGGCGTAGCCTCGTCTTCCCAAATCACCTCGATCGGGCGACCCAACACCTTGCCCCCGAAATCATCCACGGCGAGCATGTCACCGTTGTGGCCATTTTCGCCTTGCACCGTGTAGGTGCCAGACTTGGGCAGGAGAACGCCGATCTTGATAGGCCCCTTGGACTGGGCCACCGCCCAAGAACTCAAAAGGACGGACAGCGCCGCGACCGCAATGACACAAAACAGAGTTGGTTGGCTGATTGGCTGTTGGTGACTGAAACGTGCAAACTTCCGCCTTTGTAAGTTGTTCAAGATAGTACCCTCACACTGAAATTAGGCCATGTATATCCCCGCCTTAAGCGGCAAGGCAAATAAAATCTCCCGCGCTGGTATCGAATCCCTGAGTGGATCACCAATGCCTAATCCAAAACAGGCGCGCTTTTAAAAACGCCAGCCCCGACACCTACACCTAACTTGAGTAACTTCCCGCCGAGTAACTTTGGAACCCACAATTCTAATCTTATCTTTCTTTTCCAGTGCACCCGCTAATTTCAGATTGAAGGTGCGTTCCAGGCCGATTTGTTCACATTTCGTTTGCTGATTGTCAATGGAATACGGCCGTGAGGCGAAAATGCCAGCACTCAAGAGCGTAGCCAGACTTGAGCAGGTACGCTGGTTTTGCCCCTAGAGGCGAAGTGCAAAATCGACGCAAAACACCTTAACAAGTGTTTTGGCTCGACTTGACACAGGTGACCAGCTGGGCAACGAAACAAACACTAACTGCGCAATGGCATGGGTAATATTCGCGACGACAAAGAATCTGTTGTCATCGAGTTCCGCAAAACTTGGGAGGCGGCTGAGGGATACAGACCTTGCCGTTGCGGACTCAGGTAAATGCGTCCTTAAGCCCCAATTGACTGCAGCATGGCGGTTGGAAACGAAGGAGCTGAAATGATCCGGAAGGCAGAAAGCGAAGGTAATGCCGAGGATGGCCACTCCCAGCAGCACCCATCGGGCGAGCTTCGTTTCTGTTGGATAAGTCAACAACCGAACACCCTCGCCAGTACTGCCCAAGAATTATGGAATTCTACGATTCAGCTGCTGGCCAATGTCGCTTCGGGCTTTATTGTTGAACTTTTTGCCTTCGCGCGCGAGAAACCGCCTCTTACGACGGCTGCTCTGGCAGCAAAGGCAAATAAAAACACATTCCATCCCCGATAACAGCATCTGGTCCATATAACACCTTTGTCAGTGACACATCTCACAGGAGAATGTGATGTACATGAACGCGTTGCTCGGGCGACAAATACAGGAAACCAGCCGACTGGGTGTTCGCGAGCCCAGCCAGCAAAGGGCGTTTGCCGTATTGGCCTAGTACTACTGTGTTATGAGATATTATGTAGGCAGCAAGGACACCTGGGTAGACTGCGAGCCAAGTGAGTTGCGACCTGGCGGCGCAGCGTGGCGATGGAATGCGGATTATGCCTTTCCGTTCTCACCGGCAGCGCCGCGTGGTTTCGTTCCGCGTGGCAGTGTCAAGGGCGGAATAAAAGTAGACCACTGGGGCGGAGTAAAACCTAGACCAGAGGATTGTGCAAGAGGTCAGGGATTAGCGGGGAGGGTGGCGGCTGGAGCGAAGGTCTGCGCCGACTGAGGGCCGGCGCGTTTAGGCCGGAGCGGAAGACGCCATCCGAGGCGTGTTTGTTGGGCAAGGCTTGGCAGGATCAGGAGTTCGGCGTTGAAGCGCGCTTGCGCTTGCTCTGCTTCAGGCGATAGTTCTCGCCGTTCATTTCCAGGATGTGGACGTGGTGAGTGAGCCGGTCCAGTAAGGCGCCGGTCAGTCGTTCCGAACCGCGGACCTCCGTCCATTGCTGGAAGGGTAAATTGCTGGTCACCATCGTCGATCCCCGCTCGTAGCGCTGGCTGAAGACCTCGAAGAGCAGTTCGGCGCCCGACTTCGATAGCGGCACGAAGCCCAGTTCATCGACGATCAGCAACTCGTAGCTGGCCATTTGTTTCTGGAAGCGCAGCCGTCGTTTTTCGTCCTTGGCTTCCATCAACTCATGCACCATGGCCGCCGCCGTGGTGAAGCGCACACGATGACCTTTCTGGTCAGCAGCCAGGCCGAGCGCCAGTGCGAGATGGGTTTTCCCCGTGCCACTGTTACCCAACAGCAGCACGTTCTCCCGCCGCAGCAGAAACTCGCATCGCGCCAACTCCAGCACCAATGCTTTGTTCACCGTCGGGAGGGCCATGAACTCGAACGTGTCCAGGCTCTTGACCACCGGGAAGCATGCCTGGTGGATGCGTCGTTCCGTGGCTCGCCGCTCGCGGTCGAGTAACTCCAACTCGGCCAGGCGCAGCAGATAACGCGGATAGTCGGCGCTCTCGGCCGCGCACTGCCGCGCCACCTTGTCGTACTCGCGCAGGAAGGTCGGCAGCCGCAACTGCTTCAGGTGATGTTCCAGCAGCACCTGTGGGGTGCGGCACCGGCGCCAGAAAGTTGCGGCGCGCATAGCCCACCAGTCCTTCCACGTTGCCCTTGTCATTGCCCTTGCCAACACGTCCGAACTTGTCGGCAAACAGGTAGAGCATGTTTCATAAATGGTGCTTTGAAGGGGCATGGCTTTAGCCATGCCGTCCAGAGCCGGGAAAATGTGGGTTTAGCCCCTGAGGGGATTAATACCGTCTTCTGAAGTAGGTTTATGAAACAAGCTCTAGCCCAGATAATTCTTGAAGTTTGGAGGCGCGAGAAGCCTGTTGTGCTACAAACGTGTTATCTCGACAGTGTTTGAAGCAACCAACGAGGCTTCCGCGTGATTGACGATAGCACAACACCGTGTTTGTTGTTCCCCGAGATTTTTGCCAAGCCCGCCGTAATCCAATTCGATCAGCGACTGGGCAGTTCCGATGGCGGAGCCATGCTGCTGAAGGCGGCCGATCGCCGCTACCGATTGATCGACGGTCTGGCTGGATGTCTGCGCGACGCACGGCAAGCGGGCAAGGTCGATCATAGCGTGCGCGAGTTGCTGGCGCAGCGCGTGTTCTCGATTGCCTGCGGTTATCCGGACGCCAACGACTCGGCCCGTCTGGCCGCCGATCCCATTCACAAGATGTTGCTCGACCGCGACCCGGTCACGGGCCGCGATCTGGCTTCGCAGGCCACGTTGTCGCGCTTTGAGAACGCCGTCGGCCCGAAGGAGCTCTATGGCATAAGTGAGGCGCTGGCCGCCAGCGTGATCCAGCGCCATGCCCAGCGGTTGCGGGGTCGTGCTCATCGCGTCACCATCGATCTCGACCCGACCGATGATCCGACGCACGGCGCGCAGCAGTTAACGTTCTTCAATGGCCACTACGATTGTTGGTGCTACCTGCCGGTGATGGGCTTGGTCAGCTTCAATGAGGAAGCCGAGCAGTATCTGTGCGCCGCCGTGCTGCGTCCCGGCAACGCGACGGCGGCGGTAGGAGCGGTGGGGATTCTGCGCCGACTGACGCAGTTGATTCGCTACTTCTTCCCCGGCGTACAGCTTCGGGTTCGCCTCGATGGTGGCTTTGCGCATCCCCAGTTGCTGGCGTTTCTGGATGCCGAGCCCAACCTTGAGTATGTCGTGGCGATGGCCAACAATGCGGTGTTGAAGCGTAAGGCTAAGCCAGCTATGCGCCAAGCCCGCAAGCTCTCCCGGCGCAGCGGAGAAACCGAGCACGTCTATGGAGAAGCTAACTACGCAGCCGGTACGTGGCCGCGGCAACGCCGCATGATCATCAAGGCCGAGGTGGTGCGGGCCGAGGGCAAAGAGCCAAAAGATAACCCGCGCTTCGTCATCACCAACCTGAAACAGAGTCCGCAATTCCTTTACGAGAAGGTCTATTGCCAACGCGGCGAAATCGAGAATCGCATCAAGGAGCTGCACGACTTACAGATCGACCGCACCAGTTGCAGCGATTTCTGGGCCAACCAGTTCCGGGTGCTGCTGACCGCCGCCGCTTACGTGCTGCTGCAAGAGTTGCGGCTGCGGGCCACGGGTACCGCTTGCGCACGGGCTCAAGTCTGGATGCTCCGCGAGCGACTGCTGAAGCTGGGCGCCCGGTGCTGGTCTCGGTGCGCCGCGTGTCGTGCACCTGCCTACGTCTTTTCCGTTTCTACCTACCTTCCGGCGAGTGGCACTGGCGCTCGGCGCCTCGCCGGGATAGCCGGGCCGCTTTCTCCCTCCGAAACATCTTTTCCATGTTACGCAAAAGGCAGGTAGGGAAACACTGTACCCGAAAAGCTCGCGGCTGCCCAGTTCAGACACACAAGTGATCCACACAGCCCGCCGCACTGGACGCTTCACGCTGCCATCCACGCCATCACCGCAACCTCGTCCCTCCGAAAACCACCTATGGAGCCTTCATGCATAAAGCGGGCTAATGCCTGCTCCTGGCGGAAGCGCAAAGCTGATCGGCAACAATCCGTTCGCGATCGTAGCACCAACCGAAGGCGATGCCATAGTTGCGGATATGGCCATGAGCAATGTTGCATTCGGGAAATTGATCGTCGCAAACAACCAGGGAAAGAAAATTCCCACAGATTGGGCTACCGATAAGTTTGGCAATCCGACTGACGAGCCGAAGGAAGCGCTTGCAGGACTGTTGCTGCCGATGGCTGGACCCAAAGGTTACAGCTTGGCGGTAGCGCTGGAAATACTGACAGGTATTCTTGGCGGGTGTTTCACCTGGAATGTGTCGTCCCTATACAACCTATCGAAGACGCAATGCACTTCCCATATGATGATTGCGATTGATATCAAAGCATTTTTACCGTGTGAGGAGGATCTTGCGCGTTGAGGAATTTCGTTTAGGCATTAAGAACAGCAGGAAAGCAGAGGGTACAAAAGAGACCTTTCTTCCCGGTGAAATTGAACTGAGGAGGGAGAAACGCACTCTGTCGACTGGATCTCTCAGCCTACCCGATAATGTCATCGCGGAACTTAATCAATTAGCCGCAGAAATTGGAATTGAACCTTTAGTAACTTGTTGACATTCCGAGCAAACCCTAAGGTTCGTGAAAGGATGGGTTGGGTGGAAAGAGCTGTTGAGCGCTGGATTATCATCACATAACACGTCATAGGCGGGATAACGGTTGCTGCTATGCCGTTTCCAGCCAGTGTTGGCAAACGGATCGGAGGATTGGGAATGGTTTTACCTTGACAAAGCTTGCTGGACAGCGTACATGAAACGCGTAGCACATAATGAAACGGCATGATCACCTGAAGGTCCGGTCGCCGGAGTTTTGGGTGAGCGGGCGGGACTGCGAACAAACGGCCCAACACTACGCCGACCGAGGAAGTAACGTGAAACAGCACAAGTATTTCCTGGCGATCTCATTAGCTGTCTTAGTTGCAACGCTGTTGCTTGCCGGATGTCAACAAAGTCAGCCCAAGAGCATCAAGATTGTTCAACTAGCCCCGCTCACAGGGGGTGCATCCGGATACGGCATTCACCTGGTCAACGCGGCCAAGATGGCGGTGGACGAGATCAACTCAAAGGGCGGAGTCAAGCTGCCGGATGGAAGCATGCTCAAGATCGAGTACACAGAGGTTGACGAGACGTCGAACTCGGCTGGAGCGATTGACGGGGTGAAGAAGGCGATTTCCCTTGACCCACTGGTGATCTTGGGCCCCAACCGGAGCGGGGGTGTTTTAGCTGCGGAGAAGCTCTGGAAGGACGCCAAGATCCCGACTATTACCGACGCCACCAGCGCCCAGACGACCCGGCAAGGAAACCCCTACACCTTCCGCATGCAGATTTCCTCGGAGTACTGGATCCCGCTGCTGGTTAAGACTGCGGCAGAAAAGTACAAGATTAAGCGTCCGGCCGTGATCTACGGCCTCAACGACTACTCGAAGTCCAACTGGGTTGCCACCGAACCAGCCATGCAAAAGTACAACCTGAAGCCGGTGACCGTCCAAACGTTCAACGACAACGATCAGGATTTCTCAGCCCAGCTTCTAGCCATCAAGAAAAGCGGCGCGGATTCCATCTTTCTTTACGCCTATTCGCCGGAGGTTGGCAAAATCACCCGTCAACGCTCCGAACTCGGTTTGAAGGAGATTCCGGTCTTCGCCGAACGCTCAGGCAGCGACCCCGCCGTGATTAACCTCGCGGGAAAGGAGAACTTCGACGGGATGGTCACGACTACGACTCTCTCCCCGGGCGACCCGAATCCCCAGGTTCAGGAGTTCATCAAAAAGTATACCGCCAAGTACGGCACCCCTTCTGCTACCCACGTGAATCATTATGACAGCGTGTACCTGGTGGCTGACATCATCGGCAGGGTTGGCCTAGACCGGGAGAAGATCCGGCAGGAACTCGCAAAGCTGGACTATCAAGGCGTTCTGGGCCACTACACCGCCGACAAAGAGGGGAACCTGGTCCACCACATGAGCGCCCAAGTGTTCAAGCAAGATAAATGGGTCCTGCTCACCACCGAAAGCTACCCTGTGAATAAGTAATCAACCGGGGCGCCGCGAGGAACTCACATTACCTCCGACCGCGCCGGGGAGGACGACATGGGATTTGACACCATACTCCAGATACTTATCCAGGGTCTGAACATGGGCCTGATTTATGCCTTGGCGGCTCTCGGTATTTCACTCATCTGGAACGCCACCGGGCTATTTAACTTTGCCCAGGGCGATCTGCTCACCATGGGCGGCTTCGTCATGCTTTCCACGTTTGCCCACTGGGCGTTGCCCTATCCCCTTGCCTTTGTGCTCACGTTCGCGGTCATGGGTTTGATCGGGTACCTGCTGAGTCTGGGCTACTTTTACCCGATGTTTTCGCAAGGACTGCATCCAGACATCATCATCATCGGCACAGTGGCGCTCACAGTTTTGATTCAAAACGGCATCCTTCTTCTCTGGGGACCGCATCCGCAGCGCTTCAGCACCCCATTGGGCGACCGTGCAGTGCATTTCGGGGAAATCATCGTCATGCCCTATTACCTGTGTAACATTGCCATCGTCGTGGTTCTGGTCGCCGGGCTGAGGTTTCTTCAAGAAAAGCCTCCTTGGAATCGCCATGCGGGCCGTGGCCCAGCGACCGGTCACAGCCTCATTGATGGGAGTAAGAGTCAACCAGTTAGTAGCTCTAACCTTTCTACTGTCCACCGGATTGGCGGCCATAGCGGGCATTCTCATCGCCCCGATCATCCCGCTCATTCCGGAGATGGGGGGACCGGTGGCCCTGAAGGCATTCGCGGCCGTCCTCATCGGAGGCCTTGGCAGCTTCGCGGGGGCGCTGATTGGAGGCGCGATTGTGGGCATTGCCGAGGTGGTGTTCGCTACCGTGGTGGTCCCGACCTACAAGGATGTGTTCATCTTTGTGATCCTCATCGCATTCCTGCTTATCCGGCCGCGCGGCATCTTCTCCGCCGAGATCTCGGAAAAAGTCTGAGGGAGGCGCAGAGGGCGCTGTGACGAAACTGGCTTATTTAAAGCGCATCGGGGTAACGCCGGCCATCTACCTGGTCCTGGCGCTGATCCCACTCACTGGCATCCCCTCCTACCAGTTCTACATTCTGGAGCGGGGACTGCAAAATGTGCTCGTCGTTTTGAGCCTGGTCATTCTGCTCGGCTACACGGGACAGCTTTCCTTAGGACAGGCGGGGCTGGTCGCAGTGGGCGCCTACACTTACGGAATCCTTTGCGTGAACTTTGGCGTTTCCCCGTGGCTCGGCCTGCTGGCTGCTCCTCTCGCAGCCGGCTTGGTGGGCCTGATTGTTGGCTTTCCCTCGTTCAAGTTGAAAGGTCCGTTTCTGGTCGTCAACACCATCGCCTTCAGCGAGATCGTCCGCATTCTCATCCTCAATAATGAGCGCTTCACCGGTGGACCATTTGGCCTGAATCGAATCCCGACAATCTTCGATGGGCTTCCGCTGTACTATTTCATGCTGGTCGTCGCCTTTCTGGCCGCCATCGGCACACTTCGCCTGAACCGCTCATCCATCGGTCTTGCCTTCAAGGCGATTCGCGAGGATGAAATCGCCGCTGCATCGATGGGCGTTCACGTTAGGAATTACAAGCTCCTCGCATTCGTGATTTCCTCGGTCCTCGCTGGTCTCTCCGGAGTATTTTTCGCGAACATGGCCGGTTATCTCAACCCGGACTCCTTCACCTTCAACGAGAGCTCGACCTACCTGCTGATGGTGGTACTCGGTGGTATGAGCAACGTTGCCGGCGGCATCCTGAGCTCGTTCGCAGTGACTTCGTTGCCCGAAGCTCTCCGCTTCATGGCGCGCAGCCGCATGGTCGTGTATTCGGTCATTCTTCTGGTCATGCTTCGCCATAGCAAGGCATTGGAGATCGAAAATCTCAAGCGGTTGACCAGGCGCATACGGCCCTCCCCTCCCCCCGTCCCTGCTTCGCCAGCCGCGGACCGCGATGAGGTGAACGTGTGAGCCTGCTGACGACCACGCAATTGACAAAGCGCTTTGGCGGCATCGTCGCCGTCAACGAGGTGGACCTCAGTGTGGGCCCCGGGCAGATCTGCGGCCTGATTGGGCCGAACGGGTCTGGCAAAACCACTCTCCTGAACGTGATCACCGGCATCTATAAGCCCACGACTGGCACAGTAGCATTTGAGGGGCGCCCGATTCAGAACTGCCCGCCCCACGAAATCTGCGCACTGGGAGTTGGACGGACCTTTCAGAACATCCGGCTGCTGCGCACTCTCTCGATCTTCGACAACATTCGCTTGGGCGCGCATATCCATACGCGCTCCAATCTTTGGGATGTGCTCCTACAGACCAGAAAACTTCGTCGGGAAGAAAAGGAGTTTGCCGATTGTATCGACGAGGTGCTCGACTTCACTGGCTTGCGGCAATACCGGAACGAACTGGCGCGAAATCTACCCTATGGACGACAGAAGGTGGTGGAGATTGCCCGCGCTCTGATGGCGCGGCCCAAACTCCTTCTTCTCGACGAACCTGCCGCCGGCTTAAACAGCAGCGAGAAGGGAACCCTACTGACGCTGTTGCGCAAGATACGTGAGTCGGGTGTATCCATTCTTCTTATCGAACATGAGATGGCCCTCGTGGAAGCGCTCAGCGACCACATCTTCGTGCTGAACTACGGCAAGCGAATCTCGCAGGGAACTTTCGCCGAAATCCAGAGGGATTCGGCCGTGATTGACGCCTATCTCGGACCAGGAGGCGGCCACGCTTAAGCTCGACAAATTAGTTGTCTCTTACGATGTCGGCAGCCCCGTGCTTCGGGAGATAACCCTACAGGTCCCGGACGGCAAAATCGTCACCCTGCTCGGCGCGAATGGGGCGGGGAAGTCCACAACCCTGAAAGCCGTATCCGGGCTTCTCCGGCCTTTGGCGGGATCGATCACCTTTGGCGGCAAACCACTTCACACCATGCGGACCGACCAGATCGTAAGAGCCGGCGTTTCGCATGTGCCTGAGGGGAGGCAAATTTTTCCCGGGCTCACTGTGGTCGAAAACCTGAAGATGGGGGCCTACTCCAGCTATCATAAGCGGGCAGCAGCGGAGAGCATGAAGACTGTCTTCGCGCTGTTCCCCCACTTGGCGGATCGTTTGAACCAGCCCGCGGGCACGCTCAGCGGCGGCGAACAGCAGATGCTGGCGATAGGCCGCGGTCTGATGATACGGCCGAAGCTGCTCATGCTCGATGAGCCCTCTCTCGGCCTCGCCCCGCTCGTGATCGCGGATATTTTTCGGACGATCCAAGAGGTGAACGCCAAGGGTATGACGATTCTGCTGATTGAACAGAACGCCAACTTGGCGCTTTCAATCAGTGACTACGTCTATGTACTTTCCGTTGGAGGCATCGTCCTGGAGGGGACGCCACAGTCGGTAAGGGGAAGAGGGAAACTTCTGAGCGCCTACCTAGGCGGCACAGGCTGATCGTTTTCTGGTGGTGCCGGTCCGTGCTCACTCAGGTGAACAATGCGGGATCCAGCGATGCCGACCATGCAGAACGTGATCGGTAAGACTTGACATTGCACGCCTTGCTGGCGCATACACAGAGCGTCCATCTTTTTCGAAGAACGAGGTGGAGCTTCTGTTATTTGTTGCAGATGAACTTTGCGGTTTTGACGCTTGAAACTTGGGAAGACGGGAGGAAGTTGTGACATCCATTGTGATGGTTTCGTTGTCGCTCTCACTGCTGCTGGCAGTCTCCTCGACGGCCAATGCGGCCGAACTGAAGGTTTTCTGCACCCATGCGCTTACGCCGGCGCTTGAGAAGTTGGGACCAGGCTTCGAGGCCGCGACCGGCAATAAGCTGGTGGTTATTGACTCGACCTCGGGCGCCGCGGTGAAGCGCATCCAGTCCGGCGAAGTCGCCGACGTCGCGCTTCTAACCGGCGCGGCGATCCGGAATCTCGCCAAACAGGGCAAGCTAGATTCCGCCAGCGTCATCGATATCGGCAGCACCGGTATTGCGGTCGGGGTGCGTGCCGGAGCTCCCAAGCCGGACATCAGCTCGGTGGCTGCTTTCAAACAAACGCTGCTGTCGGTGAAGTCGCTCGCTTACTCCGACCCCGCCGATGGTGCCGCTAGCGGTATCCATATTAACAAGGTACTGGAGCGCCTTGGATTGGCCGAGCAGCTCAAACCCAAGATCACGCTGGTGGGAGGAGGCGGTGCCGTCGGTCCGCTTGCCGCGAGCGGTGCGGTTGAACTGGTTGTGCAGATGGAAAGCGAGCTGCGCGCAAGCCCTGGCGTAACTGTGGTGGGACCGCTGCCGGCAGAACTTCAAGACTTGACGCTTTTCTCGGGAGCCGTTTTTGTCGGCAGCAAAAATATTGCCGGTGCAAATAGCTTGATCCAAATGCTCAAGTCTCCGAAGTCTGCTCCGGTGCTGGAAGCGACGGGGATGCAATTGGCGAAGTGAGCGGAGAATCGCCGAATTAGAAAGGGGTCAGGCGGCTGGCCAAGCTTCTGATCCCTTCCGCAGAACTTCTGCGAATGCTTGCCCGATTTTCTTACCTCCGCAGCTCCGCCCTGTTGCAAGTCCAGCGCGTCGGGCTAGATCACGTTTAAGGACAATCAGCGCTTTTTCCCGCTTGTTCCACGCCGACTTGCGTATGGCCGTGTTCGCCGCCGAGGAACTACCTGTGCGGGGTTTGGGCGGTGTACTCAGTCAGTTCTAAGGCTGTCCGCTGTTTTTTTTCGTGGACGGAGCCGCTGACTGGAGATATAGTGACGTTCTTCCCGCAGTTTCCAAGCTATGACGATGCCGGGGGACTGCTCGCAAAGTCATGCAGAGACTGGAGTTAGCGGGCTGCTCGCGCCAGGATTGTCGCAATTAGGATTGAAGGTGGTCCGGGGCTGGCCTGGTTTTGGTTGAAAGATTGGGAGAAGACCGGTAATGGCTTACAGTGTTGTTGGCAAAGGGCATTCGAGAATCGATAGCGAGTTGCAGGTTACAGGCAAGAGCTTGTACACGGACGATGAAAAGCGTCCGGGGATGCTCTACTGCAAGCAGTTGCGCAGCAAATATGCACACGCCCGGATTTTGAAAGTCGACACCTCTGCGGCCGAGAAACTGCCCGGAGTGAAGGCGGCGATCACCGCTAAGGATATTCCGCACAACCGCTTCGGCCTCACCTACGATGATCAGCCGATTCTGGCCGATGACAAGGTTCGCTGCTTTGGCGATGCCGTCGCGGCGGTTGCGGCCACGTCGTGGGAGGCGGCGGAAGAGGCGCTCGGACTTATCGAGGTGGAATACGAGCCGCTGCCGGGCGTCTTCGATCCAATCGAAGCGATGCAGCCCGATGCTCCGAAAGTGCATGGCGACAGCAATATCAAGAGTCGCATTCACATTGGCGTCGGCGACATCGAGCAGGGCTGGCGCGAGTCCGACGTGGTTTTCGAAGAGACGATCTCCACCCAGATGGTCGAGCACGCTCACATTGAACCGCACGCTGCTTTGGTTGAAGTGGCGCCCTCGGGCGAGGTGATTGTGACGACCGCAACGCAACGGCCCTTCGGCTGGGCTGCCGATCTCAGCAAGGTGCTGAAGATTCCATTGAACAACATAAGGGTGACCTCACCGGCGGTGGGCGGGGGCTTTGGCGGCAAGAGCGAAATCACCATCGAGCCGCTGCTGGTGTTGCTGAGCAAGAAGACCGGCAAGCCGGTGAAAGGCATCTTCAGCCGCGAGGACGAATTCATCTCCACGACTGTGCGTCACCCTTATATCACCAAATATAAGTCTGGGTTAAAGCAGGATGGCACGCTGGTGGCGAGGCAGGTCCAAGTCATTAGTGACAGCGGTGCCTATGTCTCGTTCGGGCACTCGACGTTGACCAAGGCCTGCGTCCACGGTGCCGGACCCTACCGCATCAAGTACGTCACGATTGACGGCTATCTCGTCTACACCAACAATCCGGTCGGTGGAGCAATGCGCGGCTTCGGCGTTACCCAGCTCGGCTTCGCGTACGAAGTGCACATGGACACCATTGCGGCGGAGATGGGACTGGACCCGATCGAGTTTCGCCTGAAGAACCTGTTCGTAGACAACAGTGCGCTGCCGACCGGGCAGGTGGTCAGAGCGGTTACGTTGACTGAGTGCATGAAGC
This sequence comes from uncultured Acidobacteriota bacterium, assembly GCA_963814745.1. Lineage (GTDB taxonomy): Bacteria > Acidobacteriota > Terriglobia > Terriglobales > Acidobacteriaceae > CAWBRT01. Next base: position 122,351 of record CAWFEA010000011.1, read on the forward strand.
AAGCTATCGAGACGGCGGGATGGAAGAAGGAGATCAAGATCGTATGAAGAAGCGGGGCAAAGGCGTTGCCGCCATGTTTTACCCGGTTGGAGGAACTGCCCATCCCAACTCCGCCGCGGCCTTTGTAAAGGTGCACGGTGACGGCACTGGGGTGCTCTACACCGGCGCCAACGACATCGGCCAAGGTTCCGTTACGATTCTGGCGCAAATCGCCGCCGAAGAGCTGGGGATCGGGTTGGATCGCATCCGGGTTATTGCCGGGGACACGCAGCTCACGCCGATGGATCCCGGACCAGGCGCCAGCCGTACTACATATATCTCCGGTAACGCCGTGCAACGGGCGGCGGCGCAAGCCAAGCAGATTCTGTTGGAGGTTGCAGCCGAAGATCTTAACGTGATGCCCAGCGGATTGGACGCGGCCAACAACTTCATTTATGTGCGAGACTTCCCGGAAAAGAAGATTTCGATTGCCGCCGTAGCCAGCAAGGCGATCAACGTGAAGGGCCGTCCGCCGGTAGGCTCCGGCACTTTTGCCGCAGCCACGACGAAACTCGACAAGGAAACCGGCCAAGGCAAACCTTATGCGGCTTACGTATTTGCCGTCCAGATCGCCGATGTCGAGGTCAACACGGAAACCGGCGAGGTGGAGGTGCTGAAGATCACGGCCGTGCACGACTGCGGTACCGCAATCAATCCGTTGTTGACCGAGGGACAGGTGGAAGGCGGAGTCGCGATGGGGCTCGGCTATGGGCTGATGGAACAGATGGTCCTGGAGAACGGACAGGTCAAGAATCCGCAATTCACCGACTACGTGCTGCCCACAGCGCTCGATGTGCCCGTGATCGTCACGCGACTGGTGGAGCGGCCGGAGCCGACGGGTCCGTTCGGCGCCAAAGGAATCGGCGAGCCGTCGCTGCTGCCGACCGCGCCGGCGATTGTCAATGCCATCCAGGATGCGGTCGGCGTTCGCATTCGCGACTTGCCGGCAACACCGGAGAAAATATTGAAGGCGCTGGAACAACACCAGCGGCAACATGCATGAATTGAGTTATGGAGTGACTTGGTAGACGAGCGGTAGAGTATAGTTTGCGAGCGCGCATGGCCGAGAGGAGGCAGTGTGCTGGGGAACAAGTATCGATGGAAAGTGCTGGCGATCATGTGCAGCGGCTCCTTCATCAACTACGTTGACCGCGCATCTCTGGCCATTGCCGCGCCATTCATAGTCAAGGAATTTCACTTTACGCCGGCGATGATGGGCACAATCTTCAGCGCCTTTTTCTTGACTTATGCGCTTTTCAATTTCGTCGGCGGCTATGTTTCCGACCTTTACGGCCCAAAGAAAACGTTAGCGGTGGCGATGATCGTCTGGTCGGTGTTTGCAGGTGCCCCGGCGCTGGCTTGGGGCTTCGGGTCGTTTATCGTCTTCCGTATTTTGTTCGGCATGGGCGAAGGTCCTCAGGGGTCGGTTACCAACAAGATGGTCAACAACTGGTTCCCGTCAACCGAGCGGGCAAAAGCCAAGGGAACCTCCGATTGCGGCTTTTCGCTCGGCGTCGCGCTCTCGGGACCAATTGTGGGCCTGATTGCCTTGCGCTGGAACTGGCGGATTTCGTTCCTGGTGCTGGCGCTGATGGGGCTGGTGTGGACGGCGATCTGGTGGAAGATGGTGACCGACCTTCCCGCCAAGCATCCCAAGGTGACGCCGGAAGAGTTGGCCCACATCCAGACGAAGCCGGTCAAGGCGACGACGGTTTCCTCGGCCAGGCCAGTGCGTTTCTACATCAGACAGCCGATCATCCTCAGCGTGTCGCTGGCGTATTTTGCCTTTGCCTACGCAACTTACTTCCTTATGACCTGGTTCCCGAGCTATCTGGTGATGGCCCGCCACCTGAGCATTAAGAACATGGCGGTTGTCAGCATCATTCCGTGGGCTCTGGGCGCCTCAGGATACGTGTTCGGAGGGACGTTCTCCGACTACCTGGTGAAGAAGCGCGGCGATGCCATTGCGGCGCGACGCATCGTTATCGCCGCCGCCCTGATGGGCGCCGCCATCTCGATCGGGCTCTGCGGGCTGGCGACGACGACGACCTCGGCGGTGGCACTGATGTCGATCGGCATTCTCTGTCTGCATGTGGCGAATCCCTGTTTTTGGGCGACGATTCAGGATTCGGTCGCGCCCAACCGCGTAGGCGGCGTCGGCGGATTCGTCCACTCAATCTCGAACTCGGCAGGCATCTTCGCGCCGGCGATCACCGGGCTGATCGTGCAGAAGACAAACCAGTTCACGAACGCGTTCCTGTTGGCCGGCGGTCTCGCCGTGGTCGCTTCGGTACTGGTGGCGGTTTTTGCTAAACCGATTCGCGAGACGGAACAGCCGGGGGTCGCGATGACGGCAACCGGCGTTTAGCAACAGTCGCGGCGCAGTGGCATGGATTGCGATCGCGGTGACTTTGGCGGTCGAACTCCGGCGCAAACAACTGGAACCTGGCGATTGAGCAGGAGGAACGTAGATGTCAACAACTGGTGTAACTCCGGCCCCGGCTCCTCAGGGGGAATTAAAGCGGCTGGCCACAACTCCCGCGGTGATGTGTCTGATGCTGTTTGCCGCGGCCTACATCACCAACTCCATGGACCGGTCGATCTTTGCCACGCTGTTGCCCATAATCAGCAAGGGCCAGGGCTACGACCTCAAGATCGGTGGGTTGCTGGCAACCATCTTTAACCTGGGTATCGGCGCCGCCGGACTTCCCACCGGCTACCTGCTTGACCGCTGGTCGAGGAAGTCGGTCATTGTGCTGGGCATGACGATTTATTCGGTGGCTACGCTAGCCACGGTCATCGCCGCCGGCGTCTTTGACATGGCACTCTATCGGGTAATCACGGGTATTGGCGAAGGCATGCAACTGACGGGGCTCTTCGTTGCCGGTGGAAGCTACTTTTACAAGAACAAGGCATTCGTCCTGGGCTGCATCAACGTTGGCTTCGGCATTGGCGGCGTGATTGGGCCGCAGTGGAGCACTCGCATCGCACTGCAGGCCGGCAGTTGGAAGACGCCTTTTGTGGTTTTTTGTTTTCTGGGCATATTTATGGCGGCGCTGATCTGGTTCGTCATTCCAAGGAGTTTCAGCGAGCAAAAAGCCATTCGCCACGTTCAGGAACGGGCGGTGAACGTCGAACAATATTCCGGAGAACTTCTGGAACCGGAACATCAAGCTGCTGATGATCTCGGCATTTGTCCAGGGCGCCGTGGGCTTCGGATTCCAAGGCCTTTATGTAAGTTTTCTTGTGCGGCATCTTCACTACAGCCAGGCTGCGGCAGCGACGGTGTACAGCTTCTACGGCTTTGGCTGCATGCTTCCCATGCTCGGTGGCTGGCTTGGAGATCGTTTCTCCAACCGCGGGGCGGTTGCCACCGCGTACGGCTGCATGGCGGTGCTCACCTTCCTGATCTTTAATGTGGCCACGCAGCCGCACTATCTTTATGTGCTGACCTTCCTGCAGGCCTTCTGTTACAGCGGCATCCTGTACGTCAACCACGTGGCGTTCTTCCAGCGCTGTGTGCGGCCGAACATGGTAGGCCGCGCTACGGGCCTGTGCAATTCGACGCACTTCATCTCCGGCACGCTTGCCGGCTACCTGTTCGCCTTGATGGCCGAAAAACTGGGCTGGGGCATGGCGGCGATCATCCAGTTGTCTCTGCTTTCGGTGTGCGCGATCTTCGTGGTGTTGATGACCGATCCGAAACAACAGCTTGACACCAGACAGAAGCTGGCGGGCGGCCATTAAGCCAGTCAACCGAATTGGCGGCGGGATGTCATAGGCATCCCGTCGCCTGGCACACGCGTGCGGTGTGTCTTAGGACGAAACACAGGCTGTGCAGAAGTGGCGGCTTCCGGCTTTGTATCATCTTGCGGAGGGGTTGATTGATGGATACCAGCTGGCAAACGAAGGCGAGCGGAGGACGATTGCGTACCGTTCCGAAAGGCGTCATGCACATTCCGGTCACTCCGTTCAAAGGGGACATGGCGGTCAACTACGGAACGTTTGAGAAGCTGGTGGATTGGCACGTCAAGCAAGCGCCTTCGTCGTTGTGCGTTATCCTGCATATCGCCGAATCGGTCAGCCTCGCCTGCGTGACATCCTTGCGTCGGTTCCGGCGATGCCGCGTTGGGTCTGCCCCGAGGGGCCGGTGTTTCTGATGAGTGACGCGGAGGAGAGTGAAAGGTATGAGTAATCGTTTCTTTTCGGCTCAACGAATGGCGGTTCTGATTGCCGCATTCGCCATTGTCATTGCCACCTGCGGCCCGCAGGCACAGACGACGAAGGCCAAGGCAGCCGTCGCGTCGCAACCAGCAGGGATGGCTGAGGAGCCCGGGGGCGAATATCCGCGCCCGCCCAAGCCGGCGAAACAGTACACGATTGGCGTTTTGCTTCCGCATCTCTCCAGCGCCCACTTTGTAGGGCAGGCCTATGGGTATATCGATGAGGCCCGGCAGCTTGGCGTCAAGGTCATTCTGTTCGAAGCCGGCGGCTATGAACATCTTGATCGCCAGATTGCCCAAATCGAAGACCTGATCGCACAGAAAGTCAACGCGATTGTGATGGGCGCCGTCAGCGGACCCGGCACCGTAGGGGCAGTCAACAATGCTTTCGCGGCGGGCATTCCGGTAATCACCTGCAACTCCACAAGCAACAGCACGCACGTAGTGAGCCGGATTCGCTCGGATGACGACACAATCGGGCAGATGCAGGCCGACCTGATGGGACAGGCGCTCAAGGGGAAGGGCAACGTGGTGATGCTGCCCGGTCCGGCCGGTACCTCGTGGGCGGAGAACCGTGCCGCAGCCTTCAAGAAGCAACTGGGGCAGAAGTTCCCGAACATCAAGATAATCGGCATGCAGTATTCGCTCTCCTCGCCGGTTGACGGCCTGCGCATTATGGAAGATTTCCTGCAGACCTATCCGAACATCAACGGAGTCTACAATGGCGCCGACACGATGGCCATCGGTTCGGCACAGGCCGTTCTTGCCTCGGGCAATGCCGGCAAGATAGCGGTCACCACGACCGATTTCCAGTCCGACACAGAGCAGTTCCTGCGCTCGGGAGTTATCACCGCGGCCGTCATCCAGCAGACGGTCGTAATCGGACGCTGGGGCATCCGCGCCGCCGTCAATTACCTGGAAAAGCGACCGGTGCCTGCGAACATTTCGGTACCGCTGCTGCAGGCGACCAAGGAGACCGTGAATAGCATCGACATGCGCGGTGTCCGCGCTCCTGATGGCTGGAAGCCTCCAGCCAGATAGTTCCTTAGCCGTTCCTTATTGTGTACAAGGATGCGGAACCCCTACGCACGTTTTGCGCGTAGGGGCGGGAGGCTCCAGCCGAGAAGCGAACTGCTATTTTGCGGCGGTCACGTGCCGCTGCTCGGTCGAGTACTTCTCGAGGATTTCGCGATTGATCTCCACGCCGATGCCTGGCTTGTCCGGTATCTTCACGAAGCCGTTTTCCAGGTTGATAGCATTGAAGATCAGGTCCTGCCTGAAAGGATGCGCCGACTGGTCGAATTCCAACATCGGCTCGATCGGGTTCATCTGCAACGGCGTCGGCGGAACGATGGCGAGGAACTGCAGCGCCGCCGCCAGTCCCACGCCCGATCCCCACACGTGGGGCAGCAATGCCACATGGAATGCCTGGGCGAGTGAAAGGATCTTCTTGCACTCGGTGAAACCTCCGGCTACGCACAGGTCGGGCTGAATGATATCGACGGCTCGCCGCACGATCCAATCGCGAAAGCCGAACTTGGTGTACTCGTTCTCGCCAGTGGCGATGAACATTATCCCAAGGTCCTTGAGTTCCTTATAGCCGTCGATGTCCTCCGGAGAGATCGGTTCTTCGAAGAAATAGATGTCAGCCGGCTCGATCGCCTTCATCAGCCGGCGCGTAGTCAGGACATTGTATCCGCAGTTGGCGTCCAACATGATGGTGACGTCCGGGCCCACGGCCTTGCGGACAGCGAGAATGAATTCCGTGTCTTCCTTGATCCCGAAGCCGATCTTCAGCTTCATGGCGCGGAAGCCGTTGTTAAGATGGCGCTGCGCTTCGGCCACCGCCGCTTCCGGATAGCTCGACCCGGCGTGCCGGTAAAAGCCGGTGGCGTAAGGACGAACTTCGGTGCGATAGCCTCCGCCGAGCAGCTTGTAAACCGGCTTTCCCAAGCTGCGTCCCAAGCAGTCCCAGAGGGCAATATCGACCGCGCTCATGGCGATCGGAACGGTTCCCTTGGTGCCAAAGGAAAGGGTGACCTGGTGCATCTTTTCCCAGAGCACATCGACGTCAAACGGGTCCTGCCCCAAAACCACGGGCTTCAGCGCGGTCTCCACCACCGCAGCGCAGACCTCCGGCGGCTGCAGACCGTGGCAGAGCGCCTCGCCCCAACCGGTAATTCCCTCATCGGTGATCACTTCCACGATCACCGTGCTGCGCCGCTTCACCCAGCCAATCGAGTTGGCATACGGTTCTTTCACCGGAGAACTCAACGAATGTGTTTTCACGTTGACGACTTTCACGGGAATCTCCTGAATTTGGGCTCGCACCGATGGATTCCTATCCACGAGTGCGGCTTGTGTTCACTCCGAAGCAAAATTGCGAGCAGCTTTGCTACAGGTGTGCTGGCCGCGTGACCGGCTCAGAGTAATTCATTTGCCGTGCTTCTTCAATTTTGTTTGGGTGGTGCGCATACGCTTGAGGTATGTTCATACCCGAGAAAAATGCTGCCTTGTCGTGAAGGCGGCGTTGAACTCAACCGGCAGCAGTCCACCCACCGTCTACGAACAGGGTCTGCCCAGTGACAAAATCGGATGCCGGACTGGCGAGATAAATAGCTGCTCCGATCAAGTCCTCAAGAGTGGCAAAACGGCCAAGAGGAATGCGGCTCAGCACGTACTTCAGCACATCACCCTGCAGATTACCGAGACGCGGTTTTGACGGCAGTTGGCGCCAGCGCGTTGACGCGGATGCCGAAACGCGCCCATTCAACAGCCAGCGCCTCGGTCAAATGCGACACGCCGGCCTTCATGGCAGCGTAGACCGACCGGTCCTGCGCGACGCTACGACTGTAGGTGGAACTCATGTTGATGATCTTGCCGTAGTTCTGACTGCGCATGATGCTCCCTATGATTTGGCAACAGAAGAAAAGCCCCTTCAATCCGACATCGAAGACGCCGTCCCAATCGTCTTCGGCGATGTCCCAAGCCGGCTTCCTGACGGAAAAGCCGGCGCTGTTGACCAGCACGTCTATCCTGCCGTATCGCCGGACAATAAAGTCTTTCAACTGCTCGATCGCCCTCAGATCGCGCACATCGAGAACAAACGATTCCGCTCGCCGGCCGCATTTTTCTATTTCTGCGCAGACCTCTTCGAGCTTCTGCTTGCGGCGGCTGCAAACGACGAGTTGGGCTCCCGCACTCGCCAAGCCCACGGCCAAATCCCGGCCGATGCCCTCGCTGGCCCCGGTCACCACAACGACTCTTCCTTCCAAAGAAAAGAAGTTGCTGTAATTGTTCACACCCAACTCTCCCGTCCGGCTGCTTCGCGCCAAACATCTCTGCTCTGCGCCTTAACGAACCCATTACCTCTCGGCGGCGGATGATTGCTGTTCTTCTGTCAAATCCTTCAGAAGTCTTGTGGCGATGGCCTCCGCAACCTCTGTGGTCGATGAAGTTCCCCCAAGATCGTAGGTCCTTACCTTGCCTTCAACAAGCGTATCGGCGATGGCCTTCTCGATCGAGCGGCCTGTCGCTTTCTCGCCGAGGAAGTCGAACATCATGCGCGCGGCCATAATGGCAGCGATGGGGTTGACGACATTCTTGTCCGCATACTTCGGAGCAGTTCCATGAATCGGCTCGAAAACACCCATGGAATCGCCGATATTGCCGCTATAGGCAAACCCCATGCCGCCGATGGTGCCTGCTCCCACATCGCTCAGGATGTCGCCGTTTGCATTTTCAGCAAAAACAATGTCGAAGCGCTCCGGTTTGAGGACCATCTGCATGGCGCAGGCATCGATCGTCATGTCTTCGGCCTCAATGGAAGGATAGGACTTGGCTATCTCATAAAACATTTGCCGCATGGGCTCGTCGGTATAGGTGAGGACATGGGCCTTGTGAGTGAAGGTTACTTTGTTTCGCCCTTCTTTGAGGGCAAGCTCAAAGCAGAACCTGAGGATGCGCTCCATGCCATGCTTGGTGAAGACCCTTAAGTTGACATAGGTATCGCCGTCGATATAGCCATCACCGCAATAAAGTCCTTCTGTATTCTCCCTGACAACGATGAGGTTTGCCCTGGGACGCATTGCACCGGAACCCGGCAGGGCTTTGACCGGGCGCACATTGGCGTAGAGATTAAACCCAAGTCGAAACCCCATGAGCACCTTCGTCGTGTTCGGGTTTCCTGCCGCTCCAAAAAGAACTGCGTTCGTTAGTCGAATCCCCTCCATGGTCTCTTTGGGGAAAGGGTCTCCATATTTGGCTACGGCTGCATCACCGGTAACCATCGGCAGAAAATCAAGAGAAAACGTCTTTGAGCCTTCATTCACCGCGTCCAATACAATCTGGGCGGCCTTGATGACATCCCTGCCAATTCCGTCCCCGGGAATGACACCAATCTTGTATGTCTTCTTCACAACGGACCTCTTTATCACAATGAACTTTGTGACGAATTCGTCACCTTCGACATAAGAATTAACGTGGTTTGAATCAGCGCCACGATGAGCCAGGGGAACGAATCTCGTTTCCGTTAAGGAGCGCAAGATTCACAAATCTTTTGCACACCAAAAACATTTTCGATGTTTCGCCCCCTCGGTTCGATCACCTCTGTTACACGCGTATGATTCAACGGCTGTCAGACGACAAAGATTTCCTTAGGGGTTTTGTGGAGACACTCGCTGACTCCAGTCTTGGTGACAATGTAATTGTCACAAAGGATCGCAGTTGCTTTCTTTGAGGCCACCACCGGATGAACCGCGATGTTCATGTTCTCCTGGATCTTCATGCTTTCGCCGATTTGGAAAGACGGTCTTTCCACAAGGTCATAACCCTGGCCGTGAGCATAGAGCCTCGTCTCTTCCTGGTAACCCCGGCTCCTAAGGAAATCATTGTTTGCGTCCCACAAGGACATGGGATCAACGCCGGGCTTGAGCATGTTCAGGTTGAGGGCCTGCAATTGCTTTTCATCCTCAAACTGCTTCTGGAGTTCATCGGAGACGCTGCCAATGCAGGCAATCCGGTGGAGATGCGTATAGTAGCCCGCGGGATCAACCGCTTCTACAAGGATGCCAACCTGATCTCCCTCCTTCAGAACGCGGTTCATGGCATGGATGGAACTGTATCCGAAGGCGCTCCCGGCAGGCGCGGAGCCGATCAGGATGAACTGCTGCTCGCTGCCGAGCATGCGGCACTTCAATCTTCCCATGGCGGCGACTTCAAACTCCCTCACGCCCGGTTTAATAGCCTCAAAGCAAGTCTTCATGGCCTCATCGTGGATGTGGGCGCTCTGTTTGATGCATTCAATCTCTTCCGGGCTCTTGATGGCCTTAATGTTGTCGATCTCATCCGTGATATCGACAAAGGTCGCGTTGGTCAGATGCTGCCGGATATATCGGGAAAAGCCGGCTGCCACCGCGCCTTCGTTAACGAACGACACGCGGAACGCCTTGTATCCTTTGAGCTCTTCGACCACCTTTTCCGCATCGAAAGTGCAGGTGTAATTCAGGGAGAGCATAATGGGCGTATTGACACGTTTCTTGACCCCTCTGAAAAGCCACGCCGGCGGGCCCACGTCTCTCGGATCACTTGATCCATGCCAAAAGACGGTCATCTCATCGACGAGCGGAAAGATCACCGCCGCGGGATAGGCATGAACAGCAGGCATATCCGTGAACCATTTGACATAGCCGCCCAAGTAGTCGTTGTTATTTTGCATGAGCAAAACATCGACCTCGTTGGCTTTCATGACCTCTCGCACTGCTTTCCATCTTCGTTCGAGTTCCTGAGCCGAAATGGAGTAGATTACGTTTTCCTTCAACAGATCCGACATCATATGTCCCCTTTTTAAGGTATCTAAGAAATGCCTGATGCAGCAAAAACGGTTCTATCATTCGTAGCGCAGTTTCCGCTGAGTTGTTACGCAGATCGTCGCGCAAGTACAGGTTGCGAAGCAACGATTATACGCTGGAGCGGAAACTCATCCGGCACTCGGCGCTCAACGGGGACCGGCTTCGGTGTCGCCCGGCGAAGAAGCGACGTTTCCACCCCGGCCTTGTTGGGAATCTCGATAAAGTTGTTGATTAGTGGGTAAGGCGCCGCGGCTGCCACTGCAACTCCGGTTTGACCGCGAGCAGCAGCGCAACTGCCAGAATCGGTACCAGTGTTTCCTGAAGTAGTCCCGCATTACCCCAGCCAAATTTGTCAACCAGCGCCCCAAAGAGAAAACCTGAAAAACCTCCGCCCAGAAAATGCAGCGACGTAAAGATGCCGGTAGCCCTTCCCGCCTTATCGGGCCGCACGCTTCTCTGTAGAAGGGCCAGCGTATTGACGTGCAACGTGCTGCTGCAGAGCAGCGCCATCAGGAAGCTGAGCACGTAATGGTGCCAAGGCAGCGTTGCCAGATGGTAGATGAAATAGGTCACGACACTGACAGAACCGTAAGCAACAAACAGGGCACCGCGATTGGAAAAACGGTCGCCAAGCCAGCCGCCAAGCATAGGCAACATGCATCCGAAGCCATAAATGCTAAAGATGGTCGCTACCACGGTGGGCGTAAAGTGCAGTTGCGTGCGCAGGAAGGTCGGGTAGAGTCCCAGAAAGCCCCACATAACGGTTCCGAGACACAGCGTGGAGGGAGCGATCAGGAGCGTGTTCCGGTTCCAAAGGGGCTCCGGTACGTTCGCCACTGCCGCTTGGTCGGTCGCGCTCAACTGCTGCAAGCTTTGGCGCTCGCTGAAAGCTTTAGGAATGAGAAACCAGACCACGGCGGCCATGACCAGGCCCACGAAGCAGAACAAGACAAATGGCGGCTTCCAACTTCCAGTCGCGACGGCGACCCTGGTGCCAACGGAGGGCCCGATAACGCTTCCGACGCCGTATCCGACGTTAATGCATCCGACGACAAAAGCTCTGTTTTTATAGAAATAGCTGCCTGCCGCAACATAGAGGGCGGCGATTTGCATCGCCTCGCCGACGCCGGTGAGCGCTCGATAGGCCGTCATGTCCCATAGTCCAATGGCGAAGACGGCCATGAGCGTAAAGATGGAATAGACGACCATGCCCGAGACCAGGACGGCTTTCCGCGACCAGCGGTCGATGAGAATGCCGGCTGGAATCCCCGTGAAGGCGATGCCAAAATTGAAAACCGTCGAGACAAATCCGCCCGCCTTGACCCCGTATCCCATTTCCTTGCTGATCATAGGAAGCAGCGTAGGGAAGATGTGCCGGTCCATGGCGTTAGTAATGTAGGCTGCCGCAAGCAACGCCAGGCAGAAAACCGCTGCCGTGTTGGATAATTGCTTCCGCCCGTCCTGCTCCACCGCAACTTGTGTTCCGGCTCTGCCCATATGCTTGTCTCCCCGAAGCGTCTTGCTCGTGTCCCGAACTCGATAGGCCAAGCAGTCTGCTGCTTTTCTATCTGTCGTAGAAGGCGGCTAGGTCACTTTTCTGAAAAATAGCGATACCACTATACTGCGACAATCGATTCAGTCAAGCTGCCGCGGTTGTAGAGACACCCGCTTCGGATAGGACGACTCGAAGCATGGCTATATCTAGAGAAAAGACTACAGATATACCGAATCCGCTGGGAACCGACGGTAGGCATTAATTTCGGAAGGCTTAGATAGATGGTGGAATCAGATAGTAGCGTGCGATGGGTGATCGAAGAATCGGAAATAACTTCTTGACATAACGTTATAAATTATATTTTATACAACAATGCCGACGCCGAGTGCTTCCGCTGGCCTAATGGGAGAGGCTCACGCCGCAGGCTCAGTTACGAAGTATGAGTATGCCTATAGCGTGCTGCGCGGCAAGATTGTGCGGGGAATACTTCCGCCCAATCAAGCCATTCAGCCACAGATAGTCTCGGCTGAGCTCGGCATGAGTATCATTCCTGTACGAGAGGCATTACGACGTCTGGAACAGGAAGGACTGGTCGTCATACGGCCCCACATAGGGGCTATGGTTCGAGAATTTCCGGTTGATGAGGCGTGCGAAAACCTGCTCATTCGAGCGGAACTGGAGACGTTGGCCACGCGCCTGGCGACGCCGCATGTTACGCCCGACGTTCACCAGGAGCTTGTATCCATTCTGGACAAGATGGACGAACTACAGCAGGCGGGCGAGTCGGAAGAATTCGGGTCTCTCAATAAGCGCTTTCACCTGACCATCTATAGCGTGTTGTGCGAGCGCCGACTGCTAAGACTGATCGAATTGCTCTGGGACCAGGTTCCCAGGTCGGGTTCGGTTCTGGTTCTCGCCCCCGAACACGCGGGCCAAACCCAGAGGGAACACCGGGCGATTCTCGATGCTATTGGCAAGGGCGACGCTGAGTCGGCGGCATCGCTTACCCGCAAGCACAAGTTGTATTCCTTGGAAGTACTGAAGTCGGCGTGGGAAAAGGCGCGCATCGTCCAGCAAGAACAGCCGGATAATGTGAAGGTTTGAAGCCCAACACTGAAGATTGCGGGTATCGGTTGCGCGATCGAATCGGACAGCACCGGTGGCCGGTGCGTGCCCGTAGGGCTACGGAGTGATTTACAGGTTTTTTGGTCGATAACTAAAGAGCATTGATGGAGTGAAGACATGTCAGAGCAATGGTGGCTTAGTCCCTACAATGAGGTTCCGGAAGTAAAGAAAGAACTCATCAACCTGCCCAAGCAGGTCAAGTTTTATGACACCACACTGCGTGACGGCGAACAGTCGATCGGCGTCAGCATTGCAGCGGCCGACAAGGTGCGAATTGCCAAAGCCCTGGCGGCGGCGGGCGTGGACCGCATCGAAGCCGGTTTTCCCAGCAGCACAGCGGAAGATAAAGAGGCGGTCATTGAAATCGTCAAGCAGGTCAAGAACGCGGAAATCTGGGGTTTTTCGCGCTGCAATGTCAACGACCTCAAAACCTGTGTTGAGACTGGGGTCAAGGCGGTGGTGTGTGAGATTTCGGTCAGTCCGGCAAAAATGCGGGCGTGGGATTTAGACGAAGCGACGGTGCTGACGCGCATCCGCAACGCCATTAAGTTTGCCAAAGAGCAAGGCTTGTACTGTGCGTTTTTCGCGGTGGACGCCTCGCGTGCGGAACTGCGCTTTCTGAAGCAAGCTTACGAAGTCGCGGTAAAAGAATGCGGTGCGGATGAGGTCGTGCTGGTAGATACGATTGGAGTGGCCACGCCGGAAGCGATGTATTACTTGACTACTCAGGTCAAGAGCTGGCTAAAGGTGCCGGTGGCGGTTCACTGCCATAACGATTTCGGCCTGGCGTCGGCTTGCACCATTGCTGCCTTGAAGGCGGGAGCCGATTCAGCACACGTGACGGTGAACGGATTGGGTGAAAAGAGCGGCAATGCGGACATCGCCGATATGGCGTTGGCTCTGACCGGTCTGTATGGGGTTAAGACCAACATCAAGCTGGACCATCTGTATCCTCTGAGCAAACTGGTGCAAGAGGTGACGAGGATTCCTGTCTCGCCGCTCAAATCGGTGGTGGGCGATACGGTGTGGGTCAAGGAAACCGGTTCAGTGGTGGCGCAGTTGATGATCTATCCGCCGGCGGTGGAGGGCTATGCTCCGGAACTGGTGGGACGCACGCGCGACATCTACCTGAGCAAGAAGAGCGGCAAGAAGTCGATCGAATATGCGTTGGGCCAGATTGGAAAGACAGTCCCGGCGGAAAAGATCGACAACCTTCTGGCGGAAGTCAAGCGGCGGGGCGCAAAGAACCGGGGGATCGTGACGCTGGACGAATTCCGCGGACTGGTTGAGGAAGTGAAATAATTGTTAACCGAAGCAAGAGATTCTGGATTCGCTCGCAACAGCGAACGGCAAACTCATTTGCGTCAATAAAAGGAAAAGGAGTAGTTCATGTCAAAAGGAATGATGGGTGTTGATTGGGAAGAGAGGATTGATTTCGACAGGTTAAGAAGAGAGCGATTGCGGAAGGCAAAGAAGGCGTTGGCAGAGTCGGAGGCAGACGTACTGTTTGTGTTCCGCACGGAAGACGCACGCTATCTGACCGGATTCAGGACTCATATGCACCCGAGCACTCAGCTTGGCAATGCCACGGTCGTGCTGCCTAAGGGAGGAGAGCCCTTCCTGTTTTCGATGGACCATGAGCACTGCAAAGCGAGGATGCCGTGGCTGACCCCGAAGCAGATCAAGCCGCGCGCCAATTTCCGGGAAGCAGTTGGCATTCAACTTTTTGCGGACATGGTGAAGGAAGAACTCGGCGACTTGAAGGGCAAGAAGATCGGCATTGATCTATGGACTCCGGTGATGACGCGCGAATTCGCCAAGGCCTTCCCGCAGTCCGAGATCGTTGATGGCCTCGAGATCCTCGGCAGGGCCAAGATTATTAAGACACAAGACGAGATCGATTGCATCAAGATGGCGAACGTCATGACCGAAGCTGCCATGGACGCCGCCATCAATATGCTGAGACCAGGCGTGAAAGAGTGCGAGGTTCTTGCCAAAGCATGGGAAGTGATGACTGCTCTGGGCAGCGAGTGGACGCAGTGCGCCAATATTGTTGCTTCAGGGCCGTACACCGCACCCTACAGACGGTACACCTCGGACCGCATCATCCGCATGGGCGATCCTGTCATCATCGACATCGGCGCGTGCTTCAACGGATACTGGGGCGATCTGACCCGCACCTGGATCTGCGGCAACATCAAGCCCACCAAGGAATTGATCGACGTACACCAGAACTGCTACAACGCGTTGTTCAACGCCTGCGACAAGTCACGGGCAGGCAACACGAATGCCGACGTCTTTGCCGCCGCCTATCCGTATGTGCTCGACAGCCTCGGCCACGGGTCGGGCGTGCATCCCTGGGAGCCCCCGGCATTCAGCCCTTCTTCGGCTAAATCGCCCCTTACTCTCAAGCCCGGTATGCAGTACAACCTCGAGCCGTACGCGGGCGTGGTAGGGGTTGGCGGAGTTCGTCTTGAGAATTGCCTGGTAGTGACCGAAGGCGAACCCGATATCTTCACCCCGTACCCATTTGACGAGAGACTGGTGAAGGATGTGCACCCGCTGGATAAGTCAACCGGCAGAACCCGCGGCCAGCAAGCTTACGGTGCCGCCGGCCGTTAAGCATGCAATGAATTGAACGGAACTGCACTTATGGAGAAATTCTGTAAGTGTAGTTTCGTCCACAGCGATGGGTAGAGATTAGTGCAAGGATTTGCCGCTTTCATTCGCTCTGAAGATAGTTGTAATGATTTTTTGCCGAAAGTCAGAATGTAACTCATCTTGGAGGTAGGAGATGTCAACGGTTGGAACGTCCCCCACTGCGGCGCCATCGCAGCCCTCGGAGTTGAAGCGATTGGCAACAACGCCGGCGGTTATGTGCCTGATGTTGCTTTCTGCGGCCTATATCACCAACGCAATGGATCGGTCGATCTTTTCGACATTGCTGCCGATCATCAGCAAGACGAACGGCTACAATTTGAAGACCGGCGGATTTCTGGCGACCATCTTCAACCTCGGAATTGGATTTGCCGGACTCCCTACCGGCTATCTGCTGGACCGCTGGCCCCGTAAGTCGGTTCTGACGCTTGGCATGATCATTTACTCGGTGGCGACGTTGCTGACCATCTTTGCCGTCGGAGTTCCGGATATGGGCGTTTACCGCGCCCTTACCGGGGTCGGCGAAGGCATGCAGATTGCGGCGCTCTATGTTGCGGCGGGCAGTTATTTCTACAAGAACAAGGCATTCGTGGTGGGATGCATCAACATCGGCTACGGAATCGGCAGTGTTATCGGACCCCGGTGGGGCACTCATCTGGCGCTGGCTTCAGGAAGCTGGAAACAGGCATTCGTTGTTTTCGCGGTTCTTGGCTTGGTGATGGCCGCCGCCGTTTGGTTTGTTATTCCCAGGAACTTTAGCGAACAGCGCGCGATTTCGCAGGCGCAAGACAAGTCTATCGTGGTGGAAAATATTCCGGAGAACTTCTTTAACCGGAATATCAAGCTCTTGATATGTTCGGTGTTCGTGCTGGGCACAGTCGGATACGGCTACATGGGGCTGTATGTGACTTATCTGGTCCGGCAGCTCCACTTCAGCCAGATGGCAGCGGCGACCGCCTTCAGTTTTTACGGTTTTGGCTGCATGCTGCCCATGCTCGGCGGTTGGCTCGGTGACCGCTTCTCGAATCGCGGAGCCGTCATGATTGCCTGGGGCGCTCAGGCTATCATTCTCTACCTCATCTTCAACGTGGCTACCCAGCCCGGTACTCAATGTTTGTTAAGTTTCCTGCAGGCGTTCTTCTATAGCAGCACCTGTCACGTGAATCACCTGGCGCTGTTTCAGAGGAGTGTGCGACCGGGGATGGTCGGGCGGGCAACCGGCCTGTTCACCTCGACGCACTTTATGTCCGGCGCTTTCGCCGGCTACGTGTTAGGTTCGCTCGCGGACAAAATAGGCTGGGGCCGGGCCGCTCTGATTCAGGAATCGCTGCTGGCGGTCTGCGCCATCTTCGTGATTCTGGCGCTCAATCCTAAGCAGCAACTTGATACCACGCGGCATAGGCTTGCTGGTGGACATTGAGGCTTAGCTCTGCCGCGGAGGAGGTCAGAATGAAGGCCAGTATTTTGGTTGCGCAAAAACAATTAGAGATCAGGGAAATTCCCTGCCCAAAGCCCTCCGAAGGCCAAGCGCTGGTGAAGGTAAAGTGCGTGGGAGTTTGCGGAACTGATGTTTTGGTTTATCGCGGAGAGTACAAAGCCAAGCCGGACGTTATTTTAGGTCACGAATACTGCGGCGAAGTGGCAGAAGTCGGGAAAGGCGTTACAGAGTATAGGCCAGGGGATTATGTTGCCTCCGAAGCGAGTTGGGGTTGCGGCTTTTGCGAATGGTGCGTGAGAGGACAAGCGCTGTTTTGCGAAGCGCTGAACTCGCTGGCCCGCACGATTGACGGAGCGCTTGCCGAATACATTGCCGTGCCGGTAAAGATGCTGCATCCGCTCGACAGAAGCGTGACACTGGTTGAGGGACAGGGAGTCGTCGGCGTTGCCACGGGGCTCAGGGCCGTAAACCGCGCCGGGGTCGGCCTGGGTCAGCGAGTTTTGATTATCGGCCCCGGTTACGGCGGGTTGATCATTCTCCAACTCTGCAAACTTGCGGGCGCGCAGGTTGGGATTGTTGGAACGCGAAACCCCAGGCTCGCTATTGCCGTCGAGCTTGGCGCCGACTTTACCGAGAATATTAAAGAGAATCCCGAATGGGAAAAGACCGTCGTTGAAAAACATGCCCCTAGAGGCTTTGACGTTGTGATTGAATCCGCCGGCAGTCTTTCTGCGCTGCTGGCCGCTGCGAGAACCGTAAAGAAGGGCGGCATCGTTCTACAGTTCGGCATATCTAACGAATGCATCGCCGGACTGCCGCAGAAAGATTTCTACTACAAGGAAGTCTCGATTGTTGGTTCGAAGGGCGGATTCGGCTGTTATCCGACCGCCGTCAACCTGTTAAATCGCCATGCTCTGCGGGTGGGACCTCTCATAACCCATCAGTACCCCTTGAATAAAGTGACCGAAGCTTTCGAGGTAATGGACAAGCGCTTGAACAACGTTGTCAGGGCTGCCGTACTTTGTTAGCCGCCGGGCTGCAGAGGAACACTTGTGCAAAAACCTAAGGTCTTGCTGATTTCGACGGGTGGAACAATTTCATCTAGTTTCGATCCCGCAACAGGATATTCCCCTGCGCTGACAGGGATCGATATTCTATCGACCTATCCGGGAATCGGTGATACGGCCGACATAGCCGTAATCCAACCTTGTAACGTCTTGAGCTTCGCCTTATATCTGGTGATGGTTGATTTGGACAAGGAGTACTGTCTCAGCGCGACAAATATTAAGCAATACAGCGACTATATTATTTATGAAGGCATGAAGGTAAGAGGATATCCGGAGATGACCATGGTTAGGGGAAAGGTCGTTGCTGAAAACGGGGTCATCAAAGCGGAAGATGGTTGGGGACAGTTCGTGTCCCGATAAAACGAGCACTTACAGGACGAACTTATGAATAAGGTTTTAGTTACGACACCAACGTTTGCTAGATATAGCGAGGCCGCGCTGCGATGTCTACGGGACGCGGGCTTGGAGGTTGTTAGGATCGCTCAGGCGGGTGCGCGGGAAGCTGATATCGTGACGTGTATAGACGATCAGACCATCGCGATGATAGTCGGCTTGGAGCCGATCACGAAATCAGTCATTGATTCCGCAGCTAATCTCAAGGTGATCGCCAAACATGGGATTGGAGTCAACAATATCGACTTGAAAGCGGCTGAAGTGCGTGGCGTGCGAGTTGTCAATGCTCCCGGCACTAACTCTGAAGCGGTAGCTGACCTCGCGATTGGCCTTATGTTTGCCTTGGCGAGAAAGATCCCGGATTCTAACTCCAAGGTGAGGGCGGGTGAGTTTCCTCGCGTAATGGGCAAGTCCGTCTGGGGGGCTACAGCCGGCATCATCGGCATGGGTATGATCGGCAAGGCGGTGGCGCGTCGCGCCCGCGGATTGAACATGACCGTGTTCGCTTACGACCCGTTTTTCGATCAAGAATTTGCCGATGCCAATCAGGTTCGCCAGGCATCGTTGAACGAAGTTTTGACTGCAGCAGATTTCGTCACTATCCATACCCCTTATGCTCAGCAAACCAAGAATCTGATCGGCAAGAATGAACTGGCGAAGATGAAACCCTCGGCATATTTCGTGAACACCGCCCGCGGCGGCATTGTAGACGAGGAGGCGCTGTTCGAGGCGCTCTCGAACAACAAGATCGCGGGCGCTGCTGTCGATGTATTCGCCAAAGAACCTCCGGCGGGATCGCCGTTGCTCGGCCTTCCCAATATCATCACGACGCCGCACATGGGGGCATACACGGAAGAAGCTCTGCAATTGACCAGTGAGTTCGCGGCGAAGATGGTACTGGAAGTGTTGGCCGGCAAGAAGCCTTTCTGTACCATCGTCTGAGTTTTGCGATCGGGTCAACTGCGTACTTGGCAGCGACTAAGCAAATTCTGCCAAGATTTGGCACAGCACGCGAGCTTTCACGAAGCTCGGTGTGAGCCTGACTCCGGCGGGCTTCGCCTGCGTTCGTTCTCGCCTGGGGAATCCGGTCGAAGATGAACGCGATTCCGGTCTGAAGCCGAACACCATTCGGTTGTGAATCCGAACCGTATTCCGGTCTGAAAGTGAACGCCGATTCCGGTGGGAAGGCGAACAGTTTTTGTCTGCCTACCGGAATGGCGTTCGGCTTGGAGCGGAATGTTTTCCAAAGACGAACAGCGGAAGCAGCAGTGACGCTGGACAATAACCCGGCATTGAAAACTCCATCGATAAGGAGAACAGGGTGCCGGCCAGGAGATGGTCCATGCGAAAGACGAAGGAAGTCCTGCGGTTACGCTTTGAGTTAGGTCTCGGGCAGCGCCAGATCGCACGCTGTTGTGGGATGGGGCTGGGCACGGTCCACGAGTATCTGGAACGGGCGACCACGGCTGGGATCGGTTGGCCGTTGCCCGAAGGCTTGAGTGAAGAAGAACTGGAAGCCAAGCTGTTTGGCGACCAGCCGATTCGGGCGAAGGCGGTGGAGCGGCGACCGCAACCGGATTGGAAAACCATTCATGAGCAACTGCAACAGCATCGCCATCTGACCCTGCAGTTAGTGTGGGAAGAATATCGGCAAGCGAATCCCGAAGGCTATCGCTACAGTTGGTTTTGCGAACGTTATCAGCACTGGCGGCGACACCTGGATGTGGTCCTGCGCCAGGAGCACAAGGCCGGCGAGAAGATGTTCATCGACTGGGCTGGGGCGACGATTCCCGTGTATGACGCCACGACCGGGCAGGCGTGGCCGGCTTCGTTGTTTGTTGCGGTGTTGGGAGCCAGTTCTTACACCTACGCAGAAGCGACTCGCGATCAGCAACTGGAAGCCTGGATTCAAGCGCATATCCACGCGCTGGAGTTTGTCGGCGGAGTCCCGACTCTGGCGGTGCCCGATAACACCAAGACGGCCGTCACCCGAGCTTGCCGCTACGACCCTGATCTGAATCATTCGCTTGGCGCAGCCGTACTCTGCGCAGCGGGTGGAAGCCGCTGCGGAACGGGCACTCCTCGCAGGGGCGTGCCGGTATCAGAGCGTAAAGTCGATCTTGAAGAACGCGCTCGACGTCCTTCCCTTGTCGCCACCGCCATCCAGCCCTCCGGCCTGCGTGGAAGACATCGACTATCGGGCTGCACGTGGGCTGGACAAGTCGGTGATGCGTGCTCTGGCAAAAGACTCAGCCTGGGTTCGCAATCACGAGAACGTTTTCGTCCTGGGACCGACCGGCGTGGGCAAGAGCTTTATCGCTTTGGCCTTGGCGCAGAAAGCCTGTCGCGACGGCCACTCGGCTCTCTATCTGCGGGCGGCAGCCCTGCTGCGTGATCTGGCCCTGGCCCGAGCGGATGGAAGCTTGCGTCACCTGCTGGCACGGCTGAGTCGCATCGACGTTCTGGTCATCGATGATTGGGCCATGGTGCCGCTGAATGAAACCGAGCGCCGCGAAATCTGGGAGATCTGCGAGGATCGCTACCAAACCCGTTCCACCATCCTCACCTCTCAACTGCCGGTCTCGCGCTGGCACGAGCAGATCGGCGATCCCACCATCGCCGATGGCATCCTCGACCGTCTGGTTCACAACGCCCATCGCATCGAGATGCGCGGAGAGTCTATGCGCAAAAAACGAAATCCGCCACAGGACGAGAAGAAGGAATGAACAGAAGCCAGTTTCGGCTAATGTCTTGAGCTAAGGGACGAAAACTTGCTCCAGAAGCCAGCTTCTGGCTTGGGGCAAACTTCCGGCTTGCCCGCCACTCATCAACTGACCACGATTGGCGTCCCACATGGAGGCTGCGGACCCGTCGTGGCGGGTTCACGTGGGATTGAAAACCCGCGTGGGCCGGCGCAGCCCAAAATGGGACGATACCCCCCTTGCATCCGTTCGCAGACTTCGCTTCCGGCTTGCAAAATCGCTCGCGAGCAGTACGATTCCAGCCAATCGAGCACAGGTGCAGTTATGTGGTGCTACGTCCCCTCAGTCTGTCTCCGACTTTCTGTTGGAGGGACGTTATGTGGGCTTCTTCGCGTCAGCGGTAAGGGTTCTGGGTTCCTGGGTGTAAATCGCGTCCGCAGGTTCATCATTTAGGCCACGGGTCACCGAAGCTGTCAGCCTTTGCGAAATCTGAGCTTTGTGCTGTACATAAGGAGACTCGTATGCGTCGCCTATTATTTCCTTTTTTCTCAGTTTTCTTCTTGGTCATCTTCGTGGTTGCTTCCTGCTGGGCGCAGGCGCCCGCTATCGCGACAACCGCCACGGTGCCGCCGCTGATCAAAGTGAGCGGCACGATTAGCAGTGTGAACAGCGGCACGGTGGGCGTGAACTTTGCGCTGTACGCGGAGCAGACAGGCGGGGCGCCGCTGTGGCTGGAGACGCAGAATGTCGCGCTCAACGCGAACGGTCGTTACACGATCTATCTCGGCGCTAACCACACCAACGGCGTGCCGATGGACTTGTTTGCCTCCGGCGAGGCGCGCTGGCTCGGGGTGCAGCCGGAAGGCCAAGCGGAACAAGCGCGCGTCATGCTAGTAAGCGTGCCCTACGCGATGACCGCGGGCGATGCGCAAACTTTGGGCGGGCAGCCGCTCTCGGCGTTCGTGATGGCCTCGGCGGCCAACGGCGCTAGCGCCACGACAACGAGCAGCACAGCGACGGCGGCTGCTGCCTCCGGCGGCGTTGTAGCGCTGGCCACACCGCAGGGCACGGGCACGGACGTGACCACCTCGGGGGGGGCGACAAACTACCTGTCGAAGTTCACCGCCGCCGACGGGCGACTATTCGTTCGCGCAAGTGATCGGTGCCGGCGCGGTTCCGATTGCCAACGGTGGCACGAATGCCACGACGGCGGCAGCGGCGCGGAGCAATCTTGGCGCGGCAGCCAGCGGTGCAAATACAGACATCACGTCGCTGGCAGGGCTGACTGTGGCTTTGCCGAATGTTGCCTACACGAACACCGCTAACGCCTTTACCGGGTTACAGACCATCACCGGCGGCAACGTGGGTATTGGGACAACGGCACCGGCAGCTTTATTGGACGTAGGTGGTTTGGGAAGATACCTGGAAGCGAGTGTATCTTATCCGACAGCCGGCGCAGGAATGGAGCTCTTTGGCCTTTCAAAAAGTGCGCCTGGCAGCCATATTCAGGCCTATGACCGTACTGGAAAGGCCTGGCGAAACCTCTATCTGGACGGTCAAAATCTTTATTTGAACCCGAACAGCGGTGGCAACGTGGGGATTGGCACCACCACGCCGAGCGCCACGCTGGATGTCGCTGGCTCGATAGCGATCGAACCGCAAGGCACCGCGACGGCGGCGGCAGGATTCTCCTCGTGGCCGCTGAACCTTACGGGCTCCGCTTATAACTCAAGTACTGGAGCCGCCAACCAGAACTTCCAGTGGCAAGTGATGCCGTTTCTGAACGACTCAGCGGAGGCGCAAGGGTTTCTGTCGCTGAGTTATGCGGCCGGCACTAACACTCCCAGCCAGATTCTCAACATCAGCAAAGCGGGCACCCTGGGGGTTATAGGCGCCTTGGGGGTTGGGACCATGCTCCCGAGTGCCAACCTGGAGGTGAATGGGACGGCGAAGTTTGACGGGCTGGTGACTTTCAACTCCGCACAGACCTTCCCGGGAACGGGCACGATCACGGGAATCACGACGGCCTCGGGCTCCGGGCTCACCGGAGGAGCGACCAGCGGTGCGCCTTCTCTGGCGGTGGACTCCACGGTGGCACGCACCAACGTTATTAACACTTTTACCGCTAGCCAGACAATCACCGGTGATCTGTGGGGTGACGGCAATGTCATCGCTGATGCAGCCTGCAGCAATAGTGGTGCTCTCAGTCCCGGACTTCGCATGTGCACCGGCGGTGAAGGCATTTCCTCGAAACGCACCTCCGGCGGCAATCAATATGGGCTTGACTTTTATACGAGTAACACCGCTCGGATGTCCATTACCGGTGGCGGCAACGTAGGCATTGGCACACAGAGCCCTACCATGGCCCAGCTACAGGTTGATGGGACAACCGGCGCCATTTACGGCAAAGGGGGCGGTGCCAGCTCTGAAGGGGCAACCAGGGAAATCGCTAGCTGGGGCTTTGGCGTTTGGGGTGACACCGCGTCGTCTTCAAATCTGGGGGGGTAGTGGGGACTGCCGACAATAACCAAGCCGGAGGCTTCTTCAATAACTCGGACGGTTCGACGACGATCTATGTGCAAAACGATTCATCCAGCAGAGCCGCGCCAGTCTTGTCTGCCGGAGGGGACCTTGGCGGTTGTCAAATGGATGTCGGCGGCGACTTGGATTGCACCGGCAACATTAGTGGAGCCTCGAAGAATTTCAAGATCGACCACCCGCTGAACCCGGCCAACAAGTACCTCTACCACGCGTCGGTGGAATCATCGGAGATGAAGAACATCTACGACGGCAACGTGGTGTTGGACGCCAATGGCGAGGCCACCGTCCAGCTTCCCGATTGGTTTGAAGCGATGAACGCCGACTTCCGTTACCAGCTCACGCCCGTAGGCCGCCCCGGACCCGGCACACTGCTTTACGTTTCTCAGGAGATCTCGGGAAACAGCTTCCAGATCGCCGGCGGCAGCCCCGGCTTGAAGGTTTCCTGGCAGGTCACGGGGGTGCGGCAGGATGCTTACGCCAAAGCCCATCCGCTGGTGGTGGAAGAGGCGAAGGGTGAGAGCGAGCGTGGCAAGTACATTCATCCGGAGCTGTATGGTGCGACGAAGGAACAGAGCATCGGATGGGCGCGACATCCGCATGGCAAGGCCAAGCCGAGCGTCACGAGCGTGAGCACACCATAAGCCCCGCAGGAAACGATGCGAAGTAAAGTCGATGGCCCCATCCTAGCGTCGAAGGCAAGACGCGACGCTAGGATGGGCTACTTCGCGCTCACTCCTGGACCGTCGGCAAACAAGAAGTAATCCATAGAGACTCGACCTCGGGGGTAGCAGATCAATGACGAGGTCAGAGCCGGGATTCTGGTTGGCAGACTACTTCAAACCCAAACAACTTATGATAAGTCCGATCATGTCGGAGCCTGGCCCTCCTGGCAATTCTTTCTTCTACATCGAGGAAGCAGGGGGAAAGGGGCTGCTGTGTGTGCGTGAGAACTAGAATTTGTGGCCACATGTTGTGATCCACTCGTCCGCGAACCGCAATATATTGGGGCGAGAGCACCTCGAAAACGAGTTCTCACGCACACACAGCAGCCCCTTTCCCCTGTACCCCAAATCCCCGCTTGAAAAGCTTCCTTCGCTTTGCTCCGGATCTTCGCCCTTGACGATTCCGAACACTTACTCCAAAATCATCATGCCAGCGTCGCTTCGCTCCGCCTGCTGTTCACCTTCGCCCCGGAACGCCGTTCGGCTTGCCTCCGGAATCAGCCTTCAGCTTCACCGGAATACCCAATTCCTGCGGCTCGTTTCGAAGATTGCGGGTTATCGCTCCTCGAAACACTGAATTTCTGTGGGCTTGCTTATCGCCATCTCCAACACCAGGGTTCAAATTCAGCAGGACGACCTTTGCCGTTTTGGGGTTTCCAATGAACGGCTCAGGAAGCAAGTTGACGTTGATTCTGCCTTGTCCGTTATTCTTTGCAGAAACCCGTCCGTTCAAAATTGAAACGGCATCCTGATCTCTTGGAAGAACATAAGGGCTTCGTCTTGGAAGTTTTAACCATGGATTTTGCATACTCCTCCCCACCCGCGCGAGCTGCGCTCGGGCTAGCATCTTACGCCCGCTATGCGGGCTGTGACATTGCGAACGTCGCTTACCCCAGGCTCACGCCTCCACCCCGATACGCGAACAGCGCGCGTATCGGGGACCCCGGCCCGGGGCTACCATCTTTTGCCCGCTGCGCGGGCTGGTGGGTTGGGCGCCGGTCATAGCCGCAGATAAAGAGAGCGTCCCAGCCGACGGAAAAGCAGATCCTTCGGCTGCGCCTCAGGATGACACATCGCGGGAGAAATTCGGCTATCCGTGAGGCTGTCCAGCCGTTATCATTTTCCCCATAGCGGTATTGCGCTTCGATGAGCAGACCAGGGAAGAGCCCACGTCAGCCCCAATCACCCCAGCGAGCAAAGCTCGCCGGGGCCCCGATAGGGGCGGGACGTGGGGCACCCGGCCGGCTGCGCGAATGCCAGCGGTGAAACTACCCCACTCAAGCCAAAGGAAGGCTTGAATGGGCCACCCACCCGGCGAGTTCGCCTGGAGGTCTGATCGCTCAGATAGTTTTTAATTGATCGTCTGAGCGAGACGGTTTGTGCGTACCGTCACTGACGGATCGGCGGATTTCGATTATTGCTTGTTTGGTAAACCGATGCCGGAGAAAAGAGCGAATCTCCTCAGGGGCTATAAAGCCCGTGTTTTGATTGGCTCTGGACGGCGCGGCTGAAGCCGCGCCCCTGCAAAGAACTATTTATGAAAACATGCTCTAGCAGGCTGCTGAAAAACTCGTGGAAGTGTCATCCCGAGGCCGCGCCGATTTTGCGCGGGGTTCCCGGCAAGCGTGTTGTTGGCTTGTTGGGGCGGGCGATCGAAGGATCTGCTTTATTTTGATCGTGCGCAAACAGCAGATCCTTCACTTCGCTCAGGATGACACTTAGGAGACTTTTTCAGCAGCTTGCTAGAGATCATCCAGGAGAGGAATCGTATGGCGCATGCTTTATTGGAGAAGCTTTTCTCGCTGGACGGTAAGGTGGCGCTCGTAACCGGCGGGTACAAAGGTATCGGACTCGCCATCGCGGAGACTTATGCGGCGGCGGGCGCGAGCGTGGCGGTGGCGGCGCGCAACCTGGCGGGCTGCGCGGCGGCGGCGCGCAAGCTGGCGGAGAATTATGGCGCCAAGGCGGCGGGCAAGGCGCTGGATATTCACGATGCCAAAATGGTGGATGGGGTGGTGAAGGAAGTGGCGGCGGAGTTCGGCAAGATCGACATCCTGGTGAACTGCGCCGGCATAGCGGGCGCGGAAAAGCCGGTGTTGAAGATGACGGACGAGGATCTGGACGAGGTGATGAACGTGGATTTTCGCGGGACATTTCTGGTGTCGCGCGCGGCGGGGCGACTGATGGCTGAGCAGAAGAGCGGCAAGATCATTAATGTCGCCTCCGTCCTCGGCAAGATTGCCGCCCGCAACATGCTGGGTTATTGCGCCAGCAAGGCGGCGGTAATCCAATTGACGAAGGTGATGGCGCTGGAGCTGATGCGGGATAACGTGCAGGTCAATGCGCTTTGTCCGGGATATATCAAGACCGACATCAACAAAGATTTCTTTGCCTCCGAAGCGGGCCAGAAGATGGTGAAAAAGATGATACCGCTCAACCGCGTGGGCGAGCTTTGCGAGTTGCAGTCGCTGGCGCTTTACCTGGCGACGTGTCCGCCGTTGATGACCGGCGGGGAGTTCTATATCGATGGCGGTCACACGATCGTATAGCCGACGGCGGGCTGAATTCGAAGTTCGCGACATATCTCTTGGGATGTCATTCTGAACGAGCGCGGCGAGTGAAGAATCCCGGTACGGCATGTAGCTGAATTGCAGCCGAAGGATTTCACCAAATCTTGAAGCAATGCGATGAGGGATAGTCGCTAGGGACCCTTCGCTACGCTCAGGGTGACATACTCAGATATATCATTTATTTCCGGGACAGCACACTAGTACTGGCTAAGCATGAGGAAGAAGCGGGTAGCGCTGAAGTACTGCGGCGGGTGCGATGCGGGGTTCGACCGGGTCGAGTACTTCAACCAGGTTCGCGCCGTTGCGGGAGATGCGATTGAGTGGGTTACGATCGATGAGCAGCGGTTCGAGAGAGTTTTATTGATCTGCGGGTGCCAGGCGAGTTGTCCCGAAAGGGAGTTGCAGTGGCTGCCGTGGCGGATAGTTACAATCATGGACGATGGCCGCGAGGCGAAGGAAATCGTCTCAGACTTATTACACGAGGGAGCGATGAAAATCAGGACTAAGCAGGACTACATCGAGAGTCTGCAAAAACAGCCGGTCAATGTCTATTGCATGGGCGAGCGGGTGAAAGACCGCAGCACGTTCGGGCCTTTCGCTCCACATGTCAACAGCGCCGCCAAAACATACGAAATGGCTCTGATGCCGGAGTTCGAAGACCTGCTCACGGCCAAGAGTCATCTCACGGGCAAGAAGATCAACCGCTTTACTCACATCCATCAATCGGTGGACGATCTGATTAAGAAAGTGCAGATGCTGAGGGCCGTGGCGCACGAGACGGCGAGCTGCTTCCAGCGCTGCGTGGGATTCGACGCGCTCAACGCGCTCTACATCACGACCTTCGAGATCGACGAGAAATGCGGCACCGACTACTTCCAGCGGCTGACCAGATACATCGAGAAGATTCAGGAAGAAAACTTCATGCTGGCCGGCGGCATGACCGATGCGAAGGGCGACCGTTCGAAGCGGCCAAGCCAGCAGGCCGATCCCGACATGTTCACGCACGTGGTGGAAAAGAAAAAAGACGGCGTAGTGATCCGCGGCGCCAAGGCGCACCAGACAGGGGCGGTGAACAGCCACGAAATCATGGTGATGCCGACGCAGGCCATGGAGGCGGGCGAGGAAAATTACGCCATCGTCGCCGCTGTTCCGCTGGACGCCAAGGGCGTGACCATGATTTTTGGCCGGCAGAGCAATGACGAACGCAAGTCCCAGGGGATCGACGCCGGGAACCCGGAGTATGGCATGGTAGGCGGCGAGGCACTGGTGGTCTTCGAAGATGTGTTCGTGGCGTGGGAACGGGTGTTCATGTGCGGCGAAGTTGATTTCAGCGGAATTCTGGTGGAGCGCTTTGCGACCTTGCACCGGCAGAATTACGGCGGCTGCAAGGGAGGGGTGTCCGATGTCGTCATCGGGGCAGCCGCGCTCGCCTCGCAGTACCAGGGGACGCTGGGCGCGTCGCACATTAAGGACAAGCTGGTGGAAATGTTGCACCTGACTGAAACGGTCTACGCGGGTTCGGTGGCATGTTCGGCGTTGGGCTCGAAGACCAAGAGCGGCTCTTATTACCCCGATCCGCTGCTGGCCAACTGCACCAAGCACAACATCACGCGGGCCATCTATGAGATCTCGCGGCTGGCGCAAGATATCGGCGGTGGAATTATGGCGACCATGCCCGCCGACAAAGACCTGCGAAGCCCGGAGATTGGGAAATATGTGGAGAAGTATCTGAAGGGCGTGGAAGGGGTTTCGACCGAGTCGAGGATGAAAGTTTTGCGGCTGCTGGAAAACATGACCGGCGGAACCGCCCTGGTCGAGAGTATGCACGGCGCGGGCTCGCCGCAGAGCCAGCGGATCATGTATCAGAGGCTGGGCAAGCTGGGCGAGAAGATGAAGATGGCGAAGAAGATCGCTCGGATTGCGGAATAAGCGGATGAGCGAAGCGGTCTGAAACTACCCCAGGTTAGCCTAAAGCGGGCGAACCTGGGGCACTTGGCTATCGTCATCACCCGTACGGATCTCCTCTGGTAATTTTGCGAGTGGCCAGCGACTGTCCATCGCCTATGATTTGTTCTAAAGGGGAAAGAAAGGGGCGCTACGGTGTACCAACCACGGATATTGTTCTTGGCAGCAGTTCTGTTGTTATCCCCGGCTTTGCGCGCGGGGCAAAACAGCACGTCGGACTTTAATGCATTCTTCAACACGTTTAAGACCGCAGCGGTACACAAAGACACGGTCACGCTTAAGAAGCTGATGGCGTCCCACTTTGATTTTATGTACGCCGTCAACGTACGCCCCGCAGACGTTTTCGCTGGGCTCGATTCCGATAACGGCCAGCAGTGGACCAATTTGCAAAAAGC
This sequence comes from uncultured Acidobacteriota bacterium, assembly GCA_963814745.1. Taxonomy (GTDB): domain Bacteria; phylum Acidobacteriota; class Terriglobia; order Terriglobales; family Acidobacteriaceae; genus CAWBRT01. The sequence goes on from CAWFEA010000011.1 coordinate 151,533, forward strand.
TGCGCAAAGCACTCCCGTGCCTTACAACGGAGATGGTCCGTATAGGAACTCGCGTGTGCTGCAATGCGTGCCGAACCAGGCGATCTACGAGTGTCTCGTGGTGTTCAAGAAAGACAGCCAAAAACGGTGGCGGTGGAAAGCCATGGTGATGCCGAGCAGGTAGGGTTGGCCAGCATCGGTCCAAGGTCGAGTTCAAACCGTTAGGCCAAGTGTTTCTCGTTATCGCTGTCTCCCGCTGTTGATGCCCCGCAACGTGGTCGTCCCGATTGCATTCGCTTCGTCGATACAAGCTGGCTTCTCTGGCCGGTGGCCCACATTTGCGGAGCGCAGGTGGAGCTAATGTGGGGACGTGCTTCGGGTCGCCCAATATGGCTGAGCTTCCTGAAATCCAGAACTGCCCCGCATTTGCCAACAGAATGCGGGCAGATATGGGGTGCCCGCCCATCTTACGCCCGCTGCGCGGGCTATGACATCGCGAACGTCGCTTACCCCAGGCTTGCGCCATGGGGCTAGCGTCTTGCGCCCGCTACGCGGGCTGTCACGGCGCCGTCTGACGGACTCACTCGCGCAACTCTTTCTCCAGGGTTTTCACGAAGGCGCTCATGGCGGGTGAGATCCATTTGTCTTTGTGCCAGATAACGTGGGTCGCGATATCCATCGCCGTGCCGCGCCAGTGCAACTCCACCAGGCGATTTGCGCGGAGTTCGGCGGCCAAGGCAATCTTCGGCAGCAAGGCGATTCCCATGCCCAGGGCGGCGCAGCCTTTGATCGCCTCCACACTGGTAAACTCCGTCGTATTCTTGGGGCGGATGCGGCGCAAGGCGAGCAGGTCGTCGAGTTTCTTGCGGTAGGCGCAGCCGGCTTCGGTCAGCAGCATGGTCTGGTTGGCGAGGTCTTCGAGCGCTACCTGCGCCTTGGCGGCCAAGGGATGCGCCGGGCCGGCGACGAAGATCACCCGCTCAGTCCGCAGACGAATGCTCAACAGCCGCGGGTCATCAATTTTATCCACCATGCGAATGGTGACGTCTAATTGGCCCGACTCCAGAGGTTCGGCCAAGCGCGCATCCTCATCCGCGTAAGGGCGAAACATCAACTCGACCTCCGGATACTGCTTGCGGAACTTGCGGAGCACCAGCGGCAGCCGATAGGTGAGCACCGATTCCGGCGCGCCCACCTTGAGCGGACCGGAGGGCACGGCGCCGGGCGCGAGGACGTGCTTGGCTTCGCTCAGCGTGACCAGCACTTTTTCCGCATAGGGCAGCAAACGTTTTCCGGCCTCGGTCAGCACCACCCGCTTTGCCAGGCGGTCGAACAGTTGCGCCCCGAGCTCTTCTTCGAGCGAGCGGATCTGGGTGGTGACATTCGACTGCACGCAATGCACCCGCTCGGCGGTGCGGGTAAAGTTCAATTCTTCGGCCAGGGCATGAAAAATTTCGAGTTGCCGGACTTCCATAATAATAACAATCTCCCGCAATGATTATATCAATTCATACAATCTATTGGACCGATGATTAAACTTCGGGCATCTTGATAACTGGAGGCTGAGATGAACCGGAACTCAAGCCCGCAAGCGGTCGCTGGCAACGGAAGCGACCGGCCCGGATGGATGAGCGAAAGCGGAAATCGCTTCGGGCGCAAGTTTCGGATAGTGCGGGCAGAGCGAAGCGCGGTATCGTTCAGTTCATGCGTGCCTCACCCGGCGCATGGTGGTGAAAAAAAGATGAACAGCTCTCGAGTGGACGGACTTAGCGCAATCGGGAAATTGATCGCGATGCTTCGCCGGCGACTGCGCACGGAATTACTTGGCCGCGAAACGCAGAGTTTTCAAGGAGGTCCAATGAAAAACGAATCGATGACGCTGACCATGGAAGAACCTTACACCGCTGTAACCTGCGGAACGAGCAGCGCGGACCTGGCGCCGGTTGAGGCAGTCGGCCGGGCACTCGGATACACCCGGATGGAACAGAGCTTCGCGGCGGACGTGCTCAGCCGGTTTGCCTGGAGCTATCCGGCAAAACCAGCACCCGTGCAAGCAATCGAGGCGGCGCCGATCGATACTTTTTTCGACCGGGATGCCGCTTGATTTCGCGAACTCTCGCCGCGCCGCGCTGAACTTCATCGACAGTGGAGTGAGCACGGCGCCGCGGGATGAGCGGCTCTTGGCTCGTGGTTGGGGATCGCAGGCGAAGCTCAGTCAGGTTATGTTGCTCGATCCCGCCGGTCAACTGTGGGGCAGCTTATCGTCATCCGCTGGAGCCTCAAGGGAACTCTGAACAAGTCTTGTTTAGAAGAACCGAGGTCCCTCAGGGGCTAAAGCCCGATTATGGTTTGCTGGTCTTACGTACGGGCTGAAGCCCGTACCCTTCAAAAACGCTTCATTTGTTCAGAGTTTCCTTAACGGCAGCCTCCTTATATCGCGCCTGGGTTTCGGCATTGGGCGGGTACAAGCCCATCAGGGGCATTCCTCGAAGCACTTCCGACATGATCCAGCTTTCCATTTTTTCCTGCTCGCAGGCGGCAGGAACGACCTCATCGAGCAGAGCCCGGGGAATCACTACCGCGCCGTCGTCGTCGGCGACGATGACGTCGTCCGGATAGATGGCGACTCCGCCGCAAGCAATGGGCTCCTGCCAGCCAACGAAAGTGAGTCCGGTAACGGAGGGCGGCGCGGCCACACCCTGACTCCAAACCGGGAAGCCGGTCTCGAGCACGCCTCTGAGGTCGCGAATCACACCATCAGTCACCAAGGCGGCCACGCCACGCTGCCGCATGCGGGCGCAAAGGATGTCGCCGAAAATAGCGGAACGGTTGACGCCCATGGTGTCGGCCACGGCGATCGTGCCCTCCGGCATGGCCTCGATGGCGGCGCGAGTGGAACGGGGCGATGCCCAGGACTCCGGCGTGGCAACGTCTTCCCGCACCGGAATAAAGCGCAGGGTAAAGGCAGCGCCGGCTACCCGCTGCTGATTCGCGCGCAGCGGGCGCGTACCCCGCAGCCAGACGTTGCGCAGACCTTTCTTCAGCAACACGGTGGTGATGGTTGCGGTCGATACAGCGGAAAGTTTTCCGAGCGTTATGGGATCGAGTGCCATGGTTCCAGCTTTCTTTGAGCGCGCTTACGGCTGAAGATCACCCCGCATTGTAACGCAAGCCCTGAAAGCGGTGATCGCACGGCAACTCGCGTCTGGGGTTGGCAATATTTGGTGCTTGCGGATTTCCCTATGACCGCTAGAATGCAAAGTCCGGTAGAATGCAAAGTTTAGACAAGGGAGGCCGATCCCTTTTCATAGCGCAATTTTCCGGCGGCGACGGCGGTGAAAACCAGGATTGACAGCGCAAGCGTAGGATTATATTTAATGTCATTTTGTTTAGGGAGAAATGGATATGCCAAACGTGGGATTTCGGATCTACACGAAGATCCGCCGTCCGAGTAAGGAACTGGTGGAGCAGTTCAAAGGGTTGCCGGTTCCTAACATCGGCGATGAGATGAACCGCATATGCTGCGTCGATGCGCGCATTAAACAGGTGAACAGCCGGCCGATTCCGCTGCTGGGGACCGCGTTTACGGTGAAGGCCCGGGCCGGCGACAATTTGATGCTGCACGCGGCCATTGATATGGCGCAGCCCGGCGACGTCATCGTGGCCGACGGCCAGGGAGAGCTCGTCAATTCACTCATCGGCGAACTGATGATGCTGTGGTCGGAGCGCAGAGGACTTGCCGGAATGGTTGTCGATGGGGCGGTGCGCGACATTCAGACCCTGCGGGAGATGAACTTTCCGGTGTTCGCCGCCGGGGTTCAGCCGAACGGTCCGTACAAAGAAGGCCCCGGAGAAATCAACGTCCCGGTCGTCTGCGGCGGAATCACGGTGTATCCCGGAGACATCATTGTCGGCGATCCTGACGGCGTCGTGGTGATCAAACCGAAAGATGCACCCGCTCTGTTGGAAAGGGCAAAGGCAAAGCACAAACAGGAGGATGCAACACGCGCGGCCATTGCCAATGGCACCTGGGACCGCTCGAAGTATACGCTCGAAGCGCTGCGCAAGATGGGCTGCGAGATCATCGACAACGTTTACGAATGAACTCAATCCGGGGATGAGCGGGCGGGTTTGCTGCTTCCCGGATCACGCTGCTGCCGGCGTTCATTCGGTGGTGCCTGGAGGCTGCTTAGAGCTTGTTTCGAAAACACTCCAGAGGAATGAGACGCGTGCCCTCAGGGGCTAAAGCCAGCATTTCTATTGGCTCTGAACGGCATGGCTAAAGCCATGCCCCTTCAAAGCACATTCAGGATGACACTTCAGAGCAGTTTTCTTCGCTGCTAGGAACCGCCCAAGTGCGTGTCCGGTTGGCGAATGGCTTCGGCTACGTCGTAGAGAAACATGGCGGCGCGAGCGCCGTCGATGACGCGGTGGTCGGCCGAGAGCGTCAACGTCATGATGGGCCGGACGCCCGGGGCGCCATCGACCGGCACGACCCGATCGGCAATCCGCCCGACCGCCAGAATCGCCGCCTGCGGCGGAGTAATGATGGCGCTAAAGGCGTCGATGTTGTACATGCCGAGATTGCTGATGGTGAAGGTCGCGCCGGTAATATCGGCGGAACGCAGGCGTCCCGCGCGGGCGCGTTCCGCCATATCGCGCCGCTGAACGGCGATCTGGCCCAACCCGGTGGCATCGGCATTGGCAACGACGGCCGCGATCACGCCATCCTCGACGGCCATGGCAATGCCCAGGTTCACCTGCGGATTAAGACGGATTCCATGGTCTATCCAGGCGGCGTTTACCCGCGGGTGCCAGGGCCAGGACACGAGCCACCAGCGCAACCAGCAGGTCGGTGTGCGAGAGTCGCACCCCGAATGCCTTATCGATTTCCGGCAGCAACCTTTGGCGCGCCGCCAGCAGGGCACTGGCATCGACATCATGGACGAGAAAGATGTGGGGTACGCTGGTCCAGCTCTTGGTGGTTCGTTCAGCCATGAGCCTGGCGGTGGAACTCATGGTTTCAAGGTTGGCCGGAGCAGGGCTTGGCTGGACGGGAACCTTGGCGGCTTCAGCTTCGATCAGGGCCAGGATGTCGGTCGCCAGAATCTCTCCTCCGGGCCCGGAGCCTTGAATGCGACCGAGATCGATGCCGTGCTCCTTGGCCAGACGGCGCGCCTTGGGGGAAATCTTTGCCTGGGCGGCGGGCGCGGCAGCGGCTTCGGCGGCGACTACAGACGAGCGGGCCTGAGATGCTGCCGTCATCCGGCGGCCGGACTCGCTGGGGGCGTCTTCGACCGGCAGAGGCTCGCCGGGCCGAACGAGCCAGGCGATGGTCAGTCCGACGGGCACTTCGGCCCCAGGCTGCGCGGTTACGGCGGCCAACACGCCGTCGCCGGGAGACTCGATTTCCATGACCGCTTTATCGGTTTCAATCTCCAGCAGCGGCTCTCCCTTGGCGACAGCTTGGCCCTCTTGCTTTAGCCAGGAGACGAGTTTACCGGTCTCCTGCGCCATCTCAAGCGCGGGCATGACAACTCTTATAGCCATAGTTTTTATCAATCCGGGCGAACTGAGAAGCCCTTGAATCGCGAGTTAATTCATAAAATAGAGACACATTGTATTAAAGCGAAAAGCAGATCCTTCGGCCGCAAAAAAAGGAGCGCGGCCTCAGGATGACACTTCGAAACAGGACGACTCTGCGATACGTATTTTGCATCCTGCAAAGCCATGCCTGTTCCAAGCGCGTTCTCAATCCCACATTCGCCAACCGCGGGCGGATGTGGGCCACCTGTCCGCCTCAGGATGACACTTCTAAACGGGATGACACAGCGCCAGAGTTGGAACCGCGCCAACTCCGGGGCTACCTTCCCCACGTCAGCCCCAATCGCCCCAGCGAGCAAGGCTCGCCGGGGACCCCGATAAGGGCGGGATGTGGGGCACCCGTCGTGACGAGAAATTCAAATTGACCCACTACTTAAGATTTCCCGCAAAGCTCGCGCGCCGCCTCGAACACCACCTTTTCCGATGGTATGGTCGCGTCTTCGAGAGGCGGCGAAAACGGAACCGGCACGTGCATGGCCCCAATCCGTTTGACCGGGGCGTCGAGATCGAAAGAACGCACCCTGGGAAATCACGGCGGCGATCTCGGCGGTGACGCCGTAGCGTTCGTAGCCTTCGTCGACCACGATGACGCGCGAAGTCTTGGTTGCCGACTCGATGAGAGCTTGTTCATCGAGCGGCCAAGTGGTGCGCGGATCGATCACCTCGGCGCTGATTCCGGCGGCCTCCAGCATGTCCGCCGCCGCCAACGCGACCAGCACCATGCTGCTGGTGGCGACGATGGTGATGTCGGTGCCGGCGCGTTTCACGTCCGCCACCCCGAAAGGTATGGTATAGTCCTCGGCCGGAACCGGGCCTTTGGCCTTGTACATCATCTTGTCTTCGAAGACGACCACCGGATTGTTGTCGCGGATGGCGGTCTTCATCAAGCCCTTGGCGTCGTAGGGCGTGGACGGCAAGACCACCTTCAGCCCCGGGATATGGCTGAACCAGGCATGCAGCGACTGCGAGTGCTGGGCGGCCGAGCGGCGTCCGGCGCCGAGGGTGGTCCGCATCACCATCGGACAGCTCCAGTGGCCCCCGGACATGTAGTGAATCTTGGCCGCCTGGTTGACCATCTGGTCCATCACCAAGGTTGCGAAGTCGCCGAACATGATGTCCACGATAGGCCGAAGGCCGGTCATGGCCGCCCCGACCGCGAGCCCGGTAAAGCCCGGCTCCGAGATCGGCGTATCGACTACGCGGTCGGCGCCGAATTCGTCCACCAATCCGGTGAGGACCTTGAAGGCCGTGCCGGCTTCGGCGACATCTTCGCCGATGACAAAGACGCGGGAATCGCGGCGCATTTCTTCCGCAATCGCCTCTTTCACTGCTTCGCCATAGGTCAGTTCGCGAACCGTGGTTTCAGGCATAAAGGTCATTCTCCACTTGATCCAGACTGGGATAGGGCGCAGCCAAAGCGAAGCTGACAGCCGCCTCGAGTTCGGCGGCAACTTCGGCCTCGATCTGCTTGAGAAGGCTTGGCTCGGCCAGCTTCTGTTCGAGCAACCAAGCGGTGTGGATTTTGATGGGGTCGCGCTCGGTCGTCCAATGCTGCTCCTCGGCCTTGGAGCGGTAGTACTCGCGGTTGATGTCGCCCACGTGATGACCCCGGTAGCGATAGGTATTGCATAGGAGGAACGCCGGACCGCCTCCCTGACGCGCTCTCTCCACCAGCCGCTTGGCCGCCTCGTGGACGGCGCGAACGTTCTGCCCATCCACGCTTTCGGCGAGCATGCCAAAGGCCGCCGGCCGGCCCAGCAGGTCGCCGGCAAAAATTTCCGCGTTCGGGGTGTACTCGCTGTAGAGGTTGTTCTCGCAAAGATAAATGACCGGAAGCTTCCAGAGCTGCGCCAGGTTCATGGATTCATAGAGCAAGCCCTGGGCGACGGCGCCGTCGCCGAAAAAGCAAATCGTCACCCGGCCGTTTCCCAGACGCTTAGAGGCATAGGCCGCTCCGGTAGCGATGGCGGCGCTGCCGCCGACAATGGCATTGGCCCCCAGGTTGCCGGTGGCGAAGTCGGCAATGTGCATCGAGCCGCCCTTGCCCCGGCAATAGCCGGCTTCTTTGCCGAGCAACTCGGCGAACATCAGCTTGGGCGAAGCGCCTTTGGCCAGACAGTGACCGTGGCCGCGATGGGTGCTGGTGATGTAATCGTCCGGGCGAAGCGCCGAACAGACCCCGACGGCGACGGCCTCCTCGCCACTATAAAGGTGCGCCAGGCCAGGCATCAGAGCCCGGGTGTAGAGATCGTTGGAATGTTCCTCGAAGAGGCGGATGGCGAGCATCCGCCGGTACATATCGAGCCATAGCTTGCTGTCGATTGCCGAATTGGTTTCGGACTGAAGCATGGGACCCGTCATTTTGCTGCTCCTGATATTCGCCCACCTCGCGGAACCGGCAAATCCTGACCGCTGAAGTCTTGGTTGATCTGAGAGTTTTTGCGACAGCCAAGCCGGGGCCTGGGTCGCGACTACCGGCGAAAAACAGAGAAACTGTACTTTGAACTTTCCGGCAAACTTCTGTCAACCGAATAATGGCAGCCGACGTTACCGCAGCTCGGGTTGCAACGAACGCTTCAGCCGCCGGCTAGCAGGCTGACCCAGAAATACACGACGGTTCCGAGTACGTCACCCTGAGCGTAGCGAAGGGTCCCTGGGGACTATCCTTCATCGCATTGCCCCGAGATTTGGTGAAAATCCTTCGGCAGCACGTCGGTCCCATGCCGTGATGGGATTCTTTACTCGCTGCGCTCGTTCAGAATGACACCCCAAGAGATATTTCGCGAACTTCCGGGACAGCACACTAGGCTGGCTTTCGGTAGGGTAACGAAGTTATGAATGCGAAAAACTCGTGGCCTTCGGCGGTGATAAAGACACGCTTGCCGACCCTGGTTATCAGGCGTTCCTGCTCTAAAAACTGGAGCCAGCTGCGGAAAGTCGAGTTGTCGAAAAGCTCCGGGTAAAGCCGGACGGAATCACGGTAGAAACCATACAGTTGGCGGGCGTGAACCCCATCCGGTCCGGCGCTATCGATCAGTTTCAGGGCCGGGACCTGGGTTTCCCAAAGGATAGCGTAGTCGGGGTCAAATGCCTGGGCGACGGAAATGACCTTCCAAGGATCGCCATAGCCCGGTTCACAAACATCTGCCTGCCAGGGCCGGAGCTAAAGTCCCTTTTCCGCGACTTCTGATTTGGCGGGCATAACGCCTTGCGCCCGAGCCCAACGCCGGTGGATAAAGATTCAGGCAAGCGCTCGGTTCCGGAGGAGGGACGCGCTTGGGGCTGGCTTTCACCCGGTTCCGATTATCCAGCCAGGCAATCATCAAGCCGGCAGCAATGAATAAGGCTATCGCGAACAATGCAGCGATCACGGTGCACCTTCTTGCGGTTAATGTTCCCAGGCGGCCCAGGGAGCGCGCCACCACTCCGCAGCCCTATCTTCGGGAAACGAGAGATGGGCGGAGGCTATCCGGGATATTTGCGGGCCTGCTCGATCCAATCGCCGATCTGGCTTGGCGAAGCGCCCGCCTGCTGCAAATAGGCGCGCATCTCCGCTTCCGACATGGTTGCCGAGGTGCTCTTGATGGCGCTCTCGCCAAAATCGATGCCGACGACGATGAATGCTTCCGGCTCCGCGCCCTTGATCTTAATCACCCTATATTTTGCCGCCATCTGTCCCCCGGGATAACTTGTCAGTGCAATATTACCCCAGGATGCTTGGCGCGCGCAGTGACGTTCGCGGGTTCTTTCCGGCGGCGAATTTCCAGGGTAGAGTCCATGCGATTGACTGGGTCTTTCCAGGTGAAGTTCGCGGGTTCTTTCTCGCGGCGAATTTTCCCGGCGCATGGTTCCAGAGCGGAAATTGCAATTTACCGGGGGCGGTTATTTGCCGGGAGAGCAGACGCAGGCGGCGTAGGACTTGGCGGTGTGGTTCGCCAGGGCGCAGATGTACTTCGGCCAGAACGGCGCGAGTTCGGCGAAGCGGTTCCCCACATAGTAATCGCGAATATACTCGCGGCTGGCCGCGGTCTTGGCGTCGCGATCGTTTTCGAAGTTGGCAAACAGCTTCCGCAACGCCGAGGGCGAGAACTGCGCTTGATGATAACTCTCGGCGTAGTCGTACTCGCCGGACCATGCGGTGTCGATGCCGGTTTGGTTGGAAGCGGCAATCACCTGGTAATCCCGCAGCACCGCCGAAGCGGGATCGATACGCGCGATGGTGAATGAGGGGTTGTTGCCATCGACCGGCGAGATCGAGGGAATGATCTTGATGGCAACGCTGTGGGCGAGCGCGGGGTTGCCTGCCGGCGGCCGCAAGAGGCGCATTTCGTCCATGTGGGAGTGAGCGAAAAGGCCGAGACGGATGACGTCGGCATACGCAATCAGCAGATCGGCCATGGTGTCCGAGGATAAGAACATTACCGGCTGCTCGCTTCCGCAGACATCCTTGAGCTTGGCCACCGTGGAGAAAGGGTGAAACGCCCGGCGGGATGTGGCCCATGACCCAGACCCTTTGACCCGAACGCCGCGCCTCGGCCAGTTGTTTCCGCAACCACGCCATTTCGACGGTGGCGGCAGCGGCGTCCGGCTGGTGCTTACAGGTCAGGTAGTCGGGGGACAAAAAAATATCGTTGAGGACGATGAGCCGGGTGCGGCGCATGGCGGCCATCGGCACGCTGTAGTATCCGCCCTGGGCAAACGCCTGGCGCGCCTGCGGCTGCTGCGATGGCGGCAGACCTTCGGCGAAAATCGCGCCGCTCTGGGCAAGAAAGTTGCTGGCGGCGTCGAGTAGGTAGTCGCCGCATGCGGTGTCGTTATTGCCGAGAGCGGCATACACCGGCACGCCGGGAAATGAGGCGCGCAGCTCTGCCATCACAAAGCGCAGGGTCTTGAGGACAAAGAGTTGATAATCGCAGCGCACCGCGCCGGGGTCGCAGCGGGGGTCCCTCGTTTGCGCCGGGGTGGGAAACAGCGTCTTGTAGCGGCAGAGAAAATTGTGAGCGAGCAGGTCGCCGCTCAACATGATGAACCTGGCATCGGACTGCCGCGACCGCATGGCCTCGAGGCTGGAGCGCAGCAAGGGGTAGGGAGTATCGACGCCGCGCGCATGACACGTCTGCTGCAGCTCGGCAAAGGCTTGCGCCTGATTGGGCGAAGGCGGAGCCGCAAGGATCGAATTCCACTGGCTCACGGGCGCGTCAACCAGTTGCTGCGCACGGGCCGGGTCGTGAAAGGGATCGAAGTGGATGTCGCTGACCAGGAGCGCGGGAAAGGTGCGGTCGGCCGCTTCCGCAGGGTGGCGCCGCGGCAGGTGGGTTTGGCCACGGCTGGCCAACGGGGTGGCGACGACCATCGAGAGCGCAAGCCAAAAGACAACTTGCAGCCGGGAGAGCTTGCCAATGGAGATCAAAGCTGCACCTTCCTGACCGGAGCTAACGCTGGTTTCATAAACCCATCTCCGGATGATTCCGGGTTGCCGTCTATGCCTAATTGTTATACCATCGGCGGTCGCATCACAGGAGGCAACAATGGTTCGGACTCATTTGCAAGCGGCGCTGGCGGCCCTGGTTCTGGTTTTGATCGCGGCGCCAGTCGCGTGGGCCAGCGGTGGATCAAGGGCGGCTGACGAAGCGGCGATCAAGCAACTGGTGGCGAATTTTAACCAGTGCTGGAACGCCAAAGACGCGTCCAAATGCGCGGCGCTGTACACCGAAGACGGCGACTTCACCAGTGTTCGCGGCGATAGCGACCACGGCCGCGCGGCGGTGGAGAAGCATTATCAGAAGGTGTTCACTACATTCCTCAAGAACGCTCATCGCACGGACACGGTGCGGAGCGTCCGATTTCTGAGCCCGACGCTGGCCTCCGTGGATACGGACTTTGAACTGACGGGAGCCACTTCAGCCAACGCCACCGAGGCCGCCAAGGCGGTTCGCAAAGGGCTGCTCACCTGGATCGTCAAGCAACAAGGCGGTCAATGGCGCATCATGATCTTTCACGAATTAGATTACCCCGGCAAATAACGCGAGCGCGTCAAGCCACCCCGGCAACGGCAAGTGCGGCCGCCGCCGGAGACCCCGGCGCCGCACTGTTCGACGGATTCCGTGGCAACATGGAATCGGAAATCTTATCTGGAGAAACAGAATGTCGCGTGCAGATCGAGCCGCATTCAGATTCATCGCAATCGTTATCGCCATCATTACGGGCGCGGGGGCGGCAATGGCCCAACAAGCCCAATATCCCAGCCCGACCGAGCTACCGAATCCGTATCGCCTGGTGGAAGGCTGGCCGACGCTTCCCAAGACGATGAACGGAGGCCATTGGGGAGAGGTAATTCGGGTGCATCTCGATCGCCAGGGAAATATATGGGTGTTGAATCGTTGCTTCAACACCGTGCCGCCCGGCCATGCGACCTGCATCGGCCGCGGCGAGGCGAACCCGCCGATTCTGGAATTCGATCGCTCGGGGAAGCTGCTGAAGAGCTTTGGCGCGGGGCTGTTCGCCTATGCGCACGGGTTCACCATCGACGGCGATGGCAACCTGTGGGCGAGCGACGTGAACGATGAGGCGGTGGTGCTGGGCATGCCGGCCAAGAACGCGGACGGCGTCGTCATGGGTCAGGAGGTCCTGAAGCTGAGTCCGACTGGCAAGGTGCTGATGGTGCTCGGCAAGGAGGGCGTGGCTGGAAACGGACCGGATACGTTCGACCGGCCGACCGGGATTGCAGTGGCGCCCGATGGCTCAATTTTTGTGGCCGACGGCCACTACGAAACGAAATACGGGACCGCACGGGTGGTGAAGTTCAGCAAGGACGGAAAATTTATTAAGACCTGGGGACGCTTGGGCAGCGCGCTGGCGACTTCGACGAGCCTCACGACATTTTTATTGGCGGCTCCCAGAATCGTGTGTACGTGGCCGACCGCAGAAACAAGCGCATCCAGGTTTTCGACCAGAACGGCAACTTCATCGCGGCGTGGAAGCAATTCGGCGAGCCGAGTTCGGTCTTTGTCGGCAAGGATGACACCATCTATGTGGGAGCGTCATCGGCCGATCCGAAAAACAAGCAAGGGGTGGTGAGAGGCATCGTGATCGGCAGCGCGAAAGACGGGTCGCTGAAGGCATTTATTCCCGATCCCTCCGACCTCGGCAAACAGATCTGGGGGACCTCGGCTTCCGGCATTGCCGCCGATGACGAGGGCAATATCTACGCCGCCGACGTGGGCGCCCACAACCTGAGGAAGTACGTGAAGGTCAAGTAGAGGCGGTTGAGACCCGATCATTTGCAGACGGCAAGAGCTATGCAATAGCATGCTGTCCCGGAAGTTCGCGAATATTTCTTGAGGTGTAATTCTGAACGAGCGCAGCGAGGGAAGAATCCCGGCGCGGCATGGGCCGAGGCGCCGGCGAAGGATTTTCATCAAATCTCAGAGCAATGCGAAGAAGCATAGTTCACAGGGACCCTTCGCTACGCTCAGGGTGACATACTCAGAGATGTTGTGTATCTCCGGGACAACACACTGGCGCTTACTTTGCGGTGGACTTTCGCGCCGGGGCCTTCGCCTCGGCGAGAGCATCCGGAGGAATCACCGGCGCACGTTGCGAGGCCAGCCCGGCAGACTCGCGATAGGAGCGCGCCAGTTCCATGTAGATGCCGAGGTCGCGGTCAAGCTCGGACTGGGTGCCGTCGAAGTAGAAATTACGGATCGGGATGCCGCCGAAGTCTTTGCTCAGCTTGGGGTAGACGGCTTCGCTGACGATGCCGTTCATGCAGGTGAAGGGGCTGATGTCGATGATGCCGTCGGCGCCGTGGCCGGCCAGGTAGCGGCCTTGCCCACCGAAAGCACCATTTCACCGAGAGCGCACCGTTCGGCAGATAAGGCTGGGCGCACTCGAAAAGTTCATAAAGTCGGGCTCTTCGCAGCCGGCGAAATCCTGTTTGAAAGGCCCGATGATGGCGTGCTCGTCGCGTTCCTGCACATGCCGGCGGAGGTAGGCCATCAACATCTTTTTCGACCAGTACTCGCCCTCCAGCTTGAGCTTGCGGAACTGTTCGGAGTTGGTGTACATGATCCACTCGGGAATATCGCTCAACCACGCCTGGGCCCCATAGGCCTCAAGCTTGCGGATCAGGTCCTCATTGCTGAAGGTGTTGAGCCGGCAAAAGATTTCTCCCACCACTCCGATCAGCGGCAGGCTGTCGTCGAAGCGCACCGCGACCTGGTGGAAGCGCTCGCGCGAACGCCGCATCACTTCGACAATGGCTTTCAGTTGGCAGCCGGCATCGGAGCAGCTCGTGCTCGATCGTCGAGCAGAGGTCGGCAACGCTCCCGTCATATACCTTGTCGCTCGATCCGGCGACGGTTTCGTACGGCCGGGTGCGGTGCAGAGCCTTGCGGAGCACACTGGCGGCAACCAGCGCGCGCCAGCCTCCGCGCATGAACGGGGTCGAGATTTCACCCAGGCCAGCGTAGGAATTTTTGCTGGTCGGGGAAAGGATCTCAACATCGCCGTAGCCATTCTGGCGCAGGATCTTCGAGAGCAACGGCGCATACTGGCCGAAGCGGCAGGGACCGTCGGCGGTGGGCATGAAGAACATGGTGCGCTTGGCGTCGAACCCGGGCTGCTCGATGACCCGCATGAAGTCGCCAACCGTTACCTTCGCCGGATAGCACTCGTCGCCATTGGTGTAGCGGCCGCCGAGTTCGCGGGTGCGCTCGTCCGACATAGGGGTGGGCACGGCGCCGACGCCGAGCCAGCGGAAGACGGCGGCAAAGGCCTCGGCGCTGCCGTCCGCCATGGTGGGGATATAGACGGTTTTGCCGGCCAGCGGGTGAGCCGAGCCGATCTTGCGTTTTAGATGGCGGCAGCCTTGGGACATCTGAGAAATCCTTTGGAATCGAGATAAGCCTCGCAGCGGGTAATGAAGCCGGCATCGTTGGCGTGTCCGTCGAATTGCAGCACCAGCGAGGGTTTACGGGCGGCGTCATCCAGGAACGACTTGATATAGCTGTCGGGACCGCACTTGAAGTTGGAGATGTAAACGACGTGCAGTTTGGGGAAGCGGCGGGTGATCTGGGCCGCGGCCAGGATTCGCCGTCCCGAGTTCCAGAACATGTTCGCATTCACGCCGCGAATGTCTTCCAACTCGACCGGCAGAAAATCCATGGGCACGACGTTGACGCCGTAGAGCGAGCGCAACTTGCGCGGAATGTCGCAATTGATGCCGCGGTCGTAGAGGTTGTAGGCGCGCCCGACCAGCACCAGCGCGGGTTCATTCGTCTTCTGCAGCGTGGCCAGCGCCGCGGAGCCGAGTTGCTGGATGGCGCCGGTGAATGCCGTCTGGGCGGCGTAGGCCGCGGCTACCGCGCGGTCGCTCGCAGCCCGGGAAATCTTCAGGCGTTCGCGGGCGAAATCGCCCAGCGCCTTTTCCACGTGCTTGTAGCCTAAGCGGAAGTGAATCGTCGGGCTCAGAACCCGGTCGCGCGCCGGCTCGAACTGCGGCACCGCGCGGAGCACAAAAGGCAGTGTCTGGTTCCACGGGCAGAGATGCGACTCGGGATAGACGTTTTCCCAGTCGGCGGGAACGTCAGCGTTCAGGATGTTGGGCGCGAGCACATAATCGACGTTGCGGGAGAACAGCTCCTGCACGTGCCCGTGCGCAACCTTGACCGGAAAGCAAGGCTGGGCGATGGCCAGCTCGTCGCCGAGGGCGCAGATATTCCTGTCGGTCGGCGGCGAGGGAACGACGTCGAACCCCAGCTTCTGAAAATAGGCGCACCAGAAGGGGAAGCGATCGTAGTAAAACATCGCCCGCGGCACGCCCACCACTGGCTGCTTGCCGGTCGCGGGGAGCAAAACTTCTTCCAGCAAGCGCTGGTGATGCTCGATGAGATCGGCGATCACCGGCTTGCGATCCGTCTTGACGCGCTTGCGATAACGGTCGCCGCACTTGTCTCCCCAGAAGCTGCGCTCGCCTTCGATCTTGAATTCCTTCATGTCGCAGTAGTTCGAGCAGGCGCGGCAGACAAAATCGTGGGTGGTGAAACCGACCCGGCTGAGGTCATAGCCGCGGAACTTGGAGGCCGTCGCAGCGTCGAGCATGCGCTGGCGGGCGATCAGCGCCATGCCGATAGCGCCGATGACGCCGTTATGCGGAGGCACGATGATGCGCTTCTGCAAAATCTGCGAGAAGGCGGCGGCAACGGCGTCGTTGTAAGCCGTCCCGCCCTGGAAGAAAATGGCGTTGCCGACCTTGCGGCCGCGCACCACGCGGTTGAGATAGTTGAGCGCGACCGAGTACGCCAGGCCGGCGCAGATATCGTCGATCGCCGCGCCCTTCAACATCAGCGAGGTGACATCGCGCTCCATGAAGACCGTGCAGCGCTCGCCCAGCCTGGCGGGATGCTTGGAGCTGAGCGCCAGGGTGGCGAACTCGTCCTTGATGCTGACCCCGAGCTTTTCCGCCTGCTCCTCCAGAAACGAGCCGGTGCCGGCGGCACAGGCTTCGTTCATGGTGAAATCAACCACCACGCCTTTTTCCAGGCGGATGAACTTGGAATCCTGTCCGCCGATCTCGAAGATGGTGTCCACCGGCTCCAGGCCGAGCTGACGGCAAACGTGCGCGGCGCCGGTCTTGTGAGCTGTAATCTCGTCGCTGACGGCGTCGGCCCCGACCAGTTCGCCGATCAGTTCGCGCCCGCTGCCGGTGGTGCCCACGCCGCGGATGTTGACGCGATCGCCGAGCTTCTCCTCGATTTCCTTCAGCCCGGCGGAGACGACCTCGATGGGACGGCCCTGGGTGCGCAGGTAAATCTCGTAGAACAATTTGCCATCGCTCGCGATGACCACGAGATTGGTGGAAACCGAGCCGATGTCGATGCCGAGATAAGCGTCAACCCCGGCGCCCGGCTCGGGCAGAGGCAGATCCTGCACCTGGTGGCGCAGCAGCGTCACCTTTTCCATGGAAAGCGGATCGCTGAAGGCAAACTGGTGCTTGGCGTGGACGTGTTGCTGCAACTGCTGAATGCGCCGGAAAGAAAGCTTGCGCGCTTCCTCGGCTTCAAACATGGCGGCGCCAATGGCGCTCATCCAGGCGTACAGTTCGGGGACGATGAACTGATCGCTTTCGAGGGCAAAGGCCTCGCGCAGGGCCTCGCGCACGCCCTGGTTGCAGGCCACGCCGCCGACGAACGCCACCGGGGCCGTCACCTCGCGGCTCTTGACGATCGCCGACTTGAAATTGCGCGCCACCGCATCGCACAAGCCGCGCAGAATCTGATCGGTGGTGTAGCCCTTTTGCTGGGCATGGATCATGTCCGACTTGGCGAAGACCGAGCAGCGGCCGGCGATGCGCGCGGCGCTATTGGCCCGGCAGGCGGCGGCGCCGACTTCCTCAACCTGGTAGAGCAGGCGCGAGGCCTGCTGGTCGATAAACGATCCCGTGCCGGCGGCACAGTCGCCGCTCGAGGAGTAGTCGAGAATGCCAAGATACTTGCCCCGCGTGCTCGGCTCGAGGCGGACATACTTGGAAGTTTCGCCGCCCATTTCAAAGACCGTGCGCACGGATGGATAGATGGCCCCCACGCCCTTGGCCAGGGCGCGGAATTCGTTTTCGAAATAAATGCCGAGAATCTTGGCGATGAGCTGGCTTCCCGAACCGGTTACGCGGATGCCCTCGACGTGCTGCTCGGGCAGATGCTCGTAGAGATCCTTCAGCAGGTCAAAGGTGGACTGGATCGGGCTGCCCTGGATGCGGCGATATTGCGATACCAGCAGCGGGCGCCCGGCCATGGTACTGTCATCGGGAAGCTGGTGAAAAAAAAAGTCACCGGATTGCCGCGGAATGCCCTCCAGCAGCGAACGGTCTTTCTTGCTGCCAATGGCGGCAAGCTTCAAGCTGACTGCGCCGATATCCAAACCAATGTTGATGCTCATGAAACGCGCCACTCACCCGTGTCCGGCGGCTGGGAAGGTCCTGCCATAGCCTCTGCCGAATCAGACTCCTTATAGCTCTGAACACGAGCTTACCATTCCGGGGAATAAGTTAGGAAGGAAAGGCAGCCAAAGGCGATTTCCGGAATCGGGTGGTTCAGGGCGGGCGGCGAAGTGAAACAAAAAAGGCCGGTATCCCGCAGGATATCGGCCGCTTTCACAAGAGGTAGAATGTAAGGCCGATGTCCTCCCCCAAGAGCATCGGCCTGACGGCACAGTAGGTTCTCTGTGCAGACTGAAAATAGCGCCGGCTGCTTGCCCTTGCAAGTTACGGGGGTAATCTCTCGGGCAGCACGGAAGATTGCGTAGGCGGAGCTGCGGGTCATTCTAAAACGGGGATCAACGGGCCTTCGTCAATTGACAGGACCGGCGGAGGCGGCAATGCCGCCCGGCGTAGCTGTTCGTTAGCTCGGGAATGAGAGGCGATTATCAATTAAATCAATAGCTTAAGGGTAATTGGTGGGACGGACTGCGCGCCGTCTCCGGAATGGCACTTTCCGGCCCGGCGGACTTTTATCCGATCAGGCATAATTGATTTAGAATATTCTGCTTCCGGACCCGGACCCTGGATGGATTTAAGAGACAGCAAACGCCCCCCGGTCGAGTTCCTCAACGGAAACGACTCTGAAGAGATCCCGAAACTTCCGGACGCTGACGGTGTTCGATCGGATATGGGCAGCGCAACGTTTGAGCGGGTGATGCCTGCGGGATTTGTCGGCGCCGGTCAGCAGGGCTCAGGGAATGCGGTTAGCGTCCAAGCGGGCGCGCCTGCCGCCGGCCTGGGCGATGCCGAGATCATGCTGCGGGTCAAGGGCGGGGATGATGCCGCCTTTAATTATCTGATCGAGAAGTACCGCCGCCCGATGATCAGTTTCATGTACCGCATGGTGCATAACTCGGCGATTGCCGAGGAGTTGGCGCAAGAGGTTTTCCTGCGCGTTTACCGTTCGCGGGAAGGTTATGCGGCCAGCGCGAAGTTTACAACCTGGCTTTACCGGATTGCGACTAATCTGGCGGTGAATCATGCCCGGGACAATAAGCACGAGCGTCCGGAGACCAAGGTTAGCCTGGACGAAACCGACGAGGAAACCGGACTTTCCATCGACGTGGCGGACACCACGCTGAACGTCGAACAAACGATGCTTCGCCGTGAGCGGCTGGCGGCGATTCGCCGCCATGTGGAAGAACTGCCGGAACGACAACGCATGGCCGTGGTGATGCACAAGTATCAGAACATGGACTATCGCCAGATCGCCGGAGTACTGCAACTGAGCGAATCGGCGACCAAATCATTATTGTTCCGCGCTTACGAGACTTTGCGGGAAAAGCTGAAGGATTTTATCTAGGGGCCGTTATGAATTGCAGGGATGTTCGCGAAAAGCTGCTGGAAGTGGCGGTGGAAGGCGGAGGGATTTCATCGGAGATTCAGTCGCACTGCCTGGTTTGCGATCCATGCGCGCTCGAAGCGGAGCAGATCAAGCGGACGATGGCGTTGCTGGACGAGTGGCAGGCGCCCGAACCCTCGCCGTATTTCGACGTCAGGCTTCAGGCCCGGCTGCGCGAAGAGCAGCAGAAGCCGGTTGCGGACTGGTTCGGATGGTTTCGCAAACCGGCGGCGGTTGGGCTGGCGGCCACGGTTTTGCTTGCCTTGGGCGTGGGCTCATTCCTGGGGCGGCAAAGCGACACCCAGAGTGCGGATCAGGCGGCGGTTGCGGCAGCGAGGGGCACGGCGGTAAGCGATTTGCAGTATCTGGACAAGCACTCTGACCTGTTGCAGGAGTTCGAGGCGCTGGACGTGTTGGAGATCAGCGACAGCAGGGGCGCGGCCAATTAGTTTGCCAGCAGTCGGCAGCCTGGCCCGCAGGCGATTGAAAGCTGAAGGATTCCGGGGAAAGTGATCACGTTTCGACCTATCGTGCTGTTGGCGCTGTTCTCGGCTTTGGCCGGCCCGGTCACAACGGCTGCGTCAATCCACCAGTCCGCGCCATCGGCAGGTTATGGGAGAACAAATGCGGCAGCCAGAGCGCGAGCCTTGCCGCCAATTGCACTGCGCCCGGGGGGAAGGCAAAGAGTGCAGCTTGCGCAGTCGGTGGGAAGACCGGCGCCGCACAATCCTTCGGGGGCTCCCAACCAAGCACAGGGATACCGGATGCGCGGTCCCGGGCCGCATCGCGGCAACTGGCTTCGCCAGTACGGCAACTTGCCTTCTGACCAAATGAGAAGACAGCTCGAACAGGACAAGACCTTTCAGAGTCTACCCCCGGAACGTCAGCAAATGCTGCGGCAACGGCTGGATCACTTCAGCAGTTTGCCGCCTGACAAACGGCAGCAGGTTTTAAACCGCATGGAGATGCTCAAGCACATGCCTCCGGAGCAGCAGCAACGGGTGGAGGGTTTGTTCCAGCAGTTCCGGACGCTCAGGCCCGATCGCCGACAGGCCGTAGTACAGCGGTTGCGGGAACTGCGCAGTCTTCCGCCTGAGCAAAGAAACAGGGCCTTCGACTCGGGGCAATTCAAAACGGGCTTCAGCCCGCAAGAGCAGCAGCTTATCCGTGGGCTGAACGAGATAAGGGTTCCACCCGCCAGGTGACCCGGGTTCTAAAAGGGATCCCGAGCAGGTACGTCCGGAAGCAACCCTGAGGGGATGACACCCTCGAAGGGACTGAGCGCTGAGCGCGGCCATTCCCTGCCCGCGCCGGCACAATTCAGCTTTGCTCTTTCAAGGCTGCCTCGACGATAAATACATAGACGTCGTCGAGGTTTTGAATTCCCAGCTCTTTTTCGCCAAAGCCGGCGCACCGCAATTCGTTGCGCACAACCGTGGCGAACTGAAAATGTCCCCGGGCGGCAATCACCGCCTTGGAGCGATGAACGGGCTCGGCCGCCACTTCGTCATCGTGCAGGTGAAAAATCCAGCTGTAATGACCGTGCTCGCTAATGGTTTTGGCGAGGCGCTGACGATCCGATTCGGCTAACCAGGAGCGCAGGTGCTCTGCCGCCGCCTGCACTTTTGCGGGATCGATTGCGGCGAAGATTTCTTCGCATTCGCGGGGAGTACGATAGTTACCGCTCATTCGCTGAATTCCTTTTCCAAGAGGCTACCCGCACTGCCGTTATTGCGACAGGCGATCTTCCAAACAGAAGGTCGCGATTGCAGCGAATTTAACACCAAGGCGGGGTGATAATCAATCGCCAAGAAAGACTAAATTGGGTCAATCGCAGCGTTCGGCCGGCGCGGGCTTATCGTCGGCTGCATCGAGCGTAAAGGCGTAGTTGCCGTCTAAAAACTGCTGCACGTAACGGCGCATCACCGCATTGCTGGTCATGTACATATCGAGCTGGCTGGTGGAGGCCATAAGACGCCCAATGATATTCAGCCGGGCGGCGGTTTCCTCGGCGGGCGCCTTCTTGAACCAGGCGTTCACCAGATCGCTGCGGCGGTCCACCAGGAATCCATAGTGCGCCAGGCAAGCCTCGACGAAGCAGGCCCTGAGGTTGCGACGGTACGGAGTGGCTCCGCCTCCGGCGAAGCGGAAAGAAATGTAGTTGTGGCTGGTGTTCTGCGAAAGGCAGGCATCGACGAGAGTGAAGTGATAGGCCAATCGCGTGTTGAGGTTGATATACTCATCGGCCACCAGCAGATAGCTGCGATCTCCCAGCGCCCGCGTGGCCCCGGCGGTGGTCGTGAGCGAATTCGCCACAACTGAGGCCAGGTCGCTGAAGCTGGCGGGCATGTCGCGTTGCCAGGAGACGCCGGGATGAGTCAACCCGCTCCACAAGGCCTGAAACGGCCAGGAGGTAATTTCCGCCGGCCTGACCTCCGGCGACGACGGATCCTCCAGCGCCAAGCCGCCGCCGAGGTCGAGCACATGGATGTTCACCGGCACCTGCGTCATCAGTCGTTTCGAGCA
This sequence comes from uncultured Acidobacteriota bacterium, assembly GCA_963814745.1. GTDB lineage: Bacteria > Acidobacteriota > Terriglobia > Terriglobales > Acidobacteriaceae > CAWBRT01. The sequence goes on from CAWFEA010000011.1 coordinate 173,018, forward strand.
GGTCAAATCGCCTTCCAGGGCGCTGTCGTTGACGGCGAACATGGCTTCCACCGCCTTCTCGTGACAGTAGCGCAGCACGTCGTGGGCTGACTTGCAGCCCGCCGGACGAAAGTCGGAAGCCGCGGTATCGAGCAGATGGAGTACGAGCAAGCGCTGGTTGATGGGATCAGCCTTGATGCCCGACTCCTGGTAGCGCTCGTAGATCTGGGTTTCGACCATGCGCGACGACCATAACATCCCGGAATAGATTCTCGGCTGCACTGCGTCCAGGCTGACAGGATCGCCGTTCTTAACGCGATCGAAGGCGCCGCCCAATTCGAAGATGGAAGGGATTTTCGCTTCCCGCAGCAGGGAAGCGGCGTGACCGGCCACATTTCCCATTTCGGCCACCACCCCTGAAATGCGGGGGAATACGGTCACAATCTCAGGCGATGCCTTGCGCAAAAACAGGATGGCGCCCTGCGGGGTATTGCTCAAGGTCTTCAGGTCGTTGACCAGGTACGCGGGACCGGAAACCCTGCCGGGATAAACGGTGCGGCCGCCGGCGAGCAGCGGGTCGGCTTTTATGCGCGCCTTGCTGCTCTTGGCCTGCGACGCATCCACCAGGGCCAAAGGCCTTGCCTGCACGATCCAGACCTGCCCCTGCTCATCCCGCGCCCACTCGATATCCTGCGGGACGCCGAAGTGTTTCTCGATGCGCAGAGACCAATCGGCCAGCAATGCCAGCTCGCGCGGGCTGAGGCTGGGAGCGGCAGCCTCCGCGGGCGACACGGGGCGGCGAAGCACACCCCCGTTGTCGTCCAGCACGGCCTCTTCATTCTTGTTGACGATGCTTTGTTCCAGCACCTGATGGGGCCACTTTCGTCCCACCACAAACAGATCGGCGGACGTCCGGCCACTGGCGATATCCAGTCCCAGGCCGCGGGTCGCGGTGATCCAAAGGGCATCGAGTTTGCGATCCTTCGGGTCCCTGGTGTAGAGAATCCCCGCCGTTTGCGCCCGCACCACCCCGAGGCAGAGCACCGCCATCGGGCTTTCCACCTCGGGCAGTCCGGCGGACAGACGGTAGAACAGCGCGCGCTCGCTGAAACGCCCGGCAACCACGCGTTTGTAGGCTTCCACAACCTGATCGAGGGGGACGTTGAGATAACTGGTGAACTGGCCGGCAAAGGTCCTCTCGCCGCCTTCGCCAACCGCGCTGGAGCGGACCGCGACGGCCAAGCCCGCGCGCTGCAAAGCGGCGGCGCGCTCGGTGAGCGCGACTTCAATCGCTCGCGGCACCGGCATGGCCATCACCAACCCGGTGAGTTCCGAGGAAACCTTGCGCACGGCGTTCAGGTCGTTAAGATCGAGGTTGCGGGTGATGTCGCGGAACTGCTGCCACAAAGGTATCCCGCAGAACTGCCGGTAGGCGTGGGCGGTCAGGACAAAGCCGTCAGGCACGGGCAAACGCAGCTTGTTCTTGATCTCGCCCAGAACCGCGGCTTTGGCGCCCGCTTCGGCGCCCGAGGCCGCACTCACCTCGGACAAGGAGGCGGAAAAATTCGTCGGTCTTAAGTCACCGGCGGCGATGTAGCGCTCGACTTCCTGGCGCTGCGCCTCGACGGCGGTGAGGAGCGTCCGCTGGTCGTAGCCGGTCAGCGTTTCCAGGGTTCGAACCACCTCGGCGGTTTTTTCGAAGACAGAACCGACACGTTCATCCAACAGCTCGCGCGTGGGCGGAGCGTATTGCAGGTCCTCCTGAATGCTGGCCAGCAACTCCAAACAGTCGTTGTTGAGGCCGAGCAGTTCACGAAAGCTGAGATAACGCTCGCGAACCCTCTCCTGCGGAGAAACGGTTGATTGCGGCAGCTTTTGCTTCTTCTTCCACCACCACGGCATGGAGCATCACCCCCGCTTTAGCGTCGCATGGTCCAGCGTCGCAATGCCAAACTTGACGGTAAGCAACCTACGGTGATTCTAAATCGGATTCACAGAAGGCACGCGCGGGAAAAAAGCCGGGCGTCACGGTCAATCTTTTGAACGGACCCTGGTTCCAGGCAAGAACCAGAGGCCTGAGGCTGACCGCTTAACGCCCGGTGATGCCGCCGAAACGGGTTACCTCAGGCGCTAGGGCAATTCCAGAGATGCTATACCCCAAGAGATGAACGTCATTCCGAGCGAGCGACGCCTTGCGTCGCGAGTCGAGGAATCTTGTGGGTCGCTTTGTTGGGGGGAACAGCGGAAGACACAAGATCCCTCCACTTCGCTTCGCTTCGGTCGGGATGACGCTCTCTGAAACATTGGGGTACACCAACTATGGAAGCGCACTACAACGCCGAGCACGCTTCGGACCTCCAATCGCAGGCCTAAAGGCCTGCGCCGCCCGTACGCCGTGCAAGCAAAACAACGGTAATGTCAGGCTTTAACCAAGCCCGAAACTGCTCTATATCGCTTCCCGCATTCCGCCTTTCATCCCTTCGTTACGTCGGTCACGGTGACATTCATCATGCGGAGTGCCTGGCCCTGTTTGAAGTAGTAGCGAACGTCGTCTCCCGCTGTCCAGGTGTCATCGGGAAGCGCGAAGTACTCGTCGGCCAGGGTGAACTTCACCAGTTTCCGATCGCGCGAAGAATAAATAGTGATGGCCTTGTTCTGCCGATCGACGATGGGAAATTGAATGCCTTTGACGCGGGGATCGTCTTTGGCTACCTTTGACTCCTCCATCAGCGGCGTATAAGTAACGGTCTTGATAGCGCCGGCGACGGCATCATAAAACACAACCTTCTTCGCGTTGGTATCAAACAGCAGTCGTTTACCCGCCGCCGGCGCTGGCCCCATCTCCTCCGGATTGGAAGGAACCTTTACCGCGAAGGGCGGCAGCGCGTCATACTTGGGCTGGTTCGCCGCAGGCGCCGAGTCGCGAATCACCGTGACCAGCCCTTTTTGCTTATCGAATGCGATGACCCGCCCCTGCTCGACTTTCCCATAATCGGTGCATCCCAGAGAGAACAGCAGAGGGGCACCTGCCAACAGCAGCGTCAATACCCGTTTGCCAATAGTCATGGTTTGCTCCTTTCTAGCCGGCATGAGCGGTGGTCGTTTTATTTGACTTCAGTTGTGCGCGTTCATTGCGGACGCCGGTGATGAAATAAAACAGGATATACAAAGAGATCGCCGAGACCACGCCGAAGATCAGAACTGTCGCCGCCGGGTCAGTATAGGGTCTAATGAAAGGAAATATGCCCGAAAGAAGCTTCATAATGATCGACAGCCCACAACCAACGACGGCAAAACCGAAGAAGATTCGGATACCGGCACCTTTGACGTACTTGGTGGCAACCGTGCCGATCTGCGCGCCAACCGCCGCTCCGCAAAGCATAATCAGAGCTGCACCCAGCTCGACTCGCCCCTTGTAACTGTAGGTAGCCGCGCCATACAAGCCTGAAACTGCCACATTGAACAAGTCCGTACCGACGGCAATATGAGTCGGAACTCCAATCAGGTAGATCAACGCCGGCATCATGATCAAGCCGCCGCCGATTCCCAGAATGCCCGCCAACAATCCCGTGCAGAAGCTAACCCCAATCGGCAGCCAGGCAGAGCAGCGAATCCCCGAAATCTTAAAGTTGATCATCGGGGGAATATTGATTTTGTGCAGCTTCTTGTGCCATTCCAGCCCGGTTGCCATGGCATCCAGTTTGTCGCCGGCTGACAGCGCTTGGCGCTCTTTTCTTCTGCGCTTAGCGGCATCGGCAAAGACCATCCAGGCGATCAGGCTCAACAGCACCACGTACAACCAGCGGACCACAATATTGATCTGCCCGATGCGTTCCAGCCACATAATGATCCGGGCGCCCGCCTCGAATCCGCACATGGTGCCACATATCATGATTAAGCCGAGTTTGTAGTCCACATTGCCGAATTTGGAGTGCCGCATGGTGGAGATGAGCGATTTGCCGGCCATGTGAGTTACATCCGTGCCGATTGCAAAGGCCATGGGAAAACCGAGAATGTTTAGTGCGGGCGTTACCATCCAAGCCCCGCCCATGCCGAAAAAACCTCCGATGATGCCAACGGCGAATCCCAGAAGAACCAGCCCTGGCCAAAAGATCGGAATGCCGGCGATAGGCATGGTCGCATATAGCCAATCCATATTTTTCTCCTTGCCGAAACCGCCACGGATTAATGTTCGGCCAAAGCTCTCTTTTTCAGGTCTATGCCCAGTCGGGACATCACCACATCCGCCAAACTACCCAGGATTACGCCGGTCACCGGAACGATGACCACCGTGGCGAGGGTGAATGCAAGATGGCTTTCGTTGTATACATTTGCCCACCACGATTCAATGCCCGAAAGCTTTCGTGTGTCGGCAACCAGAACCAACGTGGACGCCGCTTCTTTGGCGAACAGTTGCGCCGGGAAAAACAGTAGTAAGGTTATGAAACCGAACAATCTTGACGAACGCTTAAGCATGGTTCCTCCTTTCCCGAGAATGAAACAAGGCCGCCCGCCTGAACGGCAAGCGGCCCTGACCGCGGATCGTTTCGCAGATTAAAAAGCTTTGGCTACGATCCGGTAGCCTTCGAGTGTAACTTCACTTCCACCTTGTTTTCCAGCTTGTCGTAATACTCGTTCAGGACGGCAATCACTTCCGGCTTGGAGAACTCCGCCGGAACCGGCTTGCCTTCGCTCATCAGTTTGCGCAGCAGCGTGCCGGAGAGCAGCAGACGGGCGCCGCCCTGGTACTTGCCGTGATCGTCGATGACGGCCTTGCTGGTGTGCGGGCAGGTCTTCATCGAAGCCATGGAGCCGCACTCGTAGCAGTAGAACGTCCAATCCAGCGGCAGCGGCTGAATTACCAGCGAGCCGGCGGGAATTTCGTTGAAGATCTTCTGCGCGTCGAACGGGCCGTAATAGTCGCCAACCCCGGCATGATCGCGACCGACGATGAGGTGCGTGCAGCCGTAGTTCTGTCGGAACAGCGCATGCAGCAGCGCCTCGCGCGGACCGGCATACCGCATTTCCATGGGATAGCCGCCCTGAATGACGCGGTCCTTGCGGAAATACTTGTTGACCAGCGCATCGATGGCGTTCACGCGGACATCGGCCGGGATGTCGCCGGGCTTCAGCTTGCCGAGCAACTGGTGGATGTAGACGCCGTCGCAGACTTCGATGGCGATCCAGGCCAGATAGGCATGCGAGTTGTGCATGGGATTGCGCAAGCTGCAGCGCGGCCACCGTGTTCCAGCCGCGCTCCGCGAACAGCTTGCGGGCTTCGGCCGGACGCTGGTAAATTCCCTTGAACGTCTCCGGGAAATACAATTCCGACAGCACCTTGACCGGGCCGGCCAGATTGATCGGGCCCTGCTCCATCACCTTCTGCACGCCCGGGTGCGCCGGATCGTTGGTCTTGAAGACCTGCTGGCACTCGTGGTCCTTGTCGATGCTGTACTTTTCGGTGACCTTCATGGTGCCCACCAGTTCGTTGCTCTCGCTGTCGATCAGCGCAACTTCTTCGTTGATCGCGATCGAGTTGGCGAGTCCTCGTTGGTCGATAGGGTGATCGGAATGGGCCAGAACAGGCCTTTCTTGCTCGGCATCTGGTAGTTGTCGCAGACACCCTGCCAGTCGGCCTTGCCCATGAAGCCATCGAGCGGGGTAAAGGCGCCGATGCCCATCATGATCAGGTCGCCGCTTTCGCGGCTGGTGACCGGGACTTTTTCCATGGTTTGGGCGCGCTTAATTTCCGCGGCTCTGGCATCACCCTCGAGAAGGAGGATCTTTAGTTCCGGGCTTCCATGCGGTGGAACGAGCTTACTCATAAGTTCTCCTAAGATATGAAGTCCCGTTCCTGTCGGGATTCTTTCAGGCCAACCATGACCCGAAGGAGTCGGTGACAGGAGCGGCAACACCAACACGATTGTTTTTCCTACGCCACCGCGATTACCGGCAGGCAATCGACGAAGCCGGCAAGACGGCGCGACAGCAGCCAAGCGAACGTGAAACCTGAATCACACGGCAAACTTTCCGATACCAACCCGGCCGGGGAAGCACCTGCGAAATCCCCTGCCGCGTTCTTGTCCTCCTTCGCAACTCGATCCTCAACCCTTGCCGGCCAACGCCGCGGCGGCGACAGTTGCCTCCTCGCCCGAGGACTCCAGCGCGGTTTTTTTCACCGTCGCAACAAAAATCGCGAGCGGCCGGTACAGCAGGTGCGACCACTTGCCGAACGGAACTTCCACCACCAGCATCGGCACCGCAATTGCCATGTGCACGACGTACGTAACATAGGTCGGCATGGGCAGATTTGCCAGGCGGAAGATGTTGACGAGAATGCCGGTCAACGCCGTCAGAAAAAGCAGGATGGGAAACAACCAGTCGGAGAGATGGCTGAAGCGGTGCATCTCAGTCCGCTTGCCGACCCTGTCCAGCAGCATCCAGGCGGTGGTGACAATCAAAACCAGGGCCGAATAGTAGCCGAGAATGCTGGTCCAGTGGAAACTCGTGTCCTCGACCTGGAACCACGGCAGGAACACTACCACCAGGGTGAAAATGGTCGCGTAACCGCTGACCAGAAAGAGATGGCGTATCCAGTTTCTGCCGGCCTTGCCGTCGTTGCAGTTTTTCCACTGCATCTGGGTGACGCCTTGAACGATCAGGGCGCCGATCTGCGCGAAATAGAGGCTAGCCGGGATCTTTTGACCGCGCGTCAAAGCGACGAACATGCGGGCGGCATTGGTGAGCAGGAAGAAACTGAGCAAAGCCGCCATGATGGTGTCGCCCAGGTGTACCGTTTCCTTGGGCGCGAACTTGTCGAGCATGACCGTCGATAAAGGCAGCGGTCCGGATTGGTTCAGCAGGCCGAAGCCGAAGTTTTGCGGCAGGGTAAACAGAGACACGACGAACGCCGCCACCAGGACGAGCACTCCTATCTCCCAAAACGCCGAGCGGTACATCAGGCGCGAGAGCCCCGTCCAGTCGTACTGCGTGGTCAGGTATCGGCGCAACGCCATCATGGTTTCGCCGGGGTTGGCCTGCCGCGGACACGACTGCGAGCAATCGCCGCAATAGAAGCAGAGCCAGGGCGAAGGGTCTTTCAGAATCTCATCCTTCATGCCCCACTGCGCCAGCAGCATCTGTTTGCGCGGGAAAGCGCCGTCTTCGGGCGAGAGCGAACAAGTGGCGGCGCAGGTCGCGCACTGATAACACTTCTTCAGGTCGCCGCCGCCCGCCTCCATGACGTCGCGGATTAACCCGGTATCGGGTTCGAGCAGGATCGGGTTGGCCATGGCTAAAAGCCTTTGTAAGGATTCGGCCCGATCTCACGAATACGGGCCCCAAACTGGTTGATGATTTCCGGCAGACGGCTGTAGTCGTCCATGCCGAGCTGCTGCAGGTGAATGCGCTCGGACTCCAATTGCAGCCGCTGCAGGGTTTCCTTGACGTTTTCCAGGCGGCGGTTCGCCAGCTCGCTGCCGCTGCATGAAGTGGCACTGATAGTCGTCGCCGAAGTGGCATCCGAGCAGCATCACGCCGTCGATGCCGCGCGAGAGCGCGTCGGCGATCCAGACGATGTTCATCGAACCCAGGCAGCGCAACGGAATGATGCGCACGCAGGCGTCGTAAATCTGACGGCGCCTGGCCGGCCATGTCGAGCGCCGGATAGGCGTCGTTCTCGCAGGCCAACACCAGAATGCGCGGCTTCTCTTCGAATTCATCGGGGACTTCGATCGCCTTCATCATGCCGGCAATCATGTCCACCGAGTAATTCTTGAAGGAGACGATGCGCTCCGGACAGGCGCCCATGCAGATTCCGCAACGCCGGCAGCGGTAGGGATTGGGTTTCGGCGTGCCCTTCTCGTCTTCATCGAGCGCGCCGAACGGGCATTCCTCGGTGCAGCGCTTGCACTGGGTGCAGCGTTGCAGGAAGAAGCTGGGATAGGAGAGATCGCCCGCGCGCGGATGCACGGCCTGGCCGCGAGTGGCCAGTTCGATGGACTGAATGGCCTTCATCGCCGCGCCGCTGGCATCCTCTTCGGCTAACGCCGCGTCCATCGGCGCGCGCACCGCGCCCGCCGCATAGATGCCGGTGCGCAGGGTCTCGTAAGGGAAGCAGACGAACTTGGAATCGTGGAATCCGCCTTGCAGCACCGGCAGATCGGGGCCTTGGCGGTAATTGAGGTTCAGGATCTCCGTCCCCTCATAGTGCTTCAACTGCGCAATCGACGCTTCCGCATCCTTGCGCTGGGTCTCGGATTCGTTGCGGGCCAGCTTGGCCACGGCGTCGCGCAGGGCGCGAATGGCAGGGCCGTCGGCGGAATTCGGCACCATGCCGGTGGCCAGCACCACCAGGTCCACGGTCACCTGCATGGGCTCGCCCAGCAATTCACTGTCGAGGTTTACCTGCACCCGGTCTCCGGCCGTCGCCGCCACCTGGGTTACCTTGCCCTTCATGAAGAAGTTCAGCGGGTGGTCCTGAACCTTGCGGTAATACCTCTCGTAGGGTCCCGGGCGTACGCATGTCGCGGTAAATGACAAAAACTTCGGCTGCGGAATCCTGCTCGCGAAGGTAGTCGGCCTGCTTCAGAGTGGTCATGCAGCAGACTGAGGAGCAGTAGGCGAGGTGATCCTGGTCGCGCGAGCCGGCGCACTGCATGAACAGCACGCTCTTGGCCGGCTTGCCGTCGGACGGCCGCGCGATTGGGCCGCGCGCCGCCATCCGCTCCAGCTCCACGTTGGTGATCACGTTCGGGCAATCCATAGCCGAGCGATGCCCAGCTTCGCCGCATCGTAGGGCTTCCAGCCGGTTGCCATCACGATGGCGCCCACGCGCTGGATCGACGTTTCCGACGGTCCCGCGAGCGTGACGTCGAACATGCCGGGCTGGCCCTCGGTCTTGACGATCCTGGTCGAGCAGAGCACCTTGATGCGCGGGTTGGAGACGACCGCCTCGAGCTTGCCGGCGAGTCCGTTGGCGGACGCTTCCGTGTAAGGCGCGCGCGTGGGAAACAGCTTTTTGAGGCCTTTGAGGAATCCGCCGAGCTGCGGCTGCTTCTCGACCAGCACCACGTCGAAGCCGGCGGCGGCCGCTTCCAGCGCCGCGGTGATGCCGGCAATGCCGCCGCCCACCACCAGCATGGTGCGGGAGATGGTCTCTTCCGGCAGCGGCTCCAGCGGCTCCATCTTGGCCGCTTGGCGATGCCCATGCGAAGGTAGTCTTCGGCCAGCATCTGCGTGTCTTCGTGCTGCGGCTTGTGGCACCAGGCGACCTGTTCGCGCAGGTTGACGCGCTCGAACACCATGCCGTGGATCGAACTGGAAAACATTCGGTTTTGAAGCGCGGCGAGCAGGCGGCAATCGACCACCGCGTCGACCTTGCCGCTCTCCAGGTCCTGGCGGATCATCGCCGCGCCTTCGTTGCCGCAGAGGGCCGCATGGGTCCGGCAGACCGCCGGCTTATACTCCGATTGCGGCCATCGGCCAGCTTGGCCACGTCCACCGCCTCGCCGATGCCGCAGCCGGTGCAGATGTAAAGCCGAGTTTCTTATCCATGGCGCACGCCCCCATGGCGATTTGCAGCGCCTTCAGGCCGCCCCGGTGGCGTCCTGAACGGTAGCGGAGACCTCGGCCGGCCGGTTGGCGCAGCCGGCGCCGCACCAGGCCGGGCGGTCCATTCGATCACAGGAAGCCGAACTCGTCGAGCTTGAACGTCAGCGGGCAGCCCGTCAGTCTGCGGCACCATTCCGGTGGCCAGCACCACCAACTCGAAGGTGCCGCGTGCATCTTCTTGCCGCCGAGCACATCCTCCGCCGTGACCCGCAGATCGCTGGTCTCTGCGTCTTCTTCCACCTTGCGCGACCTTGCCTTTCACCAGTTCCAAGCCTTCGTCGGCGCGCACCTTGGCGGCGAACTCCTGCAACTGTCCAGGGGTTCGGACATCGATATAGAACATCGTGATCGTGGCTTCGGGATAGAGTGTGCGAAGGTAGGTGGTCTGCTTCAGCGAAGCCGTGCAGCACACCGTCGAGCAGTAGGGCAGGTGGTTCTCGTCGCGCGAACCGGCGCACTGCACGAAGGCCACCGATTGCGGCGCCTGGCCGTCGGAGGGACGCAGCAGCTTTCCGCCGGTCGGGCCATCGAAGGCCGCCATCCGCTCCAGGATCACGTTGGTCACCACGTTGGCGCACTTGCCGAAGCCGAGATTGTCGAGTTTGGAGGCGTCATAGGGCTTCCATCCGGTGGCCGCGATCACCGAGCCGACGCGAAAAGTCTTGCGCTCGTCGCTTTGCGCCAGGTCGATGGCTCCGTATTTGCAAACATCCGCGCAGGCGTGGCAGCCGGCGGCGCAGGCGGCGCGATCGAGCACATAGGTTGCTGGAAACGCGGCCAGCCGGCGCGCATACACCGCCTTGGTCTTCGTCATCCCGAATTCCAGCGGATCGGCAATCTCCGACTTGCACACCTCGACGCAGTCGCCGCACAAGCGTGCAGGCCGAGCTGACGTAGCGCGGAGCGATCTTGACCGTGGCTTCGTATCGTCCGGGCGCGCCTTCCAGCTTTTCCAACTCCGCCAGCGTCAGCACCGTAATCCGCAGGTGGTTGCGCAGGCGGCGGAAGTTGATTTCGAGGCCGCATGAGGGCGGGCAGAGCTTGGGGAAGTAATTGTGCAAGCGCGGCTACACGGCCGCCGAGGTAAGGCGATTTTTCAATCAGGATGACATCGAGACCGGCCTCGGCGCCATCCACCGCCGCCGTCAGTCCCGCGATGCCGCCGCCGATCACGAGGAGGGCTTGGCTGTTTCCGTTCGCGTTTTCCGTAGTAGGCATAATGATCTAGGCCGGCGAGGCTTCCTTGGCGCATGCCTCGGTCGCAGTGACTCGCCGTTGCTGGGCCGCGGACTTGCTCATCCGCATGGCTTTTTGTTGATACAAGCTGAAGGCCAGCCACTCGACGGCGAACTCCATCAGCTCTTCATCGTCGTTGCGGAGCGCGTCGACGCGCGCTTCGTCAAGCTCGAACAGGCTCAGGAAGCGGGTATCGAAGACAAAGCTGCGAAAGCGGTCGAGGTCGTAGAGCGCCATGTAATACATCGCGCACTGCTCGGTGGTCAGCGCTTCCTTGCGCTCCGCGGCCAAAGCCAGCAGACGGCGTGAACGGCGACTGCATGACATCGTAGGGTTCAACTTCCTGGCTGTCGATGCACTCGCGCACCGTGCACTCCCGGCCCTTGCCGTGGCCGTGGCACAACTCTTCCTTCACTGCGAAATAGAAGCGCTCGGTGGTCGCCTGCGGGGTTGCCCGGTTCCGCCATGCCCAACGGATACATGCGGCAGGCCCAGGGACGGTTGGCGTAAACTCCGCAGCCTTTTTCGCTGATGAACTGGCACTTCTTGTCGCCGTCGTTCATCCTGAGAAACACCACCGGCACCCGCTTCTCGGCGGAGTACGCAACCGAGGCGTATTGATCCAGGAACTCGGAGGAGGTCGATGCGCAGCGCCTGCTTCATGCGCAGCACGTCGTAAGGGGTCAGCAGGATGGAAACGTCCTGGCAGCAGTGTCCGAAGCAGTCATGCGCCGGATCGCACTGGAACTGGAAGCGGTCATCGGGCCCAGCCGAGGCGTACTTTGAAGGACTTCTTTTTCGGGGAATTCAGCCTCAGCCATAGCAGGGCCTCCTTAATACTTATTCAGTCGTGAGAATATTGGAGCGCAAAGCATCTTGGACCACACGGGCAGCGGCCCGCGCTCTCCCGTGGCGGGATCGAAGCGATGACGATAGGAGGCCGTCGCGTTGAATTTCTCCAGCATCCAATTCCAGCCGCGCACATAATACGGACACTCGTCGTTGAAGCAGACGTACTGAAATCGCCTGCTCCCAGGTGTTCAACTCCGGGTTTTCCCACTTAACCAGTGCCTGACCGCAGTGCGGACAACGGGTTTGGTTCAGCATATCCAAGGTACCTCTTTGCCATCGCGATGGATTGCGATCCCCGCTCGCTTTGGGGATGGAAAAACGGGGCGGGACCCGCGGATCGAAGCCCCGCCCTTGACCCTAGTCGGCTCCAGCCGTCTGAGCCTTGTCTTCGAAGATCTGCAGGATCGGCCGTGAGAACACTTCCCACTTGCCGCTCTTGGGATCGAACCGGCAATTGGCGAAGACGTGCCACTTCTCTTCGTCGAGGTGCGGCTTTGTCGGCGCGGAAGTAGTATCCGGGCCAGCGCGTTTCCTCACGGAACAGCACCGTGCGGACGTGCGCTTCCGCCTGCCACATGCGGTGAATGTTCTCCCAGCAGCGCATCAGCTCGTGTAAGTTCGAAGCTGCCAGCTTCTGGGAGTCTTCCTTCAGGAAGGCCAGCAGTTCCAAGGCCCTGTTCAAGCAAGGGCTTCGTTGGTGGTGAATTGGGCCGTGATGCCGCCCGCGTACTCGTCCATGATCTTCTGGAGGCGGAACATGAACATGCGGGGCTTGATGTAGTTGGGGTTGATCTCCGGATCGGTGGTGGCGTTCTTGTTCTGCTCGAAAGTATCCAGAGGTTTCAGGATCTCAGCTTTCAGGCTTTCCAACATCGGCCGCATCGACCGCCGGCATGGTGTTGTTTTCCACCACGAACTTGACCGCGGCTTTGGCGGCGATGCGCCCTTCGGCGTGGGAACCCGAGGAGAACTTGTGGCTGGAAGCACCGGAGGCGTCACCGGCGCAGAACAGGCCCTTCACGGTGGACATGTTCGCGTAACCCCAGAAGTAGTCCGCTCTTGGTCTCATCGGTCTGCAGGTCTTCCGGACCGCTCACCCAGGCGCCGGAAGCGCCGGAGTGCGAGCCGATGAAGTAAGGCTCGGCCGCGGCGATCTCCGAACTTCGCTCTTCGGGCTGAACGTTGGTGGACAGCCCAGAGGATAGCCTGTGAGATGGTCATATCCAGGAAGTCTTCCCAGGCCTCGGATTCGAGATCCTTCATCTTCTTCTTGTAGGCCTTCGGGATCGTCCTTGTAGGTGTCGGCGATTTTCTGGATGGCTTCCTCGGTCCGCATGCTGATCGGGCCCTTGCCTTCCATCACGTCCAGCATGCCGAGGTAGTTGCGCAGGTTGGCGGGAACGGGCTTGACGCGGCCATAGGGGCCCCACTTTTCCAGCTCCGGCCGGCGCTCCACCATGTAGTCGCCGCCCTGGGAGTTGGTGGCCCGGGACTTGAACAGCAGGAACCACGCGCCCACCGGACCGTACGCATCCTTGAAGCGCACCGGAATGAAGCGCACTTCCTGGCAGGTCATCTCCGCCCCGGCCTTGAAGGGTGAAGTAGGCGGAGGAACCCGAGTTCCAGGGTGGATACCAGGCGCGGCCCATGCCTTCGCCGGAACTCCGCGGTTTGAAGACGTGCACGGCGCCGCCCATGGCTACCAGCGTAGCCTTGGCTTTGAACACGTAAAACTTGTTCTCGCGCACCGAGAACCCCACCGCGCCGGCGCAGCGCTCGCCATCCATGAGCGGCCCGACGATGAAGACGCGCTCGAAGATCTGGCCCACGCCGCTTTGCAGCAGGGCGTTCTTGGCAGCTTCCGCCACGACCACCTTGTAGGATTCGCCGTTGATCATGAGCTGCCAGCGGCCCTCATGAACGTAAGCGCCTTTCTCGTCCTTCCAGATCGGCAGGCCCCACTTCTCGAACAGGTGCACGGTGGAATCCACGTGCCGGGCGATGTTGGCCACCAGGTCTTCGCGGGTGATGCCCATGAGATCGTTGCGCACGTAATCCACATAGTCCTTTACGGTGTTGGCGCCGTCCTTCAGGCCCACGTACTGGTTAATGGCGGACAGCCCCATGCGCCACGGCGCCGGATCGGTCCACCGCGGCTTTATCAACCAGCGTTACCTTCAAGCCGTGCTGCTTGGCCCAATAGGCAGCTTCCACCGCCGCTCCGCAGGCGGCCATGCCGCCGCCCAGAATGAGCAAGATCGGTTTCTACTGTCACAGTTTCAAAATTAGGCCATTGGCTTCCTCTCCTCTAGTCTCAGGGTGAAAACCTCGGGCAGACCCAGCGACGCGGGTTCGGTGAATAAGCGCGGCGCGTCCAGGTCTCGCCTTGGTTTCAAAGCCGCCGTCCGGCACCGCTGTCCCTTCCGGCGTGGTGCGGATCGGGAATTTGAAGCGTTTGATCGTTCCGTTACGGAACTTCACCGTCCACATGATGGAATCTGTGGAGCGCAAGGGCGTAGCGGAAGCCCCCAGCGGGACGAAATCGGCATAACCGCGTATTTCCACGGCCTGTGTGGGGCAGATCTTGACGCAGTTGTAGCACTCCCAACACATCGAGACGTCGCGGTTGTACGCCTTCATCGTTCTCTTTGTCCAAGACCATCAGGTCGTTGGGGCAAATGTACTGGCAGGCGGTTTTATCCAGCGCCTTGCACCCATCGCATTTTTCAGGATTAACGTAACTCGGCACTCATCACCTCCAGGCCATCGTTCGATCGATGAAGCCCTGATTAAGACTGGCCGAATAAGGAGCCTCGTTTTTTCCGGAGTTCGTGTTGATCGAGGCATGCAGCGTGCCCACTGCCGGCGGCCGAACGGCAACAAGAGATGAGACAAGTGAAAAACCCTGCCGCCATTTCATGCCGTGAACCCGGACATCCGGAGAGGGGTGGACGATAAGCGATACGATCAAGGAGGCGGCCGGGCGGGAGCGCCATCTCTCTGCGCCGGCAGCCCCGATGAGTTCCACCCGAGACAAAAAATGGCATCGGAGCCCGACAGAGAACCACGCATGCGAATCCCACGCCGGGAGGCTTTTGGAATCTGTCCGTGAACTCCCGACATCCAACCTCCGGCAGCTTCAAATTGACCGTGAAGTCATAATGGGGCTTGGACACCGGTTGCTTCCGTGAGCTAAGTCACATCACACTATGAAGGTGATCACTATCACGTGTGCGCGTGTGACGTTGGCGCTAATCTTAGTTGTTGCTTTCCGTCACGTTTAGGACAAAACGATGGATGCGCTATGGTGGCTGCCGCCGATCACTGCTTTTGTCATTTCCTTCTTTACCTCTATGGTCGGCATCTCGGGCGCGTTTCTGTTGCTGCCGGTCCAGATCAGTTTCCTGGGTCTTACCGGCCCCGCCGTGAGCGCCACCAACCTGGTCTTTAATCTGATCGCAATTCCCTCGGGCGTATATCGCTATTGGCGAGAGCAGCGCATTCTGTGGCCCTTGGCGCTAATTGTCGTCGCCGGCACCACTCCCGGGGTCATCATCGGCGGATTCGTACGCCTTTCCGTGTTGGCCGACGCGCAGCGCTTTAAGGCCTTCGCCGGCTGCGTGCTGCTTTGGGTGGGCTGGCGCATGTTGGCGGACATCTTGAAGCCGGGCAAGAAAACCCCCGCCAACGCCCAAACCGAAGCGCGCGTCCGTACCCTGAAGTTCACCGCCCGCGAACTGGTATTCGAGTTTCGGCAGCAAACGTACCGGTCGAAGCCGGGAGGCATTTTCGTGTTAAGCCTGGTGGTCGGATTGATCGGCGGGATCTACGGTATTGGCGGCGGAGCAATCATAGCTCCGTTCTTCATCGCCATCTTCGGCCTGCCCGTCTATGCCATCGCGGGAGCAACCCTGCTGGGCACTTTCGCAACCTCGCTGGTCGGGGTTGGTTTCTATCAGTCGATCGCGCCCCTCTACCAGGCGCACGGCATGGCCGTGGCTCCGGATTGGGCTCTGGGCATCCGTTTCGGCCTGGGTGGAATGGCCGGGATGTACCTGGGTGCGCGCGCCCAGCGATTTATCCCGGCGCGCTATTTGAAGATCATGCTGACGGCCATTCTTTTCGGCTTGAGCTTCACCTACATCTGGGGCTATCTGCGGATGCGCCCACAACTGGGTTGCGCGGTTCTGCTGTTGGCGGTGGCCGTGCTCACCTATTCGTGGGTTAAGCGCAGGCGCGGGGCGAAGGCGGAATCGCACAAGACGACAGCGCAATAAAGCGCCTTCCAGAGTTGCTCTTAGCCGATGCCAATGGTTTGGACTGTGGAAAAGACTCCGGAGCCCGATTTGGGCAGAGGAGGCGCGCGAGTTAGCGGGCCCCGACGGTGACCGCGTGGGCCTTACTCTCGATCAGTCCTGGAGAGCCTGTTCCGAACATTACCCCGGCAATTGCACTGACCTCGCGGATGAAGTCGGGCCATGCCTCAAGCTTCAGGCGGGTACATGGGCGGTAAGCGAAGACCCAATCGGAGCTCGATTCAATGCAGAGGTTCTTGGCAAATGCTTCGAGCTGCGAGAGCTTTTGGGGGGTAAGAAAAGCGCTGGTGTTGTCGTGCGCCGCGCTCTGCATCAGACAGCGTTTGCCGAACTCGCATTCGGTTTCGCAATTCGCGTCCCGGCCGGCGATGCGGGTCGTGAGACCTTGCAGCAAGTCCTTGGTGCCAATGCGAAAGCGTGGAAGCCGTCGCATGGGAGATCGGAAGGCGGCGATGGTGACCGCGTTCACCGCGCGGCAGTGTTCGCCATAGCAAATCAGGTTGAAGATGGCCGCGGGGCATTCGCCGATCTTGCCGGTCATCACCCGGCTGACGATGGCGGAGGGATCACAGCGCAAAACCGAGAGTCCGCGCACTTCCGAGCCGTCGAAGGGGTTGCAATTGTCGTCGAAGGCAAAGCCCAGTTCGCGCACGCGCTCGTCGAGGGTTCGTAATCGCCTGCGTCTGTATCCGCCGATGACGAGGGCAGCCGCGATCAGCAGGACTATCCAGCAACCGATAAGAATGACGCCGAACATCTGATCTCCTCCACCGCGAATCACCCCAGGGCGCAGACCATGACTATCTATACAACTCCCTGAGTTTCCCTAACGGTGATAGTAGTCATAGGGGCATGTGACTGAAGCGAAACTGCGTGTTGCGTTATGCAACAGAGCGGTCGGAAACCTCGGGGCAAGTCACGGGACTGCTCTGGACCGGCTGCCCGCCGCTCCCTGCTGGTGTAAAATCCGCTTCTCGGGGCAGGAGCGATTCCGATCCAGGGAGGAAGCGTGAGGGCTCGGCGCAAGATCGTGGTTTTGGCGGCGGCCATTATGGTTGTCATGTCCATAGGGACTGTCGGCTTTCACGTCCTTGAGGGCACATCGCTGTTCGATTCCTTCTACCTGGTGCTTACCACCTTCACCACCATCGGCTACCAGGGGCCGGTCACGCACGCCGGACGTGTTTTTAACAGCTTCCTTATTATTATCGGCGTGGGGCTGGTCTTTCTGCTGATCGGAGCGGTAACCCAGTCTTTGCTAGAATTCGAGTTCAGAGAGTTGCTTGGCAGGCGAAAAATGGAGCGCGACATAGGCCGTCTGAAGGGCCATTACATTATTTGCGGTGCCGGCCGCGTGGGGCTGAGCGTGGCCCGGGAACTGGCGCGTCGTCCCGCTCCGTTTGTCATGATCGAGAGCGACCCGGAGACGGCGAATCGTTATCGTGACGAGTTCCTGATCCTGGCCGGCGACGCCTCCAATGAAAGTGTGCTGCGACAGGCGGGCATTGAGCACGCCGCCGGGCTGGTGGCCGTGACCGCCACCGACGCCGCCAATACTTATATCGTGCTGGCGGCGCGCAGCTTGAACTCCAGCTTGAAGATTATTGCCCGTGCTAGCGAGGAACACGCCGAGAAGCACCTGCGCTCAGCCGGGGCCGACGAGGTCGTTTCTCCCTATGCTTTTATCGGCTACCGCATCGCGCACTCGTTTCTCCGTCCCAACGTGCTCGATTTCATGCGGCTGGCCATGATTCAGGAGGAAGAGCTGGGCCTCGATATCGAAGAGGTCCGCATTGGCGAGGGCAGCGCGTTCGCCGGCAAGACGGTGCGCAGCTCGCAGTTGCGGCAGGATTTCGGAATCATCGTGCTGGCCATCAAGCGCGAGGGCGAGAAAATGCATTTCAATCCCAAGTTGACCGACCCGATCCTGGCGGGTGATTTTTTAGTGGTCATGGGAGATCCGGCCAAACTCCGCGAGGTGCTGAGCTTGGCGGAGGCGCGCCCATGAAGCTCACCAAAGAACATGCGAAAGATAGAGGCCGTCGCGGATGGCGGCCGAGCCTGGCGGCACGGGTATGAAAATTACGACTGCGGCAGAGATGCGAGGGATCGATCGGCTGACCACGGAACGCTTCGGCGTGGCTTCGCTGACGCTGATGGAAAATGCCGGTTCGGCGGCGGCGGATTTCGCGCGCGAGCACTTCGGCGAGGCGTCGCGGATCGCCATCGTTTGCGGCAAGGGAAACAATGGCGGAGATGGATTTGTCGCCGCCCGCAAGCTCCACCAAGCCGGCAAAGTGGTCGAGGTGCTGCTCCTCGCCGAGCCTGCCGAGCTGCGCGGCGATGCCGCCAAGATGTTCGAGCGGCTGCCTCTGCGCGCGGTTGTGATTGCCAACGAGCAGCAACTGGCAGGCGAACTTGGGCGCGGCTTGGGCAATGCCGAGCTGATTATCGATGCCATTCTCGGAACCGGTTTTCGTCCGCCGGTGAGCGGACTTTACGCCCAGGCAATTGCGGCGATCAATCGCACTTCCGCCAAAGTGTTGGCCGTGGACATTCCCTCCGGCGCCGATTCCGACGCCCTGGCCGCGCAGGCTGGCGCGATCGCCCGGGCAGACGCGGTTGTGACCTTCACCGCACCCCGGCCGGCGCATCTGTTGGGGGATCTTACGCCGGGTCCGGTGGTGGTGGCTTCGATCGGCTCGCCTGCGGAGGCGATTGCATCCGCGCTGGACCTTTTTGCCATCACCTCGCGCGATGTGGTTCCGCTGCTGGCCCGGCGCGCCCCGGACGCCAACAAAGGCCGCTTCGGCCACGTGCTGGTGATTGGCGGATCCTTCGGAAAGTCAGGCGCGCCCGCCATGGCGGGCATGGCGGCGTTGCGCTCGGGCGCCGGATTGGTAACCGTGGCCACAGCCCGCTCGGCCCTGCCGGTGGTGGCCGGCCATGCCCCGGAGCTGATGACCGAAGCGCTGTCGGAGACCGCAACCGGTGCTCTCGGACGGCTCGCCCTGGGTGATCTGCCGGAGGTGATGAAAGCCAAAACGGTGATCGCCATCGGCCCCGGTCTTGGCCGCCACATCGAAACCAGCGAACTGGTGCGCGATGTCGCCTTGAACACCACCGTGCCCACGGTCATCGACGCCGATGGCCTGAACGCATTCGAAGGACTGGCGGACATGTTGAGCGGAAAGAAAAGAACCTTGGTTCTGACCCCGCATCCCGGCGAGATGGCGAGGCTGACAGGAACTTCCGTCGGCGCCGTGCAGGCTGACCGGCTGGGGGTGGCGCGCCGCTTCAGTCGCGAGCATGCCTGCATCCTGGTGCTCAAGGGGCACAGGAGCATCGTGGCTTTGCCGAACGGCGCGGCTTGGATCAATCCTACCGGCAATGCGGGCATGGCAACCGGGGGCACCGGCGACATCCTCACCGGAATGGTTGCCGGATTGTTGGCGCAGTTCCCCGAGCGCCCGGAACTGGCGGTCTGCGCCGCCGTCTATCTGCACGGCATGGCCGGCGATGTGGCTTCGAATCAAATGGGCGAGATGGCCATGATCGCTACCGACCTGCTGCGTACTCTTCCGGAAGCGATGTGGCGCACCGTCGCCTGGTCGCGCCAGAAGCTGCAGCGCATCGCGTAGAACATGTGCATTCACTCGGAAAAGCAGTTTTCCGGCAGCCTGCTAAGTTCATCCATGACCAAACAATTCCTGACCCATTCCGCGGAAGAGACGATCGAGCTGGGCCGCCGGCTCGCTCCCTGGTTGCGCGATGCCAGAATCGTGCTGCTCCGCGGCGATCTCGGAAGCGGCAAGACCACCATGGTGAAGGGAATCGCCGAAGCCTTCGAGGCCGCCGAGCAGGAAGACGTTACCAGCCCCACCTTCACTCTGGTGCACGAGTATCGCGGTCCGGAGCGCAGCCTCTTCCACATAGACCTCTACCGCATTGAAAGCTTGCGCGAGCTGGAGACGCTTGGACTCGACGACCTCATCCGCGAAGACGGCAATATTCTGTTGATCGAGTGGGGCGAAAAATTCGCCCGCCTGGTGGATGAATGCGATGTCGAGATTGCCATCGAACGCGTCGGCGACGAGGAGCGCCGCTTCACCGTCGATCAGGTTAAAGACCAGGGTTAAAGATCAGGGTTAAACCGCCCCGCGTTTGCCGGAAGACAAGCGCGAGGCGGTTGCTGGCATTGCTCTCGGACCGATGCGATTGGTGTTAGTGGCCGCCGGCGCCGGAGAAAACAAACGAAAGTAGCAGGCTCCCAAGTAGCAGGTTGGCAAAATCAGAATCCCATGATGTTGTAGCCGCAATCGACGTAGATGGTTTCGCCGGTAATGGCGGCGGCGCCGCGGCCGGCGAGAAACAGGGCGGTGGCCGCCACCTCGTCGACATCGACGTTGCGCTGGAGCGGAGCGCGCGCGGCGTGTGACTTCAGCATCTCGCCGAGGCCGGCGATGCCCCGCCCGGCGAGCGTTCGGATCGGCCCGGCGGAGATGGCGTTGACGCGAATGTTTTTCTTGCCCAGGTCGTAGGCCAAATAGCGCACCGCCGATTCCAGAGCCGCCTTGGCCACTCCCATGACGTTATAGTTCGGCACCACTTTTTCGGCGCCAAAGTAGCTGAGGGTGATAATGCTGCCGCCTTGGCTCATCAAAGGAGCGGCGGCACGGGCCAGCGCAATCAGCGAATAAACGCTGATCTCGTGGGCAATGCGGAAGCCCTCGCGGCTGGTCATGACGAATTCGTTGCGCAACTCCTCCGGGGGCGCATAGGCGATCGAATGGACGAGCACGTCGATGCGGCCGTAACGGCTCTTCAATTGCTCGAATAGCGAAGCGATCTCGTGGTCGCTGGTTACATCGCACTGGAAAGGGTCGCCGGGCAAGCTCAGAATCATCTCCTCGGCTTCCTGTCTTATGCGCCCGTTCTGATAGGTGATGGCCAGCTTCGCCCCGGCGGATTGAAGCTGCTGGGCGATCGCCCAGGCAATGCTGCGCCGGTTGGCGACGCCAAACACCACGGCCGTGCAATCTTCAAGAGAATGTGACATTTGCAGGATCTTACCCCGACGCCGATAGGCTGCAATTCAGCACCATACAGAATATCAGCAACGCCCATCTGCTCCGCATCAGGGTTAGGCGAGAACGGGTTCGGCAGGATCACTTGTCCCTAAGTGAGACAGCCGCCACGGCAGGTGTTGTGGTTCTCAGCAGCATTTTGCGGGACGCTCACATTCTCTGTGCAAGCGCGCCGCCGCCGTCGAGCGCCTCCGCATGCCATAGCCACGCTACTTCGCCCGCGAACGGTTGGCCGCGAGCGTCTTCAGGATGGCTTGACCGGTGGGGGCTGGTTTTCCGCCGGTGGTGCGGCTGGTCCGGTGGCTCGTTCCGCGAGCGAAAGCCTTTCCGCGAGCGAAAGGTTGGATAGCTCCGATTTACGACCTATTTCCGACTTGAGCTGCTCCAGCACCGCCTCACGCCCGCTCCCTTGCATGCTCTGCCGCAAATCATCCACGGCAACGCGGACGATATGGTAGTGGTGCAGTGAGGCCAGTTCAGGATCGGCGGTTGCATCCAGCCAGACGTTGTGAATCACGTTGACATCTTCCGGACGCAGGTTCGGGGTATGCGGGCCGAGCCAGTAATCGCTGACGACTCCGTCAGGCGAGTGGATCTCGAGCTTCAGCCTTGGACGCGGCTCGGCAAGCCGTTCCCAGGCGTCGCCGGTCCGCTTGCCCTGCACGTCGTGGGTGAGCTGGTTGGAGCCGCCGCTGACGATCTTGGAGGATTCGAGGCGCTGCGCCGTCTGCACAATCGCGTCGAACACATTGGTCGTGGGCATCACCATCAGCTCAACATGCTTGCCCTGCTTTTCCGCCACCGCGACGACCTTGGTAAACAACTGGCGCTCGTAATCGTCGAACAACTCGTTGGAGTCGTAGCTCACGCTGCCGCTGAAGGAATGTTCGCGGTGGTAGTTGCGCGCGGTCATCACCACCACATCCTGCTTGGTGGTGTCGGTGTGCTGCAGCACGTCGCGCAGATAGTACAGGTTCCTTGGGTCGCGGATAGCGACCAGGATGTTGCCGGGACGCACCTTCATCTCTTCGCGGGTGATCAGGGGTTGTTCCGCCACCCTGAATTGTTCGACTAGCTCGTGCTCCTTGCCTTTCTGCCGGTGCTCCCTGCGTCCGGTAACGTGCTCGGAAATGCTGAAGAGAACAAAGAAAAAGACCGAAAAGGAGACGCCGCTGATGGTGGCCAGAGGTTTGGTCATCAGGTTGACCAGGGCGGTCGCGAACAGCAGCAGGGTAATCAAGCCCAGCCCGATCGGCAATTCCAGCTTGCCGATGTAGAGGTTTCCAGGCACTTTGAATTCGCGGTTCTCGGGTTCGGTGAAGCGGAGGATAAAGACCGCCAGCCCTTTGAAGGCGAAGCTCCAGATGACGCCGAAGGCGTAAAGCGAAGCCAGCAGGTAGACATTGCCGCGGCTGGCAATGATGGTGAAAAGCTGAAGTCCGGTGATCAGGTTGATCAGCCGGTAAGTCGTGCCGAAGCGCTTCTGCGGCTTGCGGAACCAGGGAGTCATCACGCCGTCTTCGCTGATGCGGTTGAGCACGCCATTGGCGCCGACGATGGCCGTGTTTACCGCGCCGGAAAGAATAAGCGCGCCCACCAGCACCACAAAGCCCTGGAAGATCAGCCGCAAAGTGTAGGGCCCGACCATGTACATGGCCAGGCCGCTGATCAGATTGGCAAAATAATCCGGGCGCACCTTGTCGGGAATGATCATGGCCGCGAAGAACGAGACCAGCGAGGTGAACAGCAGGCTGTATAAGAAAATCACCAGCCCGGTTCGTTCCAGGTTTTTCAGCTTGGGATGCTCGATCTCGCGGTTGATCTGGGCCAGCGACTCCTCGCCGCTCATCGCCAGCACCGAGTGTCCGAAGCCAACCAGCATGATGATAAATGGCAACTGGGCCAGGAAGCCGCCGTGCAACCAGCCCAGCGATTCCCGGTTGAGCTTCATCGATTGCCATCGAAGGCAGCGGCGGAAGATGCGCGCCGTGCTTGAGGATGGTGAGCAGACACCACCCGATCAGCATCACCACCATCACGGTCGTGATCTTCATGATCCAAAGCGCCTTGTCGCTGGACTCATGGATGCCCTGGATGTTCTTCCACCAGAAGTAAACCGTGACCAGCACCGCAAACACGGCGGCGAAATAGTTGGTTTGCGCCTCGCTCAAATGCATCGGATGGCCGAGATGGCCGGCGACATCATCGACAAAGCCCCTGAAATATTGCCCGCGCCGAAACCGCGCTGATGGGACCGGTCAGCACGTAATCGAACAGCAACGCCGAAACCGAGAGTTTAGCCAGCGTGCCGCCCATCGCCTCCTTGACTACGCGGTAGACGCCGCCGCGCACGAACATCGAGCAGGACTCGATGTAGACCGAGCGTACCGCATAGCTGAACAACATCACCGCCAGCACAAACCACGGTGCGCTCTTGCCGATAACATTTTCCGCGTCGCCGCCTACGTAGTAGGCCGACGAGGCCAGGTCGGAGAGCACAATGGCGGCTGCTCGCCAGAAAGAGATGAAGGTCAACATCACCGTCGTGGCGACAAAAACCTTGATGGCGGGACGTTGCATGCTGTTGACGGGCGATGACATCGATTGGTTACCCCGGTCCGTTCCGGAAACCGGTTCCGTACGGCTGAAATATGGGCTCTGCTGAAGAAGCTACAAAGGCTTCCAGCCGCGGAGATCGAGCTGAAAATCGACTGGAGCGCGGAACTTGCACCAAGCTGGAAAGCGCGCCCGCCGCCTATTGATTCCCCTGTTCAGTTACACACCATCTAACTTTCATAACATAAATATTTCGTAAAAAGTTATAAATAAACCATAAAGATTGGAACGCAAGGGTCCTTCATCTCGCGTGCCGAGACGTTGGCCAGAGCCCGACCCGTCTCATGCCGATTTCGGCTGGGTTAAGCTTGAGATGCATTCAACGATCAGCGGCGGCGATCATTTTGCCAATTCGCCGGAAAGCAGATTGGCCTTGATCGCCAGATTGTAGGCGCGTTCCAGGTCGCCGTCCTGGGTCGCCGCGCGGGACTGCGCGATGTAGGTGCGAGCCTGCCGCAGCATTGCCTGCTCGCTGTCGGAGAGCTGGCGGGTGACTTTGCGCAGATTTCCCTCGGCGGTTTGCAGCAGTTGTTCCGTGCCCTGCGCCGTTCCCTGCGATGCCTGCGCGGCAATCTGCGCTTGTCCTTCGCCGGCGCCGGTCGCGGGAGGCTTTGGCGGTGCGGGCTGCGCCGGCGGAGCGGGTTGTGTCGGCTGCGCCGCCTGCGCCGGAACGGCTTGCTTGGGGGCGGCGGGGACGGTCTTGCCGGCGGATTTTTTTGGCGGCTTCGGATTCGCTTTAGGCGGATTGATTGAGGACTGCGGTATCACTCCCGTCTCCGCGCTCGTGGCCGGCGGCGGGGTCGTCTGAACCGGCGGCGCGGGGCTGGCCGGCACGGTCGGAGGAACGGTGATGACCGGCGCGCTAGCCTGTGGCGGAACCGTGCTCTTCTTGTTGCGGTTGCAGGCGGAGAAAAAAATAAGCGTCAGTGCCAGGGCAAGCGACAGCCACCGAAGTCCGGGGTGGGGCGCCGTGCGCCGGCGAATGCGGCCCGCCGCCGTTGGATGCGCCTGGGGATTCAGTCGCCGTCTCCTCCGCCACGCGCTTGCGCGTTGCCTCAAAAGGCCAAGCATTTTCATGCGCCCCGCGAATCAGCCGCGATCCTTTCGCCACCCGCGCCGGCTCCCCGGGCGAGTGGCAGAATGAAGCGGAAAGTGGTTCCCTTACCGGCTTCCGAATCGAATTCGAGAGTGCCGTTGTGCAACTGCAGCACTCGATAGCTTACCGCCAACCCGATGCCACTGCCCGACTTTTTGGTGGTGAAGTACAAGTTGAAAATTTTATCGCGAATCGCGGGATCGATGCCGCCGCCCTGGTCGCGTATCTCCAGCCTCGCCGTATTGTCCTCGGCCAGGCTGCGCGAGCGAAAGCGTGCCGCCTTGCGGCATGGCTTGGACGCCGTTGAGCACGACGTTGAGCAAGGCCTGTTTGAGCAGGTCCGAATCGATGCGCGCCGGCAGCGGCTGCGCATCCTCCTGGCGGACGATTTTGACCGCATGCTGTCGCGCCTCGGGTTCGGCCAGCGCTGCCACGTCCTCCATCAGCTTGCGCAGGTCGGCCTCGGCCAGGCGCAGATCGATCGGCCGGGTGAAGTTCGACCAGCGTCTTCACCACCCGGTCGAGACGCTGAATCTCGCTGGCGATGATATCCATGTGGCGCCGGGTCTCCGGATCCAGTTGCAGCAGGCGTTCGCGCAAAATTTCCAGGTGAATGACGATGGCGTTGATCGGGTTCTTGACCTCGTGGGCAACGCCCGAAGTCAGCCTGCCGATGGCCGCCAGGCGGCGCGAGAGTTCGATCTCATTCTCGATGCGATGCACCGATTCGGCGTCGCGCATGGTGAGCAGAGCGCCGATGGGCTGGCCGCGCTCGGCGATGAAATCGAGCGAAAGTTGAATCCGCCGCCCGTTCTCGATTTCGATTTCACGCTGCGAAATCGGCTGCCGCAGGGCGAAGGAGTCGAGCACGATGCGCCCCAGCCGGGTGGAATCGTCAAAGATTTCGTCTACCCTTTTGCCCAGGATCTCGGCCGCGATGCCGTCCGGCGAAGCGCTCCGCCGAAGCACTTACCAGCACCAGGTTTTCCTCGCGGGTGAACAGCATCAGCCCGTCCTGCAATGTAGCCATGATCTGATCGAGATTTTCCTTCAACGCCGAGAAAATCTCTTTGACGTCGCGGATCTTTCGTCCCAGGCGGTCGATGCGGGTGTTGACCGCGCCATACTCGTCGGTTTGGCGCGGCGGCTCGGGCTCGCTGGGAGCGACCTCGACGGTCATCGCATCCAGCCGGCGGGCGATGGCCTCCAGCGGTTGCAGCGCCCGGCTGGACAGCCCAGCGGCCAGGGCCAGCGAAATCAGCACCGAAATCGCCGAGAAGATCAGGGCGCGGTTGAGCGTAGGCCGCAGCTCGTTCTTGAGAAAAACCGTCGAAAGCCCGACGCGGATTTCGCCGAACGGAGCGCCATCGCGCTGGATCGGCAGCTGCACTTCGTAGACTGTCGGCGGGCCGTAGATCACCGCCGCCTGGCGCAGGAAGCCGGCGCGAATCAGTCCCCGGAAATCGGGCCGCTTGGGCAGCGCCCGGTTGACCCAGGCCGGCGTCGCTGTGCAGCACCACCCGGCTGTCCCTGTCCACGATGGAGACGTCGTAGATCGTGGGCGAATAGCCGATCGACCGATTGCAGAAGCGAGTTCAGTCCGGCATCTGACTGCAAGACGGCGGCCATGGCCAGGTGCATCCGGGCGGTATCGTCACTCGCGTCGTCACTCGCGTCCGGCGCCGGGATCGGCACGGCCTCCAGCGGTTTGCGCGCCGCTTCCAGCACCTGGTGAGCGACAAACTCAGCGTTGGCGTCGGCCTCGGTCAGACGCTGATCGATCAGTTGAGAGACATAAATGCACGACAGCGCCAGCACCAGCGCCAACACCATGCCGGTGATTGCCAGCACCAGCTTCGTCTTCAGCGTAAGTCGCGGCATACTACCGGCCAAAGGCCACTCGTGCAGTCGTGCATCATCGCTCGTCGCCAGTCAAAGGAGCATTGTCGAGGCCGGTGCGGTATGGTCCGCCCGCTGGGGAAGGCTACCGCTCGGCCGCGACTGCTACTCCCTGGGCGCCGTATTCCTTCACTTTGTTGTGCAACGTCTTCAGGCTGATGCCGAGGATTTCGGCGGCCCGGGTCTTGTTGTTGTGCGTGCGCTTCGAGGGTTTTCAGGATCAACTGCTTCTCGGCGTCGTCCGACCGTGGTGCCCACGCCGACGCGGATGGCGTTGGCGTCGTTGAGCACGTGGGCGCGGTGACTGTGCCGAAGCCCGGCGGCAGATGGCGGGCTCGACGACGGCGGAGTCGCAGACGATCACCGCCCGCTCCAGGGTATTGCGCAACTCGCGCACGTTGCCCGGCCAGGAGAAATCCTGGAACAGCGCCATGATCGCTTCGCCGGCGGCGCGCACGGTGCGCTGATGCTTGCGGTTCATGTCCTTGATGCAGGGTCTCCACCAGGGTGGGAATGTCTTCCTTGTGCTCGCGCAGCGGCGGCATGTGGATGTGGAAAACGTTGAGGCGGTAGTAGAGGTCATTGCGCAACTGGCCGCTGGCGACGGCCTCATCGGGAACCTTGTTGGTGGCGGCCAGCACCCGCACGTCCACCGGGGTCTCCGATCTTGCTGCCCAGGCGGCGCAAGCTTGATGATCTTCCAGAACGCGCAGCAGCTTGGCCTGGGTGGCGAGCGGCATCTCGCCGATTTCGTCCAGCAGCAGGGTGCCGCCTTCGGCCAGCTCGAAGCAGCCGGTGCGGCGCTCGAGCGCGCCGGTGAAGGCGCCTTTCTCATGGCCGAAGAGTTCGCTTTCGATCAGCGTCTCCGGCATGGCCGCGCAGTTGATGGCGACGAACGGCCTGGGGCTTGCGCGGGCTGAGCTCGTGGATGGTGCGCGCCGACCAGCTCCTTGCCGGTGCCGCTTTCGCCGGTAATCAGCACCGAGGCGGTGCTGGGAGCGACCAGCTCGATCAGCCGGAAGACCTCCCGCATGGCCTTGGACGCGCCCACCAGCGAGCCCAGCTCGCCCTTGTCCCGGAGCTGCCGCTTGGCGACCTCCAGCTCGCGCTGGGTCTCGCGCTGGCGCGCCGCATTCTGCAGGATGGCGCGCAGCCGCGTCGGATTGACCGGCTTCTCGATGAAATCGTAGGCCCCCAGCTTCATGGCTGCGACCGCGGCGTCGATGCTCCCCTGCGCCGTCAGCAGGACCACGGCGATCTGGTGCGGTTGTAGCGCGACCTTCTGCAACAGTTCCATGCCGTCCAGGCGCGGCATGCGCAGGTCGGTGACCACGATTCCGGGGCTCCACTCCATTACCTTTTCGAGCCCTTCCACCCCGTCACCGGCAACTTCGGTGCGGTATCCCCAAGCTGCGATCAACTCGGCCAGCCCGGTCCTTTCGTTCTCCTCATCCTCGACGATTAAAACCTTTTCGGAATTCATCAGCTTGTACTGCCTCTTTGCGGGTACGGACTTTTTTAGAAGTGGTTCATCGCCGGAAGCCAGTCAGGCAAAAGTCCAGCTGGCAGCCTCTCTTCACTCCGCTAACGGCAAACCCGCGGTCGCCAGAGCCCCGGTTTGTGAGATGCCGCCAGCCCCGGTATGTAACTTTTACCACCCGGGCACTGCCCCTCCAGTCTATTCCAAAAGAGGTATGCCTATGGGAAAACGAGCGCTGGCGCCCGAGGCAACCCCAACAAGCCAACGGCGGGCTTGTCGGGGGCCCCCCGGCAATTCGCTGGCGGCCATCATTCAGTTGGTTCACAGGCTGGGTGGCAATCGCGGTGCTGCCGCCCACGTTTCCTCTTTCGGAACCAGGCTCCCATTTTGGTAAAGGACTCAATCCGTGCGGCGGCGCCGGCTTTTTGGCGGCTTTTGTGCGGCATCTCCGCGCAACAGGCATCGGTGTTGTCCCGTTTTGGGAAAATTGATTTCGCCGCGTGTGCCGCCGCCAGGCGATAACCGAGATGGCGTGAATGGCTTTAACCCCAGCGTTTATCGTGGTTTTTCACAGATTGGAATTTTCTTTCCAGCTTTGGTACGAGGTTTGCATATGGGAATGGTGTCGTTTACGGATTCGGGGACAATGCATCCGGGCAGGAGTTGAGCCTTTGCCAAGCGGTGATAGCTCGGTTGTGCCAACTCCGGAACCGTCTTAATCCCCGGAGCCGAAGCGTCGGCGCTGCATCGGGCGCTGCATAGGCTGAATAGTGAATAGAAAGAGCAACCGTGACACCCCGGCAAAGCAAGCGGCAGGCGGTCAATTCGAAGCGCACGACGCGAGACGCGGGGTTGAATGGGGAGCGATGTTTAGAGCTTCGCAAGCTCACCCACGAGCTGAGCAACGCCGCTACCGGCATGTTAATGGCATCGGGGCTGCTGGCGCAGGCACTGGCGGGCGACGGACGCCTCCGCTACTGCGAGCAAATCAACGAGGCCGGCGAGCGTACCGCCGCCCTGGTGCGCGAGCTGCGCGCGCTGCTGCAGACGGCCGGTCAGGGGTAGATCGCAAGCTCGGCCGGCGATGAATGAGAAGCGGCGATTAGATATTGAGCGATTGGTTAGATTATTGCGGACCACAAGATAATCTTGATTCAGTAATCGATATTGTATGAGCGCTGTCAGGCTGAACGAGGTTTACGCAAGGGAGCGGATAATGGCGGAAGGCGCAGAAAAGACGGTGGTTGCGATTCGAGGCTCGTCAACAGTGCCATTTAGGGAAGAAATCACTACCATTTTGGGACGGAATGCCCCTAATATGTCTGTTGCTGAACCATCCATGAGCGATGCGGCCAAAGCCGAGGCGAATCTGCTGAACCTGCTGATCGTCGATGACGAGCGGGCGATCCGGGATGGATGCCGCGAAGTCGCCCAGGCAATCGGGTTCTCCACCTTTGTCGCAGATAGCGCCGATCACGCCTATCGCGTCCTGGAGACCACGGGGGTCGACGTCGCGCTGGTTGATTTACGGCTTCCGGGAGCCGGCGGGCTGGAGGTTCTGCGCGAGATCAAGCGCCGCCGTCCGGAGACCGTGGTCGTCGTCATCACCGGCTACGCCACCGTGCAATCGGCGGTGCAGGCGATGAAGCACGGCGCCTACGACTATGTCACCAAGCCGTTCAACCTGGAAGAGCTTCGGCTGCTGCTGGAGCGCGTGGTCGGGCATTTGCAGCTCACCAGCGAAAACCGCATCCTGCGCGAGCAGATCAAGTCCAAGGAAGGCTTCGGCTCGATCGTCGGCCGCTCGCCGGAGATGGAGAAGCTTTACCGCATCATCTCCAAGGCGGCGCACAGCTCGCATCCGGTGCTGATCCTGGGCGAGAGCGGCACCGGCAAGGAGCTGGTGGCGCGCTCGATTCACTACTCCGGGCCGCACCGCGACAAGCCTTTTGTTCCGGTGGACTGCGGCTCGCTGGTTCCGACCCTGATCGAGAGCGAGTTGTTCGGCTACGTCAAGGGCGCCTTCACCGGCGCCAATAAATCCAAGGACGGGCTGCTGGCGATCGCCGAGGGCGGCACCGTGTTTCTGGACGAAGTCGGCGAGCTGCCGGTCGATTTGCAGGCCAAGCTGCTGCGCGCGCTGCAGGAGAAAGGAGATTCGCCCGGTCGGCGGCACCAAGGCGATTCCCATCAACGCGCGCATTCTGGCGGCCACCAATCGCGATCTGGAGCAGGCGGTGGCCCAGGGACATTTCCGCCGCGATCTTTACTTCCGTTTGAACGTTCTCACCCTGCGCATCCCCCCTTTGCGCAGCCGCAAGCAGGACATTCCGCTGCTGGTCGGGCACTTCCTGGAGCGGCTGACGCGCACCACCGGGGTGCAGCGCAATGTCAGCGACGAAGCCTTGAAGCTGATGCTTGCCTACGACTGGCCGGGGAACGTGCGCGAGCTGGAGAACAGCCTCGAAAGGGCTTGCGCCCTGACTTCGGGACCGACCATTCATACCGCCGATCTGCCCACGCAGATCCAGAACTGGTGTTCGCAGGCGGAATCGGCCGCTGCCGCCGAGCATGCCAAGGCGGCGCACGGCATCCTGCCGATCGCGGAGATGGAAAAGCGCGCCATCCTGAGCGCAATTGAGCAGTTGCACGGCGACAAGCTGGAGGCCGCGCGCCTGCTGGGCATCGGCAAGACCACCCTTTACCGCAAACTGAAAGAGTACGGAGCGCTGGAGTAGAGGCGCGAGCCTGAGTGGTTTCGGTCCGCGCGCCATGGCTGGCGTATCGGGGAATTGTTGCGCCGGTGGCGCCATCGCGGTGGTGTGCGCGGGCAAGATGCGAGGTAATGATGATTCTGCTGGTGACTGCTTCCAAGCGTGGCGTCGAGTGCGCCACCGTGCTGCAAGAGGTTCTGGCTGAACCGGTGCAGCTGGCCGATAACCTTCGCCGCGCGACTTCGCTTTTGCGCAATGAGGAATACAGCGCGGTGGTGCTGGACGGCGCCATGGTTGACGCCGATCCGGACGCGGTTGACATCCTGCTCAACACCTCCGGCATGGCGGTTCCCGTCTACGTGAACCTGGCGCTCAGCAACTCCGCCCGGGTGGCGCGCGAGGTGCGGCTGGCGTTGCGCCGGCATGATGAGGTGCGCACGATTGCCATGCGCTCCGCCGAGTCGCTGCTGCGCAGCGAATTGCGCAGCGCGGTGACGGGAATTCTGCTTTCGACGGAGCTGGTTCTCAACTCCCCGGACTTGCCCTTCGAAGCCGAAGAAAAGTTGAAGGCTGGTTTGCCAATTGGCCGCGCAGATCCGCGGGCGCCTGGAGAGCGTGCAATAGCGGAGTTGCGGCCGGCGCCAGCGGAGCGATTCACCCGGTCTGCTCCGGGCTCAGGCCATCCCGCGCCCACGGCTCGCTAGCGGGCCGGCAAAGTTCTGCTTTTCCTCATGGAACCTGATGCCAGGTTCCCCTCTCTCCTGGACGTGCCCTGATGGCTTGTTGTCATGGCTCCGCGCGTCAACCCCGATCGGGGAGCGCGCGGATTTTTTTCCCGCCTCAGCCGGCCGTCAGACGACCTGAGGCCCGCATCCGGCCTGCCTCAGGCATCCCCGGAACCGCAACTCTGCCTCTAAACGATGGACAACAGGCGTCTCGGGTCTCCAGGGCGCGCCCTGCGGGTTGATGCGAAACCCAAGGCGGCTGCTCTTGGCCGTGCTCCGGCAAGGCAACAGGCTGACTTCGGCGGGACTCTATGCCGGTATTAACTCATGTCAACTCATTTGCACGGAGTCTCACCGGAAACCGATCAGGCGGCGCGCCCTGAGCACGACTCGGCGCTGGCGCAGCGTATACGTGAGCTGGGCGACTGGTTTCACGACATGAATTTGCGCGGCGTCTGGACTGCTCCCGGGCATTTCCTAGGCGATTTCCCAAACGTGAAATGGAAGCATATCGAGCCGGCGATTGCCAAAGATCTGGCCGGCGCCAGCGTGCTCGATATCGGCTGCAACGGCGGCTTTTATTCCATCAAGATGAAGCAGCGCGGGGCCGGACGGGTGCTCGGCGTGGACATTGACGACCGTTATCTCAATCAGGCCCGCTTTGCCGCCGCCACGCTGGAGTTGGACATCGAGTTCGAGA
Source organism: uncultured Acidobacteriota bacterium (assembly GCA_963814745.1). Taxonomy (GTDB): domain Bacteria; phylum Acidobacteriota; class Terriglobia; order Terriglobales; family Acidobacteriaceae; genus CAWBRT01. The sequence goes on from CAWFEA010000011.1 coordinate 205,330, forward strand.
AGTGCTCGGTATACGATGTCGACCGTCTGGCCGGTCAATTCGACTACGTGATCTTCATGGGTCTTCTCTACCACTTGCGCTTTCCGCTTTATGCCTTGGACAAGGTCGTCAAGAAGGTGGGCGGGCGGCTGCTCTTCCAGACCATGATTCGCGGCTCCGAGCAGGTGCGCGAGTGGGACCAGGATTACCATTTCTGGAACAAGGATATCTTCAGCAACCCCGATTTTCCGCAGATGTATTTCATCGAGCGCAGCTATGCCAACGACCAGACGAACTGGTGGATTCCCAACCGGGCCGCCGCCGGAGCCATGCTGCGCAGCACCGGCCTGGAGATCGTGGCGCATCCGGAATCGGAGACCTGGATTTGCGAGCCGCGCAAGGTCACGCGCGAGGGCCAGTATCGCTGCCCCGAGCACGGAGAGATGGCGCCGCCGCCGCGCGCGTCGGCGCAATTGCGGGCGAGAAGCTGGGAACTGCAGTGTCCGGCGTGCGGAGCCCAGATGGAGCCGGCGGCCACGCCCGAAAGCAAGCCGCTGCAATGCACCTCGTTCTACGCGCTTTCCAAGAAGGACCAGGAGGAGATGACGCTGCTGTTCGGGAGGACCTACAACGTGCCGGTGGTGGTCTTGCGCTACTTCAATATTTACGGCACGCGGCAGGCGCTCTCCAACCCGTACACCGGAGCCGCCGCCATCTTTGCTTCCCGCCTGCTCAATGGAAATTCCCCGATGATCTTCGAAGATGGGCGGCAGCAACGTGATTTCGTCAGCGTTCACGACGTGGTGCAGGCCAACTTGCTCGCCATGGAGCGGAACGAGGCGAATGGTTTGGCGCTGAACATCGGTTCCGGCGCGGCGGTAACCATCGCAGGCGTGGCCCGCGCCTTGGCCGAGACCATGGACACGCGGATTCCGGCGGAGATTACCGGAAAGTACCGCTCCGGCGACATTCGCCACTGCTTTGCCGATATCTCGGCGGCGCGACGGCTTTTGGGCTATGCGCCTGAATTCAGCTTCAGCCAGGGAGTGTGCGAGCTGGTTGGCTGGCTGCGCGAGCAGACGGCTGTAGACAGGGTGCAGCAGGCTGCACAGGAACTCGACAGGTACGGGCTGACTGCCTGACGCGTGAAATCAAGCGGCAGACAGAACGGATCGGCGAAGGATGCGACAAACTTTGGCAATCGAAGGACACCGGCTGCCATGCATGTGCTGGTAACAGCCGACACCATTGGCGGTGTCTGGATCTATACGCGTGAACTGGTCACGGGGCTGGCGCGCCGGGGGATTCGAGTGACCCTGGTCAGCTTCGGCGAGATTCCGACGGCAGCGCAAAGCGAAAGCCAGCTTCGCAGCTTGTACAGCCGCGCGGCGATTTACGCCGCCACTTCGCGTTACGAGCCGTTCGGACTGGCGCCGCTGGAAGCCGCGTTTTCCCGTTGCGCGGTGGTGGCCAACGATATCCCGACGTTCCGCGAATTGTGGGGACCGACGGCTTGCTACTTCCGGCGCAACGACGCCTCCAGCCTGGCGGAGACGGTTGCGCGTTTGCGCGCCGATCGCGAGTTGCGGCTCACCTTCGCCACGCTTGCGTTGAACCGCGCGCGCCAGTGCTTCACGGCCAGCCGCATGGTGGATGAATACCTCGCTCTGTACAACTCGATGATTACCGCGGGAGTCGCGGCGGCATGAATGCGAAACTCAAATTCCGTTTCTTCGCCCATTCCTGGGTCAGCGACTGGAATCACGGCAACGCGCACTTTCTCCGCGGACTTGTCCGCGAGCTGATGCGCATGGGGCACGAAGTCCGATGCTACGAGGAACTGGGAGCCTGGTCGCTCACCAGCCTGATGGACTTCGAAGGCGCAGCCGCGATCGGCGCCATCGACGATTTCCGCAAGATCTATCCCGAACTCGATATCTACTTTTATCAGCGCGGCCCCAGTTTCGAGGAGTTTCTCGACGAGGAATTGAAAGGCGCGGATTTTGTCATTGTCCACGAGTGGAATGAGCCGGAAGTGGTCAACGCTGTTCTGCGGTGCAAGCAGAAAGGAAAATTCCGGGCGTTGTTGCACGACACCCATCACAGGGTTTACAGCAGCGCTCACGAAATCCTGAAATTTCATTTACATCACTTCGACGGCGTCCTCGCATTTGGCGAAGCGATTCGCGGCATCTATCACAACGGCCTGGGCATAGAGCGCACCTGGACGTTTCACGAAGCAGCCGATGTCTCGGTGTTTAAGCCGCAGGCAAGCGACAAGACAACCGATGTGGTTTGGATCGGCAACTGGGGAGACGACGAACGCACGCGGGAGTTGATGGAATTCCTGGTCGAACCCGCCAGCGCTCTCACCGGACGAAAGATTATCGCCCACGGGGTTCGCTACCCGCAGGAGGCGGTGAAAACCCTGCAGCAGGCCGGCATTGAATATCGCGGATATCTGCCCAACTTGTCGGCGCCTGCGGTTTATGCGCGGAGCCGCCTTGCCCTGCATGTGCCGAGGCGGCAGTACGCCAATGGACTGAGCGGCATCCCGACCATCCGCGTATTCGAGGCGTTGGCCAGCGGCATTCCGCTGCTCTGTTCGCCGTGGAACGACATCGAGCACCTGTTCCGGCCGGGTCAAGACTACCTGGTTGCGGCGGACGGCAAGCAGATGGCGAGCGAAATCGAGTTTCTGCTGCGCGACGAGAGGGCGCGCGCGGAGCTGGCGGCTAACGGTTTGGAGACGATTCGCAAGCGCCATACTTGCGCGCATCGCGCCCAGCAACTGATCGAGATCTGCGAGGAAGTTCGGAGATGAAAATCTTTGTCTTCGGCTCGAGCATCACTTCATGCTATTGGAACGGCGCCGCGACTTATTATCGCGGCATCTACCGGAACCTTGCCGCGCTGGGCCACGACATCATCTTCGCGGAGCCCGATATCTACGGGCGTCAGCAGAACCGCGACCGCCACGACGTGAATTATGCGGAGGTGATCGTTTACCGCACTCCCGATGATATTGATGCACTGCTGGCACGGGCCGCCGGCGCCGGCCTTGTCGTCAAACACAGCGGCGTGGGAGCCGACGACGAACTGCTGGAGGAGCGGGTGATCGAGTGCCGCTCGGCGAGCACGCGAGTCGCTTTCTGGGATGTCGATGCGCCCGCGACCCTGGCCCGCCTGGAGTCCGATCCCGACGATCCTTTTCGCCGCCTCGTTCCGCGGTACGATTTCATCTTCATTTACGGCGGCGGTGCTCCCGTCGTGCGCCACTACCTCGCCCTGGGAGCGCGCAACTGCCATCCGGTTTATAACGCTCTGGATCCCACGACGCACTACCCGGTCGCGCCTGATTCCGCGCTGGCATCCGCACCTCTATTCGTCATCGCGGCTGACGCTGAACGTCACCCGGCGCGACATGGTTGCGGCCGGCTATTCGCCTTCGGTGCGGCTCTTCGAGGCTGCCGCCTGCGCGGCCGCCATGGTCTCCGACCCGTGGCCGGGGCTGGAGAGTTTTTTTACCCCCGGGTGCGAGATCTTGCTGCCCGCCGATCACGCGGAAATCGTCTCGTATCTTCGCGACATGCCCGAGAGCGAACTGCAAAGAATCGGTGCGCGCGCCCAACAGCGGGTGCTGGCCGAGCACACTAATCACAAGCGCGCCGAACAGTTCGAGCACGCGCTGGAGAGCATGCATCAGTCCAGGGCCGCTCACGATGCGCACCTGGGTGATGCGACCTTCTCGGGCGCGGCGTCGCGAAAGTTTGCGACATAACTTTGCGATATATTGTTTGTGACATCGACCGCGCATTGCGTGGAAGAAATCATGATTCACTTCGAGGCGACAATATGGCGGTAAAAATTACGATGCGGCCCAACGGGCCGTACAAGGTGGAAGACCCCGACGGGGTGATTGAGCTGATCGATCCGACCGGCAATAGGATAGACCTTACGGGGAAACCGATGATTGCGCTCTGCCGCTGCGGCGCCAGCGTGAACAAGCCCTTCTGCGATGGCACCCATTCCAAGATCGGCTTCCAGGCGGCGGAGGCCGCGGTCTCAGCCGAGAAGCCAAAGGCTTGAGTAGTGCTCCGGCGCGGTTGGCATCAGCAGCCTGCTAGTGGATGGTCTTCGTCTTGCGCGACATGTAGTCCATCAGCAGATATTCACCAAGCGTGTATGGAGTGGTGAAGTACGCCTTGCCGCGGCACATCTCCGTCACCTTCTGCACGAACTGTATCAGTCCGTAGTCGGAGGCGAGCATGAAGGTGTTGATCATCACCCCGGCGCGCTTGCACTTAGAAACCTCTTCCAGGGTCTTGCTCACCACCAGCGGATCGAGCCCGAAAGCGTTCTTGTAGACGCGCCCGTCCTCAAGGGTCAGCGCCGAAGGCTTGCCGTCGGTGATCATGACGATCTGCTTCATGTCCTTGCGCTGGCGCAGCAGGATACGTTGCGCCAGGCGCAGTCCTTCGCGGGTATTGGTGTAGTAAGGCCCCACCCGCACCCGCGCCAGTTGCGAAAGCGGCAGCTCCTCCGCCGAATCGTGAAACAGCACCAGCGAGAGCGAATCCCCCGGGTATTGCGTGCGGATCAGGTGCGACAGCGCCATGGCCACTTTTTTAGCGGGGGTGAAGCGGTCCTCGCCGTAGAGAATCATGGAGTGCGAACAGTCCAGCATGAGTACGGTGGCGCACGACGACTGGTACTCGCACTGATGCACCTGCAGGTCGGAGTACTCGATATTCAGCGGCAGCTTCAGCCCTTCGCGATCGATGGCCGAAGCCAGCGTCGCCGTGATATCCAGGTTCAACGTGTCGCCGAATTCATAAGTCTTGCTGGCGCCGCTGGACTCAATTCCGGTAGCCTGATCGCGGGTGTCGTGACGGCCGAAGCTGCTCTTGCCCAGCGACCCGAGCAGATCGCGCAGGGCGCGATAGCCCAGGAAGTCAAGCGCTTTATCGGTGACCTCAAAGCGCGGCTCGCCCTGCGGCTTGCCAATCTGTCCGCCCACCGACGATTGCTGGGCTGGATCGTGCGGCGGCGAAATCGAAATGTAGTCCTCGGCCTCCAGGCGCTCGATCATCTGCTCGATCAGCTCGTCGAGTTTGCCCGCGGCCTGCATTTGTTCAAGCTGTTGCCGCATCTCCTCGTCGAGCAGGTCTCCGTTCAGCAGGGCGTTGCGGATGGCCTCGCGTAACGCCTGCATGGTCTGATCGTGCTCGCCCGGCTGCTGCTGGTAGCGCGTGAACTGTTCCTCGAAGCCGCTCTGCAACAAATGGTTGGCAAGAGCCTGGAGCAGGTCTTCCATGCTCAACTCGTCGCTCAGGTCGGCAATGTATTTCGAATAGCGGACTCGGCGCATAAGAAGCGATTCCCGGCTTTCCTCGCCTGACCGTTGCCGGCCAGGAGTTGCAAATTGCTCTTTAATTAAAGGGCCTGCGATTGCGGCGGCGCGCTTCGAAGTCATCCGGCATTTCGGTCTTGAACTCCTTTTCCGGATGATTTGCTGCCTTGTCGCCGGCGGTGAACAAGCGCTCCTCTGAACGCCCGATCTTCTTGTGCGCGTGCAGTCCCTCCAGCACGAACTCGGCGGCGGAGACGCGCACCTCGGGCGCCTCTTCATTTTCCAGATGCAAAACCGAAGTCTTGTCCAGCAGGCCTTGGATGCCCTGCAGCATGTCCACCAGCTCAATCGGGTTCGCCGTTTCCAGCAGTTGAATCTCGCCTCCCAGTTCAAACCACTGCACCACCTGCTTGAGGTCGGCGTTGGCGAAGTATTGATCGAAAACCCGCGTGATCGCCGTCTTGATGATCTCGCGCACCACCTGGTCGGCGCCGCGCACCTCGCCCTCGTATTCGAGTTCGAGCTTGCCGGTGATCGACGGCAAGGCCGCGAACACGTCGGCAATCCGCGGCACCACGTATTCGGAATCCTGAAAGACCGCGCGCCGCTCGGCGTTCGAGATGACGTTCTCGATCGCGCTGATCGGCAGTCTCTGGCTGACCCCGCTGCGTTTGTCGATGTGCTTGTCCTCGCGCGCCACAAAGGCGATCTGCTCGATGACTTCGCGAATGAAGCGCGGGACCTGCAGCTTCAGGCCGTTACGCCCGGTCCACGCTTCTTGCGATGTAATGTCGATCCCTTCCTGGATGGATGCCGGATAGTGGGTGCGTATCTCCGACCCAATGCGGTCCTTCAGCGGGGTGACGATCTTGCCGCGCGCCGTGTAGTCCTCGGGGTTGGCGCTGAAGACCAGGGCAACATTGAGCGGCAGGCGCACCGGGTAGCCCTTAATCTGCACATCGCCTTCCTGCATGATGTTGAACAGGCCGACCTGAATCTTGCCGGCGAGATCGGGCAGTTCGTTGATGGCGAAGATGCCGCGATTGGCGCGGGGCAGCAGACCGTAGTGCACGGTGAGTTCGTTGCTCAACTCGTGCCCGCCCTTGGCGGCCTTAATGGGATCGATGTCGCCGATCAAATCGGCGATGGTCACGTCCGGAGTCGCCAGCTTCTCCACATAGCGCTCGTCCCGTTCGAGATATGCGATGGGAGTCTTGTCTCCAGCTTCGGCGATCAGCTCGCGGCAGCGGCGGCAGAGCGGCTCATACGGATTGTCGCGAATCTCACAACCCGCGATATATGGCGTGTGCGGATCGAGAAGCGCCGTCAACGAGCGCAGGATGCGGCTCTTCGCCTGTCCCCGCAATCCCAGGAGGATGAAGTTGTGGCGTGAAAGAATGGCATTGACGACGTGGGGAGTCACCGTGTCTTCGTAGCCGATGATGCCGGGAAACACCGGGCCGCCCTGCCGTAAACGTACAATCAGGTTTTCCCGCAGCTCGTCTTTTACATTTCGCGTGCGAAGTCTGTTTTCACAAAACGCGCTCTGCCGTAGTTCGCCCAAGGTTCGGGGCAGATTGATCACTGATAAACCCTCCGCTCTCGCTTCGAGAGACTGTTCGCGCTGCAGCACGGATTTGACACCGCGCCCGATCAAACAGAGTTGCAGGTTGGTCGGGCGTCAGCTCTTTGGACGTCGGCCACTGCCCGGTGGTTGCAGTAACTTCGCCCTCGGGGCCAAATTTCGCCGCGCCAACCCCTCCGCGCAGGGCTGCTGCTTGGGCGCACCGAACGGTTCGTAGCACCGAGCTTGACTTTTTCCGCCAGAGAATTTACAAGCCCTGCATGGACCTGTCAGAGAAAGTCGTGGTCATTACCGGCGCATCCATGGGTATCGGCGAGGCGATTGCCAAATTGTTCTCCGACCATGGCGCGTCGATTGTCTTTTCTTCGCGCGAGCTGGCCCGGGCGGAGGCGGCGCGCGCCAGAGTCGGACGGCCGCAGCAAAGCCTCGCGGTGGCTTGCGACGTCTGCGACCCCGCCCAGATTTCAGCTCTGCTCCGGGCCGCCTTGGAGCGCTTCGGGCGAGTCAACGTCTGGGTCAACAACGCCGGTTTCGGGGTGGTCGATTCCATCGAGCGCATGGACCGCCAGGCTTACCGCCGGATGTTTGAAACCAACCTTTTCGGCGCGATCGAAGCCATGCAGCAGGTGATCCCGGTGATGCGGCGGCAGGGCTCGGGCTGCATCATCAACATTTCGAGCGTTGCCGGCTACATCGCGATTCCGTACATGGGCGCTTATGGAGCAACCAAGCGCGCGCTGAATGCGATCAGCCGCGCCGCCCGGCTCGAACTCGAAGGCAGCGGCGTCTCGGTCGTCAATATCTGCCCCGGCTACGTGAGAACCGATTTCGGAAAGAATGTGGTGCGCGGCGCGGAAGCGATTCGAATTACCCCCAAGGTGCAGCGCGGGATCACCGCCGAGCGCGTTGCCGAAGCGGTGCTGCGCGCCTACCAGTGCGACATCACCGAGACCGTCGTACCCTGGCACAACCGCATTGCCATCGGCTTGGCGTTTCTGGCTCCGTTTGCGGTTAATTACGTGTTGCGGCGGCTGGCCAAGGAAGCGCAAGCTGGGAGGGGATGAACAGGAGTTCGCTGTCATCGGCGTGGCAAAGCATCTCAGGATGTTGGTCGTTCAGCGCTCCAGATCGTCCAGCATGAGCTGCATCTCGGATTCCGCGTGCCGATTGCCGCAGCGCTTGGCGGCGGCGATTCCGTCGCGCAACATTTGTGCTGCCTCGGCACCGCGATCCGCGCCCGCCAGCGATTGCGCGGCCATGAAGTAAGCGTTGGCGTAATCGGGATTCTTTTCGAGCAGCAGCTTGAACTCGGCGACCGCCGCATCGACATCGCCGGAGTTCGAGTACTCCACGGCCAGGGCGTAACGGGTCAGCAGGTTGTTGGCATCGTGAGCAAGAATTTCCTTGAGCTGCTCCACTCGGCTCGGCATCGTCGGCATCCTCGGCGGTCGCGGTGCGGCGACGGCCAGCAACATCTTATCGCATACCGCGTGCCGGGCACTCGTTGGCCGCCGGAGTGCAGTTGGCCTCTCGCCGGGCAGGTCTGTAGAATAGTCGCACTTGGCGGTGTTGCGTCTTGGGGCGGCGGTTCCTGTTAGAGTGAATGTTCTTATGTGTTGCCCTTATTTCATCCCGGGCGAGCGCCATGATGCCGATCTCTGGCCGTGGCGTCAACGTCTGCCGCTGGGCGATGGCTTTCGCGGGCTTTGCTCCGCCCCCGGACACCTGGGAGAGCAACCGGGTGACGAGGCTCTGAAGCAATGTAACCTCGGCTATGCGTGCTGTGGTTGGCTTCCGTCCGAGCGTATCGCCGATGCGGTTCGCTTCTCTGTCCCGCGCGATGCGCAAACGAACCTGCGGATTCTTTACGTCATGGAGTTGAACCACACGCCCGGCGAATCCGGCGCCCTGGAGTTCTCGCGGGCAACGGCCACCTGGCTGAATCCTCATCGCGATGAGCGGCTCGGACGCCAGGCGGAGTGCTTTCTGGCCGCATATCTCAGCCGCCATCCAGCCGCGGGGCAATAAGGCAAGGTGCATTTTCGATGAGAGCATGGAAAGGATCGTTTGGTGAGCACCGAAGGTAAGAAGGAAGAATCCGCGAGCGCCCGGTTCGATGTTTTTCTGAGCCCCAAGCCGGTTGCCGATTCCGCTTCCGAGATGGTGCAGTTCGTCCTTCCCAACGACGCCAATCCGCTCGGCGCGCTGCTGGGCGGCCGACTGATGCACTGGATTGATCTGGCCGGAGCGCTGGCGGCGCACCGGCATTCGCGCAGCTACGTGGTGACCGCCTCGATCGATCATCTTGATTTTCTCGTGCCCGGCCGCGTCGGCGACTTGGTGGTGTTGCAGTCCGCGGTGAACCGGGTGTTTCATACCTCGCTTGAAGTTGGGGTGAAGGTCTGGGTAGAACACTACCTGTCGAACGAACGCAGCCACCTCAGCAGCGCTTACCTGACGTTTGTTGCCGTGGACCGCCATGGGCGCAAACTCCAGGCGCCTCCGGTATTGCCGCAGAGCGAGGACGAGAAGCGCCGCTATGAGGACGCGGGGAAAAGGCGCGAGATTCGGCAGGCGCACAAGATGCGCAAGCTGGAGCGGATCAAGTCCTCTGACGAATCCTAAGAGGCACCGACTCGACCGAGTCGGGGCTGCGCCGAAACACAGGTTGAAGGTCAGGTGGGGCTTCATCGATGAGCTTAAAGATGTCAGCCGTCATGTCAATCGCCCAGGTGACGCCCGTCACAGACAAAGCTTGAGAGCACAACTAGCGTGTGTAGTGGATTAAATAGGTCCACTTAGTCCAAATCAAGCTTAGTCAAATTCAAACCATGCAACTGACTCGCGCCGCCGATTATGCCGTTCGCGTCACCATGCATCTGGCGACCCTCGGGCCGCGCGAGCATGCGTCGCGCTTGGTGCTGGCCGCCGCCACCGGCGCACCCGAAAGTTTTCTGTCGAAGATCCTTCAGGCTCTCTCCCGCGCCGGCCTGGTGGCTTCGCGTCGCGGCGGCGAAGGTGGTTTCGCCATCCTGCCGCGCGGCCGGAGCGCTTCGCTGCTGGAGGTAATTGAGGCCATCGACGGTCCTATTTCTCTTAATGTGTGTCTGGCTGAAGGCGCGGCTTGCGACAACCAGCCTTGGTGCGCGGCACACCTGGTTTGGGTTCAAGCCCAGCGGGCCATGCTGGACATCTTAAGCAGCGCCAAAATTGCCAAATTATCAACCCGGACGGTAGCGCGCAAAGCCGGAACGAAAGACGCTGCCCAAGCGGGCCAAACCGCTCCGGGCAGGGCGCAAACCACAATACGAATTCTCGATCGAGCGACCAGCGGAGCCCCGCGGCCCCGCTCCCGCGTCAAGCGCCGTTGAGCGGGAGCATTTCCCGAGCGTTGGATGGGGCGCCTCGATGAATGAGGAATCACATGAATAGCGCTGAATTCATACATCGATTGCATTTCGCCTTCACCGTAACCTATCACTACCTTTTCCCGCAGCTCACCATGGGCTTGGCGCCGCTGATCGTGGTGCTGAAGACCCTGGCGCTGCGGACCAACGACGCAACATTACGACGACGCCGCGCGCTTCTGGGCGAAGATCTTCGGCATCTCTTTTGTCTTCGGCGTGGTCACTGGAATTCCGATGGAGTTCCAGTTCGGCACCAACTGGTCGCTTTTTTCCAAATACGCCGGCGGCGTGATCGGACAAACTCTAGCTATGGAAGGCACCTTTGCCTTCTTCCTGGAGTCGGCCTTCCTGGGGCTGTTTCTCTACGGCGAAAAGCGGCTCAGCAGAATCGCCCACTGGTGGACGGCAATGGCAGTGTTTTTCGGCTCATGGCTGTCGGGTTACTTCATCGTCGCCACCGACGCCTGGATGCAGCATCCGGTCGCCTATGCGCGAACCGCCGACGGCTCGGTGACCCTCACCAGTTTCTGGGGCCTGGTGCTGAACCCTTGGGCGATCTGGCAATACGCCCACAACATGGCCGGCGCCGGCGTTACCGGCGCTTTTGTCATGGCCGGCCTCGGCGCCTTTTATCTGCTCAGCAAGCGGCACCTGGATCAGGCAAAAATCTTTCTTAAGGTCGGCGTGGTCGCCTCGCTGATCTTCGTGATGTTACTGATCGGACCCACGGGCGACGGACAGGGGCGCAACCTGGCGGAGCATCAACCGGTTACCCTGGCCGCGATGGAAGCGCTGTTCGAGTCGCGCGCGGGCGCTCCCTTGGTGATTATCGGCCAACCAGACGTGGAGCGCAGGAAGATCGACAATCCGATTGTGGTTCCGCGCATTCTTAGCTACCTTGCTTACCGCGATTGGAGCGCCCACATGCAGGGCCTGGACGCATTTCCGCCCACGGAGTGGCCGGATAACATTCCATTGCTCTACTTCGCCTACCACATCATGGTTGGCCTGGGGACGATCTTCATGGCGATCATGGTGATTGCCGCCCTGCTGCTCTGGCGCAAGCGGCTCTTCGAGTCGCGTTGGATGCTGTGGATTCTGATGCTGAGTTTTCCGCTGCCCTACATTGCCAACACCGCCGGCTGGATGACCGCCGAGATCGGCCGGCAGCCCTATCTTGTCTACGGCCTGCTGCGCACCGCCAACGGCTATTCGAAATCCGTCTCGGCGGGCAACGGCTGGTTTACGCTGCTCGGCTTTATGGGAATGTATACCGTGCTTTCCATTCTCTTCCTGTTCCTGATTCACCGTGAGATCGAGCACGGCCCTGAGGCCGGGACGCTCCAAGCGGAGGTGAAATAGTCATGCCGACACTCTGGTTCTGCATTATCTCCGTCATGCTGGCTGGTTACGTGATTCTCGACGGCTTCGACATCGGCGCCGGCGCCATTCACCTGATCGCGGGCCGCACCGATACCGAGCGCAAGCAGGTGATCCGTTCCATCGGCCCGGTGTGGGATGGCAACGAAGTCTGGCTGCTGGCCACCGGCGGCGTACTCTATTTTGTCTTTCCGCAGCTTTATGCTTCCAGCTTCAGCGGTTTCTATCTGCCGCTGATGATGGTGCTTTGGCTGCTCATGCTGCGCGCCATCGGCATTGAGTTCCGCACCCACATCGAGCAGGATGTCTGGAAGTCGTTCTTCGACGTCGTCTTCGCCGTGGCCAGTATTTTGCTGGCTATCTTTTACGGAGCCGCGCTGGGTAATGTCGTGCGTGGCGTGCCGCTCGGCCCGGATCACTATTTCTTCCTGCCGCTGTTCACCAATTGGCGGGTTGGGCCCGCAGCCCGGCATTCTGGATTGGTACACCGTGCTGTCGGGCGTGCTGGCGCTGGTGGCGCTGGCGAGCCACGGAGCCCACTACGTCGCCTTGAAAACCGAGGCTGACCTGAACCGGCGGGCGCGCGGCATTGCCGCCGTGCTCTGGCCGGCGCAACTTTTGCTCACCTTGCTCAGCCTGGTGGCGACCCTGTGGATTCGTCCCGGAGTGCTGGCCAACTATCAGGCCGCACCGATTGGATACGTGATCCCCCTGGCGGTCTTCGGCAGCATCTTTGCCATGTTGGCATTCAGCCGCAAGGGCAACGATTTTGCCGCCTTTCTCGCATCGTCGCTTTATCTGACGTTTATGCTGGTGGGCGCGGTGTTCGCGCTCTATCCGGTGATTTTGCCGGCGGTCGATGCGCGTTACAACCTGACGATTGAGAACTCGGTCACCGCCAGTTACGCTCTCGTCGTAGGACTGCGCTGGTGGTGCGTGGGCATGGTGCTGGCACTGGCTTACTTCATCTATGTCTACCGCAGCTTCCGCGGCAAAGTAAAGTTGGAGGGCGAAGGGCACGGGTACTAAGGAGGCAGGAGGTTTAGGGTTTCGAAGGTTTCAAAGTTTCGTAACGCAGCAGGCGTCGGGTGCCCCACGTTCGCCCGCAGTTGGCTAACGTGGGGTAGTTCCCAGCTTTCCCAAGGAGCCGTTATTGTTCAGAAGGCGATTTTGCAACGGTTAAAGGATGCATCACCTGTGCTGCTTGGAACTATCTTCGACCACAAGATGGCTCGCTGATTCGATGCAGGCCGCCTGCATTTCTCCCACTCGTTCCGGTTCCAATGGGCATACCTCAAAGTCAGCGTAAATACTAGTGCCAAGCGACTTGAGCTTCGCCTGAACGTTTGCGGGCAGTTCCGGATGTTCATTGTCGAGTACATCGGATTCCTCAGCGCCCGGCCCGCTATAGATCCCAAGCAGACGATGAGTCCCAATCTTCCAAAGCCGAAATGCGGGCGTCCCGTTGTAGAAAGAAAGCCTGCCGTGAGTCCAAAAGCAGGAGTCGGCGTTTACTGACGTTTTACAAGCAATCTTGCGCTTCAGGGTTGGATGGTTATCGCCAGCAGCCGCTACTGCGACAATCAGTAACACCAGAGATAGCATTCTGCGCATAGTCTGAAAGTTAATGCAAAAACGGAGTTGCGCAACTAACTGTTGATAACAGGCGATATCCTCGTTTCCTCAACATGGAGTAGATGGCATTCCTAACGCGTGCCCTACTTCCCGAGCAACTCCTCTACCACCCCGTAGCTTGCGCTCAGCGCCGCATCCAGCGCCTGCGGGTCTTTGCCGCCGGCCTCCGCCATGTCCGGACGCCCGCCGCCGGAGCCGCCCACCTTCTGCGCCACCTTGCCGACGATCTTGCCCGCCTGCACGCGGCCCGTCAGGTCTTTGGTGACGCCGACGATGATCGCCACCTTGCCATCGCTCACCGAGCCCAGCACCACCACGCCGGAGCCGATTTTGCCGCGCAGGCTGTCCATCAGCGTGCGCAGTTGCGGACGCTCCAGGTTATCGGCGCGATGCGCCAGCACCTTCACGCCCTTCACCTCGCGCACCTTTTCGCCGATCGTCGCCACCGAAGACGAAGCCGACCTCATGCGCGCCTCGTCCAACTCTTTGCGCAGCCGCTTGATCTCGTCTTCCTTGCGCTCCATCTCCAGCCGCAGAGCTTCGGCGGGCGACGCCTCCGAGCGCCCGACCAGGGTTGAGACCATGCCTTCCAGTTGATGATCGATGCGGAAGTGCCGCAGCGAGGCTTCTCCGGTCACCGCCTCCAGCCGACGCACTCCGGCCGAGACGCTGCTCTCTTTCAGAATCTTGATCAGCCCAATCTCTCCCGTGGCCGAGGTGTGGGTGCCACCGCACAGCTCGGTCGAAAAATCTCCCACCCGGATCACCCGCACCTTGTCGCCATACTTTTCGCCGAACAGCGCCATCGCCTTATACTGGTTGACGGCGACATCGATGGGCACGTTCTCGATCACTTCCACGCGGTCGTTGCGCAGGACTTCCCGGTTGGCAAGGTCCTCTATGTCCTGCAACTCTTCGTCTTCGACGGCGGCAAAGTGGGAAAAATCGAAGCGCAGGTGCGCCGCATCGACCAGCGATCCGGCCTGCTTCACATGCGTGCCGAGCACGTTGCGCAGCGCCGCATGCAGCAGGTGCGTGCCGGTATGGTGGCGCATGGTCGCCAGCCGCAGCTCAGTATCGACCACCGCGTCCAGCCGGTCGCCGACGACTATCGGCTGCCGCGCGGTAACTTCGTGCGCGCGCACCCCCTGCACGGGATAGTGAACGCCGGTCACGTCGGCCACGAGCGTGTTGTGATCGCCCGCATAGAACCAGCCGCGGTCGGCGGCTTGCCCGCCCGCCTCGGCATAGAACGGCGTGTGGTCGAGCACGATCTCGCCGGCTTCGCCGGGCTTCAGCTCCTGCACGCCCTGTCCGTCGCGAAGGATGGCCAGCACTTGGCAGTCGCGCGATTCGGTCTGGCGATAGCCTTCAAAAACGGTGGCCGGAAGCGTGTGAAAAACCGGAGAAGCAACATCCTTGGCGCCGCCCTTCCACGAAGCGCGCGCGCGTTCACGCTGCTCGTCCATCGCGGAGTCGAATCCGGCCTGGTCGAACTCGATGCCCTGGTCGCGTGCCGCATCGACCATGAAGTCCAGCGGCAGGCCGAAAGTATCGTAGAGCTTAAAGGCATCTTTGCCAGAGTAAGTAAGTGGCTCAGCGCGCTCCCTATCGAGCTGCTTCGCGAGCTCATGAATCTGGTCACTGCTGCTGCCAAACAATGAACCGCTACGCTCAAGTACGGCGCGAGCAGTCGCATCCCCCTGAAGCCGGGCTACTGCCTCGTCTATGTGATCGGCGATTGCGAGTTCAAGCACGCGATCACCCTGCAACTCTTTGTCGCGCAGAAACTTTTCCCACTCGTCTCTCTTGACACGAGTAGGCTCCCCAGCATGAAAAAAGAACTGGTAGATTGCCGTAGTCATTGCCAAGCGGCCACCCGAGATCTTTTCTCCGTGCTTCGTCAGGCGAACTCGGAACTCGTCATATTGGCGTATGTATGCCTGAGCGAGAATATTTCGAAGTCGCTCCAAACGCTTACGACGCACTTCAGCCAGGTCTTCTTCCAGCCGCTGTAGTCCTATATCCAACGTGTGCGCAAAGCGCGTCTCTTCCGTCTCCACGGCCTTGGCCACGCGCTCCGCCGACTCCTTCAACTCCGGGTAAGCCTCCTGCATCTGGTCGCGCACGGCGAACACCATCTCGTAGAGAAACGGCTCGTTCTGTCCGAGCAAGCGTCCGTGGCGAATGGCGCGGCGGATGATCTTGCGCAGCACGTAGCCGCGTCCTTCGTTGGCCGGCACGACGCCGTCGGAGATCAGGAACGTCGCCGCCCGCGCATGGTCGGCAATTACACGCAGCGACGCCGCGCTCTTCGACTTGGCCTCTTTCTCCGTTTCGCGCGCCAGCGAAGCGCCCGTCAGTTCCGCCGCCCGTTTGATCAGTGGCGTAAACAGGTCGGTGTCGTAGTTCGAAACCACGCCTTGCAGCACGGCGGTCACGCGCTCCAGTCCCGCGCCGGTGTCGATGGAGGGCTTGGGCAGCGGCGTCAGCTTGCTCTCGGCGTCGCGCACGAACTGCATGAAGACCAGGTTCCAAATCTCAACGTAGCGTCCGCACTCGCAGGGAAACGTGCACTCTCCGGCGGCGCACTCGGGCAGCAGCTTGTCGCTGGATTCCACGCCCATGTCGTAGTGCAGTTCGCTGCACGGGCCGCAGGGGCCGGTGTCGCCCATCGCCCAGAAATTGTCTTTCATGCCCATCTCGAAGATGCGTTCGGCGGGTATGCCCACGCTCAACCAATGGCCGTAGGCTTCGTCATCGCGCGGCACGCCATGCTCGCCCTTGAAGATGGTGGCGTAGAGCTTTTCCGGCGCCATCGCGAACCACTCGGGCGAGGTCACCAGCTCCCAGGCGTAGGCGACGGCGTCCTGCTTGAAGTAATCGCCGAAGGAAAAGTTCCCCAGCATCTCAAAGAAGGTGTGGTGGCGATTGGTAAAGCCGACGTTCTCGAGATCGTTATGCTTGCCGCCGGCGCGCACGCACTTCTGCGAGGTGGTAGCGCGCTGGTAATCGCGCTTCTCCAGCCCGAGAAAGACATCCTTGAACTGGTTCATGCCGGCGTTGGTGAACAGCAGCGTCGGATCGTTGGCCGGCACCAGCGAAGACGAGTGAACCTCTTTATGCCCCTTCGAGATAAAGAAGTCCAGGAACATGCGTCGAATTTGATTGCCTGAAGGCTTGGGCTTCATAATTTTAGGAGTTCCCAGCGGAGCGTTGTCCGCGCCTCAAAGGCCGCGGAAAAGGGAACTGAATTCTTGATTTTAGCATCCGGCCCGCCGCCGGGGCTGAAAGCCGAGCCGCGGTTTTCGCTCACCAGAGGCAACGGAAGTATTTCGTAGTTCATTATGAAGTGATTGCGGGTTACTATTTTCTTGATGAATCCGAAACCTTCGCTTTTGCTCCTGTTGATGGTTTTGCTGGCCGGCTCGCTCGCCGTGGCACAGCAGAACACGCCGGCGGCCGCCGCTCCCGACGCGAGCGCCACGGTTCCGACCATCAGCGCCGACCGCGGAGACTGTACCGCCTCCTTCGACGTGCGCGACGCCAAAGGCAAGCCGGTGTACCAGGCGGCGATTCACACCCTGATTCGTTGGGGACTGGCGCATAAAACCGATCTTACGGTGAGCACCAACTACTACGGTAAGGCGGAGTTCACCCGTCTGCCGAACTACAGCAAGAAGCCAATTCAGTTCGACGTCAGTTCGGGCGGCAAACAGCGCACTGTTTACTTCGACCCGGGCAACCAGTGCCATGCGCAATTCACGGTGGAGTTGCGCTAGCTTCGTGCCTTTTTCGGCGCCGGCTTGGCGCGCGCTCGCGGCTTCTTGGGCTGCACCTTTGCGGCTTTTTTCGCCTTGGGCGCCGGCTTGTCCTCCGCCGCCCGCCATAGATACCAGCTTGCGATGCTGCGCCACGGCTTCCACTTCTCGCCCTTTTTCAGCATTTGCTGCTTGGTGGGCAGCTCGGGCAGGCGATAGGTTCGCTGGAAACCCTTGCGCACGCCGAAGTCGTCCACCGGCAGCACGTCCGTGCGTCCCAGGCGGAAGATGAGCAGCATCTCGACCGTCCAGCGGCCTATGCCGCGCACCTGGCTGACCCGCTCGATGATCTCTTCGTCGCTCATCCGGTCGATGACGTTTCCCTCGGGCACGGTTCCGCCCAGCGTCTTGGCTGCAAGATCTTTGAGGGCAAGCATTTTGTTGCGCGACAACCCCGCCGAGCGCAAGCGCTCCTCGGTCGCCTCGGCAATCTGCTCGGGGGTGGCCAGCGCGCCCGGAAATAGCTCATCCACGCGAGCCAGAATAGCCGCCGCCGCCTTGCCCGCGAGCTGCTGGTAAACGATCGAGCGCAGCAGGGAATAGAAGATAGTGTGCTCGTGCCGCAGCTTCAGCGTGCACGGGCCGACGCGTTCGAGCAGTTGAGCCATGCGGCGATCCGCTTGCTTGAGGTGTTCGACGGCTTCATCCAATAGCTCGGGCTGCATGCTGATTTCCGTTGACCTTTCCCACCGGCGGCGCTGGCCGGCCTACGATTCCGTTTCTTCCTGTTCTTCCCGCTCCTGCCGCTCCTGCTGCTCCTGTTCCAAGGCGCTCAGGGTTTCGTCCTCGACCTTCCATTTCTTCAGAATCGGGAAGATCACGCGCGATGAGAATCCGGCGCGCGCCAGGGCGCGGAAGATGCGCGCCGCCTGCTTTTGGTCCGACGGCGCGGCGATGCGCTTGCGCGCCAGAAAAGCGCGTGCCAGATCCTCTTCATTGACGCCTTCGTAGGCGGCTTTCACGGCGCGTTCAACCACGTCCGCGTGCATCCCCTTAGCCTTCAGATCGCGCACTACGCGCAGGCTGCCGAATTTTTCGTTTTCCTTGCGAAAGGAGGAGTAAGTCGCCGCATAACCGGCGTCATTCAGGTAGCGCTGCTCCTTCAGCCGCGCCACCACAACTTCGACGAGCAGCTCTCGGTTGGCCTGCTCGCGTACCCGGGTTCGCATCAGGCGCTTCAGCTCGGCAACCGTGCGCATACGCCGGCCGAGCGCTCCGACGGCGTATTCATAGAGCGCCTGCTCGTCATAGTGCCGTGGACTTGGCTTGAAGGGCATGCACCAGTGTGGCGGAATCCACCCGCCCGCGCAAGCATTTCCGGAGTCGCTGCCTCCGGCCAGGAATAGGTTCTCAAGTCGAGCGGGGTTAATCCCTGGAGGCGGTATCCGCTTCGCGCTTGGCGTAATGGGTCTCAACATACTCGTCGAGAATCGCCATGAACTCTTCCGCGATGTGGTCGCCGCGCAGGGTCGTCACCAGCCGGCCATCGACGAACACCGGAGCCTTCGGTTCCTCGAACATGCCCGGCAGCGAGATGCCGATGTTGGCGTGCTTGCTTTCGCCCGGGCCGTTGACCACGCATCCCATGACCGCCAGCTTCATCTCCTCGATGCCCGCGTACTGCTTTCGCCACCCCGGCATCTGCTCGCGCAAGTAGTCCTCGATGCGCTCCGCCAATTGCTGGAAGTAGGTCGAAGTGGTGCGCCCGCATCCCGGGCAGGCAGTGACCTGCGGGGAGAAGCTGCGGATACCCATCGATTGCAAGATCTGCTGCGCCACCCGGACCTCTTCGCTGCGGTCTCCGTTGGGTGCGGGGGTGAGCGACACGCGGATGGTATCGCCGATACCTTCCTGCAACAGAACGGCCAGCCCAGCGGTGCTGCTGACAATGCCTTTGGCGCCCATGCCGGCCTCGGTAAGTCCCAGGTGCAGCGCATACTGGCAGTGAGTGGCGAGCTCGCGGTAGAGGTCTATGAGGTCCTGCACGCCGCTCACCTTGGCGCTGAGGATGATCTGTTCGGGCCGCATCCCATAGTGCTCGGCCGGCTGGCCGAATCAACGGCGCTGGCGATCATCGCCTCCATCATTACGTCGCGCGCCTCCAGGGGCTCGGCCAGCTTGGAATTGTCGTCCATCATGCGCGCCAGCAACTGCTGGTCGAGCGACCCCCAGTTCACGCCGATGCGCACCGGCCGCTGATTCTCAATGGCGAACTCGATCATGGTGCGGAAGTTGTCGTCGTCCTTGCGGCCGATGGAGACGTTGCCGGGGTTGATCCGGTACTTGGCCAACGCCCTCGCGCAGGCCGGATACTTCTTCAGCAGCAGATGCCCGTTGTAATGGAAGTCGCCGATGATGGGTACCACCACGCCTTGCTGCGGCCAGCCCGTCCACGATCTCCGGGACCGCCTGCGGCGGCGGCATCGTTGTTCACCGTCACCCGCACCAGCTCCGATCCGGCGCGGGCCAGCGCGGCCACCTGAGCCACGGTTGCGGCGACGTCTGCGGTGTCCGTGTTGGTCATCGACTGCACCACAACCGGTGCGTCACCGCCCAGCCGGACGCCGCCGACCGTGGCCCTGTACGTCTTTTTGCGTTGAATCGCAGCCATAGGAATATGTCTAGTTTACCATTCGCAATCTGAGAATGCCGCTTCGCCTGGTGTACTCAGCCGGGTAAGTGGTGAAAT
>CAWFEA010000012.1:0-261536 GCA_963814745.1 uncultured Acidobacteriota bacterium
GCACGCCGCACTACTACACGTTTCTGGGTTATCTGGCGCTCTTCCATGAGGTGGGACTGGATTACACCTTCAGCGCCTATGCCTCGGAGGGCGGAAACTTCGGCCTGTTCACCTCGCACGAAATGATCAAGCGCTTGAATGCGAAGGTCTACGCCGAGGCCAAGCGCCTGGGCGTGAAGTGGATTATCGGCGGCGAATGCGGGCACATGTGGCGGGTCATTCACCAGTACATGGATACCATGAACGGCCCGGCGGATTTTCTCGAAGAGCCCGTCTCGCCGGTTACCGGCACCCATTTCGAGAACGCGAACTCGACGAAGATGGTGCACATCTCCGAGTTCACCGCGGACCTGATACCATAACCAAGCTCAAGCTGGACCCCAGCCGCAACGATCGCTGGAATGTTACCTTTCACGATTCCTGCAACCCCGCTCGCGCCATGGGCCTGCTGGAGGAGCCGCGCTACATCATCAGGAAGTCATGCAGTTATTCTACGAAATGCCGGAGAACACCATCCGCGAGCAGACGTTCTGCTGCGGCAGCGGCTCCGGTCTGGGCACGGACGAGAACTTCGAGATGCGCATGCGCGGCGGTTTTCCCCGCGCCAATGCCGTCAAATACGTCAAGGAAAAATTCGGGGTGAATATGCTGGCCTGCATGTGCGCCATCGACAAGGCCACATTGCCCGCATTGCTGGAGTACTGGGTGCCGGGCGTGGAAGTCGCGGGAGTTCACGAGTTGCTGGGAAACGCCCTGGTGATGGAGGGCGAAACCCGCACGACCGATCTGCGCGGAGAGCCGCTGCCGGAGGCGGCCATACCGGCAGCCGGAGATGCGGGCGGAGCGGAGGTGGCCCATGCGTGAGCGCGTTCTGATTGCCGGTGGGGTGGCGGTGTTCCTGATTCTGTTCACGTACCCGCTGTGGCACGCGGCAGCGATGGGAACCCAGGCCAAACAACCGCAGTTGCAGTTGCCGACCCAGGCGAAGGAGTGCGTCGCGCCGCTGCCGTATATGCGGGCGTCGCACATGC
Source organism: uncultured Acidobacteriota bacterium (assembly GCA_963814745.1). Classification (GTDB taxonomy): domain Bacteria; phylum Acidobacteriota; class Terriglobia; order Terriglobales; family Acidobacteriaceae; genus CAWBRT01. The sequence goes on from CAWFEA010000012.1 coordinate 1,032, forward strand.
GTTTGCTGATTGACTGGCGGGAGAATGTGGTGCGCAACGGCGTACGCCAGTTTCACGCGGCCAACGGACGAACCTTCGAAGCCAGTTTGACGAAAACCTGCCTCGGCCAATGCCATACCGACAGGGAAAAGTTTTGCGACCGCTGCCACAACTATGCCGGCGTCTCCAGCCTGTATTGCTGGGACTGCCACAATAAACCCCAGCTCACTGCGGCCAGGAGGACGCCATGAAGATTACGAGAAAAGATTTCCTCCGGCTGTCGGGATTGTCCTTGCTGGCGTTCGCGGGGAAGCGGTACCTGAGTACCGCCAGCGCGCTTGCGGGCTCGCCGGAGGACGCCGCAGCCGGGACGGCTAAACGGGTCCGCTGGGGGATGGTGATCGACCTCGGAAAGTGGCAGCAGCAAGGCGGCTCCGGCAAGTGCATTCAGGCCTGCGACACGGCCCACAACATCCCCCAGATTCCCGACCCGACGCGCGCGGTGAGATGGATTTGGGATGAGACCTTCGAGGCGGTTTTTCCCGCCGAGGAAACGGGCTACACGCGGCAGAACTACGCGGGGCGCGCCGTCCCGGTGATGTGTAACCATTGCGAAAATCCCGCCTGCGTTCGCGTCTGCCCGACGGGCGCAACCTGGAAGCGGGAAGACGGCATAGTCATGATGGATTGGCACCGCTGCATCGGTTGCAAATACTGCGTCGTGGCCTGTCCCTATGGCGCCCGGAGTTTCAACTTCTCCGATCCCGTGCCTTACGTCAAGCAAGTGAACGCGGAATTTCCCACCCGCGTGCATGGGTGTGGTGGAGAAGTGTAACTTCTGCGAAGAGCGTTCTGGCTCAGGGCAAGCAGCCGTTATGCGTCGAGGCCAGCCCGGATAAGGCGATGGTCTTCGGCAATCTTGCCGACCCGAACTCGGAGATCCGGCAAGTGCTCCGTGCGCGTTTCGCGATCCGGCGAAAGCCCGAACTCGGCACGGAGCCCAACGTCTTTTACATTGTGTGAGGGTTGACCGATGTTCATGTTCGAGAAGGCGCTCGTAGGGGGCCGGAAGTACTGGATCTGGATTGGTATCCTCCTCGCCCTCATTCTGTTGGGTTTATCGGCTTACCTGCGGCAGGCGGAGCTTGGGTTAGGCGTCACCGGGCTGAATCACGACGTGGTGTGGGGACTGTACATCGCCCAGTTTGTGTTTTTTATCGGGTTGGGCGCCTCGGCCGTGGTGGTTGTTTTGCCCTACTACCTGCATGACTGGAAAGCCTTCGGCAAGACCACCGTGATGGGCGAGATTCTCGGTATGTGCTCGGTGATTGTGGCCATGCTGTTCATCCTCGCAAGCATGGGTCAGCCGCAGCGGGTGCTGAACGTGCTGTTCTACCCGCATCCCAACTCGCTCATCTTCTGGGATATTACCGTCCTCAACGGCTATGTGCTGCTCAATGCAATCATTACCATTACGCTACTGAGCGCCAAGCACGAGGGCGTACCTCCACCGAAGTGGATCAAGCCGGTCATCCTGCTATCCATTCCCTGGGCCATCAGTATCCATACGGTGACGGCTTTTTTGTTTGCCGGTCTTCCCGGGACGGTCATTCTGGATGAGCCCGATTCTCGCTCCCCGCTTCCTGGTTTCGGCTTTTTCCTCAGGGCCGGCGCTGCTCATCATCCTGATTCTAGTGCTGCGGCGGCTAAAAGTTTTCGACGCCGGCATGGAAGCGGTGAAGAAGCTTTCCCTGATCGTTACCTATTGCATGCTCATCAACGTGTTCTTCGTGCTGATGGAGATATTCACCACTTTCTACAGCCAAATCCCCAGCCATGCGGAACACTTGAGACTTCTGCTCTTCGGGCTGGATGGCGACTATCAGCTTGTGCCCATCATGTGGTTGTCAATCGTGCTGTCTCTTGCCGGCCTGGCGTTACTGCTGGTGCCGCGCTGGCGAGAGGACACGCGCTTGCTGACATGGGCATGCGTTTTCGTCTTTTTCTCGTTGTGGCTGGACAAGGGATTTGCCCTATTAATCGGTGGCTTTGTACCTTCGCCGCTGGGCGAGGTCGCGCGCTACACGCCAACTCTGCCTGAATGGAGAGTCGCCATCGGCATCTGGGCCATCGGCGCCTTGATGATCACGGTACTATATAAAATCATGCTCTCGGTTCTGCGGGAGGCGTAGTTTCTGCGGGAAAGGGTGGACTTCTAACACGATCGGTGTCATCCTCGCTGCAGAACGAAAAGCTCACAAATTCAGCTCGGCAGCGAACTCGCAACCGGAGTATAGGGCGAGTGCTTGCCGACGGCATTCAAGATTGACGTGAGCGTTCATTCCTACTTCGCGGAAGTCTCTATAAAGAGGTGATTTATGGTTAGTACTACATCATCTGCCTCATCGAAGGAAACGCTAGTCAAGTCCGGGTCGCCGCCGCAGTCGGCGCCTGCTCCGCCGCGCTCGGCGTCGGGGTTTAACGAGGACTGGCTGGCGCTGTGCATTGGCCTGTTTGTTTTCGTACTTTCACTTACGCTCCTGTTCGGCATGGACTCGCTGGGCTGGGGCATTACCGTAGGCGTTTGGACTGATTTAGGAAAGGCGCTCAAACCCGCCTCCAAGGCTTATGCGGCTTTGCCTGCCTTGGCTTCGCTGGTGGCAACCTACGTCTTTATGCTGGTAGTGCTGTTGGTGGGCGTCAAGCGTTTGGGAGCGGATGTAAAGAAGTTTGCCGGCGGATTTACGGTGGTGTTTGCCCTTAGCTACATCTGCTGGATCCTGGGCAGTTGGGCGTATATCGCCGCCACTCCCAACACCCGCGCCGGCTTCAAGATTGGATGGTCGCTGAACCTGACCAACGAGTCCGGGTTCATCATCGCCCTGCTGGTTGGCCTGTTTATCGGCAATTCTGTGCCGGGGCTGGCGGAGAAGATGAAGGAAGCGATCCGCCCCGAGCTGTATATCAAGACGGCCATCGTGATCCTGGGCGGATTCCTTGGCATCGCCGCGCTGGATCAGCGGGCGCTGGCGACGTCCGTGATGTTCCGCGGCATTTGCGCCATCATCGAGGCCTACCTGATTTACTGGCCGCTGGTGTACTTCGTGGCGCGCCAGTACTTCGGATTCAGCCGCGAGTGGGCGGCGCCTCTGGCCTCGGGAATTTCCATCTGCGGCGTCTCGGCGGCCATCGCCACCGGCGGTGCTATCCGGGCGCGGGCGGTGGTCCCGGTGATGGTGTCCTCGCTGGTCGTGATCTTCTCGGTGGTCGAACTGCTGATTCTGCCGTTTGCGGCCCAGCACTTCCTCTCGCATCAGCCGATGGTGGCCGGCGCCTGGATGGGCTTGGCGGTCAAGACCGATGGGGCGGCGGTCGCCAGCGGGGCGATCACCGATGCGCTGATACGCGCCAAAGCGGCCGCCGATGGGCATCAACTACAAGCCTGGCTGGATTATGGGTGTCGCCGCGACGGTGAAGGTCTTCATCGACATCTTCATCGGCGTATGGGCGTTCGTGCTGGCCTGGGTGTGGTCGGCCAAGATCGACAAGAACCGCGCACCCGGCGACAAGGTCAAGGCGAAGGAGATCTGGCAGCGCTTCCCCAAGTTCGTGCTTGGCTATGTGGCGACGTTCCTGATCGTGCTGGCGATCGGCATTTTCGCGCCCAAGGCTCATCGGGCAAGGTGAAGGGCGCAATGGGCCAGGCGAACATTTTCCGCGGCATATTCTTCGTCATGACGTTTTTCAGCATCGGCGTGGTTTCCAACTTCCGCAAGCTTTGGGAGGAGGGCATCGGCCGGCTGGCCGCCGGTCTATGTGCTCTGCCTGTTCGGCTACATTATCTGGATCGGGTTGGCCATTTCCTGGCTGTTCTTCCACGGCATGCTGCCGCCGCTCGTGAAGGGGTGAGAAATGACAACTCCAACTACAGTATCGAAGTCTCAGCCGCCGCGGTTCGCGGAAGAAATCCGCAAGATGGAATACGAACCGCTGGACATCGTCGAAAAGAAGTTGATCTGGTATACGTTTTTTACCGGCGTCATCTTGCTTATCGTGATGGTTCTGGTAACTCGGTAATTGCAGCATGGTGTCGCGGGATGGCTCCCGCGGCACCGATGCTTTTGAAGCACGATCGTCAGAGCGGAAGTGGGTGAAGTAGTGGGATTTGAAATAGGAGCTACGGGAAAAGTCTATCTGGTTGGGGCAGGCCCCGGGCATCCTGAGCTGTTGACCATCAAGGCGGCAAACCTGATTAAGGCGGCGGATGTCATTGTCTACGACCGTCTGATTCAGGAAGACGTGCTGGCGCTGGCGAAACCGACCGCCGAACGCATTTACATGGGCAAACCGGTCGGCCGCCATGATTCGCGCCAGGACGAGATCAACGAACTGCTGGTTCACAAAGCGCGCGAGGGCAAGACCGTGGTTCGCCTGAAGGGCGGCGACCCGTTCCTGTTCGGCCGCGGCGGCGAAGAGGCCGAATATCTGGCGGAACATGGGGTCGGATTTGACGTCATTCCGGGTGTTTCTTCGGCGCTCTCGGCGCCTCTCAGCGCCGGCATTCCGGTAACTCATCGCGACGCTTCTTCGGCGGTGGCGATCGTGACCGGCCATTTTGGCCCGGGGGAAAGCGACGAGGTCGACTTCAACGCTCTCAGCAAGATTCCGACGGTGGTTTTTCTGATGGGCGTGCACGCGGTCGAGCAGATTGTCAAGCGATTGATCGCCGAGGGCCGCAGTCCGCAAACCCCGGCGGCCATGATCCAGATGGCGTTTTGGCACGGCGAGCAGGTGGTCGTCGCGACCCTGGAGACGATTGCGGAAGAGGCGAAACTGCAAGGCATCAAGGCTCCGGCAACGCTCGTGATCGGCGAAGTAGTAAGACTTCGCGAGAAGCTGAAGAAGGCGGAGCGCGAACTGCAGCGACGCGGCGAGTCGGACGCGCGTTTTGCTCCCGGTCCTTCGCCGCAGGAGCTGTTTCGCCTGGCAACCGCGGGGATGGGAAGCCAGTTGCTGGCGTGGGCGGTTTCGGCGGGCGTATTCGAGGCACTGGAGCATCCGAAAACGGTGTGCAACCTGGCTCGCCAGATCGACGCCGACGCGGACGCACTGAACGACATGATGCAGGCGCTCGTCGCCCTCGGGCTGGTTGAGGCGCGGACGGATGGCTATCGTAACCTGGAATTGGCTTCGCTCTACCTGCGGCGAAACTCGCCCCGGTCGCTGGTCCCCGCCCTGATGTACGAGGTTGGCGAAAACTGCGACGCGACCGCGCTGGACAGGTTCGCGACCACGGGAAGGAAGACGCTGCGCCCCGATCATGCGGCGCTGCATTACCACGCCTGCGAGTCGCTGGCGCGTTACGCGGCGCCGGTCGTGCTCGACCGCATCGACCTCGGCGGATGCGCGAACGTGCTGATCGCGGGATGGGGAGCGGCGACTTACACGGAACTGATTGCGGCGCGCTGGCCGCAGGTGAAAGTTACGGGAGTCAATCCATCGCTCGGTGAGACTCTGCCGGCACAAGACTGCGAGGCTGTGATCATCTCCGGGCTGCTCGGGTCGGCATCGCGCGAAGAGTGCGAAGACGTGGTTTGCCGCGCCGCCAATCAACTGAAGCCCGGGGGGATGCTGATGCTGCAAGACGACCTGCTCTCGGTGGGGGCCAGCGTGGCTCCGGAGGTCGCGCTTGCCCGTCTGGCGCGAAGGGTTACCAACGGCAACAATGCCGAGTGGTCGGTCGAGCGGGTTTCGGCGCTGCTGGAAAAATCGGGGTTGGAAGCCGGTTCCGATCCGCTGGCCGGCGCTGGTATGCTGATCAAGAGCAGGAAAACTAATTCATATAAAGTGGAGCCGAGTGCACGCGCGGTAGCAGTGCCGGCTGACTGAAAGAGGGGACTTAAATGGCTGAGGTTGCGGTCGAGACAGTTGCGGAAGCGATGTACCAGATGGTGTCGGACTACCAGGGAAAGAAGAACTTAAAACCGGGCGACCTGACCAAGGCGATGGTGGCTAAGTACGGCGATGCCTGCTCGAAGGACCTTTGCAAACTCGCCATCCGGCAGTTGATCGATTCCGGCCGTTGCGTCTACGCCTATGTCGGAGGCTCGTTTATTCAGTTGCCGCCCAAAGAGCCGCAGGGCTGAGGTGCGCGGGTAGATGAGTGCAGTTTCGAATGCGCCGCGACTGGTGATTGCGGGGCTCGCCGGCGATTCCGGGAAATCCGTGGTTTCGATGGCGTTGCTCCGGGCGCTGCGCGAGGCGGGCACGGCGGTGCGCGCATTCAAAAAAGGCCCCGATTACATCGATGCCGCCTGGCTAGCGTGGGCCTCGGGTGAGCCGGCGAGGAACCTGGATACCTGGCTGATGGGTTTTCCGACGGCGGTCGAATCGTTTTCGACCCATGCCATCGCTGAAGGCGTCAACCTGGTCGAAGGCAATCGCGGACTGTTTGACGGGGTCGACGCTGCCGGAACCCACAGCACGGCGGAGTTGGCGAAGGCGATTCAAGCCCCGGTCCTGCTGGTTCTGAACGTCACCAAGATGACCCGCACGGCGGCTGCGGTGGTGTTGGGATGCAAGCAGTTGGACCCGGATGTGCAAATCGCCGGGGTGGTGCTGAACCACGTCGCCAGCCAGCGGCACGAAGCGGTCGTGCGCGACGCGATCGAACGTGCTTGCGGAATTCCGGTGGTCGGAGTCATCCCGAAACTTGAGAGCGACGCCCTGCCCTCGCGGCATCTGGGGCTGGTGACTCCCGAAGATCATCCCGCGATCAAAGAATTGCCGGCGCTGTTGGACAAAGTCGCGGCGCGGCTTGACTTGGGGCGCATCCGGGAGATTGCATGTGGCGTTAACGCGCTTTGCGCGCCGCCCGGAGCCGCGAAGATTGCCGCGAAGATAAAAGAGCCGCACGATCAGTCCCCCGCACCCGCCGTGGTTGCCAATGCCGGGACCGAGGCCGTCAGGATCGCCGTGGTGCGCGATGCCGCATTCAGTTTTTACTACCAGGAAAACATCGAGGCACTGGCCGGGCGGGGGCTGAAATCGTGTTCATCTCCGCCCTGCGTCCCGACGAGTTGCCCGCGGATGTAGACGCTGTGTACATCGGCGGTGGCTTTCCGGAGGTGCACGCCGGGAAGCTCGAAGCCAACGGCGGGTTTCTGCGTGCGCTGGCTGAGCGGGCTAAAGGCGGCTTGCCGATCTATGCCGAGTGCGGCGGATTGATGTTGCTGTCGCGGTCGATCCAGTGGCAGGGCAGGCGCTTCGCTATGGCCGGCGTGCTGCCTATCGATATCGAGGTGGGCAGTGCTCCGCAGGGGCACGGATACGTCAAGGTCGCGGTGGACGCGCCCAATCCGTTTTATGCGGTTGGAACCGTGCTGCGCGGTCACGAGTTCCATTACTCGCGCATCGCGGTCGCAGCGGCAGCTTCCGGGACCGCCGAGGCTCAGGAGCCGGAGAGGCCGGCAACCGCGTGTTCAGTACGCCGCGGAACCGGCGCGATTGCCAAGCGCGACGGACTGATCGTCGGCAACGTGTGGGCGAGCTATACTCACCTGCATGCCGGCGCGACCCCGGAATGGGCGGAGGGCGTGATCAGGCTTGCACGCTTGCATCGCGCGCGGGCGGGGATGGATCTAGCCGAGGGAGTTTCGTAGCCCGCTCTGCCATGGCGGCATGGCAGCGGTTAGCCGATCGTTGCCGTGAGCTTAAGAAACAACGCGAGTGAGCTGTTCTCACTCGTGTTTTTTTGCCCGCGATCGAGGACAATCGGGAAAGACCAGGAAATGCTTGCACCCCGGCCGCGCCGGACGATATCTAATCGTCTGGAAGGTGAACATGGCGACCGATGAGAAAACGGGCAAGAGCGAAGGAAAAATAATTAAAAGCGAAGACGAATGGCGCCGGGAACTCACGCCTGAGCAGTACCACATCCTGCGCGAGAAAGGCACGGAGCGCGCCTTCACCGGCGGATATGCGCACAGCAAGGAGAAGGGCGTCTATCTCTGCGCCGCTTGCGGCCAGGAATTGTTCGGTTCCGATACCAAGTACGATTCCGGAAGCGGATGGCCGAGCTTCTACCAGCCGGCAGCGCCGGAGCGGGTGGACAATCACGAGGACTCCTCTTATGGAATGCGCCGGGTGGAGGTGACCTGCTCGGGTTGCGGGTCGCACCTGGGGCACGTTTTTCCCGATGGACCGCAGCCAACCGGGTTGCGCTATTGCATCAACTCCGCATCACTGAAGCTCGAACCTAAGAAGTAGCGCCCAGGCGAGAGACTGCGGAAAATCGCTCCGTGTTCGAAACAGAGTGTCGTCCCGAGCGCAGCCGGGGTCCGCAGCCTGATCAGTCCGCTCCCGCACTTTCAGCCGCGCATCAGCCCATTCCCAGCCGCTCGTTTTTCGACTCCGTAGACCCAGTTTTCGCAGTCGTAGGCAGAGGATCGGGGGAAGCTGCGCCGGGTGGGTTATCCTTGGGTAAACCGAATAGCAGGAGACTGAGATGAAATCAAGGTGCGTGGCCGGGCTGCTCACGTTGCTGCTGGCTTGCTCATTGGCCGAGGCGCAGGAGCGGCTCAGAATGTCGAACGACGACTTCGACGGAGAACACCGGGTTGCTGAATGTGCTGCTGCCTCCATTTGAAAAGCAGTGCGCGTGCAAGGTAGATGTGATCGCCGTCGGCACCGGCAAGGCCCTGAAGCTGGGCGAGGCCGGCGACGTGGACGTAGTCCTGGTGCACGCTCGCAGCCTGGAAGACAAGTTCGTGGCTAACGGGTTCGGAGTGAACCGGCGCGACGTCATGTACAACGATTTTGTCATCATCGGTCCGGCCAACGACCCGGCGCATATCAAGGGCTTGAAGACAGCGGCTGACGCGTTGCGGAGAATCGCCGCCGCGCAGGCCGTCTTTATCTCTCGCGGCGACGAATCGGGCACTCACGTCAAGGAGAAAGAGCTTTGGGCCGAGACCGGGATCAACCCCGCGGGCCGCTGGTATCGCTCGATCGGGCAGGGCATGGGCGAGACCATCATGATGGCGACCGAGGAACGAGGCTACGCGCTCTCGGATCGGGGCACGTACAACGCTTTCGCCAACGGCAAGACGGACTTGGTAATCTTGTTTGAGGGCGAAAAAGGACTCTTCAATCCCTATGGGGTCATAGCCGTAAACCCGAAGAAGTTCCCACATGTCAAATATGACCTCGCCATGAAGTTCGTTGACTACATCACCGGTCCGGCAGGCCAGGCGATTATTGGCCAGTACAAGGTTGCGGGCAAGCCCGTGTTCTTCCTTTATAAGAAGTAGGAAGTACGAAGCGAGGCGGGAAGTGGGCTTCATCGCGGAATCCTTCAGGACGGCTCTCGCCCTGATCTTCGCGGCTGACGCGGATGTCTTCGCGGCGGTTCGGACCTCGGTCAGCGTGGCGGCGTGGTCGGTTCTGTTGGCTGCGGTCTTCGGCATACCGGCGGGGATGGGGGTCGGCGTCAATCAGTTTCCCCTGAGGCGAGTGGTGATCGTTGTGCTCAACAGCCTGATGGCGATGCCGACGGTTGTCATCGGCCTGCTGGTTTACGGCCTGGTGAGCCGGCAGGGACCGCTGGGCACTTGGGGCGTGTTGTTCACGCCCGGCGCGATGGTCATCGGGCAAACGCTGCTGGCGGTTCCCATCGTCGCCAACTACACGCTGAGCGCCATCAAGGGCGCGGATGCCCGGATTGTTCCCACCGCGCTCACGCTGGGAGCCGGTTCGCTGCGCAGCATGATGCAGCTTACGCGCGAAGTTCGCTTCGGCATCATGGCCGCCGTGATTGCGGGCTTTGGCCGGGTCATCTCCGAGGTGGGCATCGCCATGATGCTCGGCGGCAACATTCGCTGGTACACGCGGACGATGACTACGGCGATTGCCCTCGAAACCAGCAAAGGCGAGTTTGCCTTCGGCATGGCGCTGGGAATTATTCTGATGGTGGTCTCGCTCTCGATCAACATTTTCCTGACCTTGATGCAGGAGAGCCATCAGCCATGAAGCCTGCTCAATATCATCTGCAGAACATTCGCGCGTCTTATCGCGGAACGCTTGCCCTGGAGGTGGATGAGCTTACCATCGCCAGTGGACGCCTGCATATTCTCGCCGGTCCGAATGGCTCCGGCAAAAGCACCCTGTTGAGCATCCTGGCTTGGCTGATGAAGCCCGAGCGCGGGCAGATCGAATTTGCCGGCAGCGAAATCGACTGGCGGAGCAAGCAACTCGCCGGTTTGCGGAAGCGAGTCACGCTGCTCCATCAGCATGCGTTTCTGTTCTCCGGCACGGTGTCGGCGAATGTGGCGTTTGGCCCCAAGGCCCGGGGCATGGCGAAGGAAGATGTGCAACGCCGGGTGAGAGAATCGCTGGCGATGGTTGCGCTCGACGGATTTGCCCCGAGAAATGCGCGGCATCTGTCCGGCGGTGAAGCGCGCCGCGTGGCGTTAGCCAGAGCGCTGGCGTGCCGGCCGGAGGTGTTGCTGCTCGACGAGCCTCTGGCCCACGTGGACAACGAGAGCGCGGAGATTATCGAGGCGCTGGTAGTCTCGCTTTCCGGCCAGGGGACGACGGTGGTCATGTCGAGTCACAATGAGCAACTGGGACAAAGGGCTGAGTGCAGAGTGATACGGCTTCTCGACGGCAAGGTGGAACGGCTAGACGGGGGAAACGGTGAGCCGCCGAACCGCGCCGTGGAGGGATATCGTCATGCCAAGTTTTGAAGAAGCACGCCGCCTGATTCTGGAGAACATCACGCGTTTGGCGCCGGAACGTGTGGGCCTGCTGGAATCTTTCGGGCGAGTGATCGCCGAGGACATGGTGGCGCCATGGGATATGCCCGCCTGCGACAACTCGGCCATGGATGGCTACGCCGTCCGCAGCGCCGATTGCCCGGCCAGCCTGCGGATTACCGGCTTTGTGCCTGCCGGAGCCGTGGCGGCCGGTCCCGTCGAAGCGGGCTGCGCGATCAAGATCATGACCGGAGCGCCTGTGCCTGCGGGTTGCGACACCGTTGTGCCCTTCGAGGACGCGGAAGAGCGCGGCGGCGAGGTCCGCATCGCAACGCCGGTGACACCGGGCCAGCATATTCGCAGGGCGGGCGAGGACGTTCGCCAAGGCGAAATCGTCATCTCTTCAGGTAGGGTAATCCGCGCGGCGGAGATCAGCATGCTGGCTTCCTGCGGCCAGGTGCGGGTGATGGTTTATCGTCAGCCGACGGTCGCCATTCTTTCCACCGGCGACGAACTGCTGGAGGCAGGTGAGCCGCTGCTTCCGGGCAAGGTGGTGGACAGCAACGGAATGTCGTTAGCCGCCGGCGTGCTGGGGTGCGGCGCGACCCCGGCGATCCTCGGCATTGCCCGCGATAACCGTGCCAGTCACCGGCAAAAAATGTCGGAGGGGCTCAAAGCGGACGCCTTGATTACCTCGGCGGGAGTATCCGCCGGCGAACGCGATCTGGTGCGGGAGGTGCTCGCTGAGCTAGGCATGAAGCAGGTTTTCCGCCGGGTTGACATAGCCCCGGGCGCGCCAACCTGCTTCGGTCTTAGGGATGGGACGCCGATCTTCTGCCTGCCGGGTAATCCGGTCGCCTCGATGATTACCTTTGAAGAATTTGTCAGGCCCGCGCTGCTGAAGATGATGGGTCACCGGCGGGTGGTGAAGCCTCTGGTAAGCGCAATTCTGCAGGAAGAAGTGCGGAAGAAGCGAGGCAAGGTCAAATTCCTGCGAGTCAGACTCGAATCCGCGGGCGGAAAACTTCTGGCATACAGTTCAGGCGATCAGAATACCGGCATCTTGAAGACCATGCTCGAGGCCGACGGATTGGCCGTTCTCCCGGCCGATCGCGTCTCGTTTTCCGCCGGAGACGAGGTTGAAGTGCATCGCCTATCCGAGGACGCGGAGATGCTGGAGGCATAGACCGGACTAACCGAAGAGGTGTCTCCGCGAAGCCGCCGCACCTCCGAGCCGATGGCGAACCGCATTCGCCGATTCGCGGCCTCGATGCGCAAACGCGCCAGGCTTTACATCGAAGCCACGAATCGCACCAGCGGGTCCGGTTGCCGGCGCTCCCATTACCAGCGGCTACATTGCCGCCCTAGTTCTTGACTCCGGCCGGCTCGGCGATCGGGGATGCCTTCAATTGCTGAACCTCCTGCCGTAGCTGGTCGAACAGCACCGAAGTGAGGTACCGCTCGCCGAAGTCCGGAAGAACCACCACGATCAATTTGCCGGCGTTCTCCGGACGCTGCGCAACTTTTAGAGCCGCACTCACCGCCGCGCCGGAAGAAATTCCGACCAGCAAGCCTTCTTCCAGGGGCAAGCGGCGCGCGATCGCGATGGCCTCGTCGTTGGTGACCTGGACGATTTCGTCGATCAGCTCCGTCTTGAGAACCTTGGGCACAAAGCCGGCGCCGATTCCCTGGATCTTATGCGGTCCGGGCTTGCCGCCCGAGAGTACGGGGCTGTCGGTAGGCTCGACGGCGATGGCCTTGAAGCCGGGCTTACGAGCCTTGATGTATTCGCTGATGCCGGTCAGGGTGCCTCCGGTGCCGACGCCGGAGACGAGGATGTCCACCTTGCCGTCGGTGTCGTTCCAGATTTCAGGGCCGGTGGTCTCAAAGTGGATCTTCGGGTTGGCCGGGTTCTCGAACTGTTGCAGGATGTAGCCGTTCGGCGTCTGGCTTAGTATCTCCTCGGCTTTCGCCATGGCGCCTTTCATGCCGCTCGGGCCGGGGGTGAGCACGAGTTCGGCCCCGAAGGCGCGCAGCAGAACGCGACGCTCGAGGCTCATCGTCTCCGGCATGGTGAGGGTGAGTTTGTATCCCTTGACCGCGGCCACAAAGGCCAGAGCGATGCCTGTGTTGCCGCTGGTCGGCTCGATCAACACCGTCTGCCCCGGCTTTATCTTGCCTTCGCGCTCGGCGCTATCGATCATGGCGAAACCGATGCGGTCTTTCACGCTATTGGCCGGGTTGGCACTCTCCAGTTTAGCGACGACCCTGGCGTAAGCGCCTTCCGCCACCCGGTTCAATTGAACCAGCGGAGTCCGCCCAATCAGCTCGGTGATGTTTGTTGCTATGTTCATATTCATCTCCAATATAGAATGGCTCGCCCAAAAGGGCCGCGATTGAAGGTTGAAAAATGCAGGGAACCGGCGTTGCTCAAGAAGGGATCGGGTTTACCGACATCGATGCATATAGACCCTACCAGTAAAGCACGTAAGCATAACAAAAGCCAACAACGGGCCAAAACGAAGCTCACCGCAATGGCGCCGCCGCGTCCGCGGGCAGCTAAGCTCCTCACCACAGTTGGAGCAGAGAACCGCATTGCGGGTTGCAACGCCTACCAAAATATGATGCGAATAGGCGCAGCACGATGCAAATAGAAAGCGATCATTTGCAGTTGCCTTGACTCTGAAGGCGGCGAGCAGCCGGTCTTAGGATCAAACTCTTTACCTCAGGGGCTAAAGCCCGCAACCTACTTGGCTGTGTGCGGCTCGGCTGAAGCCGAGCCCCTTCAAAACCGCGAAACACATATGCGACGAACTTCTGATTCAGGACACTAGGCATCCATGGCGTCGAGCAGGGTTCGCCCGATCTTCTGTTCGAGTCGCCCGAGCCGATGCTCGAAGCGCGCTTTAGCTCTGCGGTAGAAGGCCGGCGCGATTGTCCCCGCCTGGTTCGCACGGCGAAGCTCGGCGAGCGCCTCGCGGGTGACCGCCAGCGCCAGTTGCGGCAGGCGGGCTTCATGCTCATAGTAGATGGCCAACTGCTCGTAAGCTTCGTAGCCCTCGCGAGAGTTTCCCAGTGCGCTCCGCCAAAGTTCGCACGCGCGGGCGAGGTCTCCGTCGCGCTTCGCCAGCCGCGCCAGCGCGGCGCGGGCGGCACGATCGGTTTCGAGCGCGGCAGCACTGCGCCAATCGATTGTTCATAGAGTTTGCGGGCGCGGGCGCGCTCGCCGCGCCGCTCGCAGATGCGAGACACGCCGTACAACTCCAGCCCATCCTGACTGGTTGTTTCCTCGTCAGCGAGCAGTGAGAGGATGCGGCCCGCGAGTCCGGCAAGACCGCAGAGGTCCATTTGGTTGTGGTGGAAGACGGGGACCAGCGCCTCCGCGCATCCGCCGCGCACAAAGTCGAGATAGATTCTGGGGATCAGCTCCGAGGCCAGATCCGCGCCCCGGTCCCAGCCGAGCACGTGGCGTTCGAGTTGCGACAGTCTGACCGAGCCGAGCCGCAGCCGCCAGAGGCTCCGCGCCGGATGCAGGAAATCGAGGTGGGCCAGCGGCACGGGCGGGGGAATGATTCGCGCCATCCGGTAGCGGGTTTCGAGCAGCGGCCAGTCGAACGATTTGCCGTTGAACGTGACCAGCACCGGACGCTCCGCTAGCCGTTCCGCAAGTGCCGCGAGCAGCGAGGGCTCTTCACTGTACTCGCGCATGAACAACTGCTCGACCTCAAGGCCTCCGCCTTCCCACCATGCCAGCCCGACCAGAAATGGATACGTTCCCGTTCCGCCGGCGAGCCCGGTTGTCTCCGTGTCCAGAAAAAGCCAGCGCTCGGCGTCGGCAACCTCTGCGGGCGCATCAGGCGCGAGCAACCGCAATGCGCCGGCGTTCGGCACGCACGGAGCATGGCCGCCATGCCAACAGTGCAGCGACAGATGTTCGCCGTGCAGGTTCCGCTTTACCGACGCCCCCAGAATCAGCCGCTAGCCGCTCCGACGCCATGGCAGCGCGCGAAGCACCGGCGGCGGATTCTTCTTCGCTAAGGCTCCGCACCGGCACGGCCTCGTGTCCCGGCAGGGATGGCCGCGAAGGAGGCTGCAGCGCCTTCAACCCGGCAAAGCGATCTGCGATTGTGCGAACCACTTTAGCTTCGTCCACCTTCAATATCCTGGAGCTTGTTTCAACCCACTCCACTGACCGGGCTACGCCTGGCGCCCGGGCACATCGCAACCCAGTTGCTCAAGAATCGCCAGAGCCACTTCTTTAGCTCGTTCGCTGCTTGTTGCCCGCGGGGCCGACGCACGACGGGCATCCGTTATCGCATGGACAGGCCGCGATCAGTTCACGGGTGCGCGCCAGCAGCACATGGCAGGCGCGGTAGAGCGGTTCGCTGAATCCAATCCCTCCGGGATAGGCGTCGTACAGATACAGGTTCGGCTCGAAAAATTCTTTCTCGGCGTCGGCCGCGGCCGCGAACTCCTGCCATTCGATATCGCGCGCCGGCGCTCGGCGGACGCTCGCCGACTGCGGTGCCAAGGTCGCGACGGTCGCACATCAGCAGCAGCGTCGCCATGGACGCCAGCGCGTAGAGCAGTCCGAAGATGCCGCTCTGCCGCTCGGAAAGCGTGAACGGCAAGCCCGCCAGCAGCTCGGGTTCGAGCGTCACCCAAAAGGCGGTGGTGTGCATCTCGTTCTCCGGCAGTTCCAGTTTTCCGGAGCCCACGTTCTCATTGGTGAAGAACTTGATTTTCTTGAAACCGACAACCTGCGAGCGCACCAGCACATCGCCGTGCGCGCGCGCGGCCGGGCCGGGGATGCTCTGCTCTTCCGCGATTTCGAGCACCCGCACCTGGGTGTAGCGGATGGCGTCGGTGAAGTAGTCCACGCTCACGCGCTTCACGTAGGCTTTGCGCTGATCGAAATCGAGCCGCTCGACGTGGTACTGCTGGCCCTGGTGAATGTAGATCGCTTTGGGATGAACGGTGGTGAGCGCGGACGAGAAATCCACTTCGCCGATCACCTCCGGCTCGCCATCACTGCTGGTAATGTCGATGATGACGAAATTATCGGAGGTCACCGAGCGCAGGCTGATCGTGTCCGCCGGATAACCCTCCTGCACCCAGTGCCAGTCGCCTCCGCTGCGCTGCAGGAAGCCTGCTTGCGCCAGCCGTTCGCAGAGTTCGGGCAATTCCACGCCGCCGAATCGCTCATCGGGCGAGAGCGGCAGCTCGAACGCCGCGCACTTCAAATGGTTCACGAGGATCTCAAGATTGTCCGGCTGGATGTGCGCGTGCTCGGGCGAGCTGCCGAAGAAGTAGTCGGGATGCTGCACGATGAATTGGTCGAGCGGCGCGGAAGAGGCGACAAACACGGCGCAGGAACTCCCGCTGCGGCGCCCGGCGCGCCCGGCGCGCTGCCAGGTGGAAGCAATCGAGCCCGCGTAGCCCGCCATCACGCAAGCGTCGAGCGAGCCGATATCGATTCCCAGCTCTAGCGCGTTGGTGGTCACCACGCCGCGGATGCGGCCCTCGCGCAACCCGCGCTCAATCTCGCGCCGTTCTTCCGGCAAGTATCCGCCGCGGTAGCCGCGGACTGGCTTCCGCCTGGCCGGGCTGCGGCGGATTCGCCTGCTGCAAGTAGGTGAGCAGGACCTCGGTATGCAACCGGCTGTTGGCGAAAACAATGGTCTGCAACTTGCGCGCGAGCAGTTCCTTGGCTACCCGGGTGGCTTCATTGATATAGCTGCGGCGGATGCCGAGATTGCGGTTGACCATCGGCGGATTGTAGAAAACGAAAAGCTTTTCCGCCGCCGGCGCGCCATTCTCCTCGACCACCTCGACTTCGCTTTCGATGAGTTGCGCGGCCAGCTCGCCCGGATTGGCGATCGTCGCCGAGCAGCAGATGAACTGGGGATCGGAACCGTAAAAGCGCGCGACGCGTCGCAGTCGCCGCAGTACATTCGCCAGATGGCTGCCGAACACGCCGCGATAGGTATGCAACTCATCGAGCACGATGTAGCGCAGGTTCTCAAACAGCCGCATCCACTTGGTGTGGTGCGGCAGGATTCCGGTGTGCAGCATGTCCGGGTTGGTCAGGACGACGTGTCCGCGCTCGCGAATCGCTTTGCGCGCGTCGCTCGGGGTGTCGCCGTCGTAGGTGAACACGCCGAAGCGATCGTCGAGCCGCGTGCCAAGATCGTGCAATTCGGCGAGCTGGTCCTGGGCCAGCGCCTTGGTCGGAAACAAATAAAGAGCGCGGGTATCGGGATTCTCCAGCACTGCATTCAACACCGGCAGGTTGTAGCAGAGGGTTTTACCGGAGGCCGTCGGGGTTACGACGACGACGTTTCTGCCGTCGTGCACCAGTTCGGCGGTGGCAGCCTGGTGCGAATACAGTTCCGTGATTCCCTTGGCGCGATACGCCTCGGAAAGCTCCTTGCTCACCCACTCCGGCATGGGGCGAAACTGCGCCGCGCGGGCCGGGATGTGGCGCACGGAAGTCAGCACTTCGTCCGTGCGATAGCGGGCGACCAGGGTTCCCAGGATCTCCTGGACGGTGTCCAAAGTGGTGCGCGATCGTGGGGCCAGAGCTTGTTGCGACGGGGACATGCAGCCTCCGTTGATTCGCCTTTTATTCGCTTTTAGCCTAGCATTTCGCGCTCCCTGGAGCAATCTTAAAATGGCGAATGAATGGCGAAGCCGCACCTCGGGGCAAAACAGGCTTTGGCCGCAGTGATGAGGCAGATTGTGTCGATGGGATTTCAACCGATTTCAGGCTGAGCTGTGATGAGAGTCATTGCGGCGGTTTCAATATTAACTAAAGCGCGGCCACGCGGCGTTGCACCAGCAGAAAATAAAGAGCGACCAGCACCAGCAGAAATCCGTTCACGCCCAGCACCACCGGCGCGGTAAACAAGGGAACCAGCCATCCCGACACCAGGTTTCCCATAGGCATGCCGCCGCGGAAGGCGCAGTTGTATACGCTCATCACCCGCCCGCGCATTTCATTGGTGGTAATCAACTGGATGAGCGACGTTACCGTGGCAAAGACAGCCATCATGGAGGCGCCCACGACGACCAGCATGGCGTAGCTCAGCGGCAGCGATCGAGAAAGCGAAAAACCTGAAATCCCGGCGCCCAGCAAGATAAGCATGACAAGGGCAACCCGCCCTTTGTTCTGTATGTTGCCCCGGCTGGCCATGATCAGCGAGCCGCAGATCGAGCCAACTCCCATCAGCGAAAGCAGGTTGCCGTAGGTTTCCGGGCCGCGATGAAAGATGTCGCTCACAAACACCGGAATATAGGTCCGCATGGGCATGCTCAGGGCGGTCATGCAGAACGCCAGCAGGATCAGCGCCTCCATGGAGTTCTGCCGGCGAATGAACTTGATGCCCTGCTTCAGGCTGCTGAGCATCGACTCGGTAGTCGTCTCCGGTAGGAAGCGGGCCGAGATGAGCGAGAGCGAAATAATTGGCGCAAGAAAAGAAAGCGCATTCAGGCCGAAGCACCATTTCTCGCCTACCCTGGCCAAAGCCTGACCGGCCAGCGCCGGACCGATGACGACCGCCATATTGAACTGAATCGAGTTCAGCGCAATCGCGTTCGGCATGTCTTCCCGCTCGACCAGGGTGGGAATCAGCGCCTGATACGCCGGCCCGCCGAAGGCCTGGGCCAAGCCGGAGACGAACGAAAGACAGAGGATTTGCCACACCTGTACCAGCCCGGTCGCCACCAGCGCGGTGAGCACGGCTGCGCTTGCCATCTGCACGTACTGGGAGACGAGCAGAATCTTTCGTCTCTCGGTGCGGTCGGCAACGACGCCGCCGATGAGCGAAAACAGGAAGATGGGAATGCCGCCGAGAAACTGATCGAGCGCCAGCAGGAAAGGCGAATGGCTCAGACGGTAGATGAGCCAGCCCTGCGCCACGATCTGCATCCAGGTGCCGATGCTGGACGTGCAGGCGCCCACCCACATCAGGCGAAAATCCCGGTATTGAAATGCTTTAAATACCCTGCGAAACGTGGCCGTCTCCTTGTGCTCCGCTTCGGCGCGCAACTCCATCATCGCACGGAACACCGACATTTCCGCTAAGACGGCCGCTTCACGCCTTGCAGCTTACAGCGCCGCCGAGCCCGCCACGGTCTTTTCAGAGTAGTAGCCCACTTGACAGATGTCCGGGCTCGCGGCAACGATGCAAGGGTTTTAGGATGAAGGTCAGCCTGAACTTCGCCGTGATGCCGCCACGCTAAATGACGAAGGCTGCATGGAGATTCGACCTTCTCGAATCGCCGCGTCCCGGCCGTCGGGTGAGGTCACACTAAGCAGCGTCCCGGTTATCCGGTAACGCCACATTCAGAGGATAATAGGAACCGATATGGCAAATCCAATGAGAACGCTGTTGTGGGTGCCCGGCAATATCCCGCGAAAGATAGCCGAAGCCTTGGAGTGCCAGGCCGACTGTATCGTCCTCGACCTGGAAGACACGGTGCCGATGGCCAACAAACCCGAAGCTCGGGAGCTGGCGGTTCGCACCATTGGCCACGCCCTGGCCGCGCGGGAAACTGATCGGGGTACGCGTCAACTCCTGGCAATCGCCCTTCGGAATGGATGATTTGCGCGCCGTGGTTGCGGTCAGGCCGGACCTCATCCGTCTTCCCAAGTGCAGCACCCCCGAAGAAATGCGCGCGGTGGACAAGCTGATGGGAACGATAGAGCAGGAAGCCGGCATTGCCGAAGGCGCCACCCAAGTCATCGTTTCCCTGGAATCCGCTTTGGGAATTATGAACGCCTTTGCGATCGCCAAGGCTTCGGCGCGGGTCATCGCACTGGCCATCGGGGTGGAAGACTACACCACCGACATGAGAACCGTTCGCAGCACCAGCGGATTGGAACTTCAGCTCCTGTACGCGCGCTCTCATCTGGTAAATGCGGCCAGGGCGGCCGGGGTCAAGGCCATCGATGGCGCGTTTCTCGACCGCTCCGACGAGGAGGGATTGATCGCCGAGACCCGGCTCATCAAGCAACTCGGCTTCGACGGCAAGAGCATCGCGTATCCAGAGCAGGTAGCGGCCGTGCACAAGGTTTTCGCGCCGTCAGATCAGGAAGTGGCCTTCGCCCGAAAGGTGGTGGAAGCCTTCAGGCAGGGCGAAAAAGACGGCTCATTTTATATTTTTGTGGACAGCAAGCTGGTGGACCCGCCGGTATTTGCCAAGGCGCAGCGCATTCTGGAATTGAGCGAGGCAAGTGAGGCAAAGACCTTAGCGCGCACTCTGGACAGCTTGCAAACCTAGGCTTTGGTGGCGCAGCCCTGGCTGTTGGCGGATTGAGCGACCTTGCCGTAAAGCACGCAAGATTGCCGGCCGCGATCGGGCACCGTCCAGTGATGAAGGTTTTGACAACTATGCGAAACTACATGCATCGGGTTGGGTTTTTATCATCGCATCGGGAAGATGCGCGGGTTCTTGAGGAGCAAGTTATGAGATTCGATAGAGGCAAGCGAAGCATTGGATGGTTGAGAGCAGTACTGCATGATGTTTTTCAACCTGAGCTTCAACCTGATCAGGCGGCCACGGCTGCAGGTCAGAGCATTGGGCAACTGACGCGGCGAGGGATGGCGGTTCTGCTCAGCGCATTAATGATCATGATTCCCCTGGTGCAGGGTAACGCCTTTGCGCAAGACGAGTCGGGCGTTCCGCGGCCACCCGCCGCGGCTGCGCCGCCACCCCCTGCGGCCGGCATTCCGGAGCCACCACCGTTCGCGGATAATAGTCAGGCGATGCCGCAGGGGCAAGCTATGTCGGCTGACCAGTTGGACCAGTTGGTAGCGCCGATCGCGCTCTATCCGGATGCCCTGGTGGCGCAGATTCTGGCGGCGGCAACGTATCCCACTCAAGTGGTGGAAGCGGACCGCTGGAGACAATCGCAGGGCAATGCCCCCGCGGAGCAGGTTGCGGCGGGCGCGGAAAGACAAAATTGGGACCCGAGCGTGAAAGCGCTGACCGCGTTTCCGACGGTGCTGGCGCAGTTGGACCGCAACATCCAGTGGACCACGGACCTGGGCAACGCCTACTACAATCAGCCGCAAGATGTGATGGATTCCATCCAGGCGATGCGTCAGAAGGCAGAGGCGGCGGGTCAGTTGCGCACCACGCCCCAGCAGGTGGTGGCTGACGAAGGCGGCGCGATTACGATTGTGCCGGCCAATCCGACGGTCGTCTATGTTCCGGTATACGACCCGTGGACGATCTGGGGAACGCCGTTCCCGCCTTTCCCAGGCTACTACTACTATCCACCTCCGGGAATCTTTTGGGGCGGACTGGCGATTGGCTTTGGCATCGGGATCGGAATCGGCCTCTGGGGTCACTGGGGTTGGGGTTGGGGCCACTGGGGATGTGGATGGGGTCCGAGATGGGGCGGCCACGCCGTCATCTTCAACCACGCCACCTACGTGACTCGCAGCACCACCGTCATCAATCGCGGACTGAATCGTCCGGGCGGCCCGCCGCGGAACTTCGGTGCGCGAGGAGCTTACGCGCGGCCCGCTGGAGGGATTAACCGCGCCAGTGTCAGCCGGTCAAGCACGGGCTACCGGGGAACTGCCCGCACCAACCGGTCCGGAGGATATGCACATCCTGGCGGAACAGCCAATCATCCTGGGGTCAACCGCTCCTCCACCGGCACCCACCCGCAAGCGAGCGTTAACCGGTCCAGCGCTTCTGGCCGCACTGGTGGCAGCACGGGAGCGCGCGCTCCTCGGGCGTCGGTGAATCGCGGAGCAACGCCCGCTGGTGCTGGTCACCCCAGCAGCAGCGGTGGCGGACACCCGAGCGGTGGCGGACACGCGGGTGGTGGTCATAGCGGTGGCGGCCACGAAGGAAAGTAGTTGTGAAAGAAATGAGTAAGTTTTACCAATTGTCAGCCCAGGAGGATCCGGCATGAACGCTCTAGTCCACAAATATTGGGCGGCGCTAATGGTGTTAGTTTTCGGGGCGGTGTTTGCCGCAGCCGCCCCTGGTCCGGTCGGGCGTATCGCGGTGTTGCAGTACGTCAGCGGATCGGTCTCAATTCAGCCTAGGGGAACTGGAAGCTGGGCTGCGGCGGTTCCCAATCAGCAGCTAGCCGTCACCGACAATGTGTGGACGGACAAGGATTCCCGGGCGGAGATAAACCTCGGGATCGGCACTCTGGAAATGAATTCGGAGACGAGCCTGACCCTTGCCAACCTTGATCGCAGCACGGTTCAGTTGCGCCTCAACAAGGGGACCTTGCATCTGCACATACACCATCTCTTCGGCGGCGAGGTTTATGAGGTGAGTAGCCGTAACGGAGTGTTCACCGTTACCAAGTCGGGCGATTACCGCTTTGACGTTGATGCGAAAGCCGACGTTACCACGATTACGGTTTGGAAAGGCGAGGGCACCGTCTCCGGAGAGCGTCCGCTGAGCAAAGTGCGCTCCCACGAGCAGGTGCGTCTGCACGCGGTCTCGGCTGCTTATGAACGGCACAAGGATCCCGCTCCCGACGGTTTCGATCAATGGTGCCGCACGCGAAACAAGCTCCAGGACAAAGCCTATCCGTATCCCTACGGATACCCGTACCCGCCGGGTGTAATCGTCTACGGCAGACCTGGACCGTGGGTCTACGTGCGCTAACTCAACTGCCAAGAGTCCCGCTTCGGTCTTGAGCCGGAGCGGGATTCTGCTTTTCCGCTCTACCTGACTGCTTCCCAAACGCGGGCAACTTCAAACCGTTCAAGAATACCAGCGGTAAGTAGAGCTGCACGAGGCCGGAGTCCCAGCTAGTTCGTCAACCGTGCCGGAGCCGGCGAGCGGGTCGTCCCACAGATTTATGGCACCCCGAGTCGCGTCAAGAATCCCGGGATGCTACCCTGGATGGGCGCACGATTCTTGTTTTCCGCATCGAAGAGAGAACTTGGTTGCCACAGCGAGAGACTATGAACGGTTCAGAATTCTCCACTCCGATCACGGACAGGTATTTCGAGGACTATCGGCCCGGCTTCGTCGGCGAATACGGAAGCATCACCGTCAGCGAGGATGCGATTCTCGAATTTGGCAGGCAGTTTGACCCTCAGGAGTTCCACACGGATGCGGTCAAAGCTGCCCAGGGGCCTTTTGGCGGTCTGATCGCCAGCGGCTGGCACACGGCCGCGATCATGATGCGGCTCTACGCCGATCACGTCGTTTCCAAGGTCGCCAGTCTGGGGTCTCCGGGGGTTGACGAGCTGCGCTGGATGCGGCCGGTAAGGCCCGGAGACACGCTTTCGATCCGCGCGAACATTCTCGAAGCCAGACGCTCCACCTCCAAGCCCGACCGGGGGCTGGTGCGCATCCAACTCGAAGTGCTCAACCAGGACAGAGCAGTCGTCATGAGCGTCAAGGCCATGACCTTGTTTCTCGCGAGGAAAAGCAACTAGAGCGGTTGCGGAATCTCCGCACAGACGTACCGCTTCGGGGAGATGCCGATCACAGCCGGGCGAATCGCTGCCCAGTCCGCTCCGCTAATTTTTTCTGCTCACAGCCCCATCATTGCGAGTGACTATCGGCCCGATCAGGTACAGAATTGACCTGCCCATCCGGAGTTCGTACACTGCGGGGTGTAATCCTCGGCGTCTGCACCATGAGGGACCGCATCTGGCGCGGCGAAAGCTGCGGCGTTTTTCCGCCGCCCTCTGCCGATGGCGCGCCTGGACGCCGCGGAGCAGAAGGCAATCCCTTGAACGGCTCGAATCGGATGGGAAAGGAACCCGCAGATGAAGATCAAGCTCGACGATTACGAAATCGATATTCTCGTGCAAGGCTTCCCGGGCAGATCGGTTTATCATGCCGGCCTGGGTTGGGGCACAGTCGTTCTGATTCGTGGCGGCGGCCGGGTGGTGATGATTGACGGCGGCTCGATTAGCATGCGCAAGCTGCTGCTCGACAAGTTCTCTCAACTTGGCGTCAAGCCCGCCGATGTCACCGACCTGCTGCTGACCCACGCTCATCACGACCACCTGATCAACTGGACGTTGTTCCGCCAAGCCCGCGTCGCGATCGGCGCCAGGGAACTGGAGTGGGCGCTCAATGTGCCGTGGGGCGAAACCTCCGTCCCGGAGCTGTATGCGCGCGAATTGCAGAAGTTGCCCACGCTCAAAACCGTCAACGATGGCGACGAAGTGTTCGCCGGCATGAAGGCGTACCTTGCCCCCGGACACACCTGCGGGTCCATGATATTCGTGCTGCAGGGACGCGAGCACGACGTGATTTTCACCGGCGATGCGGTCAAGAACCGCGCCGAATTCGTCGCCGGCAAAACCGATATGACGTATGATCCCGCCGTCAGCGCCGCCACCGTCAAGTTGGCATGGAACCTCTGGAATCGCCGTCCCGGCAGCATCGTCATCCCCGGCCACGACGTGGCCATGGTGCTGGAGAACGGGAAGCCTCGCTACCTCGGCAAACGGGAAGCTGCCATCACCGCCTGGTATGGCGACGAGCTGGAAGCAAAAACATGGTTCGACCTGACTGAAAAAAATAAGAGAGGAAATACAGCATGACTACCCGCCGACAGTTTGTTGGTTCGATGAGCGCGCTTGCGCTTGCCATGGCCACCGGAAGCTTCGCGGCCGAGACGGAAAAGCCCGGCGACTCGGTGGCGCATACCCCGCCGGATTTCAAGGTGCCGAAGCTCGCTTGCGATTGCCACGTGCATGTCATCGGTCCCAAGGATCGCTTCCCGATGGCGCCGGAGCGCCTGTACACGCCCGACTACGCGCCGGTTGAAGAACTTGTCCGCCACCTCAAGGTACTGCACCTGGAGCGCGTGGTGATCGTTACCCCGAGCCCTTACGGAACCGACAACCGCAGTACGCTCTACGCCATCCAGCGGCTTGGCAAGCGGGCACGCGGCATCGCCGTGGTGGCGCAGGACGTAAAGCACTCCGAACTCGAGGAACTGCACCGTCAAGGCATCCGCGGCGTGCGTTTGAACGTGGAGACCGGGGGCACCAACGATGCGACGGTTCTCATCAACCTGTTGAAGAAGGCCGCCGACACCGTGGCCCCGCTCAAGTGGCACGTGCAAATCTATACCAACCTGGCGATGATTCAGGCGCTGCGCGATGTGATTCCCACGCTGCCCGTGCCGGTGGTGTTCGATCACTTCGGCCGTCTGGTAGCGAAAAAAGGCTTGCAGCAGGCGGGGCTGCCGGTGCTGCTCGACATGCTGAAGAGCGGCAAAGTATACGTGAAACTCTCCGCGCCCTACCGCATCTCGGAGCTGGAGGGATACAGCGACGCCAAGGCTTACGTCGAGGCCATGGTTGCGGCGAATCCGGACCGCGTGCTTTGGGGCTCCGATTGGCCGCACACCATTCCGGCTCCGGGCCAGAAGCGAACGCGAGAGGGAATCGAGCGCTTCCGGCAGGAGGACGACGGCCGCGCGCTCAACCGCATCGCGCGCTGGGTGCCGCAGCCCGAGCAGCTTCGGAAGCTGCTGGCCGATAATCCGGGGCGGCTGTACTTTTTTTAGGCGCGGCCCCGCTCGACGGCAACTGCTCTGAAAATAATGATCGCCGGCTCAATCGGGCCGGCGATCAATTTTATGTCTTCATTTTTTTCGCGCTCAGGCGTTCGCTTCCTTCTCCGAGGCGCTTGGCAACCGGCTCATGCCGCCCTCGCCTCGCTTTCCGGAAGCGGCTCATTCATGGTGAAGAGCACCAGCAGGCAGAAGAAAGAGCAGGCGGCAAGAAACAAGAAAACCGTATTCCAGTCGTAGTGGTCCAGGATCACCCCGGCGATCAGCGGGAAGATCGACGGACCGATGGAGCCGCCGGTGTTGACCAGGCTGTAAGCCACCGGGAACGTCTCCTTATTCGCCAAGCCCATCGGGTAGACCGTAAAGGCCGAATATCCGAGACTCAACAGGAATCCCGTGGCAAACAGCAAGGCCCCGAGATAGAGGACCTGGTTGGGGGCGTAGATAAGGCTGTACATCATGATCGAGGTTGACAAGGCGCTGACCATCATCAGCGGCTTGCGGCGCATCTTCAGCACCCGATCGGAAATCCAGCCGCCGAGCAGGTTGCCCAGCACCGCACCGACGAACGGGACGGAAGACAGAGCGCCCATCTTGAGCGCGGTAAAGTGCTTCACCGTCACCAGGTAGGAAGGTATCCAGGCCATGATGACATTCACGATGCCGACCATGCAGAGCCAGGCAATCGTGTTGCCCATGATGTTCCACGAGCGGAATACCTTGGCGACCGTGTCCACCGGTTCAAGACGCTTCACCCGGATCAGCTTGTCCAGCCATTTCGGGTAGCGATCTGGTTGCGGGTTCGCCTGCTTCCGCATCTTGCCGGCTGCTTGCTTGTCGCCAATATGGGCCAGCTCGGCCGGCGAAACGAAACGGCTTTCTTCAGGCTGGTTCCTGACGACGAGAATCCAGATCAGCGAGAGCACGATCCCCGGGATGGCGAAAATCAAAAAAATCTGGCGCCATCCGGCCCAGGCGATCACCGCCACGCAGATGGGCGGACAAATCACCGGTCCGGACTTTGACGCCGCCCAGAATATTCCGGCGGCAGTGCCCTTTTCCTTCGGCGGAAACCAGCGGTCGATGGTGGTGCCGCACCCGATGGGCAGCGGAGCTTCGGAAAATCCCAGCAGCGCCCGGCTGAGTTTCAAATGCAACGGCGAGGAGGCGGTCCCTACCAGCCAGGTCGAAAGCGACGTCAACAGCATGGAAACCGCCATCAGCACGCGCGGGCCAATTTTCCGGTAGAGCAGGCCGACGGGAATCTGGGCGACCGCATAGACGGCGAAAAACAGGCTGATCATGAGCCCCGCTTCGGTGTTGCTGAAGTTGAACTCTTTTCGGATGTAAGGCAGGGCAACGCCGAGGTTGGCGCGGTCGGCGTTGGCCAGCGTATACACCAGAAAGATGAGGCCCATGACCACCCAACGGAAGCCGGATGTTCTCCCGCTGGATGGCGTCAGCTTGGCGTCTTTTATCGGAACCGGTGCGCCCATGTTTTCTTCCAATCGATCAGGTTGTTCTCCGACACTCACACCGCCGCCGCCTTGCGCCGGCCGTACTTCTCAATGACGCCGAGCTCGGCCATGATGACGCGCAACTGGGCGAGCTTTTCTCCTTCCAGTTCAGGATAGGGGCGGCGAATGCCGCCGGCCGGCAGTCCCAAAATCTTCAGCGCGGCCTTGATGACGATGGGGTTGGAAAACCAATAGAGAGCCTGCAATAGCGGATAGAACCGGAAGTACAGCTTACGGCATTCTTCCATCTTTTCCAGGCGATCCCATGGCCGCGAGATCAGGGCCATTTCCTCCGGGATTATGTTGCCGCCAATATTGGCCGTGCCGTTTCCACCCACCGCCAGCGTCGGTATCACGATCGAATACTTGGGGAAGTCGCAGCAGAGGATGTTGAGCCGGTCGCCGAGGCGCCGCTTGACTTCCACCAGTTGCGAAACGTTCGGCATGGCCTCTTTGTCCACAATGAAATTAGGGATCTCATCGGCCAGCGTCGCCAGCGTTTCGGGATCGAGGTTTACGCCGACGCGGGTGGGGTTGTTGTAGACGCCCACTGGAATCGAAACTGCCTTCATGCAGGTCCGCATGTGCTCCAACACCGCCGGCTGCGGCGGCAGAAGATACGGCGGAACGGTGAAGATCAGGCCGTCGGCTCCCTCGGCTTCGGCAAATTGGGCAAACTTGACGGTATCGGAGGTCGAAGGATGGGAAGCGTTGAAGAAAACGGGAATCCGGCCTTTGCTGAGCTGGATGACCTGCTTGACGATGGCCTTCCGCTCTTCCGGGGTAAGCAGCGTGACTTCGCCGGCTGAGCCCATCACGAACAGTTCGGAAGTGCCGTAAGCAATCTGATGGTCAATGATTTCCTTGAAACCGCCAAAATCGACGTTGCCGTTATGATCGTAAGGAGTGGGGATTGCTACCCACGAGCCGGTTGGTTTAAACATAAAATTCCCTTTCGCTTGATGTGGCGTAAGTATACGAATAGCTTACTAGTTTTGCCACATGATTCGGGCGGGCTTAAAGCGACTGCGGGAAAGTCTCCGCAGGGTCATCCGGAGACGAAGCGCTCAGGATGGCAGGCAGGCGGTGGACTATGCCCTTGGGACTCTACATCTCGGTGCCGTTTTGCCGCACCAAGTGCAGCTTCTGCAACTTCGCTTCGGGGGTATTCTCACGGCCTCTGCTGGAGCGCTACGTGGCTCACCTTGAGCGCGAGCTTCGGCGGGCCGAGCAGATCGCCGCTCAGCTCGGCGGCCGCTTCGAGCGCCGAGTGGACTCCATTTACCTGGGCGGCGGGACGCCCAGCATTCTTGCTCCGGAACAACTCAAGAGAATCTTCACTTCGATCGGCGCCGCCTTCGCCGTCGAGCCGGGCGCGGAAATCACGGTCGAATGCGCTCCCGGAACGCTCACCCCTGAAGTGGTAAGTGCGCTGACGAGTTGCGGGGTCAATCGCGTGAGCCTCGGCGCGCAATCGTTTGTCGATCAGGAGGCCCGCGCCGTCGGCCGTTTGCACACCTGCGCCATTCTGCTCGATGACATTCGACGCCTGCGCGACGCTGGAGTTTCTGAAATCAGCATCGACCTCATTGCCGGCCTGCCGCACCAGACCGCGCAGTCGTGGCGATACTCGCTGGCGGAAACCGTGGCTGCCGCCGTGCCGCACGTCAGCGTCTATATGCTGGAAGTCGATGAGGACTCGCGGCTGGGCCGGGAGCTGATCGCCGGAGGTACGCGCTATCACGCGCATCACGTGCCGGACGAAGATTTGACCGCCGACCTTTATTCGCTGGCCTGCGAGGAGCTGGCTGCGGCGGGCATCAGGCAATATGAAATTTCTAACTTTGCCCGCGGCTTGCGAGCCGACGGCGGGTTTCCCGCCCATGCCTCGCGTCATAACCTGAAGTACTGGTTGCGGCAGCCTTACATGGGCTTTGGCGTCGACGCGCATTCCATGCTGCCGGCCCGCGAGGCGGCTTCGCCGCATTCCGCCGTTCGGTTCGCTACCAGCGATGAACTAGAGGCGCTGCTCTCGGGGGCGGAATTCGAGGTAACTTGGTCGATGAGCGGCGGGCGCTGGAGGAGACGTGGTTTCTCGGATTGCGGTTGAATCGCGGGGTAGAGTCAGCCGCGTGGAAGCTGAATTCGGCGCCGCGGCCTTGTCGAGCGTGGACGAGTGTGCGAGGCGAGCTTGAATCGAGCGAACTGCTGATAGTCGAAAACGGCTGGCTGCGGTTGACCGAGCGCGGGCGTCTGCTCTCGAATGAAGTCTTCAGCCGTTTTCTCGCCGTAACGCGCTTCCCAGGGAGGCCGACTGATACTATATAGAGAGAAACTTAAAGAAACTAGAGAGAAACTAAAGAAAAAACTAACGTTTTCCCAGGACTGCCGATTTCGGCACGCGCGCGCCGCCCGCTCGGCGTTCTCGGCCGGTTCGCACTGCCTGTCTGCACTTGCTCGTGCTCGCTGATCCAAACCAGGCGCCGGATGGCGTCGCAGCAATTGAAACAGAGGAACGGCGGGAGCCTCGCTGAGGTCGCCCGTCGTATTCGCAGATCCCGCACTGCATCGTCATTTCCTCACCCCTGAGCTTCCCATTCTCGGGCCTGGGTCTCCCATTCTCGACCCTGGGTTTCAGATTCTCCACCCTGGGTTTCGAACTCGAGTCCTCGGGCCGCGTCTCCGTCCGAGGCCGTTCGTCGCCGTTTCTGTCGTTAATAAACCACATCAAGGCTTGGTGACTCCCCAATTCCCAAGAAACAAATTCCATGTTGAGATCCCGATGAACGGCCGCTCCCGCGCGCGGCAATGTTCTTAGTTACGGATTGGATGAGGGTCTTTGCCTTTAGGATAGAATTTTTATGCGGCAAAAATTTCCTGTGCCGGAGAAACGGCTTTATGCCCCTTACCAGCCCGAATTCCAGTTCCAATTCCGGAAGAGATCCCCTGACGGATAAGAGTTTGATAGACCTGCGCAGCGACACCGTAACTTTGCCCACGCCGGCGATGCGCCGGGCGATGGCCGAGGCCGAGGTCGGCGACGACGTTTATGGCGAAGACCCGACGATCAATCGTCTGGAGGCGCGGGCCGCCGAGGTATTTGGGCGCGAGTCGGCCATCTTCGTACCCAGTGGCAGCATGGGCAACGCCATCGCCATCAAGTTGCACACCCGGCCGGGACAGGAGATCATCTGCGAAGAACGCAGCCATGTTTTCAACTATGAGATGGCGATGCTGAGCTGGTTCAGCGGATGCGTGGTGCGTCCGGTGGCCGCGCCGGACGGCATTCTTACCTGGGACCTGGTTCGGGCGAAACTATCGGCCAAGATTTACTACCTGGCGCAGACCGGGTTGGTATCGATCGAGAACACGCATAACATGGCCGGAGGCGCGGTCATGCCGCCGGCGGTGCTCAACCGGATTTGCGACGGCGCGCATCAGGCCGGAATCCCCGTTCACCTGGACGGCGCGCGGGTGTTCAACGCCTCGATTGCGCTCGGCGTGCCGGTGGACCAGTTGACCGCGAAGTGCGATTCGGTGATGTTCTGCCTTTCCAAAGGCTTGGGCGCTCCAGTGGGCTCGATGCTGGTTGGCAGCAAGGCCTTCATCGCCGAAGCGCGGGCGGTTCGCAAGGCGCTGGGCGGAGGCATGCGGCAGGCCGGAGTCCTGGCCGCAGCCGGACTCATCGCCCTTGATGAAGGGCCCAAGCGGCTGCGCGAAGATCACGAGAACGCCCGCTTTCTGGCCGAAGGCTTGGCGCAGATTCCAGGCGTCTCCATCGACCCGCGAGCGGTTGCAAGCAACATTCTGATCGCTGATATCGCCGGCACGGGAATGACCTCGGCCGAGTTTTCCGCCAAGCTTGCCGAACAGCGCGTGCGCGCCAACGGCGTGAACCCGCAAACCATGCGCTTTGTTACTCACCTGGATGTGAACCGCAAACAATGCGAGAGAGCATTGCGGGTGATGGAGCAGGTCTGCGCCGCGCGGGCAAGCGCGTAGAGCCTTGAGCAAATTTTCAGCCTGAAAATGGAGACCACGGTGATTGCACGAATCTGGCATGGGTACACCAAACCCGAGCACGCCGACGCTTATGAGTCCATGCTGAAACCGGAGCTTCTGCCCGGCATCAGCCAAGTCAAGGGGTACAACAGCAGCTACCTGCTAAGGAGAGACCAGGGAAGCGAAGTCGAATTCATCACCATCATGTTGTGGGATTCGATCGATGCCATTCGCGCCTTCGCCGGACCCGACTACGAGACCTCCGTGGTTCCCGTGGAGCGCCGCCAGTACTTGTCCCGGCACGATGCTAAAGCGGCACACTACGTAATCACGTTGACTCATCAGGCGACCGCGAATTTAATTCGCTGACCCGTCGCTCGCCACGGTGAACCGCTGCGCCCTCCTTGCGCGCCATCATCGCAGCAGTTGGCGGGCGATCACCAGGCGCTGGATTTCGCTGGTGCCTTCGCCGATGGTGCAGAGCTTCGACGTCGCGATAAAACTTCTCCGCGGGATAGTCCTTGATGAAACCGTAGCCGCCATGGATCTGCACGCTTCGTTGGCGCCTTGACCGCGACTTCGCTGGCGTAGAGCTTGGCCATCGAGGACTCCAGGGTGGTCTTCATGCCGCATCTTTCATCCACGCGGCGCGCAGGGTGAGCAGGCGGGCGGCATCGATCTCGGTCGCCATATCGGCCAGCTTCCACTGGATGGCCTGAAACTCGCTGATGGCTTTGCCGAACTGCTGGCGCTCCTTCGAGTATTTCAGCGCAGCCTCGTATGCGCCCTGGGCCATGCCGAGCCCCAGCGCGGCAATTGAGATGCGGCCGCCGTCAAGGACTCGCATGGCGTCGACAAAGCCGTCGCCTTCCTGTCCCAGCAAGATTTTCAGCCGGGAACCTCGCAGTCCTCGAAGATCAGCTCGGCGGTGTCGCTGGCCCGCAGGCCGAGCTTGTTCTCTTTCTTGCCGGCGCGAAACCCTGCGTTCCTTTCTCGACCACAAAGGCCGAGAGCCCGATGCGTGTGCGCCGTTCTGTCGGTCACCGCGATGCACCACCGCGACATCGGCATAATGGCCATTGGTGCAGAACGTCTTGTTGCCGTTCAGCACCCACTTGTCCTCTTGCGCACCGCCGTGCAGCGCGCGCCGCCGGCATCGGAGCCTGAGCCGGGTTCGGTGAGCGCCCAGGCGCCGATGATATTCGCCGGTCGCGAGCCTGGGAATGTACTTCCGCCGCTGCTCGTCGTTGCCGGCGACAAAAATGTGGTTCGAGCAGAGCGAGGTGTGGGCGGCCACGATGATGCCGACCGAGCCGTCGACCCGCGAGAGCTCTTCGATGGCGGTGACATATTCGACGTAGCCCATGCCCGCGCCGCCATAGCTCGGCAGGGAAAGATCGATGCCCATCAGCCCGAGCTTGTCCGAGTTCCTTGATGGTTTCGAGCGGGAAATTCGCCGGCTTCGTCCCACTTCATGACGTGCGGGCGCAATCTCGCGCTCGGCGAATTCGCGCACCATTTGGCGAAGCTGCTGCTGCTCTTCGGTAACGTG
Organism: uncultured Acidobacteriota bacterium; assembly: GCA_963814745.1. Classification (GTDB taxonomy): domain Bacteria; phylum Acidobacteriota; class Terriglobia; order Terriglobales; family Acidobacteriaceae; genus CAWBRT01. Next base: position 33,366 of record CAWFEA010000012.1, read on the forward strand.
GAAATCCAAGGGCTTCCCTCCGGGACTGCCAAGCCGGACCCGCTCACCCACCTGGCGGTTGCGCCGGGGATGGGGCATCTGCACGGCTTATACATAGATTAGAGATGCTAATGATGAAAAAATGGAAGCTTGGCTCAGCCGGGAAATCTGAAAACGTGGACCGAGGACGACGGCGTGGCATTTTCCGGTCCCGGCTTTTTGCTACACTACTCCCTTTGCTGGCGTTAAGCATCGCGATGCGTGTTGTGCCGGTTGCACCGGGGGCAAGGTGCGATGTTGATCAGAGGTGCCGTGAGCGAGTCGATCTCAAGCTGGGTGGAAAAACTTCGGGCGGGAAATCCGCGCGCCTTGGCCCGGGCCATCACCGCCGTCGAGGATCGCGCCCCGGAAGCGCACGAGTTGTTGCGGGCGCTGTTTGCCTACACTGGGCGCGCCCGGATTGTGGGCCTCACGGGGGCTCCGGGATCGGGCAAAAGCACGCTTACCGATCAGTTGGCGATCCAGTATCGTAACCGGGGGCAGAGTGTCGGCGTGGTCGCCGTCGATCCCACCAGCCCGTTCACGGGAGGCGCGATCCTCGGCGACCGCATCCGCATGCAGCGGCACCATGCCGATCCGGGGATCTACATTCGCAGCATGGCTACGCGCGGATCGCTCGGCGGCCTGGCCGCGACCACCGCCGACGTGGTCTCCGTGCTCGATGCCAGCGGGCGCGACGTGGTGCTGATCGAAACCGTCGGCGTCGGGCAGGACGAAGTCGATATCGTGCGCCTCGCCGACGTCACCCTGGTGATCCTGGTCCCCGGCATGGGAGACGACGTGCAATCGATCAAAGCGGGAATCATGGAGATCGCCGACATCTTCGTCATCAACAAGAGCGATCGTGGCGAAGCCGATCGGGTCGAGCGCGAGATTCTCGCTTTGCAGTCGATTGCTCCGGCCGTGGCCGCCGGCAAAGACGGCATGGCGCGGGAGAAATGGACGCCGCCGATCATCAAGACGGTCGCGAGTGAAGGCCGCGGCATCGCCGAATTGGCGACTGCGATTGCGCAATATGAAGCGTTTCTGGAGAGGTCTGAGCTGGGCCGTCAACTTCGCATCGACAACTGGCGCACTCGCCTGGTTGAGATGCTGCGCGCTGAACTGATCGAGCGCGTCCGGCGCGACTACCTGACAGAGGATGCGGCGCGAGAGCTGGCGGCGAGGATTGCAGCCCACGAGTGCGACCCCTACACGGTGCTGGAGGAAATTCTCGGCAAGCTTGCGCGCTGAGGCATTCGAGCGATGGTTATTCTCGGCATAGATACTTCAGGCCGCGTCGGCAGCGTTGCCTTAGTCCGCGCGAGTGGCGAGCGTTTCGAGGTGCTCGGCATGTCGCCGCTGGCCGGCGGAACCTATTCGGCGCAGCTCATCCCGGCGATATCGGCATTGCTGGCCGAGGCGGCTTTGGCCAAGGGTGCGATCGATCTGCTGGCGGTGGCTTCCGGCCCCGGATCTTTTACCGGGCTGCGCGTCGCTCTCTCCACGGTTAAGGGATTAGCCGAAGCTCTCGGCAAACCGATTGTTGCGGTTTCGCAGTTGGCGGCCACGGCGGCGGCGGGCCTGGCAGACGGTTTCCGCGCTTGCCGTGCTGGATGCGCAACGGGGCGAGGTCTATGTCGGCGAATACCAGGTCATCTACAGCGAAATGCTTTCGGAGCTGAGAGTGCATCGCATCGGCGAAGTTCTGCTGAGCCTGGAGAACTTCATCAACTCGCTGGCGGCGCGCATCTCGGTGCCGTTGATTTGCACCCCGGATGCAAGTGTGGAGACGGCATTACGCCGGGCCGGCTTTTCCGTGGAAATGGTTCCTCGCCCGGGGGCGGATGTCATTGTCCGGCTAGGCGTGGCTCTATTCCTCCAGGGGCTGACCGTATCGTCCGAGGCGCTGGACGCGAACTACCTGCGCCGCTCCGACGCGGAAATATTTTCCGCTCCCAAGCCAGCGCGGCCACCCGGGCATCCTGAGTAATTGCATGCGAGTGCGCCCGGCGGAACTCGACGACATCCCACGCCTGATGGCGATCGAGCGCCAGTCGCCCAGCGCCGCCCATTGGAGCGAGCGGGAGTATCACGCCCTGTTCCCCGACCCGGCAGATGAGGCTGGCGCGCCTCGGCGCATCTGCCTGGTGGTGGAAACAGTATCCGCCGTCGCCGGATTTGTGGTGGCGCTCTGCCTCGGTCAGGAATGGGAGATCGAAAACATCATCGTTGACCAGGCGCTGCTTCGGCGTGGGTGTGCCACCCTGCTCTTGCGCGAGTTGCTGAGCCGAGCCGCCGGCGAAGGCGCCCGCAGGGTCCTACTGGAAGTTCGGGAATCAAACGCGGCCGCCCGCGCCTTCTATGCCCGCTGGGGATTCCAAACCACTGGAAGGCGCCGGAAATACTACCGCGACCCCGAGGAAGATGCGGTTTTACTTCACTTTACATGCAATAGCCTTTCTCCCTAGCCGGTGTGGAACCTTTGGCATTGTTCGAAAATTCAAGCAATTTTCACTGTTTTTTCAAAAACGGTTGAACCCATATCTTCCGGCGTGCTAGTGTTTGCAACACGGTTGAACGGCCCTGGAGACCGCGGGAGTTGCGGCTCATCGGGTTCGCCGGCCCGCAGGTGGGGATGCGCCGCCCGGGTACCGCAAGGAGGTCCTAAATGGTAGATCTCGCACGCGAGTCGCTCCTGGCCAGCAACGAACAATTCAAGCACCTGGTTCAGGAACATGCCCAGTACTCCAAACGCCTCGAATCCCTCTCGCAGAAGCCGTACCTCTCTGAAGACGACAAACTTGAACAGGTTCGACTTAAAAAGTTAAAGCTTCGTCTGAAAGACGAGATGCTCGTGCTCGAACAGGAGTACCGAAAAATGCATCCCGAGCATGTGGCGTAAAGCCCGTCAATCCAGTTTCCTGAATCGCTAAGTCCATTGCGCGCTCGGTTCCGGGCCGATGTCGGCGTGTGTCCGCCGGGCCGCAGCGATCCTGGGGTGTCCGGCACCCGGTTTTCCGGCTGTCGGAAGCAGCCGAAAACCCTTGCAAACCTCCGCGAATACCTGTTCGATATAATCATTTAATCTCTATGGTTCGCGACGGATTCTATTACGCGGGTGCCTTGCTGCTGGTGGCCGTCTTCATCGGCTGGATGACGATTCCAGCCCTGGCGGCGATCCCCTTGCTGCTGGCCGGCTTTTTGCTATGGTTTTTCCGCGACCCGGAGCGCGTCATTCCGCAAGACCCCGGTGCGGTGGTTTCGCCCGCCGACGGCAAAGTGACCGAACTTTCGCCGGTCATGGTGGCCGGAGAACCGTGGCTGCGCATCAGCATCTTTCTCAGCGTTTTCAATGTTCACGTCAATCGCTCGCCGGTCTCGGGAGTCATCACCGGCGTGGAATATCGCAAGGGCAAGTTTTACAACGCGCTGAACCCGGCCTCGGCGGAGCTGAACGAGCAGAGTATTTGCCGCTTAGAGGGCGATGACGGCAATCCTGTCGTCTTCAAGCAGATTGCCGGACTGCTGGCCAGACGCATCGTCTTCAGTCCGCGCCCGGGCGAGCGCGTCGAGCGTGGCCAGCGCGTGGGCCTGATCAAATTTGGCTCGCGCTGCGACGTTTTGCTGCCTGCCGCCGCGCGGCCGGCAGTCAGAGTTGGCGCAAACGTGAAGGGCGGTTCGACGATTCTGGCGTTCGTGCCGGAGCCGGTTCCGCTCAAGACTTTGGACGAGCACAAACGGCAGTCGGGGAGCTCACGATGAATGTTTTTCAGCGCCGCGGGGACGACCGGCCGCTTCGCCGGATGAGGAAGGGCATGTACCTGCTGCCGTCTCTGTTCACCACCGCCAATCTGGCGGCGGGGTACTACGCCATTTCCCAGGCGGTGATCGGCAGCGCGGAGGAGCCCTGGCACTTCAACGTTGCCGCCATCGCCATCGGGTGTGCCGTGCTGTTCGACGGCATGGACGGCGCCATCGCGCGCCTCACCAACACCACCAGCGACTTTGGGCGCGAGCTGGATTCCCTGGCCGATGTCGTCACCTTCGGCGTGGCCCCGGCTTTGCTCGCCTGGATGTGGGGCTTCCGCCAGCTTCCGCTGGTGCTCGATCCTCTATTGAGAGGGCGGATCATTCAATTGGGCGGCATCGCTTCTTTCATCTTTTTGGCGGCCGGCGCGGCCCGGCTGGCGCGTTTCAATATCGCGGTAAACCCGCAGCCTGCCAATCCGGGCCGTCCGGGGCGCAAGTATTTTGTCGGCATGCCGATCCCCGGCGGGGCGGCGTGCATTGCCGCGCTGGTTCATCTCGTCCACGGAGACCCCATCGAACGCTGGTGGTATGCCGTCATCTGGATCGGGGTGGTCGCCATGCTGGGATTCCTGATGGTCAGCCGGTGGCGATTCTGGAGCGCCAAAAGCATTGATTTTCGCAGCCGCCATCCCTTCCGGATCGTGCTGATCATGTGCGCATTCATTGCCTTGATCTGGTATTACTCCCGTTATGTACTTTTTGCCCTCGCGGTTCTTTACATGATTTCGGGCGTGTGGGCGAGGTTGTTCTACGCGTTGAGGCGGCGCGCGGCTTTGCCGCCTGCTCCTCCGCAAGAGGTCACCGGACATTGATGAAGAGTACGAAAGAAACCAACCAGGGGGGAGCAAAATTCGTCGTTGCCGTCATCGGTGCCGCCACGCTCAAGGGCAAGGAAATCAAGGACCTGCTTGCCGAGCGCAACTTTCCCGCCGGTGACATTCGCTTGCTCGATGACGAAGAGTCGCTCGGTCAGGTCGAGGCGGTGGGCGACGAGCCCTCGTTCATTCAAAGCGTCACGGTGGAACACCTGAACGGCGTCGATTTCGCTTTTTTCACCGCCGAGGAAGGCTATACCGATAAGACATGGGAAATGGCGCGGCGCGCGGGCAGCGAGATTATCGATCTCAGCTATGTGCTCGAGGCGCGCCCCGAAGCCGCGGTTCGCGCCTCATGGCTCGAGCAGGAACTTGGCGAGGGCCACCCGGTGGAACTGGTCACGACCCCCGTGGTCATTGCCCATCCGGCGGCGGTGGTGCTTGGCTTGCTGCTGGTAAGGCTACACAAGCGGCGCAAGATTCGCCGGGCCAACGCGACCATCATGGAACCGGCCAGCGAGCGCGGGCGCCGTGGCATGGACGAACTCCACGAGCAGACCGTGAATCTGCTCTCGTTCCAGCAGTTGCCGACCATGGTTTTCGGAACCCAGGTGGCGTTCAATGTGGTGCCGGGCTACGGCGAAAAGTGCGAGCCGACTCTGGCCGCCGTCGAAGCGCGCGTTCTGCGGCATTACCGCGCCATCACCGGCGCGCATGCGCCCGTGCCTGCGCTGATGCTGGTGCAGGTTCCGGTCTTCCACGCCCACACTTTTTCCATTTACATTGAGCTGGAATCGCCGGCCGCACTGGCCGATTTCGAGTCGGCGCTGGCCGGCGAGCACGTCGAATTGGTCCACGAGCCGCCGAGCGAGCCCAGTAATTTGAATGCCGCGGGCCAGCAGGACGTTCAAGTTCTGGTGCGCAAAGATGGGCAAAGCGAACGCGGTTTCTGGATCTGGGCGGCGGCCGATAACCTGCGCGTCTTGGCGTCGCTGGCGGTGGAGTCGGCCGAAGACATGGCCGCCACGCGCCCCAGGGGGAAGGTGCAGTGAAGACTCGCTCATGGGCGAAGTTTTTTTGCGCTACGGCGATGCTGGCGCTCGTGAGCCTGGCAGGCTGCGGCTATCACGTGGCGGGCAAGGCTTCACGGCTGCCGCAGAACGTTCACACCCTTGCCGTGCCCACGTTCCAGAATCGCAGCCAGACCTACCGCATCGAAGCCAAGCTCACCGCGGCTGTGGTGCGCGAGTTGAACACTCGGACTCAATACCGCGTTGTCAGCGATCCCGCCGATGCCGATGCCGTCATGCGCGGCAGCGTGCTCGGCACCGAGATCGCGCCGCTGACTTACGACTCGCGGACCGGGCGCGCCTCTGCCTTCGTGATCACCATTCGCATGAGCGTCACCCTCACCGCCAAAGATGGCGAGGTGCTCTTCCGCAACCCGAACTACCTGTTCCGCGACGAGTATCAGTCCTCCGAGCAGGTTTCCAGCTTCTTCGAGGAGCAAGACCCCGCCTTTGACCGCCTCTCTAACGACTTCGCGCGCACCCTGGTGAGCAACGTCCTGGAGGCCTTTTGAAGACCTTCGCCGCGGTTGAGCGCTTCGTCGCCGAGGTCAGCGAACGCCGGCTGAAGTCCGGATACGTGCTTGCCGGCGACGAAGCCTTCCTGCGCCGCAAGTGCCGCGAGGCGGTGCTCGAACATCTGCTCCCGGTTGAACTCCGCGACTTCGCTTTGCACGATCTTGACCTGGAGCAAACTCCGCTGCAGGAAATTCTGGACCAGGCGCGGACGCCTTCGCTGATGGCGCCATTCCAGGTATTTTTCGTGCGCGGCGTCAAGGCGCTCTACGGGCGCGGCAAGCACGAAGCCGAGTTCGAGGCGTTGCGGCATTATTTTGCCTCTCCGAATCCGGACGCGCTGATCCTGTTTATCGCCGACCACATCGGCATTCCCGCCGACGTGCGGCGCATGGAGCTGACCGATAAAGATCGCTACCAGCGCATTCGAGAAACGCTGGGCGAGTTCTGCACGGTGGTGGAGCTGGCCCGCGTCGATGAACGCGAGGCGGCGCGCTGGATCGCCGATACCGCCGACGGCCGGGGAGTGAAGATCGACGCTGACGCGGCCCGCGAACTGGTGGATGCGCTCGGCGGCGACATGATGATGATCTCCGGCGAACTGGAAAAACTCATCCTCTATGCCGGCGACAAAAAACGCATCACCCTCGGCGACGTCGAGACCATGGTGCTGGCCGCCAAGCAGCGCACGCTCTATGAGCTGACCGACGCGATCTCGGCGAAAGATCGCCCCCGCGCGCTCGCCATCCTGGACGCGATTCTCACCACCGGCGACGGCGACGAGGCGGCCATCGGCCACCTCTACATGCTGGCCAAAACCTTCCGCCAGATGCTGGTCATCAGCGAACACAACGTGCGCGACGCGCGCGCCCTGTGGCAGGTGCTGTGGCAAGGCTTCCGCGTGCCGCCGTTCGCGGCCGACGACATCGTTCGCCAGGCGCGCCGTTACAAATCGCGCCGCGACCTCACGCGGGCCATCCGGCTAATCGCGCGCGCCGACCTCGCCCTGCGCTCCAGCCCTCCCAGCAAGCGCCTGGTGCTGGAGAAACTCGTCCTCGAACTTTGCTCCGAGCCCAAGCCCGCCGAGCGCTCGCCCTGGCAACAGGAAGAATTGCCGGTGTGAAGGGAGGCAAGGCGCGATTTTCGACAGTTACGGCCTGTTGCCGGAACTCCTCTTCTTCGGCGGCATTAGGCGACGTGCCGAAAACCATTGTGAGGCAATAAACGTATGCTGTTCATCCGACCATGCGTGTTCTCGTTTTAACTCAACCTTCATTCCTGAAAATTCGAGTACTTGAGTCTCGGTGAAAATCGGAGGCGTATTTAGCCCTTGTGTTTGCCCTTGGATCGGCGGCTCAAAGACAAATCGACTTTCTTGTGAGACCGCGTACTTTGTCCAAGGTGCGCCCAAATACGCAGACTCAACAACATCAAGCACGGGACGCAGCTTTCCATCTCTGAGCTGATACACAATGAAGTTCTGCTGGTTTGCTCCCGTGCCAGAACCCTGTTGCGCTTTGTGCACGAGCACCTGCTGAGATGCGTTGCCTGTAACCGAGGCGAAACTTACGCTTGCTCTCCAATAGTGGTTCGGAACAATGACAGTTTGCAGGAACCGCCAACCAACCGCCGTTTGCTGCGTGAACACCAGATTTAAATCCCACCCGCACTGCATTCGCACAAAACCCGCGTCATGTAAGCCGTCCAGTCGGGCATGAGTTGCGGAGATTTCCGAGCAACCTTTCACCTCAAGCGAGGTATGGATTTCCTTGCGAATTAGCTCATCCTGTTCAAAATATTCGCAGTTATCGCCAGTATGCTTGCAGTTCTCCTCTTTCGTCTGCAAATCTTTCAAATGCTTTGCCAATTGCTCCGGCTCATAATTTGGAATGAGCGATTGGCCGAGTGCGCACGTTGCCCATAATAAGAGCAAAAGGCCGAATTTCATCGTGTACTTTATCCAGCGTTCTTGCATTCCTATATCACGCACCACACGTAAACTCTACGCCAAATCCACAGGTGGTTCTAGATTACCGTCGTAAACAGGTCAACCGGGTGCCCCAGGTCCCGCGCCGCGTTGCTCGGCGCTGACCTGGGAACATTGCTAGAGCACGTTAACCTTAGGTGTAAGGGAGCCTTGTGGAGGTGTCATCCTGAGGCGGAGCGAAGAGGAGCCGAAGGATCTGCTGTTATGGGCAAGGCAAAAGCACATCCCTCGCTCCGCTCGGGATGACACTTCAGATACACCAAATCCATACGCACTTCAACGCATGCGCCCCTTTCTGATGTGCGTCAACACCCGCTCTATCCCATCACTGATTTCGCCGTCGCCGGTAAGCACCACGTCCGCGTACTGGCGCGTGGGATGCACATAGCGCTGCGCCATGGGCCGCACCGTGGTGGAGAACTGTTCGAGCACGCTCTCCCGCGTGCGCCCGCGCTCGCGCACGTCGCGCTCGATGCGGCGCGCCAGGCATATCTCCTCGCCCAAATCGACAAAGACCTTGGTCTGCTGCACCCGGCGAAGCTCTTCCCAGTAGAGTGCGAACAGGCCCTCGACGACGATGAACTCGCGCGGTTCCAGCGCTTCCGTCTGCCCGGTGCGCGCGTGGGTTTTGAAATCGTAGACGGGCCTTGCGATGACCTCGCCGCGGCTAAGCCGGCGCACGTGTTCGATGAGCAAGCCGGAATCGAGCGCCTCGGGGGCGTCGAAGTTGAATCTCGCCCGCTGCTCCAGGCTGAGGTGTTCGAGATCGCAGTAGTACGAGTCCAGGTTCAGCGTGGCGGCCCGCAAATGCCGCGCCAGATGCGTGCTCAAGTAGCTCTTGCCGGCGCACGACGGTCCGGCGATGCCGATCAGGTATGGCTTCATCGTCGCCTACTTTGAACCCGGGGTCCCCGGCAAGCCCGCCGTTGGCTTGTTGGGGTTGAAAGATTCCTCGATCGCGGGGATCACCGCCCCCAGCAGCGCCAGCAATTTGCCGCGCACCCGCCGTCCGGTCTCCAGCACCTCTTCGTGGTTGATCGCGCGCGGCGCGTGGTTGGATTGTTGGGGTGCGAGTCCGGCGGCCATGTTGGTGACGCACGAGATCGCCAGTACTCCGATTCCCATGTGGCGCGCGACAATCACCTCCGGTACGGTTGACATGCCCACCAGGTCGGCCCCAATCGTGCGCAGGTAGCGAATCTCCGCGGGGGTCTCGTAGCTCGGCCCGGCCAGCGCGGCGTAAATGCCTTCGTGGAGTTCCATGCCCTGCTTGCGCCCGGCTTCGCATGCGATCTGCCGGTAGACGCGAGAGTAGGCCTCGGTCATATCCGGGAAGCGCGGACCGAAGCGCTCGTCATTGGGACCGCTGAGGGGATTGGCGGCTTGCAGGTTGATGTGATCGCTGATCAGCACCAGCGCTCCCTCTTCGTATTGCGGGTTGATGCCGCCGGCGGCGTTGGTCAACACCAGCGTCCGCACGCCAAGCCGTCCGAAAACACGAACCGGGAACGCCGCCTGCTTCGCCGTGTAGCCTTCGTATTGATGAACCCGGCCCTGCATGACCGCGACCGTCACCTCGCCGAGTTTGCCGATGACCAGCCGGCCGGCGTGTCCGATGGCCGTCGAGCGCGGAAAGAACGGAATCTGCTCGTAAGCGATTGCGACCACGGATTGCAAGTTGCCGGCAAAATCTCCCAGGCCGGAGCCGAGAACGACGGCAATGCGCGGAATCCCAAGCGCCGGGTTCTGCGCGAGCGTGGCAAGAATAAACTGCGCCGCCTGCCCGGCGCAGGTGAACTCATCGGGTTCAGGCGCGGCCGCCGTGCTCATAGCCTCATGGTTCATAAGAAAATCCCCGCGATGCAAGCCGACATCAGATTCGCCATGGTGCCGCAGATCATGGCGCGGAAGCCGAGGCGCGCCAAGTCTCCGCGGCGGTTCGGGGCCAGCGCGCCGAGACCGCCAATCTGGATGCCAATGGAGCTGATGTTGGCGAATCCGCAGAGGGCGAAGGTGGCGATGGTGAACGAGCGCGGATCGAGCGCCGCCTTTTGCGCGCCGAGCATGGTGAAGGCCACCAGTTCGTTCAGCACCATGCGCGTGCCCAGCAGGTTGCCGATGGCGAAACAATCGCGCGCCGGAATGCCGATGAGGAACGCCACCGGCGCGAAGATCCAGCCGAAAATTGTCTCCAGTTTCGCCGGGAACCACGGGAAGCTATGCGCCGCCAGCCAGTTATGCGCGCCGCCCAGAATGCCATTGAGCAGCGCGATGATGGCCAGAAAAGAGATGAGCATGGCGGCCACATTCAGCGCCAGGCCCAGGCCGTCGCTGGTGCCTTTCGCCGCCGCTGCCAGCACGTTCTCATGCTTTTCTTCTTGCCGGCTGACGGCATCCACCGCGCCTTGAGTTTGCGGGCTTTCGGTCTCAGGCACCATCATTTTCGCCAGCAGGATGGTTCCGGGCGCGGTCATAATGACCGCCGTGAGCAGATGTTTGGCCTCGACTCCGCTGAGAATATAGGCTCCCATGATGCCGCCCGAGACGTGCGCCATGCCGGCGGTCATGATCGACCATCAGCTCCGATTGCGTCACGCTGGGCAGAAACGGGCGAATCGTCAGCGGCGCTTCGGTTTGTCCCATGAAGATGCTGGCCGCGACATTCAGCGACTCCACGCCGCTGGCGCCCATCAGCCGGGTCATGATGCGAGCCGCGATGCGGATGATGAATTGCATCACCCCGTAATGGTAGAGAATGGCGAAGAATGCGGCGATGAAGATGATGGTCGGCAAGACCTGGAAGGCGAAATCGAAGCCGTATTTCGAGTGCTTGAGGCCGAGCTCGCCGAAGACGAATTGCGAGCCGGCAAAAGAATAACCGAGCAAACGGTTGACGGCCTCTCCCGCCACCGTCAGCGCGCGCCGGCCGTATTCGAACTTGAGCACCAGGAAAGCGAACAGGACTTGCAGCCCGAGTCCGGCAATGACGGTCCTTGGCCTGATCGCCCGGCGATTGCTGGAAAACCCGTACGCCAAGCCGAGCAGCACCACGATGCCGATCACACCCGTAAGCCGTCCCATGGCGTTCCCTGTGCGAGCCTCCGATCACTTTGTAAATCACAGCCCGAGGGAAGGGAAGCAGATTAAGCAGGTTGATCGCATTATAGCTGCGCGGGCTGCCTGATGAGTGTTTCGCAGGCATTGCTCGCGACGTACTAACTCGGCCGGGGCGCCCAGCGACTGCACGATGGAGACGCTGGCGCTGGTGCCGATGCGGTTGGCTCCGGCATCGACCATGGCCGCCAGGTCGGAGGCGGTGCGAATTCCGCCGGCGGCTTTCACGCCCATCTCGTGGCCGACCACGCCGCGCAGCAGGGCCACGTCGGCGACGGTCGCTCCGGCGGAGGAAAAACCGGTTGAGGTCTTGACAAAGTCGGCCTTGCGCGCGCAGGCAAAGCTGGCAGGCGAGAATCTTCTCTTCCGTGCCCAACAGCGCGGTTTCAAGAATCACCTTGAGCAACGCCCCGGATCGGCGCGCCAAGCTCGCCCAGCGCGCGAATTTCCGATTCCACCAGGTCACGCTCGCCCGACTTGAGAGCGCCAATATTGATGACCATGTCGAGTTCCCGCGCTCCCAGTTTGAGAGTATCGGCGGCCTCGGCCAACTTCGCCGTAGTGGTGGTTGCTCCCAGCGGGAATCCGATCACCGTGCCCACCAAAACGCTGGAGCCGCGTACCTGCGAAACCGCCAAAGCCACATTGCCGGGGTTCACCGTGACCGAATGGAATCCGTAAACACGGCTTCACTGCGACAGCCTCTCGATTTGTCCCCGGGTTGCATCAGGCTTGAGCAGCGTGTGATCGATGAGCCTGGCCGCGTTCTTCCAGTCCGGAAACCCTGGCGGAGCAGAATGCCTCTGGGTGATACAAGGCCGGATTGAGCCATGACTCTTCGAATTTTAATAGCGGTTTCAGAGTAAACCTGTACGCGATGGTTTTTCAAACCCAAGAATCGGCAATGGATTATGGCAGACCGTCATGAGGCACTCAGGCACGAAAATATCGGGAAGGTTGCGGTATTTCTCCGCGCAGTCCATGTCCGTAGCCGACGACGAATTCGTCGGGAATCTCAAAGCCGACATAATCCGCCTTGATGGGTTGCAGTGCGGCGAGATACTTTATCCAATAGCGCGGCAATGTGCAGCGTCTTGGGGCGCTTCGCCAGCAGGAGCCGTCGCAGATAGGAGAGCGTCGATCCGGTGTCGAGGATGTCTTCGACGAGGATAATGTTCTTGCCTCCATCGATTGATCGACATCTTTCAGAAGTCTTCACCTGGCCGCTGTTTTGTTTTTCATTTCCGTAACTGGCAACGGAGATGAAGTCGAAGCTGGCGTCGAGCCGGATCAGCGCGCAAGGTCGCTGAGGAAAATCGCGGCGCCCTTCAGCACCCCGATGAGCACTACTTGCTCGCCGGCGAAGTCGCGAGTGATTTTTTCGCCAAGCTGCGCCACCCGCTTGGCTATCTCGTCACGAGAAATAAGGATTTTGAGGTCGCACACTTGGCTGATCGGCTCCAAACGCTAAAGCTTTCCGGAAGTCGGAAAACCGATGATAGCAGACGCATTCCGGCAAATCTTCAAGGCGCGCAAGATGAGGACTTTCTTTGATCCGCGTCTCGACGCCACTAAAGTGCGACAAGCCTCCTGATTCCGCGATTTTGCCGTCGGCGAGCGGGCTGGCGGCCCGAAGTTCCGGCTGTCACGAGAAATTTGCCATGTCGTTTGTGACTTCGGTGCTTTGTCTCGGCGACTCTCTCCTTTATGATGGCTTGTTAGCCATTCACCTTTGGAGGACCAGCAGATGCGCTTTGCGTGGCGCCTGGGTGTCGCGCTTCTATTCTGGCTGCAGATCGTTTTCACTCAGCCGGGCTCGGCCAGCAGCCAGGCATTCAGCCACGCTCCCGCCAGGCCGGCCACGGCGACGGGAACCGCCCAGCGGCAAGGCCCGCCGCGGCGGAAACTCCCGAGCAGAAGACCGAGCATCTGATGGACACGATAAAGTCCAACGGACCGACTCTCTATGCCTTCCTGAAGCAGATGCCAAAAGGGACGGATCTGCACAATCACCTTACCGGCGCGGTCTATGCCGAGACCTATGCGCGTTTCGCGGCGGAGTCGCATCTCTGTCTGGAAGTGCGGACCATGACGTTGATGCAGCCGCCCTGCAAGGACGGGCAGGTCGATGCCGCGCGCTCGCTGACCGATCCCGTGCTCTATCGCCAGATGATCGACGCCTGGTCGATGCGAATTGGAACCGCCTGGCCGAATCCGGGCACGATCATTTTTTCGACGCCTTTGCCCGCTTCGAAGAGGCTACCCACGGCCATACCGGGCAGATCCTGGCTGAAGTTGTCGCCCGCGCCGCCGATGGAAAGGTGCAATACCTGGAGACTGATGGCTGCTCCCGACGGCAACAAAGCCATCGCCCTGGCGGCGAAAATTCAGTGGGACGAGAACTTCGGCCACATGCGCGACAAACTGCTGGCCTCGGGGATGAGCGAACTGGTGGCCGAATCGCGGCGCAACCTCGACGCCTGGGAGGCCGAGAGAGGACAGGATTCTTAATTGCGGCGACCGCAACAAGGCGCTGATGCGTCCGGGTTGCGAGGTAACGGTGCGTTACATCTACCCGGCACTGCGGGCGGTTTCCCCGACCCAGATGTTCTCGCAGATGTTGCTGGCCTTCGAGTTGGCGCGGCAGGATTCCCGCATGGTGGCCGTCAACATGGTGCAGCCGGAAGACTGGCTGGTGCCGATGCGCGATTTCCAGTTGCACATGCGTATTCTGAGTTTCCTCAAGGAGCTGTATCCCAACATCCACGTCACCCTGCATGCGGGAGAGCTGGCGCCGGGGATGGTTCCTCCCGAAGCTCTGCGTTTCCACATCCGTGAATCGGTTGAGATCGGGCACGCGGAGAGAATCGGCCATGGCGTCGATGTTATGTACGAACAGGACCCACACGAGTTGCTCGAGGAGATGGCGCGCCTGAACGTCATGGTCGAGATCAATTTGACCAGCAATTATATGATTCTGGGCGTCAAGGGCCGGCAGCATCCGCTGGCGGATTACCTGAAGGCGGGCGTGCCGGTCGCGCTCTCGACCGACGACGAAGGGGTCGCGCGCTCGGAGATCACCCGCGAGTTTCAGCGCGCGGTCGAAGACCAGGGCCTGAACTACGCGTGCCTGAAGAAGATGGTGCGCACCGGGATGGAACATGCATTTCTTCCCGGGCAGAGCCTGTGGGGCGATGCCCACAAATTTACCCTGGTAAGAGAGTGCGCCAATGAGAAGCCGGCCGTGCATCCATCCGCAACCGCCTGCCAGAAATTCCTGGCGGGAAGCGAAAAGGCCCGCCAGCAGTGGCGCTTGGAACAATCGCTGGCCGAATTCGAAGCCAGCGCCAGCCAACGCTGACAGTTTCAGGGCGAACACCGATATGCAGTGAAGTTCAGGGGTTAACCCCAACCGGCGGCGGGATTCGCGGTTGGGGTTCGTCCGGAGATTCGTGCAGGTTGTTTACGGCGTGTCCACGGGCTCCAGTTCCGGAGAGCTCCGGTTTCGGCACGGAAGCGAACTTCTTGCCAAGAAAGCCTTTCAGTTGTTCGAAATCGCCGAACACCTCGCTGGCGCAGCCGAGAATCCAACTGCTGACCTGATCGACCGGCATATTCGTAACCAGGTAAATGGGACAGGCGCGACGGTAGGCCAACGTGAGTTCGCCCTGGGTGCCGCCGCCATGGGAGGCGTACTCGTCCCAGTAGGCAACCACGTAATCGCAGCGTGTTTCCAGCCGTTGCAGGTCGAAGTCCATGATCTTGCGCATGACCTTCTGGAATCTGGGTGTATTTTCCGCCTTCCAGTTGCGAAACTCGCGCCGCTCGAGGTCGGTCAGACTCTTGCGGTCATCAAGTTGAGGGTCGTAGACGTGGTGTCCGAGTGACTGCAAAAATGGAGTAATCGCGGCCCGCCAGCTTCTTCCCTGGTCGGGAGAATACTCGACGGCCCCGCACAAATAAGCGTGCATTCATGGCCTCCGCGGTGCAAAAAACCGCTCGTGCTTTCTGACAAGGAAATCCCTATCAGAAACTCCAATTGTACTTTTCGCATTTCATCGGTCAACAGGAAACAATGGAAAAAAATCACCTAGAACGTTTTTTTCGGGCGATCCAGGAATTCTCAAGCTTGAAAAGGCCAGGCAGCAATTCACCCGCTTTCCCCAGGAAGATGTCGGTAAAAGCCTCGGCGTTGGCCGGCTTCTCCGGTCCGACGTAGTAGGTCCGAATTCCCGGTCCCTCCGGCGAGCCGGCCCAGTGTACAAAGCTGGCTGCGGGTTGCACTAGCCCAGAGGTGCCAACCGCCAGCAGAACCGTGCATCGCTCCAACTCTCTCGCGATGCGCGGCAGACCGAGAATGGGCTCGCCGAACCAGACGATATTCGGCCGGATGCGCGCCCCGCAGCGGCATCGCGGAATGTCCGCCAGACTCTCATACAACTTATCGTCGTCGAAGGCAGCGCGGTCGCAACCCTCGCAGCGCGACTGGAACAGTTCGCCGTGCATATGCAACAGGCGCCTGGAACCGGCACGCTCGTGCAGGTGGTCGACATTTTGCGTGCACAGGAAAAAACGTTCGCTCCAACTTGCGCTCCAGCTCGGCCAGCGCCAGGTGCGCCGGATTCGGCTGGACCTCCAGGCCGCGCTGGCGCCGCATGGAGTAAAACTTCCAAACCAGCTCGGGATCGCGCTCCCAGGCTTCGGGAGAAGCAACGTCTTCGACGCGATGGCCGTGCCAGAGCCCGCCGGCGCCGCGGAAGGTCGCCAGGCCGCTTTCCGCGCTGACGCCCGCTCCGGTGAGCACAAACAGCCGGTCATCGCGGCCAATCCGAATCACCGGTCTCGGCTTCGGCGCCGCCTTTTTCATCGCCGCATTCACCATATTTTCATCAGCCGCCTTCACTGCATTCGGGAGTCGATAATGTTATTTTTATCATCGAACTAGGGAACCGTGTCACCCACGGCGCGCGGAACGAGTGTCCTGGATCAGAAGTTCGTCGCAAATGTGTTTCGCGGTTTTGAAGGGGCTCGGCTTCAGCCGAGCCGCAAACAGCCAAGTAGGGTGCAGGCTTTGGCCCCGAGGGAATTTAATCAATCCTTGATTTTGCGGAGAGATGCAAGATGAAACAACAAAAGCTGCTGATGATCGTAGGCGACTACGTGGAAGATTACGAGGTAATGGTCCCTTTCCAGGCGCTGCAGATGGCCGGGCACACGGTGGACGCGGTCTGTCCCGACAAAAAGTCGGGCGAATTCGTTCGCACCGCCATCCATGACTTCGAAGGCGACCAGACTTACAGCGAAAAAAGAGGACACAACTTCACCCTGAACGCTACCTTCGCCGAGATCGATCCGGCGAGCTATGACGGGCTGGTGCTGCCGGGCGGACGCGCGCCGGAGTATCTGCGCTTGAATCCGAAGGTGATCGACATGGTCCGTCACTTCGACGAGCAGCAGAAGCCGATCGCCGCTATTTGCCACGCGGCGCAGTTGCTGGCCGCGGCCAACGTGCTCAAAGGCAAGAAGGTGAGCGCCTATCCGGCCTGCGCGCCCGAGGTCGGTAGCTGCGGCGGAATCTATGTGCCGGTAGCCATGACCGAGGCGGTGGTCAACGGGCAACTGGTAACCGCTCCGGCCTGGCCCGCGCATCCGGCTTGGCTCGCCAAGTTCCTGGAGGTGCTGGACGCTTACGCCTCCAAGTCGCAGCAACCCGGACGCGTGTTGCAGGAGACGCGATAAAAAAAACCGGGTTGACATCCCGGGAGGCTGCTTTTACTATCGAAGGTGAGATGACTTTGTTTCACCATCATCGCCACCATCATCACCACGAGATGATCGTGTCGGCGGGGATGCGCGGATAGGTCGAAGCAAGTCCTAAAGGTTTCTGGCCCGCTGATGCGATCAAGCTCAGCGGGCTTTTTGTTGCGCCCGCCGGGATCGCAGGCCGGACCGCAAGGAAAAAGATAAAGTTGAGGTGAGAATGGAAACCATCGATTTCGAAAAGATGCAGGGCCTGGCGCCGGCCGTAGTGCAGGACGCCGACAACGGCGAAGTCCTTATGGTGGGCTTCATGAACCGCGAAGCGCTCGAAAAGACGCTGCGCGGCGGCTACGTCACTTTCTACAGCCGGACGCGCCATCAGCTCTGGACCAAGGGCGAGACTTCCGGCAACCGGCTGCGGCTGGTTGCGGCTTCGACCGATTGCGATCGCGACACCGTGCTCTGCCGGGTGCGAGTGGAAGGTGATGGCCTGGTCTGCCACGAAGGCACCCGCTCGTGCTTTACCAAGCCGATGACATTGCAAATGTCTGCTGAAGCGCCGGAGGTGCGCAAATGAAAATTCGTCTCGGAATTCCCAAAGGCAGCCTGCAGGATGCGACGATCACGCTGTTTGCCGCCGCCGGCTTCAAAATCTACGCCAACGGCCGCTCCTATTTCCCCACCACCGATGACCCCGAATTGGAATGCATGCTGATTCGCGCCCAGGAAATGGCCCGCTACGTCGAGCACGGCGCGCTCGATGCCGGACTTACCGGGCTGGACTGGGTCATCGAGAGCGGCTTGACCGTCGAAACCGTGATTGACTTGATCTATGCCAAGCAGAGCCGCGGCAAGGTGCGCTGGGTGCTGGCCGTGCCCGAGGATTCGCCGTACATGCGCGCCGAAGACCTGGCCGGCATGACCATCGCCACCGAGCTGGTGGACGTGACCAAGCGCTACTTCGCCGCCAAGAACGTTCCCGTGCAGGTAGACTTTTCCTGGGGCGCAACCGAAGTCAAGCCGCCGATGCTGGCCGATGCCATCGTCGAAGTCACCGAGACCGGCAGCTCGCTGAAAGCCAACCGGCTGCGCATTATCGACACCGTGCTGGAGTCGAATACCCAACTCATCGCCAATGTTAAGTCCTGGGCCGATCCGTGGAAGCGGCAGAAGATCGAGAATATCGCCATGCTGCTGCAAGGCGCGATCGCCGCCCAGGGACAGGTCGGGCTGATGCTCAACGTTCAGAGAAAGGACTTGCCGGGCGTGCTGAAGGTTCTGCCGGCCCTGAACAGCCCGACCATTTCTCCCTTGAGCGATGAGTGCTGGGTAGCGGTCAACACCATTCTCGAAGAGAGCCTGGTGCGCGACAGTCATTCCCAAGCTTAAGGCCGCCAACGCCACCGGTATTGTCGAATATCCGCTCAACAAGGTGGTGCTCTGATGCGCGTGCTCGAAGGCGGCGAAGCCGCCAGCTACGTGACCGGAAGGCTCGTCTCGCGCGGCTCGGTTGTAGCACCGAAGGTAGAGAAAACGGTGGCGCGAATCATCCGCGAGGTGCGCGCCAAGGGCGATGAAGCCCTGCGAAAGTACGCTTGCGAGCTGGACGGCCTCGGCGAAAAGCAAGCGCTCGCGGTCAGCCGCCGCGAGCTGGAAGCGGCACGGCGCCAAGTCTCGCCGGAGTTCACCGCCGCCATCGAGCGGGCCGCGCGCAACATCCGCCGCTTTGCCGAGTGGCAGATGCCGGCATCG
The DNA here is from genome assembly GCA_963814745.1 of uncultured Acidobacteriota bacterium. Lineage (GTDB taxonomy): Bacteria > Acidobacteriota > Terriglobia > Terriglobales > Acidobacteriaceae > CAWBRT01. The sequence goes on from CAWFEA010000012.1 coordinate 52,208, forward strand.
TGGGTGCGCACCATGGAAGCGGGCATCCGCGTGGGTCAGCGGGTGGAACCGCTCGCATCCGTCGGCTGCTACGTTCCCGGCGGACGCTATCCCTTGCCCTCGTCGGTGCTGATGACGGTGATTCCCGCGCAGGTTGCGGGGGTCCAGTGCATTCAGGTGGCGTCTCCGCGGCCCGCGCCCGAGACGCTGGCGGCGGCAGCCATTCTCGGCGTCGAGTGCTTCTATCGCATCGGCGGCGCGCAGGCGGTGGCCGCCTTTGCCTATGGCACCGGTTCCGTGCCGCGCGTCGTCAAAATCGTCGGCCCCGGCAACAACTATGTGACCGCGGCCAAAAAGATGGTGGCCTTCGACTGCTCAATCGATATGCTGGCCGGTCCCACCGAGGCCATCGTCTTCGCCGACTACGGCAAAGCCGAGTTTTTCGCCTCCGATCTGGTGGCGCAGGCGGAGCACGATCCCGAGACGCTGCCGATTTTCGTCACCACCAACCCCCGCCTCGCCCAGGAGGTTGCCAATGCCGTCATGGCGATGGCAGCGGACAATCCGACCGCGCTGAAATCGCTCGGCGAAAATGGGGTGGCGCTGGTCGCTCGCTCCGTCGATGAGGCTTTCGCCTGGATCAATGCCATCGGCGCCGAGCACCTGAGCGTCGATACGGCGAACGCGCACCGGGCCGTCAACGCCGGTTCGGTATTCGTCGGCGAGTACTCGCCGCAATCGCTCGGAGACTATGCCTCCGGGCCGAATCATGTGCTGCCCACCGGCGGGGTGGCGCGTTATCGCGGCGGCTTGAGCGTATTGGATTACGTCAAGATCATCAGCCTGCAGCAGGTGTCGAAATCGGGGTTGAAACGGATCGGCCCGGCGGTGTCGTTGCTGGCCCAGGCGGAAGGCCTGAAGGCGCACGCCGAGTCCGTCCGGGTGAGGATGAAATGAACACCTTAAGGAAACTCTGAACGAGTGAAGGGTTTTGAAGGGTACGGGCTTCAGCTCGTACGTAAGAACAGCAAACCCCAATGGGGCTTTAGCCCCTGAGGGACCTCGGTTTTCTAACAAGACTTTGTTCAGAGTTTCCGTAACGCGAATGCGAAATACGAACCGGGTGCGAACCTGCCGCATCCGTCCAAGCGAGGATATAACGCAATGCTGAAGGCACGTGCGGTTGTCGAGAACTTGAAGGAATATCACCCGCCGCTGGGACGGCGCGAAGGCTTGCGCCTCGATTTCAACGAGAACGTCGGTGGATGCTCGCCGCGCGTCCTGCGGGTGCTGGCCTCCATTTCCACAGAAGTGCTCAACAAGTATCCGGAGCGCGAGGTGGGCGAGCTGGCGGTGGCCGGCTACCTTGGCGTCGCGCTCGACCGGCTGCTGCTTACCAACGGCGTCGATGAAGCCATTCATCTGCTCTGCGAAACCTACCTCGAGCCGGGCGATGAGACGCTCATCGTGGTGCCGACGTTTTCGCTGTACGAGATTTATGCCTTGGCTACGGGCGCGAAAGTCGTCAACGTGCAGGCCGGGGATGACTTCGCCTTTCCCGCGCAAAAGGTGTTGCGGGCCATCACTCCGGCCACCAAGTTGATTACCTTGGCCACGCCCAACAATCCGACCGGCAAGGTGGCCGCGCGCGAAGATCTGCTGGCCATCGCCGCCGCCGCTCCCCGGGCGGCGCTGCTGGTCGATGAAGCTTACTGGGATTTTCACGGCGAGACCCTCATCGACCAGGTGGGCGCGGTGCCCAATCTGTTCATCGCGCGAACTTTTTCCAAGGCCTTCGGACTCGCCGGCTTCCGCGTCGGCGTGCTGATTGGCGATGCGGCGCAGATGAAGATGGTGCGGCGCGTGGGCTCGCCTTACAACGTTAATGGCGTGGCGCTGGCGTGCCTGACCGAGGCGCTCACCGACCGCGAGTTTATCACCGGCTACGTCAGCCAGGTGCGCGAGGGCAGGGCGCGGCTCGAGCAGTTCTATGGCGAGCGCGGCATTCCTTTCTGGCCGAGTCGCGCCAACTTCGTGCTCGCCTATTTCGGCGACTACCGCAAGCCGCTGGTGGAGGAGATGCGGCGCCGCGGCATTCTGGTGCGCGACCGCAACCGCGATCCGGGCTGCGCCGGATGCGTCCGCATCACCGTGGGTACGCGCCCGCAGACCGACCGCCTGCTGCGCGAGCTGAGCGAAGCCTTCGAGACCATCGGCTTCAGGCCGCAGCCGCGAATGAGCCTCGCCGAGGCGGAGGTGCGGCGATGAAAAACGCGAGCCCCCGGCAGAAAAACTCGCCCCCTGCAACCGCCAGCCGCGCTTCGGCAAAGCGTTCTCGACGCGCCCTGCTGGAGCGCAAGACCAACGAAACCGACATCCGCCTGCTGCTGAAGATAGACGGCCACGGCGCCTACAAGGTCGCGACCGGCATTCGCTTTTTCGATCACATGCTGGAGCTGTTTGCCCGCCACGGCGGCTTCGATCTCGAGCTCTCCTGCAAGGGCGATCTCGATGTCGATCAGCACCACACGGTCGAAGACGTCGGCATAGCCCTCGGCGAAGCCTTCGAGCGCGCCCTCGGCGACAAGAAGGGAATCCTGCGCGCCGGATACTTCCTGATGCCGATGGATGAAACCCTGGGCGTGGCCGCCGTCGATTTCGGCGGGCGCACTGCGACGGTGGTCGAGCCCAAAGTCAACGTCAGGTACGTGGGCGATCTGCAATCGGAACTGGTCTTCGACTTCTTCGAGGGCTTCGCCCGCGGAGCCCGCGCCAACGTCCATCTCAAGGTGCTCTACGGGCGCTCGAATCACCACAAGATCGAGGCGTTGTTCAAGGCCTTTGCCCGTGCCTTGCGCGTGGCCTGCTCGCGCGATAAGCGCCTGGCCAAGATGCTTCCCAGCACCAAGGGATTGTTGTGAAGGAACACGAATCAACTGTCCTGTCCCAGGAGGTCCCTTTAACGTGTCATTCTGAGGGAGCGCAGCGAACGAAGAATCCCATTACTGCTCGGGGCTGAAAGGCGGTTGAAGGATTCAATGAATAAACCCTGAGCGGCGCGGGATGGGACAGTCGCCGGGGATCCTTCGCTGCGCTCAGGATGACATCCCGAACATGCAAGCGGATTTACGGAACAGCACACTCGCAGGGGAGAGCAAAGTGATCATCACCATTATCGACTACAAGGCCGGCAACATCGGTTCGGTGCAGAAGGCGGTTCGCCAGCTTGGCTACGAAGCGCTCATGACCGAAGACGCGGACGTCATCCGCAAGGCCGAGCGCATTCTCTTGCCCGGCGTCGGACACTTCAGCGCCACTCGCCGGCTGAACCAGTCGGGCATGCGTCCGGCGATTGAGGAAGCGATTGCCCGCGGCACGCCTTTCATGGGCATTTGCGTGGGGCTGCAATGGATGTTCGAGGGCTCGACGGAAGCGCCGGGAGTGAGCGGCCTCGGCTGCTTCCGCGGCTGCTGCGACCGCTTTCACACCGATCTCAAGGTGCCGCACGTGGGCTGGAACAGTCTGCGGCGTACCGCGCGATTCGCGGCTGCTGAAGGGCGTCGCCGACGAAGCCTTTGTCTACTTCACCCACTCCTATCGCGCGCCCGTGGTGGATGGCGTGATTGCGACCACGACTTACGGCGAGGAGTTCGGCTCGGTGGTGGAGCGCGGCAACATTTTCGGCGTGCAGTTTCATCCCGGAAAAATCAGGTGACGCGGGCCTGCGCATCCTGAAGAATTTTTGCGAGGTTCCATGCTGACCAAACGCATCATTGCCTGTCTTGACGTGACCAACGGCCGCGTGGTCAAAGGCGTGCAGTTCCTCGATCTGCGCGATGCCGGCGATCCGGCGGAACTGGCGCGGCGCCACGCCGAAAGCGGCGCCGACGAAGTCGTGCTGCTCGACATTACCGCAACCCACGAATCGCGTCCCATCCTGATCGATGCGGTGCGGCGCGCCGCGCGCGAATTGTTCGTCCCGTTCACCGTCGGCGGCGGCGTGCGCACGCTGGCCGATGCCTCGGCGCTGTTCGAAGCCGGGGCCGACAAGATCACCATGAACTCGGCGGCGGTCACGCACTCCCGAGCTGATCACCGAAGTCGCCGAGCGCTTCGGCTCGCAGGCCGTGGTGGTCGCCATCGATGCCAAGCGCGGCGCAGACTCCGGTCGAGCAAGCCGAGGTCTATCGTTACCGGCGGACGCACCCCGACCGGCATCAAGGTTCTGGATTGGTCGCGCGAAGTCGAGCGTCGCGGAGCGGGTGAAATCCTGCTCACCTCCATGGATCGCGACGGCACCCAGATCGGCTTCGATTGCCCGCTGACCGCGGCGGCCGCCCGTGCGGTTTCCATCCCGGTCATCGCCTCCGGCGGCGCGGGCAACGGCGAGCATTTCGTCGATGTCTTCAAGGCGGGCTGCGCCGATGCCGCGCTCGCCGCCTCCATCTTTCACTTCGGCACTCACGACCTGCGCGAGCTGAAGCGCCTGTTGCAGGAGAATGGCATTCCTATGAGGCTTCCATGCTGATCCCCTCGATTGATCTGATGGGCGGCAAGATCGTCCAACTGGTGCAAGGCGACCGCAAGGCGCTGGAGTTCGACAACTTCGATTACTGGGTCAACCGCTTTCTCTCTTACCCGCATGATCCAGCTCATCGATCTCGATGCGGCCATGGGCAAAGGCTCGAATGAAGCGCTCGTGGCCGAGTTCTGCAATCGCCTGCCGTGCCAGGTCGGCGGCGGGATACGCTCGGTCGAAGCCGTGCAGCGCATGCTCGGTGCCGGAGCCAAGAAGGTGATCGTCGGCTCAGCCCTGTTGAAAGACGGCGCGGTCAATCTGGAAGCGGCGAGGCAGTTCGCCCGCGCTGCCGCCCCGGAGCGCCTCATCGTTGCCGTCGATGCGCGCGGCGGCAAGGTCAGCATCCACGGCTGGAAGCTGGAAGTCGATCTCACCCCCGAACAGATGATGCGCGATACCGAGCCCTATTGCGGAGGCTACCTTTACACCCACATCGATACCGAGGGGCTGATGAAGGGAATCCCGATGGATGTCATCGAGCGCCTGCGCGCCGCCACCACGCGCAAGCTGATCGCCGCCGGAGGCATCCGCAGCCAGCAGGAGATCGACCAGTTGCACGCCATGGGAGTGGACGCGGTGGTCGGCATGGCGCTCTACACCGGCGCGCTGAAGGCGTGATAGTTAGCGCAGAAATAAATCAGGTCGAAGCGCTCATGAAGAATTCGTGACATAACCTAGGATGTCATGCTGAGCGGAGCGAAGCATCCCAGTGAACTGTCCTACCCTGCGCCGCTTTAGGGTTTTGGTGGAATCCTTCGGCGGCGTTTCAGCCCAATGCGGTGCCGGGATTCTTCGCTCCCGGTGGTCGCTCAGAATGACACCCTAAACTTCCTGCATGGCATGAACGTGGACGCGGTGGTCGGCATGGCGCTCTACACCGGCGCTATCGAAGCGTAAATTTTCCCCGGAGCGGTTCCCCGAAAGGTGTATGCTGCGAAGCGTGTTCTGAACAGCCGGCCAAGTGAGACGGTCTCAAAGGAGCGGGCACGACGATGGCGAACTTCCGGCGCTTCATTACTCTCACTGTTCTCGTTTGTTTCAGCGTTGCTTTAGTTGTCACGGCGCAGAAGACTCCGGAGCCGCAGGGTGGTGCGGCTGCCACGGCCACCGAAACGAAAGGCAAAGCAAATGCGGACACCGCCTCCGATCTCCCCGCGCGCGGAAAAGAACTTCGGGCTGAAATCGATCGCGCCTACGAAAAACTTGCCGAGGCCCATGCCATAAAAAACAAGAACCAGGGCAGAAATATCATCACCGATGTGGTCCTGAAGCAGATTCCAATCGGGACCCCCTTTGAGACAGCCCAGGCCATCCTTCGCTCCGCCGGATTTACCCTTTCTCCGCACCGGCCAAACCCATTTCTTGCCGAGGGTGATCCGATGAAATACATCGTTTCAGCGACCATCGATCACTACGCTTCAGGCTATTCTGGAAAGACGAGCGTTGAGATCCAAATATTCCTGCCCTCGACCGGCGACTCCAGCGCGGTGCAGAAGCTCACTGCCGAGATCGTTCGGACTTTCGGTTAAGGGACCGGTGGCCCACCATCCGCGCCTAACTGGAGTCTCGCCGCATCCAATTCACTGGCAAGGGCGAAACCGTTGGTGGCCCACATCTGCGCCTGCTGTTGGGCGCAAATGTGGGGACGGGCCTCTGTTTGCCCGGTTTGCCTTCGGCCGCGCCGCCGGACTACCCTAATCTGGTGGGTGGCCATATCGTCCGGGTCTTGGTGCCCCATATCTGTCCGGGGCGGATGTGGGTTGCAGAGCGAGGTAGTTCCGGCCTGATTCTCAATTTCATCTAAGTTCCACAGGAGCACTTCATTGCAAACTCCCGTCATGCCGTCCGCCGAGACCGTTTCTTCGGAGTCGGACCAGAGAGAACGTGAGAAAGTTTTCGACGCCTTTCGCCGCTGGGGTTACGTGCAGGCGCAGCTCGATCCCCTTGAACATTACGTCGGCGAGGAACCTCCTGAGTTGCGTCTCAGCGGTCCGGCGGTCGATGAGGCGCGGCGCATTTATTGCGGCACCATCGGCGCCGAGTTCATGCACATGCCCGACCCCGAGCGGCGCGACTGGGTGCGCCAGCGCATGGAAGCCGAACCCGAGCCGGTCGATCGCGAGCGCATCCTGGCGCAGTTGGTCCAGGCCGACGTCTTCGAGCAGATGTTGCAGACGCTTTACATCGGCACCAAGCGTTTCTCGCTCGAAGGCGAGACCGCGCTGATTCCGTTGCTTGAGGAAACCCTGCAAGCGGCCGTCGAGCACGGCGCCGACGAGTGCGTGATGGCCATGAGCCATCGCGGACGCCTCAACGTGGTAGCCCATTCCGTGGGGCGGCAGATGGCCGATATTTTCGCCGGCTTCGAAGACGTGGACCCGCGCAGCACCCTCGGCGGCGGCGACGTCAAGTATCACCAGGGCGCAACCGAATGTCCGCGAGATCAACGGGCGTCCGGTTCGCATCCACCTGGTTTCCAACCCGAGCCACCTGGAAGCCGTCGATCCGGTTTGCCTGGGCCGGGTGCGGGCCAATCAGGTGCGCGACGGCGAAGCCGGCAAGCAGACAGACTTCTTCCGCTCATCATGCACGGCGATGCGGCCTTCGCCGGGCAGGGCATCTGGGCGGAGACGCTCAACCTGAGCTATCTGCGCGGCTTACACCGTCGGCGGCACCATCAACATCATCGTCAACAACCTGATCGGTTTCACCGCCAACCCGTCCGAGTACGGGCTCCACGCGCTTTGCCTCCGACATGGCGAAGCGGCTGCCGATTCCCATCTTCCACGTCAACGCCGAAGATCCCGACGCGGTGGTTCGGGTCGGCGCGCTGGCGGTGGAATATCGCTACCGGTTCGGCTCCGACGTGGTCATCGACCTCATCGGCTATCGCCGCCACGGCCATAGCGAAGTTGACGACCCGACGATCACTCAGCCGATCGTCTATCGCAAAATCAAGGAGCACCCGCCGCTCTACAGATCTACGCCCGCCGCATCGGCATCGATGCCGCGCCGCAAGCTAGACGAGATGCGCGCGCGCATGCAGGAGGCCAAAAAGCAGGCGCAGCAGATGAAGAAAAAGCCGCTGCTTTACACCTTGCCCGAGCTATTGGGACGCCTACCAGGGCGGTCCTTACCGCCCGCCCTCGAAGTGAAGACCGCGCGTCGACGCCGGACGAAATCGCCCGCCTGGGACTGCAATTGCTCACCCAATATCCGCGCCGACTTCCACATCCATCCCAAGGTTAAAAAGCTGCTGGAGCAGCGCCGCGAAATGGCGACCGGCAAGCGCCCCATCGGACTACGGCATGGCCGAGGCGTTGGCCTTCGGCATCGCTGGCGATCGAGGGCACGCCCATCCGGCTCAGCGGCCAGGATAGCCGGCGCGGCACCTTCAATCATCGGCACTCGGCTTCTGATCGACATTGAGGACGAGCACGAATACGTGCCCTCTAGCCATCTCTCGCCGCAGCAGGCGCGGGTCGAGATCTATAACTCGGAGCTTTCCGAAGCCGCCGTGCTCGGTTTCGAATACGGCTACAGCCGCGACTATCCGGAGGCGCTGGTCTTGTGGGAGGCGCAGTTCGGCGATTTCGCCAATGGCGCGCAGATCATCATCGACCAGTTCATCAGCGCCGGAGAAGAAAAGTGGGGCCTGCTCACCGGCCTGGTGATGCTGCTGCCGCACGGCTACGAGGGCCAGGGGCCGGAGCACTCCAGCGCCCGCATCGAGCGCTATCTGCAACTCTGCGCGCGCGACAACATGCAGGTCTGCCAGCCATCAACTGCGGCGCAATACTTCCACCTGCTGCGCCGCCAGGCCCTGCGCACGTGGCGCAAGCCGCTGGTCGTGCTTCACCCCCAAAAGCATGCTGCGCAATCCGCGAGGCGTTGAGCCCGCTGGCCGCCTTTAACGCGGCGCGTTTTCGAACTGGTCATCGCCGATGAGCAGGTGTCCGATCGCCAAGCGCGTCCTGCTCTGCAGCGGCAAAATCGGCCACGAGTTGCGTGACCGAACGCAAGCGCCGCAAGGACGGCGACACCGCCATCGTCTTCGTCGATCAGCTCTATCCATTTCCGGAGACGGAAATTGCCGAGCTGATGAAGCGTTATTCCCGACGCCACGGAGATTATCTGGGTGCAGGAAGAGCCGGCCAACATGGGAGCGCTCTGGTTTGTTATTCCGCGCCTGCGCCGGGTCATCACCAGCCATCCGGTGCGGTCGGTGAAACGGGCGGCGGCGGCCAGTCCGGCAACCGGTTCGGCCAAGGCCCACGCCATGGAGCAGAAGACGCTGCTGACGCTGGCATTTGAGAGTTGAGCTGCTCACTCCGGCCCGGCCTTTAATCCGTCCGCCGGCTCCGTGCGTACCTTAAACGAGGTTTCAAGAGTAAGTATCCCGAAGGGCGCTCCAACCCGTCGCGGTCAGGGGTGTAGGCGCGCTTGGGCGCTCTCACCACCTGCGCTTGCAAATACGCTTGAAACATTTTCGCCTCAAGCGAATCTCACTGTATGGAGGCGACAACTGATGGCAACGCGAAAGCCTTCCGAGATTTCGAGTTCCGAGATCACTCCCAAGTCGGTGTACCTCAACCGGCGCAACTTCATGAAGGGCTCGCTGGCCCTGGGAGCGGCGGCCCTCGCCGGTGACAAGCTCTACCATGCCCTCGTCCCCGAAGCGCGGGCGGATGTCGAATCGCAGCGGGCGCCGGCCCCACTGAACTTCCAGAAGAGCGCCTTCAGCACCAGCGAAAAGCTCACTCCGCTGAAGGACGTGACCCACTACAACAATTTCTACGAGTTCTCCACCGACAAGGACGGGCCGGCGAAGCTGGCGGGCTCGTTTCAGCCGTTGCCGTGGAGCGTCTCCGTCGAAGGCCTCGTGGGCAAGCCCAAAACCTATGACATGGACGCCTTGCTCAAGCTTGCCCCTCTAGAAGAGCGCATCTATCGTATGCGTTGCGTCGAGGGCTGGTCGATGGTGATCCCGTGGATAGGGTTCCCGCTGAACGCGCTGATCAAGCAGGTTGAGCCCGCTCCGAAGGCGCAGTTCGTCGCCTTCACCTCGGTTGTTCGTCCCAGCCAAATGCCGGGCCAAGAGCGCGGCGTGCTCGACTGGCCCTATGTCGAAGGCTTGCGCCTCGACGAGGCCATGCATCCGCTGACGATTCTCGGCGTTGGCTTATACGGCGAGACGCTCCCCAACCAGGACGGCGCGCCCATTCGCCTCGTGGTTCCCTGGAAGTATGGCTTCAAGAGCGCCAAGTCCATCGTCAAGATCAAGTTCGTGGACGCCATGCCGCCAACCACCTGGAACCAAGCCGCGCCCAATGAATATGGCTTCTATTCCAACGTCAACCCGCAGGTCGATCATCCGCGATGGAGCCAGGCCAACGAGCGCCGTATTGGCGAGTTCTACAAGCGGCCGACGCTGATGTTCAACGGCTACGGAGACCAGGTGGCAAGCCTTTATTCCGGCATGGACCTGCGGCAGTGGTTCTGAGCGTTGCCGGCCTGCATCTTATGAAAGTGCGGTAGCAGCCTGCGTCCACGAAGGTGGGAGCGCCGGGATCGAAATGCGAAATCGTATTTTAAAGCCGATTGTCTTTGCCTTAGCCCTTATCCCGCTGCTCAGGCTGGTCTGGGAGGGATTTTCCGGCGGCCTTGGCGCCAATCCGATTGCCAGGATTACCCACCAGACGGGTCTCTGGGCGCTGACCCTGCTGCTGGTCACGCTCGCCATCACTCCGCTCAGACGAGTCACCGGCCAGCTTTGGCTTATCCAGTACCGCCGCATGCTCGGCCTGTTTGCCTTCTTCTATGCCGTGCTGCACATGCTCACCTATGTGTGGCTCGATCAATTTTTCAATTTCCGCGCGATGTTGCATGACATCGCCAAGCGCCCATTCATCACCATGGGAAGCGCCGCTTTCCTCATGCTCGTGCCCCTGGCTCTTACCTCCACAAAGAGCGCCATACGCCGGCTCGGCCGCCGCTGGCAGCAGCTTCATCGCCTGATTTATTTGAGCGCGGTAGCCGGAGTCGTTCATTTTGTCTGGCTGGTTAAGAAGGATATTCGCCAGCCGCTGATCTATGCCTTCGTGCTGGCGGCCTTGCTTGGCTACAGGGTTATCACCGCGGCTCTCAAGCGTTACCACTCCCGGCAGGCTTTGCAAACGACCGCGGTCGCGCATGCCGAGGCGGGCGGAAACGACTGAACAGCGCGACTTGCGCTCCAACAGCTCTCTTTGTTCCAGCAGCTCTCTTTCGTCTCCGGGCTGGCTATTCGCCGACTCTGTCCGCGCCCGATTCTGCCGCAGCAGCACATGCCGGGCCTGCTGCATCCAACCGCGCAGCATCGGCCATGAGCTCCACGGGAGAGGTCTGCACAAATTCGCTTCAGGGCTTGCTCGATCGTGAAGAGCCGGTTATGGTGGTTGCGGAGGCTCCGGTGCTTTGTCCGGTATGTCACGAGAACAATCCTGATAAGAACCGCTTTTGCGGCCAGTGCGGCGCACTGTTGACGCATGCGCAGCTTCAAGCCGATATCGCAAGCGGCGTTGAAAAGCCGCCGTTGCCGGATGCGAGTTCGCAACCGCCGCGCGGCGAAGGCTTCTCGCCCGGTCCGCCACCGGGCTCTCGTTCCGGGGCGGTTGAACCGCTCCCGAAAGAGGTGATCGACTACGACAATCAGCTGCCGCTGCTGGCCGAGCCCGGCATGGATCGGCGGCGGCAAACTCCCGATTCGGTTCGGCAAGCCGTGCGTCAAACTTGGGGAGACACTTCGATCCCGGAACCCGAAGCTCCGACCCCGTCTGCGTCGGCGCTCAAGGATTTGTGGAATCAGGCGGTGGAGTTGCCGAGCGAAGCCAACCCGCAGGAACAGCTTGCGTCAGCCGCAACGTCCTCGCTCGACTGGTCGGCGGCAGGGAGTGGGCTCAATCCACTCGATCCGCCGCGCCCAGAACCGCCGCGCCCGGAACCACCGAGCCCGGTAGAGCCTCCGGCGGAAAAATCTTCTGGCGCGGAGGATTTAAGCCATTTTCTCGATTTCACGCCTGCCCGCAGCGTCAAATCCGGCGGCCTTTCGGGACCCTCCTTCCTGGGGTTGAGCGGCGACGCCGAGTCCCCCGAGGCCGAGAGCGACGAAGAGCCTCGCCCCCGGAAATGGCCGCGCTATGTCGTCCTCAGCATGATTGTCGCGGTTGCGGTGCTGACGGTTATGCACGGGACAGCGCTCCGCGAGACCGCCTCTCGCTACGCGCGGGCCGGGGCCGAGACCGCCTCTCGCTACGCCCAGGCTGGGGCAACCTACGCCCATTCGTTGGGGAAAGACTTGGCAGGCTCCTCTGTTAACCATACCGGACCGTCAAGCGCGAGCGCCGGCCCGGCGTCCGACCAGGCGGCCGCTCCCGATTTCACGGTTGAGCAACGTCCGGCAAAACCGGTCCCGCCGCCTGCTGAGATGGCCGGCGCCTCTACTCCGCAGCCGCCGGTCACGGCAGCGCCGCCAGCGCCGGCGCAGCCCACGTCGCAAGCGCAGGCGGACCAGTCTCAGCAATCGTCCGCCGCAGCCACCTCTGCGGCCTTGAACCCGGAAGCGAAGAGCGGAAACAGCCGCAGCGCCGCGCCCCAAGCAGTGACGCCTGAGTCTCAACTCAAGGACCAGGCAGCAGCGTCCAAGCCGCTGGCTAACGCCAAACCCCGGACTGCGGCGCCCAAGCCCTCTGCCCCGCAAACTCCCAAGTCTGTCGCGGGACTGGGAGAGTACCAACAGGCATTGGCCGCTACCAATCCAGATGTCGCCCGGGCGCTGTTGTGGCGCGCCACCGCTTTAGGCAACTCCGACGCGCAGGTGAGCCTGGCGGACATCTATATCTACGGCCAGGGCGTGCCGCAAAACTGCGAACAGGGGTTAGTCCTGCTGCGCGCCGCGGCGCAAAAGGCAAACCCGCGGGCGCAAGCCAAGCTGGGAGCGCTCTATGCCACCGGCAAATGCGTATCGCCGGACCGTGTCCAGGCATATCGCTGGCTGACCCTGGCGCTCGCTAACAACCAGGGCAGTGAATGGACGGAGAAGAACCGCGCCATGGTGTGGCGGGCAATGTCGCCCGGGGAGCGCTCCAAGGTGGCAACCATGATCCCGACGCACTAGGACCTCGGCGCCGCGATGTATCTCAGATCGTCATCCCTCAAACCGGAGCGTCATCCCCGAGTCCAAACCGGAAGTGTCATCCCGAGCGGAGCGAGGGATCTGCTGTTCGAATCTTGACCCTAAAACTCGAAACTTGAAACTTTGAAACCTTGAAACTTCCCGCCTTACTTAGCCGAGCCCTGCCCGATCCGTCTTTCCAGAAATTCGACGTGGTCTTTTTCGAACTCGGCGAACTCCCTATACAGTTCGCGAAGCTTGAGGTCGGTGGTCACAGCGGCCAGTTCCGCGTAAAACTGCCGGGCATGGTTTTCGGCTACCAGGGCAACCTGCAGCGCCCTTTCCCGCGGGTTCGACTTGGCGGGGTCAGTGTAGTCGTCAAAGAGATTGCCCGATTCCAATCGCGGCACCTCAATCAACTCCTGCAAATCGTCTTCCGTCAAGGCGCAGGGCCGATTGCCATAGCGTTCCATGTAGCGCCTCTGGAGCAGCGTGCTGTGGCGGCGTTCTTCGGCCGCCATGTCCCAGAAAACACGGGCCACCTCCAGCGACTGGACATCGCGGAACTCGACGAACATCTCGGAAAAGTGGTGGTAAACCTCGGCGTTGCGTTCCTCGATGAAGACGGCAACGTGCAGTGCCTCCTGCGACGTCAGGCTGATAAACGATCTTTTCATAGTGCGTGACCCACTCCACCAACCACGACTTCATCCACGACCTATGTGTCGCTTAGACGACAACTCTGGCCGAAAAGCTGTATCTCCCAGAGAATTTCCGCATCTCTGGACCGGCCCCGGAACGACTCCCGCAGAGAACCAGCTTCAGAGAACCAGCGTCCCCTTGTCTGAGCTAAACGGGGAGGACAAGCGTCAGCTCCGGCGGGAAGTCCGGCTTCCCGGCACGTCCAGCGCTGCCCGCAGCTTCCCCCACAGCGGATTTGCCCTTGGCGCGCGCCAGTCACGCCTTTAAATCTGGATAAGAAATAGAAATGCATAGACTTATGGTTTCATGAATAAATTTATAAACTTCTGCATCTCGTATGCATCTAACTTGATCTAAGAACTTGACATGAAGTCACTCAGGTTCTATCATCGATCCGTTATCATGGCAGAGTAGAGCGATATTCGTAAGACGATTTCCAGCAGGAGGAAGGTTTCAATGTCAAAGATCATAGGCATAGACCTTGGCACCACTAACTCGGTCGTGGCGGTCATGGAGGGTGGCGAGCCCAAGGTCATCGCCAACGAAGAGGGAGGGCGCACCACGCCTTCGGTCGTGGCGTTCACCAAGACGGGCGAGCGCTTGGTCGGGCAGGTCGCCAAGCGCCAGGCCATCACCAATCCCGAAAACACCATTTACTCCATCAAGCGCTTCATGGGACGGCGCTTCGATGAAGTTAGCGAAGAGATGAAGATGGTCCCCTACAAGGTCGTGCAGTCGGGCGACCATGTAGCCGTGCTGGCGCAGGGCAAGGAATACACCCCGCCGCAGATTTCCGCCATGATTTTGCAGAAGCTGAAGAAGGCGGCTGAGGATTACCTTGGCGAGCCGATTACCGAAGCGGTGATCACGGTTCCGGCCTACTTTAACGACGCCCAGCGTCAGGCGACCAAGGACGCCGGCAAGATCGCCGGACTCGACGTCAAGCGCATCATCAACGAGCCCACGGCGGCGGCGCTCGCCTATGGCTTGGACAAGAAGAAGAACGAAACCATAGCGGTTTACGACTTCGGCGGCGGCACCTTCGATATTTCGATCCTGGAGGTCGGCGAAGGCGTGGTCGAAGTGAAGTCGACCAACGGCGATACCCACCTGGGCGGCGACAATCTTGACCAGCGGCTGGTCGATTGGCTGATTGAGGAGTTCAAGAAGGACGAAGGACTCGACCTGCGCGGCAAGGGCAACGAGATGGCCTTGCAGCGGCTGCGCGACGGCGCCGAGCGCGCCAAGATCGAGCTGTCGACCACCATGCAGACGGAAATCAATCTGCCGTTCATCACCGCCGATGCCAGCGGACCGAAGCACCTGGTCAAGACCTTGACCCGCACCAAGCTGGAAGAGATGGTGCGTGACATCGTCGAGCGTTCGGTTGCCCCCTGCCGTCAGGCAATGAAGGATGCGGGGGTTACTGCCGATCAAATCAATGAAGTGGTGCTGGTGGGCGGACAGACTCGCATGCCGTTCATCCAGAACCTGGTGAAGAACCTGTTCGGCAAGGAGCCGCACAAGGGGGTCAACCCGGACGAAGTGGTAGCCGTAGGCGCGGCCATTCAGGGCGGCGTGCTCAAGGGAGAGGTCAAAGACCTGCTTCTGCTTGACGTCACCCCGCTGACCCTGGCAATTGAAACTCTGGGTGGGGTGGCGACGCCGATGATTCCGCGCAACACGACGATTCCGACCCGCAAGACGGAAACCTTCTCGACTGCGGCCGACAACCAGAGTTCGGTCGAGATTCACGTCTTGCAGGGCGAGCGTCCGATGGCGGCCCAGGATCGCACTCTGGGCAAGTTCCACCTGACCGGACTGCCGATGGCGCCGCGCGGCGTGCCCCAGATCGAGGTCACGTTCGACATCGACGCCAATGGCATTCTGAACGTTACGGCGAAGGACATGGCCACCAGCAAGGACCAGAAGATCACCATCACGTCGTCTTCCGGTCTGAGCAAGGAAGAGGTCGAGCGCATGGCCAAGGAAGCCGATGCGCACTCCGCCGAGGACAAGGCCAAGCGCGAAGAGATCGAGACCCGCAATCAGCTCGACGGCATGGTCTACCAGGTGGAAAAAATGCTGCGCGAGCACGGCGACAAGATCTCCGGCTCCGAGCGCGGCGACGTCGAGAACGCCTTGGCCGATGCCAAGAAAGCGCTGGAAGGCGGCGAGGTAGCGGCCATGAACGGGGCCCGCGATCGTCTCCAGCAGGCTTCGCACAAGTTGGCCGAGGCCATGTATAAGGCCACCGCGAGCCAGGCGCAGCCCGGCCCGGCGCATCCGCCGGCGGACCGCAACCCGGCGCCAATGGCGCGGCGGCAGGCGGCCAGAAGAAGGACGACGGCGTGATCGACGCCGAGTACGTGGATGTGGATGAGAAGAAAGCATGAGTGCGGGTGCCCCATATCTGCCGTAGTTAGCAGATGTGGGAGTTGGAGCAAGTCGGAGGATCTCTCGCTCGGGCGAGTGATCTCGGTTCCGGGCGGGGCGTGATGAGCGCCCCTTCCGTTTCTTCAGAAGTGGGAGGCGAAGCACGACAGCGGTTTCAGGGTTCATAGGAACCAGAGGGAAGAACCATGCAGTTTCAGGTACAAGGGCAAAATTACTATTTAAAATTTGATCCGGGTGTGGGACGGTGGTATCTGTTGAAGCCCACGCTTAATGGATACACCGGCATGGCGGTGCTGGATGACGGTGCTCTGCCGGCCGCGCCTGACCTGCTGCCGGAGGATCAGGACGAGCAGGAGGACGGGCAGAAGACGGTACACTAAGAAAGTTTTGGCCGTCATGCTGAGCGGGCGCGGCGGAGCGACCGATCCCCGTGAGCTTGGCGGCGGTGCTGGGAAAGAGTTGGAAGTCTAGCGATGGCCACGACGACCGAAAAGAAGGATTATTACGCGATTCTTGGGGTGAAGAAGAACGCCTCGGCGGAGGAGATTCGCAAGGCGTTCCGCAAGCTTGCGCGCAAATATCATCCCGACGTGAACCCCGGAAACAAGACGGCCGAGGAGAAGTTCAAGACTCTTTCGGAAGCCAACGACGTTCTCAGCGACCCAAAGAAGCGCAAGATTTACGATCAGGTCGGTTTCTATTCCGACAACATCGATGCGGCCACCGCCGAGGCTTACGCGCGCGGCGGCGGCTCCGGTTTCGGCGCCGGCGGTTTCGGAGGTTTTCCGGGAGCCGGAGGCAATGCCCGCGGCGGCCAGCGCGAGGTGCATTTCGACTTCGATAACTTCGACCTCGGACAAGCCGGCGCGGGAGGCCGTGGCGGCTTCCGCGACATTCTCTCCAGCATCTTCGGCGGCGCTGCCGCCCAGCAGGCGGAGCCGGCTGCGATGGGCGGCACCGATCTCGAATACCAGGTTTCCGTTCCTTTCTGGGAGGCGATTCGCGGCGGCAGCGTCAAGCTCAATATCCAGCGGCCCTGGCACCAACGGCCAGATGGTAACGGAGCCGGTTGAGTTCCGCATCAAGCCGGGCACGCGTGAAGGCCAGCGCATACGGCTCGCCGGCAAAGGCAATCCCGGCATACGCGGCGCCCAGGCGGGCGATCTTTACCTGGTGGTGCACATCGATTCCCATCCCGTGTTCCGCCGCGAGGGCGACGACATCTACTTGACCCTGCCGGTGATGCCGTGGGAGGCAGCGCTCGGGGCTAAAGTTGACGTCCCCACCATTGATGGCCGGGCGCAGTTACGCATTCCGCAAGGAACGCAGAGCGGCCAGAAGCTGCGCATGCGCGAAAAAGGCGTGAAGAGCGCAACTCGGGAAGGCGGCGTCGGCGATCAGATCGTCGAAATCAAGATCGTTGTGCCCGCCGTGCAGGATGTGCGCGCCAAGGAGTTGTGGCAGCAGTTGCAGAAGTTGCAGCCGGAAGACCCCAGGGCCGAGCTGTGGAGCAAGGTGTAGCCGCGATGACCAAACGCAAAGGCAAAGGCGCTTACATGATCTCCGTGGTGGCGGAGATGTACGAGATTCACCCGCAGACCCTGCGGCTCTATGAGCGCGAAGGCCTGCTCAAGCCGTCGCGCAGCGAAGGCAACACCCGCCTCTACACGGAAGACGATCTCAAGCGGCTGGAATTTATTCTTTCCCTCGCCCGCGATCTCGGGGTCAACATCGCCGGTATCGGCATCATCCTCAACATGCGCGAGCGCATCGAGCAGATGCAGCACCAGATGCAGGACTTCGTGCAATATGTCCAGCAGGAAGTGATGTTGCGCGCCCAAAGCAGTCATCCCAAGGACGACGCCCTGGTTCCGGTGCGGCGCAGCGGCCCCGTGGTGATCCCTCCGCCCGCCGAAACGACCTTTTCCCGAAAAAGATAGAGCGGCTTCGCCAAGCCTGCACTCTTAAGTTCGCAAACGATTCAGCAGCCCACTAGATTTCCGGCCAGCAGTGCGAGCGCAGTTTCTGGCCGGGTCTGACGTGTTCGGTGGCACTGCGGCGAGAGCTATCGAGGCTCTCTGGTTCTACCATGCTGACGCTTATGCGGCTGGCCTCCACCTTGCGATCCGTATGCGTTTCAAAGTCTGGAGTGGAGACTTGGCAGCTTGGCGCCAGCTTCGCTTTCGGCGTTTTCGAACCAGTCGGCATTCTCATTCTCAAAAACCAAACGGCCGGCGAAGTGGAGGGGGTGCTCCATCACCGGCGCCGGCCGTACGGAACTCGCCGCGGCCGCTGCCTCGGCCGATGTCGGCACATGTTCCTGATGCGCACAGCTTAGCTTCGCCCATGGACGCTCGCAGTGAGGGCTGTCACAGCCGCGGGTGACTTCCCTTCGCTTTAAGCCTCTCCGCGCGTCATTCATTCGCTCTCGGTCGCCGTTTGCGGGTTGCGGTCCGGTCCGCTTTTAGGAAATAATCCCATTGTTGTTCCCCTGAACAATGAGACCACACTTGCGTTGGCCGGGCTCTTATCGTTATCTGACCAGGTTGAACGCTCCTGCTTCCGAGATTGACAATCTGCGGACGGAGCGCCTGCTGGGGCTCGCCCGCGCCATGCTGTCCATCCTCATGCTGTTGGCGATCTACGTTGATTCCAGACGTGCGCCCACCTTCACTCCCCTGGTTTATGTGACCGTCGGCGCCTGGGTAATCTATAGCTGCCTGCTGGTCTTCTGGCTTTACTACCAAGACCGATGGCTGCCGATTCGGGCTCTGCACCTGTTCGACCTCGGGTGGATCATCCTGATTACCTGGCTTACCCAGGGACCTTTCTTCGCCCTTTTCATCTTCAGCCTGATGGCGGCCGGATTCCGCTGGGGGTTGCCGGAAACCATGGGCACGGCTGCGATTAATATCGCGATCCTGAGCATTGAGGCGTTTTTCGGCAAAGGGACAACCGGATATTTTCAAGACCTGCTGCAAGGCCAGTTCGAGGTCAACCGCCTGATCGTGCGTTGCGCGGTCTTGGCCGTGCTGGGACTGCTGATCGGGGTGGGCGCGGAAAACGAGAAGGAGCGCCGCGCCGAAGCCGCCATGGCGAACCGCTTGTTGCGCTCGGTCCGCCCGGAGGCCGGCTTGACCAGCAGCCTGCAAATTGTCTTGTCGGAATTCGCCCGCCTGTTCTCCGCCAAACGAGCCTACGTCGCGATCAAGGAGCTGACCACTGACCGGGTTCTGCTCTGGCATCTGGAAACCCTATCGCCCGACGCCAAGCCGC
Organism: uncultured Acidobacteriota bacterium; assembly: GCA_963814745.1. Taxonomy (GTDB): domain Bacteria; phylum Acidobacteriota; class Terriglobia; order Terriglobales; family Acidobacteriaceae; genus CAWBRT01. The sequence continues at coordinate 71,293 of CAWFEA010000012.1, forward strand.
ATATGCGCGAGATTCCCTCCGACGAGGCGGAAAACGCTTTGCTGCGGGAGTTGCCCGCCACTTTTTATTGCCGGCAATTTCGCGGCCGCGTGCAAATCCATTGGCTGGAAGGCGGATCGGTGCGCACCCGGGAAATGGAGGCCCTGCCCGACATCGCCTTCGCCCGCGGGCCGGTTCAGTCGCTGGTTTGCGTCTCCAATGAGATGGGCGATGAATGGTTCGCCCCGGCTGGTGCTGGTCGATGCGCGCATGGGTGAGAGGCGCGAACGCGAACTCAGGTTTGCCCAAAGTCTGGCCAGGCAGGCCACGTCCGCGCTCTACAGTTTGTTCCTGATTCGCCGCTTGCGCTCGCGAGCCGGCGCCATGGAACGCGCGCGGGTTGCCCGCGAATTGCATGACGGCGCTATTCAGAGCCTGATTTCCGCTGAGATGCGGGCCGACGTCCTGCGCCGGCGTGCCGAGCGGGGCGTCCAGGGACTGGCGCCGGAGATCACCGAGCTGCAGCATCTGCTGCGCCGAGAGGTCTTGAACCTGCGCGATCTGATGCAGCAGATGCGCCCCGTCGATCTTACCCCCGAGCAGTTGCTCGATTACATTGCCGACACCGTGGATCGCTTCCGCCGCGACACCGGCATCGAGGCCAGCTTCATCTCCGACCTGCAGGACGTGGACCTCAATCCGCACGTCTGCCGCGAGTTGGTGCGCATTGTCCAGGAAGGCTTGGTGAACATCCGCAAGCACGCCAAGGCTTCCCATGCCGTCGTGGGCATCACCCGGCGCGAGAGCGGCGTTCTGCTGCTGACCATCTCCGATAACGGATGCGGCTTCGAGTTCGAAGGGCTGGTCTCGCCCGAAGATCTCGCCAATACCACCAAGGGGCCAATGATTATCAAGGAAAGGGTGCATAGTATTGGAGGGCAGCTCAGCATAGAATCAATTCCCGGGCGTGGTTCCCGTTTGGAAATCGCCCTGCCACCGAAAGGAAAGTCCGCTCATGGATAACAGTATCCCCAAGATCCGAGTTCTTATCGCCGATGATCACGAGATCTTTCGCGACGGCCTGCGACGTCTCTTGGAGTTAGAGCCCGAATTCGAGGTGGTGGGCGAAGCTGCTGATGGCGCCGAGGCCATCGCCCAGACTCAGCAAATCCGCCCTGACATTCTGCTGTTGGATCTGGCCATGCCTCGCATGCCTGGACTGGAAACCTTGCGCGAGCTTGCCGCCCAACGCTCCGATGTGCGCGTCATCCTGCTGACCGCCGCGGTCGAAAATCGCCAGATGGTCGAAGCCTTGCAGATCGGCGCGCGCGGGGTCGTCATGAAGGAAGCTGCCACCCAGACTCTGCTCAAAGCCATGCGTGCGGTCATGGCGGGCCAGTTCTGGGTCGGACGCGAGCCGATCCCCGATCTCGCGCAGTATCTGAAAGCGCACGCCGCCGGACAGCAGAATGTGAAGGCAAGAAGCTATGGCTTGACGCGCCGCGAGATTGAAATCCTCTCCACCATCGTCAACGGCCTCAGCAACAAGGAGATCGCGCAAAAGTTCTCCCTCAGCGAAGACACAGTCAAGCATCACCTGACCAACATCTTCGACAAATTGGGAGTCTCCAGCCGCCTGGAACTCGCCTTGTTTGCCATCAACAATCGCCTGATTGAAGCCGTGTAAGGGGGAGACACGGAGGCGAGTGGTGCAGACGTTGCTTGGCAGGGACTCGGGCGGACTACTCGGGATCAAGAGTCAGAGTGCTATCGTCGCTAGCGAAAGCTCGCTGGAGACCCCGATTAGGGCGGGACGTGGGGCACCCGTCGTGACGAGAAACTCGAATTGACCCACTACTCATCTGACGCAAGCGTCCCGCAAATTCTCAGGCGATTACTGCGCGGCTTTGGCCCGCAGCGGCGCCACTTGAACCCCAGCCGCTTGCAGTTTTTCGCGCAGCGCGCGTGCGATTTCCGGCGCGCCCGGCGTGTCCGAGTGTATGCACAGCGTTTGCGCCGACACCGCCAACCGCTGGCCGTCGATGGCGATGATCTCGCCGCGGGTGGCTATGCCCACGCCCTGCTCGGCCGCGCGCTCCGGCGGCTGCATCAAGGCCCCGGGAAGCTTGCGATTGCGCAGCGTGCCGTTGGCTTCGTAAGCGCGGTCGGCGAAGGCTTCCGCCACCGTCTGCAAGCCCATTTCGGCGTACCATCGCAGGGCGTTCGATCCGCTCTGCCCCACCATGATCAGGTTGCGGTCGCAAGCCAGCGCGGCGCGGCTGATGGCGTCGGCCGATTGCTTGCTGTTGTTGGCCGCGTGATAAAGCGCGCCGTGAGGTTTCACATGCACCACGGGGACGCCATGGCGCTTCGCTACCTTCTGCAAGGCCGCGATCTGCGCGCGCACCGAGGCTTCCAGCGCCTCCGGCGCCATCGCCATCTCCGTCCGCCCAAAGTTTCCGCGGTCCGGATATCCGGGATGCGCGCCGACTCCGACCCCGAGCTTCTTGGCAAGCGCGACCGTGATCTCCATGGTCTGCTCGTCGCCCGCATGTCCTCCGCAAGCGATGTTCGCCGAAGTGAGCTGGCGCATAATTTTTTCTTCCGTGCCGTTGGCGATCGCTTCCGGCAATTCACCAATATCGGAATTGATATCGATCGTGATTACGCTCATGATGCCGTCCTATTCATCCGCAGTGATTTCCGTTCGTGCCGAACTCCGCGCCGAAAGATCTCGCAAAAGCATCCCGGCGAAGTCAGCCGCTTCAACCCAATGAAGTGCGTCTGCACAATCGCAGCGAAAGGACGCTATCGCGCCTTGTTCATGGACGCCTGAGGAATCTCAAGTAGAAAGCTGCAAACACCAAGACAATGCCAATATTCACTGTCAGCCGTTCCCAGAATCGGTTTCTGAAGAACACGAAATCCACACCGACTATGACGGCTGCCATCGCCACCACGTAAAGCACGATAGCTACCTGTCTGCGCATTTCAGCTCAAACGCCTTCCGCAGCCACTCTTCCTGTTCCCGCAGCAACTCGCGGGCTTCGTCGACCGTGACCACTCGAAAGTGTACCTCATCGCGCGGGCGCAACTGCGCCACGTGTCTCAGATCAACCGCGATCACATTGGCGGCCTTGGGATAGCCTCCCGTCGTCTGCTGATCCACGAACAGGATGATCGGTTGCCCATCCGGAGGCACCTGCATGGCGCCCAGTGAAATGCCCTCGGTGATGAGCTGCGACTTCGGCGGAAGCGCCAGCGCCTCGCCCTGGAAGCGTATGCCCCGCCGGTCGGAGTCTCCCGAAACCACGTATGCCCCCTGTTGCAGCCGTTCCAGTCCTTCGCGGCCAAACCACGAGGCCTGCGGCCCGGGCGTGAGCCGCAGTTCGCGGCGCGGCTCCAGGTAAGCGAGCGCCTGCCGCGAAATCCTGCGCCCGCCGATCGCATCGGCATGCCTCACCTCGAGCCGGTCGCCGGCCTTCAGCGCACGCCCTTCGATCCCTCCCAGGTGTGCCGAACGCAGTGTTGCCACACTGCCCATCGTCGGCTTCAAGCGAAAGCCGCCCTGCACCGCCAGGTAAGTGCGCGCTCCTCCCGTGATCGCGCCGCACTTCAGAACCGCGCCGGGAAGCACCGGAAACGCCTTCCACATGGGAGCCCGGGCGGTGCCCAACTTGCACTCGACCTGCGCGCCCGTAAGCGCCATCATCGCGGCGCGCTCAAACTCGACGCTTGCCCCAAGCAAAGTCATCTCCAGCGCCGCCGTGTTCTCGTCGTTGCCGAGCAAAAGATTAGCGATCCGCAGGGCAAGCGCGTCGGCAGCCCCGGCGGGCGTCACCCCGAGGTGCGCATACCCATAGCGGCCGAGGTCTTGAATCGTCGTCATCAGGCCGGGATTGAGAATTCGCATGGCCATCGAGCTACCTGCCTGGAGTTCCCGAGGAAGCCGTTCCCGATGATCCTGCTTTTCGCTCGTCGGTCTGGCCGGCTGCCATCCGGTCAAAACTTTCGCGCGTAATCGGCGTGAACTTTACCAGGTCTCCGGGCTGCAAGCGCGAAGGCGGGTCAGCTTCGGGATCGAACATGCGCATGGGGGTGCGGCCAATCAGCCGCCAACCGCCCGACCATCGCATGGGATAGAGCCCTGTCTGGTTGCCGCCAATGCCTACGCTGCCGGCGGGCACGGAAGTGCGTGGTGTTTTCAGCCTCGGGGTCGCCAGCGCCTCGGGCAAACCTCCCATGTAGGGAAATCCCGGCGAAAAGCCTATGAAATAGACGGTGTACTCGGCCGCGCTGTGGCGCGCGATCACCTCTTCCGGCGAGAACCCGGTGTGCTGGGCGACGTCGGGCAAATCGGGGCCGAGTTCCCCGCCGTAGCAGACTGGAATTTCGATCACCTGCCGCGCCGCCTCCGCCGATGTCGTTCCGCTCTGTCCGGTCAGCTCGTCTATGCGGGCGCGCAACTCCGCCGGCGGCAGCCGCAGGGGGTCGAAGTCGATCAACAGCGAGGCGTACGCCGGGTGCAGGTTGCGGATCTCGGGGCCAAGGTACTTCTGCAAATCATGGAAGAGCCGGATCACGCGCCGGTTCAGCTCGCGCGAGATCTCGTCGCCGAAGACCACCAGCATGGAAGAGTCGCTGGCCTCGATGACTCGCATCCCTTCGCTCACATGCGCATCGCCTCTCATCCGCTGGTATGGAGTTGCAAAATCGAGAGTACGCTGATGCGCTCGGGTTTTCCAGCCCATTTCGCCGGGCCCGAGAGTGCCGCCCCACCGTGTGCCGCATCCGGTCAACACCCGCGAGTTGCGCAGCCGCAACCGCTTCGACCTGGACTGGGGATTCGGCTGGGACCCGTTCTTGCGTGTGCTGACGGCGGCCCGCCGCCATGGAGTTCCTCTCTACGGTCTCGACACCGCCCCTCGCGGCGACCTCCGCCGCATTGCCTTTCGCGATGAGCGTGCGGCCGAGCGCATCGCGGCGATTGCCCGCAAGGTGCCCGGTAGCCGCTTGCTCGTCCTCTTTGGCGAGAGCCACATGGCTCCGCAGCACCTGCCGGCCGTCGTCAAGCGCGAGCTGCCCGAGGCCCGCGTGCTCACCCTCCTGCAAAATGTCGATTCCCTCTACTGGCAGGCGGAAGAGCAACCCGGAGCCCGCGTCGAAGCCGTGCGCGTCAGCCGCCATGTCTTCTGCGTCTTCAATGCCACTCCGCTCCAGAAATATGAGAGCTATCGCCAGTGTTTTCAGCGCTGGGGACTGCTGGCCGAGTCGGGCCGCGCAACCTCCGGTCGGCAGGCGCCCGCGCGCAATGATAAATTGAAGCAGTGAACCTAGACCGCCTCAAAGAACTCCTGGAACAAATCCGCTCCGGCCAGACTTCTCCCGACGAAGCGCTCGAACAGCTCAAGAATCTGCCTTTCGAAGACCTCGGCTTTGCCAAGATCGACCATCATCGCGCCCTGCGCACGGGCATGCCGGAAGTCATCTTCGGCCCCGGCAAGTCACCGGCCCAACTGGCGGAAATTTTCTGCCGCCTGGCCGCCCGCGCCCACAACGTGCTTGCCACCCGGGTTTCCCCCGAGCAGGTTGCCGCCGTCCTCGAACGCATTCCCCAGGCCGCCCACAATCCCTTGGCTCGCACCCTCGTGCTCAAGCAGGACGATAACCGGCTGGGAAAGGGCGCCGTCGTCATCGTCTCCGCCGGCACCAGCGATACCCCGGTCGCCGAAGAAGCCGCCGTCACCGCCGAAATCATGGGCAATCCGGTCGAGCGCATCTTCGATGTCGGAGTCGCCGGCCTGCATCGCCTGCTCACCCATCGCGAGACGTTGCAGCACGCCCGCGTGCTCATCGTCTGCGCCGGCATGGAAGGCGCGCTGCCCAGCGTCGTCGGCGGTCTGGTCGGAGTTCCCGTCATTGCCGTGCCCACCAGCGTCGGCTACGGCGCTTCCTTCGGAGGCCTTACCGCGCTGCTGGCCATGCTGAATTCCTGCGCCTCCAACGTCTCGGTGGTGAACATCGACAACGGCTTTGGCGCCGCCTACGTCGCCAGCCTCATCAATCGCCTCTAGTAAGCTGCAATCGACCCTGGCGGCCTGAATCAGAAGTTCGTCGCATGGGTTTCGCGGTTTTGCAGGGGCTCGGCTTCAGCCGAGCCGCACACAGCCAAGAAGGATGCGGGCTTTAGGGAAACTCTGAACCAGTGAAAGGTTTGAAGGCTACGGTCTTCAGCCCGCTTGAAGGGTACGGGCTCCAGCCCGTACGTAAGACCAGCAAACCCTAATGAGGCTTTAGCCCCCGAGGGACCTCGGTTCTTCTGACAAGACTTGTTCAGAGTTTCCCTAGTTGAACCGAGGAATCTTTTGCCCCGCCGCGCCGCCTACCTGGCGGGCGCAAGCCCGGCGGTGATTTCCATCGCTTCGAGAATCAAATCCACCGACGTCTCGTATCCGCACGCCGTGTTGAGCATGAGATGGTAAAGCTCCCGGCTCGGCCAATCTTTGCCGAAATAGCGCTTGACGAAGGTGGCGCGTTCCACGTCGATGGTGTCCACCAGCTCCGTCGCCTCTGCTTCCGACATTTTCTGCCCCATGGCGCGGCGAATCTTGAGTTCGCGCGGAGCGTAGAGAAACACCGAGAAGTGGTCGGCGCGATTACGCAGGATGTAGGGAGAGCCGCGCCCGACAATCACGCAATGGCCCCGGCCGGCCACATCTTCGATCAGGCGCTGTGCCAGCGAGACCATCGCGTCGGTATCGAAAACGCGGTCGTCGGGCAGGGGGAGCATGCGCTCATAGCTGCCCCGCCAGAATACCTTGGCAAGCCGGTAGAGCAAGGGCTCGCATTGCTCGTCACAACGCGCCACTGCCGCCGGGTCCACTTGCGCTATGCGGGCAATATCGGCCGTCAGCGCCTGATCGTAGAGCTTCCAGCCGAGTCGCTTCGCCAGCTTGTCCGCGATCACGCTTCCGCCGGCCCCATATTCCCGCTCAATCGTGATTACGCTATACGCCGTCGGCATGTGCCCAACCCCAGTACAGCGAAGAGCGCCCTTAACAGGCTGCTGAAAAAATGTTCTTCGAGGGTATCATCCTGAGCGAAGCCGGGGTCCCCGGCAACGGCCGTTTTTGCCGTTGCTGGGGTGGGAAGCGAAGGATCTGCTGTTTGCGCGTGCTGAAAGCAAAGCAGATCCTTCGGCCGCCAGCCCCAACCAGCCAACAACGGGCTTGTCGGGGACCCCGCGCAAAATCGGCGCAACCTCAGGATGACACTTCAAAACATTTTTCCGCTCCCCTAACTTCCGAGATGCCGATTACCACACTTAAGTTGGAAGCGCTTTACAAAAGCCATTCGAGCCCTCGCTTCACTCTTTTATTACCGCACAATCCCACTTCCCACGCCCGCGTCATCGCCTTTACTATGGAACATCGCCTAAGGGTCACATTATAGAGCGACGGCGACGGAGGCATCATGAGTTCTTCTCCAGAGGAAATGCAAGAGCTGCAAGAGAGGGCTGAGCAGGGACACGAATCCTGGCTTGCGCCGGTGAGCCTGACGATGGCAATCCTAGCGGTGCTTGTCGCCGCCGTTTCCGTGCTCGGTCATCGCTCGCACACCGAAGAGATCATCTTGCAGAATCGCGTCACCGACACCTGGGCCTATTACCAGGCCAAAAACACCCAGCGCCAGACCACCGAGCTGTTCCTCGATTTGATGAAGATATCCGAGTTCAAGGACAACAAATCAGCCGAAGCGCTAAGGGCCAAATACGAGGAAGGAATTCGCTCGCTCGGCGGCAGGCAGGAGGAGATCAAGACTGAAGCCCGCAAACTGGAGAAAGAGATGGAGGTCGAGAGCCGGCGCGCCGACCGCTTCGATCTCAGCGAGAGCTTCCTGGAAATTGCCCTGGTCGTCACCTCCATCACGCTGTTGACGCGCAAGCGCGTCTTCTGGGGAGCGGGATTCGTGGCGGCGGCCATCGGCCTCATCGTCGCCGTCACCGCCCTGGCTCTGCATTGAACGTATTGCATTAAACGTTCCGCATTAAACCCTGGTGACGGTTGAAAATGCGAGCTCTCGAAAGTGCGAGCAGTGCCTGAAGTTCGGTTTCGCCGGAAGCGGTCAGAGCATCGGAGTATGCGGGGATATTACCGGAGCGGGTGCGACGTGTGGGGCATGCGCCTGCCAACCAGGGCCTGCTGACACTTACAGGGCAGCAGCATCGCCGCCATGGCGAGCGAAGGTGTGTAGTGCCGGAGTCGAGCCACCTTTTGTCTTCTGTTTTCAAGCAAAAGGTTCCTTCACTTCGGCTCCGGTCGGAATGACATTCTTTGATTGAAAAGAAAAAAGCCTCACACTCCGCAGTGCGAGGCACCCATGTCTTAGCTTCGAAGGCTGCTGGCATCGCCGAACCGCTTGCATCCTCATGGTTCGCGGATGAGCCGTGTCCGTCTACGTCGGACTGCGCACCCGTCACCCCCACCGTGAGCGAGACAACAGGCAACTATGGCGAATACTCTAGTTCCGCGCCCGCCCCACGGGAAACGCAAAATCTCGATAGCAGCTATCAACAGAATTGCTGGACAGAATTGCGCTACCCCGGGCGCTTGCGAAACCCCTCCAGCACGCTTTTCTGCAACTCCAGCAGCTCCCCGATTCCTTGCCGCGCCAGCGCCGTCATCCGCGCCAGTTGCTCGTTGCCGAAAGGCTCCCGTTCCGCCGTCGCCTGCACTTCCACAAAGCGGTTCGCCCCGGTCATGACGAAATTCGTATCCACTTCGGCGCGCGAATCCTCCTCGTACGCCAGGTCGAGCATGCATTCGCCGTCCACGATGCCCACCGACACGGCGGCCACCTGGTCGCCGAGCGGCACGGCCTTCAAAGTTCCAGCCGCAACCAGCTTCTCGAGCGCCAGCGCCATGGCCACATACCCGCCGGTAATCGACGCCGTGCGCGTTCCCCCGTCGGCCTGGATGACATCACAATCAATCCAAAGCGTGCGCTCGCCGAGCTTTCCGAGGTCCACCACGGCGCGCATCGAACGCCCGATCAGCCGCTGGATCTCATGCGTCCGCCCGCCCACTCGCCCCCGGCTGCTCTCGCGCGCCGTGCGCGTCAGGGTGGAGCGCGGCAGCATGCCGTACTCGCTGGTGATCCAGCCCCTTCCCTGGTTGCGCATCCAGCCCGGAACCGTTTCCTCGATCGAGCAGGTGCAGATCACGCGCGTGTTGCCGACCTCGATCAGGCAGGAGCCTTCGGCGGTGCGGATATAGTCCAGAGTGATTTTGGCCGGGCGCATCTGGTCGAGCGAGCGGCCGTCGGAACGATAAATCATCGATGAGTTCCTGCTTCCTGTTTCTTACTTCCCTGAGGCACCTTGCGTGCAGCGGGTGCCCCATTCAAGCCTTCTGTTGGCTTGAGTGGGGTAGTTTCAACGCCGGACCGTGCTTGCGCGCAGACAACGTCTTTCTTAGCGATTCCGGCAGCTCGGAGAACGGGATAGCACGCTTGAAGTCCTCCGAGGTTAACTCCCGGACCTCGCCTTCATCATCGATCAGCGGTTTTAATTTTCGCTTTGCCATACTTAAGCGCCTCCCGAGTGTTTGCCTTGCGAAAGCTGATTACGCGTCCTTGTCCTGCTTTTCGATGAAGTTATTGACGACGATGGTAATCTGTTCGGCATTATTGACTGTCTGATTATTGACCCACGCCTCTCTGGGCTTCTCCTTCTTCCAGTGCGCAATAATCCAATCGGCTGCCAACTTGAGGGCGGTCGATCCTATAGCGGTTACGACAATCTCACAGATATGTTCTGCGGAATCATACGCCATTGTTGGCCGATATTCGGCGCGAACTCCCTTAATTCCAGCACCGTTCAGCCCTTCGACGAAAGTTCCGTCGGTAGTCATAATTTTTATTTTCAACGTCCGCATGCCTTCCCCCATCAGCCCGCCTAAATAGCCGCTTCATCCCTTGGTTTCCAACTCCACCCGCTCCGCGCTTTCCACCGCCCGTCCCAGAAACAGCGGCACCATGCGCTTGAACTTTTCCACCGAGTCGGTGGTGAAAAAGCGGAACCCCGGCTCGCTCTTGCCGCGGCCCGCTTCGCAACCGCTCAGCATCGACGCCACCACCTGCGCCGTGCTTTCGGCCGGATCGACAAATTCTATGCGCTGCGGAACCACCCGCCGGAGCAGCCCGCGCAGCAAGGGATAATGCGTGCAGCCCAGCACCATCACGTCGGTATTGGGCGGAGCGCCGCGCAGCGCCTCGATCACGTAAATGCGCGCAATCTGCTCGGTCACCGGATGATCCGTCCATCCCTCCTCCACCAGCGGCACCAGCAGCGGGCAGGCTTTTTCATAGGTGGCGAACCCCCGGCGCGCCAGCGCCCGCTGATAAGCGTGGCTGGCGACCGTGTTCTCGGTGGCAATCACGATGGCTTCGCGGTGACGGCTCAACTCGGCCGCATGGTCCGCTCCCGGCTCGATCACTCCCACGACCGGAATCTCGACCGCGCTCTTGACGTCGTAGAGAGCCATCGCGCTGGCCGTATTGCAGCCGATTACCAGAATCTCCGCCCCGCACGCTTCCAGGAACCGCGCTGCCTGTACCGTATAACGCGCCACCGTTTCCTGAGACTTGTTGCCGTAAGGCAGCCGCGCCGAATCGCCAAAGTACAGATAGCTGGCGTTCGGCACCAGCGCGACCAGCGCACGCAGCACGGTCAGCCCGCCAAATCCGGAATCGAAAACCGCAATCCTGGGCACGCCGTCCTGACCTGCCGTCGCCGTCATCTCGGCTGCCGCTTCCGCGCCTCGCGAGTCCCCGTCCGCCACGCTCACTTCATCTCCTGTACCAGCTGGCGCACCGCGGCTACGTCGTAAGCGGCCTTCAAGTCGGCATGTCCGGCCAGGGTCTCGCGCTCCTTGCCGTCCACCAGAAACCTCACCTGGGTCAGCTTCGGGAAGGCGTCCGCCAAGGTCTCGACGAACGAGGCGACGGTCAGTTCTTCGACCAGCGCCCCGGAGCGGTGCTTGTCGGCAAACTCCGCGTTGGCGTCCACCACGGCGAGCGTGTCGTTGACAAAGTAGACGCTGCGAATGTCCGCTCCATCGCCGAGCCTGTGCGTGGACTTGTTATCCAGGTAGTCGGCGACGAGGACGCGCAGCAGCGCCAGCCCACGGTCGGAAGGCGAGTCGGGCAACACCAGGGAAGTCTGCTGCTCGTGAATGGTCCCGTCGCGATCGTCGGCGAGAAAAATCCGCACCGGTACGAGCGGTCCGGAAACCGGCGCAGTCATGGGACGGGTGTCCAGGGTGGCGGTTTGCACGGCTTCGGCCCGATGCTTCAAGCTCAGGGCATAATAACCGAGCGCCAGCGCCGAGAATACCAGCACCGCGAGAACGATCTGCAGGCGGCGTGAGATCATCGCGCGGCCTCCCGGATTGACCTAGTCAACACCCACGGAATTGCCGATGTGCGCCGGCGGCGTGAGATCATCGCGTGGCCTCCAGCTTCGCGCGCACGGCCACCACCCCCGCCGTAACCGCGGCGGAGATGGTGTGCAGATAAGCGTCGCCCTTGATGTCCTTTTCCTCCGCCGGCGGCGTTACTTCAAGCGCTACCGCCGGGGCCCAGATATTATTGAGCGGGCGCAACGGAGCCGCCAACGCGCGCACCGCTATGTTGCGCTGGTTCAGCTCCACCGCAATCGAACCGGCGAGGCTGCCGCTCAAATCGAGCCAGCTCGATTGGGCCTTCGTCCACGCCACGAACTGCCGGTGCGTGGGCGGCTGCGCCGAAGCCGGCAGAAGCGACGTGTACAAACGGACCCCGCGTCCCTCGCCGGCGGCATGAATCGCGATGTAGGCGAGGATGTGGGCAGTGTTGGCGGCGGTGGCGCGCTGGTCGTAATCGAGATCGTTGTCGCCGGTGCGAATCATGCGCGTCGCCACGCCGTGCGCCTCCAGGTCGTGCTGGATCATCCGCGCTAGCGACAGGGTCAAATCTTTTTCCGGGACGTTGCCCGCCAGGATCGCTCCGTGATCGTTGCCGCCGTGGGCGGCGTCGATCACCACCACCGGCTTAGGGGGGGGCGGCGCCGCCGTCGTTGTTGTCTCCGCTGGGGCAGGGACGGCTGGCGCGGACGGCGCCGGCGGAGGCGGCTTCACCTCCGCGCTCGCCGCCACCGGAAGCGGGGTAAGCGTAATCGTCTTGTTGCCGTCGGAGAAGTTGGCGATTACCGGGCTGGCCACGTTGACCGTCAACTGCAACGCGCCATTCGAGGCCGCAATGCTGCTGGATTGGAAAACCGGATCGGAGAACTTCTCGGCGCCCCCGTCCGCCGGCGAATCACCGGTTCGCGGGTGAACGTCAGCCGGATGCGCCCCGGCTCGGTGGCAATCATCGGGTTCACCGCCGACGCAAAGCTGAGCACGAGGCTGTGGGGATTCTGCCGCACCTGCTGATGGAAGCTGAACCCGAGAGCCCCGATCAGCAACCGGTTGCCCGGATACAGTTGCACCGTTTGTGACAGGATGCGCGGCAAGATGCCGCCCAAAGTGGTCACCGGCACAAAGCCCCGGCCGGCGATCAGCACGAACTCGGAGGGCAAATCATAGCCGGAACCGGCGAGTTTGCCGCGCGTCTCTCCCTGGGTGAATTCCACTTCAATCGCGCGCGCGGAAGCGGCCGTGAATTTCAGCCTCCACTTCTGTTGATCGGCGCGTGACTCGACACGCCCGAGCGGTTCCAGCACCTCAAACAGTCCAACATACGGGACGCCATTGTGCTCTACCAGCGGCACCACATAGTTGGTTTGCGGGGCAAAGACGCGCAGTTGGCGTTCACCGTCCGCCTGCTGCGCCCGCAGGCTGGTCAGCAAAACGACTAGCGCCGCGACCAGCACGAGCGCGCGCCAGTGGTCTCTCGATTTCGCAACCAAGGCCCCAGCATCCAGAACGGCGACCCGAGGGCAGAGCGGCGACCTGCGGAGCTGCGCATTATCGGACATAACGAGGCGTGGCGGACAAGCGAATTTAGCCGCGAAATCGTGCAATCCAGGCTGTTCGCAGCCGGAAATTGCCGCCCTGGGAGGGGTCATTTTCTTCGCCATCGTGACTTCGTGCTCCGCTTGCAGAAGGAGCAACTCGCTTGCCTAGATTTGCGGAAGCTGTGCTGATTGTAGCAGTTACGAAAGCAAACCAACCAGCCTTGAGGTACATCGATAATTATCTGGCCGAGCTGCGCCGCACCCGACGGCGGCCAATCTTCGCTGAATTTGCGTTTTCACTCAGCGCGGCGTGCGAATCCGCACCAGCTCGCCGCCACGGCGGAGAGGATTGGAACAGAGCGGCGCAACCAATGTGTGCTCGGATACCGTCCAAGTAATTCAGTACATGGTGGAAAGTGGCGCAAAATCAAAGTAAAGCTGCAGCCGCCGAAGGGGTCTCCGCCACTTACTATCTACGCGAAAACAGGTTATTATGCTCCCAATGAATAAAGCCTTTCCCCTGGCGTTATTGTTGTGCCTCGTCCTCTGGACGACGATGCCGGCGACTGGAGCGCCGCAGCAATCCACCAATGTCGGGCAGGGAGAGCCCACGCCTCCGCCTCCACCGATGTCTTCAGGCGGACAGGGCGCGCCGGCGCAGGACGCCCAGGATTCCTCCGCTCCCGAAAATCCGCCTGCCAACCAACCCGGCGACACCGTCCAGGTTCCGCCAGAGGGAAAAGCTCCCGATAGCGAGGAAGGCGGGGTTTTCGTTTTCAAAAAGGATGTGGAAGAGGTCACGCTGCATGCCACGGTGGTCGACGACCGGCAGCGTCTGGTGACCAACCTCAATAAGGATGCATTCGCGATTTTTGAAAACGGCAAGCTGCAAAAGATCACCTCGTTCCGGCAAGGCGATGTGCCGGTTGCGTTGGGGATTCTGGTCGACAATTCCGGTTCCATGCGGGACAAGCGTCCGGCGGTGAACCAGGCGGCCCTGAACCTGGTGCGCGCCAGCAACCCGCAGGACCAGATTTTCATCGTTAATTTCAACCAGACGCCGTATCTGGATCAGGACTACACCGACGATATCAACAAGTTGAAAGATGCGCTGAATCATACCGATTCGCGCGGCGGCACAGCGCTCTACGATACCGTCGCGGCGTCGGCCGAGCACTTGATGAAGACCGCGCCGCCGGACGAGAAGAAGGTATTGCTCGTGATCACCGACGGCGAAGATACGGCGAGCATGGACACTTTGCAGGAGGCTGTTCGCAAGGTTGCCGTCAACGGCGGACCGACGATTTATACCATTGGCATACTCGGCAACGACCATGAAAAGCACGCCCGCGCCGCGCTCCACACCTTGGCCGAGCAGACCGGCGGAGTTGCTTACTTCCCGAAAGACCTCAGCGAAGTCAACGAGGTCAGCCGCCAGGTTGCGCACGATATTCGCAACCAGTACATCATTGGCTATAAGCCTTCCACGACGCGGCGGGGCGGCGGGTACCGTTCGGTGAAGGTGGAAGCGCACTCGACGGCTCACAAGCATTTGCAGGTGCGCACACGAAGCGGTTACTACGCCAATCAAACCAAGCGGGCGGCGCGCTGACTTCCACCCCGGCGACCCAAGAGCGGGCTTGCCGCGCAATTCCCGGTCTGAGTATCAGGAAAGAAACCCGGCGGCCTGCCGGGTTTTCGCGTGCGCGGAGATGTTCGGATTTGACCCTGCCGCGACCTTTGCGTAACCTTTGAATTTCAAAGTTGCGGGCTCCAGTGGTTGGGTGCGCCGAGACCGGAACGGCGGGGAGAAAGCGGATATGGCAAGTAGAAGCGAAAAGGGTTTTTCCACCCGTGCCATTCATGACGGGCAGGAGCCGGAGCAGTTGACCGGCTCGATTGGCGTTCCCATCTACCCCACCTCGACTTACGCGCAGGATGGGCTGGGGAAGCCGCGCCTGGGCTATGAATATGCGCGGGTGAGCAATCCCACGCGCGACCGGCTGGAAACCAGCCTGGCCTCGCTGGAATCGGGAATCGGGGCGAAGGTGTTCGCCAGCGGCATGGCCGCGGTGCACGCCTTCTGCCACCTGATGAAGTCGGGCGATCACGTGCTCTGCACAGACAACGTCTACGGCGGCGTGCCGCGCCTGCTCGACCGGGTGATGACCAATTTCGGCGTCGAGGTCACGTACGTGAACACGGAGGACCTTGGTGCGGTTGAGCACGCGGTCCGCGGCAACACCCGCTATCTTTACGCGGAAACGCCTACCAACCCGCTGATGGCGCTGAGCGATATCGCGGCGCTGGCCGAGGTCGCTCACCGGCACGGCATCGAGATGATCGTGGACAACACGTTCATGTCGCCGTACTTTCAACGACCGCTCGAATTGGGCGCCGACATGGTGCTGCACTCGACGACGAAGTTTCTCAACGGCCACAGCGACGGGCTGGGCGGAGCGATTGTCTGCGGCGAGCGCGAGCAGTTGGAGAAGCTTGGGTTCGTGCAGAAGGCGGCGGGCGCGATCATGTCTCCCTTCGAGTGCTGGCTGGTGCTGCGCGGAATCAAGACGCTGCCGGTGCGGATGAAGCAGCACGACGAGAATGGACGGCTGGTGGCGAACTTTCTCGACACCCATCGCAAGGTGGCCAAGGTGTATTATCCCGGACTGCCGGAGCATCCGCAGCACGAGCTGGCCAAGCGGCAGATGTCGGGGTTCGGGTCGATGATCGCCTTCGAAACCGGTTCGCTCGAAAACGCCACGCGGCTGCTCGAATCCCTGCGCGTGTGTATCCTCGGCGCATCGCTGGGCGGCGTGGAGACGCTGATTGCGCATCCGGCAACCATGAGCCACGCGGCTATCGGGGAAGAGGGACGCAAGGCGATGGGCATCACCGATGGAGTGCTGCGTCTCTCGGTGGGACTAGAGGATGTGGAAGACATCATCGGCGACCTCGAACAGGCGTTGGCTCGCCTGTAGACGGCGGGCGAGCACGGCCAAGGCGCCGCCGTTTCTGATCGACTACATGCGTTTGCAGATGCGAGCGGTGCGTCCGGGCAAACAGGCCGTCAGCTTTTCTCGAGGCTCTGAGTTCCGGTGACCGAGTCGCCGATCCATTCCAGGTAGGCCGGCAGTCCCGCTTCCACGGTAAACTGAATCACCTCGGGAAGCAGATAAGGATTCAGGCGGCGGATTTCGGCGCACAGGCGCTCGAAGTTTTCGGCAGTAGTCTTGATCAGCAGCAGGAACTCCTGGCTGGTCTCCACTTGGCCTTCCCAGCGATAGACGGATTCCATCGGGCCGAGGATGTTGACGCAGGCAGCGACCTGGCCGTCAACCAGGGCGCGGGCAATTTTCGCCGCCACTTCGTGAGAGCCGCACGTCGAGAGCACCAGCCGCTTGTCTGTCATGGACGCCTATTATCCGCTTCGACGGCGAAGGGGTGCAAACCGATTGCCCGGGCTTTGAATTTCTCTTGGGGTCGCGTGTAACATCATCTTGCGATCTAACGGCGGTTGCGCGAGGGAAAAGGATGACTGCTCAGATCAAGTTTGGCACTTCCGGCTGGCGGGCGGTAATGGCCGACGATTTCACTTTTCTTAATGTCCGCCGGGCGGTGACCGGAATTGCGCGCTACGTTTCCAGCGTGAAGCCGCAAGGGGCGCGGATCATTGTCGGGCGCGATCCGCGATTTCTCGGCGAGACTTTCGTCAAGCTTGCCGGCGAGGTCTTGCGGAGTTACGGAATCCAGCCGCTGGTCATCGCCGAGCCGGCGCCGACCCCGACGATTGCCTGGGCCATCATCCGCCACCAGACGGACGGAGGAATTAATTTCACCGCCAGCCATAATCCGCCGGAGTACAACGGCATCAAGTTCTCGACCCCGGACGGGGCCCCCGCGCTGCCGGAGGTGACCAACCGGATCGAGGCGGAAGTGATTGCCGGGGACCAAGCCGGGACGTCGAAAAGCGACGGCTCCGGTCCCAAGCGCGAAGCCATCGAGGTCAAAAGCGATTACCTGAAGCGTCTCGAGGAAGTGATCGATTTCGCGGCGATCAGGAAGGCCGGACTGAAGGTCTGCTTCGACCCGCTCTGGGGCACGTCGCGCGGCTACAGCGATGAACTGCTGCGGGCCAATGGAATCGCGGTGGCCACGGTTCATGACTACCGTGACGTGCTGTTCGGCGGGCACGCCCCGGAGCCGGACGGGCACTTGCTGAACGATCTGCGGGACCAGATGCGCCAGAGCGGCGCGCGCATTGGGATCGCCACCGACGGCGATGCCGACCGCTTCGGCATTGTCGATGAAGATGGCACGTACATGTCGCCGAATTACATCATTGCGTTGCTGTTCGACTACCTGGTGGCGAGCCGCGGCTGGAAAAATGGCGTGGGCAAATCGGTTGCGACCACGAACCTCATCAATGCCCTGGCCGCGCATCATAAGGTGGAGTTGCATGAGACGCCGGTGGGCTTCAAATACATCGGCGAACTCATCAAGGCGGACAAGATCGCGATTGGCGGCGAGGAGAGCGCGGGCCTCTCGATCCGGCACCATACTCCGGAAAAGGACGGGGTGCTGGCCGGGCTGCTGTGCTGCGAGATGGTTGCCTCGCTGGGCAAGTCCTTGCAGGAACAACTGCGGGCTCTGTTTGCCAAAGTTGGTTCCTTTTATCCGTTGCGGGAAAACTTCCGCTTGACGGATGAGGTGAAGGCGAAGTTCACTGAAAGGTTACGGGCCGAGCCGCGCGAGTTCGCCGGCAGGAAAATTGCCCAGGTGGTGCGCACGGACGGTTTGAAACTGGTGCTCGACGATGGCTCCTGGGTCTGTTATCGGTTGAGCGGAACCGAACCGGTGGTGCGGGTTTACAGCGAAGCCCGC
The DNA here is from genome assembly GCA_963814745.1 of uncultured Acidobacteriota bacterium. Taxonomy (GTDB): domain Bacteria; phylum Acidobacteriota; class Terriglobia; order Terriglobales; family Acidobacteriaceae; genus CAWBRT01. The sequence continues at coordinate 89,153 of CAWFEA010000012.1, forward strand.
AGCGAGAGCGATGTTGAGAAGCTGAGTGCGGCCGCCAAGCAGTGGGTGTTTCAGGGCTAGAGCGGTGGCAGAGTTGATCCCTAAGGCAGCCGGTACAGCCCCGGCCGAAGCGGAAGGAATCGATCGTTGAACTTTTTGCGCGCATCCATCCGCGGATTGTACTCGCGCCGGCAGTGGCTGGCCACGGGCGGCTTGGCCGTGCTTGCCGGGTTGATGCTTTACCACGTCATGTTTGGCACCAACGGCATGATTGCTTACCGGCAGAAGGTGAGCGAGTATGAACGGATGCAAAAGGAAGTGGAGCAGGCACGGGCGGAGAACGACCGGTTGCGACAGCGAGTCAAGGCTCTCAAGACGGATCCGGAGGCAATCGAGAAGGAAGCTCGCGAGCAACTGAAGTATGCCAAACCGGGCGAGATGATTTACTTCTTTCCGCCGCCCAAAGTTGAAAGCGTCCCCTCCACGGCTGCCGCGCAGAAGCGCTGATTGCACCGCACAAGCCCAAAAGCCGGCTTGTTGGAGACCCCGGCTTTCCACCCCAACAAGCCCAAAGGCTGGCTTGTTGGGGACCCCGGCTTTTGGCCGATTACTTCCGCGCATCGGAGCGCTTGCAATGCGCGTTATACTGCGTGGCGTGAGTCCTGGTCGAACCGCGATGGCGCCTTCGCCGCGCCGTCAATTCATAATTGCCCTGGCCTGCCGCAAGGCGGTGCTGGTTCTCGGCCTCACCCTGCTGGCCTTGTCATTGATTCCAGGCTGTCACGGAAAAAATGAACTCAAGCCTACCAAGCTCATGCCGCCGCTGATGAGCGGATACAGCCCGGAGAAAGTTCAGCGCGAGCTAAACCTCAAGAGCGGCGATTGGAATGTGCTCGAAGACCGGCGTCCTCTGGTCAGCGATCAGCGGCCGGAGTTCAGGATGCTGACCGTCTCGCACCAGGGCTTGGCCAAGTTCGGCGCGGTCGGCGAGTTGGTGATGACGTTCTATAACGACCGGTTAATGACGACCCTGTTCTACCCGAACGATATGGAGGCGTTGCGTGCCGGGCTGGCGCGCGAGGCCGGCGTCAGCTTCAGCGCGCAGGGCGACGCCAGGATCGAGCCCAGCACCCGGGTTTGGATCGGCAAAGCCAGGGACGGCCGTTCCTATGTCGGCTGGATCGACCTGGAGCTGCAACGCCAGCAGGACGAATGGATCGATAAGTACGGGCGCTGACCGGCGCCGGGCAAGTTTCCAGTTTCCGTGCTCCCACTCCAACCAGAGAAATTTGCGCAGCCCAGGCATCGGCTGGAGTTCCGGCTGCATCAAAGTCGTGCTAAGATTGCTGCGCGCGACCGGAGCACTTCGTGGGTGGTATTCCCTGAGCGCCACCGTCCGGCCTTAACGCGCCGGGAAATTGCTTAAGCCATCCGGCTGAACCGCCTGTTGAGGTCAACATGAACAAAGTGTTTGCCAACGCAAAAGAAGCGATCTTTGACATCGAGGACGGCGCCACGCTGATGGTTGGCGGGTTCGGCCTGTGCGGAATCCCCGAAAACCTGATCACCGCCCTGGTGGAAAAAGGCGTCGGGAATCTCACGACCATCAGCAACAACATGGGAGTCGATGACTTTGGACTGGGCCTGCTGCTGAAGAAGGGGCAGATCCACAGTCACAAGGGCAGCTACGTGGGCGAAAACAAGCTTTTCGAAGAGCTTGTGCTGGCCGGCAAACTCGATCTCGAACTGATTCCACAGGGCACGCTGGCCGAGCGCATTCGCGCCGGAGGCGCCGGAATTCCCGCGTTCTTCACGCCAACGGGCGTCGGAACGGTGGTTGCCGAAGGCAAGGAAACTCATGACTTCGAGGGTCGAACCTACGTCATGGAGCGCTGGCTGAAAGCCGACTTTTCACTGGTGAAGGCCTGGAAGGGCGACCGGTGGGGAAATCTTGTCTATCGCAAGACGGCGCAGAACTTCAACCCGATGATCGCGACCGCCGGCCGAATCACCATCGCCGAAGTCGAAGAACTGGTCGAACCCGGCGAGATTCCGGCGGAGCAGGTACACACTCCCAGCGTTTACGTAAATCGCATCTTCGAGGCGGTTGGAGAAGAAAAACGGATCGAGCGCCGGACGGTAAGAAAGACGGCTGCCTGAGTCTCCGGGTTCGGGAACGGATTGCAACGCGAGGAAGATATGGCCACAAAGACTGGTAAGGAACAGGATGCAGCCAAGCGGGAATTTATCGTGCGGCGCATCGCCCGCGAGCTGCGCGACGGTTTCTATGTGAACCTGGGCATCGGCATGCCGACGCTGGTCGCCAATCACGTGCCGCCGGGGATGGACGTTATCCTGCAAAGCGAGAATGGGATGCTGGGTGTTGGGCCCTATCCGGTCGCGGGCAGCGAAGACTCCGACCTGATCAACGCGGGAAAGGAAACGGTTACGCAGATCCCGGGAACCGCATTTTTCTCCAGCGCCGAGTCGTTTGCCATGATTCGCGGCGGGCACGTCAATTTGAGCGTGCTGGGCGCCATGGAAGTGGATGAAGACGGCAACCTGGCGAACTGGATGATTCCGGGCAAAATGGTGAAAGGGATGGGCGGAGCCATGGACCTGGTTGCCGGGGCGCGGCGCGTTATTGTCGCCATGGAGCACACCGCCAAGGATGGCCGGCCGAAGATTCTGAAACACTGCACGCTGCCGATCACCGGCCTCGGCGTGGTCGATACAATCGTGACCGAGATGGGCTACTTCAAGGTTCTTCGCGGGCAGGGACTCGTGCTGGAAGAAATCGCGCCGGGACTGGAACCCGAAGAGGTGCAGGCGGCAACCGAACCGAAGCTGATCATCAGCCCGACCTTGCACGAGATGGAACTCATCGCGACGTAGAAGAGTGGGCCGTATAGCCGATGTGTGCAAGCCGCGATAGAAACAAGAATATGAAAGCCCCGGATGATTCGGGGCTTTTCTCTTGGCCCACAATCCTCTGAAATAGCTTTTGTGACCGCCCGGAAAGTGCTAAAGTTCCCTCTGAAATCGAGCTGCTTACGATTGGATTGTTCTGTTCTCCGTCCGGGCGAGAGAAGGGAAGGGAAATGCAAAAACCTCCGACCGCACAATTTTGTTTCCTGCCGATCCTTTGTGTCAGTCTGCTAATTCATGTTACCGCGCAGGAACAAAGCACGGCAGAGATCGTAAAGCGCAGCAATGACTCTGTAGTACTTATTCTCGTTAACGATTCATTTGGCAAACCCGTGAAGGAGGGGAGCGGTGTCATACTGTCGTCCGACGGAAAAATCGCCACGAACCATCATGTGATTGAAGGTGCCGCATCGGCAGTTGTGAAGCTCAACAACGGAGCATCGTTCCAGATGGAGTCAATTCTGGCAGATGATCCTGAGAATGACCTTGCGATCATTAAGGTGCCGGGTCGGAACCTTCCTGTTTTACAGCTCGCTCCAATGAGTGCGGCAAGTCCCGGCGAAAAAGTGATAGCCATTGGCAGTCCGCTCGGATTACAAAACTCTGTTTCTGATGGCGTCATCAGTGGAATTCGAACGGATGAAAACGGGCACAAGTGGATTCAGACCACTGCGCCTGTATCACCCGGCAACAGTGGTGGCCCTCTGCTTACACGAGACGGTCAGGTCATTGGAATTATCACTTGGGGTATTCTAAAAGGCCAAAATTTGAACTTTGCCCTTCCGAGTGAAACCGTAGCCACTCTTCTTTATTCCGCCCCTGCTCCACATTCGGATGCCCCCGCAAAATTGAGCAGCAACGTCTGGAGTTCTCTTAAGACAGATCAGGACTACAGGGTTAGGATTGACGGTGACTTTATTTACACGGAATGGATCAATATTCCTCCAGGAGGATTCTATAGGTCGGAGCTTAAGAAAGTTGGCGACAAGTGGGTTGGTAAAGTCTATATGCGGTTTTGGTGTGGGCCAGACAGGCACCATCAGACGGCTTGGTGTTCGGCGACGGGCGACATAGAAGTTTCGCTGTTATCACCAGCTCGAATTGAGGGCAAAAGTATGGAATGGGATAGTTTTGACTGTCGCAATTGCGTACCGGGAAATCCCAGTATGAGGGATTTCGTGTTGATTCCAAAGGAGTGACGAGAAACTATGGATACCAGCAGCGAAGTCTTCCTTCGATACTCTGCCTCACGGCTCGATGCTCTGGCCTCGTATATCGACGAATGTCTCAGCCGCCTGACGGTCGAGCAGGTCTGGTGGCGGGGTGGCGAGACGCAGAATGCCGTCGGCAACCTTGTCATTCATCTCCAGGCAAACGTTCTCCAGAGGATTACGTTGACGCTCGGCAAGGGCGGGCCCGATGGGCGAGACCGTGACGCCGAATTCGGCTTGCGCCTGAGCGGCTCACCCGAAGAGCTGCGGCGGCAGCTCAGCGCCACCATCTCCGAAGCTCTTGCCGTGCTGCGGCAGTTTCCCGCCGGACGCATCACGGAACCCACCCCGCCGCCGGGTTACGACCGATCCATCCTGGAGAATATCTATACGGTTGTGGATCACTTCGCGATGCACACCGGCCAGATCATGTATGCCACGAAGCTCTTGACGAAGCAGGGGTTGGGAGATTTGAGCCGCTCGAAGAAAGCGCCCGGCCAAGGGCTCACATAATCATCGCTTGCGGGCTGCGTTGGCGGCTACTGCCCGCGCTTCCAGAAAAACCCTGGCGTCAACGACGGAACGCTTGAGTTCGTCCGTCAGGGGCAGGAAACTAAACGTACGGAGCACGAAGAAGCTCGTTCGAGGGATGCGGTCACTCTGGTTATCGATCAGTTCAGGCGAGGCAAAAGCTTCGTGGACCAGGAAGAGATAATGCTCAATGTCGGTCCATTTGATCGGCCGGTTGCCGATTTCTTTGGTGAATGCTACCGCCGCGGCGTCTCCGAGCCGGCGCACCTGTTTTTGGTCTTCCGCGCCGTAGGCGCCCTTCGCGAGCTGTAACAGCGCCCGATGAACTACGAGCTGGGGATCGGGCGTTTCAGCACTTTCACACCAGGCGAGCGCGGGCGAGGCGATCAGCGCGGCGATAAGAATCAAGCGCCACATACTTCCGTCCTTTCAGCAGTTCAGGAGTTGAGAATACTTCGCACGCCTTGCGGGGGCAAGGTCTTTCTGCTGGAGACTCAGTTGTTGCAATAGGAACTGAGCGGTTGCTTTCGCCCTGCTGCCCGCCGCTTAGCGGCGCATTCCTGTTTTGGGGAGAAGGCAGGCGTAGACGCTGGCCTTTTCTGTTTATGCGGGTGAAGCTTTATCAACTTGTACTTCTTCCTGCAATCTCTTTCCCCTGGTCTCCGGCAGGCACAACGCGGCGATCACCAGCACGCCATACGCCGCGCCGGCAAATATACCAATGGCCCTGCCAAGGCCCATACGGGCACTGAGAAAGCCAATGAGCGCGGGAAATATTGCGCCGATTGCCCGCCCGAAGTTATAGCAGAACCCCTGACCGGAGCCACGGATTTCATTCGGGTACAACTCGGACAAGAAAGCTCCCATACCGCTGAAGACACCGGAAACCGACATGCCAAGAGGAAACCCAAGAAGCAACATCTGCGCATCGGTGATCGGAATCAGCATATAGGTAGTTACGAGGATCGTTGAAGCAACGGCGAAGATTACAAATGTTTTCCGTCGTCCTAGGCGGTCGCTAGCGTAGGCCCCAGCCAGATATCCAAAAAATGACCCGCTAATCAGGACGACCAGATAGGCGCTCGTATTGAATACCGATAGCTTCCGGACCGTCTTCAAGTAAGTAGGCAGCCAGGTAGTGACGCCGTAATAGCCGCCCTGAAGGCCGGTCGCAACCAGACTGGCAAGGATGGTGATTCTCAGCACCGACGGTGAGAAGATGCGCAGAAAATTGCCGTGAAGCTGACCGGCGTCCACCTGGTGCCGGGTGTCCAGGTACACCCCTGACTCCTTAACATTCCGACGTACGATCACAATCAAGGCCGCCGGAACGACGCCCAAAAGAAAAAGCCCCCGCCAGGCGATCGATTCTGGAAGAAAAGAGTACATCACCGCATACATAACAGCGGCTAATCCCCATCCGACAGCCCAACTGCTCTGAACTATCCCTACCGCCTTGCCTCGGTGTTCGGGACGAATGATCTCCGCAATCAGCACCGATCCAACCGACCACTCGCCGCCCATGCCGAGACCTTGCAAGGTGCGCGTTACAAGCAGTTGCCCAGGCGAATGTGTCATCCCGCTAAGGAACGTGAAAATGCAGAACCAGCCAATCGTAACTTGGAGCATCCTCACGCGACCATATTTGTCGGCGAGGACGCCTGCAAACCAGCCACCCACAGCGGAAGATAGCAACGCCGCAGTAGCAATCATCCCGGCTTCGCTTTTGGTCATGTGCCATACCATGACAAGTGTCGGGATCATGAAGGTATAAATCATGAAGTCAAACGAGTCCATGGCGTAGCCAGCAAAACAGGCTGTCAATGTTAATTTTTCGCCGCTCTGTAATTGACGTATCCAGCTCATGTGTCTTCGCCTTTGATTTGCGGTATAAAGCGTGAGCCCTGTGCAATGCCTCTCACAACACCGAGAAATCGATGTTCTTCAAATCGGTAATCAACATATGGCCGGGAGAATGTGTAATGCAGAAACTCGGTTTGGCTTCCATAACTACCGACTGCGGGGTAACGCCGCAGGCCCAAAAGACTGGCAGCTCGCCCTCTCTGATTTCCACAGGGTCGCCATAGTCTGGCTTCGAAAGATCGCGGATGCCGATGAGTTCGGGATGTCCGATATGAACTGGAGCGCCGTGCACTGCTGGGTACCGGGACGTGATTTGAATCGACCGGATCGCATCGGCGGCCTTCATCGGTCTCATGGAGACGACCATGGGACCGTGAAATATTCCGGCAGGAATCGTAGCCATTGAGGTCCGGTACATCGGCACGTTCGAATTTTGCTCGATGTGGCGCAGTCCAATACCATTTTGCAGCAGCGCTTGCTCGAAGGAGAAGGAGCAACCGATCACGAAGGTGACCAGATCGTCTCGCCAGTACTTACGGATATCATCCGGCTCATCCGCCAATTCTCCGTTTCGAAAAACTCGATAACGCGGCACGTCAGTGCGAATGTCTAAGTCCTGACCCAGTTTTGGCAGATGAGGATTGCCAACATCGGATACACCTAGCAGTGGGCAGGGTTTGGGATTGTTGAAGCAGAAACGATGGAAGTCAGCTGCCAGCTCGGCGGGCAAAATGGCAACATTGCCCTGAACGTAATCCGGCGCCCAGCCACAGGTCGGTTTGCGCCAGTTACCGCGACGGACCTCGATCCGCGCTTCTGTGCCCGTCATCGACAGAGCTGACAGGACCGGGGGTTCGGCAGACATTTGTGCCTCCCTTGTGTGTAAGGGACTTCCCCTCTGATTTTTAACTTCTTAAGCGAGGGCAAAGTCTACATCAAAAATCAGCCCAAAGGAAACAAGTGAATGTTGGCGGCGTCCCGGCGTTGTGCAGGCCTCCCGAGCCATGAAGGGCGCAGATGATGGGGAACCGCCCTTCGGCGCCCGGGGTGAAAACATCGACCGGAATCTGCATTCCGTTGAAAGCGGGAAAAGTCGTCTGCAATGGCGTTGTCCTGCTTGCGAGTTACTGGAATTGGATACGGCAACCGGCGCGATGATTCACCTCAATCCGACCGCGCCGGCCCGCGATCACCAAGGCTCCATCGAACGGAAAACCCGACTGACCGACTTGCCGTCAACGGAGCGGTGCAGCTCAAACAGGCTTTTGCGGTTGTTGTGACAGCCGGGCGCACCCGGGCGGTGCGGCGCGCATCTGGATGCAAGGTGATCCCGTGTCCGCGACCGCCGGTAAGGACCACGGCCGGGTGGCTGAGCAAAGATTTGCGACCGGAGTAGAACCTCACACATCCATGTTGGTGAGAGACAGAGTTGGTTGGAGGAAAGAATGGCGTTCGAAGTTCCCGCGTTGCCATACGCGTACGAGGCGCTCGAGCCGTACATCGACGCGCAGACGATGCATTTGCATCACGACAAGCACCATCAGGCTTATGTTGACAACTTCAACGCGGCCCTGGAAAAGGCTCCCGAACTGAAGAACAAGGGCGCCGAGGAGATTCTCAAGAACCTTACGAGCGTTCCCGAGGCGATTCGCACCGCTGTCCGCAACCACGGCGGCGGTCATGTGAACCACTCGATGTTCTGGACGATCATGGGCCCCAAGGCAGGCGGAGCGCCCACGGGCTCGGTAGCCGATGCCATCAAGAAAACTTTCGGTGATTTTGCCGCATTCCAGGAAAAGTTCAACGATGCCGGCGCCAAGCAGTTCGGCAGCGGGTGGGTCTGGCTGGCGAGCGGTGCGGGCGGGTTGCAGGTCATCAGCACGCCCAATCAGGACAGCCCGCTGTCTCAAGGGTTGTATCCGGTGATGGGGAACGATGTGTGGGAACACGCGTACTACCTGAAATACCAGAACCGGAGAGCTGAATACCTCAAAGCGTGGTGGAATGTAGTGAACTGGAGCGAAGTCAACAAACGCTTCGAAAAGGCTCCTAAATAGTCCAAAAACAACGGGGAATTCGAGCAGCCGCGAGGCTGCTCTTTTTTTCGACCGCACCCCCTTGGAGCCTCTCAAGTATCAGGTTTTTTGCGCTCAGCGGCAGGCTGTCTTATATTGTTAATCGCGTCGCGATCAGGTGGGGGAAACGCACAGGCACAACTTCAGCCGTGAGAACCCTTTTCCAAGCACTTGCGAACGAGTGCTGCTATGCTAAATCCGAGGCGAGTTTCGCGAGAGGTATGTTCCTTGAAGAACGATAGCTCCGTGATCCATCGATTCTGAAACCGTCCTGGAAGAGCGCCGCTTTACGAGAGGGAGTCATGACACCGGAGCCCGGAATGGGGAGCGTTCCACGAATTCCGCTTGCGATCAGCAAGCAACTGCGCAGTCTGGCACATGATTTAAGCAACTCGATTGAGACCATCATGCAGGCTTCGTACCTGCTGGCCCAGGCCAAACTGGACGACACCAACAAGAAATGGGTTGAGCTCATCGACACCGCTTCTCGCGATGCGGCGCGCATTAATCGTGATATCCGCGAGGTCCTGCGCTCACAGAGCGAAGAGGGCTAACCGACCGACGCTTCCGCAATCGAGATCAAACAGCGTGCGCCGCCGACCGGTGCCGGCCGATTGCGGGCGCCAGCCAACATTTCTCAATGTCGCCCGAGGGTTGACAAGGCGCGCAACGATTCCGCATAAGGCGCCTGGGCGACGCCGCGTTCGGTGATGATGGCCGCTATGTAGCGGGACGGGGTGACGTCAAATGCCGGGTTTTCGATGTGCACGGAATCCGGCGCCATCTGGCGTCCGGCGATATGAGTAACCTCGCTGGGCGCGCGCTGTTCGATGGGAATGCGCGATCCGTCCGGCGTTTCCATGTCCACGGTGGAAAAAGGCGCCGCGACATAGAAGGGGATGTGATGTTCGTGGGCGAGAATGGCGACCGTATAGGTGCCTATCTTGTTCGCCGTGTCGCCATTGGCGGCGATGCGGTCGGCCCCGACGACGACCGCCCGGACTTTGCCCTGCGCCATCATGACGCCGGCCATGTTGTCGCAGATGAGGGTGGTTGGAATGCCGTCTTTCATCAGCTCCCAGGCTGTCAACCGGGCGCCTTGGAGGAAGGGACGGGTTTCATCGGCGTACACGTGTAGCTGCTTGCCGGCCGCGACGGCGGCCCGGATTACGCCCAGAGCGGTGCCATAACCCGCCGTGGCCAGCGCGCCGGCGTTGCAATGGGTGAGCACGCCACCCGCGTCCGGCAGCAGGGAAGCGCCAAAGCGGCCCATAGCCTGATTGGCGGCGACATCTTCATCGTGCATGCGCTGAGCTTCAGCAATCAGTCCCAATCTAATTTCCGGAATGGGACTGCCAACCAGCTCTTCGAAGCAACGCTGCATGCGGCGGATGGCCCAGAACAGGTTGACGGCGGTGGGGCGAGTGTTGCCCATGGCGCGGCAAATCTGGCCGAATCCGTTGCGAAACTCCGAGATATCGGCGGCCTTGAGGTCGCGCGCGCCAAGAGCTATGCCCATCGCTGCCGCCACTCCAATCGCGGGAGCGCCGCGCACAATCATGGTGCGAATCGCCTCGGCGACTTCCCCATAGGTCCGGCAGGTTACAAAAATTTCTTCGGTCGGCAGCTTCGTCTGATCGATAAAGCGCACGCCCGCGTCCGTCCATTCTAAGGTTTCTACCACCGAATTCATCCCTCCGGTCCCGGCACACCCGACCCCGCGGCATCTACCGGAAACCCCGGTTTCGTCGGCTCGCGACTACGGGCCGCCGGGAACTGTCATCATGTTGAGGAATCAGTACTACTCACTAGTCTAGCAGGCCGGCGAAGAAAGCCGTTGAGCCGGACGACGAAATTCACGCCGGAGAACGCACCTTGGGTTGCGGGTGTAAAATAACTCACCAAGAGGCTGGTTCTCGCGGAGGGAATCTCGGTGAGTTTCGGGCCGGGGTAGAGCTGTTCTGAGGCTGCTTGACTATGAAAATCAGAGCTAAATTCGTATGCGCCTCGATCTTGATCGCGGGCTTGACGCCTTGGCTGCTGAGTCAGCCGCCAGCTACGCCGGCGCCGGCGTTGCCTGCGGCGTCGGGGCAGCCGCCGGTCCAAGCTCAGACTTCAGGCTCTACGGCCAACGAGAAGCCGGCCGCCGCGCCGCAAGTCACTTTTCAGGATGGGCGGCTTACGATCCGTGCCGAAAACTCCACCTTGGGCGATGTGCTGCGGGCGGTGCACGACGCCACGGGCGCAACCATCGAATCTCCCGGTCTCTCAAGCGAGCGGGTTTATGTCAGTCTGGGTCCGGGCGAGCCGCGAGATATTCTGGCTTCTCTGCTGAACGGCTCACATTATGACTACATTCTGCTGGGTTCGCCACAGGCGCCGAATTCGGTTGCCCGGGTCATGCTGACTACGCGGGAGGCATCCTCCGCCCAGCCAGCTAGCGGTCCCGCCCAGCCGGCTGGCGCGCATGCTCGAATGGTTGAGCATCCGATCCAGGACCAGGCCGACACTACCGAAATGCACGACCGCGAAGTCACTGCTCCGCCGGTTAAGCCTGCCCCGCCCGCTCCGGTGCAGCAGCCGTCGGCAAATAATGCGAATATGAACCGGTCCACGGTCGGGCAACAAATCGGGCAGCCGATCGGGCAACAAATCGGGCAACCGATCGGGACACCGATAGGGACGCCAATCGGGCAACCAGCGGGTGGGCAGCCGCAGGTACTGACGCCTCAGCAGGTGTTGCAAAAATTGCAGCAGCAACAACAGCAGCAACAACAGCAACAGCAACAATAGAGACAATCGCAATAGCCGGGTCTGATTTGCCATCCGCAGGGGGGCAGACCGCGCGCTGTCACACCCGTCGTGTGAGTTGCCTCACTGCATGGAGGTTGGCGTGGGCATAACCTCTTGCGGGCTGGTTCTTCGCCCAGCGTCTTTTCCGGAGTTTCAGCAATTCAGCCGGCATTGCGCGGGGCTTCCAGCGGAGGATCGCAGTGCCGATATTAGACTCAAAGAACGGAAGCGTCGTTCAGGACTATTCGGTCAGAGAACTTGTAAAGACGGCTGCGCTGATGCGCGGCTACATACTCACCGGACTCTGCTGTGCGGGTTCGGGACACAGCGGCGGTACCCTCTCGATGATGGACATCACCGCCGCCCTCTATCTGCGGATAGCGAGACACGACCCGAAGAATCCCTCCTGGGCTGACCGCGACCGCATCTTCTGGTCGGGAGGCCACAAGGCGCCGGCGCTCTACGCGGGGCTGGCCTTCGCCGGCTTCTTTGATAAGCTGGACCTCGGCCTGTTGCGGCGCTTGCGTTCTCCCTTGCAGGGACATCCGCACTGGCGGAAGCTGCCCGGCGTGGAATGCTCCTCGGGCTCGCTCGGGCAAGGTCTGAGCGTGGCCGTGGGCAGCGCGCTGGCCGGCCGGCTCGATGGCCGCGACTATCACGTCTTCTGCATCATGGGCGACGGCGAGCAGCAGGAAGGACAGATCTGGGAAGCCGCCATGGAAGCGGCTCAATACAAGCTGGACAATGTCGTGGCAATCCTGGACGACAACCATTTGCAGATCGACGGCAAGACCGAGCAGGTCATGAACGTCGAGCCCCTGGCCGCGAAATATGAGGCTTTCGGCTGGCAGGTGGTGCGAATCGACGGGCATAACATGGCGCAAATCGTCGATGCTTTAGAGACGGCCGAACAGAACAAGTCGGGCAAGCCGATGCTGATCCTGGCGGAGACCGTCAAGGGCAAAGGCGTGACTTTTATGGAGAACGTCGCCGGCTGGCACGGAAAGGCGCCAAACCGCAAGGAGTTGGACGAGGCGCTGCGGATTCTTGGGGTGGAAGGCGAGGTTCCGGTGGAGGAGATGTTCGCCCGCATGCGGCGGTATCAGCAGGGGATCGACTCTTCTCTCGAAGCCAAGATGCCGCACTTCGGACGCAATTACTGGTGGAACTCGGGCGACAACATGAAGGCGACCATGGAACCCACGCGCAAGGGTTTCGGCAAGGCGCTGTCGCTCGAAGGCGGCGATCCGCGCGTTGTCTGCCTGGGGCTGGATATCTCCGGATCGATCACCATCAGCGAGTTTTACGAAGGCCACCCGGAGCGGGCCAGCCGCTGGTTGAGCATGGGCATCGCCGAGCAGTCGGCGACCTCGGTTGCCGCCGGATTGGCGAAAGAAGGCAAGCTGCCGGTTATCGGTACCTACGCCACGTTCGCGGCGGCCCGCAATCTCGATCAACTGCGGGTTTCGGTTTGTTACGGCAACTTCAATGTCCTGGTGGCCGGCGCGCACGGCGGGGTATCGGTAGGTCCCGACGGAGCCACGCACCAGGCGCTGGAGGACTTGTTTAATATCTGTGCCCTGCCCAACATGACGGCCGTGGTTCCCTGCGACTCCGTAGAGACGATGAAGGCCACCAAGAAACTGCTCCTGGGCGTGACCGGACCGAAATACATCCGCTTCGCCCGCGAGGCGACGCCGGTGGTGACGACGGCCGAGACGCCCTTTGCATACGGCAAGGCCAATGTCATCCGTTTTCGCGGCGAGCAGGCGAACTTCATCGATGCCTTTGAAACCTGCCTGGAAAGCGATTACCAAAACGAAAACGAAGATCTCGCGATCATTGCCTGCGGTCCCATGGTGCCCGAGGCCATGCGCGCCGCCTGGATCCTGAAACGGGAGTTCGGTTACGAGACGCGCATCCTGAACATGCATACCTTGAAGCCGATCGATCGCCGGGCGATTCTGCGCGCCGCGCGCGAGACCCACGTCGTGGTTACCGCCGAAGAGCACCAGATCGGCGCCCTGGCATGGCGCGTCGCCGGAGTCATTCTGGAAGATCCCGAGTCCTTGAAAACGCCGGTGGTTACCGGCTATATAGGCGTCAAGGACCGCTTTGGCGATTCCGGCGCTCCCTGGGAATTGGTGAAAGAGTTCGAGGTTGCCGCCGAACACATCGCACAGAAAGCCGCGGAACTGATGAAGGCCAAGCAGGCGCTGCGGCCCGAGCAAGGGGTGCTGACCGTGTCCTGAAGCGCTCGGTCGAATCAGCACAAAAATAGCCAGGGCTCTCAATCGAGAGCCCTTTTTTCTTGACCGATTCCGCGGAGATGCGCTCTCAGTCAGCCAGCTCTACCGGCTGACTGAGCTTGCACTCGCGGTCAGGCAAAGCCAATAGTTCCGACATTCAATTTAAATATTGTTCAGAATCCAACAAGGAGCATTGCTGCCGCGCGGGAGCGCGAGCGGCCGCCATCTGCCCGGCAGCAGTCAGTCGCCGGATGGACCGGCGGTGGAGATGAGAGCGGCGGTCGCGGGCTTTCCGGCTCCGCGGTTACGGCTGAAAGCGTTCAGGATACCGACGATCGCCAGATACCCGGCGCCAATTCCAAATGCCACCGACAACACGATCGTAAAGAGCAACGCGAGGGGGATCAATAGAGTCGTCAAGTCTTCTACCTTCTGTAAAAACGCTCACTCCGGCCCGCTGTCATGAGTCAAGGACGGATGAGCAGCCAAGAGCCCGATTTATTAAGATGCTCGGGAAGTTCAAAATTAAATTAAACCTTCGTGCTAGTGGAGAACAAGAGCAATTCTCAATCCTGCCGCTCCACGAGCGTTTGAACGATTCCCCCGCTTCCGAATTCCCGCGGCTCTGTTGCGGGAACCCTTTGCCGACGGCGTAGCGATAAAGACGCCGCTTATACAGTTATGCCTCAAGTCTGCCTTTACGCCAGAAGTTTGACGCTTGACTCTATTGCCTAATAAGATACCTGAGTCGAAGTGTCTTCGACACTTTCCGATGTTTCCAGAGGACTGTCCACGTCACGGTGGGGCTTGTCCCTGGTCGCGCCGGGGACGAACTTTCGGATGCCGATTAGCAAAATCTCGGTGCGCGGGGCGCGCCAACACAATCTCCGGAATATCTCGGTTGAGATTCCGCGCAACTCCTTGACGGTGATCACCGGGCTCAGCGGCTCGGGCAAATCGTCGTTGGCGTTCGATACCATCTATGCCGAAGGGCAACGGCGCTACGTGGAGACGCTCTCGGCGTACGCGCGCCAGTTCCTGGATCAACTGGAGCGCCCGGACGTCGATGGCATCGACGGTCTGAGCCCTGCCATCTCCATCGAACAAAAGACTACCAGCCGCAGCCCGCGCTCGACGGTAGGGACAATTACTGAAATTTACGATTACTTGCGCCTACTTTACTCTTCGATTGGGCTGCCCCACTGCCCGAAGTGCGGCAGGGAGATCACCCGGCAATCGGCCGACCAGATCGTGTCGCGGCTGATGGAAATGGCCCGCTATGACGAATCCGGCAAGGAGCAGACCCGGGTGATGCTGCTGGCCCCGCTGGTGAGGGGACGCAAGGGCGAGTTCAAGAAAGAGCTGGAGAAGCTCGCCCAGCACGGATTCACCCGCGCCCGCATCGATGGAGAGCTGGTCAGCACCGAAGCCGAAATAAGTCTCGACAAGCGCCGCAACCATACCATCGAGGTGGTGGTGGATCGCCTGCTGCTCAAGTCAGGAATCGAACGCCGTCTGAGCAACTCGGTCGAAGTCGCGATGAAACTTGGGCAAGGGCTGGTGCAAGTGGCAGTCGTCGGCGGCGACGAGCGGCTGTACTCCTCGCGCATGGCGTGTCCGGAGTGCGGCATCAACGTACCGCAACTGGAGCCGCGATCGTTTTCGTTCAACAGCATTTACGGCGCCTGCCCGGAGTGCAACGGCCTCGGCTCGAAATACGATTTCGACCCGGCCAAGATCGTGGTGGACTGGTCGAAGCCGCTGCTGGACGGCGGCCTGGGACCGGGCAGCGGCTCTACCTCTCTGCAGTCGCTGCTGAGGCGCGCGGCCGAGATCCATCACTTCGACCTGGATGCGCCATTCGAGCAGCTCCCGGCGGCAACCCAGAACCTGATCCTATACGGTCCGGACAAGCCAGCCGGTTTTCGCGGAGTTTTCAGGTTCCTGCGGCAGATGATGGAGGGGTCGAACTCCGACAGCTATCGCGAGTGGCTGCTGGGCTACATGTCCGCCACGCCGTGTCCGCGTTGCGAGGGCAAACGCCTGCGGCCCGAGAGCCTCGCGGTGAAGGTTAACGGCATGTCCATCGCCGATTTCACCGCGCTTCCGGTGGCGCGCGCGGTCGAGGCGGCGGCGGGCATTCGCCTCAGCGATCGCGAGGAAAAGATCGCCGGCCGCGTGCTGCGGCGAAATCGGCGAAAGGCTTGGCTTTCTTAATCATGTCGGCCTGGGGTACATATCGCTGGACCGCTCGGCGGCGACGCTCTCCGGCGGCGAGGGCCAGCGCATCCGGCTGGCGACGCAGATCGGCTCCAAGCTGCGCGGCGTGCTTTATGTGCTGGATGAGCCTTCGATCGGCCTGCACCATCGCGACAACGACCGCCTGCTGCAATCGCTGGAATCTCTGCGCGATCTGGGCAATACCGTGCTGGTGGTGGAGCACGACGAGGAGACCATCCGGCGCGCCGATTACGTCATCGACCTTGGACCGGGCGCCGGCCGGCATGGAGGCGAGGTGGTGGCCGCGGGCACTCCCTGCCAGATTGCCGACGAGCCCGGATCGCTGACCGGCCAGTACATCTGCGGACGGCGGCGGGTCGGCGTGCCTCACGAGCGCCGGCAGCCGAACGGCGCGGCCATTGCCATCGTCGGAGCGCAGCGCACAACAACCTGAAGAACCTGGACGTCAGCTTCCCGCTGGGCGTAATGACGGTGGTGACCGGCGTCTCCGGCTCCGGCAAATCGACCCTGGTGAACGACATCCTCTATCGCGCGCTGGCGCGCCAGCTTTACCGCTCGCGCGAAGATCCGGGCAGCGCATCGGGCCATCAGCGGAAGCGAAAACATCGACAAGGTAATCCGCATCGATCAATCGCCCATCGGGCGCACGCCGCGCTCGAATCCGGCGACCTACACCGGCGTGTTCACCCACATTCGCGAACTCTACGCCATGCTGCCGGAGTCGCGCGAGCGCGGCTACAAGGCCGGACGCTTTTCTTTCAACGTCTCGGGAGGCCGCTGCGAAGCCTGCCAGGGCGAGGGCGAGCGCCGCATCGAGATGAACTTCCTGCCCGATGTCTACGTGCTCTGCGAGGTCTGCGGCGGCAAGCGCTACAATCGCGAGACCCTGGCGGTGAAGTACAAGGGGTACTCGATTGCCGACCTGCTGGATACGCCGATCGCGGACGCGCTCGGCGTGCTGGAGAACATCCCGCAGGCCCGGCAGAAGCTGCAGACGCTGGTGGACGTCGGACTGGGCTACATACACCTCGGGCAGTCCTCGGTCACGCTTTCGGGCGGCGAAGCGCAGCGCATCAAGCTGGCGCGCGAGCTTGGCAAGCGCCAGACCGGACGCACGCTTTACCTGCTCGACGAGCCGACCACCGGCCTGCACTTCGAGGACGTGAACAAGCTGCTCGACGTGCTGCACCGGCTCACCGACCTGGGCAACACCGTCATCATCATCGAGCATAACCTGGATGTGGTCCGCAACGCCGACTGGATCATCGACCTTGGCCCCGAAGGCGGCGAAGACGGCGGACGCCTGGTCGCCCAGGGCACGCCTGAGCAGGTGGCGCGAGTAAAGAAGTCCTATACCGGGCAGGCGCTTGCGAGCGTACTCAAGATGTAGGAGGCTGGCGGCCAACTGAAGATTTTGTGCTCTAGCAGGCTGCTGAAAAACTGTTATTTGAGGTGTCATCCTGAGCGTAGCGAAGGATCTGCTGTTTTCGCGTGCTGAAAATAAAGCCGATCCTTCGGTCGCGCAAAACCGGCGCAACCTCAGGATGACACGACCGCGGGTTTTTCAGCAGCCTGCTAGCGGAAGAAGGCGTCAACGAGGTGCTTCGCGACCAGGGCTCCGCTATAAGCCATGACTGTCATGTAGACGAACTGAAGCGCAGGCCACTTCCAACTGTTGGTTTCGCGCCGCACCACGGCCAGCGTCGAGGTGCATTGCATGGCGAAGGCGAAAAAGATCAAGAGTGCAGCCGCGCCTCCCGGGCTCAGATCGCTGTGCAGCGCCTGTTGCAGGTTCATGGCATGCTGTTCGGGATCGACGCCATAGAGCGTGCCCAGGGTTCCCACGATGACTTCGCGCGCGGCCAGCGAGGTGAGCAATCCGACGCCAATCTTCCAATTGAACCCGAGCGGAGCGATCACCGGCACAAGGCAATGACCGATGCGTCCGGTGACGCTATCTTGAATGGCCGGCGGCTGCCCCTGATGGAGTGGAAGGTTGGTCAGAATCGCCAGCAGCAGCGAAACCCCGAGGATGACGGTTCCGGCGCGCCAGACGAAGGCCTTCGAGCGGTCATAGAGGCGCATGCCGAGCGAGCGCAAAGTCGGCCAGCGATAAGGCGGCAACTCCAGCAGAAAGGGAACGTCCTTGCTCTTGAGGATGGAAGACTTAAGCATGCGCGCGGTGAACAGCGCGGCGAGAAAGCCGATGACATAAAGTCCCAGCATGGCTAAGGCGCGCGAGCCGAAAAACACTCCCGCGATGCTCACGTTGGGCACGAAGGCGGCGATCACCATGGTGTAAACCGGCAGCCGCGCCGAACAGGTCATGAAGGGCGCGATCATGATGGTAGCCAGGCGGTCGCGCTTGTTCTCGATGGTGCGAGTCGCCATAATCGCCGGAACCGCGCAGGCGTACGCCGAAAGCAGCGGGATAAAAGCTTTGCCGTTCAATCCGAAGCGGGACATGGTGCGGTCGGCGATGACGGCCGCGCGCGCCAGGTATCCCGAATCTTCCAGCACCCCTATCAGCAGGAACAGCAGCAGAATCTGCGGCAGGAAGACCAGCACCGAGGCAACGCCCTTCCAGGCGCCATCCATCAGCAAGGAGCGGATCAGCGCATTATGGACGTGGGGAGAAATGGCGGAGCCGAGGTAGTCGAGCGCGTCCTGAAGAATTTTGGAGAGAGGCTGGCCGGCGGCAAAAATCGTCTGAAAAACGGCGACCACCACCAGGAAAAAAATCAGCGGCCCCCACAAGCGATGGAGATAAATGGCATCCAGGCGGCGCGTCCACATCGGTGGCAAGGGCTTGCGGTAGTTCGACTGAAGATTGATGCGCTCGGCCCATTGCCGGCATTCGCGGAGATCGTGCAGAACCGGCAGCTCAGCCGGTTGCGGCTGGTGCATGGCCGAGGTTATGAAGCGCTGGACGGCGTCCAGCCCTTCTCCACTGACCGCGCTC
This sequence comes from uncultured Acidobacteriota bacterium, assembly GCA_963814745.1. GTDB lineage: Bacteria > Acidobacteriota > Terriglobia > Terriglobales > Acidobacteriaceae > CAWBRT01. The sequence goes on from CAWFEA010000012.1 coordinate 107,985, forward strand.
ACCAGGGCTACCGGCGTGCCTAGCTGCCTTGCCAGCGCCAGCACATCGACATGGCCGCTGCGGGAGCGCAGGGAATCCGCCATATTAAGCAGCACCAGGGTAGGCAGCCCGAGGCTGATGACCGGCGCGGCCAGCGCCAGGTGACGGCCAAGGTTGGTCGAATCGAGCACCAGGACGATCGCTTCCGGCGCCTCGATTCCCTTCATCCGGCCGCGGAGAACGTCGACCGTGACCCGCTCGTCCTCGGATTTTGCGTTGAGGCTGTAAATGCCCGGCAAATCAATCAGGGCGACGTGCTCGCCGCCCGGCAACGAGATGTATCCGGTGAACTGTTCGACGGTGACGCCGGGGAAATTCGCCACCTTGCGGTTGAGGCCGGTAAGCTGGTTGAAAAGCGTGGTCTTGCCGCAGTTGGGAGGCCCGACGAGAGCGATCGTACGGACTGTCTTCTGGTCAATACCTTCCAAAACCGCCGTGCCGCCGGAAGCGTCGCAACACTCGTGCACAGACATCAGGCCTGCTCCGGAGAGGGAATCCGTACCAGAATGCGTCGGGCAGTAGCGCGCCGAATTGCCACTTCCGTGCCATCGAGGCGGTAAACTCTGGGACAGCCGCCGGGACCACATTGGCCAGCGACAACCTCGACGCCCTTCATGAATCCGAACAACATGACCTGCTCGGCCGCGCTCGCTGGCAGATGAATCTCGTGAATGACAGCACGTACACCTCTGGGCAGATCGCAAAGCCGCAAAAGTTGAATTTCCCGGCTGGAATCGGCGGCGATTGCCTTGGAGCCCGACCCCTCAGCCAGTCCGGAAGCAATGCGTTCGGAGCGGCGCGGATGCTTTGCCGGATGAGCGGGCGGACGCCCCTTGGAGGACGGGGGGCGATTTCCGAATCTGAAAATCATTTTCAACTCCACTTGTATTGTCTAGCCGAAGAGGTGTGCGGGTCAACCACAGATATCACACTCAGGTGTGATCATGAGCACATTACAGCTCCTTAGACTCTGCCAGTCTCTTTTGCCACATATTTGCTTAACCACGCCGCGCAGTGGAAAATTCCGTTTTAGGTGTAGCGCGCAGGGAAAAATTTTGGCGGTCGCTCGCGGTTGGAGATTCGGGAATGCCGGCGAGGCGACCGCGAGGCTTTACGGTTTCCGTACACGCTTACGATATCTGGAATTCGTTGTTTATATTCCCGTAGTTTGTTAGGGTTCCCGTTGTAGCACTAAGATCACAGGGGGTGTTGTTGACCACGGCAGGGCAAAAGCTCCGGACGCTTCGTGAGCAGTTGGGGTTCACGATTCGGGAGGTGGAAGCGGCAAGTTCGCGGCTTGCGGCCAAACACCAGAATGACGATTACAGTGTTCCGTTGAGCAGGCTTTCCGATATCGAAACCAAGGGCGTCATTCCCAGCATCTTCCGGCTGTACTCGTTCAGCATTATTTACCGGCGCGACCTCCGTGAACTACTGTCCTGGTACGGCATTGACGTTAACCAGACAGCCGGAGACCTGTCGCTGAGCGAACCTCCGCGCTCGCACCTTTCGGAGGCGATGGCAAGCGCCACGGCCATCTATCTGCCGACTGAACTCGATCCCGGCTTCGATCCCCGGCGGACGACAAACATGGGCCGGATGATCCAGCGCTGGGGGTTCGTTCCGCTTTCGCACCTGGCCCATCTGCAGCCGGACCGCTTTGTCTACGGATATATCGGCAGCGAGGATCTCACCATGTATCCGCTGCTGCTGCCGGGGACTTTTGTGCAGGTCGACGAATCGCGCAACAAAGTGCAGGAGGGACCGTGGCGCTCCGAATATGAGCGGCCGATTTACTTTATCGAGACGCGCGAGGGGTTCGTGTGTTCGTGGTGCTCGGTGGTGGGCGATTCGCTGATTGTGCAGCCGCATCCCCTCTCGCCGGAGCATCCGCGTTCACTGAGGCAGCCGAACGAGGCAGAAATCCTGGGCCAAGTGGTTGGGATTGCTATGCGGCTCGATGACTGGTTTGCCGCCAGTTCCTCGCGTCCTCCAACGCGCGCAGGGCGAGAATCGTAGCCTTGGCATGCTTGAGCGTGGCGGCGGGCGTCGCGGGCGGCGCAATCGATTGCAGGGGAACCGGTTTCTTGAGTAGAACTTTCGGCACCTCGAGCGCGACTTGCTGAGGATCTTCCAACTCGCGCATGAGTTGAGGCAGCGGCGCGCGCAGCACCTGCGCGAGCGCTTCCATGTGCGCCCGGCCCAAGGCTTCCGCGGCGGCGGCGGTTCCGTGGGTGTGCGCCAACCCCCAGTGCCGGTAATTGCCCTTATCATCGCGCAGGCTGGTGAGGTAGGCCAGACGGGGCAAGAGTCCCGTTATTGCGGACAATGTGCGCCGGGCGAAGTCTTCCGATGCACTGAGCAGTGCCATTCAATCTCCTCGGCCACGCCTGCCGGAGTCTGTGGCGTGCCTGACAAGAGTACATCGATCCGGGCAATTTTCGAAGTGAAAGGCGGCGTATGTTCCGGAAATAGAACGAGAACTGGTTCCGCGAGCTCCAAGAAGGCGCCATGGGCTAAGTTCGATCTATCTTGTCCGTTTATCGCAACGCTCGGTGAGGTGCAGGGCATGCCGGAGCTTTCATGATCGCGATTTTTCTGGTCATCGGGACGGTCGCCGCGCTGATCTTCGCTCTCTACATTGCGCGCCGTAACGTCCTGTCGAAGCAAAGCTACGAGGAACTGAGGCGGCAGCTTGTGCCCGTCGATCTGGCCGCGTTCCGCAACCTGGTTGACCCGAACCAAACCCTTTACCTGCGCGAAAAGCTCGCGCCGGCCGCATTCCGCGCGGTGCAGCGGCAGCGGGAGATCGCGGCCCTGGCTTATGTCAAGACGGTTGCGCGCAATGCGGCGCTCGTGATCGCCATGGCGGACCCGGCGAGAAACAGTCCCAATCCCGAGGTCGCCTCGACCGCGCAATCGGTGGTCGAACAGGCTTTGCAACTGCGCATTCGTGCGTTGTCATTGATGCTGAAGCTGTGGGCGGGAATCGCACTCCCGGGGCTGATTGTGGCGGGATCGCCGATCATCGACCGCTATCAAAGGGTTGCGTCCGGATTCGCGGATCTGGTTCATCTGAGCCGCCCGGCTGAAACGACGGACCCGTTACAAGGCTCCTAGCGATTGTCCGGGAAAGTGCGGTGTGGGCCGGGGTCGCAACAGAAGTCACACGAAGCGATTCTTGACAATTACTCCCAGGATAGCGGCGGCAAGGATCAGCCAGGCGGAGTTGACGTGCCAGCGGAACAGCAGCACCGCACCAACGAGCGCGATCAACACGGTCAGCCAATCCACCAGCGCGGCGGCTCCAAGCTGCCAGGTCACGACCGCCATCAGCGCCAGCGACGCAACGTTGATGCCGTCCAGAACCGCACCGGCGAAGGCGGAGCGACGCAGACGCGGGATTAACGGGGCGCTGGCCGCCACAAAAACAAAGGCGGGGAGGAATATCCCGGCGGTTGCGGCGAAGGCTCCGGCGGGACCATGGAGGATGTATCCGATAAACGTTGCGGTCGTAAAAACCGGTCCGGGCGTGATCTGGCCGACGGCAACCGCGTCGAGCAGTTGCTGCGCCGTGAGCCAGCCGCGCCGCTCGACGAATTCCGCCCGCAGAAAGGCGAGCAACACGTAGCCGCTGCCGAAGAGCACGGAGCCTATTTTTACGAATGTGGTGAAAATGGCGCCGAGGCCGACGGCGGTGGCGACGGCCATACCGCTGGCCGCTTTCCCGCCAAGCGCGATCATTACCGCCGCCGATTTGCCCGGTGGCTGGGCGCGCGAAAGCAGGTTCTTGATCCCGGTCAGAGCGCCGCCCGCGATCAGCACAAACAGGGGATGCACAGGCACCAGTGCCAGGCAGGCGGCGATGGCCCCCACCAGCGCCAGCCAGCGGCTGCGAATGGCGGTGCGGGAAAAATTCCAGAGTGCCTGCAGAACCACCGCAATCACCACCGGTTTGACGCCGTAGAGCAGACCGGCAGCCGCAGGCAAGGAGCCGAAGCGAACGTAGATCCATGCCAGCAAGCCGACCGAGAGCGCTGCCGGCAGGATGAAACAGCTTCCGGCTACGATGAGCCCCGGCCAGCCCGCGCGACGATGGCCGATGTGGATCACCAGCTCGGTTGAACTGGGGCCGGGAATGAGATTCGCCGCGCCGACGCGGTCCAGGAACTCCGTTTCGGTCAGCCAATGGCGGCGCTGCACGATCTCCTGCTCCATCATGGCTATATGCGCGGCGGGGCCGCCGAAGGCAATCGTGCCGAGCTTCAGAAAAATGAGAGCTAACTCCTTCAGCCGTTGGCGTCGGGACGAAGCTTCTTGGTTGGTTGTTTCTTCCATCGTCATGCGCGCGCGGTCGATTATCTCACTCCGGAGATGGCATGGCCCGGTTCATGCGCAGATTCTCCAGAGATGGCACGCCCCGGCGTCACAGCTATAGGTCCCAAATCGGTTTGGGCGTTCATGGCGCAATTCAATGGTATGAAGAATTTCTTTTGGCGAGATCAATCTGGCTGGCACCACGGAAGCCATTGGCGCGGTATCGATTAGGAAAGCAGACGCAATTGGCGGCGAAGTAGGCGTGTTCCGCCCGTCATTAGCACTTTCGGGCGGGTGAGGTCGAGGCGCCGACCTGGCTGGTGAGCCGATACGCGACCTCGACGAAAAGTTTGCGAAGAGCTACCCTGTTGCAGTGAGGAATGGCAGGGGATCTCCCGGTTGGCTGGAATTTGCCGCCGGTCATAAATTCCAGATCTTTATGGCCGCTGGTTGGCTGGGCGTGTGCGCCGTCGGCCTGACCCTGATCGAGCACCTGGCGTGGCGTCCCGTGGGGTATCCAGGGTTCGTTTTTGAGCTTGTGGAAGCTGTTTGTTACGTCGTTGCCGCCTTGGCAGCAGCTTTGGTTTTATGGCTGGGCTCGGGAAGGCGCGCAGGGGAAATTGAGAGTACCCTGATGCGGCGTTTCGAAGATTCGCCTGCCGGGGTTTGCATCGTTAACCACCAGGGATGCGTGGTCGAGTGCAATCGCGCCTTCGCCGACTTCCTCGGTTACACGCAACGAGAGCTGTTGGGAATGCCCTACCGAAACCTGCTTCATCCCGATGAGCCAAAGGACCTTCCGCCGTGGCCTGCCGCCGAAAGCAGCAGCGGGAAACTTGCGTCGCGGATTCGGAAATTCAGCAGTAAGAGTGGAGACATCCGCTGGGGAAAGTCCTCGCTCTCCGCTCTTGGCGGGTCCCAAGTGGGCACCACCATGGCTGTTGTGCATGACGTGACCCTGGAGCAGGAAGCCCTGCGGTCTCTGGAGTCTAACCAAGAGGCGCTGCGGGAGTTGCTCAGCGAGGTGCAGCGCAACGAAGAGCAGGTCCTGCTGCTGGCGCGGGCGGTGGAAAGCACGAGCGACAGCATCGTCATTACCGATCTCAGCGGATCGATTGAATACGTCAACCCGCACTTTGAAAAACTGACCGGTTACACGCGAGCGGAAGCGTATGGCAAAAATCCGAGAATCCTTCAGTCCGGCCGACAGCCGAGAGAATTCTATGTCGAGCTTCTGGCGAACCCTGACATCCGGAGGCGTCTGGAACGGCCGCTTCATTAACCGGCGCAAGGACGGCACCCTGTATACGGAAGAGGCCACGATCGCTCCGGTTCACGATGCCCATGGAATGCCTCAGAAGTATGTCGCGATAAAAAGAGACGTAACCCGTCTGGAGGAACTTGAGAGCCAACTGCGGCAGGCGCAAAAGATGGAAGCGGTCGGCCAACTGGCAGGGGGCATCGCTCACGACCTGAACAATGTGCTGCAAGTGGTGGCGCTCGCCTCGCACCTCGCGCTGATCAGCGACGACCTGAAGTTTAAGAACGAAAGAATTAAAGAGTTGAGCAGCGCGGCCGAAAAGGGAGCGGGAGTCATCCGGCAGCTTCTCGCCTTCAGCCGGCGGCAACTGATGCGGCCGGAAGTGTTGAACCTGAACGACGTGATTGGCGAAGCGGCGAAGCTGCTGAACCATCTGCTCCGGGGTAACATCAGGCTGCGCCTTAAGCTTGACCCCGATCTCGGCCGAGTCGAGGCTGACCCGGTTCAGATTACGCAGGTGATCATGAACCTGGCACTGAATTCGCGCGACGCGATGCCCGATGGCGGCCTGCTTGAGATCTCCACGGAGAACTACGAGGTGACAGCGGAGCGTGAATCAGTCGGCCAAACTGCTTCCGGCAGCTATGTTCGCATGATCGTCCGCGATACCGGAACCGGGATGGACGAGGCGACGAAAAGTCATATTTTCGAGCCTTTCTTCACTACCAAGGAGATGGGTAAGGGAACGGGGCTGGGCCTCTCGACGGTCTACGGCATCGTTATCCAGAGCGGCGGATTCATCAAGTTCGAGAGTACGGTTGGCGTGGGTACCGCTTTTTTCATCAGCTTTCCGCGCACCCAAACGGCCCTCGCCGACTCGCCAGAGTAGGCCGCTTCATCGTTATTTTTTCGATCCCTTAACAACGTGTTGCGCTCTCTTCAATAGCTCGGTCGGGCTGCTCTGCGCGTCGCTCCTACCACCTAGATGGTGCCATCCGTTGCGGCGACGCTTCCGTACTTTAACTGAAAATGATTTTCAAAACGAGAGTGGGTACAGCCCTCCCGGTATTGGGAACCCGCATCCTTGATAGGCAGTTCGGTCGAAGAAGACCGAAGCACAGCCAACACAACCAGGAGAATTTTGATGACGAAATCGATGAAGACCCTTGTTCTTACCGCTGCGATTTCCGGCCTTCTCGGCGGAGCCAGCGCGGCCACCACGAACTCAACCCAGACGTCTCCCCAGAAGAGCTTAGGCTCTACCAATTTGAAGCTGAATCAGACCGCCGCCAGCGATAAGCATAGTTGTAAAGGCCAGAACAGTTGTAAGGGCCAGGGCGGGTGCTCGGGCGGTGACAACGGCTGCAGGGGCAAGAACTCCTGCAAAGGCAAGGGCGGCTGTAACACCCAACGTTCGATGATGATGTTGTCCTAGGCGCAAGGCAAGAGGGGCCGATGCGTTCTTGCCCGCGGTCGCTCGCCGCAGCCGGCTCGTCGCTTTCCGCATCTAAGAATCATGCCTCGGGCAAGGTGTCTCCGGAATCCCACTATGTTTCAGGGCGTCCCGTCCGGAGTGGCTCCGAAGCCGAGTGCGGCAAGACTACTCCAGCAGCATTGCACCACAAAGTCATTTCAGGAGGGTGGCGAATGCCGGCAAACCGCTTTAACGGACACACCAACTACGACATTGGGATTGGGCTCCGGATTCCGCATTACCAGCACATTCTTACGCGCAAGCCTGTCGTCAACTGGTTCGAGATTATTTCCGAAAACTACATGATCGATGGCGGCCATCCGCTGGCCGTTCTCGACCGCGTCCTTGAACAGTACCGGGTTGTGCAGCATGGCGTCTCGATGTACTTCGGATCGGCGTGCCCGCTGAATCGCGAACACCTCAAGCGGCTGAAAGCGCTGGTCCGCAGAACCAAGACTCCTTGGCTGACCGACCATCTGTGCTGGGGAAGCGTCAACGGACGCTACACGCACGACCTGCTGCCCATGCCCTATACGTGGGAAGCGGTGAAATCGACGGCCAGGAAGGTCCGGCAGGTGCAGGATTTCGTCGAGATTCCGGTCGCGGTTGAAAACGTCAGCAGCTATGCCGAGTTCCGCGATTCGGAAATGTCGGAATGGGAGTTCCTGTCGGAGGTGGTGGAGCGCGCCGACTGCGGCATCTTGCTGGACGTAAATAATATCTACGTCTCTTCCTTCAATCACGGCTTTGATCCGCACGAATATGTCGAAAATGTGCCCGCCGATCGGGTCGCGCAGATTCACATCGCGGGCCACTCGCGATATCGGAAGTACATACTGGATACCCATGACCACGCGGTAATCGATCCGGTGTGGGATTTGTACGCCGCTGCCATCAGGCGATGCGGCCCGACCGCGACCCTGCTGGAGTGGGACGACAAAATCCCTTCGTTCGACGAAGTTCACGCCGAGGCCCTGAAGGCGAACCGGTATCTGCAACAGTTCGCGGCGGAAGGCAGCCATCGCATGATCACGGAGGCGCACCTGCATGAACTCACTGCTTGAGTTGCAGCGAAGGATGGCCAAAGCCGTCATGCAGCCGTTAACGGCGAACGACGGCATGCAGCGCAACACCGGCGACGGCCGGTCGATGGCAGCCGAGGCTTCCGGTTTTATCCAGCCCAATAGCCGGCTCACCAGCTTCGAGCGGCTGGAGATCTACAACCGGCAATACTGGTTCCGGATACTGGATTCGCTGGCGGAAGATTTTCCGGGACTGCGCGCCGTGATTGGAGAAAAGCGCTTCTACAGGATGGCGCGAAGATACTTGACGGACTGCCCATCGCAATCGTTCACCATGCGCAATCTCGGTTCGCAATTGTTGGCATGGCTTGATGCGCATGCGGAGTTTACCGAGCCTCACCGCGAGTTAGCGCTCGACATGGCGCGGCTCGAATGGGCTCACATCGAGGCCTTCGACTCCGCGGAGCGGCCTCCGCTGACGCCGGCCCAGATTGCGGAGCTGAACGGCGAGGCGAAGTTACTGCTTCAGCCTTATATTCGCCTGCTCCGGCTCCACTATGCGGTGGACGACATTCTGCTGGCGCGGAAAGATTCAACCCGCGACATCGCCGCCCTCGACGGCAGGTCGCGGACGAACTGGCTGAAGCGCTTCGGCGGGCTGGAAGAGATTTCGCTCGCGGTTCATCGCGCGGAGTTCAGCGTCCACTACCGGCGGTTGGAGCGGGCGAGTTCGCCGTCCTGGCCGCGTTGCAGCGCGGGCTCTCGATCGGCGACGCCATCGAGAGTGCGCTCGCCGAACAGGCCGCCGAAGGCGAAGATTGCGCGACCAAGGTACAGGAGTGGTTTGGAATGTGGGGTAAGCTCGGCTGGTTCTCCCCGCAAAGCGCATCGCGACCGCGTAGCGCGAGCCGGTCCAGCTTCGATAAGAGGGTAAGATGAGTACGACTTACGAGCATGGAGTAATTAGCGCGCCACGCCGGGCGTAGCTTTGCTGGGACCCTGTCCTAAAAGCTTCACAGAAGTAAAAGGCCCGCTAGCAGGTGTTTGGACAGAAGTAGGTTATTGCATAGGTGGCAAGGAAGCAGTCTTGGAAAGAGCTGAGACTTAAGCAACAAACTCACAACGCTAATTACCACCAGTTTGCCTAATAAACATTTCTTATCCATCCTATAACTACAATTTCATAACCATCCTTTATCTCCCTCATAACTGTAATTTGTGAAAGGTTTTTCGATGCATGCCAACGGAACAATGCGTTGGACGCATTGCGAAGCACTGGCTACTCTGGAGTCGCCGGGTTGAAAAACCAGAGTCTAACTACAGCCATTTACAAGTGAGAAAGCAGGTCATGGACATGTTCAGATCAGGCCCAGCGATAACGTTATATATGTTTCTTTTGTGCTGTCCCTTGCTTGCGGCCCAGTCCGCTTCGCCAACGTCCCCCGCGGATATCAACCAGCGTATCGCCGACTTGGAGCGGCAATTACAACAGTTGAAGGCGGAAGTGGCTGGAAAAACAGAGGCTCCGGCGGCCGCTCCTGCCGCGTCGTCGAACGCGGTTGCCCCCGCTGAAAGCGCTCCTGCCGCGCCCGCCGGCCCCCTGGATGGCATCGCCAGTGTACTGAAGGGCGCCACCGTCAACGGATTGGTGGACGGCTACTATGGATTCGACTTCAATACTCCGGGGAACCGGACCGCAGGCTTGCGCCTCTTCGACAATGAGACTAATCAATTCGCGCTCAACCTTATTGAAATAGGCTTGGATAAGGCACCCGACGCGACCAGCGCAACCAGCCGGCTTGGATATGACTTCACGCTTGGTTTTGGCAATGCGATGAATGTTGTAAATGGTAGCGATCCCGGCGGGCTCGGCTTCGCGCAGTATCTGAAGTCTGCTTACGTTTCCTACTTGGCTCCGGTTGGCAAGGGACTGACGCTGACCTTCGGTAAGTTCGTGACCCCGGCCGGCGCCGAAGTGATCGAGAGCAATAAGAATTGGAACTACTCGCGGAGTTTGTTATTTAACTATGCGGTTCCGTTCTATCACTTCGGCCTCAGCGCCGCTTACACGTTCAGCGATAAGTACACGCTGACCGGGTATGTGGTCAATGGATGGAACAATCTTGTTGACAACTATAGCAGCGGTAAGACCGGGGGCTTGAGCTTTGCCTGGACTCCGAATAAGAAGACATCTCTAACCGAGACTTGGCTGGGCGGCCCGGGAGCAACACCTGCGGATGGCGGCAGTTGGCGCAACCTGAGCGATACGGTGCTTACCTACACGCCAAATAGCAAACTCTCTCTGATGGCGAATGCCGACTATGGCCGCGTCGAGAAGCCTATCGGCTTTATCAGGCCGGTCGATTGGTTTGGCATTGCTGGATATGCGAAGTATCAATTCAATCCGCTGTGGGCGGTGGCGGGCCGCTATGAGTACTACAACGACCACGACGGATTTACTACCAGCGGATTTCAGATAGTACCGACGATTAGCGGGCTGACTTACCCGGCTGTGTCTTTGCGCCAACATATCAGCGAAGTTACCGGCACGGTGGAGAGGAAGTTTGCCCAGCACCTGATCACGCGGGCTGAGTATCGCTTCGACGACTCGAACAATTCTCATGCCTTTGTCAAGAACTCATCATCGTTTGCCAGCACGCAATCGACGGTGGCGGCCGGGCTGATCTTCGTGCTGGAGCCGGATGCAAAGTAAGCGTCGTGCGGCGGCGTTGGGTAGCGCGCCGCCTAGACAAGGATTGGCGATAGCGGGGCAGCGCTTCAGGCTATCGCAACTCCGAACCCAGTAGGGTCGGGGAAAATATATTCCAACAAGGAGAATGAAACGTGGCGGATACTCCACCAGTTGAAATGAAACCGACTTTAGGCTTAACGGGCCTGACGATGAACGCCATGGCGCTCATCGCTCCCGGGGCCTTCCTATGGCTCACTTTCTATATTCAAGCGACCACGGGCGTGACTGCGCCGTCGATGTGGATCGGCATCGTCATCGCCTTGCTGCTGTGCTTGGCCACGGCGGTGTGTTATGCGGAAATGGCGAAACTGTACCCGGGCACCGGCAGCTCGTACTACTTTGCCGAGCAGTCGTTTCTCAACCACAACACGGTGTGGCGCTATGCGCGGCTTTCGAAGTTCATCGTCGGCTGGGCGTCGCATCTTTATTATTGGATCTATCCGGGCGTGATGGTGGGCGTTATGGGTATCCTGTGCGGGTACCTGGTGGGGACTATTTGGCCGAATGTGATGAACGCGTCCAACCCAGGGCCGATGTTCATGATGGCGGTTGCGATCGTCTTCTCGTTCCTGGTGGCCTACATCGCCTACCGTGGCATCAACGGGTCGACGGCCGTCAACATCGCGATCAACGTTATCCAGATCACGGCGCTGCTGATCTTTTCGGTGATCGCCCTCGGCTACCGCATGAACCATCCTCCGGGAAGCGTGGCCTTTCAGTTCGATTCGACTTCAGGCTCCGCCTATACCTATGAGTTCGCCACCCAGAAGGCGATCGAGGATGGAAAAGAAGTCGAGAACATAGTGCGCGATGGCAACGGCATTCCACAGCCGAAGCTGGACGCCGCCGGTAAGCCGGTGCCGTTCCGGATTGACTACACGGCCCAGGATGACAAGGGGAACTTCCTCAGTCATCCCACGGCTTCGTCGGTTACGGGGTTGCACAATATCGGCTGGGCTTTCGTGCAGGCAACGGTTGCCATCCTGATTCTGGTGGGCTTTGAATCGGTAACTTCGATGGGCGGCGAGGCCAGGAACGCCAAGCGCGACGTTCCGATTGCAGTGCTGGTATCGCTGCTGGTGCAGGGGGTGTTCTGCTATCTCATTGAGTATTTCGCGGCAAACTACTTCCTCAACAGCGGCTACACCATGCAGAGCGCGGCCAACTCGGCGGCGCCGATCGGCGACATGATGATTGTGGTGGGTGACGCGCTGTTCGGAGCCGGCCGCGGAAGGACCTTCATGTTGTGCGAGGCGCTGACCGTGTTTCTTGCCCTGATCGGCACCACGCTCTCGTGCATGAATACCGGTGCGCGAGTCACCTATGCCATGGGCAAGGACCGCGAAGCGCCCGAGCACTTCGGCATGCTGCACGGCAAAAACCTGACCCCACACCGCGCAATCTGGACGCTGGCCATCATTTCGGCGGTGATCGGTTGCATCGCGGTGGTCACGGCATTCGGTGACGCCGGTGCGCCCACCGACGCCGCTATCAAGGCGTTGCCGCAAGGGTTCTGGTCCAGCTTTGGATATATGACTCACGACAAGATGGCGGCGCTGCCTAATTCGCTGCTGGCAATCACGCTGGCCTCGAACTTCGGCACGTTTCTGCTGTATGGTATGAGTTGTCTTATTTGCATGGTTGCCTATCATAGGCATCCGAAATTCAGCGTGCTGCGGCATATGTTGATTCCGGTCTTCGGGCTGCTGGCAAACCTGGCGTGCATGATCTTCTATATTGTGGGACCATTTCTAGGCTACGGCACCAAAATGGAGCCGCTGCTCGCGCTTGGCGTCGCATTGGTCTGGGGCATTTACGGAGGCATTTATTTTCTCCGTGCAAGCAAGTCCACAGGGCGAACTACGTTGGTGTCAACCAAGCCGCTGACGACTCTGTAATGTTCTCTCCCGGGGCGGGTGTAAGCCCGCCCACTTTTTGGCATTACAGTTTAAGATGAAGCAACGAGAGGTAGAATGTCCCTCAGGTACAGAGGACAGCTTGCCACGGTCGCGGCGGATTCGTTCGCATCCAGGTCACAGAGACAGAGTTCGATGCTCGAAGTAGAGTATGCACAGCTCAGCGATCTCGGCCGGGTTCGCGAGCAGAACGAAGATTTTCTCGGCCGCACGATTCCAGACTCTCCGGCAAGAGCACGGAGTCACGGCTGGCTATTCGCGGTTGCCGACGGAGTCGGAGGCCACGAGGACGGCGAAGTCGCTTCGCGGCTGGCGGTTGGAACGCTGCTCGCCGGATTCGAGAGCGCCGCTGCCGGCGAACCGCATGCGCCTTTGCTGCAGCGTCTGGTGCAGGCCGCCAACACCAATATTCACGAAGCCGGGCTGGCCTTGCAATCAGCGGGACGGGCGATGGCGACCACGGTGGTGGCTTGCGCGCTGCGCTTCGATCGCGTTACCGTGGCGCATGTCGGCGATTCGCGGTGTTATCTCATTCGCCGGGGCCATGCCGTGCAGCTGACGCGCGATCACACGATGGCGAGTGAGCAGATACGGCTCGGCATTTTGTCATCTGGCCAGGCGAGCGAAGCCAGCCGCCACGTGCTGAGCCGCTCGCTGGGAAATGAACTGTTCGTGAGCGCCGATGTCAGCGAGCATCTGCTGCTTGCCGGCGATATTCTATTATTGTGCACCGATGGCCTGCACGGAGCGGTGACGGAGGCCGACCAGGCCAAAGCATTCGGCGACAAAGCCGACCTGCAAACGACGGCGCGGCAACTGGTGCAGCTTGCCAACGAGCGCGACGGCAGCGATAATGTGAGCCTTCAACTGGTTCGCATTCGGGGCGTCGAACGGGTTGGCATGTATCGGGGGCGGCCGTACAAACTGCCCTGAATCGCCGGGCTGAACCGCGGGCGGCAAAGACGCGGAATGTCCGCTTCAACTCGTCCATGAGTTCGAAGACCGGCAGTTGCGGCGTGGCAGGCAATGACTCAACTCCAGGCTGGCGGACAACTCGATCATTATTACCTTGAGAGCTTGGCCGCGCGCAGCGGCATGGCTTCGATCTTCCGCGCCAAGGATACGCGGACCGGCCGCATCGTCGCCATTAAGATTCCCCACATCGAGATGGAAAGCGACCCGGTGTTTTTCGAGCGCTTCCAGCGCGAAGAAGAAATCGGCCGAAAGCTGGATCACCCGGGGGTGATGAAGGTACTGGGCGACGACGACCGCAGCGACCGCTACATGGTGATGGAGTGGGTGGAAGGACGGTTACTGCGGCAATTGATGAATGAACAACGCAAGCTGCCGCCCGAACGCGCGGCGCGAATCGTGCTGCGCATCTGCGAGGCGCTCGACTACATTCACCGCAATGGGGTGGTGCATCGCGACCTTAAGCCGGAAAATATCATGATCGATGCCGACGACAACATCAAGCTGATCGACTTCGGCATTGCCGGCAATCTTAGTTCCCGGCGCATCACTTACACGTCGGCATCGCAGACGATGGGCACGCCGGACTACATTTCCCCGGAGCAGGTCAAAGGCAAGCGCGGCGACGCTCGCAGCGATATCTATGCTTTGGGAGTCATGCTGTACGAGATGCTGACGGGCAAGGCGCCGTTCAGCGGGCCGAATCCGTTCGTCATCATGAACGAGCGGGTGCTGAATAATCCGGTGCCGCCGCGTGAGACTCGATCCATCGATTTCTCCGCAACTGCAAGAGATCATCTACCGCGCCATGGAGCGCGACCCGAAGAACCGCTATCCCAATGCGCACGAGTTCGCCTGGGACCTGGCACACCAGGACCAGGTAGGGGTGAGCGCAGATCGCGCCGAATTGCGCGACTGGAAACAGCACCGTTCGCCTTGGGGCAAGAAAATTCTGTTCTATTTGCTGCTGGCTTTGATTCCTATCGTGATCTTTACCTTGCTGCTCCTGGTGGCGCGGCACACGTGAAGTTATCCGGGGTATCTGTGACGGCCAGCCAGCCGTTGCCTGGCCAGTGAGGCTCGATTGAAATGAAGATTGCAGGGTTTCTGTTGCTTTTGGCCGGATGGCTGCTGGTGCTGGCCGCGATTGTGCTCCTTGCTACCGAGGCCGCGCGATCCGGTTTCGTACTGGCCGGGGTCGGCGTCGAGATGCTGGGCGTGTTTCTGGTATTTCGCGCCCACTTGCCTGTCGCCGGGGAGCCGCGCTGATGTCCGCCACGCCTCCCGCGCTCTCGGATGTGGGCGCGATGCTCTGCCTTTTGCTGATCCTGCTGGTTCCGCTGGCCATCGCCGGACTGGCGCTGATCAATACCGGCTTTGTGCGTTCCCGCAGCGCAGCCCACGCCATGCTGACTACGCTGTGCGTGGTGGCGGTTGCCGCCAGTGTCTATTGCGCTTTCGGTTTCGCCATCGAGGGATATGCGGGCCGTCCGATGCACGCGATCAGCATCGCGGGCAAGCCGTGGAGCTGGCTTGCCGCCGAGAAGTTTTTCTTTCGCGGATTGGAGCTGGATGCTTCTCCGGCAGCGCTGGCTGTCCTGCTTCAGATCTTCGGCGTCGGGCTGGCGGCGGCGATTCCGCTGGGCAGCGCCGCCGATCGCTGGCGGCTTGGACCCGGCGCCGTCACCGCGGCGCTGTTGGCCGGTTGCACGTATCCGCTGTTTGGGCACTGGGCCTGGGGTGGCGGCTGGCTGGCCCAACTCGGCGTCAACTACGCGCTCGGACGCGGCTTCGTCGATTGCGGCGGCGCCGGCTCGATTCAGGCGGTTGGCGGGCTGAGCGCCCTCGCCATGTTGTGGATCCTCGGTCCTCGCCGCGGCAAATACTCGGCGGAGGGCATCCCCGCGGCAATCCCCGGACACAACACCGTGCTGGTTCTGTTGGGCTGCCTGCTGGCGTTGCCGGGATGGGTGGGGCTGAATTCGGCGGGTGCAATCCTGTTTGCGGGCGTCGCGCCTGCGCGGGTAGTGCTGGTCGCGGTGAACACAACGCTATCGGCGTCGGCGTCGGCCCTGACTTGCTTGCTGATCACACGTATCCGTTTCGGTAAACCGGACGCCTCGCTGGTCGCCAACGGCTGGGTCGGCGGACTGGTCGCAAGCAGCGCCGGCTGCGCATTCCTGCCACCCCTGGCGGCGCTGCTGATTGGCATAGTGGCCGGAGCCCTGGTGACGTTTTCCATTCAGTGGCTGGAGTTGATTGCGGTGGATGACACCGCGGGATCGTTTTCCGTGCACGGCTTGTGCGGGCTCTGGAGCCTGCTGGCGGCGGGGCTCTTCGCGCATCTGCCGGGCGCGCCGTCGGGGCAATGGATTGCCCAAATCGTGGGAATGGCTACCTTACTCGGATTTGTGCTGCCGCTAAGCTATGGCTTGAACTTGCTGGTCGACCGCGTGCTGCCACAGCGCGTGCCGCCTGAGGGCGAGCGCCAAGGCATGGATCTGCACGAACTGGGCGCCGGCGCTTATCCGGAGTTTGTCACCTACACTGAGGATTTCATGCCGCGCTGAAAGCTACTCGGCAACGAACTGATCTGCTTTAAGCATCTCTTAAACAGTGGGTTATTTTGAATTGTCTTACGGGCGCGGTTGCGCCGCCGCGCCTGCGGACAAGCTGGCCGCGAACCGCACCAAGTGTTTTGACGATTCGCACTCGCTATCTTTTGACGCCAGTCCTGGGCGTGTTTTTCGGGGAAAAATGCTCGGCACAAGTCGCGTTTATGATATATTATCGGCGTGGGGTGATAAGTAATTCACCTTAGATTTGATAGCGACTATTTCGAGATCCTGTCGAGGCTATTCCCGGATCGGAACGGAGAGATTGTATGCACGATCCGACCAGGCATTTGTTTCTAAGGCTGCAGAGTCTCGCTGGTGAGAACTGTTCCCTGACCGAGGCCGATTGGGAAGCGATCGTTTCCGAGGCTTTGGCCGGATCTGCTCCCGCACAGTTCATAGTTGCAACCGCCTTTGAGAGGACAGGGGATACGATGCGAGCCGAAGAGTGGTATGTGCGCGCTGCAGAGCAGGGATATCTTCCGGCAGTCAGATTGGTCCGCCGCGGCTTGGTCGCGTAGCTTGCTTCCTCATCGTATGAAGGTTCTTGGTCTCTAGCAGGCTGCTGAAAAACTCATGGAAGTGTCATCCTGAGGTATAAGGCGCCTATTGCATGCGCCGTCACCGGGCTTGGTTCCGCTGACATCTCGCCCACAAAGTCGTCACACTTGCTCGTTGGCACTGCTGATGAATCTGCCTTTGCGGAGACTGAACAGCGCGGACTCAACCGTCCCGAGGGAATTGCGATGGACTTGGGCGGTAGCGTCTTCATCGTCCACCCGCAAGTGACCGCCAGCACATTCTGCGGCCCGCGAGTAAATAGAAGACCAGATTTCGATATAATCAAACCGTCGGGGCGTAGCGCAGCCTGGTAGCGCACCTGCCTTGGGCGCAGGGGGTCGGAGGTTCAAATCCTCTCGCCCCGACCAACCACGACCGCAATTTGTTTTCGGAGATTCACAAGCATACTCAGCTATCAGTTTAGAACTCGTTGCGCAATGGCTGGTTTGCGTGCTTCAGCGTAACCCGTGACCCGACCGTCGGGGCGTGGCGTGTCCCACTGCTGTTGCCGCACTGGCATTTCCCTGCTGCTGCTCCCAAATCGGCATTCTGCCTGCGAGCATTTTGTGGGTTGCTGTGCAGGAAGAGAATGGCTATTTTCTAATTCGCACGTTTCAGGGGCCACAACCTTTCGCTATGATGCTGACCTGAGCAAAACCGCAAAAACACAAGCCGAGAGAGATTTGTGGAGGAGGGAGCCTTGGGAAATGAAGGAACGTTGATCGTAACCGGCGGGGGCAGAGGCATTGGCGCAGCGGTGGCCAAGCTCGGAGCAGCCCGCGGTTATGCGGTCGCGGTTAATTATCAGAGCAATGAGGCGGCCGCGCAGAAGGTGGTTCATGAAATCCAGGCCGCCGGCGGACGTGCGCTTGCCGTCGGTGGCGATGTCTCCAGCGAGGAGACTGTTCATCGCCTATTTGCGACGGCGGAACGCGCATTGGGTCCGATCACCGCGCTGGTCAACAACGCAGGCATTACCGGCAAGGCTGGCCGGGTCGAGGCGCTTGAACTTGCGACTCTGGAACGCGTGCTTGCCGTCAACGTTGTGGGGACGGTGCTTTGCGCCCGGGAAGCCGTGCGGCGCATGTCCACGCGTCACGGCGGCAAGGGTGGCGTCATCGTGAATCTCAGTTCCCGGGCATCTGAGCTGGGCGGCTCCGGCGAGTGGGTCCACTACGGCTTGAGCAAAGGCGCAATCGACACCTTTACCGTGGGACTGGCTAAGGAAGTCGGACCGGAGGGAATTCGCGTCAACGCGGTCTGTCCGGGTTTGATCGACACCGAGATACACGCTGCTGCCGGGGCCAGAGAGCGGTTGCCGAACCTCATCGCTACGATCGCCATACCGCGGATCGGCCAGCCTGAGGATGTAGCCGAGGGCGTTATCTGGCTGCTCTCGCCTGCCGCTTCCTACATTACCGGAGTAATTCTGAAAATCAGCGGAGGAAGGTGAGGCGCTCGGAAGACGCTTCTTCCGGCTCGGGTACAAACACAAGAGAAGTTCCGATCGCAGACCCGCCATACGCACGTCACCCCGTTAACGGCCTTATGCGCTGTGGTATGCTACACTGCTGAAATTCGGGCCATGCCTAACCCTCAGCATTCGGCGCGGCGTCGCCGACGTCACGAAAGCCGAGCGAGCCTTGCGCGTCGTTACAGGGTGACAGTTGTCGCTTCGGCGATTGACGCAAGGAGGCGTCATGCCCTGGAGATCATCAATCACCACACCTGGGAGGAATGAGGAATAACGATGGTTAGGTTTCCGAATCGAGTCTTGCTCGTCGGTTTTGGAGCGGTGGCGCGTTGCACGCTGCCCATTTTGGTCAAGCATCTCAGTGTCGATCCCAAGCGCATCACCATCATAGACTTTGAGCCGGACGATGCCGCGCTGAAGCCCTGGATCGAGCAGGGCATGACTTTCATCAAGGATCGCGTGACGCCGGAGAACCTGGGGAACTTGCTGGGGCAACACCTCTCGGCCGGAGACCTCCTCATCGACCTGGCGTGGAATATCGATTGTTGCGAAATCGTGCAGTGGTGCCACGACCGCGGCGTGCTCTATGTGAACACGTCAGTAGAGCTCTGGGATCCCTACGCTGGAGCCGAAAACAAGCACCCTACCGAGCGAACCCTGTACTGGCGCCACATGAATCTGCGGCGGATGATCTCCAAGTGGAGCGAGCCCGGGCCGACGGCGGTGATCGAACACGGAGCGAACCCCGGCCTGATCAGCCATTTCACCAAGCACGCGTTGCTTGACATCGCGCAGCGCGCGCTGGCGGAGAAGAAATTCAGCGGGGCGCAGGCGGAGAGCGATCGCTCACCACGCCAAGGCGCGGAAATTTTAACCACCTGGCCCAGCAACTCGGCGTCAAGGTCATTCACTGCAGCGAGCGCGACACGCAGATCACCGATCAGCCCAAACAGGTGAACGAGTTCGTCAATACCTGGAGCGTGGAGGGCTTCCGGGAGGAGGGGACGACCACGGCCGAGATGGGCTGGGGAACTCATGAAAAAGAGCTGCCAGCCTACGCTTTCGAACATGCGGACGGGCCCAAGAGCCAGATCTGCCTGGCGCGGATGGGCATCAACACCTCGGTAGCGTCCTGGGTTCCACCGAATCACGACATCGTCGGGATGATTGTGCGCCACGGCGAGGCGTTCACCATCACCGAGAAGCTCACCGTTTGGGAAGACGGCAAGGCGATCTACCGCCCGACGGTCCACTACGCTTATTGCCCGTGCGACGCCGCCATTGCCTCGCTCCACGAGCTGCGCGGCTACGACTACCGGCTGCAACCGCGGATTCGCATCATGACCGACGAAATCATCAGCGGAGCCGATATTCTGGGCGCACTGGTCATGGGGCACCCCTATCAATCGTGGTGGTGCGGAAGCGATCTCGATATCGAGGAGTCGCGCCGCCTGGTACCGCATCAGAACGCGACTACCATGCAGGTGGCGATTTCGGTAGTTGCCGCTTGCATGTGGATGGTCGAGAACCCGGGCCGGGGGCTGTGCGTGCCTGATGATTTGCCCCACGACTACGTGCTTGAAATCAGCAAGCCATACCTGGGTAAGTTCGTTTCCGTGGCCTCGGATTGGACCCCGCTGAAGCACTACTCTAACTTCTTTAGCGGATATAACAAGCCGCAGCTCGACCTATCCGACCCGTGGCAGTTCAAGAATTTTCTGATCACGGAGGGAGACGGCATTTGAACCGAGCGCCGAGCGAAATTGCGGGACTCGCCATGGCGCGTCCCGCGGGCCTCAAGATCGCGATGGACCGGAACCTATAAGCTATGGACCAAAAGATACTGCAGCAACTCGCCAAGAAGCACGGCACGCCGCTGGTCGTCGTGGACCACAAGGTACTGCGGGAAAACTACAACCAGTTCCGTAAGTATCTGCCACGGGTGCAGGCCTACTATGCGGTCAAGGCTAACAGCGACCCTGCGATCGTGCAGACGTTTTACGATATCGGAGGCAGTTTCGACGTCGCCAGCATGGCGGAGTTTCTGAACGTTCACGAGAAAATCGAGCATCTTACGGAAAAAGAGCGGCAGGACTTCATCTGGGATCGAATCATTTACGCGCACCCGATCAAAGCGATTGAAACGCTCAAGCGGTTGGATCCATACAAGCCGTTGGTCACCTATGATAACCATGAAGAGGTGATCAAGATCGCTCGCTATGCCCCGCACGCGGGACTGGCGCTACGGCTGCGTGTCCCAAACACCGGATCGGTGGTGGAGCTGTCAAGCAAGTTCGGCGCTTTGCCCGGCGAGGCGGTTGACCTGATCGCCTTCGCTCACAATAACAAGCTCGAGGTAGAAGGGCTGAGCTTCCACGTCGGCAGCCAGTGCACGAATCCTAAGAACTATAGCCAGGCAATGCACCTGGCCGCGGGGATCTTCGCAGAGGCCAAGCTGCGCGGCTTCAATCTCAAACTGCTCGACATCGGCGGTGGCTTTCCTGCCCACTACGACGAGACGGTCCCTTCTTTCAAGCGGCTGGCCAAAACGATCACCGCCGAGCTGGATCGTCTTTTTCCCGAACCGATTGAGATCCTTGCCGAGCCGGGGCGCTTCCTGGTCGCTTCCGCCGCCACCGCGGTTGCCGAGGTCATCGGCAAAACCGTCCGCGAGGGCAAGCTTTGTTACTACATCAACGACGGCGTCTATCACACCTATAGCGGCATGATCTTTGACCACGCCCACTACCACCTCAAAGGTTTCAAGAAAGGTCCAACCCAGCTTTGCTCCGTCTTCGGCCCCACCTGCGACGCCCTCGATACCATAAGCCTGACGGAGCAACTTCCGGACCTGAAGGTGGGCGAACTGGTCTACTCCGAAAACATAGGCGCCTATTCCGCCGCCAGCAGCACGTCTTTCAACGGCTTTCCACCGGCCAAGGTCGTGCATGTGAACCAGCAATCCCGGCCGGCAGAAGCAGCGGCACGCGCCCAGTCAGCGGAGGCTTGAACTAGTCATAACGCCGGGCAAAACCGGGCGATAGGGGTGGGCCACCGACGATCAATGCGGGGGAAAAATACCCCACGCCAGCCCAGCAGAAGGGCGGGACGTGGGGCATCAACGGCAGGATTGTTCCGTCCTATGCGCTTTCGTACAGGCGGGTAAGGACAAACTCGCGATGTCCGAGCGCTTCGGCAGAGGTGAGGCGGCCATTGGCGGTGCGGAACATGCATTCCAGCAGTTTGTCGCCAGCCTGATCAATGTTGATTTCGCGGCGCAGAATGCCCGAGACATCGACATCGATGTGCTCGCTCATGGTGCGCACGGTGCGCGGATTGGCGCCGAAGCTTGATCACCGGCAGGATGGGGTTGCCGATGATGTTCCCCTGGCCCGTGGGGAAGAGGTGAACGACAAAGCCGGCGGCGGCCATAAGGGTGACAAACTCGGCGGCGGCGGAAGACGAATCGATAAACCACAAGCCCGGTCCGGTGGGAGCCTCGTGCCTTGTCGACGGCGCCGATCACCTTGCACTTCTTGCCGATCTTCTGGATGTTGCCCAGCGCCTTCTCTTCGATGGTGGTCAGGCCGCCCTCGATGTTGCCCTTGGTCGGCTGCGAGTCGCACAGGTCGTCGACCTTGTGGTCTTCGACGAGCTTGGCGTAACGGTCGAAGAAGAACTGAAACTTCTTGCGGACTTCAGGAGTGGCGCAACGGTCGGCCACGAGGTTCTCGCCGCCGGTGATCTCGGTCGTCTCGCCAAACACCAGCGTGCAGCCGGCAGCTTCGAGCTTATCGAAGGCGTCGCCGACGGTGGGGTTCGATGCAAGGCCGGAGGTGGTGTCGGACTCGCCGCACTTGCAGGAGACCCACAGCTCGTTGATGGGGCACTGTTCGCGCTGCAACTCGCTGGCCCACTGCACATACTCCTTCGCTTTGCGCGAAGCGGCGCAGATGGTGTTGAGATCGCCGTTCTTCTCAATGGAGAATCCGGCTACGGGCTTGCCGGTCTTGGCGATGCCCTCGACGACGCGGTCCGTCCAGATCGGCTCGATGCCGATGACGACCACGGCGGCGACGTTGGGATTGCTGCCGGTGCCGATCAGAGTGGCGAAGTGCAGATCAAGGTCGGCGCCGAACTGCAACCGGCCGTAGGGATGCGGGATCGCCATCGTGCCCTTGATGTTGTTGGCCACGGCCTCGCAGGCCGCGTTGGAAAGATCATCCAAGCGGCAGGATGATGACATGATTGCGCACGCCCACGCGTCCGTTCTCGCGACGATATCCAAGAAATGTCTTCTGCATGGTTACCACCTCCTCGTCTTGAGATTGTGAACGTGCACGTGCTCGCCCTTCTTGATGGGGGCGACGACTTTGCCGATGTTGACGCCATACTTGATCACGCTGTCGCCCACGGCGAGATCCTTGAGCGCGACCTTGTGTCCGATGGGAATATCGTTAAGCACTTTCAAAGTGATCGTGCGGTCCTGGGCCATGATCCAGCCGGTCAGTTCCGATCCGGCTTTGATGCCCTTCAATGACGATGACTCCGACCGAATCGCCGTCTTCATGTACCAGAAAATCTGGCGCTTTCTGCCCCGGCTTGGTGCCGGTCGGCTGCGCCGCGGATTGAACGCTCATAAATGAACCTCTCTCGCGAAATAAGTTCAATGTGCGGTTCAGCCGGCGCCAACCATGACTCCGGCCGCCCTCCCGAACTGCTTGGCCCTGGGCTGGGCAACGATAGTACTTACGACACCGGCGGGCGCGGTACTCTACATCCACCGGATCAAACGCAAACTGCAGACGAAACCTTCACCATCACCATCCCGGATCGGGAACCAGGTAGATGGGGCTCGACCAGGCACGATGACCATCTTCGGTCGTAAGCCGAACATAAATCGGGTTGTCGATGCCCGGCTCTAACGAGATCATTTCACGTACGCTCACCCGGCGGCAATTGTTACGGTCGGGAAGACGATAGACCGCGATGCGCCGGTCGAGTCCGCCAAGCTCGACAGAGCTGCTCTCCAACCCGATTTGATCGACGGGCAACTCAATCGATCCGCAAGCGGTTTCCACCTTCAGGACGCCGGCTGCCGGGTCTTCCAGCAGAGCTTCGAATCCAGCGAAGTTGCCGGTCGTCACCGATTGCCATGCCAACTCCCGAAGGCTCACCGTGCGCAAGCGCTTGTCAGGGTTGAAAAAGTTAATGGGAGAGGCAGACGCAAAAGCGTTGCCCTCCAGCTTGGCGACTCCGTCCCAGGTGCTCATGCGGAAGCGGCCGCGATACTCGGCCCCGCTCCAGATGACGCGAATGCGGCGTCCCAGTTCCCGCCGTGTGTAAGAACGCCAGGTGGAAACGAGCCGCTTGCCGTTGAAAATTTCCAGCGATTCGACGGCAGATGCAGTGGCGGCCTCGACATGCAGCAGGAATTCCTTCTCCGGAGAACGAACGATATCTCCCATGATAGCGCTTTCCGCGAGCTGATTCCTGCAAGGTCCGCAAGCCGGGTCGGCAAAGTAGCGCACGACGGGTAGCTGGAATGTGGCCTTCACTAGCAAGGATAAGCGATTGCCCGTGGTGGCGTAGTGACGCCGTTCCCGCAGACAAGCGAAAACCGCTTCCCGAGTCAGCTCGGGCATGAGAAGGCAAGTCAGTCCTCCCAGGGCGCCGAACAGGGAAGCGCCCGGCCAGGACGCGCCGGGACGCGCTTTGTGGTCATCGCTTCCGGCGACGATGCCGACTTTGAGCCCAAGGTCGAAGGCATCGTGCAGCAGCCACTCAAAGGTTCCCCAACTGGAATGAATCTCGATGGAGGTTTCAAAGGCCGGGTCGTGGGCAGCCGCGAGATTGGCGTAGCGTCCGCCGCAATGAGCGATCACCAGGGCATCTTCACGGTCTTGTTCGCCGCTTCCGGCGAGCGCGGAAAACAGTTCGGCAGCGGTCCGGCAATCAGTCGCAAGATCGGAGTGGTCGGGAACGAGCGCGTGCGAGGAGCGTCGAATGGGGCGGTCGTCGCGCATGAAATAAACGTTGCGGTCGCCGCCGAGCGAGGTGTTGCCGGACCACTCATATCCCGGCACCGTCACGAAGCGCCCCGGAACGTTGAAGCACGAGCAGAGCTTGCCCAACTCCGCCCAGAACTGCTGCGTGATCTGAAAGTCATTGCCCTGGTGCCCGCTGACGTCGAGGAAAGCCTTGTCGCGGGCGAAGGAAAAGTAATCGGTGGCGTTGCCGGTGCCAATCGTTTCGCCGCTTTGGCCGTGGAGGTCGGCCCAATAAGGACGGAGCACGATGGCGTCAGAGGTAAGCTGGAGCGCATTGGAGACGGCGGCGATCGCGTCATCCGCAATCGACATTGTGATCAGCAGATCGCCGGGCTGGGCGCACGACAAGCCTTCGATCACCGCGGTCGCCTCGCCGTCGCGCAGCACGATTTCCCGAGGCAGGCCGGCGACGGGAAGATTGGCCGACAGAGCAAAGCGCGCCTCACCTTTTCCGCTCGGGTTTCCCCATCGATCTTCGGTCTTAAGCGACAGGCGGAAGCGCTCGCCGGTCTGGCGCAACGTCGGCAGGATGGCCTGTGCCCGGGCGCGCGGGCCGGGGACGATGGCAATCGTCGGCTCCTCGGGCAGGCGCGCGAAATGATAACAGGCGATGGGATCGGCCAGGACTCTGAACTCGTAGGCCGGATCGGCGAAGGTCTGCACCCGCATTCCGGGAGAGCCGAAGCGGGTATCGCCCAGGCGGATGACGATAGTTCCGCCTTCGGCCATGCAGCCCTTCATGACCTTGATGTGCACGGTGCGGTCCCAGGGGCGCGTGTTCTGCTTGTAGTCAAAGCGGCAACTCAGAGTGGCGCCATTGGAGGCTTCGGCGGTGAGATAACCGGGCGCTTTGGGGTCGGCAGTCTGGGGAGCGGTCTGGTCGGAAGCGAAGCGGAAGACGATCTTGAGACTGGCGGTATCGTCCATGCCGTAGGGGCCGGCCGTGTAAGTCAAGGTGAAGCTTTGCCATGAGCCGGCCTCAATGTCGCCGGTGGGGCTGAGTTCGCAGTGGCCGGCAAGTTCGGCGGCTATGGGCGGAGGTCCGGGGTAAAAGTTCTCCAGCGGCTTCGTTCGGCGAAGCGTCGCATCATCAGGTTGCAAAGTTTCGGGCTTCAAAATTTTAAGTCTCGATTTCGGTTTTCAAGTTTCGAGTTCCCCAAACATGAGGCACTCGCGCCTTCAGTGGCTGGTTTTTACCGCACGGTTGCCGGGTTTCAAATCCAGCAGGAAATAGGCGATGCAAACGACGGCAACGCCCAGCAGAATCTCTCCGGCGAAGGCGTATTTGTACATCCACTTAAGCTCCCGCAAGCCGATCAGAGACTGCGGTGAGACCAGCATCCAGGAGCCCAGCAGGAACAGTAGAAAGCCGAGAACTTTACGCATCTTCGATCTCCTTAACTGCAAAGCAAGCTTCGGTGAGCCCAGCGCGGTTCCAAAGTTTCGCGTTTCGAGTTTCACCAGCGCCGGGCACGGTTGCCCGGTGGCTATTTTCGATCTCCTCAGGTTGCCGTGGCAGCGTTGGCGGCCGCTTCCGGAGTGCTGCCAATGACCTCCGGGAAGCGATCCTGCAACAGGGCCCCGACCACGCCGTCATCGGTGGTGTTACCGGCCGTGCTGAACATTGGAATGAGGCCGCTGTAGCAGGCGACGAAGGTCGTGATCCAGACGCCGTGATCGGGAACATTCAGCATTACCGCAATAATCGGCGACATGAAAAAACCGGCCCCGCCTGGAATGCCAGGCGACTCCAAGCCGAGAATCATCACCGGCGGAATGAGCAGGATGAGCTCGGTCATGGAGAGCGGAACATTCAGCAGCTTGGCGACGATGATGGTGACGACCAGCACCGACATGGTGGCGCAGTTCTTGTTCAATACCGTGCCGAAGACGATGGAAACCTCGGCGACTTCCTGGTGAAGACCGAGGTCGTTCTCCGCCGAGATGATGTTCACCGCCAGGGTGTCATAGGAACCGCCGGTGCCGAAGCCCGTCGGCCACACGCTGCCATAATAGGACAGGATCTGTTTCCAGGTTCGCTTGGTACAGAACTTGCAAAGCAGGATCATGCCCACGCACCAGGTGCAGATGATAATCATGTCCCACAGCACACCCTTGCCGTAAAGAGCGATGCCTCGGGTGCCGAACTTCAGGGGAATGCCGATGGCAAGACAACCGATCATGATCGGGTAATACCAGAGCAGCTTCTTGAACACTTTCAGGATCAGATCGCCAACCGTGATAAAGCCGAAGGCAATCGGGTGAAGAGCGGGAAGCCTGGCGGAGGCCCATCCGACAAACATGGCCGCAACCAACGCCTGAAGCAAAGGCTGCTGCGAAAGGACGTGGGCGAAGGTGTGTCCGATTTGCGCGATCCAGGCGCCGATGCCTGGAATCTTGTGCCCGGGCAACGAGAGCGGGAGGTCGGTGAGAAACGACAGCCAGCCAGCCGCCCAGACCAGCGAAACCGCTCCCATCGCCACATACATGCCCAGGATGATGCCGAACATTTTGCCGGCTTTCTCCTTGTGGAAGAGCATGAGCTTGGCCATGGCCGCCGCCAGAAGATTGAAGATGAAGAACGCGGCGAAGGTGACGACAGTTCTGGGAAAGTAAGTGCCGCTGAGGTAAAGGCCCTTCACGACTACGTTCTTGGGGAACGCCAGTCCCAGGCCGAGACCGATGATGAGCAATCCGACTACCCTGATCGGGAGCGGGACATAGTAGCGCGACCAACCCTTTGCCATACTTCCCCCACGGCGAACGTGAAGAACTGCAGGTTTCAAAGTTTCAGGTTTCGACTTTCAAGAACCGCAGGTCTCAAGTTTCGAGTACGAGCTGCACGTTTCCAAAACCATGGCACCCGCGCCTTCAGCCTCCCCACTCAAGCAGCCGGAGCTTGAGTGGGCAGGCCGTCGAAAACAGCATTAAACGCCGAGTCGCTTGTAGATCTCGGGAAGCCGCTTGACCGCCTCCGCTTTAACTTCTTCGTAGAGGTGACGGCCGTGGCTGTCCATGGCCACGGTAAGCGGGCCGAAGTTTTTCACCCTGAACTGGTACAAAGCCTCGGGGTGAAGGTGCTCCCAGTAGACCGCCTCGACTTCCTCGATGCTTTTTGTTTCGAGCGCCGCCGAGCCGCCCGTGATCGCCAGATACACGGCGCCGAACTTCTGCATGGCATCCAGACTTTCCTGGTACAAGCCGCCTTTGCCGATGATAGCGCGGACGCCGTACTTCTCGATCAGAGGCGGCGTAAAGCGGTCCATGCGGGTGCTGGTGGTGGTGCCGACGCAGATAGGTTCCCACTTATCGCCCACCTTGCGGAGGCTTGGCGCGGTGTGGATGCAGGGCGCGCCGGCCAAACTTACCGGAGGCTCGTGGTTCTGGTCGAACATGTAGATTTGCGTAAGGTCGCGAATCCCGAAGAGCAGCCCGTCGAAGTAAACGATGTCTCCGGCCCGCAGTTGCCGGATGTCGGCTTCAGTAAACGGAGATTGCAGATGATATTCAGCCATGGTGATCTCCTCTCAGTAGCCGTACTCGACGCGACCGTCGGGATGAATGACGGCGCGAGAGCGTCTGGCCGGCCAGCACTGGGTGTTGACGGCAACCGGGTTCTGGGTGATATGCGTGTAAGCCATTTCAATGTGAACGGCCAAGGTCGAGACATCTCCGCCCAAGCCCATGGGGCCGCGACCGGTTGAATTGATGGCCTCTTCGAGTTCGACTTCCATCTTGGCGATCTCGGGATCGGGGTTGCGCTCGCCGACCGGGCGCAGAATCGCGTCCTTGGCGAGTTTGGCCACGAGATCGGCGGTGCCGCCGATGCCCACGCCGATGATGCCGGGAGGACAGGGATTGCCTCCGCTTTCGATGACCGCGTCGACGACGAATTTTTTCAGCGCCTTCACCCCATGAGACGGGTAGTACATCTGCATCTTACTCATGTTTTCCGAGCCCGAACCCTTGGGTGCCATGAGGATGTCAAGCGTGTCAGTGTCTCCGCTGAAATCGTAATAAATGACCGGTAGACCGGGTCCCACGGAGGTTTGCGGGTTTACCCGGGTGAGCGGATGAGTGGAGCTGCCGCGAAAGGGAAACTCCAGGGTGGCGCGTTTGGCCCCTTCGGTCAGCCGTTGCTTGATCTCATAGCCGTTCCAGGGAAACTTTGAGCCGATCTTGACTTTGTAGATTGGCAGGCCGGTGTCCTGGCAGATGAGAGTTTTTTCCCGGTCGGCGATCTCGATGGTCTTGAAGATGGCATCGAACGCAGCTCGCGCGCTGGGCTGCTTTTCCCGGGCGTAGGCTTTCTTCAGCGCTTCGCGCACGTCCGGCGGCAGGTCGCAAAGGGCGCGTATGTAGGTTTGTTTGGCCGCCTCTTCCACGATTCCGTAATCGAATTCGGTCACCGCTGCTACGGCTTCTTTCATGATTGTCACTGCCTCCTTCTGTCGGCCTGAGCTGCGACAGAAATTACATTTGCCTGGGTCGGGAAGCTCTGCCTCCCATGCGACCCCAACAAGCCAGCCACGGGCTTGTCGGAGATTGCTTGCAAAACTTCCGGCCGGCGCAGAATTTTCTGTGGATACTTGCTGAAATCCAGCGCCAGCACGAAATCGGCAAGCGACTGGAGGTCGGCGTCGGAAAAGTTGTACTTCGGCATGATGGAAGTGCGGCTGACCGCTTGCGGGTTTTTGATATAGCGCACCACGTATTCTTTGCTGCGATGGCGGGCAACGCTATTAGCCAGGTCCGGGCCGGTGCGATGGCCGCCTTGGCCTTCGATCTGGTGACAGTAGGCGCAGTCGCGGTCGGCGAAAAGATAGAGTCCTCGCTGCTCGCCGGCCGTGAGCTGGCGGGCGGGCACGGGAATGATCTGGCCATAAGGCCGTGCCCCTTCAAAGCCGGTGAGCGTGAGATAGACGATGGCGATGATGCAGCTCACGCCTGCGGCCAAGGCCAGCGGCCGGTCCGCGGCGCGGCTGAGTTTGCCCTTGCCGAGGAAGGGAACGACAAACAGAAGCGCAACCCCTAGCGTCGGAATGGCCAGGCTGCCTATGGTTTCCCATGCGCCGGAGAAGTAAGTGAGCATCTGGAAGAGCCACATGAAATACCACTCGGGCCGGGGCAGATACGACTCGCTGAAGGTGCCGGCGATTTCTTCGCGCGGCATCGTGCCGAAGATCGCCAATGCCAGGATCACCAGAAAAACAACGGCGAAGACCACGGCGCTGCGGAATGCGTGTTCGGGATAGAAGCGATAGACCGGGTTTTCCACTTCACTCTGCGTAGCCACGGCGTTGTCTAGAGACTCTGGAGTCTTTGGCGGCTCCGCCGCGGCGTCGGTTTCGGCTGCGGGCGCTTCGGCCAATCCGTGAATCCGCACGAGGTAGATGTGGACCACGGTGAAAATCGCCAGCAAGGCGGGCAGCAGCAGCATGTGGATGGCATAGAAGCGGGTCAGCGTGAGACCGGTGATAGTCTCGCCGCCACGAATCGCGCGGGCAATGTAATCGCCGATGAGCGGAATATCCTTGGGGATGTTGGCACTTACGGTGGTAGCCCAGTAGGCTTTCATGTCCCAGGGCAGAAGATAGCCGGTAAAACCTAGCCCCAAGGTCACCAGGAACAATAAGACTCCGACAATCCAGGTGGCCTCGCGCGGCGCTTTGAAGGTTCCGGAAAAGAAATTGGCCAGCAGGTGAATGAATACCAGCAGGACCATCGCGCCGGCGCCCCAGTGATGGATGCCGCGCAGCAGCGAACCCATCGGCACATCCTTCATGATGTAGTCGATGGACTGGTATGCCTTCTCCGGCGAAGGGCTGTAATACATGGCGAGAAAGATTCCGGTAACCGACATGACGCCGAACAACAGCGCGCACAAGCTTCCCAGGGTTGCCGCCCATCCGGTGCGCGGGGGCAGTTCCTTGTAAAGGAACGGGCGCAGGTATTTGCTCCAGCCGAGGCGTTCAAGCCAGCTCTGGCGCGCCATTTAGCCCACCTCCACGAACAGGTGGCCGGACTCCACCTTGAAGGCATAGCGGTCCAACGGGCGGGGCGGCGGACCGGCGATGACATTGCCGTCGCGGTCGAAGTTGCCGCCGTGACAAGAGCAGCGGAAGCGTCCGGAAACGGCGTCCCACTTGACCACGCAGCCCAGATGCGGGCACGCGGACTTGAAGCAGACGAGGTCGTTTCCCGTGCTCGATACCAGCACGGGCGCGGATGACTGCTGCGTGTATAGGCCGCTCCTGGTCTCGTACTTCATCAGCACGGTGGTGACGCTGCCGGGCTTGATGCTCTCCAGGGCGGTCACCGGAACCCACTGTTTGGGGGCCTTCGCCAGGGTCGGACCAATCATCGTGCCGGTGGCGACCGCGCCCAGAACCAGAGCCGATCCGGCGGCCAAAGCTCCGACTCCCAGCTGCGTGAGGAAGGTGCGGCGGTCAAGCGCTGGCGCCAAGACAGGCGGGGCCTCCGGCAATTCCTGCTTTGCGGGCTCGGGCTCCCGCGCGTAGTGCTTGAGCGCCAGGCGCTGGATGTACTTGATGGCGCGGGTTCCGCTGATGTTCTTGGGGCAAACCTCAGTGCAATTGAATTCGGTGCGGCAGTTGTAGCAGGACTCCAAGGCGCGATCGAGCCTGGGCTGAAACAGTCCGTCGCGGCTGTCGGCCAGCAAGGTGAACGCCCGATTCAGGGCGGCGGGGCCGGCGTAGCCATCGTGGTAGTGGCACATGGTGCAACTGGAGACGCAGCATCCGCAGGCGATGCACTCGGTTGCCAGGCCGATGTCGGTGCGCTCGGGCGAGTCCGGCCGGATCATCGCCGGTTCGAGGTAGTTTTCCTTGGGTTCGTAGAAGGGCAGGGTCTCTTCGTATTTCTTGAAGAAAGGCTCCATGTCCACGACAAGGTCGCGAATCACCGGAAAATGATTCAAGGGCCTGAGCGTGATCTCCGTGCCTGGGGAAAAATTCGAGACGTTGGTCTTGCAGGCCAACGCATCCCTGCCGTTGATGACCATCCCGCAGGAGCCGCACATGTTGACGCGGCAGGCGTAGCGGAATGCCAAGCTGGGGTCCTGCTCGCGCTGCACCCGCAGCAAAACGTCGAGAATGGTCGTCGTGCTTTCGTCCGGAATCGCCAACGTGTAGCTGTCGAAATGCCCCTCGTCCGCGGCGGACGGGTCGTAGCGGAATATCTTCACCTGCCGGATGCTTTCTGATGACTGCGCCATGCTTGTCTTCTCCACCTCAGCGGCTCCCGATGCGATTTCGCGGCTAATGGATCGAGAACCAGATGGTCAACATTACAACCAGGCCCAACGCCACCAGCCCCCAAACCAAAGCCTTCTGGTACTTGACGTCCACGAGATTAAAGTCGAGCAGAATTACGCGGAGGCCGAGAGTGGCATGGAAGGTGACCGTCAGCAGCAGCAGGAACTGGATGAACAGCTTGTACGTCAGAGTGACGTGGAGGGCAAGCAGAACCACGATGGCGAGCGCCGAAATTCGCTGCCACAGCCAGGCCCACATGCCGATCTTGGCGTTCTCTCTGCGATGGGGATCGAGTTCGCCCCAGCGCAACGGTTTGCGCGACGGGTAGGCGCGATCAGATTGCGTTCCGGCGCTGCCGTGATAATCGATGGCCATGTTATCCAAAGGGCCTCCTTTACTGTCTTCTTTGCTGCCGGCTAAAGTGGTCATGGCTTCCTGTATTTCTGGCATTCCTCAAGCGATTTGTACTTGAAGACTACGGGTTTCTTTTCGAGGACTGGCTTGCCGTCGGCGCCGCGCCAGAGGAAGATGTTGAAAAGTCCGTAGTCGTCGCGCTGTTTGGGGAAGTCCTGCCGAAAGTGAGCGCCTCTGGTTTCTTCGCGCGCCCGCGCCGAAGTGGCCACCATCCGCGAGGCGTCAATCATACTGCGAAGGTCCAGGGCTGTGTTGAACATCATGTTGTAAAAAGGAGAACCGGTAACTCTGAGCGAGGCAACCTCGTCGGCAAGGGCTTCGATCTGGCTGATGCCATCGGTGAGATCCGGCTCTTGCCTGGCCACGCCGACCTTGTTCCAGTTGAGTTCCTGCACCTGCCGTCGCACGTCGAACGGGTTGGGGCCGGTCGAGCGCTTCAGCGGCCGGGTGAGCGACTCGATGGTTTCATCGACCATGCCGCGGCGGGTTTCCTGGATGGTGCGATTGCCGTTCGACAGGTATTTGGCGACGGATTTACCGCACAGACGCCCGTAGACGGAGGAATCGCAGATACCATTTCCCCCCAGCCGATTGGCGCCGTGAACCCCGCCGGAATCTTCGCCGGCAACGAAGAGCTTCTCCAGAGAGGCCCTGCACCCGGTATCGATCACCGCTCCGCCCATAAAGAAATGCGCCGTGGGCGCGACGGGGACGCGGCCACCAGGCAGATCGTAGTTGAACTGCCGGCAGCGCTCGGCCATTCCCGGAAAATTCTTCAGTACGAAATCGGCGCCAAGATGAGAGGCGTCGATTTGCACGCCGCCTTCGGGGCAGGCGCGCCCGTTGATCATCTCGAGGTAGGAAGAGCGGCTCACCACGTCGCGCGTGGCGCGCTCACCCACTTCGGGCGCGTATTTCAGCATGAAGCGCTCGCCGTCGCCGTTGTAGAGATAGGCGCCGGAGCCGCGCAGTCCTTCTTCCAGAAGCGAACCCGCCACCACGCTGCCCGGTACGATGAGGCCGGTGGGGTGGAACTGGAGCATCTCCATGTCTTTCATGACCGCACCGGCGCGATAAAGCATGGCAATGCCGTCAACCGATTTCTCCGGACCCGGGGCATGAAAACGGTAGTGCGTGGGGCCGCCGCCGGTGGCGACCATGGTGGCAGCAGCCTCGGCCAGGATGAACTCGCCGCGTCGCATGTCAAACAGGAGCGCGCCGGTAACCATCTGGCCGGATTCATCGAGGAGCAACTCTACCGCCCGGCACTCCTCCAGAACGGGAATCCGCCGCTTCATCACTTGTTCCGTCAGGCGGCTGAGAATTTCGATTCCCGTGAGATCTCCTTTGTGTACGGTACGATCGAAAGACTGGCCGGCAAAAGGCTTCTGGTGGACCGATCCGTCGGGGTTGCGGTCGAAGAAGCAGCCGAACTTGGTTTCCATTTCCTTGATGGTGGGCGTGGCCTGCTCGACCAGCGTCTTTGCCAGTTCCTGGTCGTTGATGTACTGGCCGCCCTTGAGGGTATCCATCAAGTGCTTCTCGTGGGAGTCCTCGCGGTTGAGCACGACGTTGAAGCCGCCCTGAACCATGCGGCTGCATCCACCTTTGCCTTTCAGGGCCTTGGTCACGATGAGAATATTCAGTTCCGGATTGAATTCATGGGCGTAGAGCGCGCATAGCTGCGCCGCCGCACCCATCCCCACGATCAGCAGGTCAGCTCTCACCTTTTGAACCATTCAGTCTCCCTTACCCATCCTCTCGCTGCGGCGGCAAGTCTGCGCACCCGCGCCGCCTGATCCGGCTTTACCTTGAACTTGTTCCGTGAGTTGCTTGCCTGATACCTGATACTAGCAACTGAATTGCCAAGCCGGAACTCTGAATTAAGCCCTCCATTTCGTCGATTTTTGCGATGCGGTGAAGTTTAGCAGGCCGGTACTCGGGCTAGCGAGACCAAAATTCGGCTCAAGAAAACTTCTAAGTTGAGCTGCGCGGCATTCTGGAAGACTGGCAATTTCCTCGGGGCTGAGGTGGTGCGGGGGAATTGTTCTTTCGCGGGCTACCGTCTTTCGCCACTTTGTGGCCTTTCTGGATGCTCACACAAAGCTCAAGGAAGCCGGCGAGAAATAGTTACAGCCAAAAGGCGCGGCGCTTGATATAGTGCAATGAAAATTCAGAAGGGTAATTCTTATGAAACCGACAAAAACGGCAGTCTGGTCGTTAGTTCTGTTGTTCATTAGTGCCATTCTGATCTGCGCAACCGGATGCAACAGCACTTCGCAAACGCCGGCGAAGGAAGTCACCATCTCTGTAAGTCACCAGCCCTGTTTTCATGCCCTGCCAACCTATATGGCGATGACCAAAGGCTGGGACAAAGCGGACGGCTTCAAGATCGATTATCAGTTCTACGCTTCCGGCCCGCCGCAGAACGAAGCGCTGGCTTCCAATAAATGGGAGGTCGGGGCCGAAGGCGCTGTCCCGGGCATGCTTGCCGCCATTCGCTATGGCGCGTATATCATCGCCATCTCCAATGACGAGTCCGAGACCAACGACTTGTGGGTGCGGCCGAACAGCCCAATTCTGAAGGCAAAGGGCGTGAATCCCAAGTTTCCCGATATATATGGAACGGCCGAGAGCGTCAGAGGCAAGACCATCCTGCTGACCACCGCCTCGACCGGTCACTATGCGGTGATCGCGACCTTGAAGGCGCTGGGCCTGAGCGAGCAGGACGTGAAGCTGGTCCACATGGAACAATCCCAAGCCATGGCCGCTTTTGAAGCCGGACAAGGCGATATCGTGCAGCTCTGGGCTCCCTTCGACTACATCGGCGAGAGCAAGGGCTGGGAAAAGATATCTTCCGGCAAGCGTGCCGGGGTGGTGGTGCCGGGCGTGGTGATTGCCAGCAAGAAGGCATTTGAGGAGAATCCGGAAAAGGTCGCCAAGTGGCTCAAGCTCTACATGCGAGGCATTAGCGAAATGAAGGCCAACCCGGGCGATTCGGCCAAGCTTTTGGGCGCCTATTACAAGGAACACGGACTGACGCTGGACGACAAAGCCCTGGCGCAGGAATTCTCGCTGCGGCCGATCTTCGACACCAAGGAGCAGTTGGGGCTCTTCGCCAAGAAGGACGGCGGGCCTAGCCAAGTCGAGAAGTGGATGTCTGATCTGGCCGATTTCTTTGTTCAGCAAGGACGCATTACCCCGGCCGAAAAAGAGAAGTTCATGAAGGGCAATTTCATCAATGACAAAATCCTGAAGATGTTATGACGACCCGATCGCAACCCTCCCCCACCTCGGGGGCTGGTGAAGAAGTCGCAACCGTACCAGCTCCCGGGGAGCAGATTCAGGCAGCGCTTCCAGCTCGCGACGCCAGTAAACCCCAAAGGGCCATTGCCGGCAGACGGCCAGCCGCAGGCTCGCTGTGGTGGCTCTCGGTAATCAGCGTGTTGGGTTTTCTCGTCTTCTGGTATGTGTTGGTGCGCTTCGAAATCATATCGAGAATGCTGCTCGCCTCGCCGGAGGAGGTTCTGACGACTTTCATTGCGAAACTGACGAGCCGGGCTCCCGACGGCGCAACCCTCGGCGCGCACTTTCGAGCCAGCCTGACGCTGGCGCTCACCGGTTACGTTTCGGCGGTATGCGTTGGCGTGCCACTGGGACTGACCATGGGCTGGTTTCGCCGGATCGACGAAATGGTGAAGCCGATCTTCGAGATGATCCGCCCAATCCCTCCGATTGCCTGGATACCGCTGGCCATCCTGTGGCTGGGAATCGGGTTGCCGGCCAAGGCGTTCATCATCTGGCTGTCGGCGTTTGTGCCGAGCGTCATCAATTCTTATGCCGGCATCAAGCTCACCGAACCGGTTCTGATCAGCGTTTCCCGCACTTTCGGGGCTGACAACTGGGAGACATTTCTGAGGGTGGGAGTACCCTCGGCGCTGCCGATGGTATTCACCGGACTGCGGCTCTCGCTGAGTTCGGCCTGGATGACGCTGGTGGCGGCGGAGATGCTGGCGGCTACCGAAGGCTTGGGCTACATGATTCAGATGGGGCGGACGCTGGCTCGTCCGGACGTGATCATCGTCGGCATGCTGACCATCGGCTGCACCGGCGCGGCCATGGGATTCCTGCTGGAGAAGCTGGAAGGCAAGCTGGCACCGTGGAGGAGGTTCTAAGTGGCTGAACTCGCCTCCCGCTTTAAACCCAAAGCCCACCTCGTGCCAATCGTCTCGGTGATTGCCGTGCTGACGCTGTGGCAACTGGTGGTGGGCACCGGTAACTTCGGCAAATCGCTGCCGTCGCCGGTGAGCGTGGCCAGGCAATTCTGGCTGATGTTGTTCGAGCCCATCGGCCGCACCTCTCTCTATGGCCACATCTGGGCGAGCTTGGTGCGCGTGCTCTCCGCCTTCGCTGTCGCCGCATTCACCGGGATACCGCTCGGATTGTTTATGGGTTGGAACAAGCGATTCGAGGCCATCGTCAAACCGATTTTCGAGATATTCCGGCCAATCCCTCCGATTGCTTGGATTCCACTGGCGATTCTCTGGTTCGGGATCGACGAGACGCCGAAGATTTTTATCTGCTTCATCGGTGCTTTCGTGCCGGCGGTGATGAACGCCTACACGGGCGTCCGCTTCACCGAACCCATGTTGCTGGACGCGGCGCGAATGCTCGGGGGTAATCGTCGCCAGCTCTTTACCCAGGTGGCGATACCTTCCGCCTTGCCGGCTATCTTTGCCGGCCTGCAGAACGGCTTAAGCCTGAGTTGGATGTGTGTGCTGGCGGCGGAAATGGTGGGCGCACAGGAGGGGATCGGCTACCTCATCCTGCTCGGCATGGATATGAGCAATCCGGCAATGATCATCACCGGAATGCTGCTCATCGGCGCCATCGGGGCCGCCATCGCCATGCTGCTACGATACGCCGAAAAAAGGATCTGCCCGTGGAAGCGCGAAATATCGATGTAACCGTCCCCGCGCTCAGCGGCGGCGCGGGGCAGCCGAAAATCACGGCCCAGCACGTTTCGAAATCTTTTGCCGGAATGGGCGGCGGGGTCACCGAAGTATTGCGCGACATCAATCTGGCGGTGGTCGAGAACGAGTTTCTGGTAATTCTTGGCCCGGGCCAATGCGGCAAGACGACCTTCCTGAACATCGTGTGCGGACTGGACCTGCCGGATTCCGGCGGCGTCTACCTGGACGGCGAAGCGGTGCTTGGCCCCGACCCGAAGCGCGGCATGGTCTTTCAGCGCATGGCGTTGTTTCCGTGGTCTACGGTTCTCGAAAACGTTGCCATGGGCCCGAAGCTCCGTGGTGTAGGCCAGAAGGAACGCGAGGAGAAGGCCGCTTATTACATCAAACTGGTGGGCTTGGCAGGGTTCGAGAAATCGTTTCCGCACCAGCTCTCGGGCGGCATGAAGCAGCGTGTCGGCATCGCCCGCGCTTATTGCAACGATCCCGAGGTGTTGCTGATGGATGAACCGTTCGGACACCTGGACGCGCAGACGCGCTACCAAATGGAAGATGAGGTGCTGCGCATCTGGGAGCAGGCCAAACGCACGGTGATCTTCGTGACCAACAACATCGAGGAAGCCGTGTACCTGGGCAACCGCATCGTTCTGCTCACCCGCTGCCCGGCAAGCGTCAAGGCGGAGTACGCAATCGATCTGCCGTGGCCGCGCCGCTACACCGATCCCAAGTTCCTGGCGTTGCGCAAAGAAATTGCCGACAACAGCGACCTGGCTCTGTAAAGCAGAAGGACGAGATGACTGCCGACGAACGCAAGATTAAGGTAGAGGTTCGCAACCTGACCAAGCGGTTCGACGAACTCGAGGTGCTTGACGATATCTCTTTCCACGTCTATGAGGGCGAGTTCCTCTGCATCGTCGGCCCCACGGGCTGCGGCAAAACGACTTTTCTCAACGTGCTGAGCAAGCTGATCCCGCCAACTTCCGGCGATATCTACATCGACGGAGCGCCGGCCGACCCGCGCAAGCACAACCTGTCATTTGTGTTTCAGGAGCCGTCCTCGATGCCGTGGCGAACCGTGGAAGACAACATTCGCTTCGGCCTGCAAGTCAAAAGAGTAGCCAGAGATCAAGTCGAAGCGCGAACCAACGAGATGCTCGACCTGGTGGGGCTGAAGGAGTTCCGCAAGTACTATCCCAAACAGTTGTCGGCCAGCATGGACCAGCGGGTAGTGATCGCCAGGGCTTTCGCCATCAACCCGGACCTGATGCTGATGGATGAACCCTACTGCCAACTCGACGTCAAACTGCGCTACTACCTGGAAGACGAAATCATTCGCATCTGGCGCGAACTGAAGCGTACGGTCATCTTCGTGACCCACAACATTGAAGAAGCCGTATATGTGGCTGAGCGCATTCTGGTGCTCACCCCGAAGCCCACGACCATCAAGGCCGAGATCAAAGTCGACCTGCCCCGGCCGCGCAACTTCGCCGACCCGGAGTTTGTGAAAATCAGGGAAGAAGTCACGGAAATGATCAAGTGGTGGTGAGCGGCCCGACACGCAGCAACTGGGGCGCGCGTTTGGAATCCGCCAAAAGCAGGCGTAAGGATGAGCGCCGTGTTCCATTTTGGGCAAGGGGTGAAATGGCCTGCTTACGACAACTACGCAAAGCTCTGGGTGGCCCACATTTGCGGAGCCGCAGGCAGAGCTAATGTGGGGCTGTTGGTTTTAAGAAGTACACTCGAATGCGTGAGGTTCCGAAGTGCCCCACATTTGCCAACCGAAGGCAAATATGGGCCACCCGCCAGCTTCTCTCGATTGCTATAATACGGCTGCCATGAAGATCATCTCCGTTTTTCTTTTCCTGACCATAACGGTTGCAGTCCACGCGCAGGTTTCCGAGCGGAAAGAGTCCATCACACCGAGTGCTGCGCCTGCACGGGTTGACGCTCCTTTGCACGCGAAGGTGGTCAAGTTAATTGAACTGACTGTTCCGAGGGAGAAATTGCAAGCAAACATGCCGAAGCTGTTGGAAGACGGAAGAAAGCGAATGATGGAAGTTTGCCCAACCTGTACTCCTGAGTTTGGCGAGGAATGGGTGAAACGAATGAAGGCACGGGTCAAGGTGGAAGACTTCATGGACGTATACGTACGCGTTTACGAGAAGTACTTCAACGATGACGATGTTTCAGAATTGTTGGCACAAAGCATCGCACCAGTATCCAATCGTCCACCCGTTAGTCCCCGGCTCCAAGAAAAACTGAAATCACTGCTGCCGACAATCATGGGCGAGGTAGTGGGTGGCTGCACTCAAGTGGGAGCTAAACTCGGAGGTGAAGTTGGCGGCGAAATAGGGAAAGAACATCCTGAATACGTAAGGAAGTCAGAGCCGCCTTCAGTCCAGCCGTAAAAATGAGTGCCGGGTGCCCCGGGTCCCGCGCCGTGCTGTTCGGCGCTGACCTGGGGAATCACTTCTCGGGCGGGTGGCCCACTCAACGCGTTGTTCGTTGAGTGGGGCAGTTGAAAATAAGTAAAAGAACCACCCCACTCAAGCCGGGGCCCCCGCTACGCGCGCTTTTCGCGTAGTGGGGTGGAAGCGCAACTCCGGCGCTTGAATGGGCCACCAAAATTACCGAGAGTGCGCGCAAAATCCCCATATCGCCAATAACAGCAAGCGATCCGCATCGGACTTCGGCAAGGTCTTGCGCTACGGCCGAAGGACGATCTTGGCCGCTGCCACCTTGCCTTCGTCGAGATCGCGGAAGGCCCGCTGGCCTTGGCTGAGCGGGCGCTCTTCCACCCAATCGAGGCGTCCGAGGTGGCCCGCGGTCATGGCGGCCACGGTTTCCATGAAATCCACATGGGTGTAGCCGTAAGAGCCGAGGAAGGTTACTTCCTGCAAGGTAATCTTGCGTATGTTGAGACCGTCGGCGCCGGGGAGTAACCCGATGTGAATAATGACTCCGCCCGGTTTGACGAGACGGCTTGCCGCCGCCCGCGTGGAATTCGCCCCGACCGCATCGATGACGAGATCGACGGACCATTCGGCGGGCTCGGAGGCGTCTCCGGGAGCGAAGGGCCGGAACAAGGCAGCGGCGGCGATGGCTTTTCGGCGTAACTCATTGGGCTCGGCGACCAGAATGTCCCTGGCGCCGAAATGGTTGAGCGCGAGGGCGCAGGCGAGCCCAACCGCACCTCCTCCCAAGACCACCGAGCGCGCCGCAGGCAGTGGACGGCTGAGGGCGCGGGATGCGTTGCGCACCGCGTGCCAGCCCACCGCCATGGGCTCCGCCAGCGCCGCCCGCGGCACGGGAAGGCCGTCCGGCAACTCGACGAGGTTGGTCTCCGGAA
Source organism: uncultured Acidobacteriota bacterium (assembly GCA_963814745.1). Classification (GTDB taxonomy): domain Bacteria; phylum Acidobacteriota; class Terriglobia; order Terriglobales; family Acidobacteriaceae; genus CAWBRT01. The sequence continues at coordinate 148,448 of CAWFEA010000012.1, forward strand.
TGGGCACGAATTCGGCAAAAGCCCCGGCGCGAGGCGGTATCGAGATAATCTGCCGGGAGCGGCAGAGGTGCGAGCGTCCATCGAGACAGAAGCCGCACTTGCCACAGGTTACCAGGGGATTAATGGTTACGCGGCGCCCGGCTCGGGGGCCGCTGGCGATGCGCCCCGCAGCCTCATGGCCCAGCACCAGCGGCGCCGGCCGGCGTTCGTCGTGGCCGTGATAGGCATGCATATCGGAGCCGCAAATGCCGACCGCTTCGACCTGGATGAGCACTTCACCGGCGGAGGGAGTGGGAACGGGTTCGTCCCGGTATTCGAGCGTAGTTGGAGCCGTATAGATCAGTGCTTTCATGGAAGTGCTCCCTGCCTGCCACAGGCTTTAGAGTGGCGGCCTGAAATTTTGTACATAAGTTTTCATGATGTCATGCTGAGCGAAGCGAAGCATCCCATGAATCTATCCCACACCGCGCTGTTCTGGACTTATTGATGAAATCGTCGGTTGCTTTTCAGCCCCATGCCGCGCTGGGATTCTTCGCTCCCGGTGGTCGCTCAGAATGACACCGTGAGAGTCTTTCCGCAAATCCGCTCTATTTCGCGGTGAAACCGCCATCGACATAAAGCGTCTGCCCGGTGATGTAAGCCGATGCCTGGGACGCCAGGAAGATCACAGCTCCGTAGAGGTCGGCGAGTTCCCCGTTGCGGCCGATGGCGGTCTGAGCGGCATTGTGGGCCGCGCGTACCGGATCGTTAAAGACCGAGGCCGTCAACGGAGTCGGGAAAAAGCCGGCGCAATCGCGTTGCAGGTGATGCCCTTCGGCGACCACTCCTCGGCAATCGCGCGGGTGAGCTGAATGACGCCGCCCTTGGCCGCTCCATAAGGCGCGGAGTTGGGAAATGCGCGGCTGGATTGCAACGACGCGATGTTGATGATCCTTCCCCAGCCACGCTCCGCCATTGCCGGGGCAAACAGTTGGGTGAGCCGAAAGGGTGCGCGCAGATTAACCGCTATGTGCAGATCGAAAATGTCGGGAGTAACCTCGGCGAAGGGCTGGCGCAGGTTGACTCCGGCGGAACTCACCACGATGTCTACTTTCATTGCGTGTTGCTTGACGAAATCGGCGACCCCGTTCAATCCGGCCGGAGTAGAAAGATCGGCAGAACAGGCGCTCGCCAGGATTCCCTCGGCGCCGAGGGCGGAGACCGCAGTCGCGAGTTCATGCTTTCGCCGGGCGACCAGGATCAGTTCCGCTCCTTGCATGCCCAGCGCCTTTGCCAGGGCGAACCCTATGCCTGAATTACCGCCGGTCACGAGCGCCGTGCGTTCGGAGAGCGAGAACAGTTCGTCGAATCGTCCCATTAATTCTCTACCGCCTTGCCCATGTCGGGATGCGCGTCCGGGAAATATTTGCGCAGACGCTCGTTGCAGGTGCGGGCATGAGCCTCCATTCCTTCCAGCCGCGAGATGCGCGCCGATACCTCGCCGATGGAGCGGCTGGCGCCGCGATCCATTCTTTGCCACGTCAGCGGCTTAAGGAATTTGTGAACCGACAGTCCGGCGGAATAACGCGCCGCAAATTTGGTGGGAAGGATGTGATTCGGTCCGGATGCCTTGTCGCCATAGGCGACCGTTGTTTCCTCGCCCAGGAACAGAGAACCGTAGTTGGAAAGTTTGGCCAGCCACCAATCGAGATCGGCACAATGCACCTCAAGGTGCTCGCTGGCATGCTGGTCGGAGACCTGCACCAACTCCTCGCGCGTATCGCAAACAATGACTTCGCTATAGTCGCGCCAAGCCGCGCCCGATGCGTCCCGCGCGGTGGGCGGCAGCTTGGCAATCAATTGCGGAACCAGATCGATCACAGCTTCGCCCAGCGAGCGGGAAGAGGTGAACAGCCAGGCGGGGCTTTCGTGTCCATGCTCGGCTTGGCCGACAAGGTCGCCGGCGACGATGGCCGGGTCGGCAGAGCCGTCGGCGATGACGGCAATCTCGGAAGGCCCGGCAAAGACGTCGATGCCGATCTTGCCGAACAACATGCGCTTGGCTTCGGCGACGAACTTGTTGCCCGGGCCGACGATGATGTCGGCGGGCTTTCCGGTGAATAAGCCGTAGGCCAAGGCGGCGATTGCCTGCACTCCGCCGAGGGTCATGATTACATCCGCGCCCGCCACCTTCATCGCATAGAGCACGTATGGGTGCACGCCCGCGCCCTGGAAGGGGGTGGAGCAGGCGACAACCGTCCCCACGCCCGCCGCTTTCGCCGTCGCCACCGACATGTAGGCGGAGGCGATGTGAGCATAGCGTCCAGTGGGAACGTAGCAGCCGGCTACGTTGCAGGGAACCAGCTTTTGACCGGTCCACAGACCGGGCGCTATTTCCACGGAAAAGTCCCGTACCGAGCGGCGTTGCTCTTCGGCGAAGCGCCGCACATTCGCGACCGCGAAGGTAATATCGGATTGCACGCTCGCGGGCACGGAAGCGAGACAGCTGGCGATCGCTTCCGGGGAGACGACGATGGGGCCCGACCAGCGATCCAGTTCGAGCGCATAACGCCGCACCGCATCCTCGCCATGCGACTCGATCTCCGCCAGCATTTTGGAAACAACCTCGCGGGCGGACCCACTCTCGGTTTCCGCGGTTTTGCATGCTTTCTTCAGATAAGTAACCGGCATCGTCTTCCTTTTCAGATCATTTTTGGGTACTAAGAACAATACCGCGTGCGCCGGATCGAAGCAATCGGTTCATCGCAGACGGTATTACGGTAAGCGCGCGAGGCGAATTGCCGGTCAGGAAATTATGGCGGGAGTCCGCGCCTCGGCGCACACTTGGCGGAGATGAAGATGATTTCCAGGGAGCCGTTCTGGTAGCATTCACGATACGCGACTACAGAGGGGGAAATATGGCTTCAGAAAACAAGTCACTGGTAGTGGTGAGCGCGCACGCCGCCGATTTTATATGGCGGGCCGGCGGAGCGATTGCGGTTCATACCAAGCAGCACGGTTACCGGGCGGTCGTGGTGTGCCTGACGGGAGGCGAGCGCGGCGAGTCGAACGAAGTCTGGGCGGCGGAGCCGAATATCACCATGGAAGCAGTCAAGGAGCGCCGCAAGGTCGAGGCGCGGGAGGCGGCGGAGGTGCTCGGCGCGGAGATTCATTTCTTCGATCTGCAGGACTACATGCTGGTACCGGAACCGGGCGTTGTCGAGAGGCTTGCCAACATTTATCGCGACGCGCAGCCGCGCTTCATCCTGACGCACCCACAGGTCGATCCCTCGAACTGGGATCACGCTACCGCTTGCCGCCTGGCGCTGGAAGCGCGCATGGTGGCCCAGGCTCCCGGACGCAAGGGCGGAAAGATCATTGCCGCGCCGCAGGTCTACTGCTTTGAGCCGCACCAGAGCGAGCTTTGCGAATACCGGCCGAATACGCTGCTCGATATCTCGGAGGTCTGGGAACTCAAGTGGCGCGCCATGCTGTGCATCAAGTCGCAAACCAAGATGTGGCCTTATTACAAGAATGTAGCGGAGCAGCGTGGCAATACGGCGCGGCGGCGGACCGAGCGTAAGATTACCCACGCCGAAGCGTACCAGAGTATTTTCCCGAGAACCGTCGAAGAACTCTAAGCAGGTCAAGCGAAGTTGCGAGGATACGAGCATGGCAGAAGGCAACGAGAAATCAGCGGCTACAGCGGCGGTGCAAGCGACGAAGGGGAAGCTCGGTTGGTACTCCGATCTCTCCGGCCGGGAAAAAATGACCTATTGGGCGTGCTTTGGCGGCCTGGGCCTGGACGCGATGGACACCACCATCTACGCCCTGGTCATGCCAACTTTGATCGCCATCGTGGGCATTACCAAGCCGCAAGCCGGGGTGATTGCCTCAGCCGCTTTGGTTGGCTCCGCGGTTGGCGGCTGGATCGCCGGGATCGCGGCGGACCGCATCGGGCGGGTGCGCGTGCTGCAGATCATGATTCTGCTGGTGGCGTGTTTCACCTTTCTCTCGGCTTTCACGCATAACTTCTGGCAGCTCTTCCTGGCGCGAAGCATCCAGGGAATCGGCTACGGCGGAGAGGCTGCGGTGGGAGGCGTGCTCATCAGCGAGACCGTGGCCCCGCGCCTTCGCGGCCGCGTGGCCGCCTCGGTGCAGAGCGGATACGCAATCGGCTACGCGCTTTCGACGGCCATGATGCCGGTCATCTTCGGATACTTTTCACAGGCGATGGCGTGGCGCGTGTTCTTCGGTATCGGCCTGCTCCCGGCCGTGTTCGTGCTGTTCGTCCAGCGTTTCGTGCCCGAGTCCACGCTTTACGTCGAGATGCAGAAAGGTAAGACGGCCAAGACGCCGCGGAGCAACTTCTGGGAAATTTTCGTTTCACCGCATTTGAAGAACACGATCACGGCAACCGTGCTTTCCACCGGCATTCTGGGTGGCGCGTACGTGATGATTACCTGGTTGCCCACCTATCTTCGCACGGTCTTGCATCTCCGCGTCTCCTCCACGGCGGGCTATCTGGCGCTCAATATCCTGGGCTCCTTCGTCGGTCCGTTTGCCTACGGCTTCCTGAGCGATTGGATCGGCCGGCGCAAGAGCTTTATGACTTTCCTGTGCTGCCAGGCTGCCAACGTGGCGATCTACATGTTCGCCCCCATCAACGCCGCCACGACCATGATTCTCGGATTCTTTCTGGGCGCGCTTCAGGGAGGGCTCGCCTCGGGCATGCTGCCTTCGTTCTCCGAATTGTTCCCTACGCGCATTCGCGCCAGTGGACAGGGATTTTCGCTGAGCGGCGGGCGCGGTTTCGGCGCCGTGGTTCCGGCGATGGTGGGCGTGCTGGCGGCAACCAGGCCGCTAGGGCAGGCCATGGGAGTGTGCGCCCTATCGGCGTATGCCGTGGCGCTGGTGGCCGCTTACCTGCTGCGCGAGACCAAGGGAACCGATCTGCGGGCTGAAGCAAAGGGATGAGGAAGATGGCAAACGATTCATTGCGAGTGCTGGTGACAGGATCGGAACTGGTTTCCGCCGCGGTCGAGAAGCTCACTTCGATCGGCGCGACCTTAACCATGATGCCGGGCAAGGTGACCGAACAACGGCTCATAGAAGAGCTTGCGAAGCAGCCGGCGCAGGCGATCCTGATGCGTGGAAACCCTCCGGTCAGCCAAGCGGTATTCGAAGCCGCACCCGGGCTGCGGGTGATTGCCAAGCACGGAGCCGGCGTCGATTCGGTAGACTTAGCGGCCGCAACCGCGCACCACGTGCTGGTGATGGTTGCCGGTGACGCCAATTCCCCCGCGGTGGCGGAGCTTACGCTTGGATTCATCCTGGCGTTGGGGCGCGACCTCGAGTCGCTCAGCGCTCGTGTCAAGGCCGGCCAGTGGGATCGCGGCAACTATCACGGCACGGAGCTGCGCGGACGCACTCTCGGGTTGATTGGCTGTGGCCGAATCGGCAGGCGCGTGGCGAAGCTGGCTCGAGACTTCGGAATGCGGGTGGTCGCCTTGGCGCATTCGCCGGAATCGGTTACCGCTGAGCTTGCGGAAAGGGCGACAAGCCTGGAAGCGCTGCTTGCGATTGCCGATGTCGTCAGCCTGCATTGCCCACTGAACGCCGACACGCGCGGATTGATGAATCGACAAACCTTCGCCATGATGAAGCCGGGGGCTTTGTTCATCAACACCGCTCGTGGAGCCCTGGTTAACGAGGCAGCCCTGGCTGAGGCGCTGAGCAGCGGGCGGCTGGCGGGAGCCGCTCTGGACACCCTGGCCGAGGAACCTCCCGCGCCGGGCAGTCCATTGCTCACGGCGCCAAACCTGATTCTCACTCCGCATGTAGCGGGGCAGACTTACGCGGCGGTGGAGCGCATGGGCGTTGCCGCCGCCGAAAATATCGTCGCCGTGCTTACGGGTGGCACGGTCGACGCAGCCAATGTTGTCAACCGCAGTTTGCTGTCGAGGTAATTTCCACTGGGTAAAGGATCGCCCCGTCAGCGCGGAAGGCGTGCAAAGCCGGCAATGAAATACGTCAGGCGCTCTGGCCAACCGGTGCGACTGCGGCGCGGACCACGCTCACGCATCCTCGCGCAATTTTCTCGTAATATAGGTTGAGCTTTGTCAGAACGCCTGTTTCGGCATGAACAAGAAAGGGATTGAAGGTGAAACACAGAAAGCTGGGAAAATCGGAGCTGCAGGTTTCCGTGGTCGGGCTGGGATGCAACAACTTCGGATTCGTCGCGAACATGGATGTCGCCTCATCGCGCAAAGTGATTGACGCGGCGCTCGAAGCGGGGATCAATTTTTTCGACACGTCGGACAGTTATGGCAGCTCGGAAGAGATCATGGGCGAAGTGCTGGGTGAACGGCGGAAGAAGATCGTGCTGGCGACGAAGGTTGGGGGAAAGCAAAACGCGGACGGCCAGAGGCTCGGCGTCTCGCGCGGCTATATTCTGGGCGAGGTGGAGGAAAGTCTGCGGCGGCTCAGGACCGATTGGATCGACCTTTACCAGATTCATTACCCGGATCCCAAGACCCCGATTGAAGAGACCCTGCGCGCCCTGGACGATCTGGTGAAGCAAGGCAAGGTGCGCTATATCGGGTGCTCGAACTTCTCAGCCGCTCAACTCCATGAAGCGCAGAAGACCGCGGCGGAAAAGAAGCTCGCCAGTTTGGTTTCCAGCCAGGATGAATACAGCTTGTTGGTGCGCTCCATCGAGCGCGAGTTGCTGCCGGCGATCGAACAGTACGGAATGGGAGAGCTGCCGTACTTTCCGCTCGCGAGCGGGCTGCTGACGGGAAAGTATAAGCAGGGGCAGGCGGCGCCAACGGACTCGCGACTGGCTCGGAAACAGGCTATGGCGGATCGATTCCAGGTTGCGGCTAACCTTGAGAAAGCGGCGCGGCTGGAGCAGTTCGCGACCAAGCGCGGCCACACTCTGCTGGAATTGGCATTCAGTTGGCTGCTCGCGCGACCTTCGGTGGCAAGCGTGATAGCCGGAGCCACCAAGCCGGAGCAGATTGAGAACAACGCCAAAGCCGCGGAGTGGAAGTTGAGCACGGAGGTATTGGCGGAGATCGATCGGATCACGCTTGCCTGATTTCCGCGCGGCAGCCGAGACATTCTGCGAGACCAGTGGATGTCAACTGAAGGGTTCGCCAAAATCCGCTGCTTTGTGCTTGATATGGATGGCACCGTATATCTCGGCAGCCGCCTGCTGCCGGGCGCGCGCGAGTTTGTCGACTATCTTCGCGAGACTGGGCGCGACTTTCTTTTTCTCACCAATAATTCTTCGTGCCATGCCGAGGATTACGCGAATAAGCTGACGAGTTTGGGAATCGAATGCGGTGCCGCGAACATCCTCACCTCGGGCGAGGCGACAACCTTCTACCTCAACACGCTCAAGCCAGGGGCGCGGGTTTTCCTGCTGGGCACTCCCGAGTTGGAAGAGGAATTTCAGAGAGAGGGATTTACCCTGACCGGCGACGCTCCGGATTTCGTGGTGCTCGGCTTCGATAAAACACTGACCTACGGCAAGCTGGTGACCGCCTGCGATTGGATCCGCCGGGGCGTTCCCTTCATCGCCACTCATCCCGACTTGAATTGCCCTACCGAGTCGGGATACATTCCCGATTGCGGCGCGATGACGGCGCTGATCAGCGCTTCGACCGGTGTACAGCCGAAAGTGATCGGTAAGCCTCATCGCGAGATCATCGACATGATCTTACGCAAGAAGGCCTACTGCGCGGAGCAACTGGCAATTGTGGGCGACCGCTTGTACACCGACATGGCCACCGGATTCAATGCCGGCATCTGCACGATTCTGGTTTTCAGCGGAGAGACAAAGCCTGAAGACCTGCGGACGGCTTCGTTGCAACCCCAGTATGTCTGCCGCGACTTGGCGGAGCTGTCCGAAAGGTTGATGCGGAGCGACACTCTCAACTCGTCCAAGTGATGGCCTAGGAGTGATACGACGTTCCCGTCGGAGATTCCGGCGGGCATGCCTCACAGGTTCCGCGGGCGACTGAAATCCGGCAGATGCACGAGGTCTTCGCGCGGCACTTCCTCCATGGGATATCCGGCTTTGCGCCAAGCCGCAAGTCCGCCGGTGATCACAAACGCATGGAATGCTTTTTGCCGCAGCAGGTACGCCACCCGGGCGCTGGTCGCTTCGCGCAGTCAGGTGCAGTAGAGGTAAATGTCTTTGTCGTGGGCGAGGCGCTTGATTTCCTCCTCCAGGTTGTTGGGTTCGATGCGAATCGACCCCTGGATGCGCGCGGCGCCGGCGTCGTAGTAACCATGACTGCGAACATCGACCACAACGATTTTGTCCGACCCTTCGGAACGAAGCCGGTTTGCCAACTCGTCCACTGCGACGCGCGGCACAACGCGATAAATGCGGTGTTTGCGGTATAGCCGCATGCGATGTACGACGTAGACAACGATGGCGGCGGCGACCACGATCGCGACTGCGTTTCCGGCGGCCTGAATACCGTGAGTGATGGCGACCACGAAATTATGAAAAAGAAAACCGGCGCCCCCGTAGGCCAGAATCCAGAGGCTGGCTCCAACCAGATCAAGCGATAAAAACTGGCCGAAGGGCATCTTCATGCTTCCGGCCAGCGGCGGGACCATGGCGCTGACGCCGGGAATGAACTTGGCGATGAGCAGCGTCTTTCGGCCTCGCTGGTAGAACGACTCGGCGGATTGCATGATGCAGGTTTCCGGGTTCCGGGAGACCTTGCACATCAACCCTAAAAGTCCCCAGCCCATGTAGCGGCCCAGGACGAACAGCAGCGAGTCTCCCAGAAACATTGCCACCAGCGCAACCAGAAATACCGCCGGGGCATTCATGGCTCCCGATGCCGCCGTCGCTCCGCTTCCGACCAGCGTCAGCGAGGCGGGCACAGGCATCCCCAGCGCCCCCGCAAAGATGATCGAGGCGATGATGAGATAGCCGTGTTGCGCGATCTGGGACAGTAAACCGCTCATGCGGATGGGACCCTGCCGGTTGGAAGCCTTCTCTCGAAGGGTTCCGGCTGTCTATTGTTCTATCAGGTTTGCGGCCCCGCGTGGGTAGGGCAGCGAGACTTCGCGAGTCCAGGCTGGAAATCCCGGGGATGGATGCCGCTGTCGCGATGGTTTGGGGCGCCCGGATCTGTCCTTCGATCTTCAAGTCTTCTTTTTTGCGCCTGCCGAAATTTTCTTTGCCGGGCCGGCTTTCACGGCCTGTTTCCGCTCAACGCCGCGCAGAGGGTCTGCCGGCTCGTATCCGAGCCCGGCGGACAACACCTCCACCAGCTTCGCCAGCACCTTGGTCCGTGCCCAGTATTTGTCGTTGCCTTCCACCAGGCACCAGGGCGCCGCCGCTCGTGCTGGTCTTCACCAGCATCTCCTCGACGGCTTCCTCGTAGGCGCCCCACTTCTCGCGGTTGCGCCAGTCCTCGTCGGTGAGCTTCCAGGCTTTGTAGCCGATGGTCTTGCGCTCCTCGAAGCGGCGGAGCTGCTCCTCGCGGGAGATGTGAATCCAGAACTTCGCCAGGATGGTTCCGAAATCGCGCAATTGGCGCTCGAAGGAGTTGATCTCCTTGTAAGGCGCGCTTCCATTCCTCTTCGCGGGCGAAGCCTTCCACGCGCTCCACCAGCACGCGGCCGTACCAGGAGCGGTCGAAGATGGCGATCTGGCCGCGCTCCGGCAGCCGGCGCCAGAAGCGGTAGAGGTAATGGCGGGTCTTGTCTTCGCCCTGCGGCGCGCTGATGGGATAGACGACATAGCCGCGCGGGTCCAGCTTTTCGGTGATGCGCTTGATGGCGCCGCCCTTGCCGGCCGCGTCCCAGCCTTCGAACAGGATGATGACCGGGCGCTTCTGCAGGTATACCTGGTAGCCCAGTTCGCGGAGTTGAATCTGCCGCCGCGTCACCTCGCGCACGTAGTCCTCGCGGGCGAGCGTGCGGGTGAGATCGAGCGTTTCGAGCATCAGCGCCTTCCCTCCGCCGAGCGACTTCCATGGCCGCGCGCAGTTCGGCGTCCTTGGCCGCCGTCGCCGGGACTTCGACCGTCGGTGGCGGCGCGGCGGCGCCCAGCCGCTTCTCCAGGCGGCGACGATGGTGTCGAAGATCTTCTTCCGCGCGTACCATTTCGAAGTGGCTTCGACGATGGTCCACGGCGCGAATTCGGATTCGGTCAGCTCCAGCATCTCCTCGATCGCCGCCAGATATTCGTCGTATTTCTTGTGGCGCGTCCCAGTCGGCGTCGCGTCACCCGCCAGGCTTCCAGCGGATCGGCTTCGATGGCGCGGAACCGCTCTGCTCTGCTCCTTCTTGCTGATGTGAAGAAAGAACTTCAGGATGGCGGTGCCGTCGTCGGCCAGCATGCGCTCGAACTCGACGATGTCGCGGATAGGCCTGCCGCCACTGCCTTCTCCGGGATGGTGCGCTCCACGCGCTCCTCCAGCACGCGGACGTACCAACTGTGATCGAAGATCACCATCTCGCCGCGGTTGGGCACCTTCAGCCAGAAGCGCCACAGCCAGGGCCGCTGCTGCTCGTAGGTGCGCGGCGCGGTGATGGGATAGAGCTTGAACCCGCGCGGATCCAGCCGCTGGGTCAGGGCGGCGATCGCCGTTCCCTTGCCGGAGGCGTCCCAGCCTTCGAATACGATCATGGTGGGCACGCTGCTGGTCCCAGCACGCCTTTTCCAGATCGTAGAGGCGATGCTGCAGCGCCGGCAGAGCTCGCTTGTATTCTTCCCGCGAGAGCTTCTTCTTGAGGTTGATGTTTTCCAGCATGACTGGCCAAAACTCAATACAGGATTCTACTCTCGTAACATCCCTTGTTGCCCGTAATCATCGAGCCGGCATGTCCACCCGGACCGAATCGGGCAGCACGGCGCTTCAAGTTCCACTTAGGGAAGAGAAGTCAGAGTCCCCCGGCTCTGCAACCGGCGTTCGGCATCGTCGTCGGCATAAGCGGCGACGATCTCCCCAAAGTAGCAGCGGTGAAAATCTCCATGGGGGTAGAATTGCTCCCGCACGGCCTGCGCCAGCGCTTCCGGCACCAGGTCGTTGCGGTGCAGAATGCGGCATTCATAGTGCACAACGCACTCCTGGATAATCGGCGAGCGCACCTCCCGGCTGGCAACCGGCGTCAATTGCATATCTCTGAATTTGTCGTGCTCTCGTCCGGAAACCCTACCGCAGTGCGCCGCCGCCGCCGAAAGCTCGGCGGGAGGCACATTGACGGTGAAGTCGCTGATCTGTTCCAGCCGGCTATAACTATGCCGGGAGGGCCTCACCAGCACGGTGAATACCGGGCGAGACCAGACGACCCCGATCATTCCCCAGCCAATGGTCATGACGTTGGGCTTACCATCGGCTCCCTGCGAAACCAGTAACAAACCATCTTCGCGCAACCGCCGCATGGTGAGGGCGAACAGATCCGTGTACTGTATCTGAACTTTAGACATTTCGCGCTTCCGCCTTGGAATAGGACGGGAACGGCTGGCACTTGCCTGCCGCTCCGTGAATCTAAACACTCGACTGACTTAAAGAAGCGTTTGGCAAATCGCAAATCGCAAAGCCGAAGCCGTTGCCATTGTCATTGGCCCGGAGCAACCACCACGTAGGTCGGGCGGCCCAGGCGCGCCCAGTCCACAAGGTTTTGCGCCGCCTTCCGCCGCAACTCAATTTCCGACTCATCAGAGTAATAAGCCGCGTGCGGCGTGAAGATGACGCGCGGGTGACGGAACAACGGATGCTCCACCGGGGGTGGTTCAACCGGCAAAACGTCCAGCGCCGCGCTGGTCACCGGACCGGCATTCAGAGCATCCACAAGATCGTCTATGTTGACCACGCCGCCGCGAGACGTATTGACCAGATGGCTGTCCGGCTTCATCAGCTTGAACAGGGCCGCATTCACCATGCCGCGAGTTTCCTGGGTAAGCGGCACGTGCAGGGAGATAACATCGCTTTCACGGAAAAGCTGTTCGAGCGAGGCGCGTTCCACGTAGGCCGGGAAATCGCCATCGATGATGTAAGGATCGCATGCGATCACCCGCCGAAAACAATTGCGGCCAACATGCGCCAAGCGTTTGCCGATGCGGCCCAGGCCAAGGATCCCGAGCGTCATCTTGCCGACGCGACGCAGCGTTCCCGTCGAGTGAGCGCTCCACTTGCCGAGGCGAACCTCGCGGTCCAACCAAGGGAGATGCCGCAGCAGCGAAAGCGCCATTGCCAGGGCGTGGGCGGCGACTTCGCCGATCCCGTAATCGGGTGAGTTCGCCAGCCAGACTCCGTGACGCTTCGCATCCTCCGTATTGAGGTTATCGATGCCGGCGCCGATCCGGCTGACAATCCGGATCTCCGGACGGGCGGCGAAGACTTTGCCGCCGATGGGCGCATATTGCACCAGCAGGCCAAAGCACCCCTCGGCGGCGCAAATCACTTCGTCTTCCGTTCGGCACTGCCCGGTCACGACCTCAAAGCCGGCTTCCCGGTAGATGGCTTGCTCGATTTCGAGGTCAAGGTAGTCATAGTCCGTGATGAGAACCTTGAGTTTTCGACCGCTGGATTCACAGCCATTATGCACCTTGAACTCCTCCCCTTTTCGTCCCGAGCCGGGTAGTCTCTTGCCAAGATGAACGCGACCACGGGTCCGCGAGCTGGGCAGCCGTTCGCTGTACCGATCAGGCCGTGGTCTCAGTCTTGAGCGGCTGATCAAGCAGGTTTCCTGCCGCGTCGAAAACCATCTCGGCAGGCGGGCTGATCACCGCTATCTCGGGCTTGGCGGCGGCTTCGGCCAGCATCGACTCGGAAATGTAGATCTCGCCAATGCGCAACGTATCCTTGATGCGGACGACTCTGGCTTTGCCGAGGTCCCGGGCGTTGCAGGTCTTCATGGCGGCCAGAATGGCATCGCGATCATCATCGAGGATGATAGGCAGCTTGCCCGGCTGCGCCACGGTAGAGGTCAAGCAGTTGGCGTAGGTCATCGGGAAATCTATCTTGTTAACCAGCTTGCGGGTGGTGAACTCGGCATGGCCGATGCCGTTGGCGTTGCCATGCGTGGCTTCCGATAAGTCGAGCATCACCAGCTTGGTAACCGTCGGTCCACCCGATGCGAAATGGCGTCGGATAGCGGCCCATGATGTTGGGGTCGGCGCCGTCACCGGAGATGTCCTTGCCAATCTGGTCGATGATCAGCACGTCGATAGGATCGTCGAAGCAAATGCGCGCCATGCTGTCCTTGGCTTCCACCAGGAGCACGCGATCGGTTTCGATCAGATCAGCGGCAGGCATGGCGACGACCTTGGCAATGCGGTCGTAGGCATTTTCCACCGTGGCCACACCGAACAGAATCCGCGTCTTGGCAATGGCGATGCGGGCGATCGCCGGAATGAATTCCGCCGCCACGCCGAAACCATAGGCGTGGCAGGATTCGGCGCCCTTCTGCTTGCCGAGCCCGATCGCGATCATCTTGGTAACGCCGCTTTCATTCGGGCCGCGGAACGCCGTATGCGGCTTGACGCGGTTGATGACCACGATCCCGTCCGCTTCGCAGGCATGTTTGTCCATATAGACCGGCAAGCCAACCGGCAGCCGCCCGATTTCCACGACCTCCATGGAAGACACAATTTCGCATCCGGCACTGGCTTCGGTCACTCCCAGGTTAGCCAAGACTTCTTTCTGGCCTTCGGCGGTCGCTCCGCCGTGGCTCCCCATGGCGGGCACAATGAACGGATGGCCCCCGCGGCGCTTGATTTCTTCCGCCGTGACGCGCGCCAGAGTGGGAATCTCCGCAACGCCCCGGCTGCCCACCGCAATGGCTATGCGCATGCCCGGCTTAATGCGGTCCCCGACCCCGGGTTTGCCCAGTTGCTCACGCAAGGCGGCGGGCACGTCCTTGATCTCGGCGCCGGCGAAATTCTGGCGGACCCTGGCCATTCTCGGCAGGGGGACGCCCTGAAGCAATTCCTTAACGATGTTCATGATGCCCTCCGGTCACCTGACCCAACAAACACGCGCTCGCCGTCTATCCAGTGCAACGGGCTGACGGATGGATTGTAGAGCCGGGAAATCCTTTCGGCAAGCTCTGAAAAGTCCGCATATCCAGCCATGCCGGACACAATCTTAACGGTACGCCGCTTTTTCCGGTTGCATATGTTAGAACGGCAATTTACATATTGTAATCGAGTAAAGTGGTGTTCGGGTTTCTATGCGAAACAGCAGCCGCCAGCGGGTTGGCTGCGGATTACGGAGTCTGATCAGATGATTCCCATGAAACGTTTTGTCGATCGCTGTGCGGTTGTAACCGGCGGCGCCTCAGGCATCGGATTGGCAATTTCCGAGCGGCTGGTGGCGGAGGGCGCTCGCGTGGCCATCTGGGACATGGACAGCAGCCGATTCCAAGGGCTTACGCAGCGCCTTGGGAGCGCGGCGGTTGCTTTAAAGGCGGACGTCGCCAATGCGGACGACGTCGGACGTGCGGCGCGGGAGACGATTGGCGCACTCGGAAAAGTCGACATTCTGATCGCCAATGCCGGCATTTCCGGGCCGAATGTAGCCACCTGGGAGTATCCAATCGAAGCCTGGAAGCGGGTCATCGACGTCAACCTGAATGGCACATTTTATTGCAACCGGGCGCTGGTGCCGCACATGCTCGGCCGGGGCTACGGGCACATCGTCAACGTGGCTTCCATCGCCGGAAAGGAAGGCAATCCTAACGCGCCGGCCTACAGCTCATCGAAAGCGGCCGTCATCGGCCTGACTAAATCGCTGGGCAAGGAACTGGCGAAGTCCGGCATCACCGTCAATTGCGTCACCCCTGCCGCAGTCCATACCCCGATCTTCGACCAGATGACGGAGCAGCACATTCAGTACATGCTCTCCCGCATACCGATGGGGCGCTTCGGCACCGCGGACGAGGTCGCGGCTCTGGTTTGCTGGCTGGCCAGCGACGAGTGTTCGTTCTGCACGGGCGCGGTTTTCGATATCTCGGGTGGGCGGGCCACTTATTAGCGACTGCGGATCGCCGCGGTTCCAGAGGAGGATTCGGAGATGTTGCTGATTCAATTCAAAGATCATCGTGGTAGCCGCTGTGTCGGCCGCCTGGAAGCGAACGGCAAAGTGCGGCCGGTGAGCGGAGCGGAATCCACTTACGGCTTGGCGGTTGAGGCCATCACCCGCGGCTGCGGGCTCAGCCAACTGGTGGACGAACGACTCCAGAGCGCCGAGCGCCAATACGACCAACTGCTGGCCGACGGCAGTCTGCTGCCGCCGCTCGATCATCCCGATCCGGCGCATTGCATCATTACCGGGACCGGCCTGACCCACCTGGGCAGTGCGGAATCTCGCGATGCCATGCACAAGAAGGTAAGCGGCGAACTCGAGACGCTCACCGATAGCATGAAGATGTTCCGCATGGGCCTCGAAGGCGGCAAGCGGAGCGACGGCAAGCCCGGCGTGCAGCCGGAGTGGTTTTACAAAGGCAACGGCTCAATTTTGCGTGCCTGCGGCGAGCCCCTGGTGATGCCCGACTTCTCGCAGGACGGCGGCGAGGAGCCGGAGATCGCGGGACTCTATGTGATTGCCGCCGACGGCACTCCGCATCGGCTTGGCTTTGCCCTCGGCAACGAGTTTTCCGACCACGTGATGGAGCGCCAGAACTATCTCTGGCTCGCGCATTCGAAGCTGCGGCAATGCTCGGTCGGGCCGGCGGTTCGACTCGGCGCGCTGCCCAACCACGTCGAAGGCTTCTCGCGCGTGCTGGCCTCGGATGGCCGCGTCCGCTGGGAGCGGCCGTTCCTGAGCGGAGAGGCCAACATGTCGCACTACGTCAACAACCTCGAGCGCCATCATTTCAAGTATGCGCTGTTCCGCCGTCCGGGCGATGTGCACGTCCACTTCTTCGGCACGGCGACGCTTAGCTTCGCCGATGGGGTACAGGTGAAGCCCGGCGAGATATTCGAGATCGAAGTGGAAGCGTTCGGCAAGCCGCTGCGCAATGCACTGGCCGTAGAGCCTGCGCCGGATGCGCGGGTTGCGGTGCTCTGAGCAAAACGGAAAGTGGATAGTGCAGAGGAATCCGGATGGCGACGGCTTGCTATTCGATCGCCGAATACTGTGTCAGAGATTCCCCAGCTTCTTCGCTGAGATTCTGCACCGCCAATCGGGTCTCGTGGACCATATAAACGCAGCCGCTGACTAGCGCCGTGACGGCGAAAGTGCCGATGGCAAGTGCGATCACAGCGATTGCCTGAAACACAAAAGCATTGCCGAAGTATGCCGACGCCGCGCCGATTACCGAGATCAGCGCTGAAGCCGCCAGTCCGCCAAGCGCCGAGTAAAAGAGGCGCAGGCCCTTGACCAGAGCATGAGCGCGCCGCTGCAAGCGTTCGAGTTGACGCAAGCGCGACTCATACTCCGGACTGCCCTGCTGGAATTTCGGCATCTCCGCGTTCAGGAATCTGGTTCGATCGACAACCCGCGCGATGCGGGTGCTGATTCCGAGACACAGCACGGAGCAGGCGTTGGTCAGCACCGCCGGAGCGACGATAGCGGTGAGTATGGCGAACGGATTCTCGTGCAAAGGCGCGATCATAAGACAGTAATCTCGGCAGGCATTCGTCAGCCTTTGTGGCGGAAGCGGACACAAAGGGCTTGCTCCTGGCCAACCGAGGAGCATAGAACGATCAGGCTTAGAGAGGCAAGAGGACGCTGGCGGATTGTGCCGGGAATTCCGTTTTGGCAGGATCGAGTTCAGTACTGGTCTCCACGCTCGTAGGTCAATGATTCCGTCGAGACGTGCCGCCTGAGGCTGGAACGGTCCACCAGGAATGCGCGCTCAAGCAGTTCGGGCCGCAGCACTTCGGCGGTAGGGCCGGCGATCGATGCAGCATCGGGGGTGAGCAGAATTGCCGACGAAAAATTATCGCGCACGAGAGCGAGGTCGTGCATCGCGGCCACAATGGTGATGCCGCTCCGGTTCAGGTTCCGGAGCAATCCCATCAGTTCGATTTGCCGTCCGAGATCGAGGTGCTGGGTGGGCTCGTCGAGCATCATGACCTTGGGCTGCTGGGCCAATCCGATGGCGATCTTTACCCTTTGACGCTCGCCGCCGGAAAGATCCGAATAGGCGCGCTCGCGCATGCCAAGAATATCCACCGCCTGCATCGCCCGCTCGACGACTTCGAGATCGCGGGCGGACGGACCAGCGAATCGCCGAAGATGCGGTACGCGCCCTTGGGCAACCAGCTCTTCCACGGGAAACGCGAAGGGGACATCCAGATGCTGCGGCACCAGCGCCGCATAACACGACAACTCGCGCCGGCGCCAGGATTCAAGAGCGCGGCCTTGCAGAAAAACTTCGCCAGCGGTGGGGCGGAGAAGGCCGGCAATGATTTTCAGCAGCGTGGTTTTGCCGATGCCGTTCGGACCGATCAAGGCAATCATCTCCCGCTCTTCGACCTGAAAGTTCAGATCGTCGAAGATGACGCGCTCGGCGCGCGCAAAGCCTACGTTGCGGAACTCGATGACGGCAGGCACTAGACGGAAGAACCTCTCTTCTTCTGATTCAAAAGATAAAGGAAAGCCGGACCACCGATGAAGGCCGTCAGCAGTCCCACCGGTATTTCGGTGGGCGCAAACGCCGTGCGGGCAATCGTGTCGGCTACGATGAGAAACATGGCTCCGCTCAGAGCGGCTGCCGGAAGAAGTCGAAAATGGTCCGGTCCAAGAATGATTCGCAAAACATGCGGCACCAGCAAGCCGACAAACCCGATGAGGCCGCCGAGGGACACCGCCAGCGCCGTCAAGATCGAACCGACGGCCACGATCAGGATTCGAAGCTGGCCGACGCGCACCCCGAGTTGTTCGGCATATTCTTCGCCGAGGGCGAGCGTGTTCAGTTGCCGTGCCAGCGGAATCGCCAGCACCAGCGCCGAGACTTCAGCTACGGTGATGATCAGAACCTGCGTCCAGGATGGAACGCCGACCTCTCCGTGCAGCCAGGCCGTGAGCATGCGCACTCCCGGATTCGACGCCTCCTTCCCGAGTTCCAGGGCGGAGGTGGCGGCGTTCAGCATAGTGCCGATGGCGAACCCTGCCAGCAGCATGTTTTCCACCGCGAACTTGCCGCCGGCCCGGGCCAGACTCCAAACCACGGCCATCGTTAGCAGCGCCCCCGCGAATGCCAGCAGCGCGGTGGCGCTGATTCCGGCAATCGACATCGTCGGCAGTAGAAACACGGCGACTGCTCCGCCGAGCGCGGCGCCGCCGGAAGCGCCCAGCACGAAAGGATCGGCGAGGGGATTGCGGAACAATCCCTGAAACAGAACTCCGGTCGCCGACAGCCCCGCGCCGACCAGCCCCGCCGCAATCACTCTTGGGAGACGTAGGGTGAACAAAATGATGCCTGCATCCCCGGCATCAGCCGGATGCAGCAACGCGCGAATCACTGCGGCGAAGGGCACGCGCACCGCTCCCAGACCGGACGAAACGACTCCCACGGCCAGGAGCAGGATGGTCAGTGTCAGCAGCGTCGAAGAAGTTTTCGGGCGGCGTCGCATTATCGGGCTCCGCGCAAGCTCAGCGAAGCTATGGGCAGCGCATGGACTTGACGCGCGAAATCCTCCAGCGCATCGAACGCCGCGGGACTGGGGAATTGCAAGCGGTCATCGACCCGAATGACATGCCCCAGGCGAACCGCGTCGAGCGAACTCCACCCGGCCCGCTGCCGCAACTCCGCAAGTCCGAACGGCGAGTCATTCAACACCAGCACATAATCCGGCTTCCGGGAAATCATGGCTTCCAGGCTGACCCGCAACCAATCCTGGGGCAGATCATTGGTGATCGGACGCGCCCCGGCCGAGGCAATTAATTCGGTGATAAACGCTCCCCGGCCCGCCGTAATACAAGGATCAAGCGAAAGCACCAGGAAGACGGAGGGTCCGCGTCCGGCTTGCGCCCGCACCCGGCGCTCGCGCGACCGCAGTTGCCCGATGAGCAACCCCGCTTCACGCTCGCGTCCCATGGCACGGCCGATGCTGGAAATCGAGTGATACAGTCCCGCAATGCCCCTGTCGGTCACGAGAAAAACCGGAATGCCGAGCCGCTCGATGCCCTGCACGGTTTCGGAGCTGTTCAGAGTTGCGACACCGATTGCCAGGTCGGGATGCAAAGAAGCGATTTTCTCCAGGGACGGATGCAGAAGATCGCCGATGCTTGGCTTTTCCCGCGCGGCCTGCGGAGGATAGTGCGTGAAATCCGTGATGCCGGCAATGTCCGCGCCGGCGCCGATGTCGTACAAGGTGTCGGTAACACTTGGCGTGAGGCAGATGACGCGATGCACATGGTCCGGGACGGAAACGCTGCGGCCAATGTCATCCCGCACTAGCTCGAGACGCCCAGGCGGAGAGCGAAAACACCAGCAGCATCGCAGCGCACGCCGTTTTCCGCGCGACAATTCCGCCGTGGTGCGTGATAACCCTTGATTGCAATTTCCCGAACACATCTTCTCCGCAAATTCGGTTGGGCGGGATTTCCGTTAGGCGGCTTCTCCGGACCTCGTCTGGTCCGGGTTGCCGGAGATGCTGATCGGCTCTCCCATCGAAGCCGAACTGGCTATGGATATGTATCCGGCCGGTCTCCTGACTTGCGCGTTGACGGTGCAAACCGCCTTCCCAGAAAACACCTACTCCAGTGGCTTAGATCAGTTTAGCGAAAGGTATGTTCGTCGCTCCGGCGAACCGGCGACACCAGTTCCTAAGCTGCTCTACTTGTTTGCATCTCAGCGCTCACAGTTGCGGGGCAGTGGCGGCATCTCACCGCGCTTCCCTTTGCCAGATGGCGCAGTTATAGCCCCAAACGTGGGACTATGTCAATTTGGGTTCGCGACGGCCTGCGCCAGGCGCGGATCGCAGCCGCCGATCCTTCGGCCGCGGGAAAGCCCCGCGCTTGAGGATGACACTGCAAAAATGAAGATTCGTGAAGTGAAACAAAAGAGGCCAGGCGCGGTGCTTGGCCTCTTTCAGCGCAACTCGGGCGCGGTCAGAACTGAATGTCGAACTGTTCCTGGTGCAGCAGCGGGTCGTTCTTGACCAGAATCGGGCGGCGGACGAGTTCTTCCATCTCGGCCAGCCACTTGCCGTTGTTGGATTTCAGTTCTTTCGCCACCTCGGGATTGACTCTCATGACGATATCGGCGGCCTCGACGTGCGGACGGATCTTGCGCATCTCCGAGTAAATCTCATTGCACACCGTGGTGACCGACTTGACGAATCCCGTGGCCGCACAGTATGGACAAGGCGAACCCAGCGTCCGCTCCAGCGACTGCTTGACCCGCTTGCGCGTGATTGCCACCAGCCCGAAATCATTGAACTGCAAAACTTTGGAGGGCGCGCGGTCGGCCTTGAGCGCCTCTTCGAGCGCCATGCATCACCTTCTGCCGGTTTTTGCGCTCGTCCATGTCAATGAAGTCGATGACGATGATGCCGCCGAGATCGCGCAGACGAACCTGCCGCACGATCTCCTTGATGGCATCGACGTTCGTCTTGACGATCGTGTCTTCCAGTCGCGCCGTCTTGCCGACATACTTGCCGGTGTTGATGTCGATGGCAACCAGCGCCTCGGTCTGATTGATGACGATGTATCCGCCGCTCTTGAGCCAGACCTTCGACTTCAGCGACTTGTTGATCTCCTCCTGGATGCCGAACTGCTCGAACAGCGGCATGGGCTTGGTGTAGAGCTTGATGCGTTTTACCAGGCCCGGTTGGAAGCGCGACGCGAAGCGCACCACCCGCTCGTACTCCTGCTCGCTATCGACCCAGATCTGCGAGAAGTCCTGCGTGACCTGATCGCGCAAAATGCGCTCCACCAGATTCAGATCGTGATAGATCAGCGCCGGAGACTTGCTGTTGTCGGCGCGGCTGCGGATCTCGTTCCACAGATGCTTCAGGAAACGGATGTCGGCGCGCAGCTCGTCTTCCTTGATTCCGGAAGCGGCGGTGCGGACGATAAATCCGCCGTGGCCGTTTTCGCGTTCGCTGGCCACAATGCGCTTCAAGCGCTGGCGCTCGTCGTCGGAGCTGATCTTGCGCGAGACGCCAATATGGTTGACGGTTGGCATGTAGACGAGGAAGCGGCCCGGCAGGGCGATGTGACTGGTGATGCGGGCGCCCTTCTTGCCAATGGGCTCCTTGGCGATCTGGATCAGGACCTCTTGTCCTTCCTTGAGCAGATCGCTGATCAGCGGCACCTGCCGCGATGCCTCGCGGCGCGTGCGCATGGGACGCCCATGGCGTCCACGCTGCTCACGCCCGCCGCGCTCGGGATAAGCGCGCTCGGAGCGCTGCTGATAACCGGGGGCCATACCCGGCGCGCGCAGCTCGGCTCGCCCGCCCTCGTCCAATTCCGCGGACCTCACCGGTTCCTCGTCTTCTTCTTCTTCCTCGCCGGCGAATTCAGGCTCGGCCACAATTTCCGATTCCTCGAACTCATCGCCGTCTTCCGCATCGAAGTCGTACTCGGATTCGTCCAGCGCACGTTCCTCGCCGGCCTCGCGAACGGTCTGGCCCAGCAGATCGCCGTTCGACGTCTCCTTCAAGCGGTCGAATACCTGCTCGACAACCTCCTGATGGTTCTCGGTGTTGAAGTGCTCGGCGTAGGAAGGCATGTCAGTCTCTTCCCCTTCAAGCTCTTCATGCACCACCGGTCCCCCTTCAGGCGAATAACTGCCGCTCTGGGGGACTGCGTATCCGTTGCCCACAGAGGTTGGTTCGGTCGGAGGCACTTGCGGATGCGTCAAAGGAGACGGCACATCACCGCCGTTTCCAGCCGGGCTAAGGACTGGGCTGCTTGCGACTTGGTCTTCAGCGGACGCCAGGCTTGTAACCTCTTCCGTGGGCGCGGGCAAAGGCCCCTCAGATTCACTCGGCTCTTCCACAAGGGTTTCTGCCGCAACCGTGGGTACCACTATTGGTGGCGCAACCGAAGGCGAAACGTCTTCCAGGGATTCGACCGACTTGGGCAAAGCTTCCGGTTCCGGATCGTTCGGCGATACGATTACCGACGGGCTCGACTCTTTCTCGACAACCGGATTCGCCGGGGTGTCCTCCACAACGCGATCGGCCGGTGCGGTGAACTGGCGATATGCCGGCGGCTTCGGTTCGGAGACGCGAGCCGCGGCCAGCGGTTCTTCTACCTCGGGTTCGGCGGAGCCCAGCTCAGCTTCGTAAACCGCGGACATGCTTGCCGAGGCGTCGGTCGCGGTGGTTTCCACCGTTGTTGATGGCAAGGCCTCGGCTGAAGGTTCCGGCGATGCGCTCGCTGCCAGCTCGGCAATGCCGCCTGGTTCGACGGTGAAGCCAATGTCGGAACGCCCACTTCCGGCCGAAGGCACCGCCTCGGGGTGCGTCACAGGGCTGGATTCCTGCTTGCGGTACTTGGAAATCGACTCTCCCGGCAGAACGATCGGCGTGTAATTCTCTGGCAGGGAATACTCTTCCCGCGGTTCGCGGTCTCGACCACCCCGTTCGCGGTCACGGCCGCCACGCTCGCGGTCTCGACCTCCACGCCGTCCGCGAAAGTCGTCACGGCGCGACGGGAACTCCTGGCGCGGCTCCGGCACTCTTTCGCTCTCGTCTCGGGCGGCGTCCGCGCCGCGGCTGTAACGGGCGATCGACTCGCCCGGCAACAACACCGGAGCGTAGTCGGCAGGCATTGCCTCGTAGCCCGCCGAATCCTTATTAGCGGGTATCGCCTCCGGCACGGCCCATTCCTCCTGCGCGGCGAGAAGCGTCTCCGGCTCTAATTCCTCGGGCACGGCAGATGGCTGTGGCTCGCCGGGGATGGTCTCCGCCGACGGGCTTGCCGGCTGTGGTTCGGGACCGCGCTCGCGGCCTGCGCGACGGCCCCGGCGCCGGCGACGTCCCCGCCAGCGGTGTGCTCCTCCCGCGTCCTGCGCGTCCGCGTTCGCGGTTTCGGTCTCAGACGCCTCGGCGGGCTCCTCGGCCTCTTCCGCGAACTCTTCTTCCTCGGTCTCCTCCGGTTCCGGTCCGGCAGGCGCGGCCTCGGCGGGCGACTGCCTTAGCTCGGCGAACTGCGGCCGGATCTGTACCTCGCCAAACTCCTCCTCGTCCTCCTCGCCCGCGAAATCGAGAAAGTCGGAAACATAGAGAAAAGCGTCGCGCTCCAGGCCGACATCGACGAAAGCCGATTGCATGCCGGGAAGCACGCGGGTAACGCGTCCTTTGTAAATTGATCCCGCGAGGGTGTATTCATTTTCACGTTCGAAGTACACCTCGGCGAGCTGATCATCTTCGACCAACGCCACCTTGGTTTCATGGGGGGTCGAAGAAACGTACAATTCCTTGTTCATGGTTGCTCCGGGCTCGCGGAACTGGTACGGAGTCGAGGTTACGGCAAGTGGATGGCAATTACCGTGGAACCCCGGCTCGCGTCAAATTTGCGAGCGTCGCCGGAAGTGAAACAGGCAGGTCAGTCTTGAAGTTCGGTGGGCCGCTCCGCCACGCCTACGAACTGTTACGGCGTGGTGATGGAGAAGTGCCGGGGACCACACGGGTGAAGCTGTGTGGAGACTCCGCCAACACGCTTGCTCGCCGATTCGCCGGAACATCCGCTTGCGCCGGCGATGCCGGGCGCGGATGCCGATAAAATGAGCAAGTCTTCATGTCAGCCATTACTGCGTCAATCTTCTGCACCGAACTTTGCGTCGCACCTTCAGGGTTTGTGGCCACACGCTCTTTAGCAAAGCCATTCAGCCTCTGCTAAATCAGGGGGCCGTTACCCGCCCCGGGCAACGCTCCTTCAATCCTGTCCGACTCTATTCCTCTAGCCGGCGAGTGCCCTTCCTGCGAAGGGCGGTAAAAATCTTGACCTCTGTGTTAGTCGGATCGGGCTCAGGTCCTGAGCACCGATGCCGAAATCTCTAAGCCGCTTTGCCTTCGGCAACATGCTAATTTACAAAACGGCGCATACGGACGTTCATCACGATACCGAGCGCCAGGAAGGTAAATAGCACCGACGAGCCGCCATAGCTCATCAACGGCAGTGGGATGCCGGTCACAGGCATAAAGCCGACCACCATTCCCACATTCACCAGCACGTGAAACGCTAGAACCGCCACAACGCCCATCACGATGAACGTTCCAGCGCGATCGGGCGCCGTTTGAGCGTTGCTGATCAAACGCATCAACATTAAAAAGTATAGCAGTAAGACGAAGGTTGCGCCGATGAATCCGTGCTCCTCCGACCAGGCAGCAAAGATAAAGTCGGTATGGGGTACCGGCAGGAACTGTCCCTGGGTTTGGGTTCCCTTGGTTGCGCCCTTGCCCCAGAGCCCGCCAGAGCCGACCGCGACCAACGACTGGTTTACCTGGTAGCCGGAGCCCCTGGGATCCGCGTCCGGGGCCATGAAGCTGGTCAGGCGCTCCTTCTGGTAGGGCTTTAGCCCGTAATGCCAAACGACGGGCATCAGGATGCCCGCAATCAGGAGCAAAATCAGGGCATGCTTGGCCCGCATCCCTCCTAGAAACAAGCCCATAAAGGCCACCGGCACGTAGGTGAGCGCGGTGCCCAGATCGGGCTGCTTGAGAACCAGCAGCATCGGAAGCACGACGACCAATCCCGCCTTCATCAGCTCGCGGAACGGCAGTTCACGTTCGTTGTAGTCGGCAAAGTACTTGGCGATGGCCAGAATCAGAATCAGTTTCACCCACTCCGAGGGCTGAAAATGCGAGCCCCCCGGCATCAGAATCCAGCGACGCGCCCCCAGGTATTTGCGGCCGAAGACGAGCACCGCCAGCAGTGACACAATCGAAATCACATACATCCACGGCACGTTTTCGAGCAGTACGTGGTAGTTCACGATGCTGAGGATGAACATCAGAAGCAGACCGGCGGCAACCCAGTAGACTTGCCTGATGTACATCCCCTGAAACTTCGTGTTCAGGGTCGCACTGTAAATCTCGAGCACGCCGAGCGCGCAGATGAGGACGACGGTCAGCAGCAGCAACCAATCGAAATCGCGAAAACGAATATGGCGTCTCATCGGTGTGAGCCGCTCCTGGCGTTAGGTTCGACAATCGTAAAGACACGGGGAAGCGAATCCCAAAGCCGCCGGCTGCCGGCCGGGCCTGGGTGGCTGCCAGTTGAGCCCCATCCTCGGCAAAGGCCTCCATGCCGGGTGCTGCCACCGCCCTGTGGAAGTTGCTTTCGGCAATGCGGAAGCGGGCACCGTGCAAGTGGTCCGTGGCGCCGCCCCACAGGCCGGTCATCTCAGCCGGCTTCGGCTTGGCAGTGGCCGGGGGAGCGGGGTTGGCCGGCTTGGGCTTGACCGCATCCGTTCCCGCGGCTTCGGGAGTGGCGGCAGGCTTGGAGTCGGGCGGCGGTTCCTTGCCGCCGTCCTTGGCCACGTTCACTTGCTGGGCGCGCTGTTTATTGACGTAAGCCTTGACGACCTGGGCGGCCATGCGCGCCGCCAGGTAGCCATGTTCACCGCCTTCCACCAGAACGACGACCACGATCTCGGGATTCCGCCGGGGGGTGACGCCGACGAACCAGCCGTTATCCTTGAACGCCGCTTTGTTGGCTACCTTGGCTTTCATGGCGTTGGAAATGGTTTGCGCCGATCCCGTCTTGCCGGCGAAGTCTATGCCGTTCAGATGCGCGCTGGGCGCGGTTCCGATAGGGTTCACCACCTCAGCCATGGCGTCCGTGATGGTGGTCCACCCCTCGCTGTCAATGGGGATCTTTTGCTCTTCGGTGTAGTTCACCATCTGCAGGTATTGCGCGGGCAACTGGTCGGGAAAGGCGACGTGCGGCCGGCGCAAAGAACCATCCGAGGTGATTGCCCCGACGGCGCGCATCAGTTGCACCGGGGTGGTCGCCACCGCGCCCTGGCCGATGCCTACCGAGATGGTTTCGCCGGCATACCACTTCTGCTTGAAGTTCTTGATCTTCCACTCTTCGCTGGGCATCACCCCGCTGATTTCCTGCGGCAGATCGATGCCGGTCTTCTGCCCGAGCCCGAACATGGTCGCGTACTTGGCGATGCGCCCGATCCCAAGCCGCTCCGCAAGCGTGTAGAAATAAGTGTCACAGGACTGATAGATGGCTTTGGGAAGCGTAACCGTGCCATGCCCACCCTTGACCCAGCACTTGAAAAATCGCCCGTAAAACACTCCGCCACCGCCGCA
This sequence comes from uncultured Acidobacteriota bacterium, assembly GCA_963814745.1. Taxonomy (GTDB): domain Bacteria; phylum Acidobacteriota; class Terriglobia; order Terriglobales; family Acidobacteriaceae; genus CAWBRT01. The sequence goes on from CAWFEA010000012.1 coordinate 174,639, forward strand.
GTGAATCTGCAGTTTCTGCGAGATTCCTTCCTGCCAGCCAGCCACCGACATGATGACCTTGAAAACCGATCCCGGGGCAAGTTGCGCCTGGATCGCTTTGTTCAGCAGAGGCTTGGCCGGATCGGTAATCAGGTCATTCCACTCTTTTCGCGAGATGCGGACGGCGAAGGCATTGGGATCAAACGCCGGACGGCTGACCATGGCCAGGATTTCACCGCTACGAGGGTCCATGGCCACGATGGCGCCGTTCTTGCCCGCTAACGCCTCTTCCGCGGCAATCTGCAGGTCGATATCGATGGTCAGCTTGAGCTGTTTGCCGGGAACGGCGGGTTTGTCGCTCAGTTCGCCAACTTCCTTGCCGCGACTGTTGACCAGCACCCGCCGCGAACCGTTCTGCCCCATGAGAATATCGTTGTAGTATTTCTCGACCCCCGACTGTCCGACGATGTCTCCCACGTTATTGAACTGGAACTGCGGCTGGTTCAGCATCTCATCGCTGACTTCGCCGACGTAGCCTATGAGGTGGGCGGCGAATCCGTTTTTCGGATAGAGCCGGCGGTGGACGGTGATGGTGTCGAGTTCGGGATATTCGTTGCGGTGCGACTCGATAAACGCCAACTCATCGGGCGTAACGTCATACTTCAGAAATATGGGATTGAAGCCCGGCAGCGCCGCCATACGCTTCAGGCGCTGCCGCAGATCCACCGGATCGAGATGCAAGCCGGCGGCGATGCCGTCGATGTCGGCGTCGATATTCGCCTGCTTTTGATCGCGCAGCAGCAGCGCCGAAAAGGAAGGATAGTTGTCGACGATGATGCGGCCTTCGCGATCGAGAATCTTGCCGCGCGGCGCCAGGATCGGAACTTCGCGGATGCGGTTCATCTGCGCTTGCGCGTCGTATTTTTCCTGATGAATGATCTGCAAGCGCCACAGCCCGAAGGAGAGCAGGACGAAGATCGCCAGGATGATGTACTGGACTGCGGTAAGCCGGATTTGGGGGACCTTTTCTTCGCGCCCGAACATCTTAGCGCCGCCTAGTCTCGGCGCAGCCTCTTGCCTCAGAAAACCCTATCGTGGACGCCTCATGCGATGGAGCACCCGCTCGTTTTATGTCACTCGATTGCAACTGCATCTATCTTAAAACCACCGCTCCATGGAGCCAATGAAACATTACCCTTAATTTTACGCTGATTGTGTCTACGGCAAGGCCTCGAAGGTACTACGGCGGTCAAGGAAAGCGCTTGCCGGCCCACGGCCCAAAGCGCCTTCGGAGTACATTCCGATCCTTTTGCCACCATGATCCGACAAACTATGATCCAACAAACCTGGCGTAGAGGCTGCGGGCGACCGCCGTGTCCGTCGTGCCCTTGATAATTGCCCGCCCATCGGGGAAGAGCGTCAACTCGTAGGGATCGCGCCAGAATTTGAGCACGAACTCGTTATGACGCACCGTGCCGTGCGGCTGCAACCGTTGAGCCATCTCCGTGAAATCGATTGGCCTGTGGCGCTCGTGGATTTGCACGGAATTGCGCCCGCACATGGTGATGTGTGGACGGGCTTCGCCCGACAAGTGGATGAAATCCTGCTGGTCGCAGGCGCGGCAGCCGGCGCGCGGACGGTTGGCGCTGATCTCCGTGTGATCGTTTGCCCACACGTCCAAAGCGAGCATGCTGCGCCGAAGCTTATCGCGGGCTCCCACGAGAAACTTCAACGTCTCGGTGACGGTGATCGACGCCAAGGCGTTCACCGCCGAATTCAAAATGCCCGACGTGTCGCAGGTCTCCACCACCCCGCGCGGGGAGTCGGGAAAGATGCAGGCCAGACACGCGGTTTCATGCGGCAGCACGTTCATGGTAAGTCCGTAACTGCCAACCGCCGCCGTGTAAATCCAGGGACGATTGAACTTAACCGCAAAATCATTGATGAGATATCGGGTTTCGAAGTTGTCGGTTCCGTCCAGGATGATGTCCGCCCCGCTCAGTAATTCTTCGCTGTTGGCCGGAACCAGGTCCTCGACGCGGGCCTCGACCTCGATTTCCGAGTTGAAGCTGCTGATTTTGCGAGCGGCGGCCACGGCCTTGGGCAAGGATTCGGCGGCATCGGCCTCGTCGAACAGCACCTGCCGCTGCAAGTTGCTGGGCTCTATATAGTCACGGTCGATTATCCGCAGATAACCGACCCCGGCGCGCGCCAGCAGGGAACTGAGGGCCGATCCGGTGGCCCCGCAGCCGACGATGACGACCCGTCCCTGGCCCAGTTTCTTCTGGCCTTCAGCGCCAATGCCGCGGAACAGAATCTGCCGCGAATAACGATCTTCGAATTTCACTTGTGATTCCATGATTTCAGTCGGAAACTATCTATTATAAGTGAGCTGATGCACATCGTCGTGCCCCGAGGGACGGATGTCCGGCGCCGGGAATGAGAGTTTCTCCTGCCCGGTCTCGGGCGTGTGCCGTGGTCGCACGGGTGCCATCCCAGCCAGCGAAACCGCGCTCGCCGGGGACCCCGAACGGGGCGGAGAGCAGAATCACTGCTCATGAACACAACTTCAGCGCGTGACGACAGGCCGAACGGATGCGGGGTCTCATTGTTGGCCAGAGTCTCATCAGCCATGAGGCTGCTGCTGTTTCTGTCTGCTCTTTGTATCGCCGCCACTGCCCAGGACCATAATACCCCCCCAGCGCCGGGACCGGTCAGCCGGCCGCGTTGGTTGCGGAGAAGTCGTTGACGGGAATCGTCGCCCGGGTCGAGTTGCGCGGCACCGCCATGGGAACGGCCCCTTACGTCGTCGCTTTAATCGAACAGAAGCCCGGCGCCGCCTTAGACCGTGACGCCATTCGCCGCAGCATTCGCCGGCTTTACGAAACCCAACTGTTTGAAACCATTGACGTTTTCCGGGAAGCCGCCCAGCCCCAACCAGCCGACGCCGGGGTTGTCGGGGGCCCCGAAGCCCGGCAGTTCAATCTGATTTTCGAAACCACGCCCCGATACTTCTGCGGATCGCTTTCGATCGATGGCTTACCCAAGGAGGGGCCGCGCTCCGTCGAAATGATCAGCTCGGCCACCCTGGAGCTTGGGACCTACTACTCGGCGGAACGCATCGCGCAAACTATGGAGCGCATGCGCCGTTTGCTGGAAGAGAGCGGCTATTTTCAGGCCCAGCTCACTTACCGGGAGTTTCCTTTTCCCGCACTGCAGCAAATGAACGTGAAGTTCCATGTGGTCCCGGGCAGCATCGCGCACGTTGGCGGGGTGATTCTGGCCGGCGACTCCGAACTCTCGCTCGAAGACATCGAGGACATCGCCGACATTCGCCCCGGCGACAAAATCCAGAGGAACCAGGTCCAGCGTGCCCTCCGGCGGCTGCGCAAGCGCCTCCAGGAAGGCAAGCGCTTGACCGCCCAGGTCGGAATCTCTCATTTGTACAACGCCGCAAGTAACAGCGTTGACTACACCATCGAAGTGCGTCGGGGGCCACAGGTCAGCATCGTGACCGAGGGCGCCAAGATTTCTCCGGGCCAACTCAAGAGATCTATCCCGGTCTTTCAAGAGGGAGCGGTCGACGAGGATTTGCTCAACGAGGGGCGTCGTAATCTGAGGGATTTTCTTCAGACCGAGGGGTTTTTCGATGCCAAGGTCCAAGTTGCAGCAAGAGCGGAAGAATGGCGATGTCCAAATCGTCTATCAGGTGGATCGCGGCGGCCGGCACAGTTTGTCCGCCATCAGGATTGAAGGCAACAAGTACTTCGACAGCCGAACCATACGTGAGCGCTTGTCCATACAGCCGGCAAGCTGGTCCCAGCCGCACGGCCGCTTCAGCCAAGCGCTCCTCGCCATCGATATTTCGGCGATCAAGAACCTTTACGTGGCGAACGGGTTTCCTGACGTGGAGGTCACGGCTGAAATCTCGGGCGACTACCAGGGCGATCCGCAGCGTTTCTTTGTCCAGTTCCATATTTTGGAAAGGCAGCAGGTGCGGGTGCGGAGCCTCACCATCACCGGCAACCAGACCTTTCCGGCGGAACTGCTCCAACGCAATCTTTACATAGTGCCGGGCCAGCCTTATTCAGAGATCAACGTCGCCACCGATCGCGATACGCTGGTCAACTTCTATTTCAACAACGGATTTCCCCGCGTGCAGTTCGAATACAGCGCGACTGCGAGCGAGGCCGATCCCCGGCGCATGGATATCGTCTACAAGATCACCGAAGGTGAACGTGTCTACGTTGAGAATGTGGTCGCTTTCGGCCTGGTGCACACCCGGCAGAACGTGGTGGACCGCCGCTTCAGCGTTCGCGACGGTGATCCGCTCAATCAGGCGAAGATGGTTGAAACCCAAACCCGCTTGTACGACCTTGGAATCTTCAATGAAGTGAATATGGCTGTGCAGAATCCCGACGGGCAGGTCGATCATAAGAACCTGCTCTTTCAAATTCAGGAGGCCCGGCGCTGGACCTTTCAGTACGGCGGCGGGATCGAATTCTCAACCGGCAACCAGCCCGGCACAAACCCTCAGGGGAATACCGGCGTCAGCCCGACCGTGTCTTTCAATGCCACCCGGATCCTGTTTCGCGGGCGGGACGAATCGGTGATCCTCAAGGCACAGGTGGGAACCCTGATCAAACGCGTTCTGGTCAGCTTCGACCAACCGCATTGGTTCGATCTGCCGAAGTGGCATTTCACGACCACGTTTTTGTACGACAACACCCGCGACGTGAATACGTTTACGGCGGAGCGGCTGGGTGGATCGTTTCAGTTGGAGCAGCGCGTGGGGCGCGTCAATCGCGTGTTTTATGCCTTCAGTTATCGGCAAGACAAGGTTGACCCGAGCAGTTTTCCCGCCGGCTTCAGCCAGGACCTGCTCAACACTTATGCCGTCCCGGTTCGTATCGGCATGCCCAGTATTACCTTGGTACGCGATACCCGCGACGATCCGGTCGAACTCCCAAAAAGGCGTTTACACGACCGCCGACTTTGGCGTCGCGACAGGTGTCTTAGGCTCGGAGGCAAACTTCGGGCGCGTGCTCGTGCAGAACTCAACCTATCATCGTTTATGGGGTAAGTATGTTTTTGCCCGCTCCATCCGGGTCGGATTCGAATCGCCTTTCAGTAATTCCAGCGTGGTTCCCCTACCGGAGCACTTTTTCGCCGGCGGCAGCACTTCGTTGCGCGGCTTTGCCGTCAACCAGGCGGGACCACGCGATCCGTTCTCGGGGTTTCCGGTCGGCGGGAACGCCATGTTCATCAACAACCTGGAACTGCGTACGCCTCCCATGCGCCTGCCGCTCGGCGGTCCGGGCTTCAGCTTCGTCGTCTTTCACGACATGGGAAACGTCTTCGACACCGCCGACGACATGTGGAGCAATCTGGGGCGGTTCTCACAACGCAACCAGCAAGGCTGCCGAAGCCTGAGCTCGCCATGTGATTTCAACTACCTGTCGCAGGCGGTCGGCGGCGGGGTACGCTACCACACGCCGATCGGGCCGGTGCGGCTCGATTTTGGCTACAATTTGAATCCGGCGTACTTTGCCGTACAGCCGCAAAACACACCGGGAAACACGCCGCATGCCGAGCAACTGCGGCACTTCAATCTCTTTTTTAGTATTGGGCAGACGTTCTGATGAAGATTCCGGCACTGGCGCTAGCGCTCGTTTTTTTGCTCGTATGTATGGCTTCGGCCGGCGAGCTGGCTGACCGCATCGTGGCAACCGTCAACGACGAACCCGTGCTGGACAGCGATGTCCGGGACGCCGTTCGCGTCGAGGCACTGATGCAGGGTCGGGCAGTCACGGATATTTCCCAGGCGGATTTCCGGGCGGCGATGGATCGGCTCATCGATCGGACGTTGATCCGGCAGCAGATGACCAATGGGCAGGTTCCGCCCGTACCGCAAGTGGAATCGCGCCTGGCCCAGGTTCGGGCGTCGTTTCCGGAGGCAAAGTCGGACGCGGCATGGCAGGATATCCTGGCCGCCTACGGAGTCCGGGAGCGGCAACTGCGTAAGAGCGTGGAGGAACAGGTCCAACTGATGCAGTTTGTCGATGCGCGCTTGCGCCATATGGTTCGCGTTTCGGGCGAGGAAGTGGAAAGCTATTACAAAGAGAAGTTGTTGCCGGAGTTGAGCGCGAAGGGAGCGGCAGCCGAGCCACTGGAAAACGTACGCTCCGAAATCTACGAACTTCTTTTGCAGGAGAAAATCGACGCTCAACTCAATGCCTGGCTTGCCGGTCTGCGAGAGCAGGGAAGAGTGCGAATTTTGCCGCCTGCAAGCGGTCCGGGTAGTGCCTCAGGGGCGAAGTCCTTGCCGTAGTTCGACGATGATGATCTGCTCATGGAACAGCAAAGCGACGGTCTCGACCTGCCGGCCAAGCTAGACAGGCCGCGGGGAAGTCAAATCCGAAGAAGGGCCGGAGTTTCGGGGCTGGACGCCGCCAACTCCGGATACGCCAGGACCGGGACTGCTCTGATTGCCGCGATTGCCGGCCTTGTCCTGCTTGCGGTCGCTTTATCCGTCGGCTATTTCAACAGCGTCTGGTTTCGCGAACGCATGCGGCAGAAGCTGGTATTCGCACTGCAATCGGTCACCGGCGGCGCCGTCGAAATCGGAAGCTTCCACTGGCGCCTGTCGCGGCTGGAATTAGCGGTTGACGACATCACCATCCATGGACTCGAAGCTGCCGGCGAGCAGCCCTATGTGCATGTCGGCCATCTTCGCGCGCGGCTGGAAGTCCTCTCGATCGTGCGGCGGGAAATTGCTTTGCGTGAACTTTCTCTCCGCCATCCCATCTTTCACATTGTGGTCTATCCCGACGGGCATACCAATCAACCTCCGCTGCCCATTGCCGGAAAGCAGAACGCGATCCGGGCGCTATTTGACCTGTCGATGGAGAGGTTGGAAATCGACGATGGCTGGTTGCAGTGGAACGAGCTCCCAATACCGCTCAATTTCTCGGCCGATGATTGTTCGCTGAGGATGATCTACGCGAGGAATCCCGACAGATATGACGCTAAAGTTCACGTCGGCCAACTCAAGCTTCTGACCGCGGGCCAGCAACTTCCTTTGGCGCAAGGACAGGCAGAGTTCAGTCTGTACACTGACCATCTGACGATCAATTCGCTGGAGGTCTCCGCCGGTCATTCGCTGCTCGAGGCAAGCGGAAGACTGACGAACTGGAACGATCCGGTCCTGACTGCGCTCTACAAGGTTGCCGTCGACACCTCCGAGGCGACTGCGATGCTGGCATCGGCGCCGGCCTCGCCTCTGCGTCAGTTCCACCAGGGCGAACTCGAAGTCACCGGCACAGGCGAATTTTCGAGGAGATCGTTTACCACCTCGGGCAAGACAACCTTCAAGGGCGTGGCGTGGACAGCGGGTCCGCTCACCATCGGCAATCTCACCGGCGGACTGGATTTTTCGGCAACTCCCGAAAGCCTTACCGTGCCTCATCTGTTTGCCTCGGCCTTGGGCGGCTTCGTAACTGGGCAGACTGAAATCAAGCACTGGCTAGCCGCTTCGCCCCGCCCACCAACTACTCACGCTGACCGCGCTAACGGAGGAGCGGAGGCGCAGGGCACGGCAAACTTCGCCCTGCGCGCACTCTCGGTGAAGTCGATTTCGGCTTCGTTCCCGAAGCCGGCAGAGGAGTTGCTGAACCTCAACGGACGGGTCGGCGGTACGGTCGTGATCGCGTGGCGCGGCTCGCCGGAGAAGACCAACGCACGCCTGGTGTTGGATGCGGCTCCGCCGCCGCTTATCGCGTCCGGCGAGATTCCGCTATCGGGGCATCTTGAGGCCACCTACTCGGGGTCTAAACGGTCGTTTGAGATCGCCACCCTGAGCGCCCAGAGCAAAGCCACCCGCCTGCAAGCGAGCGGCAATCTCGGGGGCATTGACAGCCGTCTGCGGTTCACGATCGACACCGGCAACCTCGGCGAGATTCAGCCGATTCTGAGCCAGCTGCCGTTGCTTCCCAAAACGCTACCACTGGAGCTGGCGGGCACGGCGTCCATCAGCGGAGCCGCCTCCGGCACGCTTTCCGCTCTGCAGATTGCAGGGCATGTGGAGCTGCATGATTTCACCACCGCGATTTCGCGTGGCCGGGAGCAACCGCCGCCCGTGCCGATCGCGCAGCCGAAGCGGGCCAGCCGCCGGCTCGCCGCCTTGCACCTCAGCAAGGTTGCGACAACCGTCCCGGCGGACAAGCCTGCTGCTCTCCGCCTGCACTGGGACGAAGCCCAAGCTGACGTCTCCTATTCTCCGCAGTTGATTTCCGTACGACACGCCAAATTGCGACGAGGACCGGCGGAGATCGATTGGGAGGGCAGTGCTTCGTTGCGCGAAGGCCAAGTCGTGGACTCATCGCAGATTCAAGGTCATTTGCAGATTCACGCAGGAGAGCTTGTCGATCTGCAGTCGATCTTTGGAACGAACTATCCCATCCAGGGCAGACTCGATACCGAGTTGCAGATGGACGGAAGCCGGCAGCAGTTGAACGGAAGCGGTCATCTCGCGCTGGCGAGCGTGGTGGCTTATGGCTATCCCATGCCTTCGGCCGCTGCCGATTTGCAGTTCCAGGGCAGCAGTTTCAAACTCCAGAATCTGGTTGCGGCCAACGACTGGGGCAAGGTGACTGGCGGAGGCGAGTACGACTTCTCCAGCCGGCAGTTCAGTTTCTTGCTTCAGGGGGCTAAGCTTCAACTGGAGCGGGTCCGTCAATTGCAAGCCAGGCGGTTGCACGTCCAGGGGGCGCTTGGCTTCGAAGCGCAAGGCTCGGGCACGGCGGAAGCCCCTGTCGTCAACGCCGCGCTTCACCTGCGCGAGCTGGCGGTCAATGGAGACCGCCTGGGCGATTTCAATGCGATTGCCGTCACCCATGGCGCCGATCTCATGCTAACGGCGCGGTCGGCGTTTCACAAGGCCGCGCTGGCGCTCGACGGAAACATCCGCCTGCGCGGCGAAATGCCGATGCAAGCCAAGCTGGTGGCCGACAATCTCGTCCTCGACGCGCTGATAAAAAGCTACTTTCCAGCCGAGCATGCGGCTCACGTCGTGCTCGGTGGCGAGATTCTGGTGGAGGGCGCCGCCCGCTCGCCGTTCTCACTGAACGCGGAAGTAAATATCTCCAGACTCGAGGGCGAACTGGAGGGCCTTCCCGTGCGCAATGCCGGCCCGATACGCCTGCACATGCGCGATCAGGTGGTGACCGTCGACCAGTTTCGTCTCGAAGGGGAGCAGACCCACTTTGTGGATATTCACGGGCAGCTCCAGCTCTCCGGCGACCAGCGTTGCAATCTTGACGCCGACGGCAGGGTCGATCTGAAGCTGGTGCAAACCCTGGCGCCCGAACTCGCCTCGCGGGGTGTCGCCGACCTTACCGTCAGAATCCGCGGCACCATACCTAAGCCATCCTTGAACGGGCAGATGCGCATTACCGAAGGAGCCGTTTCCTACGTCGATCTGCCGAACGGCTTGAGCAACATCAACGGTGTGCTCGCCTTCAACCGGAACCGATTGCAGATCCGCGAACTCACGGCGGTCACCGGAGGCGGTCGACTCAAGCTGGGCGGTTCCATCAGCTACGCACAGGAACTGGTGTTCAACCTTACCGCCGAGGGTCATGATATTCGTTTGCGATATCCCGAGGGCGTAAGCTCCGGCGTCGATGCCAGCATGGCGTTTTCCGGCACTGCCGGCAACGCTCTGCTTTCGGGCGACGTGACCGTCAACCGGTTAGCCTTGAATCCGCGCTTCGATTTCGCCAGTTACCTCGTCAGGACGCAGCTCGTGTCCGCCCCGGTCAATCCCAAATCTCCGGCCAATAACATTAAGCTTGACGTGCGGGTGGTCTCGACGCCGCAACTTCAGGTGCAGACTTCGTTGGCGAGGGTCTCCGGCAACGTGGATCTGCACGTGCGCGGTTCGGCCGCGCAGCCCTCAGTGTTGGGCCGCATCAGCATTCTCGAAGGTAATATCACCATTGCCGGCACAACCTACCAGCTCAATCGCGGCGACATTTCGTTCACCAACCCGGTCAGGATCGATGCCAACATCGACATCGAAGCTTCGGCCCGGGTCCGCGACTACGACGTCACCTTGGGTCTCCAAGGGACGCTCAGCCGCATGACCATGACCTACCGGTCCGACCCGCCCCTGTCGTCGTCCGACATCGTCTCGTTGCTTGCCCTGGGACGCACCCGTGAAGAAGAAATCGCGCAGCTTCCCGGTGCGACGCTTTCGGGGACATCCAATCTTGCCGAGTCGGACTCCAACGCCATTTTGGGCGAGGCCCTCAATTCGGCTGTCAACAGCCGTCTGCAGAAGCTGTTTGGCGTGAGCCGAATCAAAATAGATCCCAATGTTGCCGGCCAGCAAAACGGAGCCAATGCCCGCCTCACCATCGAGCAAACGGTCTCCGATCGCGTAACCTTGACCTACATCACCAACCTCACGCAATCGGCCCAGCAGATCCTGCAATTTGAGTACTACCTCACGCCGCGCATCTCCCTTGTGGGAGTGCGGGACCAGAACGGCGTGGTAAGCTTCAATGTTTTTGTGCGCCGCCGCAAGCGCTGACCCGCATGCCAATGGACCATTCCAACCCGGTCGATCCATACCTCAACGCGCGGCTCCGGATGATCGCCGAACAACTCCGCCGGCGTGGCATTCGCGATGAACGAGTGCTGCAGGCCATGGCCACGGTTCCGCGCCACCAATTCGTGCCGCGCCAAGCTTGGGGCGAAGCCTACGAGGACCACCCGCTTCCCATCGGCGACGGCCAGACCATATCGCAGCCCTTCGTGGTCGCGTTCATGATCGAAGCGCTCGCCGCCGAGGCCGGCGATACGGTGCTGGAGATCGGAACAGGAACAGGGTATGAGGCGGCGGTGCTCTCCTGCATCTCGGCGCGCGTATTGACCGTGGAACGGATCGCATCGCTCGCCATCGAGGCCCGGGCAAGCTTCGCCCGGCTGGGTTACGACAACATCGAGGTTGTCATGGGAGACGGAAACGAAGGTCTGCCGCAGTCAGCGCCCTTCAAGCGAATCATTGTGGCTGCCGCTGCCCCCACCGTTCCTGATGCTTTGCTCCGCCAACTCGACGAAAACGGAACCCTCGTTGTGCCGGTTGGCGGCCCCGATCTGCAGGAGTTGCAGTTGCTGCGCAAAACCGCCGGCCAAATTACCACGACTAACCTTGGCGGATGCCGCTTCGTGCCTTTGATCGGCTGTTGAGACGGCAGGCCGCCCGAATGCGTGTCTTCGCTCAGCCGGTCGCTCGCGGCGCTTCCGGGCCGTCCAACTCCTCGGCCGAACGCTCGACGGCCACGTGGATCAGCTTCCACAACTCGTCCCGGCCCATCCCGCTCTTGGTTGAAAACGGCAAGACCCTGTCAACGCCGAATGCCTGCCGTAAGGTTTCCACCGCCGCTTGCAGGCGGGAGCCGACCTTATCTGCTTTGGTGGCAACGATCAGGAAGGGGCGGTCCACATGGCGCAAAAACTCAACCAGTTGCGCATCGCTCCGCTGCGGGGGAACATTAGCATCAACCAGGCAAAGGCAGAGCGCCAACGCCGACCGGCGTCTCAGGTAGGGGTCGACAAAACCCTGCCAGCGATCGGTAATTTCGCGGGGAACGCGCGCGTAGCCGTATCCGGGCAGGTCCACAAACAGCAAATCCGGCTTCGGACGCCCAGGACGGCGCACTTCAAAAAAATTGATTGCCTGGGTGCGGCCGGCGTATTGCTGGTTTTGGCAATCTTTACCCCGGCAAGAAGGTTGATCAGGCTGGACTTGCCTACGTTCGAGCGGCCCAGAAACGCGATTTCCGGCGCACTCACGGCAGGGAATTGCCGCTCATCCAATGCGCTCATGAGAAAGCGTGTGTGGACCTTCATTTCCAGCCAATGCCAACGTGAGTTGGATGCGAGCCTGTCGTTCGAGCACAACCCCCGAAGTGCACAAATGAAGCGCACAAACCTGAAAAAGCCCGCTGCGGCCTCAACGACAAATAATTGCTGAGGCGCCGCTTCAGCGGGCTCGTTAAACAACTCTGCTACTGCCGCGCAGTCGGCTGAGCGGGCGCGGTCGGCGGCGGCGAGAGCGCAGCCGCCTCTTCGGCTGCCTCGGGCAACGAGCCCTCCAGGGCGATTTGCAGGACCTGGTCCATGTTCTCCACAAAGTGCAGCTTCATGGCACTGCGCAGGTTCTCCGGTACATCCGCCATGTCCTTCTCGTTCTCTTGCGGCAAAATCACTTCCATAATGCCGGCGCGATGCGCTGCCAACAGCTTTTCCTTCAGTCCGCCGATCGGCAGTACCTTGCCGCGAAGCGTGATTTCGCCGGTCATGGCAACGTCGCGCCGCACCGGAATGCGGCTGAGAGCGCTGGCAATCGCGGTTGCCATGGTAATGCCCGCCGAGGGACCGTCCTTCGGGATCGCGCCCTCCGGCACGTGAATATGAATATCGATGTTGCGATAGAAATCGTGGGTCAGGCCGAGTTGTTGCCACCGCGAGCGGATGTAGGTGATCGCCGCCTGCGCCGATTCCTGCATGACGTCGCCCAGCTTGCCGGTCAGCATCGGCTTGCCGCCTTTGCCTTCCACTACGGTTACTTCGGTTGACAGGATCGAGCCGCCCACTTCGGTCCACGCCAATCCCGTGACCAGGCCGACCTCGCTCTTCTCGTTGACCGCCGTGTCGTGGAAGCGGGTCACGCCCAGGAAGTCGTTGACGTTTTCTCCCGTCACCGCGATCGCGTAGCCTTGACCTTCCTTGACCACCCGGCGAGCCACTTTGCGGCAGATGTTGCCGATTTCCCTCTCCAGGTTGCGGACTCCGGCCTCGCGCGTGTAATGGCGAATGATGCCGGTGATCGCGTCGTCGCTGAAGGTGATGTTCTGCGCGTTCAGTCCGGCCTGTTCGAGCTGTTTCTTCACCAGGTAGTGCTTGGCGATTTCGAGCTTCTCCGGCTCCGTGTAACCGTGCAGCCGCAGCACTTCCATGCGGTCCTGCAAAGCGGCGGGAATGGTGTGCAGCACATTGGCGGTGGCGATAAAAAAGACCTGAGACAGATCGTATTCGACGTCGAGATAGTGATCGATGAACATGAAATTCTGTTCCGGATCGAGCACTTCCAGCAGCGCCGAAGACGGATCGCCGCGGAAGTCGGCGGACATCTTGTCGACTTCGTCGAGCATGAAGACCGGGTTTTTGGTGCCGGCCTTTTTCATCATCTGGACGATCTGTCCCGGCAGCGCGCCGATATAGGTGCGGCGATGGCCGCGAATCTCCGCCTCGTCGCGAACTCCGCCCAGCGACATGCGCACGAACTTGCGTCCCGTGGCCTTGGCGATGCTCATGCCAAGCGAAGTCTTGCCGACTCCCGGAGGCCCGACGAAACAGAGAATCGAACCTTTAGGGTTCTTCACCAACTGCCGTACCGCGAGAAACTCGAGGATGCGATCCTTGATCTTCTCCAGTCCGTAATGATCTTCGTTCAAAATCTTCTCGGCGAACTCGATGTCGCGCACTTCCTTCGACTTCTTCTTCCAGGGCACGGCCAGCAGCCAGTCGAGGTAGTTGCGGGAGACGGTCGATTCGGCCGACATCGGAGGCATCGCCTCCAGCTTCTTCAGCTCCTGGAGCGCCTTTTCGTGAACGTCCTTCGGCATGCCGGAGCTGTCGATCTTCTTCTTCAGCTCGTCGAACTCGCTCTTTTCACCGCGCCCGAGTTCCTTCTGGATCGCCTTGATCTTTTCGTTAAGGTAGTACTCCTTTTGCGCGCGCTCCATCTGCCTCTTCACCCGCGACTGGATGGTGCGATCCATGTTCAGCTTTTCGATTTCGATGTCCAGCACGTCGAGGACACGGTTCAGACGATCGGCGGGATCGAAGATCTCCAGCAGCTCCTGCTTCTCCTCGATTGTGAGCTGCAGATTGGCGGCGATGGTGTCGGTCAGCTTGGCAATATCGTCCGGCCGGACGGTGGCGGCCATGGTTTCGTAGTTGAGCGATTGGCACAGCTTTACGTATTGCTCGAACTGCGAAATCACGCGCTGCATGGCGGCTTCGATCTGCGGCGTCATCTCGGCCGTGCTCTTCACCGTGCGGACCACCGCCTCGAGGTAGCCCCCCACCTCGGTTACCTGCAAGGTCTTGCCGCGCTCCAGTCCTTCCACCAGCACCTTGATGTTGCCATCCGGGAGCTTAAGACTCTGGACGATGTTGACGACCGTGCCCACCTGGTAGATCTCATTCGGCTTCGGTTCGTCAACGCTGGCATCGTGCTGCGTGGCCAGGAATATCCTCTTGTCGTGGGCCAGCGCCTCTTCCAGCGCCCGAACGCTCGATTCACGTCCGACGACGAACGGTGTCATCATAAAAGGAAAGATGACGACGTCCCGGATGGGCATCATCGGCAGCTTTTTGGTCTCGAATTTTTCCTTGGCAGAACTCACTCGGTACAGCTCCCTGTTCGGCCCGCTCATGCGTCTTTCGGGTCCCGCGGCTAGTTTGAGCCTACTACATGAGACATCCTACGGCAACCACCCGTCTGGACTGCAATGTTCCCTTAGATACATCCCCAATTGTTTCGATGATTAATTCTGATTCGGGAAGGCTTTCAGGTAAAGATTTTCCCCGGAAATCCCGCGCAACGCCCATTTTTGAAGGTCGAGCGTACCTTAAAGTTCCTTGACCTTTCGTAACGACCATGGCGCCGGGAGGCCACCGAAAACAAAAAAGGGCCGCTTTGCGCAAGCCCTTTCTTCAGACAGAAAACAAACCGGCCTATCCGGCCTTTTCCAGCATGGCGATGGCCAGGTCGCGCTTTTCCACCATCTCGCGAGTCACTTCAAAATCCTTTACTTTCTTCTGGCTCGGCAGATGGTACATCAGGTCAAGCATCAACTCTTCCAGGATCATGCGCAGCCCGCGGGCGCCCACCTTGCGCAGCGTGGCTTCGTGAGCGATGCTCCGCAGCGCATCGGCGGTGAAGCAAAGCTTGACGTTTTCAAACTCGAACAGCCGCTGGTACTGCTTGGTGATCGCATTGCGCGGCCGGGTCAGGATCTCGACCAGAGCATCCTCATCCAGTTCGTCGAGAACTCCCATTACCGGCAGACGGCCGACAAACTCGGGAATCAGCCCGAACTTAATCAGGTCCTGCGGCTCGGCCTTGCGTAGCAGCTCGCTGTCGCGCTTGGCGGCCCCGACCAGCTCCTGCTGCCCGGGAGCTTCGTCGGCACGGAACCCCATCGCCCGTTTGCCTACCCGGCGGCCGACGACCCTTTCCAGGCCGACAAACGCGCCGCCGCAGATAAACAGGATGTTGGTCGTATCGACCGGGGTGAATTCCTGGTGCGGATGCTTGCGCCCGCCCTGGGGCGGAACGTTGGCGACCGTGCCCTCCAGTATCTTCAACAAGGCCTGTTGCACGCCCTCGCCGCTCACGTCGCGGGTAATCGAAGGATTCTCGTCCTTGCGCCCGATCTTATCGATCTCGTCGATATAGATGATCCCGGTCTGCGCCCGTGCCACGTCGCCGTCGGCTGACTGTAACAGCTTGAGGATGATGTTCTCGACGTCCTCGCCGACGTAGCCGGCCTCGGTCAGCGTAGTGGCATCGACAATGGCGAAGGGAACGTCGAGCATCTTGGCCAGAGTCTGCGCAAGCAACGTCTTGCCGGTGCCGGTCGGACCAATCAGCAGGATATTCGACTTCGAGAGTTCGATGTCGTTATTCCGTTGCTTGTTCATGTAAACGCGCTTGTAATGGTTGTAAACCGCGACCGCGAGCTTCTTCTTCGTCTGTTCCTGGCCGATGACGTACTCGTCAAGAAAGGCCTTTACCTCGTGCGGTTTCGGCAATTGGCTCGGAGTGGCGGCAGGCTGCGCTTCGCTGCGGTCGTCTTCGAGTATCGAATTGCAGACCGCTACACACTCATCACAGATATACGCCCGCGGATAATCACTGGGGGAAGAAATTAACTTGGCGACAGCGTCCTGAGACTTGTGACAGAAGGAACACCGTAAAACTTCATCGGAACCTGACCGTCTCATGTAACCCCTCAATACTTACCATACCTTGCCGATCGCTTGCTTCGCCCGCATTCGCGTGCAGTTCGTCCGCTCGCGCCGCTGTCACGCCGCCGGACATTCACTGCTGACCCAGGCTCGCTTATTGAACTACAACTCCGGCTCCCAATGGAAGTCCCCATTGGTACACCCAGGTAACTACCCGACCCCAAAAAAGTCGGTGTAACGCCTTAGCGGTGTTTGAAAATGATCTCATCGATCAGCCCGTATTCCTTAGACTGCTCGGCGTTCATAATGAAATCACGCTCCACGTCGCGCTCGACCTTCTCCAGGATCTGGCCGGTGTGTTTGGCCAGCAACTGGTTGGTAATCTCCCGCATGCGAAGAATTTCGCGCGCTTGTATATCGATATCGGTCGCCTGCCCGGAGATGCCACCGCCCATAATCAACGGCTGATGAATCAGAATCCGGGAAGTAGGCAGGGCAAACCGTTTCTTCGCGGCCCCGCCCGCCAGCAGCAGAGCAGCCATGCTCGCCGCCTGCCCGATGCAGATGGTGACCACGTCGGGCCTGATGAACTGCATGGTATCGTAAATCGCCATGCCGGCCGTAATCGAGCCGCCGGGCGAATTGATGTAGAGCGATATGTCCTTTTCCGGATCTTCCGCTTCCAGGAAAAGCAACTGGGCAATGATGAGATTCGCCACCTGGTCGTCGACCGGAGTCCCGAGGAAGATGATGTTGTCCCGCAACAGGCGGGAGTAGATGTCATACGCACGCTCGCCCCTGCTGGTTTGTTCGACTACCATGGGCACAAGCATCGGTTTGCTCCTTTATAATCCATGCGCCCGTCGCGGTCGTAACATCACAGGCGCATTCAATCCCGCTCGGCTAAACGGCTTCGAGAGCGCCGTCGCTTGCCGCGCGACGCCCCCGTCAATCATACTAGCGATTCAGTGCCTCCGGAGAATCCCGGCGGAAGTTTGACTCCCGTTCCGGAACTCGCATTTCCATATTTCCACTCTGGGGGAAAATCTGCTTTTCACCTCGGGGAAAACCTGTCACCCTGCCCTGCTATACAGCATATCCAAGGTCTTGTCGTTTCTGATTCGTGCCCTTATGCGACCGACCGAGCCGTTCTCATCCAGCCGTTTACGTACGGCCTCGGCCGTCTGCTGCATCTGCTTGGCGAGAGATGCGATCTCCTTGTCCAGTTCTTCATCGCTGACCGAAACCGTTTCCAGGTCGGCAATCTTGTCGAGCAATAAAGATGCCTGTACCTCCCGGCGTGCGGCCTGCCGCTGGCCTTCGCGCAAGCGGCCCATGTCCATGCGCTTCAGATCCTCGGCTCGCATTCCCTGGGCGGCCAGGGCGCGCAGGCCCCGCTCCAGCCGGGTGTCGATCTGCTGCTCGATCATCGATTCGGGTACGGCGATATCGAACCTGGTCACCAGGTCCTGCACCAGCTTATCCTTGCCCCGGTGCTCCTCTTCCTGCTGCTTACCGGCCTGGATGCTTTCCCTTATCCGGAGTTTCAAATTCTCCAGCGATTCGAACTCGCTGCCGACCTCCTTGGCAAAGTCGTCGGTCAGCTCCGGCGTGCTCTTACGTTTGATGCTCTTGATCTGCACTTCGTAATGAATCGTTTTGCCCGCCAGCCGCTTGTCCGAAAATTCCTGCGGGTAGGCGACATCGAAGCTGCGCGTCTCGCCCGCCTTGGCGCCGCGCAGATTGTCGCTGAACTCCTTCATGGGGTTGGCGCCGCCGATTTCCACCAGCACGTCGTCGACATTCATCGGCTGGGCGCCGGCCTCCCCCGAGGTTCCGCTGAACGCGGCCTGGGCATAGTTACCGTCTTCGAGGGCGTGGTCCCCGTCGATGTTTTCGTAAGTTGCATGCTGCTCGCGAAGGTTCTCCATCGCCGCCGTGACCTCTTCGTCGGTCACCGATATCTCCTGTTTTTCCGGACGAACCTCCTGGTAGCCGGTAACGTCGATCTCCGGCAACACCTCGAAGCTCGCCTTGAAACGCATCGGCTTGCCTTCGCCCAGATCGATGTCGGTCACCTGCGGCTGCGAAACCGGAACCAGGTGCTGCTTTTCGGCTTCCCGCCGGAAGTAGCGCGGAACCAGGTGCTCAACCAATTCGCTCCGGATGTCGTCGCTGAAGCGCTGGCGGATGACGCCGGCGGGAACCTTGCCTCGCCGGAAGCCCGGCACCCGGGCATGCTTCTGAAACCCGCTGATAACGGTCTGTTCTTCTTGGGCCACCACATCGGCGGGGATTTCGACGGAAACCTCTCGCTGACAGGGGTTAGGACTTTCGCTCTTTGTGTCTTCTGTTGGATTCAAGGAAGTGCCTTCGGATCAGTGTAAAGTGTGCGCCAAAAAGGCTGGCCACCTGCGGCTCGCGCCGGGACTTCAAACCTCGCGCCCAGTGAAGCCGACGCAAGCTAAGCGAAAAAATAGTGTAAGAGAGGTAACCGAACCCGGTCAAACCCGTCTGTCCCGCAAGCCGACTCCGGCTTGCTTCCGAGCTGACGAATCTCGCCTGGCGCGCCGGCCGTTGACTTGGCCCGCTCCCCTCACCTATTGTATGCGCGTCCGCGGACAAATGGCCGATGGACGGCTGCTATTTGTCATTCTAAGTCCGCAGCTCTGCCCATCGTGACAGGACGGGCTTTGCCCCTTCAGTTGGTCATAGAATAGGTTCATGCCATCGGCCCTGCATGTTCTACACGAAGAAGTGATCCTTTGCCGGCGCTGTCCGCGTTTGGTCGAGTACCGCGAAGCCGTCGGACGCGAAAAGCGCCGCGCCTATCTCGATCACGAATACTGGGCCAAGCCGGTTCCCGGCTTCGGCGATGCGCACGCCAGGGTGGTAATCCTCGGACTCGCCCCCGGAGCGCACGGCAGCAATCGCACTGGCCGTCCCTTCACCGGCGATGCCTCCGGGCGTTTCATGTATCCCATCCTTTACCGCACCGGCTTCGCCTCTCAGCCCAATGCCGATAGCCGCGATGACGGACTGCGCTTGTTGGACGCCTACATCACCGCTGCCGTGCGTTGCGCTCCGCCCGCGAACAAGCCGTCTCCGCGAGAGATCGCCAACTGCGCTCCTTTTCTCGACCGCGAATTACAGGCACTCAAGAATATGCGGGTTCTCGTCGCCCTGGGCAGGATCGGCTTCGCTGCCTACCTGCATCACTTGAAGCGAACCGGCGCGCTGACCAGCAGGAGTGGTTACAGCTTCGCTCACGGCGCCAGCTACCTGATGCCGAATCGAGTCACGCTGCTGGCTTCCTACCATCCTTCGAACCAGAACACTGCCACCGGGAAGCTGACGGGCGCGATGTTCGAGCAGATATTCCTGACCGCTCGCCAACTGGCATCCGATCCTTCGGCTCCGCTCGGCTCAGCCTCAGGATGACACTTCCATGAGGATTTCCGCAGCCACTCTAGTGGATTTGCCCGGGCGCCATCTTCGGGTCGAGTTTGATCTCCCCGAACGTCTGCTCGTAGTTGGTGACGTTTTGCTGTAACAGCCCGGCCAGCGCCTTGGCCTGCTGCGGGCTCAGGTAGATGCCCTGAAAGTTCTGCACCGTGACCTGCGTCTCGCTCGGCTGGAGCGTGCCGAAGACCAGGAAAAAATCCCAGACGTTTACCCGCACCTGCACGCTATTGGCGTAGTGTTCGCGATAATCCGGCGCGTTGGTGACGTGAATCCCCTGCTGAGTTATGTGAGTCATGAATGCCGTCCTCGGTGCGCAGTTGCGCTCAACCGGATCGCCAAAAAGCTAAATCATCTCCGTGCCCCACAGGTCGTGCAGATGTAGCACTCCCTGGACCCTCCCTTCGCCGTCAACCACGACGAGAGAAGTAATTTTCTTTTGCTCCATGACCTCCAGCGCGGCGGTGGCAAGTTCGTCCGGCGAGATCGTTTTCGGCGTCCGCGTCATGCATTCGCCCGCCGTGAGGTCGAGAATCTCTTTGCCGCGGCGCTCCAGCAGGCGCCGCAAGTCGCCGTCGCTGATAACGCCGGCGAGGATGTCTCCTTCGGTGACGGTCGTCATGCCGAGCTTTTTGCTCGACATCTCGAAGATCGCGTCGGCCATCGGCGTCTGCGGCGAAATCCTTGGGATGGAGTCACCCGTATGCATCAAGGCCGACACCCGCAGCAGCCGCTTGCCGATCTTCCCGCCCGGATGCAGATTGGCGAAGTCCTCTTCCCGGAAGCCGCGTTTCTCGGCCAGCGCGACCGCAATCGCGTCGCCCAGGGCGAGCATCGCCGTGGTGGAAGTGGTAGGCGCCAGCCCCAGCGAACAAGCCTCTTTGGCAACCGAGCAGTCGAGCGCGATCTCGGCGGCCTGCGCCAGCGAACTGTGGCTGCCGTTTGTGGGGTAGAGCGCGTCGCAGGTAAAGCTGATGAGCGCGATGCCCAGCCGCTTGACGCTCGGCAGCAGTTCCAGAATCTCCTCGGTCTCACCGCTGGCCGAGAGTGCGATCACGATATCACCGCGTACGATCATGCCGAGGTCGCCGTGCAGCGCTTCCGCCGGATGCAGGTAAAGCGCCGGGGTTCCGGTCGAGCTGAGGGTAGCGGCAATCTTGCGCGCAATCAGCCCGCTCTTTCCCATGCCGGTTACCACCACGCGCCCGGCGCAGCCGGAAAGCAATTCCACGGCACGGCAAAACGCTGCCGCCATGGAGCCGTCAAGACGGTCGGCCAACTGCCGCAGGGCTTCCGCTTCCTGGCGAACGACATTTGCGCCGGTGTGATTCATGGAAAGATGAATAGTACCAGATTGGCCGGCCCCCGCGCCGTCAAACTCGTTCGGCGCGAGTTCGCGTATTTTGGTTGGCGCACCGTTGCCGCTACAGGTAAGCTGACGTTAGTGGAACACCTGGACGGGAACTCGGCGGGAAAACCCGACGAAAAAAGAGAACAGAGATGAGCAAGATCAGAGCCTTCGCCTCGAAACTCGCTGACGGCGCACTTTGCTTGCTGCTGCTGGCCGCGGCCGGCTTTGCCGACGGACGTGCGCTCGACCGCGGCAGCAGTGAAATTGGCTTTTGGGGCGGGTATTCGCCGGACAATCCGACCGCCATCGGCACCACCACGGACCGCCCCTTTGGCGAGTTGAATCTGCAATACGCGCGAGTGCTCGTCGCCCGCGATAAATGGGCGTTGAAATGGACGATCGAGCTGGTTCCGGTCGCCGTCATCAGCCAGCCGCGGCAGGTCAATGTGGTGCAGAACGGGCTCGTGTTCTCGGTCGATGCTCCCGGCACTCGGCGAGAAATTTACGGCGGAGGCGCTTCGCCCATCGGCTTGCAAGTGAATTTCCGTCGCCGCCGCATGTTGCAGCCTTACATCAACGGCACGGCGGGCGTGCTGTATTTTACCGATCAGGTTCCGGTGAGCGGCTCATCGCAGTTCAACTTCGGGGTCGGATGGGGCGCCGGCGTGCAGATCTGGCATCGGGAGAACCAGTCCGTCAGCATAGGCTACAAGTTCCACCACATCTCCAACGCCAACTCGGCCAATCGCAACCCCGGCGTAGATTCGAACCTGCTTTACGCCGGTTATAGTTGGAGTTGGAGATCGCGGCATTGAGCGCAATGTCGTTTACGAGCTGCTCTTCGGCGGCTTCCACTGGTTCAGAAAATCGACAATCTGCTGCGGGTCGAGCCGGCGGGCCGATGAGAACTGGCCATTCGTCTGGCTGCTCAGCAGGCGGCCGCGCCCGGAAAGCACGGCGATCGCCGGAATCCCTTTTTTCAGCGGGATCTGATATTGTTCGGCCACGTCGATGTTCTTGGCAAAGCGTCCTTCGCCCTCGCCGGTATCTACGTGCACCACGATGAAATTGCTATCCACCAGCTCCTTGATCGGCTCCTGGTGAAAGCGGTAGTTGAGCGCCTGGCAGTCAGGACACCAGTTGGCTCCGAACACCAGAAGAATGCGCTTGTGCTCGCGCCCGGCTGTGCGGATGGCGCGCGCGATCTCGGCCCTGGCATTGGCCGCGGGATCGTAGAGCTTGGGGTCGAACGTCATCTGAGCCGCGGCAGCGGCCATCAGCAGCAGAAGGCAAATTGCAATCGTCGTCGTGCGCCGCATAAATACCACTCCCGCAGCTATAGTACAGGAAATCATCTCAGCCTTGGCTTTACTTTGACCCCGTCGCGCCCTCAAGTCCAATCGAGGAATCAAGATGCCGCGCACCTGCCTGCCTGAGCTGCACCTTTCGCTAAACTGGTCTAGCAGGCTGCTAGAATCAAAGACTCAGGTCGGGAGTGATCACGCACCATGGCTCTCCAGCTCTATAACACCCTTTCCGGCGAGGTCGAGCCGTTCCAGCCTCGCGAGGACAATCTCGTCCGCATGTACGCCTGCGGGCTCACGGTTTACGATTACGGCCACATCGGCAACTTCCGCACCTTCATCGCGGTCGATGTGCTGCGCCGCTTCCTGCTGCAAAGTGGTTACCGCGTGAAGCACGTCATGAACATCACCGACGTTGACGACAAGATCATTCGCAATGCCACCCAGAAGGGCGTGCCCATCGCCGAGTTCACCGCGAAGTTCACCCAGGCTTTTCTGGACGACATGCGGACCCTCAATCTGGAATCGCCGGAGATCCTGGTGCCGGCCACCGCGCACATTGCGGAGATGGCGCACTTTATCGCCGAGCTGGTGCGCACCGGCCACGCCTACCGCAGCGATGAAGGCTCCTACTACTTCCGCATCTCCAGCTTCCCGCCGTACGGCAAGCTCAGCAAGAAAGACTTTGCCGGCATGACCGACGGCGCGCGCGTTGACGTCGATGAATACGACAAGGACAATGCCCGCGACTTTGCCCTGTGGAAGGCTCCCAAGCCCGGCGAGCAGAGTTGGGACACGGAGATAGGCCCTGGGCGTCCGGGCTGGCACATCGAGTGCTCCACCATGAGCATGAAGTACCTCGGCGAGAGCTTCGACATTCACCTGGGTGGAGAAGACCTCGTCTTTCCCCATCATGAAAACGAGATCGCGCAGTCGGAGGCGCTCACCGGCAAGGAGTTTGCACACTTCTGGGTGCATTCGCGCTTCCTGCTAGTCGAAGGCGAGAAGATGTCCAAGTCGCTCGGCAACTTCTATACCCTGCGCGACCTTGTGCTCATGGGCCACAAGCCCTCCTCGATTCGCTTCCTGCTGGCCTCCGTGCCTTATCGCAAGCAGCTTAACTTCACCTTCGACGGACTCCGGCAGGCGGCCGCCTCGGTCGATCGCCTGCGCAACTTCAAGCTGCGTCTGGAAACCGAACCATGGCCCGAAGGCTCCAACCCGGTCGTTTCCGCCATGGCCGCCGAAACCGTCAAAGCCATGCGCGCCGCCATGGAAGACGACCTCAACACCGCACAGGCCCTGAGAGGCGTGTTTGACTTGGTGCGTGACGCCAATGCCGCCGCCGATAAAGGCGAGGTGCGCCGCGGCAATGTTCCGGCCTTGCTGGAGGCGCTGGCGCGCTTCGACGACATCTTCGCAGTGTTTGTCGATGATGACGCCGCCAAAATCGGCCGCGTCGTGGAGTGGGCCAAAGCCGAAGGTCTCGGCGACAAAATTTCCGCCGAGACCCACGAACTGGCCAAGGCCGCCGCGCTTACCGACGCGCAGATCGAAGAACAGGTAGCCAAACACATTGCCGCCCGCAAGGCCAAGGACTTCAAAACCTCGGACGCGATTCGCAATCAACTGGCCGGGCAAGGCGTGATTCTGGAGAACACCAAAGACGGCGTGCGCTGGAAGAGAAAGTGAGTCGCTCTCGCCGGACAACTCTTCAGCGAATGCGCGACGCATTTGCGTTTGGATAGTGAGCCGCTGAAGTCAGAAACGTGAATAAGTCGTGAAAATACCCAGAACAAATGAAACAGGCGGCAATCAATGCCGCCTGCTCGACCCTGCTTCTCAGGACACTCTCCCTGACATCGCCCACTGGATACAGAATACCCGATTTCCACCAGCGAATGCGACATCGTTTTTCAAGTTATTTTCTCTTTAAAATCAGCAACTTAACTTTCAAGCCGGTGCGGCGCCCACTGGCGAGTGCTCTTGCGCGAGCGATTTTTTGCCGATAACCATTCTTAATCTTCCGCCTCCGGTTGCCCGGCTGCCACTTCGCCGCCGCCCGCTGGCGCCTGGACATGGCCTGTCATCATCGGGATCGCTCGCCCTCGGCTGCCATTTCAGTTGCCACCCGCTGCCGCAGTGCGCGCTTCAGGAATTTGCCGGTCGAAGTTCGCGGAAGCGCATCGAGGAACATGTAGTGGTCCGGCAGCCGGGAAACGATCTCGGAGTTGGCGAAGTAGCGCCCCGCGCGCTCCAGCAGGTGCGGCAGCGTCAACGGATAGCTCATCATGGTCGTTTGCATCTATTGACCTCCACAATACCCGCTCTGAGGCGGTGGAATTCGGTGCGTGCGGGCGTTCGGACGCGCACGTTTATGGCGCAGGGTTGGATTTGGTCATCCCGCGTCAGCCGGACTGGCGAAGGCGTCTGACTCGGGAGCAGCTACGCCCCGGGAAATCCAGAGCACGCCGCTATCGCTGATGAGAGTGCCGGTCGTGAACTCCGGTTGCTTGGAAAACGGGACGGCCCGGAGGCCGTCCCGTTTCATACGCGTCCCCGGCGCCTAGAACGAATACTTCAGCGAGAGCGTGCCGACGTTGGTGTGGAAGCTCCGTGGCAGCAGCACGTAAGCGTTTTGCACATCTTTCTCGTTGTAGTCGTAATAGGACCATACGCCTTTGAACGCCACCCCTCTGGCGATGTCAACGGTGAGGCCGGCGTAAGGCTTGTGCCAGTTGGTATCCAGAGGGCCGAGAGGCGCCAGTGGATAGGGGCCGAGCGCGATGCCGCCGATTGCGCCGGGGCTGTTGGTGAGTTGAGCCGTTCCGTTGACGCTGTTTACTCCCACCAGGAGTGGCTGGCCTGGAGCGCCAGGGTCGGCCCGTAGCCAGTTGTTATAGCCGCTGCTGCTGGTCAACTCATAGCCCACGCTGAGCGTGACCCGCTTTATCGGCTTGACCCTCAAATTGAAGTAACCCGTGTTGGTATCTTCGCCGTAAGCCAGCACCACCGGCAGGTAGCCGGCAGTAATGGCCGCAGCCGACCCGAAGCCCGAGACGCAGTTCCAGGGTTGAGCCGTCGAGGGCACCGAGGGTATTGTCCCGTTCGGCAGAACCAAGGCTGAAGTCCCGCTGGCCGAGACCGGCATACAGGTTGCCGAATTGATCTGCTGGTCGAGATAGGTCCAGCCAGCATCGAAGCCGAGGCGCGGGCTCGGGTCCAGGCTCACGGAAACGGTGTAGTAACGGTAATGGTCTTTGTGTCCGTAGGCCGGAGTGGCCGTGCCCTGGAACAGGTTGTTGCTGTTGGGAGCGGTAGCGCCGGTTCCGGTATTGCCCAGGTTCGCTTCCGGGCCGAAGGAGTTCCGGGTTTCGACGATGTGAACGGTGGAACTCAGGCTGATCCAGCGCCGCAGTCGATAAGTTGTGCCGAAGCGGTAGCGCTGCTGGTTGCGGGGACTGATGTTGGTGAAGGCATTGTCCGCGCTCAGCAGTTCAACGTCGGCGTTGAGGCGCCAGCGATCGATGGGACGAACCACCACGCCGCCCAGGGCCGTGGACTCGTTGATTTTGATGGTTTGATCGCCCGAAGCGAAGCCGGCGGCAGGAGAAAAGACCGAGCTGCTGGTTCCGGCCGACACCAGGGAAACCGTGCTGCCGGCGCCGGTGGTGGGACCACCCTTGTCGTCGATTTCGCGACGGTCATAGCGAAAACCGACATAGGCGCTGAGCTTGCGTCCCGGAGTCCAGTTCAACCTGCTGGTGTTGATGTAGGTCCGCTCTCCGAGAAAGCTTAAATTGGGAACGTTGCTGGTGAGAACCTCGGGGTACGAGGACGAGGTTTGATTGCCAGCCGGGGTAAACGGCACGCCTGGGAACAGTGCCGCCGAAATCGAGCAAAGAGGGTTGTTGCCGATTGGCGAGTTCACGTTAGACGTGGCGGCTCCTGAATAACAGTCGGCCAGGCTCTGGTTCAATGCCCCGGAGTCGCGCCAGTTGAGCCAGCGGAACTGACTGGAAACACTCCACGCGCGGCTGAAGCGATAAGTCAAACCGAGATCGGCGCTGGTCGAGACGCGCTCGATCCCGGCGCTTCCCGGATTGTCATAAACGACATTTCCGCTGCGGCTCACAACCCCTCGGAAGAGGTCGTCGATGTTGTAGACGTCAGAGCTGCCGCCGCTGTAGGTCCCGCTGGCGGTGATGTCCAGCTTGCGGAAGTAATTCGACCGTAACGACAACTGCGAGGTGGGCAGGGTCGTGCGCACATTGTCCGAGAAGTGGTACAGGTACGCACCCGCATTGCAGACGCTGGTTGGCGTGCCCAGCACGCCATTGGAGACCGCGCCGCCAAGCGGATTTCCAGTGATGGCGCAGGGGTAGTTGTAGGGCGCCGGCGCATAGGGAAAGCCGATGTTGACTAGCGTTCCGGTGGAGGTTCCAATGGGAAAGAAATTGCCGAACAGTGGGTTGAGGTTGCTGTTGTTGTCCACCTTATCGTGCACGAAGAATTGATCGAAGCTGATGGTGGTGCGGGCAAAGGGCCGCACATCCACGCCAAACTGATAACGGTCGGAGCGCGATCGGTAATCGTTGAGCAGGTCGATCTCGTTGGTTTCGTGCAAAGTGGAGTACACGTCTCCCTGGTTGTCATTGCGGGAGTAGCCGAGGCGGATACGAATGGCCGACTGCGGGAACAGGGTGAGATTGAAGTCTCCCATGTTGCGCGTCGTGTTCTGCAACTGCGGGCTGTTGACGTAGGCCGGATTCGCCGTCAGCGGCGAAAGCGGGTAAATGGGGTTCAGCGGGTTGGCCAGCAGATTGTCATCGGAGAAGTTATTGTCTCTCCGATAAAGGCCGACAAAGCTGTACCACTTGTTTTTCTCGATGCGCAGGCGCGCCAAGTCGTTCGGGTCGCCGCCGAATCCGAAGCTGCTCAGATACAACTGGTCGAACCAGCCGGTGTGGGTCATCGAGCGCATCGCGAGTTCCTGGCTCAGAAGGCGCGGACCGCTTTGCAGGTTGACCAGGGTGTCATACATCTGCTGGTTGCCGTTGGTCGCAGTGACGCGGCCGCCTAGCTCGACCGACTGCTGCACGGTATAGCCGTGCCAGATCATGCCCTTGGCCGGGTCTTCATCAGTATCATTCTGCGCGAACCCTGGTAGAGCCAGCATCAGGCAAGCGGACACGATAGCGCCGCCACGCCATGCCCAATTGAGCGATCTCCGCCTCGAAAGGAGAGGTCGCGGCGAAAGCTGCTTTATGGCTGCCATGTCTTCTCCTCTCGCTACGGCTTAAAAAATACGCTGCTGGTGTTCGAACCATGGATATTCGAGTGGCAAATGATGCAACTTTGCCGGTAGGTGTTCTGCGGATGCGGCCCGGTCGGCAGATTGGTGTGGCACTGCAAACAGAGGGCGTTGACGCGTCCCGTGGTGAGCAGCCGCGGGTTCGTGGAGCCATGCGGGAAGTGGCAATAAGTGCAACCTTCGATCTTGACCACTTCGTGCTCGTAGATGAACGGTCCACGCTTGTCGCTGTGACACTTGAAGCAAACAAGATCCTGGTCCGCGGTTGTCCGAAGCTGCCGGGCGGCGAGCGTGCCATGCGGATTGTGGCAATCGGAACAGCCGACCAACCCCTCGTCCACGCGGTGATGGAAGGGCTTCTGGAAATCGCCCCTCTGCTCGGCGTGGCAGGAGAAGCACAACAGCGTCTGCTTGCTTACGAGTTGATATTCCAAGGCGGAGTGGTGCACGGAGTGACAGCTGGTGCAGGTGACGCCGTTCTCGTTGTGCGTGGAACGCATGAAATCGCGCTGCGCGGGATTCGCCTCATGACAGCTCAGGCAGCGCCTTGTAATTTGCTCCGGCTTCGCTCCTTTGAAGTTGAATATCTTGGTCTTATCCCCGCCTGCTTCCACGTGCGCCGCGCCCGGTCCATGGCATGATTCGCACCCGTGGACTACCTCGCCGCGAATTTTTTTGGACCCGCTTATTCTGAAGTGAGGACTGGCTTCAATGCTCTTGCCTGCGTCCTCGTGGCAGCCTTTGCAGACGTCCGACCCGACGTACTGCGAAGGGTCGGCGGTTTGGACGGCCTTCTGGTCCGCGGGTGCGGCCTGAGCGCCGGAATCGCGAGGGGCGCCGATCACCGTAACCACGAACAGAAGAATACTGGCCAGAATTGCCCAGAGAAAAAGGGGTTTGAAATTATTTTTCATCCTCAACTCCGACATTCCCACGTCAACGGTTCAAGTCAAATTCGCCGCGTTTGCGATCAGGGTGAGACAACGCGGCAGATTGTTTTCGCAAGGGTTGGAATTAAGCAGGGACGGCGCGCCGCAGTTTCGCCCCAGTCCATAGAGGAATGAAGTTCACGGTTGGGCAGATCGTGGATCACGATTTACCTCGCGGAAAATGCGAACGCTGAAAAACGCCCGTATTACCTTCCGGGGAAAACCGCTACATCATTTTGACTTCGACTTCAAGAGTCCGGAACGTTTGACGAAAACACTTTCCGCCTGAGGTGCGGTATCTTTTCGCCGCCGGCGGCCCCGATAAGGGCGGGACGTGGGGCACCCGCCGTGATGAGAAATTCAAATTGACCCACTACTAATCATCGGGCACGCTTGCAAAAAAACCGAGAGCAGGAAACTGCTCTCGGCAAACGCGTAACCAGTCAACGTCGCGAAACTGTTCTAGTCGGCGTGGGCGGTGTTTTTCTTTACCAGGCTGCGCTTGACCACGCCGGTGAAGACTTGGCGCGGACGGGCAATCTTCTGTTCTTCATCCACAATCATCTCCTGCCACTGCGCCACCCAGCCCGCGGTCCGCGGGATAGCGAACAGCACGGTGAACATTTCCGAGTCGAATCCCATCGCCTCGTAAATGATGCCGGAGTAGAAATCGACGTTCGGATACAGCTTGCGCTTGACGAAGTACTCGTCTTCCAGCGCGATCCGCTCCAGTTCCAGGGCGATGTCGATCTTGGGATTGCGTCCCGTGACCTCAAACACCTCTTCCGCCACCCGCTTGATGATGCGGGCGCGTGGATCGTAATTCTTGTAGACGCGATGGCCGAATCCCATCAGCTTGTATTTGCCTTCCTTGACGCCTTTGATGTATTCGGGAATCTTATCCTTGCTGCCGATCCGTTCGATCATGCGCAGCACGGCTTCGTTGGCGCCGCCGTGCAATGGGCCGGCCAAGGCGGAAGCCGCCGCCGCGGTCGCCAGGAACGGGTCCGCCTCGGAGCTGCCAACCGCGCGCATGGCGTTGGTCGAGCAGTTCTGCTCGTGGTCGGCGTGCAGAATGAACAGAATGTCCAGCGCGCGGGCCAGAACCGGATTGGTCAGGTACTTCATGTGGCTCTGTTTCCAGAGCATATTCATGAAGT
Source organism: uncultured Acidobacteriota bacterium (assembly GCA_963814745.1). Lineage (GTDB taxonomy): Bacteria > Acidobacteriota > Terriglobia > Terriglobales > Acidobacteriaceae > CAWBRT01. The sequence goes on from CAWFEA010000012.1 coordinate 204,185, forward strand.
TTTCGGTGTAACTCAGGTCGGGTTCCGGAGTGATATAGGGCAGGCCCTTGCGGTGACGGAAGGCATAGGCGGCGATGATCGGCATTTTACCGATCAAGCGATACATACAAAGCTTACGTGTTTCGGCATCGCGCACGTTCTTGGAATCGGGATAAAACGTCGAAAGCGCGGCTACCGTGCTCACCAGCATGCCCATGGGGTGTGCATCGTAGCGGAATCCTTCCATGAACTTCTTGATGTTTTCGAAAATCGTCATGCGGTAATGGAGGGCGTCCAACCAGACCGACTCCTCCTCTGGAGTAGGCAGCTCGCCGTTGATCAGCAGATAAGCGACCTGCAGAAATTTGCAGTTCTCGGCTAGCTCCGCGATGTCATAACCACGATAGCGCAGGATACCCTTGTCGCCGTCGATCAGGGTGATCTTGCTCTCGCAGCATGCGGTGTTGGTAAAGGCCGGATCGTAGGTCATCAGCCCGAAATCATCGGGATTGACCCGCATCTGGCGGAAATCCATGGCGCGAACCGTCTCGTTGGTAATTGGGATCGTAAACGACTTGCCGGTCCGATTGTCGACTACTGTCAGAGTGTTATCGGGCATAAATGCTCCTAGCGTTGGCCTGCCCCGATGCCGGGGTGAGATCGAAGTGAATTGGCGAAAAAGGTGCTCCAACTCCCAAACAGTTCGAACGCGACTCTGCGCCTCTGGCGGATGCTCCAGAGCTGTTTCAATCTTGAGTTAGAAACTCTCCCTTCCCCACACTACAGCAATTACGTGATAGTTACTTTGCGTCGGCGGTGAACATTTGGCTGTAACCTGGGTCACAAGTGTTTGTGATTATCCAAGGTAGCACGGCTGGATGTGACCGGCAACCATCGCCCGCGCGAACCGCACCCGCAGCTGGACTTTGCGCCCCATGCAAGCGCGCAAAGATCCGCTCCTCCACGACGGCCCGGGCGGGCCGGGAGGCTCCAAGCCCGTTTCAGCTATCGAATCCGAAGAGTCTCCCCGGATTACCGGCCAGCAACATTTGCCGCAACCCGGCTTCGGGCGCCCAATCCTTCACCAACCCCAGGTTGTAAGCGTCGTCTTCCTTACGGAAGGGCTCGATATCGGTTGGCTTCGCATCCGCCGGGCGGGTGGCTCCGGAGGTGTGCGGCCAGTTGCTGCCCCAGATGACGCGCTCGGGCGCGGCTGCGATCAGTGCGCGCGCGATCGGGGTGATGTCTGAATAATCCTTGCGCTGCGAAATCATGTAAGGCCCGGAGAGCTTTACGTATGCTTTCTTGGCCTTCATCAGCGAGAGCAGGCTGGCAAAGCCCTCCTGTTCGACTCCGCCCGCGACTTTCGCCAAGGCGAAATGATCGAGGATGACCTGGTTCGGCTGCTCCATAATCTGCTTTTCCAGAGCCGCGACGACCGCTAGCGCGGCCCAGATCTGGATGGCCCAGCCGCGTCCCTCGATCTGCCTCGCCGTTTCGGCCAGCCGCATCGCCGCCTGATCCAGGTCATGGCCTTTGCCGGTTTCCAGGTTAATGCGAACCCCGCGCACCCCGGCCGCGGCCAGCTCATCAAGCTGCTGCGCCGAAAACGTACGGTCGATCACCGCAATTCCCCGAGCATCGTTGCCAAGCTGCCGAAGCCCGTCCAGCAGGCAACGGTTGTCGACGCCGTAGACGCTGGGCTGCACGAAGACCGTGCGCGGCACCCCGATTGCTTTATGAAACAGCCGCAGGTCCGCGACCGTCGCGGCCGGCGGAGTATAACGGCGGGCCGGAGAATAGGAAAAGCGCGCCGGCTCGAAAACGTGCAGATGACAATCGACCGCTCCTTCAGGAACGGCGAATCCGGGAGATGACATGGCACTCGGCTCCTTCCTCTTGGCTTAACCCGCCGCCGTTTCTGCTTGAAAAGCGCGCCTAGCCACGGACGGTACGCAGCACGACATCGGTAAACGCCTCGGTGCCGAGGGTACCGCCCAGGTCACGGGTGCGTGTCGCGGGATTGGAAAGCGCCTGCTCAACCGCATCGGCGATGCACTTCCCGGCATCACCCAGCGCGGGCCGCTTGTGCTCGGTCGCCATCCAGTCGAGCAGCATGCTGGCCGACAGGATCAGCGAAACCGGATTGGCGATGCCTTTGCCGGCGATGTCCGGGGCGGAGCCGTGCTGTGGCTGTCCCATGGCGACCCCGTCGCCTGCGTTCAGGCTGCCGCCCAAGCCGAGGCTGCCGGAAATTTCCGCCGCTTCGTCAGACAAAATGTCGCCGAACATGTTGGTGGTGACGATTACATCGAAGCGCGAGGGATCGCGCACCAGCAGCGCGGCCGTGGCGTCCACGATCAACTCCTCCAATTGAATCCCCGGATACTCCTGCGCCAGCTTGCGCACCTCGCGCAAGAACAGGCCGTCCGAGATCCGCATGACATTCGCCTTGTGAACCGCCGTGACCTTCTGGCGGCGCTTGGAGGCGATCTCAAAGCCGGCCTTGGCGATGCGGCGGCATCCCTTGACGGTGATTTTGCGGATCGCCAGCGCGACATCTTCGGTCGGCATGAACTCGCCGTTGCCGACGAACATGTTGCGGTCGGCGTAGAATCCTTCGGTATTCTCGCGCACGATGACCAGGTCCATTTCCTTGCCCGCGAAAGACATGCCGAAGCGCGAACGGCTGGGGCGAATGTTGGCGTAGAGGTCCAGCCCAATGCGCAGCTCGCCTGATGGATTGAGGCCGCCTTGAGCGCGCGGCGGGTACTCGTTGTGCGACACCGGGCCAAGCAGCACGCCCTGGGCCTTGCGCGCCATCGGCAAAATGCGCGGAGGGAATGTGGTTCCGAGCTTTTTCAGCGTCACCAGCCCGATCTCCTCGCTGTGAAATACGAGGCCCAGCGAGTACTTATCATTGACCGCGTTCAGTACCTTCATTGTGGCCGCGGTCGTTTCTGGACCGATGCCGTCACCCGGCAGTACCAGTATGTCCATGAGTGCCTCCAGAGATCATCGAAGAATAATTGGTCACGCAAAACGAATGCGCAAAAGTTGGTGTGGTCGCGCCAAGGCCGAATTGTACTAAAGCGAACTGCGGTTGGCACAGGTTCCGTACGGAAAAGATCATCCGCATTCCGCGCGATCGACGCTCGCGTGAGTCATGCGAACATGGGAGCCGGCGCCATGCGCTGCCGGCGCGCTATTTTTCCCTTGCTGGGCTGCTCCTGTCGTGATATTTGCTTGAGACACACCATATAGGACTTGCCAATGAGCTCAACGCTTTCGACTTCGCCGCCGCGCTCGTCTGCCGGCGGCCCGGCGCACAACAGCCGGCTTTTCGCAGGATGCGCGCAAACTGATCTGGTTGGGTGTCGCCCTCGTCTGCATGCTGGCTATTTTCTTTGCGGGGCCGTTTGCCGGACTGTCGGTGGCCGGTCAGCGAGTATTAGGAGTGCTGGCATTCGCGCTCATCGTGTGGGTTTCGGAAGCGATTTCATATGCGATGAGCGCGGTCGCCATTTTCAGCTTTCTTACGGTAGGGCTCGGGCTCGTGCCAGGGGGCGCGTCCGGTGCCGCCCTCGGCACGCGCAAGGCGCTGCCGATGGCCCTGAGCGGGTTGACGAACGGCGGCTGGGTCTTAGTGGTGACGGGTTTGTTTATTGCCGCCATCATGCTGGATACCGGCCTGGAAAAGCGGGTAGCGCTCACTATTTTGAAAATTGTTGGCGCCAAGAGCAGGAACCTGATGGCGGGGATGATCGTGGTGATGTCGGTTTTTGCCCTCCTCATTCCTTCCATTACCGCCCGTTCCGCCTGCCTGTGCCCGATCGCGCTGGGGCTGGTGGATGCGCTGAAGCTTGGCCGCAAGAGTCAGTTTGCCAAAGCCCTGATGTTGTCGATTGCGCTGTCTTCCTCCATTTCCGGCGTCGGAATTCTGAGCGCGGCGGCGCAGAATCCGCTGACCGTATCGTTCGTCGGAGAAAGTGACCGGTCAAACCATAACCTGGCTGCAATGGCTGATCTACGCCGAACCACTGGGAATCGTGCTGACTGTTCTCGTCTATTTCTTTGTCAGCCGGATGGCGAAAGTCGAATTCGATGAAGTCCCCGGCGGCAAAGAGCTGGTTGAGCAGCAATTGCAAACGCTGGGCCCGGCAACCGCGAGGGAAAAGCGACTGCTCTACATTCTGCTTATCACGATTCTTGCCTGGGCGACCGAGCCGCTGCATAAAATCGATGCCAACAGCGTTTCCGTTTTGAGCGTACTGGTGTTGTTATTTCCCGTCGTTGGGGTGGCCGATTGGAAGACGGTTGCCAAAAAAGTCGACCTGGGAACGATTGCCTTATTCGGGGCTTGCATTTCGATGGGTGAGTTGCTGTTCAAGACCGGCGCGGCCACCTGGGCTGCCAACCGGTCGCTGGGCGCCATGGGCGTAACCGCGATGCGGCCCATGATGATCATGATTGTTTTTGCGGTCGCCATATTCTTTGTGCGCTTGGCGTTCGCCAGCAGCGCGGCGACGGTGTCAGCCCTGATACCGACCATTCTGGGTTTTCTGCTCAGCGCCAAGACGTCCAATCTGCACATTGTCGGCATGACCGTGGCGGCCTCATACATCATCCTGTTCACTTGTGTCTTACCGGTGAACTCGCCGCAAACCATGATTCCTTACGCGACCGACACCTACGAGGCGAAGGAGTACATTCGCATCGCGCTCCCATTCACCATCGTTGCCCTGTTGGTCTGGTTTTTGTTTTACCTGACTTACTGGCGCTGGCTAGGGCTGGTGTAGTACGACCGGCTGCGTGCCCAGCGTCGCTGAGGTGAAATTCAAGAAATGAGAACAAACCCGGAACGCCGTAGTTTTCTGAAGAGTGCTGCTATCGTAACCGCGTCCAGCTTTCTCGCGGCCCATGCGCATGGCGACGACAAGGTGCCGCCTACCCTCAACGCCGGCCCCAACCCTGATCCCGGCAAGCCGAAGCTGGTGGTTGCTCCGCCCAAGGCCTGCGACTGCCACGCCCACATCATTGGGCCGGTGGCGAACTATCCGTTTGTCGCCGGGCGCAGTTTTACCCCGGTGGAAGCGCATCTCGACCAGTACCGCCGGATGCTGAGCGCGCTCGGCTTAGAGCGCGCCGTCATCATCCAGCCGAGCTTTTACGGCACCGACAACAGCCGCACCCACGACGCCATCGCCGAATCGCACGGCAACTGGCGCGGCGTGGCCGGCCTGGTCGCGGACACGCCCAAGGCTGAGATTCAGCGCCTCGACGAAGCCAGCTTTCGCGGCGCGCGCGTCAACCTCTCGTTCAAAGGCGGACCGACGCTCGATGATCTCGCCAAGGTGGCGACGTTGGTTGCCCCTTTCGGCTGGCACATGCAGATACAGGTCGAAGGCCGCGACCTCACCGAGCTGGCTCCCAAGTTCCGCGGCCTGGCGACGCCGCTGGTGATCGATCACATGGGCCGCGTTCCACCGGAGCTTGGGGTTGAGTATCCCGGATTCCAGGCGCTGTTGGCGTTGGTTCGGGCAGGGAACACCTGGGTAAAATTGTCGTCCGCCTACGCCATGTCGAAGAAGCCTTATCCCTACGACGACATCGCCCCGTTCGCCAAGGCGCTGATCGATGCCGGTCCCAACCGCACGGTTTGGGGCAGCAACTGGCCGCACCCGAGCTACAAGGGCGCGCCGCCGGCGGACGCCACCCAACTCGATCTGCTGGCGTATTGGACGACCGGGGAGATGCGCAAGCGCATTCTGGTCGATAACCCGGCGAAGCTGTACGGCTTTGCGAGCGCGTAGGGCTTGGTAGCTGTTTGCGGAAGCAAGGTACTTGTTACGGTGGCGGAAACGCTATAATCGCGCCACTCTAACCGTGAGAGTTGAGGTGCTGCGATGGGTTTTCCGGTGCGGATGCGACTTGCGTCCATCTGCCTGCTGGCTTTGCTGTCGATCTCAGGCGAGACCATGAGCGCACAGTCGTCCGGCACCGCTCCAGCGGAGGTCCAGAAGCCATCCTCCGTGGCGGATTTGCCGGTTGCTGCTTCCGCCGGAGCGCCGAATGCGCCAGACCCGGCCAGGCAGCTTTCCGCGCTTCTTCCCATCGTGGCGAAGCGAGGCAGGCCGTCGCATCTGCCTGCCTTCATCTCGAGCGATTTAGGTTTGCCAGGCACCGCCGACCAAACCCTCGGGGCTTCGGTCTTGGATATAGACGGCGCTCGAAGGGTTTTTCTCCTCGACAGCATGGACGCCGCCGTGGTGGTGACGGCCGCCAACGAACAAACCATGGTTTATCTGGTTCGCTCCGGAGTGCTCAAGAAGGCGACAGAGCTGAAGAGGGGACGAATGCGGTCGATGTCGCTCAAAAACGTTCCCCTGGCCTCGGCTCAAGCCGGCTTTAATACGGAAAGAAATTTATGGATTCAGGAGCTGGCCGCGAAATCCGCCGCACCGCGATCAAAATGATGTGCCTGAATCGCTGGGACGCACGTCTCGTCCCAGCTTCTTTACATGGCTGCGCTATTCGTCGCAGACCCTTCCATCGATGGCGGCGGCGAAGTTCAGCACCTGGCGCGCGCACAGCGCCGGCTTGATGTAGTGGATCATGTGATACGGCGTCGGCAGGTGCAGGAAGCGCACTTTGTGCAGATGCTTTTCGAGCACGGCTTTCTGCTCCTGGTTGGCAATGGCGCCGCCGGTCGGGTAGAGGCAAAGAACCGGGGCCTCGACCTTCGCCAGATACGGCGTGACATCGGTATCCAGAGCGAATTCGGCCATACGCGCCAGCATCTCGACTCCCGCGGCGGCGACGTTCTGGTTGTACCACGCTAAAAACCCGGCGGGCATGTCCGGCGGAAAGCGGGTGCTGGTGTTGGTCTGCTTCAACCACGGCTCCGGACCCATCTTGCGCACTGCCTCGGCCCACGAGGCATAGCCGCACGCGTAGTCGCGGCGCGCATTTTCGCTGAAGAATACCGGCGCCGATACCAATGAGAGCGAGCGCACCAGTTGCGGGTGGGCGCCGGCGAATGCCAGTCCGAGAATGCCCCCGATGGATTCGCCGCAGTAGTGTACTGGCCGATCGCCCAGGTCGCGGACAATCGCGCGAATGTCCTCGACATATTTCCCGGCGGCGATTCCGGAAGCCAAATCGAAATCCTTGCCCGAGCGGCCAAGCCCGCGCAGGTCCGGACGAATCACTTTGAAATAGCGGCAAAGATAAGGCACCCACTGAAACCAGAACTTCGACGAACGCCCGTACCCGTGCTGAAGTATCAGGTACGGCGCGTCTGCCCATGGATCGGTGAAATCATCCAGCTCGTAAAACAGTTCAGGCTCTCCGGACCGCTGCACAAAAGGCATGAGTATTTCCCTTCATAGGAATCATGCAGCAACTTACGCCCGATCATCCGGGCAGTCAAGCGAGAGTCTCTCGAAGCTTTCGCCCCGCGGCCCGTCTCCCGGCAACGGAATGCCGGCAGCTCTGGCGCGAGCCAATTCGGGCGTAAGATTCGTGGCGCCCATCCGCAAGGCGGGTGCGATAATGATGCATTCAGCAGCTTGCATGCGTCACAGGCGTTTACCGGCCGGAGAATCTGCGCCGGACCGCCGGGGAGGTGCAGCTTGAACTTGTCGCTTGCAGTCATCCGGGAACTTGCCGCGCATCTGGAGAGCGCGGAACTCGAGGCGCGCGATGTGGTGAAGATCACCGACGCGCATCCCAACATGGATTGGGAAGATGCTTACGCCATCCAGGACACCATACGGCGGCGCAAAGAGGCGCGCGGAATCAAAACCGTCGGATTCAAAGCCGGCCTGACCTCGCACGCCAAAATGAAGCAGATGGGAGTCGATACTCCGGTCTTCGGCTTTCTCTCGGAGTCCTTCGCCGTGGCCGACGGCGGCCAGGCGAAGATGGTCGAACTGATTCATCCCAAAGTCGAACCGGAGATCGCCTTCGTGCTCAAGCGGTCGCTGAAGGGTCCGGATTGCGACATTGCCGCCGTGCTGGCGGCGACCGACTACGTCGCACCCGCACTCGAAGTCATTGACTCGCGCTATCGGGACTTCAAATTTGACTTGAAGAGCGTGCTCGCCGACAACTGCTCGTCTTCGCGTTTCGTGGTCGCCAGCCGTGGCACGCCGGTCGGCAACGTCAACCTGCCTGCGCTCGGCGTGGCCATGGAAAAGAACGGCGCGGTCGTCACCTCCGGAGTGGGCGCCGCCGTAGTCGAGAACCCGGCGATGGCGGTTGCCATGCTGGCGAACTCGCTCGCCAAGCGCGGCTTCGAACTCCCCGCCGGATGCGTGATCCTTTCCGGCGCCGTCACCGAGGCGATTCCCGTCAAAGCCGGCGATTGCATGGTTTGCCGGGTGCAGGGCATGGGGAGCACGTCCATTAGGTTCGTATAGGAATACGAGCGGCAAGAGCGGAAGTACACTGCCATCACTCAGTAATGATGAGGGAGGGAGTCATGCCGTTAGCGCAGATTTATATGATCCAGGGACGCACGGACGAGCAGAAAAAGGCCGTCATCGAAAAGGTCACCCAGGCCATCGCGGAAGCCGTATCGGTTCCGCCGGAGAGGGTTCGCGTCATTATTCAGGATATTCCGAATACCCAGTGGGGCGTGGGCGGAAAGACAATCCGCGATTTGGGACGCTGAATCCCGGCGGGAGTCTGCCGGGATTTTCAGGACAAAATGCGCAGGAAGCTTTCGACGGATTCCCGCGGCCGCTCCATCAGCGCGGAGATGATCGCCACCGAATCCGCGCCGGCTTCGCGCACTTCACGGCAGTTTGCCAGGGTGATGCCGCCGATTGCCACCAGGGGCTTGGTGGTGAGTTGCCGGGCTCGCCGCACTCCCTCTAATCCCACTACCGGGTCCGGATTCAGCTTGCTGCCGGTGGCGAATACCGGGCCGATGGCAACGTAGTCCACCGGGCTCGCCGAGGCTTCGGCAACCTGCTCTGGATTGTGCGTCGAAACGCCGACGATGCGGCTCCCAATCAGCCCGCGAACCGCCTCCGGCCACAGGTCGTCCTGACCCACGTGGACCCCGTCGAAGTCCGCCGCCAGGCAGAGATCGGCGCGGTCGTTCATGATGAGCGTGAGTCCGGGGAATTCTTGCCGCAAAGCGCCGGCGTGCGCCAAGGCGACTCGCGCAGGCAATTGCTTGGCCCGGTATTGCAGCCAGCGTACGCCGCCGTCGTGCAACTGCCGGGCAAAATCAATCACGGCGGTAAGCAACTCGGCCTCTGCCGGAGCGCGCTCCGCCATGCGCCGGTTCTGAATCTGCTCCGCCAGGCAGGTGATATCGAGGATTGCGTACAGCGGAGACCACATCTCTAACCGCGCCCCTTGACGCGTTTCCCGCCGCGACGCTTTCCGGGCGATGCTGTCGGCTGCTCAGCGGCAGCCGGAACGGGGGCGGCTGCCGCTTCCGTCGGCGCTTCGGGACCCGTTTGGGCGGCAGGTGGCCGCTGGCTCGCGTTCACGTCCGCCAGGAATCTTTCCATGAACTTGGTGTCGATGCGCCCGGCCATAAACTCGGCGTCCTTCACGATTCGCCGGTGCAGCGGAATCGAGGTGTGGATGCCCTCGACAATGAACATATCCAGCGCCCGCGACATTCTGGCAATGGCCTCGGCACGGTCTTGGCCGCGCACGATCAGCTTGGCGATCAGCGAGTCATAGTACGGCGGCACGACCGCTTCGGCATACATGGCGGTATCAACTCGCACCCCGACTTCCCCGGGGGTGTGAAACGCCGTAATCTTGCCCGCCGAGGGCGTGAACTTCTCCGGATGCTCCGCGTTGATACGGCATTCGAGCACATGCCCGCGTTGCTCGATCGGGTGCGGCAGTACCTCGGACAACCTCGCGCCGGCGGCGATCAGAATCTGGGCCTTGACGAGGTCCACGTCGGTGCGCATCTCGGTCACGGGATGTTCGACCTGGATGCGGGTGTTCATCTCGATAAAGCTGAGCGAGTCGTCTTCGTCCATGAGAAACTCAACGGTCCCGGCGTTGACGTAGCCGATGCGGCTCATCGTCGACGCCAGCAGATCGCCCATCCTGGCGCGCAGTTCCGGGGTCACCTTTACCGACGGCGATTCCTCGATCAGCTTCTGGTGCCGCCGCTGAATGCTGCATTCACGTTCGCCCAGGCTCGCCACGTTGCCGAATGAGTCGGCCAGCACCTGGAACTCTATGTGCCGCGGGCGCTCGATGTATTTTTCCATGTAGAGCGCACCGTTGCCGAAGGCAGCCGCCGCTTCGCTTTGCGCGGCGTTGAACAGCTGCGGCAGCTCTTCCTGGGAGCGAATGATCCGCATGCCACGCCCGCCGCCTCCCGCCGAAGCCTTGACGATCACCGGAAATCCCGTCTGCCGCGCCCACTCGCCGGCCTCGGCCGCCGAAGCGAGAACCCCCTCGGAGCCCGGAAGTACCGGCACCCCGGCATTCTTCATTGCCATGCGCGCCTTTTCTTTTTCGCCCATCGTGCGCATGACTTCCGGCGGAGGTCCGATGAACGTAATCCCGCAGGTTTCGCAAACTTCGGCGAAGTTGGCGTTTTCGCTCAGCAACCCATATCCGGGATGCACCGCGTTGACGTTGCTGATTTCGGCCGCGCTGATCACGGCCGGGATGTTCAGATAGCTTTCGCTCAACCGTGGCGGGCCTATGCAGATGGCCTCGTCGGCAAAGCGCGTGTGCAGCGAATTGCGATCCGCATCGCTGTAGATGGCGACCGTGCGGATTCCCAGCTCCTTGCACGCGCAAATGATGCGCAGAGCGATTTCTCCGCGGTTGGCGATCAGGATCTTCTTAAACATGGGAAATAACGGTGGAGGAAAGATCCAACGTCCGCGTCACGACGCGATCGACGCGACGCATTTTGTCCGTCATCGGGCCCTCCACAGCAGCGCCGCTTTCGGCGGAGGCTTCACCGTTCCGGTTGAGCCTCCCGCCGCGGCCGGCCGCTGCGCTCGCCTATCTCGCCCGCACGGCAAACAGCGGCTGTCCGTACTCCACCGGCTGACCGTTGCTGACCAGAACCTTTACCACCTCGCCGGCCACGTCCGACTCGATCTCATTCATCAACTTCATGGCTTCGACAATGCATAACACTTGTCCCTGGGTTACATGATCGCCAATCTTTATGAATGGCGGCGAGCCCGGCGAAGGCGACTCGTAATACGTTCCGACAATGGGCGACTTTACCAGGTAAAGATCTTCCTCGGCGGCCTCGGCCGGCGCGGCGTGCGTGGCCGGCGCCAGGACCGAGCTCGCGGGTGGAAAATGCGAAGCCACGGGAGATGGAGCGGACGCATACAGCGCGGCCGCTTGCCCCCGTTTGATCCGCACCTTGACGTCGCCGCGCTCCAACTCGAACTCGGCCACGTCCTTTTCGATTAAAAACTCGATCAGCTCTTTGAGTTCTTTCAGGTTCATTTTTATCAGCCAAAACCGCGTCTGCTTTCAACTTTCAAGGCTCGCCGCGGTCGCCCAAAGCCCGGTTCAGAGTTCCACAAAATCTTTTCTCGCCGAGGTCAAAAGCTCGTAGCCGCGGCTGGTCACCAGCACCATGTCTTCAATCCGAATGCCGCCCTTGCCCGGCACATAGATTCCAGGCTCGATGGTAATCACCATTCCCGGCTTGAGCGTGCCGTCCTGAGTGGCAGCCACACGCGGGGGCTCGTGCACTTCCAATCCCACCCCGTGCCCGGTCGAATGGGTGAAAAACTTATCCAGCTTCAAACCCTTTAGCACCGACCGCGCGGCCTTATCGACGTCCGCCAATTTCGCGCCTGGACTGACGACGGAAATCGCCGCCAGCTGTGCCTCCAGCACCGCACCGTACCACTCTCTCTCCTGCCGGCTGGGCTTGCCCAGGTGGACCGTGCGGGTCATGTCGGAGCAGTAACCGTGCAGTATAACACCGTAATCGAGGACTACGAATCCAAGCCTCGGCAGCGCCGCCTCCGACGCGACCCCATGGGGCAGCGCCGACCGTGGACCGGACGCCACAATGGTTTCAAACGACATGCCCTCGGCTCCGGCGCGTCGTGCCGCGTATTCGAGTCGCGCCGCCACGTCCATTTCGGAGCGCCCCGGACGCAGTGAGCGAAGCACCAGCGGCAGCAAGCGACTTCCCAGCAGTACCGCTTCACGAATGGCATCGACCTCTGCGGGCTCCTTCAGCATTCGCAGCCCTTCGACAACCCCCGAAGTAGCGATCAGTTTCGTTCCGCGCAGTTGCCCGACCAGACGCGAGCGCGTGTCCACCGTCATGTATTCGGCTTCAATGCCCAGGCGCGACGGCTTGCGCGCCGCAATCTCGCTGATTGCTCCCGCCAGCGAACCGCTTTTCTCCACCACCACCCGCGGATGCGCCACCTGCTCCCGCGCCTGCTCGGCATAGCGGCCATCGGTGACGAAGACCGGCCGGCTGCCCATCAGCAGCGCTGCCGCGCTGCCGGTAAAGCCCGTCAGGTAGCGCACGTTCGCCATGTGTGTAATCAGAATTGCATCCAGCTTCAGGCGCTGCAGCTCGAGTTGGAGCCGCTCCTGCCGTCCAGAGTAGTCCATGTTGGCCATTGTATATCGCCCCGCGGAATCGACCGCGCCATCGGCGCTCGGATGGTTCGCCGCCGTGCGCTTCGGCCAAGAAATAAGGGACCGCGAAAGCGGCCCCTCAGGCTGAAAGAGAATTGATTACGGCATTACGTCTGGACGATCTTAGGACTCAAAATGAAGATCAGCTCCTGCGTGCTGGTTGACACCGACCGGCTCTTGAACAGATTGCCGAGTATGGGAATGCTGCCAAGCCACGGCACTTGCTGGGTGTTGACCGAACTCGACGTCTGGATGACGCCGCCGATAACCACGGTTCCGCCATCGCTGACCAGCACCTGGGTGGTCGCCTGCTGCGTCAGCAAACTCGGATTGCCGCCCACCGTGGTACTGGAGTTGCCGAAGTCCGGGGTTGTGTTCTCCACGTCAACCGCGAGGAAAATCGTATTTTCGATCGTGATCTGCGGCGTGACCGTCAGCCGCAGAAAGGCGTCGATGTAAGTTGTGGTCGCCGGACCGCCGAGCTGGCTCTGGGTCACGATCGGGATTCGGTAGCCTTGCCGCACCACCGCCGTGACATTGTTCTGCGTCACCACCCGCGGCCGGGACAGGACTTTCGCCAGGCCGCGCGACTCGGCGGCGGAAAGCAGAACGTCCACCCGGTAGTTGCCAACCGCGGTCGAGAAGGCCAGACCGCTGGTATTTCCGGTCGGCGCCAGATTCGAGAACAGCGGGATGGTTCCACCGCTGGTGAAGTACGGGAATGTTCCCGACGACGACGTATAGGTTTGCGTGCTGTATCCCGTTCGACGGGTTGCCGCCTATCGATGTCGATCCATTGCCCCAGGCGAAGCCGAGCTGCGTGCCTAACTGCTGGGCGAAGTTTCGCGTGGCCGACACGACGCGCGCCTCGATCTCCACTTGCATCGTCTTGCGGTCAAGCTGCGTGATTAAGCGGTCGAGGTTCGGAATGACACTCGGGATATCGTTGATGATCACGGCGTTGGTGCGGTCGTCGGCGAGGACTTCGCCTCGCGTTGACAGCAGCTTTTTGATGGTCGGCATGATGTCTTTGGCACGCCCGTAGCTGAGGAAGCGGGTAACCGTAATCTTGTTGACGGCAAGCGCCTGCGCATCGGTACGCGCGCGCTGCGCCTCGGCTTCCTTGCGGAAGGTATCGAGCGCCGCTATGCGCAGAATATTGCCTTCCAGTTCGCGTCCGAGGCCATTGTTGTGCAATACCACGTCCAGCGCCTGATCCCACGGCACGTCATCCAGCACCAGGGTAAGCGTGCCCCTTACGTTCGGGTCGAGCACGATGTTGAGGCCGCTGATCTCGTGAATCAGCCGGAAGAAATCCTTTATGTCCACATCCTTCAGGTTCACCGAGATCGGCTCGCCAGTATATTTCTTGGCCGGCGGAGGTGCGGGGTTGGCGCTCGCCTTCTGCTGTTCAAGCGCTAGATTGGCCGCCGGAACCGGCTTTGGCGGTCGATCCAGCGCGGCCGGCGGTGGCGGAGGTTGATCTTGCGCGACGGTGGTAGCTGCCTCGTTGGAGCGGGTGCTGGCCGGAAGGGCCGCTGGTTCAGAGGTCGCCGGCTTCGGCGGTTGAGCTTGTGCTATAAGCACCGGGGCCGGTTGATTTTGGGCAGCAGTTGCTGCCGCCTCAACGGCATGCGTGCCGGCCGGAAGGGCTGCGGCAGAGGAGGACGCCGTATCCAGCTTCTTGTACTCCGGCGACACGTAAACATAGTCGGTGTTCTTCAGACTGCCGTCCGGCTTTGCCGTCGTGTCACTCACTGCCGCCGGCACGAGCTTTGCCTGTGCTGCTCCGGTGCTATTGCTCTGCATGGCCTCAACCGCTGGCATAGAGGGAGCGGTAGCGGTCTTTTCTGCCGAGTCCCCGGCGGCGGACGCTGGCGCCGTGGTTGGAGTGACTGGCAGGACTTCAACCTTCGCGGCTTGCTTGGCAACCGGCTCGGCGGAATTCATGTGCGCGGCGCTTGGTTTCTCCCCGACCACGGTGATCGTAGCCTGGTCCGCAGATGCCGTTACCGGGTGCGCCGTCGGCGAAGCGGCATTGGATTCCTGCTTTACCAAAGCATCGGAGGCCCCGGCCGGGGCGGATGCGTTGTCTAACCCTGATGCCGCTCGCGGCGAAAACACCGTAACCACCAGTTTGCTGCCATTGTTGGTGAGGCCAAATTCACGCGGTCCAGCCAAGTCGAGCACCACGCGCGTGACCGGAGGATTCATCTGGTATTGCGCGATGCGCACCGCCTTCAGATCGGGCGCATTGACCGCGATGGTTTGCTGATGTTTGTTGGGCGAGAGCGCGTTCTCGATGTCAACCACCAAGCGCTCCGGATCGTTCAGCCGCAAAGTCTTGGCCGTCTTTGCGCCCTCGATCTCGACCATTACGCCCGTTCTGGTGCGAACCACCCCGACCTTGCGGATCGTGATCGGCTGCGGCGAGGCGGCTTCGGTCTTTGACCCAGGCGTGTCGGCGTCCGCCGGCTTAGCAGGCGTGGCCGGGGGCACAGGGGATTTAGCCGCCATTGCCGGCTCAGCCACGGGATGGACAGGGGCTGCCGGTGCGGCTGCGCTGGAGGCACCCTCCGTAAACGTCAATTGCAACCCGTTCCTGGTCTCTTTCACCTGGAGCTTGGCCGCGTCCGTCACGGTCAACTCCACCCGCGTGACATCAACGCCGCCGATGCTCTTGTATTCGAGCACCCGATAGCCCTTCACCGCCGGCGAATCGAGGCTGCGCTGACGCTGCTTCAGAGCGGTGGACGAGACCTTCTGCAAGTCCACAAGCACCATCGTGGGCTGCGGCCGATACTCGCTATGTACCAACGGTCCCGCGGTTTCAAGCGTCACGACAGTCGCGCCACCCTGGGCCGTTACCGAAATCTCCTTCAGTTGCGTATCGGCAGCGCCCGCGATTGCCGCAAACAATAGTAGTGGCGCCAGTACAAACACTTGCTTGAGCCTCATGTAAGTCTCCTCGCAACCGGCGCGCCTTGTTTCCGGCACGCCCCCAAAGCAATCCCTTGCCACAAACCGCACAGCATGACCAAACAGAGCGGTGTGTCTCGAAAGAGCGCTCACCGGCCGACACGCTGCTTATGCCCATTCTCCCGGAATATCGAGGGGCCATCGCGCCCTCCGTCGCCGGGTCTCACTGCCCTGGCGAGCGCCCGTTCATGCACCCGCCGGGTAACGAACTCTGCAGCAGACTACCGAAAAACCGGCCGCGCAAAATGCGAATTCACGGCCCCTTGTCCGCTGTTCACCCGGTTCCATTCCGGAATCGTTACCTCGCCTACTTACTCGGCAAGCCCAACGGATCGGCCATCGAAAACGTGACCTCACGCGTTTTCACATGGCCGATCAAATCCTTGCCTGTTTCCTTGAACAAAACCGTACTGCCCGTGATCCGCATCACGTACCCGTTCAGCAGCGGATCGTTTTCGCGCAGGAAAAACGCGCGATTCGCCGCATTGACCACCACCGCGATATAGCCCGATTCGGAGCGGACCAGACCCTTCAGCTTGATCCTGTCGATCGAAAGACAGCGTTTGCCGCCGGTAAGGCAGGGAGTGCCTGTCGCCGTCGAAACCGGGTTGACGAACGGATCACGCCTGCCGCTCACGGCTTTGACCGTGACCGGGCTCGGATTGGCAGGTTGCGCATCGGACGGCGCCGCCGCCTGGTTCGCGGCAGGTTTCGAAGTTGCCGCCGTCGGCTTCTGCTCTCCCGCGTTGCCGCCGGTCGGGCCAGCAGGCTTCATGACCCCGCGAATCGGACTCGCGAACGGGCTCCGCAGCGGAGCAGCCTCGGGAATATCGCCCGGGGCCTGCGCCCATCCGCTCGCGATCAGCAACAAAGTCGCACTTGCAGCTCTCCAGAACATGACGTCCTTCTCTATTTCTTTGCCGGCGTCGCCGCTTTTCCCGTCGCTTTCGCGGGCGGTGGTTGATACTTCGGGCTGAAAAATGCGGAAACGGTGCAGGTCGCCACCACGCTCTCGCCCGAGGCGTAGTTGTATTTCTTCTTCGCTTTTGCCTGCCCCGGATTCTTCAAGTTCGACATGTTCAGACCCGCGACGCTGACCAGCCGGTCCATCTTTGCGATCTGCTCGAAGAAGCGCACCACGGAAAAATAAGGACCGTCGAGTTCGATCTCGAACGGCATTTCCGAGTAGAATTCGCGCGCTACCACCGGCATCGCGGTAAATCGTCGAAGCTCGATGCCGGACAAATGCGCTTGCTCCTGGATTGCGCGCACGAACCCATCGATCTGCTTGTCCTCCGGCACGATTTGTTTTTGTTGCTCAATCTGCTGCCGCTGGGTCTCGATTTCCTTGTTCAGTTGGGCGATGCGCGCCTGGAACGGCATTAACTGCGTGATCTCGGTCTTCTTGCCCTGCAGCGCCGCGAGGTCGTCGCGGTTTACCTGTTCCATCGGCCGCACGACCGTATACCAGACCCCGACCGCCACGAGCACGCAGGCCAGACTGAGGACTCCGAATTTGTACTTTGGCTCTATTTCACTCCATCTAGCCATAATTCCCCGTTAGGAATGCTGCTTCTCACAGATCAGCGTGAAGGTGAACGCCTGGTACTCTTTCACCGTATCGTCCTGCTGCGTTTCCTTCAGGTCTACGTTCTTGAAATAGCCGGACTTCTTCAGATTGCTGATAAGGTTGGCCACGGCCGTCGTGCTCAGCGCCGCTCCATCCATGGAGATTGCTCCCTTGCCGTCGTCGCTCATCTTGACCAGCCATACGGCGTCGGTCGAATTCACCGTCTGCGTGATCGTGTTCAGCAACAGCACCGGATAACTCTGGTTCTGGTTGGCGCGGAGCTGGTCGATGATGCTGAACTTCTGCTTCAGCGCATCGGCCTCTTTTTGTTTCTGCGTGTACGCCGCCTTGACTCCGGCCAAGGCCGCCAGTTGCTTGTCGGCGTCGCGCAGCTCGACCTGGATTTTGTCGTGCTGGTTTTGCGCGCGCCAATACATGAAATAAACTCCGCCGAAGGCGATGGCGATGGCCAGGATCGACAACATCCGCAAGGATGGCGCCGACATGGTGATCTTGGGGAGGTGACGGGCCTTCGCTTTGGGCGTGCCCAGAAGATTGATCCGGATCATAACTTGCCCTCGAAACTTCTCAAGGCCAGACCGACCGCCACCGAAAGCTGTGGCGCTTGCCGTTCCATCAGTTCGGCGCTCGCACCCGCCGGCGGCTCGATTTTCAAGAAAGGATTCAAGGTTTCCACCGGCAGCGAAAATTCGTGGCGCAGCGCCTCCACCAGTCCTGGAATCTGCGAAGAACCGCCCGCCAGGTAAATCCGCTCGATGTGATCGCCGCTCGCCGTGGCGCGGAAGAAATCGAATGTCTTCTGGATTTCGAGAACAATCAATTCCGTCACTTGCTGCAGGATAGGCGTCTTGGCGTCGTCGCTGACCGTGCCCACCTTATTTCCCAGCTTTAACGACTCGGCGTCCTCGAAGTTAAGGTCGAGTTCCTTTTGCAGCGCATCCGTGTACTGGTTGCCCCCCACGCTCACATCGCGGGTGAACAACGGCACCGTGCCCTTCACGATGTTGATGTTCATCACGCTGGCTCCCAGGTTCAGCAGCGCCACCGTGGAGTTAGCGGCCGGCGAGTAGTTGTATTCGTAGCAATTCAGCAGCGCGAAGGCATCGACATCGACCAGCACCGGCTGCCGCCCCGCAAGCTGCAGCGCATTGGTGTAGTTGAGAATCTTGTCTTTCTTCACGGCCACCAGCAGCACATCCATTTCCGGCGCGTTCAGGTTCTCCGAGAGCACCTGGTAATCCAGGTTCACGTCGCTCATCTCGAACGGAATATGTTGCTGGGCCTCGTTGCGAACGGCGTTCTCCAATTCTTCCCGGGGCATGGTCGCCATCGTGATCTTCTTGACGATCACGGAGTGGCCGCTCACCGAGGTCGCCACCTGCTTCGACTTGATTCCGTGATCGGCGAATATCTTGGTAATCGAGCTGGCCACGCTGCCGCTGTCGACGATCATGGAGTCGACCACGATATCGGAAGCAAGCGGCTCCAGCCCGACGTTTACCACCTGTATCTCGCCACGGGTGCGGCGCAGCTCGACGGCTTTTATGCTGCTCGAGCCGATGTCGAGTCCGACGATTGGTTTTCCACTACTCAGTCCGAACATGTGTATGCCCTCAGCGCCCGGCCCCGCTCACCCGCGCTCGCTTCGCCGGTCTTTGCGCCTGTTGAGGCGGTTTGCCGCGCGCTTCCCCGATTGCGCTTTTTGTTTCCATCCAGGCGTCGAGAATCGTTTTCTTGAACTTCCATCGATTGCCCAGCTTAAAGGCGGGAATCTTTTCTTCCGACACGTACTTGTACAAAGTGTCCGGACTCACGCCCAGGTAGTGCGAGGCCTGTCTGATGTTCATCACTTCAGGCGAATCGGCCATTGCTACGGACCTTTCCCGGAATTCCGCCGCTTCTCAACGGACAAATTCTTCCGTCCGGCGCACCTCCAAGGACGAAATACTTTCGCCGAGCTTGGCTATAGTGCTGTCAGCAGGTTAGCTCAGGAACTCTGGCTGTCAACAGTTTACTTCGGCTATCTTCCGGTTCTTTAGGCCTTTCTTGGGCGGTTTTGGAACATGTACCAGAGTCACGCACTATATGTTGCATTAATCGACGTTTATGGCCCTATATTTAGTAGAGTTAATGCGGAAAGTTCGTTAGTGTCCGGGCCCCATTACGAAGGGCCATATTTTGGCTTCCGTGGGCCATGTCCCGGCAAAATCGACCTTTAGCAGCTTCCGCCGGCCGGGCTTCGTGGTTGCCCGCAACGGTATTTGTAGTGTTAGGATTGCTCATCTCGGGGGTGACTTATGAGCGCAACCAAATCTGCGGCCGAGTTCGATGACGTGCTTGCGGTCGAAATCTCGGGCTACGATCTGATCAACTATCCTTTACTCAATAAAGGCACTGCATTTACCGAGGCCGAGCGCGATGAGTTCAGCCTGCACGGTATGTTGCCTCCTTATGTAGGCACCATCGATCAGCAGATTTCCCGCCGTCTGGCTGCACTGCATGGATTTCCCACGTCCTTCCAGCGCTACGCTTTTCTGCGTGACCTGCAGGATACCAACGAGACGCTCTTCTACGCCTTGCTGGTGCGCAATCTCGAAGAGATGTTGCCGCTGGTTTACACGCCCACCGTGGGCGAAGGCTGCCAGCTTTTCAGCACCATCTGGCGAAAACCTCGCGGTCTGTTTCTGAGCTATCCGAACCGGCACCGTATCTACGAGATCCTCGACAACCGCCGTCACGACGACGTTCGCGTCATCGTCGTCAGTGACGGCGAACGCATTCTGGGACTCGGCGACCAAGGCGCGGGAGGCATGGGAATCCCGATCGGCAAGCTCGCTCTCTATACCGCCTGCGCCGGAATTCATCCGGCCAGCACGCTTCCCCTTCTGCTCGACCTCGGCACCGACAACCAGGAGCGCCTGGCCGATCCCATCTACCTCGGCTGGAGACATGAGCGGGTACGCGGCGCCGCCTATGACGACTTCATCGAGATGTTCATCGAGGCGGTAACGCGCCGCTGGCCGAACGTGCTGTTGCAGTGGGAGGATTTCGCTCGCGGCAACGCCGGCCGCCTGCTGGATCGCTATCGCGACCGCCTCTGCACCTTTAACGACGACATCCAAGGCACCGCCGCGGTTGCCACCGGCACTCTGCTGGCTGCCATTCAAGTGACTGGTGTTTCGCTCGCGCGGCAGCGAATCGCCATCTTCGGCGCCGGTACCGCCGGATGCGGCATCGCTTCTCTATTGCTGAAGGCCATCACCGACGCCGGAGTGCCTGAAGCCGAAGCGCGCCGCCAGTTCTTCACCGTGGATCGTGACGGGCTGCTGGTGGAGGGCATGCCCGATATTCAGAGCTTCCAGCTCCCGTTTGTGCAGGCGCGCGCCGCCGTAGCCGGCTGGAAGCTTCACCGACCGGACCGCATCAGCCTGCTCGACGTGGTTGCCAACGCCCATCCGACGACGCTGATCGGCGTCTCCGGGCAGCCGGGAACCTTTACCGAGGAAATTGTGCGCGCCATGGCCGCGAGCGTGGAGCGACCGGTGATCTTCCCGCTCTCCAATCCCACTTCGCGCAGTGAAGCCACGCCGGAAGATCTGATGTTCTGGACCGGGGAGCGCGCCGTGATCGGCACCGGCAGTCCTTTCCCCCCGGTCATGCGCAATGGCAAGCGCATATCCATCGACCAGACCAACAATGCCTATATCTTTCCCGGAGTCGGTTTGGGTGTGCTCGCCACCCGTGCGAGCCGGGTGACCGATGCGATGTTTATGGCCGCGGCTAAGGCGCTGGCCGCATCGTCTCCCGCCGCGCGCGATCCCGAGGACACCTTGCTGCCCGCGGTCAGCCGCTTGCGCGAGGTCGCCGAAGTGGTTGCCGTCGCGGTCGCCAGACAGGCGCAGCTCGACGGCATGGCCGCGCCATGTGACGAGCGTCAGCTCGCCGCCGCCGTTCGCGCCGCCATGTGGGAGCCTGCTTACAAGCCCTATCGGCTGGCGAGATGGGGCTCAGGCGATCCGGAGAGACGCGCTGCCCGGCGCAATTTTTGATTCCATGGCCGCGGTCCGCAAGGGCCGCGCAGGGCAACCAAAGCGGGCCCGGAACACCGGTTCAACTCTTCTTGGAAGTTACGGCAAAAAATGACCTGAGTTCCTGCACCACATTCTTGCCGCCGCAGCTTGGACAGGTCACTGATTGCTTGTCGTACTCCGCCAGCGTCAGAACCTTCTCAAAGGACTTGTGACAATCCTTGCAAAGATAGTCGTAAACGGGCATGGCAACCTCCGCAAATTCAGCGGAGCGTATTCTACTCCAGTTTTGCCGAAGATGAATCTAGCGCGAAGCGCCGTTTTTTCACATGTACCCGGCCGTGAATTCGACAACCTGCCGCTCCGCCCAGCGGCCGTCATAGCTTTCCGCCGCGGCCAGAAAAGCGCAGTGCCCGCCATGCTCGCTGCGCCGGTAAGTGATATTTGGATTCGCTTCGAGCTTCGCTTCCGTTTCCGGCTGGAGGACCACGAACGGGTCGTCGCTGGAGTGAATGACGAGCGTGGGAATCGCAATCCGGTCGAGAAAGCGCGCGGCGCTTGCCTGGGCATAGTAGTCGTCAACGTTGGCAAAGCCCATGTATCGCGCCGTGATCACATCATCGAACTGCCGCAGGCTGCGCACGTGGCGCAGCAAAGTAACGTCGAACTTGCCGGGAAACAGGCGCGCCTTGCGCCGAAAGCTGCGAAACAGACTGCGCAGGAACCAAATTTCATAAAGCCGATTGCGCGGCTCGTGCAAACGGTCGGAGGAGGCCGACAGATCGCATGCCGGCGAGACCGCCGCCGCCGCGCGCACCTGGCGGGGAGCGTTCGCACCCCACTCGCCCGCGCATTTCAGCACCTGGTTGCCGCCCATGGAGAAGCCGGCGAGCGCGATCGCCTCCAGTCCATCCTGCTCGATCAGCGCCGTGGCCACGGCGCGCACGTCGCCAGACAGCCCCGAGGTGTAAAGCGTGGGGCAGAGCCGCTCCGTGCCGCCGCAGTTGCGCACGTTCATGCGCACCACGTTCCAGCCCCTTTGCCATGCCTTGTAGCCGGTGCCGAGCACGTAATGCGATTGGCTAGAGCCCTCCAGCCCGTGCACCAGCAAAAGCGTGGGCCGCTGGCGACACGCGGGCTGCCAATGGCAGTGGCAAAGCACTTGCGATTCCGGGTCCACTCGAACCAGGCGTTCTTCGGGGGCAGGCAACAGCTTCGGGCGCGGCAGGAAACTTCCCGCCAGCGTCTGCAGGTGTGCGCCCCGCAACCAGCGGCGGGGAACGAAGCGGGCCGAAGATCGCTCAACCGCCTTGGAGATCGGAGTTTCCATCTATAATAAATTTATCAGTTCACGTTTGGCGGAGCCTTATGCCCATTTTTGAGTATGTCTGTAAAGATTGCAGCCGCACCTTCGAAGCTCTGGTCATGAATTCCCAAGAGCCCGAGTGTCCCGCCTGTCACGGCCGGCACCTGGAGCAGATGCTCTCTACGTTTGCCCCGCGCGCCACCAGCGCCGCTCCCGCAGCCGCGCCGAGTCCCTGTGGCGCCGGCGCCTGCCAGCACGTGCCCGCACGCCGGCATGATGGATTGATCCAGCCTTCAAGCGGTCGCGACTCTCTGCCCGGAAATTCGGGCAGTCGCCTTGGTGTGAAAAAACCGAGCGACGTGCGATAATTCGCCGTCCCAGCATTACTCAAGTCTTGGCCACGCCGGGAGGCTTCAGGCTAGAGTGCGCGATGTCGAACTCCTAATGAGGGAGGCTGTCATGAAGCAATTTCGAGCTGCGGTAATTCAGGCCGGCGCGGTTCCATTCGATGCGGAGGCCAGCGTCGAAAAGGCCTGCCGGCTGGCGTCGGAAGCGGCGGGCAGAGGCGTTGCCCTGACGGTCTTTCCCGAGGCGTTTATTTCCGTTTATCCAAAGGGCTTGGATTTCGGCTCGCGGGTGGGCAGCCGTTCGCCGGAGGGCCGCGAACAATTCCGCCGCTACTGGGCGAGTGCCATCGAGGTCCCCGGACCGGCCACGGAAGCTCTCGGCAAAGCGGCGCGGGAAAACCACATGCATCTCGTGATCGGCGTCATCGAACGCGACGGCGGAACCCTGTACTGCACCGCGCTCTTCTTTGCTCCCGACGGGGCACTTCTTGGCAAACACCGCAAGCTGATGCCGACCGCCCACGAGCGCCTAGTGTGGGGATATGGCGACGGCTCGACCCTGCCGGTCTTCGACACCGAGGTGGGAAGAATCGGCGCCGTGATCTGCTGGGAGAATTACATGCCGATGTTGCGCATGGCGATGTACTCCAAAAACATACAGATCTATTGCGCTCCCACCGCCGACGACCGCGAAAGCTGGCTTCCCACCATGCGTCACATTGCGCTCGAGGGCCGCTGCTTTGTGCTCACCGCCTGTCAGTACATCCAGCGCGGCAGTTTCCCCGCCGACTACCCCGCGCTGCAAGGCGACGATCCGAACACCGTGCTGATGCGCGGCGGCAGTTGCATCATCGATCCCCTGGGGCGCGTGCTCGCCGCTTCCACCTTCGACGGCGAATGCATTCTGACCGCGGAGATCGATCTCGACGAGATTCCTCGCGCCAAGTATGACTTCGATGTCGTAGGCCATTACGCCCGGCCGGACGTGTTTCAGCTCCACGTCAACGAGCGGCGAACCGCGCCGGTCGCCAGCACAGTCGAGTGGCGCAAGGATGAAGCGGAGGCGAAGTCTGCGAAGTAGATTGAATGGCTGAAGCAGATATACCGTGCGTTCGGTCATCGCCTGAGGAGCAGCAGCAATTTACCGGGAAGGTTGAGCTTGGGGTTATCCAACCTCCAGCCCGAACTCAAGCTTATCCATGAATACGCCGGAGTTGCTTACACAATCGATTTCCGCCTGCACGATGGCTTCGTGTCCCTCCTCTATTTCCACGAAACGCCGGAAAAGCTGCTGCCCTTCGCCATCGAGTTTGCTGACCATTTCTTTGTAGAAAAGACTGGTTTTCCTTTCGGTCTCCAGGGCTTTTTTCAGTAATTCGAGTTCGAGAGTTAATTTGGTGGCTTTCGGCTTTACGGTTTTGCGCAAATCCTGCAGGCTTTTATTGATCACTTCTCTCGTCGGAATCGAGGTCCCCAGCTTTTTCACATTGATCTTGCCTGTCTTTTGCCACTCGTCGAGACGCTCCTTCAAGTACTTGATGTGACCCAACTCTTCCTCGCCCAAGGCTCTGAACACGCGCTTTCCTGCTTCATCGGAGGTCTTATCCATCGCCTCGCGATAGGCTTTGTGAACACCGGCTTCGTACTCCAAGGCTGTCCTGATGGCATTATCCAATTTCATTTTTCCTGCTCCATATCTGGCGAGCCCGACGTCTAGTGCCATTCCCAATCGATAAATCCAGGCTTGGCATCGGTCATGGCGTTCACGATCAGTTCCACCAGCCCGCCGTACAGAATCTTATGGTTGTCCCATAAACCATAGTAGGCGAACAGGTCGCGCAGTTGGCCTTTGCAGTTGCTGCACGGGGCGCAGACGTACTTTGGTATTTCCGGGTCAAGGCACTCCTTGAAAGCATTGAGTACCTGTTCCAGCTTTTTCCGCCCGCTCACGTGGAAGCGCCAGTCTTGGAAGTTGTTTCCGCTCATGATGGCAAACCCGCTGCCGCCGCCGCAGCAATAGTTATTAACTCCATGCGGGGTCATTTCGCGGAACTGAGGGCAGATCTGGCGAATGATCTCGCGCTGGGGTTCGACCACCCCCATCAGGCGCACCATGTTACAGGGGTCGTGCAAGGTGACCGGAAAATCGTTGCGCGCGGGATCGAGCTTCAATTTCCCACTCAGCGCGATGTCGCGCAGCAATGTCATTGAGCTTTCGCGCGGGATGTTCAGCTCGCCGGTAAGCACGCGGTCCGCGATCACCATGATTGACTTGTGGGCATGCCCGCATTCGCCGAGCACAATCTTTTTGACGCCGAGTTTCTTGGCCGCCAGGGCATGTTGAATGGCCACGCGGGCAAACTGCGCGTCATCGTACCAAAGGCCGTAATTGATCGAGTCGTAGCCCACGGCTTCCGACGACAAAGTCCATTTGATTCCGGCGGCATTCAGGATCAAGGCAAACGCGCCCGGATTCTCAGGCCATGCCATGATCTCTCCGGCGTTGTGTATCAGCAGCACATCTGCGCCTTCGACGTCCCAGGGCGTCTCCACCTTAATGCCCGTGCGGTCCGTCATGTCCTCATCGATGAACTCGATGTTGTCTTTTACCGCCAGCGAGTTCATGCCGGTCGAGGAACCGACCTTCAACTGCAACATGGAGCCGCGGTCATGGACTTCCTTCGCTGAAATTCCCATCTCCTGGCTGAACAGCTTGCGCAGTTCGCGCCCCACCAGCCCGTTATCGCAGCCGACCGGACAGGTCTGCGCGCAGCGCCGGCAGAGGTTGCACCGATGAGCCAATTCGGCCAGCCGGGCCACCATGGGCCAGTTGATCTTGATGTCGCCGTGCTGCCATTGCGAAATCAGCCCGCCTTTTTTCACGTGTTTAAAGTAGGCGCGCCGCAGGATCTCCGTGCGGAACGTCGGCCGGTACAACTCGTTCTGGCCGCTGGCTTCGTAAATATGGCATGCGTCGGAACACGTCTGGCACTTGGCGCAGTGCTCCATGGTCAGAACCAGGGGCTGCAGCAGGGTCCAGTTGTTCTCGACGCTGAACAGCTTTTCCAGGCCGGACAAAAACTTGCGAACCAGTTCTGCTTCTTCCTCCGGGGTTTTGGGCTGAGGGATGTTGAGCGCACAAGTGTCGTCCAACCCGCACTCGCAGTTCTTTTTGGTCCCCGCCGAGAGCGGCGCAAATGGCTGGTCTTTGTCCGGCGAATCGAAGGGCGCCGGAAGCGGCATCAGGTCTTGGTTGTTGACGTGGGTTAAAGGCCCTCCGTCTCTGCGCGACACATCCCGAACATCAACGAATCGGCTCACTTGGTCACCTCCTGCCCTTTGCCTGCTGCGGCGGCCGGGGGCACATTGGGGTTGGTGGTGGCAATATCCACCCAGTTCTTCTTCCCGTCAGCACCGACGTGGGCTGCGCTCCAGGTTGGGCGATAGGTCAGGCATTGAGCGATCTTGGCCTCGATGGCGCTTCCCCTCATGTTGGGAGTATCGTCCCAGCGAACATTGTGGTAGGTGAAGTATTTGGCAATAAAGTGCGACATGTGGGTCAGGGGAATGTAGGCGATCAGAACCGCCGCCAGCAAGAGCCCCACCCCAAACACCGGCGGTATGGCTACCGACGTATTCCACGTCAGCAGGCCGCGCGCGATATCCTGCACGTTCAGCCATTCCGGGCGGGTGACGTAACCTGCCACCAACACCAGCAGCGTCGTCATAAAGAAGAGCAGGTTGAAGATATCCGCAGGGTTGGTGTAGTTGCGCAATTGCTTGTCGCTGATTCGCCGCACCAGCAGACCCAGTGCTCCCACGATGGCCAGCAGAGATCCGATCGCCGCCGTGACTTGGTAGACGATGCCGACCGCCAGCGCGACGCCGGTCAACGACAGCAGCGACAATACCGCGGCGGCAAACACCATCGCAATCGTCGCGATCAGCAAATACAGGCCGAAATGAAACAAAAACGAGACCCGCCAGAGGCGCCGGTTGAATTCCCAGAGACCCTTCAAGAACAGCATCTCCGGAACCATGGCCGCTAATTCGCCGGCAAGGTTGTAGGTGCGCTTTTCCGTCCACCAGTTCGAGCTTTCGAAATACGAACCTCCGTGGGGCACCCGCTCCGGCGCTTCGTGGGGGACAGGATAAATCTCCCAACGCAAGTGCAGCGGGAGCTTGGCGTAGCTAAGAGCACGGTAGATACAGGCTATGGCAAAGATCAGAAAGCATGCGTACACGACGACATAGAGCAGAACAGTCATGCGTACCCCTGAACAGCGCTGGTGTTGCGGCTTTCGGCCGCGTGACTGATAAGCAGTTTCGACGCTGTTCTTTCATTAGGCCACAGCTTTGACCACCCCGTTCGTGACCTCCGTCACAGCCATTTGTGAACAACATCTCAGGGCAGTAACAGGACGCGCAAAGGCGCCGTTACCCGCATGATTGCCCCCACGCGTTCCTCTGCCGCTTGAGGCGAAGGTTGTTGGATGGTCCGCTGGCACGATGGCAGCGCGGTATGGTCAGTTTGGAATTGGAGAGATACGGGGAGCAGTGGAAGCCATCAGTGCGGCCCCTGCTCAGAACTTCAATTTTGAAGCGGTCCTTGGTATTTCCCCCGGTCTTTGGCGGCCCGCGAAGTAAGGGGGCGCTAACCGATTGAGGAAAATGGTAGGAGCGGCTGGACTCGAACCAGCGACCCTCTGCTTAGAAGGCAGATGCTCTATCCACCTGAGCTACGCTCCCGTAGTAGCACCAATTTTACCGTACTTGAGATTTTGCCGCCGAGTATCTTGCATCGCAACCCGAACCTTTAGCCTCAAGGCTGCTCTAGCCGCGGGCGTCGCCGCACATGAAAAAGGTCCCCACGAATCGCGGGGACCTTGATTGCTATCCGCTGCCGCGCCCAATCGGCCCATTACCTACTTGCCGCCCAGCACCAGCTTGGCGATGGTGGCCAACTGCATATTGGAAGTTCCCTCGTAGATGCTGCCGATCTTCGAATCGCGGAAGAACTTCTCCGCCGGATAATCTTTCGTGAAGCCGTAGCCGCCGAGGATTTCCACGGCCAGAGAGGCCACGCGCTCGGCTACCTGCGCACTGTACAGCTTAGTCATCGCCGCTTCCTTCAAAAAATTCATGCCGGCGTCTTTCATCCTGGCGACGTTGTAAACCATCATGCGCATCGCCATGACCTCGGTTGCCATCTGCGCCAGTTGGAACTGAATGCCCTGGAAGCTCGCCAGCGGTTGGCCGAACTGCTTGCGCTCCTGCGCGTACTTGACGGCGACATCCAAGGCGCCCTGCGCCAGACCCAGCATCTGCGCGCCGATCCCGATGCGTCCTTCGTTCAGGGTTTCAATGGCGATCTTGTAGCCTTTGCCGACCTCGCCGAGCAGGTTTTCCTTGGGCACCTTGCAATCTTCCAGAATCAGTTCGCAGGTGGAAGATGCGCGGATACCGAGCTTGTCCTCCTTCTTGCCCACGGCAAAGCCCGGGAAGCCTTTTTCCACGAGGAACGCAGTAATCCCGCGATAACCGGCCGCCGGATCGACCGTGGTCAGCAGAATAAACAGCTCGGCTTCCTTGCCGTTGGTGATCCACATCTTCTGCCCGTTGAGGAGCCAGTGGTCGCCTTTGTCCTGGGCCCGGCACTGCAAAGCGAAGGCGTCGGACCCCGATCCAGCCTCGCTCAAAGCATAGGCACCCACCCACTCGCTAGCCATCTTCGGTAAATATTTTTTCTTCTGCTCTTCGTTGGCCCAGCGGATGATGGCATTGTTCACCAGCGTGTTCTGCACATCGACGACCACGGCGGCGGAGGGATCGACGCGCGACAGTTCCTCAACCGCCAGAATCGCTTCAAAAAAACTGGCGCCGCTTCCGCCGTACTGCTCGGGAATTTCAATCCCCATCAGCCCGAGCTTGAAAGAACTGCTCGATCAGCGAATGTTCGAAGACTCCTTTTTCGTCCATTTCTCTGACCAGCGGACGAACCGCCTCCTCGGCGAACTGTCGCACGCTGTCGCGGAACAACTGTTCGTCTTCGGTGAGGGCAAGCAGGGATTGTGGTGCTACGGATGAAACCGGGGATGTAGTCATAGGATGACCTCGACCAAGAGTATCAATGCGACCGGAAATTATAGAACAATTTGGGCCGAGGCAGATTCCGCCGAGCCAGCGTCGCCGGCCCGATAACCATCGAGGTGGGGAGCAGGACGATCCGGCTCAGTCTCGAACCACCTCGGTTTTGGTCGCGGGAATCAGAATGCGCACCAGCTTCTGATTGCTGTCCATCCAGAGATCCCAATCGGCGGCTCCTTCCGAAGTGACCCGGTAATGACTAAGCTCTGTTTCGCTGCCGTGAACCGGTACGCGGTCGCGACCGAGGTATTCGATCCAGACAGCGATTGAGGCGTGCTGGCGGGGAACAATCGCGCCGAACTGCGACTTCTGCGGAGCGCACTGATTGACGCCGTTCACGGGCTTGCAGATGGACGCCAGGTAACGCCAGGTGAGAATTTCCCAGTGCGAAAAAAAGAAATCGTCGAGCACCATGGTCGTGGGCGGCACCAGGAACGGATGTTCGAACTTCTTATCGTTTTCGTTGGTGATGTGCTCGACCAGGAACTCGTCTTGCGGCTCGACTATGATTTCGCTTTTCTCGGGACTGAGTTCGTGCCATTCATAGTGCTGCAACTCGCCCCGGGAGCTAAGCCGAAGCTCGCTGGTCTGCCGCGCCTTGGTGCTGCCGTCCTCGATCTTGATTTCCGACGAAGCGACGCTCGCGGTGGGCGATTGCGTGATCGAAAAGGTCTCGGTTCCCACCTTGCGTCCGTCGATCAGGATACTGAAAGTGCCGGAATCGACGGCCGTCGCGTTTGGCAACGGCTTCGAGCGGGCCCGAACCAGGGAAGGCGCAGCCAGTAGCAGCGCCAGCAGACTCAGGCTCGACCATCTTATTGCCGCTCTTGTTCTCTGACCCATGCGGCCAACTCCTTTGCTATTGAGGTAATGGGCTTATGGCTCGTATCCATGCGGAAGTGGGCAAGCTGGTAAACCGGCCGGCGCTCCTCATAGAGTTTCGCGAACGCCTCCCGATTGGCGGCCAGCGGACGCTCGCCGGCGCAGCGCCGCACTCTTCGCCGTGCCTCTTCCAGCTCGACATCGAGCGATACGACCAGGGCGCCGCTGCGGGCGATCCGGTCGCGATTTTCAGCTTGTGCGTAGGTACCGCCGCCGAGAGCGATCACCTGGCGCTTCGTGTCGTTGGCGAGCACTTGATCCAGCGCTTCGGACTCGAGCTGGCGAAATCGCTGCTCCCCTAGCGCGCTGAAGATAGCCGCTATCGACTGCCCGGAGCGATGCTCCAGGAAAGCATCCAGATCGATGAAATTCCATCCCAGCTCGCGCGCCAGCAGCGCACCGACACTGGACTTGCCGGCACCCATGAACCCCACCAGGAGTATGGGACCGACCTCGACCGGGCTTGTCATCGGTTGCTCAGACACAAATCAGAACTATCCCCCGGCTGATCGCAACACGACCGCTTCCAACGGGGAGTGAAGTGCCCTGATTTTAGCACGAGGAAAGATGCGCAAGGAACGCGGGCGAGGAAAGCGGGCGACGGGGATGCTGCCGCCTGCTACATTCCGATGAAGGACCGCTCAGATTACTTTGCCCAGTGGCTAGGGACGAGGCAGGCGGACGAAGATACGGCTTAGCTAACGAACCGCACCAGCGCGCTGAAGGCTAAAATCCAAAGCACGGCGTGAAAGCCCAGCGTGTTTTTCCGCGTCCGAGCCGGTTTGGCCAGACCTTCCTGCCGCAGCGACTTCTGAATGCCGTCCCACACCCGGGGGCTCGGCTCCTCCATGGGAACCAGCAGCTTGGCCTGCTCGGCAATGTAGAGAAGGTCGGCAACCAGGTCGCTGCAAACCTTGCAGGTTTTCAAATGCTCTTCTTCGGTGACGTTTCCGCCCGTCTCGATAATAAACGGCAGGACGTCCTGGAATTCCGCACAAGTCATTTTTTCTCCCCGATGCCAAGCGCTACTTCGCACTCTGCCGTGAAACTCACCGGTCTTTCCTCAGTGCCTTAAGGCCTTTTCGACTCTGCTGATCCGAAGGAGATCGCGCAGTTTCATTCGCGCTTTATGAAGCTGAGACTTACTGTTGCCGATCGAGCAACCCATCATCTCGGCGATCTCATTATGCTCATAACCTTCAATATCGTGCAGCACAAAAATGATTCGATAACCCGGGGAAGGCTTTCAATGGCGCGCTCCAGATTCACCCGGTCAATCGAGCCGGCGAGCACGTTATCGCGCGCGCCGATATCTCTTCTGGGCCCGTCCTCTTCCTGCGGCTCCAGCGTCTCTTGCAGCGAGACCTCCGGCAATCCCTTCTTGCGGAGCTGCATCAGTACGACATTGACGGCAAGGCGGTGCAACCAGGTCGAAAAAGCCGACTCACCGCGAAAGGTCGCGATCTTGCGATAGAGCTGCAGGAAAGCTTCCTGGGTCAAGTCTTCTGCCTCGGCCGTATTGCCGGTCATGCGCAAACAAAGGGAATAGACGCGGCGCTTATGGAATCCGTAAAGCACCTCGAAACACTCGCCGTCCCCCTGCTTTGCGCGCTCAATCGCTTCCGACTCTGAAATCCCGGAAGCTAGGATTTTTTTCGCCTGTGTCAAGGTTCGTTTCTTGGAGCCCCCGACCTGAGATACTGGCAGGATAACTCGGTTTTGCGCTGCTGTCGTAATTGATTCCATGGGCCCCAACGCATGCCGGCTTTTTCCTGCCCGGCCGAAACATTGCTTGGTGATCCAGTTTGAACAGCGCGGCCGGCCCCTTTACGTGCTCCAAAGCTCACACCGCAAATCCGTAACCACATATAAAGAAGCCAATTCGCCAGGGTTTGGTTGCCTGCGACCTTCGACTGGGGCGATGTTAACGCCGGTCGGGGCGTTTTCGTGGGTGTCAAGCGGGTGATGCCCCACAAAGCGCCGCTCGCTCGAAGCGACAGGGTCGCTCAGGCCGCCGGTCTGCTGCCGTCCCGCTTGCTTTTGGCCGCGGCGTCCACCTCGGCAAACGGGAAAATCGCCGGCAGGGCTTCGGCGCCGGCTTCCACGGTAAACAATGGCACTCGCGAGGTTGCCAGTCTGTTCTTGTAGGGATATTCTCCGGTCATGAAATCACAGTTCAGACCCTCCGCCAACGAACGCGCGGCCACCTCAAACAGCAGAAGCTGCCCAGGTGAAAAACCAGACCACCGAGAGTTGTAATAAATGGTGTAACAGTGGCGCACGGCATCGTCCCGGAAGGCAACCAGCGCCGCCACCAGTTTGCTCGTCGTCTCATAGGTGTACACTTCGCAGCGCGACTCTTTTTGGGCGGCGATTTGCACCATAAATGCCTGTCGCATGCGGTCCTGAAACAGGTTTGTCAACGGCGTCGCCTGCCTGCCCTTGGCTTCGAAAATGAATCGGACCAGCTCCCGTTCGCTGCCAGCGCGCTGGCGGAACGCTATTGCCTGCTTAACCATGCGCGCGGTGTGCCTTCCGAGGCGGGCATGCATGGCCAGGAACCGATCACGAGAGGAAGTCGGCAGAACGCCATCGGCGGCCATCATCCCGGGTAAATCATTTAGACGCACGCAGGGGGCATGCGCGAAAGGCCGTGGCTGCGCTTCCCGCCAGAGCCACCGGCTGCGCTCGCCGCGCAAAGCTGTCAGCTGGAAAGGGCGATTCAGATCGCAAAGCCGCCGCCATGCCTGCGGCAGCACCGCTTCATCGCCGGCATACAAAATATCCCGGTAGTCGAACAGCCGTTTACCCATAAGGCCGGTCGTGCCATCGCGGCGAATGACGGCGGGGATGATCGCCGCCCCTGAATCGGATTCGCAGCAGATGACGTATGGCCGCTCCCGCCGGGAGAAGCACGAGGCGGCCAGCCGGTTCCAGGCAAAGCTCTGGAAGATCGTGGCCTCGCGGGCGAGTTGCTCCCACCGGTCGCGCACACTTTCCAGTTCGGCCGCAGTCTGAATGATTCTGGTTCGGATCACGCGTTTACCAGCCTACGGGCCGCCAATTGAGCGGCTCTCTTACGCTGCCTTTTAGAAGCGGAAATTGAAGCGCGGGTTCTCCAGCGGTGTGCGGCCCCTTTTGCCAGGTAAGAAGTAAGCCCCACGGCAGGCATGAGCGCCAGCGGAACAGCCATTTCATTCTGACGCCGCTTTGAGGTTGAAGATGCTGGAGAGCAATTGGGAGCGCAGTTTTTCGAGGGCGGCGATGTCGGTACATAGTTGCCTGTCATGTTGCGAAATTGTCAGCACCGGGCTTTCATGGCAACCGGGCAAGCCCATCCGCTTTCTTCACAAGGCTTGGACTCAGCCTTGGCGCGGGGTGCTGCCTGAGTGGCGGGCAAAATGGGCAGGAGCACCGCCCAACAGGTCAGGACACGCTTAATTCACGGGCAGGAAGTACCCGTGCCAGCCACTGTCCGGTGTAGGACTTCGGACTCTGCGCGATTTTCTCCGGAGGTCCGACGGCGACCACCTGGCCGCCCCGGTCGCCGCCCTCCGGTCCAAGGTCAATCACCCAATCGGCAACTTTGATCACGTCCAGATTGTGCTCGATGACGAGGATAGAGCCGCCGGCGTCAATGAGGCGGCGGAAAGCGAGCAGCAGTTTGCTGATGTCATCAAAGTGCAGGCCGGTGGTCGGCTCGTCAAAAATGTAGAGCACGCGCGGAAGCCGGCGTCGCGCTCCGTCAGCCGGTTTGGGGCGGTTGCAGGACGTGCGGCTGAAGGTGCGCCGCCAGCTTCATGCGCTGGGCCTCGCCGCCGCTCAGCGTGGTGGCGCTCTGGCCCAGCCGCAGATAGCCCAGCCCAACTTCATCCAATACTTTAAGTTTATCGACGATCTTCTGGATGCCGGAGAAGAAGTGCAGCGCTTCCTTCACCGTCATATTGAGCACGTCGTGGATGCTGCGGCCATGATAGTGAACCGCGAGAATCTCCGGCTTATAGCGCGTGCCTTTGCACTCCTCGCAGAGCAGTTCGACGTCGGCCAGGAACTGCATCTCGACCGTGACCGTGCCGTCTCCCTGGCAGTTTTCGCAGCGCCCGCCGGGGATGTTGAAGGAAAAATGTCCGGCGGTGTAGCCGTGCTTCTGGGCTTCGGCAAGCGAAGCGAACAGCTCGCGAATGGCGTCGAAGGCCTTGATGTAGGTCACCGGATTGGAGCGCGGAGTGCGCCCGATCGGCGACTGGTCGACCAGTAGGACTTCATCGAGCAACTGCTCGCCTTCGAGTCCGCGTGTACGAGCCCTCGCGAACACCGTGCCCGCTGGATTGGCGCTTCTGGCTGCGGCACAGGCGCGTTGTAGAGACATCGTGAACCAGGGTGGATTTTCCCGAGCCGGAGACGCCGGTGACGGCGACCATCATGCCCAGCGGAATGGTGAGGTCGAAGTCCTTCAGATTGTGTGCCGATGCGCGCCGCAGAATCTGAGTTGCAATCGTCCCGGCTGCCGCCGGGTTTGCGGCACCTGAATCTGCAGATCTCCGTTCAGGATATCGCCCGGTGAGCGAAGCATGGATTCGGCGCGGATCTCCTCGTAGGTTCCCTCGGCCACCAGATTTCCGCCGTGCTCTCCCGCGCCGGGGCCAAGGTCGAGAATGTGGTCGGCGCTGCGCATGACCTCCGGCGTCGTGCTCCACCACCAGGATCGTGTTGCCGAGGTCGCGCAGGCTCTTCAGAATGTGGATCAGGCGGGCGGTATCGCGGCTGTGCAGCCCGATGGAAGGCTCGTCGAGCACGTAGAGCGTCCCCACCAGGCGCGAGCCGAGCGAGGTTGCCAGTTGAATGCGCTGCGCTTCGCCTCCGGAAAGCGTCGAGGAGAGGCGGTCAAGCGTCAGGTATTCCAGTCCGACTTCGTTCAGAAAGCGCAGGCGGTCGCGAATCTCCTCCAGCAGTTTGCCGGCGATTTCGTTCTCCATTCGGCGACAGCGTAAGACCCCAGAAAAACAGCGCCGCCTGCTCGACGGTCATGGCGCAGACCTGGCAGATATCCTTGCCCGCGATCTTCACCAGCCGCGCCTCAGTGCGCAGCCGGGCGCCGCCGCAGGCGCCGCAGAGGGAATAGCCGCGATACCGGCTCAGAAAGACGCGCACGTGCAGCTTGTATTTCTTGCGCTCCAGATGCTCGAAGAAGCCGCGCACGCCAGAACCACTTGCCGTCGCCTTCCATGATCGAGCCGCCGGTGCTCCTGGTCCAGGTCGCTCCAGGGAACATCCAGCGGAATTCGCGCCTGGCGCGCGTAGCGCTTCATCTCGGT
The DNA here is from genome assembly GCA_963814745.1 of uncultured Acidobacteriota bacterium. Classification (GTDB taxonomy): domain Bacteria; phylum Acidobacteriota; class Terriglobia; order Terriglobales; family Acidobacteriaceae; genus CAWBRT01. The sequence continues at coordinate 239,392 of CAWFEA010000012.1, forward strand.
CGCCAGCGGCTTGTACTTGGGCTTGGTCCAGGGCTCGATGGCGCCTTCGGCCAGCGTCTTGGATGGGTCAGGGATAACCAGGTCCATATCGAAGTCGATGGTGTTGCCGAAGCCCTGGCAGCGCGGGCAGGCGCCGAACGGGATTGTTGAAGGAAAACAGGCGCGGCTCGGGCTCCTCGTATTTGAGATTGCAGGCTTTGCACTCGAAGCGTTGCGAGAAGCGCCAGCGCTCGGCGGTTCGCCGCCGTCGCGCGGCGCGGTTTCGAAGATCACTTCTCCGGCTTCGCGGTAGCCGCTCTCCACCGCATCCACGACGCGGGCGCGGATGTCGGCGTCGAGCACAATGCGGTCGAGCAGCAGGAACACCGGCTGCGTCGAAATTCAAGTCCAGCAGCGACTCGGGAGTGGAGAACTCGAAGATCTCGCCCGTTCTGAAAAAGGCGGTTAAAGCCGCGCTTGCGCAGCTCAAACAGGCGCTCGCGAAGCAGTCGCTCGACCGCCGGTGCCGCCGGTTGCTTTTCGCGCGCGGCCGCGAGGCTTCTTTTCCGGCTCCGGCTCGGGGCCGGCGCGGGTTGCAACGGAAACAGCACATTGAGCCGCGTGCCTCGCTTCCAGGGCAAGCATGGCGGCGGCAACTTCGTCGACCGTGTCTTTCTTCACCTGCCGGCCGCACTGCGGGCAATAGGTGCGGCCGATGCGGGCGAAGAGCAGGCGCAGATAGTCGTAGATCTCGGTTGCCGTGGCCACCGTGGAACGCGGGTTGCGGGTCTGGTTCTTCTGGCGGATGGCGACCGCCGGCGCGATGCCGTCGATCAGATCCGCGTCGGGCTTTTCGATGCGCTCCAGGAACTGCCGGGCATAGGCCGAAAGCGATTCCACATAGCGGCGCTGGCCTTCGGCGTAAATGGTGTCGAAGGCGAGCGAAGATTTGCCGGAGCCCGAGACCCCGGTCACCACGGTCAAGCAGTTGTGCGGGATTTCAAAGTCAATGTTCTTGAGATTGTGAACCCGAGCCCCGCGCACGATGATCGATTCGTTGGACATGCCTGGACCGCCGGTCCCGGTTGCTGCCGGCGAAGTCAACCCCGAACGCATGCCGTGGGTTCACAGACGCGGTCAGCCAAGGAGTCGGAATATTAGATTATAAATCGCGCAGAGAGTTCCGATGAAGAGGCCGCCCGGTAGTCGGCTAAATTCACCTGCCTCGGTCTCGCCGCGTATGGACTATTTGAGGAACCACAGCAGGGCAAGCAGGTAGAGCCAGAGCAGACCCATGAAGTGCCAATACCAGGCGGCGACGTCCACGACGATGCGGCGGCTTTCGAGCGAACGTCGCTGCCGGCGGTTGAAGCCTGCATAGAGCAGCACAAGCAAGCCCGCTACCAAATGCACGGCGTGCGCCCCGGTTAGCAGGAAGGTAAAGCTGCTGGCGGGACCGCTGCTGAGAAAAGCGCCCTCGCTGTGCAGAATATGCCACGCCATCCATTGCCCGGCGAGAAACAATGTTCCCAGGGCGGCGGTCAGACGCACCCAGGCGATCGAATGTTCGGGCGTGCGCTTGATGCCGGGCAAACTGGTGGCCGGAACCAGAATCATCTCAATCGAGGCGGCCCGGCGGGCAACTTCGATGGTGAGGCAGCTTAGCAGCAGGATGCCTGTATTGATCAGCAGCAACTTTGAGGGCAGGTGCACCGGAACCCAGTCAGTGACGAATTTGCCGGCGATGGGATCGAACTTGCCGGCGGTTCGCCGCGCCAGAAAAAGCGTGGTGAAAGCAAGGAATAGCATGGAGATCGACGCCACGGCCAAACCGAGTCCTAAGCGGTAACGCCGCAACCGCTCGTTGGGATTCGGAACGTGATCGCCGTCTCCGCGGCCGCCTCCACCACCACCGCCAAAAGGCTCCGGCGGAAAAGGCGTACGTCCATTACCTCCGATCGACGGCCTTGTAGTTTTGGTTCGTAAGAGCTGAGAGGCCATTGCCATACGATGCACGTTTGGGCGGAGAGGTTGAGAAATTTGGAGATTACCCACTCCGAGGACCTGAGCGGCGCGAAATCCACGTGCTGTATTCTGGTTCGGGTTCCTAAATTAGCATTGATCGGCTTGTGCGGTTGGGAGATGGCTACGAAAAAAATGAGGGATGAGCAAAGCAGCGTGCCGGCTGGCGGCGACACGACACAGGGTAAGGCCAAGCGAAATTACTGCTTCGGCTGCGGCACTGACAATCCGGAGGGATTAGGCCTGAAATTTGCTTTTGACGAGGAGCGCAAGTCTTTCGTCTGCCGCTTCAAACTTTCGCGGCGCCATACCGGCCCACCGGGGCACGCGCATGGCGGCATTATTGCCACCATTCTCGACGAGGCCATGGGCAAGGCGAACCGCATCACCCCGGTAACGGCGGTCACCAAACAGATGACGATCGAGTATCGAAAGCTGGTGCCCCTGGGCAAGCCGCTGATTGCCGAAGGATGGCAGCGCAGCATAAAGGGACGGGTTCACGTCAACGTGGCTGAACTGCGCAACCCGGAAGGCGAGATTCTGGCGCGAAGCCAAGGAACTTTCATTGCCATCGATCCGCAAAAGATGTTCAGCCGACAAATAGGGCAGGGCGATAGCTGGGGCGGAAGATAAGGCCCCAACCCAAGCTTACGCCCCAACCGCATTGCCCGGAGCAGGGCGCGAACTCGGCGTTCGCCGACAGCGGGCCGGGTTCTTCGCTCAGTCGTGTCTGCCCGCCTCACGAATTGCCAACAGGCCGAGAAGTGCCCGATTGCGCTCTTCTTCGAGCTGCTCGATCGAGCGGCCGGCGGCTTCCTCCAACACTCCGGCGATCAACTTTGTCCGGATCTCCGGCGTCAGCGCGGGGCTGCCCAGATCCGCCCACCAGGTCGCCAACGGGCCCGCGAGATGGTCCAGAAAATGTTGCAGACCGCCCTGCCCACCTCCCAGATGAAACAAAAGATTCGGCCCCATGACGCCCCAGCGAAGCCCCGGTCCCCAGCAGACCGCCGCGTCCACGTCGGCAACGCTCAGCACGCCTTCCGCTACCAGGTGGATAGCCTCGCGCCAGAGCGCCGCCTGAAGCCGGTTGGCGGCGTGTCCGGGAACTTCTTTGCGGATGTGGATCGGGTGCTTTCCCAGGGCAGCGTAAAACTTCAATGTCCGCTCGATGTTTTCGGCGAAAGTCTTTGATCCACCAACCACTTCGACCAGCGGAATCAGGTGCGGCGGGTTGAACGGGTGGCCAATAACGCAGCGCTCCGGATGCTTGCAGTGGGATTCTATGGAGCTGATTTTCAACCCTGACGAACTGGAAGCGATCACCACGGTGGGTGGCAGAACGGCATCCATCCGGGCAAATAGATCGATTTTGAGGTCCAGGCTTTCGGGAGCACTTTCCTGAACAAACTGTGCCCCGGCGAGGGTCTTTTCAAGATCGGCGGAAAAACACAAGCGATTGCGCGTGGCCCCGGGTGAGAGTCCCAAGACCTCCAGCGCCGGCCAGGCGCGATCGACAAAAGCCCGCAGCGCGGATTCGGCTTCTGGAGCCGGATCGGTTGCACTTACTTCAAGCCCGCGGCTCAGAAAAAACGCCGCCCAACTGGCCCCAACGACCCCGGTCCCCACCACTGCTATCCGTCGAATCGGAATCTGTGCTTCCATTGGCGTTTGCTCCTGGCAGGTTATTGTCATGGTGAAATCGGGACAGTGTATCCCAAATCGCGGCGCCGGTGGAAGGATTTATGATCGCTTCCACCGCCCGATGGAAATGGCACGGTTCCGCCTTGCCAGAGCCCCGCAAGCGAACCGCAGTTCGCGCTACAATAGAGTGTTCCAGCCGAGGCCGGGTTTCCGCTCGTTTCTGCCGCCAGCTTGGAGTCGCCGCCAGCGGAAGCAGGGGCCGCAGCGCCTTGTAGAGTGCGTATTGGGGCGGGCCCGGCAGGGAAAGTTTGATTATTGGGAGATGAGTCTTATGTCGGAAAATAATGGGAACTACGGTCTGCGGCTGAAGACCGGCTTAGCCGAGATGCTGAAGGGCGGCGTGATCATGGACGTGATGAGCCCGGAGCAGGCCGAGGTTGCCGAAAAAGCCGGGGCAACGTCGGTGATGGCACTGGAGCGCGTACCCGCCATGATTCGCGCCGAGGGTGGCGTGGCGCGCATGGCTTCGCCGCTGATGATCAAGGGAATTATGGCCGTGGTGGACATTCCAGTCATGGCCAAGTGCCGCATCGGCCACTTCGCCGAGGCGCAAATTCTGCAGGAGCTGGGCGTCGATTATATCGATGAGTCCGAAGTGCTTACCCCGGCGGACGAAGAGCATCACGTGGATAAGCACGCCTTTACCACCCCGTTTGTATGCGGTGCGCGCAACCTGGGTGAAGCCCTGCGGCGAATCGCCGAAGGCGCAGCCATGATCCGCACCAAGGGCGAAGCAGGCACCGGCGATGTCGTCCACGCCGTCAAGCACATGCGGCAGATCATGAAAGAGATGAAGCAGTTGACGGTGATGAGCGAGCAGGAGTTGTTCGCCGCGGCCAAGAACCACCAGGCTCCTTACGAATTGGTCCGCATGGTAGCCAAGGCCGGCAAACTGCCGGTGCCGAACTTTTCCGCGGGCGGCATCGCCACCCCGGCAGATGCTTCTCTGATGATGCAGCTTGGCGCCGAAGCCATCTTTGTCGGCAGCGGCATCTTCATGAAGGACGGCTCGACCCCGCTCGACATGAAGGATCGCGCCCAACGCGAAGAGGCTGAGAGCCGGGCCAAGGCGATCGTGATCGCCACCACGCACTACAACGATGCCAAAGTGCTGGCCGAAGTAAGCGAGCAGGTTAAGGGCTCGATGAAAGGGTTGGCGATTTCAGCGATCGCTGAAGGCGATATGCTGCAAACGCGGGGCTGGTAAGTAGACGGTCGCGCATTTCGGAATGATTCGAATCGATGATCCAGAGGGGCGCATGCGAATGCGCCCTTTGCATTTTTCACTCCGGCGCGCGCACCAGGGGATGGCGGACCCGGATCGACGGATCACACACGGTTGCGACGCGGGTCACTGTGCGTGGCGTGGTGGAGCATGGACACTCGAAAGGGTTCTGAAAGGAGCTTCTCAGATGATTTCGACGCTTGGAACGATACTTTCGATGCTGCTGCCGGCGGCCGCCGTTGTGGGAGCAAAAACCGGGGAAACGGGCAGCTCGCGCACGCTTGAAAACCTGCAAGCCGCCTTCAACGGCGAGAGCAACGCAAGCAACAAGTATCTTGCGTTCGCCAAGAAAGCCGATGCCGAAGGCTATGGGCCAGTCGCCAGCCTGTTCCGCGCCGCCTCCAAGGCGGAAGAGATTCACGCCGACAATCACGCCGCAGTGATCCGCATGCTTGGCGCCGAGCCCAAGGCTGACATACAGGCTCCGGAAGTCGAGTCCACCCAGGAAAACCTGAAAGCTGCCATCGCCGGCGAAACCTGCGAGTTTGAGACGATGTATCCGGAATTCATCGCCGAGGCCAAAGCGGCGAAGAATTCCGACGCCCTGCGCACTTTCAACTTCGCCATCAAGACCGAAGTCGAACACGCGCGTCTCTATACGGGAGCACTGAACAAGCTGCAGACTTTGAAGGGCGGCGCCAAGCAGTATTTTGTGTGCAAGGTGTGCGGTTATACGGTGGAGAGTCTCAATTTCCTGCGCTGCCTGGTGTGCGGAGTGGCAAAAGAAGAGTACATCTCCGTCAGTTAAATTTACCTGCCGAAATCGGCGCACGAGTTTTGCCGGCAGGCGTGTGCCCTCAGGGGCTAAAGCCCGCATTTCTGTTGGGGCTCTGAACGGCATGGCTAAAGCCATGCCCCTTCAAAGCTCTGTTTTTGAAACAAGCTGTAGGAAGGATTGCGGGAGCGCTCAGCCAGAGACTCCCGGCAGTCCTTAATTTTTTGCGGGGATTGTGGCCGCCAGTCAAAATCCGAAGCCGCGGCACTCAGCTAAGCGCAACTTTCCCGGCAATCTCCAGCCCGGTTTGGCGCAGCAAAGCGGCAATCGTAGCCTCGTTCAAGCGGGTGGCGTCGTACTCCACGCGAACCGTTCGCGCCGCTTCGTTGAAGCGGATTCCCCGGACGCCGTATACTTCGCGGACGTAGTCCAAGGCCCGCATCGTTGACTCGGTCGGCATCATCCCGTAACGGAAGCAAACATCCACAGAGGTCATGGGCGGCTGTCCTTTGTGCGGTCGAAGGGCATGGCAGAACCCCTCGTGCGTCAACTTACGTCTTAATATATAGCAAGAGACGCGCTAAGGCCCCTCGGGCGAACGCGGACAGGGAGAGTGAGTGAACAACGTTCAGGCTGGTGAATCCCGCCGCAAAGACCCGGTATGCGGGATGATGGTAGACCCCGCCACGGCTCGCGGCGGCAGCCACGCGCATAAAGGGAATACGTATTTTTTCTGCAACCCGCGCTGCCGTGAGAGGTTTATGGCTGATCCGGAGAAGTATCTGGACCCCGCCTATAAGCCCGGTGGAATGAGCGGCATGGTGCAGCTAGGCGGAATCGCGCCCGCCGCCAAAGCGGCTGCTCCGGCTGCCGCCCTCGCTACCCCTGCGCCTGATAAACCGGCTGAGAGCGCAACTTCCACGGCGACCAAGCCAGCGGTTGCTCCACCGGGAATTTATACCTGCCCGATGGATCCCGAGGTGCGGCAAGCCGGCCCAGGCATTTGCCCGGTCTGCGGCATGGCGCTGGAGCCGGAGACGATCGAGCTTCCGACGGTCAAGACGGAGTACGTCTGCCCGATGCACGCTGAAGTGGTGCGCGACGAGGCGGGCGACTGTCCGACCTGCGGTATGGCGCTGGAGCCGCGCAGCGTATCCGCCGCGGCGCCGGAAAACCCGGAACTCCGCGACATGAGCCATCGGTTGAAAGTATCGCTCTGGTTGGGCGTGCCGCTGTTGACGATTGCCATGGCACACATGGCGACGCCGCTGGCCCACGCGGTCAGGGCCGATCTGGTGGCGTGGATCGAGTTGGCGCTGGCCAGCCCGATTGTGGTCTGGTGCGGACTGCCTTTTTTCGAGCGCGCGCGCAACTCGTTCCGCTTTCGCAGTCCCAACATGTTCACCCTGATCGGAATTGGCGTGGGTCCGCGTACGGATACAGCGTGCTCGCCACGCTTTTGCCGGGAATCTTTCCGGCCTCGCTGCGCGGAGACTACGGGCAGCCGCCGGTCTATTTCGAAGCGGCTGCGGCGATCACCATTTTGGTCCTGGTGGGGCAGGTGCTGGAATTGCGTGCGCGTGGACAGACCGGGAGCGCAATTCGCGCCCTGCTCGATCTTTCGCCGCGCATGACGCGCCTCGTCGAGGACGGTGGCGCCGAGCGCGATATTCCTCTGGAACGGGTGCGGGTGGGCGACCGGCTGCGGGTGCGTCCAGGGGAAAAAATTCCGGTGGACGGAGTCGTACTGGAGGGTGCGAGCACGGTCGATGAGTCGATGCTGACCGGCGAGCCGATGCCGGTGGAAAAAATGTCTGGAGCGCGTCTGGTAGGCGCAACCGTGAACGGCACGGGCACCATGCTGATGCGGGCCGAACGGGTCGGCAGCGAAACCGTGCTGGCGCAGATCGTTCGCATGGTGGGAGAAGCGCAGCGCAGCCGCGCGCCCATCCAGCGGCTTGCCGACCGGGTTGCGGGGGTGTTTGTTCCCGCCGTGATCGCCGCCTCCGGGCTGACGTTTCTGGCGTGGCTCATCTGGGGGCCGCAGCCGCGTTTCGCGTACGCATTGGTGAATGCCGTAGCGGTGCTGATCATCGCCTGTCCGTGCGCGCTCGGGCTGGCGACGCCGATGGCGATCATGGTGGGCGCCGGACGGGGCGCTCGCGCCGGCATGTTTGTTCAAGAACGCCGAAGCTCTGGAGCGGCTGGAAAAAATCAACACGCTGCTGATCGACAAAACCGGAACCATCACCACGGGAAAGCCCTCGCTGGAGACGGTTGTTGCGGCAGCCAATTTCAGCGAGGAGCAGGTGGTGGCGTGGGCCGCCAGTCTGGAGGCGGGCAGCGGGCATCCGCTGGCGCGCGCTATTACCGACGCCGCCAAGGCCAACGCCTTGACGCTGCGGCCGCAATCCGGCTTTCAGAGTGTCCCTGGCAAGGGCGTGGCCGGCGAAGTGGACGGGCACCGGGTGCTGGTCGGGACCGCCGCCATGTTGACGGAAAATGGAGTGGAGGCGTCAGCGCTCGATTCCGCCGCCGAACAGTTGCGCCGCGAAGGCCACACCGTGACCTTCGTCGCCGTCGACGGCAAACTCGCGGGTCTGCTGGGCATTGCCGACGCCATCAAGCCAACTTCGCCGGAGGCTATACGCGAACTCATGCGCGACGGGATTCGCGTGGCGATGATTACCGGGGACAATCGCACCACCGCGCAAGCGGTTGCGAACAAGCTCGGCCTGGCGGAGTTCTACGCCGAAGTGCTGCCCGAGCAGAAGAACCGGGTGGTGCGCGAGCAGCAGGAGCAGGGAAGAGCGGTGGCGATGGCGGGGGACGGCATTAATGACGCACCGGCCCTGGCGCAGGCGGACGTGGGAATCGCGATGGCGACCGGAACCGACGTGGCGATTCAGTCGGCCGGAGTGACCATAATCGGCGGCGACCTTGGCGGCATTGTGCGCGCCCGCCGGCTAAGCAAAGCGGTCATGCGGAATATTCGGCAAAACCTGTTCTTTGCCTTCATCTACAACTCGGTGGGCGTGCCGGTCGCGGCGGGCATTCTCTACCCGTTCTTTGGCGTGCTGCTGAGCCCGATTATGGCGGCAGCGGCCATGAGCCTGAGCTCTGTCTCGGTGATTTCCAACGCGCTCAGGCTGCGCGGAGTAAAGTTGTAGGGCGGCAGTTCGGGCGGATGCGGAGTGCCAGGACTGGCTCCGGCATTCGTCCGGGATTTATACTGAAAGGCATGGGGATTCTGAGAGATATCGCTGCCATCGCCAAGGGCATGAGCGTCACTTTCCGGGAGATGTTCAGCCGACCACCAGGTTGAGAACTATCCCGACGGCCCCGGACCGCTCAGGGGGAGCGATGTTTCAGGAGCGCTTCCGCGGCATGCACGTTCTGCAGCGCGATGAAAATGGGCTGGAGAAGTGCGTCGCCTGTTTCCTTTGCGCCGCCGCCTGCCCGTCGAATTGCATTTACATTGAAGCGGCCGAAAACACGGCGGAGAACCGCATCAGCGGCGCCGAGCGCTACGCCAAGGTTTACAACATCGATTACAACCGCTGCATCTTCTGCGGATACTGCGTCGAGGCATGTCCGACCGACGCCATCACGCATGGCCACGGCTTCGAGTTGGCCACGTTGAACGCCACCAATCTTGTCTACCGCAAGGAGCAGTTGCTGGCGCCGGTGCCAGCGCACATCGGTCAAAACGCGGTGTTCAATCGCACGGAAGAAGACAAGCAGCGAATGCTGATGCGTTGCTTAGTCATTCCCAAGGGCGCGCTGGTTCCTTCAGTCCGACCTCTTCTTTTGCCCAGTTGCGCGGCCGGTCGGTTCCTGCCGTATCCTTGCAGACACAAAGAATCCGGTTTTCCAGGTGGCTGCACTGATGGGTGATTTTCTCCAGAGCGGTGAATGAACGCGTCGTCATCTACGACGGCGCCATGGGAACCAATATTCAGTTCCGCAATCCTACTGCCGACGACTACTGGGGCAAGGAAGGCTGCAATGAAATGCTGGTGCTCAGCCGTCCGGACATCATCCGCGACATTCATGCCGCGTTTTTCAAAGTGGGTTGCGACGTCGTCGAGACCAATACTTTCGGCGCTACGCGCATCGTGCTGGCCGAGTACGGACTGCAGGACCGGGTTGCCGAGATCAACGCCGCGGCCGTCAAACTGGCGCGCGAAGTCGCGGCGGACTTTTCTACGGCCGCAAGCGCTTCGTGGCCGGCTCGATGGGCCCGACCACCAAGCTGCCGTCGCTCGGCCACATCGGCTTCGACGACATGGCTGCCGCCTACACCGAGCAGAGATCGGCGCTGATCGAGGCGGCGTTGATGTGCTGCTGATCGAAACCTGCCAGGACATCCTGCAAGCCAAGAGCGGGACTGGTGCGGCTCTTCGACGCGATGCAAGAAAACCGGCAAGCGGCTTCCGGTGCAGGTGCAGGTGACGCTGGAAGCGACCGGCACGATGCTGCTGGGCACCGAAATCGGCGCGGCGCTGACCACGCTGGAAGTCGTTCGACGTGGACGCCATCGGCATGAACTGCGCCACCGGGCCCAAGGAGATGAACGACGCCGTTCGCTACCTCGGCGTGAATTCGCTCCAAGCACGTCTCCGTGCTGCCCAACGCCGGACTGCCGCAGAACGTCGGCGGACGCGCGGTTTACGCTCTGAGCCCGCAGGAACTGGCCGATTATCACAAGCAATTCATCGCCGAGTACGGCGTGCGCATCGTCGGCGGATGCTGCGGCACGACGCCCGAGCACATCAAGGCCGTCGCCGATGCGTGCGCGAATCTCGAGCCCGCGGAGCGCGAGGTGAAGCCGATGGCCGCGGCCGCCAGCGCGTACTCCATGGTGCCGCTCGATCTCGATCCCAAGCCGCTGATCGTGGCCGAGGAGATGAACACCACCACGCGCGTCGAGCACTTCCGGAACATGGTCCGCGCGCAGGACTACGACGGCATCCTCACGCTGGCCAAGAAGCTGGTGAACGAAGGCTCGCACATGCTCGACCTGTGCTGCGCCATCGTGGGCGAGGACGAGAAGGGCTACATGAGCTCGATTCTGGAGAAGATCGCCACGCGCGTGCCCGCGCCGATCACGGTCGATTCGACCGAAGCCGACGTGATCGAAGAGGCGCTGAAGCGCATTCCCGGCAAGGCCATCATCAACTCCATCAACCTGGAGGACGGCGAGAAGCGCACCGCCGAAGTTCTGCCCATGGCCAAGCGTTACGGCGCGGCGGTCATCGCCCTCACCATCGACGAAGACGGCATGGCGCTGACCGCCGAGAAGAAGCTCGCCATCGCCAAGCGCATCTTCGAACTGGCGGTGAACAAGTACGGCATTCGTCCGCTGCGATTTGATCTTCGACGCGCTCACCCTGCCCATCTCGACCGGCCAGGAAGATTACCGCACCGCCGGCATCGAGACGCTGAAGGCGGTGCAGGCGGATCAAGCAGGAGCTGCCCGAGGTGAAGACCATCCTCGGCGTCAGCAACATTTCGTTCGGGCTGAATGCCTATTCGCGGCGCATGCTGAACAGCGTCTTCATGCACGAGGCGGTCGATCACGGCCTCGACATGGCCATCGTTAACTACAGCAAAATCTATCCGTTATACAAGATTCCTGAAGCGGAAGTTGATCTCGCGCGCAAGTTGATTTTCTACGACCGGTCGAACGGCGATCCGCTGCAGGTCTACATGGCGCACTTCGCCGGGATGCAAGGGCAAGAGAGAACGCACCACGGCGCACGTCGACACGCTCTCGGTCGAAGACAAGCTGAAGTGGGCGATCATCAACGGCGAAAAGGCGGTTGGCGACGGCGCGAGCAGAAGCGCACTGGAGGAGATGCTGGAAGAGGCGCTTGGTCAATTACACGCCGCTCGACCTCATCAACAACATCCTGCTCGATGGCATGCGCACCGTCGGCGACCTGTTCGGCGCGCGCAAGATGCAGCTGCCGTCGGTGCTCGATTCGGCCGTCGTGATGAAGGCCGCGGTCGCCTACCTCGAGCCCAAGATGGAGAAGAAGGAGGGCTCGCAGAAGGGAACCATCGTTCTCGCGACGGTGAAGGGCGACGTCCACGACATCGGCAAGAACCTGGTGGACATCATCCTCAGCAACAACGGCTATCGCGTGGTGAACCTCGGCATCAAGCAGCCGTCGGACAGCGATCATCAAGGCCGCGCAGGAGCAGAGGCCGACGCCATCGGGCTCAGCGGCTTGCTGGTGAAGTCGACGCTGGAGATGAAGTACGTCGTCCAGGACCTGCACCACCAGAAGCTGGAGTTTCCGGTGATCTGCGGCGGCGCTGCGCTGACGCGCAAGTACGTCGAGGACGATCTGCGCCGCGAGTATACGGCGGCGGTTTTTTATGCCGACGACGCCTTCGCCGGGCTGCACTTGATGGAGACCTGCTCGGCCGACGGCGAGCGCGAACAGCGCATTGCCGAGGGACGCGTGGTGAAGGAGTTCGCGCGCCGCGCGGCGGCGTCCACGGCGAGGGAGCGACCGCGATTCCGAGCATCGAGATTCCGCCTGCGCCGAACATTCCGCAGCCGCCGTTCTGGGGCGTGCGCGTGTTGAAGCCGCGACTTCGACCTGCGCGAAATATTTCCCGTACATCAACGAAACCGCGCTGTTCAAGAACCAGTGGCAGCTCAAGACGGCTTCGCAAGAGGATTATGGCCGGCTGGTCGAAGAAAAATACCGCCCGATCCTGCAGGAGCTGGAAGAGGAAGTGATCGCCGCCGGCTGGTTCGAGCCGGAGGTCGTCTACGGCTACTTCGGCGCCAGGGCGAAGGCAACGATCGTGATCGTCTATCAGACGACCCCCGCGGCGAGTTGCGGGCCGGTGCGCCGCGCCGTCCGATCTCCGCGAGATTGTGCGCTTCACCTTTCCCCGCCAGCGCGAAGGCCGCCGACTTTGCATCTCCGATTATTTCCTGCCGCGAGCCAGCGGCCGCATGGATGTGATCGGCATGTCGTGGTCACCATCGGCGCCAAGGCTTCGCGTGGAGACGCAGAAGCTGTTTGAGAGCGGCGAGTACACCAAGTATCTCTACCTGCACGGGCTGAGCGTGGAGACCGCCGAGGCGCTGGCCGAATATGCTGCACAAGCAGATTCGCGAAGAGCTGGGCATCGCCGGCGACGATCGCCGACACATCCGCGACCTGTTCCACCAGAAATATCGCGGCTCGCGCTATTCGTTCGGTTATCCCGCGTGCCCGAATCTGGAAGACCAGACGAAACTGTTCGCGCTGCTGCATCCGGATGAGACGATCGGCGTGCGCCTGACCTCGGCTTTTCTGCTCGAGCCGGAGCAGAGCACCTCGGCCATCATCGTGCACCATCCCGCGGCAAAGTATTTCGTGGTGTAGCAGAGGGCGGAAAAACGCGCCGAGCAATCAGCGAGGAACCATGGACGTGGGCAGCGTAAGAGCACCCCATAAGATACTGTTGCCTCGTTCGATTCGAACCTGATTTTCACGACCGCGTGGAGCCTTGGTTCGCGGCGCACGCGCCAGGCGCGCCGGAGGTGAAGGACTGGGACGGTCGCTTTTTGTTACACTGGAAAAGCGACAACTGAATAGCCGCAAGTCCTCATGCGGAGAGGTGCGTGAGCGGTTGAAACGAGCCGCCTCGAAAGCGGCCGTACCTTGACGGGTACCGGGGGTTCGAATCCCTCCCTCTCCGCCAGCTCTTTAGAATCAATCGGTTACGAGCTTCCTAAAACCTTCCTAAAGATTTTCCCACTTCGATATTCGGGGTAATCCCGCTGGGGACGGTATTACCTGTCAGGTATGGACATCCCGACCGTCAAAAAACAGATGGGGCATAGCCCCTCAAGCAACGCAATATGGAAGTACGTAGAAGCGTTGGCAGAGGGCGAGCGCAGCCGGAAAGTCACGGAAGTTTGGAATGTTGTCCCGAAACCGTCGATGGAACAAGAAGCGGTCAGCCCTACAATACAGTAGGTTCAGGCAGAACAGAAAGCCCCCCGTCGAAAAGGTCGGGGGGTACGTCTTGCGCCTTCCCTCACGAGCAGCGACCGCCTGTCTGGCGATTGCCAACCGCTGTTCCGGGGTCAACGCTCTTGCTCGTACCTTCCCGCCCTCGCGTCCAAGTTCCACCGCCGCGGGGTTTTTAGCTTTCTTCGTTTTTAATCTAACTCCCCATATCCCGTATAGTCACCCATCCAGTGCCAGCAGCGACGTGTCAGGAACGTATCCAATATCTGATCTCTAGCCCTGATAATTCTTAAAGTTGGAGGCGCACTGGAACGCATGCGCTTCATCGAGAGCCGGTACTCCGCGACGCTGAGAAATCGTTGTGCGAGCCTGCGATGTCTATTACGCGAACGCAGCTCACATCCAGCGACTCATGACCAAGTCACACCCGGAGCGAACCGACGTTTGCCGGCGTCCCGATCCAACATGCCGAGCGACAGCGCGGCTGGAAGCTCAAAGACTTGAGGACATCGATTCGGTGAAATAACTTTGCTCTTGGCATCGCGCTTTGAGTCCAACTGCGAAGCGGCCTGAGCTTCCGTGCCTAGATGTCATTAGCGGGCCGTTGCACTGGCGGCGGCATCGATCGGCAAGGGACGAAGCGACGTCATCATAAAGAGAACGCAGAGGATGCCGACGCAGGTAATGGCGCCTCCGAAGGCCAGCGCGAACTGAAATCCAAAATGCTGGGCGACATATCCAGTAAGGATCGGCGCGGCGATGGAAGCCACGGCCCCGGAGGTATTGTTGATTCCGCCGAGGGTGCCCGACATGCCCTTGGGCGCAAGATCCTGCGGAAAGGTCCAGGTAATTGCCGAGCAGGCGGACTCCCCGCCCATGGCAACCACCAGCAGCCAGGCGGCGACGACGGCGCTTTCGGCGAAGCCGGCAAAGACTACTGCCAGGGAGACCACTTGCATCGCCACCAGCAGACTTTTCTTAACCTTCGTCGCATCCATGCCGGAGTTGATCATCTTGTCGGCGATGATTCCGATCAGCGGCTGCGTCACCATCCCCGCAATCCATGGCATGGTGGCGTAAAATGCCACCTTACCCAGATTGAGATGACGGGCGTGGATCAGGTATCCCGGTAGCCAGGTAAGGAACAGATAGTAGAGGTAGTCCTGGCAGAACTTGACGCAAATCATCGCCCACATATTCCGGTATCTGAGCAGCAGCATGATGGGGACGCGCGCTTTCGAGCTGGGGGCCGTGTGCTCCTGGGCTGAGCTGCCGGCTTTTTGGCGGTAAGTGAAGAACCACATGGCCACCCAGAGCAGACTGCCCAATCCGGTTACGTAAAAAGCGACGTGCCAGTTGGGTTGCGCCTTCGAGCCAAAGGCAAGCATCAGCCCGATCATCAACGCCGGACAGACGGCGAAACCGACACGCAGGCCGGCCATGAAGACGCCGGTTGCCATCCCACGCTGCGACTTATCGAAACGCTCGGCAATGACTTTGGTGGCTGCCGGGAAGTTCGCCGACTCGCCCACGCCGATTAGTATGCGGGTGACGAGAAGAGTTCCCAGACCCTTTGCCAGTCCGGTCGCGGCCGAGGCGAACGACCACAAGGTCGCGCCCAGCCCATAGACCCTCTTCTCCCCAATGCGGTCGCACAGCCTCCCCGCAGGCAAATTGCCGAGCAGGTACGCCCATCCGAACGCCGACAACACCATTCCCATGGTCGTCAGGCTGAGGTTCAGATCTTTGGCAATGAAGCTATTGGCGACTGCCAGGCTCGAGCGGTCGAGAGCGTTGATCGCGTTTCCGCTGAAGATCAGGAAGAGCATCCAGTATCTGGTTGACGACTGGCTGGTTTCCACGAAGTCTCCTTTAGCAATCGATCGTTCATGAATGACCAGCGCACGTGCTCAAACAGCGAAGCGGACGAGACGATTGCTTGTTGATGGTGGCTAATCATTCTGCGCCAGTCGGCCAGACACGTCAAACTAATTTCGTTCCCAGGTTTCGCATCCAAGCACGGTGAGAGTGCGATACGTACTCAACAAACTCTTGACCCGCGTGACTTCCGTTAAGGATTAGCTGCACGAAGGAAGGCGCATCATGGCAAGAATCGAAGGTGTTGATCCGAATCAGACATCGTTCCTGATGCGGCAGGTGTTTAAGATGGTTCGCAAGATGCTGGGCCGCGACTTGATTCCGCAGAAAGATGAACGCCCTTGACCAGATCTTCGGCTGGCTGATGATTGCCTTTGGGGTAGCCCAGTCCGTTACGAACTTCCGCATCCAGTCGTCCAGTCACCTCACGTTATCGCTGTCAGGAACCGCAGCGGCCATGATTGTCTGCGGTTTCCTGAACGTATCGCGCGCCCGGCACAGCGATGGGCTCACCCGAGCGTTCTCGGTGATCGGAAACCTGCTGATCTTGGTGCTTGCGGTGGGGATTGCATGGCCGGTGCGCTACCGCCTGCTGCACAATTGGCAGGCACTGGGAATCCTGGTCGTGACTGTTTGAACTGTTGTTTGCCTTCCGCCGTGGATAATGACATTGATGGCGCTAGTCTTTGATTTCACGTCTACGTGGGTGTTCGCCGCTTCGAGGCGGATGGCGACCTCGGTGGGCGGATGGAGTTTCCAGATGCTGCCGTTTAGAATCACGAGATGCAGCCCCTCACCCAACCCCTAACCGACGCCGGACTCGACCGCCTAGACGACTTTCTCCGCCGCGCCAATCCAGACGAGGCGATGAGCCTTGGAGAACTCGACGGCTTCTTCTGCGCCTTGATTTGCGGCCCCGACCTCGTCGCGCCAAGCGAATACCTGCCGCACGTCTTCGGCGGCGAGCCCATCCAAGGGAGCGGGTTCAAGACGGTAGAGGAGGCACGGGAAGTGTTGACGCTGCTCGCTCGGCATTGGAACACTATTGCCGCAACGCTTCTGCGGGACGAGCCGTACCCAGTTTTGATAGCCGAATATGATGACGCCAAAGTGACTGGTCAGGAGTGGGCGTTGGGGTTCCAGCAGGGGATGTATCTGCGGCGAAAAGCATGGGAACGTTTGGCGAAAGATGAAGAACTCGGCGCGGCTTTGCTTCCGGTTATCGTGCTGGCCGAGGATGATGGCCACCGATTAACCTCAGACCCAGTTATGCCGGAAGAGCGTGAGGCCATGCTCGATGTGCTCGCTGCAAGCGTACTCATTATCTACCGCTACTTTCGCGGCCAGCTTAAGCCTCTCACGCCTCCGCGTAGGGCGAAGAAGTCGTCTCGGGTGAAGAAACCATAAATTGCTGTCCACTGACATTCCAACCACCCATGTCAAAATGATCCCGTCCAGATGAACGCCACCGCCCATGAACGCAGCACCAACCCGACCGAGAGCATCTCCGGTCTCATTGAACGGGTCACGTTCTTCAATGAAGAAAGCGGGTTTTGCGTACTGCGCGTAAAAGTCAAAGGCCAGCGGGAAGAAGTCACGGTCATCGGCTCATTGCCGTCTGTGAGCGCCGGGGAATGGCTGACTGCGAATGGCTGGTGGGTCAGGGATAAAGAACACGGACTGCAATTCAAAGCCACAACCCTGAAGACGGTGCCGCCGACCACGGTCGAAGGAATTGAGCCATATCTCGGCAGCGGTTTGGTCAAGGGCATCGGGCCGATTCTGGCAAAGAAGCTGGTTGGCCAGTTCGGAACAGAAGTGCTAAACGTAATCGAATATAGAAGCCCCGAGTTGCAGCGGGTAGACGGCATCGGCCTCAAGCGCCGGGAGCCGATCAAACGGGCATGGCGGGAGGCGAAGCAGGTTCGCGAGATCATGTTGTTCTTGCACGGCCGCGGCGTCAGCACCAGTCGGGCAGTGAGAATCTTCAAGGCTTACGGCGAACAGGCGATTGAAAAAGTGCGGAGCAATCCCTAGCCTCAACCCCGGCCAGCAGCGGCTCGTTTGGACGGCACTAAATCCTCCAATTCCTTCAGGTGTTCTGGTCCAAACGTCAGCTCGCCCTTTTCGATCAGCTCGACGATGCGGGTAATCTCATCATTGAATGGGGTTGGAATCCCGGCCTCGCGGCCTTTGGCGGCGACCAGCCCGTTCATGTAATGAACTTCCGAGGGCTGGCCTTTCATCATGTCCTGGAGGAAGGAATTGGTGTGCTTGCCGATGTGGGTGCAGAGCGTGACCAGTATCCGCTTCAGCATTTCGTCCGGTGAGCCCATCATCTCTTCGGCGGTCAAACCGAAAACCGGCTCGATGCGATAACCCAAAGCCAGTCCGACGTCCAGGCACTCTCTCCCCAGCGCGATGCCGAGCGGGAAAAGCTTGGGATTTTCCACCACATCGGAATCGGTGCCGCGGAGGATTGCGGCGATCGCGTGCGACATCGTGTTGACGATCAGCTTCGACCATTTCGCGCCCCAGATGTTCGAGGTAACCTCCGTCTTGCCCGCCGCACTGAGAATCTGCGCCAACTCCTGCACCCGCGGGGTCACCCTGCCATGCATCTCGCCAAGCGCAACCCATGCCTTGGTCGGTCCCGTGCGCCGCGTTTGATGGCGGAAATGCAGCCGTAAATGTGCGCTACCGCAAATCCGGTGGTGACGATCGGCACCACGAACAAGATCGCCATCCAAGGGGCGATAATGTCTCCGGGAATCTTCGTTATCAATTGAATGGTGTAATAACCTGCTCCCATCGACCCGAACGTCACCGCCCAGCTATGGCCTACGAGACAGGTGGCCGCCGCAATCGCCGGCGGAAAACCCATAACCATCATGATCGGAGCTACGACCGCGATCGGCACGCCGAACCCGGCGATGCCTTGCATGAATGCGGAAAAACACCATGACATCAAAAGGCACTGCAACAGCCGATCATCTGTCACTTTAGCCATATTGCTACCGATCACTTCTACAGCGCCGAGTGTCTCCACGATGTTGTAAAGAAAGACGGCACTCCAAATGATAAGCAGCACATAAAGCGACAAACTCAGGCCTTTGCTATTGGCCAGCGCCAGCAAACGGGCATCGGCTCCAAAGACAAACACGCTGACCGCAATCGCCGTGAACCACGATACCGCACCTGATTTCGGTGCACCCCACCGGAACAGTATTATTGTAGACAGCAACATCAGAATGGGCAGAAATGCCAGCAGCCACGTACCCCAGGTGAGTGTCACGATCTTGTCCATCTACCCCCCCTTCCCTTTTCGGCCTCTCTCGTAAACCACAGGCATAAGAGGTGAGTCCAGGTTCACGCGACTTGGTCCTTTGCTATCAGGCGGCGACTTGATAATGATTGCTCTCATGATTTTCTGGTTCGGATTATAGGTGGCGTGCTCGACTCCGGCTGGAAACAAGACCACATCGCCGGCCTCGTCCCCACGCCACCTGATAAAACCGCGCATCCATCTAATGCACAATGACCTTGTTGCGCATGATGGCACCTCGTCTCGTGGAAGTCCCAGTTGTTGCACAACCAAGTTATTACGGACAATTTACTATTGGTTTGAACTCCCCCTCACCGTTTCGAGAGCAATCGTTCGGCCTGTGCTGGCTGACTCGATGGCCGCGAGCACGACGGATAAAGGTTGGATGGCGGTCAGACCATCCACTTCGGGTTGGCAGTGCTGGCGAATGCAAAAGGCAAATTCTTCGAGTTCGGCCCGAAGGTAGTTGACCGGCACGAATTCGAGCCGTTCTTCCTCAGCTTGACCCCGGCGAAACAAGGTGAGGCCCCGAATTAGATCGAAAGTGGCATGCGCACTAGTCCCGTGCACCGTGAGAGAAAATTTGTCTGCCGAGATATAATCAGCCCCCACATGTCCGATCGCGCCATTCGCGAAACGCATCAGGATGGCGGCCACATCCGGGATCGCACCGGCGGTTTCGAGGTGCGCGAACATGCCGGATACTTCGGAAACATTCCCAAGCAGATAAATCAAGTTGTCGATGTGATGGATACCGATCTGCATTAAGCAGCCGCCTGGCATCTCCTCCCCTCGGGATCTCCAATCCGCCGGCTTCAGACGCAGACCGTGATCCTTCGAGAAGGTGGCCTACGCCAGGCTGATTCGCCCAAGTTCACCTCGCTTGATCATCTCTGCCAGCTTGCGCAATCCTCCATGCCGGCGATAGCTGTGGCCAACGGAAAGAATGACGTCGGCGCGTCGGCAGGCGGTGACAATGGCATACGCGTCCTGAAGATCGTTGGCGATTGGTTTTTCGACGAAGACATGCTTTCCGGCAGCGGCGGCGATTTCGACGCCCGCGCGATGCTGGGAGTTAGGGGTTGTCAGAACGACGCCCTCGACTTTCTCTCCCAATACGAGTTCGTTCAAAGAGCCAACCGGCTCACAACCGAACTTTTCGGCGAATTTGCGGGTCTTTTCTGCATCGCGCGAAAAGCAAGCCGTCAGGGAGAGATGGGAGCTCTTCTGCATCGCGGTCGCGAGCACATCAGACCACCATCCGATCCCAACGATACCAACCTTGACCTCCTTCATGACCATTCCTCCCTGAACATTGCTCTGAGCCTCATGGTGTCTTCAAGCTTAAGGCAACAATGGCAAATGGTGACACCCCAAGCGTGGCCCGTGGACATTTCCATTCTCCAGAAGTTTCCCCGTTTTGAGCCTTTGAGCCCGCCAAGCGGCCTGACCAGTGCCCACGAGGTAAATTTCGCCATGATCCGCCCTGAAAAACTTTGCCACGGTTGACATTGAATCGATATCCACGGAATCTGGTCTGAGAAGTTGACGGCGACGTGGCAATCCGAAAGGGGTCAGGACAGCCCCGCCGCGCTGGTCCAAAGGCCTCAGCGACCTGCGTACCAGCCAGCCGCACCGGAACCATGGAGCGAGGGTCGCGCCGGTTGCAATCGCCTTTGGGGGCAAAGTCGAGGGCACAATGGCTCGCGCCAAGGCGGCACTCGTGCCACTGATGAGTTTCAGGGGTAACAAGGTGACTGCGAACCTGCTGACTCAGGAGTACGTGAAGCGATCCTTGGGACCAATGACATGGACGTGGCAATCGCATGCGTCCTTGGGCACTTTGAAATCCGGCGGGGTATGCGCGACCGAGGCGCCGGATTTCTCCATCTCCGCTGCCAGGTTTCGCGCCGCCATCGTAATCGCAAGTGCTGCCGTCGAACCAATAAACTGACGCCGTGTAGTCATGGGAGCATCCTTTCCTTCGCGAACCTACACCAAGTCATCTTTCGTTGCCTCGCTCGGTGGCTGCTGTCCTCTTCATGGTTCTGTCCTCCGGTTGGCTTTGCGGCGGACGCGTCCTGTTTTAAGCGCGGGCCGCGGTCGCCTGGACCGGATCGGCGTAGCGATGCTTCAGAGGGATATCTGGCTTTACGAATATCCAGATCACCGCCCCGACGATGGCCCACGTCGCCGAAAGCATGATGGCTGACGTCCAGCCGTACCGGGTGACCACCAAACCGGTAATGAGGGGCGCGGCAGCGCCGACCACGTTGCCGCAGAAGTTCATCCAGCCGGAGACGGTTCCCGCGAACTTTCCGGCCACGTCGGCACAGGTTGTCCAGGAGGCATTCATCGTTGCGCCGAGCGACGCGAGCGCAAAGGTCAGCCAAAGGATTGTCACGACCTTGCCGCCGACAACCGCAGTCATGTATAAGCCGCCGCAACAGAGGAACAGGCCCAAGCCGCCGAACCACGCGCGGGACTTGGCGCCGACTAGTCCTCTCCCGATGAGGAAGTCACTGAGTGTGCCGCAGATAATGTTGCCCAAAGCGTAGCCCAGCTCCGGAATGGCGGCGGCAAAGCCCATCTGCTTGAGCGAGAAGTGATGCGCTTCCAGCAGGTATACGGGCAGCCAGGCGAGGAACATGTAGTTGATATAAATGGCGGCCGTGAACTGTCCGCCGATTGCCCAGAACTGGCCGGAGCGGAAGAAATCCGACCATGGCGGCATCACCTTCTTGGTGTCTGTTGCTACCTTGCCGTCATTGATGTACTCCACCTCTGCCTTGTTTACATACCTGCTTTCGTGCGGATAGTTCGTCAGCAGAAGGTAGTAGGCAACGGCTAATACAACTCCCAGGACACCGAAGCTAACGAAGACCGGACGCCAGCCATAGTGCACCATGATGAGTGTGGACAGGGGAATTCCGATAACTGGCCCGAATTTCGACCCCGCGAGCATGAAACTAATAGCTTTGCCTCGTTCCTTCTTGGGGAACCAATTGGGGTAAGCCGCGCTAAGTCCTGGATAGACGGGCGCCTCGCCCAGGCCGAACAGCGTCCGTACAACGATCCACGCGCCGAAGCTGCGGCACGCCGCCGTCAGGCAGGTGAAGATTGACCAGAAGCCGAGCGCCATCGGGACCACCTTGCGATGGCCAAAGAACTCCGTGAACGTTCCCGATGGAACCTGGAGGAGCGCATAGCAGACGAAGAAGGCCGTCTGCAGGGTACCAATCTGGACCTTCG
>CAWFEA010000013.1:0-10963 GCA_963814745.1 uncultured Acidobacteriota bacterium
GCGCATCGACTAAATAGCGCATGTACCACGCATTCGCGATCAATTCGGCGACGGCTGCTCGATATGGTCGATCACGATCGTTTCCACCGTGCCTTTCGCCGAATTCAGTTTCAGGCCCATATCCTGAATGGACGTCAAGATCGAAGCAACAAGGTCCTGGTACTCCGCACTCGGATCGTTGCCCAATAAAGCGCTCTTGAAATCGAATGAGCCGCTCAGTCCGGTTTCATCGAGCACAGGCCGCTGTAGAAAACTGCTCAGGCGCACTGCCAGCAAAGACATAGAAGCATTTTGTCCAACCAAACCATCCCTCGCCATCCACACGCCCGGCGAACTGTCTTTGTCCTTGGGATCGTGCAATTTGAGTTCGCCGCTGCCTTTCGTCAGCACGTACACGGAGCCGATTTTGCTTTCACGATGGAACTTTAACTGGAACCGCTCCACCAGCAGCGATTGCAGCATCTCCCTTTGTTCGGTGGTTAGCGCCTGGGTGGGCGATGTCAATTTGAGATTGCGTAATTCAGAAGAATCCGGCGGAAGCGCATCGATGCTGTAGCCCTGGTGATGGCCCCAGTCCGGTTCGCCCACAATCTGGTAAGGCTGCACGTCAAAGGCAAAGATCAAAAGCATATCCAGATTGCAGAACCCGCATTTCATCCTGCCGCCAGGCGAGGTCACGAAGCCCGCGATGCCGCCCGGCGCCGGTTTGATCGTCGCCACCTCAAACGAAGGCAGCTGCGGAACCGCCGCCGTGTTTGTCGCGGAAGGTCTGGGTGCCGTTCCAGTCTGCCCCAATGCGCCTGCGGCTCCCGTCGCCAACGCAACCATGCACACAAACCGCGCCATGATCCGCAAATCGGAAAACATCGACGTACCTCTTCTCGGCTTCAAGAAGTCAATTGTATGGGGGGCAGTCGGAGTGTTGGACGATGCAGAAAGAAAAGGTATGTGGAGCCTATGCACCCGCCAGCGCCGCTTGCGCCAGGCCGGAATCGGCCTCGGGCAGGGGTTCAGTCGTTTCTGGCGGCGTCACCGGCACATGCGCCAGCTCCCACGCCGAGCGGTCTTTGACCAGCCGCGCCACTAGAGCGGTATGCATGGCGTGGCCGGCGCGCATCGCCACCACGTGACCCTCGAGCCGTCGTCCGGCAAGCGCGAGGTCGCCGATCAGGTCCAGCACTTTGTGCCGCACATACTCGTCGGGAAAGCGCAGCGGGCCATTTTCCGGGCCGTTTTGGCCCAGGATGATCGCGTTATCCGGGCCCGCGCCACGAATCAGCCCCATGTCGCGCAGCTTGCTTTCGTCGGCCTTGTAGCCGAATGTGCGCGCCGGGGCGATGGTCGATCCGTACATATCCGCAGCCAGGTCCACGCAGGTCTTTTGCTGGCCGATGGGCGCAGGAAAATCGATGGTGTAGGAAACGCGGTAGCCGCTGCCGGGATACACGCCGATGAACTTGTCGCCCTCGCGCACTTCCACCGGATGCAGAATGCGCAGCGTCTCGCGCCGGCGGCGCTGCTCGCGAATGCCCACGCGCTGGAACGCTTCCACGTAAGGCTGCGCGCTTCCATCCAGAATGGGCAGTTCCAGGTTGTCGATCTCCACAATCACGTTGTCCACGCCCATGCCGATGAAGGCTGAGAGCAGATGTTCGGTGGTGGAGATGAGCACGCCCTGGCGCATCAAGCTTGTGGCGTAGCTGACCTTGGCTACATTGCGCCCGGTGGCGGGAATCTCGAAGTTGTCGAGATCCGTGCGCCGGAAGACAATGCCCGAACCGGCCGCGGCAGGCAACAGCCGCATGGTCACCGGAGCCCCGGAATGCAGCCCGACTCCCGAAAATTCAAGCGGTGCTGCGATCGTCTGTTCCAGGTGCGCGAGCTGAGCCAAGTACAAACTCCAAAATGCAGGAAAATCCTGTGCAGTGTTTAGATTAGTCGGGATGTGCAAATCCTGTCCTGTGGCAAATTAGCCACACTGTGCACCTCCGCGGCCACTTTTGATGCCTAGTTTGATCCGCGCATAAACTCATCGTAAGTGGCGTAGAATCAGAGAGCCTCCCGCCGGTCGTACTCCGTAGCGGGGGGAAAAGGAATCAACGTGCCAACTCCCGCCGAAACCGATTTCCCCATGCGCGCCTTGTTGGCCGGGGCCCGGCGCAAAGAGCGCTCACTCCTCGATCTCACCCGCAAGCTGATTCAGGCCGAGTCGCCCACTGAGTCGAAATCCGCGGTTGACGCCTGCGTTGCGCTCGTTGCTGCCCACCTGAAACAACTTGGCGGGCGCGTAAAACTCCACCGGCAAAAGGACCACGGCAATATTCTCGAAACGCGCTTCGGACCACGGCCTACGCGATCACGCGAATCCGCCAAGCCCATTCTCCTGCTCGGCCATCTCGATACGGTTTGGCCGCTCGGCACAATCCAATCCATGCCCTGCCGCGTGCGCGGCGGCCGACTCTGGGGGCCAGGGACTCTCGATATGAAGGCCGGCGTGGCCATGGCCTCGACTGCGATCGAACTGCTGATGGAAGCAGATCTGCTGCGCCGCAAAATCATCCTCCTGCTGAATAGCGACGAAGAGATCGGCAGCCCCGTTTCGCGGCCCATCACCGAAAATCTCGCGCGGCAGTGCGCCGCCGTCTACGTCCTCGAGCCCGCGCAGGGGCTGGCGTACAAAACCGCGCGCAAGGGTGTCGGCGACTGGCACATTCAGGTCCAAGGCGTCGCCGCTCATGCCGGCGTCGATTTTGAAAAAGGCGCCAACGCCCTCCGCGAACTGGCGCGCGTGATTGAAACTGTCAGCGGCTGGACCGACCTCAAGCGCGGCCTCACGGTGAGCGTGGGCATGGCCACCGGCGGCAGCAAAAGCAACGTAGTTCCCGCCCGAGCCTGGGCGCATTTCGACGTGCGCATTCCGCGCCTCGCCGACACAGCGCGCATCACGCGCAAATTTGCCGCGCTCCGGCCCACCGATCCGCGCTGCACCTTCGAAGTATTTGGTGAAATTAACCGTCCGCCCATGGAGCGCAGCCGCGGAACGGTGCGGCTCTACCGCAAAGCGCACTTGCTGGCCCGCGAACTCGGCTTCGAACTCCAGGAGGCCTCCTCCGGCGGCGGGTCCGACGGCAACTTCACCGCGGCGCTGGGCATTCCCACGCTCGACGGCATGGGCGCGGTGGGCGAAGGCGCGCATGCGCGGCACGAATCGGTTTTCATTGAGCATCTCGCGCCGCGCACCGCGCTGCTCGCTGCCATGCTAATCGGCTGACCCGCTAATCCAGCTTCGGATGCAGGTTTTGGAAGCCCGTCGCTAGCTGGTACGCGTGCGCAAACGCTGCCACCGGCGCGTCCCGATACAAGCCGCCCAGAAATGTAATCGAAACCGGCGTGCCCGGGCCGCCAATGTCGTCGTGGTCGCCGTCGTCGATCAGCGGCGGCTTGGGCGCGTCGTCTCCACGCAGCCCGTTGGGCACAATCACCGCGGGATTCCCCGTCAGATTGGTCGCGATCAATTGCGCGTCGGTCGAGGGCGTCACAATCACGTCCACCTGCTCGAAGAGCTTCGCGAAGCCGCGCACTGCGAGCGTGCGTGCCCGGTTGGCCTGAATGTACTCGACCGCCGGATAGAAACGCGCCACGCGAAAATCGTTCGGCCAATCCTCCGGTCCCTGCTCGGTGAGTAATTTGTCGCGACCCGTCATGGTCAGGTCGTCAAAGGCCGCGGCCGCCTCCGCCGTGAGCAGCGGAACCATCGCGTCCCACGGCAGCTTGGGCAGCTCAACAGGAGTCAGGTTCACTCCCATCGCGCGCAGTTTGTCGAGAGCAGCTAATTCGAAGCGCCGGTCGTACTCGCGCCGCGCCCGCCCCGCCAGTGCCTCAGCGTTTGCGTCCTCGCGTTTTTTCTTGTCTTCGGCGGATTCTCCCGGCGTCGCTTCTTTCAACTTCAGCGGCTCTAGCGAATCGAATTCACTCTTCAGGTAGCCAACCCGCAGTTGCTTCCAGTCCAGTCCAGGATTCCAATCGAAGCCCGCGGTTGCCGCGGAGAGATCCTTGCCGTCGGGTCCGTGAATCACTTCGAGCACCAGCGCGCAATCTTCGACCGAGCGGCAGATCGGTCCCAGCTTATCTATGGTCCAGCTCAGCGCCATCGCGCCGGTGCGCGGCACCAGGCCGAAGCTTGGCCGCAGGCCGGAGCAGCCGCACCGCGTTGATGGCGACGAGATCGATCCCAGCGTTTCGGAGCCAATCGCAAATCCCACGCACCCCGCCGCCACCGCGCTCGCCGACCCCGCAGAAGAACCACTCGACCCCTGCGCCGGATTCCACGGATTGCGCGTGCGCCCGCCAAACCACTTGTCGCCCATGGCCAGCGCGCCCAGCGAAAACTTGGCAATCAGAACCGCGCCCGCCTCGTCCAGCCGTTGCACAACCGTTGCGTCTTCGTCAAAGGATTGATGCTCGAACCCTCCCGCACCCCAAGTCGTCGGGTAGCCTTTCACCGCCAGCAAATCCTTCGCGCCCCACGGAATCCCATGCAGGGGGCCGCGATATTTTCCCGCGGCAATCTCCTCATCTGCCTTCTTGGCTTGGGCAATCGCTCGCTCCTCAGTGAGCGTGATAACGAAATGGAGTTTTGCGTCGTAGCGCTTCAGGCGTTCGATATACATCAGCGTTAAGTCAAGTGATTTGACTTTGCCGGACTCAATCGCAATTTCCAACTGAGACACAGGCCAAAACGCCATCTCCTCGATGTTAGAGGGGACGGCCCACCGCCCATAGCCACCATCGCCTGTAAATCTTAGGATGTTGCTCCGTCCAGCGGCCCCCGGCGGCGCCGCATCGCATTCAATAGCCGTTCGCACTGCCGGCCCCGGATGAAACGCATACGCCGGCGGCACATCGTTGGTCAGCTTCAACGCGCGAATCTGCGCATACGCATCCCGCTGATCGTTCAGTCCGTCGAGCATCATCTTTTTCTGCTCGGCCGTGAACGGCCCCACGCCCGCCAGTTCCGCCGCTTGATCCAGCATCTCTGCCGAAATCTTCGGCTGCGCCGTTGCCTTTGCATTGGGAGCAGCCCCCTGCGCCTGCGCAGCCAACGTCAGCAAAATCCCCGGCAGCAGCGGTGAAGCAATCCCCGCGCAACTACACGCGTTCAAGAAAGCCCTTCGGTTGAGAGTCATGCGCAAAGTCCTTTCGCAACAGAGGAAGCCCTTGCCGAAAACTATAGCCGATAGAGCGGTTCCGCGGTTACTGTGTCCCGAAGCTACGGCCGCGGAGTGGATTTTTCCTCAAGAAAAATCCACCCTTTGCCGAAGCGGAAAACGGCTACGACAACCGCGGAACCGCTCTAGCCCCACCGGTGCCGGAAAAGCCCCAACCCGTCCAAAAATGCACGAGCAAAGATTTCTCTTGACATATTCCTATATAGGAATGTATTGTTCTGATCATGGCACGAGCAGCAACCACCTCCGATCCCTTCAACGCCGTCGCGGAACCGCGCCGGCGCCAGATTTTGACCTTCCTGGCCGGGGACGAGCGCGGGGTAGGCGAGATCGTCGTGGCCATCGGCCTCGATCAGCCGTCAGTTTCCAAACACCTCGGCGTCCTCCGCGAGGTCGGGCTGGTGCGCGTGCGCCGCAACGGACGTCACCGCCTCTACCGCACCAACGCCGAGGCCATCAAGCCCATGCACGCGTGGGCCGAGACCTTTGAGCGCTTCTGGAGCAACCAACTGAACCGCGTGAAGGAACGTGCTGAAGCCCAGGCGCAACGCGTGCAACCACCGAAAGACCAATCCCGTGATTGACCAAAGAAACTCAAAACTTCCCTAAGGAGGATTTATGACAACAATGACCGCCCCCGATATCGATGCCCTCACCCTCAAAGTCGAACAGGAGATTCACGTCAAGGCTCCCATTGACGTCACCTTCGCCGCGCTCCTTGAAGAACTGGGGCCATCCAGCAACAGGCCCGACGGAACGCCGATGAATATGAAGATCGAGCCCGTACCCGGCGGCCGCTGGTATCGCGACCTCGGCGATGGCAACGGCCACTACTGGGCCACCGTGCAGGCCATCAAGCGGCCCACGCTGCTCGAATTCTGCGGACCTCTCATGATGTCCTACCCCGTCAGCAACAACGTGCAGTACCGCCTCAGCCAGGAGGGCGACGAGACCGTCATCAAGTTCCGTCACTCCGGTTTCGGCCTCATCTCTGAAGATCATCGCAAGGGCGTCGTCACCGGCTGGTCGCATCTCCACGAGAATGTGCGCAAGCGCGCCGAGAAGGCGTAGCGCGGCCTTACGTGGAGATCCGGCAGAGCTAGCGCGGGTCTCCCGAGCCTGATGAAAAGTCTGGTTAGCCGCTTGAGAAAAAAGCCCGTGGCTAAAGCCGCGCGGATTTGAGGGACGTTATTCGGGAGGCTGAAGCCTCCCGCTCCCTCCGATGCCAATTCACCCATCCACTTCCCCAAGGAGGAAAATCATCATGCCTGTAGCAGAACCAATCGTCACTCACTCCATCGCGGAATCTCTGTTAGCCGAGTTCGAAGCGCAAGCGCCCGTCACGCGCCGCTTTCTTGAGCGCCTGCCCGAAGACAAGCTCACCTGGAAGCCGCACGAAAAATCCATGACCGCCGGGCAACTGGCCCTGCACATTGCCACTACGCCCAGCGGCGTCCTGCAACTGGTGCAGGAAAATCCCAAGCAGGTCCGATCCGAATTTTCCTTCCCTCAACCGGCCAGCCGCGACGAGATTCTGAGCGCCTTCGACGCAAGCATCGCCACGGTGCGCGAGAAGTTGCCCGCGTTCGACGACGCCGCGATGAGGGAGACCTGGCGCCTGGTGGCCGGCGGCAAAGAGCTGTTCTCGCAGCCACGCGGCCTGTTCCTTCGCGATGTCATGCTGAGCCACTGGTACCAGCACCGCGGCCAATTCAGTGTCTATCTGCGCCTGCTCAATGTCGCCGTCCCTGCCACCTGGGGCCCTAGCGCCGACGAATTGCCGGCTTTCATGCAGCAGGCGACAAAGGTAGCGTAGGTCCTGCCAAAACCCCCACCGATTGCGCAGGGCGGCGCAGCTACTTCGCCGCCTCCGCCAACAGCGCCTCGGCGCGATGCAGCGCGTCGCGGCGCTTCTGCTTCTCGCTCTCGACATCGGCCGGAGCCAGCGTCGCTCCGCCGATGCGCCGCGATGTATCGCTCAGCCGCTTTTCGAATTCCTTGTCGAGCGCAGCCACGTCCGCCTGCGCCTGTTGCAGCGCCTCGCGGAAATGCGCCAGCTCGCTATCGATCTTCTCGGGGTAGTAGCTGAGACGGTCGCCGCTCTGCATGGCATCGATTAACGCTAACGACGGGCCAGCCACTGGACCAGTCGCCTGCATGGCGTCATAGGCGCCGCGCACGAAAGTCATTTTGCCGGCAAATCCGTCGAGTTCATCGCGTCGCGCCGTCAATCCCTTCCCGCAGCGCACCTCAACCACGGCCTTTGCGGCAGTGCTCTCCGCTGGCACGGGAATGACGGTCGTCAGCGTGTTGCCCTCGAACGTCCACCCTCCCGTCTGGCTGGGCTTCACCGGCTTCAGTGCCTTTCCATTCACCGTTACGGAAACGGGCGGCCAATCGGCGGGCAATCGCAGCTCGTAGCCGCGCGTCTTCAACATGCCGGGGTAGTTGCCCTCGACCGGCCCAATCTCCACGCGCAACGTGTCGCCGGTCTGTGTTGCCTTAATCGGCGTGCGCGCAAACACGCCCTTCTGGTAATCAACGGAGACGCCCGAATCCTCGTAGACCGAATAGCTGGAACTTTTGCCGGGCTCGAGCGGCCACACATTCACAATCAGCGGATCCACCGGCTTCTCGCCGGTATGCAGCATCGGCGGCTGCATGGGCACAATGGCTCCGGCCTTCACATACACCGGAATCTGCGCGATGGAAAAGCTGCGCTCCGCGCTTACTGGGCCCGTGAAATGCTTGCCCGTCGGCCGTTCGATCCAGTTGCCCTTGGGCAAGTACACCTGCTCCGTCGCCAGGCCGGAAATCTTGTCACTGGGCGCGGTCACGGGACTCACCAGCATCTGGTCGCCGAACATGTACTCGTTCTTGCTCGTGTAGGCGGCGTCATCCTCCGGCCAGTCATAGTAGAGCGGCCGCAGGAACGCCACGCCCGTGTCGTAGGTGCGCCGCGCTTCGGTATAAAGATAGGGCTCCATCGCCTCGCGCAGTTGGAATGCCGAGCGCAGCACCGACGAGTAGGGTTCGGGATAGGCCCAGATGCGCCGCTCCGCATCGGGATTCTTGGTGGTGTGCGTGCGCAGAATCGGCGAGAACGCGCCAAACTGCACCCACCGCGTGAACAGCTCGGGATCGACCGCGCCCGGCATGTGTCCGCCAATGTCGTGGCTCCAGTAGGCGTAGCCCACGTTGGCCGCCGTGGCCGTAAACCACGGCTGGAAGGCCAGCGACTCCCACACCGAAACCGTGTCGCCCGAAAATCCGATCTGATAGCGGTGGTTGCCCAGCCCGCCCCAGCGATGAAACAGCAGCGGCCGCTTGCCCTCGCGCTGCTGATCGGTAAAGTGCAGGTAGTTCAGCCACCAGGTATTGGTCAAGCCGGGCAGCTTGGTCATCATGGGCTGCTGCTGCCAGTCGAGCCACCAGAAGTCGATGCCCTGTTTTTCCAGCGGATGCAGAACCAGGTCCAGGTAGTTGGTCGCCCATTTCTTGTCTGTGGGATCGAACGGAATGTATTTCTTCGTCGCCGGGTCAACTCCCATCGCCCGCGCCATCGCCGGGTACGCAGCCTCCCACGGCTCGATGCCCGACGCGGGATGCAGATTCATCGTGGTCTTCAGGCCTTCGTCGCCGATCTTTTTCAGGAACGCGTCAGGATCGGGAAACAGGATCTTGTTCCACGTGTAGCCGGTCCAGCCGAGCTGGTAGCCTGACTGATCCTTCTCGCCCATGGCCTTCAATTGTTCCTGGCTGATGTGCCAGTCCATGTCGATCACGAGCACATCGAGCGGCGTATCGTTCTCGCGGAAGCCGCGCACCAGCTCGTCCAGCTCCTGGTCGCTGTAGGCCCAGTAGCGCGACCACCACACGCCGAAGGCAAACCGCGGCGGCAGCGGGATGCGCCCCGCCACGCGCACATAGTCGCCCAATGCCTTGCGGTAGTCGTGGCCGTAGCCGAAGAAGTACCAGTCGGTGTACTTGCCCGGAGCCTCGCTGGCCAGCCGCTCCATGGCCCACGGCCACGGGCTCTTTTCGCCGTTCAAAAACTGGAAATCCGTCGAGTCGAAGAGCGGGCGCGTGGAATCGTCTACCAGCGTCCATCCCGCGCGCGAAACCAGCCCCGGCCCGATCGGCTCCTGGGTTTTGCTGCCACGCGCCTGGTCCAGCGTCCGCGTCGTGCCTTGCAGATTTTCCGGGTCAGTGTCGCCGGGATGCCAGACGACCTTCTTGCCGTCGACGGTGAGCGAGATGGAAAGGTTCTCGAAATCGAATCCGTGGCCCCCTCCGGGGAGCGGCTTCCCGTCGGGCATTTCGACGTACTTGAGTGTCAACGCGTCAGTCTTGATCGTGAGGGCGTCGCGGCCGTCAGTCGAGATTGTCTTCTCGAACTTCGGCACCGGCAGCCGTCGATTGATGAAGACCAGCGACGCGTGATCCTCAAACTTTCCATCCGCGGACCACTCCATGCGGATCAACTGCGGCGTGAGGATGGTAAAGCGCGCATTGCCGATGGTCACAACAGCTTTGGGATCGGCCACGGGATTGTCTGACGGCTGAACTTGTCCGGCCACCGGCTGCACACTCGTTGGATGCGCTGGTGCCTGCATCCGTGCCGGATTCGGCGCCGTCTGCGCCGCTAACCCCGCTGTTGCCAGCACGCCCATCATCCAAAACCAGGAATAAATCCGCACAGCTTCCCCCTGTCGCAATTCCACAGAAAGCCTACCACTCGAAAGCAGGACGCAGAAAAACGGCAAAACTCGTCGTATCGTCCCAGCGGCCGCTCCGTTTCATTTCAGAATGGCCGTTTTGTCTCAAAAGTGTTTGCCCGCTCCAATCCACTCCCGCCGCGCTCCCAGCCGATATGATGGGGACCAGATGCGCTTGAAAGCTTCTTGAGCCATGACCCCTTCCATCTTCATCTCGGCGGGCGAAGCCAGCGGCGAACTCTATGGGGCGCTGTTGTCGTCTGCGCTGTCCCACAAATTTGCTCCAAAAGGTAAAACAACGGAGTTGTGGGGGATGGGGGGACCGCGCATGGCCGCCGCCGGCGTCGAGATCGTCGTTCGCTCTGAAGATATGGCGGTCATGGGATTCACGGAAATTGTGCTGCATCTGCCGCGCATCTATAGCGAGTTTCATAAACTCAAGCGGGCCATTCGCGCGCGCCGGCCCACCGTGGCCGTGCTCATCGACTTCCCTGAAATTCATTTCCGCCTCGCCAAGGAGTTGCACCGCCTTGGCGTCCCTGTGATCTACTTCGTCAGCCCGCAGCTCTGGGCCTGGAAGCAGGGCCGCATCCGGAAGGTGCGTGAATTCATTCAGCGCATGCTGGTCATCTTCCCGTTTGAGGAGTCGTTCTACCGCGAGCGCGGCGTCCAGGCCGAATTTGTCGGCCATCCTCTCGCCGATCTGCCGACGCCGGCCATCAGCCGCGAGCAGTTTGCCGCCGAAAACGGGCTCGATCCCGGAAAAACTTGGATCGGCCTCTTGCCCGGCAGCCGCCTTAAAGAAATCGAAGCCAATCTGCCGGAGATGCTGGAAGTGGTTTGGAGCCTGCTTGCGCGCGAGCCGGGCAGCGCCTATCCCGTAGAAACCTACGAGTTCCTGATTCCCCTTGCTCCCACGCTCGATGCGGCCCAGCGCATGGTCGTTTTGCACATCACCGAGAACCTCTGCGGCGGGCTCCCTGTCCGTCTGGTCGACGACGCCCGGGCGGCGCTATT
>CAWFEA010000014.1:0-16642 GCA_963814745.1 uncultured Acidobacteriota bacterium
GCCTCGCCGGTCGTTCTGGCCGTTGCCTCCAGCGTTTCCACTCCCATTCAGACCGGCAGCGTGACCGTGACTGCCAACGTCACCGTCACCGTGCAGCTACAATAGCCTTGCCAGCCTGAGATATGGCCACTTCGGACATCGCGATTCAAATCGCTTTCGGTCCGTGTCGCTAACCGCGTGCGCTGCGAGCAACATCGGCAGCAGCAGAGCTAACGGACTTGTGCTGCTGGCGGTCCCGCGTGACAGACGATCTGCCACCCAAGGCCAGCGACGCCGTTCCCGCCATTGTCGCTTCCGTTCCCGGTTCGCGAACGGCCTTGATCTGCGTTGAGGTTCAACCTAAATGGAATTAATTCTGTTCTTCTCAATGGGTATGTACGTCCTCACGGCAATCTCTGCAGTGTGCTCGGTTAACGTAGCTGACAGGGCGGCAGCTCATTTCGAGATAGAATAGCCGCCAAGGAGACTCCCATGGTTGCTGTCGACTTCGACCTCTAGCCACTCCAGGCGGATACGTGCGGAGCTTTTCCGATCCTCACAAAGCGCTCGGTGGGCGCGCCAAGGGACGAGTCGTCGAGTTGAAGGTCGCTCTGTCCGGTGGGTCGCTTAATCTGTTCCTGGAGGCGGCCAGCTTATACCTGGTGGCCGTTCGCGCCCACCAAGGCGATATCCAGGTATTGGATGGCGGCAAGGAACAAAGTTATCTTTCCTATTTCCCGGAGAAGGCGTTCGGCAAGCGGATCGTCGCAACCGGTATACTCGCTCGCTACGACGGTGAAACCTGGAAGTTAGCCTTCACGATGAACGGTCTTGCCGTTGCCGCCAGCATCCCGGACTTCATCGGCGCTGGCAACCAAGCCTCGGCGAAGGCGGCTGTCGACCGCGTGGCCTTTGCCAATTCGGAAGCGGCGAGGTTCATTCCGATTCGCTGTGCCGTCGCTTGTGAGATCGCCGACGATTTGGAATTCAAGGAAGTCATCGTGCGACTGGTCACCTAGGCGGGCAAATTCGCTTCCGGGGAGCGCAATGTCAGCGGGAGCGCGAAGATGGGAGATTTGTCCAGCGACGATGCCCGCCTGCGCCGCCGCCTGGGTGATCAAAACATGAAGGTGTTTCGGATGAATGAGAACGTCTTTCAGAACCTGGCTGGCGTAACCAAGTGGCTTACCATCCTGAGTAGGGCGGAATCGGATTGGGGCGAAACCGACAAGCAGCGCGTGGGGGCGCTGAAAACCTCGTCGCCCCGAGTACGGACGCTCAGGTTAGGCGATTTCAAAACACTGATTACGAACTGGGAGAAGTTTTCGGCAATTGCTCGCCACGATCCGAATTTCGTGGGCCTGCTAGACGCGTTTCACATCCGCTACACTGCTGGCGCCGTATCTCCGGAAGAGAACCTCACGCTGGCCGAGTGGCACTAGTGGTCAGCGGCAAGCGGCAGAGAACCCTGCGACCTCTTCGGCCTTAGGATGTTCATTCATCGGAATCTTGCAGGTGTTTCAGGCATCCCCAGGTCGAAGAGGCACTCGGAGCCTGCCCAACAGCCCGACAGTATGCTACCGATATCGGGTCTTAACGCTCCCGCGGCAGGTCATCCTACGGTTTGCCGACTATGCGTCCATGTGAATCTCCCAACCTCCCAGAAGCGGACTCCTGGGAAGTGTCCTCGCCGCGCACGCACAACTAACGGCGCCCGGAACATTTCCTATGTAACATGTTTAGCCCACATTTCCATTTTGACGTTGACTTGCGAATCTTCGAATAGGCGTCATCATCAATATCCATAGGGATTTGAACGTGATGAAGACGCTCCGGAGGACGATACCCAATGGGTGACAACAGAATCAGCCCTTTCAACTTTCTTTTAACGCTTCTCTGAAGATCGATTTCCAAGGTTCGCGAGTCACTTCCGACGGCGGTCTGATTTTGGTGCGCGAGTTGGACGAACGTTTGGGCTTCGGCGAACTGATCACCTAGCGAGAACCCGGTGTTCGGTCAGCAGGAGAATAGCGCGTACAACGGCCACTTCGAGTCCACCTGCTATCACCCTCTGCTGCTATTCAATCGGGAGGGCGACTGCCTGGCGGCAAAGCTGCGGCCCGGCAACGTCCACAGTGCCGACGACTGGGAGGAACTGCTCCTGCCGGAGATTGAGCGGCAGCAGAAGCTGGGCAAGGACGTTGTGTTCCGCGCCGACGCGGCCTTCGCCAAGCCGGAGATGTACGAAGCGCTGGAGGAGCGAGGCGTAAAGTACGCCATTCGGATTCCCGCCAACGACAGTTTGGAGAGGGACATTGCGGAGTTGTTAACGCGGCCCGTGGGCAGGCCGAGCTATAAGCCGGTGGTCTGGTACAAAGGCTTTCTCTACCAGGCAGCGAGTTGGAAGACGGCGCGGCGCGTGGTGGCCAAGGTGGAGTTTCATTTCGGGGAACTTTTCCCTCGCGTTGGATTCATCGTGACCAACCTGGAAACGGACAACCGGGCGGTGGTGCGGTTCTACAACAAACGGGGGACGGCGGAGCAATGGATCAAGGAAGGCAAGCAGGCGGTGAAGATGACACGGCTGAGTTGCCATCGGTTCCGGTCGAATGAAGTGTGGCTCTGGCTGAGCCTGATCGCCTACAACTTGGGAAATCTCTGGCGGCGGCTGGTGCTGCCGAAGAAGATCGAGAACAAATCACCGAAAAGACGCAGTTTCCCGGTTTTCGGTTTTTCCGGCGGGGTGGAATTCGGCGCTTGGCAGAAGCAAAAGAAGGCTCCCGGAGAAAAAACTGCGCTTCGGAGGATCAAGAATTGGGGGGTGTGATAAACTGTGACCAATCCAGAAGCCAAAATGGAAATCCTGGCTAGAGGGGTGAAATTTATGACTCGAGTCTATGTCATCCATGCGGACCAGGATTATCTGTTCTTCGACCGGCTGGCGGCTCAGGCCCGAAGCGCCAAGCTTCCCGTGGAGTTCGATCATATGGTGGTGAAGCAGACGTGGGTCGAGAACTGGAAAGGAAGTTGCCGCAACAGGATTTACCGTTGCGGTGGCGCCATTGTTTTCCTGAGCAAGCACACCGCCCAGGGTGGGGTTGGCTGGGAATTGGAGTGCGCTCAGAATTGCGCCCTGCCGATGCTGGGTGTGTGCGTCGAAGGGTCCAAGACCCCCACGATTCCCGAGGAACTCGGCGATTGGCCGGTGGTGGATTGGAATTGGCCGGAGATCGAACGATTCATCCAAACGCTGGCCAAGGGATAGTCTGCCAACGCTTAGGGCTCAGTGAGCCTCCAAGCGTTCCAAGGTGGTTCCCATCCGAGTCGTCAAGGGCGCGTAAAAGTTCGACCTATTTGGTAGGTATTTGGTAGGTAAGGCATCACAAGAAATTGATAATAAAGGCGAATAGCGCCTATATTTGCTCAGAATCTTTTCGTGCTCGGATCTTGCCTATACAACGGTCGCAAAGTCCGATGACCATCAGATCGTCGGTGGCATCCAAGATCTGCGAGATGCAGTTCCTTTTCTTTCAGACACAACTTGCAGATGCCGCCTGGCATGGCGACCTCACATCTCTACAAACATACTATTTGGCTGGGTAACGCCCAAACCGCCAATGTGATTGCCGACTCCACACCGAGGGAGGGCTACCGATAACCCTAGATATCGCCCGGCGCTGTAGCTCGGCGATTCCCGCTGCGTCCGCCGCGTCGATCACGCATAGGGTTCAAGCGTACGCGCCGGCACGCGCACTTCCGGGACGCAACGCCCGAGCGACCGCGGTGGTCTACCGGCGATTGCGACGTTGCCAATGAACGCGCTAACGCCAACGCTCTCGGCGCGCGTCGCGGGAGTTGACCATGCGCCGTCGAGGTCCGGCGGCAGCGGCTGGAGCCGTGCGCACCCTTCGCGCCCCTCACCGTAGGCCTCCACAAACCGTCGAAAGGTTTCGGTCCTGGCGAATGCGCGCGAGCGGCAAAGGCTGCTGAAGGCCACCGGCGGCAAGCCATCCCCCAAACGCTTGAGCTGCTTCGGAGTCACGGGAATCAGGCCATGAATCAAGCAATGAGACGCTGTGGCGCTACCTGTCTGCGAGGAGGGTCACGCCAAGGCTGCGCAGGAATCTCGTGTCGTCAGACCCAAAGGCAAACCGGCCGGTCTGCTCGACATGCTCAAGATCCGGTGGTTCAGAGCAGGATCGCCAGCAATCGGAAAGCGACTTAACCGCGTACACCGATCGTTTGCATCCCGAACACCACCAGTGTACGACCAGCTCATGGCCGGCTGTGAAGCCGATGTTCTTGATTCGATGGGTGCGCTGTCCACATTCGCAGCACAATGAAAGCCTCCGATATTTCATTGCCGGATGGTCCTCCCGAAACCTTTGTAGCCCTGGAAGCCCGGTCGGTGACAGTGCTGATCGTACTAGACGGTACGCTAACCACTACTAACCTGACTGTTCCTACGGCCCGTCGTGCCTCGATATTGGTGTCATGGAGCGCGCACGCGAACGGCGGGCACGATTGCCGAGAGACGGAAGCCAGGAACGCCGTGCCAGCGCTCGCTTTCCCCTGACTCTGGAGGTCCGCTACGTCGTCTTGGGCCGCCGTGCGCCGGTGGAGATGGGCTCAGGCCGTACCATCGACCTGAGCAGCTCGGGGCTGAGCTTCACCGCCGACAGGCCACTGCAGACCGGGCAGAAGCTTGACGTATACATCGATTGGCCTGTCCTGCTGGACGGGGGTGTACAACTGCAACTGATTATGTCGGGCGTGGTTGTCCGAACTGGCGGGACCGCGACCGCACTCCAAATCGAACGGCACGAATTCAGAACGCGCCGTGGAGGACTGAAGGGTGCGCCACCTCAGAAGTCTTTCGGCTGAAGCGTTCCTGCGACGCGGTTGTTTTTGGAGTGGCGGCTGGTACGGCGATATTGCCGCATATCGTTCCGTTTCCGGCTTCCAACTGACGAGGCCGTTGTCCGCGCGGAGGTCCGTCACGATCAGTGGTGGTATGGGCTGTGCTCGCCAGTGATGCGCGAACGAAGAGCCGGTCCCGGCGGATTTCCGATGGCGTCACAGGCCGGACCCGGCCGCCTGAAAAGAACCGACCAGCGCACGGAGGTTAGCTGGTTCTCAAAATAGTCTGCCCGGCATGAGGATTACCTCGCGTCCGCTCCCCCCGCGCTCCTGGATGACGATCCTGCCATCGCGGTACAGAACACTGCGAACGCCGACAAAATCGTTCGGCACCTTGGTCAAGAACGCCGTGTACCGGCGCGTTGCGCTTTCTCCGGCATCCAGGTACGCAAACGTCAACTTGCCAAAAATGTGCGGTTTGGCAACCAAGACTTTGAACGGCTGATGGAGGCCAGTCGTCCCGAATTCCAGTCCCCGCGCCAGCGGCTGCCCAGCTTGCACGTGACGCCACAGGTTGAGCCATGGATAGTCGTTGGTGCTGAAGAGATAACCCAGCAACAACTCTTTGGAAGCATTCACAGCAGTAACCCATCCCATCTCGTCGTCGATAACAAAGGAGACGACGTTCGGGTCGGGGTCATTTGTCAAACGCCGCAGATCGATCGGATTTCCTAGATTGATCGCTTGCGGCCACCGTATCTCGGGCTGCTCCGGATTGGGCAGCGGACTTGACTGCATAAGTCCCCGCTGCGCGTTGCTATCGACAACAGTGGTTTCGTCCAGGAAGGGTGGCCCGATCGTCGCGTGCTGGACCATGTTGTAGATGCGCCCGAGCTTGTTTCGGTTGGTCACGGTTTCTGAGACGGTGAAGACCGCCGCCGATTCGGAGAGTTTGACCGAGCGGTGTATCTCGAGACCTGCCATCGGAAGAATAGCCGACATGGCGGCGAGGTTTCTTGCGCCACGACCTTCGGAGGTGTCCGATTCTTTCCATGCAACGCGTGAAGCCTCGCCATGAAAGGGCATTCCGTTGCGCTGTTCGGCCTGCGACGGCGGGCCCCATCGGTCCAGGCACAGAAAGTGAGCCATGGGCCGCAGTGCGGCATTCTCGTCGCCAGGTGCAAGCCAGCGGAGAGGATTCAAGCCACCGCCGGAAATATGGAAGTCCACGATCGAACCACCCCCGAGATCGATGAGCAGAGTGGCAGCAGGACTCTCAAGCACTACGGTACGCCGTCCGTTGATGACGACTTCGGCGGGTGTGACTGCCGCCAAGATAGCGATTACGAGAACAGTGCGGGCGATTCGTTGGAGCGTTGCCTTCATGCAGCGCATCATATCGCAGCGCAAGGCAAGGTTCCTCCCGGTCTCCAGTCGCCTTCTTCACTGGAATCTTCACTCGCACTGCCGAATCAAGGAACCTGCCGGGTTGGCGGCACGCGCCGAGGATACCTGTCGCGAAATCCCCATCTGTCCACCGAAGTCGGGAGGTCCACCATTTCGCTTGCTGTGCCCCTCGTCGAGAGGTAAAGTCTTCATGGCTACCGATATGGCCCAATATCGGTAGCCATCCGCTGCGGCCTGCCCTTGGTGTGTTGAACGGGGGAAACCGTCGCCAAAGTTGACACGTCGCAGGGGCGGCTATGATCGCCAGAAATCTCGCTTTGGATTGAGCGGACAAGCGGAATAGCCTTCGCTGGCTATACACCTGATGTACATGCACCGTCCATCGAATGTATGGCCTGCACCACCCACCAGCCTGGTGCATTTCGGCAAGTGCTTGACAACACGAGGGATGAAGCTTCACAATCAACTGGCTCCCGCCATGCCCAGTGAAGTGAACGGCGCGGCAAGGCCGTGACAGACTGAACCCGCCGCAAAAACCATTCAAGATCGTCGGGAGGTATTGTGAAGAGTAAACTGGCGATGGCCGCGATGGTCGCGGCTGTTGTTTCCTGCGCCGGGCCGCCGGCCGCCGCTCAAGACGCCAAGCCGTTGCGGATCGGCGTCTTTGATTCCCGGGCCGTCGCACTGGCCTATGGAAACTCGGACGAGTTCCAACGGATCATACAAGGCACGCACGCCGATTACGACACCGCGAAGGCCGCCAACAACGACAGCCGTGCGAAAGAACTGGAGATGGAAGGCCAGTGGTCGCAGGTCCGCCTGCACCAACAAACGTTTTCGACCGGTCCCGTTGCCGGCATCCTCGCGAGAGTGAAAGACAAGCTGCCGGCCATCGCCGCACAGGCGGGGGTCTCGCTGATCGTATCGAAATGGGAAGTGCAATTCCAAGACCCCGCTGTCGAAACCGTGGACGTCACCCTGCCGATCGTCAAACTGTTCAATCCGAGCGACAGGGTCCTGACGTGGATCGCGCAGATGAAGACCCAGGACCCGATCCCCTTTGAGAAACTGCCACTCGACCCGAAGATGTGATCATCCC
Source organism: uncultured Acidobacteriota bacterium (assembly GCA_963814745.1). Lineage (GTDB taxonomy): Bacteria > Acidobacteriota > Terriglobia > Terriglobales > Acidobacteriaceae > CAWBRT01. The sequence continues at coordinate 7,346 of CAWFEA010000014.1, forward strand.
GGCGGAAATCGCAGGGATTTTCACCCCGGCCGTGACGATCGCTACACGTTCGGTTTTCTGATGAATCCCAAGGCGGTGCCCGGCGCCCGTTCGGCGGGAAGCCTGGCGTGGGCCGGGATAAACAATACTTATTATTGGATCGATCCGCATCGCAACATTTGCGGAGTGATCATGATGCAGTTTCTTCCCTTCGCCGACAAAGAGGCCGTCGGATTATTGAACGATTTTCAGCACGCCGTCTATTCCTCGCGTACGTAACGACTGGCATCGAGGCCGCGGGTAGTGGACAGCGTTATGGCGTGATATCGGTAGGCTTCGGCCGTCGAGCCTAGTGAGCCCGACTTTCTCCGAGTGGGCGACCATATGTCCGAGAAAAGCCAAACGGCAGGCCGGGAGTTATTCGGTCGGACAGGTTATTCCACCCAGAACGACAAATTCATATCCCGTACGGCAGTGGAACCCGCGGACAGCGAGAATATGGCCTGGAATGCGCCCCCAGGATGCGGGTTGGCTGGGGCAAGCAATTGAACTTGTGTGACACCGGAAATCGAGCCGGTCGCCGAGCCTGCAGAAACAAAGGTGGGCGCGGGGTAACAGGATGTGCCGCTGCAATAAGACGTGACTACCAGCGGTAAGCTCTGCGGAGCCACGGGACTTGTATTGACCAAGCCCGTGATGGGCGGAGGACTGGTGAGCCCCAGGCCGTCGACGAAGATGGTGACGACAGACCCCGCAGCCGCCGGATTGGTTGGGGAATTGACGGTTCCGTCCGTGTTGAGCGTCAGAGGAAAAGTCTGATTGACGGTTGACGGCTGGGAAAGAAACGCGACCGGATTGCTTGCGACCACTCCGAGCGTTCTAGAGTCGGAAACACTGTTCCCGTTGACGTCGGAGTACGTCAGGGTTACGTTCGTTTGCGGACTGCCTGCAATTTCATATGGCACCTGGACGTTAACTTGCTGCTCGGAGACGTACAGCAACGGCGCAGGAGTCTGGTTGGCCACGATGCCAAGCCCTTGGGACATTACGGGAAACGATCCATTTATAGGGTTTATCGCGACTGCGAACGGGTTGGTCTCGAAATATAGGAAACGCCCAAACATTGCCAGGAGCTCTCCCGGCGCGACCGCCGTTACTGGACTGATATCGGCTGCGTCAAGCACACAAGCGATTGGGGTGGCCTCGGAAGGGTCGAAGCGGAGCAGGTCGTTTCCGGAGGCCATTAGCAGCGTTCCGGTCGTGGAATCGTATGCCACGGGAGTTCCGGCCGGCGTGCGACTTGACGATATGGCCGAGCCATCCAGCGCAATACGGGTCACGAAGCCGACTGGGGCGCATTGAGACGGGACTGCGCCGTCGAACCCCGGCAAATCCACGGAACCAGCCTGCCCGGCAAGATATATCCCCGCGCTGCGGGGACGACCAATTCGTGGCAAGCCTCACTGGAGACTTGAGTCAAACGCGCTTCCTGACTTACGTCACAGCAAAATACGGCGCCGTGCCTGCGTACCTTGCTGTTGATGCCCAGGGCAACGTCTTGATCGCCGGCACAACCAGTGCGCCCGGTTACCCAACGACTCCCGCTTCCTACCAGCCAAACTATACGGCCGCGAGCGGGACTGTGGAAACCTGCGGCCCGCCCATCCCCGTAGAGTACACCTCTCCCAGTGGCTATGTGACCCTCCGCGTACTTCCATCGTCATCGTTAGCACCGATTCCTTGCAAATCTACAATGGGCTCGACTCTAGCGCAAAAAGGCCTCACTGTTCCGGACCTATAAGTAACGACTTGGGTAATGGAGCGTGCCGCCTTTTTTTTCGCGCACGGGCGCCCGAGCCAGTGCCAATGGCAGAAAGCCGGGCTCCCCGTAAAATTGACCTCAACCCCAGGCCAGCGGTCCCGTTCTGGGAAGCTCCGTCCGGAAGACGCGCCACTCGTACAGCAGCGTTATTACGTGTTATCGGTAGCCGCCCGCGCAGACGGTTCGGCCGCCGGCCGCATTCTTCCGGGAGCCGTTTTCGACCCCGCAAGACGGGGCTCCCGCGCTGCCCGCAAAATCGAAAATCGCGAACTCCCGTCTTTTCACCGCCTTCCACAAACACCCCTCCGGCCCTCGCGTCCTTAGTTGCCCGGTTTCGCTGTACCATCGCCCGCCCGCTACCCGGTCGCCACCGCCAGCGCATCGATCCGCCTTACCATGCTCCCGAACAGGCGCCGTGTGAGATGGCTCTCGGCCAGCATCAGCCAGTAGTATCGGGCGTGCTTGACCAGCCTGCCGCAGGCTGAGCGGTCCGCGGGTCAGGGCGTGGAGTAGCGACGCAGCGGACCACCAGCCGATGCAGAGCGCATATCCGAGGTGCGTGCCGAGGCGATCGATCAGGGGCCCGGAAAGGCCGTTGGAGATGGTGTACGCCAGCAGGAACGCCGACACTACGCGCCAGTAGGTCACGCTGCTCATGTGGAATTGATCGATGACCACCGGCGCCGCGACGGAGAGCGCTTGGCGGTCGAGATAGTTGATCAGGGTCGCCAGGAAGGCGAAGGAGATCATAAGCCAACGACGGCGGTCGAGCGTGGGCGTGACGCAAGGGCTCATCCGAGATCAACCCGAACGGCTTCGTGGATCAAGACGCGAGGGACGGTGAGTTCGATCCAGCCACTATTCTGCGTGACGGCGATTCTGTCGCCGGAGTGCAGGAGCGATACCGATTTCGGCTGCGACGGGACTTTGATTCGCACCTTGACATCGACGACCGGGAGGAAGCCTTCTCGCGGGCGGAGATGCTTGTTTTTGTTGCCGGTGTCTGCGAGGAGGTGCAGCACGATGGTGTTTTTCGAGGCCATGAGATGGGGCGTGAGACCGGGCTGGTACTCGATCTGATAGGAGCGCTTCGCCCCGAGATAGGGCTCGAACAGCTTGGCGAACCAGGTCCGCAGGATGGACATTTCGGTCTCCTCGTAGATCGCTTCGAAGCCCGAGGCGATGTAGATCACTTCGCCATCGCCAAAGGTGTTGCCGACGCAGGCGGGTCCGATGGTGGCGCGGTGTCCGCGATCAATGGTTTCGGCGAGCACCCTGCCGCCGTTTTCGCGAATCCGCATGACTTGGGGATCTTGTGGTATGACGTCACCGGCGCCGGCATTCATGTAGAGGTCGGGCATCTCCAGGGGCTCGGGGTCGAGGAAGGACGAGCTGAACACGTCCGCGAGTCCGAAGTCCGGGCGCACGCGGCCGTATTCGTCGGCGACGGATGTGAGGTGGGTAGCGATGAGGGCGCCACCTTTCCGGACATAGTCGCGCAGCATGCCGCACTGGTCTGCGCTGAGGCAGGCGCAGTTGGGCGCGTAGATCATCTGGTACTTCGAGAGAAGCTCGGGCGACATGTTCCAGTCGAGAAACGGTTCGGCCTCATAGCTGTTGGCTTTGAGCAACTGGTATGCGCCATGAGAGTAATTGGGGTAGGCTCGGCCGACGAAATGCTTGCCGGTGTACCAGTCGAGGGTCTGGCCGCCAACCATGATGCCGACTTGCGGCTGCGATCTTAGCGTGCGCAGCAGGGCGTCATGCTTTTGTTGGAAGTCGAAGACCTCTTTGACATAGCGTCCGCTCTCGTACGCCAGCGGACCTTGTTGGTTGTAGAAGAAGCGGGACATGCTCCAGTAGACGAGTCCCACGCCCGCGGCAATGGCGGTCGCGCCATCGATCAGGAGTTCCTGGCTCTCGACCGGATAACTGTACCAGCCGCGTACGGTGGTGTCTTTCATGTGCTCGCGATTGTATTCCGTGTGGCTGCCGACATAGGTCCAGGTCACTTTGCCGGTGGACTGGCCGAGTTGCATGTTGAACAACTTCTCTTCGGGCGTTTCGGCGGCTTCGAACATGAAGCCGTCGGTCACTGGGATGGCACGGCTGCGCCATTCGCGGCGGCTAAGCAACGAGGTGTCGTTGAACAGCACCGGGACATCGCGCGTCTGGCGAATCATCTCGCGGATCTCGCGGAAGAAGCCGATCGCGACGTCATTGGCCATCCAGTTCTGGTACTGGATGTCGTCGCCAAGCGAAATGCCTTCGTCCTGATTGGGAATGGCCTTGCCGAACTTCTTCTGGTAGGCCGCCTGGCAGTATTTGCAGTGGCAGAAATCGTGGCCGTGATTCATGCCCTGATAAGGGCCGTCGAAGTACATCACGTTGACGCCGTACTGGGTGAGCACCTCACGTACCAGTGTGCGGATCACCTCGCGCAGAGGCGAATTGAGACAGCCTTCGAAGAAAGTCGCGTAGCCGTAGTGGCTGGTGATCATGGGCTTGCCGTTCGCGAATCTCTTGCTCCAATCCGCATAGCGGGGGTCCTTCGAAGTGGAGTCCATGAAGGGGTGATTGAACGGTACGTAGGCGACTACGCGGAGTCCGGCCTGCTTGCACAGATCGACGGTTTCGCGCATGGGGTCGCCTTTGAGTTCGGGGTGGATCGGATATCCGGACCTGGTCGGGAAGTAGGCGAAGTAGGAGGCGGAGGGGTAGCGCAGGGCGTCAGCGTTGAGCTCGCGCGCGATACCGACGGCCTTCTCCGTCCGGTAGTCGAGTGCGGGATAGAAGGGTGGGTTGTAGGCTTCGGCGATCAGAATGCGAGTGCTGCGAATCCATTCATAGGTGGACATCCCGGCGGGCGCGGCTTGGGATCGTCCCATGCCCAGCCGCGCGGCGGCGGCAAGCATGGCGGATTGCTGCAGGACTTCACGACGGGTGATGTTTTTCATGCGGAGCTCGTTTCATTTGACATTCATTTACCTGGGGGCGCCTGCCATTGTCCGTCGCCCGAAGTCATAGCTTCGGGCTGCAGTGAAATGCTGCCAGGCGGCACCAGCCTTCTCGACGCTCCGTTCTTTCCAGTGCCTGAGGTGCCGCCAGGTAAATCCGCGTCGCAAACCTAAAGCAATAAGGTCCTTGGCCCGTCAATCTCGCGCAGTGTTCAAGGTCGCGTGCCGGCCGGCCGCTTGCGAAGGGTTGGCAATTCGCCGGATTGTGACCTTTTGTTACTGGCTAGAGGCGGTAGCCGCTTTGGCCGCGCGCACTGCGGCCCACCGTTTCTTGGTGGCGGCGATGATCGCCCTCCTGCCAGCCGCGCTGAGTCTCCGTTTGGGCTTCGCTGCAGCCTTTGGGGCTGAGGGTTGAGCCGCCTTCTTGGACGCAGCCCATCTCTTGCGCTGTGCTTCGGCAATCGCTCTTCTGCCAGCGGCGCTGATCCTGCGGCGCTTCTGGGGAGCGGCTTCCGGCGTGACAGCGGGTTCAGCGGGACCACCGGAAAGCAGAGCTTTGAGTTCGGCAATCTTGGCGTCCAGCTTCTCTTTCTGGGCTCCCATTCCCAAAATCGCAGCATTCATAATCTCAGGCGTAAGCCTTGCTGTAGGCATGTTACTTGATTTACCTCGATTCTTCCACCGCAAAGGTGATGCAGTGATCCATACTACACCCACAATGACATTGGGTGGCTGAGTTGCCTTCCCCCACTGGTGATCTGCGCCGTTGAGGCGCACCCGGAAATCCCGCGAGCAGGATGGGCTAATGGTGGAGCGCACCCACGCCGTGGAGGATGAAGACGTTTTGGAATTCCACACTGCGTAACACAGGCTCTGGGTCTTGGATGCGCCCTAGCCCCACCAGCTCTCGCCGGCCGCCAGATGGGCTTCTGGCCACGTCCGGATTCAACTCCGCGCCAAGCCCGGGTTTGTCCGTCACCTGCACGAAGCCGTCCTTTATATAAGGGCCGTCCAGCAGCAGCAACTGGTCCATCCAGCCGCCCGTGCCGGTGATGGTCTCGCACGTCATGTAGTCGCGAATCGATGCCGCCCACTGGCAGGTGGCCCAGGTGTGAAGCTGGCTGCCGGTGTTGTGGTTGGCCATGGGCAGCCCGAACACGTCGGCCATATCGGCGATGCGCTTGGTTTCCAGGAAGCCGCCGCTATTGCGCAGGTCCGGGTTCAGGATGTCGCATCCATGGTGAATGATGAAATCGCGGAAGCCCTGCCGGCGCGCCAGGTTCTCGCCGGTGCAAATGGGGACGCGCGCGCTCTGGCACAGCTTCGACCACTCCTCGGAATACTCCACTTGCAGCGGGTCCTCGAACCAGAGCGGCTTGACCGGCTCCACCGCCTCGGCGATCTGCATGGCGGTTCGCAGGTCGTACTCCCAGTGGCAATGGACCATGATGTCGTGGTCCCAGCCCAGCGCTTCGCGGCAGTTCTCGAAGCCCTGCCGCACCTGGATCAGTTCCTTGGTGGTGAGCACGCGGTTGGCAGTGTCGCGCGCCAGGTCGGTCTTGGGATTGGTGTGCGGAAATCCGAATTTATGCGCGGTGAAACCGGCGGGGTCGGCCTTGACTTTCTGCGCCCATTCGCGGCAGGAGGCCTTGTCCAGCATGTTGCGCGGCGCAGCGTGGTCATAGACCCGCACTTTCTGCCGGAAGCGGCCGCCCAACAGAGTCGCGGTGGGCACACCGAGAGCCTTTCCAGCCAGATCCCACAACGCCATCTCGATGCCGCTGGCGGCGCGCATCAGGTTGTGCGCCGAGCCATCGGTGCGGGTGCCGCTGAGGTCTTTCACGTGCTCGTCGAGCAGCGTGTAGATGGCGTCGATTTCCAGCGGGTCCTTGCCGACCAGCCCCGGCTTCATCGACAGGACCTGTTCTTTGACGCCGATCGCCGGCGTTCCGTATGCTTCGGCTATGCCATAGAGGCCGTCATCGGCAAGCACCTTCACCAGCACATAGGTGCGGGAGGGCCCCTGGAGCGTCATGGTGCGGACATCGCGGATTTTGAAGCGCTTCCGCTCGGCTGCGGCAAGCTGATGGTAGCGGCTTAGGAACGGCACGGCGGCGGCGCCCAGAAATGAGCGCCGGGATAAACTGCGTAAAGTCATCGAATCCCCCTTGCCTGGCGATTTTATCCGATCGCGGCGCCGGTCGCGCGCTGTCTCAGGCCAGTGATCCGAGCGGCTACTCTCTCGTTCGCTGGAACGGGAACCGCGACCGCACGGCGAGGATCAGATCGTGGTCTCCACCCGTTGAGCCGCTATAGAACCCAACCGTCGTATTGAGCCGGAGGAAAAAGGCGTCGCCCTCCCGGGCCGGATAGCGCCCTTCGTTGCCGTCCGCGCCGCCGCCGGCCACCATATCGCCGTGTCCCCGGAGAACGTAGTAGATCTCTTCTTCACTCTCATGATGGTGAGGGATGTTGGTGCCGCCGGGGGAAAAGTCCATGATGAACAGGCTCACCATCTGGCTGGCCACGGCTGCGTCCAAGGACATGTAGGGTTCGGCGGCCAGCGCGGCGCGCCGCCACAAGCCAGCCGATTTTTTGAAAGTTAGAATGGAGGCGTGCAGCAGGCGCGGGAATGGATCGTAGCCGCCGGATCGGTGGCCATCTTAACCGGCGCGCGCATCTCCGCAGAGAGCGGTGTGCCCACCTTTCGAGGCGAAACCGGTCTTTGGCGCGGGTACAAACCGGAAGACCTGGCTACGCCCGAGGCTTTTGCGCGCGCTGCTGCCGAAGCTTCCACCGCACTGCGCCTGTGGTGGCCTGGGCAGGACACTGTGATCCAGCGTTACTTGCCATCGCTTCGCTGGAGTCCGGGCGTGACAGATTTCTTGGAGAAAGGGAAGTGTGGCATATGCATGATCGAAAAGGTTCGGCCATGGGATTCGCATTCGCGGGCCTAAGCGCACTGGCTACCCTGGCTATGGCGCAGGATCCGGGCCGGGAACAGCCAGCCGCGGCGTTCGTGGTCCATCAATTGAAGCCCAACGTTTACTGGATTGAGGGCGGCGGCGGAAACAGCGGCGTCATCGTCGGCGACAAAGGCGTGATCGTGATCGACGCCAAGACGACCGCGGCGGGCGGCAAGGAACTGCTGGACGATATCGCCAAGATCACGCCGAAGCCGGTCACCGCCGTCATTCTCACGCACAGCGACGGCGACCACGTCAACGGACTGGCCGCGTTCCCCGCCGGCATCAAGATCATCGCCCACGAGAACAACAAGAAGGAGCAGGAAGCGGCGCTCGCCGCGGGCGGCGCGGGGCGCGCCTCCCGCCGATCATCTCCCCACGCAGGTGGTCTCGAAGAACAAAGAGACTCTCAAGATCGACGGCGTGAAGCTGGAGCTCTATCACTGGGCGCCCGCGCACACCAGCGGCGATCTGGTGGTCTATCTGCCCAGCGAGAAGATCGTGTTCACCGGCGACATCATCGCCACGCAAATGCCCGATCCGCTCATCCATCTTGAGAAGAACGGCTCGTCGGAAGGATGGATCACGACCACAAAAGGGATCGTCGCGCTCAATGCCGATCACTTCGTCCCGGGCCATGGGGATGTCCAGACCAAAGCCGACATTCAGAAGCGGCTGGCCGATGCGGAAGCCAAGCGGGCGAAGATCAAGGAACTGGTGGCGCAGGGCAAATCGCTCGATGAGATCAGAGCCGCCGTGGGCGATCCGCCGCCGGCGCGGGGCCGCGGGCCGGGCGGTGGTGGCCGGGGACCGGGATTTGCCAGCTTTACCCAAGTCGTCTACGAGGAACTGACGAAGAAGGGTGCATGACGGACAAGGGGTTGGTCGCCCGGCACTCCCGGTTAAGGTCGTGTTGAGTTAATGTCTGCACGGGCAGGCGTGCAGATAACAACTGCACCTGAGTATGAACTGGGAGTGCCGGTGAAGGTGGGGATGGATACGCCCCACGCGGACATTTCCCCACCGTTCGCGCAACGCTCGGTTGAACCGCCGACGTTGGGACACCGGTGCGCCACGTTTGACCCACGTTCACTCGCGGGGCGACGGCTTGGCAGCCACGGCGTGGCGGGGTGGGCTGGAATGGGGGCACTAAGCAGAGAAGCCCGCCGCGGCCGGAGCCGGGCGGGCCAAGGAGGGAGGGCGATGCTACGCTTTGATCCGGTAGGTGCGCTCGCCTCCGTCCGGCTTGAAGGATTCGACAGTGTACCCGGCTTTCTTCATCGCGCCAGCCATGAAGCCGCGGACGGTGTGTTTCTGCCATCCCATGGTCTTCTGGCATTCACGGCCATCCGGGCCGCCCGAATGGTGGAAATTGGGGGAAAATGAAGCCTCCCGGCGGGAGATTCGGGCGCAAAAGGAAGAGGCGATCGCCACGACGCGTTTTCGCAGTCCGTCGCTCGGCTGCAGCAAAGGAACCTCGGCGGCGGCGACCACTCTGCTGAAAACGATGATTGACCCCGGTACGCCAGCGTCCGTCAAGGTGCGGGCGGCAGAGGCGATCTTCAATCATGCG
>CAWFEA010000015.1:0-4331 GCA_963814745.1 uncultured Acidobacteriota bacterium
GGACGCGCAGCATGTCGCCGAACGAGCAAAAGATTACGCCGGGCTGCGCGGCAATCGCCAGCGCTTTGTCGATCAGCTCCAGCGGCGTCACGCACACCGGGCAGCCGGGGCCGTGAATCATTTCGATTCCCGGCGGCAGCATCTGGTCGATTCCATTCCTAATGATGGAGTGCGTCTGCCCGCCGCAGACCTCCATGATCTTCCATGGCCGCGTAGCAACCTGCGCGATCTCCCGCGCCATCCTCTGCGCGATCTCGCCGTTGCGAAACTCGGTCAGGTACTTCATAGTTAGCGGAGCGAGCGGTGTCAGCGGAGTCAGCGGAGCTAGGACCAGCACCGCTAACTCCGCTACGTCGTCGCAACTCCCATCAGGACAGTTCGCTTGCGGCCGTTTCGCCGCGCGCGCAAAAGCCTCTTCTTCGCTCGCCAACTCCTCGTCCAGCACGCCCAGGGCGCGGAAGTCCGCGAGAGTTTGTTCGGCAGTCTCCTCATCGATCTTCGAGATCGCAAACCCCACGTGGACAATGGTGTAGTCGCCCACTTCAATCTCGGGCAAGTAGTCCAGGCAGACCTTCTTCACCACCCCGCCGAAGTTCACCCGCCCCATGCGGATCATGCCGTCGGTGGTGATCTCTTCCACTTTTCCCGGAATCGCTAAACACATAGCAACCTTCTTATACTCTCAGGCGCAAGCTCAAATATGATTTGGATCACCTGTGGCCGAGACAGCGACGCACGAACGGAGACATAATCCTGCGCCGTTTTGCAGATAATTACCTCACTTTGTCGCACTAGGAATCCATAGAAGTTCTTCCGTGGTTCCTGCGGTGGTCGCATTCGCGCGAAAGACTGACCACTGATCACTGACCACGGTCGTTTGTTCATTGGCGTGTAAGAAACACTTCTTAACCCCTTGTTTTTACGACTTTATCATATAAACTATTTGTTTTCAATTATTTAACTTGAGCCCATCAAAGACTAAACCGTCTGGAGTGACGACTTTTGCTCCCAAAGGGTAGGGGGGAGGGGGTGTTTTTCCACAGGCAGCCCGTGCTGTCGGTTCTGCTGCCCCCGGCCGCGGCAAAAGTGCAGCTCAGTCGGAAACCATCAGCTCGCCGGGCAGGATGGGCCGCGTGCGGGGCAGCACGCCCCGCGAAGCCGCAAAGCCCATGATGGCCAGCACGCCCACGAAGACAACCAGCTTGATGAAGCTGCCGGTGCGCGTTTCGGGCAGCGTCTTCCAGAGAATCAGCAGAACGGTCTGCGCCGCGGTGACGGCCCAAACCGAGCCGTAGAAATAGCGCCGCTCCGTGCCCTCGCCCTTTGTCGATGGCCCCACGCGCGGCAGCTTGCCGACCATACCAAGCAGCAAAATGACGGCGCAAAGCGGCGAGTAAGAGTAGAGGTAGATCTGTTTTAGCCGCCACACGCCTGTCACCGCCGCGTAGGCGAGGCCAGCCATATTGAGGAGCGCGAAGTTGAGCACGGCGTTCCACGCGAAGGTGTAGCAGACGCGCCGGTAGAGCGGATTCGGCTTGTCCTCGTCGAAGCGGAGAATGTAGGGCGCCGGCTCGACGCCCGGCAACTGGCCACAGAGGCCGGCGATGCCGGTGCCGATGAGCACCGCGGCCAGCCACGCCCAATTGACCCAATGGAAGCCCCGGTCAAAAAGGCTGAAAGTGAGGGGGCCGGGCGCCAGAAAAAACACCCAAATCCAAATGGGCCAATGAGCTAGCCGATAGTAGGGCTTGTTACGCGACCGAATTTTGCGCTCTCCGGCGTATTCAATCCTTCCGCTGTACCGCATGGCCCCAATCTCGCAGAGCAGGTGCGAGCGCGTCAACTTGCGCGGGCCGCGCAGTTGCATGTCAATCCTGCGCGAAGTTCACCACCTTTGGTCCCATCGCGCTGGTGCACTGCAACGGCGCCAGGTGTCCGCAGCCCGCAAACACGTCCAGTTGCGATTGCGGAATCAGCCGGTGCATCTTCTCTGCCAGATCGAGCGGCGTGATGCGGTCCAGATCGCCCCACGCAATCAGCACCGGCATCTTCAACTGCGGCAGCAGGTTGTCGGTCACATCCTGCGCCGTCAGCATCGCCGCCATCGCCCGCTTGATCACCCAGCCGTCCTTCCCGGCAATGCGCACAACGTCGCGCGCCACAAACGCCGGAACCGGAGCCGGATGCGGCATCAGCAGCGCCTCCAGTTCGTCCAACTGGGCGGCCGTGGTTGGCGTAAACAGATCGGTATTCCAGTCCGGCTTTTCGTAGAGACCAGCCGCGTCAAACAGCATCAGCCGGCTGACTCTTTCCGGATGCTCGACGGCGACGATCTCCACGATCCATCCGCCCATCGACCAGCCGCCCAGCTCCACCTGCTTCAGCCCCAGCGCGTCCATGAATCCCACAACCACCGCGGCCTCGTCGCGCACCGAATAGGAAAAATCCGCCGGCTTGTCGCTGCGCCCGTACCCGAGCAAATCGGGTATGTAGACGCGAAAGCCCGCCTTGGCGAGATAAGGCGCCAGATTGCGCCAATCCTCTGCGCGGCCGCCGAGCCCATGCACCAGCACGACCACCGGCCCGCCCGCCGGGCCCTCCGCCAGGTAATGCACGCGATACCCCTCAACCTGCACGGTGCGGCTTTCGATCCCGGCAAGATCCTCGCGCAGGTACATCCATCCATCGAAGTAGCTCACCGGGCGCAGCAGGAACCCGATGCCGCCGATCAGGACCAGCAAAACCACGGCCAGCGCGACCGCGGCCCAAAGCGCCCTCTTTGCCGATCTCATCGCTCTGCCGTCCCTCCTTTCTTGAGAGTCTGTGACATTTGCCAGCCCTTTTCGATCACCCGCACCGTGATCGGATCGAGAACGAGCGCGCTATGGCTGTTCCACTCCGCACGCTCCACCCACCGCACCGCTCTGCATCGGAGGCCGCGCGCAATTCCCCGCCCGTCACTCGGCACAGGTAATCGGCGATCACGTAGTGGTAGCGGATGCGCTCACCCTCCCGATGAATCCGGTCGAGAATCTCAACCAACTCTACCGTCTCCACCTCCAGCCCGGTTTCTTCCCGCACTTCGCGCGCAACCCCGGCGGCCAGCGTCTCGCCCACTTCGAGCATGCCGCCTGGCAGCGTCCAATGGCCCTTGAGCGGCTCGCTCCCGCGCTGCACCAGCAGGACACGGTTCTCGTGAACCACGACCGCGCCCACGCCCACAAGCGGCGCTTGAGGAAACTCGCGCTGCAACTTTCTTTCCATTCCGCTAACCTCTCTCGGAACCTATGCGGCCCGCTCGGTCAAGAGCGAGGCCGTCCTTGCATCGAACCTCTCCCGCTATCATCAAATAGACGCAAACGGGAGAAAAGATGACGGAATTTACGTTGAAAATCGATGGAATGCATTGCGGCGCCTGTGTGCGGCGCGTGAGCCAGGCGCTTGCTGGCATTCCGGGCTTGGCCGTGAAGGAAGTGAGTGTGGGAACGGCCAAGCTCACCACTGCCCAGGAACCTGCACCCGGCGATGACACGATCGGGCTGGCCATCGCTGCTCTCGCCAAGGCCGGCTATACCGCATATTTGGAATCATAACCTGCAGGTTTGGACGCAGCCAGATCGGATCGGCAAGTGGCCTCGCACACTCAAGAATCGCTGACTCTTCCGGTGCTGGGAATGACCTGCGCCTCGTGCCAGCACCACGTGGAAGCGGCCCTGCGCGCAACGGCAGGTGTGGAATCGGCGCGCGTGGATCTGATGGCGCATCGCGCCAGCGTGGTCTTCGACCCGGCACTGGCCGCACCCGCAGCAACTGGTTGAGGCCATTCGCGGGGCCGGATACGATGCAGTCCTGCCCCGCACAGGCGATTCCGGTCGCACGGCCCAGGATCGTGCCGCCGGATTCCGCAAGCTCGCGAAAAGCCTGGGTCACACTCGCCGCCGGCGCGGTGGCCATGCTGCTGGCCATGCCGCTGGGAACGGAGATGGGCGCGCTCGATCACGCTCTCATGCGCCTCCTGCCCTGGCTCTATGCGCTGCCCGCGGGTTTTCTGCGCTGGTTTTTGCTGCTGATGACGGCGGTGGTTGTTGCGCTGGGCCGGGCGCGGCATCTATGTGAGCGCCATACGCGCCCTGCGCCACGGCGCGACGAACATGAACACGCTGGTGAGCCTGGGCACGGCAGTGGCTTTCGCTTACTCCGCTTATGCCACGCTTGCGCCCGCCGCCGGACGCCAGGTTTACTTCGATGCGGTGCTGTTGATTCTCGGCTTTCTCTTATTGGGCAAAAGCCTTGAAGCACGCGCCAAGCAGCAGATGCAACCGAACAAGAAG
>CAWFEA010000016.1:0-267980 GCA_963814745.1 uncultured Acidobacteriota bacterium
CACGGCCCAGATCACGGCGGCCAGAAAAATCGATTCCGTCATCGCCGTCGATTGCATGTAGAGCAGATTCGGATTCAGCCCCACGAGCGCCGCCGCCAGCCACGCGGCCAGGCGCGATGCCCTGCCCCGCACCAACCGGAAGACGCCGGCCAGGGCAAAAACATAGGCGGCCATCGATGGAATCGAGCCGCCGACGCCCGTGCGCCACATCCAGTCATCAACGACAAAAGGAATGCTAAGCACGTGCGGCAGCGGCAGCCACACACTTCCCAGCCGCTCCACGCCGGGCCAGCGCGAATCGAAGACCCGCCGCGCAATATTGATGTGCGCCACCGCGTCGCCATAAAGCAGCAGCTCGCCGTGCAGATAAAACCACGCGAAACTCACCAGCGACGCCGCCGAGGCGCACGCCGTCACCAGCCAACAGTCGCGCCGGAGCCACCGCCGTTCGCTCGACTGCCGCGTGAGTTCTTCCGAATTTAGGCTGGTCTCGGCCACGCTGCGCGCCTGAGGGCTGTACTGTGAACGGTTACCGGTGAGAAGGGGATTTTGCAACAACTACAACCCCTCTGAGACGCTTTGCACATAGGGCGCGTAGCGGCGCGTTCCGAACGGAGGGCGAGGAACCTTTGGCAATTCCGTTACTTGATACGTGTAGCCCTCGGCATAAATCCTTCCGATCTCACAGAACCAGCGACGAGTCACGTCGCATTTGCCCGCAATCACTGCGCGAGACATTTCCTCCATCTCGGTGAGGACATCCTTCTCGCCCTTCCGATAGCGTCGCTCGTACGGGAACTCCCACTGTGACCGTTCAAACCCGACGCTAAACACCTCGAAATCATCACAGTGAATGCCGAAGTGTGCAGCGGCAGGATTGGTAGGGATCAACTCGATTACTGTTGCGCCACTTCCGGGCGGGGCCTCGCGCACCTTGAGAGTAGTGGTGCCCGGAGGCAGTTCAGAGACAAGCCGCTCAAAAAGTGCTGTTAATTCCGCGATCATCGGCACTGGACAAGTAAATCACGTCATAGTTGTCGTGAACAGGCCTTATCACCACTTACCCAACAGGTAGAACCTTCAACCACGACGGGGCGGGTGGCCCATTCAAGCCTTCTTTTGGCTTGAGTGGGGCAGTTTGTACACGGAAAACCGAACTACCCCACACAAGCAAAGGACGCTTGTGTGGGCCACCCCTCAGTTTGAACTCGGAACGGTGTCATCCTGAGCGCAGCGAAGGATCTGCTGTTTCTGGAAACAAAGCAGATCCTTCAGCCGCGGAAAACGTGCGGCTTCAGGATGACACGTCACCCGGTCCTCAAAGAATCGAAGCCTTACTCCAGGTGCGTCAAGCTGCGGAACATCGCGAAGCGCTCCTCGATCTCCTCGGTCGTCAGATTCTGCAGCCGTTCGGTGCCGAAGCGCTCCACCGCGAACGAGCCCATCACCCCGCCGTAAAACATGGCCTTGGTCAGCACCGAGCGGTCCAGTTTGCCCTGCGAAGCAATGTAACCCATGAAGCCGCCGGCGAACGAGTCGCCCGCGCCCGTGGGGTCCTGCACTTCGTCGATCGGCAACGTCGGCGCGCGAAACGGGTGCATGCCGTCGCGAAAGAAAATCGTCGCCCCGTACTCGCCGTGCTTGATGACCAGGGCTCGCGGCCCCATCCCGAGCACTTTGCGCGCCGCCCGCGGCAGGCTGCTGTCGCCGGCCAGCAGCTTGGCTTCGCCGTCGTTGATGAGCAGAACATCCACTTCCTTCAGCGTGGCGGTCAACTGCGGACGGCTGACGTTGATCCACAGGTTCATGGTGTCGCCGCCCACCATCTTCGCGTTCGGCATCTGCCGCCGCACCTGCAACTGCAACACCGGATCGATGTTCGCCAGAAACAGGAAAGAGCTGTCGGCGTACTGCTGCGGAATGCGCGGGCGAAAGCTCTGGAAGACGTTCAGGTCGGTGAAATTCGTCTTGGCCTCGTTGAGGTTCTCGCCGTACTCGCCGCCCCAGTGAAACGTCTTGCCCGCCGCGTGCTCGATGCCGGCGGTGTCGATGCCGCGCGCCTTCATCACTTGTTCGTGCTCGTCGGTGAAGTCCTCTCCGACTACGGCAACCACGCGTACCTTGGTGAAGTAGCTGGCAGCCAGCGAAAAATAGGTTGCCGAGCCGCCCAGAATCTTCTCCCGCTCGCCGTAAGCGGTCTTCAGCGTATCGAATGCCACCGAGCCCACCACCAGGATCGACATCGTTATGCGCCCGCCTTTCCGCCCTGCTCGTCCGCCGGCTCCCCGACATACTTGCCGATGATCAGCCGCAGGCGCTCGCGCGCCGACGCCGGAATCGCCTCGCGCGCCGTGATGATAGCCGTTGCCAATGCCGAGCCGCACTTGCAGGTGCGTTCGCGAGGCATCGCCGCCACCGCCTCGCGCACCACGTTGCAGGCGTTCTCCGCGTTTTGGTTGAGGACGGCGATAATCTGCGCCACCGTCACCGCATCGTGCGAGGGATGCCAGCAATCGTAGTCCGTCACCATGGCAACCGTCGCATAGCAAATCTCGGCTTCGCGCGCCAGCTTGGCCTCCTGCAGGTTCGTCATGCCGATCACGTCCATCCCCCAACTGCGGTAAAGATTACTTTCGGCCTTGGTCGAGAACTGCGGCCCTTCCATGCAAACGTAGGTGCCGCCGAGTTTGCCGACGACGCCGGCCTGCTTGCAGCCATCGGCCACCACCCGCGCCACGTCCATGCAAACCGGATCGCCAAACCCTATGTGCGCCACCACGCCTTCGCCGAAAAATGTCGAGACCCGCTGCTTGGTGCGGTCGAGAAACTGGTCGGGAATGAGGAATTCGGTGGGCTTGTGCTCCATCTTGAGCGAACCGACAGCGGAAATCGATAGGATGCGCTCAACGCCAAGCTGCTTCATGCCGTGAATGTTGGCGCGAAAATTTATCTCCGTGGGCAGCAAGCGGTGTCCCCGGCCATGCCTCGCCAGGAAAGCAACCTTGCGTCCCGCCAGCGTTCCCAGAACGTAAGCGTCGGAAGGCCGTCCGAAAGGAGTCTCAAGCGCTATCTCGCGCATCTCCGTCAAGCCCTTCATCGCATACAGACCACTGCCGCCGATGATGCCGATCTCTGCCTGTGCCAAAACTTCGCTCTCCTGCCGGATTTTTCTCCGCGACCACCCAACCACGGGCTCGCCGGGGATCCTATTTACCGTAAACCCGCGATTATACAAGACTGATAACGGCTTCCCGCGCGCTCAATGCCCCTGCGATTCCTGCGCGGCATCGCGCGAGGTAATGACGGAGTCGAGCGGGAATAACAGCTCGGGCGGCGTTGCGGTCGTGGCCGGATGAGGTTCCGTCATGAAGGTATGCTCTATCGCCTCCCGCACATGTGTCCGCAAATCGCCCGCCAGTCCTTCGATGGTGATCACGAACGGGCCCGAGCTAGAAATTTCGACCGGTCCCTCGTCGGTTTTCCACTCGCCCGCGCCATTCCGGCTGGGCGCGATTTCACCCACGCTCTGGTAGCGCTTGACGAGCGAACCGGCGTAGAGGCTGGCGAACTCCTTGGCGGCGGCATCCGTTGCCCAGCGGGTCAGCGAGATCAGCACGTAAGGCGCGCCCGGATGGGCAGTGTTCTCGTAGGTCAGGTAAAAACCTCCACGCCATGCCTGGGGAATCTTTTCACCGGTCTGCTTGCCATACCATTGCCGGAGCAGCATGGTCACGTCAAACTGCCCCAGGCCGCCGAAGTCGTAACGCTTGTACGCGCCCTTGAGGACCGCGTCGAGTTTGGGAACCGTCAACTCGGAAACATGCTCGTCCGCCAGGTAAGTTTCCGGTTCCATCACTTGCCGCGTATCTTTCGGAGGTCTTTCAAAGACGCCTTTGTAAGCCCCGTCGCGCCCTTTTTTCGCCAGCACCTGGCGCTCGAAATCCAATCCGTAAGTGTAAGGGAAGGTCAGCGCCTCACGCAGGAACAGCGGGGCCTTGGTAAACATCGGCGTCTGTCCGCCCTCCATCATCGCGCTCTTCATGGCGTCGACGATGGCCGGCGAATCGGCCACGCTTTTTCCGGTCGGAGCCAGCATGTAATCGAGCAGCACGACCATCGCCTGCCCCTCGATCACCGCCTCGCGCGCCGACTGTGATTCTTCCAGCCTCAGCTCGTCCTGATCATTCTTGGCGTGCACGGAGTCCTCCGTCCACTCCTCAATGTTGTAACTCTGATCCTGCAAAGCGTGCGTCAACTCGTGGGCCAGAACCGGTCTCTGCGCATCCGGATCAACCCAATCGAGCAAATAAACGGTCTTGGTCTTGGCATCGTAGAAGCCGGCCACCTGCTCCCTGAGCAGGCCGAGCAGAAAAGGCCGCAGCTCGAAATCGCGCGGCAGCAATCCGAATTTCTTGAGCGACACCGCCGAGCGTTCCAGCCGCTGGGCGTCTTTGTCTTCCTTCATGTGCCGCTCAATGTACTGCTCCACCTCGTCGCGACTGGCGAGCTTCCGCTTCACTTTGCCCTTAATGGGCAGTCCCGTATCTTTGCTGGCGAACGCCAGAATTTCATCGACCGAGCGGAACAGTTCCTCGGCCTTTTGCGGGCTGATCCTGGCTTCGGAGGCGGCGGTTTCGGAAGCGGCGCCTTTCGGCGGCTTGACGGGCGCGGCCTGCTGGCTCGGAGGCGACGCTTGCGGTTGCGCTTGCGCGCCGGCCCCGGTCTGCGCCGGACAAAGCAGCCCGGCCAGCAGCAAAACCACCAAACAGAGCAGTCTCGTTGACCTGACGTCAGCGCGCATCATCGCAGTCCGTACCCTGCCTTCCGGCAAACACCTGGATTCATTGTACCCTCTGCCTCGATGCCGTCTCCCGGAACAGCCGCCGTTTCCTGGCTCATATTCGTCCCATGATCATCCGTTGCAGGTGAAGATAACAGAAAAGACCTCGGCGCTTGGTTATAATCAATGGTTCGGCTATGTCATTTACCTCGCTCAGCGAAAAATTGAACAGCTCCGGAGCCCGGTTGGCACCCTATCTGGGCGCCCAGGCTCCGCTTGCCTTTGCCAACTCGCGGGACGAGTTCCGGGCGTTGCGCCAAGGCTGCGCGGTTTTGGACCTGAGCTGGCGCGCCAAGCTGGTCATTACCGGCGAGGACCGCACCCGCTGGCTGAACGGGATGGTCACCAACAATATCCGGGACTTGGCGCTCAACCAGGGAAATTACAGCTTCATCTTGAACCCCCAGGGACGCATCCAGGGCGATCTGGTGGCTTACAACCGCGGCGATTATTTCCTGCTTTCGACCGACCGCGATCAGGTCGAAGGGATGCGCGAGTTCTTCGACCGCCATATCATCATGGACGACGTTGAGGTCACCGATATCGGCGAGAAACTCGCGTCCATCGCCATTGCCGGCCCAGGCTCGCCGCGGATTCTCGCCCAGGCCGGTATCGCCCTTCCCGAGTTGCAGCCTTACGAGGTGCACGATTCCGTCTCGAATGGCATTGGCCTGACCGCCGCGCGCGGCCCGGCGCTGCTCGGGAGCTTTGAGTTCTGGATGCATCCGGATAACGCCGCATCGTTTTGGGATCGTCTGCTCGCGGCCGGCGCTACGCCCGCCGGCACCGAGGCCTGGGAGTGGCTGCGCATTGCGCTCGGCATACCCCGCTTCCGCATCGACATCCGCGAGCGCGACCTGCCGCAGGAAACCGGCCAGCAGCATGCGCTCGACTTCAACAAGGGCTGCTATGTCGGCCAGGAAATCGTCGAACGGATACACTCCCGCGGCAATGTTCATCGCCTGTTCGCCGGCTTCCGGGTGGATGGCCCCGCGCCCCAGCCGGGCGCAAAAGTGCAGTGGGGCGATACGGACAAAGATGTGGGAGAGATCACGTCCGCCGCGACCGTTCCCACGCTCGCCGCCCAAGGTTCTGACGTCACTCTTGCCCTCGGATACATTCGTCGCGAGGCTGCGGCCCCGGGAACCGAGGTCAAAATCGGCCCGGATATTGCAAAGGTGGAATCCCTGCCGTTCTCCATTTGATTCGATATGCCAAAAGAAAAAGAACCCGAATTCACCGTCACCGATAGGCGCAAGTTCACCAGCGAAGGCGAGCCGCTGCCTGCAACCAGCACCCCTGAAACCGCACCTGAACCTGCAAAAGACACCAAGCCTGAGCCCCGGCAGTCCGCTCCACCGCCGCCCGCTGCCGACGCCGCCCCCGAGCCGCTGCCGCCGGAACCAACCGCCCAGGAGCATCATCAGCAGGCGGAGCAATACCGCCAGTCGTCGCGTGAATTCGATTCGCAGCTGCAGCGCGAACTCGACTCCGAAGGCAAAGGCCACAAGGCATCCGACTTCGAGATTACCTTCGAGAAGTTCATCGCCTCGCTCTACATGACGGCGCTGATGCAGCTGGGCCTGGTTCACGAGCAGGGCGGGCAGCCTGCCGCCGATTTGATCGGCGCGCGGCAGACCATCGATACCTTGTCTCTCATCTCGGAGAAAACGCGCGGCAATCTCACGCCCGAGGAAGAGCGTATGCTGAGCACCTGCCTGTACGAGCTGCGCATGGCGTACATCGAGGTGACCAACGCGCTGACCCGTCCGCCCTCCGGCGGCGGCATGCCGCCCGCTCCCGGCAAGAGACCGCGATAATGCAGGCCGTGCTGACAGTTCTCGGCAGCGGCACCTCGATGGGCGTCCCGACCATCGGCTGCCCCTGCTCTGTCTGTCGCTCTACGGACCCGCACGACTGCCGCACCCGCCCGTCGATCATGGTGGAGTGGGGCGGTCACCGCGTGGTCATCGACACCACACCCGACTTCCGTCACCAGGCCCTGCGCGAGAAGATCAACCGCGTCGACGCCGTGCTTTATACCCACGGACACGCCGACCACATTCTCGGCCTCGACGACCTCCGGCCCCTGACCTATCCGCGCATCACCGGCGGCGCCAAGGTTCCGCTCTACGCCAACCCGGACACCGCGCGGGTGCTGCGCACCGTCTTCCGCTACGTCTTCGACCAGGACTATAAGTTCGGCGGACTGGCGCAGGTCGAGTTGCACGAGATCACCGGGCCGGTGCAGGTTTTCGAAGCCCTGTTCACTCCGGTGACGGTGGTGCATGGCGAGGCTCGTATCTTCGGCTATCGCTTCGGTTCGGCCGCCTACCTGACCGACTTCAGCGAAGTTCCCGAAAGTTCGATTCCCCTGCTGGGCGGGCTCGATATCCTCATTCTCGACGCCCTGCGCCACCAGCCGCATCCCACTCACTCCACGGTTGCGCAATCGCTCCGCCTGGCCGAGCGGCTGCGCCCGGCAAGAACTTTCTTTACTCATATCGCCCACGATCTTTCGCACCACGAAACCAATGCGCAGCTTCCGCCTGACGTGCGTCTCTCCTATGACGGCCTGCGGCTGGAGTTTCAACTGTGAATGAGCGCCAACGAATTTAACGACGATCGCATGAAGACCTTTCGCAAACTCGAGCAAATTCCCCTTGATTTCGGGCGAACCGTTCTCACCGTCGGCAACTATGACGGCCTTCACCTCGGCCATCGCTACATCATTCAGCAGATGGTCGAGCGGGCGAAGCAGTTAGAGGCCCGCTCCGTCGTGCTCACCTTCGATCCTCATCCCATCCGTATTCTTCGCCCTCGCGAAGCTCCCCCGCTCATCACCCCCATGCCCTACAAGCTGCGGCTGCTGGCGGAGACCGGCCTCGACGCGGTGGTGATTCTGCCCTTCACCCGCGATCTTTCGACCATGCCTCCGTTCGAGTTCGCCGAGCAGATCATCTCCACCGCGCTCGACGCCGTCGAGGTCCACGAAGGCTTCAACTTCCGCTTCGGACACCGCGCCGAGGGCGACGTCGAGCGGCTGCGCCAATACGGCGCGCGTCTCGGCTTCACCGTGCGCACCTACGAGCCGCGGCAGTGGCAAGGTTATCTTGCCTCCTCCAGCCAGGTGCGCGACCTCATTTCCGCCGGCCAACTCGCGCCCGCGCGGCACCTGCTGGACCGTCCTTTCCGCATCTACTCCACTCCCGGCCGCGGGCGTGGCTATGGCCACAAATACACCGTGCCCACGGTCAACCTGAGCCGCTATGACGAACTCGTTCCCAAGGATGGGGTCTACATCAGCCAGATCGCGCTCTCCGGCGAGTGCTTCGATTCCGTGACCAACGTCGGCAACCGCCCGACCTTCGGCGCCGAGTCCTTCGCCATCGAAACTCATATTTTGAATTTCCACCCCATCGAGTTGACCGTCGAAACCGAGGTCGAACTGACCTTCCTCAAGCGCCTCCGCGATGAAATCAAATTCCCTTCGGTCGACGCCCTGCGCGACCAGATCAGCCGCGACGTGCGCCGCGCCCGCCGCTTCTTCGACCTGCTCGAAATCTTCCGCCCATCGCCCTCCGCGTGACGGCTGCCGACGGTTTTTGTTATCATCCAAGCCGCTGGGGTGAGAGGGATTCGTCCAGCTAATCTGGTTCAGGAACGGTCTATTCACCGAAGCCGTTGGGTCTGTGAAGGCACCCGTATTCCCGAACTGCTCTTAAGGAGAAGATCATGACCTGTTCTCGTGGCATGGTTTATGTTCTTGTGTTTGCCGTATTGTGCCTGATGGTGGTCCCACCGGTGTCGGCCCAGAGTGGCGCCGACCTTTTCAAGCAGAAATGCGCAATGTGCCATGGCCCTGACGGTAAGGGACAGACGCCCATGGGCAAGAACTTTAAGCTGCGCGCTCTTAGCTCGGCCGACGTTCAGGGGCAGAGCGATGCCGTAATGAAGGACATCATCCTCAAGGGCAAGGGCAAGATGCCGGCGCAGAAGGTAACCGACGCTCAGGCAGCCGACCTTGTCAAGTTCATCCGCACCCTCAAGTAGCATCGGTCGTCAAACAAGTATCGAAGTGAGTAGCGGGTCAATTTGAATTTCTCGTCACGACGGGTGCCCCACGTCCCGCCCTTCTTTTGGGCTGACGTGGGCTATTCCCAAGGTTAGCGCCGACCTGCGCGGCGCTGAACCTGGGGCACCCCCACCAAATTGACCCACTACCTCGAAGTGTCATCCTGAGGCCGCGGAGCTTCTCCGCGACCGAAGGATCTGCTTTTTTTGTGGCGCGAAAACCGAAATCGATGAATGCGCCCAATTGAGAACGTCATTCCGAGGGCCATTATGCAATCGACTTCTGAGCGAAGCAAAGAATCCCCGCGCCACATGCGGCCAAAACGCAACCCCAGAACTTCATCCATCACCATTCCCAGCGCACTGAAAAGCGCAGCTTCGTTGTTCGCCGTGGCCCTGCTCGCCGTTTCGCTTTTTGCCCAGACTGCAAGCGATGCCAAGAACGGTCTTCGCCCGCAACTGCGTCTTATGCCACGGAGACGACGGCCATGCCCAGACGCCCGCCGGCAAGACCATGCAGGCCGCCGATCTTACCGCGCCCGCCGTTCAAAGCCAGAGCGACAGCCAGCTTCGAAACGCCATTGCCAAAGGCAAAGGCAAGATGCCGGCTTACGGCCCCGCCCTCGGCGACAAAGGCCTGGATGCGATGGTCAAGTACATCCGTACCTTGAAGGCGAAATAGAATAAGAGTGATTTGCAAGCGTAGTGTCCGCTCTACTCCAGCGGCAAAACCGTTCCCGGCTTCGCCCGCTCCGGAATCTGCACCACGATGGTTGCCGTGAGCACCACCGCCATGCCAAGCATCTGCATGGCATTGATCGTCTCGCCCAACGCCGTGGCGGCGATCACGATGGCGAACACCGGCTCCAGGCAACTGGTCACGATGGCCCGCGTCGGGTCCAGGTGCACCAGCCCCCACACATACAGCGAAAACGGAACCAGGCAAGAGGACACGGCGAAGATCAACAGGAACAGCCACTGCTCCGGCCGGTAGTGAGCCGCGATGATCGCGGCCGGCGGATGGATCACAATCCAGGCCGCGGCGGCGCCGAACATCGCCCACACCATCACCCGCCAGCGATCGCCTGTCTCGACCAGGCTCCCGCCATAGATATTCCAGAAGGCAAACCCGAGCGCGGCCGTGATCGCCGATAGCACTCCGATCACCTGGAACTTCAAGCGCTCGGTTTCCACCCCAAGCCACGGAAATCCCGCTTTGCCGGTGATCACGCCAATCGCCAGCACGCTGCCGGTCACCGCCAGCAGCACGCACAGGATACGCGTAGCCGTCGCCCGCTGCCGGCCGCGCGCCAGCATGTAAAGCAGCACGAATGACGGCGCGGCCATGTACTGCACGATAATGGCGGTCGCCACCGTCGTCCTGGAAACTGCAAAGTAATAAAAGAAATTCGATTCCGCGATCCCGAAAATCCCCAGGGCCATGCATTGCAGCAGCTCTCGCGGCCGCATCGATACGCCTCGCCGTCCGCGCACGCCCAGCAAAATCGCCATCAGGATCAGGAAAGAAAAAGTGGTGCGCGCCTGGGCCAGCATGATTGGCGGCAGATAGCCAACCACCCGGCCGGCGATCTTCAAACGCCCGGTGAAGACGGCTCTGCCCATCGACGCCGAAATCCCCCAGAACAGCGCTGCCGAGGCAACGCACAGATAGCCCTTTGCCCGATCACTGAAGCTCCCCGGTTCGGCGCCCTCCGCCGGCCGCGAACTCAATTCTTCGACTGCGTTGCCATCACCCTTTTGCTTCGACAAGAAATCCCCTGGCTCGGTGTTAGAACTACAGCAGGTTTCATAAATAGTTCTTTTGCAGGGGCATGGCTTTAGCCATGCCGTCCAGAGCCGGGAGAAATGCGGGCTTTAGTGTGTGCGTGAGAACTCGTTTTCGAGGTGCTCTCGCCCCAATATATTGCGGTTCGCGGACGAGCTGATCACAACATGCGGCCACAAATTCTAGTTCTCACGCAGACACTTTAGCCCCTGAGGGGACGCGAAGTTCTCCTTTGGCGCCGGTTTATGAAACAAGCTCTAGTGTACCTCCTGCCGCCCCCGCTCCGGCTATACCATTCACGCCGGCCATACCCTTCACGCCGGGCTAGCGGCGGTTGTCGGTCTGCGGTTCGGGGTGGATCAGCACTCTGAACAATTGCGGCGCCGCCGTCTTGAACCGGATCTCGAGCGCCGTCTGCACATCGTGAACGCGAGAGAGCGGCAATTTGTCGTACATGGTGACGTGACAGGAGAGGAAAAGGTGATCGCGCACGCGCTTCAGTATGATCTCGTGCACGTCAACCACCTCCGGAAACTGGCTGCCAATCGCTTTCAGGTTCTCCTTCAAGCCGCAGATCGCGCACGATCTCATGGCTGGTCTCAACCGTCGCCGGCTCGCTTTCGATATGCGTCAGAATGGACGCGATCTCGGGCACCGACGAGCGGATGTCGCTTTCGAGCAGGGTCACGCGATCATGCGCCTCCTTCAGCGTCAGCTGCTCATCCAGCTCGACATGCTGTTCCACGTGCAGCTTTCCGTCCAATATCCTGCACGCTGATGTCGTGCACGTTCAGGTTATTGCGCGAGAGCCAGCGGCGCGGATGCGGTCGAAGATGCTCTCCTGGTGCCCGGCGCGGCAACGGTATTGACCACCACATCGGCAGCGGGCAGGATTTGGCGAATCCGCGTCCGCGACCTCGTTGCGCGACCTGCTCCGAGTTCTGAAAGGTCACGTTTCTGCGCCAGCCCGATGGCCACGATCGGCAAAGTGGCGGCTGCCCGACCGTCCGAATGCGCACCCGGTCGACCTCCAGCACCCCGTGCAGCGCGATGCGACCTGTCGATGATTCGCGTCTGCGCCCCGCGGGCGCCGCGTCCAGCAGGCGTCAATGGTCTGCCTTGCCAGCCGCCAGCTGACGTAAACCACGATGACCGCCACGAACAGCGCCGCTATCGGATCGGCCTTGAACAACCAGTCAGGTTGCGCAGCCGCGGCACAGCCAGACCAGCACCAGCCCGAGAATGACCACCGCACTCGACCAGATGTCGGTTCTGAAATGCAGCGCATCGGCCTGCAACGCCTGGCTGTCGTACTTCTCGGCGACGATCTTCAGACGCCCGCGAGCGCCAGCAATCGACCGCGATGGAGATGACCATGACCGCCAATGCCGCACAAGCGTCGGCTCGATTTCCACCGCGCGGAAGAAACAGCCGCCTGACCGCCTCATAGACGATCCAGAGGCAGGTACCAGCAGCAAGCC
Source organism: uncultured Acidobacteriota bacterium (assembly GCA_963814745.1). Lineage (GTDB taxonomy): Bacteria > Acidobacteriota > Terriglobia > Terriglobales > Acidobacteriaceae > CAWBRT01. Next base: position 12,182 of record CAWFEA010000016.1, read on the forward strand.
GGTTTCGACAAACGCGGAGAAGCTCTCAAATTTGCCGTGGCCGTATTGGTGATCGGCGTCGGCCGGTTTGTCGCTAACCCGCACCGAAAGTAGGGTGACAACCGCGGCGATCAGGTCAAGGCTGGAGTGCACCGCTTCGGAGAGAATGCCGAGGCTTCCGGTGGAAAACCCCACCGCAAACTTCAAGCCCGTGACCAGCACGGCGGCAAAAACCGAGTTGCGCGCGACCCCGCGTTTTTCCGCCCGCATGGTTTCCGCATTGAGTTCGTGCGCTGCCATTCGACTCATCGCATGGGGCAAATGCCCGCGAGGTTACTCTGCCACGGCGGAAGGTAAACCTGCAAACCATCCCACGCCAATACCGGCGTAAATTGTCGGATGCTGAAAAAAGTGTTCTTCGAGGGTGTCATCCTGAGAGTTTGTGACTTTCTTGCGTTTTCGCGTTTTCCGACTCCTAAGTTGCTTGTTTGCAGCGTCGATTTCTTGCAAATTCAATAAAGTCACAAACTCTGAGCGAGCCGGGATCCCCGGCGACGGCTGCATTTGCCGTTGCCGGGGTGGAGAAGCGAAGGATCTGCTGTTTGCGCTTGCTGAAAGCAAAGCAGATGCTTCGGTCGCCAGCCCCAACCAGCCAACAACGGGCTTGTCAGGGACCCCGCGCAAAGTCGGCGCAACCTCAGGATGACACTGCAAAACATCTTTCCGCACCCTCGTAAGTCTGAAGAAACCACCACGTCCCAGCCAACAGCGCGCCAGCATGGACAACCCGTCCTAAGCTGCCTACCGCGTCTTGAACCAGGTATAGCCTACGCTGCCTTGGAGCGAGGCGTTCACACCCGGATTGTGATTGCCGAGCGAGGCGTTGGAAATATGCTCGGCGCGCAGTGTCCAAGTGAGCGCCCGGCCGGGCTTGAGGAAGACGTGCATGCCGCCTCCGCCGCCCGGGGTGAAGTTGATGCGCGAGGTGTCTCCCCGAGGAACGTGCGACGCGCTCCACAGGACGCCGCCCGCGGCATCGACGAACGGTACCACACGCTTACCGCGAGTGAAGTTCCATTTCATGTCGACCGGCGTAACCCCGAATCCATAGACGTTTCTATAGCCCTTCCAGAAAACATAATCGATTGGCGTGATCTCGGCGTCGAGTTCGAACGTGCCCTTCGCCCAACCTTGCCCCAACTCGCCAGTCATGACTCGGCCGACGCCCACCCCGGCGCGAAACATCTGCACGTTGCTGCGCTGTCCCACGCCGCTGCCTCCGCCGACAAACAGCGCGAACAGGCACTCCTGATGCCTGAGCGCGTCGGCGTCGTCGCCCGGCGCGTCCGTTTGGGCAAGCGCCGAAGCGCCCAGCAGAATCGACGAGCACACGGTAAGCGAAAAGATAGCGCGGAGTTTCATTCGGTCTTTCTCGATGAGGATTCAGCTCTGAATTGTAACCCGAGAAGCTGCCATAGCGGCATCAATACAGGGTCAAAAGAAAAGTGCGGGCCGTCGCCGCGGGCGCGGCGGCCGCGGACAAAGCTCCGCGACCTCGGGATGACACTAAGTAGTAATCGTCGGCAGCGCTAAAGTCGCGCCCGAGAAGCGGAACAAAATCCCAACGCGAATCGCCTTACCCCGCGACTTCTTCCAGTTGCTTCTGGTCGATATCGAAGTTGGCGTAGACGTTCTGCACGTCGTCTTGATCTTCCAGCGCTTCCATCAGGCGGATCATGGTCGCGGCCTGGTGGCCTTCGAGCTTGATGTAGTTCTGCGGGATCATGCCGATTTCGGCGACCTCGGGCTTGATGCCGGCCTTCTTGACCGCTTCCAGCACGGTCTCGTAAGCGAGCGGGTCGGTCAGGATTTCCCAGCTGTCGCCATCATCCTTGAGGTCGTCGGCGCCGGCTTCGAGGACGAGGTTCATCAGGTCGTCTTCCTTGGCCGCCGACTTGGGCAATCACGATGTCGCCCTTTTTGTGGAACATCCAGGCCACCGAGCCGGCTTCGCCCATGTTGCCGCCGTTCTTGGAGAAGGCGTGGCGCATCTCGCTGACCGTGCGGTTGCGGTTGTCGGTAGAGACCTCGACCAGGATGGCGACGCCGCCCGGGCCGTAGCCTTCGAAGGTGATTTCTTCGTACGTCACGCCCGGCAATTCGCCGGTGCCGCGCTGAATGGCGCGCTTGATGTTGTCGTCCGGCATGTTCTCGGCCTTGGCCGCCGCCACGGCGGTCCGCAGCCGGGGATTCTTCTCAGGATCGCCGCCGCTCTTGGCGGCCATGGTGATTTCCTTGATGAGCCGAGTGAAAATCTTGCCGCGCTTAGCGTCCAGCGCGCCTTTTTTGTGCTTGATAGTCGCCCATTTGGAATGGCCGGACATGCGAACCTCACCCGATGTATGAAATTTCGAATCTTTAAAAGGTTTACCCGGTGGCCGGGATTCCCGATATGTGCCGGCGCCAACGACAGGGTCGCAGCTTTGTTACAACTCCAAGTACGCAGGCAAGCACGGATTATATCACCGCGCCGAGCCGAAGCAGAACGATTCCCGATGCTCGCGCCCGGATGAGCCGCAGCTCAGGTGTCTCTCGTCCAAGCGCAACTATGGTGCTGGTTTTGGAACCTCCGTGGCGGCTGCTCTGGAGGAAAACCGAGACTCGCAGTGCCAGTAGTGCGTCAATTTGAATTCCGCCACGACGGTGCCCCACGTCCCGCCCTAATCGGGGTCCCCGGCGAGCTTTGCTCGCTGGGGTGATTGGGGCTGACGTGGGCCACCCCGCCGCAAGCGGAATTCACCCGGATTTGCCTGCGTGCTAAACTCTAGCGAAAGGCATTGCGATGAAATTCGGCGTCATAGTTTTTCCCGGTTCCAATTGCGATCATGATGCTTACTGGGCGTTCAAGGATGTTTTCGAGCAGCCCGCGACCATGCTCTGGCACGACTCGCACGACCTTGAGAACTGCGACGCGGTGATCGTGCCCGGCGGCTTTGCCTACGGCGATTACCTGCGCACCGGCGCTATCGCCAGCTTTTCGCCCATCATGGAATCGGTGCGCCGCTTCGCCGCCAATGGCGGTCTGGTGCTCGGCATCTGCAATGGCTTCCAGATTCTTTGCGAATCCGGGTTGCTGCCCGGCGCGCTGATGCGCAACCGGGGGCTTAAGTATATTTGCAAGCCGGTGCAGATTCGCTGCGAGAACCCGGAGACGCCGTTCACCAATCAGTGCGTCAAGGGCGAGGTGCTCACCGTGCCCATCGGCCACATGGAGGGCAACTACTTCTGCGACGCCGACACCCTCGAACAGCTCAAGCAGCAGAACCGCATCATCTGGCGCTACTGCTCTCCCTCGGGCGAGATCACCGACGAAGCCAACCCCAACGGCGCGCTCGACAATATCGCCGGCATCTCGAACGAAGGCTTCAACGTGCTGGGCATGATGCCGCATCCCGAGCGCGCCAGCGAACCGGCCCTCGGCATGATGGATGGAGTGAAGATTCTGCGCTCGCTGGTGAATGCGGGGGCGGTGAAGGGGTAGGCTCCGCTAGGTTTCGTCAAACTCCACATCAGCGAACTGCGGGCTAATGTGGGTCACCCGCCTCCTCACATGAACTGTCATGCTGAGCGGAGCGCGCCTGTTTTTGGTGCGTGGAGTCGAAGCACCCCTATAAAGCCAAAGAGGTACGGTTCAAGAGAGGCCCTTCGACTCGCTGCGCTCGCTCAGGGTGACACGCGCAAAATACTTTTTCAGCACCTTGCTAGAGAACTACCCCAGGTTAGCGCCGAACAGCACGGCGCGGAACCTGGGGCACCCGGCTGCCCTACGGTTCGATCTATTGGGCGTTTGCGTGGTCGTGGGCAGCTGGACGTCCTCGAATTCCCCACCTCTGTTCGAGTTCGTCTGCAAATTTGCGCATGGCCTCAGCTTGGATAGCAATCTCGCAGCGGTCCGAAACGGCGCGGAGATAGCCGTGGGTGATTGAGATGATTAGGGCTGGCTTGTGAGTGCCGGCGCGAAGCTCCGCTGCCACCCTCTCCAAGAGTTGTGCCGCGACCTCCCGGCGGGTGCCATCAGCAGTTCTGCCGATATTGTGTATTTCAGGACGAATCGTTTCCATGGCGGACCAAACGCGTTGACCTCGGCCGCGACGGAACTGACTGATATTGAATGATAAGGTAGTTGGGTTTGCTGGCGGTCGTTTCGGCATGATCTTTTCTATCCTTGAGAAGGGCGGGTGGCCCATATTTGCCTTCTGTTGGCAAATGTGGGGTAGTTCCCGCCCCGGCACCACGCAATCACTTCACCACCGAAGTGTCATCCTGAGCGGAGCGAAGGATCTGCTTTTCCAACGTCGAAAAGAAGCAGATTCTTCGCCTACGCTGCGCTTCGGCTCAGAATGACACCTCTAAATTGTTCAGGCCAGCCTACAACCTCTTGTTCACCCACTCCTCGACGCGGTCCAGCGCCTTCGCAATGTTCTCAATCGAGTTGGCGATCGAGAAGCGCAGATAGCCTTCGCCGTACGCGCCGAAGGCAGTGCCGGAGAGTACGGCCACGCCAGCCTCTTGCAGCAAGGCGTCGGCCAGCTTCTTGGACGGCCATCCGGTCCTGGTGATGTTGGGGAACATGTAGAACGCGCCCTTGGGCACCTTGCAGGAGAATCCCTTAATGCGGTTGATGCGCTCGGCGAAGTAATCGCGGCGGCGCTTGAACTCCGTGCACATCACCCCGACGGAACTCTGATCGCCCTGCAAAGCGGCGACGCCGGCCACCTGGGTAAAGCTGGCGGTGCAGGAGTTGGCGTTCGTCTGCATGCGCGAGATGGCTTGTGCCAGGTCGGTGCGCATGACGCCGTAACCCATGCGCCAGCCGGTCATGGCGTAGGTCTTCGAGAAGCCGTCGAGAAGGATTATGCGGTCGCGGAGCTGGGCATGCTTGAGGATCGAGTGATGGGTGCCCTCGAAGATGAGGCGGCAGTAGATCTCGTCGCTCAGAACCATGGTGTTGTAGTTGCCGACGGCGCTGGCGATATCCGCGATGTCCTGCTCGGTAAGAACGCCGCCGGTGGGATTCTGCGGCGAGTTCAAAATGATGAGCTTGGTGCGCTCGTTGATGAGGCCGGCGAGTTCATTGACATCAAGCCGGAAGTCCATCTCCTCGCGCAGGCGGATGGGCACGGCCTTGGCGCCCACGAAGTTGATCATGGATTCGTAAATGGGAAAGCCGGGGTTGGGATAGATGACCTCGTCACCTTCCTCGGCCAGAGCCATAATGCTGAAAAACATAATGGGCTTGCCGCCCGGAACCACGACCACCTCGTCCGGCGACACTTTAATGTTGCGGCTGGCGGCAACTTCATTGGCAATTGCCTGCCGCAGCTCGGGCAGTCCGGCCGACGGGCCGTAATGTGTATAGCCATGATGCAGGGCGTCGCTGGCCGCGTCGATGATGTGCGCGGGAGTATCGAAATCGGGCTCGCCGATTTCCAGGTGAACAATGTCTCTGCCCTGTGCTTCCAGGGCGCGCGCCTTTACCAGGACTTCAAAGGCAGTTTCCGTGCCAAGGCGAGACATGCGGCTCGCCAATCGAAGCTCTGTCTGGGTTGCTTGAGTCATGATTGCACACCCGCGATCATAAAATTTTTCGGTTTATATTCTTTCACATGGAAAGAGAATCGCAAGCACTTTCTCTGCCGCCGGAGCCTGACCGGATTCGTCCTAACGGCAGGCCCTATGCCCCTTCCCCGTCGAGGCGATCTTCGCTGGCGGCCGCATCGAAGCGCTGACGGTCATCGAACCGGTCACCTGGTTTTCCGGGATCAATGAGGCCAAAAGGTAAGCCCCCGATCAGAGGCAAACGGAGACGCCCGGGCAAACAACCGTACTAATAATTGCCGGACTTCGCGATCTTGCCCCCGCCGGGGGTATGAATTCTGCCGTGTTCGGCTATTTGAACCGTAGATATCCCACAAGCGATGCGGAGTGTTCAGTGACCATCGACACAGGCTTATGTGACACGTTTAAGGCAATGGCGTGAATGGGATAGAAAGCAATTGAGGGGCGTGATTCGAGGCGCGCAGCCGAGCCAGCCTTTGTTCTTCTGGCAGCGGCGCTCGCCATCACATTCTGAATTCTGGTCGGGATCTTACCTGCGGTTGTCGGGGTCCCCAACGAGGCTCGGCTCCTTGGGGCGATTGCGCAAACTTAGTTTTGCAGTTCTCTTTCGTTGTCGGCCGCGCGGATTACCTTCTCGACGCGGTAAGGCACTCTGGAGCCGCCCTCATGGAATTGACGCACTTGCAGCTCGCCCAGCAGGCCGAAAGCCAGCAACTGTATCCCTGCCACGATCAACACCGCCGCCAGAATCAACAGAGGGCCGTGCTGATCCATGACGTTGGCATGGAAAAACAATTTCAGCGCCATCATCCACAGCGCAATCACCGAGCCGCCCAAGATGCCCGCCATGCCTACCGAGCCGAAGAAGTGCAAAGGCCTGGCCAGGTACTTGAGCAGGAAGCGAATCGTGATCAGGTCAAAGAAAACGCGGAAGGTGCGGGTGATGCCGTAATGCGATTTGCCTTTATCGCGATTAATGTTGCGGATGGGGATTTCGCAGATACGCGCCCCATACCACGACGCCAAGGCTGGAATAAAGCGGTGCATGCCCTCGCCGTAGAGCGGAACCTGCTCGATGATTTCGCGGCGGTAAGCCTTGAAAGTGGTGCCGAAATCGTGCAGATCGACCCCGCTCAGCTTTGACATCAGCCAATTGGCGCACCGCGAGGGAATTCGCCGCATCACCAGATTGTCGATGCGCACCTTGCGCCAGCCGCTGACAATGTCGTAGCCTTCGGCAATCTTTTCGAGGAACGCAGGAATGTCGTCCGGGTCGTGCTGCAGATCGCCGTCCATGGCGATGACGTACTCGCCCTGGGCATGGTCGAAGCCGGCCGCCAGGGCCGACGTCTGACCGAAGTTCCGGCTCAGTTTCACCACCACTACGCGGCTGTCGATGGCCGCGACTTCCTCCAGCAGGTGGAACGTCTGATCGCGACTGCCGTCGTCGACGAAAATCAACTCGAAGCTCTCGCCCGATGCCTCCATCACGGCCTTCAGCCGGTCGTAGAGTTCGGTGATGCTCTCCTGCTCGTTGTGGAACGGAACGACAACCGAGAACTTAGGCACGATGCTTCATTATAGCAAGACATTCTCGCGGTTTGGAGCTTGTCAGTTGACCGTCAGGGTGAAAGTAGCGCTGTGGGAGAGAAAACCGCTCGTGGCCGTCACGGTGACCGTGTAAGTACCCGCCGGAGTGCCCGCATCGGACGCGCCGCCGCCGGAACCACAAGCCATACCCGCGATCAGCGAGCCGGCCAGAACCAGCCAAAGCGCTCCCAAACGATAACGCCGTTTACTTCGAGCGCCGGCCAAAAGCAGAGCGCCGCCCAGCACGAGGACCGTACTTACCCGCCACGAACCCGGGCGCAAACGGTGACCTTCGTGAAGCGATGCCGTTCCCGGCGCGGTCGTCGCAATCGTCAAGTGGGTTGATGAGCCGGCGGTGAGCGATGCCGGCCGGAAGAAGGCACTGGTTTCGGCGGGCAGCCCGGAACAGAAGAATCTCAAGCGCCCCGAATAGCCGGCGATGCTGACACTCGAAACCGACACGTCGGCGGATCCGCCGCGCACGACGCTAAGCGATGGCGGGGCCGTGAGCGTGAAATCGGGATTGGCGATGGTCACGGCCACAATGCTGCTGGCGACCGAGGCCCAATTGGCGTCCCCCGAATAGGTGAGCTGGAGGCTGTGGCTTCCGAGAGAAAACGGACTGGCCAAAGTGTTGAAGGTAAGAACGGAGCCCGCGCCAGCGCTGGCGCTGGCGGTCCAGAGCAGGGTCGTGCCATCCAGTACACTCAGCGTGCCGGTCGGAACCGGGCCGAAAGCAGTGCTGGAAAGCTGGACGGAAAATGAAAGAGCACTGCCCGGCGCGTAGGCGAAAACTAGGGGATCAAACTGGGGCGTAAGCGTGGCTGCGGGCGCGGCTTGTTGCACAACTTGCAGGGTCCAAGGCACGGAGCTGCCGGCGGCGACAAAGTTGAAGGCAGCGTCTCCCGAGTAAGAGGCGGTGATGGAATGAGTGCCGAGGGCAAGCGAGCTGGTGGCAAACAGAGCCTCTGCCGCCGGAGACGTTTACGAAGCCACCGATCGGCGCCCCGTTGTCATAAAACTGCACCTCACCGGTAGCCAACGGCGAACCAAGATTCGCCATCACCGCAACCGCCGAGCCGACGATAGCTTTGCCATAGCCTGCGGTCACCGCCAAAGTTGCGGTGCTCTTCGCCAGGGTCACTGTCGGCCAATTGGTTACCATCGCATTGGCGTCAACCGAACCCCAGCCGGTTGCCAAGTCGTAGCCGGTTGCGGCGCTGTAGCCATCCATTACCCCGGCGACGCCAGCCGTCGTCGAACGAGCAGTTCGGCGAAGCCCCGGCGCAAGGCACCGCATTCGTTCCCGAGGTAATGTCGTGGTAGACGCCGAAAATATTCGCCAGCGGATAAAAGTGAAAATTCGGATTTCCCTGGATGGAGCCGGTGGACTGGTTGACCATCGCCATCAGTCCGGCGAAAGCCTGTGCCGACAGAGAAGTGCCGCCGTAGATATAGACAGCCCTGGGGCACAACCGATTGAGGCACACGACATAACCATCGTGCCACGTACCTGTCGTCAACGATACATCCGGAAGTAAACGATGCGGCTGGCCAGAGGAGCCCGGGTCTTGGGCGGGAACCCCAGTGCCGGTCTGCCAAAGGGGCCGGCCGTAGATGGTGCTGACCCCGCCGCTGCCCGCCCAAATTCCGGAAATCGCGCTCTCATTCCACACCACCTCCGGAATGTACCGGTTCGCGGAAACCAGATTGGCGCCGGGCACGCTGTTCCAGTAAGTCGAGTCGCCACCCTCGTTGAGCTCGGTGCCGCCTACGGCGACATTGTAGGGCGTGGAAGCCAATCCGTTTACGGCGAAGCCCAGCGTCGCTTGCGTGCTGGTCGAGTCGTCGCAACCGGCCGAGCCTTGGTCTCCGGTAGAAACGAAAACAGAGATTCCCTGGGCCGCCGCCTGCTGCCAAATCAGACCGTAAAACTGGTTAGCGGGCGTTCCCTGCTCGGTTTGCCCGGAGAGATCCTGCTCGCAGTCTCCGTAGCTCAGGCTGACGATTGGGGCCAGATTGTTGTCAACGGCATAGGCAGCCGAGAGGTCTACTCCCTCGGCGGCACTGGTGCTCTGGGAGACCACCAGCAAGATCGTCGCGCCTTTGGCCACCGCCCCGGACCATTGCACATCGAGTTCGGACTCTACCTCGTCGCCGGAGACGATCCCGGGGTCCGGACCGTTGAGGATGATCTGCGGCAGCTTGACCGGGAGGCCGAAGAGATTTTGAAAGTCGCTGACATTGCCGGTATCGATGTTGCTCTGAGCGAGGACGGCAATTGTCTGCCCGGTTCCATCCGTGCCTGCGTTCCACAGCGGCAGCAGGTTGTAGATGGTGGCAAAATCGTACGGACCGAGGGCGTGGGTTCCGTTGCTGAGATTGAATTGCCCGGTAAGCGTCGCCTTGACGATAGGAAGCGAGCTCTGGGAGGCAGCGCGATGCATGGCGCGCCGGGGAAAATCGTGCAGAGAGACAATGCCCTTCACCACCGGCGCCAGCGCGGCGGGAATATACGGGTTGGCGGCATTGGCCCAGTATTGCTTGCCCTCGACGACGTAGCTATTGATTGCGGTGTGGAACGCCTCCGCCACCTGGGCCGCCGTGCCGCTGAATTCCACGAAGCGCCGCCCTTCGGCCACCAGGTTCACCTGAAAACCATGGCCGCGCAACCAAGTGGTAATGGTTTCAATGTCCTGTTGGACTGGACCAAACTGCTCGCCGAACTCCCGCGGCGTAAGCCAATGGTGATAATTCGAGGAAGACGGGTCCTGCTGTGCGGCCAAGAGTTGCTCAAGCGAATCCTGTTGCGCCGGACTGCTGCCCAGCAGAAGCATCATCCGCGCCATGGGCAAATCGCCAGGGGCAACGCCGGCGGGCCGCAGGGTACGCACGCGCGGATGAACATGTTCTTTTAATTCAACTAATTGACTTTCATCGACCGCATCCACGATGCGCGCTTTTGGCTCCCTCTGGGCCGCGCCGGCGGGAACCGAGGCGGCCGGAACCAATACCAGGAGAAGAAAGACGAACAGCGGCGCTAACCAGCGGGCTTTCTGGGGTTCGTGCATCGTGCAACCGGAGTAGCGCAATCTTGGCAAGCGGTCACTCTGAAGTCAACCGAATTCCTCAGAGAGCCGAGCGGGCTGGAATAAGTCGAAGACCCGAGCGATAAGGGCTGAAGCGTATAGGTGGAAATGCCGATACGATTGGCAAGCCCTTCACGGGAACGGCTGCCGAGCGCTCGCGCTTACGGTGGGGACGATGCGGGGAGAATATCTAATGGCAGCAAAACCGAAAGCAAGCCTCACCCCGACGCCTTGGACACCGATGCGATTACCTCCGTTTCCGCAGGTAGCCACCAGGGTGCTGCAACTGGTATCCAAAAACGATTCCTCCTTGCACCAGTTAAGCAGTCTGATCTCGACTGACCAGGCGTTTTCGAGCGAGGTTCTCACCATCGTCAATTCGCCCCTTTATCCGGTTCACACGCCGGTGACAAGCATCCTGCAAGGCATTGCCTCGCTAGGGCTGGAGCGTGTCAAGGGGCTGGCGGTTACGGTCGGGGTGCGGGCGTATCTGCGTCGCGCGGGGGGGTGTCCTGCGTCGCCGGCAATTTGGCGTCACAGCCTGGCCTGCGCGGTGCTCGCCGAAGAGTGTGCGGCGTCACACCTGACGGACAAAGGGACGGCCTACACGGCTGGCATTATGCACGACATCGGCAGGGCGGCGCTCGCGGTCATCGAACCCAGGCGCTACGCAGCTTTCCTCGAGAGCGTTGCAGCCGACCCGTCGGAGGTTTTACAGAGGGAGCGGGAGTCGTTCGCGTTCGACCATTGTGAGGCGGGCCGGCGTCTGGCCGTCGATTGGAAACTGCCGCAAGAATTCCTCGACATCATTTCGCGCCATCATGACGATCAGGAAAACGGCGGCGCCTTCAACCTGCTCGCCATCATACGCCTCAGTTGCAGGTTGGCGGACACCATCGGTTTCACCGCGATTCCCTCTCTCAAACGTGGCAGCTATCAGGAGCTGACGAGCGCCCTGCCCGAGTGGCTGCGCGACCTGCTACCGGACGACCCCGACGACCTGGCTTTCCGGATCGCCAACAAAATCAATTCGATTGAATCGGTGTACTGAATCAGGGCAGCTCTGAACAAGTGAAGGGTTTGAAGGGTACGGGCTTCATAGGCTGCTGAAAAACTCTTCTCCGAGGGTGTCATCCTGAGCGAAGCGAAGGATCTGCTGTTTGCGCACGCTGGAATAAAGCAGATCCTTCGATCGCCAGCCCCAACAAGCCAACCACAGGCTCGTCGGGGACCCCGCGCAAAATCGGCGCGACCTCAGAATGACACTTCCATGAGTTTTTCAGCAGCCTGCGAGCCGCTCAGCGGTGGCGGGCGCTTTCGTAGGCCCGCAGCTCGGCGACAATTTCGTGGGCGGCGGTGCGCGCCTGCTCGCCCTTCGCCGGATCGAATGAGATAGCGCCCACCCGCGCATGACCGCCCCCGCCGTAGCGCTCGCAGATTCTTGCCAGGTTGGCAAGATCGTTCGCAGTAGTCCAGGGATTCGAGCCGACCGAGACCTTGACCCGGAAGCTGCTCTGGCTGAGCCCGACGCTGTAAGTGCACTCCGGGTGCAAATAGTACGGGATGAACTTGTTGTAACCCTCCAGATCGAATCCGGTGACGTCGAAGAACACCGTTCCCTGCTTGCTCTCGCAGTGATCTCCGAGAATCTTGATGGAGCTGCGATGCCGTTCGAGCAACGGTGGTACCAGCGGCGCGACCAGCGGCGATTCGACGATCTGCTGCAACGGCTGCGTAGCCAGCATGGGAATGAGACTCGGCACCAGTTGCGGGTCCTGACTGGCTTCGATGACCATGGTCAAGCGGGTGGCGGGCGAGCGCACGCCGACGGCGTCCTCGGGACTCGCGTAAAAAGCGCCGTCGATAATATCTGCCCAGTTGACCATTTCCTCTACCGGCTCCAGGTTGAAGCCAAAACGATTCTCGGCGATGGTGGCGATCAACTTGGTGCAGGACTTGAAGTCGGGATCATAAAACTTCGTATTGCTCTGCTGTTGCTCGAAGTGAGCGGCGTCTTCGGCGGTCAGAAATGCGCTCTGGTGATGATCGAACCACCAGGTGACCTTCGGGGATGCCGAGTATTTGAAATCGACAATGGCATTTTCGTCGCCGGTGAAATCGTTTTCGTCGAACAGAGCCCCGGCCCGGTGCACCAGACCGATGAACTCGAATTCCACGTTGGCGCGAATCCGCTCGCGGTAGAAGCGCGAAAAAAGAGCGGCGGAACACGTCCCGTCAAAACACTTGGAATGGTAAAAAACTCGAACGCGCACTCAGGGCCTTCCTCGGACCGGAAGCACAAACCCGCCTTCCAGCCCGCCGATACCAACACGGGGTACGAAATTTAATAGGATTGCCAGTTACCGCCCGATTGTCAAGCGTATTGAGAAGAAAAACAGGTTCGGGCTGGGATCAGTCCCCTGCTCCGACTTCATCCCAGAGCACGGGACCGCACTTCGCGGCCACTCAGCCGGCGCTTCGGTTCTCAGGCGTGCTGTTCGGCAAAATCGCCGATCACCGGCAGCTTGAACATCACGCCTTGGTACGCCTTGATCAACAGCACAATCCAGCAGATCAGAAACGCCAACTCTACCACCGGCCACAGCGCCCACCCTAAATATGGGATGATGACCACCCCGTGCAAGACGACCCAGGCAATCGTGAACAGGATCGACTGGAATGCGTGGAAGCGAACGAAGCGATTGCGGTTGTATGGCTGCACGAGAAGAAAAATCACCGCCGCGAAGAAGACGTAACAGAGCATGGCAGCCAGATTCTGCGAGATGGCCGGTGCCGGATGGGAACTGCCTGGCCCATCAGCCGGGCGCGGCAGGACCGCCGGAGGTAGTTTCGCCCGCCGCTGCGGCGGCGCGCTTCACCTCCGCTCCGCAACGCGCGCAGAAAGCCGCCGCTTCGTTGAGAGGGGCGCCACAGGCTGTACAGAATGCCATTCTCCACCTCCTCCGCCGGACTGGCGGGCTACCATCCAGGGCCGGCTCCGGTTGGCCGCGCGGACCGAGCAGCGCTCACACATATCGCCGATTCTTTTTGCCGCACTCCTCGCAGATTCCATAGATCTGAAAGGTGTGCCGGGTGGTGACATAGCGATGCTTGAGGCCGATTTCCTGCTCAACCTTCTCGATTTCCGGCGAGAAGAATTCCACCGAACTGCCACACTCGGTGCAGACCATGTGATGGTGGTTGCGCCGGTTCAGTTGATGCTCGTAACGCGCCACTCCATCCTGAAAAGCCACGGCGCTGGCCAATCCGCAATCGGCAAACAACTTCAAGGTTCGGTAAACGGTGGTGAAACCTATGCGCGCATCGCGGCTCTGCACCAGATGGTGCAACTCCTCCGTGGACAGATGGTCGTGAGTTTCCACGAACGTGCGCAGAATGGTATCGCGCTGCGCCGTACGCTTCAGGCCGACGCGCTTCAGATGAGCATAAAAGATTTCTTCGGCCACGCGGTGCATCTCCCGCGAGACCGTTGAGTAGTCGTCAACGCGTTTGGGCAGCATGGTCAGTTGGTCGGCCGAGACCTAGCCGTAGAATACCATTCGCGGCAGCACCGGCCCAAGTAATTGCACGAATTCAAGTTGCTTGCCGCTTGCCGGTCGGGAAATTGCCAGCCCGTCGGAGCAGTGGGTCAATTTGAATTCCTCGTCACGACGGGCGCCTCTCGTCCCGCCCGAATCGGGGTTCCCGGCGAGCTTTGCTCGCTGGGGTGATTGGGGCTGACGTGGGTTATTTCCGAGGTTAGCGTCGAACAACACGCCGCGGAAAACCTGCCGGGAAACGATGCGGGCACGCCAGGCGCGAGGCCCCCGCTTGCCTTGCGCGTGACATAATGCATTCAGGCCAATGGTTCTCTTCGCTAGCCCCACAACTCTCAACTCAGTACCGCGCCGGCGCTCCGGGAAACGCCTTGCCCTCCGGGCCGGCGCTGTTTTGCTGCTGCTTTGTCTGGTCGCTCTGGCCGGCGCTGCCGCCTGGTTCAGGAACGCGGCCAGCGCCGCCCTGCCGCAACTGGACGGCACGCTGCCGGTGGCCGGGCTGAACGCCCCGGCGACCGTGCTGCGCGACTCGCATGGCGTCCCGGCTATCACCACCGCTTCGCCGGACGATCTTTTCTTTGCCCAAGGCTATGTGACGGCACAGGACAGGCTCTGGCAGATGGACATGAGCCGGCGTTACGCCGCCGGCGATCTCGCCGAAGTGCTGGGCAAAGATTACCTCAACATCGACATCGCCCAGCGTGTCCTCGGGTTGCGGCAGGTGGCGGACGCGACCGTCTCAAGGCTCTCGGGGCGCGACCGGCAATACCTGGAAAGCTATGCGCGGGGAGTGAATGCCTATATTTCCCAGCATCGACGCTCGCTTCCGCTGGAGTTCCGGCTGCTGCGCTATTTCCCGCGGGCGTGGACTCCGGCCGACAGCTTTCTGGTGGGTGCCATGATGTCCGAGATGTTGAACCACTACGGCTATCGCGACAAGCTACAGCGCGAGAGGATCGGCGCCAAGCTGGGGCCCGAGCTGGCGGCGGACCTGTTTCCCACCACTTCCGGACGAGACATCCTGCCCGATGGAGAGCGGCCGTTTGCCTCGGACGCGGCGCCCAGCAGTGCGGAGGTACCCGGCAGCGCGGAAGATAAGCCCGAACCTCACGCCCATCGTCGGCATCGTCCAAGCCCTGCCCGCGGGAACTCTGATCGGATTCGCGGAAGGCACGGGCCGAGCGGGCTTTCAACCCCGGCCCATCGGAGCTTGTGCCGGGCTCCAACAACTGGGTCGTTTCCGGCGTCCATACGGCGAGCGGCAAGCCGTTGCTTGCCAACGACATGCACCTGCCGCACCGCATCCCGAACACCTGGTATGAAATCCATCTCACGAGCGGCGATTACGACGTGACCGGGGTCAGCCTGCCCGGGGTGCCGGCGGTGATTGTCGGGCACAACCAGCGCATCGCCTGGGGCTTTACCAACCTGGGACCGGACGTTGAGGATCTTTACCTTGAAGATTTCAACGACCGGGGTGAGTATCTGACCCCCGACGGCTGGCAAAAGCCGACGGTGCGCCATGAAACCATCCACGTCAAAGGCGGACGCGACACCACCCTGGACGTGCTGGTGACGCGTCACGGGCCGGTGATTACACCCGCCCTGCGGCTTTCTCCGGCTTTCAAGGACGAGACCCGCCAACTCGCCCTGCGCTGGACAATCTATGATGCCGAAGGCATGGCTTTTCCCTTTTTCGATCTCAACCTGGCCCGCAATTGGGACGAGTTCCGGGCCGCCCTTTCGCACATGGGATCGCCGGGGCAGAACGTTGTCTATGCCGACGTGGATGGGCACATCGGCTATCAGGCCACCGGACTGGTCCCGATCCGGCCGGCCGGGGACGGCTTGGTGCCGGAGAGCGGCAGCGACCCGGCGCATGATTGGAAGGGATACATCCCCTTCGACCAGATGCCGCGCCTGTACGATCCGCCCTCCGGCATCCTGGCGACGGCCAATCAGCGCGTGGTGGGAAACGATTATCCTTACGTGATCGCGACCAACTGGGGCAGTCCCTACCGCGCCGAGCGCATTCACCGGGTGCTGCGGGAGGACAAGAAGTTTACCGCCGCCGATATGCTGGCCTTGCAGAACGACGTCGAGTCCGATGTCGACCGCTTTTTTGCCGAACGCTTTGTCTACGCAGTCGATTCCTGGCCGAAAGCCTCGGCGCGCGCCCGCCAAGCGGCCGCGGTGCTGCGCAAGTGGGACGGGCGGATGAGCATCGACTCCGCTGCGGCCGCCATCGAGCGCCATGCCCGCCTGAATCTCTATCGGGCGCTGCTGGAAGCCAAACTGGGCGACCAGGCGAAGTCATATCGGTGGTTTAATTCGGGTACGTGGCTAGAGACGGTAGTCTTGCATCAGCCTGCGCGCTGGCTGCCGGTGCCGTACGGCAGCTATGAGGAATTGCTGTGTGCGGCGGTGGAAAAAGCCGTGAGCGACAGCCATGCGCCCAAAGACCTTGCCGCCTGGCGTTACGGCAACGATTTTCCGGTCGAGATCGAGCATCCCATTTTCGGCAAAATTCCCTTCCTCAAGCGCTGGGCAGGGACGGGGCGGCAGCCGCAATCGGGCTCAGGCGATACGGTGAAGCAGGTTGGGCTCGGCTTTGGACCTTCCGAGCGCTTAACCGTGGACTTTGCCGACTTCGACGCCACCACTCTAAATATCGTGAACGGCCAGAGCGGGAATCTGTTCAGCCCCTACTTCAATGATCAGTGGGAGGCATGGTACACAGGCAAGACGTTTGCCCTGCCTTTTACGGCCGGAGCGGTCGAGCGCGCGGCGACCCACCGGCTGCTGCTGGAGCCGCAACCGTAAAGCCGCCCGCAGCGGCGAACCAGCTGGTCGCGGCAGGCGAGGCAATCCTACTTCACCGCCTTGGCGTCAACCGCCTGGCCGACAATGTTGAAGTAATTGGTCCCGGTATTCACTCTAGTTGGAAGACTGCTCGTATTGCTGTTGTACGCGATCAGTGATCCACCCTCGATGACGTACATAACTTTGCGCCCATTGAACGGCTGGAGCCAGACCATGGTGGTGATGTCGTCCGTGGCATCGTTGAAAACCTCGCAGGTTGATGAGTTGTTTTGGATACAGGGCACGGGGTTCGTCAGAACCTGCTGCGTAGCCGGAAAGTAGATTGAGAGGCAGCCTGGCGCGTTTACTGATACCTGGCAACCGCTCGAGCCTATCCAGAGATTTGTTCCGTCAAAGGTGAGCACGCCGGGAAGCAGATTGGCAGCGGTTGGACCGAACGGCACAGGATTGCTTGCGGTATTCGTGCTGGTGTCGATCACGGTCAGAACACCTTGTTGGCAGGTTTGCGTGGCGTCACTGGTGCACGGCGTGGTTATCATACCCGCGACGTAGAGCGTAGTGCCCTGCGCTCCGGTTGAAGTGTCGGGCAGAAGTCCCACGTTTGCACCGCTTACCGGCAGAGTCTGTACACAGGCAGGAGGCGACTGAGTCATGTCCAGCACGGCCACCATGGCTTGCGTTCCGCCGTTGGCCGGACCGGAGCTGAGCACGTAGGCAGTCGTGTCATCGTCGCTGAAGACGGCTGCCACCGGACGCGAAAACGAGCTGGCGGTGCAATTGGTCGTACCGCCGTTGACGAGCGTGGACGTCAGCGTTCCCGTGCTGCTGGTCAAAGCTCCCCCGGTGTTGTTCACCAAGGTCACCGCGTCGGAGTTCTGGCTGAAGACCAGCAGGTTGTTCGCATTGTGGTCCATGGAGAGATATCTGGCGCCCGGAACTGAGGTCGAAATCGTGCTGCCAGTGGAGAGAATCGCCTCGTAGACCGCTCCGTAAATGGGATTTCCCGAGGCATCTGCCGCGACGGAGGCGGTTGGCACGGCGGCGTAGGCGGCAGAGGCGCCGGGAACAAGCGTTACGCCCGTGCTCGTAACCGCGCCCGCCAGCAAAACCTTGGCGCTGACTGTCTCCGTGGAGTTATCCACCACCGCCAAAAGCTTATCAGCGCTGTCATAAACCACTTCGTAAGCGAGATCGGACGTTTGCGCCATGAACGTGGGCGAGCCGCCGACGAAAACAAAATTACTGGTAGAGACCACATCCGCATCGGCGTTGACGATATTCAACACCCCGCCCAGGATACCGGTGGTGCTGGTGGTGCTGGTGCTGCTGCCGGAATAGCTGTTGCTGACGAAAACCCGATGCGCGATGCCGCTCGCCGACGAGCTGGTTGTAGTGGTGGTAGTGGTGGTGGTGGATATAGAGACGGTTGCGGTACCGGTCGATCTGGAGCTGTCCGTCGAAGTCGCCGTGATGGTCACCGTTTCAGCCGTACTGCCGGCCGTAAAAAAGCCGGCGGAATTGATGGCCCCGCCCGAGGAGGCGCTCCAGGTCACAACTACATTCGCCGTAAATTGAAGTGTGGCGCCCGGGCTGATGGTCGCCGTTGCGGGCGAGACGTAGACGAGCGTCGAGTTAGATCCACCACAGGACAACAACATGGCCGACAAGCAGCCCAAGAGAACGAAAACGCCAGCCTTTTTCAATCCAGGCACTCCGTATGAAAGATGAAACCGAGTTGCTGGGGACGTGACTGAGTATAGCAGAGCGCCCCCTTGCAAAGAGCTTGCGGGACACGTGCCGAACCGGCTCGAACCACGGGCGCCGGGGCCGGCAGAATGCCTCGCGGGCGAGCCCATGCCGCGCCGGTCGCCCGGCGTCCCGCAGGTCGAAACCGGCGCAATCCGGTGTGCTATCGTGTTCTTGAGACACATAGCGATATGCCTACCGACTTCCGAACCCGGCTCCAACGCGGCCCGGTGCTCTGTGACGGCGCCATGGGCACCATGCTGTACTCCAAGGGTGTTTTCATCAACCGCTGCTACGACGAGCTGAACCTCTCGCAGCCCGAACTGGTCGCCGGCGTACATCAGGAATACATCAAGGCCGGCGCCGAGATACTTGAAACCAACACCTTCGGCGCCAATTCGTTTCGCCTGGCACGCCATGGATGTCAGGGCCGGCTGGTGGAAATCAATCGTCTGGGGGTCGAGTTGGCGCGTAGCGCCGCCGGAAACGATGTCCTGGTTGCCGGCTCGGTCGGCCCTCTCGGGGTGCGCATTGAACCCCTGGGCAAGATCGGCCTCGATGAAGCACGCGCGGCTTTTGCGCAGCAGATTGAAGCGCTGGCCGAGGCTGGAATCGATCTGCTGATCCTCGAAACCTTTGGCTATGTCGAGGAACTGCACCAGGCTATTCTAGCCGCCCGCGATGCGGCTCCGGGGATTCCGGTCGTCGCCCAGGTCACCATCGATGACGACGGCAATGCTCTTGACGGCTCGACGCCTGAGAGCTATGCCAAGCGCATAGAGGGTTACGGTCCGGAAGTGCTCGGTTGCAACTGTTCGGTGGGGCCGGTCGCCATGCTGGACGCCATCGAGCGCATACGGCAGGTCACGAGCCTCCCGCTCTCGGCGCAGCCCAACGCCGGCATGCCGCGCAACGTGGAAGGACGCAACATCTACCTGTGCTCTCCGGAATACATGGCCGAGTATACCCGGCGATTGATCGACGCCGGCGCCAGACTGGTGGGCGGCTGCTGCGGCACCACCCCGGAACACATCCGCGCCATGAAGGCGGCTCTGCGCCCGGGCGAAGCCCGCACCAGCTCGTTTCAGGTAGCATCGGCCGCCGCCGAAACCGAAAAGCGGACCGTGCCGCTGGCCGAGCGCTCCAAACTCGGGGTCAAGCTGGTCCAGGGGAGTTTTGCCACGCTGGTCGAAATCGTTCCGCCGCGCGGAATAACCATTGAGCGCGAGTTGGAGGGCGCGCGCTACCTGAACTCGGTCGGCATCGACGCCATCAACATTCCCGACAGCCCGCGCGCCTCGGCCCGCATGAGCAACCAGGCGCTTTGCCTGTTGCTGCAGCAGCAGGTGGGCATCGAAACCGTTTTGCACTACACTTGCCGCGACCGCAATGTGCTCAGCATCCAGAGCGACCTGCTGGGCGCTTCGGCCCTGGGAATTACCAATCTGATCTGCATTACCGGCGACCCGCCGAAGCTGGGCAACTATCCAGACGCCACGGCGGTGTTCGATGTCGATTCCATAGGGCTCGTCAACGTGGTTCACAACCTCAATCGCGGCGTCGATATCGGCGGCAACTCGATCGGCTCGCCGACCGCTTTCGTGATCGGCGTAGGGGCTAATCCGGGCGTCCCGAATATTGATGAAGAGATTCGGCGCTTCGAATACAAGGTCGAGGCTGGAGCCGACTATGCGGTGACCCAGCCGGTCTTCGACGTCGATCTGCTGCATCAGTTTCTGCGCCGCGTGGAGCACTTGCGCATCCCGATCTTTGCCGGCATCTGGCCGCTGACCAGCGTGCGCAACGCGGAGTTTATGAAGAACGAACTGCGGGTTTCGGTGCCGGATGCGATCATCAATCGCATGGCCGCTGCTACCACCTCGGAAGCGGCGCGCGCCGAAGGCGTGGAGATTGCCCGCGAAATGCTGGCGCAGGTGCGTCCGCTGGTGCAGGGAGTGCAGCTAGCCGCGCCCTTCGGAAACTACCGCGCCGCCATCGACGTGCTGGAAGTGCTGGGCAGCTCGCGAGGCGCGGGAAGATAGCGTTTGATGGTTGCTATAGCCCACATTTGCTAAGCAAGTGCGGGCCACCTGCCCGATACTAAGAATGCGCCCTCGCTCAGGGAAAGAACTGCGCCCGTAGCTTAAACTTCTATGAGCAGGCTGCGCCGCAGACGTTTCCGTCGTAGCCTAATGTGTCCATACTAGAAGGGGTTTTCTGATCGGGAGTTGCTTTCTGATCGGTCTTGTCCGGAGCGGTCATCCGATTTTTATCTGGAGCGGTCGTCTGGGAGTCCATAGCCGGGGCTGGCTTGTTTTCCGGCTGCATCACAGACTCTTTCGAATCGGTTGTGGCACTCGTCTGAGCCTGTAACCCGAGACTGAAGCTAAGGGCAAAGGCTGTACTCAACGTGAGAACACGAATAACTTTCATCGCGTAATGCGCCTCCGAAAGCTCAGATGACGAATAATCAGGCAGGGTTGTCTCTAGAGACTGCATTCATGGGCGGGTGGCCCATTTGCCTTCTGTTGGCAAATGTGGGGCAGTTGTGGATTTCGGGAAACTCAGCCATCTTGGCGACCCGAAGCACGTCCCCACATTAGCTTCGCCTGCGGCCCCGCAAATGTGGGCCACCAGCCTCCCGCCATCGCTCTGGAAGGGGAAGCAGATGGAGCCCAGTTCGCTCAGGATGACCGATAGGGAAAAGTTCTCCCTAAGCACCTGCAAGGACTTGCATGTTTGCCTCTGCGTGGGAACGCTCGCAAACCATAATTTGTTGAGAGACTTGCAGTTACCGGATTGAATGCCCACCGAGACTTTGGCAGGAGAAATGCAAATTACCGTCATGGCTCCGACAACAGAGGACGGAAGATTCGAACATGAGCCAAGTGGAGAAGCTATGATACGCAAGCTCACCCTCCTTATCATCCTGCTCTGGTGATTGTTCCCTTAGCGTGCGCCGATCCAGCTTACGACCCGAACCTCAGCTTGTTCCAATACGACCCGGGCCAGACCCTGCTCGACCCCTCCCCGGGCACCTATCTCATGTTCACGGACGAACTCGGTCCGGGTACGCTGAGCCTGTCCGGAACCGCTCCTTACGAATACCAGATCGAGAATTGGACGGGACATGGGATTTACAACCTGGAGGTGATTGTGACCTTCCCCAACCCCGTGCTTCTCTACTCTTGCGGCTTGATCGAACCGGCGTTCTGGTCCTGCGAGACGATTCCAAGCTCCGGTAGCACGTCGACCATTACCTGGTATTTTCAGAATAACGACGGCTCTTTGTTCAACCTACCCGACCTCGGCAATTCCTTTTACCTCGAGCTGGACGGGTTAGTAGGGGTCTCCGATTTCAATGGTGCCACTGCCACTCTTGTGGCCGATGTACCAGAACCCACGTCACTTTACCTCATGGGAACCAGCCTGCTTGCTGCGGTTGGCTTTGTGCGAAGGAAGAGAGCGATGCGAGTTCGAACATGAGTGCAACAACTACCCCACTCAAGCCAACTGAAGGCTTGAATGGGGCACCCGGAATTCGCGAACAGTCCACGCAAACCAGCCGAAAAATCGCGCTCACTTCGCGTCACGGTGCATCTCTACCGTTGACCAGGTTTTGTCCGCCGCGTGACAGAGGTTTTCCAGCGGACACTGGGCGCACTTGGGGCTCCGCGCCAGGCAGAGCGCGCGGCCATGATGGATAAGCTGGTGGGCGAAGTCGATCCAGCGCGCGCGCGGAATCACCTTCATCAAGTCCTGCTCGATCGGGCGCGGATCGTCGGCCGTCGTCAGCTCCAGGCGGCGCGAGAGGCGGTGCACGTGGGTATCCACGACGACGCCTTCGGCTTTGCCAAACCATGAACCGAGCACCACATTCGCCGTCTTGCGCGCCACTCCGGGCAGGGTGAGCAGTTGATCCATCTCGTCCGGAACCGCGCCCCCGAAGTCGCTGACCACCCTGCGCGCCGCCCCGACGATCGACTTTGCTTTATTGCGGAAGAAGCCCGTCGAGCGGATATCCGGCTCCAAGTCCTGGGGCTCAAGCGCGGCAAAGGCCTGCGGGGTTGGATACTTCTTGAACAGTCCGGGAGTGACCATGTTGACGCGCACATCGGTACACTGAGCCGAGAGAATGGTGGCGACCAGCAGTTCCCAGGCGCTGCTGTGATTGAGCGCGCATTTCACGCCGGGATAGGTGGCGTCCAGCCGGGCGAGAATCTCGCGAACCCTCGAGGGGGCCAGCGGATCATAACCGGGCGCCGGTTTCGCCGTGACGCCCGCCGCCTTGGCCGCGCTCTTCGGCTTCGGCTTTGCCGTTCCGGCCGGCTGCGGCTTTGGCCGCGCTTCCCTTTCCGGCTTGCTGCCGCCCACTTTGACCGATTTGCCTCCGCGAACGGGTTTAGCGCCGGCTTCCACCCCACCACGCGTAAATGCGCGTGCGCTGGGGACCCCGGCCTGACGCCCATACTTCGACGGCTGCCGTGGTGTGGTTCCTCGGACCATGGCTTCCTCCTATAGCTCGCCGATTGGAGCGTATCTATTGTGGCAGATTACAATGGAAGTGCCGACCGCGGCCAGCGAAAGCAGAGGCAACGCCAGCAGGCTGCTAAAAAAATACCCAGGTTAGCCAACCGCAGGCGAACCTGGGGCACCGGCGGATCATTCGAGGAAATCAAGTGCAGGAAAAGACCATGACCGCACTGCCCGCGCTGCCGCTGACCATCGAAGGCGCCAGCGTGCTGCACCAGATGTTTCGCCTGCGATGGGCTGCTTGGAAGAGTCTATCCGCCGGCGAGCGAGCCGAGATTCTCGCCGAGGCCGCGAGCGCGCTGACGGAGCTTGAGAGCGCCGGGCAGATGGCGCTGTTTTCCGTGCTGGGGCACAAGGGAGACTTGCTGTTTCTGCACTTTCGCGACTCGGTCAACGAGTTGAACCGCGCCGAGATTCGCCTCAGCGGACTGCGCTTCCACGACTATCTCCGGCAGTCCGGTTCGCACCTCTCGGTGGTGGAACTTGGTCTTTACGAATCGACGGTGAAGCTCTATCGCTCGCTCGCCGAGCGCAAGCTGACGCCGCACTCGGAGGAATGGAGTCGCGAGATTGAAGATTTGCTGGGCCGTCAACGGCAAGCGATGCGGCCGCGATTGTTTCCCAAGATTCCCGATAGCCGCTATCTCTGCTTCTATCCCATGAATCGGCGGCGGGGCGCAGCCAGGAACTGGTACACGCTGCCCATCGAAGAGCGCCAGCGGCAGATGGACGAGCACGGCACGGTAGGCCGGCGTTACGCCGGGCGAGTGCAGCAGATCATTTCCGGCTCGATCGGCTACGACGACTGGGAGTGGGCCGTGGACCTGTTCGGCAACGATCCGGTGGTGTTCAAGAAGCTCATCTACGAGATGCGTTTCGACGAGGTGAGCGCGGTGTACTCGGACTTCGGCGCTTTTTATCTTGGCGTGCGCTGCCCGGCTAACGGACTGGGAAAACTGCTGGGGAACGCGGCGCCGCAGGCGGGATAGCAGCCATATTCTAATTTTATAGCGGAGATCAAGCTTTGATGAAGACAGAAAGCGGGAACGCGCCGCCGAGCCGAGAAGAGCGAATGAATGTGTACGAAACGATTTTCGCTACGTGGCGCTCGCAGGTGGATTCCTCGTGGCAGCGTAGCAACTACTTTGCCGCTTTTGAGGTCGCCGCGATTGGCGGTTGTTGGCTATTGGTGAGCGGTGAAAAACTGCTGCAAATCGGGACTGGCTGCTTGTTTTCGGTCGGCGGCCTCGTAATCGCAATCATTTGGTACCACAGCACCAATAAGACTTGGGCCTACGTGCGTCACTGGTGGGACAGCATACGAGCTATTGAGGCCGACCTTGCTCTGCGGCCCTATGACTTTGCGGAGCGGCTTGAGTCTAAGCAGAGCCTTCAACGTAGCACACAGTACCGGAACCTAGTGCGGGCGATCCCCATTCTTTTTATTTTCGCATGGGCACTCCTTTTCCTAATTGGGGTCGTGCGCCTTATCTGGTTCCCGCCTGCAAAAAGTGAAACTGTCCCGCTCCTTAGGGAAACTCTGATTTAGTCCTCTACTTTCCACAGGCCTTCAAGTTAAAGTGCAGCCAGATGAACTCTCACCACCAACAGAGGACGCTGGCGATGACGACTGGATTCGAGCGATACAGCAAGAAGACGCGGCGGGCGCTGTTTTTGGAAGAGATGGAACAGGTGGTGCCTTGGCGCGAGCTCAGCGCGTTGATTGAGCCCCATTATCCGAAAGCGGGCAACGGGCGTCCGCCGGTGGGTGTGGAGCGCATGCTGCGCATTTACTTCCTGCAGCAGTGGTTTAACCTGTCGGACCCGGCGGTGGAAGAGGCCCTGTACGACTCGCCGGTGATGCGGCAGTTCGCCGGAATCGACTTGGGGAATGAACCGGTACCGGACGAGACCACGGTCTGCAAGTTTCGTCATCTTCTGGAGGAGCATCGGTTGGGCGGCGAGATTCTGGAAACTGTCAACCTGTACCTGCAGCAGCGCGGCGTGCGCATTGCGACCGGCACGATTGTGGACGCGACCATCATTCACGCGCCGAGTTCGACGAAGAACCAGCGGCAGGAGCGCGACCCGGAGATGCATCAGACCCGCAAGGGCAAGCAGTGGTATTACGGCATGAAGGCGCACGTCGGCGTGGACAGCCAAAGCAAGCTGGTGCATACGGTGGTAGCGACGGCGGCCCACGTGGCCGACTCGACAGTTTTGCCGGAGCTGTTGCATGGTGAGGAGACGCACGTCTGGGGCGATCAGGCCTATCGCGGGCAGAGCGAGGTCATTCATGAATGTTCGCCGCGTGCCAAGGACTGCACCAACCGGCGCTATCGCTACAAGGATTGGACTGACGAAGTGGAGCGGGCCAAGAACCGGACGAAGTCGCGGGTGCGCTCGAAAGTCGAGCATGTGTTCGCCGTGCTGAAGTTGAAGTTCGGCTTCACCAAGGTGCGCTACCGCGGGCTTGCCAAGAATGCCAATCGGTTGTTCACGGCGTTCGCACTGGTGAACCTGTTCATGGTTCGTAAGAGACTGCTGGGCCCAGTGGTGGCATAACGCCACCCGCGCCGCTGAGCTGCCCTCACCGGCGGTCAGCGCGAACGAAATGCTGCCCCAGCAACACTCAAGAGTACTAAATTACCGACTTTTCATAGTTTAGCTGTTAAAACGGCGCACTTGTTCAGACTTTCCTTAGGTACCTTCTTGGTTGACGCTGGGGCGCGAACTCTTTAGGCTAGAAAACACAATGGCGGTGAAAACCATCCAACTCGGCCAGGTCTGGCGGCACGAGGCTAGCGGCAAATTATATCTGGTGACCAAGCTTTACAACGAAGTCTTCGCCGAATTCGCCATGCTGCGCGAGGCCAACGTTTCTCCGGTCGATAACGACACCACGCGGGTGCGAGTCAGCAAGACCAGCCAAGGCGCTTCTTTGCCGGGCTACATCTTTACCCAGGACTCAGGCGACTTTTAGCGCCGCGATTAGCAATGATTTCCTCGATTCTTTTAGCCCTCGCCGCCTTCATCAAAGCGGTTATATCTTCGCTCAGCTACCCCGGCATCGTCTTGCTGATGGCCATTGAATCGGCGTGCATTCCTCTGCCTTCGGAGGTCATCATGCCGTTCTCGGGTTACCTGGTTTACGCCCACCGCTTCGCTTCGCTGTGGCTGGTGGCGACGATGGGCGCCATCGGCTGCAATCTCGGTTCGGTGCTGGCCTACGAGATCGGGGCTTACGGCGGCAGGCCGCTGATCGAAAAGTACGGTAAATACGTCCTGCTCAGCGCTCATGACCTGGAACTGGCCGAGCGTTTTTTCAAGCGCTACGGCAGTATCACCGTCTTTCTCGGACGGCTGCTTCCGGTCATACGGACCTTCATTGCCCTGCCCGCCGGAATCGCGCGCATGCCGCGCGGACGCTTCCACTTCTATACCTTTGCCGGCTCGTGGCCCTGGTGCTGGGTGCTGGCTTACATCGGCCTCAAACTGGGCGAGCGTTGGGACAGCGATCCGCGGCTCAAACTCTGGTTCCACCGCTTCGATGCCGTCATCGTGGTTGTGCTTGTGGCGGGAATCGCGTGGTTCGTCCGCAGCCACGTCCGCAATCGGATTCGCAACGCATCGGCGACTGCGGCGGAATAGACGCCATTCCAGCCGCCTGCTAGTGAACGTACTTTGTGGGCTCTCCCTTGGCCCATGGATCGTAATCCAAGGCGAAGCGAAGGCGGTCGGCAATGGGCGGATGATCGTAGGCCCAGAAGACGAACAGCCGGTTCGGATACGGATACGACAGCGATTTTTCCCCGAGCAACTGGAAATCTCGGGCGGCGGTTTCGGGCGCATCCGCAACGATTCCGTGGGTCACCTCCAGCCCGTAGATGTCGGCTTGGTGCTCGAGATGGCGGCTGAAGCCGTTGGCGAGCGGCTGGCCGAGGAACGACAATACGCCGCAAATGAGCAGCAGCAGCGGTAACGAAGCCCAGTCCGAGAGCCCACGAATGCCCCACCGCCCGCCGCCGCGGGCCAGAGCTTTGTCGGCGATGATCTTGGCTAATCCCAGGGCCACCAACAGCAGCGCCGCGGCGAAGGCCACCCCTTGGTAGACGTGGTCGAGCACATAGTGTCCCATCTCATGGCCGAAGATGAAGAGGACTTGCGGAACCGTCAAATCGCGCGCCGTGGTATCCCACACCACGACGCGTTTGGTGGCCGCGATTCCGGTGACATAGGCATTGTAGGTGGTGACCTTTTCGCTGGCGTTCATCAGCAAGACCCGCGATGGCGGAATCCGGAGCCCGCCCCGGTGGGCAACCTGTTCGATGGTTGAAACCAAGTCCGGGCGCGTCTTCTCCAACGGCTCGAAGCGGTTGAAGAGGGGATCGAGCACCACCGGCGCGATAAAAACCACGAACACGAGCACGGGCAAAGCCGCCAGCCACGCATAGAACCACCAGCGCGCCGGGCTGCGGCCTATCAAGGCGTAGAGGCCCCACAGCAAAGGCACCAGCACCGGAAGGGTCACCAGTTCCATCTTGGCGCGATCCCAGAACCACGAGCCCCAACCCTCGACGGAAAGTCCGTAAGACAATTGCAGGTGATGCCTGTAGATCTCGATCGGCAGCGAGAGAAGATTGCAGGTAACCATCAGCAGCGGGACAAAGATCACCGCCTGCAACAGGCGTCCGCGAGCCAAGCGTTCAGCCAGGTCGCGGTATCGCGGTGCAATTCCCAATGCCAAGAGCGCCGCCAGGATGGCGATCTTATAGGCGATTCCGGCTGCGTACAGGGTGATGCGGGTGTGATAGAGCGCCTCCGACTGGCGCAATTGCGCGGCCGTTAGCGCATAGCCCCGCGGCGCATAGGAAGTGACGCTTTGGCCGCCGACGGAGGCCGGCGCGGAAGCAGATATTCCGAACCCCGGCCCTGCTACCCCAACCGGCGCGACTACGGCGTGCGGCGGGCCGGAGGCAAGGCACGGCGCTGCCAGGAGCAGCGCCAGCAGAATCGTCTTGATCGGGCGGTGGAGGGCGCGCATACTCATCATTTTACGCAAGCGCCACGGCCGGCATAAACGCCGGCGACTCGCAATTCGACCGCGAAAACACCCCACACAACTTAGGAACGCAACCTTTCAACCGGAGTTCCTGCGGGGATGGCGCAAAAGATTTGCGTATCCCGCGCCGCTGATAGAAGATAAGTTGTTGATACTTCACAAGGACTTGCATCCATAATGTCGAAGCAGAACAATACCGGCACGTCCGGCGCCCCCATCGCGGAGATTGCCGCGCCCAAAGGTAAACTTGGAATCATGACGCCCGGGATGGGCGCTGTCGCCACCACATTCGTGGCCGGGGTAGAAGCCGTCCGTCGTGGCTTCGCCGCCCCTATCGGCTCGCTCACCCAAATGGCCACGATTCGTCTGGGCAAACGCACCGATGGCCGCTCTCCCCTGATTAAGGATTTTGTCCCTTTGGCCAAGCTGGACGATCTGGTCTTCACCGGCTGGGACATCTTCGAGGATGACATGTACGCCGCCGCGAGCAAGGCAGGCGTGCTCGAAAAAGAGCTGCTGGAAAAAATTAAGCCCTTCCTGCAGACCATTAGACCCCGTAAGGCGGTCTTCGACCACAATTACGTAAAGCTGATCGACGGTCCCAACGTCAAGCAGGGCAAGAACAAGATGGACCTCGCCGAGCAGCTTCGCGAGGACATCCGCGATTTCAAGAAGACTTCCGGCGCCGAGCGCCTGGTGATGATCTGGTGCGGCTCGACCGAGAGCTATACCCAACCGGGCGAGGTGCATCAGTCGTTGCAGTGCTTTGAACAGGGGCTGAAAGAGAGCCATCCGGATATCGCTCCCTCGCAAATGTACGCCTACGCCGCGCTCATGGAGCACGTGCCATTCGCCAACGGCGCGCCGAATCTGACGGTCGATATCCCGGTGATGCAGGAGCTCTCGCGGCGCCATCAGGCGCCGATCGCGGGCAAGGACTACAAAACCGGCCAGACGCTGATGAAGACCATCCTGGCGCCCGGCTTCAAGGCGCGCATGATCGGCGTGCAGGGCTGGTTCTCGACTAACATTCTCGGCAACCGCGACGGCGAAGTGCTGGAAGATCCTGGCTCCTTCAAGACCAAGGAAGAGTCGAAGCTTTCGGTTCTCGACCACATTCTTCAGCCCGAGCTTTACCCGGCGCTCTACAAGGACATCTGCCACAAGGTTCGCATCAACTACTACCCGCCGCGCGGCGACAACAAAGAGGGATGGGACAACATCGATATCTTTGGATGGCTGGGCTATCCCATGCAGATCAAGGTTGACTTCCTTTGCCGCGACAGCATCCTGGCGGCGCCGCTGGTTCTCGATCTCGTGCTCTTCATGGATTTGGCGCAGCGTACCGCCTCGCTCAAGGGGATCGGCATCCAGGAGTGGCTCAGCTTCTATTTCAAATCGCCCATGTGCGCCCCGGGACTCTATCCTGAGCACGATCTGTTTATCCAGTTGATGAAGCTCAAGAACACCCTGCGGCACCTGAAGGGCGAAGATCTGATCACCCACTTGGGATTGGAGTATTACGATTAGGGAAACTCTGAACAAGTGAAGCGTTTTGAAGGGTACGGGCTCCAGCCTTTGAAGGGTACGGGCTTTAGCCCGTACGTAAGACCTGCTAACCCTAATGGGGCTTTACAGGCTGCTGAAAAACTGCTTTTCCGAGGTGTCATCCTGAGCGAAGCGAAGGATCTGCTGTTTGCGCGTACTGAAAACAAAGCCGATCCTTCGGTCGCCAGCCCCAACAAGCCAACAACGGGCTTGTCGGGGATCCGCGCAAAATCGGCACGGCCTCAGGATGACACTATTACGGGTTTTCAGCAGCCTGTTAATCAGCTATTTCGCAGGCCAGAGCACAAAATATGTTTTGCAGACTGAAGGCTCTTTATCTGGTTCTTGCCATGAGCACCCTTATGACCGCGCAATCCGCTTCCCTTCCGCCAGTCATCACCGATCCCCTGCAATTGCAGAGCAAAGCGAAAACCAACCTGCAGAGCTTTAGCATAGAGAAGCTCTATACGGCGCGTTCCATCGGCGGCTCGGCGTGGTCGCCGGATGGCAAACAGGTGGTGTTCGTCGCCAACATCAGCGGCCGGAACAACCTCTGGCTGGTGTCTGCCGAAGGCGGCTGGCCGACGCAACTCACGATCAGCGATCAACGCCAGGCGGAGCCCGCGTGGTCTCCCGACGGCCGTTCGATTGCCTTTGTCAGCGATACCGACGGCAATGAACTCTGGAATATTTTTTTGGTCTCGCCGCTAAATGGCGATGTGGTGAACTTGACGTCATCGTCGGCTACGTCGAATCTGGGACCGGCGTGGTCGCCCGACGGCAAGCGCATCGCCTACATGACGCGCGCCAAGAGCGCCGCCAGCTACGAGATCGACGTCATCGACATCAAAACCCGCAAGACGGTTCATATTACGCACGATACGCCGCGCGAGTGGAGCAATGGCCACCCCATCTGGTCGCCCGACGGCAAGTGGCTGGCTTGGACCGGCCGTCACGCCAACGGTAAGAACAGCAACGTGCTCGTCGCCGAAATGGCCAGCGGCAGAACCTTGAACTTGACCGCCCACGATGGCGACATCACCTATTCCGCCGCCAGTTGGTCGCCCGATGGCAAGACGCTGCTCATCACTTCCAACGCCGCCAACGGCTACGAGAACGTTGCCCTGCTCGGCCTCGACCGGCAGCTCCGGTGGCTGGCCAGCGACGCGCGCGAGATGCACGCGGGCAATTATTCTCCCGACGGAACCAAGCTGACGTGGACCGCCAACATGGACGGCAACACGGCAATCTATCTTCGCGACCTGTCACCCGCTGCCTCGGGAAAAACCTCGGGAAAAACAGAGACGCTGCCGCTCCCGGCGGGGATCAACTCGCCGGCCGGCGCGGAGACCGCCTTCAGCCGCGATGGACGCCATCTGCTCGCTTATCATGCCGGCGCCGGCGCACCCGGCGAACTCTTCGATTTCGACCTCACCACGGGGAAGGCGCGGCAGATCACCAACTCGCTGGTCGCCGGGCTGCACGGCGAAGATATGGTCGAGCCTTCGCTGGTGCGTTATCCCAGCCGCGACGGCAAGTGGCAAATCTCCGCTCTGGCTTACATTCCTCACAACATCATCCGAAACGCGCACTATCCGGCGATCGTCTGGATTCACGGCGGTCCCTCGTCCGAAACCATGAACGGCTTCAACCGCTTCGTGCAATACATCGTGAATCAGGGATACCTGGTCATCGCGCCGAACTATCGCGGCTCGACCGGCTACGGCAAAGTTTTCAACGACGCCAACCGCATGGACGCCGGCGGCGGTGAACTCGAAGATGTGCTCGACGCGGCGGAATTCATCAAGCGGTCGGGTTTCGTCGATCCGAAGAAATTGATTGTGATGGGCGCCAGCTACGGCGGCTATCTTTCGATGATGGCCGTTACCAAGGCTCCCGAGATGTGGGCGGCAGCCGTTCCGATTGTCCCATTCGTCAACTGGTTTACCGAGTTCCAGAACGAAGAGCCGCAGTTGCAGGAGTTCGATCGCCTGTTTATGGGAGACCCGGCGAAGAACAAGGCGCTGTGGGAGGATCGTTCGCCCATCAACTTCATCGACCGCATCCAGGCTCCACTGCTGTTGCTGGCGGGAGAAAACGATCCGCGCTGCCCGCCCTCGGAGGCGAAGCAGGTGGCCGACGCCATTCGCAAGCACGGCGGATCGGCGCAATTGAAAATCTACGCCAGCGAAGGTCACAGCTTCTCGCGGCGGGAAAACCAGATCGACGCCTATCGGCAGGCCGCCGACTTCATCAAGAGCCACGTGCCCTCGCCGGGATGCGGGTGCATGCTGTTCGAATAGTCGGAAGGCGAAACCGCCAGTCAGGCGACTGGGTTTGCTCTCCGACGCTCGCCGTTCTTCGCTCTTTCGACCAGCGCCGCGATTAGCCCCGGGATGGTGTATTGCTCCGCCTGCACGTCCACGCTGAGGCCGTATTGGCGCAGGGTCGCCGAGGTGATCGGTCCAATGGAGATATTGAGTACACCGGCCAGCAGCTTCGATCGGCCGGAGCGGATGGCCAGCAGGCTCATGTAATTGCGGACGGTGGAAGAACTGGTGAAGGTGATGGCATCGGGCGGCGCGGCGCTCTTGAGGGCGGCGCGTAACTGGTCGCGCGAGGATTTTGGCGCCACTGTCTGGTAGGCTTCCACCACGTCCAGGTGAGCGCCCGACTTGCGCAACTCGCGCGGAATTACGTCGCGGGCGATCCTGGCCCGCCACAGCAGCACGCGCTTTCCGCGCACCTGATCGGCGAGGGTTTCCACCACCGCCTCGGCGACATACTCCTTGGGCATAATTTCCACCGCGAATCCCTGCCGCTCGATCGCCGCCCGCGTCGCCGGACCGATAGCGGCTAACTTCAAGTGGGCCAGCGCGGAATGAGGAACGGCCAACATCCGCATCCGTTCGAAGAGCGCATCGACGCCATTGACGCTGGTCAGGATGAGCCATTCGTATTCGGAGATCAGGCGCAACGCATCGTCCATCATCTTCGAGGAGCGCGGGGGACGAATCTCGATGAAAGGTATTTCCAGCACGCTGGCGCCCTGCGCGCGCAGGCCTTCGGCCAGCACGCCGGCTTGCCTTTTCGCCCGCGAAACCACAATTCGCCAGCCTGCCAGCGGCAGATGGCTCGCGCCCGATTGTGCTTCGTGAATTTCCATGAGATTTATGGCTGTTGCGGCGCCGCCGCGGCCGAACCGTAAACCTCTTGCAGAATTTTTTCGCCGCCGCTGCGCAACAGCAGCAGGCCGGTTCGCTCGCCCAATTCCACGGGATCGGTTCCGGTCTGCACTTCGCGCAGCACCGTGCTTCCGTCCGGCCTGGCGCAGACCGCGATCAGCGTTATCGTTCCCTCCTTGATCTGGGCGAAGGCGCCGATCGGCACCTGGCAGCCGCCGCCCAACCGGTTGAGCAGAGCGCGCTCGCAACTGGTGGCGGCGCGGGCGGCTTCGCAGTCAAGGAATTTTAACTGTTCGAGCAGCGCGTTGTCGCCGCGGCGAATCTCGATGCCGAGCGCTCCCTGCCCGGCCGCCGGACACATCACCTCCGCCTCCAGCATCTGCTTGACGAACTGCGTCTTCCCCAGGCGGTTCAGCCCCGCCGCCGCCAGAATAATGGCGTCGTATTCGCCGCCTTCGAGCTTGCGCACACGGGTGTCCACATTGCCGCGCAGGGGAAAAATTTCCAGATCAGGGCGCTGCTGCTTGAGTTGCGCCTGCCGGCGAAGGCTGCTGGTGCCGACCGTCGCGCCGTTGGGCAAATCGGCGATCCCCGAATACTTTAGCGAGAGCAAGACGTCGTGCGGATTTTCCCGCTCCGTGACCGCCGCAACCTCAAACTCAGGCGCCAGCTCGGTGGGCAAGTCCTTCAGGCTGTGCACGGCAAGATCGATGCGGCCTTCCGCCAGAGCGTCTTCAATTTCCTTGGTGAACATGCCCTTGGTGCCGACCTTGGCCAGGGCAACATCGGTGATCTTGTCGCCGGTCGTCTTGATGATTTCCAACTCGACCTGGTGACCCCTTTCGCGGAGCAAGGCGGCAATGCGATTGGCCTGCCAGAGAGCTAATTGCGATCCGCGGGAGCCAATGCGAAGAAGGGCCATTCGAAAAGCATTCCTTTCAAGCCGGCCGGTCGGAACCGTCGCCGTGCTTGCTGTCGCCGGTGGAGGCAGCGGCTTCGAGCTTCTGCTGCTCGCCGCGCAAATTGAAGAGGCGGCGCACCAGGTCGATCACGGTCGTCGCCTCGGGCTCGCGGGCGGCGCTTTTCAGGGTCGTGATCGGGGTGTGCATGATCTTGTTGATGATACCCCGAGTCAGCGCCTCGATCGCTATTTCCTGCTCGGGATTGAGCGTTCCCAAGCGCCCGCGAACCCGGTCGATCTCCGCCTGGCGCACGGTCTCCATGTGCTCCTGAAGCGAAACGATGGTCGGCACCACGTCGCGCGTTTGCAGGCGCGACTGGAATTTCACGACCTCCTGCTCGATCAGCTCTTCCGCCCGCGCCGCCTCGCGCCGGCGGTCGCCGAGGTGGGACTGCACCACTTGCTGAAGATCATCGATGTCGTAAACGAAAATACCGTCGAGATCATTCAGCCCCGGATCGACGTCGCGCGGCACCGCGATATCGATAAAAAACATCGGCCGGTTTTTGCGCCGCAGGAGGAACTTCTCGCCGTGATACTTCTCGAAAATAGCGTGCGGCGCGCCGGTCGAGCTGATGACGATATCGGCGCGGTCGGCCGTGTCATAGAGTCTTTCGAATGGAATCGCTTCGCCCTTGAATTTCGCCGCCAGGGCTGCCGCGCGCTCATGGGTGCGGTTGCTGACGTAGATTTTGCCGGCTCCGTGGGCGATCAGGTGGCGAGCGGCCAGCTCCTGCATCTTGCCCGCGCCCACCAGGTAGACGGCCTTGCCTGCGAGGCTGCCAAATATCTTCTCCGCCAGTTCCACCGCGACCGAGGCGACGGAAACCGACGAGCTGGCGATCGCCGTTTCGTTGCGAACCCGCTTGGCCACGGCAAAGGCCCGGGTCAGCAGCGCGTCCAGGTGCGATTGAATCGCTCCCACCGCCCGCGCCAGCGCGTAAGCCTCCTTCACCTGGCCAAGAATCTGCGGCTCGCCGACGACCATCGAGTCCAGGCTCGACGCCACCCGGAAGACGTGCCGGACCGCCTCGGCCTGCTCGTACTGGTAGAGATACTTCGCGTACTCGTCCGGCTCAAGCCGGTAGAACTTGCGCAGGAAACCTTTCAGGTCGCAACTGCCGTTGACACTCTTGACGATCATCTCCACCCGGTTGCAGGTGGAGACGATCATGGCCTCATCCACGCCCTCATGGCTCGCCAGTTGGCGCACCGCCTCAGGCAGACGCGCCTCCGGAATGGCCAGGCGCTCACGCACCTCGACCGGAGCTGTCTTATGATTCACGCCGATGAGGAAAAAATTCATGGAGCAATAAACCGGTGAACTCTGCTCAGGTAGTTCGCGGCCCATGCGCACACCGCCGCGGCGAAGGCGAACGTCGCCAGGTACGCGGCCTTGCGTCCGCGCCAGCCCGAACTCCAGCGCGTGTAAATCAGCAGCATATACACGCCCCAGGTGAGCAGCGAGAGCAGCACCTTGGGGTCGGCAAAGTAGCGCGCGCCATATTTTTCATGGGCGATGATGGAGCCGATGATCAAGCCGACCGTCATGAACGGGAAGCCCACCAGCAGCGACCGGTATCCGAGTTCGTCCAGCGCCTGCAAAGCGGGCAAGCGGCTGATGAGCCGCGAAGACTGCTTCGACTTGAGGCTGTGCGATTGCACCAGGTAGAGCAGGCTGGAAAGGAAACTCAGAAATAGCGCGGCGTAGCCGATCAGCAACATGCAAACGTGAATCACGATCCAGCCGCTGCGCATCATCGGGGAGCTGAACTCCGGCCGCTGCAGATTCAGAGCCGACCCGAAGGTCAGCAAAAACGCCACCGGAAAAATAAACAGTCCCGCCGCCGCGCTGCGAAAACGCAGGTAAAGAAAGACGAACAGCACCATCAGAAGCAGCGCCAGGTCCGATTCCGCATGACGAATCGTCAGCAGATCCAGGTAGCCGTCCAGGACCGCCGTCTCGACCAGCGAAACGAAATGGAAGACCAGCCCTAGAACCGCGGCAGGCACGGCGATTCTGCCCAATCGCTCACCCTTTTCAGCGAGCAGGAGCAGGGCATACACCAATCCGAACCCGTAGAGAATCGTCGCGACTCGCAACCACAGAAGGGGCATATTTCCTGGCATCCGGCACGCGGCAGGCAGCCGCCCGCGCCGCTCCGGATCACACCTTTCATTATACAAACCGCTTCCGCCAGCCGTAGTGAAAGACTCACACCCCTCTGTGATATTTGTCACAAAATGGGTACGGCGACAGATTCCCGAGCTGCACTCGCCCGCCCCGCCTCAAAGCCGGGAGCGGCTCACCAACGCTAAAGCAGTTCCAGAGATGCTATACCCCAAAAGATGAACGTCATTCCGAGCGAGCGACGCCTTGCGGCGCGAGCCGAGGAATCTTGTGGGTTGCTTTGCTGGGGGGAGACAGCGGAAGACACAAGATCCCTCCACTTCGCGCCCGAACCGCTCCTCGCTTGTCGAGTGTAGTGTCGGGTACGCAGCCCGGCTGCTCCGGCCACGGCGCTCGGCGCTTCGGTCGGGATGACGCTCTCTGAAACATTGGGGTACACCAACTATGGAAGCGCATTAAAGATCGAGCGGCCCCAGCAACTCCTCCAGCTTCTCCGCACCGACTTGCAATTGGCGGCCAGCCTCTTGCATGTCCTCGATCTCGTCGAAAGCCTGGTGCAGCGCCAACCTGGCCGCGGCATAGCGTTCGCGATCGTCAAGCGGGCGTCCGTGACGCGCCTCCCAGTCCGCCACCGCCTCGTCTGACACGAAGATGCTGACCGCAAAGCTGGCTTTGCGGTCGCTCGAAACGCCATAGAGATACTCAGCGGCACCGCCGGAGGACGCTGGCGCGGACCGCATTTCCACGAAGTAGTATTCATAGACACGCCCGGTTTGGGAGGCATATGTCTTCAGGCGTTTAACGGGTTGCTGAAAAACAGTTTTCGGGCAGATTGGGATACAACTCCTTGGGTAGCGAGGTTTATGCTCCACACATTCCATAGCGCCTCGCTTGTTGCTTCGGCGCGTTTTTCAGCAACCTGTTGAGCGTCAATCCTCACCTCCGGCCTTGCGCGGTGCTCTCGCCCCAGCCCGCTGGACGTGCAGGCAAGCCTAAAAGGTCGTTCCGCGATATTCGGTCGGAGCCTCTCGCAGGCGCATGGCCGCCGTTTCCGGGGTCACGGAAGAAAAGTAGACTTCCTTGAAATTGTAAGACTTTTCCTTGCGCGCCAGGATCGGCATGATCTCTATGTGCCAGTGGTAATCCTCGTCGATGGTTCGCCAATAGTTCAGCACCTGCGAGCGATGCATGGTGTTCGGCGATGTGTGCAGAACCAGGTGGAAGCTGTCGGTGATCGAGCGAATGCGGTTAATCGAGCGCCTGAGCAGAGCGGCGCAATCGCGCAGCGCGCCCGGGTGCGACAAGCCGTTGCGTTCGAAATTCGCCTCGTGGGACTGCGGCACGATCCAGGTCTCGAAAGGAACCCGGGAAGCGTACGGGCAGCAGGCGACGTAGTCGCCTTGCACTTCGATGATTCGCTTGTTCTGCTGCAGCTCCTGCGAGAGGATGTCGCAAAAAACACACCGTTCCTTTTGCGCATAATGCTCGCGGGCGGCGCGCAGCTCGTACAGAACCCGCCGCGGGACGAACGTCGTGGCCACAATTTGCGAAGTCGGATGATCAAACTCCTGGCCGGCGAGTGCCCCGTAATCCTTGAATACACTCACATACTTGAAGCGGTGATCGTTCTTCAGGTCCTGAATGCGATTCGCGCACAGCAGCAGAAACTGCTCAACTTCCTCTTCGCTCGCAGCCCACAATTGCCGGTCGTGGCGCGCGTTCTCGACGATTACCTCGTGCGCGCCGACCGACTTCATGGTGTCATAGAGGCCGTTTGCCCGCCGCCCGGGATCGCCTTCAACGTGGTAGAGCGGCGATGGATGGACGACCGCCCGGGCCGACCACATGCCGCCCGTGACCGAGGCCATGGTAGAGACAACCCGCGGCTGCTCGGAGGATTCCGGGCAAAATGGACAGAGCCGCCCAGGTTGGAATGTGCCTTCCGGGAATATACCTTCCGAGTCGTCGCCGGTAACGACCCACGACCGAGTG
Organism: uncultured Acidobacteriota bacterium; assembly: GCA_963814745.1. GTDB lineage: Bacteria > Acidobacteriota > Terriglobia > Terriglobales > Acidobacteriaceae > CAWBRT01. The sequence goes on from CAWFEA010000016.1 coordinate 49,997, forward strand.
ATGGGATCTTTCCGTAGTTCCACAGATTAAGGTAATCACCGTTCGGACTCCGCGTCAAATCGACGGCGCCTAATGGGCGAAATGCCTGTTGCCGCCGGTTTGCGGAAACACGAAATTAGCCCACCGCTCTCGGCACCGAGCGATTCCCTTTCTGACCCACTGGCCCGATTCCCTAGTGTCGTGTCCCAGAAGTTCGCGCAATAGCTTTTTGAAGTGTCATTCTGAGCGAGCGTAGCGAGCGAAGAATCCCACCACCGCGGGTGGCTGAGGCGCAGCCGAAGGTTTCATCAAGAAGCCCAATGCGGCGCGGGCTGGGACACTTTTCCGGGATGCCGAGGGTCCTTCGCTTCGCTCAGGATTTCGGCAGGCGGCTCGAACGCCGCCTCAACGCCTCAACTTCGCTGCGCTCAGCATGACATCCCAAATTATGTCACGAAAATTATGTCACGAACTTTCGGGACACCACCCTAGCAGTCTGCTCTGCTATACTCAACCCCGCCCCGGTGGCATCTCGATGAGCAGCAAAACTTCCATGCCGGTTGTGCCTGAACGGGCCAGCGCGGCGTTGGACGGGCGACTCCGCCGATGAACAGCGAACCTTCCACGCCCCTGATGCGGCAGCACGCCGCCATCAAAAAACAGCACCCGAGCGCGCTGCTGTTCTTCCGCGTAGGCGACTTCTACGAGCTTTTTTTCGACGACGCGGTGCTGGCATCGCGTGAGCTGCAGATAACCCTCACCTCCCGCAACAAGGAAAAAGGCATCGCCATTCCCATGTGCGGAGTTCCTTACCATGCCGCCGAAGGCTACATCGGCAAGCTGGTGCGCAAGGGATACAAGGTCGCGATCTGCGACCAGGTGGAGAATCCCAAGCTGGCGACCAAGCTGGTGCGGCGCGAAGTCACGCGGGTGCTCACCCCGGGCACCGCCGTGGACGCGCAGATGGGATCGGAGGAGAACAATTTTCTCGCCGCCCTTGCCCGGCACGACAACCGGGTGGGATTCGCCGCCCTTGATCTTTCGACCGGCGAATTTCGCGCCACCGAATTTCAAGGTCCGGACGCGGAGCGCCGCACCCTGGAAGAGGTGCAGACGCTCGCTCCGCGTGAACTGCTGTTTGCCTCTTCCCTGCCGCTTTTTGCCAAGGCTTCGGGCAACCATGCGGACGCAAACCAGGCGGCCGCGCTTGCGCCCGCCGACTTCGCCGGCGGCAGCTGGACCGAGACTCCGCTCGAAGACTGGATATTCGCCCCTGACTACGCCATTCCACAGCTCGAAAATCACTTCGGGGTGCTTTCGCTGGAAGGCTTCGGACTGGCCGGCCGGCCCGCCGCCGCCTGCGCCGCCGGGGCTATTCTGCACTACGTCCGTAGCACCCAGCGCGGCACTCTCGACCACATCGACCGCATCGGCTTCTACGAGCGCCAGAGCTGCCTGGTGCTGGACGCGGTGACGGTGCGCAATCTGGAACTGGTCGAACCCCTGTTCAGCGTCGCCAACGATAACGTCACCCTGTTTCGCGCCATCGACAAGACTGTCACTCCGATGGGCAAGCGCCTGCTCCGCGCCTGGATGCTGCGCCCCTCGATTGACGTCGCCGAAATCAATCTCCGCCTGGATGCCGTGGAAGCAGCCACCGGCGACACCATCGCCCGCGAGGAGTTGCGCCGCTCGCTCGACGGCATTCTCGATGTCGAGCGCCTGCTCAGCCGCATCACCCTGGAGGCGGCCAATCCCCGCGACCTGCTGGCCCTGGCCGCATCGCTTGCGCGCCTGCCCGGCGTGCGCGCCCGTCTTGCCTGCTTCGCCGCGCAACGCACGCGGGAGTTGCACGCGGCGATCGATGAACTGGCGGACCTGCGCGAGCGCATCGAGCGGACGATCGTCGCCGAGCCTCCCATCCTGTTGAACGATGGCGGAGTGATCGCCGCCGGAGTCGATTCCACCCTGGACGAATTGCGCGACCTGAGCCGCAACAGCAAGCAGTACATTGCCCAGATCGAAGACCGGGAGCGCCGGCGCACCGGCATCAACTCGCTCAAGGTCCGCTTCAATTCGGTTTTCGGCTACTACATCGAGATCAGCAAGGCCAACCTGCATCTTGCGCCCGCCGAATACGAGCGTAAGCAGACGCTGGTGGGCGCCGAGCGCTTTACCACGCCGGAGCTGAAGCAATACGAAACCCGCGTGCTCGACGCCCAGGAGCGCATCGTCGAAATCGAACGCCGCATCTTTGCCGAGCTGCGCTCCGCGATCGCCGCGGAAGCCAAGCGGATTCGCCGCACGGCCGTTGCCCTCGCCGAAGTCGATGTGCTCTCCGCCCTGGCTTCGCTGGCGGCGGCGCGCAATTATTGCCGTCCCTTGTTTGACGACAGCGGCGACCTGGAAATTCTCGAAGGCAGGCACCCGGTGATCGAGCAGTCCGAGCTGACCGGCAGCAACGAACGCTTTGTTCCCAACGACCTCTACCTGAATAGCGGCTCGCACCAGATCGTCATCCTTACCGGCCCCAACATGGGCGGCAAGTCCACCTATATCCGGCAGGCTGCGCTGATCGTCATTCTGGCGCAGATGGGCTCGTTCGTACCGGCCACGCGCGCCCGCCTCAACGTGGTGGACCGCATCTTCACCCGCATCGGGGCCAGCGACAATCTGGCGCGCGGGCGCTCCACCTTCATGGTGGAGATGACGGAAACCGCCGCCATTCTGAACACGGCGACCGCTCGCTCGCTGGTTCTGCTCGATGAGGTCGGGCGCGGCACTTCGACCTACGATGGCCTGGCTATCGCCTGGGCCGTGGTCGAGTGCCTGCACGCCCGCACCCGCGCTCGTACGCTCTTTGCCACGCACTACCATGAGCTGACGGAGCTGGAGTCGCTGCTGGCGAGCGTAAAGAATTATCACGTGGCGGTGAAAGAAACCGGCGCCAACGTCGTCTTCCTGCGCAAGGTCGAGGCCGGCGCAGCCGACAAAAGTTACGGCATCGAAGTTGCCAAGCTCGCCGGACTGCCTCCGGAAGTGATCGCCCGCGCCCGCGAGGTGCTCGGCGAACATGAATCGGCGGAGCACCAGGCCAGCGGGCATCTCGCCAAGTCCGATGGCAAGAGCGCGCCGCCCATGCAATTGACGATCTTCACCCCGCTGTCCTCCGGGGTGATCGATAAGCTGCGCGAGGCCGATCCCGATCGCATCACCCCGATTGCAGCCTTGAACCTGCTGCACGAACTTAAACGGCAGATCGAGTAGGGCAAATTACGGGCAGTGTCCTAATTTGAAATGCTCAGCTTTGGATTAAGGGTACAGAGTGGCGACCCACAAATGAAAAAAATAAACGAGCCAACAAGACACAAAACTCCAACCACTCCCCGAATAATCTTGGCTTCAGAGAGATAGAGAAACCCGAGACAAAAGCACCCCCCGGCAACACAGAACCATCCAAGAATACACATGCCCCGACCAGTAACCCTTGGTGGAAACAAACGTGGCAACGGGTAAAGGACGAGCCACTTTCCCAATGGGCAATTGTATTTTTGACCATTGTTATCGCAGGATCTTCGATAATTTATACCGTAATGACCATGAAACTCATCGAAGTAACCGAGGAAACTCTTGAACTGAGTCAAAGAGCATATGTCCACGTCGGCCATATAGAGCTTGATCTGGCCGCTGGAATGGTAAAGATTCCCCTCGAAAATTCCGGGCACCTTCCATCTCCAAGTGTTTCTTTGGAAATTATGCAGGTTCGTCAGAGGAAAAACGAGCAATTGCCGCTCTTTAAGGCTGCTCGCCACTTTGGAGGAGATAAAACGCCTCTTCCACCTGGCGTTGGGTATATCACGGCAATGTTCGAGGTCCCCGCTACCGAAGTAGCGGCAATTGCCAAAGGCGAAGAAATTGTCAAGATTGCGGGCGCCGTTAATTACGATACTGGATTCAATAAGAGGGACAGCTCGCCATTTTGTTTTGAGTATGACATTACTTCTTACGCCAAGTGGGACCCGTGCGAAGTCGAGCAAGGGTTCATACGACCGCGAGCATCCGACAAATAGGCAGATGGCAAGCACCGACGCTAGAGCCTTAACCTTGTTTTTCAAATTAGGACACCACCAAACTACGCGTAATTTTGCGGTTCGCCTCCATTCGTGTTAGAAAGACTTCCGGTGCCAATCAAATCCATCTCGCGCTCCGCAGGCTCCCAGGACTTGGCAAGACTGGTGGGGCAGCTCATGATCTTCGGCTTCGAAGGCACGGAGCTATCCACTCGCCTGAAGACCACGATCAGCGCCATTCGGCCCGGCGGGCTGATTCTGTTCGCGCGCAACATCGAATCTTCGCGCCAGACCCACGCCCTGTTGCGGGCGGCGCAAAGCCTGGTGGAAGAGCGGATGTTTCTGTGTGTCGATCTCGAGGGAGGAACGGTCAACCGGCTGCGCGATGCGGTTGCCCCCGCGCTGCCGCAGAAAACGCGCTTGCTCATCGGTCCGCGACCGCTTCTTCAACCCGCTTTTGCGCAGCTCCGCCAGCCGCCCCGGCATCTCCGCCAGCCGCCGCTCCGCCTTTTCCAGCGCCACCCTCAGCCCGCTCGGCTCCGCGTCGTCCCCATCGCACGCCTGCTGCCAGCGCCGCACCTGCCGCCGCAGCTTGGCCCGCTCGTTCCGCAACTTCGGCTCCGTATCCACCCGCTCCCGGCAGGCGTTGGCCTTGATCCGCGTGGCGTCGATCGCCACCCGTCCCAGCTTGCCCCAGCCCAACTGCCGCGCCATCTCCAACACCTGGGTGAAGGCATCGTTGATCGCCCCCGCGTGCCGTCGCCGAAACCCGCTCAGCGCCCAGTTATCCACCCGCGCCCCACCCGCCAAGTAACGCAACGCCAGATCCTCCACCAGCCGCTGCTCCAGCCGCCGCGCACTGGTCAGCCCCACCGCGTAGGCGTACAGCCACACGCTCAGCATCAGCTCCGGCGCATACAGCTCTCCACCTTCCAGGCTGTAGGCCTGCTCAAATCGGCTCAGTTCCAGCCGATCCACTACCTGGCGGATGAAAAAACTAAAGATGATCCGCTCCTAACTCATCCTGCACACTCGGAGGTATCAAGTACGCTTGCTCGGGACTGTAAGGCAGAAATCGTGACATATCTCTTTGTGCCCCATCTGCCCTGTGAAAAACAAGTCAATTCTCACGCACACACTAAAGCCCGTACCCTTCAAACCCTTCACTCGTTCAGAGTTTCCCTATGTCGGCACTTTCAGCAACAGGTATCCGCCGGCGAGAGCGAAGATCATGTCGGGCGCCCAGGCCGCCAGCGCCGCCGGCAACTGGTTGGCGTTGCCCATCGCCTCGAACAGGCCGGAGAAGACGAAGTAACTGACGGCGACGCCGATCGCCACGGCGACTCCGGTCAAGGCGCCGCGGCGTCCCTGCGCCATGGCAAAGGGCACGGCCAGGAACGCCATGATCAGGGTAATCAACGGGAAGGCGAATTTCTTTTGCAATTGCACCTTGAGCCGGATCACGTCAAACCCGCTCTGTTGCAGGTCGCGGATGTAACGCCGCAGCTCTTCCGAGTTCATTTCCGAAGACTGTTTGACTTCCTTTTTGAAATAGTTCGGCTGCTCGGTCACGTCGGCGAAGGTGCGCACGTCGAATTGCGAGTAATCTTCGATGGCCGAGCCGTGGAAGGTGCGCGACCATCCTTGCTCAAACACCCACTTGCCCAGGGTGTCAGACCAGTGGGCGCGCGCGGCAAAAGCCCGTCCTTTCAATTGAAACGTCTTGGGATCAAAAAAGAACAGCGAAACGTTGGCGAAGCGGTTCTGATCGGGATCGTAGGCCTCGTAATAGAAAATATCGTCGTGCTCGCCGAAAATCCATTTGCGATCGGGCCGCAGGTAGGTCTGGGCCGGTTTCCCCTTGATGGTGTTGCGCAGCGTCTCCTGGCGCTTGTTGGCGTAGGGAATGTAAACCTGATCGAAGACAAAAAGACCGGCGGCGATCACGGCGGAGATGAGAATCACCGGCACGATCATGCGATAGATGCTGATGCCGCTGGCCTTTATGGCTGTCATCTCGCTCGACTTCTGCATCAGCCCGAAGGTGATCAGCACCGCCAGCAGCACGCTGAGCGGCGTCATCATGTAGATCATCGAGGGGGTGACGTTGACGAGATAATCGACCACAACCGTCAGCGGCACGTGGTTGCGGACGATATCGCTGAGCAGTTCGAAAAACGTAAAGACCAGGGTGAGCATCAGGAAGGTCATCATGATCAGCGCCAGGTAAACCGAGAAATCACGAAGCACCATGTCATCGAGAATCAGCGGAAAACGAGCGCGGAAGATGCGGCGGCGGCTGGACATGCGTTCAAACGCGCCGCGCGCGGATGAGCGCGCCGGCCGGTTTCCGCCGATTTGAAGCTTCTCCTTGAAGCGGTTCCACAACTCGCGCAGCGATCCGAGCTCGATCGGTTGCCGATCCACTCGCCACAGCAGCACCAGGCCGGCCACGAGAAAAACGATGTCCGACATCCACACCCCGAGCCCGGGCGGCATCTTGCCTCCGCGGCCAAACGAGATGCCCAGCAGAGAAATCAGGTAATAGGCGAAGACCAGCAGAATGGTGAGCACGAAGCCGGTGCTCTTGCCGCCTTTCTTGGAGGAGAGGCCCAACGGAATGCCAACCAGCGCCAGCACCAGACAGGAAGTCGGCAGCGCCAGCCGGCGGTGAAATTCAACCCGGTACCAGCGCGACTTTACCTTGGGATCGTCCGGCGGCACGCCTGGCCTGGGCGGTGGTGTTTTTTCCGGATGGTCGGCGCGCCAGAGCAACTGCTCGGTGGTCATGGCAGCCACCGGAACCAGCTCGGGCGGTTGCGCATTGCCGGGCGGCACGGCAATCGGCAGGTCGGTTTCGGCAAATGTCGAAATCGAGTACTGTTCGGGGGTGCTGGGCGTGGTTTCCTGTTGCGAGCCGTTCACCAGGTGCATGCGGATGCGATCCTCGCCCTCGTTGGTCACGATTCCGCTCTGTGCAATCGTGATTCGAGGCGCCGAGGGATCGGAGATGTCGGCCAGAAAAACGCCCTTCCACACGGCCGCGCCGCTGCTGCCGCGGACATCCTGCACGTAGAGGACAAGGTTCTTGAAGTCTTCGTAGAAGACTCGCGGCTGCACCTCGAACGACGCCTGCGAGGTCTTAAGCTTGTCTTGCAGCCTTTCCAGCGCGGCGGCCGATGCCGGCGCAATCCATACGCTATTGACGACCGCCAGCACCCACGCCACGAAGGTAAACATGCTGATGATGCTGAGAAACCTGCCCGGACCGATGCCGCAGGCGCGCATGGCGGTAATTTCGCTATCGGCGGCCAAGCGGCTGAGGCCGATCAGGATTCCCACCAGCACGCCCATCGGCAAGGTGTAGGTGAAGGCGGCGGGCAGGGTGAGGAAAAAAATCTCGGCCACGCTGGGCAGAGGCGCGCTGTTGCGGACCACCAATTCCAGAATGCGGTCGAGCAGGCGCATGAAGAGGACGAAGGTGAATAGGGATACCCCGATGGCGGCGTGCGAGAGAACTTCGCGGAGAATGTAACGGGTAAAGATGCGCACGGATGTCAGCCGCTAAGCCGGGGCCACCGGCAACGGCGCGGGCCGCTGCCGGGGTAAGACCCGGACCTCTCCATATTCAATTTGCGCCAAGCCGCAGTGCTGCCGTTGTTTCCAGTCCGCCAGAAGCAGCGCGTCAGCGCCCTTCCACCACCACGTCAGAATCGATATTTGTAACCGTCAAGCTTACGCCTTACCCTGACGCTTTCGCGAAAACCGGGTCTAAGTTGCCGGAAAACAAGTCTTTCCAGCAGAGTCTAGCATGCGGGCTGTCGGTTCCGCTTCCCGCCTGTTACAATTCGGCATCGCATGACACTGGGCAAACTCCGCGTAGTTCTCCTCTGGCACATGCATCAGCCCTTTTACAAGGACTTGGTGACCGGGGCATATCGTATGCCGTGGGTGCGTATGCACGCTCTCAAAGACTACTACGGCATGGTCAAGCTGCTGGAAGAGTTTCCCGGCATTCACCAGAATTTCAACCTTGTGCCATCGCTGGTCCGGCAGCTTGAGGATTACGCGGCGGGAACGGCCCGCGACCCGCTGTTTGAGCTTGTCTCCCGGCCGGCGGCGGAATTGAGCTTCGAAGACCGGCGCTGCGCTTTGCAAAACCTGTTCCATGCCCACGCCGAACGCATGATCAACCGCTATCCGCGCTACCGCGAGCTTTACGAGCGGGTGCAGGGAGCGGGGCGCGATCTCGATTTCGTGGTCAACAGCCTGAGCAATCAGGATTACACCGACTTGCAGGTGCTTTCGCAACTGGCGTGGTTCGACGAATTTTTTCTCCAGCAGCCGGAGATTCGCGAGTTGGTCCGCAAGGGCAGCAACTTCAGCCGGAGCGAGCAGGAACTGGTGATCGGCAAGGAGATGGAGATCATCCGTTCCATCCTGCCGGCTTACGCCGAAGCCTCCCGCAAGCAGCAGGTGGAGCTGTCGGCGACGCCTTTTTACCATCCCATTCTGCCGTTGCTCTGCGACAGCAATGCCGGGGAGGAGTCGAGCCCGGGACTGCAATTGCCGCGCCTTCGTTTTCGCCATCCCGAGGACGCCGAACAGCAGATACAGCTTGCCCTGGCGGCGCACGAGAAGACTTTCGGGGCGCGGCCGCGAGGCATGTGGCCGTCTGAAGGCAGCGTCTCCGACGAGGCGCTGGCCATCGCCTCGCGCCACGGGATCGAGTGGCTGGCGACCGACGAGGGCGTGCTTGGCCGATCTCTCGGCTTTGCCTTCAACCGCGATAACCAGGGACTTCTGAGCCCGGAGGGCGCGGCTAAGCTTTACACCATCTATCGCTACGCCAATGGCGATGCGCACACGCACCTGCTGTTCCGCGACCATCGCATCTCGGACCTCATAGGGTTTGTTTACGCCGGCATGGGCGCCGCCGAGGCCGCCAATCACCTGTGGAAAAGCCTGCGCGCGGCCGCCGAAGCGGTGCTCCGGGCAGGCCGCGACGCGGTGATTGCCATCATGCTTGACGGTGAGAACGCATGGGAGACCTACCGCGAGTCGGGCAGGGAATTTCTGCGCCGCTTCTACGATACTTTGCAAAAAGACCCGCAGATCGAGGCCGTCACCATTGCCGAGGCGATAGCGCGTCATCCCGCAAAGCAGTTTGGCGAGCTCGCGAGGGTGACGCCCGGCTCGTGGATCAATGCCAATTTCAATGTGTGGATCGGGGCGCCGGGAAGACAACAAAGCGTGGGACTACCTGGCGGAGGCGCGCGACTACTACGCCGCCAATGCCCACAAGGCAGCGGAAAAAATGCGCCAGCTGGCCTTCGACGAGGTGCTGATCGCCGAAGGCAGCGACTGGAACTGGTGGTACGGTCCGGAACATCACTCGGCCAACGACAGCGACTTCGACGAGCTTTATCGCAAGCATCTGTCCAACGTCTATAACGCGCTGGGCGGCATTCCGCCCGACTACCTGGCGCGGCCCATCAGCATCAGCGGCCTGCGGCCGAGCGTGGTTCCGCAGACGGCCTTCATTCGGCCGCGAATCGACGGCTATAACATCAGCTATTTCGCCTGGCTGGGCGCGGCCATGTACGCGGCCGATTCCCGGACCGGTTCGATGCACGGCAGGCAAAACTTCTTTGAATCGGCCTATGCCGGCATCGATGAGACCAACCTCTACGCCCGCATGGACTTCGCGGGCGAGTTGCCGGAGGAGAATTGCGCCTGGCGCTGCACTGCGGGACGCGGCCGGCGAAACCAACCCCGGCCATGACCCCGGGCGAGGTCAGGCTCTCGTCCACCAAAGCACAGCCCGCGCAAACAAATGAACATGTTCTTCGCTTCGAGATCAGGATCCTGGACCGAAAACTAAAGAGCTGGAGTGTGATCGACGAGAACCCGGCGCAAAAGCCCAGGCGCACTCAGCCAAGCTCAAGAAAGGTGGCTTCGGGCGAGCTGGAACTGGCGTCGCCGTTGAATCCCTCGGGGGTGAAGACGGCGCTGGCGAGAATTCTGGAACTCAAGCTTCCACTCGCGATGCTGGGAGCAAAGCAAGGACAAAAGATCAATCTGCGCTTCACCCTGTGGCGGCAGGGACTGCCCTTGGACGCGCTGCCCGCCGATGGCTCGATGGAGTTGGAAGTTGCGCCCGAAGAGCAACTGGCAAACAGTATCTTCAGCAACCCCACGGCGGATTAGAGCAGGTCGCTAATCGGGTTGTGACATCTCTGCCGCCGGTGGCTGATTGTGCCGGCGCCAAGCCGATTCGGTGTTCCCCAAGTGCACCGGAGCGTTGAGTTCCAGGATCAGCACCGTGCCTGCCGGCAATTCCAGCGAACGCCGTTTGAGCAGGTAGTGGCCCCCGGAGACGGTCGCTCCGGCAGCGGCGCCGACGGCCATCCCGGCAGGACCGGCCACGACCGCTCCGGCGATTGCTCCTGTGCCGGTAAGCGCCACGGCTTCAATTTTTTCCTGGCCCGAAACCGCCGGGCCGCTGATCCGGCCCTCTTCGCTTACCTTGTTGCGGCCTGGGTTGCCGCTGTCCACGACTGTGGCCTCGATCACAAAGGACTCGCCATTCGGCAACGTCATTCTCTCGGGACGCAACCGGAGCGACGGATGCCCGGCGAAGCGGCGAGGCTGCGAGCTGCGGTCAATAGAGCCGGTCACCGTGGAACCGGCCGGAATCAGGGTTCGGTCATTGACGCGGATCGGCTCGGTGATATGGCTGTAGAATTTGTCGCCGACACGGTTTTTGCTGGTCGAGAGCGGGCGCTCCAACTTGATCCGAATGGCCGTGCCCGTGGGCAGCAACCAGGGGCTGGCCGTGCGGGTCTCAAGGCCTCTCGGTTGCGAGTGCGGCGCTTCATCCTCTGTCCAGGCCGCCGAAGGCTTATTGGTGGAGTTCTGGGCCAAAGCGAATCCGGCCAGTGCCAACGCGCATAGCACCGTCATCAAGCAACGCTTCATCGTACTTCTCCCGGGGTGGAGATTCAGTTGCCCTGCTGCGCCTACAAGAGAAGTAAAACACGGAGAGAACCTGAAAAAGCCGCAAAAAACTCCGGGAATCACGGAAGATACCTGTGACCGGAAGCGGAGTGAGGAGCGGCGCGCCTTTATCCCCAGAGCGGCCGTCCAGCGATGTCCCAGGCCACGTGATAAACGGCGCTGGTGGTTGCCAGGATGGCGGATCGCCCCGGAGCAAAGGCCAGTCCGACGAGGTTGGAGCCGGAAAGAACCAGCGACGCTTGGCGAGACGGCGTAAGCCGGACAATGCCGCGCTGCCCTTTGAGCGAGGCGGCAACGTAGAGATTTCCGTCGGCGTCGAACGCCAACCCCTGCGGACGTCCCAGGCCGCGATAAAACTCCGTCACCGTGCCGTGACCGTCAATCTCGTAAACGGCGTCATAGCTTGAGATGGTGGGGCCGGTGACGAACAGGTTTCCGGAAGATGCGAACGCCAGATGGTAAGCCGAAACACTGGGCTCGAGGGTGGCGAAGACGTAAATCTGGCGGTCGCGGGCAATCTTAAAAATGGTTCCGCTGCGGTCGCCGACGTAGAGATTGCCCCCCGCATCGAAGGCGATTCCCGTCGCCACGCCCATGCCTTGCGGCGTAGGTTGACAGGGCGCCGCTGGGCGATATGCGGTAAACCGTGCCATTGAAGCGGGACGACACGTAGAGGAATCCGGCGGAGTCGAGTGCCAGGCCGGTGGCGTTCATCAGGTCGGTGACAAAGGGCCGCATAGTGTAGCTTGGGTCGATCTTGTACACCGAAACCGGAACTGCCTGTCCCCGTGAACCGGAGAAGCTGGCGTAGATATTTCCTTCGGAATCGACCGCCGGATTGGCTACCGGATGCAACTCGTCGGAAATCTCCACGGCCACCCGCAGTTCGATCGGGTTCGAGGTCGCGCCGCCATCGGTGCAGACTGTCAACTGCCCCGAGCCGCTTCCGATGGGCACTCTGGCGACGATCAGGTCGTGCGAGGCCAGGGTAAGGGAGGCGTCCGCTTCGCCCAAGCGAACGCTCGGACGGCGCAACTCCACGCCCATCAGGTGTTGTCCACGAATCCGGATTTCACCGCCCGGAAGAGCCGCGGACGGTTCCACGCCGGCAATATAAGGCTTCGAATTCGATGCACCCTTGGTCGATTGCAGATTCGCCTCCACGGCAGTGCGTCCGTTCTCCGTCAGGTACTCAGCTTAAGATGCCAGTTCGCAGCAGAAGCTGCAAGACCATGGCGGAGTAAACAGCGGCGCCGAGGTCGTCAACTACGATGCCCGTCCCCTCCGGCAGTTTTTCCAGGCGGCGGATGGGCGGTGGTTTCAGCATATCGAAGGCACGGAAAAGTATAAAGCCCGCCAGCACAGGTTTCCAGGTGAGCGGCGCGAAGGCCAGCGTCAGCAACTGCCCGGCGACCTCGTCGATCACCACCTGTTGCGGATCTTTTTTGCCCACGGCGCGGGCGAAGCTGGTGGCGGCGGGAATGCCTATGGCGGTGACCACCGCCGCCGCCAGCAGCGCGGCCAGGGTGCGATGCCCGGGCGCAATCGAGCGCGCCGAGGCGCTCCACAGCAAGGTAGCCGCGAGCGATCCCCAGGTCCCCGGTCCGGGACGCATCATGCCGGCACCGAAGAAGGTGGCGATCAGCCATGCCCAAAGCGGCGGGCGCCGGGCGACGTTGGCTGGCGGGGCTTCCACGTCAATTTGGTTTGCGTTCTTCATTCGTGCCTGGACTCCGAAGTCCGCCGCTATGCGGTTTAGACATCGCGGAGCGCGGTCGCTCGGTGTATTCGGCTTCGCCGCCCGATTCCGGGTCGTTGACCGGGGTTGAGATCACATACGCCCCGCTGGCCCACTTGCCAAGGTCGATCACGCGGCAGCGCTGGCTGCAAAAAGGAAACTCAGGCTCGCCCGAGAGCACGATCTTGCGGCAGGTGGGACAGCGAAGATGACGAATTCTTGCGCGCGTCATATCTCACACCAGTTCCGCCACCAGGTCGTAGTCGTGCGCTTCCACCACCCGGCAGCGATAGAACTCGCCCGGCTGCGCACCCGCGTGCGGGCCGAGGTCGTTGACAAAAAGCTTACCGTCAATCTCGGGCGCGTGCATTTCGCCGCGCGCCTCCCAAAGCAGTTCGGTCTCCGGCGACGGGCCTTCGAGCATCACTTCGAACTCCGTTCCCACGGCGGCCTTGCGCCGGCGCCGGCTGATCTGTTTTTGAATCTTCATCAGCTGCCGGCGGCGTCGCTCGATCTCACGCAGCGCCACTTTGCCGCCAAGCTGGAACGCCGGCGTGCCCTCCTCGTCGGAATAGCTGAATACCCCCAGCCAGTCGAACTGCGCCGCCCGCACAAAGTCGCACAGCTCCTCGAACTCCGGCTCGGTTTCGCCGGGGAAGCCGGCGATGAGAGACGTGCGCAGCGTCAAGTTCGGGATGGCCTTGCGCATCTTCTCGATCGAGCGCAGAAAAATATCCGCCGAGCCGCCACGCTTCATGCGGCGCAGCACCGCCGCCGAGGCGTGTTGCAAAGGCACGTCCAGGTAAGAGCAAACCTTGTCGTGGGCGGCAATCGTGTCCAGCAGCCGGGCGGTGATCTTGTTCGGATACGCGTAGAGAAAGCGCACCCACCGCAGTGGCTCGATTTCGGCCAGACGGCTGAGCAGATGCGGCAGACCGTCCTTCAGCCCCAGGTCCTCGCCGTAACAGGTTGTGTCCTGCCCGATCAGCGTCACTTCGCGCACGCCTTGGCCGGCCAGCCGCTCGGCCTCGCTTACGACCGACTCGAAGCGGCGCGAGCGAAACTTGCCGCGCAGTTGCGGAATGATGCAAAAGCCGCACGGATGATCGCAGCCCTCGGCAATTTTGATGTAAGCCGCATGCTTCGGCGTGGCCAGCAGGCGCGGCGTGTTCTCGTCGTACAGATAAGTCGGCAGCTCGGCGGATGCGCCATCCCACTGGCGGCGCGAAAAGCGCCCGGAGCGCTCGCGAGCCTCGCCTTCCGGGCGCGCATTCGGCGGCCGGCTTACCCCGGATTTCAGGCTTTGACTGGTCGAGCTGCGGTTAAGAATCTTGAATGGCGAGCCGGGTGGCGCGAGCTCTCTGGTCTCGATCTGAGCGGCAGCTAAAATCTGCTCCAGCTCGCCGGTGCCGACGACGGCGTCCACTTGCGGGATGTTTTTGCAGATCTCGTCGCGATAGCGCTCCACCAGGCAGCCGGTGACGATGAGCCGCCTGGCCCGGCCGCTCTCTTTGTGCGCGCCATCTCCAGGATCGTATCGACCGACTCCTGCTTGGCGCTGTCGATGAACGAGCAGGTGTTGACCACAATGATGTCGGCATCTTCCGCCCGGCTGGTTATCTCCGCGCCGGAGGTGGAGAGCAGGCCCATCATGACCTCGCTGTCGACCAGGTTCTTGGGGCAGCCAAGGCTCACGAAGCCCACGCGCGGAGATGCTTGCCTGGCCGGTTCGGCGGCAGCTTGGCGCACGGGATCGGAAGCGGCAGGGGAAACTACGGGAATGCTTTCGTCGCTCATTCGATCTTATGATTTTAGCACCGCGACCGCGCCCGATTTGCGCGCGAAAGATTCGGCTCCGCCGCTGCCGCTGCATTCGCCTAGCGCTTTTGCCGGGCGGCGGTTTCCACCTGCCGCAGCAGATCGGGAAGCAGGGCGGCATCGCTGGACGAGTCGGCGTAGCGGGCGCGCTCGTAGTGCGCCGTGAACTTCTCGACCGCCGTGCGCAAGCCGTCGGGGCCGATGACGCCGGCGAATTCCTCCGGCGTCTGGTAAGGGGTGCGCACCCAGCCGCGGCGCCGGGTGGTGCGAGTCATCTTTTCGTAGAGCACCGTAGCCGCGTGCTTCGGGCTGCGTCCCGGATGTGCGGCCAGAACCCGCCGGCGCAACCAGCGTTTGAATGTGCCGCCGAGGGCGAGGCAGAGGAGAAATACGAGAAAGGCCCATCCCGCAATCTTGTACGGCAGCGGATGCCGATAGACGCTGCGAATCGCTTGGCGGGCGAGATCGAGCAGGCGCGGGTAAACGCCGGCGAGGATGCGGCGGAACTTGTCGCCCGCCTGGCGGCTGCGAGCCACCGTGCTCACGGTGAGGATTCGCTGATGGGAAAAATCGTAATTGACCACCCAATCGCGCCAGAACTCGTTGGCGGCGTCGAGATAAAGCTGCAACTTGTTCCAGCGCATCGGCAGGGCATCGCCGACCGGGGTCGGATCGAAGGCCAGCCATCCGCGGTCAGGAATGTAGGCTTCGACCCAGGCGTGGGCGTCGCGCGCGCGGATGATATAGCTGCCGGTGAGGTCGTTGAATTCGCCGCCGCGAAATCCCGTGACCACGCGGCTGGGAATGCCCTCCGCACGCAACATAACTGCCATCGCCGAAGCAAAGTATTCGCAATGTCCGCGCTTGCGCTCGAAGAGAAAATACGCGATCGGGTCAGCCTGCGGGGTGCTGGGCAACTCGAGAGTGTAGCCGAAGTTGGTGGTGAGATAGCGCTCCACGGCCGCGGCCTTTTCATAGACCGACGGCTGGCCGCGCATGGTGTCTTCGGCAAGCTTCGCAATGCGCGGGTCGAAGTTTGGCGGAAGCTCGAGGTAGCGCTCCGGCATGCCGGGTGGAATCTCGCCATGCGCTTTCTTGAGATCGTCAGGATAGGGCGCGGAAATGTCGGAGACGCCGGAGTAGTTGGAAAGCATACGGTCATGATCCAGCGATTCCACCGACTGGTCGAAATTTTCATACACCTGCCGCATGTTGCCGAACAGCGCCCGCGCAGTGGGAACGACAAACAGCACATTGTTGCCGTACGGTTCCAGGATCACGCGGTACTGCACCAGCCTGGCGCCGTGTCCGACGACAAAGTTGCGCAGCTCCGGGGTCGCTATCGGCGATGGCAGGGGAAACTGAAACATCTGCGAAACGCCTACGCCGGTGTTGGCGACATGCGGAGAGGCCGTCCAGTTCTGTCCGTCGAAGTTGGTCAGCGCGGCGCCGCGCAGCCGGACCTCGGCGGGACGAATGCCGTCGAACTTCACGTGCATGACGACGGCGGAGGACTGCTGAATCCGTCCGATTTGGCCAAGCGTGACGTGGTCGCCGAATCCCGTCATCAGATCGTTTTGCTGCGACAGTTGGCTCAGGTATCCGCTGGAGAGGCGGGGCAGAACGAAAAAGATCAAACTGGCAAGCACCGCAATGCCGGCGGCCTGGGCGATGGTGATGCCCAGCAGAGCGCGGTAAAGCGGCCGGAAATGCGGGCCGGGAGTGATATCGCTCAGTCCGGTGCGGGCGCTGACCGCGGCTGAGCGGCGGATTTCCAGGCAGATGAAACTGCCAATCGCAACCAGTACGAAGACGGCAAGCGCGGTGAGAAAGCTGGTCTCGACCGTGAGCACGGCAGCCGCCAGAATTTCCATGAAGGCCAGCATGGCAAGGTAGAGCAGGTCACGATAGCGCTCGACCGAAAACAGCTTTATGACCAGCCCGAACAGCACCAGGTGAACCGTGGCCGGGACGAATCCGCGTGAAATCAGCAGCAGATCAACGCCGTATGCGAGGACGTAGAGCAGTCCGAGGTATGAAGTCCAGCGCTGAGGAATTCGCCAATCCCATCGCCTCACCATCGCCACGCCGCGAAGCACCAGGGCGCTCGCGACTAAAGCAATGCTGAACGGGTCGAGCTTGCCGGTTCCGACCAGGGCGAAGAAACCGGTGGCCAGCAGCAACAGCAACGAGAACTGGCAAAGCCGATCGATATCCCTGAGGAAAGGATTCAATTGCAAGAGCTGGCGGTCATCCGCCGAAGCCGCTGCTCCCTCGCCGATCGCCGTGCTGGAATTCGCTGACGCCATCTGCAGAACATTTTTCGCTATTGCGCGGGAAAAGGGAAGTCCATCTTCGCGAACGATTTCCCGGCAGCTTCGGGTTCTGACGCTGTTGGCGCATGAGCCGTTTCGCGATGCGAGGTTATTGCTCGCTCCGCGACCGCTCCGGCCGCAAAAGCGTCGGGTGCGGAGATGATAGAATTACTCCGGTCGGGCATCGGTCCCGCGCGATGCAATCCCGC
Source organism: uncultured Acidobacteriota bacterium (assembly GCA_963814745.1). GTDB lineage: Bacteria > Acidobacteriota > Terriglobia > Terriglobales > Acidobacteriaceae > CAWBRT01. Next base: position 67,146 of record CAWFEA010000016.1, read on the forward strand.
CAACCCCGCCAGGTCCGGAAGGAAGCAACGGCAACGGGCTAGTGCGTGTGCAGTGGGCAGCCGGTGTCCGGCTTTTTTCTCGTGTCCAGGTGAATGCGGGGGCTCGGGCGACGGCTGTTTTTTTGGCGCGGAGGGTGCTACTCTCCCATTTACATCCCATTCACAATCGGTCACAATTGCATGAGTTTCTCGGGAGATCTACGTTGAAAACGTTAAAACGCGCGAAAATAAGCGCTTTGGGTACCTACGTCCCGCCGCGGGTGCTCACGAATTTCGATCTTGAAAAGATGCTTGACACCACCAATGAGTGGATTCTGGAGCGCACCGGGATCCGCGAGCGCCACCTGGTTGATAAGGGCGTCGCCAGCAGCGATCTGGCGGTTGGCGCGGTGAAGAACTTGGTGGAGCGCCACGGCGTCAACTTAGATGGTGTGGAGGCCATTGTCGTCGGCACCGTCACGCCCGACATGATGTATCCCTCAACCGCGTGCCTGGTTCAGCACAAGCTCAATCTGGCGAACGTGTGGGGCTTCGACGTCTCGGCGGGGTGCTCGGGGTTTCTCTTTGCCTTGACGGCGGGAGCAAAACTGATCGAGAGCGGCTCGCATAAGAAAGTCCTGGTGATCGGCTCCGATACCAATTCCTCGATGACCGACTTTACCGATCGCGCCACCTGCATCATCTTCGGCGACGGTGCCGGAGCGGTCTTGCTGGAGGCGGCGGAGGACGGCGAAGACGCTGGAATTATCGACTATGTGCATCAGGTCGAGGGCTTCGGCGGACAGTTCCTCTCCCAACCCGGCGGCGGCAGCCTGAATCCCTCAACGCACGAAACCGTCGATAAGAAGATGCATTATATTCATCAAGATGGGCAACAAGTCTTCAAGTATGCAGTGAAGAAAATGTCGGAGATGACCACGCGCCTGCTTGAGCGTAACCAGAAGCACGGAGCCGATCTCGATTGCTTCATCGCGCACCAGGCAAACCTGCGCATCATCTGCGCCACCGCTGACCGCCTAAAGATGCCGCGCGAGAAAGTAATCGTCAACATCGACCGCTACGGCAACACTACCGCCGGAACCATCCCCCTGGCGATGGCAACTGCCATCGAAGAAAACAAGCTGAAGAAAGGCGATTTGCTAATGCTGGCGGCCGTCGGAGCCGGCTTCACCAGCGGCGCCACGCTGCTGAGGTGGGCCTTCTAGCGTAGTGCGTCAAGCAGATGAGCAATTATCTCGCTGTCATGCTGAGCGGAACGCGACCCGGTTTTGGGCGCGTGGAGTCGAAGCACCCCTATAGAACCAACGAGGAACGGTTCAAGAGGGGCACTTCGACTCGCTGCGCCCGCTCAGGGTGACACCTGACATGCGATTTTCCATTCCTCATTGCGTGCTCTTATATGTGACGCACTACACTAGCGTAGTGTCCCGAAAGTTCGTGAAATAATTTGGTATGTCATGCTGAGCGCAGCGAGGCATCCCGGAAAAGTGTCCCGGCCCGCGCCGCTTTGGGCTTTTTGATGAAATCCTTCGGCTGAACCTCAGCCACACGCGGTGCTGGGATTCTTCGCTCGCTACGCTCGCTCAGAATGACACTTCAAAAAGCCATTGCGCGAACTTCTGGGACACTACACTAGCGGCTTCAAAACAATCGAACTACCCCACTCAAACAAAAGAATCTTGAGTGGGGTACCTGTCGATTCGATGCTATGTTGACAGGGTTCGGAACAGCCCCACATTTGCCAACAGAAGGCAAATATGGGCCACCCGCCCCGCCGTTCAAGAAAATAGGGTAAAATGCTTAGTCTGTGCTGTGCATCTGAATTTCTGGAGGACTCGAACATGCGAATCACAACAACGCTGGGCATAGCCGTTGCACTCATTCTGGCCATGTCCGTGAGTAGTTACGCCGTAAAGAAGGCAAAGATGCCAGCCGGGGTCAAGGTTGAGAAGACCGCCCTCGGACCGGTATTTGCCGACTCCAAGAGGATGACGCTTTACACCTTTGATAAAGACGCCACGCCGGGCAAGTCGGCCTGCAACGGGCCGTGCGCGCAGAATTGGCCGCCGCTGGCCGTAGCGGCCAATGCAAAGCCCATGGGCGACTGGACGGTTGTGACCCGTGATGACGGCTCCAAACAATGGGCTTACAAGGGCAAACCGCTGTACGCGTTTGCCAAGGACAAAAAGCCGGGCGATACGACCGGGGATGGCTTCCTCAACAATGCATGGCACGCTGCCAAGCCTTAACGCATCCGCCGGGTGCGGGCGGGTGCCCCACTCAAGCCGGGGCCCCCGCTACGCATGCTTTCGCGTAGTGGGGTGGAAGCCCAACGGCGGGGCTTGAATGGGCCACCCGCCCTTGACAGAGAATTCAGATGTGACACAATCTCTATCCTATGAAGTACCTCAGATCCACTAGCTTGCGTCGGGGTACGTCCACAGCGAGCATCGTGCTGCTCTCGTTTGTCACTTCGTTCTTCGTGTTGGCGTGCACTCAATTTTTGCAGTGGCTCGTTTACGACGATTGGTTACACCGAACTGGCCCATTGCATATCGTCGGCGGCACCGTGGCTGCTCTCCTGACTTTCATGTTCATCTTCCGGTGGCAATCTGCGATACGTGAGCGACAAGCCGAGATGCTGCGCCGTTTCGAGACGATTGCAGAAATGAATAACCGCATTCGCAATGGACTGCAAATCATCGCATGTACCACATATGCCCAAGATTCCTCCGAGCACGTTCGCCTCGCAGTTGCAGTTGGTATCATAGACAATGCCCTTCAGGGAATTGTTGCCGATGTGCGACCCGGGGCGACTGAAATGAAGTAAACGAGAAGTGCGGCAGCGGGTGCGAAATACATCCTCTTCGGAACCAGCAGGCTGTACCCCTTGGTCGGTGGCCCACATTTGCGGAGCCGCAGGCGGAGCTAATGTGGGGACGCGCTTCGAGTCGCGCAATATGGCTGAGCTTCCTGAAATCCAAAACAGCCCCACATTTGCCAACAGCAGGCAAATATGGGCCACCCGCCCCGCCCGCCGAACGGACATACGCGGGTTATAATAAGCACTCCATAGTATCTGGGCTCTTGAGGTTCACCCGACATGGACGAAGACAAGATTGTTTCTGCTCTCCTCACCATTGCGCTTAGTTCCTCTCAACCCCAAGGCAGCGTGGACGACATCATGCAGCGCTATGAGGGGTTTTTGGATGCGCTGAAACAGGAACGTTCCAAAGGAGTGCCTTCCCCACTGAAGTCAATGGTGGACGAAGTAAAGCGTCGCCGAGACAAGCGGGCGGAAGATGACCAGTAGCCATAAAACTGCGCCCCTGTTCGCCGTAACCTATGGGTTTCTCATGAGAACAGAATAAATACCCGTATGCGGCTGCGAGTCCTTTTCGCCTTCCGTTACCAGCCCGCCGATTGTCACGGCATCGCCTCCAGCCCACTCGAACGGGTACTCGCCGGGAACCAGCGGCGCACAACTGTGCGAGGGCGGACAGCCTATGAGATACCTAGCGCCCGATTTTTCCTCAGCTAGCATGGCGATCATCGAAGAGTCGTACACATAGCCGAGATACTCTATGAATTTCTTGCATTCGAGGAGCATTGGGCCATCCGTAGAGCAGCGCAGAGCGCCCCCGCGAAGATACAGATCATGCGTGAAGCCAACAGGAATGGGTGAAATTTTAAGAAAGTTCGACGCCGCCGCAGCCGCAACAGCGGTTTTCTCTTTAAGGGCGTCATACTTTGCCTTGAGGTCGGAGTAGCTGTTCAGACATGTGGTGAGCGAGTCGTCGGATAGCCACCCGATGATGATCGCGGCAGTTACAAGATGCCCCTTTGCGAGCTCGCCGCTGTGCTCGATAACGCAATCGTCGAGCTTAAAGCGAGTCTCGACTTCAGAGTTCGCTGCAATGATTTCTTCCTTCTTCTTGACGGCTAGCTGGTGAATGTAGTCCCTACACTCCTGACCCGCCCGCGAGAGCTTCGGTTTTTCACCAGCCGAATTATTCTGCCTTTTGTTAACCTGTTCTTGCGCTTGGCAGAGCGAACAGAGCGGAAACAGCAGTGTCAACAGCGCGAGAAAAAACGATCCTTGACGCAGAAGCATGGCTGTTCTCCCGTTTACGGATGAGTCATGGCCTCTGGCTTGACTACCGCGTCGAACTCTTCGGCGGTCAGGAAGCCAAGTTTCACAGCGGTTTCGCGCAGGCTGCTATGGTTGACGTGGGCTTCGTGGGCGATCCTGGCCGCCTTGTCGTAGCCGATCTTCGGGGTCAGCGCGGTCACCAGCATCAGTGAATTCTTGACGTAGTAGTCGATCCGCTCGCGGTCGATTTCGATCCCTTTGATCAGGTACTCGACGTAGCCGTGACAGGCGTCGTGCAGCAAGGTCGCCGAGTGCAGGAAGTTGTAAATCATCACCGGCTTGAAGACGTTGAGCTCGAAGTTGCCCTGCGAGCCGGCAAAGCCGACCGCCGCGGTTGCTCCATGAACCTGCACGGCGACCATCGTCATGGCTTCGCATTGGGTGGGATTGACTTTGCCCGGCATGATCGAGGAGCCGGCTCGTTCTCGGGAATGATCAGCTCGCCCAGTCCGCAGCGCGGTCCGGAGGCCAGCCAGCGGATGTCGTTCGAGATCTTCATGAACGAGGCCGCCAGGGTTTGGAGCGCGCCCTGGGCAAAAATGATTTCGTCGTGGGCCGAGAGCGAGGCGAATTTGTTGGGATGCGAGGCGAAGGGCAGCCCGGTAAGTTCGGCGATCTTCTTGGCCGCGCGCTCGGCAAACTCGGGATGGGCGTTCAGTCCGGTGCCGACGGCGGTGCCGCCGATGGCCAGATCGTAGAGCCCCTTGGTGGTCTGCTTGATGCGCTCGATGTCGCGCTCCAGCAGGCTCGCCCAGCCGGAAAACTCCTGCCCCACGGTGAGCGGAGTGGCGTCTTGCAGGTGAGTGCGGCCGATCTTTACAACGTCCTTAAAAATCTTTGCCTTGGCATCGATTCCATCATGCACTTCTTTAACTGCCGGAACCAGCTTGTGCATGGCCGCGGCGGCCGCGATGTGCATGGCTGCGGGAAAGGTGTCGTTCGACGATTGCGACATGTTGACATGGTCGTTGGGGTGAATCGGATTCTTCGAGCCGAGGACTCCGCCGGCAATTTCAATGGCGCGGTTGGAGATGACCTCGTTGACGTTCATGTTGGTCTGGGTGCCGCTGCCGGTTTGCCAGATGCGGAGCGGGAACTGATCGTTCAACTTGCCGGCGATGACCTCGTCCGCCGCCTGGACAATCAGTTTGGCTTTGTCGGCGGGTAACTTGCCCAGGTCCTGGTTCACCAGGGCTGCCGCTTTTTTGAGAATGCCGAAGGCCCAGATCAATTCCGGGGGCATGGTGTCGCGTCCGATGTTGAAGTGGAGCAGTGAGCGCTCGGTCTGCGCGCCCCAGTAAACATTGGCTGGAACTTCGATCTTGCCCATGCTGTCGCTTTCGAACCCGGGTCGCATTTGGTGTAGCTGTTGCCATTTGAAACTCCTCTTTTGCCGTTATGATAGCTGCTTAAACAGATACCTATGAATCGAGCCGGAACCGCCGGGAATTATACCGCAGCCGCACTGACCGGCGCGCGGCGGGCGTCACATGCGGAGCTTTTTTCCAAGGTTTTGGCGGGGCAGACGGACGAAAGTTCGGCGGCGGGGCGCGCGGGATGTATACAAGCCGTTTACAAACCGCGAGCTTTTATAGGTTTTGCACACCGAGATGTTTTATAACATAGAGCCATGGAAGCACGAAGCTATGATGTTGTCGTGATCGGCGCCGGTCCGACCGGGCTGGCGTGTGCCATCGATGCCAAACGCGCCGGCTTTCGCGTCTGCAACATCGACAAAGGCTGCATCGTCAACTCGCTGTATCGCTATCCGACCAACATGGTCTTTTTCACCACTCCGGAGCTGCTGGAGATTGGCAATGTGCCGTTTCCCAGCCCCAATCAGAAACCGACCCGGCTGGAGGCGCTGGAATACTACCGCAGGGCCGCGGACTACTATGAACTTGAGGTGCGGCAAAACGAGACGGTGCTCGGGGTGGAGGGAGGCGACCGCAATTTCCAGCTGCACACCCGCGATTTTCTGAGACGCGAGCGCGCCTTCCGCGCCTGCAAATTGATTCTGGCCACCGGCTACTACGACCGCCCCAACTACCTGTGCGTTCCCGGGGAAGAGCTGCCGAAGGTGGAGCACTATTATCGCGAGCCGCACCCGTACTATAACTCTGACGTGCTTGTGGTCGGCGCCAAGAACTCGGCGGCCATAGCCGCGCTGGAGATCTGGCGTCACGGCGGACGCGTCACCCTGGTTCACCGCGGACCCGGCATGCACGCCCACGTCAAGTACTGGATCAAGCCGGACATCGAGAACCGCATCAAGAACGGCGAAATCAAGGCGTACTTCAACTCCACGGTAAAAGAGATCACGGCCGAGTCGGTGGCGATCTCGACGCCCGAGGGCGAGCGGCGGCTGGCGAACGATTTCGTGCTGGCCATGACCGGCTATCACCCGGATTTCACTTTCATGAAGGGGTTGGGAATCCTCTGCAAAGAAGACGATTGCCCGCTGGTGAACCCGGAAACCCTGGAGAGCAATGTCCCCGGAATCTACTTGGCGGGCGTCATTATCGCGGGCCGAAAGACGAACGAAATCTTCATCGAGAACGGTCGCTTCCACGGGGCGCAAATCGCCGCCGATCTGAAGAGGAAGCTGCAGAGTCGGGAGGGGTAGAGACGGCTGGCTTTGCCAAACTCCTTGGATTGATAGTTTCCAAATGCTTGATGATTTCAAATCCACATCTTTTGACTGCGGCAGATGTGGGGCGCCTGCCGGCGATTCTCTCGGCGCATTGTCCCCTTCGTGGTAAAACAATCCTATGAAGCGCGCTGCTTCGTCGCCGCCACAAGACTCGGTCGTCACTGCAACCGCTCCTTGCCGGGTTGACCTTGCCGGAGGCACGGTCGATATCTGGCCGCTTTATCTTTTTCATCCCGGCGCCGTCACCGTCAACGTCGCGGTTGACATTCGCACGCGCTGCCGGATCGCGCCCGCCGGTTCAGCGGAAATTCATCTCTCGTCGGTCGATACCGGACTGGAAGACCATTTCTCCGGCTTTGAGGAGTTCAGCGCCACGGCGCATCCGCGGCATGCGCTGGCCGCTCGTCTGCTACGTTTCTTCTTTAATGAAGGTGGAGATTGGCCACGGCGGAGCGTTCCTTTGCAAGACGGGCCTTTGCAGGGCGGGCTTTCGCAGGGCAGACCTAGCCGGGGCGGATTTTGGTTGGAAACGCGCTCCGAGGCTCCGGCTGGGGCGGGCATCTCCGGGTCTTCGGCGTTGATGATTGCCACCACGGCGGCTTTGGCGCGATACACGGGCCGCGCCCTCGGGCGCGAACAGATTCGCGAGATTGCGCAGAACGTGGAAGCGCAACTGATAAGGGTTCCGACCGGCTGCCAGGATTACTATCCGGCGCTTTACGGCGGAGTGAGCGCAATCCACCTCGATGCCGATGGACTCCATCGCGAGGCAATCGCGGTACCTCCGGTGGAGCTGGAAGCGCGTGCGGTGCTGGTCTACACCGGGGTGCCACGCCAGTCGGGGATCAATAACTGGGCAGTTTTCAAGGCGCACATCGACGGCAACCGGCGTGTGTACAACAACTTTCGTAGGATCGTCGAAATCGCGCGGGGCATGGTCGCGGGGTTGCGGGCAGAGGCGTGGGAAGACGTTGAACGGCTTCTCCGCGAGGAGTGGAAGCTGCGCAAGACGAACGCCCCGGGGATTTCGACGCCCTTCATCGATCGGTTGATCCGGATTGCCGGGCGCAACGGCGGACGCGCGGCTAAAGTCTGCGGAGCCGGCGGCGGAGGCTGCGTGTTCTTTCTCGTCGAGGCGGACGCGCGGGAGCGGGTTTCGCAAGCGCTGGCAGAGGCGGGCGCGAAAATCCTTCCTTTCAAGGTGGCGGCCAAGGGGCTTGAAGTGCGCTCCCATGCCGCGCGGGCGGACGACTGACATGGATCCCGCGCCATTGCCGCCGGAGGAGAATCCAGAGTCCGAACTGGACCGCGAACCGCCGATCCCCGCGATTTTTCGCTTTCTGATTGCGGCGGTCATCACCTGGCTGGTGAATTGGACGGTCGCGAGCCTCGCGTTTGGCATCTTCCGCAGTCACCCGCTGTTGGCCGATGTCGTCTACCGGACGGTTGGGGCGGCTCTGCTGATTGCGGTCTATGCACTGCTGCTTGTCCTGCTGGATCATCGGGTCGGAGATAGCCTGGCGGGGCAGGGGCTGCCGCTCATCCGGCTGGGCGGACGTCAATTCCTGGCGGGCCTGGCTTGCGGAATGCTGCTGATCGGCATCTCGGTGGCCACGGCTGCCGCTTCCGGCAGCTACCAGGCGCGGGTCGTGATCACGGCGCACGCCCTGCGGCTGGGAGTCGAGGTATTGCTGCTGCTGTTGGCCGGGGCGCTGCTGGAAGAAGTTATGTTCCGGGGCTATCCCTTCCAGCGCCTGGTGGAAGCCGTGGGACCGGTCTGGGCGGTGGCAGCTACGGCGGCGCTTTTCGCGGCGGCGCATCTGGGTAATCCGAATGCCGGCGGGGTTCTGAGCTGGGCGTTTTTCAACACCATAGCCATTGGCGTGCTGCTGGCAGTGGCATACCTGCGAACCCGCACGCTGTGGCTTCCGTTTGGCATCCACTTCGGGTGGAATTTCGCTCTCGGCTTTGTCTTTGGACTGCCGGTGAGCGGCATGAGCGAGTTTGGGGTGCTGGTAAACGGGTCGATTCGGGGGCGTCCGTGGCTGACCGGCGGCGCCTATGGGTTGGAAAATGGCGGTGCGGCAGCCATCCTGCTGGGGCTGAGCTTGCTGGTGGTTTGGTCGCGACGGCCAGGGCAGGAAACTGCGCGCCTGAGCCGCAGAGCGTTCCTCAAGAATCGCGTTCTATTTCAATCTCGTCTCAAAAAAGTAAACAGACGGAGGAAAAGACGTGAATTGAGAAACTTTCTTTTTTGCGGTTGCGTCAAAACGTGATAGGTAACCGCTAGGAGGGAGTCATGCGCAGGTGGGCAGTTCCATTAACCGTACTTGGCGTGGGTGGGGTGGGGGCCTTAATGTTGTCGCCGCGCGGGCGCAGTGCCATCAGGTGGGTCTTCCGTCGCATGGAAGAGGCGCCGCAACAGATTGCGCAGTGGAACGAGGTTGCTCAGGCCGAGTTGGAGAAGATTCAGATCGCACTGAACGAATTGGCGGCATCGCTGGGCAAAACTCGGGCCCGTTGAACAGCGGCTATAAACACGCTGCAAACCGCCCTGCTCCGCACCCGGGCAGACGCAGAAACGGGACTTGGACACTGGTCGAAACTACCCCACGTTAGCCAACTGCGGGCGAACGCGGGGCACCAAGCAAAAATTCCATGTCATTGATTCGAAAAAGCAGATCCTTCGCTGCGCTCAGGATGACACCTCGGACTCATATCGCGAACTGCTGACACCACGCTAGAATCTCGCCCTTGCTCAGGCGGCGGCCTTGCCCGAAAGGCTGCTTATTTTGCGCGCCATGGCGAGGTCGCGCCGGGTCAGTCCGCCGGCGTCATGCGAAGTCAGCGAGAGCGTAACGCGGCTGTAGTTGATGATGATGTCGGGGTGATGATTGGCTTCTTCGGCCTCGGCGGCAACCCGGTTGACGAACTCCATGGCACGGACGAAGTCGGGAAACTCGAATACGCGCTGAATGGCGTTGCCGGATAAATTCCAGGCGGGCAGGCTGGCGAGGGCGTTTTGGACCTCGGAATCGCTCAGTGGAGTCATGCGGCCTCCTCTCATGCTGCACTGATGGCGGCGCAGGCTCAGGCGTTGGCTGAAGCCATCGCTCTTTTGGCCGGCACAAGACCGCGTACCTGGCAATCGATTTCGCGGCGGAGTTCGATCCAGACCTCATCTGGAATGGCCAGGAAAACCTCGACGATTTTCGGGTCAAACTGCCTGCCGGACCAGCTCTGGACTTCATCGCGGGCGGCTTGCAGTGTCTGCGCGGGCCGGTAGGGGCGATCGGAAGTAATTGCGTCCAGGGTATCGGCAATGGCAAAGATTCTCGCCCCGAGTGGAATCGCTTTGCTCTTCAGTCCCCGCGGATATCCCGAGCCATCGTAGCGTTCCTGGTGACTGAGAACGATTTCGGCGGCTTCCTGAAGAAAGGGAATCTTGCGCAGAATCTGATATCCGTGCAGGCAGTGTTCTTGCATGATGCGATTTTCGGCGGGAGTCAAGGGAGCGGGCTTGCTCAGAATTGCGTCGGGAATCGCCATCTTGCCGATGTCGTGAAGGAAAGCGCCGCGGGCGATGACGCGAATGGTTTCCGGGGGGACGCCGTGGGCGCCGGCGATCTTGATGGTGTATGCGGTAACCCGCTTCGAGTGGCCCACGGTTTCAGCGTCCTTCAGATCGAGCGCGTCTCCCAAGGCCTCCAGGGTGATGTCATACGAGCGCTCAAGGTCGGTCATGGCCTGGCGCAACTGTTCGGTGCGCGCATTGACCAGAGACTCGAGATTCATCTGGTAGTTGTGGTTCTCAAGTTTCAGCGTGCGAGTCTCAACCGCCCGACGGACCATTACCAGCAACTGCTCGCGTTCGAAAGGCTTCAGCAGGTAGTCGTAGGCGCCATTGCGAATGGCGGCCAAGGCGACGGAAACATCGTGTACGGCGGTAACCATGACGACGGGAACGTCAGGATAGCGCTCCTTGATTCTTTCCAGCAAAGCGATGCCGTCCATTTCGGGCATCATCATGTCGGTCAAGATCAGTCCGAAGTCCTCGCCGCATTCAAGCAGTTCAAGCGCCTCCATGCCCGAGGCCGCACGGCGGGTGCTATAGCCTGCCTGATTCAACATGGACGCAACCACTTCGCGAATCGATTCTTCGTCGTTGACGACCAGGATCTGCAAATCCGTCATAGGGCGCCCGTTTTCGTAGGGAAAGCCTATTGTAACCCGAGTCTCTCTTGGCCGCGAGATATTAAGCGCACGATGTCCATGGGTATTTTCCGTGGAAGCATGCTCGAAAAGACGCCGAAAACCGGACTCTGGTAACTGTGCCATAAAGTCTGTTGCGGGGGATTACAAACGGCTGGTCTGGGTAATCCCCCCGACTCATTGTGCCCCCATTGAATGGGAGTGCCTCAATGGCGCGGTTCTTGTTCTGAAAGCGGAACGTCAACGGTGCTGTTTCTTGCGGTTGGCAACCATCTTGGGGTGGGCGTGTGAAAAAAGCACATGCCGGTGGCGAACTTTCTTGCCGGACACTTTGTACCTAATGCCTGGGCGATCAGGGGGAAATACTGAGCATCGAAGTGTCATTTTGTGGACCACCGGGTCACGATTTCCGGAGGAGCACTCTGGCAGGGTCTCCCGCGCGGGCGGATACATGGGTCGGGCTCTAAGGTTCGTATCCCCATGATTACGGCGTTCTTAATCCACTCGGCGAGCCTGGGACTAAGAACGCTACTGGCGTCCTAACCCGTGCCGCAACCCCGGCATCCGTAGTTGCTGTGCGAAGAGCTCCTCCAACCAGAGGAGCTTTTTATTTCCCGCGGAGACGAAGCACGGCTCGAGCGTGTTTCAAAAACGTTGCTGAGGAATAAACGCGGAAGCCCTCAGGGGCTAAAGCCAGCATTTTCGTTGGCTCTGGACGGCGTGGCGGAAGCCACGCCCCTTCAAAGCACTATTTTTGAAACACGCTCTCGCCACCGCGGCCTGGAATTTTCGCGGGCTGAATGGGGCGTGTGAGACCGTCACAAGCCTGTGGTGACCGGCGTCACGGAATCGATGTTCGCAGTCCTGATTCAATATCTACTATGAAAGCTGCGACAAAGCGCAAGCCCAAACGGAAGAAACCGACTCAGACTGCGATTCCCGCCAAAGCGGTGGAGCAAGGCACTCCGCTGACATGCGACTGCCGGCAGTGCGATCTCTCGTATTGCGATTGCTCGGATATGGACGGGGTCGCGGTTTTGCCGGTGACGGGAGAAGACGCGAACCGTTGATGTTTGCCGGCCTTGCTTGATCCGGCAAACCGCATCGCGAGGCATCGTTGATGTTTATCTTCCATCACCGTGTGCTTTCAGAATCTGCTCAACGGCATCGAGCAGGCCCTCAGGTTTCTCGAGCAAGCGGGCTTTTTCGAGAAAGGCGGAAGCACCCGCCTGACGGAGTCGCTGCTCGTTGAGCTGGGAAAGGCTGCTCAGTACGATCACCGGAATATGCGCGGTCATCGGGTCTTTTCGCATGTTTTGGATCACCTGCTCTCCTCCGAGCTTCGGCAACATCAGGTCCAGAATCACCAGATCGGGGCGGCGTCGCCGAACCAGAACCAGCGCCTCTTCACCGTCTTTCGCCGTCAGAACGGTGTGTCCCGCATGCGCGAGGATGTGTTGATTCGCAGTCCTTATCAACATGCTGTCTTCGACCACAAGTATGGTTGGCATAGTCTTCGCTCCGACTGATTTTTCTCTTACTCGCGCTTATTTATTTATTTGATCTGGGTTATTTTCCTGCTTTCTCTTTCTTCACTTTCTCTCGCCGTGTCTTTGCCCATCCTGGCTTATTGACCTGCATGCCGCGCGCGATTGCCAAGGCATCGGCCGGCACGTCTTGGGTGATGCAGCTGGCCGCGCCGACGTAGGCTCCCTCGGCTATGCGCAGCGGGGCCACCAGAGTGGTATCGCTGCCGATGAAGACGCCGTCGCCGATCGAGGTTTTGTGCTTGTTCACGCCGTCGTAGTTGCAGGTGATGGTGCCGGCGCCGACGTTCACGCCCTCGCCAATTTCGGCATCGCCCAGATAGGTGAGGTGGTTGGCCTTGGAGCCGCGCCCCAGCGTGGTCTTCTTGGTTTCGACAAAGTTGCCGACGTGCGCGCCCACTCCAATGTGGCTGGCAGGACGGATGTGGCAGTAAGGGCCGAGCATGGCCGCGCTCTCGATGACCGAATCGGTCACGATGCATCCGTGGCGCACGGTGACGCCGTCGCCGAGCCGGGCGTTGCTCAACACCGAAAAGGAATTGATCTGGCAATCGCCGCCGACGGCGGTTGCGCCCAGCAACTGCACGAACGGGCCGATCACCGTGTCCGGACCGACCTCGACGTCGGGATCGATGACGCAGCTCTCGGGCTGGAAAATCGTGACTCCCCCGGCCATCAATTGCGCCGCCTTGCGGGCACGCAGGATGGCATCGAGCGCGGCCAGCTCGGCCCTGGTATTGACGCCCAGCACTTCGCTCGCGTCCGCCGCCTTGAGGCCGAGGACGGGTTCACCGGCGCGGCGCAGGATGTCGGCCAAATCGGTCAGGTAAAACTCGTGATGCGGATTGTCGGTCTTCAGCTCATCAATGTGACAGAAGAGCGTTTTGGTTTCGAAGGCGTAGATTCCGGAGTTAACTTCGCGAATCGCGTGCTGTGCGCCGGCAAGCGAATTTTGCTCGACGATGGCGCTGACTTCCTCTCCGCCGGCGCCGCCGCGGACGATGCGGCCGTAACCAAACGGGTCGGCAGGCTCCGCCGTGAGAATCGTCATGGCGGCACGCCGCGCCAGATGAAAATCGCGCAGCCGGGCGATGGTCTCGGGGCGAATCAGCGGCACGTCTCCGGAAAGCACCAGCACGGCGTCGTAGCCGGCGAGCGCCTGGCGGCATTGCATCATGGCGTGTCCGGTGCCAAGTTGCTGGCGCTGTTCGACGAAGCTCACGCCATAGCCGGCGACCGCTTCACAAACGCGCTCCGCTTCGTGGCCGATGATGCAATAAATATCGCTGCCGGCAACGACGGCGGAGGCGGCGCGGATGACGTGGGCAATGAGCGGCAGGCCGCCGATCGAGTGCAGCACCTTGGGACGCTTGGACTTCAGGCGCGTGCCCTTGCCCCCGGCCAAAATGGCAATCGCAAAACGAGGATGGGAGAGATTGCTTGGGTTCGTCATAGATCGATAGAGCGCCGTGGCGCGGAATCTGCTATCCGTGCGGGCAGCTAGCAGGCGCTGAAAACTATTTTACCCTTGCCCGGTGCGCGGCGCAGAATGCGATCAGTTCGCCGGCGATGCGGGTGCAGTTGTGTCTCGCCACGACCTTGTCGTCGAGGTATTTGCCCAGGATGGGCTCGACTCCCAGTTGGCGAACGCGCTCCAGGTCGTTCACGATCGGTTCAGCCTGTTCCGCCGCGTAAGCCATTTTCAGGGATCGAGGAACAGCGGTGGTATTCAACAGGGCATAGTCGAAGACCTTCCGCTTGGCGTGCTCGAAAAGAACCCGGATGTGGTCGGAGGCGGTCATGCCAAGACTCTCATTGGCTTGAGTCATCAGATTGCCCACGTAGGCCTTCACCGCTCTGGAGGAGGCAATCGCCTCGGGAATGCCTTTCACCAGGAGGTTGGGCACAAGGCTGGTAAAGAGCGATCCCGGGCCGATGGTGATGAGGTCGGCCTCGGCCAGGGCGCGCAGAGTCCGCGGCAGCGGGCGGGCGTTGGCGGGCACGAGTTTGATGCGCACGATGCGGCTGGTGCTGGCGCTGATGCTGGTCTCGCCGCTCACCCGCGAACCGTCTTCCATGAAGGCTTCCAGTTGAACGTTCGAGGTGGTGGAAGGGACAATCTCGCCGCGGGTATTAAGAATTCCCGAGGAAAGTTTGACGGCTACGGCGAAGTCGCCGGTGATGGACGATAGCGCGGTCAGGAACAGGTTGCCGAAGTTGTGGCCCCCCAACTCGCCGGAGGCAAAGCGATATTGGAAGAGGCACGCCAGCAGTTGCTCATCCTGGGAGAGGGCAATCATGCAGTTGCGAATGTCGCCCGGAGGAAGCACCCCGAGATCTTTGCGCAGACGCCCGCTGGAGCCTCCGTCATCGGTGACGGTAACCACCGCCGTCAAAGCCGAGATGTGGGTCTGAGCGGGAGTGCTGTCGCCGCGAATCGGCACGAAGCTTTTCAGGCCGCGCAGCAGGGTAGCGAGACCGGTACCCCCACCGATCGCCACAACTTTCAGCCCGAGAGCTGGGTCAGGTTTTGCTGTCATCCCCGGAAACCGTTGATTGCAGAAGGCTACGTCGTCGTTCCTTCAGGATAGATGAGTTCCGTAAAGCGCGGATCGTCGGCCATGTTCTTAAAGTCAGAGTCATTACGCGCCTGCAAACGATTGTTGGGATTGAGGCGAATGGACTGGGCGAGATGCTGGAGCGACTCCTGCACCCGTCCGGTGAGGCAGTCGAGCACCGCCAAGCCGTACCAAACGAAATCGAGGCTCGGCTGCTTCCGCGAAATATCTTCCAGATGTTCGCGGGCGCCCACGTAGTCGCCCATGTTCATCAGAGAGATGGCGTAATCGTAATGCTCATCGACCGACTTAAAGTTCTTCTGAGTACGCGTAAGTTGCTGGTTGCAAATGTTCAAGTGCACCAGGGCACGATCGACCAGCTCCTTTTGCCCGCTGGCAATCACCTTTTCGAAAAAGGTCTTGGCGCGGTCGAACTTTTGCGACTGCATCGACTTGAGCGCCTGTTCGTACGCCTGTACGGCTTGGGTATATCGAGGATCCGCTAATTTATTCATTCGGTCGCGCCTGCCGATCGTCTAATATCCGTGCCTTGGGTGCTGAAGCGCAAATCTCGACTCGGTCTCGGCGTCACGGAGCCCAACCGGGAACGACGACAACGCTCCGCACCAAAAAAATCGACGCCGCTATGAAAGAGCTTTATACCCGCAAGTCCTACTCTCGTCAACCGGCTTTTCCCGGCCTATGACCAGCGGCTGATCCGTCGCCGTCTCGCCAGGGCAATCGGTGAGTGACGGAAACAGGGCAGCAGGGCTAGCCGGTCGTTGCCCGATATTACCGTTTTGTTCCCGATTTGCACAAATGCGGATGCCAGGCGGGCATATTCGGGGTAAAGTTAAAGTTAGAGACGGGGATCGAGATGAAGGGAAAGATGTTTAGCGCGGACCGGAGCAGATGAGCGATAGCGAAGACGGAATCGGGCAATACCGACCGGCGCTGGAGAAACGCCGGGAGAAATCGGTCCTGCAATGGGTCCGGGATATCGTCATCTCGCTGGCGATATCCGCCTTTGTCATCGTGTTTCTCTACCAGCCGGTGAAGGTCGAAGGCACCAGCATGATGCCTGGGCTCAGCGACCAGGAGCGGATTTTCATCAACAAGTTCGTTTATCGCTGGGAGCCAATCTCGCGCGGCGATGTGGTGGTCTTCCACTATCCGTACGATCCGTCGAAGAGCTATATCAAGCGAGTGATTGGCATTGCCGGCGACGAGGTCGAGATCCGGCACGGCTGGGTTTATGTCAACGGCGAGCTGCTGTTCGAGCCATATGTCGCGGGCAAGTATCGGGACGAACGCTCGTATGGGGCGAGGATAGTGCCTGAAGGCAGTTATTTCGTGCTGGGAGATCACCGCAACCTCTCCAACGACAGCCGTGACTTCGGCGCCGTCAAGCGCGAGTTCATCTACGGCGAAGCAGTCTTTGCCTACTGGCCGGCAGACAAGGTCGGCAAACTACGTTGAGGAAACTCTGAACAGGTCTGGTTAGAAGAACCGAGGTCCCTCAGAGGCTAAAGCCTCGTTAGGGTTTGCTGGTCTTAACGTACGGGCTGAAGCCCGTACCCTTCAAACCCTTCACTTGTTCAGAGATTCCGTAAGTGGGATTGGCGGGCGAAGGATTGCTCGCCGTTGACTTGCCACGGGCTGGCGCACGCGTCAGAGTAAGCGGATGTATATGCACCGGCGAAGTGGTTGCGAAAATGTCGGCAAATGAGGCTAATGGCCTTTCGAACTCAGGCATGCACTGATAAAATTGAAAAAATCCACACCCGGAGACGATCTCGATGCAATCTGTCCTTGCTCTGGAAGATGGCAGGATCTTCCGCGGCAAAGGCTATGGCGCCAAAGCCGAGTGTTCTGGCGAAGTAGTTTTTAACACTTCCATCACCGGCTACCAGGAGATCTTCACCGATCCCTCTTATGCCGGGCAAATCGTCGTTCTCACCAATCCTGAAATTGGCAATTACGGGACCACGCCTGAGGACCAGGAATCGGGCAAGCCTTATATTGAAGGGCTGATCGTCCGCGAGTTTTCGCGCGTGGCATCCAATTGGCGCTCGCAGGAGGTGGCCGACGAATACATGGAGCGCTATCGCGTGCCGGTGCTCTCCGATATCGATACCCGCGCCCTGGTGCGCCATTTGCGCGACCGGGGAGTGATGCGGGGGGTGGTCTCCAGCATCGAACTGGACGCCGACAAACTGGTGGCCAAGGCGCGGTCGATTCCGACCATCGACGGCCTGGATCTGGCGAAGGTGGTTTCGACCAAAGAGCCGTACCAGTGGACCCTGGGGCTGATGGAGCCGGGAAAGCTCATCGATCCCGGCAAAGCGCGGCACAAGGTCGTCGCCTACGACTACGGCATCAAGCACAACATTCTCCGCATGCTGGTCGCGTCGGGTTGCGACGTCACGGTGGTGCCGGCGGAGACGAGCGCCGAAGACGTGTTGTCGCTGAATCCCGACGGCGTGTTTCTGTCCAACGGCCCCGGCGATCCCGAGGCGGTCACCTACGCCCAGGAACACATTCGCAGGCTGCTGGGCCGGGTACCGGTCTTCGGCATCTGCCTGGGACACCAGTTAATCGGGCTGGCGCTGGGCGGCCGCACCTACAAGCTGAAGTTCGGGCACCACGGCGGCAATCATCCGGTGAAGCAGATATCGACCGGGAAGGTGGAGATCACGGCGCACAACCACAACTATGCGGTCGATCCGGACACGCTGAAGGCGAGCGAAGTGGAACTGACCCACGTCAACCTGAACGACGGCACGGTGGAGGGCTTGCAGCACAGGGTTTATCCGCTGTTCTGCGTGCAGTATCACCCGGAGGCTTCGCCCGGTCCGCACGATTCGCACTATCTGTTCCAGGACTTTATCAAGCTGATGAACGAGTGGAAGGGGAAGTGAGGTGCAGTTTGATCTGCTTGGTGCGAGGTATCTGGTCAGATACGCGTTTTTTGTATAACGCTGCTCTGAGAAAGGTCCTGTCTCATAGATAATTGAGATCAAATGGCGACTGTTACCCTGCAAAAAGCTTTAGGTGCGTTTTATACGGAACAACCAGCCGCGACTCGTCTGGTGCAGTGGGCGATCTGTGACGCTTCCGCAGTTGTCCTCGACCCGAGCTGCGGAGACGGGAGTTTTCTTGCGGCGGCGCGCACGAGGCTTGCACAGCTTGGTTGCAAGTCTCCCGAAATCTACGGCATCGATGTTTCCCCCGAAGCGATTAGCGAGGCTCACAAGCGCGTAAAAGGGGCAAAGCTAATCGAGCAGGATTTTTTTAATGTAGATCCCGAATCGTTGCCCGTTTTCAACTGCGTAGTCGGTAATCCGCCATTCATTCGCTATCAAACATTCAACGGTAATAAGGGGTCCAAGGGCCATGCGCGGGCGCGGGAAGTTGGCGTTAAGCTTCCGCTTCTCGCTTCGTCCTGGGCTCCATTCGTCGTGCATGCTGCTCGATTCCTGCGCCGTGGCGGACGGCTCGGAATGGTTATGCCGGCGGAACTTGGCCATGCGATGTATGCGCGGGAGGTATTGCGGTTCTTACTGGAGAGATTCAGGCATGTGGCCATCGAGATGTTCCGCGATAAACTCTTCGATAGCCTCAGCCAGAGCACGGTTTTGCTCCTTTGTGATGGATACGGCGAGAGTTGCCGCAGTTTTGTCGTTGTATCGGCAGATGACTTGGAGGGCAACGGGCGGCAACTAGCCAGGGCCGATATCAGCGCCGTGACGAGTGGCAAGTTCAGGTTATCCCACTACGTTGTATCGGAAGAAGTGCGCTCGTTATACGAGGACCTCGCGGCAAATCGCGGGGTGCGGAGATTTGGCGAAGTCGCTGACGTTGGGATCGGATACGTCACTGGCGCAAATGACTTCTTCCATCTGTCGGATGAGGAGCGCCAGCGGTGGGATATTCCAATGCAGTTCTTGCGTCCGGCCATTCGCAACCTTAGCGGTGTCAAGGATGTCGAATATACCCGTGAACACTGGAACAGCCGGCGCCGATCTGGGGACAAGATATATCTGCTCGCTGTTCCCGCAGCCGCCAAGAGTTCCTTGCCTGCTTCGCTTTCGAGGTATTTGGATAAAGGTGAGAGTGACGGCATTTCGGAGCGATATAAGTGCCGCATCAGACGCTTTTGGTATGCCGTGCCCCACGTTCGGGTAGCGGACGGTTTTCTGTCTTACATGTCCGGCGCGCAGCCCTTTCTTCTGACTAACGCTGCGAATTTGGTAGCACCAAATACAGTTCACATTCTGAAGTTCTCCCGGGGCAGCGACCCCCTAGCCTATGCCACCTCCTGGCGGAACTCGTTGACTTGGTTGAGCTGCGAACTGGAAGGCCATGCGCTGGGCGGGGGAATGTTTAAGCTGGAACCATCAGAAGCCGAAAATGTTCTGGTTGTGCGCCCTCGCGCGGCCCAAATCCCAACTCTTTTGATTGAGATGCGGCGCTGTCTGGAGTCATTCCCTGAACGAGCTTCAGATATTGCTGACCGCAGTGTTTTGAGACGCAAGCTTGGGCTCAGCAGGGCGGATTGCTTATCGCTGCGCGACGCCGCGCTGAAAGTCGAACTATGGCGAAAGCACAAGTAATTCCCATTCCAATTCAGACGTTGGAGCATGCTCTTGGAGCGCTCTGCGGGGCGCACAAGACGCAATCGGCACAGCACATCAGGCCCATCCATGCGCATTGCTCAAATCGTCTTGTCGTCGAGGGGGGATTCCCGCCGGAGTGGCTACATCCATCTCCCCCCCTGGTCAGTAAGCCGGGCGGCAACAATCGTTTTGGCCTGAGCTATTCAAAAGCCGCCGAGAATCCGTCTGAGCAATCTGTTCTAGGGGGGATGAAGTACAAAAATCTCGATGTGACAGCAGTGATCCCTGGAGTAGGACCTGTCGTTGGTATCTCCGCCAAGAGCACGGGAAATGCTTTTCGCAATCTTACGAACCGCATGGAAGAGGCGCCTGGCGATTGCGCCAACATTCATATGATGTATCCGGGATTCGTATTTGGGTTTTTGCATTTCATCAGATTCTCGAAACTTTCGGACGTAAGTAGTCCTTCCGATGCATCGTTCGATGCACAGGGACGGCCACTCGACAGCATTGTTCGCTATCACAATGCCCTGAGTGCACTGACCGGGCGCACAACAATTACAGACCCGCCAATGAGATATGAAACCATTGGACTGGTGGTGTATCGATGCCTGAATGAGAAAGCCGAGATATGGCCAAACTATCCGGGGGCAGATAGCGCGGTACACTATTCGAAGTTTTTCCAGCGTCTTTACGATATCTACGATCTTCGATACGCGTATCCTGATTCGAGTGGGCGTAATCATCGGAAGATGTGGAAAGTGCAATCGGGAGTGCTAGCCGATGAGGTTGACGCTTCCACTGGCTGTCCGTGGATTCCACGGATTAGTACCGAAACAGAAAAAACCAATACAGATGAAGGACCGGTCAGCGAAGATACCTAGACATGCCACGTCGCGAAGATATTTCGAAAATACTCATTATCGGCTCCGGGCCGATCGTCATCGGTCAATCCGCCGAGTTCGATTACTCGGGCACACAGGCTTGCAAGGCGCTCAAGGCGGAAGGCTTCGAGGTGGTGCTGGTCAACTCCAATCCGGCCACCATCATGACCGATCCGGAGATGGCCGACCGCACCTACATCGAGCCGCTCACCGTCCGCTATTTGGAAGAGATCATCCGCCGCGAAGCGCTCAGGGGCGTGGGCAAGGGCATGGCGGTGTTGCCGACAGTCGGCGGGCAGACGGCGCTGAACCTGGCGGTCGAGCTGGCCGACGGCGGCGTGCTCGAGAAGTACAACGTCAAGCTGATCGGCGCGCAACTGACGGCCATCAAGAAGGCGGAAGACCGGCTGATGTTCAAGGACGCGATGACCCGCATAGGGCTCGAAGTGCCGCGTTCGGCGCTCGTCAACAACCTCAAGGACGGAATGGAGTTCACCGCCAAGCTGGGCTTTCCGGTAGTGCTTCGTCCATCGTTCACCCTGGGCGGCACCGGCGGCGGCATCGCCTACAACGGCGAGGAACTGGTCGATTTGCTGGCGCGCGGGCTGGATCTTTCGCCGGTTCACGAGGTGCTCATCGAAGAGAGCGTGCTGGGCTGGAAGGAATACGAGCTGGAGGTGATGCGCGACCTGCGCGACAACGTCATCATCATCTGCTCGATTGAAAACTTCGACGCCATGGGCGTGCATACGGGCGATTCGATTACCGTGGCCCCGGCGCAGACGCTCAGCGACCGCGAATACCAGCGGATGCGCGACGCCGCCATCAAAGTTATCCGCGAGATCGGGGTCGAAACCGGCGGCTCGAACATTCAGTTCGCGGTGCAGCCGACGACCGGGCGCATGGTGGTCATCGAGATGAACCCCAGGGTGTCGCGTTCTTCGGCATTGGCTTCGAAGGCGACCGGCTTCCCGATCGCCAAGATCGCGGCCAGACTGGCGGTCGGCTACACGCTCGACGAAATCACCAACGACATCACCCGTAAGACGCCGGCCTGTTTCGAGCCGACGCTGGATTACGTGGTGGTCAAGATTCCGAAATGGCAGTTCGAGAAATTTCCCGGGGTTGACGAAACTCTCGGACCGCAGATGAAGTCGGTGGGCGAGGCGATGGCCATTGGGCGCACCTTCAAGGAAGCGCTGCTCAAGGGCGTGCGCTCGCTGGAAACCGGCAAGAAACTGGAGACGGAGAAGATCGAGCCGCGCATTCTCACCAAGCGCTTGGTGACGCCGCATCCCGAGCGGCTGCAGTACATTCGTTACGCGTTGCGCAACGGCTACACGGTGCCGCAGATCGCGCGGCTGACGCATATCGATCCGTGGTTTCTCTATCAGTTGGAGGACATCGCCGACGCGCAGAAAGAGCTGGAAGGCTCCAGCGCGGAAGGCGCTACCCGCGAGTCGCTGCGCGAGAGCAAGCGCATGGGCTTTAGCGACGCGCGGCTGGCCGAAATCTGGCATGCGCCCGGGGGAGCTGTCGAGGTCTACAAGCTGCGGCGCAAGGCGGGCCTGGAGCCTGTCTACAAGCGCGTGGACACCTGCGCCGCCGAGTTCGAGAGTTATACGCCTTACCTGTACTCGACCTACGAAGACGAAGACGAGGCCGCGCCTACGGCGAAAAAGAAGGTGCTGATTCTGGGCAGCGGGCCGAATCGCATCGGGCAGGGCATCGAGTTCGATTACTGCTGCTGCCATGCGGCGTTCGCTTTGCGCGATGACGGTTACGAAACCATCATGGTGAATTGCAATCCCGAGACGGTTTCGACCGACTACGACACCAGCGACCGGCTCTATTTTGAGCCGCTCACCTTCGAGGACGTGATCGCCATCTACAATCATGAAACCACGGGGGGAGCCGACGTCGGGGTGATCGTGCAGTTCGGCGGACAGACTCCGCTGAACCTGGCTCTGCCGTTGAAAGCGGCGGGGGTAAAGATTATCGGCACCTCGCCGGAATCTATCGATCTGGCCGAAGACCGCAAGCGCTTCGGCAAACTGCTCGACGAGCTGGAGATTCCACAACCGCCCGGCACCACGGCAACCTCGATTGCGGGCGCGCTGGAGGCGGCGGAGCGCATCGGCTACCCGGTGCTGGTGCGACCTTCCTACGTGCTCGGCGGGCGCGCCATGGTGATTGCCTATGACGCAGCGGCGGTCGAGGAGTACATGACGCAAGCCGTCGAGTACTCGCAGGATCGCCCGATCCTGATCGATCACTTTCTGGAAGAGGCGACGGAGATCGACGTGGATGCGTTGTGCGACGGCGAGGACGTTGTCATTGGCGGCATCATGCAGCACATCGAAGAGGCCGGCATTCACTCCGGCGATTCTTCCTGCGTGCTGCCCGCGGTGGACATTCCGGCGCAGGCGCTCAATACCATCCGCGAATACACCTATCGGCTGGCGCGGAGGTTGAAGGTTGTCGGCCTGATGAACGTGCAGTACGCCATCCAGCGCGAGAAGGTGTTTGTCATCGAGGTGAATCCGCGGGCGTCGCGCACCGTGCCTTATGTTTCCAAGGCGACCGGCGTGCCGCTGGCGAAAATTGCGGCGCGCCTGATGACGGGACGCCGGCTGCGCGAGTTCCTGCCCGAATACGTCGAGCTGGTAAACAACGGCGAGTACGCCGACTTGAGCACGGGCGAGTGCTTCTACGTGAAGTCGCCGGTCTTTCCCTGGAGCAAGTTTCCGGGGGTCGATACCGTGCTTGGACCGGAGATGCGCTCAACCGGGGAAGTCATGGGCGTGGCCGATAACTTTGGCGAGGCGTTCGCCAGGGCTCAACTGGCGGCCGGGCAGATGCTTCCTTTGCGCGGCACGGTATTCCTCAGCGTGCATGACCGCGACAAACCGGCAGTGGCGGGTGTGGCACGGCGATTTGTCGATCTCGGCTTCAAGCTGGTTGCGACCCAAACTACCGCCGAGGTGCTGGAGCAGGCCGGAATCCACGCGGAGCAGGTCTATAAGGTTTTGGAAGGCCGGCCTAATGTGGTCAACCTCATCAAGAGCGGACGAATCAGGCTCATCATCAATACGCCCCACGGCCTGGAGCCGTGGTTCGACGAGAAAGCGATTCGACGGGCGGCGATCACGGCCCGCGTACCCACCATGACCACGCTCTCGGCTGCCCGCGCGGCCGCCGAGGGGATTGCCGCGCTTCAGCGGGGCGAGGTCAGTGTGCGCGATTTGCAGACGCTGCACGCCGATGTTCGCAAACCCATGAACATGGCGTCGGTTCAGCGGCGGCAGTAGCAACCGAGGCAAGCCAATAGCGGGCTTGTCAGGGACAGCGGATTCTGTTTTGCAGGGAACTTAATATCCTGGAGGGCTCTTTGAAACGAACTGCTTGGTTGCTGGCGATGACGATGGTGATGGTGGCGGCGATTTCGATGTCTGGACAGAACGGGAAAAATATGGAAAAAGCTCCGATGGCTCCGGCCAAGGTCGATGGACCTGGGGTGAAGACGGCAAGCGGCTTGCAGTATTGGGACCTTAAGAACGGGGCCGGCAAGCAGGCGGCCAAGGGGGCCAACGTCAGCGTTCACTACACCGGCTGGCTCACCAACGGCAAGAAGTTCGATAGTTCGCTCGACCGGAACCAGCCCTTTGTGTTCAAGCTGGGCGCCGGCCAGGTAATTCGCGGTTGGGACGAAGGAGTCGCAGGCATGCACGTGGGCGGGCAACGGCAGTTGCGCATCCCGGCGGAACTCGGCTACGGCGCACGCGGCGCCGGCAATGTGATTCCGCCGAATTCGACCCTCATCTTCGACATCGAGTTGCTGGCGGTTCGTTAGAGGGTCGGAAGCCGCTCTGGCGGTTTGCCACGGGTCCCCGGCAATGGCTACTTTTGCCGTTGCCGGGGTGGAGAGGCGCTTGTGCGATACCTGTTGGTTGTGCTGGCCTTGGCTGGAATCATCGTGTCGGGGCTTGCTCTTCGCGTTCACTACGTCTTTGAAGACGAGCCCTGCCACATCAACGATAAGTGGGATTGCGGGGTGGTGAACCACAGCCCATATTCGGAACTCGGCGGCGTGCCGGTGGCGGCCATCGGGGTGGCCGGATATCTGCTGATCGGCGTGCTGAGCTTGCTGCGGCGACGCGGAATGCTGTTGGCGGCGGTGGCGGGCGGATTCGCTTTCGCGTTGTATCTCACTCACATTGAGGCCCATGTGCTCGGGGTCTATTGCCTCTATTGCGTCATCTCACAGGGAATCATCGCGCTGATCCTGCTGCTGGCGATCGGATGGTTCTTCTGGGGACGCAAGCAGCGGACGGCGCCGGAAAGCCAGAGCGTCTAAGCAACAACGCCGGCCCATAGGGGTCGGCTTGAGAGCAACGCTGCCCCGACACGCGCAAAGCGGGCGCGTGCCGGGAACTTCGTAGCCGTAAACGGGGAACCGGTGCTTACTTCAGGGACTTGACGTAGCCGGCAATAGCCGTCGCCTGATCGGCAGTAAGCCCGGCGACAGGTTTGCTGTGAGGCGCCTTTTTGCCCGCGGCGCCTTTGGTGAGGACGCCGGTAATATCGGCCGCACTCAACTTTGTGCCTTTCAAGGCCGGACCGACCTTGCCTTCGCCGCCGGCGCCGTGACACATGGCGCACTTGGATTTGAAAAGGGCGGCGCCATCTTCGGCCGACCACGCCAGGGTTGAAGCAAGGGCCAACAGGGCGACAAACATCGTGTAACGCTTCATCGAAGAAACATCTCCTTTGTCTGCAGATTGCGAACCCACTTCGTTGGTAACTGGTATTCCCCAGTTTCGGGGTATTGACAGACCTGTGGCGAACGTTAAGCTTTCCCCCACAAGATTGGCCTATTCTACGTGAATTCGGCGCTGGAGAAAACACCTTGGGAAACTCTGAACAAGTCTGGTTAGAAAAACCGAGGTCCCCCGGAGGCTAAAGCCTCATCAAGGTTTGCTGGTCTTACGTACGGGCTGAACAGGCTGCTGAAAAACTCGGAGAGCCAAAAGCAGGGCGGAACCCGGGTGTCCGCGCTGGTGAAAGATCAAAATGCAAACTACCCCAGGTTAGCCAAAGGAGGGCGAACCTGGGGCACCTGCCATGCCCCTTCAAAGCACCATTTGTGAAACACGCTCTAATACTTGACGATGGCGGCAAAGGAGTCGGGTTTGAGACTCGCGCCTCCCACCAGGGCGCCGTCGATCTCGCTTTCCGACATCAGCGCCTTGGCGTTGTCCGGCTTAACGCTGCCGCCGTAAAGGATGCGCAGAGCGGCGGCAAATTCCTTGCCGAACGACAGAGCGGCTTCCTGGCGAATGACGGCGTGGGCGTCGGCAGCCATCTGCGGAGTTGCCGTTTTTCCCGTGCCGATGGCCCAGACCGGCTCGTAGGCGATGCTCAGCTTAATGGCCTTGCGGGCGGAAATGCCGTTGAAGGCGCGCGCGCACTGGCGTCGCAGAACATCCTCCGTCAGCTTGGCTTCGCGCTCTTCGAGCACTTCGCCGACGCAGAGAATCGCGGCCAAGCCCGCTTCCAGAGCGCTCTCCAGGCGGCGGTTCACGGTGTCGTCGGTTTCGCCGAAGTACTGCCGGCGCTCGGAGTGGCCGATGATGACGAACTCACAGCCGGCCCCGGCGAGCATGGCGGGCGAAACTTCGCCGGTGAAGGCGCCTTCTTTTTCCCAATAGACGTTCTGCGCGCCCACCTTGATGAGGCTGCCGCGGGTCGCGTCGAGCACGGCGGCGATGTTGACAAAGGGCGGGCAGATCACGATTTCGTCGCGATCGTGCTGCTTGACCAGCGGCAGGAATGCCTCGATGAACGCCCGCGATTCCTGAACCGTTTTGTACATCTTCCAATTGGCGGCGATAATTTTCTTTCGTTTCATTCCTTAACCCCGGTGGTGTGGTCGAGACGCCAGTTTGCCTTGCGGCGGTGAGCGACAGCCCGCGCCGCGTCAAGAAACACGTCGAGCGATGCGTTGTCGAAGAGCACGAAGCGAGCCTCGCGAGTGTGGCGCGCCTCGGCCAGCGCGTCCACCACGGATTCGATCGCAATCAGAGCAGCCTGCGCCGCCGGATAGCCGTAGGCGCCGGTGGAAATCGCCGGGAACGCGATGCTGTGCAGTCCCAGCCGGTCGGCCAGCCGCAGGGAATTACGATAGGCGCCGGCGAGCAGCCCTGACTCGCCGTGCAAGCCTCCACGCCAGATGGGTCCGACGGTGTGAATGACGAAGGCGGCGGGCAAACGTCCCCCGGTCGTAGAAACGGCTTCGCCCGGCGGCAGGTGACCATGTTCGGCGACAATCTTCTTGCACTCCTCGAGAATCGCCGGGCCGCCGGCGCGATGGATGGCGCCATCGACACCGCCTCCGCCCATCAGTGTGGAATTGGCGGCGTTGACGATGGCATCGGTATCTTGCCGGGTGATGTCACCCTGCACGAAAAAAAGAGCCGAACCCTCGCCGAGGTCGATTTTGTGGAAGTCGTGCATGTGGAAGTCGTGCATAAAGAATGGTTTCAAAGTTTCAAGGTTTCAAGGTTTCAAGGCAGCGTGAAAGCCTGAAACCAGTGCAGTGAATTAGAAACTCGCCGCTAATTAAGGCAGCCGGCCTTGAGGTCAAATTCCTTACCTCAGGGGCTAAAGCCCGCGTCATTGTTGATTTCTGTACGGCGTGGCTGAAGCCACGCCCCTGCAAAGAAGCAGTTATGCAACGGGTTCTCGCCAGCATGAAACTTTGAAACCTTGAAACTCGAAACTGCTTTTCTCATTTGTTAGTCAGCGCTTCGACGCCCGGCAACTGCTTGCCCTCGAGAAACTCCAGCGACGCCCCGCCGCCGGTGGAAATATGCTTAATCTGGTCGGCGACTCCGGCTTTGTGGACCGCGGCCACGCTGTCTCCGCCACCCACGATCGAAGTCGCACCGGCGTTGTCGGCGACCGCGTGGGCGATCTTCATGGTTCCGCGGGCGAACGGGTCCATCTCGAAGACGCCCATCGGACCGTTCCAGACGATGGTGCGAGCGCGGGCGATCTCGGCGGCAAACAACTCGATCGTCTCCGGCCCGATGTCGAGCCCGATCTGATCGGCCGGGATCGGCTCGCCCTTGGCAATCGTTCGCGGACGCGCGCCGGGATCAACTTTGTCGGCCACCACATGATCGACCGGCAGCAGCATCCTGACGTTGCGTGCCTTGGCTTCGGCGAGCAACTGGCCGGCCAGCTCAAGTTTGTCGGCCTCCAGCAGGGACTTGCCGATCTCCTTGCCCTGCGCCTTCAGAAACGTATAGGCCATGCCGCCGCCAATGACGAAGCTATCGACCTTATCGAGCAGATTGCGAATGACGCCGATCTTGTCACCGACTTTGGCTCCGCCGAGGATGGTGACGAACGGCTTGGCGGGATTCTCGGTGGCTCGGCCGAGGTATTCGAGTTCTCGCTCCATCAGCAGGCCGGCAGCCGATTTCGAGAGATGGCGGGTAATCCCGACGGTGGAAGCGTGGGCCCGGTGCGCCGTGCCGAAGGCATCGTTGACATAGAAGTCGGCCAACTTAGCCAGCGCCATGGAGAAGCCGTCATCATTGGCCTCCTCTTCGGGGTGGAAGCGCAGATTCTCCAGCAGCAAGGTCTGCCCGCGCTCCAGCTTGCCGGCCATCTCTTCGGCCTGCATGCCGACGCAATCCGGCGAGAAGCCGACGTTCTGCCCGCGGCCGATCTTCTCGTCCAGCAGAATACGCAGCCGCTCGGCAACCGGCTTGAGGCTGTACTGCGGATTCGGTTTGCCCTTGGGACGACCCAGATGCGAGGCCAGAATCAGCTTGGTGCCGTGACGCAGAGCGTACTCGATGGTCGGCAGGGTCTCGCGGATGCGGGTGTCATCGGCCACCCGACCGCCGTCAAGAGGTACGTTAAAGTCTACCCGCATGAAGATGCGGTGATTGTTCAGCGAAAGATCGCGTATCGAAAGTTTGGCCATGGCTACCGTCCTCTGTCTTACAGCCCGATGGTCACTGCTTGGCGCGGTGGGTTAGAAATTCGCCGCGAATAAAGCAGCCGGTCTTGAGATCAAATTCTTTACCTCAGGGGCTAAAGCCCGCATCCTTCTTGGCTGGGTGCGGCTCGGCTGAAGCCTAGCCCCTGCAAAACCGCGAAACACATTTGCGACGAACTTCTGGTTCAGGACACTAGGATTCCCTAAAACCCTGCTGGAGCGAAATTCCGATGCCGGATTCAGCGGTCCGGCCAATGCCAATGCGGCAAGCCGGACCGTGGAATCCTGAAATGGCACCCGTCCGTCGCGGCGGACAGGACCGACGTCACAGCCCTTTGCCGGCGATGAAAGTGATCAGGTCGCGAACCCGGCAGCTATAACCCCACTCGTTGTCGTACCAGGCAATGATCTTGACCAGGTTTCCTCCGACCACGCGGGTCAGCGGAGCGTCAAAGATCGAAGAGAACGGGTTGCCGCGGAAGTCGCACGAAACCAGTTGATTATCGTCATAAGCAAGATAACCCTTCAACGGACCCGCCTGGCTGGCTTTCTTCATGGCGGCGTTGACCTCGTCCACGCTGGTCGGCTTCTCGGTGAGCACCACCAGATCGACTACCGAGACATTCGGGGTTGGCACGCGGATGGCAAAGCCGTCGAGTTTGCCCTTCAGCTCGGGAATGGCAAGATAGATGGCCTTGGCGGCGCCGGTCGAGGTCGGAATCATGGAGAGCGCGGCCGCCCGGGCGCGGCGCAGGTCCTTGTGGGGAAAGTCGAGGATGACCTGATCGTTGGTGTAGGAGTGGATCGTGGTCATCGTGCCTTTTTGGATGACGAAGTTGTCGTTGAGGACCTTGGCCACCGGCGCCAGGCAATTGGTGGTGCAGGAGGCGTTCGAGACGATGTTGTGCTTGGCGGGATCGTACTTATCCTGGTTCACGCCCAGCACGATCGTGATGTCCTCGTTCTTGGCGGGAGCGGAAATAATGACTTTTTTTACCGTGCCGCGGAGATGATTTTTAGCCTGGGTGGCGTCGGTGAAGCGCCCGGTGGACTCGACCACAATCTGCGCGCCCTGCGATTGCCAGTCGAGCTTGGCCGGATCTTTTTCGGCAAAGACCCTGATTTTGTGGCCATCGACCTGAATGGAATCGGCCGTGGTGGAAATGTTGTTTGGCAGGTTGCCGAGGATGGAGTCGTACTTCAGCAGATGCGCCAGCGTCCCCGGATCCGTAAGGTCGTTGACGGCAACGATTTCGATATCTTTGTTGCCTAGCGTGGTGCGCAGAACGTTGCGCCCGATGCGGCCGAAGCCGTTGATACCCACTTTGATTGCCATGTCGCCTCCGAGGTTAAGCATATCCGTTTATGCGAATCGCTGCTGCGATGCGCGTGGCAGCCGGCACACCAACCAGGGTCTGCGGGCCTTACGAGCAGAAAGAAAATGCTAGCATCCGTGCCCCATGGAGGCAAACCCGGACGGCATCCCGGAACAGGGAAAATCGCCAGCTATTCCCGCGGCCGTCGGCGCGGCCTGAATTGGTACGGGGGGGAATCTTCTTAGTTCTCGCTGCCGGCGGGTGAATTGTGTTATAAGCCGGGTATGCGCAAGTGGATGCGCGACCGCATGAAGCGGCGCAACAAGAGCAAAGAAGATCTGCAAGCGAAGGACGCCGAGCCAGACCAGGCGCCGTTGCAGCCAACCTTTCTGGATCGCGAAGCTCCGGCTGGCGAACATCAGGAGCCCCCGGCGACGGCCGGTGAGACTATGAATTCATCCGCCGAAGCGAGCAATTTTCAACCGGAGTTGCAGCCGGAATACGAGCCGCAACCCGAGACGGAGCCCGCCGAAGCTGCCGTACCCACGGGGCAGAAGAATGGCGGCGGACGCGGCCAGCGGCGCGCGCGGCGCAGGCCGGGAAGCGGAAAGCCACGCAACCAGCCCCGGCCGGAACGGCGCCGTTCGGGGCCCGCTCAGCCTTCGGCGGCGCTGCCAATTGCCCCGGGACAGGCCACGGGCGAAGCAGCGGAAGTCGACGGCGAAGGCGTGGAGCCGGCGTCGGCCGAGGCCCAAGCTGCGGCCAAGCCCGCGGCGGAGCATGGCAAGGTGAAGGGCGCGGTGGTGCTCTCGATAGGGCTGCCGGGCTCGGGCAAGAGTTCCTGGTTCAGGCGGCACAACATCATTCCTCTTTCGAGCGATCTGATTCGCGGGTTGCTGTTTGACGATCCGACCGAGCAGCGATATCAGGACTTGGTCTTCTCGTCCTTGCGTTCACTGCTCAGATCACGGCTGATTGCCGGGCGCCCGATGAATTACATTGACGCCACCAACCTGTCTCCGCGTGAGCGCCATAGCTGGATCAAGATGGCGCGCGAGTACGGATACGAGGCGCATGCGGTGTTTTTCGACGTGCCCGCCGAGGTTTGCATGGAGCGCAACCGCAAGCGTTCGCGCAATGTGCCGGACGACGTAATGCAACGCATGGCCCAGAAGCTGCGCCCGCCGAAGTTCGAGGAGGGGTTCGCCAAGATTATCGTGGTGCGCCTGAAACCCCACGAAACGGCGGTTGATGGGCAGGCGTGATCGCGGGCGCCGATGTGCCCGCTGCCGGTTTATTGAAGTACCTGCCCCCGTGGCGCTTACTTGGCGGTAAAGATCTTGGCGACGGCGTCGAGGGCGGTGGGCTGCTCCAACCTGTGCAGCTAACGCGTGTGCCGGCGCGCCTCAAGACTGGGCCGCTGCTGGCCGTGCGCAGCGCCCGCTGGCGCTTCTGGCGCTTGCAAACCGCTGTGATATTGCTCTTCCTCTTTGTCTGCGCCGAACTTTTCTGCGCAGAACCAGCGGCTGACGCCCAGGTCTCGCCGGGCGGAACGCACCTCCTGCATTCGCGAGATGGACAGGTGAAGACGGGACTCGACGTGCTAGCCGAGCGGGGAGCGCTGTTTTCTTCCGCTACGGGTGAAAACGCGCCTGGCGGGGAACCGGGGCTGCGTCCGGCAAGCTGCGCGTCGCGCCCGTGCCGAGTTGGGCTGGTGACCAACCAAACCGGAGTGGACTCGCTTGGACGGCGCGGCATAGACCTGCTGGCAAAGCTGCGGGACGTCGAACTGCGGGCGATCTTCAGCCCCGAGCACGGTATCAACGGCACTCTGGATACGACGCATATTGCCGAGGCTCGCGACCGGGCCACCGGGGTGCGCGTCTACAGTGTTTACGGCTCTAGCGATGCTGACCGGCGGCCTCCGCCGGAAGTTCTCCACGAACTCGATGCGGTGGTTTTCGACATCCAGGACGCCGGCGTGCGCTGGTATACCTATGAAACCACGCTTGGGTATTTTCTCGAAGCTTGTGCCGCGGCGAAGCTGCCGCTGATCGTGCTGGACCGGCCGAACCCGATTACAGGCGGGTTTGTGCAGGGCGCGGTCTCCGACGCCGGAGGCGAGAGTTTCGTCAACTATCATCCGCTTCCGATTCGCCACGCAATGACCATGGGCGAGCTGGCGCGGCTGTTCAACTCCGAAGGCAAGATCGGCGCCGCGCTGACGGTGATCCGGATGCAGGGGTGGCAACGGGGCGATTGGTTCGATGCCACCGGCTTGCGGTGGATCAACCCTTCGCCGAACTTGCGCAGCCTGGCGGCGGCAACGCTCTATCCCGGCGTGGCACTCATTGAGTTGACGAATGTCTCGGTTGGCCGGGGAACGGAAACGCCGTTTGCAGTGCTGGGGGCGCCGTGGATCGACCGTCGCCGGCTGGCCGCCTATCTGAACGCGCGCGCGCTGAGTGGCGTGCGTTGGCTGCCAATTTCTTTTACCCCGGTCAGTGGCCCCTACGCGCGGCAACTCTGCCACGGAGTTCGTATTTTGCTCACCGCGCGCGACCAACTGGATTCGCCTGAGCTGGGCCTGGAAATCGCTGCGGCGCTGCTGAAGCTCTATCCCCGGCAGTTCGAGCCGGAACGGATTGCCGTGCTGCTGGCGGAGAGCGCCAGTTTCCAGGCGCTCGTGAGGGGAGACGATCCAAGGCACATTGCCGACGGCTGGCGTGAACGGCTGGAAGAGTTTGCCCGCATCAGGCAAAAATATCTGCTCTACTGACGCCCCAAAGGAAAACCCTGAACAAGTCTGGTTAGAAGAACCGAGGTCCCTCAGAGGCTAAAGCCTCATTAGGGTTTGCTGGGCGGGTGGCCCATATTTGCCTTGGCAAATGTGGGGCGGTTGCTGCCGGATGAATCTACAGCCCCTCTACAGCCCCACATTAGCTCCGCCTGCGGCTCCGCAAATGTGGGCCACCTTCCGGACAGCCCGCAAGCCCCGGAGTGATGCGGCGGATACATAGAGAAGCTCGCCCATACCAAAGTTGGCTGCCAGCCTTTAAACTATAGGGGTGAGAATTGCGCTCGCCCAAGTCAATCCGACGGTCGGTGATTTCGCCGGCAATGCCCGGCAGGTCATCGAGTTCGCCCGCAAGGCCCGGCAGGGCAATGCCGGGCTGGTGCTGTTTCCGGAGCTCAACGTCTGCGGCTATCCGCCGCGCGACCTGGTGGAGAAGCCTGACTTCGTCGCGCGCTGCCGCCAAGCGCTCGAGGAGATTGCCGCAGAGACGCGGGAAATTGTCTGCGTCTGCGGCTTCGTCAGCCGCGCCTGCCGCGACACCGGCAAATCGGCAATGAACTCAGCCGCCGTGCTGCGGAACGGTAAGGTGGAGCTGGTGCAATCGAAGCGCCTGCTGCCCACCTACGACGTCTTTGACGAGATGCGCAATTTCGCTCCCGCCGAGCGCCAGGAGCTGTTTACCCTCGACGGAAAAAAGCTGGCGCTCACCATCTGCGAAGATGCATGGAACGATAAGACTTTCTGGAACCGCAGGCTGTACATGGTCGATCCGGTGGAAGAGTTGATCCTGGCCGGCGGTGAAGTGGTGCTGAACATCTCCGCCTCTCCGTTTCACCTGGGCAAGCGTGAATTGCGGCGGGAGATGCTGGCGTCGATTGCCCGGCATCAGCGGGTTCCGGTGGCGATGGTGAACCAGGTGGGCGGAAACGACAGTCTGGTCTTCGACGGGTCCAGCATTGTGATTGGACCGGGTGGCGAGGTTTTGGCGCAAGCCAAATCGTTCGCGGAAGACTTGATCTTTTATGACACCGAAACGGGCGAGGGAGATCTTCATCCCTGGGTCGAGGGCGAAGCGGCGAGCGCGTTCGCGGCGCTGGTGCTTGGCACCCGCGACTATGTGAAAAAATGCGGCTTTGGCAAAGCGCTGATCGGGCTGAGCGGCGGCATCGATTCGGCCTTGACGGCGGCGATCGCGGTGGAAGCGCTGGGTGCGGAAAACGTAATCGGCGTCGCCATGCCCAGCCAGTATTCCTCGGCAGGCAGCGTCGAGGATGCCCGAGAGCTTGCGCAAAACTTAAACATTCGTTTCGAAATCATTCCAATCAAAAGAATTTTCGATTCCTTTCACGGCGCACTGGCAAAGGTTTTTACCGGCCTTGGCGAAGATGTGACGGAGGAAAATATACAGGCGCGCGCCCGCGGCACGCTGCTGATGGCAATCTCGAACAAGTTCGGGGCGTTGGTGCTCTCCACCGGAAACAAGTCGGAGCTGGGCGTAGGCTACTGCACCCTCTACGGCGACATGGTGGGCGGGTTGGCGGTGATCTCCGACGTGCCCAAAACGCTGGTTTACCGGATCGCCGAATACGTGAACTCGCGGCGTCCGGTGATTCCGCATTCGACCATGACCAAGGCGCCTTCGGCCGAACTGCGTCCGGAGCAGAAAGACAGCGACTCGCTGCCGCCGTACGACATCCTCGATCAGATTCTGGTCGACTATGTGGAAGATATGAAGCCGGCCGATGTGATCGCCGGCGAGCGGAAAATCGATCCGGCACTGGTGCGGGCGGTGATCAAGATGGTGAATCGCGCCGAATACAAACGGCAACAAGCGGCGCCGGGACTTAAAATTTCGGGAAAGGCTTTCGGCGTGGGGCGCAGATTTCCCGTTGCCGCACGCTACGAGATCTGACTGCACTCTCAAAAACAACCGGCTCGAGGTTGGAGCCTCGTATACGGCGGTTTATTTCACTCGACAGGAAGGCATAATGAAACGTTCCCTAGCGGCTTCTTTGGCGGTTCTGATTCTGACCTCTTGCGCGCTGGCCCAGGCCGGCGCTAGCCCGGCAGCGGCTAAACCATCCACTCCGGCTGCAGCCTCGCCCACGGCTTCGAACCTGCCGAGCGAGGCGACGGTCACGGCTTTCTTTCATCGCATGTTCGGCTTCCAGCCCAACCTGGTTTTCAAAGTGGCCTCGATCAAGCCTTCCCCGATCAATGGGCTGGCCGAAGTGACCGCCGTTGTCAACTCTCCTAAGGGGCGGCAGCTAATGAAGCTGTTCGTCGAAGGAGATCACGCCATCGCGGGCGATTTGATGGCTTTTGGTCCCGATCCGTTCGCCAGGGATCGGGCGATTCTGGACAAGGACGCGTTCGGTCCGAGCAAAGGCCCGGCCGCGCCGGCGATCACGATTGTGGAGTTCGGGGACCTCGAATGTCCCGCCTGCAAGCAGGCGCAACCGGTGATCGAGAAGCTCATGAGCGAAGAACCCAAGGTCAGGCTCGTCTTCCAGAATTTTCCCTTGGGTTCGATTCACCCCTGGGCGCAGAAAACCGCTACTTATGTCGATTGCATCGGGCGTGAAAGCAATGACGCCGCCTGGAAGTTCATCGCCTTGGTCTATGAGCAACAGGATGCGGTGAACCAGCAGTTCGAGAAGGGAGCCGAAGCGTTGACCAACAAGCTGAACGAGGTGGCGGGCGACGCCGGGGTGGACGCGAAGAAGGTCGCCGCCTGCACGGATTCGGCTGAAACCAAGCAGCGCCTGGAACGTGGCCGGAAACTGGGAGAAGAGGTTGGGGTCAACGCCACCCCAACTTTGTTCATCAACGGCCGCCACTTGGGTAACGTCCTCGGCATGCCGCCGGATGTGCTGAAAGCAGTGGTGGATTTCGAAATCGCGGAGAGTGGGAAATAGGCGGCAGCGCGGCAGTCTAGCGGCGGGGCATGGTATTCGGCAGAAGGATCGATGGCCCCGCTTCCGGGTTGGCGATTACCACGTGTGGAGTCAAAACGATCAGCAGTTCGTCGTCATCCTCCGTGGTGTTGCGGTTGGCAAGTCCGGGAATCGAGGTAAGCAGGGAATATCCGTTGAGGATGCGCGACTCGCTTAGACTGAGATTGCCGGCGACGGCGACGGACTCTCCGTTCTTGGCGCTGACAAAGCCGTTGAATTCCTGGTTGTTGATGATCGGCACGCCATTGACGGTCTGCGACCCGAGCGAGCGGATCTGCATCTCCAACTTGATGTCGATTGAGTTGTCGCGATGGATCACCGGCGTGGCTTTCAGGTTGAAGCCTAGATCCTCATAGGTGAAAGATGGATAGGCCGCCAGCGAGCCCGTGCCGGCGGCGGTCCCGCCGAGCAACTGGGTAAGGCTCGTGGCGCCGACCGCCGACGAATAAGTGGAATTCAGGATGGGATAGCGCTCGCCGATTTTCATGACCGCGGCCGTTCCCTGCGAAGCGCGCAGCGTCATGCTCTGCAGCTCACGTATGCTCGACAAATCGCGCGAGAAGCTGAAGCTGGCGGAGGGGATGGTCAGCGCCGAGAGGGTGGTGCCGCCGCCGAAAACCGCGAAGGGCTGCGAAAGCAGCGAGTTCTGTTGACCCTGCACTTGGGCGAGAAGCGCGGAGATGGAAGTCGAGTTTGCCGAGCTGATGGCGCTGGCCGCTTGGGCCAGCTCGGTGGGAATGTTGAAGACCTGGAATTGGCTGGGCACGCTTGCCCCTATGGCACGCGTATATTCGCTCGAAACCTGGAAAACGTCGAGTTGGAAGCTTACCTCGGGCAATTGGTCCTGCAGGGCGTGCACAAATGCGGATACGGCGTCCAGGGTTCGTGTGTCCGCGCGCACGGTGAGCGTATGCTCGGTGGTATCAACCGACGAGAAGCGGATCTCGAACAGAGTGCGCATGGCGGTCGAGATCTCGGTCAGCGCCTGCGGCGTGGTCCCCTGGGGAAGATAAAACGTGCGCAGCGACATGGCGAAGAAGTTTCGCCGGTTTTCATCGGTGTCGGACGCGAACAACACCTGCCGGGCCGAGAGCGGGGTCCAGATCGTCTTGGTGACAAGCGCGAGCGCGGAAGCCGCTTCCGGCCAGGTTGCCTCTTCCATGTCGAGACGCACGGGGCGGGTTGGCGTCGAGTCGTCGAACAGGGCGGTGATTCCGTAGGCCAGCGTGACTTGGCTGATGATGTCCCGCGTGCTTCCGCGGAGGTGAAACTTGCGCACCCCCGGCTGCGGCTGCAAGCTGATGACCCCGGCAAGCTCGTCTTTCTCCATCTCCGGGCCCGCCGGGACGATGCGGGGAAGAGCATCACGGAGCTGTTGATGGGCGAAATTGTTGTCGGGATCCAACTGCCAGCGCTTCACGAAAACGGACGAGAGCTTCGAGGTCGTTGCCGGCGGCCATGGCCCGGTTGCCGGCTTGTACCGCTTCCGATACCAGCTCCTGCCGGGCGACTTCGCGCGCGCTCAGGTATTTGGGATCGTCCGGCGCGAGCGCGGCCGCCGCCTTGAAATGCTCGAATGCCTGGTGCATCCGCGACCGCTTCTTTTGTAGCTTGAGGGCGGTGCGAAATTCCCTCGCCGCCCGCCGCCGCTCTGCTTTCGTGGGGCAGTTGGGAAGCTCCGGGTGCGCTTTGTCGGAGCACGGAACTGGCAGGGGTGCTGCTTGGGTTGCAGCCGAGTTCTGGGGAGCTGTAATCACCGGATTCGCGACAACGGGCGCGGCCCCGGACTTTGGCGCTGGCACCGGCGTTGACGTGCCCTGCTGTCCGTAGGCGGGCAGCAAAGCGGCAAACAGCAGCATAGGCCAGAAACAACGCATCGCTTTCATTGTAAGCGATTGGCAGGCCGTCGAGAAGCGTTGGCCGCCACAGCATCTGCCGGCCTGGCGAGTTATGGCCGGTGGGGTTGCAGCAATTCAGTGCAGCACGAGAGGCACAGATCGGGTTGTTCCCCCCGCAGAGTCTCCAGATCGTGAATTCCGGTGGCCACGGCAATGACCGAGGCGCTCACCGAGCGAGCGGCACGGACGTCGGCAGGCGTATCGCCGATGAAGCAAACGGCGGCGCTTTCCCCCAGACGGCGCCGGACTTCGCCGATCGCCTGCTGAAAAATCGCGACGCGGGTCTCGTTGTGGGCGCCCGCCATGAAGTCCGGAGCCGCGCTGAACGCCCCGAAGCGAAAATATGCGGCGATGCCGGCCGCGCGCAGCTTCGCCCATCCGATCGGCTCCAGGTTGCCGGAGGCGACGCCCAGCAGCTTTCCGGCCGAGTGCAGGCGCTCCAGCAACTCGCCGATGGACGGACAAAGTTCGGCGCGCAGTTGGGCGGCATTGGCTTCCACCTCGGCTTGCATCATCGCAAGTGCCTGAGGAAGCTTGGCGGAAAATTCGGCAACGGACACCCCCGCGGCCAGGGCGGCGGCGCGAAGAATGCCGATATCGGTATTGCCGTGCAGCGGAATTCCGTCGAAGCTTCAGCTCGCGCTTCCAAGTCTCACGGAACGCTCGGAAAAAGGCATGATAGTGAAACCCGTCGCGGCTGTTCATCAGCGTGCCGTCAATGTCGAACAGGTAGGCAGCGAAGCCATCCCAAACGAAAGGCGGCGGCAATATGGCAGGGTCGAGCTTTTCCATCACAGGTCTTGTCTGCACTCCAGGTGAGATGCAATTTCCGGCTGAGCTGGTTCCAGTAACAATGCAGCCCTTACGGACTGATTAGCCCACCGACGCCGATTGACGGATTCAGCGGCATTGGTTGGTCGGATCTCCTTCCGCCATCATGACCTCCATGACGCGCTTTTCCGGCTCGCCTGGCAAGATGCCGGTCAAAAACGCCTCCGCCACCACCTCATCCCGCTGATTCTTGAACACCGCCTCAGCCTTGGCTCGATTGCGGTCATCAATCTCAGTGAGGGTAAAACGGCAGGTGATGGTGTCGTCAAAATATACCGGCTTCTTGAAACGAAAATTCATGCCCGAGGCCAGCCAGCCAATCTGTCCGCCGATCTCGGTAAGCAGGGCGGCAACCAAAAGGCCATGACAAATCCGGCCATTAAAATTCTTGACCGTGGCAAAGCGATCGTCAAAATGAACCGGGTTGTAGTCTCGGCTGATATCGGCAAAAGCCAGCGCATCCTGTTCCGTGAAGGTGCGTGAAACAGCGAATGAGTCGCCTGGCTTCAGCCCTGCAATCGTTTTCTTTCGGATGTATGACATACGAACCAGCAACCAATGCCCTGCGCGTTTATGGCAGCGCACAGCCGGCAAACCCACCTACTCGCTAATCATGATGCGCTCGATGGAGCGGGCAAGCCCGGTCCTGGCATCGCAGTCGATGACCACCGCGCACAGCCGGGTATCACCGCTGGCCGCTTCGAATCGGGTTGGCATGTTATTGAGGAAGCGGCCGATAATCAGTTCCTTCTGGATGCCGATGACGCCGTTCCACGGCCCCGTCATGCCGACGTCGGTCTGATAGGCGGTGCCTTTCGGCAGCACGCGCTCGTCCGCCGTGGGAATGTGGGTGTGGGTGCCGATGACCGCGCTGACGCGGCCGTCGAGATACCAGCCCAGCGCGACCTTCTCGGAAGTGGCTTCGGCGTGCATGTCAACCAGGATAACTTTGGCGGTAATGCGTTTCAGCAGTTCGTCGGCGACGCGGAACGGGTCGTCGATACTTCCCATAAAGACGCGGCCTTGCAGGTTGATAACGGCATAGCCGACGCCGCCCCGGGTCTTGCCTTCATAAAGACCGCTGCCGGGCGCGCCCGCCGGGTAGTTGGCGGGACGCAGGATTCGGCGGGCCGCGGTGTCCGGATGGCTGAGGCCGGCGCTCAAGTAATCGATCAACTCGCGCTTGTCCCAGACGTGATTGCCCGTGGTGATGACCTCGATGCCGAGGTCGAAAAGCTCCTCGGCGATCGCCGGAGTAATGCCGAAGCCGCCGGCGGCGTTCTCGCCATTGGCGATGGTGAGGTCGATATGGTATTGAGATTGCAGCTTGCGGACGTGGTCGCGAACGATGGTGCGGCCGGGCCTGCCAAAGATGTCGCCGATAAAGAGAATGCGCACGCCGCGCCGCTCCAGAGTTTCGAAAACCTTTTGATGGTAACACGATGGCAGAGGACGCCTTGGCGTCCGTCACGGGAATGCCTTGCCCGCTGCGGATCTCCAATCGCGACCCGGGCGGCCTGCTTCGCAATCCAGGCCTGGAAGTCTTACACATAGCTGATCTTGCCGAGGATCGCCGGTCGCGCCGCTCCGGTTGCCGAGGGAATGTTTGACGGCTGCCGGTGCCATGTCTGGTAGGCAAGCACGGCGAAGGCAACGGCTTCCTTGGCTTCGGATGGCATTCCCTGCGCATCGGTCGTGGAGACACGCATCCGCCATTCGGCGAGGCGCTCGGCCAGCATGCTCATCAGCGTGCGATTGCGCGTGCCGCCGCCGGAGACGAAAAAATCGTGGAAGCGGACACCCCGCGAAACCTGGCGCACGGAGGCGGCGATGGATTCGGCCGTGAGCGCGGTTGCGGTTGCCATCATGTCGTGCTTGCTAAGCCTGCGGCAGAGGCGAAGAAAGCGGCTGACGAACTCGCGTCCAAACTGTTCGCGTCCGGCGGTCCGGGGCGGCGCGGCACGAAAGAAGCGAGCGCGCAACAAAGCGGCGAGCACTGGTCGATTAGCCACGCCGCGCGCGGCCAGCTCGCCGTCTGGATCATACGGCCTGCCGAACAGCTCTTTCGCCAGGGCGTCGATCACCATGTTTCCGGGGCCGGTGTCGAAGGCAATGACTTCGTTGGGCGTCGCCCCTGCCGGAATTGCCGTCAGGTTGCCGATGCCGCCGATATTTTGCAGGATGCGTCCGCGGCGCGGGTGGCGAAACAAAAGGTAGTCGAGGAACGGAACCAGCGGCGCGCCTTGGCCTCCGGCGGCCATGTCTGCCGGGCGGAAGTCGGAGACCACCGGCACTTGCAGCCGCGCCGCCAGCACCGAGCCCTCGCCGGTCTGCCAAGTGGCGGAGACGGAGCGGCCCAGGTGAGCCTTGCTTTCGCCCTGGTGATAAATCGTTTGCCCATGGCAGCCGATCAGATCGCAAGCGAATCCGCTCTTCCGGGTCGTCTCCTCGACGGCTTCGGCATAAGCTTCGGCCAGGCGGAAGTTCAGTCGCGCCAGATCGGCGACGCTGGCGCGCTTTGCATTCATCGCGGCGAGCACCGCGCCGCGCAGGCGCGGCGGATACGGATATTCGCGGTGGGCCAGCAACTGCAAGCGGGTGCGCAGCCCGCGGCCCTGCATGCGCACCAGTGCCACGTTGACGCCATCCGCCGAGGTTCCGCTCATTACGCCTGCGACTATCATCGTTCCTATTTTGGGGCCATCCGCCAGGCCCCGGCCCGATACTCGAAATGAAGAATCTAAGTTACTTGCAGGCTGCTGAAAAACCCTTACCCGTGTCATCCTGGGGTTGCGCTGGTTTTGCGCGGGGTCCCCGACAAGCCCGTTGTTGGCTTGTGGGGGCTGGCGACCGAAGGATCTGCTTTATTTTCAGCAAGCGCAAACAGCAGATCCTTCGCTCCTCCACCCCAGCAACGGCAAAAGCGGCCGTCGCCGGGGACCCCGGCTCGCTCAGGATGACACCTCAAAGAACAGTTTTTCAGCAGCCTACTCGAGGCCTTCTTCCGTCCACGCTGCTTTGCCTTTGGCCTCGGCTTGCAGCCGCAGTTTTTCGCTGAACTCCCACAATTCGCGGCGCAGCTTGTCGATGCCGGCATCCGTCGGAGCCGGCGCCGGCGGATGGTTCATGGCGCTGCCGGCCTGCTTGAATCGCCGCAAACGTTCGGCGGCAGCTTCAACCTGCTTGCGGAAGCGAGGGTCGCGCTCGGCCTCGGCGAGAACCGTGTGGAACGTGCGCCAGACGTTCTCTTCTTGGTGGCAAACCAGAAAAATATCGGCTCCGGCGCGAATCGTCTCGACGGCTGCGTCGCCAATCTCGGCAACCGCCTGCACGCCGCCCATCTCAAGGTCGTCGGAGATGATGAGCCCGCGATACTCGATCTTGCGGCGCAGCACTTCAGTGATCCATTTGCGCGAGAGCGAGGCCGGTGTCTTGTCGCCCGTCACCGTGGGATAGCCGCAGTGCGCCACCATTACGAACGGCAATTCACGTTTCAATATCTGGTATGGCCGCAGGTCTTCGACCCAGAGTTCCCGCCACGACTTGAGCACGACCGGGAGATCCTTGTGGCTGTCGAGGCTGGCTTCGCCAAGGCCGGGGAAATGCTTTCCGCATCCGAGAACGCCCGCCTCGCGCAGCCCGCGCAGGAAGTGGCGCGCGTAGACAATCACTTCATCCTGGAAACGGGAAACGGTGCGTGTCCGCATCACCGGCCGCGAGAGATCGGACGAAAGATCGAGCACCGGCGCGAAGTCAACATTGAAGCCGAGGGCGCAAGCTTCCTTGCCGATCACTCGGCCATGCTCGCGAAAAAGCCGCGCGCGCCGGCTGGCGGCGACCTCGGCGGCCGACGGCGCGGGGGCTACGGCATCGCGCAGCCGGTCAACCGTTCCTCCCTCGAGATCGAGACAGCGAAACATCCGCTCTTCGACCAGGCTTTGCGCCGCCCGCAACAGGGCGTGGGTCTGACGCGGAGATTCGATGTTGCGCGCGAACAGAATCAGCCCGCCGGGCCGAATGGCGCTGATCGTGGTCTTCAAGCGTGTAGATAGCTCCGTACCCTCGAAGCCGAAGATCATGAGCTGCCCCACCAGTCTGGCAAGGTCCTGGGAGGCTCCGGAGCGCGAGATGGATTTGATTGCCACCGGAAGTCTTTCTAACACGAATGGAGGCGAACCGCAAAACCCGCGTAGGGAAACTCTGAACAAGTCTTGTTAGAAGAACCGAGGTCCCTCAGAGGCTAAAGTCTCATTAGGGCATGCTGGTCTTACGTACGGGCTTTAGTGTGTGCGTGAGAACTGACTTGTTTTTCACAGGGCAGATGGGGCACAAAGAGATATGTCACGATTTCTGCCTTACAGTCCCGAGCAAGCGTACTTGATACCTCCGAGTGTGCAGGATGAGTTAGGAGCGGATCATCTTTAGTTTTTTCATCCGCCAGGTGGTAAGTCGGCTGGAACTGAGCCGATTTGAGCAGGCCTACAGCCTGGAAGGTGGGGAGCTGTATGCGCCGGAGCTGATGCTGAGCGTGTGGCTGTACGCCTACGCGGTGGGGCTGACCAGTGCGCGGCGGCTGGAGCAGCGGCTGGAGCAGCGGCTGGTGGAGGATCTGGCGTTGCGTTACCTGGCGGGTGGGGCGCGGGTGGATAACTGGGCGCTGAGCGGGTTTCGGCGACGGCACGCGGGGGCGATCAACGATGCCTTCACCCAGGTGTTGGAGATGGCGCGGCAGTTGGGCTGGGGCAAGCTGGGACGGGTGGCGATCGACGCGCGCGGATCAAGGCCAACGCCTGCCGGGAGCGGGTGGATACGGAGCCGAAGTTGCGGAACGAGCGGGCCAAGCTGCGGCGGCAGGTGCGGCGCTGGCAGCAGGCGTGCGATGGGGACGACGCGGAGCCGAGCGGGCTGAGGGTGGCGCTGGAAAAGGCGGAGCGGCGGCTGGAGGAGCTGCGCAAAAGCGGGTTG
The DNA here is from genome assembly GCA_963814745.1 of uncultured Acidobacteriota bacterium. Taxonomy (GTDB): domain Bacteria; phylum Acidobacteriota; class Terriglobia; order Terriglobales; family Acidobacteriaceae; genus CAWBRT01. The sequence goes on from CAWFEA010000016.1 coordinate 110,550, forward strand.
AAGAAGCGGTCGCGGACCGATGAGCAAGCGCGTTTTCTGCGGCCGCGCGGTGGCTACGAGTTGGGGTACACGGCGGAGGTAGCGGTGAGCGACGATCATCTGATGGTGGCGGCGCGAGTGACGCAGAACGCGACGGACAATCGGTCGTTGCTGCCGATGGTGGCCGCGGTCGAGCAGCAGTGCGGCAGGGCGCCGACGGCGGTACTGGCGGATAGTGGTTTCTTCTCGGTGGAGAACGTCAGCGAGTTAGAGCGGCAGGGGATCGAGGGGTACGTGCCCGATTCGAATCTGGCGTGCGAGTTGAACACGGGACGGGGTTGTCGGCGGCGGGATCGGCCGCGACAGGCGGTCCAGCGGCGGCTGCGGCAGAAGTTGCGCAGCCCCGCCGGACGGGCGATGTATGCGCGGCGCAAGGCGGTGGTGGAAGCGGTGTTCGGAGTGCTCAAGCAGCAGCGTGGGATGCGGCAGTTCCGGACGCGCGGTCTGGGCAAGGTGGGATGCGAGTTCGGGCTGGCGGCCCTGGCCTACAACGTGACCCGGTTGCACGCCCTGCGGCAGGCTTAAACACAATACGTTTTCGCCGCCATCACATTTATTGATTGCCCTTTCTCGTGCCCGGTGAGCGATCCCTGGCACGCGGTCTCTGGTTAGCGGGTAAGCGGCGCCCCACGAGGGCAGCGGAACCTCAGAAAGAACCGGGCTGCCAGACAAGGAGTTAAACAGGCATGGTGTCCGGGTTCTCACGCACACACTTCAGCCCGTACGCAAGACCAGCAAACCATAGTGAGGCTTTAGCCTCCAAGGGACCCCGGTTCTTCTAACAAGACTTGTTCAGAGTTTCCTTAGGTTTATGAAACAAGCTCTAGGGAATTTCCCGCATCTTCGCACCCTGCGCTGCTAGAATTTCATCTAATTCGAGAGGCTCCGCCGAGCATGTTGAACCATCTGCGTCCGCTGTTCCCATACCTGAAGAAATACTGGCGCGGACTGGTCGCGGGATCTTTCGCGATTCTGTTCAACAACGGCATCTGGATTCTCTTTCCCCTGGTGATCCGCCGGGCCATCAACGATCTGAACACGGCTGTCACCCGCGATAAGCTTGCCACCTACGCCCTCATGCTGGTGGCCGTCGCGGTCGGCAAAGGCGTTTTCCAGTTCCTTACCCGCTGGATCATGATCGGCATCTCGCGCGATATCGAGTTCGATCTGCGCAACGATCTGTTTCGCCATCTGGAAGCGCTTTCCTACGGCTACTACCAGAGAACCCGCACCGGCGACATCATGGCCCGCGCCACCAATGACCTGAACGCCGTGCGCATGCTGCTCGGCCCGGCGATCATGTATTCGGCCAACACCATCGTCTTCACCATCGGCGCGCTGTTCTTCATGATCGACATCAGCCCCAAGCTGACGCTCTGGGCCTTCCTGCCGTTGCCGGTGGTCAGCATCGTGGTGCAATACTTCGGCCGGCGCATCCACGAACGCTTCGAGCGCATTCAGGCCATGTTCTCCGATATCTCCGCCCGCGCGCAGGAGAACTTTTCCGGCGCCCGCCTGATCCGCGCCTTTGCCCAGGAAGAAGCCGAAGTTCGAACCTTTGAAGCGGAGAACACCGAGTACATCGCGCGCAGCCTGAAGCTGGTGCGCCTGATGGGAATGCTCTGGCCAACCCTGGAAACTGCTGCTGGGCTTTGCCGTCGTGCATGGTGCTGTGGGTCGGCGGACGCGAAGTGATTCTGGCATCGCATCGATGTGGGCGGCTTCGTCGCCTTCAATACCTACATGGTGCAGCTCACGTGGCCCATCATCGCCCTCGGATGGGTCATCAACATCTTCCAGCGCGGCACCGCTTCCATGGGCACGCATCAACGAGATTCTCGACCAGAGCCGGTCGAGATCGAGGACGATCCAGCGCTCGCGCGCTTGGCTGACGAGCAGGCCGATCCGCGGCGAAATCGAGTTCCGCAATCTGACCTTTGCCTATCCCCTGGAGGCCACGCCCAATGGCTCCAACGGCAACGCTTCGCCATCGCCGGCGGCTCCGGCGGCCAAGGGCGTGCCGGTCCTCAGCAACATCAATCTCAAGATTCCGGCCGGCAGCAGCCTGGCAATCGTCGGCCTACGGGTTCCGGCAAGTCCACGCTGGTCTAGCCTGATCCCGCGAATTTACGACGCGGCTCCCGGCATGGTGCTGATCGACGGACGGCCAATCCGCGAATTTCCCTTGGCATACCTTCGCCGCCATATCGGCTTCGTTCCGCAGGAGACTTTTCTGTTCAGCGCCACCATCCGCGAAAACATCGCCTTTGGCGCGGATAGCGCCAGCGACGAAGAGATTCGCCGGGCCGCCGAGATCGCCAGCATCGCCGGCGACATTGAAGCTTTCCCGGAGAAATATGCAACTACGCGTCGGCGAGCGCGGACTAACGCTCTCCGGCGGCCAGAAGCAGCGCACCGCGATCGCCCGCGCGGTCATCCGCAACCCGCGCATCCTGGTGCTGGACGACGCCCTGGCCAGCGTCGATACCCAGACCGAGGATCACATCCTCAATCACCTGCGCGAAGTGATGCAGGGACGGACCACCATCTTCATCTCCCATCGCGTCTCGACGGTGCGCAATGCCGACCGCATCGCCGTCTTACGAGGACGGCGAGATCGTCGAGTACGGCACCCACGACGAACTGCTGGCGCTCAACGGCTACTACACCGACCTGCACAACAAACAACTGCTGGAAGAAGAACTGGAAACCGTTTAGGGAAACTCTGAACAAGTGAAGCAGGGTGCCCCATTCAAGCGCCGCAGTTGCGCTTGAGTGGGGGCGGGTGGCCCATTCAAGCCCGCTGTTGGCTTGAGTGGGGTAGTTGGGCCGGGCCGGTGGCCCACATTTGCGGAGCCGCAGGCGGAGCTAATGTGGGACATGCTTCGAGTCGAAGCTGCCGTCTGCGCATTATCGGACATAAACCTGATTCACAGACGCATTTTGTCCGTCGAAATTCGCCGGCAAGCCCTCGCAAGATCGCCTGAAGCAGACGCATCTTACTGTAAATGAAGATGTTATCCGCACACTCTCCGGGAGCGTCAGCCCGCGTAATTGGCGCAATGACATCTCTTAACCGCCCAATTGCCGTCCCCGCAGCCTCTACCCACCTCCCTCCCAAGCCATTGAGTTCAGATATCTTACCGCCAGAATTGCTCCTCGCGCCCGCCGCCCCTTGCGCATTATCGGACATAGATTCGCCTGCAAAAAACCTATTTTAAGCCGGTTTAAGCGCCACTTTCTGCCCGAAAATCATACAAAAAAAGTTTACTGAAGCGACAATAGCGAGCGCCCGCTAACCGGCTGCCGCCGGGTGCCCCAGGTTCCGCGCCGCGCAGTTCGGTCGGTGGCCCACATTTGCGCAGCCGCAGACGGAGCTAATGTGGGGACGTGCTTCGAGTCGCGCAATATGGCTGAGCTTCCTGAAATCCCAGACTGACCCACATTTGCCAACAGAAGGCAAATATCAGCCACCCGTCCTAGTCGCCCGGCGGCTCACGGGTGAGGAATGATGGAAAGGATGATGTATTCGTCGCCTTTGATCTTAAAGTAGAAACGCCACCCTCGGGTGACTCGCCCCTGCCATATATCCTCGCCCTCGCTGTATTTTTTAGCATGTAAGGAAGGATGTCGAAGGTTGGCGAGCAGAAAACGAAGCTGCTTGGCAAAAGTTTTGCGGATGTCCGCCGGAAGGTCGGCGTAATCTTTATCGGCTCTTTCGGTGAAGCGAAGCCTCATCTGCGGGTCTTCTTCTTTACGAGCCGTCTAGCGCGGGCATCAAGTGCTTGAATCGCCGCGGCGGCGCTCTCGTAGGGGCCGTGGGTCCTGCCTTTCCTTATATCTTCCAGACCCTCTGCAAGACGCCGGTCAACAAGGCTTTTGGGCGTAAAGGTGATTTTCCCGTCTTGCACACTGGCTTCCAGAACGTCGCCGATCTCCACAGGCACCTGTTCGCGGATGTGCTGCGGAATCACAATTTGGAACTTAGTTTTTACGGTGACGATTTCCATTGCCCTATCTCCAGTTTAACTGTTAGACAGTACAACTTGGACGCAGAGATGTCCAGCGCCATGAGCCAGCTTTCAGCGGATGACCAGGACTTCGCGCATGTTGTCGCGTCCGAGAAAAAACTTGACCGAGGTGTAGTCGTGGAAGAGGTTTTCCACGTGGCGGTTATTGAAGACTCTTTGCAACTGAAAGCGCGGTCCCTGGCGCAACTCAATGGTGTCCACGCCGGCGATGTTGAAGCGGTAATAAGGAGATTCGGCGCCGGCGTCCTTGGTGTGGAAGAAGCCAAATAAAATGCCCTTCGGCTTCATCACCCGGTGCAGCCGGTCGATCACCGCTTTCACCAGCGACTCGGGAAGATAATCGGCAAGATCCCAGAGGAGAACGGCATCGAAAGTCCCCGGCTCGTAGTCGAGGTTCTCGGCCAGGAAACGGCTGGCATTGACGACCCGCCGGTTTTCTCCATCGGCCGAGGGAATGAGCAGCTCGGGGTCGCTGGCCGCCAGCAACAGATCTTCGTTGTAAGCGCGGTGTCCCAGTCCGGTAATGAAATGAAGGTTGGCGGGCGAGGTCTGCCCCAGATCCAGCACAAACTGCCCCTCGGGCTTGCCAATGGCGCGGATGAACTCGTGGAACCCCGTCGAGCGGCGCTGAATGGGCGCTGATTTTCCGGCGCCTACCGGCGCGCCGGCGGGACCGTCGCCTCCGAAAATACCTCGAAAGAAACCCACCTCGTATACCTATTTGGACCTGCGGTTCAAATCAGTGCGGCTCCGCCAGGATGACGCGAGCATCGCCGGTTTACTTGCCATCCGGCAAAGCAGCCGGCACAGCCACCGACGCTGCCGCAGGCTTATCCATGGAAGTACCCGGCGATACCGTTATCGCCTCGCGACGAACTTCGGGCTTGGGTTCGGGTTTTTGAATATCGATGCCGCCCTTCAGATAAGCCCCGTCCTCGATGACAATTCGCTGGGTGGAGATATCCCCGTGCAACATCGCGGATTTCTTGAGTTCGACGCGTTCCGTGGCATGTACATTGCCGTCAACCTTGCCGAAGACGACCACTTCCCGCGCCGCTATATTGGCATGGATCCGGCCATTGGGGCCTACGGTCAGGCTGTGGGTGCGAAGTTCGATGCTGCCCTCGACTTCTCCGTCCACGTAGAGGTCCTCGGCCCCGGAGAGTTCACCTTTGATGGTGACGGAGCGGCCAATTCGCGCAACATCCGTCTTGGGTATGCGCGCGGATTCGCCGCGCGATTCGTCCAGCCTTATCGACGGCGCGGAACGCGCCTCCCAGGCCGGGGCTGCAGGCGGCTGGGGAGACGATGGTTCAACTAACGGTTTTTCATCATCTTTACGTGATTTCCACATGGAAGACGCTCTCCATTCGGCTGCCGCTGCGGGACGAACAAACCACCCGCCATCGGCTTAGAGCCCGATCACTCGACTTTACTTGACGACGTACTTCGACTATACCCAACTGCGGAGCCAGCGGCAATCCGGTTCTGCACCCACGGCCGGCACGACATCCATCCGCCGCCGCTCGAGGCATGGCGTGGCCCCATTCTTAGTGTACTAACGACCTCAAGCAGAGTGCGATTCCGGGTTAATTATTGGTCGGCTGGCGCGACCGTTCATTCGCCAAACAGCTTTCGGTGGCTGAACAGAGAGCATCGGAATGCTTATCAGGAGTACCAGAATAGAACTCAATTCCCATTACCCAGTAGTAACTAGCCGTGAACATCGCGGGCACCGGAAACGACTCGATTTGTTCCTCACAAGAGACCAGCAAAGCTCCTTATTTTCAATGTCATTGAGTTCTTTAGACCTCAAGCAGAGAGTTTGGCCCGCATCTTGCAACAGAGAAGACGTCGGTTCGGTTGGCGGATCGTGGCGTCAAGACCGAAACCAGGGGAACAGCGGGCTTGTTGATGCGCTCCGGACGAGACAATGGGACTGCCTTTCCAGCCGGACCGATTAAGTCAAGTGGCAAAAATCGCATACGCCAGAAGGTCACCGGATTGATTAACCTTTTGGCTTTTTTCATTCGCTTCGGGGCTCGATCTGCAGTTCTACTTTCGATTTTCGACCACTCACCATATCGCTGGCCTGACCGCGCGCGCTAAAACGCTTACCGGAATTTCACAATCGGGATTAAGCACGTAACCCACCTTTAAGCAGAAATTCCGCGCGCGACTGTTCAGAAAATCTGCGGCAAAGAAGTTGCTTCTTTTCGAAAACTGCTCCCGAACCGGCAGCCAGGGAGTGGAACGCCCGCTCCTGGTGTTCACATTAACAATGGCGTACTTGCGGGCGGCGTCTAGAATTAGATTGAGTAGCTTCAATCGGCGGCTCTTTGCGATGCGTCCCGGCCTCGGACATCTCGTTTCCACAGCAGCCCTGCTGTTCACCGCTTTGTTCTGCTTGTCGTTTGCCCTGGGGGCGCAGGAAACTCCGTGGACTGAGCCGCCAATGCCGGCCGCCGAACTGATGCGCAAGACCATCGCCAATGAGCTGGAACATCCGAAAACCACGCGCTTCTACCGATGGACGGACCGGGTAGCGAAGCCGAAGGGCTCCTGGACCAAGCTGATGGTTGAGACGCCAGATGGCCTGATTGCCCGAATGGTGGCCATCAACGACAAGCCCTTGACGCCGAAGCAGCGCCAGGCCGACGACGGCCGCATCAACCGCCTGCTCGACCCGGCCAAGATGCGCGAGAAAGCAAGGCAGCAGCAGACAGACGAGCAGCACAGTCAGAAACTTCTCCGCACCATGCCGGTGGCGTTCAACTTCACTTACGCGGGAACTGTAATCGCCTCCAACGGGCACCGGATTGTGAAGCTGGATTTTGCCCCGAATCCGAACTTCGATCCGCCCGATCACGAGTCTCAGGTTTACCAGGGAATGAAGGGCCAGGTCTGGATCGACACCAACGACATGCGCTTGGCAAACATCGAAGGCACGCTGTTCAGAGACGTGAATTTTGGTTGGGGAATTATCGGCAAACTCAATAAGGGCGGACGGTTCGTCGTCGAACAGGCCGACGTGGGCGACGGACACTGGGACACTACGCGTATGGAGCTGAAATTCGAGGGGAAAATCCTGATGACGAAACGTCTCCAGATCGAGGAGACGGAAACCGAATGGGATTTTCATCCGGTGCCCAAGATGAGCGTTCGGCAGGCGCTTGAAATGCTCCGCCAATCCGGCGACGAGCTGGCAACGACTCTCTTCAAAAATAACTGAGCGGCTAGCTTCGCCGGAGTTCAGGCTTTTAATTTCGTTCCCGAAGCCTTGCCCCTGCCGCTGCACCAGCATTCGGGCGGTTTCATTTTTCGTGCGTTTTAGAAGCCTGCCAGTGCGCTTCCATCTCGTCCAGCGAAGCATCTTCAGGCCTCTTCCCTGCCTCGCGCAAAGCCTCCTCGACATGCTGGAAGCGCCGGCGAAACTTGCGGTTGGTTCGGCGCAGCGAAGATTCGGGATCGACATTCAGATAACGCGCAAGGTTGACCAGCACGAATAAAAGGTCGCCCACCTCATCCTCAAGCCGCGCCTTCAACTCCTCGGGCAACACCTGTCCGCGAGCGCCGGCAATGCCGCGGCCGATGGGAATCGGTCCCGGCGGCGGTATCTGTTTCACCTCGTGGCGCAGCTCTTCCAGTTCCTCCTTGAGTTTATCGAAGAGACCTTCGATGCTGGGCCAGTCGAAGCCCACATGAGCGGCCTTGTTGCTGAGCTTCAGTCCCTCCAGCAGAGCGGGCATGGCCGAAGAGACGCCATCGAGGATCGATTTCGGCTTGTCATCTTGCGCTTGCGGGGCCGGTTCACGCAGGCGGCGCTCCTGCTGCTTGATGGTCTCCCAGTTGCGCAGAACTTGCGCGGAGGTTTCCGCCTTGACGTCGCCAAAGACGTGGGGATGGCGCGTCACCAGTTTCATCGAGAGGCGGTCGAGCACCTCATCCACCGAAAAATGGCCTTCTTCCTTGGCCATCTCTGCGTAGAAAAGCACCTGCAGCAGCAGGTCGCCCAGCTCGCCCGTCAGCTCGTACCAGTCGCGATTCTCAATCGCCTCCAGCACCTCGTAAGTTTCTTCCAGGGTGTACTGCTTAATGGTGTCAAACGTCTGCTCCCGATCCCAGGGACAGCCGCCGGGGGCACGGAGGCGCGCCATAATTGCCACCGCGCGTTCGAATCGTTCACCTGTTTCGCCCATGGATTCACTGTAACCGAGCGGAGCGCGCCGAGCAAAGCGCAGGGCCTTCGATGATGAAATTCAAGCCAGCTGCAGTTCGGGCGGCGGTTTCAAAACCGACTTGCCGCGGAGCCTGGGGCTATAAGACTTTGGCGAAACCGGACTAGCAATTCCGGGCTGTCGGAAATCAAGCCGTCCACGCCCATATCCGCCAGAATGCGCATCCGCCGCTCGCGGTTCACCGTCCAGGCAAATACCTGTTTGCCGGCGGCATGAAACTCATCCATCAGCGTGCGGTCCAGCAGCTCATGGCGCGGCATCACGTGGGAGATTCGAAGCCGATCCCAGGAGCGCGTCGCCAGACGGGTAGCGAAGATGAAGCCGAGAGGAGCATTGCAGTCCAAATCGGAGAGGGTTTGCAGAACCTGCGGCAGGAATGAGGAAACGACAACCCCGTGTTTTTCCGGCAACTGGGCGAGCAACTTGAGGGTTATCTCTTCCAGGCCCGCAGTCTTGAGTTCAATGTCGAGGAAAGCCCGCGCGGCGTATTTGGCGAGCACATCTTCCAAGCAAGGCGGCTCGGCAGTGCCGTGGCTGGACCGTGCATTCGACTGGGCGTGCGCGGCCAGCAGAGTGGAAAAACTCGACCGCGCTATCTCCAGACCATGCAAGACCGGATCATGACAGACAACGCCGCGCCCGTCGGAGCTGAGGCGAACGTCAAATTCGAAACCGTCGCAGCCGCTCCGCAATGCTTTATCAAAAGCGACGAATGTGTTTTCCGGTGCTGTCCCGCGCGCCCCGCGATGCCCGAGCAGCAGGGGCCGTGAATGCGATGCAGCGAGCGCGGTGTCGTGCCGGTCCACCTGAAGCCGCCCTACCTAGTCCAGGTCAAAATCGCGCAGCGGCTTGCCGGGGGCATCAGGAGTTTCTTTGGCGCGGCGCACCGCCTCCTGAAACTTCTTCTCCAGCAGATCCGCCTTGTTCTTTTGGGCTTCGACGGACTGTCGAAAGATCGATTCCTTGCGGCTCTCCTGCTCTCTCATGGAGCGGGCCGCCTCCTCGAAGTCGTTAAACATCTTGGGAGCAGGCTTGGCGGTGTGAGCGATCACGGAGCGGGTGGCGGAATCGACTTTCAGTACCGCCTCGCAGCATGGGCAAACAACATCGAACGATGGAGGGCTCTTTGCCATGTCCTAGATGTTACCCCAGATTTTGCGCCCCCTTACGCGAAAAGCGCAGGCGGTGAAGGCCTCAGTTCCGGGCCGGCTTCAAGACGGTTCAGAGATAAAGCATCTGGTGCCAGGGACAATGGTTGCCGGCGGCCTCGATCAGCTTCTCCAGCAGGCCCATGCCATTGGCGCCGAGCAGGTAAATGCCTGGAATGATCCGTTCTTGCAAGGTATTGGCCGGAAACAGACCATTCATTAGCTCCGCCGCCTCGCGCGATAACTGTTCGTTCTTGCGCAGCTCGGCACGCGCTGCCTTGCCCGCCAGACGGCTGACCTGGTGGTGCATCTTGAGTCCCGCCTTTTCGGCGGCGTTCACGAGCGTCGGGTCGAGCTTCCGTAAGGGCTCTCTGAACTGCGCAATCAACTTGTCTACAGCCTGCGCTCCCTCCGCAAATTGCTGCTGGACGACCCCCGGAAGCACCCGCGATGCCAGCAGTTCGCGCAGGTAGGTCTCCCCGCGAAACAGGTCCGGCAGGCGCAGCTCGTAGCGCCGCAGCAAACGCTGCATGCGGCTATTGACGACCGTCAGGCTCAGCCGCGGAAGAACCGGAGTTACGCGGCCGAGCAAATTCTGATAAACCACCGCCGCCTGGGCAAAATAGGCAATCTCGGAGGGACCGCCGAAGTAAACCACCGTGGGCAAAAGGTAGTCCTGGACCACCGGGCGCAGCAGCACGTTGGCGCTGAACTGCTCGGGATGGGCCTCCAGACGCTCAAAAATCTCAGCCCGCGTCAGCCTCTCGGCGCGCACCAGAAAATCCTCGCCGGCCATCTGCATGACCGACCGTTCGCCGTTCTGGAAGATGAACAGAAGGGTTGACGAGCCCGTGACCTTCACCTGTTCATGGTAGCCGGCCGCCTGCAACTCCTTGCCCCGGAGCAGTAATTTCCCATCCAGTTCTGCGGCGCGATCGAGGGCGTCGCGCAGTAGAGGCTTGGCAATGGCATGCACATCATGGTCGAGCGGCTGCATCAGGATGAGGCCGGTGCCGGCAAATATCTTGTTGAATAGACGGCCGAAAGCGCTGCCGAAGGTTTCGCCGGCGCGATAGCTCGAACCCAACATGGCGCGCAGCTCGGGATCGAGAAGCTCTGCCGCCCGCCCGACCAGCGGCTCGATCTCCTCTCCGAAACGCACTTCCCCGACGGGCACGTTAGCGCTGGCCTTGACCGGGGCCGTCACTATTTCCATGCGGCCGTCGGCTGCCGGTAGCGGCACCTGGTTTACCTCGGCGAGATCGTGGTCTTCGGTTGCCAGCCAGAACAAAGGAACCGCATCGACCCCTTTTGACGACAGCTCCGCCGCCAGTTGCACGGCCGAAGCGGCCTTCAGAAGCGAATATAGAGGTCCGCCGAAGAGCCCGACCTGCTGACCGCTGACCACGGCGACCGCTCCTGCCCGCAAACGCGAAATCGAGGCAAGCGTGGAATCGGAGGCTCCCCACTCCCGGTTCTGGCGCTCCAGCACATCGGCAATGGCTTGGCGGCGCCGCGGATCGAAGTCAAGGGCCCGCGCCTGTTCGGCGATGGCCGCAATGCTGTTCGGGGCGTAGAAGCGGTCCAGGTCCGCCGGGCGTGCAAGAAAATCAAGAAAGAGCCGCGAGGAGTGCGGTATTTGATCAAACCGAATACAGTTAGAGTTCACTTCGCTGATCTCATCTCTTACCAGGTCTGCCGTCGACATCTCGTCACAGCTTCCTTCCGCACTGCCATGTTGCTGAATGGGCCTACGGGCTTTTGATGAAACGTACTCGCGCACGCTTCAATTTTCCGTAATTCCGGATTCGCCGCCGGCGGCGGATCGGAGGGCGCGGTGGCGAACCCATTGTAAATGGTGGGGATCAAATCTCGATCCCAAGACCAACTCGGAAAACCGGCACGGTTGAAAAGAGCCGCGAGAATCTCTCAGCGCATCGCATACTTACGGATGGCCCGGCAAGGAAGTCTGCCTTGGAGTTGACTTCTTGCTTCCATCTACTAAGATAAAGTCAGGTCTTTGAAAAAGGTCGCCATGCCATTGACGCGGCCGCACTTGCGGTTGTGGCAATGAGCACTGTTCAGGCCGGCTGCGCAATGCAGCCGACGCGCATTGAAGATGGGGGCGTCACGGCTTCGACGGGAATGGATGCGGCCAGGAGGCATACCGGGGTGCATGCACCCGTAATCGTGTGCAAAACGATAATTGCCAACAACGAACAGCTGGCATACGCTGCCTAATTATAGGTAGCCGTCCTCCGCGGCTTTGTCCGTGGGCTGCGGGAAGGGCGTCATACAGCGGACTGGCTTTGAGCTCTACGTCTGGGAGTTTGAGGTGAGATTTTCAGGCTAGCCGCTCGCGTTTCTTGTCCGTTCTTAGCGCGAGAGGCGAACGTGCGGCACGGACCTGCAAGTTCGCTTGCGAGTCCGGGCGTCGCGAGGGAATCGGACTAAGTATGTAGGCTCCTTGCTTGCAGCATTTTCGGACAGGGGTTCAACTCCCCTCGCCTCCACCAACTATCTTCAAAGCCGCCTGAATTGGCGGTTTTCCCTTAGGGTGAGCAGCTTTCATCCAGCAAAATCATCGTCAAGGATGAAGGGTCTTATGGTCGAAACTCCAGATTTGCAGTTCTTAGAACGCCGTCGTTTTCCCCGCTACCCTTGCACGGGTTCAGCCGAGATACTCCAAAGTGGAAGACCCTTGGTGCGGGGAGCAGTAAAAGACCTAAGTCTCGGTGGTTGTTACGTCGAAACCGCCGAACCCTTGCTCACCGGCACTGAGGTGCAACTTCGGCTTACTATCGCGGATACGACGTTGTATATCGGTACAAAAATAGTTGCCGCTGACCCGCAGGCTGGCATGAGGATGGATTTCATGGTGATGCCCCCAGAGCAGGGGAAGAAGCTTGCGCAGATAGTAGAAAAGATCAAGGTTCCAGGGTTTGCTGTGCTGCAAGGTGAACGCGTGGAACCGAATACCGTGTTTCGGATAACGCCGGAAACGGCCCCGGACATCTTGGCGGAAATTATCAAGCGAATCAACCAAAGAGGTGTTTTGACACGGCAGGAGCTTCGTGACATCATGAAGCCCAATAGATAAGCGCCAAATCTCCCATTTAGCCGCGAACGCCAGTTTCCAATACGCTCGCGCAACCGATGCCCCAGTTCCTGGGTAGTACTGTAAACTCCGAGCAGTTGACCATCTTGCAAATGGATCTTGGGGTTACCCAGATCGGCGTCAAGAAGCTTGCACAACTGGCAAACCGTGCGGATGCATTCTCCAGCCAGGATGGAGCGCTACATTGGGCTTCACCGAAAAGAAGAGGCCGCCGACTGCAGTAGCAATCGGCGGCCATTGGCCTGACTTCACAATCCCGAATTAGGATGCGCTCGGCCCAATCGTAATGTAAGCCGATTCGCCAGGATGGCCCTTCGGGATTATGGTGATGGTGTTCGTTCTGTTGTTCTTCATCGCCGAGCTGACGTCGATGGTCACGACCTGGTCATCGCTCAACCGGCGAACTTTAAACATCGTCCCGTTCACATTGAAGTCGATGGCGTGCAGCCCTCCATTCTCGACGCGGATGAAGTGCTCCGCATATGGAATGTTAGTGAGCGTCTGCGCCCCATCGTCGTTTTTCATAATCATGACCGTGACCGCGATCGGATCACAGGTCACCGTTAGACCAGCGGCATTCGTCGCCTTCACGGTCAATTGCGCTGACTGCTTCGTATTGACCACTGTGGCCGAGACATCGATCAAGCTGGTCACCGGTGCCGGGAAGACGATCGCTTCTCCGGTCGGCATCGGGTATGGTTGAGACGGCACAGACGGGGTGAATTTCGTGCCCGTCGGCGTCGGTGTGATTTGAACGTTGAAGTTCGAGTTCGTTGTCACGTCCAGCCGCACAATGCCAACCAGAGTGTCCTGGTATGACATGTACGGCGGATTGGCATTCTCGTAGACGCTGCAGACCGGCGGGGTGTTATCAACTTTAACCGTGATCGTGCAGTTATACGAACTCTGGTTGCCGTTCTTGTCAGTTACGGTCACAGTGTAGGTGAAGGTCCCGCTCACTGTTGGCGTGCCCGAAATGACGCCGCTAGTGGAAACCGAGAGCCCAGCCGGTAGTCCGGTGGCGCTGAAGGTATACGGACCGCCCGCACCTCCGCTACCCGTCAACTGCGTCGGCGTAATTGCAACTCCCTTGTACGCCGTGATGCTTACGCACGCGCAGCTCGGCTTTGAGTAAACCGTCACCGAGCAACTCACGGTACCCTTGTTTCCCTTGCTGTCCGTCACCGTGACCGTGTAGTTGAAGGTGCCGCTCACCGTCGGCGTGCCCGAGATTGTCCCGCTGGAGGACATCGTCAAGCCCGTCGGCAGACCCGTTGCCGAGAACGTGTACGGTCCGCCCGCGCCGCCGCTGCCCGTCAGCGTCACCGGCGTGATCGCTACGCCCTGTACCGCCGAGATCGACACACAACTCGCCGTCGGCGGTCCGTTCACCGTCACCGAGCAGTTAAACGTGCCCTTGTTCCCCTTGCTGTCTGTCACCGTCACCGTGTACGGGAACGTCCCGCTCACCGTCGGCGTGCCCGAAATTGTCCCGCTGGAGGACATTGTCAAGCCCGTCGGCAGACCCGTCGCCGAGAACGTGTAACCCGTTCCCGTGCCGCCCGTGGCCGTCATCGTCACCGGCGTGATCGCTACGCCCTGGATCGCCGTGATCGACACACAGCTGGCGTCATTGGAGGTGCCACCGTCACCGAGCAGTTCACCGTTCCCTTGTTGCCGGCCGAGTCTGTCACCGTCACCGTGTAGGGGAACGTCCCGCTCACCGTCGGCGTGCCCGAAATTGTCCCGCTGGTGGAAATGTCAGGCCCGCGGCAGACCCGTCGCCGAGAACGTGTAATCCGTTCCCGTGCCGCCGCTGCCCGTCATGCGTCACCGGCGTGATCGCTACGCCCTGCATCGCGTTGATCGACCACGCAACTCGCGCTCACCGGCGGAGCCACCGTCACCGAGCAGTTCACCGTGCCCGTGTTGCCCGCCGAGTCGGTCACCGTCACCGTGTAGGGGAACGTCCCGCTGACGTCGGCGTTCCCGAAATGGTGCCCCGCTGGAGATGCTCAGGCCCGGAGGCAGACCCGTCGCCGTGAAGGTGTAACGGGTCCACCCGCTCCGCCGCTGCCCGTCATGCGTCACCGGCGTGATCGCGAACACCCTGCACCGCCGTGATCGACACGCAACTCGCGCTCACCGGCGGAGCCACCGTCACCGAGCAGTTGCACCGTGCCCGTGTTGCCGGCCGAGTCGGTCACCGTCACCGTGTAGGGGAACGTGCCGCTGACCGTCGGCGTTCCCGAGATGGTGCCGCTGCTGGAGATGCTCAGGCCCGGAGGCAGACCCGTCGCCGTGAAGGTGTAACGGGTCCACCCGCTCCGCCGCTGCCCGTCATGCGTCACCGGCGTGATCGCAACACCCTGCACCGCGTTGATCGACACGCAACTCGCGCTCACCGGCGGAGCCACCGTCACCGAGCAGTGCACCGTGCCCGTGTTGCCCGCCGAGTCGGTCACCGTCACCGTGTAGGGGAACGTCCCGCTCACCGTCGGCGTTCCCGAGATGGTCCCGCTGCTGGAGATGCTCAGGCCCGGAGGCAGACCCGTCGCCGTGAAGGTGTAGGCCCGACCCGTGCCGCCGCTGCCCGTCATCGTCACCGGCGTGATCGCGAACACCCTGCACCGCGTTGATCGACACGCAGGTCGCGCTCACCGGCGGTGCCACCGTCACCGAGCAGTTGCACCGTGCCCGTGTTCCCGGCCGAGTCGGTCACCGTCACCGTGTAGGGGAACGTCCCGCTCACCGTCGGCGTCCCGGAGATGGTCCGCGCTGGAAGATGCTCAGGCCCGGCGGCAGACCCGTAGCCGTGAAGGTGTACGGTCCACCCGTTCCGCCGCTGCCCGTCATCGTCACCGGCGTGATCGCCACGCCCTGGACCGCGATGATGGATACGCAGGTGGCGCTCACCGGCGGTGCCACCGTCACCGAGCAGTTCACCGTCCCCGTGTTACCGGCCGAGTCCGTCACCGTCACCGTGTAGGGGAACGTCCCGCTGACCGTCGGCGTCCCGGAGATCGTCCCGCTGGTGGAGATTGCTCAGGCCCGCCGGCAGACCCGTCGCCGTGAACGTGTACCGTTCCCGTGCCGCCGCTGCCCGTCATCGTCACCGGCGTGATCGCTGCACCCTGGATGGCACTAATCACCACGCAATTCGCGCTGATGGCCGGATAGACATATCCGAAATTGTTGTTGGTCAACTGTCCGCCGAGCGGCAGGGTCACCTGAATCGTACCTGGTGTGTCGGCGGTTTCTCCGTTGGCAGTCCCGGGCGCGTGGACTTGGTAACAGCCGGCAGTGAGCCCCGTGAAGATGTAGTAGCCGGTCCCATCGGTGCTGATTGGAGACTGCCCGGGAACCGGGTTGCCACTGCAATCGGTAAGGGTAACTGTCACGCTGCCGATCGGAGTGTCCGGGGGATTGTCATACGCCTGATTATGGTCGATGTCGCTGTACGTATAACCGGAGATGCTGCCCGGCGGTATATAACCAAAATTATTATTGGAGGAATTGGGGCCTAGATTGACCGTCAAGGCAGCGGCCGTCTCCAGGTTAACCGTAAGGGTTCCAGAGATTGCGGTTGATGGCGCCTTAACGAGATAGCAGCCTGCCGACAGCCCCGTGAAGCTATAAAATCCGGTCGTGTCGGTGACCATACTATTGAGCACGTTGTTGCTGCAATCGGTCAGCGTCACCGTTACACCCGGAATGGGGATATCGGGCGGGTTGTCGTACACCATGTTGGCGTTATTGTCTTCATAGGTGTATCCAGAGACCTGAAACAACTGAGAACTGGTTACGATTGAGCAATTTAGGGCGGAGGTATCAGCCGTGTTGCCAACCGAATCCGTCACCTGCCCTGTGAAGGGGAATGTCCCCGCCGGTGCCGTGGGGGTACCGGTAATCGCGCCTGTTGTCGTGTTGAGCGTCAGGCCTCCCGGAAGGACTCCACTGATAATCGCAAACGTGTATCCCGGAATTCCACCGGTTGCATGCAGGGTCGAGGAATACGGCGTGCCTACGGTCCCCACGCTGGTCGGGCAAGCTAGCGTCAGAGCCGAGGGCAGCGCCTGCATCCCGAAATCGCCGCCTCCGCTGCCGGCGCCGGGGAAGTTGAGCGTAACTGACTCCGTCATTGAGAACGGAGCGGCAGTAGGTGGTGCGCCAGCAGCCAGAGTGCCATTAAAGGCGGAACCCGAGAATGGGCCGAGTGTTCCCACCGCCGTTCCTTGTCCGAACGCGGCGTTTGAGTTGTCGACATAGGATAGGAACGTAATCGTTCCTGCACCGCTCAAAATCCCGCCAGCCGCCATGGAGACACTGGAGATGTTCGGCGTGGTGAAACCCACATCACTCAACGAGATTGTGAGCGTTCCGCCAGTAGTTGTGTTAACCGATTGGATACTCAGATCCATGTCAGGGGCGGGACCTAATACTGGCTTTGACTCGCCGACTATCAAGGTCACATTAAACGCACCGATGGTGCCGCCCCACGCCAGATTTCCTGGTTGCGCTGAATCAATATTTGTGCGGCATCCGACGCATCCGGGGCTGAAGGTTACGTTGCCGCCTTGGTCGATGATCACGGTATTCGTGCCATCTGTGATTGTCAGGCCGGGTGGGACTACCGCAAAGGTGGGCATGGCGAACGCCATCAGCACCACTAACGCCAAGATTACAAGCAAACTGCGAAGATGAGTTTTCAAAGCTCCCGCCTTTCAGGAACTGCGAAATATTCGGTACAGCTCGGAAAGCCCCGCAACGTGACACATGGCAGGCAGTTGCGATACAAAAGGCTTCACTTCTGCACTTGAACCCTCAAGTCACTGACTTGGGAGAAACTAAACCAGATGGACCTGGGCAAAAGACACTGTGCAGTTATCAGGCCACAAATTGTATTCGGCGTAAGCTGCTGAATGGGAAATGGGTTACATTTCATTGACGCGAAAGAGGAAAATCTTGAAAAAGGAAAAACTGAAGCCCGTTGCAGTAGCGTTTGGAAAGTACTTTCCTTTGGCAAGCTTTCCACCGCGTCCGAATCTTCAGAGCTTTTTGCCTTCGGAGGCGACCGCCAAAGCTGGCTTTGCTCCCAAAACCGGGCCGCATAAAGGTTCGGTTGCCATCAGCCATGCGGATTGGGCAAGAAAATTCCATTTTCCCGTCACCTGCATTGCGCTATCGCTGACGAGTCATTTGAGCCTTCGTTG
Source organism: uncultured Acidobacteriota bacterium (assembly GCA_963814745.1). Lineage (GTDB taxonomy): Bacteria > Acidobacteriota > Terriglobia > Terriglobales > Acidobacteriaceae > CAWBRT01. The sequence continues at coordinate 128,337 of CAWFEA010000016.1, forward strand.
TAAGCTATTGAAACGATTGACCCGTGTTCGGAAGAGCAATTGGCAGTTAATCTGCAATCGGTACAGGTGCCGGGTCTTGGCTCGGTGTCTTTTGAGTCTGTTTCCACGAAATCCAGTGCCTCGGCCTGGAGGAAGGACTATCGGATGAAACATGGAACCCTTAAACTAGTCTGCTTGGCCCTGGCAGTGGTGGCGTTTATTGCAGCGCCTTTCACCGCCAAGGCCGATACAATATCACTTAACTTAACGAGCGGGGTATCGAACGTTACCATATTGGACAATGGCCCGGGAGATGCGAACCCAGCAGTTGGCGTGATTACGTACGTTGGCGCCGTCGGGGCCTGGGACATTAACGTCTCCACCGGCCAGACTGTAGGTTCTCCGACCTACACACTAGACCTGAACTCTACCGACACAGCTAGCACCGGCATGGCTAGCCCATTAGTAATTACGTTTACCGACTCAGGTATGACCACGCCTTTCGGGGGCTACTTGATGACGATCGGCGGGACCACCCAGACATCGGCGACGTACGAGGTAGATCTGAATGGCGTGTATCTGAACTCGCTAGGTCCCTTCAGCACTCCGTCGTTCAGCGGAGCTATTGGTGGAGATACCACTGCTCCCTCTACCTACACCCTCGCCCAGATCGTAACGGTTGGTGGAACGACTAGCCCTACGGCGTCCCTCACCAGCTTCGATTCAAGCATCCAGGTTCCGGAGCCAGCCAGTCTTTCGCTGCTGGGAACCACATTGCTAGCGGCCGCAGGTCTCCTGCGCAGGAAGTTGATGAAGAATTAAGCCGGTTGAAAAGAACCCAAACAGGCGAATTCAACCGCGTCTCAAATAACAATGAGGAGGGGTAAACGCCCTTCCTCTTTTTTTGTTTGGCCAAAACACGCCGGCTTCCCGGACCGAGTTGACGCAAAAGCAAACGTGGGCGAAAACTACCCAGGCTGCGACGCACCACTCTTATCTCTGCTCGTAGAGCCGGCACGAATTCGCTCGGAAGATGGGTTAAGAAGTCGAAAACAAGAACTGGTTCCACATAAACAGGAAATAATTTACCCAGAAGCTCTTGGTAGGGATGATGTGGGTAATTTTTTCGTAACTTTTCCGCTTGCACCGCACGGTCCTGCCCGGAGTCCAGGCCGCGGCGTCCGTATGAAGGTCCGCGACGATATCTAGTGTGAATACTATAGATTACGTTATTCAAGTTTAGCGACCAGCCAGGAGTGTGCCGCCACTACGACCTTTTTCCACGAACTCCAGCAATGGCGGGATTTGCGGAATGCGAACTGAAGAGGTAATGCCCGTGTGCTCTCGAAGCGAAGAATTCTGCCGACTGTGGAGTCAAGTTTGGAACAGAGGCGCGGGTGCTCAAGTTCGCGCCCTACGATGGAGGCTGACGTGCAAAGTGAGACGGTGCGACTGTCTAAGGAGACACCATCATGAGCAGGCAGGAACCCTACGGCGACACACTGTACGGTGTGTCGGGCGCGTTGGTTACGAGAACGCCAAAGCCTTTTTCGCTCTTGGCCAGTCCTAGATTTGACAGATTACGCTTGTTGCTGATTCTGCTTGTGGCTGCGGTGTTGGCCGCGCCAAATGTCGCCTGCACCCGCGATCCCCATAAACGCGCCCTGAATGAGCTCGATAAAGCCAAACAGGACCTTAAGCAGAACAAGCAGGACGCGGCCCTGATCGAGTTGCGAAAGGCCATCCAGTACGATACCGGCGTGGCCGATGCGCACTACGAGCTAGGCAAGCTACTTCTCGCTAAGGGCAACATATTGACCGCGTTCCACGAACTGAGCATAACCGTAAAAGAGAACCCCGATCACAAAGAGGCACAGTTAATTATTGCCGAAATTCTATTACGGGCCCGCGACTTCGCTGCCGCGAAGGACAAGGCCAATGCTTTCCTCAAGAAATGGCCCGGCGATTATTCGGCCACTCTGATTCTTGCTGAGACACAGATCGCTCAAGAAGACCTTGGATCGGCCAAAAGCTCGATTGAAGAAATCCTGCGGCAGCAACCCAATCTGCCGCGGGCGGTTGTCGATCTTGCAATGCTCTACGTCAAGGAGAAAGACTGGGATGCCGCGGAGAATTACTTCAGGCGTGCTATCTCTTTAGTACCAAGTCAAATTGCGCCCGTCATGATGCTTGGAAGAATGTTCGAGGTGCGTGGACAGAACGACCGTGCCGAGCAACTGTTCAAGGATTTCGCGCAATCCCAGCCTCAGAATTTACCTGGGCAGCTTGCTCTTGCAAACTTCTACGAAAAGCAGAAACGCTTCGCCGATGCCGAGCCGATCTTACGGCGCGTCAGCCAAAGCCCCACTAAGAACCCGAATGTTCGCGGTCTCCTCGCGCAGTTCTATGTTAGGACGGGACGGCAGCAAGATGCTGAGCACGAATACAAGCAGATTTTGGCTGCAAACGAGAAGGATTATGTGAACTCTCTTCGCCTCGCGGAACTTTACTATAACAGTAATCGCAAAGATGATGCCCGGAGCTTGATTGCCGCCGTTCTGAAGGGCGATCCCCACAACGTGCAAGCGCTTACTGAGCGTGGCGTTATCGAGCTGGATAGTAATGCGACCGACGACGCGATAGCTGATCTGCAACAAGCCACCAAAATCGATCCTTCCGCCTTTGCTCCCAAATTTGCATTGGTGCGCGCGTATGTGAACAAGGGAAATTTGGAGCAGGCGAAAGCGTCGCTTGCCCAGATGGTGCAACAGCAGCCAAACTCGGCGTTGCTCTTGTTTTCGCTCGCCGAGTTAGAGACTCAAACCGGTCAATACGACAGTGCGCTTGAACACCTCAAGAAGGTCACGGCCATTAACCCCAAACATGCGCCAGCGAGGATCTTGAGGTCTGAAATACTGTTACGGAAGGGCGATTTGAAGAGCGCCGAGCCGGATCTTAGGGCCGCACTGCGGGAAGCTCCGGACCAACGCTGGCGCGAGCGAGTCATCTCGCTACTGGCACCGATTGACGTAAAACAAAAGAACTTCACAGATGTTGCCGAGTTAGCCAACATGGCCCTCGACAGTGATCCTAAGTCGGCACTGGGCTTAAACCTGCTCGGAATTTCCTATCTGGGCCGAAAGCAACCAGAGCAAGCGATCAGCGTCACCCAACGGTATTTGCAGCAAAACCCGTCTGCGGGCGGCTACGAAGTGTTGGGGAGAATCGCGGTCAGCGCGAAAAACCTTTCTGTCGCGGAGCAAGCCTTTGCAAAGGCCCTGGAGTTGGCTCCGGGCCAGAGGGCGGCTTCCTTGGGCTTGGCTGGCGTTTACGCCGCGAAGGGTGATCTAACAGGGGCGCGCGCAATTTACGAAACCCTAGCGAAGACACATCCCAGCGATGCCGCCTCGCGCACGCGGTTGGGTGCGGTCTACGAGGCCGAGGGCGATTGGAAGGACGCTCAATCTGCTTATGAAGAGGTTCTGAAAATCGATAATCGAGATCCTGTTGTCGAGAACAATCTCGCGTGGATTTACGCCACTCAGGGCGGTAATCTCGATCTGGCGCTGAAGTATGCGGAGGCCGCGCACGAAGCTGCTCCCGAGGACCCGCACATTGCTGACACCTTGGCGTGGATCTACGTCAAGAAAGGAACGTTTGAGCCGGCTGTACATTATTTGCAGGATTGCGTCAAAAAGATGCCGGATAACGCACAGTTTCGTTATCATCTCGGTCTGGCCTACTACAAGTCCGGTCAAATGGCCGAGGCCAAACAGTCGTTGCAAGCTGCGCTCGGCAAGTTAAATCCAGGGGACGCCGCTGACGCACGGAAGATGCTGGCAGAGTTAGAAAGTCGTAAGTAAGAAAACAGGACAGGACGCGCCTATGATGCCCCCGTGCGTAGGAACACCCCAGGTAGGTTCAGGGCTGAGTGACGAAAATGGACGATCTTTGGATACCTCAGCCTCCTCTGAGAAGAGCGCTCCGGCGTTTGTGGCCATTGAAGCCAGCCTCACCAACGAGACAGTTCGACACCTAATCGCGCTCGCGTTGGTGCTTGGAATGTCCATTTTGCTGATGTGGCACAGCTTCGCTGCGATGGTACATACCTGGAGCAGTGACCGAAGCTATTCACACGAGTACCTCGTTCCCATCGTCGCCCTGTATCTCGCATGGTCGCGCCGAGAGGCACTAAGCCAAGCACCATTCAGGCCTTTTCTCAAAGGGTTGCCTTTGCTGGCTTTGCTGGTGTCGCTTTGGGTAGCAGCCGACATTGGCAGTGTACTGGTCGTGGAGGAGTTCACCGCTATTGCCATCCTTGTAACCATGGGTTGGATCGTTGCAGGCTCTGCTCTCGCCCGGCGATTTGCGTTTCCACTCGGCTTTCTTTTCTTTGCAGTACCGTTTGGCAAATCCGTTGTTCCCGCCCTGCAAGATCTCACCGCGGCGTTCGCGACGAGTGCCTTACAACTCTCGACTGTGCCAGTTGTGCTGGAAAACCATTTTATCTCGGTTCCTGGCAGCACCTGGCACGTCGCGGAAGCATGCAGCGGACTCCGGTTCCTCAATGCCTCCATCGTCCTGGGAGTTGCGTTTGCTGGTGTGGTTTACCGCCGTTGGGCGCGACGGATCGTATTCGTTGCTCTCTCGGTTATCGTACCGATCATCGCGAACGGAATCCGCGCATACGGAATCGTGCTCCTGGGATATCTTTCGAATAAGCGGCTGGCGGCCGGCGTCGATCACGTCGTTTACGGTTGGTTGTTTTTCACCGTAGTGAGCTTCTGCTTAATCTCTTTCGGCATGCGTATGCGGGAGAAAGAACAAGCAATAATCTCCACGAGGGAAGAAGTCCGCAATAGGTCTGAGGCGCTCGAAACTCACACCCCAGTTAAGAGCACCGTTTGGGTGGGACTAGCCGCATTGATGATTGTGGCACTAGGGTCTTTGGGCGCGAACCATCTGTGGGGAGTTTCCGTTCCTAAGTCTTCGATACAAGTTTCTGCTTCCGGAAAATGGCGCGAGACACCGACGACAGACACTGGTTGGGCGCCCATGATCGGGTCCATTAATTCAACAATCAAGAACTACGAGCGTCCCGGCGGCCAATCTGTCCAGGTTTACTTGGGAAACTACCCTGAAGCGAAATACGGCGTCGAAGTCGTCAGCTCTTACAATGCAGTTGCAGATTCTTCACTATGGATGTTAACCGATGACAGAAGCAGGTTAGTTGCTTTGCGGGACCGACAGATTACGGTTCGGCAACTTACCTTGCGCTCCAATTCGGCAGTGCGCTTGGTTTGGTTATGGTACATTGTTGGCGAGCAGGCGGTTGCCAGTGTGCGCGAACTGAAACTGCAGCAGACTAAGTATCGCCTCATGCTTCAGCCACAGCCGGTTTCGGTCGTTGCAGTCTCCGCCTCGGATGTTTTTGAAACCAGATCTGCCGCTGCGGTTTTGAAAAACTTTCTGTCGGATGTTTCATTCATCCGGCGATTTGACTCGGGTAGTAATCAGTAAGGGCTGACGGTATACCCACCTCACTCTGCATTGTGGTGCATATTGAAGCTTTAGGGCAGCATTGAGTGAAAAGTAAGAATACTGGCGTGGTCCTACCTGCAGCGGCACGCTGAGGAAGCTAAGCGAAGGTGTCTCCGAAGTTCTGGAGTGGATTCCGGCCAGCTTCAAAATCATTCGCCGCGTGCGTCCCAAGCTGTGCTGCACGGGTTGCGATGTGATTGTGCAGGCGCCCGCGCCCAGTCGTCCGATCGATCACGGTCTGGCCGGAGCGGGATTGCTGGCCCATGTAATTTCGTTTACCCCTATTCGACGTGGCAGCAGTACTCTTTGGCTCTTCGGAAACTGACGCGTCTTTCCTTCGAATTACAGGTTCATTTCCCCAAGGTCACCAGCAGCACGTGTCTCAGATTGATGAATTTAGGACGACGCAGCAGCCGAATCAAAAGAAGCTCTGGAATGATGCCCGCAGCGCCACAGTTGATGATAACTGGAGAGGACTCAACCATCTTGAGGCTCACAACTGAAAAGCCGACTTGCTGCGCAACAGCTTCCACATCTCTACGGTGGTTCAATCGGTAGTAAGTTGGAAAGATATCCGTTTCCTTGCGGCCATCGATCAACGAGGCCGCCCAGGTCCGCATATTATCAGGAATACAGCGAATTGCTCGCATCCATGGGGAGGCAAGATTTGGAGTGTGGAACACGAAAAGGCCGTTCGGCCGCAGCACGCGATATATCTCACGTAGACACTGTTCCGGCTCTTCCAGGTGTTCTACGACCATGTTAGCTGTCACCAGCGAAAATGAATGATCATCGAAAAATAGGTGGTCGGCAGAACCAGCGTATTTCGTCTTTAGGGCGACATGCGGGCGGTCATCCCCGCGATCAATACCTACTGCGGAGTGGCACCGAGAAACAAGTCGCTTCTGAGACTCCAATGAATCGGGCAGCCATTCCGGATAGAACTGATAACCACATCCAATATCGAGCCAGTCTGTAGCTGGCACAACCAACTTGTCTAGGAGCGCCTGATAGCGTTGTTGGCAGTGAACCAGTCCCGGAGTGATGCGCGCGCGAAGTTCTCGTTGATTCATGTGTGCTGTCGTATTCTAAGACCGCTCAGCGATCTGCAACTGCGAAGCAGAGCGATTCATAACCGAAAGACGGCGTGAATGGTCACGGAATTAGCTCGAACTCTCTCCCCGCGCTGCTCGAGTCGCATACTCCAGAGTTAGTAATCGGCGCCATTCCAAGTCATATTCGAAAGAAGGCTGCTGCGATGAGTTGATAAACCGAGCCAGGGCAGTGGGTTCCAGAATCGATCTGAGGTGCATCGTCTCGGGATCGAGCAATTGCCGAATCTCTTCACTGTTCCAAAGGCGTATCCGCAAGGTTTCGCCCCCTGTCTCTGCTCGCTTAGCTATACCTGATCGCTGCAACACCTTGCGCATGATTTTGCCCCCGTATTCTGGCAGAAGCGGCCAAAAGCGAGGTAGCGTCCTCAGCGTTGCCGGCAAGGCCGGGTATCCGTGTTCGAGCGGATGCGCTGCAAGCGAGGGCTGATATTGAGCCAGCATGGATCGGATCAGTAAGCTGCGTTTGCGGCCGTTAGCTTCCGTTTGAAGCATCGTTTCTAACGTTTTCCGGAACATAAAAGGAGATAGGCAGGGCCAAATCCGGTTGGTGCTGCTGGCGATACGCCCCTGCCAATGCTCCATTCTCATGCCGAGATAGGCGGCGTCCATTTGGAATGTATTGGGGAAGTGCTGCAAGCCGGCGGTCGTGCGCTCGATTGCGTCCGCAAAATGCGAGCCTAAGTCAAGGCGAAACTCCGGAGGGAAAAGTGATGGATCAAATTTACCAGTTGCAAATCTGAGACGCGCGACTTTGTCGTAATCGAGCGGTCGGCGTGATCCGGTGCGGGGTAGCAAGAGTTCCCACCAGTAGCCTCGGGCGACCTCTCCGAAAGATCCGTTAATGCTGATGTCATAGCCAGCGGAGAGCTGACGGTGGACACGCGCCGTGCTTGCATATTCGACTAGGTCGCATTCTCCGTCCGTTAGTTCCAGAGCCCGGTGAATGTCGGCAATGGAGACCTGCTCAAGCCGGTCGAATCGGGAATGCGGCATTTGGGTAATGCTCGACAAACTGCGCGAGACGCGAACGTCCGGGCTATCTTCTCTGCCCGAGACGACCGTAGAAAACGGAGCCCCCGTTGCAAGAAAGGCGGCCACGATGGCGCGCGAATCGTAGCCTCCGGTCATGTCGCAAATAACTTGCGGAAACTGGCGAGTTATTGTGGCGGCAGTGGTCGTTAGACTTTCCCAAAGTTGATCGGTGGCTTTATCAAGATCAAGTCGGTCCGGCTGCAGTTGGCCAATTCGCCAATAGGTGCGCGCGATCTGGTGACCGCCTGGATGAAATTCGGTGATCGTGGCAGCGGGTAATTTGCGAATTTCTTTGTAAAATGTGCGCCCTTCGTAGATGATGCCCGAGTGGAGAAACTCTTGGCAGGCAATCGGGTCGAGCTCAACGCGGCCCAATCGCGCCAATGTGAGTGATGAGCCCGAAAGTAGCGTTCCGCATGACATCTGCCGAACGTAAGCATGACAACTGCCCACAATATCGGTAATGACAATCGTCAATTTGCTCCGGCTATCTCCAATCACGATCGTGTAAAAGCCATCAAGCTCATTAGCAAGCTGATCGGCACCCACTTCCATATATCGATCAAGCAATCTAGATTCCTGGTCAGCCCCAAATCCGTCTACATGAAACCACGTTCCGGCCGCCAACAGCCAACTTGAATCCTTAGCGGTGTGAACCAGATTGCCCCCAGAACCGTTGCAGCGTGGGATCGTCGCCGCGCAGCACCAATCGGATTGAATCCGCGTACGAGCCCCGCTATTCCTGAGGCCGCGCACGAAAAGCTCGGCAGCCTCCGCGGACCGCCCCGAGTTTGGGACCACCACAAAGAAGTTTCCCATCGTCAACCAGTTCACCGGATCGGGTTGATCGTCCTTGCCAACCCGCTCAAAGTACACGACTTCCTCAAGCAAGCATGCGGGGTGCCAATTGTGCTCCATTCATCATCCGAACATGAAGAGCGGGAAAGAAAGGCAAACCGTTTGTGCGCGTATTGCCCCGCATAGGCTCGAGAATCGGAGTGCATCGGGCTTCACTAATCTCGCTGCCGAATGTGTGAAACGGCTTTCCATTAACGGAAATTATCTTCCACCTTGCCCACACTTGATTCTGCTGATTCTTTGCACTCGCCTGTTCGCGGGCGCTTGGTAGTTTCCGAGTCGGATTCCGATCTTAACGGTAATCCGGGTTTGGGAATACGGTGAAATGGCTGCGCCTTTCGCTTACCTAAACAAAAATTCAACTACTCGCTGTAAACTCAACGGGAACGAACGGCTGGCAGCCAACGTGCCTTCACTAAAGTGCGTCCGTCTTTGCCACCGAGACAGATTGTTCGAGGAGTTCCAGATGAAACGCTTTGTGACATTAATTTGTGTTGCCGTGCTCTGCGGCACGATCGCTGCGCAACAAAACTCAAGCCCCGACGCCACAAAGCAGGGTTCTGATGGCCAAAAGAATGGAGGCACGGAGCCGAGCCCGGCCCTTAGTGGAACCGATTTTGACCAGTACGATGTGAGTTCACTGCCCCAAGCGGAGCAATTCCACGTTTTGGGAGGCGCTAGGCTGCTTCAAAGCGGCCCGGGAGGCATTCGCCTCGGTCCTGTGCGCCTCGGCAAAGTGAGTCTTTCCGGTGGTGAAAACTGGTTTCGGTACCCGGGCGAACCGCAATCTACGCAATGGTTCACCATGGCCAATGCCAATCTGGTGTTTGATAAGCGCTTTCAATCAAGCAGGATCGCAATACAGTATCAACCAGGGCTAGTCGTCGTGGATGGTGAAGTGCAGGGTCAATACGCCAACCAGCACAGCGGGCTGGACACGTTCTTCAAACTCACGCCCAGACTAACTCTAAACCTCAGCGATTATTTCGACTACATGTCAAACCAATCGCAGTTTCTGCAGCCTTCTGTACAAGCGAACCCCGCAACCGGGTACGTGACCTCGAGCGACTTTTTGCTGCGTCAGGGCAACTGGCTCAGCAACGCGGCGCAAGCGCCCTTCGCGTATAAACTAAATGCCCTGACGACTATAACGTTCACTCCAAGCGCAACCTTTAGCTACTCGACAGATACTCCCTTGGGCAATCGAGGACTCATGGCGACCGGAAGCGTTGCTGTTAGCCGGCAATTTTCACCGCGCCAAACCCTTGGGGCATATTACACGATACAACATACCCAATTTGCGTCTCTATTGTCGGATGATTTCTATCACAATTTTGGACTCAGCTACGCACGCCAGCTGCCTGGCCGTTTTTATGCCAGTCTGCAAGGTGGCGCCGTTTTGGTGGCTCAATCCAGCGGCAATTTCTGGACGGGTACCGCTTCAGCCTCGCTTACCAAGGACTTGCGCTGGGCGGTCCTGGGGATTACTTACGTCCGGGCAAGCAGCTTTACGACGGTGCTGACGAATGGCATTTCCGACCAGGTGGGCGTCTCGTACACGCAGCACCTGACGCGTACGCTTGACGGTAGCTTACAAGCTGGTTACTACGACAATAGTTCGAACGGTTCTAATAATAACGAATCGAAGTACGGCAGCGTCGGGGTTCAATATCGGTTATCGTCCGGTCTCAAGTGGTCGATCTCGTATACTCAGCAGAGGCAGAGCGGCACTGGGCCCGGTATCTTCGTCGGACGCCGTGATGGCCTTTCGACAGGGCTGTTTTGGATACCGGGAACCCCGAGCAGAAGCTGATTCGGCACTATCCGAATTCGCAGAAGTTGCTGATTCGGGACTAAAAGCTCTTGGCAGGGTGGAAGAGAATCCGGCGACTTGTATGAGAACTCTGTTAGGCTTACAGACCGCTATGGCGAAAATGCGCTGGTCAAGATTCAGCCCAGGGCTAAACTCATTCTGCACGCTGATATTAGGCGTTCTTGTCTGTTCGTGTTGGCTCCCCTTAGCGATGGTGGCCCAGGAGCTGTCGTTGACGAGCGATCTTGTGAACGGAAAGATTATTCGTGCCAATCCCAAGACGTATCTCGGGTCGCTGAAGAAGCTGCGGCCGGGCGATACACTGCAGCTAGAGGCGGGTACTTACAACGATCCGAACGACGTGCCAGGGCTCCCGTTATTTCGGTTGCACGGCGAACCCGGTAAGCCGATTACGATCAGCGGCCCGCAAGACGGAACTCCGGCGATATTGGTCGGAAGAGCCGGGTACAATACAGTCCGCATTGCCGATTGCAGTTATATCGTTATTCGAAATCTGCTGCTGGACGGACGCAATCTAGGTGGAGATGCGATTAAGGCCCAAGGCATCTCCCATCACATAGTGATCGAAGGCGTTACGATCAAGGGACACGGCAGTGATCAGCAGGTGGTTGGTATTTCCACGAAAGCGCCCGCCTGGGATTGGGTCATTCGCAACAACGTGATCGTCGGTGCCGGGACGGGCATCTATCTCGGTAATTCCGATGGTAACGCTCCGTTTGTGCGCGGCATTATCGAGAACAACCTCGTGGTCGATACGGTGGGCTACAACATTGAGATCAAGCACCAGATCTCGCGCCCCGCGCTTCCGGGACTGCCGCAGGGGCCAAACCGAACCATCATTCGCGACAATGTGTTCTCAAAAAAGCATAACTCTTCATTCGGGAGTATGGCTCGCCCCAATGTTTTGGTGGGGCACTTCCCCAGACAGGGCCCCGGGGCCGACGACATATACCTTATATATGGAAATCTGTTTCTCGATAACCCCTCGGGACAGCCGCTGTTCCAAGGCGAAGGCAATGTAGCGCTCTATAACAATCTTTTCGTGAATCCCACAGGTGACGCAATATGGATACAGCCCCATAATGATGTGCCGCGTCGGATCAATGTTTTCTTTAACACAATCGTTGCAAGCGGAACCGGGGTTTCCATACGCGGTGGATCGCCCCTGTTTTCCCAATTGGTAATTGGCAACGCCGTCTTTGCGGCATTTCCAATCGTGGCCCCTGCGCAGCGTGACAACGTGACCGGGGCTTTTGCTTCCGCCAGACACTACCTGAGCGATCCTGGGCTTGAGAAGGGCACCTTGGATCTGTATCCCAAAATGGGGATGTTGAAGGGGATACCGATTAGCACTGAGGTGCTAGCAGAATTCCCTGAGTTTGATCGGGACTTCGATCACCAGCCGCGAGATTTCAGATTTCGGGGCGCATACTCAGGAGAAGGCCACAACATGGGATGGAAACCAGCATTGGAACGCAAGCCGCTACGAGAATACTGAGTCTGGCACTACGCAGGCCGCTGTCTGCAATGGCGGCGTAAACTAACATGATCAAGGAGCCTGATTCAGTGACTGACCAGTTTGCCAGCAAAGAGCAGCATGGACGAAACCTCGAGTTCTGGTCTCGGCAGGGCCGCTATGTGCTGATGATGATGCCTTATGCAGACGAAATTATCGTCGGGGCCGAAGGATGCTGGATGCGCGATGCCGACGGCAAGCGCATTCTGGATCTCGCTTCCGGCATGTTTTGTACATTGGTCGGTCATCAGCATCCGAAAGTGACTGAACGCATCGTCACCCAAACTCGCGAACTCCTGCATACCGGTACGCAGTACCTGTCTCCGCCAGTGCTGGAGGCGAGCGCTAAAATTGCCGAGGTCGCGCCATCGGGTCTGTCAAAATCAATCCTGCTATCAACGGGCACCGAGGCAAATGAGTTTGCCATCTGGGCGGCGCGGAATGTGACCGGAAAACAAACCGTCCTGGGTTTCTCGCGTGGGTATTACGGCACCTCAGTCGGCACAAAGGCCTGCTCCAGCCTGTTTTCGGATAACACGGTAGCCGTGCCCGGCTTTGCGCGCATACCAATGCCCGAAAGCTGCCTGGAGTGCTTCCGCCAGCCGCACTCCCTCTGTGAGGGAAGTTGCCTCTCCAACATCGAAGAAATGCTCGCACCCGAACTGGAGGACCTTGCGGCGGTCCTCGTGGAGCCCGTGATCTCGGCCGGTGGGATGTTTTACCCGCCAGCCGGCTATATGCGGAAGCTGAAGCAATGGTGCCAGGAAAGAGGTGCACTGTTCATTGCCGACGAAGCTCAGACCTGTTTCGGGAGAACCGGCAAATGGTTTGGCATCGAGCACTCCGGCATTGTCCCCGACGCGCTTGTTTTGGCCAAAGGCGCTGGAAATGGGTTTCCCGTTTCCGCTGTTGTGGTAAGTGATGATGTTGCAGATCGGCTAGCCAGAAATTGGAAATTCCATCTCAGCAGTCATCAATCCGACCCGGTTGCGGCCGCAGCTTTGGCAGCGGTGATTGATGTCGTGAAGGACGAGAATCTGATTGAGGCGGCAGTTGAACAAGGCGAATACTTCAAGACCGGCTTGCAATCCTTGTCAGAAAAACACCCCGTAGTGCAGCGGGTCCGCGGCCTCGGATTGATGCTGGGCTTTGATTTGATCAGCGAGGCCCCGAGCGATCTGGTGCATCTTTTTATGCTGGGCTGCCGGCAGAGCGGCGTTCATGTGACTTATACTTTGGCCAGTCCTACCATTCGAGTGCTGCCGCCATTAACAATTAAGCGCGAAGAAATTGATTTTGCACTCCGGGTGTTCGCCCAAGTGCTGGATCGCTTGGCCGCTGGACAGGAAATCATGAAGCAGGCTTCTCCCCGGAATCCTTATACGGCAAAGCTGACCGCCAATGGGGGCTGGACGCGGCTGTTATCGAAGCTCTGGGAAACAAGCCCTCAACATTGGGTCCAAAAGTTGCGCGAGCGGTTCTGAAGATTTCTGGGACACACTGGGGGGCCAAGCACAATCTCGGGGTGCCCAAGTTCAACTCGGCGGCGCGACTTGCCGCGCACGTCGTACTCACCTGGCTTTTCTTCAACTTTTCCAGCGGCGTGCCGAACGCTGGACTCGCGACCAGTTCACTCACTGTTGCCCGCAGCCGAGTCGGCGCGACCCGCTTTTCTTGCAGCAACCGGTTCCGGTGGTGTTTCGTCGCGATTGGCTTCCCTCTTTTCTTTTTCGCTCTCGACGCAAACAGGAAAGGATGATGGTAGCGATCTTCCGCAGGCAGCTTGGGAGAAAGGAGCAGACGAAGAAAAAAACGAATGGAGCCGGGTTGACGCTGTCAAATAGGCCATATACCCGCTTACCACTCACGGTCCGAAGAAGGTCGGCTAATCGGATATTCCTCTGCAGCACCATCGCGGCGCCCATCTGCAGAAACGAATCTTCAGCTATCCACTTTACCCCGCAACCGACTGCGACCTGTTCCCGGACATCTTCTTGACACATGTCTAGATATGCGAGTTCTGAAAGATTTGCTCCACAAGCAGTGCTCAAGCCATGCTGGTCCCAATGCCGGGCGTTGACCTCAATGAGCTTGAATTCGTTGTCGCGCGGGTCAAGTTTGAACTCACACTCAGCGACACCGCAGTACTTGATTGACTGCAGCAGGCGAACGGAGTAATCGCCCACGATGGATGGAGCGGCGCTTTCGACAACGAAACCTGTACCGAAACCCGCCGGGTACTGAAGGAGCTTTCGTCCGAAAAAGCTGCCTTTCAGGCGCGAATGCCGGTCGAAATAGCAACCAAACGTGTAAAGATTTGAGTCCGGCCCCGGAATAAGCTCTTGAACCAGGATGTCGGGCGTCACCTTCTCAATCGTCGCATATTCCGACAACAGTGCGTCGTAAGATTCGACCGCGAAAGCCTTTCGCCGCCCTATCAGCATCCATTCGCGCTGACCGCGCCACTCCAGCGAACTAATTGGCTTAACCACGCAGGGGAAGCGCAGCAGCGCATGCCGTACTTCCTCGGCGCCGCCAAGGCGATATGTTTGCGGTACAGGAATACCCGCAGCCTTCGCCGCCGACGCGGTCTCCCATTTGTCCAACAAGCGGTTCAGCACGCCCGGTGCCGGAATTGGCAACAAGTAAAACCGTTCGAGAACTTGACGGAAGTGCTCAATGAAGGAGACATCCTGATCACGCGTAGCAAAAAGCACCGGTCTGCTGGAAAACCGTTTGGCCAGTTGCACCAGGAAGCTGGCTAGCTCTTCGGGAGCCTCAGCCGAGTCGGGGGCAAACAACACTTCCGCACACCGCGTGTGATTGCCGAAGATGTCTCGTTTAGCCGTTACCCCAAGAATAGGCACGTGCTGGTGGCGAAGGTTGCGGGCGATCGCAACTCCCGTATAGGACATATTTAGAATTACTACGGCGGGCTTCGAACTCCTCATTTGTTTTATCTTCAATTTTTTTGTTCTCGCTCGAAATATCCAGATCGCCCAATCTGCATATCGCATTATTCCGTGCCGCCCTCCAGCAAGCGGCTTGAGCTTCGAGCGAAATCGGCATGGTAACAACGCCACCCGCCCTACTTGGACGGCCGCCAAGCAGTATCTCAAACGACGCCAGCAGATGACAGGAGCAAGTTCTCTGCCAGAAGCACTCTGCAGAAGTGGTTCGGATTAGGAATTTGCGCAGAGGGGGATAAGGAAAATATTTTCTTATTTCGTGGCAAAACCCATTCACATTTACACCGGTAGTGAACCTCATCCCGACCACCGGCACCGCTAGCTTCACTCGGCGTCCAGGCTTTGTCACACCTTTGGGCGTTCTTGAAATACACGCCCAGCCTGTTCGCTTGAAGAGGAAGATTAAGTCAAGAGTAAACGCTATTTGGAAGGTGACTTGCACGTGGTCAACGGGCGACGTGTAGGCGGATAGCTCAGCGGTAGAGTCCCTCAACTACACTGGGGGGAGAGCAGGTTCGACTCCTGCGCCGCCTACCATCACTAGGCTAGCATGCTCAAAATTGGTGGACAAAAAGTACCTGGTTTGACGCTCCTGCTGATCCTGTCGGAGGCCTTGCTCATCGCAGCCGGTCTCTTCCTCGCGACGATCCTGCATTTCATGGACTATGCGGCGGTCACGACGACCCTGTCGACGCCGAACGCTTTCATTCGGTTTGTCCTAGTGGTGCTCGTATGCATTTGTTGCCTCTACTACTACGACCTCTATGATTTACAAATCGTTGCCCGACGCAGTGTGCTCTTTGTACGTCTGCTGCAAGCTTTGGGGACCGCATGTCTTCTTCTGGCACTGCTATATTTCTGGAAGCCGGATCTAAGCTTGGGCCGAGGTGTCGCTGCGAACGCCGCTCCAATTGTTGTGGTATGCGTGTTGGGTTGGCGGTTGTTCATGGATGCAAGCGCCCCGTTCCTGCGCCGAAGCGAGAGAGTGGTGATCTTGGGCACGGGGTCTGCCGGGCTGAGACTCGCGGAGGAAATCGTATCACGCCCGGAGCTTAACCTGCATCTCGTTGGATTCTTGGAGGAAAGTCGCGCGTGGGCCGCGGATGCGGCGGTGAATGTTCGTCCGATCAGGGTCGGGGCTGCGGCCCAAGGTGTTGGCGCAGAACAGGTTATCCAAGGCGCGATAGCTATGAACGCAGCGGCAATCGCTCCAACTCGTATGTCCGGGCAGGAGCTTGCGGCGTCGGTCGCAACACAAGTCATGGCGGTCGCCACGGGCAATCACGGCGATCGCAAAGGCGTCTCGTTCACTCCAAAGATAGTCGGTTTGGTTGAGCAGGTTGAAGCTGTTGCTAAGAACGAGCGGGTAGACCGGGTGGTGCTTTCATTATCTGAGCGGCGCGGCCGCATGCCGGTTCAGGCGTTGTTACGGATGAAATTTGCCGGTATCAAGATCGAAGACGCCCACAATTGTTATGAGCGGATTACAGGCCAGATCCTCCTGGACCACCTATTCCCCAGCTGGTTAATCCTCTCCGACGGGTTTCAGAAGCGGTCAGGGGTTTTGGCCTGCAAACGGATCACTGACATTGTAGTCTCTGCGGCAGCGCTAGTCCTCTGCCTGCCAATCATGGCGTTAGTTGGGTTCGCTGTTTGGGCGGAAGACGGCCTGCCCGTGCTGTTCCGGCAGACACGCCTAGGATTACACAATAAACCCTTTGAAATATTCAAGTTCCGCTCGATGCGCCGGACCCGGCCAGGCGACCAGCCAGCGTGGACGAGCGAGAGTGACGCTCGAATCACGCGAGTGGGAAAATTCATTCGCAAGTTCCGCTTAGACGAGTTGCCGCAGTTCATCAATGTGCTTCGTGGAGAAATGAGTCTAATCGGTCCGCGCCCTGAGCAGCCCTCGTTCTGCCGGATGCTTGAAACAAAAATTCCCTATTACGGCCAGAGACACAGCCTGCGGCCCGGCATTACGGGATGGGCCCAGGTGAAATTTCACTACGGCGCCAGCGTGGAAGAAACAGAGACCAAATTGGAGCATGATCTCTTCTACATCAAGCATATGTCACTGCTATTGGACTTAGCTATCGTGGTTGAAACCTTCAAAGTACTGCTCTCTGGGCGGGGTGCGAAGTAAACTCAAACTCTTCCGAACGACTGTACGCCTCGCTCAACCGGGCAGGAAGACCGAAGATCAGGCACTCGAGTTGCAAAGTGCTAACGCGGTTATCCCGATTGGACAGTTGGGTCTTTCTGCTACTAAATTCCGGCTTGCAGCACCGGGCGATGGTGGATGCTGGCGATGTATGAAATCGTTTTCACCTATTGCGGTAAAAAATTTCTTCTCTGTCCGGCTATTATTTGCCCATACGCCCGAACCGTCTAGAAATGCAATGTTTGCAACGAAATGGGGAATGGAACCTGTATTGCGGAAGACCGGCATAGGAGGTATCTCCGTGATTCGATTCAAGAGCTACCGGACAGTTTCAGTTGTGGTCACCGTGATTTTGAGCTGTTTTTTGGCAGCACGAGCCCAACAAGTGCCTTCAACCCAACAGAAAACGACGGATAAGGCCCCCCGGTCAGCGCAAATCGCGCTTCCATCTCCTTCCGCGAAGCTTTCGTCAGAGGCTGCAATTGATGAGTCCTATCGGATCGGCGTTGAAGACGAGCTGCAGATCTCGGTCTGGCATGAGCCGGAGCTTTCCGTGCAGGTGGTGGTTCGCCCCGATGGGGTGATTACGGTTCCATTGCTAAACGACGTGCAGGTCGTCGGCTTGTCAACTCTGGAACTGGGCAATCTTCTTTCAGAAAAACTCAAGCCTTTCGTCACCGAACCTCAGGTCACCATCGTGGTGAAAGCAATCCGCAGCCGGAGGGTGTATTTGGTAGGACAGGTTGCGCGTCCCGGTGCGATGCCATTGAACGGCAAGCGAAGCGTCATGGAATTGCTGGCCGAAGCCGGGGGATTAACCCAATACGCCAAAGCGAAGGGTATTTATGTTATCCGGAATAACAATGGCAAAACGTTGAAAATGCCGTTCAACTACAAAGAGGCGCTGAAGGGAAATGTGAAAGCTGACTTTGAAGTGGCTGCCGGAGACATGATTGTTGTCCCGTAGTGCGGTCACCGGGCGTGGTTGGTTTTCCAATTCGTTCGAATGGAGTCTCGTGCTTTCAGGACGTAACCCATAAGCCGCTAAGAGTTAAGAGCAATCTTGCAGTTCGGTTGTGATTTGGCAGGTCACTTGCGACGAAGATCAGCGTAAAACAATTTTTTCTCGCAAGTGACCCAAGGTGAGGTAACCGTGAACGACATCAGACCTGCGATAACGACTGCGACAGATCCGACCGTAGATCTCCACTTTCGCGACTACGTCGAAATCTGTCAGCAGCGGAAGTGGTGGATCATTGTAACCGCCGTATCTGTCTTCGTCGCCGTTGCTGTCGCTGCCTTTCGGCTCCCAAGGATCTACATGGCGCAAACGGTGATTCTAGTCAACTCTCAAAAGGTGCCCGAAAGCTATGTTCGTTCGACCGAGACGAGCAGCATAGCCGACCGATTATCCACGATTCAGCAACAAGTGATGTCGGAGACTCGGCTTCGAAAACTGATCGACAGCATGAAGCTCTATCCAGAACTCAAGGCCCGCATGGGCGCTCAAGACATTGTTACCCGCATGCAGAAGCTGATTAATGTCGAGGTAGTTAACCAAGGCGGCCGACAAGAGAGTGCATTCCGAATTTCCTTCCAGGACAAGAACCCGGCGACTGCAGCCCAAGTTGCAAATCAACTCGCGTCTATGTTCATCGACGAGAATCTCAAGGTCCGTGAACAACAATCGTATGGTACAGCCGACTTCCTGAGCAGTGAACTGGAAAAAACCAAGAAAGCGCTGGACGAGAAGGAACAGACTTTGAGCGACATCAAGCGCCGCAACATCGCGGACTTGCCGGAATCCAAGCAATTCCATCTGCAGGCTCTCGAGTCTTTGCGCGGTCAGCTGCAGACCAGTCAGGACAGAGTGCAGCGTGCGCAACAGGACAAGGTGTATCTCGAATCGTTGCTGACAACGATCCCAACAACCATCGATTTGGATGCAGAGAGTGCGTCTCCCTATCAGGCACAGATCGGGAGGATCGAGAGCAATCTCTCGCAGTTGCGTCAACGATATGGACCCGACCACCCTGATGTGCGAAAGCTGCAAGCTGAACTGAATAAGCTCAACGCTGAAGCTGCAGAAGCTGAAAAGTCGCGGCCTGGTCAGCCAACAACTCGGGGACCGGCGCGCACAGTGCACAATCCTGTTGTCGAAAGCCAGATAGAGAAACTGAATGAGGTAATCCAGCACGAAAACGACGTCCAGAGCGAATTGCAGCCACAACTTCGCATGCACATGGCAAAACTCGAAAACGTGCCCATATTCGAACAGAAGATGGCCAGCCTCATGCGCGATTACGACACCGTACGTACCTATTACACCGGCTTGCTGGACAAGAAATTGGCTGCCGAGACGGCGAGTGCATTGGAGAGTCGGCAGAAGGGCGAACGGTTCGTCATTTTAGATCCAGCGGTCATCCCGGACAAGCCTTCAGCTCCTAACCGACCACTGCTTTTGGTGATTGGGTTCTTTGCCGGTATCCTGGGCGGGTTTGGGTTAGCAGTGGTAATGGAAACGGCCGATGAATCGATTCGCAATGAAAAGGATCTGAAGCGGCTTACGGGTACGCCCGTACTTGCCGTTATTCCGGTTATCTGGACTGCCAAGGAACGAGGATTAATATTTCTTCGCCGAGCGGGCATGATGACAGCAGCGGTAGTATGTTCCGTGGGCGTGGGCTGGGTGGTTGGGCTGGTTGGGGGGGGGATGATCTAATCATGTACACCTCTTTTTACAATTTGAAAGAAGAGCCATTTCGGCTAACACCAGACCCAAAATTTCTGCATCTGGCCGAAACCCACAAACAGGCCCTAGTCTCCTTGCTGAAAGGTATTGTGCGACGGCAGGGCTTTCTTGTTCTGACGGGGGACGCGGGGACGGGCAAAACTACTTTGCTTCACGCTATGTTCACCATCTTTTCCCGCAAACTCACAGGTGACCAGCGGCTGGCCACCGCCTTCATCGTGAACCCTACTCTGTCGCGCGATGAATTTCTCGAATATCTGCTACAGGAGCTTGAAATTAATTGCCTCCAGGCAACTAAGCCCCGCCGCTTACAGGCCTTGCACGAATTTCTGCTAGCAACTTATCGCAGGGGCGCCACAACGGTGATCGTCATTGATGAAGCGCAACTCGCTCCAACTGACATACTAGAAGAAATTCGATTGCTCGGAAATGTGGACACTTATGGCGAGAAACTTTTGCAAGTAGTTTTGTGCGGACAACCTGAATTGGACGAAATGCTTGCTCGGCCTGGATTGCGCGCCCTGAATCAACGAATGGCTGTGAAAGCACAATTGCGGCAACTCAGCGGTTCGGAAACTCGCGCCTACATCGCCGAGCGTTTGTTTGTAGCCGGACTGCAACAGGGCTCCCCGTTCCCGACTGAGTCAGTTGGGTTGATCCACAAACTTTCTGGCGGCTTGCCCCGGCTGGTCAATTTGTTATGCGATTCGTCCCTATCTTTGGGTTTTGAAAGTAATAGAAAAATGATTACTCCGATTATGGTTTTCGAAGCGGCATCATCGCTGGGATTGGATCCGGGGCGCCAACTCGATAGGCATGCCGGACGTCCGGAAATTGGAAAGACCCCGAGTTCGGCCCAGCCCAATACCAACCAACTGAGCCCGCTCGCGGCATCCCGCGCGACAGGTTCTCAGAGGAGCGGCGACCGATGAGCCAGTTTTTCAGTCAAACGCAAGAGGCGAAGCAGCAGGCACCCAAGGCGGAGAAGGCCGGGTTCGATATCCCTGAGCTCGTGAAAACCATTGCCGAGGCCAGAGAAGAGCCACCCGAGCAGAAGAGAAACGGTGGCACGGACATGCTTGGCTTGCTGGGAGAGATTCGCAAGGACACGTCACCTGCGGCACAACTCGGTCGGCTTCAGAATTGTCGCAGCGTTACTATTCCCCCCACTCCGAAGCTTCTGTTGCCGCAAAGCGAACTAGCGAAATCAGCGGCAGCCGAGATGTATCGGAGCCTACGCACCCGAGTTTTGCAGGCACAGTCGAAAGCTGGCATGCGGTCGTTCTGCATAACCAGCGCCGTTCCAAATGAAGGTAAGACGTTGACGTCCATGAACTTTGGCCTATGTTGTACCCAAATCTCGACTCTACAAGTCTTGCTAGTGGATGCCGACCTACGTACTGGCGGTCTCAGCACTTTGATGGGTTCGCCCAGCGGACCTGGGTTGGCAGAAGTACTGAGCGGCAATGCTCGGTTCGAGGAGGCGGTCGCGGTTTCCGACATCCCCAACTTATATCTTCTGCCGGCTGGAAAACCGGAAGCACCAGCACCGGAGTTATTTTCCGGGTCTCAGTGGAAGGAGTTCATTGGCTGGGCGACGGAATGTTTCAAGGTCGTAGTCATAGATACCCCGCCTGTGTTATCGCTGACGGACCTTGAACTGATCGCTGCCCCTTGCGACGCGATCATAATGGTCCTGCGTGCGCTGCGTACCGCGCGCAAAACCCTGGAACAGGCTATGGAAAGAATAGAGAAGCAGAAGCTTCTAGGTACGATCTTCAATGCCTCACACGCCGTTAACCGCTCGGGCAGCTATTACTATTACTACTACGGTCAGGACCGTGACCCGCGGAAGCACAAGGGAGGACACAAACTATGGTCCAATTCCAAGCACGAGGAGCCCTCTAAGGGGTAGAACCGTTGCCACGGTGTAGGGGATCCTATGTATCCGAATTTAAAGTTACAGATATTCAAATCGGGGATTCGGCAGAACACAATCGCGAAGGAGTTGCGGATCGCGGACGCAATTCTGAGCAAGATTATCCACGGATACCGTTTGCCGACTCCCAAGGAGCGGAAGCTTCTGGCTGCCTATTTGGCGGTTGACGAAACTTGGCTATTTGAAGAATACGAAGTTACGCCCACTCTGAGGGGAGCGGGTGCCGCCCTGCAGCGGAAGGACCAGGGCAATGATCAACAGTAGCGTCCAGGAACATGGCAACCGCGACGCCCAAACCGAATCTGGAATTAGCGTACTGCCATTCGAGAACGGCGTTTCCGACCAGTGGGATGAGTTCGTCCTGAGGCAACGCTCTGGATCGATATTCCATACATCCGCCTGGAAAAGAGCTGTCGAACGGACGTTCCCATATCGCGCGTGCTACTTGTATGCCATGCGCGAGAATCGCATCACCGGGGTCGCTCCGGTGTTCGCGGTTTCCAACTGGATACTTGGCAAGGCGCTCATCTCGGTACCGCTGGCCGTTTATGGCGGCATCTGTGCGGAAGATAACGGGTCGACGTACGCGTTGCTGGCAGAAATCCAACGCATCGGTCGTGCGGGGCGAGTTGACTTTATCGAGTTGCGCAATCGCACCGGACCTATCTATTCCGAATTTCATCCTAAGTCGCTTTATGTGACTTTTACCTCGACTCTGCATGCGGACATGGACGCTAACATCAAGCGCTTGCCGCGCGACACGCGCTACATGATTCGCAAGGGACAGAAAGCCGGCCTCGTAGCTCATCACGGTCTGGAGCAACTCCCCTCGTTTTATGAACTTTTTGCGATAAGTATGCGGCGGTTAGGAACGCCGGTCTTTCCGCTGAAGCTGTTCGAAAACATGATCGAAGCGTTTCGAGACACGGTAGACCTAATGTTGATCTACGCGGGCGACAGGCCAATTACGGGAGTATTTTCTTTTTTGGATCGCGACACGATACTTCCATACTACGCGGGTGCAGCGCCGAATGCTGGGAAACTGGCAGCCAACGATTTCATGTACTGGGAGTTGATGAAGTTTGCGGTCGAGAAGGGGTTGCAAACATTTGATTTCGGCCGCAGCAAGGTCGGTACGGGAGCATATGCCTTTAAGAGTCAATGGGATATGCAGACAGAGCCGCTAGCATATCAGGTCTCTCTCGTGCGGCGAACCACCGTCCCAAATTTCTCGCCTGCCAATCCGAAATTTAAGTACGCCACTCGCGTATGGTCGCACCTCCCGCTTCGGAGCACGATGCTCATTGGTCCGCACGTCGTGAGGTGGTTCCCATGACGCCCACTGCTCAGCCTTCTACGCTGGCGCCGATGACGCGGGCAGTGGAAGACGACGCTCTCACGAGGAATAGGACTGCGCAGTCGCTCCGGCAAGCTTCTCGACGGATCGATCCAGCGCCAGGCGAGTGTCTGCGGATTCTGCATGTATTCACACGATTGGGCACCGGCGGGATGGAGCACGGCGTGCTCAAAATCGTTACCGGATTGGATCGAAAGCGCTTCCAGCATCGACTTTGCGTGTTGCGGGGCGATGATGGAGGTGCCGCTGTATTAACCCGCTTCGCGATGGCTTGCTGATTGCGCCACGCACGGGCCTTGCGGCACAGTTGCCGTTATGGTGGCTTGTACGCGTGATGAGAGCGTACCGGCCACACATCGTTCATTCTCGAAACTGGGGCGCAATTGAAGCGGTCGCAGCGGCAAAGCTGGCGGGTGTACCGATCATAATCCACAGTGAGCACGGCTACGAAATCGAGATGCTCGACGGATTGCCGCTACGGCGAAGACTTCTCCGACGTTTGCTGTACGGGGTGGCAGATGCGGTCTTCACCGTAACAAAGGATCTGAGGAACTTCCACGCACACGAGACGTGGACGAAAGCCGAGAAAATTCGCGTCGTTTACAACGGAGTCGATACTCAGCGCTTTTGCCCCGATCTGGCCGCTCGCCATCGCTGGCGAGCAAAGCTTGGGTTGGGAAACAGCATAACCGTGGGATCGGTTGGCCGGATGGTTCCAATCAAAGATTACGGCACTCTGCTGGAGGCGGCGATCGCTGTCCTAGAAAAAGGCGTCGATCTACGAGTCATTCTGGTCGGAGATGGTCCCGAGTTGCCGCGCTTGCAGCAACGGGCTCAATCTTCTTCGCTGCTTGCCAACTCTGTCTCTTTCGCCGGCGCCTGCGATGCAGTTCCGGAACTGCTAAATGCCATGGATGTATTTGCTTTGCCGTCGCTGCACGAAGGTATGTCAAACACGCTCTTGGAAGCGATGGCGACCGGATTGCCGGTCCTGGCGACGCGGGCCGGGGGGAATCCAGAAGTAATGTCTGACGGCATCCATGGATGGCTTTTTGCGCCGCGCAACGTGCCTGAGCTGGCCGACAGGATCTACCAACTTGCGACGGACAACGCCATGTTGATGCAGTTTGGCCGTGCGGCGCGGCAACATGTTGTCGAGCAGTTTGGCCTGGAGAGCATGTTGAGACGTTACCAATCTTTGTATCTGGAACTGGCCGCGCAAAGCCGACTAACAAATTAAGAACGGAGCAGTTATGTGCGGAATTACTGGCCTATTCGAATACAACCGAACTGAGCCGATTGACCGCGACATTATTCACCGAATGAACGAGACCTTGCGGCACCGCGGTCCGGATGACGGAGGTGTGTTCGTCGGACCGGGTATTGGATTGGGACATCGGCGGTTATCAATCATCGATTTGGCCGGTGGTCATCAGCCCCTTTCCAACGAAGACGGAACTATCTGGGTGCTGCTGAACGGTGAAATCTATAACTATCCTGAATTGCGTCAGCAGCTCGTCACGCATGGCCACCGCTTTGCGACGAAGTCGGACACGGAGGCGATCGTTCACCTTTATGAAGACTACGGCCAGGACTGCTTTACGAAGTTGAGAGGCATGTTCTCGATCGCCATCTGGGACAGCAAAAATCGCACGCTCCTGCTGGCCCGTGATAGGGTCGGTAAAAAGCCGCTATTTTATGCGGCTGACGAGAAACGCATCCTGTTCGGCTCCGAACTTAAAGCATTGCTTGCGGCGGACGGTTTCTCGCCGGCTATTGATGCAGAGGCCGTTTCCGATTATTTCTCTCTCGGCTATGTGCCCGCACCCAAAACGATTTATCGCAATGTCCGAAAGGTTCGACCGGGACACTACCTCGTCGTTTCGCGCAGAGGACTGGAGGAGCGGCAATACTGGGATATCTCTTTCGGCCAGGTGAAGAATCGCAGCGAAGAGGAATGCTGCGAGTCTCTTGCGCCATAAGCTCTGTGAGGCCACGCGCATCCGTCTGATGAGCGATGTTCCGTTGGGTGCCTTTCTAAGCGGCGGCGTAGACTCCTCCAGCATTGTTGCCATGATGGCCAAACTGATGACAATGCCCGTTACAACTTGCTCGGTCGGCTTCGATGAGCAAGAGTACAATGAGACTGATTTTGCTCGTCAGATTGCCCAGCGATTCCACTCCGACCATCACGAGCAATTAGTGCAGCCCAATGCACTGGAGATCATAGATAAGTTGGCTTGGCACTACGATGAGCCATTTGCCGATTCTTCGGCGATTCCCACCTATTACGTATCTTATGTGGCCCGGCAGCATGTAACTGTCGCTTTGGGCGGGGATGGTGGCGACGAGAACCTTGCCGGATACCGGCGTTACCTATTCGATCGCACCGAGAACCAGATGCGCGCCTTTCTCCCTGCCTCGCTCCGCCGGATAGTCTTTGGCCCACTTGGAAAAGTGTACCCTGCACTTGCTTGGGCACCCCGCGTGTTCCGAGCCAAAGCGACCTTCCAGAGCCTTGCGCGAAGTCCTCTGGAAGGGTACTTTAACTCCGTTTCAATCTTCCGGGCCGATGAGAAGCCGCGTTTGTTCTCATCAGATTTCCGCCAAAGCTTGCGGGATTACGACTCCATCAACGTTCTTCAGGAGCACTATGATCGCGCCGGAACGGACGATCCGCTCTCCCGGATTCAGTACGTGGACATGAAGACCTACCTCACCGACGATATTCTCGCCAAGGTCGATCGAGCTAGCATGGCAGTTTCGCTGGAAGTCCGCGCGCCACTGCTAGATCATGAATTTATGGAGCTGGTCGCGACAATTCCATCGTCGCTGAAATTGCGTGGGCGGACGGGTAAATACATCTTCAAGAAAGCGTTGGAAGATACTCTACCGCAAGAAATTCTGTATCGCCCGAAGCAGGGCTTTGCGATTCCGCTGAATCGATGGTTTCGCAAGGAACTGCGTGACTTGGCATACGAGAATCTGTTTGGCGGACAAGACGAGTTTCTCAACCAGACTTACTTGAAAACGATCTGGGATGAACACCAGGCAGGGCGCTTTGATCGCTCGGCGTACCTGTGGGCCGTCCTGATGTTCCGCAAATGGAGACAGGTATTTCACAATTGAGGTGATATGAGCGGCATTTGTGGAGTCTGTGAGATAGGGGCTGCGATTGGCCGCGAGTCAGCGGCGGCGATGAGGGCCTCGCTTGTGCTACCAGGCGAGCTGGAACCTCAGGTTGTTGCTGGCCGTTCGTTTGCATTCGGAGTCGCCCGCCGCTGGCCCGGGCAAGAATTGGCAAGTGTTCCTGGCGTTCACATTGCAGCTAATACCGACTTGGTGGACACTAGCGAGCTGAAGGCTCTCGTGAGCCGCCATGGCGTTGATTCAGCCGAACTTCGCAATACGGAACTGATAGCTTGGGCGTACAAATTTGCAGGGATGGAGTTTCTGAAGTTCTTGTCCGGCGCATTTGCGCTGGCGTTGTGGAACGAAGAAAACCAAACTCTCACGCTCGTAGTTGACCGTTTTGGAATCAATAGCCTGTACTGGAGTGTGGTGGGTGAGCGTATTTTGTTCGCTTCCCGCCCGGCGGCCATTGCGAGAACGTGCGAAACCATGCCGGACGTTAATCCCGCCGCCGTTGTGCAATACTTAATCTTTAGTACTGTTCCAGCTCCACTGTCGATCTTCCGTGGGATACAGCGGCTGCGCCCCGGGCATTTCCTCGAATTTAAGGCGGGGCAGCACAGAGAGCACCGCTACTGGGATATGGGGTATCAGGAAACCTCGGGCCGCACCGAACGGTATTGGGCCACTGAAGTTCGAGATCGCATTAGGCATGCCGTACATCGGCATCTGGACGGCTGTACAGCGAACAAAACTGGCGCATATCTCAGCGGCGGAACGGACAGCAGTAGCGTAGTAGCTTTTATCGACGAACGCCAACATCCAGTCAACACGTTTTCAATCTATTTTGCGGATCCGCGCTACAGTGAGATCGGATTCGCCAGGACTACAGCGACACAATTCAAAACGCGCCATTTTGAAAGGGTACTCAGCGCAGACGATGCACTGAAGGTCATCCCTAAGATCGCCGAGTACTACGACGAGCCCTTCGCTAACTCCTCAGCGATTGGTGGGTACCATTGCGCGTTGCTGGCACGCGAGCATGGGGTTGACGTCTTGCTAGGCGGCGACGGCGGCGATGAACTGTTTGCCGGCAATGAGCGCTACGCGACGGACAAAGTGTTTCAACTTTACCAGTGTATCCCAGTATGGTTGCGCCGCTGGCTTCTTGAGCCCGCCGTGCGACTGCTGCCGGAAACAGACAGAATTATTGGCCTTCCACGGCGCTATATTCGGCGTGCCAGTATTCCGAATCCGGCTCGGATTTTTTCCTACAGTTTTTTCTTGAGTAACGATGCGGTTGAAATTTTCGAACCTGCTTTTCTTGAACAAGTGCCACGAGACGAATGGTTGAGCATTGCCGAGGATCATTTCCGTACGCCTGCGGCAAGCGAGTTGAATCGGTTCCTCTATATGGACGTGAAGATGACCCTAACGGACAACGATATCCCGAAGGTATCCGGGACTGCGGAACTTGCGGGCGTCAAGGCGCGCTATCCGTTGCTGGACCATCGACTTGCCGAATTTTCTGGAAGCATCCCAACTCGCCTGAAGCTCAAGGGCTTTGAAAAGCGGTACATCTTCAAGAAAGCTATGCAAGGAATATTATCGGACACTGTTCTCTTTAAGAAAAAACATGGGTTTGGAGTCCCGTTGTCCTCGTGGCTTCTCCAGGACAAGAAGATGAATTCATTGATGAAAGACGTTCTTTGCGACCGCGGTACCTGCCAACGGGGAATCTTTCGTCCCAAGTTTCTGGAGACGCTGGTGGATCTGCATCGCCGTGAGCACACCGCGTTCTATGGCGAAATCGTCTGGTACTTGCTAGTGCTGGAAATGTGGCGGCGCAAGAATGCAGCATCGATGCGAGGGTTTGCTCTTGCAGATTGATATCATTACGAACGAATCCGAGCTCCAGCTGTTGCGGGACGAGTGGAATGCTCTGCTTCAGCGCAGCACCGCCAACACGGTGTTCCTGACCTGGGAGTGGATTTCGTCATGGTGGTTCAGCTATGGGCGAGGTAGACAACTCTGCGTTCTGGTAGGACGCGACCGCCATGGTTTTTGCCAGGGGATTGCCCCTCTGTACATCGAATCACATCGCTGCCTTGGCCGCTCGTTGCGACGCTTACGGTTCATCGGAGACGGATCGTATGATTCCGATTACCTGGATTTTATTGTTGATCGCGAGTACGAACCGGAGTCGCTGTCGCAGCTTCTTGAGAAACTCATCTGCTTGGATGGTTGGGACGTTGCCCAACTGAATGAAATTCCTTCGCGCAGTGCCACCGTTGCCCTTCTGTCTGAACGCTTTGATAATACCAGGTTTTATTTTGCACGAAACGAGGTGCCGTGTCCGGCACTGACGCTGCCCAATCGCTGGGAGGATTACGTGCGGATGCTGCGCCCGCGCTTCCGCACCGCCATACGCGCTGCTCTGCGCAATATGGATCAGTGGCCCGGAGGCTTGGAAACCGTTACCTGCGAGGCGCAGCTCGACGAGTGGCTTGAAGAATTGTTTGCGCTGCACGCGAGCCGGTGGGAGATACGCAATCAGAACGGCGTCTTCGCTAAGACGGAGAAGCGCGAGTTCTACCGCACCTTGTCGCGCGCTCTGTTGCGCCGAGGCTGGTTGCATTTTACCCGCTGGCGCATTCAGGATGTTGCACTGGCATACCAGTTTGGCTTTGTTTACGGCGGCACGTACTTCCACCTGCAGGAAGGCTTCGACCCGGCAAGTTCTCACGTCGCCCCGGGTCTGAGCCTTCGCGCATCGGTAATCCGTGACCTGATCGCCGCCGGCGTAACGAAGTACGACTTCCTCGGCGGCACAGGAAGACATAAGACGGATTGGGCTGCGACCATCAACACAAGCCTGCGATTCGCCATTGCTCCTCGCACACAAGCCGGTTTCTCCTATATACAATTTCCTGCCATTCTTGAGGCTGCGAAACAGAGAATTAAGCCCCTAGTGCCCACATTTTTTCTTAATGCGCGGAAGCGATTGAGTGAGCGACCGCCGCGACTGGTCGAATCGGACGGCGAAAAAAGCTCGCCCAAAAAGATTCGAGACAGAGCCGCACACGCTCTACTTAAGTCTGGAACGATGTTCATTGCCGGCAGACTGGCCAGGACACATGAACTGACTTTATCGCCTGGATTCATGTTGAGGAGGCGCACAGGACCTAAGTTCGTCATTCTTAGCTATCATCGGGTTGGAACAGACGGCGTGCCTCTGTATTGCAAGATGAGACCCGAAGTGTTTGACGCGCAGATGCAGTTTATCAGTTCGAACTTTCCTGTAGTCTCGATCGATGACATGTTGGAGGGCCTGCACTGTTCAGACGGAACACGTACCGGAGTTGCGGTCACTTTCGATGACGGATATCTTGGCACATACAGTGAGGCATTTCCGATCCTTAAGAAGTACGGCATACCTGCAACGGTTTACCTGGCAGCGAAATGCATCGAGACAGGAGCGATCGAGTGGTACGATCGGGTTTTCCTCGTGCTAAGACATTATCCGGCTGAAAAAATGGATATTCTTCTAGACCGTCCTCGTCAACTTGAACTGCACTCACCGCAGGCGAGAATACAATCGGCTGCGATGCTAGTTGGCTACCTGCGGCGCTGCGCCGATTGGAGGCGCCGGGAAATCTGTGAATTTCTGGAAACGCAAGTGAAGATCCCAGAGGCTGAGATAAGCGGGTCGATGATGACTTGGGACCAGGTACGCGAAATGCATGCGTCAGGTGTAAGCTTTGGGTCGCACTCCATGACACACCGCGTCCTAAGCCGCCTGCCCGCCGCCGATCTTGAACATGAACTAGCGGCATCGAAGGAACTTATTGAACGGAGGCTTGCGGCTCAGGTCAGGCACTTCGCGTTTCCGTTTGGCAAACGAGCCGATTATGGCCGAACTGCCGCGGAATTGCAGCGGTTCGGTTACCGGTCAGCCGTGACCACGGAGTGGGGAGCGAACGACCGAATGTCATCTCCGTTCGAATTGCGGCGCATGTTGACCGGAGGCGACGAAACGATTGAAACGTTCGCCTTCCAACTTACCCGACTCCTGTTGCTGTCCTGTCCGAGACAGCAGAACGGAGCAAGTATTGAGGTATCGAAAGTTTTGCACAGCGAAAGCTCTCACGCGACGAACGTCGCACTGGATTAAAAATGCGCGATGCTTTCTTTCTAACCATCGTCTTCGCGGGTGCTCCAATCTGCCTATTTCGGCCTTACTTTGGCATTCTGCTATGGATTTTCATTAGTATTATCACTCCGGGAGGCCTTGCTTGGGGATTCGCTGCGCAGATACCCAGCGCGCTAATTGTTGCGGTGGCGACGCTACTCGGTACATTCGTTGCTGCGACAAACATGCGGTTCTTGCCTAAGCAGATGCTGTTGTTCTTGTTGTTGTGGGGTTGGTTCGGAGTTACCTATGTGCACGCGACCCAGGTTGAGCTATTTTCGCCGCATATGGCCGAAAGTCTTCGGCAATTGGAGGAGGTCAGCAAGATTTTGTTGATGTCTTTTTTGACCGTTTTGCTGGTCACCTCGAAAGAAAAGCTTAGATGGCTGCTTCTGGTCACGACGTTTTCTCTCGGACTACTCGCCGCGAAAGGAGCGATCTGGGGAATAGTTACAATGGGTCAGTGGCGCGTTTATGGAACACCCGGGTCTTTTATCGGCGATAACAACGATTTCGCACTGGCTCTCAACATGACTCTCGCAATGCCTTTCTTCCTTGCACATGAGGAACGAAATGCAAAAATGCGTTTCGTACTTCGGTTCCTGTTTGCCGCCAGCGTCATCTGCGTCGTCCTGAGTTATTCGCGAGGGGGGTTGCTGGGACTCGCAGCAGTGCTCGGCGTCATCGCGGTCAAGTCGCAACGCAAGTTACTTGCGGTCTTCCTGCTGTGCATCATCGCTGTCGGATTGGTGACCCTCACGACGGATGCGTGGAAAAACCGCATGGGCGAGTTTCTTCATGGCGATCTGGACCAGTCTGCCATCTCGCGCCTCAATACCTGGGACTTCGCTTGGCGGCTTGCAAGAGCGTATCCCATCACGGGTGGCGGATTTGCATGCTTTACTCCAGAGCTAATTGCTAGATTTAAACCAGAGTTCCACGAAGCGACTACTCACGGCCCCCACAGCATCTACTTTCAGATTCTCGCTGAGCATGGGTTCGTCGGGCTGGCATTTTTTCTCAGCTTGCTGGGAAGCTGTTGGTATATGCTGCGGCGCCTCCGGAAGAGATCGAGAGGGCAGCCCGGTCTCGAATGGGTATCGAACTACTCCCATATTATTGAAGTGGGCTTTGTAGGATACCTCGTGGGAGGAGCCTTTCTGGGCAGGGCGTATTTTGACTTATTTTACGAACTGATTGCCTGTGCCGTGATCATAACAATTGTCTACTCCCGAACCGTCGCTGTGAACATGCGGGCAACGCAGTCGCTTCCGCCGGAAGAAAGCTCGGGCGCCGCGAAGACATTCTAGATTTACGGTCGCGAGTGCACGCCGCATCGGGGAAGATCGCAGTCACGTACAGAAGATTTGGAGGTACCTCCGTATGTCATTGAGCCGAATTACAAACGGGCTGGCACGGTTCCTTATAATAATGTTTCTCGCGGTCGTTGCTTTTGGCGAGAATGCGGCCTGGACCACAGAGACGGTCAACAAATCTGGAAGGGGAGTATCGATAGCAGTCGATAGAGACGGAAATCTACACGTAAGTTATGTCCTCGATACTGGCGATATAAAATATGCTTTTCGGCCCTCGCGGTCATCGCGTTGGTTCGTTATGGATGTTGCCCACGGAGTTCCGTATTATGGGCATGGGGGAGGTGCGTTCACCCGGATCGTTGTGTCTCCTGATGGTGATCCCAGGATCTGCTACACGTCGCCCGTGATCTATGCAAGCTATTCGGCCGGGAAATGGCACGTAGAAAAAGTAGGCGTCCCCGGTGGCGGGTACGCCTGCGGAATTGCAATGGGGCTGGATGGAAATCCGCACTTGAGCTGGTATCAGGAAAGAGATGGCACGGAAGATTTCTATCTACATTTGAAGTACGCAGCTCTAAAGAATGGAGCCTGGTTGCTGAAGACTGTTGATTTCGATAAAGCGACCGGTAAATGGAACCAGCTCGTGCTTGATTCCCGTGGTCTGCCACATATTTCCTACAGCGCTTACGCCGAAGGACAATTGAAGTACGCAGTGTTTGATGGCAAGCAATGGAATCTCACGACCGTTGATAGCGGCGGTGTAGGCATGGGGAACGCGCTCACTTTGAATTCGAAGGGCGAAGCCTATATCGTCTATTTTCGTGCAGACGAACTGAGGTTCGCACGACAAAACGGGGATAAATGGTCAACTGAGAAGATTGCCACGGTGATGCCGCGGGGAGTTAGTTTCGACGAATACCGGAGCTCGATCGCTGTGGATAGCCACGATTTGCCCCACATCAGTTACGAGGATGGGGGCGCGGTAGTATATGCTCACTACGACGGTCAGAAATGGGTAAGGGAAGTGGTATCGTCGTCGGGGGCTGAACAGATTCTATTCAACACGATAGCGATCGGCCCGGACGATTCGGTCTACATTGTTTATCGGAATCCTGTTAACGGATCGGTGACTGTGGCTACACGTCAACGGACAACGCAGCAGATCTCAATTGAGAAAGGAAGAAACGGCACTGGTCAGCACGAGAAAGCAAGGGCTGATGCATCTGGCGGCGACTTAGGTAGTACAGCCAGGTAGGAATAACCGAGCCATTGAAAAGTTAAGCACTCAACCGACGCTAGACAATCGGTAGGTCTGGAACCGCAAAACACAGCCTGATTATAGTCGCTTGTTTTGGACTGCAGTTGGAAAAGTTAGTTATGGTGCGCGGTCATGAACACATCGCAAGGTCACCGATTTATCGCCAGTAATGCAGTTTTGTTATCTGCTCTGTTCCTGTGTGCGTGCATGGTTTTTGTGGTCGGGAGAGGCGCAACGAGGACTGCTTGTATGCCTCTTCAGCGACTGTCGACCATTAATGCGGCAACTTGCCCGCCCGGTACTGTGGTGTATTCAGCCTGCGCGGCCAACCTGCCAGCGACTGGGGGCGAAACCAGTTCTTACACCTACGCTCTGGCATTCGATAGTCTTTTAGCCAGGCCTGCGCAGACCTCCACTGCGATGACCTCTGGAGTTTCGAACACCGACAGTAGCACCAATTTGCATGTAAACGACGCAACTGCAAACCTGGCGCTGTCATCCGTGAACAGCGGGGTTCACGATACGATAGGCTTCAAATTGCCCATTGGCTACGGTTGGTTCAACCTGGATAACAACATTCCCGGTGCGCAGACGCAACCAACTAACCGCGTATCTCAGTGTCCTCCTAACGCCAAGCTGAACGCCGGGTACGAGGGTTGCCCCTCTGGTGTGTTCGCATACAGCGGTGCCGTCTATGACATCAAGCGCAACCGCATGATCATCTGGGGCGGTGGCGATCAGGATTACTTCGGCAACGAGATCTACGAGGTGAATCTTACGGGCACCCCGAAGTGGACGCGTCTGACGCGAGCCACGGACTCTCCCGTTTACTCTAGCTTTAGCACATACAGAGATCCGAAGACGGGTGCAGCGATGGATTGTAGCGGAGCAGGATACAATGCCATGCGCCGTGCCCAGATTGAGACCATTCCAGGAGGGCAAGTAATCCCTGGGTTGACTGTGCTACCCGCAGGCGTGATGCCAAACTCTCGCCATACTTATGGCGGGCTCGTCTACTTCCCCGACTCCGATCAGATGATTTCGGCTGGGACTGGCGCGATGGCTGCATGCCGGGGGGTGGGAGGGTACTTTACGTGGGCTCTAGACATGGGCAGCATAGCGAGTGCTCCCGCCAATCCTGACGCCGTGTCACCAAGCTGGCATATCCTCAACAGCAATGGCACACCGAACGGCGGGGCGGGCCAATTCATGAAGGTCACCTCGGCGGTTTACGATCCAGTACTGCACACCTTGTTTGTAGCGGACGAGGCTTCCCAGAGCCTCTCCACCCAAGGCATCTATAAGTATCGGACGAGTGCCAAGGATTACATCAAAATAGCGGGAACCGCTGCACTCGGAAGTCACCCTTTAGGAGAAAGCCTAGTCCTTGATCCGAAGCGGCGACGACTGCTGGCTTGGCAGCACGAAGTAATTTCGAGTAACGGCCGGATTCCACCTGAATTTCAAATATTTGATATATCTTCGGTCACCGCAACAGGCGTGGAGACACTCGATCCTGACAAGCAAGTCCGGCGACCACCTTTTGATGATGCGAGCTGTGGTAATGGGGCAAGGGGCGGCGGTTTCAGAAGCGTTGTGGTCTCGATGGCCTATGACCCGATTTTTGAGTTGATTGCCGTCTATCCGGGCGCTGGTGGCACTCTCTACTTGTTTAATCCGGACGAGCAGAACTCCGTCGAAGCAGGCAGTTATGGAACAGTTCCGCCTGGCAAGTGTTTACCTATTTCCTACGGACGCACGAAGGGGAGAGACTATCCGACCGACGGTAGCTACCAGGGTAGCCACAGCACGTTGTATTCGGCGACCTATGGACGCTTTGCTTACGTCCCCGATGCTGACGTGTTCTTGTATCTACCTGACGCCCACGCACCAGCCTGGATTTTACGCCTGGAACGCAAGCAGTAAGATGAAAGGTGTACCTCGCGCCCTATCGACTGCGACGTTTACCCTAGGAGCACTCGGGGCAACCGTATGCAAAGTCTAATTTTACGCCAAATCAGGCAATGATGAGGACAATTTCTCCAAATATAACCAATCGGAAGTGATTGTACCTTCATCTTCGGGCGGGCTTCATTTCCCAGGCTTCTGGGCCCTGCAAAATGGCACCACTTGATAAGTGGTGGGTAGCGGAAAGGATCGCTGATCTGGCTCTAAGTGGCGCCCTGTAAGCATTAGGTTAAAATACCTAGCTTCCATCTCTGGAGAGATGCGTGCCGACAGTAATTCCCTTCACTTCCAGCAACAAGATTGTTTGAGAACTCTCAAGCTTTGGACGCTCAAATCGTGTTTCCAGGGTCAGGCACTTGCGCCCGATAGGTATACCTTTGCAAGCTTTTCGCAAAAGCTAAGTAACAAAAACCAGAGTACAACCAGCACGTTCCCAGAGGAGCACTGGCCTGCTCGCTACTTCATCCCGACCCGCGCCAAACTTTAGTTCATTGGATTTTCGTAAGTTGTCTAAAGGGGTGCACCGCCCTAATCTCGACATCGTGTGCTACCGATCTGTGTAGTTGTGGCACGGAAACAGTCCGTAGAGGCGATGCATGTCAAAGTTGGGTTCATGGCGCGTAAAACTCACACTGCTATCGAGCGTTTTATTCATTTGTGTTTTGGGTAATCCGATACCGCTAAGCTGTACGCCATCTTACTTGAGTGTGACCACACTGACCTTCGGCAATGAGAGAGTGGGCACCACTTCGCCAGCGAAGACCGTGAACTTGCACAACTATTCTGGCGCAACGGTTAAGCCGGTGATTCCGTCGTTGGCTGCTCCGTTTGCTGTTTCAGTGGGCACCTGCGGCGCTGCGGTAGCAACCAATGGCAGTTGTACTTTCAGCGTGACCTTTACCCCCACTGCGCTCGCTGCGGCTTCGGCCACGCTTAAAGTTCAGGTTGGTTCTACCACGCTGCCACTGACCATGACGGGCACGGGGGTTCAACCGTTGTACTTGAATCAGACCTCACTGGCTTTTGGTAACGAGGGCTTGAACGTGCCCTCGGCTGCGAGCAACCTGTACTTGTACAACTATTCTGGCGCGACGGTTAAGCCGGTGATTCCGTCGTTGACTGCGCCGTTTGCGG
The DNA here is from genome assembly GCA_963814745.1 of uncultured Acidobacteriota bacterium. Classification (GTDB taxonomy): domain Bacteria; phylum Acidobacteriota; class Terriglobia; order Terriglobales; family Acidobacteriaceae; genus CAWBRT01. The sequence goes on from CAWFEA010000016.1 coordinate 164,390, forward strand.
TGTCAGTGGGCACCTGCGGCGCTGCGGTAGTAACCTATGGCAGCTGTACTTTCAGCGTGACCTTTACTCCCACCACGCTCGCTGCCGCTTCGGCCACGCTTAAAGTTCAGGTTGGCTCTACCACGCTGCCACTGATCATGACGGGCACGGGGGTTCAGCCGTTGTACTTGAATCAGACCTCACTGGCTTTTGGTAACGAGGGCTTGAACGTGCTCTCGACTGCGAAGACCGTGTACTTGTACAACTATTCTGGCGTGACGGTTAAGCCGGTGATTCCGTCGTTGGCGGCTCCGTTTGCAGTTTCAGTGGGCACTTGCGGCGCTGCGCTAGCCACCAACAGCACCTGCCATTTCACCGTAAGCTTCACTCCCACTGCGCTCGCTGCGGCTTCGGCCACGCTTAAAGTTCAGGTTGGTTCCACCACACTGCCACTGACCATGACGGGCACGGGGGTTCAACCGCTGTACTTGAATCAGACCTCACTGGCTTTTGGTAACGAGGGCTTGAACGTGCCCTCGACTGCGAAGACCGTGTACTTGTACAACTATTCTGGCGCAACGGTTAAGGCGGTGATCCCGTCGTTGGCTGCTCCGTTTGCAGTTTCAGTGGGCACTTGCGGCACTGCGCTAGCCACCAACAGCATCTGCTATTTCACCGTAAGCTTCACTCCCACTGCGCTCGCTGTGGCTTCGGCCACGCTCAATGTTCAGGTCGGCTCTACCACGCTGCCACTGACCATGACGGGCACGGGGGTTCAACCTTTGTACTTGAATAAGACCTCACTGGCTTTTGGTAACGAGGGCTTGAACGTGCCCTTGGCTGCGAAACCCGTGTACTTGTACAACTATTCTGGCGCGACGATTACGCCGGTGATTCCGTCGTTGGCTGCTCCGTTTGCGGTGTCAGTGGGCACCTGCGGCGCTGCGGTAGTAACCTATGGCAGCTGTACTTTCAGCGTGACCTTTACTCCCACTGCGCTCGCTGCGGCTTCGGCCACGCTCAATGTTCAGGTCGGCTCTACCACGCTGCCACTGACCATGACGGGCACGGGGGTTCAACCTTTGTACTTGAATAAGACCTCACTGGCTTTTGGTAACGAGGGCTTGAACGTGCCCTTGGCTGCGAAACCCGTGTACTTGTACAACTATTCTGGCGCGACGATTACGCCGGTGATTCCGTCGTTGGCTGCTCCGTTTGCGGTGTCAGTGGGCACCTGCGGCGCTGCGGTAGTAACCTATGGCAGCTGTACTTTCAGCGTGACCTTTACTCCCACTGCGCTCGCTGCGGCTTCGGCCACGCTCAAAGTTCAGGTCGGCTCTACCACGCTGCCACTGACCATGACGGGCACGGGGGTTCAACCGCTGTACTTGAATCAGACCTCACTGGCTTTTGGTAACGAGGGCTTGAACGTGCCCTCGGCTGCGAAGACCGTGTACTTGTACAACTATTCTGGCGCGACGGTTAAGCCGGTGATTCCGTCGTTGGCTGCTCCGTTTGCAGCTTCAGTGGGCACCTGCGGCGCTGCGGTAGCAACCGATGGCAGCTGTACTTTCAGCGTGACCTTTACTCCCACTGCGCTCGCTGCGGCTTCGGCCACGCTCAAAGTTCAGGTCGGCTCTACCACGCTGCCACTGACCATGACGGGCACGGGGGTTCAGCCGCTGTACTTGAATCAGACCTCACTGGCTTTTGGTAACGAGGGCTTGAACGTACCCTCGGCTGCGAAGACCGTGTACTTGTACAACTATTCTGGCGCGACGGTTACGCCGGTGATTCCGTCGTTGGCTGCTCCGTTTGCGGTGTCAGTGGGCACCTGCGGCGCTGCGGTAGTAACCTATGGCAGCTGTACTTTCAGCGTGACCTTTACTCCCACTGCGCTCGCTGCGGCTTCGGCCACGCTCAAAATTCAGGTTGGCTCTACCACACTGCCACTGACCATGACGGGCACGGGCATCGACGTGCTTGAGGTGAGCCTGACATCGCCGGGCAATGGGACGAAAGTTTCGGGGACGACGACGGTTTCGGCGAGTGCGAGCGCTAACGCTGCGGTTACGGGTGTGCAGTTCATGCTGGACTCGGCGCCGTTGGGGGCGGAAGTAACATCGGCTCCGTACGCTCAACCCTGGAACAGCCTATCGGTTGCCAACGGCAACCATGCATTAGCGGCGGTGGCGCGGGACACGGCGGGCAACACGACGACCTCGGCGCCGGTGGCGGTGACGGTCAACAACGCTCTCAGCATCACGAGTTCTTCCCTGCCTGAGGGCACGCAAAATGCCACGTACAGCACGACTCTGACGGCCAGTGGGGGCACCGCGCCTTACACTTGGTCTTTGTCGTCGGGCGGTGTGCCGGCCGGACTGGGGCTGGCCAGCAGCGGTGTGATTTCCGGCACGGCCACGGGCAGCGGGACCAGCAGCTTTACCGTGCAGGTTCGCGATGCCGCCGCCAACACGGCGACGCAGTCGCTGAGCCTAGTTATCACTCAAGCCCCCGTCCCGCTTTCCATCACCAGCACCAGCCTGCCCAGCGGAACTAATGGCACACTCTATTCCGCAACTTTACAAGCAACTGGAGGTACTCCAGCCTACACTTGGTCAATCGCGTCCGGGCAGCTTCCTGGCGGCCTCACTTTGGCGGCCACGAGCGGTGTAATCTCGGGCACACCAACGGTGACGGGGACCATTAATTTCACTGTTCAAGCTACTGATACGGAAGCGAACGTTGCAACTGGGCCGCTTAGCATCACTGTTTCGAGTGCTGGCGCCGGCGGTGGCGAAGTCCCAAACACGGTGACGATCTACTCTGACACAGGCTCAACGCAAATAAACAGGCCGATTACCATTCCACGATTCTTCGCGGACGGGGAGATTGCCAGCTGCCCACAGCCGGTTATCGGTGGAACCGCCATAAGCTCATATCAAGTGGACACACAGAGCACATGGCCGGACGGGTCTTTCCGTTTTGGACTAATCAGCTTCGTAATGACCAGCATCACTACGGCTGGAACGCAGGTCAGCTTTCAGAATGCTGCTTGTCCCTCCAGTTCCGGGGCTCTCACTCCGGCAACCGTTATTAGCACCGGCGCTTACAACTTCGACGCCCAGATTCAGTCCACATCATTCTCCAGCATCAGCGCCCGCACCATGCTCAACGCCGGGGCAATCTGGAAAACATGGCTTTCTGGCCCCATCGTATCGGCGTGGATTGTGGAGGACCGCAGCGCCGCCCGCGCCTATGACACCAAAGTTGACGCCAACAGCGGTACCCCGTTGCACCCTCAGTTCGAGGTTTGGTGCTACCAGAGCACGCAGTCCTGCGAAGTCTGGGCGACGATGGAGAACGCTTGGATCAGTAATACCCAAGCGAACTCGGCGCGTGACCAGACCTACGCTTTTACCCTAACGACCGGCAACACCAGCCCGACAACGCAGTTCACGCAGGCGAGCTTTGACCAGATAGCTTTCACCCGATGGCACAAAGGGCCGTATTGGATTGCCAACCCCTTAGGTGCAATCAGAATCGACTTCAATCAGCAGTACGTGTCGTCCTCCAAGGCCACGCAAAACTATCAGCAGCCTTCGAACACCAGCGTGGCTCTCGGAGGTCTGCAATCGGCCTGGACTGCATTACCAAGCGCGCAGCTAACGATAGCCGGGAACGTCTCCGGCCTCGGGGATATGTCCTGGACTCCTACCACCGGAGGCGATCATCCCTGGATTGGCCCGCAGGCAAAATGGGAGTCGATGTATCTGCTGACCTACGACGACACCATGCGCTCCGAGATGCTGACCGACGCCGATCTGTTAGGCTACACCCCATTCCACATGCGCGAAGCCGATGAGCGCAGCGGTGGCGGCAAGAGCTTCGACGGCAATGGCGCGACAACCGAGGGCAGGGTGTTCTCTGTTTATTCCCGTCCAACCGCTTCAGTATTAGAGCCGTTTTATAGCGGATCGTTCAACGACGGCTGCGCGGTCGGCAATGACATAGCCCTGCTCGGCACTTTTACCAATGGTCCCTGGAGCAGCGCGGGATACCCGGCTACTTTTGATCCATCACACTACTTCAACTATCCTTATCTGCCATACATCTTTACAGGTGAGTATTACTACCTAGAAGAAATGTTATTCGATGCCGGCGCAATGGCTGGATACTACCGGGGATGCTCCGGCGGAGCCACAGACAGTTATCGTCAAGGTTCTTTAGGGCTGCTTCCCGGCGTGCTGATAGAGCCGAGAACTGCCTGGGGACTTATCCCAATAGCAAGGGCAGCCGCTTTGGGGCCGACAGTCGAAAGTGGCTACTTCACGCAGATCATAAAGAATAACATATCGATGCTGGAAGGTGGCCAGGGGGTCCCAAGTCCGACCTACGGCGATACGACCTCCACCGACGCCTTTAATTTTGGCAAGAACACATGGCCGGATAGCGCCGCCGGCAGCCCGTCTCCGCTAGGCATCTTTGCTTCCCCCGTTATGACCGGCTACAATACTGCTGGAGGTTTTGCGGTCACGAATTGCAGTGTAGCGGATGCCGCCTTCCAAGAGATATTTATAACTACCTCGCTCCAGACAGTACGCGAGATGGGCTTTAACTCCACAAATATACTCAAACTGTTGGCAGCACGTCCGTTCAACATTGTTCTTAATCCAGTGGTAAATCACTACATCAACGCCAATGGCGGAAACGTCGCCACCAATCCAGGAGCGGTAAACTGCTATCAGAACGCGACTACTGGAACATGGATTCAGACTTGGGCAGACTTCTCCAATTATTACAACTGGAGCGTTTATCCAGCAGATCAAACTTCTTACATTTGGGCAGGAACAGACTCGGTGACCGGAAAAAACGTCTATGGCTATACGGCTTATGCGCTTGCGAACTTGGCAATGATGTCCGATATTACCTTGAGCATTGGTAGCGGTTTTCAAGCGTGGCAGCAGTTCCAAGCCTATATCCCGTATTACGACAATGATTACTCTAGCGATCAGAGATTTTCCATCGGGCCGCGCAGCACGACCAGTAGTTCGTCTACGAGTGGATCCTCCACCGCTGCTGCGGCTGCGCTAGCGATTGTAACCACCTCGCTGCCTGGAGGAGTCGCCGGCACTAGCTACAGCGTTACCCTGGCGGCCACGGGTGGTACCAGCCCGTACACCTGGTCGTTGTCTTCCGGCAGTCTGCCGCCAGGACTCTCGCTCAGTGCCAGCGGCGTCCTGTCCGGCACTACCACCACCGCCGGCACCAGCAACTTTACCGTGCAGGTCACGGATGCGGCTTCCACTTCAATCACCGCATCGTTCAACATTACTGTCCAGACCAGTGGTGCGGTTCCTACGCCGTTGGCGATTGCTACGACTTCCATGCCCAGTGGTGTGGCAGGGGCGACTTACATGGCAACGTTCTCGGCCACCGGCGGTACCAGCCCGTACACCTGGTCGTTGTCTTCCGGCAGTCTGCCGCCAGGACTCTCGCCCAGTGCCAGCGGCGTCCTGTCCGGCACTACTACCACCGTCGGTACCAGCAACTTCACCGTGCAGGTCACGGATGCGGCTTCCACTTCGGTCACCGCATCGTTCAGCATTACGGTCCAAACTGCCGGCGTATTCAACCTGCCTGCCGGTTACGGCTGGTTCAACCTCGATGCCACTATCGCCGGTGCACAGACCCAACCCAGCAATCGCGCCTCCCAGTGTCCGTCAAATGCCAGCATGAACGCAGGCGACTCCGGCTGCCCGGGTGGTGTGTTTGCCTACAGCGGCGCTGCCTACGACACCAAGCGCAACCGCATGATCATCTGGGGCGGCGGCGATCAGGATTATTTCGGCAACGAGCTCTATGAAGTGACTCTGACTGGAACGCCGAGCTGGAATCGTTTAACTCCGGCCACCGATTCTCCCGTGTATGCCGCGTTCAACACCTACACCGACCCCAATACCGGGACAGCCATGAGTTGCAGCGGAGCCGCCTACGACGATATACGTCGAGCCGAGGTAGAGACCATTCCCGGAGCCCAGATCGCTCCCGGCTCCACCACCATTCCCGCCGGAGTCGCTCCCAATTCCCGCCATACTTATGGCGCCCTAGTCTACAATCCCCTCACTGACCAGATGATGGCTGCCGGCACCGGCGCCCTGGCCGCCTGTCGCGGCCTAGCCGGATACTTTACCTGGGCGGTAGATATGGGCAGTGTGACCAGTGCTCCGGCCAACCCGGACAGCGTGACCCCAGCTTGGCATGTACTGAACAGTAACGGCAGCAACAACGGCAACTCCGGCCAGTTCTTGAAGGTCACCTCGACGGTTTACGATTCCGTGTTGCAAACCATCTTCGTCGCCGACGAAGCGACACAAAGCCTCTCGGCACAAGGCATTTACAAGTATCGGCCAGCCACTGCGGATTACATCGAGATTGCCGGTAGTGCGGCGCTGGGTAGTTATACCTTGGGAGAAACCCTGGCATTGGATCCCAAACGCCGCTTGCTGCTTTCACAAGCCTCGGACGGAACCACACTCTTGGTAAATATTTCCAGCATCACTGCCACCGGCGCCGAGACTCTCACCGCCAGCCAGATTTCCAACTTGACGTTTGACGCCTCCTGTACGGCGTGGCAGAACGCTTCCACCAGCATCGTTTATGACCCAATCTGGGGACTCTTCCTGGTTTACCCGGCCGTAGGCAACACTGTGTACTTGTTCAATCCCGATGCCAGCAATACGGTCACGGCCGGGCAATACGGCTCAGTAGGACCGCAGAAATGCTTGGCCATCAGCTATGGCACCACGAAAGGAACGGACTATCCACAAGACGGCTCTTTGCAAGGATCGATCAATCAGGTTTACGGACGCTTTGCCTATGTTCCTGCGGCGGATGTGTTCATGTACCTGCCGACCTACAACGCCCCGGCATGGATCCTCCGCTTGAACCGAGCACAGTAAGTACCCGCAGCAGAGCCAGGAGCTTCGCACGTGAACCGCCCTGAGTAGCTGTGGAAAGCAGAGAACCAATGAGATCGTCCGCCGCCCGGATCAGCCCCGAGGTGAGATGATCACGCAGCAGCATACACATCTGGAGGATGCATCTCATGTACATTGCTTCTATCTGCATCGATCTGGGCAAAACCACGTTCCATCTGGTCGCTCTCGACGAGCATGGCAAGATAGTCATCAGGAAGAAGTTCTCGCGCAAGCAATTACTGGTTTACACCGCGAACCTGCCACAGTCGCGGATCGGCATGGAGGCGTGTGCGGGAGCTCATTTCCTTGGGCCGCTCTCCGCGATCAAGGGCACGATGTGCGTCTGATTCCGGGCCAGTTCGTGAAGCCGTTCATAAAGTCAAATAAGAATGACTTCCTCGATGCCGAAGCGATCGCCGAAGCCGTTACCCGGCACAACATGCGCTTCGCCGATCAAGACCGACGATCAACTTAACCTCCAGGCGCTGCACCGTGTGCGGGATCGCCTGGTGCAGCGGCGCACCGCCGTTATCAACTAGATTCGCGGATTTATGCCGGAACGCGGCATCACTTTCGCCCGAGGGCCAGCCAAGCTACGCAATCAGATGCCAGCGATTCTCGAAGATGCCGCTCAGGAGCTGACATCGCCCATGCGAAACTTACTCGATCATCTCTGGCGAGAGTGGAAGCGACTGCAAAGCGACATCGAAGTCGTCAGTGACCAGATCAACGGCATTTCTGCCGAGGATGCAGCCTGACAGCGATTGCGGCAAATAGCGGGAGTGGAGTCGCTCGTGGCAGCTGCAACCGTAGCTGGGATCGGCAACGGAGCGGCCTTTCACAAAGGCCGCGAGTTTGCGGCTTGGCTGGGACTGGTACCCCGTCAGCACTCGACCGGGGGCAAGAGTAAATATCCCCCGGCAGAGCCGGGGGCCTTATTGTGTGAGCCGCTCAAAGCGGCTGAGCGGGGTCGCTAACGCGGCCCCGGTTATTTGAGCCGCCATAACGGCGGCGAATCAGCGCCAGAGGTTGATCTGGTCTAACCGCTTGTCTTCCGCTTCCTGCTTCCGGATGTACTCGCGGATTACTTTCTCATCGCGACCCACGGTTGACACCAGATATCCTCGCGCCCAGAAATTCTCGCCGACAAAGTTTCTCTTCCGCTCGCCGTACACTCGCGCCAGATGGATCGCATTCTTGCCTTTGATAAATCCAATCACCTGCGCCACCGCGTACTTCGGCGGAATCGAAATCATCATGTGCACGTGGTCCGGCAGCAGGTGCCCCTCTTCGATTCGGCTTTCCTTTTGCTCGGCCAATTTTCGGAACACTTCCCCAAGATACTGCCGCGACTGCCCGTACAGCGTTTTGCGGCGGCACTTCGGGATAAACACCACAGGGTATTTGCACTCCCATTTCGAGTGACTTAAGCTTTCATACTCGTCCATCCGGATTCTCCCCTTCGTGTGCTTGGCGGCTCACGTTTTGGAGTTTCTGGATGGACTCCCTGATCTGTCAAACTTCTGCTGCCTCCCCGGCAGAGCCGGGGGACCTCCCGATGTAGCTAGCCCTGCTGAGTGCCTCGAAATTAGAAAAGGCACGGCTGCACTGCACGCTTCAGCGCAGCCAAAGCTGCGCGTTGTTAGAACAATTGTCGGGTGGTCTGACCATGCTGGAAGCTACTTCAATGCCCCCCTACTTTTCCTTTGATCGAAATGCCCGATACCGGCAACTCGAGCTGCAGGAAACTTTTTTTGTCTTCAATAGGACCGAGGTTTTCGAAAATTTGTAGTAATTTCTCAGCTCCATGCGGAAGATTCGTAGTGATCGGGATCGTAGACACCAGCCTGAACTGTTTACCATGTACACTGCGGACAAGCATTCGCATTGATTCCAGATCGGTCCAAAAATCGGGTTCCACGACCACGTACCGAACTCCATAGCGGCCCAGCATAGCGAGAAAACCACTCTCGGTGATGCCGACTTCGGTGACCCCGAACATTTCTCGATCGACAGCGACTCGGAGTAATAACTTATCCGCGCGTATCACCGTCGCTCCTTTGCATTCCGGAGTGGCGCGCACATTGAATACGAATGAGCCATCACGGTTGCCCGAAAACAGGATGACGCTGTTTGGTGCCGCCATCGCGCATACCTGCTGCGCAGCTGTACGATACCCTTGAACATATGGAATAGGGCTAGAAACTAGCGTATGCATAAAGATTACGCAGGCGAATAGCAACGCTGCGTACGGAGCAATCTTGCTCGGTAGGCCACGAAGTATAGTAAGGATTGCGAACAGGACGATCCCAAAGACGGTGAAGATGCAATGACGTGTATCCTTGATTGCGATCAGCGAAAACATTACATAGGCGCTCACCAGCCAGCCGATTATCAGCAGCTTCGGTCCCGTTTCAAGGCGCCATTCCTTCCGCCAGATCGCGCCCGCTGCATAAATCACTGCGAGCACCAGAACCGGCCACCCGACCTGCATCGGCCATTGCCGGGCGACGAAGAGCCATCCGTCTAGGCTGAGCCGCGATTGTCCCTGCCATGCACCGCCGACCGCTGTTTGCTGGATATTGAGGTGGCCCCAAATAAATGTGAATGCTACAAGCGGCGCGACCGTCAGGATGAATAGCGCAGTTCCGATCCATACCTCACGCGTGCGAAGGAGTTGTTTACCCCTGGTGCACGCGAGGACAAAGAGGTAAGCACAAAAGATAAAAACGATCGTTTGCTTCGTGTACAACCCGGCCACAGCAACCACAATCGCGGCGTAAAGCCTGGAAGGTTTGCCCTCATTCAGATACCGCAAAAAGAAGTAGCAACTCCAGACGAGAAATGCAAATGCGGGTATCTCGAGCATCACTTGCCGCGCCCAGAATGCAACTTCATGTGTGCCAATCAAAAGCACCGCAAAAGCGAGGGCACCTAGACGACCAAGCCAGCGTACGGCTAGACAGTATGTGCCCCACGCGAGCGCCAGCAAGAAAAGGCTCACTGCCAATTGCGCAACAGTATGAGAAACCCCAAAAATCCAAAAGAGCGGAGCCTCGAAAATAGCGAATCCGGGGGGGTAAAACAGAATGGTCAGAGCCGGATAGCGCAGGTAGTAATCCATCGCGAACTGTTTTGGATCCCCAATGGGAAAAGCGCTCAGGAGATCGCGATAAAACACGCCGTCCATGGCGTGTCGCGGAGCATCACTCCACCAGAAATCTCCCGCATGGGGTGAAGCAAAAAATAGCAGCACGGTAGCGAGTCCCAGCACAAAAAGGCAAAGTCCACCTCGATAGGTCCACAAGGACTTGCTTCCGTTCCGACAGAGCTTCGATAAGCGGTCCATATACCAAGTATCCCCCAGTGCAATTCCGCTGCCAAATTCAAGCGCCATCGCGATCAGTCGACCGGAAAATTTCGCGCGGCTCCACGAAATAGGAAAAACTGAGACTCGAACGTATGTAAACGTTTTCATACAGAGGGTGAGTGAGGCAGGCTTTTAGAGCCACACATGTGCGTTGTAGCCCTTCCGCTGCAGATCCTTTTGCAGTGCTGATGTGAGAACAACGAATTGCGGCCCAAGCAAGCCGGAGTGGTCCTTCAGTTGCAATACACTCGCAGTCGGGGGTGAAGCGTTTTCCTGCAACACTGGCTGAGGCTAGGCTGAGGACTTGGCATGAAACTTAGCATTGTGACGCCCACGTATAATGAGGCCGATAATGTGGAGCGTTTTGCGGCGGCGGTCGGTATCTCTTTGATGGGGCTAGACTACGAGATCGTCTTTGTGGACGACGACTCTCCTGACTTGACTTGGGAAAAAGCACAGCGTCTTGCCGAAAATGATTCCAGGATTCGTGTGTTGCGGCGAACTGCAGATCGTGGATTGAGTGCCTCTGTTGTTCATGGTTTCACGGCGGCACGGGGAGACGTCGTGGCTTGTATCGATTGCGACCTACAGCACGATCCAGCAATTTTGCCAAATCTGCTTCAGGCAATCGAGCAGGGTGCCGAACTAGCTGTTGGTTGCCGGTACATGGACGGCGGCGGAACCGGCAATTGGGGTCTTATTCGCCGGCTGGAATCGGAGTTTGCCACCAAGTTGGCGCAATCGCTGCTAAGAGTGAAATTGCGCGATCCGATGTCTGGATATTTCATGCTGCGGCGAGATGACTTTCTGCAGGTACGGGATAATCTCGATTGCCAAGGCTTCAAGATCCTACTCGAAATCAGCGCGCGCATGCAACCCGAGAAAGTGGCGGAAGTGCCGTACACCTTCCAGGCACGCGTAGCCGGTGAATCCAAGCTGTCAAGCAAGGTGGTGTGGGAGTATCTGCAGCAGATCTGGCGTCTATCTCGGCTTGGTGCAATACTGCCGGTGCGGTTTTTGCAATTCGGTATCGTCGGCGCCAGCGGGGTTCTGGTCAACCTACTAGCGTTAGCTTCATTGGTGTATTTTCAAGACGTCAAAGGATGGAAAGCATCCGCAGGCGCATGCCTCGTTGCGACCATCAGCAACTATATTCTTAACAATGTCTGGACGTTCCGCGATCGTGCCCACAAGGGGATTTCCTTCGCAGGCGGATACGTGTCATATCTGATAATTGCGCTACTGGGAATCATGATTACGAGCGGTGCGTATTCGGCCCTAACCAGTATACGGACAAAGCTTTCTGGAACTGCTCTGAACATCTTTGAACTCTTGACTTGCCAGTTTCTCGCTGTGCTTGCAGGAACATATTCCAATTACAAGCTCAATAAAAGCATCACCTGGAGACCAGTTGGGCCTGTCGTTACAGAAGATCTTCACCAACGAGGGGAATGACGCCGCTCTCGTTGCGCGCGAAAGTCAAGTCAGCACGTTGGATCCGCACTGGAGAAGCATGTTCCCCGCCGCCCGTTCTCGCTATTGCCGGCAGGAGCTTCGCGGAGTGCCGCAGCGCGTTGGAGTGCTAGAACCAGTCTCATAAATCCCCGCTGGCCGTGAAACGTGGCACTCTGGGTGTGCTCTGGAATGCTCCGTTCCCACCATGCAGGGACGTTGGGAATTAACGGACGAACAATGGCAACTGATCGAGCCGATCTTGCGGCCGGCACGACGGGCCGACAACCGAGGCCGTCCATGGCACGATACTCGGGCTGTGCTGAACGGCGTACTGTGGGTGCTGGGCACCGGAGCCCAGTGGCGCGAAATGCCCGAGAAATATCCGCCGTTCCAGACCTGCCATCGCCGATTCCAGCAGTGGGTGCGCGGCGGAAAGCTGGAGAAGGCGCTGCAACGGTTAGCACGGTACCTGCACGAGCGAGGACAGTTGAACCTCGATGAGGCGTTCGTGGACGCTACCTTCGCCAGCGCCAAAAAAGGGGGCTCGCGGTCGGTCCCACCCGGCGCGGCAAGGGCACGAAAATCATCGCTATCGCCGCTAGTAACAGTCTTCCTCTCGCCGTATCTGTCAACAGCGCTTCGCCAGCCGAGTGCCAGCTTGTGGAACAGGTTCTTGGGGGAAGCTTCCTCAACCAACTCCCCGCCCGCCTCATCGGCGACAAAGCGTACGACTCGGACGCGCTCGACGAAAAGCTTGCCGACCAATACGGCATTGAACTGATTGCCCCGAATCGGCAGCGCCGGAGCCAGACCCAAGACGGTCGCCCGCTGCGCCGTTATCGCAGGCGCTGGAAAGTAGAACGGCTGTTTGCCTGGATGCACAAGTTTCGCCGTCTGGTCGTGCGATGGGAATACCACATCGACAACTTTCTCGGCTTCGTGCACCTTGCTTGTCTCCATCTGCTGCTTAACCATTTATGAGACCGCTTCTAGGATCGCTAGTCTGCACACTGGTTATTCGCTCCCGAATCAACTCTCAAACGCGAACAACGGCAGAGAGGACGTGGCAATCGGCAACGGCGTAGGATCCGCACCACCGGTTTGGAGCGTGATGCCGAACGACTGACGTGGAAGCCGCATCCGTGACCTGCACGGTGAAGGCGCTGGTACCGACTGTGGTCGTAGTGCCGAACAGGACGCCGTTGGTGCTGAGCAAGAGCTCTGGCGGTAGACTGCCGGAAGACAACGACCAAGTGTACGGGCTGGTATTACCGGTGGCCGAGAACGTTGCCGTGTAAGTCGTCCCTGCCGAGCCACTGGGTAGGGAAGAAATCGTAATTGCCAAAGGAGTCGGCGTTGGAGAAGAAGAGCCGCTTGGCAGGATTGCCCATTTTGGCGTCGTCTTGGTGAACTCCATCTGAGCGTAAGGAATGTTCCGCTGCAGGAAATTGTAGACCTGTTGTCCTGAGTAGCCATCGACGGTGTATGGCGCCAACATGGCTGCCGCGGCCATTGCAATTAGCCCATAATCGTGTTCCCCGCCGCCGTCCTGGTACGCCTTGGGCAAGGGTGGTATGTAGTAGTTGTTGTAGTCGCTCCAGGTTTGGATCCAGTCGTTGGTCGCCGCCGATTTGAAGCAGTTCACATAGCCGACCGTAGGTACTCCTCCCGGCGCCCCGTTGAGGAAGTGATTGACGACGGGATTTAAAGCGATGTTGAACGGCCGGTGGGCAAAGGCCTTGAGCACCTGGTCAGTGGCAAAGCCGACGTCACGCGCGATGGCTAACCCGACGATCAGAAAATTCTCCTGGAAATTGGCGGAGGCAGAGGCACAGTTCTGCACATCGCCTACTGTTTCATATCCGGGACTGCCGATCATCGGGGTTCCCAGCGGCGAGGGATGACTGGCATTGGAATACTTGAAGGTGTTTCGTCCCCAGTGGAAGGCGGCACTACTGCTGGCGTAGGTGGGCGTAGCTATGCCCACCGCGGCCTCCAGGTATGCGATATTGTTCTTCAATTTATCACTGAAATATACCTTTTCCGGCGTACCATCGGGCGAGATGAAGGCGGCATGCGCCAAGGTTCGGATGCCCCATGCCGTGCCCCGATACTCGCCGCCGTAAGCCATGATACCCAACGCCCCCTGATGCCAATAAGAGTTGGCGCCGTTGCAACCGGTCCCATAGGCGATGTGTTCGGAGGCCTGAAATTGCAACTCCTCCAAGTAGTAGAACTGGCCGGTAAACAGGTAGGGGAAATAGCCGATATCGGGTGCATGCGTGGGATCGGCCACAAAACTGTTGCCGCCGTACCAGTCGCCTTGCGTGTAGGCTCCCAGTACGGGTGCATCTTGCGTCCAAGTGCCGCCGCAATTGGTGTATTGATCCATGGGAGCGTGCAGCGCCACTAGTGGCCGGGCGTTAAGAGAAACCACGCGCCCCAACGTGCCGACGGTGTTTGTCGGCGCGTCGAAATATTTGCCGCTGCCCGCATAGCTGTCGGCCTCGCGGAAATGGAAGGGCCAATAGCCCATCAGATCGGCATCAGTCAGCATTTCGTTGCGCATAGTGTCGTCAAAGGTCAGCACGTACAGGGTTTCCCAACTGGTCTGAGGCCCAATCCAGGTCTCCGCCCCGGCGGTGTCCATGTACTTTTTGTAGTCCCCGATCATCCCCGAGCCCGGGCCGGACGGATCGGTTCCGGTCAGCGATTTCTGTGCGGCCGGCATGCTGTTCCAGGCGGCCTGGTAAGCCTTCAGCGCGGCGGTCACGTTGAGCGTCGTGTAGTAATTCGGAATGGCTCCGGTCGAGACCAGATAGGGTGTGTTGAAATCTATCCGATAACTGGGAGCCGCGCCGATCCAACTGGTCTTGTGCCAACGGGTAAAGGCAATGTGGGTGAAGGTCGGCTGCGAGAACCAATAACTGGGCGCCGTGCTGGCACAGTTGGTGGAGCCGGTGCACAAGGTGAAAGCATAGCTTTGATCGCGGGTAGAGTTGGCCTGGGAATTGGAGATCCAGGCATTCTCCATGGCTTGACCGAGCTGTACCGATTGATTTTGCGGGTAGAACCAGGCTTCGAACATCGGGTGCAGCGGATTGCCGCTCAACCCGTCCACTTTGACGTCATACGCCCGCGTTGTCTCATCGGCGACCCGAACCGCGGTGACAATCGGTCCTTGTAACCAGTAACTGAACTTACCGGCGGTCAGCATGGCGCGCGCCGAAATGGGCGCCGGCCTGACCGCGCCGCTGAGTGCGATTTGAGCGTCGAAATTGTACGCCGAATTCAACATCCCGGTCTGGTCCAAATAGCCGCGATTGTTGCCGGTACTCTGATTTTGGAAGGCGACCTGGACCGAGCCGCTCCCGGGCAGACTGGGGAGGATGAAGCTGACAATGGCAAATTTCAAGGAACCGTCCGGCCAGCGGTTCTTGACATCGCATTGCGTCAGAACCGGCGTACCCGCAATCACCGCTTGCGCATACTGCCCAATTTCACCTTCCACGAATAGCCGCGGCACGGAAACCGGAACCCTGTTTTGTGCAGTGCTGGCTTTATTGTAAATAATGACCGAATTGTTTACAGGCCTCTTTGCGCTCAACTTCGATGGATCAACGCTTCTAGTAGTTGAGTGTAAAAAAGGCGTTATTCCCATCCAGCATGTTATCCCTGCGCAGACGAGAACGACCAATACGGGCCTGATGCTAAACGCAATATGCTTGTGTGACAAGGTATGGATACCTCGCAACTCCCCCGCGGCCGATCCATGTCCGTAGATTGTGTTATCGGACGAGGGTATTTCTTCCGTGTGGAATCATTTCTGTTCAAGACAAGAGCTATCTTACCTCAAACATGTTGTTACTGGCGCGGTTTCTCTTTGGAGGTTCGCTTGTACCGGGAACTGGCGGCGCACTTACGGAGTGGACCCCGAATTTGAGACAGCCAGTTAACCCATCCAACACATGGAATGGGGAGTAATGGGATGACATTTCGGAGAAAGCTTTCCAAGGAGTTTAAGCTGGCGGCGGTTCGGCAGATTGCGGCCGACGAACGGGTGCCGTATTTGGCGCGGGTCTTGGAAGTGAGTGATTTGTGGCTGGCATGCGGCCCGAACTTGGCCCCGCCAACGCGGCATGTCATCAAGGCCGGGGTGGTGCGGGCCGAGGCTAAGGTGCCGAAAGATAATCCGCGCTTCGTCATTACCAACATGAAACAGAGTCCGCAGTTCCTTTACGAAAAGGTGTATTGCCAAAGCAGCGAAATCGAATCAAGGAATTGCACGACTTACAGATCGACCGCACCAGTGGCAGCGGTTTCTGGGCCAACCAGTTCCGGGTGCTGCTGACCGCCGCCGCTTGCGTGCTGATGCAAGAGTTGCGTCTGCGGGCTGCTGGTACCCCTTGCGCACGATCTCAAGTCGGGATGCTGCGCGAACGATTGCTGAAGCTGGGTGCCCGTGGGCTGGTCTCGGTACGCCACGTGGTCGCGCACATAGCCTTCCCTAGGATGAGCAACACTCGCACAATTGGCGCGTAGGCGAGCTTCACTTTGGCGTAAGCGCTGCAACGCTTCCGGAGGAAATGCGACATTTCCGTTGCGCCCTGTACCTAGCTTTATGCCTGGTTTGGCTTCGCCATGGTAGTCTGAGCCTCCGGTCATTAAGAGTCCATGACGTTGGGCGAGTTCACGGTAAAGAACAATTTGCTGAGTGCTATGATCGCTGTGCCACACCTCAATCGCGTCCAGTCCAGCGTCACGAAGGGTGGGCAGTATTCGCGGCAGATCGCTTTGTGGACGAAAGGGATGAGCTAACGAGGTAATGCCGCCGGCTTCGTGGATTTTTTGCAACCCTTCGACCAGCAGCGGTTCACTGCGCTGCACGTACCCTCTTGCCGATTCGTCGAGGTACTCATCAAACGCCTGCTGGAGGGTTGTGACATAACCTTTCTTCAGCATGATCTGCGCGAAGTGTGGACGTCCAGGCAGCCCGCGCCCAATTGCTAGCACTTCTTCTAACGTGATATCTATACCCAGTTGTTGAAGACGTTTCACTAAACGGGCGTTGCGGTCGTGACGGGAGGCCTGCATATCAAGGACCCATTGCCGCAAGGTATCAATTCGATCCAGCAAAAAAAAATACCCGAGCAAATGGACCGACTGACCATTCAACTTGGTCGAAAGCTCAATCCCGCAGATGAGTTCTATTCCGGCCTCACGTGCCGGGTGAATTGCTGCATCGTAACCAGCGAATGTATCGTGGTCAGTGATGGCAATGACCTGGATTCCTGCCCGGACAGCCTCTGAAATCAAACCACCCGGCGAAGTGGTGCCGTCGGAAGCAGAAGTGTGAGTATGGAGATCAATCATACGAGATTAGCCCACGGCTTTGGAGTGTCGCCCAGACTTTATCTGCACTTTCCTCAGGTGTCTCATCGCTGGAGTTGACGATGACATCGGCAGCAAGTGGTGGTTCATAGGGGTCCGAGACTCCCGTAAAATGCTGAATTTCTCCAGCCAGCGCCTTTTTGTAAAGTCCCTTGACGTCACGTTGCACCAAAACATGAAGCGGGCATTCAACATAAACTTCCACGAAATTATTAATTCGTGATCGCAGTTCGTCCCGAATAGCTCGATACGGTGAAATAGCCGCACCAATGGCTATCACGCCGTTGCGCGATAGCAAATCGCAAACGAACCCGATACGACGGATGTTTTCGTCACGATCTTCTTTGCTAAATCCAAGTCCGCGTGAAAGATGGGTCCGAACGAGATCTCCGTCAAGAAGTTCGACCTTAGCGCCGTGGCTCTGTAAACGCCGCTGAATCAGTTGCGAAATCGTGCTCTTACCTGCTCCGGATAGACCGGTAAACCACAGAGTAAACCCTTTGTGGGTATCCTGGGACTGCTCTACCGGAATTTCGACGATTGGCTTCTCAGAATAAATTGCCATAGCAGAATGGCTTCTGCAATTGTTTGGCCTAAAACACAAATAATTGTAAAATTTCTATACTCCCTGCACTTTTGAATTGTGACAAAAACTTCTAGATATCACGGGAAGTGAGGGGTTAATTCATAAAGGCACGATTCGGTCCCGTCCTGCACGGCATTCTCGCAACATGCGTTGTTTCGGACTAGAAATCCACTCTTCAGGCCGGTGGGAAATTTCTTTCTACTGGAATGGAAGATTTCTTCAATACTCAAGCAGCAAAACATCAATTCGCACGGCGAGAGGTTTAAGAATGTGGCATTCGGTTCATTACCGGCGAAACTTGCGGGGGTTCATCTAAGGCACCGGAGAGCAACCAGACCCTTTCCATTGATGGCAAACGACTTGCAAGCACTTCGGTAGAAATCTCGGCAAGGGATTCAACATGGCACATAACGTCATTGTCCTCACCTCTGGGCTGACCGGCAGCTCTGTTTTAACTGGTCTCATCTGTCGAGCAGGATATTGGAGTGGCGACAGTACCCACAAGAAAGTAGATTATGACACTTTCGAGAACGAGGAGTTGGTTCAGCTCAATTTGCGGATTTTGCAGGAAGCCGGTTACAGCGGCAGCTACGTGGTCGAGTTCTCGCGCGACGCATTGCAACGCATCAGCGCTCTTGTGGGCAAAAATGATAGCGCTGTCTATGATTCTTTCGTATTGCGATGCAACGACCATCGGCCATGGATCTGGAAAGATCCACGCCTATGGCTCACCATGCGCTTCTGGAAGAATTTTCTCGATCTGAGCGACTGTAGGTTTATTCTTTTGACGCGTGGCGTTGTACAGGGATGGGTTTCAGCCACTTTACGACGCCAGATCAGAAGCTTCGGATCGTTCAGACGATACGAAGAAAGTGTGCAAAAAACAATCACCGATTTTTTTGACGAAAATGATCTGCCTTATCAAAAGATCGCTTACGAGCAGTTGATAGTCAATCCCGCTTCCACTATAGATGAATTAAATCGGTTTCTGGAAACCAAACTAACGGTGGAGGATCTCAAAAAGATCTATCATAAGCCGCTTTATAAGAATCCCGGGAGTACTTGGTCGAAGCAGGTCGAGGCGGTATTGATCTACCTGAAGAATTATTCCGAACGAGCAGACCGTTTCCAGAGCGAGAATAAGCCCTGATGATCAGCAGACGTCGGGGTTGGCACTGCGGATTTCGAGCAATCGCGTGCAAACAAAACAGACGTGGCGACGGCTTTGGCGCCAGGGGTACGTACAGGAACCAAGCGCTCGTTGACAGGCGGGTGAAGTTTGAGAGGCCCGGGGCGGGAGAGGGATTAGCCAAGCGGATTAGCCAGGGAGATTCTCATCGTAGACTTTTTCGCCCAGATAACCGGAGGAAGCCATAGCGCCTCTGCCATTCGCAGTTCCGAGTTTATGAGCACCGAAGTTTAGCTCAGAATCTGCTATCGCTTGAGGTCAGTTCGAAGTTCGTAACTTAGCTGACCTTTTCGGGCGTTTAGCCGGAAGCGTCCAAGCAAGGGATAAGCCCTGGAAATAGTGAAAAACGGAAAAACTTTTCTTATTGTTGTGCAATAGGTTTCTCTCTGGTTGGCTTAGTGGTGTGTTTCGGATACGTCCATGCCTGCCTGGAAATCGACCCCCTAGCGCCTAGAAAATCTGCCTCGAAGCATTCTGTGATGGTATCCCTGTTCGCCAACGTTTCGGCAGTTGAGTTGCACTGCTGGTAACTATAGGTAGCAATGGGGGGCATTGTCGCTCTACTTCCAATCGCATGCTTCGGCCGAGGTGAGTGAATAAAATGCATCGGGATCTTGATTACTTTCAGCTGCTTAAGGAAGCGAAGAGGTCTGAGGGAGCAACTGGGAGACCCGAAATCCGAGTGGCCATACTGGCCGACTGCGCGACGCAACAATTCATCCCAATGCTTCGCGCACTGTACCTCCGCGGAAACCTTGATCCAGTGTTTTATGAAGGCGGGTTCGACGCGATCGAACTGGAGTCGCGAAATCCAAGTTCCGGGTTGTACAAGTTCAAACCCGACGTGATCCTTATTTTGAACACCGTCCAAGCACTCCGGGACAGGTATTACCAGCGCGCCGGTTCCGGCGCTGCTTTTCAACAACATGCATTGCAGCGAGTCCTGGCAGTATGGGATGCCCTGAAGCAAAAGAGCGACACAGTGGTCATCCAGTCGAATTTTGCTGTCCCGCTTGAGCGCTTTTTCGGCAATTACGACCAAAAGGTCGAAGAATCCCTTTCGTCGATTGTTTTGCAGTTGAACGCGGCCATTGCTGCAGAAGCGCGGACTCGCAATAATGTACTTTTTCTTGACGTGAACGCGGTCGCATCGTGGATAGGGCGGAAGGCATGGTTTGACGAACGGATGTGGAGCATCGCCAAGCAGTTTTGCGGAACCGATTATTTGCCTGTTGTTGCCCAAAACATTGTTGATATCAGCCTCGCAATGCGAGGGCGCGCAGTTAAATGCATCGTTATCGACCTTGATAATACGATCTGGGGAGGCATTGTTGGCGACGACGGCCCGCACGGGATCCAGATCAGCGCGCACGGCGAGGGCGAGCCATTTTATCGTTTCCAAGCATTTCTGAAAGAGCTGAAGAAGCGCGGCATTTTGCTGGCGGTTTGTAGCAAGAACGAACACGAGAATGCCATCAAACCATTTCTGGAAAACCCTGAAATGGTACTCAAGTTAGAAGACATCACGGTGTTTGTTGCGAACTGGGGCAACAAGGCGGAAAACTTGAAGCAGATCCGCGACACGCTGAACATCGGTATGGATTCGATTGTGTTCGTCGATGACAACCCATTCGAACGCAATGTGGTTCGTACGCTTGTTCCAGATGCAATCGTGCCGGAAATGCCGGAAGATCCGGCAGATTACGTCAAAGTATTATGCGAACTGAACCTGTTTGAGACCACGTCTTTTTCAGCCGAGGATACACAGCGGGCCGACCTCTACCGACAAGAAGCACAGCGCAAAGTCTGGGAGACCACGGCTTCCAGCTTTGAAGAATTCCTCCAGTCACTTGGAATGACGATCGAGGTAAGCCGCTTCGTGCCGGAGCAGCTGGGGCGCATCACGCAACTGATGCAGCGGAGCAACCAATTCAATCTTACGACACAGCGGTACAATCAAGCACAATGCGAGGCCATGATGACCGACGTTGAGGCATGTCTTCCGCTGTTCGCCAAGCTTCGCGACCGCTTTGGCGATCACGGCCTAATCTCGATCGTCATTGCTCGACCGGATCGCGCGGCTGGGGTACTCAACATCACTGATTGGTTAATGAGTTGCCGGGTACTGACTCGTGGAGTCGAGGAATATTTGATGAATCACCTGTTGGAGGAAGCTAAACGCTCAGGCCTGTCCACGGTTGCCGCTTCCTATATTCCAACGTCGAAAAACGGGATGGTAAAAGAGTTTTATGCGCGCTTCGGGTTCGAGCGCAGAGTCGAGCACTCGGATGGCCGAATTGACTGGGTGTTGAACGTTGCCGAGTACTGTCCTCGGCAAGTGTTTATAATTCCTGAGACGGCTAGGACTCAAGCGGCTGCGATTTAGGAGCAGTGCAATGAACGACGGCATTCACGAGCGTCTGACCGAAACATTCCAGTTTATCTTCGACGATCCAGGCCTACAGGTTACTAGGGCGACAACAGCCGACGATGTTCCCGGTTGGGATTCGCTTACCCATATCAACCTGATCGTGGCGATCGAGAAGCAGTTCAAGATTCGCTTCACTACCGGGGAAGTCACCCGCTTGAAAAATGTTGGCGAATTGATGGACCTGATCACGAAGAAATCAAACTAGGGGGCCTCCGACCATGCAATTCGCGTCGTTCGAGTTTGCCCTCTTCCTCGTGCTTACGGTTGTGCTCTTTCGTGTATGCCCACGACGCTGGCGAACGGCTTTCATTCTGACAGCTTCGTATCTTTTTTATTGCACGTGGGATGCGTGGATGGCAGTCGCCCTGTTTGGAACAACTTTGTTGGCGTACGTGGTCGGGATCCAACTTGAAAACTTGCGAGGCCAGGAGAGCGCTTCGCGGCTGATGGTGGGGCTTGTAATCTCGTTCGTTCTCTACTTGGCATTCTTCAAGGCAAGGACTTTTCTGCATGTTGGTGGGGGCGTGCTGATCCCACTGGGAATCTCATATTACACGTTCCGTCTGATCAGTTATGTATTGGACGTTTACTGGGGCAATCTCGAAGCGGAACGCAGTTTTGTTCCATTCGCAGCTTACGTAGCATTCTTCCCGCACATGATCGCCGGGCCGATCCAGCGCGCCTCGTCATTTTTGCCGCAAGTACATGAGCAGAGCAAGCCGAGGGTATTGGAAGGCTTAGCACGCATCATGCTTGGTTTATTCAAAAAGGCCCTCGTTGCGGACAACCTTGCTCTGTTGGTCGATTACGGCTATCAGCACCTGCACTCTGCCTCCGCTATACCTAATCTGATCTCGTGTTATGCCTATCCAGTACAGCTCTATGCTGATTTTTCGGGCTTAACTGATATTGCAATCGGCATTGGGTTACTTTTTGGTATAGAGTCGCCGGAGAACTTTGATGCCCCGTTCTCCTCGGCCAATATTAGCGAGTTCTGGCGTCGCTGGCACATGACGCTGACAAACTGGCTGCGCGATTACGTCTTCATGCCGTTGCGCATGGCTACTCGCAACTGGGGGAGCTATGGCCTTGCGCTGAGCGTAATGACAAATATGGTACTGATCGGCATTTGGCATGGTTTTACTGCTGCGTTCCTGGCTTTTGGAATATTGCATGGCGTTTTTCTTACCGTGGATGCCCTGACGATACAGTGGCGGAAGCAGCTTTACAAACGCCGGCCTGTTGTGCTGGTGGTTACCAGAATTCTGGGACCCGCCGTGACGTACACGCTCGTGTCGTTGGGCGACATATTTTTCCGTGCGCCGTCACTTCGTGATGCGGCGGGACTGCTCAGTGGGGCGGCAGCCGGCTTGGCTCACGCGCCTGCTGCGCTCGCCGCACTCACGGCGCCTCCGAACCACTATGCTTGGGTTGCGATTCCGGCCTTTATCTTGACCGAATTAATCGACTACGTCCGGAGACATTGGGGTCTGCGACTGCCCGATTCAGCACCACGGGCGGTGCGGTGGGCGGCGTGCGCGTGCATGGGAACGACGTGCGCGTTTGTTGTCCTTCTACTCCTCGCCCGGCAAACAGAAGCGAATCCTTTCGTCTATGCGTTTTTTTAGAGACTTTTTCATAACGGTTCTGTCGGTGATCGCCATCATTGCAATCTTTGAGATGGGAATGCGCCTTGCTGGTGTGCGCTACGATTACTCGTTCTACGAAAGCGATCCGGTTATTTATTCGACGTATCGGCCGAATGCGGAGGGATGGGAAGTCAAAGAAGGCGAAAATTTTGTTCGCATCAACAGCTACGGAATGCGTGACCGTGAACGGACGCTCACCCCAACTCTGGGTGCGACTCGAATTGCCATGCTCGGCGATTCCTTTGTGGTTGCGATGCAGGTTCCCTTGGAAAAGACAATGGCGCAGTTGGTCGAGCGGCGGTTGAACGACCAATTTGTGGACACCGGCAAATCTTTTGAGGTGCTGAATTTTGCCACCGGCGGCGTCACCTTGGCGCAGTATTACGCGATCATGCGGGAGCGGGTTTGGACGTTCAAGCCCAAAGTGATCATGGTATTCGTAAGCCCAATATCGGTGACGACCTGCAGCCGACGTCTCAACACCTCTACTTCGCCGATCCCATATTACGTGATTCGCGATGGGCAGATCGTGCCTGATCCGCAGAATCGCCCCCCGGAGGACGCCTCTCCTGATGCTCGCCGACGGCACGGAGTAATCGCCAACTTAATGAACCGCTACCGATTGCTGCTGCTGCTGCGAAAAGCTACCCAGGACGGTGTGGCGCGGGAGATGGGGAAATTGCGGAAGCTGACAGCTAAGGCTGCAATTCCCAAAAATCGGTTCAATCCGATGGACGCCTGGTTCCTTCCTCCTTCCAACCCCGAGGTCGAACAGGCCTGGAACATAGCGGAGGGGTTGCTGAAATTGATGATCGAAGATGCGCACCGGCACGGAGCCGAGTTCTGGCTTGCAACTGTCGGCACGGAAATCCAAGACAATCCAAACGCGGCTGAGCGTGCCGCGTTTCTAAATTCACATAGCTATGGCCGCATGACTTATGCGGAAGACCGTTTTCAGACTTTTGCAAAGCGGGAGGGTATTCCGTTCATACGAATGGAACCGCGGCTGCTGGAATTCGCTGAACGAAATCAATTGTCACTGCGTGGTTTCTTTAACACGCAACCAAATCGCGGACACTGGAATGAGAACGGCAATTTTGCGGCGGCACGGATAGTAACTGACGAACTGACGGCGCGTAGCTCCGTTCTTTTGGCATTGTCCCATCGCTCTCGGCAAACAGCAAGTGGTTATGTCAACACCGCATCGCGAGCGGCTCGCCCAAGGCGTTTGGAATGATGCCCTCGCATAATATTTTATATGATAGCAAACGGAGCTCACGCCGGCATGATGACGTGAAGCAGGTGTATCTGTCGCCAAGCTCGGGCGGGCTCAACTAAACCGAACCCGCTGCAAATCGCCCCCGCACATGTTTTGCCGCCTTCCGGCTTGGCCTTTGGTGTTCGGGACTCAAGGAGTTTAACTTTTGGGAGAGCTCGTCAAACTTTTCCGGCACGGCGCCGTCTACGGCTTTGGACAGGTTGTTGGTAAATGTGTGGCATTTTTGCTCATCCCCTTGTACACGCACTTCCTCTCGCAGTCGGATTTTGGCGCGCTGGAAGTGCTGAACGTGGCAAACACGCTCCTGGGCATGCTGCTCGGCTTGGGTGTGGCGACAGCGGTGATGAGATTCTACTGTTCGGATGACGATGAGCACTCGAAGAAGTTGACCGTTAGCACTGCCGTCGTCTTCATCACGGCGGTGGGCATCATTACCTTCAGCCTGCTCTGCTGGGGAGCGCCTCAGATCTCCAGACTCATGCTGCCGTCCACGCCTGACGGTACAATGCTGGTGCGCTTAGCGGCCAGCTCCCTGTTATTCACGTTCAGTGCTGATATAGGGTGGGTTTATCTCCAGGCGCGACAGCGATCAGCCTTGTACGTATCACTTTCGCAGTTGTTACTCCTCCTGACCGCTGCAATTACTATCTATCTTGTTGCATTCAAGAAGATCGGTGTCGTTGGGGCCTTTTGGGGCAGCGCTCTAGGTTCCGGGATCATCGCAGCGCTACTCATATATCTCACGATAAGCGATGTCGGAGTACACTTCTCGGCTGGCCGGTTGAAAAAGCTTCTCCGGTTTGGCGTCCCGCTCACGCCCGCATTGGTAAGTGCATTTGCGCTAAATTTTTCCGACCGTTTTTTTCTGCAGCATTTCCGGGGGTTGTCTGAAGTCGGGATTTACGCGGTTGCGTACAAATTTGGCATGATCGTAAGCATTCTCCTTGTTCAACCGTTTCTGATGATCTGGCAACCACGGGCCTATGAGATTGACAAAAAGCCGGATGCAGAACGCGTATTTTCGAAAATTTTCACGGTTTTTTCCACGCTGCTGATTTCGGCAGCTCTGATCCTCAGTGTCTTCATACGTGAGATCTTCCAAGTAATGGTAGACCGTAGATTCTTGTCGGGAGCCTATCTCGTGCCGCTGATTGCGTTCGGCTACGCAGCACAGGGAATTGGCCGTTTCAGCGAGGCCGGCCTTTTGATTAGAGGCAAGACCCACGTATTGGCTGCAGTCGGCGTTGCCTCAGCTCTAGGGTGTCTGGTTACCAACTTCGTGGTGATTCGAGCCTGGGGCATGTGGGGGGGCGCACTTTCTACCTTTTTGGCATTCGCGTTTTTTGCCGTCGCAAACTATCGGTGCGGCCAGCGTTACTATGCTGTATCCTGTGAGTTGGGAATGCTGCTCAAAGTCTGGGTTTCTGGGGCAGTCATTCTGCTTTTGAGTTTGCTAGTTCCGGCCGATTGGGCTCTCTTGGTGCGAATTCTGAGCAAAGCCGCGTTACTCGGCGTTTTTGTGCTCAGCTTGTTGAAATTTGGTGTACTTGGACAAGATGACCTCGCTTACCTTTGGAACATCAAGGCTGGCAAACCGCAAATTGACACCGAACCTGCATCTTCCTCCAGCGGGGGCGTTACTGAAACTGCTCTGGAACTGCATGTGCACGTAACAAACGCTGACAAGTCTGAATAAGAATTGCGGAAGAGCTTCCTAAAAAGGCAGCAAATGGCTTTAACCCGGTGCAACAATATCATGGTGATGACGAGATGGACGTGAGACAAGGTCAACCTGTCGCCGCGACTTGCTATCCGGTTTCACTCCGATGCCCGAGGTGTCAAGCAACATTGATCTCAGATCAATATTGCAAATGTCTGGCCTGTGGTCACCGGTGGCCGATAATTGGCGGCATTCCCCGCTTCTTTGCGGACAAAGACTACTACTGGGGCGAAGCCGGCCATGAGATCGTCGTCCGTTCGAAGGCCGGCGCTCTGTTGGACAAGGCGCGATCCACTTCATGGAAGGAGGCCAGTCGTATCTGAGTTGAAGAACCCGGATTTGGTTAACGCGGTTCTGGATCCTCAGTGCGCAGCCTGGACGGTAATGCTCGGTCTAGACTGCGACTCAATTGCCCTTGATATTGGGTGCGGCTGGGGTGCGATTACCCATGCTCTGTCTCGCATGGTAAAAACGGTCTACTCGATCGATGCGGTAACCGAGCGTCTGGAATTTACTCAGGAGAGGTTACGCCAGGAGGGGATCGAGAACGTCCGCCTTTTCCAAGCCTCGGCCCTAGAACTGCCCTTTTCAGAAAAGTCTTTCGATTTGGTCGTTTGTAACGGCATTGTCGAATGGATCGGAGATTGGGACCTTGCCCATGAACCCAATATAGCGCAGCGGATATTTCTTTCCAATGTTCAACGCATTCTCAAGGATGAAGGTGTGTTGGTTATCGGGATCGAGAATAGGTTTGGATACTATCTCTTGCGTGGTAAGCCTGACGATCACACCGGGGTCCCATACACCAGCATCCTGCCGCGAAGGCTAGCAGGTTGGTACCTGAACCGCTGGAACACGCGCTTGGTAAACAACCTTACAGCCAGTTGTCGTAGCTATGAGCCCAAGCAGTACCGCACCTACACGTACTCGGCACGCGGCTACCGGAAACTGCTGCGACACTCTGGATTTGCGAAGTCTACATGCTGTTGGTCGAATCCCGGCTACAATCAGCCGTCGGATGTCATTCCAGTCGAAGCGACCGAGGATATCCGTCAGAAGTTTTTGGCGGACTTGGATCACCTGCAGTCAACTGGCAGCGGCTCTGCACTTCTCCTTAAGAGAGCTTTCGGGCGCCTTGGACTATTCGGCTTCGTAGTACCTGCCTTTGTAATCTTTGCGCGCAAAAGTAATCAACACTGTGACCGCTTGCGATCCTGGATAGGAGACCGCCTGAAACGAAATTTCCCATTCGCGAGTTCAATCGCCGCCCACGATATCGAGTTCCGACTCGAAACGGTCCCCTTCGATTGCAAGCACACCTTACAGATCTGCGGCCCCAAAGCTGTCCGGGGTACCGTTATCGTTAAGGCAGAGGCTGCGCGGCCAGGGCTCCCATCGGTCGTGCAGACGGAATTCACCAATTTGGAAAGGATTTACAGTCATCGGGTGCGGCAGAGCAATGCGAAACTGGCAGTTCCGGAGCCTCTAGGCTCCATAACCCTAGGCAAGATCGTGTACACCATGGAAACGGCTGCTTGTGGAGCACAGCTGTCAGCCCAGATACGACAGCCTAAGTATTTCTCCAGTGCTCAGGCGCGGAACAAGTTCCGCCGTGTTTTTCAGGCCATCACGGACCTCACGGTCGAGCTAAGAGATTTGCATTTGACGGCTTCTACCTGTCCAGACGCGTACCGGATACCCGATGCTCTAAGTAAGGAACCTTCGCTGAAGGAAGAGCTGCGTCACCTTCGTCTATTTCGCGAAGATACCGAGACCGTCAGAAGCGGATGGACTCAACACGGCGACCTAACCTGCAACAATATTTTCTTGCCCTGTGACTCCAATCGCATTGAATTCATTGATTGGGCAACGTTGGGCGGGTATTATCCGCCTCTCTACGATCATTTTTGCTTTCTCACTTCGATTGGATATCTCAGTCCCAGAAGCTGCAACCCGGAGACCAGGTTGAACTATCAGCACGCTTCGTTTATCGACACCTTTTATTCCGACTCGGAATACAGCCGTTTCTTCGGGGATCTATTTTGTGAAGCGGCGGAGCAGTTGCAAGTTGATTATGACTGGTTGCCCGCCTGCTTTATTGAGTTTCTTCTATTTCGGACGAATTATCATGCTTCCCGGGGGAGACTCGGAACGACGCAGGCACTTGTATTCGAAAAGTTTGTTCGCCACGCCGTTGGCAATAAGAATCGCTTGCTTTTCGGCCGCTTTGCAATGCGGCTACATGCGGTATAGCAATATCTGCATGGCCCACATCCGTGCAACCGTGCCGCATGGTGGAAATGTGCTCGAAATCTACGAGACCACTGCGGAGACATTTCGCTTCGGGAATGTATCAACTTTGCGGCGAGACTGCACTGGAGCAGGTGTTCAGCCGCCAATTCGCACACGAGCCGAGGCGGCAATTCTGACGTCTTATTTCGAAGCGCGGTTCAATCTGTGTTAAGGGGCAAGTGGCACAAGTGGATATCATGTTCCTTGCGCATCGGATGCCGTTCCCCCCAGATAAGGGCGAGCGGATTCGTGCTTTTCACGAGATAGAGTATCTGGCGCGGCAACATATAATCGATTTGTTTTGCCTTGCCAGCACCAGTGCGGAAATGGATGGTGCAGCAGAGTTGCGCTCGTTCTGCCGGCGGATCACTGTACGCCAGTTGAGTAAAGCAGAGATCATAAAGTCCTGCGCTCTTGCGTTCGCCGAGCGCGAACCCTTATCGAACGCGTTTTTTTCCTCGCGAGAATTGCGGGCCGACATCGAGGCGGCCATTGCCGCCGGCAGTTATGACCTGATCTTTGTCAACTGTTCTTCGATGGCTCAGTATTTACCTGCTTCGCCTCCCTGCCCCGTCATTGTGGACTTCGTCGATGCCGACTCGGCCAAGTGGGCCCAATATGCCAAACGTTCAAGCTTTCCAATGTCCTGGGTCTATAGGAGGGAGGCCCGCCAGTTAAGTGCGTTCGAACGGCAGATTGTCAACATTTCGGACGCTTGTCTTGCCGTGAGTGATAAAGAGGCGCAGCGCCTGTGGCCGTCTAATTCCAAGGTGATGACCATCGGGAATGGCGTTACCCCAGTCGCCGGGAATTCAGAGCTACCTCTTGAAGTACGAACACTACAACCATACATAGTGTTCGTTGGCACGATGGATTACCTTCCAAACATTGATGCAGTGAGTTATTTCAGCCGGGAAATCATGCCCATAGTTCGGCGTCACCATCCCGCAATGAATTTCGCCATCGTGGGAAGGAATCCTACGCGTAACGTAAGAAGGCTCGCGCAACTTCCCGGCGTCTGCGTCACAGGTGGCGTAGCTAATGTCGAGGCGTACCTTCGGGGCGCCGAACTGGCCGTAGCTCCGTTTCGCATCTCGCAGGGAGTCCACAATAAGATACTTGAATCCATCGCGGCGGGTTTACCCGTGGTATGCACGCCGCCGCCGGCGGAAGGATTGCCCGCTTCTCTCCGCGAGGTAATTGTGATCGCCAAAGATACTGCTGAGTTTGCAGACAAGGTCGTGTGGCTTCTCAGCGACTCTCAGGCAATCGCAGCCATACGCATGCGCTCAGAACGTGTTCAGCATGAACTTCGTTGGGACCACGTTCTTGCCCCGCTCGGCACCGTCGTGGAAAGGGTAGTACGGGAGAAGCAGATCGAGAACGAAAAGACCAACTGCTAGCCCACGCTTCCGTGTTCGTTCGCCTTCCACTGCGACCAATTCGACAATGCCTCTTTCCGGCGTGCGAACCAATGCGGCCCTATATCGGAAGGCGACAGCGAGCCTCCGGTACGCGCGCGAACCAATCGGTGTTGCGAAATTCCGTAGTCGTATTAACTGCGTGGCTGAGTCAACAGAAAGTGCAAATAGTCCTCCACCTCTCTGGCGGTCACGTCCCAAGTGCGATTGCGGGCATACTGCACCATGAGTTTAGGGCACCATTGTGTATCTAAGGCGGTTTTCAGTGCTTCCGCAAGGCTGTCCGACGACTGATCTACCAAGACGCCTAGGGTCGGTGCATTGATCACCTCAGGTATTCCCGATACCCGCGTTGCTACGACAGGGGTGCCGCAAGCCAACGATTCGAGCAAGACATTCGGCCAGCCTTCTTGAGAACTTGCGAGGGCAGCAAACGTTAGCGGCGCCGTACCAGAACTTGAGTTCCTCGTTCCTCTTCAGTCCGGCGAAAATCACCATCGGCCCGACCCCGCTTTTCTGGGCCAAGCTCTCGGAGCTCGGGCCGGAGCGGGCCCTCGCCGACGATATAGAGCTTTAGTTTCGGATGTTCAGGCGCAAGCCGTGCTATTGCGGGAATCAAGAACTGAAAGCCCTTGACCGGAACCAGCGAAGCTACCGAAAGCACCATTTCGGCGTCGCATGGAATTCGAAGCTGTTGACGCGCCGCACCCCTGTCAACGGGGCTAAATCGCTCCAGGTCCACGCCATTGCCAATCACCCGCACGTCTTCAGAACACAAACCAAGCCTCATGATTGCCTGCTTCAGCGAATTGCACACGGCAATTCGGCCTGCCGCGTTTCGGAGGGTCCAGCGAATCATCGGCCGGATTAGCCGAAACGACGGAAACACGTTCATATCCGTGCCTCGCGCCGAAACAACCAGCGGCAGGCGTAACACTCGGCTGGCCAGCGCCGCAGCGAAGCCGTCCGGGTAGACGTAGTGGGCATCAATACACTCGAAACGGTACTGCCGTTGAAGTGCAACCAGCAGGCGAATGCAACCAAGAAACATCAGCAAGCCATGTCAGCGGCATGGAAACTTTCGGTACGAGTAGATAGCGTGGGTGGTACACCTCCAGACCGCCGATTCGCTCCTGGGACGGATACCGGCGAAATCCTTCCAACGCGACGTGGTCAGCCACGCCGGAAGATATGGCACGGGTGCAACTACTACGACGCTATTCCCCGCGCGATGCGCAAAATGAGCCATTCGCTGGAAGATGAAGATCCCCCAGGACAGATGTTTCGCGTTGGGGAACAAACTCGTGAACGTTATGACCCGCATTTATAGCCCGCTCCAGCATTGCTCCGCCGCGCAGTCATCTGGAATGAGATCTTGACCATCTAGAATTCAGATCGCAGTTGTCTTTAAAGTGCTCAGTTGGTAAAAGTGCACGCAGAATACCGCGAACATTGGCCTCCCAAGTATGCTTCTCCAACACAACTTCGCGCGCGCGCCGGCCCAGTCTGCGGCGCAACCCCTCGTCGCCCAACAGTATTTCTGCCTGCCGGCAAAAGTCTTCCAGATTGCGTGGAGCAAATAGCATCCCAGTCTTACCGTGTTCGATTACCTCCTCAATGGGCGAATATCGTGGCGAAATCGTTGCCTTTGCCATTGCCATGTACTCAAACAGCTTCATAGGGGAGCCGTGACTGTTCGAATCGGGGATGACGCAAATATCCATTTTTTGTAAGAATTCCGGAACTCTGGAGGAGAAATAAATCCCGTAAACTCGATGACATCCTCCAGGCCATATTGACGTGCCTGCGCCTCAACGGCGGCCCGAATCGGTCCATCTCCGACGAACAGCACCTTAAGTCCAGGGTTGGCGGCGCGCAGGCGGGCGACAGCATCGACCAAAAAATCGAGGCCGTGCCAAGCTACAAACGCGCCTACCGTCCCCAAAACCACTGCTTCCGAAGCACACGCACGGGAGGCAGGCACAAACCGCTCGGGGGTTACCGCATTCGGCAATACCAGGATTCTCTTGGGATCGATTCTACAGTTGCGGCAAGCCATTTCCGCGAATTGGTGCGAAATGGTGACGCATAAGGTAGCGCACCGGAAAATGAATCGTTCAATGCGCCGAGCCAGCCATCCCATCACAAGTGGACGGGAGCGTTCTATAAAGCTTGCGTCATTGATCTCAAGTACGAGCGGAATTCGCCGCAGGCGCGCGGTCAGGGCGGGCGCGACAGTAAACAGGCTATAACGCGCGTACAGCAGCTGCGGACGGAAGCGCTGCATTCGCCACAGCAAGCGTGGCACTTCCCAAATGTTATAGCCCAGTTCTAGCAGCTCGAAGAACACCTCGGGCAGGTGCTCAGCGACCCACTCAAGGATGTCGCGAACGCCAAAGCGTCGGGGCAGATTGGTCTTTGGAGTTTCGACAGCGGCTATCTCGCAGTGTACGGCGGGAGGTTCTACCAGCTCGACCTGATGGCCCAGCGAACGAAAAGCCGCAACAACGCCTCGAATGTGCTCGCCTTCGGCGCATGTCGCTTGTGTTCGATGTTGATAGAGAACCCGCATCACTGGAGCTGTTCCTAGTAGAAGCGCTCTGGACGAAGCAAACGTTAAGTCGGATTTACCCGCCCGACCAACACGCGAAGCGTCTCGACTAATGTATCCCGGCTTGGCACACTGTTTCTTCAGATCTGTTGCAACCCGTTGGCCGTCTGACCGTCAAAAACAATTTTATTCGGCTGGGCGGGTGTTTGGGAAGAAAGCCAGTTTTATCGCAGCGCGTTGAGAGCGCTCTTGTAAGCAACTTCTGATTGGGGCTGCAGGGCCTTTGCCATCAATGCTTCAGACGCATCAGCGCGTCGTGGTTTCGCGTGGTTTCGGGCCAACCTACAAAGCCCCCCGGCGATCCACCGATGTGCGCGGCATTGCCAATTCTGGGCTCTAGGAGACCAATGGTCACGTCTGAGCTGTTCTTCTTTATGAATATGCAACTCTGATAATCGCGGGATGTGCGATGTTGAATGTTCGATCAATACTACCGAACTTATATGATATGAGTAGCTGTTCAATACGCTGCTTCATACCGGCCAAGCCAGTGTATTGGCGGAGACGGGATCTCAGAGGTGCGGCAAGTCTTGGCTGTTCGGGATCGATTTCCCATGGGTGCATGTAGATCACTAGCCGTTCGCCCGTGCTCGCAAGTTGCCGCAAGCCTAGTCGCGAATAGATTGACGGAAGCACGCGCAGGTATCCACCGCCGCCCATAGGCAAATTTAAGTTTCCAAATCGGTATGTGCTTACCGGAAACTCCAATAATCCAGATGCCATCCGATGAGGCGTGCGCCGGGCATGGGGATTGCTGTTCAGGTCGTGATGAATCGGATTGACGCTGGAGTCGTAGACAAATCCGAGATCGGCCAGGATATCCGTAGCCCAAGTCATACCGTGCAAGATGGAGAAACTGGGCGCACGGTAGCCATAAATTGCCTGTCCAGCGGCATCCTCAATCACCGCTTGAGCTCGTTTGGTATCTTCGCGGAATTCTTTCGGAGTCAGACTGTGCACCGGGCGGTGCCAGTAGCTATGGCAGGCGATTTCATGACCGTAACTTACTGCTTCCGCAACCAGTCTAGGACAGCGTTCGGCAACCCACCCGAGAAAAAACACGGTCGCCCGCACATCGTGCTTGGCAAAAAGCTCGAACAGGCGGCGGGTGCTGTCTTCGACCCGAAGGGGCATATAGCCCCAAGACTCCCGCGGAACAACGCTCGACATCGCTTCGGTGTGGAAGTAGTCCTCAATGTCAACGGTAAGTGCGTGTAGCATAAAACCGGCGTATCGCCGGCAACCTCCGTTCTGCTATTCCTCTTGTACCAGCAACTAGAGCGCCATTCGCGATAGAAATTCCGGCGTTTTTTTTCGTTCTCTGCCGGGCAGTTTCGCAGAGACACTTACCCGCAGCGACATGCACCGGCCTCGCCGAGGGAAAATGTTTTGCCCCAACGCGGAAGCAAAGTTCACTTAAAAATGGAAGATTTTGGTTTTCCCGTTTGCATGCAGGAGGCATGATGCTTGGTCTTACTCCACAACAAAGACTCCACGCTCTTACTGGCGACTGCAGACGGCGGCAAGTACATTGGCAATTCTTTTCCTAAACCATGTGCAACGGGCCCGCACAGCACCGTCTTTGCCGGCCACGTTTATCCTCTAAAGCAGGACGGCTGTCAGCAGCAAAACCCCCGGTAGCTATCTTTGTTGGTGCGTGGAGTTTTCGTGGACCTCAGAGGTGGGCCTGGCGCGTTCACATCGGCGAACACTGCGCAGTAGCGCCATCCATCCTGCTAAGAATTCGATTGGCTCAGCGGAGTTGCACGGCAAAGACGCCATTAGCCGCGCCTGCAGATTCAATCCGCCTCTGCATCGCAGCCGGGCTCACCCTGTTCTTCCCGGTCATCGTTGGGGTCAACAGTTTGACCACGCCGAGCGGAATGGATATTCATGTCGCGAAGCTTGTACAGCAGTGTGCGGTAGCTCATTCCTAGAGCCTCTGCCGTGGCCTTACGATTTGAATTGTGCCTCGCCAAGACTGT
This sequence comes from uncultured Acidobacteriota bacterium, assembly GCA_963814745.1. Taxonomy (GTDB): domain Bacteria; phylum Acidobacteriota; class Terriglobia; order Terriglobales; family Acidobacteriaceae; genus CAWBRT01. The sequence goes on from CAWFEA010000016.1 coordinate 198,728, forward strand.
ACGGATGACAGTCTCCTCAACTTGGCGGACTGCTTCCGCAGTCAATTCCTTCAGATTGACCACACCGTCATCAGGTATGTTCAGAGTCTGCGCCATTGCAGTTTCCATACCGAGCGAATCCAAAAGCTCCGTCTCACTACCCAGGATGGCATATTGGCGAACAACATTCTCCAATTGCCGAATGTTTCCCGGCCAGGCACACTGCTGCAGGCGGTTCAGAAGCGGTAGCGAAAGCGGCGGTGCGGCGGTGCTGAACTTTCTGTTGTAAACCTCCAGGAGATACCCGGTAATAACAGGTATGTCTGCCGGCCTCTCTTTCAATGCTGGCAACCGGATGCTCATGCCATTGATGCGGTGGAAGAGATCTTCGCGGAAGGTACCGCTTTCAATTTCAACCAGGAGATTGCGGTTGGTCGCGCACACAATGCGCACCTCAACCCGCATATCCTTCTGTCCGCCAATGCGACAAAACGTGTTATCTTGCAATAGTTGCAACAACTTGGCTTGCAGGCCAATCTCCAGCTCGGAAATTTCGTCCAAGAACAACGTGCCTCGGTAGGCAGACTCAACCCGTCCCGGCTTGGCCGAATATGCCCCCGTGAAGGCTCCCTTCTCGTACCCAAACAATTCGCTTTCCAGTAGTGTGCCCGGGATAGCCGGACAGGCGACCTTGACGAACGGTCCCAGACTCCAGGGAGAGAGGCGATGCACGAGCCTGGCGATAATGTCCTTCCCTGTGCCGCTTTCGCCTTGAATAAGGACTGGGACGTTCACTTTGGCGACCCGTGTCAGCTTTTCACGAACCGCCTTCATAACCTCGGAATATCCGAAGATAACGTCTAGCGGCGGAAGGCTATCCACCATCGTTAACGTCGCCAACGCCGTCGCAGAGCTGTTTCTATTCATGCCCGGATCCGTCAACATAGGAATCAGTTCTTCTGTCTTGCACTCTGTAGGCCAAAGCCTTTGGCGGCCATAACGCCGCCCGCTGGTTGCTGACCACAACCACGCGCAGCTGCAAGCCTGCGGCACTGCGATGGACTGGATGCATGCTGGTAAATAACGTTTGGCAGGAAAAAATGAGAGAAGTATTTCTTTCAGCGGAGAAAACTTTTGGCGAGTCCGTTCAAGTCAGCAAGAGGGTCGGCGAACTGAACCCCAGCCAAGAAACACCTATCCCCGCGCTTGACCCATTGCAGCCGAGCCTGGAATTTTCGCACGAATTTTGACATCAGCCCTTCTGGAAGGAAACCAACAGGAACTTCCAGATCAACCCCATCACCTATCGCCAGGTTGTGTTTCGAAACCAGTAAAACCCCCCCTGCACCGATGTTTAGCACTGTGGCAAACTCCACGAAGGCTTTGCCGTGCTGGTCTTTGCCTCGCACGAACATTGGGATTGCAACCGTCAGTCTCATCCCCTGTCGGCGATCCGGAGGTACTCCCGAAAAGTCTTGCTTGTTGGGCATGATTTAGCGGGTTGCAGGTCAAAGGCCAATTGCACGGGCGCTCAAAACCTTGATTTTTTCGAATATTCACACTCATCTTAGTGCCAAAACCGCAACCACTTGCATTCCAAAATGGAAGAAAAAGTTAGTTTTGGGCACACCTTCCTATTGACTCTGATCAAGTTATATCCTACCATATGCACTCGGGTTATCACCCGATTTGAACGGAAGTACATAGCCAGTAGGTCGTTTGGTTCGCTAAAGTTTGCCTCTCGAACGGCCGGTTGGTCTATGCGGCATCAGCAACTCAACCCGTTTCAGTTCCTGGGCGGCTGTATCAGTATTTAAGTTTTATCAGTACCTTAGCCCTATCAGTACCGCAGCTTTGTCGGGGTCCGCAGCTGTTAGGATCTCGGTCCCAAGGGCGGCCCAGCAGGCTGATGAAAAACGCGCCGAAGCAACGAGCGAGGCGCCATGGAATGTGTCCAGTATAACTGCGCTGCACAAGGGGCTGTATGCGGAATCTCCCAGCAGGTTGCTTTTCAGCAGCCCGCTAGGCACTCAAGGCTAAGATCGAATAACTCAGAGTGTGGATTGTATCGAAGGGTCTGACCGACATGGCAAAAGGAGAAAATCCGTTCTCAGAAAAATTATTCCCAGCTTCTAAACCTGAAGCTGGCTCCGTTTCTCCCAATCCTGAGCAGGCTGGGGGAACTGTGAACGGGATTGACTGCCGACGCTGCCGAGAGGCTTTTGAAACTGCAGCGCATGATCTCAAGACTCCAACCTCGATCGTCAGCGGCTATGTGGAATTGATGCTGAGTGAAAAACTGGGGCCGTTGACAAGTCGGCAACGTACTGCTCTGGAGGAGATGCAGGACAGCATAGGGCGACTGCGTGGGTTCATCAGGAACTTCCTCATGCTTAGCACCTTCAAGAATTTCCCTGGCGGGCTCCAGGTCTCGACTGCGGACTTGAACAAGTGCCTTGGAGAGATCACCCAGCTTTGGTTGCCGAGCTTTGAACGAGCAGGCGTCGCGCTATTCTTTGCCCCCGGTAATCAATTGCCGTTGTTCCCATTTGATCATTACAAAGTTCAGCATGTCGTCTCGAATCTGCTCGATAACGCACTCAAGTTCTCGTCGGCTGGAGGCACGGTGTGGATGACCGCTGAGTTGCATTTTTGGGAGCGTCGCTCTCGACAAGATTCTGCCCGCTCAGGTTCTGAGCGACGAGGCACGCTTCCCCCCCCCCCGTGCCTAACACGGTACGAGTGACTGTCGCCGACTCCGGTCCCGGTGTCGCTGCGGAATTTCACCAGGAAATTTTTCTGGAGTATTTTCGTGCGAACCAAGAAACTGACGGCCACGGTTTGGGCTTGGCGATTGCCCAGCGCCTTGTGACCCAATTCGGCGGCAAGATCTGGGTGGAAAGTGAACCGGGAGAGGGTGCCAAGTTTGCCTTTCTGCTCCCTCTCAACCCGATAGGATAACTTATGGCTACCGCTTCTGCTGAACTCAGTCCTCGTCCTCGCATTTTGGTCGTTGATGACGAACCAAGCATGCGTAAATACCTGCGCATTCTGCTGGAGACCGAAAACTATCGTGTTGAGACTGCCGACAGCGGCGAGAAGGCTATTGAGTACTTTCACCGTGGAGCTGACGCAGATCTGGTACTGCTCGACATGATGATGCCGGGCATCGACGGGTTACAAACCATCAAGGAACTGCAGAAAATCCGTGCCGGCCTCAAAGTCATCATGCTTTCTTGTGTCAGCGACACGCGTAAAGTCGTGCAGGCGGTTCGGCTGGGAGCCTACGATTACATTCACAAACCATTTGAAAAGGCCGAGCTAGATGCGCTCATCCAGAATTGTATCCAGTCGTCATTAGCTATCCAGCCCGCGAGCGCTGAAGTACAGATCGAACTTACCCGACTCTCTGAGGATACGACGTTTATTGTCCGAAGCCCGGTAATGCACCGCATCCGCGAATTAGCGGCGGTGGTGGCCAAGTATGATGTCCCCATTCTGCTGCTAGGCGAAAGTGGCACCGGCAAGGAAGTACTGTCCCTTTTTCTGCATCGCCTCTCTCACCGAGCCAGTCGCACGTTCATGAAAGTGAATTGCGCCGCCGTGCCTTCAGAATTGTTGGAGAGCGAGCTGTTTGGATACGAGGCCGGAGCCTTTACGGGAGCGTCCAAAGCCAAGCCTGGCAAGTTCGAACAGTGTGACGGCGGCACTCTACTTCTTGACGAGATTGGCGAAATGCCTCCAGCTCTGCAAGCCAAACTCTTGCACGTCTTACAGGATGGGCAATTCTCTCGACTTGGTAGTCGCACCATGACCAAGGTCGATGTACGTATTCTGTCTGCAACCAACGTTGATATTCAGCAGGCACTTGCTTCGAAGCAGTTGCGTCAAGATCTCTACTATCGGCTCAACGGCTTCAGCTTGCGCCTGCCACCGCTGCGCGAGCGTAAGGAAGAAATCCCCATTTTGTTGAAGCACTTCGTCGCGCAGTATGCGGATCGTTTCGCACGACCAGTGCTGGAACCGAGCTCCCATCTTGTGCAGACTTGCATTCGTTACCCATGGCCCGGCAACCTACGCGAATTGGAAAACTTTGCGAAACGCTTTGTCATTATTGGCGATGAACGTGCGGCACTCGCAGACTTGGAAACCAGCAATGGGCTCGATGGTGGACAGGCCGCAGATGACGGCCTGAAGTCCATCGCGCGCTCCGTCAAGAATGTAGCTGAAGCTGAAGCTATTAGTCGCACTCTGCGGGAGACGAACTGGCACCGCCAAAAAGCAGCAGCGTTGCTGAAAATCAGCTACAAAGCTTTGCTCTATAAGATCCGCCAATACGAATTAGAGCCTCCGCCAAAGGAGCACGGCTTCTCCCCGGATCCTTTGGCCGATCGGGCGGCGCAATCGCGAGATAATCGGCAGTAACTGGCGGCACACAATCGCTAGACGTAAACGGCGTAGCATTTATTTTTCCTTAGCGAAGAAAAGTGTGAATTCCCACAGTTACTGTTCAGGAGAGCTTTCCATGGTTTCGCACGCGGTTGGTTTCCAGAGCGAGTTAGAAAGCAAAATTGAAGATCGTACCGCCCGTATCGGTATCGTGGGCATGGGATATGTTGGCCTGCCGCTGGCCTTGCTGTTCAGTGAGCAGCGCTTTCCGGTAACCGGGTTCGATATCGATGAACAAAAGGTGACCACCCTCAACTCTGGCGGCTCTTACATCGTGCGCATTCTGCCCGCGGAAATTCAAGGCGCGCAACAATCCGGATTCCGCGCCACCGGCGACTACAGCCGGATCAGCCAGATGGACGCCGTCATCATCTGCGTTCCCACCCCGCTGGACGAGTATCACGAGCCGGACCTAAGCTTCATTACCGGAACCGTCGAAGCGATTGCCCCGCGCCTGCGCCCCGGCCAGTTGATCGTGCTGGAAAGCACGACCTATCCGGGAACCACCGAGGAAGTCGTCATCCCCCTGCTCGAAAAAGGCAACCCGTCGGGTTGGAAGGTGACGCGGGCGGGCTCGGCGGGGGACTTCTATGTCGCCTTCTCTCCCGAGCGCGAAGATCCCGGCAACACCACGGTGGCGCGCTGCGACATCCCCAAAGTCGTCGGCGGGGTGGAGACGGCCGCCACCGAGCTGGCCTGCGCCCTCTACGGAACCATCTTTCACCGCACCGTACCGGTCTCCAGCCCGGCTGCGGCCGAGTTGACCAAGCTGCTGGAAAACATCTACCGCTGCGTCAACATCGCCTTGGTCAACGAGATGAAGCAGCTTTGCCATCGCATGGGCATCGACCTGTTCGAAGTGATCGACGCGGCCAAGACTAAGCCATTCGGGTTTCAGGCTTTTTATCCAGGCCCGGGCTTAGGCGGACACTGCATTCCCATTGATCCTTTCTATTTGTCGTGGAAGGCCAAGCAGTTCGACTTTCGCACCCGGTTTATCGAACTGGCCGGCGAAGTCAACATCGGCATGCCTTATTACGTGGTCGAGGCGGCGGCGGCCGCCCTCAACCAGCGGCGTAAGCCGATGAACGGCGCCAAGGTTCTGGTGCTCGGGCTGGCCTACAAGAAAGATATCGACGATCTGCGCGAGTCGCCCTCGCTGACCGTCATCGAACTGTTGCAGAAGCGTGGCGCGCAGGTTTTTTATAACGATCCCTACTTCCCCACGGTCGGCCGCGGACGCCATTACAATCTCAACCTGACCTGCACGCCGCTCGACCATCTCGAGCAATATGACTGCGTCATGATCATTACCGACCACTCTGATTACGACTACCGGCGAATTGTCGAAGAATCGCAACTGGTGGTCGATACCCGCAACGCCACCAAGGGAATCACCGCGCCCAACATCGTCTGCTGCTAGAGCGATCCCGCGAAGACAAGTTACTGCAAATAATGGAGCCTGCAAAATTTCGTTTCGGGTCTTCGGCCGCAAGCCAGTTTCCGATGCGAACGCCGAGGCGACGGACACCTTCTGGCAAAAGACAAGTTACTGCTGTCTGGGACGACGTGAGTTCAATTAGAGTAGAAGCAGCATCGAGCGTTGAGGAAACCAGAGCATGGTTACGCTTTCCCGTGAATTTCAGATTTTTGCCAAGCCTGCCGGGGCTCTCTGCAACCTGGATTGCCACTACTGTTACTACCTGAAAAAAGAACTGCTCTACCCCGGAAGCAAGTCGTTTCGGATGCCCGACGATCTGCTGGAGGAGTACATCGTTCAGCAAATTGCCATTGTCTCGGGGAACGAGGTCCTTTTCTCTTGGCACGGTGGGGAACCGACGATTCTCGGGCTGGAACTATTTTCGCCGGATTGTGGAACTCCAGCGCCAACACTGCCCCGTTGGCAAACACATCGCTAACAACATCCAGACCAATGGCGTTCTCTTGACGGAAGAGTGGTGTAGTTTTTTCGCAACTGAGAACTTTGGCGTCGGCCTCAGCCTCGACGGTCCGAGCGCGCTTCATGACGTTTATCGTGTCACCAAAAACCAGGACCCTACACACCGGCAGGTGATGCAGGCCTATCGCCTGTTGCGACGGCATAAGATCCCCGTCGATCTTCTCTGTGTGGTTCATGCGCAGAACGTAGGGCATCCCCTGGACGTCTATCGTTTCTTTAGGGAGATTGAGGCCCAGTACCTGAGCTTCATTCCGCTGGTGGAGCCGCAGCCGGAGTCTCCGCGCGGTGTGAGCGAGCGCACCGTAGCCGCCGAGGCCTTTGGCGATTTTCTCTGCGCCATCTTCGACGAGTGGGTCCGGTACGATATTGGGCGGATCATCGTCCAAAGCTTCGAAGAAGCGGCGAGGCCGGCCTATGGGTTGGACCATTCGCTATGTGTCTTTCGCCCCACCTGCGGGGATGTGCCGGTGATCGAACACAACGGCGATTTCTATCAGTGCGATCACTTCGTTACCCCCGAGCACCGGCTGGGCAACCTTCGCGAAACCCCGCTTGCGGAACTTCTCGAGAACCCGGCGCAAGAAGCCTTCGGGCGAGCCAAACAGGAGAAACTGCCGCGTACTTGCCAGGACTGCGAGGTTCTGACAATGTGCAACGGGGGCTGCCCAAAAGATCGCATCGTCCAGACGCCCGCCGGCGAGCCGGGCCTGAACTATCTCTGCGCCGGCTATCGGCGCTTCTTCGCACACTGCCGTCCCTACACCCTCAAAATGGCGGAGCTGCGGTGGAACGGGCAGTCGCCGGAATTGCTGATGGAGCAACTCCGTGCTGAGAAAACCAGGGCGCTGCCGAAGGCAGGGCGCAACGATCCCTGTCCCTGTGGCAGCGGCCGCAAATTTAAGAAGTGTTGCTTGACGTCTTGACAGGGTGGGTTAATCTGTTTGTGCCTGGAAAGGAGAGACCATCATGCATCCCGGAGAGGCCTTGCAGAACGCCGTCAACCGAAGAGATTTTATTGCAGGAACAACTTCAGGTGTATTGGGGGTATTGACGATGGGAAAAGCCGAAAACGCACAAGCGCAACAAGCTCCGACGCTGCCGCAGCCCGCGGCTTCATCGCCGGCAGGCAGAGTCTTCTATAGCGCCATTTCGGGCGAGACCGTGCAGATGCGCGGGTTTCATGGCGATACGATCGATGCTTACCTGGCGCGCCCGACTGGAAAGGGCAAGTACCCCGGCGTGGTGGTTGTCCATCACATGCCCGGCTGGGACGAGCCGTCCATCGAGATCACGCGCAAGTTTGCCCAGCACGGCTATACCGCTATCTGCCCGAACCTGCATTTCCGCGGGGGTAAAGCTACGCCCGAGGGCAACTCCGCTGCCCTGCGCGAGGCCGGTGGATTACCGGATGCCAGCGCTATGGGCGATATCGAAGGCGCGATCCGGTACCTCCGTGCCATGCGCAATCTCAACGGCAAGGTGGGGATCATCGGCTACTGCTCCGGAGGCCGGCAGGTCTACCTGGCCGCCTGCACGCTAAAGGGAATCGACGCCGCCGTGGCTTGCTACCCCGGCGGTGTGGGCATGGGCAACGCAGCAGTGACGCCGAGCCAGCCCGTGGACCCGCTCGACCTCACCAGGGACATGAGCTGCCCGCTGATGGGGATTTTCGGCAAGGAGGACAAGCGACCCTCACAGGAACATGTAGCCAAAATGGAGGCCGAACTCACGAAACTTAGCAAGACGCACGAATTCCATTCGTATGACAATGCCGGGCACTCCATCTTTGCAACCGACCGTGCCGACTACCGCCCCTTGGCTGCACAGGATGGATGGAAAAATATCTTCGCGTGGTACGAAAAATATCTCGGATGAGTGCGCAGCCCGTGTTTCAGGGTCCCGAACTCCAGAAGCAAATGCGAAATCCGGAGGAGAGCAGTGGACACAATCTCCTAACTCGTTGAACGCATTGGTGAGCGCGCCGGGATTCGAACCCGGGACCCTCTGCTTAAAAGGCAGATGCTCTACCTCCTGAGCTACGCGCCCACGAACAGGACTCACGCTACGCTTGCGATGGAAGCCCCCACTTTGTAATTTATCACATCGGCCTTTTATCGCGAGACGCCAAGCCCGACCGCGGGAATCAGCCTTCGCCAGTAAGCGAAGAGTTGGATCAACGCTCCAGCAGCCCGTCCAAAGTATCGAAAAACGACGGGTACGAAATCGCCACGCATTCCGATCCATCAATTACAGTTTGGCCTGTCGCGCGCAGGGCTGCCACGCCGAAGGCCATGGCAATACGATGATCCCCGTGGGAGTTGATCGTCGTGCCTGTCAACTCCTGTTTGCCGGGAATCACCATGCCATCTTCTTTTTCCTCCAAGGTGGCTCCCATGGCGCGCAAGTTCGAAGCGACGGCCGCGATTCTGTCGGACTCCTTGACCCGCAGCTCTTGCGCGTCGGCGATGACGACGCCCGACTCCGAATACGGCGCAATGGCGGCCAGCACCGGCAACTCGTCTATCAGCAACGCACTGGTCGCGCCGCGGATGACAGCTCCGCGCAGTTTGCCGCCGCGAACCTGGAGCGATCCCACCACCTCGCCATGTATTTCCGCTACCTGCAGGAAACGGATCTCCAGCCCGAACTGACAAAGAACATCGAGAATCGCGGACCGGGTGGGATTGAGCAACACGTTATCGATCACCAGGTTCGAAGTCGGAAAAAGCGCGGCGGCACAGAGGAAAAAAGCGGCGGAAGAGATGTCGCCGGGCACGGAAGCCTTGATTGCCCGCAACTGCTGCCCGCCCTGAATTGTCACCCGATTACCCTGATGCTCGATGGTGGCGCCGAAGGCGCGCAACGCAAGTTCGCTGTGATCGCGCGTCCGCAACGGTTCTTCGACGGCTGTTGTTCCTTGCGCCAGCAATCCCGCGAACAACACGCAACTCTTCACTTGGGCGCTGGCTATTGGCAGCGTGTAGTGAATGGCGTGAAGCGGCTGCCCATAGATTAGCAATGGCGGGCGGCCGCCATCGGAACTGCTGATTTGCGCGCCCATTTGGCGCAGCGGCGCAACGATCCGCCCCATGGGCCGCTTTCTCAGCGATTCGTCGCCCGTCATTTGGCAAACGAACGATTGCGCGGCCATAATCCCGGCCAGCATGCGCATGGTCGATCCTGAGTTGCCGCAGTCGAGCGCTTCACGCGGCTGTTTGAAAGGGCTTCCGGTGATCTCTACCTGGTCTCCCTCGCACGTCACAGCCACGCCCACCTGCCGCAAACAATGCAGAGTGCTGGCGCAATCGGCCGCCGGGGAAAAGTTTTCGAAAACGGATTGGCCCTCGGCGAGCGCCGCCAGCATGGCGTAGCGATGCGATATCGACTTGTCCCCGGGCGGAGTCAGGCTGCCCTGGATGCCGCGCGCCGGAGCGATCGTTCGCGTTCGTGCTCCCTTGTTCATATCTGGTCAACCACGTTTAATTATGTTGCCGGGAGCGGTCGCGACGCAAACCACCGTGGCCGGCTACGGTAGCGACCCGAGAATCAGCGTGCTTTTCGCCGCGGAAAGCGCACGGCGAGCAGGCGCGCGCCACCTCGATCAGACATGCGATCCGTCCAGCGCAGGCGAGACACTCAGGATCGGCGCTCCACATTTACTTGGCTGCCTGTTCCAGAAAACGCTTGAGCACGACAGCTACTTCCTCCGGCTGCTCAAAAGCGGCGAAATGCCCTGCCTTCGGCACGATTTGCAGCGTACTATTGCGGATTCCGGAGCGCATCTTCTCCAGTTCCGTGCGCGGAATCAAGACATCCACCGCTCCGCCCAGAATCAGCGTAGGGACATTGATCTTTGTCAGCGTCGTCGTCGAGTCGGGCCGTTCCGCCATGCCACGCTGCAATGCGGCGATTCCCTGGGCGGTCAACCGCATCATGGTGTGCTTTGCTTTCTCCACGACGTCCGGTCGATTCCGACAGGTAATTTCGCCGAGCAGCTTTGGCAGCATGCTGTCGATGAACTGCTCCGGGCCTTGCTGCAGTACTTGTTCCGCCGCCTGTAGACGGGCGGCACGGGCTTCGGCGTTGTCGGCCGAAGCTTTGGTATTTGCCAGCACCAGACTGCCCACGCGCTCGCGAAACCTTCGCCAGAATTCGAAAAGGATGTATCCCCCGACCGAACAACCAATGAAAACCGCTTTCCCCACCTTCAGTTCATCTGAGAGCTTCGCCAGGTCTTCCGCGTGTTTCTGTATGGTAACGTTGCCTTCGCCGGCTTGGGACTCGCCCAAACCGCGCAAATCCGGCATGATCAGCCGATATTTTGCCGCAAGTTTGTCCTTTATCGGCGTCCAGAACTCATGACAAGAGGGGAACGGATGCAAGAGAACAACATCGGGGCCCTTGCCTTCGGTCTTATAAAATAGCTCGGCGTCACTCGTGCGCAGCAGCATGCGATATAAAAAGCACCTTTGCGGATTTCACTCCCTAATTGCCCGACAGGCTTCACAGCCTGTCCTCGGAGCGTACAATAGCACTTTTCCGCTCCGATTCGCAGTTATCTAATCAGCAACAAGCCCGCACGAAGCTCCTTCGCCCGCACTGCGAGCTGCCTGGGGGGCTCTGCGCGTGCTCTCTTCTCGTCCCAAAATGGCACTATGGTGCGGAGAAAAAGCCCGGCACCCGGCAGCAGCGGTCTGTCTCTAACTTCCGGCAGGGTTTGGCCGATATTCAATGCGTATGGCCTTCGCGCCCCAACCGCTCGCCGAGTTTCCCGGATCGCCCCTTGCCGCTGCCCAGCCCCAGCTCTTCGTTGCTCGCCAGCCGATCCTGGATCAAACCGGCAAGGTCTATGGATATGAACTGCTCGCCCGCTCCGGAAGCAACAATATCTTCGACGGGTCCGACCCGACCACGGCCACCTGCCGCACCATCGATACATCGCTGCTGATCGGATTGAACTCACTGACCGAGGGACGGCGCGCCTTCATCAACTGCACCCGCGAAATCCTGCTCAGCGACATGGTAACGGTTTTGCCGAGTAACGTTTGCGTGCTTGAGATCCTGGAAGATGTCGAGCCCGACGCCGAGATCCTTGCGCGGTGCCGAGGTCTGCGCAAAAGCGGCTACACCCTGGCGCTGGACGACTACACCGGGGATCTGAAATCTGCGCCGTTTTTTGAGGTCGCCGAAATCATCAAGGTCGATTTCCTGGCCACCAACGTCCTGCAACAGGCCGATTTTGCCCGTTGCGCCCGCAGCGGCATCACCCTGCTTGCCGAAAAAGTCGAGAGCCGGGAGCAGTTTGAGCTGGCCAAAAAGCTTGGGTATACGTATTTTCAAGGCTACTTTTTCGCCAAGCCTACGGTCGTCTCCAGTGCGGATATCTCTCTGTTGCAGGCAAAATGTCTGCGCATCCTGCAAAAGACCTTCGATCCCGATTACGACCCTAAGGAATTGGCGCCGATCATCAAGCAGGAGCCGTCTCTCTGTTACCGGCTCTTGCGCTACCTGGATTCAGCGGTTTTCGGCCTTTACCCCATTCGCTCCATCGACCATGCTTTGGTCATTCTTGGCCAGCGTGAAACGCAAAAGTGGGTAGCGCTGCTGACCGCCGTCATGCTGGGGAAAAAGACGACAACCGCACTGGTGAGTATGGCCCTGATCCGTGCACGCTTCTGCGAATTGATGGCCGGAGAACTCGGCGGACCGAGCACCGACTACTTCCTGGTTGGCCTGCTTTCGCTTATGGATGTCCTTCTGTCGCAACCGATGAGCGCGGTTCTCGCGCAGCTTCCCATTTCGGTCGATTGCCGTGCCGCCCTGGAAGGCACCGACAATTCCATAAGTAAGGTGTTGCAGCTCGGGATCGCTTGCGAACGCGGCGAATGGGGCGCACTGAGCCGTCAGTGCTCCGCCCTTGACACCGCGGAGTCGGTTGCCTGGAGCCTCTATTCACAAGCTATTGAGTGGGCGAGAAGCTTTGCCTCGCAGCGGTAGTGCGGCGGATTACTTTTTCTTGTTCTTGCCCGGCAGAGCCGCCGGATTCTCGTGGATGCGCTCGCGTAAGTCCGCCCGCATGCCGGCGCCGAGTGAAACGGCGCCCTCACCAAATTTGTCACGCAGTTTGTCGGCCGCGCCCATTGCCTGCCGCCAGCGCTCGTCGCGCGCGCCCGGGTCCAGGTGCAATTGCGCATCCGGCTCGGCAAACATTGCCGCCTGCACGCCAAGCAACCGGATCAACGATCCCGCTTTGCAATTTCGCCGGAAGAGTTCGCGCACAATCGGCAACAGTTCGGTATCGAGCTGGCTGGGATGTTCGAGGGTGCGGGCTCGGGTAAAGGTGCTGAAGTCGGCATAGCGCAGTTTGAGCTGGATGCGGCCGGCATGCAGCCCGTATTCGCGAAGGCGGCGGCAGACTTTCTCGACCAGCTTTGCCAGCGTCGTTTCGAGCGTCTCCCGATCGGAGACATCCGCTGAAAACGTGTGCTCATGGCTCACCGACTTGGGACCCGAATCCTCGCCGATGGCTTCGTCGAACCACCCGCCGGCATCGATGCCAGCCGCTTTCTCGGCCAACGCCACCGCCCAATCGCCTATGTCCTCGCGGAGACGCTCGCGACCGTAACTCGCCAGATCTCCCGCCGTCTTCAGTCCCAGCTTCAGCAGATGTTCCTCGGTAACCTTGCCGACCCCAGGAATCTTGCGCACCGGCAGCGGAGCCATGAATGCACGTTCGCAACCGGGCACGACCCACAGAACTCCATTCGGTTTCGCCTGGTCGGAGCAGATCTTCGCCACCACGCGCGAGGTCGCGATGCCCACGGAGCAGTTCAGCCGCGTTACTTCCTTAATCCGCGCGTGCAGCAAATGCGCCGCCCGCAACGGGGGACCGTACAGCCGCTCCGTGCCGGTCATATCGAGATACGCCTCGTCGATCGACGCCATCTCCAACAGCGGTGAAAACTCCTGCAGAACCGCGTGCACGCGGGCCGACTCCTGGCGGTATCGTTCCGGATGTCCATCGAGGAAGATCGCATGGGGACAGAGTTTGGCAGCCGTGCGCAACGGCATCGCCGAGTGCACGCCGAACTTCCGCGCCTCATAGGACGCGGCCGCGACCACGCCCCGTTCGTCTGCCCGTCCCCCGACGACCACCGCCTTGCCCTTCAAAAGCGGGTTGTACAGCTCCTCTACGGAAACGAAGAATGCGTCCATGTCGACATGGAAGATGGTCGGCATCAGCTCAGCTCCGGCTCCCGGCTCCTTGCGCACGACCCTAATTGCCAGGCACAGCTCTCTTGACAGCGGGTTCCCTGCCGCTCATCAATTCCTTTGCCAGCCCATCGGCGCGGTAAATCTTGCGAAGAGCCTCGATGATCGCCCGGGTATCGACCTGGATCGTCCTGCCTTGGCGGTCGTCGTTTTGGAAATCCCAGGAGAGCGATTGAATATTATCATCGAAAATGAAAGCTCCACAAAAAAAGCCCGGAGAGCGTCTCCGGACTGGGATTGAGGCAGGCGGCTGTCGCCAGCCGTCCTGCATGATGGTTGCTACTTTACGGCTGGCAGACCTAACGCATAGCTGTTCAGCACCTTCACGTAGTTGGCGCGCTCGAAGGCGGCGGGATGCGCGACGTTCTTCTGGCTCAGGCTGCCCTGCATCTGCTCGATCGAGTTGTACTCGTGCTCCTCAAGCCACTCGCGAACTCCGTTTTCCAGGACCTTGAGGTAATCAACACCCTGTTCCAGCAGAACCGAGGTCATCATCGCGACCTTGGCCCCGGCCGCCATCGCCTTCAACACATCTTCGGCCGTGTGGGTACCGCCGGTGATCGCCATGTCGGCCTTGATCTTGCCGAACAGGATCGCCACCCAGTGTAGGCGCAGCTTCAACTCGTTCGAGCGGCTCAGAACAAGGTTCGGAACCACCTCGAGCGCTTCCAGGTCAAAGTCAGGCTGGTAGAAGCGGTTGAACATAACCAGTCCATCCGCGCCCGCTTTCTCCAGCTTCAGCGCCATATTGCCAACCGAGCTGAAATAAGGCCCGATCTTTACTGCCACCGGAATCTTCACCATCGCCGTCACGGCTTCAACCAGATCCAGATACATGCTCTCGATGTCGTTGGAGCTTTGGGTGATATCGGTGGGAACGAAGTATACGTTCAACTCCAGCGCATCCGCACCGGCCTGCGCCATCTGCTTGGCATAATCGACCCAGCCGCCCTTGGAAACGCCATTCAGGCTGGCAATGACCGGAATCTCCAGCGCCTTCTTCGCCTGGCGGATATGCTCCAGGTACTTTTCCGGCCCGAGATTGTAGGTGCCGAAGTCAGGGTAGTAGCCCTGGGCCTCGGCCGACACGTCCGCCGACTGCCACAGATGACGATCGAGTTCGTTGCTGTCGATCATGATCTGCTCTTCAAAAAGCGATTCCAGCACGACGGCGGCGGCACCGGCATCTTCCAGTTTCCGCAGGTTCGCCACGTCCTTGCACAATGGCGAGGAAGAGGCTACCAGCGGAGTCTTCAGCTTCAGTCCTAGGTAATTTGTCGAGAGATTAATCATTTGCGGCTCCCTTGCTCAGCGCTTTGCCCTCGCCGGTTTTTGCCTCGGCTCCTGCTGCCGAACCCGGCATCGCTGCCAGGTACTCGTACAGTTTCCAGCGATTGTGTACCTCTTCCTGTGCTCCCTTCAGCAACGCGGCGGCATGATCGGGATGGGCCTGCCGCAGCATGGTGTACCGGGTTTCGTTGTAGATGTACTTTTCCAGCGGAACCGTCGGAGCCTTGGAATCGAGCACGAAGGGATTCTTTCCCGCTTGTGCCAGCATCGGATTGTAGCGGAACAGCGGCCAGTGACCGCACTGAACAGCCAGCTTCTGCTGATCGAGTCCGTGCACCAGATCGTAGCCGTGCGCGATGCAGTGGCTGTAAGCGATGATGATCGACGGACCATCATAGGCCTCCGCTTCCAGGAACGCCTTGACGGTCTGCATGTCGCTTTGTCCCATGGCGACGCGGGCGACATAAGCCGTCCCGTAATTGACGGCCATCATTGCCAGGTCCTTCTTGGGACGCGGCTTGCCGGCCGCCGCAAACTTGGCGACCGCGCCCATCGGCGTCGATTTCGACATCTGTCCGCCGGTGTTGGAGTACACCTCGGTGTCGAGCACCAGGATGTTGACATTGCGTCCCGACGCGACCACATGATCCAGTCCGCCGTAACCGATGTCATATGCCCAGCCATCGCCGCCGAGCGCCCACACCGCCTTCTTCACCAGCGCATCGGCAAGCGTGAGCAAGTCCTTGCCTTCGGCTGTCTTGATGCCCTGCAGCTTCTGTTTCAGCTCGACGACCCGGGCACGCTGTTCGCGAATCCCCGCTTCGTTGCTCTGATCGGCCGCCAGCAGGGCCTTCACCAACGTCTCGGGCAACTGGCCGCCCAACCGGACCAGCAGTTCCCGCGCGTACTCGGTATGCTTGTCGTAGGCCAGCCGGAATCCCAGGGCGAATTCCGCGGCATCCTCAAACAACGAGTTCGACCACGCGATGCCCCGTCCGTCCTTATTGAACGTATACGGAGTGGTTGGCAGGTTGCCGCCGTAAATCGAGGTGCAGCCGGTGGCATTTCCGACTACCGTGCGGTCTCCGAAAAGTTGCGTCATGAGCTTTATGTAAGGCGTTTCGCCGCAACCCGAGCAGGCTCCCGAGAACTCGAACAGCGGCTGCAGCAACTGCACGTCTTTCACCTGGGCCAGGCTCAAGGCGCTGCGGTCGACCTCAGGCAGGCTCAGGAAATAATCCCAGTTGCCCGCTTCCTGCTCGCGAATCGGAATCTGCGGAACCATATTGATGGCGCGGTGCTTGGGCTCGGTCTTGGACTTCGCCGGACAAGCTTCGATGCAAAGCGCGCATCCGGTGCAATCTTCGGGCGCAACCTGCAACGTGTACTTGGAACCGGCAAAGTTCTTCCACATTGCGTCCTTCGACTTGAAGGTCGGAGGCGCATCCTTCAACAAGGCGCCGTCATAAACCTTGGCGCGAATGACGGCGTGCGGGCAAACCAGCACGCACTTGCCGCATTGAATGCATATTTTCTCGTCCCACTCCGGGATTTCGAGCGCGATGTTTCGTTTTTCCCACTGTGCCGTGCCCGTGGGGAAAGTGCCGTCGACCGGAAGCGCGCTCACCGGAAGATCGTCGCCGTTGCCTAGAATCATGGGTGCAAGCACGTTCTGCACAAACTCTGGAGCCTGCACCGGGACCGCGCGCCGCACTTCCTTGCTGCTGGTCGCAGTTGCCGGAACCTTTACTTCGTGCAGGTGCGCCAGCGCCGCATCCACCGCGGCAAAGTTCTTGGCCACAATCGATTCGCCGCGCTTGCCGTAGGTCTTCTCAATCGAGTGCTTGATGGCTTCGATCGCTTCTTCCTTCGGCAGCACGCCCGAGATGGCAAAGAAGCAGGTCTGCATGATGGTGTTGACGCGGCTGCCCATGCCCGTTTCCTTGGCAACCGTGTAGCCGTCAATCACGTAGAACTTCAGCTTCTTATCAATAATCTGCTGCTGCACTTTACGCGGCAGCTCATCCCAGACCTGATCGGCCGGGAACGGGCTGTTCAGCAGGAATACCGCGCCCTGGTCGGCATAGCGCAGCATGTCGATGCGCTCCAGGAACGAGAACTGGTGGCAAGCCACAAAGTTCGCGCGCGAGATGAGGTAGCTCGACTTGAGCGGCTTGGGACCGAAACGCAGGTGCGAGGTGGTAATCGAGCCCGACTTCTTCGAGTCATAGACGAAGTAACCCTGGGCGTAGAAGTCGGTATCTTCACCGATAATCTTGATCGAGTTCTTATTCGCGCCCACCGTGCCATCAGCGCCGAGGCCGTAGAACAGCGCGCGCACCGTCTTCGGGTGTTCGGTTGAAAAATGCGGGTCGTAGTCGATGCTGGTGTGGGTGACATCGTCAACGATACCGACGGTGAAGTGGTTCTTGCTCTTCGCCTTCGCCAGCTCGTCGAAGACACCCTTGACCATCGCCGGGGTGAATTCCTTGGAGGAGAGTCCGTAACGGCCGCCGATCACCTTCGGCATGGCAAACTTCAACGTGCCGCCGGCCTGCGCTTCCGCCAGTACCGTCAGCACATCCTGGTACATCGGCTCGCCCAGGCTGCCGGGTTCCTTGGTGCGGTCAAGCACTGCGATGCTCTTGGTCGTGGCAGGCAGGGCGCCCAGGAAATGCTCCGCCGAGAATGGCCGATAGAGGCGGACCTTAATGAGCCCGACCTTTTCGCCTTTCTCGACCATGCCATCAACGGCCTCTTCGGCAACTTCGGCGCCCGAGCCGGTGAGAATGATTACCCGCTCCGCGTCCGGCGCGCCCGAATACTGGAACAGTTCGTACTTGCGTCCAACCAGCCCGGCAAATTTATCCATCGTGTTCTGCACGATGGTGGGCACGGCCAGATAGAAGGGGTTCACGGTCTCGCGCCCCTGGAAATAAACATCGGGGTTCTGCGCGGTGCCGCGAAGCAGGGGACGATCCGGGGTGAGCGCGCGTTGGCGGTGCGCCGCCACCAGTTCGTCGGAGATCATCGCCTGCAAATCTTCCTTCGCCAGGGCCTGCACCTTGGCGACTTCATGCGAAGTACGGAAGCCGTCGAAGAAATGCACGAACGGCACCCGCGACTCCATCGACGACGCTTGCGCAATCAGCGCCATGTCCATGACTTCCTGCACCGAGTTGGAAGCCAGCATGGCAAAGCCGATGCCGCGCACCGACATCACGTCCTGATGATCGCCGAAAATCGACAGCGCATGGGCGGCCAGCGAACGGGCCGCGACATGAAGCACGCAGGGAGTCAGCTCGCCCGCGATCTTGTACATGTTAGGGATCATCAGCAGCAGACCCTGCGCGGACGTGAACGTTGTGCCCAGGGAACCGCCTTGTAATGCCCCGTGCAGCGCACCGGCCGCGCCGGCCTCGCTCTGCATTTCAATCACATGGGGAATCGTGCCCCAGATGTTCGGCTGGCCATCGGACGACCACTGATCCGAAAACTCGCCCATCGGAGATGAGGGAGTAATCGGATAGATCGCGATGACCTCGTTGATCTTGTGGGCAACGTATGCAGCCGCTTCATTGCCATCAATCGTTATATAAGGTCTGTTCATCGAATGATTCACTCTCGAATACAAAGTTTAGGTTAGAGTTGCCGCTCCGCCGTCAGGTCCGCAAAAAGCCACGGTTCGAACCGCCAATCGCTGAGTCCGAAGCGGTCACGCGCCCGTGCTCTTGTCCACTCATCGGGCGCGCTTTGATTTTCGCGACCGCCTCTCTGGCGAGTCCCTGATCTTCCCGGACGAGCTAGATGTCTTACACCGCAAGCAAATTGGCGGACCATGTTGGCGTACTTTCCGAGAATCGCGCTGGTCTGAGATCCTATTGCCGGTCCGGGACTGCGTAATCCAGGGAACATAACCATTACAGAACCCAGCGCACAAATTCGCTGTGACGGCCCTCACAAAATTTCGTGATTCCGGCCCGAACAAACGATTTTTGTGAGTAAATTCACAAGAAAAGGTGATAAGCGAGCGATATTAAGGATGACAACTCGCACGCAAATCTGTTTTGCATCCGACTGCTCCGCAAGTTCAGGGCGGTGATGCTTACATCAGGTGCGGATTCTTCTCCTGCTCCGGCGCCAACACTCCTTCCGGCAAAGCGCCGCCGTTGTACTCGGCCAGCCGATTCTTCCACTTCAAAAAGTCCGTGATCGTTTGCGGCTCAATCCGCACCTCAACCCGCCGCAGGCTCGCCAGCAGCAGGTTCATCTCGTTCATGAGGCCGCCGGGACGGCGCAGGTTTTTCTTCGACCGTTGACTGACGACCAGTTCCCTCCCTTGCAATTCCAGCAGTCCCCAACCCTCAGGCATCTCCTCGGGCCGCAACAGACCGCGCGGCGCCACATAATAGCGCTCGCATCCCAGGGCTATCGCCGGATCCGTTCGCCACTGCTTTTCCCTGTCAGCGAGGAAATCGGCGCGGCTCAGCTTGCACTCGGCAAGCACGGAATGGCACTTCCCTTTCCAGCCGATCGCGTCCGGCATTTCGCCGCTCGAACAGCCCTGCTCGCTGAGCACAATTCCACATCGGCATCGGCGCAGCCAGGCGATGGCGGCTTCCACCAGTTTTGCGTGCGTCATAAGTAGTTTGTAGCTGAATCTCAAAGCAAAATCGAGTGTCTTCGATGGCTCACGAGGTGACGGTTCGGTTGGCACCTTTGGCACCCGCCCAACCCGTTTCTGGCGAGCCTGCGTGACGGGCGCGGACCGTGCGCCTCAAGCCTCTTTACCTCTGCACCTGTGCGGATCCAGGAGAACCGGAAAGTCGCTTCCTTGCGAATTCGGTTGAATCCCGCACGGGCCAGCGCCGGGTTTGATAGAATTTTTCTATCCGCTATGACACCAGAAGCGCAGTTTTGCGACGTGCCGGCCGCTATCGAAGAAATCCGCGCCGGCCGAATGATTATCGTGGTTGACGATGAAGACCGCGAAAACGAAGGCGACCTGACCATGGCCGCCGAAATGGTCACCCCGGCGGCGATCAACTTCATGGCGAAGTATGGCCGTGGCCTGATTTGCCTGGCGATGACGGAGCCGCGGCTGGCCCAGCTCCGGCTCGGTCCCATGAGCGCCGAGAACACTTCCAACTTCGGCACCGCCTTCACCGAGTCAATCGATGCGCACGAGGGCGTCTCGACTGGGATTTCCGCCTTCGACCGCGCCCACACCATCAAGGTCGCCATCGATCCCGCGACTCGCCCAGGCGATTTGGCGCGTCCGGGACACGTCTTTCCCCTGTGTGCTCGCCAGGGCGGCGTGCTGGTTCGCGCCGGACAGACCGAAGCCTCCGTCGATCTGGCCCGCATGGCCGGGCTCGTTCCCGCGGGCGTCATCTGCGAGGTCATGAACGACGACGGCACCATGTCCAGGGTGCCGCAACTGAAGCAATTCTGCTGCCAGCACAAGATGAAGATGCTGACCGTCGCCGAACTGATCCGTTACCGGTTACAGACGGAAACCTACCTCGTCCGGGTTGGCGAGGCGGTTATTCCAACCCGTTACGGCGAGTTTCGCATGATCGCCTACCAGTCGGAGATCGACGCTCAGGCGCATGTCGCACTCGTCAAAGGGGCGGTGGAGAAAACCGGCGACCTTCCCACCCTGGTGCGGATGCACTCGCACTGCCTCGCGGGAGACGTCTTCGGCGCCACCTCGTGTGAATGCCACAATATTTTGGACCAGTCGATGAAGATGATCGCCGAAGCGGGCCGTGGCGCCATCATTTATCTGCACCAGAGTTCCCGGGGCTTTTCGGTCGAGGAGTTAGGCGGGAAACTCACCTTGCAGTTTCATCGCGACATTCGCCTGGCGACGCTTCCCGATTCGCAGCGCAAAACCCAGCGCGATATCGGCATCGGCGCCCAGATCCTGAGCGATCTCAAACTCAAGCATCTCCGCCTGCTCACCAATCGCCCGCGCAAGGTGGCGTCGCTCGAAGGCTTCGGGCTGGAGATTGTCGAGCAAGTGCCGGTGCCGGTGGCGGCGGCCGCCTGCCAGGACTAAGCCATTTCAGATTGAAGATTTCAGATTTCAGATTGAAAAACGGCGCAAGTATCGGCAAGGATGCCTTTTAATCTGAAATCAAAAATCTGAAATCTGAAATAACATCAGTATCCCCGTTGCTTATCGACCAGCCCGAGCAGCGGCTCGCCGGCAAAATAGCGGCGCAGATTCTCCGCGTAGAGATCGTACTGCTTTTCCCAGAGCAGATCGTCAAAGCCGGCGATGTGGGGAGAGATAAGAATCTCGGGAACATCCCACAACGGCGCATCCGCCGGCAACGGTTCTTTTTCCATGACGTCGAGTCCGGCACCGCCGAGGTGGCCGTCGCGTATCACCCGCACCAGCGCCGCCGAGTCAAGCTGGATGCCGCGCCCCACATTAAACAGGCAAGCACCGCGTTTCATCTTCCGCAGCCGTTTCTCGTTAAACATGCCGGTGGTCTTTTCCGTAACCGGCGCAGCCATCACCACAAAGTCGGCGAGTGGAAGAGCTTCGTCCAGTCGGTCAAAACCAAATACCCGCTCGGCGGGCTCGCTCGGCCGATCCGGGTGCTCTCGGACGGCAATCACACGCATTCCCGCCGCATGCGCCATCTGCGCCAGGGGACGCCCGATGGCGCCGAAACCGACCACCAGCAGCGTCGCCCCGCGGATTTCCCGCGGATGGAGCATCTCACCCCATAGCATCTCCTGCGCCCATACGTGCTGGCGCTGGTAGTCGCGCACCCGATGCAGTTGCCTGCCGACTGTCCAAATCAGCCCCATGGCGTGTTCAGCCACCGCCGGGCCATGCACATCGCGGGCGTTGGTTACCACGACATCGCTGGCCACCAACTCCGGCAACAGCAGCGCATGCACGCCTGCGGCGGTCGAGTGAATCCACTTCAGCCGGCGAGCGCTTTTGAATTGCTCCACGCGCATCGAAAACGAGATCATCAAGTCCGCGTCCACGATCTCGTCCTTGAGTCCGTCGTAACCACCCAGTTGCACGACTTCGAGTTGCGGAAAATTTTGCCGGATACGCTTGGCAAATGATTTCGGAGGTATCCAGAGTTGAAAGTGATGATGTACGGCAATGAGAAGTTTCATTGGCGACGGCCCCCGTGGCTGGAAATCAATTCCGCTCCAGCCAACATTTTGCAATAGCAATTGAAACGCTACGACTTCTCGACTCGCAGATCGCGCCCCGTCATCTCCTTGGGTTGCGGAATTCCCAGCACGCCCAGCACGGTCGGAGAAATGTCCTGCAGCGAGCCGTCCCGGCGCAGCCCGAACCGATTCGCATCTTCGGCGATGTAGATGAACGGAACCGGATTGGTGGTGTGGGCCGTGTGCGGACCGCCGGTCTCCGGGTCGATCATTTGCTCGGCATTGCCATGATCGGCGGTCACCAGCACAGTACCGCCGCAGCGCTTGATGGCCGCATAGATCTCACCCAGGCAACCGTCCACGGTTTCAACTGCCCGGATGGTCGGCGGAATTTTGCCGCTATGCCCAACCATATCGGCATTGGCGAAATTCGCGATCACCACGTCAAACGTTTTGTCTTCGATGGCCTTGATCACCGCTTCGGCGACGCCTTTGGCGCTCATTTCCGGCTGCAAATCATAAGTAGCCACCTTCGGCGACTGGATCAGAACACGATCTTCGCCCGGAAACGGCTTCTCCACGCCGCCATTGAAGAAGAAAGTCACATGCCCGTACTTCTCGGTTTCGGCCACCCGCAAATTGCGCAAGCCAAAGTTAGCCATGACGTTGGCCAGAATATTCGTCAGTTGCTCGGAAGGCACCACCACCGGCAATTTGAACTTGGCGTCGTACTCGGTCATGCAAACGTACTTCAGATTCCTGGGAACTTCGTCGCGCGGAATTGCCTTGTCCAGCGCTGCGGCGTCGGGAAGATCGCGCCCGCCCTCGGCCGTGATGCCGCTCTCGCGAGCCAGACATCGTGTAATCTGCCGCGCCCGGTCGGAGCGAAAGTTGAAGTTGATGACGACATCTTCATCCTGGATCGTACCCACCGCACCCCCACGCGCATCTACGCAGACGAACGGCACCACGAACTCGTCGGTGATCCCGCGATGGTAGGAATCCTTTATCCCCTGCACCGGGTCGGCATAGGTGGCTTCCGCCTTGGCATGCACCATCGCGTCGAACGCCTTCTTCTCGCGATCCCACTTGCGGTCGCGGTCCATGGCGTAGTAACGACCGCTGATCGTGGCGATCTTGCCGGAGCCGTATTCGCGCATCTTCTGCTGCAACTGCTGGATGTAGCCCGCGCCGGAGTCCGGCGCCGTGTCGCGGCCATCCATAAAGCAATGGACCAATGCGCGCTCCACGCCGTTTTGCTTGGCCATCTTCAACAGCGCATAGAGATGGTTCTGATGAGAGTGCACGCCGCCGTCAGAGAGCAATCCGCAAAAATGCAGCCTCCGGCCGTTCACCTTGGCGTGCTTCATGGCAGCGAGCAGCACGGGGTTGCTGAACAGCTCGCCGTTCTCGATCATGAGATCGATGCGGGTGATATCCATGTAGACGACGCGGCCGGCGCCGATGTTCAGGTGCCCGACTTCGCTGTTGCCCATCTGCCCGTCGGGCAGCCCGACGAAGCGCCCGCTAGTGTGGATCAGCGTGTTCGGATACTCGGCGAGCAGCCTGTCATAGTTCGGTTTGCGCGCCAGAGAAATAGCATTGGCATTCGAAGGCGGAGCATAACCCCAGCCATCAAGGACGATCAGAACCAGCGGTTTGGGCTTAGGCATTTCAAATTTCAGATTTCAGATTTTTTGATTCTTGATTCCTCCGCGATGCGGTGAGCCGTGATGCTGCGAATATTTTCACGAGCTCACCTGCTTCTCGAAGGAGAGGCTCGACACGCTCTGAGGTGATCGATGCCTCATCCAGCAATTCTAACCAGAATGCCGTTTCGTCGGCCTCCTCGATTACTGTGCCCATCTTGGCGATGAATTCAGGGTTCGACCGAGACCGACAAACTGCACGATAATTCGCCGCGATGGAAGTTCCACTCCTTAGCAGTTGCCTCCCAATCACTTGCGCTTCAGAGCTTTTCGGCAGCGCCTGCACAAACTTGATGATTCGGATTGCAAACTGCTTGGTTCGCCCTTTCAGTTCTTCGGCGTCCAACGAGATATCTCCGGCTTAAGTATTTCAGATTTTGATTTTAGATTTTTGATTTCAGACTTGTAAGTTTCGCAACAGCGTCTGCTTTCGAAAACTTACATGAAACCTTTTCAATCTGAAATTTTCAATCTGAAATCTGAAATGTCTTACGCTCCCGCGCTCTCCATCAGCTCGCCGTTATAGTTCAGCGCCGCCAGGCCAAGGAAGTTTGCCGCCGCTCCGAGCTGTTCCTCGATGCGCAGCAACTGGTTGTACTTGGCGATGCGGTCGGTGCGGCTGGCGGAGCCGGTCTTGATCTGGCCGACGCCGGTGGCCACCGCCAGGTCCGCGATGAACGAGTCTTCGGTTTCGCCCGAGCGGTGCGAAATCACCGCCGTGTAGCCATTGCGCGCGCGCCATCTCGATCGCCTCCAGCGTCTCGGTGACGGTGCCGATCTGGTTCAGCTTGATCAGGATCGAATTGGCGACGCCGCGTGTCGATGCCGCGCGCCAGCAGCGCCGTGTTGGTCACGAAAATGTCGTCGCCCACCAGCTGGATCTTGTCGCCGAGCTCGTCGGTCATAATCTTCCAGCCCTCCCAGTCGTCTTCGGCCATGCCGTCCTCGATGGAAACGATGCGGATACTGCCGCACCCAGTCGGCCCAAAACTCCACCATCTGCTCGGAGCTGCCTTGCCGACTTATCGCCTTTCTTAAAAACGTATTTGCCGTCCTGAAAAACTCGCTCGCCGCCGGGTCCAGCGCAGATCGCGATCTGCTCGCCCGGCTTGTAGCCGGCCTGCGTGATAGCCTCCAGAATCACCTCGATGGCTTCCTCGTTGGACTTCAGCGAGGGAGCAAAGCCGCCCTCGTCGCCCACCGCCGTGTTATAGCCCTTCTTCTTCAGCACCGACTTCAGGGTGTGGAACGTTTCCGCGCCCCAGCGCAGCGCCTCGGAGAACGACGGCGCGCCGACCGGCATGACCATGAACTCCTGGAAGTCCACATTGCTGTCGGCGTGCGCGCCGCCGTTGATGATGTTCATCATCGGGCACCGGCAGCATATTGGCGGTAACGCCGCCCAGGTAGCGGTAGAGCGGCATTTCATAGTGATTCCGCCACCGCTCGCGCCGCCGCCATGCTTACCGCCAGAATCGCATTGGCGCCCAGCTTGCTCTTTGTTCTCCGTGCCGTCCAGCTCGATCATCTTCGGCATCGATCTCAGCTTGGCGCGAGGCATCCATGTCCATCAGAGCCGGAGCGATCATCTTGTTTACGTTGTGCAACCGCCTTGAGCACGCCTTTGCCAAGGTAACGCGACTTGTCGCCGTCGCGCAGTTCCACGGCTTCATGCTCGCCGGTGGAAGCGCCGCTGGGAACAATCGCGCGGCCCCTTGCCCCGCTCACCAGGGTTACTTCAGCTTCTACGGTTGGATTTCCGCGCGAGTCCAGAACTTCGCGCGCATGAACCATTTCGATTTCTGTCATAGCGATTCCCTTCTATAGATCGGCGCCTCGGCGCCCGGCAGCTTCAGTTGAGAGTGCAGGTTAATGGAGACGGCTCTTGTCCAAAACTTTGATTATAACCGCTCGCCCCCAGTCACGGTTTTCCGGCGAATGGTTCTCGTGGAGGTCCGCTACAATCTGAAGCGCGAACTTACAGGTCGCCGCTGAGGCGCGGCGATAATCGCACGGTCAGACGTTACCCCTGCCCCGGTCTCCTCTCCTGGAAGATCGTCGTTTTCTGCAAATGTGATGAATCGCGGCCGGACTGGTCTGATTCGCCTCCGGGCCGTCGTGGGCACCCCCGGAGGTGCCTGTTGCACGCCCGTTAATCATAAATGCAATCATGAGTTATTACTCTAGATTGATGTAAATTTTACCGTAAAGGCATCTCCAAGTGCGCATTTTTAAACTAACCATGTAGCCGCGTCGTGATCTGTCAAAAACCTAAGGTGAATCCATGAAGGCTATCCTGTTCGTCGACGACCATGAAGTGCTGGCGCGATTGAGTTGTACAATTCTGGAGATGCAAGGCTATCGGGCAGTCTCCGCTTACAGTGCCGCCGACGCCCTGGATAAGTTTGGCAAAGAGAAGTTCGATATCCTGGTCACGGATTTTCGCATGGAAGGCATGAATGGCCTGGAGCTGGCAAAGCAGGTACACCGGAAAGATCCCAGCGTCCCTGTCATTATCGTTACCGGCTACGGTCCGGTTGATGGCGGCAAGGACGTCAGTGCCTGCCTGCAGAAAGAACAGCTTTTCCCTGCCTTGCTGGAAAAAATCCAGCTCTACCTCGCTGAGAGCGAGATTGCTGAGCCCGTCCGTACGGCTTAGACCGCCGAAAACAACCACTCCCATCAGTTAGCGAAGGACGCCGCGAGGCGTCCTTTGCTAGCGACCTCCGTGCACCACGACTTCAGCACACGTTCGCGGTGCGTCAACACTGCCACGGCGATCGGTCTAAACTTGCCGGGTGAAGCGCCTCATTGTAAACGCCGACGATTTCGGCTTGACCAGCGGCGTCAATCGCGCCATTATCGAGTCTCATCAGCGCGGAATTGTGACCTCGACGACGCTGATGGCAAACAGCGCCGAATTCGCCGGCGCCGTCGAAGCGGTGAAACGTCTCGTTCCCCAGGGAACCGGCCCGGCGCTGGGCATCGGCTGCCACGTCGTGCTCGCCGAGGGCGGCCCGGTGCTGCCGCCGTCGCAGGTACCGTCGCTGGTGGCGCCCGGGACCGGACTTTTTTACAGCTCCATTCAACAACTGGCAAAACAGGCGCTCACCCACCGCTTCCGCCCCGAAGAGATCGAAGCCGAGGCGATAGCCCAATTCCGAAAAATACAGGCGGAGGGCATCACCATTTCTCACTTTGACGCCCACAAGCACGCGCACATCTTCCCCTCGATTCTCAAACCGCTTTTGCGGGCGGCCGCTGTCTGCGGAGTGCCGGCGCTGCGCAATCCCTTTGAGCCGGTGTTTTCCATGCCCATCCCCAGCCTGCTGCGCATTCCCGTTCGTTATGCGGAAGTGCTGGCGCTGCGCAGCTTCCGCGCCAAGTTTCACTCCGTGGTCGCGGAATCCGGCCTGCGCACGACCGACGGAAGCCTCGGCCTGGTTGCGACCGGTACTCTTAATGTCGCAAATCTTTCCTCGCTGCTCGACCGCTTGCAACCGGGCGTTTGGGAGCTGGTTTCGCATCCCGGCTACAACGATCCCCAGCTCACCGCCGTCGCCACCCGTTTGCGGGCATCGCGCCAGACCGAGATGCAAGCGCTGACCGCCGACAGCACACGCACTGCCCTGGAACGCAACGGGATACGTCTGATTTCATTCCGGGAATTGGTCAACGACTCTCGCCCGTCTTCCAGCGGCGGATTTGAATCGCCGAGCGGTCGCATCTCTTCTAATAAGGCGAGCAAACTGGATGGAGGCGCTCGCCGGGGCTAGCGTCTTAAAGCGCGTAATGTCACAAGCGCTTGGGGCACGGCGCACGACCGGATACACTTAACGCTGACATGGCTCTTGGACATGGCTCTTGAAAGGGCGCGTGAAGATGCAATCCAAAGATGGAAAATCCTTGCGCATAGGAATTACCTGCTACCCGACCTACGGAGGAAGCGGAGTCGTCGCCACTGAGCTCGGAATCGAGCTGGCCGAGCGCGGACACCAGGTTCACTTCATTACCTACTCGCAGCCGATCCGGCTCACCGAACCCCACGTTAACATTCACTATCACGAGGTCGAGGTTTCGCGTTATCCGCTCTTCGAGTATCCGCCCTATGACCTTGCGCTGGCCACCCGTATGGCCGAGGTGGCGGAGATATACGACCTCGACCTGCTGCACGTGCATTACGCCATTCCGCATTCCGTCAGCGCCATGCTGGCGCGGCAGATGCTGTGCTGCGACAGCGCCCGCAAGCGCCGGCGCTTGCCCTACGTAACCACTCTCCATGGCACGGACATAACCCTGGTGGGCATGGATGCCTCCTATCTGCCGATCACGCGCTTCTCCATCGAACAGAGCAATGGCGTCACCGCCATTTCCGATTACCTCAAGCAGCAGACTCTGGATGAGTTCAGTATCCGCAATCACATCGAGGTGATTCCGAACTTCGTCAATTGCGATCTCTATCGTCGCGATCCCAATTCCGTCCTGCGGCGCGCCGAGTATGCCAAGCCTGATGAACGCGTGCTGGTTCACCTCTCCAATTTCAGGCCGGTGAAGCGGGTGGCGGATGTGATCGAGGTTTTCGATCGCGTGCTCAAGAAGGTTCCGGCAAAGCTGCTGATGATTGGCGACGGACCCGATCGCTCCCAGGCGGAGTGGCTGGCGATGAAGAAAGGAATCCATAACCAGGTTCTCTTTCTGGGAAAACAGAATGGAGTGAACGAAAAACTGGCGATCGCTGACGTGATGCTGCTCCCCAGCCAGATTGAGTCGTTCGGGTTGGCCGCACTGGAGGGCATGGCGTGCGAGGTGGTTCCCATCTCGACCAACGCCGGCGGCGTGCCGGAGCTGATCGATGATGGCATAACCGGCTACATGGTCGATGTCGGCGATGTGGAGACGATGGCGCGCCGGGCCATCGAGGTTCTTTCCGATGACGCCAAGCTGCGCGACATGGGAAAGCGCGCCCGGGCGGAGGCGCAGAAGCGATTCTGCAGCACCAGGATCATACCGCACTACGAACAGTTCTACCGCGCTGTGCTGGAACGAACGTCGTAAATCGACGGCGAAAATTCGTCGGGATTTGGCACCGGCAACACCAGACGGACCAGAGTTCCCTGGCCGTACTGACTCTTGATTTCGATGCGGGCCGTATCGCCGAATAAAACCTGCAGACGTTCGCGGACGTTCGCCAAACCGATGCCGGTGCCGCGGCGGCCGCCGCTTTCCATGCCCACGCCATCGTCTTCGACTTCGATGACCAATAAGCGGTCGGCCACCCGCGAGCGCAGGTGGATGGTGCCGCCCTCGACTTTGGGCGAAAGCCGTGCTTGATGGAATTTTCCACCAGCGGCTGCAGAATGATGCTGGGGACGAGCGACCTCGAGGCTCTCGCGTCAATTTCCTTCACGATCCGCAATTTGTCGCGGTCCGAAGCGCACCACCTCGATATCCAGATAATCGTCGAGAAATTCGAGTTCTCCTGCGCAGTTGCACGAACGATCGCTCTTCCGCAGCAATCGCCGCAGAATGTTGCGAAAGCTTGACGATCATCTCGCGCGCCGTGTCCGGGATCGAAACGCACCAGCGAGGAGACGGTGTTCAGGGTGTTGAACAGGAAGTGCGGATTGATCTGGCTCTGCAGCGCTTCCATACGGGCCTGCAACAGCAGCCGCTCCTGCTGCTCGAGCTTCATCTCGATGCGAACGTTGTTCAGAACCTTCAGCGCAATGGCCACGCCATCACCGTGCGCGAGGTAGATGGCAACCGTGATCAGCCAATTCGGGGTCTCGAGTGCGAACAGATGCGGCGCCGAAACGTCCTTGAGCTGAAAGCGCGACGAACTCCAGCGCCAGGATCATGACAGAAGAACGAGGTCTGCCAGTCGATGAACGACTTGCGGATGCTCCGCCGGATCCAGCGGTAGATGCTGAGATCGAACAGCGGCGAGAAGGACCAGATCGCTTCTTTGTCCTGAGCGAGATTGCGCAGGCATCCGGCCGCCAGTCCGGCACTACGTTCATCGGCAGATTGCCCCACTCGCCTAGAAACAGCGAAGGCAACGAGACCAGCAGACCCGCCGGCGGTTCCGCCGCAGCGTCCGGCGATGACGCCCATCAGAATCGAACTCTCAAAGGCCAGGTCGGCCGCCATGAAGTTCCTGACTTTGGCCCGCACCACCACGCCCAGCGCGAATGGAATGCCGATGAGCAATACCATCTCAAGGCTTTCCGAAAGACTTCGTTCTTCCCGAAACAGCAGCACGCGGAAACGCCGGCCACGCGCAAGCACACTGCTGATGGCGGCGGAAACGCCGAGCTTGATGAGCAGCGTGATGAGAATCAGTCCCTGGTCCAATTGCCGCTCCGCAAAAATTCTATCGAGGTTGTAAAGCGGGAACCGGCGCCGTGCTCGGGCTTGGCGAAAGTATCGCGGCGCGGGCGCGCTCAATCGCGCCGTCGAGCTGCTCCAGGCCCGGAACTCCGCCCTGGGCAAGCTCGCGCGAACCTCCGCCGCGGCTGCCTAGCTGCGCCATCTCCTGCTTCATGAGCGCGCCCATATCGAACGGGCCGCCCCGCCACTGCGCGAAAACCAAGGCCGGCGGCTCGGCGCCGCAACCAAGCACGGCAACCGTGTGCGGCTCCGCCACCAGCTTTTGCGCCAGCATCTTGGTAAATCCGAGATCGCGTCCGCTCAATACCTGCGCAATCAGCTTGATGCCGCCGGCGGGCTGGCTCGCGGCTAGCAATTTTGCGGCGGTCAGCTCAGCGACCTCTTCCAGTAGTTTGTGCTCACGCTTGGCTGCGGCCTTGAGTCTCTTCCAGCGATTTCTTGATCTGCTCCGGAGCGCTCCACAGATGCGCTGAATATAGCCCGGCGGCCTCGTTCAGGGTTTCGTAGTCTCTGCGGGCAAAGCCCACAGCCCGCTGGCCGCAGACGAATTCGACCCTTATCCCCTGCTTTACCTTTTCCACCTTGCGCAGCAAAATCGCCCCGATCTGCCCCGTGCCGCGAACATGCGTTCCGCCACAGGCACAAAGGTCGAAGCCCGCGATCTCGATGATGCGCAGCCGTTCGCGACCGGCGGGTGGAAGCTTGCGCAGGCCCATGTTGCGCGCCTGTTCCGGAGTTACCAAATGCGTCTTGAGCGGCCGGTCTTCAAAGATAATCTGGTTGGCACGCTGTTCGGCTTGCTGAACCTGTTCCGGCGAAAGACTCTTGGCTTCGAGGTCGATGGTGCAACTCTCATCGCCCATGTGAAACGAGACGGTCGGCAGCTCGAACAGCTCCACGAACGCTGCCGAAAGCACATGCTGCCCGGAGTGCTGCTGCATGTGGTCTCGCCGCCGCTCGACATCAAGAAAACCTCGCACCCGCACCGCGCTGCCGGCTGGCCCTTCTGGCGCACCTGACAGGGCGCAATCCAATTCAGGCACGGGATCGATCACATGCCGCACTTCGCCGCTCGCTTCGTCTTCCAGCACTTCGGCGACCCGCAACTTGAGACCAAGTGCCTTAGGGTTATCGAGGTCCTCCCACTCAATCCAACCGGTGTCGAAAGTCTGCCCGCCGCTGGTGGGATAAAAGGCGCTTCGGTCGAAGACGAGCGCGGTGCGGCCATCCGGCAAACGCCGGACAGCCAGCAGCGCAGCAACAAAGTCGTAAAGAAACGAATTCTCGTAATAAAGGCGTTCTGTCATGGCGTTCTGCTTTGGCGTCAGCCTCACTATTGTCTCATTGCAGGCCTCGAACTGTATTCGTGGGCCGTCGCGGTCAGTCCGGCGCATCCAACCACCTCGGCGAAAAAAAACCTTTCAATTCCC
The DNA here is from genome assembly GCA_963814745.1 of uncultured Acidobacteriota bacterium. GTDB lineage: Bacteria > Acidobacteriota > Terriglobia > Terriglobales > Acidobacteriaceae > CAWBRT01. The sequence goes on from CAWFEA010000016.1 coordinate 230,359, forward strand.
CTGCAAGTAGGCTAAACCTGTCAACGAGCAGGAGATGAACGAATGAAAACCGCACTCATCCAAATGGATATCGCGTTGGGCGACGTCGCCGCCAATCGCACCAAAGCAAAGGCGATGATCGAAGAAGGTCTCGCGGCTGGAGCCAAGCTCTTTGTCCTGCCTGAAATGTGGACGACTGGCTACAAACTCGACCAGATTCACCAGCTCGCCGAAGCCGCCAACGGGCCGACGGTGCAGATGCTGAAGGACTTAGCCCGGCGAAATCAGGTGGAGATCATGGCCGGATCGATGGCCGAACTGCGCGACGGCAAGGTCTACAACACCGCCTATGCCTTCAACCAGGCTGGCGAGATGATCGGCAAATACAGCAAGATACACCTCATCGGCCTGATGGCCGAGGACAAGTACATCGCGCCTGGGAACAGCAAGTGCGCCTTCGACATGTCGTTCGGCAAAGCGGGAATGATCGTCTGCTACGATCTCCGTTTCCTCGAACTCCCGCGTGCCCTTGCCCTGGGCGGATGCCAGGTGATGTTCGTTCCCGCCGAGTGGCCGACGATTCGCGGCAAGCATTGGCTGACGCTCAACATGGCCCGCGCCATCGAAAATCAGATGTTCGTGCTCGCCGTCAATCGCGTCGGCAAGGACGATAACAACGTCTTCTTCGGCAACTCGATGGTGATCGACCCCTGGGGCGAAGTGCTGGCTCACGGGTCGAGCGATAAGGAAGAAGTCATCATTGCCGACGTGGATTTCGCTACGGTGGCTGACATCCGCAAGCGCATCCCGGTATTCGCCGACCGGCGGCCGCAGTACTACTGAGCAGCAGGCAGACTAAGAAATCTGGTGGCCCACATCTGCGCCCGCCGTCGGCGCAAATGTGGGGCGTCGTTGCCTCGTGCTACACCGGCTGAATAATCCCCCCCAGGCTGCGTGATTCGCCAACCGGAAAAACCCTCGTGCTGCTCCAATCCGCCGGCCGCAGAGCTGGATGCTCCGCATAGAGCGGCCCCAGCACCTCTTGCTGTACGGCGGAAAGAACTTTGGCCGCGGCCCGCTCATATGCCGCATGCTCTTCGACGGGACCCTCGTTCTTGGTGGAAGCAACGGAGTGGCTTATGCAGCTGGAAATGTCGAGCATCAGATCGCTGATCTGCTTGGCGACAGCGGCGTTCTTTATCATAGGAATCCTTCGCTCCTCCACCCTAGCAACGGCAAAAGCGGCCATCGCCGGGAGCCCCGGCACGCTCAGGATGGCAACTGGAAAGCGCGCTTCACCGCCTGAGCTATTTTTCGCCGCTGGCCTATTTCACCTGTGACAGAAGCGAACGCGTCTGCCGAAACCAGAGACGTTCACGGCGGCGTTGAAAGCCCGGCATGGTGCGGCGCTTCGCCATAATCTGCTCCGCCCACTCCCGCGCTTCGGCCTTGCGACCCTGCGCCGCCAGAAACTCGGCATAGTGATACTGTGTCTCCGTCAAGGTCGAAACCTGCACGATGCGGCTGAACAGCGCCAGTGCCTTTTCACTTTGTCCGGTTCGGGCGTAAGCCCAAGCCAGCAGTCCGGCGGCACGGTGGATGTCGTAGTCAGGGTCGCTTCGCACCACCCGTTCCAAGTCTGCTATGGCCGCCGGGAAATTACCGAGCTGCAATAAGGCCAAAGCCCGGCGATAAAACGGATCGGGCGAATCGGTGCGTTGGGTGATCGAACGGTCGAAGCAGGCGCGCGCCTTTCCCCATTGGCCTTTGTCCAGATATAGCTGCCCGAGTTCCTCGTAGTTTCCGGCAGAAGGATTCTGGCTGACGGCGGCTTCCAACTCCCGTATGCGGCGGCTCCGGCTCATAAAGTCGAATGCGCCGGGATCACGCAACTCGGGAAGCGCCTGCGCCGCCAAATAGATGAGCGATCCCAGAGGCCCCAGAAGCAAGATGATCCACAGCCAGTACGAATCCGGCTGACGGCGCACGAAATGGATCAGTGCCGCCGCCATCAGCAGTAAGCCCGGCAAGCCAAAGTTGAAGAATCCGAACATCTCACTAAATACTAGCAGTGCAAGCATCTAACGGGCTGTTGAAAAACGGGCGAGGGCAAAATCGGCCCGCCTGAGCCTCGAGGTGAAACCCTGGCGCCTCGGTGGGTGGGAGGGCGAGCTGCGGACGTGTAGAATCGAGAGGAATGCATCCTATTCGGCTCATCGCTGTCGACATCGACGGAACCCTGCTGAATGCAAGCTTTCAGGTTTCAGCAGCTAATCTGCACGCCTTGCGCGCGGCCCATGAGCGCGGGATCGAAATCGCGCTGGTCACCGGCAGGCGACACAATTTTGCCCTGCCGATAGCTGATTCGCTTGGCTTTAGCACACCCCTCATCAGCTCCAATGGCGCCATCACCCGCTTAAGTGACGGCACCCTTTTTCACCGCGACCTGCTGCCGGCGGAAACTGCCCGCGAGATGGTTTGCCATATGTCGGCATTCCGCGGAAACACGGTCCTGACCTTCGACCGGGAAGGCCGGGGCGGACTGGTAGTGGAGACCACGGAGCTGCTGAACCTCGCCATTCGCCGCTGGATGGAAAAAAATTCCGAATACCTGGACGTAGTCAGGCCGCTGGAAGATGCGGTTACCGAAGCCCCGGTTCAGGTCACGTTCTGCGGCGAGATAGCCCGCATGCGGGAGGCGCAGCAGGCGTTGATGAACTCTGGTTTCTGGGAGCGTATTACGGTTCTGCGCACCCAGTATGAGGAGCGCGATCTCTGTATTGTGGATGTGCTAAACCATGGCTGTTCTAAAGGACATGCGTTGCGCCGCTGGGCCGAACATCGCGCTATCGGACGGCAGCAGGTGATGGCGATTGGCGACAATTACAACGACATTGAAATGCTGGAGTTCGCCGGCGTACCCGTGATCATGGCGAACGCCTGCGACGAGCTGAAGCAGAACGGCTGGATGGTCACTTTGGGAAACAATCAGGACGGCGTTGCTCACGCCGTCGAAGCGGTGCTGAGATGATGAGCCGGCACTGGCCATGGCTGGCGTTGCTGCTGTACGCGTGTTTCGCGCGCGGGGCGGAGATCGCGCGCCTGACCAACGGCTTCGACATCCGTTGTGAGAGCCATCAGGAACTCGGCGGCACGACTCGTTTGTACCCGGGCGCAAAAGACAAGGGTTTCATCGAACTCGCCAGCGAGCGAGTTTCGGGATACGAGCCGGCGCTCGACGCGCCTCCGCAACTGCCGGCGCCGGCGCTCACCATCCCTGAGCAAGTCGCCAAGGCGGGGTTGCAGACCGGGATCGATCCCGACTTTATCCATAGCGTTATCCGGGCGGAGAGCGGCTATAACGCGAAGGCCGTTTCGCCCAAGGGCGCCCAAGGGCTGATGCAGTTGATGCCGGCAACCGCCGCCAAACTCGGGGTGCGCGACAGTCTCGATCCGGCGAGTAACATCGACGGCGGCAGCCGCTATCTGCGTCAGCTGTTGTTGCGCTACAACGGAGACGCCATCAAGGCGCTGGCAGCTTACAACGCCGGACCCGAGTCGGTGGAGAAGTATCAGGGGATTCCGCCCTATCGGGAGACTCGGACCTACGTTGCCCGGGTCATCAGCGACTTCAACCGCCGAAAACTGGCAGCCTCGAACCAGCCGGTTGACTCAAAAAGTTCCAAGCATCCCGTACCAAGCGGGAAAGCCAAGTCTCTTCAGACTGGCAGCAACAGGAATGCGTCCAAGCAGGCGCGGGCGGGCCGTCCCGCGCCAACGCGCAATCATCGGGCCGGCAGCACTGAACCAGGGACATCGACTCGGGCGGTCACGCTCTCTGCCGGAAATCAACTTCGATGAAGAAGAAGCAGCTCATCACCTCGGCGATTGCCCTGACCGTTCTGGCGGCGCTTGTCTACTCGCAATTCAGGCACTGGCGCAGCTTTGACTGGGAGCAGTTCTGGAGGGTCAGCAAAGATGTAAACATTTGGATGGTGCTCGGTGGAGTAGCTCTGATCTACCTGGCCGACGTTTTGCGCGCGGTGCGCTGGAAGCTGTTTCTGAGTCCCACCTGCAAAACCACGGTGAGCCGCCTGATCCCTTCGCAATTCATCGGCTTCACCGGACTGGCCCTGCTCGGACGCCCTGGCGAACTGGTGCGGCCGTTTCTGGTGGCCCGCAAAGAGAACTTGACGTTTTCCTCGCAACTGGCCGTATGGGCGGTCGAAAGAGTATTCGACATATCCTCCGTGGCCATTCTGATGGGCGTGTCACTGGCAGTCTGGGGCGACAAGTTCAAGGCTTATCCGCAGGTACAGACCGCCGGATACCTGCTGCTTGGCCTGGCGGCGGCGCTGGCGCTGATCTTCTTTTTTCTATGGTGGCGTACCGAGCAGATTGCCAATCTCATGGACCGGCTGCTGCGGACCCGCTCGGAACGGGTGGCGGACGGGGTCTGCCGCAAGGTGCGCGCCTTTGGCCGGGGACTGCAGACGATTCGCGACCTGAAGTCCTTCATCCTCATCGTCATGGTTTCACTATGCCTGTGGGTCTTCATCGCCCAGGCTTACGTTCAGGTCATGCATGCTTATCCAGCTACCACCGTGCAGGTGCAGGCCGATACCGACGATGATGACGACTCCGACGCCGGGCCGGTGATGACCCGCAACGTGCGCCTTTACCAGATGCACCTGGAAGACGCGCTGCTGGTTATGGGCGCCAGCATGGCCGGTTCCATCGTGCAATTGCCCGGGGTTGGTGGAGGATCACAACTGGCGGTGATCGAACTCTTGTCCTCCGACATCTTCAAAAACGAGCCCTACAACATCACCCGCGAACTTGCCGTTAGCGTCGGTATGCTGTGCTGGCTGGTTACCTTCATGGCGGTGATTCCCGCGGGACTCATCATGGCTCATCGCGAGCGCATCTCGCTGCGCCTGATTTCGCGCGAAAGCGAGATTGAAGCCACGGCGGCGGAACAGCCTGAGCGTGCACCCAAGATGGTTGCCGGACAGGACAGCCCTCACCGGAGCCGTTAGTACCTGGAACCAGAATTGATTGACCTTGCCGCCCCTCGCACTTCTTCCTGCTACAATTGCTTTTTTGCGAGTGTTTTCCACTATCCATGAAATGCCCTTTTTGCGGTTTCGAGCAGGACAAAGTAGTCGACTCGCGCGAGAGCAAGGAAGGCGAAGCCATTCGGCGGCGCCGGGAATGCCTGCGGTGCGAGAAGCGTTACACGACCTACGAGCGCATCGACGAAATTCCCTATATGGTGGTGAAGAAGGACGGGCGCCGCGAGAAATTCGAACGGCAGAAGGTGCTCAACGGACTGTTGCGGGCTTGCGAGAAGCGCCCGGTTTCCATCAGCAAACTGGAGCAGATCGTCAACGAAGCCGAGAGCTTTGTGATCGACTCGGCCGAGCGCGAACGCAAGACCAGCGAGATCGGCGAACTCATCATGCACCGCCTGCGCGGTCTCGACAAGGTGGCGTACGTGCGCTTCGCCTCGGTTTACCTCGATTTCAAAGATGTGCAGGAATTCATGTCCGAGTTGCAGGACCTCTTAAAAACCAAGGACAACGGCAAGCAGACAACCCCCGTTAAAACAAGAGTGAGCCCCCCGCTCACGTGAGAGGTGCACATCCGTGGCTTACAAGATTACTTTGATTCCCGGCGACGGCATTGGACCGGAAGTAACCGGCGCAGCCGTTCGAATTCTGGAAGCGACCAGAGTCAAGTTCGATTGGGAACCGTTCGCCGCGGGCGCCGATGCCTACGAGAAGTTTCACGAGTACATCCCCAAGAGCCTGCTCGACTCAATCGAGCGCACTCGCGTCGCTCTGAAAGGACCACTTACTACCCCGATCGGCGGCGGCTTTTCCAGCATCAATGTCCAACTCAGAAAGCGATTCGAGCTGTTTTCCAACTTCCGCCCGATTAATTGCCTGCCCAATGTGCCGACGCATTATCCGGGCGTGGACCTGATCATCGTTCGCGAGAACACCGAAGGGCTTTATTCCGGAATCGAACACGAGGTTGTTCCGGGAGTGGTCGAGAGCCTCAAGATCATCACCGAAAAAGGATCAACCCGCATCGCGCGCTGGGCCTTCGAGTATGCCCGCAAGATGAAGCGCAAGAAGATCCACGCTATTCACAAGGCCAATATCATGAAGCTCTCCGACGGCCTTTTCCTGAAGTGCTCGCGCATCGTTGCCAAAGAATACCCGGAGATCGCCTACGGCGAGCACATCGTCGACAACACCTGCATGCAACTGGTGACCAACCCGTACCAATACGACATGCTGCTGCTGGAAAACCTGTACGGGGACATCATCAGCGACCTTTGCGCGGCTTTTGTGGGCGGCCTCGGGCTGGTTCCAGGGGCAAACGTCGGCCAACATTGCGCCATCTTTGAGGCGGTTCACGGTTCGGCTCCCGATATCGCCGGCAGAGGTCTCGCCAACCCCACCGCCGTGCTGCGATCAGGCATTCTCATGTTGCGCCACGTGGGAGAGCCGGAAGCGGCGGACCGCATCCAGCGAGCGCTCGAATTGGTCTATTCCGAGCGCAAACACCTGACACGCGATATGAGCGGAAGCGCTTCAACCAGCCAGTTCGCCGACGCGGTGATCGTGGCCCTGGATAGCTTGCCGCAGGCCGCGCCGGTCTCGGTCCCGGCTTTCGGAAACGAAAAATAAAGTCGCAGGCCGGGTGCGGAATATCCCACGTTCCAAAGAGGGAGAATGTGGAACGCCCGGCACCCGGCGCTGCTCTACGCTCGCACCGCAGCGGTGGACCCTAAAAGGGGATGTCGTCGTCGGTGATCTCGGTGCTCTTCGCGCCAGCGGGCTCAGGGTTGCCGCGCTGATCGAAATCGTTTCCGGCCGGCGCGCTCGCGGCGCCACGCGAGCGTCCGCTTGAATGACCACCTTCTTCGCCGCCGCCTTCACCGCGTCCGCCACCCAGAAGCACCAGGTCGTTGGCCACGATGCTTGTCATATACTTTTTCTGGCCGGTCTGCTTGTCATCCCATGAGTCAGTACGCAGGCTGCCTTCGATGTAAACCGTGCGGCCCTTCTTCAGGTACTCGCCGGCGATCTCCGCCAGCCGGGCCCAGCAGGTAATGTTGTGCCACTCGGTGCGGTCCTGCCACTCACCCTGTTTATCCTTGAAGCGCCGTTGGTTGCTAGCGTGAACTTCGCTACTGCCGTGCCCTGGGGCGTGTACTTCACCTCGGGATCCTTGCCAAGATTTCCGATCAGAATGACCTTATTGACGCTCCTTGCCATAGCGCTGACTCCTCAGTTTGCAGTTGAACGCTCAAGTTTAACAGCAAAGCCGAAGGTTCAAGCAAAACCAACTTGCTGTGTCATTCTGAGCGACCACCGGGAGCGAAGAATCCCAGCAGGGCATGGGGCTGAAGCGCAGCTGAAGGATTTCACCAGTGAGCCTGGAGCGACGCGAGGTGGGACAGATTCCTGGAATGCTTCACTCCGTTCAACATGAAAGCAAAGTTCCCCGGCCTCGCCCTACGCTCGAACAGCTTATAGAGCATGAGGTAGATGACTACACCGGTAACGCTGACGTACATCCAGAGCGGGAAGGTCCAGCGGGCAATTGCCCGGTGCAGCGCGTAGCGGGAGCGCAGGGCGCGCGACAGCGTGACCAGGATCATCGGCACGATGATAACCGCCAGGACGGTATGGCTCAGCAGGATGGAGAAATACAGCGGTCTCGACCAGCCATGGCCCGGGAAGTGAACATGTCCGACATGCGCGTGATAGTAGAGGTAGGAAGCGAGGAACGCCGCCGAGGTACAAAGCGCAGCCAGCATCACCATCCTGTGTGCCTGCATTCGTCCGCGCAGGATAAGCCTTCGTCCTGGCCAGCAGCAGAACGGCGCTGGTGCCATTGAGCACGGCGTTCAGCGCGGGAAGCGAACTCCATTCAGCTTGCATTCGCAACCTCAGGCTGCCGGCTTCGTGGTCCGCCGATTGGCCATAAAGAAAGCCAGCGCGAACATTACCGCCGTGAAACCGGCGAGGATCGTAAGGCTCATGCCGATCGAAACGTCCGTCGAGGTGCCCGGGAAGAGCAAAGCCCGCAGCGCCTCCGTCCCGTAGGTCAGAGGGTTTATGCGCATCAGCATGCGAATCCACAGGGATGCCCCGCTCAGCGGAAACAGCGAGCCGGAAAGCAGCCAGAGCGGGATCAGGAACAGGTTGACGATAGCGTGGAAGCCGGATGCGGAATCCATCGGCCAGGCAATCGCGAAGCCGAGCGCGGTGAGCGAAAACGCCACCAGGAAGATATCCAGCACCACCAGCAGAAATTGCGCGATGCCCAATGTGGACGCCCACCACCGGCGCAAACACCAGGAAAAGCAATCCCTGCAAAGTCGCCAGCGTCGTGCCGCCCAGAACTTTTCCCAGCACGATCACTGACCGGTGAACCGGCGCCACCAGCACGGAGAGCAGAAAACCCTCGTTGCGATCCTCGATAAGCGACATCATGGCGAAAATCGAGGTGAACAGCACAATCATGATGAGGGCGCCGGGAAAAAAGAATTCCAGGTAGTGCTGGCTCGATCCGCCGTTGCGGAACGAGGTGCCGAACCCGGAGCCGATCACCAGCCAGAACAGCAGCGGCGAGGCGATCACGCCGACCACTCGGCTCAGGTTGCGGTAGAAGCGCACCACCTCGCGCTGCCACAGCGAAAACACCGGAATTAAGCTGAAGGCTCCGCTTTCCTTCACGTGCACCGGCAGGGCGGTCGTTTGTGTGGCCACGTTTACTCCCTTTGGCCTCGCGGCCAAGGCTGATACGGTCAGTGCTTCTTTTTCGACTTCTTGGCCGCTTCGGCCTGTTGGTTCTCTTCGTCTTCGTTCCAGAAGCGATGGCCGGTGCGGCGAATGAACACGTCTTCCAGCGTTGGTTTGCTGACGGAAATGGCGGTAATCTCGCCGGGGAAAGCCTCCACCACCTCGGGGACGAAGCGGTGCCCTGCCTCGCGCTCGATGCGAACCTGGTTGTCCAGCACCGTTGCCGCCACCGCGAAGCGCTCACTGATACGGCTGGCCAGCGATTCCGGAGCCGGGGTGTCGAGCAGAATCACGTCGCCACCGATTTCCTGCTTCAGCTCAGCCGGCGTTCCCAGCGCCACCAGATTGCCATGACTGAGAATGGCAAGCCGGTCGCAACGCTCGGCCTCTTCCATCAGGTGCGTGGTCACGATAATCGTCACCCGATCCTGATCGCGCAGGATTTGCAGGTACTGCCACAGGTCTCGCCGCGCCCCCGGATCGAGCCCGGTCGTCGGCTCGTCGAGCAGAAGAACCGAAGGCCGGTGCAGCAGGCCTTTGGCGAGTTCCAGGCGCCGTTGCATGCCGCCGGAGAACGTCTCGACGCGATCTTTGGCCCGGTCGGCTAAGCCCACCCGGCGCAACATCTCGTTGACACGCTCCTTAAGCGCCGCGCCGCGCAATCCGTAGAGATGCCCGACATGCCGCAGGTTCTCTTCCGCCGAAAGTTTGCCGTCGACGCTCTGCGCCTGAAAGACGACGCCGATGTGGCGGCGCACTCCGGCGGGATCGGTCGCCACATCGTGGCCCATGATGCTGGCGTTTCCCGCCGAGGGCAACATCAGCGTCGAGAGGATGACGGAACATCGTGGTCTTTGCCGCTGCCGTTCGGTCCCAGCAATCCGAAAATCTCTGTCGGATAGACGGCGAACGACACGCCGTTGAATGCCGTCCGGTTGTCGTAAGCGTGACGCAGTTGGCGAACGCTGATGAACGGCTCGGTCTCCGCAACCGGTTCCATCACCCCGGCCTTGCTCGAACCTGTGGGCATCCTCGTGATCACTGGATTCGTCAAATCCGCTCTCACTTAATACTTGATGCTGTTGATCATCATCAGCGCGAATAGCAGCGGCAGGTACAGCACGGTTACCTGCAACAGTTGCCGCGCCATCAGTTTGGCGCGCGGCTCCGAGGGCGCTATTTTTTCCTTCCAGATACGCAGGCAAAAACCGAACTGCGCAATCCCAAGCACCACCGCGCCAAGAAAGTATCCGCGTCCAGACATGCCCATCAGAAACGGCGCAACCGTCACCGGAATCAACGCCAGCCCGTAGACCAAAATTGCCTGCGCGGTGGAAACGCCGGAGCGCTCGACCACGGGAAGCATACGAATTCCCGCGCGCTCGTAGTCATCGCGATAGAGCAACGCGATCGAGTGGAAGTGCGGAAACTGCCAGAAGAACATGATCGCGAACAGGACAAACGCCTCCCATTCGAGCCGGCCGCGAATCGCCGTCCAGCCCAGCACCGGAGGCATGGCGCCCGGAAACGCACCGATAAAAGTACACAACGGCGTGAGCTTTTTGAGCGGCGTATAGGCAACCAGATAGACGAAAGAGGTCAGCAGGGTAAGTCCCGCGGTAAGCAGGTTGGTCGCAATCGCCAGATAGAGCAGCCCCCCGAAGATCATCACCAGCGAAATCCAGGTCGCATGCTCCACACTGATGCTCTGCTTGACCAGCGGGCGAACGGCCGTGCGCCGCATCAGCGCATCGATGTCGCGTTCGACAATCTGGTTCATCGCCGCCGTGCCGCCGGAAACCAGGCCGATGCCGACCAACGCGTGCAGCAACGTCCAGGAAAGCGAGTTGACGCCCGACTGGGCGGCGCCGAGGTAAAAGCCACACCACGCCGTCATGATGATCAGCATGGTGATCCGGGCCTTGATCAGCTCGGCATAGTCTTTGGCTAGGGCGGAGGCGGTGCCGCGAGGCAGCGCCAGCGGTTGGGTGATCGAACTCATGCGGCAAAGACCTCGCGATTTCTAACCAAGAGCGTCTCCTGCACCACGGTGTGCCTGCGGGCCTGGATGGCGAGAATGACCGAGGTCGCAAGCACCAGCGTGCCCACCGCAACATGCGCCACTGTGGTGAGCACCATCGCCATCGCCGGATGCGGCCCGCCTTGGCCCCATTCGACGCGCGTAAGATATGAACCGAACCCGAGCGAGAGCTGCACAATCAGCAGCACCAACAGCGCCGACGCCGGCTCGCGCAGTTGTGGCACCATCCCATAGCGCGAAAGCACGCGAACGCAGGTCCAGAGAAGCAGCACCGTCACCACGACGGCGCCCACCAGGTGCGGCAGCAGCTTCATTCCCGAGTGGCGGAAAGCCGCGCCCAGAATCAACTGCACATAAACCGAGCAGGCGGCCAGCACGGTCAGCGTCGCCAGTCGCGGGCGCTCGCTATGCGCAACCAGCACCGGCGCCTCTCTTGCCCAGCCGCGTCCGGTAAACAATGCCATGCTGGCGACCAGGCAAAAGAACGTCTGTCCCAGGGTGGCGTGGGCGGTCGAAACCGCGGGCGGAAGTCGAAACAGAACCGTAATTCCGCCCAGAATGCCTTGCATTACCACGGTCGCCAGAGCCGACCAGCCAAGGGCGCGCATCCAAGGACGCTTGTCCACGCGCTGCGTCCACACCGCCAGCACAATCGTAAGCAGCCCGATGAATTGAGCGATCATGCGGTGTCCGTGCTCGAACTTTACCCCGCCGACCATCGGCGGAATACGATAGAGCGAACCGAACGAGGTCGGCCAGTCGGGCACCGAAAGTCCAGCATCGTTGCTGGTGACCGACGCACCTGCCAGGATCAGCAGGAAGGTGCAGAGCGCAAGGAAAACGGCAAAGCGATGATGTGCAGGATGAAAATCTGTACCCGACGAGTCTGTCATCGGTCAACTCTCCGCAGTTCTGGATTTCACCCACGGCCTGCCGCCGTTGAACCATCTGGCGGCCTTCGAAAAGAACACCTGCTAACAGAGCAGATGCCTTTTCCTGCCAATTGGTTACAGAAGAGTTGCGCGGATTCTTCCGTGTTTCCCGATTTGAAATCGGAATGTCAGGCCGCCGGATCAAAGTTACGGGGCAATGGCGGGATCATGACAGGAACGCCCTGCGCAGTTACTTTTTTGACACAGAAATTCCGAAACTGCTGCCGGCAAACTGGTGCTATGGCGATCTAACGATTGTTATAGATCCGGTAGATTCTTGGTGCCCTACATCTGCGTGCCTTTCGCAGATGTGGGAGATTCTAGTTCACCCACATCTGCCAAAATCAGGCAGATATGGGGCACCCGGCCGGCAAATGGTCCTATGGGGATTTCACGATAAATGCGCGCTCTCCGCCTGCGGAATTCTCGGAGCAGACTTTGCCGCCCCATCGAACTTCTGCACCAAAGTCAGATCTATCCTTTGATGAACCAAAGCAGAACGCCTAGACTATTCGCATGAATGGCAGAAAACAATTTAAGGCAGCACCCAAAAGGCGGTTTGCAGTCGGTGCCGAAGTCCACATAAAGTTGCCGGGGATGGACGGTGTCGTCACGCAGTTGGATGCGTCGCCAACGGTCATGGGAGAATATTGGCATGTAGTTCGCACGGAGCACGGCGAACGCAAGGAACCCGGATCAAACCTAGAACTCGTCCCAACTCCTGCGACAAACGCCCGGCCAAAGGAACCGCCAACAACCGTGGTCGGTCAAAGATTGCTGTTGCCTGAGCAAGCTATTCCACTGCTGCGCACCCAACTACAAGAAGCGGTAGAAACTCTTCGCCATGACAACCCTGATGTTGACGGGTGGGAACGAGTAACACAGACGATTCTTGAGCGCACTTTTGGTGAACATTCCAGGAACGCCAACCATTTTGCGACTACAGTCAGTTATGCTCGGCAATCTGATGAAGAAGCGCAAGCGTGGCACATTGAAAATATCAAGTCCAAGAAGGGGCTGCTCCGCGCTTTCATTAAGGAACTTGAGATTATCCCACCCTTCCGCCCGCAGGTTGATGTTACCCGGCAAGGAGTCTTCTTCGCTGGTCAAACCTTCGATGCATTGTCGGTTGCGGCGCGAATTTTCGCAACGGCGAAGACCCGCCTCATGCTCATTGACGGATTCATAGGAGCCGATACGTTAAACATTCTGCCTACAACTGGTATCCAGATCGATATACTCACTAAACCGCCGGTCTCTTCGCAGGCAAGAGCGCTCTGTCAGGCTTTCAAAACACAGCATAGCTCTTTGGTGGTGAAAACTTCCTCTGCCTTCCACGACCGCTTTGTTGTGATTGATAACGCCGTTGTGTATCACTTTGGAGCTTCCATCAAAGACCTTGGCAAGAAAGCCTTTCTGTTTTCGCTGATAGAGGAACCGGAAATACTTGCAACGCTCCACGCCAAGTTGGGCGCGGAGTGGAGTAACGCAACCGTCGAAGTCTAAACTTTGCCCCCGCAGATTTGCAATGCAAAGTCGGCTCGTGGCAGGATTTTCCTGAAGCCTCTGCGCTGTTCCGGCCGGATCGCGGCCACACGGAATTAATGCGCGGTCCTAAGCTTTCGCTAACCGGCCTTACCAATAGTTACTCCGAACAGAGCCTACTTCAGCTCCGGAAAATCTTCTTCCCAGTATTCGCCTTCGCGGCGCCCGCCCTGCTGGCGCGATTGATGTTCGACCGCCCTCAACTGCACCCGGCGGATCTTGCCGGAGATGGTCTTGGGCAGGTCGGAGAATTCGATTCGCCGCACCCGCTTGTAGGGCCCCAGGCGTTCACGGACAAAGGCGAATATTTCCTTCGCCAGCTCCGGCGAGGGCTGCGCCCCGGGAACAAGCGTCAGAAAGGCCTTGGGGACGTTCCAGCGTATCGGGTCGGGACTTGGCACCACGGCGGCCTCGGCCACGCTCTGGTGCTCGATGAGCGCGCTTTCCAACTCAAACGGGCTGAGCCGGTAATCGGAGCTTTTAAAAACATCATCGGAGCGGCCGACGTAGGTGAAGTAACCGTCAGCGTCGCGGCGGGCGACATCGCCGGTGTGATAGTAACCGCCTTCCATCGCTCGTGCCGTACGCTCAGGGTCATCCATGTAGCCCACCATCAGGCTCAGCGGACGCGGATCGAGTTTGAGGCAAATTTCGCCGTCATCGGCCTCGCGGCCTTCGGCGTTGAGCAGCACCACCGTGTGCCCCGGTGAGGGCTTGCCGACGGCTCCGGGCTTGACCTCCTGCCCCAGGAAGTTGCCTAGCGTGAGCACGCTCTCCGTCTGTCCAAAGCCGTCCCTGATGGTGATACCCCAGGCCGAGCGAACCTTTTCGATGATCTCCGGGTTCAGCGGCTCGCCCGCGCCAACCAGCTTGCGGATGCTCATCTTGTAGGCCGGCAAATCTTCGAGCACCAGCATCCGCCAGACCGTAGGCGGCGCGCACAGCGAGGTCACGCCGCAGCGTTCCATTTCACGTAATGTGCGCTTGGCGTCAAAGCGCGCGTAATTGTGCACAAAGACCGTTGCCCCGGCATTCCAGGGCGCGAAAAAACTGCTCCAGGCGTGCTTTGCCCATCCGGGCGAGCTGATGTTGAAGTGCACGTCGTCCGCTTGCAGGCCGCACCAGTACATGGTGGCCAAGTGCCCGACCGGGTAGCTCTGGTGGGTGTGCAGCACCAGTTTGGGAACCGCCGTGGTGCCCGAAGTGAAGTACAGCAGAAACGGATCGTCGGCGTTCGTCGCTCCATCGGGCGCGAATGCCGATGGCTCGTTGTACGCGTCTTCGTAGGCAACCCACCCCGGCTCGACGCCGCCATAAATAATGCGGGTGTAGTTCCCGCCGATGCCGGCGAAGCGGGAGACGGCGGAGCCCATGGCGATCACGTGCCGCGCTTTGCCTCGATCAAGGCGGTCGCGCAGATCGGCCTCGGTCAGCAGGGTCGCCGCCGGAATCAGGATGGCGCCCAACTTCATCGCCGCCAGCATCACTTCCCAGATGCCCACCACATTCGGCAACATCACTACCACGCGATCGCCGCGGCGCACTCCGTGGCGGCGCAGGAAATTCGCCACCTGGTTCGACCGCCGCGCCAGTTCGGCGAAGCTCCACTGCACCTGCGCGCCGTTTTCCTCCACAATCCACAGAGCCGTTTTCTGGTTGTCGCGAGCGTAATCGTCGAAGTAGTCAAGCGCCCAGTTGAACTGCTCCAGAACGGGCCAGCGGAAATCCCGGTAGGCGGTCTCGTAATCTTCGCGATACTTGAAGAAAAAGTCCCGGGCGGCGAGAAAAGCCTTCAGGCTTTCGCCGCGAGCAGGCAGCGTTTGAGGATTTGCCATTTTCGTGTCCCCCACAGGTGCGGCTCACATTTTAGTGCAGAACCGGAAACTGCGCCATTGCCCCCAACGCGCGTGACTGCGGCGCGAGCCGGGAACCCCGCTCCGGGGGCCCCGCTTTGACAAATTCGCTTGCGTCTTTGATAACCTCACTGAGAACGTGCAGTTCGCGTCAGCGGGATACGCCGCCAACGGAAAGACGCGACGCACCATCACATCCAGCTGAGAAAGGACACCTGCCATGGCCGCGCCGGCACTCAGTTTCGCCCAGCAGAATCAGCAAAGATTTGTCGATGAACTCAAGGCCCTGCTCCGCATTCCCAGCGTCAGCACTTTGCCCGAGCATAAACCGACATTCAGCGCGCCGCCACTTTCGTGGCCGACGAATTGAAGCGCATCGGTTTTGAAAACGTCGCAGTCATTGCGACCGCCGGCCATCCGCTGATCTATGCCGATTGGCTGCATGCCGCCCGGAAAGCCCACGGCACTGGTCTACGCGCATTACGACGTGCAGCCAGCCGAGCCGCTGGACGAGTGGGTCTCGCCGCCCTTCGAGCCCACCGAGCGCAATAACAATCTGTATGCCCGCGGGGCGGTGGACGATAAAGGCCAGCTCTGGATGCAGATCAAGGCCTTGGAGTCGTTGTTCAAGGCCGTCGAGGGAAAATTGCCGGTCAACGTGCGCGTGCTCTTTGAAGGCGAAGAAGAGGTGGGTGGCGAGGCGATCGAGAAGTATCGTGCGCGAAAACCCGAGCGGCTAAAGGCCGACTTCGCGCTGGTCTGCGACACCGAGCTTTTTGCGCCTGACCTGCCGACCTTGTGCGTCGGCCTGCGCGGGCTGGTTTACACCGAGATGGAGGCGCGGGGAGCGGCCACGGACCTGCATTCCGGAATCTACGGCGGCGCGGCTCCCAATCCGCTGTTCGCGCTCTGCGAAATCATCGCCAAGCTGAAGGACGAGAACGGAAGATACTGATTCCCGGCTTCTACGACGCGGTGAAGGTGCCCACCGAAGCCGAGTTGAAGGCCTGGAAGTCGCCTTGCCCTTCGACGAGGAACATTACCGCAAGACGGAGGTCGGCTCGACGGTGTTGACCGGCGAACGGGCTACTCGGTGCTCTACCGCACCTGGGCGCGGCCTACGCTGGAAGTGCATGGCATGCCCGGAGGATTTACCGGCAGCGGCGCCAAGACGGTGATTCCGGCCACGCGCCTCGGCCAAGATCTCCATGCGCCTGGTCCCGGACCAGGACGCCGAAGACATCCTGGCCAAGTACACCAAGTTCGTGAACTCTCTTGTACCCAAGGGGATTCAGGCAAAGATCAAGGTGCACAGCAAGGGTCCGGCCTCCGTCGTCAGCACCGACAACGACTTCGTGCGGGCAGCCAACCAAGCCCTGCGCGAGGTTTTCAAGAAGGAGACTGTCTACATCCGCTCCGGCGGCTCGATCCCGATCGTCGCCCAGTTCCAGAGTTACCTCAGGATCCCGAGCGTAATGATGGGCCTCGGACTGCCCGATGACAATCTGCACGCGCCGAACGAGAAATTTCATATTCCGAACTTTTATCGCGGCATTGAGTCGTTGATCCGCTTTTTCACCATTTTGGGAAAGTAACCGGCGAGGATCAGATTTTTTTATCTGCGGGCGCGGAAGATCGCTCTTCGCCCGTCGGGCTCCAGTCTCAATCAAAGTTTGCCGAGGTGCGCTCCCGGCGCGGATTAGCGGCGGTATTCCCGTGTGCTCGCCGCTCGTTAATTTTCTATTACAAGAACACTTGCCAAGCGGCCGGAGTTGTGATCCAGAAAAATGGCTGACGCGCATCTTCAGACGGCTTCGCCGAAACTGGCGAAATAACCTGAAAACCCTTGCCAGGATTGCACTTCGGAAAAAGTCGAGTTGGCGGCGCTTGATACTCGTCCCGCTCGTCGGTACGGACTTTGCGCAAAAGAAGATTCATTGACAAAATAGAGATGCTTCTTTACAAAATCATGACGAATTATAAAAGTTCCATGAATATTCAAACGACAGACGTTCTTCTCCGCACCGACTTCGGCGACCTGAAACTTTATGCCAGTGGCAAGGTTCGAGATGTGTATGTCGCCGACAACGATCATCTGTTGTTCGTAGCGACCGACCGGCTCTCGGCCTTCGACTACATCCTGGCGACCGGAATTCCGTCGAAGGGCCGGGTGCTCACCCAGCTCTCCCTCTTCTGGTTCGACTTCCTGAAGGATATCGTTTCCGAATCACCTGGTTACGGCGGACGTCGACCAGTACCCCCGGGCGATCCAGAAATACTCCCCGCAATTGCGCGGGCGCTCGATGCTGGTCAACAAAGCCGAAATGTTTCCGGTGGAGTGCGTGGCGCGTGGGTATGTGTCGGGATCGGCCTGGAAAGAGTATCAGCAGACCGGAAAAATTTCCGGCATCAAGCTGCCCTCCGGCTTGCGGGAGAGCGATAAGCTTCCCGCGCCCATCTTCACCCCGGCGACCAAAGCCGCGAGCGGGCATGATGAGAACATCTCGTTCGACCAGATGGTCAAGCAAGTTGGCGCCGCACAGGGCGAGCAACTCCGCGACCTTGCCTTGAAGATCTACAAGAAGGCCGCCGATTACGCCGCCACCCGGGGCGTCATCATCGCGGATACCAAGTTCGAATTCGGACGAACCCCGAAAGGGATTGTCCTGGCGGACGAAGTGATGACTCCCGACTCGTCGCGTTTCTGGCCGGCTGATACTTACGCGCCGGGAGGGCCGCAAAAATCGTATGACAAGCAGTATGTCCGCGACTACCTGGAGTCGATTCACTGGAACAAGCTGCCGCCGGCGCCCGCTCTGCCGCCCGACGTCGCCGCCAATACCAGTGCTAAGTACGTGCAGGCATACCGGCAACTGACGGGTAGGGATTTACCGATGGACTAGGGAGTGCGTCGATGACGGCACTGGACTGGATCATCGTAGCGATTTTGTTTTTGTCCGTACTGCTGGCCACGGCGCAGGGAATTGTTTACGAGCTGTTTTCCCTGGCCGGCGCCGTACTCGGTTATCTGCTGGCCGCTTGGAATTACCGGCGCTTTGGCGCATGGCTGTTGGCTTACGCCAAGAACGAGTGGGTCGCCCAGGGCGTCGCCTTTCTGTTGATTTTTATTGGCGTTGTTTTTCTGGCCGGAGCGGCCGGCCGGGTAGCGCGGTGGGCGGCGCACGGGGTGGGGCTCCGATGGTTTGATCGGCTGCTTGGGGCGGCGTTCGGCGTCGTGCGTGGGGCACTGATCGTCATGGTTCTGGTGATGGCGATGGCGACCTTCATCCCTGGCTCACGCATGCTCGCCGAGTCGAAGTTGGGATCTTACTTTCTGGTTATGGGCCGGGGCGCCACTTGGACGGCTCCGGCGGAGCTCCGGGCCAGATTCAGGGACGGGTTGCGGACGCTGAGCGAAATTCGCAACGCGGCAAGTCAAGAGAGCGCGCCCAAAGGCAGCGTTCAGAAATAGCAGTCGCGTGCATTCATTCGGGCCAGAATTCATAGCCGGCGCAATTAATTATGATCGGCGCAGTCGAGCCGGTTGGTTTTCGGGAAAGCGAGGCGTTATTGTGAAGGACCAGCTGGAAGCGCTCGTGATGCAGATGTATAAGAGCGGAATCTTTTATAGCGAGGCCGTGCGCGAATTCAAGAAGAGGTTCATCATTACCGTGCTGGAAGAGAATCATGGAAACCAGTGCAAAGCCGCTCGCCTGTTGGGAATGCATCGCAACACGTTGAGCCGTACCATCGCCGAATTGAAGGTAGACGTTCGCGCCCTGCGCGGTGGAGCGCGCCGTCCACCTGCCAGCGAACGCCCGCTCGCGGCTGAGAAGAGGGCCGCACGCTAGACTGTTCCCGAAGAAAGTAATTCGCTGGTTCTCGAAAGCAATTCGCTGAAGCGACCGGGGTGTCAAGCAGGTTTATGAAATAGCTCGGACGTGCCTTCCGCCGGACAGCTATTCTGAAGCTTGCCCAGACGCCTGCCGTCGCCGCATCCACTCCCACGCGCTGCCTATGATTGTTTCCAATTCGGCAGATTGAGGCTTCCAGCCTAAGTCGCTCCGGATCTTATCCGAGCTGGCCACCAACACCTCCGGATCCCCCGCTCGCCGCGGCCCTTCGACGGTGGGAATGGCGTGTCCGGTAACCCGCCTTGCCGCTTCGATCACTTCGCGCACGCTGAAGCCGCGCCCGTTCCCGAGGTTGTAGATCAACTGCTGCGGACGTGAAGCCGCTGCCAAACGCTCCAGCGCCAGCAGGTGAGCGCTCGCCAGATCCGAAACATGGATGTAGTCGCGCACGCAAGTGCCGTCAGGCGTAGCGTAGTCAGTGCCGAAGATGTCGATATGGCTGCGGATGCCCAACGCCACTTCGAGGATCAGCGGGATCAGGTGGGTTTCCGGGCGGTGCCGCTCGCCCAGTTCGATGGTTGCGCCGGCCGCATTAAAGTAACGCAGGCTGGCATAGGATAAGCCATGGATGCGATGAAACCAGTCCAGCATGCGCTCAACCAGGAGCTTCGACTCCCCGTAAGCGTTGGTCGGCTGCAACGGATCGCTTTCACCGATCGGCGAGCGCAGAGGGTTGCCATAGAGGGCCGCCGTGGAAGAAAAAACCAAGCGCGGAATGTGGTGAGCTAAAATCGCCTCCAACAGCACCAGCGCATTGGCCGTATTGTTGCGAAAGAAACGCTCCGGCTCCTTCATCGACTCGCCAGCCTCGATCCAGGCGGCGAAATGCATTACGAAATCGATATGGGCTGCTCGCAAAGCAGCGTCCAGACAGGCGCGATCGCCGACATCTCCGACGATCAGCCTGGCGCGCGGAGGAACCGCGTCTCTGTTCCCCTTGCTGAGATTGTCGTAGACGACGACCTCGTGTCCGGCAGCCACTAACTGCGCGGCCACCACACTGCCGATATAACCGGCGCCACCGGTGACAAGGATTCTCATCGCAGCTAGTGTTCAGCAACCTTTCCGCCGCACCACCGGCTCGGCCAGTTCGCCAAGGCGATGCTCCTCACCCTCGTTCCCGCCAACTCCGCGACCGCCTTCTGAAAATAATCCAGCGAGAGCGTCAGCCCGGTTTCCAAATCGATTCGCGGCTCCCACCCGAGCAGGCGCCTTGCCTTCGTAATGTCTGGACGGCGTTGCTTGGGATCATCTTCGGGAAGCGGCTGAAAACGGATCTGCGCGCATGATCCCGTGACCTTCTGCACCAGCCGGGCGCACTCAAGGATGGTGAATTCTCCCGGATTGCCTATATTCACCGGCAGATGTTCATCGGTCGCCGCCAACCGCAGAATCCCCTCGATTTCATCGCTGACGTAGCAGAAGCTTCGCGTCTGACTGCCGTCTCCATAGATCGTCAGGTCCTCGCCTCCGAGAGCCTGCTTCATCAGGTTGGAAATCACCCGGCCATCGTTCAACTGAAGCCTGGGGCCATAAGTATTGAAGATGCGGACAATGCGCGTGTTCACCTTGTGATAGCGGTAAAACGCCATGGTGAGCGCTTCCGCAAAGCGCTTCGACTCGTCATAGACCGAGCGCGGGCCGATAGGATTGACGTTGCCCCAGTACGTCTCCGGCTGCGGATGGATTGACGGATCGCCATAACACTCGGAAGTCGAGGACAACAGGAACCCCGCGCTGTATTTCTTCGCCAGCTCAAGCGAGTTCAGGGTCCCCTGCGATCCCACCAGCAAGGTTTCGATCCCGTATTTCATGTAATCGACAGGACTTGCGGGAGACGCGAATTCGAAGATGAAATCGACGGAACCGTAGTCGAAGGGCCGGCAGATGTCGTGCTGGATGAACTCGAAGCGCGCTTCGTGCTCCAAATGCCTGATATTATCCAGGCTCCCGGTGATCAGGTTGTCCACGGCGACAACCGTGTGCCCTTCCGCCAGCAGTCTGTCGCAAAGGTGCGAGCCCAGGAAACCAGCGGCACCCGTTACCAGTACGCGCATTTTCGACTCCCGAACCGCGCTTTGGCGCTGGCCGATCCTACATCCCATGAATTATAGCGTGGGCTAAAACACGTTAACATTGACTACCAGGCGTCCGCGCACCTTGCCGGCGACGATCTCGCGCCCGGCCTCAAAAGCCTGCGGCAGCGAAATCTCTCGCGTCATCCGATCCAGCTTGACGGGATCAAGATCAGTCCCCAATCGCCTCCATGCCTCCTCGCGCAAAGGTTTTGGCGTCATTCCGGATTGGATGCCGTAGAGCGTCACCCCGCGCAGAATGAACGGCGCCACCGTCGATGGGAAATCCATGCCTTGCGCCAACCCGCAAGCGGTGACGGCTCCAAACTCAGTGGTTTGCGCGCAGGCGTTGGCCAACGTGTGGCTGCCTACGGAGTCCACAACTCCCACATACCGTTTCTTCTGCAGCGGCTTTCCCGGGGCGCTGAGGGTAGCGCGGTCGATCACCTTCGCCGCTCCCAACTCTTTCAGATAGTCGCTTTCCGCCAGTTTTCCCGTGGAAGCTACAACCTTGTATCCGAGTTTGCCGAGCACGGCGACGGCGATGCTCCCCACCCCGCCGGTGGCGCCAGTCACCAGGATATCGCCGTCCCCTGGCCTGATGCCGTGTTTTTCCAGCGCCAGGATGCAGAGCATCGCGGTGTAGCCGGCGGTCCCGATCGCCATCGCGCGCCTGGTAGTCATGCCTTTCGGCAGGCGCACCAACCAGTCACTATGCAACTTGATCTTCTGCGCCAGCCCGCCCCAGCGCGTTTCCCCGATTTCGTAGCCGGCCACCAGGCAGGTTTCGCCGGGCCTGAATGCGGGGTTGCTACTACTCTCGATGACCCCGGCAAAGTCTATTCCGGGCACCATCGGCCATTTCCGGACCACCGGGGCCTTGTCGGTGAGAGCCAGCCCGTCCTTGTAATTGATGGTGGAGTACTCGACCTTCGCCAGCACATCGCCATCGGCCGACAACTGAGATTCATCAAGATCCGTAAGCCTGGCGGAGAAATTGTTGTTCTCCTTCGTCAGATAGATCGCCTTAAACATGAAACCTCCGGAAAGATGAAGCGCTTCGTTTGAGCACCTACGGACGCCGGGCCACCATCACCCGCGGAATCCCCGACAGATCGGCCACGGCATGCACATCCATCCACCCGGCCAGCAACTCTGTTGCCGTCGGAGCCATGGTGTAGCCGATTTCAAAGACCAGATAGCCTCCGGGACGCAATGCGTCGTACGCCTGCGGAATCAGACGACGAATCACGTCCAGGCCGCACTCGCCGGCAAAGACCGCCATCTTCGGCTCGAACTTTTTCACCACGTCCTGGACTTTGTCAGCCTCGTGGAAGCCGACATAAGGCGGGTTGGAAAGCACAAAATCAAAACTGCCGTCGCGCGGCACGCCGTCCATTACGTCACTCACCAGGAAGCGCACGCGGCCATCAAGTTGTAATCGCGCCGCATTGGCCTTGGCAACTTCGAGTGCCTCCGGCGAAAGTTCGACGGCATAGATCTCGGCCGCGGGCAACTCCGTCGCCAGCGCCAAGGCTATGGCTCCGGACCCGGTGCCCACGTCAATCACTTTCGGTCCGGCCTTAGCGTAACGGCCCGCGTCCGCGCGCACCAATTGCAATGCGGTTTCGACGACGTGCTCGGTCTCCGGACGCGGAATGAGCACGTCGGGAGAAACGATCAGGTCCAGTCCCCAGAATTCCTGATGCCCGGTAATGTACTGCGCGGGATAACCCGAAGCGCGCAACCCAATCGCATCTTCATAGCGCGATTCCTCTTCCGCCGTAAGTTCCCGTTCCGAATGGGCGTAGAGATAGGCGCGGTCGCAGCCCAGGACAAACATCAGCAGCATCTCGCCGTTCATGCGCGGCGAGCCCACACCCTCGCCGTCAAGCCTGCGCACGGCGTTCGTGAGTGCGTCTTTCAGCTGCATGTTTGATTGCAACGGCGAACCGATCGTGATTCGCCTTACGTCAGCACGGCTGCTTCCTGCTTCAGCTTTTCAGCTTCGTAGTGCGTCACCAGCGCATCGACTACCGGCTGCAGCTTGCCGTCCATGATCTCGCCCAACTGGTGAATCGTAAGCCCTATGCGATGGTCCGTCATGCGGTTCTGCGGGAAGTTGTAGGTGCGGATTTTCTCGCTGCGATCACCGCTTCCCACCATCGAGCGCCGCTCCTTGGCCACTGCTTCCTGCTGCTTGGCGAGTTCCAATTCGTAGAGCCGCGAGCGGAGCACGCGCATCCCCTTCTCGCGATTCTTGATCTGCGACTTTTCGTCCTGGCAGCTCACCACCGTGTTGGTCGGCAGGTGGGTGATGCGGACGGCCGAATACGTGGTGTTCACCGACTGCCCGCCCGGCCCTGAAGAGCAGAACGTATCGATGCGCAGATCCTTGGCTTCGATCTTGATGTCCACATCTTCGGCCTCCGGCAGCACCGCGACGGTCACGGCGGAGGTGTGAACCCGGCCCTGCGTCTCGGTGGCCGGAACGCGTTGCACGCGGTGCACTCCGCTTTCATACTTCATCTGAGAGTAGACGCGCTGGCCTTCGATGATGGCAATCACTTCCTTCAGCCCGCCAACCCCGGATTCCGAGCTGGAAAGCACTTCCACCTTCCATCGGCGCATCTCCGCGTACCGCGCGTACATGCGGAAGATCTCGGCGGCGAACAGCGTGGCTTCGTCACCGCCGGTTCCGGCGCGGATTTCGAGGATAACGTTTTTCTCGTCATTCGGGTCTTTGGGCAGCAGCAGGACCTTCAAGTCCTCGCTCACCCCCGCCATTCGCGCTTCCAGGTTCGCCAGTTCTTCCTGTGCATAGGCCTTCATTTCCGGGTCGCTTTCTTCGGCGACGAGCGCCGGCTCTCCTCGATTCCGCGCTTCAGATCCTTGAACTCGCGATACTTCTCGACAATCGGAACCAGCTCGCTGTGAGCCTTCGCCGTCTTCTGGTATCTGGCGGTGTCGACCATAATGTCGGGCGAAGCCAGCGCCTGCGTCAATTCCTCGTATTTCGCTTCAATCTGTTCGAGTCGTTCAAACATTCCACACCCGCTCTTCCTGGTTCATTCCTGGGTTAGATCATTAGGTTGCATTCGGGCAAAAACGCAATTTGCGGCGGGCGCCGCTACAGGTGAGCGGATAGGTTCCTGAGACGGATTGTGGCCGCATGAAACATGTAATCAGTTTACTGCAATTCCCCGTTTCGCCGGCAACCAGGCCCCGGCAATCAGGCCCGACACTCAGGCGATGACCAGTTCGCCGCCGTGCTGCTTTTCCAGCTCCATGGCCTCGTTCAGGGCAATGATTGCGCATTCCACCTGCCGGTCGTCGGGCTGGCGCGTGGTGATGCGCTGCAACCAAAGTCCGGGACGCGTGATGACGGCAAACAGCGACGACCCGTGCTTGGCCGCGAAACGGATGATCTCATATGAGACGCCTGCAATCAGCGGCAGCAGCAGCAAGCGCATGCCGAACCCCGCCCAGAACGAACGGATCGGCACCAGCGCATAGACCGCGATCGAAATCAACATTACCGTCATCAGGAAGCTGGTTCCGCAACGCGGATGAAACGTCGACCAACGCTGCACGACCGCCGGTTCCAGCGGATCGCCCGCCTCGAATGCAAACACCGTTTTATGCTCGGCGCCGTGATACTGATAGACGCGGCGAATGTCACCCCACTGCGAAGTCAGCCAGATGAATCCCAGGAACAGGCCAAGCCGGATCACACCCTCGATGAAAGCAAAGACCACGCGGTTGCCCAGCTCCGGATTAAAATGCCGTAGCTCCTTGGTGGCAAGATAAGGCAAAAACTTGTACATAAAAATGAAGAAACCCAGAGAGAGCGCAATGTTCAAGGCCGCCACCCAGCCGCTCAGTTGCAGCTTTTCCCCCTTCGGGCTATCCGGCTGGGCTTCATCAAGCGCCACATTCGCAGAATAGCGCAGCGCCTTGAACCCCAGCATCATCGCCTGCCCCAAAGTCATCACCCCGCGGATCAGCGGCCATCCCTTCCACGGATTCTTCTCCGAAGG
This sequence comes from uncultured Acidobacteriota bacterium, assembly GCA_963814745.1. Lineage (GTDB taxonomy): Bacteria > Acidobacteriota > Terriglobia > Terriglobales > Acidobacteriaceae > CAWBRT01. The sequence goes on from CAWFEA010000016.1 coordinate 255,563, forward strand.
CCGCTCCAGCTTTTCCGAGTGGGTCACCAGCTCACCCGAAGGCTTGCGCACAGCGATTCCCCAGGCGTGCGGCGACCGCATCATCACGCCCTCCAGCACCGCTTGACCCCCGACCAGGATGTCTTCCGCGCTCTCCAGCGCGAACGACAAGTGAAGGGCTGTGTGGAAACGGAGCGTGCGGCGCAACCAGGACATACACAGTTGGATGATAGAACTCGGAATTTTGACTCTCCCCGACGAAGTTCCCCCGCCGGTAATATTTCTGTGGCCCAAACAAGGTATACAGCCAGAGTATCTAGCGCCTCGTCGCAGTGTCAAACAAACACAGCTTTATAAGGCCTTAGTACTTGGCCGGCAATTCCATAACTCGCATCCAAAAAGTGAGAATGGCCGGGCCGAAGTTATGAATTCCTTTGCCGAAACTTGTGAAGCCGTCGCCGCAACCAACAGCAAAAATCAGAAGGTGGCGATTGTGGCCGGCTACCTTCGCTCACGCCCGGTGCCGGAGGCCGAACTCGCCGCCCTGTATTTTTCAGGAAAGCCATTTCCCTCCTATGACCAGACAACGCTGCAAGTCGGCGGCGCGCTCTTGTGGAGGGCGCTGGCCGAAGCCGCCGACGCCAAAGAAGCCAAGGTCGCGCTCATCTACCGCAAACACGGCGATCTTGGGGCGGCGGCAGCCGAACTGCTCGCCTCCAAGAAGCGGCCGGAACAGCCGCTTACGCTACACTCCCGGTCGCCGCGGCCGTTCCTGGATCAAGTTGAAGCGCGAACTCGCGACCCTGGACGTGGTGGTCACGGCGGTCGAGTTCGGCCACGGCAAACGCGCCGGCGTCCTAAGCGATTACACGTTCGCCGTACGCCAGGGCGACCGCTTGCTGAACATCGGCAAAGCCTTCACCGGCCTGACCGATGCCGAGATCGCGGCGATGTCGAAGTGGTTCCTTGAGCACACCAAGGCCGATCACGGACACGCACGAGAGGTTGAACCGAGGATCGTGATCGAAGTGGCTTTCGACGCCGTGACCCGTTCCGACCGGCACAATAGCGGCTTTGCCTTGCGTTTCCCTCGAATCGTGCGCCTGCGAAACGACAAGCCTGCCGAGGATACCGATACCCTTGAGCGCGTCGAAGAAATCTACAACGGAGAGGCCCAAGCGCAAAAGACAGCCTAGCCCCGGCGAATCGCCTGCCCTCAAGCCTCCCGCCGTTAGTTGGTTTGGCGAGGTCAACGCCGCCGTCAATCCGCGGTCGCGCCTGCCACCAGCTCATAGCTGGTTGTAATCGCTATCGCGGCAATCAGTGAGCGGTAGATCGGACATTTTTCGGCGTACATGCCGTGAACCCGCTCCACGGTCTCCCGCGCCGACTCCGGCGCCGCCAGTTTGAGGTGAACGTGCATGCGGCGGATAATCAGCGTTCCGCCTTCGTTTTCCACTTCGCCGCGAGCGTGAGCCTTTACCTTCCCGTTATCGACTTCGATTTTGCGCGCTGCCAGCGCGCCGGCAAATGTGCCCAACAGTCAACCAGCGGTTGCGGCGACAATATAGTCCAGGGTCGTCGCGTGCGTTTCCTTGAGGTTCTCCGGGTTGACCCCGTAATGCTTGGCCACCGGCCCGTGAGTGCTGAAATAGACCGGATCGATTCGCCCGGCAGGTGAGCCACCCGCAGAGGACCGGCAACCCGTTCCAGGTCAACTTCCGAAACGTAAGCAATATCCGCCATCTTTTCCTCCAATAAATTCCTCTCGTCCGAATCATCCTATGTTATTCCTACTCAGGTCCTCCGAACAAACGCCGCCGCCACTCACCCGCTGGCGCGCTCAGGCACCCCATAGAGCGCGCGCAACCGCTCCCAACCGTCACTGCTCGAAGCGGGTATCGCCCCGGCCTGTGACGCAACCCATGCGCCCACCTGGTTCGCCACCTCGGAGACACGTTCCGGCACCGCCCCTGCGATCAACTGCACCGCCATGGCGGCGGCAAAGCCATCTCCCGCACCAACCGTATCGACGACGTCAGACGGCCACCCCAGGGTGAACCACGGTTTCATTCTCGAAGGCGATCACGCTGCCGCGAGCACCGCGCGTAATCGAAACCGCCCGAAAATCGTAGCGCCGCCGCAGCCTCCGGGCGGCATCGCTCTCGGCGACCGATGGCAGCTTGGCGGTGCGCAACACGAAGGGCAATTCCTCGCTGTTCAGCTTGAGCACATTGGCGCGCCGCATGGAATCCGCGAGAACCCCAGGGCTCAGGAACGGCGCCCGCAGATTCACGTCGAGGATGCGCAGGCACTCCGGACGGCTGCACCCGAGTGCCCGGCGAATGGTTTCTCGGCTAGACGGCGAACGCTGCGCCAGCGTTCCAAAGCAGATGGCGTCCGCCTCGCTGGTAAGTTCTGCCAGTTCCGGGTCCACTCCAGGTAATCCCAGGCGACGTCCCGCGTGATCTCGTACCCGGCGCTGCCATCGCTCGCCAGCGTCACCCTCACCGATCCGGTCGGGTGCCCGGCGTCAGTTTGAATTTGTGAGCAATCGACGCCGTGACGCTCCAGTTCGGCGAGCGCCTCGCGCCCAAGCTTGTCATCTCCCACGCGACTCACCATAACCCCGTTCGCGCCAAGGATCGCGGCAATGCAGGCGAAGTTTGCCGGCGCGCCGCCCAGGTGCGATCCCGTGGGCAGCAGATCCCAAAGAAGCTCGCCAATTCCGACCACTACCATGAGGCCTTACAATATACACAATGAAGGTGAGGTGAACTTATGCCGCATCAGAATATCGTTTGCCAATGCGACAACGGCATTGCCATCGTAACTTTGAACCGTCCGGAGCGGCGCAACGCGCTTTCGCTGGAGTTGATGCGGGAACTGATCGCTTGCCTCGCCGAATTGGCGGCGCCCGCGAAATGCGAGCGGTGATCCTGGCCGCCGCCGGCAAGGTATTCTGCTCCGGCCACGACCTCTCCGAGATGGTGGGACGCGACATCAACGAATACCGGCACATCTTCGACGTATGCACCGTAATGATGAAAGATCCAAGCGATTCCGCAACCGGTGATCGCCGAGGTGCAGGGCATCGCCACAGCGGCGGGATGCCAGTTGGTGGCCACCTGCGATCTGGCCATCGCGGCCGGGGAGGCCTGGTTCGCCACGCCCGGCGTCAAGATCGGCTTGTTCTGCACCACGCCCATGGTGGCCTTGACCCGGGCCATCGGCCGCAAGCGCGCGCTGGAGATGCTGCTGACCGGCGAGATGGTGGCGCGGCCAGCGCGGCCGAGTGGGGGCTGATCAATCGCGTCGTCCCCGCCGCCGAGCTGCAAGCGGAAACGCGCAAGCTGGCCGCCAGGATAGCCGAAGCCAGCTCCCTGGTGGTCGCCCTCGGCAAGCAGGCCTTCTACACCCAGATCGATCTCGACCAGCCTAAAGCCTACGCCTACGCCAAGGAAGTCATGTGCGATGAACGCGCTCGCCGCCGACGCGCAGGAGGGCATCTCTGCATTTCTGGGCAAACGTGCGGCCTGCTGGACGGGTAAGTAAGTTGCAGCCTCTCCATGGTCGGCGCCAACGCAGGCTCCAACTTACTTTCCGGTCCAGCACGGCGCGCGCTTGCCCAGAAACGCGGACATGCCCTCCTGCGCGTCGGCGGCGAGCGCGTTCATCGACATCACTTCCTTGGCGTAAGCGTAGGCTTTGGGCTGGTCGAGATCGATCTGGGTGTAGAAGGCCTGCTTGCCGAGGGCGATCACCAGCGAGCTGGCCTCGGCGACCCTGGCGTGCCAGCTTGCGCGTGGCCGCTGGAGGTCGCCGGCGGGAACGGCGCGATTGATCAGGCCCCACTCGGCGGCGGTGCGGCGCGTCCACCGGCTCGCCGGTGAGCAGCATCTCGAGCGCGCGCTTGCGGCCGATGGCCCGGGTCAGCGCGACCATGGGCGTGGTGCAGAATAGGCCGATCTTGACGCCGGGGTGGCGAACCAGGCCTCTTCGGCCGCGATGGCCAGGTCGCAGGCGGCCACCAGTTGGCAGCCCGCCGCGGTGGCCACGCCTTGCACCTCGGCGATCACCGGCTGCGGAATGGCTTGAGATCTTTTCATCAACTCGGTGCACACGTCGAAGATGTGGCGGTATTCGTTGATGTCGCGGCCGGTCATCTCGCAAAGGTCGTGGCCGGAGCAAAAAACTTTGCCGGCGGCGGCGAGGATCACGGCTCGCATTTCGCGGGCGCGCCCAATTTCGGCCAGGCAGGCGATCAGCTCCCGCATCAGCTCCAGCGAAAGCGCGTTGCGGCGCTTCGGACGGTTCAGAGTTACGATGGCAATGCCGTTGTCGCATTGGCAAACGATATTCTGATGCGGCATAAGTTCACCTCACCTTCATTGTGTATATTGTAAGGCCTCATGGTAGTGGTCGGAATTGGCGAGCTTCTTTGGGATCTGCTGCCCACGGATCGCACCTGGGCGGCGCGCCGGCAAACTTCGCCTGCATTGCCGCGATCCTTGGCGCGAACGGGGTTATGGTGAGTCGCGTGGGAGATGACAAGCTTGGGCGCGAGGCGCTCGCCGAACTGGAGCGTCACGGCGTCGATTGCTCACAAATTCAAACTGACGCCGGGCACCCGACCGGATCGGTGAGGGTGACGCTGGCGAGCGATGGCAGCGCCGGGTACGAGATCACGCGGGACGTCGCCTGGGATTACCTGGAGTGGACCCCGGAACTGGCAGAACTTACCAGCGAGGCGGACGCCATCTGCTTTGGAACGCTGGCGCAGCGTTCGCCGTCTAGCCGAGAAACCATTCGCCGGGCACTCGGGTGCAGCCGTCCGGAGTGCCTGCGCATCCTCGACGTGAATCTGCGGGCGCCGTTCCTGAGCCCTGGGGTTCTCGCGGATTCCATGCGGCGCGCCAATGTGCTCAAGCTGAACAGCGAGGAATTGCCCTTCGTGTTGCGCACCGCCAAGCTGCCATCGGTCGCCGAGAGCGATGCCGCCCGGAGGCTGCGGCGGCGCTACGATTTTCGGGCGGTTTCGATTACGCGCGGTGCTCGCGGCAGCGTGATCGCCTTCGAGAATGAAACCGTGGTTCACCCTGGGGTGGCCGTCAACGTCGTCGATACGGTTGGTGCGGGAGATGGCTTTGCCGCCGCCATGGCGGTGCAGTTGATCGCAGGGGCGGTGCCGGAACGTGTCTCCGAGGTGGCGAACCAGGTGGGCGCATGGGTTGCGTCACAGGCCGGGGCGATACCCGCTTCGAGCAGTGACGGTTGGGAGCGGTTGCGCGCGCTCTATGGGGTGCCTGAGCGCGCCAGCGGGTGAGTGGCGGCGGCGTTTGTTCGGAGGACCTGAGTAGGAATAACATAGGATGATTCGGACGAGAGGAATTTATTGGAGGAAAAGATGGCGGATATTGCTTACGTTTCGGAAGTTGACCTGGAACGGGTTGCCGGTCCTCTGCGGGTGGCTCACCTGCCGGGCGAATCGAATCCGGTCTATTTCAGCACTCACGGGCCGGTGGCCAAGCATTACGGGGTCAACCCGGAGAACCTCAAGGAAACGCACGCGACAACCCTGGACTATATTGTCGCCGCAACCGCTGGTTGACTGTTGGGCACATTTGCCGGCGCGCTGGCAGCGCGCAAAATCGAAGTCGATAACGGGAAGGTAAAGGCTCACGCTCGCGGCGAAGTGGAAAACAAAGGCGGAACGCTGATTATCCGCCGCATGCACGTTCACCTCAAACTGGCGGCGCCGGAGTCGGCGCGGGAGACCGTGGAGCGGGTTCACGGCATGTACGCCGAAAAATGTCCGATCTACCGCTCACTGATTGCCGCGATAGCGATTACAACCAGCTATGAGCTGGTGGCAGGCGCGACCGCGGATTGACGGCGTGCGTCAACCTCCCAAACCAACTAACGGCGGGAGGCTCGAGGGCAGGCGATTCGCCGGGCTAGGCTGTCTTTTGCGCTTGGGCCCTCCGTTGTAGATTTCTTCGACGCGCTCAAGGGTATCGGTATCCTCGGCAGGCTTGTCGTTTCGCAGGCGCACGATTCGAGGGAAACGCAAGGCAAAGCCGCTATTGTGCCGGTCGGAACAGGTCACGGCGTCGAAAGCCACTTCGATCACGATCCTCGGTTCAACCTCTCGTGCGTGTCCGTGATCGGCCTTGGTGTGCTCAAGGAACCACTTCGACATCGCCGCGATTTCGGCATCGGTCAGGCCGGTGAAGGCTTTGCCGATGTCAGCAAGCGGTCGCCCTGGCGTACGGCGAACGTATAATCGCTAGGACGCCGGCGCGTTTGCCGTGGCCGAACTCGACCGCCATGACCACCCGTCCAGGGACGCGAGTTCGCGCTTCAACTTGATCCAGGAACAGTAGCGGCGACCGGGAGGGTGGCAAGCGGCTGTTACGGCAGCTACTTGGAGGCGAGCAGTCGGCTGCCGCCACCCCAGATCGCCGTGTTTACGGTAGATGAGCGCGACCTTGGCTCCTTTCGGCGTCGGCGGCTTCGGCCAGCGCCCTCCACAGAGCGCCGCCGACTTGCAGCGTTTCTGTCATAGGAGGGAAATGGCTTTCCTGAAAAATACCGGGCGGCGAGTTCGGCCTCTCCGGCACCGGGCGTGAGCGAAGGTGGCCGGCCAGAATCGCCACCTTCTGATTTTTGCTGTTGGTTGCGGCGACAGCTACAAGTTTCCGGCAAAGGAACTCGTATTTCAGCCGGCCATTTTCATTTTGGATGGAGGTATGGAATTGCCGGCCAAGTACTAAGGCCTTATAAAGCTGTGTTTGTTTGACACTGCGACGAGGCGCTAGATATTCTGGCTGTATACCTTGTTTGGGCCACAGAAATATTCCCCGGCGGGGGAACTTCGTCAGGAAAATCAAAATTCCCGAGTTCTATCATCCAACTGTGTATGTCCTGGTTGCGCCGCACGCTCCGTTTCCACACAGCCCTTCACTTGTCGTTCGCGCTGGAGAGCGGAGGAAAACACCCTGGTCGGCGGCCAAGCCGTGCTGGAGGGCGTGATGATGCGCTCGCCGCACGCCTGGGGCATCTGCATTCGCCGCCCTGACGGCACGCTGGCGACGCACTCCGAGCCGCTGGAGAAGCTCTCCGACAAGCACAAGTGGATGGCGTGGCCGTTCTTGCGCGGCATCATGACGCTGGGCCAGGCGATGACGCTGGGCTTTCGCGCGCTGCGCTATTCGGCGAACGTCGCGCTCGATCAGCTTCAGCCCGAAGAAGAAAAAAAGACCGAGATCAGCGGCTGGGTAATCGCCGTCAATCTCATCCTGTCGCTCGGCTTCTTCATCTTCATGTATAAATTCGTGCCGCTGCTCGCGGCCACGAAGCTGAAGAACCACTATCCCGCCTTCGGCAACCAGGTGGCGTTCAATGTGGTCGACGGCGTCATCCGCATCGCGCTCTTCCTGCTTTTCATCTGGGGCATTTCGCTGTGGGCGGACATCCGGCGCGTGTACCAGTATCACGGAGCCGAGCACAAGACCGTCTTCGCCTTCGAGAACAACGATCCGCTGACGGTGAAGAACGCGCAGGCATACACTACGTTCCATCCGCGCTGCGGCACCAGCTTCCTGATGACGGTGATGCTGATCGCGATGTTGTTTTACATGCTGATCCCGGCCACCACGTTCTGGGCGCGCTTTGCCTCGCGCATTGCGCTGCTGCCGGTGATCGCCGCGGTTTCCTATGAGCTGATCCGTTTCGCCGCCAAGCACGGCTCGTCGCTGTTTGCCGTCCTCACCAAGCCGGGACTTTGGCTGCAACGCATCACCACGCAGCCGCCCTCGGATGACCAGGTCGAGACCGCTATCGCCGCTCTCAACGAAGCCATGGAACTGGAGAAGCAGCGCGGCGGCGAACTGGTGATTGCCTAGTGTCGGTCCTGATTGCCGCGGCCTGTTGCCGGCGAAACGGGGAATTGCAGTAAACTGATTACATGTTTCATGCGGCCACACTCCGTCTCAGGAACCTATCCGCTCACCTGAGCGGCGCCCGCCGCAAAGTGCGTTTTTGCCCGAATGCAACCGCATAATCTAACGCAGGACTGAACCAGGAAAAGTTGGTATCCCATGTTTGAACGCTTAGAACAAATCGAAACCAAATACGAAGAGCTGAACCAGGCGCTGGCTTCGCCGGAGATTGTCTCCGACTCGCCGCTATCAGAAGACCGCCAAGGCGCACAGCGAATTGCAGCCGCTGGTCGAAAGGTATCGCGAGTACAAAGATCTGACCCGCGGCATCGAGGAGAGCCAGGCGCTCGCCGCCGATGAGACCGATCCCGAGATGCTGGCCTATGCTAACGAAGAACTGGGCAAGCTCGAAGAGCGCCTTGCGCAGGTGGAAGACGAGCTGAAGGTCTTGCTCCTGCCTAAAGACCCCAACGACGAAAAGAACGTGATCGTGGAAATTCGCGCCGGCACCGGCGGTGACGAAGCCACGCTTTTCGCAGCCGAGATCTTCCGCATGTACACGCGCTACGCCGAAACCCAGCGCTGGAAGGTCGAAGTGCTTTCGACATCGGAGTCGAGCGTCGGCGGGCTGAAAGAAGTCATCGCCATCATCGAAGGCCAGGGCGTGTATTCGCGGCTGAAATATGAGAGCGGCGTGCATCGCGTGCAGCGCGTGCCGCCGACCGAGACGCAGGGCCGCGTACACACCTCCGCCGTGACCGTCGCGGTGCTGCCCGAAGCCGAAGATGTCGACATCAAGATCGAGGCCAAAGACATTCGCATCGACACTTTCTGCTCGTCGGGGCCCGGCGGCCAATCGGTGAACACGACCTACTCGGCCGTGCGCATCACCCACCTGCCGACCAACACCGTGGTCAGCTGCCAGGACGAAAAGTCGCAGATCAAGAATCGCGAGAAAGGCATGCGCGTGCTGCGTGCCCGCCTGTACGAAATGGAGCAGCAGAAGCAGCAGGACGCGCTGGCGAAAGAGCGCAAGGCCGATGGTGGGCTCGGGCGACCGCAGCGAGAAGATTCGCACCTACAACTTCCCGCAGAACCGCGTCACCGATCACCGCATCGGCTTACCGCGCACCAACTGCCGGAGTTCATGGATGGCCGCATCCAGCCGATGATCGACGCGCTGATAACGCACTTCCAGTCGGAAAAGCTGAAGAGGAGCAGTCGTGTGGAGGTAGGCGTAATCATGATCGGTGGCCGTGCAACTCAAGCAGCAGCTGAGCGCACTCGGCGGTGCGCAGTCTGGAATCGGCGAGCGTGGGCTCGCCGCGCATGAACGCCGAGATGCTGCTGATGTTCGTCCTCGGCTGCAATCGCGCCTACCTCTACGCGCATCCTGAGCGCGAACTCACTGCTGAAGAGGAATCGCGCTACGATGAAGCGCTCGCCCAGCGCGCGACCGGTATGCCGTCGCAATACATCACCGGCCACCAGGAATTCTGGGGACTCGACTTGATCGTTTCGCCCGCCGTGCTGATTCCGCGTCCCGAGACCGAGCACGTGGTCGAAACCGCATTGCAATTGGTGCGCGCGGACGCGGCCGTTACGCTAAGGCCGGACCGAAAGTGATTGACGTGGCGGCTCAGATACAGAGCCATAGCCTTGGCGCTGGCGACGGAGTTGCCCGCGGCCGAGGTTCTGCCGTCGAACCTTTCGCCGGAGGTCTCGAAGTTCCAAGGCCAATGCGGCGCGATTACAACTCGATGGCCGCGTGCGCTTCCTGGTGAGTGACGTAATGGACGGCGTGCCGCGCGACGGCAGTTTTGATTTTGTGCTTTCCAACCCGCCTTATGTCGGCTTCCACGAGGCTGACAAAGTCCAGGACGTGGTGAAAAAGTTCGAGCCGAAGATGGCGGTCTTTGCCGGCGAGTGCGGCCTGGACGTGATTCGTCGTCTGATTCCGCAGGCGTACGACGCATTGCGTCCCGGAGGCTATCTGGTCTTTGAAATCGGCTACACCATGGCTCCGACGGCAACAGAGTTGCTGGCCGGGTGGATGGATGTGCATGCCGTGGCCGATCTGTCGGGGATTCCGCAGGGTGATGGTGGCCCGGCGTCCGTAGGTGTCTCAAACGAAGCGCTTCATCTTTCCGGAGGTTTCATGTTTAAGGCGATCTATCTGACGAAGGAGAACAACAATTTATTCGCCAGGCTTACGGATCTTGATGAATCTCAGTTGTCGGCCGATGGCGATGTGCTGGCGAAGGTCGAGTACTCCACCATCAATTACAGGACGGGCTGGCTCTCACCGACAAGGCCCCGGTGGTCCGGAAATGGCCGATGGTGCCCGGAATAGACTTTGCCGGGGTCATCGAGGTTGGTCGCAACCCCGCATTCAGGCCCGGCGAAACCTGCCTGGTGGCCGGCTACGAAATCGGGGAAACGCGCTGGGGCGGGCTGGCGCAGAAGATCAAGTTGCATAGTGACTGGTTGGTGCGCCTGCCGAAAGGCATGACTACCAGGCGCGCGATGGCGATGGGACCGCCGGGCTACACCGCGATGCTCTGCATCCTGGCGCTGGAAAAACACGGCATCAGGCCAGGGGACGGCGATATCCTGGTGACTGGCGCCACCGGCGGGGTGGGGAGCATCGCCGTCGCCGTGCTCGGCAAACTCGGATACAAGGTTGTAGCTTCCACGGGAAAACTGGCGGAAAGCGACTATCTGAAAGAGTTGGGAGCGGCGAAGGTGATCGACCGCGCTACCCTCAGCGCCCCGGGAAGCCGTGCAGAAGAAACGGTATGTGGGAGTTGTGGACTCCGTAGGCAGCCACACGTTGGCCAACGCCTGCGCGCAAACCACTGAGTTTGGAGCCGTCACCGCTTGCGGGTTGGCGCAAGGCATGGATTTCCCATCGACGGTGGCGCCGTTCATTCTGCGCGGGGTGACGCTCTACGGCATCCAATCCGGAATGACGCCAAAACCTTTGCGCGAGGAGGCATGGAGGCGATTGGGGACTGATCCTGATCCCGTCAAGCTGGATCGGATGACGCGAGAGATTTCGCTGCCGCAGGCTTTTAAAGGCCGGGCGCGAGATCGTCGCCGGCAAGGTGCGCGGACACCTGGTAGTCAATGTTAACGTGTTTTAGCCCACGCTATAATTCATGGGATGTAGGATCGGCCAGCGCCAAAGCGCCGGTTCGGGAGTCGAAAATGCGCGTACTGGTAACGGGTGCGCTGGTTTCCTGGGCTCGCACCTTTGCGACAGACTGCTGGCGGAAGGGCACACGGTTGTCGCCGTGGACAACCTGATCACCGGGAGCCTGGATAATATCAGGCATTTGGAGCACGAAGCGCGCTTCGAGTTCATCCAGCACGACATCTGCCGGCCCTTCGACTACGGTTCCGTCGATTTCATCTTCGAATTCGCGTCTCCCGCAAGTCCTGTCGATTACATGAAATACGGGATCGAAACCTTGCTGGTGGGATCGCAGGGGACCCTGAACTCGCTTGAGCTGGCGAAGAAATACAGCGCGGGGTTCCTGTTGTCCTCGACTTCCGAGTGTTATGGCGATCCGTCAATCCATCCGCAGCCGGAGACGTACTGGGGCAACGTCAATCCTATCGGCCCGCGCTCGGTCTATGACGAGTCGAAGCGCTTTGCGGAAGCGCTCACCATGGCGTTTTACCGCTATCACAAGGTGAACACGCGCATTGTCCGCATCTTCAATACTTATGGCCCCAGGCTTCAGTTGAACGATGGCCGGGTGATTTCCAACCTGATGAAGCAGGCTCTCGGAGGCGAGGACCTGACGATCTATGGAGACGGCAGTCAGACGCGAAGCTTCTGCTACGTCAGCGATGAAATCGAGGGGATTCTGCGGTTGGCGGCGACCGATGAACATCTGCCGGTGAATATAGGCAATCCGGGAGAATTCACCATCCTTGAGTGCGCCCCGGCTGGTGCAGAAGGTCACGGGATCATGCGCGCAGATCCGTTTTCAGCCGCTTCCCGAAGATGATCCCAAGCAACGCCGTCCAGACATTACGAAGGCAAGGCGCCTGCTCGGGTGGGAGCCGCGAATCGATTTGGAAACCGGGCTGACGCTCTCGCTGGATTATTTTCAGAAGGCGGTCGCGGAGTTGGCGGGAACGAGGGTGAGGAGCATCGCCTTGGCGAACTGGCCGAGCCGGTGGTGCGGCGGAAAGGTTGCTGAACACTAGCTGCGATGAGAATCCTTGTCACCGGTGGCGCCGGTTATATCGGCAGTGTGGTGGCCGCGCAGTTAGTGGCTGCCGGACACGAGGTCGTCGTCTACGACAATCTCAGCAAGGGGAACAGAGACGCGGTTCCTCCGCGCGCCAGGCTGATCGTCGGAGATGTCGGCGATCGCGCCTGTCTGGACGCTGCTTTGCGAGCAGCCCATATCGATTTCGTAATGCATTTCGCCGCCTGGATCGAGGCTGGCGAGTCGATGAAGGAGCCGGAGCGTTTCTTT
>CAWFEA010000017.1:0-205717 GCA_963814745.1 uncultured Acidobacteriota bacterium
ATGGTGTCCTTTCGGCAAGGCTGCGTGACTCCGCTTGTCATAGTTGATAGGGTCGGTCTTACGCCCCAGCGAGGGTAAGGAGGACCGACGATGGCCAGGCGATCAGCTATTCCGGTGGGAATGCGGAAGGTTCACGGACGCTTCGAACGGTGGCGGAAGTCGCATACTGGCTGCTTACCGATTCCAGAGCGCCTATGGTGGGCGGCGGCGGAGTTGGCCAAAGAGCATGGCGTTTGTCGGACGGCACAAGTTCTACGTTTGGAGTACGGCAAGCTGAAACGGCTGGCCGGAAGGGCCGATCGAGTCTCACGCTCAACCACGTCGAGACCACCACGAACATCTTTTGTGGAACTGGTGACACCGCAGACAATCGGTGTATCGGAGTGCGTTATCGAACTGGAAGGGCCGCGTGGAAAGGTACGCATTCAGTGGAAAGGAACTACCGCGCCTGATCTGGCCGGGCTAGCCGGGCGTTGTGGGAATCGGCATGATCCAAGTCACGCCGCACATGCGCATCCTGGTGGCGGTCGAAGCCGTGGATTTCCGTAACGGGATTGATGGTCTGGCCAAGGTGTGCAAGCAAGAACTGAAGGCGGACCCGTTTTCAGGAGTGTTATTCGTTTTCCGGAATCGCCGCCGGACCGCCGTGAAAATTCTTTGCTATGACTCGCAAGGGTTCTGGCTATGCCAAAAGCGCCTTTCGACCGGACGTTTTCGTTTTTGGCCGGCTCAGGCAACGGAAGTGACCCAAGGGGTAGCCGCGCACCAGCTCCAGGTGCTGCTCCTGGGCGGCGATCCGACGTCGGCTAAAGTTCCACCCGCCTGGCGTCCGCTGTCGGTACCCACGTCAACCATGCAACCACGATGGGGGATGCGCTGGCGCGCAATCTTCCCAAAGAGTTTCAAGCAGTGGTGGCCAACTGCATCGCCCACGGCCGACGCCGTTTTGTCGAGGTGGCGGCGAAGTTCCCCGAGGAATGCCGCTATGTGTTGGAGACATTGGGAGAGGTCTATAAGCATGATACTTTCTGCCGGGAGCAGGGGATGTCGCCGGAGGAGCGTCTCGGCTACCATCAAACCCACAGTGGCCCGCGGATGAAAGAACTGGAGCAATGGTTCCGGGAACAGTTCGCGGATCGCAAGGTAGAGCCCAACTCTGGTTTAGGTCAAGCCATTACCTATATGCAGAACCATTGGCCGAAGCTAACCTTGTTTCTCCGCCAAGCGGGCGCACCGTTGGACAACAACCTTTGCGAGCGGGCCTTGAAGAAGGCCATTCTTCATCGAAAAAATGCGCTGTTCTACAAGACCCAGAACGGCGCCCACGTCGGCGACCTGTTCATGAGCCTGATTCACACCTGCCAGCTCTGTGGCGCCAATCCCTTCGACTATCTGACCAAACTGCAGCAGCACGGCGAAGCGTTGTCCCGTAGTCCGCAGCCATGGATGCCCTGGAACTACCGCGACCTCCACGGAACCGACAGCATGATACCGAGTAGCGTATGATGATCTCCACCTGGCCGAAAACAATCGTCTTCGAATGGGAAGCGTCTAGGTCGGCCACCAACCGCGGCGCAGAAGCACGGCCAAGTGCAGGATCTCTATCGTGCGGGCGTCAGCAAGGCTGAGATCGCCCGCCGCCTCGAAATCGAGCGCACCTCGGTGCGCCGCATTCTGACAGAGCGGTTATAGCATGCCCCCGAAAAAGCTTTGGATGCCGCAGGAAGTGTATCCACTCAAGGTCACTCTGCTGGGCACAACCCCGCCCATCTGGCGTCGCCTGTTGGTGCCTGCAGAGATGACGTTGGCGCAGTTGCACGATGTGCGGCAACGGGCGATGGAGTGGGAGAACTGCCACATGCATGAGTTCCAGATCGGCCAAAAGCGCTTTGGTAAACCCGATCCAACCGACAAGGGCATGGGCCTGCCAGCCATCGGCGATGAGCGTACGGTGCGGTTGTTCACCGTGCTCGGCAAGGTCGGCGCCAAGGCAGTGTATACCTACGACTTCGGCGATAACTGGCAACATGGCATCGTCACGGAAAACGTGCTGACGCCGGAGGCGGGCAAGACCTATCCGGTATGCGTGGGTGGAAAACGCCATGGTCCGCCCGAGGACTGCGGCGGTGCCCCCGGCGATTACAACCTACTGCGTGCCATCAGTGACCCGGACCACGACCAACATGAGGAAATGCTGGAGTGGCTGGACGACCATTTTGATCCAGAAGCTTTTTCCCTCGATGACATCAACCGAAGACTGGCACCGCCCCAGCGACGCCGGCAAAGAAGTAAGACTACGCAGCCTGACCGAAAGCACACGATGGCTACACCCTCCAGAGCGACCTCTAATAGCACCCGGCCTCACGTCCGGGCAGGCTTCTCGCTTGTAAACATGTTGGCATTAACACAACCCTGCTGTGGCGAATCGACCTAAGGCAAAGCGAACGGAGAAGCAGATGAAAAAGATTGCTGGATTATCGCTACCTCTTCTTGCAACGGTTGTCATCGTGACGCTTTTGACAAGCTGTTCACTTTCAAAGCCGGGTGCTGAGAAACCTCCTGCCGGCAGCGTTTCCCTGGTTGGTGCCGGCTCATCGTTTGACGCGTTGCTGTTCAAGCGCTGGTTCACCGTCTATCATGAAAGTCACCCGAACGTCTTCATCAAGTATGACTCTGTGGGCAGCGGAGAAGGTGTTCGCCGCTTTATCGGAAAGAACGTTGAGGATAAAGACAAGGTCGACTTCGGCGCAAGCGATTCTGCCATGTCCGACGTGGAACTCGCCCAGACGAACAACAATGCCTTAATGGTCCCGGTCACCTCCGCCTGCCTCGTGCTGGCCTACAATCTGCCGAACTTTCATGGCGAGCTTCGCCTTTCCCGTAAAGCTTACGCGGGTATCTTTCTTGGGGAAATTAGGAAATGGAACGATCGGTTGCGCGGACAATCGCCACCAGCAGCTTACCTCAACCTGTCAGTCTATGGGTTTACTGAAAAGGCTCTAGCAGGATGCTGAAACCCCGGCGTTCACTTCGTGGACGTAGGGGTCATGCCAGTTGAGTACAGCTCCACTTAGCTTCGGCGCGCTACCCGCGCTTGATCGCGTCAAAATGATTTCTTGCCGGGGCGGCGGGAGGGGACCCTATTTTGAAATCGGGTGGCGCCTGCCCTGTAAGCTTGCGGAACTGTGAGCCGTGTCTAGCATCTCGGTCCACCCTCGACAGGCAAGAAGATCGAGAACGCTGTTCCTCTATGTGCGCCGTTCGTGCGGGAGTGTACCCGGATGGACCCGTGATGCTTTTCGACAATCTGCTTGCTGACCCACAATCCCAGTCCGACTCCGATCGTCTCCTTGGTAGTGAAGAACGGCTCGAAGAGATGCGACAGCGTGGCCGCATCCATGCCTTTGCCGTTGTCGGCTACGGTGATTCTAAGGCTGGGATGACCGCGGTCGAGGCTGTTCAGCTTGGAGAAACGCAGCTTAATCGTGCCTCTATCGTCGAGTGCGTCGAGACTGTTAACCAAGAGATTGGAAAAGAGCTGCCGCAGTTCGCCAGCCGCGGCTGTGATTTCGAGATCGCCGTCATACTGCTTTTCGATGACTGCACGCTTAGCCTTGATTTTGGACTGCAGCAGGTCTATCAGAGAATCCAGAATAGCTCCGGGGGAGACAATCCCTGGGGCAGAAGGTTCGCGGTAGAAACGCAGGCTCTGTCGCGTGATGTGCGCTATGCGCTTCAACTCCTCTTCTGCCACATCGAGGTAAGTGCGCGCAGCCTCTGGAATCTCCGCACCGGCAATGGTGCGTGCCAGATAGAGCGAGTTCATCGCCGCTTCCAGCGGGTTGTTGATCTCATGCGAGACGCTGGCGGCCAGGCGGCCAACCGAGGCCAGCTTCTCGCTGCGGAGCAATGCTGCTTCGGCCCGCTTGCGCTCGGTGATGTCGCGCAAGATGACGAAGGATTTCGCTTCATCACTTGGGAGAATGACGGAATTGACATCGGTCTCAAATTTTGTGCCGTCTTTGCGAATGAATGACAACTCACCTCTAAACCTGCCCGTGGACCTGCGCTGCTCTAACGCGGGTGCCAGACGCGGATCAGCCAGATCGCAAAGCCCCAGCCGGCCCAGCCGGCACAGTTCCTCTTCCGTCATGCCGAACATCGCGCAGGCGGCCGGATTAGCCGCAGCAGTCGTTCCATCGGGGATAGTCATGAAGACGGCATCGATGTTGTTCTCAAACAGCGTGCGATAGCGAGCCTCGCTCACCTGCAGCGCCTGCTCTGCCCGCTTACGCCCGGTAATGTCCTGAAGCGTGACCAATACCTGCGACTCTCCCCGGAAAGTGAACGCGCCGTGGAAAGCAGAAAGGTGGCCTCCTGTTTTTTTTCAGCGACGAGAATAGGCAGGCTCGCTTCCACTTGCAGATGGCTGTTCCCGGTTGTCATCGTGTCGAGAAGCGTGAGGCGCACGGGGCAGGCCTTGCAGGCCAGCCCGAAGCCGCAGCCTCTGGGATCATCCAACGAATACAGGCAGCGCATTGCTTCGCCGCCGCACCGGCCGAGCATATCGGCCTCGGACCGGTCGTAGAATCGCTCCGCGAATCGATTTGCCTTGCGGATGTGACCATTCCCGTCCACCAGCAGCATGACGAGTGGAGCATCCTGGTAAATCTTGTCCAGTTGCGCCTCGCTCTGGTGCAGCGCCTCCTCGACTCGCTTCCGATGCAGTGCCTCCACTATCGCCGGGGACAGCGCTTCCAGTGATTCAAGCTCGTGCTGCCGGTACCCTCCCTCACGATTGGCGACTCCAATCAGACCGATGGTTCGACCGCCTTCGATTAGGGGCACGCTGAGAAAGGATGTCAACGCCGTATCGCCACTGGGCGTACCGAGGCTTTCGGGGTGCTTGGCAGGGGCGTTGTTCAACATGCTCTTGCCGTCCTGCAAGACTTGACCGTATAGCTCATGAATCTTGAAATCGCCCGTCGGACGGAGATGTCCCGCCGGGTCATGGGTGACGGCGTACTTCCACCCGGGGTCGCTAACGGCATCATCGTGGAAGACACTACCTGGGCCGACTTCGCGGAAAAATCCCAAGCTGCTGCCTGTAATCTGTTTCGCCACCCGGAGGCATGTTTGTCCTAATTCTTCCGCAGTCTTGCATATGAGCGCTTCTTCGAAGATCGTATTAATTCCGGCCAATATAGCATTCGACCGCCGGATGTACTCTTCGGCGCGCTTGCGCTCGGTGATGTCGCTGATCACGACTCGCAATACCGACGCGCCCCCGGCGTCTTCGGCCGCAGCTGCCTCTACGCGGGCCCAGAACTGAACCCCGTCAGGCCGCACCATGCGTAGCTCGGAGACCTGCTGCAACTCAGTTTCGAGGAGCTGTTTGCGCAGCCGATAGTAGATGTCCCCATCTTCGGGGAGAATGAAGCTGGTCAACCGCCGCTTGACCAGAGCGCCCCTTTCCACCCCCAGCAAACGGGCCGCGGTGAGATTGGCCTCGAGGATCAAGCCCTCCTCACTCACCGTGACGTAGCCTACCGGCGCTAAGTCATAGAGATCGAAATACCGCGTCCGGGCGGCATCGAGTTCTAGCTGCGCCCGGCGCAGTTCCTCGTTCTGCATCTGCAGCTCGATCTGATGTACCCGCAACTCCTGGAGCATACGCCCGGCTTCCTCGGGCGACATGGATTCCGCCCGTTGCGGCTCGTCTGCCCCGGTCATCTCCTCCGCGCGTTTACGAAGGTTGGCCGGATCCCGTCGGAATTCATCTTGACTGCTCATGCGGTGCCTCTTCCATCTGCTTCCGCGGCGTGAGATCTACAAAGGTAATTACCGCGCCCTCGATCACGTTTTCCAGGGTGCGATAGGGCCGGATACGCAGCGCGTACCAATTCCCGGTCTTGGTTTGTACTTCAATTTCTCTTGGGACCAGATCGTCAAGCACGGTTTGCACGTCCTCGACCAGGCGGTCGTAGCCCACCAGGTTGGAGACGATGTGGCTTACCGGCCGCCCCACGTCGGTCAGAATCAGGTTGATCACGTGGGTGACGGCGGGAGTGAAACGTATGATCCGCAGTTGATGGTCCACGAAGATTGTCCCTATGCCCGTGCCGGCCAGCAGGTTGTTCATATCGTTGTTGGCCCGCGACAGATCGGCTACCTTCTGTTGCAACTCGGTGTTGACCGTGGCTAGTTCCTCGTTGACTGACTGCAACTCCTCTTTGGCGGTTTCCAGTTCCTCGTTGGTGGAGCGCAGCTCCTCGTTGACCGACTGCATTTCCTCGTTCGAAGATTTGAGTTCTTCGTTCGTGGTCTCCAGTTTCTCGTTCGTGACCTGGAGATTCTCTTCTTTGGCTCTCAGTTCCTGCCTGAGCAAGGCGATGCTGGTGTCCTTTTCCGTTACGGGCGCGCGCACAGCTTCGGCGGAATCCGCTGCGCTATCCACCTCGGGCTGTTCCGGCGCGACCGGCGGCGCGTCTTCGAACGCGACCAGGAAAAGGATGGCCGCGGCAGGCGCGGCGCCCGCCGTCACCGGCTGTACGGTCAGATCGACGGTGGTGAAACCGCCGTTGGTTCTGACTTGCATGCCCGGCTCACGCACCAGCTCTTGTGCGAGCACCGCTCTCTGCAAAGCGCTGCTCAGCGCCCGCCGGAGACCCTCCCGAGCCATGTTCACGATGTTCATGCCGGCGTCGCCCGGGGCCGGTTCCAGGTATTTGCCGGTGTGGCCGTGGACATATTGGAGCTCGCCACGCTCGTCCACCAGCACAGCGGCAGGGGCGTATTGCTCCAGCAGTTTTCGCTCGGTCACCTCGCGCAGTGGGCTCTTGCCGGGGCGGAGCATCGTCCCAAGGAGACGCCGTTGCGGTCCGTCTTCGGTTGTCTGCGAGGACAAACTTCCCAAGCCTGGACGGTTTGTGCCGGGGAAGTCGTCCTTGCGCCGGAACAATTTCGATTGACGATCTATCGTCGCAAACAGGCCTGCATGCTCTCCTACCGTTTCCGAGGTACCCAGAAACAGAGAGCCTCCAGGGCTTAAAGCGTAGTGAAACAGGGGGATCAGTTTTTTCTGCAGCTCCCCGCCCAAATAGATCAGCAGGTTCCGGCAACTGATGAGGTTGACCCTTGAAAACGGCGGATCTTTGATCGCGTCCTGTTCGGAAAAGACCAGCATGTCGCGGATGACTTTCTGGATGCGGTAAGCGCTCCCATCCGGTTCCTGGGTGAAGAACCGCGCCAGCCTTTCCGGAGTAATGTCGGCGGCAATGCTGGCCGGGTAAACGCCGGTACGAGCCTGATCAACAGCACGACTGTCGACGTCGGTGGCGAACACCTGAATCTTGAAAGTCTGCTTCACCGCCTGGACGTGTTCCTGGAGCAGAATCGCAATCGAATAGGCTTCTTCGCCAGTGGAACAGCCGGGTACCCAGACGCGAACCGGTGAACCCGGCGGCTTTTCCGCGAAGAGCTTCGGGATGACTTGTTCCTCGACCGCCGCGAACGCCTCCGGGTCGCGGAAGAAATTGGTGACTCCGATCAGCAAGTCGCGAAACAGCGCCTCCACCTCAGCCGTGTCCTGCTGCAACCGGCGCACGTACTCCTCCAGCCGCTCGATCTGGCTGATGGCCATGCGTCGCTCGACGCGCCGGGTGATGGTGTTTTGTTTGTACTGGGAAAAGTCATGGCCGGTTTGCACGCGCAGCAGGACGAAGACCTTCTTCATCGCGCTTTCGGCGTTGACGCTTGAAGACGCGGCCAAGCGGGGCAGATTGCCTAACGCCTTCATCACGTAAGCAATGAGCTGCGCCGGCATCTCGGCAGGGGCAGGACATAGTCCATCATGCCGGTGTTGATGGCGTTGCGCGGCATGCCGTCGTACTCGGTGGATTCCGGGTTCTGCGCCATCACCATGCCGCCCTCGCCCTTGATCGCTCGCACCCCGAGGGTGCCGTCGCTACCCGTGCCTGAAAGCACGATGCCGATGGCTCGTTCGTGCTGGTCCTGGGCCAGGGAGCGGAAGAAGAAATCGATGGGCAGGCGCATGCCGCGGGGAGCGCTCGGTTCCAGCAATTGCAGGGCGCCGTTCAGGAAGGCCATGTCCCGGTTGGGAGGAATAATATAGGTGCAGTTTGGCTCTACCTTCATGCCGTCCTCAACCTCGAAGACCCGCATTTTGGTATAGCGCTTGATCAAGTCGGAAAGCAGGCTCTTGTAGTCCGGAGCCAAGTGCTGCACCAGGACAAAAGCCATCCCTGGATCGGCGTCGCCCGGAATCCCGGAGAAGAAAGCTTCAAATGCCGCCAAGCCCCCGGCGGAGGCGCCAATCCCGACAATCGGGAACCTTGTCTCTTCGGCTTTCGTTGGGAGTTCGGCCTCGCTTGGATTCTTGAGAGTTGCCTCCGGCGGATCTGGCTTCTCGTCCACTATTGTGGCCATGATTATGTATCCTATCTTGCCGTGCGGCTTCAGTTACTGGCCACGGTTGAAGAGATTGACGCTCGGCCTCTAGATTTTGAAGGTAGCTAAAGGGTTCGGGTCCGGGTTGCCATCCTGCATGTGACGCAAGTGTACACCGGATCGCGAGTACAAAACACAGCCCACTACGATTAAAAAAATGTTGAGAAGTATCTGTGCGGTCGCTGCGACATGTCTCGGAGCCAAGCCGCCAAGGGCGTATGCGGTTGAAAGCGTGCCTTCTTGGGTCCGGTGCCCGAGGCAACGGGCCTGTTCTTGGCCAACGGCTTCAGTGGTCACGGCGTCATGCATGCGCCGGCAACTGGCAAAATCCTTTCGGACTTGATCCTGAAGGGTTCCACCGACTTGATCGATGCAGAACGGTTGAGCCTCCGCCGGTTTGCCGAAGGAAAGCTGATCGAGGAAACCGCGGTCTTGTAAGCAATCGGCCAGGATACACAACGTTTACGCCGTAGCGCTTCTGAGCTGCTCCTGTTCGCCGCCGAAGCGCACGGAGACGATCTTCGATACGCCCGGCTCCTGCATCGTTACCCCGTACATGACCGGCGCAATCGACATCGTCTTCTTGCTGTGGGTGATGAGAATGAACTGCGTCTGCACGCTCATCTCGCGCACCATGTCGGTAAAGCGCCCGATGTTAGCGTCGTCGAGCGGCGCGTCGACTTCATCGAGAATGCAGAACGGGCTCGGCTGATACTGGAAGATGCCAACCAGCAACGAGAGCGCAGTGAGTGCTTTCTCTCCGCCGGAAAGCAGCAGCACGTTCTGTAACTTCTTTCCCGGAGGCGAAGCGACGATATCGATACCGCTCTCGACCGAGTTCTCTTCGTCGGTCAGCCGCATAAAGCCCAGCCCGCCGCCGAAGAGCTTGGTGAAAGCCTTTTGGAAGTTCTCATTGATGGCCGCGAAGGCCTCGTCGAACTTCTGCCTGGTAACGGCGTCGATTTCCTTGATCGTCGCCTGCGTGTTTTCGATCGAATCCAGCAGGTCTTTGCGCTGCGTGTCGAGAAACTCATGCCGCTGCGCCGTTTCCTGGTACTCTTCCAGGGCCATCATGTTGACCGGGCCCATCGAGTCGAGTTTGGCGCGCATCTCGCGGTGCGCGGTTTCCTCCGCGACCAACTCTTCGCTCGCTGACTCGGCCAAGGCTCTCGTCAGCCAGTAATTCTTCGCGCTTGAGCGAAAGCTCCTGGACGCAGGTTTCAGACATGTGCTCCAGGTCGGACTGCAACCTGGCCGCATTTGCCAATACATCCGCACGCTGGTCGCGCACCCGGTCGAGTTCGAGGCGAGCAGCCTTGAGCGCCTCCTCAATCTCCAGCAAGCGGGCGCGAATGCCCTCTCCCTCCGATTGCAGTTGCGCTTCGCCGGCCTGAATGCGCTCGCGCTCGGCGGCCCATTCGATGATCTGGACCGCGATTTTCTCGTTTTCCGACGCGCGCTGTTGTTTCTCCGCCGACGCCGATTCGAGTTGTCCATGCAAATGGTTGATCCGCCGATTCACTTCGCCGGCCATGGACTGAATGCGGGTCAGGGAAGAGGCTGCCGAGCGGCGGCGCTCTTCGAGAGTCGCCACTCGGGCCATCACCTCCGATGCCGCGTGTGCCGCGTCCTCGCGAGCCTCGCGCAGGCGGGCAAGCTCGGCCTGCGCGCCTGTCATCTCCGCTTCCAGTTGCAAGCGGCGCTCCTCGTGTTGCGCCAGTTGCTCTTGCTGTCCGGCGATAAAACCACGCCGCTCGTCTTTTTCCCGCGTCACCCGCTGCACTTCGCGCTCGTAAACCCCGAGGCGCTCGCGCACGCGCGCCAACTCGTTATCAAGTTGGCGCAGAGTGTGGCCGCTGGTCATGGCGAGCTTTTCGGATTCGCGGCGCTCGTTCTCGAGACGGTCAAGGAACGCCACCATTTCCGTGATTTCGCGTCCCAGGGCGGCGACGCGGGTAATTCCTTGGCTCATGGCGCGTTCCAGTTCAGCCATCTGCCGCGACACTTCCCGCAATTCGCGCTTCAGCGAGAGCGGACCCTCACTGCGTTGCTTGCCGCCGCTAACCATCACGTTGTGAAAACACTCGCCCGATTGTGAAAGAAAGAACGCGTCCGGATTCTCCAGCGCGAATGTACGGCCGGTGCCGGCATCGGGAACGATATAGCCGTTGCCCAGCTTTGGCAGAATTACTTCCAGCGACTTGCCGAAGCCGTTGAGCACGCGAATGCAGTTTTTGAGCGGGAGTATCTGTTCGGTGGGCACGGGCCGGCGCCCGCTTTCGTCGAGCAGGAATGAAAACTTCGCCTGTGAATCCTCCGGATGCACCAGGAACGTTGCCCGTCCGTCTACGTCCGTGCGCAGCAGGCGCATGCCTTCGTCGGCCGCGTCCCACGACTTCACGACGATGTAATTCAGCTCATCGTGGAGAAATTCGTCGACCACCCCCTCATAGCGCTCCTCCACTTCCAGGAAGTCGGCAAGCACTCCCACCGGCTTCAGGCCGCCCTGGAGCGTGTTGGATTGAAAAATCTTGCGCACCGATTCCGTCGAGTAGCCGTGCTCGCGGATGATCGATTCCAGAGAGGCGCGCTTCCCTTGACAGGTGGCAAACTCGGCGCGCATACGGTCCAGTTGGCGCTTGCCTTCGGCCTCGGCCCGACGCTTCTCTTCCAACTGGCCGCGGGTTTCGGCGATCTGTGCCACCAGCCCGGTCACCTTCTGCTGAGCCGATTCGAATTCAAAGCTGATCTGGCCGCGCTGGCCGCCGAAGGTTTCAACCTGCTGATTGGCCGCCGCGATTTCGCTCTCCAGACGATGCGCGTCCCGCTCCAAGGCCGCCATACGCTCCTCCGCCTGGACGATGCGGTTGCGCACGTTGGAAGCGGCCGAGACCGCGTCCATGATGGCGCGACGATGCTGTTCCTGCTCGCGCTCCACTTGTTGCAGAGCTGTCGTGGCTGCTTGCGCCTCCTGCTGTCTCTGGCGCAGTTCCGCCTGGGCGCCGGCAACGTCGGCGGCGGCCGATTCCAGCACCTGCTGATTGCCGGCGACTTCCTCCTGCAAGCGCGCCAGTTGCTCGGTCGTTTGCGCGATCTCGGCCTGGGCTCCGGCGGAGCGCGCATCGAGTTCGGCGCAACGTTCGTCATTGTTGCGGCTGCGGGCCGCCCCGCGATCCAACTCCAGGTGCAGATGGTTCAGCCGTTCGCGCGCCTGCTTGGCCTCGCTCTCAATCGCGGAAGCGCGTTGCCCTCGCTCGGCGTGTTCGGACTCCATCTGTTGCACGGCCTGATTGCGCGCGCGCAGCTCCTCGCCAAGGGTGTTGAGCTGACCGTCCAACGCGGTCGCGTGCTGCTGCAACTCGGTAAAACGGCTGGCTAAAACCAGGCGAAGTTTGCCGCGCATTTCGTCGCGCAACTTGGCAAAGCGTTCGGCTTTGGCGGCTTGGCGCTTCAGCGAATTCATCTGTCGCGTCACTTCGTCGAAGATATCGTTAATGCGCGCCAGGTTCTGCTTGGCATCCGCGAGCCTGGCCTCGGCGAGACGCTTGCGGCTCTTGAATTTAGTGATTCCGGCGGCTTCTTCAATGATGTTGCGCCGGTCGGTGGGCTTGCTGCTGAGAATTTGCCCGATGCGCCCCTGCTCGATGAGCGCGTACGACTCCGGACCGAGCCCGGTACCCATGAAGATGTCCTGGATGTCACGCAGGCGGCAGAGCTTACCGTTGAGCTGGTACTCGCTTTCTCCGGAGCGGAATAGTCGCCGGGTGACAACGATCTCACCTTTTCCATAGTGCGTCTTAAACTTGCGCCGGCGAACTTTTAGCACTACTTGAGGTCCGCTTTCACCGGCGCCCGCCGCCGCGCTGGAGACCGTCGGCGGCTGCGCGGCGCCACTATCCCCACCGGCCGCGACGGGCGCGACCGATGGGGGGTCGGCGGCAGGAGAGCCTGGATCGACATTGGCTGCTGAAATCCCCGGGGGCAATGGCCGCTCGTCTGTCTGGCCCGGCCGAACCTCTTCCATGTACTGCTCAATCTCTTCCGCGCCGGCCTGTCGCAGGGCGGCCTCATCCCAATCGTCCTCGCCGGGCATCTCGTCGCGAATTTCGATCTCGGGCACTGCCACTGGCTTGCCCTCATAAGACTCGGGATCGATGAGGTGCAACGTGACTTCGGCCATTCCGGTCGGTTTGCGCTCGCGGGTGCCGGCAAAGATGACGTCTTCCATGCGCACGCCGCGCAACGATTTTGCCGACTGCTCGCCGAGCACCCAGGCGATGGCATCAAAGATGTTGGATTTCCCGCAACCGTTAGGACCAACGATGGCCGCAACTCCAGCGCCCGGAAATTTTAGCTCCGTACGATCGCTGAAGGACTTGAAGCCCAGGATCTGGACCTTCTTGAGTTTTAACAAGTTCAACTCCTTGCGTGCTCGCGCTCGCCCGTCAATCCATCGCCCGCTTGAGGCCGGCCTAGCGCATCGGCTGTGCCCTTGGCAGATGCTACTTCAGCGACTTCAAACTGCGATGAAAACGAACCCTAACCCGAATGAGTCCGGTTCCGCCGCCTCGTCAACCCTGGGGTTCGATGCGGCCCGAACGGGACTGCCGGTTGTCTACCCCAGCGGATTGGAAATCCCCAATCGGCTGAAGCGCCCTTCGCGCCACCCGGAAATCCTTGAGAGCATTTAAGCTGTGCTGCCGCCATGATTTTACGAACGGTGCGACACACAGCACAACGCTTTCCAGGCTCCGAGCTGCGCCTAGCATCGCGAGCGGTTGGCTGGTGTGTCCGGGTTTCGCCGTGCTCCGATTCCCGCCGCTCGATAGCGGGCAGGCAGGAACCTGCGAATCCCGAACTTCCCCGAAGGGAACCGCCGCGCAAGTTGAGCTAACTTTAGCGTGCCGCATCAGCAGAGTCAATAACCTAAAGCACAATTTATTGGGGTCTGATTTCAACAGCACAATATATACGCCTGCCGATGCGCTTTCTTGCCGGGAAGGAGTTGCCGGCGCAGCCAAAGGAAGAAAAATTGCACCGAAATTTGTGCAATCTCTGGCGGCAACAAGATTTCGGCCTTGAAAGAGGAGTGCTGACAGAGCGGACACACAACACGACACAGTCTGCGAACAACCACGTCGTAGCGAAACAAACGTCACCCTCAACACAGCACAACCACTCTGTGGGAAAGGAGGCCGGAGAGCCGAAGAGCAAGGACATGCTACCTCGGTTCCGCACGGCTGGCAAGTTGAAACAAATGGTTCACTTGGCAGCGCCGGAAGTGGGGTTCGCCGATAAGGCTCCCCCCGTGCTGGCGGCAGGAGTTGGTCGCGTCACACCAGTTCCGGCGTCTCCGACTTCCAGTCGAGCTTGCGCATGTCGCCGCTCTTGAGGAATTCGCAATGGAAGGAGAAGGCCGCCGAGAGCCTTTGCGGAGTGTGTCCGCCGCGGACCAGTTTCAAGTATGCGTGCAAGGGGTCGCGGAAATAGGGATGCGCGCAGTTGTCGATGATCAGCTCCGCACGCTCGTGGGGATCGCGGCCGCGCAGGTCGGCGATTCCCCATTCGGTTGCCACCACCTGCACCGAGTGCTCGCTGTGATCCATGTGGCTGACCAGCGGAACGATGGTGCTGATGGCGCCTCCTTTGGCGGTGGATAGACAAGTGAAGATAGAAAGATAACCGTTGCGCGTGAAGTCGCCCGAGCCGCCGATCCCGTTCATCATTTGCCGCCCCATGACGTGGGTGCTGTTCACGTTGCCGAAGATGTCGATTTCAATGGCGGTATTGATGGTGATGAGGCCAAGCCGGCGGATCACCTCGGGGTGATTCGAAATCTCCTGCGGGCGCATAATGATGCGCGGCTTGAACCAGTGCATGTCGGCGTAAACGGTTTTAAGAACGTCGGGGCTGAGCGTGAGCGCGCAGGTACTGACGAAATTGATCCGTTCCTTTTGCAGCAGTTCGACAACCGAATCCTGCAAAACCTCGGTGTACATGCTGAACTGTGGTATGCCCTGGTTGCGCCCGAGCGCGCTCAAGACGGCGTTCGCTATATTTCCCACACCGGATTGGACCGGCAAGAAGGACTTCGGGGACACGCCCGGCTTTTCATCTCGTTTACCAGGAACTCCGCCACCAGGTTGCCGATGATGTTAGTCTCGCGGGTCGGTTCGTCAAAGCCTTTGGTTTCATCCGGCGCATCGGTTTCGACGACCCCGGCAATACGCGAGGGATCGACAATGACCATTGGCATGCCAATGCGATCGGCTGGCCGGAATATGGGAATTTCGCGGCGAATGGGCGGGTCGGCGGGTTCGTAGATGTCGTGAATGCCGAGCAGAGTCGGCGGGTGATAGCGGTTTAATTCCAGCAGGATGCGGCCGGCGCGATTGGCGAAGGTGGGGGCCGCGCCCACCGAGGAGGTCAGAACGATGCCTCCGCCGGCGGTGACGTCCGCCGCCTCCAGCACGGCCCAGTGCACCGGACCGAGGAATCCGTAGCGTACGGCCTGCGGCAGCATCGAGAGGTGCATGTCGACAAAACGGGTTTCACCGGCGTTGATGCGCGCACGCAGGCTCGGATCGGACTGGTAAGGCGTCCGGAAACTGATGGCGGAGGCCTTGGCGAGAGCGCCGTCCAGCGAGGGCCCGGTGGAGGCTCCGGTCAGCACCCCAATCTTGAATTCCTTGCCGGCGGCGTGCGTCGCTTCGGCGCGCTTGGCCAGGGCGGCGGGAATCGCCTTGGCGGCGCCTGCCGGGGTAAACCCGCTGAATCCAACCGTCTGGCCGTTTTCGATCATGGCCGCCGCTTCTTCGGCACTTAATATTGGAAAAGGTAATGACACTTCAGATTCTCTCCCGGTCAGGATCTATGTCCTAACCTAATCAGCCCCGCCACACAGGGGTTTTCCTATGAGAACGACATAAGCAAGACACAGCACCCGCCAGATTGCAAATATGAATGCGACTCCACATCTATTTAAGCACTTCCAGAGCAACTGTTTGTCGCAATCCATGCTGTCAGGCCAAGCCATGAAAAGCAATGATCCTTGGGGCAAGCCGGGAAGGTTCAGCGATTATGGCGGCTTCATCGGCTGCCCTAAGCCGTCTTGGAGAAGGGAGCCCGCAGGTTGATGACCGCTGGCACGCCGCCTCTAACCGGAGTATGAATTCTGCTGGAAGCTGTTGGGAATAAATGGTTTGTGGCCTGCATGAAGCCGCTTCCGAAGGAGTCTTGTTTTTGTAACATTTTTGTCATTTCTGGCAGTTTTGTGACGACATCACGGAACTCCAGCCCGCTACTCTCTAGGATTGACTCATGGTTTCGACATTCGGAGTAGATGAAATTCAGCCTCATCCCAAAGGAACGCAAGCTCGAGTATTGCTGAGTTCCGTGTTCGGCCCCTACGCACAAGACGATGAATTCGGCAGCCGCTCCATCAACCCCATGGAGCTCTACCACAACCAGGTTACCCGCGGACAGGGCAGCTTTTCGCTGCGCATGTTCCATCGCTCGTGGGGCCTGATGATGATCCAGCACAACATTTCGGCGCCATGCACGCTGCTGGATTTCCCCAACCTGGAGCGTTTTGAGCACGAGTTGAGCGAGCATCAGTACGACATCGTCGGCATTTCGGGGATCATTCCCAACCTTGGCAAGGTGAAGGAAATGTGCCGCCGCACGCGGCTGCTTTCGCCGCAGTCGGTGATTATTGTCGGCGGACACGTCGCCGGCATTCCGGGCATCGAGAACCTCATCGACGCCGATCACATCGTCAGAGGCGAAGGCATCGCCTGGATGCGCCAGTATCTTGGCGAAGACCCGCATGCTCCGATTCAGCACCCGGAGATCATGTCCGGCTTCGGCATGCGGGTGCTGGGAATGCGGGTTCCCGATTCGACCAAGGATACGGCGGCGACGATTATCCCCTCGGTGGGCTGTCCGCTTGGGTGCAACTTCTGCACCACCTCGTCATTTTTTGGCGGCAAGGGAAAGTCAGTCAACTTCTACGAGTCGGGCGACGAGTTGTTCGAGTTGATGGAGCACATGGAGCACTCGATGCACGTCAACTCGTTCTTCATCATGGACGAGAATTTCCTGCTCAATCGGCCGCGCGCAATGCAATTGCTGGAACGCATGAAACAGGCGGGCAAGAGCTGGGCATTTTATGTTTTTTCATCGGTGAACGCGATTCGCAAGTACACCATGGAAGAGCTGGTGCAACTGGGCATCTCGTGGATTTGGGTCGGGTTGGAATCGCCCAATTCAACTTACGCGAAGCTGAAGAATTCCGATACCCACAAATTGGCCGCGGAACTGCGCGGGCACGGCATCAAACTGCTGGGATCGACCATCGTCGGGCTTGAGCATCACACTCCCGAGAATATCCGCAAGGAAATCGAGTATGCGGTGGAGCACCACACGGACTTCCACCAGTTCATGCTCTATACGCCGGTGCCGGGCACGCCTTTGTTTTTCCAGATGGAAGAAGAAAAGCGGTTGCTCGACGTTGACCTGGCCGACATCCACGGGCAATTCAAGTTCAACTTCAAGCATGCGGCGATTTCGCGCGACGATTCGCAGCGCTTTCTCGACTGGGCGTTCCGCTTCGACTTCGAGAAGAATGGTCCCAGCCTTT
Source organism: uncultured Acidobacteriota bacterium (assembly GCA_963814745.1). Classification (GTDB taxonomy): domain Bacteria; phylum Acidobacteriota; class Terriglobia; order Terriglobales; family Acidobacteriaceae; genus CAWBRT01. The sequence continues at coordinate 17,111 of CAWFEA010000017.1, forward strand.
ATCGCATTTGCGAGACCATGTTCAAGGGCTGGAAGCGTTACAAGAATCATCCTGACTTGCGGGTTCGCGAGCGATTCCTGGTGGACGGCCGCAAGCTGAAGGGCACCTATAACGCGTCGCTCTGGGCCATGGAGCATCGGCTCAAGTCGAACGAACGCCGCGGTCGCGGCCAAGATTGGAGAGCTTCGCCGCGAAATTGAAAGCGAGTTTGGACCGATGGCGCGGCTCATCCGTTCGGTCACCGGTCCGCTGTTGCTGTGGACATCCAAGCGGGAAGATAAGCGGCTTGCCAAAGGCATAACTTATGAGCCGCCAACCATTGTCGACCGGCGCAACTGGCAGGGTGCGTAGCGCCTGCGACGAGCCCACCTCAGGGCTTGTCAGGGAAGAAGAGCATCGCCGTTGTACTGCTTCTTGAGCGGCCTTCGCGAATGATTCGCGAGGGCCATTTTTCTTGTTATGCGAGCCGGGAAGCCGCCCGCTGAAGCGCTTGAGTTGACCGCGGAACAACTCAAGCCATGGCTGCGCTCTTCTTGGACAGAGCGTGTATAGCGGCTGCGCTAGCTTTCCGGATCTATTCCCTGTCGGGCCATAGCGGACTTTACCGGACGGGATGACATCTGCTGGTAATACTCGGCCGTGTTCTTCGACCAGGCTTGTCCGTCGGAGCGGCCGATCCGCTTCCAATAATCCAGCAGCACGGCGTCGTAAGCGGCGATCGCTTTCTCCAGCCCTTCGCGGTGGTAGCGTTCATCGTGACGAAACGTTTCCATCGACAGGCGGGGCTTCTGTTGCGCCGGCCTGGCTACATGTCCTACCGTCAGCCCCACTGCCGGGAACGAACACGGTGGAAGCTCCAGCAGGTCGATCATCCCCTGCGGGTTCCGTCGAATGCCGCCAATTGGTACGATTCCCAACCCTAGAGAGCGCGCTGCCGTCATCATCGTCGTCAGCGCAATTCCCGCGTCAATCACGGCTGCCAGCAAACCCTCCATGGTTTTCTGGACGGTTTGCTTCCCGCCGCTCGCATCGACCCCAACTCCGGTCTTGTAAAAATCAACGATGACCGTGATAAACACCGGTGCCTTGGCAATCCATTTCTGTCCGCCGGCCAACTCGGCTATGCGGGCTCGCCGCTCGGCGTCACGTACTACCACCACGGAAATGTGTTGCGCATTGCTGGAAGTCGGCGCGCGCCGGGCGGCCTCAAGAATCGAACACAGCGCTTCGTCGCTCACCGGGTCGTCGCTGAAATTCCGATCGCTTCGATGACTATAGAGTAAGGAAAGAGTTTCATTCATGGTAGAGACTCTAATTGCGGATTAAGGCGGAATCAAGAGGCAGGTCCTGATCGCGAGTGACAGCCGTGTTCTCAGAGATTGGTTGAGATTGCCCGCTTCATCGGCGCCACCAATGTCTGCCATCTGACATTTTATGGCAGTGGAAACTGACAATTCCCGGCATTCCGGTTCAGCACTGGCCGTTCCCGTTTCGAAGTCCATCTCGCAACGCTCAGAAAAAACAAGGCTTAGATAAACCAATCTAAAAAACGCCGGGTGGAAGCCGTCGTGCAACTCGTGACCGCGTGGACCTGAAGGTCTGGATTTCAAGAAAACGACAGGAAATAAAAAAAGAAGAGAGAGGGTTGCAAATGCGGAAACAGAAGGGCTTTTCACTCATCGAGTTGCTGATCGTCGTGGCGATCATCCTGATCATTGCGGCGATCGCCATCCCTAACCTGCTGCGGGCACGCATCGCCGCCAACGAAGCGTCCGCGGTCGGCTCCATGCGCACCATCAACACGGCGGAGACTACCTATAACTCCACTTACCCGACAGTTGGCTATTCGGCCGATATGAACTCGCTGGCGGGTAGCTCCTGCACCGCCCCGACCTCGGCTGCGGCCTGCCTGATCGACACCACCCTTGCCGGTGCGACCAGCGCCACCGCGCCGAAGAGCGGATATTACTTCACCTACGCCCCCAGTTCGTCTTTGGGCTACACGCTAACCGGACAGCCCTCGCAACAGGGTTCTTCGGGAGTCAAAGCCTATTACACGGATGGAACCGCGGTCATTCACTACAACGCCAGTGGCGCCGCTACGGCATCGAGTCCGGCCATTCAGTAGAGGATGTTTTTGGCAAAGTACCTGGGGAGGGTACCGCCGGGGGGTCAGCACTGCTGGCCCCTTTATTTATCCTCGCCGATGGAATTTGTTCCCGGTGACAAAACTTGATGTTGACAGAATTTGACAGTATTGGTTACCAAATTCCGGTACTATCGAAGTGCCATTTCCGAGGTAGAATCTGTTTCTTACAGGTAAGTTGATTGTATTTATTGAGTTACAGCAACTGGTAGAAGTTACTTTCGTTTGGCACAGGCCGTGCACATTCAACGGCAGGTTTCTTCGCAGAAGGTCTGCGGACGGGAAATTTCGCATGCGCAAACAACGTGGTTTCTCACTCATAGAACTGTTGATCGTGGTAGCCATCATCCTGATCGTTGCGGCCATTGCGGTCCCAAATATCTTGCGCGCCAGCATCAGCGCCAATGAATCATCGGCTGTTTCTTCGATACGAGCCATTATCGCTGCCGAAAACGTCTACGCATCAACTTTTCCGGAAGCCGGGTTCTCCGCCGATTTAGCCTCGCTGGGAGGCACCAGTTGCACCTCCCCAACCTCAACCTCAGCCTGCATCATTGACAACACGTTAGCCCAAGCCACATCGGCGTCCAACCCGAAGGCTGGATACTATTTCACTTACACGCCCAATTCCGCCCTTGGTTACACGATTCTCGGCGATCCCGCCTATTGGAATCACAGCGGCACCAAGCACTACTACGCCGATGCGTCAGGGCCGATCCACTACAACGGAAACAATACGACCGCCGCGATAACCGATCCCACAATCCAGTAAGCGGCCGAGTGCTACCAGCCTCGGCCTTTGCTGCCCTTTAGTCCGGTACCCCCTTGATCACGACCCACCGGCTCGACAGCCTTGTATAATATGGCTGAATCTTTATGAACAGGCTGAGTCTGGAATAGCCCTTAACCTCATGGCAGCCATTGAAACCTTCAGCCTAGCGAAGTCTTACCGGATTGGCTTCTGGCGGAAACGCCTGCGAGCGGCGCTCTGTCCGCTGACCATTACGGTGCGGGAGGGTGAGGTTTTCGGTTACCTCGGCCCTAACGGCGCCGGCAAGACAACCACGCTTAAGTTGCTGATGGGCCTCATCTTTCCCACCTCGGGCACGGCTTCAATCCTGGGCTGTCCGCTGGATGACTCCAAGATGAAGGCGCAGATCGGGTTTCTTCCCGAGCAGCCCTACTTTTACGACTATCTGACCGCCCGCGAGTTGCTCACCTATCTTGCCGGCCTCTCAGGCATTGCCGCCGGCGACAGAAAGCAGCGGGTCGAGAAGGTATTGCGGCGGGTTGGAATCGCCGAACAGGCCGACCTGCAGCTCCGCAAGTTCTCCAAGGGAATGTTGCAGCGCGTAGGAATTGCTCAAGCTATCGTTCATGACCCGAAATTAATTCTCCTCGACGAACCTATGTCCGGGTTAGACCCGATCGGCCGCCGTGAAGTTCGAGACCTGATCCAGGCGCTAAAGGACGAGGGTAAGACGATCTTCTTTTCGACTCACATCCTTTCCGACGCCGAGACGCTGTGCGACAGGGTGGCGGTTCTGAACCATGGCCAGTTGCGCGGCATAGGAGTGGTAGCCGACCTGGTGCGCGAAGTCAGCGGAAAGATCGAGGTCGTATGGGAAGGCGCCGCCGCGGTCGCGGCGATCGTTGAGCTAGGGGCGCAAACCCACAGCAGCGGAGCGATCTTCCGGGCGGTGCTGCCGGAGGCGTTGCTCGAGCGGGCGGTCGATGCCATTCGCCGTAACCGCTCCCGAATCATATCGCTGACACCGGTGCGCGCAACCCTGGAGGATTTCTTTCTGGAGCGGCTCCAGCAGGAAGGTGAAACAGGATCGAGAGCGGCTTCGGGAAAGGGCGCGTCATGATAGGCAGAATCCGGGTGATCGCCTTCAATACCTTCCGCGAGGCGGTTCGCGACCGCGTGCTCTACAACCTGATTGTCTTCGCCATTCTGATGGTCTGCGGCTCGCTTTTGCTGGGACGCATCTCGCTGCGCATTGAGCGCCTGGTGCTGGTGAATCTCGGGCTGACGGCAATTGCGCTCTTCGGCATCGTGATCGCCATCTTTCTCGGCATCGGCTTGGTCAGCAAGGAGATCGAGCGGCGCACGCTTTACACGGTCTTAGCCGCGCGGCCAGTGCGGCGCTGGGAGTTTATCGTCGGTAAGCAGTTGGGCCTGATTGCCACCCTGGTCGTGAATGCCGGATTCATGAGCGCCGGCTTCTTCGCGGCGCTGCTCTATTTACAGCATCGCTTTGAGGCGGCTGACGGCTTTTTGCTGGTGGCGCTTTATTTCATTGTCCTGGAGTTCGTCATCGTCACCTCGCTAGCCCTGATGTTTTCCACCTTTACGTCGCCCTTACTCTCCACCATTTTCACGTTCTCGCTGTTTGTGATCGGCACCTTTGCCGAGGACCTGTGCGCTTTTGGCGCGCTGGCCGGTGGCTCGGCCCGCGTGCTTACGGCCGGATTGGCCTACCTGCTGCCCAATTTCGCCGTCTTCAATGTGGTCGCGGAGGTGGCGCACTCGGTGCCAGTGCCTGGCCGCCTAATCCTGTTCAACAGCCTTTATGCTCTGCTTTACGCGACCACCGTCACCAGCGCGGCGGTGCTGATTTTCGACCGCCGGAATCTGAAATGAGCAGCCGAACCAGAGCCGGATGGGTGGGGTTGTTACTGCTTGTCTGCCTGAGCCTCAGCGCGCTTACCGTGCGCGAAATCAATCACGCGCGGGAGCGCATCATTCTAAAGGAAACACTTTATATTCCATCTCCTAAAGCAGTAAAAGCATTGAGCTTAGGATATACGGGATTAATGGCCGACCTGTACTGGACGCGGGTGGTGCAGTACTTTGGCGGCAAGCACTATCAGCACGCCGAGGAATATAAGTTGCTGGAACCGCTGCTCGACATTACCACCACCCTCGATCCACACCTGCTGGTTGCCTACGAGTTTGGCTCGATCTTCCTTGCCCAGAAGCCGCCCGAAGGAGCCGGCGACCCACTGGCGGCGGCGGCGCTGGTGAAGAAAGGAATCCGGGAAAATCCTGAAGCCTGGCGACTGTGGTATCACCTGGGATATATCTACTTCGACGAGATGCACGACAGCAAGGCAGCTTCCGAGGCCTTTCTGCAAGGTTCGAAGGTTCCCGGAGCCTTACCTTGGATGAAGGTGATGGCCGCAGCCCTGGCGCAACATGCCGGCGAGGCGGAGACCGCGCGCTACTTGTGGACGCAGATTTACAATAACTCCGACAACCCGGACATTCGCGCCAACGCCGCCAAGCGCTTGCTTGCCTTGCGGGTCGACCAGGAAGTTGAGAGGCTGCAGGAGATTGCCGACCGTTACCGGCGCGATACGGCAACCGTGCCGGAAAGCTGCCTGCAACTGGTGCAGGCCGGGTATCTGTCGCGTTTGCCGGTCGATCCGGCGGGCAATCCTTACCTGTTGATCGACGGCCGGGTGCAGGTTGCGCGCCCTGACGCTTTGCCCTTTATTACCAAGGGGTTGCCTCCGGGCCGGAAGCCCTCGATCACGGCCACCCCCGGGGCCGGAAGTTGAGCCAAGCGTTGATGAGCCAAACCATGTTGAAAGGCTGTTTGCGAGTGCTGCTTGTGTGTCTGTGTGCGGGCTTGCCGCGGGCCGAGGCGCTTGACGTGCATGGCGTTGCCGCCAGCGTCGACAAACACTACAACAGCTTGGCTTCACTCGAAACAGGTTTCAGCGAAAGCTATCGCGGAGGCGGGCTGGCGCGCGACGAGTCCGGAACGATGTGGTTGAAAAAGCCCGGCAAAATGCGGTGGGAATACGATAATCCGGTGAAGAAACTTTTCGTTGTTGACGGCAAGACGGCTTGGTTTTATGTTCCAGGCGAGCGGCAGGCACGCCGCGCCACGGTTAAGCGGCTCGACGATTTTCGCTCGCCGTTGCGCTATCTGCTCGGACACACAAAATTGGAGAAGGAGTTCTCTTCCCTGTCTTTTGCCGGCGGAGAGCACCTCGACCAGCCGTCGGATATTGCCCTGTCGGGAGTGCCGAAGGGGATGGAAGACCGAGCCTCCAAAGTAATTATTGAAGTTACCCCGAACAGCCGCATCTCTCGAATTTCCATCTACTCGCTTGACGGCTCGGTTACCGATTTCCGCTTCGCAGGCGAACGCGATAACGCGCCGATCAGCGATGGACGGTTCCATTTCGATCCACCGCGAGGAGTGGAGGTGTTGGGCGCGACGGAACTTGGACCTTGAGACGGGGTTGGAGTGAGTGTACCCCGGCAAGTTGGGTTTGGCTTGCCGGGGTGGCTTTGATCCACGATCCAGTTCTTCTCCAAGTGTTAGACTGAATCGAACGCCGATCTCGACGATCAGCTTCAGCAGCTTGGGCTTTCCCCATGAAGCGCTTGCCCATATAACGCATTGAAATCACCATGGCCGAATATCTAGTCAAAGTGGCCGACGAACGCGGCCACGTAACAGAGCAGAGCGAGAAGGGCTTCTCGGAAGAAGAGGTCCGCAACCGCTACGTGCAGCAGGGCTATCTTGTCTACTCGGTCAGACCGACGGGGTTGCTGGGGAAGCAGGGGTGGCGGCTATCGCGCCGGCGCAAGGTAAAGCTCGCCCAGTTCGTTATTTTCAATCAGCAGTTTCTTACCCTGTTTCGCGCCGGCTTGCCGATCGTGCAGGGCCTGGAGTTACTGTCGAAACGCGAGAAGAACAAGTTCTTTCGCTCCATACTGGAAGATGTTCGCGACCGGGTAAAGGGTGGACAGCCACTTTCGGACGCGTTTGAAGCGCAAGGGGTATTTCCCAAAATTTATTCCACCACGCTGCTGGCGGGTGAGAAGAGCGGAAACCTGGACGAGGTGCTTTCCCGTTATCTGGGATTTTTGCGTCTGACCCTGACGTTTCGCAAGAAGCTGCTAACGTCGCTGATCTACCCGGCGGTGCTGGTGGTGGGAGTCACGGTTCTGATTACCTTTCTGGTAACGTTCGTGGTTCCGCGATTCTCCTTATTGTATGCCGACTTAGGAGAGAACTTACCGGCGATGACCATGTTTACGCTGAGCCTGGCCGGCAACATAAGAAAGTTTCTGCCGATCGCGGTGCCGGTCCTGGCTGGGGGCGGATTCCTGCTGCATCGCTGGTCGCTTACCGACCGTGGCGGCCAGCAGATTGATCAGGTTAAACTGCGGCTGCCACTTCTCGGCGGCATCTGGATCAAGTACCAGGTGGCCATGCTGGCGCGCATGCTTTCAACCTTGCTGAGCGGAGGGTTGCCGCTGGTGTCGGGGTTGGATACGGCGTCACAATCGATGCAGAGCCGGCTGATGAAGATCGCGATCGCCGGGCCACGCAGAACGTTCGCGAAGGCCGCAGTTTGTCGCGCAGCCTGGAAGAGACAAAGCTGTTTCCACCGCTTTCGGTGGAGATGATCGAGGTGGGCGAGTCTACCGGAGCATTGTCGGCGATGTTGAATTCGGTTGCCGATTTCTTCGAAGAGGACGTTCAGAACGCGCTCGCGGCGACGATGTCGTTGATCGAGCCCGCGATCATGATCTTCATGGGAATTGTCGTAGCTTTCATCTTGATTTCATTGTACCTGCCTATATTCAGCATGGGAGTAGGCATTCACCATTAGTTTTGTGGAGTTTGCATGTCTGAGCTTTTCGTTCAGAGTCCGATCATTGCCGAGAGCGGGGAAGAAACCCGGGCGCGCGAACTGGCCCATCGGTATCGATGCGAGTTCGTTGACCTCAGGAACCATCACATCCAGCACGAACTGTTTCGCAAGGTTCCGGTCGATTTGATGTTTCGCGACAATTTTATTCCGCTGGAAGAACTGCCCGGAGGCAAGTTGGCAATCGCCATCGCCGACCCCGGCCAGCTGCCAATCATTGACGAGATCGCCATGTTGCTGGGTCGCCGGATTGTGGCACGGGTGGCTACGCTGTCGCAGATCAGCGACATTCTTAAAAAGACCGAACAGTCGCAACGCGTGCTGGACGAGGCCGGCGAGACTTTTACCCTGGACGTGATCCGGGAGGACGAAAACGGGCAGGACGAAACCATCTCGTTCGAGCGGCTCACCCAGGAAAGCGGCATCAGCCCAATCATTCGCCTGGTGGATACCACAATCCTGACGGCCTTGCAGCGGCGAGCCAGCGACATCCACATTGAAACCCGCGACGATTCGGTGATCATCAAGTACCGCATCGACGGCGTGCTTCAGGAGGCGATGAAGCCGATCGCTAAAGAGCACCACCAGACCATCATCTCGCGCATCAAGGTGATGAGCGAACTGGATATTTCGGAGCGGCGCGTTCCCCAGGACGGCCGCTTCCGCGTGCGCTACAACGCCCGCGCCATCGACTTTCGCGTCTCGATTATGCCGAGCATCCACGGCGAGGACGCGGTGCTGCGCGTGCTCGACAAGGAGTCGATGAGCGAGAAATTCAAGAAGCTCTCGCTCGATGTCGTCGGCTTCAGTGACGAGGATCTGAGGAAATTTCGCCGCTATATCGCCGAACCTTACGGAATGGTGTTGGTGACCGGGCCGACGGGCAGCGGCAAGACCACGACTCTGTATGCGGCGCTCAACGAAATCAAGACGGATGAAGACAAGATCATCACCATCGAAGATCCCGTCGAGTACCAGATTCGCGGGGTCACGCAGATTCCGGTCAATGAAAAAAAGGGACTGACGTTTGCCCGCGGCCTGCGTTCCATCCTCCGCCATGACCCCGACAAGATCATGGTGGGCGAGATTCGCGATACGGAAACCGCCCAGATTGCCATCAACTCCGCCCTGACCGGCCACCTGGTTTTCACTACGGTCCACGCCAACAACGTGGTCAACGTGATCGGGCGATTCCTTAACATGGGAGTCGAACCCTATAATTTCGTTTCGTCGTTGAACTGCATTCTCGCCCAGCGGCTGGTTCGAGTGATCTGCGAACACTGCAAGCATCGGGTGAGATATTCACCGGAAACGCTTGAAACCAGTGGTCTTCCCGCTGACGCCAATGACAGTATTCCGTTTTGCGAAGGAAGAGGCTGCATCGAGTGTGCCGGCACCGGTTTCCGGGGACGAACCGCCATTCACGAACTGTTGGAATTGACCGACCGGATTCGCGAGATGATTCTCGAAAAGAGGCCGAGCTCGGAGATCCGCAGGGTGGCGCGCGAAGACGGGATGCATTTCCTGCGGGAGTCGGCGCTGGCCAAAGTCAAGGCCGGGGTAGCCACGCTCAAGGAGATCAACAAGGTCACCTTCATCGAAACAACCCGGTAAAGAGTTCTGTCCGGCAAGCCGTTACAATGGCTCCGGGAGCCAACGGCGAAATCGATACCACCTCCCCTTGCTGGTCAGCCGAATCGCCCAGTTACAATAGCTGTGGGGGCCAAACGCGAAACCAATGGCGGAACGCAAAAGAACGGCCGCAGGACCAATGTTCGCCTGCGAAATTACACCGACGGAAGTAATTGGGGCCCGAGCCGCGGCCACCTTGGCAGGAGGGGTGGAGCAGGTGAGCGTGCGCCCGCTTCCGGCCGCCGCACTGGTCCCTTCCCTGCTGACCGAGAACATTCTGCAGCGCGAGGCGGTGAAAGAGGCGGTGCATGGGGTGTTGGAGGCCGTTAGCGCAGAGACGAGCGAGCTTAGCGTGATCGTGCCCGATACCGCCTGCCGCATTGCCCTGCTCGACTTCGACACGCTCCCCGAGCGCAAAGAAGAAGCCAATGCGGTGGTTCGCTTCCGGCTCAAGAAGGCGTTGCCATTCGATGCCGAGAAGGCCGCGATCAGCTACCAAACAGTACGTGATGCGCGCGGCGTAAAACTGGTCGCGGCGGTCATGCTCGATAGCGTGCTGAGCGATTACGAGTCACTGTTCAGAGAGTTGGGATGCAATCCGGGAGTGGTGCTGCCTTCGACGATTTCGGCACTGGCGCTGATCGAGGCCGCGGAGCCTACGCTGGCGCTCAAGGTCGATCCGCTGAGCAGCAGCCTGGCGATTGTGCAGGGAGATCAGTTGCTGCTGTATCGCACCCTCGAACACGGCGGCAAGAGCACCCTCACGGCGGAACAGTTGGCTGACGATATCTATCCTTCCGTGGTGTATTTTGCGGATAATTTCAAGCTGAACGTGCAGCGCCTGGTGATCGCCGGGCTGCCCGACTTCGATCAGATCGCCCCGTCGCTGGAACAACACACGGGGTTGCCGGTCGAGGAAATGATTCCATCGGGCATCTCCGGGGAAACGCAGCACAAGTCAGAGCTTACCGGGGTGGCCGGGGCGCTGTTTGGCTGAGGATTTTCGATGAGACTTAAAATCAATCTCGCGACTCGGCCTTACAGGGATGTCCGGCAGTTCCTGCGAACCTGGGGAAGCGGCACGATTCTGCTTGCCCTGCTTACCGTGGCGCTGTGTATGTACACCTATCGCGCGTGGCACCACACCCGGAACGCCAGAGCGCAGATTTCGGCGCTACAAGGCGAGATCGACAAGCTGGACCGCGACCGGGCGGAAGGCATCGCTCTGCTGAACCAGCCGCAGAACCGCGATGTTGCCGTGCAGTCGGCATTTCTCAACAGCCTGATCGCCCGCCGCAGCTTCTCCTGGACCCAGCTATTTATGGAGCTGGAGCGCATCATGCCGGCGCGGCTGCACGTGAATTCGATTGCCCCGTCGCTGAACAAGCTCAACCAGATCGAGATTCACGTGATGGTCGGCGGCGACGCGCGGGACCAGGCGCTGGAACTGGTGAAGCGGCTGGAAGACTCGCCTGCCTTCCGTGCGCCTGAATTGCGGTCGGAAGCGTTGTCCCAGGCGGGAACCGGCGACCGCGTGCAGTTTGATATTTCCATGGTGTATGTGCCGCAAGCCGCCTCCGCGCAGGCTGGCGCGGACAAAGCTCCTCAAGAGCAGGCTGCCAACGGCGATAAAGCTGCAGCCACGGCTGAGAAAGACAAGGCAGTTAAACCGGCCACCGGGGAGAAGGACAAAACGGCTAAAGCACCCGCCGGCGGGCAAGACAAGGCGGTCAATCCGCTGCCCGTCGGCAAGAAGCGTGAGCGGACCGCTCAGGCGGCGCCTGCCGGACCGGCCAAGGCCAACGCCGCAGCCGGCAGAAAGGGGACGGCGCGATGATGCGGAATGTGGCACAAGCGCAAAAAAATCTGATCGTGGTCATTATCAGCTTGAGCGTCATCGACGTTGCTCTGCTTGCTTTCCTGCTGTCGCCGGCCATCCATTCCGCCAAGCGCTCGGAGGAGGAGATTCAGTCGTTGCGGACGCAACTGGTGCAGAAGCGGGAGCAGACCATCCCGGCGCTCGACATGGACAAGAAACTGGTGGAGGCGCGAACCCAGATCGCCGACTTTACCTCGCACGATTTCGCGGACCGTTATTCGGAGATCTCCGCTACCCTGGCTCAGGCCGCTAACGAAAGCCATGTGCAGTTGACGAACATAACCTACTCCCCGGTGCGGCCCAGCGTGGAGGAAGCAAAGTCTTTGGTGAACCGGAAGTATACCGAGATCAACGTGACGCTCGATATGACGGGCAACTATGAGTCTGAAGTCCGCTTTATCAACGCTCTGGAAAAAAGCAAAGTGCTGCTGGTGCTGGAAAGTGTAAACTTGGCTGAATCGCAGGGCGGGTCCATCCGTCTAGGTCTTAGAATGCAGACTTATATGAGGGCGGCGGAGTCGTGAAGATTGGAACCGAAAACCCGAAGAAAGTCGCGGTCGCGGTGGTTCTCCTGCTGATCAGCATTTTCTTCCTGATCCGCTTGTTCAGCTCCTCGTCGGAGGAGAGCATCGCGACCAGTTCTCTTGCCACGCAGCCTTTGCAACCTTTGGTGGGCGGCGGGAAAAAAGCGCAGCTTTTGCCGGAAAGCAATCTCGACCCGCGGTTGCGACTCGATCTGCTGAAGAATTCCGAAAACGTCGAATACAACGGGAACGGCAGGAATATTTTTCGCGCCGGGGCTGAACCGGTAAAGGAAATCCCGAAACCGATTACTTCTCCCATGGGGCAGAAGACGGTCGCAAGTGGGCCAGCACCACCACCGCCTCCGCCGCCGATCAATCTCAAGTTTTTTGGCTTTTCCAAGCAGCAAGGCGAGGAAAACAAGGTATTTCTCGCGGAGGGAGACGACGTCTTCGTGGCCGCCGAGGGAGACATTGTGAATCGCCGCTATAAGATTCTGCGCGTCTCTCCCACTTCGATTGAGGTCGAGGACGTTATCAGCAACGTTCGCAAGACTCTGCCCTTGACAGCGAGCTAGTCCCGGGATTTATCAATGCGGTATGGCAGTTTAAGACGGCGGCAAAGCCCAACCAGAGCGGTGAGCGGGGCTCCCGAAGCGGGATACATTATGATCATCTTCCTGGTCGTGCTGACCATGATGATGATCGCCCTGACGGCGGCTGCTCCGCGGTTGGCGCAACAGATCAAGCGCGAGCGCGAGATCGAAATGATTCATCGCGGCGAGCAGTACGCCCGCGCCATCGGGCGCTATTACAAGAAGTTCGGCCGTTACCCCGGCCGCATTGAAGATCTCGAAAATACAAATACCATTCGCTTTCTCCGCAAGCGTTACAAAGATCCCATTACCGGCGGCGGGTGGCGGCTGGTACGCTTCGGTGAAGTTCAGTTTTCGCAGGCCGGAGGCGTCGGCACCCCGGCCGCGCTGCTCGGGCAGGGACAAGCTGGATCACCACAGTCTGGAACACCGGGATCGCAATCCGGGTCTGGATCCAGCTTTTTTGGCGGCAGCTCCGCCCAGCAGAACCAGTCGACGCTCCCCGGGGTCCAAGGCAATACGACCACTCCCTCCGGACAGCAAAACCAGTCGACGCTCCCCGGAGTCCAGGGCAATACGCCGGCCGGCGGCGACACTTCCCCCTCCGCCGCCACGACGGGAACGACGGATAGCTCCGGGTCGAACACCGGCTCGTTCGGCCAGACAGGAAGCACATCCGGACAGTCAGGCACGGGGGCTTCCGGCCAGACGGCAGGCTCGTCAAGCTCTCTGTTTTCCAATCCCGCGAGCAGCGCACAGCCGGGCCAGGGAGGCGGTGCGATCATCGGGGTGGCGAGCCAAAGCAAGGCAACCGGCATTCACGAGTTCAACAAGAAGACCGCTTACAAGGACTGGTTGTTCATTTACGATCCCTCCCAGGACCGGCCCGGTCTGCTGCTGCGCGGACCATATAATCCACAGGCGCTTTTCGGCCAGACCGCGGGGGACTCCCGCGGGAACCTCGCCGGCAGGCGCAACCCAAGGTACGCCCGGAACTCCAGGTGCAACGGGAACTCCAGGTACGGGAACCTCCGGGCCGACGACGGGAATGCCTTCTCCGTCCACGGGACAACTTCCCGGCGGCATCGTGCCAAACACGCAATAAGGGCGAGCGTAACCGGATCGCCAAGCTTTTGCTGATAGCGCTCGCTGCAAAATCGCCCAAAAAACACAAACCCCTGATTGCACAGGGGGTTGCTTAACTTTACGGGTTTTCCGCGAGGCGCTGTCTTAGGCGTTAAAGGATGATCCGCAACCGCAGGTACTCTTGACGTTCGGGTTGTCGAACTTGAAGCCCGCGCCTTCGAGGGTTTCGATGTAGTTAACGGTGGCGCCCTGCATGTACATGAGGGAAGTCGCGTCGATATAAACCTTCAAATCGTCGTATTCATAGACCTTGTCCATGGCGCCGGGGGCGTTTTCAAACTGCATGGTGTAGGAAAATCCGGAGCAGCCTCCACCGACGACTCCCACGCGAAGCCCGGCCGGAATCGGATTCTGCTGCGCCATGATCTCTTTAACCTTGGAAATGGCTGACGGAGTGAGACTCACGGGGTTGGTTTTCTTTACTTCAGGGACGCTGGTAGTGGTGGACATGCTGGTCTCCTCGAAAATTATTATAACAAAGCGATTTCTAGAGCAGATTCAGAATCAGTGTATCCGGCGCCATCATCGCCGGGCTAAATGCCCGGCGACCTTACTGGACACAGCTTCCGCGAATCCGGTCTAGATCGACGTGCACTTTTTCCATGCTCCGGCCGCCTTGGCGGGCCTTGCAGGGCAATTCCGTTGATTGGATGCAGCCAAGCCCGCGGGAGTCGCAAAAGCTACGCTGGTCTTCCCAGGCGGAATTTTTCGCGCTCACAGGCTCCAACGGAGATATAATCGGGCTCCGGTCTCAATATCGGGTCAGAGCAGACGCACAGCAGTTCACGGGCCGGGACCGGAACCGCGAGGTGATACGTGCCAACGATTGATTTGCTGTTAGTAGTTTGGGGAATCGTCACGGCCGCGTTTGTCGTTCTGGCGATTTACCGCGGCACTATATCATTGCACGAGGATGATCAGTTGTTCCTGGCTGACTCTGAATCCAACCTCGCAAGAGAGCAGCAGCAGGTGGTGACGCGGCTGACCCGGTTGACTCCTTTCGTGCGGGGGTTGGGAGCCACTTCAGGCGTCCTGATTCTGGTGATCGCCGGACTCTGGATCTGGCGCGGACTGCAGATGTAGAGCTGAATTCCGATATGCCGTGCCGGAGCGTCAACGCCGGATCGGCTTCTGCCATTCGTCAAAGACCAAGGGGTTGGCGCGTTTAACGTTGCCCACCCGCATGCAACGATCTCCCTGCAAGAATCCAAGCAATGGAGTTGAAATAATATCGCCCCGCCAGCCCTGCAAAAGCATCGGCTTGGCGGTGCCGTCCTGCCCCAGATACCAGCGTACAAGCTCCTGCAGATCTGCCGTTGTCGCCAGCAAAGCGGGATCGACTTCATGCTCGGCAGCCAGGCCGCCGGCCGCGACCGAGAGCAGTTTGGCCAGGACGCCGACCTGCGGTGGATCGTCACGGCGCTCGATGCCGGGCAGGTCATGCTCCGCAATCGCTTGCGCCGCTTTCACCGCTTTGACGATCTCCTGTTCGGCGCCGCGCAACAACCTGCGGTCAAGGCCGCGGATAGCGAACAGATCTTCGACGCTGATGGGAGAGCGCCGCGCAACTTCCACCAGCATGCTGTCACTCAGCACGCGCGCGGCGGGGGTGTTCATCTGCTGAGCGACACGGTCACGCCATTGCCAGACCTCGCGCAAAACCGCTAAATGTCTGCGGCCGAGCCGGGCGCTTCCAGAGATCCGCCATTTCTCCTGGTCGTCCATAACGTCTTCGGTCAGGCGGCGACATTCGTCATAGATCCACCGCAGGCGATTCATCTGTTCGGCACGCTGCACCAGGCGCTTGCGCATTTCGATCAGGTAGCGAACGTCATCGCCGGCATACTTCAATTGCACGGGCGTGAGCGGACGGCGGCGCCAGTCGGTGAAGCTCTCGCCGCCGTGGATCTTCTGCCCAAGAATGCGCAGCACCAGATTGGTGTGGCTGAGCGGATAATTGTAGCCCACCAGTCCAGCCGCAATTTGCAAGTCGAAGACACGGCTCGGGACGCGCCCGGCGAACTTGGCGCAGAAACGAATTTCCTGCCGCGCCGCCACCGTCACCAGTTCACGATCATCCGCCAGCAGCACGTTCCAGAATTCATCCAGCGCGGAAACCGCGAGCGGGTCCAGAATCCAAATGTCTTTGACGGTGGAGATTTGAACCAGGCAAAGCGCCGGCTCGTAACGGCCTTCGGAAATAAATTCGGTGTCGAGACCGACAATGGGCTGGCCGGTAAGTTCAGAGATGAGCGTCTGCAACTTGACGCTGGAATCGACGTAGTGGACTGGCACGGTCTCCATGGGTGCCACCATTCTAAAGGCTAAGGCGGCTTCATTGGAACCTGTATTGCGAAGTACTGCCGGAGTTGCCGGATCGAATGGGCAATTCCTTGAAAAGCAGCACTGGAAGCCGGTTTCGGACGTTTTATGGGGGAATGTCGAGGGATTTCGCAGTAATCTATTGCGCTATGGCTAAACAAGCGCGTGTGTTCGTCGTCAACGACGACCGCGTTCTGGCCGACACAATCTCCGCGGTTCTACGCAGTGTTGGGTTCCAAGTCAGAACGTTTTACGATGGTCTTCCCGCCATCAACTACGCCATCGGAGCGAAGCCGGAAGTGATCGTAACCGACTACCGCATGCCAACCGACGGCCTGCGGCTGGCATCCTGGTTGAGAGATTACTGCCCAGCCTGCAAGGTCGTGCTGATCTCCGGTGACGCCCCCAACTGCAACCTCGATCAGGCGGATCGCGGCTATCGCTTTACCCTGCTGGAAAAGCCAGTCGATCCGGCGCGACTGATCGAGGCTGTGGACCGGGCGGCAGCACGCTAAGGAAACTCTGAACAAGTCTGGTTAGAAGAACCGAGGTTCCGCAGAGGCTAAAGCCTCGTTAGGGTTTGTTGGTCTTACGTACGGGCTGAAGCCCGTACCCTTCAAACCCTTCACTCGTTCAGAGTTTCCCTAAGCCGAGGCGCGCCTATGTGACCGGGCCCGGATTGAACAATACAGGCGCGTTGTGCAGGCCCCAGTGGTCCGCCCAGGTTTGCTTGCGGCCGCTGGCCACATCGAGAATCAGGTGGAAGATTTCCCAGCCGACATCCTGGATCGTCATCCCGCCGGTGGCAATGCGTCCGGCATCGACGTCGATCAGATCCGGCCATCGCTCGGCCAAAGCTGTGCGCGAAGACACCTTGATCACGGGAACGATGGCGAGTCCGTAAGGCGATCCTTCGCCCGTGGTGAATACGTGCATGTTCATGCCGGCGGCGGCTTGCAGCGTGCCGCAAATGAAATCGCCGGCCGGGGTAGCCGCGAACACCAAGCCCTTGCTGCGCACGCGCTCGCCGGGACTTGTCACCGCCACGAGCGCCGTGCTGCCTGCCTTAGCCACCGATCCCATCGACTTCTCGACAATGTTTGCCAGTCCGCCGCGCTTATTTCCGGGCGAGGTATTGGCGCTGCGATCGGCATCACCGAGCCGCAAGTATTCGTCGTACCAGGCCATTTCGCGGGTGAACGCCCGCGCCACGTCAGCATTGGCCGCGCGGCGGGTAACCAGGTGAGCCGCGTCGCGCACTTCCGTGACCTCGGAGAACATCACGGTGGCGCCGGCGCGCACCAGCAGATCCGCCGCATAGCCCACCGCGGGATTGGCCGTCACCCCGGAGAAGGCATCGCTGCCTCCGCACTGCAGACCGACGCTCAGTTCCGACGCCGGGCAGGAGGTGCGCGCGCGACGATTGAGTCTGTCCAGACGAGTCTCGGCGAAGCGCATGATCGCCGCAACCATATCGCCGAAGCAGCGGTATTGTTCGTCTTGCAGGCGCACGACCCAGGGTTCGCCGGGAAGAATCGGGAAGGCGTCGCCCGCGAGGACAGAGGGTTGCAGTTTCTCGCATCCCAAACTCACCGACATCACTTCCCCGCCGAGATTCGGATTAAGAGCCAGGTTGCGCAGGGTGCGGATGGGAACCTCGGCGCCCGGCGCATTGATCGCCACCCCGCAACCGTAAGGCGTAGTGATAGCGATGACGTCATCCACTGCGCGATAGCGCGGCAGCATCTCCGCCTTGATGCGGCGCACGGCGTATTCCAGGGTCGGCGCGGCGCACTGCACGGTGGACATAATGCCAAGCACGTTCTTGGTGCCCACGCTTCCATCCGGGTTGCGATAGCCTTCGAAGGTGAAGCCGTGCAAAGCGGGAAGCGGCGGCGGGATGGCGGTCGCCAGGGGCAGTTGATCAAGCGCGGGCGCCGGCGGCAGGGTCACGCAGTCCTCGCGAACCCAAGAGCCTTTGGCAATGGCGCGGCTGGCGTGGCCAATCACCTCGCCGTAACGAACCAACGGTTCGCCCGGAGCGAGATCGATGAGGGCAATCTTGTTGGCTTGGGGAATCGACTCCAGAGCGGTGAGCCCGCAAGCAAACTCGGTGCCCGGGGACGTTCCCTCCGGATTGGCGATGATGGCAACGTTATCACTGGCATGCAGGCGCACATAAAAGGGCTTCATGGAACGCAAACTCCTTCGGTGGTCTTCTGTTTCCCAATTCGGGAAGCGACTGTGCTGATCTCATAAGTTGCGTTGACCAGCCGCGATGCTGGTTATCCTACTAGGACTCAGACGCTTACGCCAATTTCGCTGGATGTTGCCGCCAAAAGCAGGGCTCGCAACCACTTCCACGTGAGCACCAGCACCCGGATTCAGCTATTCTAGAAGGAAGTTGGAACGCAGGGTGAAGGGTTTTCAGCCACCCTAGGCAGTTTTTTCCACCTCTGGACAGGCGTGCGCTTTATTGATAATTTATCAATAACCATGGAAGGCGCACATTTTAACAAAGCAAAGCTCCGCGTTTGTTTGGAGCAAGACCGTTTCCGGTTTCACTCCGATGTTTGGAAAGGAATCCGCGAGCTGCAGATCGATCTGAACGACGCTCTGTACGTTCTCCGGCACGGCACGATCTGTGAAGAGCCAGTGTTCGACGACAAGGTCGCGCAATGGGAATTCACCGTGCAAGGAACAACCGTCGATGAGAGAGAATTAAGGATTGGTTTCGCCTTTGTGGAAATTGAAGGCGTCCTGGTCCTCACCATCTTGACCGAATAGCTCCTCGGAGCCATGAAGGGCAGGTGCTGCGTGCGGAACGTTTGCGAATGTGGGGAAACGTCCATCGTTGTGCGAGGAGATTATCTCTTTGTCGAAAGCGGTCTGGATAATGTTGTGCTGCGCAAGGTGAGGCTATCAAAATGCCGCCGTTGCGGCAGCGTGACCCCCTTACTAACCAAGATCAACGAACTGACCCAAATCATCGCCTGTGCTCTTATCCTCAAACCTTCCGAGTTGACGGGGAAGGAAATCCGCTTTTTGCGCAAGTACATTGGTTTGACAGGCGAGCAATTCGGCAAAAAGCTCGGACTCACCAAGGAACACGTCTCGCGAATCGAAAACGAAAAGCATCCGGTCGGAACCCAAACCGAGCGGCTGATTCGCTACGTCTCGATTTCGGCCAAACCCGATCTGCAACCCGAGATGACGCAACTGCTGGAGTTGCTCGACACGATCAAGAGCGAAGCGCAGAAAGAGCGCATCGAAATCGATCTGGTAACCGGTTCATTCGAATACGCCGCCGCTTAGGCTCAGGAAGGCCGCTTCGCCCGTTGCCGCGAGCGGGCGGATGCGGCCTACGGCGCGGAACCGGTCTCCAGGAGGTTGCGGAAAAACTCATTCCCATGCTCCCGACAGAGTGCGATCGCGAGCGCATAAATCTGGTCATTGAAGTGATCGATCGACATCCCGGGTGCGGCATGGCAATAGCGATATGAAAGAGTTCCCATGGGAATCGTGGGGGCGGCAATTGTGGTTGCGGCGAAGCCGGCATTAGAGCATTATTCCCAGGTGGAGGTTGAATGATTCTGGCTCGGTGGAGAATGCCTGATGAAATACCAAGTTGGACGGGTGCGGGAGCGCATTGAAAGGTTGGCCGCGAGCGCCAGGACGCCGGAGGGAGGAGTCACCCGACTTTCCTACACGCCGGCGTATCGCGAGGCGATGGGGCTGGTCCGCGGCTTTATGGAAGAAGCCGGGATGAGGGTGCGGACCGATCCTCTGGGCAATATTTTTGGCCGTTACGAAGGCAACGACGGATCGCTGCCGGTGGTGCTCACCGGATCGCACCTGGACAGCGTGCCGAACGGCGGCAAACTCGACGGCGCCCTGGGACTGATCAGTGCAATCGAGTGCGTGAATGGATGGAAAGACGGCGGCTGGAAGCCGCTGCGTCCCGTCGAAGTGATCGCCATGGTTGAAGAGGAAGGGACGCAATTCGGCGTCGTCATGTTTGCCAGCCGGGTTTTGACCGGCAAAATGAAAGCGGAAGACCCAGCCAAAATCGTCAATGCTGAAGGCAAGTCGGCGGCGGAGATGCTCGCCGAATGTGGGCTGGATAAGAATGCGTTTCAGACCGCCTGCCTCGATCCGGCGAAGATTCGCTGTTTCGTCGAATTTCATATCGAGCAGGGAGAGCAGTTGCATCGCCGGCACCTGGCTTGCGGCCTGGTGACGGACATCGTCGGCATTTATCGCTGTTGGATCACCATCACCGGCAAGGCGAACCATGCCGGCACAACCCGCATGGACAGCCGCAAAGATGCGCTCGTGGCCGCCGCCCATATCGTCGAGAAGAGCTTCGAGGCGGCGCTGCAATCCGGCGATCACTACGTCGCCACGGTCGGGACGATGGAGATCTGGCCCGGAGCCATCAACATCGTGCCCGGCAGAGTCTCCATGCCGATTGAGATTCGCGCCACCACGGCGGACGAACTCGATATCGCCAAGGAATGGCTGCTGGCCGAGTTCCGCGGAGTGGAAGCCAAGTACGGCGTGGGCGTCGAAATCACCCGCACCTCTCTGGTCGAGCCGACCCATCTTGATGAACAGATTGTCGGCGTGCTGCGCCAGGCGGCGCGGATCGCCAACGTCAACTACCTGGAAATGCCTAGCTGGGCGGGACACGATGCGCAGTTGATGTCCTCGATGGTGCCGACAGCCATGCTTTTCGTGCCCAGCATCGGCGGCATAAGCCACTCGCCACAGGAAGATACAAGCTGGGAAGACATCGAGATTGGACTGAATGTCTATGGACGGGCGCTGACCGAGCTGGCGTCGAAGTAGCGGCCTGCGTCCAGCCCGGCATGGCGGGCTCAGCGTATTCCCGGGAGGCGTTTGACGCATCTTGACCTGTGGGGCGGCTTGTACGGCGGCGACCTGTGGGGTAAGCGATCATGGCGCGTGTGTTCATCACAGGTTCCGCGGACGGACTTGGCCGGATGGCCGCTCAACTGCTCATCGAGCAGGGCCACCGCGCGATTCTGCACGCCCGCAACCAACAGCGTGGGCGGGAGGCGATGGCCGCCGTGCCCGGAGCCGAGGCGGTTGTGATCGGCGATCTGGCGAGCATCGCCGAGACTCGCGGCGTAGCCGATCAGGCGAACCGGTTGGGCCCTTTCGACGCGGTGATT
Source organism: uncultured Acidobacteriota bacterium (assembly GCA_963814745.1). Classification (GTDB taxonomy): domain Bacteria; phylum Acidobacteriota; class Terriglobia; order Terriglobales; family Acidobacteriaceae; genus CAWBRT01. The sequence continues at coordinate 38,233 of CAWFEA010000017.1, forward strand.
CACAATGCGGGAGTTGGCTATCGGGAACCGGTTCGCATCGCGACCGAAGACGGGCTTCCGCAGGTGTTTGCGGTGAACACCCTGGCGCCGTACATTCTTACCGCACTCATCCGCAGGCCGAAGCGCCTCATCTACCTGAGTTCGGGCCTGCACCGGAGCGGCGACGCGAGCCTGAAGGATCTCGCGTGGGCGAAGCGCGCATGGCAGGGACAGCAGGCTTACGCCGATTCCAAATTGCATGACGTGATGCTGGCCTTCGCGGTGGCGCGCCGCTGGCCGGATGTTTTCTCCAATGCGCTTGAGCCCGGCTGGGTGGCGACGAAGATGGGCGGAGCGGGCGCGCCGGACGATTTGGACGCGGCCCACCGCACCCAGGTCTGGCTCGCGGTCAGCGATGACCCGGAGGCCAGGGTCACGGGCGAGTACTTGTATCACCGGCGGCTGCGCGCACCGAGCCCGGCCGCTCGCGATGTGGAGCGACAGGCGAGGCTGCTCGAAGCATGTCAGGGCTTTTCCGGAGTGGAGCTGCCCGCGAGTTGAAGCAGCGTAGACGAGGATAACGACATTCTGGAGCGGGTTCCCGGAACGAAACCATTATTCCCGTAACGAAGCAATTATTCCCGTAAAGACACGGTTTCGCTACAACGTCCAAGCGGCGCGCCAACTTCCGGTGTTGCCGAGTCTGGTGTTTTCGCGAACAAGCTGAAGGTTTGGGTTTCGCGAAGCGTCCGCTGGCATTCATTCCCTCGGGGCCAAAAAGGCTGCTGAAAAAGTCTCTTGGTGTCATCCTGAGGTCGAGCTGTATTTGCGCGGGGTCCCCGACAAGCCCGTTGTTGGCTTGTTGGGGCTGGCGACCGAAGGATCGGCTTTTGTTTCAACGCGGACGAAAAGCAGATCCCTCGCTTCCACCCCAGCAACCGCCGCGGTTGCCGGGGACCCCGGCTCTGCTCGGGATGACACGCTGTTTAGCAAGGGAAAATGACTTTTTCAGCAGCCTCTAAAGCCAGCAGTTTTATTGGTGCTGGACGACATAGCTGCTTGGTGAGGAATGGGTTCGGCGATGCCTTCCGGCTTCGCACCCCGTCCGCTGGCAACGTGATTGCAAATACAAACCCCGAAACACGGCATTAAGCGAGATGCGATGGGCGAGACGGGCGGCATCATTAGAAACTTCTTAACCAAGAGCACTAAAGATCGTCCTGCTCAACCCGTCAGTAGCATTGCCGAATCAGTTTTGTCGCGTTAGGCGGGACCTCGGACCCGAGCGGCCCATAACGGGGACGTGCCCGGTCGGAAACATCTCGAAGCATGCATGCGCTATCTTGCTTCGAGTCCGAGTTTAAAGAATTCAGCCGGGGTCGAATGTGGAAAACCTATTCAGAGCGGGGAATGGCGAAGCCTTGTTCACGGCAACGTCAACAGCAATCGTGAATCACAATCTTACCCGGAATTCGGTTTGCGCCCGGCAAGCGGAAGCGGGGCTCAGATGGTATGCCGCCTATACCGCCCCGTGCCACGAGAAGCAGGTGGCCAGTCACTTCGCGGTCCACCGGATCGAGCACTTCCTGCCGCTTTACTCGTCAACGCGGCGCTGGGCCAGCGGCCGTACGGTTAACCGTGAATGTCCGCTGTTTCCCAGTTACATTTTTGTGCAGATTTCGCCGGAAGAACGGGTGAAGGTGCTTGGAACTCCGGGGATTGTCTCGCTCGTCGGCACCAGCAAGGGAGCCACGCCTTTGCCGCGCGCCGAAATCGAAACCCTGCGTTGCAGCCTGCACCTGTGTCACGCCCTGCCGCATCCATTTCTCGGCGTCGGCGAAAAAGCCCGCATTCGCCGCGGCCCGCTGGCCGGGATACAGGGCATTGTGCTGCGCCATCACCAGGGCACGCGCATCGTGCTTTCGCTCGACCTGATCATGCAGAGCATCGCGGTCGAGGTCGATGTGGCCGATCTTGAACCGGTCGAATTCCGCCTCCCCGCCCTGGCTTAATAAAAGCTCATCTTCGGACCATCCTAAATGCCTAACTCAGATCCCGCGGAATAGCTATGTGCTTATGGCGTGAAAATTCGACGGTCGCGATTGCCAAGGTCGAGGCGCGCTATCCGAGCGAGCCGCCCTTCCATCCCGCCAAACGCTACCCGGAGTACGGCTTCAGAGAAACGGGAGCAGAGCCAAACCCGGCTTATGAGGGCGTGCGGCGGGTGTTGTTCGATCTCGGGCTGGACCGCCGCTCGTTTGGCGCCCCGGACTGGAACCCCTTGGCAGAGTTGATTTCGCCGGGTGACGCGGTGGTGGTCAAGCCGAATCTGATTCGCCAGTCGCATGTCTCCCGCCTCGACGAGTGGGCGCAAATCGTGACCCACGGCAGTGTCATCCGGGCAACTCTCGATTACGTTTTTCTGGCGCTAAAAGGCACCGGCAAAGTCTTGGTGGCCGATGGTCCGCAGACCGACTCGGATTTCAACGAGACCTGCTCGCGCAACGGCCTGTTCGCCGTCGTCGAATTCTTCCGCCGCCAGGGGCTGGCGGTCGAACTGCGCGACCTGCGGCGCGACCGCTGGTTTCAGCACGGTGACGTCATCCACAAGAGGGTTACTCTGCCGGGCGATCCGGCGAGTTACACGACGGTGGAGCTGGGCGAGCAGAGCGAATTCAGCAGTTACCGGCTGAACGGCAATTTTTATGGCGCCGACTACGATCACACCGAGACCGCGAAGTTTCACCATCCGGGCCGGCACGCTTACATCTTGTGCCGCTCGGTGATGGACGCCGACGTGGTGATCAATCTGCCCAAGCTCAAGACCCATAAGAAGACCGGCGTGACCATCAGCCTGAAGAACATGGTCGGCATCAACGGCTACCGCAACTGTCTGCCGCACCACACCATCGGCACGCCGGACGCGGGTGGCGACGAATTTGCCACCGCTGATCTCAGCCACAAGATGCAGAGTCGCTTGACCGTCGCTTTTAAGCAGATGTTACACCACGCGGGCGGTTGCGGCGCGAGCTTGGCGCGGCTGTTGAAACGCGCGGGGCTGGCCGTCTTTGGCGATAACAGCCGCACCGTGCGCTCCGGGAACTGGCACGGCAATGACACCGCCTGGCGTATGGTTCTCGACCTGAACCGGGCGCTGTTTTACTTCGATGGAGCGGGCCGGCCGCGCCGGCGTCCGCTGCGCTATCTCACCGTGGTCGACGGCATTGTGGCAGGCGAGGGCGACGGGCCGATGGCGGCCGACGCCATCGCGGCGGGGCTGGTCGTCGCCGGCTTCAACCCGGTCGCCACCGATACCGTCTGCGCGACGATTATGAATTTCGATTACCGGAAGCTTCCCATGCTCGCCAGTGTCTGGCAGTTGACGCCGCATTCGCTGGCCGCGTTTGATCTGCGGCAGATCTGCTGCCGCTCCAACGTCCAGTACTGGAACGGCTCCTGGGACGAGTTCGAAAACGCTCCGTGTATCGCCTTCCGGCCGCACTTCGGATGGCGCGGCGAGATCGAGCGTCTGCGGCCCGCGCTGCTAACCCGCTCCGCGCCAAAACGCGCTTCGCAGGAACCCGGCACTTACGCCGGCAGCCAATGATTTACGATCACCCTCTCATTTCCGGCGCCTATCGCAGCAGTCCGATCGTGGCACAACATCTGCTGGTCTCGGCCTATGGGCTGTGGCGAAGACTGGAGCGCGCCGGCCACCTGGCGCAAAGCTACCAGGCGATGCTGCGGGAGAGCCAGTTCTGGCCGCCCGACCGCTTCCGGGCCTATCAGGACGGGCAACTACAGGAACTCGTCCAGCACGCCTATGAGAACGTGCCTTACTACCGCCGCGTCTTTGACCAGCGCCGGCTGAAGCCGCGGGATATCCGCACGGCCGCGGATCTGTACAAACTGCCGGTGCTGTACAAGCACGACGTGCGCCGCTCGAACCGCGAACTCAAGGCGCGCAACGTCCCCGCCCGCCGCTCGACAGTTGGACGCACCGGCGGCAGCACGGGAATTCCGCTGCACTTCCTGCTCGATAAAGACCGGATCGCCTTCGATCACTCGCTCATCGACCGCCATTGGTCCTGGGCGGGATACCGGCCGGGGGACAAGCTGCTGGTCATACGGGGACTGACGCTGATTCCGCCGGACAGCCATGGCGGCGTGTATTGGCGCTTCGATTGGGCGGAGAATCGCATTTATCTCTCCGGCTTCCATCTCTCGCGCGATGTCATGCCGTTGTACGTGCGCAAGCTTCAGCAATGGCATCCGAAGTTCATCGCGGCTTATCCGTCAAGTGTGTATACCCTGGCACGCTTCATGGAGCAGGAGGGCGTGACGATTCCGGTCGAGGCCGTGTTCACCTCCTCCGAGGTACTGACCGCGACCGAGCGCAAAGCGATCGAGCGGCAGTTTGCCTGCAAGGTCTGGGACCGTTACGGCACCGGCGAGAGGCTTGCCGTGAGCCAGCAATGTGAATTCGGCAGCTATCACCAGAACCCGGAATTCGGCATCGTGCAGGTGGATTCGCCGCTGGGGCTGCCTGCGCCCAAGGGGCAGCCGGGAGAGCTGGTGCAAACCGGCCTGAGCAATTACTCGATGCCCCTGATCCGCTATGCCATTGAAGATGTCGGGTACCTGGTGGACGAGGCTTGCCCGTGCGGACGCAGCTTGCCGCGGATGGGTCCGGTGAACGGCCGCAAAGACGACGTAATCGTCACCGCCGACGGCCGCCTGATGCCGCGCGCCGGGCTCGACCAGATTCATGAGTTCGTCGAAGCCATCGAGCGTTGCCAACTGGTGCAAGAGCGTATCGGAGAGGTCATCGTGAGGGTCGTGCCCAAGCCCGGCTTCGGCGCGGCCGATGAAAAGGAATTAAAGCGCCAGCTTCGGCGGCGGCTTGGGGCGGGCACGGAGGTGATCGTGCGGCTGACCGACGAGCTGCCTTTGACCGTGGTTGGCAAAGAACGATTCATCGTCTCCAGCGTCAACTTGAACCAGGCGAGCGGGCTTGGACTTCAGGCACATCTATAACCGGCGGCGGGAGATCGCGCCCGCCGGTCACAGTTAGCCGGGCGCTGGAGCTATGTGGACAGCACATTTCAGACCGGTCCACTTCCAATGCCGGTAAGTCCTTCAGCACTGTACAACCAGGTCATAGACCTCACCTCTCAAGTACGCAACATGGTAGCAGTCCGAGTTTCAAGATCGATACGAAAATCTCCCGCGGCAATTTCGGCGTCGCCAGCGCGAGGAGCGCGCGTACGTGCGCACACTTCATCGCGCACTCGCAGCCAGAATCGCTTTACCCTGCCAGCGCTACCCATGAGCCATCTACCTTGACGCGAACTTTCCCGCGCCTTCGCGGCGACCCCCTCGATCAGCAGCCCCACTCCGCTTGCCCCGGCCTGGCGAAATAGCGTCTCCGGCCGCTCTCCTCATCCGTGCTGGATGCTAATTCCAGCAGCGCCAGGCGTGCGGCGATAATCATTCGACGCTTCTCGCCGGCCGGCACTTCGCTCCACGAATCGGACTGGTGTCCGTTGGCGCAACCGAAATCGGGGGCCAGCACCTCGTGATAGTGATGAAATAGCTCGACAAATTGTTCCGGAGATACTTCCTGGATAGACATCCTGGTCAACCTCTTCCGTGCCGCCCGCGGTACTATCGGCGGCGCCCAAAACCGTTCTCCCTTTTACGCTGCGCGTGCCTGGGTCCTGCCTGTGGCCGAGACAGCAGCCGAATGCGACTCGGGCGAAGCGGTGTGCCGTTCTCCCAATTTCACCAGGTAGCTGCCGCCCAGGGCGGCGGATTCCGAGCACCACGCGGCAAGAAATCGCAACAGAACCAGCATCCCCGCCACGCACAAACCCATGAAGATCGCCATCGCCGTCATTTCGGCCTCCGGAGGGAGCGTCCAGCTTGCCGACGCCACTCAACCTCTCCATGATTAGAGCGAAGAGAACCTAAACTTCGAATAAAACCTTCATAAAGAGTTCATAAACGGACCTGCCTGATGGGTTTTGGGATAAGCGGTCAAAGCGGCGGACCGGCCCTGAATCTTAGCCCGGCAATGATCTGTTCGCTTTGCAGCAGGTTGGGTACAGGAGACTGAAAGAATCCTCGGACCTACGAGCCGACCGTCAGCGGAGCGATTAAGGAACGCAATGCCGCGATCATGCTGAGCGCGACAATGCGCGAGGTTCGCGGGTTCTGCGACGGCCGATTGCGGCTGGTCATCGACAGGCTGACTTCCTCTCCTTCCAGTTCAACCTGATGAATTGCGCCCTGGCACCCCGGGGTCTACCCAGACTTCGACGCTGGTCCGGTCGAACCCGATGCCGGCCAGGCTTAGCGAAACCGCCACATTAAAGTGACGCGGAAAAGATGCCGCCGCCTCGCCCGCCGTCCCTGCAAATACCTTAACCGGCTCGGTTGGCGGATGGCTGGCAAAATCATGGCCGCGGTCGAGAACGTAGCGTTCACGCATCATGGATTCGGGTTTGACGCGCGTCTTAAGATGCACCGAACGGATGCTTCCTTCCGCCGCACAGCGAATAATATCGAGCCCCGGCATCGTCCCCGAAGCGATCCGCACTCGTCCGCCGTGAACCCGCGCCAACTCTAATAGCTCGGGACAGTTCGGCACACCGGCAGCGCTAATACATATCAGGAACTTCCCGGCACCGAGCACGGCGCGAGCAATCTGCGGGAAACTTTCCGCCGTCGCGCATTCCACCACGACATCACAGAGCCCCGGCAAGCGCTTGAGTCCGACGACCCTCGGCGGCGGCGTGAAGGCTTGAGCCTCGGCCTTCGCCTTGTCGAGGTCCCGCGCACAGACGGCGACAAGTTCCACTTCGGACAACGCCCCGGCGTTTAACCGTCGCGTCAATTCCTTCCCCACATTGCCGAACCCGGCCAAGCCTACCTTCATCGCCTACCCCCTGAACACGACGGCTACAGTTTGCTACCGAACGCCCTTTTCAGCAAGCAGAACGCTTGCCTGCCGGCCTGCGCGCCGTCAAGGGTTGCCCGCGTATACCCCAATTCTTGCACCATCCGCCTTGCCAGACCGGCGAAAAAACCGCCGCGCACGTCACCCCATCGCAGTTTGGAATTGCGCGCGAGAGGTACTTGAGGTGTATAAATCAAGGGTGATCGCATGGGCCGGAACATTTCCCGCTGACGTTCTCAGGGCACGGAGAATCTGGCAAGCCGGAACAAGGTCCGAGGGGAATGAGAGATGAGAGCACTGGCAAAACTTGAACGCAGCCCAGGGCTGACGCTCACCCGCGTCAAGAAGCCGGAGGTAGGGCATAACGACGTTTTAATCAAGATCAAAAAGACCGCGATTTGCGGCACCGACATCCACATCTGGAAGTGGGACGAATGGGCGCAGAAGACCATTCCCGTACCCATGCACGTGGGGCATGAATACGTTGGCGAGATCGTCGGAATGGGGCAGGAAGTGCGCGGCTTCCAGATTGGCGACCGGGTGTCCGGCGAGGGACACATCACCTGCGGGCACTGCCGCAATTGCCGCGCCGGCCGCCGTCATCTCTGCCGCAACACGGTGGGCGTAGGGGTCAACCGTGAAGGCGCTTTTGCCGAATACCTCGCTATCCCGGCTTTTAACGCTTTCAAGATTGCCGATGGCATAGCCGACGAGCTGGCGGCGATTTTCGATCCCTTCGGCAACGCCACCCACACCGCGTTATCGTTCGACCTGGTCGGCGAGGACGTGCTGATCACCGGGGCCGGTCCCATTGGCATCATGGCCGCGGCAATTGCTCAACACGTTGGCGCCCGCTATGTCGTGGTCACCGACATCAATGATTATCGCCTGGAACTGGCAAGAAAGATGGGAGCCACACGGGCTGTCAATATCTCACAGGAAACTCTGCGCGACGTAATGCACGATCTGGGCATGAAAGAGGGCTTTGATGTGGGGCTGGAAATGTCCGGAGCGCCGAGCGCGTTCTCCGGCATGATCGAGCACATGAACCATGGCGGGCGGGTCGCGCTCCTGGGCTTTCCGCCCGCGGATACGGTCATTGACTGGAATCACGTCATCTCTAAGGGATTGCAGATTAAGGGGATTTACGGGCGGGAGATGTTTGAAACCTGGTACAAGATGGTCTCCATGCTGCAGAGCGGGCTCGATCTCTCTCCCGTCATTACCCACTCCTTTCCCGTGGAGCGGTACGAAGAAGCCTTCGCGATCATGGCGTCGGGATTGAGCGGCAAGATTATTCTCGATTGGACCGAACCGGCACCATAGCGGCAGAGGAGGCCGCCACACCGCGGGATGCAAGCATAGCGAAAGTTGGTGTGCAAATGCCCATCCGAACATGACACCGGCGTAATCTGCCGTAAAGGACCTCGATGGCCTAGAATGTCGCCGGGATGGTGCCTGTCATGTTCTTCAAGAAAACGAATCTGCGAAGCGCATCGACGAGCGCGCGCACAACTAAGGATTTGTGGCCTGCGGAGCGCAAAGGCTACACGGATGTCCGCCGCGTCGCTTACGCTCCGGTGAGCGAAACCCCGCTGCCCAAACAGCACCGCGGGCTGCCCATCGAAATCCAGGAACGCATGTCCACCTTGATCGTGTTGGCGGGGATGATCGCCGCCGCTCACGCGGCGATCGGTAATTTTTCCGGCGTCTTGCGGTTGGACCTGCTCCCAACCGGTCCTCTGGAGGTCTGCGCCCTTGGAGTGCTGCTCTGGCTGCAGGCCAAGTGGAGACGCCTGGTAAGGATCACTTAGACGCCTCGACGACAGCGATTCGACTGAACTTTTACGTGCGGGCCGCCGGTCGCTACTTCCGCAATTGCTCCTCGACGACGAAGGTTGACCCCGCGGCTACCGTAATTGTGCGCTCGACACGGTTGTAGCCATCGAGCGCAATGGCAACTTCGTACGAGCCCTCGGGGACGGAGAATTCGGCCGGCGTAGTCTTGTCCAGCACGCGCTGGTTGACGATGATGCGGGCGCCTTTCGGAATGGTCCTGATCTGCAGCGTTGCCATGTCGCTTCGCGAATGACGGCCTAGGATCCGGCTCAATTTCCCCACCGCCTTGATGTCGTCCTCATTGCCTGCCGGCGACAAATGCGGCGCGAACTGAAACTGCTGTCCGGGGGCAAGGTCTAGGTTGGCGGAGGCCTGCAAATATCCCGCCTTCCGCACCTTGAGAGCATGACTTCCCTTCCTCAGAACCACCGCGACCGGGGTCGTCTTTCCTGAGTCCTGCCCGTCGATGAAAACTGCCGCCCCGGGAGGATCGCTGGCGATGGACACGGTGGCGCCCAGCTCAGTCAAGGCAATCGTGAGATGGGACTGCTGCCCCGCTGCTATCTCAATGGTTCGCGATTCCGCGGCATACCCGGGCTTGCTCAATCCGACCGTGTGGCGGCCGGCGCTCAGCGAGTTCGCGGTGTATGGCGTCTGAAACAATGCACTCCCGCCGTCCAATTGGACGGTCGCACCCTGGGGAGAAGAATCAATGATGAGACCGCCCACCATCAGCACCGGAGCCGCAGCCATAACGACCGGCGCGCTGCGTTTCTTCGCGGGCCGTCGCCCGGAACGAACCGTTGGCGCGTCATCGTGAGCCGGGGTCGCTTGCTCAACCGTCGCTGCCACGGGCGTCGGCTGTGCCTGAGGCTGTTCGACGGCTATAGGAGCGACCGGCTGCGAGGGACGCAGATACGCCCGTACGACGCTCCCAATTCCGCTGCCGATGCCGAAACCGGCGGTCAACAGCAACACTCCCGCAGCTGCATAGAGTAGTGCTGCCTTATGCTCCACCGTGAATGCAGATAGCGATTGCTTCACCTTGGTTAGCAGCTTTACGGCTTTCGCCACGTTTCGCGGCTCTTCAACCGCAGGCGCTTTGAACTCTGCCTGCTCGACCACGGGGTCCAGCGAGTCACTCCGCATCGGAGCGGAAAAAGAGTCACTTCGCATCGCAATGGGAGCGGAAAAGATTGATAATCTCGCGGGCTCTACAGCGATAGCTTTGTTATCGCCTGGCGGGGGAACGCCCTGGACGGACTTGATTGCAATCGGAACCGCCGGCAGGGGCGCGACCAGCTCCGGCCGCCTGACCGCGTTGCCGCTGACCAGAGGTGAGGGCATCGATCGGGTTTCCGTGCTCGGCATCCGATGGGCTGGTTTCGCCACCGGCGGCGCGGGCTCGGCAAGCGGTTTGCGGTGATTCTCAAAATCACGAATGAACTCAATCCCGGACTGGTAGCGCTCGTCCGGTGTTTTCGCCAGAGCCTTCATGATTACGCGGCTCAGGCCGGGGTTCAGTGTCGCCTTTACCAGATGTGGGGCCTTCGGATCTTTGGCGGCAATGTTTTCTAGAATCTCGCGCGCGTCCGCCCCGGGAAACGCCTTTTCTCCGGTCAACAACTGGTAGAGTATGGCTCCCAGACTGAACAGGTTCGACCGGCAGTCCGGCTCTTCGCCTCGCGACTGCTCGGGCGATAAGTAATGGAGCGCCTCGGGATTCCGTCCGGCACAATAGCTTTCCCTCGGATCGGTCGGCGTGTCGTAGTCCATCACTTTGACGTTGCCGTCCCACTCGACCATGATGTTGACGGGGGTGAAATTTTTATGTCCGACTTGGCGTAAACGCGCGTGATCGATGGCGCTGCAAATCTGCCGGGCAATGTCCGTAGCGTCCCACACCGAAACCTCGGCGTTCTGTTTCATCAGCGAACATAGAAGATTGCCTTCCACGTACTCGGTCACCACGTACGACTCGCCCTCCGCTTCGGTAACCTCTTGCACTTGGACGATATTCGGACTTTCCAACTTCATGGCTCGCCAAGCCATATCGATCGAGACAGAGGGATGTTTGCCATCGTTCTTGATCGGGCGAACCGCCACTACCTTTGCGTCCGCGGGGCTGGAAGCCTTAAAGACTCTTTGGTCGTCTATGCGTCCGAGGGTTTTGAGGATTTCGAAAGGCCCTATCTGATTGGCGTCCACGGATACCTCACCGAAAAATCGTAAGAATTGTCACGAATTCATGGCAAGGTAACCTGGGGAAGGTTCATTCAGTGTATGACATGTTCAGCCGAAAGCGACATCACCGAAGTGCTGAGACCTTCGCCCACTCCGGCGTGAGAGTCGAATTCCTGAATCGCGGTATTCAGAAAGTGAATCTGAATTCGCTAGCCTCACATCTGCCATACTGCCGATGATTCTCGACTGGAGTCAGGGAGCTCTCGCCGAGGGCTTGCGATGCTACCGCGCCGGCGAGTTCTTTGCCGCGCATGAACACTGGGAAGCCGTGTGGCTGCACGCGCCCGAACCGGAAAAGACGCTTCTGCAAGCCCTGATTCAACTCGCGGCGGCCTTCCACCACCTGCGGCGCAGCAACCTGAACGGCGCCAGGTCATTGCTGCAAAGCGCGCTCAAACGCCTGGAGCCCTACCCTGCCTTGTTTCAAGGCGTCGCGGTCTCATCGCTCAGCGACGAGATCCGCCGATGCCTGGGCGAGGTGGAGAAGCGGGATTCACCGATCCGGCTTGCCTGTCCCGGCATTCAAATCAGCCGATAGCCAGGCCGATCGCCCCACCAGCCGCTAAAAGCCCGCGCTGGCAACATAATCCGAAAGATGAGCATCTAAACGGTAAACGTCCAAGAAATGGAGCACACGGATATGGCCAAAAAAGGCAGCGACGATCGCGGCAGAGACTTCAAGGCGAATCGCAGCATAGATGAACCCGTGCCCGGGAGCACGGGTCGCACCATGAATCGACGCGGAACGAAGGACGAGTTCGAAGCCGGCGAAATTGCCGACGCCGCCAGCCCCGGCGCCATGAGCGGCGGTACACGTTCTCCGAAGGTATTGCAGAAGAATCGTAAGACCTGGCGCGCGGCATAGACCTGGCAAGTTCCGCCCGGTCTAACTGCGAATGTCAGCCATCAGCCGCTCGACCTCAAGCTTCATCTCGGCGTTGAGCGGCAACAAGGGAAGCCTGCCAATGCCTCCGTAATAGCCGTTCAGATCCATGGCGTACTTCAGCCCGGGAATCCCCAATTCGCCTGCGATGCGCGCGGCAGCTCGAGCGATGTGCTGTTGCTTTTGCTCGGCCAGCTTGGCATCTCCGTCCTTATATGCGGCGTAGATCTCAAAGCAAGCACCGGGCGCGGCGCCGGCGAACGGCAAACTGGCGCCGGTGGCTCCCGCCTGCAAGGACTGGTGGAGTTGCTGCGCGCTGCCGATCATGATCTGAAAGCCGGTATTCTTCTGCCGGGTTCTCAACTTGCCGATCGACTGCACGGCGGTTGATGACGGCTTGGCCGCCAACGCCGCGGCCGGAACTAATACGGCTTCGGGGCTTACGGCAGCAGCCTTGAGCATACGCCCGGTCACCGGCTCGAAGCGCTCGGTAACGGTTGCCGCACGGTGGACGTGGCGCGTCCGCTCAGCGATTGAGCGCAACTTCTCGAGGCTGCCGCTCGACTCCTTGATTCCGATCACGTTCGGGTGCTCGGCCAGCTCGACGACGACTTCGGCGGGAATGTCGTATCCGGTTGTGTGCGGGGCGTTGTAGATCACCACGGGCAGCGGCGAGCGGTCGGCCACGAAGCGGTAGAAGCTGAGCATGTTCAGCGGTTGCATCTGCTGCTTGTAGTAGTGCGGCGTGCGCACGATGGCGACGTCGTAACCCAGAGCGGCCGCAGATTCCGTCAAGCGCAGGGTTCCCATGGCCGACTCAGCCCCGGTGCCGGCGATCATCACCTTCTCCGCAGCCGCGCTCTCGATAGCGCACTTCAGCACGCTTTGTTTCTCATCGTCGCTCAACATCAGCGGCTCGCCGGCTGAGCCCAGCACCATGATCCCAGTCACCGGACTGCGCGAATAGCGCTCGACGTTGTGCACCAGTTTCTTGTAATAGACTTGGCCATCTCGATAGAAAGGAGTGGTGATAGGAGGCAGAATTCCGCTTAGTAGCATATTTTTTCTCGGCGCGATTTTTCAGTATAGCGCCGCCCTGCGCGGCGGCGGTGATGCGATTCGATTTGGGCAGGTGTCCGCAATTTAGGTAGTGGGCTAATTGGGCCCGGCACCGCAATTTACGAACCCTCGCCGAAATCGGTAAAATGCCCTAGACAAGTTTTTCGGGAGATATCTCCCCTGAAGCCCGGCTCCCTACACGCCGGCGCGCGCGGCAGTTGCTCGTGCCGGTGGACGGATGGGGTACAGCTTATTCTAGATTCCCTTTTGAGGCTGAAACTATGAAGATCGGCATTCTCACCGGTGGTGGTGACTGTCCTGGATTGAATGCGGTGATACGAGGTATTGTCCGCAAAGGAACTTTTCACTACGACGACCAATTCATCGGTTTTCTTGAAGGCTGGCGGGGAGTTATCGAGAACCACACGATGCCGCTTGATCTCGAAGCAGTGGCCGGCATTTTGCCCCGCGGCGGCACCATCCTGCGCACCTCGCGCACCAACCCGGCCAAGCGCGAGGGTGGAATCGAGCAGTGCATAAAGAACCTCCGTGCCAACCAACTGGACGCGCTGATCGCCATTGGCGGCGACGATACGCTCGGCGTCGCCCTGAAGATATTCAATAGCGGATTCAAGGCCATCGGCTGCCCGAAGACCATCGACAACGATCTCAGCGGAACCGACTTGTGCTTCGGCTTCGATACTGCGGTAATGATCGCTACCGAGGCCATCGATCGCCTGCACTCGACGGCCGAGTCGCATAATCGGGTGATCGTTTGTGAAGTCATGGGGCGCGGCTCCGGCTGGATCGCCATCTACTCCGGCATTGCGGGCGGCGCCGACGCGATCCTGATTCCCGAAAAGCCCTTCGACATCGACGAAGTGGCCGAGGCCCTCAAACGGCAGCACGCGCGCGGGCGCAACTACAGCATCGTGGTCGTCGCCGAAGGCGCGAAATTCGCCCCCAAAGTCGACCAGACCGGCTCGCTGGTGGTGCAGGCCCTTGGCAAGGATGAGTTCGGGCACGAGCGCCTGGGCGGCATTGGACAGATGCTTGCTCAAGAGCTGGAGAAGCGCACCAAGTATGAAACCCGCGCCGTGGTGCTGGGCCACACCCAGCGCGGCGGCACGCCGACCGCATTCGACCGCGTTCTCGGCACGCGCTACGGACTTGGCGCCATCGACATGATACACAGGGAAGAGTTCGGCAAGATGGTGGCGCTGCGCGGGAATGAAATCGTCTCTGTTCCCCTGTCAGACGCCGTCAACGTTAACCGCACAGTCGATGAGAAATTAATTGCGGTTGCCGCAAGCCTGCAGGAAGAGCCGAACCACCGTCCGACGATGACAACCAAGCGATAACCGTCCAGCTTCAACAAGCCAACACCAGGCTTGTCGGGGACCCCAAGGACGATGGATGAAAAAGGCCGTCCCACACAAATGGGGCGGCCTTATTCATTTCCGGCAACGTGGCGGCCTGTGATCTTACTCTTCTTCTTTCAGCCGTGAAATCACGTTGAAATCTTCGAGCGTAGTGGTATCGCCTTTCACTTCTCCGCTGGACGCGAGTTCGCGCAGCAGCCGTCGCATGATCTTACCGGAGCGCGTCTTCGGAAGCTGATCGGTGAAGCGAATGTCTGCCAGCTTCGCCATCGACCCAATTTCCTTCGCCACCCAGGACCGCAGTTCTTCCTTCAGCTCCGCCGCCGCAGGCCAACCCGGCACCGGGTTGGAGTTACTGTTCCAGAGTTGAGATGTCCCCGATCTCAGCCCCCGTTTCTTTTGCCTTCAAAAAACGCCGCATGATCTTTCCCGAGCGTGTCTTCGGCAGCGTGGCCACAAAATCAATCGCCGAAGGGGTTGCGATCGGACCAAGCTCACGCCGCACATGCTCGATCAGAGACGCATTCAGAGCAGGCGTGCCAGTGTGCCCGGCGCGCAGCAGGACAAAGGCCTTGATCGTTTCCCCCTTGACGGAATCGGGGATGCCGATGGCGGCGGCTTCGCCCACGGCCGGGTGCGAGACCAGCGCGCTTTCCACTTCGGCGGTGCCGATGCGGTGACCGGCAACGTTGAGCACATCGTCGGAGCGGCCGAGAACGGCAATATAGCCGTGCTCATCGCGAATCGCGACATCTCCGGTGATGTACACTCCCGGAACCATCTTCCACTCGCGCTGGTAGCGCTCGTCATCGCCCCAGACGGTACGCATCATATGTGGAAACGGACGCTTGAGCACGAGTTGTCCGCCGACATTATTCGGCGCCGAGGTGGTGTCGGTGGTGAGCACGTCAGCTTCAACCCCGGGCAGCGGCAGTCCTGCTTTGCCTATCCGCACGGGCAGGGTGATGGGCGTACCCAGGGTCGGTCCCCCCAACTCGGTTTGCCACCAATTGTCCACCACATACCCCCACTTGCCGTCGCCTGCCAGATAAGTCTGCGCCCAGCGCCAAGCCTCCGGATTCAGCGGCTCGCCGGCGCAGGCGATCACGCGCAGGCTGCTCAGGTCGTAAGCACAAGGCAGGCTTTCCCCGTAACGCATCCACATGCGGATCGCGGTCGGCGCGGTGAACATCTTGGTGACGCCGTACTGCTCCACGATCTGCCACGCCACGCCAGGGAGCGGGTAGTCGATGGCGCCCTCGCGAAGCAGGGTTGTGGCACCGGCGCAGAGCGGAGCGTAAACGATGTAGCTGTGCCCCACGATCCACCCGATGTCCGATGTACACCAGAAGATATCGCGCGGGCCGACATCGTAGAACGTGCTGAGATGGTACGTCGTGCCGACCATATAGCCGCCGTGCACGTGCACCACTCCCTTCGGCTTGCCGGTCGTTCCCGAGGTATAGAGGATGAAGAGCGGGTCTTCCGCGTCCATATCCTCGGCCGGACATTCGGAGCTGAACTTTTCGAGATCGTAGTAGTTGATCTCGCGCGGGCTGGGGCTGTCGAGCGTCTTCGCCGTGCGCGGCACAACCACGATCCTCTCCACGGCGTCAAGCCCGTCAACCGCTTCATCGACGATCGCTTTCAGCGGGACCAGCCTTCCCCGGCGATAACCAAGCTCACCGGCGATGACGACCTTCGCTCCCGCGTCCACAATGCGGTCGCGCAGCGCGGTGTGGCCGAGCCCCGCGTAGACCACCGAATGAATCGCGCCGATGCGGGCGCAGGCCAGCATCGAAACAATGCCTTCGATCATCAACGGCATATAGATGATCACCCGATCGCCTTTACGCACGTTGATCGATTTGAGGCCATTGGCAAAGCGGCAAACCATGCGGTAGAGCTGTCCGTAGGTGACTACCCGCTCCGTACCGTCTTCGCCAAGCCAGATGTAGGCCACATGATTGAAACGATCTGACTTGGCGTGCCGGTCCAGCGCGTTCAAGGTGATGTTGGTGCGTCCCCCAAGGAACCATTGGTGATGAATTCCGTCGAACTCACTCACCTTGGTCCAGGGCTTGCTCCAATGAAACTTGGAGGCAATCCCCGCCCAGAAGGCATCCGGGTCCTGAATCGAGCGCGCATACTCAGCGCGCCAATTCTTGAGGATCGCCTCCTCCGCCACAATGCCCGGCGGAGCATACGTCTCTTCTGTCGCGAGGAAATTTCCGATATTCTGCGCGGTCGTGTTGGGAGCGCCCATTGAGCTTTTCTCCTTCGCAAAATTGGGGATTACAGAACCGAAATAAGTGTACCCCTGAAGTCCGGCTCCAGGGGTACACCCATTCTGAAACTGCTCTAGTGTGCTACGTTACTGCCTTCTCCGAACCCAACCCGGTGTTGGCCCGGACTACGCTTATTTGCGGACCATTTCCTCGATCTTCGTCACGATATCAGGATTCGCCAGCGTACTTACGTCGCCGGTGTCCTTGCGATTGGAAATAGCAGACAATACCCGACGCATCAGCTTGCCGGATCGAGTCTTCGGCATATCCGGAACGATGGTCACGCTTCTTGGCCGGGCAATCTTGCCGATATGCGTTTCCAGCGCCGCGATTACCTTTTTCTTCATCTCCTCGGTGGGCTCGAAACCTGGCTTCAGCGACACATACACGTCAGGCACTTTGCCTTTGATCTCGTCGGCAACGGGGATAACCGCCGCCTCCGCCACTTCGTCGACCGTGAGGCACGCCGACTCGAGCTCTTTCGTTCCCAGGCGATGGCCGGCCACGTTGATGACGTCGTCCACTCTGCCCAAGATGCGGAAGTAGCCGTCGCCAGCCAGCACCGCGCCATCGGCCGCAAAATAGGGCCAATCCTGCCAGCGCTTACTGTTGCGGTCGCGGCAATACCTGCTGTAGTACTGCTTGACAAAGCGGTCGTGGTCGCCCCAAATCGTCTGCATGATGCCCGGCCAAGGGTTCCTGATGCAGATATTGCCCGCCTTGCTGGACCCTGCTTTGAGTTCGTTGCTGTCTTCGTCGTAAATGACCGGGAAGATGCCCGGCACACCTGGCCCGGTGCTGCCCGGCTTCATGGGATCCAAGGCCGGCTTCGTGCTACAGAGGAAACCGCCATTTTCCGTCTGCCACCAGGTATCGACGATCACAGCCTCGCGTTTCCCGACGGTGTTGTAATACCAGTGCCAGACGGTCGGCTCGATGGGTTCGCCCACCGTGGTCATGTGCTTGAAGTGGTAATTGTATTTCGTGGGCTCGTCCGGTCCCGCCTTGCGCAGCATGCGAATGGCAGTGGGCGACGTGTGGAAGATGTTCACGTTGAGCCGTTCGGCGATGCGCCACACCCGGCCGGCGTCCGGATACGTCGGTACACCCTCATAGATCACGCTGCTGGCAGCCAGCGCCAAGGGGCCGTACACAATGTAGGAGTGGCCAGTGATCCAGCCAATGTCGGCCATGCACCAATAGACGTCCTCCGGATGGATGTCCTGAATGTACTTCGAGGTGCCGGTGACATAGGCCAGGTAGCCGCCCGTCCGGTGCTGACACCCCTTTGGCTTTCCGGTGGTGCCGCTGGTATACATCAGGAACAGAGGAGCTTCCGCGTCCATGGGCACCGGTTCGACCCGCTTGCCCCGGAAGTCTTTGAGCAGGTCGTTGATGAAATAGTCGCGGCCCGGGACCATCGTTGCCGCGGAAGAGTTCTTCCCCGGAAAACGCTGCCAAACCAGAACCTTGTCCACTACATGCCCGTCTTCCCGGGAAGCGGCCAGAGCGGGCTCGACAGTCGCGGTCTTATGGTCGAGCAGGGTGCCGTTGCGGTAGTACCCATCCATCGTAATCAGGACGTGGCTAGCGGAATCCGCGGCTCTTCGCCCGCAGGCTTCCCCGCTGAAACCGCCGAATACGACCGAGTGGATCACGCCCAGGCGAGCACAGGCCAGCATCGTGACCGGCAACTCCGGGGTCATCGGCAGGTGAATGGTCACGCGATCGCCGGTCTTCAGCCCTGCGAAATCACGCAGCAAGGCCGCCATTTCGTTTACGCGCACCCACAAATCCTGGTAGGTCACTACCACGGGAGCATCACCCTCAGGCTCAGGCACGAAGATGATGGCAGCCTTGTTTTTGTACTTGTCCAGATGGCGGTCAACGCAGTTATAGCTGACGTTGAGTTTTCCGCCCACGAACCATTTCCAGAACGGTGGATCGCTGGTGTCGAGCGTGGTATGCCAGTATTCGTCCCAGCTCAACAAGTCAGCGTATTCTTTGTAGCACTCAGGGAAGTTCTTTTCGCTGAAACGTTCCATCACCCCTGGATCAGTCAGATTGGCTTGGCCGATAAACTTCGCAGGTGGCAGGAGATATGCTTCTTCTTTCCAGTGGACCGCTATTTCAGCTTCAGTTGATTGGACAGCTTCAGGTTGAGCAGCTTGGGTCGCCGCCGCTTGATCGCGAGAGTCATCCGCCATGGTAACGATCTCCATTCTTGTTTTTCTTTGAGATTTTGACAACAATGCCCGAATTACGTTTGCGGTGGCTGCCGCGCCGATCTGGCTGGCAGTAAGCGCAAGGCTCTCCCGTCAAAGCAAAAACTGTGCCCGCGCCCACCGTCCTTTGGGAACACCCAAGCCTGCCCTCTGCGGAAAGCTAAGCCGCCTCGGTCAACCTCTTCTTTGCCAGATCGCCTTCCGGTATTGCCGGGCGCTTGGCTGCCAGTTCGCAGAGCAGGGCAACCGCCGCCAAAAGGGCCGCGGCGTAAAACGCCATCTGGTAGTTCTTGTACTTGTCGAACAGCACCCCGGCGATTCTGGGGCCGATCATTCCAGCCACGCCCCGGCGGAGCACCGGCTGGAGGGCTGACATCATATCGCAAAGGCCCTCCGAGCCGGAACCCATACAGACAAACTCGCAGCAAAGGAAGTTGGCACTCTCTAGACCGCAACTAGGAAAGCGGCAAAACTTTCCTGCCGTATACTGTGTTCACCAGGGTCGCCATGGCAATGTAATAAGCAACTAACCCCACGAGAAGGATCTCCCATCCTGCTACAACCGGCTGGACCCAGCCGAGGACCACTCCGTCGAGCAAAAGGAAGGCCACCAGCAGCAGCCAGAACAGGGCCGACAGGAACTTGCCTACGTGCAAGGACGCGATGCAAAAGGCAAAGGTGAACAGCGTCCACATGAGAAAGAACCCCAGTTCCTCAGAGTGGCCTGCGGCAACCCCAGTCTTTGGCTGCACGTAGAGCAGCATGAACAGCGACCACCAGAAAGCGCCATAGGACATAAAAGCGGACCCGCCGAAAATGCTGCCTTTGCGAAGGTCCACAAGTCCTGCAATGAATTGTGCGGTGCCGCCGAATGCAATCGCCAGCGCCAGGGTTGGCCCAGGTCCCCAATATCCCACGTTGTGAAGCCCCGTCGCCATAGTGGTCAGGGAAAACCCCATCAACCCTACAACAGCCGGATTGGCCCACCACTCTTTGTAGATTCCAGCGTCTGGAAGAACTGCCATGTCTGTTCGCGCTCCGAAGCGGCTCTCAAGCGGGCCGACTAACGTGGGCGAGGGAATAGAAGCGTCTGCCATGTCTTTTCTCCTTCGTAGCGGCTTTCAACCGTTACGTTCAATTGGTGCTTGCACCGGATTTTCTCCTCGCTCGCCAATAGCGTCAGACAAGCTTCGGGTACTCACCCCGAAATTTTGGTTCTTGGATCAAAAAATTCGATTTACGCGAAAATCTCCAGCATCCGAGGTCTGCCATATAGCCCCGAATGCTTGTCATCCCGAAGATTTCCGCTTGTTAGGCAGACCAATCTGTCCCCACATGCTTGATCTGCTGCTACGTGAAACCACTCCGCAAGTCTTGAACTTGCAACGACCACTCTGCTTGGGTCCGTACGATGCCATAAAACCGAGGAAAAGAACAGAAAAAAAGAAAGGCTGGTGATTAGAAGCATCAGTGGGTATTTAGGATGCAGTCCAACCAAAAAGTATTAAGCAGCAATGCCCATATTGGGAAGGTCCAGGCATCTTCGCATAGCATTTTAGTGGTATACTGCAGGCTCTAGGTTAGAGCTGTCATGTCCGTCGCTTTGCCGGCAGGAATTCGCGAATCTCAGGAACATTTCTTTTCAACAGTTGAAAGTGATCCGCAATAGCTGTCACAGCAACATTGTGATATAAATCACTCAGAGGCAGCTCGCGACGACAGGAAACGGGTTCGGCGATCGCATGCCCAAGAGCGCATGGAAGAAGAAACGGCGCGCAATCTTCGAGGCGGAAATGGGCTACAGAAAGGCCCTATCGCCCGATGGTTTCGAGCACAAGATTTCGATACTTTTTTGTGCCTCTAGCGCCTGGTCATTGTCATCCTAAGAACTAGACGCTGTGGTCGCGGCATTTATCTTTGACCTCGGAGGGAAGAGTGGGTTCACCGTACGGTCTCGAACTGGTTGAGAATTGCGTAATCTGCAAGTTGCGCACCGACAGTTTTTTCTGCGGACTGCCCAAAGCTTCATTGGAAGCCTTCGAAAAAATCAAGTTCACGGCCGCATATCCCGCCGGGGCCGTACTGTTTGTGGAGGGTCAGGGACCGCGTGGCGTTTATATGCTTTGCAAGGGGAGAGTCAAACTTTCCACCACTTCGAGCGACGGCAAAACGCTGATCCTGAAGATTGCGCAACCCGGAGAATTGCTCGGTTTGCATGCGACGGTCTCCGGAACCCCCTATGAAATTACGGCTGAAACCGGCCAGCCCTGCCAATTGAACTTCATCAAGCGAGACGATTTCCTGCGTTTCCTGCAACAGCATGGCGACGCCTGCCTCAAGGCGGCACAGCATCTGAGTCGTGACTGCCAATCGGCTTACCAGCAGATTCGCTCTCTCGGCCTTTCTCACGGCGCTCCGGAACGCCTAGCTCGCCTGTTGCTCGAGTGGTCCCACGGAGAGGGCGCGGATGCCGACGGAATGCGCGTAAAGGTGGCCCTGACCCACGAAGAAATTGCCCAGATCATCGGAACTTCCCGGGAAACGGTGACCCGGACTCTGGCTGATTTCCGCAAGAAACAGATTGCGATTCTTAAAGGGTCAACTCTGTTGATCAAGAATAAACCCGTTCTGGAGCGATTGGTCGGCGCTTAATCAGACACGAAAGGTACCCGGCAAAACAGGGGTCCTTAGCCGTACCGTGGTTGTGGATTTGGGAATCAAGTCAACTTCGCCGCCTGCCAAGCCGGTACGACTTTAATTATTACTCGTGACAATTCTTTGCTTTCGGGTAGCGTCCATCTGTCCTTAATTTTTTCTTCCGCGTTTCCCTTCTCAACAACCCTCGTTGTTCATTTCGCGGATGAGCCGTTGATAATCCGCGATTCCGGTGATGATTCCGCTTACTGGTGCCCCTGGAAGATAATTCCTTGAATCTGCTGACGTCTGGTTAACCGCTTAAATATCAAAAACGGTTTCAATCTGAAAAATTAAGGCTTTTTTGATGTTGTATTTTTCAACTCAAATCGCATTGATATCGACAGAAACCACAATCTTAGTCTATTTCCCTGACATAGCCGGTTCAAGTTAGTTGTATTTTTAATCGCTATCGTAATGCCATTCGTAAAAATCTTCAGTTGAATCTCACATTTTGTTGTGATTTGCATCACCGCAAGTTGTTGATCTGTACTTGCAAACTACATCCGCAAGGTCCGCATGAGTCCCGGAGGCCTGTATTTCTGCGCCGTGCTGACCGTGCTGGGATTCATCACCAACCGGCTGAACGTCAGCATCACGGGGGTCGAGCACTGGGTCAACCGTCACTATCTGCCCAGCTGGACGGAGTTCTCGGTGACGGGGGCGATGGTCGCGGGCGGGTTTGCCGTGTTCGGACTGGCGGTGAAATACTTGCCCATCTTCGAGGAAGAACACGAACGCCAGCCTCGCCGGCACGCAGCGGAAGCGGCGGGATCAGCGGCGCCACTGAGGTCTGCCACGGTGGTCACAAATGCCGGAGACTGAGAACAATCCGACTGACGAAGGACGAAGAGCCGGGGGTGAGCACCTTGGGACTGGCGAAGCCCGTCCTGGAGTCCGTGATGACGCTGGGGATCGCGATGCGCCAGGCCGCCGGAATCCGCGCCTGAACGGTCTCCGGCAATTGTCCGGGCTTCATATCAGCACCAAGCTCATTTTGCTGCTGACCCCAGCCCTGATGCTTACCTTCGGGGCGCTGGGGTTCGTCAATATCCAGCTGCACCGGCGTCACCTGGAGTCGGCGACCCTGGCCAATGCCGACCATCTGAACGAAGTGGTCAAGCGCAGCATGACTTACTACATGTTGCGCAACGACCGTGAAGCCTTACACCACACCATCGACACCTTGGCCGAGGAGCCGGGCGTCCTGCGCATTCGGGTCATCAACCCGGAAGGGCGAATCAGTTACTCGACCACCGATGAAATTGGCAGCCTGGTCGATAAACGCGCCGAGCAGTGTTACAAGTGCCATCGCGAATCGCAACCGCTTTCCAAACTGGACCGGCCCGACCGCTACCGCTTCTATCGCGCGGGCGATCAGCGGGTCATCGCCATCATCTCCGCCATAGAAAACCAGCCGGCGTGCAGCAACGCCGCCTGTCACGCGCATCCCGCGAGCCAGAAAGTGCTTGGAGTGCTCGATACTCATTTATCGCTGGCCGAAGCCGATGCCAGCCTGCGGGAAAGCACCATCTGGATGCTGTTCTACACGGTCGTGGCGGCGATCTTCATTGCCGTCGCGAGCTGGTTGTTCGTCTGGCGAGTGGTGCACAAACCGCTCAAACGACTGCAGTCGGCCACCGAGAGGCTGATGGACGGCGACCTCGGATATCAGACAGATGTGGCTTCCTACGACGAGACCGGCAAACTGGCGGAGTCGTTCAATCGCATGAGCCTGGAGTTGCGGCAGGCGCGCGAAGAGGTCACTTCCTGGGCGCGTACCCTGGAAGAGCGGGTGGACGAGAAAACACGCGAGTTGCGCCGCGCCCACGACCAGATGATGCAGGTGGAAAAGATGGCGACGATCGGCAAGATGGCGGCGGTAGTGGCGCACGAGGTCAACAACCCTCTGGCCGGTATTCTGACCTATGCCAAACTGATTAAGAAGTGGGTCACCCGAGGCTTTGTCAACGATGCTCAGAGGCAGGAAGCGGCCGAATGCCTGGATCTGATTGCGACGGAAAGCCGCCGCTGCGGCGACCTGGTCAAGAATCTGCTTACCTTCTCGCGCACCTCTCCGA
The DNA here is from genome assembly GCA_963814745.1 of uncultured Acidobacteriota bacterium. Lineage (GTDB taxonomy): Bacteria > Acidobacteriota > Terriglobia > Terriglobales > Acidobacteriaceae > CAWBRT01. The sequence goes on from CAWFEA010000017.1 coordinate 61,868, forward strand.
TGAACCTGGCGAAGCACGCTCTCGACGAGATTATCGGGCGTTGCGTGCGGCTCATCGAGCACAAAGCCGAGAGCAACGGCATTCAACTGCAAGTGGATACGGACCCGGATTTACCGGAGGTGTATTGCGACGCGGCACAGATCGAGCAAGTGTTGCTGGCCTTGAGCATCAATGCCATTGATGCCATGCCCAAGGGCGGAAATCTGTGGATCAGCAGCCGCCGCCGCCCCGGAAATGAGGTCGAGTTGCAGGTCCGCGACGACGGCATGGGAATTCCGCCGGAGCTGTTGACGCAATTGTACGAGCCGTTTTTGACCACCAAGGAAGTCGGCAAAGGAGTAGGCCTGGGCTTGGCCATCAGCAAGGGGATCGTCGACCGTCATGGCGGCCGGATCGAGGTGGAATCCAAGTTGGGAGTGGGCACGGCGTTTCGAGTGATCCTGCTGCTCGACGCCCGCATTTCCCGGCAGGGTGAATCATTGACGAAATCCGCGGCGAACGCTTAATAAGATTGATATTCTCGCCGCCGAACGTATGCAGCACTTATTATGCAGCACTTATGAGGATGGTACCGTGAGAGAAGCAAAAGGTCGCATGCTGATCGTGGACGACGAACTGAGCGTCCGCGACTCGCTGAATAAGTGGTTTCGAGAAGAAGGCTACGAGGTCGGCACTGCGGAAAACGCCAGCGAGGCGCTGCTGCGATTGGCGGAACATCAGTGGGATATCGCGCTGCTCGACATCAAGATGCGCGGCACCGACGGCATCGAGTTGCAGCGCCGCATGCACGAGATAGACCCGCGGCTGATCGCCATTATGATGACCGGCTATGCCTCGGTCGATACCGCCGTGGCGGCGATGAAGAATGGCGCCTACGACTACGTAACCAAGCCGCTCGACCCTGAAGACATCACCCTCAAGGTTAGCAAGGCGCTGGCGCATCAGCGGGCGGAGCAGGAAAATGAACGCCTCCGCGAACAGCACGCGGAGATTACGCGTCCGAATGAGATTGTGGGCAACAGCGCGGCCATGCGGCGCATGATGGAGGCGGTTGAAACCGTTGGTCCAACCGATACCTCAGTGCTGATTACCGGCGAAAGCGGCACGGGAAAAGAATTGGTGGCTCGCGCCATCCACTACGCCAGTGCAAGACGTTATCATCCATTGGTGGTGATCCATTGCGGCGCGTTGACCGAAACCCTGCTGGAAAGCGAGCTGTTCGGCCACGAAAAGGGCGCGTTCACCGGCGCGCAATACCGCAAGAAGGGGAAATTTGAAATCGCCGAAGGGGGCACGGTTTTCCTCGATGAGATCGGCGACATCAGCCTGAAGACGCAGACCGACCTGTTGCGCGTGCTGCAGGAACACGAGATCGCCCGCGTCGGCGGCAACCAGCAGATCAAGGTAGATTTCCGTTGCGTGGCCGCCACCAACAAACCTCTGGAGCAACTGGTGGAAGAAGGACATTTCCGGCCGGACCTTTTCTACCGGTTGAACGTTTTCCGTATCGAGCTGCCTGCGCTGCGCGAGCGACGGGAAGACATCCCGCTGCTGGCTGACCACTTTATTCGCAAGTTTTCGAAAGAGATGAACAAGCGGATTGTACGCATTGCGCCGGCCGCCATGTTACTGCTGCAACAATACAACTGGCCCGGCAACATACGCGAGCTGGAAAACGCCATCGAGCGGGCGATGGTGGTGGCGCAGGAACCGGAGCTGCGCGAGCAAGACTTCATGCTCAAGGCAAAGAGCGCCGGAGCGACCGCCAACGGCTCGGAAAACCGCACCCTGGACGACATTGAAAAAACGCACATCCTGAGAGTTTTGGAGGAGTGCGGAGGCAATCAGACGAGAACGGCCGAGGTACTCGGCATCGACCGCGTGACCTTGCACCATAAGCTGAAGAAGTATGGCTGGTCCAAGAACACGGTGTCAGCCAGCGAGACCCAATGAAGTTTTTGCAATTGGTCCCCATCGGGGCGCCGGAATTCGAGTTGATCGACTGGCTGCGCCGCGAATTGAGCGAGGGCTTCCAGATCGCCTGCGGGGTCGAAAGCCCGCTGGACCCGGCCTTCGCCTATCATTCCGAGCGGGGCCAGTACCATTCCAGCGAGCTGCTGGCGACTCTTGAGCAGAAGTACATGAAGAAGAAAACCTGGCGCTTGCTGGGCGTTGCCGACGTCGATCTCTATATTCCGATTCTGACCTTTGTTTTTGGCGAGGCCCAGGTCGGAGGCCCGACCTCGGTGGTTTCCTATCATCGCTTACGCCAGGAGTATTATGGCCTTCCTCCAGACCGCGACCTGCTGGCCCGGCGATTGTTGACCGAGGCGGTTCACGAACTGGGACACACTCTGCATCTCACCCACTGCCCGGACTACGAATGCGTTATGGCCTCCTCGCACGCCGTGGAATGGATCGACTTGAAGCACTGGACCTTCTGCCAGGAATGCGCGGCCAAGGCCCACGCGCGTGCGCGTTAAAGTTCTGTCGCGGTAAATTCCTCGCCTAACCGAAACGTATCGTGTGGCGTCTGGCGCATGCTGGCAAGGGTCTGGCCGATCTCGTTAATTCCTCGCCTAACCGAAACGTATGGTATGGCGGGCGTCCACACGGCCGTTCAGCCCCGGCTCGCGGCTTTGAGCTTCTGCTCTGCGGACAGGCGCCACGTCTGGTAACCGCGAATCGGCACCAGCAGAGAAAAGAACATTACGGTGTATACGGCGGCGACCATGGGTTCGATCGGTCCGAACAGTTGTGAGCTGAAGACCAGCACCAGGATGCTGTTCATCTGGCTGAGGCTGATGATCGTCGCCAGTTGCTCCGGCAGCGCCAGACTCCAGGAGAAGGCAACTCCCGCCGCGAAAAAGATGGCGGCCAGCACGACCGTCACCAGGAACGCGACCAATACCGTGGAGGGCTGCTGCCGGAGATAGGCGGCGTACTTGGAAAACACGCCGAGATTCGTCACGGCGAACAGCACCAGCGAAAGGGAAAAACGCTTGTCGATAAGCCTTTCCGCCAGCCACGGCGAAGCCCGCTTGCAGATTTCGGCGAGCGCGAAGGGAGCGAACACCGCCATGGCCAGTATGCCCGCCATGGTGGCGAACGGGAGATGAATGGCGTGACCGGCAAGAAGTCTAACCAGCGCGGGAAGCGTCACCGGGACCAGCAGCGAGCTGATGAACATTACGATGGTTACCAGCGAGGTGTTGGCCAGCAGCAGTTCCGAGAAGAACGGCGCTACTACCCCGGTGGAGATGCCGCCGACCAGCAGCGCCGCCAGGGCGTACGTCGGAAACAGCCAATGGAACAGGAAGTACACCGCCACCGGCAACAGAATCAGCTTCAGGAAAAGCAGATAGCCGACCAGCAGCCGCGATTGTTGCGCGATCCGCCAGATGGACTTCACGGAAATGGAAAGAAAGCTGAGGAACAGCAACGCAATCATCGAAGCCATCGGAGCCGCGGAAAAATAACTCCCAAATCGCGGAAACAAAACGGCTAGCGCAATGGTGGAGAAGGTCACCGCGAGCAGCAGAATATCTTGAGCGCGAATCATGCGAAAACGTGAGGCTTGAGTGGGCCTTCCCTTGGATTACGCGAGCTGAACCAATCCGCTGAAGGGGGCTTGCTGTCGAGGATATCAGAGTTGGCGGCGTACAGCGCGGGGTGATTTCGGCTGCATGGGCGCCTTCAGCGCTTGCAGGCGCTGAAGGCCAGGTTTGTCTCTCTTGGCGAGAGCAGATTACTGCACGCCAAACGGCGGAATCCCGCGCCAATCCGGAACCGGGTTCATGTGAAAGTCCGATGAAACCGACGGCGCCTGCATGATCAGATAGCGAACGTTGAAGCCCACCGCCTGGGACGTGTAGTTCTGGGTGTTGTTGGCCGTGACAAAACCGCCTAGATACCAATTCGGGGCGAGCCGGTAGCCGGCACGCATCTCCAGGCTGTAGTTCGCGCTGGTCTTAGCTTGTCCCGAGTAGTACTGACTGTTGTTCGAACTTAGCGGCAAGTAGGGAGTTGAGTCTTCCTCGAAGTATTGCGATCCCAGGCTTCCGGCCACCAGGTACTCGAGCCGCTGCCACTTCCCTATCCAGCGAATCGGAGCATTGAAGAGGAAATAACTCTGCGGACTGAAGTATCCACCCTGTCCCAACGTGAAGTATCTCAGGTTCTTGTCGTAGTGCATGCCCGTCAGGTTCATGCCCACGGTAAGCGTGCCCTCGGGGCGCTCCAGCACGCGCCAGTAGGTTCCCACATTGCCGTCCTCGCGCGTGTTGTCCGCAACCTCCTTGCCCTGAATATCCTGGTATCCGCCGCTCACGTAAATACCGGAAGCGGCCCCACCCCAGTTGCCCCTGATCGAACCGCCCGTAGCCATGACGCCGCCGAAGGTGAGGCCGGTAGTACTACCGGGGTCGCGAACACCGGCGTAAGACAACACCGTGTCTTTGACAGGCTCCCGGCTGATGGTGAACGTGAAGGGCCCGTTCATGGGCCGGTAACGCACCCCCGTCGGTCACATTCGTGATCGGGAAGCCCTGCGGGGTCGAGCCCACCATGAGTCCGAAATCGCTGCGCGAGAATTCCCCTTGCGCCGCTACGCCGGTAGCTGACTGGGTCGGGAAATTGGGGCCAGAGGTCGGCGTTGTTATCTGCGTTCCTAAGCTCAAGTTCGAGGTGGGATCAGGATTTCCCGAGTAGATGAAAACCGGTTCCACGCGCACCGCTACCCGATTCTGATCGCCGACAGGCATGCTGGCTGTCAGGTTGGCCGTCTGGGTGATGGTTTTGTCGAATCCCGGCGTGCCCGAGCGGCTCAGGACGTCGGTGCCCGCGCTGACAAACGGCACATTGCGCACCTGGACAGCGGCGATCTCGCTTTCGATCTCTTCTTTTTTGCTCAGGCTTGCAGTGTTGACAAACGAACTGTCCCAACGCGCGTTGCGGCTATTGGGCGGAACCACGGCTTCGACCGCGGCATCCAGATCCTTGCTGGTGGCCGCGCGCTGCTGCGCTTTGGGAGTCGCGGACAGGTAATCCCGGCTCTGAATGTCAACCAATGCGTCCTGCTGCAAGCGGCTGACGCTAAGGCGGTCGGGATCGTCCGCGCCTCTGGGCTGCGACAACGCTGGAACGCGTGGCTTGTCGTCCGGTGAAGAATCGTAGCTGTCGCGCTCATTCGCCGGTACGGATTGCATTCGCCGCGGCTTCAAGGCGGGAATGATCGGCATCGCCGGGGATCGCTGTGGTAACGGTTCACGCAGAAACTCGTCGGCGTCCGCATTCCTGTTCGAGTTAAGCGATGCCGGTGATGGTCCGGTGGAGTTGTCAGGCGCGCCGCCCGCGGGAACCAGCAAGCGCGACAGATTCTCCGCGGCGTCTCCCTGGTCGGCGAACAGCGCGTTCATGCCCTTCGCCTTCCCGCCGAGCAACGAGGTAGTTTTAGACTGTGCGGGAAGCGCGGCAATCGCCTGTTTCCAGTAAAGTTCGGCCTTGGCATAGTCGCCGCGGGTGGCGGCGATTCTGCCGGCCATTTCGAGCAAAGTTGAGTCTTGCGGCCATTTGCGCAGACCCTCGCGCAACCAGAAATCGGCAAGCTGCGAATTCTGCAGAGCCATGGCGGCGCCAATTGCGCCCTTGTAGTCGTCCGAGCTGGCGCCACCCAATCCCCAGCGCTCATAGACCTTGAGGGCGCGGGCCTTGTCACCAATCCGCATGAAGGTTCCGGCCAGCATTGACTTTAACTTGGGATCGCCCGGGATGGCGCGGACGGCGGCGGAAAGTATGGAAAGGCAGCGATTCAAATCTCCGGCATCCAACGCCTGCTGCGCCCGGGAAAGACTCCAGTTGCCCCATATCGCCCGCAGATCTTCCTGCTGGTGCGGCGTCAGGTCATTGCGTGCCGCCGTCTGGGTGAGCAACGTATAGAGTTCCTCTTCCCTGTCCTCGCGGCTCAGCAAAGCCCAGGCCAACTGAACATCAATGTCAGCCGGCGTCGGCCTGCGCTGCACTTCGTAGGGCCCTCGCGCCTGCTTCAGCACGCGAATGGCCTCGTCGGCCTGCCCTTGCGAGACGTAAACCGCCGCCATCACGCTGAGGAAAGCGACATCTCGATCGAGGATCTGCCGCACCCGTTCGGGAATTTGCAGCGCCTGGGTCAGCGCGCGCTCGTCCTCGTGCTCCTCGTGCAGCGCCGAAATGTAGGCCTGCCAGACATCCGGACGGCCCTCGTTTTGATCCGCCAGTCGCTGGTAAAGTTCGTTGGCACTATCCTTCTTGCCCTGCTTCAGCAACAGGCTGGCAAGTTCGATCTGGGTGGTCAGCCGGCTCCTGCTTTCGGGGGCGACGTCCAATTGCGCAGCCCGGCGCAAGAAGGCCTCAGCGGTGTCAAGTTGTCCCTGCGCCAGGTAGATGGCGGCGATGGCGTTCAGGAAGTTGACACTGCGAATAGCTTCGTCATAGGCGGATTGCGGCATGCGGCGCAGGGTCGCCACCGCCCGCGCATATTCGCGAATCTGCACGTAGCATCCGAGTAGCCCCTGCCAGGCTTTCATGTTTTCCGGATGCACTTCGGTGACCCGCTTAAAGTAGTCGGCCGCGCGCGCCGCCTGCCCGCTCTCCATGAGTGTGCTGGCAAATTCAACCTGCAATTCCGAAGCGCTTTTGCCGCCGGGCGTATTGTTGGCCAACAGCATTGCCTGCCGCAGGTATTTCTCGGCCTCGAGCGACTGCCCATTGGCTTCGTAAATGGCGGCCATCAGGGCTTGGTAATCGGAGTCTTTGCTCAACTCCGCGCGCACTGGTGGGGGAATCAGCCTGACCGTATCCGTCGCCCCTCTTACATCACCGAACTTGTACTCGGCAAAGATCAGCCCGGTCCACGTCTTTGGGTTCAGCGGGTCCAGAGCCGTCAACTGGCGATAAACTTCCATCGCCGCCTTAAACTGGTTCTGCCTCATGCGCACGCCCGCCAGCCCGCGCAATCCCTCGGGATAATTGGGCCGCAGTTCCAATGCCGCTTGAAAATTGCGCGCCGCTTCCTCTAACCGGTCGTGCTCGAGCGCGACTGTTCCCTGCTTCACTAACGCCCAGAACTTGGCGGTATGATAGCCGTCGTTAATATTCTTGTTCTGTGGCGAAATTGCTCTGGCGGCTTCGAAGTTCTTGGCCGCGTCCTCGAAGTTTTCCTGCTTCATGCGCACATAACCGAGTCCGGCAAGCGCCCCGGCGCTTTGCGGATGGGTGTGCAGAGCTTTGTGAAAACGATCTTCCGCCGCCGCCAGATCCCCGGCCTTCAACGCTTCGTAGCCTTTTCCCTCATCGGGACTGATTGCGGAGGCTGGGACGGTGACCTTGGCCGCCGCCTCCGCCTGTTGCCGCTTGAATTGCTCCAGGATTTTCGCCAGCACGGGATCGCTGTAGCGTTCCAGGTAAGTTTTCAGATGGGGCACATAGGCCGGGTTGGAGTCTTCCCAAAGCAAGGCTTGCCGCCAGGCCTGGCGCGCCTGCTCCTTGATGTCGCGGCCTCCGGCCACGCTCGCGAGCATTTGCACGCCTTCCTGGCGCGTCTTTGCGTCATAGGTCAATAAACGCGCCAGAGAGAGGCGGTATTGCTGGTTCTCGGGATAACGCTGGGTCAAATGCCGCAGGTTCTCAATCGCCGGTTCCCTGCCCGCAGTGCTGGCCGCCATGGTCTCAAAGTAAGCGATGGCCCAGTCGCCGGGCGGCGGATCGTTGCCAAAAACTTCCCGGTAAATTCGCACCGCGTCGTCCGCATGACCGGCGCGCGCCAAACGCGACGCCTCGGCGAGCCGGGTACGCTGCTGCGATGTCAGAACCCGCATTTCCTCGATGCGCGCGATGTTCGGATCCTTCGGATTGATGCGCTTCAGGCGATCCAGATAGGACTTTGCTTCTTCCGGGCGGCCGCTTTCCTTGGCCGCACGCGCCAGTCCGGCGAGCGCCTCTGGTTGATTCGGGTCGGCGAGCAACACCTGCTGCCAGGTTTGGGTAGCCAGATCCATGCGGCCGCGTCCTCGAGGGAACGCGCTTTGTCCAGCAGCAGATCGATCGCATTGGGTGCGCCCCAGGCAGCCGTGGCAAGTCCCGCGAGCAACAATAGCAGTAAGAAAACTAGGGGGATATGTCGCTTCATCGAGAGACTCCAAGTTACCTCCAAATCTCCAAACGACGGAAAATGAAAACGCCCATCGCTCCAACCGGTGAAAAAAAGTACGAGATTCTGGTCGAAATAGCGCGGCTTCTTTTCGTACAGCCCGCTTGCCTGATCGAATGCCGCCTCAACTCTTTTTATCTGCATGGCAGCCAAATCCTGCGAACCGCGCGCCAGTAAATAAGGGACCAGAGCTGCGCAGAATCCTACACTGCCGTTTGGGTCCGCCACAGTACCTTCCTGGTTTACCCTCAGCGGCGCGGACTTCCCGCTTCGCAGATAGGCATCCATGCCGGAGAGCGCCTCCAAGATGGTTTTGCGCTCCGGTACTTTATCGTCCAACATGCCCGCCCAAAGGTAGACGCGAATCGCGTCCCACGCTCCCATCGGCTCTTCGCGGGGACCGGCGCTCGGAACCATTTTTCTGCCCGGCTGATACGTCACCCAGTCCATGGCGAAACCATTGCGCGAACTCGCCTGGATCAGCTTCGGCACGTTCGCGGCGATCTTGCGCCATGGCCCTTTAGGCATGTCGTAGGCCAAGCCGGTCAACACCTGAAGCGGCAGGTAGCTGGGATTCAGCTCGTAAGCGTCGCCGTGCTTGAATCCGTGATTCCCCGGCAACAGCATGGTCCCGAAACCGGGCAGGTCCACGACTTCTTCGGCGGCGATCCGCTTGGCCAGAGCCCGCCCCAGCGATCCGTAGCCTGGTTCCCGCCACAGGCGGCCGGCCTGGATCAGCGAATAGGCCATCCACAAATCCGCGTCACTGGCCGAATTGCGATCCAGCACGCCCCAGCTTCCGTCAGGCTTCGCTCCCCAGTCCCAAGCGGGCAAATGGTGGCCGAGATCGCCGTCCGCCAGGTTCAACTCGGTCCAATCCAGCAACTGCGCAAAGTGCTCGCGGTCGTTCGCCACCAAGGCAAATAACATGCCATACGCCTGCGCTTCCGAAGTCGTGCGGCCCTGCTCTTCCGGGTCCACAATCCGTCCCTCGGGGGTCGCAAATCTCGCCCAGTATTTGCCCCAGAGAGGCCAGTCCGCGGGAGCCGCGAGGGCCGTGCCTATGGTCAGGATCATGCTCACCAGCACCACCACAACGCACCCTGCGGTACGTGTTCCTTTCACGACTCGCACGTTCACAACTCGCGCGCCTGCAACCGCCGGAGGGCCAGCGCCTCCACCGCGTAATACAGCCACTTCGCCACCACCACCATGCAAAGCAACGCTATGACCGGCACCAGCCAGTAGAATTGCACCATCCAGAAGCTGATTTGCGAGTACCACTTCATTTGCCCGACGCGGTAGATCGTCCGGCCGACGTGATACGAGTGGAAAACGCCTCCCTGAGATACCGAAACCGTTCCGTAGACATTGCCGGATCTGCGTCCCGGCAGGAAAATCGTCTCCAGCGCGAGCACGTTGTCCCGGTCCTCCGGACTGAGAACGATGACCGATCTCTCCGCCTTCAGCGGCGACTCAAAACCGAAAACCACGCAATCAAGCCTGCCGTCGGAGGCGAATACCTCGTCGAGCTGACGCCGGTCGGCATGCTTCAGGGGAAACTCCGTGGAGAGCGAACGCCACCACGCGGGCGCGGCACCGAGCCGCCAGCCCGATTCGGCGGGCACGACGGGCATGTCCGCCGCCCAGTCCTGCAAAAGTGGTTGATCAACCCGGTTGCCAATGACCAGAAGATCCTTGTCGCGCACCGAGTCAAGCTGCTTGGGCGAGACGACGGTAATCAACATCGCCGGCAGCCCGGTCTGCGCCCCAAAGTACCCCATAGCACCCAGATACAGCTCCAACTCCGCCACTGAGGGTTCGGTTGGCACCACGACCGCAGTCCCTGAAAGATCGGAATACTTGGTAAAGGGAAATCCCGCTTCGGAAAACAGCTCCAGTCTGGGCATGACCGCCAGATGAGAATAGCCTCGCAGGTCAATTGCCGAATCCCGCAGGACCGCGGCAAACGGAGTTTGACCAGCCGAAGTCCGAGTGGTGGTGTCAAAAACGAACTCGAAGCTCAGGCTGTTCGAATACGGCCGTAAACCCTGGGCCGGGAGCCCTATGCCATCCCGGTGAACCACGTTCGGATCAGACTCCGGAGAAAGCTGGACGGTGCCGACATAGGCGCCGTTCAGTTTCACCCCAAGCACCGAACGTGCGCCCCGGGGCACGCCCGAATACTGGTATCGCAGATCCAGCCGCACCATGTCATTGGGCGAGAAATGCAGGTCGGGCGGAAGGCGGAAGTAGGTGTCGATCGCGCCGCTGCCGTAAACCTTCAGTTGCTCCGCCGTGGTGTACTCGCCGAGATTGGAACGGGCATTCGCCTTCAGCCAGCGCGGCGCCGAGTAAGCCTCGCTGCGCGGCAGGCTGCCTTCTTCATCAATCAGCGCCGTATCCCCATCGTGAGCAAATCTTCCGCTGGCAAGCGCCCGGGCCGCCGTCAGCATCTCACGCCCGCCGGCTCCCGCAATTACCAGGACCTTTCCGTAACGATCCATGGGATTGTTGCGCACGACGATGGCCGCTTTCGGCATCTCTCTCACGCCCAGCAGTCCGGCCAATTCCGACTGGCTGGAGGCGAAAAGGATGACATTGCCCATGGGCAGGTTCCCTATCTGCACCGGGAAACGCGCACCGCGATAGTCGGATAGTTGTCCCAGCCACGACGCAACCACGCCCGCGGCTTCCAGCATTGTGCCGTCAGGCTTCTCCGAGAAAACAAAAGGCAGACTCCAGGCCCGCTTCACCGAGGCATCGAAAAACGGCGCCGGCAACAGCTTCAGATCGTTCGCCAAGGGGAGCAGCGTGCCTGCCACTTCCAGGCTGCTCGCCAAGTTGAAGGTGACCCATGGCGTCGGCCCGGCGCCGGCAAAACAATTCTCACAGTGCCCGGTCAGCTCGAAGGTAAGGGCGTTATCGCTGGCCAGCAGATCTTGCGGGAGAGGCACGCGCACGTCGCGGTTGGTGCCGGCCTCCAACGGAAGGCTCGCCACCGGAGTGCTGTTCAGGCTGATGTTCAAAAGGGCTTCGTTCTGCTTGAGCTCATGGGGCGCGCTGTAGCGCAACTGCAGATTCGCGTTGCTGACTACCTTGGTAATCGGCACCGAGAAGTAGAGCAGGTAGCGCGAATCGGGACCGCGCAAACTGATGGCTTTATTCTGGCCGAGGGTGGAGAAGTCGTAATTTTCCCTGAACTCGGTCCCGCCGGGAGCGGCCTTGGCTTCCTTCTCTTTTTCCGTATCTTTTTCTGTATCTTTTTCTTCTTTAGTCTTTTCCGACTCTTTCTCTTTCGCCTTTACATTCCCCTTGATCTTCGCGGCTCTGATGTGCTGGGGCGACGGCTTCCTATTCGACGCGTTCGTACGCAACGCTACCAGCAGATAAAGCGCAAGCACGATCAGCAGCAGGAAAAACAGTGGCTTATGCAGCAGCCCGAGCTTCGCCTTCGCCGGAGCTTCCGTTTTCGGCGCGTGGAACTTACGCAGCATCAAGCCGCAGAGAATGTCTTTCAGCCCTTTGCACGCAAGATGGACGAGGTGGGCGTAACTGTGCAGAGGGCGGTCGATGCCGCGGGTCTCGCCCCAGTTGATCCAGGAGTTGGCCCGCGAGTAAAGAACGCGAGTCAGAACCTCTTCCTGTTCCAGCGAGAGTTCGCCGAATGACAAGCGCAACTTGCTTTCTTCCTGGCCAACCACCACCGGCTCGAACCTCAGGCCCTCCGGCCGGGAGGAGAAATACAAGAACATTTTGCCGCCGCGCTCAAACTTCATGTCTTTGGGCACTTCAACGGCAGCGCCTCCGGCTGACAGATCATAGGTGGTACCCGCGACCACAATCCCGTCGGAACGAACGATGGTGCAGCCGAGTCGCACCTGCACGCGAACGTGAGCGCGCAGCTGCCGCTGCTCAAATGCGGTTGAAGTCGAGACCGATAGGATGACGATGTTGTAGACCGTCCAGGCGACATTCATGATGACGGTGCCGGGATGATCGTGATCGAGCCAGAAGAATCGCGGAAAAGCAAATATCAGGCCGAGAAAATTCAGGGCCAACAAAATGAGAAATGGACGCGCCATACGGCTGTCAAAGTACGATCTTGCAACCAGTCCGCCCTTCGCGGTCACGTTGAACTTGCCGAGCTTGGGATTGATGAGCGCCAGCATTGTGGGCATCAGAATGTAGGGCGCTAGCACCGCTTCATAGACTTCGTTCCAGAATGAAAACCGATATTGGCCCTGAATGCGCGAGTTGGTCAGGCTGGCCAGCACCATGTGCGGCGCGGCGTAGGCGAAAATCGTAACCCAGTATCCATAAATGTTCACCAGACCGAACAGCAGATACATCAGCGGCGCAACCAGGAAGATCAGGCGCGGCAACGCAAACAGAAAATGCGCCATCGCGTTGAAGTAGCATAGCCGCTGCGGCAGACTGAGCGTGCGCTTGAATAGCGGGTTGTCGGTCCGCAGGATCTGGATCATTCCCCGCGCCCAGCGAATGCGCTGCCCAATGTGACCCGAGAGACTTTCCGTCGCCAATCCGGCGGCCTGCGGAATATTAATGTAGGCGGTGTTCCATTTGCGCACTTGCAGGCGCAGGGCTGTATGGGCATCCTCGGTTACGGTCTCGACGGCTACCCCGCCGATTTCCTCCAGCGCCGTACGCCGCAGCACCGCGCAGGAGCCGCAGAAAAACGTGGCATTCCAGAGGTCGTTGCCGTCCTGCACGATGCCGTAGAACAGCTCTCCCTCGTTCGGCATCTTGCGGAATTCCTGCAAATTGCGCTCAAACGGATCGGGAGAATAGAAATGATGCGGCGTTTGCAGCATCCCCAGCCTCTTGTCCTTCAGGAACCAGCCCATGGTGATCTGCAGGAAGGAGCGCGTGGGGATGTGGTCAGAATCGAAGACCGCGATGAATTCGCCGGCCGTTGTGGTCAGCGCGTGATTGATGTTGCCAGCCTTGGCGTGACTGTGCTTCTCGCGGATGACGTAGCCGGCTCCGACTGAGGCGGCGAAGTCCCGGAATTCTTCTCTTCGCCCGTCGTCCAGAATGTAGACGTTGAAGCGATCCGCCGGCCAATCCATATTCAGAGCCGCCAGCACCGTCGGACGCACCACCTGCAACGGCTCGTTGTAGGTGGGCACGTAAACATCGACCTTGGGCCATTCGCGGTCATCTTGCGGCAGAGGGGCCGGACGCCTGCGCAAGGGGCGGCAGGTTTGGAAGTGGCCGAGAAACAGCGTCATAAAGGCGTAGGTCTCGGCGCCCAGCACCAGCAAAACGCAAATGATATCGAGATGCCGGATACGGCCCTGCGTCATCAGACCCTCGACCGACTGCTCAATGCGGAACACCGCGTAACGGGCGGTCGCCAGGACCGATAGGCAGATCATGATCAGCGTGGTGTAGTGATCGCGCGAGCGACGATGCAGCCAGATGCAGATCGCCAGCAGGCCGACCGCAACCACCGCCTGCTCCAACCAGCCTAGCGGTAATACGATAATGAACACCACCACCACGAGCGCAAGAATCGTGGCGACGGCCAGCCCTACACGTCTGGCGCGCCGAGTCTTTTTTGCATCCTCGGAATGGACTTGACCCAACATCTGTTACTAAATTACAGCGATGCCGGAGTTTGTCTTAGTGACACTCTTGGCTACAGGGATTTCTCGAACGTTCCCGATCTCGCCGGCCCAAGCGGCCAGCCGCATCAAATCGTCTACAATTGCCGATTTCGGAGCATAATCCAATACAGTCATGCCCGACGCCAGCGCCTCGGAAACCAAATCACTGCGGCGAATCGTGAATGGCAGGAGCTTGGCGCCCAATTGCTTGCGCAACTGGTCGCGAATCTCATTGTGGAAAGCGGAGTTTGAATCGAACTTGTTCAATACGAAATAAGGATTTACCTTGCGAAATTCCGACTCGTTCTGCTGATCGAGCGCTTTCTTCAGCTTTGCCACGCTTAGCAGACAGCGCACATCGGGCACCAGAATCGCCAAGGTGGCGTGGGAAAGCCCCAGAAAATGCCTTTCTTCGCCATTTAGCCTCCCGATTTCCACCAGAACCCGGTCAGCTTCGCCCTGGACCGATGCGACCTCGCGCTGCAACCAGCCGTCGATTTCGACGCCGTGCGGAGCCACATCGAAATCGTGCGACAAAACACTAATCTGCCCTTCCCTGCGGCTTGGCGGAAAGAACGTGCGCAACCGGCCGGGTTTCCCAGCTTGTCCGCCGAAATGAAGCGGCAGGGTGTACTCCTCCATGCCGTGCACCATCAACATGCGCTGTCCCGAACGCGACAATGCCCGGGCAAGCGCGGCGACGATGGACGTTTTCCCGGCTCCGCCCGCCGTCGAAAATACGGACAGGGTGGGAACATGAATCTCCTCGGCGACTACCCGATAATCATCGACTCCGTTGTTGAGGTTCACTTCATTGGCCGAGCGCAGCACGGTCCAGCGCGACGACATCTCCGGCGCGAACTTGGATGGAACTTCGCCCGCCGTCTCCGGCTCCACTTCAACAATCAGCCTCCTTGACGAATTGAAATCAGATGCCAGCGGATTCGTCTCAACCTCCGCCGGAGCGAAGTTTTGCCGCCGGCGCACCGGAGAGAAAATCTTGTAATGCGTCGTATCCAACTCGGCTACATTACACAAATTAGCGACGTCATCGGGGGTGTCTGTGGGCACGTTGCACTCCATTTCTACTGGTCTACGCAATACCCTGAGTTATCGATTCTGTTTCCCAGACTGACCTTCAGGGCATTAGCTGCCGGGAATACAAGAGCCCTGGTTGCTGAACTCTTAAATATGTTTTCCACTTAAATGACTTTTCTTGGAAGATGCCATCCGTAACATCTCGGTAACGTTACCGATGAAACTCCTTAGTTGTACGTTTGGGAAAGTAAGTTACCGTCAATATGGAATTGAAGTAAATGACTAAATCTTGGCCGAAAATGGATGGCGCTTACAAGTGGGCCAGCCACACGTCCAGCACGGCGCAGCGGCCCTCTTCGCGAACCACCTTGAGAGCATTCCGCACGGCATCGTCCAATTCGCCGGGATCGCGAACGGTTTGCGCGAAGGCTCCGCCTGCGGCAGCCGCAATTCCCGCGTAGTCGGCGGGCGGATCGAAACTGACATCGAGGTCGTCTGCGTGGCTGGCATAGCCCTCCGGATGAATCGCCAGGGCCGAGAGCTTCGGAGCCCGCCAGCCGCGATTGTTGTACACGACTTGCAAAAAAGGCGTGCGATAACGCCGTGCCATCCAGTGGACCGTCGCCGGCACGGAAAACAAATATGACCCGTCTCCGGTGAGGCACACCACGGTTTTTTCCGGGCGAGCAAGCTTCATGCCGATGGCGGCGCCGCCGTTCCATCCGAGCGACGACGCTCCGCTGCCAAAGACCGTGCCGGGATGGGTGGCGCACAGATGTTCAGTGACCACGTTATAGCTGGTGATGGCCTCATTCAACACCAGCGTCTCCCCATCCAGATGCTCGCGGACACAAGCCGTCAGGAATTCCGGAGTAATGACGTCGGACGGCTGACGCTCGCGCTGGCGCAGAACCTCCTCGCGCGCCGCGTGCAGGGCGGCGTAGTGCGCCCTTCTCTGCTCAATGGCCGGTCCGTCGAAACGAACCGTATCCAGGCAATCGTTGACTTGGCGCAGGGCGGTCGCTGCATCGGCGCGGCAGACATTCTTTGCCGGAATCGACCAGAGCGGCATTTTTTCTTTCAGCGGATCGACATCGATGTGATGGATGCGGGCGCCACTCGCCGGGCGGTTGACCGAGGGAATCCAAGGTATATCGCTGTCGATAACGAGGACGCAGTCCGCCTCGGCAAGCGCCGGATGCTGGCGCTGCTCATTCCACTGGCTTCCCTGATAGAGCACGTTGTCGGCGGGAAAGTTCACGTAGTTCGGCACCGATTCGAAGACGCCGATGGCAAGCCGGCGGCACAGCCGTACCAGTTCTTCGACGGCTGCCGGATTGCGCCCGAGATAAGAGGTGACTACCAGGGGATGGTTCGCCGCCAGCAAATCCCCCACTAGAGCATCGACACTGGACGCGGGCATGGCGCAAGGCGCAACTGCCGGCCACGCCGCTGAATCGGCCGCCGCGGGCGGAACCTTTTCCTCCAGCACCTCGCGCGCCGCCATCAGATACACGGGGCCTTGAGGATCGCTGTGCGCGATTTGCATGGCCCGGCGGATGATTTGC
This sequence comes from uncultured Acidobacteriota bacterium, assembly GCA_963814745.1. Classification (GTDB taxonomy): domain Bacteria; phylum Acidobacteriota; class Terriglobia; order Terriglobales; family Acidobacteriaceae; genus CAWBRT01. Next base: position 78,292 of record CAWFEA010000017.1, read on the forward strand.
TTGAGATTGCGTCCGCTGCGAATTTCATTGTCGTACTTGACGTAACCGCGCACGATTCCGCGCTGGTCGAAAACATCTTGCAGCCAATGGATAAACTCATTGCGGCTTCCCGGCAGTTCTCCCTGCTGGGTGAACGGCACCGCCCCGGAAAAAATCAAGACCGGAACCCGGCACCTGGACGCATTATGCAGCGCGCCCGCCGTGGTTTGCGTCCCCACATCGACGTGTACCAGCACCGCCTGTCCGCGTCCCGTGAGCTGAGCGTAGCCCTGAGCCGCGCTTAGAGCCACCATTTCGTTGGGGCAGGTAACCACCGCCGGAATCCGGCGTCCGGTGGCGCGTGCCTCGGCTATGCTCTCGATAATAGGCGGATGATCGCTGCCGAAATTGGCAAACAGATAGGAAACTCCCGCTTCCTGCAATGCTTCGAGTAACGCCGTGGCCGTGCTGTCCACGCGCCCTCCGTGCCCCGATTGTACGACGCGCCTTCGGTGGGAAAAAAGGCGAGGGCACGGGCGGGCATCATCTTTAGCAGGCTGTCCTGTCTAGCAGGCTGTCCTGGAAATACATGACATTCCCGAGTATGTCACCCTAAGCGTAGACGGGGTCCCCGGCAACGGCCGCTTTTGCCGTTGTTGGGGTGGAGTAGCGAAGGGTCCCTTGGGACTATCCTTCATCGCATTGCTTCGAGATTTGGTAAAAATTCTTCGGCTGCACCTTGGTCCCATGCCGTGCCGGGATTCCGGGTTCCTTCGCTTCGCTCAGGATTTCGGCAGGCGGCTCAGACGCCGCCTCAACGCCTCAACTTCACTCCCTGCGCTCGTTCAGAATGACACTCCAAGAGATATTTCGCGAACTTCCGGGACAGCCTGCTAGACTGGCCCGCTTGGCCGTCAAAATGAGGAATTTCCCTTAGATTTACCCGGCAGATTATTTTTTTCGCGTCGGTGTCGATTCCGGCAGAATACTCGTGCTGAATCTCTACTAGTCATGCTATGCTACTGCATGCACAAAAACGACCCCGCCACCCAGGTGAACGGGGTATGTCAATTCGTATTTGTCACGCAATTCAGTGACTTTGCTCACCGACGAAACGTGAGCTGGAATACGAAACTAACTCAAATCCCAAAAACTTGTTAACAAGGGGGTAGTAAACTTAAATGGCTATCAGGGGAAAAATTTTTGCGGCATTACTACTGGCGCTTGCGCTGGTAGCTCTTACACCGGCATTCGGCGCCGATCGCCAATCGTTGGGCGATGCCTGGTGGACTGGTCCACTTCAGACACCAAGTGCCAATACCATTCCGAAAAACCACTGGTATGTTGAAACATATTTCGTAGCCGAGCAGGACAACGGCTCTTACGGCAACAGCGGCACCAAGTACGGGGCCAACAGCATTAAGGGCTGCGCGACCGGCATCCAGTGCGGCTATGACAACGCCTACCAGTTGGAAACCCTGATGACGTACGGCCTCACCAACAAACTTAACGTCCAGATTCTGACCGATTTCGGCGGCCAACAGGGCGGTTCGAACATCGTGGCTCCCGCTGGTACCGTTGTCAACGGGACTCCCTATAGTGGTGCCGCCAACGGGAACACCCTCGAGGGCGTCAACGATTTCCTGACCAGAATCCGTTTGCCTTACAAGCTGCACGGCTACAAGCAGGGTCAACCTTGGCCCACCTTCTCGGTCGTCCCCGAGGTCAACGTTCCGACCGGAAGGAACGATCACACTCTGTGGACTCCCGGCGTAGGCTTCTGGGCCATTCGTCCATTCTGGATGCCGAACGGCCGCATTCTCCGTATCCGCGCCAGTGAAGACATTTGGTTCCCGAAATCCAAGGATGTTTCCGTTAGCGACAGCTCGCTTTGCACCGGGGCTGCCACCTGTAAATATGAAAAGGGTACCTATGCGAAGACCCAGATCGGTTTTGAATATAGCTTGACCAAGAAATGGGTACCGGCGTGGGACTTTGTCATCGGCAACTACGGCGGACAGCAAAAGTGGAATGGCACGAAGGAAACGGGCGTGACTGGCGTGACCTGCGTTGGTAATGTCTGTAACACTACCACAGGTACCCTCAAGACCCCGATGTTATTCGCCATTGACCCGGCCCTGGAATACAACTTCACCGACAACACCGGCATCATCTTCGGTGTTGAAATCACCGTGGCTGGCACTAACAACACTTCCTACATTGCCCCGCAGATCGCTCTGCAGTGGTTTAAGTAGTAACGTCTCCTCCCGTACCTTTCGGGACGGTCGAGATACTCTCACGCGGTGGGTACATGCCCACCGCGTTTTTCTTGCCTCTGATCGCCTCAGGAAGGTTTGGTGGCGCCAGGCCATCAGGCCCTGGAGTAAGGGGCGGGCACTTACTCGGCTTGAGGGCTGTACTACAGTTGCTGTACCCGGGTTCTTTGAAGGGGCACGCCTTCAGGCGCGCCGCATGGGACGGATACACGACCGTGCTGGGATATTTCGCATTGCTCAACATGACAACTGGACAGGGATACACCAACTCGGGAACAGCGCTAGCCCGGCGATGATCTTACGCGGCAGCTTGCTGGCTGCCGCTCATCCGCAAGAGCTTTATCTCCGCAGCAGGTTCTTGGTAATAAACCAGACGTTGGCCGGGCGCTCGGCAAGCCTGCGCATGAAGTACGGATACCATTCGGTGCCGAAGGGAATGTAAACCCGAACCCCCCATCCCTCTCGCGCCAGTTCCTCCTGCAAGTCCCGCCGGATTCCGTGCAGCATCTGAAACTCAAACGCGGAGGGGGCGATGCCTTCGGCTTTCGCCCAGTTCTTGATTTCCGTGATAATCGCCTGATCATGAGTTGCCATGCCATGGAAAACGCCGCTCTTGAGCAGGTACTGGGCCGCCCTGAGGTAATTTGCGTCCACTTCGGACTTCGCCTGGAATGCGACCTCCGGCGGCTCCTTGTAAGCGCCCTTGCACAAGCGGATGCGAATGCCCTCGGAAACCAGGAGCTTGGCATCGTCCATGGTGCGGCGCATGTAAGCCTGCAAGACGGTGCCGACGCGGCCTCGACAACCGGGTTGGCGATGCAGTTCGCGCACGAAATCGAGCGTGCGCTGGGTGTAAGCCGATCCTTCCATATCCACCCGGATGAAGTTCCGGATTCGCGCCGCGTGCTGGACCAGCTCGCATACCACTTGCCGGGCGAGGTTCTCGTTGACATCAAGCCCCATGTGGGTCAGCTTGAGGCTCACATTGACATCGACTTCACGGCGGCCGAACTCGTCCAGTAGCTGGTGATAAAGCTTGGCACTCTCCAATGCCTCTTCGCGATTGGTGACGTTTTCGCCCAGGTTATCAACGCTGACACGGATTCCGAGCCTGGTGAGCGCCTCCGTTGCCTTGATCAGCTCTTCGACCGTCGTTCCGGCGACAAATCTGCGAGACATCTTGAGTCCTAACGGAGAGCTCTCGGCAAAGCGACGCAAAGACTGATTCTCCGACAGCCCGATGAACAACGCTCTAAGCATGTTTGCTCCTCAGAGGGCTTCGCTCAACGCCCTCGACAGATATGACAGATATGAATGCTCTCGGCCTTCCGGCTCCGAGTGCGGGCACTCCGTTGATTAGCCTGACACGAGGAGAGATAAGCCTGCCATCCGGGCGCAGAACGGAACCCGCGAAAAAAAATATGGGATGCTGAAGATGGCGGATGTACGGCTGGCGGGGCATCCTGGCATCATTCAATACGGTCTTCGACCTCTGAACCTTTGATGAATGCCCAAACATAACTACTGACTGCAAATTCCTTTGGCCCGTTAATCGTAAACCCTCGCACGGAATACGCCGGAAGGTCCCGGCGTATCCATGCAAGCCGGGGTTACGGCTGCAGAATAAAGCCGCCTTTGTCGTCGACTTTATAGAGGCGATAACCACCCGCCACGCGATCACCCTTGGCATTGAAGGTTATGGTCCCTGTCAGCCCCTTGTAATTCTTCAAATTGTTATGCAGATAAGCGGCGATCTGCGCCGAATTCCCGCCTTTGGTGCCGTTCAGCGCAGCGACAATCACGTTAAAACCGTCACCCGCCAGAACCGAGTAAATGGAAAATGGAGGCGCACCGTATTTCTTCTTGAACTCGTCGATGAAGGCCTTGGCGCTTGGCAAATCCTGCGGCAGAGGCGCACTTACGAAATAAAAGCCGGTGGCAGCCGGTCCGCCCGCGATCTTGACCAGGTCAGTGTTGTTGGTGGCATCACCGCCGATGAACGGAACGTTGAAGCCCATCTCTTTCTTCTGCCGCAGCAGCAGGCCGGCCTCATTATAGTAGCCGGTAAAGAACACCACCTGGGGGTTAGCCTGCTTCAGCTTGGTCAGAATCGTGCTATAGTCGCGCTCGCCTGGGGTGAGAGCGTCGAAGAACACAATCTGGGTGCCCGGCGCTTTCTGTAATATGCCCCTGGTCTCCTCGGCCAAGCCCTTGGCATAAGTTGAATTGTCGTGGAGGATGGCTACTTTCTTGTATCCCAGCTTCGAGATGGCTTGAGCCGCGACCTTCGCCTGCTCATCGTCGCGAGGGCAGGTACGGAAGAACGCCTTCAATCCTTTTTCCGACAGGCGTATAGCGGTTGAGCCGTTGGCAATCTGTACAATCCCGGACTCGTCAAAAATGCCCTGCGTCGGCTCCGTCACCGAAGAGCCGTAGGTGCCGATCACTGCAACCACGCCCTGCGAAATCAGCTTGTTCGCCGCCAGAGCCGCGGTGCGGGGATCGCTCCCGTCGTCTTCGGTAACGATGGTGATCTTTTTCCCCTGAATGCCGCCCTTGGCATTTACATCTGCCGCCAGTAGCTCGACGACCTGTTTCATTCCCTGGCCCTCACTAGCGTAGGACCCCGTGATAGGCGCAAGCAGTCCGATCTTGATTGTGTCCGCAGCAAAAGCGGCATACGTCCACAGGCATAACATCCCAATCAACAAAAAACCTTTTTTCACACAGTCTCCTTTTCCCCTGGTAGAGGTTCGTGTCCGCGCATCGCGACTGCAGGTTCTAGCCAGATAAGATTAGACTAGAATCTGATTTCGAGGAAGTACGGTTGCAACACAAATATCGAATAATGGATTGTTACTCCGGGACGCGCCACGGCAGTGATGCCGGTCACGCCGCTTAGTGACATTCGCGGGCAGCGCCGCCAAACTTTCGCCCGAACGCCCGCGCCCCCCAATACCCGTGGCCGCTTCGCCCATGCTGGAAGATATCACTTCAAGAATCTGCTCAAATACGCTCCAACAGTGCTTGACAGCCGGACACAGAGAACTTTATAACTTGATTGGAACGCACCTGAGGAGAGCCCTATCATGTCGCAGCGAACGACCGCCAGTCGCAGGGTCATTGTTGTCGTTTTGATTGTTCAATTGATCCCGATCATATTGTTTCCGGCAGCATCGTTTGCCCCGACTTCTCAGGAGTGGTGGCTGCCTGTTCTGCTTCTCATCATGATGGTACCGGCCGACCTGCAACTGATTGTGCGGCGCAGCACCGAAATATGGCCCTGGCTCCTGATCACGTTCTCTCATGGGTTCAACGTCATCAGCCGCCTGATGATGCTTTGGCCGCACGCCACCCATATCGTCAATGGCGAAATGGCGCTCAACGGCCCCTACATCTCTCTTTCATGCATATCGATGGCCGCCTCGGGCTTCCTGCTTTACTACCTCGAACTACCGGGAGTTCGCATCGCAATGATTCGCTAGGCGATCCCCATCCGCAAAAATGCCGTTCCCCGGAACACCTCCGGAACGGCATTTCATTTCAGGATGACTTTCAAGCAGTCTGGCCCTCAATGCCCGAGATAGGCCTCCCGCACACGCGCGCTCTCGCGCAGTTCTTTGGCCGAGCCTTCCAGGACAATGTTGCCCGTCTCGAGCACGTAAGCCCGGTTGGCGATCTGCAAAGCCATGAGAGCATTCTGCTCGACCAGCAGAATGCTGGTTCCCTGGGCGTTGATTTCTTTAATGATGCGGAAAATCTCCTCGGTCATGATGGGACTGAGACCCATCGACGGCTCGTCCATGAGCAGGAGAACGGGCCGGCTCATCAAGGCCCGGGCCATGGCCAGCATCTGCTGCTCACCACCCGATAGGGTCCCGCCAAGTTGGTCGAGGCGTTCCTTAAGACGTGGAAAGCTGGCGAACGCACGTTCCATGCTCTGCTGGATTTCCGCCTGGTCGGTGCGCGTATAAGCGCCCATATCCAGGTTCTCACGCACGGTCATGGGGGCAAAAATCTTGCGGCCCTCGGGGACTTGCACAATACCGCGCCGGACGATTTGCTCCGCCGGCACCATGGTGATGTCCTCGTCTTTGAAAACGACGGTGCCGTGGCGGGGACGAAGCAGACCGGAGATGGTGCGCAAGGTGGTAGACTTGCCGGCTCCGTTGGCGCCGATGAGAGTAACGATCTCCCCCTCACTGACGGTAAAGGAGATGCCCTGAAGCGCGTGAATGGCGCCGTAATAGACGTTCAGATCCTTCACATCAAGTAGCACTGGCGGCTCCCTTGCCTAGATAGGCCTCGATGACCTTCGGGTTCTCTTGAATCTCCTTCGGGTTTCCCCGCGCGATGACCTCACCGAAGTCCATCACCGTGATGTGCTCGCAGATGCCCATCACGACCCGCATTTGGTGTTCGATCAAAAGGATGGTCAACTTGAAGCGGTCCCGGATAAAGTGAATCAGTTCCATCAAATTGACGATCTCGGAGGGATTCATTCCCGCCGCGGGCTCGTCAAGCAACAGGAGGCGCGGATCCGAAGCCAGGGCGCGCGCAATTTCCACCCGCCGCTGCTGGCCGTAAGGCAGGTTGCAAGCCAACTCGTTCTGGATTCGCTCCAGCCCGAAGATGGCCAGAAAATCCTGCGCCCGCTCCGTCATCTCCTTCTCGCCTGTTTCGAAACGACGGGTTCGCAGAATACCGTCAAAGAGGTTGTATCCCACGTGCGGGTGGTAGGCGATACGCACGTTGTCCAGCACCGTCAGATTGGGAAACAGACGGATGTTCTGGAACGTGCGGCCGATGCCTAGCCGGGTGACTTCGAAAGACTGCATCCCAACGGTACTGATCCCTTGCAACCGTATATCACCGCTGCTCGGGACATAGAGGCCGCTGATCATGTTGAAAACGGTCGTTTTCCCTGCACCGTTTGGACCGATCAGCCCCGCTAACTCGCCTAGCCGTACGGTCATGGTGAGATCGTTGACGGCTCGCAGGCCACCGAACAATTTCGTCAGCTTTTGAATCTCTAAAAGAGGTTCAGGCAAACTGGATGTTGCTTCAGCCGGCATTTCCAATGCTCCAAAGTGGATCTCCGCAAGCCGGAAAAGCGCGGGAATCCTGAGGGTGTATTCCTGCTCGCTCCAACGCTAGGGAAGGACCCGCCGCACGAACCGACGACGGTACCCTTTGCCGGTCCCGGTTATCCCGTCTGATCCACGCCGAGCTTTTCCCCGGTTTCAGCGATTCGGGACTCGGCCTTCACCGGCTCACGCTTACGTTCCGGAACTTGAGGCGCCTTGAGGAAGCCCCACTCCACAGTGCCAAGGAGGCCCTTGGGCCGCAGCAGCATGAGCAAAAGCAGGGCAATCGGATACAAGACAAAGCGCCAGGTCGGAGCTTCGGTTCCCATCTGGCCCAGCAGCACTCGCAGCAAGCCCTCCAGGAAAAAGATCCAGGCGAAGCAGGCAGCCAGAGTTCCGGTCATACTCCCCAGCCCGCCGAAAACGACGATGATCAAGGGATTGAAACTCACCAGGAAATCGAATGTTCCGGGGCTGAGAAATCCGATGAAATGAGCATAAACGCCGCCGCCGATTCCTGCGAAAAGGCTGCCGACGACAAATGACAGGAGTTTGTAATTGGCTATCTCAATGCCCATCACCTTGGAAGCGGTCTCGTCTTCACGCACCGACATAATGGCGCGTCCGGTGCTCGAATGAATCATATTGCGCATGACGACAAGAATCGCTATGAGCAACGAGAACGCCCAGAACCAGGTGGTAAGCTTTGGAATGCCGATCATACCTCGTCCACCCTTCATTTCGGGGAACGGGAGGATCGTGTCCGAGTTGATCATCAAGGTGTTCACCACGATGGTGAACCCCAAGGTTGCGATTCCGAAGTAGTCGCTGCCCAGGCTGAGAACCGGAAGGCCAAAAAGGAAGCTCACCTCGGCGGCGAAGACTCCGGCCAAGAGCACGGCGAGAAGGTACACCAACTGGAGAGGCAGCCCGCGCGCCAAAAATCCAGGTGCGGTGTCCGATCCGAGAAACGGCGACACAAGCGGGTTAACCCAATGGCCGACCATGACTGCAATGAACCCAACCACAATGCTTCCAAGCACATAAAGGGTGAAAGCCGAAAGCACCGGCACCCCCTGGTATTTCCCCAGGTAGCTCTGGATCCCAAGAATCATGATGGCGCCCAGCGTGCAACCCACGCCCACAACCACGAGCCCCTTGGCGTCACCGTTCGTCCAGCGATAAGTGATGTCTGCCGCTGTATAGGCGCCAATGCCGTAGAAGGCCCACTGGCCAAGGCTAAATTGGCCGTTGAAACCGTAGATCAGGTTTAGGCCCAGCACAACCATGGCCATTGCGCAGCCCTGAAACAAAAGTCCGCTGTCGAAGTCACTGAAAATCGGGGCGCCGCCGATCGGAACCGAAATGGCTATCTGCACGATGGCAAACCCCCCGACGATTCCGGCCAGCTTGATCCAGCGGGAGGGATGGCCAAGCGCGGTAACTACGCCGTATACCCAGGCCAGAATCCCTACGATTTTGAATATGCTGATTGCGATAAAGGCGAAATTAATGTCCATGGGCTACGCCTTCTCCTTTTCAGGCTCCCCGAAGATACCGGTCGGGCGCACCAGCAGGACCAGGATCAGAATGGCAAAGGCCACCGCGTCCCGCATAGGTGTGGAGATGTAGCCCATCGTCAACGCCTCGGCTTGCCCCATAATGAGCGCGCCTACGAACGCTCCGGGAATGCTGCCGATGCCGCCCAAGACAGCCGCCACGAAGGCCTTTAGGCCGGGCAGAATGCCAAGTTGAGTCCAGATCGATGAGTAAGCAATAGCGTACAAGACACCACCCAGCCCGGCGAAAGCCGCGCCGACCGCGAACGTAAATGAAATCACCTGATCGACGTTGATACCCATCAGCCGCGCCGTCGGTTTGTCGAAAGACGCTGCCCGCATGGCCTTGCCAAGCTTCGTGTGGCGCACCAGAATCTGAAGGAGTATTTGCACGAGGATGGAGGCGCCAATGATTAGAAGAAAGATGTTTGAGAACGTAATGCTGTTATCCGGCAGCGACTGCGCCGCATGCACCCGGTGAAAGCCCTTGTTGAAGTACCAGGTCACCACATCAAAAGGACGCTGGTAGGGGATGAAGCGTGGGGAAAAGACGAAACTTAAGGCGCCGAAGAATTCCAGAAAGAAGGAAACCCCGATGGCCGTGATCAGAGCGGCAATGCGCGGACCGTCGCGCAGTGGCTTGTAAGCCGTGCGTTCTATGACGACCGCCATCACCGCGCAAACCAGCATCGAAAGCAGGGTTACGCTGAGCGATCCGATGACCACCACCCACATGTGCGGCATTCCAGGAAAAAACGCCGACGGCCAGACGTGGAGCTGAAATCGAGTAACGGCGTAGAAGCTGACAAAAGAGCCCACCATAAAAACATCGCCGTGAGCGAAGTTAATCAGCCTGACGATGCCGTAGACCATCGTGTAGCCAAGTGCGATCAGAGCATAGACAAACCCCAACTGCAGGCCGCTGATAATGATCTGAATGAACAAGGAAGGATCTTGGGTGAAATCGTGGGCCAAAAGAACAACGGCAGCCACGGCGATCAGCAGCAGCAGTCCTTGGCCAATCCAAGCCAGGCGCTTACCGGGTCGTCGGGCACGCGGGGCGCCTTTCCGAGCGGAGGGTGAGACTTCCATTCGAGTGATTGCCTCCAGGCAGATTCAAGCGTCGAGACCTGCGATAAGCACCCGAGGCGAGACCACAGGAAACAACCTCGCCTCGGATATTCATCGAGAAAACAGCAATTACGGGTTCACGATCGAGTCAAATACGACCTGGTTGTTCTTGACAGCCAGGATCGTGGCGGACTTCACCGGGTTATGCTGCGCGTCAAAGGTAATCTTACCCGAGACGGCGTTGAAGCTGATCTTATTCAGGGCGTCCTTCACTTTGTCCGTATCGTCCGCGCCGGCGTCTTTGATCGCCGTCAGCATCAGATTCGTGGCGTCATAAGCCAAAGCGGCCAGAGCATCCGGAACCTTGGGCTGACCTTTGTCATCCTTGTACTTGGCGCCGAAGGCCTTTACAAAGTTCTGAACTTCCGGCCGCGGGTCCTTGGCAAAATAGTGATTGGTGAAGAATCCACCGTCCACAGCCTTCAGATCCAGATCGGAAGAATCCCATCCATCGCCGCCCATGAAGGGGGCTTTGATGCCCTTTTCCCTGGCTTGCTTGGCAGCCAGGTTGACGACGTTGTAGTAGTCGGGTAGATAGATCATGTCCGGCTTGGCCGCGGCGACCTTAGCCAGAATGGCGGAGAAATCCGTGTCCTTGGAAGTGTAGGTTTCCTTGCCGACGACCTTGCCGCCGCCAGCCGTAAACGATTTTTCGAAGTACTCGGCCAGACCCTTTACGTAGTCATTTGCCTGGTCCAGCATAATGAAAGCCGTCTTGGCCTTCAGCGTGTTAAGAGCGAACTTGGCGGCCACCGTGCCCTGGAACGGATCGATGAAGCACGCACGGTAGATGTAGTCCTTTGTCTTGCCGTCCTTGGTCACGGTCACGGCAGGGTTGGTGGAAGCGGTGCTGATCTGAATGACCTTCTTGGCGTTGGCAATCTCGGATACCGGGATTGACGCCTTGGAGCAGATCTCGCCAATCAGGTAATGAACCTTGTCCTGATCGATTAGTTTGTTGGCGGCGTTGACGGCCGGGTCCGGCGTGCACTGGCTGTCTTCGACGATGGGAACAATCTTCTTGCTTAAAACGCCACCCTTGGCGTTCCATTCCTCGATTGCCAGCAGGGCGGCGTCACGAGTCATGACCCCAAAGGTCGGCACCGGGCCCGACAACGGGGCTAAGATGCCGATTTTAAGCGTGTCGCCACCGCTCTGGCAACCGGTCAGAAACGTCATCGCCAGAACGAGGGTTGCGACCAAAACTGTGAAACCAACTGCCTTGAATGCGCGCATGTCCTTGACTCCTCAAAGATAGGATTTACCCTTATACCAAGTTTTTCGAGTCTACCGAAAGAAAAAAATGGCAAGACACGAATTGGCATTGGGATGCGAGGCCTCGGCCTCGTAAAACACCTTCCACGGCGGGCAAAATGCCGCCCGCGTACTTGAATCGCTCATTGAACCGTGACCTTCTTCCGGCCTCGGTTCCATAACCAATGCAACCTGCCGCCACAACGTACCCCGCCTTCGCCGCGCGGCGCCATCGCCGACCCGACGTTGCGGAACATACTTGCCGGGGCCTCGGACCGTATTTGCACGCACCGGCCTAACGCAACCCCCGGCGATGCCCATAACTGTCCGATCGAGACATTGAAATACCCAAGCGCCGCTTCGAACAAGGAATCTGGTGGTGAATGGGCATGTAAATCTGCGATAGCGCTATCCGCACGACGCCCCCGGCAAATCCGAACCCACAACACAGAACCGGATATCTTGGGGTAATTCGCACTCTCTACGACAAAGCTAAATGTAAACTAACGCAATAGTGTACAGCGTTTGCCGCATTCCGCAATACGGAATTGAAAGATAGCAAAAAAAGACGGATTCGCCGGATTTGCCCGCGAATGCCGGGGCTCAGGGAAATTCAGTTCGCCCGATGGGCCGTTCCCGGTCGAGTTCGCGCTGGTGTTGTTGTTGCTGAAATCGCGAAAGACGACAATTTGCGTCTGCTGGGCAAACCCCAGGCCGCAAACGATGAGCGAAGTCAGAGCCAGGACAAGATTGCGGAATCGATTCTTCATATATGCTCAAACAGGGCCGCAACCAGCAACCTGTCTTTTGGATGCCGAGCCCACTCTTTCAGCCTGTAAATCTGCCGCAAGTTCCACGCCCGGCTGGGGCTTGGCCGCAATCCAACGCTGCTGCCCGATTCGTCATCTAATCTTCAAGAATGAAACTGCGCGCGACGACATGCATGCGCCGGGCTCTGCTGGACGAGGACGACAGCAATCCAGGAGACTCGACTGGCGCGGTGCTGGGCGATCTGCAATACGCCTGGGACCATTACCTGTCGCCCACGGCGCAAATCTCCAACCGGTCCTATTCGCGCTATCAGGGTCGTCCGGTGATTTTTATTTTTCCGAAGGCAAGCCACACCAACTGGAACAAAGTCCGTTCCGCGGTGGACCAGTGGCAAAACCCGCCGCTACTCATTTACAAGGACCCCAACCCCAAGTTTGCCGACGCCTTCGATGGTTTGTACGCCTGGGTTTCCCCTGGCAAGGATGGATGGAAGCCCGACGGCAGCAACTGGGGCCGGGCATACCTCGATCATTTCTACGTCACCATGAACAATCAGTATCCCGATAAGCTGGCCGTCGGGGCTGCGTGGCCGGGATTCAACGATTCGAGGGCTTCGTGGAGCCAGAATCGCCGGATGGCTCCGCGCTGTGGACGCACTTTCGAGGACTCCCTGCGCTTGTTCCGCCGCTATTACCCGCCCGATCGTCCGCTGCCGTTCCTGATGATCGATACCTGGAACGACTATGAAGAAGGCACCGCGATTGAACCTGGCACGGTCGGCTGCGGCGCCTCATCCACTGTGCAGAGTGCTTACCAGACCGCGGCCCACTGAGGCCAAATGGCTTCCTCGCGCCAGGGATATACATTCGGGCCGCACAGGTGTAGAAGATTAATGGTGACAATTGATTTTCATTCGTGCGAAATCCGCACTGCCCCGCGAGTCTCACTGATGCGCAAATTCACGGCCATTATCCTGGCGTTGTTCACATCCGTTCTCTTCTGGGCGTCGGACTTGCGACAGGTTGGAATGGTCGATCTGCCCGGAGGACGAGAGGGCCGTTCGAAGCTGCTTATCCTGAGGCAGGAGTCAGGCGGTGCGCAGCCGCAGTTAGTAAGTCAGCCCGGAGCAAAGCAGTAAATTGGTTTCGAGTTTCAAGGTTTCTCAGGTTTCAAGGTTTCTCAGGTTTCAAGGTTTCGGTTTCAGCAGGCCCCGAAACTTTGAAACTCTGAAACTTTCTTACGCCCCCAACCGCCTGAAGGCCGCTTCCAAATCCGCGCGCAAGTCATCTACGTCTTCGAGTCCGGCGTGAACCCGAACCAATGCGCCTTCCGCGCCCGTGCGCGAAGCCAAGGCTACCTCGTGCGGCTGATAGAGCATGATCAGGCTTTCGTACCCTCCCCAGGAATAACCCAGCCTGAAAAGCTCCAGGTGGTCGAAGAAAACCGGGAACGATTCCTCGGGCAGCGGTGCCAGGCGGAACGCGAACAAGCCGCTCGCGCCGGTGAAGTCCCGCTTCCAGAGCGCGTAGCCGGGGCTCGAAGGCAACGCGGGATGCAGTACCTCCCGCACCAGGGGCTGGCGCGCAAGCCACTCCGCCAGTTCAAGTCCGGTGCGCCAATGCCGCTCCAGACGCACCTCTAAGGTGCGCAGGCCGCGCAGTGCCAGGTAAATATCATCGCCGCCGGCGATCTGGCCAAATTGACGCGCGCCTTGCTGAACTTTTTCCCAGCTCTCGCGGGTGGCAGTCACGACTCCCATAAAGGCATCCGAGTGCCCAACCAGGTACTTCGTTCCCGCCTGGATCGAGACGTCAACCCCATGCGCGAACGGCTTGAAATAGAGCGGCGTTGCCCAGGTGTTATCCATCAGCACAACGATGCCGCGCTGGTGCGCCGCCGCGGCCAGCGCCGGTATGTCTTGGATCTCGAAAGTGATCGATCCCGGCGATTCGACATAGAGCACGCGCGTATTGTCGCGCATGCGGGTGATCGTGCCTTCCACATCCAATGGCTGGTAAAACTCGACTTGCACGCCGAAGCGCGCGAGCGTGGTGCGGGCAAAGTTCCGCAACGGGAAATAGGCGCTCTCGGGTATAAGGATGTGATCATCCTTACTGACGAACGCGGTCAGCGCGCAGGCGCAGGCCGCCAGACCAGACGGGAATACCAGGCTGCGGTAGCCGCCTTCCAACTCCGCCACCACGTCCTCGAAAGCATGGGTCGTCGGGGTGCCGAATCGTCCGTACCCATAGGAACGCTCGCCGCTGACCTGGAGCTTGCGCTTATGCTGCAGCTCGGCCAGATTCTGCGAGACCATGGTCGATGCCCGGTACACCGGTGGGTTCACCGCTCCATGAAAACGCGCCGGATCGCTGCCGGCATGCACCAGCCGCGTGGCAACCTTGAAGCCCGCGCCGTGCCGATCATCCGGCTGGGCCGGGTCTTTGGGCGGAAACTGCGGAACCGAATCGTCTATCTCGTTCATGATGTGGAATCTCCGGGCATGTCAAAAGGCATCGCTGGTACGTCTCACCGACGCGCGAAAAACGTCTGATAAATCGCCCACGCCAGAATCACCATGATCGCCGCTCCGCCTGCCCGCACTTTAACTGCTCCCCAGCCGCCGGAGTGTTTTTCTTGCCTCAGCGAGCCGATAGCAGATATCCAGTACGGCAGCCGGAACCAGGCACGTGGCGAAACCAGCATAAATATCCCATTGACCAGCAGGTATACTCCCACGAGTCCCGCCATGATTCCGGCAAACAGTTGCATTCCTACCCGCCCCTTACAGCTTTTCGCAGGTTTCGCGGATGGCCCTGAGCAGATACCACGGAGTCTGCGTCGGAATGGTGCAACCGGGCGACAGGATAAATTTTTCGCGTCCAATCTGGCGAACGCAGTCGAACACTTCCTCCCGCATCTCCGGCAGCGAGCGATCGGTGATGGCGGTTTCGTTCACCCCGCCCATCAGGCATTTATCGGTCAGCGCGCGCATCTCACCGAGCGACGGATTGCCCGGCAGCCGGTCGGAGACGCTCACTGCCTCCATCGGGTAGTCCAACACCCGCCGCACATCAAGCGAGGTCCCGTGGATGTGAAGCACTCTTACCATGCCGGCCATCGCCTCCAGCATGCGGATTTCGAATGGGCGCAGGAAAGTGCGGGCCACCTCCTCGGTCACTCCCCTTGAATGCGGGGGACAAATCGCGCTGTTGATGGAGAAAAATACCGCGTCGCACCCGGCCTCGCGAACCAGCCGCATGTACTCGCACATGCTTTCGCAGACGCCATCTAGCATCGCGAGCGCCGCATCCTTATTGGCAAAGATCAATGACGCCCGCGAGTAGCCTACCCTCCTGAGCACCTGCTGAAAAGGGTCCATGGCGGTGATCATGATCGGTATGTCGGGCCCGAACTCGGCGCGCAGCAGGCGAATGCACTTCAGTTCTTCGACGAAGTTGGCGCTGCTCATGGGCGCGCGGCCGAAGCGGCGGATATCATCCACCGAGTTCAGGGTTTCCATGCCATCCGGCGCGGGATAGCGGAAGTCGTTGACGACCTTGCAGATATCCCAGTCGTTGTCACGCACGAAACGGGCATGGCGCAGCGCGTGTTCGCTGCCGCCCAGGCGGTCGGTGCCGAAGTGGATCCAGGCGGTACAGGGCGGCCGGTCGATGGGGCCGCCTTGGATGGCGGCCATGAAACGTTCGCGTTTGTTCACTTTTCACTCCCTGCTCTCAGATTGCAGCCGGGCGAAGCGGCGCCACGGCTGGGTTTTGGCAAATCGTGTCCTGCTTGAAATCCTGTTCTGGCCCGTATCTTACTCCTTGAAACTGCCTCCTTGAAAATGCTCCTTGGAAATCGGGGGCTGACGATGAGCGCTCTATCCGGAGCCGGGCCGGGTTTATCTTTACCGGCAAATCAGTTCCGGCCGGCTATCCAATTCTGTTTATGGCTGCGATCACGGTATTTCATGACGATTCATGCTGGACACCGGACCATTCAGGAATTATCCTCTTGGAAACCCACAGATACAGGAAGTCCTTTCCTGAGGACGCCAAATGCGGACCGCTCGCTCCATTATTTCGAGGCTGCAAATCGCCAGCCGTACGGGTGCGAGTCGGAGCGGAGGAGCGCAGGGAATGCTATTGGGCATGTGGATTTCACTCGCCGGCGGCTTTCTGCCGCACGCCACCTCCCGCGGAGGTGAACCTCATGCTTAGCCGTGCCGAAGTGGTCATCATCGGCGGAGGAATCATCGGCACTTCGGTCGCGTATTTTGCCGCCAAGCGCGGCTTCAAGGTCACCGTCCTGGAGCGGTCGAGCCTTGCCAGTGGAGCATCCGGCGCATGCGACGGCACCCTGTTCCTGCAAACCAAGAATCCCGGACCCCATCTTGAGATGGCCATCAAAAGCCTCGCGCTTTACTGCGAGCTAAAGGACGACCTTGGCTGTGACGTGGAATACGACCCCAAGGGCGGCATGTGTCTGATTGAAAACGAAGAGCAGGCGGAACTGATGCGGCACACGCTGGAGCAACAGCGCCAGTCCGGACTGAAGGTGGAGCTGCTCGACATCCAACAGGCGCGTGAAATCGAGCCCTTGCTGGGCGAACATCTCTGGGGAGCTACTTACTGCGGCGCGGATGCGCAGACCAATCCTTTCCTGGTAACTCGCGCCTTCGCAGGCGCGGCCCGCAGGTTCGGGGCGGAGGTTCGGGTCGGAGTCAATGTGACCGATCTTCTGGTGGAAGGCGGCCGGGTTCGAGGAGTACAGACAGACAAAGGGCCGGTGCGCGGAGACTTCGTCGTCAATGCGGCGGCGGTGTGGGCTCCGATGCTCACCAAGAAGTATGGCTATGAACCGCCGATCATCCCCCGGCGTGGGCAAATCCTGATTACCGAATCGCTGCCGCCGAAGACCGTTCGCCATCTGCTGCTTTGCGCCTGTTACCTCACGGCTAAGCACCATCCTGAACTGCTGAACAGGGAACAACGCCAGCACAGGCTTGGAGTGGGCTTGATCGTCGAGCAAACGGTGAGCGGCAGTCTGCTGCTGGGCAGCACACGCGAATTCGTCGGCTTCGACCGGCACACGACCCAGGACGGGATTGCGGCAATTGCCGAGCATATTTATGCCTCGATGCCCGCGCTGGGCCGGTTTAACGTGGTGAGGACATTCGCGGGACTTCGGCCGCGCACGCCGGACGGCATGCCAATTCTGGGACCGGTCGAAGCTCTGCCCGGTCTGCTGATGGCCGCCGGACATGAAGGCGACGGAATTGCGCTGGCGCCCATTACTGGAGAAATTCTTGCCAACCATCTGGCGACGATGAATTAGCCGCGCGGCGGCAAGGCAAGCACTTTTGCGGGAGGCCCGGTACATACGGCCGGACCAGGCAGGCACAAGTTGAGACTCTGAGCAGGAGGAAAGGGAGAACTGGATGCATCTTACACACGTTGGCTCAATCGCCCTTTGGATACTGTTGTTTCTGATTCCGATACAGCTCTATATCGGCTACCGGCTCGCCGCCAAGAGCAGCCAGAGCGCGTCGCACTACTTCATCAGCCACAAAGAGCTGCCGATTATTATCCTGTTCTTCGTCAACTTCGCGACGGCGATGGGAGTGGGGAACTTTCTCGGCTACATGGGAAAGGGGTATCAGATCGGTCTGAACCAGCTCTGGATGATGCTCGGCGAACAGGGCACGAAGATTCTGTTTGCGGTATTGCTGGCGGGGTTCATCGGCAAGTTCTCCTATACCACGATCAATGAGTTCATGGAGAAGCAATGGTTCCATGACAAATGGCTGCGCGCGGCGAGCGGCGTCCTGATGTGCTTCCCGATGGTGGCCATTACCGGCGCGCAGGCGATCGGCATCGGAACCATCCTCAACGTCTGCATGGGGGTGGATGTCACCACTGGCATCTGGGTGGCGGCGATGACCGCGATTGCCTACACCATGATGGGCGGCATGTGGGCGATTGCCTGGACGGACTTACTCCAGGGCGTTATCCGTATCGCGGTCGGGTTTACCTTCTTCTTCACCATTTTCCACTACATGCACGGCGTCAGCGGCATTCACGCCGCGGCCATGGCCACCAAACCGGAACTATGGAGCATGAAGTCCCTGGGAGGGTTCGCGGCCTTGTCCTTGCTGCTGGGACCGATGACCGGGCAGTTCACCGCCCAGCACTGGTGGCAGCGCTGCTTCGCCGGCAAGACCCCCACGACCGCCAGGAACGCCTTCCTCGGCTCAGGCATCTTCTGTGTCGTGATGTGCACCTGCAGCGTGCTGATGGGCATTGCCGCACGGTCGCTGAACCCAAATCTGCCGCGCCCCGACATGGCGTTTCCCTGGCTGCTGAACAACTGGCTGAATCCGGTTTTGGGCGCTTTGATGGTGGTGACGATTATCGGCGCTGACATGACGGTTTCGGCAGGCTTTTTAAATTCCGGCGTCACCATGCTGACTATGGACATCGTCAAGCCCCTGATCCGCAAGAACGCGGATGACAAAGAATTGGTGGCCTGGGCGCGCTGGTTGACCTTCCTGCTCGGCGTCGGCGCCATTTGGGTGGCGATGACGTTCCCAACAGTTGTTTCGGCGATCCTTTTCGGTTATGCGGCGGTCGGCGGCGGGCTGTTCGTTCCGCTGATGCTCGGCCTCGTCTGGCGAAAGAATGGCCGCACCTATGTAACCAGGCACGCGTGCTGGGCTTCTCTGCTGTGCGGATCGTTCACCGTGCTGTTGTTCGAGCTGAACAAGGACCTTTTCAAGATCTTTGGCGGCGGCATCATTCCCGGCGTGGCGGTTTCGCTGGTGCTGACCGTTGGCATCAGCCTGATCCAGATGATCGGACGCAAGGATGAAACCGGCCAGGCGGCGGGCGCGTAATTGTAAATTGGAATGCGCGGCGTTGCCGGAATGAGCAATCAACCCGGCAACGTCGTCTAACGAAGTGTACGGGGGTACGTTTGGGCCTTCAGCCAGAGCTGCCACTACGGAGGCTGCCCAATGAGCGCGACTGCAACTTTCTCCCACCAAACCGCCCGTTTCGCCCAATTCGTCGAATCCTTTCGCTACGAGCAGATTCCCGCGCCGGTGATCGAGCGCACCAAAGATGTGATCTATGACGGGATCGGCGCGCTACTGGCGGCCACTTCCCCCAAGTACGACATCGCGGCCGTGCTCCAGCGCTTTGTGCGGGAAACCGGAGGAGCACCCGAATCGCAGGTCTTCGGAACTTCTCTGCGCACCAACTGCGTAACCGCGTCGCTGGTGAACGGCGCCTTCGGCTACTACTGCGATATTGAAAGTCATCACCCCGGTGCCATCATGCACGCCATTGCCGTGGTCGGTCCGGCGGCATTCGCCGTCGGCGAGCGGATGCACAGCTCCGGGCGCGACGTGCTTGCGGCCATCGTGGTCGGGATCGATGCCGCCTGCCGTGTCAGTTACGCGCTGAGCGCCCCCGCGCTCTACGCCCGCGGATTTCATCCAACCTGCGTCGCCGGAACCTTTGGCTCACTCGCGGCCAGCGCCCGGCTTTTCGGCTTGCGAGGCGATTCCCTGCTGCACGCCTTCGGTCTTGCCGGCCAGGAAACATCCGGTCTGCTCTCCTGGGTTGACGATCCTAGCGAACACTCGCGTCCGTTCAGCATGGGGCTGGCGTCGCGGCACGGAACCTTTGCGGCCCATCTGGCGTCCTGCGGATTCGGCGGACCTCCTGCGATTTTCGAAAGTAAGTATTCTCTGGGGCAGGCCTTTACCGGGGAGTGGCATGCCGACGAGTTGTTCAAGGATCTCGGCCAACGCTTCAAAGTGATGGAGCTGTATTTCAAGCTCTATGCTTGTTGCGCATTCATCCATCCGGCGCTCGACGGATTCATGGACATCCTGGAGGGCGAGCGCATTGAACCGGATCAAATCAGCCGCATGAGTTTGCGCTATCCGATCGACGGATACAAGGTCATCGACAACAATCCCCTGCGCTCGCACTGCGCCCAGTACGTGCTGGCGCTGGCGGCCTACCGGCGGCACGTGGACTTCTACGATATTGTCCATGACCAGAGGGCGGATGCGCGAATTCGCTCCCTTTCGGAGAGAATCGAAGTCATTGGCGACGAGGAAATGAACCAGACTTATCCCGATCTCTATCGTTCGATTATCACGGTGGACCTCAAGGACGGATCACAACATTTTCGCGACGTTACCTACCCGAAGGGTTCACCCGAAAACCCCGTGAGCCGCATCATGCTGGAGAAAAAATTCGATAGGATGACGCAAGACGTGCTTGCGCCCGCCCGCGCCCGCCAGATCGGCGAGATGATTTCGCGGATGGAAGACATCGCGGATATAGGGCAATTCACGCGATTGCTGGCGAAGTAGACAGTAGCGCGACAGCCGTCGCGCGGAGCCACCGGGCAAAGACTTGGCAACATTCAGATGAAACAAAGCCGCGATTGGCTCGCGGCTTTGCTCGTGTTTGGAAACCGATGCGACGGTTCGAACTACCAGCGGTCGCGCCCACCGCCGCCGCCGGAACGGCCACCGCCGGCACCGCCGCGCCCGAAGCCTCCGCCTCGGCCGCCACCCGCGCCGCCGCGCCTCGGGCGATCTTCTTTCGGCCGCGCCTCGTTTACGGTCAGGTTACGACCGCCCAGGCTCATTCCATTCAGCGCTTCCATCGCTTTGGCTGCCGCTTCGTCGTCAGTCATCTCGACGAAGGCGAACCCTCGCGGCTGTCCGGTGTCGCGGTCGGTCACGATACTAACCCTGTCAACCTGTCCGTAAGTCTCGAACAGTGCGCGCACCTGGTCTTCAGTGGCATCGAACTTCAAATTGCCCACGTAAATGTTTTTCACTTTATCCTCGCTAGTGAATCTGCCGTTCTCGCTGGGAAGACAGTGGCGAATCTCGGGCAGGGTTGCTGTTTAAGAAGAAAACCTCACGCTGCAAACGGCGAAAGCATTGTAGCAAAGAAACACGTGCACCGGAAATCACACGTCAAGCGAAGCTCCAACCCGGCTGGGTCCAAGACATGCTTAACTTGGTGTCGCTTACGGCTTGGCATCGGAGAACACCGGCCCCGGCTCCGGGATGGCCGCGCCGTCATGGCGGGGGTCGCTCGCTCCGAAGTGTACGCCGCTGCCGTCGCTCATCACCGCCTGGCCGAAGCCAAAGGTATTGGTGCGGGCGGGCTTGACCTGGAGTTCATGCCCCATCCGCGTAAGTTCGTCCCGGACCGCTGGCGGCACGAGTTCTTCCATCTGTACGTCGCAGCCGTCGAAGGTGGACTTGGTAAAGCGGCCGGCCTCCAGGGCCTGCTGCAGGTTCATGCCGTAATCAACGATATTGGCCACGAACTGAGCGTGTGCCTGCGCCTGGTTCCAGCCGCCCATGATGCCGAAGCCGATGCGCACATCGCCCTTGCGCATGAACCCCGGAATAATGGTGTGCAGCGGTCGCTTGTGCCCGGCCAGCAGGTTGGGACTGCTCTTGTCGAGCGAAAAAAGCGAACCGCGATTCTGCAGCATGAAGCCCGTTCCCCGCGGGACCAGTCCGGAGCCGAAGCCCATGTAGTTACTCTGGATGAGGGAAACGATGTCGCCTTCCTTGTCGATCACGGTCATGTAGATGGTGTCGTTCCCCTTGCCGTCCGTCACGCCCGCCAGGCGCGAGGGCTGCACGGAGGCGAGGGCACGCTCGCCGATCAGTTTGGCGCGCTCCTTAGCGTTCTTTTTGCTCAGCATCGCCTCCACCGGCACCTTCGCCATGCGCATATCGGCCGTATAGCACAGCATGTCGGCATAGGCTAGCTTCTTGGCTTCGATCATCACATGCAAGCAGCGGGCGCTGTGGAAACCGTAGTCGCCCATCGGGAACTGTTCCATCAGGTTGAGCATCATCAGGGCGGCGATTCCCTGAGTGTTTGGCGGTATTTCGTAGACCGTCCAGCCGCGATAGTCGGTCGAGATCGGGGTCACCCACTCGGCTTCGAAGGCGGCGAGATCTTCCATTGCCATCGCTCCGCCTTTCTCGCGGCAGATGGCAACGATGGCTTCAGCGGTGCGTCCCTTGTAGTAGCCGTCGCGGCCATAGTTAGTGATCAGGCGGAGGCTCGCCGCCAGATCGGGATTGCGAAACACTTCGCCTGGCTTGGGCGCGCGGCCATCGATCAGGTATGTGGCTGCCGCATTGCGCTCCGAGCGCAGCAACTCCAGCCCGTTGTTCCATAGCCCGGCGGTCACCTCGTTTACGGGAAATCCCTTGTCTGCATAGAAGATGGCCGGCGCCAGCAAGGTGGAAAACGGGAGGCTGCCAAAACGCTCGCGGAGCGCTGCCCAGCCGGCAACGACACCCGGCACCGTCACGCTATAGACGCCGCGCGCCGGCAGTTGCTTGATGCCCTGGGCCTTCATAAACTCGGGAGTCATCCCCTGGGGTGCCCATCCGCTCGCATTCAGCCCATAAAGATTGCCTGTTTTTGCCTCGTGGATGATGGCGAAAAGATCTCCGCCGATGCCGTTGCCTGTCGGCTCCATAACGCCGACTACCGCGTTGGCGCCAATTGCCGCGTCAACGGCGTTGCCGCCGCGCTGCAGAATCTGTACTCCGGCCATGGCCGCCAGGGGTTGACTGCTGGCAACCACGCCGTATCGCGTGGCGATCACCGAACGCCCCGTCTTGGGCAGAGCCGAGCCGACTGTGGAACCAATGAGAGCTGCTTCAGTCATAGAGACCTCCAGTACGCGAGCGAAGGAAGTAATAATCCTATAATCATCTCGCGGGGGAAGGAAGTCATGCAAGAAACTAATTATGATAGCTAAGGCGGGAAGCAACCATGCCGATTAGCTACGTTCAAATCCAACAAGTCTTGAACGATGAAGATATCGAAGGGCTGCTCCGAATTGGCGCGCCCCGCGATGAGTACGAACCCGAATCCCAACTGATCGCGCAGGCCATTGAACAAACTTGCGAACTAACAGAGGACCATCTAACCGCAGTCGTGGAAAATACGTGGCGTGAGAGGTTCGGCCCTTTCTCGGAAGAACAATTAAGAGCGCGGCACTCTGCCTTTCGCCGGGTCGCACAGCACATCCTCATAGCGCAGCAGTGAGAGTTATCAAGTACTTTTGTGAGCGTAATCTATACACGAGGAGAGCCGCGTGAAAATCCGCATCGTTGTCTTTGATGGAGTCAACGAAATCGATTTTATCGGGCCGTATGAGGTTCTGCGTCGCGCCGCCAGATTGGCCAACTCAGACCCCGCCGCGGGCGCGTCGGCCGAGGTGGATGTTCGCCTGGTGACGCTGGCGCCGCAAGCCCAGGTTACGGCCTCGTACGGCTTGCGCTTTCTGCCCGATGGAGTGCTCGAAGACGCGGCCGACTTGATCGTCGTCCCCGGCGGAGGCTGGGCTGACCGCTCTCCGCGCAGCGTGTACGCGGAGGTCCAACGCGGCCTGCTGCCGCGACGGATCGCAGCCATGCATCCGCAGTGCACGATTCTGGCGGCGGTGTGCACCGGAACCATGGTTCTGGCGGCGGCCGGATTGCTGAAAGGCCGTCCCGCAGTTACGCACCGCTCCGCTCTGCAGGAACTCGCTGCGGCAGGCGCGCAGGTTGTGGAGGCGCGAGTCGTCGATGACGGCGACATCGTGACTTGCGGGGGCGTGACTTCTTCCATCGATCTTGCGCTCTGGCTGGTCGAGCGAATCTGGGGTGAGAAACTGGCTAGCCGGATCGCCACCGGCATGGAGTACACTCGCAATCCCAGCCTTTACCGGTCAAAACAAGCCGCCGGGTAGAACGCCGGAGTGCGGAAACGCCGCTCGAAATCCATTTGGCGGGTCCACTACGAGGGTAAGTAAAGGACCAGAGTATCGGCGCTTGATGCGGTAAAATAGGCGCGTCTCGCCCTTCGAGCGAGAGTGTCTATTTCGCATAGCACTTTCGCGCCGTATCGGTTCGAAACTGCGCGCGTGGGGGCTGATGCGGATTATCATAGATCCAGGGACATGCATAAAGATTTTATTTTCTGGATTCAGCTCGAGCTTAGGACTAATGTAATAGAAGCATTAAAATAATAAATCAGATCGGCGACTGAATCGATCGCGGAGCAACTACACTGACATTGAACTGAGGGTGGCGAAGGTGGTAGATGATCCGCTTTCGTGCGGCTATCCTGGAACTTCAAGGGTGAGCTGCACAGGCCCCAACGCGGCCAAGCCTCAAAATCTTGTGATGTGGAAGCGCGTTCCGGGTTTCCGGTGTGGTGCGCCGCCTGTGCGCTGCCCCCGTGCGCTGCGCGGTTTTGTCTTAGACCGGATTGGTTGGCTCGGTTTGGCTTCCTGAAGTAGCCGAACTCCGCCACAATAATTTGATTTTCGGAGGATTATATGCAGATCTGGCTCATCCTGAGCCTCATCGGCGTTTGCGCGATGATTGTGGCCCAGCGTTCCCGTTCGTTAAACATTCTTCGTCAAGCTGTTGTTCTCGCCGGCGGCAAGCGGCTTGGCTGGATTGCCTCGGTCCTGTTTTTGGCTACCAGTTCAGCATTAGCTGAACGTAGGGGAGGCGAAGCGAGTCTAAAGCTTCCCGACCTGTCCAGCGTCAACTTCCTCGGTATGAGCGGCCACCATATCCTGATGATCGGATTGCTGTTCTGTGTCTTCGGGCTGCTGTTCGGGCTGGTCATTTATATGCAGCTCAAGAATCTGCCGGTGCATCGTGCCATGCGGGAGATTTCCGAGCTGATTTATGAGACCTGTAAGACCTATCTGGTCACCCAAGGTAAGTTCATCCTGGTATTGTGGGCGTTCATCGCGGTGATCATCGCGCTGTATTTTGGCGTGTTATCGCCGGTGCCGGATAAACCGATCGGCGTCACGCTTCCTATTATTCTGTTCTTCAGCCTGGTCGGCATTGGCGGCAGCTACGGCGTTGCGTGGTTTGGAATTCGCGTCAACACCTTTGCCAACTCCCGTACGGCGTTTGCCGGACTGCGCGGCAAGCCCTACACCATCTACGACATTCCTCTGCGCGCCGGTATGAGCATCGGCATGATGCTGATCAGCGTCGAGTTGCTGATCATGCTTCTCATCCTGCTTTTCATTCCCGGCGACTATGCCGGTCCCTGCTTTATCGGGTTCGCCATCGGCGAGTCGCTCGGCGCGGCCGCCCTGCGTATCGCCGGCGGCATCTTCACCAAGATTGCCGACATTGGTTCCGACCTGATGAAGATCGTCTTCAAGATCAAGGAAGACGATGCGCGTAACCCGGGCGTCATCGCCGACTGCACCGGTGACAACGCGGGCGACTCGGTCGGTCCCAGCGCCGATGGCTTTGAGACTTACGGCGTAACCGGCGTCGCGCTGATCACGTTTATCCTGCTCGGCGTGAAGAACCCCACGGTCCAGGTTCAGTTGCTGGTCTGGATCTTCATCATGCGCGTCATGATGCTGGTTGCCAGCTCCGGAGCTTACTTCCTCAACGGCGCAATCGCGCGGGCCAAGTATTACAACGCCGATGAAATGAACTTCGAAGCGCCCCTGACATCCCTGGTGTGGATCACCTCGATCGTCTCCATCGTGCTTACCTACGTCGCGTCCTATGCGATCGTCCCGAGCCTCGGCGGCGACAGTACCCTGTGGTGGAAACTGGCGTCGATTATCTCTTGCGGCACCTTGGCTGGAGCGGTGATCCCCGAGTTCGTGAAGGTCTTCACCTCGGTTGAATCGCGCCACGTCAAGGAAATCGTGACCTCCGCCGAAGAGGGCGGGGCTTCGCTCAACATTCTCTCGGGCCTGGTGGCCGGCAACTTCTCGTGCTACTGGCTGGGCGGCTCCATGGTCGTCCTCATGAGCATTGCCTACCTGGTTTCCTTGCAAGGGTTATCCGGCCTGATGATCGCCTCCCCGGTGTTCGCTTTCGGGCTGGTGGCGTTTGGATTCCTCGGCATGGGACCGGTCACCATCGCGGTCGATTCCTACGGCCCGGTCACGGATAACGCGCAATCGGTGTACGAGCTTTCGCTGATCGAACAGGTGCCGAACATCAAGTCCGAGCTCAAGCGGGAATTCAACATCGACGTCAACTTCGATCGCGCCAAGGATCTGCTGGAAGCCAACGATGGTGCCGGCAACACTTTCAAGGCGTCCGCTAAACCCGTACTCATCGGCACCGCCGTCGTCGGTTCAACCACCATGATCTTTTCGATCATCATGGCGCTCACCAACCGGTTGTCGGAAAACATCGACAAACTCTCCCTGCTGCACGCGCCGTTCCTGCTGGGTCTCATCACCGGCGGGGCTATGATCTACTGGTTCACCGGAGCCTCGATGCAGGCGGTCACGACCGGAGCCTACCGCGCGGTGGAGTACATCAAGGCAAACATCAAGCTGGAAGGATCCGAAAAAGCTTCCGTCGAGGACAGTAAGAACGTGGTCGAAATCTGCACCCAGTACGCGCAGAAGGGCATGTTCAACATCTTCCTCGGCGTCTTCTTCGGAACCCTTGCCTTCGCGTTCACCGAACCGTTCTTCTTTATCGGTTACCTGATCTCGATCGCCATCTTCGGACTCTACCAGGCTATTTTCATGGCCAATGCCGGCGGAGCCTGGGATAACGCGAAGAAGGTCGTCGAAGTCGAACTGAAGGCCAAAGGCACTGCCTTGCACGATGCCTGCGTGGTCGGCGACACGGTCGGCGATCCGTTCAAGGACACTTCCTCGGTGGCGATGAACCCGGTCATCAAGTTCACCACCCTGTTCGGTTTGCTAGCGGTGGAACTTGCAGTCTCGCTCACCAGTCGTAATGCCGTGCTCACCCATGTCTTAGCGGCGGTCTTCCTGCTGATCTCCATGTCCTTTGTGTATCGCTCGTTCTATGGCATGAGGATCGGCACAATCGCGGCCCGCAAGGCCGCCAAGCAGAGTGCTGCCGACTAACCAGTTTGCGAATATGCAGAACGCCGCTCGCAAGGGCGGCGTTTTTTTGTATCTGGAAAACTCGGGTCGGCGCCTTCCGACGTTGTGCGTGTGGCGGCCTCAACACCTCTGGTATTCTCTTTCCCATGGATCCCGTTGCTCTTACTCGTCAACTGGTTGACCTCGAAAGCACTACCGGCAACGAGGCAGCCGTGGTTGCGTTTCTCGGCAACTACCTGTCCAGCACGGGGTTGACGGCCGAGCCCATGCCGGTCGCTCCGAACCGTTTCAATCTGTTCGCCTATTGGCCGGAAGAGCCCTCGCCTGCCGTCGTGTTTTCAACCCACACCGACTGCGTGCCGCCTTTCATCCCCTCCAGCGAGGACGCGACGCGCATTTTCGGACGCGGCGCGTGCGACGCCAAGGGCATTCTTGCTGCCCAGATTGCCGCCGTACTGCGTCTGCACGATGAGGGCATCTGCGCGGGGCTGCTTTTTGTGGTTGGCGAAGAGGGCGACTCGCTCGGGGCAGAGGTGGCCAACCGGAACCCGCGCGGCTCACGTTTTCTGGTCAATGGCGAGCCCACCGGCAACCGCATTGCGCTCGCCTCCAAGGGTGCGTTGCGGGCGGAGATCATCGCCAGCGGCAAAATGGCCCACTCAGCTTATCCCGAACTCGGGGAGTCCGCTATTGACAAGCTGCTCGATGCGCTGCAGGCGCTCCGCTCCATGTCCCTGCCCGAGAACCCGGAGATTGGCCCAACCACGATGAATATCGGAATCATCGAGGGTGGCCGGGCAACCAACGTGATTCCGGATTTTGCCAAGGCACAGCTTCTGTATCGGCTGGTGGGCCCGTCGCAGCCGCTTCGCGAGCAGATCGTCGCCGCGGTTGGCGGGCGAGCGCAAGTCGATTTCGTGCTCGATATTGCCTATATGCGCTTCCGCACCATTCCCGGAATTCCGACCATGACGGCGTCATTCACTACCGATATTCCAGCTCTTTCGAATTGGGGCGAGCCGGTGCTGCTGGGCCCAGGAGACATTCTGGTGGCCCACACGGAACGCGAATACCTTGAAAAACGCGAGCTGCTGGAAGCCGTGGACCGATACCTGCTGATTGCGCGCGAGCTGCTGCGCTGAGCGCAGGCGTCCCGCATTTGCGCAAACTGAACACGAGACCTCTTTCCGGCGGTACACTTAACTGCCATGAGCACGAGCCGAAATCTACTGGCGTACTCTTCTTCTCCCTACCTTCGCTCCGCCATGCATCAACCCGTGCGCTGGCGGGAGTGGAGCGACGAAGCCTTCGCCGAAGCCCAGCGCGAGAACAAACCCATCCTGCTCGATATAGGGGCGGTGTGGTGTCATTGGTGTCACGTCATGGATCGCGAATCTTACGAGTCGCCCGAGGTGGCCGAGATCATCAACGCCCACTTCGTGCCCGTCAAGGTCGATCGCGACGAGCGCCCCGACGTCGATGCGCGCTATCAGACCGCGGTGGCGGCCATCAGCGGACAGGGAGGCTGGCCCCTGACGGCGTTTCTGACGCCCGAGGGCAAGCCCTTTTACGGCGGAACCTACTTCCCTCCGCAGGACGCCATGGGCCGTCCCAGCTTTCGCAAGATCCTGCTGGCGATTGCCGAGGCCTTCCGCGGGCGCCGCCACGACGTGGAAGAGGAAGCCGGCAAGCTCATGCACGCGCTTTCCCACGCCGAGGGACTGCTGGGACGTTCCGCCACGTTTTCGCCGCGCATCGTCGAGCAGATGGTACAGTCCGGGCTGGGCATTTTCGACCGCCAAAATGGTGGCTTCGGCGACGCCCCCAAGTTTCCTCATCCATCCGCGCTCGATCTGCTGATCGACTGGTACGCGCGCACCGGCGAAGAACAGGTAGGAGCCGTGGTCGAGACGACGCTGGAGAAGATGGCACGCGGCGGCGTCTACGATCAGCTTGCGGGCGGCTTTCATCGCTATTCGGTCAACGAGCGCTGGTGTGTTCCGCACTTCGAGAAGATGGCCTACGACAACTCGGAGCTGCTGAAGAACTATGTTCACGGCTACCAGGCAATGGGCAATCCGTTCTTCGCGCAGGTTGCGCGCGACATCATGCGCTGGATGGACGAGTGGCTGAGCGACCGCGAACGCGGCGGATTCTATGCCTCGCAGGATGCCGACATCGACCTCGACGATGACGGCGATTACTTCACCTGGACCCGCGACGAAGCGCGCGCGGTTCTCGATGACGACGAATTCGAAGTTGCCTGCCTCCACTATGACATCGGAGAAGTTGGCGAGATGCACCACAACCACGCGAAGAACGTGCTCTGGGTGCGAAACCCGGCCGAGGAGATCGCGGCGCGCACCGGCCGGGAGCGACGGCAGATCGACGCCCTGATTGCCTCGGCAAAAAAGAAAATGTACGCGACGCGCCTTCGCCGTCCCACTCCTTACGTCGATAAGACCGTCTACGTAAGCTGGAACGCGCTCTGCATCTCCGCTTATCTGCAGGCAGCGCGCGTGCTCGGCCCGCCAGGGCGACCCTGCGATGAGCGGAGCGCGCAGGTTTGCCCTGCGTTCGCTGGACCGCATCTTGGCTGAGGCGTGGAACCCTGAACGCGGCCTGCTTCACGTGATCGCCTACTCCGAGCAGGGTTCCTCGACGGAGGGATCAACGGGCAACGCGGGCGCGGAGAATCCCGGCGCGAGCCGGCGCCCGGTTGCTGGCCTGCTCGATGACTACGCATTTACCGCGCTCGCCTGTCTCGAAGCTTACGAAAGCACCGCCGATCTCAGCTATTTCCGTTTTGGCAAAGCGATCGCCGATTTCATGGTCGCTCACTTTTACGACCAGCAAGGCGGCGGCTTTTTCGATATGGCGAGCGACGCCGGTACAAACGCTATCGGCGCGCTCACCGCCCGGCGCAAGCCATTCCAGGATTCGCCTACTCCAGCCGGGGATTCCGCCGCAGCGATCGTTATGCTTCGGCTTTACTCGTTGACCAACGAAAATCATTACCGCGAACTTGCCACCAAGACGCTGGAGATCTTCGCCGGGGTGGCCGAGCAGTTCGGCATCTACGCCGGCACTTACGGCCTGGCCGCGATCTGGTTGGCGCGACCCTACACGCAAGTCGTGCTGGTGGGCGATGGCGCTGCCGCCGACGCGCTGCATGCTGCCGCAGTCAAACCATTTGCGATCAACAAAACGTTGATTCACGTCACCGAGGAGGAGGCCGTCGCCGCCTATCTTCCGCCGGCGCTCGCCGATTCGGTTCCGCATTTGTCCGGCATTCGAAAGGGACGTCCGCTGGCGATGGTGTGCAGCAATTTCACTTGTCAGCCTCCGGTCAGCGATGCGGACGAGCTGACGAGATTAATCGATGGCTCGATTCGCCAGAAAATGATTTCGCCATGCCTGGGCAAAGATTCATGAGGCCCAGACTCTCTTCCCATCTGATTCTTGTGCGCATTTCAAGCGAAAGGAGAAACTTGCGGGCGCGAAAGAGCGCCCTCAAAACGAATTCGCCAGTTATCGGTACAATCGTTATCTGGGGCAAGCCGTCATCACCGGCAGCGACCAATTTGGCCCCATCCCGCTCGAGATTTCAGGAACCAAAGCGAAACGAGGACCCATGGCAACAGCAAAGAAAACTTCAAGAAAAGTCGTCAAGCACAGTTCTCACGACCACAAAGCAACTCGTAAGCATGGCAAGCCTGGAGTCTACACCGTTCCCCGCGGACACGTCAGCGTCGCCGTTCCTCCTTTCTGGACGCTCCGGCAAACCAATGACGATCTTGAGATTGAAGCTCCCTCGGAAACGACCTCGGTGATCGTCACCGCCTTCCAGCAAGACAAGACGACCGGGCCGCTCGACGCGCGCGATTTTCTCAAGCGATTCATGCAGACGGCGCCTAGCGCTGGACGCGGCAGGGTCGAGAAAGGAACCCGGCACAAGGCGAGCGCGAGATTTCGCGATCCCGAAGGCGACCACTGGCGAGTCGTGTTTCTCAGCAATGGAAAGACACTGCTGCTGGCAACCTGCAACACCAGCGCGCCACTGATTTCGAGAGAGGCCCGAACCGGAGCCGAAGTGCTCGACTCGCTCAAGCTGAAACTCCGCGAATAGCCTTGGACGATTGCCGGCCCCTGTCCGGCAGGAGCGATCACCGCACTTGGCGGACGGCACCGGCCCTGACACTCCAACCCCTCTCAACCGGTGCTGAGATAAGCGCGCATCATGCGAAGGTCCACTTCTTTTTCGTCCAGATCGTGCAGCAGCAGATCCCGCAGCGAGATGAACCCGACCAGTCTTTCGCCGTCACAAACGGGAAGGTGACGGAAGCCATGATGCTTCATGGCGACCATGCAGCGCTCGACCGGGTCATCGGGCCCGACGATGAACGGCTCCACGGTCATCACTTCGCTCAGCAGCGTCGTCTCCGGCCTGCGATTGGCGGCAACCACTCGCGTCAGGATGTCACGCTCGGAAAATATGCCGGCCAATCGCTCCCCATCCATGACCGGGATGGCGCCAATATTGCATTGAGTCATATAGAGCGCGGCCGTCATCACCGACTCCGATGCCTGCATACTGTGGACTTTGCGATCTTGGATCAGATCACGAATGGTGCTCATAGACCTGCCCCCGTGCGCGCCGTGGCGCGCATCTCAGATGCGAATTGCTAGTAGCGGAACGCGTGCGGCTGCCCCACGCAGCCTGAAAGTGAGACACAGTATATGTTGAATCCGGCTCTAGATGACAACTATTTTTTCGATTTCTTTACGAATTAAGAAACACCACGTAGGAAGACTGCCACACGGAAGTGACTACCGTGCCACGCGGCCGCCAGGTAAGCACGAGATTAAAGTCGGCCCCAAGCGAGAGCGAATCGAGGACCGACGGATCGTCGGAAGGCTCGACCAGCGCCAGATGATGGAGGAAGCCCCAAAGCGTCGGTTCGGCCAGCCCCTGGGCCGCAAAAGTGAGGGACGCGCTCTGCTCCGCCAGGTAGAAAGCGAGCGAAGCTGCCAGGCTCACGCCACGTTCGTAGCGCTCGTCCGAAGCCAACCCGGGGGAGGAGTTGTCGAACACGATGCGAAGCCGGTGTTCATCTTCCCGGGCAAATTCCCGAATCTTTAAAACCCCCGATTTCGCGCTCGATTTCCAATCAACGTGGCGGGCCGAATCCTCTGGCTGGTAATCACGGATGCGGTAAAGATCATGCCCGCGGCCCCGTATGTGGTTCTCGAATTCTCCCGTAATCAGCGGCAGCATCTCATAAAATTCCTCCGTCTGCTCAACCTTGGGATAAACAATCAACTCGCGGGTCAGAAACACCTTGCGCGTCTTGAGTAAGAATGAGAACGGGAACCGGGTTGAAAGGCCGAAGGCGTTCTGCACGTAGCGGCCGCGGCGCTCGAAGTAGAGCGCCAGCTCTGCCCCGGCCGAGCCCCTCGGCCCGATGTACGGGAAGTACAGCGGCTGCCGCAGAATGGAAGGCAGCTGAGTCTGCTGGCTACGTTCCAGCTTCAGATCCCGCAAGCGCAACCACGGCTTGCGGCTTGCCGTTGCTTTGGGGAACTCAAACCTGGTTTGCTCCCAGTGCCAGACCTTCTTTGACTCCTTCTGGCGGGGCGACACCACGGCGATGGAAAACGCCGGTAGCCAGCGGCTGCCGTTCCTCACCGTAATGTGGGCCGGGCATGGTTTCTTGGCGAACGCGTGCTCGGGGAAATTGGCAGTCAAGTCGAGGACGCGCAACTCGGCGGCCGAAGCGGCTCCGCTAACCGCAATCGCCGCCAGCAACGCGGACACGACCAGGAACAACAGATTATTTCCGGTGTTCAGGGCGGCGATGGCAATCACCAGCACAAAACCGAGATAGGCCATTCCCTCTTTCGTGATCTGGTAATCGAGCGCATCGCGCACTCTCTCGGCGACGACGCGCTTTGCCAGGTAAGGCACGGTGGCAATCGCGACCGTGGCGGAGAGCAGCAGCGCCGCCGAGGCAAGAATAACCGTGGCCAGCAGATTCCCGGTCTCGCGGGCCGCAGTCGAAAGAACCGCCGCGGCGAACGCCATGGCGAGTCCAACCACGGCAATCAACAAGCGAAGAATCGTGTCTCTATGTGCGCTGAATGCCCGCATTGACCTGTAGTGCTGATTCGAGGCTCTCATCCTTCCGGGTTATCGCCGCGGATGCAAGCCTGTCTCAGTTTCCTCCGCCGAGTGTTTCTCGATATTTTCGCCGGCCCCGCCCTTCGGCTTTTGCCGCCCGGCCCGGTAACGGCGCCATAGCAATAAGGCGGCATAGGCGGCGGCCAATGTAATCGCGAGATGAACCCTGCCCATGATCCTGATGAGCTGTTCCCAGTGCTCCCCGAATTGGTAACCCGCGACTGCAATTACAGTAACCCATGCGGCGGCGCCAAGAAAATTAAATAGCACGAATTTGGCCCATGGCATTCTCAACAGGCCGGCCAGCGGCCCGGCAATAATGCGCATGCCAAAAATGAAGCGGGCAAAAAAGATGGTCAGATCGCCGTGCCGCCGGAACAATTCCTCGCCTTTTTCGATACCTCTCTCCATGGTTTGCCGGCGAACCGGAAGCACACGGAGATAGCGGTCGAGCAAGGGACGCCCGCCACGCCGGCCAATCGAGTAGCCGAGGTTGTCGCCCAAGGTTGCGGCCACGGTTGCAGTCAGGATGATCCACGGCAACTGGAGTTGCCGCTCGGAAAAGGCCAGGAAACTCGCGAGCAGCAGTACCGTCTCGCCTGGCAGCGGGAGGCCCGCATTCTCAAGCAACAGGGCGAAAAACAGCGTCCAATATCCGTAGGCGGCAAAGTACCCACGGAGAATCTCGAAAATGTGACTGCTCATTCCGTGCAAGCGCACCGCCCCGCCTGGGCTCAGTAGGCCCAACCACCTATGACTGCAAAACTTCCGGAGTTCGTCAATTGGAATTTTGTGCGCCGGGCGAACTCCCTACCTCTCACCGCCTCACCTTTTGCGAGTCCGGCGAAGCCGCGCGTTCACTCTCATCGGCAGGAGAGCTGCTCCGATCAAGAAAATCGAGCGTCAGCCGGTTGAACTGCTCCGGTGCCTGCGCTGCGCTCGCCGCCAATGTCTTCACCTGATTTCTGCCGGACAGGATACAACCAGCGCGCTCCGGCGGGAATCTC
This sequence comes from uncultured Acidobacteriota bacterium, assembly GCA_963814745.1. Lineage (GTDB taxonomy): Bacteria > Acidobacteriota > Terriglobia > Terriglobales > Acidobacteriaceae > CAWBRT01. Next base: position 112,468 of record CAWFEA010000017.1, read on the forward strand.
ACCAAACGATATCGCCTCTGTCGCTTCTGTGCGGGGAGTCAAAAACTCCCCGCCTCTTTTTTCCTCGGCCTCGTGTTCCGCGCGCTGTTCCGGTCCTGAAGATTATCGCTCATTGCTCGCGCCGGGATATGCTCTTCCCGCACCCATCGTTTTTTTCATCAAGCGGTCTTTCGTCAAACCTGGTAAATGTTCGCTGATCGCTCCTTATGCGGTAGTTGCGCGATTGAGAGAGTGCTTGGCGGGGGCTGCTGGTTGCCGTCTTTTGGATTTCCGGGCGGTTGGTGCTAAGGTTGGTAATCGGCTGAGTTGCTTTAGAATTTCAATTCATGTGCGGCAGGCCCGAGCACGCGTCTGCCTCGAGGACTTATGGCAATCAAATTTAAAGGCTTCGATTTTATAGAATTCGATTCGCTGCTTTCCGACGAAGAACTCATGGTGCGTGATACCGCGCGCCAGTTCATCGAAGACAATCTGATTCCCATCATCGAAGTGTGCAACCGTGAAGGCCGCTTCCCGCGCGAGCTGGTGAAATCCATGGCTGAACTCGGCTTCTTCGGGGCCACTCTGCAGGATTATGGCTGCGCCGGGATGAACAACGTCGAGTATGGCCTCGTCATGCAGGAGATGGAACGCGGGGACAGCGGCGTGCGGTCCTTCGTCAGCGTGCAATCGGCGCTGTGCATGTACCCCATTTACACCTTCGGCAGCGAGGAACAGAAACAGCAGTGGCTCCCCGCGATGGCGACGGGAGAAAAGCTTGGCTGCTTCGGCCTGACCGAGCCCGATGCCGGATCCAATCCTGGCGCCATGCGTACCCGCGCCCGCCGCGAAGGTCATGAGTACGTGCTGAGCGGCGAGAAGATGTGGATTACCTCCGGCTCGATCGCCGACGTTGCCGTGATCTGGGCGAAGAACGAAGAGCAGGACGGCAAGGTTCGCGGCTTCCTGGTCGAAACCAGCCGGCCCGGCTTCAGCGCCCAGGACGTGCACGGGAAATGGTCGCTGCGCGCGTCGGTCACGTCTTCCCTCTCGTTGCAGGACGTCCGCATTCCCTGCCAGAATATCCTGCCGAAATCCGACGGGCTCAAGTCGGCGCTCATGTGCCTGAACCAGGCGCGGTATGGGATTTCCTGGGGAGCGCTTGGCGCCGCCATGTCGTGTTACGACACGGCGCTGCAGTACGCGTTGTTCCGCAAGCAGTTCCATGATCAGCCGATCGCATCGCATCAACTGGTGCAGGAAAAGCTGGTCTGGATGTTGAGCGAGATCACCAAAGGACAACTCCTCGCCTTGCAGGTCGGGCGCCTGAAAGACCAGGGAAAAGCCGGACACCAGCACATCTCCATGGCGAAGCGGAACAACGTTTGGATGGCCCTGGAGTGCGCGCGGCTGGCACGCGACATTCTTGGCGCCAACGGCATCGCCGACGAATACCCGGTCTTCCGCCACTTGGCGAATCTGGAATCGGTCAAGACCTACGAAGGAACCCACGATGTCCACACCCTGATCCTGGGCACGTCCATCACGGGGATTGACGCCTTCTGAGAAGTATCTCTTTTTTCGCGAGCCCGCCGCGGACGCCTACCCGGCTCCGTGGCAAGCCTAGGTTCGTGGCGTCGGGCCTGTGCGTGCAAGTCAAAAAGGCGCAGCCCAAAGGCCGCGCCTGGGGCTGCATTCCGCACGACTTACGAGGCAACCGCTTTCCCCTGGTCCGCCCGGAAGCGCAGCAGGGCGGCGATATGCCCCGCCGCCTCTAATTCAGAATCGCCTTGCACGTAGACGACCTCTACGCCTCCGCGCAGCGCCGCTCCCAGAATCGCGTCGCTGATGTCATCCACCTCGGTCACCGGATGGGAGCATAATGCGCAGTGAGATTGCACCTTCATGTCTGCATGTCCGCAGTGCCGGCACTCGACGCCGGGGGCTTGGAAGCGCTCCCCCAGCAGCAGAGTTTGGATCTCTCCCGCGTCCAACGAGCGCAACACACGCCGCAAGCCGACTGCCCCGCGCGCCTTCCGCTGTGCTTCGCCCAACACTTCGCGGACGAGTTCGTGGTGTCGGTTCAGTTCGTGCTCACTCAACAACCGTTCGAGATTGACTTTAAGTTGCTGCGGAGTTACCGAAGCAGGATCGGCATGGAAGCGACCGGCCAGATTCTTCTTGAGGTAGGGATGCAGTACGGACTCGAACTCCGCCCAGTTCTCATCGCGGATTCCTACCGCCAGACTTTCGCAACTGCCGCGCTCGAAAAACTTCAGAATCGTGTCCGCTACCTGTTTATAGTGCTGCTTGGCGAATTCGGAGACGCGCCGGGAGATATGCCCGGCGTCGTAACCTCCTCCGCCCGCGCTCTCGCCCACTCGCGGCGGCTCGTTGAAGAACCCGATAACCTCTTTGCAAGTTTCTTCCTGGTAGTCGAATAGCCGCGCTTTGCTTCGATCGAGAACGCAAACGCACACCCGGGGGTTCGCCTCCAGCAGAGGCGCGAGGGGTCTGAGATGAAATCGGCGATTGATCATCACTCTGGTTTTATCCAGCCATGCCGGAATGTCGAACTCGCGCCAGAAGCCCAGTGAAGAATCGGCAAAAACCGCCTTGGCCTTGCCGGCGTTTCCATGGAGACGTTCCGCCAAGTCGAGAATCCGGCTCAGAGCGGTGCGGGCAGGATCGTTGCGGCCCTCTTTTTCGGCTTCGCGAAGGGCTGCACGCCCCAGGTCCTTCACCAGGATCGCCTCTTCCCGATGAGACTGGTTTTGCGGTGTGTCGGGCTGATAGTAGAAAGTGACTGCACATCCTCGCGCCGATTGAAATTCGGCCAGATCGCGGATTTCTTTTCGCGTAATCATCGACACCTCTCCTTACTTCATTTCTGATTCGTTCCGGTTGTTCAGGCTGATTTGGAGTGCTCGATCAGTTTGTTCCTCAATTGCTCGCCAACCGGCAGCGCCTTCCGCAATTGTTCGCGCGCTTTCGCAATCGAGGCTCGAACATCCTCCAGTTTTCGATCGGTAATCACGACGATTTCCTGGGCGGTAAATCCTTCGACCGTGAACAGGATGAAAGCCTCCCGGTCTTCATGACGCGCGCCGCGCAGAGCCGTCTCGATCATCCCCGTCACTTCGTCACTGGCCGCAATCTCCTCCGGAGTCGCGGCTCCGCCGTCGGGAATGACGTTCTCGTTGGTAAGCATTTCGTCCGGGTGATGGAATTGCAGCATGGCCTCGTCGCTGCCGGTAGTTTCCTCTTGCCTCACGCTTGACTCCAACCCCACCTCACCTTCCGTGCGAGTTTGCTCCGCCAGGCGATCGATGGCGGCTCGTGACAGAAAATACAACCAGGGTTCCAGGGTAACTTTCTCGGGTTTTTCCGTGCGGAGGTCCAACGCGCTAGCTATCGCTTCGCTGATTACCTCCTCCGGCGCTATCTCCCCGGCACGCAGTTGTCCGCTGTTGCCGCGGTAGCGAAGCTCCCGCTCTATGAATCGCTGCAACTTCTCAAGATTGGCGTTCAACCAGCCATTTATATCCTGAGCGGAAACGACATCGGCCTGCACCGCCGCCAGAGTCTCCTCGAACGGCACTTGCGCTTCGGCGCGAGTACGCCCGAGCGGGCGCCGCCGGCGCGGCCACTTGTAGGCGGCCCGCAAGTGATCCATGTGCTTCACGAGTTGTTCCTTCAAACTCTCAAAGCAACTCTTGATCGCACTCGACGCCGTGTCAGAGACTGCGCGCGCAGCCAGTTGCCCTGACGGCAGGCGCAGATTCAGCGCGACGTTGAACCCCATCTTCGGGTGCTCATCGACCGAACCGTAGAGCGAAACCATATCAGGCCGGAACACCTGGAGACGCTTTTGCAGTTTTTCAATTCGTTGATTAATGAGAATTTCGAGATCGGCGGTTTTCGAGAGTTTGTACGTAAAATGGACATTCATGCATGGGCTCCGGAAAAAGGGGTGGCTCCCACGAGTCCTGTTGTCCGGGAATTGTACACCTGTTGGTAAAGAAGCGTACAGACCACAGATAGTTGCTTAAGGAAATCGTTGATAATTGTGGATTTGGTCCCGATTTGGCCCGTACAAGCCCATTTGAGCATAAATGGCAGCCCAGGATCTTAGGAGGCAAAACCCACGCATGCGGCGGTCTGAAGCCGGCAACTCATGGCTCCTAAGGTCTTTCCGGGCACAAACGGGCCATCGCGAGGCTCAGGCCGCCGCTGTCAAGCCTAAGGATCAACTGCATGGAAAGTGTTCTTGCTTGTCCGCGAGCTTTTTAAGTTCCGCCAGAGATGATCCGGATGCCAGCCTGCTAGACGGCAACCGTAAACGAAGTCTCGTCCCGGGTCACTCGCCGATAGAGCGTGTCGCGCTCAAATGGCTCCCGCCCTGCTTCCTTGATCAGCCTGATCAGATCATGCCGGCGAAGCCCCTGCGGTGTCGTCGCTCCCGCATCGTGGTAGATCTTTTCTTCCACCACCGTGCCGTCGATATCATCGGCCCCAAAGCGCAGCGAAATTTGCGCCACCTTGGGAGTCATCATCTGCCAGTAGGACTTGATATGCGGAAAATTGTCCAGCACCAGCCGGAGACCGCTATCTGCTTAATGTCCTGCATGCCGGTGGTGATGTGCAGATGCCGCAGCATGGTGTTGGCGGGATGGAACGAGAGCGGAATAAAACGTCTGGAAGCCATGGGTCTCGTCCTGCAGGGCGCGCAATTTCACCAGGTGATCGACCCGGTCCTCGTCGTTCTCGATGTGCCCATAGAGCATGGTGGCGTTGGACTTCAGCCCGATCTGGTGGGCCTGCGGGCCGTTTCCAGCCACTCGCTGCCGTCGATCTTGTGGTCGCAGATGATCGCGCGCACCCGCTCGGCAGAAGATCTCGGCTCCGCCGCCGGGCATCGATTGCACGCCCGCCTCTTTCATTTTCAGCAGCAGTTTCGCGTATGGACAGCTGGCCCAATTTGGCAAAGAAGGCGACTTCGACCATCGTGAATGCCTTCAGATGCACCTTCGGAAACCGCTCCCTCAGTCCGCTAAGCAGGTCCAGGAAATACTCCAGAGGCAAATCAGGGTGCAGGCCGCCCACGATGTGAAACTCCGTCACCGCCTCCGTATAGCCGGAGGCGGCCGCCTGCCAAGCCTCCTCCAAAGCCATGGTGTAGGCGCCGGGGGCGTCATTTTTACGGCCGAAAGCGCAGAGCCGGCAAGCCGCCACGCAGACGTTGGTGTGGATTAATGTGGCGGTTGACGTTGAAGTAGGCGCATCGCCGTACATCCGCTCGCGCACATGGTTGGCCAGCCAGCCCACGGCGAGCAGATCGCTCGTCTGATAGAGGACGACGCCGTCTTCGAACGCCAGCCGCTCCGCCCGCATAACCTTGTCGGCGATGGGCAGCAGCCTGGAATCGTCTGTCTGAAATGGGCGGTGTTTACTATCCGGGGCGAACATCCCTTCGATAATATCGCACAAAGCGGGGCGATGACAGCATCATGTCAGGGCGGAAGCTGATCCCGGTCACCAGCTCTCACCCGCCACGGCGGAGCAGCACATCGCCGGCGACGAAGCCCAGCAGCAGCATGGAAATAAAGCCGTTGGTGGTGAAAAACGCCGCGTTCAGCCTACTCAGATCGTCAGCCCGCACCAGCGAGTGCTCATAAATAAGCAACGCTCCCACCAGCAGTACTCCCGCAAGCGCGACCGCTCCGAGAGCGAAGGCGAAGACCATCCACAGAAACAACCCGAAGGCAACCAGGTGAAACATGCGCGCCAGCAGCAGCGACTTCGGAATGCCGAAGGACTGCGGCACGGAATACAGCTTGGCGCGGCAATCGTGATCGTAGTCTTGGCAAGCATAGAGGATATCGAAGCCGCCTCCCCAGAACATGACCGCGCCGGTCACGATGAAGATTCTCGCGTCCAGCGTACCCCGGATCGCAACCCATGCGGCGGCCGGTGCGATCCCCATCGCCAAGCCCAGAAAGACATGCGCCCAACGGGTGAAGCGCTTCGTGTATGAGTATCCGAAGATGATGGCCAGCGCCGCGGGCGAAAGATAAAATGCAAGCTGGCTCAGCATTCTGGCGGCGAAAACCAGGATCAGCGAGAACACCACCACGAACCAGAACACAAACTGCCGCGAGAGCAGCCCGGCGGGAATGGCGCGCATTGCCGTGCGCGGATTGCCGGCGTCGATGGTCGCGTCCGCCAGGCGGTTAAACGCCATGGCCGCCGACCGGGCGGAGACCAATGCCACCACCAGCCAGAACGCCTGCCGCAGGCTGGGCAGACCGCGCGCCGCCAACACCGCGCCGGTAAGGCCGAATGGAAGCGTGAGCACGGAGTGCTCCCACTTGATCATTTCCAGCGTAGTTCCTATGTTGCGAAAGAGGGACACAGGTTTATTCTAACGTGGAAGCGGTCGAATTCGCGCGGTGTACACTGCCTGAAGCAAGGAGCACACGTTGGCTAAGAGCTCTGAAGTCGAGATCAAGTTTCGCGTCACCGACGCCGGCCAGCTTGAGCGGTCTCTCGCCAGCGCCGGCTTTCAGTTAAAGACTCCTCCGACCCATGAGGTGAACTCACTTTATGATCGCGCGGGCAGTCCCCTGCGCCGACAAGGAGTGATTCTGCGTCTGCGCAAGTACGGTGAGCGCTGGCTGCTCACCCACAAGGCGAAGGGCACGCCTGGAAGATACAAGAAACGCGAGGAGCACGAAACCACGGTCGAGAACGGCCCCGAACTCGACGCAATTCTGCGCGCACTTGGATATGCGCCGAGCTTCGTCTATGAAAAGTTCCGTTCCGAATGGAGCGACGGCAAGGGCGAAGTGGTGGTAGATCATACGCCGATCGGAGTTATCGCCGAAATCGAAGGCGCGGCGCGCTGGATCGACCGCACTGCCCGCGCTCTCGGGGTTCAGTCCAGCGACTACATCACCAAGTCGTACGGCGAACTCTTTCTGGAGTGGAAGAAAGCAACCGGCAGCCCGGCGGCCAACATGACCTTCCGTGAATGTGGAAGCCGGCGGCCGCGCTTCTGAACCAGCAAGCTCGCGGCCGTTTTGATGTAGACCGATCGCAGAGTCAATACGCCTCGGAACTGATCATCGCCGGACTGCTGGCCCAGCTATTGCGTGGACTATACCTCTCGCGACTTTGAACTAGAAGTGAAAGCCTAACTGAGCGCTGAAGCTCCGCGGAGTGACGTAGTGCGTCCCGCTGAAAGTGGAGAGAAAGTTATAGAGCGCGTAATTGTTGGCCAGATTGATGATAGTGAACTGAGCGCTCCATTTGTATTTTTCTCCGTGAAACAGGTCATCGTCGCCGATGGTAAGGTCGAACAGGTGACGCGGATTAACACGAGGAGGGTTTTTGTCGTCATTCTCGGTGCCGGGGGCCGGTACCTTGACCAGCGTGGAACCGAACTGCGAGGCCAGGCAGGTGAAGGGCAGCGCCTGAGTCGGAGTCGCGTGTATGCTCCCACAGTAAAACCCCGCTTGGAATTCCTGGTCTGCCGTCAGTGGCACGCCGGTAGTGGTGGTCATGTTAATCGCCGGCAACCCGTTGAGCGTCGTTGACTGCGGACAATCGTTGCCTGGACCTACGCCATAACACGGCACCTGGCCGGCCACCAACCCGCTGTCATAGCGCCAGTTAAAGCCAAGCCAAGGTCCACGCTTCCAAGGCTGGTATTGAAAGTGGGTTGTCGCGTTGAAATGCTCGTCGTGGTCGATGCGAAAGACCCCCGAAGGCGCCGACGGAGTGGCTCCGGCTCCGCCGATCTGGGGAGTGAAGAAGCGCGCGGCCACGCTGGAGAACACTACATAGGCGGAGAATCCGTGGAGGTTGGGCACACTGACCCGGCCCATGTATCCGGGAATCTTCGAGTTGTGCCACTCGATCGGAAAAGTGATCGGCGTGTTGCCCAGCACGCTGAAATCGTACGCGTTGTGCGTATACTTCCAAATATACTCACCGGAGAAAACCAGATACTTTCCCAAAGCCTGCTGAAGGCCAACATGAAATTCATTGCGCCAGCCCGGACTCAAAGGAGTGCCTTGGGAGTTGGAGCATCCGAGCAGCGGATTGAGAACGGGGTTGCTGCAGCCGACGCTCGCGAGCACCAGATTCTCGTTGAAGGGCGTTTCCAAAACACGCGCGTAGGATGCGCGAAGGACCGTGTTGGTCTTCTTGATGTTGTACGCGACTCCCAGGCGGGGCTCGACTTGGTTAGCGGTTGTCAGACCGTTGTAGACATCGCCGCGAATCCCAAGGTTGAAATTCCACGGTCCCTTCGTGATTGCATCTTGAACATACAGGGCCAATTCCTTGACGTCGGTATGGCCGTTGAAAACGTATGGAGTCGCGCTCGGGTTAAGGGCCAGATCGTAAGGCAGCAACAAACTGGTGGCAGCAAACGTCGGATCGACAATTGTCAGGTTGTCGTGCTCGTCAAGGAACGTTTGTTGATAGTTGACGCCCGCCTTCAGGTTATGGATGCCCTTTACATACGAGATGTCAGAACGCAGGCCGGCATTGGTCAGCGTTCGATTCTGGCCAACGCTCTCTGATTGCAGGTCAGGAGCATAGTCGGAGAAAGGGTTCGCGCTCGGATAATAGTTGTACTGGTCCCGCCGCACATAGGCACCCAAGGTAAATAGAGTTGTGTCACTGATCAAGTGGTTCCACGACGGCGCGATATTAAATGTTTTGATCTGCGAGCGCTGGTCCGTGGGGCCGACAGGTAAGCCGTTGGGGCCAAGGCCCCCGGTGCTCGCCCAACCCGCAGCGTTCTGCTGATCGAAAGAATTCGGCGTCTGGAACCAGGAACGCGTGAATTGAAGATTAGTGTGAATCGTATCCTTGTTATTAACCTGCCAATCCACGCGGTCAAAGACGTTCTCTTCATTTCCCTTATCGTGCATTATGGTGAACTCCGGCGGGTCGAGGAAACGACCGGTGTTCAGGCCGCTCACAGCTATGAAATTACCCCAGTTCTTACCGCCGTAGCCGAGATCAAAGCCCGCATTGGCGGTGCCGAAACTACCGTACGACCCGGTGACGCTACCGTGGGGGGTGGTCATACCCTGGCCGGAGCGCGTGGTGACGTTGATGACCAGACTCGTCTTGTCGCCGTACTCCGCCGGCGGCGCACCGGAAATCACCTCCATCGACTCAATCGAATCCAGAGGGATCTGATTGGAAAATACCTTGCTCTGTTGATCGGTGATGGGCTGGCCATCGACCGAGAACGAGTTTTCGGCGTGATCGCCCAAGCCGTGAAAAAGGCCGTTCGAGTCGGCGGCGACGCCCGGTGTGGCGAGCGTAACCAGCGAGCTTACCGAAGAGGACGGGCTCTCCAGGGGGAGTTTGTCGAACAAGCCGCGGTCCACGTCGGTGTGAAATACAGGCGTGTTTTCCAAAAGGTCTTCCGCTGAGGCCTCAACCGTTACAGACTGGGAAGAACTTGCAACCTGCAAGCTGATGTCCAGATTCAACGGCACGACCGAGCGAACGCCGATGTCGTGGACGTAGGGGCTGAAGCCTGTCCCAGTGATAGTGAGGTGATAAGGATTGAAAGGCACGTTCTGAATCGTAAATTTGCCTAAGTTATCGGTGCTGGTCGTGCGGACGAAATGGCTGACTGGGTTCTGAATCTCAACCGTCGCGCCGGGTACCACCGCTCCCGAGGGATCAAGCACTGTGCCACTCACCGATGTAGAACTGCCGCCAGACTGCGCGCTAGCGGCAACCAGCCCAAGAGTTAGATAAAGAAGCATTGAAACAGCCCCGATCAGCGACTTCCGGCGGAAAATCCGCATGAACTTCGTCGGAGATGAACCGGCTTGCAGAGCGGCCAAAACAAGGCTGTAGGTAAAACTGCGAAAAGACGGAGTTCGCCCTTTCAGAAATTGCATAAAAGCCTCCACGGAATCGTTTAGATGAACCGTTAGGTAAACGACTGCTGCATTCGGCTGAAGCTGGGAACTACGCCGACGCAGGCGGAGGACGAATACAGGCAACCGGCAAGAAAAGGCGGGATTGAAGCTGGGGTTCGGAGGAAACAAAAGGCGCAAAGACTGAATCAAGTATAGGCGCTAACCTAATCTCGATTGGCGCAGTCGCCGAATGCGCTGCCATGCATAGGGAGCAACCCGGCTCGGGCGCGTCCGACCTCCCGGGCGTAAGCATGCTCGCATGGAAATGCACCGCCTCGGCAGTCGCGAAGACGGCCAGTAGCAATAGGGCGAGCACGGCGACCCATTTCATGGCTGGTGACCGATCGAATTGGATCTTCCGTCTCATGGCCTTTCGCGGCTCCATGTGTGATGCCGTTCGAGGGTACCACGATGCCTTGAAGTTCGTCAATCAAGGCCACGGTACGCCGATGGGAGAATTCGACCGAAAAGCGCTCACGGCCGTTGGAGGTGACTAGCCCCAACATTAATTTATTGAGTAGTGGTTGCAGTCGGAAACTATTCAGAGGGAATCCGGGTCGCCGCGCGGCAGCCCGCTGGCGCTAGTCGAGCTGGTACTGGTGGATTTACCGGTAGATGTACCGGTAGATGTACTGCTACCTGTGGATCCGCTGACGACGGTGATACTTACGTCCGTGGTGTAGGTTGTGTTGCTGGAAGTATCGTGCGCCTGCAAGGCAAGCACATGGGAGCCAGATGCCAGCGAGCTAACGGTGTAACCGAATGTGCTCGTGCCGTCCTGAGCTACAATAGCCTTGCCATCAATCCATAACTTCATGTAGCTCGCCATCCCACTGTAAGTAAAGTTCACGTTGAACGGTACGGCGACAGTTGCTCCTTTTCCCGGTGAACTTACGGTTATGGTGCCTGCTGTTGCCAGAACGCTAAAGAACGAAAGAAACACAAAGGCTAAAGTTCGAGTAATCCATTTTGTCATGAACATCTGAAGCCTCGTTTTGGTTCTTGTCTTGCCAAAGCCAAAAGGCACGCAACCGGCTTCGGCGAGAAGAATAGCTTCAGCATGTTCGCAATGAACTTCGGTGAAGATACTAAGAGGGAACATTCAAGAGACTTAGACTTTGGCACTAACTAACACCGCTGACACCTACATCGTAAGAAACGGCGAGCTAGTCAACGGGTTGAGAAAGGCCACGCTCCGTGGCCTGTTCGGCATGATCCAAGCAGCAATCACCTAAGCAATAACCATTACCGCGAAGTAATGCGTTGCATCTTTCAGTTTTTTACCGGAGGCTCAAGTAAGAGGTATTGTCTAGGCAGGCCGATGATTCGTGCCGAACGAGCGCGGCAGTGGGGCTTGAAAGAATGCGCCACCGTCCCGGTAATGCGGATTCAATTGGCGAGATTCGCTGGTCGCCTGATTACTCGATCGAATTTTCAGGCTCCGTCTGGTTGCGGGTTGCCGTCCAAGTAAAATCGCGAGTCCCTTCGCTCAGTAGGCCGTTCATTGTCCCATCCGCCATCTTCTGGGCGCTAAACCGGCGCTGCCCGCTCTCAAATTCCAACCGGTCCCCGACCAGTCTCACTGCGGCGACCGGTTCCTCTTTGCCGTTTACAGTCAACGTGGCCATAACCTTCTGGAACTCCTGATGTAATGTGAGCCTCGTAGTGATCAGGGTTGGCGCCGGCCTTTATCGTCCAATGCCAAACGCCTGCCACCCTGGCCGGCACGATCCACAGCAGAACAGCGGCGCCATTAACCGAGCTGGTTTCGTCCGGTTGCCAGTCCCCCATCAGGAAGTCGTGCGAGACAATCGGGGTTCCCGGCTTCAGTTGGCGCAACAGCAACGGACGAAGCCTGACGTTCACAGCCGATGAGAGGTACAACATAACTGCCGTAGCCTCGTGGAAATCGGCTTGAAAAATATCTTCTTGAAGGAACTTGACGCGGTCCGAGAACGCCCATCGCCCGGGCATTCTGTTTGCTTTCGCGGATGCGTTCCGGGTCTATATCAATCCCGACTCCGCGGGCGGCGTAGTGTATCGCGGCGGTGATAACGATGCGGCCATCGCCACACCCGAGGTCGTACACCACACTGTTCTCCGAAAGGTTTGCCATGCGGAGCATTTCGTCAACCACAGCTTGCTCGGTCGGCACGAAAATAACATCGGGGGACTTTGCATCCTGGCAGTAACCTGGTACGACAGTAACGGAAAAAGTAATCAGCAGAATCGAAGGCATGATCCAACGATGCAATCTGCTCATGATGCGGACCTCTTTCTTGCCGCTTCTATGATACCTGCTCGTTCTGCCTCGGCGACGGCCAATTTCATAAGCTGCGTTGGAGTGCTGCTTCATTGCACTGGCTCGCTCTGGACCGCAGTGGAAATATGTTCCCGAACTTCGGCGCTACCCATGGCTGCGAACCGGCGCGCGAGGAAGCAGATCATTGCGTATTGGAGTAAAGCAGAATTTAGACAGAAGTGTATGAAGCAGGTAAGGGCCAAGCCGACAGTTCGCCTTGGCCCTGGGGTTTGAAGAAAATACTTCTATACGGCGACCGCCTGAGCTACTTCCCTCAACGCGGCGGCAAACGCTTCGACAGCTTGATCAACCTGCTGCCGGGTAATCACCAGCGGCGGCTGGAAACGCATCACGTTCCCGTAAGTCCCGCCTACGCCGATTAAGATGCCGTGGCGAAGCAGAGCGTCCTTCATCGCATCGGCTTCGGCCGCAGCCGGCGTAAGCTTCTTATCCTTCACCAATTCAATACCGATCATCAAGCCTTTGCCACGGACGTCCCCAATGATCGGATTGCCCTGTTGTAGCTCGCGGAACTTCGTCACGGCATACGCCCCCACTTCGGCGGCGTGCCCCCAGAGGTTAACCTTCTGCATGAAATTGATGTTCGCCAGTGAAGCGGCGCAGCAAACCGGGTTTCCACCGAAGGTGGAGAGATGATCGCCAGGCTTATAGGCGTCCGCGATTTCGGGACGGGTGGTGAACATGCTGAGCGGGAATCCGTCAGCAATACCTTTGGCGCTGCAAAGAATATCCGGCTCAACCCCGTAGTGCTCGATGGCGAATAGTTTTCCGGTGCGCCCAAAGCCGCACTGAACCTCATCGGCGATGAAGAGGATGCCGTGCTTATCGAGTACTTTCTTAACTTCCTTAAAGTAGTTCTCCGGCGGAACGATAATTCCACCCTCACCCATCACCGGTTCGGCTATAAAGGCCGCGACATTTCCCGAGGTTGAATAGAGAATCGTATCTTCCAGGGCCTTGGCGCATTCAACTGCGCATTTCTCCGGATCGTTGGGCCACATCGAGCGATAGACATAGGGCGCCGGCGCAAAGGCTACTCCGGGCAGATATGGACCGCCTCTCTTTTTGCGGCCCTGGTTGCCGGTCACGCTCAATGCCCCCATGCTGCGGCCGTGGAAACTGCCCTGAAGCCCGATAAACTCCGATTTGCCGGTATAAAGGCGCGCGAGTTTTAATGCGCCTTCGATCGCTTCCGCGCCGCCGTTACCGAAGAAGGTCTTCTGCAGACGGCCCGGCGTGACGCCCGCCAGCTTCTCCGCCAGGTCCGCAACCGGCTGGACATAGTAGCTGTACGACGAGCAGTGCACCAGCTTGTCCATCTGCGCTTTGGCCGCGGCAATCACATCAGGATTGCAGTGGCCGGCGTTCACCACTGAGATTCCGGCAAAGCAATCCAGGTATTCACGTCCACTGCTGTCAGTGACCACCGCGCCACTGGCTTTTTCAACCACTACGGGCACGACCTGTTTCACGAATCCGGTCATGACATAGTCACTGTACTTACGCATCGTATCGTTCATAAGTCCTCGCAATCTCCAATGTGTTTGGTTTGGTGGTCACTGCTTCCGGCTGGAGCTGTCCCGATACGCGACTCCCAGCAACTCTTCGAAGACGCGGATCATGGCTCCCTTGTCCTGATCGCCATAGCCCTTGAGCAAAGCCGCCTGGTAGGTCGCGGTCGCCGCGCCCAACACAGGCATGGGAATGCACAGATTGGCGGAGATTTCAGCGCCACTGACCAGGTCTTTGTAGGCGTGCTTCATCGCGTATCCATCGGAAAAACTGTTCTTGAGAATGCGCGGCAAAAAAAACTCCGATGCATAGCTCTTGCCGGTTCCGCTGTTGACTACCTGGCCGACCTTCTCCGGGTCCAGCCCTAGTTTCACGGCCATGGGAAGAACCTCAGCCAGCGCGGCGGCATTGATGTCGAACAGGAGCTGATTGATCAGCTTGGTAAGCTGCCCGCTCCCGGTTGCGCCCATGTAGAGGATCTTGTTGCCGATGTAGCTGAGATAAGGTTTGACCGCCTCAAGAGTTTTTTCGCTGCCTCCGCACATCACCGTGAGCGTGCCGTCCTCGGCCCGCGACTCCATGCCGGAGACGGGCGCGTCGAGAAAGCCAACGCCTCGCGCTTCCAGAGACTTTGCCAGCTCCAGCGTCGCCGTATAGCTCATCGTGCTCAGGTCTACAACAATCTGGCCTTTCCTGAGTTTGTCGATAATTCCGCTCCGCCCCACCAGGACTTCCTGCACGGCTTGCGTGCCCGGAAGGCTGAGAAACACGATGTCAGCCTGGGCAACGTCGGCAAGGTCGGTAGTCGTCCGGACACCCTTCTGCTCGAACCTCTGGAAAACATCTTTCTTGAGATCATGGACGGTAAGCTCAGCTCCGCTCTTGAGCATATTCATCGCCATGTGCTTACCCATCTGCCCCAGGCCAACAAAACTGATCTTCATATTTGCCGCGCTCCTGAATAGTAGTCAGTAGATAAATTATCCCGCCACGCTGATCCTAATCCGGCAAGCTATTCTTTTGCAATTCCTCTGCTCTCTGGAGGACAAATTGAAGTACGATACTGCTCAAGCAATCGAGGCGGCTGCCAATGCGGGTTTTGCTCATATCCGGCAATCGGGAAGCCTCCGGGGTTCGGACTCCGCTGCCGCTCGGGCTGGCGTGCGTCGCTGCCGCCACCGCCAAGGCTGGTTTCGAAGTGCGCTTGCTTGACCTGTTGTCAACTCCCGACTGGAAATCCGCCGCGCACGATGCCATCGCCACGCTGCACCCCGATGTGATTGGTTTGTCGGTGAGGAACATCGACGATCAGACAATGCTCAACCCGCGTTTTTTGCTTCCGCCGATGAAGGAAGTCATCGCCTTGTGCAGAAGCGTGTGCGGCGCTCCGATCGTGCTCGGCGGCGCCGGCTTCAGCATTCTTCCTGAACCTACGTTGTCATACCTGGGTGCGGACATGGGCATAGCGGGCGAGGGCGAAACCACCCTTCCCCGTCTGCTGTCCTGGATCGAAAAAGGCTCGCAAGGCTCCCCGCCTCCAGGGGTGTATTTCGCCGGGCTGCCGCCATCGCAAGTGGCGATGTCAATTACCCACGACCTTGATTCCCTCCCCTTGCCCGCGCCCGATGCATGGCTGAACTACGGGATCAGTCCCGAATGGCGGATTCCGGTGCAAACCAGGCGCGGCTGTTCACAAGATTGCGCCTATTGCTCGACCAGCCTGATCGAAGGCAGACATCTGCGCTGGCGGTCGGCGCAATCAGTCGTGGACTGGCTGGCTACTTACCGCGACCGCGGGTTCCGCGACTACTACT
This sequence comes from uncultured Acidobacteriota bacterium, assembly GCA_963814745.1. GTDB lineage: Bacteria > Acidobacteriota > Terriglobia > Terriglobales > Acidobacteriaceae > CAWBRT01. Next base: position 128,055 of record CAWFEA010000017.1, read on the forward strand.
TCGTCAACAATACGTTTAATCTCCCTCTGGGGTATGCCAAGGAGCTTTGTCGGAAGATGATCGATCGGCGGCTCGACATCGATTGGTGGGCGCAGATCTATCCGAAATGGGCGGACGCGGAGCTGGCGGATTTGATGGCGCGGGCGGGGTGCACGCAGTTGAATCTCGGGTTCGAAAGCGGGTCAGAACCGGTGTTGCAACTGCTCAACAAGCGATTCAAGCCCGCCGAGGTGACAAAAATCTCCCAGAGTTTCGCTGCCAGAGGCATTAAACGAAATGGATTTTTGTTGCTGGGCGCGCCGGGTGAAACCGAACAGACCGTGGAAGAAAGCCTGGCATTTGCGGAGTCGCTTCACCTGGACGCGCTAAAGGTTTCGGTAGGTATCCGTATCTATCCCAATACGGCGCTTGCCGCCCGCGCGGTGGCCGAGGGGATCATCGACCGCAACGATGATTTGCTGTTCCCGCGCTTCTATATGGCACCCGCGCTGCGCGACTGGCTTCCCAAACGCGTTGCGAGCTATACAGGCTGCTGAAAACTTATGGAAGTGTCATCCTGAGGTCGCGCCGATTTTGCGCGACCGAAGGATCTGCTTTATTCTCACCGTGCGCAAACAGCCGATCCTTCGCTTCGCTCAGGATGACACCCTCGCAGAAGAGTTTTTCAGCAGCCTATATAGCCAGTAGTTGCCGGCTGCTTCACGGCAATCACCACTCGAACCCCTACTCATGCCCGCTGCCTTCCCGCGCTCGATCGATTCAGTCGTTGGCGCCATGCCCGGGCGCCGGCGCTTTGTATCGCTCATCAAGAGCGGTCATTGCAGGCAAGCCGGTGACTTCGTTGCGTTCCTCCATGGTGATCATCAGATCTTCGCAATCGGATGTGGTGCCGGCGGTTTGAAGATGTTGAAGCACCTTCTGCGCGCCCTTCACGGACGCCTTCAGCGAAGCATTCGGGTAGATAACAATTCTGAATCCCATATCCTGCAAGGCCTGATTATTGAGCAGCGGGGTTTTTCCGCCCTCAACCATATTCGTCAGCGTAGGAAGCTTGAACTGCCGGGCAATCTGACGCATCTGTTCGATCGTGATCGGCGCTTCAATGAAGATCACGTCGGCGCCAGCCTCCACGAAGAGAGCGCCACGTTCCATCGCATCTTCAAAACCGTTGATGGCGATGGCGTCCGTCCTGGCGATCAACACCAAATCCGGATCGAGGCTGGCATCTTTCGCCGCTTTGATCTTGCTGACCATCTCTTCTTTGCCGATGACAGCCTTGCCGGCGAAGTGGCCGCAGCGCTTCGGCAACTGCTGATCTTCCAACTGGAGGGCGGCCGCGCCGATAGCGGAAAATTCTCTCACGGTTCGGTAGACGTTCAGCGCGTTGCCATAGCCATTATCGATATCGACGATGATCGGCAGTGCAACCGCGTCGTTCATCCTCTTGACCGTCTCCCAAATCTCCGTCATCGTGACCAGGCCCAGATCGGGGAGGCCAAACTGCATGTTGGCAATGCCCGCGCCCGTGGCATAAACAACCTCGAAGCCGGCCAGTTCAACCAGCCTGGCAAAAAGAGCGCTGGACGCCCCCGGAGCCACGACGATTTCCTTGCCTTCAAGCAGAGGCTCTAAGTCGTTTTGATTTCTTCATAAACATCCTCTTGCCCGTATAAGAACGCGCCGTTGCCACCCAGGAGCCCGCAACGTCTCCCGCCGGCATCGATCGAAAACATTGTGCTGCTCATGTTCTAGAGGCGGCCGCTGAACAGCCCACACAACGCTTCGCCCTGGATTTCAGCCCCCTGAGACTGGAGTTACCAGCATCAGCTTTTCGCCCGGCTGGACCAGCGAGTCCGACTGCAACTCGCGACTATCGCGGAGAATCAGCAGGCACTCCTCAATGTCGTTCAGTTTACCTACGTAATTCGAAAACGCGGGATACTGGCGCTTCAGCTCGTTCAGGATCGCGTTCACCGGCAGTGGGCTGTCGCAGGCAAGCACGACCTCCGTATCTCCCAGCAGCGAAGAAATGTATCCGATCGCCTTAATGGTAACGGTTCGCATGGATCACCGTTTACAGCAGTCCCAACTCCTTCAGCTTGCTCGCTGCGGGAACACCGTCTTTGTCCCAGCCGCGAAACTCATAGTATTCGTCCAGCATTTTCGGCAGTTCAGGAGCTTTACCCGCCGCACCTCCCGTGGCGAACGGTTCATGCTCCAAACGGTGCGGCAAAGTGTCGTCCGCCCTGGTCAATCCGCAAGCGATGTTGAGCAGCCGCTTGATGTTGAGACCACGCTCGCCGGCCCTTAGAAACTCGTCCGCATCCATTCCCCAGCCGGTTACGTAATTTGTAAATTGCAGGAGGATAGGAACGTCATAGACGCGCATGGCTATCTGGCATACCTTGAGCGAATTGAACAGCTCGGCGTAATTCTGTACCTGGGCCGCCGCTTTGCCTTTGCCCTTCTGCTCAAACCTGTCCAGCGGTTTCGGATATCCGAGGCCCGGCAGAGCAACCCGCTCGACGTTATGGGTGCAACCCCGGTGGCAGGCGCCGCGAGGCGAGGTCGCATAGGCCACCGCCAAGCTGACCAGCGCCCTGGGATCGTGGTAAGGCGCTTCCAACCCCTTTACCTGGACCGCGAACTCCTCGGCCCTGGGACCAAGCTGTGCAGCCGCCTTGCGTACTCCTCCCTGCAGCAGCCGCCCTACACCGTCTCCGTCGGCAATCTGCCGGATCAGCGACAGCACACCTTCACCGCTGCCCCATTCCAGCCTCGGCCCCGACAGCGGGCTCTCGATAAGCCCCCTGTTAACCGCCTCAAAGACAAATGCGACCGCGCTACTAACCGAAATCGTATCTATTCCGAGCCGGTTGCAAAGGTCGTTGGCTTCGATAATGGTGTTCCAATCGTAGATTCCGCACTGCGGCCCAAAGCCGGCAATCGCCTCGTACTCCGGCGCGCCTGAAGTCTCGCCGGCGTGCGCCCCCGCGGGGATACGAGCCTTCTTCCCGCAACCGATGAAGCAGGGCGGACAGTGGTATTTGCCGGCGCCATACTGGCCCACCATGTTCTCGCCGCTCAGGCATTCGACGGCCTTCGAGCAATCGCCATCCGTCCAGTTCCTGGCGCTGAGGTCCGCAATCACAGCGCCGCCGACCGTGCCGCCGGCGGTGCCGTAGTCGGACAAGCGCTTCATCTTCTCCATCATCTCCGGAGCTAGCGCGCGAATGGCCTGCAGCAGCTCTTGCGGGTGTGCGATCGGAACCTTCAGCGTCCCGTCGGCCACCACCGCCTTCAGGTTCTTTGAGCCCATTACCGCGCCCAGGCCACAGCGTCCCGCGGCCCGGGCGTGCGCACCCTCGCTCATGATGTTGGCCAGCGGAACCAGGCGCTCGCCCGGCGGCCCGATGCACACCACCGCCGACTTGGCGCCATATTTCTGAGTCAGAATGTCGAAGGTCTCGTAAGTGTCTTTTCCCCAAACGGCTTCGGCCGAGATCACCGCGATCTCGCCGCGAATGACTGTCAGCACCGATGGCGAAGTGGCGCGGCCCCGAATGGCGATGGCGTCGTAGCCGGCGGCCTTGAGCGCCGCGCCGAATCTGCCGCCGCTGTCGGCCTCGCCCCAGATTCCGGTCAGCGGCGACTTGGCCGCCACGGCATAACGTCCGGAGGTCGGAATGCCGGTCCCGGTCAAAGGACCGGTCGCGAAGATCAGAAGGTTCTCAGGACCCAGAGGGTTGATCTCGTGAAACGCGCTTTGCCGAAAAATATAGGCCGCAAGCCCGGTGCCACCGATGTGCTTACGGCAAACGTCCTCCGTTAGCTCTTCGATCTTCACCGTCTGCGTGCTCAGGTTGACCCACGCCAATTTCCCCATGTATCCGCCCAAGAGCCTACCCCCGACCATATATTTTCGAGTGTACTAAGAATCTGCTTCTTCCGCGCTGAATCGCTTGAATCCGCCGTTGTGGTTTTCGCCCTAGAGGTCTATTTATAGCACCGCGAAGTCAGCCGCAGTATGCGTTTGTTGGATATGGCGATCATTGACAAACTCTATCGATTTCCTCCGAGCTTTTTCGAAGCTTTTGGGCTATGGGCTCCGCATAGCCTGCCGGAGTTGTTGCTTGTACAATTGCGGAGATGGCGGATCGCCGTATCGAGGTGTGAGCGATGCGCCAATCCTCAAGCGATAGAGCTTGCTCTCAAGGAAGAAGATAATGGAATACAAAACTCTCGGCAACACCGGTCTGTTCGTGTCAACTCTGTGCTTCGGCACCATGACCTTTAGCGGCAGCAGCGGCTTCTGGAAGGCTATCGGCACCGTCGACCAGGCGGGAGCCGACGAGTTGATTAAAACTTCCATCGACGCCGGCATTAATTTTATCGATACAGCCGACGTTTACTCCGACGGCGATAGCGAGAAGATGCTCGGCCAGTCGCTCAGGAATCTGAACATAGCCCGCAAGGATGTCGTCCTCGCCACCAAGGTCTACAGCCGCATGGGCCAGGGCCCTAATGATGCGGGCGCATCCCGTGGACACATCATGGACGCCATCGACGCCAGCCTGCGCCGTCTGCAGACCGATTACATCGACCTCTACCAGATTCACGGCAACGATTCGATCACGCCCGTCGAGGAAACCCTTCGCGCCCTCGACACCCTCGTTAACCAGGGCAAGGTCCGCTATATCGGCTGCTCCAACTGGCAGGCCTGGAAGATAGCGAAAGCGCTGGGCATCTCCGAATTCAAGAACCTTGCCCGCTTTGATACCCTGCAGGCTTACTACTCCATCGCCGGGCGCGACCTGGAGCGCGAACTCGTTCCCCTCCTCGAAGCCGAAAAGACGGGGCTGCTCGTTTGGAGCCCCCTGGCCGGCGGCCTGCTGTCCGGTAAGTTCAGCCGCGAAAACCAGAAACCGGCAGGTTCGCGCCGTTCTGATTTCGACTTCCCGCTCGTCGACAAAGAACGTGCCTGGCGGATTCTCGAGGTCATGGCGCCGATCGCGAAGGCCCACGGCTGTAGCGCCGCCCGCATGGCGCTCGCCTGGGTGCTTGCCAAGCCATTCGTCACCTCCGTCATCATCGGAGCCAAACGTCTCGAACAACTCAATGACAACCTGGCCGCCGTGGATATCAAACTCAGCGCGGAAGAAATCAGCCGACTCGACGAGGTAAGCGCGCTGCCGCCTGAGTACCCGGGATGGATGCTTCCGCGTCAAGGCGCCGCCCGTTTGCCCGCAAAGAAAGCCTAAAGCGTATTGGCCGCTTCATCGATGGCGCTCTAAAGTGGCATGGCCCTGCGGAAACGAAATGGCCCCGGTTCAGCACCGGGGCCTTACGGCAAATCTCGATTTCACCTCAGGCTACGAAGGCCCCGCAGTCGTAATCTCGTTCGGCACGTTGACCGCGATTGCCCGGTTCGATTGGCCATCCGCCGTGGCAATCAGTTCTTTCGGCACCAGCAGGATCAATGGCAGAATTAACGTGTAGACGATGGTCGTCGCAATCACACAGTAGAGGAATCCATGGCTGGGGCTGCTGTTATAGATCCTCGACCCCAATAGGTCGCCGCCGCGCGCGGAGAGCGCAAACACTCCCTCAACCAGCATCATCAAGGTTCCTTGCAGGCCCGGCGGACAGGACCTCATCGCGAGATCGAAGTACGCCGCGCTGGCAATGCCGCCCATCAAGCCGATCGGCACCGCCATCGCCAGCGCAAGGTTCCCGGAGTGAATGAAAGCCAGCGGAATCATCTGCGGTACCGCGATGACGGTTCCCCACCACAGCAGCTTATTCAGCGCCACTTTCTTGCAGAGAACACCATACAGCAGAAATGTTGGGATGAACGACGCCGCGAATATTCCGTTATAGTACGAGTAAACCGCATCCGACGCATGGAGCTGATTGGTCAGATAAAACTGCAGCGGGGTTGCCGCTCCCGGCGCAAAGTTCCATAGAAAGCAGATCAGCACCGCCGGATAAATCGCCGTGTGTTTCAGCAGCCGCTTGACGTCTCCCCAAAAATTCAGGCCACGCGCCTGCGGCTTGTCATAAGTATCGCGAAAGACCGAAGAGGGTTTCCACAGACCCAGGAGCGCAATCAAGAACGCGAGCGCCGCAACCAGAGAAAAAGTCGCCTTCGGCGGCAGATGTTCGGAGATGTATCCGGAGGCGAATGCTCCAATGAGGACCGGGACGGAGCTGACCACGTTCCAGAGCGTGCTCAGGCGGCCGGACATGAGCTTCTCCTGGCCGATCAGGGCGATCAATCCCTGATAGGCCGCGGAGGTAAATCGGGACGCCAGCATCACCGTCAACATCCCGATCAGCAGCCCCTGGTATGAGAGGCGGGACAAAGCCATCCCCATAAATGCAATTGCGGTGATCGGGGCGAAAATCAGAAAGAATCCGCGGTCCCGCAATCCCAGAGGATTCCACAGGTCCCGCATCAGGCCGAAGACGAACGCAAAGTACACTGGAATGCCGGTTACCAGCCGGAACACTGAAACTTCGGTCGCCGTGGCATGCAACTGATTTTTCAGCATGTACGACGTCTGGATGTCGACCAGCAGGCCGCCGGCGTGGCCAGATAAACGAACAACGTCAGCCATCCGAAGTAAATGAAAGTCTGGCCGGTGTCCGCCGATTCGTTATGCGCAGCCGTATTCATGCCGTCACTTCGCCCGATCAATTGGCCAAAAACTTAGCCAGACGTTCAAGTCCAAGATGAAGTTTCTCAATATCGGCCGCATAGCACCAGCGCAACCATCCTTCGCCCTCCGGACCGAAGGCCCTGCCGGGCGCCAAGCCAAGGCCGGCTTTCTCGACCAGCAGTTTCGCCAGTTGCAACGAATCCGTATGCCCCGTCATCCTCAGAAAGACATACATTGCCCCGTCCGATTCAGGAACCTCGATGCCTGGCAGGGCGCGCAATCCGTTGATGAGATACTCTCTTGCCGCGATCAGCTCCGACCGCAGGCAGGCCACGCCCGCTTCGCCATATTGCATGGCGGCCTTGGCGGCCCGCTGCACAAACTCAGGAATACAGGATGTGTTGTACTCAATGAGGCATGCCAGGCGCGGCAGCACGCTCGGTGGAGCGACCATCCAACCCACCCGCCATCCGGTCATGCGCCACGCTTTGGAAAAGCTGTTGACTCCGATCACCCTGTCGTCTTCCTCGGCAAGCGTAAGGAACGACGGCGCGGCGCGGAGCCCGTCGCGATAGATCAGACGCTCGTAGACATCGTCGGCCAGAATCCATGTGCCGTGCCGGCGGCAGTGCTCGAAGAGAATGCGCTGTTCGTCGCGGCTGATCGTCCATCCCGTGGGGTTGTTGGGCGAATTCACATAGAGCATGCGGGTGTTGGGAGTCAACGCCGCCAGCACTTTTTCCAGCGGCAGCGCCCATTTTCCCTCGCGCACTTCCAAGGGAACGCAGGTAACCTCGGCACTCAGAATCTTTGGCATTTCCACGAGGTTCGGCCAGAGCGGAGTGATCAGCACGACATGATCGCCCGGATCAAGAATGAGTTGGCCGGCCAACATCAGAGCCGAATCGCCGGACGAAGTCATGGCGATGCGATCGGCGCCGATGCGCGTCTGATGGAGATCGGTTAAGTAAGCCGAGACCTGCTCGCGCAGATAGGGGCGGCCAAGGTTTTCGGTGTAGAAAGTCTCGCCCTTTTGCAGAGAATCGGCGGCAACCTCGCGAATAAAGGCGGGCGTCGCCTGATCGGATTCACCGAACCAGAAAGGCAGAATGTCATCACGCCCCATGGCGCCGTTGGCAACTTCACGAATCAGGGATGCGGAGAGTGCCTGTATACGAGGACGTGGGACGGGTTGCTTCTGGTGAAGCACGGCACCAGTTTCTTTATGCAAGGTATCGCCTCTGATGATTTTATTTCGGCATGCCACCGATGCCGGCGTGCTCGATTTACCCGGAAGAAGCTCAGACCGCTGCTACACAACCGAGGACAAGGGCATATTATACGGGTTTCAAGCGACTTCCATCTCGCTTGATCCGAAGATGAGGGGCGCCGTCAATGGATCCGCACCGCGATACGGTGGGTAAGCCTACAGCATCTTTATGCCTGACCGAGCGGAAATGACGGCACTGTGGCCGCCGTCACCGCCGGAGAGAACCCTCGGAGCTCAGCCAGGAACGCGAGTAAACGTCGCTGGGCTCGCCTGGCCCTCGTTGTCTAGGCGAACGCTACCCGGACCGAACCCAACCCCGAGATGCGCACCTCGAATGCATCGCCCGATTTTGCCGGAACCATGGGCCCCAATGCGCCTGAAAGGATGGTGTCGCCGGCCTTGAGCGGACGCCCAACGCGAGCCATCGTCTTGGCTAACCAGAGAGCCGCCACCAGGGGATTGCCCATGCAGGCTTCGCCGGCGCCAACCGAGACCTGATCGCCGCCGCGTTCCATCATCATACCGCAGTGCACCAGGTCGATATCGCGTAGCAGCTTTGGCTGCGTACCCATCACATACATCGCGGCGGAGGCATTGTCGGCGATCGTATCTACCAACCGAATATCCCAGTTCCGAACCCGCGAATCGACAATCTCGATCGACGCAACCGCGAAATCGACTGCCTGCAGCAGGTCCGCAATCGTCGGCGTTCGGAAATCCAAGTCACGCCCCATCACGAAAGCGATTTCGCCTTCTACCTTTGGTTGGATCAGCCGCGCCATCGAAACGGTTTCGCCGTCTCCCCGGGCCATGTCGGCAAACAACATTCCATAGTCGGGCTGATCGACGCCCAACTGCTTTTGTACCGCCAGCGAAGTGAGGCCGATTTTGCGGCCCACCAGACGAGCGCCTTCCGCCAGCCGTCTGTTGGTGTTGAGTTCCTGAATCCGATACGCAGAATCAGCTCCAGCGCCGCCGAGCAACTCCCGCACCGGAGCGCACGGCTGCAACGTCTGTTGCGCCGACCACAAGAGGTTGGCTGCTTTTTCCGCGATTTCGGCTGCCGCATCCGACGTTGGCATGATCATATCTCCCTGTTCGTCACGGCGATGTGAGTCTCGCCGGACGGATTCAACGCAAACTTCGCCGACTTTCAATTGCGATATTCGACCCGGTCATCGAACCTGGACCGGCTTCACCAACAACTTTGCATACCGACTGCGGCGGCATTGATGTTAGTGCAGAGAATCTCAAAACTTTCCTTGAGGTCGTACCCTTTTTCCAAAATCACTTCGTTCGCCCCCTCAATGAACCTCGCCGCTTTCACCTGACCAGCGCGGCCCGCCGCCGCCTTACCAGACTTGAAGCATCTCTCGCGGAAAGCGAGTAAGAATCTCGTTTTCTTCGCGGCCGACGTGGATACAATCCGTGATCCGCGGACCGCCGCCGTGCTTGCGGTAAATGGTCGGAAGCAGCAGGTCCACCACCATCCCCGCCTCAATCTTTTCGCCCCGGCCCTTGCCAAGGAGGGGATAAAACTCCGATTGCCTTATACCGACTCCGTATCCTACATGGTCGAGAAAGTGCTTCTCCAGGCCCGCCTCAATCACGATCGCCCGCGCCGCGGCATCCACGTCACTGGCGCTAGCGCCGGGCCGCAATGCCTGAATCGCGGCGCACTGCGCCCTCAGCAGCAGCTCATGCGTCTGCCGATACTCTGCCGCGACCTCGCCTACGGCGGCGGTCCGGCACATCTTCGCGCAATAGCCGTGGTAAGCGGCGCCCAGATGAATGACGACAATCTCACCCGCTTCAATCTTTTTTTCGCTGGCGCAAGGATGCGTCAGCAGCGCGCGTTCGCCCGAGACTACCTGCGGACGAAAAGGCGATCCATCGGAGCCCGCCTTGAGCATCGCGTACTCGGCCTCCGCCAGTACTTCCAGCTCTCTTATTCCAGTGCGCACGGATTTCGCGGCTGCCTCCATGCCCGCAACCACGATCTCGCCGGCCCGGCGCATCCATTGCAATTCGGTTTCGTCCTTGATCGCGCGCAGACGATAGAACAGATCGGCCGCGCCACAAAAGTTCTCCTCGGAGAACTCCTTCCGTAACCTGTCGTACACGCCGAACGCCACAAAGTAGCGCTCGAACCCGATGCGCGGAGACCGGTAGCCGAAGGCCTTAATTCGCTCGATGCACTTTTCGACCAGCGATTCTCGTGGAAATTCGTACCCGTAAGTGGCCAGCCCGGTTTCGCCGCGCACGTATCCGGCGTCGAGCCACAACGTCACCGTGCAGGCCTCGCCTTCGCGCGGGATAAGAACCGCCAGGCATTCGATCTCGGTCAGTCCGGTGAAATAGATCAGGTTTTCGCGATTGTTGACGAATAGAATGTCCAGCCCGAGCTCCGGCATCATCGCCTGTGCTTTTGCTATGCGCTTCTGTACAAGGGCCGACATGGTAATTGTCCGATCCGCAAGGCCTGGCGATCAGTGGTGATGCGGGTGCCAGTGCGCTTGCTTGCCGCGTAATTTCTCTCGCAAAATCTCGACTACCGCATTCGCCAGAGCAAGCTTATCCACCCTTCCGGTGGTGCAAAAACTCCGCAGCGCCCGGGCGCTGGCCTCGACCTCATCGTGCGGCCCGGGCAGGCTGATGTACGTGGTCAACCCATACTGGCCAACCGCGATGCGCACACCGTCTTTTAAATGGCGGCCGGTTCCAGCCTGGAACTTGACGATCCAAGGAGTCGCCGCCTCCGGGTCCAGCCTGATCACCGCCTCAACGCTGAAATCCTTATCTTCCGCGCCCACTCCGCCCGTGGTAATCACCAGGCCGAATCCCCGCTCGGCCGCGTCCCGCAGCCCGTGGGCAATGGCATGGACGTCGTCTTCCAGAATTCCGCCGAACTCGGCCCGGTAGCCCTGCGATTCGAGCAACGCCAGCAGGTAAGGAGAATTGGTGTCCTCGATCATTCCCTTCCTGACTTCAAAACCGGTGGCGTAAACCCGTGCCCGGCGCAAGACCGTGCGTTCTATCTCGTCGCTCATGGCCACGCTACGGGCGACGATCTCGCTCGCTTGCAGCGGCTCGCAACTTATCAGTCCCATGATGCCCGCCGAGTCGACGTAGGCATCTTCCCGCACCTTCAGCCCCTCGATTCCGCGTAACGCATCGAGCAGATGGGCCTGCTGGCCAATGAGCTGCTGCATATCCACCGTCTTGGCAAGGATGTCGAGGCAGATGTGATCGTCTCTCACGTCCACCACCAGAACCTGCTCGGTGGGCAACCCCAGAACCTTCGCGGCTCTGGCGGCCACGGCGGTGAGGTTCACCTCGTGGAGATCGAGACCGTAGATCCGCAGTTCGGTCTTCTCCAGCAGATTCAGTTGCACGGCGGCACCAGGCTGACGTCCAGCTTCATATCGAGCAGGGGAGCGTCCACAATCTCGGAACCGATATCGAGGATGTCGATGCCGCGGCCCTTCATGGCGGGAATGTCTTGCAAGCGAACGCCTTTGGCAAACGCCAGTTTCACCTGCTGCCGCAGGCCTATGGCCTCAAGCGCTCTCGAGGCCGCTTCGAAATCGGCCAGCACCCCGGTATCGATCATCAGAATGTTGGCGCCATGGGTGACGGCCATGATCGCCTCCTGAGCGACGCTGGCGGACTCGCCTTTCAGTTGAATCACCTTCAGTTTGTCGCGGACCAGCGCCACCGCTAGGAGCGTGGCCTCGATTCCACCCAGCATGCGAACGAAATTCTTGTCGAGATAGAGGAAAGGCTGGTCGGTAATCCGGAAGGCGGCTCCGCCGCAAACCACCGCCTCCCTGACGATCGACTTGATTTCCGCGGGCATCTTCTTCCACGCGCCGCAGACGATCTTCATTTCATCGCCGGCAAGCTGGACCGCACGGCGGGCCGCCGTCGCAATGCCGGACGACTTAGCCAGTTTTCCGATGGCAAACTCTTCGGCAACCGCAATCTGCTTCGCAGTGCCGCTGATTCGACCGACGACCGAGCCGGCCTTTACTTCAGCGCCTTCGGCCAGCAGCCACTCAGCGCCAATTCCCGCCTCCGCCAAAGCGGCTTTGAGACGGGCAATTCCGGCTACAACTCCGTCTCTCTCGGCCACAATCCCGGCGCTGAACTGCCGGCCATGGATTCCGGCAAAGATGATCTCTCGAATATCCTGCTGCACTCCGACTGCTGTCTGCACAATCATTCCCTTCAATCGGGACCCCGCTACGCGCTCCCTTGCCCGTAGCGGGGTGAATCCACTACCTTGCGGCTGCCAGTTCGCACTGCTCCGCTTTGGCGATGACGCCCCGTTGCTTGAGCCACCTCGGCATCAGTTCCGTGTCCACCCGGACCGATACCTCAGCAGCCTTGCGCACCAACAACTCAGCCAGACTTTCGCTCACGTTGATGCCGCCCATGGCGCCGTCAAAGATGATTACATTGTCGGTCTTCGCAACTTTGTAGGCGAAATGCATCGCATCATCAAGCTGGTTCGCCACCACCGACCACTTCATGTAGTCCAGGTTCTGCGGGTCGGAATTGAACAGCTCGGCCTGCTGCTGGCCCACCACCACGGTTGGCACGTGCTCGGAGAAGAATGCGCTGGGATATCCTCCCCATGCATAGTTGTGCACGACCATTCTGATCGCCGGGTTCACCGGACGAATGCCTCCCACCAGCGGCTTGCCGTTCTTGCCGTAAAAGGCCTCCGTGTACCACGTGTACGGCGGTAGCGGCTGATCGAGATCGAACAGGTCCTGGTTGGCGCCGACGAAGTTTGCGTAAATCACGCCTGCGGCAAAGACGTACGGCACCGGACAGGGAAAATCCAGGCCCGCGATGCAGTCGTCGATCTCGCCGAGAAGGGTCATGATCTTGCCGTAGTACTTCAACCCTTCCACCGTGATCTGATCGTTTAAGGCGTAAAGATTGTTTTCCGCGCTGACCCCGACCACGCCGCTGGGAGACATATTCAGGAAGGCGGTGAAGGCAAACTTGTTCTTCACATACTCGGAGTCAAAGATGGCGCGGGCGGTAAAATTCGCACCTCGCGGCCCCATGTTCCAGTGATAGGTGGAGCGGGTTTCGATGCGCGCATAGGACATGCCGAACGGCTTGACGGCGCGATCGACCTGCCGGTGGAAGTGCACTTCGCGCACGTCGCTGTTGTGCACGTGCACGATCCAGTCGGCATCGTAGATCGCCTTGATGCCGTACAGTGTGCCGATTTCCGTCTCAATGGCCACCGCCTCGTCGATCGGAGCAACGCCTTTGGCCTTGCCCTTGTAATGCTCGTCGAGCCGGTAGCGCTTAATGTATTCTTCCGTCTCGCGGAAGCGCAGGCCGACGCCGGCGCGCAGGCGAATGTTCTCGGTCCCCGTACGGGAGGCAATCACGTCGCGCACCGCGCGCAACAGCTCGGCATATGGCTCGCCTCCCAGCAGCGTGAATCCGTGGTGAGAGGCGCACACATTTACCGATTGCCCGGGCTTGATCATCGACATATCGATCCGGCTTAACGCCTCTTCCGCCGCCTTGCGAACCGCCGCAATACCGGCCTCTGAGGGATAGATCACCGCCGGCGTGTCGGTAAAAAGGTCCTTCACCAGCAGCGATGTCATCTCCGGATACTCCGCCAGGCGCTTCTTCACTAGGTCCGGCGCGATACCGTACTGGGAAGCTCTCGGCAGCATCGGCGTAATCGGGTTGCGCTTAGACATCCGTTCGCTTTTCATCAGGCGTCACTCCTCTCCGGCTTGGCGTCCCCGGCGAGCGCCGTATTTGCGCTCGATGGGGTAGACTTGGCTGCCGCTACCTGCCTGAACAGTTCGATATCTTCCTCAAAATAAAAACCGCGGCTCGCATACTTGGCCTTGACCGCTTCCGGCATGTTCCACACCGTAGGCGTCAGCCCATACCACTGCCATCCGACCGGCCGCTCGGGAGTAATTCCCGCCGCCTGCAACAGCCGCAGGGCGGGTTCAATGCACTCGACCTTGCATCCGGTGCGAATGCCGGTCCGTCTGGAAAGCTCTTCCGGAGACGTGGCTCCTTTCAGAATGGCAGCGGCCACTTCTTCGGCCCGGGTGGCGGTGCAATAACAAACAAGCTGTTGCGGATTGAGATTTGCCTTCAGGCAGAGCGCCTCGATTCTGTCGTAAGCAACGTCGCTCACGGCGACCCCCACGGTGTAGGGAGCGTCCAGCTTGTGCATGCTGATGGCATACACCGGACAACGCTGATCGCAGGCGCCGCAACCCCGGCAATCTTCTTCTTTTACAACCGCTTTCCTGTCCACCAGGGTGATTGCCAGGGTGGGGCAGACACTGCTGCATACCACGCAGCCATTGCAGGCATCCTGGTCAACAAGAGGGTTCAAGGAGATCAATTTCATTTGCGTCCACCTCTCCTAATCGGCTGCTGAAATGCGTTTCAACGCGATTTCAGCAACCCACTAAGCCAAATCGTTTGGAGGGTTCCGTTGACAGACGAGTCGTAAACCACGGAGGGGAGCCTCGGTATCTTTATTTACTATGGGTCTGGAGGGGCTCTTGGTGATGGTAATCACGCATGGATGTGACGATTGCGGCAGCCGGCGAAAGCCGGCAACACTCAAGGGCGAGTGTCCTGGGACTGGCACCCGCTGTAGCGGAAAGGCGGTTCCAGGGTCACTGTCCGGCCTGAAAGCGCCTCCGCACTAAACCGCAAGTCGTCTGCTGCCTTTGCTCTCCCGGGCGCGGTCCAGCACTTCGCGTACTCGCACCAGGAGCAGGTCGGGCGAGAATGGCTTCTGCAGGAATGACCTGCCGCCTTCCAACGCGCCCTGGTGCAACAGGGCGCTGTTCGTGTAGCCGGACATGAAAAGCACCGCAAGATCGAGATACTTAGTCGCGAGTTCAGTCGCAAGCTCCTGCCCCCCGAGGGCTGGCATCACTACATCCGTGAGCAAAAGGTTAATCGTGCCGGGCCATTCATCGGCCACTTTCAGTGCCTGTTTCCCGTCGGACGCGATCAGAACCTTGTAGCCACTTTCGCGCAAGAACTGGGTAACCAGGTTTCGCAGTAGCTCTGAATCTTCCACCACCAGCACCGTTTCCGTACCGCACAAGACAGGCTTGGAAGCATCTGGCACATGCTTCGCCCCGGCCGCTTCCGCAGTTGCCGGAAAATAGATTCTGAACGTGGTGCCGATTCCAAGCTCGCTGTGAACCGAGATGTGTCCCTTCGCCTGCGAAACGATTCCGTAAACGGTGGAGAGTCCGAGTCCTGTCCCCTTGCCCGGCTCCTTGGTGGTGAAGAACGGCTCGAAAGATCAGCTTCTGGGTTTTTTCGTCCATGCCCGTCGCCGGTATCGCTGACCGCCAGCAACACGTAATTTCCAGGGCGAGACTCCGTGATGGATGGCGTCCCATTCGGTCGAGGGCAACGTTGGCGGTTTCAATCGTCAACTTGCCGCCATTCGGCATCGCGTCGCGCGAATTCACCACCAGGTTCATGATGACCTGCTCGATCTGAACCGGGTCCAGCATGACGCTCTTGAGGTCCTCACCGTTCACCATGCGCAGGTCGATATCTTCGCCGATGAGGCGCGGAAGCATCTCATTCATATTCTTGAGAACGGTGTTCAGGTCCAGCACCTCGGGTTGAAGAACCTGCTTTCTGCTGAATGCCAGTAACTGCCGCGTCAACGCTCCGCGCGCGCCCGGCGGCTGTCATGATTTCCTGTGCGGACGCATGCGCCGGGTCATCGGGCTCAGTATTCGCGTGAATCAGGTAGCCATAACCGACAATTACGCTCAGCAGATTATTGAAGTCATGGGCGACGCCGCCGGCAAGCCTGCCCACGGCTTCCATCTTCTGCGACTGGCGTAGTTGCTCTTCGAGCCGCTTTCTTTCGGTGATGTCACGCGCGATAATCGAGAGCCCGGGAACCGTGCCCTTCTCGCCCTTGAGCAGCGAAATGCTGAGCCCCACGTCGATGGGTTTGCCGTCTTTGCGAACCCGTACCGTCTCGCCCCGCCAGTTTGCGCCTTGTTTCACCTGGTCAACCTGCTGCGACCATTCCTCACGCAGCGCGGGCGGCAGCAAAATGGATGCGTTCAGGCCGACGATCTCCCCGGCGGCGTAGCCGAACATCTTCTCCGCTCCGGAATTCCAGGTGGTGATCACGCCGTCCAGGTTTTGACTGATGATCGCGTCCTCGGATGAACCAACAATCGCCGCCAGTTGACGCAGCCCTTTTTCAGCTTGCAGGCGCTGGCTTATGTCGCGCAGCCGGACCGTGAGGATCATCTCCGAGCCGGCCTTGAACTTTGCGATCGAAGCTTCGGCCGGAAATTCACTTCCATCCTGGCGCAGCGCAAAGATCATGGTGCGCTCGCCCATCGGTCGCAGGGTGTCGCCGGACGAGAGAAACGCCTTCAGATGCGCCGCATGCATCGCCCGATAACGTGCCGGCAGCAGCAAGTGAACCGGTTTGCCGATCACGTCCTCCGCGCGATAGCCAAAGATCTTTTCCGCCCCGGGATTGAACAAGGTAATGGCGTGCGACTCGTCGGTGGTCACAATCGCATCTTCTGAAATCTGCACCACGCCGCTGAACTTGGTGTTCGATTTTCTCAGCTCCGCCGTCGAGCGCTGCGCGGCCGATGCAATGATCCAGACGAGAACTGAGGTGAAAGCAAACGCAATGTCGAGGGCGGCTGATCCAACCGTGCGATCCTGCGCGACGTGGTACTCCAAAACCGCCACCAGCGCAAAGCTGAGCAACATGGCCGCCAGACCCGGACGCCAGCCGGCGAACCAGCTGCTGATCGCTATGGCTGCCAGAAAGGCAAAAAAGAGAGGCTTATCCTCCCGCGTCCCCAGCACCAGCGTGAGCAGCAACGCGTTCGCGCAAGCAGCTACGGCCAGGCAGCAGCCGGGAAGCGGCCGCTCGAAAACAGTCAGCAGGTTGAGGGAAAAGCTCCGCAAGGAACGCACATTTTCTCCGGGTGAAGTTACTGTCCAAAAATCATGATCTTTCACTCAAGATTTTAATGCATCTGCTCTGAATATCAAACCCCTTGCCAGTAGTATTAAGATGCTAAGGACACCGTGAGAGTCTCAGTTTCTTAGTGAGATCATGCCTCCGCGGCAAACGAGCCGGAAGGCTCCGTTTACCGGTTCACGAGAAGGTCGCTAAGTGCCGAGAGGCTCAGGGACAGAGTCTCGCATCCGCCGTACGCAAAGATTCAGGCGTACGCTAACACCATAAAAAAGTGAAGTGAATACGCCAAAGCGCCGATAAATATGTCAGGGGCCGGTGCGAGGCTGCTGTAGTGCGCTCACACACGCGCTCTCATGTCTCAAGTGTTTTAGCTATGAGGAACTGACGGGCACACTGCCCGAGCAGGTGCGCGACATTTTTCCTGGCGCGCCTGAAGATTTGGCTTTCCGGACTGCTACCAAGATCGACCCGATCGAATCGGTGCATTAGAAGGTTGCAAAAAGGAATGGAACCGCCTGATCAAATCGGCAGCAAACGCGTTCGCCGGCAAGATGCTTCACTCACGGCCGCCTTGGGCGCGATCCATCCAACCCCGCCTTCAGCTACGACTTCGCAGGTCGGCCTATGAAGATCCTGGTTGCTGATGACGATATCATGTCCCGCTATCTCACCATCAGGGTCCTCTCCGACGCGGGATTCCAGGTGACGTCCGCGGCAAACGGACAAGAAGCATGGGACATCCTGCAAGCGGAGAATCCACCTCGCCTGGTCGTGCTCGACTGGATGATGCCCATCGTTGACGGCATCGAAATCTGTCGTCGCATACGTGAAAACGAAGTGTGGCAATACACGTACGTGCTCCTGCTGACCGCCCGGACCTATAAGTGTGACATTGTCGCAGCTCTCAAGGCGGGCACCGACGATTACCTGACCAAACCATTCAACCGCGATGAACTGGTGGCAAGGGTACAGATCGGCGAGGGAGTCCTTGCTCGGGAAGAAAACCTGATGCGCATCAATGGCGAGTGGCGCGCGATGGTCAACACTGCACCCTTCGGAGTCGCCTGTCTCGCCGCCGATGGCTCTATCCGCCGGGCCAATCGCGCCTTTCTCCAGCTCTCAGGCTTTGCCGGCATCAAGCAGCTACTCGGCACAAATCTTTCGCAAACGATTTTTCGAAGCGAAGCCGACTATCAAGAGATGCGGGAGTTCATTCGCAGCGGCCGGTCGTTCGACTCGCTAAAGATGGAAGCCCATCGCCGGGACGGAACCACGCGATGGATTCACGTCTACGGCCGCCCTCTCGATGGGGTAGCCGGCGCAGTCTATGAAATTTCCACCTCACCCATTTCCGCGGCAAACGCTTTGAATGTGGGGCCTGAAATCATTGCCGGCGATGCCGAGCAACGCCCCTGAACCGCTTGGCCGCGCGCCGGATGAAAACCTCCGCTGCTTACCGCCCGAACGGCGGCAATGAGGCATCGCCGTAATCAAGGTCGAAACCGAGTTTCAGCTTGGTTGCCTCCGACATGCGGCTGGGACTCCAGGGCGGATCGAATACCACCTCCACGCGAACGTCCTTGACCTCCGGAAGCCGGGCTAGTTTGCCCTCCACATCGGACTTCAGCACGTTCCCCCATCCCACAGCCGGGAGCGGTCATCGACATTTCGACGCTGATCCTCTTGCCGCCCGTTTCGATATCCTCAATCGTGCAGGCATATACCAAGCCCAAGTCAACGATGTTCACCGGAATCTCCGGATCGTAGACCGTCCTTAACTGGTCCCAAACCATTTCTTCATTGAAGGCTCCGGCCGGTGCGGCGCTCGTCGCGCCGGCTTCGGCAAGTCCCATCGCGTCCGCATCCCTGGCGTCGATTCGCAACATGTAGCCGCGGTCGTCAACAATCGTATAGCCGCTTCCCAGAAACTGCATGATTCGCACCGTCGTACCTTGCGGAAGAACCTCGCGCACGCCACTCGGAATACCGATCGCCTCGCATGCCCGGTTCAAGGTGATGAGTTCACTCGTCTGCATTCCGCAATCCTCTCCATTTGGTTCGCTCATCTTCGCTGCGGGTAAGGCGCGCGCTTCCGTCTCGGCTCTGAACTTCGTCGAGACCCGAAAGTCCGGACCACCTCTTGGGAACACTCCTCATGCAATTTCCTCCAGAGTTTGTCCGGCATTTCCGTGGCGCGAGCCGGATCTCGGCGCGCCGGCGAACATCGCTTCGCGTCGAACAGCCGTCATCTGGAGAATGCGCTCGTTAATCAGTCTTTCGATGTGTTCCCGAATGCCGGCCTCTTTCATCCGTTCGAGACACTCACCCGCGAACGCCACCAGCAACAACTTGCGGGCCGAGGCTTCGTCGATTCCGCGCGAGCGAAGGTAAAACAGCGCATCGGCTTCGATTTGCCCAATCGTCGCCCCGTGCGTACACTTCACGTCGTCCGCATAAATCTCCAACTGCGGTTTGGTGTCGATCTGCGCGTCATCGGAGAGCAGCAGGTTGCGATTGGTCTGCTTGGCGTCAGTCTTCTGCGCGTCCTTGTGAACAATAATGCGGCCGTGAAAAACACCGTGAGCATGCTCGTCGAGAATGCCGTTATAAAATTG
The DNA here is from genome assembly GCA_963814745.1 of uncultured Acidobacteriota bacterium. Lineage (GTDB taxonomy): Bacteria > Acidobacteriota > Terriglobia > Terriglobales > Acidobacteriaceae > CAWBRT01. Next base: position 147,612 of record CAWFEA010000017.1, read on the forward strand.
CCGGCTGCCGCAGTGCGGGCTGGCGTGCTCCACCAGCATGTAATTATCAATGTGCTGCCTGCCGGCCCCGACGAACAAGCCGTTGATCAGGCATTCGCTGCCCTCGCCCGCCAGCACCGGGTGAACGTTGTTCCGCACCAGCGCCCCGCCGGCCAGCACCGAGTGAGAAGCCACATTCGCGCTTCTGCCCTGCTGTATGCGCAAAGTGGAAACGTTGAACGTCTGCCGATGCTCCTGCTCGATCCTGTAATGCGAGACCACCGCGTTGTCGCCTACGATCAGTTCCGTCGCGCTATTGCATAACGCCATGCCGCTGCCGAGCGAAACGTAGTCTTCGACGATTGCCGCCTGGCTGTTCTCCTCGGCGACAATCAGGTTGCGCGGGTGCGACATGGCGGGCACATCGCTTTCCGTTGCAATGAACAGCAGGTGGATGGCGCCTTCGACGGCTGCCCCGCGGCTTATGTGGACGTATGCTCCGTCCTCCACGAAGGCGGTGTTCAGCGCACAGAAGGCGTCACGGCCGATGTCAAGATAACGCCCCAGGTGCGGTTCAAGCGCCTGGCCGCCGTTACCCATGTTCGCTTCCAAGCTTCCCACGATGAGGCCGTGCGGCAGCCGCTCGACGGCCGAGAGTTCCCGCGAGAAATGGCCGTTCACGAAAACCAGCAGGCACGTCTCCCCGGCGATCCGCCACGGTCTCACGTCGCGAGTTGCCAGCGTGGCGGCGCCGTCGCGCGTCAGCCGAAATGGAGTTCGCGCAATCTCCGCTACATTCGTGAAGCGCCAGTCTTCATCATGCGTTGTCGGAAAGCCCTTTTCGCAGAACCGGGCGAAGGCCTTCCGGCGCAAAGCTTGCAACCACCCGAGTTCCCGCCCGGCGGCGTGCCTTTCAAAATCGGCGAAGCTCTCAAAATAGGTTGTCAGATATTCGGTGGCAGCGACCACTTCCATCCCCCTTGTCACTCTCATCTCTCACGCGGCGGGCGCGCTCTGTTTCGACTCGGCCTCGGTTCGGGCGTAGCCCTTTTCCTCGAGTTCCAGCGCCAGTTCGGGACCGCCCGAGCGCACAATCCGCCCGTCAACCAGCACGTGGACGAAATCGGGAACAATGTAATCCAACAGCCTTTGATAGTGCGTCACCACGATGAACGCCCGCTCCGCACTGCGCATGGCATTAACGCCGCTGGCGACGATTCGCAAAGCATCGATGTCCAGACCGGAGTCGGTCTCGTCGAGCACCGCAAGCCTGGGCTCCAGCACGGCCATCTGCAAAATTTCATTGCGTTTTTTCTCGCCGCCGGAGAAGCCCTCGTTGACCGAGCGGTTCATGAGCTTCTCGTCCATCTCCAGCAGCTTGAGTTTTTCCCGAAACATCGGCAGAAAGTCCATCGCATCCGTCTCATCCAGCCCGCGATACTTGCGGATGGCGTTCAGCGCCGACCGCACAAAATACGGGTTGCTGATGCCAGGTACCTCGACCGGGTACTGAAACGCCAGAAACAGCCCCTCGCACGCGGCTTCCTCGGGCTTCATGGCGAGCAGGTCTTTACCGTTGAAGAGCACTTCTCCGGCGGTGACGGTAAAGTTCTCGCGTCGTGCGAGCACTTGCGCGAGCGTGCTCTTGCCCGATCCGTTGGGACCCATGATCGAGTGCACCTCACCGGCATTCACCTTGAGGTCGATTCCTTTGAGGATTTCATGTCCATCCACGTTGGCGTGCAAATTCTTGATCGTTAATAAGCTCATTCGTTTTTCTCTCCGCTTGACTAACCTACGCTGCCTTCCAGACTCACGTTCAACAGCTTCTGTGCCTCTACGGCAAACTCCATTGGCAATTCGCGAAACACGCGCTTGCAAAAACCGTTCACAATCATCGAAACCGCGTCTTCAGCTTTCAATCCGCGTTGCCGCAGGTAGAAGAGCTGGTCCTCGCCAATCTTTGAAGTCGACGCTTCGTGCTCCATGCGCGCGGTCGAGTTTCGCACCTCAATGTAAGGGAAGGTGTGCGCGCCGCACTTGTCGCCGATCAGCAGCGAGTCGCATTGGGTGTAGTTGCGCGCCCCGGTCGCGCCTTTCATGATCTTCACCTGTCCGCGATAGGTGTTCTGTCCGAAGCCGGCCGAAATCCCCTTGGAAACAATTGTGCTCCGCGTGTTCTTGCCGATATGAATCATCTTGGTGCCGGTATCGGCCTGCTGGCGATTGTTGGTCAGCGCCACGGAATAGAACTCGCCCACCGAGTTGTCGCCCTGCAAAATGCAGCTTGGATATTTCCAGGTGATGGCCGACCCGGTCTCGACCTGGGTCCAGGAAATTTTGGAGTTCACGCCCGCGCATTTGCCGCGCTTGGTGACAAAGTTGTAGATTCCGCCCTTGCCTTCCTTGTCTCCCGGATACCAGTTCTGCACCGTCGAGTACTTGATCTGCGCGTGGTCGTGGGCCACCAGTTCAACCACCGCGGCGTGCAACTGGTTCTGGTCGCGAATCGGCGCCGTGCAGCCCTCCAGGTAACTCACGTACGCACCCTCATCGGCCACAATCAGAGTGCGCTCGAACTGGCCCGTTTCCGCCGCGTTGATGCGGAAGTACGTCGAAAGCTCCATCGGACAACGCACGCCCTTGGGCACGTAAACAAACGAGCCGTCGCTGAACACGGCCGCGTTCAGCGAGGCAAAAAAATTGTCCGTGTACGGCACCACCGTTCCCAGATACTTCCGCACCAGCTCCGGATGCTCCCGCACCGCCTCCGAGAAAGAGCAGAACACAATGCCCAGCTCGCTCAGCTTTTCCTTGAATGTGGTCGCCACCGATACGCTGTCAAACACCGCATCGACCGCGACTCCGGCCAGCATCTTCTGCTCTTCGAGCGGAATGCCGAGCTTTTCGTAGGTCCGCAGAATTTCCGGATCGAGCTGCTCCAGACTCTCGAACGCCGGCTTCTTCTTCGGCGCCGAGTAGTAGACGATGTCCTGGTAGTCGATGGGCGGGTACTTTACGTTCGCCCACTTCGGCTCCGCCTGCGCTTTTTCAAGCGACGCCCAGTGACGATAAGCCTTCAGCCTCCACTCCAGCATGAACTCCGGCTCCTGCTTCTTCGCCGAGATCAGCCGCACGATATCCTCGTTCAGGCCCTTTGGAATTCTTTCTTCCGCAACATCCGAGATGAAACCCCATTTGTACTCACGCTGCGCGAGTTCCCGAATGGCATCTGTGTTTGTGCTCATTGAACCCTCCCGGAGACGATCGCCGGAATCAACTTCCCACGCGCATCCTGGATAGTAGTCAACCGTAGTGGCTGGATCAGGTCCGCCAGCGTCAAGTTCTCCAGCGCCCCGCGCACCGCCCGGTTGATCACCCTTTGATTGTTTTTAATTGGGCAGCACTGCTCCAGCCCGCACGCGCCCGATAAGTCCGTGCTGCACTCGGTCAGCGCAATCGGACCTTCCAGCGCCGCGATCACTTCCCCAATCGAAATCTCGCGCGGCTCGCTTGCCAGGCTGTATCCGCCCTTGACGCCACGGCTGGAAACCAGCACTCCGCTTTGCAGCAACTGCTTGAGAATCTTGCTCACCGTCGGCAAAGGCAGCCGCGACTCCGCCGCCAGCTCCCGCGCCGTGTGCAGCGACTCCTCATGACCGGAGTCCCCGGCGAAGGCCGCCGCTGCTTTTGCCGGGGCGGAAGCGCGTGCCATGTAGGTCAAAAGCACGAGCCCATAATCGGTTAATTTGCCCAGCCTGATCATGTTCGTTCCCGCTGCATTGATTTCGCCAAACCGTCTAAATAGTACTGCATCAGTACTATTTCATTATACAACTTTTGATGAACCTTGCGGGCTGGGCGTTGCTCCAGGATTTTGAGCGAATTTGACGCACCGTGCAGGGATGGAGACAGGCAAGCGGGATCGCCGCCCACCCTGCGCGGCTTTTCGCCCTCGCGCGGGGTGGGTGACTTCGATGCCGATTACGTTCGCGAACTATACCAGGGTTCGCCCTTTGGTCTTTGGCCCGAACAAACTGATGATGATGGCCACCATCAGCCACGTCGCCGCGATATAGATGAACACGCTCATGTAACCGTAGTTGGTAAACAGGAACGCAACGATCAGCGGCCCGAACCCGTTCGCCAGCCGCCCTACTCCATAGCCGATGCCGGACCCTGAGTTACGGATCTCCGTCGGATAGCATTCGGGCGTGTAAGCGTACAGCAGCGGCGCGAAGGTTTGAATGAACATCGAAACGCAAAAACCGAAGATGATGATCGGTATCATACTGGAGCTGAACCCATACATCGTGCCGCAGAACGCAATTACCAGGGCCGCGATCGTAATCAGGTACTTACGCTCCCACTTGTCGGAGATGAGCGCTGCGATCACGGCGCCAAGCGGCGCGCCGAAATGCATGATGGAAACCCAGAGCAGCGACTTCACCAGCGGGAAACCGTGGGCAGCCAGCAGCGTCGGCACCCATGCCATAAATCCGTAAAAGCCCAGCGTCTGGAAGATCCAGGCGCCAATCAGCATGGTCGTGCGCGGCAGATACGCCTTCGCGAAAAGATCGCTGAACTTGCCGCGCCGCCCCATTTTCGGCGGCTCTTCGCCGAGCGGCGGCAGCGCTCCGAAATCGGCTTTGATGCGGGTCTCGATTCGATCCAAAGCGGCATCCGCCTCGGCCAGCCGGCCGTGGTTTTCGAACCAGCGCGGCGACTCCTCCAGCTTGTGGGCGAAGAACAAAATCAACATGCCCAACGAGCCCCAAATAAATATCAGCCGCCAGCCGTACGCGACAACGGGGACGATTTCCTCGGCGACACGCGCGGTGATGGGAATCCCGAACAGTCCGATCACCATGATCCAGCCCTGGTAGGTCCCGCGCTTCTTGGCCGGGAACATCTCGCTGATGTAGGTAATCGCCACTACCGTCATCGCCGATAGCCCCACCCCCGTCAGGAAACGCGTGACGAACAGACCCGGCACGTTCCACACGAAGGCGTTCAGCAGCGAGAAGGTCGAGTACCACACCGTTGTCAGGATCAGCGCCTTTTTGCGCCCGACCTTGTCGGAAAACCATCCGCCGGTGGTCGCGCCCACAAACATGCCGATAAAGGCCGCCGAAGTGATGACGCCGATGGTGGCAATGGAGAGCTTCCACTGCACCCGCAGAGCCGGCGCGGCAAACGCAAAGGTGTTCAAGTCGCCTAGCTCGAAGAAGAAGACATAGGCGATGAGCCACATCACCTGCTTGTGAAATGAACCAATGGGCAGCCGGTCGAGGCGCGCCGCGGCTGAAGGCCGTGCACCCTGTGATTTGTCCATTGAGATAATTTCCATCATCCACCTCGCTCGCGGAATCATCCGGGCATGGCGGAATTCGGCCGTGCCCGCTTAACTGTAAAATGCGCTGCAACCAACCAGCCCTGGAACCCGGAATCTCAGAATGATAAGACGCGCCGCCGGAAAAAGAAAGTTGTCCTTTGTGACACCCTAGCCGCCGCCAATAAAGGCGCGGACGCTGTCGGAGAAAACCGCATCTCCAACCGCGTCCGCGAAGCTTCCCTGCCGGCCTGCACCAGCAGTATCGGCGCTTCTTCCTAACGTGCTCCGGCGGCGGAGCTGAGCGACTTAAGCCAGCCCAAACCTTCCACCGTGCCGGCCTTCGGGCGATACTCACAGCCCACCCATCCCTGATATTTCAGTTCATCCAGCAAGCGGAAGAGGTAGGAGTAGTTCAGCTCGCCCCCGTCAGGTTCGTTGCGCTCGGGCGCGCTCGCCACCTGGACGTGGCCGATGTGGTCGAAGTACTTCCGGAACTTCATCGCGACGTCGCCTTCCTGCACCTGGGTGTGGTAAAAGTCCATCTGCACTTTCAGGTTCGGCTCGCCGACTTCCTGGCGGATGGCATGCCCGTCGCCCTGAAAGTTCAGGAAAAACGCCGGCATGTCCCGCTGGTTGATGGGCTCAATCACCAGCATTAAATTGTGTTTCGCCAGCTCGCGGGCGGCGTAGCGCAGGTTCTCGACGTACACCTTGCGATGTTTGGCGCGGTCTCCGCCGGCCGGAAAATTCCCCGCCATCGCATGCAGGCGCGGAGTTCCCATCACTTTGGCGTAGGTGATTGACTTGGCCACGCCGGCGCGGAACTCTTCGATCCTGTCCGGCAACGACGCGAGTCCGCGCTCGCCGGCGGCCCAGTTTCCGGGAGGCATGTTGAACAGAATGTTTTCCAGCTTGTTTTGCTTCAGCCAGCCGGCGATCTCTTCCGCCTTGTAGTCGAAGGGAAACAGGAACTCAACCGCGGTGAAGCCCGCCTTGGCGGCGGCGGCGAAACGCTCCGGGAAAGGCACTTCGTTGAACATCATCGAAAGGTTGGCAGCGAATTTCGGCATAGGACTTCCTTCCTCTATGGATCGAGTTTGAAGACTTCAGCTCCGGCTGCACCGGATCAAAGCAAAGAAGAAACTTCCTAGAGAATACCGCAAGCCGGCCCGAACGTGTGACTCGCCGATCAGGGCTCACCCCTCAGCGCCCGAAATATTTCGAGTTTCTTTTCATCTCGTACATTATTTCCGTTCGGGAAGTAATTCAGGACAAATACACTTTGGCTTCCGGGAAGCAGCGCACCACAGATGCCATAATCGAGTCGATCCACAAACTCTTTACGCTTGTTCAGCGCATTGCGTACTTTTGAATGGATCACGCACACGAAGCGCGGGCCGAATTTGTGAATTTGGGCGAGCAGCAGGTCAACGTGCTGAGGGGTCGGCCGCACTTTTCTGCTGTCGGTCTCGACAACGTCAACGAGGTCGAGCACGCCGAACGCACATTGTTTGTAGTTGACCTGAGTCGATCCAAACACAACGTCATCGGCCGTTGCCTTAGCGAGGTCTGTCGAGATCAGTCCGCTGAGGTACAAGAGACGAAAAAGCGGGAGCTGCGACCGGAAAAATAGTGGCCATTGTCGCTGGACTGCGTAGGGGGGATTGAGTGGCACAAACAAAATGTCCAGCCCTGGTCAACGAAATATCTCTTTCTTTTCGAGCATAATCCGTTTATGAAATGCCGATCAGGTCTGACGCACCCGCAGCCCGGGCGCATAAGGATGCGAGGCAATTTGCTTGCGGAATGCCGTGTCCCAGCGGCCCGGAATAGGGTTACCGCACTTCGGGCAATTCCCTTCGTGGGTCAGCCGGTATGCGGTGATTCGGTATCCGAAGCGCCCGATCAGCAACTCGTGGCAGCCAGGGCAGCGGGTGTTCTCCAGATCGCCCACGTCCCCCGGAAGATTGCCCGCATAGACGTAGTGCAATCCGGTTTGCCTGCCGATCTCCGCCGCGCGCAGCAGCGTTTTGACGGGGGTGTTTTCCGGTTCGGTCATCTTGTAATTGCCGTGGAAAGCCGTCACATGCCACGGAAGGTCGATGGAAACACCGGCCAGAAAATCGGCCATACGCTTCAGCTCATCATCGGAGTCGTTGAAGCCCGGAATGACCAGGGTGACGATTTCGACCCAGATCCCCAGCGCGTGCAGGCGGCGGATCGTATCCAGAATCGGTTGCAGACGGCCGCCGAGCTGATGGTAGTGCTGCTCATCGAAGCTCTTCAGATCGACCTTATACAGGTCGATCCACGGTCGCAGAAATTCCAGAACCTGCGGAGTGCCGTTGCCGTTGGAAACAAACGCGGTTGCCAGACCGGCGGCCTTCGCCTCCTTGAAGATCGCCACCGCCCACTCGGCGGTGATCAGCGGCTCGTTATAGGTGCTGACCACCAGCCGCGCGCCCTGGTCCACGGCTTCGCGCACTAACCTTTCCGGCGTCACGCGCAGCGGCGCGGAAACCGCGCGGGGATCGCGCAGCGCCTGCGACGTCACCCAGTTTTGGCAATAAGAGCAGTGCAGGTCGCAGCCCAGCATTCCGAAGCTGTAGGCGAGCGCTCCGCTGTAAGCGTGGAAGAACGGTTTCTTTTCGACGGGATCGCATTGCACGCCGCCGGCGTAACCCCAGGGCACATAGAGCGTTCCGCCCTGGTTGAACCTCACCTTGCAAACGCCGGCTTGCCCATCTGCGATCGGACAGCAGTGCCCGCACGCGAAGCAGCGCACCCGGCTGCGGTTGAGCCTCTCGCACAGCTCCGGCGCAGCTTCGCGGACGTTCTGGTTCAAGACTTCCTTGAGGCTAGCCATACGAGTTACCCAGGTCTTGATTTGCTGTTAATATTTTATTCCTTCCTGGCGCATCGGTTCAGGTCTGAGGCATTTGCCAGATGAAGGCTCGCGGTTGCATCATTGCTAGTTGCCGGCCGCTCCCGGGCGCGCTTATCGGCGCTCGCTGGAAACCGATTTCACCGACTCTGGAAAGTGAAGGAGAAACATGAAAGCCATACGTGTTCGTGAATTTGGCGGTCCTGAAAAGCTGGTCCTGGAAGATGTTCCCGATCTTCGTCCCGGCGCGGGCGAGGTGGTGGTTCGCATTCATGCCGCGGGCGTGAATCCCGTGGAGGCCTACATACGCACCGGAACCTACGCCATGAAACCGGCGCTTCCCTACACGCCCGGAATGGACGGCGCGGGCGAGGTGTTCAGCGTGGGTGAAGGCGTAAAGAACGTCAAACCGGGCGACCGCGTCTATGTGGCCGGAAGCCTCAGCGGCACCTATGCCCAGCAGTCGTTGTCCCGCGAAGTGCAGGTGCATCCGCTGCCCAAGCAAATCACCTTCCAGCAAGGCGCGGCCATCGGCGTGCCCTATACCACCGCTGTCCGCGGACTGTTCCAGAGGGCTCACGCGCTGCCCGGAGAGTCTGTCCTGGTGCACGGCGCCAGCGGAGGCGTCGGCATTGCGGCCGTCCAGATGGCGCGGGCCCATGGCATGCTCGTGATCGGCACCGCCGGCACCGACAAGGGCCTTCAACTGGTGCGCGAATGCGGCGCGCATCATGCGTTCAACCACAATGCGCCGGATCTCGCCGAGCAGGTCTCCAAGGCAACCGGCGGACGCGGCGTCAACGTCATTCTGGAGATGCTGGCCAACAAGAACCTGGCCAAGGATCTTTCCATGCTCAGCCAACGTGGGCGCGTCGTCGTCATCGGCAACCGCGGAACCATTGAGATTAATCCGCGCGACGCCATGGCTCGCGACGCCGCCATTCTCGGCATGGTGGTGCTCAATACCTCCGAAGCCGAATTGGCCAGCATTCATGCCGGCCTGGGAGCAGCTCTGGAATTCGGCATTGCCCGCCCCGTAATCGGGCAGGAGATTCCTCTGGTCGAGGCAAGGCGCGCCCATGAGGCGGTTATGCAGCCCGGCAGCTACGGCAAGATTGTCCTGATTTGCTAGCGCTGGTTGCGCAACCCTTTGCGTCTCGGCTAGCGCCTGCGTCGGGCTGGTTGGGTGAAAAACTTCGAGGCGGCCGAAAAGCCGCCTCGTTAATTCCAGCCGTCATCTCGAATTATTGTGCCGGACGTTTCTTCGCCGGCGTGGCCGGCGGGTGCGGTGCGGCTATTAATTCTCCGTCCGTCATTTTCATCAGGAACGGATCCGCCGTATACGTGTCCGGAACTCCCTGAATCGTGATCTGCGCTCCCGGCTTGGGAACCCGCGCCGTCGTCAGCGGCTTGGCAAACGTCATTTCGATATCGGCCTTGTTCGCCTGAATGTCGTCTTCGCTTCCGGCAACCTTGGCGCTGCTGGTAGTTGCGCTGATCACCTGCACCACCATCCGCAATCCTTTCCCTTTGATAGCATTCCAGACCTGGTCGGCGGCCTGCTGGCTCCCCGAGGTCAGGATGAACTGCCAATCGGCGAAGGACAGTTGCTCGGGCGTGCTCTTCTGCAACATCATGCCAGCCTGCTCGGCTGGAGAAGGCGCCGGAGTGACGCTGAATTTAGCCGGTTCGGCCGGTGTCGTCTTGGCCATGGCCAGCAACTGATCCCATCCATCCTCTGAGCCATGGTAGCGAGCGTACTTGCTGCGTCCGTACTTCTGATAGGTTTGCAACTGCGTGGCCGGCATCTGCGGCGGAGCCAGCGCGATGGCCCGCGCCATCCAGAAGAACCCGTCAGGAACCGGAGGATTCGGCTCCAGATACGCAAGTGCCAGCAAAAAGACGTTGGTGAAATTGCTGGGGTCGGCCGCCACCACTTCCTTCAGGGAATCCTGCGCCTTCTTGTAATCCTTGGTCTGCAATGCCGCGTGCCCAATGGAACCTAGAAAGACGAGGCGGAAGTCCTGTTTCAACTTGTTCCATTGGTCGTCTGTGTATCCCTCCGGCTTGCTCTGCGTCTGCAACTGCTGCATGCCGCGCTCGCCGTATTGCCCTGCCTGCTTCAGCATCTGTTCGGCGTTGGGTCCGCCGCCCTGCGCCAGCGCGTGGTTAAGGTAGCTCAGCAGAGCCAGTGCGGTCAGATTGTTCGGGTCGAGTTGCAGCAATTGTTGTCCGGTGTCCAATACCTTCGGCGTATATTTCTGCGGATCGGTCGCCAGCAACTGCTGGTAGGTCTTCAGCAGCAGTTCCGTCGCGTCTTCCTTCATTACCGAGTTGGGATAAGTCTTCAGAAAAGACTCCAGCATGGTTGATCTTTTCGCCGCATCAGGAAGCTGAACGGCGTCAACATAGGCCTTGTATTCGGCGGGATCTTTGATTGTCTTCTGCTTTTGCGCCGGCGCCGACTGAGCGTTGCTGGGTTGCGCCGAGGGAAAACCCGGTTGCTGGGCATAAGCGGCTGCCGTCAAAACCAGCAGCAACGTGAGGAGCAACTTCTTCATGAGGTGTTTCTCCTTCGAACGGAGCTGAATCTGCGACTCTCACCCGGCAAGCTTTGCGGGCGCATTCACCAGTTCAGTTTCACGGCTAATCGTAAAATAAGGTCCGGCAAGCCACGCTGAGCGCCCCACTGGAGGAACCATGGCCTTCGCACCGCCAACCACCCGGCTGGAATAACTCTAACTGGTTGATTATAGGAACCGGACCGGGAGTAAGGCAAGTAGCGTAGTCAGGCTTGGGCAACCGCACTCGCCAGCTTGGTTGCTGAACCAGCCATTTGGGATTCCCGACTGCACACCCAACCCCGGCTACAAGTCCGCGGTTTCCCGCTTCCAGCACGGTCTTTTTGCAACCCCGCTACCCCGCTCATCATCATGCTGGGTAGGTTCAGGCCGGATTCATCCGAGCGGCCAGCCGGCAACATTGACGACGCCGGCTCAGGAAACGGTCGTCCGGCTTGTCTGCGCAAGGAAGCCAATCAATGGCAACATTAGACGTGTCCCCACGCCAGGATGCGCGGGGTGGCGCAATTCCGATCGTCAACGATTTCAGCATTCAGGTTGCTACCGTCAACGGCTCCGGTTCGCAGTCGGCCAACACTGTGCTGTTGCGAACGTTGTTTCAAATGGGCGTGCCGGTAAGCGGCAAGAATCTGTTTCCTTCCAATATCGCAGGCCTGCCGACGTGGTACACCGTCCGGGCCAGCAAACACGGTTACATTGCGCGCAAGAAAGAGATCGACTGGCTGGTGGCGATGAACCCGGAAAGCGCGCGGGAAGACGTTCTATCTCTCGCGCCCGGCGGCGCCGTGCTTTATGACGAGCCGTTGAGCCTGAGCGGGTTGCGCGGCGATTTGACGTTTTATTCGGTTCCCTTCGACAAGCTGGTGGCCGCCGTCTGCTCCGAAGCGAAGCTGCGCAAGCTGGTCAAGAACATGATCTACGTGGGCGTGATCGCGCGTCTGCTGGCGCTGGACATGGGCGAGGTCGAGCGCGCTCTGCGGCGCCACTTTGGCAGCAAACCGAAAGCGGCCGATATGAACTGGAACGCCGCCAAGGCCGGTTACGACTACGCCGCAGCTTCGCTCACCAAGACCGACCCGTTTGTCATCGAGCGCATGCAGGAGACCGCCGGCAAGATCATCATCGACGGCAATGCCGCGGCCGCCTTGGGCGCGGTGTTCGGCGGCGCAACCGTCGTCACTTGGTATCCGATCACGCCCTCGTCGTCGCTGGTTGAGAATTTGACCGACTACATGAAGCGCCATCGCATTGATGCCGACGGAAAAGCTACCTTCGCAATCGTGCAGGCGGAGGATGAGTTGGCGGCCATCGGCATGGTGCTGGGAGCGGGCTGGGCGGGAGCCCGCGCCATGACTGCCACCTCGGGCCCGGGAATTTCGTTGATGTCGGAGTTCGTCGGGCTGGGCTATTACGCGGAGATTCCGGCGGTAATTTGGGATGTGCAGCGGGTTGGGCCTTCGACCGGGCTGCCGACGCGCACCGCGCAAGGCGACCTGCTGGCGGTGGCGACACTTTCACACGGCGACACCAGGCATCCGATGCTGATTCCCGCCTCGGTCGGCGAGTGCTTCACCATGGCAGCCGACGCCTTTGAAATTGCCGAACACTTGCAGACCCCGGTGTTCGTGATGAGCGATCTGGATCTGGCGATGAATAACTGGATGAGCGAGCCGTTCGCATATCCCGGGCAGCCGCTCAGTCGCGGCAAGGTGCTCTCGAAAGAGGATCTGCACAGGCTCGGAGGATTTGCCCGGTACCAAGACGTGGATGGAGACGGAATCGGCTACCGCACCTTGCCCGGCACCGATCATCCGCACGCCGCCTGGTTCGCGCGCGGCAGCGGGCACAACGAAAAGGCGCAGTACAGCGAACGGCCCGGCGATTATGTCCACAACATGGATCGGCTGGCGCGCAAGTTCGAGCACGCGCGTGTCGTGGTTCCCCTGCCCGAGATGGTGCGCGACCACGACAACGAGGCAACCATTGTGGCCTACGGCAGCTCGCACTGGGCGGCCCGCGAAAGCCTCGATCAGTTGCAACGCGAGTACGCCATGAGCTTCGATTATCTGCGCTTGCGCGCTTATCCATTCGCGCGCGAGGTGCACGAGTTTATCGCCCGTCACCGGCGCGTTTACGTGGTGGACCAGAACCGCGACGCGCAAATGCTCCAGTTGCTGAAGCTTGATCTTCCGGCAGAAGATTTGCCGAAGCTGCGCAGCGTGCGTCACTACACCGGCCTGCCCATCGACGCCCGTTCGATCACCGACGAAATCGTTCCTCAGGAGGGCCGGTAATGTCCACCACCTCTCAATCGCGCCCGAACGCCAACCGCATCGGACTGACGGTGCTTGACTATCGCGGAGGCAAAACCACGCTCTGCGCGGGTTGCGGACACAACGCCATCTCCGAGCGCGTGATCGACGCATTCTTCGAGATGGGCGTGGCTCCCGAACGAGTCGTCAAGTTCTCCGGCATCGGCTGCTCCTCGAAGAGCCCGGCGTACTTTCTGGGACGCTCGCACAGCTTCAACGCCGTGCACGGACGCATGCCGTCGGTTGCCACCGGCGCCGCGCTGGCCAATCATCGACTGTTGGCGCTAGGCGTGAGCGGCGACGGTGACACGGCCTCGATCGGCATCGGCCAGTTTGTGCATCTCATGCGGCGCAATCTGCCGCTGATCTACATTATCGAGAACAACGGCGTCTATGGGCTCACCAAGGGACAGTTCTCGGCGACGGCCGATGTCGGCAGCAAACTCAAGACCGGAGTCGTCAACGAGCTGCCTCCCATCGATACCTGCCTGTTGGCGGTCGAGTTGGGAGCAACGTTCGTCGGACGTTCGTTTTCCGGCGACAAAAAGCAGCTCCAGACCATGTTGAAGGCGGCCATCGCTCATCGCGGCACGGTGTTGCTGGATGTGATTTCTCCCTGCGTCACTTTCAACGACCACGAGGGATCGACCAAGTCCTACAAATTCATGAAAGACCACGAAGAGCCTCTCACCGACGCCGATTTCGTTCCGGCTTTCGCCGAGATCGAGGTCGAGTACGATCCCGGCACAAGCGTCGATGTCACCATGCACGACGGCTCGCACCTGCTGCTGCGCAAGCTGGAAGCAGACTACGACCCAACCGACAGAGTGACCGCCGCGCGCCGTCTGATGCAGGCCAAAGAGGGCGACGAGGCGCTCACCGGAATCTTCTACGTGAACCCCAGTCGGCCGAGCTTTCTCGACCTGCTGAACCTGACTTCCGAACCGCTCGCGACTCTGCCGACCGAGCGGGTGCGTCCTTCGCGGGAGGCGCTGGAGCAGATCATGGAAGAGCTGAGGTAACCAGTCGAAAGCAAGGGCATGCATTTGCGGAAATCACGGCCCGGAGCATTGCCATCGGGCGAGCCAGGCTGCTACTTACGTTCCAGCAATCTTGCGCTGAGCACGACTCCGTCGCGGCCATCGTGCAGTTTGAGCGGAAAAACCAGAACGTTCCAGTTCCATCGCGGGCTCTTGGTCGGCAGGTGCGGGACGCCACGCTGTCCGCGGCGGTCGATATAAGTCTCGCGGGTATCGGCAACGGTGCGGATGATTTCGCGGAATTCGTCGCCCAGCTCGGGATATTGTTCGAAAAGGTTCTTCCCCCGAAACCAGTCGCGCTTGCGTCCGCTGAGCGCGGCGAAATGATCGTTCACGTACTGCCAGTCGCCTTCACGGTCGAGAACTTCCAGCGCGACATCGTCACCCATCGCCATGCTGATGCGCGAATAGAAAAAGTCTCGGGCGTCGACCACCACCGGACGGCCGCGCTGCTTGGCCTCAAAGCTGCGCAGAGCGCTGACGAGGTCGTCCACCGAACTGTAGCCCTTGAGCAGGTGCATATCGGCGATGCCGCCGAACTTGCGCTCCAAAGTGGCTGAAAGAATGATGATGGGCACCTGCGGCCGTTTGCGGCGAAGGCTTTCGGCAACTTCGGTGCCGAATTTTCCCTGGCCGAGGTTGTAATCGAGCACCGCAATGTCGATATCGTCGAGCTGCGCTTCGGCCTCTTCGACGGACTTGGAGGTGAGGACGTCGTAGCCCTTCTGCCGCAAGATCGCCGAGCGCACAATCAGGTTGTCCTCGCGATCATCCAGCAGCAAAACTCGTATAGGGCTCCGCGAGCCCCCATTGCGGTCGTCTTCAGCTATTCCCGGATTTTCTTCGTCCATGCTTCCGTATCTTCCTGGTCGGCCGCGGCTACGCTTGCCTATATGCCAGGCCTTAATGTCAATCCTTGGCGAGCTTACGCACCGCCCTGGCCAGCTCGGGCAACTTGTTGAAGGCCGCAATCGCGCGCAACCACTGGCGGTTATCGATGGCGGGACTGCCGCTTACGATGCGGTTCGGCTCCACGTCTCGAACCCCGCTCTGGGCGGTGACGATGGCGTGATCTCCAATCGTGCAATGTCCCGCCGCGCCGACCTGTCCGGCCAGCATGACATGCTTGCCCACGCGGGTGGAACCGGCCAGCCCGACCTGCGCGCAGAGCATGGTGTTTTCCCCAACTTTCGAGCCGTGCCCCACTTGCACAAAGTTGTCGATCTTAACTCCATCGGCGACCTGAGTTTCGCCGATGGTGGCCCGGTCAATGCAGGAGTTCGCCTGCACTTCGACGTTGTTGCCGATGACTACCGTGCCCGATTGCACAATCTTGTGCCAGCTTTCTCCGTCGGGCGCAAAGCCATAGCCATCCGCGCCGATCACGACTCCATTCTGCAAGATGACATTGTCGCCGATGCGGCAGAACTCACGCACCACCGCGTGGGAGTGGGCAAAAAAATTGCTGCCGATCTTGGCTCCGCGGTAGATCACAACATGGGGCAGCAGAGTAGAGTTGGCGCCGATTTCAACCTCTTCGTCGATGACAACATAGGCGCCGATGTGCGCGTTGGGCCCGAGCTTTGCCGACGCGGCGAGCACCGCCGTGGGATGAATTCCCGGCTGATAATGAGGTGGTGAGTAAAACAGTTCCAAAGCTTTGGCATAGGCCAAGTGAGGGTTCTTCGAGCGCAGAACCGCACGGCCCTCGGCCGCAAAGCCGGGCGACACGATGATGGCTGCCGCTCTGGTCGCGGCCGCCGCCGCCGCGTACTTGGGATTCGTCAGAAAGGTCAATTCCGTGGGACCGGCCTGATCGACTCCCGCTACTCCGGTGATCTCCAACTCCGGCGGGACGTTTTCCGCCGTGGCGCCAATAGACCTTGCGATTTCAAGAACATTCATGCTTCCGCTTCCAGCAGCCAGCCTCGATCCAACTACGAATAAAGAGACTTTGGGCCCGACCTGTAGTGCTCTCCAGCGCGGGTTACAGTTTAGCAGGCATCGTGAACAGCTTCTATTCAATGGCGATGGCAAAACCTTCTGCCATCCGCAACGCCTGTTACGGGCCGCTTGAGCCGCTGCCGCGGGATTCGCCGAACAAAGGCACCTGAAGAGTATCTTCCACCGGCTTGCGCCTCCGGGCTTGGCTGCCAATTACAGCCAGCACCGTCAACTCGGCCACCGAGGTGCGCGGGACAAAAATACGCTGAGTGTTCGAGCGGGTGTCCGGCGGGTTCAGGAAAAATCCGTCGGCAGTCACCTGGGTGAGGTCGTTCGGCATCAGCCCTTCCAGCATTTCACCGTCCCGAAAGCGCAGACGGACCCACAGCCCCTCGGTCCGGGGACGGCTGGTAAAGGTCTTTCGTTGCAAGGTCTCCGAGTCGCCGAATGCGCGGACAAAAAAAACTCCCTTGATTTCGCTCAACTGAATGCGGACCGCGGTCCCGGCCGTATTGAGGATCTCTAACTTGCCGTCGGAGACGAAGTTGGCGGCGGGCAGGTATCCCTGCACCGCGTCTCGATCCAGCTTGCGAACGATGACTTTCTTGTGGGTGGAAGACATTTGCGCAAATCTTTGAAAACTAGCCTGAATACCCGCCAACCGTTTTGTCCACGAGCTTCGCTTCCGGCCTCCCTGATTGTCGCATCTTTTTGTGGAAAAAGGGGATTGGCGATTTTCCAGTGTAGCCAAACGAATAACCGTTGTGTTATTGTTTTTGGTTTGTAGCAGAAATGTTACAGTTCCACGTAAGTAGTTAGTATTGAGATATTTAGAACGGAACCAAGCGGCGCTCCAAGATTGGTAAGCGCGGCCTGTGGGGTAATGCCGATTTTTCCCGCCGTGGAGTTCCGGGATCGTTGCTAGCGCGAATGGCAGACTACATTTACACGATGGAAATCCGGCTCACCCCTGACCAGCTAAAGGTGGTTAGTCTGGTCCAGGAAGCGGCCCGCGCTCACGGCATGAATGTGTATCTGACGGGCGGGGCGATTCGTGACATCCTGACCGGATTGTCCATCCGCGATCTCGATTTCACGGTCCAGGGCAATGCCCTGAAACTGCAAAAGGATCTGGAGCACGCTGGAGCCCAAGTCGAAGTTATCAGCGAAGAAACCAAGACCCTGCACGCGGTGCTGCCGGGCGCGGTGCGGGTGGAAATCAGCATGGCACGGTCGGAGACTTACGGCGAAGCCGGCAAGCCGCCACAAATCGCCGCGGCGACGATCAACGAAGACTTACGCCGGCGCGACTTCACCGTCAACGCCATTGCTCTATCCCTCAATCCCGGTTCGCGGGGACTGCTGCTCGACCCGTTCAACGGATCGGCCGATGTGGAAGCTAAACTCATCCGCGTCCTGCACAATTATGCGTTCCTGGAAGATCCTTCGCGCTTGATTCGCGCAACCCGTTTCGCGGCGCGCTTCCACTGGGAGTTGGGAGAGCGGACCCAAGCCCGCTACAACGCGGCCAAAGAGAACAACTACATCGAGTATATAAACCGGAAAAATATCGGTTACGAGATCGAACAGATCGCCTTCGAGGACAACCCTCTGCATATCATGCAGGCGCTCGAAAAAGAGGGCTGGCTCAAGCTGTTGCATCCGCAGTGGTCCACCGCCAAGGTCGATCAAAACGAAATGTCGCAGTGGATGAAAACCCGTCAACTGCTTCAAGACATTGGGCAGACGGTCGATGCCGCGCCGTTGGCCTTTCATTTCTTGACCGCGCGAATGGCGGAAAAAGATCGGATGGAAATCCAGCGTATTCTTCCGCATAAGGAGTTCGTCGCAGCTTGGCAGGGAGTGGAAGAAACCGGCAAGGAACTGGCGAAGAGGCTGCTCAGCAAGGACGCCTCTACTCCATCGCGCGCCTGGAGAACGCTGAGTTCGGCTAAGCCGGAGGCCATTCTCTTTCTCGATGTCGCCTCGCGCCAGCAAACGGTCTCGGAGAAGATCAAGAACTTCTTCGGAAAGTGGCGGCAGGTGCAACAGAAGCTGCCATTTCCCGAAATGGCGGAGATGCGCATCACCTCCCAGCTTCCGGAATACCCGAAGATCGCCGAAGAGGCTTTTCTGTTGCTGCTGGATGGCAAATTGCGGAACCATTCCGAGATCGTCAAGTTTCTGAAGCCCTATGAACCGCCACCGCCGCCGCCGCCGCCACCGGCCAGGCGACGCGGTGCCAAGGCCGCCGCTAAAGCCGCCACCACCACCAAGTCGGAAACCCCAGGCGAGGCGACTGCTGCCGCAGCCAGCAAGAGAGGACGCAAGCCGAAGGAACCCATCGCACCCAGTGCGGAAACGGTAGCGGGCGAGACGGCCAAGAAGAGTGTCGTCGCCAAGCAGGCGGCAGAACCGCCAGCGGCAAAAGTGGAAACGAAGGCGGCCAAGCCCGCACCCGCCAAGGCTGAGTCTGGCAAAAAAGCTCAGCCGCAAGCGGTGAAGCCGCCGGCGGCGAAGTCACAACCGGTGAAGTCACAGCCGGTGAAAAAGATCGCCAAGCCACAAACGGTGAAGCCGTCCGGCACGAAGAAACCGGCACCCGCGAAGCCTGCGGCGAACAAGCCATCGGCTGCCAAGAAGCCGGCGAAGGCTGCGGCTAAGAAACCGGCGAAGCGCAAGTAGCAGACAGCAAACTTGAGCTTGCGCGCGACTCAAAATGCATTGATGCATTCGCGTCTAGTGTCACGTCCCGGAAGTTCGCGAAATATCTCTTGGGGTGTCATTCTGAACGAGCGCAGCGAGTGAAGAATCCCGGCGCGGCATGGGACCGAGGTGCAGCCGAAGGATTTTCACCGAATCTCAGAGCAATGCGATGAAGGATAGTCCCCAGGGACCCTTCGCTACGCTCAGGGTGACATACTCGGACATGTCATGTATTTGCGGGACAGCATATTAGTCCGGCGTACGAAGCACCACGGTTTTCCTCAACTCTGAACGTTTTTCGCCTGATCGCAGACTTGCCTAACAAGTACAATGAAGAGACCGCTTAAGAGGCTGCGGCGAAACCAGGTTTCGAATCGAGTGAGGCTGCCCGCGTCTCGTAACGTCTCGCTTGCGGTTTCGGCGAGTTGTTCCGCGGCTTGCTAAAAGGACTCATGTCGGACTTCGTTCATCTTCACCTGCATACCGATTATTCCATGCTCGACGGGGCTTGCGATGCCGGCGAGCTTTGCAAACGCGCCAAAGCTTTGGGCATGCCCGCCGTGGCCATGACCGACCACGGCAATATCTTCGGCGCCGTCCATTTTTTCAATGCGGCACAGGACGCCGGCATCAAGCCGATCATCGGCTGCGAGTTGTACATCTGCAAGAAAGAAGACCACCGGGCGGCGCCGGAGGGAGATACCTACAATCATCTGATCGTGCTGGCGGAGAATGAGCAGGGCTACCGCAACCTGGTCAAGATTATTTCTGAAGCATCGCTTCATGGTTTCTATTACAAGCCGCGGATTTCAAAGCAGTTTCTCGCGGGACATGCGAAGGGACTGATCGGTTTATCCGCGTGCCTTAAGGGCGAAGTGGCCGAGAACCTCATGGAAGGCAGGTACGATGCCGCGCGCCGAGCGGCAGTGACGTTTAGCGACATCTTCGGCGCGGGCAATTTCTTTCTTGAGATACAGGATCAGGGCCTGGCTGAAGAAAAGCGCATCCACGACGACCTCTTCCGCCTGGAGCGCGAACTCGGCATCCCCATGGTCGCAACCAACGACAGCCACTACCTTTGCGAGGACGATGCCCACGCCCAGGACGTGATGCTTTGCATTCAGACCGGGAAGTCGGTGCACGAGACCAACCGGATGAAGTTTTCCACCAACCAGTTTTTCGTCAAGAGCGCGGAGGAGATGCGGCGGGTTTTCAACGGCGCGGAGGGTGTGCTGACCCGTACCCTGGCTATTGCCGAGCGCTGCAATCTGCGGCTGGAGAAGATCAAGAATCCGTTTCCGCAGTTTGAGGTTCCGGAAGGGCACACCGCCGACAGCTATTTCGAGCACGTGGCTCGCATGGGCTTTGAGCGCCGAAAAGAATGGCTGCGGCAGATGCAACAGGAAGGGCGGCTGCGGAAGAGTTTCGCCGATTACGAGCAACGGCTTAACCGCGAAATACAGATCATCCAGCAGATGCAGTTTTCCGGCTATTTCCTTATCGTGTGGGACTTTATCAGTTATGCCAAGGAGCATGGCATCCCTGTCGGACCGGGGCGCGGGTCGGCTGCCGGCTCCCTCGTCGGCTATTCCATGGGGATCACCGACATCGATCCCTTGCAGAACGAGCTGCTGTTTGAGCGCTTCCTCAACCCGGAGCGCGTGTCGCTGCCCGATATTGACGTCGATTTCTGCATGAACCGGCGAGGCGAGGTGATCGACTACGTGACCCGCAAGTACGGGCGTGAGCAGGTGGCGCAGATCATTACCTTCGGGACCATGGCGGCCAAGGCGGCCATCAAGGACGTTGGACGCGTGCTCGACATGCCATATGCCGAGGTAGACCGGATCGCCAAAATGATACCCGGGACCGTGGGCATGACCATTGACAAGGCGATGGCCGGGTCGTCGCAATTGGCCGAGGTCTACGGTCGGGAACCGCAAATAAAAGAACTGATCGATACGGCGAAGAAGTTGGAGGGAATGGTCCGCAACGCCGGGGTGCATGCCGCGGGCGTTGTCATCTCCCCGGTTCCGCTGGATGAGCTGGTGCCGCTCTACAAGACGAAAAACGACGAAATCGTTACCGCTTACGACATGAAAGCGGTGGAAAAAATGGGCCTGTTGAAGATGGATTTTCTCGGACTCACGACCCTGACGATCGTCGATAACGCGCTCAAGTTAATCCTGCAGAATTGCGGGGAAAAGATTGATTTAGAAAGAATTGCTCTGGACGATCAAACCACCTATGAAAGAGTTTTCCACAACGGCTACACCTCCGGCGTCTTCCAGTTTGAATCCGAGGGCATGCGCGATGTGCTGCGGCGCTATAAGCCGAGCACGGTGGAAGACCTCACGGCGTTGAATGCGCTCTATCGCCCTGGCCCGATCCAGGGCGGCATGATTGACGACTTTATCGAGCGCAAGTGGGGACGGAAGCGGGTCGAATATGAGTTGCCGGAGCTGGAGAAGCTGCTCAAGGAAACCCTGGGTGTCATCGTCTACCAGGAACAGGTGATGCAAATTGCCAACGTGCTGGCCGGCTATTCGCTTGGCGAAGCCGACCTGCTGCGGCGGGCAATGGGAAAGAAAAATCCGGAAGAGATGGCCAAGCAGCGCGACCGCTTTCTTTCCGGCGCGCTCGAACGCGGCTTTCCCAAGGAAAAAAGCGAAAAGATTTTCGATCTGATGGAGCAGTTCGCGGGCTACGGGTTCAACAAGTCGCACTCGGCCGCCTATGCGCTGCTGGCCTATCACACGGCATATCTGAAAACCCACTACCCGGTGCAGTTCATGGCCGCGCTGCTGACCTCGGTGACTGGAAAAACCGACGATGTGGTGAAGTACATCAAGGAGTGCCGTGAGATGGGCATTCCCGTCGAGGCTCCCGACATCCACCTGAGCGATTCCAGCTTCACGCCGCACGGGAATGCGATCCGCTTCGGACTGGCGGCGGTTAAGAACCTGGGACAGAACGCGATACAGTCGATTGTTGAAGCTCGCAAGCAGGTCGGCTCGTTTCGCTCGATCTATCAGTTTTGCGAGAAGGTCGATCTGCGTCTGCTGAACAAGCGGGTGCTGGAGTCGCTGATCAAGTGCGGAGCCGTGGATTCGCTCGGCCGTCGGGCACAGTTGTTCGCGGTGCTCGACAAGGCTATGGAGCAGGCGCAGAAGGTGCATCGCGATGCGCAGGCCGGTCAGCACGGATTGTTCGGAATCTTTGACGAGCAACCGAGCGAGGTCAACGATGCGCTGCCGGAGACTCCCGACTGGGACGAGAGCACCCGTCTGCAAAATGAAAAGGAAGTGCTCGGATTCTTCATCTCCGGGCATCCGCTGGAAAGGTACGCCGAAAAGCTGGAAGATTTGCATGTGCTGAGCACGGCTGATCTCAACGCCATGAAGCGCTCGACCGCCAAGGGGGAAGAAATCTCGGCGGCCGGGGTGCTCGGCGGAGTGCGGGTGTTGAAGTCGAAAAGAGGCGAACTTTATGCCAATGCCGCCTTGGAGGATATGGAAGGCCGAATCGACGTGATGATCTTTCCGGAGGCATTCCGGCGGCTCGGTGAGAAGGTGAAGCTGGAAGTTCCGGTTCTGGTCAAGGGAAGCGTACGGGTCGAAGAGGGCGCAGCGGCGAAGCTGGCGATATCCGAAATTACTCCGATAGAAGACGCTAAGCCAAAGCTGGCCAAGGCCTTGCGGCTGCGCATCTCACTGGCTGATGCCTCGATTGAAACGGTCGACGAGCTGCATGCCATCTTCGTCGAATCGCCGGGAGACGCCAAAGTGATGTTCGATCTGGCTTCGCCGGGTGAGTTCGTGGCCGTGATGGAGGCCGAGGGCTATAATGTTTTGCCGGACCGTGGGTTCATCCGCAGAGTGGAAGAGCTGTGCGGGCGGGGCAGCGTAATCATTATCGACTGATCGGATATCGACTGATCGGATTGGCCGATGGCTCGTGCCGTGCGACGGGACGCCGCTGCGGAAAAGAAAGCGAACATGGAAGCAACGACGACAGCCCAGCTCGAGTTGGAGAAGATAGAAGAGCAGATTGCGCAGCTTGAAAGCGCCGCCGGCGAGAATACCGAAGCTCAGCGACAACTGAAGGCGCTGCAAGAACACGTCGGCAACCTGCGCCGACAGGTAACGGCGGCCATGGGAGCGTGGCAGAAGACCGAGCTGGCGCGGCATCCGCAGCGGCCATATCTTTTGGATTATGTAGGTCTGATATTTAGCGGCTTCGACGAGATTCACGGGGACCGCCGCTTTGGCGACGATCCCGCCATGATTTGCGGCATGGCGAGCTTCCAGGGTCAGCCCGTGTTGGTGGTTGGCCAGCAGAAGGGCCGCGACGTGAAACAGCGCGTCTACCGGAACTTCGGCCAGTCAAACCCGGAGGGATACCGCAAGGCTTTGCGCGCCATGCGGATGGCGGAAAAATTCGGTCGCCCGATCCTGACCTTCGTGGATACCCCAGGAGCTTATCCCGGGCTGGGCGCAGAAGAGCGCGGGCAGGCGGAGGCCATTGCCTATAACCTGCGGGAGATGGCACGGCTGAAGGTTCCGGTAATTGTCACCATCACCGGAGAAGGCGGCAGCGGAGGCGCTCTGGCGATTGCCATCGGAGACCGGGTGCTGATGCTGGAGAACAGCATCTATTCGGTGATTTCGCCCGAGGGATGTGCCTCCATCATGTGGCGCGATGCTACTAAACGAGATGTGGCCGCCGAGGCGCTTCGCATTACCGCCAAGGACATGGTGGAATTTGGAGTAGTTGACGCGGTCGTGCCCGAGCCCCCGGGCGGTGCCCATCGCGATCACAAGGAAGCGGCGGATCTGCTGGCGGCCGAGTTGAACAAACAGCTCGGCGAGTTGAAGGCGCTCTCGCTCGATCAGTTGCTGGCGGCACGTTACCAGAAGTTTCGCAAAATGGCGCAGTTCTATACGGAGGAATGATCTCCCCGGCGGGGGACGGGATTTCCCTTTTCCTGGATTCCAGTGTTACCATCCGTGTTCTTGGGTTTTAGGAGGAAAAATCATGGCTGATGATAACGGCAATGGCATCTTGTGGTTTCTGGCGGGCTTGGGAATCGGCGCGGCGTTGGGTGTCTTGTATGCACCCAAGCCTGGCAGCGAAATCCGCGAAGCCATTCTGGGCGCCGCGGAAGAAGGCACCGGAACTGTAAAGGAACGCGCCCGGCAGTACCGCGATCAGGCTCAGGAGTTCGTGAACCGTGGGCGTGATTATGTGAGCCAGCAGAAGGACCAGATCCGCTCGGCCTTTGAGGCCGGCCGTCAGGCCTATCAGGAAGCGACAAGCACCCCTGAACCTGAGGGCGGCGCGCCCAAGGCGTAGTAATCCGACGGCCAGTGTGCCGCTATGGGCGCGGTTGGACCAGGGAAGTGTCGGAATCCAAGCCGCCGTTCGGCAGCACTGGGACGGGATTGAACTGATATGAACGAAACTCTGTTGACGGTGTTCGTGGGGCTGACGGCTGTCGCCATTCTCATCCAGATGGGGGTGTTGCTGGCGATCTTTGTCTCCTTAAAGAAGACCAGTGAGCAATTGCAGCGCCTCTCGAAGGAAATGCAAGAAGACTTGCTCCCGATGATTCGCGACACCAAGGTTTTGCTTACCGAAGCGACGCCGAAAGTGCGGCAGATTCTGGACAATCTTGCGGCCCTGAGCGCGACCGCGCGCCAGGACGCGGAGCGAATCAGCTTGACGGCAAACCAGATCAACGACAAGGTTCGCCAGCAGATGGCGCGAGCCGACGAGCTGGTGGCTCGCACGCTCGGCCGGGTTGAGAAAGCCACCGAGAACGTCCAGCAGGCGATCACCTCGCCGATGCGGCAGATTTCGGCGGTGATGACTGGCGTGGCGGCAGGTCTCGCCGAGTTTCTCGGGAGCCGGAAGGTGCAGCGGCACAGGAATGCAATGCCGCGCGACGAAATGTTCATTTGAAGGGCGAGTGAGAACGCCGCCTTGAGATGAGCACCCACGCAATCGCGCCGTAGCTCCGCACTGCGGAGAGCATCGGGCTGAATCCGTGCCGACGGAGAAATATCTTCAGGGAATAATTCAGCTCAGAAGGCACGGATGGGTCAGCAGATCCAGCCGCCGCCCACCACTAGATCGTCATCGTAGAACACGACTGCCTGGCCGGGGGTGATCGAGCGCTGGGGTTCGTCAAAGGTGACCATGACCTCGTCGAAGCCTGTCATCTCGACCGTAGCCGGCGCCGGCTCATGCCGGTGGCGAATCTTTGCGTGCACACGCAGAGGCTCGCCAAGTCTGTTCCCGAGCCCGCTGATGGCAATCCAGTTCAGGCGCCGGGCGCGCAGAGTGGTTGAGAGCAGATCGTCGCCGCTTCCCACCACCACCTGACGCTGGTCGCCACGAATTTCCACGACATAGAGCGGCTCCCCGGTCGCGATCCCCAGTCCCTTGCGCTGGCCGATGGTGAAATTGTGAATGCCATGATGATGGCCCAGCACTTCGCCCGTAGTCGCCACCAGATCTCCCGACGTGTCCGGCAGCTCTTTGCCCTGCTCCGCCAGATAGGCGTCGAGAAAGCGCTTGTAATCGCCCCCGGGGACGAAACAGATTTCCTGCGAATCGGGCTTATCGGCCAGGACTGTAAGCCCCTGCCGGCGAGCTTCGTCGCGCACCTCGGGCTTGTGCATCTCGCCCAGCGGAAACAGGGTTCGGCTGAGCTGCTCCTGGGTCAGCCCAAAGAGAAAGTACGTCTGGTCCTTGGCGCGGTCGGCTGGACGCTTGAGCAGCCAGCG
Source organism: uncultured Acidobacteriota bacterium (assembly GCA_963814745.1). GTDB lineage: Bacteria > Acidobacteriota > Terriglobia > Terriglobales > Acidobacteriaceae > CAWBRT01. The sequence goes on from CAWFEA010000017.1 coordinate 173,185, forward strand.
CCGGCGCGTGGCATCGTATTCGTTGCGGGCATAGTGCCCGGTAGCAATGTAGTCGGCGCCGATCTGCCGCGCCGTCAGCAGCAGTTGATCGAACTTGAGATGGTTGTTGCACAGGCTGCATGGAATCGGCGTGCGCCCGGAGAGATACTCGGCCACGAAAGCCCGCACCACGTCCCGCTCGAAGCGCTCTTCGTGGTTGACCACGTAATAGGGAATACTGAGCTTTTCGGCGACCCGGCGCGCGTCATAAACGTCATCGAGCGAGCAGCAGCGGCCCTGCACTCCCTCCGGCATGCCTTCGTGACCGGCCAGTCTGCGCTGGTTCCACAACTGCATGGTCAAGCCGATTACCCGGTGTCCCCCGGCGCACAGCATCGCCGCCACGGTCGAGGAATCGACGCCGCCGGACATGGCTACCGCGATGGTCATTGGATTCGAGTTCATGCGATTCGAGAAAAACTTCCTAGACTCGGAACTAGAGCTTGTTTCATAAACCTATTTCAGAAGACGGCATTAATCCCCCAGGGGCTAAAGCCCACATTTTTCCCGGCTCTGGTCGGCATGGCTAAAGCCATGCCCCTTCAAAGAACCATTTATGAAACATGGCTCTAGAAACTCGGAACCGGTTTGTTCCACACCGGGCTCAGCTCCCTCAACTTGGCGACCGATGCCGGCAACCGCTCGAGCACGTACGCGAGGTCGTCCTCGCTGGTCTGCTTGCCCAGGCTGAAGCGAATGGAGGCGCGCGCTTCGCCGGAAGTAAGACCCATGGCGGTCAGCACGTGCGAGGGCTCGACGACGCCGGATGAACATGCCGCTCCGGTCGAAACCGAGATGCCCTTAAGATCCAGCGCAATCACCAGCGCTTCGCCCTCGATGCATTCGAAAACGATGTTGGATGTGTTCGGCACGCGCGCGATGCGTCCGCTGTTCACCCGCGTCTGCTCCACCTGCCGCAGGACTTGCTGTTCGAAGCGGTCGCGCATCGCCGCCATTCGTTCCGCGCCACCGCCGGCAATCCACTCTCGAGCCATATCCGCCGCCTTGCCGAGTCCGACAATACCCGGCAGGTTTTCCGTCCCGGCGCGTCTTCCGCGCTCGTGGCGCCCGCCGTGCATCATGGGCTGCAGAAGCGTTCCCTTGCGCGCGTAGAGCGCACCGACTCCCTGCGGTCCGTGCAGCTTGTGCGCGGAAATCGTCAGCAGGTCGCAGCCGATGCGCCCCACGTCGATCGCAACCTTTCCGGCGGCTTGCACCGCGTCGGTGTGGAACCAGACGTCGGCCTCGGCGGCGATTCTGCCGATTTCCTCAACCGGCTGGAGCACTCCGGTTTCGTTGTTCGCCATCATCACGGAAATCATCCGCGTGTTCGGGCGCAGGGCGGCGCGCACGTCGTCGGGGTTGACCAACCCCTGCCCATCCACCGGGAGAAACGTTGTCTCGACTCCGAGCGCTTCCAAGCGCTTCGCGGAGTTGAGCACGGCGTGATGTTCGACGCTGCTGGTGATCACGTGATCACCCGCCGATACCATGCCAAACAACGCCAAGTTGTCGCCTTCGGTTCCGCCGCTGGTGAAGACGATTTCCGCCGCGTGCGCGCCGAGCAGTTGAGCCACGCCGTCTCGCGCCTGCTCGACCGCGGCCCGCGCCTGCTGTCCCTGCTGATGGATGGACGAGGCGTTGCCGAAGCTCTCCAGAAAATAAGGCTGCATCGCCTGAAAGACTTCCGGCAGCAGCGGACTGGTAGCGTTGTTGTCGAGATAAACCCTGCGCATGAAACTTCCCTTGATTGATTCTACAGCGTCCGCGCCGGAGCCGCGGTTGCCGGCGGCTGAATAACGATTGCTCCCGGCGCTCTGCTCGGCTACACTCGCCCGGAGGCTCTCGACAAGCGCCGGTGCTGCGCTTGTTGGGGTAACAGCATGCGGGTGATGGGAGTGGATTGCGGCAGCCAATATACCGGCTTTGCCGTGGTGGAACAGGAAGCTGGCGAGCTGCATTGCGTGGCGATGGGCGCGGTTCGGCTCGCCAGCGGCGATCCGCTGGAAGTCCGCTTGCTTCGTATCTTCCGGGAACTCTCTGATCTGATTGACGCGCACCATCCCGAGGTGGTGGCCATCGAAGACGTTTTTTATGCGACCAACGCCAAGTCCGCGCTTCGCCTCGGGCATGTGCGAGGGGTTGCCATGCTGGCCGCGGCCCAGGGCGGATTGCCGGTGGTCGCCTACTCGCCGCTCTCCGTCAAGTCCGCCGTGGTCGGCTACGGCAGGGCGGAAAAGTCCCAGGTGCAAATGATGGTCAGGCGCCTTCTCAAACTGGATGCCGTGCCCGAACCGGCCGATGTGGCCGATGCCCTCGCGATTGCTATCTGCCATCTGCATACGGCTGCAACTTTGGCGCACCAAGGTCACGGTTCCTGACTTCCTGACCGAAAACTCCGCTCACTCGCGCCGTGATTCGCTGGTAAAGTAGAAGGAGTGCAGCTTCTCGAAGTATTCGCGACTTTCCTTCAGCCGGCGGCGCGGCGGCAGACGAACTACATGTCCTGGCTGCGCCATCTGGGCGTGTTCGGACTCTTCCTGCTCGCCATTGCGGACAGTACCCCGCTGCCGACCTTCGCCGGTCCAGACATCCTGACCGCCATCTTTGCGGCCCGGCGTGGCGATCCCTGGTATTACTATGCCGCGGTGGCGACGGCCGGCTCCGTCATCGGCGCCTGCATCACTTACCGCACGGCGCAGCACACCGGCGCCAGCTATTTGCGAGACAAGTTCGGCGAGCGCAAGGTCGCAAAACTCCTCGCCTTTTTCAAAAGGTGGGGCACGGGGGCGCTGATACTTTCTTCGGCGGTGCCCTTTCCGTCTCCCACCAGCGCCTTCTTCGCGGCCGCCGGCGTACTGAATTACCGGCTGAGAAATTTCATTGTGGTTGTCACCCTGAGCCGCGCCGCCAGATATGCCGCCATCGCCTCCATCGCTTCGCATTACGGCCGCCACTTCATCCTGGCGCTTCGCCATCCGGCGAAATATTACGGCGTCCTGTTGCTGATCGCCGCGGCCGTGTTCTTGCTACTGCTGGCGGCCATTCTGGTGCACCGGCAGTTGGAAGACGCCCGCGACATGCTCCGCAACCAACCCTCCGAAACCGAGTAAACCACTGTACATGAGCAACTTGCGAACCCGTTCCAGCAGTTCAGGAAAAGTTCGCCCGCAGGCGCGGAGTTTAGAGGTAAGCTATATTCCGAGAATGATAACGGCAGGGAGGGCAGATGGACTACTTACACATCGCGGAAGATTTGGTGCGCAAGGAATTCATGAAGCAGTGGGACGCTCGGACGCTGGCGATATGGCTGCGCGACGGATGCCGCTGCGCTTATTGCGGAAAAGATATGCTCGCATGCCGCGATACCGTGATCTTCGGCTCCAGCCTCGATCATCTGCTGCCCATGGCGAAGTATCCAGAGCTTGACCAAGTGAGCTGGAACCGCTTGCTGGCATGCGCCGCGTGCCATTCGCGCAAACAGAATTGGGACCCCAACACCGCCGATGGCTACTCTCCGGTTTACGTAAAGGGTGGCCGGGCGCTTGCCGACCCCGACCGCTATGAGCTGGTTACGCGGACGCGAAGCTACCTCACCACGCAAAAACTGCCGGAAAAAGCCAACTTCGAAAAAGAGCGCGACCTTATCCTTCGCACTCTCCGCACCCTGGGGATGCGGCCGGACGAGCCGACCACGCCTCATAAGACTTCGAAGCCGGCGGCATAAGCCCGGCTGCTGAACTTAATACATAGTGGGTGTTAATCTTCCGATACTGGAGGAACTCTCGCGACAAGCGGGTGCCCCACGTTCGCCTGCATTTGGCTAACATGGGCAGGTTTCTTCAAGCCCTCAAAGCCGGCGCAGACGCGCCGGCAGCTTTTCGTAGATTCCGCCGAAGCCGCCGTTGGAGAGAATGGCGACCACGTCTCCGCCGCGCAGCTCGCCGGCGATGCCGTTAACAATCGCATCGGCATCGGCGAATTGCCGCGCCCGGCGACCGCGGCGCTGGAGTTCGGCGACCACGGTATCGACGTCGAGACGTTCCTCCGGGCCTAGCGCGTCGCTCTGCTTGAAGTACACCGATGCCAGGACGATCTCATCGGCCTTCATCAGGCTTGCAACCAGTTCCTGTTGAAAAACATTGCGCCGCAAAGTGTTGGAACGCGGTTCGAGAATGGCCCACAGGCGGCGACCGGCAAAGCGCGTCCGTAGCGCCTGAAGGGTAACGGCTATGGCCGTCGGGTGGTGGGCGAAGTCGTCGATCACGGTGATGCCGTCGATCTCGGCTTTCACTTCCAGGCGCCGCTTGACGCTACGGAAACTGCGCACGGCCTCGCCAATGGTTGCCACATCGATGCCGTAGTCGGCGGCGAGAGCGGCGGCGGCGGTGGCATTCAAGACGTTGAACTCCCCCGCCAGGGCGAAGTCGAACTCGGCCCACGGTTGTCCGTGGCGCTCAACGCGCCAGCAGGTGCGGGCGGGCTCATAACGCACGTCGCCGATGCGCCAGGCGGAATCCGCGGCGAAGCCATAGCGCTCAACCGTGCAGAAAGCGCGGCTCACGCACTCGCTGACCGTGCCGCCTTGGTCCGCGTTTCCGGCGCTTGCCTGCTCATCCCACGCAACGACGCGGCCTCGTCGCGGAACCAGGTTCACCAGCCGCCTGAACGCCGTCTTAACTTCTCCCAGGCTGCCGTAAATGTCGGCGTGGTCAAACTCGACCGAAGTCAGGATCACGCTGTCTGGAAAGTAATGCATGAACTTCGGGCCTTTATCGAAGAACGCGGTGTCGTACTCGTCGCCTTCGAGGATGAACTCGCGGCCCTCGGTCACGGCGAAGCTGGAGCCGAAGTTTTCGGCGATTCCGCCGATGAGAAACGATGGCTGACGTCCGGCGACATGGAAGATCCACGAGAGCATGGATGTCGTCGTCGTCTTGCCATGGGTGCCGGCCACGGTCAGCACCTCGCGCCCGCCCAGAAATTCCTGGTGCACCAGGGCAGCCATGGAAGTGAACGGCAGCCGCTGGTCGAGAACCCATTCGACTTCGACGTTGCCGCGCGAGAGCGCATTTCCGATCACCACCAGATCGGGGCGCGGACTCAGGTTCGACTCCGCAAACGGCTGCGAAACCGCGATCCCCATGCCGGAAAGAAAATCCGACATCGGCGGATAAGCCGCGACATCGGAACCGGTGACGAGAAAACCGCGTTGTTTCAGCATGCCGGCGAGCGATGCCATGGCGGTACCGCAGATTCCGATCAGATGGATATGGTGCGTTTTCATTGTCCCTGCGGATGTCCGGCGGCGTGAGTTGTGGCGGCGTCGATGTGCAACTGCACCGAATCGGTGACGCGCAGTTCAACTTCGACGCCGAAAGGCAGGGTGACGTTATCGCGCTCCACATGGCCGGAAGGAACTCCATAGGCGACGGGAACGCCGAGGCCGCGCACGATGCGCGCCACGATCTCCTGCAGCGAATACGGCTGGCCGCCGGGTTGCACGCAATCGAGCATCTCGCCGAAGATGATGCCGCGCACGCCGTCGAGTTTGCCGGCAAACCGCAACTGCATCAGCATGCGATCGATCTGATAGGGCTTGGCCGACACATCTTCCAGAAAGAGGATGCGCCCGTCGGTGTCCAGTTCGTAAGCCGTGCCGAGCGATGCGGACACAATCGAGAGACATCCGCCGCACAGCACTCCGCTGGCCGTGCCGGCGACGAGCGGCTTGACCGAGGACTCCGGGCCGAACTCGAGCGAGCAGGGCTCTCCGCAGACGGCAGCGCGCCAGGAATCGAGATGGACACCGTCTTGTTGCGCGAAGCCCCGCGCCGCCATCGGACCGTGAAACGCCACCTGTCCAAGGTCCGCCAGCCACCCCAGCAACCAGGTGGCATCGCTGTAGCCGACAAAAATCTTTGGATTGCCGCGGATCAGACTGGCATCAAGGTGCGGCAGCAAATAATTGCAGCCGTAGCCGCCGCGGGCGCACAGAACCGCGCGAACCTCCGGGCGCGCGTACATCTCGTGCAACTCGCCGACGCGCCGCTCCACCGTCCCCGCGAAGTAAAGATCATTTTCGAAGATGGATGGCAGATAAAAAGGCTTGTAGCCGAGCTCGCACAGACGCCGGCAGCCGGCTTCGATCTCATCGCGCCCAACCGCGCTCGAAGGCGCGACGATGCCGACGGTATCGCCGTCACGGAGCGCCGGAGGCTTCAGCGCTGGATTCTCCGCGGTCATGGACTTAATTCTAAACGAAAACATCAGACGAAAAATTCGCCCCGGCAGACCAGCCGCGCCGGCCTAGCATCCGCCTCAGCGTTTTAGGATCGCCGGTTCGATGCTATCTTGGTGAAGGACTGGCACAACCAAGCCGGCTTGCAGCGAAACCGAACCGCCGGGAAACATATTCATGGATGTCCTCAAGCAGCTATTTGAGCAGCACTTTCACGCGTCGGTCGAGCGGGCGCAGCCGCTACAGGGCGAACTCGGCGGCTCAGGACGCAAACTCATCCGGCTTGCCGGCCAAGACCTGACCGCCATTGGCGTGCTCTATGACGGGCGCGAAGAGAACGTCGCGTTCCTCGAATTCTCCCGGCATTTTCGCCGGCACGGCCTGCCGGTGCCGGAAATTTATGCCGAAGATTTGAGCCGCGGCGCTTACCTGGAAGAAGACCTTGGCGACACCACCCTGTTTGAGTTTCTTGCGCAGCATCGCAACGGCGCGGAGATTGCTGTCGAGCCGGTCGAAGCCTATCGCCAGGCGGCGGCTCTGCTGCCGCGCTTTCAAGTCGAAGCCGGGCGCGATCTCAACTACGGCGTGTGCTATCCGCGCGCCAGTTTCGATCGCCAATCCATTGCCTGGGATTTGAATTATTTCAAGTATTATTTTCTTCGCCTCGCCGGCATCGCCTTCAATGAACAGGCGCTCGAAGACGACTTTGGCTGCTTGACGGAGTTCTTGCTGGGCGCCGACCGTGATTATTTTCTCTATCGCGATTTCCAATCGCGCAACATCATGCTGTGCGATGGCCGGCCGTTCTTCCTGGATTATCAAGGCGGACGCCGAGGGGCGCTGCAATACGATGTTGCTTCGCTTCTCTACGACGCCAAGGCTGACCTGCCGCCGGGGTTGCGCCGGCAATTGCTCGATCACTATCTCGACAACCTTGCAGGTTTTGTCCGGCTCGATCGCGATGCCTTCATGCGGCACTACTACGCCTATGTTTATGTGCGTCTCATGCAGGCGTTGGGCGCTTACGGCTTTCGCGGGTTCTATGAGCGCAAAGCGCTTTTTCTGCAGAGCGTGCCGTATGCTCTGAAGAACCTGCGCTGGCTGCTTCACCACGTCGAGTTGCCCATCGCGCTGCCGGCGCTGATGGAGGCATTCAAGAGCATGGTGGGCTCGGAGAAACTACAAGGCATAGCTTCGGTTGGGCAGAACCTGAGGGTGCAAATTTATAGTTTTTCTTTTCACCGCGGCATGCCGAACGATGAGAACGGACACGGCGGCGGATTTGTTTTCGATGCTCGCGGCCTGCCCAATCCGGCGCGCGAAGGTCATCTGAAAAATCTAACCGGCAAGGACGCGCCGGTGGCCGAATATCTCGCGCGACAGGAGAGCGTGCGACAGTTTCTCGCCAGCGTTACGTCGCTGGTGGACCCCAGCGTGAGCGAATATCAGCGGCGGGGCTTCAAGAATCTCATGGTCTCATTCGGCTGCACCGGCGGGCAGCATCGCTCGGTGTATCTGGCGGAGCAGTTGGCCAAACACTTGCGCGACAGGAACATTGCGGTGGTGGTGCGGCACCTTGTCTTGGAGAGTTCAGGAAAATGAAAGCTATGATTCTGGCCGCGGGACTGGGCACGCGACTGCGTCCGCTTACCGACAACCGTCCCAAGGCGCTGGTGGAAATCGCCGGCCGTACCATGCTGGAAGTCGCAATCTCCCGCCTGCGCGCCATAGGGGTGCGCGAGCTGATCATCAACGTACATCACTTTGCCGGAATGATTGTCGACTATCTGAAGGCGAACGAGAACTTCGGCCTGCGCATCGAAATCTCTCGCGAGGAAACTTTGCTCGACACCGGCGGCGGTCTGAAGCAGGCCGGCTGGTTTTTTCTCGAGGATTCCGACCGCATGCAAGAACCGTTCCTGCTGCACAATGTCGATGTCGTCAGCACCATCGACCTTCGGCGCATGCTGCAGTTTCATGTTCAACAAAAAGCTCTCGCCACCCTGGCCGTGCAAGCGCGGGAGACGTCGCGATACCTGCTCTTCGACGAGCAGCTTCAGCTCTGCGGGCGGCGAAGTGGCGCCGATGCGGCGCCTGAGATAGTTCGTCCGTCACCGCGAATTCAGGCGCGTGCCTTTTGCGGCATTCATGTTATTTCTCCGCGCCTGCTGACGATGATGACGGAAGAAGGCGCGTTCTCCATCATCGACTCGTATCTGCACCTCGCCGCCCGTGGAGAAAAAATCACCGCCTTCGCCGCCGACGAATACTATTGGCGCGATCTCGGCACTCAGGAGAGCGTGAACCAAGCCGGTAGGAAGATGGCGAGCTTCCGAGTCACGCCGTGATGCTAATGCAATTCGGGTAAGCCGCACTCGTCTCGTGGGTGCCAGCAAAACAGCCACGGCGCCCGCCGTGGCTGTCCTCCAACTCAAGTATCGTTTATCGTTTCGATGAAGATTAACGCGGTCCGCCTCCGCTCCCCGGACGGCGTCCACCACCACGGCGCGGACGCCGGCGATTACGGTCCCGGTCTCCGCCGGCAGGCGGACGGGGTTGGGGAGCTGCACCGTCGCGATTGAAGTTAGGCTCTTCTCCGCCTTCGTCGGCTTCTTCATGGCCGCCTTCAAAGGTTACGGCGCCCGCCGACTCGACCGCGGGTGCTTCTGACTCTTCAGGCTCTTCAGACGGGGCACTGCCGGCCGCCTGGGGAGCCATCTTCGCCCGTTGTTCCTTCAAGATCGCCTTGCGCGATAAACGGATGCGATTGCCCTCGACGGCCAGCACTTTGACCAGCACCTGGTCGCCTTCCTTCAACTCGTCGCGGATATCCTTGATGCGGTGCTCGGCAACTTCGGAAATATGCAGCAAGCCGTCGGTGCCCGGGAAAATCTCCACAAACGCGCCGAAGTCCGCCAGGCGCGAAACCTTTCCCAGATAAGTCTTGCCCACTTCGGCCGTCGCCGTGATCTCGCCGATCAGTTGCAGTGCTTTTTGCGCGGCCGGGCCGTCGCTGGAAGAGACCAGCACCTTGCCGTTGTCGTCAACGTCGATCTTGACCCCGGTTGCCTCGACAATTCCGCGGATGACCTTCCCGCCCGGCCCGATGAGGTCGCGAATCTTGTCCGTTGGGATCTGCAGGGTATAGAAGCGCGGTGCGTATTCGGAAACCTTGGTCCGCGCCCCGCTGATCACCGCGTTCATCTTATCCAGGATAAACAGGCGCCCGCGCTTGGCCTGCTGCAGGGCTTCGCGCATAATCTGCGGCGTGATTCCCTGAATCTTGATATCCATCTGCAGCGCCGTAACGCCTTCAGCGGTGCCGGTGACCTTGAAATCCATGTCGCCATAGTGGTCTTCGGCGCCGGCGATGTCAGTGAGGATGGCGTAGTCGTCGCCTTCTTTCACCAATCCCATGGCAACCCCGGCAACCGGGGCGCGCAACGGAATGCCGGCGTCCATCATGCTGAGCGAGCCGCCACAGACGGTCGCCATTGACGAGGAACCATTTGACTCAAGAATGTCGGCGACGACGCGCATGGCGTACGGGAATTCCTCTTCCGAGGGCAGCACGGCCAACAAGGCGCGCTCGGCCAGCGCTCCATGACCGATCTCGCGACGGCCGGCGCCGCGCAGGAACGAGACTTCCGCCACCGAAAACGGCGGGAAATTGTAGTGCAGCATGAAGCGCTTCTTGGCTTCGCCCTCGAAGCGTTCGAGCCTCTGCATGTCTTCGCCGGTGCCAAGCGTCGTCGTCACCAGGGCCTGTGTCTCGCCGCGGGTGAAGATCGCCGAACCGTGAGTGCGCGGCAGCACGCCGACCTCGATCCAGATATCGCGAATCTGATCGAAGGCGCGCCCGTCCGGACGCCGCTTTTGGTGCGTAACCTGCTCGCGGAAAATGCGCTCGCGCAGAAGCTCAAAGTAGTGGGAAAGCTTGCTGCGTTGGGCGCTGTCTTCTTCCGGAACGGCTGCCACAAGTTCCTCAAGCAGGGCATCCACCATCTGATAGCTCTCGAGTTTAGGATGCTTCTCGGTATCCAGAGCCTCCGCCAGGCGCTCGCCAACCTTGGCGCGCAGGGCCGCCAGATAAGGCGCGTCGATCTCGACCGCCGCAATCGGCCGCTTTGGCTTGCCCGCGCGCGCGGCGAGGTCGGAGATGACGGCGCAGATCTTTTTGATCTCGCCGTGTCCGAACTCAATGGCATCGACCACCCGATCCTCTTCGATCTCGTTGGCTCCAGCCTCGATCATGACGATGGCTTCAGCGGTGCCGACCACCAGCAGATTCAGTTTGCTCTCGTGCGCTTCGGCATAGGTGGGATTAACGATAAATTTGTCGTCCAGCAAGCCGACGCGCACGCCTCCGACAGGCCCATTGAAGGGAATGTCGGAAACCGCCAGCGCGGCCGACGCGCCATTGATCGCGGCAATATCGGGATCGTTCTCGGAATCCGCCGAGAGCACCAGGGCGATCACCTGGGTCTCATTGCGGAAGGCCTCGGGAAAGAGCGGGCGTATCGGGCGGTCGATCTGGCGGCTGACCAGGATTTCGCGTTCACTGGGGCGGCCTTCGCGCTTGATGAAACCTCCGGGAATTCTGCCTCCGGCATAGGTGTACTCGCGATAATCGACGGTTAGCGGGAAAAAGTCGCCTCCGCCCGGGCGGGGCTGCGCGTTGGCGCAAGCGGTGGCGAGCACTACGTTCTCGCCCGTGCGCACCACGGCCGAGCCGTGTGCCTGCTTGGCTAATTTTCCGGTTTCAAAACTGATGGTTTTGCCGTCGACGAGGACGACGGTGGCTTCTTGCTTCATTATCTTTCCTTCCATTCAGGACGCATCCGATCGGTTAGACCGCGCTGCAGATGACCAAAAACCAACCATGGAGAATGCCACCGGTCGAATCGTGAGGTGGCGCATCGGGAATTGGTCTCGGCCGGTATCAGCGCCCGCCGAACAGGGCACGCGAGAGGTCGGCAAAAAGCTGCCCGGAGCAGTCTCGGCAACATCCAAACAGGCCGCCATCGGCCTTGCCTGACTTTCCGGACCCCACTTTCCTCTCCAGTCCTAATCGGCCAAATGCAGTAATGCCGGAGCCTTGGCCCCGGCAACGTCGACATCCTACTTGCGGATGCCCAGCCTTTGTATGACTGCCTTATATCGCTCGGTATCGTATTTCTTGAGATAGTCAAGCAAGCTGCGACGCTTGCTGACCATCATCAGGAGGCCGCGACGCGAGGCGTGGTCTTTCTTGTGAGCCCTGAAGTGGTCGGTGAGCTGAGTAATACGTTCGCTCAACAGCGCAATCTGCACTTCGGGACTTCCGGTGTCTTTGGCGTGGCTGCGATACTGCGTTATTATGTTGGTCTTCTGCTCTCGGGCTAACAAAACGGACGCGCTCCTGCTCTCTCTATAATCAATCCTGTACGTATTGAGCGTAACATGCGGTGCGGAGAAGTGTAAAGTTCAGCCGCTGCGGCTCCTTCCGGAGCAGCCGGGCTGCCAGCCAGGAGCAGTTATTTTCCTGAAGCGAGAAGCGCATGGCCGAAGCGGACGTGCTGGTCGTAGGAGCCGGACCCAATGGTCTAAGTGCCGCCATTGCGGCGGCCCGCGCCGGATGCAGGGTCTTGGTTCTGGAGGCCGAGTCGGCGGCCGGCGGCGCGGCCCGCACGGAGGAGCTCACGCTGCCGGGATTCCTGCACGATTTCGGCTCCGCCGTGCATCCTTTGGCGGCGCTCTCGCCGTTCTTTCGCACTCTGCCGCTGGAGCGGTTTGGCTTGACGTGGGTTGAACCCGAGATCCCTCTCGCGCACCCGCTGCCGGATGGAACGGCTGTCGTCCTGACGCGCTCGATTGCAGATACCGCGGAGCGATTGGGTTTGATGACGCGGCGGCGGCGAGCAGGGCTCGCCAACCCCGCTGCCCTGTGATAATTCTGGCGAGTTGCCGCAATTCGGCGTACGATTTGACCCTGGAGAATCGGAATCGTAAGCGTCTTAACGGCCCGCTCGCGGAACCCGTGTGTGGACCATTGGTGTGGTGAGGCGAGTTGCCCGCCGCTCAGGATGCTGTGACTTCGCGGCTCCAAATGAATTGCAGTTGCGAGGACTTCGATGAGAGAAAACAAACTGCGGACGATCTGGAAGCAGGGCGGTTGCGTAGTCAACGGCTGGCTCGCCGTGCCGAGTTCATTCTCGGCGGAGGTAATGGCGCACACGGGATGGGACTCGTTGTGCATCGATATTCAACATGGCATGGTGGATTTTCAAACAGCGATTACCATGATGCAGGCTATCTCCACGACCGGCGTCACGCCCATCGTTCGGGTGCCGTGGAACGAACCCGGGACCATCATGAAATGTCTCGATGCCGGCGCCTACGGAGTTATCTGCCCGATGATCAATACCCGTGCGGACGCCGAGCGACTGGTCGCAATCTGCCGTTATCCACCGGTTGGGTTTCGCAGCAGCGGCCCAACCCGGGCTGCGCTCTACGGAGGCAGCGATTACCAGGCAAAGGCAAACGAGACCATCGTGGTCTTTGCCATGATCGAGACGGCCGAGGCCCTCGCCAATCTCGACAGCATTCTTAGCACGCCCGGTCTCGACGCCATCTTTATCGGACCGAACGACCTGGCGATTTCGATGGGCTTGCCTAACAGTCTCGATCCAACCGAGCCGAAGGTGGTGGAGGCGATTAGCCAGATTCTGGCGGCGTGCAAGCGTCACGGAGTCAAGGCGGGGGTTCACACCGGCAGCGCAGCCAATGCCAAGGCTATGATTGCCAAGGGCTTTGATTTTGTAACCATCCTCAGCGAGGCCCGTATTCTGGCGCAGGCGGCAACCGCGCTGGTTAGCGACGTTAAGGCCGCGGCAGCGGCGGCAGTACAGAAATAGATCGATCTGTCGCTGAACGCCAAACTTTGCCTGGTGGTTGCGCCTATTGGGCTGGAATTGTTCGCCGTTGGCTTGCGATCATCGCGGTCACTCAAGGAAAAAGCCCTGCGAAACCCGCAGGGCTTTTTCTCGTTCCGGTCGCGATGAATTTGTATTGCTGCGTTTTTCTCACTGCACCTGGGTGGGACAGATGTTGGCCGACCCGTAATCCTCGCCGGCCGGATATTCCTCGATTGCCAGCAACCGCACCGTAAGGATGTTACCGGCAACTTCAATTTTTGGATTCATGGTGCGGGCACAGCGGCCGCACAGCCAGATGTATTCAGTCTTGCGTTCGTCGCCGCCGGAATTGCTGCCGATTTCAATGTCGATACGAAACAACTTGCCTTCATTGGGACCGTGAAAGTAAGCAGAACACGCATTATTAACGCATTTACCGGACATCATAAAGACCCTTGTTTAAAGCGCCGTATCATCAATCTCAAGAACTTCCCCATCCAAGTGTGCCCGATCGTTCCCGGCGCGTCCATGGATCGGGAAAATTCAATATTGACTAATCATGCACCACCGGGCACGGAGCGTCTATTTAAAACGGAACGCTCTGAAGAAAAAAATACGTCGAGTCGATTCAGACAAACAAACGATTCGCCGGCGGAGCACTTAGTTCTCAATGCGCATGACAGAGGGACCTCGTTCATAAGATGGCCGGCCCGCGAGATGAAAACCGGCGCTGGTAAGGACGCTTCGCAGGCGCCGCCGGAGACGGAGGCAAGTGAAATCGCTTAAGCTGTATACTGAACAGAGGACTTCAGGAACCACTGAAGTCCACACTTTTGGCACCGACGGTCTACTGCTTCAGTAATGCCTGTAACGGTGCCCGGGAAGTCGATTGTCTATGGCGAAATATCTAGTGACCGGCGCGGCCGGTTTTATCGGGCGCTCGATTGCCGCCGAACTGCTTGCCGGCGGCCAGCAAGTCGCGGAATCGATAATTTCTCACGGGCAAGCGCTAGAATCTCAAGGGGCTGGAAGCGATGGAGTTTATCGAAGCCGATCTCCGTGATCCCGCGCCTGCGCCGGGCTTGCCAAGGCATGGACATTGTCTTTCATGAGGCCGCGCTGGCTTCGGTTCCGCGGTCGGTAGCCGATCCTGTGGGAACCAACGAGCACTGTGTCACGGCAACGCTCAATCTGCTGGTAGCGGCGCGTGAAGCCGGAGTGCGGCGCGTGGTGTATGCGGGCTCCTCTTCGGCCTACGGCGATACGCCCACCCTGCCCAAGCACGAGGCGATGACGCCGAATCCCATCAGTCCCTACGCGGCGGCCAAGCTGGCCGGTGAGCAGTACATGCGCGTTTTTGCGCGGGTTTATGGGCTGGAGACCGTGGTACTGCGCTACTTCAATGTCTTTGGCCCCTATCAGGACCCGGCGTCGCATTATTCAGGCGTTCTGGCCATCTTTTGCCGCAAGATGCTGGCTGGCGAACAGCCGAGTATATATGGCGACGGGGAGCAGAGCCGGGACTTTACGTACATTGAGAACGTGGTGAGGGCCAACTTGCTGGCGGCCAATGCGCCCGCAGAGAAAGTATCGGGCAGGGTGATTAATGCGGCCACGGGCGTTAGGTTCACCTTGAATCAGACTTTCGATACCTTGCGCGAGCTTACCGGGTACGAGGGTGAGCCGGCATATGGAGAGCCGCGCGCCGGAGACATTCGCGATTCGCTGGCCGATATCACGCTGGCACGCGAGCTGCTTGGCTACCAGGTCGAAGTGGATTTTGAGGACGGCCTGCGCCGCACCGTCGAGTGGTATAAGAGCAGCATGAAGCCGGAGCTGCTCGCCCGCTCCTGATCCCGTATGCAAGCAGATCGCTAAATTTTTCGATTGCCGATGGAGAACACCGCCTTGAGCCCACACGCCGACATGCAGAGCGAGTTAAAAAGCAAAATTGAAGATCGTACCGCCCGTATCGGTATCGTGGGCATGGGATATGTTGGCCTGCCGCTGGCCTTGCTGTTCAGTGAGCAGCGCTTTCCGGTAACCGGGTTCGATATCGATGAACAAAAGGTGACCACCCTCAACTCTGGCGGCTCTTACATCGTGCGCATTCTGCCCGCGGAAATTCAAGGCGCGCAACAATCCGGATTCCGCGCCACCGGCGACTACAGCCGAGATCAGCCAGATGGACGCCGTCATCATCTGCGTTCCCACCCCGCTGGACGAGTATCACGAGCCGGACCTAAGCTTCATTACCGGAACCGTCGAAGCGATTGCCCCGCGCCTGCGCCCCGGCCAGTTGATCGTGCTGGAAAGCACGACCTATCCGGGAACCACCGAGGAAGTCGTCATCCCCCTGCTCGAAAAAGGCAACCCGTCGGGTTGGAAGGTGACGCGGGCGGGCTCGGCGGGGGACTTCTATGTCGCCTTCTCTCCCGAGCGCGAAGATCCCGGCAACACCACGGTGGCGCGCTGCGACATCCCCAAAGTCGTCGGCGGGGTGGAGACGGCCGCCACCGAGCTGGCCTGCGCCCTCTACGGAACCATCTTTCACCGCACCGTACCGGTCTCCAGCCCGGCTGCGGCCGAGTTGACCAAGCTGCTGGAAAACATCTACCGCTGCGTCAACATCGCCTTGGTCAACGAGATGAAGCAGCTTTGCCATCGCATGGGCATCGACCTGTTCGAAGTGATCGACGCGGCCAAGACCAAGCCATTCGGGTTTCAGGCTTTTTATCCAGGCCCGGGCTTAGGCGGACACTGCATTCCCATTGATCCTTTCTATTTGTCGTGGAAGGCCAAGCAGTTTGACTTTCGCACCCGGTTTATCGAACTGGCCGGCGAAGTCAACATCGGCATGCCTTATTACGTGGTCGAGGCGGCGGCGGCCGCCCTCAACCAGCGGCGTAAGCCGATGAACGGCGCCAAGGTTCTGGTGCTCGGGCTGGCCTACAAGAAAGATATCGACGATCTGCGCGAGTCGCCCTCGCTGACCGTCATCGAACTGTTGCAGAAGCGTGGCGCGCAGGTTTTTTATAACGATCCCTACTTCCCCACGGTCGGCCGCGGACGCCATTACAATCTCAACCTGACCTGCACGCCGCTCGACCATCTCGAGCAATATGACTGCGTCATGATCATTACCGACCACTCTGATTACGACTACCGGCGAATTGTCGAAGAATCGCAACTGGTGGTCGATACCCGCAACGCCACCAAGGGAATCACCGCGCCCAACATCGTCTGCTGCTAGAGCGGCGGGATTCCGGCGCCGCGTTCTCTTTTGTTACGGCTTGCGAGTCAGGCAAGCCGCATCACGCCGGCGAACCGTTTGCTTGGTGTTCAGCGCTAGATTTGTCAAAGGCAGCCGTATGCCTGCCCTTTCGCTGGCAAAGAGGAGAGCAGATTCTCAAATAGGCCGCCGTCGCGGCGGAAACTCACTCGTCGACTTTATGCCGCTTGAGTATTTTGAAGAAGCGATAACCGCAAGCATGACAGCGAAATGGGTATCGCCCAAACCGCGAGCGAAACCTCTCCAAGAAGTTTTTCCGGTGAGAACGAAACACTCGCTCCTTGCCACACTGCGGGCAGTGGGACCCATCACTCTCTGAATACTCGCCCTTCACTGCCTTGCCGTCTGAGGCCACTTCGCCAGACATTACCGCCGAATTGTTCATAGTGGGATTATCGGACACTTGACCGGCACTCTTCGATTTGTTTTCAGTTGGAGGAAATCCAGATTCGCAGTTTTTGGGAACTGTTTCGATTGCGGAATGTGCCATTCTGGTTTCTTCTTCCGTCGGACATCGCATCATACCAAACCTAAGGCAAATTCCACTCCGTTTTGTTACTTAGGTATCTCTTTATTCGTTACTCAAGATGTACGCCAATTCGCAGCCCGCGCCTCAATTTTTGTGCATTTTGGCAGCGAACGAACTCGACGATTTCGGGCGTGACGTACGGCGGAAGCCGCATGGACAGCGTTGGCCGGGCGAGCAGTGCTGGTCTTGCCAACCTTGCGAGCCTGTCCACCAACCGCCACAACAGCCATCCAGGTCTCCCGGAACGCGGCGCGCGTTGATCGTTCGGTCCTAATTCTAATATCGTACGGCCCTAATTCTAATAAAGAGGCGCTTCGCCCCGTGGCCGCGTCTTCCAGCGCCGGTGAACCCAAAGCCACTGATCGGGGTAGCGCCTGACAAAGCTCTCGATCACCTTGGTATACATTGCCGTGTTGGCAACCGCATCGGCCTCGTTATCGTCCGTGCGAATCGTTTCGAGCGCCGGATCAAAGCGGATTCGATATTTGCGCAGCGATTCATCCCAAATCGTGAACGCGGGAACCACCGCCGCTCCCGTGTGCAAGGCAACGCGGGCGATTCCAACCGCAGTACAAGCTAAGTGACCAAAAAAATCGACAAACACCCCCTGCGGCGGCGTCATATTCGTGTCCATCAGGATGCCGACCGTATCTCCATGGCGCAATGCGCTCAGCAGGCCGCGGGCAAACTCATTCTTGTCGATGCTGCCGTTGCCGTGGAGCGTGCGGTAACGCTTGACCAGTCGATTGAGGTAGCGGTTATCGAGATCGCGAACCACGACCTGAAGCGGGTTGCCATGAACCGAGTGAACGAAGGACCCAACCTCCCAGCCGCCGAGGTGGGCGGTGAGAAACAGCACGCCCTTCTCTTTCTCGCGCGCCGCGGCAAAATTTTCAAACCCGTCATACACCGCGATTTCGGAGACGTTTTCCTTCGTATACGACGGAAACTTGGGAAACTCCGCCAGCAGCCGCCCCAGCGACACAAACACGCCGCGCAGGATTCCAAGTCGCTCGCGCTCCACCATCTCCGGGAAAGCCAGCTCAAGATTCCGCAATCCCACTCGCCGCAAACGCGGATAAAAATGAAAGAACCCGAGGCCGATCGCCACTCCGATGCGGCGCGCCGCCCCGCGCGGCAACACCCGCAGGAGCCACATCAGACACCAAACCGGCAGGAATTCCAGAAGCTCTAACATGGGCAAGAAGTCTGACGGTAGCATTAGGGAAAAAACGTGTCAAACTTGGAGCCCCGCCACCGCGTGCGGCACCGGGAACCGGGAGATTTGGCTTCGTTGTGCGGGCCGTCACAACAGAGCAGTGACTCGAATCACCGCCCATGGCGTCGTCACCCTCTACCATGAAAATTATTAAGGAAGCGGCCAGTCGCACCGAGCGGGTCGCACCATTACAGCATCAGCATTGGAGAAATAAATGGCATACGTGATCACTGATTCCTGCGTGAAGGATCTGCTTTGTCTCGACTCTTGCCCGAGCGACGCCATTCATCCCCGCGGTGACGAACCTGATTTCGAAGCTGCGACCCAGCTGTACGTCAGCCCTGAACTCTGCATGGACTGCGGCGCTTGCGTCGCCACTTGTCCGACGAATTCGATTTTCCCCCTTGAAGAACTGCCGGCCGACAAGGCGGAGTTTGCCGAGAAGAACGCCGCGCATTTCGCGTAATTGTTCGGTTTTTCAAAAGCTCGGGCGCGAGGCGGGGTTTGGGTCTGTTGCCGATTGACTCTTCTCCAATTCCTCTAACCGCCTCCGCCCTTGATCTTGCGCGCCCGGAACCTTCCGGGGCTCGCACCGGGCCGGCGAGTCCAAGCACATCCGCCCGGGAATTCGCCGTTGGTTTTCCAATCAGGGCGGAAGCCAGCGCCTACAACCTTTCCTCCTCACCGCCGGAGTCATAAAGTAGTTGCTTGCGGGTGTGCCGTTATCGTCCCCGCGGAGCTTCGCCGTTTCCGCGAAGATCGCCTTGTCCACGAATGTCCGTGTTGTTGTGTATATTAGTGAACTGAAGTTGCGGCTCACCGCAGCTGCGCGCGTTGGGTGAGGACTTGTGAACTACCCGGTCTGGCAGTTGCCTTTTCCCGGCGGAATCCTGATCGCTCTGGTCGCCGTTACTCACGTCTTTGTTTCCCATTTCGCCATTGGCGGCGGCGCATTCCTGGTGCTGAGCGAGCGCCGGGCCTACCGCGAGAACGACGCTTCGTTGCTCGCTTATGTGCGCAAGCACTCACGGTTTTTCGCCCTGCTCACGCTGGTTTTCGGCGCGCTCACGGGCGTCGGCATCTGGTTCACCATCGGGCTGGTCAGCCCTGAAGCCACCTCCTCGCTCATCCACACGTTTGTTTGGGGATGGGCGATCGAATGGGTTTTCTTTTTCGTCGAAATCATTTCGGCCATCGTCTACGCCAAGTCCTGGGATAAGTTGCCGGCGCGCGATCACTTGATCGTCGGCTGGATTTACCTGGTGGCCGCATGGCTGAGCCTGGTAGTCATCAACGGCATTATCACGTTTATGCTCACGCCGGGAGATTGGTTGCGGACGAAGCACTTCGCCGATGGCTTTTTCAATCCCACGTACTTCCCCTCTCTGCTGTTGCGTACGGCAATCTGCATATTCCTGGCGGGGATCTTTGGGCTACTTACCGTTGGGCGAAAGAGCGATGCCCGCGAGAAGCTGGTCCGCTGGGCCGCCCAGTGGATCGTGTTGGGGAGCCTGCTGCTGCCACCGCTGGCCGCCTGGTACTACCGAAGCATTCCGGGATTTTCTAAAGCATATCTGACCGGCAGGCTGCCGGCCGCCGAACACGTCGCCCGCGGCAGCATCGCCTTTGCCGCTCTGGCGTTGCTCGTCGCCCTGCTGTTCGGCGTGTGGAAGCCGCGCTGGATGCGCACCCCGCAGATCGTGATCCTGCTGGTGCTCGGCTTCGGCGTGATCGGCTCCTTCGAGTATCTTCGCGAACTGGTGCGCAAGCCCTGGGCGATCGTCGATTACATCTATGCCAACGATGTGCGCGCTGACGCCGTTGATCATTATCGCGAGGCTGGAATACTCAAGACCGCGAAATTCCTGCTCAGCGAAGACCCGGACTCGCCCGCCTACGGCAAAAATATTTTCCTCGCGCAGTGCGCCCGATGTCACTCCATCGACGGCGAACGCGCCATGCGCCCGCGGGTACGCGGCTGGGATAAGCGGTTTGCGGCCGACATGGCAGCGCACCTCGAAGTAACCCGAGGCACCATGCCGCGCTTCGCCGGCAATGAACAGGACCGCGTCGCCCTCGGGCGTTATCTCGCCTCACTCAACCCGCCCGTTGCCGCTGCTGCCGGCCCGAGCCTGCGGCCGCATGGTCAACAAGTCTTTCAGACGCGGTGCGGCAGTTGCCACACCATCAACGGCTCGTTCCGGCCGCTGGCAAACGCGTTGCGCGGCGCCGGCGCGGAACAGATAGAGGCGCTGCTGCCGGTGCTGGACAGCATGAGCCCGAACATGCCGCACTTCAGCGCCTCCGAGGCCGACGCGCACGCGATGGCGGCCTATATGGCGCACGCACTGGCGGAGCCGCCGGCGAAGGAGGGCCGCTAAATGCAGATGCCGATTCGCATTCCCGACGTCGATCCTCTGCCTCTGCCTGGGCCGGTCTGGCTCTTCAAATTTCTCTTGTTGTTCACCTTTACGTTGCACTTTGTAGCCATGAATTGCGCGCTCGCCGGCGGAGTCGCCGCCGTGCTCAACGCCATTCGCGGGCGCAATCCGCGGCATCCGTTCTCGCGCCGTTTGGCTGGCGAACTGGCGCGCATGCTGCCCACGTTTCTCGCCCTGACCATCACGCTTGGCGTGGCCGTGCTGCTGTTTGTGCAGGTGTTGTATGGCAATCTGCTTTACACCAGCTCGATTCTGATCGGCGCTTTCTGGCTCAGTGTAATTGCCCTGGTGATGGCCGCTTATTACGGCTACTACTACTTCGAAGCTAAGCGCGGCGAAACCGTCGTGTCCATCGCCGCCGCAGCGGTCGCCATCGTTTGCATTCTCTCGGTGGCGTTTATTTTCAGCAACAACATGACGCTGGTGCTCACGCCAGCGCGCTGGCTGGCCATGTACCGCGCCCACCCGGACGGCGTCAACCTGAATCTCGCCGAGCATAGTCTGCTGCCGCGCTACCTGCACACGCTGATCGGTTCGCTCATCGTTTTTTCCGCGGCCGTATGCCACGTCGGCTGTCATCGCCTGAAGCAGGAACCGGAGTACGGCGGATGGCTGGTGCGGCGCTGGTCGATGGTTTTTGCCGCGGCCACCGGAATCGAGATCCTTCTGGGACTCTGGTTCCTGATGGCCTTGCCGCATTCGGTCGCCCTTTACTTTCTCTCGAACGGGCTGGGCGCCAGCGTCTTCGGCCTGGGCCTGTTATGCGCCCTGGCGGCGATGATCCTGATTCTGGTCGGAGGACACACCGCTCGACCGGCGCCGTTGGTGCACGCCGGGTTCGGGCTCACGATCATCACCCTCGCCCTGATGGTCGGCATGCGCCAGATGGTGCGCACCGCCTATTTGCACGCCTTTATCCAACCTGAGTCTCTGGCAACGGCCCCACAGACGGGAATTATCCTGCTGTTTTTCGTGCTCTTCGTGCTTGGACTGGCGACGGTCGGCTATATTCTGCGGCTGCTCGCCCAGGCGAAGAAGCGGTCCGGACCCCCGGTTCCGGCAGCCGGAGCCTAACGCCGACACTGCTTACCGTTTCCATCGCATATTCCAAACGAACCGGGCGGCTGCACCACCTTAGCTGCGCGGTCCGCTTTTCGGTGGCGAAGTAGCTTTCCCTTCAAGAAGAAAAATATATTTTTCTGGTTGACGAAGACTAGATATTTCTTGCATAATTATGCATTACAGCGCAAACTTGGTTCTGTATATACGCATATGGCAAAAATAGCGCGGCAGACCCTAATTCTCGATCTAGTACAGCGTGAGCCGGTTGCCAATCAGGAGCAACTAAGGGTCAGCCTGCTTCAGCACGGTTTCGATGTTACGCAAGCGACGCTCTCGCGCGACATTCATGAGCTTGGTCTGGCTAAGACTGCTGATGGCTACGCCGTTCCCAATGGCGATCACCCTCCCGAGACGGCCAGTTCTCCAGCCACGCGCCTGGTACGTGAATTCGTAAGGGACATCAAGGAGGCACAGAATTTGATCGTGGTAAAGACAGCGGCGGGATCCGCCCAGCCGGTTGCATATGCTCTCGATGCCGAGAACTGGCCTGAGCTGGTGGGCACGGTCGGCGGAGACGACACCATCCTGGTGATTGCGCAATCGAAGAAGAGCGCCCATAAGCTGGCGGCGCGGCTACAGGAGATGCTCTGATGATGATGAGCGCGGCGAAGTTGCAAACGGCGGTGATGGGGGCAACCGGATACTCGGGCTTCGAGTTGGCCCGGCTCCTGCTGCGGCATCCCAAGCTGGATGAGCCGCTCTTCCTGCGCCGCGAGGGCGAAGAAAGCAGCGTCCCGTTGGAGGAAGTTTACCCGCACCTCTCGGGCAACGGCTCCTACCCTTTGAAGCCGTTTTCCTGGGAGACCCTGCGCAGTTCCGGCGTTGATCTGCTTTTCATGGCCACTCCGCACGAGCTCTCGCGGGAGTTGATTCCCGAGGCTCTGTCGCGCGGTTTGCGGGTCATCGACCTGAGCGGCGCATGGCGTTTGAAGTGCCTTGAGAATCGCGCCGTCTACGGGCTTACCGACAAGGACGCGAAGCGCGCGGCGGAATTGGATCAGTCGGCCGTCTACGGCTTGCCGGAGTTGCACCGCAAAGAGATCGCCGGAGCGGCGCTGGTAGCCAATCCCGGATGCTATCCGACCTCGATCATTGTTGCCCTGGCGCCGCTGGTCCGCGCCGGTCTCATCGATGTCGAGCATGGGATCGTCTGCGATTCGAAGTCCGGTATTTCCGGCGCGGGTAAGAAGCCGACGCAGAAGACGCACTTCGTCGAAGTCTCCGACAATTTTTCGGCTTACTCGCTTTTCGCGCATCGGCACACGGGAGAAATGCTCGAGCAGTTGAACGTCAGCGCCGGGAATTTGATTTTCGCCCCGCATCTGCTTCCGATCCCGCGCGGGATTCTATCGACCATTTACGCGCGCTTGCGGCGGACGATGACGGGCGCTGAAATCGAGAGCTGCCTGCGCGAGTTTTACTGCGGCGCCCACTGGATTCGGATCTTCGGCGCCGGCAAGCTGCCGCAGATACAATTCTCGATTCGGACCAACTATTGCGACGTTGGCTTTTCGCTTGCCGCCGATGGCAAGCGGATCATCCTGGTCTCCTGCCTCGACAACCTGGTAAAGGGCGCGGCAGGCCAAGCGGTCCAGAACATGAACGTCATGTACGGCTGGAGCGAGCGGGAGGGATTACAGTGAAACTCGCCATTAGCGGCACAGCCGACATGAACATCATGTATGACTGGAACCAGCGGGAGGGACTACAGTGAAACTCGTGGTGAAAATTGGCGGAGCGGCACTGGATGACAAGTTGCTGCTGAAAAAATGCGCTCACGCGGTCGCCGAACTGGTGACCGATGGGCATCACGTAACCGTTGTGCACGGCGGCGGCAAGGCCTTGACGCGCACCCTCGCTCAGCTTGGCAAAAAATCGGAGTTCGTCAACGGACTGCGCATCACCGATCTGGAGACGCGCGATGTCGCCCTGATGGTGCTGGCCGGCGGCGTCAATAAGCAGATGGTCGCCGCTCTGGCAGCCGAAGGCATTCCGGCGCTTGGCATGTGCGGCGGCGATGGCTCGTCGTTCCTGGCACGCAAGAAAAAGCCCAATGGAGTCGACCTCGGCTACGTCGGCGAAATCAGTTCGGCTGACGGCCGCTGGATCGAGGCCATCTGGAGCCATGGCGGAGTGCCGGTGTTCTCCAGCATTGCGCTCGGTTCCGACGGCGAGTACTACAACATCAATGCCGATCAGATGGCGGCGGCCTGCGCCTCCGCGTGTCAGGCAAATGCTTTGATCTTTCTTACCGACGTAGCCGGCGTCAAAGGCGCCGATGGCACCGTCATGCGGTGGCTGAACACGACCGATATTCCCGACCTGGTGAAAGGTTCGGTGGTCGGCGGCGGCATGCTTCCCAAGCTGCAAGCCTGCCAAGATGCCTTGCGCTCGGGCGTGGGGCGGGTGCGGATTTTGCCGGCGTCCGAAGCGGAAGTTCTGACCGGTTTCTATCACAGCCGTATAGAATCGGGGACGGAGGTCATGGCGCAATGACTCTCGCTTCCGTGCAGACGGCTGAAAGTAAGCTGATGGTGCCGACCTATGATCGGCTTCCGCTGTTGCTCACCCGCGGCAAAGGCGTTTACGTCTACGACTCGGAGGGCAACGCGTATCTGGATTTCCTGAGTGGAATCGGGGTCAACGCGCTCGGTTATTCGCACCCGGCGATCGTTAAGACGATTGCGGCGCAAGCCAGGAAGATCGTCCACTGCTCGAACTTGTTTTTTCATGAGTACACCGTCGATCTGGCGACGCGGCTTACCAAAGCTGCCGGCCTGGACCGGGCGTTCTTCTGCAACAGCGGCACCGAGGCCTGGGAAGGCGCGCTGAAGATGGCGCGGGTTAGCGCCAACGTGAAGGCGAAAAACGGTGCGCGTAAATGGCGGGTGCTGGCCATGGAAAATTCTTTCCACGGACGCACCTTTGGCTCGATGGCCACCACCCACACGCTTAAGTATCGGCAGCCCTTCGCGCCGGTGATGCCCGGCGTCACCTTCGTGCGCTTCAACGATGTTGCCGATCTCAAGAAGAAGTTCAACCCGCAGGTGTGCGCGGTGTGCATTGAAACCGTGCAGGGAGAGGGCGGCATTCGTCCCGTCAGCCGCGAGTTTCTGGAAACTGCGCGGGCGCTGACAAAAAAATCCGGGGCGGCGCTGATCATCGATGAAATCCAATGCGGTCTTGGACGCACGGGGAAGATGTTTGCCTATCAGCATTACGGTGTGCTTCCCGACATCACCACCCTCGCCAAGCCTCTCGCGGCCGGATTGCCGCTGGGAGCGGTACTGACGACGGAAGCGGTTTCGCAGACTTTCCATCCCGGCCTGCACGGAACGACTTTCGGCGGCGGACCTTTGGCGTGCGCGACCGCGCTCGAATTTCTCAAGACGCTCGAGCAGGACCATCTGCTCAAGCACATCGTCGAGATCGGCGATTATTTCCGCGAGCGGCTCCAGGCACTGGATGCCAAGTATCCTGAGATTCAGGATGTTCGCGCCATTGGCCTCATGGTCGGCATGGAACTGAATTCCGCCGACCTGGCCAAGCAAGTAGTCAAAGAGATGCTCGCGCGCAAGATCATCATCAATCGGACGCACGAGACCACGCTGCGCTTCCTGCCTCCGTATATCATCGAGCGGAAGCACGTGGACCAGGTTGTACAAGCGCTTGATTCCATCCTGTCCTCCTGTAAGCAGACTGGCGACGCCGGGACCAATGGCCATCGCCGGGGGCTCCAAAAAGGCAGCGAGCAGAAGCGCGGATAGCGATACAGGAGGACGTTCAGATGGCGACCAAGCCAACCGAAGACACTATTATTTCCCGTGATTTGCAGGGACCGCCCGCTTATCCCGCGGACCTCGTTTCGGTGTGCGATTTTAAGCCGGCCGAAGCCAAGAATCTGCTGGAGTTGACGGCACTGCTGAAGAGCCGCCCGCATGATTTTCGTGGGGCGCTGGCCGGCAAACAACTGGTGCTGTTCTTCGAGAAGCCCTCGCTGCGCACTCGCCTGACTTTCGAGGCGGGCATCAACTCGCTCGGCGGGAGTTCGTTCTTTGTCGATCAGACGCACTCTCGCCTGGGGCAGCGCGAACCGCTGAATGACGTTGCGCACAACGTCGAGCGCTGGGTCGATGGCTTGGTGCTGCGCACTTTTTCCCACGCCACGGTGGCCGATATAGCGGCCTTTGCCTCGATCCCGGTGATCAACGCCTTGAGCGACCATGAGCACCCTTGCCAGGCGTTTGCCGATTACTTCACGTTGCAGGAGAGGTTCGGCGATCTCACCCAGATCAAATTGGCATACGTGGGCGACGGGAATAATGTTGCCCACTCGCTATTGCTGGCCGCGGCGACGCTCGGCAGCCACCTGGCCGTGGCCACGCCCCCCGGCTACGAGCCTGACGCCCAGGTTTTGGCTAAGGCGCGCGAAATAGCACGGCATACCGGCGCCACGCTGGAGATGACATCCGACCCGCAAGCAGCGGTTGCCGGCGCCAAGGCCGTCTACACGGACGTGTGGGCGAGCATGGGACAGGAAGCGGAGATGGAGTCGCGGCGGAAGGTGTTCTTGCCCTTCCAGGTCAATCGCAAAATGATGTCATTGGCCGCGCCCGATGCGGTTTTCATGCACTGCCTGCCGGCTCATCGCGGCGCTGAAGTAACCGCGGGGGTGATCGATTCGCCGGCTTCTGTCGTCTTCGATCAGGCGGAGAATCGGCTGCACGTTCAGAAGGCGATTCTGATGGTGCTGCTCGGCAAGGGAATGCGCCGCTTCGGCCCTAGAAGCGCTCACGCGTAGAGTGAGGGGCTCATCGTTGGCGATATCATTCTGAGCACCCGAGCAAGTAAGAACGTCTCAGTTGTCATTCTGAGCGACCCTGGGGAGCGAAGAATCCCGGCGAAAGATTCAGCGAGCGAAGTTGAGACGCGTGACGCTGTCATGGCTCACACTCTGCGGCAACTCCTGTGAGGTGGTGAAATGAAGATGTGGTCTGGGCGGTTCCGCGAACCGCTCAACCCTCAATTCGAGCGCTGGCAACGCTCCTTTCCTTTCGATCAACAGCTTTTGACCGAGGAACTGGCTGCCAGCCGTGCGCACGCGCTTGCCTTGCATGCCGCCGCAGTATTGACCGCCGAGGAGCGCGATGCCATTCTGGGCGGGCTCAACTACATTGCCGCCAACGGCGAGGAGCTGTGCCACCAGGAAACCGACGCCGAAGACGTGCACCATTTCGTCGAGAAGCAACTGACCCGGGCGATTGGAGAAACCGGACTTAAGCTGCACACGGGGCGCAGCCGCAACGAGCAGATTGCAACCGATCTGCGCTTGTTCGTGCGACAAGCGTGCCGCACCCTGAGCGAAAACCTGGAAGAACTGCTGGCGGCCCTGCTCTCGCAGGCTCGTCGTGCGGGCGAGGCGGCCATGCCCGCTTACACGCATTTGCAGCGCGCCGAACCGGTGCTGGTGGCGCACTGGCTGCTGGCCTACGGCGAGATGTTTTTCCGCGACATCGACCGGCTCGCCGATTGCGCTACACGTTCAGACTACTGTCCGCTAGGCTCCGGCGCTATCGCCGGCGCGACCCTGCGGCTCGATCGCGGCTTGATGGCGCGCGAACTGGGGTTCTCCGCGCCCACGGCCAACAGTCTGGATGCAACCAGTGACCGCGATTTTTGCCTGGAGTTTACCCAGGCGCTCTCGATTACGGCGGTCCATCTCAGCCGGCTGGCCGAGGAGTTCATACTTTTCTCCACCCAGGAATACGGCTTCATCACTTTGCCGGAAAGCTACTCCACCGGTTCCAGCGCCATGCCGCAGAAGCAGAACCCGGACTCGCTGGAGTTGATCCGCGGAAAATCCGGGCGAGTCATCGCCTGCGCGCAATCTTTGTTAATCTGTCTCAAGGGCCTGCCGATGGCCTATGACAAAGACATGCAGGAGACGCAGGAACCGGTGTTCATTGCCGCGCGCGAAACCGCAGCCATGCTGCAAGTGGCCGCTGGATTCATCCGCGAGGTGCATCTGAATTTCGATCGCCTGAGCAGCGCCGCCGAGACCGGGTACATGAACGCCATGGCGGCGGCAACCTACCTGGCGGACAAAGGCGTTCCCTTTCGCCGCGCTCACGAATTAGTGGGGCAGGCAGTGCGCAAGGGGATGGAAATGCACTGCGAACTGCAGCAGATTCCGCTCGCCGAGTTGCAGCAGTTGAGCCCGGAGTTCGGCGACGATTTCTATGCGGCGCTCACGCTTAGCGCCGTGCTCGCTTGTCACGACGTCGTGGGTGGAACAGCGCCCGCTCACGTTCGCGCAGCTCTGGAGGCGGCGGAGCAGCGGCTGAAGAGCCGCCAGGAGATGGTACATGCAGGCGCGTAGGGCTTTATTGCCGGATGCCGAGGCGATTCGGGCGCTGATCGAAGAGTTTTCCTTCGACGGCACTCTGTTGCCGCGCTCACTGGTGGAAATCAGCGAGAACATCCGCGATTTCGTGGTGGTCGAGTCGGCCTCCACCCGTGGCCCTGACATCATCGGCTGCGGAGCGCTGCACCTTTACGGGACGCACTTGGCGGAAGTCCGTTCGATCGCCGTCCGGCCTTCGTGCCAGGGGTTAGGCATGGGAAGAGTGCTGGTCAACGCCTTGTTTGAAGAAGCTGCGTTGCACCGCGTCACCTGCGTCTGCCTGTTCACGCGGATCCCGAAGTTTTTCGAGCACATGGGATTCAAAATTGCGGAGCGGGAGAAACTCCCTGACAAGATTTACAAGGACTGCATGAGCTGCCCGCGCCTGCTGGCGTGCGACGAAATCGCGATGTATAGCGGTGAGCTGCCCCAATTCTCCATCCTGGAGCCGGCTCACACCGATCTGATCAAGTTGACCTTATGAAAAACGCTGCGTTGTCCGACCAGGAGGTTCAGCCCGCCGCCGGCAGTCGTGCGTCCGGGGCGATCGCGGTACCGAAAGGTTTTCTGTTTTCCGCGGCCATCGCCGGCATCAAGGCAAGTGGACGTCCCGATCTTGCCCTCGCCGAGGCTCCGCACGGAGCCGCCGCCGCCGCGGTCTTTACCCGGAATCGGCTGCTCGCCGCCCCGCTGGCGGTCGATCGCACGCATTTGAAGCGCAGCTCCGGCCGGGTGCGAGCCGTTCTGGTCAATTCCGGCAATGCCAACTGCGCCACCGGTAAGGCGGGGATTGTGACGGCGGAAGGGGTTTGCCGTGAATTGGGAAAACTGCTCGATGTTTCCCCCGAGTTCATCTTCCCTTCCTCAACCGGAATCATCGGCGTTCCTCTGCCCGCGGAAAAGCTCGTGAACGCGCTACCGGACTTGCTTTCGCGGCGGGCGGAGTCGGCCGACGCTTTGCTGAGCTTCGCCCAGGCGATCCTGACCACCGACTTGGCGCAGAAGCTCGCGCTCGGAAGTTTCAAAGTTCGCAACCGGGAAGTGCGCCTGGCGGGCGCGGCCAAGGGCTCGGGCATGATTCATCCCAACCTGGCGACCATGCTGGTGTACCTTTTCACCGACATCGAGGCCAGCCCCGCGGAGTTGCAGTCCACTCTCGATGCGGCGGTCGATAAGAGCTTCAACTGCATCTCGGTCGACGGCGACACTTCCACCAACGACACTGTGCTGCTGTTGGCGAGCGCCAAGTCGGGGGTGAAGCTCACGCAGCCGGGCGTGCGCCGGAAGTTTCAGTCAGCGGTCGCGCAGGCGTGCGCTTCGCTGGCCGAGCAGATTGTCCGCGACGGCGAAGGAGCGAAGCATTTGATTCGCCTTGCGATCGAGCAGGCGAAGTCCACGGATGAGGCGCGCATCATCGCCCGCTCCATCGCCAACTCTCCGCTGGTGAAAACCGCCTGGGCCGGATGCGATCCCAACTGGGGACGCATTCTCTCCTCGATTGGTAATTCGGGGGTTGCCGTCGATCCCGGCCGAATCAGCGTCTTCATCGGTCCGCATCAGGTGTGCCGGAACGGCCAGGCAGTCGCCTTCGACAAGCTTGCGACGCACGAGTGCATGACGGAGCGGGAGTACGAAATCCGCATTCAACTCGGGCGCGGCAAAGCGTCGCTCATGTATCTGAGCTGCGATCTTACGACTGATTATGTTCACATCAACGCGGATTATTCGACGTAGTTCCGCACATCGTTCCGGCACATCGCGATGAACCCCGCCGCCACTCTTACAAGGCGGCGGCCAGCTTGGCGATGAGCCGATCAAGAGCGGCCCGGTCGCTCTCGCTCATCTCCTCGAATCTCATTCCCATCCCTACACCGGAATGGGCCGTGCGAACCTCCGCCACGACGCTGGTTGAGATTGACTCAACGTTCAGCAACGAAGAGAGCCTGGTGCCGACGGGAAATGTTTCCATCAGCTCGACGTAGCAGCCGCTCAAGCTGATATCGGTGACCGCCACGGAAATGCGATCGGGCGCTCCCGGCTGGCGTATGGAAATCGAGCCTCGGCAAGGGTACCGCGGTGCGGCGCGGCGCTCGATGATCTGAAAGTTGCCCAGCCGTTCGAAATCGATGCCCCAGAAATCTTGCACCAAATCCAGGGGCCTTATCTCGATCTTGCCTGCGTCCGGAGTGCCTGCCTGTCCGGCCCAGACGACGCAAAAACGCGCTCTGCGACCCTCATATTCCACTCCGAGGATTTCGCCGACCGGCACTTCATACTCGATGCCAGTGAGCGAAGCCCGATAAGGGCCGGCATCGCTGGCGCGTGCACTCTGGATGAACGCTTCCCCGGAAGCCGTCATGCCCCACACGCTTACCTGCATACGAACCTCTATGCGAAACACCTGCAGGGCGTTGCCCACGGGATTGAACGCAAGTGACAAGTCCGACCTCCCGGCGATGCCGATAGACAGAGCGGGCCAACCGCTCCCATTCAAAGCCAGTGGGTATTGTTATAGTGTTGCATCCCGGCCGCGACAAGGCAAAAGCGGCGTAGGAACAAAGAGTTATACCTGAAAAGCGCGTGTCCCAAATCGGGATTTCCCCAGTGCTTCGGTCGCCGCGATCTGGCGTTTTTGAGGTGGGGTGAATACCTGGCTGTCCGAGGGAGCAGCCAGGATCAGAGTTTGCTAGGCTTTGGTCGCTCGCACCGTCTTCGGTTCGTAGACGCAGAAGGGCTCTGCCGCCATGTAATCGCCGGTTGCCGCGAAAGCTCGAGCCCGGCATCCCATGCAGACGTTGCGGAACTCGCAGTCGCCGCACTTCCCTGTCAGCTTGTCATTGTCGCGAAGGGTTCCAAATACCACTGACTTGGTCCAGATTTCGGCAAACGACTGCTGGCGCAGGTCCCCGGCCAGCGCTGGG
This sequence comes from uncultured Acidobacteriota bacterium, assembly GCA_963814745.1. GTDB lineage: Bacteria > Acidobacteriota > Terriglobia > Terriglobales > Acidobacteriaceae > CAWBRT01. Next base: position 204,288 of record CAWFEA010000017.1, read on the forward strand.
AGGTAGCCGCAGGGGAAGACTTCGCCTTCGTGGGAGATGAAGCAGACGCCCGTTCCCGCCAGGCACCCCTTGGTTACCGCATTCATGCCTTCCGGATGCTTGCTCCCGGGATGACCCCCAGGGTGACCGCCGTTACCCGCCGCTGGCTTCAAGTTGACGCCGGTCGAACCGGGCATAGTCATTTCCGTGGCTCCGATGGCCGGTTTGGCGGCAGCCGCGGTAGCGCCATACCCCTCGGCTTTGCGTTCGGCGGCGCGCCGCTGGCGCACGACCCGGAAGTAATGCGGAGCGCAGGTGGCCTTCAACTCAATGTCGCCCTTCTGCTCCTGATCGTAAAACCAGTTGAGAATATCTCGTACTCCTGCGGAGGCACCATCTGCACGTCGGCAATATCCACGCCGCAACCGACTGGAACCAGCAGAAAAGTGTGCAGGGCGTCGGCTCCGAGGTCGCGCACCATGTCCAGCACGGCGGGCAGTTGTTTGGCATTGTGCCGCGCGATCGTCATGTTAATCTGCACCGGCATGCCGATCTCTTTGAGATTGCGGAAACCGTAAATGGCGGCATCGAATGCGCCCGGGATACCGCGGAAAGTGTCGTGAGTCGCCGCGTTCACTCCGTCCAGGCTGATGGAGACCCGCTTCACGCCCGAATCCACGATCTTGCGGGCGATTTCTTTCGTCACCAGGGTTCCGTTGGTGGCCAGCGCCACCCGCAAGCCGCGCTCGGTGCCAAACTTTGCGAGCTGAAAAATATCGGTGCGATAGAGCGGCTCGCCGCCGCTCAGCACCAGGATCGGATTGGCAAATGCGGCGATCTGGGTGATGATGTCGAGCGCTCTGGCGGTGGAAAGATCGGCGGGCGAGGTCAGCTCCGTGGCGGTCGCGCGGCAGTGAATGCAACGAAGATTGCATCCCTTCGTGACCTCCCAGAACACCAACCTCGGCTTATACTCCTGCGTTGCACCCGCCTGACTCATAACTTCTCCTCCAACTGCTTCCGGTCTAAAATCTTGACTGCAAGCTGAAGATAAATCGAGCATTACCCGAAGAGCCGTGACTACCATCACCAGCAATTGTGATGGGTATCACGGGGCAAATCAGGGACGCTCGCCATGCCGGCGCATCCCACCCTGGCGAGCATTCGGCAAGGAAGCGGGCCGGATGATTATCGTCTGCCCACACTACGAACGGGTGGCAGCCTGCTGTTTGGTTTGCGCCATCCGGCAGGCCAGGCCTAAAGCATTGCGCAATGAACCGGGATTGGCCTTGCCCTTGCCCACGATGTCGAAGCCGGAGCCGTGCGCGGTCGTCGTAACCGGAACCGGCAGGCCGCCAAGTACGGTAACGCCCCGCCAGAAACCCATCAATTTCATGGCAATCTGCCCCTGGTCGTGGTACATGGTGACGATCGCGTCGTACTCTCTGTTT
>CAWFEA010000018.1:0-86545 GCA_963814745.1 uncultured Acidobacteriota bacterium
TATCCTCAAGGGCTACGTCGCCGTGACCATCGCCTATGCCTATGGCATGTTTGCCGCTTGGCGGCACACGCCCCAAGCCAGCGGATTTCCGCCCAACGCTCCCGCCGAATCCGCCGTTCAGCAGGCATTCCTGCTGGGCGCAGTGGCCGCTTTTTTCGCCATCATCGGACACATGTTTACCATCTGGCTGCGCTTCAAGGGAGGCAAGGGCGTCGCCACCGGCCTGGGAGTTTTTCTCGCGCTTGCGCCCAAGGCGGTGCTCATCGTGTTCGCCGTCTTCGTCGCAATTGTGGCGGCGACGCGCTACATTTCGCTTGGTTCCATGGTGGCCGCCGCGTTGTTCCCCTTCTGCTTTTATTTCCTGCAGCCCGCGCACGCTACCCCGGGAGTGCTCGCCATGCTTGCCGGCGTCTCCCTGCTCATCATCTACCGTCATCGGGGAAATATCAGGCGACTGCTGGCCGGTAAAGAAAACCGCTTCGGAGCCAAGCAAGGAGAACCGAAGTGAGCCGAATCGCGATCATCGGAGCAGGTGCATGGGGGACGTCGCTCAGCGTCGTGCTGGCGCGCAACGGAGTTCACCAGGTGCGGCTATGGGCGTATGAAGCAGAGGTTTGCCGCTCCGTCGAGAGTCGGCGGGAGAACGCGCTGTTTCTGCCCGGAGTGGCGATTCCGGCTGCGGTGCGCGTCACCGGCTCGCTCGCCGAGGCGCTCGACGGCGTTGCCATCGTGATCGGTGTCATGCCCTCGCACCACGCGCGCAATCTCTACCGGCAAATGAAGCCTTATCTGCGGCCCGAGATGCTGTTGGTTTCAGCGACCAAAGGCATCGAGACCGGATCGCTGCTGCGCATGAGCCAGGTGATCCAGGCCGTGCTCAGCGAAGGGCCGTCAGGCTTCCGCCCTCGAATCGGCGCGCTCTCCGGCCCGTCGTTCGCCTTCGAGGTCGCCAAGGGCGATCCCACGGCGGTCACCATCGCCTCCGATGACGCCGAATTGGCGCACACCGTGCAGCGCGAGTTCAGCGATCCCAAGTTCCGCGTTTATCGGCACGACGATATCGTCGGCGTCGAACTGGGCGGCTCGCTGAAAAACATTATCGCCATCGCCGCCGGGGTGGTTGACGGACTCGGGCTTGGCCACAATACGGCGGCTGCGCTCATCACCCGCGGCTTGGCCGAAATGACCCGCCTGGTGGTGGCCTGCGGAGGACAGGCCGAGACCATGGCCGGGCTCTCCGGCCTTGGCGACCTGGTGCTTACCTGCACCGGCGGCCCCTCGCGCAACCGCAGCGTGGGCGTGGAACTCGGCAAGGGACGCAAACTCGATGAGATTATCGCAAGCATGCACGGAAGAGTGGCCGAAGGCGTGCTCACCACCGACGCCGCCGTCGGACTGGCCGCCAAATACACGCTGGAGATGCCGATCACCGAGCAGACGCACGCGCTGCTCCACGAAGGCAAATCGCCGCGCGAGGCGATTCACGAGTTGATGACCCGGCCCTTCGCCGCCGAAGTGAAGCTGTATTGAAACGAAAACTGGGACACTTTGCACGATTGTCAAATGTTTCTGGGGGTGCAATTTCTCCGCCATGAAAACGCTCATATTGGCTGTGCTCTTGACCATCATGCAGGCACTTCCACCAGTCCCACGGCAGACAGCCGATAATTCCGCTGGCGCAACCTCCAACGTCAAGAGCCAGGGCAATGCCCAAAAGCCACCATCCCCACCACCTGTGAACATGAACGGCAAAGAAAAGGCCCGTTCCTCCCAAGGGAACAGTCACGACCAAAACAATGAAAATAAAGAGCACTCCATAGTCATCCGCGAACTTCCGCCCGTGACGATAAACACACTGAAGGATTGGGCGGATTGGGGATATTGGGGATTCAGCCTTGGATTGCTCATCGTAGGCGGTTTCCAAGTATGGCTCGTTTGGAAAACGCTCGGAGCGATAAAGAGACAAGCGGATATTGCGAATCGGACGCTGATAGCTCAATTTCGCCCTAAGGTTATCGTGCGATACATCGAGCTGTACAACGGAGCTGGGCTCTGGGGTATACACCTGCTGGTGGGGAATACTGGAGGAACTAACGCGACCATCAAAGATGGCAAGATCGAAGTCCGATGGCGGGTTGGGAATGAGCGTCGATATGACCCTCTGCATCGGGGGAGCATTGAGGGTTTCTCTTTGGGAGCCGGGGAAGAGCAGTCTTTCAATATCGCTATATCGGATAATTCGAGATTTGACAGTAAGATGCATGTTTTCAGACTTGCCCTTGAAGAGGGAAGGCCGGAAAAATACCTCATGCAAGCTGTGGGCGAAGTGCGCTACGTCGATGATTCTGGCGCGGGAAAGAAAACTGGATTCTTTCGCGTTCTGGATATTCAATCCTTGCGCTTCGCCGCATCCCAAAATACGGAGGACGAATATCAGGACTAGGCATACCAAAATCCAAATTAGGACACTACCCCGGACACCACTGTCGGGCCGATTCCCCGCCCCGTCCCTTATAATATTCGATTACGATGATTCAAACTTTATTTGGCAATACCGACGAAAAGCCCTCGTTTTTTGAGCGCATGAAGCAGGCCGTCGCCCGCACTCGCGAGAACCTGGCGGAGCGCATAGAGGATGTGGTCAGCTTCGGCAAGGAAATTGACCGCGACACTCTCGACGACCTCGAAGCTACCTTGCTGGCTGCCGATCTCGGCATGGCGACCACCGCGCAGGTGCTCGCCAGCCTGCGGGAAAAAGTCGATCGCAAGCAGATTGACAACATCGAAGAGTTAAAGCGCGTGCTGAAGGAAGAGCTGCGCGGCATTCTGACGGCGGCGGAAAAGCCCGTCAACAGCGTTGACGGCGAGCCCGAGGTGATTCTCGTGGTCGGCGTCAACGGCACCGGCAAGACCACCACCATCGGCAAGCTGGCGCACAACCTGCGCGCCCAGGGCAAGAGCGTGCTGCTGTGCGCGGCCGACACCTTCCGCGCCGCCGCCATCGAGCAGCTTGAAATCTGGGGCGAGCGCACCGGCACGGAAGTCATCAAGACCAAGCCTGGAGGCGATCCCTCGGCGGTGTTGTTTGACGCCCTGCAGGCCGCCCGCGCCCGCCACGCCGACTACGTAATCGTCGACACCGCCGGTCGCCTGCACACCAAGGCGAACCTGATGCTCGAACTCGACAAGATGCGGCGAACCGCGCAGCGCATCATCGCCGGCGCGCCGCACGAAACCCTTCTGGTGATGGACGCCACCACCGGCCAGAACGGCTTGCAGCAGGCCAAGCTGTTCACCGCATCGGCCGGAGTGACCGGAATCGTGCTCACCAAGCTCGACGGCACCGCCAAGGGCGGAATCGTCGTCGCCATTTCGCGCGAGATGGGGTCTGCCGGTGCGCTACGTGGGCGTAGGCGAGAAGCAAGCCGATCTGCTGCCCTTCCGCGCCGAAGATTTCGTGGAGTCGCTCTTCGCCAAATAGCATTCTTCAATCAACCCAAGGCTAAGATCGAAGACTTATGGTACGACGCTCGGCAGACGAACTTTTCATGACGCAGGCGCTGGAGTTGGCGCGTCAGGGCGTGGGACTTGCCTCGCCCAATCCTTGTGTCGGGGCCATCGTGGTCGACGAGCGCGGCCGCATCGTTGGGCGCGGAGTTCACCGTTATGCCGACCGCAAGCACGCCGAAGTGCTCGCCCTGGAAGAAGCCGGGACGCTGGCGCGCGGCAACACTCTCTACCTGAATCTGGAGCCTTGCTGCCACACCGGGCGAACCGGGCCGTGCACGCAGGCAATCATCGCGGCGGGAGTTGGACGCGTGGTGGCGGCCATGCGCGATCCCAATCCGCTGGTTGGCGGCAAGGGCTTCGAGCAGCTTCGCCAGGCCGGAGTTGAAGTCAGCGAAGGCATCCTGGAGTCCGAAGCGCGCAAACTCAACGAATCGTTCGCGCATTTCATCCGCACCGGCGCACCCTTCGTGACCCTGAAGTCGGCGATGACGCTCGACGGCAAGATCGCGGCCGCCGTCAACCCCGCTGCCAAGGCTTCTACCACCTACATCACGGGAACCTCGGCTCTGCGTCAGGTACACCGGCTGCGCCACGCATCCGACGCCATCCTCGTGGGCGTCAACACGGTCATCGCCGACGACCCGCTGCTGACCGACCGCAGCCAGCATCCGCGGCAGCGGCCTTTGCTGCGCGTCATTCTCGATTCTCACCTGCGTATTCCCACTGATTCGCGCCTCGTCGCCAGCGCTGCCGACGACCTGCTCGTGTTTTGCCTCGATACCCCTGATGAAAACATCGCCGAAAAAAAGCACGCGCTTGAGCTGTCGGGCGTTCGCGTGGAGCGGCTTCCAGCGGACGCCGAGAAGCGCTTCCCCGACTTGCGATGCGTGCTCGCGCGCCTGGGAAAGATGCAGATCACGAGCCTGCTGGTCGAAGGCGGCGCCAGCGTAAATTGGACATTTCTGCAGGCCGGCGCGGTCGATAAAGTCTGGCTCTTTTATGCCCCGAAAATCCTCGGCGGCAGCGCTTCCGTGGGCTTCGCCGGCGGCCAGGGTTTTGCCGCGATGGCGGAGGCCGCGCAGCTCCGCGACCTCTCCCTGTGCCGTTACGGCGAGGATTTCGCCGTCGAAGGCTATCTCCACGATCCTTACGCGTAACAGTAAATCACTTTTTAAGGCGCAACCCTTTTTCTGGGGAAATAAACCCAGGGACCGGCAGAGTCAATTTGGTGACGGTGCCCCCAGCCCGCGCAGCGGGCAAAAGATGGTAGCCCCAGGGCCGGGGTCCCCGATACGCGCGCTGTTTGCGTATGGGGGTGGGAGGCGTAAGCCTGGGGTAAGCGCAGTTCGCGAGGTCATAGCCCGCATAGCGGGCGTAAGATCGCCGGACGCGGGACGTGGGGCGCCCGTCGTGACGAGAAATTCAAATTGACCACTACCCAGCGACATGCTGGCTGGCAAGGTGTGTTGCAGGTCACACTGTGCGCTCCATTTGCCAGCTATAATTTCTTTTCGCCATTCATGGAGCTTCTATGTTCACTGGAATCGTCGAAGAAGTCGGCCGCATCGCCCGCATCGAGCAGAAGGGCGAGAACCGCCGCGTCGTAATTGAAGCCAAGAACACGCCGAAGGAGTTGAAGACGGGCGACAGCTGCGCCGTCAGCGGCGTTTGCCTCACCGCTCTGGCCATCACTCCCACCTCTTTTGCCGCCGACCTGGCGCCGGAAACCTGGGTGCGCACTTCCCTCTCCCGCATCACCGAAGGCGCGCTGGTAAACCTGGAATTGCCTCTCCGGGCCGATGGACGCATGGGCGGGCACATGGTGCAGGGACACGTCGATGGCGTCGGCAAGCTCGTCGAGTTCGAGCGCATCGCCAACTCCGACGACTATTGGCTGCACATCGAAGTCCCGCCGGAGTTGGAAAAATACATCGTCTTCAAGGGCTCCATCGCCATTGAAGGCATCAGCCTGACGGTGGCGCGCCTGGAAGGGCTGATCTGCACCATCGCCATCATTCCCCACACCGTCGAGATGACGAACCTCGGTTCGCTGAAGCCGGGCGACCCGGTCAACATCGAAACCGATATCGTCGCCAAGTACCTTGAGAAGTGGATACGCAAACCCGAAGCCGCTCCCCTGAAGATTGAGACCCTGGTGGCTAAAGGATTCTGAGGCATCCTCGGGAAACTGCTGGCCGTAACTTGCGCTAGCAGGCTGCTAAAAGAACTGTTCTTTGAGGTGTCATCCTGAGCGTAGCGGAGGATCTGCTGTTTGCGCGTGCTGAAAATAAAGCAGAATCCTTCGGTAATTCTGGTGGCCCATTCAAGCGCCGGGTGCCCCACATCTGCCGCAGTTAGCAGATGTGGGATGTTGCAATCCATCCCACTCAGCGCCGCTTCAGTTTCTCAGGCGCGAACCTGCGGCGGCTGATTGCCCAGATCACGCAGGCTCACGCTGTCCAGCGCCAGAAATTCCTGCACGATGGTCTCCCGCGAATGTTCCATCTCCTCGAATTTCCCGAAGAACACCACCCGGCCCTCGTGCAGAAAAACCAACCGGTCGGCCAGCTTCTTAGCCAGGGCCATGTCGTGCGTCACCACGATGCTGGTGAGCTTTAGCTGAACTTTCAGCTTCTGAATGAGACTTCCCAGCAGGTGGGCCATCAGCGGGTCCACCATCGTCGTCGGCTCATCGTAGAGGATGGCCTCCGGCTGCGCCGCCAGGGCGCGGGCAATCGCCACCGAGCGCTTCAGCCCGGTCGACAACTCCGAAGGCAGTTGGTCGCGGTGATGTCCCACGCCGACCATCTCCAGCAATCCGTCGATAATCTGGTAGATCTGGTCTTCGCTGAGCTCGCGGCGTTCGCGCAGCGGAAAGGCGACATTCTCGCCGACCGTCAGCGAGTCGAACAGCGCGCCGTTCTGAAAGACCATGGTCACCTTTTTCCGAATGCGCTCCATCTGCGCTTCGCCGTAATCCGTCACATCTTCTTCGGCCACCCGGACGCGCCCCGAATCGGGCTTGAGAAAGCCCATGATGTGATGCAGCGCCACCGATTTTCCCACCCCGCTGCGGCCCAGTAGGCAGACGGTTTCGCCCGGCATGACGTCGAAGCTGACATCATCGAGCACCACCTTCTCGCCAAACGCCTTCGAGACATTCTGAAAATCGATATAGGGTTTTCTCTCTTCGTTCATGTTTGCATTCTCAACGTCAGGGCGGAAAAAATCGGCTCAGCTCCACATGCGCGGCGAAGGCATCTGCTGTGTCTGTTCAGGGACCCATTGGATTTCCATGCCGACAATCCGGCCGGCAAAATCCAAATCCAGGGTTGCCGGAAGATCGATCACGGCTTCGCCGCTCGACCCGGGCAGGGCTATGAAGACACGCGGCTCGGCGTAATTCGCCGCGCCTTGCCGGCAGATGAACTTCAGCGCCTGTGAATTGCGGCACTGTTTGGGAACCTCAAAGGCAAACTCCGCCAGGTCGCTGGTCTCCGAAAGCGAAACCATCGCCTGCACCACCATCTGCGCGGAGATGTCCTCGCCCGCAATCGACAGGTCGGGCTTGAACGAAACGTAGTAGGAGAACCCGCTCTCCGGAGTGAACTCCGATCGTTCTACTTGGAAATTCATGATCATCTCGCCCGGCGACCAAGATGCCCGGCAATCTCATGTCAAGCTTGCCGGGGAATCCATTACGACCGCCCCTTGTATCACATAACCCGGCGCCGCTCAAAAAGATTCCATAGCACTCAAGCGCCAGGGAATCTTTTTTGGCACTCTCGATGACGAAAGTCCCGGCCCGTAGGAGTTGGCCGGCGGTATCCAACTGCTAAGCAGCGCCGCACGGTTTTTGCATGGGCCGATTTCGGACCAGCCGTTATAATCGCAATTCACCTCGGCTCGGAAGGATCTCTGGCAGTTGCATATGCACGTCTGCCGGGGGTAAAAGCGTCTCGTGGACCTTCAGACTCTCAACCGTATCTTCGGCGGCTTGGTCTTCGCCTTCGGGCTGATCTTCGGCAGCTTCCTGAACGTCTGCATTTACCGCATGCCGCGCGGCCTCTCGGTGGTGCGCCCGCGCTCGGCCTGTCCCAAATGCGGAAAGCCGATCGCCGCTTACGACAATGTTCCCGTCCTCAGTTGGTTGTGGCTGCGCGGACGCTGCCGCCATTGCCACACCCCCATTACGCCCCGGTACATGGCCGTCGAGTTGCTGCTCGGCCTGTTCTTTCTCGCCTGCTACGCCAAATTCGGCTTGCAGGTGGAGACTCTCAAGTGGTGCATCTTCGCGTTCCTGCTGACCGGCTTGATCTTCACCGACGCCGAAACGCACATTCTCCCTGATAAGCTCACCCTGTCCGGGCTGGCCCTGGGACTCGCCTGGAGCCTGTTGGTTGCCGTTCCCGGGCCACTCGGCTTTTTCTACGGCCGTGGTGCATTGCCCGCGCCGCTGCTCTCGCTCGCGGACGCCGTGATCGGGGCGGCCGTCGGCGCCGGCTTCATCTGGGGAACCGCCGCCCTCTACCTGCGATTGCGCGGAGCCGAGGGCATGGGCATGGGAGATGTCAAGCTGATGGCCATGGTCGGAGCCTTTGTCGGCGCGCCTCTCACCCTGTTCGTGCTGATCACCGCCTCCGTGCTCGGCGGTTTGTACGGCGGCTTGATCGTACTCAACATCTTTCGCAAACGTCTGTCCCGCTACCGTCGTGTCCCTGGACGGAGCAGCACGGCAGCTCGCGCCTGGCAGTCGGCGTCGCTCAGCCTCCGCTTCTACGAGATGCCGTTCGGGGTGATGCTGGGATCGATGGCTTTGTTCGCCCTCTTCGCCGGCCAGCCCATTCTGAGCTGGTATCTCGGGCGCTTCTAGCAGGCTGCTGAGAAACTCCTGGAAGTGTCATCCTGAGGCCGCGCCGATTTTGCGCGGGGTCCCCGACAAGCCCGTTGTTGGCTTGTTGGGGCTGGCGACCGAAGGATCTGCTTTGCTTTAGCACGCGCAAACAGCAGATCCTTCGCTTCGCTCAGGACGACACCCTCGAAGAATACTTTTTTCAGCAGCCTGCCAGGAAGTCTTACGCCAGGCTCTGCTCGAGCACCGACTCCATCGCCGCCCGCCACTCCGGCAACTGCAAGCCGAATCCCCGCCGCAGCTTTTCATTCGACAGCACCGAATTCCGCGGACGCCGCGCCGGCAGAGGATACTCCGAACTCGGGATTGGAACCAAGCGCGCCATTCGTCTTTCCGGATGCCGCGCCCGCGCCCGCCGCAGGAACTCCTCGGCGAAACCGAACCAGGAAGTTTCGCCCCCGCAAGTCATGTGATAGAGCCCATATGCCGGACGCCCTTTTCGTTCCCCGCCGCTCTCTAAATCGATGCTGGCAAGAATTGCCCGGGCGGTGGCGTCGGCGATAGCGGGCGCCGAAGTTGGAGCGCCAATCTGATCGTCAACGATGCGAAGCTCCTCCCGTTCCCACGCCAGCCGAAGAATCGTTTGCAAAAAATTTGTGCCGTGGGCGGCATAGACCCAGCTTGTGCGGAAGATATAATGTCGCCCGCCGGCTGCGGCCACCGCCTTCTCCCCGGCCAGCTTCGATTTCCCATACACGTTGATCGGCTTGGGCTCGTCGGCTTCAAACCACGGCGATGGCTTGCTTCCGTCAAACACGTAGTCGGTGGAATAGTGGATGAGCAGAGCGCCGCGGCGCGCCGCTTCTTCGGCCAGCACCCCTGGCGCGATGCCATTGACGGCCATTGCCAGTTCCGGCTCCGACTCCGCCCGGTCCACCGCCGTATAGGCCGCCGCGTTCACCACCACCTCCGGGCAAGTGCGCCGCATCAGCTCCCTGATCGTCGCCGGCTTCGCCAGGTTCACCGACTCTTGATCGGCCAGTGCAAGCTCGCCCAGCGGAGCCAAAGTTCTTTGCAGCTCCACTCCAACCTGGCCCAAGTGCCCCACCACCAGTAGCTTCATCGCCCGCGCCCCGCCGTCTTCAGCACCGCCTCATCTTCGTAAACCTCGGCCTCTGAGAAAAGCGCGCCCGCTCTGTCCTTTTCGGAGACGATCGCATCCTCCGGCTTCACTCCCCAGTCGATACCAATTTCGGGATCGTTCCAGACAATCGTCCGCTCGAACTCGGGCGTATAGTAGTGCGTAGTCTTATAGAGAAAATCCGCGCTTTCGCTCAGCACCGCGAAGCCATGGGCAAACCCCGCCGGTATCCAGAGCGCTCGATAATCTTGGCCGGAGAGTCTCACCGCCACATGGCGGCCGAAGGTCGGCGACCACCGGCGCAAATCCACCGCCGCGTCCAGCACCTCCCCGCGAACCACCCGCAGCAGCTTTCCCTGCGCCTGCCGCACCTGGTAATGCAAGCCGCGGATCACATTGCGTTTCGAAGTCGAAAGATTGTCCTGCACGAAACCATGCTGCAACCCCAGCGACGCGAACACCCGCTGGTTGTAGCTTTCCAGAAACGCGCCACGGTCGTCCCGATAAACTTGCGCCTCCACCAGCAAGACATCGGGAATAGCGCAAGGCACAACTTTCACAACTGTTCCCCCGCCGTTTTCCGCACCGCAAACTCTTGCAGGGTTGTCCGCAGATAATCCGCGTAAGCATTCTTCGCCATTCCCGCGATCGATCTCTCCAATTGCTCGGGACTGATCAAGCCGCAGCGCAGGGCCACTTCTTCCGGACAGGCCACCTTCAGTCCTTGGCGCAGCTCCATGGTTCGAATAAACACCGTCGCTTCGAACATGGCTTCATAGGTTCCGGTATCGAGCCAAGCCATGCCCCTGCCCATGCGCTCCACCCGCAGCCGCCCCGCCTTGAGATATGCCAGGTTCACATCGGTGATTTCCAATTCGCCCCGCTTCGAAGGCCGCAGCGACTCGGCAATGGCGACGACCTCGTTATCGTAAAAATAAAGGCCGGTCACCGCGTAGCGCGACTTCGGGACCGCCGGTTTCTCTTCAATCGAAATCGCGCGGCCCGCCTCGTCGAACGCTACCACTCCGTAGCGCTCCGGATCGGTCACCGGGTAGGCGAAAACGGTCGCTCCCGTGGTGATGGAGGCGGCGCGCCGCAGCATCCGCGTCAGGTCCTGCCCATAGAAAATGTTGTCGCCCAGCACCAGCGAACACGCTTCCGCGCCGATGAAATCCTTGCCGATGAGAAACGCCTGCGCCAACCCCCCCGGGGCCGGCTGAACCTGGTAGCTGATGTTCAGGCCCCATTGCGAGCCGTCGCCGAGCAACTCCGCGAAACGCGGCGTATCGGCCGGAGTGGAAATGACCAGCAGGTCAACGATCCCCGCCAGCATCAGGGTGCTGAGCGGGTAGTAGATCATGGGCTTGTCGTAGACAGGCAAAAGCTGCTTGGAAACGCACTGGGTCGCGGGGTACAGTCGAGTTCCCGAACCGCCCGCCAGAATTATGCCCCGCACCAAGTTCTCCTGTCGCCGTAGTTCAGTTCAATCCAGCTCTGATAAGCGCCCGATTGCACGTCCTGCACCCAGGCCTGATTCTCCAGATACCAGCCAACCGTTCGCCGCAATCCGGTCTCAAAAGTCTCCCTCGGCGTCCATCCCAGCTCGCCCGTAATCTTGCCGGTGTCCATCGCGTACCGCCGATCGTGTCCGGGGCGGTCTTCGACGAATCTGATCAGCGCCGAATAATCGCCGATTTCCGTGCTCGGTTGTAACTCGTTCAACAGGCCGCAAACGCTCCGCACCACTTCGATGTTGCTCTTCTGGTTGCCGCCTCCGATATTGTAAGTCTCGCCGGGCCTGCCGTTCCCGAGCGTCTTGCTGATGGCATCGCAGTGGTCGTCGACATACAGCCAGTCGCGCACGTTGTCGCCCTCGCCATACACCGGTAGCGGCTTGCCTTCAACCGCGTTCAGGATCATCAGCGGAATCAGCTTCTCCGGGAACTGCCTCGGGCCATAGTTGTTGGAGCAGTTCGTGATCGTCACCGATAAACCGTAGGTTGGTGCTAGGCGCGCACAAGGTGGTCGCTCGCCGCCTTGGAGGCCGAGTAGGGACTGCTGGGATCGTATCGAGTCTCCTCGATAAAGAATCCCCCGGTCCCAGCGAACCGTACACCTCATCGGTCGAGACGTGCAGAAAGCGGAAGCCTTCGCGCCGCCGCCCAGGCAGCGATCTCCAGTACCCGAGCGCCGCTTCCAGCAATTGGAAGGTGCCGGCAACGTTGGTTCTTATGAACTCCGCCGGGCCGGCGATGGAGCGGTCAACATGACTTTCCGCTGCGAAGTGTACGATGGCCTGCGGCTGGTATTGAGCCAGGGTCTCCGCCAAAGCTTGGGCGTCGTTGATATCGCCGCGGACGAAGACGTGCCTCGGGTCGTGCTGCAGGCCGGCCAGATTTTTCAGGTTGCCCGCATAGGTTAGCTTGTCGTAGTTGATGATCTTCCCGGCGCTCTGGCTGATCAGTTGGAGGACGAAGTTCGACCCTATGAACCCCGCTCCGCCGGTCACAAAAATGCAATCAAACATATCGCCAACCGCGCTATCTATTCGCTCTCGAAGTTTTGCGGCAACTGCCGTTCACCTTTCCGGCTCGCATGCAGCAACCTAGTCTAGCCTATCACTAGCGTGCTGTTTCCGAATTTCGCGCCATTTGCCTTGAGCGTGTTTCATAAATGGTGCTTTGAAGGGGCATGGCTTTAGCCATGCCGTCCCGAGCCAGAAAAATGTGGCGCGGGTGGCCCAGAGTTGGCGCGGTTCCAACTCTGGGGATTACATGAGCCTCAGTATGCGCGTCTTAGTCTTGTTAGTTTCCCCGCCAGCGCCAGTTGGGGCGGTACTTCAACTCCACCGAAGTCGTGACGTCATGCTGCGGGCCGGTTGCCAGCAACGGAATATTCCAGCGTTCGAATTGCACGAAACTCGAGACGCTGAACGACTGCCGCAAGGGGAACTCGACCGTGACGCGGAAGTCATCCATGGTGTCGCCCCCGGTGATGAATTTCGGATCGCTAACCTGGTTGCGGAATGAGAACTGGATATTCGCCATCGGCGAAATCATGTACCGGCTGGTAAGAAAAAGTCCTTTGGCCTGCCTTCCAATCCAATTGCCGATAATCACTCCCTTGTTGGTGTTGCCGTCGCGAAAGGCGCCATTGAAGTAAAAAAACTGGCCGCCGGAGCCGCTGATCGCCGACTGCGCCGTCATCGGGGCTTCGGCGCGAAAATCGAGTTTGTGCAGGAATGGAAATTTGGCCAGATAAATACCCGGCATGATCGCCGACCGGGCTGGGGCGCTCAAAGGCGACGGGTCGTCGTCGGTAAAGAAGTCCCCGTATACGGTCAGCCAGTCTCGCACTCCGGGCACCCGGTAATTGAAATCGAATCCGCCCCGGCGATCGCCCACATCCTGCGCGCTGCCCGGCAGCGAACCGAGAGGAGTCGAAGCATCGCCCACGCTGCTAAATCCGCTCCAAAAATAACCAAACGTCAGGGGATGTCCCGGGCATCCGTTCGGAAGATAACTGGAAGGGCAGAAACCGTCCTCCTTTCCGGCAAAGATCATGGTTCGGCTAAATCCCAGTTCCAGGTTAGGCGTGGGCTTAAGGGTCACCTTCTCGCCGTGAGTATAAGGACTATTGGGAAACTCGTGCCCCGACAACTTGCCGAAGAACGAGTCCAGCTTGACCGCTCCCAGATACCCGAAGATCCATGGCAGGCGTATGGGCGAAGTCTGCGATAAACGCGCCATGTAGATCGGCTCGGCATTATCACTGAACAGAAAGGGTCCGCTCACCGTCGGCCCCCACCATAAACTCTGCTTGCCCACGGTGATCGAAAACTTGCTGAACTGCACTCCCGCATAGCCTTCAATCAGGCGAAACACGTCGGTCCCGCTATTGCCGTGCGGGATGCCCGGCCCGGGCGCCAACCCGTCAACCCCCGCCTCAAACTGCTGCACGCTTGGCGAGTACGCGGGGATCGCCGGAGCGTGCTCGATACTCTCCGCGCCCATACATGACAAATCTGCCCGTGACCGCCGTACCGCTCACCCCGGAGATGTTGTTGTAGCCCTTCCAGTACGGCCGCCCATAATCGTCGTAGAGCGTTTGCCCAAAGTGGAAGCTGTCGTTGACCGGGGTTCCGCTGATGACCTGGGAGCGGGTGTAAAGCTCTTCGATCGCGATCGACTTCGCCGACCGCGTGCTGGAACCCTCCAGGTTGTCCGCGAACTCCCGCTGCAGCACGTCGACGATCCGCGCTTCTTCCGAGCCGGCCCGCACCCGTTCGCTTCCCTCTTCCACCAGCCGCGCAATCTCGGAGCGCGTCCACGGGCGCTGGCCAAGAATTCCGCTGTCCACCGCCCCGGTCGCCATCAGCCTGTCCAGCAGCGGATAAACATAGGAGTCCATCGGCACGTACGCGGACGCCACGAACCCGCTCCCGCCGGATTCCGTTTCCTTGGTTTTTACCACCGTTCCGATCGACTCGCCAGGCAGCTCCGGATTGTGATGGGCCTTATACACCTGCCTGCCGATCAGGTATCCGATCATGCTGCCCACCACCACGTCCGAGGGCGAATGCTGCTCACCCAGAACCCGCAACGAAGCCACCGTGCCGGCCGTGCCGTAGGCCAGCACATCGGTCAGCAAACCGGGATACTCGCGGGTGAAGACTGCCGCTGCCGCGAACGTCGCCATCGCATGGTTGGACGGAAAAGCGTCGCCGGACTGAAACCACTGCCCCGGATGGCTGGAAGCGAACGGCTGTTCCCGCCGCGTAATCTGCTGGATGACGGTATTGACGGCAAGCCCGTCGAGCATCGCCTCGCCCACCAGCCAGCCCGTCTCCCGCTGATGCGGATTCTTAAACGCCACTCCCGACAGGTACATCGCGCCCGACAAAGCCGCCGTGCCGTAGAGTCCGTAATTGGAGACGTCCTTGAAGCGCTTCACCGTGTTCGGCGTGCCCGGCAGATCGCTCACCGCCGCCCGGTCGGTCGCAATGAACCCCGCCGTTACCCCGAAAAACGGTACCAGCCACAGCGCATCTTTCGTCCTGACGTAGGCCGGGCTCGTCCAAATCGCAATCTGGTCCTTGAGCAGGTTCTTCGGCAAATCGCGCTCGAGTTGCGCCTCACGTTTCTCGGGCGGCTGCTGCGGCTCTCCGGGCAGCGGATTCTCCGTCTGCTCGTCGCCTGGCTTCGCCGAACCACCCTTCGTCTCCGTCGGCGCCGGGACAGATTTTGCTTCCGGCGCGCCCGGAACCTGGCTGGCACCCACGGCCTGGCCACTGCCCGCAGCTTGGTTGCCGCCCGCAGCTTGGCCGCCGGTTGCAGCTTGGCTGCTGCTTGAACCCTGGCTGCTGCCTGAACCTTGGCTGCCGCCTGAATTGGCCGGCTCCTTCGAGACCCGTTTCGCTCCCGGCTTTTCCGCGCCGCGTTTCGCTTTTTGCTTCTCCGGGACGCTTTTCCCTTCCGCATCCGCTAATGGATTCTTGGTACGCTCCGGCACGCCGGAATTCTGCTCAGATCCTTCCACCGCCGGCGAAGCTCCGGCCAAGGGATTTTGGGTTTGCTCTTGCGCGGCGGGGCTCGTCGAATATCCGAGAAGTAGCAGAGAAAAAATCCAGCACCCAACTCGATTGATCTTCATGAATCCATCACAATGCTTCAGCGCACCGGCCCTCCCCGAACCTTTGACGCCATAAAAGACCGCGGCCGCCAGACAATCAATAGGCCGCCGGGCACGCGTTCAGCGCGGAAAAGTCAGAATAGCACAAGCAATTTTGCCCGGCGGAGAATCGTGCGCTTCCGCCAGCGGGCCGATTGGGTGACGGCGCCCCTTCAAAACCGAACCCATGGTTGAACGAACTGGCAACTCAGGACGCAAGTAGAGTGAACGAACTTTGAACTCAGAACCCTAGGCGATGGGGAAGAAGGCGGAGAAGCAGGTGCCGGTGCGTCCCGCCCGGGTGACGCTGCGCAGGCGCATGCTTCCGCCGCTCTTCTCGACGATGCCGGAGGTGATCCATAAGCCGAGGCCGGTTCCCGCCTCGCCCTTGGTGGTGAAGAAGGGTTCGAGAACCCGGCCGCGAATGGCGGCGGGGATACCGGGTCCGTTGTCGGCGACGGTGACGCGCAATCCGCGCTGCCCGGTGCGCCAGTTTCTGGAAGCACAGGCGCACAGTTTGATCTTGCCGTGGTTTTGATCCATGGCTTCGACGGCATTGCCGAACAAATTGGCAAAGACCTGCCGTATCTCACTCGGCAGGCCGAGAAACTCCTCGTCGAAGCACACCCGCTTTTCGACTTGAATGCCGGCCGCTTCGATTTTTCGTTCGAAGAGGGCGACGACGCCATCGAGGATTTCCAGGATATTAACCGCCACCGGCTTGGTCGATTCGCGCTGGAAGCTGAGCATGTGGCGCGTCATCTGGGTAACGCGGGCCAGTTCCTGAGCGGCCAGCTCGACGAAGCCGCGGATGGCTTCGGGGTCGGAGGACTGCTCGATCAGGTAGAGCAGATTGCCGACGGTGTCGAGCGGGTTGTGGATTTCGTGCGCCAGGCTAGCGGCAAGACGTCCGGTGATGGCCAGCCTTTCGCTGTCGCGAACCGCTTTCTCGGCCTTGCGCTTCTCGCTGACGTCGTGGAAGACGAGGACGACGCCGGTGATTTCGCCGTCTTTGTTGCGAATGGGAGCGGCGCTGTCCTCGATCGGGTATTCGATTCCGTCGCGGCTGATGAGGGCGGTGTGATTCGCCAAGCCCACGATCTGCTCCAGGCGAAGCACTCTGGAGACCGGGCTTTCCGGCGGCTTGCGGGTCTCTTCGTGGACGATGTTGAATACCGACGGCAAATCTTTTCCCTGGGCTTCGGCGATCGGCCAGCCGCTGAGCTTCTGGGCGATGTCATTCATAAACATGATTTTGCCGGTCGCGTCGGTGGAGATGACGGCGTCGCCGATGCTGCGCAGAGTGGTTTTCCAGCGCTGCTCGCTCGCGGCCAGCGCCGCCTTGCCTGCTAGTAAAGCCAGCTCTTTTTCCGCGGCTGCACGCCGTTCGCGATTGCGGCGGTAGCGCTCGGCGAGGACGCTTATGCCCGCGCCCATGAGGCAGAAAATAGCCAGACCGACCGCCTCGCCAGAATTGGCGATGGCGAAGCTTCCCACCGGGGGCAGAAGAAAATAATCGACCGCGAGCGCGCTCAAGGCGGTGGCGGCCAAACCGGCTGATTGGCCGGCCAGCACAGCCACCAGGGCTACCGCCGGGTAGAAGGTGATATACGGCGGAAATCCGGCGTGCAGGGCTCTGACCATGGCCAGATGCCAGACGAGCGCCACCAGCACCGCGACGGCGGCAAGCAGGTAGCGAGCAAAGGGTCGATTGAGCAAGCCGGGACCTCTGGCCAAAAAAGACTCGGGAGTGGGCTTCCCGACAGCAACCAATTCTACAGGAGAAAGCTTGCGGCCATCAGGAGAGAAGCTTCTTCGAGGGCGGTGAAAAGCGCGTCGGGGTGCTCGCCTTTGACGGCGAAGCCATCGACGTGCCGCATGACGTCATCGGGAAACTGGACGTAGGCGGAAAAGAGAAGAATCTTGACTCCGGGGTCGATGCGCTTGAGGGCGGCGGCAACCTCGTCGCCATTCATCTCGGGCATGGCGTAGTCGAGGACGACGGCGGAAACGGGATGAGCGGCGAACAACTCCAGGCCTTCGCGCCCGCTGGTGGCGGTGAGCACCTCGTAGCCTCGAGTCTCAAGCAGCAGTTTGCGGACCCGCAGGCCGATGGGCTCGTCGTCAATGCAGAGGATCGTACCGTTCATCGTCGAGCGTCTCACCACCCCAACCCGCGCAACCGCAGGGTGCGTCGGCTTTGTCTTGCTATCTTTCGGCTTATCACTCCGCGCGCGCCAAGGGAGCACGAGATCGAGTGATGCGAATCACAAATTAGGCGTAATGCCTCGGAAATAGGACAATTACCACAAGCATTTTACTTCATCCAAGGCCGCCGCCGCGCCGCAACCGGGCAAAGAAGCTTCCAACCGCCGCCGGATTGAGCTAGCATAGCAGCCAGAGTTTCACCTGAACCAAGGCTGATGTGTGCGCGGCAAAGGAGGGCAAAATGGCCTCTTACGCAACGCTTCCACGAAATGACACAGTCGGCATTGCGGCACGATTGTTCGAACAAATCAGCAACAAATTATCCATCAAGAATTTCCAGGTGCGCTTCTGGGACGGCTCCTGCTGGGGCGCGGTGCGTCCCCGGTTTACGCTGATCCTGAAGAACCCGTGGTCGCTGCGCAAGTTGTTTCTTTCGCCCAGCGAATTGTCGGTCGGCGAATCGTTTATCTATGACGATTTCGACGTTGAAGGCGACCTGGAAGCGGCGTTTGAATTCGCCGACTACCTGTTCTCCGAAGAGCTGCCGTTGACGGCGAAGCTGCAGCTCCGGGTGATGGCGGCAGTACCAAGGGGATGGATTAAGGGACGCGGGGCAGCCGCGGTGAAGGGCAGGCAGCACTCGACGGCGCGCGACCGGGCGGCGGTGCGCTACCACTACGACGTTTCCAACGACTTCTTCCAACTGTTTCTCGACCGGCGGATGGTCTACTCGTGCGCCTATTTCCGATCGCCGGACGACGATCTCGACACGGCGCAGCGGCAGAAGCTGGATTATCTCTGCCGCAAGCTGCGGCTGAAGGCGGGCGAGCGCTTGCTGGAGCTGGGCTGCGGCTGGGGAGGACTGCTGATCCACGCCGCCGAGGAGTACGGCGTCCACGCTTTCGGCGTCACCCTGAGCGTTCCCCAGGCCGAGCTGGCGCGCGAGCGCATTCAGCAGGCGGGTCTGGCTTCGCGCTGCCGGGTGGAGGTTTGCGACTACCGCGAGATCGAAGCGGAGCAGCCGTTCGACAAGCTGGTCAGCGTGGGCATGTTCGAGCACGTGGGCGAAGCCCTGCTGCCGGAATATTTCAGCCGGGCGTGGCGGCTGCTGCGTCCGGGAGGCGTGTTTCTGAATCACGGGATAGCGGCGTCGGCGACCTTCAGGCCGAGCGGAGAATCGTTCGTCGAGAAATATGTCTTCCCGGACGGCGAGCTGGTGCCGATCAACACCACGATTCGCGCCGCCGAGAACTGCGGCTTCGAAGTGGAAGACGTGGAGAATCTCCGCCGGCATTACGAGATGACGCTGCGGCACTGGTCGGAGCGATTGCAGGCACACGCCGAGGAGGCGCGCCGCATGACCGACGATGCCACCTACCGGACCTGGCGAATCTACATGGCCGGGTCGGCGCACGGCTTCCGGGTGGGCAGGATGAATCTGTGCCAGTTGCTGCTGAATAAGTCGGAGCGCGGGCAGAGCGAGCTGCCGCTGACACGGGAAGATTGGTATGCGAACCGCGACGCCCAAGCCAGATGATGGCTAACGTCACCTAAGCGGTCTATTTAAGGGGCGCTTAAGATCTTCTGCGAGCCGGCATACTGATTCACCGCTTCGAGGCAGGACCGGTTCACTAACCAGACTCCCATTGCCAAGATTGCAAGCAATACCAACAGCTCCCCCGGAAACCAGGATGGCCCAACCACGGTTATGACATTGGGAGCTAGAAAACAGCCTGCTGCAACCAGAATCGGCATACGAAGGAAGCGGTTGAGTACGGGACCGCCCGCCGGTGTCTTGAGCGCTGAACGCTCCAAGGCAGACCTCAGCGTTCGCCATGCGATCAGCAGCATCGGAATCGAGAATGCGGCTAGATCATATTTCTTGATGCGTGGATTCAGCAGGAGCGTGCCCACCAGTGCCACCGGAACCCAAGTCTCTAGTGGAAGGTTCCAGTCGCGCACGCGGCGCGCAAGAAACAGAAAGGCAACGCCAAGCACGCCGACAAAGACCAGGTACACGATGGTGGTCGCAGGGGAAGGGGACAGTCCGCGGCTCATCAGAGCTTCACCTAACACACCCACCGGACCGAATCCATAGTCGTGCCCCCAGTCAAACATGAGCCGGAGGGTCAACAGGTACTCGTGGAACATTTCCGGCCACAGCCCCATCTGCGCGGCAAACACGAGTACGCCGGCGGCCGCGGTAACGCCGGACGGAAACCACTGCCGCCTGCCGATCAGAACTGGAAATGCCAGCAGCGAAAGAAAAGGCAACTTGCAAATCGAAGCGGCTAATACGGCGATGTAATACCAGGACCAGTTGCCCCGCTTCCAACCGGGGACGGCAGCGGCGAAGATCACCCCATAAAGTACGTAGGCAATGTTGCCGCTCAGAATCACATCGTCGGTGATGAGGCCGGGAAAGAAGGCAACGGCCGGCAGCATCAGGGCTAGCCATCGACGTTCGTATTTTTCCGCCATCTGGAATCCCGCCCAGAGTTGAAGCGAGGCCCCGGCTGCCACCGCCGCCCCATACCCAAGGCTAAGCATCCAGGCAGGAAACACCGCGAGGAGCCGCAGCAAAGGTAGTGTCAGTGGAGGATATTGATATACAAGAGGTGGTTCCTTCTCCGCCCCAGAGTTCTCCCGGCGTTGCATTGCCCGCTCCACCGCAATGATACTCTCGGCATAGGGATCGGCGCCTCGGCGAAGCTCTTGGATGGCATTCCAGGAATATTGGGCATCCCAGCCAATGTGGCCGGTATAGGCCATCGCCATCAGCCCAATGACCGTACCAACCCAAAACAGAGCGATAAGCTTCGGGCGGGAGAACCACCTTGAAGGGTGTATTTCAGAGGATTGGGCTACCGCCGTGGACTGTTCAGGCAAATGTTCCCCACATGCGCTAATAATTTGGTGGCGAGTGATTGTAGATTATCATGACGTTGTACCTGGATCAACGCGCCGTTTCGATGAGTGGGGTAGATGAGCGGTATCCCACTCAATCCGAATAACGGGGCTTGAATGGGCCATCTGGACGGTCATTCACAGCAACTTCACGATAGACGCTCTATTATTGTAAGTACGTCCGAAGAACGGCCTCGGGCGGCGGGCTTGCTGCGCCCGGCATCCGATGAGGCTGGTTCGAAGCAGGCTTCGACGCAGAGCAAACGCCCGAAATGGATCGTCCCTCGGCAAATCGATGGCTGGTTGCGATTGCCGTCATGTCCAGCGCGGTGATGGAGGTGCTGGACACGTCGGTGGTGAACGTCAGTTTGCCGCACATTGCCGGCAACCTGTCTTCGACGGTGGACGAGGCAACCTGGGTCCTGACCTCCTACATTGTGGCCAACGCGGTGATCCTGCCGATCACGGGATGGCTGGCGAATTATTTCGGCCGCAAGAAGCTGCTGCTGACGGTGGTGACCGGATTCACCATCTCGAGCCTGCTCTGCGGGCTGGCGCCCAATCTGCCGCTGCTGATTCTGTTTCGCGTGCTGCAGGGCACGACCGGCGGCGGGCTGCAGCCGATTTCGCAGGCCGTGCTGCTGGAGGAATTTCCCGGGCCGGAGCGCGGCAAGGCGATGGCCTTCTGGGCGATGGGCATTATCACCGCTCCGATTCTGGGGCCGACGCTGGGCGGCTGGATCACCGATACTTATTCCTGGCGCTGGGTGTTTTACATCAACCTGCCGGTCGGGATATTCAGCCTGCTGATGATTTCGGTGTTCGTCATCGATCCGCCCTACATTCGGCGCGGGAAATTGCGCCTGGATGCACTCGGCCTCGGGATGCTTGCGGTGGGCATGGGCGCGTTGCAGATCATGCTGGACAAGGGTCAGGAAGAAGACTGGTTCGGCTCCAACTTCATCCGAGTACTGGCGGTGCTGGCGGTGGTGGGGCTGGTGGCATTCGTGATCAGGGAATTGATGGTGGCGCAGCCGCTGGTGCGTTTTCGACTGCTGCGCTACCGCACGTTTACGGCGGGTGTGTTTTTGGCCTTCATGCTGGGGTTCGTGCTCTATGGACTGCTGGTGCTGCTGCCGCTGTTCATGCAGACGCTGCTGGACTGGACGGCGCAAACCGCCGGCCTGTGGACCAGCCCGCGAGGCATCGGCACGGGCCTGACGATGCCGCTGGTGGGATACCTGCTGGGCAAACGATGGGACGCGCGCTGGATGCTGATCTTCGGGTTCACGATCACGAGCATGGCCTGCTTTGGCTACTCGCACATCAGCCTGGATTCCGGCACCTGGGATATTTTCTGGTGGCAAATCTGCCAGGGCACGGGGATGGCCTTTGTGTTTGTGCCGTTGACGACGATCACCATGGAGATGATTCCGCGGGAAGAGACCGGATACGCCACCAGCCTGTACGCGGTGATGCGCAACATCGGATCGAGCGTGGGGATCTCGTTTGTGACGACCTGGCTGGCGCGGCGGGCGCAGATACACCAGTCGACGCTGGTGGCGCACGTCACGCCTTACGATCCAGCGTTCGGCGCGCTGCTGGGCGATGCTCGCGGCATGATGATGATGCGCGGCGCCTCGGATGCGACTACGGCGCGCGCCCAGGGCTTGGCCGCAATCTACAACATGGTGAAGCAGCAGGCATCCTTGCTCAGCTTCGTGGAGACATTCCGGATTCTGGGAGCGCTGTTCGCGCTTTGCATCCTGGTGGTCTTCATCATGAAGAAGCCCGCCGGACACAAGCCGGGGATGGAGAGCGCCGGCGGGCATTAGTGCTATGGCTTTTGGAAAGTGTCTCAGCGCCGGAATTCCAGGCAGTTTAGAATCTCCGCATGATGCAGTTTAGAATCTACACATGATTCAGTTGTCGGGGGCCGGCAAACGCTTTGGCCCGAAAATCCTCTTCGAAAATCTCGATTGGCTGATTACGCCGCAGGACCGCGTCGGGCTGGTCGGCGCCAACGGCAGCGGCAAATCGACGTTGCTGAAGGTGCTGGCCGGCGCGGAGTCGCTCGACTACGGGGCCTTGATGCGCGCCAAAGGCATCAGCGCCGGATATCTTCCGCAGGACGGGTTGCAGCTTTCGGGGCGCTCGGTCTTCGACGAGTGTCTTTCGGTGTTTGACGATCTGACCCGGATGCATCGCGAGATGGAGGAGTTGGCGCGGCGCATGGGCGAGCACGACCTGGACGGCGCGGAATACGCGCAGATCGCCGACCGCTTCCAGAGCCTGGAGGGCGCGATCCGCACCCGCGAGGGATATGCCATCGAGGCGCAGGTGGGAACGGTGCTGGCCGGGCTGGGCTTTGGCAAAGAGGACTGGCCGCGGCGGACGGAGGAGTTCTCCGGCGGCTGGCAGATGCGGATTGCGCTCGGAAAATTGCTGCTGGAAAAACCGAACCTGCTGCTGCTGGACGAGCCGACCAACCATCTCGACCTGGAAACGCGCAACTGGCTGGAAGATTATCTGCGCAATTATCCGTATGCCTACGTGGTGATTTCGCACGACCGCTATTTTCTCGACGTGACGGTCGAAAAGACGCTGGAGATATGGAATCGCGGGGTGCATTTCTACAGCGGCAACTACGAGAAATACCTGCGGGAAAAACAACAGCGCAAGCAATCGCTGGAATCGGCTTATCGCAACCAGCGCGAGCGCATAGAGCAACTGGAGGCGTTTATCAATCGCTTCCGCTACCAGGCGACCAAGGCCAAACAGGTGCAGAGCCGGATCAAGGAACTGGAGCGCATGGAGCGCATAGAGGTTCCGCCGGAAGAGCGCACGATTCACTTCACCTTTCCCCAGCCGAAGCCGAGCGGGCGCATGGTGGCCGAGTTCAAGGACGTGGCCAAGCGCTTTGGCGCGAAAGAAGTTTTCGCCGGGGTGTCGTTCATCATCGAGCGCGGCGACCGGGTGTCGCTGGTCGGGGTGAACGGTGCGGGCAAGTCGACGCTGATCAAGCTGCTGGCCGGCATGGAGCGGCTGAGCGAAGGGGACTACCGCGTCGGACACAACGTCGAGATCGACTACTTCGCGCAGGATCAGTACAAGGAACTGAATCCGGAGGCGCGCATGATCGACGACCTCGGGCGGGTGGCGCCGCAGAAGACGCAGCCGGAGCTGCGCACGCTGCTGGGGAGTTTTTTGTTTTCCGCCGACGAGGTTTTCAAGCAGATTGCGGTGCTTTCCGGCGGCGAGCGCAATCGCTACGCGCTGGCGCGCATGCTGCTGCAACCGTCGAATTTTCTGCTGCTGGACGAGCCGACCAACCATCTCGACCTGCGCGCCAAGGACGTGCTGCTGGAGGCGCTGGAGAAATTTACCGGCACGGTGGTCTTCGTCTCCCACGACCGCTACTTTATCGACAAGCTGGCGACCCGGGTGTTTGAAGTGGCCGATGGCGAGGTGACGGTTTTCCCCGGCAATTACGAAGACTACCTGTGGCGCAAGCAGCAGCAAGCGAGTGCGGCAGCCAACAATGGCGCCAAAAGCGCGCCGGACGGGACGAACGGCGATACGAAAACGGCGGAAGCGGATGCCAAGGCTGAGCCCAGGAAGCGGGTGAACCCGATCAAGCTGCGCCAGATGACGGAGCGCTGCCAGGAGGTGGAAGAGGCAATCGCGCGCGTCGAGGCCGAAATCGCCGACGCCGAACAGGCATTGACCAGCTTCGTCAGCGCGGAAGAGACCCAGCGCACCGTCGAATTGCTGGCCGCCAAGCGCGGCGAGTTGGAGACGCTGGTGGCCGAGTGGAGCGAGCTGTCGCAGTTTATCGAGGCGAACGCGTAAGCGGGTTCCGGCAACCGCAGCCTTGGCCGGAGACCCCGAATGGGCGAATGAAAAGCGCAAAGGTGCGGGAAGGCCCGTTATCGACAGCTACCACCTGTCCGTCCGAAACCAGGCAGAAACAGGTTGTAAAAAGAGTCCAACATGAGCAGCACGTTATAATGGGCGGCGTTCAGCACAGCCAATCTCGGTACGACAACGGCACAAATTTAGAAGCGAATCTTTCCTTGAGGGACGCTACCATGTCTACCCGCCATGTTCGATCTACTGAAGGAGCAAGGGTGGTTCTGGCCGTAAGCTGGCTTTATCACCAAGAAGGCCGGAATGAAGGCCGCAAGTGCCAACTCTGCGATTCGGTGTGGACGGTACAGATCGATGAGAGCGGGGATTGCCACGTTTGGAGAAACGCGCTTCCGATGGACTCAGCGATTCTGGACTGGACTGGAAACAATGTTGTCGTTGAGTGTTGCAAAGGCATCGCCTGAATCAAGCGGCTCCGACCCAAATGGGGAGAGGCAATCCCAATGATTAGAGCTTTCTTCACAGGCATCCTGACGATTGGGGTCATCGACTTGATCATCAGGGCAATCAACAGTTACAAACTGCAAGAGCGCGTGCGCGAACTGGAGCGAGAAAACGAACGACTCCGGCGCGGTAAGCAGTGATTTTTGCCCTATCCGGGATAATTGTCGAGAAATCCCCATATCAATAGTTACGCTAAGGCGGTCTCTTGGTGTGTCATCCTGAGCGCAGCGAAGCATCCCATGAAAGCATCCCGCTCCGCGCCGCTTGCGGGTTTCGGTAAAAATCCCAAATTGCGAATTTGCCTTACGCCGCGATGGGATTCTTCGCTTCCTACGGACAGGACAGGTGGCCCAGAGTTGGCGCAGTTCCAACTCTGGGGGTGTGACCGACATCAGCCCGCGTAGCGGGCAAAAGATGGTAGCCCCACCGGGGTCCCCAGCAATCGCCGCAGTTGCGGTTGCTGGGGTGGAGGCGCAAGCCTGAGGGTACGCGAAGTTCGCGATGTCATAGCCCGCACAGCGGGCGTAAGATGGTAGCCCCAGGCGCAAGCCTGGGGTAAAGGGGGCGTTGGCTAACCCAGCCCGCGTAGCGGGCGTAAGAGCGAGTGAGTGGCGACTCATCCCACATCGCGGCACGTCGTCTTACGTTTTTTGCGCATTATCGGACATAACTTCGGCAAAAAACACCTGCAAAATCGGTCCAAAAACGCTCTTTAAAACGTGAATAACGCCTGCAAATCAATCCGGCGATTGGCCGAACCGGACGAAAAAGGCGGGCCCAGCAGCGCATTAGCCTGCCCAAAAAAATTCGACGTCAGAACCCCCACCGGGGCCGCTAAGTTCGGATGATTCAGCACGTTACGCGCGGCAGCCGTGATCGTCAGATTGTACTTCCGAGTGGCCGGTGCGGTGCCGAAAGGACCGCCCCTCCCACCGCCGCCGCCACTCAGTCCGCGCGGCCCCAACCCGCCCCCCGGTCCGCCAGGCCCCCGGCCATGTGGTCCCCCCGGCCCACCGGAAGTCCCTGTCGTTGAACCACTTGCCAGCTTTGGACCAAGCCCGAAGGTCTTACTGAGCCGCAGGTTCAGGGTGAACGAGGCGCTGCCGGTTCCATAGTTGATGGGCACGATGGTCGTCCCGCAACCCGCACCAGGAGCGGCAAAACCACTGGCAACGGCAAAGCCGCAGGCCGGCGAAGCCGCAAATACCGGCCGCGTGAGAAACAAGGAATCGCCGTTGGCATCGGGATATTTTCCCACGGTAATGTTATACGGATGGCCGGAAGTCACTAACATAAAAGGATTTAGCCGGAACCCATAGGGCAAGCCGACATTCCCGCCGACGACCGCCCGGTGGCGCACATCAAAAGCCGCCCGGCCATAATCAGCCATTGGATTGTAAGGATCGGACAAAAAGCCCGGCGTGCTGCCCGCCCCGCCGGACATGAATCCGCCGCCGGAAGTGCTTGAATTTGTGGGGGAATAGCCCGTTAACCCGAGGTCGCTGTTGGCAAAATTCAGGGAATAGAAACCAAACAGCGAAAGCCTGGAACCTAGGCTGACTCGCATGTTCGTAATCAACTGGTTCTGCCGGAAGATGCCGCTGGAGTCGTACTCGAAGACATTCGCGTTGCCGTAGGGAACCCCGGCCGGCGAGATTACGCCGGCGAGCGGCCTGGTGCCGATGGCCGAGGCCGGACAGGAGGAGCTTACCGTGGTGCAGATCGCGTTGATGTCGCGCAGGAAGAGTTGGTGCTCGCCGCGTGAGTTGAGGTAAGTAACTGATACGGTTGCACTTTTAGTGACCTGCCGCTCCAAGCTGACGCCGGTTTGCGTGACGTCAGGCGCGCGCAGGTCAGGGGCGACCTGATAGATGGTTGAGGTTGTCGAACCGGCTGCAAGCGGGCTCGGAGCGTTCGGGTAAAAGGTCGGGTTGTTGACGATCGTCTGTTGTTGCGTGATTCCGTTCAGCCGCTCGGCCTGGAGTGCAAGGTCGTAAGCGAAGCGGTCATAGAAGATCCCCCAGCCTGCGCGCAGCACCGTTTTAGGCGGATTCTTGCCGCGTCCGAGCCCCCAGGAAAACGTCACCCTCGGAGCGGGGTCGTAATGGTCGCTGATGTGATTCTGCGATTCAAAGCGAAGCCCATAAGCCAAGCTCATGTTCGGACGAATCCGCCACTCATCCTCGGCGTAGAGGCCCACGTCGATGAGGGCGATGCGAGCCACCGGCTGTCCGCTGGTTATAACGTACTGGCTGGGACCGGCAGCCTGAAGCTGAGCGGGCGTAAACTGCGCGCATCCTCCCTGAGACACAGCTTGCTGCTCGCATTGCGTCATCTGGAATGCGGTTAACGACCCGAAAATGTAGCTTCCGTTGAAATTGCTGTTCGCGGAATTAGCGTCTCTGGTGGCGCGCAAGCGCCCGCCGAACTTCATGAAGTGCTTGCCATGCACGATGGAGGTGTAGTTCTGCAGCTCGTAGTGGTCCGCGTTATCGGTGACATCTCCAGCCGAGTTGCCGCCGTCCGTAAATGCACCTTGCACGGATATGGTCGGCGAAAAATTCTGGGCTGTCTGGTTGTTGCGGTCGCGGATGTATTGAAAGCGGGTTTCGTTGACAATGCTGGAACTGATGACCTGGGTGTCGCTGATCTGCAACGTCTGTTCGGTATTACTGACGTTGTAGCCCTGTGAAGGAAGGGCAAACTGGCCGATGCCGTCATTGGTCTCGTTATTCTGCGTGAACTGGTAGCGAATCATCACGGTGTTCTTTTGGCCTAGCTGCAAGTCGATCCGCGGGCTGAAGTTGGTTCTGGTTTTGGCGTTCGGATACGCCTGGGTAAACGCAACAGGATTGAAGTTGGAGTCGAGTACAGTGGCGTCCACAACGGAAGGGTCGTTGATGTTGCGCCGTTCGAAATTGACAAAGAAAGATGCCGTCTTGCTCAAAGGGCCACTGAAGTTGCCGTTGAACAGCTCCGTGTTATAGGAGGGCGTTTGCTTGATGAAAGGGTTAAGCGCGTTGAGGGCTGAGTTGTTGTCGTTAAAGAAGAATTGACCGTGATACTGATTTGTACCCGGCTTGGTAAAAATCTCGATGCGCCCGTAACCGAGTTTGTCATATTGCGCCGAGAAAGGATTCTGGTTGATGCGAATTTCGCGGATCGAAGATTTCGGCGGAAGCTGGCCTCCGGTAAAACCGTCGATGTAAATCTGTCCGCCATTGGGCCTGGCCGAGGGGCCGGCGAGGGCTTGCAATTCCGCCTGCAACTCATCGGGATCATCGGAAAGAGCCTCGAGATCTTTGCCTTTAATGATGATGGAACTGGCATTGTTCTCCGGCGTCACCTCAACGGTCGGCGCGTTTTCCTCGATCGTCACGTTTTCCTGGCGGACTTCAATTTCGAGCGGTATGTCAAGCTTTAGCGCCTGCCCGGCAGCGATGGTAACGTCTTCCCGCCCGAACACGGCGAAGCCCTTCGCCGTCGCGTTCACGCTGTAGCTTCCGGGCGCAATCCCCCTCAGCTCGTAAACGCCCTCGCGGTTGCTGGTGGTGCTGGAGACCGCTTGTCCCTGCGGGGTCACAACTGAAACCGTAGCCTGTGGCACGACGGCTCCCGAAGGGTCGCTGACCACGCCGCGCAGCGTGCCGGATGCGCTCTGCGCGAACAGATGAACATTGCAGAGTGGCGACGATAGCGTCAGTAAAAGAAGAAAACAAATTACCGATAGACGAAACTTCATCACTCTCCCAGCAAACCCGGCCTTGCTGATTTCCGGCCCAGGCTATTGTGCGCCAGCTTCACCACCGCTCGTTCCAAGGCTCCATGGCGACAGCAGCGTGGAAGCCTGGTCGTGATTTGGAGAAGCTGAAAGTATGGGTTCAACCCCGCTCAACAAGCTGATTGCCGTGACCTGCCCAGGCTCTTTGCCCGCGGTAGCCACGATCATCACGGCATCGCCTTTCTGTAAGTCCGTCAGCGCGGCGGATGGAACCCTTTGCAAAACCTGCTGCAAGTCCGGAGCGCCAGCGCCGCGCGCAGCCGGCGGCGATCCGACGGGAGGCTGTCCGCCGGCAGCCGGGGAATCAGCCGGTGCTTTGAGCCGCTGGGCAATACGCTGAGCAATCATCGGAGGCAGCTTTCGCAGTTGCGAATCGGAGGTCAATTTGACGACCACCGCCTGTTTCGTAACCAGGTCGGTCACCCCGATGGAGTTGTCGCCCGGATTGACCGCAGTGACGGTAGCCGCGATATTGCGGAACGTGCCCGACACGACTTCCTCGGCGGCAAGTTCATCGCCGCCCGCGGTCAAATTCCCACGGGCGCGAAGCTGGTCCCCGGGCTTGATCTCGTCAAGCGTTCCGGGCTTGGCATCGTCGAACTTCACCGAGTCCGGCGCATAGCGGCGAATGATGGTGGCGCTGGAAATCCTGACCAGGACATTTTTCTTCGCGCCCAGAGTCCCCGTCGAAATCGTAACCGTGGCCGCGGCGGGATCCACCGCGCTGACCAATCCGCCCACGCCGCGCTTCTGCCAATCCTGACGCTCGTGCTGGTGTTTTGCCGCGATATCGAGCTGTTGCATGAGGATGATGGAGGTGGCCTGGATGACTCCGCCGGCGGATGCATTGCCGCGAACGAGGATACGATCACCCTCATGCACGTTCTGCAAGCTGATGGGCGTGGCGTTGGTCAGGTCTTTCTGCCCGGGGGCAACGCGCAGGATGCGGGTGGCCTCCCGCACCGCGACATTCACCTCGGACCCTGAGTCCGCTCCGAGCGTGATCCTGTCGCCGGTAACGGCTTTCACCGTTCCTATCACTCTCGTCTGCGAACTCGCGGAGGTCTGCGATGCGGTGTCGGACTGCAAGCAGCTGGCGCTGGCGGGCCGCACTGAACTGCAGACGCTCATGCCCATGAAAACCACGAACCCAAGAACCGCATTTTTTTTCGCGTGCATTTTCGGCCGCTCCGAACTTCCACTTCGGCCACGATGGATTAAAGATCTCAATGCCGCCCCGTCGCCGCCTGGAGAAGCGCTCGCGCCGAGTGACCCGTCGCGCACGCTGCGAGACAGGGCGCTTGCGCGATGCCTTCACAAATGCTCTCCAGATTGTCTGATTCTAGGCTATAGGCTGGCTATGCGGCACGTGTAAAATGTGCGTAAAGCCTGCCTGACATTGGCCGCTTAACCGTTTAACCCGCCGCCTGTCGATTGGTCGCGCCAAGTTCGCGGCGGTTCGGCGTTGCCGTCAACGGCGATAGCCCGGCAATGACCAACAGGGCGATTGGTTCGTGTACCCTTATGGCAAGCTCTCTGTTTTGTTGGGAAGGACAGGATGGTTCAAGAAGTCGGGGTTCGGCAAACACTCGATTTAGACCGGAATTCTTGCTTGCAGAAGCGGCGGCCCTACTTGCCAGCCCTGCTGGTCCCGCTCTTTATCTTGCTTTACGTGTTGCAGTGCGCCTGGTTCATCCGCACGCAATCATTCACGGTAGACGAGTCAGATCACATCATCGCCGGCCTCGAAGCATGGCGCTTTGGTGAGTTCGAGCGATGGCATGAGCATCCGCCGCTGGCGCGACTTTGGTTCGCACTTCCGCTTCTCGGCACCGATTGGAAGTACGAGAACCGGTCTAGTGATGCTGCCGGGCAGGAACCGGTTCATGCTGGATCTCAATTGGACGTGGCTTTGCAATCCGACTCCAAGCGCTACTCAGGCTGGCACGCCGACGAAGAGGCGATCCCGATCCAACCGGCGCCGGGGGTTTGGCTCTATCGCGCTCGCAGTATGAACGTTTTGCTTGGGGTCGCGTTGCTCCTGGTGCTTTGGTTCACCGCACGCCGCCTGTTCTCAGAAAGCGCCGCGACTTTCATGCTTGCCTTGGCGATACTTTCTCCCGAGCTGATTGCGCATTATTCGGTGGCGACAACCGACGGAGCCGGCACGCTCTTCACCTTTGCCGCAGTGGCACAATTGATTCGCTGGAGGCACAACCCGGCCTCCAGTCAGACTTTGCTTCTTGGAATTTTGCTGGGAGCACTGTTGCTCGCCAAGTTGAACACTCTGCCGGTTTTCGTGGTGGTGCTAGCGATGGTTTTGATATCGCAAGCCAAATCCGGGACTCCTCCGGGCTTGTGTTGGCAACCGAGGTTGTGGAACTGGAAGAAAGCGCTGGGGGCAGCCGCGACGGCATGTTTCGTGCTCTGGAGCGGATACTTTTTTCACGTGTCGAGAGTGGTCTTTGAGAATGGATTGGTATCGTTGCATTTCCCGGGTTACACCAAGCTACTCACCTATCCGTTGCCGATTTCGAGGCACCTCCAGATATTTATCCCAGCCTGCGAATACTTGACCGGACTGGGGATGGTATTCGTACACAACATGGAGGGGCATCGCAGCTTCTTTCTGGGGCAGGCTTCGCATACGGGCGGATGGAGAGCCTATTTCCCCGTGGCGGTTCTATTAAAGTGGCCGCTGGTTGTTCTGCTGCTTGCCCTGGGCGGTGTCGTCGTGCTTCTGCGAAAGCGGGGTCAGCGGGATCTGATGCTTATGAGCATCTTCCCGGTCATGTTTTTTGCCATGGCTGTTTCGGGGCGAATCAATATTGGCGTACGACATGTGCTGCCGGTGTATCCGTTCCTGCTTATCTATGTGGCGGCTTTGTGGGAGTGGGCGCGCGGTTTCAACAAAAGACAGGCATTACTTGGCATTTTGCTTTGTTTGCAGGCGGCCGACTGCCTTCGCTATGCCCCGGATTACCTTTCCTATTTCAATGTATTTATCAGCCCGTCGCGCAGCTATGAGTACCTCAGCGACAGCAATCTCGATTGGGGACAGGGATTAGTGGCTCTGCAAAAATACCAGGCGGAGCATGCCAATGAAACGCTGCATGTTGCCTACTACGGCTTGGTCGATCCCGCTTGGTACGGCATCCGATATGTCCCTCTGGGCGAAGGCGACCGCGTGACAGGCACGGTCGTGGTTAGCGCCACTCATCTGTCCGGCCAACTGCTGAAGAATCCGGACAGCTATCACTGGCTGTTGGCCTATCCGCGAAAAACAATTTTGAACCACACCTTATACGTATTTGAAGTTCCGGCAAGCGCAGCCGAGCGGTAGGATCTGTGCGTGTCTGCCCTGCGGTCCCCTGAACGCCTTCGGCTCCACTGCTTTCAGGATCTCGTTCGGGCTGCCGCTGATCCGGGAGAGCGCGGCAATGGCTCGTCGAAGCCCTTCATCTCACGCACGATATACAGCGGACGCCGCTTCGTCTCCCCGTAAATGCGCCCCAGGTATTCGCCAAGGATTCCCAGACAAAGCAACTGCACGCCACCCATAAACAGCACGGCCAGCATTACACTCGTCCACCCTGGAAACCAGCGATTGGTCAACAGTCGAACGCCCAATGCCCATAAGCACCCAACCAGAGCCAACGACGATGCGCCGAAGCCGATGAGCGTGGCCAGTCGCAATGGCACGATAGAAAATGAGAGGATGCCGTCGACCGCAAAGCGAATCATGCGAAATAACGGATACTTGGTCTCGCCAGCGAACCGTGGAGCCCGGCAGTAGGAAACGGGTATCTGCTTGAATCCGACCCAACTCACCATCCCACGCAAGAATCGGTCCCGCTCGGGCATAGAGAGCAGCGCGTCAACCACCTTGCGGTCCATCAAACGGAAGTCACCCGTATCAAGTGGAATTGGAATATCCGCGAGGCGGTTGATGAGGCGGTAGAACAGCTTGGCCGTGTTGAGTTTGAAGGCGGTTTCGCCTTCGCGGTTCCGGCGGGTGCCATAAGCGACGTCGTAGCCCTCGCTCCAGCGATCGATCATCTCCAGAATCACTTCGGGCGGGTCCTGTAAATCGGCGTCGATCAGCACAACGGCGTTGCCCCGAGCGTGCTCTAAACCAGCCGTGATGGCGATTTGGTGGCCAAAATTCCTGGCAAGGCGAATCATTCGGACGTGCGGGTCAGACGCCTGTAGATCGGCGAGGATGCCCGGAGTATTGTCTCTGCTGCCGTCGTCAACATAAACGATTTCGAACGAGCGCGCGCTCTGTTCGCAGACCGCGCGCAGACGGCGGGCCGTTTCAGGCAGCACCGTTTCCTCGTTAAAACAAGGGACGATAATCGAGATCTCTGGGCTCATCCCAGCCGGCGAAAAACTCATGATTCGAGAAGCCTCTGGAAAGAGTACATGTTAACCTATCATTACTAATATCGCACTTTTCCGATCTCTTTTTTTCACACCGCCAAGGGCAGAGATACTCACCGCGAAATTTTTATGACTAGGCTTAAAGAGGAAACTCTTCAGCGCGTCGCCAGAGCACGGTCCCACCGCGCACTGGCCCACGCTGAAATCTACGAGTTGGCGGCAATATTCCGCAAGCCTGGGATTAATCGCGCTGCTGACAGCTCTGGCCATGCTGGTTCAGGGATATCATCCCGGATTGGAAGACGACGCATTTTACCTGGCGGCAATCAAGATGAATCTGCACCCGGCTTTGTTTCCTCACGATGCCGATTTTTTCCGGGTTCAGTTTCAGGCGACAATTTTCGATAAGCTCATTGCCTTCTTTATCCGCCTCACGCATCTGCCTGTTGGCTGGGGTATTCTGCTTTGGCAGTTCGCGTCCATTTTCCTGATTTTATGGGGCTGCTGGGCCATCAGCCGGCGATGCTTCCGGCAAACGCACGCCCAGTGGGCTGCGGTAGGAACGATTGCGCTTCTGTTGACCCTCCCGATCGGCGGCATTGCACTCAGCCTGACCGATCAGTACCTGCATCCGCGCGCCTTGGCGACGGCGGCGATTTTGGCAGCGATTGTAGCCACCCTGGACAGACGCCGTGGACTGGCGGCAATGCTGCTGGGGCTTGCCTTTATCATGCACGCGTTGATGGCAAGTTTCGGCATTTCCTTTTGCTTGTTTCTCGGTTGGGAACCCAAGCAACAGAATTCGCGCACCGTAGCGCTGGCGCTGCCGCTCGGCTGGATCTTCGAGCCTGCAAGCGATGCCTGGCGGCAAGCAGCCGCAACCCGCGGCTTTTACCATTGGCGCGAATGGGAATGGTATGAGTGGCTCGGAGTTTTCGCTCCCCTCGTACTGCTGTGGGCTTTCCGCATGATTGGCCAGCGCAACCGCTCTCCGGTGATGGCGCGGCTTGCCGAGCGCCTGCTGGCGTTCGGCGTCTTCCAATTGGCAGTGGGCCTCGTCATCATGCTGACGCCCGGCCTGGAGCGGCTGTGGCCACTAGAGCCGATGCGCTTCCTGCATCTGATCTATCTGCTGATGTTTCTTCTGGCAGGCGGGCTCATTGGGCAATACGCACTCGGCACGCACATTTATCGCGCACTATTGCTGTTCGTGCCGCTCGCCTTCGGTATGTTCCACGCGCAACGGCAAATGTTTCCCGCAACCGAACACTTTGAGTGGCCCGGAGCCGCATCGCGAAACTGCTGGCTTCAGGCATTCGACTGGATCAGGCAAAACACGCCGACCGACAGCCAGTTCGCGATCGATCCCTATTACATGGAGCTGCCGGGCGAAAGACTATCACGGGTTCCGCGCACTGGCCGAGCGCAGCGTGCTGGCGGATTACATAAAGGACGGGGGCATGGCCGCTCGCGTACCTCACTTGGCCGAGCGCTGGCAAGCCGAAGTCAACGCGCAACAGAATTGGAAGAATTTCCAGGCGGCGGATTTTCGCAGGCTAAGAATGCAGTTCGGGGTGAATTGGGTGGTGCTGGCGCGTCCGCCGGCGCACGCGGAGACGGCAGGGTTGGCGTGCCCATATCAGAACGGCCAAGTGCAGGTATGCCGCGTGGATTAGGCCTTGGCCACCGTCTTGCAATTGATCATACAGGCATTCTCAGTACGGATGACGCGCGGCTTTGATGCGCCCACTGCGGACGGCATCCTTGAACTTTTCATAGTCCAGCGTGATCTGGTCAGCATAAGCGACGGCAAATTTTTCGATTGCCTTGTCGAGCTTCGTTCCCGTGCCGATATAGGCTGCCAGCACGCAAGGGTCTCCGGAGCGGGCGTGACCCTTCGCCAGGATTTCCCCGGAGGTCTGCGCGTACAGAAGTATTCCCTTGCCGTGGAGATCTTCGTCTTCGATCGATGCTTTGTGGTCGCTCAACTGCCTTACGAGATAGTCGCGCCCGCCAAATCGGGTCCAGCCCAGTAAGATATCCGATTGGGTTTGCATGCGGCGTTGCCCCACCACGACACGCTGACCATGGTTGCCAACGACGTTGGCGCGGCGAAGATAAGGCGCATAGGCGGAAGGCAGTTCTTCCTTGACCTGCAAAAAAAGCGGGTCGCCAGGGCCGTTGCCGAGGTACAACACAACGTAGTCATGGGTGGCAACACTGCCGGTTCCAACCACCTTGAAGGCGATATCCACCGGCCGGTAGAAGCTGAGAACGTGCTGCCGCTCGGGGGCCAAAGTTTCACGATAGCTTCCCAGGGCCCGCGAAATTACGGCGTTCAGGGGGCTGCCGACGCGGGTAAGGAACGGCTTTGCTTCTTTGAAGACGTACGTTCCGTCACGCCGAACGGTGGCCAGCTTTTCAAGGTTCTGCAGGGGCGTCGCTCTGGCGGCCTTGTGCAGGACAGAGCGGACTGGATCACCTTCGGGCAGCCGGCTTATACGGACTCTTGCCATCTCCAGCCGCGTCAATTTGGTAAACCGGAGCATGGCTTCCCGATAGGAACGGACCAGAAGCTGCACCGATTCCTGGCAGAGCCGATCGGAGTTTCCCGCTTCCCTTCCGGCAAGGATCAGGCTGGTCGCCATCCGTTTGACGTCCCACTCCCAAGGTCCCCAGACCGTTTCGTCGAAATCGTTGATGTCGAAAATCAGGCGGTCGTCGGGCGTGGCGAAGCAGCCCAGGTTGCGTACGTGGGCGTCCCCGCAGATTTGGACCTCGATCTTGGTCACGGGGAGGGTGGCCAAATCCGCGGCCATCAGCGGGACCGCGCCGCGAAAGAGGCCAAACGGAGAGGCCGCCATTCTTCCCATTTTGATGGGCAGCAGCTCGGGAATTCGATCTTTGTTGGCGGCCATCAGAAGCTCGACCGGATCATGGGAACGCCTGCCCACATCCCACTTTGCCTGGTCGGATCGCTTCAACCTTTCGCGGCGGCTCAGGCCAATTTGCTTGCTTGCTTCCAGCCCGAACTTCGGTTCTCTGCTCGTCATGTTTCAACCCTCGTGGCGGTTTCCAGTCCAGAGTAGTCTAGAGCAGTATAACGAAAGGACTTCTCCCGTGGTTGCCAAAGTCAAAGCAGATGAGCGGCGACCTGGAATTCCAGCCACTCTTTGGGCATTTAGAGACGGTAGGGCTGCCCACGATCTGGAGGGACTCACCGGGACAAAAAAGTCATTCGTGCGTGGGGGTTTACCTCACCTAGCTCTTCTTTAACGCGTGTCACGCGGCTCTTGCGCTGCTTTCCCTTCCGCTATCGAGGTGAGAATCCACATTGATATGGAAAGAGTCCAACTGACAACCGCGCCCGGGCGTGGTTAGCCGGTTGATGGACGAGATGGCGTCAGTCAGGTCTCTTGCGGTCATTTCTTTTATCTTTAGTGTGATCTCCAAATCGTACTTCACGGCTTCGCCACGCTCTCCCCTGGACCCTGATTTGTCATCGGACAGAGTTCCTCCCAACATTCTGGAAAGGCTGAATAGCGAACGGCCGCTGCAAACCGGGCACTTGTCATTCGCGCTGGTACTGACCACCTCGCAGTCAATACACAACACCGCAGTCTGCACGGAAATAAATTTCCGATCCGGACCAGCTCCGCCCAGCATCATACGCCCCCTTACTCGTGATGGCGAGTGCACCCGGCTAGTAGAGAGGGAAGGGACGAGGCCCAGGGTTGCCCGGGCGGGGCTGGAGAATCTGCTTTTCGGGAAACATATCCCGGAACTTCAGAATAATCCGGACTAAGATCTTGCGGCGCTGCCGGCAACCCGGTTTCTGCCGCGGCGCTTCGCTTCGTAGAGCGCGGAGTCGGCGCGCTGGAGTAACTCCTCCAGGCTCTCATCGAGATTCGGATCGAAGGTCGCGACCCCGATCGATGCGGTTAAAGAGCACGGCTGGCCATCAAACTCCAATGGCAGGTTTTCCATGGATAAACGCATCAACTCAGCGCGCTGCCGCAGATCCGCATGGTCGCAGCTTGGCAAGACGACGAGGAACTCTTCTCCGCCGAATCGTCCGGCGGCGTCATAGGAGCGAAAACTGGATAGGAATAGACCACCGACTCGCCTTAATACCTCGTCACCGGCCAGATGTCCGAAGGTATCGTTGACTGCTTTGAAATGATCCAAGTCAAGGATCATCAGACCGACCGTGGTCTGCCGCCTGCCGGCCCTCGCGATCTCCCTGGCTAAGTAGTCGAGAATGGCGTCCCGGTTGAGCAATCCCGTCAGGCTATCGTACATGGCAACCCGATGCAATTCGTCGCGGGCGTTCACTAATTGCTCTTCCAACTTCAGAATCCGGCGACCGGTCGCGAGCCTTGCGGTCAGCTCCGCCAGGTCGAACGGCTTGCGAATGATGTCATCGGCCCCGGATTCCAATCCAGCGACAACATGCGCCGCCCCCGATTGGCTCGTCAGCATCAGAATGTAGGTGTATCGCTCCGCCTTGCTCTCGCGAACCCTGCGGCACACTTCGATCCCGCTCATGCCCGGTAATTCCGAATCCAGGATCATCAACCGGGGGGCGTCCGGGGCCCGAAGCACGGTCAAAGCCTCCGCACCATCTTCCACGACCACGGGGTGAAAACCGTACTCAAGCAGGCAGTTCTTCAGGACCGGACGCTGAACCGCCTGGTCGTCGACAACCTCGTCGTGGACGACCAGCACCATCACCCTGGATGCGTCCGTCATCTGCACGTCTCCCATTACCCTGCTCTGCGTTTCTCCTGGCGCACGCACAACTCGATGGAGCGCCATACCAAGCTCTACGCCGCGTGAATTGCCAGCCCAGTGCCGAACAATCGTCCAACCGCTTTGGCATCGTCAAAAAAACCCGTGGGCAACAACTTGTCACGGGTCGGGAGGGTACAGGAGTGCTTTTGAAAACTAGCCCGCGGCGCGCATGCTGAGTGCTACCCGCTCCGCTGCTTCTGGTACTCGCGTGGAACAATTTCTATCGGGTCAGGGGTTCGCCTGAGATCTTGTCTCGAATTCCCTTCCGCCAGAATGTCGATCTGGCCAGTTCCAAAACGACCGAGGCCGGCGATCAAGGCCTGCAGGTTCGCCGCGTCTTTTTCCGCCAAGTCCCTGAATTTCAATCCCATCCCCATTCCAGGATGAGTGGTGCGCACCTCCGCGCTCGCGCGAACTTCGACACCGTTCACATGCACCGCGAGCGCGATTCTGTCATGAACATTCAGTGGCGTCATGATCTCGACATAGCACCCGCCCAGACTGATGTCAGCGACCGTGCCGTGCACGAAATGCTTGGTATCCGGGTGATAAATAGAGGCTCCCCCGGTACAGACGTAACGGCGCCAGACTCGCCTTTCCACGGGGCCGCATTCATCCATAATGACCCCGGTAAAGTCAATTGCCCAGATGCTTTGCGCCAGATCCAAGCTACGCAAGCCAACATCGTATGCCGGTTGATTGTCGTGTTTGCCGCTCCACATCACGCGGAAAGGACCCTTGCGATCCTGGTAAGACACAATTACGACTTCGTTTTTCTTGACCTCGCAAGGCAATCCGCTCAGGTAGACGCCATTCCGGCTAACGTTCTCCGTCATTGCGTTCTCGACAAATGGACGTCCCGCTTTGCTCATTCCGAAGACGCGAACCGGCACCTGAACTATGAGACGAGGCTCTCGGGACATGCGCTGCAACAGATCGGTCCTGGGCAGGAAATTGACGAACCGCGACTGCACCGGCTTTGCCTTCTGCGGCGGGGTTTGTTTGACGTCCGGCAGTGAGGCCTGATTGGCATCCTGCGCTGGGAGATCAGCCGCCGCCTGCGGCGAGGCATCGGTCGCAGTTTCGACGAGCAGGGCAGACACGGATTCATCTGAGGGAGCTGAGGCAGCAGGCTCCGAGTCAGGCGTGGCCTCTGGTTTGGGTGGTTGACCGGAAAAACCGTCTCCGGGGATATGCGGAATCGCCCGGCCCCAAAAATTCTTCCACGCGCCAATGATCTGAAGACCGGCATGGCCGGTCTTTTCGCTCCAGATCACTCGGGCAGGCGCGCTCTTGGCGCCGTACATGATGCTGATTACGGTACCGCGGCAGCAGGGCCGCCTGAGACCCTGGACTTGTACTCCATTCAGAGTCAAATCGACGGTGGTGCAATCCTGTTCGAATAGCTCGCCGTCAGCGCTTTCGCCGCACACGCGAACGGGAAGAGTGAGCCGCAGCCGAGTCTCTTTCCGCAGTCCCATGAGATCAAGACTGCGCCTATCCAGCCAGGGAGCGCAACTTACGGCGGTAACGATTACCCTTTACAGGGGTAACGCCCCATGGTAACTGTCCGATACGCACGCCTCTGCTTCACTTTTCGATGCATTCAAGAGGTCGCTCACTGCCCGGTCATGGTAGTAAAGTGAGCTGTATGAAGATCGTTATCATTTCCGACTTGCATGGCAATTTCGACGCGCTCTCCGCGCTGCCGGAGTGCGGCGATGAGCTTTGGGTCCTGGGAGATCTCGTGAACTACGGACCGCAGCCTTCGGAAGTCGTAGATTTTGTGCGTGCTCATGCAGCCGTTGTGGTACGCGGCAATCATGACAACGCGGTGGGATTCAATGTAGATCCCCGCTGCAATCCTCGCTATCGCGCGATGGCCAGCGCTACCATGCAGGTCAGTACGGCTGAGTTGGGCGAGGAAACTAAAGAATTTCTTCGCGGTCTACCCCAAATCAAGACCCTGGAGCGTAACGGCAAGCGGTTCATGTTGTGTCATGCCATTCCCTCCGACCCACTGTACGGATACTGCTCAGAGGCCTCGGACAGGTGGCAGCAAGAGGTGCAAGCCATTGAGGCGGACTATCTTCTGGCTGGCCACACGCACACGCCATTTATCAAACAGGTGGGGCGAACAATCGTAGTAAACCCCGGCAGTCTGGGGCAACCGAAGACCGGCAAACCGGACGCCTGCTACGCGGTATGGCACGACGGGAGCTTCGAACTGAAGCAGTTTTCCTATGACCTGAAGCGCACCTTAGAGCGCATCGAGAACATGCCGGTACCCGCTGAGATACGGAGAGACCTCGCGACGGTACTGCGCACGGGCTCCATCTGATGTGAACGGAACGGGTTGCGCGGCAGAGATGCGGCAGTCCGTCCTCACCGGTGAAAATGCGCCGAGGACGACGATTTGTTTTCGGTCGCGAGTACAACTATGATTTGTTGGCCGGATGTTCCCCATTGCAAGGAGAGGCGATGACGACGACCGCCGCTCAACCCCTGCCGGTGGTACTTTATTTTCCCGACGATATGGCGGCACGCCAGGCAAGCGAGGCCATTGTCGGCTTCACCTGCACGGCTTGGCAAAATGGGATTCCGCACCACGAAAAGGGCGCAGTGCTGTTAAGTTCCTGCGAGCGTACCTTGCGCGAGCATTGGCCTAACTGGCGGAAGGATGCTTACCTGCGCGTCATCGCGCTTAACGATGAGCGCTTCCGCGACCCCGACCTGGACGCGGAGGTTTATGCCTACCTGCCGGCGCGTACTCCGGCGCCCCTGCTGGAGCGCATGGTGGGAAACGCGCTCAACAGTATCCGCCTCAGCGGCGTGCGGCAGCATACCGACCAGCGTCTGGACGAAGCCGGGCGGCAGATCGACGAATTGAACCGCATCGGCGCCGCACTCTCGGCCGAACACGACACGCGCAAGCTGCTCGAAGTGATCCTGACCAAGTCGCGGCAGATCACGCGGGCGGATGCGGGATCGCTGTACCTGATCGAAGATATGGATGGAGAACGCCGGCTTCGCTTTGCCTTGGCGCAGAATGACAGCGTGCCGATCCTCCTCCGTGAAAGCACGATGGAGGTCAACCCCCAGTCTATCGCCGGCTACGTTGCCCTGACCGGCGAGACGGTGAACCTGCCCGACGCGTACCACCTGCCGGAAGGCGTGCCGTATGCGATCAACCGCAGCTTCGACGAGGCCTCGGGATACCGCACGAAATCAATCCTGGCGGTGCCGCTGCGCAATCAGAAGAACGAAATGCTCGGACTGGTACAACTGATCAACTGCAAACGCGACTCGGCAGCCTCGCTGAGCACGCCGGCAGCGGTCGAGACGGGAGTGACGGCCTTTACCCAGAGGCATCAGGAACTGGCGACCTCGCTCGCCAGTCAGGCGGCCGTGGCACTGGGAAACAGCCGTCTGCTGAAAGATATCCATGGCCTCTTCGAGGGAGTCCTGCGGGCATCGGTGGCGGCAATCGAAGCGCGCGATCCGACCACCTGCGGACATTCTTTCCGCGTGGCAACCCTCGCCTTGAAGCTGGCGGAGGCCTGCGAGCGGGAGGGCTTGCTGCACTTCACGCCCGAGCAGATGCGCGAGATCCGTTACGCATCGCTACTGCACGACTTTGGCAAAGTCGGGGTGCGCGAGGACGTCCTGGTAAAGGCCCAAAAGCTTTATCCGCTGCAGTCGGAACTGATCCTGTGGCGGTTGCAAGCGGCGGCCCACACCGCCGAAACAGCGCTGCTGCGCGAGCGCTTGGACTTCGTGCTGCAATACGGTCCCGAGTCATATCGAAAGGAGCAAGGCCGTTTCGACAGAAAGCTCGCGCAACAACTCGGCGAGCTGGCGTTTTTCCGCGAGACCATCGAAAAGGCTAATATTCCCAGCCTGCTGTCGGAAGGAAGCTTCGAGCTGCTGGAGCAGATTGCCGCGCGCTCCTACAAAGATGCGGAAGGACGGCGCCAGCCGTTGTTGACGAAACAAGAAGTGCGTCAACTGTCGATCTCCAAGGGCTCGCTGGACGATGAGGAGCGGCGGCAGATCGAGGCGCACGTGGAGCATACGTACCAGTACCTCAGCCAAATCCCGTGGACAAAGGATCTGCGCAATGTGCCCCGGATCGCGCGCGCGCATCACGAAAAACTGAACGGAAGCGGATATCCGCACAAGCTCGCTGCGCCGGAGATTCCATTGCAAGCGCGCATGATCGCTATTTGCGACGTATATGACGGAATTACCGCGTGCGACCGTCCTTACAAGAAAGCGGCGACTTCGGAACAGGCATTGAATATTTTGGCCGCCGAGGTCGCCAGGGGCGAACTCGACGGCGAGCTGTTCCGCGTATTCCGTGAAGCTCGAGTCTACGAGGCGGTTCGCGGCGATCCCCAGCAAATGGCAATCGAGCCTGATTGCCTGGGGGAAGTATAAGGCTTCGTTGCCGCCCGTCGCGGAATCGCCTGAACGCAGGAACCTTGCTGAAGCCAAAAAAAACGCCAAAGAGCCTGATTTTAGCCTCGCATGCGCAGCAGAACGCAATTACTGGTCATCGCCGCAAAGTACTAGCAGGCTGCTGAAAAGCAATCTGCTGGGAGATTCCGCATGCAGCCCCTTGCGCAGCGCAGTTATACTGCACACATTCCATAGCGCCTCGCCCGTTGCTTCGGCGCGTTTTTCAGCAGCCTGCTAGCACCAGTTCCCGGTACTGTTCTGGAACTGGCTGGTGGTTGTCCCGGCGCGAACCCCGCCAAGCACCACAGTCGCTAAGTTGGGGCTTGTACTCTGGATTTCACTATGTTACTTTCCGCTCGATACTCCTTCGACCTTGTGCTGCGGGGAACGCCGTAGGTGTTCCCTGGTCAGCAGTAACCTTGGGCAGCGAGGCATTCACGATACAACGTCAGCATTAAGCGTCAAGCTTTGCAGGCGTCATAGTTCGTCCGTCTAATCATCTCTTTGGCTTCCCCGAGTATTGACCCTTTAGTCACTTGTAAGCTGGTGCCCACCACCGGATACTTTCGTTGTTAGATGGCGGTACCGCCTCTGGCGCGGCTTTTCAATCCGGACCAAGTGAGACGGCATTCGTGAGGGACGGGAAGCACATTAGTTCACAATCCCCAAATGAACGTCGGGAGCTTGCCATGCGTTATGGCTGTGTCCGGTACAGTCTCATCTTATTATTTTCGTTTGATCCATGGAATCTCTTGAGAACTCTTGCCGCCCTTGTGCTGGCGGCATTCGGTATGGCCATACCTTTGCCGTTGCACGCACAGGCCGTCAATCGAGTGACGAGCCGCGTTGACGACACCGCGGTGCGAGCCTTGCCCAATCATGTGCCGTCGTGGGCGAACGCACGCAATCTTCGAGGCTTGGTGCCCCCGGATCAGATGCTGGATCAGATGACGGTGGTCCTGTCGCGATCGCCGGAACAGCAGCTAGTCCTTGAAAAGCTACTGGTTGACCAGCAAGACCCGGCTTCGCCAAACCACCATCACTGGCTGACTCCGACCGAGTTTGGCGAGCTCTTCGGAGTCTCCGAGC
Organism: uncultured Acidobacteriota bacterium; assembly: GCA_963814745.1. Lineage (GTDB taxonomy): Bacteria > Acidobacteriota > Terriglobia > Terriglobales > Acidobacteriaceae > CAWBRT01. Next base: position 43,171 of record CAWFEA010000018.1, read on the forward strand.
AGGACATTGGAAGCGTAACCGAATGGTTGCAGTCCGAAGGCCTGCGCGTCAACTGGATCGCGCCGAGCCGAACTTTCATCGGATTCCAGGGCACGGCTTCGGATGTGGGCAGAGCCTTTCAGACAAAGACCTACTACTACACGGTGAATGGCGAGCAGCGCATCTCCGTTGCTTCGGATCCGATGATTCCGGAAGCGCTGGGTCCGGTAATCAAAGCGATCCACGGACTGTACACGGTGCACGCGCAACCGCTCCATCATGCTGTCCCGGGGCAGTCCGTTCAGCCGGAGTACACGACCGGTAGCGCTACTCACTACATTGCGCCAGCCGATTTTGCGACCATCTACGATGTTCCCGGCAACCTGACGGGGGCAGGTGTAACCATTGGCATTGTTGGCCTATCGCGAACTGATTTTGCCGACTTCGCGAACTTTCGGACTCAGACTGGCTCGACATTCCCCAATCCCACTGAAGTTGTTCCGACCGCGTACGGAGGCGAGGACCCCGGACCAGCGCTGACCGCACCGCCGGACAATCGCGTCTCCATTGAAAACCAGCTCGAGGCAACGCTGGATGTGCAACGGGCCGGCAGCGTGGCTCCGAGCGCAAATCTATTGTTGGTAGTTGCCAGTTCCGCCAGTGGTGGTATAGACGACGACGCACAGTACCTGGTACACACCGTACCACTTCCCGCCCAAGTGATGAGCATTAGCTTCGGCATTTGCGAGGCGAAAGCCTTGCAGTCTGGAGTGACCTACTGGGATACATTATTTGAGCAGGCGGCAGCGGAAGGGATTTCCGTGTTCGTCTCTTCTGCTGATTCCGGCGCGTCCGGTTGCGACAGCTCTTTTACCACCCCGCCAGCAAACCCCGCGCCCAACAGCCCAAATTCCATTTGCTCCTCCAGCTATGCGACCTGTGTTGGTGGCACTGAGTTTAGCGACGCCAGCGACCCTTCCTTGTATTGGAATTCAACCAATGGAAGCAGTCTGGGCTCGGCGATCGGTTACATCCCCGAGGGTGGATGGAATGAACCGCTGAGCGGCTCCGCGACCCAAGCGGCCGCCTCGGGCGGCGGCGTGAGCACGATGATTGCAACCCCAACCTGGCAGAAGGGAACCGGCGTGCCTGCGGCAAGGTCCGGACGCTATACGCCCGACATGTCGTTTTCGGCCTCCTGCCATGATGGCTATTTTGGCTGCTTCGCGGCGGGGGGCTACAGTTGCGCCAGCACCGGGCCCTTTCAGTTTGAGTACTTCTGTGGGACCTCGGCGACGGCTCCGGGCATGGCGGGCGTAACCGCACTGCTTGACCAGAAGCTGGGAGTCGCACAAGGCAACCTGAATCCGCGACTCTACCAACTGGCGACCGACGTTCCTTCCATCTTTCATGACGTAACGGTTGCGACCAGCGGGGTGACCAATTGCAGCGTCAACACTCCGAGCATGTGCAACAACAGTATTCCCGGGCCGACAGGACTGAGCGGCGGCCAGGCAGGATTTCTTGTAACCCCCGGTTATGACGAGGTCACGGGACTGGGATCGCTGGATGTGGGCAACTTCCTTCTCAACTTCGCCAAAACAACTCCTGCCATCACCTGGGCGAATCCCGCGAACATCGCGTACGGAACGGTGCTCACCTCAACCCAGTTGAACGCCACCACCAGCGTGGGAGGCGCTTGGGTTTACTCACCACCGGCGGAAACCCTGCTGAACGCCGGCAACGGGCAGACGCTGTCGGTGACCTTCACCCCGACCGATACGACCGACTATACAACCGCCGCCGCACAGGTCACGATCAACGTAATCCCAGCAACGCCGACGTTCAGCAACTTGACGCCTTCACAGCTCGTTTCCTACGGAGCAACATCGGTGAACCTGGGCGGCAAGCTGGCGGCGGGCGCAATGATCCCGAGCGGCGGCACGGTAACCATCACAGCGGGCTCAGCTTCGGCGACTGCGACCGTGGCCGGCGACGGAACTTTCAGCGCAGCGTTGAACACGCAAGCCCTGAATGCGTCCACAACTCCGTATACGATCTCATACGGCTTTAGCGGAACGGCCAATTTCGCTACAGCCAGCGACCAAAGCACCACCCTGACGATTCTGCCGCTTGCGCAGACCATCAACTTCACCCCGCCAGCGTCGCCGGTAACCTATGGAGTCTCGCCGATGATGCTGAGCGCCACGGCCAGCTCGGGCCTTGCGGTGAGCTATACGGTGACCTCAGGGCCGGCGACGGTGAAACTCAACACGTTGACGATTACGGGCGCGGGGAAAGTGGTGGTGGCGGCGAATCAGGCCGGCAACGCCGGTTACGCGGCAGCGCCGCAGGTGACCGAGAGCATCACCGTTAACCCGGCTTCGTTGACGGTAACGGCAAACAACGCGGTACGGACGGTCGGGGCGGCGAACCCGACGCTGACCTACACGGTCACGGGCTTCGTCAATGGCGACACCGGCGCGGTCGTCTCCGGCACGGCATCGCTCGCGACCGCGGCGACGCCGAGCTCGCCGGTTGGCACCTATCCGATTACCTTCGCGACGGCCGGCCTCGCGTCTTCCAGCTATACCTTCAACTATGTCAACGGATCGCTGGTGGTCTACAACACCTCACTGCCTCTGACGTTGTGGCTGTCTCCCGGCAGCACGACCGCGGGCGGCACCGCCTTCACCCTCACGGTGAACGGCGCGAACTTCACCAGCAACTCTCAAGTGCTGTGGAATGGCGCCGCGCGCACCACCACCTACGTTAACAGCACACAGTTAACGGCTACCATTCTCGCCCAGGATATTGCGGGCGAATCGACGGGCCTGATCGCAGTGGCGAATCCCGCGCCGAACGCAGGCACCTCGCCGGCGCAGCCGCTGGCGGTGATCTCGGCCGCTCCGGTAGCCACGATTGGCAGAAGCAGCATCGCGGTTGCAACTGACGGCAGCGGCAACCACGTGATGACATTGACAGGCACAGACTTCGGCTCCGCTTCGGTGGTGCAGTGGAACGGAGCGAGCTTGGCCACAAGCTATGTGAGTCCATGGGCGCTCGCGGCGACAGTCACGGCCGCCGATTTTGCCACCCGCCCCGCGACGTTGACGGTGAACAATCCGGCAGGCACCTCAACCGGGCTCGAACTGCATTGAGAAGACTATCGCCCTGGGTCGCCCCTATTCCGGACCGGCGAGCGGAGCGGGTCGGCAAAAAAATACCGGCGGCGCGGGACTTAACCAAATCCCTCACCGCCGGCATGATTAATGCCCGTCTACTGCTTCCCTGCTACTTGTGCGCCACCGCAGTTTTTTCCGGGAACAACTCCGGATGCAAGTATGTCCCGCGCTCCTTGCCTGTCTTTTCTTTCCTCAACCTGAATGCGATGAGCGTCAGCCCAGGCATCGTGGCGGACGCCGGTCACCTGCCAGGAAACTTTCATCCCAGGCTTGCCGCCGGCAATCCTGAAGCGGTTGCCTGAAATTTCCTTGGCGATGTACAGATTCGGCCCGGGCGCTCCGATAGCAGTCAACTGGTAACGGAAGTCCTTGTTGAGCGCCTCGAAGTAGTCGGGCATTTGAATCCATGCCGTCCCGCGGCGGTCCAGAACAATGACGCCGTTGTAAATGTTCATCATGTCCGGACTTTCGACAAAGGAGTGGTACAGGTACTTGTTCGCCGGATCGAGCGGATGATCGATCTTGAACGAGCCTGAACCCTTCGCCAGCGTATTGGCGTAGAAACTGCCATTGACGTTGACGCCACCGTTAAAAGTAGCGGCTTGGCCGGAGCTATTCACGGTCAAACCACCGTTGCCAATGGTCACGCCGCCCCCGCCGCTGACATTTAACCCGTTGGAAGCAGTCAAAGGCCCGCCAAAGCTTCCAGTGCCGCTGACGGTCAACATGCCGCTAGGTATGTTCACCTCGCCGCCGAAAATGGTGGTGCCCGCCTGTATCGTCATCGTCGAACCCTCGCTGCCGATGATCCCGATGTTATTGGTCGATATTCCCCCGGGGACAGTCAGACTGGTAATGGTCGCGGTGGAGAGACCGAGGCTGCCGGCACTGAGGCTGCCACTGAAGTTGGCGTTGTTGGCACTTATATTACCGGGCGTGCTGAGGTTGAGTCCGCCATCAATGCTGAAATAACCCACCCCGTTCACGTTGGCATTGAACACCGAACCGCACTGGCTGCCTGACGTCGAGCAACTGGTATTTAGTGCAGTGTCGAAATTCAAACTGATACCCTGGGCAGCCGGACTCTGCGCTTCTCCATAGAAGAGCGTAACCGCGCCCGAAGTGGCCACGGCTTTCGCTCTGATCACCTCGAGGTCGTTACAGTTGCTGCCCGAACACGAAGCCGCACCCGCACTTGCGTCCGATTTTACCTCCAACACCTTGCCGTACTGGGCACTCGTCTCTACATCGAGTGCCTCGGGAGTGTTGTTGTCGGTCATGCCCGCAGTGGTGTTCTGGTTCCAAACAAACATCGTTGGCGCCTCCTCGCCGACCGACGTGGCAACCATTGCGAGATCACCCGCGCCGGTAGCCTGACCGAGGACGCCCACCGCTACATTACCGCTGTTGTCGGTAGCCGTGCCCACGATGGCCGCCGGGACGGTCGCCATCCATGCCGCAGTCGAGTTCTTGGGCGGCGGAGCCGCACCTTGTTGGTTTTGCGTGACGCTCAAGGCATAGAGGCCTGCTCCCGTGGTCGGAGGAACGACCGAAACATCGCCCGTCACCTGGCCGCCGGAGTCAAAATCAGGGCTCCCGACGCAACCGTGCTCGTGGTACCGCATTTCACTGTGCCGTTGCTGTTGACGGTGGTTACAAACTGATTCGTTCCGCAGGATGCGCCGGTCGAAAGCCCGGTTAAGATCGGTTGCACCTGGGTGAAGTTAACGTTCAGCGTCACCGTGCCGCTTGTGCCGCCGCCAGTCAGGCCCGTTCCGGCCGTTACGCCGGTAATCGTGCCACTACCGCCGCCACTGCCGCTGCCAGATGCACTCAACATGCTGGCCGGACCGAACAGGTTAATCAGGTTCAGCCCTGCCGAGCCGCTCGTTTGCACCCAACCCAACACCTGCCCATAGCTACCTTGATACGACGGCCCATAGCCGGCATCGTAACAATAGCCGGCCGTGTTCGGGCTGGCCACGACGATGTCCCCAGCGGTCGCCGCGTTATCGAAGTAGCACTTTACCGTGCCCTCGATGGCGATGGTGGCATTGCCGGTAGTGCCCGCCCCACCGGTCACCACGCCAATGATTCCGTTCGTGCTTGAAGTGGAAGTTGACGGTGTACTCACCACCACAGTGCTTGGCGAGCCTGACGAAGCCGACAACACAGCCAACAGGTTCAGTCCCGTACCTGTACCGGAGTTCGGATACCATGTGCGTACACCATTCCCGTACACGTGGCCGCCGAAGTCCACTTGGAACACCATACTGCGCTGGCTGCTTGGGCAGTCATGCCATGATTGCCAACCACCGCTTGGAGGCGCAGTCGGCGTGTTACTGCAAAAATAACCTTTTATCAAACTTCCGCTGCCGCTGTTGTATCCATTATCGTTGACGAACATGCCGGCAGACGCATTTGAGCTGACCGCCTCCGCAAATAGCGCGTTGCCGGACGCCGCCGTGCTGTAACTTGTGGAGGTGGTGGGGCCAAGGATCTTCGCCACCACGCCGTTGGCGCCGCTGGCACTACTGAAGGTCCGCCCGCTCACGGCTGTGGGACTATCGTCTGAACCAGGCGTATTATCCAGCGCTGTTCCGCTCACGCCGGTTCCCCACGGACCCACAGTAATACCTTTTACGCCAACGGAAAAGGCGTCCACGGTTTGATCGTTCGATATGCCGAAAACAGCGGCAGGAGTGTTCGGAAAGAAAGTGTTAACATCCTGGCTCGTCCAGACGGCTCCGGCGCGGTTCGTCTCGCCGTGAATCGTGTGCTCAGACAGGACGTCCACGCTAGCCGCACTAAACGTGCCGTTGTCAGACACATCGACCACTCCCGCCACCGTCTCGGTGCCAGCGAAGTTGTTGCTGCCCAGGGTGGCAAACGTGCCTACGGTCGTGCAGTTCGCCGTGCCACTCACATTGATCGAGCTAATGAACGATCCCGCCGGACAGCTCTGGTTGATCGGCGCCTGAACCGACCCGAAGTTCACGCTGAACTGGCTGCCGACCAGGTTCAGGCCGGTGCCAGCCGTGTAAACCCCTCCGTTCGTGCCGGTGAAAGCCGTCGATTGTTTAGTGCCGTCCTGGAACGTCACGCCGCCGCCGCTGCCCGCCGTGAGCTTGACGTTGCCGTTCACCTCCAGCGTCACCGGCGCGGGCAACGGACTCGGCGGCGTCCCGCCCGGGTTCGAAGTCCCAATGCCTAGATTGCCGGCGTTGTCGAGGCGCATCCGCTCCGACTGCGCGGCCGCGCCCAACGCCGTGGTATTGAACTGCATGTAGGTGCTCTGCGCCGTCGTCGACCAGGTTTCGTTGGCGTGGATGATCAGCGCCCCGCGACCGCCGGAAAAGCCTCCCGTACTGCCCGACACCGGACCCGTCCAGCCTCTGCCGGTGAAGCCGCCGATGATGTCGCCCGCCTGCACCACCGCCGGAGCCGCCGGCGTCCCGCGCGCCGCCCGCGTCGCAAACATCACCGCGTTCAGGGTGTTGCTGTAGACATCCACAAACCCCGCCGAAGTGCTCGTCGAGACCACGTGCAAGGTCGCCGCCGGAGCCGTCGTGCCGATGCCCACGGCTGTGCCCGAGTCATACACCAGCGACGAGTTCTCGACATCGGTCGCCGAGGTGAATTTCGCCAGGTAGTTGGTCGTGCCGCCGGAGGTGGTCACGCTGCCACCGGTCTGCGGTGTGGCCAAGGCCACAATGCCGCCAGAGGCAGCAGCCGTTGTTGCTGCGCTGCTCGCTGTCGTGGCGCTTCCATTCGCCGACGACGCCATCACGAACGCCGAGAGCGGCTGCCCGCCCAGCGTTTGCGCATCGCCCGCAGTCATCGCGTAGGGCACGCTCACCAACTGTACCCGCGCCTGCTCCGCCTGGCCTTCCGGCTGCACCCCCAACCAACGCGCCTCGCCGGAGGCAAACAAATCCAGCGGCACCCCATTGGCATGATTCGCGCCGAGATAGATCGTGTAGCGACCGTTCGCGTTGAGCGCGACATTCTGCGTCTCCAGCCACAGCGGCGCCCCGCCTGTCTGCTCCGCATACAGCGCAAAGGTCACGCCCACCGTACTGCCGCTGTCGCCGCTAATCGTGCCGCTGACTTTGATCAGCGGAGGCACCGTCGCGGTAATCGCATTGGGGGACACCTGCGCCCAACATGACATGACCATAAAGACGAGTACGACTAAAGACAAGAGTTGACGCATTACGAGTCTCCTTATGTACAGCACAAAGCCCAGATTGGTTTTGACAGACAAAGGCTGACTACTTCAGTCTCCCGTGACTAATGAAATTGCGAATACAAACGACAACTCATCGCAAATGACGCAGAGCCCTATTGCTAAGGAAATACCACAGCATAGGTACTGATCGGAACGTTTTTTGGGGGCATTCCGAGGGGAAAGTACCACATTCGAATCCAGAGTACAAGAAGTTCCTGATATGGGAATCAGTCCTCCGGACGTTACGGCCGGCCACACACTAAAGTACCGTGCAAAGTCCCACGACGGCGCCCATCCGGCGCGACTTGGCAGCGAGGAGATGCACGCGAGTGGAACCTATATATATCCCAACCCGGCGAGGCGATCATGAATGGCCTTCTCGGCTTCTCCGCTTTCGACTCGCAGGCCTGAGCCCAGTTTCTGTACGCGCGACAGCAGGGATTTTCCCTGCATGGATTCGGGTATGGCAAAGCCCGCCAGGTCCATCAGGGTCGGCGCCAAATCCAAAAGGCCGACTCCTTCGCACTCACCTTGAACCGGCCAGTTGGGAGAAGCCAGGGTGAACATGCCGAATTGCGAATGGTTACAGGCATCGGGCCCGCTGTCGTTCTCGCGCAAGTAATTGCCGGCATGACCGACGGTGCCGATTGAACGCCAGGAGAGCCCCCCGAAGTAGACGATCAGGTCGGGGGCTATGTTTCTCACCCGCTGATAGATCTCGTCCGGTTTAAAGACCGGTGAATTCATCGGCCGGCCGCCGTCGTCCTTGATCGCCTCCAACTTCATTTTGAGCTGGTTGCGAAACGATTCGTATTCGCCCGCCGGAATGACGCCCTGGGGCTCGCGTCCTTGAACATTGAGAAAGATGCGAGCATAGTATCCGCCTTCGCTCCAGGCAAGAGTCTTTGCCCAGTTCACGTCGAGTTGGTTGAAGGGAGTAATGGCTTCCGGCTGACGGTTCAGCACTAGCATGCCCTGCTCGATGAGCCACTGATTGACGGCGAAGCCGCCGTCGAGTTTCTGCGCCCCGTGATCGGAAAAAATGAGAAGAGCGGTATCGTCGCCGAGCGACTCCATGACCCGTCCGATTTGCTCGTCGAGCCACAGGTAGTAGTCCGGGATCACGTTCTCGTAAGGATTTCTGGCCTGGTAGTTAATGTGCTGCTTGTCGAAGCAATCCCAAAAGCCATGGTGCACGCGATCGAGGCCGATATCCACGAAGTGGAAATAGTCCCACTCCTGCTCTTGCAACAGCCAGTGCACAACCTTCCACTGCTTGCGGCTCATGGCAAAAATCTGGTCTCGCAGCCAATCCTTGCGTTCGGTGCGAAAATTTTTGACATCGACCGGATATTCGCCGACCAGCTCAGTAATCTTTGCCTTGAAGGCCGGAGGATAGACAAACTCGTCCCGCGCCGGAGCCGGCGTCAGGAAGCAGCCGATGCTGATGCCGTTGACGCGGCGGGGCGGAAAGTTCGGCGGCACGCCAATAATAATCGACTTCTTACCCTGGCGCGCCAGATGGTCCCAAATCGCCAAGGCTTTGATGGACGTCGAGTTGGCAAAGCGCAAGTGCTCGTAGGAGTGATCGGCGCGGTTGCGGAAACCGTAGAGACCGAGTGAACCCGGGTCCTGGCTGGTGGCCATGCACATCCAGGCGGGAACCGTGATGGGAGGAACAACGCTTTGCAATCGCCCGTAGACGCCGAGGTCCATGAGCCGGCGGATGTTGACCAGTCGCTCGTCCTGAAAAATAATGTCGGGAGCGGCGCAGTCCAATCCAAGCACGCAAATCTTCATTCAATCTTCCCGTGAAACGGCAAGCAGCAAGTCAAAAGCGGAAAAGCGCCACCGGCGCAAACCCAGAATGTGCCTCGGCGGCACGCTCAGATCAGCGATGCACCCTCCATCAGAGGATGTGGAGCAACTCCTAAATGCCGCAAAATCGTCGGCGCCAGATCGATCATTTGCGGCTGGACTTGGCGGGATGGACGGTTCATAAAAAGTATTCCCGGAACGCTCGCCGGGTCAACGAGATGGTCTCCGCTCCAGCGTCGAGTATTGTCTTCGAAGGTATGATCGGCGAAGCCGCCGAGCGAACTCTGCCAGGAGACCCTGAATCCGGGACGGAAGTTCACTAACAGGTCGGGTGCCTCATCGACATACGGCCCCGAATAGATTCGTTCCCGCCGCATCACGCTGGCAACGGCGGAGAGACGAGTGTCGGGATCGATGACCGCGGCCAATCCTGTCTCGATCGCCTTCCGCACCCGCTGCGACTCGGATCCCTCGGTCAAGATTCCGGTGCGTTCGCGCCCTCGCAGGTTCAGGTAGATGCCACCCAGTCCGATCGCGTAAGCATACGTTTTCGACCAATCGATGGCAGAGTTTTCCACTTCGCCGCTCGGCTTCTTATTTCCTTGCAGGGCGAGCAGGCCGTGCTGCCAGAGCCAGGAATTAATATCGACGGAACGGCGAAAGGGGCCGCAACCATGGTCTGAAAGGACGATAATCAGGGTGTTCTCGTCATGGTTTTCGATCAGGGTCCCCACCAGCCGGTCGCAGCGACGATAGCACTGCTCGATCGAGTCACCGAACTGCGCCGCCAATTCCGGATCGAAACAGGGATGCTCGCGGTCGCGGCATCGCCAGAACATGTGCTGGATGCGATCCGGCGTATCGAACAAAACGAAAAAGAGCCCGTCGTCACAGCGTTCGAGCTCGCGCGACATCATCCGCTCACGCTCTCGAAACACGAGTTCGCACTGCGTCAGGAATGCCGCTTCGTCCAGTCGGCCGTTATCAAGCCCGTTGTGGTCCTCCGCCATTCCGAGGGTTGAAAAGAGTCCAAGTTGATCGGCCAGATCTTTGGCGTAGCCCGGGGGGGCAGATATCGGAAACAGAGGCGAAGCCGGATCGAAGTTGACTGGAGAGGCGTAGAACTCGACCCGAGGCGATACCTGGCAGACGAAAAAACGGACGATACCGCTGACCGTCTGCAACATTGAGACCTTAAAATTAACCCGCGTCCACGGTCCCCAGGTTCGTTCCGGGATCGCAATCGCGGGCGGGCCGCCGGTTTCGAAACGCAGACTCCTGCTCTTTGGATCGACGCGTACCCGCAGTTCGCTGGTGAGATCCGAGCCTTGTGCGGCCCTTGTATTACGAGGTCCGATCACGGACGACTTGAGATCGTGCCCGGATTCCAGGTAGATGAGGCGCTCATATCCTCGCGCCTGAGCCGTCCTCTCCTGAGTGTAGAAGGTTCCCGTTCCCTGGCCGCCGCGGAGGTCCGGAACCCCGACGCCGGCAAGAATTCTGGCGCCGCTGGCATCCGGCGGAAAAGTACAAGGAAACCGCAGCACCGTGCTCGGCACGCCGACGTTGGCTAGCACTTCCCAAACGGGGATGCCGCGACGACGATTGACGATACGCGGCTGGCTGAAAATATTCTTCGGCCGCTCGAAACGGGTGAGAGCAAGATCCGGCCGATTGGTTTGCGGGTCGCGGCTGATGAAGTCGAAGATGCCATGGCCCCCGGGATTCGTGCCGGTGGCGAATGATGACCATGCTACCGGAGTCTGCGCCGGATACGTGGTCTGCACCCGCAGATAACAGCCAGTCTTACGCAGCTTCTCAAGGTTGGGCAGCTCATTGCGCGCAAGCATGGAATCCACAATCGTGGGTTCTACGCCATCGAGCCCAAGCACCAAGACTCTTTTCTTCATGCCCTATTCATACATCGGAGCTCTCGATGCACTCTCTCCAGAAAACTTGTTTAGCAAGGAAGGCGAACTTGAACTCACGCCGGCGCGCCTTGGCGTACAAACCTTTTGGATCGCGCTGTTCACAGATGCCGAGCGGGGTGGCCACATGGACGAGAATAAACTCACCGTTTACCTTCACCAGGCGCCGCACCTCTACTTGTGGGAAGCCGCAGGCGGGTCGGGCCGCGCCTGATAGTCCGCACAATTTTCCTCGCGTCCGTTGCGTAACCGATACCAAGCGCGCGCAAGCAGTACTCGCACCTTATTCCAGAAGATCAGCAGAAATGCAATGGCCGCGGCCAGAGTCGTCTGGAGCGGCATGATCTGGTCGGGGCCGACATAAAACAGCGCCAACAGTTGAAGTCTCATCCACATCTTCCCTTCAGGTTATTCACTTTTTTTGGAAGCTGCCAAAGGAAGCTCCGGTTTGTTTTTGCGCGCATGGAGGCGCAAATATCCGGCTCGGCCAAGCTGAGATCGTGAAGTTCCTGGGGATCGTTCTTCCAGTTGTACAGCACATCTTGTCCCTTTTGACTAATGTACTGATACTCGGGGCCGATCACAGAGCGAACCGGCCCATAGTAATTTGGGAAGGTTGGCGAGAAACCGTACCTGGCCAATTCCGAGAGGGATCAGGCCAATCGCTTTCAGATCCGTTGCCAGCCCACAATTCCTGCAAAGAGCGGCCCGGAAAAGAGCCGTGATAAGCCGGGTCGGCCAAGGAAATCAAGGTTCGCGGAATGTCGACCAAGCTAACGGGGCGGCGCACGTGCCTGCCTGCCGGAATTGTCTTCGGATTCCAGACGATCAGCGGAACGTGGATGGCTTCACGGTATAGGCTAATCTTGTGGCCCACCAGATTGTGCTCGCCAAATGCTTCCCCATGATCGCTCGTGATGACGACGATGGTGTGATCCAGCACCCCACGCTTTTTCAGCTCGCTCAAAAGATTCTCAATATGATCGTCCACATAGCGGATGCAGCCGTCGTAGGCTGCAACCTCGGCTGCCAAGGTTCTCGCATCCGGCATTTGCACTTGATCAAACGACACACTGATTACACCACCGGGATTCTTTTCTTTTGTAAAGGCATGCCGGTATGGTTCGGGAGGCAGATAAGGATCGTGCACGTCAATGTAGTTCAACATGACGAAGAAAGGACGCTTCTCTCTGTCGATCCAAGTCAATGCGCGCCGGTTAATCCCTTCGACATGCTGACGACCGAATAAAGGCAAGACCCCGAAATGGTGCATCCAGAACTTAATTCTCCATCCGAGGACGACACGAGTAAAAATTGCCGTGTAATTGGCGCCCCAGTAATCTTCAAAGTGCGCAAAGCCGCGCGCCAGTCCGTGCTTTCGGTCGAAGTTATTAACATTCGCGGAAAATGCCGCCGTCCGGTAACCTTCGCTTAAGAACACCTCTCCGATCGTCGGCCAGTTATCAGCCAGAATAGCGTCATCCTTGTCTGTGCGGTGGTCATGTGGGTAGAGTCCAGTCAACATCGAGGCATGGGAGGGGACCGTCCAGGAGGCCGAGGCTATGGCATTGTCGAACATGACTCCCTGCTCTGCTATGTGAGACAGGTTGGGACTCGTATCACGTGAGTATCCATAGGCCGACAGGTGGTCGGCGCGCAGAGTGTCAACGACAATAAGAAGAATATTCGGTTTACTTCCATCGACTGGAGGAAGCGAGCGCAATAGGTTAGCCTCGTGAAGGTATTCCCACGACCTCACACCCGCACCAAGAGCTACAACCCCCAGAACGATCCACGGCAATGTTCGCTTTTGATAGCTCAATATAGTCGAGCGTTTAGAACGAATCCACCGGTTGGTGGCAACCCCTATACTCAGCGACAGCAACACGGCGACGAACCGGCTCACCCCCGGCAAACCAAACCGCAGCCAGGCGGTAACCAGTGCGACGGAAAAAATGAACCATGCCGCCAACGCAGACCGCCACACACCCACCACAAAAGATGCTGCGATAGCGCAAGCTATCAGCACCCCCATAACAATCAGATCCACCACAACCGTAGCCCACAATATATCCGAATCAAGAAATCTACTATATGCGCAGGCGACGATTCCTTCGACCGTGCTGACACAAAGAACCATCCAGAGCAGAAAAGAGATGACGCTGAGAAGGGAGATCTCTTCGTCAGAACGCTTTGAGAAATTCAATAGAGTGTCAAGTTTCACGGTTTCCTCCCTCTACCAGTGCCACCAATTCTTCGACCGAACGGCCCCGGGCTCGCCATTGTCCCGCGGACTCTGCGCAACTCTGCAATCGGTTTTACAAGATATCTAGAATCTAGTCAGTTCTCACGTACCAATCGTCAAACCGCGAGAACTTCATGAATTTTCGAACATAGCCATTCCGTGTCAATAGCGAGAACACCTTTTCTCTTGTGGGTGTGAAATTGTGTTCGCAGGTGATTATTTTGATTTGATACTTATCGAAATTAAATGCACTAAGGATTTCGTATTCACTACCCTCTGTGTCGATCGAGAGGTAATCGATCCTTTTAGGTGCATGGTGTTTTTCGAGTAAATCTTCAAGAGAGGTGGTCTTAACGTCATATGCGTTACCGTGTTTTCTTGTCTGACGATGAACATCCGATGAGCTATACGAGGCAATCGTCGAAAGCTCCGCACTATTTACTTCATTAAAAGTCAGAATTGAATTTGAGTCGCGCCATACACAATCTGTTTCGATGCAGCTATTTCGATTGTTTCTCAAATCCTTGTGCCAACGTTTCGCGGGTTCGGCAAGGATTCCATTCCATCCGAATTCTTTCTCCAAGAGGTATGTATTGCTCAGATCTATACCGTCTGTCGCCCCAAACTCGACAAAAAAACCGCTTCTCTTGAAATCCAACTCGGATAAAACAAACAGGTCCTGTCGCAATTGCGATCTAGAATTACGCAAGGTTCTTAATAGCCCCGAAGAATCTTGGCATGGCAGTCTTAGTTCCAACAGTAGCTCAATCTCACTACAGGCGCTGTTGCCCATTGCAGTAAGCCAATCAAGCCTGGTGTAACTCGTTATGCCAATATCAAATGTTTTCAGTGTCTCTCTTATCAAATGTTTGAGAGTGGTACTCATTTTCTTGATTAGCTGCTCCCTTCATCACTGAGCCCAATTCAATATCGAAACATCCATGAATCATCGCCTCGCAAACACTGCTGCTGCCACCCAACGCCGCAGCTCAACGACGTTGCAACGCTTGGGTTTGGAAGCGTCACTGACCCGTGCCCGCCGCAACCACCGCGACCGTATGCAGCAGAATCAGCAGGTCAAGCCCAAGGCTCCAATTGTTTATGTACCTGAGGTCCAGCGCCAGATAGGCCTCCGCCGACGGATTACGACGAGCATGGACCTGCCACAAGCCCGTGATGCCGGGAACTACATGCAACCGGCGGAAGTACTCCCCATGGTATTGTTCGTATTCGCTGACAAGGGGAGGCCGTGGACCCACCAGCGACATTTCGCCTTTTAGTACGTTCCAGAACTGCGGCAATTCATCAAGGCTATACCGGCGAAGAAATTTGCCAATTCCGGTCATCCGGGGATCGTTGGCCATCTTGAAGAGCAGTCCGCTTCGTTCGTTCATGGGCCGCAGCTCTTCCAGTAAGTTATCGGCATTCTCGATCATCGTGCGAAACTTGTACAGCACGAATATCTTGCCGTTTTTGCCGACTCGCGGCTGCCGGTAAAATACCGGTCCGGAAGAATCCAACTTTACGGCAATCGCAATAATGGGAGCAATGGGCCATAGCAGAACAAAAGCAAATAGGGATCCTACTATGTCGATGACACGCTTGATAAGGAGTTGAGTAGGGGTAATCGACTCTCGCGGGATGCCGATTTGGAAGTGACGCGGGAGGTATATAGGGCTCGTTTCCAGCTCTCCGTCCGAGTCAAACAAAAGCCCGACGTTCACATTTTCCATCGATCCGGAGTTGGCAGCCGCCTCGGGTACCTCCCTATCCGTGTGAACCATCATAAGTCTATTCAGTCCCTTTCCCTGAGAGTTCGTAGTCCGTACTGTCAACCACTTCGACGAACCGTCCCTACACACAGACCATTACGGTTGCGATTTGCACCCCGGTTTCTTCGGAGTGCGCTCGGTAAATGCAGCCAGCAGACTTGTTCCGCGCGTGCCCATGGTTTGCGGTACATCTGTAATCGCCCTGTGAGTCATTCGCTCGTTCTCGACTCAGGCGGGCGAGAATTTATCGACGGGGGAGCGGCTGCGGTACTTGCACAGCAATGTGAAAAGCTTCCCGGCCCGCCAATATCGCGGAACATATCTACCGGGATGGGAAATACATCGGAAGAGCCAACCCAGGTACGCCCTATCAGCCCAGGCTGGGATCCTAACCTGATCGCCACTGAGAAATGAGATTGCGGCGCCAATGCAATGGATCGCTGGAACATAGCCGAGGTTCCGCCGCAAGTAGAGCCCAAGCCTCTCCTGCGCTCCGCCGCCGATAGTTACGATCAGATGCCGTGGCCTGCGGCGGCGCAGAATCTCCAGCAGAGTCCGGTCAAAAATCTCCCCACGGTACATGGGCGCAATGTAGGTGTCATCTGAACCAACTTCGATTCCCTGCCCGGCCAACCATCGAAGGTTGCGCTCGGCGCTGGCCGCGCTGCTCATAATCCAGAAGGCCTGGTGCGGCTGGCGAAGGTCGGGCCCTTTCAGCAGTTCGCGCAAATATTCAAGACCGGACAACTTGTGGAGCTCACCTCGCTCCAGCAAGTTCCAAACCAGCACCATAAACCCGCTATCGGCAATGGCGACGTCGGCGCTCTGCAAAGCTTCACGATAGCCGGAATTCGTAGCAAGCTCGGCGAGAGCGGGCGCTGCCGGCGCCACGAGAAGTCCGCCGTTGTTCATTCTTCGGACAGCAGCAGCCGCATCACCCAGAAAAAAAGAAACTCCCAGAATTTGACAAAAGGAACAGCTTTCCCTTTGCGTTCCAGCGTCCACTTCACTACTCCGGGTTGGACTCGACAAGGTATTCATCTTGCGATTCCGCTTCTTCGCGGGTCATTGCCGGCGCCTGGTCAAGATTGCGGAAGCGGCCCGCCCGGCGTTCGATAACCGTGGCGAGTACCTGCTCCCAGCGCCGGGCAAGAGTGCTGAACTTTGCGAGCCCTGCTTAGGAAGCGGTTGTGGCGTGAACTCCTGGTAGGGCTGCCCAAGAAGCGCGGCAACGATTCGGCGGCGAGCCAAACCGTCACCGTAGGGATTAACAGCCTCCGCCATACAACGATATTCGCAATCATCGGTAAGCAGAGACGAGGCTTCGGCGACGATGCGATCCGTGCCGGTACCGACCAGCCGTACCGTGCCTGCGGCAACGGCTTCCTCCCGTTCGGTAACCTCGCGCAGCACCAGCACCGGCTTGCCTAGTGATGGAGCTTCTTCCTGAAGCCCCCCGGAGTCCGTGAGCACCAGGTAACACTGTTTCATGAGGTGTACCAGGTCTAGATAATCCAGTGGTTCGATCAAGTGCACGCCGGCCACGCCACCCAGCTCCTGATAAACCACTGAGCGCACATTGGGATTGGGATGGACCGGATACACGATGTGCACATCTGCAGCAAACTGCCGGGCAAGGGTGCGCAACGCAATGCAAACCTGCCGCAGAGGAGCGCCGAAATTTTCACGCCTGTGAGCGGTGACCAACAGTATGCGCGATTGTCTGCCACAGGCGGCCAGCAGGTTACATACGCGGTCGCTACGCTTCTGGCGCTCGGCCCACAGCAGCGCGTCGATCACCGGATTGCCGGAAATCACAATGCGGGCACGATCGATACCTTCGCGCAGCAGGTTTTCGCAGGCAGCAGCGGTCGGCGCCAAGTGGAGGTCAGCCGTGACGCCCACCAAGCGGCGGTTTAGCTCTTCCGGAAACGGGCTCCACTTATCTCCGGTACGCAGCCCCGCCTCTACATGGGCGACCTGAATTCCCGCGTAGTATGCGGCGATGGCGGCAATGGCAGCAGAGGTGGTATCACCTTGCACTATGACCCTGTCGGGCTTTTCAGCACTGAGGATCCTATCAAGACCTTCGAATACACCCGCTGCAATTTGAGCGAGCGTCTGGTCGGCCTCCATGAGATTCAGATCAAAATCGGGCTGCACGCCAAAAACCGTGAGCACCTGATCCAGCAGGTCGCGATGCTGAGCCGTCACGCATACCAACGAGCGGAGCCCATAATCGCCAACATCGCCCTGGCTAGCTTGGAGTTGTAACTCCTGCACAATGGGACACAGCTTAATAGCCTCAGGCCTAGTTCCAAAAACTGTAAGTATCTTCATTGGTTGGACACTTTGCACTCACAGCTCCGGCATGACCGGGATCTACTCAACGCCAGTTCGCGGTAAAACGTGCTGACTTTCTCGGCCTGGGCCTGCCAGTCATACACCTCGCAAGCCGTTTTGGCAGCGTTATCGGCCATGGCTTTACGAAGAGCCTCATTTTCGGCAAGTTTGATAATCGCGGCGGCAATCTGTTGCGGTACCCGCGCATCAACCAGCAAGCCGCAACCACAGCGCTCCACAGCGTCGCGGATATCGGGCACATCGGAACCTATTACCGGCAGACCGGCCGCTAGATATTCAAACAGTTTGCGAGGAAATGCTAGTTGCAGGTTGCGGTCGGCCGGAAGAACCAGACTTAGTCCAATATCAGATATCTTCATGTACCGGACGACCTCAGCAAAAGAAACGTGGGGCTTCAAAACGAGGGTGCCCGACTCTACCATTTCCTGCGCCAGGTTTGCATACGCGGGATCGTGGTGAGCGATACCTCCCAACGCGACACAGACTAGCCTGGGCACGCTGGCCGAGGCCTCACGCAGAGCGAGTAACAACTCGCGACCAGCATAGTCAGCCCTAAGTGCCCCCGCATGCAGCGCGATAAATTTGCCCTGCAATTCGGGCGGCCTCAACTCCGCCGATGCTTCAAAGTCCTTCGGATTGGCATAGTGTGAGACTACGAGAATTCGTTTGGAGGGCATCGCGGCGTATGCGGCCTTGCGGTTCTCGCTCACATGGATGACCGCATCGGCGTATCGGAAGGCAATACGCTCGCAGCCCCGCAGGAGGTACTTGAATCCGGCACGCAAGAACCCCGGCAGGACGCGCCCTCGCTCTTCGTACATCTCCTCGAAATCGACAATGAAAGCAGCCCCGTAGAAGCGCTTTATGAACATACCGATGAACCACGAATCCGGTTCAATGCAGTGGACGGCATCGGGCCGGCTCCGGACCGCGGCGACGAAGGCCTTCACGAAGTTGTGAAAACGCCGCCACAATGCGGGAACCAGATGCGAAATTGTATTCTTGTGAAATATCTCGGGGGTACGGGGAAGAATAATGCAGGAGCAGTCATCATGCCCCCATCGATATGACGTGCCTCGCGGCATCGTCATGATCGACACGACGTGTGCGCCAGAGGCAATAATCGCATCGCGAACCCGGGATTGACGACTGTCGTCAATGTTCATGCGACAGGAGACTTGGCAAACGTTCATGACTGTTGATAAAGATCAGAAGGCAATGGGATCTTAGTCCGCGACATAAGATTCGCTCGCAGCGTGAGGACGTGGACCCAGGTCGATTCTCCGGTTGATCCGCATCGTCAGTTGCCGCTTCAGGAGATTGGAAGCGCTGTCGATCCAGCAGGGGAACGCATACTTTTCAGGCGACCTCGGTTGTGCCAGCAGCGCGAGCACATAGATTGAGCCCCTGATCCGCAGAAGTGCTTTCCACGCGCGGTCCTGGAATAACTCGAAAGAGTTCAGCTTTTCTTTGGCCCCGTAAGCCACGCACATCGTCCGAGCCTTGTTCGTCAACAGATTGTTACTGACCTGCGTGATGCGCGCCTTGTGATCGCGGTCGGCGGCCTGAATCCGGCTAATCTTCAGGAATTTGTGCTCCCTTCCGATTTGCAGCCAGTAGATGTGATCGATGGCAACCTTAAGCGCGGGATCCAGGCGGTGTTTGTCGGTTACCGAACGGCGGAAAAAAACGGTTGGCTGAGGAATGATGTATCCTCGCAAAGCTCGCCCATAGTCAAACTTCGGGAAACACCAGATCATTTGCAAGCCGCTGTTCTCCGAGATCAACGCCACTTCGCCGTGGACAACATCCACATCCGGGTGCTTTTGCAGAGCGGCCACGGAGGTACTGATCACCTGCCGGTCGAAGTAGAGGTCGTCCGAGTTAAGCCACCCGACAATTTCACCTCTTACACGCTCGAAGCCCTTGTTCAGCGCGTCGGCATGTCCGCGGTCGCGCTCCGATATCCATTCAAACGAGTACCCCGGTCCGTGATCTTTCGCTTCCCACTGTTTCAGTAATTGCACGGTTCCGTCCGTCGATGCGCCATCAATCACGATCTGGTGAATAGGGCGATATTGCTGTAGCTCTACCGACCTGAGCGTCTCCTCAATAAACCTCGCCTGGTTAAACGAGGGGGTGACGATGCTGACGAGCGGGTGGGACATCATTTTTGTGCGATGGTTCTCTGGTCGCGGTTTTCTTGGCAGTCCCGATAAGGGACTATTGGCAATCGATTGCGTCAATGTTCTCTACAATGGAAGCGTAAAACCGGTCTGGAGAGTGCGCGGCGACGAATTTTCTGAGCCGGCTGGCCGGCCAGGCCGCAAGCCTATCCTGCATCACCATCTTGCTAAATGCGGCAGCAAGGTCTTCCACCCGACTGGGGTCACATAGGATCCCGAGTTGATTGGAGCCGACATCCAAAGCGATCCAGCCGGTGTTCTGAGTAATGACCGGTCGTCCCGCGGCTGCCGCCCAAAAGATTACGCTGCTGAACCCAGGGTGATGCAAGTAGGGAGCGAGCACAACGTCACACTCAATCAGCCTGTCAATCAACTCGTCTTCGGTCACGAAACGGTCGTCAAATTGAAGATCGACAATTCCTTCCGATTGTATGCGCGTGACCGTCCGGCGCAAGCAGTCAAGCTCGGACGCGTCCCCTTCGCTCAATTTGCCTAAGATGCGGACACGCACCTGGCGCGCGGTTGCCGGATCAAGCCGTTCGAGTGCATCCAACGTGGCGAACAGGCCCTTGCGGCGGCCGAGCGAACCAAACAGAAGAAACTCCACTCGATCCCTGGCCGGCGGAGGAGGAGCGGAAGCCAGACGTTGAAACTGTTGCGCGGTTACCGGCAAAGGATCGGGAATCCAACGCCAGTTGCGCACGATCGAGCGCGGACCATTCTCCACGAAGTTCTTATCAAACGAAAGCACGACCGGGATCTCCCGCCGTCTCGCCAACCAGTAGACGGTGCGAAGCTTCCAGCGTTCGTTCCAGTCGGCGCTGAGGAGCGCCGGCGAACAGAACATCACGATGCCGGTGACACGACCCGGCGTGGACCGACGATCGAGAGCGGCGCCGATCAGGGTGGTATCGAAAAGACTGTCGAAAAGAACCGCACCGGGCCGTTGGCGCAAAATGTTCCGCATTTCGGACCACCGCACCAACCCCCTTGCCCTTGCCCGCAAATTTGATGTCGGTGAGCAGGCATCCGCCACGCTCTGCCGGCAATACTCGAACGAGAGCTTCGGCTGGGTTTGGATCGTGTCGAGTATGTTCAGCATATCGTAATCGCGAAAGTTGGGAGCCAAGACGAAATGCAGGGATGAAATCCGCTCGTCTGAGGAGGCGCGGTCTACGAAAATCTTGATGTGGCCGGGATGATAGCCGGTACACTCGGGATCAAAATAAATCAGGTCCATGGCAGGAATTATTCACGCCCGTCTGCCTCGGCCACGCGCAAGGCCATGGACTTCGTAGCGCTCGGAGCATGGCTGATGCCTCTAATGTTCCTAAGAGCGCCGCGCGCGGCGAGCGGCAGAAACCAGCCACTCACCACGGCAAGGCCGACCACCAGGCCAAGAATCATGCCGCTGGGCCCGAATCGCCGAGCGAGAAGCGATCCCAGAATCATGATGACCACACCTTCCATCATCAGCACCGCGGAAACCAGCCGCTCGCGGCCAAGACCGATCAGGATCACCCCCCAATAGTGAGACCACGCCATTTGCAGGAAGTAGATACCAAACAAAACCTGGAAGGCTACCGGTTCGGCCAGCGTGCGCCCGGTCCAGAGGTGAATGACCTTGGCGCCAAATAGCGCCAGTACAAGGAACGACGCGACGCCGGCGCCGACAACCAGCAGGCCCGATAGATGCAGGCTCTTTCGGATCCAGGTATAGTCCGCGGCGACTCAAGCGCTCGCTATCGCCGGCCACAGAGGGGCCGTTATCATGCTTAATCCAGACCCAAAGACGAATAGCAACCGGACCAGCAACCCAAAGTCAACGGCCGCCACCGGCCCTCGTAACATAGCGAGGCTGAGCACAGGCAGGTGCGTTTGGAATAAAGAAGCGATGCCGATGGCGAGAAATGCCAAACCGGAAATCGCCAATCGGCTGAGGCGCGAAAAATCCTGCCGGATGTTAGAAAACTTCGGCCGGGCCTGCCGAAATACATAGACCGCGTTGGCGACGCTGCTCAGCAGAAGACCACCATTCAGCGCTACCACAAACACCACCATCGATGTCCAGAAGCGCGGCAAAATCATCAAGCAGGCGAAGCTGAACAGGCTGCCGAGCAGCTTCAGAAGATTGACGACATAGAGCTTCAACTGACCGATCTGCACGCCTTCGAACGTCTGAAAAATAATTTGCAGGCCGGCGAGCACGATCATGGCAAAGCCGGCGACCAGCAACTCATCGACCGGCAAATCAAGACGGGCGCCTGCGGTTCGTATCCACACGATAAACGCGATACTTACCGCCAGCGCCGTTATCCCGGTGGTGACCGCGGAGTATGCTAGAGACGCGCCAAGCATCGTCGATGTCTCTTCGGGGCCGATTGTCCGGGAGGCAATCGCTCTTCCCAGCGCGGAATGCACGCCGAAATTTCCCAGTGTGATCCAATTGATTACGCCGAACAACAACAAGAAAGCGCCGAAGCGATGTTCACCGAGCGAGTGCAAAGCGACCGGCATCGCGATCAGCGTTGTCGCCGCGCCACCCCCCCGAGCCAGCAACGACGTCGCCGTCGCCGAAACCATGCCTCGCCCGTCGGTAAACCTTCCTAGCGATCTGTGTAGCCGATGAAGCACTCGCATTTCGGTGCTTATCCCGAAACCCGCTCTGAAACACCCGTTTCGGTTTCTTGTCGCCTGGGAAGCAGCTCAAATGCGACCAGCAAGCCCGTGGCAATGGCAGCGACTGGCAATTGACGGATATCTCCAAAAACATTGCTGGCTTGCGCAAGAATCACTAATTGGAGCAGCCCCCCGGAAAGCGCCAAGCCGTATAAACGTAATCCTGCGTCGCATCGTCCAAGAGCGTACCTGAAAACGCGGTTTAATATTGCGAAGCTGAAAAATAGAAACGCCAGCGTACCCGGCAAGCCTAATTTCACGACGCAAAATCCGATGAAGTTGTGACAGAAAGTGCCATCGTCGTTAATGTCCATCACATTGGTCAGGCTATACGTTTCCGGGAGCGGATCGCGATACTGGGCACCTAGACCTAGCCCGGTCAGCGGGTGCGCGAGAAAAGCCTCCCTGACCTTTATGATCTCGTAAATCCTGCCTCCCGCATCGTTTTCGATCGTTTCGTATCGGTTGAGGAACCAGTCAGACAGACCGGCTACTTGACCAGCAGCAAGGACAAGTCCGATAGTAATAAATAAAATCACCGCAGCAGGCAGAATAGCGCGTCGGGCCAGCAATTTCGAGTTCTTGCTTATCGCAACTAGTGGAAGCACAATCACCGTCACAAACGCAAAGGTGAAAAGTGACATGCGGCCCTGCGAGAGTATGGTTCCTGTAATAATGACGCCAAGGATTCCGCACGCGGCTAATGGCCTCCTCCATGCGAGCAAGCATATCAGTGGTATAAAGCTACCTACGACCATGAATACCCATCCGTCCGGAAATACCCGCAAGAATGCGCCGTAGAATGCCATTTGTCTAAAGGTACTTACTATCTGCAGCCTCCCTAGACTAGCGATTTCCAGGGAGGTGCCAAGAGCAATAATGACACCCATGCATACCATCCATTTCAATGCTCGGCGAATCGACTCTAAATCATGGATATTTGCAGCGACGACCATGGGAAGCAACCACATTGCAAGTGTGAATAGCTCCTGAGCTACATTCAAAGGTCTTGCGCCGTGAATGAGACCCATGAGGCTCGCGAATGGTAGTGATGCAGAAATGACGATCCCAGGCCACACCAGCGGATGCCGCGCCACGTATGATAATCTTGTACGCCCTTTGTATATCCCAAATAAAAGCAGAGCAGCCAGCAGAACATCGCGAATACTGAAAAGGTTGTGCCCGTTCGGCAAGTGTACGGCGAGGACCTTATGCAGCATGAACAAGTTTGACAGCCCGGCCATTGCCGCAAACATCAAGTGTTCAAAAGACCACAACCGCGCTAGGACGACAAGCATTGCCGGTGCTGCGAAAGCACCGGCGATAATCGCGGCCGTGCCCTGCGAGAAAAAAATGGCCGCGAAGCAGCCAATACACACGGACGACACTAGCCAGGAAAGCACCAGCGTATTTCGGGAAGGAATCCACTCACAGGCTGCTGACATAATCCTATTCCTGTGAATCTTCGCTTTCGCTGATGCCGATAGAGCCATTTGCGGGCGCCCGCCGAAAACGTCCCGCCACCAACCTCAGACTTGTCGTGATTTCGCGCAAAATAGAATCGACCAGCAATCTCGTTTCTACTGCTGATTTGCTCCGATACCACGCTTGCCCGAAGATAAACATTGCGCCGGCAGATAGGGATACTAACAGCCCAAGCATGACGATCAGCAACCGCGGCGGATACGACTTTTTCTCCGGCACATCCGCTGCATCCAGCACTTTAACCGTCGGAATTTCCTTCGCCTCCTGCACCCTGGCAGCTTCGTATTGCCTAGTCAGGATTTCGAACACGGTTTCCTGCACCTTGGTCCGGCGATACAAGTTCGCTATAGGCCGCTGCCAGCAACGGCAACTTGCGGACTGAGGGATACAATTCGCCGGAGTTGAGTTCGCCGGCGCTTTCGCTGCTGCCGCCGCTCAACTTGCGCAGTTGCCGGCGCAACTCTTCCGTGCGCGCCCGCAGCGCACGCACGCGCACATTGTCATCGCTGTAGATAGTCTCCAGGCCGCGCAATTCGCTTTCCGCCGCGGTCAATTCTCCCTGCAGCTTGCCAACCGAATCCAGCATGGACTTTGCCTGGGCGCTCGGCGGGTCGAAGGTCGCATTCCGGCTGGAAAACTGACTCAGTTTGCGCGAGGAAGCATCCAGTTCCTCTTTGATGCTCTTCAGGCGTTCTTCCAAAAAAACGCGCTCGCGGCGGGCGGATGAAGTGCTAACCTTGGCAACCAGTTTGTCCAGTTCGTCAACATAGGCCGCGGCCAGGTCACGGGCGCGCTGTGGGTCGTGGTCCACAACGGTAATGCTGAGGTTGCCGGTTTTCCTGTCATCGTCGATGGCGGTGCGCGCAGCCAGCTTCTTGCGGGCGTCCACGTAGCGCTTCAAGCTATATTCGCGGCGGAGATCAAACCGGTCGATCAGGTCATCCTGAACGGTTCGACTGTTGAGGATCCCGAGGAACATCGCATTGGGGCTTCGGTTGCCGAGCACGCCGTTGGCCGCACTGGCCAAACCGGCAGGCATGGCCGCGCCCGCTACCATGGCCATCCACCCCGCTGAGGAGGCCGCTTGTGAATCCGGCGGCATCAGTTGCACGGTCGATTTGTATTCCTTGGGAATGACAAAGGCCAGAATCGTGGCCACAACCAGCCCTGAGACCGCACACTTTGCCAAGAACCGGCGGCCCTGCCACAACGTTGTCAGCGTCGGCAGATAGGCCGCACCCGCGGACCTGTCGACGGTCTCGGCTTCGGAAGTGATTGTCGCTTGTTCTATAACGCTGCTCATGAGTGTTTTCGCGTCTTGCAGCTAGGAATTGTTTCAGCAGTGCGGGGTGCCCCAGAATACCGTTGGCCGACGCCCGCGGCTTGCTAGGTCCCCGCGACCGCGGCTACTGCCGCCGAATCGCCAGCCTTCGCAGCCTCAAGCTGGGCGGCGATCCAGGGATAGGTTTTTGCCAGGCCGTCTCGCAAGGATGCGCTGGGAGCCCAGCCGAGTTCCTGGCGCATCAGGGCACTATCGGAATTGCGGCCCCGGACCCCCAGCGGACCGTCGATATGCCTGATGCTCAGCTTCTTGCCGGCAATCTGCATGATCATCAGCGCCATCCGGTTGATCGTGACCATCTCTTCCGAGCCGATATTGACCGGGCCGCGAAAGGTGGGCGAACTCATCAGCCGCCGGACGGCTTCGACGCATTCATCAACATAAAGGAAAGACCGCGTCTGTTCACCGTCGCCCCAGATCTCGATCTGCCCGCCGTCCGCCTGCTCGGCTACCTTTCGGCACAACGCGGCCGGAGCTTTCTCGCGCCCACCCGTCCATGTTCCCTGGGGACCAAAGATATTATGGAAGCGCGCGATCCTGACATCGAGTCTGTGATTGCGGAAATAGGACAGGTACAAGCGCTCGCTGAAGAGTTTCTCCCAGCCATACTCGCTGTCCGGAGCGGCGGGATATGCGCTCGATTCCTTACAGTTCGGGTTGTTAGGGTCTTCCTGATTGTATGCCGGATACATGCAGGCCGAGGAAGAGTAAAACACCTTCTTCACGCCTCGTTTGGTTGCAAAGTCGGCCATGTGCAGGTTGATCATCGCCGAATTGTGCATCACGTACGCGTCGTGTTCGCCGGTGAAGATGTACCCGGCTCCGCCCATGTCGGCGGCGAACTGGTAGGCCTCGTCAAACGGGACATCCAGAATTTTCTCCCAACTGGATGGCTCGCGCAGGTCGGCGATGACAAAGCTGTCGGCCGCCGTCGCACTGAATTCCGGGTATTTCAGGTCTACTCCGCGAACCCAGTATCCTTCTGATTTGAGCCTCTTCACCATGTGGCTGCCGATAAATCCACCGGCGCCGCACACTAACGCTTTCACTGCTGGCATACTTCCCCTCCGGAACAAGACTTCCACGTTTTGATCTCTGCTGAATCGGGCCATCTGCCTGTCAAGTTAAAGCCCGGCTGCCAGAGCAGCCGCTATTGTGGTGGCGGACGACAATTGCGCAAAGGCGGCCAGGTTCCGCCAGAATTGAGAGCCGCCAACAATCTTCTCCGGAACCACGATCGAATCGCCGGGCTGCAGTTGCGAGCTGAGAACGCCGCTCTTCCACAGGCCCCGCGCTCCTCCGATTACGGATCCGTTGGCACGAATGACAAAGATAGATTTCCGGTTTGCTGTCTGCGTGGGTCCGCCCGCTTGTTGCAAATACCAGCCAGCCTGCCTGCCCGGTGAATAAGTGATGGCAGAGGAATTGAAAACCTGGCCGCTCACGAAGACGAAGTCCGGGCGTTTGGGCACGACCAGGGTATCGCCGGCCCTCATCTCGACATCAGCCGGAGTGTTTTGCCATTTCTTGATATCCGCGCCGATGGTAATCACCAGCCGCCCGGTGGCATGGTATCTACGCAAAGAGCTCAGGATATCCTGCCGCTGTTGTTGCAGGGTCTGCAAGGTACTCATCTGCTCCTGGGGAGTTGACATACCGGGCTTGAAATCAGTGTTGGTCGATTCAATGCGCCGAATCAGCTCCAATCGCGTCTTTTCCCCCAATTGGCGAACCTCAACCCTCTCCAGCACGGCGCCTGCCGGATACGCGGTTTCGCGAAATCCGCCGGCTCGCTTTAATACCGAACTCAGCCGCTCGCCTTCGCGGATACCGTAAGTGCCCGCGTGCGCTACCTCACCCTTGACTGTGACGGAAGCCCCTATGTCCTTCCACCCTGTCAGTTGCCGGACACTTAACACATCGCCCGGCTTGAGCAGCAGGTCAGCGTTCTTGTCACCCTCCATGGCCTCGCCGAGTTTTATAACCTTCTGTTCCGTCCGCACCTTGGCGCCGTCCTGAACAACGTAGCTGGAGAGATCGGCGGTTTCGCGGTAGGCACTCCGTTTGAATCCGCCCGCCATACTTATCAGCCCGGCCACTGTCATGCCATTGGCCATCGGATACTCTCCCGGGCGAAGCACCTCTCCGTAAACAAAAACCTTCGGCGGATCGACTTCGTAACGGCTGAACACGCGAATGACATCGAATGGCTGCAACTGGATCGGGTCGTCGCCGCTAAGGACCTCGGATAAGTTAAACCCGATCGTCGCGGGGCGGAAGTCGGGCGGTTGCAAGCGGATCACCTCGGCGTTATCCGCTGGTTCCGGCATTACATCCTGATAAGAGCGCAGCAAATCGTTCACGCTCATGCCGTCGCGGTACGGATACTTGCCCGGGCGAAAAACATGCCCCGAAAGGTAAACCGCCTTTTCGTTGTAGGGAAGAATCGGCGCTACCAGCACTTGATCCCCGTCCTGCATGGGGAATCCGGCCAGTGCTTTGGCCGCCGCCTCCTGGGTGCTGCCCTCCGGCAACTGCGCGCTGAGCATCGTGCGGCGTTGGTGGGCTTCGATACGCTCCACGGTGATCTGCCGCAAAGTGGCCGATACCAGCACCCCGCCGGCAAGGTCGAGAACATCGCTCAACCTTAGTTCGCCCTTTAATTCGTAGATCGCAGGGCGCCGTACCATGCCGGCAACCGTCACCTGGGGGCCGACCGGGGGCACAAGGATGGTGTCGCCCGGCAGCAGACGGTTAACGTCGGAGCGGACTCCGCGCAACAGAAACTCGTAAAGATCAATTTCGCGGACCAGTTCGCTTCCGCGGTACTGTCGCAGGGTGCGCAGCGAACCGCGACTGGTGGGACCGCCCGCCGCATAAAGCGCGTTCAAGGCCGTCGATAATGAGCTGACGTCGTAAGCGCCAGGCCGTTGCACGTCGCCAACGACATAGACCCTTACGGTTCGCACCCGGCCCAGTGAAATCTCGACGTTAATGTTTTTGAATTGTTCGCGAAGAGCCTGCTGGATCGATTGCTGAGCCTGCGCGATGGTGATCCCCGCGATCGTGATCGTCCCCGCCTCCGGCAGGGCGATTTGGCCTTGGCGATCGATCGTGCGGTTCAATCTTTGAGAGGTGCTGCCCCAGATATTGAGTACCAGCACATCGCCTGGCCCGAGCACGTAATCCGGACCGGCCGGTAGGTCCATCGGCAGCTCATTGGCATTGCCTGTGCCCAGGCGGAAGGTATCGCTGCCAAAACGTTTCAGCTTTCCCTGCACCGCTGGGAACTGCGAATAAAGATCCTTCAGAGATTCCAGTCCCGGATAGGGAGAGCGCCGCCGCAGCAACTTAGGCTCCGCCGGCTCTTCTTCCGGCCTGACTTCCCGCTTCCTCTGCGGCATGCGCTGATTCCGGCGCTCCGCCAAAGAACTGGTTTCGCTTCGGTCGTTCACGCGATCGCCGGAAAGGTCAACGGAGCGATCACTTCTTGGTTGGCGGGAGCTTTGTTCGCGGGAGCCACTCAACGCTCCGTCATTCGATTCATCGGCGCTGCGGTCACTGAGGCGGTCACTCCTCTGTCCGCGGAAATCGCCGGAATCGCGGTCGTCGCCGCCCCGCGCGGAGCCGTCCGATTCTCGGTCGCCAAGGTCGTACCCGCGAGCTTTCAACTCTTGTGCAATCTGGGCTTGCCACTCGGAGTCCTGCCGAATACGCCTGAAGATCGCCTGATTGCTGATCGAGTCGGGGTCCGCCGACGTCAGTCGCGCGACTTCACTCTTCGCCGCATCGAGAGCTTCTGCGTCTTCCCGCAAGATCGCAATAATGCGGTCCGCCAGAGTTCCCTGCACCTCGGCCGAGTCATCGTTGGACTTATCCGCATCCTGATCCTGCGCGGAAGTGGTTCCGCTGCGCTCCTGGCTTGCTTGCGGGTCGCGCTGCTGAGGAACAGCGGCGATCGTCCAAGCGACCAGCATCAGCCACAGAACGGCAAGCTGCCAGTATCGAAACTTCAGCTTTGCTTGAAAGTAATGCGCAACGGTGCAACACCCATCAAGAGTCATAATTTCTTCGCCTTAAAATCTTCCGGGTACCCACGCGCGACTGTCGCACGGTAGACGCTTGCAGCCAGACTGGCGGTTCGGCCGTGAAATCTCAGTGTCATCTTCCGCCGCTTGAGCTGCTTCCTGCCCGGGCCGATAGCTTCCACTCGCCCCCGTCGAGGCTCGCCGCACTGCACATTTCCGCGCATAACCGGAAGGTGTCGAGAGGATTAGCCATGTCCGTCTGAAAGGCCTCGGCGACCAGCTGGTAGTTCATTAAGGTGGCGAGAAACGTCAGCACGATTGTCTTGGATTTCAGGTGCGCCGGCGCGCACTCAATCCAGGGCGCCAGATTTCGCGAGGTAACTTCGATCAGTTCATAGAGATGACTGCGGAGCAGGGACTCGATCTGCTCCGGCAACTCAAGCATGCCGAATTGAACCAAGCGGTGGAGAAGCGGATCGGTGGCAAAGGCCGTGGCGAGCGCTTCATAGGTCTTCACCAGTGCCGTGCGGCCATCGGTCGCGTTCGCGATTTGCACGATGGCATCGTCGGGCAGGCGCACCTCGCCGAGTCTCGAGTCCAAGGCGTTGAGATAAAGCTCCAGTTTGCCCGGGAAATGTCTGAAAAGAGTGCTTTCATTGACTCCGGCGAGGTGTGATACATCGTGCGTCACCGTACCGTTGAAGCCGCTCTTTGCAAACAGAGCGGCAGCGGAGTCCAGAATCCGCCGCCGGGTATCAGCAGGGTCTTGATTTGGCATCTGAGACTTTCCGAAGATGAAGTGTTGAAGATGAAGTGCTTAAGACAGGTTGGAAATGCGAGGTATTACCGGTTCGAGATCGGCCTCATCGACTTCGACTGCGATACTTTTCATGATCAGGTCGAGCGAAAGCACGATGCGAGTGCCCCCGTGATAACGCAGCACGATGCCTTGCATCCCCGCCAGCGGACCGCTCAGAATTCGCACTCTCTCGCCGACTCCCAGGAACGGGTGCGGCGTCGCGTTATAGCGGTACAACCCGCTGCGAAGAGTTTCAATTTCACTGGTTGGCAGCGGGGTTGCGCCCTTGCTCGTACCGACCATCGAAAGGATACCCGGAACGCTGAGCACTCTACCCCGCTCTTCCCGGGACATCTGCACGAAAACGTAGCTTGGGAATAAAGGGCATTCCCTGGTAACGATGCGACCGCTGGTCCATCGCCGAATCGACGTATAAAGCGGGAGGTAGTGCCCTATCCCCCGCGCCTTCAGATGCTCGGCAACCTGCTTTTCATGGCATGAAACCGTATACGCCGCGTACCACCGGCAATCCGATTCTCCCCGCCAAGCCGACTTCGGGGAAACTTCACCGTTTGTTAGCAATGTAGACAAGGCTTCGCCATCCCTCGCTCGGGCGGTATTTTTCCACATCCGACGAAATCATCATCCTACTTCTACATCCTGATACTTCCACTGGCTCACAACATTTCCGGAGTCCGTTACTAACTTAAAATCAAGCTATTGATTGCAAAAATCTTGGACCCATTCGCTGCGTTTTGAAACCACTCGTGACTCGCCGGAAATGAATTGGTTACAAAGTCGATAACGGCTCTAGACTCCACAGCTCAAAGCAAGATAGTGCATGCATGCTTTGCAACAGCTTCGACTCCCCTCGTCTACCTTCATCAACCGTCCTTCACTATTTGGGGAGTGAATTAGTCTTAACTGTTCCCGTTACAGCCCGCAATAGTAAAATCCAGCTTACCTCTTGCAACTCCGATCAAAACCCTAGAGTCCACCGATAAGATTCCTAACCCGGCAGACATTCGTTCGGTCGCCAGTTGATAGCTCGCCATTACGCCAGCCGGGTTACGTGTCTCCACGTGTTTTTTCCGTTATGCCAAACGCGACACCCTGCCACTCTGTAACACCAACAGCCGGAATGGCGCACGCCACCGAAATACACGCTGCAAGAAAGTTAGAGCTTTAGGAGGGAATTATAGTCAGAGTTGCTGAAGGCGCAAATAAATTTCTGTTCACATTTCCTGGGGCGAGGCAGGCAAACGGTCTAAGCTTGGCTTCGCCCGATAATCGATCGGAGTGGCGTTTAAGTAAACTCTCTGCAGCAACCGAGTTGGCATAAGACAACACTGTGCGCAACTCGCTCTAACAGGCTGCTGAAAAACTTTTCTCCGAGGGTGTCATCCTGAGAGTTTGTGACTTTTTTGAGTTTTCGCGTTTTTTCGACTCCTAAGTTGCTTGTTTGCAGCGTCGATTTTTTGCGAATTCAATAAAGTCACAAATTCTGAGCGAAGCGAAGGATCTGCTGTTTGCGCACCCTGAAAATAAAGCAGATCCTTCGGTCGCCAGCCCCAACGAGCCAACCACAGGCTCATCGGGGACCCCGCACAAGATCGGTGCGTCCTCAGGATGACACTTCCATGAGTTTTTCAGCAGCCTGCTAAAGCCCTAGTTGGCGGCAGTGCAGCGGCTGTGTCAAACTGAAGTCGCGCCGAAGAGACTCTCAGAAAGGCCAACTGGCAGCAAAGCTGATACCGGCGCTTCGAACGAATGCGAAAGCTGAAGCATCAAGGACACGGTAGGCTGTTCCTTCTAAACTAGGTATCCACCATTAAGCCGGGATGGCGAAACTGGCAGACGCAGCGGACTTAAAATCCGCAGACCCGAAAGGGTTGTGGGGGTTCGATTCCCCCTCCCGGCACCATAAGATATAGATAACACAACTGTTATTACTTCCGCTGTGGCGATTTGGCCACAACGGTTTTCTTTGGCATCTTGCTAGTGGCAGTAGTGGTGGCAGTTGGCACTAGCAGTTCCACCGCCGAGTGCAGCGTACTCGGCGCGAGGTGCGCATAGCGGGCGGTGATGCTCAGCGTCTTGTGCCCGGCCAGCAGTTGAATGGTTTTCAGTCCGGCCCCGGCCATTGCCAGCTTCGAGCAAAAGTCATGCCGGTTATCGTGCCAGCGGTAATCCGGGATTGCCGCTTTGTCACGAGCGGTCTCAAACCAGCCTCGCGGGTTATGAATTAGAAACACTCGGTCGCCAGGATTGGCGTTCGGTTTCTTCAGAGTGGTAAATGCCTCCAGCACGCGGGAGTTCATCGGCACGTCCCGCGCCTCGCCGTTCTTGGTCTTGGGGAGATGAATCTCTTTCCGCTCGAAGTCAACCTGAGACCAGAGCAAAGAATATTGCTCGCTGAGTCTCATGCCGGTGCCCAAGGCGATCACTAGTTCTGGCAGGTGCTCCGGGAAAAGCTCTTGGATCGCAGCGCGAAGGCGCTGCTCTTCCTTGTCTTTTAAATACCGGATGCGGCCATTGTTCTCGTGGCGCTGGCGGACTAGTCGGGCCGGGTTGGATGAAACTTTTCCGTTCCGCAGCGCCTCGCGGAAGATCAGCGAGAACAGCGCGCGATAACGGTTGGCGGTTCCTGGGGTATCGGTGTTCTCGGCCAGCCAGTTGTCAATGTCAGCGGGCTTGATGCTTTCGGCAGCACGTTCGCCGAAGTCAGGCAAGATTCGTTTGATCCGGGACTTCACGTTGCGGGAATCGCGGTGGTGCTTATCGGCGTACGCCTCGATGTCGTCGGCCAGCGCTTTGAACCTGATGCCCGCGCTTCGAAGACTCACCGGCAGTTTGATTCCCCGGCGAGCATCCGCCTTGCGTGTCTGGTACAAATCTTTCGCGTCGCTCTTCCTGCCGACCTTTTCTCGGCGTCGCCGACCATCGGAATCGTAATACTGCACCCACCAAATGCCGGACCCAACCGGGCGCTCAAAGACGCCCCGCGTTTTGACCCCTTCGACTTCCCTCCTTCCTGCCATGTCTGCCCTCCAGAGTTCCTGCTTGGTGAACTATGGTACCTCGGACTAGCGGTTTGTCAACATCCGCAGCATAATGAAGGCAGGGGCGCGAACCCCGGCTCTGGCAGGTTTAGAACAATTCATGGACGGACGCTGTCCGGGTGATCGGCGCGAGCAAAGCGGCGAACTTCGTCAGCCGGAATCAGCACCTTCTTTCCGATCCTTCGGAACGTCAGCTTCTTGTTAGCGATCAGATAATCAATGGATCGGACGGATAGGCTCAGCGCGTAGGCGGCCTCATCTCTGGTATATAGCAGTTTCTCTACATTAGTGGATGCTGGAAGACGAACAGACTTTGCGGACACCGGATCACCTCGGAACTGATCGGGAGTCCGGCCAATCGATGAAGGGGGCCAGAGTGTCGCCAGGTGCCCCTACTTTGCTGCACCTTCGCGCGCTCCTGAGCGCTTGCTGCCGTAGTGTTCTGCCCAGGTGACGAGCCTATAGCCCCATGCGGGGCGTCTCTTGCTGCTCCATTATAGCGCATTCAGTGCTGGTCGCAGCAGAAGGCAGCGGCGGCGCAGACATAGAGTGTCCGAGGTTCTGCTTATGTTCTTTCAGCATTGACGCCGTTTAAACGAGCGGGCCGCACCTCCGATGGCGGAAAGTTCCGACTTGCTCGTGACTCATCAACTGACCACGATTGGCGTCCCACATGGAGGCTGCGGACCCGTCGTGGCGGGTTCACGTGGGATTGAAAACCCGCGTGGGCCGGCGCAGCCCAAAATGGGACGATACCCCCCTTGCATCCGTTCGCAGACTTCGCTTCCGGCTTGCAAAATCGCTCGCGAGCAGTACGATTCCAGCCAATCGAGCACAGGTGCAGTTATGTGGTGCTACGTCCCCTCAGTCTGTCTCCGACTTTCTGTTGGAGGGACGTTATGTGGGCTTCTTCGCGTCAGCGGTAAGGGTTCTGGGTTCCTGGGTGTAAATCGCGTTCGCAGGTTCATCATTTAGGCCACGGGTCACCGAAGCTGTCAGCCTTTGCGAAATCTGAGCTTTGTGCTGTACATAAGGAGACTCGTATGCGTCGCCTATTATTTCCTTTTTTCTCAGTTTTCTTCTTGGTCATCTTCGTGGTTGCTTCCTGCTGGGCGCAGGCGCCCGCTATCGCGACAACCGCCACGGTGCCGCCGCTGATCAAAGTGAGCGGCACGATTAGCAGTGTGAACAGCGGCACGGTGGGCGTGAACTTTGCGCTGTACGCGGAGCAGACAGGCGGGGCGCCGCTGTGGCTGGAGACGCAGAATGTCGCGCTCAACGCGAACGGTCGTTACACGATCTATCTCGGCGCTAACCACACCAACGGCGTGCCGATGGACTTGTTTGCCTCCGGCGAGGCGCGCTGGCTCGGGGTGCAGCCGGAAGGCCAAGCGGAACAAGCGCGCGTCATGCTAGTAAGCGTGCCCTACGCGATGACCGCGGGCGATGCGCAAACGCTGGGCGGGCAGCCGTTGTCGGCCTTTGTGTTGGCCTCAGCGGCGACCGGAAGCACCACGACGGCGAGCAGTGCAACGACGGCTGCTGCCTCTGGCGGCGTTGTGGCGCTGGCCACGCCGCAGACTGGCGGCAGCGTGACCACCTCGGCGGGGGCGACAAACTACCTGTCGAAGTTCACCGCCACGACGGGCGACATCGAAAACTCGATGATCTTCGACACCAGCAGCGGCGCGGGCATGGGCTCGTATACTCCGGGATTCGTGGGCATCGGGACGACGGCTCCGGCGGCGACCTTGCACGTGGTCTCGACGAGCACGGCGGCGGGGTTTGTGGATGTCTACAGCAACACGCTGAACGCGGTGACGTTTGCCACGCGGGCGGCGCGGGGGACGCCGGCGTCTCCGGCGGTGGTGCAGGCGGGCGACATCATCGGCGGCTTCACCGGCCGAGGCTGGACGGGTCCGGTGTCGGGCAGTACGGGAGGCTTTTCCGGCGGTCGCGGGGCGCTGATCATACACGCCAACGAAACCTGGTTGACCACGGCGCAGAGCACCTACATGCAGTTCAATACCACCGCGCTGGGAACTAACTATCAGGCGGAGCGGATGCGCCTCGACAACGCCGGCAACCTGGGCATCGGGACTTCGAACCCAGGCGGAACGCCGCCGAGTCCGTTGCCGGCGCCGGTGACGCTGGAGGTGAACGGCAGCTTCAGGTTGACGGCGGGCAGCGGCGGCGGTGTGACGTTCCAGGACGGCACCACGCAGACGACGGCGTTTACCGGTACGAACGGAGGAACTTACACCAACGGGGCGGGCCTGAGCTTGACGGGCAGCCAATTCGGCATCGCCGCTGGAGGCGTGACCAACTCCATGTTGGCGAACCCGTCGCTGACGGTAACCGCCGGGAGCGGGCTGACCGGCGGCGGAGCAGTTGCTTTAGGCGGTAGCACAGCATTGGGGCTGGATTTGACAAGTGTGCCGCTGCTCGGTACCAGCAACAACTTCACCGCGA
This sequence comes from uncultured Acidobacteriota bacterium, assembly GCA_963814745.1. Classification (GTDB taxonomy): domain Bacteria; phylum Acidobacteriota; class Terriglobia; order Terriglobales; family Acidobacteriaceae; genus CAWBRT01. The sequence goes on from CAWFEA010000018.1 coordinate 78,746, forward strand.
GCCAAGCCATCACAGGAGATCTCACCGCGAGCGGGACTGTGACAAGCGCAACTGTCAGCGCCGCCGGTGGCTTCAATCTTGGCGGCCAACCCTTTGCCTTTGGCTCTTTCGCGAACTACAACGCATTCCTCGGGTTTGCCGGAAATTCCACCACTGCAGGCACTTACAACACCGCCAGTGGCTACCAAGCGCTCGCTAGTACCACCTACGGCAGCGCTAACACCGCCAGCGGCCTCCAAGCGCTCTACAGCGACAGCACCGGCTTCTACAACACCGCCAGCGGCTTCCAAGCGCTCTACAGCAACACCACAGGCAGTAGCAACACCGGGTTGGGCGCGGGGGCTGGGGATACGCTCGATGGCAGTTCGATCACCGGCTCGAACAACACGGCCATCGGCGCTTACTCCTATTTCGACACCGGTACGCTCACCAACGCCACCGCCATCGGATCAAACGCGATAGTGGGTACCAGTAATGCGCTGGTGCTGGGCAGCATCAGCGGTGTGAATGGCGCAACCGCCAGCGTCAACGTGGGCATCGGCACGCCATCCCCGGCATACACACTGGATGTGCATGGCACCGCCAATTTCACTGGCCCGGTGACCTTTGCCAGTGGGCAGACTTTCCCGGGCGCGGGCGGGTCAGTGACCAGCGTCGGCAGCGGGGCCGGTCTCACGGGCGGACCTGTCACGACAAGTGGAACACTGAGCATTGCCAGCGAAGGCGTGACCAACGCCATGCTGGCGCATCATGCGGTGACGGTGACGGCTGGCACGGGTCTGACGGGCGGCGGGTTAGTCGCTTTGGGCGACAGCACGACGCTGAATCTCGACACCACCGTGGTTCCACAACTGAGCCTCTGCGAATACTTTCACGGGCAATCAGACGGTAAACGGGAACCTGAGTGCAACTGGCACGGTGACCGGGAGCAGCTTCGCTATCGGAAGCAACCTCTTCGCCTTCGGCTCTTACGCGAACGCGAATGCATTCTTCGGGTTTGCCGGGAATGCTACCACTACGGGCAGCTCCAACACTGCTAGCGGCATAGCAGCGCTCTCTGACAACAGCACAGGCAGCAACAACACGGCCAGCGGCTACCAAGCGCTCTCCAACAACACCACCGGCGGGAGCAACACGGCCAGCGGCTATGATGCGCTCTTCCACAACACCACGGGAGACTACAATACCGGGTTGGGTGGATGGGCCGGGGGTACGATTGACAGCAGCTCGATTACTGGCTCGAGCAACACCGCCATTGGCGCTAGCTCTGCTTTTGGCACCGGAACGCTCACCAACGCCACCGCCATCGGCGCCAACGCGGAAGTAGCTGTCAGTAATGCGATGGTGCTGGGCAGCATCAACGGCGTGAATGGCGCAAGTGCCAACACCAACGTAGGAATTGGAACAACGTCTCCGGCCTACACGCTGGATGTGCATGGGACGGGTAATTTCACTGGTCTGGTGACCTTTGCTGCGGGGCAGACCTTCCCGATTGCCCCCGGAGGCGTGCCCAACGCCATGCTGAAGAATCCGTCGCTGACGGTGACGGCTGGCACTGGGCTGACCGGCGGCGGACTAATTAATTTGGGCGGCAGCGCAACGCTGAATGTGGATACGACGAAAGTGCCGATGCTCGGCGCCAGCAATACCTTTGCTGGGACTCAGATGATCACTGGCGATCTGGACACAGACGGCAATGTCATCTCTGATTACCTGGGCCAAAACGGCGGCACCATTCGTCCCGGCCTGATCCTCGGCGGTGCCGGCGAAGGCATTTCCTCAAATCGAACCGGCAGCACCAATCAATATGGGATCGACTTCTATACGAACTCCACCAATCACATGTCCATCACCAATAGCGGTAAAGTCGGCATTGGCACGGCGAGCCCCACCATGGCCATGCTCCAGGTTAATGGCGGAAGCAATGGCGCCATTTACGGTATGGGGCCTAGCGCCAGCAGCACAGGGAGCGAAGACAAGGGTCTTGCTATTGGGGTATGGGGTGACACTGGGGCGAGTGCTAACGCTAACTATGGCCCGGCGATACTTGGGACCGCCGACGATAACTATGCCGGTTTATTCGTCAACAACAGCAGCACAACTGCGCAGACACTTATGGCGACAAACCTTTCATCCAGCAGCAGCGCGGTAGCTTTTATCGCCGGGGGGTACTTTCTCGCGGACAACTGCCTCATTGATGTCGGCGGTAACTTGGTGTGCGGCGGCGACATTGTTGGAAGCTCGAAGCAGTTTAAGATCGACCATCCACTCGATCCGGCCAACAAGTACCTCTACCACGCGTCGGTGGAATCATCGGAGATGAAGAACATCTACGACGGCAACGTGGTGTTGGACGCCAACGGCGAGGCCACGGTCCAACTGCCCGATTGGTTTGAAGCGATGAACGCCGACTTCCGTTACCAGCTCACGCCCGTAGGCCGCCCCGGACCCGGCACACTGCTTTACGTTTCTCAGGAGATCTCGGGAAACAGCTTCCAGATCGCCGGCGGCAGCCCCGGCTTGAAGGTTTCCTGGCAGGTCACGGGAGTACGGCAGGACGCCTATGCCAAAGCCCATCCTCTGGTGGTGGAAGAAGCGAAGAGTGAGAGTGAGCGCGGCAAGTACATTCATCCGGAGGTCTACGGCGCGCCGAAGGAACAGAGTATTGGATGGGCGCGACATCCGCATGGCAAGGCCAAGCCGAGCGTCACGAGCGTGAGAACACCATAAGCCCCGCAGGAAACGATGCGAAGTAAAGTCGATGGCCCCATCCTAGCGTCGAAGGCAAGACGCGACGCTAGGATGGGCTACTTCGCGCTCACTCCTGGACCCTCGGCCATCCGGAAGCCACGCCGCCGTCCTGCTCCCAGACCCCGCTGCGCCCACTGAAGCTGAAGCTCAGCTCCCGCAAGCGATTCTTCAACGCCTGTGGCCATGATCAAGACTGCATCTGCCGAGTTCGTTCGAGTCGTTGCAATGCCTAACGCGACTCAGCTGGAAATGATCTGGCGAACTCGGTCATGCTGGTTGGGATAGAGGTACGCCGGAACCGATAATCCCCTTCGCCCCGACCTGATACCTGGCAGAGCCACTCTTGTCGCCGCGGCAATACTCCTCCTTCATCAACGCGGAGTTGCTTGGCATATTGGCCATTTTGTCGCTAAAGAAACGGCAATCATTGATCTTTTCACAGTCTGCCACAAAAGGCTCACTTCATTCGTGCATTTGAATAGTGAGCCCAAGTGAAACCTCAGTACTTATTAAAGAATTGCCGGATGATATAGCGAGATACTCGGGTGGGCAAGCAGTATTATTCCGTGAACTGAAGCTTATCTGCGATGAACGGGGCTCTTTCGGCCGCTGGCGTTTCGCAGCCCACACCTTTTGAGACAGCCCGCAACCTCCGACCTTATTTAATATCAGCATCTTACGAAGCGAAGGGCACGAAGTCTTTTGACACAGCGCTTAGGCTGGCAGGCATGTCGGGGAAAATCAGCCTTCGTACCAGAAAGGATTTGAGCAACAAACATCTGTTTTTAGCTCGCCGGAATCGGAACCGTAAGTACCTTTAAATGCGTGCCCTTTTACCGCACCGGGGACGAAGGTTTTTCGCTCCCCTGTTGGACTCGCGCACGAATCTGAGAACTTATCGGTGTCATAAGTACCACAACACGGTTTTACAGGCAGAGTGACAAGGAATGCGGGTGTGGTGGAAAACCGGCCGATTGCGAAGGTATTTACGAGCCTATAAGTTGTGGAATGCATCAATCCCCCTGCCCCATGCTGCTGTTTTCAAATTAGATCGCGGACGAACTTAATGAGTTTTTCAAGGGAGAAGAATGACTGTGCTCAGCGACATCCACCACCTGTTCTGCACGCTCGCTGGAGCCCATTGCTACGGCTGGAGGACCTCCCCACCAGAAGCGGAACAAATGCCGTCCCGTAACCTGCGCCGATCTGGCCTGAGTCTCGTCGAGCACGAGGTTCTCGGCGACCGTTGCAGCCGTCCAGCAGATGACTTCCATCATTCCGCCAGCTTAATGCCGCTCCTGAACTCGCGATATGCCGTGAGCAGCGCGCTGCGGTATTCCGCTTCATCCTCGGGTGCAACAGGGTGATAGACTTTCACCGTATCGAGCAAGGCCGTGCCATCGACGGCATCGGCCGGAATGCCGCCGTTCGGCACACTGCTCGAAGATCAACGGCAACCCAGGGATGTCAGCAGTTTTTCCGTTGAATAGTAAGCTTGCCGCCAGGTAACGGGCTGGAGCACGTACACTGGGCGCCGCTGGCTCATGTCCGGGGCGGCATCGCGCATCCTCGACTGCGCCAACACGGTATCTACCTCGGCGGCAACCCGCTCCGCCACAGCCCAGATGGCTTCTTTATCCGCCTGGGAAGCATCGCGGGAGGATCGGTGGCAATCTGAGCTTTCCGTCCCCAAAACCTCCGACACGATGAGCGCGCCACTCACTGGCCCGCTGTGCCTCTCGGTTCCCCACTTAGCACACTGTTTTGGGCAGCCATCAATCGTTATCGTTGGATGGGTCTTGGCAAAATTCCGTTCGCCGTCATTGCCGGACAGAAATAGAGGAAGGCAAAGCGTTACGGTCACGTCCGGGCGCAGTAGTTCCAGTACGCGGCGCGTTGCCAATCGTGAAATCGTTCCTTCCGGAATAGCTTCGCCACTGCACGAAATGATGCCAACCTTCGTAATTTCCGTGCTCATCGGGTCGCCCTCTCGTTTGCGCATAAGCATGCCGCTTCGCATCCGCATCTCTGGCAATGTCTCGGGTGATGGTCCAGCCTTCCTCCGTCAAAGCAGTTGCATTGCCCGGCTTTGCCCCACGGTAATTCTTGAAAGCCTCTGCCACCTGAATAGCTTTCGCGACACGCCCGCCGGCCATCTCCACATTCTTTTGTGCGCAAGCCTTGACGCATCCATCGATCGTGATGCAGGCATGGCTTCGCACAGCTTCGACGGCCTCGGCGTCGCCCTTCACCAATAGCGCCAGGCAGAGCGTATCCGTCTTGCTCCGCGGCCAACTCATCCGTCACAAGGTAAGCAGCTTCGCGGCTAATCAGGCCATGCACTTTGCCGATCCCGCTGCACGGGATAACCAGTACTGTCCTCTCTGTCAGTTCGTTCTTCATCTGTATCTTCCTCTCACTCTTCTTCCGCCTTATGCTTCACGACCTTTGCATATGCTGCCGGGTCAGGAGCAATTCCCGATTTGCGAGCCAGTTGCTTAACATCATCTCGACAAGCCATCCCTTGCCATAGGGGTCTTCGTTAATGAGACCTGGATTTGCAACGACATCTGCATTAACCACAACTACCGTGCCGCTAGCGGGCGCAATAATCTCAAACACGGCTTTGGACGACTCCAGGCTCCCCAACTCGCCAAATTGTTCCACGGATGTGTCTGTCTTGGGCGGCGTCGAAGTAGTTGATATCGGTCAAGCTTCTGCTGCATGTAATCGGAGATGCCGACCGCGCTACTCCATCCGCGCGCGCACCCATACATCGTTCTCATTGAACAGGTAGTCCACTGCCGGAATACGGAACTCGAACTTGTCATGCGTCACGATCAGGTATTCCGTTGGCGGTTCAAACACGACAGTAGAGACCGCAGACGGAGCAGGCTCACTGGAAGTATTTAAACTCTGCAATAGGCCATCTACGATCGCCTGTGCCAGATGCAGTCCATGCGGTCCCAGCGTGAGCGTAGGCTCCAGCGTCATCCTGGAAGACTTCAGAACATCTGAAACGAGCACCTTGCGATCGACCTTGATCTCCTGGCGTCTGCAAGTTTGCTGGCACAACGGGTCGAACAGCCGTCCACGACTATCACCGCGCTCTCGCTGAGCGTCTTCTTGTAGCGGGCCGGCGCACGATTCAGAAGTACCGGACAGATGATTTCTCCTCCGGTTGCAGCGGCTGCGCGAATTGCCACCTCACGAGCCACCGACCCTTCGGGTTTATCCAAGCCATTGCAGGAGAGAATTGCGCGTGTCATTTGACACTCTCCTCGACGCGGATTTGCTTGATGAGCGCAAGGATCTCCGTTTTGTTAGGAAACGAAAGCGCTTCCGGACCGCAGGTCTTCGAGCAGGCGCGGCAAAACACGACGCAGTTGTTCGGATTGGCCACCACCAGCTTGCGGTCGCCCTCCCGCCGTTCAAAAACGCGATGCGGGCAGAAGGTATCGCACTCCATGCAGAAGTTGCATTTCTCGTAGTCGATCGTCGGAAACCACGGGATTTTGTCTCGCGACACTCCCATGAAAGTTGGGTCAGACATCTTCTTTCACCCCCATTTCGCGGAGCGCTGAAGCAACCTTCTCGATGGCCTCGTCGGTTGTCATGTCGCGAATATCCAGCGGGGTCATAGTCCTGCTTTACATCCATTCCCTTTTCGGCGAAGGCATCCCTGAACATCTTGTATTGCATGTTGGGCGCACAGGCCGCGATGACCAGTGGCCGTTTCGCCTGCAGAAAGTCCGCCAGGAAGCGGTCGCCATCCTGCTCGCACAACTGCGGATGAATCACGCCGAATTCGACCGGCAGTTCGACGCGCGCCCGATTGATGAAATCCCAGATATCCATCTTCTCGAAGCCCGGACACTTGCCGGTGCAGACACACATCACTAGACCGGGACGTTCGTGGCCATTTAATTGCCTCCGGTTTCCTGGAGCATCGTCTTGATCTCCTCAGAGGACGGTAGGCGGCCCGCGGCCTTGACTTTCCCGTCAATCACCAGACCGGGGGTCATCAGAATCCGGAACTTCATAATCTCCTGAATTTCGGTAACTTTTTCGATCTCCAGCCTGGAGACCAAGTTCCTGAACGGCTTTCTCTGCGTTTGCCGTCAGCGTCTTGCATTTGCTACAGCCCGTGCCCAATATCTGAATTTTCATTGCGCCTCCCTTTGCTTTCCTGGGTTGGCTGTATAGCCCATTGCAGTTCCTGCATGCGGAGCCGAAAACTGTGATTTCGACGTTCTACCTCGATCTTTCCTTGAGTACCTGCGTGGCGCAGGTAAGAAAGTTGCAGACACACGGCGTCAGGAGCCGGTAATACACAAGTTCCCTCCCGACGGTCCTCGACAATTCCGTGGGCGCGAAGCAGGGCGAGATGTTTCGACACGGTAGAAGCATCGCTTCCCACCAGCTCGACGAGTTCTCCCACCGTGCTCTCCCCGCGGCTGAGGCGGTCCACAATCCTCAGCCGGGATTCGTTGGCCAGTGCTTTCAGCACCTTGGCCTGCTTCTTGAAAACATCACAATTCGTCATATAAGATATGGTAATGTGGCCATTTGGCCAAGTCAACAATACTCGCACATGCAATATGTGCGGGCGGATAACCCCGTCCGACTGGCTCCTCACATAATGAAATTGAACACGTAACCGACTACCAGGATACCCGACCGCCACCACGCCGACGAAGACGGCGATCAACTGCGGCCGAAGCACTTTGCGCAGGATGATCGTCTCGGGAAGCGAGAGCCCAATCACCGACATCATGAACGCTAAGACAGTGCCAAGAGCGGCGCCCTTGGCGAGCAACACCTGCACGCATCGGGATGATCCCCGCCGCATTCGAATACAAAGGCACGCCAACGGCGACAGCGAGCGGCACCGACCACCAGACGTTCTTGCCCATAATGGACGCCATGAAGTTCTCTGGTACGTATCCGTGAATGCCCGCGCCGACAGCGATGCCGAGAAGAACATACGGCCATACTTTCCCAACAATGTCGCGCACGGATTCTGTTGCCTGGCGGATCCGTTCCGGC
>CAWFEA010000019.1:0-265934 GCA_963814745.1 uncultured Acidobacteriota bacterium
GCCGCCGGTGCTGCCCGTATCCATGGTGACGTCGGTATCGGCGTTAGTCAGACGGACACGCTGGACAACGGCACTCCCAGTTCTTCGGCGGCGATCATCGCGATGGTTCCCTTCTGTCCGCCTCCGATATCGGTTGTGCCGGTCAGCACGTTGACGGTTCCATCGAGAGTAACCCGACATGCCTGTACACGCCAGACCCGGGAGGCGTGCCGCCGTGGCGACAGGCGTCAATCGCCATGCCGACTCTTCCGCTTCACCGGACCGGCGCTGGACTCCGGCTCCCGCCGCCAGCGCCTTCCAGCCAAAGGTCTCCGCTGCGCGCCGGATGCACTCCTCCATGCCGTTGCTGGTAAACGGAATCTTCTTGAACTGGTCGCCGTCTTCCAGGCGCACATAATGCTTCAGTCGGAACTCGACCGGGTCCATGCCCAGCTTGTCGGCGATGATGTCCATGTGGACTTCCTGGGCGAAGGTTCCCTGGGGATGCCCCACGCAACGCATGGCGCCGCTGTCCGGATTGTTGGTGTTGACCGAATAGCTCTCGCCTTTCATGTTGGCGCAACGGTAGGTGTACATCATCATCTGCATGGTGCCGTCAGCGCCCCGGCAAATCATTGTATGCACCCATGTCCGCCACGGTTTTGGCCTGAATCGCGGTCAGCGTGCCATCCTTCCTCACCCCATACTTCAATTCGCTGATCACGGGATAGCGGTGGTACGCCGCGACATAGAGTCCGTTGCGGTCAAGCTCAAGCCTTTGCCGGACGGCCCGCCTGCCGCGCGACCAGCGCCGCCGAGAACATTGTGCCGCTGCGCCGAACCCTTGTCGCCGAAGCCGCCACCCATGAAATTGCAGATCACCCGCACCTTGCTCATCGGGGACTTTCAGTGCTTTGGCGACGCCCTTCTGCACTTCAAACGTGCCTTGCGTGGAATCCCGGGAGAAAATCGCTGCCGGCTTCCCGTTGGCGACCGCGGACCCCTGCTCTCGGCCGTGGCATGTGCAGCATCGGAGTCCGGTACCTGCCCTCGTATATCAAGTCGGCCTCGGCGAAGCCTTTTGCCAGATCGCCCCGGCTGACCACCGTCGGCCGGCCTCCTATCAGGTTGCCCTCCGCATACAGTTTGGGCGCGTTCGCCTGCAATGCCTCCTCGGGATCGAGGACAAAAGGCGGCGCCCGGTATTCCACCTTGATCAGCTCAATCGCCTCGGCAGCCGTGTCTTCGTCCACCGCGGCGACCACCGCAATGTCGTCGCCCACGAAACGGGCGATGTCGGTGAGAATGGGCATCGAAGGGGTTCCAGCGATAGGACGGCATGTCATGGTGGGTAAGCACCGCCTTCACCCCCGGCAACGCCCGCGCCTTGGAGGTATCGACGTTCACGATCCGCGCATGCGGATAAGGACTGCGCAGAACCTTCAGGTAAAGCATTCCGGGCAGATACAAATCGGAGGGTTTGGCGCGTCCGCTGACCCGCTCAAAGGCATCAATTCTTGGCTGCCGCGTGCCAATAATCCTGAATTCGGAACTCGTGGCAATCCCCTCCTTCCGCGCTTTCGTCCAAACCGACTTTACACCTTCCATAGCCGTGCCGAAACCGGGGTCTTTGCTTATTTTGCTAACCTGCTCTGCTCCAGTTGCGCCAAGCGGGCTTCGATGGCATGCATCAACTCGCTCTGCGCGCCCAGCCTCAGTTGCAGCGCATTGTTTTCCGCCTTGAGTCGGTCGGTTTCCGCGCTCAGCTTTGCTTGCAGCGAATCGTTCTCCGCCTTCGTATTCGCGGACGGCTCCCAGCAGCAGGTACGGCAGTTCGCTGTAGTTGACGGTTTTGTAGCCGTGACGTCAACGCCGACCATCTCCGGAAATAGCTTCTCCACCTCCTGCGCGATCAGGCCGGAGTTGAGCGCCTCGCCAAAGTGGTATTCGGGAAATTCCGCGCTGCGCCAGTGATAGTGCACCGGTTGCAGTTGCACAACTTTTTCTCAGCACCGGCGCAAACGGTACCACGCCAGTCTTGAGCCGAGCGTCGGACAAGCAAGTCCGATTCGCCCCGTCCCTGACTCGTTCTGAAGGCATTCGGTGGTGCGGATGTTTCCCACCACGTGCAACGCCTGCGCTGGCGAGGCCGTTCCGATGCCCACGTTGACGCTGGCAGTCGCGCCGTTCACGCCGTCGATGCTGCCCAGCACCAGCGCATTGCTGATATCCACTTCCGCATTGGCGCCGATGGCGGTGGCGTTGGTGAGCGTACCGGTGCCAAACTTGACGTCGGTGCCGATGGCGGTGTTGTAGGAGCCGACAATATAACTGATGTCCTTGGTCCAGCCGGCCTGGTAACCGAACCCGGTGTTGAAGCTGCCCGTGCTGTTCAGTTGGAGCGCTCCCACGCCGCTGGCCGTGTTGCCGTTGCCCGTGGCGTTGTCAGCGAGCGCACTGGTGCCGCTGGCGGTGTTGTAGCCGCCCGTGGTGATAAAGAAGAGCGCGCCGTTGCCGCTGGCGGTGTTGGAGACGCCCGTGGTGGTAGAATTCCCGGCGAACCCAAGGAATACATCATTGTTATCGTAAGAGCCGAAGGCAAAGGCTTGGCCGCCCAGATCAAAGCCGGTAGTGGCATTGACGATTCCGCCCGTTACTGTCCCAGTTGAGGCAAGGTTTTGCCCCGCCGCAAAGGTTACCAGGCCAGTGAAATTGCCGGTGCCGTGCACATCCAGCGTGTAGGCCGGGGACGTGGTGCCGATTCCCACGTTGGTGCTGGCAGTTGCGCCGTTCACCCGTTGATGCTGCCCAGCACCAGCGCATTGCTGATACCCACTTCCGCGTTGGCGCCGATGGCGGTGGCGTTGCTGAGCGAGCCAGTGGCAAAAGCGGAGCTAGCGCCGATGGCCGTGTTGTTGGAGCCGGTGATCGGACTAGTGTCGATGGAACCCCCGGCCAAAGCACCCGACGCGGTGTTGTAGCTGCCCGTGGAGGTGTACTGGAGCGCTTCTGCGCCGCTGGCCGTGTTGCCGTTGCCCATGCTGTTGTTTTTTCAGCGCCTCCAGTCCGGCAGCGGTGTTGCCGTTGCCCACGGTGTTGGCGATGAGCGCTTGGTAGCCGCTGGCGGTATTTCCCCAGCCCGTGGTGTCAACGCTAAGCGCGCCGACGCCGCTGGCGCTGTTCTGGAAGCCCGTGGTGGTGGAATTTCCGGCAAAGCCGAGGAATACATTGTTGTTCGCGTAAGAGCCGAAGGCAAAGGCTTGGCCGCCCAGATCAAAGCCGGTGGTAGCGTTGACGGTGCCGCCCGTGACTATCCCGGTTGCGGTGAGGTTTCCAGCTAATGGACTCGCCAGCATGGCGTCGGTTCTGGCTCCGCTGGCAACCGGAAAAGTTTGCCCGCCGCAAAGGTTACCAGCCCAGTGAAATTACCGGTGCCGTGCACATCCAGCGTGTAGGCCGGGGACGTGGTGCCGATTCCCACGTTGGTGCTGGCAGTCGCGCCGTTCACACCGTTGATGCTGCCCAGCACCAGCGCATTATTGATACCCACTTCCGATTCCCCGATAGCAGTGGCGTTGGTGAGCGAGCCGGTGGCAAAAGCGGAGTTAGCCCCAATAGCGGTGTTGTTGGAGCCGGTGATCGGACTAGTGTCGATGGAACCCCCGGCCAAAGCACCCGACGCGGTGTTGTAGTTGCCCGTGGTGGTGTACTGGAGCGCTTCTGCGCCGCTGGCCGTGTTGCCGTTGCCCATGGTGTTGTTTTTCAGCGCCGCCAGCCCGACGGCGGTGTTGCCGTTGCCCACGGTGTTGGCGATGAGCGCTTGGTAGCCGCTGGCGGTCTTTCCCCAGCCCGTGGTGTCAACGCTAAGCGCGCCGACGCCGCTGGCGCTGTTCTGGGAGCCCGTGGTGGCGGAATTTCCGGCAAAGCCGAGGAATACATTGTTGTTCGCGTAAGAGCCGAAGGCAAAGGCTTGGCCGCCCAGATCAAAGCCGGTGGTAGCGTTGACGGTACCGAACGTGGCCGTGGTTCCGGCGAGGTTCCCGGTTAGTGTCCCGCCGGTAATTGGTATGTAACTAGAAGCCGTCGCCGCCGTCAACTGCGTCGTGCCGTCCTGGAACGTCACACCGCCGCCGCTGCCCGCCGTCAGCTTGATGTTGCCGTTCACCTCCAGCGTCACCGGCGATGGCAACGGACTCGGCGGCGTCCCGCCCGGTTCGAAGTCCCAATGCCGAGGTTGCCCGCATTGTCGAGGCGCATCCGCTCCGTCTGCGCGGCCGCGCCCAGCGCCGTGGTATTGAACTGCATGTAGGTGCTCTGCGCCGTCGTCAACCAGGTTTCGTTGGCGTGTATGATCAGCGCTCCGCGACCGCCGGAAAAGCCTCCCGTACTGCCTGACACCGGACCCGTCCAGCCTCGACCGGTGAAGCCGCCGATGATGTCGCCCGCCTGCACCACCGCCGGCGCCGTCGGCGTGCCGCGCGCCGGCCGGGTGGCAAACGTCACCGCGTTCAGGGTGTTGCTGTAAACATCCACAAACCCCGCCGAAGTGCTCGTCGAAACTACGTGCAAGGTCGCCGCCGGAGCCGTCGTGCCAATGCCCACGGCTGTGCCCGAGTCATACACCAGCGACGAGTTCTCGATGTTCGTCGCGGTAGTGAACTTGGCCAGATAATTGGTAAGGCTGGCCCCCGAGGTGGTCACGTCCGTGCCCGTGCCCTGCGGTGTCGGCCAGCGCCACAACGCCGCCAGAGGCAGCAGCCGTCGTTGCACTGCTCGCCGTCGTGGTGCTTCCGGTCGCCGCTGAGGCCAACACAAAGGCCGACAACGGCTGCCCGCCGAGCGTTTGCGCGTCGCCCGCGGTCATCGCGTAGGGCACGCTCACCAACTGTACCCGCGCCTGCTCCGCTTGGCCTTCGGGCTGCACCCCGAGCCAGCGCGCCTCGCCTGAGGCAAACAAGTCCATCGGCACGCCGTTGGTGTGGTTAGCGCCGAGATAGATCGTGTAACGACCTTTTTCATCGACGGCGACATTCTGCGTCTCCAGCCACAGAGGCGCCCCGCCGGTCTGCTCCGCGTACAAGGCAAAGGTCACGCCCACCGTACTACCACTGTCACCGCTGATCGTGCCGCTCACTTTAATCAGCGGAGGCACCGTGGCGACGGACGCTGTCTGAGCCAGCGCCGCGCAGGCAACTGCAACCACCACCAAAAGCACCACTCCACGCCACATCCTGGGGACCATAGAATCTCCTTCGCGTACTGCATGGACTGCTTTGGGGCCGAACTGCACCGACTGCGGAAAACTGATACACACGGTCGCATGCACCGAGGAGGCGTACGACTGTTGCGCAAGCGCGACGACAGAAAGGTCGCTACCCGACCGAGCCCGCTTGCCTTTCGGATAGGCGCATTCTATACCGAGACATTGAATCTGCAAGCATTTTTGTCTGCGTTATACGAGTCTAATCGGGAACGAGGCGCGCTTCGTTGGACAAGGAATTTCCGGGGCAGCGCACTCACCGTTCCAGTCTTCGCTGGTAACGATCGCCGATGCTGATGGTTATGCCCCTGAGCCGCGCCGCCGCATCCGTGGCCGAACCTGGCTCACGGCGCCCCGCCAACAAAGGTCTCGATTTCTGATTACATTACAGGTAAAGTAATTCCTACTTTTCGAGTTGGTCATGCCCGGCCGGCGTTTCGTGGCCGATTCCCCTTCGGTGAAAGGAACCCAATCATGAACCCTAGTCATCGCCTCACTACGCAGCGGATCACGAAGCTGCTGACCGAGATCATTTCCGCCGCCATCGTGCTCACCGTTTGTTTGACCTCCGTGGCCGCCGAGGAGCCGTTGACCGGCACCATGAAGAAAGTCAAGGATACGGGCGCAATCACCCTTGCCGTGCGGGAGTCGGCCATACCGTTTTCGTACTATGACAACCAGCAGAACATCGTCGGCTATTCCGAGGAGTTCGCCTTCAAGGTGGTCGATGCGCTCAAGCAGACGCTCAAGATGCCGGGATTGAAGGTGAACATGATTCCGGTCAATCCGCAGAACCGTATGTCTTTGTTGCAGAATGGAACCGTCGATCTCAAGTGCGGCTCGACTACCAACAACCTGGAGCGCCAGAAACAGGTCGCCTTCTCGACCACGATCTTCGTCATCGGCACGCGGCTGTTGACCAACAAGACCTCGGGGATCAAGGATTTCCCCGACCTCAAAGGCAAGAATGTCGTCACCAACGCCGGCTCTACTTCCGAGGTCCTGCTGCGCAAGATGAACGTCGAGAAGAACATGGGCATGAACATCATCAGCGCCCGAGACCATGCGGAGTCGTTCCTCACTCTGGAAACGGGCCGCGCGGCGGCGTTCATGATGGATGACGTCCTTCTCTACGGCGACCGCATGACCGCCAAGCATCCCGAAGACTGGGTTGTGGTCGGCACCCCGCAAAGCTTTGAAGCGTACGCCTGCATGTTGCGCAAAGACGATCCCCAGTTCAAGAAATTCGTGGATAAGCTTTTCACCAAGCTCCTGACTTCGGGCGAGGCGAATCGCTTCTACCAGAAATGGCTGAAATCGCCGATACCTCCCAAGGGACTCAATATGAATTTCCCGATGACTCCCGCGGTGGCCGAGGCTTTCAAGCACCCGAACGACAAAGCGCTGCAATAACCGCGGCGCCGTGCGGACGCGAACCCGGTGGCTGCTCCAAACCGCAGCCGATGGGTTTGCGTCCAAGTCGCCGCACGACGGCAATAGCGGCCGTCAACCGGTGTACCCGATTGACGTTTGGGCCGCTTCCCGTATAATGAAATTGAAGCTTAGGGGTGGTAGTTCAGTTGGTTAGAATGCAGCCCTGTCACGGCTGAGGTCGCGGGTTCGAGTCCCGTCCACCCCGCCAGATTCTAAAGGACCTACCATGAATCTGGCTTCCCCTCCGGCATCGCTTCAAGCGCCGTAGTGCTTCACCCGGTTGTGTACTGATTCCGCCATCCTCAACTGGCTGGGATTGGGGCTGGCAAAGATCTTCAGGCAAGCTGAACAGGTAGAAATAATCAGACCGTTGGCCGCGACCTGATAATCAAAGCACGAGGGGTGCGCTTGAGGTAAGTTGCTGCCGTGGACGCCATCGTTCAGCTCTTTGGGGAAAAAGTCGCCGCGCAATTGATGGGAATTCATCTCGGCTCCATTCCGGAGAACAACCCCATCGTATCGACTCAATTTGCGGTTGTCGGTCCGGTGCCGGACCTTAGAGCAGGCTGCTGAAAAATTCATGGAAGTGTCATCCTGATGACACCCCCGGAGAAGAGGTTTTTCAGCAGCATGCTACAGCAGATTCAGGCGCTGAAATTCATCCCGCACAATTCGATAGCACTCGCAGGCCGTATCCTCCAACGCGGCGCGGTTCTTCACGGTGACGACGCCCCGCGTGTAGTCGATCATTCCCGCCCGATGGAGAAGTCCCGCCGCCAGCGTGACCGTGGTGCGCGGCGCGCCCAGCATCTGACCGAGAAAATCATGCGTCAACTGCCAGCCGGTCGGATTCCATCCGGTCGCGGCAGGACGACAGCCATCGTGCCAAGCGCTCCTCGATCCCGTGCAGCCGGTTGCAAGCCGCCGTCTGTGCGCTATTCACCATAAAGCCCTGGATGTATCTGTACAGCCGTTGCCGCAGCTCGCCGGGCCGGTCAAACTCTTTTTTCAGAACCTCTGCTTCGACGCGAAAAGCCGAACCGGCAATCTGCACGAACGTTCGTCCCGGTACACAGCCGGCACCCAGCAGATAGGAATCCGACCAGCCCGTCAATTCCGATGACGCCGACCTCGACCGTGCTGCCGTTTTCCAGGGTTACCACAACCGATGCGATGCCATCCTCCACGAAGTAGGCATGCGAGGCGTCTCCGTCCAGCAGGGTTTGCTCTTGTTTCAGCTCTACCCGTGAGAGATGCGGTTGCAATCGGTTGATTTCCGCCTTCGGAAGTGCTGCCAGAATTTTGTTTTTATAGAGCTGTTTAGGCGGGTTCATTGCTGCTCCTTTCGCCGATGTTCCCGGCATCTGGACGCGCAAATGAACCAGCCCTTTGGGCGGGTGAAAATGCGTATTTAAGATGTGCCTTTATTTCACTCCGTCTGTCTCGTTATTACAACCTTTATTTTTACGTCTGGTATCAGACATAACGTGCGCTAAATTCCCGCCACCGCGCGGAAGTTTGCTGGCATTAACTAAGTTGCCAATTGTAAAATACCTGCTAGAGTGACATTGTCAGCGAAGAACTTATTCCGAAGGACACGACTTTATGCCGGATATTACAGTAACGCTCCCTTACGGGCGCGAGATGGTCGAAGTAAAAATTCCCCGGGCAAATCTTATCGGTGTCTATTCCCCGAGGGATTTCACTCCGGTGGCCGACGTAAAGCAGGAAGTGGTCCGCGCCATCAACCACCCCATTTTGTCGAAGCCGCTCCGGGAATTGGCTAAAGGCGCCGCCAAAGCTGTGATTCTCGCCGACGACAACACCCGCCTGACCCCGACCGACAAAATCATTCCCGTCATCCTTGACGAGATGAACGCCGCCGGCGTCAAGGACGAGCAGATCACCGTCATCATCGCCCTCGGCACCCATCGCTTCATGACCGAGCCGGAGATCCTGGAGAAGTTCGGCGCTGAAGTCGTGCGGCGGGTCACCATCAAGAACCACGACTACAAGAATCCCGCGTCTCTGATCGACCTGGGAAAGACCCCGAACGGCACCAGCGTCTCGATCAACCGTGAAGTCTACGAGGCCGATTTCAAGATTGGCGTAGGCAGCATTGTTCCGCACCACATCCCCGGCTTCGCCGGCGGGGCCAAGATCGTGCAGCCCGGGGTCTCCGGCGAAGATACGACGGCGGAAACCCATCTGCTCAGCGTGCGCGCGCCCCGTTCCTACCTGGGCGTCGAGTCCAACCCGGTGCGCGAGGAACTGAATAAAATCGCCCGCCAGATCGGCATGGACACCATCCTCAACACGGTTCTCAACCGCCAGGGCGAAGTGGTTGGCGCCTTCTTCGGCGATACCGTCGAGGCCTTCAACGAGGGGGTGAAGCTGTCCAAGCAAGTCTATGCCGTCGAGATTCCGGAAGAAGCCGACATCGTCATCTCCAGCTCGTACCCCTGCGACCTGGAATTCTGGCAGGCGCACAAGACGCAGTATCCATCCGACCTCGCGGTCAAGGCCGGGGGCACGATCATCATCGCCACCCCCTGCTATGAGGGCGTTGCCGTCACCCACTGCGATATCCTGGAGATCACCCATTATTCCGCCGAGGCCCTGCGCCGGAAGGTGGAGGCAAAGGAAGTCCACGACGAGGTTGGGGCGGCCCTGGCGATCGCCTGGGCGCAGGTCAAGGAGCGCGAGAGCGTTTACCTCGTGTCTCACGGCATCGGCGCCGAGAATGCCCGCAAGATCGGATTCACTCACTTCCCGACGGTCCAGGCGGCGTTTGACGCGGCGTTCGCCAAGCATGGCGCGAAGGCCCGAGTGACGGTCTTGACCCATGCTCCCGACATGCTGCCCATCATCAAGGCCCCGGCAAAGCCGGCAGCCTCCGAACTGCAAGCGGTCGGCTCGGCAAAGTAGCCCGCCGTCATGCGACAGAAGCAAGAGACTCCCGGACAATCCGGGAGTCTTCCTTTTGGCACCCCATGCATTCAGCCGCTAGGATACTTCGAACTCCGCCGCGTATCTTGCTACACTGTTGAATGTGAACGCAGAAATCATCGCGGTCGGCTCCGAGATGCTGACGCCGTATCGCCAAGACACTAATTCCCTCTTTCTTACCAAGCAGCTCAACGACTTGGGAGTCGAAGTCGTTTTCAAAGCCGTGGTCGGCGACCATCGTGAACGCCTGGTTGAGTGTATCCGGCAGGCCTTGTCGCGCACCGGGCTCCTCATCTGCACCGGCGGGCTCGGGCCTACCGAAGACGACCTCACCCGTGAGTGCGTGGCCGAGGCCTTTGGCGTAGGCATCAGGCGCGATCCCGACGTTCTCGCCGCCCTCTACGCCCGTTTCGCCACGCGCCGCATTCAGATGTCGCCCAACAACGCCCGCCAGGCCGATCTCGTGGAAGGCGCGGAGGTGCTGCGCAATCCGCGGGGCACGGCCCCCGGCCAGTTCATGACGGCGACTTACGACGGCGAGCCCAAGATCGTGATTCTCTTGCCCGGTCCGCCGTGGGAACTGGAGCCGCTCTTCCAGACCGAGTGCGTGCCGCGCCTCAAACCGCTGCTGCCGTCGCGCTTCATTGCCACCCGCGAGTTGAAGCTGGCCATGGTGCCGGAGTCGCAAGCCGATCTGCGCGCCGCTCCCATTTACAAGCGCTATGCCGAAGTCCAGACCACCATCCTGGCCGGTTTCGGCGAGGTACAACTGCATCTGCGAACCGCGGCGGACACGGAGGAAGAGGCTCAGGGCAGGATCGACCGCCTCGCCTCGGAACTCGAGGATGAATTCGAGGAGTCGGTTTTCTCCACCGCCGGCGAATCGCTCGAAAAGATCGTCGGCTACTATCTGCAAATGCGCGATGCCACCATCTCGGTCGCCGAATCCTGCACCGGCGGATTGCTCGCCCAGCGCCTCACTTCCATCAGCGGAAGCTCGCGCTACTTCGTGGGCGGAGCGGTGGTTTATTCCAACGATTTGAAGACGTTGTTTTGCCAACGTGCCGCCCTTGCTGATCGCCGAGCACGGAGCCGTGAGCAAGCAGGTGGCGACGGCCATGGCCGAGGGCATCCGCAAACGCTGCCGCTCCGTTCTCGGCGTGGGCATTACCGGCGTTGCCGGCCCCACCGGAGGCACCGAAGAAAAGCCGGTGGGGTTGGTTTGCATCGCCCTGGCCGACAAAGTAAAGATGGAAGTGGTCGAGCGCCGCTTCCCCGGCGACCGCGAGCGCATACGCCATTGGGCCACGCAGCAGGCGCTCGACATGATTCGCCGCCGGCTGATTTAGAAACTGTTTAGCTGTTTCATAACTCGGTCTTGAAGGGGCATGGCTTTAGCCATGCCGTTGAAACGGTGCTTTGAAGGGGCATGGCTTTAGCCATGCCGTTGAGAGCCAGAAAAACGCGGGCTTTAGCCCCCGAGGCTTGTAATCGTTCTGCAATAGTGATAATTGGAGGCAAAATTGCGTTAGCTGCGGAAATAAAAGTCGAGAAGTATTACCTCAATCTCGCGGGCGAGTATCGCGTTTGCGCGGAACTCCTCAAGCGTGACATCTTCGCCACCGTTACATACGGAAACATGAAGGGCGCTGACATCTTCGCCATCGGGCCAAACCGCAGAGCCGCAGTCGTTGAGGTCAAAGCGTCAAACTCGTCGCGATTCGTCACTGGTTCTACCAGCGATACAAATCACCTGATGTCGTACACCCAAACTTTTGGGTGTTGTACTCCGTCTCTCCGCGTGATCGGTTCTTTGTTCTGTCGCACGAGCAATTAGCTGACATACAGGCGCAACGAAATAATTGCGAGGACCTGCCGTACGATGAGCGGGCAGGGCGGGTTGAACGGCGTTGATAATGTTCTGATTAAGGACGTAGAGGCCCATGAGGATGCATGGCCGACATCATCGAATGGTGCTCGGCTGCGGTCTAACCCTAAACCCTATGCGCTTATTCGTCGCCCTTGATATCGACCCGGCCATCCGGCAGCGCCTAGAGGAGTTCGTCAACGGTCTCCGGGCGCAGGTTCCCGGGGTGCGCTTCGTCGGTCCGGAAACCTTCCATGTGACCCTCAAGTTTCTCGCGAGACCGCGCGGGTCGAGGAAATTGAGCGCGCGCTTGCCGTGGTGCGCGGCGCGCCCTTCGAGATGGCATTCCGGGGCTGCGGATTCTTCCCGTCGGCCAATCGTGCGCGGGTGGTCTGGGCCGGAATCGAAGCCCCCTCAGACCTCCAGGCCCTCGCTACCGGCGTCGATCAAGCCACGGCGCGCTCGGATTCCCCCGAGCGGCCGTACACGCCGCACTTGACGCTGGCGCGTGCCGGCTCCGGCAATCCTCGCGCCAGGCGTGGCGACCGCCCGGACGCAAACCTTCAAGTCGTTCACAAATACTTATCCGGCAAGCCCTCGCCCGAGTTCGGTACAATGACGGTTCACGAATTCTTTCTGTATGAAAGCATCCTGAAGTTGCTCCGCGCGCAGACAGGATGCTTTCATACAGAAAGAATTCGTGAACCGTCATTGTACCGAACTCGGGCGAGGGCTTGCCGGATAAGTATTTGTGAACGACTTGAAGGTTTGCGTCCGGGCGGTCGCCACGCCTGGCGCGAGGATTGCCGGAGCCGGCACGCGCCAGCGTCAAGTGCGGCGTGTACGGGCCTCGCTCGGGGAAATCCGAGCGCGCCGGTGGCTTGATCGACGCCGGTAGCGAGGGCCGGAGGTCTGAGGGGGCTTCGATTCCGGCCCAGAACACCCGCGAACGATCGGCCGACGGGAAGAATCCGCAGCCCCGGAATGCCATCTCGAAGGGCGCGCCGCGCACCACGGCAAGCGCGCGCTCAATTTCCTCAACCCGCGCCGTCTCGCCGAGAAACTTGAGGGTCACATGGAAGGTTTCCGGACCGACGAAGCGCACCCCGGGAACCTGCGCCCGGAGACCGTTGACGAACTCCTCTAGGCGCTGCCGGATGGCCGGGTCGATATCAAGGGCGACGAATAAGCGCATAGGGTTTCAGGGTTAGACCGCAGCCGAGCACCATTCGATGATGTCGGCCCATGCATCCTCATGGGTCTCTACGTCCTTAATCAGAACATTATCAACGCCGTGCTCGACCCGCCTTGCCCGCTCATCGTACGGCAGGTCCTCGCAATTATTTCGTTGCGCCTGTATGTCAGCTAATTGCTCGTGCGACAGAACAAAGAACCGATCACGCGGAGAGACGGAGTACAACACCCAAAAGTTTGGGTGTACGACATCAGGTGATTTGTATCGCTGGTAGAACCCAGTGACGAATCGCGACGAGTTTGACGCTTTGACCTCAACGACTGCGGCTCTGCGGTTTGGCCCGATGGCGAAGATGTCAGCGCCCTTCATGTTTCCGTATGTAACGGTGGCGAAGATGTCACGCTTGAGGAGTTCCGCGCAAACGCGATACTCGCCCGCGAGATTGAGGTAATACTTCTCGACTTTTATTTCCGCAGCTAACGCCAATTTTGCCTCCAATTATCACTATTGCAGAACGAGTACAAGCCTCGGGGGCTAAAGCCCGCGTTTTTCTGGCTCTCAACGGCATGGCTAAAGCCATGCCCCTTCAAAGCACCGTTTCAACGGCATGGCTAAAGCCATGCCCCTTCAAGACCGAGTTATGAAACAGCTAAACAGTTTCTAAATCAGCCGGCGGCGAA
Organism: uncultured Acidobacteriota bacterium; assembly: GCA_963814745.1. Classification (GTDB taxonomy): domain Bacteria; phylum Acidobacteriota; class Terriglobia; order Terriglobales; family Acidobacteriaceae; genus CAWBRT01. The sequence goes on from CAWFEA010000019.1 coordinate 13,365, forward strand.
TCATGTCGAGCGCCTGCTGCGTGGCCCAATGGCGTATGCGCTCGCGGTCGCCGGGGAAGCGGCGCTCGACCACTTCCATCTTTACTTTGTCGGCCAGGGCGATGCAAACCAACCCCACCGGCTTTTCTTCGGTGCCTCCGGTGGGGCCGGCAACGCCGGTAATGCCCACGCCGAGAACGGAGCGGCAGCGTTTGCGGATGCCCTCGGCCATGGCCGTCGCCACCTGCTTGCTCACGGCTCCGTGCTCGGCGATCAGCAAGGGCGGCACGTTGGCGAACTGCGTCTTCAAATCGTTGGAATAAACCACCGCTCCGCCCACGAAATAGCGCGAGCTTCCGCTGATGGAAGTGAGGCGCTGGGCGAGCAATCCGCCGGTGCAGGATTCGGCGACCGAGATGGTGGCATCGCGCATTTGCAGATAGTAGCCGACAATCTTTTCGAGCGATTCGCCGGCGGTGGAGAAAACCGATTCCTCGAATTCATCCTTGAGTTCCGAGGCGAGGCGGTCGATCCTGCCCTGAGCCTCTTCCCTCCGTGTCCGCCGCGGTTCGCAGATGCAGTTGTACCTCGCCGAAACCGGCCAGGATGGTGGTCTGGACTTCGGCATAGCGCTTGTAAATGGGAGCGGCGCGCAGATCGGCTTGCGACTCCGGCACCATGGCCAGCTTCAACTCGCGGGTGGCAATGAAGCGCGACGGCAGCAGCGGTTTGAGGCGCGGCACGCACTCGGTCTGGAAGAGCGGCTCCAGTTCCCACGGCGGACCGGGCAAGAGAATCACGATCTTGGGCTCGCCGTCGTAAGTCGCCGTCATGAACTGGCCGGGGGCCGTGCCCCGCGGATTGCGCAGCACCTCCGCGCCTTCCACGAGATCGGCCTGGCGGGCGTTGTTGGGCGACATCTGAATGCGGCGCGTGGCGAAACGGGCGTAGAGGGCGGCGAGAACGTCGGGATCGCGCCTGATGCCTACGCCAAAGGCCTCGGCCACGCACTCACGGGTGAGGTCGTCTTCGGTAGGCCCGAGCCCGCCGGTGCAGATGAGGAGCCCGGTGCGCGACAAGGCCTGCCGGATACACTCAACCAGGCGTTCACGATGGTCGCCGACCACGGCTTTGAAAACGACTTCGACTCCCAAGTCGTTGAGCTGCTTGGTAAGAAAGAGGGAATTAGTGTCTTGGCGATACGGCGTCAGCATCTCGGAGCCGACCGCGATGATTTCTGCGTTCACATTCAACAGTGTAGCAAGATACGCGGCGGAGTTCGAAGTATCCTAGCGGCTGAATGCATGGGGTGCCAAAAGGAAGACTCCCGGATTGTCCGGGAGTCTCTTGCTTCTGTCGCATGACGGCGGGCTACTTTGCCGAGCCGACCGCTTGCAGTTCGGAGGCTGCCGGCTTTGCCGGGGCCTTGATGATGGGCAGCATGTCGGGAGCATGGGTCAAGACCGTCACTCGGGCCTTCGCGCCATGCTTGGCGAACGCCGCGTCAAACGCCGCCTGGACCGTCGGGAAGTGAGTGAATCCGATCTTGCGGGCATTCTCGGCGCCGATGCCGTGAGACACGAGGTAAACGCTCTCGCGCTCCTTGACCTGCGCCCAGGCGATCGCCAGGGCCGCCCCAACCTCGTCGTGGACTTCCTTCGCCTCCACCTTCCGGCGCAGGGCCTCGGCGGAATAATGGGTGATCTCCAGGATATCGCAGTGGGTGACGGCAACGCCCTCATAGCAGGGGGTGGCGATGATGATCGTGCCCCCGGCCTTGACCGCGAGGTCGGATGGATACTGCGTCTTGTGCGCCTGCCAGAATTCCAGGTCGCAGGGGTACGAGCTGGAGATGACGATGTCGGCTTCTTCCGGAATCTTGACGGCATAGACTTGCTTGGACAGCTTCACCCCCTCGTTGAAGGCCTCGACGGTATCGCCGAAGAAGGCGCCAACCACTTCGCCCTGGCGGTTGAGAACCGTGTTGAGGATGGTGTCCATGCCGATCTGGCGGGCGATTTTATTCAGTTCCTCGCGCACCGGGTTGGACTTGACGCCCAGGTAGGAACGGGGCGCGCGCACGCTGAGCAGATGGGTTTCCGCCGTCGTATCTTCGCCGGAGACCCCGGGCTGCACGATCTTGGCCCCGCCGGCGAAGCCGGGGATGTGGTGCGGAACAATGCTGCCTACGCCAATCTTGAAATCGGCCTCGTAGACTTCACGGTTGATCGAGACGCTGGTGCCGTTCGGGGTCTTTCCCAGGTCGATCAGAGACGCGGGATTCTTGTAGTCGTGGTTCTTGATGGTGACCCGCCGCACGACTTCAGCGCCGAACTTCTCCAGGATCTCCGGCTCGGTCATGAAGCGATGGGTGCCGAGGGCGATGATGACGGTGATCTGCTCGTCCTTGACGCCGGCGGCGTTCATCTCGTCAAGGATGACGGGAATGATTTTGTCGGTCGGGGTCAGGCGGGTGTTGTCGTCGGCGAGAATCACAGCTTTGGCGGCGCCTTTAGCCAATTCCCGGAGCGGCTTCGACAAAATGGGGTGGTTGATGGCGCGGACCACTTCCTGCTTTACGTCGGCCACCGGAGTGAAATCCCTCGGGGAATAGACACCGATAAGATTTGCCCGGGGAATTTTTACTTCGACCATCTCGCGCCCGTAAGGGAGCGTTACTGTAATATCCGGCATAAAGTCGTGTCCTTCGGAATAAGTTCTTCGCTGACAATGTCACTCTAGCAGGTATTTTACAATTGGCAACTTAGTTAATGCCAGCAAACTTCCGCGCGGTGGCGGGAGTTTAGCGCACGTTATGTCTGATACCAGACGTAAAAATAAAGGTTGTAATAACGAGACAGACGGAGTGAAATAAAGGCACATCTTAAATACGCATTTTCACCCGCCCAAAGGGCTGGTTCATTTGCGCGTCCAGATGCCGGGAACATCGGCGAAAGGAGCAGCAATGAACCCGCCTAAACAGCTCTATAAAAACAAAATTCTGGCAGCACTTCCGAAGGCGGAAATCAACCGATTGCAACCGCATCTCTCACGGGTAGAGCTGAAACAAGAGCAAACCCTGCTGGACGGAGACGCCTCGCATGCCTACTTCGTGGAGGATGGCATCGCATCGGTTGTGGTAACCCTGGAAAACGGCAGCACGGTCGAGGTCGGCGTCATCGGAATTGACGGGCTGGTCGGGATTCCTATTCTGCTGGGCGCCGGCTGTGTACCGGGACGAACGTTCGTGCAGATTGCCGGTTCGGCTTTTCGCGTCGAAGCAGAGGTTCTGAAAAAAGAGTTTGACCGGCCCGGCGAGCTGCGGCAACGGCTGTACAGATACATCCAGGGCTTTATGGTGAATAGCGCACAGACGGCGGCTTGCAACCGGCTGCACGGGATCGAGGAGCGCTTGGCACGATGGCTGTCGTCCTGCCGCGACCGGATGGAATCCGACCGGCTGCAGTTGACGCATGATTTTCTCGGTCAGATGCTGGGCGCGCCGCGCACCACGGTCACGCTGGCGGCGGGACTTCTCCATCGGGCGGGAATGATCGACTACACGCGGGGCGTCGTCACCGTGAAGAACCGCGCCGCGTTGGAGGATACGGCCTGCGAGTGCTATCGAATTGTGCGGGATGAATTTCAGCGCCTGAATCTGCTGTAGCATGCTGCTGAAAAACCTCTTCTCCGGGGGTGTCATCAGGATGACACTTCCATGAATTTTTCAGCAGCCTGCTCTAAGGTCCGGCACCGGACCGACAACCGCAAATTGAGTCGATACGATGGGGTTGTTCTCCGGAATGGAGCCGAGATGAATTCCCATCAATTGCGCGGCGACTTTTTCCCCAAAGAGCTGAACGATGGCGTCCACGGCAGCAACTTACCTCAAGCGCACCCCTCGTGCTTTGATTATCAGGTCGCGGCCAACGGTCTGATTATTTCTACCTGTTCAGCTTGCCTGAAGATCTTTGCCAGCCCCAATCCCAGCCAGTTGAGGATGGCGGAATCAGTACACAACCGGGTGAAGCACTACGGCGCTTGAAGCGATGCCGGAGGGGAAGCCAGATTCATGGTAGGTCCTTTAGAATCTGGCGGGGTGGACGGGACTCGAACCCGCGACCTCAGCCGTGACAGGGCTGCATTCTAACCAACTGAACTACCACCCCTAAGCTTCAATTTCATTATACGGGAAGCGGCCCAAACGTCAATCGGGTACACCGGTTGACGGCCGCTATTGCCGTCGTGCGGCGACTTGGACGCAAACCCATCGGCTGCGGTTTGGAGCAGCCACCGGGTTCGCGTCCGCACGGCGCCGCGGTTATTGCAGCGCTTTGTCGTTCGGGTGCTTGAAAGCCTCGGCCACCGCGGGAGTCATCGGGAAATTCATATTGAGTCCCTTGGGAGGTATCGGCGATTTCAGCCATTTCTGGTAGAAGCGATTCGCCTCGCCCGAAGTCAGGAGCTTGGTGAAAAGCTTATCCACGAATTTCTTGAACTGGGGATCGTCTTTGCGCAACATGCAGGCGTACGCTTCAAAGCTTTGCGGGGTGCCGACCACAACCCAGTCTTCGGGATGCTTGGCGGTCATGCGGTCGCCGTAGAGAAGGACGTCATCCATCATGAACGCCGCCGCGCGGCCCGTTTCCAGAGTGAGGAACGACTCCGCATGGTCTCGGGCGCTGATGATGTTCATGCCCATGTTCTTCTCGACGTTCATCTTGCGCAGCAGGACCTCGGAAGTAGAGCCGGCGTTGGTGACGACATTCTTGCCTTTGAGGTCGGGGAAATCCTTGATCCCCGAGGTCTTGTTGGTCAACAGCCGCGTGCCGATGACGAAGATCGTGGTCGAGAAGGCGACCTGTTTCTGGCGCTCCAGGTTGTTGGTAGTCGAGCCGCACTCGAGATCGACGGTTCCATTCTGCAACAAAGACATACGGTTCTGCGGATTGACCGGAATCATGTTCACCTTCAATCCCGGCATCTTGAGCGTCTGCTTGAGCGCATCGACCACCTTGAAGGCGAACTCCTCGGAATAGCCGACGATGTTCTGCTGGTTGTCATAGTACGAAAACGGTATGGCCGACTCCCGCACGGCAAGGGTGATTGCGCCCGTATCCTTGACTTTCTTCATGGTGCCGGTCAACGGCTCCTCGGCGGCCACGGAGGTCAAACAAACGGTGAGCACGATGGCGGCGGAAATGATCTCGGTCAGCAGCTTCGTGATCCGCTGCGTAGTGAGGCGATGACTAGGGTTCATGATTGGGTTCCTTTCACCGAAGGGGAATCGGCCACGAAACGCCGGCCAGGGCACGACCAACTCGAAAAGTAGGAATTACTTTACCTGTAATGTAATCAGAAATCGAGACCTTTGTTGGCGGGGCGCCGTGAGCCAGGTTCGGCCACGGATGCGGCGGCGCGGCTCAGGGGCATAACCATCAGCATCGGCGATCGTTACCAGCGAAGACTGGAACGGTGAGTGTGCTGCCCCGGAAATTCCTTGTCCAACGAAGCGCGCCTCGTTCCCGATTAGACTCGTAGAACCAGACAAAAATGCTTGCAGATTCAATGTCTCGGTATAGAATGCGCCTATCCGAAAGGCAAGCGGGCTCGGTCGGGTAGCGACCTTTCTGTCGTCGCGCTTGCGCAACAGTCGTACGCCTCCTCGGTGCATGCGACCGTGTGTATCAGTTTTCCGCAGTCGGTGCAGTTCGGCCCCAAAGCAGTCCATGCAGTACGCGAAGGAGATTCTATGGTCCCCAGGATGTGGCGTGGAGTGGTGCTTTTGGTGGTGGTTGCAGTTGCCTGCGCGGCGCTGGCTCAGACAGCGTCCGTCGCCACGGTGCCTCCGCTGATTAAAGTGAGCGGCACGATCAGCGGTGACAGTGGTAGTACGGTGGGCGTGACCTTTGCCTTGTACGCGGAGCAGACCGGCGGGGCGCCTCTGTGGCTGGAGACGCAGAATGTCGCCGTCGATGAAAAAGGTCGTTACACGATCTATCTCGGCGCTAACCACACCAACGGCGTGCCGATGGACTTGTTTGCCTCAGGCGAGGCGCGCTGGCTCGGGGTGCAGCCCGAAGGCCAAGCGGAGCAGGCGCGGGTACAGTTGGTGAGCGTGCCCTACGCGATGACCGCGGGCGACGCGCAAACGCTCGGCGGGCAGCCGTTGTCGGCCTTTGTGTTGGCCTCAGCGGCGACCGGAAGCACCACGACGGCGAGCAGTGCAACGACGGCTGCTGCCTCTGGCGGCGTTGTGGCGCTGGCCACACCGCAGGGCACGGGCACGGACGTGACCACCTCGGGGGCCAGCCTTACCAATTATCTGGCCAAGTTCACTACCGCGACGAACATCGAGAACTCGTCGCTGGTGTATGACTCGGGCACAGCCGTGGGCATTGGCACGACGGCTCCGGCGGCGACCTTGCACGTAGTTTCGACGAGCACTTCGGCGGGGTTTGTGGATGTTTACAGCAACACCCTGAACGCGGTGACGTTTGCCACCCGGGCGGCGCGCGGCACGCCGACGGCGCCGGCGGTGGTGCAGGCGGGCGACATCATCGGCGGCTTCACCGGTCGAGGCTGGACGGGTCCGGTGTCAGGCAGTACGGGAGGCTTTTCCGGCGGTCGCGGAGCGCTGATCATACACGCCAACGAAACCTGGTTGACGACGGCGCAGAGCACCTACATGCAGTTCAATACCACGGCGCTGGGCGCGGCCGCGCAGACGGAGCGGATGCGCCTCGACAATGCGGGCAACCTCGGCATTGGGACTTCGAACCCGGGCGGGACGCCGCCGAGTCCGTTGCCATCGCCGGTGACGCTGGAGGTGAACGGCAACATCAAGCTGACGGCGGGCAGCGGCGGCGGTGTGACGTTCCAGGACGGCACGACGCAGTGGACGGCGGCGACGGCTTCTAGTTACATACCAATTACCGGCGGGACACTAACCGGGAACCTCGCCGGAACCACGGCCACGTTCGGTACCGTCAACGCTACCACCGGCTTTGATCTGGGCGGCCAAGCCTTTGCCTTCGGCTCTTACGCGAACAACAATGTATTCCTCGGCTTTGCCGGAAATTCCGCCACCACGGGCTCCCAGAACAGCGCCAGCGGCGTCGGCGCGCTTAGCGTTGACACCACGGGCTGGGGAAATACCGCCAGCGGCTACCAAGCGCTCATCGCCAACACCGTGGGCAACGGCAACACCGCCGTCGGGCTGGCGGCGCTGAAAAACAACACCATGGGCAACGGCAACACGGCCAGCGGCGCAGAAGCGCTCCAGTACACCACCACGGGCAACTACAACACCGCGTCGGGTGCTTTGGCCGGGGGTTCCATCGACACTAGTCCGATCACCGGCTCCAACAACACCGCTATTGGGGCTAACTCCGCTTTTGCCACCGGCTCGCTCACCAACGCCACTGCTATCGGGGCAAATGCGGAAGTGGGTATCAATAATGCGCTGGTGCTGGGCAGCATCAACGGTGTGAACGGCGCGACTGCCAGCACCAACGTGGGAATCGGCACCACGTCCCCGGCCTACACGCTGGATGTGCACGGCACCGGTAATTTCACTGGGCTGGTAACCTTTGCGGCGGGGCAAACTTTTCCGGTCGCCAGCGGAGCCATAACTGACGCCATGCTGGCGAGTCCATTAGCTGGAAACCTCACCGCAACCGGGATAGTCACGGGCGGCACCGTCAACGCTACCACCGGCTTTGATCTGGGCGGCCAAGCCTTTGCCTTCGGCTCTTACGCGAACAACAATGTATTCCTCGGCTTTGCCGGAAATTCCACCACCACGGGCTTCCAGAACAGCGCCAGCGGCGTCGGCGCGCTTAGCGTTGACACCACGGGCTGGGGAAATACCGCCAGCGGCTACCAAGCGCTCATCGCCAACACCGTGGGCAACGGCAACACCGCTGCCGGACTGGAGGCGCTGAAAAACAACAGCATGGGCAACGGCAACACGGCCAGCGGCGCAGAAGCGCTCCAGTACACCTCCACGGGCAGCTACAACACCGCGTCGGGTGCTTTGGCCGGGGGTTCCATCGACACTAGTCCGATCACCGGCTCCAACAACACGGCCATCGGCGCTAGCTCCGCTTTTGCCACTGGCTCGCTCAGCAACGCCACCGCCATCGGCGCCAACGCGGAAGTGGGTATCAGCAATGCGCTGGTGCTGGGCAGCATCAACGGTGTGAACGGCGCAACTGCCAGCACCAACGTGGGAATCGGCACCACGTCCCCGGCCTACACGCTGGATGTGCACGGCACCGGCAATTTCACTGGCCTGGTAACCTTTGCGGCGGGGCAAAACCTTGCCTCAACTGGGACAGTAACGGGCGGAATCGTCAATGCCACTACCGGCTTTGATCTGGGCGGCCAAGCCTTTGCCTTCGGCTCTTACGATAACAATGATGTATTCCTCGGGTTCGCCGGGAATTCTACCACCACGGGCGTCTCCAACACCGCCAGCGGCAACGGCGCGCTCTTCTTTATCACCACGGGCGGCTACAACACCGCCAGCGGCACCAGTGCGCTCGCTGACAACGCCACGGGCAACGGCAACACGGCCAGCGGCGTGGGAGCGCTCCAACTGAACAGCACGGGCAGCTTCAACACCGGGTTCGGTTACCAGGCCGGCTGGACCAAGGACATCAGTTATATTGTCGGCTCCTACAACACCGCCATCGGCACCGACGTCAAGTTTGGCACCGGTACGCTCACCAACGCCACCGCCATCGGCGCCAATGCGGAAGTGGATATCAGCAATGCGCTGGTGCTGGGCAGCATCGACGGCGTGAACGGCGCGACTGCCAGCGTCAACGTGGGCATCGGAACGGCCTCGCCAGCGCAGGCGTTGCACGTGGTGGGAAACATCCGCACCACCGGCTGCCTTCAGAACGAGTCAGGGACGGGGCTAATCGGCACTTGCTCGTCCGACGCTCGGCTCAAGACTGGCGTGGTACCGTTTGCGCCGGTGCTGAGCAAAGTCGTGCAACTGCAACCGGTGCACTATCACTGGCGCAGCGCGGAATTTCCCGAATACCACTTTGGCGAGGCGCTCAACTCCGGCCTGATCGCGCAGGAGGTGGAGAAGCTATTTCCGGAGATGGTCGGCGTCGACGCTCACGGCTACAAAACCGTCAACTACAGCGAACTGCCGTACCTGCTGCTGGGAGCCGTCCGCGAGTCTCAAGGCGGAGAACGATTCGCTGCAAGCAAAGCTGAGCGCGGAAACCGACCGACTCAAGGCGGAAAACAATGCGCTGCAACTGAGGCTGGGCGCGCAGAGCGAGTTGATGCATGCCATCGAAGCCCGCTTGGCGCAACTGGAGCAGAGCAGGTTAGCAAAATAAGCAAAGACCCCGGTTTCGGCACGGCTATGGAAGGTGTAAAGTCGGTTTGGACGAAAGCGCGGAAGGAGGGGATTGCCATGAGTTCCGAATTCAGGATTATTGGCACGCGGCAGCCAAGAATTGATGCCTTTGAGCGGGTCAGCGGACGCGCGAAATACACCTCCGATTTGTATCTGCCCGGAATGCTTTACCTGAAGGTTCTGCGCAGTCCTTATCCGCATGCGCGGATCGTGAACGTCGATACCTCCAAGGCGCGGGCGTTGCCGGGGGTGAAGGCGGTGCTTACCCACCATGACATGCCGTCCTATCGCTGGAACCCCTCGATGCCCATTCTCACCGACATCGCCCGTTTCGTGGGCGACGACATTGCGGTGGTCGCCGCGGTGGACGAAGACACGGCTGCCGAGGCGATTGAGCTGATCAAGGTGGAATACCGGGTGCTGCCTTTTGTCCTCGATCCCGAGGAGGCATTGCAGGCGAACGCGCCCAAACTGTATGCGGAGGGCAACCTGATAGGAGGCCGGCCGACGGTGGTCAGCCGGGGCGATCTGGCAAAAGGCTTCGCCGAGGCCGACTTGATATACGAGGGCAGGTACCGGACTCCGATGCTGCAACATGCCACGGCCGAGAGCAGGGTCGCGGTCGCCAAATGGGAAGCCGGCAAGCTGACCCTCTGGGATTCCACGCAAGGCACGTTTGAAGTGCAGAAGGGCGTCGCCAAAGCACTGAAAGTCCCCATGAGCAAGGTGCGGGTGATCTGCAATTTCATGGGTGGCGGCTTCGGCGACAAGGGTTCGGCGCAGCGGCACAATGTTCTGGCGGCGCTGGTCGCGCGGCAGGCGGGGCGTCCGGCAAGGCTTGAGCTTGACCGCAACGAACTCTATGTCGCGGCGTACCACCGCTATCCCGTGATCAGCGAATTGAAGTATGGGGTGAGGAAGGATGGCACGCTGACCGCGATTCAGGCCAAAACCGTGGCGGACATGGGCGCCTACAATCATTCGCCGGGCGCCGACGGCACCATGCAGATGATGATGTACACCTACCGTTGCGCCAACATGAAAGGCGAGAGCTATTCGGTCAACACCAACAATCCGGACAGCGGCGCCATGCGTTGCGTGGGGCATCCCCAGGGAACCTTCGCCCAGGAAGTCCACATGGACATCATCGCCGACAAGCTGGGCATGGACCCGGTCGAGTTCCGACTGAAGAATTACGCGCGCCTGGAAGACGGCGACCAGTTCAAGAAGATTCCGTTTACCAGCAACGGCATGGAGGAGTGCATCCGGCGCGCAGCGGAGACCTTTGGCTGGAAGGCGCGGCGGCGGGAGCCGGAGTCCAGCGCCGGGCCGGTGAAGCGGGGAGTCGGCATGGCCATCCACGCCTGTCGCCACGGCGGCATGCCTCCCGGGCTGGCGTGTACAGGCATGGTGCGGGTGAATCTCGATGGAACCGTCAACGTGCTGACCGGCACAACCGATATCGGAGGCGGACAGAAGGGAACCATCGCGATGATCGCCGCCGAAGAACTGGGAGTGCCGTTGTCCAGCGTGTCCGTTACTAACGCCGATACCGACGTCACCATGGATACGGGCAGCACCGGCGGCAGCAAGCAGACGATCGTGGGCGGCACCGGGATCAAGCTGGCGGCGGCAGACGCCAAGAACCAACTGCTCGAGACGGCGGCGGCGGAACTCAAAATCGACAAGCAGGAGCTGTCGATCCGCGACGGCATGGTCTACGTCAAGGGATCAGGAAAAGCGGTTCCACTGGCTCAGATTGCGGCCAAAGCGCCGGGGCCGGTCGTGGGCAGAGGGATCTACAAGGTTCCTCAGAATCTCGTGTTCCACATTCCGGGAGCGGAGTTCGCCGAAGTCGAGGTGGACACTCGAACCGGCGCCGTCAAGGTTCTGCGACTGGTGGCGGTTCACGACCTTGGCCGGGCGATCAACCCCATGACGGCGGAAAGCCAGATCGAGGGCGGCGCCATTCAAGGCATGGCTTTCGCTTTGATGGAAGAGCAGATCCTCGACAAGAACACGGGAATTTGCGTGAATCCCAATCACCTTAACTATCGATTGCCCAGCATCAAGGACGTGCCGGAGGTGACGGCGAAGATGGTGGAATCGGTCGATCCTTATGGGCCTTTCGGCGCCAAAGGGATTGGCGAGCCGCCCTATAGCCCGCCCGCGCCAGCCATCGCGAATGCGATTTATAACGCCATAGGCGTGCGCTTTTCCGAACTTCCGATCACCAACCGCGCTATCCTCACGCGGTTGCAGGCGAAGAGCTAGAGAGGCCGCGGCGAAGTCTCCGGAGTGTCATCCCGAGGCTGCGCCGTTTTGGCGCGGCCAGTTCTAGAGCAGATTCAGAGTCGGTGTATCCTGCGCCATCATCGCCGGGCGAGACGCCCGGCTACTTTACTGGAAACAGCTTCGGCGAATCCGGTTTACCCTTGCGCAACCGCGCGGCATTCGCGCTCGAGGAACTCCAGGAGTTGGTCCATGTGTTCGGTGCGGGTGCGGAAGTTCACGGGATTGATGCGAAACCACGTCTTCGCTTTCAACTCCGTGGTCGAGAACCAGAACTTTCCACTCAGCTCGACCCGCCGCGCCACTTCGGCGTGCAACTGCTTGGACGCGGCCTCGTTCAGTCCGGCGCCGCGATAACGAATGCAGATCGCCGACATGGGCGGTTCGCTGGCGGCTTCGAACTCGGGGTGCTTTGCGACCAGGGAATAAAGGTGTTTCGCCTGGCGCACGTTGCCGTCTACCCACTCGCCGATCTGGCGAGCGCCGTAGCGTTTGAAGCTCATCCACACCTTCAGCCCGCGAAAGCGCCGCGACTGCTCGAAGCCGTGCACATAGTACTGATAGCGCTCTCCGGTGCGGTCGAATTCGTCGGTCAGATAGGCAGGCTGCAGCCCGAAGGAAGCGGTCAGGCGGTTGGCGTCCTTGGCCAGCACGGCTCCGGCATCGAGCGGCGCGTAGAACCATTTGTGGGGATCGATGGTAATCGAATCCGCCAGTTCCAATCCTCGGTCGCGCATCGGCCACTGGTGCGAGAGCAACATGCCGCCGCCATAGGCGGCATCGACGTGCAGCCACATGCCCTCGCGATCGGCAATCGTGCGCAACTGCCGTATCGGATCGATGGCGCCGGTATTGGTGGTGCCAAAGATGCCCACGATGCACATGGGACGCAGGCCGCGCCGGCGGTCATCGGCGATGGCCGTCTCCAGCGCGTCCAGCCGCAGATGAAATTCGGCATCGGTGGGCAGCGCCCGCAAAGCGGTTCGGCCCAGTCCCACGGCGTCGACGGCCTTGTCCACCGAGACGTGCCGCTGCTCGGAGGCGTAGACCGCCCAGCGCTCGGCGACTCCATCCTGCTGGATGCGATCGCCCGACGCCCAGTCGCGCGCCAGCTTCATGCCGACGAAGTTTGCCATCATGCCGCCGCTGGTGAGATTGCCCCCGGCATCGGCGCCGTAACCTACCAGGTCGGTGAGCCAGCGCACCGTCCGGCGCTCCATGGAAACCGCCGCGGGACCGATGGAATAGGCGCCCAGGTTCTGGTTGAGGGCGGAGCAGATGAAGTCCGCGATAACCCCAACCGGGCTCGGCGACGGAGTGATGAGACCCATGTATCCCGGATGCCCGACGTGGGTGCAATAGGGCAAAAGTTTTTCCTTCAGCTCATCGAGGACTTTCTCCGCCGGGATGGGATTCTGGGGTAGCGGCTCGGCAAAGAGTTCATTTAACATCCGAGGATTGGCGTTGGCGAAGACCGGCTTGTCTTCGATGTGCTGGAGATAATCGGCGAGCAAATCTACTACCTGATGGCCGATTTCCTTGAACTCGCGCGGGTCCATAACTCCCTCCTCATGAATGCGCCAGCCTGGTGGCATGAATAACGGATGTTCAGCACCCATTGTGACAGAAAATCCGCCGGGTCAGCGATTGCACAGGAATGTTCCGAGCTGGGTAGGTTAATCCTGCGCCCCGCCGACGACTACGAAGCATTGCTTGCGACTGCGACGGTCCAGATCCGCGCCGCAAAGCCGGAAGATCGATAGAACTCCGCGGGCTCAAACCCGGGGTTGTGCTACCATACGCCTTCCACCCATCATGGCTTCGGCATCCCAAAAGCGGTCGAAAAAAGTTGTGCGCGCGAGCCCGGATCATTGGATCGACAGGCTATTTCTGAAGGCTTGGCGACCGTACGGTTGGCTATCGCTGGCGGCCTTTTTGCTCTATTGCCGGTCGCTGTTTTTCGCCTTCACCTACCTGGATGACAATGCGCTGATCCTGGACAACTACCGCTATTTGCGCGATTTTCCCGGTCTGCTGCTGGGAGCGTTTCGCCAGGATGTATTTCATCTGCACGACGGGGGCGCTTTTTATCGTCCGCTGTTGACTTTGTCTTTGGGACTGGATGCGCAATTTGGGGGGACATCGCCGTTCGCTTATCACCTGAGCAACGTCATCATTCACATCGTGGCCGTGTGTCTGGTTTTCATGTTCGTGACGAGCCTGGGATACGCCAGGGGAGCGGCTTTTTTCGCCGCGCTGGTGTTTGCCGTTCACCCTGCGTTGAGCCAGGCCGTAGCTTGGGTGCCCGGCAGAAACGATTCGCTGGCCGCCGTCTTCGTCCTCGCATCGTTCTTGCAGTTCGTTCATTTTCTGGAAACGGGAAGCCATCGATGGACCCGATATGCGGCCCATCTATGCCTTTTTGCTTTAGCGCTTTTCACCAAGGAAACGACGGTCATGCTGCCGGTGGTTTGCCTGGCTTACACGGTCCTGCTGGCCAAGGTTCGCTCGCGTGCCGCCATCGGCGCTGCCGTTGCCGGCTGGCTGGCGATAGCCGGTTGCTGGTATGGACTGCGGCAGGCAGCGTTGCAGAACCCTCTTCATTTACCCCTCTCCGCGATGGCGCGGTCGATCTGGATAAGCTTGCCGGGGTTTCTGCAGTACCTTGGCAAGCTGCTGCTTCCCTTCAACTTGTCGGTGCTGCCGAGCTTGCAGGATACAAGCTTGATTTACGGCGTGGTTGCCGCCGTACTGGTGATTGCCGGCATGGTACTGGCTCCGGCAAAACGATGGAACTCGATTGCTTTCGGGTTCTGCTGGTTCGCCGTGTTCCTGTCGCCATCGTTTATTTTGCACTCGACTACGGTTGCCGATTTCACCCTGGAGCACAGAATTTACTTGCCTGTGGCGGGCCTGCTCCTGGTGTTGCTGGAAATCGCGACGGCGAAACGTTGGCACGGGTGCGAGTCGCAAATCTTTGCCGCAAGCGCCGCCGTGGTGCTGGCGCTCTCCTGCATCACCTGGCAGCACATCGGCTGCTTCAAGGACCGGATGGCGTTCTGGGGCAATGCCGTCAGCACCTCGCCGCATTTGCCGCTGGCGCACCGCAATCTTGGAGCGATGTATCAACTGGACGGTAAGTTCGACGAAGCTGAGAAGGAATATCTGACGACGATTGCGCTCAACCCCGCCGAGCCCATGGTACACAGCAACCTTGGCCTGGTTTACATGCATAAGGGTAAGTTGAATGAGGCCGAAAAGGAGTTGCGGCGAGAGGTCGCTATCAACCCCAGCTACGACAATGGATACGCCAACCTGGCCTTGCTCTGCTTTAAGACGCGCCGCTTCGCCGAGGCGGAAGCATTGTGGAAACAAACCCTCGAACACAACCCGGATCATGTCGATGCAAACGCCGATCTCGCCATCCTTTATCATGATTCAAACCCTCAGCAGTCCGCTTTCTATCTGCAAAGGCTGAAGACAATCGACGAAAACACCTACGCCCGGGTCTCCGCCCGCATCGCTCAACAGCGTTAGTACGTTGTTTCTGAAATCCCTCGGATGACGAAGTGGATAGCCCCGGCGGGCCGGCGCGCTAAGTCTTTCCGGCTCAAGAATTCCTGGCAGGAGAATTGCACGCGCATGAGGGCCGGGCTAAGATAGAGCCGTCAGCCTCTGGAAAATCGAATTTCACGACGAGATGCATCACGGCGCGACGCACGACCGGCGTTGACCCAGCCGCTGAATTTCGGACCTCATGCGGCGCCGCGGGATCGAAGACGTGACTTGGAAAAGTACTCATGATAAGCGGTAAGCGCATCGCGGTGGTTTTGCCGGCGTATAACGCCGAGAAGACTCTCGAAGCGACGATCGGCGAAGTGCCGGCGCTGGTGGATGATCTGATTCTGGTCGATGATCACAGCTCTGACCGGACGGTGGAGATGGCGCGTCAGCTAGGTCTTGCCTGCTTCGTTCACGACCGTAATTACGGATACGGCCGCAATCAGTTGACCTGCTATCGTGAGGCGTTAGCCACCGGAGCCGACGTGGTGGTCATGCTCCATCCCGATTACCAGTACACTCCGCGCCTGATAACGGCAATGGCCAGCCTGGTGGCCTATGACGTCTACGACGTTGCTCTCGGTTCGCGGATTATAGGAGGCACCGCCCTGCGCGGCGGCATGCCTTTTTATAAGTACCTGGCCAATCGCTTTCTGACCGCATTTGAGAATCTGTTCCTGGGAGCAAAACTTTCCGAGTACCACACGGGCTATCGCGCCTTCAGCCGCGAAGTATTGCTGAGGCTGCCGCTGCTTGAGAACTCCAACGACTTTGTCTTCGATAACCAGGTGCTGGCGCAGTGCGTTCGTTTCGGCTTCCGTATCGGAGAGGTTTCCTGCCCCACGAAATATTTCAAGGAAGCGTCTTCGATCGACTTCCAACGCAGCGTGATTTACGGATTGGGCGTGCTGCGAACGACCGCGCAGTTTGGCCTGCAAAAATGGGGCATGGCCAGCTTTCGGTTTCTCAGCGATGAAGGCCGCACGCTCGATGCGGAAGTCGCGGCCTACTACAAGCGCGATTCAGAAGCCCTCCAGAACAGTAGCGTAAGTACGGATAGCATTGAACAACGATTGGAATGAATCCCAGATGGCGGGCGTTGCGGCTACGCGGTGGCGGCGGTGCGTCTGCCTTCGAGTGCGGACGCAACCACCGACGGCAGTTTCTCCGCTTCGCCAGCGGGACAAGCAAAGCGGAACTCGGGTTTCTGGATGGCAGAGTATATCTGGATTACAGGAACTTTTCGTTGTTCTAACGACTCAATCTGAAAGCGAAGCAGATGCCGCTCAGCTTGCGCCAGCGTATGGCAAAGGAGAACGGCGTCGAAATCCTCCCGATGGAGAAGCATCGTCGCCCAATACGGGGTCACGATGGTTGGGCAACAGCCTGCGCAAGCCAGCGCAGCGGCGCGCACTCCCAGCAGACCGACATCATGCCCAACGCAGAGGACTTTATAGCTGCTCATCTCAAGTACCAGAAGAAACTATTCAGCTCATGCACTCATTCAACTGATCTTGAACTCATCGCGAGCCCGCTGCTCGCTGCGTTCCTGTCGAGCACGAATTATCAATCCTGTAGTGGCAGCCAGCACGAAGCCCACCACCGGCAAAAGAATTAAAGCACCAGACATTCATTCACCTCGGGAGAAAGTTCGAATAACAGGCTTGCGCCTGTTATCCCTCCATTTGAAACCCGCCGCCGGCACAAAGGTTTCGGGTTACTTCAATGCAACAGCTCAGCAAAAGCAAGCAATACTGATCAGCCACACCCGGTACGGCACGCCGGGGAAGACTTCGGTAGCTGAGCTTTAGATTATCCCTACGCGGCTGAGGGTCAAGTTACCGAAGTACCCGCCGCTGGACGCTGTCGCGATCCGGGTCAGCCGGGATGACGATCCACGGAGTCAACTTCGCTCTCGGGGAGCAAGTCTTCGTCGAATCACATCACCCTATTCCGGGCAGCAAAGAAAATTCTGGGGGGGGGGTGGTGCGAGACCGTCATGCGAATGGATGCGGCATAGAATTCATCGCGAAAGACGACACTTAGCACCGGTTGGCAGGCGTTACTCGCTGTAGCCTTCCTCGTTTTTCTGGTCGCCATCTTCGTCCGCAGGCTCTTCGTCCTCGTCGTCCTCGTCGTTCTTGTCTTCGTCTTCGTCAATCTCGTCGGTACGGAAGACGGCCGCGGTGGGATCGGAATCAGGTTCACCGGCGGCAGCGAGGGACTTCGGTTGCGATGCCGCCGGCGGAGCCTCGGTCGCAAGCGGCTCCGGCTTTTCTTCGGCGCCGCTTACTTCCGGCAGATTGTTGATTTCGGCGCCAGCAAGGCGCAGCAGAGCGTCATTGGCCGTATCTGCGATGCGGGTGCTGGGCTTGTGAAGCTTGCGAATCGCTCTGAAAGCGAGATGGCACAATTCAAAGCGGTTGCGGGTGATTAACGCCGCGGAAACGATAACTGAACGCATATACAAACACCTTCCGTAGTTGAAGAGCAGGTTGCGGTTCGCGGTGAACGCTTTCGCAAACACAGGCGTCGTAGGCACGTCAACTCGAAATACCTAGGAAGGCCAATGTCGCGGCCGGTAATTTCAACGCAGCCGCGCGAAAGGTTAGTAGCGGCCTCTGCCGCCGCTTCGGCCACGGCCTCCGCCGGATGGGCGCTCGGTCTTTGGGCGCGCCTCGTTGACATTGAGAGAACGACTTCCCATCTGGGTTCCGTTCAAGCCGGCGATGGCTTTCTCGCCCTCGCCATCATTGGCCATTTCCACGAAGCCAAAACCACGCGGCTGGCCGCTGTCCCGGTCGGTAACGATGGTGATTTTGTCAACCTGCCCGTATGCCCCAAATGCCTTTCGCAGATCATCTTCGGTGGTGGCGAAATCCAGATTCCCGACGTAAATGTTTTTCATACTTGCCTCAGCAAGGTGGGCTGTTCAACTGTCAATGTTTCTCGGACGAGTGAGGCAAAGGTAAAAGCCGTCCGTTGCCTGAGGCGGGTCGGGAAAAAAGACATTCAAACGCACCTCAAGACTAGCACACCCGCGAGCAACGTGCCGGTACGGTATGCCGATCAATATCTTTGGAGCTAACCCGGCCAGTCCTCCGCGACATCGTGCGCGCTGAGCCTTAAATCCTCGTTGTGGGTAGCGGCGTTGCGGAGTCGATTGCAGGGCGGCTGATGTTCACGTATCATTAGAGATAATAAATGGTTTTGCTTATCCGAACGACGCCGACGCACTCTGCAAGGCCGATGGCACTTTGGTTGTCGAGTGACGCGCCCTGATATCGATACCAAGAAGCCATAAGCTCTAGCCGAAGCCGGCCTCATCGGGTGGTAAGGTCTGACAGTGTAGGAAACGTCCATGGATTGTCCCGCTAATTCGTACGTGCTGTTGTTTCAAACCGAGCATTTTCATAAGGGCAAACGCTATCACTGGATGGTCTGCGGGGAGCACAAACCGGACGAGCTAGTATCATGGGGATACGCGCCTACGCAGGAACAGGCTGAAACGGCGGCCCATCAGGAAGTCCGGGATTTGTTGTCCGGGGACAGCAAAGGCGGGCCGGTGACGAGCACCATAAAGGCCTTCACCCGCCGCCGTACCGAGTGACACTCCCCGGATCAATATCCCTCATCGGGATTGCCAAGCGAATTTTGGACCTCTCCCGCATCGATACCGGAAAACCACGATAGGTCTATCCCGACACGAACTCAGACACCCCAAACGCTTTAAGCGAAGCGGTGCTGGCACGGTCAGGCGGATTGATCCGCGTCCAGCAGGAACATGGTTGCGTTGGTTTCCGCCACCAGGGTTTGCGCGGGGTTGTCGAGTCGAAGCTCGGCGCGGGCGGTCATCAGGCGATGACGCCGCTCCAGGGTCCAGCCACGAATGATCAATTTGTCCCCGGTGGAAACCGGTTGCCGAAAACGGGTGTCGGCGCGAGCGGTGACTCCCTGCAGCCCTTGAAAGTGAACCGCCCATCCAAGCGCTTCGTCCAGCAACGCGAAAGTAACTCCGCCGTGTAGCATTCCCGGCCAGCCGTTATGCGCGACGCGCGCGGTATAGAGAGCGCGGCAGCCATGAGGCCCATCGGGGAAGAACTGAACGTGCAGTCCCTCGGGATTCTCCGGACCGCAAACATAGCAACGCTCGGTTTTCGGTTTCACGCGGACTGCTGAAGGTTTGATCGACATGGATTCCTTTGCTTCGAGGATTGGTCGTGCGCCGCAGCCGGCTTCGGCTGGCTTTCATGATTATGTCAGCGTCAGTTCCATCTTGAGGTTGTCGCGGTGGACCGTGTAGCGGTCGTCAGGGCATCGCTCGGTGACTCGAAACCCTGCTTTCTCGTACAGGCCGCGCGATTGCGGCAGCTCATCCACCGTCCAGAGGAATATCTTCGGGAAGCCGCGCTCGCGGCACCACTCAGGGCCGCGGACAGCAGCGCTTTTCCCGCCCCGCGTCCATGATAAGCCGGATCGACGAGGAAGAAACGAAGCTGCACCCCATCAGGTCCCGGATGGCGGCCGATGATGGAGATGGAGCCCACCAGTACGCCATCGATATGGGCCGAGAGCACAAGGTCCTTCTCCGGATCATAGTGCGCGATGAACTCCGAGAACTCGCGCGCAATCAGGATCTCGAACGGCGCCCCTGAGCCCCACGCCGCCGCGTAATAACGTCCGTGAAGCTCGCTCACCCGGCCAATCAGTCCGGGCTCATATCCGCGGCGGATTTCAAGGCCTGTCTGCACAGTCGGAACACCCATCGCATCCCCCTTCATTTTAGTGGTGTCAGTACAGGATATTCTCACCCACCTGCGCCGCCAGCAATCGAAATCGAGCCGCCATCGGCACCGTTGACAGGAAAAGTTAGCGGTTCGGATGTCGTCCGGGTAGCCGGCCTGCCGCGATTTGCCGCAGCGTCGAGAAGTTCTGGCGCAAGGTAGAATAGTTGCCTGATTTTCCCGGCTCAACATTTTACCGGCAAACGAGGAAAGCGCTGGCCGCCATGGTTCCTGCCAACTTCGAACAACTTGAGACTCCATGTGTATTGGTGGATCACGCTCGCCTGACCGGCAACATTGTTTCCATGCAGCAGCGGGCGAATGCTCACCAGGTCCGGCTGCGGCCACATATCAAGACTCACAAATCCCTGGAGATCGCGCGCTTGCAGTTGGCGGAAGGCGCGGTTGGCATCACGGCGTCGAAAACCGACGAAGCTCTGGTATTCATCAACGCCGGCGTACGGTCGGTAACCGTCGCGTATCCGATCATAAGCCAGTCAAAGCTCAAGCGGTTGCTGACCGCTGCCACGGCTCATCAGACGGATTTGCGGTTGGTGGTGGATAGCATGGCGGGAGTTGATGCCTTAGCGTCAGCGGCCGAGCATGAAAAGACAAAAATTAACGTCTTGGTGAAGATTGATGTCGGTCTGCATCGCTGCGGGATGCGGGAACAAGACCCGGAACTTACAACTCTGATACGCCGGATTGACAGCAATCGAAAACTTCAATTTAAGGGATTGCTTTCCCACGCCGGCAATTGCTACGGCGCCAAAGGCGTGGACGATGTGCGGCGGATCGCCGCTGAGGAGTGCCGAATTCTCGGTTGCGTGAGAGAGCGCATTGAAGCCATGGGAATTGAAGTTGCGGAGGTTTCGGTTGGCGCCACCCCGACGGCAATGGTTAGCGACCTCTATGAAAAGATTACCGAGATAAGACCGGGAAACTACGTCTTTATGGATTTGACGGCTCTCCGCCTGGGCGTGATCGATGGCGATCGGATTTCTCTATCGGTGTTGGCGACCGTCGTCTCCGCTAATCGCGATTACGCGATCATCGACGCGGGCACAAAGGTCTTAAGCTCGGATATGGGTGCGCACGGCACCGGGGCGGGGCTCGGGTATGGCTTGGCATATGCGGTGGAAGATTACGATAAGAAGCTGAATCCGATTGCCGTTGTGAAGCTCTCGGAAGAGCATGGATTTCTCTGAGCATGCGGCGCCGCTCGCGATTGGATCGCAGCTTCGAGTCATTCCAAATCATGCCTGCCCGGTGGCGAATCTTGCGGAAAAGCTTGTGGTTATGTTTCCCGACGGAAAGTTCGAGAGGTGGAACGTGGACGCCAGAGGCTGCGTACTTTGAGGCCGTCGGCGGTGAGCATGGGTAGCGCCGCACATAAGGGTTGCTGCACTGGGATTGGCGATTAGAACTTTAACTCCTGTGGAGAGATTCGCTGCCTTATGGAAGGATTGCAGATTTGGGCGCAGCCATGGTGGGTTAATCTCCTGCTGCTGGTTCCGGTGCTTTCGTATCTTTCCTGGCGGCGGACAGGGTTGGCGCTTAGCCGTTGGAAGCTATTGGCGCTGGTTTTGTTCGGCGCGGCTTTCGGGTTCGTGGAGGCCGCGGTCGTGGTTTACCTGCGCGCCGCGGCTGGTTTGGCGAACGGCACAATCTCTCTGCAACCCTCTTCAACAACTTATCAGCAAGCCTTATCGGTGCTTGCACAATTTTCCCAGGGTCTGCGAACGATTGAGGTTTGTCGCGAGGCGGCGACGATGGTCATGCTGGTCACGGTTGCACTGCTGGCGGGCGCCGGGGCCAAGGCGCGTTGGGGTGCGTTCTTGTGGGAATTTGGCGCGTGGGACTTAGCCTACTATGCGGGCCTGCGGACGATGCTCGGATGGCCATCTTCGCTCAAAGACTATGACGTGCTTTTTCTCATTCCGGTGCCTTGGGTGGCGCAGGTGTGGTTCCCGCTGCTGGTGAGTGGCTTGAGCCTGCTCATCGTTGCCCTGTGCCGGACAGGAAATGCAACTGGCTCGCGAGTCCGCTAGTTGGGCTGCCGAAGACTACGGAGTCGCGGAGCAGGGAACTGGTTTTGCGTAGTCCGGCATGGGAATCGCCTGTCCGTTTTGGTCAACCTTGGAAGCGTAGCACCGGGTCGCAGGCGCCGGCGCTGGTTGAGGCGCAGCCGTTACATAGTCCGCAGGCGGATAAGCGTAGTACGGAGCGTAGGGACCGTAGTAGTACGGAGCATAGGCGTCATAGTAAGGCCACCAATACGGCCACCAGAGACCGCCATAGAATCCGCCGTAGAATCCGCCATAGACCCTTGGCCCGTAATATCCGCCGTAGTATCTGCCGCCGTAATAGCCTCCGCCGTAATGGCCTCCGGCGAAATGCCCGCCAGCGTAGAATCCCCCGCCTCCATGTCCACCGCGAACTTGCGCCACGGCTGACGCGGGAAACGCAACCATCAACATCACGATCATGATCAAAGCCAGGGCCAGAGCTGTCGCCTTCATGATTCACCTCTAAGAGGCGGCGAAAAAACAGGGTGCTTCGGCGCGTCTTTCCGCAGCCTGTTACCAACAAAATGTTACTCCAGATGCAGTGCAGGCGCACCAAAGAAAACGAATGCCGCGCCCGGCAGCTCGCCTATACAATCAACCCCATGGACTGGAAAAACGAGCTCGCGCAAGCGGTTGAGCAGGAAGATGAAGCGGCGCTCCGGCGAGCGGCTTTGGCGGGAACTGCCAGAACCATTCGCTTCCTCAGCAGTCGTCTCTCTTCGGCGGACGACGCAGCGAAATGGAAGGCGATCCGTGGATTGGGAGTCGTCGCCGGTGAGCGTAACGCTGTCTCCACCGACCGGGCACGCGAGTTGCTGCGGCGCTTCTTCTGGTCGCTCACCGACGAATCCGGCACGGTCCCCTTCGGCGTGCCGGAGGCAATCGGGGAAGTGCTGGCGGTGCGGAGCGAATTGCAATCCGAGTTCCTGCCAATACTTTGCTCGCTCGCCTATCACCCTGAACGCGCGCAGACCGGAGCGATCGAGCGTGGAATCTTCTGGGCGTTGGGGCGATTGGGGCCGGCGTCGGCGCTCTGTTCCGCGGAAGCAGTCGAGAGCGTAAAGTGGGCTGCCGAGCAACATGCCGATGGCGAAAGCCGGAAAGTCGCGGCTTGGGCGTTGAGCCAGTTTGGCGCGCGCTAGAGCAGTTGCTAATGATGCGCTTGTTTGAACCTGGCAGTTGGCGACCGAGGGATCGGCTTTGCTTTCCGGCACGCGCAACAACAGCAGATCCCTGGCTGCGCTCGGGATGACACCCCCGAAGAACAGTTTTTCAGCATCCTGCTATTGCGTCAGATCGAGGGAAAAAGCCGGCGGGGCGAATGGTAGAAAGGCAACGCTTTCGCCCCGGCCGGTCTATGGTGTGTTCTGCACAAACTCAACCAGAATGCCGCCGGTGTGACGCGGCTTTAGGAAGTTGACCAGGAAATCGCCAGCTCCCTGCACCGGCTTTTCGTCGAGCAGAGGCATTCCCTTGGCGGCATATTCGGCCTGCACGGCTGTGAGATCTTGCACGGCGAATGCAAGATGATGAATCACCGGCTTGCCGGCTTTGTATTCGCTGAGCTTTCCGCCCTGCGGGATCACCAGCTCCACCGGACTGGCTCCGTTGCCCTGGGCAAAGATGCAGAGGGCCTTGTACTCCGGCACATAGCCGCGATGATCCTCCTCGAGGCCGATCAGCTTCATAAATTGCTGAGCGGCCTCTTCGCTTGGCATGAGGAGGCCTACGTGATGCAATTGCACCTGACCCATTTGCGTCCTTCCAGAACCAGGCCCGCTAGCACAATTCGTACAGTACCGCCAGCCCCTGACCGCCGCCGATGCACAGTGTCGCCATGCCGTACTTGCTCTTGCGGCGAATCATCTCGCTGATCAGCTTGACGGTGATGATGCATCCGGTGGCGCCGATCGGGTGGCCCAGCGCAATCGCTCCGCCGTTGACGTTGACGAGGCAGGGGTTCAATCCCAGCTCGTTGATGCAAGCCACCGACTGCGCCGCAAACGCTTCGTTCAACTCGATCACGCCGATGTCGTCCAGCTTGATACCGGTCTTCTTGAGCAGCTTCTTGACCGCTGGAACCGGCCCGATGCCCATGATCTCCGGAGGCACGCCCGCAGCCGCGGCATCCACCAGGCGCACGATCGGCTTCAATCCGAGTGACGCCGCTTTCTTCTCGGTCATTACCACTACCGCGGCGGCGCCGTCGTTTACGCCCGAAGCGTTGCCGGCGGTCACCGTTCCGTCTTTCTTGAAGGCGGGACGCAGTTTGGCGAGCGACTCGGCAGTGGTTTTGCGCGGATGCTCGTCAGTGTCGAAGGTCTTTTCCTCGGTCTTGCTGACCTTTACCTGGATGGGTACGATCTCGTCCTTGAACAAACCGCCCGCGATTGCCTTGGCGGCCTTCTGCTGGCTCTCCAGCGAGAACTGGTCCTGCTGCTCGCGGGTCACGTGGTACTTTTCGGCCACGTTTTCCGCCGTGATGCCCATGTGATTGCGGGTGAATGGATCGGTCACCGCGGTCACAATTCCGTCCTCGAGTTCGCCGTGGCCCATGCGGTAGCCGAAACGCGCGCTGCGCAGGTAATACGGCAAATTGTTCATGCTCTCCGCGCCGCCCGCAATCGCGATATCGGTAAAGTTGCAGGTGATCTCCATGGCCGCGGTCACAATCGCCTGTAGTCCGGAAGAGCAGAGACGATTGACGGTAATCGCCGTGGCTTCGACCGGAATGCCAGCCTTAACCGAGGCGAGACGCGATAAATAGGCATCGTCCGCAGCCTGGCCGACGCAGCCCATCACCACTTCGTCAATCTGCTCGGGCGCAAGCCCGGCGCGCTTGACGGCCTCGCGGATGGCGAACGCTCCCAGTTCGCTGGCGCGAAAGTCCTTTAATGAACCGCCAAACCCACCAACCGCGGTGCGCACAGCGGAAACCAGTACGATGTCCTTCATGAAACCTCCTCCATCTCGATCTCAATTGAACTGAGTTATCAATGCGGCGAAGTTCCGCAAGCCGAACTTCGCATTCTTACCAGGGCAGTAGAACCTCAATTACTGGAAATTGCCACACCATTCTATACTGACCGCTTCCGTTTCGAGCGGTACCTGCAATCACAAGCAAGCCGGTTTTTTTGCGGGGATCAATTCCATTTAGAACACCTTCTTTGGAGTTCTGGCGACGTGGGCGCGAAACCAGTTATCGCGCATGATTATGGATGTGAGCCACTTTAGTGGTAAACTAACAGAATCGCAGCTTCCGCACTCTAGATCAGCTTGCTCGACCGAAGTTCCGGATGTGCGGGCTGCCGGCGCAAGCGGCGGGATGCTCGACTTTGTCGTGGAATCGCCGTCCGGTGTTTTGCCGGGTTTTTTTCGATTAAATATAGTATTTACAACAGTTTGCGTTATGCATAGTGAGGTTTGTTTGCGAAGAGGAACTCCGGTTCAGGTGATTTCTCGCAGCGATAGCCTATTGTTGGGGCCGCTAAAATGTTGTAGAATGAGATGTTTTTTGGCCAGCGATAACTGCTCATCAGTAGGCTCCGGGCAAAATGGCCGAAGCTTTTTTCAGGCCCCGAGAGTCTAACGGAGCAGAGATCACAGAAGTTAGATCCCCTGGAAATTGTTTTTTTGATCTTCTCGCAGAGGTAAAACTGAATTTATGGCAAAGAGACGTGGCAATCCTAACTGGGGCAAGCCCGAGCCGATTGGGCCGGTGACCCCAACCATCACTGAATTTGAGCAAGTCGTTCGCGAATTTAAACTCCAACCTGATCAGTACATCCGCTCCACGCGTCTTCGCGAGTGGGCGCGCCGCAATAAGAATTCGAAATATATTCCCGAGCCTCTTCTCAAGGCATGGGGATTCGAGATTGAATCGACGCTCTAGACGTTAAGCAGTTGGATAGTGCCGGGCCGCCATGTGCGGCCTTTCGGCTTTTTGGGCCTTCTAATCTGGCTTGGCCTCCACCGAAACGGATTGCTCCTGACCTATGCAGCCGAGCTTGCCGCAGCTCTTGCCCGTGATCGTGGCAACCAATTTCGCGGTGAGCGCCGCTGAGGATAGCGGGGCCATTGGACTGACATGGCTGGCGACGGTTCACCCCTATGCGGCGGCCTCCATAACGGTCTTCTGTCTGCTCGGGCTGGCGCTTGCTTTTCGATTTATCTTAAAAGGGTTACGAGAATGGGTTGGAAGGTTTAAGCGAAACCTTAAGTATAGCAGGCTTAGGCAGTTTGACGCCGGTCCGGGCGAATGAGATATTAACCTGGCTTTAACAATTCAAGCCCGGGTGCGTTCCAGGGCACCGGCGTTTCAGGTACTGATACCTCATGCGACTGATCCCGCGAGACACGCAGTTCTTTGAAATGTTCGTGGATATTGCCGACAACGTCGCGCAGGGTGCGACCGTTCTGCGCGATCTTTTCCTTAATTACCAGCAGGTTCAGGAATCGGTAAACCGTATCAAGGAACTCGAGCGTCGCGGCGATGAGATGACCCACAGGGTCTATGTCAAGCTGAACCAGACGTTCATCACCCCCTTCGACCGCGAGGACATTCACGAACTTGCCTCCCGGCTGGACGACGTTCTCGATTTCGTGAACGCCGCGAGCGATCGCCTTATTACCTATAAGATCGATTGCCCGCCGCCGGCCGCGGCGGAGCTTGCCTCGGTGATCGTGAGGCAAGCGGAAGAGCTGTCCAAGGCCGTGGCAATGCTTGAGAAGTGCGACGGAATTCTGCCCCACTGCGTGGAAATCAATCGCCTGGAGAACATGGCGGACACGATTGCGCGGGGTGCGATTGGAAGGATTTTCGAAGCCGAAACCGATCCCGTGCGCCTGATTAAGAGCAAAGAATTGCTTGAGGTTCTGGAGATGGCCACGGACAAAGCCGAAGATGCCGCCAATGTGCTGGAAACCGTGGTTCTGAAACATGCCTGAGCGTACCGACAACCCCACGGTCCTCGCCCATCGTGCCTGCCTCGGCGGCCAAACCGTTGCGGACGGGCATCGCAGCGCTAAGGAAATCCGCCTGTGAGCCTAGATATTGTTCTGCTGGTTCTGACCGTAATGGTCGCGCTCACATTCGATTTTTTGAACGGCTTTCACGATGCGGCAAACAGTATCGCCACGGTGGTTTCCACCCGGGTCTTGTCGCCCAAGTTAGCTGTCGTCTGGGCCGCTTTCTTCAATTTTGCAGCTGCTTTCTTTTTTGGTACGGCGGTGGCCAAGACCATCGGCCACGGCATGATCGATCTGGAGATCGTGACCCAGTACGTAGTCTTGGCCGGATTGTTGGGCGCTTGCGTCTGGGATCTGCTGACCTGGTGGTGGGGGCTGCCGACATCGTCCTCGCACGCTTTGATTGGCGCTTACGCCGGAGCGGCGATAGCGCGGGCGGCCATCCTGCGAGGCTGGGGCAAAGCCTTCGGCGTCATTATCGCGGGCGGCTGGACGAAAACTGTTCTTTTCATATTCGTCGCGCCGGTCATGGGACTCGTCCTCGGCTTCGGGTTCATGATTGCGGTGTCGTGGATCTTCCGGGGCAGCTCGCCGAGGCAGGTCGATACCTGGTTCCGCAAGCTGCAATTGCTTTCCGCCGCTTCCTATAGCCTCGGACATGGCGGCAATGACGCGCAGAAGACGATGGGGATCATTGCCGGCGCTCTCTATGCCGGCGGAATCATGACCCGCTTCGACGTGGCGCACGACTGGGGCAAGTACCACTGGCCGATCATTCTTTGCGCTCACGCGGCAATCGCCATGGGTACTTACTTCGGCGGGTGGCGCATTGTCCACACCATGGGTTCGAAGATCACCAAGCTGAAACCGGTGGGCGGGTTTTGCGCGGAGACGGCCGGCGCCATCACCTTGTTCGGAACCGCGCTGGCCGGCATCCCGGTGAGCACGACGCACACCATCACCGGAGCCATCATCGGGGTGGGCACCACCACCCGGCTTTCGGCGGTTCGCTGGGGCGTCGCCCAGCGGATTGTGTGGGCGTGGGTGGTGACGATTCCGGCCTCGGCGCTGGTCTCGGCCTTGGGTTACGGGCTGCTGCACCTGCTGATGCGAGGAGCCTGAACAGCGCGGTTCCACATCGACACCAACCTGCCCCCCGGGCTCGCGTGAGCTTGCGGGCACGAGCCCACGAGGTTGGAACTGAGAGCTACCGCTTCGGCCGATACATATCCGTGCTGGTTCCGTAGAAGACCTCGGCGGCTTCCATGATGGTTTCAGAAAGCGTCGGATGGGGATGGATGGTCAGTTCCAGGTCCATCGCGGTCGCGCCCATCTCGATGGCCAGCACGCCCTCGGCAATCATCTCGCCCGCCGAGGGTCCGCACAGACCGATGCCAAGAATGCGCTCCGTTTGGGGATCGATCACCAGCTTGGTGACCCCTTCGGTGCGGTCGAGGGTAACGGCGCGGCCCGAGGCGCCCCAGGGAAACTTGGCGACTTTGACTTCGCGTCCCTCGTTCTTTGCCTGTGTCTCGGTCAGCCCGGCCCAGGCGATTTCGGGGTCGGTAAAGACGACAGCAGGAATCG
Source organism: uncultured Acidobacteriota bacterium (assembly GCA_963814745.1). Lineage (GTDB taxonomy): Bacteria > Acidobacteriota > Terriglobia > Terriglobales > Acidobacteriaceae > CAWBRT01. The sequence goes on from CAWFEA010000019.1 coordinate 41,990, forward strand.
CATACGGCTCAAACGAGACTTTCTTGCCCGACATATGCTCCACGGCGGTGCGGCCTTCGTGCGAGGCTTTGTGGGCCAGCATGGGCTCGCCGACCACGTCGCCGATGGCATAGATCGCCGGATCGGCGGTCTGCAACTGCCGGTTGACCTCGATGAATCCTTTGGGGTTGACGACGACCTTGGTCTTTTCCAGGCCCGGAATCTGCGAGTTCGGACGGCGTCCCACGGAGATGAGAACCCGTTCGTAAACTTTCTCTTTCTCGGGCACGTCACCCTTGAAAGTCACGCGAATTCCGCCGCTTTCTTCTTTGAGCGACTCGACCGAGGTCTTGAGCATGATGCTCTCGAACTTCTTTTCCAGACGTTTGTGGAGCGGCAGAACCAGGTCGCGGTCGGCGCCGGGAAGCAGGCCGTCCAGCATCTCCACTACGCTGACGCGGCTGCCAAGGGCGGAGTAAACCGTGCCCATCTCCAAGCCGATATAGCCTCCGCCCACCACGAGCAGACTCTTTGGCACCTCTTCCAGATTGAGGGCTGCGGTCGAGTCCATCACCCGCGGGCTCTTGACGGATAGCGCCGGAATGGTGGCGGGCCGCGAGCCGGTGGCGATCAGGATGCGATCGAAGCTCAGCGTCTCGTCTCCGCCGCCGAGCTTCTCCACGCGCAAGGTCTTGGCGTTCGACAAAACTGGCGCGTCCCTGGATGTATGTAATCTTACGCTGCTTGCTGATCATGCCAAGCCCGCCGGTGAGCTTGTTGACGACGCCTTCCTTGAATGCCCGCAACTTGCTCACGTCGATCTTCGGGGCGGCGAACTCCACTCCCCACGTCGAGGAGTGCTGGGCTTCGTTGATGACGGCGGCGACGTGCAGCAGCGCCTTCGAAGAGATGCAGCCCCGGTACAGGCATACCCCGCCGGGATTTTTTTCCAGGTCGATCAGGGTGACTTTCATGCCGAGATCGTTGGCCAGGAAAGCGGCTGCGTAACCGCCCGGGCCGCCGCCGATGATCGCGATGTTGATGGGATTGTTCTCAGACATTTGTTGACTTTCCTATCGTTGTGCCAGTTTGGAATGCAACGAACTTCGTTCCTTATTCACTCGCGTCTATTGATTGCTGCAAAAGCAATCTCAAAATGGCTGGGCTCCTTCGCTTCGCTCAGGATTTCAGCTGCGGGCTCCCGTCGCTTCGCTCCTCACGCCCGCAAAGCGCCTCAACCTTGCACGGACAGCAGGAACGGCTGTTCCAGGGCCTCCACGACCCAGCGTACGAAGCGCGCGGCATCGGCCCCGTCGATCAACCGATGATCGTAGGAGAGCGAAACCGGCAGCATCAGACGCGGCTCAAATTTTTCTTTCTCTTTGTTCCATACCGGTTCCATCCGCGAGCGCGACATGCCGAGGATGGCGACCTCCGGGTAATTTACGATCGGTGTGAAGTAGGTGCCGCCAACCCCGCCAAGATTAGTGATGGTGAAGGTTCCGCCCTCCATGTCTTCGGGGGTGAGCTTCTTGTTGCGCGCCTTCAGCGAAATCTGCGCCAGCTCCACCGCCAGCTCGACGATGTTCTTGTGGTCCACGTCGCGAATCACCGGCACCAGCAAGCCGCGATCGGTATCGACTGCCACGCCGATGTGAAAGTAGCGCTTGTAGATTATCTCCGCGCCGCGCACGTCGATGCTGGCATTGAACTGGGGAAACACCTTGAGCGCCGAAGCCGCCACCTTGAGGGCAATCGCCGTAACCGTCATCTTGCCGCCGGCGACCTCGGCCTTGGCGGAGAAGCGCTGGCGCAACTCCTCCAGTTCGGTGATGTCGGCCAGATCGTGCTGGGTGACGTGCGGGATGGTAGTCCACGCCTCGGCCAGATGCTCGGCGGTCTTGCGGCGGATGGCGCGCATCGAAACCTTCTCGACCGGCCCCCACTTGGAAAAGTCCGGCAACTGCGGCGCTGGATGCACCAAGCCTGAACCCATCGCCGCTCCGGCAATGGCTGCATCGGCACTGCTAATCAGCGACTTGGCGTAAGCCTTGACATCATCCTCCAGAATGCGGCCGCCGGCGCCGCCGCCGCGCACGTTGTAGACATCGACCCCAAGTTCACGAGCCAAACGGCGAACCGCCGGAGCAGCCGGCACTGGAGCACGGTGCTCCGGTCCGGCGGTCTTGGTTAGTTGAGCGGGCACGACCGGCGGCGGTTCTTCCCGGCGAGCATCGGGCGGGAAAGCCTCTTCCTCGCTCTTGCCTTCCAGTTCGCGAGCCCGCGCATAGCTGTCGCGGGCAGCTTCTTGCGTGCCGAAGTCCTTGGCGGCGCGTCCCACGTCCACCGGCTTTGGCTGCTCCGCTGGAGTTGCCGGCGGAGGAGTCTGCTGAGCGGGCGCGGCAGCAGGCTCCGCTGGGGCCGCTTTAGTTTCGGCGGCCTTGCCGTCAGCCAGGGTGAAGATCACTTGGCCCACTTTGAGTTTGTCGCCCTGCTTGACCTTGATTTCGCCGACGGTACCCGAAATCGTCGACGGAACCTCTATGACCGCCTTGTCCGTCTCCAATTCGATGACTGGATCGCCTTCGTTCACCTGCGCGCCGGGAGAAACAATCACCCGTACCAAGTCACCCGATTCGATGTTTTCGCCCAGTTCCGGCAGCTTGAATTCGATCGCCACAATCACTCCTTATTTTTACGAAACCGCTGGATTTGGCTTTTCAGGATTGATACCGAGTTCCTTGATCGCCGTTTGCACGCAATCGGCCGTGATCTGGCCGTCGCGCCGCAGCCCCATGAGTGTGGCCAAGACGATGTGCTTGGCATCGACTTCGAAAAAATCGCGCAGGGCGGCGCGGCTCTCGCTGCGGCCGAAGCCGTCCGTGCCGAGCGCGACCAACGGACGCGGCAGCCACTGCGAAACCGACTCCGGAAGCGCTTTCACATAATCAGAGGCAGCCACGAAAACGCCCGGGGCGTCTTTGGTGATCTGGGTGATGAAGGGCACGCGCGGCGGCTCGCCGGGATGGAGCATGTTCCAGCGAGCGCAAGCATTGCCGTCCATGTAGAGTTCCTTGTAGCTGGTCACGCTCCACACATCGGCGGCAACGCCGAACCTGCTTTCCAGAATCTCCTGCGCCTTAGCACTTCGAGCAGAATGGCGCCGCTGCCCATGAGCTGAGCGCGCAGCTTGGCATCCTTCTTGGCTGAACTCTTGTAACGGTACATCCCTTTCAGAATGCCGTCGCGTACGCCCGGCGGCATCTCCGGCTGCTCCCAGGGCTCGTTCATAACCGTGATGTAGTAGAAGATGTCTTCCTGCTCGACGTACATGCGGCGAATGCCGTCCTGGATGATGGCCGCCAATCTCGTAGGCGAACGCCGGATCGTAGGCCAGCAGGTTGGGTACCGGATACGCCAGCAGTTGGCTGTTGCCGTCCTGATGTTGCAGTCCTTCGCCCGCCAGCGTCGTGCGTCCGGCGGTGCCGCCCAATACGAAAGCCGTGGGTGCGCTGGTCGCCCGCCGCCCACACCAGGTCGCCGACGCGCTGCAGCCCGAACATGGAGTAGAAAATAAAGAACGGAATGGTGTTGATGCCGTGGTTAGCATACGAGGTTCCGGCGGCGATAAACGACGACATCGAGCCGGCTTCGGTAATGCCCTCCTCCAGGATCTGCCCGTCTTTGGCTTCCTTGTAATAGAGCAGCGTGTCCATGTCCACCGGCTCGTACAACTGGCCGACGCTGGAGTAAATTCCGATCTGCCGGAAGAGTGCTTCCATGCCGAAGGTGCGCGCCTCGTCCGGAACGATGGGCACGATCAGCTTGCCGATTTCGTGGTCGCGAACCATTTTGGCGATCATGCGCACGATACACCATCGTGGTCGAAACCTTGCGGCCTTCGGTCCCTTTGTAGAACTCCTCGAACAATTCCTCATTGACCGGCGCCAGCTTCGGGGCGCGCACCTTGCGCTCGGGAAGATAGCCGCCCAGCTCCTTCCGCCTCTCGCTGCAGGTACTGACATCTCGGGGCTGTCCGGCGGCGGGCAATAGAAGGGCGCATCGTGCAGTTGCTCGTCTGGAATGGGAATGCCAAAGCGCGAGCGGAACCGCATCAGCTCTTCATCGTTGATCTTCTTCTGCTGGTGAGTGATGTTCCTGCCTTCGCCGCTTTCGCCCAAGCCGTAGCCTTTGATGGTCTTGGCCAGAATTACGGTCGGCGATCCACGGTGCTCGAGCGCCGCCTTGTAGGCGGCATATACCTTGATCGGATCGTGTCCTCCAAGGCGCATTCTGGCCAGTTGCTCATCGCTCAGGTGCTCAACCATTTTGAGCAGACGCGGATCGGTGCCGAAGAAATGCTGCCGGAAATAGGCGCCGCTGGAAACGAAATACTTCTGGAACTGCCCGTCCGTGACCTCGCCCATGCGCTTCACCAGCAGGCCGTCGCGGTCCTTGGCAATCAACGGGTCCCAGTCGCCGCCCCAAATCACCTTGATGACGTTCCAGCCGGTGCCGCGGAAGTCGGCTTCCAGCTCCTGAATGATTTTGCCGTTGCCGCGCACCGGGCCGTCGAGGCGCTGCAGATTGCAATTGATGACGAAGATCAGGTTGTCGAGCTTTTCGCGCGCGGCCAGGGCGATCGCGCCCAGGGCTTCGGGCTCGTCGGTTTCGCCGTCCCCGAGGAAAGCCCATACCTTGCCTTGAGTGGAATCCTTGAGCCCGCGGTTTTCCAGGTAGCGATTGAAGCGCGCCTGGTAGATCGCCTGGATTGGCCCCAGGCCCATCGAGACCGTGGGAAACTCCCAGAAGTGCGGCATCAGCCATGGGTGCGGATACGAAGTTAGACCGCCGCCCGGTTCAATTCGCGGCGGAAATTCTCCAGTTGATCGCGCGAGATGCGGCCCTCCAGAAACGCCCGCGCGTAGATGCCGGGCGAGGCGTGTCCCTGGAAATAGATCAGGTCGCGGTCTCCGTCGGGCGTGCGGGCGCGGAAACAATGGTTGAAGCCGACTTCGTACAGCGTGGCTGCCGAGGCATAGGTCGAGATGTGGCCGCCGATGCCCTCCTCAACGCTTGTTGGCCCGCATGACCATGGCCAGCGCATTCCAGCGCACCAGGCTCTTGATTTGCCGCTCCACTTCCTGGCTCCCGGGAAACGGCGGCTGCTTGTCCGCCGGAATCGTATTCTGGTAGGGGGTGGTCGCCGAAAACGGCATGCGATAGCCGCTCCGGGCGGTATGCAGTTCGAGCTGTTGCAGGAGGCGGCCGGCGCGCTCGGGCCCGTAGTGCTCCAGGACGTAGTCGAGCGAGTCCAGCCACTCTCGCGTTTCCAGAACTTCCAAGCCAAGTGCCTCAGTATTTTCTCGGTTGTTCACTCGGAGTTTCCCCTGATTGATTCACCAACCCTAAATAATAACTCGAATCGAGATAATGGTTGCAAATGCCGGGGATGCGGCATCAAGACGCTTTCCGGGACAAGGATTGTTGGCTGGCTCGGTTTCGAAATGGGTAGTGAGCACCACCAGTACCGGCGTCGAGGTGCAGCGGCGTCGATCATAGGCAAGAGCGCAACGGGCGTTGGCTTATGCGGCCGGCAGCACGACTGCTCTGCACTCGCCGAAGCCGATCCGCGCCGCGCCTTGGCGTTCGCAATATCCGCGCAGGATGACTTCCTCGCCATCTTCGAGGAAGCTGCGCCGCTCGCCGCTGGGCAAAGCAATCGGCTCCTTGCCGCCGGAGGTGAGTTCCAGCAGGCATCCACGCGCATCTTTTGCCTGCCCGGAGATGGTGCCGTGGCCAGCAGGTCGCCGGGGCGGAGGTTGCAGCCGTTGCTGGCGTGGTGGGCGAGCAGCTGCGCCATGGTCCAGTACATAGTCGCGCATATTGCCCCTGCTGAGGAGCGTCGCTTCCATGCGTAACTCTTTCATTTTGCTTAGTCTTAAGCCATGCTTCGACGGTCAGATCGAGGCCGCCGTGCTGCTGGTCGCCGGGGTCGAAAAGATGCGGTAAAAGGCACGAATTTGCAGGTTCGCGAAGCGAGCGCCTGTGTCCGATAATGCGCAAGCGCTTCGAGCGTCACCACCCAGGGCGAGACGGTTGTGGCAAAGCTCTTGGAGAGAAATGGACCGAGCGGCTGGTATTCCCAGCTTTGCAAGTCGCGCGCCGACCAGTCGTTGACCAGGCAAAGGCCGAAGATGTGGCGCTCGGCCTGGGCGATCGGAATGGGCTCGCCGGGGGCATTTCCCGGGCCGATAAAGAAGCCGACCTCAACCTCGTAGTCGAGGCGCTGGGAGGGGACGAAAACCGGGTCCGCGTTCGGATCGGGCCGCACCTGGCCTCGCGGCCGGCGAATCGGCGTGCCGCTGGGCAGCAACGACGAGGCGCGGCCGTGATAGCCGATGGGCACCCACTTGTAATTGGGCAGCAGAGGATTGTCGGGACGGAACATGCCGCCGACTTTTTCCGCGTGATAGATGGAGGCGTAGAAATCGGTGTAGTCGCCCGCCTGGGCAGGCAGAAGCATCTCGACTTCAGCCATGCGAAGCAGCGGCACGCGATCGCGATCGACGGCGGCGTCGTGCCGTAGCAGGCGGAAGATTTGCCGGCGCAGGGCCGACCAGTACCGTTCGCCGAGAGCCATGAGCGGATTCAACACTGGGCCGCAGCAGAGCGCGGCGTCGCGTGCCGGCTCATCGCCGGAGAAGAGACCGCGCTCGGCAGCGGCGGCAAGGTCGAGCACCCGATCGCCAATGGCAACCCCGACCTGAGCGACGCGGTGGTGAGCGGGACGAAAGACTCCGAAGGGCAGGTTCTGGACAGGGAAGTCGCATCCCGGTTGGTTGGCGTTTTCAACCCAGGAGCGCGCGGCGGGATCATGCGTTTCGTTGGTGTTGGGGGTCATAAAGTCTTTTTCGATGGAACGTCACAAGCTTTCAGGATGAGACGCCTACCCCAGGCTTACGCCATGGGGCTACCATCTTTTGCCCGCTACGCGGGCTCCAACAGCGAAGGAGCGCGAGCCGGTAGAAAAAACAACCCAAGTTAGCCAACAGCGGGCGAACCTGGGGCACCCGCTTTCGATGCGCTGAACTTCAGCGATCGCCGGGCATGGATCTCACCTCGGAGGTTGAAAATGCTTTTTCAAATCCTGCCAGCAGCGGTAATACTCATGCTGCAACTGCGCCGTCTCCATCGCGTACTGGGTGGGACGGCAGACGAAACGCGCTTCAAACATAAAGGCCAGGGTATCGGCCAGGAATTGCGGCTTCAATTCGGCGGCGCCGGCGCGCTCGTAGGTGGCCGCGTCGGGTCCGTGACCCGCCATGCAGTTGTGCAGGCTGGCCCCGCCGGGGAGAAAGCCCTCGGCTTTGGCGTCGTATTCGCCGTGGATGAGGCCCATGAATTCGTTCATGAAGTTGCGGTGAAACCATGGCGGACGGAAGGTGTGTTCGGCGACCAGCCAGCGCGGTGGAAAGATGGCGAAGTCGAAGTTGGCCGTGCCGGGAATTTCCGAGGGCGAGGTCAGCACGGTGTAAATCGATGGATCGGGATGATCGAAGCTCACCGAATTGATGCAGTTGAAATTCGCCAGATCGTATTTGTAAGGCGCGTAATTTCCGTGCCAGGCGACGACGTCGAGCGGCGAGTGATCGTACTCGGCTTCCCAGAGGCGGCCGAGAAACTTGACGACGACACGGTAATCGCCGTCGCGATCTTCGTAGGCGGCGGCGGGCGTCTGGAAATCGCGCGCATTGGCCAGGCCGTTGGCGCCGATCGGACCAAGCTCGGGGAGACGAAGCAAGGCTCCGTAATTTTCGCAGATGTAGCCGCGCGCTTGCACCCCACTACGCGAAGAAGGCTCGCCCGCTTCCGGTCCGAGAAGATCAACAGCGAACTTGATGCCGCGCTGGATGACCGAGATTTCGCCGGGCGCGACTTCCAGGTTGCCGAATTCGGTGCGCAAGAGCAGAGCGCCGAGCTGGGGAACGATGAGCAGCTCGCCATCGGCACTGGAGAAGCAACGATTACGCATGGAGCGGTTGGCCGCGTAGATGTGGATGCCAATTCCGCTGTGGGCGGCGGCATCGCCGTTGGCCGCGAGGGTGACGAGGCCGTCGATGAAATCGGTCTCGGCGGCGGGGATGGGAGTCGGGTCCCAACGCAACTGGTTGGGCGAAGTCGCGACTTCATCCGAGGGCGCGGTGCGCACCAGTCCGCGGGAGATTTCGCGATAGGGCTTGTGCACGACCGAGGGACGTATGCGATAGAGCCAACTGCGGCGGTTGGCGGCGCGCGGAGCGGTGAACGGGGTGCCACTCATCTGCTCGGTATAGAGTCCCAGAGGAGCGCGCTGCGGCGCGTTCTGTCCGCGGGGCAGAGCGCTGGGGATGGCTTCGCTGGCGAACTCGTTGCCGAATCCGCTGTGATATTGGAGGCGTTCAGGCTTGGTGCTTGGTTTGGTGGTGGCCATATTTCCCACTCTTCTGAATTACCCTGACAGCGACTTCCAGAATATTGCAGGAAACAACCCCACTCAAGCAAAAGAAGCTTGAATGGGGCACCTGCAAAAGCGGCCGTTGCCGGGGACCCCGGCTCCGCTCAGGATGACACCTCAAAGAACAATTTTTCAGCAGCCTGTCACAGGTTGCCGCGTCGAGCCTGCTCGGCTTCGATGGCCTCGAACAGGGCTTTGAAGTTACCTTTGCCGAAGCCTCGGCTTCCTCTGCGTTGAATGATTTCGTAAAACAGCGTCGGACGATCCTGCACCGGCTTGGTAAAGATCTGGAGCAGGTAGCCCTCGGCGTCGCAATCGACCAGGATTCCGAGGTCGCGGATGGCATCGAGATTTTCCGATATCGGTCCGACGCGCGACGGCAACGCGTCGTAATAGGAGTCGGGCACGCGCAGGAACTCGACTCCGCGCGCGCGAAGTTTGCCGACGGTTGCGATGACGTCGCGGGTTTGCATGGCAATGTGCTGCACGCCGGCTCCGCCGTAGGCTTCGAGATACTCATCGATCTGGCTCCGGCGCTTGCCGGCGCCGGCTCGTTGATGGGAAACTTGACGGAGTGGGAATCGTCGGACATGACGATCGACATCAGGGCACTGTATTCGGTGGAGATGTCCTTGTCGTCGAAGCTGACGAAGCGGTGAAAGCCGAAGACACGGCTGTAATACTCGGCCCAGTGATTCATCCGGCCCAACTCGACGTTGCCGACCATGTGGTCAATGCGAAGGATTCCGACGTCGTCGCCGGGAACGTGGGAGCTGACGAAGCCGGGGAGAAATGGTCCGGAGTAATCCTGGTAGGAGACGAGCGAGTGAATCGTGTCGCCGTAGGTGTGGACGGCGGCGCGGCGGATTTTTCCGTGCTCGTCGGCGAGGTCGTGCGGCTGCTCGGCGGGTGCGGCGCCGCGCTTGACGGCCTCGGCGAAGGCCAGATCGGCGTCTTCGACCTGCAGGCAGATATCGCGCACACCGTCGCCGTGGCGGCGGATATGCTCGCTGGCAGCGCTCTCGGGGTGCAAGGGCGTGGTCAGAAGGATGTCGGCCTTGCCCTGGCGCAGAAGATAAGAAGTGGACTGGCGGTTTCCGGTCTCCAGTCCACTGTAGGCCACCTGCGAAAAGCCGAAGGCGTTGCGATAATAAAAAGACGCCTGGCGGGCGTTGCCGACATAGAACTCGACGTGATGGATTCTCTTCAGCTTAAGTGGATTCTCCATCTGGCGGTGTTCTCCTGACGCGGGTTAAGCAGCCCTGACCTGGCTTTCGTCGCGCAGCATGGAGCGCAACTGTTGGCGAAGTTCGGGGGTGTCGCGGTGCCCGTGGGATGCGACGGCATGCTGCACGGCGATGGCGAGCACATCTTCCTCGCTTCCCGAGATCATAATGTCGCAGGCATTTTCAGTTGGGAACCAACGGCAATCGATGACTTTGCGATTCGTGGACATGGCGTACTCCTTGGGTGACGCTGGCGAAGCCCCGGCAGCGATGACAGCTCCGGAGCCGCTCCCAGATGGGATGCTCGCGAGCCCAGCCGGGAAGCAAGCCGCCGGTGGATTTCACGCCGCGAAGGGAACTGCGCCGGGACGGCCAATCGCCTCGTAAAAGACCCACATCTGCCAAATGCAGGCAGATATGGGGCACCCTTCACTCGCTGGGAACCACCCGAATCAGAGATGCGGCGTCGCTGTCGAGGTGCCAGTAGAGCAGCCCGTCGCGGGGTTCGACCATGGCGGCGGGGTAGTGCAGCTCGGGACTCTCGCCCTGAAAGACCTCGCGCAGCGTGGCGGCCTTGCCCGGGCCGGAGACCAGAAACAGCACCTTGCGAGCGTCGTTGATAACCGGAAACGTGAGGGTGATGCGCTGCATGTTGAGCTTCGCCACTAGGTAGCCAAGCACCCAGCGGCGGGTTTCATGGAGAGCCTCGGCGCCGGGGAACAAGGAGGCGGTGTGTCCGTCGTCCCCCATACCCAGCAGTACAATATCGAAGCGCGGAACGCCGGCACCGGGAAAAGTTTTCTGAAGTTGCGATTCGTAGTCCTCGGCGGCGGCCGCGGCGCCCAGTTCGGTGCGCACGCGGTGCACGTGGTCCGCGGGAATCTGGATGGCGTGCAGTAGCTCGTGCTCGATCATGCCAAAGTTGTTGTCCGGATGATCGAGGGGGACGGCGCGTTCGTTGACCTGGAACAGCTCGATGCGGTTCCAGTCGAAGCGCTGGCGCCACTCGTCGCCCGCCAGCAGGCGGAAGAGCGCGCGCGGGGTCGATCCGCCCGAGAGCGCGATACGGCAAGCGCCGCGGCTGGCGATCGCCTCGGCGGAGGCCGACAAAATCCACCCTGCCGTGCCGACGACTAACGAATCATGGTCGGGATAAACCTTGACCTGCCGCATTACCATGGGAACCTCCGATCGCCGGCCGTGCGCCAGCCCACGCCGATCCGGCATCCCCGCCACCCCAACCCGCGCAACTACGCCGCGGGTTGCGGATCCCTGGCAGCGGGCGGCTTCCGGCCGAGCACAAACCGGTACATCGCTAACGCGAAGCCCTCTTCGTTATTGCCGCGCGTGACCGCCTTGGCGGCCGACTTTACTTCGGTTGACGACTGTCCCATCGCAATCGAAAAACCCGCTCGCGTCAACATGGGGATGTCGTTCTGCATGTCGCCAATGGTGGTCGTCTCGGCGAGCGGAACCTGCAACCGCGAGCAAAGGCGGGCGACGCCGCTGCCCTTATCCGCACCCGCGAGCGTGACATCATAATAGTACGTTTGCGAACGGGTTGCCGAAACCATGTCCCGGGCACGGTCCGCAATCATGGTTTGGCAGCGCGCAATCACCGCGGGATCGTCGCTGACCGCCTGCACTTTGACGACGCGGTCGAGCCGGGTTTTGAAATTCTCCACTAAGGTGGGCCGGAAGCGCACGGCGTTGGACTCGTGCTCCACGTGGGCGGGCCGGTCCGACAGCACAAACCAGCCGTCGTCGGTGTAAACCCACGGAGAAGCCCCGGCGTCGATGGCGGCGGCGATCACGTCGCCGGCGACGCGCGGCTCGAGGTAGCTGGCGAACAGCAGTTTTCCATCCGGCGCAACGATAGCGGCGCCGTTGAAAGCGGCGAAGGGCTCGCGAACGTTCAGCTCCTCGACAATCCAGCGCATGCCTCGCGGAGGACGGCTGCTGATCACCGTGAAACGAATGCCGGCGGCAAGGACATCGGCTACGGCCTCTTTGGAAAAGTCCGTAATCTGCTTTTCCGGAGTCAGCAGGGTTCCATCGAGATCGGAAATTACCAGCGAGGTCATAGCGGTTTTCGAAAGATGTTTATCAATTTCCTGAGGGGCTAAAGAGGCTGCTGAAAAAGTCATTTTTCACTCGCTAAACAGCGTGTCATCCCGAGCAGAGCGAGGGATCTGCTTTTCATCCGTGTTGAAACAAAAGCAGATCCTTCGGTCGCGCAAAAACAGCCCGACCTCAGGATGACACTCAGGAGACTTTTTCAGCAGCCTGTAAAGCCCTGCATTTTTCATCAGGAAGCCGTTTCGACCTCTGGACCTCGGTGAAGGTGCTCCTCACGGTGGCTGAAACCGGCCGCCTGAAAGTCTGGTACGAAACGATTGTGGAGCCACGCACAGAGTGCACCTCCGACCGCCCCGTCGATTACGCCGTATGCGGTTCCTATGGCAACCTGGCCAAGCGTAGGACGCGCTTGATACCCGGGATAGATCGAAGCGACCACCCGCAGGAATTCTTTACCATATTGTGGCCGGATAATGTTGGCAACTCCGACAGTCAGGACGGCTCCGCCCCAAACGACCGCAGAGGCCATTGCCATTGCCTTAATACTCAGTTTCATGACGATTATCCTCGCCCTTCCGGTTGACGCCGCTAGGCGGCAATTCCCAGGCCCGAGCAGGAGCTGCGGTACTTACTGGCAAGCATCCGCCAGTTGTGACCGCTGTGCTTAATCAAATCGACGGCGGCCTCGGGGCCTTCGCTGCCCGCCGGGTAGAACTGCAAAGGGGTGGCATTGTCGGCCCAGGCGTCCAGGATGGGCGTAATCAGCCGCCACTCGGCTTCGACCTCGTCGTGACGCGTGAACAGGGTGGCGTCGCCGCGAATGGCGTCGAGCAACAGGGTTTCGTAAGCCACCGGCGAGGGCAGGTTGAACTCGCGTTCGTAACAGAAGTCCATGTGCACGGTCGAGGTCTGCATGGAAGTTCCCGGCACCTTGGTTTCGAACTCGATCGAGATGCCTTCGTCGGGCTGAATGCGCAACATGATCACGTTGGGCTGGATGCCTTGCCGGGCGGTTTGGGCGAACAGGGCCTGCGGCGTGGGCTTCAGATGCACCGCGATTTCGGTGAGCGAGCGGGACAGCCGCTTGCCGGTGCGAACGAAAAAGGGCACGCCCGCCCAACGCCAGTTCTCGATGCGGAACTCGACGGCGGCAAAGGTCTCGGTGAGCGACTGGGGTGAGACGCCTTTTTCCTGGCGGTAGGCGAGGACGTCGGAGCTGCCGATTTTGCCCGCCTGGTACTGCGCGCGCACGGTGCGGCGCGCCACCTCTTCCGGGCTCATGGGCGCCATGGCGCGCAAGGTCTGCACCTTCTGCTCGCGCACATTGACGGCATCAAAGGCCACTGGAGGCTCCATGGCGGTGAGGGTGAGAAGCTGGAGCATGTGGTTGGCCACCATGTCGCGCAGGGCTCCGGCTTCCTCGTAATAACCGGCGCGAGTGCCGACGCCGAGGGTTTCCCCGCCGGTGATCTCGACGTAGTTGACGTAGTTGCGATGCCAGATGGGCTCGAACAAGGAGTTAGCGAAGCGGAAGACCAAAATATTTTGCACGGTCTGCTTGCCGAGGTAATGGTCGATCCTGAACACCTGCTCCTCGTCAAAAGAGCCGAGCACCGTCTGGTTGAGCGCGCGCGCCGAGGCGAGATCGCGTCCGAAGGGCTTTTCCACGATGATGCGCGTCCAGCCTTTGGCTCCGTGGGCGAGGCCGCTGCTGCCAAGGTGATTGACGATATCGGTCACACCCGACGGGGGCACGGAAAGATAAAAAAGGAGGTTGGGCTTGTCGCGGTTGGCGCCCAACTTGTCGAGGGTAGCGCGAAGTTCCTCATAGAACTCGCGGTCTTCGACCGCGCCCGAAAGATAATGGAGACGCTGGGAGAAATCTTTCCAGCGCTCGGGGGTGAAGTGATGCGACTCCTTGGAGCGCTCGGTGCCGTCGCGCAGCATGTCGCGGAACGAATCGTCGTTCATGGCGGTGCGCCCGACTCCGAGCACCTCGAAGCCGGCAGTCAGCAGGCCGTCGGTTACGAGGTCGAATAGCGCCGGCACCAGCTTGCGGCGGCTGAGATCGCCGGACGCGCCAAAGATGACAATAATGCAGGGCTCGACCGCTTTGGGAGTGGCCGGCAAGGAAAGGTGATCGATGGTGATTTCAACGCTGCTCATAGGGCCTCTATCCGGGGAAGAAGTTGATTATCACGCCGCCAGGGCGGTGAGTTAGTAATTCGCCGCTAATTAAAGCAGCCGGTCTTGAGATCAAATTCCTTACCTCAGGGACCAAAGTCCGCACCCTGCTTGGCCTGTGCGGCTCGGCTGAAGCCGAGCCCCTTCGAAACCGCGAACCACATGCGACGAACTTCGGATTCAGGACACCAGGGTCTCGCCACGGCTAATCCGCGGCGGGGACGACGAGCCTCTGCCAATCGCTGTGCACGAACCCCTCTTCGGGATGATCGGCGCGCTGGTAGGTATGCGCTCCGAAGTAATCGCGTTGCGCCTGGGTGAGATTCTGCGGCAGGCGCGCGGTGCGATAGCTGTCGAAGTATCCCAGCGAGGCAGTCATGGATGGGACCGGTATGCCATGCTCGATGGCAAGACGCAGGGTCCATCGCCAGTTCTGCTGCGCCTGCTGCATATTGGCGCGGAACCCGGAGTCGAGCAACAGGTTTGCCAGCCGCGGGTCGCGCTCATAGGCCTGCATGATTTCGTTGAGGAATTCGGCGCGAATGATGCAGCCGGCCTTCCAGATGCGGGCCATCTCGCGCAGGTTGATCTTCCAGTTGTAGGCTTCCGAGCCCGCCTGGATCAGATTCATGCCTTGCGCGTACGAACACACTTTGGAGGCATAAAGGGCGTCGCGAATGGCGGAGACCGCCTGCTTGCGGTCTCCGTCGAAGACCGCTTCAGGCCCGGCCAGGAGGCGCGCGGCGGCTTCGCGCTGGTCTTTCATGCTGGAGAGCACGCGCGCCTCGATGGCGGCGGCAATGGTTCCGGCAGGGACGATAAGATCGAGCGCGGTCTCGGCCGTCCACTTGCCGGTGCCCTTCTGCCCGGCCTTGTCGAGCACCACATCGACCAGAGGCTTGCCGGTGCGCGGATCTTTGACGGCGAGGATCTGCGCGGTGATCTCGATCAGATACGACTTGAGCGAGGTGTGGTTCCAGCCGTCGAAGATGTGCGCGAGTTCGTCGGCTTTGAAGCCGAGAGCGCGATGCAGCAGGTCGTAAGTCTCGGCGATGAGCTGCATGTCGCCATACTCGATGCCGTTGTGCACCATCTTGACGAAGTGGCCGGCACCGTCGGGGCCGACGTGAGTGACGCATGGGCCGGAATCGCTCTTGGCGGCGATGGCGGTGAGCACGGGTTCAAGCTCGCGGTAGGCCTCGGGCTCGCCGCCGGGCATGAGAGACGGGCCGTGGCGCGCGCCTTCTTCGCCGCCCGAGACGCCCATGCCGAAAAAGCGCAGGTGATTCATCCGCATCTCTTTTTCGCGGCGCTGGGTGTCCTTGAACCAGGAATTGCCGCCGTCGATCAGGATATCTCCGGCTTCGAGCAGGGGCGAAAGCTGCGCGATCATGCTGTCCACCGGCTCGCCGGCCTTGATCATCATCAGGATGCGGCGCGGGGTGCTAAGCGCCTTGACGAACTCGTCGAGCGACTTCGTGCCGGTAATCTTCTTGCCGGCAGTCTGCTGTACGAAGCGCTGGGTCCATTCGGTTTCCAGGTTCCAGACGGCGACGCTGAAGCCGTGCTCTTCGATGTTGAGGGCAAGATTTTGCCCCATGACGCCGAGTCCAATTACTCCGAAATCACTCATATGGGCTCACCCCTTTCCCATCCCACATTCGTTCGGCGGATGCGGGACCTCCGCCTTTGCTATCCCACATTCGCCCAAGAGGGCGGATGTGGGCCACCAACCATCAACTGCCCCACTCAAGCCAACAGATGGCTTGAATGGGCCACCCGAGGCGGACATGGGCCGACAACTAGCGTGCGGTCGGAACCGCTTTGAGCTCGAGCAGGCGCTGCATGGTGCGGGTCAGCCCGTCGAGGTCGCGCAGCGGGTTGGCGCCGAGCCGTACCCCGAGTACGCGGCGCCCGTGCTGCGCCAGCGACAACAGATCGCCCAGGGCCTGGGCGTCGGCCAACACCGCGAAACCGGCTTTCTCGCCGGGGATCGGCAACTCGCCCGTCTCTTCGGCGGTGATTTGCAGATAGACTCCGGTGGCCGGCCCGCCCTTGTGGAACTGTCCCGTCGAATGCAGGAAGCGTGGCCCGTAGCCGGTGGTGACGGCTACGCGCAAGGCATTGCGAAGCGCCAGCTGCAGACGCTGAACCCGGGCATCGGTCTCCGGGTTTTCCGGCAGATACTGCTGGATGGAAATGTAATCGCGCGGATGCACCTGCTCGACGAAAGCTTCCAGCGCCTTCTCCTGCTCGGAGCCCACGCCACTGGCCAGCGAAATGCGAGCCACGCCGGGCACGTTCTCGGGCAAGGCGCCGTCCTTATCGAATTGCGCCAGCAGCCGCTTGGTGTTGTCTTTCGACTCCTGCACGTTAGGCTGATCGAAGGCGTCGATGCCGAGCAGCGCGCCGGCCACGGCGGTGGCAAACTCCCAGAGATAAAACTCCGCGCCGAGATCGAGCGGTGACTCCAGCTTGTGCCGTATGACCGGGTGTCCGGCGGCTTCCAACTGCTGCAGCTTGGCTTCGATCGCCGCATCCGGCTCGACATGGATGTAGGCGAAGAGGCGATCATGATCGTAGTTTTCGGGCACGCCCAGGGGCTCGCCGGCAACCGGCAGAATGCCTTTGCCCTCTTTGCCGGTACTCTCGGCGACCAGCTGCTCAATCCATAAACCCACGGACGCCACCGGCGCGGAGGCAATCAGGGTAAGCTTGTCGCGGCCCTGGCGCGCGCATCCGGCCATCATGGCACCAAGCCGGAGCGCGGAATTGTTTTCCGCCGCGACGGATGCCCCACAACTCTGCGCCATGCGCTCGGCGCGCTCGAGCAGCGCCTTGACATCGCCGCCCATGAGGGCAAAGGGAACCATGCCGAAAAAGGAGAGCGCCGAATAGCGTCCGCCGATGTCGGGAGGATTCAGAAATACGCGGCGGAAGTTGTCGCGCTTGGCGTCGGCGCCCAATTGCGTGCTGGGATCGGTGATGGCCACAAAATTACGGCCCGGGTCGCCGCGCTTTTCCTTGACGCGGGCATAGAAGTAACGGTGAAACATGCTGGGCTCGGTCGTGGTGCCCGACTTCGAGGCGACGATGAACAGCGTCTTCTCGACTTGAAGCTTGCTTTCCAGAGCGCGCACCGCCGCAGGCACGGTGGAATCGAGCACGTAAAGTTGAGGATATCCGTCGAGTTTGCCGAAGCTGCGGGCCAAGACCTCCGGACACAGGCTGGAGCCTCCCATGCCGAGCACGACGGCGTATTCGAAGCCCTCGCGGCGGATCTCGTCGGCAAAGGCTTGCAAATCGGCGGCGTTCGCCAGCAGCAATTGGTAGACGTCAAGCCAGCCAAGGGCATTGGCGATGATCTTCTGGTGCTCCGGGTCGGACTTCCAGACAGAGGCATCCTTGCTCCAGATGCGCTTGGGAAAATTATTGTCGTCGGCCTGCCGCAGCGCGGCCGCCGCCGCCGCGGACTGCACATCTCCGCCGCTTTGCGCCCCCGCCGGTTTGGCCGGGCGGCCGTCGCCTGAAGCCGCGAATTTCTTGCGCTCCGCTTCGACCGCCGTCAGCAGACTGCGGAAGGAATCGGCGAAAGACTGCACGCCTTCCTGGGTCAACTCGTCGGTAATTTCCTTGAAGGAGACGCCGAGTTTCTTCAGCGTTGCGAAAACATGTTTGGCTTCGTCGAGGCCGCTTTCGAGCGTCTGGCTGACTTGGCCGTGATCGAGAAAAGCCTTCAGGGTCTGCGGAGGCACGGTGTTGACGGTCTCGGGACCGATCAAAGTATCCACGTAATAGACATCAGTGTACTTGGGGTTCTTGGTTCCGGTCGAGGCCCACAAGGGGCGCTGCACCCGGGCGTTCAGCTGGCGCAAGGCGGCGAAGCGTTGGCCGTGGAAGATTTCCTTGAACGCCTCATAGGCGAGCTTGGCATTGGCAATGGCGGCTTTGCCGAACAGATCGCGGGCGGCGGCGTGGTCTTGCGCGCGCTTGGGATCGTCGAGGATTTTCTGCAACCGCTTTTCGGTGGCGACGTCGATGCGGCTGACAAAGAAGCTGGCGACGGAGGCAGCGTGATCGATGGGCTTGCGCTCGGCGACGCGCCGTTCCAGGCCGCGAATGTAGGCTTCGGTGACCTCGCGATAACGCTCAACGGAAAAGATGAGGGTGACGTTGACGTTGATGCCCTCATAGGTGAGCTGCTCGATGGCGGCCAAACCCTCGGCGGTGGCCGGAACCTTGACCAGAAGGTTGGTCCGGTTCAACTCACGATGCAGGCGACGCGCCTCATTCATCGTGGCTTCGGGGTCGAAGGCCAACTCCGGGGAGACTTCGATGCTGACGAAGCCGTCGCCGCCCTTGGCCGCCTCGTAGACGGGAAGAAAAAGATCGGCCGCCGCGGCGATGTCTTCGATCATCAACGCATAGTTAATGTCAGATGTGGACTTGTTCTGGAGGGCCAGACGCCGGATGGTTTCCTCGTAGTCGCGGCTGCCGGTGATGGCCTTCTGGAAGATCGTCGGGTTCGAGGTTAGCCCGTAGACCTCGCCGGAGGCGATCATGCGGCGCAGTTCCCCGGTGGCGATCAGGCTGCGCTCCATCTGGTCAAACCACAGGCTCTGCCCAAGCTGCTTAAGTTCGCTCGCTGTATTTGTCATGGCTTCTCTCTCACGCACCAATTATTTTCTATCGCATGAATCTTTTCCAGGCGGCGCCGATGACGCTCCTCGCCGCTGAAGCGGGCGTTCAGGAACGCGCCCACCAGCTCGGAAGCGAGACTGGGTCCAATGACCCGCGCCCCCAGGCAAAGTACGTTTAAGTTGTCGTGCTCCACTCCCTGATGCGCGCTGTAAGTATCGTGGCACATGCAGGCGCGTACGCCGCGAAACTTGTTGGCCGCCGCCGTAACGCCGACGCCGCTGCCGCAGATCAGAAGTCCGCGCTCGGCCCGGCCGCTCTCGACGGCCTCGGCCACCAGGATGGCGTAATCCGGATAATCGTCCGGCAAGTCGCCGCGGTCGGCGCCAAAGTCCAGCACCTCGTGACCGGCCGCCTGCAACTCGCGGATGATCTGCTTATTCATCGGAAAGCCGGCGTGATCGGCGCCGACAGCGATCTTCATACCCGCACCTTTGTGCGCTCCAATACGCTGAGTGCCGCTTCCACGACGTGCTCAACCGTGAAGCCGAAGTGTTGGAACAGCTCCTTGGCCGGGGCGGAAGCGCCGAAATCGTCGTGTCCTATGGCCACGCCATCGGAGCCCAGGTATCTCCACCAGGCGAGAGTTGAACCCGCCTCTACCGACACCCGCGCCGGAATGGAAGCGGGCAGAACAGACTCCTTGTACGCCGCGCCTTGCGCCTCGAAAATCTCCCACGAAGGCATGCTGACCACGCGTGCGCCGACGCCCTGCTGATCGAGCCGCTCAAAGGCCGCGACACACAGTTGCAGCTCCGAACCGGTGCCGATCAGAATCACGGCTGGATTCTTGCTCTCGACGAGCACGTAGGCCCCGCGATGCAAGCCCGAGGCAGGCTCCATCCGGCTGCGATCCAAGGTCGGAATCGCCTGCCGGGTGAGCGCCAGCGCGGTGGGGCCCTGGGCCGAGCCGACGGCATAACGCCACGCCTCGGCCGCTTCGTTGGCGTCTCCCGGGCGAATCACGGTGAGATGCGGAATGGCACGCAAGGCGGTCAGGTGCTCGATCGGCTGGTGGGTGGGTCCATCTTCGCCGACGCCGATGGAATCGTGGGTGAACACATAGGTGACCGGCTGGCGCATGATCGCCGCCAACCGGATGGCGCCGCGCATGTAGTCGGAAAACGTCATGAAAGTCGCGCCGAAGACTCTCAGCTTGGAAACCGCCATGCCGTTCATAATGGCGCCCATGCCGTGTTCACGGATGCCGAAATGCATGTTGCGCCCCACCGTCTCGCGCTCGAAGTACGGCTCGGAGCCGATGACGGTTTTGGTCGAAGGCGACAGGTCGGCCGAGCCGCCCATCAGCCAGGGCAGACGCTCGGCAATGGCGTTCTCGACCTTGCCTCCGGAGTCACGCGTGGCCAGACCCTTGGCGTCGGCAGGGAAGACCGGAATCTTGCTGTCCCAACCATCGGGCAGACGGCCGGCTTGCATGGTCTCCCACGCCTGGGCCAAGTCCGGAAAAGCTTTGCGATATGCCTCGTATTGCTGCTGCCACTGCTGTTCGAGTTTGGCGCCGCGGTCGAGCGCCTTGCGCATGTGGCTTTCAACCTCGGGCGGGACGAGAAACGTCTGATCCTCGGGCCAGCCATAACTGCGCTTTGCCGCCCGCACCTGGTCTTCGCCGAGAGGCTCGCCGTGCGCTTCCTTGGTGTCCTGCCGCTTGGGTGAACCGTAACCGATATGCGTCCGCACAATAATGAGATTCGGTTTGGCGTGCTGCTGGTGCGCCTTGGCAATCGCCGAGCGCAACGAGTTCAGATCGTTGACATCGTCCACATGCAGCACATTCCAGCCATAAGCCTCGTAGCGCCTGCCCACATCTTCGGAGAAGGCTATTTCGGTGTTGCCCTCGATGGTGATGTGGTTGTTGTCGTAGAACATGGTGAGATTGGACAAGCCAAGATGGCCGGCGAGCGAGGAAGCTTCACCGGAAACGCCTTCCATGAGATCGCCGTCGCCACAGATGGCATAGACGCGGTAATCGACGAGCGGATGCCCCTCACGATTGAAATGGGCCGCCAGCCAACGCTCGGCGATGGCCATGCCGGTGGCATTGCCGACCCCCTGCGCGAGCGGACCCGTGGTGGTCTCCACGCCCGGCGTCAGGCCGTACTCGGGATGACCGGGAGTCTTTGAATCCCACTGGCGAAATTGCTTGAGGTCGTCCAGCGTCAGGCCGAATCCGGTAAGAAAGAGGACGGAATAGAGCAGCATGGAAGCATGCCCGTTGGAGAGCACAAAACGGTCGCGATTGGGCCAATCAGGGTTGCCGGGATTGTAGTGCAGGTATTCATCGAACAAAAGATAAGCCAGCGGAGCCAGAGCCATGGGGGCTCCCGGATGTCCGCTGTTTGCCTTCTGCACCGCGTCCATCGACAAAGTGCGAATCGTGTTGATTGCAAGTAGTTCCAGATCCTGCTGTTTGGTCGGACTTGTCATGCTTTTCCTCGTGCGCTGGCGGTTGCAACAGGGCCGAAAAAACTCCGTTCGCAGCGTTCCCAGTATCGTCCAGTCTCATTAACATCACGCAAATTACTGTAGGGTTCTCGGAGCGCCGCGTCAACTTGAGCTGGCCGCGGCAGGTTTTATGCCATCCGCGGGAACCGCCTTCCTAATTCGCAAAACCCGGAGCACTGAACCTGCATCGAAGCTCGTTAGCGGCCGAATGGGGCCACCTGGATACTTGTTAGAGCTTGTTTCATAAACCTATTTCAGAAAACGGGGTCAATTCCCTCGGGGGCTAAAGCCCACATTTTTTCTGGCTCTGGACGGCATGGCTAAAGCCATGCCCCTTCAAAGCACCATTTATGAAACACGCTCTAATTAAATGATGCGAGTTTGTTCGTAAGGGAAGCATCTGGTTGAGTGATCTCCCCCGGCCGCTCTGCCGCAAGCGGCGACCCGGTTGCAGGGCGAACCAGAGCAACCACTTGGCAGCATCGACGCCAACGCCCGATTTGGCGGCACGCGTCCCAATGGCCGAGTCTGCGCACGCCTGTCCATGCAGGCCGGAGGCGAGTTACGGCTGAATGTCGGTCCCCTATTCCTTGTGGATCGAGAGGAGAAAACATGAAAAGGATTCTGGCGTTGGCTGCGGTCGCGGTGATCGCGTTGCAGTGCGCAGGGCAACTATTTGCCCAGGAGGCGCCGGCGGCGCACGCCCGAAAAATCCGGGTAGCGGTATTCGATTTCGACTACGGCACGGTGCATCGTGATGTCTTTGCGCTGTTTGGCTCCGACGTCGACGTAGGCAAAGGCATTTCCGACATGCTGGTCACCTACCTGGTGAAAGATGGGACCTATTCGGTCATCGAGCGGAAGGCTCTCGACAAGATTCTGGCGGAGCAAAACTTCAACAATAGCAATCGAGCCGACCCGACCAGCGCGGCAAAAATCGGCAAGATGCTCGGCGTCGATGCCATCATTGTGGGCAGCGTGACTGAGTTCGGCGGAGAAAACAAGAATACCAACGTCGGCGGATTCGGGGGCAGACTCGGAGGCTTTGGGGTGGGAGGCTTTGGCCATAAATCGTCGAAGGCCAATGTCGGCCTCGACGCTCGCATTGTGGACACCACCACCGGAGAAATCCTGGCGGTGGCTACCGGCAAAGGCCAGTCTAAGCGCGAGAGTACGAGTCTGCTCGGCGGAGGCGGCGGTTGGCACGGCTTCGGCGGCGGCGGAGTGAACTTCGGCAGCAGCGATTTTCAAGCCACCATCATCGGCGAGGCGACCAAGGCCGCCGTCGAACAGATGAGCACAGAGGTGATCGCAGGCAACGGCAAACTGCAGGCTCATACGGTGGTGGTGCAGGGATTGGTGGCCGCGGTCGATGGCGGGCAGGTGGTGCTGAACGTTGGCGGCAAGGCGGGAATCAAGGTTGGCGATCAGTTCAGCGTGGAACGCGTGACCAAAGAGATCAAAGACCCGGCTACCGGACAGGTGATCCGGCGACTGGCGACGCCGCTCGGAGTGGTGCAGGCGACCGATGTCGATGATCTTTCCGCCGTCTGCCGTATTGTCTCCGGCACGGACTTCAAGACGGGCGATGCGGTAAAGACCTTGCCGCAGTGAGGGACGGGGCCGACGATGCACACAGATTGCCGCCCGAAACCAGAGCTGGTTGTTGACGGCAGCCACTACGGGCGTTAATATCATCTGGCGGGGTGGAGCAGTCTGGTAGCTCGTTGGGCTCATAACCCAAAGGTCGGAGGTTCAAATCCTTCCCCCGCAACCAAAACTCCACTAGAATCAATGGCTTAGGAGAAGCGCTCCTGAGCGATTTCTGTCTCTGTCCGTGTTTTAGGCAAATCTTGGGCAAGGAATTCTTTGTCCAAAACATTTCCCAGTGGCCGTGCTGCTTCTATATCGTCTGCCGAAATCATGTGCGTGTAGTCCATCGTTGTTGCCGGGTCAACGTGGCCGAGCCGTTCCTGTCTTACCTTCATCGGCGCATGCAGCGAGTCCAAAAGCGTGGCGGTGCCGTGCCGGAATGCGTGGCACGCCCCCTCCAAGCCGAGTTTTTTCAGGACAGGCTTCAAGTGCCTCTTGATGAAGTTATCGGGTTCCAGCCTAAACCCGTTTTTCGACAGGAACAGCGGGTCGTCTACCTTCCTACCCTCGACAAACGGCTTGAGTCTTTCGCAGAGTTGTGGAGATAGAGCAAACACCCGCTTTTTCGCAACCCCGTTCCTGACGCCAGCCTTTGGCGATTTCAGCATTCGTTTTTTAGTTACTGCCCGTTGGACGACAATGATGCGATTTGTTAGGTCGCAATCGCCAACGTTCAGCCCACATATTTCGCCACGACGAATGCCTGTTTCCGCTGCTAGCCTCCAAATCGACTTGTACGGCTGCTTCGACACCTCGATGATTCGGCGGATGTCCTCGATGGAGAAGCATGGCTGCTCAGGCTTCACCCATTCAGGAATCTCAAGTCCCTCGTACACGGTCTCTGGCAGTGTACTTCCAGACTCTTGCTTTGTCCCAAATGAGCCGGAAAGTACCAACCCGATTCTTGATGGTCTTGGCAGAACGAGTTTTCTTCCACTCCGTCACGACCTCCTGTAGCAGTTCGCAGTCGATATCCCTGACCTGAACATGACCAACGGCTGCGACCCATGCTTTAATGTCGGACTGTTCGCTCCGCTGGCTGCTTTCTTCGTGGTTACACATTACCAACACCTTCCACTTTTCCGTGAGTTCACGGAGCGTGGCCGTAGGCCGTGCACGATATGAAGGGCTATTGACGACCGAGACTCTGCCGTCGAGTTCACGCCGTGCGAGACGTTTGGTTGGAAAGTCTTTGAGCGATCCCAATACATCGGACTTGTGAACTCGCTTGATTGTGCCGTCCGGCTGGATTTCATCGTCCAACCAACGACCAACCCAGACTTTCAACCGTTTGCCTCGCGAGAAAGCACTGCCTCGCTGGTACCTCCTTCGAGCCGACGTTCCTGCTTTCCGTCGTTGGCCCGATGACTCTGGAAGGCAGTTTACGTTACCTTGGGGAAAATTACACCGTGAAGTTTCGATCTCACTCGCACTGACGGACGGCGCAATGCGGCTCTTCGCTTTTGCCTCGATGTCCGCGTTGTGCTCGTGAACCGCCATTTCCCCGAAACACCCTCACTGTGACTTTCGACTGGGCTGAATCTTTGGCTAAGACAGAGTCCGTATTGAATTTGCGGACCGCAAAAAACCGGGAGCGACGGTACACGCCGCCCCCTCACACATCAAACAAATCCTCGAAGACGTCGGCCACGGTGTCGAGAGCGCTGAGAAACTGCCATGCGAACACAGCGCGGACCGCTACTACGCCATGTGCTGCGATTAAGCCCTGCACTCTGTCCTTCCACTTTTTCCAAGCAGAGAAATAAATTTCATCCACCTCCTCGCTGATTTGTTTCTCGATAGCGGCAGCCATTCTTCAACTGGAAGACGTTATCCGCCATGGCTGGCGTGACGTGGTGGAACTTTTACTTTCGTCTCTTTCCCGGTAGCATTCGCAGTCCGCAGGTAGTCGAGTTTCTCTCCCATCTGTTGCGGCACATTTCCGGCAAGCTGCTGGTGGTCTGGGACGGGCTAAAAAGCCATCGCGGTCGTCTGGTCTGGGACTTTGTGCGCGAACAGCGAGGAAGAATCTGGTTGGAGTTCTTGCCTGCCTATGCTCCCGAACTGAATCCAGTCGAATATCTATGGTCTTACTGGAAGCAAAACGAGCTACCGAACTTCTGCCCGAAGAGTTTCGGGGAACTGAGCCACTACGCCCGGAAAGCGCTACGTCGTATGCGCCGTCGGCCTACGCTGGTCACTGCGTTCTGGGAACAGGCAGATCTCTTTCCACTGTAACTATATTATGCAATGCTCAATAGATTGCCATTCCGACTTCACTACCTTCGATTACACCGGGATCGAGTTTCAGCTTGATGGAAGTCGCGCGCTGATTGCCGGTCGGATTCCCGGTTATCCTGGCGGCGAACACTGGGCGATTACTATCTACGGTCCTCCTGGCTCCCGCGACAGGAAATTAGCCCTACGGTTCGAGGGGTTCGTAGACTTTCTGCGGGTTGGCCAGCCAATCAAACGGCCACAATCTCCATTACCAGAACAGACATAGCCGCTCGCCGGGGGTACCCTCAATCATCATGAAGAACAGCACCCGGTGCGACGGTTCAAGATACTGCGACGACTAAACCAACAGCCCCGCCCTCGCATCAATACCCACACTGACGCCGGTGGCCATCGCTCCCAGGGCTGTGGTGATCGACGTTCCGCTGTTCATCCGAACCGGTTTTGGGGCAACTGGAGGCCGCACTTCGAGGCGAGAACTGGCTGGCAGGCAACTGGAGCGTGCGGGAGCCGGTTGATCGTCTGGGCCAGTGCGGGGTGAAGGTTGAGGTCAAGGGCTGATAACCGCAATTCCGCGAGTGGCGATTTCCGGATGGACTCAGCATTGGCGATAGCGATCTCGCTGCGGCGTCGCGAGAACGTTGCTGACCTGAATCTCCACGAACCAAACGGCTGTTCAGATAACTTGCAAAAGCTGCTAGGGAAACTCTGATTTAGTCCTCTAATTTCCACAACGTCAGTGTGTAAAGTAAGCTCCAGAGACTCTGAAAACCTATGAGGCAACGGACACTGGCGATGACGACTGGGTTCGAGCGGTACACCAAGAAGACGCGGCGTGAGCAGTTTCTGGAAGAGATGGAACAGGTCGTGCCATGGCGCGACCGGTGTGCGTTGATCGAGCCCCATTATCCGAAAGCGGGCAATGGGCGTCCGCCGGTGGGTGTGGAGCGCATGCTGCGCATTTACTTCCTGCAACATCATTTGTATCCGTTTTCATCAAAGGTCAGTAAATCGCGATGAACCTTGCCGTCCCACCAGAGCACCACCGTCCTCGGTGGTTCAATCCGAATGACCGACGCGATCTTTCCGAAGAATTCCATGGTGCCTCCTCTGGAAATATTGTACTCCCAGGCTCCGCGAGGCTCGCGGGAAAATGGGGTATCATCAGCTTCAGACCAGAAAATGAATGCTAGCAACACGCGGCACTGAGGTGAAAGCTGCGGGCCGGCGGCGCGCCGAATTGACCGAGTTGAACGTCAGCGATGTGGACGGTAAACGGATGGTCATTCATATTCGCGGTGGCAAGGGACGCAAAGATCGCGACCCGGCAGCGGTGGCTGGAAGCACGATCACACAACGGTACTGCCGTCCCGAGGCAGATGCCATCGAACGCGCCTTTCGGAAAATCTTCAGTAACGAGCGCCTAAGGCGATATATTTCAGTGGACGAAGTGGTGCCTCGACAAGACCATCCAAGCGGGGTGGTTTCCTCGAGTGGGGCGCCCGCCGAACTTGCAGACGGTGACAATTGTTGGGAGCAAAGATGGTATTCCCCGCTGGTGGAGAGAAGAGAGCTTGGATCTTGTTCATTACCCCTTCCCTGGGAACAGAAAGCTTCACCAGGGAGGACATTTTTCGCAGCTACCTCAGTACCGGAGCGCTGGCGTCGGCCGTGCGCGACCGGAAGTTCGTGGCAAGCTTTGCTGCGCTGCTCTATGGGGATCTCGGCGAAGGTTGGCTGCCCGAATTCGAGATTCGTTCAGCCTTGCTTTCGCGGAAGCCTAGCAATCATTCGCCGCACCGTTATCTGGAAGAGCTGCTGTTGCGGGCGAAGTCGCCTCCCGACCTGGTATGTGTCACCTCGACCAGCGCTCAACTAGACGAAGCGCAGGAAGTGGCGGCAGCCGCAGCGGTCCTGGCCCCGGAAAGTTTGCGGGTCATCGGCGGAGCGCACGTTTCGGTTTTGCCGGAGGATTTTTTACGACAGTCCGATTTCCATGTCGCCTGCATCGGCGAGGGCGTGGAAACCCTCCTGGACCTGGCTATCTCCTTCGCGCGCAGCGGAAGCTCGGATCTGGCGCGGATTTGCGGCATCGCTTACAAGGATGTAAACGGAGCGATACGCCAGACCAGGCCGCGACAACACCTGCTTACGCTCGACGATTACCCGTTTCCGTCGGACAGTCTCGACCTTTTCACCCCTGACCTCGAAGACCGCGAACAGAACGGGCGCGATCTGGTGTACATTCTGGCGGGTTTCGGGTGTCCGTATCGCTGCTCGTTTTGCGCGCAACATGCCATTCACCAGGGAAAGATCCGTGAGCGCAGCGCCGATAGCATCTTCGCCGAAGTATCGAAGCTTCATGCTAGAGGCTTTCGGCGATTCGCGCTGGTGCAGGAGACCTTTCTCAACGGGGGGGCGCGGGGCGAACGATTCTGCGATCTGATCAACGCCTCGGGTCTGCCCATCGAATGGACCATCGAAGCGCGGGCCGACCAGGTTGACGAAGCTCTACTGCGAAAGATGCGCATGGCCGGCTTGCGGTTCATTCAGATTGGAGTCGAATCGGGCGATTCCGAGCTGCTCAAGTCGATCGACAAAAAGGTCAACCTCCCGCGGGTCCGCCAGTTGCGCGACCTGTGCGCCGATCTGAAGATTGATACGGCCTATTACTTTCTGGTCGGTCTTCCCGGCCAGGATTGGCAAAGTATCCTACGCTCGGCCGTGTTTCTGCGCGATTACCCGCCCCTGAATCGCATCACCTCTCACGTGTCCGTCTCCGTTGCCATTCCGTATCCGGGAACCAGAATTGCCGAGCAGCAATCGGTGCGACTACTGCGCTCTGCCGGCTCGCGCAGTTGGCCTTGGCGAGGGCAGGCGGTATCGGTCGATGAACGTGGCGCGCTGCTTGGGGAGAATTGCACAGAGACGGACGCCATGGTTTCTGAAGAGATTCTGGAATCGGCGGTGTATCTGGACGACTTCGGGTATTTTCTGCTGCAGAAACTTTACGGAAGCGAACTGGCGCCGCAGGACCGCATGCGTGCCGCCGAGTACGCGGCGTGCATTCTGGCGCAAATCGAACGCAGGACGATGCGCGACCTGGTGCTGCGAGCTCAACCACAACTGAGCCCGGAAGACTACCGTAGCCGGCGCGCCGAACTGATCGGGCGCGAGGGCGACGAAGAGGCGCTGTTGATGAATGCTCTCCATACGCCGATCAGTTCTCCCACGACCGATTTCCTCTGCCAGGTCCGTTTCGAAAACGGTTGGCAGACGATGAAGCATCTGCGGCCGGCCGCTCGGCGCAAGTGGATGAGACTCTGCGCGCTCGCGTGGGACTCCATTGGACGAGCCTGCAGCCTACTATGCTTTGCTGAAGACGACGAGGGCACGGGGGAAAAGCTGGAGCAAAGTCTGGACTCCTTGCAGAAGGCGCGCCGGAGCTTGTCCCCTGTCGTGGCGGCGTGGCCGCCTGTGGCTTTGAGTTTCGAGTTGACGAACCAAGCCGAAGACTCCTGATCGGCAGGCTCGGACGTGGCGTGCGCGGCACCGCCGGGAGTTAGCGGTCATCGTCCTGGAGGGCGGTCTGCCTGTTCTGGCTTAGTTGCTCAGCGTGGTAGTGTCCTAATTGCCAGAACTCCAATTAGGACACTACCCGTAGCGTTTTTTTCTTTTCTTCTGGCGAGAAATCGGATATAAGGTGAAGTTACTGTAATAACATAATAACGTAATGACATGAACAGGCCAGGGGAACAAACATGCCCCAGGGTGTCGCAGTACGGACCGTCTTGATCATCGTTACCCTCGACACGAAGGGCGAAGAGGCAAAATACCTGCGGCAGAGAATTGTCGAAGAGGGTCTCAACGTTTTGGTCATGGACAGCAGCATCCTTGGCGAACCCGAAGGACTGATGCCCGATATTCCGGCCTCGGAGATTGCGCGCGCGGGCGGCTTCACCCGAGAGCAGTTGCGGCAGAAGGGTTCTCGCGGGGCGTGCGTCGATGAAATGCTCAAGGGCGTACGCGCCATGGTTAGCAAGCAGCATCAGGAAGGTCGCATTCACGGTGCGATTTCGCTTGGCGGGGGCATAGGCGGCATCATGGCTGCCAAAGCCATGCAAGTGCTGCCTCCCGGTTTTCCCAAGCTGCTTGTCACGCCGCTGGCCAGCGGCCCCCGCCCCTTCGGCCCGTTCGTCGGCATTCGCGACCTCACCATGATGCACTCGCTGATCGACATCTCCGGTATCAACGAGATCAGCCGCACCATCTTCGACAACGCCGCCGGCGCCATTGCCGGTATGGTCCGCCGCTACCGCCCGATGGAGGTCAAGGGAGACAACCTCGTCGCCACCACGATGCTCGGGACCACCGACCAGGCCATGAAGTTCCTGGCGCCCAAGTTGAAGGAGGCCGGATACGAGGTCGTCATTTTTCACTCCAGCGGCACCGGTGGGCAGGTCATGGAGGACATGATCGGCCGCGGCTTCTTCCGCGGAGTGGTTGACCTGTCTCCCAACGAAGTTACCGATAACGTGATCCAGGGGCATCACGACGCCGGTCCCACACGGCTCGAAGCGGCGGGAAAGCTCGGCATTCCGCAGGTCATCGCGATGGGCTGCTGCGATTTCTTTGGGCAGGGGCCGCGCGATACGATTCCCGAAAAATGGCGGAACCGCAAGATGTACTATCACAATCCGGCATTTACCCTGATTCGCCCCAGCGTGGAGGAGATGCGTCTGATCGGGGAGACGTTTGTGCGGAAACTCAATGCAGCCAAGGGGCCTGTGCGAGTCGTATTGCCTTTGCGCGGAATGAGTATCTCAGGTCTCGCAGGTGGCAGTACCCACGATCCCGAAGGCGACCGGGCGTTGTTTGAAGCGATGAAGAAAGGCTTGCGGCCCGACATTCCCGTTCTCGAAGTCGATGCCCACGTCAATGAAGAGCGCTTCGTGGATAGAGTAGTGGAGGCGTTTTTGGAAATCATGAAGTCAAGCCCGGCATCCGCGCCGGCAGGCCGAGGCTCATCGGAGTGATCGTCAGTTTTTGCGGTAATCGCCCTAGGAGTGTAGTGGTGACGGTTGACAATCTGTCTCGCAAGTAAGCGGCGTGCTGCGCCGGCCTGCGGGCACGAACACAGCTAAAGGAGGCTGCAATCATGAAGTTGGATTTTCAGACCTGGAACATGGGCTACCTGACGTACCCGGACGTCCAGGAATACTTGAAGCACAAGGATATCGTCATGGTGCCAGTCGCCAGCATGGAGCAGCACTCATATCACTGCCCGTTGCTGACCGACAGCATTCACTGCGAAGACATCACCAGAATCGCGGCCGAATACGCGCAGGTGCTCTACATGCCTCAGCTCTGGGTCGGCTACAGCCCGCATCACATGGGGCCTCCGGGAATGGGTCTGGGAACCATCACAGTGCGCGCGGAAACGTGGCGCAACATGATGTACGACATCTGCCGAAGCCTCATACACCACGGCTTCAACAAGCTGATACTGGTGGTTGGTCACGCCTCCAACATGAAGATCATCGACCCTCTCATGCGCAGCCTCAAGTACGACACCGGCGCGCTGATCGGCATTTGCAAGCCGTGGGCCGAGAATTACATGGGACTCGTGGCGGACATCCTGGAAGGTCCGCCGGAGGAGACTCCCGGCTGGCATGCGGGCGAGTTGGAAACCTCACAGATTCTGGGAATCAACGAAAAGTGGGTGCGCATGGAGCGGGCCACCAAGAGTGCGGCGACAAAAACTCCGCCATTCCTTCCCAAATCGTTTATCAAGACGGACGGCACGCCGAACGTAGAGTTCGAGGGCTACCAGTACTTCGTATTCCCGATGGAGCACCGCGAGTTTTCCGATACCGGTTTGATCGGCAACCCGCATCGCGCCACCGCGGAAAAGGGTCGAGAAGCCAATAAACGGTTTGGTGAGCACCTCGGCCGCGCCTTGATGGAACTGGAGAAGATGAAGGTTGAGATCCGCAATCGGGAGTTTGTGCAACGCGTCTGAGTGGTTTTGCAATTGGCCATGTCGGCGGACGCAGCGCGCGTGAGAGCAGCCGGGGGAGCAGGGCCGTTCGGGTGTGCATTTTGAGCATCCGCGGTCGGCTCTCCTACCTGCTACCGGAGCGGCGCTCCGCTGCGTGGCCTTCAGGAATGTGTGTCTGGCTATAGCAAAACCAGGGATGGTGTATCCCGGAGTCATAGCTTTTCGTTCGACGCGACCGTCAGGGAGCGGCGACCTTAAACGAATCGAAAAAGGATACAGTACGCCTGGTTTTGCCGTAACCGTATATCCACATACCGGTTCTCCAGGCCGCTGAAAGAGATCTAAGCCGCAGCACTCGATCAAGAGAACGGCCTGCATGAAAGGACGACTATGGAATACAAGACCCTCGGCAACACTGGTTTGCTTGTGTCAACCCTCTGCCTCGGCACCATGACGTTCCACGGCGGCAAGGGCTTTTGGAAGGCAATCGGTACCGTTGACCAGGCGGGAGCTGATGAGCTCGTCAAAGCCGCGATCGATGCCGGCATCAACTTCGTTGACACTGCCGATGTCTACTCTGAGGGCGAAAGCGAAAAGGCACTCGGCCAGTCCCTTAAGAACCTGAACATCGCCCGCAAGGATGTTGTTCTCGCCACCAAGGTCTTCAGCCGTATGGGTCCCGGGCGCAACGACGTAGGCGCCTCACGCGGACACATCATGGATGGCGTTGACGCCAGCCTTCGCCGCCTGCAGACTGACTATATCGACCTGTATCAGATCCACGGCAACGATTCGATTACACCCGTCGAGGAAACCATGCGCGCCCTCGACACCCTGGTGAAGCAGGGCAAGGTCCGCTACATCGGCTGCTCCAACTGGCAGGCCTGGAAGATAGCGAAATCGCTGGGCATATCCGAGCTCAGGAATCTGGCTCGCTTTGATACCTTGCAGGCTTACTACTCTGTCGCCGGTCGCGACCTCGAACGCGAAATCGTCCCTCTTCTTGAAGCCGAGAAGATCGGACTACTCGTGTGGAGTCCGCTCGCCGGCGGCCTGCTCTCCGGCAAGTTCACCGTGAGAACCAGAAGGTGGAAGGCTCGCGCCGCTCCGAGTTCGACTTCCCCATCGTCGACAAAGAACGCGCCTGGAAGATTCTCGATGTCATGATTCCGATAGGAAAGGCCCACGGCTGCAGCGCGGCCCGCGTCGCGCTCGCGTGGCTGTTAGCCAAGCCCGTGGTCACCTCCGTCATCATTGGAGCCAAGCACGTCAACCAGCTTCAGGACAACCTTGCCGCCGTAGACCTCAAACTCACTGCGGAGGAGATGAAGCAGCTCGACGAAGTCAGTGCGCTGCCACCCGAGTACCCGGGATGGATGCTTCCGCGCCAGAATCAAACCCGCCTGCGGCCCTAGCCGCCAGGGCAAAGCAGCGA
Source organism: uncultured Acidobacteriota bacterium (assembly GCA_963814745.1). GTDB lineage: Bacteria > Acidobacteriota > Terriglobia > Terriglobales > Acidobacteriaceae > CAWBRT01. Next base: position 74,443 of record CAWFEA010000019.1, read on the forward strand.
TGACGCGTTTTTGACGGTGCGTCACCGCTTTCTGGAGATGCTTTTTTGAACAAAGGACATCAGCTCTAAAATGCAGCGAGGCGCAGAACGGGTGAAAATCGTCTTCATCGAATTTCTTGACATCTTTATGCGGTTACAATACGCTTCTCACTCGCAATCACTCCTGCGTTCATGCTGCTGATGCTAGGCTGGCGACAGAACCCGGCAAGACACGATTGGCAGCAGTTGATATTTTGCGACCGGGTATTCCTCACGACCAAAAGCGATACACACGATCACGCGATGCACACGATCAATGGAGGGGGAAAAGTGGATAACCAAACGAATGGGCCTACCAAGTCTTCCTTAAAGGCCAGGAAAATCACACGGCGAGGCTTTCTTAAGAGCGTCAGTGCTACCGGTCTCGGGATCGCCGCCATGTCGTCTTTCGGGAGCTTTGCTACCAAGGCGTACGGAGATTCTCCCATGAAGCTCTCGCTCTGGTGTGTCCAGAATCCGCAGCAGTTCCCTTATCTGCGGGGGAGGGCGCAGTTGTTCATGGAGAAGAATCCAAACGTGCAGATCGAGATGCAGCAGATGCTGATCTCGGATCTGGGGAAAAAGGTAAACCTGGGATTTGCCACCGGCACCGCGCCGGACGGGTTCCAGACCGGCACCTGGCTGATGCCAATCTGGCTGGATAAGGATCTGGCTGCTCCCATGGACGTGACGAGGCTGGGATATTCATCGATGAAGAGTTTCGTGGACGACTATCCCAAATCTTACATTGAGAGCTCTGTAAAGAACGGAAAGGCTTACGCATTTCCTCTCTTCTTCTACGGTTGGCTCAACTACATAAATCTGCGTCACTTCAAAGAAGCGGGCCTGGACCCGATCAAGGACGAGCCGGCCACCTGGGAGCAGATGGGCGAAGTGGCCAAAAGGTTGACCATTAAGAAGGGGCAAAGGTTCGAGCGCCAGGGCTTCAAGTTCGCCATGCATGCGCCTTTGTGGACCATGGTTCAGTTCAACCCGATCCTGCTCCAGTGCGGCGGAAAGTGGTTCGACGAGAAGGGCAAGTGCGTTGTGAACAGCCCGGCGGGAGTCAAAGCTATGACCATCCGCCGATCCATCTCGAAAGTTTATGGCGCCGAGGACCCGGCCGACAGCATCGCAACCAATCCCATTCCCATGATGGACTTTGTCAGGGAAAGAGCGTCCATGTTCTGCAGCCATCCGATCTCGCCGGTGATCTTCCGGGAAAACAATCCGGAAATGGAGCGGGGCCAATACTACAAAGGCGTTCAGATGCCGGGAGTAAAGCCCAACCAGAGGTACTCCAGTTGCTACGGCATCGTGAACTTAATCAACAAACAGATTCCCAGTTCCAAGCAGGAAGTGCTGCATGATCTCTACCGCTTCATGATGGCCGATCTGGTCGCCTGCTGGGCGCAGGCCAAACCCTTCCCGCCGGCGCGGAAGAGCGGTTGGAGAAACAATCCCGAGGTTCAGAAATTCCCCAACGTCAATGCCATTTTCAAGGCGCAGGAAGACGGGGCATTCTTGCCAAACAGCGTTGTCTTTGACGAATTGCAAGATGTGATGCATCGCGCAATACAACGCATTATTCTGAACAATGCCGACATTCAGCAGACCCTGAATGAAGCTGCCGCGGAAGTGGACAGGGCCAACGCACAATACAAAGCAGCAGGAAAGGCGTGATGGGAACCGGTACCCAGCTCCGAACGCTACCCTCAAAGCAGCCTAAGATACGGCAGGCGTCGTATCACAAGAGGATCAAGCTTTGGGGGTGGCTGTTCGTAGCGCCGACAATCGTTTTCTTCATCATCTTCAAATATGGGCCGATGCTCTTCTCCTTCTGGTTGAGCTTCAGCTCGTATGACATGGTTTCCGAACCCAGGTTCATCGGCCTGTATAACTATCAGAGCATCTTCAAGGATCCTCTTTTTATCCAGGCGCTCAAGAACACTCTGCTCTATATCACGTTTTCGACCAGCGCTATCACCATCGTAGCCTTCGTGCTCGCTTTGCTCATCAATGCAGGCATTCGCGGCAGCCGCCATTTCATGAGCATCATATTCCTGACCAACATCTTGCCTGTCATTGCCTGCTGCTATATCTGGCGCTTCTTGTTCCATCCGGACGCGCTAGTCAATCAGCTCTTGAGTCCCTTCGGGTTCGGCCGCATTCAGTGGCTCACCGAGCCGACCACGGCGATGCTCGCTCTGGTGATTGTCACGGTCTGGCGCTTCGCCCCGTATTTCATGGTGGTCTATCTCGCAGGACTTGTGGCTATTCCCAAGGATTACTATGAGGCGGCGTCCCTGGACGGGGCGAATGCCCTGGCCAGATTGCTGCATATCACCCTGCCTTCCATGCGGCCTGTCATATTCTTCGTCATCGTGGTGTCGGGGCTGCTGTGTGCCAGGATCTTCCTTTTCGCCTACGTCATTACGCAGGGTGGCCCGAGCGGAGGCACAACCGTGCTGTCCATGCTCATTTATGACACGGGATTTTCGTATCTGAAAATGGGGCGCGCGGCGGCCATGTCGGTTGTGCTCTTTCTGATCGTTATGGTTTTTACGATCATGCAGATGCGGATCTTCATGCGGTCGGAGGAAGACTAGGATGAAGAGAGTGGGCAAGGCCTTATGGAATCTGGAGTGGCTCAAGATGTTGCCTCTGATCGCCTTGACGCTTCTTTTCGTCTTTCCGATCATCTGGATGTTCAGCATGTCGTTTCAAAGCGGGGACAAGATGTTCGAGATGACCTTCGAATGGGTCCCCAAGGTGTGGCATTTTGAAAATTATCCAAATGCTATTTCGCGGGCCGATTTTCCCAGGTTCTTTCTCAACAGCGGCATCGTCTCCTTTTCCGTAATGCTGAGCAACATGATCTTCTGTACCCTCGCCGGATACGGTTTGGCCAAGTATCGCTTCGCCGGCGCCAAGCTCGCATTGCTGGCCATTCTGAGCACCCTCATGCTGCCGATGGAGGTGACTCTCGTCCCTACCTTCCTGGTGATCAAATGGTTCGGCTGGGTCAATAGTCTGAAGGGTATCGTGGCCCCGCTCTTAGTGGATGCCTTCGGCGTGTTCCTGATGCGTCAGTTCATCATCAAGGTGCCGACCGAATATATTGAGGCGGCGAGAATCGACGGGGCGGGAGAGTTCAGTATCCTCTGGCGGGTGATCCTTCCCCAGTGTAAGCCGGCGCTGGCCACTTTGGCCATTTTTGCCTTCCGCGACAGTTGGGACCAGTACTTGTGGCCTTTGGTAGTGGTTACGACCGACCAGTTCCGGACCTATCCTCTCGGTTTGGTGATCTTCGAAGAGGAATACAACATTCCTCAGAACGAGGTGCTGGTCATAGCGGTCCTGGCGACGATTCCCGCCCTTGTCGTCTTTTGGCTGCTGCAGAAATTTCTGCGCACGGGATTCACGCTCACCGGGTTGAAGGGCTAGATGGAGAAAAGGGCTGAAGCTGTTGCTGCCAACTTCGATGTTCTGCTTTGGAGCTTCTCCCACGAGCTGCAGAAGACAGAGCAGTTGATCTTGCCATTGATGGGGATCAGAAAACCGTGAGGCCGAGAACCAGAAGGGGGTTAATTCGCATTAATGGCTGAGATACGTCTGGAAGATGTCACCAAGAAATTCGGTAAAACGATTGTTGTAGATCAAATCAGCTTGACCGCGGCAGACAAGGAATTCCTCGTGCTTGTAGGCCCCTCTGGCTGCGGCAAGACCACCACTCTTCGCATGATCGCCGGCCTGGAAGATATAACCGAAGGGGAGATCTACATCGGCGAAAGACCCGTCTGGGATGTCCACCCTAAAGACCGGGACATCGCCATGGTTTTTCAGAACTATGCCCTCTACCCGCACATGACGATCTACGACAACATCGCGTTTGGTCTCAGATTCAAGAAGGTGGAGCGGCGCGAGATCGACAGGCGGGTGAAGGAAACGGCGAAGATTTTAGGCATCGACCAACTGCTCAACCGGAAGCCAAAGGACCTGTCGGGAGGACAGCGCCAGCGGGCGGCTATGGGGAGAGCGATCGTCAGACAACCCCAAGCGTTCTTATTTGACGAACCGCTCAGTAACCTGGATGCGAAACTGCGCGTCCACATGCGGGGAGAGTTGGTCAAGCTCCACCAGAGACTTGAGACGACGATCGTTTACGTCACTCATGATCAGGTCGAGGCCATGACGATGGCCGATCGGATCGTGATCATGAACGAAGGCATCATCCAGCAAATGGGATTGCCTATGGACGTTTACAACCATCCCAAGAACATCTTCGTGGCCGGCTTCATCGGAAGCCCTACGATGAATTTCTGGGAAGGCAGGCTCGTGGAAGAAAATGGCGTCCTACTTGTGCAGGGTGTGAACCTCAAGCTCTGCGTCCCGGAGCAACTGAGAGCGCGGTTTATGGCAGCCAAGGACCGCGACATTATTTTTGGCATCCGCCCGGAACGTATTTACACCTCCCAATTCAGGCATTTGGCCGCAGGAGGGCAGCCGCTTCGCGCGAAGGTGGTGGTGGTGGAGTCCTTGGGAAATACGGTTAACCTTCTGGCTACAAGCGGAGACGTTCAATTCACCGCGTCCGTGGATCCCGCGAGCGAGGCGCGGCCCAGGGAGGAGATGGAATTCTACCTCGACATGAGCTGGATGCATGTTTTCGATAAAAGTACAGGAGAGGCCTACTAGCAGGCTGCTGAAAAACGCGCCGCAGCAACGAGCGAGGCGCTAGGGAATGTGTGCGGCATAAATGGGTTAAGCAAGTAATTGTGTCACCGACCTGCCCGGAAACTGTTTTTCAGCGACCTGCTAGCGTAGTCTCGCCAACCTTCTGCTGCCGACACGCTACCCTGTTACGCCGTTGGCCGAAGCTGAAGGGGTTCGCCTACCATTCTGAGGAGGAGACGAAATGGAGAAGATCCGCATTGCTCTGCCGAACCGTGTTGCTGGCTCCGCTCCGGTATTCGCCACGGTTGAGGGCGGCTATTTTCAGCAGAACGGGCTTGATCCCGTGCTAATCGATTATGCGGGACACAGCCAATCGATACCTGCGGTAATCGCAGGGGAGGCGGACTTTACCAACGCTGTTTCTCCGGAGCTGGTCACCGCTAATCTCACGTGCAACGGGGATGCCGTGATCATTGCCGCAGCCATCTGCCGAAGCGCCCAGCAGATCAGCGCGCGCCCCGGCCTGCGCACCCGCGAAGACCTGAGAGGAAAGCGTTGGGCCATACAGGCCCGTGGAGACGCAGATGAGATCTCCATTGCCATGACGCTTGAGCGATGGAGATGGAATCCGGAAAAGGATATTGAGCTGGTGGTTGTGGGCAGGGAACGTCCCAGGCTCGAAAGCCTGCTGGACGAGCAAAGGTCGGACGTGGCGATCATGCACGCTCCGGAAACCTTCCTGGCGGAAAAGAAGGGCTGGTGCGTGGTGGAAGACCTGGCCCGCCTTGGCGTGGCATTTCAGAATAGTAACGCTGCTACCACGCGCCGGATGCTGAAAGCGCGGCCGGAGACCACATTTCGCTATGTGCGCGCATATTGCCAAGGGGTGTACCGCTTCCGCACCGACGCCCGCTTCGGGGTTTCGGTCCTGCAGAAATACTGCATGCTGACGGACCGGGAGATCGCGGAAAAGACATGGGTCATGTATGCCAGATTTTTTGACGCCATGAACTTCCCCTCTTTGGAAGGGGTACGAAATGCGATTCAACTCCTCCACCGCGTGGGGCGAATTGACCGTATCGTTCCGCCCGAAGACTTCGTGGACATGAGCTTCGTGGCACGGCTGGAGGCGGAGGGATTCTTCGGCAAAATGATGGGACTCGAAGCTTCATGAAGGGAATCGTCTTCCGCGATGTCTATGGGTTATCGATGAAGCAGCAGCCTCCCGTTTGTAATTGACGCCGGCCTCTATCAGCAGCCCTCGCTCTATGGCGAGTTAGATCCAGGTCTGTTGTCCTAAGCGAATAGCGTATAAGTAATGCCTGCTCGTGCCAGGATGCAGGTCAATTTTCCTTGTGCTCCGGTAAAGGCGCGCTCAGCCTCTTCCTCGCTGATTGTATTGAAATCAAAAAGGCCGTAATGATGGCCGATCAAGTTGGGAATCCCGGCCGTCACGCATAGATTGATCGCCTCGGAGATGGTGAAATTCCCGATGATGTTTCTCTCTGTCCTATAGGAGTCTCTTCCGTTTAAGGGTAGCAGGGCGAGTTGTATGCCACGCTTCGTCAGCGACTCACACAGGCCTGGATAAGGGACGCAGTCTCCCGAATGGTACAGGTTGATGCCGTCGAGCTTCAGAAGATAGCCCAAATAGAGATGCTCCCCCTTGTCATTCGTCTTGATCTCTTCATGTGCGGAAGGGATCGCCTCGACCGCGACTTCTTCTTTATAAACAAAAGTCTCCCCTGCGTTCAGTCCTACCGTGCTCTTGCTGGGGACACCCAGGTGCGCGGCGTACGCGGCTGCGGAGCGCGGGACGATGAAACGGCAGCGCGGGCTATTCTCTGCCAACACTGGCAGGGTTTCCGGATCCATGTGGTCCGAGTGACGATGACTAGCCAAGACCAGATCGATATCCTTTAAATCCTTTGCCTCGATGGGCGGGGGCATCATTCGCAGGTGCTTGAATTCGGCTTCGGCATATTTTTTTGCCAGGGAATCCGACAGGTATGGATCAATGACGAGAACGGCGTCGGCGGTTTTCACCACAAACCCCGCCTGCCCAATCCACCACAGCTTAACTTGGCCGGAGCTGACCGGTTCGGCAATCGACCGCCTTAGGTCGAGACAGGGTTCTCTATGGAGTCTGGCCATGTTCATGGAAGAAGTCGATAAGGTTCTGCACGGCCACACGTGTCGCCCTCTCCACGCTCTCTTCCGTGTAACCTCCGATGTGGCGCGTGGTAATGACGTGCTCGTGAGAAAAGATCGCAGCCGCGTCTGGAGTTTCACGGCGAAAAACGTCGGTGGCATATCCGGCCAGCCGACCCACCGTGAGATGCTTGAGTACGGCTTCCTCATCCACCAGTTCAGCCCGCGCGGTATTGACAAGCAGGACTCCCTCTTTCATGAGGGCAAGGCTCTCGTCCGATATGATCGGCGCTCCGTTCTTCTGAGTAGGGCAATGGAGGCTGATCACATCTGCATCCTTGAGCAGACTTTCCAGCCCGGTAAAAGAAAATGCGGAAGGAATACGGAAGGCGCCGGCCGGACAGGGGTCGTAGGCACGCACCTGCATGCCCAAACCTATGGCTATCAGGGCGACCTCCTGACCGATCTTCCCGCAGCCAATCAGGCCCAAGGTCTTGCCCCGGAGCTCAAAACCCTTTTTACGCGCCCAACGTCCCGATTTCATTCGGGCATCGCTGAACGAAATCGAGCGGGCCATGTCCAAGATCAAGGCGATGGCAAGTTCGGCAACGCCCCTGGCATTTGCACCCTCCGCGCGTTGCACGGCGATTGCATGTTGGTGGCACGCTTCAAGGTCGATATTGTCGATGCCGGTGCCGTTGCGGCTGATGACTTTAAGCTCTTTGGTTGAACTGAGGACCCGCGCCGTGATGGGCTCAACGCCGGCAAGCATTCCCACAACTCCAGGAAGCAGTCGGATCAGTTCATCTTCATCCGGTTGCTTGCCGGGAGTGGAGAGAACCAGCTCGAAGCTCTCCTGGCTAAGAAGATCTAACTCCTGAGGTGGATCCTTGGTCAGCGATCTAGGGGTGATCAGTATTTTGGCCATGCATTGAACTTGCGAAAAGGCCGGAAGCCAAATGCTGCTTGGTTCTTGCTTACGACGAGCTTTTGGGTTTTCCATATCTCGCCGCTATTGCCGAGAGTTCATCGAACGCGGGTCCCTTCGTGGGAATGGCCACATGGAAAACCTCGGCAATGACGCTTGTCCATCCATGGATAAAATAAACCCAACCGTCTTCGACCATCAATTTCCGCTCGGCCTGCTGTGATCGGGCCTGGTCTAGGAAGATCAGATCGCCCCGGTAATTCAGCTCCCATGCGATCCCAGCCCTCGGAAAGCAAGCCCCGTTCGTTAGCGGAGATCCGGGCGCATCCTTGCCCAGGCCGGTGGCATTGACGACCATGGAGTGGGGAAGAAGCCCGTTCACGACCTTGTCGTTCACCTCGGGCTGAGGTGCGTGCACATACTCCCACTTGCGATCGCAGCCGAGCGCGTCATTGATGATCCGAATCTTCTTCGAGCCGGGGAAGACTGCGGTTCGTCACCGTGATCCTTGATGGATGGTTGGCCCCATGCTGCTTGCGTGCGAAGTAAGAGGAGAGCGCGATCGAGGAGCCTCCCGCCCCGAGAAGCGCCACCTCTCCGCCGTTCTTCTCCCAATAGCCCTCAGGAAGAAACGCCTCCACGGCCAGTCCGCTTGTGATGGGATCCTTGGCATGACCGACTAGCCGATCTCCAGCCTTGGAGATGCAGCTAATTTCTCCTGTTTGCGCTGCATAAGGGTCCAATTCATCAAACAGATTGCGACAGGCGTTGAGGAGATCAATCTTGTGAGTCGTGACCAGGGCGCCGAGCGACAGGGGATCCCCCTTGATGAAGTCAACGGCCTCCCGATATGCCTCAGGTTCGTCGTGTTGCCGGAAGTCGAGTCCCAGAATTTGACAATCACCCAGGTTCAGGTACTTCGCCCATTCGGGGAAGACCTTCATGATCGAGGATTGTCCGGTCGAAACGCCGATGAAATAGAGAGTTGGTTTCTGCGCCGGACTGTATGTTCGTTTGGACATTTTTCTAACCCGCCCAATAATTGCCGTTGTTCACCAGCTCAGGATTGCCTGTTTCAATCAGGACGAATAGGGAACACGCAAAATACTGCCATGATCCTGAACACGCGATCCGCTGCAAAAACATTTGCCCCATGGAGAGGCTTCGTTTTCTTGCCAAAAAATCTTTATCTCGGCCGCTCTCGCTTTAGGGTGAAGGAGAAGTTTGTCTTGTCTCCGCGGTACCGGGCCTGAGAGAACTCGATAGGCCTTCCGTTTTGCAAGTAGGTGACCGTTTCGATGTATTGAATCGGGGCCCCCAGCCTTACATCCAGCACCTTTGCCTCATATTCGCCCGCTATCATGGCTTCCAGCCGCCTGACGGCTCTATCGACCCTCAGGTTGTAATCTCCCTCGACCACCCTAAGGAGGCTCTCGTTCGTCATATCTTTCAAAAGGATGTCGGGTAGAGGCTCGGAGGGCAGGAGGCTGAGGTCCAAAACCACTGGTTCTTCGTTCACGGAGCGGAGTCTCCTCAAACGGATAACCTTGCTGGCAGTGGGGAGCATGAGGGTAGCTGCTACGTGATCGTCCGCTTCGTCCATCTTGAATTCCAGCACCCGGGTAGTGGGTGAGAGACCTTTACGGTGCATCTCATCATTGAAGCTCCGAAGGAAATCCTGGTGCACCTTCTTCTCGGCGACAAAGGTTCCCTTTCCTTTGAGGCGGTAAATGTGCCCCTCGTTTTCAAGCTCCTTGATTGCCTGTCGGACGGTGGGACGGCTGATGCTACATTGCTCACAGAGCCGGTTCTCAGTTGGCAAGGCGGCTCCTGCCTCAGAACGTTGAATCTGTTCCAGTAGGATTTCCTTGAGCTGAAAATACAGCGGAATAGGACTCCGCTTATCTACGGTTATCCCTTCGACGTCCATGCATCCCGCTCTCGAGATTGAAGTTACAATGCATTGCAATCTGGAAGAGCGCCATCACTTCGCTCCCAAACCGCTGTCTGATCGAGAATCTTCGAGTCAAAATTAATCTAGTGGCGGGATGTCTCTACGTCAAGACATATTTACAAGTCTTGATTTGTGTAATTACGTCTTGACATAATATCCATGCCAATCTATTCTCCGCAAGTTAACGCGCAGACATTCACGGTAAGCCCGTTATCTGCCTACGTCTGCCCGATGAGGCCTATGTGGGTGTAACCTTGCCCCGGTGGCCCTGGCTTCGGACGGCTCAACGGTCACACGTGAATGTGGACTTCGGAATCATTCCACCTGCTGAAGTAAAGAGTTGAGGATGCGCATGATCTTTCCGGGTTGCGAAGAAGGCGAATACAACGGAGGAAGGATATGAAAGGTGCGGTACTGGAGAAATATCACCGGCCTTTGAAAATAGCGGAAGTGGAGATACCCGATCCCGCGCTGGGAGAAGTGACTGTTGAAGTGAAAGCCTGCGGCCTGTGTCTGACCGATGTGCATATCCGCGAAGGCAAGATTCCGACCGTGAAGCTGCCGTTGATTCCCGGTCACGAGACTGCCGGTGTGGTTTCCCGCAAAGGACCGAACGTGAAGGGTGTGGAAATCGGCGATCGGGTGGCGGTATTTGTGGACGTAACGTGTGGTGTGTGCAGCTTCTGCCTCGGAGGAGAGACGAATCGTTGCACCGGCCTGTCGCGCATTGGCTTCGAAAGAAACGGCGGAATGGCAGAATACGTCAACGTGCCCGCGGCCAACTTGGAGAAGCTCTCCGACAAGGTCTCATTTGAAAAGGCCTCCATCATCGCCGATGCGGTCGCGTGCATGTACCGGGCCCTGAAGAATGTGGGTGAGGTCTCGCTCGGGTCTAAGGTCGCCATTCTCGGCGTCGGAGGGGTGGGGCGCCAGGGAATTATCATTGCGAAGCTGCTCGGCGCCTATGTGGCCTGCATGGATCGCAGGCCCCAAAGCGTTGCGATGGCGGCAGAGATGGGCGCCGATCTCCTCATAGACTCCAGCAAGGAGGATTTCGTTCCAAAGATAATGCAGGGAATGGGACCGCTTGACGTCGTCGTCAACACGATCGGAACCCGGGAATCGTTGCCCATGGCCATGGAAGCGTGCAGGCGTGGAGGGAAGGTGGTGGTTCTGGGGTACGTGAGCCCCACGCTGGAGGTCCCGTCTTATGACCTTGTGATCCGGGAGAAAAGGGTTCTGGGCTCAAGAGGAGTGACCCGCAACGAATTTCGAGAGGTGGTGGAACTGGTGAACTCCGGACGTCTGGATCCCGACATCGGAGAAAAAATCCCCATGGCGCAGGTGAACGAAGCCTTTGCCGGATTAGAGGCGGGGAAGTTCTTCACCAGGTCCGTATTGGTCGCGCCCTTCGACAACTGAAGTTGGTGCGGGGGGCACGTGACAAAGCCTTGGTTTTCCTGAAAATGCTATACGGGAAACCTGAACATTTGCAAAGAGGGGAAGGAAATGAGGCTGAAAGATAAGATCGCGATCATTACGGGCGGTGGACGAGGCATGGGGCGCGCCTATTCTGTCGCCTTTGCCAAGGAAGGGGCGAAGGTAATCGTCAATTACCTAGGCAATGAAAACGCGGCCCAGGAGGTGGTTGCTGAAATCAAGCAGGCGGGCGGAGAGGCCTACCCCTTCAAGGCGGACGTGGGGACCAAGGCAGAGGTCCAGGCCTTGGTCGATTTCGCCGTCAAGAAATTCGGCCGTCTGGACGTCATGGTGAGCAATGCCGGTCTGGTCCATAAAGAGCCCTTAATCGAACAGTCGGAACAGGTGATTGACAGGCTCTTTCATACCAACGTGAAGGGGAACATTTTTTGTACCCAAGCGGCCGCGGCTCAGATGATGAAGCAGAAGAGCGGAAAGATCATTCTCTGTGCCTCGATTGTGGCGGTCGTCGGGGAACCGAGGTTGTCCGTATACACGGCAACCAAAGGTGCAATCCTCTCCTTCATGCGCTCGGCGGCCCTGGAACTCGCGCCCTATCAGATCCAGGTCAATTGCGTCCTGCCGGGAACCACGGTGACGGACATGTCCAGGGATGTGCTGGCCGACCCGGTGATGAAGAAGGCGCTGATCGACCCGGTGCCTTTGGGCAGGCTTGGCAAGCCCGAAGATCTGGCGGGCATCGTGGTATACCTCGCTTCGGATGAGGCCAACTGGACCACCGGTCAGATGTTCATCGTCAACGGAGGGCACACCGCGAAGTAGGAGTGGTTCATCGGGAAAGCCTTAATTTGAAAAAGGCGGGTGATGCGAATGGAAAAAGATCTTATCCTGGCCCATGACCTTGGGACCACAGGGAACAAGGCGACCCTCTTCAACACCAGTGGAGAGATTGTGGCGAGCGCTTTTCACGGATACGGGACCGAGTACGCGCACATCGGTTGGGCGGAACAGAATCCCGAGGATTGGTGGGAGGCTTTTCAGCATACTAGCCGCAAACTGGTCTCCGAACGTAAGATCGATCCACACCGCATCGCCGCCGTCTCCTTCAGCGGCCAGATGATGGGTTGCCTATGCGTTAACAGAGAGGGCAAACCGCTCCGCAACTCCATCATCTGGGCTGATCAGCGTGGCATCGCGGAGGCGGCCCTGTTGTCCGAACGGGTAGGCGAGGAAAAGGTGTACCAAATCACCGGACATCGCGTCAGCCCTACCTATTCGCTTGCCAAGCTCCTCTGGATCCGAAAGCACGAGAAAGAGGTCTTCCAGAAGACTCACAAGGTTCTCCATGCCAAGGATTTTTTGAACTTTCGTCTCACCGGGCAATTTGTCACCGATTATTCCGACGCGTCGAGCATGAATCTGTTCGACATCCGGAAGAAAGACTGGTCCGACGAGATCACGGAGGCGATGGAAATCTCCAAGGATCTCCTTCCCAGACTCTGTCCTTCCACTCATGTCTCCGGGGAGATCTCCAGGAGGATGGCGGATGAACTGGGCCTGGTGCCTGGCATTCCGGTGGTCGTGGGCGGTGGAGACGGGCCTTGTGCGGCGGTGGGGGCCGGGGTCGTGGCGGAAGGCGTCGCCTACAACTACATCGGCTCAAGTTCCTGGATTGCGCTGGCCAATCCCGACCCGATCTACGATCCGGAGAGAAGAACCTTCAACTTCTTCCATCTGGATCCGCACATGGTCACCCCGACCGGAACCATGCAGTCCGCAGGCGGATCCTACCAGTGGCTCAGAAATACCCTGTGTTCGGCGGAGGTAGAGACGGCCGGCCGGCTCGGCGGCAGCGCTTACGATCTGATGAACCAGCAAGCAGCTAAGCAGCCCGGCGGGTGCAAAAGGCTTGCTCTTTCTCCCCTACCTGATGGGGGAACGAAGCCCCCATTGGAATCCGGCAGCCAGGGGCGTCTTCCTTGGACTCACCAATACTCACGGGCGCGCGGACATAATCCGCGCGGTTCTGGAAGGGGTGACTTTCAACCTGCGCATCATTCTTGACTGCTTCACCAAGCAAGGAATCCGCATTTCATCCATGCGGGTCATCGGAGGCGGAGCCAAGGGAGAAATCTGGCGGCAGATCCTTGCGGACATCTTCAACACACCGATCGAACGTTTGGAATTTCTAGAGGAAGCCACCTCGCTCGGCGCTGCCATCGCCGGCGGCATCGGGGCGGGGATCTTCAAGGACTTTCTGGTGGCGCAAAAGATTGTCCGGGTAAAAGAGAAGATCTGTCCGGACAATAAAAACCGGGAGATCTACGACAGGCAATATGAAATCTTCAAAGAGGCTTATGATGCCCTCATCCCCATCTTCGCAAAGCAGCAGCATCTAGCTTAACCCAGGAGGCAAGCGAGAGATGAAAGGCGCCGTGATCGTGAAACCTGGAACCCTTGAGGTCCAGGAGATTCCCCGGCCGGAGATCAACGACTACCAGGTACTGGTGGAGCAGTTGGCCTGCGGCGTGTGCGCGGGCACCGACCGGAAACTGCTGGAAGGACACTTCAAAGGCTTCGACACTTATCCCGCCGTGTTGGGACATGAGGCTGTGGGTCGGGTGATCGAAAAGGGGAAAAAGGTCCGGAATTTCCAGATCGGCGATCTGATTCTCCGGCCGGGACTGGAAAAAATTGGTGACGGCAGCTCGCTGTACTCCGGATGGGGCGCGTTTGCGCAATACGGGATCGCAGGCGACGGCAAGGCTATGGCCGAGGACGGCAAAATCCGCCCCGAGGACGGATTCCTCGACCTTTATTACTCGCAGCAGAAGATCCCCGCGGATCTCGACCCGGCTCTGGGCACCATGGTCATTACCTACAAAGAGGTGCTTTCGGCCATCTACCGCTTCGGCTTTCGGCCCAACGCGAGCGTGATGGTTTTCGGCCTCGGCCCGGTGGGACTCTCCTTCGTGCGCTTTTCGAAGGTCCTCGGTCTGGCGCCTGTGATCGCTTGCGATGTCCAGCCGAGCCGGCTGGAAAAGGCGGCAAAAATGGGCGCCGATATCTGTCTCGATACCAGTAAAGAAGACGCCGTCTCCTGGGTCAAGACGAAGCTGCCCTTGGGGCTCGACTTCGTCGTGGATGCGGTGGGAGTGACCCGGATCATCAGCCAGGCGTTGAACATGGTTAAGTTCAACGGCAAAATCTGCGTCTACGGGATCTCTCCGGAGACGGCGATGAACCTGGACTGGTCTGACGGACCTTATAACTGGACCCTGCAGTTTCTGCAGTGGCCTACCTTCGAGGAAGAGTCGGCAACACACGAACAGATCCTGAGCTGGATCGAGATGGGAATCATCGATCCGAAGGAATTCGTCTCCCATGTGCTTCCACTAAGCGGAGTGAAAGAAGCTTTCGAACTTTTGCAGCAGCGCAAGGCCTTCAAAGTTGTCATTGACCTGAAGGCGTAAGCGGGGCAGGACCAATGAACGAGAGAGTATATGTGGCTCGATCGCTTGACGAGTTTCCTCCGGAATGGGGGCAGGTGGTGAGACGCCCGGCCGGACAGCCATTGTTTCATTCCGACATCCTGAACTATTGGGACGGGATCGCCTCCTTCACAATCCCGGGACAGGCCGGCTTGGGGTGGTTCGAATTGACGAGGAGACCTTTTTCCGGCAGTGAAGTTGAATGCCATCGGTGCACGCCGGAGGCCCTCCTCTGCATTCATGGTAGTGCTCTCTGTCTGGCGGGTGCGCCGGTCCCTGGGGATCAGTTACGGCCGGATACTCTTGAGGCCTTTCATCTGGAAGCGGGACAGGGAATTGTTTTTGTCCCCGGCACATGGCACGCTATTCCATTCCCAGTAAGCGAGCAGGCGGCCTTCTGGGTGCTATTCCAGAAGGGAACGGAGAAAAGCGACATGAGCATCTTCAACCTAGCCGAGGGACTCGGCATGACCTTTCGCGTAGGGCTGGCGAACCCAGCCGTAGCAGATCAATAAGCAGTCAGGAAAAGCGACGAGCAAGGCACGGCTGAAATACCGAAAGATTTAACCGTAAGGAGCCGCCGATCAATCATGTCCTCTGCCAACGAAATAGCTCCATTTTCTTTCGATTTTGATCAGTCGTCGGGAATCATCAAGCCTTACCACAATCTGCTGCAGCGTCGTTTGTCCAATATGAGCCGTATGTTCGCGGACCAGAATGTGGCAGACGCGATGCTTGCGAAGGAGGATGTCCTGCTCTACGAAGTTTATGAGGTTCGGGTGCCCGACGAACACGGTCACCTGATGATGTGCAGCAGCATTGTCTATCCGGGAAGGGTGGGAGCGGAATACTTTATGACCAAAGGCCACTTTCACCTGCAGAAAGGCACTGCGGAGGTCTACCATTGCGTCCGGGGCCGGGGGTTCATGCTGATGGAAACGGAGCGGGGCGAATGGAAAGCAGAACCCATGGCCAAAGGCAGGGCCGTATACGTGCCGCCATTTTTCGCCCACCGTTCCATCAATGCCGGCGACGAACCTATGATCTCTTTTTGCGTCTACCCTGGAGGCGCAGGTCACGACTACGCTTCCATCGAAACTCGTGGCTTTAGAAAATTAATCTTCGAAAGGAATGGCCAGCCTTCCATCGAAGATAATCCGCAATGGCAACCTCGATTGTCGGAAAAGCGATCGTCCTAATCAATCAAGATCCCCTTCGACGATTGTTTTTGCTGTGATGGATTTTGGCTGAAAGAAGACTCGCAAACGGTAGAAAGGAATAGCGCGTCCCGGTGCCGCGAGTTAGAACTCCTTGGCCGCCGTACTGCGCCAAGCCCGACCCCTCTATGACGAAGCTCGTTCAATTCTCCCGGTTTGCGAACTTCCGCTGAAGCCATGAAGCACAATCCGCGGGCTTGTAAGACTCGCTTATTGTTGGCTATTCCTGCAGGATGATGCAACGGATGACCGCCAGCCTTGTAGTCCCGGCGACAACGCCAAGTGATGCTCTCAGCTACGTTCAGACCCATTGTTCTGAAGCCTTGTCCAAATCAACCGTAGTCCGCATTTACCCTCTTCGGCATGTGGCCATTAATTGGCCGCTAGGCACTTGCGAAATCGTTGAGGACAAAGTCTGACGATCCACCCGCCAATCGAACAGTTATGTCCGTGCTTTCTCCGGAGCTAAGGAGCACCTGTGAAGGAAAAAGCTGCAATTTACGCTCGGGTATGGTCGCATGAGGAGGATGTATCTGCACAGGTGTGTTATCTCCATCAGCTTGCCCGTCAACGCGGGTTTGAGGTGGTAGCTGAGTACAACGACATTGCTTCCGGAGCCAAAGCACGGCGCTCCGGACTGGACGCGCTGATAGCAGATGCGAAACAGGGATGTTTTTCGGTTGTCCTGACTAACAGGTTGGCTTGCCTCAGCAAAGCTATCAAGCATTTGCTCCAGTTGACTGAGCACTTCAAAACTCTCCACATCGACCTGATTTCTGCACAGGAGGCTATCGATACATCTACTTCGACCGGGAAGCTCTTCTTTGACGCCATGGCCAGCCTGAACCAATGCGAGAGCGAATTGGTGAAGGAACATATCCGCGTGGGCTTGAGGCGCAAAAAGTTGGACGGATTCCGGCTCGGCAGGAGGCCCCTCAACACGCCGCATGACTTAATCGTCCGCGACCGTTTGGCTGGAATGTCGTTGACGCAATGTTCGAAGAAGTATGGCGTGAGCCGAGCGTCGGTCGTGCGGTTCGTGAGAGAGGCACAGCGCCAGTTTGCCGGGTTGGGTCAGTGCCCGCCTATTGTGGCAAAAGTCGCTGCCGAGTTTGTCGTATGAGGAAGAGAGCATGAAAACTTCGACTATTCAGTTCAAATTTCGTCGCCCAAGCGGGGCACCGTCCCACGCCCCCAGTGAGGCTATGCAAGATGCGCTCCGCCGCCTCAGTCAGGCTGAAGAAATGCAGCCGCTGCTGAAAAAGGCCCAAGCTGCGGGGCGCGAGGTCGTCATCGAGGTCTTTCACAGCAAAGACGGTCAGCCGCTGCTGATACACACGGCACTCATGCCGGAAGCGTCCGAATCTCCGCCCCAGCACAGAGGATTATGCGAGTCGCATTGTATGCCAGAGTTTCAACGCTAAACGGCCAGCACCCCGAAATGCAGTTGTCCGAGTTGTGTGAGTACTCCGCCCGCTGCGGATGGCAGGTCGCTGGCGAATATGTCGATGAAGGCGTGTCCGGCTCGAAAGACTCCCGCCTGGCATTGAACCGCCTGATGGCCGATGCCCACCGCCGTCGCTTCGACATCGTCGCGTGTTGGAAGGTTGACCGCTTCGGAAGGTCGCTGAAGCACCTGGTGAATGCCCTCGCCGATCTCGACTCCTATGGCGTGGCGTTCGTGAGCCTGAGGGATAACCTCGATCTTAGTACGCCGACCGGGCGGCTCATGTTCCAGATTATCGGGGCGATGGCCGAGTTCGAACTGTCACTGACGAAAGAACGGGTGAAGAGTGGGCTGGTCAACGCCCGCGCTAACGGCAAACAGCTTGGTCGCCCTCGCCGGGTGGTAAGCCACGCCCAACTGATTCAAATGAAGGCCGAGGGCGCGAGCATCCGGGAGATCGCAACCAGGTTGGGCATCAGCTACGGCACCGTCCGTATGCGGCTCCAGCAGGTGAGCTAAAAACTCTCGCTCCGGGATAGCCTGCGCACCCCCCAATCTAGAGCTGTTTCATAGTTGCTGTATCCCATACCCGCAGTAGCGGAAAAACGCTCGCGCATTTTGGGGCGTAATGGCAGCCAGGGCCTG
This sequence comes from uncultured Acidobacteriota bacterium, assembly GCA_963814745.1. GTDB lineage: Bacteria > Acidobacteriota > Terriglobia > Terriglobales > Acidobacteriaceae > CAWBRT01. Next base: position 92,411 of record CAWFEA010000019.1, read on the forward strand.
GGCGATCGCTGGTTCGAGCTGTTCCAGCACGCGGGCTTTCACGCCCCGCAACCGTTGTTTCAGCTTGGACCAAGCTTGCTCGATGGGATTGAAGTCGGGCGAGTACGGGGGCAGATAAAGCAGTTGCGCACCGCGGCTTTCGACGAGTTGGCGGACGCCTTCGACTTTGTGGGCACCCAAGTTGTCCAGGATTACGATATGCCCCGGTTCCAGCCGCGGCACCAGCACCTGCTCCACGAAGGCGAGAAAGACGTCGCCATCGGTAGGCGATTCAATGGTCATGCTGGCAAGCACGCCGGCGGTGGTCAGCGCGGCCAAGACGGTCAGGGTGCGCCAGTGACCGGCGGGAACCGCTTCGGAGACGCGCTCGGGGCGCGGTGCCCAACCATAGCGGCGCGTCATTTCCGTGGTCACGCCGCTTTCGTCAAGAAACACCAGACAAGCGGGATCAACTTCGCGTACCTGCTCCCACCAGCCCTGCCGGCGCCAGAGGTTCTCCCCGCTGTCTTGTTCTTGCGCCCGGAGCGATTTTTTTTATGCCGCAAGCCCAGTCGCTGCAGCCAGACCCACAATCGCGATCGGCTGATGCCGACACCCGTCCTCGCGGCGAGTCGCAGCTGCAGTTCGGCCAAGTTCAGATCGGGCTGTTGCCGGAGAGCGGAACGCAACTGCTGCTCCACGGCAGCCGTCAACCGGCTGGCGAAGAGTCCGGCAGGCATGAATGATCAGAACGCGGTCGGCCAAGTGCGGTCCAGCGTCATGGGCGCAATGCAAGCGTCCAAACAGGTCGAACAGGGCTTCAAGCCCGACCGCGTAGCTCAAGTTGACCTGATCACCGCCGCCTTGATGGAAGCGCCGATCAAGGCCGCAGAGGGAATTCTCAGACCTCCGGGATTGGATGGCGGAGCCGTCAAGTCGCTGTGCTCCAGCTTCGCGCAAGTCACTGGCAAGTTCCCGTTTAATGCGCAAAGCAAGGTTATGGCCAGCGTCGCTGAAGTCAACGCGTTGTTTCAGCCAGGCTCCGGCGCCATATGGACGTTTTACGATGCGCACCTGAAGAGCTTCGTTGTGAAGCAGGGCTCGGAGTTCGTGGTGAATCCCGCCAGTGGCGCAAAGATCAGTCCTGGTTTTATCGCCTTCTTCAATCGTGCTGCCGCGTTCAGCTCCACTGTCTATCCCGAGGGTCCGAATCCGCAATTGCGCTTCACTCTCAAGGCATATGCCGTTGCCGGAATCGAGGCCCTGACTTTCGAAATGAACGGCCAGACCTTGTCCACACCCGAGACACCGAAACAGTTTGTGTGGACCGGCAGCGACATGGGCCAAGTGCGAGTGACTGGGAAACTGGGTGGCACGGAAGTCGGAATCTTGAATTACAGTGGCACGTGGGCGCCGTTTCAGTTTTTTTCGGAAGCAGACCGGTGGCAAGGTTCAGGCACGACAAGTGTTGTCGAATGGGTGCCGAAGAGCGGCCTCAGCGCTCAGCCTATGATGATCGGCGGCAAGCCCTTAACACTTCGTTACGATGTCGAGTTGGCGGGCGCGCCTGTTTTCAACAAAGCGTTTCTTGGTGGACTGCGATGCACCGCGAATTGAAGATACATGGAGGGTTGGTAGCGCAATATCAGGCTGAGCAGAATGCAGTTGCCAAATGCAGCCTTTATCTGAGTACGGAGAAACCGGAGCGCGGGCTCGAATAACCAAAGCAGACGCTACAGTCTGCAGCTTCATTCACAGAGTTCGCAGACCTGACTCAGAAAGGACCTGTCGCATCCGGTATCGCACGATCACAGTTGCGAGGGAACTTGACTTTAGAGCTCCTCAGAGACTGTCACAATCGGAGAAGTCCGAATCGCTGTCGGTCCATTCGCTTCAAACGACTCAGTTACGATCAAGACATTGCGGCCTATCTCGAGAGTAGGCCACATCCTCAGCTTGCTCTTTTCGCTGAAAATCCGTCCCGAAGTTTCAGTCCTGCTCTCCCTCTCCCAAGTCATAGCTCCCTGATCGAACCGATAAACGCTTCCGGTTTTTGTTCTTGCCCGAACTATCTGGCCTGCCATATCAGCCTCATCAATCATCAGACTTGCATACGCGAGAAGACTTTTCCGACGTACGCGCCCAAGTTAACTCCAGTAAAATTCGCCTGCAAGTTACGAATGTTCGGATGACTGCACTCAGACGCACCTTTTCGCTAGAACGTATTTCAAAATATTGACAATCTTGGTTCCTGGCAGTCGCGGAAACCCCATTTGAGCGGCATTTCGAGCGATCACTCGAACCTAGAAGACGGTTTGTAGAGTCAAGATGTGGCGCGATGGTGTAGGTGGCCGCCTATCCCTATGCTGGACATATTATTCTTCGCGTGTGTCTGGCATGCGAGACACTGTCTGCCCCGGCTCGGATCTTGGAACCTCGCAGAAGACACACGGTGATGAAGAGTATCGGGAAGGTACTTGGAGCTATTACTCGCTGGAGCATGGCGATCATCGCATGCATCTCCTTCGCCCAGTTTCTGTTGCTGATTGGTGTTGGAACAAAACGGGCACAAACTCTCGCGGGAGAAACTCTTGGAAGAGCACTTCTCTGCGGTGCGGTTGCCGCATTTTGGTTTTACCGGAATAGGAAAAGCAGTCTCATGGCGGCGGGGGAACGACAAATTCTGACGGCAAAAGATGAGAAACAACAATCAGTTGACCCGCCACAAAGCCGCACAACTTCCGGCAGCGAGGAAGCTCCGGTAATAAAACGGGGCTGGGATACCGATGATGCCTTGGCGGTGCTGTACGAGGCCATAGCGGTCACTGAAACGTCGGGGCAGACAACGAACTCACAACAAGCCGCGGCGACTTCGACAGCAGCGCAGGTTGAGCACCCCACGGTCGTCGATGGCGGTGATATCGCACCAATGCCTCGCGGACCCATGACCATTCCCCGTAGTTCAAAAACAGGCCGAAATTGGTTTGTTTGTGCTTTGGCCCTACTCATTGGGACTGTGATTTTGGCGCTGTGGTACGACAAACAGAAGCAGGAGAGACGCGACATAGAAATGGCCGCCGCTATGGCTGACTCGCTTCGTTCCAAACAGACCGACACATCTGCCAACGCAGCCACCCAAAATGACCAGGATCCTTACGCAAAGTATGGGGGAAGTACTATTCCTCAAACAACAGGTGACGCGCCAGCCAAGGACGGCCGGCGCATCCTTTCTGCCCCCGGTCCGGTGGCTGCCATCAGGATCTGATGCAGGTCATCCCAGATGAAGCCGCGATACATCCCAAATCCGGGCTGTACCGGAAGCGACGTCTGCCCCGCCTGAACTGCCGCCGCGGCATAGCCGCTTACAGTCCCGTCAAACTCCAGGTCGCAGCTCGCGCGCAGTGGCCTTGCGGCAACCACCGGATTCCACGCGACATCGATAGTAAATGCGCCGGTCGTCCTTATTTTGTTGAACTGGCTCATCATCACCATAACCGGGAGTTGCACGGCGAGATTGCCGAGGCGGTCAGACAGCGCGGCGAGAGTAATCGGAACAAACTCTCTTATGCTCGCCGACAGCTCCTGCAAGCGTCGGGAATCATCAAACAACGGCTTCAGTGCCTTCTTTTCCGTATCCGACCATTCGAATACATGAGACCCATTCCAGAAGTTGTTCTTGAGAACCTTGTTCCAAGCAACACTCGTTGTGGAGTCCGGCGGGATGAACTGTTCCGGAACCTCACGCAGCTTGCCGACGTAGAGCACCTCGCCGGAGGCGGACCATTCCCCCGTTTCGACCATCGCGCTCAGTGAAGGCAGTAGATCAGCAATTGGACGAGTGTATCGCGCGACACCAAACGTCCATCCAGGAAGGGATTTCAGTTTGATCCTGTTCGGATTTAGGTATTGCGTCGGCTTCGGTGTCTGGTTCTGTCGAGCCTCGGCAACGAGGATGGTGAAGACGTTGAAAGGCCGTTTGGGTCCGTCTTCCACCGCGAAGAATTCCGTAGCTTCAAAATGAGTATAGGTGCCGATCACACCAGGCGCGAGTAGTGAGGCGAACGGAGCCATCTCGTCCATCCTACGACTTATTTAGAGTAGTCAAGAATTTCCTTTTTGCCTGGAAAAACGCCACCATTGTACATCTCCTTCGCCTGTTCGTGAGAATTGGGACTACGCATTATTTTTGAAGTTCATCGTCTCGTTCAAGATTTCATCCAGCTTGGAGCCCTCTACCAGCTTGAAATGCTCGTTCCAATGGGCGGTAACCCAGAGCATGTACTTGGTGCCATAAACGAGGATCGGGCCGATCAGGCGATCTGTTTGGATTTGAATCTGCTCCTCAGCCTTTTCGAGCAACAGACCGCATGCCGAACAATGTGCAATGTTCGAGAGCAAGCGATAGTCTTGATCGTACGTATCCCGGAATCCAATTTCTGTCGCAAGCTCACGAAAGTTCAAACCAGACCAGTAGGGATGGGGCTTGTTGTTCTTAAAGCGGAGCCAATTTTTGTGCCGATTGTATTGCTCCTCCCACCACTTGCGCTGTTGTTTCGGCATGGTGATTGCACCAGAAGGCTCCTTGGCGTAATGCCAGAATTGAGCGAGGTACATCCGGCCCCGATTTTCTTTCTCCGCATCATCCTTACAGAGATACCCAACCTGGAGCGCGATCTCCAAGAGGCGACGGCTATGGTCGCTGCGTCTTCGCCATGGCCGAGGGCGCACAAGGGGTATAGCGACCCGTGGGATTTGAATGCTTCGATGAACAGCAGGTCCAGAGCACGGGTGAAGCTACACTCAACATTCCTGTCTTTCAGACCAACCTCTTCTAAGAGGCTGGCTAGATGGAGCCACACTTTGAAGGCAGGACGGTTTCGGTCGATTCCCAAACTATAGTGTGTCGAAACACGGGGCGGGCGGGCAGCTATGCATACGCACCCAGATTCCATGGCTACGGCAGGCATGAGCGAGACCGAAGCCAGCAAAATGCTGGAGATCTTCGAGAGCGTAGGCGCCTGGCAATTCGATATCGAGCAGATCGACATCAATCAGCAGCACCGCGGATTTCGCCGCAACCAAACGGTGGAGCAGGTGCGCAACTCCATGCCGCTCCTGCTGGAGCGCGCGGCAACGCTTCAGTACAACATCATTGTGCGTCCGCATGAGAACGGTGTAACCCTAATCCAGCTCGACGATCTACCCGCGGCAGCGCTCGACCGGGTGCGGCCGGTTGCGTTTTTAAGTCTGAGCACCAGCCCCGGAAATCATCAGGCATGGCTTGCCGTGCGCGACGCCGGCGATGCGTCCGATTTGCGCCGCCGCGTGAAAAAAGCGGCAGGCGCCGACCCGAGCGCGAGCGGCACGGTGCGGGTGGCCGGAACCAGGAATCTCAAATGGAAATACGCGCCGGACTTTCCCCTGGTCGCCATTCAGGAGGCCGGGCGGGCCGGATTGTCAAGCGCGCCGAGCTAGAGGCGCTGGGGCTGATGGCAGCGCCCGATCCGCCGCGGCCACCGCCCGTCGTCAGACACTCGAAGACAGAGAAATGGCCGAGTTACCAGCAGTGTCTCGACGCGGCCCCACTCAATCACGTTCGCAATGACGTGGATGTGAGCCGGGCCGATTTTGCCTTTGCGCTGATTGCCAGCGATTGGGGCCATCCAGCCGAGCAGGTGGCGGCTCGGTTGATGGAATATTCCACCAAGGCCCGCAAGAACGGCCAATGCTACGCCGATCTCACCGCCCGGAAAGCCGCCGCCATCGTGGCCGCAAGGGACCAGCGCCCTAACGTCCTATCATCTCTCTCTCAATCCAGATCTGTAGCTGCGGCCACCAAATGTTATCGACATCCACGTCGGATGGCAGCGCTGTTCCATGTTCTTCACGTAAACGTCGGTCGTTTGGCACTTCGGTGATCGGCCCTCAATAGGGTACGACCGAAACCGTTTTCGGCACGAGCGGGTTTTCCGCCAGACAATCCACATTACCGTCGATGACCTCGTTTCCGATCCGCACCCAAGAATGCCGCCAGCGCCAGATCTCCTCGCCTTTGGCCCCGTAGTAGATCGCGGTGCCAACGACCGGCGGCGACGGAAATTTCAAATGCGACAGCGCGCGGTCCAGCAGACCCGTAAATTGCAAGCACATCTCCGCGCGGCCCGCGTAGTTTTCATCTACCAGCATCGCAACGGCATCGAGCAGCTTATCCCGCATCGGCTTCGTCATGATTGCCGAGCGGTCTCTCAGCGTCGCGGACGGTAGTTGCCGTGTGCCCTCCCGCTTTTGTCGGCGAATTTCTTCGACAATATTTTTTGCATCGGCGGGAAGCAGCTGAAGCCAATCTTCGACGGACACTCCTACGGCGGGTGAAATCTCTCTCATTTTCTTGTCCGGTTCAGATCGGGTCGAGGACTTAAGCTGGCCCCCGCCGCGACCGAACGCTGTCAAAAGCAAAGTGGATGGAATTCGCTATTGTCTTTGACCACCGAAAAAGCTCGCTTGAAGGCGGTTCGCGGAATGGGGCCTATGTGCGCCGCCTCGATCTCAGGCATGATGTTATGACCATGCGCGCCGCCGGATTTCCACTTAGCTAGTAATTCGGAACCGGAGATCAGCTGAGAAGCGACTTGCTCGCGGTCGATTTCGATCCAGACCGAAGAACCCCAATCTGTTCGATATGGAACGAATGCGGCCCAACTGGATAAGGGATACTTTTCCGTGTAAGCGTCGGGGTCGAACCCGTTGAAGTCGAAAAGGCTGACGCCGCCAAGGGTCCGAACGTAAGGGCAGTGATTTTTACCTAGACCAGTACAGTAACGCTCGCCATCCGGCATGTTCGGCTCGGGAAAGATCGCGCCGCTGCTCAGAATGGTCCGGAATCTGTCTGGGTGGGTCATGTGCCATAACCCGCCGCAAAGCTCTGCCAAGACGGTCTTTTGCAACAATGCCAGCTCCGCAGCCGATTCAGCACACAGCGCCTCTCGTAAGCGCGCCCATCTCCTGATCGCAAGCTCATCTTCCGTCATTACAGAACAAAGTATATTCTCCGCCGGTGTGCTGCACTCATCCTGTGGGAATCAGAAATCAGAAGTCATCTAGCTTGGGAATGGAGGTGAACGAGATTCGCGTTGGGACAGAGTCGAGCACGGAGTGAATCCCGCCGAAGTACACGGTCTTCTGCCCTGGTGGCGCGAACAGTGTTGAAGCACGTTAACCGGTGTTGCGTTCGGTCGCGGCGAGTTCTGCACCTGTAGCGCGCTTCGGCCAGCGCTTGCGGATGAGCAGCAGGCGGATTCGCTCCAGTAGCTCCACCGGCGCATACATTCCTTTGGGCAAAAAAACGTCGGCTTGCGTGGTCTGGTCGTAGACCCTAACCTTGCCGGAAAACAGAATGACCGGTGTTTCCGGCGAGACTTGCTTGACGCGCTTGGCGAGGTCGTCGCCGTTCATACCGGGCATCATCAGGTCAGTCAGCACAAGGTCAATGCCGCCATGCCGAAAAACTTCGCGGGCTTGCTCGCCTGTGGTGCAAACGATCACCCGGTAGCCTCTGGTTTCGAGCATCAATTTTCTGCTGGAGAGAGATTGCTCGTTATCATCGACGCAGAGAATCGTTTTCTTGATTTTCATAATCTCTACGCCCCGCGGCCCTGAGGAAATACCAGCACGAAAAATCTGCAGAAATTCGGGGCGGTTGGGGATGACAGTGCCAAGCAAAATAGGAAAGGCTGTGACATTGGTTATGGTCTAGCCGCCAACTCCTGCGAGGGAGTCAACAGCGTGGACACATGTACCGTCACAGCCCTTGATGCGATCACTGCTTTCGCAGTTCCAAACCCCGGCAGCACCTCGCAGAGCAGTCGGTTTTTTCAGGTTTGGTCGTTCCACGAGTCGCCTCGCTGAACGGATCACTCAGCCTACTTCAGACCGGCAACCTATTAAGAAGCCCACCCTTTTCGGCCGTTGACAGTCGCGATACTAGACGATAACTTGCGCTTGTCAATGCCCAAGGCAGGTGCAAACCGCAAATAATTTCGGTACTCACCGTCTGCCTGGTAAATGACACAAAGCAAGCCGTCTTCTCAAATCCTCGCGCCTTGCATTGGAAATATTCACACGTTTTTCACAGAAGCGTGAGATCTGTGCGGCAGCAGCAAACCAAAGGAATCTCTTCACATGGCTGAGTTGCTTAAAAACCCATTCCGCAAGCTGAATCTAACGCGTCGCCCCTTCAGCCGAACCTGGTTGGGGAGGCTTTGCTTTGCGGAGGAGCGTCATGTGCTCCGAGTCCAAGAGTTGGACTCGAACCGTACTGCCGAACCGCACACTCGGCGTTTCCGTCTGTATTCCGGACATCGCTTTCTGCTACAAGCAACAGCAACTTCACCGGCATAAGACTACATGCCAGAGCACTCGTGGTCTTTGACGCCCGTGGCGCCGAGCATCTGATACAACTGCCGGTGAATTGGCACATGCCTTGGTGAGCGCACATGCGTAAGGAAGGAAAGTGGCCGATGGCAACGTCGGCCGTTCCGGCGTAGTAATCACCCAACCTGGCAGCAATGTTGCTGAAGTAGTCACTTCCCAGAGAAACAGAGCGGTTGTAATACTGTTTCCAGCATCAGGAGCGCCCGTCAAGCGGGTCACCAACCGGCCACGAGATCGGCACGGTGGTTTGGAGTCGTAAGACTCCGATGTGGCGGATGAGAGTCCGTAACAGTGATCTCGAAGCGCTGCCGCCTGATGTGGGGGGCGTTTATTTTTTTGACTCCTGATGCATGCCATTACAAAGGAGCATGCGTCAATGCCGCGGTCCGTTGGCGAAACCAGTCCCACAACTCCTCAATTCACCACTTCAACCCGCACCTACACTTTTACCTCTGAGTCGGTCGCCGAGGGGCATCCGGATAAGGTCTGCGACTACATTGCCGACTCGATTCTCGATGCCCATCTCGCCGCGGACCCGAAAGCGCATGTTGCCTGTGAGGTTTTGTGCAAGGAAAACACTGTAGTACTTGCCGGGGAAATCACGTCTTCAGCCTGCATCGACCATGAGGCTGTTGCAAGCGAGGCAATCCGCGAGATCGGATACGTTGACTCGGGCGAACGCTTCAATGCCGATGGCGTGCGCGTCCAGCAGATCATCACTCAGCAGGCACCCGAGATCGCCCAAGGTGTGAACGCTGCGACGAGCCTCAGCGGCGAACAAGGTGCCGGTGATCAGGGGATTATGTTTGGCTACGCGACGGACGAAACTCCGGAATTGATGCCGCTGCCCATCCTTTTGGCACATCGGCTGACGCGGGGTCTGGCTGAAGACCGGAAAAGCGGACGTTTCCCCTGGCTCCGTCCAGATGCCAAATCGCAGGTTTCGGTCATTTACGAGGACGGTATCCCAACTGCTGTATGCGACGTTCTGGTCTCGACCCAGCACACCGCGGAGTTCAGTCGCGAACAGATTTTCACCTACCTGCGCGAGCAACTTGCTCCTCGTGTCCTGGAGAACTGGTATCGCCCAAGCATCCGTTTTTACGCAAATCCAACCGGCAGTTTCATCCAGGGCGGACCCTCCACGGACTGTGGCGTCACTGGGCGGAAGATTATCGCGGACACCTATGGCGGTGCAGCGCATCACGGTGGAGGTGCATTCAGCGGGAAAGACCCCTCGAAGGTTGATCGCAGCGCAGCGTACTTCTGCCGCTACATTGCTCGGCAGGTTGTGAAATCAGGCGTCGCGCACCGAGCGGAAATCCAGGTTGCGTACGCCATCGGCGTTGCCAAGCCGATCTCGATGATGGTGGACACGTTTGGCACTGGCGATTCCGCCGCCGTGGTCGAATTTGTCAGAGAGTTTGACTTCCGGCCGGCAGCAGTCATCGAGCGCCTGAACCTGCTGCGCCCGATCTATCGTTCGACAACGAATTATGGCCATTTCGGCAGACCAGGGCTGCCATGGGAAACATGAGGAACGGGAGCACATGATGCCTTCTCTAACGTAACGGTAATTCTCCGCACGATCGAGCGAGTGTCCTGACTGAAGAATACGAGGACGTGATGCCTAACCAGACAAAGTTTGATCTGAGTTTTTGCCCGGAGATGTACTGGGACACTCAAGTTTGTTTTCTAGCAAATGTCACCGGTACGATCCGTCGGCAGATATTGGAAACGGCAGCTCGGGACGAACAAGCCCCAGGTGCCGTTTTCAAGATCTTCTCAGACCCAGTGTCTGCGGCTCGGGTCTTTCCAGCCATAGGCATCGATGGACCTGCTGCTCGCAGTGGCGAAGACTTGCCGGCACCACGCCAAAACGAGACGGAAATTGCGAGGATCTGGACACCCAAGACCGTTCATGCAGAGGTTGTTAGTGTTCGCGCCCGTCGCTCCGGCAATCGCAATTTGTATAGCATTGTTGACGAGTATTGGTATGACGGCAGCCGCTATCGTGTGAGGCCGAAAAGTTCATCTTTGCCTTTGACACTCGGCGAGCTAATTCAACTGATCGACTCGGCTCAACCATATGACGAGTTCAGCGATAAATGCGCTTGGACGGGCTTAGTCATGCCGTGGTGGGAACAAGCCTGGAAATCACAACCATCTGCTCACTACGCTCGCGATTACGTCGTGGTTCATTCGTATTTCTATCCAGACTTAACCCGGTGGTATCGGAAGATGTTGGAGGAATGGGTCTTGAACGCCAAACAGGGCGCGTTGGCCGCAATTCGCAAAGACCTGGGCGATTGCATGCGCTGCCCACTGCACCGGCTCGGGCGCAAGCAAATTGTCTTCGGAGTGAGCAATCCCCAGGCCGAGCTGATGTTCGTGGGCGAGGGCCCGGGGGCTGATGAAGACGAGCAGGGCGAACCGTTTGTGGGACGGGCCGGGCAACTGCTCAACAACATGATCTCTGCCATGGGGCTGCGGCGCGAGGATGTCTACATCGCCAACGTCGTCAAATGCCGTCCTCCGCAAAATCGCACGCCCGAGCGCGACGAGTGCGAGACGTGTTCACTATTCCTCATGCGGCAAATCGCTACCGTGCGGCCGAAGATCATGGTCGCCTTAGGCGCGGTGGCCGCGCGCACGCTGCTGGGGATGAACGATTCGATGGCCAAGCTTCGCGGCCGGATCTATGACTTTTCCCCGGCTCTGCCGAAGGATGCGCCGGAGCGCGCCGCGATGTTCTCGACCAAGCTTGCCGTAACCTATCACCCCGCTTACCTGCGGCGCGATCCGCAGCAGAAGAAAGAAGCCTGACAAGACCTGCAGATGGTGATGCGTTATCTTGGACTCGCCATGCCCGGTAATGAAGGGAACCATGCATAATCCTGAACTGAGAAAATCAATGTATGCAGATGCAAGCAATGCGTAGTTGCACCATTGACTGAGACGGAGCGCACGTATGCAAAAAGTGCGTGGGCGGCTGCGTTTATCTGGACTCCACCGTCCAGGTGCTGGACTCTCTCGCGCCGGCAGTAAAAGCATCGACGCTGGTCAACTTAGAACCGCCATCGCTATCATCAGCGCTGACAAACGTGGCAGGTTGGTTTCCACATTGTCGGCCAGCCAACGCGCTCCAGTATCGAGCGTGCATCATGAGGCATTGAGGAATCTCGAATTCGGTCAGTCAGGTCCCTTTTTCTGGACCTCCAACTGTGCCCAATTTTGTGCCTACCAACAACCCCGACGAGTTGCGGCGAATTACGATGCTGATTCGATCAACTGCATGCAATAGCGCAACTTATCGCAATTCGTTGCTAACGACCGTATTTCGTGTAACCTATTGATTTTAGGTATCTTCAGAACTTAGGATCTGGCGGCTAAAACCGTGGGGGTTCGAGTCCCCCCTTTCGCACCAAAAACTTAGGGCCGATTTTTGAAGCGGCCTCAGATGCTGACAAAGCACTGTGCAAAGCTCTCGTTTTTCCGTTGCGCCCACTTCTGCGCCTAATGGCCGCCTTCAACATTCTTCAACCATTACCTCGGTAGTAACTTGTATTCGCTTGAAATTGAAAGTACGCTCCCATCATTCAGTGACCCGGGGAATTTTCTGCCCGCAGCGGAACGGAGAACCGTCATGGCGCGTAAGAGACTAGGCGAACTGCTCCTCCTGAGAGAGCGTATATCGGAAAGGGATCTCGACTTTGCCATCCAGGAGCAAAGCCGCAGGTCGGTGCGCCTGGGTGAATTGTTGCTCGAAAAAGATATCGTCTCAAAACACGACTTGGTGAAGGCGATCGAAGAGGTCACCAGAACTGCCTATGTCGATTGCTCGGAGTGCGCCGCGGAAGCGTCCGCGCTGGACAAGATTGGCAAGCTGGTAGCTCTTCGCAACTGTGCATTTCCGTTGAGGATTGTCGGTTCGGTCATTGAGGTTGTGATGGCTGAACCTCAGGATCTAGCCGCCCTGAATGAGCTTGCATTCGCCGCCGGTCTTCGGATCAAGCCATTTTTTGGATTTCGAGCGGAAATTGAGCACGCCATTGAGCGAGCGTACATCCCCGACCCCAGCCCCCAAGTAACCGAAGCTGCGACTGGCGAGGAAATTGAACTTATGGGCGTGGGGTCCAGCGCACATCAAGCCGTAGTCCAAGAGTTCCAGGCTGAGCTTCGAGGCCAGAAAACTGAGGCGGTGCGGCGAGTTTCCAGCATCCTATGCGAGGCCTTAAGGAGAAAGGCAAGCGACATTCACATCGAGCCGGGACTTGACGAGGCCATCGTTCGGGTTCGAGTCGATGGGATCCTTCAAGTATTGGATCATGTGACCGGGGAGGTTCGCCCGCAACTCATCTCGCGCATCAAAATCCTGGCGGACCTCGATATCGCCGAACGCAGGATTCCGCAAGACGGCCGATTCCTGGCGCAACTGCGCGGCCATAGCTATGACATACGCGTCTCGACGCTGCCGACTCAGTTCGGCGAGAAGATAGCAATTCGCATTCTGGACCCAAGGGCGGCTAACGTTACCTTTGAGCATCTCGGTTTGCTCGGAAGAAATTCCTCCGAACTGAAACGCCTGCTGCGGCAGCCTCAAGGAATGATCCTTGTAACCGGCCCAACCGGCTCCGGCAAGAGTACAACTCTGTATTCCGCATTGAGCCTGATCCGCTCGAGCACGATCAACATCACCACCATTGAAGATCCCATCGAGTACGTCGTCGAGGGCGCCAATCAGGTGCAAGTGAACCCCAAGGCCGGCCGGACGTTTGCCGGTTGTCTCCGCTCATTGCTGCGACAAGACCCTAACGTGATCATGGTCGGTGAGATTCGAGATCTTGAGACCGCGGAAATGGCGCTGACGGCCGCTCAAACCGGACACCTGGTGCTTTCGACGCTGCACACGAACGACAGCGTGTCGGCGATTTCCCGGCTTGTCGATCTCGACATCCCGCCGTTTCTGATCGCTTCGTCAGTCAGCGGCATCCTCGCCCAGAGACTTGTCCGCAAGCTTTGCAAATGCCGCAAACAGGTCGAGCTGACTGATCAGTATGCCGAGCGACTGCGGGCGGCGGGTTGTACAGCGCTGCCGCATACGGTTTTCCTGGCGGGCGGGTGTCCCGAATGCGAAGACACCGGCTATCGAGGCCGCCTTGGAGTTTACGAACTGTGTGTGCTCAGCGACCAGATCAAGCAGGCTATCAGCACCGATGTTCGCGACAGCGTTTTAAGAGAGCTGGCGTGTGCTGACGGAATGAAATCGATCATGGCGGATGCCCTGGAAAAGGTGCTCGCCGGCGCCACGACCCTCGATGAAGTCCTGCGGGTAGTGCCGCAAACCGCCCGACTTGGCCCATCTTGCGCAGGTTGCGGGGCAGCTCTGAGCTCAGGGTCTTTGCGCTGCCCGTCTTGCGGCAAACCAAACGCCAATCCAGGGGCTCGGCGCGAAGCGCAACCTGGACCAGAGCATAGGACGAGCGGTCGATATAGCCCTTACAGCGACCTGCGGCTCACCTATGAGGGTTCTTCGACCGAACTGTCGATTCGCGTTCCCGACATCAGCCCAAAGGGAATGTTCGTTAATACCACCCAGCAGTTTCCTGAAGGAACGGTGCTGAAAGTCGGCTTTCGTCTTCCCAAAAGCGGGGTAGCCATTCACGCTCGTGCCGAGGTTCGATATTTTTTGAAAGATGTGGGCGTCGGTCTCGAATTCATTAGCCTTGATGAGCCCTCCAAGGAAGCGATCGAGCGTGAGATGTCGCAGCGAACGCAAGCCGTCAACCGTCGTTTACGGGAGGTCTTCGGAAAACCGCCCGACGAGCCACAGACAAGACCTTGACCTAAAGGACCGGCGGGTAAAACCGTGGGGGCGAGTCCCTTTCGCACCAGCGCTTCGGCCTTCGCCGATGTTTTCTGCACTCGGATTTGCACCTTGCCGCTTGCGGGCGCGAGCAGAAATACCGCATCGCAAATCAAAGCCCCACGTTAGCGTGCTGGTTGAGTTGCTGGCGATGATATAAGTCTGTAACGCGGCTAATTCGCTGCGCGCCAGACGTCAGCCTAGGCGTCGCCAAACATTCGCCTATCGAATACGAAGCGCTGTTCTCTGACGAAATCGTGCTGGTGGTGTCGAAGAAACATCCCCTTGCCGATGCGACCGAACTTCCCATCCGCCAACTGCACGGACTCGCCTGCGCCCTTCCCAGCACCGGCTTCAGCACCCGCCGATTACTCGACAAGCATTTTTCAAAAGAGAAGATTTCGCCAAAAATACTCCTTGAAATCAACGACATCCCTGCGCTCCTCACTTTGGTGGAAAGAGGCAGCATGGGGACCCTGGTGTCGCGCCGCGCGGTCGAGGGCCGTCCTGAATTGTCGGTGATTTCGATCACCGGGGCCGCCTTTTGCGAGAGGCATGTATTCTCAAGCATCAGAGCGTTTACTTCAGTACCGCGGCGCGCGCGTTTGTGGAACTGGTTAAGCTTGATTTCGCCTCGGAAAAGCCTTCGGGTGAGCCGATCGATCCTCTGGATATCTGACGGCTGGCGATGGCCAATCTCCCAGGCACCAGCCCGATATTTCCCGGCCCACTTTCAGCGTTGACAATTTTCGTAGCATCCCTGCATTTACTAATCTATAATCTGCCGATCCGAAGATCCCTAGCCAAGAGCCACATTGCGTTTGTCTATGGGACGCATAGAGTCAAACAATTTGACCCATTTGAGAGTAATTCATAAACTCCGCACACCCAGAGTTGGACAGATTAGATTCGCAGGGTGCTGTGTCTGTAATCTGCCCTGCATGGCAATGCCGGTTCGGGGACATGGGATCAAGATTATTCTGAGCGGGTCGGCTCACTTGAAAGTTACTGGCAGTCGTGTAGAGCTTCCGGCTCCGATTGGCGTCACAGTGCAGCACTACGGGATTGAGTCACTGATTTTGATTACGCCGGGAACGGCCTCTCCGTACACAATGCAGGGTTGCGCGTTGCACGGTAAGCCGGAGATAACAGCCACTTCATTACGATTCGGGAGGTTGTGTGAGCACGATTCAAGACATTAGAACTGTTCCCAAAGCCACGGTCAGCAGCATCATCGAGAAGCTTCCGCTGACCGGAACCCACTACATGCTGGCCGTGGCCTGCGGTCTCGGCTATCTCCGGAAAACTGGGATCTGCTCTGGCTCCGCTAGTGTTCGGGTTCTTTATGGCCAGACACATGTACTACGGGATCTTTGTCACCATGGCTGCCTTTTTCTGGGTCGCTTGCATTATGGTTCTTACCATCGGGGTGGAGACCAAGGGCAAGGCTTTGCACGACGTCGGCGCTTCATAAGTTTGGGTTCATAGCAATCTGCCCGGCTTGAACGGGAAACGGACTCCGGGCAGTTTTTCTTACGATTCATTGACCCTTCGCTGTTGCTGGTCGGGTATAACGGCGCCGAAATCCGGCGCCGAATTGAAAGGAGCCTTGTTCATGGGTGGAACTGGCGTGAAGTTGAAGCCAACCTGTAAGGGCGCGGCATATATAGCGGACTTCCTCGTACAACAGAAAGTGCCCTACGTTTTCGGTTTGTGCGGCCATGGGGATCTCGGGATGTTGGACGGCCTCTACGACCGGCAGAACGAGATCAAGATGATCTCGGTGCATCATGAAGCGATTGCGGCCTTCATGGCCGACGGTTATTTCCGCATCAAGCAAAGACCGGTCGCGACCTTAAGCTCATGCGGTCCGGGCTCGGCGAATATGGTGGCGGCCATTGCCGGCGCCTTTGCCGACTCTTCGGCCATGCTGCTCATCACCGGCAACGTGCCCACCAGCCAGTGGAACCGCGGCCCGTTCCAGGAGAGCGGACGTTACTTCCAGGGCGATTTCATCACCGTATTGCGCTCCTACGTGAAGCGGAGTTTCCAGCCGACGCGCGGCGAAATGTTGCCGCTGGTAATGCGGCAAGCGTTTGCCCTGATGACCAACGGACGTCCCGGACCGGTGCATCTCGACGTGCCGCTCAACCTTTTCGTCGAGCCGGTAGATGAGACTGCGGCGGCGCGCGAAGCCGACTGGCCGACGCTCAACTGGGAGCGCCCGGCGGGCAATGCTACGGCCATCGCCAAAGCCGCAAAGCTGCTGCTCGAAGCCGAGCGTCCGGTGATCGTCGCCGGCCACGGCGTCGAGTTGAGCAGCGCCGAAGCCGCGCTGCTGGCCTTCGCCGAAGCTTTCTCGATTCCGGTGGCGACTACGCCGTTCGGCAAGGGAACCTTCGATGCGAAGCATCCGCTCCACCTGGGGGCGACCGGACGCAACGGGCCGCTTATGGCCAACGGAGCCTGCCGCAATGCCGACGTGATTCTGGCGCTCGGCACCCGCTTTGACGACCGTGCCACCAGCGCCTGGCTGCCGGGGATGACCTACAGCTTCCCGCCGACCAAGCTGATCCACGTCAACATTGACTCCAATGAGATCGGGCGCAACTTCCAGCCCGCCATCGGCATCATCGGCGATGCCAAGATCGTGTTGGAGCAGTTACTGGCCTACAAGAAGGACGGACTCGCTTCGCGCCGCGCCGCCTGGTTCGGCCGCATCGACGGCTGGCGCAAGAAGTGGGAGGCGGCAACGACGGAGGCCAAGAGTTCGGATGCGGTTCCGATCCGTCCCGAGCGGGTCGTGGCCGATCTGCGTAAAGTGGTGCCGGATGACGGCATCGTGCTCTCCGACGTAGGCGGCCATCACAACTGGCTGGTTTCCGACTGGGCGGCGCGCCAGCCGCGCACCTTGCTGCAGACCTGGGGCTTCGCCTCGATGGGCTTCGGGGTGGGCGGACCGCTGGGCGCCAAACTGGCAGCGCCGGATCGTCCGGTGGTTTCCGTCTGCGGCGACGGCGGCTTCGTCATGTGGCCGAGCGCGGTGCTGACCGCGGTCGAGTACAACATCCCGGTGGTATGGCTGGTGTGGAACAACTATGGCTTCGGGGTGATTCGCGATCAGCAGATGGGCTTCTTCGGCAAGACCCGCGAACTGGCCTGCGCTTTTACCAACCCCAGCGGCCAGCTCTTCTCGGCCGATTACGCGGCCATGGCGCGCTCGATGGGCGCCAACGGAGTGACGGTGGAAAAGCCGGGCGATCTGGCGCCGCAGCTCGAAGCGGCCATTGCCTCCAACCGGCCGAGTGTGCTTGACGTCCGGGTCGAGCGCAATACCAGGCAACTGGCCAGCGGAAGCTGGGAGCTGCCGCCGATTCCGCCGCCGTTGCCGAACTTCGGCTGGAACGAGGAGTAACCCCAAAAGGGCCGAAGGTCACGATACGATCTTCGACCCGAATGGTGTGGCAAGAGGAGAATCGTACATGGAAACAACTTCCGCCGCGAAGGCCGAGCAGCCCTGGCTGTTCAAGATGGTGGCGCCGCTCGAGCCGGGCATCGTCGTCATCGATATGGATCGCATGCTGAAGTTCTATACCGAGGTACTCGGCCTGAAGCTGGTGGCCGACGCTCAGACCGCGCCCGAGATGAGCACGAAATTCCGCGCCACGCCGCACGGCTACCGCATCGTGCGCCTGCAGACGCCCTACGGCGAGCGCATCAAGCTGGCGCAGCCCAAGGTTCCGCCGGTCCAGAACCCGGTTCCCGAATGGGTTTATGAAAGGCAGGGAATTGCCTATTTCACCTTTATCGTTGACGACTTAAAGCCAATCCTGGCGCGGCTGAAGGCGAACGGGGTGAGACTGGTCAGCGACGAGCCGGTCGAGGTCCGCAAGGGCGTGCTCGCCCAGTTCCTGCTCGACCCGGAAGGCAACTACGTGGAATTCGTGGAGTACCCGGACATCGCCTCCTACCGGCCCGACCTTTACCAGAAGTGATTCGCGGCACTGGCAGGCGCGCGATGGACCACGGTGCTCGGTTTTGTGCATGGTTGCCGGAAGCGCACGGCGCGATGGCCATTGGGAGACTCGGGTGAGAAGAATTGACAGAGAGATTAAAGATCCAGCGGAGATCATGGATATTCTTCAGAAAGCCGATGTCTGCCGGATCGCCATGTGTCATGACAATGTGCCTTACGTTGTAACCATGAACTTCGGTCTCGGCAAGGCGGAACTCTCGTCGCTATATTTTCACTGCGCCGGTGAAGGCAAAAAGATCGACATCTTGAAGAAGAACAATCGAGTCTGTTTTGAGGCCGATATTGAGCACGAATTCTTCTTGCACGACATCTCTTGCGGTTGCAGCACAAGGTATCGGAGTGTCGTCGGGATGGGAAGAATCAGCTTTGTCGATGACCCGTCTGAAAAACTCGACGCGCTGCGGGCAATCATGACCCACTATACGAGTAAGGCTGATCACGTATTCAAAGAAGAGCTGGTTCAGCGCACGATGATTATGCGGCTGGACATTGAGGAAATATCTGCGAAGGCTTTGATAAAGCCAGGGCATAAGAATACCGCGCAATAAGCGCAGACGAATTACAATGCAACACCAGACCGCGTCGCCGCTCGGCCAACCAGAGCGGCCTTCAGTTCATGTGCCATTAAGCCGCAGGGCCGGGCACACTGGCTCTGATGCCGGTTAGGATTTCAGCGGGAAAGGAAGCGACTTCTATGTCCAGCAGCACTTTGGGCCCGGGATTCTTTTGCCAGGCCCCCGATCCTAATCCTCAAGCCCCGCGTTTCAAGGCCCCTCCGGGAGCGACCGATACCCACTTCCACATTCTTGGTCCGGAATCGAAGTATGCCTACGTTGAGGAGCGAGAGTATACGCCGCCCGACGCGCTTCCCTCGGCTTGCCGGCGCTTGTTCGATACCGTCGGAATTCAGCGCGCGGTGTTGGTCCAGCCCAGTGTCTATGGCGAAGACAACACTTGCATGATCGAGTCCGCGCGCCAGCTCGGCTTGCCGGCCCGCATGATCGTGGTCGTTCCGTTCAGCACAACCGACAAGGAGCTGCAGCGGCTGCACGATGCCGGCGCGCGCGGCGTGCGTTTCATTCTGGCGCATATCGGCGGCCTGCCCCTGGCTAATCTGGAGCCCTTTGCCGAGCGCGTCAAGCCCATGGGCTGGCACATCCAGTTCCTGCTGCGTCCGGCCAATCTCATCGAGCTGGAGAGCCGCATCGCCAAGCTGCCCACCGATTATGTCATCGACCACATCGGCCTGATTCGCGCCTCCGAAGGCGGAGTCAACCAGCCCGCATTCCAGGCTCTTCTGCGCCTCTATCGCAGCGGCCGCTGCTGGGTCAAGCTGACCGGCGGCTATCGCATCTCGGGCCAGCAGCCTCCTTATCCCGAGGTCGTTCCCTTGGTTCAGGCCTTGCTGAAGGAGCGCACCGACCGGCTCATCTGGGGCAGCGATTGGCCGCACGTCATGATGCGGGCAAAGATGCCCAACACCACTGAACTCTTCGATTTGCTTCTGGATTGGGTTCCGGACGAGAAGACGCGGGCGCAGATCCTCGCCGACAATCCTCAGGCCTTGTTCAAGTTCTAGAAGTCGCCGCCCAGGGATAACGGGAGAAAGAGAAGCTAATGAACACTTGGGAGAGAAAGCTCGGGTTGATTGTTCCTTCCTGGAATACGGTCAACGAATACGAGTTTCAGCAGGTTTTGGTCCCGTCCATTTCCGTGCACTCGATGCGGATCAAAATTACCGCCGACGACGAAGAGAATTTTACCTGGATGGCCACCCAGATTCCGGCTGCCGCGAAGTTGCTGGCCCAGGCGAAAGTGCAGGCGATCTGCTACGGATGTCTCGCCGGCGGTTTCATCAAAGGGCCGGGACACGATCAGGAGATTATCCGCGACATCGAAGCCGCCGCCGGAGTTCCTGGCGTAGCCGCGGCTGCCGCGGTCGTCAACGCCATGCGGGCCATGGGCATGGAGCGGGTCAGCGTCGCCGGGCCCTATGAAGACTGGCTGAACGCCAAACTTGCCGAATACCTGAAGGCCTCCGGCATCGAGGTGCTCGCCATGAAAGGGCTCGGCACCTCCGCCCACGGCAGCTTCACGCCGGAGCAGAATGCCGAGTTGGCGAGCCAGGTCGATCGGCCCGATTCGCAAGCAATTTTCATTAGCTGTTCGAATTTTCGCACCCTGGAGATTATTGAGTTGCTCGAACGTAAGCTGGGCAAGCCGGTACTGACCAGCAACATGTGCTCGCTCTGGAAGACGCTGCGCGTGCTTGGCGATCGGCGCTGTCTTCCGGGGGCGGGCCGCTTGTTCCGCGATGCATAACAGAGAGAGTGAGGCGCGCACGCCGCGCGTCGGTTGAAATTCCACCCCAACACTCGCAACTGCGGCGCGTGTCGGGGACCCGAAGAAAGGGATTCACTTATGGCTACCGATACTCCGACCACCGCGCCGAAGCAAATGTCGGCCCCGGCTTATACGAAATCATTGTGGGCCGGTAAACGTTCCATCATCATCGGCTTCCTGTTTTTCAACATGTTCATCAACTACATGGATCGCATCAACCTCTCGGTTGCCGCTCCCATCATTTCGAAGCTGTTCAAGTGGGACCCGGGAATGATGGGATGGATCTTCTCCTGCTATCTCTGGACCTACATGGTGTGCCTGATCCCCTGGGGACGCTTGACCGACCGCTACGGCTGTCGCAATGTCGGCACGGTCTCGATGCTGTTATGGTCGGTTGGCGGAATGGCTTCGGGGGCCATCATGGGATTCGGCAGCATGCTGGCCGTGCGGCTTGGACTGGGCGTCGGCGAAGCGGCCTCCTTTCCCATCTGCGGCAAGGTCGTCAGGCAATGGTTTCCGGCCGGGGAACGCGGATTGGCGACCGCCATCTTTAATGCCGGAACCTTTGCCGGCCCGGCGCTGTCAGCCCCTTTCGTCGGCTGGCTGATCTTGCAGGCCGGGTGGCGAGCGTCATTCGTCATTACCGGCTTGATCGGTATCGTGTGGGCGGTCCTCTGGTTCAAGTTCTTCAGGGCGCCCGAGGAATGTGCCTGGTTGGGAGAGGACGAGCGCAACTATCTGCTCTCGCAAACCAGCGCTCCGCCCAAAGCCGCCGCCGGGCAGCCAGGCCCTACCAAGGGCGCTCTACGCGTGTTGCTCAGCCGCAAGACGATGTGGGGACAGTTCATTACCCAGGGATGCTGCGCTTACACCATGTACCTGTTCCTGGCTTGGCTGCCTTCCTACCTGGTGCGCGAGCGCCACATGGACCTGATGAAGGCGAGCTGGTTCACTGCCATGCCTTACCTGCTCGCCGTCGTGTTGGGCATTTTGATCGGCAAGTTGAGTGACAGCATTCTGACGCCGGAAGCGGTCAAACAGGGAAAGCGCCGTCAACTGCTGATCGTCTTTATTCTGCTCTCCAGCGTCGTGCTGCTGACCAACCTGGTCAGCAACCAGTGGTTGGTGGTGTTGTTGATCGCCGTCGCTCTGACCAGCATCTCCAGTGCGCTCACGTTGAATATCGCCATGTGCAACGATCTGGTATGGGACCCCAGCATGGCGGCCACGGCGCTCGGCTTCCAGATTTTGGGCGGCAATACCTTCGGGGTGTTCGCGCCGATTCTGACCGGCTACATCGTCAAGACCACCGGCAGCTTCAACAGCGCATTCTTCCTGGCCGGCGGTTTGCTGTTCCTGGGAGCGGCAACTTCCTTGACCATGACCCGCAAGCCTCTGACTTTCGGCGAAGACGAGAAGGCGCTGGCGCGCTGAGCGTGTCTTTTTAATCGGCGGATGTAACCGGTAGATGATCGTGGGGGATGCTGCTTCCAAGCCGCGTCCCCCATGAATATTTTGTGGAGCTTCTTCGCTCGGAAACCAGACAGTCCGGCATGCCGTCGCTGAAGATCTAAAGATCGCGCCCGGGTTTCGGGCGCGGCGCATTCTCGGCCCTGCGCTGGCGAAAGAACGCCTGTAGCATTTCCATGCATCGCCCCGCGAGTACTCCCGCCTTGATTTCCAAGTGATGGTTTAACGCCGGATGGTTGACAACCGAGAGCACCGAGCCGGCCGCTCCAGCCTTCGGGTCAGCCGCGCCATAGACAAGCCGCCGAATGCGAGCGTGCACCAGTGCTCCCGCGCACATGGCGCACGGCTCGAGAGTAACGTAAAGATCGCAGTCCGCGAGGCGGTAGTTTCCAACGTGGGTGGCGGCTTCGCGCAGGGCGATGATCTCGGCATGTGCGGTCGGGTCGCAGGCGGCGATCGTGCGGTTCCATCCGCGTCCAACGATGATGCCCTGCGACACGATCACGGCCCCGACCGGCACTTCATCGGCGGCCGCGGAGCGCTGGGCCAGGCGCAGCGCCTCTTCCATCCATGATTCGTCGGCTTTGGCGTCCATCATCCATCTCTGTCTGAGTGTAGCAGGGCTTGCCTCTTCTTGTTTAGAGCGGCTGCTGCTGCGTCAGGCAGTGCAGCGCGCCCAGCCCCCAGATCAGATCGCCGCAGTGAATCGGAATGATCGTATGCTTCGGCATCGCGTCGGCCAGGGTGTTGAGGGCGAGGCGATCGTTCGGCTGGCTGAAGGTGGGAACCAGAACAATCCCGTTGAAGATGTAAAAATTGGCGTAACTTGCCGGCACGCGCCTGCCGCGGATCACTACCGGCGAAGGCATGGGTAAGGGAATCACCCGCAGCGGTCGTCCGCGCAAATCCGTGGTTTTCCGCAGGCGCCGGAGATTTTCGCGCAGCGCTTCGTGGTTGGCGTCGGCTGGATCGGGTTCGACTGCGGCCACAACTGTGTTGGCGGAGACAAAGCGGGCGATGTCGTCAACATGCCCATGGGTATCGTCGCCGGCGATTCCGCGCTCCAGCCACACCACCTTCCTTGCTCCCAGAAAGCGGCCCAGCACGCGCTCGATCGCTTCGCGGCTCATTCCCGGATTGCGTTGCTGCGTCCGGCTGAGCAGGCACTGCTCGGTCGAAAGCAGCAGTCCGCGTCCGTTGACGTCGATGCTGCCGCCTTCGAGCACCACCCGGCGCTTGCTTCCCTCGGCCACCCATTCCGGTTCAAGCATGGGCATCCCTAGCAAGCGCGCGATCCGGTCGGGAAGCTGGTCATCCAGTTGCCAGTTGCGATATTTTACCCAGCCGTTGAAGCGCCAATTTGTAATCACCAGCTCGCCGTTTCCGTCGCGCACAAAGATCGGCCCGGAGTCGCGCGTCCATCCGCGATTGGTTGGCCAGCGATGGAAGCGCAGATTGACCGGCAGTCTGCCGCCGGGCTCAATCACGTGGACGAATTCAAGCGTCCGGCGTGCGCCGGCTTCGGCCTGCTCGTCGTTGACGATGATTTCAACCCGGCCAGCGCGCGCAAGATTGCGCACGATCTCCGCGTAGACAAACGGAATCGGCGCGAATCTGCCGGGCCAGTCGGCCCGGTTCTGCGGCCACACCAACCAGGTAGCCGCCATCGCTTCCCACTCGGCCGGCATGCGATAGTCGCGATCTCGGTCCATCATTTCCAGTCAATCATGCGCTCTGTAATTGGCCCGTAACTGTCGATGCGCCGGTCGCGGAGAAATGGCCAGTTGCGGCGCACGTCTTCGATCTTCGCGGAGTCGATCTCCCCCAGCAAAATTTCTTCGCCGTCGGGCGATGCCTGGGCCAGCACGCGTCCGAAGGGATCAGAGAGGAACGAGCCGCCCCAGAACTCCAGACCCGCGCCGGCGGCGCGATTGCCGCGGATGTCGCCCGTCTCATAGCCTACACGGTTCACGGCGGCAACATAAACACCATTGGCGATGGCATGCGCGCGCTGGATGGTTCGCCAGGCATCGTACTGCGCCTCCCCGACCTCCGCCTTCTCGGACGGATGCCAACCAATAGCCGTGGGGTAAAACAGCACTTCGGCTCCCTGCATGGCCGTGAGGCGCGCGCCCTCCGGATACCACTGGTCCCAGCAAATCAGCGTGCCGATGCGCCCCACGCCCGCGTCGAACGCCTTGAATCCGAGATCGCCCGGGGTGAAATAATATTTCTCGAAGTAGAGCGGGTCATCGGGAATATGCATCTTGCGATAGATGCCCCGCAAACCATCGGGACCGACCACGGCAACCGTGTTATGGTAGAGCCCCGGTGCGCGCCGCTCGAATAGCGATGCGATGGTCGTCACCCGCAGCTCGCGGCAAAGATCAGCAAAGCGTGCCGTCGTCGGCCCCGGAATCGTCTCGGCCAGATCGAACAGCGCCACATCCTGACGCTGGCAGAAGTATTGGGTGAGGAAAAGCTCCGGCAGGCAGATGACCTCGGCGCCGCGCCTGGCGGCCTCGCGCACCTGTGCCACGGCCCGCTCAAGATTCTCCTGCGGCTCAGCGCCGCACGCCATCTGCACCAGTGCGGCCTGAAACTTGTCGTGTGCCACATGGCCTCCGCTGCGCGAATCCTTTTCCCGGCCTACCTAGCATGCTGTCCCGGAAAATACATGAAATTTCCAAGTATGTCACCCTGAGCGTAGCCGGGGTCCCCGGCAACGGCCGCTTTTGCCGTTGCTGGGGTGGAGTAGCGAAGGGTCCCTGGGGACTATCCTTCATCGCATTGCTGTGAGATTCGGTGAAAATCCTTCGGCTGCATCTCGGTCTCATGCCGTGCCGGGATTCTTCACTCGCTGCGCTCGTTCAGAATGACACCCCCAAGAGATATTTCGCGAACTTACGGGACACGACACTAGCATAGCAAACGAGTCTTCGGAGACCTACAAGCGTCCAGTCCGAAAGCTCTGTACGCAATGGTTCGCTCTGCTTGGCACAACATTTTTTTATGTCGCAAGTCATTGCGGCAGCACGCTGTCCAATGGCCTCGGCGCACGTACGCTTGGATTTCACCTTGATCCCGCCGCTGATGGCAATTTAGTCTTACCTGTTCGGCAAAAGGGCAATCATTACAACATTGCTCCTGCCACGCGGTTGACGCGGCGACGAATTGATAGAGGTGAGTCAGTGAAGCACGGCACTCCTGAACACGATGCGGAAGGCTCGGGAATCGAGCGCGAACTGCACGACCCGATCAGCGATCAACTGGTTCCGCTGGAACCGCTCGACCTTTCCACGGTCTGCACAGTGGATGACCTGGTGCGCGCCATGGCGAAGACCGCGTTCACCGGACGCCAGATAGGAGAAGCGGCTAACGTGCTTGAGGCCATGGCGCGCGATCAGGAGTGCTTTGTCGTCATGACGCTTGCCGGCGCCATGACGGTCGCCAAACAGGGCCTGATTGTCGCCGACCTGATCGAGCAGGGAATCGTCAAAGCCCTGGTTTCGACGGGCGCCCTGATGGCCCACGGCCTGGTCGAAGCCGCCGGCAAGTCGCACTTCGTTTATGACGCCAAGATGAACGACGTCGAACTCTACGAAGCCGGCTATAACCGCGTCTATGACACGCTTGAGCCGGAAACGAACTTGAACTTTGTGGAGTCCATTGTCGCCGGCATTCTCGACCGCTGGGACGCCGGCGACATCATGTGCTCGTACAAACTCAATCGCGAGATCGGCAAGTACCTCGATGAAAACGTGCCGGGGCGCGGCATTTTGAAATCGGCCTTCGCCAAGAACGTGCCTGTGTTCGTGCCGGCCTTCACCGACTCCGAGCTTGGCCTCGACATTGCTTTGCACAATCGCAAGCGCGCCAGGCAAGGCCGTCCGCTGCTCCATTTCGATCCGTTCCTCGACCTCGACCACTTCGCCGAAACCCTGCTGGCGCAAAAACGCCTCGGCCTTTTCACCGTCGGCGGCGGAGTGCCGCGCAACTGGTCGCAGCAGTTCGGGCCTTATATAGAGCTGCGCCATCGCCGGGGCGGGGAAGACCTGCCCTTGAAGCGCTACCACTACGGCCTGCGCATCTGCCCGGAGCCGGCCTTCTGGGGCGGACTTTCCGGCTCGCCCTACAGCGAAGCCATTTCCTGGGGAAAGTTCGTGCCTCCCGCCGAAGGCGGCAAGTTCGGCGAAGTCTTGCTGGACGCCACGGTCGGGCTGCCGCTCATCGTCGCCGCCGTGCTCGAACGGCTGAGGAAATAGCGCTTTTGGAGGGTCCCTGTTTGCCTGCGGCGGAACAGCAAAAAGCCGCCGGCATTATGCCTTTGACGTACCCAACCATCCCTTTTGATTTACTTTCTGAGCGAGTTGACGATAAAACCTTTCTGAGACTAAAGCATGGAACTGTCCCCATATAGGTTTTCTGGTTTTCTTTGTCAGCGTGTAGTAGCAAGTGCGATACGCATAATGCACCTCCCATTTACGCGCTATCTTTGGACACAGTTTAATGCGCTGAATCATGTGGTTGTAATCAGACGTGACGACCGAAACCACGTCCTCAACCGTTCCTACCAGCCAGCGCCCGCTCTTGCCTTTGTGCTTAAAGAACACCGATTTGCCTATACATTCGTCGCTGCATGAGGCAAGTGCCTTACGTTGTTTCTTTGTCATATTCGTGCCTTATTTCTCGCCCTTGGCTGGCGGCCCATATTTGCCCGCTCGTTCTCTACTTCCAAGTTCAAAAAACGAGTCGTCTCCAAAGACTCGAAACTTTGAAACTTGAAACCTTGAAACTTGCCCTACTCGAAAATCAAGATCGCCGAGGCGATCACCGTTGTCCACAGGCCTTTCTTATCGCCTACGGCGGATTGCGTAATATTTGCCGTGCGCACGATTTTGTTCGACATGCGGTAAACTTCTTTCTTTTCGTCCCACGACTTGTCCGAATCGAACTCCACGTCCAGCGTGGTTGCCAGCATCTCCGCCGCCAACTCTTCGGCGTAGTCGCCCGCGACCTGGTCGGTTTCGCCAAACGAGTGGTGCTCGCTCAGGTATCCGTAAGTGCTGCGGTCGGCCGGCATCGCCAAGCCGATGCTGGAAGCCACCAGCCGGTGTGGTTCGCGCGTCGAGTTCTCGGCGACCACGGCAAAGACCACTTCGCCCGCGCTTATGTAATTCAATCCTTCCTTGCGCGTAATCAGCTTGCAATTTGGCGGGAAAATCGACGAAACACGCACCAGGTTTTGGGAGGCGATTCCGGCATCGCGCAGGGCCAGCTCGAACGAAGCGAGCCGCTCCCTATGTTTCCCTACACCCTTGGTGAGAAAGATTTTTCTGGGGACCATGTCTTTGGCCAATTCTTCTATTTCCTCCAGCGCAAGCCGACGGTACCACAGGACGTTCGGCGTTGTTTTGAAAGCTAATTGAAAATACCGCTGGGCGCAATCGACTTTTTGCCCTTGCCGGGCAAAAACCGGCAGGCTTCGGGAGGTGAAAAGCGGGAAGATGAATTACTTCGGCGCTTCGGCCAACTGAGGCGATTTCTGCTTCACCGCGATTTCGATGAAGGCCAGGGCTGCCCGGCTCAGCGCCTTGTCCTTGCGGAACACCAGCGCCAGGTCGCGGGCGATGTGGGCATCGGCCAGCTGCGCGGAGCACAGCAGTCCCGCCCGGACGTCGCTTTCCACATGGGACTTGGCAATGAAGGCGATGCCCACGTTTGCCCCCACAAAGCGCTTGGTGAGTTCGCTGGAGTCCAATTCCATGGAGAAGTCGGGCTTCAGGCGCCGTTCGTCGAACAGAGTTTCGAGCAGGTCGCGGGTGCGGCCGATCTTCGGAACCAGCAGCGGATATTTGGCGATCTGCTCCAGCGTCACCGTCTTCTGCTTGCTCAAAGGATGCCCGCGAGGAGCGATCATGACAATCTCGTCACGCTGAATCACCACCGTCGTCAGGCGCTTGTCCCGGACCGGCATCGAGACCACCCCGAAATCGATGGAGTTCTCGATAATCGCTTCCAGGATTTTGGGGCTTTCCGATCGCTTCACGTTGACCGATACGTCAGGGTAGAGCTTCTTGAACTCGGCAAAAACCTCGGGGAGAATGTGCAGGCAGGTGCCCTCGTTGGCGGCGACGACCAATTCGCCGCGCGGCACGCGCTCCATTTCCGCCATCTCGGCAAGGATGTTGCGGCGGGCTTCCAGCGTCTCTTCCGCATACCTCAGAAACGCCTTGCCTGGGGCCGTCAGCGATACCTTGCCCCCGGTGCGGTCCAGAATCCTGGCTCCTATCTCCTCTTCAAGCGCCCTTATTTGCGCGGAAATAGCCGGCTGCGTGCGGAAACGCTTCTCGGCCGCGCGCGAAAAACTAAGATGCTTCGCGACCTCTAAGAACGTTTCCAGTTGGTCGAAATCCATCGTTACCAACCTCTGCTTCCAGCGTAGAATCGGCCTCGGCTTCCAGCCTAGATGCTAAAGCGACCCCCCGCCGTCAAACTTGCCGGCCAGCGCGCGTGCTAGTTACCTCGTTTTCCACAGTTCAGAAAGAACCGTGCCTAACTATTAACAGGATCAGCCGGGCAAGGCAATTGCAGATTCACTGGAAGTGCCTGATTTCTAACCACCCTAGCCAGTGTAGTGGTTTCCCGGTGAGAACGCTATAAAGCGAAGTTATAGATTCGATAAAAAGTATCGATTTCCTGTCCTGGAACGCTGGGCTATATCCTCGCTTCAGGTAGAGAGTGTAGTTTCGCTACGACGCCGACAAGCATTTAAATCTATAGGGTTAAGCCCCGTGTCGCAGGGTTGTTCCAGGTCTGCGCCGGGCAGATATCCACCCCATCTGACGCGGCACGCCGCTCAAAAGGAGCATCGATGGCAGATAGTAAGGGTGATCCGAAAGCCGTTCTGGACTTTGCCAAGAAGAACAACGTTCAGATTCTGGACCTCCGATTCACCGACCTTCCCGGACTTTGGCACCACGTTTCCTATCCGATTGGCGAGCTTGACGAGGCCGTTTTCGAAGACGGATTCGGCATGGATGGATCCTCGATTCGCGGCTGGGCTGCCATCCACGAAAGCGACATGCTGCTGATTCCTGATCCGACGACCTACCAGCTGGATCCGTTCACCGAAGTGCCAACGCTGGTGATGATCGCCGACGTCATGATCCGGTCACCAAGCAGCGCTACGACCGCGATCCGCGTTACATCGCCAAAAAGGCGCAGATGTACCTGAACGTCCACCGGCATCGCCGACACCTGCTACTTCGGCCCCGAAGCGGAGTTCTTTATCTTCGACAACGTGCGTTTCGATCAGCGCGAAAACCAGGGCTACTACTTCATCGATTCCGAAGAGGGGCGCTGGAACTCCGGCCGCGAGGAGAACAACCTGGGCTACCGCCCGCGCTACAAGGAAGGCTATTTCCCGGTTCCGCCCACCGATCACTACCAGGACCTGCGCACCGAGATGGTGCTGACGATGCAGAAGTGCGGCATCGAAGTCGAGTGCCATCACCACGAAGTGGCCACCGGCGGGCAGGCGGAAATCGACATGCGGTTCGACCCGCTGCTGCAGATGGCCGACAACATGATGCTCTACAAGTACGTCGTCCGCAACGTGGCCAATCAGTACGGCAAGACCGTCACCTTCATGCCCAAGCCGCTGTTCCAGGACAACGGCAGCGGCATGCACACCCACCAGTCGCTGTGGAAGGGCGGCAAGCCGCTGTTTGCCGGCGACGGCTATGCGGGCTTCTCGCAATTGGGCCTGTGGTACATCGGCGGACTGATCAAGCACGGCCCGGCGCTGTCGGCGATCATCGCCCCGACCACGAACTCCTACAAGCGCCTGGTGCCCGGCTTCGAAGCGCCGGTCAATCTGGCCTATTCGCGCCGCAACCGCTCGGCCGCCTGCCGTATTCCGATGTACTCGGCTTCGCCGAAGGCCAAGCGCGTCGAATTCCGTCCGCCCGACCCGAGCTGCAACCCTTACCTGGCGTTTTCCGCCATGCTGATGGCGGGGCTGGACGGATCGAGAACAAGATCGATCCGGGCCAGCCGCTCGATAAGGACATTTACGATCTCGGACCGGAGGAGTTGAAGCAGGTTCCGTCGATGCCGGGCTCGCTCGAAGAGGCGCTCGATGCGCTGGAAGCCGATCACCAGTTCCTGCTCAAGGGCGACGTCTTTACCGAGGACCTGCTGGCAACCTACATCGACTACAAGCGCGAAAAGGAAGTGGATGCCATGCGGCTGCGTCCGCATCCCTACGAGTTCAGCCTGTATTACGACATTTAAGCAGCTTTCTCATTGATCTCCGAAGCAGCGCTCCGGGCCTGGCACTCCGCCAGGCCTATTTTTTGCCTGCTGCGGACCCCGGCGTTGCCATTCCTGGGACCATCCCCTTTCTGAAACCCTCCGACTTTCATTGGCGCGTGCTATCCTCAGCTAAAGAAAGCCTTTGAGGTCAGGGAAGGGTTTGGCAGATCAACCCCAAGTTGGAAGCGCTGGAGAGTCGGAGTACCCGGCTGCCATGGCCGCCGTGCCTTTCCATTCGCCGCAGGAGGCGCAAGCCAATTTCAAGCGCGTTGCCCGGCGGGTACCCGCCTCGCTGCTTGTTCCCCTGCCGTCTTTGCTGGCGGAGTCCCCGAATCCGGATGCCGCGCTAAATTTTTTCGAGCGTCTGGTTTATCCGGGATCGCTCGAGGTGATCCGTTCCCTGGAGCGGCATCCCCAGTTGTTGCATTACGCTCTGGCGCTGTTCGCCCACAGCCAGTATCTTGGCGAAACCCTGATCCAGAACCCGGACCTGTTGCCGGGGCTGCTGCGCGAAGATTCCCTCGGCCGCGTGCAATCGGCCGAAGACTTTGCCGGCGCCTTCGCCCGCTTCAGCGCTCGCTCATTCGCAGCCGATACTTCTCTGCTGCTGGCCCGCTTCAAGCGGCGCGAGTACGTGCGCATCGTCTTGCGCGACATCCTCGGCATCGCCACCCTGGCTGAGGTCACGGCGGAAATCTCGGCGCTTACCGACGTGCTCATCGAAGAGGCTTTGCGGGTCTGCGAGTCCAACCTGCGCAAGCGCTACGGCACGCCCCAGCACTACGACGAGCAAAACCGCCTGGCTCCGACTCGCTTCAGCGTGCTCTCGCTCGGCAAGCTCGGCGGCAACGAGCTGAACTACAGCTCCGACATCGATCTGCTCTACCTCTTCGAGGACGGGCGCGATGCCGAAGCCAATTCCATTTCAGGGCGCGAGTTCTTTATCCGGCTGGCCCAGGATTTGACCGACATGTTGGGGCGGATCACCGCCGAAGGTCCGCCATTCCGCATCGATCTGCGCTTGCGCCCGCGCGGCAACGAAGGCGAGCTCGCGATTCAGCTCAGCCGCGCCCTCCAGTATTACGGCGAAGTGGCCCATGATTGGGAGTTGCAGGCGCTCATCAAGGTCCGCCACTCGGCCGGAGACCAGCAACTGGCGCGTCGCTTCATCCGCCGGGTGAAGCCGTTCGTCTACCGCGGCGAGATCAATTTTCGCGCCATCGAAACCGCTCTGGACTCGCTGCATAAGATCAAGAAGCGCTACCGGCGCGGTATGGCCGGCCGGCGGCTGGGCTCGGCCATCGATGTCAAGATTGACCGCGGCGGGATCCGCGATATCGAGTTTCTGGTGCAGTGTCTGCAGCGCGTCTATGGCGGCGCGGAGCCGTGGCTGCACTCGGGCGGAACATTGTTCTCGCTGCAGAAGCTGCATGATAAGGGACACCTCGGCGGCAACGACTTCCATATTTTGAGCACCACCTACACCTTTCTTCGCGAGGTGGAACATCGGCTGCAAATCTGGCTGGGCCAACAGACGCATACTCTGCCCGCTGACGAATGGCGATTGCAGGCAATCGAGCGTTCGCTGGTTGACGAGGCCCCGGATCGCGAACCGCTGCCGCTCGCCGCGATGGTTCGCGAGCACATGGAAAGCGTCGCCGTCATCTATGAGCGCATCGTTCATCAGCAGAAAACGGTGCAGCGGACGGCGGCTTCGCCGGCGGAAGATCGTTCCGCAGCTCCCCTCCATTGGGCGGAACAGAGCGACGCGCAGATTCTGGCGCGCCTTTCGATCGATTCTGCCGACCTGTTTGCCACCGCCTCCAGCCTGCCCGTTGGTTCGCGGGCAGGGCGCAACTTTCTGCGTGTTATCAGTGCGTCGATCAGCGAAGACGGACGTTACGCGGCGCTGCTGAAGCACGCATCGCTCGTGGAACGCGCCGTGCCTGTTCTCGCTGCCAGCCGCCTCGTCACCGATTCCCTGATCCGTCATCCGGAAGACATCGTCGAAGTGGCATTTGTGGAATCCCCACCCGAGTTGCTGACCGATACCGCCGAGCCTCCGGCGCCGGGCACTCAGTCGGCTCTGATGGCCGAGCTTCGTTCGCGGTACCGGCGCCAGGTGATCCGGAGCTGTATGCGTGACTTCCTGTGCCCGCAACCGGTATGGCAATCCCTGCGCGAGCTGACCGCCGCCGCCGATGCGGCGATAGTCACGGCCTTGTCGGCTTCCGGCGCGCCGGAGGAACTGGCCGTCTTCGCCCTGGGACGCCTCGGCACCGCTGAATTTGATGTCTTCTCAGACGCCGACCTGATGATTGTGCGCGGCGAGGAGGCTTCTGCGGAACGCGCCGCCGCTGCCGCCGCCGCGATTGTGACCCTGCTCAGCTCCTACACCAGCGACGGCATTGTCTTCACCGTTGACTTGCGCCTGCGCCCGCACGGCAGGCAGGGAGAGGTGACGACCACCCCATTGCACCTCATGCAATACTTCCGCAGCGAGGCCGAGCCATGGGAAGCGCTTTCCTACACCAAGCTGCGCCACGTCGCCGGCTCTCCCGCCATCGCCGCCGAGGTTTTTGAGGCTACCGGGGAGCTGCACCGGCGCTTTGCCGCCATGCCATCGTTTCGCCGGCAAGTGCGGGAGATGCGGTTGCGCCTGGAAACAAGCGTGGCTAACGCGCATGATTTCAAGAAGGGATGGGGGCGGCTTCTACGACATCGATTTCCTGGCCTCGACCCTGACGGTTGAACGGTCGGCAGCCGTGCCCGCGGCCGACATTGTGGCGCGCCTGGCGGCCCTGAAGGAGGCTGGCGTACTGCGCGGTTCCGAAGCCTCCGCGCTTACCCGCGCCGCCGGGTTTCTGCGAACCCTGGAACACTGCCTCCGCATGGTCCACGGCTCGGCGCGGAAGACGCTGCCCGCCTATGAACCGGACCTGGAGGCTATGGGCAAGCTGATGCGCGCAACTTTAGGCCGCGAACTCAGGGAGCCGTTGCCGGAGGCGCTGGAAAAAACCACGATTGCGGTCCGGGCAATTTTTGAACGCATTTTGGTGGTGTAGTTTGCCTGTTCAGGTGATAAAGTTTGATAATCTGGGTGGCAACGGATTTTCTGGTCAATCCATATAGATCTCGGCCTTTGCTTTGAAACTGTGGCGCCTCCTCGCTGTCCGGGGCGGCAGCGATTTTCAGCCGATATCTCTTAACTCACGTTGTTTACGTTATTTCGGAGGGTGGAAATGTCCAAATCGTCGTACAACGGTGTTCGCTTGCCGTTCACGGGTGAACCGATTACTTACAGCAATGGCAAGCTTGTGATTCCAGACCAGCCCTTCATTCCCTTCATCGAAGGGGATGGAACCGGCCGCGACATCTGGAAGGCTTCTGTGCGCGTCTTTGACGCCGCGGTTGAAACCGCCTATCAGGGCAAGCGCAAGATTTCCTGGTACGAGGTTTTCGCCGGCGAAAAAGCCATGGAAAAATTCAAGACCTGGTTGCCGGACGAGACCGTCGAGGCTTTCCGCGATCTGCGCGTCGGCATCAAAGGCCCGTTGACTACCCCGATCGGCGGCGGCTTTCGTTCTCTGAACGTTGCCCTTCGCCAGATCCTCGATCTCTACGCCTGCGTTCGCCCGGTAAAGTACTACCAGGGCATTCCGTCGCCGGTGAAGAATCCCGAGCGCATGAATGTCGTCATCTTCCGCGAGAACACCGAAGACGTATATGCCGGCATCGAGTGGAAAGAGGGAACTCCGGAATGCAAGAAGCTGATCGATTATCTGAATTCGGTCATGCTCGCCGGCGGCAAAAAACAGATTCGCACCGACTCCGGCATCGGCATTAAACCCATCTCGATTACCGGCACCAAGCGTCTGGTGCGCAAAGCCATCGAGTATGCCATCGCCAAGCAGCTCAAGACCGTAACCCTGGTGCACAAGGGCAATATCCAGAAGTTCACCGAGGGTGCTTTCCGCGAGTGGGGCTACGAACTGGCGACCCAGGAGTTCCGCGCCCAGACCGTCACCGAGCGTGAGAGCTGGATTCTGGACAACAAAGACAAGAACCCCGGGCTTTCGGTCGAGCAGAACGCGGCCATGGTCGAGCCGGGTCTGGAATTCGCGTCCGAGGATTTCCGGCGCGCCCTGTTCGCCGAAGTCAAGGGTGTGCTGGATGCAATCTATGCCACCCACGGCAAGGGAGTCTGGAAGTTGAAGATCCTGGTCAACGATCGCATTGCCGATTCGATCTTCCAGCAGGTAGTCACGCGCGCCGACGAATACTCCGTGCTGGCGTGCCCGAACCTGAATGGCGACTACATCTCCGACGCCTGCGCCGCCCAGGTCGGCGGCCTCGGAATCGCTCCCGGCGCTAACATCAGCGACGAGTACGCCATCTTCGAAGCCACTCACGGCACCGCTCCGAAGTACGCGGACAAAGACGTCATCAATCCCGGTTCGGTAATCCTCTCCGGCGTCATGATGCTCGATCACATGGGTTGGACCGAAGCCGCCCGGATCATTGAAGACAGCCTGGAGCGCACCATCCAGCAGAAGAAGGTCACCTATGACTTCGCCCGCTTGATGGCAGACGCAACCAAGGTAAAGACCAGCGAGTTTGCGACCTGCATGATCGAAAACATGAAGGTTCGCGCCTCATCCGCCGGCCGCTAAGGCCTGCCCGGCAAGCCGGATATCAGGCTTGCCGGAATCTGTGTATTCTCTTGCTGGACCGGTGCGTCGTCTTTTGCGTGGCGCACCGCTAAATTTAAAAATGCTTTATATCTCGCCCCGAGGCGAAAGTGGAAAGGAAGCCGCATGCGCAAGAAAGTAACCGTCGTAGGCGCTGGCAATGTGGGGGCCACTTCTGCTCATTGGATCGCCGCCGCAGAGCTGGCCGATGTGGTCTTGATCGATGTCATTGAGGGCATTCCGCAGGGCAAGGGACTGGACCTGCTCGAGGCGATGCCGGTCGAAGGAAGCGATTCCTTCGTTATGGGCACCAATAACTACGCGGATACCGCCAACTCCGATATCGTCGTCATTACCGCCGGTATCCCGCGCAAACCGGGCATGAGTCGCGACGACCTGCTGAACACCAACTACAAGATCATGCAGGATGTGGTCGGCAATGTCGTCAAGTATTCGCCCAATTCCATCATCATCGTCGTTTCCAACCCGCTGGACGCCATGGCGCAGGCTGCCTACAAGCTCAGCGGCTTCTCGCGCAATCGCGTCATCGGCATGGCCGGGGTGCTCGATAGCGCCCGTTTCTGCGCCTTCATCGCGCAGGAACTCAACGTCAGCGTCGAAAACGTGACTGCCTTCGTGCTCGGCGGCCACGGCGACACCATGGTTCCGCTCACTCGTTACTCGACCGTCGCCGGCATCCCGGTCACTGCCCTGATCGAGAAGGAAAAGCTGGACAAGATCGTTCAGCGCACCCGTGACGGCGGCGCCGAAATCGTCAAGCTGCTCAAGACCGGCAGCGCCTTCTATGCTCCCGGACGCGCGGTGCTGGAGATGTGCACGGCCATCCTCAAGGACAAAAAGAAAATTCTGCCTTGCGCCGCATACCTCGAAGGCGAGTATGGCATCAGCGGCCTGTTCATGGGCGTGCCGACAAAACTGGGAGCCAACGGCATCGAGCAGATCATCGAAATCAAGCTGACGGATGAGGAGAGCGCCGCCTTGAAAAAGAGCGGAAACGCAGTAAAGGAGCTGGTCGCCATCATCGGATGCTGATTCTCTCTGACGGCCATACGGAATTGTAAGCCGGTGCCCCACGTTCGCCCCGCGGTTGGGCTAACGTGGGGTAGTTTCTTTTCGATACTAAACAGCGGGCGGATCCTGTCGACTTACCCCATAAACCGCTCCACGTCGCTGCCCACCGCCGGCGATTGCCGTAGCTCGGAATCGTCCACAATACGTTCCAGAATGGTCTCGCGAATTAACTTCAGATCGTATCGATTGACGATAAAGACTTCCGGGCTGTATAGAATGTCCCACTTTTTATCGCGCAGCAGTTGCTCGAGGCCGGCAGGCGTTGCCACCGTATACGTGTTCTCGAACAGGGCTCCGGTCTGCTTGAAGTACACCTCTACGGTCAGGTCGTCGGCAAACCTCAGGGGATCGGTCGGGCCGCTGACGGCGTCGAAGGTGTCGAAATACAGCTTCTTCAAGACCACGGGGCCGAAGTCCATCTCCGGATGAATCGGAGCGTTTGGGTCCGGAACGGCATCGCGCGGAAGAATAACGGCGTGGGTCGGCGGCGCCTCATGCTCGGTCAGGGTAGGGTCATGCGCGCTGCTCTCCGCGCGCGCCGAAATCCACCGGCCCAGCAGAAACAACGCGATCAGCGCCGCCGCCATCACCAGCAGCTTGCCGCTCTCGTTCATCCCCGCGGCCGGCTTCCATGCTTGCACTGCAAACCACATGCGCGCGCCCTCAGACGCGTTCGATCTTTACCAGCTCCAGGACAACTTCTTTTCTCGGTTTGTCCTGCGGACCCCGCGCCACGTTCGCGATCTTGTCGGCGATCTCCTGGCCCTCCACCACTTCACCGAAGATGGTGTGATTGCCGGTGAGCCACGGCGTGGGCGCGACCGTGATAAAAAATTGCGAACCGTTGGTATTGGGGCCGGAATTCGCCATGGCCAGCTTTCCCGGCTTATCGAACTTGTGGGGCGACCCCTTGGTTTCGTCCTCAAACTTGTAGCCCGGGCCGCCGTAGCCGGTGCCCGTGGGATCGCCCGCCTGGATCATGAAGTTCGGAATGACCCGATGAAAAATCGTGCCATCGTAGAGCCTGTCGCTCGTTTTTTTCTTGGTTGCCGGATGAGTCCACTCGCGTTTGCCTTCAGCCAGCTCGATAAAATTGGCGACCGTCTTGGGCGCGTCGCCTTCGAATAACCGGCAAACCACCGTGCCCTCGCTGGTTTGCAGCGTGGCATATACTCCCGATTCTCGTGCCATTCTTGAAGCTCCATGGGTCGGAGACCGCAGTGCCTGCAATCCCCCGGTAAGTGGGCGCCAACCGGCGCCCTAACCAGCCTATCAACTTTCCGGCGGAGAAGCGCAACCGGAAGCCATGTTGACACCGGTTGTCCTGGTTCGGCCGGAGTTCGTTGGTTCGAACAACTCGCGTTTCACGAAGCCGTTACTTTTTGGCCTTCGCCTCTACAATCTGAATGTGTTTGATCGTCACCGGCGTGTTGGGTTTGTCTTGAGGTCCGCGAGCAACCCGCGCAATCGCCTTCACCACCGCCAGGTCTTCACACTGTCCGAAGATCGTATACCCGCGATTCAGGCTGGGGTAGGGAACTTCGGTGATAAAGAACTGCGAGCCGTTGGTATCCGGCCCCGCGTTGGCGTACGCCAGGCGTCCGGGCCGGTCGAAGCTGAGATCGGCGCTGGTTTCGTTCTTGAATTTGTATCCGGGGTCACCCGTGCCGTTCCCCCTGGGATCGCCGCCCTGAATCATGAAGTTCGGAATCACCCGATGAAATGTCGTGCCGTCGTAGAGCGGCACGCCCTGCTTCTTGGCGCCGCTCCGCGGATCGGTCCACTCTGTCTTGCCGGTGGCGAGTCCGATGAAGTTCGCCACGCCAATGGGCGCCTTGTCGGGGAACAGCGTGCAATGGATGTTGCCCATGCTGGTTTCAATGACGGCCTGCGGTTGATTGCCCTTGCTCTGAGCGAAGCAGGACAACGCAAAGCACAACCCCACTGCCGCGAACATCGTTTTTCGCATTCGTGCCTCCTTGGCTTTCAGCTTATTGCTCCTGGCGGTTTGCCTTCGCATCGGTCAGGCGGCGAGAATCGAAGTTGCTGTGGATTGCGCCCGCCAACCGCGCGCTTGCGGACCTGACACAAAAGGCGATGCGCCCTGCGGTGACGCATCGCCCTCTATCATAACTCAGGCGTTCAGTTGGTTTCTTCTTTCAAGAACTCTTCCTGCTTGCGGCTGGCGGCCCATTCCTCGTACTTGTCGGAAACCATTATGTGATAGCAAGCCTGCCGCCGCTCCTCGGCCGCCTCCACCAAGCCTTGCTGCTGTAACTCCAGCACGTACTTGTCAAACCATCGCCGTTCCCGAGGCAGCATCGGTGCCTTGCCAAAATCGACCGCGATGCCCGCCAGGTGCGAGGAGGTAATATCGCCCTCGGCGGGTGCCGCGTTCCCGTTGCGCCGCCGCAACCGATGTTGTTGCTCGACGGTGCGGACCAGTGACGTGACCCAGAGTGGCTTCTTAAACTCACGATAAAACGCTTCGGAAATATCGTCGAGGAACTCCCGCGTCCATCTCCGGCAGTAGCGGCGAGTGGCGTCCAGGCGCGGCGAGATGCGCAATGCGGGGCTATCGGTGACCACGACGAGTTCGTCGCGGACCTCCAGGCTCAGCAACTCCTCATCGTCGGCGATGCGTGGCAGTTGCAGCTCGTCGATAACTTCGTTTTGTCGAACCATGGACTCGTGCGAGCCCTTGAGCACC
The DNA here is from genome assembly GCA_963814745.1 of uncultured Acidobacteriota bacterium. Lineage (GTDB taxonomy): Bacteria > Acidobacteriota > Terriglobia > Terriglobales > Acidobacteriaceae > CAWBRT01. Next base: position 131,347 of record CAWFEA010000019.1, read on the forward strand.
GGATTCCAGTAGACATGGCGCAGGTGACGCCGCGTCACCTTTTGCCGCTTCACCGGAGTGCGGCTATGCAGAGCGAAGAGATTCGTGGAAGCCGCCACGCACAAAAAAAAGACTACCGACAGGCCAAAGAATCTAGACAATAAGCGCAAAGTCGTACCCTAATCCCACTTCTTTGGATGAAAGCCACGTTAAAAGTGTAACCTGGAATCGAAGATTCTGGCCGGAGTTTCTCGCGCAAATCGAAATAATCACATTACTTAAGTGCTTATCTCAAAGTGTTCTAGAGCGAAACCCTGAGCTCTGGCGAAGGCCGCGCCGATGCCAAGAGAGGAAGCCGGAGCCGCGCGGGCGGCTTCCGGCTCACCGCGACGCGATTACGTTCTGAAGAAGTCGAGGATGGCTTTCTTCATCACCTGCCGCCCAACGTCGGCAATCGAGGTCGTCAGCGGAATCTGCTTTGGGCACACCTCCAGGCAGTTCTGTGCGTAGCCGCACTCCTGGATGCCGCCGTCGCCCATCAGGGCCGCCAGACGCTCGCTTTCGAGTGCCTTGCCGGTGGGATGGGTATTGAACAGCCGTACCTGCGAGATCGTCGCCGCCCCGACGAACCCCGTCTTCTCGTTGAATTGCGGGCATGCCTCCATGCAGCAGCAACAGGAGATACAGCGCGACAAAGGATGACTGGTATAAAGCCAGTTTCCCATCCAGGGATATTCGGCAACGTTGCCTTCCCCGCGATACCAGATGTAGATCCCGTAAAGTGCGTGGTAGGCAAGCGGAATGTAGATGAAGAACAATTCCAGCAAAAAGGTGAAGGGAAGTCCGGTTAGAAACTTCACCTGCTCTGCGTACGCCTGCGGCCCGTTTGTGGCAAATGCATTGGAATCGGGATTCCGCGTCAGAAAATTGATAACCGGCCGGCAGTTTATGCTACCTATCCTTTAAAATAGGGACTTCAGGTACTCCCTGTTAAGACGGGCGATGAACTTTACACTAATCCCCTTGGGGCACGCTGCCTGGCACTCGTAGTGGTTGGAGCAGTTTCCGAAGCCGCAGTCTTGCATCTCCTTGAGCATGTTGGCGACCCGTTCGGCCGCCTCGACCTGCCCCTGCGGCAGAGCCGCGAACTGGGAGACTTTGGCCCCCGTGAACAGCATTGCCGAGCCGTTCGGGCAGGCCGCCACGCACGCCCCGCATCCGATGCATTCGGCCGCATCCATTGCGTATTCGGCGTCAGGCCTGGGGATGGGGATCGCGTTGGCGTCGGGGGTCCCGCCTGTATGCACGGAAGTGTAACCGCCGGCCTGGATGATCCTGTCGAGTGCGCCACGGTTCACCATCAGGTCTTTAATGATAGGGAACGCTCTGGCGCGCCACGGCTCGATGTAGATCGTGTCGCCGTCCTTGAACAGCCGCATGTGGAGCTGGCAGACAGTGGTCCGTTCGTGCCCGCCGTGGGGGACGCCGTTGATGACCTGCGAACAGACCCCGCAGATTCCTTCCCGGCAATCATGGTCGAAGACGATCGGCTCCTTGCCTTCCTTTATCAGTTCCTCGTTTACCACGTCGAGCATCTCAAGGAAAGAATGGTGGTCGGTTATGTTTTTCGCGATATAGGTTTCGAAGCGGCCAGGTTTGTCCGGTCCCGCCTGCCTCCAGACGATCAGATTCAGAGTCTTCGTCTTTTCTTCGCTGTGTCCACTCATTTTATTATTTATAGCTCCTTACCGCAGGCTTGATCAGGTTGAACTCGAGCGGCTCCTTGTGGAGCTCGGGCGGAACGCCGTCCCCCTTGAACTCCCAGGCGGCTACGTAGGAGAAGTTCTCATCGTTCCGCTTCGCCTCCCCGTCGGGGAGCTGGTGTTCCACGCGGAAGTGCGCGCCGCACGACTCGTCGCGGTTCAAAGCGTCGCGGCAAAGCAGCTCAGCGAACTCAATGAAGTCGATCGTTCGACCGGCATTCTCAAGCTGCTGGTTGACCTCAAGTTCGGTTCCGGAGACCTTAAGGTTTTTCCAAAATTCCTCCCGGATTTCCGGGATCTTGGCGAGCGCCTCGGTGAGGCTCTCTTTGCTCCGCGCCATGCCGATGTTGTTCCACGTAACGTTTCCCAACTTCCGCATGAATTCGGCGGGAGTCTCCTTCCCGTTGATCAAGAGGAGCTTCTTGGTATGCGCCTTTACGTCCTCGATCGATTTTTTACACTCAGCATGGTCTTCCTTCGCCTTCCCCGGCTTGCAGGATGCCAGGTAGGGAGCCACAGTGTATGGTATGACGAAGTAACCGTCGGCCAGACCCTGCATCAGGGCGCTCGCCCCGAGACGATTGGCGCCGTGTACGGAGAAGTTCGCCTCTCCTAAGACGAAGAGGCCCGGGATATTGCTCATGAGATTGTAGTCAACCCAGAGCCCCCCCATCGTATAGTGGGACGCCGGGTAGATCCTCATCGGCACCTTGTAGCCGTCTTCCCCGGTGATCCGTTCGTACATCTCGAAGAGGTTGCCGTACCTTTCCCGAATCACATGTTCACCAAGACGTTTAATAGAATCGAGGCAATCGAGGTAGACGCCTCTTCCGCCGGGGCCGACGCCGCGGCCGTCGTCGCAAACTTCCTTGGCCGCCCGCGACGAGATGTCACGAGGTGCGAGATTCCCGAAGCTCGGGTACTTCCTCTCGAGGTAGTAGTCGCGATCGTCTTCTGGTATGTCGTTGGGGGCCCGTTTATCTCCCTTGTTCTTCGGGACCCAGATTCTGCCGTCGTTGCGGAGAGATTCCGACATGAGCGTCAGCTTAGACTGGTAGTCGCCAGCCTGCGGGATGCAGGTCGGATGGATCTGCGTGAAGCAGGGGTTGGCGAAGAAGGCGCCCTTCCGGTAGGCCTTCCAGATTGCGCTGACGCTGCAACCCCTGGCGTTCGTGGAAAGGTTGAATACGTTCGCGTACCCGCCGGTGCAAAGTAGGACGGCATCTCCTACGTGGACTCGGATTTCTCCGGTGACCAGGTCGCGAATCGTGATCCCCTTGGCCTCTCCGTCGATGAGGATCAGGTCGAGCATCTCGGTCCGGGGGAACAACTTCACCGTCTTCAGCCTGATCTGGCGGGAGAGCGCCGAGTAGGCGCCGAGCAATAGCTGCTGCCCCGTCTGCCCGCGCGCGTAAAAAGTGCGGGACACCTGGGCGCCGCCGAAAGATCGGGTGTCCAGGTACCCGGCGTAATCACGGGCGAAAGGAACTCCCTGAGCCACGCACTGGTCGATGATCCCGTTGCTCACTTGGGCGAGCCGCCACACGTCGGCCTCACGGGAGCGGAAGTCGCCTCCCTTGATGGTGTCGTAATAAAGACGCATAATGCTGTCGCCGTCGTTCGGATAGTTCTTGGCGGCGTTGATACCCCCCTGCGCGGCGATGCTGTGCGCGCGTCGAGGGCTATCCTGGTAGCAGAAAGACTCCACGTTGTATCCAAGCTCGCCCAACGATGCGGCGGCGGAGGCGCCGGCAAGGCCCGTACCCACCACCAGGATCTTGTACTTCCGCTTGTTCGACGGGTTTACCAGCTTCATGTCGAACCGGTGCTTGTCCCATGTTTTTTCAATCGGTCCTGTCGGACATTTTCCATCGAGTATCAACTGGAACCCCCTATTTTTTCAAAATGCCGGCGAGGATGAACACCGGAATGGCGCTGTAACCCACCAGGAAAAGCACGCTGATCAGCTTGCCGACCATCGTCACCTTTGGAAGCGTATTGTCATTGCTGCACCCGACGGTCTGGAAAAAACTCTGGATCCCGTGGCTCAAATGAAAGAATAAGGTCACCATGGCTGCCACGTAAACCAAAGAGATAGTGGTGATCCGGAAGCTGCCGAGCAACATCCCGTAAACGTCGCCGGGGCGGTTGGCGACCGCGGCCGGCAGAATGTCCGGCGTGATGCGGAACGTAAACTGTAGGAGGTGGTAGACGAGGAAGGCGAGGAGCAGGACTCCCGTCCAGATCATTGTCTGACTTGCGAAAGTGGCCTTGAGCTTTCTACTCTTGGCGTACTTCGACGGGTTCGCCGCGCTGTTCTCCAGGGTCAGGGTGGTGCCGAAAAAAACATGCACCGCCAACATCAGGAACATGAAGCCGCGAAAGATCCAGACCAGTATGCCCAGGCTGTGCAACTTCTCGGCGTATGTGTTCAATGCGCTTGGGCCGATAAAGACCGAGGAGTTCCCCATCAGGTGCACTGTGACGAAGAACAACATGAAGAAGCCCGTGATCGCCATCAGCACCTTACGTCCCACACTGCTCGACAGGAATTGCATGACGCTTTCCTTCCTACATTGATTTTGCTAGCCGACACAAAGATTGCTTTTGGAAATGAAATGCTCGACTAGAAACGAGCCGATGGGCACGATTCCGGTCAGCGAGTGCAAACGGCGCCACAGAAAAGAGTTACCTTCGCCCGCCCGCAAAGATGGTACGCCCGCGGGAATACGAGCCTGACTGGCTGCGACTGGTGATGCCACAGATTGCTCCTTAATTGCTATGAGCTAACTAACGACGAGAGTGCTAAAGATTATCCAAAGACTAAGCTCTGGAGTCAAGCCCCGAATGTGACGCCGCTGATTCCGGCCGTGCCGGATACGGATCTTCGCCCACCGCTGCCTGTGCTTTGCGCCTGAACCGGCAGGCACAAAGCACCCTCAACACCTATACACCAAATAGTACGCTTCTGATTGTGGCGAACGGTATATGACCGCGTGTTCCCCGTCACAATCCGGACAGTCCGCTCCGCTTCTCAGCCGCCGCGCTGCCCTCGGCACCACTCCAGGAATTGCCTGATCGCGTTGCCCCGGTGGCTCACCGCCGCCTTTTCCTCCACCGTAAGCTCGGCAAAAGTCTTCGCCAGCGGCGCGAACCAGAATAGGGGATCGTAGCCGAATCCATTGTGTCCCCGCGGCGCGCGCAGCAGCACGCCCTGGGCTTCGCCCCTGAAGCTCGCGACCTCTTGCCCGTTCTTCGCCACCGAGATCACGGAAACGAATCGCACCCCGCGGCGCGCGTCCTCTATTCCGGCCATTTCGCGCAACAAACGGGCGTTATTTTTTTCGTCGTTGCTGTTTCCAGGCGCGGCCGTATCCAACGCGGCGTAGCGAGCGGAGTAAACTCCCGGTGCTCCTCCGAGCGCCTCCGCTTCGATCCCGGAATCGTCCGCCAGAACCCACTGGTCGGCGACCCACCGGCTGTAGTGCTCCGATTTCTTGCGGGCGTTTTCCGCGAACGTCATCCCGTCCTCTACCGCCTCCGGCAGTTGCCTGAAGTTGGGGATCAGCTCGAATTCAACCTTGAAGAGGGAAGCCGCGCCGGAAAAATCTCGCAGCTTTCCCGCATTGGAAGAAGCAATCAGTATCTTCATCACCCTTCAGATTACTCTCCAGCGGCCTGAGCCAGAAGTTCGCCGCATATGTGTTTCGCGGTTTTGAAGGGGCTCGGCTTCAGCCGAGCCGCACCCAGCCAAGTAGAAAGCGGGCGTCAGCCCCTGAGGTAAAGAATTTGCTCTCAAGACCGGGCAAGACCCGGAACACCCGCGATGAGCGTGAACCATGATTGCCAGCCCTTGTGCTCTACGCTTCCGCCCATTGCGGTTGTCCACGCCTGCACTCATCGCGGCCGGGTTTACCTCAGCGTGTTTGTAAAATAGTGCTTTGCAGGGGCATGGCTTTACAGGCTGCTGAAAAAGTCAATCGACCTCCTCTACTATCGCTTCTCGCTATCCTTTTCGAAACGCTACCGCGAGGAATACCGCAAACCGTCCCAGCGATAAACCTCCCTGGTCTTGCCGCGAACCCAGGACTTCTCAATGTCGTAGTGCTCGTTGGTTACGCCCTTCAGGACTCTAATTTTCTTGATCGATCCCACTTCGCCTTCCGTCCCCAGAATCTGCACGAATTCCCGGCTAGGCTGCTGGAAGAAAATGAACAGGGCGCAACCCGTCGACTTGCAGGCCCTCGCATTGCGGTTTTCCACCAGGAACGCCGTATCGCCCGCGGGCGTTATGCGCACCGGCCGCCATCGTAAATTCGCTCGGAACTCCTGACTGCAAGTCTTTCTAAAGTCGCCCGGTCGTTGCTCGCAATACTCCGCCTCTTCTATCGCGAACATGGCGAGAACACCTGGAGGCATGTTCTTCGACTTTCCGCCGGCGCCGGGGTTGGGTAGCTTCGGCATGTTGGGTAGAGGAATTCCGGTGCCCGCTTGGATGGACAAAAGAGCGACAAGTGCAAGTATGCCAATCTTCCTGGCAAGGTCCATAAATCTCTCTCTCCGGCTTGCTAGCAGCTTACCCGAGAAAAGAGGATTCCGAATCACAAAAAATGGGATTCACCGCAGCAGGGCAATCCGTTTCCATTGTTCTTAGGCGGTCGCTGCACAACGTGAGCCCGGCCTGTGCCTTCCCGATTCAGCTAAAATGATTTCATGAAAATTGGCGTGCTTGCGCTGCAGGGCGATTTCGACGCGCATCGCCGCCGGCTCGAAGAGCTGGGCGCTGAAGTCGTACTGGTCCGCAAGCCTGAACAACTGCACGAAATCGATGGCTTGGTGCTTCCGGGTGGCGAGTCGTCGACCATCCTGCGTCTGCTGGGCGAGCAGGGCTTTCAAGAGCTGGGCGAGTTTGTGCGCTCCAAGCCAGCCTTCGGAACCTGCGCCGGAGCCATTCTGCTCGCCACCGAGGTCGAGAACCCCCCGCAAAAAGGACTGGGCGCGATCGACATCACGGTGCGTCGCAACGCTTACGGGCGCCAGATCGATTCCACCATCATCAACGGACCCATACGGCTCCCGGGAGGCCCGGTCGAGCAGGTCTACATTCGCGCTCCGCGCATCGAGCGCACCGGACCGGGCGTTGAAGTACTGGCCGAACGCGACGGCTACGCTGTGCTGGTACGTCAGGGCAAAAAGATGGCCGCCACCTTTCACCCGGAACTCTCTGGCGATGCCCGCGTCCATCAGGAATTTCTCAAATTGGTGCGGGGCGAGAAGGGAACTAGCTGCGGTTGAGGAAGTGAGCGCCGGCGCCGACGCGACTTCGAAGGCCCTTGCCAAACCGAGGTTTCGGTTCTCAACTTGCGCCTGCCGCGGATTGCGAATTAGGGAAACTCTGAACCGGCAAAGGGTTTTGAAGGGTACGGGCTTCAGCCCGTACGTAAGACCAGCAAACCCTAATGAGGCTTTAGCCTCTGAGGGACCTCGGTTCTTCTAACCAGACTTGTTCAGAGTTTCTTAGGTTATTGCCGCTCTCGGCACGGTCTGGGTCGGTCGGGTATACTTGAGGTTAACGCCTTACTAGGAGACGTGAGTAGTGAGCTCAGGCCAGAAGACTTTCTTTATCGAGACCTTCGGATGCCAGATGAACGTTCACGACTCCGAGAAGGTCATCGGCACGCTCATCTCCGAGGGATACCGCCGAGTCGATTCGATCGAGAAGGCCGATCTGATCTTTTACAATACCTGCTCCATTCGTGACAAGGCTGAGCAGAAGGTCTTCCATCGCCTGGCCGATTTCAAGAAGCTCCGTGAACAGGGCAAGAAGTTCGCCGTGATTGGCTGTGTCGCCCAGCAGGAAGGGGAAAAGATATTCCAACGCGCTCCGCACGTCTCGCTGGTGGCAGGCTCCGCCAGTTACCGCAATCTGCCGCAGATGCTGCTGCAGATTGAGGCTGGAGAGCGCGCCAGCGGACTCGACGACCGCCAGAGCGGCGTGACCTTTGAGACCGAGTTTACCGTTCGCTCCAATCCGCATCGCGGGTACATCACCATCATCGAAGGCTGCGACAAGTTCTGCGCCTATTGCGTCGTGCCTTATACGCGGGGCAAAGAGCGCAGCCGCACCTCCGGGTCCGTACTGAAGGAAGCCCGAGCGATGGCCGAGGTCTGGTTACACGGAAATTCAATTGCTCGGGCAAAACGTTAACTCTTATCGCGATCCTGCTGAAACAAAGAGCTTTGCCGAATTGCTTGTAGCCATCGGTGAGATTCCAGGTATCCGTCGCGTGCGCTTTACCACTTCCCACCCGCGAGATTTCAGCCGCGACATCGTCGAGGCCATCGATGCCGTTCCGACGCTCTGCGATCACGTTCACTTGCCGGTGCAGAGCGGATCAAACCGCGTGCTCGGGAGCATGTCCCGCGAATACACGCGCGTGCAATACCTCGACCGCATCGCTTGGATCAAAGCGGCAAAGCACCGCCGGATTTCCATCACTACCGACGTGATCGTCGGCTTTCCCGGCGAAACCGAGGCCGAGTTCGAAGAGACGCTTTCGCTGCTCGACGAGGTAGGATATGATGGAATCTTCTCCTTTAAATACTCCGCCCGCCCGAACACTCCCGCGTTGAAATACGCCGACGGCATCTCCGAGGAGGAGAAGTGGCGCCGTTTGCAGGCTTTGAACGCTAAGCAAAGAGAGATTCAAAATATTTGCTTTAAGATGCACTTAAACGAAAATATTGAAGTTATGGTTGAAGGATCGAATTTAGCCAGGTCGCAACTGATCGGTCGCACCTCGCAGAACAAGATCTTGAATTTTACCGTTCCCGCGGGCATGATGGCGCCACGACTCGGAGACTATGCGCGCGTGCTGGTTACTCGCACCCTGCCGAATAGTTTAGTTGGCGAGATGTTGTCTCCAGGGGCGTGACCGTTAGCATCGTATTAGAGCGTGTTTGATAATTGCTGTTTTGAAGGGGCATGGCTTTACAGGCTGCTGAAAAACTCGGAGGAGTGTCATCCTGAGGTTGCGCCGGTTTTGCGCAACCGAAGGATCTGCTTTATTTTCAGCACGCGCGAACAGCAGATTCTTCGCTGCGCTCAGGATGACACCTTAAAAACAACTTTTTCAGCAGCCTCTTTTTAGCCATGCCGTCCAAAGCCAGAAAAAATGTGGGCTTTCACCCCCGAGGGAATTAACCCTGTTTTCTGCGATAGGTTTATGAAATAAGCTCTAGCGAATGAGTTAGCGTCGGAAGTTGACGGATTTCACTGAGGAGGCTCCATGGAAGTCGAAATGAAGATTCGCGGATTGATGATGGATCCGACTACCAATATGCCGATCGTGGTGCTTAAAGATGTCGGTAGCGACATGGTGCTTCCAATCTGGGTGGGCGTCTACGAGGCCAACGCGATCGCCCTGGAAATTGAGAAGGTTAGCACTCCCCGGCCGATGACGCACGATTTGCTGAAGAATGTCCTCATGGGCTTCGGCGCGCACCTTCGCAAAATCGTGGTAACCGACCTGCGCGACGACACCTTTTACGCCGTCATCTGGGCTGAGCGCAATGGCGATTTAATCAGCATCGATTCGCGGCCTTCCGATGCCCTTGCCCTGGCATTGCGAATGGATTGCCCGATCTTCGTCGACGAACTGGTGCTGCGCAATTCCAAGGTGGCCGGTGCGACCGCCGACAAGGCCAGCAGCGAAGAGCTGCGGAAGTGGCTGGAAGGTCTCAACGACGAAGATACAGGTCGGTATAAGATGTGAAACTACAATGCGTTATCATATATAAGATAATGTATTAGATTCACAATAGTGACCATTTTGGTTCACTACTGCTGTTTGCCATGTAAGACGCTCAGCAACAATAGGTTACGATACTGTAATTAATGTAGTGGATTTAGCATTGTGGATACCCCAGTTTGCGCTTGCGCGAGGGGCCTTCGCGCCCACCCAATTCTTGAGATCTTGCGCTTGCGGATTTCGATTTCCAAGGCAAGGAATGCTATGCCTGATCCTGCCAAACAGCTTCAGAACATCTACCTAGCTGGCTTCGAAGTCGAATCTCCTGAACAGTTTCCGGGCACAGTTGCGGTTGTCAAAGGAAATTGCATGGCGCTGTTGCAGGCGACTCCAGCCGGCTTGCAGATGATCGGCGCACCGGGATGGCGACTCGGCGCGGTCCTGGGGGTGCTGGTAGAACGAGGCGGCAAGCGCTTCTTTCAGAACAAGTTACAACTGGTCGAAGCGACTGCGGAACGGCTGGCTGAGTGGCATGCATTTGGCGAAGAACTGCAAAACTTGCTCTCGCCATCAGTTTGAACGTAGCTTGCAACAATCCGTTATCTTTGAATAGGTTATGGGCTTATACTACGGCGCTGCGCAGTGGCTGGCAGGATCTCTAGTTCGACGTAAATCGATGTTAAGAGAAACGCAATTGATGTCCGATAATGCGTTGCCGAAGGAGTTTACGTCCGATAATAGATATTCTGTTAAGTAATAAGGCTGACTCGGCACGCCCGATCGTTAGGCGGAACCGTTCGTCATTTACGGAGCCCGAAATCCCTGACACGAACTCGGAGCCGACTTGCACCGGCTCTCTTCTCTGCTGATCAACGTTCATGTATTCCGAGTGATCGCCGCCGCGCAAACAAAGCAGCAGGCTTGAAATTGTGCACCCGGCTTACCTCCAGGCACGCCGAAACAGCAGATCCTTCGCAACGCTCAGGATGACACCCTCGGAGAAGAGTTTTCCAGCAGCCTGCTAAGATTCATTGATCGGCGAACATTTGGAATCTGACCGCTTCAGGGAGACCGAAGCGGTCAAACCAGTTTCCGGGCGATCTCTTCGTCCAGGATTTCGCGCACGGTCAGCGGGATGATGTTGACATGCTCGCGCTTAAAGAATGCGCTGATCTCGTGGATGGCATCGTGGGAGAAGTCGAAGCCGACAAAGTATCCTTTCTCTCGCCGGGCGCGAAGCATGGCGGCTTCGAACTTGTCGATGTCGGGCCGTCCAACCTTGTCTTGCTGCTTGACCTGAATGGGATACCAGTTGTCCATAAAATCCAGTTCGCCGGCGGCTTTGCCGGTTCTTTCCGGCATGGCGGAAACGGGATAGATACGACCATCGATGCCCATGTCTCCGACCTGGACTTTGTTGGGAATGCCGCCGAGGGCGATGACGGCCCAATTCTCGAACTCGAAGGGCGGGATGGCGCGAAGCTGCTTTTCCGTCCATGGCAGGTCGCGGACGACAAAGCCCTTGCCGTGACGCCAGTAGTTCTCGTCTTCGCGCAGCCGGCAGATGTCCCGCAGTCGCTTGGCCATGACGCGGCAAGCGGTGGGCGATACGTCAATGCCGATCCATTGGCGGCCAAGGTTCTGCGCGGCGACGAGGGCGGTGCCGCATCCGCAGAAAGCGTCGAGGACGATGTCGTTCTCGTTAGATGAGGCTTTGATGATGCGTTCGAGTAACGGCAGGGGTTTCTGCGTTGGAAAACCCAATCGCTCATCGCTGCCCGAAATGACGGGCTTAATGTCGTCCCAGAATGTCTGGAGTGGAACGCCGGGCATCTCGTCGCGATAATGCTTAAGCATTGGCATCCCGGTAGTCCGGTAGTAAATAAGGCCATCCTCCTCCATCCGCTTCATCTTTTCTTTGGAGTAAGCCCAGTATCGCCCTTTGTATGGTTTGACCTTTTTCCCCTCAGGACTTGTCCACTCATACGATACGTCGCCGCCCGGCTTGTTCGCCGTCATGTCTGAAACCCGGAACGGACGCCCCGTCGCAGGGTCTTTGTAACGGTAATTCTGTTGCAGATATTCATCGTCGTACGCCGTGTACTGCTTGTTCCACGTCCACTTATTGGCACCGCCTGTGTAAAAGAAAACGGAAATATGTACTTTACGCAAGCTAATGAATTGAAAGGCGCGGACAATCTTGAGCACTTCAGCTAGATATTCAGATCAGATAGCGTGCAAACGTCCTCTCAGACCGGGAGAGCGCCCATCCTTTCTGCATCATGCCAAAAAGCCAATTCCTTTTCAGCCATTACATAAGTATATTCCTTTGGATAAGAAACCAAAGGAAGCGAAAGCAATGACGATTGCGGCAGCGTTCATTTGCAATGATGGAGTGCTACTCGGAGCCGATACTGAGATTACCTATTCAGACTTTTCTAAGGCTTACGAGAGCAAGATACTAGACATACACCACAATGTTGACCTTTATTTGACGTATGCCGGAAGTCCTTATTTCGTGCGTGAAATCATCGAAAGTGTAAAAAAGGCAACTGGCTTACTTCACAACCCCGTAGACATTAAGCCATCACCAGATGAATGCTTTAACCTACTTTGTGGGGCATATCAAACTGCATACGAGCGAGAACAGCAGAAGCCCCAAGAAGAAGCAATTTTGACAGAACTTTTAGTGGCCGTGCGGCGTGACATGCACCACCTTTTCAAAGCAGAGTATGAATACCGAACCACCGTCTATCACTTGACTGGCAAAGACATTACACCAATTGATAGATATGCAGTAATTGGGATTGGAAGAGATGCTGCACGCACGCTTTTCGACCCCTTCTACCAAAAATTTTCGCTAACAACTGAAGGTGCGTTTGCCATGATCAACGCTATTCGACGCACAAAAGCATCCGTTCCTGGCTGCGGCGGTTCAAGCAACATCTTGACGATCAGGAATAGCGGAGATTGGCCGGTATCAGAGATCGGACAAGATGAGATTAAACAGATTGAAGCAGACCAGAATTTTCTGGATGAAAATTTGCGTAATCTGTATGAATGGATGCCAAGCTCTATTTCCGACGAAGGATTCGAGTACAATTTCAACGTACTAAAAAGACGAATAGCAGAGCGCCGTTCACAAGCTAATCGCCTTAAAATACCATAGTCTTTATTTATGTACGGAAATATGTACTTTACGCAAGGGCTGGAGGTGAACTATGATTCCTAATCCCACGAAGCCGCGAATTATTATCCCACGGCCAAAGCCTTGGCCCCAGCTCAAACCGCAGCGGCTTCCAGAGAGGAAGCGTATGACAATCGCGGCAGGCATGTTCTTTGACGGTGGAGTTGCTTTTGGAGCAGACACGGAAGAAGGTGTCGGGGAAATGAAGCGTAGAGTGCATAAAATTCCTAAGCACCCTACACAACCAGCGATGATTACGGGCTCATGCTGCAACGGGCACCTCATGGATACAGCTATTGAGCGGATTTTTGACGCAATAAACTCCGGTATTCCGCAAGATTTTGAAGCAGTTGGCGCGCAGCTCAGTGCCATCATGGGGGGTCTTTATAACAAAGAGTTTTCAATATACCCCAACCAAGACAGCATACCGATGAAATTGTTGGTGGCGATGAAGCCGCCGCGCGAAAGCAAAGTAGGATCGTGGAGCATTGACTGCAACGTAGTACGTCGCATGACAGCTCCACATGAAATAGTTGGAGTAGGCATATTGTCTCAGTTTGTTGCAGATCAACTGCATTGCGGTACGGAGTCACTAGAAACTGTTAAGTTGGCAATGGTTCAACTTTTGTCAGTAGCTAAGAGTCGTGTTCAGGGTGTTGGTGGTGAAAGCTACGTTCATTGGTTGCGGGATAACGGAACGTGGGGCGGTCAGAATTTCCGTTTCTTTTCAGAGCAGGAAGACCTTTGCGAGTTCTTTTTGGCTCACGGCCGCGATCTTTTGCTCTGCACAGGAACAGAAGCCACCACCAATGAGCGGTTTGATGCGGTCGCTGCAAAGTTTATAGCTGATTTGAAGTGGAAGCGTTCTAGAATTTTCCCAGCAAAAGAGTTGCGTCCTAGCAAAGAATAAGCAGCGCGTAACACTCTCCTGCTAATTACAGGAGGGTATTCTAATGCAAGGATACTTTATGAGTGACGAAGCCGAAAAAGCTGCAAAGTGGAATGTAGTAGAACAATTTAACGAAGCAAAAGAACATCTTTTGGCGCTTGAGTCAGTAATGACAAATTTGGGCAAACAGTGGGCTGCTTTTAGTGAAGCTCTAAAAGAACCAAATATTTTTGTGTTCGATGTGACAAAGAATGTTGTTACGCTGGGGCAGTCGAATGCAGGATTACGCCGACCGCTAGGACAGCTTACGCCTGGTGATATGAATTGGGAAAAATTTTGTGCATTACTTACTGACTATCAAGAAACATCACGAAAAAAGACTGAGCTTATATGCAAACTCCATGATGCAGGATTGTCAGTTAATTAGGGCTTAAAACATGAACAAGAAACCCGTACCACAAAAGCCGAAAGCCAAAACAGGCCCGAAACCGGATGCGCTAAAACTCGGTGGCAAGTGGCAGACCGCCGTCAGGCAATCGCTTGTCAAGAAGAAGCCACCTGAAGGCTGGCCGAAATAGACGGCAGTCTTAGCGGCAGCACCAAAGTCTTAGGATTCAGAGTTGCGTAAAGTACATATTTCCGAAAGAAAATAGTGTCGTGATTTGCCCCATACCGAACCGAATCACTGTGGGCGCTACTCCGCTTCCAGACAATCTCGTTCTGAAAGTTGTTCTCGCCGAAAATCCTATCGAGCATCACCTTGACGTAATGGCTGGCGTGCCAGTCGCAGTGATAGTAGAAGCTGCCCGTCTTCTTCAGCACCCGTCCCAGTTCCACGCAGCGAGGGCGCATGAACTCAATGTAGGCTTGGGTGGACTCGTGGCGGTCTTCGAAGGAGCGCTTTTCTTTGGTCTCGCCCCAGAACACCTCGTAATTGCGGTTGGAGTTGAAAGGCGGATCGATGTAGATCAGGTCAACAGAGGCGTCCGGCAGTTTCTTTAACTGCTCCAGATTGTCGCCGCAGTAGATGACGCGGGTGTCCACGAGGGACGAAGGGCGTCCCGCCGGTTTGCTGGCTGCTTCGGAGTTCGCCATTGTATTCAGGAGCTTACACCAGATTGGCGGGCGGATACAGGGCAATATGGAGCGGCGTGATTCGGGCGTGCGGAGCGGAGTGGAAGAAACTACCCCACTCAAGCGCAACTACAGCGCTTGAATGGGGCACCCGCCTGAGACGGCGATGCTGTTTCGGGCCGTGATGGGATTCCAGGTTCCTTCGCTTCGTTCAGGCTATCGGCAAGCGGCTCAGACGCCGCTTCAACGCCTCAACTTCGCTCCCTGCGCTCGCTCAGAATGACGACCAGGGACGTTGCTATAGCCAGGATGACACCTCTCGGGCGTGGTTCGTGCGAGGAGCGGAGTGGAAGAAACTACCCCACTCAAGCGCAACTACAGCGCTTGAATGGGGCACCCGTCGTGACGAGAAATGCAAATTGACCCACTACGAAAGAATCTCAACCCTTGGCTTTGGGCTTGCTTAGGTGGGCGAAGTAACCCAGGTCCTGGCTGGTCATCAGCTTGGTGGCATAGATGATCTGCCCGGTATGTTCCGCAAAGTGACTGACCATCAAGTAGATGACCATCATGACCGGGCGATCGTAGACCTGGATGTGAATGACTTCCCCGAGGCGTGTCACGGGCAGGCTGCGGAGGGTCGCCAGCGCTGCGGTGGTCGTCGCCTTCAGTTGCTCACGCAGCTCGGCGGTCGTCAGGTTGAGACGCGCGGCGAACTCCTGGTCGCGGTCTCGGGCATCAGGCTGGTTGGCAAGCGTCGCTGTAAGCTGGCTGACGTTGCCGCACAGATGCAGCACAAGGTTGGCGACGGAGTTCTGGGCTTCGGCGGAGCGCCACCAAAGCTGGTCATGGGTGAGGCGTCCGAGGCAATCGTCGATGCGCGACGAGAGCAACTCAAGGCGGCCGGCGGAAAGCTCTAGGAACTGGCTGGCAATGGAGTCGTTCATGGCAGACACAGTATAGATCAGAGCTCGGGAACGGGGTCTTCCCTTTTCATGCGTGCAAAACCCGTCGCAGACGCAACGGGGGCGGGACGTGGGGCACGCGGTTACGCCGGAGGCTACCGTCTTGCGCCCGCTGTGCGGGCTGGGTGCTCGAACCCATGCGTACCCAGGCTTACGCCTCCACCCCGATACGCGAACAGCGCGCGTATCGGGGACCCCGGCCCTGGGGCTACCGTCTCGCGCCCGCTGCGCGGGCTGGTTCCAGGCAGGAAATTTGCCGCCGGAAGCCTGAGGCGGCACTGCGGTTCCAGGCCGCGCAGGGATTCTTCGCTCCCTGCGGTCGCTCAGAATGACAACTTGGAAGAACGGTTTTCAGCAGCCAGTAGACCCTTCGCTTCGCCGCCCCAGTGACGGCAAAAGCGGCCGTTGCCGGGGACCCCGGCTTCGCTCAGAATGACAACTCTCGGGCGTGGTTCGTGCGAGGATGGGGGTGGAAGAAACTACCCCACTCAAGCGCAACTACGGCGCTTGAATGGGGCACCCGCAATGGCTTAAGCCATGCCCCTTCAAAGCACTATCTTTGAAACGCTGTAGCAAGCTTCCCTGCTCAACTTAGTCGCCAGGCTTCCCTGCTCTTGCGCGGTTCATTGGTTGGTGTATGCTGCCATCCATGACGGGCAAGAGCACTCGAAGCACGAAGAGCGCCAGCGCGGGCAAGAAGGCGGGCTCGCGCCCGAAGCCAGCGGACGGTTCGGGCACGGCTCCTTTGGCCGGTAAAGTGGCGCTGGTGACCGGCGGAAACCGTGGCATTGGCTTTGCCATAGCCGAAGCTCTCTGTGGAGCCGGGGCTGCGGTGGTTATCAGCGGACGCGACGAGCGCGCGCCGCAGGCGGCTGTCTCCCGGCTGCCGCGAGCGCGGGCGATTCACTGCGACGTTCGCGACCCGCATTCCGTGGAGCGGCTGTTCGGCGTGATCGGCGAGCGCTTCGGCCGCCTCGACATCCTGGTGAACAATGCGGGACTGGCGCATCCCAGCCGCGAAATTGCCAACTTGCCTCTGGCCGAATGGCAGGAGGTGATTGCGACCAATCTGACCGGGCTTTTTCTGGTGACGCGGGCGGCGCTGGTGGTGATGGGCAGGGGCGGCACGATCGTCAATAACCTTTCGGTGGCCGCGCGGACGATATTTCCAGGGATGGCGGCGTATACGGCGTCGAAGCACGGCGCTCTGGGCTTTACCCAAACTCTGCGCGAGGAGCTGCGGCCAAGGCAAATCCGGGTGATCGCGCTGATGCCCGGCGCCACCGACACGGCCATCTGGGAGCAGATTTGGCCGGATGCTCCACGGCACAAAATGATCTCGCCGCAGGCGGTCGCCCAGGCCGTGCTGGCGGCTATCCTGCTGCCCGAGAACGCCACCCTCTCCGAGCTGGTGCTGACCCCGACGGGCGGCGCGCTGTAGATTCGACGGCAGAGGGGGCTCTCTGATTCAGGGCAGTAGTTGGTTCATCGACGGAAAACTGCCCCACTCAAGCGCAACTGCGGCGCTTGAATGGGCCACCCGCCTGATTCAGGACGCTAGACGCCATTGGCCGGCCGCTCGCGGATGAGCGAGAGGAATTCGCTGCGGGTATCGAGGTCGCGGAAGGCGCCGAGCATGGCTGAGGTGACCGCCGCGGAGTGCTGTTTTTCGACGCCGCGCATCATCATGCAGAGATGGCGGGCCTCGATCACCACGCCCACGCCGAGCGGCTGGATGACGTCCTGAATGGTTTCGGCGATCTGGGTGGTCAGGCGTTCCTGCACTTGCAGGCGGCGGGCGAAAACCTCAACCAGGCGAGGAATCTTGCTGAGCCCGATGACCTTGCCGTTGGGAATGTAGGCGACGTGGACCTTGCCGAAAAAGGGCAACATGTGGTGCTCGCAGAGACTGAACATCTCGATGTCCTTGACGATCACCATCTCGTCATATTCCACGGTAAAGAGCGCGCCGTTGAGCAAGGTGCAGGGGTCTTCGTTGTAGCCTTTGGTGAGGAATTCCAGGGCGTGGCGAAGGCGCACAGGGGTGCGCAGCAGGCCCTCGCGCTCGGGGTCTTCGCCAAGCTTCAGCAGCATCTCGTGGATCAACTCTTCGAGACTGGCGCGGGATAGGGCGGAAACATGGTCTCCGGCGGGCGCGGCCTTGAGTTTGGGGGGCGCGCCGGCGGCGGTATTCGACATCACGTCTTCCATGGCATCCTCGAATTCCGTTTGCTTCGCTTTGCGCTTCAACGGCCGCTCTCCTCGCCGCCCGAATACTCGAAACTGTTCATCGAGGTTTCTTCGAGCCGCACCCTTTCAAGATGGGCCGCGCGCAATCGCGGCTGCAAAACCTGATAGATGGCTCTGCACAGGTTCTCGCTGGTGGGCACCCCGTCGCTGAATTCCGGCAGGCAGTTCAGGTTCTGGTGGTCGAAGCGCTCCAGGACCTCGCGCGTGACCACGCCGTCGAGCTCGCCGAGATCGCAGATCATGCCGCTGGCCGCGTCGATTTCACCGCCGACCGTAACCTCGACGGCGTAGTTGTGCCCGTGCCCGTAAGGATTATTGCACTTGCCGTAGGTGGCCCGGTTCTCGTCGGCGCTGAGCTTGGGCGAGTGCAGGCGATGCGACGCCGCCAGCCAATAGCGCCGGGTGAGATAGGCTTTCATGCTTCTCCGAAGAAATCGACAAACAGGTCATGGCTCTCATAGAGCCTGACGCGGTGCAGTTTGGCGATTTTCAGTTTGGCTTCGATGCGCTGCCAGATGTAGACGGCGAGGTTCTCGGTGGTGGGGTTGCGATGGGCGAACTCGGCCACCTCCTTGTTCAAGTGGCGATGATCGAGGGCATCGACGACCTCGCGGTTCATGATGTCCTTCAGGTCTTTGAGGTCGATGACGAAGCCGGTGGTGGGATCGACTTGGCCGCCGACCGTCACCTCCAAGGTGTAATTATGACCGTGGCCGTTGAGGTTGGCGCACTTGCCATAGAGTTGGCGGTTCTCTTCCGCACTCAGCTCCGGGTTGTAGTAATAATGCGATGCTGAGAATTCGCACTTACGCGTCAGGTAGATCATGGGGCTTCAACGCGTGGGCTCGGCCGGGGACTCAGCCGGCGCACGCCCTCTATTTTCGCAGATGCGGGCGAAATACAATAGTTGCGGCCCTTCCACTCGACGCGGCCGTCGCGATGCGCTCTGGCGGAGCGAGCGAGCAGGCGGGCGAAGAGCGGCAGTCCGCAGAATGCCAGGGCGGTGGAAAGCGGGTCAAAATGCGCCTTGCGGGTGCGCCGGAGAAAATTTCCCCAGACCGCGGCGGAGGCGGCGAGGAGCCCGTAGCGGAGCGCGCGGTTATTTTTGCAGCCGGATGGCACGATCCGGTTTCGCCAGACGGCGGCAGTCGCCGGCGGCAGGGTGATGAGCGCGGCAAACTCCGCCAGGCGGCGGCAGGCGAGGCGGTCGGCGTCGGGAAAGAGCAGCGCGAGATTCTTGGTCCATCCCTCGCGCATCTGGCGCCAGCCGCGATACATGCGGGTGCGAACCATTCCCTTGCCCAGGCGGAAGCGCAGAGCATGGCCGGCGGCCTTGACGCGGCGCGCTAAAGCCACGTCCTCAAGCAGGTCTGCGGCGACGGCGGCGTGCCCGCCAACCGCTTCGTAGACGCCGCGCCGGATGAGCAGATACTGGCCGTTGGCCGCCGCGATCGGCTTGGCGGGATCGGAGACATCTTGCGGACGGAAGGTGGTTGCCAGTTCGGAAAAAACCACCGGCATGAGCGCCCGCTCCCAGAAACCGGAGACCTCCTGCTCGGGCGAGAGCGAGAACAGATCGGCCCGGTGCCGCTCGGCCTCTTCGACGGCGGCGGCGAGCGAGCCGGGCGCGTGCTCGGTGTCGGCGTCGGTGAACAGCAACCACTCGGTTTGGGCATACGGCAGGGCGGTACAAAGCGCATTGGCTTTGCCGGTCCAGCCGGCGGGCAGCGGACGGCGCGCCTCGATGACGATGGCGGGCGGCGCGGGAGTTCCGGTCCCATATTTGTCAATGCTCGCGATTTCCCCACATTTGCCAACTGCGGGCAAATATGGGCCACCAACGAGATTTGGGGCTGCGACATCCGTGACTGAGAATTCCTGCATGATTTGGCGCGCTATCAGGGCGGTGCGGTCGGTGGAGTGGTCGTCCACCACGATCACCTGGAAGGCGATTCCCTGCTGCGCGAGGACGGAGCGGAGGCAGCGGCCGAGGTTGGCCTCCTCGTTGCGCGCGGGAATGATGACCGAGACCTTCGGCGGGTGCGAGTCCGTGGGAGTGACTGGGGGCGCGGGCTTCATGGCGTACGATTTTGTATTATAGAAGGGTGATGCGTTTTCATCGCTACCTACTGTTGTTCGCTCTCCTTGCAATTTGCCTGATCGCGGCCTGCCGCCGCGGTTCGAAGCCGGCGCAGATTGGCGAAGCCGCTCCGGATTTTTCGGTTACCGATGCGGATCGCACGGTCACTTTGAGCCAATATCGCGGCAAGCCGGTGGTGCTGAATTTCTGGGCAACGTGGTGCCCGCCGTGCGTGGAAGAGATTCCTTCGCTGGTGGCGTTGCAGAAAGAAATGGGCGACAAGATCGTGATTCTGGCGGTCAGCACCGATGAGGACGAAGACGGGTACAAGAAGTTCGTCAAGACGCGGATGCCGGGAATGCTGACCGTGCGCGACGGCAAGCACGTGTCGAATACGCTTTACGGGACGTTTGCCTTTCCCGAGACCTTCATCATCGATCGCCAGGGTGTGCTGCGCCGCAAATTCATCGGCGCGGTGAACTGGACCTCGCCGGAGATCGTGGATTACCTGGGGAAGATGTAGGCGAGGACGACTCCGGGGTTGCGGCCCAGGTTAGCGCCGAATAACACCCGGCCAGATTTGGGCAAATTTATATCCTTGAACGCGGAATCAAGACCCGATAAGATATAACCCGAATTAGGTTATTGGAGAATGGTCCGTGAAACAGGCTGTAATCAAATGGAGACTGAGTAATTTTGACGTTTCTCAACTCGTGATGAACGGGACGCGTCCGACGTATACGACGGCGCTCGGGGCTCTGTTTGCTGGCGACTGCGTCCAGGTTCTGAAATCGGTACGGACCGGTGTCGTGGACACGGTTTTTGCCGATCCGCCCTTCAATCTCGGGAAAGAGTACAGGGAAAACACTGATGATGACCTCCCGGTCCATGAATATCTGGAGTGGTGCAAGACGTGGGTGAAGGAATGCGTCCGTGTCCTGAAGCCCGGCGGATCGCTTTTTATATACAACCTTCCGAAATGGAACATCCCCATCGGTGCGTATCTCAACGAACTTGGAATGGAGTTCCGGCACTGGATCAGCGTTGAAATCAGCGCATGTCTCCCGATACCGGGTCGCCTGCACCCGAGCCATTACAGCCTGCTCTATTACTCAAAAGGCAAGCCTAAGACGTTTCGTAGGATTCGCACCCCAATCCTGACGTGCCGCCACTGTGGCGGCGAGGTGAAGGATTATGGCGGCCACCGTGGTGCCATGAACCCAAACGGCGTCACGCTAAAAGACGTATGGACCGACATCCCGCCCGTTCGGCATTGGAAATTCAAATCCAAGAACCGGAAAGCCAACGCGCTCTCGACCAAGATCCTTGATCGGGTCGTCGAAATGTCCACCGTTCCTGGCGATGTTGTCCTCGACCCCTTCGGCGGAAGCGGGACGACGTTCGTCGTGTGCGAAGCCAAGGAGCGACGCTGGCTGGGAATAGAGATCGATTATGCCCAGGAAATAATTGAGCGGTTGGAAACCGACGAGATTCGGGCGCACAAGAACGACGATTTCGTCGAGGATTAGGCGAGCGCCCTCCCGGCAGTCATCTTCGAGATGCGCGGAACATCAGTGCTTGTGGCGTCGTGTTCAATCGCGACAATTTCCAGAACACCGTTCTTACACGGGAGCGACTGCCAAAGCTTCAGGTACGGCTCAAGTTCCTGCATATTGCCTACGCGATCAGTGAGAAAGTTGTAAAGCGCACGGGTGGGCACAATGAGGGTTCCGGCCGCGATTGTCCCTTCCAAAAGAAACAGCGCCATTTTGTTTAGCGACCGGTGACTGGAAGAGATATTGCCGGTTTCCCACTCGACCACGGCTGGGCCGTAGCTCGTATCGAAAACGGCGTCGAATTTGCCGAACTTACGATTGCCGCTGAGCGCCGCAATCGCCTCAAGGCGGTAGCCTTGTTTCTTGAGATCCAGCATGAGGCCGGCCTTGATCGGCACCACGCCGTTTCCCATGCCCCGCTTTTTGCCGCTTTCAGGGTAAATGGCGAATTTGCCGCTGCCGGTCGGCCACTCAACTTTCTTGATGGCGCCGTAAAGCCGTTTCCGGGCCTTCTCCCACTCCTTGGATCTTGCAAACTTACCGCAGTTTATCAGCTTTACCTCTTGTACGATTTTCACGGCGGGCACTCCCTTCCCGTGACCCGTCCGCGTCTTGTAGCGTTTTCAGGAAGGCAAAAGGGTCGATGCCGATAGCGCGGGCGACTTCGAAGAATTCCACGACGTCGAGCCGCCGCTCCCCTCGTTCAACTTTGGACACAAATGATTGCGGGCGCGCCAGTCTCTCGGCCAATTGCACCTGCGTCAGTCCCGAATCCTTCCGAGCCTGCACGAGCATCTGCCGAAAGCGATCATGCTTTTGCGTGAAGACGGACTTGGTCACGCCGATACCCTAAAACCGGTTATGGAATAGACCAAAATAGGTTATTTCCAGAATAGGGCGGCGCGCTCTGCCCTACTCCAGGCTGAACTCTTTCCAACGTTTGGTCACGCGCTGCTTGATCTCGGCGGACATTTTGATTTCGTCGGGCCAGGGGCGGGTGAAGCCCTCGGCCGGCCACTTGCGGGTGGCGTCGATCCCCATCTTGGAGCCGAAGTCGGGCAGGCGCGAAGCGTGGTCGAGCGAATCAACCGGCCCGAGCGTGAACTGGATGTCGCGTTCGGGATCGATGTTGTTGAAGGCCCGGAGGGTGACCTCGCCGAGATCGTGCACATCGCAGTCTTCATCGAGCACGACGATGCACTTGGTGAACATCGCCTGGCCGAGCGACCAGATGGCGTTCATCACCTTGCGCGCCTGACCGGCGTAGGACTTGCGGATGGAGACGATCATCAGGTTGTGGAAGATGCCCTCGGGCGGCAGGTTGATATCGACCAGCTCCGGGATGGTGAGTTTCATCAGCGGCAGAAAAATGCGCTCGACGGCCTTGCCCATGTAGGCGTCTTCCTGCGGCGGCTTGCCGACGATGGTGGTGGCGTAAATGGGGTCCTTGCGGTGAGTGACGCAGGTGACGTGGAAGACCGGATAGAGATCTTCTAGCGAATAGACGCCGGTGTGATCGCCGAAGGGGCCTTCGCGGCGCAACTCGTCGAGCTGGACGTAGCCTTCGAGCACGATCTCGGCGCTGGCCGGGACTTCAAGATCGAGGGTTTCGCACTTGACCAGCTCGATGGGGCGCTGGCGCAGGAAGCCGGCGATCAGGAACTCTTCGATATCGGGCGGCGCGGGAACGATGGCGGCGAAGGTCAGAGCGGGATCGGTGCCGATGGCGACCGCAACTTCCATTTTGCCGCCGACGGTTGCGCCTTCGGGGATGCGTGCGCCTCCGCCGGAACGGGCCATGATGTCGACGGCAGCCGCAGCCGCATCCGTTGAGCCCATGGCTTCGGCGCGGGATTCAGGTACGCCGCGAGCGGCTTGCGCGCGGAGGTGGTCGCGATAGTGCTCGGCGGCGTTCTTCTGGCGCTGCCAATGCATGCCGGTGGTGGTGGCGTCGTAAACCTGCATGCGGTACATGCCGACGTTGCGCTTGCCGCTGCGCGGGTCGCGCGAGATGACGCACGGCAGGGTGATGAAGCGTCCGCCATCCTTCGGCCAGCATTGCAGTACGGGGAAATCGAGCAGCGAGAAGCCGCTGCGCCGGATGACTTCCTTGCAGGGTCCGGTCGGGACCGTCTTGGGAAAAAAGCTGCTCATTTCGGCGAGCATCGGCAGCAGGCGCACTTTGTCGAAAAAGCCCTGCGGCGATTTGACGTCCATGAACTGGCGGATGCGAGCGGCAATATCGTCGAGCGAATGGCTGTTGAGCGCCAGGCGCATGCGGCGCTCGGAGCCGAACTGGTTGATTAGCAGCGACGATGCGGGATAGCCCGTGAGGTTTTCAAAGAGCAGCGCCGGACCGCCGGGGCCGCGGCCGCCACGCGTACCCCACTTGGAAACGCGATCGGTGATCTCGGCGATCTCCAGAATCGGATTGCTCTCGGCCTTGATGCGCTTCAGTTCACCAGCCCGGTCCAGGGCGGCGATCCACTCTCTAAGGTCGTTGTAGGCCAAGCCGCGCCTCCCAGCGAAAATCTGCCTGATCCCGGCAGTTCGCCGCAGCGGAGGCGGCGTCTATTAATTGCCAAGAAAGGCGAAGCAGGATTATACAATCGCGGTTACGAGGAGGAGTGGCGGAGTCGTTAACGAAATGTTCATGGGAGTAACAACTGATGTACGGCTACTCTCATCCAAGTTTACTGATTTAGTACGGTGTCACGAGGCCCCCGGCGCGGCTGATAACAGTTGCAGGGGATTTTCGAAGGGTTATAATACGGGTGCTGAGCGGGAGTAACTCAGTGGTAGAGTCACGGCTTCCCAAGCCGTTGGTCGCGGGTTCGATCCCCGTCTCCCGCTCCATTGTTTTCGCCTCCACCAATCGTTGCCTGACGAGCGACAGCAGAACGGCATCATCGGCTTTTCAAGCATCGGGGTACACCAACGTTGCCAGACTTGTCATGTTGAGCGCAGCGAAACATCCCATGAGACCGTCCCACTCGGCGTCGCTTCGGGTTTCTCGATAAAATCCTTCGGCAGTACCTCAGCCTCATGCCGTACTGGGATTCTTCGCTCGCTCAGCTCGCTCAGAATGACATCTTTAAACATGATGAGGCGGATTTACCTCAGGGCCTAAAGGCCACATTTTTCCCGGCTCTGGACGGCATGGCTAAAGCCATGCCCTTTCAAAGGACCATTTATGAAGCATGCTCTGCTGTCTATGAAGCGTGCTCTGCCTATCCGCCTGATGAACTCTACCTTTCCACCTGATAGGCTCTCCATATGCGGATCGTGAGAGGGCTGGCGATCTTTCTCCTGCTGCCGGTACTGTGCGCCACGTTTGCGGCTGCGCCGCGGCCGGCGGCGGGCGGACGCGTGCGCGAGTTCTATCTTGGATTTGACCGCAACTACTATCCCGGCGATGACGCGCTCGGGCAGTTGCGCAAGACCTTCAGCTACACCGGATACTGGCTCAGTCCGCCACCGGGGGCAAAGACGAACACGTGGTCGGGCAAGCGCGCCAGGCTGGCGGCGCGGGGTTTTGGGTTTTTGCTGCTGTCTAACGGCAAGCTTTATCGCGAGCTGCAGGCGGCGGGCGATGCCCGGCTGACCGGCCGGAAAGATGCGGCGGCGGCGGTGACATCGGCGCGGCACGAGGGCTTCCGGCGAAGCGCGGTAATTT
This sequence comes from uncultured Acidobacteriota bacterium, assembly GCA_963814745.1. Lineage (GTDB taxonomy): Bacteria > Acidobacteriota > Terriglobia > Terriglobales > Acidobacteriaceae > CAWBRT01. The sequence continues at coordinate 156,517 of CAWFEA010000019.1, forward strand.
TTCTCGATCAGGAAGAGGGCGGCGCGATGTTGCCCGAGCAGTTGGCTTACATCGAAGCCTGGAGCGCCGCGGTACGCGCGGCCGGCTACGTGCCGGGGGTTTACTGTTCGGGAATGGCGGTGGCGCAGAAGCATGCGCCGGGGCTGACGACGGCGACGGATCTGCGGGCGCGGCTCGGCGACAAGCACATAAAACTTTGGGTAGCCAACGATCAATGTCCGCCATCGCCGGGTTGCAGTTATAGCAAGCCGGCACCGGCGCCTTCGGCCAGCGGGACCGCCGACGCGCTGGTTTGGCAATTCGCGCAGTCTCCCAGGCGGCGGCAGTTCACGGAGGAGTGCGCTGCGAGCTACGCAGCCGATGGCCGGTGCTATGCTCCGGGGCTCGTGCCGGGAGAAGATTCCTTCGTCAACCTCGACGCCTCGAGCTCGCCGGACCCGTCGAATGGGCGCTAAGCAGGGATGCCGGAACTTTGCTTTGGCCGAGGGTTGCCACTTTGTGATTGACCACGGTCGCGCCAGCGTTGACCATGCTCAGAGATGACAATCGACGGCATCCTGATCGTGGACAAGTCGCCGGGGATGACTTCGCACGACGTTGTCGCCCGGGCGCGGCGCATCCTGGGCGAGCGCTCGGTGGGGCATCTGGGCACGCTTGACCCGATGGCAACCGGCGTCCTGCCGCTGGTGCTGGGGCGCATGACCCGCCTGGCGCAGTTTTACCAGGGAGCCGGCAAGACTTACGAAGGCAAGATCTGTCTGGGCGTGGTGACCGACAGCTATGATGCCGACGGCGATCCCATCGAGTTTGAGCCGCGCTGCCCGCCGCAGTCGCTCACGTTGGAGACGGTGCAGGCCGCTGCCGCGCTTTTTCACGGACGCATGCAGCAGCTTCCGCCGCCGTTCTCGGCGAAGAAGATCAAGGGCGTTCCGGCCTACAAGCTGGCGCGGCGCAAAATCGAAGTTGAACTGAAGCCGGTCGAAGTCGAAATTAAGGAATTCGTGATCGCTTCGCTTGGCGATGGCCGGGCTCGCTTCCGCGCCGTGGTCTCCGCCGGAACCTACGTGCGGGCCATGGCTCACGAACTGGGACAGCGGCTGGGCTGCGGAGCACACATGAGCGCCCTGCGCCGCACCCTCTGCGGCGAGTTTCGCGTGGAAGACGCGCACTCGCTCGACGACATTGCCCGGCGCATGGCCGAAGGCGACGGCATCGGCGATTATCTGATTCACCCGCGGCGAGTGCTGCCGCAGATGCCGGCCGTCACCGCTCCGCCCGAGGCCGCCGCGCGTATTCGCAACGGCAACGCGGTCAACTTGCCGGAGATGTCGGACGCCAAGCTGGTGAGGGTGTTCGCCAATCAATCGGAGCTGCTAGCCATAGCGAGCCGCATCGCGGGCACGCTCTTCCAGCCCAAGGTGGTGCTGGCCGGCGGCGGAATGGATAAAGGGTGAGCTGATCGTCACCAATGCGAACCTGGGGCACAGCCGCTCACGCTTGCCGAATCCTTTAGAACGGCTGCGTGAACCATGATCCAAAGCGCATGCCCGCTATTGATAGCGCTATCTCAGGCCACATCCGGTTCTGGTAAATCAAAGCGCTCCACGTGGGCCGCTTCGGCGGCATGCAGTTCCTCTACCTCAGTGGCAGAAGTAGTGAACCCAACAATCTCACGGCAGTGGGAACAGATCGACACGGTGATGCCAGACTCGGTAAAAGCGTACACGAACATGCAGGGGATTGTACCAGAGTTGACCACGAGCAAATTCAATAGTCGATAAATTTTTCCGGTCACGGCACCCTGACCTGTTTATCAATTAAGGTGATTGATCGTATCAAAAAGTCTGTTAATGTGCGCAGCTTATCTGGACGCAGGTGCTCCACCTCCATAGTGGTGCCCCACTTCTGCTGCGGTTGGCGGAAGTGGGCCTGTGGAAGTCCGGTCGGAGATCCCGATTCGACCACTACGCAATGCACTTGGCGAGGCTGATTTGCTTCTCAGGCGGCCTTCGCCTGGCTATTGTCGTCCGGCACACTGAATGCTTGCTGCTCGGCGAGGTCTCCGATGACCGGTAGCTTGAACATCTTTCCCTGGTAGGCCTTGATCACGCAGATGATCCACAACACGATCTCGACTAGCGACAGCAGGGGCCAGAGCAGCTTTCGCCACCTGACCTCGAAGGGGTGTAGCTCTTCAGAAACGTTTCGCGCGCTCGTACTGTTTGGGCCACTCGACGTCGCGCCCGAGGGCGTGTCCGGCAAGCAGTCCCCAGTAGGGCTGGCGCAGGAACTCGCGCGCCAGCAGCACCACGTCGGCGTCGCCGGAGCGGATGATCTGGTCCGCCTGCTGCGGCGAGGTAATTAACCCGACCGCTCCCGTCGGGATTCCCGTCTCGCGTATTTTGCGGGCGAAGGCGACCTGGTAGCCCGGGCCGACCGGTATCTGCGCGTTGGCCACGTTGCCGCCCGAGGAGCAGTCGATGAGGTCCACTCCCAGGGCTTTCAATTGCGGCGCCAGGGCGAGCGATTGCTCCAGGTCCCAGCCGTTGGCCACCCAATCGGTGGCGCTGATGCGCACCAGCAGCGGCAGCTCTTCCGGCCAGACCCGGCGAACGGCGGCGACCATTTCGCGGAGAAACCGGGTGCGGTTCTCGAACGACCCGCCGTACTGATCCTGGCGATGATTCGACAGCGGCGAGAGGAACTGGTGAGCCAGGTAGCCGTGCGCCGCGTGCAGCTCCAGCACCTTCATTCCGGCGGTCAGGGCGCGCCGCGCCGCCGCCTGGAATTGAGCGATGATGCGCTGAATGCCCGCCAGGTCGAACGCTTCGGGAACAATCGAATCGGCATCGAAGGGAATCGCGCTGGGGGCGTAGATCGGCCGCCAGCCGCCGTTTTCCGGAGTCACCGCGACCCTGCCGAGCCACGGAGCGGCGGTGCAGGCTTTTCTTCCGGCGTGGGCGAGCTGCATGCCGATGACCGCATTCTGCGAGGTGACAAAACGCGCAATCCGCTGGAAAGGTTCGATCTGCTCGTCTTTCCACAGTCCGAGGTCGGCGGGCGAGATGCGGCCTTCAGGCGAGACCGAGGTCGCCTCGGTAAGGATCAGAGCGGCTCCGCCCTGGGCGCGCGCTCCCAGGTGAACCAGATGCCAATCGCCGGGGAAGCCGTCGGTGGCCGAGTACTGGCACATGGGCGAAAGTACGATGCGATTGCGCAACGTGACGCTGCGAAGAGTAAGCGGATTGAGCAGGTCTGCCATGTTTGTATTCTCGCTCAATCTTTTACCAGATTCGAGTCTATTTTGCGAAGCAGTGAGATTGCGAGCACAGAAATCACTGGCTACTCCTATCCTTAACGCTCCTGATGTTGTTTCTCTTAGGCCGATCCTTTGCCTCCAAGCTGAACCTGGTCGTGCCGTGAGAGAACTCCGCCCGCACATCGCCCTTGCTGCGCAAGGCATAAATAACAACTGCCATCGCGAGAATCACGAAGATTGTGAGCCAAACTGATAGAGCCGAGAGTAGCGCAGAGCTGTTCATTTTTTCTGCCCCTCGGTTGAAGTTGAGCGAAGAGCATCAGCGAGGGAAGCAGCAAGAGGATGACCTGCTGGCAGCCCGCCAACATGCTCGTTCTTCTGCAGGGCCGCGGCAATTTCCCTTGCTACGACAAGGTTTTTTGCCGCCTTCTCCGTCAGCTTCTGAGTCTCTTCGGCGAGCTTGTCGAACAACTCAGGGAGCCTCTCGAGCGCGCTGATTCTTACCTCCCGCGCAGTGTCGCGTAGCTGCGACGTCGTGGGTCCGCCGCCGAAGTCAGAGCCCGCACTGTACAAAAGCGCCCACTTTCCGTTGTGCTTCGCATACCCTATGCTTGCGTAGTATTGGACGGCCCACTTCTGTTCCCCATTGTCACTCCATAAGTCTTCAGTCCATTTATCAACGTTTATCCAGGCTTCTACGCCAATTCCATGCGCAGCAAGTGCGGATTCAATTTCCTTGATCTGAGCTGTGATTTTGTCGCTGACGGTGTTAAGGGATTTCGCGGAAGAGAAAAGACGAGACAATGCAGCGTCGGCTTTGCCAGTCACGGCAGCCTCCAATTTGAGGGTCGGTCAGACCCGGTTCGAGGTATGTTCCAACCTCGTGCGCAGAGTAGCACACGCGCCGAGGAAAGGTCAACCTGAGTACAAGGAAAACTGTTCTCCTTTTGACAAACCACCGCATTCACGCCATACTATTTCCGATGTTGGCCGAGACCCACAGCTCGCTGACCATGGCCATGTGCATGCACATGCGGTTCGGTGCGCGACCGTGGGCGGCTGGCTAGACAGCTCCGAGCCGGAAAGTTCAACGACCCACGGTCATGCGATCGCGGGTCGTTTTGTTTTACTCAACGGAATTTCAGAAAAGGAACGGGTGCAGCCATGTCAGACAACAACGCCGAGAAGAAACATCACTTTGCAACCCTGGCGATTCATGCCGGCCAGCAGGTCGATCCCGCCACCAAGGCGCGCGCGGTGCCGATCTACCAGACCACATCGTACGTGTTCGACGACGCCGACCACGCCGCCCGCCTCTTCGGCCTCAAGGAGTTCGGCAACATCTACACCCGCATCATGAACCCCACCACCGACGTCTTTGAGAAGCGCATAGCCGCCCTGGAGGGCGGCGCCGCAGGCCTGGCGACCGCTTCCGGACAGGCCGCCGAGACGCTGATCATCACCACCTTGGCCAACGCCGGCGACGAGATCGTGTCCACCACGTCGCTCTACGGCGGCACCTACAACCTGTTCCATTACACCCTGCCCAAGCTGGGCATCGTGGTGCGCTTCGTCGATGCCGACGATTTCGACGGCCTGCGGAAGGCGATCGACCCCAAGACCAAGGCGGTTTACACCGAGACGCTGGGCAATCCCAAGCTTGACGTGGTCGATATCGAAGCCCTTGCCCGCATCGCTCATGAGAACAGGCTGCCGCTGGTGATCGACAATACCTGCGCCTCGCCCGCGCTCTGCCGTCCGATCGAATGGGGAGCCGATATCGTGGTCAACTCGGCTACCAAGTTCATCGGCGGCCATGGCACGTCGATCGGAGGCATCATCGTCGACAGCGGCAACTTCGACTGGAAGGCTTCGGGACGCTTCCCGGATTTCGTCAATCCCGATCCCTCGTATCACGGCGTTTCCTATACCGAAGCCTTCGGACCGCTGGCGTTCATCATCAAGGCGCGGGTGCAGGGCTTGCGCGATACCGGAGCCTGCCTCTCTCCGTTCAACGCGTTTCTGTTTTTGCAGGGAGCCGAGACCTTGCATCTGCGCATGCAGCGGCATGTGGAGAACGCGCTGGCGCTGGCGAAGTATCTGGAGGCGCATCCCGCCGTCGCGTGGGTCAACTATCCGGGGCTGCCGGCAGCAAATACTACGCGCGTGCCAAAAAGTATCTGCCGGATGGTTGCGGAGCCCTGGTCACGTTCGGCATCAAAGGCGGCTACGACGCCGGCCGCAAGCTCATCAACTCGCTTTCGCTATTTAGTTTGCTGGCCAATCTGGGAGACTCGAAGTCGCTGGTGATCCATCCCGCTTCCACCACGCACGCGCAACTGAGCGAAGCCGAGCAGCTCGAAACCGGGGTCACGCCCGAGCTGGTGCGGCTATCGATCGGCACCGAAGATGTGCGCGACCTGATCGACGACCTCAATCAGGCGCTCAAGACGGCTACGGGGTTATCGCACGCGCAGGACGCCGATCTGTCCGTTGCCGGAGAAAAGAGTTCGAAATGAGCACGGGAACTTTGCATCTCGTCCAGGGGCAGTACGGCTTTGCCGAGGCAGAGGGTTTTCGCCTGGAGTGCGGCCGCCGCTTGCGCCCGGTCAACATCCGTTACGCCATGTACGGCGAGCCGAATGCCGCGGGCGACAACGTCGTTTTGGTTTGCCACGCGCTTTCCGGCTCCGCCGAAGTGGCCTCCTGGTGGCCGGAATTGTTCGAAGACGAGCGCCTCTTCGGCAACAGCCGCTACTGCGTCATCGGCAGCAATATTCTGGGCTCCTGCTACGGTTCGACCGGACCCTCGGCCGTCGATCCCGAGACCGGCCGCGCTTATGGCGGAAACTTTCCGCTGGTGACGGTCAGCGACATTGTTCGCGCGCAACGCCATCTGCTGGACTATTTCGGAATCAAGCAGGTCAAGCTGGTGATCGGCGGCTCGATCGGCGGCATGCAGGCCTTGCAATGGGCCATCGATTACCCCGACTTTGTCGAGCATTGCGTAGCCATCGGCGCGGCGCCGCTGGGTTCGATGGGGTTAGCGCTGAATCATCTGCAGCGGCATGTCATACGGCTCGATCCCAAGTGGCGCAACGGCGAGTACCCCGCCGATGATGTCCCGGCCCAGGGACTTGCCCTGGCGCGCGAGATCGCCATGTGCTCCTACAAGTCGGCGGAGTTGTTCACCGAACGCTTCGGCCGCAATCCCAACCGCAATGGAGAAGACCCCTGGACCCATCCCGATGGCCGCTTCGACGTTGCCGGATATCTCGACCACCAAGGGGAAAAGTTCGTCCAGCGCTTCGATGCCAACTCGTACCTCGCGATCAGCAAGACCATGGACAGCTTCGATCCGGTGCGCGCCTACGGTTCCGCGCAGGCTGCCTACAGCCGCATCCGGGCGCAGGTCACGCTGGTGGGAATCTCCTCCGACTGGCTGTTTCCGGCGGCCGATGTGCGCGCGCTCGGCGAGCAATTCACCGCCGTGGGCGTGCAGTGCGAGTATCACGAAATAGCGTCCTCGCACGGGCACGACGCCTTCCTCGCCGAACCGGAGAAGCTGGCCGCCATCTTGACCGCACACTTGTAGGCCGAGGCGAGTGACTTTGGCCAAACTGGGCTAGAATCGTGTGGGGGGAGTTCCGGCTCGATTCCGCCTCGCCGGCTGGAACGCCGAGCTGCCCCAATGATTCAGCCGCATGATTCCGCTGAAAGATGACGCACCCAGATTTACGACGCCGTACATGACATGGCTGCTGCTCGCCATCAACATCGGCATATTCCTGTTAGAGTGGATGCTGGGGCGGAATTTTGGCCGGGGAGCGCTGGATGCGCTGGTGCGCGTCTTCGGGCTGGTTCCCGCCAGGGTGACGATTCTTCTCGAAGGCGGGCACGTGCCGGCGTGGCTGGCATCGCAGCTCGGCGCGCACATCGTGACTCCGGCCTCGGCTTTTTTGCCGTTTTTCACCTCGATGTTCCTGCACGCCTCCTGGTTGCACGTCATTGCCAACATGTGGGCGCTATGGATCTTCGGCGACAACGTGGAGGACCACCTGGGGCACGCGACTTACCTCGTGTTCTATTTGCTGTGCGGGCTGCTGGGCGGGGTGACGCATACCATGCTGAACCTGGCCTCGACCGTGCCCAGCGTCGGCGCCAGCGGAGCGATCGCGGGAATCATGGGCGCTTACTTCGTGCTCTACCCCAAGGCGCGGGTGCTGATGCTGGTTCCCTTCTTCTTCGTTTTCTTTATGTGGATGCCGGCGTGGATCGTGCTGGGTTACTGGTTTGTGGTGCAGTTTCTGAGCGGAGCCGCTACCTCGATAGGACCGAACAACCCCAACGGCGCAGGCGTGGCGTTCTGGGCGCACGTCGGCGGATTCGTCTCCGGACTGGTGCTGATCAAGCTCTTCCCTTCCCGGCCGCGCCGCTATCGTTACGGAATCTAGGGTCAGAGCGGTACGGATTGATCCGTGTTTCCGGCGGATGCGTTCACGTGATATTAATATTCCTTTAACACAATATTAATATTTCGGCATGGCCGAACTCTAACCCGGAACCCTTAAGTAACCTGTGTCGATTACAGCCCTGGTTCTCATCATTATCGCGGCCTGCTTTCACTCCACCTGGAACTTTCTGGCCAAGCGGGCCGCCGAATGCCATCACCTGATGTGGTTCGCCTCCACTGGCGGAACGATTCTTCTGTTTCCAGTGGCGCTGTGGGTGTTGCGCGACGATTGGCCGAAGATAGGCGCCAAGGCGGTGATTTTTCTGCTCACGACGGGCGTGGTGCACGTGCTCTATTTTGAGGCGCTGCAAAGAGGCTATCGGGCGGGAGATTTGTCGACCGTCTATCCGCTGGCACGAGGCACCGGACCGCTGTTTTCTTTCTGCGGGGCGATCGTGGTATTGCACGAGCGGCCAAGCGCGCTGGCCGCCGGCGGCGCGCTGCTGGTGGTGGGCGGAATTCTGCTCATCTCGGGCGGAGTGCGTATCTTCAGCGATCGTGGCGGCCGCGCCGGATTTTTTTGGGGGACGATGACCGGCCTCACCATCGCCTGCTACACGGTCGTCGATGGCTATTCCGTCAAGGTATTACTGCTGTCGCCGGTGCTGGTGGATTATGCCGAAAATCTCTTCCGCACCCTCGTGTTCTCCTACCGTGGCTGGCGGGAGCGCGCGGAGTTGCCGTCGGAACTGGCACGCTGTTGGAAAGAAGCGCTTGGGATCGCGCTGCTTACGCCCCTGGCCTACATCCTGGTGTTATTTGCCATGCGGATTGCGCCGGTCAGCCACGTTGCACCCGCCCGCGAAATGTCGATGATGATCGGCGCCTATCTTGGCACCAAGCTGCTGCATGAAGGACACGCGAAACAACGAATATGCGGATCGGTCCTGATCGCCTCGGGAGTGGCCGCACTGGTGCTGGGATGAAGCGCTCAGCGGCGCGAAACCCACGGCAAGAGCGCTGAATTTGCAGACACTTAGAGTGATGCAAATCAGGAACTCTGGATGCCTCAAGACCCGCGTTTAGTGGGTGAGCAGAGCCTCGTCGGTGGTTTCGATCAGTTTCCTTTTCCTGCTCAACCGCCGTCCTATCCAGGTTTGCAGGTTGTCGAGATAGGTATAGATGACAGGCGTGATGTAGAGCGTCAGCAACTGCGAGAACACCAAGCCGCCGACGACCGCCCAGCCCAGCGGACGCCGCGATTCGGCGCCGGCCCCCATGCCGAGCGCGATCGGCAAGGTCCCCATCAGCGCGGCCATGGTGGTCATCATGATGGGGCGGAAGCGGACCAGGCAGCCTTCGTAGATGGCGTCGGCGGCCGACTTGCCTTCGGCGCGCTGCGCCGCCAGCGCGAAGTCGATCATCATGATGGCGTTTTTCTTGACGATGCCGACCAGCATGATGATGCCGACGAACGAGTAGAGGTTGAGGTCCGTCGTGCAGCAGCATCAGCGTGACCAGCGCGCCGAAGCCGGCCGAAGGCAAGGCCGGAGAGAATGGTGATGGGATGGATGAAGCTCTCGTAAAGAATTCCCAGCACGATGTAGATGACCAGGATGGCCAGCAGCAGCAGCCAGCCTAAACCGGTCAGCGGAAGACTGGAAGGCTTGGGCGGTTCCCTGGAAGCTGCCGCTCATGGTGGCCGGAAGTGTCCTGGGCAACCTTCTGCACCTTGGCCACGGCCGCGCCCAGGGCGACGTTCGGGCGCGGGGTTGAAGGAAATGGTGACGGCCGGCAACTGGCCCTGGTGATTGACGGTGAGCGGACCCACCGAGCGGGTGAGGGTGGCGACCGTGTTCAACGGCACCACCTGCCCGGAAGACGAACGCACGTAAAGCAGACCGAGGGCGTCGGGATCGAGTTGGTAATCGGATTGCACCTCGATGATGGCGCGATAGGTGTTGCTCGGTTCATAGATGGTCGAAATCTGAAGCTGTCCGTAAGCGAAGCCGAGAGCATCCTGCACCTGCTGCGCGGTGATGCCCAGGGTGGAGGCCTTGTCGCGGTCGATGGTCACGTCGATCTGCGGATTCTTGACTTGCAGATCGCTGGTTACATCCTGTAATTCGGGCTGCTTGGCCAGCTCGGCTTCAACCCGTTGCGCAACCCGATACAACTCCTGCGTATCCGGACCTTGCAGGGTGTACTGGTAGAGGCTCTTGCTCATGCGTCCGCCAATCTGGATGGTGGGCGGCGCCTGCGGATAGGCGGTGATGCCGGGAACCTTGAGGAATTCCCGCCGCAGCGTTGCCACGATGTCCTGCACCGGCGGGCGCTTGCTGCGAGGGGTGAGGCGGGCGAACATGCGGCCGTTATTACCCGCGCCCCAGCCGCCGATCGCGCACATAAACTTTTCCACGTTGGGATTGCGGCGCACGATCTCGGCCAGGGTGAGCTGGTGCTCCTTCATGCTGTCAAACGATATGCCCTGGTTGGCTTCCACCATGGTAAAGATCTGGCCGGTGTCATCGGTGGGCAGAAAGCCTTTGGGCATGATGACGAAAAGATAGCCGGTAATGGCCAGCACCACCAGCGAAGTTACCAGGGTGGTCAGGCGATAACGGATGGCCTTCTTCAGGGTGAAGTCATAAGCGTGCAGCATGCCCTGAAAGACGCCTTCCGACCAGCGATAGAGCGCATTGTGACGGGTTTCGGAGGCGGCGCGCAGAAACCGGCTGCACAGCATAGGCGTCAGGGTAAGTGAGACGAAGCCGGAAACCAGGATGGCCGTGCCGATGGTGACCGCGAATTCGTGCAGCAGGCGCCCCAGCAGTCCGCCCATGAAGAGCACGGGGATGAACACGGCGGCCAGCGACAGCGTCATGGAAAGAATGGTGAAGCCGATTTCGCGCGAGCCGTTCAGGGCGGCTTGCATCGGCGGCTCGCCCATTTCCATGTGGCGCACAATGTTTTCGAGCATCACGATGGCGTCATCCACCACGAAGCCGACGGAGAGGGTCAGCGCCATCAGCGAGAGGTTGTCCACGCTGTAGCCGAGCAGCGACATCACGGCGAAGGTGCCGATGATCGACATCGGCAGCGCCATGCGAGGGAATGATGGTGGCCGAGATGTTGCGCAGGAAAAGGAAAATAACCAGAATGACCAGCCCGACGGTCAGCAGCAGCGTGAACTTGACGTCATTGACCGATTCGCGGATCGATTGCGAACGGTCATAAAGGGTTTCGATGTTCACCGCCCCCGGAATCTGGGCGCGGAACTGCGGCATCAGGGCCATGATGCGATCGACCACTTCGACCGTGTTGGTGCCCGGCTGGCGCTGGATGGCCAGCACCATGGAGCGGTTGATGCTGTCCGGCTTGCCGAACCAGCTGGCGGTCTTGTCGTTCTCGACGCCGTCAACCACGTCGCCCAATTCGGCGAGGCGAACCGGACTGCCGTTGCGATAGGCGACGATCAGAGGCTTGTATTCCCGGGCGCGCCACAACTGCCCGTTGGGGTTGTTCACCGTGATCGCCTGCTGGGTGCCGTAGAGTGTGCCGGTTGGTTCGTTGACCGTGCCCTTCTGGATGGCGTTGACAACCTCATCGATGCCGATCTGGCGGCTGGCCAGCAAACGCGGATTGAGCTGGATGTGCGGCGAGTACTTCTGGGCGCCGTAGACGCTGACCTGGGCCACGCCGTCGATCATCGAGATACGCTGCGCCATGGTTGTCTCGGCGTACTCGTCAACGTCGGAAAGGCGCATGGTCGGCGAGAAGAGCGAGAGATAGAGAACGGGCTGATCGGCGGGATTGACCTTCTGGAAAGAAGGCGGATACGGCAGGTTGTTGGGCAGATCGTGCTGCGCCTTGGCGATCATGGACTGCACGTCTTGCGCCGCCGCATCGATGTTGCGCGCCAGCGAGAACTGCAAGGTGATGTTGGTGGCCCCGAGGTAGCTGGTCGAGGTCATCTGGTCGATGCCGGCGATGGTGGAAAACTGCTTCTCCAAAGGCAGCGCCACGGAGCTAGCCATGGTTTCCGGACTTGCGCCCGGCTGGGTGACGGTGACCAGAATCGTCGGAAAATCGACGTTGGGCAAATCGCTGACCGGGAGCAGCCGGTAACCGGCGATGCCGAAGATCAGAATTGCCGCCATGACCAGGGTGGTCATGACCGGCCGCTTGATAAAAATTTCGGCGATGTTCATGACCGTTTTTCCTGCGCGCCCCCGGCGACCGCTTGCGGGGTTCCAGCCTGCTTGATATCCACCCTGGAGCCCGGAACCAGGCGCACGTGGCCGTCGGTGACCACGGTTTCGCCGGGGTTGATTCCCTGCTCGACTATGAGTTGGCCGTGGTAAAGCGGGCCGAGCTTGACCAGCCGCATCTCCACCGTCTTATCGGGCTTGACGACAAACAGATATGGGCCCTGCTGGCTGCTCTGCACCGCCTGCGAAGGCACGGTGGTGGCATTCGGGCGATTGCTCAAGGTCAGCACCACGGTCACGAACTGCCCGGGCCACAGCTTGTTGTCCTTATTGGGAAAGGTGGCTTTCAAAGTGATGGTTCCGGTGGTGCGGTCCACCGTATTGTCGATGAAGGTAACCTTGCCGATATCGGCTGGAACCGTGGTCGAAGGGATGGTCGCCTCCACGCGCAGGACGCCTTTGGCCATCTGCTGCTTGATCTCGGGCAGGTACTGCTCGGGGACGGCGAAGCTGGCGTAGATCGGCGAAACCTCGTTAATGGTGACCAACGGCAGGTCGTTGGCCTTGGATACGCTGCCGGGATACAACTGGAGATTGCCGGTGCAGCCGTCGATCGGCGAGTAAATCTTGGTGAAGGTGACGCTGACGCGGGCGGATTCGACCGCGCCGTCATCGGCGACCACGGCGGCTTCAGCCTGGTCGGCGGCGGACATCATATTCTCGTAGAGCTCGCGGGCGATGATCCCTTCCTTATAAAGCGCGGCGTAGCGGGTGGCGTTGGCCCGCGCGGTGATGGCCGTGGCTCTGTCTCGCGCCAACTGTCCCTTGGCTCTGAGCAGATCGGCGTCAAAGCTGCGCGGATCGAGCTGGAAGAGCAACTGGCCTTTCTTGACGAAATCCCCTTCCTTGAAAAAAGCCTTGGTAATCTCAGCGCTGACCATGGTCTTGATCTGCACCGTCGAGTACGGAGCGATGGCGCCGACCGCATTCACCATGACGGGCACGTCGCGGGTTTCGGCCTGGGCGACAGCGACCGGGACCGCGGGCGCGGCGACCGCCTGGGTAGAGTTGGCCTGGTGACAAGCAGCGCTCAGCAGCAGCCATACGGCCATGCCAATCGCCAGGACAATGCCTAGCGGGCGGCGGGCCGCGGCCGGAAGAGGATTCAGTAAAGGTTTCATGGCGTTGGTTCCTGTAATCGCGCAGGCGCTTCCCGGGGAGTTTTCCCGGAGACGCGCCGGCGCGAAGCTCCTGAAATTTTCACCTTGGTTTTCACCCGCCGGCTGGCCGGTGGGGCAGACATGCCGCTGAGCCAGATCGAGACCATCAGCTTGCTTGCCGCACGCGCATCCAGGTTTCCGGCGGTGCTTTCGTCGCTATCAGCCGCGCCAAAGAGTTCCTTGATGAGCGAGTAATGACCGACCATCCCGATAAAGGTCCGCGCGGCCATGACCGGGTCGATGGAGCGCAGCACTCCCCGGCGCATCTGCACGCGCAGGTAGTTGGCCAACACCTCGAAGTATTCGGCGATGAAGCGGCGGAAAAAACGCCGCGACAATTCGTGCCGCTCGAGCGCGCAGAACAGCGAGAGGCGCATCGTCGAGTGGTCCTCGGCGTGGCGTTCGAGGGTCCATTCGGCGACCGTCTGCAGAGCTTCGCCGACGTCGGCAGCTCCGGCCAGCAGCTCTTCCAGGCGGAGGTGGAAATCCTCGGAGCGAACTTGGGCCTCCAGCACCGCCCAGTAGAGCTCTTCCTTGGTGGGAAAATGGCGAAAGATGAGGGCTTCGTTGACCTGGGCATGGGCCGCGATCTCGCGCGTGGTGGTGGCGCCAAAGCCCTTCTCGGCAAACAGTTCGGTTGCGACCGCCAGGATCTGCTGGCGGCGGTTAACGGAAGAAATTCTTGGTTGCGCATTCGGCATAGTATGTAAGTAGTTACTTACTTTATCGCTCCGGGCAGAGCACGTCAAGATTACGGTTGTAATCTCCGGGAAGCGGGTTTTCGCGGGACTTCGAGCTGAAGATTCAACCGCACCAGGCGGCGCGGCATCCTAACAGGCTGCTGAAAAAGTCGATCAACCTCGTCACATAAGCTGTCATGCTGAGCGGAGCGCGCCTGTTTTTGGTGCGCGAAGTCGAAGCACCCCTACCAGCACAAAGACTTTCAGGTGGGCTATTTCCCAGGTTAGCGCCGAACAGCCAAAGGAGCCGTCCGCTACCATGGCGCAGCCCAACCAAGCGGTACGCCGCGTCTCGAAGGAGTGCCAGGCGGCGCGGAACTTGGGGCACCTCATTGACAGCGATATAATCGAGTCTTGATTATGTTGCGGCTTATCCTTCGTCTGCTGGTGGTCGCCGGTCTTGGTTGCGGCGCGGCGCTGTGGTGCGTGGCGCAAGATTCCGCGCCGGCGGTTCAGACCATTTTGATTCCGCCATTTGAGAACCATTCCAACTCTCCGGGCCTGGAGTGGATTGGCGAATCGTTTCCCGAGATACTTTCGCAGCGCCTGTCTTCTCCGTCCATGTACATCATTAGCCGCGAAGACCGGGTTTACGCCTTTGACCGCATGGGGATTCCGGCCGCCGTACGGCCCTCGCACGCCACCATGTATCGCATTGCCGAGCAGATGGATTGCGACTACGTGGTGCTGGGCGACTACGGCTTCGACGGATTGACCTTCTCGGCGCGCGCCACCGTGCTTGACATGAAACGATTGCGTCAATCGGAGGCCCTGGAGGCATCGGGACCGCTGCGCAAGCTGATCGACGTGCAGACGGATCTTGCCTGGCAGTTGCTGAAAATCATGCAGCCGCAGAGCACAATCAGCCGCGATGAGATGATCCGTTCGGCCACGGCGGTACGGCTGGATTCCTTCGAGAATTACGTGCGTGGCATCGTGGCCGTCGACCGGCAGGAGAAGGCCAGGCGATTCCGCGAGGCTTTGCGCTTCAATCCGCATTACACGCTGGCGATGTTGCAGTTGGGCAAGACGTATTACTCAAACCGCGAATACGAGTCCGCGGCCAGTTGGTTCAGCCGGATTCCGCAGGCCGATCCTAAGGCGGGCGAAGCTTACTTCCTAGCTGGACTGGCATACTACAACTTGGGGCAGCTCGAGCGCGCCGAAGACGCCTTCAAAGTCACGATCGCCAAGCTTCCGCTGACCGAGGTTTACAACAACCTGGGGGCTGCGGCCTTGCGGCGAGGCCAGCGGAGCGCGCTGCAACTCATGCAAAAGACGGTTGAAGTCGATCCCCACGATCCCGATTACCGCTTCAATCTGGCCCTGGCGCTTTACCGCTTTGGCGATCCGGCGCTGGCCGTAAAGAACCTGAGCGAGTCGCTGGCGAGATATCCGACCGATACCGAGGCGAGACAGTTTCTCGATGAGATTACCGGCGCCAAAGCCGTCGCAGCCAATCCGGGAGCAGGCAGCCCGGCGGCAACCGTGGCCTCCATCACCAACCTGCCGCTGCCGCGCATCAAACGCAACTACGACGAGAGTTCGTTCCGCATGCTGGCGCTGGAAATCCAGAACTCGACGAAGGCGGTGCGGGAGCCGGACAGCAATACCCAGGCTTTGTACCACGTCCAGCACGGAACCGAGTTACTGGATCGCGGGTTGACATCGGAGGCGGCCAACGAGTTTCACGAGGCCCTGGAGTTGGAGCCGCAAAATGCGGCAGCCCATGCCGGCCTCGCTAAAGCCGCGGAGGCGAGGGGCAACATCGGCGCGGCGCGGATGGAGGCGGCCACTTCGATTGGCTTGCGTCCCTCGGCGGCCGCCTACATGGTGCTGGCGCGGGCTGACCTGCGGCAGAAGTTGTATGCTTTGGCCGGCCAGAACATCGCCTGGGCACTGGCGCTGGAACCCGGCAATGCCGACGCCCTGACGCTCAAGCAGGAGATCGAGGCGCGGGCGTCGCAGGCGGCGGGCTCGACGCGCTAGTAAAACGGATTTATGAAGGCAGTTGCAAATAAAGGTTTCAGGGATAGATCGTTTCAGGTATAAATCAATGCGGTTGAGTTGGCGTTCGATTACCGCGCTGCTGGTGCTGGCTTCGGCCGTTGCCCTGCCCTGCGCCGCCGACGTGCTGAAGATTAAGGTTGACGGTCCCATTCACCCCATCGCGGAGGAATACATCGCGCGCGCCATCGCGACGGCGGAGCGCCGCCACTCGGAAGCGCTGTTGATCGAGCTGAACACCCCGGGGGGCCTGTTGGATTCCACCCGCGAGATTATCGAAAAGATTCTCGCCTCGCGCGTTCCGGTCATTGTGTACGTGGCGCCGAGCGGGGTGCGCGCGGCTTCGGCGGGCTTCTTCATTCTCGAATCGGCCGACGTGGCTGCCATGGCTCCCGGCACCAACACCGGGGCATCGCATCCGGTTTCCATCATGGGCGGCCAGATGGACGAGGTGATGAAGACCAAGATCGAGAACGACACCGCGGCGTTCCTGCGCTCCTACGTCTCCAAGCGCGGGCGCAACGCGCAACTGGCGGAGCAGGCGGTGCGCAAATCGACCTCGTGGACCGATCAGGAGGCGCTGGCGAATAAGCTGATCGACCTGGTTGCTCCGAGCGAGCAGGAGTTGCTCCGCCAGCTCGACGGGCGCGTGGTCAAGCGCTTCGACGGAAGCTCCGTCACCCTGCATACGGCGGGCCAGCCGGTCACGGAGTTCGAGATGACGCTCAAGCAGCGCATCCTGGGCTGGCTGATGGACCCCAACATTTCGTTCCTGCTGCTGGCGCTCGGGGCCTTTGCCATCTACGCGGAGATGAGCCATCCGGGAGCGGTGGTGCCGGGCGTGGTGGGGGTGATTCTCATCCTGCTTGCGGTCTTCGCGCTCAATCTCCTGCCGGTACGCTATGCCGCCGTGACCCTGATCCTAGCGGCCTTTGTGCTGTTCGCGCTGGAGGCTAAATTTGCCACCCACGGAGTGCTCGGCATCGGTGGAATCGTCGCCATGACCCTGGGAGGATTGTTGCTGGTGGATGCCCCGATTCCCCAAATGCAGGTTCATCTGCTGACGGCGCTCGGAGTCAGCGTGCCGATGGGGGTGATCACGGTGTTTCTGATGAACCTTGCCATCCGCGCGCGGCGCAATAAGGTCGCCACCGGATCGCAAGGCCTGGTCGGGGAAGCCGGGGTTGCGCAGACCGATCTCGCCCCGCTGGGAACGGTGTTTGTCCATGGCGAGCTATGGAGCGCGCGCTCCCGTCAGAGTGTGACGAATGGGGAGCAGGTGCGCGTCACCGCCGTCAACGGGTTGCAGTTGGAAGTGGAGCCGTTGGCCGAATCCACGGCGAATGCCAACACGGAGCCGATGCAAACTTCACGCAGGACTTCCTGATGCTGTGCGCGTAGACTTGCAGGCGACGAGGGGCGTGCGAGCACAGGGTAGCCGTCGAAGAAAAAAGAAAGGGAATAAGAACAAATGGCAAAACAATCAGTCGCCCGGAAGAAACCTGCAAAAAAACGCAGAGGTTCATTCCTTAAAATTCGCAAGGGCCGGGGTCAAGACGCTACTTGGTACATTGTGGACACCTTCGGGCGGGGAGATGAGGTGTTGCATTCCGGTATCAAGTCCCGCGAAGAGGCGGACAGGATGTTGCGAAAACTGAAAGAAGAAGATGAGTATCGCGCGTGGGTTTTCTGATGGCCATATAAAAAGCGTAGGACCGCAGCCAAAGAGCCTGGGAGTGCCTGATCGGGTTCTCAGGGGCGAGAACCAATTACCGCATATCCTGAGCCGCATGGTTGGGGTAAAATTCCTGCGACGTAGGTTGCGCAGCAGCGGAGGCCGGCAGTGAGTATATTTAGTCTGGTGCCAGTTGTCATCATCGCTCTCTACCTCATCAATTCCATCAAGATCCTGTCCGAATACGAACGCGGGGTCATCTTTCGCCTGGGGCGGGTGCTGACGAACCCCAAGGGTCCGGGCATCATCCTGGTCTTCGTGCCTCTGGATCGCATGGTGCGGGTGGACCTGCGGCAGATCGCTTTCGACGTGCCCCCGCAGGACATCATTACGCGCGATAACGTTACCCTGAAGGTGAGCGCGGTGATCTTTCTGCGGGTCATCGATCCGCGGCGGGCGGTGCTGGAGGTGCTGAACTACCAGTACCAGACCTCGCAGTTCGCGCAGACGACGCTGCGTTCGGTGCTGGGCGAAGTGGATATGGACGAGTTGCTGGCGCATCGGGAAAAAATTAACCTGCGCTTGCAGTCGATCCTCGATCAGCATACGGACCCCTGGGGCGTGAAAGTCACCAACGTCGAGGTCAAGCAGGTCGATCTGCCCGAAGGCATGATGCGGGCCATGGCGAAGCAGGCCGAGGCCGAACGCGAAAAGCGCTCGAAGATTATCCACGCCGAGGGCGAATTCGCCGCCGCCCAGCGCCTGGTGGACGCCGCTCACCTGCTCTCCAGCGAGCCGTCTTCCATTCAGCTTCGCTATTTGCAGACGCTGACGGAAATCGGCGTCGAGAAGAACACCACGATCATCTTCCCGGTTCCGGTAGACCTGCTGGCGGGATTGCAAAAGCTGGTGACGGAACGGAAACAGGCAGAAGAAAAGATCGAAGAAAAGACGGGCGAAAAACCACAGTAGCCGGGAGCGTAGGACCGTGCCGAACCAGAGCTTCAGAAAAACAGGGGCGGATTTGCAGGGGCTGTTGGACGAGACCGAAGAGCACGAGATTACGCTGGGGGTGGGCAAACTGGTGGGGTTGTTCTTCCTGCTGGTGATTTTGTGCGCGGCTTGCTTCGCCGTCGGGTATGGCTTCGGACGCAACTCGGCGAAACCGCCCAGCCCTGCCGCGGAGGTTCAGGCGGCGTCCACCCCAACGGCCGTCAAGCCGGTGGCGAAATCGGCGGGCGTCGAGCCAGCAGGCGGTGATTGTCCGGCGGGCGAAAAGTGCCCACCGGCGAATGCCGCGCCGGCGCAGGATCTCAGCTTCTACAAGGCTGTAGAAGAGAAACAACCGCAGGCGCGATTGACTCCTCCGCTCGCGCCAATTCCGCCGCCGGCGAAGCCCGCGCCGCCGCCGCGAGCCCCGCAGAATGCTCCGGCGGTTGGCCCCGGAATCATGGTGCAAGTGGCCGCGGTCGGCAGGCGCGAGGACGCCGAAGTGCTTCAGGACGCTCTGCGCCGCAAGCAATACCCCGTCATCATCGCGACTGCGACGACCGATAAGCTGTTCCACGTCCAGATCGGCCCGTTCAGCCAAGTCAAAGACGCGGAGACCATGCGCTCCCGTCTGCAGGGAGACGGCTATAACCCGATCCTGAAACGTTGAGCTTGAGGCGGCAATCCCCAGTAGTTTGCGGCACCGTGCGGGTTGCCGCGTGATACATTGATCATTATCGATGAAGACGGTCGATAAAGGCGGTCAATGAAAGCAGCCAGCGACGGTCTTAGCCTGAAGTTGCGCGCCATCTCCGATCCGGTGCGCCGCGAGATTCTGCGTCTGCTTGCCCGCCAAGGTTTGTGCTCGCTGGAGCGCGCGGACGGCATGTGCGCGGCCGATCTGCAGCGCCACACGGGCCTGGCGCAGCCCACCATCTCCCATCACATGCGGGTGCTGGCCGAAGCCGGCCTGGTGCAGGCCGAGCGGGTCGGCACCTGGGTATGCTATTGCCGCGATGATGCGGCCTTACGCCGGCTGGAACTCAAGGTAAGCCGAGAGTTAGAGCGATCCGGCAAATGACAGCCGATAGCGAAGGACGCGCAGCTCCGATGTTCAGGATCGCATTTCTCCTGATGATCGTGGGCTTGATCAACGGTTTGATCGGGGCCGCGATCACCGATCACCTGAACTCGCACCTGCCGACTGATCTTGACGATTTCCAGACGTGGCAGAGCATCATTGATTGGATATGGCCCTCGGCGCTACTGATGGCGCCAGCGCCGGGCGGCTCGATCGTCGCGCTGGTTCTATCGGTCGTTACCAACGGATGCCTTTACGGCGTGGTCGGCTTGCTAATCGGAGCTATCTGGCGGAAGCTGGCGGCGACAATGCGATGAGCGGGCGGCTCTGAACGGCGCGGCTGAACAGGCTGCTGAAAAACAGTTTGCGGACAAGTTGAGCACGCAGCCGCTTGCGTAGCGCGCTTACGATCCATACATTCCATAGCGCCTCGCTTGTTGCTTCGGCGCGTGTTTCCGCAGCCAGTGAAGCCGCGCCTTCAAAGCGCTATCGCTTTCTACTTCGTAATCGCGGCGAACAAGTCCGATTGCAACAGCGTCTGGAATCCTGAGTCATCCACCTTGAAGTGAATCAGCAGGTTGCCGCTGTCGGAATCGACCGTAGTGGCATCGATGGCGGTCTTTTCCGCCGGCGAAGAAGAACTCATTTTTTTCATCATCATGCCGGCCTTGAGCAACGACGAAAGGGTTGCGGCGGTCATCGCATCGCCGGTCGAAACCGTCAGGTCAACGGCCACGCCGTGGGAAAAATCCACCGTGTAATAGGAACCCGTCAGGTGCTTCTTAACCACGTCGTAGTCGGCCAGCTTGGCGGCGTCGCCCATGGCTGAACGAAGCATGTTCTGGGTCCCGGTAGCGTCCAGCACGCTCCAGATGGCGCCATCCCCCACGGAAGAGACCAGGTTGGAGATGTTGGCATTGCCGCTCATGCTCGGAGCCTCGCCGTCGCGGGCGTCCAAGGCGTTGTGAATGGCCTGGGTGTCGCCGAACAGCATGGTCGAGTCGTCGAGAAACGTCATCAGCATGCCGGACCCGGTGGGATAAAGAGACGTGGTGCGCCATTTGTCCGGCTTGGTCTTAGCCGTCTTTTGCCGGGCGAGAAACTTCTTGACCTGAAAATCGCCGGTGGCGAAGCCGATGGACCGTATCTGCGTGCCGGCGCGATACATGACAAATGTGATTCCGTCAACGTCGCGGTCGGGATCGATTTGCATGTCCTTCAGGGCATTTTCGAACTGCTTCAGAGTGTCCGGCAAGACCTTGGACTTCAGCTTCATGCCAGAGTCGGAATTCCGCAAGGCGCGGTAATCGACGGAGATGATTTGCTGCACGTCGGACGGGATGGCTGTCCTCGCATTGGAACTCAACGGCTCCGCGAATGACAGAGTGGCAAGAAACAGACAGCAAACAAGAGCAAGGATGCGCTTCATAGCAATTATTTTACCCGAGTTACCCCAGTTCAGAGTTGATTCCCGGCGATCCGTATGCAATCGCCCGAGAGGGTGGTCCGGAGGAACTTCCCCGCCTCTTTATGTTCAACCCGCTTGGGCAATCACAGTTTCGCCCACAATCCTATGATACGGAAACGAGCCGCATCACACGAACGGTTGCTTTTTCCGGCCATGCAATTTTACATACCTTTTACCGGATACCAGCTTTTGCTTCAGCGAGCCGGTCTTCCAGGACCACCGACGCTGCCAAATTTTCCAGCTTGAGAAGCGATGCGGCGGCGTCCGGAAGCGCTTTTTTCGGAACCAGCCCGACGATTTCGCTGGAAGCGACGGCGACGCCGTGGCGCGCGGCTTCGCGGCTGACGGCTTCAAAGACGCACACCATGGGCGTTTGCTCGGTGTCGGTCAGGTTCATAGACACCTGCGCCAAGCCCCGGACCAGCACTCCCATGGCCTTGACGCAAGGCAACCCGCCGCTGGAGAAGCGCACGGTACGGGCGATTTTCCGGGCGATTTCGACCTCGCTGGTATTGAGAAAGACGTTGAAAGCGACGAGAAACTTGCGCGCGCCAATCACCGTAGCACCCGCCGTGGGATGGACGCGCGGCTCGCCAAAGTCGGGCAGGCGATCGGGGTTGGTCGCGATCTCGTCGCGCAAGCCTTCGAACTGCCCCCGCCGGATATTTTCCAGCCGGACGCGCTGCGGGCGCGTGGCCGCACTCTCGTAGAGATAGACGGGGATGCGGTAGCGCCTCCAGACCTCGGCGCCCGCCTGCCTTGCCATCCGCGCGCAGTCTTCCAGGGTGACGCCCTCGATGGGGACAAAGGGCACGACATCGGTCGCGCCGATGCGTGGGTGCACACCCCGGTGCCGGGTGAGATCGATCAGTTCGGCAGCCTTGCCGATGCCGCGCAGAACAGCCTCCAGCAGCGAGCGCGGACTTCCGGCCAAGGTGATGACCGAGCGATTGTGATCGGCGTCCACGTGGCGGTCGAGCAGGTAGACGCCGTCGGCCCGCATGGCCTCGGCGATGGCGTCAAGCTTGGCGCGGTCTCGACCCTCGGAGAAATTGGGAACACATTCGATCAGCGCCATAACCTGGTCAACCTATGTTAGCCGTGAGCGCGCTAAGGAAACTCTGAACAAGTGCAGGGTTTGAAGGGTACGGGCTTCAGCCCGTACGAAAGACCAGCAAACCCTAATGAGGCTTTAGCCTCTGAGGGACCTCGGTCCTTCTAACAAGACTCGTTCAGGGCTCCCCTAACCTTTCTCGCTCGCCCACCCAGAGACCGATCTACCACTCCACCGCTCAACTCGTCAGCGCTTCACTGCCCGATAGAGTCCGGCGATGCCGAACGTGTACGGCGTGTACTCCGCGCGCTCGAATCCCGCCCGCCGCATTCGCCCCAGCATCTCCTCCGGCGCGGGAAATCGCTCGACCGATGCCGGCAGATATGCATAGGGGCCGCGAACCCCCGAAATCATCGTGCCGAGTCGAGGCAGAACATGACGAAAATAAAAGCGGTAAAGTTTGCCGATCACCCCTCGCGGTTCGCCGAAATCGAGGATGCCGATTTCGCCGCCGCTTTTCAGTACGCGGCCAATCTCGTCGAGTCCCCGGTCGTAGTTGGCGAGGTTGCGAAAACCAAAAGCCGAGACCACCAGATCGAAGCTGCCGGCGGCAAACGGCAGCTTGAGCGCGTCGGCCTCGACCCATTCGAGCGGCAGTCCCGCGCTCTTGCGCCGTGCCCGCTCCAGCATCGCCGGCGAAAAATCCGCGCCCACGATTTTCACTCCCGGCGCCGCCCGCCGGTAAAGCGCGAAGCTCATGTCGCCGGTGCCGCAGCACAGGTCCAGCACGGCCGCCCCCGGACGCCGCAGAATATGCCGGAAGCTGCCTGAGGCCCGCCACCACCAATAGCGGTCCGTGTTGAGCGACAGCACATGATTCAGCAGGTCATAGCGCGGCGCAATCGAGCTGAACATGTCGCGCACCGCGTGCGCCGCGGCCTGCTCGTCCTGCGTCTCAGCGGTGCGCGCACCCGAAGGTTTGTCTTGCTCTGGCATGGGAGATTTCGGCCCGATCAGGCTTGCGACAAGTAGTGAAGTTCCTCAATGGCCTGCAGAATTGCGCGCTCGGGCACGTCCGTGACGAACTCCGCCTTGCCGATCTCCAGCGGCAGCACCCATTGAATCTTGCCGTCGAGAACCTTCTTGTCGCGGGCCATGCAGCGCAGAATATTGCGCGGCTTCACGTCCACTTTGGGCAGCGGCGCATACGACAGAATGGCGCTGATGATCCTTTGCGCCGTCGCCGAATCGGTTTTCTGCATGCCGGCGGAAATCATTGTCGCCGCGATCATTCCCCACGCCACCGCTTCTCCGTGCAGGAAGTGCCGGTAGCCGGTTTCCGCTTCGAGGGCATGGGCGATGGTGTGGCCAAAATTCAGGATCTTGCGCAGCCCGTGTTCTTCCTCGTCTTCGCCGACCACGCTGGCCTTCACCCGCACGCACTCCGCGATCAGCCACTCCATCGTGCCCGGATCGCGCCGCAGAATGCGGTCCCGGTGCTCTTCCATGAAATCCAAAATTCGCGGGTTGCGGATAATCCCCGTCTTCAGCGCCTCGAACAATCCCGAGCTGTATTCCCGGTCCGGCAGCGTGAGCAGCACATCGGGATCGATCAGCACCAGCGAAGGCTGTTTGAAACTGCCCAGCATGTTTTTGCCGAGTGCCAGGTTGACGCCCGTCTTGCCGCCGACCGAGGAATCGATCTGTGCCAGGAAGGTCGTGGGAATCTGAACGAAGTCTATCCCGCGCATATAGATCGATGCCAGGAAGCCTCCCACGTCGCCGACCACGCCTCCACCTAGAGTCACCAGCGTGGCTTGACGGTCCGCCCCGAGCTTCACCAGCCGGCTGCCAAGCTCTTCCACCGTCCCCAGCGTCTTGTAGCGCTCGCCGTTCGGCATATCGACGAAGGCGTTCTCCAGCTTTGCCTCCTCGAAGGACTGCGCCAGGATCTTGCCGAAGTGCTTGCGGACAGGGGCCACGGTGATCGTGAACACCTTGCCCACCCGTGGCATCACCTCTCGTATGTAATTCCCCGCCGAGCGCAACACCGCCTGCTCGATCAGGGCTTCATAGGATCGGGAAACCGTATTGATAGTTACGCGGATCAAGCAATTATTCTAGCGCAGCCCATCGAAAGCGCGAAGTTTGCTCGATTGTGCGCTGCGGCGGTGATATATTTGCCTGCATCGAGGGATCGTGCGGGAGACCGATTTCATTGTCGTGGGCGCCGGCATCGCCGGCATGCGGGCGGCAATCGAGTTGTCCACCTATGGGCGTGTGCTCTGTCTGGCCAAACTCGAACTGAGCGAATCGAACACCCAGTACGCCCAGGGCGGCATCGCCGTCGCCCTCAGCGACGAGGATGAGATCTGCCTGCATTTGCAGGACACGCTGGTCGCCGGCGATGGCCTCTGCCATAGCGATGCGGCGCGCATCCTCGTCGAGGAAGGCCCGCTGCGCATCGAGGAACTCATCAAGTGGGGCACGCACTTCGATAAGCAAGGCACCAGGCTTTCCTTCACTCGCGAGGGTGCGCACAGCCGCAATCGCGTGCTGCACGCTAACGGTGACTCCACGGGCCGGGAAATCGGCCGCGCCCTCTACCATCGCGCCGCTTCCATCAAGCACATTTCGTTTCGCGAGTTCGGCTTTGCCACCGACCTCTGGATCGAGGATGGCCGCGTCGCCGGCATTCATCTGTTGAACGCCGACGGCAAACCGGAACGGATCAAAGCGGCAGCCGTCATGCTGGCCACCGGCGGCATGGGCCAGGTCTACGCCAACACCACCAACCCCGGAGTCGCTACCGGCGACGGCGTTGCCATGGCCTTTCGCGCCGGCGCCGAAATCAGCGACATGGAGTTCATTCAGTTCCATCCGACGGCTCTTTACCTCAAAGGTGCGCCGCGCTTTCTGCTCTCCGAGGCGCTGCGCGGCGAGGGCACTTACCTGCGCAACGCCAGTCTCAGCCGCTTCATGCCCAAGTACCACGAGATGGGGGAGCTGGCGCCGCGCGATGTCGTCGCTCGCGCCATTGCCCACGAGCTTGAGATTTCCCCGGCGCGCGAGCCGGTTGTCTATCTTGACCTCACCCACTTGAACGGCGAACGCCTCAAGAAGCGCTTCCCGCGCATTTACACCACCTGCCTCAAGTACAACATCGATCTCGCCACCGACCTGGTGCCGGTTCGTCCGGCGGCCCATTATGCGATGGGCGGCATTCGCACCGATCTCTGCGGCCGCACCTCGCTTGCCGGACTTTATGCCGCCGGCGAAGCCGCCTGCACCGGGGTTCACGGAGCCAATCGCCTGGCCAGCAATTCCCTGCTCGAGGGACTCGTCTACGGCGCGCGCGCGGCGGGCTACATGGGCGGTGAAGCGCGCCTGGCGAAGCACGGCAAAGACTCTGCCCGCAATCGCAAGGCGGCCAACGGCGGTCAGCCTCCATCCGACCCCGCGCTTGAAAGCCAAATCTCCGCCCTTCAGCAATTGCTGTGGCGTGATGTCGGCATCGTCCGCGAAGGCAAGCGGCTCCGTGCCGCGATCTCCGCGTTGAAGGAATTGCAAGGCCAACTGCCGGAGGCGCGCGGCCGCCGCGCATGGGAGGCGCACAACCTGGCCGTAACTGCCCAACTGATCGCCCGCGCCGCTCTGGCGCGCGAGGAGAGCCGCGGCGCTCAATACCGCCTCGACTACCCCGCCCACAACGACGCCCGCTTCTTGAAGCACTCGGTAATCGTCGGCGATAAAGTTCGCTTCGAGTAGACCAGCATAAGGGCTTACAGTCAGGTAGGGGCCCTTCGACTCGCGGCAACAACCGCCGCTCGCTCAGGGTGACACGCTCAAAATGACTTTTTCAGCAGCCTCTATAGCCGCTTGGTCAGGAACCACGCATCCAGATTGTGCGCGTAGTAGCCGGGCAAGCGCTTCAGAACCTTGTAGCGATGCCGTTCATAGAACGCCAGTGCCGCGGCATTATCAACCGCCGCTTCCAGCACCATCATAAAACCGCCCAGTTTGCGAACTCTCTCTTCGGCGGCTTCCATCAGCAACGTGCCCAGCCGATGGCGGCGAAAATCGCGGCGCACATCGAGGGTGATGATGTGGCCGTAGCCTTCGCGCTGCGGCTCGACCACCACGAAACCGGCGATGCCCTCTTTCCGCTTGTCCGCCCCCTCGCTGCCGCGCTGGCCCGCCGGATCCCTATCCCCGCCCGGCTCCGCATCCGCGGGCTCGGCAATAATGCAGAATGACTGCTTGCGCTCCACGTAGCTCTGCAGCTCACCACGGGAATAGGCAATCCCCGGTTGGAAACAATCGGCGTCGATCCGGTACAGCTCTTCGAAGTCGCCGTGCTGGTAATCTCGCAAGCGGAACACGTCTCCGTTGTATCGTGAGAGGCGAGTCATGCGCAAGACCATCGCTGACGGATTAGGGAAACTCTGAACAAGCGAAGGGATTGAAGGGTACGGGCTTCAGTGTCTGCGTGAGAACTCGTTTTCGAGGTGCTCTCGCCGGGTGCCCCACATCTGCTGCAGTTAGCAGATGTGGGCGGGTGGCCCATTCAAGCGCGCAGTTTGCGCTTGAGTGGGGTAGTTTCTTCCGCTCCCATCCCCGCACGAACCACGCCCGAGAGGGGTAGGTCCACCGGACTTGTCCCGCCCTGCTTCCACCGCCGCCCTCAGCCTTGCCCTCCGGCGATCTCAATCGTGCGCTTCAACTGCCCGCAGGCGGCGTAGATATCGCGTCCCCGTGGACGCCTTATGAACGTCGGAATTCCGGCCCGCACCAGCACCCTTTGAAACCCCAGCACCTGTTCCTCGGCCGGCGTCCGGAAGTCGATGCCGGGACCGGGGTTGAGCGCGATCAGGTTGACCTTGGCGCGCAATCCATCGAGCAGTGCCGCCACCTCGCGTGCGTTTTCGGCGGAATCGTTCTCGCCGCCCAGCAGCACGTACTCGAAGGTGATGCGCTCGCGCGGCCGCAGGGGAAAACTCCTCGCCGCCGCCATCAGGCTGGCGAGATTCCATTTGCGGTTGATCGGCATCACCCGCGAGCGGCCTTCGTCGTTGGAGCCGTTCAAGGAAATCGCCAGCTTCGGACGCACCGGCTCGCGCGCGAATTCGGCCAAGCGCGGCAGAATCCCTGCGGTCGAAACCGTCATCCGCGGCTCCGCGATGCCCACGCCCTCCACCAGCAGGCGCACCGCCTTCATAAAGTTGTCGTAATTCAGAAAGGGCTCGCCCTGCCCCATGAACACCAGATTGATGCGGTCGCGCTCCGGTTCAACCCCGTGCCGGGCCAGCGCCACGAGCACCTGCCCGACAATCTCACCCGCCGTAAGATTGCGTTCGAGCCCCAGCAGCGCCGTCATGCAGAAGCCACAATTCACCGCGCATCCGGCCTGGCTGGAAAGGCAAATCGTCGCCCGGCTTCGCCCTTCCCAAACTTCGCTGCCCTTCGCCATCGGCTGCGCCGTTGACAGGTCGTCCTGCTCGCTGCCGTCGCCCACCTCGCTGCCGTCGCCCTCAGGCATCCACACGGTTTCCACCGTCTGCCCGTCGCCGAAGCGAATCAGGTAACGCTCGGTTCCGTCCGCCGAAGCAAATTGCCTCTCGATCGTCGGCATGCCGAGTTCGAACCCCTGGGCCAGCAGGCTCGAGCGAAATGCCGCCGGCAAGGTCGAAATCTCAGCTATACTGGTCTTCTGCCGCCGGTAAATGGCCTCAAAAAGTTGAACGCCCCGGTAGAGCGGCTGCTTCTGACCCTCCGCCAGAAGCGTAAGTTCTTGCAAACTAAGGCCTAATAGTTCGAATTTAGAAGTTTCACTCATGCATCCAACTAGTAGTCCGTAAAGTGCCGCAACCGGGATCTGACTTAAGCTAGACGATCTCCAGCCCCGGAATGACTTCTCAACCGTCTAATACTGCTATCTTAGATGGTGGGGGCGTCGAGGAACCGGCATTCTTTTAGCTTTCTGGGTTGGAAGAGTTTATCCCTGCCGGCTGCCGTGCGGAGCCAAGGGGACTCTGACAAAGTCTGCTTCGCGATTCTCGGATAAAGGGAGCCAAGATGCATAAAGAGTTCGTTGACGATCTTCGGAGCCTGCGGCGCACGGAATTGCCGAATGGATTGACGGTGATTTCCGAGCAGATGCCGCATATTCGGTCCGTCTCTATCGGCATCTGGATCCGCACCGGCTCCCGCCACGAGTCGCCGGATCTCAATGGCATCTCCCACTTCGTTGAGCACATGGTCTTCAAAGGAACGAAGACGCGCACCGCCGAGGATATTGCCCGGCAGGTCGATTCCATCGGCGGCAACCTCGACGCCTTCACCGCCAAGGAGTGCGTCTGTTTCAATGTCAAGGTGCTCGATGAGCACCTGCCGATCGCCATGGACGTGTTGAGCGATCTCGTGCTGAATCCCGTTTTCAACGAATCCGATATCACCAAGGAGCGTGGCGTAATTATCGAGGAAATCAAAATGGACGAGGACAATCCCGATCTGCTCGTCCATGAGATTTTTACCCAGAACTTCTGGAAGGGTCACCCGCTCGGCCGTCCCATTCTCGGCACCAAGGAAACCGTGCGCGGATTTCACCAAGCCATGCTGTTCGACTACTACGGCGCCCGCTTCGTTCCCGGAAACATGGTGATCTCAGCCGCCGGCAACATTGACCACGACCACTTCGTGGACCTGGTGGCCGGCACCTTCCAGCACCTTCAACCGCAGCCGGACCCTTTACAGCAGGTCCCCCCGAAGCCGCAGGCGCGGATCATGCTGCGCAATAAGAAATCCCTCGAACAAGTGCAGATATGCATCGGCGTCCCTTCGTATTCGATTTCCCACGAGAAGCGCTATGCCTCGTTCGTCCTCAATACCTTGCTGGGCGGCGGCATGAGCTCGCGGCTTTTCCAGAAAATCCGCGAGCGCCAAGGCTTGGTGTACTCCATCTTCAGCGAACTGAATCCTTATCGGGACAGCGGCTGCCTCGCCGTTTACGCCGGCACCTCGCGCTCCTCCGCCGCCCAGGTGGTTAACTCGATTGTCAGTGAATTTCGCGACCTGAAAAGCAACCCGGTACCTGAGGATGAACTCCAGCGCGCCAAGAATCAGCTCAAGGGCAGCCTCATGCTGAGCATGGAGTCCTCCACCGCGCGCATGTCGAACCTGGCGCGCCAGGAAATGTATTACAACCGCTTTTTCGGCATGAACGAGATCATCGAGCGGGTGCAGGCCGTCAGCGTCGAGGATGTCCTCGAAAACGCCAAAGAGTTTTTCTGCTCCGACCAGATTGCCGTCACCGTCCTCGGCAATCTCACCGGGCTGAAAATTACCCGCGATCAACTGGTGTGCTAATCAGGACCTGAACGACGATTAGCGCCCTGCGCATTATCGGACATAAACCGCTTTACCGGATTGCTCAAAAAAGTGGCTTTTAGTGCGTTCTTTCACGCGAAAACCAGTGCGCCAATAAGCCAAATCGGTTATAGTTTCCGAGGGTTGATGTGGCTGGACCCCGGCAGCCGTCCGCTTGCAGGCCCACCCCTCTGACCGGCGGCACGTAGGGCTATGTCAAAATATGTCTTCCGTGCTTGACAAGTTTTGTCATCTTGCAGACGATCGAGGGTGAGTGCTGGCGCTTGTCGAATTTGTTTATTATTTGGATTCAACAGGTTAGAAAAATCTCGTCCTAGCCATTTCACGGCGTCGGTTTCGGCACTAGAACTGCTGTATATAACTCGACAAAGCATGAGGGCGTACTGGGTCGAAGGAGACTTTGATGCGTAAACAGAAGGGTTTCTCGCTGATTGAGCTTTTGATCGTTGTGGCGATCATCCTGATTATCGCCGCTATCGCTATTCCGAACTTACTTCGTTCTCGTATCGCGGCTAACGAGGCATCCGCTGTGGGCTCGATGCGCACGATCAACACCGCTGAGATCACTTACGCATCGACTTATCCATCGGTTGGCTATTCGCCAGACATGAATTCCCTGGCCGGTAACAGTTGCGCTTCTCCGACCTCAGCCGCAGCCTGTTTGATCGACGCCACATTGGGCGGGGCAACCAGCGCGCCCAACAGTAAGAGCGGTTATTTCTTCACCTTCGCCGTCAGTTCTTCGCTGGGCTATACGCTAAACGGAACCCCCGCGAAGATTGGTTCTACCGGAGTTAAGCAGTTTTACACCGACGGCACGGCGGTTATTCACTTCAACACCGGCGGCGCCGCCACTTCCTCAAGTCCTGCCATCCAGTAGGAGCGGTTGGCAGCTTACCCGCAACTGCAACCGAAAGGGCCAGCCACGCTGGCCCTTTTGCTTTTTGCCAAGCATCATGCCGGCGTCTGAGGCCTGCCGCGCTTTAACCGCGATAAGCTGATCGCCCAATGACATTTTATGGCAGTGGAAACTGACAATTCCCGGCATTCCGGTTCAGCACTGGCCGTTCCCGTTCGAAGTCCATCTCGCAACGCTCAGAAAAGACTAGTGTTAGATAAACCAATCTAAACCCGCCGGGTGGAAGCCGTCGTGCAACTCGTGACCGCGTGGACCTGAAGGTCTGGATTTCAAGAAAACGACAGGAAATAAAAAAAGAAGAGAGAGGGTTGCAAATGCGGAAACAGAAGGGCTTTTCACTCATCGAGTTGCTGATCGTCGTGGCGATCATCCTGATCATTGCGGCGATCGCCATCCCTAACCTGCTGCGGGCACGCATCGCCGCCAACGAAGCGTCCGCGGTCGGCTCCATGCGCACCATCAACACGGCGGAAACTACCTATAACTCCACTTACCCCACGGTCGGCTATTCGGCCGATATGAACTCGCTGGCGGGTAGCTCCTGCACCGCCCCGACCTCGGCTGCGGCCTGCCTGATCGACACCACCCTTGCCGGTGCGACCAGCGCCACCGCGCCGAAGAGCGGATATTACTTCACCTACGCCCCCAGTTCGTCTTTGGGCTACACGCTAACCGGACAGCCCTCGCAACAGGGTTCTTCGGGAGTCAAAGCCTATTACACGGATGGAACCGCGGTCATTCACTACAACGCCAGTGGCGCCGCTACGGCATCGAGTCCGGCCATTCAGTAGAGGATGTTTTTGGCAAAGTACCTGGGGAGGGTACCGCCGGGGGGTCAGCACTGCTGGCCCCTTTATTTTTTGTTCAGTAAGCGAAGACCTCTGCGAAAGACGTGAGTTGCCGCCAACCCAGGAGCGTCTCCGGCACTGCGATCTGAGTTCTCGAATTTTCGTCTCATGTTTTAAGTGTGGCGCGAGTCAAGTTTTTCTCATCCAATGTGAGCAACATACAGCGACATACTGACTTCACGCATTTTTGCGAACTTCTGGGATGAACAGATGCAATCCTTCGTGCAATCGAAGGGCACCAAGAATTTGGAGGCTTCGGTCCTGCTGATGCCGCTGATGAGGTTCATCAGCCCGGTGGATCCGATGTGGCGTTCGACCCTGCGAGCGATTGAAAGCCGGCTGGTCAACGATACGCTGGTCTATCGCTACGAGGCGGAACGCACCCACGTGGACGGAATACCGGGGGGCGAGGGCAGCTTTACGGCGTGTTCGTTCTGGTATATCGAATGCCTGGCAAGGGCCGGGGAACTGGAAAAAGCACAGCTGCTGTTTGAAAAACTGCTGGGCTATGCCAATCACCTTGGACTGTACTCGGAACAGCTTGGTTCGAATGGGCGCCATCTGGGAAACTTTCCCCAGGCGTTTACGCATCTGGCACTGATCAGTGCCGCGACCTATCTGGACAGAGTGCTCTCAGGGGCATCCGACGCTGTGTGGCGCTAAAGGCGTAAGCGCAATGCGAAAAGCGAGAGAAGCCCCGGCAAACGGCTGTTGCCGCTGGAACTTGGCAAGGGGAGTCTAGCGCCTGTTATTAACTCTCGCAAACGCTTTGTACTCGGTTGGGTACAACGCCATTTGTGTCGATCGTAAATCGAACAACTCGCTTGAAATCAATGACTTGCTTTTCAGGTCAATAACAGGCTCTAGCGATGCTCAGTTCTGTAGCAAGGATACCAATCAACCATCAAACTTCCGAACCAGGCGCGACAACTACACGAACAGGATACGTTTTCCTGATGGCCCGGCCGTGTACCGCGAAGCATCATGCTCCGCCGTGGTCTAATTGTGCGCTGCCTTTGTCTTCAGGAGCTCATCGATCGGCGTACACTTCATGCCGAAGGCTTCGGCCACGCCGCAGTAAGTCACCAACCCATTGGCGATGTTGATGCCGGCCTTGATGCCTTGGTTCGCCAGGGCAGCCTCTTTCCAGCCTTTGCCGGCGATAATTGCCGCATACGGCAGGGTCGCGTTGGTCAGCGCCATGGTGGAGGTCAGCGGTACGGCTCCAGGCATATTGGCCACGCAATAGTGCACGATTCCGTCAACCTCGTAGGTTGGCTCCTGGTGCGTAGTGGGCCGCGAAGTTTCGAAGCAGCCGCCCTGATCGATAGCTACATCGACCATAACCGCGCCCTTCTTCATGGTTTTAAGCATCTCGCGGGTAACCAGTCTAGGAGTCTTTGCTCCACGCAGAAGGACCGCGCCAATGACCACATCGGCCTGCTGTACCAACTCCCGAACGGCTGCCGGTGAAGACATCATCGGGAAGCAGTTCTTGGGCATGACTTCGGAGAGATGGCGCAGACGGTCAAGGTTGGTATCCAACAGATAGACTTTGGCTCCCAGGCCGCATGCCATCTGTGCGGCATGAGTGCCGACCACGCCGCCTCCCAGGACTAGAACCGTGGCCGGTGCGACGCCCGGCACGCCGCCCAACAGGATGCCCCGTCCGCCCTGAGCCCGTTCGACATATTTAGCGCCCTGCTGAACTGCCATTCGCCCGGCTACCTCACTCATGGGAGTCAGAAGCGGCAGGCTGTTGTGGCTGCCCACGACGGTCTCATACGCGATACAGATGCAGCGCCGTTTGATCATCGCCTGGGTCAACTCTTCATCGGCGGCAAAATGGAAGTAGGTAAATACAATCTGCCCCTCGCGAATCATCGCGTATTCGCTCGGCTGGGGCTCCTTGACGTGCATGACCATCTCAGCGCGTTTATAGACCTCGTTCGGAGTGCCCACGATTTCCGCGCCGGCTTGACGGTAAGCCTCGTCGCTAAAGCCGCTGCCGACACCTGCAGATGTTTCCACGAGTAGCTTATGGCCGTATCCGGTCATGAGCTCGACACCCGCCGGGGTCATGCAAACGCGATTCTCTTCAACTTTGATTTCCCGCAAAATTCCCACGATCATGTTCAGACTCCTCGCATTGAATGGTGCGGAACGTGTACGGGATCCAGCAACACTGCCGAAAACCGCCGGCCCACACGGGATGAATTACCGCTTAAAGCATAGCAATAAAGGCAAAACGCTTCCTTGCGAATATTTAACTATATTTCTATAATTTGACAGATATTTTCAATAAGATGATATTTATATGCAGAACATGCCGGATTACATTACCGATAAGATTGATCGCGCCATTCTCAGAGCGCTCCAAAAAGACGGTCGCCTGTCAAACGTGCAACTTGCCAACCGGGTCGGACTTTCCGAATCGGCCTGCCTGCGTCGCGTTCGCCTCCTGGAGCAGAGCGGCATTATCGAGCGTTATGTAATGCTGGTGAACCAGGCCGCCATCGGAAAGCCGGGGAATGTTTTTGTCAGGGTTACCCTGGAGGGGCAGCAAAAGGAGAAACTGCAACAGTTCGAAAAGATGGTAGCCGCCGTGCCGGAAGTCATGGAATGTTATCTCATGTCAGGTGACTTCGATTATCTGCTGCGGGTGATCATTAAGGACAACTCGGATTACATGCGCGTCCATGACAAACTTACCGACCTGCCCGGGGTGCTGCGCGTCCAGTCCTCGTTCGCCCTGCGCACGGTGCGCAAAACAACTGAGTTGGCGCTGGATAATTGATCGATCATCGTACTGCATCGCCGCCACGCCCGAGTAAGCCGACGCAAGTTCTGCTCGCGTTACAATGCTGGCTTGCAGGCTGCGAACACAAATGACCGGTATCGTGGGCGTCTAGCGCCGTCGCCGACGGGACTCTTGCACCTCGGCCACGCGCGCACTTTTTGGACCGCCTACCTGAGAGCCGTGCAGCACGACGGTACGCTGGTACTGCGCAATGAAGATCTCGATCCCTATCGTTCGCGGACTGAGTACGCGGCGGCGATGATCGAAGATCTCCGTTGGCTCGGTATCAAGTGGCAGGAAGGTCCTGACGTGGGCGGTCCTTACGCGCCCTATTCGCAGAGTGAGCGGCGCGCTTATTATCTGGATGCGTGGAAGAAGCTGCGCGAACGGGGCGCCATCTATCCGTGCGTGTGCTCGCGCAAGGATCTTCTGCAAAGCGCCCAGGCGCCCCACGAGAGCGATGACGAGGCTCTTTATCCCGGAACGTGTCGGAACCGATCTTCCGAGGCGGAGACGCCTGCCGGAGTGAACTGGCGCTTTCGCGTTCCCGAAGGCGAGGCGATTTGTTTTCGCGACCTCTGCCAGGGAGCACAGGAATTCGTCGCCGGACGCGACTTTGGAGACTTCGTTGTCTGGCGCCGCGACGACGTGCCGGCCTACCAGCTGGCAGTGGTCGTCGATGACGACGCGATGCGCATCAGCGAGGTGGTGCGCGGACTGGATCTGTTGCGCTCCACCGCCCGGCAAATTCTGCTCGCCCGCGCTCTGGGCTTGGTTTCTCCGGATTATTACCATTGCTCGCTGGTCACTGACACCGAAGGGGTGCGACTGGCGAAACGCCACGATACCCTCAGCTTGCGGGCGTTGCGGAGCGCCGGGAACTCTCCGCAATCGCTGCGCGCTTCCTGGTAGAGCGCCACCGTGTCCCCTGCCATTGCGTGCGGGTCGGCGGTACGACAGAATTGCGCGCCAATGACCATCGCCAGCCGAAAGCTCGGAAGTGGAGGAAGAGGCTTGCTGGCGCGCCCGGACGGATTCGAACCGCCGACCTAATGCTCCGGAGGACTCAACGCACGATAAATCAACAACTTAGCGCAGCTACCCTCGGGTGAGAAATGCAGTTTTATGCGGGTTTCCGCAATCTCACCCGTTTTCTTTTGCTCCTGAAAATTTCCGGGTAGATACAAAATTAGATACACCCGAATGCAAACTGCTTGAATGCTGCCGTCGGATTGCTCGGCATTACCTGTGCCGGAATCACCCTCGTAACTTGCGCAACCGAAGCCCACTGGAGCAGAGTGTGCTTGTTGTCGGGCTCGATTTAATCTCTCCAATTTGACTCAAA
This sequence comes from uncultured Acidobacteriota bacterium, assembly GCA_963814745.1. Lineage (GTDB taxonomy): Bacteria > Acidobacteriota > Terriglobia > Terriglobales > Acidobacteriaceae > CAWBRT01. The sequence continues at coordinate 191,973 of CAWFEA010000019.1, forward strand.
CTCGCAACCGTCTTCGGGCTTAACTCACCCAACAAGGACCCCGGCTTTCCGGATGGGGTCCTGCCATTTTTTTCGCCCGAAGTCTCGGCTTCCGTCAACGGGGGTGGGCTTTCTGTGTATGGGTCCCGTCGCCCGACGGTGGGAATTTCAAAAATTGACTTTTGAGTCGTCACAGCCTCGACAGCAATTGCGACAGCGACACCTGGAGCCCATCGGCAATCAGCTCCAAGTTGAGAATCGAGATATTCCTCCTGCCGATCTCGACTTCGGCCAGAAAACTCCGATCAATCCCGATCTTCTCGGCCATCACAACCTGAGTCCATCCGCGCTGTTTGCGAAGCTTCCGGATGCGTTTTCCCAGCTTGATGAGCAGGTCTTCGGCCATGTGGCCGAATCATCTAGTGTCGTTTTGATCCTACAAAACGGATTTATCAGACATTTTGCTTGACGGGGCATTTTGCCAGCTACAGTATTGCCCTATTGCCCTGATGGAACATGTCTGACGGGGAGGGAAAATGGGTTTATTGGCGGATTTATTCAAACGTCGCCCCCAAAGAAATCAATCAGCAGAACACAGTCGTTGGAACCGAGGGGAGAGGAGAGAACCCCTATTTGCAGTACATCGTTGCCAACTACTCCTCCCATCCGAGACTCCCACAATTGCTGAAGACCATTCCACTTTTAGCGAACAGACTGCGCGACAATGCTGTAGCCGCAGCAGACGCACTGCTGAAGGATGGTTGCTCTACAGCGAACCGAGCACTACTTGCAAACTGTGTCTTCGACTTGCAATTAGTGGCGTGCTTCGACGAACTGTTCGCCTACACAAACGCCGATCTTGCATCACTGTCCGTAGATGCCCTTCTGTACGAAGCAACTGGTTATGACAAGAGCACCCCCAGCGAGATGGACATCATCGGGGGTGGAACGCAAAACTTCCGTGGAATTACAAAATATGTAGCGGGAAAGAAGGTTTTGAAGATTGGGGATAGCGTTGGATGGCAGTTTGGGATGGAATACTCCGCAATCACGGGACACCCAAGGGACATCGCCTACATAACGTCCGTACGGACGTTTACGCTGCTTGTCAGGAAGAAAGCCGTTTGGCTGGTGAAAGAGCAGCTCCACGGAACCCTGCCAAGCTCTGAGGAGGTTCAAGCATTTGAGGCCAGCCTCTGAGAGTGCGAGCGTGCCCTTGAAAGGATAGTTCCATCCTAGAGAGGGACACTTAAGGGGTTAATTGACAATACGCCTGAGCCTACCTTTGGTCGCGGCAGAATATTGCTGGCGGAGGAAATGTCATGCTGAAAGAACGGGTATCAAGGCGTCCCTCGCCTGAACTCCCGATAGTCGGGCAAGCTATCGTTTCTGTCGGTTGGTTGCCGGTCAAATTCTATTTCGTTTCCACGATACAGTTTGACGGCCCCAATCAGCGCAAGCTTTACAGTACGAATGTATACAAATGCGACCGCAACGGCACGATCCTCAATCACAATGAGTTTTATACGAGAAAGAGTACGAGGACCTGGAGCAAGCCTGCCGAGGACACGAGGGAAGTCCTCGAATCGCTACAGCGGGGGAAGCTTCCTCTAAGAAAGCAAAACTTTTGATCCGTAGAGACGTAATGGGCGGCGATAGCAGCTCCCGATTGGCTTATTGGAAGTGACCAATGTTTTTTAAGAAAAAACTGGACGTGGACGACTATTGTGCCTCTTCACTGAATGCTCTTTTCTCGGCAGAGCGTGAAAAAGCCTGGGAGCAACTTCGGCAGGCATGTAATGATCCGGCGCTTTTAGCGATTGAGAGGGCAACCTACATCAACCATGTTCGGGCAATCATGGTTGAACTCGTCCTCATTGCCATCGCGAAGAACTTCAATATGTCTATTGGGTCTGATGCTCGCTTTTTTGTCTTCCGCTACTTAGATGATCACGGCGCTTCTCAAATTGACGGAATCGAACAAACCTACAACCAAGTATTTGGGTCAACCCCGGGCGACGGTGTTACTGGCATAGTTACCTCATTTTCAGATCAACTCGCAAACGGGAGACTCAGGCAAGATACTATGCAACGACTCCATGCCGAATTTTATGCAGTAATGAGGAGCTGTTTCGACGACTTCAAATCCATCAAACTGACAACGAAGCAAGGATGAAGCCGAGCAGCACACTTTACACGTATCGCTAACCCGCCCCACCGGACGTTAGAGGGGATGAATAATGAATAACAACGAACCGAAGGGTAGCTTCATACGCTGGCAGTCGATAACGATTATGCAGCTCACATACTCCGTCAATTTGATCCTTGGCTTAGCCGTTGGGGTTTTGGGATTCCAAGTCTCCCTCTTACTAAACTGCAAGTTCAATCCGATAGCATGTCAAAAATGTTGTTTCTTGACGTCTATGTTTCTTTTGTTTCTTTCTATTGCTCTGGGAATTTGGTGCGTCATTAACAGATTATTGAGCATTGCATAATATAGTTACAGTGGAAAGAGGTCTGCCTGGTGCCAGAACGCGGTGACCAGCGTAGGCCGACGGCGCATCCGCCGTAGCGCTTTCCGGGCGTAGTGGCTCAGTTCCCCGAAACTCTTCGGGCAGAAGTTCGGTAGCTCATTTTGCTTCCAGTGGGACCATAGATATTCGACTGGATTCAGTTCGGGCGCATAGGCAGGCAAGAACTCCAACCAGATTCTTCCTCGCTGTTCGCGCACAAAGTCCCAGACCAGACGACCGCGATGGCTTTTTAGCCCGTCCCAGACCACCAGCAGCTTGCCGGAAATGTGCCGCAGCAGATGGGAGAGGAACTCAACTACCTGCGGACTGCGAATGCTGCCGGGAAACAGACGAAAGTAAAAGTTCCACCACGTCACGCCAGCCATGGCGGATAACGTCTTCCAGTTGAAGTGGTATTGCAGTACTGGGGTCTGACCCCGTGGGGCCCAAGTGCGGCACCGATGGGGACGCTGACTCAGACCACTTTCGTCGATGAAAACGATGGTTCGGCCTTCTCTTTCGGCGTTTTTTTTATTCCCGGCCAACGTTCCCGCTTCCACTGCTTAATCCTCGTTTCGTCGCGCTCCAAGGCCCGCCCTGTGGGTCGCTGGCAGCTCCACCCCAGTCGCCGCAGAATCCGCCATGCCTGGGAAGGGTGATACTTCACGCCACAGAGTTGTTCGATGAGGTGCGCCACCCGCCACGACGTCCACAAACTGCTCTCGTAGCCAAGCGCCTGCGGGCCTTGCTTGAGCCCACGTTCGATACGTCGCAAATCCTGCTGCGCTAAACGAGGCTTCCGCCCCGCAGTGGCTGCTTTCTTCAGCGCCCGCACGCCACCCTGCTTCAGTTGCCGCGCCCATCGACTGACCGACTGCCGACAAACTCCAACTTGCCGGGCGACTTCAGCTTGCGGAACCGTCCCGCAACATTTCTGCGCCTTCACGACGGCGTTGCTCCAAGGCATCGAAATCTCGACGAACCCCCGCTGGATTTCCCATGGCAGGCAGAGTAGCACAAAGTGCGAACAAATGTCACTATATTATGCAATGCTCAATAAGGGACTTTCGCGCGACCGAAAAAGCTGCGCGCATGAGGGATGACCAAAAGCAAGAGGAAGAAATCCAGCCTTACCGTGATCTTTATAAAATACTGGGCAAAAGAACATGGTGTTTGTTTTGGGGGCAGGTCGGAACCTTCGGCGTTGGCATCGTTTTCATAATTCTTGGTGTATGGGCATCTATAAGCAGCAAGCTACTATAAGGCAAAGGGCGTATTCTCCGGCCAGTTCGAGAGCAATCGAAGGCGGCACTAAAGCAGTGGGTACCAAGTGGACATACTCACGCCCTGTCTTTAGGACCCCATGAGTGATGGTGCACTATTCAGAGCCTACGTGAGCTTAGGAGATTGCAAGATGGCCGCCCCACAACCAAGAGTAGAAATCACTATTCGCTGGATGTTGAACCACCATAAGGTTGCTGCTCGCCTGCTCCAGGCTCTAACACTGTCGATAACCGCGCTTACGCTACGCTGGATCATTCGCTTCACCTTCATCCAGACGTTTGAGTATGCCAGATATTTTCACGAGAACCTGGGCGTGTTCCTGCTTCTTGCAACGTGGAACTTTTGGAAGTATGCTTTCGCGCCCCTCGCCATCGGCTTAATTGTATTCTGGCTAATCGGCAAGCTCGCCGATCTTTACAGCACAATGGACTGGAATCCGTCAGTCGCCCGGCCTGTTAACCCCATCAGCTTGTTGGAGCAGGTCCGGGCCATAACGCCAGAGCAGTTCGAAGCGCTCAGGGCTGCTGAACCGGAGGCGTATGCGGCGATTGCGACGATCCGGGAACTCATCGCGTTGAAGCCTGACGCTCACTGAGTTTTCGCCAGTTTCTCTCCGGGCTTTCGGTTTCCCAGCTAATGCGCGGAATTTAGGGTCTATTTGCTGCCCAAAAGGGGGGTTTTTTAGAACGGCATCAGCTAAGTTGCTGAAAACAAAGAATAATTCCCATGGTGCTCAGTATATATCAAGTAGTAAACAATAACAGCAAACAGGCTAACTCTCCGGTACCCTCCCTCTCATATCAATGGAAAGCCCGCCGATGTTTTGGCGGGCTTTGAAGCAGACGCGGGGGATCGCTACGGCAAGACCCTCAGCCGTGTAGATTCATTCGGCAGACTGCCATGCTTGCGAGGGCGGGGAAATGGGAGATGAACTTTCTTGCATCGAGTTCTTTCTTCTTCCTTCAGGTGTGGGGAATAGGGGGAGGGCCTTTAAGAGAGAGAAAAGAAGAAGGGAGAAAGAAGAAAGAAGGTATCCTCTTCCCCCTCCCGGTCACAACAGCTTGTCCTCCGGGTGCTGCTTGGCGTGCTCAGTCAAGCAATTCTGGTGAACCAGGACAATTGCCCTGGCGACCCTGAGTCGGGCGGCCATAGCGGATGATGGTCCCCCCGTCCACCAAGGTTCTTAGACGCTGTTCACGCATCATAGACGGCCAGCCTTGGAAAGCCTTGGTGAACTCACACTGCAACATCCCATCGGCGCCCCGCTGAAGGATTGCGTTCTCAACTTGCTTTACTCCAGCACCTTCTCTGCCCATGCCTGTTGGAAGCAGATCAAAAAGAGTCCTCCTGATTTGCTCCGTAAACTCCATTGCACGGGTCATGGATTCGGGCTGCACTTCCAAGCTTGCATATCCCGAAAGGTTGAAGACTGCGGCAAGCTTGAGAAAGTGGGCACGGTGCCGATTCCAGAACGCCATGGCAAGGCGTTGATTGGGCTGCTGATCAAATTCCTTCCGGGTTTCCCGATACCACGCGTCATAGATGGACTGCACCTTTGAGAAGTCCATGGAACCCTTTAGGTCTTTGATTTGCTTCAACCGCGCTGCGAGGGGATCAACCAACCGTCCGTCTGCCCTCAAAGGGGTTGGAATGCACCGTCCGAGGTCGGGCATCTGCAAGATCAGCCATCTCGGGATGAATCCACCGGCGGAATCCGCTTCGTTTAAGCTCTCGATGAACCATGCGTCGGAGCTTGTAGCGAGGATGTTTGTACGGGGCGGCTTTGAAAATATGATCGGAGGCGTTTCATTCTTCCCCCCCAGTCCTGTATTTGATGCTTGGAGGTGGAAGCGGATTGTCATAAAGGTTCGTCAACCATTGCTTCGCTTCTACAAATCTAGCCTCTGAGAGGGCTTTCAGTGCAACGGACAATTCCTCCCAGATGAACATCCCCCGAGGGTTTTCTTGGAGGTCCTGATAAAAGCCCTGCTTGCTGCCCCAGCTTGTATTGCGTTCAAGATCACTGAGACCTGCTTCCTTCAGAATGTTTCGTAATAGACTCAGGAGAGTGTTCCTCCCCACCCCACTCCCGGAGAGAAGCAAAATCCACAGATCAAGCGTCAAAACCTGACCGCCATTCACAATCCATACGTTGTCATTCACTGCGCCAGCAACAGCAGAGATTGCTGCTGCTGCGTGTGCATTGGGGGGAGCTTCGAATATATCCGCGTATTTCACGTATGTGTCAATGAGATCGAGTACCTCAGGCTGACTGGTAAAAATTGCAGGGTGGTTAGCGGGATTGATTAAGGCAGGAGTGTTCGACATAGTCCGTTCCGTTCCGATGTTGTTTTACTTGGGTGATGAGTGCTCGCAGACTCCGGTGAGCCTCGAACAGCTCTCGTGCTGGCAGAGATGCCCCTGAGAAGTAGTTTTCCACCTCTCGGGACGCCTGTGTAGCGAAGATGAAATCCACGAACCGTCCGTTGAGCTGTGCATTCAACAGGGGTACTCCCCGAGCCTTCAGGAAGCTCGCCAGTTCGAGTTCGTTAGTTGTATAGGGTTGATTGGACATGGACTTTTCCGTTCCGAATGTGCATCCGGAGCAAATGAGGTTTCTAGCGTTACTTCGCTTGGGTTGAGGATTGATTGAGTCGGGGTGGAGAAAAATACTTGCTACTATATTAAACGCTCGACAGGGGGGTAAATGTCTGAAATAATCTTAAGAACACCCTTGCAGGGGGTATCTAGGCGGATGTGGCCCTTCAAGTAATTAAACGTTTGAAACACCCAAAATGTCAACGCCTAGCGTGAAATTTCTTTTCTCCCTAGACCCTCGTCCCCCTCGCGTGCACGAGAATAGTCCAATGACTCCAAATCGACGGGTCTAGCGTGAACTTATCTCGCTAGCGTGCGCGTGTCATAGGGGTAGGATGGGGGTTTCCGTACCTTCTACCCATATTAAACGAAGCTGGAGGGTAAAATGTCAACGCGCATACCCGAGAAAATTTCGCCCTCGCTTGCGCACGTGACAGAACGGAAGGTCTTTGCACCCTTGAACCATCACTCCCTGCCCTCGCTCGCACGCACAGGAGGTTTAGGAACTCTTGAGAGTCTTCGCCCATCTTGCGTTCGCGGCGTCCCGGGCAATCTCACTTCTCTGCTCTGGGGTCAGCTTTTCCATGCGAGCTTTGGCGCTCGCTTTTCCGCCACGCCTTCCAAGTTTCACTGCTGAGGGGTCTTTGTGCTTTGCCATAGCAGCACAGCTTATCCGGTGCAAATCGCTTGAGCAAGAAAAATCATTTTACACTTGACATCCTGAACCGCTTGAGCATCTAATCCTTTTGCAGTTCGATTGTTTTGGAGGTGCGAAAGGAAAAATGAGCATTTACAAACGGGATGGAGACACCTATTGGTACAAGTTCATGTGGGACGGAAAGCTAATTCAAAAGTCCTCCCGCGTGAGTGATCCGAATGTAGCTCGCCAGATCGAAGCAGCCCACAGGACAGCACTCGCCAAGGGAGAGGTGGGAATCCGGGAAAAGAAAATTGCCCCGACCTTCTCGGAATTCTGCAAAAAGCGATTTGAGCCCTGGGCAAAGTCCAGCTTTGAGAAGTCCACTCCAAATAATTGGCTCTGGTTCCGGACGGGGATGCGAGCCCTTCTCAGTTACAAACCATTGGCGAATGCGGGGCTGAATTCCATCGGCAACGAACTAGCTGCGGAGTTCGTATCGTTCCGACAGTCAAACGGAATTCAGATCAGTTCTGTAAACGGCTCCTTGCGCGTTCTAAGGCGCATTTTGAGGCTTGCTGCTGAGTGGGGAGTGCTGGAGGCTTCGCCGAAGGTTCCGCTTCTTCCTGGCGAACGCCATCGTGAAAGAGTAGTGAGCCATGACGAGGAGCGGAGATACCTCGATGCCGCTCCGGAGCCGCTCAAGTCCATTGCAACCGTGCTCGCCGACACGGGGATGCGTCCGGAGGAGTGCTATCGAATGCAATGGGAGAACGTTAACTGGAAAACGGGAACGAACGGAGCCATTTTTTCCCACATGGCAAAACCCCAGCAGCAAGACGGCTCCTGTATTTGACTCCCCGAGTTCGCTTCGTCCTCGAAGCCCGCTGGGAATTCGCCAAAAAGCCCTCTGATGGCTGGGTCTGGCCTGCACCCACCAAAAGCGGACATGTCGAGCATTCAAGCCTCAAGAAACAGCATTCCCGAGCATTCAGGGATGCCAACAGGAAAACCGAAGAAAACGCCAAGCAAGAGACGGAACACTTACTCAAGCCCTGGGTGCTGTATTCGTTTCGCCATACATTCCTGACCCGATTGGGCGAAAGCGGCTGTGATACTTGGACCTTGGCACGAATCGCAGGACATAGCTCGGTTGCCATTTCGAGCCGATATGTCCATCCCTCTGAAGACGCCGTCTTGAATGCCATTTCCCGCTTGGGTAGCTACAAAATTGGATGCAGTGCAAAACCCGCCAATTCGGAGAGAGGTGAGGATTCCGTCCAAGTGAATGAGGCGAAAGAAGAAATCTGGCGCGCCCGGACGGATTCGAACCGCCGACCTAATGCTCCGGAGGACTCGCCGCACGAATAATCAACAGTTTAGCGCAGTTTGCATGAAGTGAGATTCCCCTGTATTTATGCGGGGTTCCCGCTTCCCGCTTCCTTGAGAGACAAGCCTGTACAAACTGCCACTGGGCACAAAACTGGGCACAATGAACTGGGGTGAAGCCCTCCGCAGTTGCCGATCATCTTGCTCCTGCTGTGACCTCTCCTGCCATGACCCTTCAGTCCCACGAAGCCTCAGCCGGCCGCTGTAACCCCCATCACCAAGCAACCGACAAAGCCCTTCGGTCAGACAGAAGCAGTTGGCAGAGCATTTCAACGCGATGGCAATGCGAATGCAGCGTATCATGAGGGGTAGGAAACCAGAGTCTCCGTATCTTTATCAGTCTGGTCAGTGTTCGGCGTCTGCTACCGTGCGCCACTGTCGTTCCTAGCGGGCTGTCCCGGTGATTACGTTAGCTTTGATTCGACGTTGAGGATCGGTGTAGGTCCAGCGGAAAGGGCGGGCTGATTTCTGGTAAGCGCGGATGTAGCGGCGCAGTTTGCGAGCCAGATCGTTGACGGAAGTGAAGACACCGCGATCGATGACGTCGCGCTGAATCTTGGCAAACCAAAGTTCGATTTGGTTGAGCCAGGAGGAGTAGGTCGGGGTGAAATGAAACCGGACTCTCGGGTTTTTCTGGAGGAACTCCTCTACTGCTTTGGTCTTGTGAGCCGAGAGGTTATCGAGCACGGTGTGGATCTCCTTGGCCCGCCTGGTTGGCTGCACCACACCCGTGAGAAAGGCGATAAAGTCGGCGCTGGTATGCCGCCGGGCCGTTTGGCCGGTCCCCTGGCCGGTCTTCACCTTGAGGGCGGCGTACAGCGAGAGGGTGCCATGACGGAAATACTCAAACCCGTGACGCTCGGCGCGTCCCGGCGAAAGCGGCAACCCCGGGTCCAATCGCTCCAGGGCCTGAATGGCCGTCTTCTCGTCCACGCAAAACACAGCCGCGTGCGGCGGCGGATTCAAGTACAGGCCGATGACGTCGGCCGCCTTGCTCTCGAACTCCGGATCGTCGCTGGCCATGTAACGATCCAAGCGATGCGGCTTCAACTGCGCCTGTGCCCACACGCGCTGCACCGTCGATTTGCTGACGTGCTCCAGCTTGGCGAGCTTGCGGCAACTCCAGTGGGTGCTGCCATCCGGCGGCGCCTGCTGTGTGCGGCGCACGATGCGAGCTTGAACCGCCGGGGTCACGGTGCGCGGGCGGCTGCCCTTATGCCGCGGATTGAGACCCTCGATGCGATCCTGCGCGAAACGTTTGCGCCAGCGGGCAATGGTGGGAGCGCTGGTATCGAGCTTCTTCTCAATCTCGTGATCGCTGAGACCGTCGGCCAGCGCGAGGATCAGCCGGGCACGAAACACGTCTCCGGCTGGCAAGCTTCGCGACTGCGCCCAGCGCGCCAGTTCCTCGCGTTCATCGTTGGAGAGAATGAGCAAGCTGCCATACTGTGCCATGCTCATTAGACGGAGCACAATTACTTATGTTATCACCGGGACAGTCAACTAGTCGGAAGTTCCCCAAATGTCCGATGGGTATGTGGCTCTACTAGACGTTCTTGGCTTCTCAGCGCTTGTCAACGCAGACACCACAGGTGAGAGAGTAGAACGTTACCTCACCTGCCTCCAGCGCGCGAAAGGGACGACGGCCGTTGAATATGTCGTTTTTTCGGACAGCATCGTGCTCACCGTGGAAGACGCCGGGGCCGATTGTCTGCTCGCGATTGCGGGCGCCTGCTCGCGGCTCATGAACGAACTATTAATATAGAGAACATCCCGGTCCGAGGTGCCATTTCTCATGGTGCATTTGTAAGGTCGTCCGTCGGGGAGAGTGTGATCGTTGCAGGCCGTGCTGTGATTGACGCATATCAGTTTGAGCAAGCCCAAGACTGGGTCGGGATAATGATTGCGCCCTCAGCCCTCGTCTGTGTACCCGATCTGCAAAAGCGCTGCGGGCTCAATGATCAATTTACCGTTGAAGCATTCCGGGAAATGGAACCTCGGATCTCATGGGCAGCACACATCCAACCGTGCAGATCCATTCCGTTTCATACTGAGAGGCCGTTTGAAACTTCCTCCTACGATGGATTCGCAGTTGTCCCTACAAGCGGTGCCGTTGAGCCAGCGGCACTGCGAGACAGCATCAACCAAGCGATCGACAAATTGAGCCGGCTCCGCGCCATTGCACCAACACCGGGCGCACAACTGAAATATCAGCACGCGATCAACTGGCTGGTTTCGGTCCGCCTCTGTTGGCATCAGATCGCGTACTTTCGCGCGCAAGAAACCGAGTGATGATAGCGGGCAAGCTATTCTTACGAGCGCGAAGGGTGCAGCTCAAACGGACTTTGACGGTTTCGAAAATCATCGGCACGGCTGCTGCGCCAAGGAGGGCGGGATGCCCAGTACTGAATGGACGGGTGGCTCATATTTGCCTTCGGTTGTGTCTAGTCCCACGACATGGTTTACAAATTGTCCCGGGACATCCTTTACAGTTTTGGGTTGGGAAGTCGTCTGGCAACCAGCGATCGACGATCGTCGATCGCTGGTTGCCGAGGTCGAGTTCCCGGACCAGGGTTCGGCAGTAGTACACCAGAACCCGTGGTTCCATCGTGACTAGCTGCGACGTGCTCTCCGCTTAGACGCCCGGCTGATCAGCCAGTGTTCGCCCTGCAGCTTGATTTTGCCATCGCTGTCCACCTTGAGCACCCACGAGCCCGCCGGATACTCCCACGCCGGCGGGTTCGCATCGTATCGGCGTTCGCTGGGCCGCCAGCGCGCTGGCCGGAGTCTGCATGCCCAGCGCTTCGTGGGGACGCACGTGGTTGTGTTCCCAGCGAAACTCATCCAACCAGCTCTGCAGGTCCCCGCGCGGGGCCGGCGACGCTCCAACGCCCGCTGCAACTCGCCATGAAAGCGCTCCACCTTGCCTTGGGTCTGCGGATGGCGAATCCGCCCCCAGTGCAGCGCGATGCCTTGCTTCATCAGCCACAGCGACAGTTCGTAAAACCCTGCGGCGCCTGCCCGCTCCACCACGGAATGCCGTGGTCCATCAGCATCCCCTCCGGCACCCCGCAGTCGTGGAATGCCCCTTCCAGATGCTCCCGCACCAGCTCGCCGCTGTTGTTCGCCACCTTCTTCAACGCCACCAGGTAGCGGCTGTGATCGTCCAGCACCGACAGCGGGCCGACCTTATCGCCCCGCTGCAGCGGCCCTTTGAAGTCCATCTGCCACAACTCGTTGGGCGCGCTGCGCTCAAACCGCTGTGCCGCCGCTGGGTGGCGATCCGGGTCCCGGACCAGACCGTGCCGCAGCAGAATGCGATGGATCGTGCTGCGCGCCAACTCCATGCCGCGCCTGCCGCAACAGCACCTGCAGCTTGCGCGCACCCCAGTCCGGGATAGCGCTGGCGCAGCGCGACCACCTGCGCCTCCAACTCCGGCGCGGTTCGATCCGGACTCACCCGCCGGACGCCGGCTGCGCTCCGCAATGCCGGCCAGTCCCGCTTCGCGATAACGCGACAGCCACAGATACCCGGTCGGACGCGAAATCCCAAACTCCTGGCACAGAGCGCTCGAACGACTTCTCGCCCCGGCTCGCCGTCACTACAAAGCTAACGCGCTGCTCCCTGACATCCATCGTCTTCCATGGCATCGATGGCTACACTCCCGCGCTCGCTGCGCTCGCGCCGGAGTGTAAAGGATGTCCGGAGACATTGTGTAAAGGATGTCATGAGACTGAACACTTCGGTTGGCAAATGTGGGGCAGTTCGGAACCTCACGCGTTCGAGTGTACTTCTTAAAACCAACAGCCCCACATTAGCTCCGCCTGCGGCTCCGCAAATGTGGGCCACCCAGAGTTTTTGCGTGATTGGCGAGAACCGGCCTTCCCCACTTACCCGAAGCTCTCACCGCGTCGGGGCCGCCGCCGGTGCCTTCCTGCTCAGAATCACCTCGATCCCGCCCACGATCGAGCGCCCCGGCATCGCCACGCCCGCAATCTCCTGATAAGCGGTGTTGCCCAGGTTCGCCAACTGCAGGAAAGGCCTCACCCACCGGAACTGCCTGCTCAGAGCCAGGTCCCACAGCGCGTACGGATCGTTCTGGTAGCGCTCCACCACGCCAACCCTGGTGCGCATCTCGATCTTGCCCGGCAGCCTCGCCATCCACTGCATCAAGGCGTTGTTCACCGCGTAATTGAACAGGTATCGGCTCAGCAGCCCGTTCAGCGCCTGCTGCGCGCCGGTCAGCGCGGCGTAGCTGAACGTAACCTGGTTGGCGCCGTTCGCCTGCCAGCGCACGGCCGCTTCCACCCCGGTGAAGCTCAGCGCCTGCAGATTGCGCGCCTGGTAAATGCATCCCGGCGAGGTCGGCGTCGGGCACGCGCGCGGAACCAGGTTCAGTGGCTCGGTCACCGCCGTCGCGTCGGGCACCAGAACGTAGTCGATATCGTTTTTTTCGTCGCGCCGGAAAACCGTCACCGAGCCCGCCAGCCGCCGCCCCATGCTCCATTCGACGCCGCCCTCGTAGCTCCACGCGATTTCCGGTTGCAGCCCGGGATTGCCGACCGTCGCCGGGTCGCTGTAGTAAAGGTCCGTATACGTCGGCAAACGAAACGCCCGCCCCACCGAGCCGCGCAACTTCAGGTGCTCCGAAATTCGGTATCCGCCCGCCACCGTCGGCGTGAACACGCCGTGGCCGTCGGGAGCGTAGTACTCTTCGCGCCCCCCCACCGAGAGCGATAAGCGATCGAGCGGCCGCCAATCGGCGTTCAAGTAGATGCCGCCGCGATTGCGCGCGTGCCGGCCCAGCGCGGGCGTCACCCCGGCCGGAGATAGATTGGTGCTGTCGATGGTGTCGCGATAGCCCTCGACCCCGTAAAACAGGTTCAGCTTTTTGCCGAGCGCGTTGTGCCGCCGCAGCGCCGCCTGCCAGCTATCGGTAATGTGATTGTTCGTATAAACCGTTGGATTGTCGCGCAACAGTTCGAATATATCTGTGTGTCGGCGATAGCCGAACTGCACCAGCGTGTTCTCCCCCAACTCCTGCGAAGCGCCGGCAAACCACGTCTTGGTGCGTTCCCACGAGGGGTATGGGCCGTAGAACTGGTCCGCTCCAAACGGCCTATCGCCCGAGGCCAGCAGCAACGTCGTCGCGCCCAGCCGGGTCGCCGCGTGCGTCTCGGAACTGCCGCTCAGGGTGCGGTAGTCGCGGTCCGCCGTGAACCCGGTCGAAAAATCGCGACTGAAGGAAAGCTGCTCCGTCCAGCGCTTCATCACCATCGAGGCCGTTCCGAACTGCTGGTTCACGCCGAAATTGCCGAACGCCGTGCCGGCGCGCACCTCCGTCGCCAGCGGCGGCGCGGTAATGAAGTTCACCACCCCGCCGATCGCGTCCGACCCGTACATGGTCAACCCGCTGCCGTGCAGCACCTCGATCCGCTCGACCGACTGGAACGGCATCGGCAAGTCCATGTTGTGATGCCCGGTCTGGGCGTCGTTCATCCGCAGTCCATCCACCAGCACCAGGGTCTGCCCGAAGGAAGAGCCGCGAATCGACAGATCGGTCTGCACTCCGTTTGGCCCGCGCTCCTCTAAATCCACCTCCGGATCGAGACGCAGAATGTCAACCAGGCTCGGATAGAGCGCCCGCGTGTCGCCCACCTCCAGCCGATCCACGTCGCGATCGGCGTCGCTGACATCGACTGGCTCATACGCCCCGGTGACGACGATCTCTTCCCGGTGGACGGGGAGCTTGGCGTCCGGCTTGGCGTTCGTGGTCTGGCCGCCAGGCGGGCTCGGCGGGCTGGGGGGATTGGTATCGGCTGGATTCTGCTGCGCCCAGGCGAGACCGCACCCAAGCAACGCCAGCCCAATTAAAAGTGGAGACAAAGTCCGTAACCGAATCAGAATTCACATCCTGGACAGAGGAGCCCGCAGCTTAGCGCGTGTTTCATAAATGGTGCTTTGAAGGGGCATGGCTTTATAGGCTGCTGAAAGAGTATTTTGAGCGTGTCACCCTGAGCGAGCGGCTGTGGTTGCCGCGAGTCGAAAGGTCCCTACCCAACCGTAAGTCCTTATGCCGGTAGGGGTACTTCGACTTCGCGCACCAAAAACAGGCGCGCTCCGCTCAGCATGACAGTTCATATGAGGAAGTTGATCGACTTTTTCAGCAGTCTCTTCAGCCCCCGAGGGAATTGACCCCTGTTTCTGAATTAGGTTTATGAAACAAGCTCTATCTTCGGTATCCCGAATTTCTCGCGGGCACATTCGCCGCGGATTGACCTATCGCGCCGGGCTGATTCCTTCACCGCGATTCCCAGCGCCTTCATCTTGCGGTACATGTGGCTCCGTTCCAGCCCCAGCGCGTCGGCGGTGCGGCTGACGTTGCCGTGGTTCTCGTCGAGCTTCTTCAGAATGTAATCGCGTTCGTAGGCCGCGCGCGCCTGGTGCAAGGTGGCAAACTCTCCCATGCTGCGCCGCGACCCCTCGCGATAGAGCAGCGGCGGCAGATGTTTGCGCTCCAGCCGGTGTGCCGTGGGATTCATGATCACCACCCGTTCCACCACGTTGCGCAGCTCGCGCACGTTGCCCGGCCACGAATAGTGCATCAGGACCTCCATGGCGTCGTCGCTCATCTCCTTGTCGCGGCGGCTGTAAGCGGCGGAGAATTCGCGCAGAAAGTGCTTCGTCAGCAGGGGAATATCCTCCACCCGCTCGCGCAACGGCGCAACGTAAAAGGGAATCACGTTCAGCCGGTAGAAAAGATCTTCGCGAAAATTCCCCTTGCCGATTTCCTCTTCCAGGTCTTTATTGGTCGCCGCGATCACCCGCGCGTCCACCTTCAACGCCTCCTCGCGGCCCACCGGCACGAAGCGGCCTTCGTCGAGCGTGCGCAGCACCTTGCTCTGCGTCTTCAGGCTCATGTCGCCCACTTCGTCCAGAAACAGCGTGCCGCCGTCGGCCTTCTGGAACTTGCCCGCCTTGTCGGTGCTGGCTCCGGGAAACGCCCCTTTGCACTGCCCGAACAGCTCGCTTTCGATCATGTCCTCGGGAATCGCCGCGCAGTTGACTTCCACGAACATCTCCTGCCGCCGCAGGCTCTGGGCGTGAATCGCGCGCGCCACCAGTTCCTTGCCGGTGCCCGATTCACCGAAGATCAGCGCCCGCCCATTGGTCGGAGCCATCAGGCTGATCTGCTGGCGCAGGGCCTTCAGGGGAATGCTCTCGCCGACGATCTCGCTCGGCGAAAACGCCTCGCGTTTCAGATCGACGTTCTCCGCCCGCAGCTTGCGCGCCTCCGCCGCGTTCTTCACCACAATCAGGGTCTTATCCACCGAGAGCGGCTTTTCCAGGAAATCGTAAGCCCCCAGCTTGGTGGCCTTCACCGCGGTTTCAATGTTGGCGTGTCCGGAGATCATCACGATCTCGGGACGGTTCTCCAGCGTCTTGAGCCGCTCCAGCACCTCCAGCCCGTCCATTCCCGCCAACCAGATGTCCAGCAACACCACATCGAACTGGCGCGCGGCCAGCACTCGCAGACACTCCTCCCCGCTCTCCGCCGTGCAGGTCTCATATCCCTCGTCCTCCAGCACGCCGCTCAGAGCGGTGCGAATCCCCAACTCGTCGTCAACAATCAGCACCTGAACCATTTGCCAGAATTGTAACCCACCCCCGAAATCCACGCCCGCTGGCGGAGTCTCTTCGGGTGGGGCGCGGCGAGGTCACGGAGTACGATGATCACGAGGTACGATGATATTGCGAGCGAGAGTCGGGGTCCCCACATCCGTTGGGCGGGTGGCCCATATTTGCCTTCGGTTGGCAAATGTGGGGCAGCTTGGAACCTCACGCATTAGACCGCACTTCTTAAAACCAACAGCCCCACATTAGCTCTGCCTGCGGCTCCGCAAATGTGGGCCACCAGACAGTTATCCCGGTTAGGAGAGCAAACCATAACGCCCTTTCCAGCGCAAAACCCCAGCTTTGGAACGAACTTCCTATCCAGCACATTCCGAAAAGGTGCAATCTCTTGCACCTGGAGCACGTAAGTGATTGATTCTCAACAATGTGCGAAAGGAATACAAGTTGCCGTTACGGAAGATCAGTGTACTTTCGATTCAGATGATGGGGCGCTATGAAAAGAACGCTGGTGTTGCTCGTTGTCGTACTCACTTTCCTTGCTCTGCCGTCTTTTGCTGAGCCCTTCCAAATCGCGCTCAATGACATACTTGGCATCAGGCTCGGCATGGATCGCGATGCGCTTCCCAAGTCGCTTCCCCGCCGTGAAATTCGCTGTGTGCTTCCCATCAACGATCGTGCGCTCTGCCGACTAAGCCTCAAGGATCAGTTAACGTTTGCGGGTGCGCGCCTTCGAGCCGCGGAACTGCAATTGGAGAACGATAAGCTAACCGCTATCAGCTTCGACCTGGATACAAGCGCCGAAGGGCCTGTTCCGTTCGTTTCTTTATTTAACCAGCAATTCGGCAAACAATATGGCGCAACGAAGCTGCCACAGGCCTGCTGGCAAAACTCCACGTCGAGCCTGCTGCTCATCGCCGACGGCGGTGGCGTAGCGGTTGTGCTGTCGCTGAATGCGAAGTGTGCCGACTACGAGCGTGGCATCAGAAGCGTACGAACAATCTCGCCTCTTGCGAAGGCGGAGCAGCAGCGCCCCAAAACGGATTCCGCCAGGTGAAATCGCAATTTTAAGCTCTAAGCGGTAAGGGTTTGGTGAGTCCTCGCCCGAAGTCCCGCCGCAGGAGCAACACTCTCAAGCCTTGACCCCGGCAGGTGCCCCAGGTTGACCCGCTGTTGGCTAACCTGGGATTAATTTCTTGTGTACGTCGCCGCCGCAGTTCAGGAGACGGCTCCCCCTGCCACGGCCGTGCCAGGGCTGCACCTCGACGGCCACCGGCAGCTCGATCACGAAGCGCGCCCCCATCGGCCGGTTTTCCTCGACCCTTATGGTGCCGTGGTGGTCTTCTATAATCCTCGCCACGATCGCCAGGCCAAGCCCGGTCCCGCGCTGCTTGGTCGAGAAGTAAGGCATAAACAATTTTTCTTTGGCCGCCGCCGGAACCCCCGGACCGGTGTCGGTCACCGACAGCTCGACCGTGTCCCGGCCGCCGAGCACCTCGGTAGCAATCACCAGGTCGCGCACCACCGCGTCGCTCATTGCCTCGGCCGAGTTGTCCACCAGGTTGGCGATGACTCGCTTGAGCGCCTCCGGGTCGGCCATCACCAGCGGCAGCTCTTTCGCCAGGTGGGTGCCCACGTTGATGCCGTCCATTCGGCCGTCGAACTGCGCCAGCGCCTCCACCACCGTCGCATTCAGGTCCGAGGGACGCAGTTGCGGCGCCGGGAAGCGCGCCAGGGTTGCGAACTCGTCAACCAGTTTCCGCACCGTCTCCACCGAACTGGCGATCGTTTCCGCGCAACCGGCCATTACCTCGCGCGACGATTCATCGGGAGTTCCGCGCCCGAGGTGTCGCCGTATGCGCTCCGCCGAAAGCGCAATCGGGGTCAGCGGATTCTTGATCTCGTGGGCGATGCGCCGCGCCACTTCCCGCCAGGCAGCCTGTTTCTGCGCCTGCAAAAGTTCCGAGAGATCTTCAAACACCACCACGTATCCCAGCCTTTGGCGCGGAGCAATCGGTCCGCCGCGCCGCTCGTTCATCGAGGCCGCCGTCACCGACAGAACCAGCTCCGTCCCTCCGCCGCTCATCTCCATCTGTGCCGAAGTCGAGCCCATGCGATCGGCCTTACGCAGCAACCGCCGCAGCTCGTCCACGAAATCCGGCGGGAAAAAACCGCCCAGCGCCAGCTTTTCGGTTCGCCCCGCGCGCTCCACCCCTGGCGGCCGGAACAGCCTGATCAGGGCGTCGTTCACGTGGGTGACCGATTCGTCGGCGTCCATCGAAAGCACGGCCGTCGGAATACTCTCCAGAATCGTCTCCATGTGGCGCCCGCGCGCTTCCAGGGTTCCGTAGGCGCTGGCCAGATCCTCGCGGCTGGCATCGATCTGCAGCCGATTGCTTTCCAACTCCGCCGCCATGCGGTTGAACGAGACCACCAGGTCAGCCAGCTCGTCGCCCGCCGCCACCTCGACCCGGTAATCCAGTCGCCCCTCGGAAATTTCCTTGGTGCCCTCCGCCAGCGCCAGCACCGGACGCGTCACCAGCTTCGACAAAAACAGCGCGAACCAGGCCGAGACGAACAGCAGCAGCAGGGTCAGCATCAGCAGCATTTGCATGTAGGTGCGCCGCACCAGCCGGCGCTCGCCGCGCAGCTCCGCATATTGCTTCTGGCTCGCCTCCAGCTGGTTCAGCACCGCCGAATACTTCACCGGCAGCGGCATCGCCACCAGGATGCGCCCGTGCTCGCCCACCTTGGCGCTGGCCGCCACATAATCCCTCGCGCCCAGGGTAAACGGGCGCGACTGCCCATCCGGCATTATCAGCGGAATCTTCCGGCTCAGGATCGGCCACAGGTCGGGAGCCTGAAAGCTGGCTTGTGCCTGTCCGTCCAGCAGCGCAATCACGAACCCGTCCTGCAAGGTCGCTTCGTGCCGGCGCAACACTCCCATCAGCGGTCCGAATTTCCCCGTCTGGAAGGCTTGCTCGGTCTCCGCCGAGGCGGCAATGCTTTGCGCTTTGCTCAGCGCGTTCTGCCCGGCGTAGTTGGACAAAAGTTGCGTCACCTCAGCCGTGTGCTGGCGCACCTCCTCCACCGGACGCGAAAACCACTTGTCGATCGAGCGGTTCATCAGCCCGTAGGAGAACAAGAACAGCGCAATCACCGGCCCCAGCGACAGCAGCAGCGCCCCCGTCACCATCTTGGTGCGGAACTTCGAGCCGGGCACGCCGGTCTGCCGTTCCACGTACAGCTTGATCAGCGTCCGCAGCAGCACGAACACCAAAACGATCAGCCCGACGAAAATCAGCGCCGAGACGGCTGCAAACGTCAGCGTCTGGCCGTAGGTCTCCGGCCGCAGAAATGTCAGGTTGAAAGAGACTTGCAGGAGCGCGATGATGAACAGCACGGCGCTGCCGGCGCCTAGAAGTATCAGCTTCTTCCGGCGGCGCCGGACTTCGGCTTCGCGGCTCTTCTGGTCGGCAGCCATGCTACTCCCGGATGGGCATCATGAATTATAGCTAAGGAAACTCTGAACAAGTGAAGGATTTGAAGGGTACGGGCTTCAGCCCGTACGTAGGACCAGCAAACCCTAGTGAGGCTTTAGCCTCTGAGGGACCTCGGTTCTTCTAACCAGACTTGTTCAGAGTTCCCTAACCCGCCCGCCAAACCAGAGTTGCACCTTTTTCCCGCATAGGTGTTTCGCGGTATTGAAGGGGCATGGCTTTAGCCATGCCGTCCAGAGCCGGGAAAAATGTGGGCTTTAGCCCCTGAGGGGATCAATCGCCGGGTACCCCAGGTTCCGCGCCGCCGGACACTCCTTTGAGAGACTCCGCGCGGTTTGGTCAAGGTATACGATCCTGACAAACGGTTCCTGGCTGTTCGGCGCTAACCTGGGAAATAGCCCACGTCAACCCAAAGAAGTGCCGCGGCACCCGTCGTGACGAGAGATTCAGATTGACCCACTACTGGCGTCCAAGGCCAGTTGACACGTAACTATATTTCTGCAAATATAGAAATATGACGAGCGTCCTTAAAACCAATGCCGCCCAGGTCGCCAAGTACGCCGACATGTTCTCCGCCATGGGCACCGAGGCCAGGCTCAGGATCGTGCAACTGCCGATTCAGACTGGACTGGTCAATGTTTTCAATATGGGCAGCACCGCCGCCGTCGGCACAATTGAGTTTGAGCCCGGGTTACTACATGATCTGCCGACCGTGCTCGACAAGCTCATTCCCCCCAGCCGCGAATACGGGCATGAACAGACATGGCACGACGGGAATGGGCACTCGCATTTGCAGGCAACACTGCTCGGACCATCGCTGACTTTGCCGATCGCTGACGACAAACCGATCCTCGGAACATGGCAGCAGATCTTTCACCTTGAATGCGATGTGCGCGGACGACAGCGCACGGTGGTAATTACCGTGAACGGCGGCTAGCACGTAAAAGTGCGGCCCTACTCGGCGCGGATATGCGCCGATGACGGTAAAGGCAGCCCGTTGCTTCAGCACGGGGCTTTAGGAGCTAAAACGGGCTCTCTGGCGGGGATTTCCCGCAAATGGTGACACAGTGGTGACACAAGACTATTTACTCAAGAGTGAATAGCGATGGAATCCGCATGAATATTGGCTGCCCCCCAGGGATTCGAACCCCGATATGCTGATCCAGAGTCAGCTGTCCTGCCATTGAACGAGGGGGCAACACACTAACGCGCCGGTATGTAATCGGGCGACGGATAAGACTCTTCGATCATAAATGCGCTTGCAGAGTGCGTCAACCGCGCATCACCGGCGCCCGCGGCGCCGACGCCTTCGCGCCAAATACCAAACTACTTGACCGCCAAATTACCAGACCGCTTGACAACGAGCCATAATCTCGGTCTCCGTGGTCGCGAGCGGCGCCGGTGTTCCGCGTTCCTCGGCCGCATCTCATCGCGGGCGGTCTATACCTGCATCGCGCCGCTCCGTGGCGGAGGCCAATCCAGTCGGTTGTGGCGGGCGACAATTTCGTCGATCTTCGGCACGATTTCCTCTGGAAACGGCGCGGTCTTGCGCACCCTGAGGTCGGCGAATGCGTTCATGCACTCAAAGATCGCCGCCAGCTTGCCTCTGGTTTCGTTCACCATGAACATGAGGTAGTGCAGACGCTTGGCCGAGCGCGCAACCAATCTCATATACACGGCCACCTCTTCGCCAGGATTCACCTCGGTCAGGAAGTGCAGATGATGTTCCAGGTCGAAGGTGCCGGTCCCGTGCCGCTGGTGATATTCGCGGCTCAGTCCGATGCGGTCGTGCAGAACGTCTCCCGCATCGTCGAAGATTGCCAGGTACCAGCGCATGTTCATGTGGCCGTTTTCATCGCGGTATGCTTCCGGCACCGTCATTTTCAGACAGGCGGGACTCAGGGTTAAAATCGCTTGTGGAGAAATGGCGGGCGGCTTCATAGCCCCATCCTACACGCCGCCTGTAATCATGCAAATCCGATCGCCGTCACCGGGCGAGCCCCTCGTGAGGTCATAGTGGACAACCCCGAATCTCCCGAAGTCCTGCACAACGCGAACGCGCGTCGATTTGAATTTCATCTGGGCGAATCCATGGCGCGGCTCGATTACCGCGTCGAAGACCGCACGATGATCATTGCTCATACCGGAGTTCCGCCGGAACTTGCGAACCGTGGGGTGGGAGCAAAACTGGTCAAGGCGGCCCTGGAGTACGCCCATGAGTCGGGGCTGTCGGTCGCTCTGCGCTGCTCCTTCGCCGCCGCTTACATCCGCCGGAATCCGCAATATCAAGCGTTGGTCGAGCCGCCCGGCGGCGCGCGCTGAGTTTGCAGCCGGAACTTCCAACGAGCCGTTCCCGAGGCCAAGCCGGCCGTTGGGGGCTAAAGTTTTTCGGCTGCAGTGCCGATGTAGTGGATGCGAGCGTTGCTGAATAACTTGTCCATAGTTGCTTCGCGGTCACTGCCCTCCGGCATACCGCGAAATAGGCGGGCCGACCATGCCCGCCTTTATTATTCCCTTCCCCATTTCTCTGCTCGCGAATCCAGGATGTTCCCTGCTCGTGAATCCAGGCTGAGCACAGCCCGCGGCCTCGCCTTTCCTGAGACACGCTTTCGCCAATCTGTCCTAGAATAGTTTGCGATGAAACGCTTTGCGTTCCGGGCAGTTATCGTTCTGCTGCTGCTCTCGTTGGCGTCCGCCGGTCAGCAGGCAGCGCCGCACCCCTTACGTTTTGAGATAACGATTTCACCCGCCCTGGGAACCTCGCCAGTCTCGGGACGTCTGCTCGTATTGCTCAGCAAGCATGCGCCTCAATCGGGTTTTCTCGAACCGGGGTTCGGCGATACCGCCCGTGAAACCTGGATCGCGGCTCGTGAGATCGACGGCGTGTTGCCCGGGCATGCGGTAGCGGTCGATGCCGACGAATTGGCTTTTCCGGCCCCGCTTTCCACCGCGCCGCCGGGCGACTACTACGCCATGGCGATGCTGGATGTAAACCATGACGCGGCCTACCGCTTTTTCACTCCCGGCAATCTCCGCATGGAGGCCGTCATCCTCGACGCTTTCAATCCTCGTGCCGCCGCCATCGTGCGGCTCACCCTGGACAAGCGCGTGCCGAACCGAAAAGCGGTGCTGCTTCCGCCGGAAATGCAGTGGATCGACTTCACCAGCCCCCTGCTCTCCGCTTTCTATGGACGCCCGATTCACATGCGCGGCGTCGTCGTCCTGCCGCCAAGCTACGCGGACGGCGCCCGAAGCTTTACAGCCGTTTATCTCATTCCCGGCTTCGGGGCGACCGCGAACGATCTCCCGCGTCTCTTCGGCGATGCCGCTTTGAACGATATGGCTGATCGGCGCTCGCCGGAGATGATCTACGTGCTGCTCGACGAATCGCTGTCCACCGGCACCCACGAGTTCGTCAACTCGGTGAACAACGGTCCTTGGGGAACGGCCCTGGTGACCGAACTGATTCCCTACCTGGAATCGCAGTACCGCATGGACGCCAGACCCGAAGGGCGCTTCGTCACCGGACATTCCTCGGGAGGCTGGGCCTCGCTATGGCTGCAAGTCGCGTACCCGGATTTTTTCGGCGGCGCCTGGTCCACTTCGCCCGACCCGGTGGACTTCCGCAGTTTCACCGGACCCGACATCGCCGACGCCAAGGCTGGGAGCAACTTCTACCTGAAGCCCGACGGCTCTCCCTGGATGCTGGTCCGTATGCATGGCGAAGACGTTGAGTCGCTTCGTGACTACGCCCAACAGGAGCGCGTGCTCGGAGACTACGGTGGCCAGATGGCCTCTTTCGAATGGGTCTTCAGCCCGCGCGGCGATGACGGCAGGCCGGTGCCGCTGTTCGACCGCGCGACCGGCGCCATCGATCCTGCCGTCGCGCGTGCCTGGGAGAAATACGATATTTCCCGTATTCTGCGCGACCACTGGAGCACGCTGGCTCCGAAGCTGAGAGGCAAGATCCATATCTACGTGGGAACCGCCGACAGCTTTCATCTGGACTCATCCATCGGACTACTCGAACAGGTATTGAAAGAACTTGGGGCGGATGCCACCGTCACCTATATTCCCGGCCGTGACCACTTCGACCTTTACCACGGTGGGTTGTCGGTCCGCATTGCCAAAGAAATTTACTCCGCCGCTCACCCTCAAAAGACTGTTCCCCAAACCGTTCCTTGAGGGAAATTAAAGAAGTTACCCTCGCCTTTCGTAACCAATTTCCTGCCGATCGCGGTATTTCTCCGATTGACACCTGGGAATGTCTGCTGGAACAATCGCAGGTATTGATCAACGAAGGAGTTATCCATGTTTGGAGAAGAAGAAGCGCAGCCGCAGGCGGACGATCGCGATACCACGTTGCGCAACGTTCTGCTCGGAGTCGCCGTCATTTATGTCGTCGTATCGCTTTTCTTGCTGTTCAGCCTCCGCAGCCGTCTGCAAAGTCTGGAGCAGAAGCAGCAGACGCTGGAGGCCTCCGACAAGGAGCTTCGCGATAAGCTCCACATGACGAACAAGGCCATTTCGGAATCGGTGCAAGAGCTCGGCTCGAAGGTCGGCATGACCCAGGAGGAGATCCAACGCCGGACTGCGGAGTTGCAAAAGCAACAGCAGCAGGCTGAGGCCAAGCTGACGGCGGAACAGCGCAAGACCCAGCAACAGGTCTCTCAGGTTTCCGGTGAAGTCACGGGCGTAAGGACCGATCTCGGAGGCGCCAAGCAGGATATCGCCACCACCCGCACCGATCTCGACACCACCAAGGCCAAGCTGGAAAAAGCTATGGGCGATCTCGGAATCCAGAGCGGCCTCGTCGCCCGCAACCACGACGAACTTGAAATGCTCAAGCACAAGGGCGATCGCAACTACTTCGAGTTCACCCTGGCGAAGAGCCGGCGCCAGCCGGTTTCAACCATCAGCATGCAATTGAAGAAGACGGACCCCAAGCGGTCGAAGTTCACCCTTAACCTTATCGCCGACGACCGCACCATCGAGAAGAAAGACCGCACCGCCAACGAACCGCTTCAGTTCTACACCGGTCGCGATCGCGGCCTTTACGAGGTTGTCATCTACAAGGTGGAAAAGAATTCGGTGACGGGCTACTTGAGCGCGCCGAAGACCATTCAACCCAAGGGCAATTAGGCGGAACGCAATTGATCTTTCAGGCGGGTGCTCGTGGCCAGACGAGCGCCCGCATGATTCGTGCTTTTCCAGCGCTCCACGAGTTCCCAGAAGGCGAGCTTCTCCCACTCCTCCAGCGTTGTTTTGAGCCATTCCCGCTTGCGCCAATAATCCTTCCGAAATACGCTTTCGTCATACGCCGCCGCCACCGACCACGCAGCTTGCGGCGCTCTTCGCTCGAAGATCGAGAGCGCCCGCCGGGTGTGGTAATCGGAAGTCACCAGCAATACGCGCCGCGGATGCAGCGGTGCTATGCATCGCGCCACTTCGCCGGACTCCGCAAACGTCGATGTCGAGGTAATCGGGCATACGTGGATGTGGGCAGCCAGCTGCGGCGGCATCGTCTGGATGTAGGCTTGAGCCATTTGCGCCATGGTTTTGCCGAATAACAGGTTTCGGCTGTCGGCATCGATAAACAGTTCACGGCCAAGTCCCGCCTTCAGGGCTTCGACGCCGCGATTGAAGCGGCTGCTGCCGACATCGCCCGCAAGCACCACGATGACGTCGGACGGCAGCGGTCGATCCACCACGAGGAAGCTGCCCGCGTAAGGAAGCGCGAGCGCCAAGGCAATTACAAGAACCACCAGGGTACGGACCATGTGGCACCATCCATCACAGACACTGGAAACCGTCCGGAAAAAATTTCTTTGCTGGGGGCGGCTTCAGCGCCTAAGGAATTCGCCGGTCCCTCCAGAAGGCGTTTATGCCGCCAGTTCCAAACAGATATCTTAGTCCACAACTGGCGACATCCAGCGAGACCACCACCAGTGTACCGTCTAAGGTCACCTTTTTAGTCACTCCGATCGCTCGAAAATCAACCGCTTTGGCCGCAAACGTTGATACATTGGATTGCAATCGATACCATGCAGCAGACCTCAGCCAAAGCGGGCCGGCGAGAACCAAGGTTTCCCCTGCACACGCCTATTCTGGTGTTCGGTTATGACCGCCTTGGACGCGCCTTTATGGAGCAGGCGCAGACGCTGGATATTTCCATCGCCGGGGCCCGGCTCACCGGGCTCAGCTCCGAAGTCGTTCCGGGCTTCATTCTTGCCGTCCAGCAAGGCGACCGGCGCGCGCGCTTTCAGGTCTTGTGGGTGGGCCAGCCGAATACCGACCTCGAAGGACACATCGGCTTGCAATGCGTCGAGGTCGGCGGACACACTCGCAAGCGTATTTTGTGCATCGAGGTCAATCCGTCGGAAGAAGCTCTTCAGCGCTCTTATCTGGAAACCGCGGGCTACGAGTTCGTCTGCTGCGCCGAATGGCGCCAGGGCATGGCGGTCTTCCAGGAGTCGGCCTTCGATCTGCTTATGGTGGACGTTCCGTCGGGACGCGACCAGTCAGGTGATTTCATCAGCTTCGTGCGCCGGAATTCGCCCCGCACCCGTGTCTTGCTGCTCAGTCACAGTCTGGGACGGATTCCTGAAAGCCTCCTCAACCAGGCCGACGGATTCATCGACAAGGCCAATTCCCGCGATGAGTTGTTGACCGTGGTGGAGGAGATGATCGGCGCCGGCCATCAGGTGCGATGGCCCCTGGCAAGACTCGCGGCGCGCTATACCCTTGAGGCGCCGGTATCGATTTCGCTTCGCCGCTCCGGCGCTCCGGTCAGCATGCAGGCTAAATCAGTGGATATCAGCGAACTCGGCTTGGGGGTTGAGCTGGACGGCGATCTGGTGATCGGAGAGCTAGTCCAGCTATGCTTTCGCCTGCCCGGCAGTGACGTTGATTTGACGCCTCTCGCCACCGTCCGCCGGAGGTTGGATTCGCACTACGGCTTCGAATTCATCAGTATCGAGCGCCATCGATTGGAAGAACTCCGCCTCATCTGCCAGAAGCTGCCCCGCATCAGCCTTCCCCAGCCGGTGTAAGCATAATGTGCTAGATTCTTCTTCAGTGCCCCACGGCTTCCGCCGTATGCCCCGGGGCTCCAGGCCGATTCGACCCATGCGACTCATCATTCGATCTTCTCCTATCCACGCGGCTGGAGTTTTCACCCTCGAGAACATTCCGAAGGCAACCAGAATCCTGGAGTACACCGGCGAGCGCATGGCGCACGAGGCTGCCGATGAGCTCTATAAGCATCGCCCTTATACCTATCTGTTCGGCTTCGGCGACGGCTCCAGGGTCATCGATGGCTACGGAATTGCCATGTACGTCAACCACTGCTGCGATCCCAATTGCGAGACCGAGGAGGACGAAGAGGGCCGCGTCTGGATCGCCGCCATGCGGGACATCAACGCCGGTGAAGAGCTTACGTACGACTATTTTCTGTACGACGGGGAAGGCGACGCCCCTTGCACCTGCAGCACGCCAAATTGTCGCGGAACCATGTATTCAAAAAAGGAAATGCACAAACGCCAAAGAGCTGCGGCCGGTTTGAAGAAGACCCCGCGCAAGCAATCCAGTCGCCGGTCAACTTGAATTTCTCCTGAAGAACGGGTGCTGCCTTATCCGCGCGTTCGCATGGCGGAGGCTACGCCGCCCAGCAAGACTCCAAATCCAATGATCGACAGCAGCGGCAGCGCGCTGGACGCCGGAGCAATTTCCGGCGGGTCGCGGTTGCTGTTCGCCAAGCCCGGTGCGCGCACGCCCTGCTGCTGCGACGCGCTGGGAAGTACGTAAAACACCACCACCGAACGTCCGAACGGGATCGGAGTCCCGTTCGCATCCACAAGTTGGACAATGATCGTGTGCTTGCCCGGAGTCAATCCCGTAAACGTCTGGCTCATATAGTCCGTGTTGACCGGCGAATTCGAGTCAAGCTGTACCTGCGGCAACTCCTCAGACGATTTCGACTTAATTCTTTTGACCTAGTTCCCTCAAACTAGGGTTCTTCGCGGCGAGCCGTACTCGCTGCTGGACAGCCGCGCCTCTGTCCGGCAAAATGGGCATCTCGGTTGTGGTAGAACGGAAACTGCAAAATTCAAAGAAACCGGGCCGGCGGTGCGCCAATCCCCCGGCCTCGTCGAGGATGCACTATATGCGTATTGAACGGCTGGAACGCTCGCAGGTCGATGAGCCCACGCAAGCGATTTTCGATCACTTTCAAAAGCAACGCGGCAACGTGCCCAACATGTTCCGCACGGTCGCCCACAGACCGGAAATCCTGCGCACCATGATCGCCCATTTCCGCGCCGTCATGGAGACTGGAACCCTGACGCCGAAGCTGAAGGAACTGGTCATCGTACGCACCTCGCAGGTCAATGGCTGCGAGTATTGACTGGCCTCGCACACCGCTCTGGCAGAGCGGCACGGCTGGACCAAAGATCAGATCGAGCACTTGGCGGACTTTCGCACTCGCGCCGATTTCACGCCGGCGGAAAAAGCGGCGCTCGAGTTGGCGGAACGCGAAACCCTGCGTCCACAATCGGTCGATGACCAGTTCTGGGCGGAGTTGCGCAGCCACTACTCGGAAGGCGAAATCATCGAATTGGCGGCGGCCATCGGCTTGTTCAACTATTTCAATCGCTTCAACGACGTACTGAAGATGGAACCCACAAAGTGAAATTCGTGTCCCGCATGGCACTGGCCTGCCTGCTGGCCGCATGCCTTTTCGCCCGTGCCGGAGAGTCGCGATCTCCGGCCGCCGGCGTCGCCGTGGAAGATGATCCGGGGTGCGTGCCCTACACCCGGGCTCTCGAAAAGATCGGCGAAATCGCATGCGTCACCGGCAAGGTAGTTGAGGTACATACGGCAAAACCCGGGGTCACGTACCTGAATTTCTGCCGCGATTATCGAGACTGTAGTTTCTCCATCGTTGTGTTTGCCGGTGATCGGCGACGCCTGCGTGACGTTCGCGTCTTGGAAGGGCACGAAATTCGCATCACCGGTAAAGTAACTCGCTACCGGCGCAAAGCCGAGATGCTTTGGCGCAAGCCGGAACAACTGCAAGTGGCCGTCGACGAACCCGGCAAGAAGAAGTAGGCGACGCAGCGATGGAGCGAGCGGCTGTTGGAAAAGTCGATCAACCTCCTGACATGAACTGTCATGCTGAGCGGAGCGCGCCTGTTTTTGGTGCGCGGAGTCGAAGCACCCCTACCAGCGCAAGGACTTACAGTTGGGTAGGGGCCCTTCGACTCGCGGCAACAACCGCCGCTCGCTCAGGGTGACACGTTCAAAATGCTTTTCAGCAGCCTGCTAGCCCTTGCCGGCGCCTTTCCCTTCCAGCTCCGGCGCCGATCGTATCCCATAGAACAGGATGATGGCGGCAATTCCCACTGCGGCCGAAGCCGCCAGAAACGCCATCCGCAGGTTCGTGCGGTCGGAAATGTAGCCCATCAGGGTGGGAGAAAACGCATCGCCCAGCAAGTGTATGGTGAAGATATTCACGGCGATGGCCGTGGCGCGGATGCTGGCGCTCACCGAATTGACCAGCGCCGCGTTGAGCGGCGCGGTGTTGATCAGCAGAAAAAATTCGGCCACGAAAATCGCCGGATACATCCCCGCTCCCGTAACACTGACGGCCACCGCAATCGCCGGCAGCGTCACCACCGCGGCGACCGCCGAGACCAGGTAGTAGCCGCCGCGCGTAAAGCGAAGCATCATGGTCGCCCAGCCAGCCGCCCATCAAGGTCGCCAGAATTCCGCTCGCCAGCGTCATCAAACCGAAGGTCCGGTTCGCATCGGCCAGCGGCACGCCGCGCATGCGGACGAGAAAGGTCGGCATCCACACCTGCATGCCGCCGATGGCAAAGGTCAGCATGGCCATTCCCAGGCTGCATGTCCAGAATGCTTTATTGCGAAACAGGCCGGCCACGGTGTTGCGTTCAAACGTTCCGGCCACGCGGTCGGCGCCGCCGCGCTCAGGCTCCGGCAGGGCAAACATCAGCAGCCCCAGCAGCAGCCCCGGAATCGCTCCCACATAGAACGGCGTCCGCCAGCCGTAGTGACTGCCGAGATAGCCCCCGAGAAGGTAGCCCATGGCGGTCCCCGCCGGAATCGCCAGATAAAAGACAGAGAGTACCCGTCCGCGCTGTCGCTCGCCGAAAAAGTCCGCGATGTAAGCCGGAGCAATGGTCACGAAGGTGGCCTCGCCCACTCCCACCAGGGTGTGACGAATCAGCAGCGTGCGAAAGTCGTAGGTCACGGCCGTCAGCAGCGTGGCAGCGCTCCAGACGAGGGCGCCGACGATCATGATTAACCGCCTCGGGTAGCGGTCCGCCAGAGGGCCGATCACCGGAGCGGTGCACATATAGAAGATGAAAAACGCCGAGGTCAGCGCGCCAAACGCCGCGTCATCGCGGGGAAATTCATGCTGAATGAGCGGCTGCACCGCGAACAGCACGGAGCGATCGATGTAGTTGACGAAGTTCAGCGCCGTCAGAATCACCAGCGCCGCGATCGCGCTTTTGCCGTTCGCTTTCAAAGTGTAGGTTCCGCAGGCGCGTGGTTGCGCGCCAGGAGTGCAATCGGCCCTTATGCGAGGGTGCCAACCGATTCCACGGATAGCCCGCCGTTGACGCAGCCGCTATTTGCGGCGCGGTCTCGGCCAGCTCGCCTCAACCACCGTTCCCAGGCCGCCGCGAGGACGAAACTGACCTCGCACCTCAACCCAAACCGGCTTCGCCGCGCGCACCACGTCTTCCAGTACGCGATTGACCACGTTCTCCTGAAAGATACCAAGGTTGCGATAGGTGTTGATGTATTCCTTCAGCGACTTCAGCTCCAGGCACACTTTGTCCGGCATATAGCGAATCCAGATCGTGCCGAAATCGGGCAGGCCGGTCTTCGGGCAGACCGAAGTGAATTCAGGAATATCGATTTCGATTTCATAGCCGGGAAACTGGTTCGGCCAGGTTTCGATCGCCGGAAACTCCACATCCAGACCCGCTTGGGCGTGCTCGGCTGTATAGCGCGGCTTGGCGGCTTTCACGTTGGGCATGTTTTCATTGTACCGGAGCGGCTTTCAGAAACAGAGGGTTCGACCAGGCCGCACATTGAAACTCGAAACTTTGAAACCTTTACCCTCCCGGGTGAACTCAGCTCTGGCCGTCCTCGGCCACAGAACAACCTCGGACGAAACAGCGCTCATTCCAGTGTTCTCTTTCTTGGTACTCCCGGAAACAGCTTATTTTGCATATCCTCGCCGATGTACCTCTTCGCAACCTGCTCTGACACTCGATGAGGCACACTCATTTATAATTGCTTTTTTACAACTGACATTGAATGGCTAACGGAATAAACGGTACAGCATCGGGAAATTCACGCCGGAATTGGCTGATTCTGGCCGCAATCGTCGTCATTTTGCTGGCCGTGCTCACCTTCTTGTCATTGCGTCCCCGTAAAATTCGCGTTCAGATCACCAGGCCGCGGCGGCAGGATATTCTGAGCACGATCACCACCAACGGCAAAGTGGAGCCACGCCGGAATTTCGAGGCGCACGCTCCCGCGCCCTCCAGGGTTATGCGCATCCTCGTTCATGAAGGGGATCACGTCCACCCGGGACAGTTGCTGCTCGAACTCAACGACGCCCCGGCGCGCGCCGACTTGGCCAAGGCAACCGCCCAGCTCAGGGCGGCGCAGGCCAGTCATGCCGCCATGCAGGCTGGCGGCTCGCAGGAAGAGCTGCTCAACCGGCAAGCCAGCTTGACCAAGGCGAAGGGCGAATACGATCTGGCCAACCGGAACCTGCAGGCTCTCGTCCGCTTGGAAAAGGAGGGTGCGGCCTCCCAGCAGGAGGTGGCGGCGGCGCGCAACCGCTTGAGCCGCGCCCAAGCCGATTTGCACTTCTTGCGGCAGAAAGGCAGCCAGCGTTTTTCCAACTACGATAAGGAAAAAATTCAGGCCGATCTGGCCAATGCGGAGGCGGCGGTTAAGGCCGCGCAGGATCTCATTGCCGGCTCCAATGTGCAGGCCCCATTTGCCGGCACGGTTTATTCGCTGCCGGTTCGCCAGGGAGCATACGTCAATGCCGGCGACTTGCTGGTGCAAGTGGCCGACCTCACCCAAATGCAGGTGCGAGCCTTTGTCGACGAACCGGACGTCGGCCGTCTGCAAATGGGCCAGGCGGTAAGGATTACCTGGGACGGATTGCCGGGTCGGGTTTGGAAGGCCAAGGTCTCCGCCCTGCCGACCAACATTGTCAGTCGCGGCAACCGCATGGTGGGCGAGGTTCTTTGCTCGCTCGACAATCAGGACGCGAAGTTGCTGCCCAACGTCAACGTCACCTCCGTCATCGTTACCGCCGACACGGCCAATGCCCTGACTCTGCCGCGCGAAGCGCTCCACCAGGAAAATGACCGCAAAGTCGTTTATGTCGTCGAGGACGGGCGCCTGGTTGGCCGCCCGGTCGAGACCGGAGTTGCAAATCTCACCCGGGTTGAAATTACCCACGGACTTTCCGAAAATGACGCCGTGGCGCTGGCGTCGTTGAGTCCCTTGCCCTTGACGAATGGCGCCTCCGTGAAGGTCGTCGACAATCCATGACCGGGCGGGGTTATCGTTCGTGCGTTTGGCCGCTAGGTTTGAGTTGATCATGAACCTGTTTCGCAAGCTCATGAGTGCCGGGGTTTTGCTTTTTTTGCTCAGCACCTTGCTGCCGGCCGCCTCGCCGTCGGAATTGCAGGCGCTCAGCCGTCCCGACGATGCCATTCGCCTGCTGACCCGCGAGGTCAATGCCAATCCCAAAGATTCCGAGGCCTATTCCCTGCTTTGCCGCCTTTATTTCCAGCTCGATGACTGGGACCATGCGATCGCCAGCGGCGAGCATGCGGTCGAGCTCAGCCCCAACGTGGGCGCTTATCATCTCTGGCTCGGCCGTGCCTATGGCCGCAAGGCAGAAACTGTGAACCTCGTCAGCGCTTTCATACTGGCGCGCAAGGTCGTCAGGGAGTTCGAGCGGGCAAACCAGCTCGATCCCGGCGATTGGGGCACCCGCCGTGATCTGGCCGACTTTTACGTGCAGGCTCCGATGGTGGTCGGCGGCGGCGAGTACAAGGCCCGACGGCTGGCAAACAGCACTGAAAGCAGAGACGCCGCGGGAGCAAGCATCATTCGCGCCATGATCGCCCGGCAAAAAAAGGATCGGGCCGAAGCTGAGCGCCAACTCAAAATCGCGGTCCAAAAAAGCGGCGGCGCCGCCGGTCCCTGGCTGGAACTGGCTCGCTTCTATCGCGATGGCGCTCGATGGGACGCCTTCGACGATGCGGTTCGACAGGCCGTGGGCTCGGCGAAAAAGACCTCCGAAGATCTGTTCGACACCGGGGAACTGCTTGGCGGCGTGGGCCGTATGCTGCCGCAGGCCGCCGAGGCGCTGCGGCTCTACTTAGGGGGCACGACGGTCGATGAGCATGTCAACGCCTTCCGCGCACACTACCTGCTGGGGCAGGTGCTGGAACGCTCGGGCGACCGCCAGGCGGCCATCGACGAGTACCGGTCTTCCCTGGCGATGGCCCACGGCTATCAGCCGGCGCGAGACGCTCTGCGCCGCCTCGGCGCATGATCTGCCGCGCCCATGGCATATGCCTCAGCCGCGTGAAAGGAAACAAGCTCATGAGAGTGCACTTGAGAAAGGCCCTGCTATCGCTGGCGGCGACAGCGCTGTTGGCTTTCGGCCCGCCCTGTCCGGCCGAACCTGTTCCCTTTTGCAAAGCCCTTCAACTCGCCCTTCAGCATAGCGGCCTGCTTGCCATTTCGGCTAACAGTCAGCGCAAGGCCCGCGACGCTTACGAAGAGGCGCGAGCGGTCTTTCTGCCCACCATCGTCTTCGGTTCGGGACTCGGCTACACCGCGGGGATTCCGCCGTCTCTGGAAGGAAGCGCGCCTTCGATATTCAATATCACCTCGCAGCAGTCGCTGCTGAACTTCGCCCAACGCGACTTCGCGCGCGCCGCCAGGAATGACTTGCAAGCCACCCACTTTGACATTGCCGACAAGCGCGAGGAAGTAATCCTGGAAACCGCGACCGCCTATTTTGAACTCGATACCGCACTCGAAAAGCTCAAGGCTCTCAGCGCAGCGGCCGAAGCCGCCAACCGCGCCGAGTTCATTACCACGCAGCGCTTGAAAGAGGGTCTCGACAGTCAGGTCGATCTGAAAAAGGCCCAGCTTAACATCGCTAAAGTAAAGATGCATGTAGCCGAGGCGCAAGCGGTCGCCGACGTCGCCCGTCAGCGCCTCGCCCACCTCACCGGCCTGTCCGCCGACTCCATCGAAACCGTCGCCAACTCCATCCCGACGCCTCCGGAAATCGACCAGGACCCCGCACTCCCCGCTCGTGCCGCCGGCAACAGCCCGGCGGTGCAATTCGCTCAGCAAAAGGTGGTAAGCGCCGAATTGCGCGCCCATGCTGAAACTCATCTCATGTTTCCGTCGATCGACCTCGCCAGCCAGTACGAGCGGCTCAGCAGCAAGCTCAACAATTACGCTCAGTATTACAAGAGCTTCACCGCCAACAGTTTCGCTATCGGCTTATCGATCCGTTTTCCCGTGACCGATTTCGCGCAGCACGCCAAGTCCAACGGCGCCGCCGCCGACCTGCTAAGGGCCAGGCTCGACGCGCGGATGACGCGCGAGCAAGTGTCCGAGACCGCCTTGCAGATGCAGCGCAGTCTGCGGCAGCTTGCGGCCGCGCGCGATGTGGCGAGGTTGGAATATGAGGTGACCCAAGCTGGAATCGACGCCGTCCGCGCCAAGATGGCCACCGGCCAGGCTAACGCCCGCGACCAGGAGAACGCCCAACTCGACTCCAGCGACCGCTATTCTTCCTACCTGGATTCTCAGTTCCAGCTTGCGCGCGCGATTTTGCAACTGATGCGTCAGACAGGCGATATCGAGGGTTGGGCGCTCCCGCAAAAGCCGTGAGCATAGCAGCTCAGAACGCGATTGCAGACGGCATGCCTCTAGTGTCCTGAATCAGAAGTTCGTCGCATGTGTGTTTCGCAGTTTTGAAGGGGCTCGGCTTCAGCCGAGCCGCACACAGCCAAGTAGGGATGGCTTTAGCCCCTGAGGCAAAGAATTTGATCTCAAGACCGGCTGCTTTAATCAGCGGCGAATTTCTGACTCACCACACTAGTGGGCAAGGCTATTCGTGCAGCGACTCCGTCGGCTGCAACTTCGATGCCCGGTTCGCCGGCAAATAGCCAAACAGCACGCCGGTGCCACACGACACCACGAATGACACCACAATCGAGGCCACCGAGATCGGAATTCGTATGCTGTACTCGACCGGCAGCAACGGCTCGACGAAGACTTTAACGCTGACCGCGATCAGAATCCCGACCACCGCCCCTATCCCGCTGATCAAAAATGCCTCAATCAGAAACTGGTAGAGGATCTCGCTGCGCTTGGCGCCCACGGCTTTCCGTACACCTATTTCCCGCGTGCGCTCGGTGACCGTCACCAGCATGATGTTCATGATTCCCACGCCGCTGACCACGAGCGCAACGAAACCGACCATCATCAGGACCACGGTCAGCGCCATGCTGATCTTACGCGCGGCCTCCAGGATGGACGACAGGTTCTGCACCGAGTAGGTCGCGCCCGAACCGTGTCTTGACTGCAACAACTGCTGCACCTCGTTGGTCACCTGAAGAACGTGGTCCGCCGAGTCAGCCTGCGCATACAGGGTGCGTATGTAGTCCTCGCCGCGATAGGTTTTCATCAACGAAAACGGGATCAGTACCGACCCCGAAGCGATCTCCGATTGCCCGAACGTGGCCACGCGCTCGCGAAAGACGGCGATCACCGTGAGCCGCAACTCCCCGACGCGGATTTCCTTGCCGATCATGTCCTCGTGGTAGAGCTTCGCCAAATCTTGCGTAATCATGCAAGCTTTCGCCGCCGTTTGCATATCGACATCGTCAAAAAAACGGCCCTTCAGGATCAGCAAGTTGCGAATCTTCTGAAACCCTTCGGTGACCCCGATCAGAGAGACCGGCTTTTCCTTGCCATCCACCACCACGGCGCGGGTATAGTCATGAGTGCCCGCCACTTCGACCACGTGCGGGAGTTCGCGCGCGGCGTTCATGTCGGCCACTGAGATCCGGTCGGCAATCTTCTGGGTACCGTCGTCAATATGGTCGGCGTAAACCAGGTTGGAACCGACGGCTTCGATCTGGGCGATAACGTAGTTTTTGCCCATCAGGCCAATGGTTACGACCAGCACAATGCAGGCGCTGCCGATGACGACGCCCAGCATTGTCAACGCGGCCTTCACTTTGTTGGCGCGGAGCGCGTCGATCGCTACTCCCCATGTTTCACTACTGATCATTCTGATTGCTCTGGCTCAAAATATAGCAGAATTGCGACCTCTCCATTCGACCCGTAAAAGATGCCATCCGCCCCCGATTCAAGGCTTTCCACTTCGATTTCAATCGTTTGATCCGGCCTCGGGTGTTAATATTAAAATTAACTGCCATGCCGCTGAAGACGCTATTTCTGAATCCTCCTTCTTTCGAGAATTTCGATGGAGGCGCCGGCTCGCGTTGGCCCGCCACCCGCGAGATCGAATCCTACTGGTATCCGGTCTGGCTGGCTTATCCGGCAGGAATGCTGGAGGGATCGCGGTTGCTCGACGCTCCGCCTCATCACGTAAGCGCCCCGGAAACCATCGAGATCGGCAAACAGTATGAGTTCCTCGTACTGTTCACCTCGACCCCCGGGTTCGGAGGCGATTGCAAACTTGCGGCGGCGATGAAGGCCGCCAACCCCGGGCTCAAGATCGCCTTCGTCGGGCCGCACGTCAGCACCTTGCCCGAGCAGTCGCTGCGCGACGGGCAGGCAATCGACTTCGTCATCCGGCGCGAGTTTGACTGGGCGACGGTTGAGTTTGCCAATGGCAAGCCGTTGCCGGAAATACTTGGCGCTTCGTACCGGGATGGCGAACGTATCATCCACAACCCTGACCGCCCGGTTCTCGCCGATCTGGATGCCCTACCGAACGTCACCGACGTTTACAAGCGCGATCTGGACGTGACCCGATACAACGTCCCTTTCCTGCAGCATCCTTACGTCGCGCTCTACACCACCCGCGGCTGCCCGGCACAGTGCACCTTCTGCCTCTGGCCGCAGACCTTGAGCGGACATCCATGGCGCAAGCGCTCCGCCAAGAACGTAGCCGCGGAAATGGCCAAAGCCAAACAGTACTGGCCCAACGTCAAGGAATTCTTCTTCGACGACGACACCTTCAACATCCAGAAGGCTCGCACCATCGAGCTTTGCGCCGCCCTCAAGCCGCTTCATTTGACGTGGTCCTGCACCTCGCGCGTGACCACCGACATCGAAACCCTGCGGGCCATGAAGGACGCCGGCTGCCGCCTGCTGATCGTCGGCTTCGAATCCGCTGACGAGCAGATCCTCAAGAACATAAAGAAAGGCGCAACCCTCGAGCGGGCCCGCCAGTTCACCAAGGATTGCAAGAAGCTCGGGCTGGCCATCCACGGCGATTTCATCCTCGGTCTACCCGGTGAGACCAAGGAAACTATTCGTAAAACCATCGATTTCGCCAAGGAACTCAACATCGAGACCATTCAGGTATCCGTCGCCCACGCCTATCCGGGTACGGAGCTGTACGATTATGCCAAGGCCAACGGCTTCATTACCAACCAACAACAGATGGTCGACGCCGGCGGACATCAGGTGGCCCAGATCGAGTATCCCGGATTGCCGGGAGATTACGTCCTGGAGATGATCCACCGCTTTTACGACGAGTATTACTTCCGCCCGAAGGTCTGGGTTCCCATCGTTTTCAAGGCGCTCTGGAAAGGCGAGGAACGCCGCCGGCTTTACAAGGAAGCAAAGGACTTCCTGAAGCTCCGCGCGGCCCGCAACCGAGCCGTAAGGGAGGCCCGCAGCAAGCCGCGGCAGACGCCGGCTTCCGATGCCAAGGCGGCCGAGGTATAAGCGGGAAAACTGTCCCTTTCCATCGACAGCGCTGCCTGCGTGAGTTCACATCTCCCAATTTCGCATAGTGCATCTCCCGATTTCGGATAAAATGGAGATTCCCAATTGTCGGCGAAAGGGCTGCTTTGAATTTCCGTAAGTATCTGGTGCTGTTGTCGGTGGTGCTGTTCAGCGCCGCCGGCGACGTCACGCTCTCTCGCGGCATGAAGCAGTTCGGCGAAATCCATCTCGCCAACCTGGGCAGCGTATTCTCTGCTGTCGGAAACACCTGGATCCTGGTCGGGATTCTTTTCCTGCTTATCTTCTTTGCCTCTTACCTGACTTCGCTCTCATGGGCCGACCTTACCTTCGTCTTGCCAACCACCTCGTTCAGCTACGTGGTGTTGGCGATATTGGCCTGTACCGTGCTCCATGAGAGCATCAGTTGGCAGCGCTGGTGCGGAATCATGCTGATCGTGGCTGGAGTGGGATTCGTAGCCGGCGGTCCCTCGCATACCGAGCACGCGGCCAAGCCGGCGCCACCGCCGCCGGAGCTGGCTAACCCAGAGCTCGTGGAGGCGCACAAGTGAAGCACCTCTACACTTGGACGGCGATTGTGATGGTGGTCATGGCTTCCACGGCAGGCGACATCCTGCTGGCCAAGGCCATGCGGCAGATTGGCGACCTCGGCCAACTTCGCCAACGGAAGGGCATCTTTGCCGTCATCGCCCGGGTACTCGGCAGCGCGACCTTCCTGCTGGCCGTGTTCTTCATGGCGATTGCGTTTTTCAGCCTGCTGATCGGTCTTTCGTGGGCGGATGTGAGCCTGGTGGCTCCTGCCGCCGCTTCGCTCACCTTCGTCACTAATGCCGTTGCCGCCCGCATCTTTCTCAAGGAAAACGTCGACCGCCGTCGCTGGTTCGCCGCCATCTTCGTAGCCGTGGGAGTGCTGCTGATCGCCCATTAGAGCCGGGTGGTCAGAGCGGGTGGCGCAGGCCAGGAGTTCGGGTGGCGCAGGCCTTCAGGCCTGCGATAAGAAGCGAACCTCGTCTAGGCGCTTTAGCGCCTGAGGAAATTTGCTCTCCGCGCACTTTCCGCCTATCCGTCCGAGCGCCGCTCAAACAGTTCCATCCATCCTTGTGCCGCCAAGTCCGGAATGAGAAAACACCGAGGTTCGCCATGGGCCGCTGTCAGCGCCTCGGCCGCGGCATAACCGGCGCGCACTGCTCCTTCCATGGTCGCCGGCCAGCCGGTTGCCGTCCAGTCGCCGCTTAGGAAGATTCTCGGCCACGGCCCTTGCTGCCGCGGGCGGTAGCGGTCAACTCCCGGAGCCGGAGTAAACGTCGCCTGGATCTCTTTGATCACCGTTGCCTTGACCACGCGCGCC
Organism: uncultured Acidobacteriota bacterium; assembly: GCA_963814745.1. Taxonomy (GTDB): domain Bacteria; phylum Acidobacteriota; class Terriglobia; order Terriglobales; family Acidobacteriaceae; genus CAWBRT01. The sequence goes on from CAWFEA010000019.1 coordinate 230,896, forward strand.
GCCTTTACCGCCGGAAAGAATTCACCCAGCTCCTTCAGCGCCAGCTCAAGCACCTCTTGCCGCGACTTTGCCACCAGCGTATGCGACGAGCTGACCACCAGTTCCAGGTAGCTGGCCGCCGACTGCGCATTTGCCGGTCCGCGTTGACTAAGCAGTATCTTCGACTTCTGGAACATCCACTGAATCGTGCGGTCGAGCAGGACGGCGTGCTCCAGCTCCGTCACCTCGCGGTCGAACCAAAAGTGAATGCCCGTAATCGGAGACGTCCGCAGTTGTGCCAAGTCCTCCCGCAAGGCATCGGACTGCATCTCCGCAGGAATCAGTTTTGCCAATACCTGGAAAGGTACGGCGGAAATCAGGTAATCGAAATCGCGTCTCTCGCCTTCCCCACCGGTCGATTCCGCACTCCGACCCCCGGCGGTCTCGTCGTCATTCAAAGACGCCCCGGAATTGCCGCGAAGCTTGACCCAGGCGCGCCGCTGGCTGGCGTCGATGCGCTCGATCGAGGCCCGCAGCACAACCTCGCCGCCGCGCCCGCGAATGTACTCCGCGGCAACCCCGTAGAGTTCGGAAAGCGGAACCGAGGGAAGTCCCATGCGCCCGGCCTGTGCCGATTTCAGAAATGCATCGCGAAAAACCATCGCGCCATAATGGATGGAAACGTTGCCCAGCTCTTCATTCAGCGCGCTCACCAGCACTGGCGACCAGAAACGGCGGACGGCCTGCTCGGTTTGTCCGTGCCGCTTGAGCCACTCGAGGAAAGAGCCTCCGCGATCTGCCGGAATGCCCCCAATCAGCGAGAGCATTCCCAACGCAATCGTAAGCTTGTCGCGCCAAGAGAGCAGTGGAAAGCGGAAAAATGCCGGCAATGCGTGCAGCGGCGAGGGCAAACCCGAGGGCTCCAGGATTCCCCGCCGGCCTCCCGGCTCAATGTAGGTCAGGCGATCGTACCAGCGTATGCGGTCTTCGACCCCCAGACGCCGATAAAGATCGAGCAGGTTGGTACAGCAGCCGAGCAGCACGTGCTGGCAGTTATCGACCACCTCGCCCGTGCCCGGATGCACATACGACGAAGCCCGTCCGCCGAGATAGGGCCGGCGCTCGAACAGAGCGACTTTGTATCCCGCATCCGAGAGCGCGCACGCTGCGGCCAGTCCCGCCAGGCCGCCGCCGACGATGCCCACGGACGCGTTCGCCGCCAATTCAGGCCGCCCGGGTTGTGCTGGCTCAGGCGTCACGTGAGGCGGCGCATCCATCCCTGGCACAGCACGCCCAACTTCTCGGCCACGCTGAGCCGTATGCGCTCGCTGTAGACGTCATAGTGGCGCTGTTCGATTCTCTCCAGCAACCGCCGGTAGATCTCCACCAGCGTCCACAGCGCCGGCTGGGCGTCGTCATCGATCAGGGGCAGCAGCTGCTCGGCCGCCGCATAATAGTCTCGGGCTCGCCGCGCTTCCATTTCGAGCAGCGGACGCAGCCGCTCCATCCCCACTCCGCCGGCCAACTCCTCCGCCGTGACCCCATGCCGATCCAAATCCTCTTGCGGCAGATAGATCCGTCCCATCTGCGCGTCTTCCTTGATGTCGCGCAGGATGTTGGTCAACTGGAAGGCAACGCCGACCTTCTCGGCCAACGGCTCGGCATTCGGGTCGCTATATCCGAAGATGCGTATGCAAACCAGGCCCACCACCGAGGCCACGTGATAGCAGTAGTCGTATAACTCAGGGAAATTCTGGTAAGCCACTACCGGTTGCGTCCCCGGAGTCCCCGGCAAGTCAGTGCCGGGGTAGTCGAGATCCATGCTGGTTCCCTGCACCAGCAAGTCGAGCAATTCGATGGGTATGCCGAAGCGCCGCTGCGAATCATATAGAGCCAGAAAGACCGGATCGTCGGTCGGCTCTCCGGCCGCCACGCGATGATAGCCTTCCAGCCAATCGTGCAGCTTCACCCGGCGCTCGGCAGTCGTCATCCCCGGGTCGTCGCAGATGTCGTCGGCGTGGCGCATGAAAGCGTACACCGCCGACAGCGCGTTGCGCTTGCCCCCGGGCAGCACCATGAATCCGTAATAGAAATTCTTGGCAGCCGTGCGCGCTACGTGCCGGCAGATGCCGTATGCCGTATCAAGCTGTAGCGGATGATACCCCACCACTCCTGCATCCCCGTTACGCTCGGCCGGGCGGACGGCGTTCATCGTGACGCTCCGGTCACGCGGCGTACCAGCGCCCGGCCCAGCAGGCAAAACTTGCGCGCCTTCGAGATCGTCGGGCGAGCCCTCAGCACATCAAAGCCTTGCTTCTCAATCGCATCCAGGATTGCCTGCCCGCCCCGCGTAAACAGCTCGATATCAAGCGCCAGTTTGCCGCTCACCTTGGCTTCGAGCGGCAGTCCCCGGGCAAACCACTCGCGCGCCCTGGCAACCTCATATTCCATCAGCTCCAAAAAACCGGCGCTCGCTTTGCCCTCGGCAATCACCGTTTCATCCACGCCAAAGCCTCGCATGTCTTCGAGCGGAAGGTAGATGCGCCCCTTGCGGAAATCGACCGCGACATCCTGCCAGAAATTTGCCAGTTGCAAGGCGGTGCAGGTGAAATCGGAAAGCCGCTGGCGTTCACCATCGGCATAGCCGCACAAATAGAGCACAAGATGCCCCACCGGATTGGCCGAATTGTGGCAATAGCCCAACAGCTCGTCAAAATTCTCGTAACGGGAAATCGTCTGGTCCTGCCGAAACGCCGTCAGCAGGTTGGCGAACTCATGCTGGGGGATGGCGAACTCCCGCACGGTTTCGGCCAGCGCCACAAACACCGGATGCGTCGGGCCGGCTTCGCCGCCGTCGCGCAGCCGGTGATACATCGCCTCCAGCTCTTCTTCCCAGCGATCCAGCAGCGCCAGTGAAAGCCGGGTGTCGCCGACCTCGTCACCCAAATCATCGGAAATCCGGCAGTAAACGTAGACGTTGAAGAAGTGCTGACGCAGCCGCTTGGGCAGGAACCAGGTTGCCACCGAGAAGTTTTCGTAGTGTCCGCGCGCCAGCCGCCCACAGTAGGCGCGTGCCTCGGCGATATCAGGAGCCTGCGGCGGGATGCGGTAAGCGGCGGGCAGGCGCGCCCAGCCCTCTGTCAGCAGATCGTCGGTGGCTCGATCTTGGGGACAACGCGCACTCACTGAACCGTCCATCTTTCAGCTCCGACCGCGCGGCCCCGGCAAGCCTGCTCGCCGGGGATTGCGGCAGTCAGTGCCCGGGAATGATTGCCGTCTTGATCTGCCCGTTGCGGTTCAACATATGCCGCAATACCTGCTGCAACCTGGAAAGCGGGGCTTCTCCGGTAACGTAGTCGGCGCTCTTGATCTTGCGTTCCGTGATCAGGGCAAAGGCTCTGCGCACCGATTCCGGGGTATGGTGGAAGGTCGCCTTCAAGGTAATTTCCGAATAATGCAGGCGCTGCGTATCGAGCTGGACCTTGGTGCCGCTGGCGCATCCGCCGAACAGGTTCACCGTCCCGCCTTTGCGAACCATGTCAACCGCCCACTCCCACGCCTCCGGACGGCCCACGCACTCGATCGCCACGTCGGAGCCGCGGCGCGTCGGCGTGACCGCGCGCACGGCCTCGACCGGATCGGAAACCTTGGTGATCTGTACCACGTCGTGCGCCCCGGCCTTCTTGGCCGCCGCCACCTGCTCATCGCGCTTCACCACCGCAATCACGTTGCAGCCGATCAGTTTGGCCACGTGAATGAACATCAGCCCGATGGTGCCGGCGCCGATGACGGTCACGGTGTCGCCGATCTCAACCCCCGTCTCATGCAGTCCACGGAGCACGCAGGCCAGCGGTTCGGTCAACGCTGCTTCTTCAAAGGTGACGTCGTTCGGGATCGCCAGCAGGTTCGCCTCGACGATCCGCTTCGGGATGCGAATGTATTCCGCGTACGCGCCGTTGTTGAACAGCAGGTCTTCGCAGAGGTTTTCCTGGTGCTTCGAGCAGTAGAAGCACTGCTGGCACGGCGCCGAATTCAGCGCCACCACCCGCGTTCCCTTGCGGAAGCCGCGCACGTTCGCGCCCGTCTCCTGAACGATCCCGGCCAGTTCGTGCCCGAACAACGCCGGCGGAACGATCATCCGCGCGTGATATCCCCGCTGATAAACCTTGAGATCGGTGCCGCAGGTCAGCGCCACCTGAACCTTGATTAGAACTTCGCCATCACCGACGGCCGGAATCGGTACCTTCTCAATTTTTATGTCCTCTTTACCATAGAGGACAGCGGCTGTCATCTGTCCATTCACTCTGCAATTCCTTCCCACGTGTTACCCGGCTGAATCGCAATCTTCATCGTTGCCGGTTGAGGGTGGGCCGCCAAATTCAATGCCTCAATCGCTCTGCTCAAAGGAAAGCGATGGCTATAAAGCGTCTCCAGATTCATTTCGCGGCTCAATACGAAGCGTGCCGCTGCCTCCTGCAAATCAACCGAAGCGCTGTAGGAACCCATCAACGTCTTCTCATCGACGCAAACCGCCGCGGGATCGAAGGTCGCCGTGCTGTGCTGCGTCTGGGCAAACAGCATCACCTTTCCGCCCGGACGCGCCGCATTCACGGCAGCCCCGATCAGGCTGTTGCTCCCCACCGCGAGGATCACGGCATCCGCTCCCCGCCCTTCGGTCAGTTCCCGGATTCGTTCGCCCGCATCAACCCTGGAAGCGTCTATATTACACGTCAACCCGAAACTCTGGGCTATTGTAAGCCTCTGGGGAAACAAATCGGAAGTAATCACAAGTGCACCGGTCCGCTTGGCCAGCCTCGCCAGAATGATTCCGATCGGTCCCTGTCCCATCACCAGCACCGTGTCCCCGGCTTCGAGCGCCATCGAATCGATAGCCTTCCAGCAGGTATTCACCGGCTCGATGAACGACGCCTGCTCGTAGGACACCCCCGGCGGAATTCGGATCACTCCCCCCATGCTGACTATCCAGTCCATGACTCGCACATACTCGGAAAAACCGCCGCCGCTCGGATCGTATCCGGCGGTCGCGCCCACCTTCTTGTAAACTTCGCACTGGGCAAATACCTTATGCCGGCAGTAGTAGCACTTGCCGCACGGAATATGATGGAAGACCACCACCCGGTCACCGGCCTTGAACTCCTTCACACCCTCGCCCACGGCAACCACCTGTCCCGCGGTCTCGTGGCCGAAAATGCGCGGAGCGGAATGAGAACCGGTGGCGATCTTTTTCAGGTCGGTTCCGCAGATGCCGCAGGTGTGCACCCTGACCAGCAGCTCGCCGGACCCTATCTCGGGCACCGGCACGGTTTCCAGTCTCAGGTCGTTTTGCCCGTGATATACCACGGCCTGCATCTTGGCAGGAATTCCCTCCAGGGACGGGGCCGAAGACGAAAAAGTATGAGTCGCAAGCGGCATCGAAACTTTGGTTAACTCCTTTTCAATTCTGCTTCCAGCACCCGGCCGTTAGCGTATAGCTTGTCCAGCGCGCCTCTCCCCTGGCTAATCAGAACCCCAACCGCGCGCGAAAGATTCTCCGCCGCCCGGCAGCTATTTCTCCACAAACAATAAACCGTCGGCCACAACCAGGGCCGAATCAGCAGATGCGCCAACAAATGCCGCGATCCGGAAGCCCTCCGGCCTGACGAACGGTTCGACCAAGTCTATCCGGGTGTTCAGTTCGTCGGAAATGACCTTCAGCGCCAGAAATTCGCAGTCCCGCGAGGCCGCCACCGCAGCCACGGCGGCAGCTTCCATGTCCACAGCTTGGGCGTGGAAGCGCGCGAAAAGCACGTGCTTGCGATCCTCGCCCGCTACCGTGTCTGCCGTCACCAGCGAACCTTTGCCGCGCGGCGTGGTGAACGCCGAACCGGTACGTTCGGAGACAATGTGCCGGGGCACGAAGATATCCCCGACTTTGATTCCGGGGGCAAGTGCGCCGGCAAACCCGATCGAGACCATCATCTCCGGGCTAAACCTGTCCATGGCCTGCCTAGCTGCGCTGGCCGCATTCTTGTAACCGGGACCCGAACAAACCACGATGCCGTTCTCGCAGCGGTAGACAGATAATGGATGACGGAGCGTGCTCGCCGGTTCCTGAAGGCTCAAAAAATCGTCAACCGACACCGCCTCACACCTTTCAAGCAAAGGTTTAACTTCTCTCTCCATCGCCACGATAAATACAGTCTTTATCTGTGTCTGCTCAGTCATGCCAGCTCGCCGACCTGCCGATACTCCGCCGCATAGCCGTGGGCCACAAACCACTCCGCCGCCCGCCGCAGCGCCGCGCGCACCGGACCAGCCCTGTACCCCAGTTCGTTCTCCGCCTTGGCCGATGAAACCCACATTATTTTGCGTCCCATACGCACCGAATCAAGCGTCACCCGAGGCTCGCGATGCATCAGGACACCGGTGAAAAACGTGTCGAAAATCCCGCTGACTAACGCCGCCGCATACGGCAGCTTGATGCTGGGAGATGGCAGGCCGGTGATCGAAGCCAAGCAATCGAGAATCTGTTTCAAAGTGAGATTCTCGCCCCCCAGAATGTACCGCTCGCCAATGCGGCCGCGCTCGCAAGCCAGCAAGTGCCCCCGCGCCACGTCAACCACATCCACCAGGTTCAAGCCGGTCTCGACGTAAGCCGGAAACTTCTTCTTCAGAAAATCAACCACAATGCGGCCCGTCGGCGTCGGCTTAATATCCTGTTCCCCGACCGGCGTGCTGGGATTGACCACCACGACCGGCGCGCCAGCCTTCGCCAGCTTGATAGCCACCTCTTCGGCCAGGAACTTCGAGCGCTTGTAGTGGCCGACCATGTCGCTTTCCCGCACCGGCGAGTCCTCATCGACAGCCTGCGGCTCATAATGGAATCCCATGGTCGCCACGCTGCTGGTGTAAACGATACGGCGAACCCCAGCCGCTTGGGCGCTGCGAATCACCTGTTCGGTGCCGCCTACGTTGGCCGCATACATTGGCTTCGGGTCCGGCGTCCACAGCCGATAGTCCGCGGCAACATGGAAAACCACCTCGCACCCTTCCATTCCCCGGCGCAGCGAATCGGCGTCGGTCAAATCACCGGTCACAAACTCCGCCTGGAGCGTCTCGATGTTATCCCGCCGGCTGTGCGGCCGAACCAGCAGTCGTAAATCCGCTCCTTGGTCCCTTAACAGGCGCGCCACGTGACTACCGACAAAGCCCGTGGCTCCTGTGATAAATGCTTTCATACAAATCAGATACTTATATTCATTAAATATAAACTTTAACTTTGATCGCACCATCCAGCAACCGCTTCCGGTTCGCCCAACTCCAGCCGATCGCTTGCCTTAGCTGAAAAGGGACCAGGCAAGCAGCTTCCAGGTGTCGGTAAATCCGCTGGCGGTGGCCGCACTGGCCTCGTAACCGGAGTGCACCAGGCAATCCTCGCAGCGCGGGTCGCGGCCGTGTCCGTAGCGCTCCCACCGGGTATCCTCGATCAATCCCTTGAAGCTGTCGTGGTGCTGGTCGGTGATCAGATAGCACGGCCCTTTCCAGCCCTTGGTGTTGTAAGTCGGATTGCCCCACGCCGTGCAGGAGAGCTCCACGGTTGCCCGCCAGGAACTCCAGGTAGACCGGCGAATCGGCAATTGGATATCTTCTTGCCAAACGCTTGATATCTTTGAACTTCTCACGGATCGCCCGGCGGTCCAGGAAGATCTCTTTGGTGTGTACCGCGGAATACGAGTAGCCGGGAGAGACGACGTGCGAATCCACCCCGAGCCCCTTGAGGTATTCCAGCAGCGCCTCCACCTCGTTCATGTCCGTCTCTTCATAGACGGTAGTGTTGGTCATCACCCGGAACCCTTTGGACTTGGCCAGCTTGATTCCTTCCACGGCCTGCTCGAAAACGCCCTCGCGCTCGACCGCTAAGTCGTGCGATTTCTTCAGTCCGTCGAGATGGACGTTCCACAGAAAGCGGATGTCAGGCTTGAATTCCCCTATCTGCTTGGCGATGAACATGCCGTTCGTACAGACAATAACGTGCTTTTTGCGCTCCAGCAGGGTACGGGTAAGCTTACCTATTTCCTTGTAAAGCAATGGCTCACCGCCGCAGATGGCGACCATGGGAGCGCCGCACTCTTCGGCCGCGGCCAGGCATTTCTCCACCGGCACCACTTCCTTTAGTGTGTCTTCATATTCTCGGATGCGGCCACAGCCGGTGCAGGTTAAGTTGCACGCATGCAGTGGTTCCAGCATCATCACCAGGGGAAAGCGCTTCACCCCTCTGGCTTTTTGCCGGATGATGTACTTCGCCATATCAACTTGAAGTCTCAACGGATGACGCATAGTCTGTTCAAAAACCTCTTCCAACTCATTTCAGGGCATCAGCAAGCGATGCCGTTAAACCCCCGCTTCAGACTCTTCCAGGACTACGTTCCCGGACGCGATAAACTTCGCGTACTGAGTGAGAGCTAATAATGAAAAATATTGAAAATACATATGATACTTAAGATAGAAAACACGAGGAAAACCCGTGCCCGTGTACGGGATTTCGAACCATGAACCATCTGCCTTCTGCTGGTTGAGCAGGTACGCCACGCCCTGGGTGACCGAGTCGCTTTGGAAGTCTCCCGCCGCCATCAGGCCGAGCAAGGCCCATGCCGTCTGCGAGCAAGTACTTGGGCCGGTTCCTTTCATATTCGGGTCATCATAGGAACCGCAGGTTTCGCCCCAGCCGCCGTCCGGGTTTTGCATCATCCGAATCCACTCGGCCGCCTGCTGCACCATCGCTTCATGGTTGTCGAACCCAAGTGCATCCAGGCCGCGCAGCACGCACATGGTTCCGTAAAGGTAGTTCACGCCCCAGCGCCCGAACCACGAGCCATCCGGCTCCTGCTGAGCACGAATGAACTTAATCGCCCGCTTCACCGGCTTGTCGTTCAAAGAAAAGCCGTGATTCGCCAAGCACTCCAATACCCGCCCCGTTATGTCCACCGTTGGCGGATCGAGCATGGCGTTGTGGTCGGCGAAGGGAATGTATTGAAAAACCATGCGGTTGTTGTCTTTGTCGAAAGAGGCCCAACCGCCGTTTTTGCACTGCATGGAAAGCACCCAGTCGATGGCCCGTTTTACCGACTCCGTCTGGTAGCGACTATTGGGCGTATCGACGTGACTAAGCCCAAGCATAACCATAGCCGAATCATCTACATCCGGATAAAACTCATTGTTAAACTCGAAGTACCAGCCACCCGGCGGCGTCTTCGGATTCTTGACCGCCCAGTCGCCTTTGTTGCGAATCTGCTTTTTCAAGATCCATTCGGCGGCGGCCACCATGCGCGGATCGTCGCGGCTCACTCCACTTTCGCCGAGGGCGAACAGGGCGTAAGCCGTGTCCCATACCGGCGACATGCAAGGCTGCATGCGGAAAGTTGTTTCTTCCTCGATACCGAGTTTCTCGAACTCATCGATGGCGCGGATCACCTGGGGATCGTCGAGCGAGTACCCCAGGCAACGCAAAGCGATGATGGAGTTGAGGATGCTGGGGTAGATTGCCCCGATGCCGTCGCTCATCTCCAGGTGATCGAGCATCCATTTCTCCGCCTTCTTCAGAGCGAGCCAGCGCAAAGGACGCACATATATACTCTCGAACAGGTGCGTCATGCGATCCAACAGCAGGAAGAAGTTGCGCCAACTGATCAGCTTCTCTTCCCACTTAAGCCTTAGCTGCGACCTGAGCCGGCCGTTCGGGAACAGTTCGTCAATCCCCTGCTCCGGCAAAATCTTGCGGAAAGGCTTCTTGGCGTAGCAGATCGAGAGCGGAATGAGGATGGCGCGCGACCACGACGAGATTTCGTAGATGTTGAACCAGAACCAGTTCGGAAACAGTACGATCTCCGGCGGGACCGCCGGTACGGCATCGTAGTCGTATTGCCCGAGGGCGCAGAGATAGATCTTGGTATAGGTATTGACCGCCGGAACGCCGCCATGCTCCAGAATGTAAGCCCGGGCCTTGACCAGCGCGGGTTCATCGGCGCCGTGTCCGCAAAGTTTGAAGGCGAAATAGGCCTTCACCGAGGCGCTGATATTGGAGGGACCGCACTGGTAGATGGGCCAGCCCCCGTCCTCGTTCTGGTGACGGGCGATTTCGCGTAGGGCTTTTTCAAAACGCACTTCGTTGTGCGTGCCAAGCAGCGTGTGCAGGAAGATGTAGTCCGATTCCAGGGTGGTGTCGGCCTCGAGTTCTCCGCACCAATAGCCTTCGGCGTCCTGGATTGAGAAGAGATATTGCTGGGCCGCCTGGACGGCTTGGCGCAGACGGTCTCCAATGCCGTCGATCCTGCCGAGATGCATACTCGCCGATTGGGGAACGATTTCCATACTGTCTATCTACTCGGCCACGTTGGGCAGCAAAGCCGGCGCCGAACCAATCGCCTCAACGATTTCCGGTGGGAGCGCAAAACGCACATTCTCCGGCATCAGCTCAATCTCTTCCAGCTTGGAAAATCCGTGCCGCATGAGAAAATCCATGGCCTCCTGCACCAGGACTTCGGGCGCGGAGGCACCTGCCGTCAGGGCGATGGTTTTCACCCCTTTGATCCATTCCAGATCGATGTCGCGATAGGTATCGATCAGGTACGCGCTGGTCCCCAGGTTCCGAGCTACTTCGACCAGCCGGTTCGAGTTCGAACTGTTGGGCGAACCCACCACCAGCACGAGGTCGGACTTGCGGGCCACGTCCTTCACCGCGACTTGGCGGTTCTCCGTGGCGTAGCAGATATCCTGCGCGTGCGGCCCCTTAATGTTCGGGAATCGCTCTTTGAGAGCGACGATAATATCTCGGGCTTCATCCAGGCTGAGCGTCGTCTGGGTCAGATATGCGACCCGGTTCGGATCGGGAATCTGCAATGCCTTGACCTGCTCGACGCTGTTGACCACCGAGGTCACCTGCGGGGCTTCGCCCAGGGTACCGATGATCTCATCGTGATTGAGGTGGCCGATCAGGATCAGCGAATAACCATCGCGCGCGAACCTAACCGCCTCGACGTGAACCTTGGTGACCAGCGGGCAAGTGGCATCAATCACCCGAAGCTGGCGCTCGCGGCTGGCTTCGCGCACTTGAGGGGCGACGCCGTGGGCGCTGTAAATCACTCTTTCACCAGGTGGAACTTCGTTGACATCGTCAACAAAAATCGCACCTTTGGCTTGAAGCTCCTCGACCACGTAGCGGTTGTGAACGATCTCCTTGCGCACATAAATCGGCGGCCCGAAGGTTTCCAGGGCGATGCGAACGATGTCGATGGCGCGCACCACGCCGGCGCAGAATCCACGGGGCTTCAACAAGAACAGAGTTTTGCCTTCGGTGTTTGCACTCATGATGATTTGCCAGCCGGGCTGACGGCGGAGCGCATTCACGTAGATGTATGCTGGCGGACGCTTACACCTCGCGCGGATCCGGTCCAAGCCGACCCTCACTCCTTGATCTACAGACTAGCCCTTTGCGCATCCTCTTTGCGAATGTAACGCACAGAAAGGGATGGAATTAGCATCCTCTAGTACGATTCGCACAGCGAACCGCGATTTGCCTGCCCCGAAGCAACGTAAAGCGCCCGCTTCTCGTCAATCACCTTTGATTGGGCAGGGCAGCATCTTCCAATTATTGTAGCAGTGTTACAGTGAGTTCCGGAATGGAATCGACGTAATTGAAACAATGGCACTTACGTGCAGAATCGGGAACCTTCTGGCAGCAATTTTCGAGCGGCGGATCAGGCGTTCACTTTCAGCATCTGTTCGGCGTTCTTCAAAGAGGCTTCGGTGATCTTCGCTCCGCTCAGCATGCGGGCGATCTCCTGCTTTCTATCCTCGGCGCCGAGTTGGCGAATCCTGGTCTGCGCGCGGCCCGCGCTTTCGCGTTTTTCGATCAGGAAGTGGTGATCGGCGAAGGCCGCGATTTGCGGCAGATGAGTCACGCAAAGCACCTGCTTGGTCCTGGCTAGCGCCTTCAGTTTCCTGCCCACGGCCTCTGCCGCCCGGCCGCCGATGCCGGCGTCGATCTCGTCGAAAACCAGGGTCCGCTGCCGCGTTTGATCCTTCCCTTTTCGGCCATTTCCGGCCGCTACCATACCGCTCTCGACCCCACCCTTCAGCGCCAGCATGACTCGCGAAAGCTCGCCGCCGGAAGCGATCTCCTCGACCGGCCCAAGCGGTTCGCCGGGATTGGCCGAGATGAGGTATCGCACCAGATCAAAACCCGTGCCGGTCCAGAACTCTTCCTCGTCCGAGCCGCTCACCTCGATCTGGAAGCGCGCTTTCATCGCCAGGTCATTGATCTCAGACTCGACTATCCGCTCCAGTTTGCGGGCGGCCCCGAAGCGCTTGCGGGAGAGTTCGCGGGCCAGCTCAAGATAAGCAGATGCCTTGGCCGCCAGCTCCCGCCTCAGCTCATGGAGAAGCTGATCCTTGTTCTCCATCTGATTTATCTTGGAGCGGATGTCGTCTCCGTAAGCAAGAACGTCGTCGATCGATTTTCCATATTTCCGGCGCAGACGATCCAGCGCCGCCAGGCGGTCCTCGACCTCGGCCAGTCGCTCCGGCGAAGCGTCGATGGCTTGGGCATAGTCGCGCAGAGTTGCGCCGAGGTCTTCGACGGTGATGCGTGCCGAATCGAGATCGGCCAGCGGCTGCTGGAATTTGGCATCGAAGCGGGCTAGCTCCTCGATCTGCTTCATGGCGGCGCGCAGGCTCGAGATGGCGGACGTGGCGCCCTCATAAAGCGCCTCGTATCCCGCCATGGCCGCCTGGTAAAGCCGCTCGGCGTTGGCCAGCACGCGCTTTTCGGCTTCGAGTTTGCGATCCTCGCCGGGCTCGGGCCGGACGGATTCGATCTCCCTGACCTGGAAATTCCAAAGGTCCAGCATCCGCAGCCTATCCTGCTCATCGCGCTCCAGCTCGCCGATGCGCTGCCGCGCCCCGAGCCAAGCCTGATAGGCTCCGGCTACCGGCTCGGGATCAAGCGCGGCGGCCGCATCAAGCAGGGCAAGCCGCGCCGGAGGATCGAAGGCGAGCACCGATTCGTTTTGCGCGTGGATGACGGCCAAGTGCGGAGCGAACTGCTTGAGAACGGCCACGGTGGCGGGCTGGTTATTAATAAAGACGCGGCTCTTGCCGTTAGCGGCAACCTCGCGGCGAATGATGATCTGTGACTCGTCGCCGTCCATGCCGTTGGCGGAGAGGGTTTCGGCAACCGCCTCGGAAGCGGTCTCGAAAACCGCCGAGACGACCGCTCTCTCAGTTCCGTGGCAAACGATGTCGCTGGATGCCTTTTCACCAAGCAGCAGAGAAAGAGCGTCGATGAGAATCGACTTGCCGGCGCCGGTTTCGCCGGTCAGCAGATTCAGCCCCGCGCCGAACGGAACCACCACCGAATCGATCACCGCATAGTTTTCAACTCTGAGCTCGATCAGCACCGGCGTTCCTGCACAATCGCAAATTCACTCGATACATCGAGCGGCGTCCAGCGAAGGATAGCACGGATTTACTCCGTCCCAACCAGCCTAACACCGGGCTTGTTGGGGACCCCGGTGCGCGCAGGATGAACTCCAGTCATGGGCATCGTCACACGAGAATTTCCAGGACGGCGTACTAAGTAGGTTCACAATATGGTACTTTCGAGGGAAACTTCTGAGACTTCACCCTCCGCCGCGTGTCTATAATAGGGCTTGCGCTTGTTGCAAATATTCAGAACCGAGTAGAAATGGATCCTTTTTGTTTGATGGCATTTGCAATTGGCGGCGAAATCGTCGATCTGGTTGAGCAGACCGGGTTTGTCGCCAAGCTGGTATTGGTTATTCTTCTCCTATTCAGCCTTTTCTCGTGGGCGATTATTGCCGCCAAGTGGGGCATCTTCCGGCGCGCCAAAGTGCAGAGTTCAAGGTTCTTGCGGGCTTTTCGCAAGAACGGGCGGATGCAGGAAATGGCGCCGGTCGCGGAGCAATTCAAGCCCAGTCCGCTGGTTCCGGTTTTCGAGGGGGCTTTCGATGAGTTGCGCCGGCAGCCCGGCGGAATGCGTCTGGTCGCCGTACAGCGGGCGATTCAGATTGCGGCTTCCGAGGAGTTGACGCGCCTGGAGAGACGCCTTCCCTGGCTGGCGACGACGGGCGCGGTGACGCCTTTCATCGGCCTTTTTGGCACGGTTTGGGGCATTATCGATGCCTTCCACGGGCTCGGCGCCTCGGGCGCGGCGACCTTGCGCGCGGTCGCTCCCGGCATCTCGGAGGCCCTGATCACGACCGCCGCCGGCCTGTTTGCGGCCATCCCCGCGGTGATCGCCTACAATTTTTTCATGCAGGAAATCCGCCAGTTCGGGGCGCGCATGGACGACTTCGGATTGGAGTTGCTGAACACGGTCGAGCGCGCCCAAGCCGCGGCCCAGGCACAGCCGACGAGTTACATGGAGCAGCGTTAGATGGCTTTCACCAACCAACAGGGGCGCACCCAAACCTCGCTTTCGGAGATCAACATCACGCCGTTCGTCGATGTCGTGCTGGTGTTGCTGATCATCTTCATGGTGACCGCCCCCATCCTGCAATCCGGAATCGAAGTTGCGGTGCCCAAAACCCGGACGGTGAAGGAAATCACCGAAGAGCGGCTGGTCATCACCATCGATAAACAGCAGAAGGTCTATCTGGGCAACGACCCGGTGAATATCCACGACATTGGCAACAAGCTCCGGCAGAAGATTCGCGACCCGCGCGGTCAGTCGATTTTCGTTCGCGCCGACGAGGACGTTCCCTTTGGCGCTTTTGCAACCGTGATGGACGCCGTCAAGTCGTCCGGTATCTCCAACGTAAGCATCGTGACCCAACCCCTAAATGACAATGGCGGTAAGCGCTGACATCTTCGAGGAGCAGGATGGCTGGCGGCGACCGCTGGCGATCTCGGCGGTTTTGCACGCGGCACTGTTTGGCTCGATTATCCTCTATGCCGTGTTCATCGCCGGCGGAACCGGCTCCAATTGGGGAAGCTCGGGCGATGGCACCGGCAGCGCCATGAGCGCGACCCTGGTGAACAGCATCCCACTGCCGGCCAATCCGCAGGCGCAGCCGCAGAATGTGTTGGCCAATGAGTCCAAGGGCGTGTCGCAGTCGGTGCCCAAGCCGGTGGAAAAAGACAAGACGGCGATCCCTATCCCCGACCGCCACGCTAAGGAAAAGACCAAGGTAAAGCCGCCGAAGCAGCCTCCGGTTACGCCTACCCGCGAGCAGCCGCGCGAGGTGGCTAAGGAATCCGATGTCGTTCCCTTCGGGCAGGGCGGGCCGGTGAGCGGTCCGTATGGAGTATTCAACGCCGCCGGCGCCAAGGGCGGCTTCGGATTTAATGGTTCCGGCGGCGACTTCGGCTCGCGTTTCGGATGGTACGTGGATGCGGTTCGGCGCAAGGTTTCCGAGAACTGGTTGAAGTACGAGATTGATCCGAGCATTTCGGCCTCGCGGCGAGTTTACATTTATTTTGAAATCACACGGCCCGGTTCTCCGGCCAACATACGGGTCGAGCAGTCCAGCGGCATTCCATCGCTCGATCAATCCGCGCTTCGCGCGCTTCAGCGAATTGATACTTTCGGTCCCCTGCCGCCGGAATATTCCGGCAACCGCGTTTCGGTCGAGTTCTGGTTCGATCCGCCGGTCAGGGGCCGCTAAAGCGAGCGGGGAACCGCTCGGGTTTGTGAGGTGACATTGTATTCGATGACAAGAAAGGCCGCCCTGGTAACTGTTCTGCTGATGCTGGTGGCGGCAACCGCTAGCGCGCAAGACTGGATTCGCACCGGCACCGGGCTCGGCATCGAGAAGGTGCGCCTTGCGGTTCCCGACTTTGCTCCCGTGTCGGCGGATCCGCAAGCCGGCGAACTGTTGCGAACCTTTAACGACACGCTCTGGAATGACCTTCAACAGTCCGGCATTTTCGAGATGGTCTCCAAGAGCTTCTATCCGATTGGCTCCTTCAACGGACCGGCGGCGATCAAGCTTGACGCCTGGGGGAATCCGCCGCCGAACGCGGGCATGGTGGCATTCGGCAACCTGGCCGTCAGCGGCGGCCGGGTGTTTGTGCAGGGCTGGCTGTTCGACGTCAAGAATCAGCAGTCGCCCCAGGTGCTCGGCAAGCAGTACAACGAAGCGGCTTCGCAGCCGAGCGCGCGCATCATTGCGCATCGCTTTGCCGACGAGATCATTCTCCGCCTCGGCGGCGGTGTGCCGGGCATCGCCGAGAGCCGGATCTATTTCGTCAGCGCGCGCAGCGGCCACAAAGAGATTTGGTCGATGGACTATGATGGCGCCAATCAGCGGCAGTTGACCCACCTGGGAACGATTGCGCTGTCGCCACGGGTGTCGCCCGATGGCTCTCGGGTTGCGTTCTCGGGAATCTCACGCGGCAACTGGAACATCATGATGTATTCCAACGATCTCAACCGGCTGGTCTCGTTTCCCGGCTTCGGGGGAATGAATCTCTCTCCGGCATGGTCGGGCGACGGCACCAGACTGGCGCTGTCTTCCTCGCGTGCGGGCAATCCGGAGATCTACACCTGCGACACGAGCGGGGGAAACCTGAAGCGGCTCACCGAGGGGAAAGGACCGTACGTTGCGCCCGCGTGGAATCCCAAGACCGGGGTTCAGATCGCATTTGTCAGCGGCCAGACCGGCTTGCCGCAGATCTATGTCATGGATTCGGATGGGTCAAACGGGCAAAGGGTTACGGACACCGGCTACGCGGTGTCGCCCTCGTGGTCGCCCAACGGGCAATTCCTGCTGTTCTCGTGGATTCGCCACTATGGCCCCGGGGCGCCGGGCGGCGATGACATTTATATTATGGACATCGCCAGCCACCAATGGGTACAGTTGACCCACAATAGCGGACGCAACGATTTTCCGTCTTGGGCTCCCGATGGCAGGCATATTGTGTTTCAGTCGAATCGCAGCGGTTCCGAGCAGATTTGGACGATGCTGGCCGACGGTAGCCAACCAAGGCAGTTGACGACCGCCGGAAGCAATTCACAGCCAAACTGGGGCTCACGCTGATAACAACCGATAACACCACAACACCCGCAAACCCGCGTCTGTTGGGGACCCCGATGCAGCATGTTCGTCCAACCGGTAGTACCTGGCTCGGGGCAGGTAGGTTGACTTGGAGGAGTGATTATTGACCTAACAGGCTGCTGAAAAAGTCGCAGGGGTGTCATCTTGAGGTTGCGCCTATTTTGCGCAACCGCTGCTTTATTTTCAGCACGCGCGAACAGCAGATTCTTGGCTGCGCTCAGGATGACACCTTAAGAAACAACTTTTTCAGCAGCCTCCTAAGCGCGCTTGGCTGTCCACCGACAGCGGGCGTTTTTAAGAAGTCTTTGCATGGAGGAGGATGAAGTGAATCAGAGCAACAGAAAGTGGGTTTTTGTCGTATTGGCCCTGGCAGGAATACTGACCGTAGCTGCTTGCAATAAGAGAGTTGCGCCCGCCCCACCGCCGCCACCGCCCGCTCCGGCGGCTGCGCCGACGGCGTCCTTGACCGCCAATCCGGCCACGATCGAACCGGGGCAAGCGAGCACGCTCTCGTGGACGACCCAGAACGCCAATGAAGTCACGCTGGGAGGAATCGGCAAAGTCGGTCCGTCCGGTTCGCAATTGGTAACCCCAAGCGAGTTGACGACCTACCGGCTGACCGCGAACGGTGAAGGTGGAAGCCAGGAAGCGACCGCCCGCGTAACCGTTACCGCGCCTCCACCGGAGACCACCACGGGGGCACCTTCGACCAGCGATCAGGAACTGTTCGCGCGCAGCGTCAAGGACGTGTATTTCGACTATGACAGCTACCAACTGACGGCGGCTGATCAGTTGACGCTGCAGGCCGACGCGGCGTTTTTCAGGAGCCACCCGGGCATGCGCTTTACGGTCGAGGGCCATTGCGACGAGCGTGGGTCCACCGAATATAACCTGGCGCTCGGCGAAAACCGCGCTACCGCCGTCAAGCAGGCGCTGGTGGGCATGGGTGTTCCGGCAGGATCGATTAAGACGATCAGCTACGGCAAAGAGAGGCCTGTGTGCACCGCGCACACCGAAGCTTGCTGGCAGCAGAATCGCCGGGGACATTTCGCTCTCGGTCAATAATTATGGTCGGAACCGGCCAGGGCTCGGCGGCTCATGAATGTTCGCCGCAGTCACCGGCTCCCTGGCTGGTTTCGCTCAGACCGCGCAAATGCGGCAAGCAGTGCTGGAACCTACGCTCGAATTCACGCGGCTGGCGCGCATGGCCGGACTGGCGGGCGGCGCGAAAGAAGTGGTCGAGGAATACAATCGGGATGATCCGGCCGGAGTTGCGGATACGCTCCGCGGACTTCGCCTGGTAAGCAATATTGGGAATCACCTGCTGGAAAAAGGTTCAGCAGATATCAAATAAAGCATGGAAGGCGCGGGGGACTCCGATGAGACTCCATAGATTTTCAGCCATTCTCGCCATTGCCGTCCTGGTTCTGGCCTCGATCACACCTGCCTTTGCCGTCAGCAAGGAGATCATTCAACTGCAAACCCAGGTGCAAGCGCTCACCGACCAGATGGCGCGCATGCAGCAGAGCTTCGACGAACGCATGGGCGTGATGCGGAACCTGATCGAGCAAAGCACCGATAGCATGAACAAGCTGGCGTCCGGCATGGACGCGGTGCAGAAATCGATGCAACAGCAGCGTGGCGACACCGAGGGACGCGTCGAGCAGCTCTCGGGACAGATACAGTCGCTGCACGATTCGATCGACGAACTGAAGGCGCGCCTGAACAAAGTCAGCCAGCAACTGGATGCCCTCAGCGTCTCGCAGCAGAACCTGGCGCCGCAGCAGACGGCCACGGCCTCGCAACCGCCGGTACAGCAGGCGCCTCCGCCGGACGTGCTCTATAACAACGCCTTGCGCGACTACAATGCCGGCCGCTACGACCTGGCCTCGCAGCAGTTCGTCGATTATCTGAAGTTTTATCCGACGACCGATTTGGCCGGGAACGCTCAGTTTTATATGGCGGAGATCGAGTATCGCCAGGGGAATTTCGAAGCGTCGGTGCGCGATTACGATAAGGTCCTGGAGCAATTTCCGGGGGGAAACAAAGCGCCGGCTTCGCAGCTCAAGAAGGGCTACGCACTGCTTGAACTCGGACAGCGCGACGCCGGAGTACGCGAGTTGAACAGCCTCATTCAGCGCTATCCGCGCTCGATTGAGGCAACCCAGGCCCGCGAACGCCTGCGCAAGCTGGGCGCATCCACCGGCAAGCCTTCGGCAGCGCGCAGAACGCAGTAGGCAATACCGCGACCTGAGGATGACGCGGCCAGGGAAATGGCACGCGGAGGCCGTCAGCTCACGATCATTCCCGCGTAACCGACTACCCAATCGCGGTCGCCCGATATGTCGGCCGAGGTGGCGTACTTCACCAGCTCCGCCTTGCCGGCGCCGAGCGCCCGGGCCGCCGTCAGCATGACTACCGCCGGACCGTATCCGCACATGCTGATCTGTTCACGCTGCACCGTTTCCCACAGGCCGGCGGGGTCGAGCGCCAGCACTTTGTCGATCGCCATACGATCTTTAACGCGCGTGCGCGCGTCGCCTTCATAGTGATTCATGTCGCTCGAAGCGATGATGAGCACATCGCGCTTCGAGCCTTCCGTTGAAGCCAGCGGCTGCAAGGCGCGCGCCAGGCTCGATCCGAGTTCCATCAAAATCTCCAGACGGCCGGTGCCGATCACGATCGGCACAAAAGTAAATTCGGGCACGATCTGTTGCAGGAACGGAAGTTGAACTTCCAGGGCATGCTCGCGGGCGTGCGCCACGTCGTCGTCCTGCAACGGCTTGAACTCGTGTTTGATGGCTTCCGCCAGGGCTTCGTCGATGGAGGCCGCTCCCAGCGGAGTCAGCCAGCATCCCCGGCTCATGATGGCCAAAGGCTCGCCTGCCCCGGTGTGATTCGGGCAGAGGATGACAAAGCGGCGCGGCAGCTCCAGGCGCGCATAGACGGCGCCGGCGACGTGCCCGGAATACATGTATCCGGCGTGAGGGACCACGCAACCCAAGGCGCGAATCTTCTCCTCGCCGGGTTGAACAAACGACTCAATCTCGCGCCGCAACCGGCTGGGATTAGAGGGATAGAACTGACCCGCCACCGCGGGATGCCGTATCGGAGCGCTCATGATTCATTCACCTCTAAGCTGGTTAGCCTTTCCCGAGGAAACCAGTATGCGATACAAGGCGGCCATCCGGTCAAGGGGGACGGCTTCGGCCCTGGCTCCAGGCGCGATGCCGGCCTGCTGCAGCGATTGTCGTACGACCGCCGGGCTGAAATGCTCACGCAAATTGTTGGATAGCATTTTGCGCTTCTGAGCAAAGCTGCGCTTGAGAAATTCAATAAACCCCGACTCGTCGAGCTGAAGCTCCTCATAGCGAGGGGCAATGTCGATGCGCAGCACGGCGGAGCTCACCTGAGGCGGCGGAGAAAAAGCTTCCGGCGGAAGCCTGAACAGCTTTTCCACCCGTCCGTAAAGATTGGCCGTGGCCGACAGCAAACCGTAGTCGCGCGTCCCGGGCGAGGCGGCCAGGCGATCGCCCACCTCCGACTGCACCATAATCACCAGGCGGTCGAAAAAAGCGTGCTCGGCGAACAAGCGCAGCAGAATGTCCGAAGTGATGTAGTAAGGCAGGTTGCCGACCACTCTTGCCTTGGGCGGCTCGCTCGGACGCAAATCCCGCAGCGGGCCGGTGCGGTTGCCGATCATGGTTGGGATATCGACCGTCAAGATGTCGGCCTCAATGATCTCGACGTGCGGCTCGCGAGAGTATTCCATGCGTAACTGCGCCGCCATCACCCGGTCCAATTCGACGGCGACCAAATGGCCGGAGCGCGGAACCAGCAGGCTGGTCAGGGCGCCGTGTCCGGGGCCGATCTCGATGACCGTGCGTTGTGAGACATCGCCGAGAGCATCGACGATGTTCCGCATGGCGCCGTGGTCGATGAGAAAGTGCTGCCCAAGCTTCGGTGTTTTCGGCGGGCGTTGGCCGCCGTCGTGCGATTCGCTAGACACGTTTGACCGTCCTTGCCTCTGCTTCTACACTCAACATGGCTGTGAAAAGAAAGTGCCGGGACGCCAACTCGGAGCCACGGCTGCCGTTGGCGGGCGTGGTGCACCACCTTCGCCGGGCCGCGCGGCGATGGAGCCGGGTGCTACGATCATCAGAGCACTGAATTCGGCATTTCCCTGTCGTGTCCGGTAAGGAGCAGGTAGACATGCACGTTGCGTTCGTAGCGTCGGAGTGCGTTCCATATTCCAAGACCGGAGGCCTCGCCGATGTGGTGGGAGCGCTGCCGCGAGCGCTGGCCTCGATGGGACAGAAGGTCAGCGTTTTTCTTCCCAAGTACCGGCAAACCAAGCTCGAAACCTCTAACTGCCTGGTGCGCAGCATCACCGTTCCTTTTGACGACCAATATCGGTTCTGTTCCATTCTCGACGGCGGCGTACACGACCAGGTTCAATATTACTTTATCGATTATCCGCCGTTTTTCGACCGCGAAGGACTTTACGGCACCGCGCTGGGCGACTACCGCGATAACGCCGAGCGCTTCGCCCTGTTCTGCCGCGCCGTCATCGAGGGCTCGAAGATTCTGGGCGTGCCCGATATTTTCCATTGCCATGACTGGCAGTCGGCGCTGGTTCCCATCCTGCTGAATTCCTTGTACAACGACGATCCGGCGTTTCGTAATGCCGCCACCGCGTTCACCATCCATAACATCGGCTACCAGGGATTGTTTCCGCCGGATACGCTGCCGCTGCTGATGCTTCCCTGGGACCTGTTCACGATTTCCAAACTGGAATTTTACGGCAAAGTAAGCCTGCTGAAGGGCGCGTTGATTTATTCCGATTTCATCACCACGGTCAGCCGCAGGTACGCCCAGGAAGTTCAAACCTCCGAATACGGCTTCGGCCTGGAGGGGGTTTTGCACAGCCGGGCGAACAACATCGTGGGCATTCTCAACGGCGTCGATTACGAGCAGTGGAACCCGGAGAAGGACGCCTACATCGCCGAACGTTACTCCGGTGACAGCCTGGAGAATAAGGCCGCCTGCAAGCGTGACCTGCTGGCTCAGTTCGGCGGAGTGGCCGCCGCCGAACTGCCGGTCATCGGCATCGTTTCGCGCTTCGCCGCGCAAAAAGGATTTGACCTGATCGCCAACATCGCCGACCGTTTGGCGCTCGATGACCTCATTCTGGTGGTGCTCGGAAGCGGCGACAAGCCGTATGAGGAGATTTTCCGCCGCTTGAACCGGCAGTTCCCCAAGAAGTTTCTGGTGAAAATCGCCTACGACGAAGCTCTGGCGCACAAAATCGAAGCCGGCGCCGACATGTTCCTGATGCCTTCGCGCTACGAGCCCTGCGGGCTGAACCAGATTTACAGCCTGCGCTACGGAACCGTCCCGGTGGCCCGCGCCACCGGCGGCCTGGACGACACCATCGAGCCGTGGGACCCGATCACCGGCAAAGGCACCG
Organism: uncultured Acidobacteriota bacterium; assembly: GCA_963814745.1. Classification (GTDB taxonomy): domain Bacteria; phylum Acidobacteriota; class Terriglobia; order Terriglobales; family Acidobacteriaceae; genus CAWBRT01. The sequence continues at coordinate 253,420 of CAWFEA010000019.1, forward strand.
GCTTCAAGTTTTCCGAATACAGCGGCGAGGCGTTGCTGGAAACGGTGCACGAAGCCGTCAGCGTATTCAAGGATAAGCGCGCCTGGCGACAGCTGATGCTGAACGGCATGAGCCGCGATTTCTCCTGGGCGGTATCGGCTCGCGAGTACGTCAAGGCCTATGAGAAAATACGCGGCAGCCGGGGAAGCGCGCAAATGGCAGGGGCTTCCCAGAAGCAAGATTTCCTGTTGGATTCGTAGGGCAAGGAAGGACTCGACCGGGGCGGGCGGCTAAACACGCTTCTTCGAGAGCATGGCGTGCGCGCGCCCGATGGCCATCGGCGGCGGCACCGACCCCTCCGCGGATGGGTCCCGTGGAAAATAGATATCGCGCGCGAACCACGAAACGCTACGACACTTAAGGGCACACGCGGTGGAAGCAATCCTACTTTCGTTCGTTACTTTTCTTTCGACTTTGTCCGGGGGATGGTTCGGCCTAAGACACCGCGAACAAATGCACTACATCGAGAGCTTTACGGTCGGGGTGCTCTTGGGGGTGTGTTTCTTCGATATCGTGCCGGAGGCCTTTCGCGTAACCACTTCCCTGGGAACCGGACCGACGCCGATGCTGGTCGCGCTGGTGGTCGGGTTTCTGGTCTTTCACGTTTTTGAAAAAGCGATTTTGATTCACCACTCGCACGAAGAGCAGTACGCAGTCCACAAACATCCTTCGGTCGGCCTCTTCGGCGCATTCGGCCTGGTCTTTCATAGCTTCCTGGATGGCGTCGGCATAGGGGTCGGCTTCCAGGTCAGTCCGGTGGTCGGTCTGGTGATTGCCATGGCCGTCATTGCCCATGATTTTTCCGATGGCTTGAACACCGTCGCCGTCATGTTTATGCACAAGAACACGACGAAGAAAACCGTCTTCTTGTTGCTGCTCGACGCCTTGGCGCCGGTGGCCGGAGTCGCCTCGACTTACCTTTTCCGATTTCCCCAATCCTGGCTGGTGTTTTATCTCGGTTTCTTCGCCGGCTTTCTGCTCTACATCGGAGCCAGCGATCTGCTTCCCGAAGCGCACAGCAAGCAGTCCTCGTGGCCCATGCTTGGCTTGACCGCGCTCGGCGCCGCTTTCATATTCCTGGTGACGCGAGTTGTATGATGGGTCTGAAGCAAGGCGAAAAAATGGAGGGCGCGATGAGAAATGTGCTTGAGTTGGAAGTGCTCTACAAAAACGGCAGCAAAGACAAGATCGGCATGGTGGTGTGGAATATTTTCAACGGCGGCTATGCGGGGCGCAACCAGCAGCATGTGCGCGAGCACATCGAGGAATTAGCGAAGGTAGGAGTGCCCGCGCCGACGACCACTCCCACGCTCTATCCGCTGGCCAACTACAACCTGACCACCGGCAGGTATTTGCAAGTGCAGAACGCCGAGACCAGCGGCGAGGTCGAATACGCGATTCTGTGGCAGGCGGGCATCGCTTACGTGACCGTGGGCAGCGACCACACCGACCGCGTGCTGGAGAACTTCAGCGTTGCCAAATCGAAGCAAGCCTGCCCCAATATGATTCCGCAGCAGCTTTGGCTGTACGAGGAAGTGAAAGATCACTGGGACCAGATTCAACTGCAATGCTGGGTAACCAAGGACGGCAAGCGCTCGCTCTACCAGGACGCGACGCTGGCGGCCTTGATGAGTCCGGAAGACTGGAAGCCGATTTTCAAGAAGCTGGGCATCGAGAACCTGAACAACAGCGTGTTCTTCTCCGGCACCGTCAACACCGTCGGCAAGCAACTGGTCTACGCGGATGCCTACGAGTTGGAGATGACCGACCCGGTGTTGAAGCGCACCCTGCGCCATGAATACCGGGTGGGCAAGTTGATCGAGGGGATCAAGTAGGCGCCGAAAGCCGTTCCCTTCTCATGAACGATGCAACCTGTTCCAGCTTCATTTCGTGGCTGATGGTGCGTCGGCGAACTCGGGCAAGGCAGGAGGACAATTCATACGGAACCGGAAGCAGCAGTCGCGATCGTGCGCACGCGCGGCGAGGACGAATCCATTCTATTCATTCGCCGGACGGAGAGAGAGGACGACTCCTGGTCGGGACACTGGTCGTTTCCCGGAGGCCGGCGCGATCCCGAAGACGCCGATCCGCTGCACACCGCCCTGCGCGAACTCGAGGAAGAGTGCGGCATACGCCTGGGCCGGGAGCAGATGGAGGCCGCGTTGCCGGTGGTGATCGCGCGGCGCCGAACCGGGCCGTTCCTGCCGGTGGCTCCCTTCGTCTTTGCCGTGGACCGTCAACTGCCCACCGTCCTCGATCCGCGCGAAGCGGCGGCGGCGGTGTGGATTCCGCGCAGCCTGCTGTGCGATCCCTCCAGTCACTGCCTGCTTTCGGTGCCGCGTCGTCCGGGTGAAATGTTGTTTCCGGCGGTCGATCTGGGAGGCATGCCCTTGTGGGGTTTTACCTACCGGCTGCTGACCGATTGGTTGGCGCTGGGTCCTAAAGAGGTGAACGGCCCTGGCGATGAAGCGGCGGGCTTCCGGGCAGCCAGCCTGGTGCTGGACTTCCTTCTCGCCCGGGGCCTAAAGCTCAAACACGGATGGACGGAGCGTCCCGCCTCTGGACCGGCCGGGCAGCAGGTGATGAAAGTTGCCGCCGTCGAAGGCACGCTGCCGGTCGAGCAGGTGCGAGCCCGCTTCGGCGCTCCGGGCGATCACGTCCCGCTGGTGAACCTGCTGGAGGTGCACCCGGATTACATCCGCCTGGCGGGACTCGACTTCGAGGAGTACCTGATCTCTGCCTCTTCCAACGTCTAGCGGCTCACTTTCTCAATCGGGGGCGAAGCCTCGTGATCGAGTTCCTCCAGGCTCAGGTCTCGTGTCTCCCGGATGAACAACAGCGCCAGCATGGCCACTACGCAGTAGATGGTGTAGACGACCGGCACATAGAACCACTTGTGAATCACATCCCGGCCAATCAGTCCAGCCAACACCGAGGGCGCGACCATGCCGCCCATGATGGCGGATATGCTGTAAGAAATGCCGGTGCCGGAGTAGCGGAATTTCGTCGGAAAGCTCTCCGAGGTAATGATCGGCGCCAGCCCGTGCAGCAGCCCGATGCCGAAAAAGGTGATGAGAAACTGCAGCAGCATGATCAGCGCAAGGTGCTTGCCGAGGATCGCCAGAACGAAGGGATACGAGATCAGCGTGGTGAAACCGATGGCAAGGTAAGCGACCATTCTGCGCTTGCAGAGATCGGCAAAAGGTCCGGCAAGCACCACGCCAAGAATATCTCCAATGCGGCTGAGGATCATGATGATCGCCGTGGTTGCCAGCGGGATACCGGCGAACTTCATAAAGGAAATGACATAGGTTCCGCTCACGTATCCATCCATCTGCTGGAAGGCCGAGACCAGGGCGAGCAGGATAATGGGACGCGAATGCTTCTTGAAGACCGAAAAACTTGGCAGCTTGGCAAGCTGATCCTTTTGCTTGAGCCGCTCGAACAGGGGCGTGTCGGCGAGTTTATAACGAGCCAGCAGCGCCGGAGCCACGATGAGCGCGGAGAGCAGCATGGCAACCCGCCAGCCGGTCGTGGTGAAGCTCTTGTTGAGTACCAGCATCACGGCACTGGCGGACATGGCGCCGAGGGGAATACCAAGGTTGGCCAGCGACATCCAGAAGGCGCGGGACTTGCGCTTGGCGCCAAACTCGGCCAGCAGCGACGAAGCGCCGCCAAACTCGCCCCCGAGCCCGACTCCCTGGAGCACCCGCAAAAGCACCAGCAGAATCGGAGCCGCGACCCCCAGGGTCGCGTATCCGGGCAGCAGACCGGTGAGACAGGTGGTGACGCCCACGATCAGAATATTGATCAGGAACGAATACTTGCGGCCCGTCTTATCTCCGAAGTGACCGAAGACGAACGCCCCCAGAAGCCGCGCCGGGAACCCCGCCCCAAAAGCCAGATAAGACAACACCAGCGCCGTCGTAGGGGCCAGCTTGGGGAAGAATACCGTGGGAAAAGCGCTAGCCGCGGCGTATCCATAGATAAAAAAATCGTAGAACTCAACCAGCACTCCAGCCGTCGCCGAGAAGGCAAGAATGATCAGGGTGCGCGTGTCTACCTTTTGCTCTGGCTCGTCCTGCCGTATCTGCTCCAACATCGTCGCTCCTCCTGACAGAGCCCTTAAACTATCCAACCGCCGGGCACGGTAAATTCAGCCGCCCGCCAACCCAGGAAATTCCAAGCCCTGCGGCATCGGGCGCAGGAAAACCTTAATACTTATTTACAGCGGTTCCAGAGTTGGTGTATCCCTCTGTTTGAGAGAGCGTCATCCCGACCGAAGCGAAGCGGAGTGGAGGGATCTTGTGTCTTCCGCTGTCTTCCTACGGCAAAGCAACCACAAGATTCCTCGCCTCGCGACGCAAGGCGTCGCTCGCTCGGAATGACGTTCATCTCTCGGGATACAGCATCTCTGGTTTTGATCTAGTCCTAAAAAATTGCTGCAAAGAATTATCTTCCAGCGGAGACCTTATGGCGAGCAGAAAGTGCGCGGCCGGCATACCTGCGCCGGTGCAGATGATGGAATATCCGGCCGCTCGCCCGAGGTCTGAGCTGCCGCCGCCGGAAATTCTCTACCAGGCGTGCAGGTCCTTGAGTGGTACGACGATGTCGTACGGCAGCGAATACATTGGGATTTTGAGCTGTTTATCCTGAGGAGTTTGAACCGCGGTATTTTCGTAGAGCGCCACGCTGTCGCGCCACTCCTTATCGTTGCTCTGAATGGGAACCCTTGCAATCAGGCGAAATTCCGGCCCGGTTAGCAGCTTGCGCAGCATCTGCTGGACTTCAGGCGCCTCCAGCTCCGATTCTTCTGAAACAATAATGTAGCGAACGCCATAATGCTTCAGGCTCGCCAGTATTTCCTCCGGAGAATGGAGCAGCTCGACACTGCCGCCTTCTTCCTTCATGCGGGAGACGTACAGAAGCTTGCGCAACACCACGAACTGCCTTTGAGGGTCGTGTTGGTGGAGGAAAAACGTGAAGGTCCCGCTCAGGTTGGCATCATAGAGGATCACGCCGCGATCGGTGACCGAAGCCATTTTCCGCGCGACCTCGGCATACCCTTGCACATACGGACGCTGAAACGCCCAACCGGCCAGAATCAACCAGCAACTGAGGACAACAGCGGCCGAGCGCGCTGCCAACCGTATCGGCTTCGGCCAGCGGTCGCTGAAGAGGAACCCGGCGGAAAAATAAACCAACGCCGGCACCCAGAAGAGAACGTGGCGCCCCTGCTTAATCTCCAGGATGGAAAAAGTCGCGTAGCAGGCGGCGATCCAGCTGAACATGACTTTCGAACCGTCGCTCTTGTCCCACCAGCGCGAAGTCAGCATGCCCGCGATCGATAACAGAAACAACGGCCAACCCAACTGCTCCCGGGCAATCACCCAGTAGTAGGCCAACCCGGACAGCAAATTCCCATGCTCCACATGGGTGAAACTCGACATGCTCGCCCAGTGCAACGTAAACAGCAGGTAATAGTAGTAGCCGATGGCGCCGGCAATGATCGCCAAGGCAAGCAAGGTACGCCAGCGCAGCACCAGGCGCCATTTCCTCATGGCGAGCGTCGTCAGCAGGCAAAACGGCACGAGATAGAAGGTTGTGTACTTGATGAGAGCGGCCAAGGCGGTGAAGGCGGCAAAGATGCAAAGGTCTCGCAGGCGTTCGTCCCGGCAATATCGGACCCAGTAGTAGATGGCAGCCGTAGACACCGCCAGGGCTGGAACCTCCAGCATCACCGACTTCTCGTACAACAACATCGGCGTGGTGAGCGCGAACGCCAGACTCGAAAAGGCGGCGGCCCATTCACCCAGGAATTTTCGCGCCAGGCGATACCAGAAAAAAACTCCGAGCAATGAAAAGCAAAGAACGGTCAGGCGGGCGCTTTCCACCGAGGGACCGAAAATTCCGAAGAACATTGCCTGGCAAATATAAAAAACCGGAGGCCAATGGATCAGCCCGCTGAGCGCGGGGTAATGGGCGTAGTAAACCTGAGCGTACCGAAACGGATGCGAGAGCGGGAGTTCGCGGAAGAAGTCCAGAAAGAAGTATCCGCTCATGGCGTGCAAGCTCTCGTCGAAGTTGAGGTGAAATTCTCCGCGCGAAATTCCGTGGGCGATGCAAGCGGCAACAGCCGCGAGAACGGCGAACAGAGGATAGTAGGGTCGGAGTACGCGAACCCGGCGCGATAGCGGACGGGCTGACGCGGCGAACTCTGTCCCCGATCGGCTTTCGAGGTCCTGTTCGGTCGTCCCGTGCATTACCGCCTCCACCCTAACCATACTTATGCGCTTACGTATCCCCGTCGCCGCGGCGCGGGATTCCCGGACTGCCGAATATACCCGTCGCGATTTACGCTTAGAATACGTGCTGTTTACTTGCCGAGTCCAGCGGGAAACCGTGTCCCGAAGGGTACTTAAGTCACCATTGGCATTCGCCACAATTAACCGGGCGAAAGCTTTCGCAGCAGGAAACAAAAGCCCTGCCTCGCAGCAGGACTTCAAGAACCACAATTCCTTGCGTGGTGGCGTTACTCCACAGCGGAGCAGGATCGGCTTGCAGAGTTACCTGTCTCCTCTGCCTCGGCGGCTTTCCAGGTTGTGAACGTGAACGTGCTGGCCCGGTGCGATTTCACGGGTGGCAATGCCGATCACTTCGCCGTACTTGACGATCGGGTCGCCTTGCTGAATCGCGCGAAAGGCAAATTTGTGTCCGAACGGAATCTTATCGGCGACGGTAATGCTGATCTCCTCTCCGTCGTTCGGTACGGCGACCACACTTCCCGGTTCGATACTTTCGACAACCGTGCAGACGTTGTCGGATGATTTCATGACGATGACCTTGCGTTTGCCCATGATCTCCTCCAGTCCGGCTACATGGTCGGTCCGATGCGCTTGATGGCGAAGTCGTTGAATCCCAGCACTTCGGCTTTGGTCAGCTTGCCGGAAGCCACTTCCAGCATCTCCTGAAAAATGCGCGTGCCAACCTCATCCACCGTCTCGTCGCCGCTGATAATGGTGCCGGCATCGAGGTCCATGTTGTCGTTCATCTTCTCGAACATCGCGGTATTGGTGGCCACCTTAATGGTTGGAGCAATCGGCGATGCGCATGGAGTGCCACGGCCGGTGGTGAAAACCGCCAGTTGACATCCCCCGGCCACCATACCCGTGATCTGCTCGATGTCCTGGCCCGGGGTGTCCATCCACACCAATCCCTTTTTAGTGACCGGGGCGGCGTATTCGATCACGTCCTGCAAGGGCCTGGTGCCCGCCTTGTAGACGCAGCCGAGCGACTTCTCCTCAATGGACGAGAGGCCGCCTTCGATGTTGCCGGGCGTCGGCTGGCCGCCGCGCATGTCCACCTTCATCGCGGTGGCGCCGGCTTCGCAGCGTTCGATCACTTCATAGCAGCGCCGGGCAACGGTTTTGTTCACCGCGCGTGCGGCGACCAGATGCTCGGCTCCGATCAACTCGGTCGTTTCCGCCAGGATGACGCTGCCACCCGCATCGATGAGCATGTCGCTGGCCGCGCCCAGAGCCGGGTTGGCCGAGATGCCGGAACAGGCGTCAGAGCCGCCGCACTCGGTGCCGAGGATCAGCTCAGACGCGTCCACGAACTGGCGTTCCTCAGAGGAAGCGTCGGACGCCATCCCGCGCGCCGCTCGAACCCCGGCGGCAATCGCTTTGACCGAGCCGCCTTCGTCCTGGATGATGACGAGCTTGACGGGTTTGTACGGGCACTTGGCCTTGATGGCCGCGGCTATGTCCTGCGCGCGGACGGTTTCGCATCCCAGTCCAACCACTACCACCCCAAACACGTTGGGATGAGCGCCGTGCGCAACGAGCACTTGCGCGGTGAGTTCGGCATCGGCTCCCAACTGCGCGCAGCCATGCTGATGCTCGATCCAGGTTGCGCCCAAAACCTGCTGCGCAATGCCGCGAGTCACCCGGTTTGCGCACACGACGGAAGGCATAACCAGCACATGATTGCGAATGCCGATAGCTCCGTCCGGACGGCGATAACCCTTAAACCTGATCATTCTTCACTCCGGTGGAAGCGTCCCTTGCTTGGGCGTGCACGGTTCGGTGCCCACCCGCGCATTCCATGGACAGGCGAGCGCTCCGCGGCGCCGCACCGAATAACCGGAACCCTTCGCTCAAAAGCGCTGCGGATTATGCAGCAAATCCGCCGGCGAGTCAACCAGATGATTGGGCTTTGACCGGCGCTACGTCTAGTACCAGACAGACTTTAGTCCATCGGCGTTGATGCCAAACCAAGAAGGATGTCCCTTGCGAGATTTGTGAGTATGCCGCCGGCACGGACAAAGACATAGCTTGAAGCAAGGCCCGCCAAAAAATCCGGCGAGCACGTTGGACTGAAAAGCGTCTGGCGGTTATCCCGCTTTCGCGATCCTGTCGTCGTAAAGTTCGTCGAGCTGATGGCCATAGCGCTGTTCGATGTAACGCCGCTTCAGCTTCATCGTGGGCGTCAGTGCGCCGTTTGCGATCGAAAACTCATCCGGCACGAGAATGAATCGCTTGATGGTTTCAAACTTCGCCAGATCACGATTGACCTCAGCGATGATGCGTTCGTAAACCGCCAGCACTTCGGGGCTGGCCACCAGATCCCCGTGCGATGCAAATGGCAAGCCGCTGGACTCGGCCCACCTCTTCAGCGCGGAAAAATTGGGAATGATAACCGCCGATACGAAGTTCCGTCCATCGGCGATGATGGCCGCTTCTTCAACCATCGGGTCGGTCTTCAGACGGCTTTCAATCGGCTGCGGAGCAATGAACTTCCCGCCGCTTGTCTTGATGAGATCTTTCTTCCGGTCGGTAATGTAAAGGAATCCGTCGGCATCCTGATGGCCTATATCTCCGGTTCGGAACCATTCGCCTTCGAATGCTTTCTCGGTTTCTTCCGGCATGTTCCAGTAGCCCTTGAACACCGAAGGGCCGCTGACCAGGACCTCGCCGTCGGCGGCGATACGAACTTTGATAGTGTTGATCACCGGTCCCACACTGCCGCAGCGGAAGAATTTATGACTGCTTACCGAAACGATTGGCGAAGTCTCGGTCAGTCCGTAACCTTCGCAAATCCGGATGCCGATGCCGGCATACCAATCGGTCACCGTGCGGCTGAGCGCGGCGGACCCGGAAATCGCAAGCTCAAGACGCCCGCCGAAGGCCGCCCGAAACTTCGAGAAAAATAATTGGTCCGCCAGTTGCCATTCGAGGGAGTTCGGCACTTTGCCGGCGAGCACCTCGTCCTTGTGCGCGCGCCCCACCTTCATCGCCCACTCATAAAGCTTACGCTTTAGTCCGTCCTCGAATTTGTTTTGCACCACGGTGCGAACTTTTTCATACACGCGCGGCACGGCCACCAGCAACTGCGGCCTGAGCTCTCTCATCGCCGGCGCCAGCTCTTCCAGGGAACGGCAATAGCCGACAGTCACCCCGTTCCACATCATCGCGTAGTCCACGTGGCGGGCGAGAACGTGCGACAGCGGCAGAAAAGAGATGCTCACAGCGCCCTGCGGCAAGTCGAGCACAGAAGGCGTGTACAGCAGATTCGAGGCCAGATTGCCGTGGCTCAACATCACGCCCTTGGGAATGCCCGTTGTCCCCGAGGTGTAGATGATACTTGCCAACGCATCTTCATCGATTTCGAGCGCCCGCCGATCAAAGGCCTCGTCGCGGGAATCGGGACCGTTCCGCATCAGCCGATCCATGGCAATCGCGCCCGATCCGTCGGGGTCGTCCATCATCACGATCTTCTCAATCGCACACTTATCCTTGATCGCCAGGATCTTGCCAAGCTGCTCGCTGGTGGAAACAAAAATGATGCGAGCTCCAGAATCGCGCAGAAGGTAGAGGGTCTGCTCCGCCGTCAGGGTGCAGTAGACCGGCACGGTGGCCGCGCCCAGGGCGAGGCAGGCAAAGTCGGCCACCGCCCACTCGGGCCGGTTCTCGCCCAGAATTGCAACCCGGTCGCCGCTGCCGATCCCCCACGCTTTCAATGCACGCGCCACCCCGACAACGTTACGGTAGAGTTCGCGTGAGGAGATAGCGATCCACTCTGACTGCCGTTTGGCCATCATTACGCGAGCGAAATTCCGCTCGACCACGGAATCGAAAAGTTCATTGATAGTACGGAGCATTGAGGTCCTTCGCCCAGAAACCTGCGGGTCCGGGGCCAGTTTCTAGGAGTCTAAGATGCATTCGTGAGCACGAACGGCAAAAAATCGGATGAAAACCTTAGATTCCAGAAATAGGACTCCCGCTTGGAGCCCATGAGACGACGTGGTCCGAAGACATGGATATGCTGCAAGGACTGGCCGACTTCTTCGCTTCCAAGTCCCACGAGTACGGCCTTGCCAAGGACGTGCTTACCGACACCTTTCACAAGGTCCGCAAACTGCTGCAACATGAGGTGCATTTCATTGGCGAGCAGAAGACGCTGGTGGAAGCATTCGCCCTCTACCGCTTCGTTCCCAAGGTTCGCGTGCCCCAGCCGCCAAAGGGTAGATGGTTGACGACGATGTGCATCAGCGTGTTGTTGACCGAGACGCCTCCGGCAATGGTCTCGCGCAGCACTTCGTCGCGCTCGCTTTTGTCGTCGCCGAAATAATAGAGCGCCAGCGGACGCGCACGCCATTATGTAACGGCAAGCTGCTGAGTGCGGGCCAGACTTGCATCGCGCCGGATTACGCGCTGGTGCCCGAGCGGCGCCTGGAAGAGTTCATCGACTTTGCCTCCAGTCATGGACGCCGAGGGAGCGGCGAACGTCATTTTCCGTCGCGAGATACAGGAAGCCGCCGACCCCGCCGCCAAACGGCGCGAGGTCATCGAGGAATACCGCAAAGCGTTCTACAACCCGTATGTCGCCGCCAGCCGCGACCACATCGATGCGGTGATCCCGCCGGGAGAAACGCGAATGCGGCTCATCGAAGTTATGGAAACGCTTGTCAATAAACGGGACGTCCGGCCGGCCAGAAAGCACGGAAACATTCCCCTGTAAGTCGGGCGAGCAAGGCTGAAGTAATGCTGAAGTAATAATGATGATCTCTTTGCACCCGATGAAGTCAATGATGGCGTACAACCCACTGGTGAAACCGCTCTGTAGTCCGAAAGAGACTGGCTTTCGCACCTGGGACTGTCGTACGCTGTCATCTAAGGTCAAGGAGGTCAAGTCAACCATGAAACCTTTCGATTGGCTGGAATCCAACATCGATTACGGTCGCAACCTGGTCAATTCCGGAGTGGAAGGCGCGCTATCCGCCCGGCAGAAGTCGCTTGGCGAGGCGCCAGTTTCGTCAGTCCTGATCGAGGCGGTGCGCGGCCTGGATGCCGGCGGCGGTCGGGGCTTATGTCGGTTCGCTGGGCGCAACTCTCGGAAACAGGCGCAAGCCCAACTATGGCGCGATTGTTGGAGCCGGCTTACTGGGAGCCGCGATCGGGGTTGTCACCGGCATGGCTTGGGGCACCCGGCGTTTGACCGGAGATATGGCTCGTGGAGCGATGAGGAAGATCGACGCGACACGGGATGCGCATTGGCTGGAGAAGAACCCAATTCCCTACGGTTAAGCCCGGTACCAGCCAGAACGGTACGTCGAGGGCGAGGCTGCCGGCAGGCCTGGTGCGAACGGTGGTCGCCGCCCCGCCTGCGCCCCGCCCATACGGCTAAAGCGCTTCCCATGAAGATGCAGTCTGGTTTCTTTTGGGGCTGACGTGGAGCGGCTTCACCGAGCCGCGTGGCGGGTCTCAATGGAGTGTCTGGCGTTTACACGCTCAGGTTCAGCGCCCGCTTGAACGACCCCGGTTCGTTCTGGATCTTTTCCTGCAGCAGGGTGATGGCGTAGATGAGCTGCTCGGGACGCGGCGGGCATCCTGGCACATACACATCCACCGGAATTCCCTGGTTGACCCCCTGCACCAGCGCGTAATTATTGAACACGCCGCCGGAGGTGGCGCAGGCGCCCATGGAGATCACCCATTTGGGCTCCGGCATCTGCTCGTAGAGCTGCGCGGATGACCGGCGCCATCTTCTGCGAAACGCGGCCGGCGATGATCATCAGGTCCGATTGCCGCGGCGAAGGGCGAAAGACCTCGGCGCCAAAGCGCGCAATATCGAAACGCGATGCGCCCATCGACATCATCTCGATGGCGCAGCACGCCAAGCCGAAAGTCATGGGCCAGATCGAGTTCTTGCGGACCCAGTTCACCGCCCTGTCCAGCGTGGTGAGCACCACGCCTTCCTGCTCCGCGCTGCCGCCGAAAGCCAGCCGTTCGATGCGCGGAGGGCTCTGCGGATCGCCGGCCAGATTATCCAGCCGCTCGGTGCCGCCCGGGGTTTCGCTTACACTGCCTTTGGCTTCGTTGCCTTCCATGGCGCTCCTATTCTACAAGGACTACCTGTTTGATGCCACCGCAGCGGCCGGAGACGCGGCAATTCCGGTTCCGAAAGCGGCGCTT
>CAWFEA010000020.1:0-3671 GCA_963814745.1 uncultured Acidobacteriota bacterium
AATCATACATCAGGAGGGCGGGCTCAAACTCCAAGTGCAACATTTCTGAAAGGGAAAATGTTGCATGGGGAAGTGCTATAGGCATCTGTCTTTGGCAGACCGGGCTTTGCTTCAGACGCAGTTGGAGATGGGCTGGAGTCCGGCGGCTATAGCCGCCGGACTCCAGCGGGCGCGCTCTACCATCACCCGCGAGATGGCACGCAATGGCTGGCTGGCCGATCCTGCCGTTCGGCAACGCGGACGGCCCCGCAAGGCCGGTGGCTACCGCGCCGCCGCCGCGCACGGGCGGGCCGCCGCGCTGGCCGCCAAGCCCCGCGTAGAGCACAAACTCGTCGCCGGTTCGCCTCTGTTCGAGCAAGTGGCCGGGCAACTGCGCCAGGGCTTGAGTCCAGAGCAGATCGCGTTCACACTGAGGTCTATGCTGGAACCGGTGCGCCTGTCGCACGAAACCATCTACACCGCGCTCTACGCCATGCCCCGTGGACAGTTGCGCGCTCGCCTGCTTACCCTGCTGCGTCGCGCCCACAGGCATCGCCGCAAACGCTCGGCCGGCGAGGACCGCCGCGGCAAGATCGCCAACATGACCCTAATCGACCAGCGGCCCAGCGAGATCGACCAGCGGCTGGTCCCCGGACACTGGGAGGGCGATCTGATCAAGGGACGCCGCAACCAGTCGCAGGTAGGCACGTTGGTTGAGCGCACCACCCTCTACGTGGCCCTGGTCAAGCTCGCCGACGGCAAGGCCGAGACTGCGGCCGAGGCCTTCGCTCACATCCTCAACCGCTTCCATGCCCAGATGCGCCGCTCCATGACCTATGACCAGGGCGTGGAGATGGCCAAGCACCAGAGCTTGTCGCAACGGACGGGCATCAAGGTCTACTTCGCCCATCCCCATAGCCCCTGGGAACGCGGCATCAACGAGAACACCAATGGACTGCTGCGACAGTACCTGCCCAAGAGCGAGGATCTCAGCCGATACTCGCAGGAAGAACTCGACGGCATCGCAGAGATGCTCAATGCTAGACCCAGAAAGTCGCTCGGCTGGAAGGCTCCAGCTGAACTGTTCCTGCCGCAAGGAAACTTCGACTTCCAGAAGTTCTGGTCAGTTAAAATCGACAACGTTGCACTTGGATCTTGAAAGCGCCAAGGGTTACGGGCGCTGTCCTAGAAGGAAATACCGCGCGAACTCGCCAACCTGCGAAGTCGCGAAGCGACGCCAACCTGCGAAATACCAAACAACGCATTTCATCCGCCGCGGGTCCGCACCGCCGATGCCCGGCTAAACTAATAGGCGATGGCTGGTGGGACCAAAAAAGCGTGGGTAGCGGATGAACTTACGGCTGCTCCAGGGGGCGGCCGTGCGCGAAGGCAAGACGCACCGGCGAAGCGCAGTGCACATGCGTGTTTCGACGTTGTGGGAGACGTTCACGGCTGCCTGGTCGAGCTGCTGGAGTTGCTGAAGGCTCTGGGCTACGGCGTGAAGCGGCGGCGAGAGGATTTTGCTGTGATTCCGCCGCAGGGAAGGAAACTGGCTTTTGTTGGCGACCTTGTGGACCGGGGCCCGGCGGCGCCGGGAGTGCTGCGGCTGGTGATGGATATGGCGCGAGCGGGCACGGCGCTGTGCGTGGCCGGCAATCGCGATGTGGAGCTGGTGCGAGCCATGAGGGGCCGCGTGGCGGAGGTTTCGCGTGGCATGGCGCGAACGCTGGAGCAGTTGTCGGCGCAGCCTAAGGAGTTTCGCGCGGAGGTGGTGCGTTTTCTGCGCGGGCTGCCGAGCCAATTGATGCTGGACGCGGGACGGCTGGTGGTTGCACACGCAGGATTGAAAGAGGCGATGCAGGGCCGCGCATCAGTTGAGGCTCGCGCGTTTGCCTTGCACGGCGAAGTGACTGGCGAGAGGGATGCGTCGAGTTTGCCGATCGGCAAGAATTGGGCAGCGGACTATCGCGGCAAGGCGCTGGTGGTGCATGGGCACACGCCGGTTTCCGCACCCGAGTGGTTGAACAACACGGTCAATCTCGATACCGGGTGCGTGTACGGCGGGCATCTGACGGCGCTGCGCTACCCGGAGCGGGAGACGATCTCGATTCCGGCCAAAGCGATCCATTACACGCCGCGCCGGACGTTTGCTGCCAACAAGACCCTGGCGCGGGAGCGGAGATGAGCTGAGGTCCGCGCGCACGGACGCCGAATTGCTCGCGGAGCTTTTATTTCTGCGTGGGAGCATCGTTGGTGTCGGTACCCCGGGCGTCGAGGCCGTGAGTCGGATCGCGGTGAAAAAATTTGTGCGAGAAGCCGGGCCAGAACTCATTAAACGCCCCGCCAAGGGTTTCCCAGCAAGGTCTTAGTTTTTGGCTTTGGGGCCGAAAGGTGAGCTTGCGAAGCACAAACTCCTGCAGCAAGCTGCTCGCCGTGCGCTCAGGCGTACTGATCGACACTTCTTCGACTGCCATGCTGCCAGTACGGTCGGAGCGGGGGTAGTAAAGATTTTCGAGCGCGGCCGACGCGACATCGCCCCCGATGGTGGAGTAGTTGGGTTGCAAGTGCCCGTTATCGCCCTTGCAGACAAATGGATAAGAAATCGCGTGCAGAACGCGCGATCGGTTTGTTCCGGTGCCCTGATAGTAGTATCGGGGATCCTGGTGCAAGAGCGACGGCAGGATCGCGCCGCCGATCATAACGTCGCTGAATCCGTCGGCCGCCACCGCGCCCACACGTTCTCCGTAGCCCATCGATCCCAACTTGTAGTCGGGAATCTCTGCGCCCTGGTTGATGCCAGCCATGAAGAATATGCCCACAACCGTGATGGGATCAATGGAGACCTTCCACGCCAGCTTGAACTTCATCTTTGCCGGCAACGGAACGGCATTCGCGGAGTCGTAAACAACGTAGAAATTGGGGACGATGCCGAAGATGCGCTGCTGTTCCTCAATCTTGACCTGTTCCGTCGCGAGCTCCGTGGGAGAAGCGTAGACCTTCACCGACGTCTGCTCACCTTCGATCTCTAGTTTGATATCGGGAACGATTTCATACTGGCCGGGAGAGAGTACGAGGGCGGGCGATTTCCAGCTTGCAAATCCTTTGGCTTCGACGGTTACGTGATATGCGATTCCCGGCTTGAGCCCCTTGAACTCGAACCATCCTCCGTCATTTGCCACGGTCTGTCGGCGGTCGGCGGGAAGAGCGCCCTCCAACACAACCGTGGCTCCGGGCACGATCTCATCCTGCGCATCCGTGATCGTTCCGGTGATCGTGCAAGTTTGCGTTGCGAGAGCCGCGGCGCTTTGCCCGGACCCATTGTTCAAATTTTCACTACCGCGGCGGGCTGCTGCACGGTTTGCGCTTGCCCGGACTGGGGATCGACGGCGGCCGCCAGTTCGATTTGAGGCGCAGGAGCGTCAGGAAGGGCGGCTGGCGAAGACGCAGCAGGCGCGGTTGCCTCCGCGAGAGGGCTGGCTTGCTGCTGCGCGCCGGACAAAATCGAACTGGCCGCCAGGACAAGGCCGGCGGCGAGAACGATCAAGGTTGAGCGAAAACCTGAGTGCATTCCTTCTCCAAAAGAATAATGAAGCCGCCGCTCAAGAATCAATGATGACGGTGGAGCACATGAGCGTTGATGTCCGGCCAAAATTCACGAAAAACATTGGTAAGAGCGTCGCGCCCGACGGCGT
>CAWFEA010000021.1:0-11280 GCA_963814745.1 uncultured Acidobacteriota bacterium
TACTTTGTCACTGTTTACTGGCTTATTTATCCACCGTACCGCAAACCCGCATAATTATCGGCAAACTTCAGTTCACAATGTGGGCCAAATGCAATTTATTTTGCTGCGATCTTCGCTTCAAGGTATAGCTTTGATCGAACTTTCTACGCCTCGAGGCGCTGAATTCCTGAAATCCCTTCGCTTATAAGTAGAGTTTTCGCGCCAAAAATCTTTTTTCCGCCCAAATCTCCGCTTAAACGCGGAGCCTTTTCACCCCATTCCTTCGCCTCCATGCCGACTCTTGGGATTTAGACTGAACTCCGGCACAGCCATGAAAGACGCAATTCACGTTTCGAAGGAAAACTACCTCAAGGCCATTCTGGAGGCCGAGGCCGAAGGCCGCCAGGTAATTCCGGCGATGCTCGCGCATTGGCTCGAGGTTTCCGCGCCGGCCGTCACCATGGCGGTCAAGCGGCTCAAGCGCGACGGCTGCGTGAAGGTGGGCGACGACGGAATCGTTCGCCTCACCGCGGCAGGCCGCGAAATGGCTTACCGCACGGCGTTGCGCCACCACCTCATCGAGCGCATGTTGAGCGAAGTCTTCGGAATGGAGTGGCATGAGATTCACGAGGAGGCGGAGCGGCTGGAGCACGCGGTTTCGCCGGCCTTCGAGGCCAAGCTCAAGGAGAAACTTGGCGAGGGCGGCGCCTGTCCGCACGGCAACGCGGTCCTGCCGGTCAATCCCGCCGAACGCAAGCGTCGCGGCGAGATGCAACTTTCCCAGGCCGTCGATGGCAAGCGGTACACCGTCATCAGCCTCCACGAGCGCGATCCCAAGCTGCTCGAGTTCCTCCACGCCGCCGGCATTGGCCCCGGCAAGAGCCTGCGCGTCATGAGCCAGAATTACGATCAAACCGTTTTAATTGATCTACCTACGGGGAATGCAATCCTGGGCCGGCCGGCTGCAGAGGCGGTCTGGTTACGTCCGGAACGATCATCGTAATTAAATCTAAGCAAAAATATTAACCATAATTAAGAATCTGTGGCATATTGGAGTTGAGGGAGTTCGCGGTCTCTCTTCCCATAAATCTATGTCTACAGAAGTCGTAACCCGAACCGTGCTCACCGAACCCTCGTTGCCCGAGGTTCATTCAAGCGTCCGCATCTCCCGCTCGCCAGTGTATTGGCGGCGGCTGCTGGGATTCCTGGGTCCGGGATTCCTGATCTCCGTGGGTTACATGGACCCCGGCAACTGGGCCACCGACATCGCTGGCGGCTCGCGCTTCGGTTACACGCTGCTGTTCGTCATCATGTTGTCGAACCTGATGGCGATCCTGCTCCAGAGCCTTTCGCTCAAGCTTGGCGTGGCCACGGAGCGCGACCTGGCACAGCTTTGCAACGAGAGCTATGGCCGCGTTGCGAGCTTCGTGCTTTGGATCATGGCCGAAGTGGCCATTGCAGCGTGCGACCTGGCCGAAGTCATTGGTTCGGCCATCGCGCTGAACCTGCTGTTTCACATTCCGCTCTTCTATGGCGTCCTCATCACCGGGCTTGATGTCCTGGTGATCCTGCATGTTGCAGCGCTGGGGATTCCGCTACATTGAGGCGCTGGTGATCGCGCTCATCGGCACCATCATCGCGCTCTTCGGCGCTCAGATGTTCCTTTCCCGCCCGGATTATTGGCCGATCCTGCGCAATCTTGTTGTGCCCTCGCCGTCGATCGTCACCAACGCCGCCATGCTCTACATCGCCATCGGCATTCTGGGCGCAACCGTGATGCCGCACAATCTCTACCTGCACTCGTCGATCGTGCAGAGCCGCCGCTACAAGCGCACGCCGGAAGGCAAGCGCGAGGCGGTGCATTTGGCCAACGTCGACTCCGCCCTGGCGCTCACCATCGCCCTGTTCGTCAACGCCGCCATTCTGATCGTGGCCGCGGCTGTCTTCTATCCGCAGCGGGCACTTCGAGGTGGCCGCCATTCAGGACGCCTACAAGCTGCTGAGCCCGCTGCTCGGCGTCACCGGAGCGAGCACCCTGTTTGCCATCGCTCTGCTGGCCAGCGGCCAAAACTCCTCGATTACCGGGACTTTGGCCGGCCAGGTTGTGATGGAGGGCTTCATTCACATCCGTCTCTCTCCCTGGCTGCGCCGT
This sequence comes from uncultured Acidobacteriota bacterium, assembly GCA_963814745.1. Lineage (GTDB taxonomy): Bacteria > Acidobacteriota > Terriglobia > Terriglobales > Acidobacteriaceae > CAWBRT01. Next base: position 2,132 of record CAWFEA010000021.1, read on the forward strand.
CTGATTACGCGTTCCCTGGCCATCATTCCCACCATCATCGTGGTCGCCCTCATGGGCGAGCAGGGAACCGAAAAGCTGCTCATTCTGAGCCAGGTGATTCTCTCCTTCCAGTTGAGCTTCGCCGTAGTTCCCCTGGTGATGTTTACCGGCGACCGCAAGAAGATGGGCGAGTTTACGAACGGCCGCTGGCTGCAGGGGCTGGCTTGGCTCACCGCGGCAGTGATTGCGGCCCTGAATGTGTGGTTGCTGGTCGAGACGGCGATGGGCCGCTGATTTTCCGAAGGCTTCCCCGACCCTCCTGGAGGTTGCAATGAATCGCAATGGAACAAACGGCAGTCTTCTGGCCTTTTGCCTCTTGTTAACCTCTGTTAACTGCGGCAATCTGGCCGCGCAGAGCGGCACGTCAAGCGCGATCTCCGGCACGGTGACCGATGCCAGCGGCGCCATGGTTTCCGGCGCCTCCGTGACGGCGACGCAAGTGGACACCAAAGCGGAGCGGACAGGCCGGACGGACGCCGCCGGACATTTTCTCTTCTCCCAGGTAACCCCTGGGACGTATCGGGTCGCTGTGCAGGCTGTGGGCTTCGCCGACGCGACGTCGCAGCCGACGCTGGTGGGCGTGGGACGCGACGTGGCGCTGAATTTCACGCTTCAGGTCAGTTCCGCGGCGCAGACCGTGGAGGTGACCGCGCAGCAGGGCCTGCTGACCCTCGATAATCCCAACTCCACCACCACCATCGAGGCGAAGACCATCGAAAACCTGCCCAACCCGGGCCAGGACCTCACGTATCTCACGCAATTCACGCAGGGCGCGTTGATGAATACGGCCGGCTCGTCGAGCGATGCCAAGGCTCCCGGCGGTTACGGCAACGTGGAGTTTAACGGCCTGCCCGCGACTTCCAACGGCTACATTCTCGACGGCTACGACTCGAACGATCCCTGGCTCGGCCTGAATATCGGTCTCTCGACGAATCTCGTCATCGGCCTTGACGCGGTGGATCAGTCGACGGTGAATACGAACTCGTTTTCCGTCGATCAGGGACGCTATGCGGTGGCGCAGGTCAACTACTTCACCAAGTCGGGAACCAATGAGTTTCACGGCGATCTCTACGAGATTTGGAACGGCTCGCTGTTGAATGCGGAGGATTATTTTCTCCATGCCAACGACACGCCGGGAAACATCGCGAAAAAGCCGCGTTCCGTGGTGAATGAATTCGGCGTCAGCGTGGGAGGGCCGATCGCCAGGGACAAGCTCTTTTTCTTCGCCCACTTCGAGGGCATTCGCATCGCTTTGCCGTTGGTGACGCCAACGACCTTGCCAACCCCTGCCTATCAGCAGTATGTACTGGGACAACTGGCTACAGGCGGATATGATCCGGTCACAGGAGCCGACCTTCCGGCGCAACCCGCGGAGATTCCATTCTACAAAAACATGTTTTCGCTGCTGCCCGCTCCGGGCGGGTCGCCGGTGGCGATCACGGCATGCCCATTGGACGCATCCGGGAGCTTTTTGCCGGCTCCGCCAAGCGGCGCGCTGCTCGATGGCGGTGGCTGTGCGACCCTGCAGCAGCGGTCCCTGCACAACAGCGATACCGAGAACCTCATCGTGTTGAAGATCGATCACACGATCAACGCAAAAGACAGCATCTGGTACCGCTTCCAGCAGGATACGGGGCTGCAGGCGGAATGGACGGATCCGATCGACTCCATCTTTAACTCCTACTCGCCGCAACCGCAGCGCACCCTGGTCATCGGTTACACACATCTGTTCAGTCCGGCTCTGGTGAATCAATTCAATCCGGGAGCGGACTGGTACTCCAGTATCTTCGAGCCGAACAACTACGCCCAGGAGCTGCAGATCTTCCCCATCGTGCTAATGGCGGGCAGCGACAGCGTGCCCTTCACCACCATCGGCGGCCTGGACGATACGTTTCCGCAGGGGCGCAAGGTCACGCAGTGGCAGATCAACGACAACCTGACCTGGACGCGCGGGCGGCACACTTTGCATTTCGGCGTCAACACGCGCCGCGTCGACACCAGCGACTACGACCTGGGAGAGGGCATTGTGCCGACCGTTGCCTACAACGACCTGGCGGAGTTCACTTATGGAGCCGCATATACCGCGCAGCAGAACTTCCCGGCCTCGCTGAAGGATAGAGCGGCGGCGGGCAACCTCGAATACTACGCGATGGATACCTGCAAGCCTTCCGCGAAGGCAACCATCACTTACGGCATGCGCGTAACGTGGAATACCAATATCACCAGTCCGCAAGGTCTGTTCGGACGCATGGCCGGCTCTTTTCTGGATGCTTCGCACGAAACGGATCAGCCGCTGAACCAGGTCGTTCTGGGCCGCGTGCACAATCTTTTCGCGGCGACGCCGCTGTTCGTGTACCAGCCGCGCGCCTCGTTCGCGTACCAGCTACACCCGCACACCGCCCTCCATATGGGGTTCGGCGTCTTCAACGACATCATCCCGCAGCAGATTGCCGACAGCGGCCTGATGAACGCTCCCAACGATCCCTCCTTTACCGGAGGCATCGCGGGGCCGGTGGGAGGACTGGGAATCGCGCCCGGCGTTCCCGGCAGTGCCGTGGACGCGGCGGCCAGCGCCAATGCGCAGTTTCAGGCAACCTTCAGGTCCGGCGGCGCGCCTTGCCTGGGCATCCAGCCGGGCGAAGGAACCTGTCCGCTGGCCGTCAGTCTGAATACCTTCCCCACTGGAACCCTCAAGACCCCCTACTACTACCAGTACAACATCGGTCTCGAGCAGCAGATCAGCTTGAGCGGCAACCTACGCGCCGACTTTGTGGGTACGCGCGGACTGCACGAACCCTACCAGGTGCAGCTCAACGGCTACCAGAACGTCTGCGACGGATGCTTCGCTCCGTTTCCCTATCGGCAGCCGCTCGATCAGCGCTTTGGGAACGTCACCGAGTTCCAAACCGGCGCCAACAGTGTCTACAACGGATTGCAGATCGCCTACATGCAGCAATGGAGCGGCTTGACGCTGCGCGGCAACTATACCTTCAGCCACTGTCTGGACGAAGTATCGAACGGAGGCCTGCTGGCTTTCTCCACGCAGGGACTGGAGTCTCCGTTACCCGGAGAATTGAGCCGGCAATATGCAAGTTGCGACTACGATGTGCGGAATGACATCTCCGCGTTCGGGGTGTATCAGGTACCGTTCCACTCCGGCAATCCGCTCCTGCACCAAGTCTTCAGTGGATGGTCTTTTTCGGAGACGGGGTTCCTTCACTCCGGACTGCCATTCAGCGTCCTGAGCCAGCAATATAGCGCCAATGGAAACGGCGTGCTTCAGGCATCCAATCCAGCGCAGACCATCCAGTTCGCCGCGCCGGAATATGCGAACCGGGTTCCCGGGGCGCCGCTCTACCGCAAGACCCCCTATCCCGGAGTTACCGTGGCTGGAACCAGGCAATGGCTCAACCCCGGCGCGTTCATCTCGGTGGTCGATCCTACGACGGGCGCATGTTATACCGGCATGCTGGGCGTGCAGAACGACAATCCAACCATCTGCCAGTTCGGCAACTCCGGCCGCAATTCGGTGCGCGGACCGCACTTCACGTATTCGGATATGTACATCACTAAGTCCATTCCGATCCGGGAGGGGATCAAGCTGCGCATCGACGCCCAGTTGTTCAATGCGTTCAACCACCCCAACTTCGCGCTGCCCAGTACGGTGCAGGCCGGCGTGCCCGGTTCGGTCCCGGCAAGTTTCGGAACGCTCCAGAGCATGACCTCGCCGCCGACCGGGCTGCTTGGCGTTGGACTTGGGGGAGACACTTCACCGCGCATGATCGCGTTTGAAGGGCGGATCGAATTCTGACGTCGCCGCGAGACAGGCCGAAAGGCCGTGGCCGGCGACAGGGGCTTCCAAACAGACGACTTGCGCACTGGGGCGGGAATGCCTTTTTGGCGTCTCATCCCGCTTTGGGTTGCCCTGTGACTTATCACACAGAGTGGTTATTGCAGGCCTGCTTTGGGCGTGGTCCAATGACAGTACTTCTTGCGGCTTGGCCTCTCAAATCAAAGAATTGGGACCTGCTTGATGGGCGATGTAGTCCAAATCGAGGCTAGTGAAATGGCCACGTCTTCAGGCCCGCAAACTCAAGCAAGTGTGCCGGATCGGGTCTATAAGGTGTTGCCTACCACTGGAGGTGCGAGCCAGGAGGATCTCTACGGCTTCCGCGCGTCCATGAATGAGCCCGCTTCCGTTGAGGATGTCGAAGCAGAAGCGAAAGAGGCCAGATCCAAGCGGGTAATCGCCTACCTGCCGATCGTTCTTATCCTGGTGCTCGTGGCGCTGGCTATTCTCGTCATCCCCAAACTGACTAAGCCGAAAGCCCCGCCTCTCTATGTCGATTTGGGAACCCGTAGGTTCGATTCGGCGGGGCTGGGAGCCCGGCTCATCGCGCGATGGGAAGGAACCACGGCCTACGAGCTTTACATCGATCCTGTCGATCCGCAGCAGGCCGCCGGCTTTCAAGCTGTGACTGTGAACCCGCCTCACCCGGTTTCCCTCGTCATACGGCTGCTTGATTCCACCGGCGCCGTTGCATGCCAAAAGGAAGTTGTGCTTCCCACTCCCGCGCCACTTACAGACCGTTCAGACCCTTCACAGGCGCTCCTGCCGATGCAGACAACCAGCGGAGACACCGTGCAGAATATTGCCGGCGCCAACGGCCAAATCGCTGAGTTCACCGTTACGGGCGGCCTCCCCTGTTCGCTGAAGCAGTATCAGAGCCTTGCGACATGGGAGTTTCTCACCAACTTTCCCACGCTCGACGAACAGGATGACTGGCTGAAACACCAAAAACTCAACGATGTCGCAAATGGCCGAAAATCCAGTCCCGCTGCCGGCGGTTCGGGGTTTTCCCCGCGGATCCAGCACCTGCCCGCCGCGATTGACGATGATGACGTGATCGTCGGCGACAATCCAGTACGGGGAACCGTCGATACCCAGGGAGGCCGGGTTTTTCTAGTCGGAGTAAGCGGGTTGCGGAACCGCATGGCTGAATGGCAGCTTTTTCCCGCCGCCATTCATTTCCGCTGCGACAAGAACGGGGCATGTGTCCTGACCCGCATCAATTCGCGCACCACCCTGTCGGCGCGGTTGATCAGGTAGAGGGCCGTAAGCCACTTACGTTTTGTCGACCATCCACGGCGCGCGCCGCCGAACTCTCTAGTACCATGAATGCGATGCACGTCTTGTCCGCACCCGAGATGCAGGCCTGCGATCGCGCCACCACGGAGCGGTTTGGAATTCCGTCGATTCAATTGATGCGGGCTGCTTCTTCGGCGGTCGCGGCCCTTGCCCGCGAGCAGTTCCCGCATGCGCGGCGCGTGACGGTGCTGTGCGGCAAGGGCAACAACGGCGGCGATGGCATGATGGCCGCTCGGCTGCTTGCCGATGCAGGCCTCGAAGTGACCACCCTGTTGTTGGGCGCGCCGGAGCAACTGACGAGCGATGCCGCCATAGCGTGGAGCGAATTGAACAGTTCGAAGCGCGGACAGGTCCATGTGATCGCGAATGCCAGAACGCTGGCCGATCACAACGATGCGCTCAATACCGACCTGATTGTGGACGCGGTGCTCGGTACAGGGTTCAAGCCGCCGCTGAAGGGACTAGCGCTGGAGGCGCTCAAGTGGCTACGCGGCGGTCGCGCACCAGTTCTCGCACCCATTCTCGCGATTGACTTGCCCTCCGGCTGGCCTGCCGATGAGACGGGCGCAACGTTTGCGGGGCCTGTCTTTCCCGCCGACGCAGTCATCACCTTCACAGCACCGAAGCCGGCGCACGTCTTTGGGCAACTGACCAGGCGTTGGAATCAGCCGGTTGTTGTTGCGCCCATCGGCTCACCGGACGCGGCGATCGTTTCGGCGCTCAACCTCGATTGGGCCGGCTCGTCGCTGGCCCTGGCGCAGGCTCCGCGCGCGGCGGCGGCTAACAAAGGCAGCTTCGGTCATGTGCTTGTTGTCGGAGGGACGTTCGGGATTGCCGGAGGCAAGGCTGGCGCGCCGGCGATGACAGCTTTTGCGGCGATGCGCGCGGGTGCGGGCCTGGTGACAGCGGCGGTTCCAGCTCCGGCGCTGCCGGTGGTCGCGTCGTTCGCGCCGGAACTCATGACCTGGCCGCTGGCGTCGACGAGGTCAGGCCAGATCGCTGCGAAGAATCTTGAGCCCAGGCAGGTTGGCGCTTTGACCGCCGGAAAAACGGTCCTCGCCATCGGGCCGGGGCTGGGGCAGGGCGCGGAGACGGCGAAATTCATCATCGGACTCCTCGGCGCCACAGAGAATCCCACCGTCATCGACGCGGACGCACTGAATCATTCTTGCCGCGAAACCGGCGCTGCTCAAGAAGCTGGCCAAAGGGCGCACGCTGGTGCTGACGCCGCATCCCGGCGAGATGGCGCGGCTGGCGGGAATCGACGTGGCCGAGGTTCAGGCCAACAGGCTCGAGACGGCGCGCAACTTTGCTCAGCGCATGGGCGTAACGCTGGTGCTCAAAGGCGCGCGGACGCTCATCGCGCATCCCGATGGCCGCGTAGCTGTAAACACTTCAGGCAATCCGGGCATGGCCAAAGGCGGCAGTGGCGACGTGCTCACCGGACTGATTGCGGGCCTGCTGGCGCAATATCCCTCACGATCCGGCGCAAGCCGTAGAAGCTGCGGTTTATCTGCATGGGCTGGCCGCGGATCTGGCCGTGCATGAAGGCAACGAACGCACCTTGCTGGCCACCGATTGCCTGGCGCAACTGGCGCGGGCGTTTCAATCCCGTGCGCATGATTTTGATGTGGACGGTAAAACCGGGTATGTTTGGTTGCAGGGCATTGCGGCCAACCGCCCTGCATGAGGTTCAGCGATGACCGATTCCGCAACCCTGGCGGAAGGCAGAATGTACGAGTTCACCACGCAAAGCGGCGCGGATACCATTGCAGTGGGCCGCAAGCTCGCCGGTTTGCTGAAGCCTCCGCAGTTGCTGCTGCTGCGCGGCGAGCTGGGCACGGGCAAGACGACTCTGGTGAAGGGCATTGCGCAGGCGCTGGACGCAGCCGAACCCGACGAGGTCACCAGTCCCACCTTCACGCTTATCCACGAATTCGACGGCACGCGCGAGGGCAAGCCGGTGAAGCTCTACCACCTGGATGTCTATCGCCTGGAAAGCGAGCGCCAACTGGAGACGCTGGGCCTCGACGATTTGCTTACTCCCGATGCGCTCGTCGTGGTGGAGTGGGGAGAGAAGTTCAAGAGCATTCGTAAGCGCGCCACGGGAGAGATCGTCGATTGCCCCGGAGGGCGGCGACGCGCGGAAGATCACGGTGACGCTGAAGGAATAGAAGTTCAGCGTGTCAACAGGTCAGCCGCGGGCGGCGACTATTTGCGGTGTCAGCTCTTCAACGCGTCCCGGCCTTCTCTTCCCTCTCATGGCCTGATACAAGTTCCTCGGGGAATTCATGAATCGGATTCCATTTGCAGAAGTGCAGGCAGCGCTGGCAGGCGTGCTGCGCAAGCTCGGATTCGCTCATGACCGCGCCGAGACGTGTGCGCGGCTGTTTGCCGAGACCACGCGCGACGGTGTGTACACGCACGGGATCAACCGCTTTCCACGCTTTGTGGTCACGATTCGCAACGGCCGGGTGAATCCGGCGGCCGAGCCTGAAGTCACGGCGCGATTAGGCGCGCTGGAGCGTTGGGATGGGCACAGAGGGCCGGGGAATCTGGCTGCGCTGGCCGCGATGGAACGTGCAATCGCTCTCGGGCGCGAGCATGGCGTGGGTTGCGTCGCGATGGGCAACACCAACCACTGGATGCGCGGCGGAACCTACGGTTGGCAGGCCGCGGAAGCAGGGCTGATCGGCATCTGCTGGACCAACACCATGCCCAACCTGCCGCCATGGGGCGGAGGGGAGCGCGTGATCGGGAACAATCCTCTGGTTATTGCCGTGCCGCGCGCAAGCGGGCCGGCGGTGCTCGACATGGCGATGTCGCAGTTTTCTTATGGCGCTCGCGAGAGCTACCGCAAGCGCGGCGAAATGCTCCCAGTGGATGGCGGCTTTGACGCGAGTGGCAACCTGACGCGCGACCCCGGGGCCATTGAGGAATCGTGGCGGCCACTGCCAGCGGGTACTGGAAGGGATCGGGCCTTGCCATTGTGCTGGACATGATCGCTGCCATGATGGCGCTGGGCCACGGCGACCTGCCAGATCTCCTCGGACCCAGTGCTTGAGACCGGAATCTCGCAGATGTTCCTTGCACTCAACCCCGGGGCATTTGGGCCTGCGCCAGAGGCCGGGAAGATCGCCGACGCTGTCGTCGCTTCGCTGCACAACTGCCCGCCGGCGAAGCCAGGCGGCAAAGTTCGCTATCCGGGTGAACAGACGCTGGACATTCGAGAGGAAAACACGCGGTTGGGGCTTCCGGTCGAGCCGGCAGTGTGGGCAGAGATTTTGGCGATGTAGTCGTGCGGCCGGCGAGAGTGTAGACCGCCTCAGTACCCCATGATGTTGTAGCCGCAATCCACGTAGAGCGTTTCGCCGGTGACGGCGCTGGCCAGGTCGCTGGCGAGATACAGCGCCGTGCCGCCGACTTCGAGCTGATCCACGTTGCGGTGCAGCGGAGCGCGGTCGGCGTGGGACTTCAGCATGTCGCCCAATGCGCCAATGCCGCGCGCTGCGAGCGTCTTGATGGGTCCGGCTGAGATGGCGTTGACGCGAATGTTCTTGGGGCCCAGCTCCCAGGCCAGGTAGCGCACCGCGGATTCGAGCGATGCCTTGGCCAGCGCCATCACGTTGTAGTTGGGCACAACTTTTTCGGCGGCGTAATAGGTGAGAGTCATAATGCTGCCGCCCTCGGTCATCAGCGGCGCGGCGCCGCGGCTGACTGCGATGAGCGAGTAGACGCTCACGTCGTGGGCGATGCGGAAGCCTTCGCGGCTGGTGTTGATGAACTCGCCCTTCAGATCTTCGGCGGGCGCGTAGGCGATGGCATGGACGAGGATGTCGATCTTGCCGTACTTCTCCTTGAGCGCGGCGAAGAGGGACTCGATCTCGTGGTCGTTGGAGACGTCGCACTGGAAACCGCTGGCGCCGGAGAGATCGTTGATCAGGTCTTCGGCCTCGGCTTT
>CAWFEA010000022.1:0-31207 GCA_963814745.1 uncultured Acidobacteriota bacterium
AAAAAAAAAAAAAAAAAAAAAAAAAAAAAAAAAAAAAAAAAAAAAAAAAAAAAAAAGCCGTAAAGAGCACGGAGTCGAAGCGGAAGCGGTCCATCAGGGCCAGTGCGGCTTCGGCGTTGTGAGCGGAGAAGCCGAGGTGCCGTACCTTGCCTTCCTGGCGCGCCTTCAAGAACATCTCCCCCGCGCCGCCGGGCCCCAGAATCTGCTCCACATCTTCCATCCCGGCGACCGCATGGAATTGATAGAGGTCGAGATGATCGGTCCGCAGGCGTTTGAGGGATTGCTCCAACTGCTGCCGGGCGCCTTCGGCATCGCGCCGCTCACACTTGCAAGCGAGAAAAACATTCTTGCGGTGAGGCGCCAGCGCGGGCCCCAGTTTCTCTTCCGCTTCGCCGTTGCCGTAGGAGGGCGCCACGTCGAAGTAATTGATGCCGCGCGCCACCGCCTCGGCCACTGTGCGATCGGCCTCTTGCTGCTCCATTCCCATTACGACAATTCCGCCGAAGCCGATCACCGAAAGGCTGACCTCCTTGTTGTAAGGGCGTTTGGCGATTGGGGAGTCCGCCCGCAGCCGGGGCAGCGCGCTGGAGGAGATGATGCTGGTTTTTCAGAAAACTGCGTCGGTCCATGATATGACCTCTACTCCATTATGATCGCGGCCGGCGGCACCAGCATGCGGGAGAAAGCGACGACGAAACGAACCGCTGTATTGAACCGCTGGATTGAGGATCAGACTGCCTCGTAGCGTCATATACTTGTAGCCGATGACGCTTGTGGTGAGGAGGAGTCGCATGAATCGAAGAGAGTTTCTGAGCGCCGCCACCGTGGCTGGAATGGCCGGTGCGGCCCAGGCCGTGAAGGCCGCACCTGCCGCCAAAATGATCGGCATTCAAGTTGGCGCCGTGTCATTCGTGGACGAAGGTGTCGAGAAAGTGCTGGATATCTTTCAGGAATCCGCCGGTATCAATACACTTTTCCTTGCGACTTTCACCTACGGACGCGGAATCGCAGGCAGGCAGATTCCCGGTCAGACGCTGCCGGACCATGGCAAACAAGAGCACGATACGGACACCTTCCATGGTGGCAGCTACACCGGAACCCACCCGCAGTATTACAAAAATACGGTGATCCAGAACTTCCGTGCGCCGGAATTCGGCGATTATGACGTGCTGCAAGCGGTTCTGCCTTCGGCCCGCCGGCGCCGTATGAAGACAATCTGCTGGTTCGAAGACGTCTTCAGCGGAAAGGGCGCTGGCATCCCGGGTATCGGCAAAGCACAGGAGAGGCGTCTCGATGGAGGGAATGCCGAAACGCTGTGCTTCAACAATCCGAACTACCGTAACTGGCTGCTGGGCACCGTGGAAGATTACGCTCGGTCGTACGAAATCGATGGGATCATGTGGGGCTCCGAGCGCCAGGGCGCCTTCGCCAACATGCTGGCGTCATACCAGGACCCGGCAGGCGTCACCTGCTTTTGCGAGTTTTGTGAGGGCAAGGCGAAGGCGCGTGGCATCGACCCAGGACGGGCACGGGAAGGCTTTCGTGCGTTGAGCAGATTCGTTCAGGATGCGCGGCAGGGCCGGCGCCCGGTGGACGGCTATTACGTGACCGTATGGCGCTTGATGCTGCGCCACCCGGAAATGTTGGCCTGGGAAATGCTCTGGACCGATAGCCTTCGCGAAACCTACGCCGCTATGCACCAGAAAGTGAAGGAGGTGAAACCTTCCATCGGAATCGGCTGGCATATCTGGCACAACAACTCCTTCAACCCGATCTACCGGGCGGAGCAGGACCTTGCAGAAATCTCGACGCACTCGGACTTCCTGAAGATGGTGATGTACCACAACTGTGGCGGCGAGCGCATGGCTAACTACATTGCCACCGTGGGCCGCACGATGTACGGCGACGTGCCGTCGCAGGAACTGCTCGACTTTCACTATCGGGTACTGGATTACACGCAGGAAAAGGGGTTAGCGGAAATCCCCGGGACGGGTCTGTCAGCCAACTATGTGTACGAGGAGGCGAAGCGCGCTCGCACGGCGCTGAATGGCGCCGCGACGCAACTTTGGCCGGGCATCGATATTGACATCCCGACGGCAGCTTCTTCCAGTAAATCAACTCCGGAAGGCACCAGGGATGCGGTGACGGCGGCCTTCCGCGCCGGTGCGGATGGCGTCATCCTCTCAAGGAAGTACTCGGAAATGAAGCTGGCAAACCTGCGCGGTGCCGGAACCGCAATTCGGGAGTTGGGGCTGGCTTGAGCCCGACCTCCCTGCACCTGCGACCTTTCAGCCTACGAACGCAGTGGCCACATCGTGGCCGCCCGGCACTCCCGGTTAAGGTCGTGTTGGTTTAATTTCTGCACGGGCATCCGTGTAGCGCAGTGCTTAACACTGGAGAAGGTCATCCAGTTTCCGGCTCGTGATCCACGAGCTGGCGCATTGGCTCGATGGGGGAAGCGAAAGAAGGCCTGTCTTGCGACCGCAACCGCGTGTACTATTTCATCGACCACACCAATCGAAAACTCCTCTCCGCGACTCCATTCGTACGCACCACCTGGGTCGATCATCGGGGCCAGGGATCCGGCGTGGCGACGATCAGAGCATCGAAGTTCTTCTCCTCCTTGTCGAACATTTGCCGGAAGTCTTTGTAGATTCTGGCTCCGGGATAGAGTTTGAACGCCGGCGCGCCAAATTTCCAGATGTTCCCCACCTGAGGCTCGGGGCCGCCGCTGGGGTACGTCCCGGGTCCCCGGCCCGGCGCGGGCATCGAGCACCAGGTATTTACGTACATGGGCAGCGGGTATTCGGCCTTGGCAAGCGGCCGATTTCACGCCGGGCGGGTTCGCCAACCGGCAGCCATCGGAATTCCGCGCGGAGTTGCGCGGCTACGTGGATGGCGACGCGAGTGTCTTCGAAAGTCCTGCAGATGCCGCGGACGTACGCGGCGGATCGCTTCGAGACCGGCCACTAATAGGCGGCAAGCGTGACGCGCAGCACCACGGGTTCCTCGCCAAAGCGGAGGCCATAGTCCGTCGCATCTCCATTCTGGCTGCGGAGGAGCTTGAAGACGCCGTTGTCGTAATTTCCCTGTTCGACGCGCAGGAACTGCCGGTGCTGCCATTTACCGTCGATGAGGGCGGAGGGAATCTGGCCGGTTCCCTGTACGATATGCTGGGACGCGCGTTGCTGCGCGGTGCCGGCCGGAAAGAAGTCGACAGTGCAAAAGTATCCAGCCACCAGAAACTGGTTGTCACTGAGTTGGGCAACCAGAGCGCGCCCCTGCGGCGTGGGATTTGCGCCTGTGGGGGGACCGTAGAGGCCCGTTCCGTACGTCACCACCGCGTTCCAGGATCCGAACGGCAGCGTCTGCCTGGGGTCGCCCTGGTCTGAGCCCTTGAAGTGCAGCGGTTCCGCCACGGCTTTGAGCTTCCCTTCGAAATTGAGGCGGGCGATCTCCCGCTGCATCGGTCCGACCAACACGAAATTCCTCGCCAAATAAGGCACCGGTTCATTCCCAGATTCCGAGTCTCCAATGGCCTGAAGACCGAGCATGGTGAAGAAATAGCGAGTAAAGTCGCCACTGGCCGGGTCACACTGGAAACAACCGCTCTCAGGCAGGAATAGGGGATTGTCGTCGCGGCGATAGAGTTCCAGAACCTTCAGATACGCGGCGGGGTCGCCCTGGTAATCGTCGGGTGCCAGAATGTCGATGGCCGGCGCCGCGGCTTTCCAGATGGGGATCACATTGTCGGTTGGGCCGCCGCTCTCGTAGGCGCCAGGCCCTCCCGGCTCACCGGGAGGGCCCGGATGGAATGGGTTGCGCAAAGCATCGTTGACGTCCATGGGCAGCGGATAAACAGCCTTTCCCGCGGCCGCGACCTGTCCCACATATCTCGCTACCGACCAGGCGTTGAAGTACTCGTCCGCATCGGGACCAAAGGCTTCCTGCCAGTTCGGGGATGAAGAGGCGGTCTTCACATGCATGGCCTTGAGGATCTCGGGCGGCACCGGAGCTTCGAAGAACTTCTGCGCGGCCGGAGAGAAATCGCGGACGCTCTTCCAGTTGCCGGGTTCATTCTCCACCTGAACCATGATTACGGTGCGCTGCGGGTCGGCTGCCTTAAGGTGTCCCATGACAGCGGCGAATGCCTTCTTGTCCGCTTCGAGCGAGGCGGTCGAGAACGGTGAAGGCGAGTCCACTGCCTGCCCGTTCCTGTCGACCGCATGGAAATAGCGGGCGGGGTCCAACAACATCCAATCGGGCATATAGTGCTGGCTGCCGTTCTTCCACGTGGCGAACCAGAGCAGTATGAGACGAACATTATGCTGGCGAGCTTCGGCCAGGAGCCTGTCGATCGACGAAAAGTCGAACTGCCCGGGGTGCTCTTCAATCTGATCCCAGTAGATCGGTATTTCGATCGTGTTGGCATGCAGGTATTCCATGCCAGCCCAATCTTTTGGATGCGAAGGCCAGGTATTCTCCAGGCCCAGGTCCTGATCCTCTACACCCAAGATCAAAAATGGAGCATCGTCCACAAACAGAGCGAAGCGTCCGTCCTTCTGCTCCAGGCGGGGAATCGGGCGCTCAGCGACCTGGGCGTGGAGCGTGCCGATGACGAGTGTGGCCGCAAGAGCGGCCAGAACAGCGGAAGTTATTTTCATCTTTCGTACTCCTGTGTTGTTTGTTTTCGGCGGGAGTCACCGCGTAAGGCAGCGTGTCGGCGTACCAATCCGGGAACACCTCGTTGCCACCGCCGCCGCTGACAGCGATGGAGTGGATGGTGCTCCTGTTGAGCGGGAGAATGCTCCCCTCGTTCTTCACCAGCACGATAGACTTGTCGGTCACCAACCGCGCCAGAGCTTTGTGCTCCGGGCCGTACCAGGGTTCCTCCTTCCCCGCGATGGCACTGTAGGGAACCAGCGCCGGAGGGCCGAATTCTCCCAGGCGCATCCGCATCCGCAGGTCGCCTCTGACCCGGTCAACGATATCGGCTTCGGTGAGGAGATTCTTTTCGATCGCTTCCCTGAAATAGCTCGAGTGCTGGTCGCGGAACACAGTGACGCCGGCCTGGATCGCCATGGCCACCGCCTTTGGCAGGCTGGAAACGACCCCCTGGGAACGCATTAGGTTGGGCATGCCGCCCGCATCCGTGCAGATCATGCCGTCAAATCCCCATTCCTTCATCACGATGCCGCGCAGCTTGGGATGGGCAGTGCAGGGAGCGCCGTTGAGGAGGTTGTAAGCCACCACGAAGGACTGGGCGTGGCCTTCGCTGATCGTCTTCTGGAAAGGCACCAGAGTACTCAGGTCGCGCTCATCTATGACGGAGTCGGTTCTCGTCCGGCTCCGCTCGTTGTTGTTGGCGACGAAGTGCTTGAGGGTCGAGGCCACCTGGAGGTACCTGGCGTTGTCGCCCTGTAAACCCTTGACAATGGCAACCGCCAGGGAACCATCAAGGAAAGGGTCCTCGCCGTATGCCTCCTCGTTGCGGCCCCAGCGCGGTTCGCGCCCAACATCCACCAGTGGCGCCCGGAGGGCCAGACCGACGCGCTTTCCGTCGGTCTTCACGTTGTGAATGCGCGTTTCGTATCCTACCGCGGCACCCACTTGTCGGAGCAGATCCGGATCCCAGGTGGAAGCCATCCCGATGGCCTGTGGAAACTGCGTGGACGTGATGCTGCCTCCTCCCGCCCACCCCAAACCGTGCAGGCCCTCGGTGAAATTGGTGAAGCTTTTGATGCCGAGGCGCTCGATGGCCGGCGCCGTCTGACTCAGGAACGCGATCTTCTCGTCCAAGGTCATCAGGGAGACCAGGTTATCCAGCTTCAATCCCACCGAAGCTTCACTCGGAGCACCGCACCTTCTTTCGGCAACATCAGCCCCAGCGAGGGCGACTTGGCGGAAACACCGGGCTGCGCCTTGGCCGGGGTTCCCCTCAATTGCGTTGCCTGCCCATGGCAGGAGGAAACCTGACCTGCACATCGTAGCGGTCGAAAAAGAGCAGGCGACGCGCGATGTCGTCCTCCTCGATTGCGGACTGTAGTCTCTTCGTCCCTTGCAGTTCCGCAATAACCGGAGCCGCATTACTCAACAGACGGAAATTCGCCGCCATATCCGCGAACTGCGGGCCGAACTCGCCGTCGGCGGTCATTCCGTATTCTTTGATCCCCACTCCGAACTGCGCAAAACCTACGGCCGCGTACTCGCCAATGGCCGTGAAGCAGTATCGCGCAAACTCCAGTCCCTGCCCAGTCTCCACCAGCAACAGTGGGTTGTCGGAACGGGCATAGTCCGAAAGAAGCTGACGATAGACGACGGCGGAGCTTTCGTAGATATCGGGAGCGATAACATCGATGGCCGGAGCCGTTGCCTTCCAGAGGTCCAGCGTGTGCGCTTGACCTCCGCCGCTTGGATAACCGTCGCCGGGACGGCCGAAAGCACTGGTTCCCGGTCCACCCATCCAGACGTTCAGACACATCGGCAGAGCGTAGACATCTTTGCCGGCCTGAGCGACCGAGTTGATGTAGCTGGCGGGAGGTTTGGCAGCTCCCAGGGTCTGGCCCTGTGTCTGCGCGTTTACGGGGACACCGCACAGCGCGGCGAGCAGCGCGAAAACTCCAATTGCCATCGGTGTCATGAAGAAAGCAACCTCCTTTAAGAGTCAGTTAGAAAATGCGGAGGCACCGCTTAATACCCCACGTTCTTATCCACCACGTTCAACAGCGGCAGGCCGTTGGCGTACCGACGCACGTTCTCGGCAATGAGGCCCATCTGGCGGACCCGCCGCTGTGGCGAGAATCCCGCCGTATGGCAGGTCATCACCAGATTCGGGCAGTCCCACAGAGGATTATCCGATGGCAGCGGCTCGGGATCGGTCACGTCGAGACCGGCTCCGGCGATCCAGCCTTCTTTGAGCGCCGGCACGAGTGCCGTCTGGTCGGTCAAGCCGCCCCGCGAAAGGCCCAGGAAGTACGAAGTCTTCTTCATCGAGCGGAAGACCTTTTCGTTAAACATGTGGCGGGTGTCCTTGGTCAGCGGCGCGGCGCCCACCAGGATATCCACTTGCGGCACCATCTCCATAAACCAGCCCGGCTCGCGCAGTGTGTCCACGAACAGAGGCTTGACCATGGGTTTGGCGTCGGTCGCCAGGATGCGCATGTCGAAACCGTAATGCGCGCGCATCGCCACGGCCTGCCCAATGCCGCCCATGCCGACAATTCCCATAGTGAGGCCGTCAACTTCCACCAGGTTTCGCTCGGCATGGAATTGCCGCTTAGCGAACTGCGGGATGTAGAACTTGTTCAAGCCGCGCGTCAGCGCCAGCAGCATGGAAATCGCGGTTTCGGAGATCCCCGGCGCGAACATGCGCGCCATGTTGGTTAACACCACGGGGCTCTTCACCAGTTCCGGGAACAGGATGGTATCCACGCCGGCCTCGGTATGTTGCTGCCATCTCAGCTTCTTGGCAATCGGAAACAGATCGCGCGTCAAGGCTCCGAAGACCACATCGGCTTCCGGCAACACCTGCAGCAGGTGGTCCTGGCTGGTGGTCACCGTCATCTCGACGTTCTTCCCCTGCGCCTGCATCTGTTTAACTTCCTCGGGGGTGAAGACTGCCGCCGGGGCTGCATATGAAGTCGAGACCGTGACGATGCGAATGCGGTCGGGAGGAGGGTCGAAGATGGCAATCCTGTCGGAAGCGATCAGGGCTGGCACGGCCGGTGCGGCGGCAGCGGCGGACAGGAAAAATCGTCGGGATAAGGACTGGTCGTTCATTGTTCTCCACTTAAGCTCGCCTCCAGAAGCAATTCGTTCTGGTCAGGTCGAGTGTTTGGCAAGGCTTTCTTGCCGGTTAATATCTCATGAGCTTGACCCGCACCACCGCTCCGCGTGCCGGAAGAGTGACCATGGGAGGGTCGTAGTCGCCCTGAGCGGTCTGCCCAAGGTCCGTCATCTTCCAGGCTCCGTTTGGGTCGTAATAGCCTTCTTCCACCAGAAGGAACTGCGCCGCTGTATAAGCCGACCCCTGAACCGGTCGGAATTGAACCGTGGAATCAAAGCCCAGAATCAGCAATTCGTCCGGACCCAATTCGCCGATTAAGACCCGCCCGGAGGGTTCGCCAGTGGGGGCCGGGGCAAACCTGGTGGGAGGGCGGAATCGCACCAGCGCATCGTAGTTGGTCAGAATCAGATTTCGTGCCCGGATAGGGTCTTCCTCGACCGCAGCTTGCAGATTCCCGGTTCCCTGCAGGTCCAGGATCGCCGGCATGGCTGCTTGAAAGAGACGAAAGTTCGCCGCCAGATCGACAAACGATGGGCTTAGGTTTTGCGGCGCGGAGACCCTATTGGAGCTGTCCACTCCGAAGGAACCGAAGCCGATTGAATCGAATTCCGCCAACGCGTAAAAGGAATTGCGTGCGCCGACCAGTTCTCTGACCGCCTCCGGGCTCCAGTGGGGGTTGTCCGGACGCCGATAACGGGAGGAAATCATCCGGTAAGGATTGGTCGGTTGGGCGGAGGTGTCCGACGAGAGGATATCGATGTCGGGCGCGGTCGCCTTCCACAGGTCGAGCATGTGCGATACAGCTCCGCCGCTAGGGTAACTCTCGCCCGGGCGGTCGAACTTCTCGTAGCTGTCGTTGGTGCCGTAACCGCCGTTCCACGTATTGACGTACGTCACCAGCGGGTAGATCTGCTTGCCGGCCTTGGCCACTTCGTTGATGTAGGTGGACAGGTAATAGGCGTTGAAAGCTTCGTCCGCAATCCGGCCAAAGGCTTCCTTCCACGTTCCCGGGTTCTTCTTAAGCGCCGTCACTAACGACGCCGGCGCCGGACCGTTAAACAGCTTGTTGGATTCCGCGGAGAAATCGCGAACGCTGCCCAGCGAGCCGGGCTCGTTCTCCACCTGCATCATGATGACGGTGCGGTCGGCCTCGTCCATTTCCCTAAGGTGCTTCATCATCGCCGCGTACGCCTTACGGTCAGCGTCCAGGTTCGTTTTCGACATGGGCGAAAGGACCCGGATGGGCTTGCCGCCGGAGTCGATCACCCGGGGAAACCGTTGGGGATTGGACTTGACCCAGTTGGGCGTCCAGTCCATTGCCCCGTTTTTCCAGGTGCCGAACCAGAGCATTACAGCCCGCAGGCCATGGGCACGCGTGGCCGTGAGGATCTTGTCGAAGTCGGCGAAATCGAACCTGCCTTCCTCGGGTTCGATCGCGTTCCAATAGACGGGGTATTCCACCACGTTCGCGTTCATGGTCTTGAGCTTGGGCCATGCCGCTTCCATCCGGTCCGGAAAGGCGCTGAAGTTGCCCACCTGGCCGCCCAGGATGAGGAAGGGCTTTCCATCCACCAGGAACGTGAACTTCTCGCCTTTCTTCACCAGCTGCGGGATTGGCTTCCCCTGCCCGAGGGCAAGCGAAGCGGTCCAGGCCAGCACCAGAGAAAGTTGGACGAATCTCTTCACCACAACGACCTCCTGAGACCGCCGCTCCCTTCGGGCGGTCTCCTCCGCAATTCTTCGCTGCTCACTCGTAGCGGTAGACCAGCACCCGCAGAATGGTGTTGGGCCGCAGGGTCAGAATCTCGCCCTGCCCGATGTCGTCGCCGCCGAGTTGGCGAACCACCACCCATTGGTCGTTCACAAACTTGCCCTCCTGCACGATCCCCAGCCCCACGGTCGAAGGGCCGGGCGTATTCGGTGTGAATCCGATTCGCAATCCGCCGCCGCCCAGGTAGAATTCATCCGGTCCGGATGCCACCAGGATCGCGG
The DNA here is from genome assembly GCA_963814745.1 of uncultured Acidobacteriota bacterium. GTDB lineage: Bacteria > Acidobacteriota > Terriglobia > Terriglobales > Acidobacteriaceae > CAWBRT01. Next base: position 9,779 of record CAWFEA010000022.1, read on the forward strand.
CCGCCTCCATGGGCGGTTGCGGACTGCCCTCGGTCCGTGCGCCGGTTGGAGCAGGGGCGGTTGGCTGCGCCGCGGCGCGGCGTTGGCCTGGTTGCGCCGGGGGCTCGGGCGCGATCGGAACGCGGCCTCGTCCCACGTAGCTGGCAGTCAGCGTGTAATTGCCGAGTTTGACCTGCTTGGGGGCTTCGCCTTGCTTTAGCCGCAGGGCGGTCATGCTTTCCTTGCCTTGGTTTGCCGTGATGACCGGCGCCATTTGGGCGATCAGGCGATAGGTCGCGGCCAGCTCGCTGTCCGCGCTGATGCTCCTCTCGATAAAGAACGGGGAGTAGGCGATGGCGTTATATTTGCCGAAAGCCATCAGGGCGTTGGCGGGGTTGAGGCTGGTCTCCGGAATGAACAGGGGATTGCCGTTGCGCGTGAATCGCTCGCAGGTCCAGTCGAACTCCGGAATATAAAGATCGGGCGCCAGGATGTCGAGCGCCGGCGCGCCGGCTCTCCAGATATCGTGCACCTGCGGTAGCGGACCTCCGCTCGGATACGTACCCGGCCAGGCCATGTCCGGCTGCTGTAGCCAGCCGTTGACATACATGGGAATGCCGTATTCCGCCTTGCCCTCCGACACTACCTTGTTGACGTAGCGGGCATAGTGCCACGCCATGAAGAACTCGTCGGCGGCCCAGTGGAGGTTTCGCCAGCCCGTCTCGTGTTCTTCCTTGCTCAGCGGCGGGGAGTTGGTCTGGATCGGCATCTCCACACTTTGCGGCTTCCCGGCGCCGAAAACTTCTTCCCAAGTGCCGGCGGTCTTGGAGCCGTTGGCCGACCAAACTTCGCGGAGTTCCGGCGCCAGTGTCTCGCGATGCTTCTGGAGGTAATCCATCAGCTCTCTGGGCACGGGTCCGGAGAACGCCTTGTTGGCGGCCTCGGAGCGGTCGCGCGAATCGCGCAACACACCCACTTCGTTCTCCACCTGCATCGCCAGCACGGTGTGCTGTTGGCCGTCGGTTTCACGGATATGGCGCATCAGGGCGCGATAGGCGCGCGCGTCGGCGTCGCGGCTCGCCTCGCCGAAGGTGCTGAGCAGTTCGATGCTCTTGCCACCCTGGAGGCGAATCCGCGGATAGCGCTTGTAGTCCTTCTTTACCCAATAGGGCGCGTAGCTCGAAAGGCCGTTCTTCCAGCTACCGAACCACAGGAACACGAGCTTGAGATTGTTGCGCCGGGCTTCCTGAAGGACGCCATCCACCAGCGCGAACTCGAATCTGCCCTCTTCCGGCTCCACTTGTGCCCATGAGACGGCCGCCAGCACGCAGTTGAGGTTCCCGGCCACCAGGCGCGGCCAGACGGATTGCATGTTCTCCAGGCTCGTGGCGGTGTTGTTGCCCAGCTCTCCAGTCAGAGCAAGGAAAGGTCTGCCATCGACGATCAACTGCGTCGCCGTCCCCTGTTTCTGGAGATGCGGAATGCCCGAAGCGGTCTGGGCGGCGGCAACGGCCGCGAACGCGATGGCACAGCAGGCCACCGCGAAACAGGCAATACTCGTCCGGTTCATCGTTGATCCTCACATATGACCGTCGAACGAAGTCTCGTTGTCCCACTCTGTGGTGGGTTCGAACAATCCGCCTTCGTGCAGATTTGCCTTGAGAACGTCCATGTTGATCTCAATGCCCAGTCCCGGTCCGTTCGGTACCGTGACATAGCCCCGGTCGATGATCGGATCGTTCGGCCTGTCCGTCCTTCTGATCCGGTCGAGGAAATGTGGAACGTCAGCCGTGTGATACTCACATGCCAGAAACTGGTCGCCGGCGGCGGCGGCATGCACGCTGGCAAGCAACGTGATGGGGCCGTTGTTATTGTGAATGCAGGATGCCATACCGTGTTGCGTGGCCAGATCGATCGTTTTTTTCGTTTCGAGAATACCGCCCACATTGGCGAGATCCGGGTGCACGATCGAGATTGCCTGCTTTTCAAACAGGTCCTTGAAGCCGTCGGCCAGGTAAACGTCCTCGCCGGTGCAGATCGGCGTGGTGCAGGCGTCCTTGAGTCTCCGGAGCTGGTCGGGGTAGAACCACGGCACCACGTCTTCGTACCAGGCCAGGTTATATTTATCCAGTTTCCGCGCGAACTTGATAAAGGTCTCGATGGGATAGTGACCGTAGTGGTCCGTGGCAATCGGAATTTCATAGCCGACAATACTGCGCACTGTTTCACAGTAGTCCGCCAGCCAATCCAGCGCTTTATCGGTGAAAAACGTGGAGGTGAACAAGTGCTCGCCGTAGGGGTTATAGGCGCCCATCGGTAGCTTCATATCGGGCAGCGGTCCACCTGACATTGCATCGGCGAAGCCTCTCCGCACCGGCCGGTTCGCGGTCGGGTCCGGTGCGGGGCGCGTATACATTCCCACGGTGCTTCCCTGCGTGTGGGTGACCTCGTCTTCGCCGCCGGCATGCAGGTCCATCTTGCAGAAGGTCCAACCGGCCGCGATCCGTTCTTTCAAATGGTTGCCCATCGTTTCCCCGGTCGGCCTGCTGGTGGTGTCGCAGTACAGGCGGACGCGGTCGCGCATCTTGCCGCCGAGCATCTGCCAGACGGGCACACCCCAAGCCTTGCCGGCCAGGTCCCAGCAGGCAACCTCGATAGCGGAAACCCCGCCGCCATCACAACCAAACCCGCCGTGCTTTTTGATCTTGCGGAATATCTCCGCGACATTGCACGGGTTCATTCCGATGATGCGGCTCTTCAAGATCAGGCCGTGCGCTTTGCTGCAATCGTACCGGATCTCGCCATACCCGGAGATGCCTTGGTTGGTATCGAGGCGCATGAGCATGGATCGGTCCGAATGCGCAATGCGCATGTCGGTGATCCTCAAAGCCGAGGGCCCCGACCTCGTATTCACATTGCCGGAGATCTGCTCCAGATCCGCATTGGTGACGAGACTCCCCGAAGCAACCGCCGCCGAAGCGGATGTCGAAGTGGTGAGAAATGTCCTGCGCGACACGCCCGATTTTTCATTGAACATTGCAATTCTCCCTAAAATTGGACAGCCTTCTGAACCTGCTCAGCCAACCTACCGGCCTGGGCCTGTCTGGACCGGTGCTTGTGCTGATTGCCGCTTCAAATACTCCTCGTATGCCTTGGGACCGATGACGGCACATATGCCTGGCACCAGGCCGGCGCCGAGAGCAAAAGTCCGGCAAGTAACCCGGCTGCCAGGGACCGGAGCCGTTTGACTGGAAAATAGACGGCTAAATTGCGTGTGTACGATTTCGCCACGGTAGTAATCCTTGATTTCAACAGCCGATACGCTCCCGATAGCCGGAGCGCAGTCCGGGGGGCCGGAAGGGTCCATGCCGGCCCCCCCAGTCTTCGTTGTCCAAGCGAACAACGAAGAACATGAAAAGTTCCGATCAGAGTAATCCGCTTCATCCTCGATGGGGCCTGAACTCTTACCGAATCCGCGAATGTTGCCTCCTGACCGCGTATTCCTCTTGAAAACAATGAGATAGCACCACGCATGAACTGCCTCGGTATACCATGTGGGTTCCTTGCGGACCCCTGAGACCCGTGGTAGAACTAGAGTTCAGTTGGCCACCCGGTGGTGGGCCGTTTCGGTATGGAAGCCAGCAAGATTCCGCGGACTGCCAAGGTCACTTTCGGCTTGTTCGAGTTCGACGCAGCCTCCCTTCAACTCCGCAAACAAGGCAGAGACCTGAAGCTTCAGGGACTGCCGTTGCGCCTTTTGGGCACACTGCTCGAATCGCCGGGCGAGGTGGTTAGCCATGATCACCTTCGCCGGGAGCTTTGGGGTAATACGGTCGTCAACTACGATGATGGCCTTCACACTGCGGTCCGTAAACTGCGCGATGCCTTGGGCGATTCCGCCAGCAGCCCGCGATTTATAGCCACCATCCCCGGCCGTGGCTATCGGTTCATCGCCCCCGTCGCCCGAGTGTCGCCTTCCCGGTCGCAGGCAAAGATCTACGCGGCCATCGCGGCATTGGCGGTCGTCGCGGTGGTGGCAGCCCTGCTCTGGTGGCGGGAAGGTTCCAGTGCTTCAAAAGGCCCGGCGCCCCTGTTGAGCGTGGCGCCCCTGACCAGCTATCCGGGCACCCAGCGTTCCCCCAGCCTCTCGCCCGACGGCCGCCGCTTCGCGTTTGCCTGGACCGGACAGGACGGAGACAACCTTGATATCTACGTTCGGAACGTCGATGGCGGTGCCCCTGCGCGCCTCACCAACGACCCGGCGGCGGACGACTATCCCGCCTGGTCGCCTGATGGCAGCCGGATCGCCTTTCTCCGGAGCGGGGCTGCGTTCATAGTTCCATCAGGCGGCGGAGACGAGAAGAGGATCGCGGAGGTAGCAGGGTCCGGCGTCGCTTGGAGTCCCGATGGCATGCTGTTGGCCATCTGCGCTCAGGACCCCCAGACCGGATCGCCCGGCATCGCGTTTCTCACTCTGGCGACTGGCGGCAAGCGATGGGTGACCCATTCCACTTCCTCCGCCAAAGATGAATTCCCGGAATTCTCGTGGGATGGGAAAGAGGTTGCGTTCGTCCGGACGGACACCACGATCAGCGACGTGTATGTGACACCGGCGGCCGGCGGCGTCCCCCCGCGGCGGTTGACGACCTTGGGCGAGCCAATCCGGGGCGTCGCCTGGACTCCCGACGACAAATTCGTGATTTTCGATTCGGCCCACGGGTTATTCCGCGTACCCGCCTATGGATCGGGTGTCCGGACGCCCGTCCGCGTGGGGACCTCAGATGACAGCGCCCGCCAACCCTCCGTGTCGGTGCGCCGAACGGATGGTGGCAGCCAGTTGGCTTTCGCGCGGGCTGCGCGCGACACCGATATTGTTGGCATGTCCATCGGACGAAGCGCGCCGGCCGTGCCCGCGCCCATTACCCGATCCACCCTGGCAGATCACGGGCCCAGTCTTTCGCCCGATGGCACGCGGCTGGCATTTTCATCGGGGCGCACCGGCATAGAGCAGATCTGGGTTTGCGAGGTCAGCGGTTTGAACCCGCGCCAGCTAACGTTTTTTGAGAGCGGGCTGGGAGCGTCCTCGCCGGCATGGTCGCCGGACGGGAAGACCATCGCCTTCGATGCCACCGCGCGGGGTAACCGTGATGTGTATACTGTCCCCGCTGACGGGGGAAAAGTGATTCGCCTGACCGACCAGACGACGGCGGACGCACAGCCCAGTTGGTCGCATGACGGCCGCTGGATCTATTTCATGTCGGACCGCTCGGGCGCCCGCCAGATCTGGAAGATGCGCGCCGATGGCAGCGAGCCGAGACAGGTCACGAAGAACGGTGGGTACCAGGCATTCGAGTCCTCCGGCGGCGCGCGTCTGTTCTATTCCAAGGAGCGCAACCAGCGGGGAATATGGAGCGTCCCGCCGGATGGAGGGGATGAGGTTCCGGTGCTCGAGTCCGCCTGGCACAACTCCTGGGCGCTCTCCGGAAATTACATCTACTACCTGGATTTCGATCACGCTACGCCATCCATGATCTCGGTGAACCGCTTCGATATCAGGACCGCGTCGCAAGTCAGGTTTGCCCAGATCCCTGCTCCCGTTGCCCGAGATTTGCCGGCATTCGCCGTAAACCCTCGCGTCCGTTTCCTGGTGTGGGTGGTGCCGACCGACAACGAGAGCGGGCTGATGCTAGTGCGCGATTTTCGCTGGTAACGACAAGTGGATGTAGGCCATCGATACCTGTCTGTAGCCAAAACTCGTTCACATAGTAAATTCAGCAACTTCGGCTGGGTTGCCGCGGCCACCGCTCAATACCGCCGATCGGCTGACATATGGGCGCATGCCCAGTCGAACATGCTCACCGGCAGATCGATGATGCTCCCGTCCAAACGGAACTTCTTCCGCCCGCCCTAGCTCGCCACCAGTTCCTGGCAGCACGCCAGACCGCCGCCTCGCTGGAGGGGAATGGAAGGCCGCGACGGTAATCGGCGGGTCCGTTGCTGAAGCACTGCTGCTGTGGGGCATACAGCAAAAGACCACGGCTGAAATTGAAGCCGCGGTCACATGTTTGTTCCAGGCAGGTACCCTGAAAAGGAATCCCGGATCAGACCCGGAGACCTGGCATCTCCCGGACTACATCGCGATGGCGACCGACCTTCATCTCATACGTGACGAAACGGCAGCCCAGGCACCGCTCCTGACGGGATTCCGGAACCTGATTCACCCTGGAAGGGCCGCGCGAATGGGTCAATGTTGGCGAGCACGGCGGGCGTGTTTGGCATTGATCGTTCGCCGTCGAACCCCAGCGGGAGCGCTGTCGCCGCAGCGAGCGCTTGAGTCCTACGTGGGCGGGCCGCCGTGCTAGTGCCAAATTAGATCGACCAACGGGCCTGCCGAAGCACTGCGTGCGTCGAGTCCTTCAGAGACTCATACCAAACGGTGATGAATTGCCCGCTCGCCAGCTCAACGGTTGCAGGATACCCGAGGTCCGGGCCTGCGCCGTCATCGGAGATGATGATGGGCGCCGACCATGTTTGACCGTGATCGGAACTGATCCGTGCCTGATTGCCAAATGGCGCATTGCGATGTCCGTAGGACATCAACAACCGTCCGTCCCGCAGCCGCAGCAGATGCGACGGCAGCCCCCAGACACCGATTGCGTGCGGTGTGGTCCAGTTCTTCCCGCCGTCGGCTGATTCAGATTGCAGCGTCTCGCCTGGGTTCACCCGATTGTGATTGCGGATATGGACAATGATCCGGCCATTCGCCGCTTCGACGGCGTGCAATTCGTGATACTCCACCACCGTATCGCCTGATCGGGCGGGGATGTCAGACAGCCAGCGCCAGGTCCGGCCATCGTCCACGGATTCGCACACCCCGACCTTCTGCCCCGGTTGCCAGAGTTGTTTTCCGGCATAAAGCAGACGTCCACCGGACAGAGTGGTCGGACCATGGGGGCTGCTCAGCGGAACGCGGAATGCTGCCGACCAGGTCATTCCGCCATCGGTAGAGCGTAACATCCACGTGTCCAGTAATGCCTGGCGCTGCTGTTGGGTGCTGCGAAGATTCACCGCCTGCCAGCGTGCAAGCTTCTCCGCAGCCCAACCAGAGCCACGCTCTAGCGCCGTTTCATATGCTAGCGAAGTGAAGGTCGTGACCAGTAGCGACCCCGATGGAGTTTCGAGCATCCCCGCGTCGCGGTCGTCGATAGGAGAGTTCAGAAGTACCTCGGGCCAACTCCAGGTATGTCCGCCGTCGCGTGATCGAATCAGTTCCACGCGACCGAATGGGCACACGTGGCTCTCCCGCCCGCCGGAGTAGGCGACCAGTAATTCTCCGTCCCTTCGCGCTGCGAGAGTGGCCCAACCATGATAAAACTCGGGCTGCTGGCTGATCGTGCCGATCGATTCGACATGGGGTCGCGGAGCGGCTTGCGCTGGGAGCGCGGCCGCCACACCGCCTGCAAAAAGAAAATCTCTCCGTCTGATCATAAGCTCCCCTGCAGATCAGCTTGCTTGGAAAGGCCACGCGGCGCTAGGAACCATTATTCCGCGTTTTGGTCAACCTTGCGCGTCGCTTGCGTGACCCTGCCGGCAGACTTTTTCCATGCTGGCCTCCTGTTCGAAGCGATCTGTTCATCGCCTTCTCTGCTTCGAGAATTGACCTCTGCGAAGGGGATTTGAGGCGCCCGAGCGCGCCCGCGGCAGCCTTCCCGCGGCGCCGCACGCCGCCGCGCGAGTTCGCGATACGGACGGACGTTCCAGCGCCGGAGTTCGCGGCGAGCGTGGCGGGAGTCGATTCGCCGGGCCGGTGGCGGGACCGGCCCACAGGAATAAGCAAAAGCCAGCGGTTCGGTTTTATGACGGTTCCGGTGACCTTACACCGCGGGCAATGAAGGCCGTCTTGCGGGTTTTCGATTAGCAGTGACGGCCTCAAGGTGTTCAAAGAAAAGGGTGTTGCTCTTTGAGGCAACCTCACACCGCCGAGCTGGCCTGCCGGACCCTGGTTCACTTTCGCCAGACCGCATTTCGTTATCGGAAGCAATCTTCGAGACATTAACAAGAATGGCTATTGTCCAAGACGCTTGGAAGACCTATGCTTCGGCTGGTGGCAACAACGGAGGAGTTCGCCGCCCGGCCCTAACGTTGGCGTCAGGGTCGGCTCCACTAACGCTGGATGGGAGCGCTGTTATGGAAAGCATTTCGTCATCGCCCAGCCAACACTCTCGGGTTGCTGTTGAGGTAGCGCGAGAGAGGGTTTACCTGACGCCCGCATCTGCCGCCTCTGTGATGCGGGAGCAGATGGAGTATCTCATGGCTCACGCGGGCTCAAGTTGCCATCCGGACTGCCCCGACTGCACGCGTATGGAGCAGGTCAAACGCTATCTGCTGCAGCCGTTCAACTGAACAGAACGCCACGAGCAACTTGTGCTTTGCGCCTAGTGCGCGGCCGGAATCTCGAAGGCGCCGGGAGGTGGCGATCGCCATAAACATGCGGTAGCCGCGGTTCGTCGGCCTTCTACCGGGGCCACAAGGATCCGGCACGGCTGCTAGAACAGGCGGCTGAAGCAGCCCGGCGCGCCGTGGCTCGACGATCTTCGCCGTCCGCTGGTATTCTGGAAGGTCGCGGAAAGAGAGGAGATCGCTTTATGTCGAAGATTGTCGTGATTGGCGGCACCGGCACGGTCGGTAGTCAGACTGTCCGGGAGCTATTGAAGCGCGGGGCCGACGTGAGGGTGATGACCCGTTCGGCCAACCGGATCGCTTCGCTGCCGAAGGGCGTCGAGGGAGTGACCGGGAGCATGCTGGAGCCGGAGTCGCTTCCGTCGGTCTTTGCGGGAGCCGACGAGCTATTCCTGATTACGCCGCTCGACCGCGACGAGACCGCTCAAGGGATCGACGCCGTGGATGCGGCAGTTGCAGCAGGCATCCGGCGCATCGTTTATTTGAGCGTGCACCACGCTGACAAGGCGCTCATGATTCCACACTTCGTCTCTAAACTTCCGATTGAGGGCGTCATCCGGGCGAGCGGCGTGGAATACACGATCCTGCGGCCGAACAATTTCTACCAGAACGATCTTGCCGTGCTGGATGCCATCCGCGCAGGCGTCTATCCGCAGCCTTCTGGAAGCGTGGGCATGCACCGCGTGGATGTGCGCGACATCGCCGAAGCCGCCGCCATCGCCTTGACTCAATCGGGCCACTCCGGCAAGACGTATTCGGTGGTGGGTCCGCGGGCTTGGACGGGCGCGGAGATCTCCGAGATGTTGACGCGCCATCTCGGCAAGCCGGTGATTTACGTGGGAGACGATCTGAAAGCCTGGTCGGCGCAGATGCGCGCATTTATGCCCGGCTGGCTGGTGCGCGATCTTGAGATCATGTTCCAGCACTTCCTGAACGCCGGGCTGCTGGCGACGCAGGCGGAGATCGACGAGTTGACGGCCGTGTTGGGGCACGCTCCGCGCAGCTATGATGCCTTCATCAAAGAAGTTCTGCCGGTCTGAATGCGGGCCGCTGGCTGATTGCCCGGCTTACACGGTAACCTCGGCGGCGCCCCAATAATCACAAGGCACGCGGTCTGGCTTCTGGCCAGCGAAAAGGGCGTGCCAGCGTTCGCGCGGTGTCATTCAGGAATTAGGTTATCTCAGACGCGGACGCACGCGATGCTACGTTCAAAATAAGGTACCAATTGTACTGGCCCCAGCCAGCCATTGAGGGCGATATTCTTCAGGATGTCCAACGAGGTTCCCACTGCGCGGGCGTTGGCTTCGGTGTTGGCAACGCGCACCCTTAAATCATTGCGGCCTGGACGCAAACGGCGGCTGACCTCGAATACGAAGGGCGCCCAGGGACGAGATCCCACCGGCTCGCCGTTCACCCACGCCTCCGCTGCGACCCCTATCTGGCCGCAATCGAACAGCACCTGCTCCGCCAGCAGCCCGGCCGGGACCTCAACGGTCTTTTCATACGTCATCCGTCCCGAGAAATGCTCCAGGCCAGGAACGCTCCAAGTCCCCAGGGGAAGAGAAGCGGGCGCGGTCAGAAACTCGAAGGGTCGATCGAGAACCTCGTCTCCTCTAATGCGCACCGTGACGGAGCGGGCGCCCTGCGGAAGCGGAATTTCGGACGCTGCCCGCGCCGGTTTCGCGTCGATCCAGACCGACCAGGAGTTCTTGAGGATCGGCACGCGCAGCGGCCCGGCCACGGCCGGTACAGGGATTCGCAGCCAGCGAAAGCCGCGCGAGCCCTGCTGCCATTCACCGGAGAACCGGCGAGGACCCGCAACCAGGCCTGCCACAGAGCCGCCGTTCCCATGTTCCACGCGGCAAGTGAACTGGCCCGAGCGGGCGCTTTCGGGGTTGTGCACGAATTTCAACAGCAGGCTGTTCCATCCCGCCCGCAGTTCGACCGGAATGCGGTGCGCGAAACCGTCAGCGAGCTCGAAGTAAAGCGGGCGCGACCAACCCGAAAAGACCTGCTGCCCGTTCATCCAGGCTGCGCAAGGATTGCCCGTGGCGAGAATCACCATAGCCCGTCGCGCGTCCGGAACGTAGAGATTGGTTTGGGCGTAAAACGTGCCATTGGGCGGCCATCCCGCTCTCGCGGCGCTCCCGTAATCGACGATGTTGCTCGCGGGAGCGTAGGGCCCACCGGCCATTTGAAGCAACAGCGAATCCCATCCGCTTCCACCTTTTGCAATGCGTTCGCCGCTATCGGTGGCAGTCCAACCAATTTGAAGCTTGCCTTCGCCTACATAGGTGGCGTCATAATCGATCTCCTTTTCGGGCGGGTAGACCCCATCGAGCCCGCTGTCGTCGGGATTCGGGAAAGGCCCCAGAACATTCCACTCACGCAGCGCGCAGTTCATCGGGGAAAGCCAAACCTGTTCCCATGGCCGATGAGTCGTGTTGGGCTCGAACCAGTGCTCGCCCAAGCCCTGATCGAGCGGATCGTCCATCGCTTGAGCGTAAGGAATCGGGATCGCCGGCGCTTCCACCGTCACCCTCCAGTCGCCGGCGATCTCCAGTGGCGCGGCCGGCGCGGGCCGGTATTCGCCGCGGTATCGCTGGTGGCCGTCGCTCAACTCAACGAAAGCGGGATCTTTGCCGGCCAACGCTTTGCCATGAACCCGCACTTCGCCCGCCGAGGTTCGCTCGATGTGAAACTCGTCGAGGTTGGTTGCTTTGAGTTCCATTGTTTGAGCCGGCCCGCCGGGGTCAAAGACGACGTATGCAGCGTCCCAGGGACCGAGCGACAGCCGGACCAGGGTCCTGGGGGTCTGTGTTTGGTAAAACACAGGCGAGCGCTGGCCGGTGACCGCGTCCCAGCGTTCCGGCCTGCCGGTGGCGCGCAGGCTCAGGATATTGGTACGAGCGGCCGCGCTATCGTTCACGATCCAATAGAAGTCCGCGCCGTCCTTTTCTTTATGCAGGAAGCAGAGGTGTTCCCTCGGCCCGCTCACAATTCCGAAGTCGCCGATGGCGCTCGCCAACAGGGCCACCGCATCGTCCACCGATCCCGAAACGAAATAAGCCTGGCCGCCGTTCGCGTTGGAGCGCAGCGTAAAGGGCTGAAGCGTGGGTACAGTGTCGAACATCCCTTCCCATTGCGACTTCAGCTGTGGGTCCTTCCGGCCGTTCTCCACGGAAATCAACGGAAGCCGGCCAATGGCGATCACACGCCCGCCCGCGCCGTAGAACTCACGCACGCGCTCTGCCGTGTGCAGCCGGATAGTCGAAATCGGCGGAAGTACCAACGCCGTGAACCGCGATGTTGAGATGGCGAGCTTCTTTCCTTCCATGTGGCTCGCGGCCAGGTAACCATCGTCGGCCACCTTGAAGTCCAGGTTCTCTTCCGTCAGCCGGAGTTTGAGTTGCGCATAGCTTGAGTTGGTTTCCGCGGCGTCCTGACTCCAGTTGGCGGAATTTGTGATGTCCGTGGAACCTTCCGTGCGAAACGCCGGTGAACTTTGTCCCCACACCGATGTTTGCGGGTAGTACAGCAGCAACTCGGCCACGTGTTGACTCTCGCGATTCATAAAGCTGATGCGGCGCATCTGATCGGCGTAGGCGCGAAAGTGTGGCAGAAATGGCTGGCTGAGGAACCAGTCGGGCGGGAAGTTGATGCGCCCGAGATCGTAGTCGAACGCATGCGGAACGAACTCCCCGATGTTCCAGGCGCCCAGACAGTTGGAGACACGCCGCATCCGCTCGGGCGAAAGATATGAGTCGCTGCCCTGCACGCCCTGGTTCTCACATACCACGTGGCGGCCTTCAAAATCGGCTACGGAAGCGACTTCCTTCAGCCAAACCGATTGCCGGCCCCATTCCCGCAACGTATCGCACCCGGGCTGGCCCATGGCGCGCAAGATGCGGTAGAAATCCCCCTGCACCCAGGGGCCAAAAAACAGCGACTCTTCCCAGACGTGGCCGGAATACTGGAGACCGTGAGCCCGGCACCATCCGTTGACCTGCTGGAAGAAGCTCGTGGAATAAAGATCGCTAATGGTGTCCAGATAATCGCAGCGGACCTTCTCCGTTTTGTGTCCAATGTCGTAAACCAGTGCGGGAAGTAGCGGCTCGAGGTCGTAGCCAGCCTTGCTGCGGAAAGTCTCAAACAGCCGCGGCGTCCAGGCAATGGTTCCTCCATAGCTCCCTTCGTGATCGGCGAAGGTCGCCGGGAGAGTGTTGCCGAAATATTCGCCGTAGCGGCGAAACAACTCCTCGTAATAGATCTCGATGAACTTCCGAACTGCCTCGGGATTCATCAAGTCAACCGTGCCGCCGTCCGGCGTTTTCGACCGTCGGAGCTGATAGGTCACAACCAGCCACTCACCATCGGGCGCGTCCCAGGAAAGCACATTGCCGTTCGCGGTGAGGGCCAGAGTGTGAAGCGTTTCCCCGTCGAGCCGACCGGATCCCAATAGCTTACCCGCCACCGCTGTGTGGGTGTCCGCTGGCAGGGAAACCTCCACCCGCTTCGGGCCGGTCACCAGCGTCTCCAACGGATGCAGCGCGCGGATGTGATAATCGGCATTGGCCGCCACCACACGGCTCTTGTTGGCTCCCGGCATCCAATAGTCGCGCGCCTCGCCACTCGGCCACTCGAAATCGTCTACCAGGCAAAAAGAGAAGCCTTCCTCCCGCGCAGTCTTCAGCCCGGCACCGACGGCTCGCCACCAATCTTCGGAGAGATACGGAGTCTGGAGCCCATCCCGATTGTGCGCATATGCCCCGTACACGCCGTGTTCCACCATCAGACGAATCTGCCGGCTGATCTCCTCTCCCTCCATCTTGCCGTTCCAGAACCAGAATGGACGGATGCTGTATTTGCGGTCGGGATCCACAAAGGCTTTGTAGAGCGACTCGAAACTGCCCGCAGCCGCCGCAGGGTTTGCCGGCATCGGCCCTGCATCACCTAGCCAAAGTCCGCCCACGCCCGTTGCCGTGACGCCCAAGAAATTCCTGCGTGTGATCGCGCTCACCGTTCATTCCTCTCCGATCCGGATTATTTCCCGGCTCTCCGTTATGCATTTCACTTAACAACCGCCCTGCCCGCAGCCTTTGCCGGCGGCGAGCGCGACGCGGACTGCCGCGTTTTCACGGCGTGCGGCGTCCGGTACCTAGTTCCCGCGGCGGCCACCGAGGTTCTCGGAATCGATGCTGTCCACTCTCTTGGAACTGTCCCGCGAGACACCGACGATCAGGAATTCCAGCGGTTCGCTCCCGTTGTTCTCAAACGAGTGGACCTCGTTCAACTGGATCGGGATCGCGTCACCTTCTTTGATTTCGGCAGTTTCCGGGTTGCCACGCCCCCCGACCGTAATCGTCCCCTGGCCCTTCATCACGTAGTAGAACTCCGCCACTTCGTGGTGCAGGTGGGGACCGATAGATGCGCCCGGAGGGAGCAGCAGGTGATCCACATAAGCCCACGGACCCTCGAAGACCGTGGTATTCAGCGCACGACGGTACTGCGCGGTCCCCTTGCCGCCGTTCATGGCATTTACGGGCAGAAGCAGCGCTCGATCGAGGTGCATTGCCATGAACACGGCAATCGGATCGAGTTGGACATCCACCCGCGGATCGTTCAGATTGAAGGCGTCGTAACTATCCTTCATCAGCGAGACGTTAATATTCATCCATTGAACCGGCTTGTCGGTGGGATTATAGATGGCGTGAGAGTGGCCCATGCGGCAGGGAGCGCCAGCGGGCCCTCTCAACAGCGATGTGCGGCCATCAATGGTGAACTGCGCTTCGCCATCGAAGATGATGAACATCTCCTCGCACTGGTTGTGGAAGTGAGCGCCAATTCCGCTCTTAGGCTCGATGACTCCCCTGTGGAGAAAGTACAAGTTGGTATCCATACTGTGCGCGTCAAAGAGGGCCATGTAATCCAGAGCACCGGCCCCGTTGTGAACCGCCGCGCTATGCCGGTATTTAGCGGGATCCGCATGGATGATGCGAGCGGCGATGGGCTCACGCGCTGTCACCGGGAGGAGCATCAGCCCCCCCAAAGCAAACGCCAGCACATAATAGAGCTTCATTATGTCTTTGTCCTTCCCGATGAATGTTATCACTGTTCCGAGGTGCGACGCGGACGCCAATCGGCGCCAGACCGGTTGGTGGGGGAAAGGCCGCGGTGGTTTGCCGGGGTGGCGAGGGATGCTCGAACCGTTCGAGCTCTCACAGGGGACTTCGTCCCGGTCTACTTCCCACAACCGTGTCTTTGGGGCTTTTCTGAGCGAAGGGGATATTTCGCCAGTAATCGACCGGGCCGGGGTTCCTGGGTTCCGACTCCTGAGCGCAGCGAGGTGTGCGTTGAGACGGTTGGCCTGGATTTGTTTTTTCGATTGCCATAAATATAAGAAGGGCGGCCTGGGTCCAGAGGGGGCCCCGGTCCGCCCGATTCGAGGGTAGCATGCGGCCTGGCGGGTTTGAGAGGCAAATGTATGAAATGATTGGGGAGGAAGTTGGTGACTGCGCTGTGGCGGAGTGGCCGGTGTGGAGGGGAGGAGGCTTGTTTTTCTTGCATCCGCTGAATTTCCTTGCCGGGGGATCTGGTCCGCGGCATGCGGTCCGCGGGGGGATGCTGCTTCGTTATGGGGTTCTCAGCTTCCTTATTCTTACGTGTAGCGCTCAGACGGTGTCGGTGGGCTTTGCCGGCGGCGGCGCGGTGACCGACGCGTTTGAAACGGTCAATGCCGGCGTGCCGGAGACCTTCACATCCTATTCCCAGGCGAGAGATTACGTGGTGGGGTTGACGCTGGAGTACCGGCTGGGCCGAAGCTTCTCGGTGGAAGGCGACGCGTTGTACAGGGAACTGCACCTGACGGTTGCGTTCGTAGAGCCGAACGGGGTTCTGTACGCCGTGTCGCCCTCGCCGGTGGTCACCTATGAGCTGCCGCTGATGGCGAAGTACCGGTTTCACTGGTGGAAGGTGGATCCGTTCGTCGAAGCGGGGCCGGCCTTCCGGCCTACTACAAACCTGAACGCCAACCCTTCGCACTACGGAGTGACGGCGGGTATTGGCGTGACGGTGCGGTGGAGACAATTCGAGATCACGCCGATGGTGCGATACACGCGGTGGGTGCACGACCGGCCGCTGGGGAATTCGGCGGAGTCGGGATCGGACCAGGTGGAAGTGCTGGTCGGCGTGAGCGGGCATCCGAGCTCTCCGTGGCACCCGCTGAGCCGGCGGGTCGAGTTGGGCATGGTCGGAGGCACGACCATATTTCACGATGTGCCGGCGAGTACCACCGCGGTCCTGATTTCCCGGGCGCCGACGGGCAGCGTCGGCTTCCAGCAGGAGCCCGCTACGATGTATGTGACAGGCGGCGACACGTTCCTTCTCGGCCCGGCGCTGGAGGTCCCCTTCCTGAAACACTTCTCCCTGGAGGTGGATGGCTTACACCACTCCATTGAGGTCTCGCGGCGCACGGTGCTGAGCAACGGGGAGGTGGCCGACTCGTTTTCGGGCGCAGAGGCGCTGACCTGGGAATTTCCGGTATTGGGGAAATACAGGTTTGGGGCCGGACGAGTTACGCCCTTCGTGGAAGCGGGACCATCGTTCCGGCTGCTCACGGAGAACTCCTCGGTGTTCGGAATTGGCGGAGGAGCCGGACTGGAAGTGCGGTGGAGGAGCCTGAAGATCGCGCCGGCGCTTCGATTCACGCACTGGGGGCCGCAGGGGTATCACATCCCATCGACGAAGGTGATCGTGAACCAGGTGGAGTTTGTGACTGGCTTTCTGTTGTGAATGAGGCTGGCCGCCCTGCGGGGTAGGACCCTTCCCGGAAAGCGTGGGCGCCATGCTTGCGCTCAAGACTTGCCGGGAGCTTGGAGCGTGGCCGCGACGAACGGGCAGCTGGTGATATCGACATAGTGGTCGGGAATGAAACCCATGCGGGTGGCCATGCCGATGGTTGGCTCGAAGAAGCGGATGTCCCAGGAGCCGGCCAGAGCGCACCCCGTGAGTTGATTCACTTCCTCAACTCCGCCAGGGTCGAAGAGCTTCGCCGTTTAGACCTGGGAAGCGCTGAAGAGGAGGTTGAATCTGCTCTCGTGGAACGCGTTGGGCCGCGGGAAGGCCGACGCGGGCGCGGCGAGAATCGAAGAGCCACCGCGCGCGGAGCTACGTTAGCCGCTTCCGCCGTGCTCGAGGGCGAGTGGCTACCCTCCAGCGCTGAGTCGTCAAAGACTTGACGGCTGTTCTCGCTGTCAAGACGGCGACGCTCGTGCTTCGTTTATCTGATTGAAAATAAAGGCGAAGCCGCGTGGCTAATGAGCTGCTTTCTTGGCGTGTATGACCATCGCCTCTGCCAACACCCGTGTCAGGTGGGCCGGCATAGGCGTCGGGCCCCTCGTCGAAATTGTGGTCGCATCAATTGCTTTGGTCACGGGGATCTGCCCGGCAGCCGCTGCCAAGAGTGCGGAGGGTCAGTCCACTTATGCCGTGATTCCGGCGCAGCTTTCCATGGGCGCCCAGGGCCAGCGAGCACTCCGGGAGCAAGGAAAAGGACGACTGCCCCCGCCAAGCCGGAGGCGGGGTTGACGCCGCAAGAGCAAGAGCGGCTAGCAGAAGCGATGAATCGACTGACTCCGGAAGAGCGCAAACGACTGGCAAAAGCCGTCAAGCGCCTGACCCCGGAGCAGCGCAGGCAACTAGTCGCGGTTGTAAAGCGGCAATTGGCGAAAAAGGGAACAGCCTCACAACTCACAAAGCGTGCGAGGTAGACGGGGTCACAGGCGGGGCATCTCGTCCGTGCCCGTGCTCGTGCCGCCGCGCCCGTGAATCCGCATGCCACCGACGCGGCGGACGCGGCGAAGATCAGCGAGCTGCGGTGTGCTGCGGTTCGACGGCGTACGGTCAACTCCCGCCACGCTCGCCGAGAACTCCCGCGCTGGCGCATCCATTCGCCCAGCGGCGTCCGCTGCTAACCTCGCAACTCTGCTAGTCCGACCTGCACGTAGCTCTCTCGCGCTGCCCGCAGCAAAAACCAGCCGATAAAGGCTATCCACAGACCACCGATACCGGCGCCGCCAAAAAACCTGAACACTCCGAGCGCGATGAATCCGAAAGCGACTACCCGTCTTGGAGGACGGCGTGCTCTGCGAGGTGATGACAGTATCTTAGTTCGCGTCAAAGAACAACGAAAGTTGCCTTCCGGTGGCGAGGCGGCGCACGCCCGTCTATCCACGCCGCCGTGTCCAGAACCGGAGCGGTTTCGCCCCCACTTCCGGAGCGGCTACACTATCTGGCATGGACCGACGATACTTTTTGGGTTCCGCGATCTCGGCAGGCGTGGCGCTCCGTTCCAGGCCGCTCGCTAGTCCCAACGACACAGTCCGAGTCGCGTGCGTGGGCTTCCACGGCCGGGGCCGGGACCACATCCGCGCCTACAGCCAGATGACCAACGTGGAAATTGCCGCGCTCTGCGACGTTGATGAAACGGTGCTCCACGCGCAAGTAGCCGCGGTCGAAAAGACCAAAGGAAGGCGTCCGGTGGCTTACACGGACCTGCGCAAGCTCCTGGAAGACAAGTCGCTCGACGCCATCTCCATCGCCACCCCGAACCACAGTCATACGCTCCAGACGATCTGGGCCTGCCAGGCCGGCAAGGACGTTTACGTGGAGAAGCCCTGCTCGCACAATATGTTCGAGGCTCGCCAGATCGTAGCCGCCGCGCAAAAATACGGACGCATGGTGCAACACGGTAGCCAGCAACGCTCCGGCATCGGCCGCGAGGTTGTGCAACGCATCCAGGAAGGCCTGATCGGCAACGTCTACATGGCCCGCGGCTTGTGCTTCAAATGGCGGGACACCATCGGCCGCAAGCCGGTGGAACCCGTGCCGCCCGGTATCCACTACGATCTCTGGCTAGGACCGGCGCCCCGGCACGAATACACGGCTAACCGGCTGCACTACAACTGGCACTGGTTTTGGGATTATGGCAACGGCGACCTGGGTAACCAGGGAATTCACCAGGTCGATATGGCCCGCTGGGGCCTGGTAGTGACATATCCAACCAAAATCAGCGCCGTCGGCGGCCATTTTATGTTCGATGACGATCAGGAGACGCCCAACACGCTGACCGCTACTTTCGAATTCGATCAGGGCCCCTCGAAAAAGATAATGGTCTTTGAAGTCCGCCACTGGATCTCCAACCATGAAGCCGGCATCGGCGAGCCCAACCCCGGCAACACCGTCGGGACCACGTTCTACGGCTCTAAGGGGTATCTCTCGATGTGGGACGAAGACTCCCACAAGTATTCCAGCTGGCTCGGCCGCGAGCAGAAGCCGGGGCCTGGGTCTTCCGCCGCCGAGTCGATGGGTAATCACTGGGCCAACTTCATTGAGGCCGTGCGCAGCCGCAAGCCGTCGGACCTGAATGCGCCCATCGAAGAAGGCGCCATCTCCACGACACTGGTTCACCTGGCCAACATTTCCTACCGCCTGGGCCGAACATTGCGTTTCGATGCCGCCACCTATTCCTGCCCCGGCGACGCCGAAGCCAATCGCCTGTTCACACGCCAGTACCGCGAGCCGTTCGTAGTGCCGGAAAAGGTCTAGCCATATATGGATCAGGTATCTCTGTGCTACCTCCACTCTCGTCACGGTGTTGACCTTACCTGTCCAGCGTCGATGCCTCCTTGGGAGCCGAACGCTGAATCGGAACTCTTACTTGACTCGCATCCACAGGGTTCCGAAATCCCGTAGTTCTGTGCGCGTATTCCGTGAGCCGGCAAATGAGTTCTCGTGGTGGAACCCGTACGGGTTGTCCGGTTTCGGCTCATCCAAATCGCCGATCAGAATGTTCAGACCCATGGCGCGGTCGCCCATCGCGGTGGAGTAGAATACCCCCGGTTCGACTTCCAGGCATGGGTTGAAGCTTACGGCCCATTCAATGATATAACCCTTCCCTCCGGGCTTTGGTTTAGCGGCACACTCCTGCGCGCCCGAGAGAATCCACTCCTGATAGGTCCGCCACGCGTCCGCACTGCGGCGTGGCTCTCCTTCCAGCAGCCCTCCAATGCCGATGCCGCCCTTGCGTGACTTGGTCAAATTGCAGACCATCTGCCAAGATGAGCCGTTCCCAGCCGAGTCCTGGTTCCCAATCCACCGATTGGAAGCATTGATGAGCAGTTCGATTTCGTCGCCGAACCAGGGGAAGCCTTCGCGAGTCAGGTCGTGCGCTTTGGGGTTGTTCGGGGGCAGCCAGCGCGGCGTGTCGATGCCGTACAGGACGTCATCGGTGACGTTGAAGGCGAAATACAGCCGTTTGCCGTCGTGCTTAACGTAGCCCTTTAGTGAAAGATCCTTCGGGTCGGTTACGGCCGAGAACTGCGGCCTCCATCCCTCGACGCCCACGAATACGGTGGCATCGTCCCACTCGCCGGGTGAGATCACTCCGTCCAGGACTGGCCTCTTGCCTGGATGGGCTTCGAGCGCGCGGGGATCGTCGCCCGCAAAGAGGCAGCCGCCCACGGCAAGGGCGGCAAGCCAGCGATGTATTCGCATTTGCAGAAGGATACCCAATCGGACCGGGCACTGCAACGGACGGGCAACGGACGGCCCTTGACCGGCCCTGCGGGCTGTCCTAGACTACAGCTTCGCCATGATGACTCGAAGAACCTTCCTCCGCGCCGGCTCCGCTCTAGCCTCCAGCGCCGCGGCCAGACTGGCGCCGGCGGCGGATCCCCGCCGCGTCCTCGATGCCCACGTCCATTTCTACGATCCCACGAGGCCGCAGGGCGTGCCATGGCCATCAAAAAACGAGCCGCTTCTGTATCGGCCGACCTATCCCGAGCGATACCTGGCAAACATCAAACCGTTCCGGGTGGAGGGAGTGGTGGCGGTAGAGGCCAGCGCCTGGCTGGAAGATAATCTGTGGCTACTTGAAGTAGCCGAGCGCAGCCGGCTGGTTTGGGCCGTGGTGGGTAATATTCAGCCCGGGCATCCGGACTTCAAGGACGCGTTGGAGCGGTTTGGCAAGCACTCGCTCTTTCGCGGAATCCGGATCAACGCCACCTCGGTTCCCGCAATCGTCGGGCAGCCCGCAGCGGTAGCCGGCCTGAAGCTGCTCGCGTCGAAAGACCTCAGTTTGGACATTCTTCTGGATGGCCCGCGGCGCTTGGCGGCGATCGCCCGCCTCGCCTTTATGCTGCCGGATCTTCGGCTGGTGTTGGGCCATCTGCCGCTCGATCCGCCCCGGGACGAGGCCGAAAGGTCTGCCTACCGCGCCGATCTGCGCGCGCTCGGGAGCGCTCCTTCGGTCTATGCAAAAGTCTCCGCAGTGGTGCGCCGCATCGGCGGCCAGGTTCAGGCCGATGCCAGTTTCTACAAACCGTCCTTGGACGAGCTTTGGGAGACATTCGGCCCGGATCGCGTGGTCTATGCGAGCAACTGGCCGGTATGCGACATGACCGCGCCCTACCCCGTGGTATACCGTGTCGTCAGAGACTACCTGGCTGACAAGGACCCGCAGACGATCGACAAGTACTTCTGGAAGAACGCCGTAACGGTGTACAAGTGCGGCGGCCGTTAAGTCGGGACCGCCGACCAGAATGGGCCGGATCTGTTCGTCGATCATCTTCTTGCCGCATTTTCAGGTTCCGCGATTCCTTCTAGCGGATGGCACCGCTGGCCGGAGATTTCGAATCCGGGCCAGCGATGCCTACAATTCAACCTTTGAGGCGGATTAGTATACACTGAGTGCACGGGACCGAAAAAGAGCTCGAGGTCTGGATTATGCCCGCAGATCGATGCGCGAATCTCAAATTGACCCGCCGCACTGCGCTGAATGCCGGAATCGCCGCGCTGGCGGCCTGTCCGGCTTGGCCCTTTCCGCAGCAGCAAATACGAATGGGCAAGATGACGACGGGGACAGACGATCCGCCGTTTAAGACCCCCACGGAGCCGCCAAACAGCAATACGTCTTAACCAGTAACAGGGCAG
>CAWFEA010000023.1:0-168536 GCA_963814745.1 uncultured Acidobacteriota bacterium
TAGGGGCGGCGGTCACCCGCCGACCCCTGCCACACCACCGTGCGTACGGGTCCGTACACGGCGGTTCGAGTCGGTTACGCTAGCACCCATCGATCAACGTTGGAAGTCCGAGCGATTTGAAGTAAGCATTGGAAAGCCCCACAGATAGAGCTTTGGCCCGGGCCAGATACCAGGGGCCGAGTCCGCTGCCAGCGGTGTTGCTAGCCAGTCGCGAGCGAACCCCCAGTGCTACCAGAGCCGCTCGGCGTCGGCGTGGTGTTTTCCATTGCCGCCACATAGCTGCCCGTAGTCGCAACCGGACCCAGCGGGTCAGGTACTGCAGCACATCAGGCGTTTCGCAGAAGCCGAAATAGCTGCGCCAACCGCGCAGATACGGAGCGAGCTCCGCTATTGTCGTCTCCATGCTGACGCCCTTTGCCCGGCGCGTGATTTCCCGGATTCGATGCTTAAATCGTTCCAGAGCTTTGGGCGCAATCTTGCGCTTGATCTCTGGTTCGCCGGTAAAGCTAAACCCGAGAAACTTCCGCTCCTGCGGTCGCGCCACCGCGCTCTTCGCCTCATTCACTTTGAGTTTGAGCTCTTGCGTGATGAATCGCGTGACGCTCTCCATCACCCGTTGACCCGCTCGCTGGCTACGCACGTAGATGTTGCAATCATCGGCATAACGAAGGTAGCGGTGTCCGCGTCGCTCTAACTCTCGGTCGAGTTCATCGAGCACGAGGTTCGATAACAGGGGCGAGAGTGGACCTCCTTGCGGAGTGCCCTCCACGCTGGGACTAACCAGTCCGTTCTCCATCACCCCGGCATTCAGAAATGCCCGGATGAGTTTCAGCCGCCGTTTGTCCTCGATCCGTTTGGCGATCTGCCCCATCAGTTTGTCGTGATTGACTCGATCAAAGAACTTTTCCAAATCGAGATCAACGCACCAGCCGCGACCTTCGGCGATATACTGCTGCGCCTGGGCCACCGCTTGATGAGCCGATCGTCCCGGTCGAAAACCATAGCTGTGGTCGGAGAAGGTCGAGTCCCACTGCCGCTGCAGCACCTGCATCACCGCCTGCTGGATAAACCGATCCAGCACCGTTGGGATGCCAAGCTTTCGCACCCCTCCGTCCGGCTTAGGGATTTCCACCCGCCTCACCGGCTTCGGCTCGTAGGTTCCGTTCAGGAGTTGTTCTCGGATCACTGGCCAGTGCTGTTTCAGGTAGCCGGTAAGTTGGCCGATGGTAACCCCGTCCACCCCCGCGCTGCCCTTATTGCCCTTTACCTGCCGCAGTGCTGTTTTCAAGTTCTCTCGCTCACAGACCTCCTCCATCAATCGGTGAGTTCTAGCTGGGCTTTCGCATCCATTCGTCGCCACCAACGATTCAGTCTCTTCTCCTGCGACACCTCGGGTTTCACCCGTCAGCACGGAAGAGAAGTCCAGTTCCATCTGGATATTCTGCTGCTTATCGTCTTTGAGACTCATGGCCTACTCGCCACTCCTTCTCGTTCGGGCCTTCTCCGCTTCCGGATACTACGCCCGATGCTGACTTCTGCTCCGCGATCAGGTTGTCTCTCGACAACCTCAGTCGCTTGGCGCGACACGGAGCAGATCTCCTGGGGTAAGCTCAGTTACTTTCCGTGCACAATCGCCGAATCTACGCTTCGCACCTCGATGGATTATGGACTTCGCGGTAAGTTGCCCACTCGTCCGGTACGGGCGCCTTCTATTCGGTTTTTGTCCATCGACTCGCACGTTTGTTCCATGCTTCCTTCGGACCTCGCCTCGCGGCGATAGCCCTTGCATCATCACTAGGCCTTCACCTCCATCGGGTCGGCCAGAGGACTTTCACCTCCAAGTTACTGAGCATGCCCAGCACACAACGAAGCCGCTGGTGCGGCGGACGCTGGCGCGTGCTCGTCCCCCAACGTTTTCTGCCGTGTAAGGTTTGGGTCACTAGGAGGTTCCTGTGACCCATCTACGCCAGATCATGCTGGAGGAACTCCAGCGTCGCAACTACTCTGAAGCCACCATCGGCTACTACGTCCGCAAGGTCGAAGCTTTTGCCCGGCACTTTCACTGCTCTCCCGATCGTTTGGGACCGCAGCACATTCGCGAGTATCAAGCTTACCTGTTCACGAAACGGAAGTTGTCACCCGATTCGGTAACGACCCATCTGTGTGCCTTGCGCTTTTTCTATATCCAGACGCTCAAAAAGCCCTGGAGCATTGCCGACACTCCCTATCCCAAGAAGAACCACCGCCTGCCGACGATCCTCTGCCAGGAAGAAGTGGCGCAGCTCATCGACGCCGCCTCCACGCCTTTCCATCGCACCCTGCTGATGACCCTCTACGCTACCGGGATCCGCAACGCTGAACTGACTCGCCTGAAGATCGGCGATATCGATAGCCGACGAATGGTGATTCACATTCAAGGCGGCAAAGGGCGCCAGGATCGGGATGTAATGCTCAGTTCCAAACTGCTCGAGGAACTTCGCTCGCACTGGCTGCGATCACGAAGAAAGTCCAGCCTCTGGCTGTTTCCCGGCAACCGATGGCACAGCGGGGAGCAGCCTATCGATACCAAGACACCGCGCAACGCCTGCCAGGAAGCGGCCCGGCGCGCCGGCATCAAGAAACAGGTCTATCCCCACGTGCTTCGCCACTGCTTCGCCACCCATCTACTGGAAGCTGGAGCCGACCTCTACACTATTCAGATTCTGCTAGGCCATCACGATCTGAAAAAAACTGCCATCTACCTCCATCTTTCGCAACGTCACCTGCACGCCACCGCCAGTCCCTTGGACGCGCTCCCGTTGAAAGCTTGGTCGCCGCAGAAGGAGTAGCAGATGAGTCGGCCGCTCCTGGAACTGGCCGATTTGATCCGCACTGCAGGAACTGCTTTCGTCGAGCGCAATCGCCGGTGGATACGCTGGCCGCACATCAAAGTCCTGCTGGCCATTGCCCGCTGTCGCACGGCGGCTCTCGGTGGCCATATCGATGAATGCGTCCGCTGCGGACATCGCGTCACCAACTCGTACAACAGCTGTCGCAATCGACACTGTCCAAAGTGTCAAACGGCAGCCCGCGAACGCTGGCTCGAAGCGCGTCGCCGCGAACTTCTTCCCTCGCGTTACGTCCATGTGGTCTTGACTCTGCCTTCGCAACTGGCGCCCTTGGCCCTGCAGAACAAGAAGATCATCTACGATCTCCTACTCCGCGCCAGTGCAGAAACGCTTCTCCAAGTAGCCCGCGACCCCAGACATCTCGGCGCAGCGATCGGTTTCTTCAGCGTGCTGCACACCTGGAATCAAAAGCTCGGACTGCATCCCCACGTACCCTGTGTGATCCCTGCCGGAGGTCTCTCACTCGATCACACCCACTGGATCCGATCCCGTTCTCACTTCTTTCTCCCCATTCAGGTGCTTCGACGTGGATTCCGCGGCAAGTTCGTCGCCGGCCTCAAGCACGCTTTCCAGCACGAACAACTCCACTTCTCGGGCGATCTATCGTTCCTCGCTCAGCCTAAGATCTTCGCTGCCTGGCTTCGCCCCCTGTTTCGAAAGGACTGGGTCGTCTATGGCAAACCACCCTTCGGAGGCCCCGAGCATGTGCTCCAGTATCTGGGCCGTTACACCCATCGCGTGGCCATCTCCAATCACCGCCTCATCTCGTTCGCCAACGGCCAAGTGACCTTTCGCTGGCGAGACTCTGCGCACAACAACAAACAGAAACGCATGCGCCTCTCGCACCAGGAGTTTCTGCGAGGCTTTCTGCTCCATGTCTTGCCGCGCGGCTTTGTCCGCATCCGCAACTTTGGCTATCTCGCCAACCGCCGACGCTCCGCCCTCCTGCCGCTCTGTTTTAAAGTACTGGGCACCCATCCGCCGGACGTGATGTCACAAACATCCACCCAGAAGGAGCCTCGTCCCCTTTGGTCCTGCCCCAAGTGCGGCGGTTCCATGGTCGTTATCGAGAGACTCTTCGCGTCCCAGACGCAACTCCGTTCACCACCGCTTCTGGTCACGACCGCCGCATGACGCCATCGATCCCAGCTCGAACACTCCGCGTGTTCACCACGCTCAGCCTTCGTGTGTCTCGCAACCGCAAGCGATCGCGTCTGCCCACGACTTTGCTGGTCTCGCAAGCGACTGCCTTCTCGCCTCAGCCACCTGTCCCGCTTCTGGTCCCCGAACTTGCCTCTCAGATCACAAGCCCAGCAGGGTTCAACCCATCCCGAATGCCTCCTGCGCTGCATTCAAAACCCATAAGGCCCGCGTCCGCCGCGCCAGCGGCTTCCTTCTGACGGCTTTATCGAACGCGCGCCGCAACAGCGCGTGCCGCCATCACCTTGCGAAAGCGCGCCTCCGATAAAGCACTAACGTCATCCGGCCCCAATCGGCGGCTGGTCTGAATCGAGATATGGCGCCAACCGGCGCACCGCCGCCAATCTCAGGTTTATCGTCGAGGGAGCGTACCGATGCTCTTCCAGGGAAATCCGGTACCGGGTGACTGCCGTCTTGTTGAACGCCAGCCGGGGCTCGGAGCAGTACCAGTCAATGAACTCCCGAATGGCATGGTCATACGCTTCGAGCTGGTTGATGTCAGGCTGTTCAGGACCACAGATTTCGACTGCTCCAGATCGGGCAGCTTCAAGACCGTCGTCGGAACGCGCTTGCGTTTGCTCTTCGCCATCTGAGCGGCTCCAGACGCCACGGCAAAAAACATGACCCTCCTGTCAGATCTCGTGACCAGCAGGGTTCTAACATTTATTGTTACTAGTCATCTAGAATTTTCATTCCGCACTCAAGTCGGGGGCACACCTACCATAGGCGGGCGATTGCTCGATTCGATATATCCAACATGCGCGGTATAGCTAGACGACCGCTATAATTTCTTCCGTTCAGCGCGTCATGGCGCCGTAGACCAGATCCTGGACCTGCTCGCGATAGTATTTGCGGATTTCGCCTGGCGCTGCTGTGCCAAACACCACTACTAGCCGCTGCTGCGGATCGACCCAGAAGCCGGTGCCATAAGCACCGTTCCAGGTGAACTCGCCGGGGCTTGCCGGCACTGCCGCGATGCCGGGCTGAACACGAACTGCCACGCCCAGGCCAAAACCGTAGCCAGCGCGGTGTGGTTCGATGTTGGCTACGTTGTTCTTGATTGAGGCCGAGAGGTGGTTACTCGTCATTAGCTTGACCATCTCGGGGCTAAGCACCCGCTTTCCGTCCAGGCTGCCGCCGTTGAGCAGCATCTGGCCAAAGCGCAGAAAGTCGGGTACTGTGCCGACCGAACAGCCGCCGCCGCACTCGAAATTCACCGGCTCCTCGATCACGCCGATGTGCTGCGGCTTGCCGGTCAGCGGATCGTTCGGCAGCGGGCGCGCCACGCGGTCGCGCTTGGCGGGGTCGATGTGGAAGCCAGTGTCGACCATGCCGAGCGGCTTCCAGATCGTCTCACCCAGATACCCGCTCATCTTCTTGCCGCTCACCTTCTCGGTCACGGCAGCGAGCACGTCAAAGGAGACCGAGTATTCCCACACCGTGCCCGGCTGATAGACCAGCGGCAGCTTGGTGATCTTGTCCATGAAGGCCTGACTGCTCGGCAAGGCCGCCAGCGTGTTCCCGGGCGGATAGAGGTTGGCGACCGGGCTGCTCGAATCGGGCCGCCCGCCATAGGTCAGGCCTGAGGTGTGGCGCAGCAGATCCTGGATGGTGATCGGGTGCTTCTGTGCTTCATAGCGGAGCGAGCCATCCGCTGCCGGGATGGCGACCTTCATGTCGGCCACGGCGGGGAAATAGCTGGCAAGAGGGCTGTTCAGCGGCAGCAGTCCGCGTTGGGTCAGCGCCAGAACGCCCACCGCCACCTGCGGCTTGGTCATCGAGGCGAGGCCGAAGATCGAGTCGACCTCCATCTTCAAGCCTTTGTCCTTGTCTCGATACCCATAGGCTTTGAGCGTCACCAGCTTGCCGTCACGCGCGATGCCGATCACAGCCCCCGGGATGCGGCCTGCTTCGATTTCGCGATCGAAAAAGGTGTCAATCCGCTTCAGTGCCTCGGAAGAAAAGCCGACCTTTTCTGGTATGGTCGGCGGCAGAGGTGGGTTTGCGGCCTGGGCGTTGGCGATCAGCAGATAGCCGATGACGGCTGAGAGCAAAATTTTGCGCATGGTTATTTCCCCCAAGGACCATGGTCTGTTGTTGGATCACGACGACATGGGCGTGGCCGATATCAGGCTTCGGCTAGGACCCAGCATACGTTTCAACAAGAGTCTCCTCTTTCAGCTCTGGATTGGCTGCATTGTACCGCTCGTGGAGGGGCTTGCAAGGCCAAAACTGCACCCGGAAAATGAAAAATGAAGCAATGCTGTCCCAATTGTGGATTCAGGGTCCGAGGAAATTGTTTAGAACCGATTTCTCGGACACTGCTCCATCCTCCTTCGTTTTAGCGATTTGGTTTCCACAACTTGGCCGGTCTCAGCTCGCCGGAAGAGGCAGCAACGTGATTCGCCGCAAGATCACAGCGAAACGTACTTGCCTCAGATGGATGAATCGGCTTAGATTCTTCCTTTAGGCCTTTACCAACTTTTCCGTAAACCAGTCGGCGATGTAGGTGATACCAAGTGTCAAGTTGTCTCCTTGGCAATGCTCGGAACCGCCTTCTTCCTCGGTGAAAATCTTGAGTGTTTTATCCTTGGAACCCACGGCGGCAAACTGCTTGCGGGCGGTGTCCATGGAGATCTGCGCGTCCTTCTCCCCGTGGGTGAGCAGGAACGGGCACTGAATTTTCTCGGCGACTCCTTCCAGGGTAAAGGGCTTGAGTTTCTCCAATACTTGGTCCATGTTACTGACGCCCAGGAACCAGAACATGTGATCGGCGGGAACCGAGAGGGACGCCTTGGAACCGATTTCGACGCGCTTCTTCCACACGGCGTAATAGTCCCACTGCGCCCCCCAGGCCACGCATGCCTTGAAGCGCTTCTCGAAGGCGGCGGCGCGGGGCGCGAAATACCCGCCGAGGCTTATGCCCATGACACCGATGCGGTCCTTGTTAACGTCCGCCCGTTTCTTCAGGTAGTCGATGGCGGCGCCGCCCGCGACCTCGGAATCGTACCGGGCGGGCATGCCGCGGAAGCGGATCGCTTCGCCGTTACCGGGAGCGTCGATGATCAGGCAGGCCATGCCGCGTTTGGCCAAGTCAGGCCCCGCCCGGAAATACTGGATCTCCTTGGTGACATCCAACCCGTCGAAGAAGACCACCGTGGGCCACTTGTGGCTCTTCACGTCCCGTCTCTTGATGAAATAGGCCGGCAGGCTTTTGCCGCCCTCGAACGGGACCTCGACCGCCTCAATGGAAAGGAAGGAGACATCCGGAATTCCTTTTTTGAACAGCTCCACCGCCCGGGCATAGGCTTTCTGGGTCTCCGGGGTGCGGGGCTGCCGCAGCCGTTCCCCGACCTCAATGTAGTGGGCCGCGCGCAGGTACGCGCCGGAAGCGGTCTGGGTGTACCTCTTGGCTTTCGCCTCGTCGGCGAGCTGAGCGACGTGTTCGCCCATTTTGTTCCATGCGACGAACCAGGCGGCATTGTCGCCCGCCTTGCCTTGCAGGGCGGCGCAAACCTTGTAGACTTCGCCCATGTCTCCGCCGCCATTCGGGAAACCGGCGATGGCGCCGCGCACGGCGGCGGACCAAGTGTAATTTCCCGGAAACATCATGAGCGTTGGCGGCGGCGCTTTGGTCTCGGCGGCCCGGGCCAATGGTGAGCCTCCGGCCAGCGTGGCTCCCGCCACTCCCGCCGCCCCCAGTGCCAGAAAATCCCTGCGTTTCAGCTTCATGTTTTCCCCTCTGGTCGAGTGATAAACTTACGTGGTAAGCCCTAAAAAAACATTTTTCTTTAGCGCTGAATCGCTGGAATTGTACTGCTTGCAAGCTGTTTTGCAAGGTCTAAGTTGCGTCTGACGAGAATGCCGCGAGCGTGTTCGCACGCGACCGGCAAGCGGAGCTGACCGCGCAGGCAGAAGCAATGGTGGCGGAGGGGCGCGGACATGAGCTAATGCTGCTGCCCGGCTGGTGGTGGGTGATCAGCGCGGAGAGTTTTCTCGACCGCTCCCGCAACACTCCCGATACGGTCGAACTTGCCGCGAAGGTATGTTGCCCGTCTCTCTTCCTCCGCGGCGAAAAGGAACTGGTTGCCCCTTATCCGGCGGAGGCGTTTGCCGCCAATGCCGCTGCCCCCTGCGAGGTGCGCATCCTGCCAGACTGCGATCACTTCTCCACAGGACATGAGAACGAGGTCGCGGTAGTAGTCGCTGAGTGGCTGGAAAAACACGGCAAATTAGGTTGAGTAGAGTTGGCGGCTCCCCGCTAGAGTCGTTCCTTGGTTGGTGTATCCCAATGCTGCAACGAGACGTCATCCCGACCGGAGCGAAGCGAAGTGGAGGGATCTTGTGTTGCTGCACGAAACATAAGAGTCCTCGACTCGTGCCGTAGGCCGGCGCTTGCTCGGAATGGCGCTTGCATTCCGGATGCAGCATCTCCGAAATCGCTCTAGGTGCACTTGTAAGAGGCTCTTCGGCGCTTGTTCTTTTGTGTGCCTTCGGGTTGTCTGCGGCACACCCAGCGAAGTTGATTCCCAACCGGTGTTCTCGCCTTTGAGGAAGTAGCCGAAGAAATTCCGCGTCTGCCCGCTAATACCCGAAACCAAGCGCCCGGCCAGGATGGCGGGCGAGTATGACCACTTTGACGCGGCCACTACTGACGCGGGGCAGATTCGCATGTGGGCCGCGCAAGAGCCTAATGCTAACGTGGGCATATCGCCCGATGAGATTTTTGCTTCCTGGAAACGGATGATGAAAGCGCACCGAAAGAGGCGTGCGCAGACCTTCCGCCCGCCGGGTGGGATACCGCGCGGGTTAGTGCACGGGAGAATCGCTGCTACTACATTTTCCGGCAGACCGTGAGGACGAAGCGGGCCGGGAACATGACCGCAACTCGGGAGGGGAAAGAAAACCTCTTTGAGCTTAACCGGCACCGCATGTATGTAGCCGGGTTGGCCAGTATCCACCCGAAGACCGGGAAGCCCTATGACGTGGAATGGCGCCCTATCCCGGCCATGCCGGACGTGCTGCTCTTCAACCTACTGATTAGGAGTTGTGTTTCAACTCTGGGCTGCAACGAACGTAACCGCGGCTATGACAATAGGTTACAACCAGCAAGCCCGCACGGATGGTCCGCTGAAAACGATGAAAAAGCTGGGCAAATTCGCCGAAATCTAACCGTGTAGGACACAAAAAAGACACAAAGAAAACAGCGCTGCTATCGCTTGGCAACGAGCCTCACATCAAGCTCCATGCCCACTGCCGCAGCATAACGCACAAGCGTTCGAACATTCGAATGCTCAGGAAGGCGCTCAGTTCGACTTACTTGCGGGGCGCTGCTGCCGATCTTCTTTGCAATGTCTTCCTGCGTCATCCCTTTCTTCTTTCGCTGGCTGGCCAGAGCGATCCCAATGTTCAAAAACTTGCGTTCTTGCTCAAAAGCTGCCCGAACCCTCGGTTTCTTCAGTTGTTGTCCAAGATATGCATCAAACGAGCTTTTCATAAATTACTTCACCCTTCACCCTATTTCTTTCCCGGTGCTTTTCGATCGGCATGTGCCTTCATCCGAGCGCGGCCGATCTTCTTGTCAGCTTCCTCCACGACATCGCTGTCTTTTGTAAACGCAGGCAGCAAAACACCAATCCGGCGGTCGTCGAAAAAGTACAGAACCCGATAGCGGGTCTTGCCGAACCGCATCCGCATCTCCTGCTATCTTCCCTCAATCTGGGATGTGAACGAGTAATCCAGCGTCGGCCCATGCTCTGCCAGTAGATTGATCCGGGCAAGCACTTTGCCTCGTACTTCATCAGACAACCCGTCGAACCAGTCTTTTACTGGTTCCGCGCCCTGTTCGTCCTTGAAGAACTCGACTTGCCAGCGTTTCATCTATCGGGTGATTCGTCGCCTGCTTTGCGATCATATCAAATTTGATAAGTTTTGCCAGAATTTTGGTTGCATCGTTACCGGTCGCTCGGCCGCCCATCTTTGAGAGCCTGCGCGGCTTCGCGACGGAATACATCGATAGCCTCGCGCAGATACCCGAGAATTTTCGCAAAATGCGACTTGCCAGAGCCGAAGAAACCGGAAAACCACATTCCCATTACGTCAAGCGGCGTGCCGCCGCGGCGTAGAGTACCGCTGACCTCGGTGAACGCGTCGAAGATCGACTTGAGTTCCTTCTTGATCTTGTCGGTAACGACGTATTCCTTCAAATCGGTGGCGAGGGTGGCGCGATCGAAGACTTTGACGACGCCTTCGATCTTGACCTCGATGTCCCGCTTGATGATTTCGCGAATCGTCATGATGTCGGCCTCGGGTACTACTCCCGCTTCTATTTCCAACTTGGACTTTGCGAACCTGCGGATAAACAAGTGGCGGACTCAGCTTGTGATTGTGTTGACGCTTCGGTGGCGCGCATAAGGCTCCAGCCCGTAGCCGACGACAAACCACAAAATTTGTCTTGACAGTGGGTGATCTTCCACATAATGTCAGTGCGCACAAAAATAGCGCAGTGTTCTATCTGGCAGAACGCAACCTGAAAGGCGCAATGTCGGGCAAAGGCCCTAAAGCGGAAGAAGGCGTAGCTGCAGTCGAGCGCGCATTGTCAATCCTGAGAGCATTTGACGAACGCTCTACCGCGCTGACGCTCGCGGAACTGGCTTCGCGCACCGGCTTGTACAAGAGCACGATCTCACGCCTGCTGGTTTCGCTGCGACGTTGTGGGTTTGTTGAACGCGACAGCATTGGCCGTTATCGCATAGGCCCACAGGCGTGGTGCGTGGGGTCGCTGTTCGCCGTCGATCTGACGCTGGAAAAGATTCTTCGTCCCATCATGGACGATCTCTCTGCCGCCACTCGCGAGACAGTCGCTTATTATGTGCCGCTGCCGGGCACCGAACCGCCGATGCGCATGTGCATTTTGCGCGTCAACCCTATGCGGCGTATCCGTGACGCTCTCTATTTAGGCAACCGAATACCGGTCAACATCGGTGCCGGCGGCATAGCGATTCGCGCCTTCAGCGGCCCTCCCTATCGCAAGGAAGACGATGTGGTTCGCAAAGAACGGGCGCATATTTCCTGGGGCGAGATCGATCAGGAAGTTTGCGCCATCGGTTCTCCCGTGCTTGGGCACGACGGATGCGCTTTGGGCTCGCTGGTACTGTCCGCTCCACAGGCGCGGCATGACATGGCTTGGGCAGTGTCGATGAAACCGCTGGTTAGGGAAGCGGCCGACAAGGCGAGCCGCAACTTGCGGCTCTTGGAAGACCTTTCCAGGCCGCAAGTGCACGATGCCGGCAAGATTATCCGGCGGGCAGCAATGGCTGCAAAAGCGCGGGGCTGAACCGGGTATGTCCTATTCGACACTGATACGGGACAAGACATAAATGATCGAACTCGCTTGTGACGTGCTGGTAATCGGCGCTGGAGCCGCAGGCAGCCGCGCCGCCCTGGAGGCGAGGCGGCGTCATCCGGAGCTTCGAGTAGTTCTGGCGCTGGCCGGCCGCCAGTACAAAACCGGCAGCACGCAGTTGATCGCCTCCGAAAGCCTGGGCATCAACGCGCCATTCAACTTCGCCGGCGACGGCGACACGCCGGACGTTTATTACCAGGACATGCTGGCCACTGGCGGCGGACTCAGCGATCCCGCGCTTTGCCGAATCATCGCCGACGAGTCCTGCGAGCGGATTCAAGACCTCACCTCGCTCGGCATGGCCTTCGACTGTAAAGGCGGAGTTCCCATTCAAACCAGGCTCTCCGGCTGCACTAAGGCGCGCTCGTTGACCTGCGGCGGTTCGACCGGTGTCGAGATGCTGCGGGCCCTGGCCAAGGGCAATGCCGAAGCCGGCGTGGAGATCCTAGAACATGTTCGCCTGCTTGACCTGTGGCAGAGACGAGGATCGCCGCGTCGTAGGCGCGATCGGGCTGAAGGAGGAAGAGAAAATCCGCATCCGCGCCAGGGCGATTGTCCTGGCAACCGGCGGCGCCGGCCGGCTTTTCCGGCGCAATGTGAATCCTCCTACCCTGGAGGGGGATGGCTGGGCGATGGCTTATCGTGCCGGCGCCCGCATGGTGAATATGGAGTTCTTCCAGATCGGTCCAGCGGTCATGTGGCCGAAGATCCGGTTCATCATCCACAGCCACATGTGGAAGCTGGGGCCAAAGCTCACCAACGCACGGGGCGAAGAATTTCTGGCCAACTACTGTCCGCCGGGTGTAGCACCGGAAGAGGTCATCGACGCCAAGACCATGTCTTACCCGTTCTCGGTAAGATCCGTAGCGAAGTATCTGGACATTGCCATCTTCAAGGAACTGGCGGCGGGACGTGGCGGACCGAACGGTGGCGTGTACTTTGACGTGACCCATGTCAATGAGGAAGAGCTGCGGCGCAGAGCCCCGATTACTTATCAGACGCTGAGGAATGCCGGCGTCGATCTGGCCAGGGCAAAGGATCGAGCTGGGACTGGTGGTGCAGAACTTCAACGGCGGAGTGCTGATCGATGAGAACGGCTGGACCGGCGTCGATGGCCTGTACGCGGCCGGGGAGACAAGCGGCGGAGTACACGGTTCCGATCGTCCCGGAGGTAACAACCTCATCGACACGCAAGTCTTCGGCTGCCGTGCGGGACGAGGCGCCTCCGATTTTGCGCTCAGCGTGCGTGGAAAGACTTCTGCTTGTGCCCCGCAACTTTCGGCCGATGCCGTGGCCTTGCCGGATGCCGAATCCGCGCAGCGCCGGGCAGCGCTCTACGAGCGCGAACTGACCATCGTGCGCCGGGCCGACGGTCTCAAGAAAGTCCTGGAGTTCATAGCCGATCAGGCTCCGGCCAGCTATGCCGAGCGCAACGCGCTGCTGGTGGGACGGATTCTGGCTACTGCGGCGTTGACCAGGAAAGAGAGCCGGGGCACGCATTATCGCGAAGATTTTCCGGACACCGATCCGGCGGCAAAGTACCGGATCATAATCCGGCGGGGAAGCAACGGCGAACCAGAAGTGTCTGCTTGAGGCAATAACGCCTTTGAATTGAAAGCCATCAGGGAGACCGACAGTACTGGAGGTGCTCAATGTCGTCATCTGCTGTTAAAGCTCAAGCGTTTGACGTGGTAACAGCATACTCGAAGCGATATCGCATAAATATTCTCTTTCTGCTGGCTGCCTCGCAGGCAATCGCCTACTTGGACCGTGTCAACATGTCGGTGGCGGCGCCCGTACTAATCAGGAACTATCATTGGTCTCCGGCGACTGTGGGTATGATGCTGTCAATGTTCAACTGGGCCTATTGCATCACGATGCTATTTGCAGGCCCCTTTGTCGATTGGGTGCGGGCACGAATTGCCTACCCACTGGCAGTGTCTATCTGGTCGGTAGCGACGGCTTTATGCGGAACGACAGTTCGCTTTGTCCCCTTGTCGATCTTCCGCGGACTGGTCGGATTTGGCGAGGGACCGATGCTCGGATGCGGATACCGCGTCATTTACGAGACATTTCCCAGGGAAAAGCGCGCAACGGCAGTAGGTACCTTCTATGCCGGCAATAAAATTGGGCTGGCATTAGGGATTCCATTCGCCGCTGCGATTTATCACCAGTGGGGATTAGCCACGATCTTTTACGCCGCGGGTGGATTAAGCCTGCTGTGGTTGCCGTGGTTCCTGCTGACCTATAAAGGAGAAGGGAAGCCTGCGACTCAGGTTAAGAGCAATATCCGGTGGATCACGCTGCTACAGTACCGCAATACTTGGGGGGCGATGCTGGGCAATTTCGGATATTTGTACGTTTATTTCGTATTCGCCAGCTGGCTCCCGGGCTATCTGGTACTGCAGCGGAAGATGTCCGTCTTGAGGAGCGGCTTTGTGGCTATGCTCCCCTTCCTGGTTGGCGTGGCGGCCACTCTTGCCGGAGGCTATATCAGCGATTGGATGGTAAGGAAGGGTGCGCGTGTTACCGTCGCCCGCAAGGTGCTTGCCTGTAGTGGATTGTGCCTGGCGACGGTCTTCACACTACTGGGAGCATACTCCACCTCCACGTGGCCGGCAGTCACTTTTCTTACGTTGGCGGTAGCCAGCTTCAGCCTGGCTACCGGTTCGATCCAGACGATGATGGTTGACATCGCGCCGCCGCATTTCGTCGCATCCTTGGGATCGCTGCAAAATTTCCTTGGTAATATCGGCGGGGCTCTGGCTCCACTGGTAACCGGAATTCTGCTGGCCAGGACAAAGAGCTTTACTGTCCCACTGATAGTCACTGCCTTTGTGGCGCTATTCGCAGCTGCCTGCTATGGCTTCATTGTTGGCAATTTGGACGAGCGTTTGAGAGAGAGGACCAAAGGCGCGGCGACCGCTTAGGCTACCCAGGCCGTCGCCGAAGTAGCAATAGCAATTCTATGTACAAATAACAGGAAGGGGTGAGTTCTACAAATGGCTGATCTAAGTTTAACGGTAAATGGAGTGAAGTTTAGGAATCCGGTGATCGTCGGTTCGGCGACTCCGACCATGGACTGGCGCGGAACCAAGAAGGGGATCGATGGCGGCGCCGGGGGCGCGATCGTGAAGTCCCTGTTCGGCGACGCCGGCAAGCTGGGACGCAACTATCCCCGTCCGCGCTTTGTGCTGTACGACTATAAGAATTACCCGGGCTATCCCGACAAGCTGCCGCACCTGTTCACTTTGAACTCTTTGGAAGAGTGCTCCCACTTTAGCTACGAGGAGTACATGAAGGACATCGACATCTCCAAGGAGAAGATCGGTGATGACGGCGTGGTGATGGCCAGCCTGTCGGGTGTGACCATCGAGGAATGGCAGCAGATGTGTCGCATGGTAAACGAGACCAAGGCCGACTGGGTCGAATTAAACGTCTCATGTCCCTTCTCCGCCGACATGGGAGTGAAGATGGGTGCCGGCGACGTTGACCGGGCGCCGTTGATCGTCAGCCAGTGCGCCAGCATTTTGAAGAAGCCCTTCAGCGTGAAGATTTCGCCGCAAGCCTCCGATCCGGTGGCCATTGCCGAAGCGGTGGAAAAGGCCGGCGGGCAGGCCGTCAACATGTCCGCCCGTTTCTCCGGCTTCATGATCGACATCGAGACGGCCATGCCGATCGGACCGGGAGCACAGGGTGGTTGGGGCGGCCCCTACCTGCTCGGCTACGGACTGAAGATCGTCAGTCAGGCGGCCAAGAAGCTGAAGATTCCCATCATCGCCGGCCTGGGCGTGTGGGAGTGGCAGGACATCGTCCGCTACATCATGTGTGGCGCCACTCTGGTGCAGTCCGGCGTCGGCCTGATGATGCAGGGCTACAACATCAGCAAGAAATGGACCGACCAGATCAGCACCTGGATGGACGGCAAGGGATACAAGTCGCTGGACGACATTCGCGGCCTGGCCCTGCCCAACATTCTGCGCACCAAGGACGTGGTTCGCGCTCCCGAGGGCGTGCACGCCATCGTCAACTTCACCAAGTGCGACCGCTGTGGCGTCTGCACCAGAAGCTGCTTCTACGACGCCATCTCGCTCACCAAGGTCGGGGCGGTCATCGACAAGAAAAAGTGCGACGGTTGCGGCATGTGCGTGGAGGTGTGTCCGAAGAATGCCGCCAGCATGTACTTCCCGCGCGGCCGCGCGGCCGCGGCGCAGGCGTAACCCGCGACCGTTGAAACGCATTCAGCGCCTGATGCGGCCGGCAAAACTCGGGCAGGCGCGGGGTGCCTTAACCGCGCTTGCCGCCGGTCGCAAGCGCTGCCATGAAAGTATGCTGGAACCGGTTTCAATAACGGGCGGCGGATCACACTCTGCCGAAGAGGAAGGTTACGAGGTACTGGAATGAAACTTACGAATGAAGAAGAACAGATGTTGGCCGGCAAATGCGGCTACCCGGTCCAGAAGTCTATGGAGATCCTGGTGCAGTTGGGAGAGATCTACGACGCCGAGAAGATGATCAAGGTCTCGCACGTGCATATGCCGGGCTCGTCGGTGGTGGTGGCGGGAGAAGCGGGCACGAAATTCGTCGAGAAGATGGCCAGCACCGGCGGAAAGCTCTGTACCTTGACCACGCTCAATCCCGGAGCGTTGAACTTTGATGCCTGGCAGGAAATCGGTTATTCGGAAAAGACCTACAAGCTGCAGCGGCGGCTCACCGACGCTTACGCGGCCATGGGAGCCATCCCTTGCCACACCTGCACGCCTTACCTGATCGGCAATTGTCCGCGCCGCGGCGAGCATGTCGCCTGGGGCGAGTCTTCGGCCATCGCCTTTGCCAACTCCGTGTTGGGAGCCTACACCAATCGCGAGGGCGGTCCCTCGGCGCTGGCTGCAGCCCTGACAGGGCGCGTGCCCGAGTACGGCTACCATCTGCAGGAGAACCGTTACGGACACATTCAGTTTGCGGTGAATGCGGAGTTGCACAGCGTCGATGATTTTGGCGCATTAGGATACTGGGCTGGCAAAATAGTCGGCAGCAAGGTTCCGGTTTTCACCGGAATCAAGGAGATCGGCGCGGACGAGATCAAGGCGCTGGGCGCGGCCCTGGCTTCCTCAGGCGCGGTGGCCTTGTTCCACGTCGTGGGAATAACTCCGGAAGCCCCGACGGTGGAAGCCGCTTTGGGCGGACGCAAGCCGGAGCAGGAGCTGGAATTCGGCGCCAAGGAATTGAGCGACGCCAGACAGCGGCTGAACAAGCACCAGGGCCAGCCGGTCTCGTTGGTGTGCATCGGCTGCCCGCATACCTCGATCTCAGAGATCAAACAGATCGCCGAAGGCATGGCCG
Source organism: uncultured Acidobacteriota bacterium (assembly GCA_963814745.1). Lineage (GTDB taxonomy): Bacteria > Acidobacteriota > Terriglobia > Terriglobales > Acidobacteriaceae > CAWBRT01. Next base: position 16,837 of record CAWFEA010000023.1, read on the forward strand.
GAAAGAAGCTAAAGAATGGAGTCGAGCTGTGGATCACCACCGCCCTTCCCATGCGCGCGCTGGCCGAGCGTTGCGGTTACAGCAAAATCATCCAGGAGGCCGGCGGCCGTTTCGTCATCGACACCTGCCCCATCCTGTCGCCGATGGCCGAGGTAGCCCAGAAGAAAGGCTACTCCGCCCTAGCTACCAATTCGGCCAAGTTGGCGCACTACGCTCCCGGACAATGGGCTTTGCCGACCTATTACGGCAGCCTGCAGACGTGTTTGAAAGCCGCGCTTAGCGGCATCTTCCAACAGCAGTGATGGAGATGGTGACAATGGAAAAGATCATTCATGGACGCAAGGTTGTAGGCGGAAAGACGCGGGGACCGGCGCTGGTCACCTCCGAACCCATCTGTTTCCTGGGCGGAGTCAACGTCAACACAGGCATCGTCACCGAGATCGGTCACCCGCTCAAGGGAAAGAGCATCGCCGGCAAGGTGCTGGTTTTCCCTACCGGCAAAGGTTCCACCGGCGGCTCTTACCTGATTTTCGAAGCGGTCAGCAATGGCGTCGGCCCGTGCGCCATGATCAATCGTGACGTCGAGCAGGTGACAGCCATCGGCTGTATCATCGCTGAGATTCCCATGGTCGATAAGTGCGATACCGATCCGGTCACGGCGATCAAGGACGGCGATATGGTAGAAGTGGACGCCGACGCCGGCGTCGTGAAGGTCACTTCGGCCTGAGCGCGGAGATTGCGCTTTGTATTCAGGGCGCGGCTGAGGGTGTCCCACCCTCGGCTCAAGAACCTTCGAGGTCAGCGGCACGGTCGTGGGCGACTGCAGCGGCGTCGTCTTCATTCCCCAGGAGCGGCTGGACGAGGTACTCGCCAAGGCCGAGGAACTCTACGACAAAGAGGAACAGATGGTGGCGGAGATCAGGGCCGGCGCCTCCATGCTGGAAGTAGACACAAAATACAGCTACGAAAAGATGCTGAAGTAAGCACACCGGGAGGATAGGAATGATAAACGTGGATCGGGCGATTATAGAAGGTTTTAAGAAGTTCGATACAACCAGTGTGTCGGACGCCTTGGACAGGCTAGGCATAGTCGGCGGCTTGCGCCGACAGGTTACGCTCCGTGCAGCTCTGCTCGCGATTTATCAAGCTGTGTTCACTTGCCCGCACTGGCCCGCGCCGCCATCGCCATCGCCTTCGGCCGGCTGCGGCTGATCAGCACGATGGAAATACTGGCTACGGTCGCCAGCAATGTCAGCGGCAAAAGCGCTAGCGGAAAGCTGCCCGTGGCATCCCGGATCACCCCTAGTAGCGAAGTAGCCGCGAAAGTCGCGATGTGAGCAACGGTATTGATCTGGGCGATGCCAGCGGCGGCCGTATTCTTTGACAGCCAATCGGTCGAGAGCGCCCAGAAGGGTCCTTTGATGGCGTAGTTGCCGATCAGCGTCAGGCTCAGCAGCACCATCGTCACAGGCAGTGAACGGGTAAGCAGGGTCGAGCCGAGACTGACAGCACAGAGCGCCATGGGCAGCGCCGTATTCCAGACGCGCTCGCCCGAGCGGTCGGAGCGGCGTCCCCACAGGATCATCGCCACCGCGCCCAAGCCGAAGGGAATCGAGTTCAGCAGGCCGGTCTGGAGGTTACTCGTACCGAATGATTTGATGATCTGCGGCTGCCACAGCGAGAGCACATTGCTGATGGCCGAGCTGCCGCCATAGACGATCGCCAGTACTAGCACATACTTGTTGGTCAAAACCTTCCACAGCGACATGTGGCCGACGGCCTTGACTTGGTGGTGCTCCGATTCCAGGCGCTGAATTAGCCATTGGCGTTGCTCGCCATTCAGCCACTTGGCCTCGGCTGGACGGTTCGGTAGCCAGAAAAGCGTCAGGAGCCCGAAGAGCACCGCGGGGACCGCCTCCAGAATAAACAGCCACTGCCAGCCTTGCAGCCCCAACCCTCTGGTAGAGAGCAGCGCCGCCGAAATCGGCGAGCCGAGGAAGCTGGACATTGGGATGGCCATCATGAAGACTGCCACGATGCGTCCGCGATACTCGGCCGGAAACCAATAGGTCAGGTAAAGGATAGCGCCAGGAAAAAACCCAGCTTCGGCGGCGCCGAGCAGAAAGCGTGTGAGGTAGAACGAGTAGGGCCCGACGATGAACGCCATGCAGCCCGAGATCATGCCCCACGTGATCATGATGCGAGCGATCCAGATTCGCGCCCCAAACTTTTCCAATGCCAGGTTGCTGGGGATCTCACAAAAGATATAGGAGATGAAGAAGAGCCCGCCACCGATGCCGAAGACCGCATGCGAAAGGCCAATGGCTTTGTTCATCTGCAAGGCGGCAAAGCCGGCATTCACGCGGTCGAGGAATGCGAGGAAGTAGCAGATCATTAGGAACGGCACGAGGCGAAACGATACTCGTCGCATGGTTGCTGCTTCCAAAGCGCTTCGCGGTTCGTTTGAAGCCATGGTTGCCTCCCTCGTTGGTGAACAGAACCTTTTGCCCGGGGATGATACTCCGTTCTACGCATCTCAGCAAGAAGGTTCCTCATCCGCGGGGGTGGACATTGCGGCTTGAGCACTCTGATGTCTGCCCGCACGGAGCGTCTGCTGTCATTGCGGGCTTAGCATCGGGTAACACCGGCGGATTTTAGGTAGCTGCGTCTGATATAAAAGAGACCTATGCCACTACCGATATTCGTCTATTCCGACTACGTTTGACCGTGGTGTTTTCTGGCGGAGGCTCCGCTAAAGCAGGCCAGCGAAGGCAAGGATGTACATATCGAGTGGATGCCCTTTGAACTTCACCCCCGCCGACGCCCACGCGCAAGCCAGAAGACAACTACTTGCAGACAGCGTGGAAGGACAGGATCTATCCGATGGCAGAGAAGCTGGGGGTGTACATGAAGCTCCCCACCGTCTCGCCGTATCCGTATACCAACCTCGCTTTCCAGGGGCTGGAGTTCGCGAAAGATCAAGGCAAGGGCGACGAGTACAACGGCGCGGTGTTCCGGGCCTTCTTCCAGCAGAGCCGTGATATAGGTCGTATCGAAGTGCTCGCTGATATTGCCAAGGAAGTCGATCTGGACCCGGAGCAGTTTCGGGGTGCGCTCGAACGAGGAGCTTACCGCGACCGCGTCCAGCAACTGCTGCAAACAGCATACGAGCGGATGAGAGTGACGGCGGTTCCGACCATGATCATCGGCCGACAGCGACTTGAGGGTCTTTATCCGGCAGAGACCATGCGGCAGGTGATCGAGAGCAAACTGGCGCGTGGAGCAGAGAGCTCACGCTGACTTATCGGTCGCCAACTGGCGGCATGAATCCACACTCTAGCCGCATATCACCTTGGCGCGCCTTCATCGGCAGCCCAACTTTTCCCTCGCGTTGTCCTTCATATCCTGGTCGTCGAGGTCAGGAGAACTTGACCTGGGGTGGAGGGTGGGGAGAGTCGGGGCAGGGAAGATGTCCGTGCGGTACCTGCTGGAAAACCGTTGTTGGACATGAAAGAACTCGCTCGCTAGCATTAAGGCGGTTGCCGCCTCGACCTGCCACGGGCGGCAGATAGCCCATTCCACCTTGGAGGGTGTGTGTTACGTTAAACGCACATATCGCCATCTTATTGCTGAACAAAGGAAACCAGATGCTTGTAGCCATAGTGGGTGTCGGAGAGGTCGGCCGATGCTATGCAGAGGCGCTCCATAAGGCCGGATTCGAATTACTGCTTTGTGACATTAAGCCATTGCCTGCGGCTGAACAAATTGCCTCCAGTCGTGGGCTGGTGATCCACAGAAGCATTGGAAATTGGATCTCCCCGGCGGATTGGGTTATCTCATGCGTTCCTGGGAGCGAGGCGCGCAAGGTCGCTCACGAATGCGTGGAACTGCTGCCGGCGGGGGCAGCCATAGCGGATGTGACGACCGCTAGCCCAGACGACAAACGCTCATCGGCAGATTACGCGTCAAAGCGGGCAATTCGCTTCGTGGATTCGGCGATCATGGGCGCCATCGCAGCCAGCAAAGAGCGGACCCCACTTCTGGCCTGCGGCGACGGCGCACAGGAGTTTCAAAGTGTCGCACAAAAGATGGGCGCGCCGATACAGATCATGCACGGAGCGAGTGCCGGAGACGCCATTTCGTTGAAGATGTTGCGCAGCGTCTTCACCAAAGGAATGGAAGCACTGTGCGTTGAGATGCTTACTGCAGCCGAGAAGCGCGGACTACGTGAACAGCTATACAACGTGCTGTCCGATATCGACAAATCCGGGCTCCGCAGCTTCATGGAAATGCTGGTTCGGACGCACGTCGTCCATGCCAAGCGCCGCGCCCACGAAGTAGCTGAGGCTGAGCGGCAGCTTGCTCTGGCGGGCGTCCCATCATTAGTGTTGCCCGGTGTCGAAAGCCGTTTTCTCGCTACGGTTTCCTCTTTGGAGAAGAGGCCGTTGCCGGTGCCCGAACCTACGGTCGATGAAGCTCTGCAATGGCTCCTTGCCGATGGCGGCGCTCGCGGGTAGAGGGCAACAGCGCAGACGAAGGCGCCGTCGGGGAGTCGATGTTACCCGCCGCCCGCAGATCAGCTCAGAAAGATGGTCAGAGCTGCGTTGCGGTCTGCTCGGCGCGGATACACACCGGTGACGGTAAAGGGCAGCCTGGAGAGCCCCGGCAAGGGGGCGACGTCCTAGCAGATTTCATCCTTCGGAAACGCAGCAGCGATCTGAGACATTGCGACTTGAGCACTGTGCTGTCTGCCCCGCGCGGAGCAGCTGCTTTCATTAAACTTAGCTGAGCACGCCAGTCGGCGGGCGCTACTTCTACATCAACTGCTCCACCACCACGTAGGCGTTAAATTGGCCGCCGGTCAGCGGATTGCCCGTGCCGTAGCTCTGGCCGTAGGCGGTAATCGCCGTGCCGCCCTGCACCCACATCGGCGTCACCGCCGAAGCGGCGCACGGCGTCACCAGGTTGCAGTTCGCCGTCGCCAGCGCCGTCGTCGAGACCCCGTCGTTCCACTGCAGCGTGATCGCTTCGCCCGTGCACGGCGCCGAGCCGCACGTTCCCATTCCATTCGTCGGCACGTTCATGTACACCGTCACCCGATAGAACCCGCTGGCCGTCGTGGCCGGCACGGTATAGATCGTGTGCGGGTTGTCCAGCCCGTAGTTGTCCGTGAACTGCATCTGCGCCACAATCACCGCAACGGCGGTGGTCGCGCCGGATGCGATCGTGCCGCACACCACCGCCCCGCTGGCGCTCACCCCCGTCATCGGCGAACCCGTTGGGCACGTCCCCGTCACCAAAGGCTGAATTATCGCCTTATTCACGGCCACCGTCGGCGCCGCCGCCGTGCCGCCCACCGTCACCGAACCGTCCGGCGAGCTCAGCGCCACCCCCGCTACCGCCGCCGTCGATTGTTTGGTGCCGTCCTGGAACGTCACGCCGCCGCCGCTGCCCGCCGTCAGCTTGACGTTGCCGTTCACCTCCAGCGTCACCGGCGCGGGCAACGGACTCGGCGGCGTCCCGCCCGGATTCGAAGTCCCGATGCCGAGGTTGCCGGCGTTGTCAAGGCGCATCCGCTCCGACTGCGCGGCCGCGCCCAGCGCCGTGGTATTGAACTGCATGTAGGTGCTCTGCGCCGTCGTCAACCAGGTTTCGTTGGCGTGTATGATCAGCGCCCCGCGACCGCCGGAAAACCCTCCCGTGCTGCCTGACACCGGACCCGTCCAGCCTCTGCCGGTGAAGCCGCCGATGATGTCGCCCGCCTGCACCACCGCCGGAGACCCCGGCGTGCCCCGCGCCGCCCGGGTGGCAAACATCACCGCGTTCAGGGTGTTGCTGTAGACATCCACAAACCCCGCCGAAGTGCTCGTCGAGACCACGTGCAAGGTCGCCGCCGGGGTGGTCGTGCCAATGCCGATATCGCTGCCCGACTGAAAAATTGCCGAGTTCGCCACCGCACCGGATGAGTTGGTAAACTCCGGCACATAGCCCGCCGTCGTTTGCGCCACGCCCGAGGCCGTCATCAGCACCACCACCGCGATCAATACCAGAAGCTTTTTCATGTCGTTGTCTTCCTTTGCGAAATCTTCTTCCTCTACCGAATCACTTCTACTGGACTCACTTGGCTGAACATTACCTTTAGAGAATTGCCAAACCATTTATCTGCTTCGCTGGTAATCATCCCGCAGGTGCCGCTCATTGCACTTCAAACGGCGTTGACGTGCCTGCCGCATTGTTGACCGTAACCGGCGCCGCAGGCGCGGCAAATTCAGCCGACGTAATCACGGCCGAGATTTGCCACGGGCTCACATAATTTGTCGTTAAGCTCGTTCCGTTCCATTGCACAACTGAGCCGGAAACAAAGTCCGTGCCCGTCAAGGTCATTACGTGGTTGCCGCTGCCGTCGGCCGCATCCACGACGGTTACGGCCTTCACTTTTGCCACCGGCGTGGCGCTCATCACCGCCAGCGGTTGCGCCGGCGAGGTGCCTGGATTCGGTGCGGGGTTGGCAACCGTTACCAGGCTGGTCGATTCGTTCGCAATATCCTGCGCCAGGATCGCGGCCGTCAACTGCGTACTGCTGACGTAAGTTGTGGCGCGCACCGCACCGTTCCACAGCACCACCGAGTTGGTGGCGAAATTCGCGCCGTTCACCGTAAGCGTGAAGCCGGCGCCGCCCGCCGTCGCGCTCGTCGAAGAAAGTGAAAACAACAGCGGCAAGTTCGCAAGTTTCGGCGGCACATTCACCTGACTAAATGTTGCAGTCACCGTTACTGGTGTGTTCATGGTCACCTGGCATGTGCCCGCCCCGCTACATCCTCCCCCGCTCCAGCCGGTGAACGTCGAACCGGGATTGGCATCGGCCGCCAACGTCACCGCCGTTCCGCTACTGAAAAAGGCTGAACAGGTCGAGCCGCAATTGATGCCCGATGGCGAACTGGTTACTGTACCCGTGCCCGTACCCTCGAAGTACACTTGGAAGGTGTTGATCGGGGTATTGAACGAGTAAACTAATCCATAGTTTGTGCCCCAGTTGTTAGTCGCCACCAAGTCGTAAATATAGACCGCGCTGGATTCTAGTGATGACAACGTCACCGACACCGGTATCGCCCCGGTTCCGGAACCCGCGTACTGTGGAGCTGTCAAATTGTTGAGGCTGGGGTATACCCCGTACCGGAAGTAGTAGGTAGTGGGCAAGCCGTTCGGGTTGACAGAGCCGTTCAGGTTGACAGACGTTGCAGAAAGGAAGCCCGGTGCCAAGGTCGTTGTGATGGGAGCGGTCGTTCGAGTTGAACCCCACTTGGGGGAAAGCCTGAACTAAGTTGGTGACGTTTACGCTGCCGAGTCCGGTGGCGAAGTCCCACCCGACCGTTGCCGGATAAGCCGGCTGGTAAGTGGCGTCGGACGTGGAAAGCACACCATAGCTCCCTGAAGGCAGGTAGCAATTGATTCTACCGGTGCAGGGCGCGTCGATGTCGCCCAGGGTTATATCGTAAAAAATGCAACTGCTAGCCACTTGATTGCCGTTGCTGGCGTTGCAGTTGGTGCTGCCGGATGCACCGTACTCTGCATTGGCGAGCGCGTAGTAAGTGGGGTTCGGGTTGCCCCAATGGCTGCCGGTGTATTGATTGATGAGCGCTTGGATGCCGGCCATGGTGGGCGCCGAAAACGACGTTCCGCCGGCGCTGGCCCAAGTGCTAGGTGCCCCGGTGCAGGGAGCAGCACCTTGACCATTGTAATAGTCGTTGGGATTAGACCAACAATAGACGTAATAGTGCGACCAAACTCCATCTGCTGCGAATAGCGAGACATCGGGGAGGTCGCGGACAGTGTCGTTCGGGTTGCCCAAAACAGCTTGCCAGCTCGGCTTGGGATATCCCGCGCAGGTTCCGCTGACAACGTCATAAATAGATGGCGTTCCAGTCGCGCATGCGCTTGGGCCGCCACTCCCGCCAACGATTTCGTCAGTGTAGCCCTGGGCAAGGTCACTATGACAGAAAGAGTTTATGTCGTTATAGCCGCCGTATTGGAGAAGCAGCGTACTTGCGCAAGAGTCGTTCCAAGGAATTTCCGGAACGTATGACACTGCCGAACCATAGGTTGAGCCGTTGCTGGCGCTCCAGTAGGTGCCATTGGAGTTGAAATAGGTATCTGCAAAGTCAGTTCCACCTACCGCTACATTATAGGGGGTCAACGCCCAACTGCTCACATTGATTCCGTGGGTTGCAGAATCCGCGTTCGCGTCATTGCCGGCCGCCAGTTCATCTCCAGAGGCCACGAAAACGGAGACTCCGGCTGTCACGGCCTGCTGATATAACGAGTTGATCGCCGCATTAGAGGCAACCCCGTTATCACTCTCAGAGTCGCCATAGGTGACGCTGACAATGGCCGGAGGTGTGCTGTTGTTGAGAAGGTTTTGAAGGGCAATAAACCCACCAAAGGTGACCTCAGAGTCCAAGCAGGAGGCCACCACAATCGCTGCGTTCGGCGCGGCAGCGGAGGCCCATTCCGCATCGATAGTCGCCTCCCCATCGTCACCCTCATCGTTAGGATCGACGCCGGGATCTGTGCAATTGTTGGTGCCGCTGCCGGGCGGATGTATGTAGGTGAGGGACCCGTGGGGGTAGGCTGACGCGAGGCCGAAGGTTGTGCGGAAGGTACTCCAATCATCGGTGCGATAGAGGTCACTTTCTTCGAGTAGGGTAATCGTCTGGCCCTGACCCGAGTAGCCGGCGGCAAAAATTGGATTGAAATTATAGATCGTGTACAAATCTGCAGGTACAACTGCGTAACCACCACTGCCGTCGTTGTAATAGGCACGCGGATGGCGCCTCGCCCGCGGCCGGAAGTCGTGCAGCGAGACAATTCCGGTAATCGCCGGAGCCAACGCGGCTGGGATCTGCGGGTCGCTCATGTTGGCGATGTGCTTTTTGCCGTTGACTTCCAAATGGTGAATCTCAGTGTGGAACGCCTTGCGCGCCTGGCCGGCAGTTCCGGAAAAGCTGATCACCATCCGATTTGGATAAACTGTGCCAACTGTAAACCCGTGCGATTGCAGCCAGCCGCTGATGGTGTCCAAGTCTTGTTGCGCTAAACCGTATCGTTTGCCAAATTCTTCCGCCGTGATCCACTGGTGGAAGTTTGGCGAGTGCGGATCGTGCAGTTGATCGATAAATTGTTCTAGTGCCTTCTCTTGCGCTTGAGAGCGGCGCAGTTGCAGAAATATGTGGTTCAGCGGAAACTCATCGGCAACCACACCGCGATCGTTGACAGGCTTGGCTTCCGGACGGGTGTTGCCGCTCAGGGTGAGCAACTTGGTTTCGTCGATCCATTGTGTAAGGCGAGGAGTCGCCTGAGCCAGCCCCGCGACTGGGATCAGTACCACTACCGCCGCCACCACCAGAGGCTTCTTCATGTCTCCTGCTTCCTTTATCGAGAAACCTCTTTTGCCGGACTCACCCTGGAATCAACTCCCCGTCTTGCAGAACCGTGCGCGGCCCTCCTCCGGGGAAATCATCGAACCTGCGCCGCTCAGTGCAACTCAAACGCTGCCGACGTGCCTGCCGGATTGCTCACCGTCACCGCCGCTGGCCGCGTCGTAAACTCGGCTGCCGTGATCGTCACCGAGATTTGCCATGGACTCACATCACTTGCCGTCAGGCTCGTCGCGTTCCATTGCACCGCCGAGCCGGAAACAAAGTCCGTGCCCGTCAAACTCACCACATAGTTGCCGCTGCCATTGGCCGCATCCACGACGGTTACGGCCGTGACTGTTGCCACCGGCGTCGCGCTCACCACTGCCAACGGCTGCGCCGGCGAGGTGCCGGCATTCGGTGACGGGTTAGCTACCGTAATCAGGCTGGTCGATTCTTGTGCAATGTCCTGCGCAAGAATCGCGGCCGTCAACTGCGTGCTGCTCACGTAAGTTGTGGCGCGCACCGCGCCGTTCCACAGCACCACAGAGTTCGAAGTGAAGTTCGCGCCGTTCACCGTAAGCGTAAAGCCCGCCCCGCCCACCGTCGCAGTACTCGGAGATAGCCCAAGCAATAGAGGCACCGTCGCCTGTACAGTGTTGTAAATCTCCAGCACTCCGCCAACAAAGGTAAACGTGTAGTTAGCTGCCGTTAAACTCTCGCTCGAGAACGTAATTGGGTACGTCCCGACCTGGGAACTTGTGGTCGCCGTGGTCGCCATCGTGGCCGAGCCCGACACCACCGCGCTGGTGTCGCCATTCACGAAGCCGTTGATCGTGCAGCTCACAAAGCTCGGAGACATGCAGCTAAACGTTGGATTCGCCGCTCCAACCGCCCGCGCCGCGCTGATCGCCGTCACCGTCAGCACAGCCGGGCTGACCAAGATGCTTTGCTGCACCTCCGGCGCCGCACTGTAGCTCGCATTGCCGGCCTGATCCGCCGCCACCACCACGGTTCCCACGCCGGTGATGGTGAGCGTGCTGTTATTGACGCCGCTCACCTTTCCCGGCCCGGAGATGACGCTGAAAGTCACCGGAAGGTCCGAGCTGGCCGTGGCACTGAGCGTGATCGGCTCAACTCCATAGGTCACCGGCGATGGCGGTGCCGGGAAGGTAATGGTTTGAGCGGTCAGGGCGGGCGTAGGGGTGAACAGGAAGCCATGAAACGTTCCGTTTGCGTCCGAGTAGGCTCCCGCGACCATGCCTGAGGTGTTGACCGCTAACGCACCGGTGCCGCCCATGTATCCAGATGGGCCGAGAAGGGATGCCGCCGCGCCCTGCACATTGATGCTGCTGGCGGTGCCACCAAACGGGCCGACGAAACCATGCATCAGTTCGTTTGAATCCGTGTCGAGGCCCGCAAGGTAATTTCCGCCTGGATCCGTGACAAGGAAAGGCGTCCCCTCTAAAAACACGCTCTGGCTGGTGCCTGCGCCCGGAGCGTCGAAAGCGCTAATCGTGCCGTTGGCAAGCCTTATAAAGCCATGACGTAGGCCACTTGTATCTGTATAGCTACCTACGACATCACCGGCCGTATCGATACTGAGTGTTTGGGTCCCGTTCACGCCGCCCCCGCTCCCGGTGGTGCTTTCGCCGGCGTTTGGCGGGTCGAACGAAGTAAACGTGCCCGTGCTCGAGCGCACAAAACCGTGCCGGTTCATATTCGAATCTGTATAGCTTCCGGCAATCTCTCCCGACGCGTTGATGGCATAAGCCGACGTGCCCTGTTTCCGGCCGGTGTCAGGATCAACGATAGTACCCGCGTTCGGTTCTATGATAGAAGTAATCGAGGTGCCGTCGGCCGAGCGCAGGAAGCCGTAATACACCGTATTATCCGTAGTCCAGGCTCCCGTGGTGTAAAAGCCCACGATCTGTCCCGCATCGTTGATGCTTGTGGGAACGGTTCCGCGCCAGATGGTCGTGCCCGCGCCCGAAGCGTTAAACGTGGTGATCGTCCCGCTGCTGGTACGCACAAAGCCGTGAGAGGCACTGTTTGCATCAAGGTAAGTCCCGGTGATCGTGCCGGCCGTGTTGATGCTGAGGGGAATGGTTCCCTGAGATGCTGCCGTGCCCGCGCCGGGAGCGTCGAACGTCAAGATGCTGCCTCCGGCAGCGCGCACGAAGCCATGCAGCATGCCGGCGCTATCCGCGTAAAGGCCGCTAATCGTGCCCCCTGCGTTGATACAAGTGGCAAGGGTTCCCTGGTACATGCCCGTGCCGGCACCCGTGACGCTGAAGGTGGTGATAGTGCCTGCGGCGCCACCCTCGGCCTGCGGCGATCGCACGGCGCTCCCCATTGCGACACTCCCACTCACCCGATTGCCGAACAGAGCGCGCCAGCTCTTCAGCTTCCAGATATGCGCCGACGGCGCCGAGGTGAGCCACACTGCTCCCAGGGCCAGCGTCACCACACAGAGAGCGATGACCCGGACGGTTGTTTTTGCGCGAGGGAAATCTTTGGCAACGGCGTTCCATGCCTTCGAATACCAGGAACGTGTATGAGGGCGGATCGGCATCTTCGGCATCTTCAAGCACCTCGCCAGGATTCAGGAGCCCACAAGTCCACAACCAGAGAGTCGAATCTCTGGGCCAAATCAATGGAATTGTTCCGACAGCAACGGACCTATGAACAGGAGAAGCTGGCCGCACCCAAAAGGGACGCGCACCTGCAACCTTGGGAAAACCGTGGGGCCCTGGCAATTATTCAAGCTGAAGGAGTATTAGGCGGGAACTCTGGATGATTGTCAAGCCAAACTTCGGCGAAAGGTTCGGCTCACCGTTCAGCCCCTTAGCAGGAACTCTCTTGTCAGCCCTGAATCGCCTAAACTGTATTGCACGTAAGCCGTTTTGCACGCGCCGAGTTGCATCCGCAATCGAAAAGCGGAGTGAAGCCGTACCGTTTTGGGTTTTGCAGCGTAATCGAGAGAGTCCCTCGTCAATCGGCGTTCCGAGTCAACACGCGAGAGCCAATCTGCACCAATTGGATACCCCGATTACTTGTCTCCCCCAAGTCAACGCCGTCGTCGGGTACTGCACAAGCGAAGTGTTGTAGAGCTCCAGCACTCCGCCGACATACGTGAAAGTGTAATCGGACGCCATCAGGCTCTCGGCCGAGAACGTAATCGGATAGGCGCCCACAGGCGAACTTGTCGTCGCTGTCGTCGCCAGCGACGCCGTACCGGAGACTACCGCGCTGCTGTCGCCATTTACGAAACCCGTGATTGTGTAGGCAAACGCCGGAATCGGCGCACCCAAGGCCACCGCTACGTTGTTGGCCGTCACCGTCAGCGGAGCTGGGTTGACCACGATGCCTTGCTGCACCTCCGGCGCCGCTGCGTAATTAGCATTGCCGACTTGGTCCACCGCCACCACCACCGTTCCCATGCCGGTAATCGTTAGCGTGTTGCCGCTCAGCGTTCCCGGTCCAGAGACGATGCTGAAGGTCACCGGGAGGCCCGAACTGGCCGTGGCACTCAGCGTAATTGGCGCGACTCCATAGGTCACCGGCGACGCTGGCACCGTGAAGCTGATCGTCTGCGTACCCTGGGTTGCTGTGCCCTGCAATGCGATAGTTTGCGTGGTGTCGCTGGCGTTCAGCGCATTGTCGGTCAGAACGACGTTACCGCTCATACTGCCGTTCTCTGTCGGGGTGAACTCGATACCGAGCACGCAGCTTGCCGCCGGAGCAAGCGTCTGGCTGCTTGCACTGCACGAGGTATCGGGTCCCTGCAAGGCAAAACCAGAAGTCGTGCTGATCTGGCTCACCGTCAGCGGCGCGTTGCCCAGGTTCAGCGCAGTAACGTCCTGCGCAGCGCTGGCCGCACCGACGTTCGTGCTGGCAAAGGTGAGCGAGGGCGGGTCGGAGACATCCACTTTGCGGATGCGGTGAATGGGGCCGCCGTCCGCGATGTAGAGGTTGCCCAAGGCGTCTAAGGCGACGCCGACAGGGCTGAGAGCTGCGTTCACCGCCGGACAGCCGTCCCCTATGCTATCGGTCTGCTGGGCACATCCCGGGCCCCCGCCAGCGACCGTGGTTATGGTGCCGTCCGGCGTGACCTTGCGGACGCGGCCGTTGCCTAGGTCCGCGATGTAGAGATTGCCGGCGACATCCACCGCAACGCCACTGGGGACGAAAAGCTCCGCGCTGGTGGCCGCGAGATTGTCGCCATTGTAGCCCTGCGTCCCATTGCCTGCCACGGTGGTGATGATGCCCGCCGGCGTCACCTCGCGAATGAGGCCGCTGTCGGCATCCGCGATGTACAAGTTGCCCGCACTGTCGAAAGCCAGCCCGGTGGGTTGAAGCAACTGTGCGCTCGTGGCTGGGCCGCCATCGCCGGGGAAACTCATGCCTCCACCCGCCACTGTGGTAATCGTACCGCCCGGCGTCACCTCGCGGATACGGCCGTTGAATGCGTCCGCAATATACAGGTTGCCTGCACCATCAAAAGCCACGTCGGCCGGCCTGTATAACACCGCGCTGGTGGCTGGACAGCCGTCTCCCAGAGTGTCCGTCTGTAACGCGCACCCGGTGCCCCCGCCAGCGACCGTGGTTATGGTGCCGTCCGGCGTGACCTTGCGGACGCGGTTGTTGGCTTCATCGGCGATGTAGTAGTTACCTGCGGCGTCGGAAACAACACGGGTGGGAGCGTTCAGTTCCGCGCTGGTGGCCGGGATGTTGTCGCCGTTGTACCCCGCGGTCCCGGTGCCCGCAACGGTATGAATGGTCCCGTCCGGCGTCACCTCGCGGATGCGGTTGTTCGTCAAATCCGCGAAGTAGAGATTGCCGAAACCATCCACCGCAATGCCACCAGGATTGGCAATCTCCGCGCTAGCCCTGATAATTCTTGAAGTTGGAGGCGCGAGAAGCCTGTTGTGCTACAAACATGTTGTCTAGACAGCGGTTGAAGCAACCAACGAGGCTTCCGCGTGATTGACGATAGCACGACACCGTGTTTGTTGTTCCCCGAGACGTTTACCAAGCCCGCCGTAATCCAATTCGATCAGCGGCAGGGCAGTTCCGATGGCGGAGCCATGCTGCTGAAGGCGGCCGATCGCCGCTACCGATTGATCGACGGTCTGGCTGGATGTCTGCGCGACGCACGGCAAGCGGGCAAGGTCGATCATAGCGTGCGCGAGTTGCTGGCGCAGCGCGTGTTCTCGATTGCCTGCGGTTATCCGGACGCCAACGACTCGGCCCGTCTGGCCGCCGATCCCATTCACAAGATGTTGCTCGACCGCGACCCGGTCACGGGCCGCGATCTGGCTTCGCAGGCCACGTTGTCGCGCTTTGAGAACGCCGTCGGCCCGAAGGAGCTCTATGGCATAAGTGAGGCGCTGGCCGCCAGCGTGATCCAGCGCCATGCCCAGCGGTTGCGGGGTCGTGCTCATCGCGTCACCATCGATCTCGACCCGACCGATGATCCGACGCACGGCGCGCAGCAGTTAACGTTCTTCAATGGCCACTACGATTGTTGGTGCTACCTGCCGGTGATGGGTTTTGTCAGCTTCAATGAGGAAGCCGAGCAGTATCTGTGCGCCGCCGTGCTGCGTCCCGGCAACGCGACGGCGGCGGTAGGAGCGGTGGGGATTCTGCGCCGACTGACGCAGTTGATTCGCTACTTCTTCCCCGGCGTACAGCTTCGGGTTCGTCTCGATGGTGGCTTTGCGCATCCCGAGTTGCTGGCGTTTCTGGATGCCGAGCCCAACCTTGAGTATGTCGTGGCGATGGCCAACAATGCGGTGTTGAAGCGCAAGGCCAAGCGGGCGACGCGGCAAGCTCGCAGGCTCTCGCGTCAGAGTGGCCAGACCGAGCACGTCTATGGTGAAGCGAACTATGCGGCCCGAACTTGGCCCCGACAACGTCGCATGATCATCAAGGCCGAGGTGGTGCGGGCCGAGGGCAAAGAGCCGAAAGATAACCCGCGCTTCGTTATCACCAACCTGAAACAGAGTCCGCAGTTCCTTTACGAGAAGGTCTATTGCCAGCGCGGCGAAATCGAGAACAGGATCAAGGAATTGCACGACTTACAGATCGACCGCACCAGTTGCAGCGATTTCTGGGCCAACCAGTTCCGGGTGCTGCTGACCGCCGCCGCTTACGTGCTGCTGCAAGAGTTGCGGCTGCGGGCCACGGGTACCGCTTGCGCACAAGCTCAAGTCTGGATGCTCCGCGAACGATTGCTGAAGCTGGGCGCCCGGGTGCTGGTCTCGGTGCGCCGCGTGGTCGTGCACCTGCCCACGTCTTTTCCGTTTCTACCTACCTTCCGGCGAGTGGCACTGGCGCTCGGAGCCTCGCCGGGATAGCCGGGCCGCTCTTTCCTTCAAAACATTTTTTCCAGGTTACGCAAACAGCAGGTAGGGAAACACTGTACCCGAAAAGCTCGCGGCTGCCCAGTTCAGACACACAAGTGATCCACACAGCCCGCAGCACTGGACGCTTCACGCTGCCATCCACGCCATCACCGCAACCTCGTCCCTCCGAAAACCACTTATGGAGCCTTCATGCATAAAGCGGGCTAGGACCGCAGGCATTGCAGTAGTACTCAAAATTAGCTTCGGTTGTGCCTGAGCCTTATAAAACCATGATGGGCAATACTCCAATATTCAGAGATGATAAAGATATAGTTGCCTTACAAGCGGCAGACATGCTCGCTTGGCATGTGCATCGACAGTATCGATTTCCCGAAGAGGATCGCCCGATTTTCACCCAAATAACCAACGGTCATCTTTGGGAGAGCGAAGTGAGTCAAGCAGCTCTTAATATGTTTATTCTGATGTGCCCCCCGTTTTTGAACCAGTCATAACGAGAGTTCCGGTGGGTTGGACAGCATAGATGTGCTGAATTCGACAGTCGCCGGAGCTGTGGGAAAGTGGGAAACGCGAAGCGTTTTTCAAGGCGGCCCTGCCGCCGTCTTTTCCACGACTCGTGGTCGCCGCTTGCGCGAACTCCTCGGGGGTCCGGTAGCCCAGGGCGCTGTGCGGACGCTGCTGATTATAATCCTGCCTCCATTCCTCGATCTTCTGCCGGGCGTCGCCCAGGCCGATGAACCAGTTTTCATTCAGACACTCGTCGCGGAAACGGGCATTGAAGCTTTCCACATAGGCGTTCTCGATCGGTTTGCCAGGCTCGATGAAGTGCCAGTCCACGCCGTTCTCATAAGCCCACCGCTCGACTGCCTTGCTGATGAACTCCGGGCCGTTGTCGGAGCGGATCTGTCGGGGCAGACCGCGTTCGATCTTCAGCCGATCCAGCACTCGCGCGACCCGTACGCCACCCAGACTGGTATCGACTTCGATGGCCGGCGCTTCGCGGCTGTAGTCGTCGGTGATGTTCAGCGCACGAAAGCGGCGCCCCGAAGCCAGCGCGTCCGCCACGAAGTCCACCGACCATACTTGGTTGACGGCGCTCGGCATCAGCATCGGCGCACGCGGCACGGCGATGCGCCGCTTGCGGTTACGCTTCCGCACCCACAGCTTCTCTTCGACATAGAGCCGGTAGACGCGCTTGTGGTTCACGGCCAAGCCCTCCCGTCGCAGTAGGGCGTGCAGTCGTCGGTAACCGAAGCGCCGCCGCACCATCGCCAACTCGCGCAGCCTCTGCCGTAACTCGTCGTTCGACTGGCGAATCACGGCCTCGTACCGGCACGTTCCGCGCACCACCAACAACCGCCCGCAAGCGCGCCGCTCGCTGATCGCAACCGCTGCGCGCGCTACCCCCACCGCCTCGGTCCGAGCCCGCGGGCCTACCACTTTTTTGACAGCACCGCCTGCAACGCCGGCTTGTCCAGCATCAGGTCGGCCACCATCTGCTTCAGCTTGCGGTTTTCCTCTTCCAACTGCTTCAACCGCTGCGCCTCGCTCACGCTCATCCCGCCGTACTTCGCTTTCCAACGGTAAAACGTCTGCTGGCTCACCCCGTGCTTGCGGCACAGTTCCGGTGTCGGAATGCCCGCCTCGGACTCCTGCAAAACCCCCACAATCTGTTCTTCGGTGAATCGGCTTTTCTTCAAGGCTTCGTTCTCCTCGCTTGGCCAGAGTGGGCCAGTTTAGCCGGAGAACTCTCATTCAGGCTGGTTCAATTTCCGGGGGGCACATCACATGGCCTATCAATCCCGATCGGGGGCAGCAGGGCCGGTTTCAGCGTCAAGCAGAGCTTCGCTGCTGAATTCCTCAGGCGTATTAACAGACCTCCAGGCTCTGGCGTGTTCTGGAGGCGGGCTCACAACCAGGGTGCGGCTGTGGTCCAGCAGTATCGCCAAGCGCGCATCGCGTCCTGGATGTTCACGTGCGATGCGCTCCAGGGCCTCCAGTGATTGCGGTTCATAGAGCGCAAGCGTGGGGCAGGGATGTCCATCCTCCTGGCGAGGAATGACGGCCCATGTGCCTGGTCGCCGCTGCGAGGAAAGCCAATCTATAGTTGCCGGCCGTAACCATGGATGATCGCATGCGGCCACGATCCAAGCTGCCTCCGGAGCCCACCGATGAGCGGCGACGAGTCCTGCACAAGGACCTTCAAATCCAGCACAATCGGCCAGCCGCGGCAAGTTCTCAAGCGGGTGCGGAAGCTCACCTGCACCCAACGCCACGATAGCAGCCGACCCCATGTTCGTCGCCAACGCGGAGGCTGCAATCTCTCCGAGATGCCGGTGTCCAAACTTCAATAACTGTTTTGGCGAACCCATGCGTAAGCCTTTGCCGCCGATCAACAGGCCGCGATAAAGCGGTCGTTCATTCCAGCGCTTGGGTAGCCATGAATCGAGATAACCCAGAAATGTCGCAAGTCTCGGGTTGTCCCAGGGCAGAGTCGCGACCACGTTGGTAACGCTATCGGGAGCGGCAGTGTGGGCAGAGTCTTCCAGCCAGAATTTCGGAAGCGGAGTGTCCTTGTGCCCTTCCACTAGGAGCAGATCATGGTCGCATGCCAGCCAAGCGAGCGTGGCAGATAGGGATAAGGCCGCCGCAGCATTTCGTCGATGGAATTGCTGATCGGGTCCGCGCAATGCGATGGAAGCTCCGGCGCGAAAGAGCCGGTCGGAATCCTTGCCCGGCGTGTCCGCGACAACGCCGTGGGCGTCGTGTTTGACCGCGGCCACAAAAAGACCACGCGCCACAAGGTGCGGTATCGCGGCCTCTAACAGGGTTGTCTTGCCCGATCCAGAGAAACCACAGACGGCGAGAACCGGAGCGCCATATCTCTCAACCGAATCGGCAGGGAATTTCGTCCCGGAACGGATCGCCATATTGGTATACCGGAATGCCAAAGCGTATGACGGAAAGCGGGACTCGTCAACCTTAGCACCATGTCCCTGTCTCTCTGAGAATGAGGGAATAATGCGTGTGACGGCCACTCGGGTGCAAGTTAAGAGGAATACCAGAAATAGGAAAACACTACTGTGCACCTTCTTCAATATGCTCATATACGAGTCCCGCTTAAATCCGTCAAGCAACCAAGAGCCGCGTCTTCACGTGAGTTACCCCGGACTGGAAGAAGAAAAACACCGAGGTACGCCACTACGAAAACACGAAGATAAACCCAATCTATGCATCCTACTCTGAATAGTTTGGCACCTGTTGAAGCGAAATTTGCAAGAATATACATATCGGTCACAAACTCTACCGTGCCGTTTCTCCCCGATCGTGAACGTACTTGCTTCACATACAGGCCTTGGGATCTGGTGTCATTCCGTCGGCTGGCGGATGAGCCCTGATCCCAATGCTGGGCTGTGCAGCTTCCGTGTCGAGTCCTCGATTATTGCGTAGCTTTGGATAACGCGCGTGCCACCTTCGCCATGGCGGCAATGTGGACCGGCGTAGTTCCACAGCAGCCGCCGATAATGTTGGCGCCGGCATCGATCAGCTCTTTCACCTGGGATGCCATGTACTCCGGAGTCTCCAGGAATACAGTCTTGCCGTCCACGACCTTGGGTATGCCGGCATTGGCCTGGATCATGATGGGAATTGCCGGCAATGCCGCGCGCATGCGCCTGGTGATCTGAATCATGTTGGCGATGCCGTTGCCACAATTGGCGCCAACGATATCGGCTCCCGCCGCCGCGGCTCCCTCAGCCGCCCGCTCCGGAGTCACACCCATCATGGTGAAAAAACCTCGGGGCTTCTGGTCAAAGGTAAAGGTGCAGATGACCGGCAGTTTTGTGCTCTCCTTGGCGGCCTTGATGGCCTGAACGGCCTCCGCCAGCGAGGACATCGTCTCCACGCAGATTGCGTCTGCTCCTCCTTCCGCCAGGGCCAGGGCCTGCTCGGCGAAGGTTTCGTAGAATTGCGCGGAAGTAATCTCACCGCCCTCCTCTTCCGCAATGTGACCTGTCGGTCCCACTGAAGCTGCGACGTAACCGGTTGCCCCTATTGCCTGCTTTGCCAAACTCGCGGCCGCGCGGTTGATTTCCCGAGCCTTTTCGTTCAGGCCATACGGCTTCAGTTTTAAGGAAGTACCTCCAAACGAGTTGGTTTCTACGATGTCAGCCCCGGCCTTGAGGTAAGACACGGCGATTTCCTTCACGACATCAGGATGTGAAATGCACCATGATTCAGGACACTCGCCGGCAGCCAATCCTTTTGCCTGAAGAAACGTGCCCATGGCACCGTCGGAGACGAGAATTTCTCCCTGGGCGATTCGTTGCAAAAGACTTTTCATAAAGCAGCTCTCCTTTGGTTTGCCATCAGTTTTGCCACGTTTGGGAACTGCGCCAAATCGGTGTGCGGCAAAAACATGGCTTGAATATAGTTGTCCATATATTGCGGATCGCAACTAAGCTCCAAATAAGTCATTCGAACGGCGATTTCCATCAGTTTGCGGCGATGCTCACGGGTTAGCAGGGCAATGAAGGCGCCAGTCAGAGCCGAGTTCCCAATATAACTGAAGCGTCCGAGGGGCAGGTCCGGCAGCAGACCGATGAGAATGGCATCCGCGACCTGAATATAGCGGCCGAACCCCCCGGCGATATAAACCCTCGATATGGCGCTCCAATCGAGTCCTACGTTTTTTAGTATCAGCGAGCAAGCCGCATAAATCGCAGCTTTCGTGCGGATTAGGGTCTCAAGATCGCTTTCTGTTATGGACAGGTCCTCGCCATTGGCCGTGCGGGTTGCCGTTTCCACGACAAAGTTGCGAGAGTCGTTTCGGAATCGGCCGGACTGATCAATCACGCCCATCCGAAACAGCTCTCCTATCAGGCAGATCAAACCGGAGCCGCAGATACCGGCCGGCTTGCCTCCACCAATCACCTGGTAACGCGGCGGAACACTGCCAAGCTCGATGCGTTCAATTGCGCCCTCGGTGGCGCGCATTCCGCACTTGATTCCAGCGCCTTCGAAAGCGGGACCGGCCGAACAGGCACAGCAGACCATCCACTCCGCATTGCCGATCACGATCTCGCCATTCGTGCCAATGTCGAGGAATAAATTTACTTGATCGGTCTGGTTCGGCAGATCGGTTGCCAGCAAGCCCGCGGTGATGTCGCCGCCGACGTAACTGCCAACCCCCGGCGCAAACTCGACAACCGCTTCCGGATGAATATCCAGGCCGACTTCCTGCGCCGGACATGCCGGCACCGGATTGACAGTCGGAACGTAGGGCGACTCGCGAATGTAGCACGGCGGAAGGCCGAGGAACAGATGAATCATCGTGGTGTTTCCCACGACGAAAGCTGCTTGTATTTCCCGCACCTCTATCGCCAGTGCTTTTCCGATTTCCACGACCAGACTATTGATGGTGTCAACTATCATCTGGCGCAACTCATTCAAGCGGGTTTCCGTTCGCGCATAGTCGATGCGGCTGATGACGTCGCCGCCCCGGTGGATCTGGAGATTATAGGAGGTTCGCGTCGCGAGCACGCGGCCATCGTTCAGATCAATCACCTGCGCCGCGACGGTAGTGGTCCCAATATCCACGGCCAGGCCGAGCGCGGGCTTCGAGTGGTGGCCCGGCTCTACGTCTACGATGCATAGTTCCGTGTTTCGTTCTTTAACAACAAGAGTGATTTTACCTTCCTGCTCCCGTATGGCAGCGGTACTTGAGAGCCAGGGCAGCAACCTTCTCGGCATTGGCCGGCGTCGCGGCATGGATCAACGGCCGCTGACCTTCGAGCACTTGAAGGCCTGCTTCGATGGCTTCGAGATTTGTGCTTCGCAGGATCACGCCCATGCCAGTGGACCCGGCCGCCGTCTTTACGAGTGCGACAAACGGCGCCACTTCCTCGCTGATATTGTCCACCGCGATCAGGTCCAGCCGGAGCTTCTCTCCCACTCTATCCAAACAATAACCGCGAGCCTCCGCAATCCTATGCGAAAGTTCAGACAGCGGCTCGGCGTCAGAAAAGGCGATTGCTATAGCCGTGGGATGGACAAATGTCTTTTCGTGCCGGAACATTACCGTCTCATTTCCCACCGCGACCTCACGCTCCGCGGGCCCGATCTTCACCAGCCTGATTGGAGGCTTGCTCGCCGCGCCGATGCTGTTCTTCGCCTCCTCCGACGCATACGGGCAAGCGTCAGGATCGGCGTCGATCGCCAGCACCCGCTGTCCATCAGCCGCATAGAGACGTGCTAGCGTTCCGGCTACCGTGGACTTGCCAACTCCGCCCTTGCCTGAGATTGCCAGCTTCACTCAGCTCCCCCCTCCTGCAAACGAATGACCTGGCCGGTATTTTTTAGCCCCTCTATACGCGAACCATCGGTGATGCTCTCAAGCGCGATGCGTTACACTTATTACCGTCTCCACCAGACAGGCCGCCGGGTGAACGTATGCATGGAAACCACGTCCCAAAGCAATGAATTGGAGATCCAACCAATGACAGAAGCGACGAATGCTGAGCCATTCAATCGCAGTAACTGGCCCATTGCCGCGGCGATGATTAATTTCCCCGGCATCCTTCCCGACGGGAGTTCGGTTCAGGAGCAGACGGCGGAGCAATGGGCGGCAACGCTAAGCCAGGTAGTTGACACCGGCTTCACCGAACTTGATCCCACCGATAGCTGGCTGCGTCTCGCCGATCTCAGCCCGGAGCGCCTCCGCGAGTTCATGACCCTGACCAAGTCGATGGGACTTACCGTTCCAGCCATCTCGACCTCGCGCCGCAGTGTCATCGATCCCAAACTCGGCGACGAGTACTTGCGCTACAGCCATCGGGTGATCGAGACCGCCGCGGAAGTCGGGGCAAAGGCGGTTTCCTTCGGCCTGTTCGGACCCCTCACCGCCGCGCAAAAAGCCGCGCTCTGGTTCTGGACCGTCGATGGCGAGCGCAACCCCGACGATCCCGCCATCCGAAACAAGGCAGTGGCGCGCATCCGCGAACTGGGCGAGCACGCCGCCGAGGTTGGCATCGAAGTTTCGCTGGAGATGTACGAGGACACCTATATCGGAACTGCCGATGACGCCGTGCGCTTCGTGACCGACGTCGATCTTCCGAACGTCGGTATCAATGCCGACTTAGGCAATCTCATTCGCCTTCATCGGCCGGTAGAGCACTGGCTCACGATGGTGGAGAAGGTTGTGCCTTTTGCCAAGTACTGGCATGTCAAGAACTACATCCGCATAGAGGACAAGGCAACGAACACCATTGTCAGCTATCCGACATCGCTTGCTCTTGGCTTGATCAACTATCGCGTTGCCGTTGGCATGGCCATTGGATGCGGTTTTAATAGCGCATTCCTCTGCGAGCACTACGGCGGGGATGGTCTCGCGGTGAGTGCCATGAACCGCGACTATCTCAAAAGCATACTGCCACGCTGATTCGAGGAGATACCCGTGACTTGCATCTATGACGATCCGGAGGTCTTTGCCACCACGGCCATCGCCGGTTTTAGTGCTGTCTATGCTCGCACCGTGCGAGCCGTTTCCGGGGGTGTCGTTCGTTCGACGGCTACGCCTGTTGGCAAGGTAGCCCTTGTCATTGGTGGTGGCAGCGGACATTTTCCCGCCTTTGCCGGATTTGTCGGTCCGGGACTCGCCGACGCCGCGGTCGCGGGTGATGTTTTCGCCTCCCCGTCGGCGCACTTCATCGCCCACGTGGCTCGTCTTGCGCACCGCGGAGGAGGCATTATTCTCGGCTTCGGCAACTATGCGGGCGATGTCATGAATTTCGGGCTGGCCGCCGAGCGCTTGATCTCCGAGGGCATTGATGTGCGCATGCTGGCTGTTACCGACGACGTCGCCAGTGCTCCCGCCTCTCAGTCGAATTTGCGTCGAGGGGTTGCAGGCGATCTGGTGGTCTTCAAGATCGTCGGCGCCGCCGCCGAAGCCGGACTCAATCTCGACGCAGTCGAACGCGTGGCCGCTCGCGCCAACACCCGCACCATCTCTTTCGGCGTCGCCTTCACCGGTTGTACTCTGCCCGGCTCGGCGCAGCCTTTGTTTACCGTGCCTCCGCAACGGATGGGGATTGGCCTTGGTATTCACGGCGAGCCGGGGATCAGCGAAGACGCAATTCTTCCCGCCTCTCGCTTGGCGACCATGCTCGTCAACCGCTTAGTCTCCGAAAGACCGGCTGGGGCAAGCGGGCGGGTGGCAGTTGTATTGAACGGGCTTGGCTGCACAAAATATGAGGAGCTTTTTGTCCTTTGGACCGGCATTGAGCCAGCGTTGAAGAAGGCGGGACTCACGCTTGTCGAGCCTGAAGTCGGCGAATTTGTAACCAGCCTCGATATGGCCGGCTGCTCACTGACGCTGACGTGGCTCGACGACGAGCTCGAAAAATTCTGGTGCGCTCCTTCCGACGCGCCGGTTTTGCGTCGCGGCGCAATCGTTGCCGCCGAACCGGCTCCCGCCTTTTCCGAAGAAGAAAAGGGTGCGGTTGTATTCGGCGCCGCATCAGCCCCATCCCGCGAGGACGGCGAATGCATCGCCGGCCTCATCGCAAGCATCGCCAAGGCATTGCGGGACGCCGAGGAGGAACTCGGCCGAATCGATGCCTTGGCAGGAGACGGCGATCACGGGATGGGCATGACCCGTGGTTCAGCCGCTTCCGCCGAGGCGGCGGAAAAAGGCGTGGCGGCAGGCGCCGGTGCCGCGAGCGTGCTGGCTGCGGCAGGCAATGCCTGGGCCGACCGCGCGGGTGGTACTTCCGGTGCATTGTGGGGACTGGCTCTGCGCACCTGGAGCCAGTCGTTGAGCGACGAAGTTGCAATCACGTCTGCTGCGGTTGCCAAAGGAGCGAAGGCCGCGCTCGATGCCATCGTGCGCCTTGGGCGCGCCCGGGTGGGTGACAAGACCCTGGTGGATTCATTGGACCCGTTTGTGACTACATTGGGCAACGAAGTTGGTAAAGGTCAGCCGCTGGCCACCGCATGGAGGAAGGCGGCGGATGCGGCGATGGCCGCCGCCGAGGCTACCGCGCAACTTACTCCGAAATTGGGACGCGCCCGTTCACACCCGGCGCGCAGCCTTGGACATCCCGACGCCGGCGCTCATTCTCTCGCACTTTGCGCGCGAGTTGTAGCCGCGGCACTCGAGAGCGATCGCCGACGCGGTTGAATCAGTCGGAATTGCGGCAAGCAGGTAGGCAAAGGGGCACTGTGCTAGAGTGTCTTTCGCAAAGAAGGTGGAGCAAGGCAAAACGGCGCAGAGCGCGCATCATCATCTGAGAGAAGTGGATTATCGCAGAGC
The DNA here is from genome assembly GCA_963814745.1 of uncultured Acidobacteriota bacterium. GTDB lineage: Bacteria > Acidobacteriota > Terriglobia > Terriglobales > Acidobacteriaceae > CAWBRT01. Next base: position 41,928 of record CAWFEA010000023.1, read on the forward strand.
GAGGTTTGGAGACTGAATTATGAAAGCTATTCGTGTTCACGAGTTCGGCGGTCCCGAAGTTCTGAAGTTTGAGGAAGTCGCCACCCCGAGTCCTGCCGCCGGCGAGGTACTCGTCCGCATCCACGCCGCCGGTGTCAACCCATATGACACCTACATGCGCAACGGCACTTATGCCATCAAGCCGCCGTTGCCGTATATCCCCGGCTCCGATGGCGCGGGAGTCGTCGCGGAGGTTGGCGAAGGCGTGAAGACCGTGAAGCCGGGCGACCGCATTTATGTCGGCAAGACAATCTCCGGTGCATACGCGGAATACGCGCTAACCATTGAGAATCAGGTGCATCCGCTTCCCGAGAAGATTACCTACCCGGAGGGGGCAGGGGTGTGGGTGCCATACGGCACCGCGTACCACGCGCTCGTCCACATTGCGCAAGCCCGTGCTGCCGAAACCTTGTTGATTCATGGAGCCAGTGGCGGGGTCGGGATCGCCGCCGTGCAGATTGCACACGCCATGGGCATGGTCGTGCTTGGCACGGCGGGTACGGAAAAAGGGCTCGAACTGGTCAGACGGCAAGGCGCGGACCACGTTTTTAACCATACTCAAGCGGACTATCTTGAACAAATTATGAAGGTTACGGGCGGCAAAGGGGTCGATGTGATTCTCGAAATGCTCGCCAATGTAAATCTCGGTAAAGACTTGAAACTGCTGGCTTTCCGTGGCCGCGTGGTGGTTATCGGCAGTCGTGGCGAGGTCACGGTTGCGCCGCGCGATCTGATGACGCGCCGCGCCTCGATTCTCGCCTTTACCCTTTGGGGTGCAACGGAAGTTGAAGAAAAGGAGATACATGCGGCAATTTACGCGGGCCTGAGGAATGGCACGCTGCGGCCTATCGTGGGCAAAGAGCTGCCGCTGGCCGAAGCGGCGCGCGCGCACCAGGAAGTTTTGCAACCGGGGGCTTTCGGCAAGATCGTGCTGGTTCCGTAAAGCCTTGCCGGAGTTGGGGTTGCTGGTGGACACGGGGTTGACGACCAAGGCGCCGGCCGAGCTTTCAGGGCGGCGCCAGAGGTTGATTGTGGTTACGTAAATAGTTGTTTTGGCAGGGCTTATCTCGGCATCGATTCTCCCGAGATGTATCAAGTTGATCGCGGTAGGCAAAAAGCCGCTTTTTGCAGTTATCCGAAGGCGATGTTATGTCCGATAATGCGCGGCAGGCTCCAGTGGACGTTGCGTTGCAGAGCCTCGTCGTCATCTCGGGCTCCTCTTCGACAGTGACGCCGAGCTGTCCAAAGCATGCCAGCGGTGGACTAACGAACTTTATTTTGAAATAAATGCCAAAGGTGTAAACTTCTGGCCGTGAGATTTGAATATATAGAATGTTCGTAGCTGGAACCAATGGAAATCCTCGTTTACAAGGGTAATCATGAAATCGGCGGAACCTGTATTCAGATCTCATCCGGCAAGACCAGAATTCTTCTCGATGTCGGGCTTCCCTCTCAGCGCCGATAGCCCGATCGTGGATGTCTCTCAGCTGAAGGTAGACGCCGTTCTGATCAGCCATCCCCATCAGGACCACTTCGGCCTGATGAACTGCCTCCCGCCGAACACTCCTGTGTACATGGGCAGGCTGGGAAAGAATCTCATTGATGCAACCCAGGTATTTCTTGGCAAGAGCAAATATGAGCGCGACTTCCGCACTTCAAGGCCTGGGAGCCGTTCGTGATAGGAGAATTCACAATCACTCCATATCTTGTCGACCACTCCGCTGCCGATGCCTACGCCTTTCTCATCGAAGCTGAAGGAAAGCGTCTTTTTTACAGCGGGGACCTCGCTCGCATGGCCGGAAAGGGATACTCTTCGAAAATCTCGTGAAGCGCCCGATTCGCGAAATAGATCTCATCTTCCTCGAAGGCACGATGCTGCATCGCAACAACGACCTTTTCCCTGACGAGGAGGCGGTCGAAAACAAGATCTTTGCAGACAATTCGACAGACAGAAGAACATCTCGTTCCTGCTTGTCGTCCTCGCAAAACATCGACCGCATCGTCTCCGCCTATAGGGCGTGCAAGACGTGCCGGCAAACTCCTCGTCATCGATATCTATACCGCATGGGTGCTCGAACAACTCCGGCAGATCACTCAAAACACGCCCGCCATGGACTGGCCCGAGATAAGAGTTTTCGCCACTCACAGTCAGGACGAAAGGCTCAAGGCCAACCCAGACTACTTTGGAGATTTCAGAAAGCGACTCTATCGCCACAGGGTCAAGCGTGAGGAACTACACGCAACTCCCGAATCGTTTCTCTACTTCGGCAAGATGTCCAGCTTTCGCCTCATTGATGAATTCAAGAACGCCGCAGCCCCCGTCAACGTCATCTACTCGCAGTGGCTCGGCTATCTCGACGGAAACCACGCCGACTACTTCGGCAGTGACAAAATCTCCGCCTGCCGCAGCGACCCGGCAGTCAACTTCGTCTACGCGCATACGAGCGGGCATGCGCCATTGAAGGACCTGCAAGATCTGGCTGCGGCTTTGAAGCCGAAAATGCTGGTTCCGATTCATACCGAAGACGCAGAGGGTTTCAGAAAGAATTTTGACAACGTAATGACATTAAAGGATGGCGAAACTTTCATCCTGACTTAATAGGGAGAGGTGTGGCAATGGAGAAAAAGATTGAACATCTTACAGTAGAACATCCGCTGGTCGAGGAACTCGCATCGAAAAATCATCCTTGGTGGGATAAACTTGTGAAGCTTTCCCATGAAGACAGGGACATCAATATTCAGGTCAGGGGAAACTATCTAAGCGTCTACTGCAAGATGGGGAACCTGCTGAGAATATGCCTGCGGGGGACGGAAGTCGTTTGCAAGGTGCATTATAAGTATCTCATCGGCGCCCATTCGCCCGAATACGTCGATGCACTTCCTGCCGGGGACGATATTGCGGTCAGCCAGCCAACCTGTAATCTTTTTGTCTCGTCGATTCTAGAGGAAAAGAACTTCCTGCGCGTGAAGCAGAATATTGCGCGCTACGCGGGGGAAGAAAAGCAAATCCAGTCCAGACTGGTGGCAAGCAACAGGAACACCCTGCTCGATGCGGAGATTGCCTTTTTCGATTCTGGGGATCTGGCTGATTCAGAAGACGGCACCACGAGATCAAACGGTGGCAACACGAGAATTGATCTGGCGAATTATGACAAGAATCGAAAAGCTCTCGTCTTTGTCGAGCTGAAGCAGATTTTTGACCAGAGGCTCTATTCAGACGAGATCAACAAGCAGATCGCAAAGTATGTCGCCTTCGCTCAAAACTACAAGGGGCAACTTGTAAGCACTTACAATGACGTAATTCGTGTAAAGAAGAGACTAAAAATCATTGAAAATTCTTCTCTAGCTTCCGTAGAGATTCAGGACGTCGAGCCCAGACCAATTCTTGCCATTGCCGGATACAACCAGGCAGTTATTGACGCAATGAAGAGGGAAATCTTGAAGGGGCCGTTGAACACATCTAATCTTGCCGGGCTGTATTTCTTTGGCACCGAAGTCGATCTCAACTTGAAATCCGATAAGAACAAGGAAGTCTTTATTTAAGAATTGCGCCTTTCGAGGCTAACGGGAGCGAACAATGAGCAATTGTAAGTATTGCAACTCGCCAAGCTACGGGTCTGGGTGTTCTCATAGTCCGCACAAGCATCATGAACACGAAGGAGACGAAAAGAAATGCGTGTATTGCGGATCACTCAGTTATGGGGGCGGCTGCCCAAATAGTCCATCCAAGAAGCACAAACATGGGAGCGGGACCAAGTGTAGATGGTGTGGATCTCCGAGCAGCGGGAGTGGCTGCTCCTACAATCCTGACCGGGTACACGAGAAATGATCTTTGAGTGTACGCACCTAGGGAAACTTTCCGGCGGAGTATCGAGTTGTTTGTAGTGTTTCTTCAGGTAGGAACCAGTCATTGATTGAAGAGTCTTTAGGACACTACCCGGCCATAGCGGTGCAAGCCCAATATTGGGAAATTTATTAAACGAGCCCAATAGTGGGCTTGCCACGAAGCCGACTTCGCGATAAAAACACACATACAGCTTTGTTTCGAGCGAGGAGATTTTCTTGGATCAGCTTGACGGCGATTCCGTCGCCGCGAAGGCGCAGTCATTGTCTGCCGCGAAGGCGCAGTCAAGCTCGTCGCGAACCCTGTGGGACTCGGGGACCCGCTACAAGCTCCTGCTCGACGTCAACAATGCCATCATCAACCAGACCACCCGCGAAGATCTCTTTCACGCCTTAGCCAGGGAGATTCGCAAGCTAGTGGCCTACGACCGCTTCAGCATCAACATCTACGACTCGGCGTCGAAGATGCTGCGCTGGTTCGCCAGCGCCGAGGGCGTCTCGGTGAAGAGCATGGACGACAGCCCGCGCTCGCTCGAAGAGGGACCGGTGGCGCGGGCGGTCATTCTCTCGCGCCAGCCGGTGATCATTCCCGATATGTCGGCCTACACGCACTGGCACACGATTCGGTTGATGAAGGCCGCCGGACTGGGCGCGACCATGGCATTTCCGCTGATCGTGCGCAGCGACGTGCTGGGGTCGCTGCACTTTTCGTTTCGCCAGACGCCCAAGAACCTCGGCGAACTCAAGGAGTTTCTGGCGGAGCTTTCAGGGCAAGTGGCGGTGGCGGTCGATAACATGATGGCCCACACCAAGCTGGTGGAGCTGAACGCCAGTTTGCAGCAGCAGAAAGATTATCTGCTGAGACATGCGGACACGCGCTACCGGCCGGACAACTTCTTCTATTGCAGCCCGGCCATGCGGAAGATCATGCGCGAGATCGAAGTCGTGGCCGACAGCGATGCCAGCGTGCTGCTGACGGGTGAAACCGGCACCGGCAAGGATTACATCGCGCGCTTCATCCATCATCTGAGTTCGCGGCGCAATGCTTTATTCGTGAAGGTCAACTGCCCGTCGCTGGCGGCGACGCTGTTTGAAAGCGAGTTGTTCGGCCACACCAAAGGGGCTTTCACCGGGGCGGACGCGCGGCGCGTGGGACGCTTTGAAATGGCGGCCGGGGGCACGATTTTCCTGGATGAGATCGCGGAGCTGCCGCCGCAGCTCCAGGCCAAGCTGCTGCACGTGTTGCAGGACCGGCGCTTCGAGCGGGTGGGCGACAGTCACCCGATTGAAGCCGACTTCCGGGTGATTGCGGCCACCAATAGCGACCTGAAGAAAGCGCTGAGCGAAAGAAATTTTCGTCCCGACCTGTTCTATCGGCTGAACGCCATTTCGTTCCACATCCCTGCGCTGCGCGAGCGCGCGGAAGAGATCGAGCCGCTGCTCTATCGGCTGACCGAAGCTGAGGCGCTGGCTACGCATCGAACCGCGCCGGTGTACTCCGCCGCGGCCATCGCGGCCTTTAAGCGGCACGCGTGGCCGGGAAACGTCAGGGAGCTGCGCAACGTGGTGAATCGCCTGGTGATTGTTTACAGCGGCAAGCAGGTGAGCGGGCACGACATCGAGCCGCTGCTCGATATCGGCCAGGTCGAGGCGCAGCCGGCTCCTACGGCACTCTCGGAGGTGGAGCGCACGCACCTCATCAAGGTACTCACCATGAGCAAAGGCGTGGTGGGAGGACCGAAGGGAGCGGCGGCGGCGTTGAAGATTCCCAAGTCAACCTTGCAGTACAAGCTGCACAAGCATGGGCTGAAGCCGGGGGATTATCGGTAGAGCGCTGTTCGAAGTTTCAAGTTTCAAGTTTCGAGTTTGGAACGGTTCCGCTCAGGCACAAAGATGAGGGCGAGGCCACCCGCTCCGCCGAGTATGGGACTGCCCCACTCAAGCCCAACTGCGGGGCTTGAATGGGCCACCCGCCGGGAGTGTAAAGGATGTCCGGAGACATTGTGTAAAGGATGTCATGGAACTGAACAAACCGCGCCAACTCTGGGCCACCTGTCCAACTACTCTCTTTGGTTCGAAGATGGGCTATTTGAAAGTGACGGAATAGCTCACGGGAGGGCCAGCCTTCTGGCCGGTCGGCGTCAGCGGCTGGAAAGTATAGTTGACACTGCTGAAAGCGAAGGTCACGATCTCCACGGGAATGCCGCCATTGTTAGAGAAGATATCCGTCGCCTCTCGCACCGATTTCACGCGGGCATTATTCATCTGGATCGTGGTTTCCGCGTTCCCGTTCAAATTGACCGTTAATACCGCCGTGGGAATCACCTGCTTCGCCGCCGCCATTTGCATCAGGTTGACGGTGGTGATGTCGGTAAAGTGGGTGAAACTTAACTCTTCCGATATGCCCTTGAAGGTTGCGGCCGTTTCCGGACCCCACACATAAGAGTTCCCGTTATATCCACCGAACGGGCACGGCTCAGTACTGCAGGTTGAGCCCGGAAATTGCAGGCTAATACTAAAAGGGCCGATAGCGTGGGCTGGTGTGGCCCAAAGCGAAATCACGGCAAGTAACGCAACTACCACACTAACGCGAACAACGGTTCCCAACGGTTTCATGGCTCCTCCAACGCACACGCCTTAGCCCAAGCCGGCTCCCCTGCATACCGTGCGACTTAGGACAGCAACTTTGATGTGCCGCTTGACTCCGGAGTTGCCTGCGCAACGGAAAGCGCGGCTGTCGCCGGGGACCCCGGTTGGTGGCCCGCTCAACGCGTGGTTCGTTGAGTGGGGTAGTTGAGCGGTATGTTCAGTGATTACTGCCCCACTCAAGCGCAACCGCGGCGCTTGAATGGGCCACCCGGCATCTCTGGGCCACTCGCCGCGCCGATCCAGGTATAACGTCTTGAGAATCTACTGCCACCCGGCCAACCTTACCTTCCACACTGAAACCAACATGTTCTTCGGGCCATGTCCTTTGGGGCTAGACCCCAACCAAAACATTACCTTGTAACTGCGCGTCAAAGAGTTATGCTCCAGAGATTCAGGAGGAAGCATGAAACCTGCCCCCGCCAGAAAGCCTGCGATCCGGGTTGCGGTCGTTGAGAGCGACCCTTTGCGTTTCATCGGCTTTCGCACGCTGTTCGATTGCGAGCCTGATTTGGAGCTTCAGGCGGTTACGGTGACCGAACTCGCGACCGAAAAGAATATCGATTTAATCCTGCTTGGCGGCCATGGCTCGCAGAACCGCTTCGATTTGATCGCCCAATTGAAGGCGCTTCGGCCCGATCTCCGAATCATAGCCACGGGCATAGGCTGCGACGACGAGACGATCCTCAAAACTGTAGCAGGGGGCGCGAAAGGCTACGTTGATGAGGCTGCCACTGCCGGCGAGTTCGCCCAGGCCATCCGTAGCGTGCATGAGGGCTCAGTATGGGCGCCGCGGCGTGTGCTTTCGATGTTCATCGAGCGGGTTAGTTCGTCTCCCGGAAAAATCTTTCCCGCCGGCCGCGTCGTCTTTACTGATCGCGAGAAAGAAGTGCTGGAACTGCTGGTTGCCGGGCGGGCCAACAAAGAAATCGGCGCCGTTCTCGGGATCACAGAAAGAACGGTGAAGGCTCACGTCGCCAAACTGTTACGCAAGCTGGGGGTGCAGAATCGAGTTGCGCTCACGGTGCATGCGATTACCCATTCGCTGGTCACAGCTCGGTGACCGAAGCGAATCACGCTTAACGCCCAGGGAAAGCCGGCAACGGCGGAGCATGCGCGTGTCAGGCCCGAGTTCCACGCCTGAATGAATTGCATCCGACATCCGCTTTCATAGAACCCGCCGAGTGCCCGGCGACGGACTTTCATCGAATCTCAGAGCAGTGCGGAAAAGGATAGTCCCCGGGGACCCTTCGCTGCGCTCAGGGTGACACTCCGGAGAGAGGGTATCCTTGGATGATCTCCTGGATTCTGATTCGCTGAGGATGCCGGGCCGATGACCGTGGGCAAATTGATTCTCGCGCTCTGGATTGTTTTCTACTCTTACTGGGCGATCTCCGCGATTGGGGTCAAAAAAGCCGGTTCGCGGAAAGCCGTGGCTCGAGAGTGCCTGTCTGCGAATCCTGCTTGTGATGATTGCGATTTTGCTCTTTCGGATGCTCCACCTGCATGCCCCGGTTGCGGCGCGCTCGCCCGATTCCGTTGCCGGCGGCATTGGCGCTTGCCTTTGTATTGCGGGGCTGGGGTTTGCAGTTTGGGCGAGGCGGCATTTGGGCAGGAACTGGGGCATGCCGATGTCGCTCAAAGAGGGGCATGAGCTGATCACGACGGGCCCGTATCGGTACCTGCGGCATCCGATCTACACGGGAATTCTCCTGGCCATGGTGGGGTCGTCGATCGCCGGCGGCCGAGTGTGGCTGGTGGTTTTCGTGATCGTCGGTGCTTTCCTGGTCTACAGCGCGCGGACCGAGGAGCGGCTGATGATGCAGGCATTTCCGCACGAATATCCTGAATACAAAAAGAAGACGAAGGCGCTGATTCCGTTCGTCTGGTGATCGCCATTGGAACGCGCGTTTTGTCTTGAGGTTATCCGGTGAGATATATACGCAGCGCCCAGAGTTGGAGCCGCGTGTTCAGTTCCATGACATCCTTTACAAAGTGTTCCGCGACATCCTTTACACTCCGGCGCGCGCGTAGCGAGTGCTTCCCGTGGTCGATCACCTGCCCGGTTCAGAGCAGCAGCCTGCAAAATTAAATTTCCGTAAAATTAAAGATTAAATCTCCGTGAAATTCCAGCCGGACGGATGGGGTTCTGGCAGCATTCGCCGAAGCGCGTTCATCCACCTTTATAACGGCTTGGTCCGCCCTGCGCTGGATCGCTCCTCCCAGGCTTGCCGGTGCCTGGGAACGGACAGCGCAAGGTCTGGTGCGAGCTGAAAGGAGAAATGCAAATGGAACGGACTCGCTTCAAAATAGTACTGGTTGCCTTGCTCGGGCTGTTGGTCTTGGCCGCCGCGCCGATTGCGGCCGCGCAGAAGACGGATCTAACGGGCGCAGGCAGCACATTCGTTTACCCCATCATGACGCGCTGGATCGCCGACTATCAAAAGACGAATCCGGAAGTCCAGATCAATTATCAGTCTATCGGCAGCGGCGGCGGTATCCAGCAGTTGAAGAATGGACTGGTGGACTTCGGCGCCAGCGACGTGGCGCTCACCGACCGGCAGCTTAGCGGAATGTCCGCCCTGGTGCAGATTCCCGAGAGCGCCGGGCCGGTCTGCATCACTTACAATTTGCCCAGCCTGTCGAAGCCGCTGCGGCTTTCCGGCAAAACTTTGGCGGGAATCTATCTTGGCACGATAAAACAGTGGAACGACGCCTCGATCGCCAAGCTGAATCCCGGCGTGAGCTTGCCCAATACCCAGATTCTGGTGGCGCATCGCTCCGATGGAAGCGGAACAACGGGAATCTTTACCAGCTATCTTTCCACGGTTAGTCCGGAGTGGAAGAGCAAGGTGGGTACGGGGATTTCCGTGCGCTGGCCGGTCGGCCTCGGCGGCAAGGGCAGCGAGGGCGTGACCGGCATTGTCAAACAAAGCCCCGGCACGATTGGCTACGTCGAGCTGAGTTACGCCGAAGAGAACCAGTTGCCCACGGTTGAAGTGCGAAACCTGGCGGGCAATTACATAGCTCCGAGCGCGGCCTCGGCCACGCTGACGATCGAGGCGTTCCATGCCCAGCTTGCCCAAGACGTGCGGCTGCCGATCGTCAATCCGCCGGCCTCGGCGAAGAACGCATATCCCATCACCGGACTAACGTTCCTGCTGGTGCCAAAGGATGGGAAGGATATGGCGCGGCGCGAGGCGACCAAGCAGTTCATTGAATATGTGGTGAGCGATGGCCAGGCGATGGCGGACCAGTTGCACTACGCTAAGCTGCCGACACCCCTGGTCGCATTGGATCGCAACTTGCTAGGCCAACTGCAGGCGAATGGATACGCGATGAAGTAGAGAAGCTGCGAGGCGAGGCCGACGAACAGCAGATCCTTCGCTTGGCTCAGGATGACACTTCTAGGGCGTGTTAACACTAATTCGTAATTCTGTGCTATGCTGCGCTGTATGGAGATCGTCGCGGAGCAGTACCAGCGTATTGCCTTCAGTCTTCCCCGTCAGCGCGGCAACCTACGGGTCACGAACCTGCAATTCCTCAATGCCCTACTCTATGTCGCCGAGCACGGCTGCAAATGGCGCGGCCTGCCCAAGCGTTTCGGCCCCTGGCATACGATTTACACCCGCATGAATCGCTGGTCCAAGAACGGCGTGCTGGACCAGGTATTTGAGCTGCTGCAGCGGGAGCAACTCGTACGCATCAGAATCGAGTCCGTCCAACTGGACTCCACCACGGTGAAGGTGCACCCGGACGGCACCGGCGCGTTAAAAAAAACGGACCGCAGGCCATCGGAAAATCCCGTGGCGGATGGACCACCAAGATTCATCTGGTTGCCGCGAATGCGCGCACGGCCATAAGCTTCGCGCTCTCGCCCGGCCAAGCCTCCGACGCGGTTGCAGGCGGCGAGCTGCTGGCCGGCATCGGACCGTTGCCCGTGCCGCTGCACCTGCTCATGGACGGCGCTTACGACGACAACCCAACACTGCAACTGGCGTTGGACTTCGGTTATATTCCGGTCGTACCAGCCAGGCCGAATCGGCTCGATCCATGGCAGCTCGACCGGGCCATGTACCGCAAACGCAAGGAGATCGAGTGACTATTCCGCCGCCTCAAAGGCTTCCGCCGGATCTTCTCCCGCTTCGAAAAACTCGACGTCATCTTCGTCGGCTTCCTCAACTTCGCTCTAATCGTCGAAGCTCTCCGGTACCTAAATAGTGTTAACACGCCCTAGCCGAATGCTGAACGGCGTAGCCGTCAGGATCAGGATGCGCCGCACATCCTTACTCCGCCGCTTCAGGGCTCTGCTGAAGGCGCTGTGTTCGCCCTTCGCGCGAGGATGTCCCTCGCGGTCAGGAACTGGCGTCGCGTGCTCTCGAGCACAAGCTTCCGCCCCAAGCGAGCGCTCGCCTCAACATACTGATCTGGCTCGGATAGGAACTGCCATTGATTAGCCGTAAGCCCAAGCGGCTCGAGGGTAGCATCACACCTCCCGGAAGTGTTTCAAGCGTATGGCCAGCTCTTCGGCTGCGAGCGTCGCCCCGATCGCGTTCTTTCGTTCACGTACGGCCTGTCGTTGAAACGCCTCGATGAGCAGTGCTCCATCTCGGTGGAGCGCCTTTCGTTCGAACTCGTTTGTACTCCGGTTTGCAGCGCACTTCACTTGTTCGGCTCAGTTGTCCACGACCTGGAGGTGCCGTCGTGCAAGAACGAAGGCTGGGACGGCGTAGCTATCTGTGCCCCTAGCTCTAGTTTCTTCCGTCTCCAGTTCGCCCGAATTGTCAGCAGTATCAACGCTGCCGTTAAGGTCTTTTTCATCCTCCGCAGCGACTCGGCCGCCGTATTGCTCGAAGAGCAGCTCGTCTTGCATGGCCTGGCTAGCGTCCTTGTCCACTTCTGGTGGCACGGTATTCTCTCGTTCGCGTAATGAGCGTTCATCGAATATCGCCACGCTCATCGCCTTGTCCCCGCAGATGAGTCGTACCCACGACGGTGGCCACCGAGCTTCGGTCCAGGCAATGCGGGCCGAACGCAACCGACCGTTGGGGTTAGTCGTCCAATTCGGGATCCGAACGCACTTTCCCGTGCTGATTATCTGTCCTTGGAGTTTGACTTTCGTCACGCATCGGCAACTGACGCTGACCACTTTCCCATTCCACACGGCACGAGCCCAAACAACTAGCGGCGCGCTGTGTGCCGGCAACTGCCACACCCCACAGGTGCTGCTGGAACATCACCTCAAGCAGTTACGCTTGCCGAGCTTCCTGCGCGAGTACGACAAGGTGGCGCGGCAGTGCGCGGCCGAGAGCGCAGACTATCCGCGTTATCTGCTGCGCCTGGCCGAGCTGGAGTTACTCGACCGCGAGCGGCGAGCCACGGAATGGCGCATCCACTAGGCACGCTTCCCGGTGGTCAAGAGCCTGGACACGTTCGAGTTCATGGCCATCCCGACGGTGAACAACGTGACGTGACTGGCGAATTTTGTACCCGTGGAAAAGAGAGACACTGGTACGAGAGGAGCTGGAAAATGGCCAAGAGGAAATACACCCCGGAGCAGATCATCGGGATTCTGCGTCAGGTCGAGGTGGCCGTAAGCAACGGCCGGAGCACGCCGCCAGCCTGTCGGGAGGCGGGCATGGTTGAGCAAACCTACGATCGCTGGCGCAAGGAATACGGTGGGTTGAAGCTGGAGCAGGCGAAGCGGATGAAGACTCTGGAGAAGGAAAACAGGCGGCTGCGGCAGGCGGTCGCGGAGTTATCACTGGAGAAGCAAATTCTGAAGGATGTGGCGGAGGGAAACTGCTCAGCCCGGAACGGCGGCGTGGCGCGGTGGAACCTGCCCGCCAGCAACCTCGGTTGTCGGAGCGGCATGGCTGCCGGCGGTTGGGGCAGTGGCGAGGGAGGCAGCGATACATCAGGACGCCGCGCGATGAGGAAGACGCGCTGACACGGGCGATCCTTCAGCGGGCCAGCCAATATGGCCGTTATGGCGATCGCCGGATCACGGTGTTGTTGCCGCGCGCGGGCTGGAACGTGGGACGGGATCGGGTGCAGCGAATCTGGCGGCGGGAAGGGTTGCGGGTGCCCGAGAAACAGCAGCCGCGTGGCCGGCTGTGGTTGAACGACGGCTCCGGCGTGCGACTTCGACCGGAACATGAGAACCAGGTGTGGAGCTACGACTTCGTCAGCTGCTTCACCCACGATGGACGGACGTTGCGGGTGCTGACGCTGATGGACGAGTTCACGCGCCAGTGCCTGGCCTTGCGGGTGGCGCGACGGCTGAACAGCTACGACCTGATCGAGACGCTGGCGGAGGTGATGCTGATCCACGGGGTGCCGGAGCCCATACGCTCCGATAATGGGCCGGAATTCGTTGCGCAAAAGCTGCGGCAGTGGTTGCAAGCGGTGGGAGCCAAGACGCTGTACATCGAAGCTGGAAGTCCGTGGAAAAACGGGGACTGCGAGAGTTGCAACGGAAAGCTACGAGACGAGTGCTTGAATGGCGAGATCTTCTACTCGCTGAAGGAGGCGCAGATCATCATCGAGCGTTGGCGTGTCGAGTACAACACGCGGCGTCCACATTCGTCGTTGGGTTATCGGCCGCCAGCACCGGCGGCGATCGGACCGGCGACGATCAAGGCAACCGAAGAGACGAGGCATGGAAATGTGGAAACCGCTGCGCGCTTCCCACATTTCCACACCCCCGACGGCGGCGACGGCGAGTCAACTTGTCCGTCGACTGCGCTACACTAACACTCCTACTGGTACAAAATATCGGGCAGGTCAGGGGAACGCTTCAAACCTGACTACCAGGGTGAAGCTGTGCAAGTCTTCATCGTCCCGCAGTTAAGTTTTTCATTCTTCTACCTTGAAAAACTCGTTGAGTTCGTCTGCGATCTGATTTGAAAACAGCAGCATGGGGCTGCAGGGATTAATGCACTGCATATTCGGCCAAATGATGCTTGATACCTGCGCCGGGGTGATCATTATCCGAGGTGGTTTCTGCTCCTCCCCACGTGACAAGTCCAACACCTTCTCGGCGAGTACTTTCTTGGCCTGTAGCGTCATATCGGGACACAAGATATCCAAGCACGTCCACACAGCTTCGACACGCTGGCGTGCGGCAAGCTTGATAGCTGGACTTACCTCAGGGCTCTGGCGGCGACTTCGACTCATGCGATGCTATACCTCATCAACCACTCGCGTTTTCGAAACATCCAGCGAGCGAAAAACAAGTGTTTAATGCTCGCCAAAATCGACCCTGTTAAGCCCTTTCGATTGAGGGTGCTCAGGCCACTCCAGAGCAGGGGCTTTTAGCTCACCTGCTGAAGCCGCATACGGACGGTGCCGTAGCTGATGCCTAACCTGGTTGCGATCTCCCGGATGCTCGCACCCTCGGACTTCATTTGCGCCAGTTGGGCGTGACTTACCACCCGGCGTGGACGACCAAGCTGTTTACCGTTGGCACGGGCATTAACGAGTCCACATTTCACCCTCTCTTTCGTCAGCGACAATTCGAACTCGGCCATCGCGCCGATAATCTGGAACATGAGACGCCCGGTCGGCGTACTGAGATCGAGATTATCTCGGAGACTGACGAACGCCACGCCGTAGGAGTCGAGGTCGGCGAGGGCATTGACGAGATGTCTCAGCGACCTGCCGAATCGATCAACCTTCCAACAGGCGACGATGTCGAAGCGGCGGCGATGGGCGTCGGCCATCAGGCGGTTCAATGCTGGGCGGGAGTCCTTCGAGCCGGACACGCCTTCATCGACATATTCGCAAGCGACCACCCATCCTCAGCGGGCGGCGTACTCACGCAAGTCAGACAACTGCATCTCAGGGTGCTGCCCGTTGAGCGTTGAAACTCTGGCGTACAGGGCGACTCGCATAATCCTCTGGGCTGGGGCGGAGATTAGTACGCTTCCGGCATCAGTGCCGTGTGCATCAACAGCGGCTGACCGTCTTTGCTGTGAAAGACCTCGATGACGACTTCACGCCCCGCAGCCGGAGCCTTTCTCAGCAGTGGCCGCATTTCTTCGGCCTGACTGAGGCGGCGGAGAGCATCTTGCATAGCTTCGCTCGGGGCGTGAGTCGGTGCTCCACTTGGGCGACGAAACTTAAACTGAACAGCCGGAGTCTTCATGCTTTTTTCCTCATGCGACAAACTCGGCAACGACTTCGGCGGTAACGGGCTGGTACTGGCCGACCCCGGCGAACTGGCGCTGCGCCTCTCTCACGAACCGATCTGCCCTCCACTTTGCTGGTCTCGCCAGCGACTCTCTTCTCGCCTCAGCCACCTGTCCCGCCTCTGGTCCCCGAACTTACTTCTCAGATCTCAAACCCAGCAGGGTACAACACACTCCGAACGCCTCCCGCGCCGCATTCAAAACCCATAAGGCCCGCGTCCGCCGCACCAGCGGCCTCCTTCTGACGGCTTTATCGAACGCGCGCCTAATAGCGCTCGCCGCCGCCATCACTCTCGCGTGGGACGCGCCTCCGATAAAGCACTAACGTTATCCTGGCACAATGCGCATCGGTCTTCCCTCTTGTGTCTGAGACAGCATACGCAGACTTCTGTCAGATCAGCCGTTTTCAGCAGCCCGCTAGTACTGTATTCTCTTTACGTTTTTGACCAGGAAAAGGTAAGAACATGCGCCCACGAGTGCACAGAAGCCGACAAACACAAGCGCTGGTTCGAAATTTCCTCCTCTCACCAGGTAACCGATGATGATGGGCACGAAAATAGCGGACGAATTGCCGATAAAGTTGTACATGCCACCAGTCAGCCCAATCATTTCCGCCGGCGCCAGAGCAGAGACGAATGTCCAGCCGATGGAAGACAACCCGTTGCCCAAGAACGCCAGCGTCATGAACAACATGATCAAGGATGGGCGCTCCACGTAGTTCGCTCCCACGATAGACATAGAAAGCAGCAGGCCGCAAATCACTGGAATTTTGCGGGCGGTGCCGATGTCGGCACCTCGCCGCACAATCGCATCCGAAATCTGCCCCGAGCACAACACGCCCACGAAAGCAGCAATGAACGGCACCGACGCCCATAATCCCGCCTTGATGAATTGCATATGGCGATACTTCACGAGATACGTGGGGAACCAGGTTAGAAAGAACCAAAGCGTGCTGGTGATGCAAGTGTGTCCGATGAAGACTCCCCAGATATTTCTGGTCTTAAGGATGGCTTTCAGCTGTGTCCAGTTGAACGGGGTCTTCGCCGCTTTGGCCAGTTGCGAGCCGGACCGCTCTGCCAGCCCGCCGCCCTGGTGAATGTATTGCAGCTCCTCCGCATTGGCGCTGCTGTTCTCTGGATCGCGATAGAAATAGGCCCACACCATGCTCCATACCAAACCAACCATGCCGGTAATGAAAAGCATTCCACGCCACCCAAATGCGTCTTGGATGTAGACCAGAATTGGTGTCAGAAATGCCAAGCCCACAAACTGTCCCGAGGTATAAAAACTGATCGCTCGGGCGCGCTCCCTTTCCGGAAACCATTTAGTCACGATTTTGTTATTCGTGGGAAAGGACGGGGCTTCCAGAATACCCATGGCCAAGCGCATGTTAAACAGTCCGAAAAAGCCGTGGATCATCGCCTGCAGGGAGGTCACCAGCGACCATACTCCCATCATGATGGGATACAAGATACGAGGCTTCAACTTGTCCACGATCCAGCCGCCGGGGATCTGGAAACCCATGTATGTCCACCCGAATGCCGAGAAGACAAGCCCCAATTGGATGGAATTGAGTTTAAGTTCCTTGCTCAACAGCGGAGCGACAATCGAGATATTGCTCCGGTCCATGTAGTTGATGACCACACTGATGAAAACAAGTATCAGCATGCCAATCCGTGCTCGAGTTGGCTTGGCCTGGGGGCAACGCGGCGTCACGGTAGCTGATGGGTTGTCCTTCACGCTTGACTCCTGAAACGATGATTGCCTGTGCTCAATTTCTGCCTTTGCGGGCAGTTCTTCTGGACAAAGAGTACGGCTGCCCGGAGTACCGATTGAAAATCTGAGGGAGCGCATTCGTCAGCTTCGGCATTGGCATCACCATTCCGCGACGGTGCCATCCGCGTTTCGCCAGAGATTATCGGACAGCTTCCATATCTGATTGCGCTCTCTGACCAACTCCTCGTTGATGGAAATCCCGAATCCTGGCCCTGATGGAATCTCCAGATAACCATCTTTCACGGCGATGACCTCGGGGTTCAACAAGTAATCTTGCATTTCTCCCGCTTTCAATCCGTGATATCCGGTGTGATAGTGAATGCCCATGCTATATTCCTGCATGACCAGGTTATGAACACACGCATCCACTTGCAAGGTAGCCGCCAGGCAAATGGGACCATTCGGGCAGTGAGGTGCTACTACAACGTCATAGGCCTCGGCCATGCGACTGATCTTTTCCAACTCATAGAGGCCGGTCAATGAGGCGTCCGGTTGAATGATGTCAACCACGCGGGATTCGAAGATGTGTTTGAAGTCCCACCGGCTATACAGTCGTTCTCCCGTAGCTATAGGCGTTGAGGTATCTCCCACGATCACCGGCAAAAGGTCGTCATGTTCGCTCAATAAAGGCTCTTCAATCCACGCCAAGTGGTATGGCTCCAGCGCGCGAATGAGTTGTTTGGCCATGGCCCGATGCACCCGGCCATGAAAATCGAGGGCGATGGCAAAATCAGTCCCAACTGCCTGGCGGATGGCAGCAACTCTCTCAACGGAAGTTTCCACCTTCGAGTAATCATCGATATAGTGCAGTTCTTCCGTGGCGTTCATCTTGATGCCAGTGAAGCCTTGGCGCTGCCGTTCCTTGACATGCTCGACGACTTGGCCGGGACGGTCGCCGCCTACCCACGCATAGGCTCTGACCTTCTTGCGCACACGGCCGCCGAAAAATTCATGGACTGGCAGGCTATAGTATTTTCCCTTGATGTCCCACAAGGCTTCTTCTATCCCTGCAATCGCGGTCGCGACGAATGGGCCGCCGCGGAAGAATGCTCCGCGAAACATTTTCTGCCACAGGTCTTCTATCAGAAGGGGATCTTCGCCGATGACATTGTTCGCCAAGTCGGTAATCGCGCCCAGCACGGTATGTACCCGCTTTGGAATAATGCTCTCGCCCCATCCTACGTATCCATCATCGGTTTCCACGCGAACGAAGACCCACCTTGGACTAACGCAGAAAGGCTGAATCTTGGCGATCTTCATACGAGACCTCGATATTTCTCGGGCAATTAGATCATCGCCGGAGAGGAATAGCAAAATGTTCAGTAGGACGCGATTTCTATTTTAAACATCAGCAGCGGATATTGCCGAAAATTTGCCGGCGCAGAATTCCAGTGCCGACGCCCGCCCGAGCGCAGATAGTTCCGCCTATACGCCACTAACCGTGGCAAGATTGTGCAATATGGAACACTTGCGGGAAGTGAAAAATGCTTTCTGGGCGGATCGTCGGCAATTCGGAAGTGGCGCATAACCCAAATCTGGCAGAGCCAAGGAGGGGAGCCCCCGAGGCCCAGCAAATTTCTTTAGATTCTTGGCTTGTAAACAGCGCCTTGGCGAGCGCCTTTGGCGTCGTTCGATGATTCTCTCAATCGGCGCGCAGGAAGAACACAAGTGGCTTGCGGTAAAGCCGGGCGAGTTCGTCCACTTCGATCAGATCCAGCCTCCTTTCACCCGATTCGCCCAGAAACACGCGTCTGGCTTTCCAGAACGCGGTTTCGGGCCTACGACTCTGGTATTTCCAAACGCATCATCGCCGAAGCCAGGCACTTGCCGTGGATATCGAGCGCTAGGGTGCGTGTCACTCCGCCACCCAAGGCATTGCGCATCACGAAATTTAAGGCTCCGATATTCGGCATCTCGTAGCGAATAACTTCTCCCTTCACCACTCCGGAGAAGTGCTCCTTTACGCGCTCTGCCGTCACATACCGCTGCAGCAGCGGATAATCCTTTGCGTGGTAGGCGATTACCGAAATATTCGATGTATCACCTTTGTCGCCTGTACGGGAATGGGCAATCTCGCGCAGTTTCATTCAGGCCTCCAGGTAACCTATGTTGTGCTTGACGAGGTTCCGAGCGATGAGGGTTGAGCCAATGGCAACCACTTGGCGGGCTGACTTCCAGGCACCGCCTCCGCACGCTGGTCCATTGGTGTAAAGCGTCTCAACTTCGTTGCCGATGCGAACCGCCTCTTTCATGCTCTCGGTGCGCCCAGCCACCCGGATGCGAACCTCGCGAGGTTGGCTGTCCTGCGAGAGCTTAGGGCCAAAAATCGAATCCATGCCGATAAGGTCGCAGCGAAGCTCCGTCACCTTCACTCCGGTTAATTTCAGTCTTTCCTTGACGATCTCGATGGCCAGCCGTCCGCGCTCAACAGCGCCCGGACCGGCATACGAGATCTGTCCTTCGCCGATGTAGCTGTCCACATATCCAATCGACACTTTCAGCGAATCGGTTCTGGGACGGCCTGTGCCGCCTTCGACCTGCACGCAATCCGGCGCGACCTCTTTCATCCTGACCTGGGAAAAGTCAGCCACCACATCTGGCGTTATGTAAGCATGCGGGTCGTGAAGCTCGTACATTAATTGTTCTTTGCAAGTGTCCGTAGTAACTTTGCCGCCGGAGCCGGGAACCTTGGTCACGACGAAGCTGCCATCAGGCTTTACGTCCGCTATCGGAAAGCCAAGCCTGGCAAGGTCGGGAATGTCCTTATAGCCGGGGTCGGCGAAGTAGCCACCCGTCACCTGTCCCGCGCACTCAAGCAGGTGCCCCACGACCGTGATTTTTCCCAACATGTTCCAGTCGTCCATCGAAAGGCTAAATTCGTGAATGAGAGGAGCGATGAACAGGGCGGGATCGGCGACGCGACCGGTGATTATCACGTTCGCGCCATTGGCTAATGCCTCGACGATCGGCTGTGCTCCCAGGTAAGCGTTGGCGGAAACCAAGTTACTCGTTAAGCCGCTGACCGGAACACCGGTTTCTTCGATTACGTACTCGCCGCTCTTCACCAGCTCGAGCACGTCATCCCCGGTGACGGTGGCAATCTTGAGGCCCTTCAATCCGAGCGAACGTGCAATCTCGCCTGTCTTTTCTCCGGCGGAGACAGGGTTGGCAGCACCCATATTTGTGATCAGCTTTACCCCATTTCTGGCGCAAACAGGAAGGGCAGCTTGCATGCGGTCGCTCAACAGCGGATCGTAGCCCTTGGACGGGTCCGTCATCTTTGCCTGTTGAGCGATGGCGATCGTACGTTCGGCAAGGCATTCGAAGGCGAGGTACTGGATGTTTCCTTTTTCGGCTAATTCCACGGCCGGCTCGATCCGGTCTCCTGAATAGCCGGCGCCAGAACCGATCCTGACGTTCTTCATAAATTCCCTCCTGCCTGGTTTAGCGCCGCACTGCGCCGAAACGGGCTGCGGCGCGTGGGACGTGATCAGAACGGAAACACTCCAAACAGAGCACAGGCAATCGTCATTACGACGGAAGCCCCGAGTAGGAACGGAATCGAGAACTTCTGATGTTCGCCGAGTTCAATCCCGCAGAGCCCCACAACGAGGAAGGTGGCCGGTGTAAGCGGACTGACGGGGAATCCGACGGTCATCTGGCCCATCAGCGCGGCCTGTGCCACCTGGATCGGTTGCCCTCCCAAGCTTTTGTAGACCTCCGACACGACCGGAAGCACGCCAAAGTAGAACGAATCCGGATCAAACAAAAGGCTCAGCGGCATGGAGATGATGCCAAGCGCGAACGGGATATGCTGCCCCATGCTAGGCGGCACATGCGCCACTGCGGCGGTCGCCATCGCTTTGAGCATGTGCGTGCCCATCATAATGCCAGTGAACGCCCCCGCAGCGAACAGGATGCCGGCCATCATCAGCGCCGCTCTTGCATGGGCGTCAACCCTGGCTCGCTGCAGCTTGACATCGGGATAGTTGATCATCAACGCGAGCACCACGCCCGCCATGAACATGACTACGGGATCGACCCAACCGGCAATCATGACGGTCATGATGGCTAGGGTTATGAAAATGTTGATGACGAAGTTGCCTGGACGCCTAAGCTTGATTTCGTCTGGTTTTAACTCGCGCTTCAACACCAGATCAACGTTGACACCACCCTTGCCGAGACCGAGGCGCTTCTCCTCGCGCCTACCCATCAGATAGCAGACGGTGAATATAAAGATCAGGCCCACGATCTGAATTTTCAGAATCGGCTGGAAAATGGTTGCAGCCGAGATGTGCAGCACGGCGGCGGCGCGGATGGTCGGACCCGTCCACGGCAAGTAGTTCACTCCTGCGGCCAGAGAGCAGGCCAGCGCCAGGATGCGCTTATCCATCCCGAGCCGCTCATAAAGCGGCAGCATGGCGGGAATGGTGATGAGAAAGCACACGGCGCCTGAGCCATCCAAGTGGATCAACAGCGCCAACAGGGCAGAGCCCATCACGATGCGGGTAGGCCGCGTGCCAACGACCTTCAGGATGGCGTCGATGATCGGATCCAGCATCCCGGCGTCCGACATGACGCCGAAAAACAGGATCGCGAACACGAACATGCCTGCCACCGGGGCGATGGACGAAACGCCTTTGACGATGAATTTCCCGGTATCCAGCTTGAATCCCGCAGCCAGCGCTCCCAGGATAGGCACGGCAATCAACGCAATCAGCGGCGACATTGCCTCGGTCATGATTACGACCAGCAGTACCAAAATGGTCACCAGCCCGAGTAGCGCCAGGTGAGAGAGGCCGAGGTGAAACACCACGCTGAGAACGACCAGCACAACGGCGGCTAACAAACCCGTCGTTCGTAGCCAGCGCTTGCCGGACGAGGTTGCCGGCGGTGAAGCGGCAGTTGGAGTGCATGCCATCACAGATCTCCTTTTCCGCCACCCCATGCGTCTTCGCAGGCGTCGGGCACACCTCTATCGCCCCGTACGCATCTGTGAAGAGACGGATCAGCGGTTTGCAGTCGCTTTGGCTAGCCAGTGATGTTAATGCAGTTTTCATGCCACGGCGCAGACGCCACAATAAACAAAAAAGCTCGCAGAAAGCGCCATGCTGAAATCGGGAAGGAATTCTATTTCCAGAAAAGTGGAGGTATGGGACTTAAATTCTAGAATGTTGGAAATTACTTAGATTTGTTGTACAACGTTGCCAGGGAGATGCCGAGCTGCTGAGCGACCGTCCTTTTGGCCTCCAAAGTATCTCCGTACTTGTTCAGCATGGATCGAATGACGGCCCGCTGGGTGTCGGCCGCCAGCTTCTTCAAGGCTCCGGGGCCGCTCATGGCCGACAGGATGGAGTCATCGATGCGGTGGCTCTCCGGCTGCGACTTGGGAAGAGGAAGGTTCGTGATGGCGCCCCGGTCGCAGGTGTAGGCGGCAAATTCCACGACGTTTTTCAACTCGCGAATGTTCCCCGGCCAACTGTAGTCGAGGATCTTTTCCAGCACGGAGGGGTGGAAAGTCCAATACTTCCCGTTTTTTTGCGTCCATCTCAGGAGAAAGTGTTCCGCCAGAAGAATAGCGTCGGACGCCCTGTCTCGCAGGGGCGGAATCTCCAGACTCATCACATTCAGACGATAATAGAGGTCTTCGCGGAATTTCCCCTGCTTTGTCAGATCCAGCAGGTTCTTATTGGTGGAGGCGATAACCCGGATGTTGACGGGGCATTCGGCGTGATCTCCCACTCTCCGCACGGTGCGTTCCTGCAATACACGCAGCAGCTTGGCCTGCATGTCGTAGGACAGCTCCGCGATTTCATCCAGCATGATCGTCCCGCCCTCGGAGACTGAGAACAAGCCGATCTTCCCCCCTTTGCGGGCGCCGGTGAAAGCACCTTCCTCATAGCCGAACAACTCGCTTTCCAGCAATGCGGAATTGAGGGTAGAGCAGTTCACCGCCACGAAAGGCAGTTCCGCCCGGCTGCTGGCGCTGTGTATGGCCTGAGCAAACATCTCTTTGCCGGTGCCGCTTTCGCCGGTAATGAGGATGTCGGCTTCACACAGCGCCATCTTCTTCGCCATGGCGATGGCTTCCTGGATCCGCGGGGAATTGCCGACGATGTCCTCAAAGCTATACCGGGCCTGGTAGGCGCGATTGACCAGTGACCGCAATTCCTTGGTCTTGCGCACATGCTTTTCCAGTTCCTTTGAGAGGAGAAGGAACGGTCCCAGAAGCTTGCTGACGCTGACCCCGCCGATGATCGTCCCGTTGCGGACGATCGGCGCAACGTCGGCGATGTAATCCGTATCTCCCACCCGGCGATAGACGCCAACTCTCGTCTCTCCGGTTTTGACGGCACGAGGAAGGGCGGCCCCAGGCCGGACTTCGCTCAACTCTTTCCCGATGATATCTTCTCGTTTGAGGCCAGCCAGCCGCAGGTATGCGGCATTGGCGTAGCGGACGAAGCCATCCCTGTCGACAATGAGGATCCCATCGGGGATAGCCTCAATCAGGCAAGAGGTCCAATCCGATTCGTGGAGGATCACTTGAAAGAGTGTTTCCGCCGCCTTGCTCATCGTCATACCCCTGCCCGCTAGACGAGGCCTTAAGCAGGAATTCTCCAGCGTTGAAGTGCTCAGATTGTACTGCTCACGAGTCAGTTTTAGAAGCACCTCGGTGAATTCTGGTTCGCAAGCGGCGGTCGCGTAGTGTCGTCACGCGGGAGCACCGAAAACCGCCCCGGGCGGAGGATTGAGCGGTCTTTCGTCCTAACATGTCCGGACTTGAAGCAGCGGATTCCTTACCGCCCCGCTCCGCAGTGACGCCAAAAATATCGCTTTGGAAGTCCCTGAACAAGTTCTCTGGGCACCGAAGTTCGGGACACCGCTTCGCCGTTAGCTCGCATTCGGCAGGAGCGAGTCGCGTCAACGCGGGCCAGAAGTCCCTTCTGGGAAACCAGCCGTTAGATCAGTTGATTAATGACGGACAACCCGGACTTTACCCAAATCCTGGCGCCGGCCTGTTCGGCTGCCTGAATTTGACGGTCAGACCGCCTGACGGTGGCACCACTGCTGCATCAACCAGCAGGCGATTTTCTTGGGCTGGGAGAGCAGAACGTGCCGGTGGTTGCTAACGGGAATGCGCTTTCTGATCAAGGAAAGAAGGACGCCTGGATGAACCCCTTCAACATTGAGGCATTCGGCGCCGACCAAGCACTCGTCTTTCAGTAGCAACCGCAAAAATCCGTTGGGTTCTTCCTTCTCAATGGTTTGGTAAGCCGGGTCCGAGCCTTGATCGATAATCCCTATGCTGAACAGATTCTCTTCAAAGCAGTGCAGGTAATTGTGTTGAATCCAGCCCTTGTAATCCATACACCCTCCTGCCATGTGGGTTCCCGCCACCCTCCCCTGCAAAACCGCTTCGGGCAGGATAGGACAAGGTCCGTGGTGACCATCGAAAAAAGAAGGCGCCGCGGCGGCATCGCCGGCGGCATAAATGTCGGGAAAATCGGTTTCCATCCGCATCCCCACCTTCAGCCCTCCCTCGCCGGCCCAGGCGCCGCCGATTTTGTTGGCGGCGACCCCCACGGCCATGATGAAGCGATCGACTGTGATCTTTTCCCCAGCTTTTAGCGTCAACTCAAGCCGACTTGCTGCCGGTTTGGCGGCGACCACAGCGTTGCCGGCAAGAACCGTCACCCCGTGCCGACGGAAGGCATCTTCCACCTTCGCCACAGCTTTGCGGCTGAAATATACTCGCAGCAAGGAGGAGCGGACGATTATGGTCACCGAGTGTCCGGCCAGACAAAGCTTCTCCGCCAGTTCGACGGCTACAAGCCCGCCGCCCCAGATGGCGATCTCCTGCTTCTGGCCCAGAGCATCTGCAAAGCCGCTCACAATCGCCAACGGTCCTGAACGTGTACACCCGGTCGGAGCCGAGATTTTCCAACTCGAGGGTTGTGGGATGAGCCCCGGTAGCAATCAGCAGCTTGTGGTAAGACTCGCGCCCGCCATCCGAGTAAATAACTTCCTTGCTCTGCGGCGCGATTTCCGCAACTTCCTTCCCCAGCACCAGGGTCACATTTAGGCTCTGGAGAACGTTGCGCCCCTTGATGAACAGGTCGCCGGCCGCAAGCTCTTCACTGACTACGTACGGCAACGCTGCCGGTGAGTATGGCAACGTTTGTTCCCGCGTAACGATGGTGATTTCGGCTTTCTTATCCACTTCGCGGATAGCCTGTGCGGCGGCCAAGCCGGCAGGGCCCGCGCCCACGATCAAGTGTTTACAATTCTCCATCGTGTCCTCCTTACTCCCACACCAGTTGGTTCCGGTGTTGCCTCGGCCCCTGCAAAGCGGCCGCAATCATCCGGATGGACGCATGGGTGGTTGTACAGACTAGGCGCAGAACCCGATCTCGTAGGGGATCGCAATCAAGGCGCAATGGACGTTCATGATCAACCGCGACGCGCCAGCCACGCCGACCAGCGCGCTTACAGCGAAGGCCAACCAGCCCTCGGCCATTGATAAGCCTCAGCCTCCTGCAACCATCGGAAAAAAGACCACGGTGTCCTCCGGGCTGAGGAGAGTTTCCAGTCCATTCCGCAGCGCGACGTCCTGACCGTTTACCAGAATGATGATCGAGTCGCTTAGGCGTCCCTCGTGGAAGACCTTTTTTCTCGAAAGCGGCGCCGTACTCAGAGAACGCACTCGCTCGCCAGAGCGCGCACGGTCGCCGCTGCTTTGGTCCACTGTTGCTCTCCCCGCCCGGTAACGGTCCGGATGTCGGCGAAATACTTAACAAGCACGACTGCCAACCTCCGGGTCAGGCCAACTGCAGTTCCTGCAGGCAGTCTTTTGTCGGCACACCCTTTTCGGTCCAGCCGCGAAGCCTGTAGTACTCGGGCAGCATCTCCGGCACATGACTCACTTCGCCCTTGGCTGGTCCGGATTTGACAGGACTCTTCAGCAAACGTTCCGGCAGCGTGTCGTCCGCCGCCGTCAAGCCCGCCTTCAGATTGAAAAGCCGCTCCAGGTTCCAGATCCGTTCGCCGGCCTGAAGGTACTCGTCCGTGCTGTAAGGAACACCCGTCAGTGCGCTCAGCAGCTCGGCATAGTTGTCTCCGCCCATGCCAAACGTGCCGAAGATACATCCACCGGATGCGTCGATGGCAGCGGTCAAGTCCTGAAAGAGCTTGGTCCACTGCGGTTTGTCCTTGGTTTCGTGCGGGTCGAGCTTGGCTCCGCAACCCAGGACTTCCACAGCGATGGTGTAGCCCTTCACGTGACAGCCGCCGCGATTGCAGGTGGCGTACTCAAGGCCGATGCCCTGAACACCGCGCGGATCGTAGGCAGGCAACTCCTGCTTCTTCACCGTCATGGCGAATTCCGGATGGCCGAGAGACGAAGCAAAACGATACGAACCGAGCGCCAGCCGGTCGCCGATGCCCTCGCGCATGCCGATCTTGCGGGTCAAT
This sequence comes from uncultured Acidobacteriota bacterium, assembly GCA_963814745.1. Classification (GTDB taxonomy): domain Bacteria; phylum Acidobacteriota; class Terriglobia; order Terriglobales; family Acidobacteriaceae; genus CAWBRT01. Next base: position 67,895 of record CAWFEA010000023.1, read on the forward strand.
TCGACCAGCGCGTCGGGATTGCCGAAGCTCAGATTCATGCCGTCCGCATCCTGCGGCTTGAGGATTCCGGCTTCATAAAGGTCCATGGCGCAGGCGACGGTTGCACCCAGCGATATGGGATCGAGGCCGAGTTCGTTGCAGAGCGAGTTGCTCTTGGTGATAGCGTCGAGGTTATCGATGCCGCAGTCCGGCCCCATCGCCCAACTCGCCTCGTACTCGGGGCCTTCTCCTTCATTTGCGTACTTGGGATCGGTAACGCGGGTCACGCGGCCGCAACTGATGACGCAGGAGAAACAACCCTTCGGCCGGACTAGAATGTTGGCCGTGAGCGACTCGCCGCCGACTTTGTCGGCAGTCGCGAACTGTGAGTCGCGGAAGTTGCGAGCCGGCAACGCTCCCGTCTCGTTCATAATATTGATGAGAACGTCCGTTCCGTAGGCTTTCAGCCCCGCACCGCCGACCGGGTGCTGCTTCAGCAGCTTGCGCCCCTTTAGCACAGCCGCCTCGAAGCCCTTTGGATCGGCGACCTGAATCGGCTTGCTTCCCACCACGGCTATGGCCTTGAGATTTTTAGAGCCCATTACGGCGCCCACGCCCGAACGGCCGGCAGCGCGAAACATGTCATTCAAGATGGCGGCAAACAGCACCTGCTTTTCGCCAGCCGGACCAATGCAGGCAACCTTGGCCTCCTCGTCGGTCTGCTGGCGTACCGAATCGGTGGTATCAGGCACCGATTGTCCCCACAGGGCGCTCGCGTCACGGATCTCGACGTGGTCATCCTTGATCCAGAGATATACCGGCTTGGCGGCTTTGCCCTCGATAATGAGAGCGTCGTAGCCAGCGTAATGCAGTTCCGGGCCAAAGCTACCCCCGGAATTAGAACCGGCAATGGCGCCAGTCAGCGGACCCTTGGTGACCACGTGATAGCGCCCGCCAGAAGGGGCGAAGGTCCCGGAGAACGGCCCCGGGGCAAAAATGAGTTTGTTTTCCGGGGACAAGGGCTCGACGTTCGGATCGACCTCGTCAATGTACAGCTTGTCGCCCAAGCCGCGCGCGCCGAGAAACAAGGCGGCGTCCTTGGGGTTAGTCGCTTGCCTGGTGATCGTTTCCGTGCTCAAGTTCACGCGCAGAATTGTGCCGCTCCATCCGTACATGTCACACCCCCTCGGATGCGTTCTTGAACTTGCTCGCAAAGTCTTTCATCCGCGAGCGGGTGGCGATGCTGTCTTCGACGAACTCCAGCGCCTGACTTGGACAAAACTGGACGCACGCCGGATCGCCGTCGCAGAGGTCGCATTTGAGGATCGCTTCGGTGACACCGTCGTAGACGGCAGCGCCGAATGGGCAGGCCATGGTGCACATGCGGCAACCGATGCAGTTTGCGCGCTTGTAGGCAACCAGGGTGCTTCCCTTGGCCCGGTTGAGTGCGCCCGTCGGGCAAACGTTCGCGCAGGGGGCGGTGTCGCACTGCTGGCACATGGTGGGAACGGAAAATCCCTTCCGCTCCCAGGAAAAAACGTGAACACGGCTTGCGGCAGGCCGGAATTGTCCCTCGTGCCGGAAGCTACAGGCGAGGCTACAATTCCGGCAACCCGTACACCGGTCCGGATGGATCATCAATACATTTGCCATACTTACCCCATTTCGCAACCTGTTCGCTCGGCCGCTCCCCTGAACTAACAGTGTTAGTCGAGCGGAACGCTGACCAAGACTGACTACTGAGGGCTTTCGAAGACTCAAGCGCACCATAAGCGGTGCAAACATGAAGCTATTTTCACTGTTGGCTTCGCATTGTGTACTGCTCAGGCGTGGCTTTGCAAGCAAAACTTAGAGTTTGCAAACATTTATTTTCTACCGCCGCTTCCCTGCCAAGGGCAGCCGGAGAGAAGTTCGTCACACTGAAAACCGCCATCTTCGACGAGGTCTGCGCGGCGTCTCTTGGCGCCCGGGAACAGCGGGGCACTAGATCGTCTTGCGCCATGGGTAGCGGCGTTACTCGCCCGCCTCCCCCGCCTGTGGCGTGGAATCGCGCGGTCCGAAGCATCCAGCCCGACAACGAAGCGCTCATCCCAGACAAGAACGCGCCCTGCCGGTGCTGTAACACCGACAAGGCACTACGCCAGCCCTACCGGGCACAATGGAACCGGGATTGGAATTGGCAATGCATTCAATTTCGAGATTACAAATCTGACGGAATAGGGCCTTAGCTGCCGAAAATGCATATCGGGGCAATTGCAACCTTACGCCAACCGGCTCCGTTTGAACCACAGCGCAAAGCCGTCAACCCGCGGATACAAGGGCACGGCAAGGCAGCGGGATCACATAAGGCCCTTCAGGGATAACGGCGACACGACGATCGTTATGTGCCTTTACACTCGCCATGACACAATCCGATGGCGATTCGATCATGGTGACTCCTGTAAGTGCCTGCTGGTCTTTGGTGAGTCCGTCGGTGTAGAGAAAGAGATTGGCCCTTTTCATGGCCTTGAGCTGCATTTCCGTCTGCCACTCATCGATGGCCGCGTACTTTTTTTCGACGATTCCGCGGAGAAATTTTTCAGCTCCCAAATCAATCAGGGACACTTGCGCTTCAGCATATTCAGGCGATCCAATTCCCTCGGAACAGGCAGAAACTATGATGAGGTCGCCGCCCGGTTCGAGTATGTCGATGGCGCCCACCATTCCCTTGACTGTCTGGTAATAAGTCTTGTCCAGCGGGTAACCCGCGGAACTGGTCAGAATGGTCTTGAATTTTGCGTCGAGGCGGACCTCCGCATAGGGCCGCACGAATGAAACCGCTTCCAGGTGACTCGCTTCGATTTCGCCGAAGTTGACAAAGGACATCCTGCGGTTCTCATCGATGACCGTATTGACAGCCAAGCACCTTCCCACCATATGCACGATTTCGATCTGGGCGGCGTGCAGAGGATTGCCCTCGATTACACAGTTGGCGGCGCAGCTATGCTCCAGTACGCGCGCGCAGTGGAACGAGCGGATCGTCTTTTCATGGGCAACGCCCGGGGCGACAATTTTTCTGCCTCCGGAATAACCAGCCATGAAATGGGGCTCTACCAGCCCGACGACGATGCGGAGATCAGCCTGGAGAAACCGGCGATCGAGCCTGGCCTCGATGCCGCCCGATGTGGTCCCTATGTATTCATGATCATCATCCCGCCGGGCATAGTGGTTGGCGACGGTCACGGTGCCGAGTACCCAGTCGTTTCCGACCAGTTCACGAAGCTCATCTCCTTCATTCGGCCGGTGGAGACCGGTTGCGACGAGAACCGTGATTGAACCAGGGGCGATTCCAGCCTGGATCAGTTCCTTTATCAGCGGAGCCAAAATAAGACCATTGGGCACGGGCCGGGTAATATCACAGATGAGGATGCAGCAACTGCGGCAGCCCTGCGCCTCATCACGGAGCGTTTTGGCGTTTACCGGATTCGCAAAGGCGGCCTTGATAGCTGCCTCGGGTTCATGGAGGACGGGCATGGCCTTTTTTTGAATCAGGGTAACCTCTAAATCCCCGGGAAAATCAAGGGATAGTCCGGATCTGCCATACATCATATCGATCTTCATGTCTGATCCTCCAATCACATGCCGAGGTACGCCTCTCGAACCATATCGCTCTTCAGCAACTCCCGCCCTATCCCCTCCATGACGATGCGGCCGGTTTGAAGGACATAGGCACGGGCTGAAATCTCGAGAGCCTCGTAGACGTTCTGCTCGACGAGTAAAACCGTGACCCCCCGGGCATTGATGTCCTTGACGATGGCGAAGATTTCCGAAACCAGTTTTGGCGATAGTCCCAGCGAAGGCTCGTCCAGTATCAGCAGCGAAGGTTTGGACATGAGTCCCCGACCGATAGCCAACTGCTGTTGCTCTCCGCCGCTGAAAGTCTCGGAGCGCTGTCCCTGCCGTTGCTTCAATATGGGAAACAGATCGAAGACGTTTTGCAGATAGCGTCCGACGTCTGCCTTGGACCGGACGGCGTAGGCCCCTAACAGCAGATTATCCAGAACCGACAACCGGCCGAAGAGTCTCCTGCCTTCAGGGACCATGGAGATGCCAAGCTTTACGATATCAAAAGGTGGAACCTGATGAATCGGGGCGTTCTTGAAAAGAATCTCCCCTTCCCAGGGATGAAGAAGGCCCGCAATGGTTTTGACTATGGTGGATTTTCCAGCGCCGTTGGAGCCGATAAGGCTGACGATTTCTCCTTCGTCGATCCTAAAAGAAACGTCCTGAACCGCAGGGAGCCCTTTGTAGCCCACGGAAACATTATTCAAGGTGAGCACTGTACTTTTCCCCCAGATAAGCTTGAACCACTTCCCGGCTCGAGCACACTTCTTTCGGTGTACCTTCCATGAGCTTTTTGCCGCTGTTCAGGACAACTACACGGTCGGAGATCTGCATGACAGCCTCCATCACGTGCTCGACGATGACCAGCGTCATCCCTTCGTTCCTGATTTTCCTGAGAAGATCGAGGATCTCCCGCAACTCGACCTTCGTGAGTCCGGCCATGGCTTCGTCCAGCATGAGCAATCGCGGCTGAGTAGCCAGCGCCATGGAGACTTCCAGCCTCTTTTTATCGGCAATCGTCAGCTCCGTCGCGAGGTAGTCCTTTTTTTCATAAAGACCCGCAAACTTCAGTACCTCACTGGCCTTTTCCTTCGCCGGTCGGATTCTGCGAAAACGCAACAACGCACCCGTTGCAACGTTTTCCAGGACCGTCATCTCGCTGATCACCTCGACAATCTGAAAGGTGCGCGCAATGCCAAGCTTGCAGACCTTATCGGGCCGCATGCGGGTTATGTCCCTGCCGAAAAAAGAGACGCTTCCGCCGTCAGGCTTGTAAAAGCCGGCTACGCAATTGAACAGGGTCGATTTCCCGGCTCCGTTGGGACCGATAATGCTTACGATTTCCCCTTCCTCCACCGAGAAGTGAATGTCGCTGTTTGCCAGCCAGGCCGCCGAACCGCTTGGACAATCCGGCGACTTTTAGGCAGATCGCCTTGTTCATTTCAGTTTTCCTGAGATTCTCCGTAACCCCGTAGAAGCTGTTGTTCGATCCTGGTTTCTATACTACCCGGCGACTTGTTTCTTCTCTCGCCGGAAAATGAACTCCCGGCTCGTTATGGGTGCGCGGTGAGAGCCGATGTCTTCTCCGAATGATCGGGTTTCCTCTTTTTCCGGCCTATCCTGGAGAAAAGCTTCCAGACCCCCTCGGGGTAGTACATGGAAATCATCATAATCAAGAAACCGTAGATCAGCATGTCCACGCCGGTTCCCTTTGCACCGAGGGCAACGCGCGAGTATTCCGATATAGGTATCAGTATAGCCGCGCCGATCACGGGCCCCATGACGCTCCCCGCTCCTCCCAGCATTGAGATAAGGACGATCTGGACGGAGGTAGCCAGAAGCATGACGCTCTCGGGATCGAGATAGAGAATGTATTGCGCGTAAAACGTGCCTGCCATGCCGCTCAGGAAGGCGCTTATCATGACTGCCATGAGACGGTACCAGACGACATTCACGCCCATGACCTCAGCAACTTTATGGCTCTCCTTGATCGCGCGGAAATAGTAACCCATCTTCGACGTGGCGATGAAATAACAGACCGCAATGGAAATCAGCAAAAAGGAAAGGATGATGTAGTAGTAAGGCAATTTGGAACTGTTGAATAAGAAATGCGCGAAGGATGGATTGTCCATGGGCAGGGAAAGCCCCTCCGCCGCCCCCACCATTTTCCAATTGTTGAAGATGATTCTGACGATTTCCGCGAAGGCGATCGTGGCAATGGAAAAATAGTGGCCCCTCAAATTGGAGCAGGGATACCCGATGGCAGCGGCTACCAGAGCAGCGGCGCAGCCTCCGGCGACCAGACCAATCCATGGGTTAATCCCATGGGCGGTCCACAAATAGGAAGAAGTATACGCCCCGATGCCGAAAAAGGCCGCCTGCCCGAATGAAAACATACCGGCATAACCGCCCATGATGTTCCACGCTACGCCCAGCATGCCAAACATGAACACCAGGATCATGACGTGAATAGCAAAGGACTGGTGGAAAACCAGGGGAAAGACAATGGCCAGCAGGAGAACGGCGACCCCCGCTGCCATCTTTCCAATCGAGAAATTACGCATGCTCTACCACCCCAAGAGACCCTTCGGCCGTATCCAGATTGTGATGAGATAGATACCGAAGACAATGGCATACTTATAAGCCGGGTCAAAAAAGAAACCGCCTAACGTCTGCGCCAGCCCCACCAGGGTTCCGGCGATCAATGCTCCCTCAACGCTGCCGAAGCCGCCGAGGGCCACGACACAAAAAGCGATCGTCCCGAACAGACCTCCCACTTGGGGATAGATGTAGTAATAAGTAGATAAAAAGGCCCCCGCGACGCCGACGAGGGCCGATCCGAGTCCAAAAGAAAGCATGTTGATGCGGTCGGTATTGATCCCCATGAGGAGGGCCGCGTCACGGTCCATCTCGGTCGCCAAAATCGCCTTGCCGGTGTTCGTCTTCTTCAGGAAAACCAACACGCAGGCAGAAGCGATCACGCTGCCGATGGAAGCCGCGACCTTCGGAACACTGAGATCGATGCCCCCAACGTGCCACGTCCCATGCAGTATGGTTTCCGGCAAAAGCCGAAAATCGGGAGTCCAGAAGAAAACGGCCAAGTTGGAGATAAAGATACTCACGCCGAAGGTCACTACCACCTGGGCTAGCAGCGGACCCTTCATTACCTTGCGCACAATGAAGCGGTAAATCAGCATGCCCAAGATAAACATTCCCGCAAAACATATAGGAATCGAAAAGATGGGGTCGATCTTGAACAGGGTGAAGAGCCAGAACGAGGCAAACATGCCGAGCATCAGAAAATCGCCATGGGCGAAATTCACGATGTTCATAACACCCCAGATCAGCGTCAGGCCGATGGCGACCAGCGAATACACCAAGCCGATCAATAAACCATCGGCAAGTTGCTGCATCAATTGCGCAGGCATGGATCGACTCCGTTACTTTCTTCCCTGCCACCCCGGGAACGGCCAGACGAACGGCTGGGAGGCGGCCTCGAACGGCCAGACCGTTACATATTGCTGATTGAGTACCTGCACCAGCGTTCCCTTTGCGTAGACGTTCTGGTGCGTTTGCGGGTCGAACTTGATGCCCTGCCATGGGTTGATCAACTGGTTGCCCGGAATGTCGGTTTCGTTCAGGGCCTTCAAGATGGCATCGGGGTTGGTCAACTTCGCCCGGTTGATCGCGTCGGCCAGGACAAACGGCGCCATGAAGCTGCGGGCGGCGTTTTCGCTCATATCGTGTCCATACTTTTTCTTGTAGAGCGCGTTGACCTTGCCCACCAGCGGCATCGACTTTGCCAAATCGGTCGCAAACGTCGAGCGGACGAAAATGTAGTTGCCGTCGGCTTTCACCGCCGGCAGGTAGCCCGGCTCGATGTAGCCCGCCATCGTGATAATGCCTTTGGGCTGGAAGCCCTTTTCCTTGAAGGTCTTGGTGAAGAGGATGGCGTCGGTGATATAGGAGGCGTGCAGCAGCACGTCCGGTTTGGCTACGATGAGCCTGCTTACCTCGCTGCTCACGTCAGTCGCACTGCTCGGATATGAGATATCGGCGACGACCTTATACCCCATTTGCTCCGCGTATTTCCTGTATGCCTTGCCGGCCTGAGAGCCGAATTCGGTATTCTCGTTAAGCAGAGCAACAGTCTGAACCTTTTGGCCGGTCTTCTTCTCCAAGTCCTTCAAGAAGAGGAACGGGTCCTTCGCCATGATGTCGTCGTGCGGACTGACGCGATAGAAATACTTGAAGCCCCTCTCCGTAAGGGTCGGGGAAGAGGAATCCGAACACACGAATGGAATCCTCAGCCGTTCGGTCTCCTGGCTGGCGGTTTTCGTCACGGCGCTCTGGTAAGCCCCGATCATGGCGACTACTTTTTCCGAGGTAATCAGCCTCTCGGTCTCGGACATGCCGTTTTTCGCGTCTCCCTTGGTGTCGGCGTATACAATCTGAATCTTCGCGCCACCCAGATTCGGCAGCCCCATGGTTCTCGCTATCGGGAGATCCAGATCGTATTTCCCGTTGATGATATCGACCGCCAGATCGACGCCTGTCTTGCAATCCAGGCCGGTCGAGGCAATATTGCCGGTCAGGGGGTAGACCGCGCCGATTTTGATGACCTTGTTATCCTGTGATTGTGCGAATACGGAAAAAACCAAGATCAGCAAGAACGATAATGCGGCTGACAAAACTCTAGTGTGACTTCTCGATGCCATCTCGCTTTTCCTCCCACCAAATTTGTGCTGTACCAAACCTCACACCTCTCCCAGGAGCCTGGCAGAAACAAATCGAACTGTCTGGGGCAGCAGAAAGAAATATCACATAATTGTCTCGAAAACAACGGTGAAACCACCGCTCCAGCAATCTACCGTCGATGGTAAAGGTCTTGATTGTCCATCGTCTGCTCTTGCGTTTGCTGCGCAGTTGGAAGAGCTGCATCGACCCATCGAGAGTCTCAAAGGCTTGCTTCACGACCGCATCAAGTTCGCTGAGTTCGCTGTTGTGTTTACGGCAGAGGATCTTCCCGGGCCCCGCCAGCAGATGTTCGGATGCTTCCAAGCCGCGATGATATTGGACATACCCTCACGGAAGATGAAGAAAAAGCACTGCTTCAGGAATGCCTCAATAGCCGTTGCCGCCAGCTTTACATACGCTCGACCTCGATTCGAAGACGTGGTGGGAGGAGCAGGTGGACGCGGTAATCCACCCTCCATGCTTCGATCTTCTGCCTGGCGTCGGCCAGGTCGATGAACCAGTTTTCATTCCAACACTCATCGCGGAAGCGGGCATTGAAGCTTTCGATAGAGGCGTTCTCGATCGGCTTGCCGGGCTCGATGAAGTGCCAGTCCACCCCGTTCTCATACGCCCACTGCTCCACCGCCTTGCTGATGAACTCCGGGCCATGGCCAGAACGGATTTGCCGCGGCAGAACGCACAGCAAAGGCTCATGATCCCATCTAGAGCCATGGCACAGGCGACGGATCTGGTCCTGCCAATCCGTTCAGCCAGCCCGCCGAAGAACAAAACGCGGGGGGAGTACAGCCCGGCTGGCGCAACTGGAACCGAAGCCCAAATAGTACAGCTTGTCCGCCTGAAAATAAAGCTTCTTGGCTTTGTTGATGGAGTCGAGTCGGTGTGCCGTCGCTGCCAAACAGCCGTGGTACTAGGCGGAACGCGCGCGCCTCGATCACGCCGTGATGGACCAAGTGGCTGGCCGGCGGCAACTCATCATTTGCATAAGCTTTCCTCCGCCTCGTCAAGCGACTCATATCCTAGATCTATGACAAGATGGCTGAAGGTCTGTATAGCCCAATTTTCTCCGCGTTCCACCATCTGCTTGATGTCTCTGTGAAGTAGTTCCAGCGTTATGTCCGAGTACGTCTCCAACTCTCCCCGGGTGTAGGTCTTGAACGACATCGATGTCGAGCCGTCGTCCTCCAGCGGCCGAGCCCGGCTCAGGAAGCGCGGGTATCGCAAATGCATTTCCCTTTGCGCCGCCAATTGTAGTTGGACAATTTCGTCTATGATCGGGTTGGTGTTCATTGGAGGAATCAGGTTTTCCATGCGGGCATATTTAAGCGTCATCAAATTACGCCCCTGCCGCTGCGCCTCAAGAAGGTCGTTGTGGTAGCTACGCAGGGTCTCCTCTGACCAGACCGAGAAATGAGCCCCGCGGTATAAACGAAACCCATTTGGATCCTGCTGACAGCTAACCGGGTACTTTGAATGGACATGGTGAAACATGTCCCATTCTAATTCCAGGATTTGCTCAATCAGTTGCCTTTTTTCAGACATGGGAGTTCTCCAAGCAAGTTAGCCCGCTAACACGCTTGCCTCGCGCAATCTTCGATCCTGAATGCCTTGCTGAATGACAGGCGCATGGTCTGGCAAGAAGTCGCTCGGATGGTCGGTCAGTCCTTGCCGTCTGAGTTCATCCAGCAATGTTTGTGATATAGCCTCTATCCTAGCCATCTTAGTAAGGTAATCACGTTCTTTAACCAGATTCACAATACTCTCACTCATATAACCGCCGAGACAGGGTAACTCGCCGAGCGCGCGGTGAATCCATTTATAGAAGGGAGGGTAACGTTTGTTCAAAAGAAAAACCAACGACATAGCCTCCGCGCAGAACTTGATCTCGGCGTGCCGGGCGGCATATAACTCTCCGCGCTTTGCACAACGAGGAAAGTTGTATTGTCCCGCTTGCCCGGTCGTCATGCAGCGCGAAGCGATCTTCATCAGCCTCACGTCTTCTGGATAAAACTCAAGCAGGCTCTCTCTTATCCGGGTGAATTCGCCCCGGGGGTCTCGGAAGACCTTGCCGTTGGTGGCTGCCGCGAGCGCATTCTCCGGCAAGATGAGCCATTCATCGTAGCTTTTCGGCGGTTGATATTTGCCGATGAATTGACGATAGAACGCGCCTATTTCTAATGCGCCTATCCGGTGATAGCCCCACTGGCTGACCAGCCTCGGTCCGTATCCTTTGTATGCGCGGGGCATCCTCTCGTAGATCTCTTGAACCTTCCGGCCGATAGCCTCATAATCGTCCTTCGCCAACCAAATGCAAAAACCAGGTCCCCAATCGTGGTCGCGAGAGATCTCATCGTCGTAGCCGTAGCACTCAGAGCCGTCGCCCGCCAGGCCTATTGCCATGCGCTCCAATATCTCCGGGCATTCCCGCTGCAACAGAGGCGAACCTACTTCCCGGAAATAGTTCTCGCAGAGCTCAAGCCCCTTCATATTGCCGTCCTACTTCTCCAGAAAAGACTTGAGGGCTTCTATGTTTTGGTCGCAGAGCTGCGCCTTCTTTTCTTCTCCAATCCCGTCATACAGACCTTTTGCCGCTTGGAGAAACTGCAAAGCGCTCTCCAGCCTGCCCTGCCGAAAGTGCGCGTATCCGATGTTGCTGTACTGGTCTGCTATTCCTGTATGATGGCCTGCCTCCTCGAAAACAGCCAGGCTTTTTGAATAGTTCTCCAGCGCGGCGTCCCACTGTTCCATGTCTCTGTAAACCGAGCCGATGTTGCCGAACTGCTCGCCTAATAAGATCTGTTCTCCTAACTTGTCGTATATCCGCGCGGCCTTTTGAAAGGAAGATAAAGCATCATCGTATGCCTTAAGCCGGACCTCGATATGGCCTTTGTTATTATGCAGCCTGGCTTTAGAGTCGACGTCTTCAGGCAATAGCTGCAAGGCCGCGACGAGATTTTCCAAAGCGCTTTGCAAGTCGCCTTTTTGCATGTACTCCCGTGCCGCAACGTTCATCTGCATTGCGCGATCATAGCCGTTTTGTTCCATAGTCGGTCTGCCCGAGTTTCCTTTTCGCACTGGAAAACGTCCCTATTGTACTCTCCGTGTCGCGCGTTCGCGTATCGCAACCAGGAGACGGAGCCTTGGCGGAATGCATCGCCGGCTCATGCTTTGGTGAACGCCTGATAGCCGCGAACCAGTCCTTACGACGTTCTATTCATCTGACTCCCCGATCTTGCAGGAGAAACGCATTGGAGAGACGTTAACGGTTTCTTAACGAAGCTTTTATTCGGCCTTTATGGTCTTCGTCATCTGATCAGTTAGATGGGTGTATTGCTCCTGCAAGCGCGGTTTGGCCTGCATTGAGAATGAATAGAAAGGTGGCAAGAAATGTATTGGACATACTGGATGCTGCGTGTCGCATGTGCGGTGATAATCGTGATATTCGCGTTCATCATGAACGCGATATTCGACAAGCTGTCGATCGCCCGTGAGCGCCACAACCGGACAGCAGGTCGTGCGCCGGAATCGGGTCACCCTGCGTTAGCGCAATTTGCGCAGAGGTGATAACGAAGGCCTGCAATTGTTCCTCCGCTCGATCTAACCGGATTTCGGATTCCGCTATTGTGCGGTATAACCCCCATCGGCACAGAAAGATGCGCCGGTGGTATTACCGGAGTGCTCCCCGCATAGAAAAACGGCCAGAGCGCCCATCTCTTCCGGCGTGTTGAAACGTCCGCTGGGTTCGGTGGCAATGAGGTTCTGCTGCGCCTGTTCGTAAGTAATGCCCTGAGTCTGGGCGCGCAAGGCGATCTGCTTCTTCACCAGCTCAGTGAGCACCCACCCCGGACAAATAGCATTGCAGGTTACGCCGGTCTTGGCGTTTTCCAGAGCTATCGCCTTCGTCAGACCCAAAATGCCGTGCTTGGCGGCTACATAAGCGCACTTATTGATAGAGGCGATCAGCCCATGAGCGGAGGAAATATTGATAATCCGTCCCCAGTTGCGTGCCTTCATGCAAGGCAGCGCCGCCCGGATCGTATAAAAGGCGGAGGACAAATTTATGGCGATCACCGCCTGCCAGCGATCAATGGGGAAGTCCTCGGCAGCGGCAATGTACTGGATTCCCGCATTGTTGACCAGGATATCCACGCCGCCCAATCGCTTCTCCGTATCGCGCACAAGCTGTTCGCAATCTTCGGGCTTGGCCAGATCGGCACCGTTGTAGAGCACTTCAACGCCGTACCGCCGGATCATTTCCGCCCGTTGCGCTTCGATCTCAGCGGCCTCGCCGAAGCCATTTAGCATAACCGCACAACCGGCCGCGGCTAGCGCCTCGGCAATGCCCTTGCCAATTCCTGAAGTAGAACCGGTCACAACTGCTCTGCGTCCTTTTAACATGCAAGCCCCCTCATGATCGCCTTCGATCGGTTGCTGCAATCCAGAAAAGTCTACATTTCCTATGATTCTAATATTGTGAACTTCCACAGGGGCGAAAGATGAATTTCCGTCCTGTTTCTTTCGTCAGCAATGACGCCTTGAATTGCTTTTCTGGCAGCCATCCCGCGCTAAAAATGATAGCCACCGCCGCAGATCAGAACTTCCCCCGTAACGTAATCGGACAAAGGCGAGCAGAAAAACAAGACCGCGCCGGCAGCTTCTTCGGGAGTGCCGATCCGGCCTAGCGGGCACGCATTCTTGATTGAGTCCAGCATGCTCTGCTGCACTCCCAGTTTGATCAGCTGACCCTTCATGGCAAGCTTTTCGCCGTCACTCTGCAATGACTGAACCAGACGGGTTGCGATCAGGCCGAAGCCGACCGCGTTTACGTTCACGTTGTAGCGGCCCCACTCCTTCGCCAGCGTTTTGGTAAGGCCAATGACGCCGGCTTTTCCAGAGGAGTAGCCCGCCTGCCCGGGGTTGCCGTCCGTGCCCGCAATCGACGTGATGTTGACCACCTTTCGCATGACCCTTTCACCAGCCGCGATCTCTTTCTTTGCCGCCTCGCGAATATAGCCAGAGGCAGCGCGGAGAACCCGGAACGGCGCCAGCAGGTGAATCTCCAGCATTGCCAGGAACTGCTCGTCGGTCGTCTTCTGAATGACGCTGTCCCAGCTATAACCGGCGTTGTTTACGATGATGTCAACGGAGCCGAAGGTTGAGAGCGTGCTGCCGATCAACTGGTCAGGGTAGGCTGTATCGGTCAGATCGCCGGTCGAGTGGCAAATGCAATAGCCTTTTGACCGCAGCTCATTTTCCGTCTGCGTTACGGCGGCTTCGTCCAGGTCATTCAACATGACGCTTGCCCCGGCGGAAGCAAGCGTGGAGGCAATTGCCCGTCCGATGCCGCGTCCTGAGCCGGTCACCAACGCTGTCTTGCCCTTCAAGTTAAATGTCATCTATTTCCCTCATTATTCCCGGGAAGCACCTGGAACTACACGGATGCTTTTGCAGCCGCCATCCAACCCGTTTTGCCGCTGCCCTTCAACCCAAGGGTGGAACGCGCTTCGTCGGGATTCGCGATCTCTATGCTGAGCTGTTGAGCCATGTTCACGACTCTGGCCACCTGGTCCGCACTGGAATGGGCGAGCTGGCCGGGGCCGACGTACAAATTGTCCTCGAGCCCAACGCGCGTGTTTCCGCCCATCGCCAAAGCCACCGCCATGAGCGGAAGCTGCGCTTTGCCCGCCGCGCATACCGACCATACGAAGTTCTCTTCCCCGAGGGCTCGCACCGCCGTTTCGTACAAGAATATGAGATTCTGCGGCGTGGCCGGTATTCCGCCCAAAATACCTAAGACAAATTGCAGGTAGATTGGTGGGCGCATAACCCCCAGGTCAATCAGGTGCCTGATGTTGTTAATCATCCCCACGTCATACACTTCCAACTCGGGTTTGGTTTCGGCTTCCTGCATCGCTTTGGAATAGTACTTCAACGTCCGGAAAGTATTGGAGAAAATCAGATCTTCCGTGGCTTCCAGGTAAGGGATTTCCCAATCGAAACGCGGCTGCTTGATCTTGGCAGTCAGCGGATAGATCGCGAAGTTGATAGACCCGGAGTTCAAGGAGGCCAGCTCAGGCCGCAGAACGCTGATGGGCCGGAGTCGTTCTTCCATGGACATGCCCAGGCCGCCGCCGGTGGTAATGCAGATTACCACATTGCAGCGCGCCGAAATTTTGCTGACGATTTCCCGAAACAGATTGAAGTCGCTATTTGGCTTTCCCGTCTTGGGATCGCGAGCGTGGATATGTACAACCGAGGCTCCAGCCGCATTCGCTTTGACCGCGTCTTCGGCGATCTCGTCAGGCGTACAGGGCAGATACGGAGAGAGACTAGGCACATGAATGCCGCCCGTAATTGCCGCCGTGATGATTACTTTAGACATGAAACTCTCCACTCTCAAAATTTGTCAGGGTCACTTGGAACTACGTTCCAAAGGTCGGTTGTGGACGTAATAAGTCGAAGCTTTCAGCTGATGAATCAGCTTCTTCATAAACTGTCGTTTGATTTCCGGGGCTGAGTCCGGATCGTACTTGTAAAACCCTTCGCCGCTCTTGAGGCCGAGTTTTCCTTGCTCAACCTTTTCCCGCAATAACCTATTAGCCTTGGTCGAGTTATCCATGACATTCAACAGGTTGTCTCCCACGATGCACCAGATATCCAGCCCGCCGAAATCGGCGACTTCCAGCTGTCCAGTGGTCGCATAGCGGAAGGCCGGGCCGAATTTCAAAGCTTTATCAACGTCCTCGGGAGCCGCTATGCCCTGCTCGATAATGGAAAACACTTCACGCGCCACACCCTGCTGAATCCTGTTCGCCACCAAACCCGGAACATCCTTCAACACTTTGACCGTCTGCTTCTGGATAGACTGATAGAGCTGCTCGACCTCCTGGTAAATCTCTTCCGGCATATTGCCGAAGAAAGAGAGTTCGACAATAGGCATCAAGTGGCCGGGATTGTACCAGTGGTTGACCGTCATCCTTTGCCGGCGCTTCTGGCGTACGAACTCCATCATTGGATTTAGAGCGAGGCTTGACGTATTACTCGCCAAAATCGTGTGCTCCGGGCAATACGCATCCAAAGTTTGAAATAAGCCTTGCTTGAGCTTCAGGATTTCCGGTACAGCCTCAATTACGTAATCCCGATCGTCAACCGCGGGCTTGAGCTCGGCGAACAGCTGAATGCGCGCGAGTATCGAGGGTATGGTCTCGCCGCGAATATATTCTTCTTCCGCCAGCAACTCCAACTCTTGCTCGATCGCCTGCTTGACGCCCGCCCGGCACTTCGCATCGGGTTCAAACAAGTTAACGTCATATCCATACATGGCGAACGCTTCCGCGATGCCATGTCCCATGGTGCCCGCGCCTAACACCGCAATTTTTGAGATCATTGCCGATCGCTCCTCGTTTGCAGGAACCACCAGAATATACGACTTTTCTGGCGAAGAGGATACAACGCAGGTCTGGATTATGATGAGCACACCGATGAGTTTCTTCCGTCCCCGGTCGTAGGCGAGGTGGGCGGGGTGATGGAAAGAATGCCGATCCAGATGCTGATAAATCCGGCAGCTTTCGTTCTGGATTCACAATTTGTCCGAAAAAATATTAGGATGACATGTGGGCATTATTTGGGAGAGAAAGATGAAATATCGCGCGGGCCGTCACTTCCTTCAAATACCGGGGCCGACCAATGTTCCCGATCGGGTGCTGCGGGCGATTGAGCGCCCCACCATCGATCATCGCGGTCCCGAGTTCGCCGGATTGGGCAAAGAGATTCTCGAGGGGTGCGAAACCATCTTTCAGTGCGCCGGACCGGTCGTAGATCTTTCCTTCATCAGGCACGGGAGCTTGGGAAGCTTCGCTCGTCAATACGCTTTCGCCCGGCGACAGGGTGCTGATGTTTGAGACCGGGCAGTTCGCCGCGCTGTGGCAGCAAATGGCTAAACGCCTCGGCTTCGAAGTCGAGTTCGTCCCCGGCGACTGGCGGCACGGCGTGGATCGGCCGTCGTCGAGCGGCGTTTGCGCGAGGATCGCGAGCACCAGTTCAAGGCGGTCATGATCGTGCACAACGAGACCTCGACCGGGGTCACGAGCCGCGTCGGCGAGGTCCGCAAAGCCATGACCGGGCGCAAGCATCCGGCGCTGTTGCTGGTCGACACCATCTCCTCGCTCGCCTCGATTGACTACCGGCACGACGAATGGGGGGTTGACGTGACGTTTCGCGGCTCGCAGAAAAGGCTTGATGCTGCCTCCCGGCCTCGGCTTCAATGCCATCTCGCGAAAAGGCGCTGGCGGCCGCGAAAGCCGGCCGCATGCCGCGCTCGTACTGGGATTGGACGGAGATGCTGAACCGAACGCCAGCGGCTTTTTCCCCTACACGCCCGCCACCAACCTGCTCTACGGGTTGCGCGAGGCCATGGCGATGCTGCTGGAAGAGGGGCTCGAGCAGGTGTTCGCCCGCCACCACCGGCATGCCGCCGCCACGCGCGCCGCGGTCGAGGCTTGGGGCCTGGAAGTGCTGGCGCTCGATCCGCGTGAATACTCGAGCACGCTGACGGCGGTGCTGATGCCCGCCGGCTACGATGCCGACGAGTTCCGCAAAGTGGTCGCTCGACCGTTTCGATATGTCGCTTGGCACCGGGCTCGGCAAGTTGAAAGGCAAGGTCTTCCGCATCGGCCACCTGGGCGATTTCAACGACCTCATGCTGGTGGGCTCGCTCGGCGGCGTGGAGATGGCACTGCGCGTGGCCGGGGTTCCGCATCGTAACGGGGGAGTGCAGGCGGCGATGGACCTATTGGCCAAGGCCGCGGTTTCCGAGCCTCAGCCCGCCATGAGCAAAGCCGGCGTGCGTTGATCACCCGAGGCAGGTGGATTGCGAGGTAGCTCGTGAAGATCAGTACAGACAAATGCGTTGCCTGCGGCAACTGCACCTACGTTTGCCCGATGGGCGCAATTTACATCGATCCGGGTTCAGGCCGCGCCACAGTCGATCGCGACGAGTGCGTGGAATGCTACGCCTGCTTCAACGGCCTGAGCCAGGAGCACCTCAACCCGACGCTGGTGCGCACCATGCGGAAGATCCTGTTCGGAATGATGCGGCTGCGCTTCGATCCCGAGCCGGACGTCTGCCCCACGGCGGCCTTCGAGCCGGAGGAGCTGGTTGGCCGCGGGTGGTCCGGCGCGCCTTTTCTGATCCGCGGGTCCCGCACGAGTCCACGGGCGTGGAAGGGCGCGGAACCGAAGAAGTGAAAACCAACGACGTGAGCGGGCGGGTGAAGGCCGGGGAGGCCGGGCTTCACCATCGAGTTCGGCCGTCCCGGAGTGGGCGTGCGCTTCGCGCGAGATCCAGGAGATGTGCTCGGCGCTGGCGGAGGCCGGGATCGCTTTCGAGGAGCAAAAATCCCGGTCACCTCGCTGATGCAGGATGCGGGCCAGCGGCGCGCATTCGCGCCGACATACTGGGCGAGAAGATCATGTCGGCCATCGTCGAAATCAAGGTTCCCATCGAGCGCATGGAAGAGATGATCGGCGTGGTGTGGGAGGTGGAGAAACAGGCTCGACACGGTGGTGGCGATCGGGGTGGGCGCGCGCTGCGACGAGAACGGCGAGGAGGAGGCCGTGGCCCGAATCCTGCGAGAGGCTCGGGATACAAACTGGAGCGCGCCAAGACGAATACGGGCTGGGACGGGCACTTCCGCCGACTCCAGGCTGCGCAGGCAAACGCATGACCAACACACTGCATCGCTACGGCGACGCGGAGAGTTTCCGCGACGACTACATCGTTTTCGCCATTGCCAGCAAGGGCAAGAACGACAAGGGCGCCGTGCCCAAGCTGCGGCGATTTCTCGAAATCGCCTATCGAATATCAGTCCGGTGAACCTGGGCGATGCCCGCCATGGCGGCGCGGTGCGGCCGTCGCGGACATCATGAACTCCCCTGTCCCACTGGACGGCGCGAACTGAAACCGGACTTCAGGGCCGTGATCGAGGGTGTGGACGCGCCCACCACGTGCGCCGCCGTGTTCGACAACCGCACGGCGGCGGAGGATTTCGTCAAGCGCATCCGGCAAGGAAGCGATTTCGGCCTGAGCGTCAATATCTCGACCTCGATCGACGGCGCCGAGCAATGCTGCCACGCGGCCGGCATCGCGCGTCACAGCGTGGGATATTCGCTTGGGTTTCGAGGGCAGGACGGAGAAGCTGCCGAATTCGCAGGTGCTGACGCTTTCCACCATGTGCGGCCACGGCATGGTCAGCCACTCCGCTTGCCAAGAAGATGATCGACTGGGTAAAGGAAGGGCGGCGCACGCCGGAGAGGCGGTCTGCTATCTGGCGCGCTTCTGCTCCTGCGGCGTCTACAATCCAAGCCGCGCCAAGCGCATTCTGGAAGAGGCGCGGCACACCACGAAATGAGGCTGCCAAAAACCTGGATTCGGCTGGCAGAATCTCCAGGCCCAAATCGGGAAGAGAAATACTGAATCGTCGCAACGTTTTTGCAATCAATACAACGCAAGGTAAGTAGCTGGGCATCTGGTTGATTTGGTGCTTTGTGTAGATGTCATTATGAGTGGTTGATTACCCCAGGGGTGAGCGAAGCGCGTCCGCGCGGATGCGACCTGGGTGGCGACTTTTTTCCCGGAATTTTTGATTTGTGAGCCGCGGCCGCGTTGCCGTTCGAGGCAGGGCAACCGTCCGGCGCCAGCTCCGCCATCCGCAATGGCCGGCTTGGGGCCGCCAACAGACACAGTGAAGGGCATTGGATAGACGCAAGACATGGCCCAGATCTTCCATCGCAGTGCCAATACCATAGCCCGCGTCAGCATGTTCGGCGCGGTCTTTCTGATCGCCGGAGTGCTGTGGGCGGCGTTGCAGATGCAGCGCTCGCCCTATTTCACTTACGCCGGCGTCGCGCGTACGCAGCCGGTCCCGTTCAGCCACCAGCATCACGTATGCCGGGCTTGGCATCGATTGCCGCTACTGCCATACCTCGGTCGAGGTATCCGGCTTTGCGGGAATTCCGCCGACCAAGACCTGCATGAACTGCCACTCGCAGATGTGGATCAACGCGCCGATGCTGGAGCCGGTGCGGGAGAGCTACCGCTCGGGCGCAGTTCGCTGGTGTGGACCCGGGCCAACGCTCTGCCCGACTTCGTTTACTTCGACCACAGCATTCACATCAACAAGGGCGTGGGCTGCAACACCTGCCACGGCGCGGTTGACAAGATGCCGCTGATGTACAACCAGGCATCGCTGCAGATGGAGTTGTGCCTCGATTGCCATCGCGAGCCGGAGAAGCAGATACGGCCGCACCATATCCAGCCGAGGCCCGACGATCCGAAGAGTGAAATCGACCAGGTATTCAACATGACGTACCAGCCGCCGACTTCGCTGACAGCCGGTGACGTTGCCGGACGGCAAGAGATTCACGGATCAGGCGGCGCTGGGCGCATACCTGGCGGGGCAGTACCACCTGCGCAGCGAGCGCGACATAACCAGTTGCAACACCTGTCATCGCTGATCGCCGGCGGCGGCGATTGCGGCTTGAACGCAATTGAAATTTTGACGAGCGGAACCGAAAAGCCAATGGAGAAAGATCGCAAGCAATCAGGGCAGGATGTTTGCCCGGGCAAACGCGGCAAGCTCGAGTTGAGCGAGGCGCGCGAAAAACTGTCCAGGCGCGCGGGCCGCAGTACTGGCGCAGCCTGGAAGAGCTGGCGCAGACGCCGGAGTTCGAGGAGATGCTGCACCGCGAGTTTCCGCGGCATGCCTCGGAGTGGGCGGACTCGCCTTCGCGCCGCAACTTTCTGAAGATCATGGGCGCTTCGCTGGCGCTGGCTGGGCTGAGCGCCTGCACCCGGCATGCCGCTGGAGCCCATCGTTCCCTACGTGCGCCAGCCCGATAACCTGGTGCTCGGCAAGCCTCTGTTCTTCGCCACTGCCATGCCGCTCGGCGCCTGCGGGCTTCCCGTGCTGGTGGAAAGCCACGAAGGCCGGCCGACCAAGATCGAAGGCAATCCGCAGCATCCGGCGACGCTCGGCGGCACCGACGTCTTCATGCAGGCCAGCGTCCTCGATCTGTACGACCCGGACCGTTCGCAAACCGTCACCTATCTCGGGGACACCAGCATCTGGGGACGATTTGTGAATGCACTCGTCGGGCCGCTTGAAGGCGCAGCGCGCCCTCAAGGGCGCGGGCATGCGCTTGCTCACGCCGCCTACCAGCTCGCCCAGCTTTACCGCGCAGATGGAGCAGGTCCTGCGCATCTTCCCCCAGGCTAAGTGGTACCAGTGGGAGCCGGTGAATCGCGATAACGCCATGGCCGCGGCGCAGGCCAGCTTCGGCCAGCCCGTGCAGACGCAGTTCAACTTCGAGAAAGCCAAGGTGGTGCTCTCGCTCGACGGCGATTTTCTCTCCGGCGGGTTTCCGGGATTCCATCGCAATGCGCAGGCAATTCGCCGCGCGCCGCCGTCCCGAACTCAAGCAGGAGATGCTGCGCTTCTACGCCGTCGAGAGCACGCCGACCAACACCGGCGGCAAGGCCGATCACCGCTTGCCCTTGCGCGCCAGCGAAATCGAAGCCTTCGCGCGGGCGCTGGGGCGCAGCTTGCCCGGCTAGCGAGTTTGCTGGGCCAGGCGCCGGCGGCAGCGGAGAATTTCCGGCCGCGCAGCGGAAGTTTGCCGCCGCCCTGGTCAAGGACCTGCAGGCGAATCGCGGACGTTCGGTGATCGTCCCGGGCGATAACCAGCCGCCGGCCGTGCACATGCTGGCCCACGCCATGAACCAGGCGCTGGGAAATGTCGGGCAGACCGTTTTCTATACCGATTGGATCGAGTCGCACCCGGCCAACAAGACCGATTCGCTGCGCGAGTTGGCGGGCGAGATGTGGACCGGCAAGATCGACATGCTGTTCCTGATGGGCGTCAATCCGCTCTATGACGCACCACCGGATGTGAACTTCTCCGGGGCCATGCAAAAAGTGGGGCTGCGGGTGCATCATGGACTCCACCAGGATGAGACGGCGCGCCTCTGCCACTGGCATCTCAATGCCGCGCACTATCTGGAGCAGTGGGGCGACTGCCGTTCCTTCGACGGCACCATCAGCCTCATCCAGCCGCTGATTGCGCCTCTCTACGGCGGGCGCTCCGCGTCCGAAGTCCTGGGGGCTCTGATCGGAGAGCCGGACATCAACTCCTACAGGTTGTGTACAAGTACTGGCAGGAGCAGCACAAGGGCGCGAGACTTCGACGCCTTCTGGCGCAAGTCGCTGCACGATGGTTTCATCGCCGGCACCACCTTCGCGCCCAAAGCGGTGAGCGCGCGCGCGGCAAACATTCCCCCGTCGCAGGCGCCGGCGAGCGGCATGGAAATCATGTTCCGCTCCGATGCCAGCATCTTCGACGGCCGCTTTGCCAACAATGCATGGCTGCAGGAGTTGCCGAAACCGATCACCCAGATCACCTGGGACAATCCCGTGATGATGAGCCTGCGCACCGCCGAGCAAACTGGGGATCAAGGTCGAGGATGTGGTCGAAATCGAAGTTGGCGGAGCCAAGGTGCGCGGGGCGGCGTGGCTCACGCCCGGACACCCGGACGATTCGGTAACCATTGCGCTCGGCTACGGGCGCGAACGCTGCGGCCGGGTCGGCTCCGGCGTCGGCTTCAGCGCTTACAAGCTCCGCGCCAGTGCTTCGCCCTGGTTTGCCGGCGGCAAGGTGACGCGCACCGGCCAGCATTATCCGCTAGCCACCACCCAGGGCCGGCAGGTGATGGGCGGGCGTCCGTTGGCGCGCGCCGCCTCGCTCGACGACTTCATCAAGAACCCCGGCTTCGCCCACGAGATGGTCGAGGCCCCCGCGCCGGGGCTGACCCTCTACAAGCCCTACGACTACAGCAAGATCAACAAGTGGGGAATGTCCATCGATCTCAATGCCTGCGTCGGTTGCAATGCCTGCGTGGCGGCCTGCGTGGCGGAGAACAATATCGCGGTGGTGGGCAAGGAAGAAGTGAAGCGCGGGCGGCACATGCACTGGCTGCGCATCGACAATTATTTCGAAGGCGCGCCGGAGAATCCCAAGACCTATTACCAGCCCGTGCCCTGCCAGCAGTGCGAGAACGCGCCCTGCGAGGTGGTCTGCCCGGTAGGGGCGACCGTGCACAGCACCGAGGGCCTCAACGACATGGTCTACAACCGTTGCGTGGGCACTCGCTATTGTTCGAACAACTGTCCTTACAAGGTCCGGCGCTTCAATTTCCTGCTTTTCTCCGACTTCAATACCGCGCAACTGAAGTTCGTGCGCAACCCGGAGGTCACGGTTCGCAGCCGCGGGGTGATGGAGAAGTGCACCTACTGCGTGCAGCGCATCACCGCCGGGAGAATTCGCGCCGAGGAAGAAGGCAACCGCAAAGTTGAGGGTGACAGAATCCCGATTCGCGACGGAGAAATTATGACCGCTTGCCAGCAGGCATGTCCGGCCAACGCCATTGTCTTCGGCGACCTCAACGATGCCAACAGCCAGGTCGCCAAGCTGAAGGCCAGCGAGCGCGATTACGGCTTGCTGGAAGACCTGAACACGCGTCCGCGCACGACGTACCTTGCCGCCGTGCTGAATCCAAATCCCGACTTGGGGTCCGGTGAGGGAGCTTAACGAAGTATGCACGAGGGTCCTGAAGAGACGACGCTGCAAGACGAGCGGTTACTGCCGGGACAACCACCGGTCCTGGTGCCGGGCCACAGCTTTGGCAGCCTCACCGACAAAATCACCAACATCGTGCTCAAGCGGCCGTTCACCCTGGGCTGGTCGCTCGGGGTGGCGTTCTTCGGCACCTTTGTCTTCGTACTGCTGTTCGCGGCCACTTATCTGTTTGCTCGCGGCGTCGGCATCTGGGGCATCTCCATTCCCGTGGGGTGGGGCTTCGCCATCATCAACTTCGTCTGGTGGATCGGTATCGGCCACGCCGGCACGCTGATTTCGGCGGTCCTGCTTCTGCTCAAACAGAGCTGGCGCAACTCCATCAACCGCTTCGCCGAAGCTATGACGCTGTTCGCCGTGGCTTGCGCCGGCATGTTTCCGGTCTTTCACCTGGGTCGTCCTTGGCTGGCTTACTGGTTGTTTCCTTACCCGAACACCATGGGCGTCTGGCCGCAGTTTCGCAGCCCGCTGGTGTGGGACGTCTTTGCCGTATCTACCTACGGAACGATTTCGTTCGTCTTCTGGTTCGTCGGACTGCTTCCCGACCTGGCGACCATGCGCGACAAGGCGCGGCACCCCTGGGCCAAGCAGATGTACGGCATTCTCTCCATGGGATGGCGCGGCTCGGTTCGCCACTGGAAGCGCTATGAGAGCGCCTACCTGCTGCTGGCGGGCTTGGCGACTCCGCTGGTGCTTTCGGTACACACGGTGGTGAGCTTCGACTTCGCGGTTTCGCTCATTCCGGGTTGGCACACCACCATTTTTCCGCCCTACTTCGTCGCCGGTGCCATCTACTCGGGCTTCGCCATGGTGCTGGTGCTGGCCATCCCCATCCGCCGCTTCTACGGGCTGAAGGACATGATCACCATGCGGCATCTGGACAACGCCGCCAAGATCATGCTGGCCACCGGCTGGATCGTCGCCTTCGGCTACGCCATGGAGCCCTTTTACGCGTTCTACAGCGGCAACCCGTGGGAACGATTCCAGACGATGAACCGCATGTTTGGCCCGTATGGCTTTGCCTATTGGACGCTGATCGCCACCAACATTGTGATTCCGCAGGTGCTGTGGTCCAAGAAGGTGCGCACCAGCCCGATCATCTTGTTCCTGGTCTCCGTCGACGTGCTGATCGGCATGTGGCTGGAGCGTTTCGTGATCGTGGCCATCAGTTTGAGCCGCGACTTTCTGCCGTCCTCGTGGGGAGTGTACGTGCCGACGCGCTGGGACTGGATGACCTATACCGGCACCATCGGCTTCTTCTTCGTCTGCATGTTCATCTTCATTCGCATCATGCCCATGATTCCGATCTTCGAAGTGCGAACCCTGCTGCCGGAGTCGGCCGTGAAAGAGGAGGTGGCGGCCCATGACTGAAGCGCCTCTTTACGGACTGATGGCCGAGTTCGACAACCCGACCGAGCTGATGAGAGCGGCTCGCGCCACCTATGCCGCGGGTTATCGCAACATCGACGCCTACACGCCGTATCCCATCGAGGAGCTGGCCGATGTGATCGGCTTCGAAAAGACGAGGGTTCCGCTCGTCTGCCTGTTGGGCGGCGTGCTGGGCGGGCTCTCCGGATATCTTTTGCAGTACTGGATCAACAACGTCAGCTATCCGCTCAATATCGGCGGACGGCCATTCCACTCGTGGCCGGCGTTCATCATCGTGACCTTCGAGATGACGATCCTGTTCGGCGGGCTTTCGACCGCCATCGGCATGCTGGGGTTGAATGGACTGCCCGCGCCCTATCATCCGGTCTTTAACAATCCCAGGTTCAGCGCCGCGTCGCGCGATCGTTTCTTCCTCTGCATCGAAGCGGCCGATCCGCAGTTCGACCCTGAAAGCGCGCGCACTTTCTTGTCGGCCTTCAACACGCTGGATATCACGGAGGTCCTGGAGTAGGCGATGAAATCCTTCTTCAAGCTCCAGCGGAAATGCCCAAGCCTCCCAGCCATTGGCGGCAAGCTCCTGCCGGCAACGGCGTTCATGCTGCTGGTCGCACTGCTCGCGGGATGCCGGCTTGACATGCACGTGCAACCGAAGTTCAAGCCGCTAGAGGAAAACAATTTCTACTCCGACCTGCGTGCCTCGCGCCCACTCATCGGCGGAACCGTAGCGCGCGGGCAACTGAACGAAGATACCTACCTGCACACCGGTTTTGTCAACGGCAAGGAAGGCGACGTGATGCCGTTTCCGGCAACCAAAGAGGTGCTGGAACGCGGGCAGGAGCGCTTCAATATCTATTGCTCGCCCTGTCACTCGCAACTCGGCGACGGCAACGGCATGATTGTGCAGCGCGGCTTCAAGCGCCCGCCCTCGTACCACATCGAGCGCTTGCGCCAGGCTCCCATCGGACACTTCTTCAACGTCATGACCAAGGGCTATGGAGCCATGGCCGACTACGCTTCGCAGGTTCCGGTCAACGACCGCTGGGCGATCGCCGCCTACATAAGGGTGTTGCAGTTGAGCCAGCATGCCGTGCCGGGCGACGTTCCGGCCGGTGCCGTCATAGCCACTCAGCCGCCGCAGCTCAGCGCTTCGCACGAAGGCAGCGGCCAAACGCCGTCCGAAGGAAAGAACCAATGACCTCAGCCGAATCTTCCGAGCGCGACTTCACTCCGCCCCTAGCCCTGCTTCAGCGCTGGCGCGGCCGCGCTCTGGCGGTCGGGATCGCCGGCGGAATCTTTACCATCCTCGGCGCCTTCGTTTCGCCGGATGAGTTGCTGCGGGGCTATCTGATCGGCTTCATGGTCTGCCTGAGCTTTACCCTGGGTTCCATGGCATGGCTGATGGTCGGCCACATGACCGGCGGCAACTGGTGGATGCTCGGCCGGCGCGTCTTCGAGGCCGCTGCCAAAACCATGCCGCTGGTCACCGCGATGTTCATCCCGATCCTGCTCGGGATGAATCGTCTTTACCTGTGGACGCACCCCGATGAGGTCGCGGGCGACAAGGTTTTGATGGCCAAGAGCTTCTACCTGAACACGCCGGCCTGGATTCTGCGCGCGGTGATCTATTTCGTCTTGTGGAACGTTCTCGCCTATTTTCTGACCCGCTGGTCAGCCGAGCAGGACGCCAACGATTCGCCCGCCGTCTGGCGTCGTTTGAAGCAAATCTCCGCGGCGGGCTTGGTGCTGTATGCCTTCAGCCTCAATTTCGCGGCGACCGACTGGGTCATGTCGCTCGACCCGCGCTGGTTTTCCACCATCTACGGATTGCTGTTCGTCGCCCAGCACCTGCTGGCGGCCATGGCCCTGCTGATTTGCCTGCTGGTGGTGCTGGCGCGGTTTTCGCCGATGAACGAAGTCGTCCGGCCCGACCGCCTGCACGACTGCGGCAAACTGATGCTGGCCTTGACCATGGTGTGGGCCTACTTCTCGTTTTCGCAATGGCTGATCATCTGGATGGCGAACCTGCCGGACGAGATCTCCTGGTACCTGGCGCGCATCAACGGCGGCTGGCAAATCGTGGCGCTCACGCTGGTGGTGCTGCAGTTCGCGCTGCCCTTTCTGCTGCTGCTGTCGCGTGACTTGAAGCGCGACGCACGCAAGTTGGCGCCGGTGGCGCTGCTGGTGCTGTTCATGCGCCTGGTTGACGCCTATTGGCTGGTCGCACCCAATCCCATGCCGGGCCCGCGGCACGAGCACATCTATCTTCACTGGACGTTCATTGCGGCGCCGGCCGCGTTGGTCGGCCTCTGGTTCGCCTTCTTTGCCTGGAACCTGGCCCGGCGTCCGCTGCTGGTTCGAAACGAACCGCAGTTAGCAAGACTCTGGGAGAGCAGTCATGCCCACTGATCCGAGCCGGAACGGCGCCCCGGAGCACATCCAGCATCCCCAAGTTTCGTTTGAAAAGCGGGACCTGGGAGCGCGCGGAATCCTGCTGTTTTTCGTTCTGCTGTTCATCGCCGGCGCCACCATTCATCTGGTGGCGTGGGGCATTTACGAAGCCTTTGTGAACGTAGGCGAAGCGCATCAGGCGCCGGCGAATCCCATGGCGCCCAAACAACCGGCGCCGACTGCCGGCGTTTTGCAAAACGCCGGTGCGATCAACCTGAACCAGTTTCCCGAACCCCGGCTGCAAACCAATGAACCGGCCGATATGAACCGCTTCCTGTGGCAGGAGGGCCGGCTGATGGATGCCAAGCCGTGGCGCGACCAAACTGGTGCCATACACATACCTGTCGCCGAGGCCATGCGGATTGTGGCGCAGAGAGGTTTGCCAACTCGGCCGCAGCAGCCAGTAATCGAAGGAGAAGCATCGCGATGAGCAGAATGGCGAAAACGAAAAGCAAGGTGGCCCTGGCCGCGCTGCTGATGTTGGTGGCAACTTCGGCGATGGCGCAACTGTTCAACGAGCCGAGCGTCAAGGGCGCGCTGCCTCCAGGGCTGTCGAAGGTCGGAATCGATCAGCGGCTCAACGAGCAGGTGCCGCTCGACCTGCAGTTCAAAGACGAACAGGGCCGCGCGGTCAGGCTCGGGGATTACTTTCACCCCGGACGCCCGGTCATCATCTCCCTGGTTTATTTCAACTGTCCGATGCTGTGCGGAGAGGTGCTCAACGGCATGAGCGCCGCCTTCAAAGTCCTGAAGTTCACCCCGGGCAAGGAGTACGAGGTGGTGACCCTCAGCATCGATCCGCGCGAAAAACCGCCGCTCGCGGCCGCCAAGAAGCATACCTACATGGAGCACCTGGATCGCCCGGGAGCGGAAGACGGCTGGCACTTCCTTACCGGCGAGAAGCCGCAGATCGACGCCCTGGCCGACGCCATCGGCTGGCACTACCAGTACGATCCCAAGCTCGACCAGTTTGCCCACGCCGCCGGCATCGTGCTGGTGACTCCGCAGGGCCGCATCTCGCAGTACTACTACGGGGTGGAGTTCTCGGCGCGCGACATGCGGCTGGGCATCATCGAAGCTTCCGGCAACCGCATCGGATCGCTGGCCGACCAAGTCTTGCTTTATTGCTATCACTACGATCCGCGGGTCGGCCGGTACGGCGCGGTGATCACCAATATCGTGCGTCTGGCGGGAGTCGCAACCGTGCTGATTCTCGGGTCTTCCCTCATCATTCTGTTTCGTCGTGAAGGGACGCGCGGCAAAAAGTTAGATACAGGACGGGCTTAATCGACTATGTGGTCTAATCTGCCACTGTTTCCGCCGGCCGCCTCGAAGATGGCGCATCAGGTTGACCATCTGTATTTCTTCCTGGTCGGCACCACGGTGTTTTTCACCATCCTGGTCGTGAGCCTGGTGTGCTTCTTCGCTTGGCGTTATCGCAGCAAGAAGAATCCCGTCGCCACCCAGATCGAGGGCTCCAACGCGCTGGAGATGGCTTGGACGCTGATCCCGACCGGCATCGCAATGTTCATCTTCGTCTGGGGAGCGATGATTTACTTTTCCGAGACCCGGCCGCCGCGCGACGCCATGGAAATCTACGCCGTCGGCAAGCAGTGGATGTGGAAATTCCAGCACGAGGAAGGACAGCGCGAGATCAACGTTTTGCACGTTCCGGTGGGCCGCGACGTGCGCATGATCATGACCTCGCAAGACGTCATTCACAGCTTCTTTGTTCCCGCTTTCCGGGTTAAGGCCGATGTTCTTCCCGGGCGCTATACCTCGACGTGGTTTCATCCCACGGTGCCGGGGAGCTACCACCTGTTCTGCTCGCAATACTGCGGTACGCAGCATTCGGGAATGGTCGGGGAAGTCGTCGTCATGGACCCGGCGGCCTACGAGCAATGGGCGGCAAGCGGCTCCGACGGCTCGCTGGCTTTGCAGGGCGAAAGGGATTTCCAGCAGTACGGATGCTCGATGTGCCACCGCGCCGACTACCAGGGACGCGGCCCGAACCTGGTCGGATTGTTCGGCAAGCCGGTGCTGCTCGATGACGGCCGCACGGTCATCGCGGACGAGTCATACATTCGCGAATCGATCATCTACCCGGGAGCGAAAGTCGTTTCCGGATTCAAAAACATCATGCCGAACTTCCAGGGGCAGATCAGCGAGGAAGAACTCATCGCCCTGGTGGCATACATCAAGGGTCTCGGCACCGGGCAAGCGAATCCGCCGGCCACCGTGGCTGAACCCACGGGAGTCTATCCGGTGGCGCCACAGCCCGAGAAATCGCAGGCGACACCCAGCGGAAAGTAGGAGCGCCATTTTGCCGCCGGCGTGGGCCGGCGCACGGGCAGGAGTAGACGATACATGGCAACCGCCGTACAACCCGTCGAGCAAACCAACTACCTGAACGCCGATTACGGAATCAAGTCGTGGCTGCTTACCACCGACCACAAGCGCATTGCCATGCTGTTCCTGATTTCGATCACATTTTTCTTCTGGATCGGCGGTACCTTCGCCATGTTGATCCGCCTGGAGTTGCTGACTCCAGCGGGCGACCTGCTGTCGGCCGACATGTACAACAAGATGTTCAGCATGCACGGCATCACCATGGTCTTCTTTTTTCTCATTCCATCGGTTCCGGCGGTGATCGGCAATTTCCTGGTGCCGCTGATGATCGGAGCCAAGGACCTGGCGTTTCCGCGCATTAATCTGCTGAGCTGGTACATCTACGTCGCCGCCGGCTGCCTCTGGCTGTATACGATCATCACCGGCGGAGTCGACACCGGCTGGACGTTCTATACGCCGCTGAGCACCGCATTTTCGAACACGCACGTCATCACCGGTGCGCTCTCGGTGTTCATCGCCGGCTTCTCGTCGATTTTCACCGGCCTGAATTTTATCGTCACCATTCACCGCATGCGCGCCCCGGGGTTGACTTGGAACCGGTTGCCCTTGTTCCTCTGGTCGATCTATGCGACGGCGATCATCATGGTGCTGGGCACGCCGGTACTGGCGATCACCCTGCTGCTGGTGGCGCTGGAGCGCGCTTTCAACATCGGCATTTTCAACCCGGCGCTGGGCGGCGATCCGCTCCTGTTCCAGCACCTCTTCTGGTTCTACTCGCACCCGGCGGTCTACATCATGATCCTGCCCGGCATGGGCGTGATCAGCGAAGTCGTGGCTTGTTTCTCGCGCAAGCGGGTGTTCGGCTATAACCTGGTGGCGCTGGCCAGCATTAGCATTGCGGTTCTCGGCTTCCTGGTGTGGGCTCACCACATGTTCGTCGCCGGCATCTCGCTATACGCCGCGCTGGTGTTCTCGCTGCTGAGTTTTTTCGTCGCGATCCCCTCGGCGATCAAGGTTTTCAACTGGTCGGCCACCATGTACAAGGGTTCGATCCGCTTCGACACCCCGATGCTCTACGCCATGGGGTTCATCGGCCTGTTTACCGTAGGCGGCCTGACCGGCTTGTTCCTCGCCTGCCTCGGAGTCGACGTGCATGTGCACGACACCTACTTCGTCATCGCCCACTTCCACTACATCATGGTGGGAGGCATGGTGATGGCCTACATGGGCGGATTGCACTTCTGGTGGCCCAAAATCAGCGGCAAGCTGTATCCGGAGGCGGTCGCCAAGCTGGCGGCAATGTTCACGTTTTTCGGCTTTAACCTGACGTTCTTCCCGCAGTTCGTGCTCGGTTACATGGGCATGCCGCGGCGCTATCAGTCCTATCCTCCGGAATTCCAGGTGCTCAACGTGCTCTCGACCGCCGGCGCGTCGATTCTGGCCGTGGGCTACGTGCTGCCGATGATCTATTTCGTGTGGTCGCTGCGCTACGGCCAGAATGCGCCGCCGAACCCCTGGAATGCCGCCGGACTGGAGTGGACGACAGCCTCGCCTCCGCCGACCTACAACTTCGACGTAACCCCGGTGGTGACTTGGGAAGCTTACAACTATGACGAGCTGGACAAGCCCAAGGAGGTCCCCATTGCAAGCTAGTCAGACGCCGGCTCACGAATTGCGTCACCACTTTGCCGACATGGACCAGCAGCGCGATACCGCCTCCTTCGGCATGTGGATTTTTCTGGTCACCGAAATCATGTTTTTCGGCGGCCTGTTTCTCTCGTATCTGGTGTACCGCTTCCTCTATCCCACGGCTTTCGTGGAAGGAAGCCGCCACATGAATATGGCCCTCGGCGCGCTCAACACCGCGGTCCTGATCTGCAGTTCGCTGACCATGGTGCTCGCCGTCCGCGCCGCCAAGATCAATCAGCGCAAGCTGACGGTTATTTTTCTGCTGGTCACCCTGGTGCTTGGCTTCGCCTTTCTCGGGATCAAGGCCATCGAGTACCACGAACACTGGGTGGCGGGAGAATTTCCCGGACCGAACTTTCACTTCGAAGGCAGCGATCCGCAGCACACGCAGATTTTCTTTTCCCTGTATTTCGCCATGACCGGCCTGCACGCCTTGCACATGATCATCGGCTGCGGCATGGTGGTGTTTCTTATGATCCATGCCTGGCGCGGCCTCTACAACTCGGAGTATTACAACCCCGTCGAGATCGGCGGGCTCTACTGGCACTTCGTCGATATCGTCTGGATCTGGCTATTCCCGCTGCTCTACCTGATCAGCCACCATCACGTTGGAGGAGGGCTCTGATGTCTGAACCGATCACCACGGTCAAAACCTTCACCAGCGTGTGGATTGCCTTGCTGATTCTCACCGGCATCACGGTCGCCGTCGCGTTCCTCAACCTGGGCAGCTTCAGCGTCGTCGTGGCCTTGGTCATCGCCACCATCAAGTCGCTGCTGGTGGCGCTGTTCTTCATGGAAGTGCGCTACTCGCCCGCGATCACCAGGATCGTGATCGTCGCCGGCCTTCTCTGGCTTTCGATTATGCTGCTGCTGAGCCTTACCGATTTTGCCAGCCGCGCCTGGTCTCGCGGAATCTGACCGGCGCCAGCTACCGCTGTCAGTTGCGGGCGGAAGTTCTCAAAAGAATGGGCCGCAGGCATAACCCGCGGCCCCGATTGTTTTTGTTAAGCTTCGAGATTCACGCCGTCGCCGTGACTGCCCGGTCTTCTGCTGCGATGCGGCAAAAACCGTTCTATTTCGAAGCGCCGGCCCTTGCCTGCTGCAGGGCGTAAGCTTTGTTTTCTTTGTCGCCGACCTCGTCCAGCTCCAAGTCCTTGGTCTCCGGCGAGAACAACAGGCTGACGAACGTCATCACCGCGCCCACCGCCAGAATCACGGCTGGCGACAGCCACAAATCCTGCTTCTCAATGTTGGCGATGAACGGGATCTTGTGGGCCCAGAGAACATAGATGGTGAACCACGCCCCAATGAGCGCGCCCGAAGAATAACCAAAGCCGACTCCCGTGGCGCGCGTCTTGGTTGGGAAGCGCTCGCACAGGTAAGCAGGGAGCATGCCCCATGCCAGCTTCAGCATGCCTGCCATGCAGCAGCCGACAAGCGCCATTCCGATACTCTTGGCAACGGCAGCATTGTACAGAACGTAGTACACGGGAACGGCAAACACTACCAGGAACACGCAATACCACTGGGTAAGAATCTTGCGGCCGGTCTTGTCCGACAACCAGCCGTAAAAGTTATACCCGAGAAACGACAGGAAAAGCGCGAAGCCGTAAATCAAGCTGTAGGTGGTCGTGTCAAAGCCTCTTCCATGCAGGGTCAGGATGCTCGGCAGATATCCGTACACCGAATAGTCGGTCAAAAACAGGCCGCACATAAAGACAAAGACCTGCAAAAAGGCCCAAAGTTGCGGCGGCTTGAAAAGAGTCAAGAACGGCGCCTTCTCGACTTTGCCGCTCGCCTTGGCTTTTTCGAATTCGGGCGATTCGTGGAGCGTGGATCCGAATCCACAGCGCCAGGAACACCGGAATCACGCCAGTGATGAAGGCGATGCGCCAGCCGTACGCGAGCATGTTGGCGCTGCCGACGATGGCTGAGATCGCCGCCACCACCAGCGCGGCAAAGACGTAGCCGAGTGGGAATCCCGACTGCACAAAACCGGAAACCGCGCCACGCCTGTCCCGCGGCGCAAATTCGATCGAAAAGGTATGCCCAACGGCATACTCGCCGCCGAAGAAGCATCCCATCAGGAACCGAAGGATGCCAAAAAGAAGATAGGCCCAAGCGCCGGCTTGCGCGTAAGTGGGCAGAAAGC
This sequence comes from uncultured Acidobacteriota bacterium, assembly GCA_963814745.1. Lineage (GTDB taxonomy): Bacteria > Acidobacteriota > Terriglobia > Terriglobales > Acidobacteriaceae > CAWBRT01. The sequence continues at coordinate 100,947 of CAWFEA010000023.1, forward strand.
CTGCCAGCAGCGACATCACGCCAACGCCGGCAATAGTGAAGATTAACAGGTTGCGCCGGCCAATCTTGTCGCCGTAATGGCCGAAGAAAGCCGACCCTACCGGCCTGGCCGCCATCGTGATCGAATAGAGCAGCAGAACCTTTGTATATTGCCAAGCCAGACTTCCGCCGGGCGAAATGAATAGTTTGCCCAGAATCGGAGCCATGACCACGACCATCGCCATGTCGTAGGCGTCCAGTCCAAACCCGAGGAACTGGGAAATCATTGCTTTCTTGGTGTCCGAGGAAAGCGGTTGCCGAACGTTACCCGCCTTGTTCAAGGCGGATGAAGAATTCGTGAATTGCGCCATCGCAAACTCCTATCCCGATGCTGGGGGAACTCTGATGAAACCCGCTATATATACCACGCTTGCAAGGGCTCTTTTGTGGCTGACATCACAATGGTGTGTGACCCGAAAGCATATCACATTTTTCTGTGACCACTAAACAAGGCGCCCGCCGACTCACAGGTCTGGCTGTGGAGTCAATTGTTTTCTTCAGAAATCGATGAACAAAAAACGATCCTGCGCGCGCTCTCCAGGGGAAAATCGGACCGTAATGGATGGAACCACGGACGCGGAAGGATCAGTCCGTCAACATAACCCCGTCTGCGGGAGCACGTTAGCGCCAGAAAACAACCACCAAAGTGCCAAGTGTACCTAAAATCACAATATACTGTGATTTACGTCATGGCTAGAATACACTACAGGGAGCAAAGTAGCTGGTCCCGGTAAGGACCAGCTTTGCAAAAGAGGTTTCGTACTCACGAGGTGAAACCCTATCTGTGTCGAAGCTGAAGTTGTTGTTGTTTGGAAAAATTCCCCGAAAGGTTTTGGAGAGGAAATGAGGAGAATTATTGCTGGAACGCTCGCACTCACGGTGTTGAGTTCGACCTTTCTGCTGGCAGCTGACGCCGCAAAGGTGAAGAAGGCCAAAATGAAGGCCGCGCCTTGCTGCGCCGCAGCGCAATTGCAGCAGATGCAGGATCAGCTCAATACGCAGCAGCAATCGATCAACCAGTTGCAGCAGCAACTTCAACAGAGCAACCAACAGCTAATGGCAGCACAGGGCATGGTAAAGAAAGCGGATCAGGACGCAGCCTCTGCCCAGCAGGCTTCTTCCGCCGCCCAGCAGGCTGCCAACAGCCTGAATTCGTCGGTCGCCGATCTGAAGTCGAGCACCGCCGCCATGAATCAGTCCTTAATGTCGGTTCAGAAAGACGTCAAGGATCTTCAAAATCCGCTGGCGTTACACTATAAGGGCGTAACCGTGACTCCGAACGGCCGCTTTGACGCGGCGGCGTTCTGGCGCCAACGGTCCGAAGGTACGACCAGTACGAGCAGCTACAGCGGCACTCCGCTGTATGGGACAGCCGCAGCCGGCTTGAGCGAATTCCGCATGACTGCGCAGAACACGCAAGTCGGCATGACGTTCCAGGGCGATGTCGGTAAAGTCAAGCTGACGGGCTACTGGCAGATAGACTTCAACGGCTCGTATAGCTCCGGCACCGCTGCCACCGCCTCCGGGGCAGCCCTGCCCGGCATCGTTAACTCGAATAACTTCTACCCGCGCCTCCGCCACGCGTGGGCCCGGGCCCAATTTGACAACGGCTGGACTTTCATGGCCGGCCAGTCCTGGTTCCTCGGTATGATGAACCGCAACCTCATCGACCAGCTCACAGAGTGGTATCCGGTGGGTGATGATAACCAGACGTTCCCCGGCTTTAGCCAGCCCAACCGTCCCACCCAGTTCCGCGTAACCAAGAACTTCGCCAACAACAAGGCCGCCTTCGCCATCGACATGGAGGGCGCTGACCTTAAATACGTCAATGATGGAACTACCCCCGTGAACGTGGTGGGCCAATCGTTAGCGTCACTCGTGACGAACGGCTATAACACCTCGGGCTGGACGTATTCTGCTGACCCTCTTCCGGACATCTGGGTGAAATTGGCCGCCAATCCGGGTTGGGGCCACTATGAAATCAAGGGTGTGGCTCGCTTCTTCCGCGACCGTGTCCTCACCAACGGCACTCCCATCGCGATCGCGCCCACCACGCTCGCGAGTAAGGGCACCAACCACTACAGTGAAGCCGGGGGCATCGGCTTCGGTACCATCCTGCCGCTGACCAAGAAGGTGGACTTCGCGTTCAACGGCATAGCCGGCGCCGGTATTGGCACCTATTGCGGCGCCGTGGCCAACGACGCTACGCTTAACAACAACTATGAACTGGTTCCGATTAAGGAAGCCTGCTTCACCACCGGATTGGAAATGCGTCCGGCGCCGAAGTTTGACATCAACTTCTACGTTGCCCAGGAGTACTACCAACGGGCGCAGTACAACACTAACGGCACTTACGGAACGCCCGGAACTACGACTGCGGGTGGCTTTGGCAGCACCTTAGCCGCGCCGGGCACTGACAACAAGACAATCCAGATAGCGATGGCGAGCTTCGTTTATCGCTGGTACCGTGGCTCCTACGGCACCTTCCAGACCATGTTCGAACCGGCGTATGTCGAACGCACCACTTGGGCAGGCTTCAAGACACCTACTGGGACGGTAAGTACGACCTGCACCACGAATACTTATGCCATCGACAACTGCACCGCGAAGGGCGGGAACTTCATCGGAATCCTCGCGATGCAGTGGCTTCTCCCGTAAACTTCTGCAAGCTTGCAACTCTGGCTGCCGGCAACCCCGGCAGCTTTTTTGTTGCCTATCGAGCTGCTAAAAAACTCTTCTCCGAGGGTGTCATCCTGAGCGGAGCGAAGGATCTGCTGTTTGTGCGTTTGCAGAAAATAAAGCAGATCCTTCGCTCGCCAGCCCCAACAAGCCAACCACGGGCTCGTCGGGGACCCCGTGCAAACCCGGCGCGACCTCAGGATGACACTCCTATGAGTTTTTCAGCTGCTGGGCTTTACCCGGTCGGCTAGACAACCCCGGTTCAGGCGACCTCGTTACCAACAATGTACATGCACTTTCGTAAGGCTTTTTTTTCAGCTCTGATTCGATACACTCGTCCGCATATGAGGCGCCTGATCCGAGCCGGCACGGTGGTAACCATCGCCCTGCTGAGTCTGTGTGCCGCCGCCAATCAGAAGGTCGATCGAGTACTGGTGCTCAAAGGAGAACACAAACTGCTGCTGCTCAACGGTGACAAGGTCGTAAAGGCCTATGCGGTGGCGATCGGAGGCGGCGGCCTTTCACCTAAAGTGCGGCGGGGCGACCGCCGGACGCCCGAGGGGTTATACGAAATCGATCGCCGCAATAAAGAAAGCAGCTATCATCTTGCGCTGCACATCTCCTATCCCAATGAAATCGATCGCGAGCGCGCCCGCAAACTCGGCGTCAATCCCGGCGGCAACATCATGATCCACGGCATCACCAACGGTCAGGGCTGGGTGGGCGCACAGCATCGGCTGAGTGACTGGACGGATGGCTGCATCGCGGTTACCGACCAGGAAATCGAAGAAATCTGGTCGCTCGTTTCCGATGGAACTCCGGTTGAAATCCGTCCATAAATAAGCCGGCGGGAGCCAGCGCCGATACCCCACCGCAAAGACTGGCAAAGTCGCGTCACTGCTTGATCAAGATTCTTCCGCTCGCGGCTAGAACTGTTCCCGAGTTGGTGTATCCCTGTTTCGGTTGTCATGTTGAGCAACGCGAAACATCCCAGCACGGTTGAAGGCAAGACGAAGCGGAAGGAATTTTGTAGAAAAGCCAGCCAGAGCGCGGTGTGGGCCAATTCCGTGGGATGATTCGCGCCTCCTTCGGAGGCACTCAGCATGACAAACCGAAGCACCGCGCCTCGACTTCCCTGGATATACCTTTCAGAGAACCGCTCTCATTGCAGCGGCCCTACTGGATGCGTTCGAAATCGTACTTTTCCGATTCCAGGGCTGCCAGCAACTCGGCGACATGCTCGGAGCCGCGTGTTTCCATCGTCAGATCAATCGCCGAATCGCCGAGGGCGACGCCGTAGTAGGTGCGATCGTAGGCGGTCTCGACGATGTTGGCGCGCAGGCGCGCGAGCACGCCGGTTAGCCGATGCAGCGCTCCCGGGTAATCCGGCAGATGGATGCGCAGGCGGATGAGACGGCCGTCCTTTACCAGCCCGCGCTCGATGATGCGCGAGAGAATCGATACGTCAAGGTTGCCGCCGGAGACGATGGCCACGATTTTCTTGCCGATGCAGGAAACCTTGTGATTCAGCAACGCGGCAACCGGCGCGGCGCCGGCGCCTTCCGCCAATGTCTTCTCGCGCTCGAGCAGGAGAAGGATCGCGTTGGCGATTTCCTCTTCCTCGACGGTGACAATGTCGTCCACATACTTCTGCACCATGGGCAGGGTAAGGTTACCGGCGCGGCGCACGGCAATGCCATCGGCGAGGGTGGAGGCGACCGGAAGGATCACCGGATGCCGGGCCGCCAGCGCCGCTCGCATGGAAGGCAACCTGGCGGTCTGCACGCCGATGACGCGTATCTTCGGGTTGACTTCCTTGAGCGCGCAAGCCATGCCGCTGATGAGGCCGCCACCCCCGATGGCGGCAATCACCACTTCGAGATCGGGAATCTGTTCCAGCAGTTCCAACCCTACCGTGCCTTGTCCGGCAATGACTGCCGGGTCGTCGAAGGGATGGACGAAAGTCAGCCCCTCGGCGGCGCAGCGGCGGAGAGCTTCCTCGCAAGCCTCGTCGTAGTTGGCCCCGTGCAGAATCACGTCCGCGCCGTAGCGGCGAGTGGACATCACTTTGTTCAGAGGAGTCGCCATCGGCATGCATATCTGGGCCGCGATTCCTCTTTTGCTGGCGTGGTAGGAAACAGCTTGGGCGTGATTGCCCGCCGAAGCCGTGATCAGGCCGCGCTCGCGCTCCGCGCCGGTCAGGGTGAGAATCTTGTTGAGCGCTCCCCGTTCCTTGTACGAACCTGTCATCTGCAGGTTCTCAAGCTTCAAGAAAACATTGTTGTCGATGAGTTCGGAGAACATCTCCGAGCGGGAGCAGGGCGAGACGAATACCGAATTGCCGATCCGCTCCCGTGCTTCCTTTACTTTTTGCAGGCTGACCATGAACCTTTCCAGTAGTCCGGGACTCTCGTGAGGACGGCGCGATCAAACCGGCTTCCGCTCTGGCGGCAAGCCGGCTCCAGCGGCCTATGGCTCCGTCACCTCGCCCAGGATTGCTTGGCGAGGCGTAGAACCGGCAAGGCCTTGGCAGCGCCTTGACTTCCATTCGCCGCCTGATGGCCGCGTTTCAAAATCGCAATAAGGATGTTATCGAACGGCGACCGTTCCCCACGATTCGATTATAACCTTAAGGCAAAATCGTTCATCGCGGGGCCGCCGAAGGATAGCGTTCCGGGTAGTGTCCGAACACTGCTTCAGCCGGCTGCTGAAAAACTTCGAGGAGTGTCATCCTGAGGTCGCGCCGGTCTTGCGCGACCGAAGGATCTGCTTTATTTTCAGCAAGCGCAAACAGCAGATCCTTCGCTTCGCTCAGGATGACACCTCAAAGAACAGTTCTTCAGCTCGCTTGCGGTTCAATCGTGGAAATCGGCAGATCCCAGTGTTCGAGCACGATATCGAAGCGCCGCTGCTCTTCGCGCTTGAAGGTCTCCTGATCGGGGTAAAGCTGCTTTTTCAGCTCGGCGGAATCGCCCTGCATCGAGTGGGCTGCGTCCTTGAAGACGATGGTCACGCGGTAATCCCATCGCGCCTCTTCGGGCATGTGAAAACGAGGGGCAACGATATCGACGGAAAGCATGCGGCCCGTCTCTACCTGCTTCATCAATAGCGGCAGATGGTTCTTGCGAAAGAGCCTGAGAAACTCTTCCTGACATCCCCACTTGAGTTTGTAGTAGTACTCGACCGCATACGGCTTTTCGTGCGCGGCTGGTTGCATATTTCCTCCGTTTAGCGTCCCTGTCGCGCGCCATCGCCGCGCGGGACGAAGAAGATCAGACGGCCACTTAGCGTCGGGCCGGCATGGATCAGATCCGCTGTCGGCGACCAACTAAAGAGTATAGCCGCGAAGCGCGCCGGACAGCGATGACCCGCTACCCCGGCAGACCCTTGCCACGGGTTTCGGGCATCCACCAGGGAAGGATCAATCCCAGAACATAGACAGAACCAAGAATCATGGCGGCATTGGAGACGCCGCCAAAAGACTTGATGATGGTGCCGGCGATGATCGGGAAAAACCAGGCGACCAGCCGCGACGCATTGAAAATAAAACTTATGGCGGTGGCGCGCACCGAGGAGGTGAACAATTCAGCCGGATAGATGGCCATCCAGGAATAGGCGCACCCGAGGGTAAAGAAACCGTTCAGCGGCGCCACAAACTGCATGGCCGCGACGGTTCCGGTAAAGCGAAACGTGATCGGGGTGAGGATAAGGGAGCCCACAAAGGTGAACAAAAGGAACCTTCGCCGCCCCATCGCATCCGCCATGAATCCGGAGAGCAGATAGGCGACGATGGCTCCGACTGTATAAAGCATGGCCACCCGCGCTCCCCAGGAGGCTGCATTCGGCAAGTGCTCGCGAGCTGCCATCGAGCTGGTGAACAAGGCGAGCCAGCTCGCCACCGCGTACCATCCGATCATGGTGGTGACGGAGAGAGTGAAAGCCAGAAGAACGCGGCGACGGCTTTCCCGGTCACGGAAGATTTCAGCCAGGGTGAACGGGCGCTTGGATTCTCTTCCAACCGCCGTTTGCGCCGAGACTTCGGTCGCTGCCCAGCGTTTTTCGCGAACCGCTTGTTTCCATCGCTCCGATTCATCCACGCCTTTGCGGATGTAGAGAACGAAGAAGGCGGGAATTGCGCCAAAAACAAACATCAGGCGCCAAGTCTCAAATCCGAACGGTTTGGTGTCGGCGATCAGGAACCAGAAGCCCGCGGCCAGCAACGTGCCCCAGCCAAAGCCGGACTGGAGAAATCCGGCGCCTTTCGCCCGCGCCCGCTCCGGCCAGGTTTCGTTGATCAGGGAGATGCCTGTGCTCCATTCGCTGCCCAGAGCGAACCCCGTGAGAAAACGAAAGACCAGCAGCGCGCCAATCGTGAAACTGAAAGCCGTGAGGCCGCTGAGCACGGCGTACAAGAAAACCGAATACATCATCATCCGCTTGCGCCCGACGTAATCGGCCAGAATTCCGCCGACCAATCCGCCGAATCCCCATCCCAAAAGGGTTATGCCGATGGCCAGACCCGCCCAGATGGCTTGCGACTTCAGTTGCTCGGGGGTCAGCAATGATTTCAAAACCGGCCCCAGCACGACGATCAGGGCATACGATTCGTAGCCGTCAAACACCCAGCCGAGAAAGCTGCCCAGCAAGACTTTTCCATGCTGGGGAGTGAGGTTGCTCCACCAATACTGATCGGTATTTAGTTGAGTTTCAGCCGCGACTTTCATGGTTCACGTTTCCAGTTTTGAGTTTTCAGGTCTCCGCGACGTCTACCGGACCGGTGGTTTCCAGCCTTCGGGAGCGCGCACGCCCCGGAAGTCAGCCTGATCCAGGTTCTCTTTGGAAACCAGAACGATCGGCGTCCAAAGCTGCTTGGGAACCGGGCGCTTTTCAAGCTGATTGATGCTCGCCCGAATACACCAGCGGCCAATGATAACGCTCTGCTGCAAGACCGAGGCCGAGAGAATACCTTCTCGCATGAACTTCTCCGCGTCCGCCTGAAGATCTGTCGCGGTGATAACAATCTGGCCGCCTTTGCCGGCCGCACGCACGGCCTGGGCCGAGCCGATGCCAAGCATATCCGAGCCGTTGTACACGCCGTCGATCTTGGGGTAGGTTTGCATGAAGTCTTCCATCAGGCGCAAACCGTCGGCGGGAGTGTTCTGCGACCACTGCTCGCCGAGAATCTTGACCGCCGGGGCGATCTCGGCCATGCGCTTCTTGAAACCATCACCGCGGAAATTCGCCCAGGAAGCTCCTGCCGGCCCGCGCAACATGACAACATTGCCCTTGCCGTGGAGAGCCTTTGCCATAAAATCCGCTTGCATCTGACCGACCATGAAATCGTCGGAACGAATCCGCGTGACCACCTTGTCGCTATCGGTCATGACGTTGCAGTTGATGACCGGGATGCCGGCCGCAACCGCGCGCTCCACCAGCGGGACCGTGCCGGCGCCATTGATGGCAACCAGGTCAATCGCATCGACCTTGCTGGCGATCAGGTCTTCCATTTGCGTAATCTGCTTCTCGAGGAACTGGTAGCCGCCGGCCTCGTGCAAGATCACTCGCGCCCCGAGCTTCTCGCCTTCGTCAATGTACCCGTATGCCTGCCCGATAAAAAACGGGTTCGACAACATTGGAACCACGACGCCGATGGTGTAGTGCTTGGCAGGCTTCACTGGACGGGGGTATTCATCGCCAGGCTCCGCGGCCTTGGCGGGTGCTTTGGCTGCCGCCTGCGGTTTGCTCTTCGAGGGAGTCGTCTGGGCATAGCCCGGACAGACGACGGCGACACCCAAAACCAACAACAGAAAGGGCGACAGGATAGCTGACAGGGAACGACTCCTCATTCCTTCTCTCCTTGGTAAGACGGTTCAATTCTGAATGTTGGGATTCTACTGCCGGCGAACGCTTTTGCAAGCGCAAAACAGAAGCGGGAAAAGCGGACGGGGTGTTCGCATCCCGGATCCCCATCCGCGAATTAAGCTCTAACGTCCCAGTGGCGAGGTGCGTCCAACGGCCGCGACACCGGCTGCCGCCGCCGCACCGATATTGTGGACGCGATGCGGATGCAGCAACAGCCGGAGAGGGCGATAGAGCGGTCAGTGGTCACGATTGGTTAAGAAACATCACGCTGCCCGGCAGACTCAAGGGCAAGCACTTAACACTACCGGCGAATTGCAAGGACGGTCGATCAAGGCTGAAGGCTGGTGCCGGGAGGGGGGGTCGAACCCCCATGACCTTGCGGTCGGCGGATTTTGAGTCCGCTGCGTCTGCCAGTTCCGCCATCCCGGCAAGTGAGTGGCATCAACAATTTAGCACACTCTCCAGAATCACCCAAAATTTGTGTCGGCGTCCAAGCCGGTGCTCACGGCGCGACTCGTGGGGGCTGCCGCTCGGCGGCTGCTCTCCGCTCCGCATGTGGCAGCTATGCTCCGCAAAACCTCAAGAATCACTATACTTGTGGCTCGACAGCTGTCTATACTTTTGGCACGACAAGCATCCGCCAAGATGGAAATGGCTAACGCCGTCGGCGCACCACCGTCGGGCCTTTTGCGACTTCCCGGGGTGCACTTGGCCGGCTGCCGATCGAAACACATAGGGAGCATCATGAAAATCTACAAGACAATGACACGTGTGCCGGGCGGATTGATGGTGGTTCCGCTGTTTATCGGTATGGTGATTAACACGTTCTTCCCCCATTTGCTCAAAATTGGAGGATTCACCGAAGCCCTGACCGGGATTGGATATCCGACGGTTCTTGGCATGTACCTGTTTACGGTCGGCACCAAGATGACCGTAAGGGCCGCGCCCAAGATGTTGCTGCGCGGTTTCGGCATCATGTTCACCAAGGTCGCAACCGCCACGTTGCTCGCGCTCATGGTCGCCAAGATGTTTGGCGGAAGCATTATGGGCTTGAGCTTCCTGGCCGTGATGGTGGCCATGAGCGACACCAACGGCGGCATGTTCCTGGCCCTGACCAGCATCATGGGAACCAAAGAAGATGCCGGGACCTACGTCCTGCAGAGCATCGAGACCGGACCGTTCCTGACGATGATCATTTTCGTCGGCACCGGCTTGGCGGTGATTCCATGGCTGACCATGCTTTCCGTGGTCGCACCCATTGTGGTCGGCGCTATTTTTGGCAACCTGGACGACGACATGAGGGAATTCTTCGGCTCGCATGAGCCGATCATCGTTCCTTTCATGGCGTTCACTCTCGGCCAGACGCTCAACATCAAGAACGGGTTAAAAGCCGGACTTCCCGGAATCGTGCTGGGAGTTGCCGTTTTTGTGATCACCGGCATCGTCTGCATCGCCGCCGACAAGTTGCTGGGCGGAAGCGGCATTGCCGGGGCTGCCGCCTCGAGCACCGCGGGCAATTCGGCGGTAGTTCCGAAGGCGGTTGCCATGGCCGACAAATCGTTCATGCCGGTTGCTGACGCCGCTACTTTTCAGGTGACCGCCTCGGTCATCGTCACGGCCATCTTGACGCCGTTGCTGACTTCCTGGATGTACAAGAGAATAAACAAGGCGCGTGAAGCCAAGGCCGCGATAGCGGATTGAAGTAGATCACGACCTTGCATGCAGTTTCCTCAAGGGCTGCCTTGGGGAAGTGTGGAGCGAAGTCGTACAATGATGTAAGCGTGAGCTGAAGTCAATAAAAGAAAGAAGGACTGACGATGGAAACGGTGAGTTTGGAATCTGCGCAGAAGATCCTCGTTCAGGCCACGGAGAAGGCGGCCAAGGATTTTGGCCGTCCTATTTGTGTTTCGGTGTGCGACAAGCATGGATTCCTGATCGCTTTCGCCCGCATGAATAATGCGCCGGTGAGGAGCATCGAAATCTCGCGCCGGAAAGCGTACACTGCTGTCCGGATGGGTATGTCAACTGACGCGTTTCTGGCTCGACTCCACAAGGAACAGATCGAGGCCGGTTTTTTCGGCGACGATATGCTCACGGCGCTTCCCGGCGGCAACCTGCTGAAGGACGCTGCCGGCAACGTTCTGGGTGGCGTGGGAGTGAGCGGCCTTGCGGCCAGCGAGGACCAGTCCATCACCGAAGCGATGGCGGAACTGGTGAAAACGGGCAAAGTCTAGAACGGTTCCACGGAAGGCGCATCGCGAAAAGCAGTCGGGCATTTGAGATTCGGGCAAACGCGTTTGGCGTTTGCCCGAAGTCCAACGGCCATCGCGCCGGATGCTTCAACCAAAGGGAACTGCTCTGATAACGGCTCTTAATTTGATCTTTAATTTAGTCTTTCCAATCTAAATTTCGTAGGGAAAAAAATGAACAAAATTGGATTTGTTGGCTTGGGAATCATGGGCAAGCCCATGAGTAAGAATTTACTGAAGGCCGGTTACAAACTGGTTGTTTACGATATCGTTGCGGCGGCCGTGGAAGAGGTGAAGAAGGCGGGCGCTGAAGTCGGCACCTCGCCCAGCGACGTGGCTTCCAAGACCGATGTGGTCATCACCATGCTGCCGAATTCGCCCCAGGTAAAGGAAGTGGTGCTGGGCAAGAACGGCCTCCTCGAAGGCGCGAAATCCGGCTCGCTGGTGGTTGACATGAGCTCGATCGCCCCGCTGGTGGCTCGCGAAGTGGCCGCCGAGCTGAAGAAGAAAAACATCCGCATGCTCGACGCCCCGGTCAGCGGCGGTGAACCAAAGGCAATCGACGGAACGCTGTCCATCATGGTTGGCGGCGAGAAGGCCGATTTCGACCAGATGCTTCCCGTGTTCAAGTGCATGGGCGCGTCCGCCGTCCTCACCGGTGCAGTCGGCGCCGGCAACGTTACCAAGCTGGCCAACCAGATTATCGTCGCCATCAATATTGCGGCGGTCTCGGAAGCCATGGTACTGGCTACCAAGGCCGGGGTGGATCCGAACCTGGTGTACGAAGCGATCAAGGGCGGCTTGGCGGGCAGCACCGTGCTCAACGCCAAGGCTCCGCTGATGATGGATCGCAAGTTCAACCCCGGGTTCCGCATCAACCTGCACATTAAGGACATGGGCAACGTTCTCGACACCGGTCACGGCGTCGGCGTGCCGCTGCCGCTCTCGGCCGCCGTCATGGAAATCATGCAGGCGCTGAAAGTCGACGGCATGGGCGATTGCGACCACGGCGCCATCGTGCGCTTCTACGAGAAGCTTGCCCAGACCGAAGTTAAACGGCAGTCCTAAACTTGGAAGAACTCGCAGCATCGGAACCGTGAGATGAAGAAAGCCAACGTTTTTGTAACCAGACTGATACCTCAGGCGAACATCGACGAGCTGAAGAAGCACTTCGATGTCGTCGAGGTTAACTACGAGGATCGCCCGCTGCCCAAGGCGGAGCTGCAAGCCAAGGCCAAAGGCCGCGACGCCTTGCTGACGCTGGTGACCGACACGGTCGACGGCGAATTGCTGGACGCGGCCGGGCCGCAATTGAAGATTGTTGCCAACTACGCGGTCGGCTTCAACAACTTCGATTTGGCGGCCGCCACCAAGCGCGGCGTGATTCTGACCAACACCCCGGGCGTGCTGGACGACGCCACGGCAACCCATACCTGGGCCCTGCTGCTGACAACCGCCCGGCGAGTGGTGGAAAGCGATAAGTATCTTCGCGCCGGCAAGTGGAAGGGCTGGGCGGCGATGGACTTCGTCGGTCTCGACGTGGACCGGAAAACGCTAGGGATCGCCGGCCTGGGCCGCATCGGAACCAATGTTGCACGCAAGGCGAAGGGGTTCGATATGAAAATTATCTACTCCGACGTTCGCCGCAACCTGGATTTCGAAAAGCAGTTCGGCGCCACCTACGTCGATAAGGAAACTCTGTTGAAGGAGTCGGATTTCCTTAGCCTGCACGTGCCGCTGACCCCGGAAACTCACCATTACATCGGCGAGAAAGAACTCAAGCTGATGAAGAAGAGTGCGGTTCTGATCAATGCCTGCCGTGGGCCGGTGGTTGACGAGAAGGCGTTGGTCAAGGCACTGCGCGAGAAACAGATCTGGGGCGCCGGTCTCGATGTTTTCGAGAAGGAACCGCAGATCGAACCTGGACTGGCGGAATTCGATAACGTCGTCATCGTTCCGCACATCGCATCGTCAACGATCGAAACCCGGCTTGGCATGGGCCGGATCGCCGTGAACAACATCATCAAGGTACTCAACGGCGAAGCGCCTGATACGTGCGTGAATCCGGACGTGTTGCCGAAGAAATAATCCGTTCCTTCGGCGGCAGCCGGGCCGGATTAAGCTACACCATCCTGATCCTTCGCCGGTCCTGAAATGTGGATTCCAGGGCCGGCGATTTTTCCCAAAACTATCTACTTGCGATGGCATTGGCCGCAATTGGCGAATGCCTTTTTGTCGTTGTGGCAGGCGAAACATTTTCTATCGCTGCCGTGGTCGGCAATGGAAATCATGCCCTGTTTCTGGGTTTGAAACAGTTGCGTGCCGGTTGACGGCAGGCGCATGTGGCAATCCAGGCATGTACAGCCCTTGGAGGCGTGCAGGCGATGATCGAAGACAACCGATCCCTGCCCGCCGCCCCGGTAATTGATTGCCCTCGCGTCCGCGCTGAAAGCGTTCGAGCAAAAGAGGCAAAGCAACAGGCAGACCAGCGCCAGTCGAAGGCCCATCTGAAAGCGATTCATAGAGTGGCCTCCTATGCCAGAATCTGCCGGCCGATGCTCGGAACGTCCGGGCAGGCGGTGACCACCATCGCGGCTTCCAGTTCATCGCGCATGGTCTTCATGAACAGGCCTACTCCCGGCCGGCCGTCCCCGAATGCGGCGCGGATAATATGGCGGCCTACCATCACGCAATCGGCGCCCAAGGCAACGTATTTCAGAACGTCGTCGCCGTAGTGCACGCAGCCGTCGACAAAGATCACCATTTTGCCTTTCACCTTGTCGGCGATGGCAGGCAGCACGTCGGCCGTGCCGGGCGTGTGATCCAGAACCCGTCCGCCGTGGTTGGAGACGCAGATTCCGGCGGCTCCGGCCTCGCCGGCCAACAGAGCATCCTCGGGAGTCGTAATGCCCTTCACGACGACCGGGATCCGGGTGGCGCGAACGATCTCGCGCAATTGCGCAACCGTCTTTGGTTCAACCGCCAAATCGCGAGGATTTCCCCGGTAGCGGCCGGCGGAATCGATGTCGATGGAAATGATCCAGGCGTTGGCGGCTTCGGCCAACTTGACGAGGCTGAGCAGGCTCTGCTGTGGGCGCGGCTTGATGCCCGCGACAGCCTTGCCCTGGTATCTGGCAATGACGTCATAGCGCCCTTTGATCATTTCGATCTTGTCCATCTGCCCATCGCCAATGGCACCGATGCTTCCGGCATCGACGCATCCGCCGATAATCCTGTCGAAGTATTCGGCGTCAGGCAACAGGCCACGAAAGTTGCCCGCAGGGCCCCCGATCGGCGCCGCCACCGCGGGCAGCGAAAGCTTCATGCCGAAGATGACGGTGGAGGTATCGGGTTTCTTGTCCTGATTGGACACGCCGTTCAGTGGACGCAGCTTGAGATGCACCCGCTGCAGGCCGCGGTAATTGTTCTGGAACGACATGCCTGATCCCAGGCCGCCGATTCCCGGGAACTCACCGACGCAGGCCACGCCGTCGCAGGCCGGGCAGACGCGGCAAATGGGATACATGACTTGCCGGGCCTTCTGGTAGACCTCGGCCACGTTTCCTTTCGCGCTCCCCGGTCCATAGGGCGGAGCAAAAGGCGCCGGCGGCGTCTTGGCCGCCGGAGCGGCGTCTTTCACGGCCTGCTGCGCCGATGCGGTTGCCGGGAGAATCACTTCGCCGGCCAACGCGCCGGCTCCAAAGAGTGCGGAAGCTTTCAAGAAATCACGTCTGGACATAAGGACATCTCCTGTTGAGCGGATGAATGCATGTAAAAACAAAACGCGCAAAAGAACTTACAGCACAATCGCACGGCAGGCGTCTTTGTGAAGAAACACCAATGTGCCGGAATGCGCGGCGGTTGTCAATCGTTAAGCGGCAGTCGGGGCGCGGAGCGGACGGAAACGATGGCGGCGGGTCTGGGGATCGTCGATTACTTGCGGCGAGAAATGATGGAGCCAATGGGCGGCGCGGTCACGGGAATTCAACCCGTCGAGGGCCTCCTCAGCCGGTCTTTGAATTCCAGGGATTCCAGTTCTCACGGGCGAAGGCTTCGCAGTCGTGAGCGTCGAACTCGGCGCCGATCCGAGCGGCAAAAAAATCGTCCGGTTCATAGGATAGACCCAAAACCGGACGGGGTTGTGTCGCGGATGTTTTCGTCGCTTCGACGCCGAGCAGCGGCTATTCGATCTGCTCCGCCAGCCGCTGCGCGGTGTGCTCGACCTTGATGGGTGCACCATCCTTATCGATTCCGCCGCGAATCTGCATCAGGCACCCGGGGCAATCCATCAACACCGTCTTGGCGCCGGTCTCCTTAATGTTATGGAGCTTGCGTTCGAGGATCGGGGCCGAGATCTCGGGCAGCTTGAGCGAGTAAGAGCCGCCCATGCCACAGCACATATCAGCCTCGTACATCTCCGTGATCTCGAAGCCCGCCTGCCGCAGCAGGTCGCGCGGAGGCTGATCGGCTCTGAGCGTACGCTTCAGGTGACAGGAGTCGTGATATGTGGTTTTCCCGAGCTGTTCGCCCGGCTTCAGCCGCAGCCGCCCCTCGTTCACCAATTGCTGGACGAGGCTGGAGAAATCAACCACTTTGGCTGCCAGGGCCTGAGCCCGCGGCAGCCGGTCGGTCATGCTGAGGCTTTCGAAGGTGCTGCTGAAATCGTTTTTTAGCGCGACGGTGCAGGTGGGGCAAGCGGAGACGACATATTTCACGTCCTGCTTGAGCAGGGCGTCGATATTGTCCTTGGCGTTTTCGGCCGCCGTTTCATAGGCGCCGCTATAGCGCGCGGGTGCGCCGCAGCAGGTTTGCTCTTCGGGAAAGACGACTTCAATGCCGGCCTTGTTCAGAATCTTCACCACTGCTTCGCCGATTTCCGGGTAGGCAAAATCGATCAGGCAGCCGGCATAGAATGCGGCCTTTTCCTTCGCCTTGGGCTGCGCGAGCGACTTGAACCGGTCGCGCAAAGGAGTTTCGGCAATGGCCGGCAGACTGCGAAAGTCCGTCATGCCGGAAAGGAACATGGGAAGGTGACGGATGAGGCCATTGTTCGCAAACGGCTTCTGCGCCAGCGACGCGGCCCGCAGCATGGAGTGGAACATGCGGCGGTTGTTGACGACCGAGAAGATGGCTTTCTGCACGATCGGCTGTCCCTGCTCCACCGCCAGCCTGCGCCGAAGTTCCAGAATGAGCGCGGGAATATCGATCTTGCCCGGACAAATCTCGGTGCAGTTTCCGCACTGAATGCACAGGCCCTGAATGTCCTCCGACTTTTTCAATTCGTCGAACCACGCGGTCAGAATCGTGCCGATGCCGCCGGTATAGATTTTGCCGAAGACATGCCCGCCAACCAGGCGGAAAACTGGGCACACGTTGAGGCACGCCGCGCAGCGAATGCACTGCAGGGCCTGCTTGAACTTCGGGTCTTTGGCCATCTCCTTGCGGCGGTTGTCCATCAGCACGATGTGCAACTGCTTGGGCGTGCCATCGGTGTTGGGCACCTGGCCGGTGATCATGGTGACGTAGCTGGTCAGCAACTGCGCCGTGCCGTTGCGGGGCAACGCCGTCAGAATCGGCACGATCTGCTCGAATTTTTCGATCAGCTTTTCCAGGCCGACGATGGCCACGTGAATCTTGGGCAGCGTAGTTGTCAGGCGCGCATTGCCTTCATTGGTGACGATGATCAGCGTGCCGGTTTCCGCCACCGCGATGTTAGCTCCGCTGATGCCCATGTCGGCGTTAAGGAATTTCGTGCGCAGCTTGCCGCGCGCGAAATTCACCAGGCGCGGAATGTCAGGCCGCTGCCCAGCTTCCACGTTGCCGCTGAAGACCTCAGCAACCTCTTCCTTGGTCATATGAATGGCCGGCATCACCATGTGCGATGGCGTCTGCCCGGCCAGTTGAATAATCCACTCGCCAAGGTCAGTCTCTCTGACTTCGATTCCGGCTTCCTCGAGGTAACGATTGAGGTGGATTTCCTCCGACGCCATCGACTTGGACTTAACCACGCTCTTGACGCCGTTCTCCTTGGCCAGGTTCAGAATGTAGTCGCGAACCTTTTGCGGGTCGTCGAGGCGAACGACCACGGCGCCGCGGTCCCCGGCGCTTTCGGCGAAGCGGTCGGCGAGTTCGTCGAAGTGCGACGCGGCATAGGATTTGATTTCCGCGATGCGGGTGCGCACGGCTTCGAAGTCGATTCCCTCGTAAACCTTGGCGCGGCTGATGCGGTAAGCCTCCGAGAACCTGCCCAGCGCTCCCGTCAGGTTCGGATTGTGGAGCGCCTTCTGGATGGAGTCTCTAAATTCCTGGCGCATTAGCAACTACCTCCGGGCTCATCAACGGCAACGATAATCAACCGCGCCGGACCGTGAACCCCGATGGTGAGCACGCGTTCGATATCGGCAGTACGGCTCGGCCCGCTAATAAAGGAGATATAAGCGGCTTGCCGCGGATCAATCGTGGTCAGCAAACTGGGCAAGTCCGGGAAGATCTCGCCGGTTGCAAGCAGGGCGATGTGGATCAGCGGAAGCGTCGAGACAAGACGCTTTTCGACCGCGGTAGCATCCTGAACCAGGGTGCCGGTGTCGGCCTTTCCCAATCCATCTGGCTAATGCCGATCTTGGCCTCGGCGCAACCCTCACGCGTGACGTCGAATACGAGCCCGGGGACTTGGGCACCCAGCGCTTGCTTGTCAACTCCGTCGAGGAACGGGCAGTCGGCCCAGACGGCATAGGAGCCGGAGTGATCGGCGACACCTTCATCACGCAGGAATTGAACGATGAATGCCACGGCATCGGCCCGCGTTGCGAAATGATGCACCTCGGCATTGACCGCCTCGGCGCGACTCTTAAAAGTGGTGAAATACGGTGTGATTTCGGTTGTGGACATCATGGATAGAACTTTCTTCTCGGCGGCTGCGGAAAAACAGCTTTCGGGCCAGAAACGACTGCAAGAGCCCGGGAAAGACGCGTGCTGCTCACGTCCTCCCCGGGGTGGGTTTGCTCACTTGATAGGAGGCACCGGGATCATCCAAGGGAAGACATAGGCCTGCAGAAGGACGATGATTCCCATTATGGCTGCCAGTGCTATGGAGTGCCAGAAGACCTTGCGGAAGATCGGGCCCATAGCGTGGGAGCGCTCGTAGGGGTCTTCGTAGCAGGCGGCGCACGCGACCATGATGGACTGGGCATCAATCATCTTGCCCATAACACCACCCGTCGAGTTGGTTGCAGTAATGAGGATTTGATTCAAATGAAGCTGTTGGGCGGTGATCCGCTGCAGGCTCCCGAACAGCGCGTTGGATGCGGTGTCGGAGCCGGTGAGGAAGACGCCCAGCCAGCCGAGGTAGGCCGAGAAGAAAGGATACATAACGCCCGCGCTGGTGAAAGCCAGTCCAAGGACCGCATCGGTGCCGCAATAGCGCGTCAAAAAGCCGAGGCCCAGTACCTGGCCGATGACCAAGACGGGGATGATCATGCGGCGAAGCGTGTATGCTACCGCTTCCTTCCACTGGGCGGCGCTCAACTTCAAAACGAGTCCGGTGAGGGTGGCTGCAAAAACGACTCCGGTGCCGGCGGCGGAGAGCCAGTTAATGACAAATCTGGCCGCCTCCGGCTTTGCGTTCAGTGGCGCTACAGGAGGCACGCGCATCACCATGTTATGCAGGGCGGGCATGTCCCAATAGGGCAAGGAGAGCGTGCCGCCGAACGCTGAACCGAGGAAAGTTCCGCCGAGTTTGATCGATGCAAAGACGTTATTGAGCTGGGTCTTCCAACTCGGCATGCCCCAGAGCGCACAGCAAGCGATTAAAATCGCCCACGGTATCCAGGCGTATGCGGTCTCGGCGAAGCTGTATTTGTACGTCCAGTCTGCGGGCTGTCGCTGTACACCCGCGCCTGCCTCCGCGCCTCCGACCGCGCCTGCATTCACACCTCCAGTCGAGGCGAGTGCCTGGCGCTCGGACCTCAGGAGAAAGCGGGTTTTCGGGTGCCAGACAAAGCGGAGGAACAGCGCGGTGCAGACAACGGAGAAGACACCCGCCACCACGTCGGTCATCAGGTGGAACGCGGCGGTCTGTGATGCCAAAAACTGCATGATAGCGAACGATACTCCGGAGCAGAGCGTCGCCGGCCACACTTCCCAGGCTTCCTTCAGTTTGCCTCCCTGCATGAGTACGAAGGTGGTCACCAGCCAGAACGGGATGAGGACGGAGACGAAGGGGAGCTGCCGGCCGGCCATGGAGGAGAGGGTGAGCTGATCGAGGCCGCTCACCTGGGCAAGCACCACAATCGGGGTGCCGATGGCTCCGAACGCCACCGGGGCCGTGTTGGCGATCAGGTTGAGTACGGCAGCGTCAAAGGGCGAGAAGCCGAGGCCCACCATGACCGCACCCGCAATCGCCACCGGAGTCCCGAAGCCGGAGGTGCCTTCGATAATGGCCCCGAATGAGAAGGCAATCAACAGCACCTGCAAGCGCCGGTCGAAGGAGATGTGAATGATTGATTCCTTGACAATCTCGAACTTGCCGGTGACCACCGTCATGGTGTAGAGGAACATGGCTCCAAGGACGATCCAGATGATGCCCAGAAAGCCTGAGAGCGATCCGAAAGCAAAGGCCGACAAGGCAGACGCGAAAGGCATGCGGAAGACAAGGCATGAGACGAGAAAAGCTGCTATAACGCCACAGAAGGCGGCATAGGGTGCGCTGATGCCGAGATGGCGCACGCCCCGTTTATCGCGATGCGGGTGGAGGGCAATGAAATACAGTAGCGCTACGATCGGGATTGCCGCCACGATCGTGGAAAGAGCGACATTGCCAAAGGGGTTGTAATTCTGGTGATACATCTGCGCCATGCCATCGGCGGCGAAAATCGGGCGTGCAGCAAAAAGAAGACCGGACCCGGTCAGGAACTTTCTCATTGGCTCCTCCTAGTTCCCCATCTGTGCCAGAGATTTGGAATAGCGATCCTTGTACACCGGATTGACTGCTCAGGTCAAGCGGATTATCATCATGTCTGACAAGTTAGGCAAGACACGCGGTTTTATCCGATATGGCGGAGGATTTTGGGCTCGCCATTCAACGAGTATAGTTGCGCTGCGGTAGGGTGAGTGTCGTCCATCGCACCGGTTTGCGGTGGCACATTGCAAGGGAGTAGGGTTCGTGAACACCGCAAGTACGGCCGGGTTAAAGCCTCCTTTACGCGTCACCTTGAGCGAGCAAGTCGCTGTGCAACTCGCGTCCGAACTGACTGGCGGCCGCTGGAAGCCCGGCGAGAAGCTTCCGTCCGAAGCCGATCTGTGCAAGGCATTCAACGTCGGCCGCTCCACGCTGCGCG
The DNA here is from genome assembly GCA_963814745.1 of uncultured Acidobacteriota bacterium. Lineage (GTDB taxonomy): Bacteria > Acidobacteriota > Terriglobia > Terriglobales > Acidobacteriaceae > CAWBRT01. Next base: position 121,110 of record CAWFEA010000023.1, read on the forward strand.
AAGCGCTGAAATCGCTGTCATTTATCGGGCTGATTCGGATGCGCGCCGGCGGCGGCAGTTACGTCTCCGACCGGCCCTCGAAGTACCTCGATGGGCCGCTGTTCGCCAAAGGTGTGTTGAACACCGAAAAGGACATCACCGATCTCACCGAGGCGCGAATCCTGCTGGAGACCGAGGTGGCCGGCCTGTGCGCGCAACGCGCCACCGAACAGGATATTGAAATCCTGGGCGATTTTATGATGCAGATGAAGACCTCGATCGAGCAGGGCGGGGACGCTTTCCGGCAATTGGATCTTGGCTTCCATCTGGCGATTGCCGCGGGCAGCAAGAATCAGGTTCTCGCCGAACTGCTTAAGCACATTCGCGATGCCTTGCAGGAACTGATTACGAAAAGCCTGCTGCTGCCTGCCGGAACGGAGATGGCATACAAGCAGCATCGCGAAATCTTCGATGCCTTGAAGCAGCGCAACGCGGCCCGGGCGCGCAAGGCGATGCGCAGCCACTTGCGGGCTTTCCAACGCGGCTACAAGGTTCTGTTCCGCATGCCGGCGCAGTAAAGCGAGCTTCGCGGCAGCGGGACAATTTGAATTTTCTGAGACAGCTATCCCACCCTCAGTCGCCGGGTTCGCGACTGGGGCGGGTTGTCCGGACGCACGATCGAGGATTCGCTCCCGGCACAGCGGCGCCTGCCATTTTGCTCATGTCCGGCGCTTTCGCCAGCGACTTCACGGCCGCAGTGATGGTTTCGGAGCCGTCAGCGCCGCCGTCAGCTTGCTCATGTTCGGCGCTTTCTCCAGCGACTTTACCGCTTCGATAATCTCCGCCGTCTTCGGCGTGGGCCACTGGGCGAACTCCGCGCAGCCGCGGAATTTGTCGGCCGTCTCGTCGTAGGTCATCGGGTTGGATGGGCTGCCTTTCGCCATCGTCGCCCGTCCCGAGATGACCTTGCCATTCTTCAGATGGATGCGAAGAATGCTGGTCATCTTATCGAAACCGGCGGCCTCCGCCTCCGGGTCCACATAGAAATTAACCCGCCTGATCCACTCCTGCACGTCGGCGCGATCCACGGTTTGCTGGGTGAATTGCGCCAGTCCGGCCCGGCGCTCCAGCAGCAAAATGGCGAGCGCGAACTCCATGCTGAACTTGGCCTGCAAGGCATTCGTCGGTCGATGGTGCAACAGCGTGGTGGTCATCTTCGAATTGGCGCCGCAATCGATTCCGGCGACCTCGTCCGGCTTGACGTCGTTTTGCTTGACCATGGTCAGAAATTCCCACATGGCGGGATGATTTAACGATCCGCAGGGGAACGGCTTGATGGAGATTCCCGGCGAGACGAATGTCCAGGGCTTGCCGAGTTTGTTCATGATGGCGTGGTTGTCGTATCCACCTCCGGCGGCGTTGAACCATCCGAATTGCGCCTCCAGAATATTGGGCGCGGCGGTCCAGCCGAGGGCTGCCAGATCGGCGGCGACGGTGCCGTTTTCAGCCGCGTGTCCGGCCTGAAAGGGCTTGGTCATGGAGCCGAAGTTTTCCCGCAAGCCGCCGGCCTCGGCGCCGACCACGCCGAGCGCGTACGCCGTTTGCTGCGGGTTGAGGCCGCGCATCTTGGCGCAGGCGGCGGCGCTGCCAAACGAGCCGGAGGTGCCGGTGGAATGAAATCCGTCGCCATAATGACGCGGATTGATGGCCTCGCCGATTTTACATTCCACTTCCACCCCGACGTTATAAGCGAGCAGCAAATCCTTGCCTGAGCGGCGCCCGAGTTCGCAGAGGGCGAAGACCGGCGGCAGCACCGGAACCGTCGGATGCGTGAGCAAACCGTAGACCCTGTCTTTGGCGACCGCCAATTGCGTGTCGTCGAAATCGTCGGCGTGAATCCAGACGCCATTGGCGAACGCGGTGAAGCGCGGCGCGGACTTCAGGTTGGTCCCGATGATGCTGGCCTTGCCGTTCGAGCCCAGCGACTTTACATATTCCAGCACCGCGTGCCGATGCTCGGAGACCGATCCGGCCAACGCCAGGCCAAAGCCGTCGAGGATGGATTTCTTGGCCAGCTCCAGCACCTCGGGCGGAAGGTCCTCGTACCGGGTGTTCACGATGAACTCGGAGACATACTTGGTGAGGCCGGGGGCGCCGGCCTTGGGAACCGCCGCCGCCGGTTTTGCCGCTTCCTGAGCTTGCGCTTGGTCCATTGCGCCCCCGTTCGTAAGTGCCAGACCAGCCATTGCCAGAGAGGCTTTGCAGAAGTTACGCCGTATCATTCGAACTCCCTTCGAGCAGTCAAGGTTGCAGCCCTTACAGTTCTCAACTATCTTCGCGGCGGCATTGTGCTGTCAAGATTTTTATCGGCGGCGGCGACGCCGCAAAGAGCGCTTCGAGCAAAACTCAGATGCCAATCGCAAGCTGCTAATGAGATACTGTGGGCGCCTGCTACGCCAAAATGCAAGGAGATTTCCATGGGAAGCGTTGCGCTCAATCTCGAACAGTTTCTTCCGGAGGATGGTTTTGCCGGGACTTTAATCGGCCGCGCCTGGTTAACGGCAACGGCATCTGGCCAAAGCGCGGGTCCCGCCGTCATCGCTATCCGCGAAGGCGGAGTCTACGACATTTCCGGGGTTGCGCCCACGGTGTGCGATCTGCTTGAGGCCGCGGACCCGGCGGCCGTAGCTAAAGCGGCGCGGGGAGAGAAGATTGCCGAGGTCGAGGAACTGGTTGGCAACAGCGGGCGCAGCCGCTTCAATCCGCAACAACCGTATCTGCTTGCGCCCTGCGATTTGCAGGTCATCAAAGCCGCGGGCGTGACCTTTGCTTCGAGCCTGATCGAGCGCGTCATCGAAGAGCAGGCCCGGGGAAATCCGGCGCGCGCCGAAGCCGTGCGCAAGCAGGTCGTGGGGCTGATTGGCGAGAACTTGCGGACCGTGAAGCCGGGATCGCCCGAGGCGATGAAGATCAAGCAAGTGCTGATCGAGCAGGGCCTGTGGTCGCAGTACCTGGAGGTTGGCATCGGCCCCGATGCCGAGGTCTTTACCAAGGCGCCGGTGCTGTCGTCGGTCGGAAGCGGCGCGGATATCGGCATCCATCCGCAGTCGGCCTGGAACAACCCGGAGCCCGAGATTGTGCTGGCCGTCAACAGCCGTGGCGAAACCGTGGGCGCCACCCTGGGCAACGACGTTAACCTGCGCGACTTCGAAGGACGCAGCGCGCTGCTGCTGCCCAAGGCCAAGGACAACAACGCCTCTTGCGCCATCGGTCCCTGCATTCGCCTGTTCGACCGAACGTTCTCCATCGACGATGTGCGCCGCTCGACGGTGAACCTGCTGGTGGATGGCGAAGACGGCTTCACCCTGCGCGGCGCCAGTTCGATGAGCCAGATCAGCCGCGATCCGCTCGACCTGGTGGCCTCGGCCATGGGCCGCTATCATCAGTATCCCGACGGCATGGTGCTGTTCCTGGGAACCATGTTCGCGCCCACCGAAGACCGCGAGCAACCGGGCAGCGGCTTCACCCACAAGGTCGGAGACATCGTAAGCATCTCCAGCGCCAAGCTGGGGACCTTGGTGAACCGCGTCGACCATTGCGACCGCATCACGCCCTGGACCTTCGGCGTGCGCGCATTGCTGCAGAACCTGGCCGCGCGCAAGGTTTGATGAGCAATTCAAACTCGATCTGAAGGGCCTTATAATTGTCGAATGCCCGCTGAGGTCATGCGGAGGGTAAGGAAAGCCGCGACGGTGGACAGGTCGGGTTGACATAGAAGTTCCCCGAGAAAAAACATGAATGAACTACCGATCTTCGAGCTTCAGAACGTCTTTGTGTTGTCGGGAGTTCCCCAGCAGACCTTTGTTCAGCCCATCGAATATACCCGCCTGCTTGTAGCGCTCCGCACGGCTGGACGAAGCGTGGTGGTGGAAGGGCCATCGGGAATTGGTAAGACCACAGCAGTAATTAAGGCTATTGCAGAGGCGGGATTGGCAGACCGCGTTCTCTCTTTGTCCGCCCGGAAGCAGGACGATCTACCTCTCATACGTGAGTTACCACGTCAATTGCCAATTGGCACGGTCCTGGTTGATGACTTCCATCGGCTGGACGATGTCACAAAAAGAGAGATCGCCGACCTCATGAAGATTCTTGCTGACGAAGGTGCGGCGGATAGCAAACTCATTGTGCTGGGCATCACAAATGCCAATCAGTCTCTGATTTCCTTTGGGAAGGATTTGGCCAACCGCATTGAGGTTATCCCGTTTGAGGCGAATCCTGAATATAAAGTCGAGGAGTTGATTAAGAAGGGTGAGACTGCTTTAAATGTCTCTATCAATATCCGGGAAGAGATAGTTTCTGCAGCTCAAGGGAGCTTCTACATTGCTCAGATGCTTGCTTATCATACATGCATCCGGGCCGGAGTACTTCACACAGCTATCCAGAAGCGAGGCACGGCGGAAAGTTACGAATCAATCAAGGCTGAGGTCATGGGCTCCTTGGCTCGGTCATTCAGCGAAACGTCATTAGCTTTCGCACGCGGCACAAAGCTCAGACGCGAAGGCCGAGCGCCTTATCTACATCTCCTTTATTGGCTTAGCCAAAGCAAGAGTTGGTCGATTAATGCTGACCGCGAAGCAGATCGGCATCCGGAGCAGCGGGGAAGCGTGTCGCAGGTTGTTAGTAAAAATTTCCTTAAGGATCTAATCGAGGCGTCCGCCGATATCCAACGTGTGCTCTACTTTGACTCCGTGAGTAAGACCCTCGTAGTGCAGGACCCGCAGTTTGTTTTCTACATCCGTAATCTATCCTGGCCTCAATTTGCGGAGAAGGTGGGATTTGTATCTCTCGACTTCCCATCACGCTATGACTTTGCCCTCTCATTTGCCGGATCAGACCGGGACATCGCAGAGGAAATATTCGGGATACTCCAAGAGAACGAACTTGAAGTATTTTATGACCGCAATGAACAGCACCGCATAATTGCGGCGGACGTGGAAGAGTATCTCCGTCCCATATACGCCTCGGACGCGGAACTGGTCGTATGTATCCTTGGCCCGGACTACCCGAAGCGTGTGTGGACCAAATTTGAGTCTGATCAGTTCAAGCAGCGATTCAAGGCTGGGGAGGTCATTCCTATAGTTCTAAGTTCGACGCCTTTAGGCGTTTTCGACTCGGCAACAAAAGTCGGACACCTCACTTGGGATCGATCAAAAGACGCTGCGGTGCAAGCGCGGGCAATTGCAGACACATTGCTCCGCAAATGCACGGAGGCCAGAGCTCGAAAGAGGCGTCGAATCGAGGAAGCGATCGCAGCCGCCAGCCCGGGTTCCGATTCGCCGGTGGAAGTTGGCGGTAATTCTTAATCCTACATCGTCGGTCCGAGCACCCAGGGGGCGAACTCGTCTTCGCCGGCGCCGTTCAGTTCGCTCTTGGTGCGCCGTCCCGAGGCGGTCTCGATGAGCATCTGGAAAATCTGCTCGCCCGCCTGCTGCACCGACATGCCGCCGTCGAGAATTTCGCCGCAATTGAAGTCCATGTCGTCGCTCATGCGGCGATACATGACGGAGTTGGTGGCCAGCTTCACCGAAGGCGTAGGCTTGCAGCCGTAGACGGAGCCGCGTCCGGTGGTGAAGCAGATGAGGTTTGCCCCGCCCGCGACCTGTCCGGTGGCGGAGACCGGGTCGTAGCCCGGCGTATCCATGAAGACCAAGCCTTTGGTCTCGACCGGTTGCGCGTACTCGACCACGTCGGCGAGATTGCTGCTGCCGCCCTTGGCCACCGCGCCGAGAGATTTCTCGAGGATCGTGGTCAAGCCTCCGGCCTTGTTGCCGGGCGAGGGATTGTTGTCGATCTTGCCGCCGTACTGAACCGTGTACTCCTGCCACCAGCGTATGCGTTCGATCAGCTTTTCCCCGACTTGGCGCGAAACCGCACGCCGGGTGAGCAGGTGCTCAGCGCCGAAAATTTCCGGGGTCTCACTCAGTATGGCCGTGCCGCCATGCTCCACCAGCAGGTCCGAGGCGACGCCGAGCGCCGGGTTGGCGGAGATTCCGGAGTAGCCGTCGGAGCCGCCGCATTGCAGACCGAGCATCAGGTGGCTGAGCGGCACCGGCTGCCGCGAGACGCGGTTCGCCTCGGGAAGCATTTCGCGCACCAGGGCGACGCCGCGCTCGATGGTGGTGCGCGTGCCGCCGATGTCCTGAACATTGAAGGCGTGCAACCGGGCTGATTCCTTTAGTTTTTCCGCTTCCATCAGGGGCGCGATCTGAAGGGTTTCGCAGCCCAGCCCGATGAACAGCACGGCGGCAAAATTGACATGGCGAATGTAGCCGGCCATCACCCGCTGTAGCAGCTCGATTCCCTGCGGCATGGCGCAGCCAGTCTTGTGGGTGATCGATACCACGCCGTCCACGTTGGGATAGGCTTCCAGAGCCGTACCCCGGAAAGCGCCGCCAATGGCGCGGCAGACATTGGCGGAGCAGTTTACGCTGCTGATGACACCTATGTAGTTGCGCGTCGCCACCCGGCCATCCGGCCGCACGATGCCGTCGAAGGTCAACCGGGTTGACGGCTGCCGCTGGGGGCGCACGTCAGCACAGAAAGCGTAATCGCGCTCGAAGCTGCCCATCGCCAGGTTGTGAACGTGAACCTGTTCGCCCGCAGAGATCGGGCGCGAGGCAAAACCGATGATCTGGTTATAGCGCCGCACCGGGCTGCCGGCTGCAATCTGCCGCACGGCCACCTTGTGACCAGCCGGAATCGGGACGGCGGTGACGATCGTGCTGGAGTCCGGCGCGGGCAGCGGGGTTCCGGCAGCGATGTCCCGCAGCGCGATCAGAACGTCATCCTTGGCATGGAGACACAGCACCAGCGGAGCCTGGCCGGCTCGGCCAATCATCTCTGGCGTAATGGCTACTTCGTTGGACATGGTCCCTCCCGCGAATCTTTAGACCCATTTTTAAAGATTCATTATCGGCGATCATCGCAGCCTTGTCCCCGGCACAACGGCCGCGACCCGGCGCATGGGCAGTTCCATACACTATCAACTGCCGCGGCTGACGGCAAATGGACGGCGCCCAGCGAGGGGCGAGTCCCAATCGCGTGTTGTACACTTAAACTTCTAGCGTCCTGATTGGGGCCGGTAACTCCATGAATTCTGGCAATTTCGGTGGGCAAAAGCTCACGCCGACCGCGGCCGGTGCGGCGCCGGACGAGCGTGCAGCCCTGTTGCGCAGCGCCCATCGCATCGTCTTCAAACTCGGAACTAACGTCGTTGCCGAAGCGGAAGGAAGCCTGTGTGTCTCGCGATTGGAGCCCTTGGTTGCCTCCTTCGCGAGCCTGAAACGGGCGGGCATGCAGATCATCCTTGTCTCCTCGGGCGCGGTCGGCCTCGGCCGAGGTGTGCTGGCGCTGCACCGCACGCGGACCCAGGATGTGGTGACCAAGCAGGCTTGCGCCGCCGTCGGACAGGCGCAGCTCATGCACGCCTACGAGCAGCTTTTTCGTCCTCAGGGCGTCAATATCGCGCAAGTATTGCTGACGGAAGACGACTTCATGGACCGGAGCCGCTCGTCGAACCTTCGCCGTACGATCGAGAAACTGCTGAAACTCGGCGTGGTGCCGATCGTCAATGAAAACGACACGGTTTCGACGGCCGAGTTGGAGTACACGATCGAGGGGAGCCGGACGCGGATTTTCAGCGACAACGATCGTCTGGCCGCCCTGGTGGCAAGCCGGGTCGATGCCCAGGCACTCATCCTGCTCAGTAACGTGGAAGGATTGCTGCGGCTGCGCAGCAAGCGCGCCGGGGAACCCGCCGAGCCGCCCGAACTGCCGATTCCGCTGGTGAAGGAGATTACGCCGGAAATCAAGGCTCTGGCCCTGGGGCCTTCACAGGGCGGCCGGGGAGGAATGCTGACCAAGCTTGAGGCAGCCGAGATCGCCACCCGAGCCGGCGGCATTACCATCATCGCCAACGGCAGCAAGCCCGATGTCGTGGAGCGCATTTTCCGCGGCGAGAACATCGGCACGGCCTTCATCCCGGCTACCCGCATGCCCGCCAAACGGCGCTGGATCGCCTACTCGGCCGATGTCTGCGGACGAATCGTGGTCAACGCCGGTGCCCGTGACGCCATCCTGCGCGGCAAGGCTAGCCTGTTATGGTCAGGCGTGGTGAAGGTTGAGCGCCGCTTCCTGCCCATGGATGTGATCAGCATCACCGACCCGGAGGGGCGCGAAATCGCCCGCGGCATCGCCAATCAGGGCAGCGAGGAAGCGGACCTGCTTGCCGCCGGAGCGGGCAAACCCTCCCCGAAGTCATCGGTCCTGGTAACCCGGAACAATATCGTGGTGTTTGAGAGCTAGCAGGCTGCTGAAAAACTCGGAGGAGTGTCATCCTGAGGTTGCGCCGATTTTGCGCGACCGAAGGATCTGTTTTATTTTCAGCACGCGCAAACAGCAGATCCTTCGCTACGCTCAGGATGACACCCCCAAAAACAGTTTTTCAGCAGCCGGCGAGAGCTCGAGCGTTTTTCCCGGTCTGGCGACCTTTTCCTGTTGCGGCATGATCCTTATCACAAGAAGAGGTGACATATGCCATTCAGCCCCGGCCTCGGCATTGGTATAAGTTCCTGGTTACAATCGGAGCCACTGGTATTCACGGACATGCAACGAAGCCCGGCTCCAGGATACGTCCTGGATGCGGAACGTTGCGCCAATCACCAGGCGCGCGGGCAGGCGTCACGCGGTTCGCCGGGTCGTTGGCGACAAGGCATGGCGGCGAGGATCGGAAATCTGAATTTCTAAGGTGGGCGTGATGACGGCGAGATTTGTCAAAGCGGCGGAAGCGGCGGCCATGATCAAGAACGGCGCCACGTTGGCGACCCTCGGCATGACGCTGGCCGGCTCGGCGGAAAGCATTTGGAAGGCCCTGGAGGCTAGTTTCCTCGCCTCCGGAACGCCTCGCGACCTCACCTTTGTACATTCGGCGGGGCAGTGCGATCGCGACCGCGGCAACCAGCACCTGTGCCACGAAGGCATGGTAAAGCGGGTGATCGGCGGACACTGGGGATTGGCCCCGCGCTGGATGGAGATGATCGGCTCCAATCAGGTCGAGGCCTACAACCTTCCTCAAGGCCAGATCGCGCAGCTCTATCGCTCCATGGCCTGCGGGCTGCCGGGCAAGATGAGCAAGGTGGGACTTGGAACCTACATCGATCCCCGCGTCGAGGGCGGCAAGATGAACGCCCGTACCCGCCCCCTGCCCGACATTATCGAGGTGATGGAGCACGGCGGGCAGGAATATCTCTTCTACAAAGCGATTCCGCTGGATGTCCTCATGTTTCGCGGCACCACCGCCGACGAGATGGGCAACATCAGCTTCGAGGAAGAGGCCGTGAAGCTGGAGGTGATGCCGGCGGTGCTGGCCACTAAGCGTTATGGCGGCAAGGTGCTGGTGCAGGTCAAGCGCGTAGCCAAGACCGGCACGCTGCACCCCCAGCGAGTGGTGGTGCCGGGCTTTTTCGTGGATGCAATCGTGGTCTGCGACAACCCGGAAGTGGATCACCGCCAGACGCACTTGTATGCTTATGACCCTTCGCTCTGCGGCGACCTGGTGAGGCCGATGGCGGCGGTCGAACCGCTGCCGCTCTCCATCCGCAAGGTGATTGGCCGGCGTGCCGCCATGGAATTAACCTTGGGCACGGCGATCAACATGGGAACCGGCATCCCCAACGACATCGTTGGCGGGGTGCTTGCCGAAGAGGGCCTCGGCGAAGAAGTCCTGGTGACGGTCGAGTCGGGCGTCTACGGCGGAATTCCCGAAGGCGGCATCGACTTCGGCGTGGCCCACAATACCTATGCGCTGATTCCGCATGAAGTGCAGATGGACTTCTACAACGGCATGGGAATTCCGGTTACCTTCATGGGCGCCGGCGAGATGGACGAAGCGGGACACGTCAACGCCACCAAGTTCGGCGACCGCTCGCCGGGCTGCGGCGGTTTCATCGACATCACCCAGAACGCCGGGCACGTGGTTTTCTGCTCGACGTTCACCGCGCGCGGGCTGGAGGTCGAGTTCGCCGCCGGCAAGCTGCGGATCATCAAGGAAGGGACGCAGAAGAAGCTGGTGAAGAAGGTCACGCAGATATCTTTCAATGGGGAAATCGCTCGGCGCAATCGCCAGCACGTGCATTTCGTGACCGAACGCGCGGTCTTCGAATGGCGTCCCGAGGGTCCGGTGCTGGTCGAGATCGCCCCCGGCGTGGACCTGAAGAAAGACATCCTGGAGCAGATGGAGTTCACGCCCATCATTGCCCCGGACCTGAAGATCGCCGACGCCGGTCTCTACAACCAGGGACCGTTTGACTTGAAGGCGAAGCTGTACGCAAAAGCAGGATTAACCACAAAGGCTTAAAGCACCGAAGCCAAGAGAAAGGAATTTATGCGACTGAAAGATAAGGTAGCCATCGTGACCGGGGCGGGGCGGGGAATTGGCCGCGGCATCGCGCTCACCCTCGCCGCCGAAGGCGCGAAGGTCGTGGTGGCTGATGTCGTCGAAGAAAATGCGCAGAAAGTAGTGGAGCAGATCAGGCAGGCCGGGGGAAAAGCGACCACGTCGAAGACCGACATTTCCCAGCGCCCGGAGGTCGAGGCCATGTTCGCCAAAGCAGCGAGCGAGTTCGGCCCCGTTGACATCGTGGTGAACAACGCCGGCATCAATCGCGACGGCATGCTGCACAAAATGAGCGATGAGGATTGGGCGAAGGTAATTGCGGTGAACCTGACCGGGACCTTTTATTGTGTCCGTTTGGCGGCGCAGCAGATGCGGGAGCGCGGCTACGGACGCATCATCAACGTGGCGTCGATGAGCTGGTTGGGCAACTTCGGACAGGCCAACTATGCCGCCGCCAAAGCAGGCGTGGTCGGCCTCACCAGGACCGCCGCGCGCGAGCTGGCGAAAAAGGGTGTGACCGTGAACGCCATCAATCCGGGTTTCATAGACACCGATATGACGCGTGGAGTTCCGGAGAAAACCTGGAACGCCATGATCGACAAAATCTGGATGGGCAAGGTCGGCGACCCGCTGGACGTGGGCAAGGTGGTTGCATTTCTCGCTTCCGACGATGCCGGCTATGTGACCGGGCAGATCATCGACGTCAGCGGCGGCATGGTGTTGTAGGCGCGGGCCGGAGGTAACGAGGAGGTACGGATGATTTTGAGCAAAGAAGAAGAGGCGATGCTCGGCGGCGCCGAGGGCGAAGCCGCCAAACTCGCCATGGAGATTCTGGTTAAAGTCGGCGAGAAATTCGGCGCCAAAAGACTTGTGCCCGTCGCCAGCGCCCACATTGTGCTGGCGATGTACAAGAGTATTTATGACGCCGGCGTCGAGGTCTGCGAGAAGTTCGCCGCCATGGGGGCCAAATTCAAGGTGCCGACCACCCTCGATCCGAGCGGCATGGACACCGAGAAGTGGCGCGAATTCAAAACCCCGGATGCCTACGCCGAAAAGCAGTTGCGGGTCGCCAAGGCCTACGAGCAGATGGGCGCGGTCATGAGCTGGACCTGCCTGCCGCACTTTACCGGGTCGGCGCCGCGCTTCGGCGAGCATGTCGGCTGGACGGAGTCCTCGGCTGTGGCCTTCATCAACTCGGTTCTCGGCGCCCGCTCCAACCGTGAGACCGCCGTCGTGGATGTCTGCATCGGCATCACCGGACGCACTCCGGAGTACGGCTTGCACCTCCAGGAAAATCGTTACGGCAAGGCGCTGGTCAAGATGGAGATCGGCGGGCGCGGGCTCGAAACCTGGGAGTATCCGGTACTCGGATATTTTCTCGGCAAGACGCTGGGCAGCGAGATCGGCGTGGTGGACGGCCTCACCGGCAGTCCCAAGATGGACGAGCTGAAATCCATGCTGGCAGCGGCTGCGGCTAGCGGTCCGCTGGCCATGGTTCATCTGGTGGGGATCACGCCGGAGGCTCGAACCCGGGCGGAGGCATTTGGGCCGAACCATCCCGAGCGCACGATCGCCGTAACTGACGAAACCCTGAAGAAAACCCGCGCAGAGATGTGCACGGTGACCAGCGCCAAGATTGACCTGGTGGCGGTGGGCTGCCCTCACTACAGCATCACCGAAATCGGGAACGTGCGCAGGTTGCTGGCTGGGCGCAAGGTTGCGGACGGCACCGAGTTCTGGATCTACACCACCAAGCAGGTCAGGGATCTGGCCGAGCGCATGGGAATTCTGGCGGAGTTGTCGACCCTCGGGGTTAAGATTGCGACCGAGACTTGCATGCTGATTTCTCCGGTGGAAACGTGGGGCTTCAAGACCCTGATGACCGATTCAGGCAAGTGCTCCTATTACGCGCCCATGCAATGCAAGACGGACGTGATCTTCGGCAGCGCCGCCGAATGCGTGGAAGCCGCCGTCAATGGCCGCGCAGGAGGGCAAGCATGAAAACCTATAAAGGCAAGGGCGTAACCGATGGCAAGAATGCCGGCCCGGCGCTGGTGACCTCGCAAATGTTCGGCTTCTGGGGCGGAGTCGATCCGGCCACCGGGATTATCGTCGATCAGCGGCATGAACTCTGCGGCCAGAATATCAAGGGCAAGGTCTTCGTCTTTCCCGAAGGGCGAGGGTCAACCGTAGGGGCGGCGATCATCCTTGAGCTGGCGCGCTGCGGAAATGCACCGGCGGCGATCATCAACCATCACACCGAGGGCATTCTCGCCGCGGGTGGAATCCTGGCCGACAAGTTTTACAACACGAAATTGCCCATCGTTGACGGTCTTGAGATCGATCCGATCACCGAGATCAAAACCGGAGACTGGGTGGAAGTGGACGCGACCGCCGGCTTGATAACCGTCGGCAAATAAGCCGCAGGCAGAGTTAAAACCCATGTCGAGGCAAGGATGAAGACTGTTGCCCTCGGACTGCACTGCCGCACCCATTACGGACTGTTTGATGCGATCTCGCACCTCGGACGGGAACCGCTGGAGAGGAAAAAGATAGACGCCAAAATCGCCGAGCTGGCCGGCTTCTTTGCGATTCGCAATCTGCTCTTCGCCAACATGCAAAGCCTGCCTTACGGCAAGCAGCGGGTGATCGAAATCGCGCGCGCCCTGGCCAGCGAACCCAAGCTCTTGCTGTTGGACGAGCCGGCGGCGGGCATGAACACCTTGGAGGCGCGGGCGCTAGCCCAGACCATCAGGCGGATCAGCGCCCTGGGCGTCACCGTTGCCCTGATCGAACACAACATGGAGTTCGTCAAGGAGATTGCCGACATCATCACCGTGCTCGATTCCGGGGAAAAGATCGCCGAAGGAAGTTTTGCCGAAGTGCAATCGAATCGGCGGGTCGTCGAGGCTTATCTGGGTAAGCGAGTGGCGGCCAATGCTTGAGATCAGAAACTTACACGTCAGATACACCAACCCGGAGGTCCTCAAAAGGGTTTCGCTGTCCGTGCCAGCGGGAGCAGTGGTCGCTGCTCTCGGCTCCAACGGCGCAGGTAAGTCCACACTTTTGAAGAGTTTGTCGGGCTTGGTTCGCCCGCTCGCGGGCGGCAGCGTAAGCTTGGCCGGACGTGAGATTGCCGGGTTGAGCCCGGAAAAGATCGTCGCCGCCGGGGTGATTCACGTGCCCGAGGGCCGGCGAATTTTCGGCACGCTTTCCGTGCGTGAGAATCTGCGCGTGGGCGCATATCTGCGGCGCGATCAGAAACAGATCGAAGCCGATTACGAAAAATGCTTCGCGCTCTTTCCCAGATTAAAAGAGAGAATCGGCCAGCAGGCAGGAACTCTCTCCGGCGGAGAACAGCAGATGCTCGCCATCGCCCGCGGCCTCATGGCCGGTCCGAAGGTCTTGCTGCTGGACGAGCCTTCCATGGGATTGGCGCCGGTGATCGTCAACCAGATTTATGAAATCATCGCCAGGATCAAAAGCCAAGGCGTCACCATGATCTTGGTTGAGCAGAACGCCACCCTGGCGCTTTCGGCCTGCGATTCCGCATACATCATGATGACGGGTGAAATCCGCCTCCATGGAACGGCGGCAGAGCTGGCGGCGAAGGATGACCTTATTAAGTCGTATCTTGCCGCCTAGGATTGGCTCCTGAGCGGCGCGGCAGAATTTCCCGGAATGCGGCTCTGCTGGCCGGCTTTGCCGAGGGGAGCGTCTCGCGGCAACTGCTTAGGTCAGGGCAAGATGTGGTGAACAGGTTTTTTTTCGCGCCATTGCCGGGTAGTTGTGGCAAAATGCTTGACTTAGTGTGCATCAGGATTAAGGAGCGGGTTGATCGGCTATGCCGGCATCGGCAGGGGTTGTTTTTCCGGCTCTTGCTGGAAGCGGCATTGTCTCCGCCCATCAAGGATAGTTTCTTGGAGTGTGTTGTGCGTATTTTCTCTCGCGTAGCTCCTGACGGGCGCTGAGACCCGCAGATTCTCGCAGCAAAGGAGTCTCTGGAACGAATACGTTGCCGCTGATGATCGGGGTGTTATGTTTCTACGCTCTGGCCTACCGCTTCTACAGCGCGTTTCTCGCGGCCAAGGTCATGACCCTGGACGATAGCAGAATAACGCCTGCATACGTCTATGAAGACCACCACAACTATGTGCCTTCGCCGAAATGGGTGTTATTCGGGCATCACTTCGCCGCCATCGCCGGCGCCGGTCCGCTGGTGGGACCGACGCTTGCCGCCCAGTTCGGTTTCGCGCCAGGACTGATCTGGCTGCTGGTCGGCGCCGTGCTTGCCGGTTGCGTACAGGATTTCACGATTCTGGTCTGCTCGATTCGGCATAAAGGCCATTCGCTGGCGGAGATCGCCCGCACGGAAATCAGCGGGTTCGCTGGCTTAGTGACCATGATTGCCGTGTTGCTGATCCTGGTCATCGCCTTGGCCGGGTTGGGCATCGTCGTGGTCAACGCGTTGGCCGAGAGTCCATGGGGCGTGTTCACCATCGGCATGACCATTCCTATCGCTTTTGCCATGGGCTTCTACATGTTCAAGAGCGTACCGGGGCAAATCAGGGTCGCCATGCCCAGCGCCTGGGCGTAATCGCCATGCTGGCTTCGGTTGCCGGCGGACACTGGTTCGCGGCGTCTCCGTATGCCCACTTTCTCACCTTCACTCCGCACCAGATTTGCATGCTGATGATGGCCTACGGCTTCATCGCCTCGATTCTGCCGGTGTGGATGGTGCTGGAACCGCGCGACTATCTGTCAACTTATTTGAAGTTGGGCACGATCTTCGCGCTGATTATCGGGATCATGATTGCGCACCCGAACATCCAGTTCCCGTCGTTCACGAAGTACGCCCACGGCGGCGGACCGATCATCGGGGGTACCCTGTTCCCATTCCTGTTTGTCACCATCGCTTGCGGCGCCATCTCGGGCTTCCATTCGCTGGTCTCTTCCGGCACCACGCCGAAGATGCTGGATAAGGAAACCGACGCCCGCTTCATCGGATACGGCGCGATGATGTGCGAGTCGCTGGTGGGCGTCATGGCCCTGATCGCGGCCTGCTCCATGTTCCCCGGCGACTACTTTGCCATCAACACCACGCCCGCGGTTTTTGCCAAGCTGGGCTTGCAGACCGTGGACCTGACTACGTTCTCGCGGGAAATCGGCGAGCAGTTGGCCGGACGCACCGGTGGCGCGGTATCGCTGGCGGTTGGCATGGCCCACATTTTCCGCAATATCCCGGGCATGGATAAGCTGGTGAGTTTCTGGTACCACTACGCGATCATGTTCGAGGCGTTGTTCATCCTCACCACGATCGATACCGGTACGCGCGTCGCCCGCTACGTTATGCATGAACTGCTGGGCCGGGTTTACAAGCCTTTTGCCACCACGACTTGGCTCCCCGGCAACCTGATCAGCACCGCCCTGGTGGTTTTCGCTTGGGCTTCCTGATCTGGACGGGCAGCATTTCGACCATCTGGCCTCTGTTTGGCACCGCCAACCAGTTGCTGGCGACGATCGCGCTGGCGGTCACGACCACGTTCCTGATCAACATGGGCAGGGCGAAGTACGCCGTCATCAGCTTGGTTCCGATGATCTTCGTCGGAATCATAACGTTGAGCGCGGGCACACTGTCGATTACGAAGATATTCCTGCCGATGACCCACGTTTCCGGCAAGGAGTTCGTCGGCTATATGGATACGGTGCTAATGATTGGTTCGATTATCGGTGTCGTGCTGGTGTCGATTGAAGCAGTGCGCCGCTGGATCAAGACCCTCAGTGGCCAGCCGATTCCGCCGGAAGCGTTCGGGCCGATCACGGCAGAGGACAAAGAGGCGGTCAAGGTGCTTGCCTGACGGTTGTTGCCTACCGGCTCCGGTGCGCGTCAGGCGCCGGGAAACGCGGTAGTAGGTTCGATTCCAGAGGCTCGCGGCGGGTGCGACAAGCACTCGTCACGAGCCTCGCCTTGTTTTGCGGTTTGATCGCTTTCGCCAAAAGCGCCGCTTAAGTGGAATTCGCGCCCCTCCTGCGCTCTCGGAGTGTCACCGGTCACGCAATACGTGACAGCGCGCACCCGAAATTGTGAGTGATGTCACTTACTCCCTGTGCATGCCCGGCGGACAATCCTTAGCTGGCTCGTAGTTCGGTTTCGCCAGCGGGCGTTCGGCTTTTTTGCAATCCGTCCATTTTCCTCCGGTGGAAACGCCGGGAGATTGCTGGCAAGTTGTTTTCATAGATCTACTCAGGAGTCATCCATGGCAACCGCTGTCAGCACCGCCAAGGCGTCACGCAGTGAGCTTAGTTCGGCTGAAATCAAACAGAAGCTGTCGGGCGCAATCGATCCCAGCCGGATTCTGAGCCGGCCGATCGACGTGATCGCGTTTGCCTCCGACGCCAGCTTTTACCGGCTGATTCCGCAGGCCGTGATTCAGCCGCAAGGCGTGGCAGAGATCCAGGCATTATTTCGGTTCAGCCGGGAGCACGGCATTCCCCTCACCTTCCGCGGAGGCGGCACCAGTCTTTCCGGACAAACCATAAGCGACGGCCTGCTGGTGGACTCGGCTCGTTACTGGCGCAGCCTGAAAGTTGAGGAGGGCGGCAATAAGATCCGCCTGCAACCGGGCGTGCTCGGCGGCCAGGCTAACGCCGCCCTGTACCCCTTTGGAAAAAAGATCGGTCCTGATCCGGCCTCGGTGGCGATCGCCTCAATCGGCGGCATTCTGTCGAACAATTCCAGCGGCATGTCCTGCGGCGTTGAGCAGAACGCCTACCACACCCTGGATTCGCTGACCTTCGTGCTGCCCTCGGGGACAGCGATCAACACTGCGGACCCGGATGCCGACGAGCAGTTCCGGCTGCAGGAGCCGGAGCTGACGCGCACGCTGCTGGAGCTGAAGCAGCGGATCGAGAGCAATCCGGCGCTGGCGGCGCGAATCCGCGCCAAGTACAAGATGAAGAACACGACCGGCTACGGGTTGAACTCCTTCGTGGACTTCGAGCGGCCGGTCGATATCTTCCGCAATCTGCTGATTGGCGCTGAAGGAACGCTGGCTTTCATCGCCGAGGCGGTGTTGCGCACGGTGCCCGATATGCGCGTGAAGTACACGGGTCTGCTGTTTTTCCCCAATCTCCATGCCGCTGCCGCCGCCATCGTGCCCCTGCGCGAAGCCGGTGCGGCTGCCCTGGAGATGATGGACCGGGCTTCCTTGCGTGCCATTCAGGATCTTCCCGGCATTCCGCCGTTGATCAAGGGCTTGTCCAACGAAGCCGCGGGTATTCTGGTGGAGTTCCAGGTGGCCGACGAACAGGATCGTCCTTTGCTGGAGGTCAAGCTGAAAGAGGCGATTGCCAATCTCACCCTGGTAGCCCCGCCGGCCTTCACCCACGATCCGGCCGAGCAGGCGCAGTTCTGGAGGATTCGCGCCGGTCTGTTCCCCAGTGTGAGCGCGGCGCGCGGAACCGGTACGACGATGATCACCGAGGACTTGGCATACCCGGTCAATCGTCTGGCCGAGGCGGCCCTTGATCTCACGTCGCTGTTTAAGAAGCACAATTACGACGACGTCATTCTTTATAGCCACGCCAAGGATGGCAACATCCACTTCATGATGCCGCAAGGCTTTAATGAAAAGTGGCAGGTGGAGAAATACACCGGCCTGCTGGAAGACGTTGTGCGCATGACGCTCGACAAGTACGACGGCGCGTTAAAGGCCGAACATGGAACCGGCCGCAATATGACTCCGTTCGTGCGCATGGAGTGGGGCGACGAGGGTTACGCGATTATGCAGAAGTTGAAGCAGACGGTGGACCCGCGTACCCTGCTGAATCCCGGCGTCATTATCAATCCGGACCGTCATTCTTATATCGCCAATCTGAAGAGCACGCCGATCATCGAGCCCGATGTCGACAAGTGCATCGAGTGCGGCTTCTGTGAGCCGAAGTGCCCGAGCCGCGATCTTTCTTTGACGCCGCGGCAGCGCATCGTGGTCCGCCGCGAGATGCAGCGCCTGAAAGAAACCGGGGATGTGGCGGGCTACGCCGCTCTGGACGCCGACTTCCCCTACATGGCGGTGGATACCTGCGCGGTCGACGGACTTTGCGCGACTGCCTGTCCGATGGGCATCGACACCTCGAAGCTGACGAAATATTTCCGCAAGCTCGGGCACACGGAACAGGAGCATAAGCGGGCGGTGAGCGTGGCGCGCAACTTCGCGACCACCGAGAAGGTGGCGCGGCTCGGACTCGCCCTCGGACATTTGGGCGCAGTGCTGTTCGGGCATACGACCATGACATCGCTGACGCGCGGGATGCGCGCCATGACCGGCCAGGTGCTGCCGCTGTGGAGCAAGGAAATGCCGCGTGCGCGCAAGGGCGCATTGCCGGTGACCACGGCCGCCGGAGCGGCGGCGGTCTACTTCCCCACCTGCGTGTCGCGCGTCATGGGCGCCCTGCCGGGCGAACCGGATGACCGAACGCTGATGGACGCCCTGCTCAATGTGGCGGAACGGGCGGGAGTGAAGCTGTACGTTCCCGCCGACGCGGTGGGAGTTTGCTGCGGCGTGCCTTTCTCGTCGAAGGGCTTTGAGCCCGCGCATCACGAGGCCATCAACCACGCCATCGACCGCATCTGGACGTGGACCGGCGAGGGCGCGATTCCGGTGGTGGTCGACACCAGCCCCTGCAGCTATGGACTACAGACCGCCAGACCGCATCTGACGCCGGAGAATCAGGCACGCTTCGACAAGCTGCGGATCATCGACAGCGTTGAGTTCGCCAATGATCGTCTGCTGCCGAAGTTAACGGTGGTGCGCAAAGTGCACTCGGTGGTGCTGCACCCGGTGTGCTCGGTGACCAAGATGGGGCTGACGAACAAGCTGGTGAACGTTGCCGGGGCTTGCAGTGACCATGTCACCGTACCCCAGAACGCCGGTTGCTGCGCCTTTGCCGGCGACCGTGGCTTCCTGTTCCCGGAATTGACCGAAGCCGCGACCAAGCCCGAGGCCGCTGAGGTCATGGCAGGCAACTTCGACGGACACTTTTCAAGCAGCCGCACTTGCGAAGTCGGCATGACGCGCGCGACCGGCAAGATCTATCGCTCTTTCGTCCATTTGCTCGATTTTGCCACCAAGCCGTAATTCCCCTAGTGATGGCAAGGCGCGCCGCCAATGGCGCGCCTTTTTTTTGCTCGTGGTGCGAAGGTCGTCGCCCGGCAATTCCGCGGCGTTGCATGCTTCGTCTTTCGACTTGGCATCATCCAACCCTTAGCCGGAGTTTGCGAGGTGCCCGTGGCAGAGCAGCGCAATCGATATCTTACGCCGCAGGAGAGCAGCGACCTGGGATTTGGCTCGGTGGTCTCGAACCAGCCGCGGCTCCGCCTGCTCAATCGCGATGGATCGTTCAACGTGATCAAGGCGAGCCCGCCCTGGTTGCGCAGAGTTTCCGGTTATCATCGGCTGCTCAACTTGTCCTGGCCGGCGTTTTTTTTCATGGTACTGCTCTTCTACGTCGGCATTAATTTCGTCTTTGCCGTCGTTTACTACCGGCTCGGCCCGAGCGCTCTCGAAGGCGAAATTCACACCTCGGAGTTTGTTCGCGACTTTTTTTTCAGCATCCACTCTTTCGCTACCATCGGCTACGGCAACATCGTCCCGGTCGGATTGATGGCCAATCTCGTGGTGGCCTTTGAGGCGCTGGTGGGACTGCTCGGCCTTGCCCTGGTTACCGGCATGGTCTTCGCCCGCTTCTCGCGGCCGGTCGCCGACATCGCGTACTCGCGGAATGCGGTCATCGCGCCCTATCGTGGGGTCACGGGCTTCGAGTTCCGCGTCGTCAATGCCCGTGAAAACCAACTGATCGAGCTGCATGCAACCCTGATCTTCAGCCGCTTTGAAAACCTCGATGGCCGGGTTCAGCGTTTATTTACCGCGCTGTCGCTGGAGCGCGACTCGGTCAGCTTCTTCCCGCTGAATTGGACCGTGGTGCACCCGATCGACGAGCATAGCCCGCTGTTCGGCTGGACAGAGGAGAGACTTCTCGAATCGAGCGCGGAGTTCCTCATCCTGCTGACGGCCATTGACGAAACCTTCGCCCAGACCGTGCACAGCCGTTCTTCCTATGCGGCCGACGAGGTCATATGGAACGCGCGCTTCACCCCCATGTTCCGCAACGTCGGAGGCAGAGTGGAACTGGACCTCTCGCGATTGCACAGCGTCACGCCGGCCGGGTCCCAGGCCGCCGCCGATTGATAGCCTCGGTTCGCCGTGCTATCGCCTCGGAAAACATGCGCGGTTGCGGTACCATGAAAGCGGTTCGCCTGCACTTTGCGCGACGGGGCGCAGGTCGCGGCGTATTCCTCCAGGGGCTTGCCGGGTAAACTACATACATGGCCACGTTTGCTGCGGTCGATATTGGCGCCAATTCGGTTCGGCTGAAAATCGCTGCGCTGGTTAATCATCGCCTCTCGGTAGTTCACGAGGATCGCGAGGTAACCCGGCTCGGAGAGTCGGTGTTTCGCTTCCGCATGCTTGATCCGGCGGCGATGGCCCACACCGTTAAGGTGCTCTCCCGCTTTCACAAGGAGGTGCAAGACTTCGGCGCGGAAACTGTGCGGGTGGTGGCCACCAGCCCGCTGCGTGACGCCAATAACGCGGCCGCCTTCAAAGCCTGGGTGCACGCGGCCACAGGATGGCAGGTGGAAATCATCACCGGGCTGGAAGAAGGCCGGCTCATCCATCTCGGCGTCGTCTCCGGTTCGCGGTTGCCGCCCGGGCGCATGCTGCTGATCGATCTGGGCGGCGGCAGTTGCGAGCTGATTACCTCTCTGCGGGGCCAGATCGAGAAGATCTATAGTCTGCCGCTGGGCGCGGTTCGTCTCACCGGAAGCTTCCTGCCGCACGATCCGGCCAAGAAACGCGAGCTGCAGCAGTTGAAAGCGTATATCGAGGAGGAGGTCGGGCGGGTCGTACCCGAACTCACGGCATCGCGCGTGCGACTGAGCGTGGCCACATCGGGCACGCCCGCGGCATTGGCCGACATGTGGTCAGCACATATCGGGCAGCACGTCCACACCGTTCCGCGAAAAGGATTGATCGCGCTGACCGCGCAATTGGAAAAGATGACGGTCGATCAGCGCCGGGCGATGAAGGGAATCGGGCCGCGGCGATCCGAGATTATCGTCGCCGGAGCCATGGTCTTTTCCGAACTGCTTACCCGGCTTCACCTGCCGGAGTTCCGCTACTCGCCACTTGGCCTGCGCGATGGAATCCTGTCGCAGATGATGTCCGAGTACGATGTCAGCCCCGGAATTCGCAAGCGCATCGCTTCCGAGCGCGAAAACACCCTGGCCAAGATGACGGCGCATTACGCCATCGACATGGGCTACGCGCAGCGTGTCCGCGAGCTGGTCGCGGAACTTTTCGCCGGGCTCCGGCCGATTCACGATTTGCCCGAAGAGTACGCCGACTGGCTGGCCGCCGCCGCCATGCTACAGGAGATTGGGTCTTTTATTAACCGCACGGGCCGGCACCGCCACGCCTATTACACCATCGCCCATTCGGAGATGTTCGGCTACACCATTCGCCAGCGGCACATCGTTGCCGCCATCGCGCGCTACGTGGGGAACTCGCGGCCCACCCCGGAGAGCGGTCCCATGCGCGTTCTGCCGGTGGCGGACCAGTTGCTCGTGCCCAGGGCCGTGCTCCTGCTGCGCCTGGCGCGGGCGCTCGAGCAGGGCAGGCGCGGCACCGTAACCGGAGTTCGCGTGCGCGTGGAAACTCGCCGCGTAGTCATGCTGCTGGAGGCGAAACGCCCCCCGGACCTCGAATTCTGGGCGCTGAACCTGGAGCGCGACTACTTCCGCGCGGTCTTCGGGCGCGAACTCGCGGCCTTCGAAGCCGACTGACCGGCGCGGGCAATCTTTGGCGTCAGCAGCCAGTCGAGCGTTGCCTGCTTGCCGTCGTAGTCGGCGCGGGCCACGCTGCCTTTCTTCATCTCGACCGCCCCGTCGAAAGCGCCGTCGGTGATCAGCAGCGAAAGAAATTTGCTGAGCGAGGGATTGTGGCCCACGACCATCACCGCCTTCGTCTTGGCATGGCGATGCAGCAGCTCGCGGAAGCCCTCGTAGGTGGCGCTCGGGCTCAGCGCCGGATCGAGTTCCACCCCGGAGTCATAGCCGAGTTCCTTACCGACCAGCGCGGCGGTCTCCGAGGCCCGCTTCAACGGACTGGAAACGATGAGATCGACCTGAACATCGAGCCTGCGCAATAGACGCCCGACGTCGCGGCACTGTCCGATTCCCTGCTTGTCGAGCGGCCGCTTTTCATCGATGGACGGATTGGCTTGGCTTTTTCCGGCGCTGGCATGACGCAAAAAGTACACGAGCATTCGATCACCTCACACTTGCCGCGGCTTTTCCCGTGCAATTTTAGCAGGCCGGCCCGGCCGGGGAAGTAATTCTTCGAAATAACCGATGTATGATTCCATAATGGAAGAGTTTAACTATCACCACCTGCGCTACTTCTGGGTGGTTGCCCGAGAGGGCAGCATCGCCCGGGCAAGCCGACTGCTCAAGCTCGCGCAGCCGACCATCAGCGCCCAGGTGCACGAGTTGGAAGCATCGCTGGGACAGAAACTTTTTGCCCGTGCCGGCCGCGGCCTCGCCCTCACCGAAACCGGCCAGAAGGTTTACGGTTTCGCCGGGCAGATTTTTCGTCTCGGCAATGAAATGGTCGACGCCGTACACGGGCAGCCCGAGGCAAAAACCATTCGGCTTCGAGCCGGCGTGGATCGCAAGATGTCGCGGCTCATCGCCGGGAAGTTACTGCAGCCCGCTCTTCGAGTTGCCGGGCGCGTCAGTCTTGTCGTGCGGGATGACACTCTTGAGCGCCTGGCGGCGCAGATTGCTTGTGGCGAGATTGATCTGGTCTTATCCGATTCCTCCCTGTTGCCTGCGAGAATCAAGCTGCACTCGCATATGCTTGGCGAATGCCCGGTATCGCTTTTTGCCCACCGCTCGTCGGCGGCGAGGCTGAAGCGGCGCTTTCCACGTTCGCTCGATGGCGCACCGCTGCTGCTTCCGGGCGTGGACTCGAGCCTGCGGCAGGCGATCGATCGCTGGCTCGCGACTGAGCGGCTGCGCCCGGTCATCGTGGGCGAGTTCGATGATTCAACCCTGATAGAGTTGTTTGCCCAGGCCGAACATGGGGTTTTCCCCGCTCCTTCGACGGTCGAGCGTGAGCTGCGAAAGCAGTACGGGGTCGTCGCGATTGGACAAATTCCAGGTATCAGCCAGCGTTATTATGCGTTTTCCACGGAACGAACCCCGCGGCATCCCAGTGTAGTTGCAATCCTGCAGGCTGCGCGTGCTGCCCTCGCCTGAGGTCGCGTCGCCATCCGCTTCGCTTCGCGCAATCGAACTATTTCCCTTGAGGTTGATCTCGATCATGCAGGACGGTCGGGCTCGCAGCCACCGGCGCGAGTTTCGCCGTCAGCACGAGTAGAGGCAGGCGAGGAAAGGCGAAATGTCCGCCGGCGTCGTCGATCACGTTAACCTGGCAGGTGTACCAGCCGGGCTGCAACTGCGCGGCCGGAACCTGGAAGGAGAAAGCCGCGGCCTTGCGTTCGGGCCGGTTCAACTCGCCGGTTTCGATGAGCGGCGTTTCGTAAACTCTTATCTTGCCACGGAAGAACTGGATGCTGGTGAATAGGTGAATCGGATTTTTTGCGCTGCTCTTCGCCGCTTTGGCCGGATCGTAAACCTCGTAGTAAAACATCATCGGCTGATCCTCGGCGAAGACGTGCGCAATATTCGGAATCAGCTCCGCCCCATCACTGACCAGGGGGTTCTGCGATTTTTTTTGGGTCGCGGTGATGCGCTGGCTGGCCAACACCACGGAACTCATCTTCAACGGAGCCTTGCGCAGATCCGGAACGGTGAAGTCGGTTTCAAACGAACCGAGTTTGCCGTTTTGGTTTTCGCGTACTACGAACTTCAGATGGTACTTGCCTGACGGCAGCAGGAAACCGGTGTCGTACTGCGCGTTCTTGCGCCGCCCTACCGCGCCGTTCTCGATCGCCAGCTTGATGGTCTGCCGGATGTTGCCCACCGGAAATTTGGTCTGCCGGTCGCGAACCACGCCGAGCACGTCGAGCGAGGCTTGATTGCCAGTCCCGGAAGGGATCGCCGATCCCGGCACAACCGCCGACAGCAGCACGAAGAACCGGTCGGCTTCGGTGCGGAAATACTGGGTTGCGAGATATACCGGCAGGTCGGTATTTGGCAGATCGGAGTTCAGCTCTTCGTCCATCTGCCGGTCCCGGTCGTCCCGCGTAAAGTGCCGGAAATCGCGCGGACCGTAGTAGCCGCGGCGGTAATCGAGTTTCACGTCAGGCCGGTTCACCTTGACGGTGATCTTGCGATAGCGGCCGTCCATGGCGGGATTCGAACTGCGATAGCCGAGAACGTAATAGCTCTCCATGTCCGCCTGCACCTTGGCGAAAGCTTTGCTGAAATCGTTGCTGTCGAGGAACGCCTTGCCCCCGGTGTCGGCGGCCAGCGTAACCAGCGTCTCCTGGGTTTTGAAATTCGAATCGTAAGCGGACGTAATCGCATTTCCGTTGTATGCCGCCTGGCCGTGCAGGCTCGCCAATTGCGCGCTGCCGCCGGGGACGATCGCTTCCAGCCCGCGCGAGTCCACCGGGTAAAGCGCGACGTTGGCTCTGACGGCGACATTGATGGCCGCGCGCAACTGCGACTGATTTTCATTTCCGGTATCGCGATCCATGCCGCTGCTGAAATAGAGCACGGATTTTTTCTGGTCGATCCCCTGCATCGCCTTGGCCAGCGAGGCAATGGCCTGCAGACGCCGGTCGGTGTTGAAAATGTTGTACTCGGTATCGTCTACCGTGTAGGCCTGCCCCTGGTCGGGCTGGCCTTCCGCCGAGCCGGTCGTTCCTTCGTCCATTCCCTGGCCCTCGATGCCCTGAATGCCGCGTACCGCCTTCGCCAGCAGCTCGCGCTCGGAGGTGAAGTCCTGGTTCACCTGCATGGAGGTGCTGAAGCTCACCACGGCCACCAGATCCGCCGGCGTCATTTGCTGGTCGATAAAGTGCAAAGCGCTCTGGCTGGCGCGATTCAGCTCGTCGGGCTCCATGTTGGTCAGGTCGAACAGCAGCACGATCAGGCGACGGTTGCGGACCTCCGCCAATGCGGTTGCTCCCCGGCAATCGCCGCTCTTGCCAGGACAGCCGGAGCCGGCGAGCAAGTTAGCCGCCGCCGTGCCCTGCGCTTCTACTTGCGCCGGTCCGCTCTGCCCGAAGCGCTCGACATCTTCCAGATCGAACGACCGCACCTGCTGCGGCTTGCCGTCTTCGAGCACGGTGAAATCGCTCTGCTTCAAGTCGCGAATGAGATTGCCATGCTTGTCGCGCACGCTCACGTTCACCAGCACCAGGTCGCTATTGACGCGAATGCGGTACTCCGTCCCCGCGGTTTCAACCTGTCGCGGCGCGCTTTGCGCGAATCCGCCGAGCGAGAGCCAGCACACCAGCCAAGCGCCGAGTACGGCGACTACAGTTTTCCGCGCCCGTGGCAGGCTCACCGGGGTTGGCAACACGCGGCATTGAAAGCGACCGATCATTTTCTCTACCTAAAAGCGGAAGCGCGACAAGAATTGCAGTTGCCGCATGCTCGCCACCGAGGTCACCTGGCCAAAGGTGGGCGAGTTCATGTTGGTATCGATTGCGGAGTAGTTCGGGTGGTTGAAAACATTGCTTGCCGTAGCCCGAAATTCGAGCGACTTGGTCCCGCGGAAGGGGAATGTCTTCGCCACGCTCATGTTGAATACTATCGTCCCCGGGCCAATGATAATGTTGCGTCCGGCGTTGCCGTATCCTGCCGGGCATGACGGGCTGCTGCCGGGTACGCAGAACGCGGCGGTGTTGAACCACTCGCCGATGCCAGGGTTCGCAAGCTGAATCGATTGCCCGGCAACGAGGTTGGGCCGCAGGGTGCCGTTGCTGCCGCGCGCTACATCGGAAATGTTGTCGAGAAAATAAGGACTGAAAGGCGTTCCGGAGGCAATGGTAAAGCTCCCGCTTACCGTCCAGTCTCCGAAGACGCGAGCTCGCGGACCGGCCGTTGAGAGCCAGCGCTTTCCCGTCCCAAACGGCAGCTCGTAGAGAAAGTCGCCGGTAAACTTGTGCCGCTGATCGAAGCTGGAGAGTCCGCGTTCGGCTGAGAGGGTGAGCGGATTCTGCGCCACCACCACGCCGCCTTCACCGCCGATCGAAGATGCGTCGTCGATTGATTTGGAATACACATACGTGGCGCCGACCGCCAAACCGTGCGACAGCCGCTTGCGCACCCGCAACGTTCCCGCGTGCAGGATCGAAGAGCCTTGCGAGGTCTCGTAATTGAACGCGCCCACGTTCGGCAGCAGCAGCCCGGTAAGCGTACGGTTCGGTGCGGTCATGGTATCGAGGTCGGTTCCCTTGCTGCCGTTATAACCGATGTTCACCAGCAGCGACGTACCGAACTCGTGCTGGATGTTCAGGTTCCAGAGCTGAACGTAAGCCAACCGGTAATTCGGGTCCACTCCGTAGTTGTTGGTGAGCGCACCGCTCGATGTGGCGGTGAAAGCGTCGGCAAAACTGAGCACACCGGGCGCGCTTGCAATCGCCGTCAGCGCGGTTGCAAACGGCGGCTGATAGGCCAACTGCGTGATGATCAAGCCATACTGCGAGAGGTTGTAGTTGATGCCGTATCCGCCGCGCACCACCGTGTTCTTCTCCACCTTCCAGGCGAAGCCGGCGCGCGGCGCAAAATTGTTGCGGTCGGGCTTGATGAGGCTGGCGGAGCCCGAGTTGGCGCAGGCGTAGCTGGACTGCGATGCCGGCAAAATGGCTCCTGCCGGGGTTACGCATGTGGCGCTGACCAGTCCGGTGGAAGCAAAGGCCAGATCGAGGTTGGCGAGCCGGTCGTTGGCCTCCGTGTAAGGCGCAATGTACTCATAGCGGAGCCCTATCTGAAAGGTAAAGTTCGAACGCACGCGCCAGTCGTCCTGCAGGAAGAAATCGTAGCTGTTGGTGCTGAAGAAATAAGGAGTAGCGCTGTATTGCAGGGCAGCCGATTGCGGCGCTCCCTCCAGGAAGTCGGCGAGCGGGCTGCCGGTGTCAAAGCCCGTAAAGGTGAACGATCCGCGCGGGTTGGCATTGCTGCGCAGCGTCGTCCACAAGCGGCGGTAGTCGCCGCCGAAGCGCAGGTTGTGCTTGTGGTGATACCAGATTGCGGTCTCGCTGAACTGCAGAGTCGCGTCATCGCGGTACTGCGGCGCGATGTCGGTCAGCGGCGTGAAACCCTTGATCGAGATATTTGGAAGCCCCCAGTCAAGTGGGTTGGTCGAAGCCCCCGGAATTCCCAAAGTCTGGTCGATATCGCTGTTTCCCGCATAAAGATTCGTCACGTCCACTCTGGCGCAGTTGAAGTTGGTGCGCAGGATGTTGTTCCAGTTCCCCTTGCCGACAGCCCATCCGAAGCCAGTGTTGAACGAGCTTGTGCCCTTGGTGCCGCTGGCGGTTGGAAAGGGGGTCAGTTGGCTACTCTCATTGCGCAGCCAGGTGAAGTTGAAGTTCAGATTATTGTGCGGCCGGTTGCTGCCTCTTCCACCGCCGCCACCGAACATCCTGGGTCCGCTGCCGCTGAAGTTGTGGGTGATGCGCAGAAACAGGTTGTCACTGTCGTTCTCCGACGAAGTGGCGTAGCGGTAGTTGAACGCCCCACCCCCGGTCTGATTTGGTAAAGGAATGTAAGGGGCGATATTTGGCGTGCCATTCAACAACAGGTTTGCCGTCGCATCGATTCCCGGCACCTCTCGTTCCGCCTGCGTCGGCACCGTCGAATAAACGACATAGGGCGTCGTAGCGCGCGTGCCCGTATATCCGCCGAAGACGAAAGTCTTGTTGTCCTCGACGAGGTGCGGAATCCTAAGCGGACCGCCGATCAGCCCGCCGAAGCGGCTGGAGTTGTAGCCCGGATTGCTTCCGCCCTGACCATTCAGCGAATAAGAAGACGCGTTAAACAGCGAATTTCCGGCTGAATAATAAAAGGTCCCATGCGGCTGATTGATGTCCAAACGATTGCGGCGGATGACGAAGGGACCTCCGCCTAAGGCCGCGCCCAACCCGCCACCGCCAGGGCCCATTCCGGGTCCGCCGCCGGGCTGGGTTCCCATCTGCTGAAGGCGATCGCGAAGCTCATCCGAGGTGCGGATGCCGCCCAGAAAACCCGGCGTATTGCCGAGCTGCCCGGCAAAGGCGACCGACGGGTTGGCGGCATCGGGACTGTTGGCCAGACCGGCCACTCCGCCCAGTGCGGCCGGCTCGCCCGCCGAGGCTCCGCCGCTGCCTGCCGCCGCCAACGCGCTGTCATCCACGTTCACGCTGAGCGGTTGCGAGCCGCGCACGTCGCGCGCCAAAGTTCCGGAGAGGACCGCTTCCGGCGTTCCAGACTGCTCCGGCTTGGGAGCGCGGGAGAGCAGTACCAGAGAAAAATTAGCCTGCTGCTGCGGCGAACCGGGATTGAGGACTACCTCTTGCGTGGCTGCGGCAAAGGCACTCATTTCGGCGCGAACCACGTAGCGTCCACGGTCGCTTACCTCTAGAAAATAAGAGCCGTCTACGTCGGTTGAGGTAATCGCTTTCTTGCCGGTGAGGCTATTGGCGGCCGTCACCGTCACGCCGGGCAGCGGAATATTGCCCGACTTAACGACCCCGCGAAGCCGGAAGCTTGGCGACGGCGCGGCATCGGCCGTTTTTTCTGCCGGCTGCGTCTGCGCGGCCACAGATAACCCACTGAGCGCCAGGGCGGCGATCAGCAATCGCACTCGAATGCCCGCCCACCAAACCTTGCTAAACCGGTTGCGAAAAAAGCGCAATCCATGAACCTCGACCGCTTCGCCCTCGGCTAGGAAACGCGATGCCAGTCCCAGCTTGCCGCAGATATGACAACGCATCCTAGCGTTCATTTCCAGTCGCCGGCGGGGTGGAATTTTGCGGCCCTCCGCCGAGGCCGAGTCCACCCATTCGCATGAAGTCTCCAAGGTTCAAAACCTGCGGGACAAAGATGCCGTGCTTGACTTCGCCTCGTCCAAAAACGTGATCTCCAGTCTTGATGTCGGCCAGGGTAATGCTCTCGCGCTTTTGGTTGCGGAACGAGGTGCCCTCATCCACCTCGATGACCTGCGACTCACCGTCCGGCCGCAAGATGGTCAGCTTGGTCTCGTCGATTTTCTTGATTTCGCCGATAATAAAGCGCTTCCCAAGTTCCTGCCGCAATACCGCCGCGTCCGGCTGCAGGCGAATCCCCTTGGCGATCCAGATGCCGTCCTTCTCATCACCGACGACAAAGACGTTATTACCAAGCTTAAGATCGGAGAGCGCCGCCGGCTGTCTGCCCCGGCGGACCTCTGTGCTGTCGCTGGTCTTCACCGTCTTCACCTCGCCGCGAAAGGTCTTCAGGGTAATCGTTTGCCCTTCAATGGCCGTGATCGTGCCGCCTATGCCCGGAACGTGTTCCCCACGCTGCGGCCGATTGGGATTCGATCCGCTGTCTTGAGCTGGAAGGCAAGGCGCGGCAGCCAAAAGCAGCAGTACGGCGACAATCAAACGACGGAGCATAAAAGTCCTTCAATCTGCCTCGCAAGCAAGGCGCAAGACCTAGCACTACGCCGCAAACATAGCACTCCACGGCGACAGATTTGTAAATTTATAAACCCCGCCAAACTTCCAGAGTTCCCGTCGGCGGCATCATCGTAACATCCCATTGATCCCACACCAACGTCTGGCATTACACAACTATTACCAACGCGAACGATGGCGAGCGCTACTCTAAACGTAGAGTTATCTGGATGAAAAACTCCAGATTAAAGGGGCGAGGCTTGAACACCACGGAAGATCGAAATCAGGTAAATTGGCTGACTTGCTTTTTCATGCTGGGCTTTCACATAGGGGCTGTCGTTGCCCTCTTTCACTTCGCCTGGAAGCCGTTTTGGGTCGCAGCCTTTCTGTGGTGGGTCTCAGGCGGCCTCGGCATTGGCATGGGTTACCACCGGCTGCTCACCCATCGCGGATACAAATGCCCCAAATGGCTGGAGTATTTCCTCACGATATGCGGCACGCTTGCCCTGGAAGGCGGACCTATCTTCTGGGTCGGGGTGCATCGCGTGCACCATCAGCTCACCGACCGCCCCGGTGATCCGCACTCGCCCCGCGACGGCAAGTGGTGGTCGCATATGGGATGGGTGCTGATGGGCAGAAGCCTGCACCACAACACCGGCGAATTCCTGCCGTACGTGCCCGACCTGCGCAAAGACCGATTCTACCTGCTGCTGAGCAAGTGGCACTGGGTGCCGCTGACGGTGCTTGGAGCCGCGCTCTTCGCCTTCGGCGGCTGGAATTACGTGCTCTGGGGCATTTTCCTGCGCACCACCCTCGGACTGCACGCCACTTGGCTCGTCAACTCCGCAACCCACCTATGGGGTACACGGCGCTTTGCCACCGCTGACGACTCGACCAACAATTTTCTCATCGCCGTTTTGACCTTCGGAGAAGGCTGGCACAACAACCACCATGCGCATCCCAGTTCCGCGCGTCATGGCCTTAAGTGGTGGGAAGTGGACCTGAACTGGTACAGCATACGGACCCTGCGCCTGCTTGGCTTGGCCACCGATATCAAATTGCCGCGCGCCGACTCCCGCATCAAACTTGTCGCCAAAGCCACACCGGATGCTAAGCCGGCGCGGGCCGGGAATTTCGGGGAAACCGCAGTGGATGCCCGGGTTCCGGCCGAACCCGTCGCTTCCAAAGCAGTCTCCGCCTAGAGCCTGTTATTAACTTGAAAAGCAAGTCATTGATTTCAAGCGAGTTGCGCGATTTACGATCGGCACAAATGGCGTTGTAACCGACTGAGTACAAGGCGTTTGCGAGAGTTAATAACAGGCTCTAGAACGGCGCCACGGGATGCCTATCCCGACCCGAACTCAGCCCATCATGGCTGGAACTGCGTCGCGGATGCTTGCGCGTGCCCAGGGAAATCCCGCGGAATATAATTCTGCCTGGGTATTCCCGGACCCCGGCGCGCGCTGGAGTGGCGCGCAGTGGGGCAAAGTAAACGCCTCGGTTGCGTTTGGAATGGCATATCGGCATGCAGATTGGACGCCGCAACACCACCATCGCCTTCGTTCTGCTGGGAGCCGTCGGCGTCGGCCTGGCGATTGCGCTCAACATTACCTGGGCCTTTCATTGGCGATCGGTTGCCGCCGTCGTGCTCGGCATCATTTTGTTCGGCATTCTGATCGCCGCCCTCACCCTCAACACCATCTTCCTGGTCCGCGAAATCCGGCGCAGCGAGCAGCACGACAGCTTCATTAACGCCGTAACCCACGAGTTGAAAACCCCGATCGCCTCCATCAAGCTCTATCTTGAGACCCTGCAATCGCGCCCGGTGGAGGACGGGCAGCGGCAGGAGTTCTATCGCGTCATGCTGGAAGACGTCGGCCGCCTGCTGGGAACGGTGGAACAGGTGCTGAAGGCGGGGCAGGTAGTTCAGTCGCGCCCGGTGCGCCGCATCCGCGTCGATGTGCGCGAGGTGCTGAACGAGTGCGTGGACCTGGCGCGCAAGCGCCATTATCTTCCCGACGGCCAGATGAATCTGCAAGACATGGCGGGCAGCGAGCCGACGCGCGTGCTGGGCGACGCCGAAGAGCTGCGCATTGCTTTTTCCAATGTGCTCGACAACGCCGTCAAGTACTCGACCCGCGCCGTCGATATCCGCGCCGAACTCCTCGGTGACGGCGGCGATCTGCTGGTGCGCGTCGTCGACCATGGCGTCGGCATTCCCCAGGCGGAGTTGAAGCGTATTTTCCGGCGCTTCTATCGCGTGCCGCTGCGCTCGGCCATGAACATCAAAGGCACGGGCCTCGGACTATTTCTGGTGAAGAGCATCGCGCGGCGGCATGGCGGAGATGCTTTCGCCTATAGCGCCGGACTCGGAAAAGGCGCTACCATAACCATTCGCCTCCCAAGGATTGTCGCATGAGCCGGATTCTGATCGTCGAAGACGAAACCCATCTTGCGCGCGGGCTGCGCTTCAACTTCGAAGCCGAGGGCCACCAGGTCGAATTGATCGATAACGGCGAGGACGCTCTCGACCGCTTAGTGGGGCAGCCTGGCGCTTTTGATCTCGTGGTGCTCGACATCACGCTTCCGGGCAAGGATGGCTTGTGGGTGGTCAGCGAACTTCGCCGCCAAAACATCTTCGTGCCGGTGCTGATGCTCACCGCTCGCGGCCGCCCGGAAGACGTGCTCAAAGGCTTCGAGGCCGGGGCGGACGATTACCTGCCCAAGCCCTTCGACCTGGCGATTCTGCTGGCTCGACTGCGCAGCTTGCTGCGCCGCACCCAGTGGATGAGGGAAAGGGCGGAGGATGCCGCCGTCCCGGAAGTCGCCAAATCCGACGTGATCTCGATCGGCGGCAAGACCGTCGATTTCACTCGCCTGGAACTGCACTCCGGCGACGAGGTGATTCGCCTCACGGTGATGGAGGCGGAACTGCTCGCCTTCCTGGTGCGCAATGCGGACCGTCCCGTCTCCCGTAAGCAAATTCTCGATCAGGTCTGGGGATTGCGCGAAGACACCGACACCCGGGCCATCGATAATTTTGTTGTGCGCCTGCGCCGCTATCTGGAAGACGACCCGAGTTCCCCGCGCCACCTGCTGACCGTCCGCGGCGTGGGCTATCGCTTTGTGGCCGAGGAAGTTAAGGCCGCTCCAGAGTAGACGCCCGGCGTAACTTCCAGCTCGCCGGGCGTGCTGCTCGCGTATTTCGTGATCGAGCAAAATTCATTGCAACTTATTCCCACTGTGATAGACTCAAATTGATCGTGAGCCCTGCTTTTTCATCCCGCGCTTGGCGATGGTCCTGCCGATGGTGGTCCTACACCGTCGTGTGCCTCTAACTCAGGCACTTTCCTGAACTGATTCCAAACCAAATTAATTGCCGGCAGCGCCGCATTTGAGCGGGCGCCCAACCAGGAAAAAGCAATGAACGCAGCTTCTTCACACTCGGGACTTCACCCCAGTTCCACCCCTTTGCAATCCGCCTCCTCTGACGCCGCCATCCGGCTCCGGGCCATGCTCGGGGGAGTTTTCTCGGGACGCGACCTGACCCGCCCGGAAGCCGCCGAACTGCTCGGCTACGTCTTTGACGGCCAGGCCACCGACGCGCAGATTGCCGGCGTGCTGGTTGCGCTGGCAAAAAAAGGCGAGTGCGTCGATGAAATCGTGGGGCTGGTCGAGGCGATGCGGGCCCGCATGGTGGTGCTGCGCACGCGCCACCAATGCTTCGTGGACACCGCCGGGACCGGGGCCAGCCGCGCCAAGGCCTTCAACATTTCCACCGCAGCGGCCATTGTGTCGGCCGCGGCGGGGTTCCGGTCGCCAAGCATGGAGCCCGCGCCGCCACCAGCAAAACCGGCAGCGCCGATGTGCTTGCCGCCATGGGCACGCCCATTCCGGTTCCCCTGGCGGCTTCCGAACAGCTCTTCGATTCCCTGGGTTTCTGCTTTCTCTTCGCTCCCGCGCATCATCCGGCGTCGGCCCGTGTCGCCGGCATTCGCCGCGAGCTGGGTGTTCGCACCTGCTTCAATCTCATTGGTCCGCTCTGCAATCCCGCCGGTTCGCGCCGTCAACTGATGGGCGTTTCCGATCCCAAGCTGATGTCCATGATTGCCAGCGCGCTGCTGGCGCTCGGCGCCGAGCGTGCCTGGGTGGTGCACGGCTGCGACGGATTGGATGAGGTGACGCTGGCCGGCCCGACCCGTGTTCTGGAGTTGCGCGATGGTGAGCAGCGCACCCGCGACGTCGTTCCCGAAGACTTCGGTTACCGCGCCGAATCGCTCGATGGAGCGCATGCCGAAGATGCGGCGGCCAGCGCGCTGATCATCCGCGAGGTCTTTGCCGGCCGGCGCCGCGATGTCGCCCGGCGGCTCATCGCCGTCAATGGCGCCGCCGCGCTTTATCTCGGCGGAGCTTCGGAAAACCTTAAGGAGTGTGCCGAGCGCGCAGAAACGGCCATCGATTCCGGCGCCGCCGCGGATAAGCTCGAGGCCTTTCTCGAAGGCGCCAGAGCCGCCGTTCCAGGAGAAAAGCCGTGAGCGCAGCTTCCAGTTTTCTCGCCGCCATCAGCTCCGCCAAGCGGGCTGAGATGGC
Source organism: uncultured Acidobacteriota bacterium (assembly GCA_963814745.1). Classification (GTDB taxonomy): domain Bacteria; phylum Acidobacteriota; class Terriglobia; order Terriglobales; family Acidobacteriaceae; genus CAWBRT01. The sequence continues at coordinate 155,806 of CAWFEA010000023.1, forward strand.
GCTGGTGAGCCCCGCCGAACGCGCCACGGTGCGGGCGGCGGCGTTCGCCAGACGTGCCGGCCGGCCGAGCCATGTCTTCCGCCAGGCGCTTGCCCATCCCGGTCGCGTCAACATCATCGCCGAGGTCAAACGCAGCTCGCCGAGCGCCGGGGCGATTCGCGCCGACGCCGATCCGGTGCGCTTCGCCTCGCTTTACGCGGCGCACGGCGCAGCCGCCATTTCCGTGCTCACCGAGCCGGTTTATTTTTCCGGCTCGCTCGCCGATCTCGCTTCGGTTTGCGCGGCCGTCGCCTGCCCCGCGCTGCGCAAGGACTTCATCGTCGACGCGCACCAGGTCTCGGAAGCCGCCGCCGCCGGGGCCGAAGCCGTGCTGCTCATCGTCGCTGCGCTTGCGCCTGCCGAGATCGTCGCCCTGCGCACCCTGGCCGAGGACGGGCTCGGGATGGACACGCTCGTCGAAGTGCATGCCGAGTCTGAAATGCAAATTGCCATCGACTGCGGCGCCCCCATCATCGGCGTGAACAATCGCAATCTCGCGACCCTCGCGGTCGATCTCTCGACCTCGCGCGCGCTGGCCGGTTACGCGCAGCCCGGCCGGGTGCTGGTCAGCGAGAGTGGGCTGCGCACCGCGTCCGATCTGAGGCAGCTCGCCGGCCTGGGCTACAACGCGTTTCTCATGGGCGAGCGGCTGATGCGCGCCTCCGACCCCGCGCGCGCGCTCGAGGACCTCATCGCGCAGTCGTCCCTGCCATCGCCGGCACGCGCCACAGCGAAGGTCAGGCCCTCCCTAAAATCAAAATCAAAGTGTGCGGGCTGACCGATGCCGGCGATGCGCGGCTCGCGGTTGAACTCGGGGCGGCCATGCTGGGTTTTAATTTTTATCCGCCGAGCCCACGCTATATAGCGCCCGCCGCCGCCCGCCCGATCGTCGCCGCCATACCAGAGGCGGTCGAGACGGTTGGAGTGTTCGTCAATGCCACCCTGGAAGAGATCGCTTCGGCCGTGGCTGCCAGCGGCATCCGCACCGTGCAATTGCACGGAGACGAGGCGGCGGAGTTCTGCCGGCGGCTGAAGCAGCGGCTTCCCGGCGTAAGCGTCATCAAGGCTTTTCGCACCGAGCCGGGGTTCTCGCCCCAGGCGGCGGCGCATTTTCCCGCCGATGCCGTGCTGATCGATGCCGCCTGCGTTGCCTTCGGGGGCTCGGGACTCGAAGCCGATTGGGAGCGCGCGCGAGCCGTCGCCGCGCTCTGCCGGGCGCAATTCTGGCGGGGGGATTGACTGCCGGCAATGTCGCCGATGCCATCCGGCGGGTGCGCCCCGGCGCGGTCGATGTTTGCAGTGGCGTTGAGGCCGCCAAGGGCCGCAAGGATTCCGTCAGGATGCGGGAGTTTTTCGCCGCCGTGCGCGGTGCAGCGGCGGAGCTTCGCGACGAACCGGGCAGCTCGCCCGGCGTCAAGTTAATGAGCTAACGAACTGAAGAGAGGCGGACTATGAATGACCTGGAGTTGATCAGACCGGAGGCCGCAATCGGCTACTACGGCCCGTTCGGAGGACGTTATGTGCCCGAGACCCTGGTCTCGCCGCTCGAAGAGCTAGCCGAGGCTTACGAGTCGGCGTTGCGCGATGATGCCTTTCAGAACGAGTTCAGCGCCATGTTGCGCGACTACTCGGGACGCCCCACGCCTTTGACCTTTGCCGAGCGCCTCACCGGGCACGTCGGCGGCGCCCAGATCTACCTCAAACGCGAAGACCTGGGCCACACCGGCTCGCACAAAATCAACAATGCGCTCGGCCAGGCTCTGCTCGCCCGCCGCATGGGCAAGCGCCGCATCATTGCCGAAACCGGGGCCGGGCAGCACGGAGTCGCCAGCGCCACGGTCTGCGCGCGCTTCGGCATGGAGTGCGTCGTCTACATGGGAACCGAGGACATGCAGCGGCAGGCGCTCAACGTTTACCGCATGCATTTGCTGGGCGCGGAGGTGCGCGCCGTCGAATCCGGTTCGCGCACCTTGAAGGACGCCATCAACGAAGCCCTGCGCGATTGGGTCACCAATGTCCGCGACACCTATTACCTGCTCGGCAGCGCGCTCGGCCCCGATCCTTATCCGCGCATGGTGCGCCACTTCCAGTCGGTGATTGGCGAGGAGGCGCGGCGGCAGGTGATCGAGCAGGCAGTCTCAGCTTCCCGCCGCGATCGTCGCCTGCGTCGGCGGAGGCTCGAACGCAATCGGCATCTTCAGCGGATTCGAGCATGATAAGTCCGTGCGCCTGATCGGCGTCGAAGCCGGTGGCGCGGGACCTGAGCTGGGACACCACGCCGCGCGCTTCGCGCCCGACGGCGGCCGTCCCGGGCGTGCTGCAAGGAACCTTGACCTACGTCTTGCAGGATGCCGACGGCCAGATCGCTTCGACCCATTCGGTCTCGGCCGGGTTGGATTATCCAGCGGTCGGCCCCGAGCATGCGCTTCCTGCGGCAGGCCGGGCGCGCCGAGTACACATCGGTCTCCGATGAGGAGGCCCTGGCCGCATTCCACGCGCTCTCCGAGCAGGAGGGCATCATCCCCGCGCTCGAATCCGCGCACGCGGTTGCCTACGCCATGTGCTTGGCGGCCACTCTCAGTCCTCGGCAAATCGTGGTTATCAATCTTTCCGGACGCGGCGACAAAGACGTCGAAACCGTGCAGAAGCTCTCACCCCTCGCGTCAGCAAAGCGGCCGCACGGGCATTTCGGAGGAGAAGCGATGAGCGCCATAGCCAGTGCATTCGCCCGTCTGCGCCGCGAGGGACGCGGCGGCTTTATCCCGTACATCACTGCCGGCGATCCCGATCTGGCGGCAACTTACGACATTCTGCTGGCCCTCGGCCGCGCCGGAGCCACCGTCATCGAGCTGGGGTTTCCCTTCAGCGATCCCATGGCCGACGGCCCGGTCATTCAGCGCGCCTGCGCCCGTGCCCTGAAGAACCGGGTCACCATGGGCGACGTACTGGAGGTGGCCCGCAGGCAAGGTCGAAGCTGGCTTGCCCCGTGGTGCTGTTCAGCTATCTCAATCCGGTCTTGCAGTATGGCTTGGAGCGCATGATCACCACCGCCGGGGAGAATGGAATCTCCGGTCTGCTGCTCACCGATCTACCCGCCGATAACGCCGCCCGCCTGGGCGTGTTTGCCCGCGGGCATGAGGTCGACCTGATTACCCTGGCGGCGCCCACCTGCACCGACGAGCGCCTCAAGATCGTCTGCTCTCATGCCAGCGGATTTATCTATGCGGTTTCGCGCACCGGCGTGACCGGCACGCGCCGCAACTCAGTGATGACGCTCGTCGGCTGGTCGAGCGCATTCGGCGCTTAAGCCCGCTGCCGGTGGCGTTGGGCTTCGGAGTCAGCACCGGGCAACAGGCGCGGGAGGTGCTCACTTACGCCGATGCCTTTGTCGTGGGCAGCGCGATTGTTCAGGCGATTGAAGCAAATCCAGGCCGCACGGGCCTGGTCGCGGCCGTGGAAAAACTGGCTCGCGATTTCCATCCGCAATCCGCTTCGCCGGGCGAATCCGGATTGGCCGTCAAGGAGACCCTCTGATGTTAGTCGTAATGCAAGCTCATGCAACCGAACAACAGGTCGAGGCGGTTTGCGAGGCGATTACCAACCTCGGTCTGCGCCCGCACTCCCTGCCGGGCGCCCAACGCACTGCCATCGGCATCACCGGCAACGCCGGCGCGATTGAACCGGGAGCCCTCGAAGACCTGCCCGGCGTAGCCGAAGTCATTCGCGGTATCCAAGCCGTACAAACTGGTCAGCCGGGAGATGAAAGCCGAGAACACGATCATCTGCATTCCCCGGCTCCCCGGCCACCATTGGCGGCAAGACCCTCGCCATGATCGCCGGTCCGTGCGCCATCGAGAGCCGCGAGCAGGCCTTTCGCATCGCCGAGCATGTCGCCAACAGCGGAGCGCAATTCTTCCGCGGCGGCGCCTTCAAGCCGCGCACCTCGCCCTATGCCTTTCAGGGACTCGGGGAAGAAGGCTTGCGCATCATGGCCGAAATTCGCGATCGCTTCGGCTTGCGCATCGTGACCGAAGCCCTCGATAGCGAATCGCTCGCCTTGGTCGAAGAGTACGCCGACATGATCCAGATCGGCGCCCGCAACATGCAGAATTTCTCGCTCCTGCGTGCCGCCGGCCGGGCGCGCAAACCGATTCTGCTGAAACGAGGAATCGCCGCCACCCTCGACGAGTTCCTGATGGCCGCCGAATACGTCATGAGCGAAGGCAACTACCAGGTGGTGCTCTGCGAACGCGGCATCCGCACCTTTACCGACCACACCCGCAACACCCTCGATCTCAGTGTTGTACCCGCGGCGCAGCGTCTCAGCCATCTGCCGATTCTGGTCGATCCCAGCCACGGCACCGGCAAGCGCAACAAGGTGATTCCGCTGGCCCGCGCCGCCGTCGCGGTCGGCGCCGACGGGCTCATGATCGAAGTTCATCATCAGCCGGAAAAAGCGCTTTCCGATGGCATGCAATCCATCTATCCGGCGCAGCTCATGCAAGGTTTCGAGCAGCTTCGGCGTATTGCCGTGGTGCTCGGGCGTAGCATGCCCGAGCCCGCCGGAGCGCCGCATCTGCGGGAGGTGGCTTCCCGATGAGCAGCGTGTGGCCCTCGAGCTTCGAGCAGTTCCGCGCCGCTGCTGCCAGCGGTAACTGCGTGCCGGTCATGCGCACCGTGCCCGCCGAACTCATCACTCCGCTGGCCGCCTATCTGCGCGTGGCGCGCGGCAGCCGGCATTCGTTCCTGCTGGAAAGCGTAGAGGGAGGCGAGCAACTGGCGCGTTATTCCTTTCTCGGCGCCGATCCCGAGGCCGTCATCCGCTCCCGCGCCGGCAGCACGCGCGTCACCGCTGCTGACGGCAGTGAACGCACGCTGCCGGTCAACGCCATCGAGTACCTCCGCCAGTGCTTTCGTTCGCGAACTCTCACGCGTGACTATACCGGGGCTCCGTTCGCCGGAGGCGCGGTCGGTTTTCTCAGCTACGGCGCCGCCAAGTGGTTTGAACCCGTGCTCGGCAGCATGCCCTCGGAGGTGGATGACGCGGTCTTCCTGCTGTTCCGCACCGTGCTCGCCTTCGATCACGTGAAGCAAGTCGTGGAGATACGCACCCTCGCATTCACCGACGCGGCCGGCGATGACGACGGCTTGCGGCGTCTCTACCGGGAGTCTCTCGCCGAGCTGGACCGCGTTGCCCAGGCGCTTGCCGCCCCGCTGACGCTGGACGCCATGGGCGGCGGCGGAGACGGGCAGCGTGCCTTCGATTCCAACTTCAGCCGCCCCGCGTTCGAGCAGGCGGTGCGCGACATCAAGGAATTAATCGCCGCCGGCGAGTGCTATCAGACCGTACTCTCGCAGCGCTTTTCGCGTCCGGTGACCGTCGATGCCGTCTCTCTCTACCGCGCTCTGCGCCGCACCAATCCATCGCCTTACATGTACCTGCTCCAGTTCGGCGATGAGGCGCTGATCGGCGCGTCGCCCGAGATGCTGGTGCGTTGCACCGGCGCGAGGTTGGAATACCGGCCCATCGCCGGCACCCGGCCGCGCGGCCGCAGCGACGCCGAAGACCAACTGCTTGCCGAGGATATGCTGGCCGACGAGAAAGAGCGCGCCGAGCACCTCATGCTGGTCGATCTTGGACGCAATGATCTGGGCCGCGTCGCCACATACGGTTCGGTGCGCGTCAACCGGCTGATGAAAGTGGAGAAGTACTCTCACGTGCAGCATCTGGTGACGGAACTCTCCGCCCAGTTGCGTCCCGAGCTCGACCGCTTCGACGCCCTTGCCGCCTGCTTTCCGGCCGGAACCGTCACCGGCGCGCCCAAGATTCGCGCCATGCAGGCCATCGCCGCCCTCGAACGCGGCTCGCGCAACGTCTACGCCGGCTCGGTGCTCTACACCGATTACGCCGGCAATCTCGATTCCTGCATCGCCATCCGCACCATCGAACTCAGCGGAGGCGTCGCCAGCGTGCAGGCCGGAGCGGGCATCGTCGCCGACTCGGTTCCCGAATCCGAATACGAAGAAACCGTCAACAAAGCGCGGGCGCTGCACCAGGCCATCGCCGTGGCTGAAGCAGGGATTTAACCATGCTGCGCCCAGATGAGCGTCAAGCTGATCGAGACCAAGCCATCGCCGCGGCTGAAGCGGGGATTTAACCATGCTGCCGATGGCCGATTGCGAAGATAGAAGCTCGCCAAGGTAATTGCCGTCGCTGAAGAAGGAAATTGACCATGCTGCTCGTCATCGACAACTACGATTCGTTCACCTACAACCTCGTGCAGTACCTCGGAGAATTGGGAGCCGAGCCCACGGTGCGCCGCAATGACGCCATCACCGTCGATGGCGCGCGCGAGGGAAACTATGCCGGCATCGTCATCTCGCCCGGCCCCGGCACGCCTCAGGATGCGGGCATCAGCCTGGAAATCATTCGCCGCCTGAGCGGCACGGTGCCCATTCTCGGCGTCTGCCTCGGACATCAGGCGATTGGCGAAGCCTTCGGCGGACGCGTCATTCGCGCTCCCAAGCCCATTCACGGCAAAGCCAGCGAGGTGACTCACGACGGACAAGGCGTGTTCGAAGGTCTGCCGCAGCCTCTCTCCGTGGGCCGTTATCACTCCTTGCTCGTCGAACGCGAACCTCTGCCCGCGGAATTAGAGATCACGGCGCAAACGCGTGAAGGCCTCATCATGGGCCTGCGGCACAAATACCTCGCCGTCGAGGGCGTGCAATTTCATCCCGAGTCGGTGCTGACCGCGTGCGGCAAGCAGATGCTGGCTAACTTCGTCCGCCAGTGCGGCCGGGTTCGCTCCACTGCCGCTGCCGCGCACGGCTCCGCGCCGCCAAGGCAGGGTGCTTAAATCCAAGGGCGACTGCGAGCGCGCTATTCAAGGCTACGAGGACATCCGGCTGAATCCGTGCTCACGTTCGCCATGGTTACGAACTCAACCCGCTGGACACCTATCCTGCCCAGCGCCCGCCGAGCCTCCTGCTGGCGAAGCTCGGCATAAGCCTGGCGCGAGCCGTGGCGCCCCCAGAAATAAGAATCGCGCGGTGCCCCGTCGGTCATGTAGCGCACGACGGGCTCGGCCATTCTTTGCAACATCGCGCCGTAAGTCACGCACTCGTCATCAGGATGCGCCAGCACGAGCATGGTTCGCCCGAGCAAGAAAGAGAGCGTGTCCATCGATAATAAGATGCCGATACCGCGGAGAAGTTTTCAGCTCGCAACTCCCCAGGTTGAACCGCGCCCAATATACATGTACTTTCGCCGGCGCATAAGGTTGCGGAAGCCTTCGGGCTGCCGCAATCGGTTGGGGTCGGCCGCTAATTTCGAAGCCGGGCAACAATAGATGAGACTACATGATTTTGGCAAAGCGGTGGGTGGCTTCTTCGACGTTGGCTCGGCTGTTGAATGCGCTCAAACGGAAATAGCCCTCCCCGCAGGTTCCGAACCCGCTCCCTGGTGTTCCCACTAAGTGGGCTTCCCGCAGCAGCTTGTCGAAGAAGTCCCAACTGCTCAAACTGCCGGGGGTCTTTAGCCACACGTAAGGTGCGTTCACGCCGCCGTAGACCTGGATCCCCAGCTTCGTCAGTGCTTCACGCACCAGCCTGGCGTTGGTGAGGTAAAACTCTATGGTTTCTCGAGCCTGCCGCTTGCCTTCCGGCGAATAAATCGCCTCCGCGCCTCGCTGAACGGGATAAGAGACACCATTAAACTTGGTGCTGTGCCGTCTATTCCACAGCGAATGGATCGAGGCTTCACGGCCATCCCGCGTCTTTCCCTTGAGACCTTTCGGAATGACGGTGAAGGCGCACCGAACGCCGGTGAAGCCGGCCGTCTTGCTGAAACTGCGGAATTCGAGCGCGACGTTCCTTGCTCCATCAATTTCATAAATCGAATGCGGAATGGACGGGTCAGTAATGTATGCCTCATAGGCGGCGTCGTACAGAATGATCGAGCCGTTCTCGTGCGCGTAGTCGACCCAACGCTTCAGCATTTCCTTCGTTGCAGCCACGCCGGTCGGGTTATTGGGATAGCAAAGGTAAATCAGATCAACGCGCTGCCTGGGGAGGTCCGGGACGAAATCGTTCTCCGCGGTAACCGGAAGATAAACCAATCCGCCGTAGCGGCCAGTGGCGTCTGCCGGACCCGTGTGGCCGGCCATCACATTGGTATCCACGTACACCGGGTAAACAGGGTCCAGGACGGCGACGACGTTACCCGCTCCGAAGATATCCAGAACATTTGCGGAATCGCACTTTGACCCGTCGGAGACGAAAATCTCATCTGCGTCAATGTCGGCTCCGCGAGACTGGTAGTCGTTTTTGGCGATGGCTTCGCGCAGAAAGTCGTAGCCCTGCTCGGGTCCATAGCCACGGAACGATGACCGCACGGCCATTTCATCGACGGCCGCATGCATCGCTTGAATCACCGCGGGGCCAAGCGGTTCGGTAACATCCCCAATACCCAATCGGATAACTTTTGCGGAAGGGTTTTCGTCGCAGAATTTCTTCACACGGCGAGCAATTTCAGCAAACAAGTAACCAGCGGTCAGCTTGAGATAGTTGTCATTGATGTATGTCATATTCAGTCATTCTCTTTGTGGGATCACTAACGCGGATTCGTTCGTCGAGCCTCGCCAAATAACATTACGCGCTTCAAGATACCATCGCTTTCATCGAATCTAATTGGCGCGACTCCTCCCGGCGTCACAACATTGACGGTCTTCGCACCCAGAAGCCCCAGCGACCTTGCGGCACTCGCAACGGCCGTTGCGCTGGTTCCGGAGGACAATGTAGGTCCCTCGCCGCGCTCGAAAACCCGCGCAGCAATGGTATCCGGACCAAGGAGGGCAGCCCACTGCAGATTAATTCCGTTCTTACACGGACGTCCTTCGCCTCGCACTCCATCGCTTTCGGTACTATTTGCAATGGCGGTCAGACGGGGCATCCAATTCTGCGACCCGATTTGCTCCATCGAAGGCAAGAGGCTGTGGTTTTTCAGGAAGGTTACACAATGCGGATTTCCAACATTCACAAACTGGCTGCACGACCACGATGCCTCGATCTGTTCGAGATCGAAAACACGAAAGGTGCCGTGACCTTCAAACTCAGAGACGCCGACGTGTTCGGGAGATGCATCAACCGCGGAGAGTCCATAGGTTGGGACGCCCATGTCGATCCAGAATCCGTTCCGTCCGTCTCGTACAGCCGCTTCAATCCGAGCCTCGACCAATGGCGCCTGAGGCTTGTAGATGCGCACCACGAAAGCATTCGTGCGATTGGCCTGTCCGGTGTCGACCAGGAACTGGGAGAAAATTGTCAGGCCGTTCCCGCTGCGTTCCGCAAGTGTGCCGTCTGTGTTGACGATCAGCATGCCAAACGCGTTTTCGTCGGGGAACGGTCCGACTAATAATCCGTCCGATAGGAATTTCTTGCCCTCAGGGGCCCCCGGCAAACGCTCGTTTCGCGCTTGCTGGGGCGGAGAAGCGGGGTCCCCGGCAGGCGCTGAAGTTGCGCCTGCTGGGGTGCAAGAAGCGTTCAACCGACCACAGATGCGTTCGATCGCGCGAACCGCCCATTGCCCGCGCGACCTGGCGGCTTCAGCGGCAGTTCGAGGAATTTCGGCGAACCGGCCAATCTCCTCCGGCGATGCGACAAAGTAGGTATTGCCACGGGCATCATAGAAGTCTGCCATGTTCACCCCTAAAGCGTCGCGGCGATCTCACGGATGATCACCACGTCCGAGAATGGAATCTTCTTCGTCAGTAGGCGACCCCGGGAATCACGGATGGGCTGGCCCGACAGGTCTCGTTCAAGAACGATCTGATAGTCCTCATGGCCCTTTCCGGCGACGACCAGAACGTCCCCCGATTGCAGCGCCGAAAGGGCGCATTGCAGTGCTTCACGCCGCGGACCCGCATCCAATACGTTGGTTGTCCGAGTCGTGCCGGAGAGCACCTGTTTTCGAATCGCATCCGCATCTTCGGTGCGGGGATTGTCATCGGTCACCCAGACACAATCGCCAAGTTCTTCGGCAATGCGGCCCATGATAGGCCGCTTCTTCGTATCGCGGTCGCCCCCGCATCCGAACAGCGCATGAAGCTTTGATTTCGCACCGACGTGCGGACGCAAACTGCGCAGAACGTTGTCCAGCGCATCGGGAGTGTGCGCGTAATCCACATAAACCGCTGCGCCGTTAGCAAGAACTACGGCAAGTTCGAGGCGCCCTGGAACAGACGCGAGGCGTGAGATGCCGGTGATCGCGCGATCCACTGGCACGTTTGTGGCAATCGCGAGCCCTAGCGTACAGAGAATGTTCTGCGCTTGAAAAGATCCTGCCACCGGCGCCTCGACTTCATGGAATTCGCCAAACACCGATATCTTCAGCGTTTGGCCTTGCGCATGGGGAATTCGTCTGCATACCACAAGGTCGGCGGGCCCCCAGCAAACGCCGCTGTTGCGTTTGCTGGGTTGGTCGTCGCCTGCTTCGCCACCGGGGTCCCCGGCGAATGCCGCTTTTGCGTTCGCTGGGGTGGCATAAGAGATGACCCTGGTGCCCCGTGCCCTCATTGCCGATGCGATCTGCACACCCCATGTGTCGCTGACGTTGATGACGGCAACGCCGTCAGTCCTGAGCCGATCCTCAAAGAGTCTCGCCTTGGCCTCGAAATAGGCATTCATCGATGCATGGTAGTCGAGATGGTCCTGAGTGAGATTCGTAAAGCCGGCTGCGTCAAAAGTGATCCCAGCCAGTCGTTGCTGATCGAGTGCGTGGCTCGAGGCCTCCATGGCAAGGTGCGTGACGCCATGCACACGCTCCAGTTCAGCGAGGATCGTATGAAGAGTCTTCGCATCATACGTTGTAAGTCCCGCTTCCAGGTTTGAATGGCGCTTATCGCGTGCCTGGAGGCCCAGGGTTCCCAGGCTCATGGCGTTGTGACCGTTCTCAACCCACAGGTCCCGAAGAAAGCACACCGTTGATGTCTTACCATTGGTGCCGGTGACCGCTGCCATGGTGCTCGGATGGCCGGGGTGAAAGTCGGAACGCCAGTCGCGCATAGAATCCGCGAATGTCCCGGACGCGGAGTACGATGATCTTTTCGCGCTCGTACTCGCTGAGGCCAAGAGCCTCGTCGCGCGTGCCTTCCGGTACCGCGATTGCCTGAGCCCCTCTGGCGGCGGCTTGCGAGCAGAAGGCGAGCCCATCTTCTTTCACTCCGGGCAGGGCGCAAAAAAGGTAGCCGTAGCGAACGTCTCTGGAATCGTCCGTAACGCCGAAGATGAACAGATCGTTCGTTTCGGCAGACTCCGGCCGCATTGTGCCGCTGTGGTGCTTTGCCCAAAGATCGCCTAATTTCATGCTGGCACTAAGTTTACACGACAAGATAATATGCTTACAGTGTTTCCGCGAATTGTTCGGAGAAAGGCATAATAAGTCCAGCAATTATGAACGTTGAGACTGGCAAGACACTTCCTTTTAACGAAGCCGGAGTCCGCGAAATCATTCGCAGCTATCCAACACCGTTTCATCTCTACGACGAGCGGGGCATTCGCCAGAATGCTCGGCGGCTGAATGCGGCGTTTGCTTGGTGCCCCGGATTCAAGGAGCATTTCGCCGTCAAGGCGTTGCCCAACCCGTACATCCTGAAGATCGCGAAGGAGGAGGGCTTCGGCGCCGACTGCTCGAGCTTGCCCGAATTGGAGCTGGCCGAGCGGGTCGGAATCACCGGCGAGAACATCATGTTCACGTCGAACGACACGCCTTTTAAGGAGTATCAGCGAGCCAAAGCGCTGGGCGCGGTTATCAACCTCGATGACATTACGCATTTGCCATATGTCGAGGAGCATGCGGGGGGACTGCCGGAGCTGATTTGCTTTCGCTACAACCCGGGAAAGGCGCGCGAAGGCAACCCGATAATCGGCAAGCCGGAGGAGGCGAAGTACGGACTCACGCGTCCCCAACTGTTCGAGGCATATGCGTCGGCCAGAAAGAAGGGAAGCAAGCGGTTCGGGTTGCATACGATGGTCGCTTCGAACGAACTGAAATTGGAGTTTTTCGTCGAGACAGCGCGCATGCTGTTCGATCTGGCTATCGAGCTGGCCGAAAAGCTCGGCGTGCGGCTGGAGTTTGTTAATCTTGGCGGAGGAATCGGCATCCCGTACCGGCCGGAACAGAAGGCCATCGACCTTGAAGCGCTCGGTCAGGCCGTGAAGGCGCTCTACGACGAACGGATCCGGCCGGCGGGATTGCATCCGCTGCGAGTTTGCATGGAAAATGGCCGCTGCATCACCGGGCCGTACGGGTTTCTGGTGACACGAGCCATTCATGAGAAGCACACGTACAAGAAGTACGTCGGCGTCGATGCCTGCATGGCCAACCTGATGCGTCCGGCGATGTACGGCGCGTATCACCACATCACCGTCCTGGGAAAGGAACAGGCTCCCGCCAACTCGATGGTTGACGTCGTCGGCTCGCTGTGCGAAAACAATGACAAGTTCGCCATCGACCGGATGCTGCCGAACGTGGAGGTCGGGGACATCCTCGTGATTCACGATAGCGGCGCGCATGGCCATGCCATGGGGTTCCAGTACAACGGCAAGCTACGATGCGCCGAACTGTTACTGCGTGAAGATGGCACGGTGCAGCAGATTCGCCGCGCCGAGACGATGGACGACTATTTCGCAAC
>CAWFEA010000024.1:0-29720 GCA_963814745.1 uncultured Acidobacteriota bacterium
TAAATATCCCTTGACAACAAGTAAGCAATTTGATAGAAATAGGATTATAAGGCTGGAGCAAGACAATGAAGCCGAAACAATCCATCCCGAAAGAACTTCGATATACAGTGGAACAATTCCGCGCTGAGTTTCCGACTGACGATGCTTGTCTCGAACACATCAAAGAGCAACGTTGGCCCAATGGCATTACGCTGTGCGCTAAGTGTGGGATTGAGCGCAAGCACTACAGAGTGCGTGGACGCACGGCTTACGCTTGCGATCACTGCGGGAATCATATCTATCCGTTGGCGGGAACAATCTTCGAGAAATCCACGACTTCGTTGCGGACTTGGTTTTATGCGATGTACCTGATTGGCTCCACTCGTTGCGGCATCTCCGCAAAACAGATTCAGCGTGAAACGGGCGTCACTTACAAAACCGCGTGGCGCATGTTCAAGCAGATTCGTACGCTGTTGAGCGAGGATGTGCAATTGGAGGGTTCCTCAGTTGAGGTTGATGAAACCTACGTTGGTGGCGTCCGCAAATACGGGCGTGGTCGTCCGATGCGCGGCGACAAAACGAAAACCCCGGTAATGGAGTCTGGCGGACAACGTGCGGGAATATCGTTGCGCTGGCTGTTGAAGATGTGAAGGGCAGCACCTTACTTGGCAACGTGAAAAAGTACATACTCCCGAACTCCACCGTATTCACGGATGAACTGCGCGGGTATGATGGCATCAAACACATGCCGGAGATGGGATACCGCCATCGCCGCATCAAGCACAGTGCTGGAGTGTACGTTCGCGGAAACGTCCATACGAACACGATCGAAGGATTCTGGAGCCTCGTAAAGCGTGGAATCGGCGGGGTTTACCATTCTGTCAGCCAGAAATATTTGCAGAGCTACTTGGACGAATACAGCTTCCGATACAACAGGCGGGATAGGGGAAACTTGATCTTCACTTCGATTTTGAAGAAGGTTTCAGAGCGGGCGTGCTGATCGCCCGTTTCAGTAAATTATGGAAGTCTGAGCGAGTAAATTCTGGCTTTTTCGGCTCTGATTTTGGCTTTTCCATATTACTATTGTAATGCGAATGCAGTTGAATGCCGTCAAATAAATCTGTAAGATGAAGTTGTTGTTGATTTAAATACGCCTTGACGGCGCACCGTTCTTTACAGACACGGTGGCCGCCAAAGCGACGATCAACAAGGTTCCAGCCGAGTTGACCGTTATAACGAAGTGCAGTGAATGGATCACTGTCACCTCCGCCGACCTATAGATTTACAGCATGAGGTCGGAGCTTTATCAATCGGACGGGCTGCGAAAGCAGCCCGTCTTTATTGCTTCATGTGTTCAGTCGGAAAATATCGATTCCTCCTTTTATCTTAATTCTGGCGGTTTAGCTTTCGTCAGCCGCCATACGAATCTGTAAGCACTATTCCGGTTCGACCCTAGGCGAGTGGTTTCCTGCATCAAGTCCGAAATCGTCACTCCAGCCAAACGATTGCTAAGAACAAACTCTGAAAAGGCCTTGGCCTTTGCACCATACTCCGCTGGTGCGCTTTTGTCGGGCTGTCCGGCATGCATGTCGTCAGCTTTTGGGGGTTCGTCGATTCGAATGCCAAGAGAAACCTGTTCTGCTGGCTCTCCAAGGCGTAGCTGCAAGATACGATTCCAAGATTCGAGTTCCTCGCGTGCAGGACCAATCTTGGCATTGAGGGTCGCAACTTCCGTCTCCCATTTGGAAAGTTGTGCTCAATACGCCCCATCTCCCCGCGAATGCATCAAGTTCCATAGCACCGTTCCCTTTCCGACAGGGTGATTTAATGTTAATGGAAACGGGAGATGACGTCAAGGAGGGAGATGGAAAAAAACGCGACAGGCTGAAGTCCGTTTGGCACTAACGTGATATTGCCAGACTGTATAATTACCGTGAAGCTGTTGAAAGACGCTTTGGTGTGGGGCGAATCCTCGCTCCCAGTAATTTTCACAAGGCCCTGTTTTCTTTGAACCTTACCAGTGACCAGGTTGCGCTCTACTCCTCCATAAACTCGTACTGAGTTGGAGGGTAGGATCTTCTACATAGATACCACGGAAAAACAGTGGGAGCAACAGTCGGTAAAATATTGTAATGCGGCCCAAGGGGACAGTGGAAGGAAGACCGGAATCGGCTGCGAGACTCCACTGTTCAAACAAGCTAGCAGTAGCCTGTCACCGCAAGCCAAAACCTGAACCTATTGTGGTTACCGGAAATAACTAAATATCCATCTTTGTAATTTCGTCAGGCTCCGGCTCATTTCTACGCTCGCTTTCAGTCCAGGTTCTGGACTTCCATGCCCCCTTGCTTTCAGGCCTGCACGCCCGGTCGGTCCAAATTATTTCTCACGGTCTATCAGTCCAGGCAAGCGCCAACTCCGGGCGCTCCCACGAATGTATTTCCAGCTTGGCGACCTGCCGCCGTGCGAGTGGAGGTTGCCGGTGGGATCGAATTACGACTGGTTTTTCGAATACGGCAATTCGCCGCCGTGTGAACCGATATCGGAATGAGTGGAGGATAGTGGAAGCATTTTCAGAGCGTCTTCCACGAGAGTGAATTAGACAAAGTTGTAAAAGTGGCTCCTTGTTCCTCCACCGCCTCCATCAGAATGGCAATCCATCATTGTTATCTCGTGCCTACCTGCAGCTAACCCCTGCCACCAGTGCTTTTTACAGTTCCCGTGCTTGTGTGTTTGAACCTCTGCAGGCCACCCCGCTCCCCCTAAGCTCTCCAAAGCATCTGGACGTTTTGTTCACATCCACATTCTTCGTATCAGTTGCTCCATGCCTTGTAAGCGTTGTACAAAAGACGGGCTTGCACGTCGGCGTCGCGTTTGACCGCGAGCAAACGTCAAGACTGTCCGATTACGTCTTGATCCTGCCGGTACTCATCCGTAGCATCCTTGACCGTAGGTGGCTCATTCAACCCGCTCGTCTGGTATTCGGCGAGGCCTTCCACAGCCCATCGGAGAATCCCGGCCGCCTGGCTCTTCAGGCGTTGGGGCAGCTTGCTGTCGCGCTCACCATATGGAATCCGGACCGAAAAGGCAAAAGCTTAATGCGACTCCATTTTCTTTTTTTTTTCCACGGATGCACGGCTTGTCGTTTGTTCCCAACCAAAGCTTGAACTGAGGTTTAAACTCGAAAAATTCACTGTACAGGAACCCGCGCCGGGAATTTGTCTCCCCGGTGAACTGCTTGACAAAGGACTCGAGAAGCGCTTGCCGTCTTCGCTTTCACTCCAATAACGAACCGGCACCGTCCAGTCACGCTAGGTCGTTTCGCGACCAGAGGACCTATCTGAAGCCATGAACGTAGTGAAATCAGCGGTCCGAGCATAATCACCGAAGGTGTAACGCAACACCTCTAAGAATGTGCTTTTTCCATTCGCACCAGTGCCGTAGAGCAAGAAAATGACATGTTCATTCGCCTCTCCAGTGAGAGAGTACCCCGTGGCGCGTTTGAGATAGTTTACGAGTTCGATCCTGTTATCGGTCACATCATTCATGAACTGCAACCACATTGGGCATTGAGCCCCTGCGTCGAAGTCAACCGGCGAGATCTTAGTGATCAGGTCCTCACGCCGATGCTCGCGTAGTTGGCCGCTGTGAAGGTCGAGAGTGCCGTTCAGAACATTCAACAACATCGTGTCCTTGTTGAAGTCGAATAGCCGAACAGGGATGCCGACCTCATGCTGTCCAGAGCTAACATCGCACGGATTCGCGGCTCGGATTCTGACCGCAACGCATGTTTAGCAAGAGCTGTTCTTGCATCTTCAGACTGCAATTCAAGGGCCTCGTTCAGCATGGCCCGGACTGTCTCCTTCGCCAGACGATAGACATCACCGACGTCGCCCATTGCCCAGCGCGTCCCGCCCCAGATGTACCACTTCTTTATCTGGTTACAGTAGCGGACAACCTCCCCTTGGCGCAGGGCGAACCGCTCAGCGTTACCTATATCCGTGCGCGCAAAAAATAGCTGTACTGTTTGTTCTGTGGTTAGAGGGCGTTCGGTTGCCCCTGCAGGGCTAAGTACGGGTAGGTTCGTACCTATGTTACCGGCAGTCAGCAACAGCGGCGCATCCAACAACCGCGCTGGCGGATCTCCAAGATGGCCTTGCGTCTCCGGCGGGAAATCATCGATTACCGTTTTCGGCTCGGGGCGCTCCGCTTGCACGCTGCGGATGGCGGTTCCAATCGTGCGGGACCGATAACCCTTACGTTTTTGCCACTTCACGCGGCTGGACAAGTTTGATTGAATTCCTCTTCAATCAGCTCCGGGTCGCAGTCATGCTTGCGAGCCAGAATCCGACAAAGTTCGAAATCCGCCCGGCTGTGATCGAAAGGGCCTTTCCCACTTGGCGGAAAGTGCTCTGCTAGTTCGCACGGATCGACACGCACTAAGATTTCGTAGAGCTCGGGTTCCGGCGCGGTCGGCGCTGTGCCTACCGCCTTCGCGGCAGCCTTGCGCTTGCGTTTCGCGGCCTGCGGTGCAGGGTCGGCGGCTAGAACAGCTTTGTAGTTCACGTTCGTCGTCCGGATAGTGGACGGCGCTCGGTCTAGCTTTTCGCCAGTGACTGTGATGTAGTGGTCACCACCGAAGATCTCCACGCGGGCACACCGGCTGTTCATCCTGCCGTCCGCCAGAAACTCTTTGATGGGATTTTCCGCATTCAGGAAGACGTGATACCCATGACATGACGGCGAGATCTCGGCATAGGTGCCGGCGCTCATTGCCGTCACGAATGCCCACAACTCGTGCTTGCCGTTTGCATCGATGCATTTGTCAAGATCGATGGCAATGAGTGGAGCTTGTACCACGATTCCCAAGCCGTCGTTTTGAAACTTCTTGGCCCCGGCACACGCTTCCTGATAGCTTGACCACGTGACCGAATTTGTGACGGACGCAAGTGTGCCGCTTTTAGCGTTGATTGGCAGCTTGGTGTCGCAGCGATGCTTGCATACCATGCAGAAGAGCCCCCGGCGCGTGGAAACGCCGATCGCCTTGAGCTCGGCTGCGAACTCAGGATCGGTGACCTGCTCCTCTATGTGCCTCAGGGATTCATCGGGATGCTTGCACGTTTCGCCTTCTCGGTTGGGTACATAACTCCAGAGCAGCCACGAGCGTAGCTCCTTGAGATCTTGCGGGACTAGCGGTAGTGGGTCGTCCTGTGACTGGGCACCGGGGGGCGGTGCGGTGTCTAATGCAGCGCAGAGGGGACCGTTATCGCTCTGGTGGAGCGCTTCCGCGGAATTAGAGAGTGCGGACGAAGTTGGGTTTTCACTGTTACTGACGTTCATTTCGCACCCCCACGAGTAGGCTGAGTGGCAAGGGTGCTGGGCTCAACGGTGTCCGGCGGCGATGTTCCCCCGGTTTTAAATGCATCTTGCGAGTTTGCTTCTGCCAGGACGACCCTATCCCGGATCAGGCGCTCCAAGTCTGTCCTCCGGATGCAAACTCTTCCGCCGAGTTTTACAAACGATATACGCCGGCGGAGTATCCAGGCGCGGATGGTATTAGGCTTTAGCCGCAGAAACTCCGCAGCCTCAGGCACCAACATCAGCTCTCTCGATGATTTACTGTTCTCCATATTTTGTCCCTTTCTACAGACTTAGATGTCAGTAATAACGACATGAGTGTAGTAGACGTTAATTACTATTAACAGCGACCGCGAGCCGCTTAGCGTAAGTTACGCATTTAATGTTTGTTCTCTTGCGCTTTTGATCGTTTAGACGCATCGTAATAACGGCAACATTTTATTTATCGTAAATTACGATTAATGGCAAAGATGGGGCGCTTAGCGAGATTACGCAAGTTGAAGAGAGTAAAGAGCCATTTGGCTTGGCATTGTTGACTACGCCAACGCAGATTTCGCGGCAGATGGAAAAACTCTCGAACAGATCCGAGCGCTGGTGCTTCGCTGCCTGGATGCATTTGACGTGACTGAACATGTATCAGTGATTAAAGAGGTCAGTGAGTACGCGCAGCAACACGGAATAGAACTGAATGATAGTTTGCGCTTCTGGGCTATGTCCTATCAGCCCGAATTCAGGAACCTACCGATGTGGCTATGTGCGCCAAACAAAAACCGTGATCTTGGCCCCAGCGCGGTTCAATTCTTGCACGCAAACAACGAAGGCATTGCCTGGAACATTGACTTCGCGAACGATAACTTTGACGAGACTGGCAACGATGGGTATCCCATTTTTTCTGGCCCATCCTTCGTTCTTGTGATTCGATCATGAGCCCCATCTGCAAGTTCTTAGTGGATCGTATCCGGCAATTCCAAGATGGAGAACTAGATCTAGCCGAAGCAATACCGATACGCATTTGCGACAGACCAGGCTGTGGCAGGTTCAAATTACCCAAACGGCAAACGGATAAGTGTTTCTGCTCCGGTACATGCCGGTCAGCGGATTATCAAAGCAATCGACCACCGAAGAGTAAGCGCGACTATATGCGTGAGTACCGTAAGACCATTGCCAAAATGTCGAAGATTAAACCGCGGCGGAGCAACCGGGTAACAAGCAAACAGGAGCATTCGAAGAGGAGTAAACGGACATGAGCATTTACAAACGAGGTGGCATTTACTGGTACAAGTTCATGTGGAATGGCGAGATGATCCGCGAATCCACGAAGCAGGGAAACGATAAGAAGGCCCGCAACATCGAATCGGCGCACAGGACCGCACTTGCAAACGGCTTGGTGGGCATCCGTGAGAAGAAACCCGCGCCGTCATTGGCGGATTTTCTCAAGAACGATTTTGTGCCTTTCGTGGAAACGAGACACGCCGCCAAGCCCGGAACGGCGGAGTATTACACCGATGGCGCGAACATGGTCAGCAAGTGCGATTGGGCCTCTGAGCCTTTGGACAAGATCAGCGACCAGCACGCGCAGCACTTCGCCGCCAAATTCACCAAACTCTCACCCTCGCGCATCAATTGCGGCTTTCGCAGCCTTCGCCGCGCGCTAAATCTCGCTTTTGAATGGGGCAAGTTGGAACGGCCTGTAAAGATCACGCTGGCGAAGGGCGAACGGCAGCGAGACAGGGTTCTGACCGATGGAGAATGGCAGCAGTACATTTCCGAGTGCCCGCAGCCTTGGCGCGATGTGGCAACCTTGATCCGTGGCGAAGGGATGTGCCCAGGCGAGTGCTTTGAACTGCGGTGGGAACGCGTATTACTGAATGGGAGGGGCGGGCTGATTCAAATAGACAAAGGCAAGACAAAGGCACGGCGCCGAATGCTGCCGATGGTCCCCGCCGTCTATGTAGCCTTGAAAGCCCGGCACGAAGAAGCAGGAAATCCCGAAGAAGGGTGGGTGTTTCCCTCCGGTTCACGCGAAGGGCATTTCAACAAAGACACAGCGAAGGACCAGCACAAGAAGGCAATTGAAAATGCCAACAAGAGGGCCAAAGAGAGCAGCGGGCGGGAGTTGAAGCCATTTGAGCCTTACGTGCTCCGCCACACGGCGCTAACGGAACTGGCGCAAGCGGGCTGCGATGCCTTTACGCTGGCGCGCATCGCGGGACACAGCTCCATCGCGATCACACAGCGGTACATCCACCCTCAGGCAGACGCGATTGAACGGGCTTTCCAGCAGACCACGAAGGCAGCACTCGCACTTCCAGCAGCGAGAGAGTAGGCACAGAAATCCTCAGGCGGGCACAAAATTGGGCACAATGAGAAAGGGCCGATTCTAGGATCGGCCCTAAACTATTGGTGCGAAAGGGGGGACTCGAACCCCCACGGTTTTACCCGCCAGATCCTAAGTCTGGTGCGTCTGCCAATTCCGCCACTTTCGCACTTCGCCGTTCAAACGCCGTTCAAACATTGTACCGCCGCTTGGAGCTTGGAATATAGCTTACCAGCGACTCTACTGCCCCACTTCTTTGACGACTGTCCGATTCCGTCCGCTGTTCTTGGCTTGATAGAGAGCGACATCGGCAGCGGCCAGAATATCGATCTGAGCAATTGCGCCGTTATTTGCGACCGTCGCACCGATGCTGGCCGTGGCCGAGACTTCGATGCCGCGGACGGCAATCGGCGTCCCGGCGACCGCTGCCCGCACCCGCTCGGCGCATCCGTGCGTCTGGTCCTTGTCGCAACCGGGCAGCACCACCAGAAACTCCTCCCCGCCGTAGCGGGCTACCATATCGTAGGAGCGGACGGCGTGGCTGATGCGTCGCGCAACTTCCTTGAGCACGGCGTCTCCGGTCAGGTGCCCATGGGAGTCGTTGACCTGCTTAAAGTGATCCAGGTCGAGGATGAGGATTCCCGTAGAACTTTGAGAGCGCGCGGCACGGGCCAGTTCGCGGTGCAGCAGATCCATGATTGTGCCCCGGTTCAAGATACCGGTCAGAGCATCGTGGGTGGCCTGGAAACGAAGATCCTCTCGCGCCTGAATCAGGTCGCGCTGAAGCGTAAGGATGCGCTGTCCCACGCGCAGCCGGGCGCGTAATTCGTTCTTATCGAGCGGTTTTGCCAAATAATCGTCGGCCCCCGCCTCCAACCCTTTTATCACGTCATGTTCTGCTTCATTGGCGGTAACCAACAAGATGTATTGGTAGAAACCATGCTGACTGCCGCGAATTCTAGAACACAACTCCATGCCATCGATTTCCGGCATGACCCAGTCCAGAATGAGCAACTCGGGCGGGTACTCCTTCTGCAAAATGCTCCAGGCTTGGGCACCATCTTCAGCCACCGTGACGTGGTATCCCCATTCCTCCAACCAGCTTTGCAGAATTTTGCGCGTCATGGCGTCATCGTCGGCGATCAGGACCCTGTCGCCCGAGCGTTTCGGTTCAACCTCAAGGGACTGCAGTTCTGTCTGTTGGGAATTATCCATCAACGTGCTCCCAATGGTGCGACCGTCAACCGCTTGTTCAGACCTTTGCCAACAGCCCACGCATCGTAATGAGCACCCCGGAAATCCGGTTTTCGAGGGCAGCAAGCGCTTCCGCGGCATGCCGCAGGTCGCGTGTTCCGCCCATCTCCTTCTCCTCCAGTTCACAAACGTGGCGTGAAACGGCGGAGATTCCCGGGATCCCCAGCTCTCTCTTTAGACTATGTGCTGTCTTCTCTACACCTGTGGCACTCCTTTCCGTTATAGCACGGCAAGGCAATAATCTGTTTCGGCCCCTCTTCCAGGAAAATCTCCGGGACTTCGCGCAGACGTTCTCATCGTCTCGAATTGTCGCCGGTTGTATCGGCTGATCCCGGCAACCCGGAAGCAGCGCCATTCGTGTAAACTATGCGCGCGTACTTAGCGTCCAGGAGCGTCGATCCTGTCTCCCTCCCTACCCCCGCGCGGGCTGCAGGGCACGCGCCGTGGTTTGTGTTTTAAGGCGAGGAAGACGCCGGCGCTCAAGCATGAGAAAGGCGGAACCGCGATGAATTTCAAGCTCATCGGGACAAGCATTTTGGGCCTCGGCCTTGGCGTGGCCATGGCCGCGACGATTCCTTTGGAGCCGCTGCCGGCGCTAGCCCTCAAGCCAACCCAGGCGATCGACTTTGATGCGGCCAGGAAAATCCTGGCTCCGACCGGCAAGCTTCGGGTCGGACTTTATCGAGGAAGCCCGACTTCGATCATTCCTGGACCCACGCCCGCCGACGCCAAAGGGGTCGGCTATGACCTTGGCCGCGCACTCGCACGCCGCCTGGAAGTGCCCTTCGAACCTATCATCTTTGCAAAGAATGCCGACGTTTTTGCCGCTCTAAAGGCGGGTGAGGTAGATATAACTTTCACCAACGCGACGCCTGACAGGGCTCGCGAGGTCGATTTTTCGCAGTCATTCCTGCGCGTCGAGCAAGGCTGTCTGGTGCCTGCGGGAAGCGCTATCAAGCGCCTCGATGACATCGACGTCAAAGGCAATCGGGTGGGCGTGAGCGTGGGGAGCACCTCGCAAAAAATGCTCACGAATAGGTTCAAGAGCGCGCAGGTGGCGGCAGTACCCACCTTCGACCAGGCGATCCAGATGCTCAAGTCCGGTGAACTGGAAGCCTTTGCCACCAACAAGGCCATCTTGTACGAACTCGCCGGCCGCCTGCCGGCTCGCGGGTGCTCGAAGGCGCTTGGGGGTACGAGCACTTTGCGGCGGGCATCCCCAAAGGCCGGGAGGGGGCGCTGCCGCTGCTGAATCAGTTCTTGAACGAAGCTCAGCAAAATGGTCAGATTGCCAAAGCCGTTGAACGGGCGGGCCTGCGCGGCACGGCTCCCGCCGATCGCTGAGAGTGGTTTGCCGATGAAGAAACGTCCAGCCAAGACCAAGACCGGCCCTCGCTCCGGGAAACCGGATCGGCTTGCCAACCATCTTGCAGCCGGCAGAGATCGGCGCAGGCCCAGATTCCCGGCGGAGCTTTCCGTGCTTTACGAAGACGATGCCGTGGTGGTTCTCGATAAGCCGGCCGGACTGCTGGCGGTGCCGATTAAGGGCTCTGCGACTCCGTCCGCTTTGTCTCTGCTGGCGGCAAAACTCAAGCTGAAAAAACAGCGGGCACTGGTGGTACATCGCATCGATCGCTTCGCGTCCGGGGCTTTGCTCTTTGCTAAAACCAAGCTGGATCGCGAGATACTGATTCGCCAGTTTCTCGGCCATACCCCTTTGAGACAGTATCTCGCGGTGGTGCGCGGCCGCCTCGCCGCCAACCAAGGGACGCTCATTCACTATTTCCGGCGCCAAGGAATGCTTCAGCAATTGCGCACCGAGAGAGACCCGAAAGCGACGCGTGCTGAACTTCGATATTCGGTGGAACGTTTCCTGCCGGATGCTTCGCTGCTCCGGGTCGAACTGGTGACCGGACTGCAAAACCAGATTCGGGCGCAGTTCGCGGCCCTTGGCCACCCGGTCGTCGGTGATCGAAAATACCACTCGGCGGAATCGTCGGAGCGACTCATCGCCCGGGTTGCTCTGCATGCGGCACGTCTCCAGTTCATGCACCCGCGCTCGGGAGAAAGCATTGCGGTTGAGAGCGAACTGCCTCCCGATATCCGCTATCTGCTGGAGAAATTAGCGCCGTCAAAGCGGACACGCCGGTAAGCAAAACCGTGAGTCGCGCGGGCATCCACCCGCGCAGCTCAGTCGGCGACCACTTCGATTTCCGCGGAGTTGACCTGCTCGCGGGGACGGCTGCTGATGAGCGCCAGCCATAGACTCAGCAACGAAACTCCTGCCATCAGGGCGACGCAACCCGGCCAGGCAGCCCAATGCCAGAACCAGTCGGTCAGGGTGGCGCCCAGGCTTCCTCCCAGATAATAAAACGTCACGTAGAGGCCGGCGGCAGAGGAGCGCGCGCGTCCGGCGATGGCTCCGGTCTGCACCGTGGCTGCGGCTTGCGCCACGAAAACGCCCGAAGAACAAATTGCCAGCCCGGCGATGACGACCGGCAGCGACTTGACCAGGGTTAGGAGCAGCCCGACGATCATCATGGCGCAGTAGAGGAAAGCGGTATGGCGAAAGCCGAAGCGATCGAGAAATCGGCCTGCCTGGGGCGTAACCACCACCCCGAACAAATAGACAAAAAAGATGCTGCCCAGTTGCGCCGAATTCAAAGCGAACGGGCGCCGCGGCAAGATAAAAATTCGCATAGGTGAAACATCCCACTAGGGCAAAGAGCGCGGTAGCGCCCATGCCGAAGTTGGCCAGCAGCCGCGGATTTCGCAGGTGTTCCCTGGATTGCTCCCAAGCCTGCCGCAGGTGTTCGGCCCGCACAAAATTCTTGGCCGGAGGAAGCCAAGAGCGAACCACGACCGCGCCCACCAAGTTGAGCGCGGCCAGGACCAGGAAAGCAGCGCGCCACTGCCAGTGAGCGGCGATGAGGCCGGAGAGAAAGCGTCCGAGAAACCCACCGATCACGGTTCCCGCCACATACGACGACATGGCGCGCCCGACGCCGCGTGCGGCACATTCCTCATTGATGTAAGCGAGCATGACGGCGATGACGCCGGGCACGAAAAGCCCTTGGGCGAATCTCCAGAAGATCAGTGAGCCCAAGCTGGTGGAAGTCGCCACCAGAGCGGTCGGAATGGTCAGCAGAAACAGCGAGGGGACAATGATTTTCTTGCGCCCTCGGCGCTCGGCCACCATGCCGATAAAAGGCGCGGTGAGAGCGGTGGCAAGAATGGTCGCGCTCACCGTAAGGCTGACTTGCAACTCGGAGGCATGAAAAGTTTCCCGCAACATCGGCAGCAACGGCTGCGTGCAGTAGACGTTGAGAAACGTGCACATGCCGGCCAGCATGGTCGCCACCGTCGTCTTGTCGAATCTGCTCTGGCCCATCACTTCCGTTTTGCGGAGGCCATGGGCTCCAGGCCGGTCTTGCTGATGGCGGGGGCAGCCTCTGGTGATGCGAGAAATCGGATGAGCGCTCTCGCTGCCTGCGGTTCCTTAGCGCTGGTTGCGACCCCGGCGGAAAAGACGGTGATCTTTTGCACCTCGGACGGCAGCGGACCGACCAAATCAATGCCCGCAACGGGAAGAAGCTCGCTCATCTGCTGGAAGCCGATTTCAGCTTCGCCGCGCGCCACCACCGCGCCCACCGGCTCGGCCGGGATCATCCTGCTCTTGCCTTTTACCTGGTCGGCGATTCCGAGGCGCTGAAACAACTCCGTAGAAACATAGACGCCGCTTGCGCTATCGGAATAGGCAATCGATTTTGCCTGCAAGAGCGCGCGTTTGAGGGCGGCGGGAGAGCTGATATCCGGCTTGGGTGCGCCGGCACGCACCGCCACGCCGACACCGGACCCGGCCAAGTTGACGCGGCTGTCGGCGGCGACCTTGCCCAGCTTGATCAAGTCTCCGAGCGCGTAGCCGACCATGATCACGACATCGACCGGCTCGCCGCGCTGCATGCGATTTGGAATCGCCTGGGGCGTAGTTCCCATGGAAGGACCAAAGATAACGACGAGCTTGTGCCCGGTCGCGCGCTCAAACTGCGGGGCGAGGTCGCGGAGCGCCGCCGTAAAGCCGCCGGAGATCATGACCTTAACCTCGGCCGCGTTGGCTGAGCCGCCGGATAGAAAAACACTTATGAGGACAAACACCACCATCAATGGAATTGACGCGGCCTTCATCAGGAGTCTCCTTTCACTTCCGTTGCCGATCAGCTAATACATCATAACGCGGAGTCTCCCATCCATCCCGTTTTCGTTTTGCCGCGAGGCGATGGACACGACCACGGACGCGGCAGGAACCCGTTCGAAGGAAGATAAAAACGAATTGCCTCGGGCGCTAAAGCGCGCGCAAGATTCGCGCCTCGATCGTAGGCCGATAGGGCCTGCGCCAGCCTGCGCGGCGTCCCTGCAATTGTTCGAATCGATGACTCGCCGCAGCGCCCTGTCGCACACAGCGTGCGATCAGGCACTGGGCTTGCGAACGATACCCCTGCGGATTACTGTGGTGTTGTCATCCAGCTCATACGGCTCACCGTGGGAATGACCTGTGGCGCCCCGACATTGATGTCGCTCTCCGGTATGGTGGTTGAGGGGAACCAGGGCGGGCCAAACCCAGAAGCGAGCCGGGTGTCGTACCAGGTGTTTTCCGTACTCATATTGGCGGCAAAAATATTGGTCTGACTCTGGCCGCCATAGTTGTTGAAGGTGTTGATGTAGACATAGTTCGTAGTGCCAGGCGCAAAAGCCGTAAAGCCGCACATGTTGGAGGCGCAATTCGACCCGATGGGCGCAAGCACCCCATCAACCTGCAAATTGTTATTCGAGTAAGGGCTAGACAGGTTAATGTTCCCGTTGGCGGTGAAGACGCCAAGCACCTGCCCGGTGTCATTCGCCGGAATATAGGTGTCCGATGTATCCTGGGTGTTGGCCTCATGGTTGTAGATAATGTCGCCGGTGATATTGACGGTGCCATTGGCCACGATGGTCACTTGCGAGTGGTCCTGGATAGAGGCTTGGCCCTGGCCGGGTCCAGTAAGACTGTTGACCGTCCCATCCACATAGAGCAGCGTGCCCTGCTGAGGAGTCGTGGGGACCTTGTTCATGGGAACTCCGGACAAAGTCACGGTCTTGCTGCCTGAAACGACTTTTGTATAGGCGGCATTGCTGGGGGCATTGACGGTAGTGGTCACCGTGGTTGTCGTCGATCCCTGCGTAATCGTATAAGTCTGGGTCAGGTTGCCGTTGCTGTCGGTTCCCATCGTCAGCACCACCCCCGCATTGCCCTGCACGTAGACGCCGCCGCCATTCATGGTGTTGACACACGGCGAACCCGTGCATGAATAGGGAAGAAAAACCCCGCTGCTAGGCGCCGCGCCGGCAGGGTAGGCATTGCCGTTGATATCCTTCAACGTGGCATTCATGTTGGCAAGGGTGGGAGCCGGCGGCGTACTGACGCCGCATGAGGTGCCGCCTTCGCCGCACCCTACCCCGTCGAGCACCGCCCATTGCTGGCTGAAGTCGTTAGCTGGCAGTGGAATAGCGGGCTGGTTCAAGCTAAGCCCGCCCTCGAAGGTCGGCGCGATCTTGGCTCCATTACATACATCGCTGGCGGCTGCCACATCACACCAGCCGTTGTTGTAATAGTCGACATCGGCGTTGACTTGTCCAACCGGGCCGGTAAAGATGTAAGGGCCTCCGGCCTCGAACTGCCAGGCGCCGTTGGTAAACATGGGACCTTCCATGGTACCCGGAACCAGCGGACCGAAGTTAGGCGGATAATTGCTGACGAAACCGCCAAACGCGGCGAAGGAAACGTTTCGCTGCGGCGAATAGTTGGCAGTGATCATCAGGGTGATGGTACCGTACTCCGAGGTATAAACCTGCTGCGGCTGCGCGCTCTGCGCCCGCCCAAGCGAGCAGAGCTTATAGTTGAACTGATACTGGTAGATGCTGTTCTGCCCCAAATTATTTGTTCCGAGCACGGTCGGTGTGTTCGCAACCGGGGTAAAGGTAGTGGGACAGTTCGTACTGTTGACGGCCTCGAAACTCCCCGGCCACGAGGTCGCGGCGGTCCCGCTGTTCAAAGCGGTGAGGCTGCCGTAACCGCCGGAAGTGGCCAATATGTTGGCGACAATCGCATTGGCGGCGTCCGTGGCTGCCGTATTCGCGTTGCTGGTGCTGTCCGAGGTGTTCAGCGGCGCCTTGCCACAAGTGGTTTGTTGATTCGCCGGGATATTGATGGCCCATCCCGCGCAAGCATTAGTGTTGACGTATCCTTGGAGCTGATTGACCAGTTGCTGCCGGGCTATATTCAAGCCCGAATCGGCGGCGTAAAACGATCCCCGGTAGTTGCCGTAGTATCCATTGATCAGCATATCCGGACTGATGGTCATTACCATGACCACACTCATCACGCTGAGCAGGGTCAGCAGCATCAGGCTGACGAGCAGCGCTACTCCCCGCTCGCCGCGGGCTGGGAATGGACGACCGCTCCGTCTATGAGTGTCGCTCTTGCGGTTGTGAAATAGTGCTGATTTGGCCATCATTTCGCCACCTCAGTTGTCGTTCATGCTCATGTTGCGCGGGTTGACCACCACGGCAACGCCCTGCACCTGGTAGTGCCCGCTGTCGAAGGCATTTTCAAATCCAGTGTTGGTAGTGCTGGGCGCAGTGCGGCCAATCAAAGACACCCGCACCGAGCGCACCAGGCTGAAGTTGTACGGCAATAGGCTTCCGCCGGTGCAGGTTGCGCCGGTCCCGCCTACGCAGTAGGTGGAAGCGAGATAGTTATATGAAGTCGTCACCGAATCGCCCGCCTGCTGCTCGACTGAGGCGGTGCCACCGTTCCACAGAGCGGCTCCTACCCTGAAGCCGATGACCTGTTCCATCACCACGCTCTTAGTCGTTACCCCATTCACCGTTTGTACTCTGGTTAGCTTGGGGTCCTCGATGTCCGGAGAATTGGTGGTCTGATCGCAATTGTTGGTGTTCAGAGGATTAGAGCTGCCGGGTCCGGCGCAGACGAGATAGGTTATGGGCGAAAGCTTGATTATCCAGGAGGTGCCGCAGAAACTTGGGGGGCTGGCCAACTGATTGCTCGCGGCGCAATTTGCATTGCCGTCGCAAGCGGTAATGTCCAGCGGGTCACTGGGCAGGCTGTTGCTGCCGTCAAATTGGTGGGACTAAACGTGAACTTGACAGCCGTGTTGGTGTTGGTGACCGTCGCATTTGCCGTCAGCACCACCGTGGTAATTTTATTGACGGTGCCATTGTTGGTCACGAAAAGCAATTGATCGCCCGATTTGAACTCCGCCGCCGTATTGGCAAGGGTCCATGTCGTGGTGACGCCGTTTACCGTGACCGAGGCGGCCTGGCCATAAGCCGTGCCGTTGGTGGTGTTCGAACAGTTAGCCGTGCCACTGCGTCCCGCCAGTGTTGTCGGTCGCATGAATTGCAGGGTAGACAGTCTGGCTGGCGGCGGCAACGATGGTGAGCTGGTCGAAGCACTTCCAGCTATAAGTCTTGGTCGTCGAGTTATAGCAGGAGGTGCCGTTGGGGTCCATGTTGTTGACGATGGTCACACCCACCGGCCAACTCGGCATAATCACGTTTTGAAAGTACCCGCTGCCGCCGCCGACCACATCCATTTGCAGTTCGGCTACCGAGTTGCGCAGCGCCACGTTCAGCGCGGTAAGTCCTTGCAAGAGCTGGGCCGACTTTTGCTGCTGGTTGAACAAGCTGAATGACATGCCGCTAATCAGGAGAAACACCGCCATGGCGACGACGAGTTCGAGCAGGGAGAATCCTTTTTCGGCTCGTGTCGCCGGCTTACCGGGGTTGCGCTCTTGGCGTCTCGCAATCATTATTGTCATGGCCGCACCAGGCTCATTTGAAATGTCACGGTTGGCCAGACGGTGGTATCCAGCAGCGTCACCAGAACCGTCACCCTTCGCGTTCCCGTCACTGGCGTATTCGCTTCGATAATCCAACGCCGGTGGAAGGTCATGTCGCTGGGAGGCGTGGAGCTTGATGCGGGAGTGACGATCTGGCCGTCCGGCGAGTGATATGTTGTGGTATAAGAATCGGCGCCGCCGGTTATGCCGGAAACAGTCTCGGAAAAGCAGCCCGCGGTGGTATTTGGACAGGCAGCGGACGAAGTGCTGAGACTGACACTCACGTTATCGAAATAAGCAACCGTGTTAGTGAATCCCGAAGTCGCGCACGTCGTAGACTGCATGACGTCCGTGGTCAAGCTGCCCGCCGAATTGCTGGCGCCGGGAACGCAAACCTGCGGGTCGTTCGGGGTGTAGCGATTCAGGTCTTCGAGTTTTTCGGAGGCCAGGGTCGATGCCAGGCTCATGTACTTGGACTGGCGCCCGGTGGCGAGCATCTTTGCCGTCAATGCTGCCGCCGCCATTACGCCCACGGACAAAATCGCCAGCGCAACGACGACCTCAAGCAAGCTGAATCCGCAACCGCGCTTATGGGCTGGTAACCGTAACATTGCCGACTCCTGAAACGATGATTGTGTTGGTCGCCACAGTTCCGTTCGATAGTTTGAAACAAGCAACTCCATTGGTGCACGGCGACGAACCCCCGCTGGACAGACTTACAATGCCATTCGGATTGAATTGCAGAGTCGTGGACGCCAGAAGTTTGACATCGCCGCTGGTTGACCAGGGTAGCGCCGAGCCGACGTTGCTATACGTCGTCGCGCAAGTTGGCGGCGCGCCGGATAGAGTCTGCCCGGCAACCTGATATGTGGTGTTGGTTTGGGAAAAGGCGATGGTGTAGTTGCAACCGCTCACGACAGCCTTAAAACGGGTACTTTGGATTGCGGCCGTTACCGACGACGTCGCCGCACTGAGATGAGCGCTCTTGAGGCTGGTTTGCAGGCTGGGCAGTGAAATCGCCAGCATCACGCCGACGATCGCCACCACCACGACGAGTTCCAGCAGACTAACTCCTGCCGTTGTGCCGAGCCTGCTGAAGCCGTACGGCACGGGGCGGCAAGGAGTGATCAGTCTTAACGGTTGGCGGCGCATGGCCGATTGCGCCGCGCGCGCGGAGTTCTCGCCCGGATATTCGTTACGATCGGTAGCGGACCTATATAATCTTCTGGGCATCAACGCCTCTTTCTCACAGCGCCACAAGGGCCCAGGGGTGCATGCATTCAGGAAGAAAAAAGCGCATTCAAACCCGCTTTTTCTTCTTCGACTCCGGCCACGTAGTTCCGAATCCCCAAAAAACAGGAACTCTGATTCGTTAGTCTAGTAACCGCATTTAAAAAGGGCAAGTTACGTGAGTGCACAGCAGGTTACGCAAGTAACATTCCGGAACTGTACCAGCGGTCTGCCGAAAAAGGACTTGTCTTTGTCGCCGAAAGTATGGGCACCGCGCCGTCGGCCGAACGGCTTACAATCGGGACAGCCTAGATACTGGAGAAGAAATTGGCCTACCATTACGATCCCAACGCCGCCCTGGAAGAGCTGAAGGATGAACTGGCGTTACCCAACCCGGTGCGCCTGCGCGACATGATGCTGCGTGCGCATCTCAACCCCGATCGCTCGCTCGAATTGAATCGCCTCTTTGTTGACTATCAGAAGCGCTTCGGCGAGATTGAGCTGCTGGCCCGCGACCTGCTGTCCAAGTTGGCAAAATAAGTCCGAAAGATCACTTGAGAGGAGCGCGGCTTCACGGCGTTCGGAAAGTTGTTGTCAGGATCGAGGATCGGGTGACCGACCACGACAAGCCGGACACACTTCATCTTCATCGAATGATTGGCCGGGTTCAGGGTATCGACCGCAAAACCTGCATCGCCAGCCATTCCGGAGGGCCAGGCCGCTCCGATACTGATCCTGCTCTTTTTCGCCGATTATTTTCCTCATTTTTTCGAGACTATCAGAAGCTCCTCGCCAGTGTCCCTGATAAGAAGAGAAGATAAGAACGCAGGTGATGTCAACATCTATTGCTTCTTTGATGTCGCTTCCCTGCCCGATTTTTTCTTGCCTTTGCCCGACTTCCGGCTGCCGAAGAAGTGGAAGCGATGCTCTTCGAGGCGCACCCGCAAGCCGGTGAATTCGACGCCTTCGCCTTGCAAGCGCAGACGCTGTTCGAAGCCGAGTTCTCCGCTGCAGAGAATCTTTCCGCCACTGCCGATCACACGCTGCCACGGGACGGTGCGCCCACAGCCGTGCAGAGCCCAGGCGACCTGGCGCGCCGCTCCGGGGTATCCTGCCGCATAGGCCACGTCTCCGTAAGTGGCAACCTTGCCGTGCGGAATCCGCCGGATTTGGCGGAGAATATCGCGAAACATGGAGCCGTCGGCCGGATTCACTTCACGGGTTGGACTCTTCGGCTTTGTTTTTGAAGCCTGCTTTGGCATCGGCCAGGCGCACCCTTCCATCGCGATTTACGAGATGTCTCACCCTGATTGTGCCTTTTCCTGAGGCGGCAGGCAATTCCGCCGTGGGGCCCGGATTCGGCGTTGTTGCCCACAATTGTTACAATGCTCTATTCGGCTTGCCTTCGCCGCGCAGTATGCGCTGCAGATCAAAACCGACGGTCAGGAAATCATGCAACTTTGGTCTCAACTCTTCATTCCCACGCTTCGCGAAGCCCCGGCTGATGCCGAGGTTGCGAGCCACAAGTTTCTCGTCCGCGCCGGCTACATTCGGCAGCTATCGGCTGGAATCTACAGCTATTTATACCTCGCTCAGAGGTCCATTCTGAAGATCACCGAGATCGTGCGGCGGGAGATGGACACCATCGGCCAGGAATTCTTTTTACCGGCGCTGAATCCGCGCGAGATATGGGAGGCGAGCGGACGCTGGACGGGCATGGGGGACAACATGTTCCGGCTGAAGGACCGCAAGGGCGCCGATCTTTGCCTGGGGATGACCCATGAAGAAGTGATGACCGACATCGCCCGCAAAGAGTTGCGCAGTTACAAGCAGCTTCCGCAGATCTGGTATCAGATTCAAACTAAGTTTCGCGACGAGGCGCGTCCCAAATCCGGGCTCCTGCGGGTGCGGCAGTTCACCATGAAGGACTGCATACTCCTTCGACCTGGACGCCGCCGGCCTCGACGTGAGCTACAAGAAACATTACGAGGTTTATTGCCGCATCTTCGACCGTTGCGGGCTGGACTACGTGGTGGTGGAAGCGCATTCGGGCGCGATGGGCGGGTCGCAGTCGCACGAGTTCATGGTGTACACCGACGCCGGCGAAGACATGGTGGCAAGTTGCGCCGCCTGCGGCTACGCCGCCAACCTGGAAAAGGCTACCTCGACTTTGTCTCCAACGGAAGATCTGGCTCCGCGCGGCGATGGCAAGCCGGAGCTGGTGGAAACTCCAGGGACGAAGACGATTGATGCCGTCGCCGTGTTTCTTAAGTACTCGCCGAGCAACAACATCAAGTCGTTGGCCTTTATGCTGCACGACGGCGAATCGGCGGCCGGGGCGGAGATTTGGCGTCCGCTGCTGGTGCTGATGCGAGGCAACGATCAGATGAACGAAGCCAAGCTGGTGTCGGCGGTGGAGGGGCGAGAGTTTCGTCCGATGCACGACGAGGAAATCGTGCTATATTTCGGCTCGCCTGCCGGCTATCTTGGCCCGGTGGGACTAAAACTGGTGCGATCGATCGAGAATAAGGGAAAGCACAGCTTTAAGGGCGAGGCTGGGGATTTCGTTATCTTGACGGACGAGGCGCTGCGTGGCCGCAAAAACATGGTGGGAGGAGCTAATCGAGAGGGCTTTCACTTTCGTAATCTGACGCCGGAGGTGACTTTCCAGCATACTCGCTACGCCGATTTGCGTAGTGTCGGCGAGGGTGAAGGCTGTCCCAAGTGTGGGCAACTGTTGAAGTTGGGCAAGACAGTCGAAATCGGCCATATCTTTAAGCTGGGCTACAAGTATTCGGACTCGATGGGAGCGCGCGTCCTCAACAAGGATGGCAAGGAGGTCACCCCAATCATGGGAAGTTACGGCATCGGTATCGAGCGCATTCTGACCTCCGTGATCGAGCAAAACCACGACGATAACGGCTTCTGGCTCTCGCCGCGGATCGCCCCGTTTGAGGTCATCGTGGTGCCGACCAATATGGCGGACGCCAAGCTCGCCAACGCCGCCAGAGAGATTGCTGCCGGGCTGGAAAAGGCCGGCTTGGAGGTTCTGCTGGACGACCGCGACGAGCGTCCCGGGGTCAAATTTAAGGATGCGGATCTGATCGGCATCCCGTTCCGAATCAATGTGGGGAAAAAACTGGTTGAGGGGAAAGTTGAGGTAATCACCCGATCGACGCGGGCGAGCCGCGACGTCACGATTGCCGAGGTCAACGCCGTAGTGGCGGAACTGATTCGCTCCGCCAGCTAAAGAAATGAGGGTTTTATGATCCGGCTGAGAGCGCTCCTGACAATTTTAATTGTGGGCGGCGGCATCTATGTCGGCTCAATGGTACTACCGGCATGGTATGCGTACTACCGGTTCCAAAGCGATTTGGAGGAACTTGCGGTGGTCGCCTCCTATTCGACCAAATCGGAAGCAGATATCCAGGAGTCGGTCGCAGCAAGGGGTCGGGATTACGGCATCCCCCTGCGCCCCGAACAGATCCGGGTGAGTCGTGCCGGGAACGACCTTACCATCTCGACCGAGTACACCGTCCATTTTGATATCCCTGTCTATCCATTCGACTTGAAGTTTGCTCCAATATCGAAGAATCGGCGACTCTGAAGTCCGGCAGCTCCACGACTGCATTTACAATTACAATTAAAGGCATGCTCCGGGACAACCGAAAGGATTGAACTCGGGTTAGATAAAGATATGGTTCGGGCAGGCGACGGCTCGCCTTCAGCTTATCTGGCTCGAACCCTCGGTCGCACGGCCGGAGCCGCGTGTATCCACAGGTTGTCATCTGCAATCATAACGAGTGGCTAAGAAATTTAAAATCCCGGATTGGAAATCCACCCCGGCCGACCGGAAAGAAAGTGGCGGCCGCGGCTTGCGCCCAAATTCGAAAGATCCCGTTATTCGCACGGCGATCGCAGTTTTCATCATCCTGAGCATGGTAGCTTTCGCAGTCTTCGCGTTTTATCACGTGAAGTACGAACGCATCATCGACCGGCGATTGAGCGGTCCCATCTTCAGTTCCTCGGCCAAAATTTACGGTCGCCCTGAAATCGTTCGGGCCGGAGATCACATCGGGGTCGAGGAAGTAGCCAGCCGACTGCGTTCCGCCGGCTACACGGAGCGGGAAGACGGGGCCTCGGCCATGGGCTGGTTTCGCGCCACCCCGCTCTCCATCGAAATTCATCCGGGCCAGCAGTCGTATCACAATGCTGACGGCGCTTTGATTCACTTTCTAGGCCAATCGGTCGATCGAGTCGAAGCCATCGGCAGCAACTCGGGCCAGACTCTCGACGGCTACGAACTCGAGCCCAGAATCCTCACCCAGTTATTCGAGGGCGAGCAACGAACCAAGCGCCAACTGGTCAAATTTGACGATCTCCCTAAGGACCTGGTCGACGCGGTCATCGCGATTGAGGATCGCCGTTTTTTCGAGCACAGCGGAGTGAATTATTGGCGGCTGGTAAAAGCGGCGCTGATTGATCTGCGGGAGGGCGGAGAAAAGCAGGGAGGCTCGACCATCACGATGCAGCTCTCGCGCGGGTTCTTCCTCAGCCCGGAAAAGAGGATCAAGCGCAAACTCATCGAGATCTTGATTGCCCTGGAGCTGGAGCAGAAGCTCACCAAGAAACAAATCTTTGAACTCTACGCCAACCAGGTTGACCTGGGCCAGCGAGGGTCGTTCACAATCAGCGGTTTTGGCGAGGCGGCGCGGGCTTACTTCGGCAAGGACGTCAAGCATCTTACCCTGCCTGAGTCGGCGTTGCTGGCCGGGTTGATTCAGCGGCCAAGCTATCTGTCTCCATATAGGCACCCCGAGCGCGCGTTGGAACGGCGCAACCTGGTGCTGGAAGCGATGGCCGATACCGGCGCGCTTACCCGCGAGCAGGCGAACAAGGCGAAGGCTGCGCCTCTCGATCTGGCAACCATGAACGTGGAATCAAGCGACGCTCCGTATTTTGTCGACTTGGTCAAAGATTCGGTGCAGAACTCGCTCGGCGAGGATGACCTCAATGGAAAGGCTTACCGGATTTACACGACGCTCGATCCCGACTTGCAGCACGCGGCCGCCGAAGCCGTCGCCAGCGGCATGAAACTGGTGGACGAACAAGTCAAGAAGCAGCGCACGCGGCGGGTGAAGGTCGGT
The DNA here is from genome assembly GCA_963814745.1 of uncultured Acidobacteriota bacterium. Taxonomy (GTDB): domain Bacteria; phylum Acidobacteriota; class Terriglobia; order Terriglobales; family Acidobacteriaceae; genus CAWBRT01. Next base: position 23,181 of record CAWFEA010000024.1, read on the forward strand.
ACCGGCAGCTCGGCCCACTTCGAAACTCACGAGCTTGCGGGGCCGGTTCCGCAAGTCGCGCTGGTGGCCCTGGATCCTCACACCGGCGAGGTGCTGGCGCTGGTGGGCGGACGCAACTACGGCTTCAGCCAACTAGATCACGCGGTAGCGAAGCGGCCTACGGGCTCGATCTTTAAGCCCTTTGTTTATGCGGCGGCAGTGAATACAGCTCTGACAGGCTCGCCCGATAAGGCGTTCACCCCGACGACTCTGATCGATGATTCGCCCTCGACTTTCACCTACGGCGATCAGATTTACGAGCCGCGCAATTACAAGAATGAATACCACGGAGAGGTGACGGCCCGCTTCGCCCTCGCGGAATCCCTGAACAACGCAACGGTGAAGCTGGCGGAGATGGTCGGCTACAACAACGTGGCGGAACTGGCGAGGACGGCGGGCATCACTTCGGTGAAGCCGACCCCGGCCATGGCGCTGGGGGCTTACGACGCGACACCGCTCGAAATGGCGGGTGCTTACACGATTTTCGCCAATTCCGGCACCCGCATTTCGCCGCAGATGGTCAAGTCCGTGCGCGACCCGAACGGCGACATGGTGGAGGATTACAACACCGGGAGCAGGCCGGTGATCGATCCGAGGGTCGCCTATGTCATGACATCGATGATGGAATCGGTGATGAACAACGGCACGGCTTACACCGTGCGCGCCCTCGGATTCGCCGCTCCCGCCGCCGGCAAGACCGGCACCTCGCACGACGCCTGGTTTGCCGGATACACGACCAACCTGCTGTGCATTGTCTGGGTAGGCTATGACGATTACAGCGATTTGAGGCTGTCGGGTAGCGCGACGGCGGCGCCCATCTGGGCGGAGTTCATGAAGAGCGCCAGCAAACTCCCGCAATATAAGAACATGGAGCCGTTCCAGTCCCCGTCCGGCGTGGTCGATGTCCGTCTCGATAAGGCCACCAATTTGCTTTCGACGAGTTCCTGTCCGAATAGCTACAGCGTGGCGTTCATCGCCGGCACCGAACCCACCATGACCTGCGAGCAGGGGGACGGCCGCAACTTCCTGCAACGCATCTTCGGAATCGGGCAGCCGAAGCCTGCCCCACCCGCTAGCAATGGACCGCCCAGGGTCATCATCCCGAGCCAGCGGGCGCAAACCCAAAGCGCACCTGCGGCCGTTCAGCCGCCCCCGCGACCTCCTCAGCCAGAGAAGAAGAAAGGATTTTGGGGCAAGGTGGTGGGGGTGTTCAAGGGAGACAACGGCAAAAGCAGCGCGGAAAATGACTCGCAACAGAATGCGAAGCCCGGGTCACGCGGAAATAATTAGATCAGATCAGCGACCGGTGATCCCGAAGCGGCCGATTGTCATCGCCTCGACCCGCTCGCATCTGGCTGCCGCAGTCCCGCCGACGATTATTTTGCATAATCAGGCCAAACAGTGCTAACGATTTTCCGCCAGCCGTGTCTAACCAAACAAACCTTCTGAACTCCTCAGGGGAACGATAGCCCACCGGTCAAGTCATGACAGACTGGTGGGCATTTTTCTTTTCCGAATCAGTGCTATTCCGCGGCTAGTTTGGCGAGCGCTCTCCGATGTAAGCGGCCACGGCGCTATCGAGCGTGCCCTGCGCTTTCAGGATGTACTCGATGGCATCGCGCACCGCGCCGTCGCCGCCGATATGCTCGGTAACGATATGAGCTACCTGCTTGACCGAGTCGCGGGCGTTGGCCACGGCCATGGCGAGTCCGCAAGCGCGCATCGGGGGCAGGTCGATGACGTCGTCGCCAAGGTAGGCTGCCTGTTCGGCGGTTAGCCCCTCTTTGGCAAGGATTTCCTGCATGGCGGCCAATTTGTGGGAGATTCCCAGGTAGATGTGGTCGATGCGCAGGTCACGACAGCGCAGCCGGACGGTCTCGGAGATTCGTTTGGTAATCACCGCGGTCTTGATCCCGCCCAACCGGGCCAGCGAAATGCCTGTCCCGTCGTGCGCGTTGAAGCCCTTTGCCTCAACCATGCTATCGCTGGAAAAACCGAAGCCGCCCTTGTCGGCGATCTTCTCCTGTTCTTCGCGAAGCGGCTGCTGCGCCCCGGCAGGGGCCGGAAAAAGGTATATTTTGCCGTCGGTCATGACGCCGTCAACGTCGAGGATAAGTAATTTGATCTTCCTGGCGCGTGGTCTGGACATATTCTCTGTGAGCCGTTTCCTAAGCGAACCGTGTGAGCTTCTGCACAGATTCTATCAGCCCGGGAGCAACCTGGCAGCACCGCGGACTGCTGATGCCGACGATTCGGGCCGCCTCACCCGGCAACTCTGGACGACTCCGGCGAACGATCCGGCGCGACCAATGACGGTCTGACAGGCGGCCACGGCGGCAAACGCATTCGGCGGGTGGTTCCGACATCGGTGGCTCCGATCACGCTTTTCCTGCGCGAAGAATGCGACTGGATGCAGTCACGGCACGAAGACGATAGCGAGCTGGGCGTGCGTGGGCTTTCGGCGCCGGCGCGCGAAGTGCTCGAATTCCTGCGTAAGCGCGGCGCATCGTTCTTCGCCGACATCGTGCGCGTCACCGGCAAGCCAAAAGCCGAAGTGGAAACTGGACTCTGGGAGTTGGTCGCGGCCGACCGCGTGACGACTGACGGATTCGACAATCTGCGGGTCTTGATCGATCCTCGCCGGCGCGCCGGTCATGGCAGCCAGCGCACGGCGCGTCCTCGACATTCTACCGGGCGGTGGTCACTGCTCCATGCGGGCGAGCCGACGGAACGCACCCGCCAGATGGAAGCGACTTGCTGGATGCTGCTCGATCGCTACGGGGTGGTTTTCCGCGAGCTGCTGGCGCGCGAAACCAGCCTGCCGCGCTGGCGCGAATTGCAGAATGCCTTGCGGCGTCTGGAGGACCGCGGGGAGATTCGCGGCGGACGATTCATCGCGGGCTTCATCGGCGAGCAGTTTGCATTGCCGCTGGCCGTGGAATCATTGCGCGAATTGCGGCGGCTGGAGCTGAGCCAGGGCGAACGAGCAGCGCCGGAGTTGGTCACGATCGCAGCCGCCGATCCGCTCAACCTGGTCGGAATCATTGTGCCCGGCGAACGGGTTCCCGCCATCTCCGGACGGCAGTTGACGCTGCGCAATGAATTTCCCAACGAAGAAAGGCAGCCGGAGCCGCTGCCAATCCGCGAGGTTGCAAGGTAGGAGCATTTGGCAGACGACAGCGCCGGCAGATGTGGCGCCCGTGACGTGAGAAATGCGGGGCAGCGGTTCCTCGCCATGAGAATCAGAGGGGTGTGCCGATTTGTAGTTTGACGAACTGCTGGCGGTGCGAGAAAATAATTAAGTCGCGCTGATCGTTTGCCGAAAGAGAATTCTCGATCAGGAAGTTGGCGCGATGTCTGCCGAGAGTGGGCCTGTGGCGCAGTTTGGGAGCGCGCTTCCATGGCATGGAAGAGGTCGTCGGTTCGATCCCGACCAGGTCCACCATATTCATTCTAAATCACTTATATCCACTTTCAGACCGCCGAAAAACGAACCATTCAACCCAATATTCATTGACAGTCCTATGTTCATTGGATTCAAGAAAACAAGCGGCCGGACCGCCGCTTGAGCTGGCCACGAATCCCTGGGTTCGTGAACGGCACAAGCGGGTAAGCGGTCTTGACGAGTAACTTCTGGATTGTCCATTTGACGGTACGAACCCCGAAACGCAGGAGATGTCAGACGGAGCTTCAGGTTTATCAATCAGGCGACCGCCTGAAAGTCTTCCAGCATGACCTCAAGCTCGGCGAGCGTGACCTCGTCAACATTCAGGCAGCCGGCTTCGCAAGTCGCCGCCAACACAAGGCTTGGATCTGGCCGCAAGCCTAGTCCAAGCTTGCGTACGGCTAGATCGGAAAGCCGGATCATTGCCATGAGCGTGTCCTTCGCATCGAGTGTCTCCTGGTAGTGATCGCGGGCGATCCGGCAGTAGACTTCGGGAATTCGGCGTTGCATCAAGAAATTGAAGCCGAGTCCCGTGTGAGCGCTGGTCAGGACCTCTTCGACGAGCGCGGGAGATAAAGCGAGGCTGGAGTTTTCTGAGATTTTGAAGTCGTCGAGCGCCCGCAGAACGACCAATTCGCCGATATCGTGTAGCAATCCCACCAAGTAGGCTTCTTCATGCTCGTGGTGTCTGAGACGACGCGCCAGCCAGTCTGTGGCCGCGGCCGCCGACGAGGCGTGGCGCCACAATGCCTGCACAATCGAATTCAGTAGCGGATCGCGCGCCTGATATTTTGAACGCTCCGACACCATAAACACTATTTTTACGACGTCTTTCACGCCGATTCGCATGACCGCGCTGCGGATGGTGTAAGACCTTGGAGAGACCGCCAAAAAAGACAGAGTTTGCAGCTTTGAGCACATCCGTGGCCAATGCCTGGTCTCGCATGATTACCGACTCCAACTCGCGCACGTCGCAGTTTTCTTTCGACGCGAGGACCTGCAACTATAGACACGTCGTGTTGAGCACCGGTAATGTGAAACTTTCCCGCTGCACAAGGTGCTTAATGCGATCCAGCAAAGATGACCCTTCCGTCATAGCTCATCTCCCAAGAGGCGGCGAAGTTCAGCGATTGGCCTTGGCTTGGCTAGCCTGGGCAGTTGCCGGATAATCTCGTCAAAGGTAGTCTGACCGCGAAGCGCTTTCTGAATTCCATCCTCGAGTAGCGTTACGAGCCCGGTTCAACTCAGCGCTGATCCTGCGAATTTCGTAGGACGACCGGTGCGAGAGTATAGCGTCCTTAACCATTTCGTTCAGAATCAGCAATTCAAAGAACCGCAACGCGACCTTTGTAGCCCATGAAATTGCATGCTTCACAACCCCGCCCCACCTTGAAACGAAGCTCTTCAGGCTGCCGGGATTCATATCCCAGGCGGCGCATCTGGTGCGGCGTCAGAGTTTCGTCTTCCGCGCAATGTGGACAAACTCTCCGCAGGAGACGTTGGGCAACTACGCTGACCACCGTAGATGAGATCAGGAACGCCTCGACTTCCATGTTCAAGAGACGCATTAAGCCGCCGATGCTGTCTTCGGTGTGGAAGGTCGTAAGTACTTTGTGGCCAGTGAGCGCGGCCTGGATCGCCGTCTCGGCGGAAAATTTGTCGCGAATCTCACCGATTACTATCATGTCGGGATCCTGGCGTACGATGCTCTTGAGAGTATCCTCAAAGGTCAGGTTGATCTTGGGATTGATCGAGCACTGGCTGATTCCCTCGACCACGTATTCGACCGGATCCTCGGCCGTGATGATGCTGATTTTGGAATCATTGAGGTAGTCGACGCACCCGTACAGAGTGGTTGTCTTGCCGGAACCGGTTGGCCCAGTTATGATCACCACTCCACTAGGCACCTCTAGCACGTCCTCCAGAAATCGCTGCCGCATCCTGGGAGACATCCCGATTTCACGGATCTCCAAGAGTTGGCTTCGGCCTCGAAGCAACCGCATTACAATGACCTCGCCCTGGATGGTGCGGTACGTGGACAGGCGAATATCGAATGGCACCCCCTTGCAGTCAAAAAGTATGCGGCCGTCTTGGTGGTGACGCTTTTCAGTAATATCGACGTTAGCCATGATTTTGGTCCGGCTAGTAAGGGGAGCGATTATATCTTTCGGAAAGTCCCGATAACTAACCAGCACACCGTCCTGGCGGAATCGGATTCGAAGCCGGTCCTTCATGGTAATTATCCCGTCTAGACAAGTATCACGTTAGTGCCAAACGGACTTCAGCCTGTCGCGTTTTTTCCATATCCCATCCCTTGACGTGATCTCCCGTTTCCATTAACATTAAATCACCCTGTCGGAAAGGGGACGGTACAATGGAACTTGATGCCATTCGCGGGGAGGTAGAGCGTATTAAGACACAACTCTCCAAATGGGAGACGGAAGTTGCGACCCTCAATGCCAAGATTGGTCCTGCACGCGAGGAACTCGAATCTTGGAATCGTATCTTGCAGCTACGCCTTGGAGAGCCAGCAGAACAGGTTTCTCTTGGCATTCAAATCGACGAACCCCCAAAAGCTGACGACATGCATGCCGGACAGCCCGACAAAAGCGCACCAGCGGAGTATGGTGCAAAGGCCAAGGCCTTGAGGGAGTTTGTTCTTAGCAATCGTTTGGCTGGAGTGACGATTTCGGACTTGATGCAGGAAACCACTCGCCTAGGGTCGAACCGGAATAGTGCTTACAGATTCGTATGGCGGCTGACGAAAGCTAAACCGCCAGAATTAGATAAAAGGAGGAATCGATATTTTCCGACTGAACACATGAAGCAATAAAGACGGGCTGCTTTCGCAGCCCGTCCGATTGATAAAGCTCCGACCTCATGCTGTAAATCTATAGGTCGGCGGAGGTGACAGTGATCCATTCACTGCACTTCGTTATAACGGTCAACTCGGCTGGAACCTTGTTGATCGTCGCTTTGGCGGCCACCGTGTCTGTAAAGAACGGTGCGCCGTCAAGGCGTATTTGATGCACAACAACTTCATCTTACAGATTTAT
>CAWFEA010000025.1:0-190178 GCA_963814745.1 uncultured Acidobacteriota bacterium
TAGTCGCGCTTACTCTTCGGTGGTCGATTGCTTTGATAATCCGCTGACCGGCATGTACCGGAGCAGAAACACTTATCCGTTTGCCGTTTGGGTAATTTGAACCTGCCACAGCCTGGTCTGTCGCAAATGCGTATCGGTATTGCTTCGGCTAGATCTAGTTCTCCATCTGGAATTGCCGGATACGATCCACTAAGAACTTGCAGATGGGGCTCATGATCGAATCACAAGAACGAAGGATGGGCCAGAAAAAATGGGATACCCATCGTTGCCAGTCTCGTCAAAGTTATCGTTCGCGAAGTCAATGTTCCAGGCAATGCCTTCGTTGTTTGCGTGCAAGAATTGAACCGCGCTGGGGCCAAGATCACGGTTTTTGTTTGGCGCACATAGCCACATCGGTAGGTTCCTGAATTCGGGCTGATAGGACATAGCCCAGAAGCGCAAACTATCATTCAGTTCTATTCCGTGTTGCTGCGCGTACTCACTGACCTCTTTAATCACTGATACATGTTCAGTCACGTCAAATGCATCCAGGCAGCGAAGCACCAGCGCTCGGATCTGTTCGAGAGTTTTTCCATCTGCCGCGAAATCTGCGTTGGCGTAGTCAACAATGCCAAGCCAAATGGCTCTTTACTCTCTTCAACTTGCGTAATCTCGCTAAGCGCCCCATCTTTGCCATTAATCGTAATTTACGATAAATAAAATGTTGCCGTTATTACGATGCGTCTAAACGATCAAAAGCGCAAGAGAACAAACATTAAATGCGTAACTTACGCTAAGCGGCTCGCGGTCGCTGTTAATAGTAATTAACGTCTACTACACTCATGTCGTTATTACTGACATCTAAGTCTGTAGAAAGGGACAAAATATGGAGAACAGTAAATCATCAAGAGAGCTGATGTTGGTGCCTGAGGCTGCGGAGTTTCTGCGGCTCAAAGCCTAATACCATCCGCGCCTGGATACTCCGCCGGCGTATATCGTTTGTAAAACTCGGCGGAAGAGTTTGCATCCGGAGGACAGACTTGGAGCGCCTGATCCGGGATAGGGTCGTCCTGGCAGAAGCAAACTCGCAAGATGCATTTAAAACCGGGGGAACATCGCCGCCGGACACCGTTGAGCCCAGCACCCTTGCCACTCAGCCTACTCGTGGGGGTGCGAAATGAACGTCAGTAACAGTGAAAACCCAACTTCGTCCGCACTCTCTAATTCCGCGGAAGCGCTCCACCAGAGCAATAACGGTCCCCTCTGCGCTGCATTAGACACCGCACCGCCCCCCGGTGCCCAGTCACAGGACGACCCACTACCGCTAGTCCCGCAAGATCTCAAGGAGCTACGCTCGTGGCTGCTCTGGAGTTATGTACCCAACCGAGAAGGCGAAACGTGCAAGCATCCCGATGAATCCCTGAGGCACATAGAGGAGCAGGTCACCGATCCTGAGTTCGCAGCCGACCTCAAGGCGATCGGCGTTTCCACGCGCCGGGGGCTCTTCTGCATGGTATGCAAGCATCGCTGCGACACCAAGCTGCCAATCAACGCTAAAAGCGGCACACTTGCGTCCGTCACAAATTCGGTCACGTGGTCAAGCTATCAGGAAGCGTGTGCCGGGGCCAAGAAGTTTCAAAACGACGGCTTGGGAATCGTGGTACAAGCTCCACTCATTGCCATCGATCTTGACAAATGCATCGATGCAAACGGCAAGCACGAGTTGTGGGCATTCGTGACGGCAATGAGCGCCGGCACCTATGCCGAGATCTCGCCGTCATGTCATGGGTATCACGTCTTCCTGAATGCGGAAAATCCCATCAAAGAGTTTCTGGCGGACGGCAGGATGAACAGCCGGTGTGCCCGCGTGGAGATCTTCGGTGGTGACCACTACATCACAGTCACTGGCGAAAAGCTGGACCCGAGCGCCGTCCACTATCCGGACGACGAACGTGAACTACAAAGCTGTTCTAGCCGCCGACCCTGCACCGCAGGCCGCGAAACGCAAGCGCAAGGCTGCCGCGAAGGCGGTAGGCACAGCGCCGACCGCGCCGGAACCCGACTCTACGAAATCTTAGTGCGTGTCGATCCGTGCGAACTAGCAGAGCACTTTCCGCCAAGTGGGAAAGGCCCTTTCGATACAGCCGGGCTGAACTAGAACTTTGTCGGATTATTGGCTACGCAAGCATGACTGCGACCCGGAGCTGATTGAAGAGGAATTCAATCAAACTTGTCCAGCCGCGTGAAGTGGCAAAAACGTAAGGGTTATCGGTCCCGCACGATTGGAACCGCCATCCGCAGCGTGCAAGCGGAGCGCCCCGAGCCAAAACGGTAATCGATGATTTCCCGCCGGAGACGCAAGGCCATCTTGGAGATCCGCCAGCGCGGTTGTTGGATGCGCCGCTGTTGCTGACTGCCGGTAACATCAGTAGACCTACCCGTACTTAGCCCTGCAGGGGCAACCGAACGCCCTCTAACCACAGAACAAACAGTACAGCTATTTTTTGCGCGCACGGATATAGGTAACGCTGAGCGGTTCGCCCTGCGCCAAGGGGAGGTTGTCCGCTACTGTAACCAGATAAAGAAGTGGTACATCTGGGGCGGGACGCGCTGGGCAATGGGCGACGTCGGTGATGTCTATCGTCTGGCGAAGGAGACAGTCCGGGCCATGCTGAACGAGGCCCTTGAATTGCAGTCTGAAGATGCAAGAACAGCTCTTGCTAAACATGCGTTGCGGTCAGAATCCGAGCCGCGAATCCGTGCGATGTTAGCTCTGGCACAGCGTAAAGATGGCATCCCTGTTCGGCTATTCGACTTCAACAAGGACACGATGTTGTTGAATGTTCTGAACGGCACTCTCGACCTTCACAGCGGCCAACTACGCGAGCATCGGCGTGAGGACCTGATCACTAAGATCTCGCCGGTTGACTTCGACGCAGGGGCTCAATGCCCGATGTGGTTGCAGTTCATGAATGATGTGACCGATAACAGGATCGAACTCGTAAACTATCTCAAACGCGCCGCGGGGTACTCTCTCACTGGAGAGGCGAATGAACATGTCATTTTCTTGCTCTACGGCACTGGTGCGAATGGAAAAAGCACATTCTTAGAGGTGTTGCGTTACACCTTCGGTGATTATGCTCGGACCGCTGATTTCACTACGTTCATGGCTTCAGATAGGTCCTCTGGTCCGCGAAACGACCTAGCGAGACTGGACGGTGCCCGGTTCGTTACTGCGAGTGAAAGCGAAGACGGCAAGCGCTTCTCGGAGTCCTTTGTCAAGCAGTTCACCGGGGAGACAAAGTCCCGGCGCGGTTCCTGTACAGTGAATTTTTCGAGTTTAAACCTCAGTTCAAGCTTTGGTTGGGAACAAACCACAAGCCGTGCATCCGTGGAACAGATGAAGGTATATGGCGTCGCATTAAACTAATCCCTTTTACGGTCCAAATTCCATATGGTGAGCGCGACAGCAAGCTGCCCCAACGCCTGAAGAGCGAGGCGGCCGGTATTCTCCGATGGGCTGTCGAAGGCCTCGCCGAATACCAGACGAGCGGGTTGAATGAGCCACCTACGGTCAAGGATGCTACGGATGAGTACCGGCAGGATCAAGACGTAATCGGACAGTTCTTGAGCGTTTGCTGCGCGGTCAAACGCGACGCCGACGTGCAAGCCCGTCTTTTGTACAACGCTTACAAGGCATGGGCGACTGATACGGAAGAATATGTGATGAACGAACGCCGATTCTCGCAAGCTTTGTCTGAGCGGGGTGGCCTGCAGAAGGTCAAACACGCGAGCGGGAACTTGTGGAAAGGTATCGGGTTGGCTGCAGGTAGGCACGATAACAATGATGGATTGCCATTCTGATGGAGGCGGTGGAGGAACAAGGAGCCACTTTTCACAAACTTTGTCTAATTCACTCTCGTGAAAGACTTTCTGAAAATGCTTCCACTATCCTCCACTCATTCCAATATCGGTTCACACCGCGGCGAATTGCCGTATTCAAAAAACCAGTCGTAATTCGATCCCACCGGCAACCTCCACTCGCACGGCGGCAGGTCAGCCAAGCTGGAAATACATTCGTGGGAGCACCCCGGAGTTGGCGCTTGCCTGGACTTGATGGCCCGTGAGAAATACGTTTGGACCGACCGGGCGTGCAAGCCTGAAAGCAAGGGGGCATAGAAGTCCAGAACCTGGACTGAAAGCGAGCATAGAAATGAGCCGGAGCCTAACGAAATTTGCGAAAGATGGATATTTAGTTATTTCCGGTAACCACAATAGGTTCAGGTTTTGGCTTGCGGTGACAGGGCTACTGCTAGCTTGTTTGAACAGTGGAGTCTCGCAGCCGATTCCGGTATTCCTCTACCACTGTCCCCTTCGGCCCGCATTGCAATACTTTACCGAACTGTTGCTCCCACTGTTTTTCCGTGGTATCTGTGTAGAAGATACTACCCTCCACACTCAGTACGAGTTTATCGGAGGAGTAGAGCGCAACCTGGTCACTGGTGAGGTTCAAAGAAAACAGGGCCTTGTAAGAATTGCTAGGAGCGAGGATTCGCCCCACACCAAAGCGTCTTTCAACAGCTTCACGGTAATTATCCCGTCTAGACAAGTATCACGTTAGTGCCAAACGGACTTCAGCCTGTCGCGTTTTTTCCATATCCCATCCCTTGACGTGATCTCCCGTTTCCATTAACATTAAATCACCCTGTCGGAAAGGGGACGGTACAATGGAACTTGATGCCATTCGCGGGGAGGTAGAGCGTATTAAGACACAACTCTCCAAATGGGAGACGGAAGTTGCGACCCTCAATGCCAAGATTGGTCCTGCACGCGAGGAACTCGAATCTTGGAATCGTATCTTGCAGCTACGCCTTGGAGAGCCAGCAGAACAGGTTTCTCTTGGCATTCAGATCGACGAACCCCCAAAAGCTGACGACATGCATGCCGGACAGCCCGACAAAAGCGCACCAGCGGAGTATGGTGCAAAGGCCAAGGCCTTGAGGGAGTTTGTTCTTAGCAATCGTTTGGCTGGAGTGACGATTTCGGACTTGATGCAGGAAACCACTCGCCTAGGGTCGAACCGGAATAGTGCTTACAGATTCGTATGGCGGCTGACGAAAGCTAAACCGCCAGAATTAGATAAAAGGAGGAATCGATATTTTCCGACTGAACACATGAAGCAATAAAGACGGGCTGCTTTCGCAGCCCGTCCGATTGATAAAGCTCCGACCTCATGCTGTAAATCTATAGGTCGGCGGAGGTGACAGTGATCCATTCACTGCACTTCGTTATAACGGTCAACTCGGCTGGAACCTTGTTGATCGTCGCTTTGGCGGCCACCGTGTCTGTAAAGAACGGTGCGCCGTCAAGGCGTATTTGATGCACAACAACTTCATCTTACAGATTTATTTGACGGCATTCAACTGCATTCGCATTACAATAGTAATATGGAAAAGCCAAAATCAGAGCCGAAAAAGCCAGAATTTACTCGCTCAGACTTCCATAATTTACTGAAACGGGCGATCAGCACGCCCGCTCTGAAACCTTCTTCAAAATCGAAGTGAAGATCAAGTTTCCCCTATCCCGCCTGTTGTATCGGAAGCTGTATTCGTCCAAGTAGCTCTGCAAATATTTCTGGCTGACAGAATGGTAAACCCCGCCGATTCCACGCTTTACGAGGCTCCAGAATCCTTCGATCGTGTTCGTATGGACGTTTCCGCGAACGTACACTCCAGCACTGTGCTTGATGCGGCGATGGCGGTATCCCATCTCCGGCATGTGTTTGATGCCATCATACCCGCGCAGTTCATCCGTGAATACGGTGGAGTTCGGGAGTATGTACTTTTTCACGTTGCCAAGTAAGGTGCTGCCCTTCACATCTTCAACGGCCAGCGCAACGATATTTCCGCCGCGTTCCACGAGTCCCATTACCGGGGTTTTCGTTTTGTCACCGCGCATCGGACGACCACGCCCGTATTTGCGGACGCCACCAACGTAGGTTTCATCAACCTCAACTGAGGAACCCTCCAATTGCACATCCTCGCTCAACAGCGTACGAATCTGCTTGAACATGCGCCACGCGGTTTTGTAAGTGACGCCCGTTTCACGCTGAATCTGTTTTGCGGAGATGCCGCAACGAGTGGAGCCAATCAGGTACATCGCATAAAACCAAGTCCGCAACGAAGTCGTGGATTTCTCGAAGATTGTTCCCGCCAACGGATAGATATGATTCCCGCAGTGATCGCAAGCGTAAGCCGTGCGTCCACGCACTCTGTAGTGCTTGCGCTCAATCCCACACTTAGCGCACAGCGTAATGCCATTGGGCCAACGTTGCTCTTTGATGTGTTCGAGACAAGCATCGTCAGTCGGAAACTCAGCGCGGAATTGTTCCACTGTATATCGAAGTTCTTTCGGGATGGATTGTTTCGGCTTCATTGTCTTGCTCCAGCCTTATAATCCTATTTCTATCAAATTGCTTACTTGTTGTCAAGGGATATTTACCTCCTTCATTGGTTCGAAGTGAATGTCGGAAGCGTTCAGGATTGCGGCATCATTAATCAGCTCGTTTACGGTTTGGACGATGACATTTTCGCTGACTGCTACGGAAGGTTGCTTGACCCGGCTCTCTTCATATCGATCGAGAGCTTCAGTAATTTCCGCCCTTGGCGCGATTCCCACGAGCAGATTTTCACCAAATAGCTTGCGCGCGGCCGCCAACTGTTTCTGGTTGAGCGGATCGGCAAAAGCAAGTACAACGGCGCCATCGCGACGGTTCAGCGGCATGAAATCGTTTTCGAGATACCATCTGGCAGGTGCGCGGCTCAATAATTCTGTTTCCAGAGACTCCACCGCCGGGCAGAGCCGGGGATAACCCAGATCTAGCGAGAACACCTGGATCAGCGTCTTTTCCTCAAGGAAGCGACGCTCAATCAGGATCTCACCCAGCTTTGCCCCGGCTCGCGCTTTCTGGAAAGCTAGTGCGGATTCCAGCTCCGAGGCACGGATCACCCCGAGTTCCAAGAGCAGATCCCCCAAGGGATTTTCTATCTTGTTTGCACGTAGCGCCTGTTGGATCTGATCGCGTGACACATAGCGGAGATCCTGCAGAACTCGCAAGAGCGCTTTGGGAGTGGCAAGCTTGCTCTGAACCCGTTGGGCGTAACGCAGCTGTTTTGCGGTCAGAAAACCCATGCTGGCGAGCAATTTTGCGATGCGGTCCTTCGCCCCGGGTTCCACCGATGATCCGGCGTCGCAAGCTTGAGTGGGTGAACTGATGAATTGTGTGCTCATTGAATAATTAATTACTCCGAGCCTTCCAGACTTCCGCTGTAGCCAGATCTCCTCCAGCAGTCGATCTCTAGTCGCCCGGATGATGGCCAGTCGGATATATCGTGATACCTTCGCAAAGAATGTTGTCAATTCCAGCGCGCGTATCGCAATAACGGTAACATCGGCATGGGGAGTGGCGAACGTAAGAAGGATGCGGTCACACGGATTTGGCAGACCCAATGGCAGGAGCCCCGCAATGTGGCATCAGCACCTCTCGTCCAGAACAGCGCCGGATCGGCTGCGACCTTGCAAGTCGGGCAGGATGCCGTCCTGCGGCCAGATTTCCAGACTAATGCGTATTTCTTAGACTCCAGATCACGTTTCCGATTGGATCGAAAGAGAGAACGTGGTAAAGTTCGCGGAACTTCGGGCAACGAAAAAGGTATATAGAGAGGTGCGCGGCGTGAAAAGAACTAATTTTCGCTGGTTTATGGCCTCGCTAATTTTCTTGATTACGTTCATGTCTTACATGGACCGCGTCAATCTGTCGGTGGCAACCCCGACCATCATGAAGGAGTTTGGCTTTACCAAGGTCCATATCGGGTTTCTGCAAACCGCATTCTTTGCCGGGTACGCGTTGATGCAGATTCCCGGGGGCATGCTGGCCGAGTATTTCGGGCCACGCGTCACCTCGGCCTTGGCCGTAGGCTGGTGGTCGCTGTTTACCGCATTGACGGCGATGGGCAGAGGTTTTGCTTCTTTCGCCGTAATTCGCGGCCTGTTCGGATTAGGCGAAGGCCCGATCTTCCCGGCCATGACCAATTTCATTTATCACTGGTTTAACAAGGCGGAGAAAGGCAGAGCCGGTAGTTTCCTGCTCAGCGGCGCCTTTGTCGGTCCGGTATTCGGCCCAGGCATTACGGTAGCGATGATGCTGGCCTTTGGTTGGCGGTGGGTCTTTATCAGCTTCGGTGTTGGAGGCGGTTTCCTGGCGCTGGCCTGGTGGGTTCTATCGAGAAACCACCCGCGAGAGTGCCGCTTCGTGAACGCCGCCGAAGCCGATCACATCGAGAGCGGAACGGCGGTGGCAGCGCCCAAAGCGGCGAAGGAAATCGCCCCCTGGGGAAAGCTGATCGCTTCCGGCCAGTTCTGGGCGATCGGACTGCAATACTTCGTCACCGATTACATTATGTATGTTTTCCTCGCCTGGTTGCCGCTCTACCTCATGGAGGCGCAGAAGTTCTCGCTCGCCAAAATGGGGGTTTTCGCTTCGTTTCCGTGGGCGGCCTTGTGTGCGATGACGTTCCTGACTGGTTTCATCAGCGACAAGCTGGTAGCCAGCGGCGTCTCGAAACATCGCGCACGGACTTTGTTTGGCGCCGCCGGTCTGGTGCTGTCCGGGGTCGCGCTCTATTTGGCGGCGATTGCCGGCGCTCCCGGCATGAATGTGTTGTGGCTCACGGTTTCGCTCGGCTCGCTTGGTTTTACCTTCAATGCCTCCTGGGCGGCGACCCATGACATCGGCGGAAAGTTCAGCGGTACCGTGTCCGGCTGGATGAACTGCTGGGGCAACATCGGCGGGATCATAGCTCCTACGCTAACCGCCTGGATCGCCACTCGTTACGGCTGGAAAGCAGCGATCGTGATGACTGCTTTCTCCTCGGTGCTTGGTGTGATCTGTTGGATCGCGGTCAAGCCGGACCGTGAAATAATCAGCCAAGAACCAACGCAAGCGCTGAAGGCCCATGCATGAGGCGATGATGGTGAGGACCCCTAGCATGGTTCAGCCAAGATGGATTGAGTCAGGACCCAAGTATGACTAAAGACAAGTTGAAGCAAAAGATCTCCGAGGGATTGCTCGACCAAAGTGCGCGCGTCGGCCGGGACAGGGCTTTGGGAGTTATTAAGCCGGCAATGTTGAAGGCGCTGGTGAAGTTTCCTCATCTGCGCGACCGCTTGCACGAAATCAAACAATACTCCGTCGGGCATCTGGACGAACTGCTGGAGAAAGTCACGCGGGTGATGCAGGAACGGGGTACGAAGGTATTCGTGGCAAACACTCCGCAGGAAGCCTTGGAGTATATCGGCAAGCTCGTCGGGCAAGGGCTGGTGGTGAAATCCAAGAGCAATGCGGGCAAGGAAATTGGGGTGGTCCATTACTTGGAAGATCAGGGAGCGAAGGTCATCGAGACTGACCTGGGAGACCGCATCAACCAACTCGACGGCAGCGCGGCGAGCCACGCCTTGGCGCCTTCGATTCACGTGCCCATCGAGCGCGTGACGAAGCTGTTCTCCAAAGAAGTTCAAGAGACTCTCCACCCGGAACTGGAGGAGCTGGTTCGCGCGGCGCGAAAGAGTTTGCGCGGCTTCCTGGAACGGGCCGATGTCGGAATCTCCGGCGCCAACGCGGTCGTGGCGGAGACCGGGGCGGTGGTCGTCACCGAGAACGAGGGAAATATCCGCGCGGTCACGAGCATGCCGAAACACACATCGCGATCGCCGGCGTGGAAAAGATCGTGCCGACCTTGCAGGATGCCATTACCGTAATCAAGAGCGCCGCGGTGTTTGGCGTCGGGCAGGACATCGGCACCTACGTAAGCGTGCTTTCCGGGCCCAGCCGCTTTGAGAATGACGACTTTTCTTTTCTCGGCGAGGCGCAAGGCCCGTGCGAAATGCATGTGGTGTTCCTGAAGGCCGGCCGGGAAAAGGCGCTCGAACAGGGCTTCGAAGAATCGCTCTACTGCATCAATTGCGGCAGTTGCCTGAACTTCTGTCCTGTCTATTCGGCCATCGGCGAAAAATTCGGCTACAAATATCTGGGCGGACGCGGCGCCGTGTTCACGGCGATGCATGAGTATCTGGAGAAGGCCGAGGAAGCGGGACTGTCTCTCTGCATCGACTGCAAGCGTTGCGTGGAAGCGTGTGCCGTCGGCATCAAGACGCCGGCCATGATTGCGCGTCTCAGGGCCGTCCTCACCGAGCAGCATGGCCTGCCGGTGGGCAAGAGAGTGGCGTTCCGGGAACTTTCGGCCGGCAAACTGCCCGGCTGGGTCAAGCTGGCGAAGTCCTTGCAGTCTCTCGGTCTGAGCGCCGTCGGCGACGGCATGGCCAAGCTTCGTTTCCCCACGGAAAATCTGCCGGAGGACCGTCTGGTGCCCTTGCTGGCGGAGCGGAGTTTTTCACAGATTGTGAAACAGCGCAAGCAGCCGGCGCCCAAAACCGGGAAGCGCGTGGCATTTTTTGCCGGTTGCGTGGTCAATTACATACGGCCCGATCTGGGCGTGAGCTTGCTGGAGCTGCTGGAGAACCAAGGCGTCGAGGTCATCACCTTCTCCGAGGAAACTTGCTGCGGCATTCCCGCCCTGCAAAGCGGCGACGAAGCGGATGCGCGCGCCATGGCACAGAGCAATTTGGCGATGCTGGCGCGCGAGAAGTTCGATCATCTGCTGTTCATCTGCCCGACTTGCGCTACTACGGTGACGCAGGAGTGGCCAAGGTTGCTCGACGCCAAGCCGGAGCTGGCCGAGAAGGCGCGAGAGATGGCGGGCAAAGCCATTGACATCAGCTCGTACCTGGTGCAGGTGCTCGGCATCGAGGCTCCCGAGGCCGGGACGCCGCGCAAGCTTACCTATCACGATTCCTGCCACCTGGCGCGAGGATTGAAGGTGACGGAAGAGCCGCGCCAACTGATGAAATCCATCCCCGGCGTGGAACTGGTCGAGATGAAGGAGCCGAACGCTTGCTGCGGTTTCGGCGGCAGCTTCAGCATGTCTTACTACAATTTGTCGCGCAAGATCAATGACGACAAGATCAAGCAAGTCGCCGCCAGCAACGCCGACTGCGTGGTCGCCGCTTGTCCCGGTTGCGTGCTGCACTTGAAAGACGGCATTTATCACGCCGGCGGCCAGCAGAAGGTGATGCACATTGTCGAGTTACTAGCCGAGGCTTATCGGAAGAACGGGGGCGAAGAGAAATGAGCCGCTTGCAGGAAATCGCGAATCTCCGCCAAGGGCTGATCCCCGAGAGGCGTGATCTTGTCGCCCAAGTCACCACCGTGAGGGAAAACACGGTCGCCAAACTGCCCGAGCTGATCGGAATGGCGCAGGAAACCTTGCAGGGGAAACTCGCCAAGGTTTATATGGCCAAGAACGCGGCCGAAGCGGCGGCGATTCTTCGCGACCTGGTGCAAGATGAAGTCGAGGTTTGCCGGGCGCAGAGCAGTGTTCTGGCCGAAATCGGCTTCGATAAGCTGATGGGTGAGCGCAAGGTCAAGGTGAACCTGACGAGCTTGGAAGAAGTGGTCCAGAAGGAATTGGGAGTGCCCGGCTGCGGCCATCCGCACTTTTCGCTCCTGGATCAGCCCCGGGAGGCGCTTGAGGACGGTTTGCGGCGTTTTACCGGTGAGGGTGATGCAAGGACGGCGACGGAGTTGAGTCGCGCGGCGAAGGAAAAAGTCCGGGAACGGATTATCAAGTCGGATTACGGCGTCACCGGCGTGGACTGTGTGGTGGCTGAAAACGGCGTGCTGGTGCTGGCTGAAGACCAGGGTAATGTGCGGGCGGTAAGCAACCTGCCCTACAAGCACGTGGCTGTGGCTGGGATCGAGGAAGTGGTGGCCTCCGCCGAAGATGCCGTCGCGGTTGTCCAGGCTGCGTCCGTTTTCGGAGCGGGCCGCATCACGCCCACCTATGTTTCCTTTATCGCCGGTCCCAGCCGTACCGCGGACATCGAGTTCCGCATGGCCTACGGCATGCACGGACCCAAGGAAGTGCACGTCATCCTGCTCGACAACGGCCGCGCGGCAATACGCGAGCAAGGCGCCGGTTCCCTGCTGAAATGCATTAATTGCGGATCGTGCTACGAGTCCTGCGCGGGCTTGGCGGACCGGCAATCATGGAAAGATGTGACCTTGACTCCCAAGGCGATGGCTTTGGGGGTGGCTCAGGGACGGCTGACACCGGGGAAACAGAAGATGCAAATGGATGAGTTCTCGTGCCCGGTCGGACTATCGGCCGCGGAAGTTTCGGAAACTTTGCGCAAGGTCCTCCCCGTCATCGCGTAAGCAGGCATTCGCCCGCGGACGCGCGGCGATGGCAGCCCGGAATGCGCCCTTTCCTGGTCCACCTCGAAAGCACTCCTCTGCTAAGGAGTCTTATGCGGAAGGCGAATTCTGATATTCAGTGTCCATCCCCATGCACAAGCTGAAAACAGCTCGCCGCCTGGCTCAGCGCTAAGGCGTTGGGGCGTGGTACTGCCGGACCTGAACGCACGTACCACTCGCCTGCAACGCCGGAAGCACGCGCCCCGGCCGTCGCAGGTCCGCTGACAATCGACTCACAAGCATCGCTCTTAGGCTGCTTTCTCCCACTTCTTGCGCATCTGTTCCCCGAATTTGCGCATAGCAGCGACATGGCCAGGTGAGCGGGTCTCAATCCAGCGTTCGTATCGGTTCGCAGCTTTTTCCAGGTTGGCGAGGAACTGCTTATTCAAGAACATCTCCCGGCCCTGCTGGATCACGGGCCTGATTCGCTCCCAAACTCCGAAGAACTCGCCACTGGTTTCAAAGAAAAGGTCTTCGTGGAGCAGACCGTAGTTGAGCAACGCACAGGCTTGCTCCCAATAACCGAACACCATCATGACGTACGTGCCTTCTTCCGTTCCGGGCGCCGCGATTCGCATCGAATCGTCCATACTGTCGACAAAATAATTCTTGAAAAACCAGTCGCGCGCCTGCCGTAGCCGGGCCTCGCGGCGCTCTTCGTAGAGCTGCAGATTAAGTTGTGCCTGTTCATGGGTAGGCTTTGTCATGTTTCATCTCCTATCAGTGTTGCTCTTGTGATGGGAACTGGGTTTAAACTTGGGGACTTGCGCGGCTCCAACATGTTTGGAGATGCGACCTCTTCCTCACCGGTTGTCCGCTCAGCTTGGGAAAAAACCGGATATGCTGTCTAACTGCTTGCTACTTCGCTTTACTACCTTGGCGTAAGGCTCGGGTTAGGGTTGCGCCGCCAAGTCAACAAGCCTGCCTCAAGGCAAAGAAAGTCTCGGCGGAAGCAGAGTAATTGCGGGATGCGGGGCGTGAGCTGGCTTCGTTACCATCCGCGAAACTACGCGTCGCGGACCGGGTTCGATTGAATGAATGGGGCCACGAGGCGGAGTTCAAGGGGGTGGAACTATGAAAGGTACTAGCGGATGGCCTGGAGAGATGCTGCGGCATTTGGCAGTCACACGGAAGAGAGTTGGACGATGGACCCGGCAGGGCCTGGTGGCCGTCCTTAGCACCCTGATGATTATGATTCCGATCGGGCAGGGTCAGGCGTTTGCAGACTCCGGTGCAGACTACGGCCAGCAATCGCAGCAGCCCATGTCTGCTGACCAGTTGGACCAGTTAGTGGCGCCAATTGCGCTCTATCCCGATGCGCTGGTAGCCCAGGTTCTTGCGGCGGCAACTTATCCCACCCAGGTGGTGGAAGCGGATCGCTGGTTGCGGGCAGAGGGCAACGCTCCCCCGCAGCAGATTGCCGCCGATGCGGAAAACCAGAACTGGGACCCGAGCGTGAAGGCGCTTACGGCGTTTCCGGCGGTGCTGGCGCAAATGGACCGCAACATTCAGTGGACAACAGACCTGGGCAACGCCTACTACAACCAGCCGCAAGATGTGATGGATTCTATCCAGGCGCTGCGCCAGAATGCGGAAGCAGGAGGTCAGTTGCAGAGTACGCCACAGCAGGTGGTAAGCAACGATAGTGGCGCAATTACGATTGTGCCGGCTAATCCTACCGTAGTTTACGTTCCGACGTATGATCCTTGGACGGTCTACGGCGCGCCGATCGCCGTGTATCCGGGCTATTACTACGCTCCGGCTTACGGATCTTTCTGGGGCGGGCTGGCGGTCGGCTTCGGAGTTGCAACAGCGGTTGGCTTCTTCTCTCACTGGGGCTGGGGATGGGGCCATTGGGGAATGGGATGGCAAAACCACGCCATTTTCTACAACCGCACCAACTACTTTACGCACAGTACGACGGTAATCAACCGCGGGTTCAACCGTCCGGGCGGCCCGTCCCGGAACTATGCCGCGCGTGGAGCCTATTCATCGCATGGTGGATTCAACCGTCCGGGCGGAACGCCAAACGCCGGCTACCGTGGCGCGGTTGGCGAGAACAGGCTTGGCAACTACGGACGCCCTGGCGGAGTAAGCGGCCGTCCTTCGGCAAGCTTTAGCCGACCGGCGGGAAACTATGGCGGACTCGGCGCTTCGCGTCCTAACTACGCGACGCGGGGAGCTAACCCACGCTCCACTGGAGCATTCAACCGTGCTGGCGGAAGTAGTTATCGGTCGAGCGGCGTGAGCCAGCCAAACGCCGGCTACCGTGGTGCTGGCGGTTACGGCGGACGTCCAGGCGGAGCAATCAACCATCCTTCGGCAAGTTTTAACCGGCCCCCGGGCAACAATGGCCATTTCAGCGGCGGCCCCCCGCGAGTTACGATGCCGCGGGAACCGATGAATCGCGGATCATTCGCGCGCTCCGGCGGTCACTCGAGTGGCGGCGGAGGTCACAGCAGTGGTAGCGGCCACGTGGCTCGCGGACATAGCAGCGGCGGACATGGACGGCATGGGTAGCCGGTCAATTGCCATGAGGAGAGTTACTTTTCGGCTCCACGAACAGTAACTTCTCCTCTGCTCAGTTCGCTTCCGTAGGTCTTGAGATACTTCATTCCGGTATCGCACAGGATGGTGACAACGGTAGCGTCCACCTCGCCCTTACAGACGCTCTTCGCCGCTCGTCAATATGCATTGAGGTAGTCATACGGCTAGCCATTCTTTCAGCAGTTGGGGGCTGTTGGTGAGCTCGCCAGGCGTGCCGCGAAAGACGATGCGGCCGTGCCCCATTACGCATACGTGGGTGGAAACCTTAAGCGCGATCGTAAGCTTCTGTTCTACGAGAATGACCGAGACTCCGCGCCGGTGAATGTCTCGAATTGCGTCCCGCACGACTGCGACGATCTTGGGAGCGAGGCCTTCGGTCGGCTCGTCAATCAGAAGAAGCTCTGGATTTCCCAGCAGAGAACGGCAAATCGTGAGCATCTGCTGTTCGCCTCCGGAGAGGTTTCCAGCTTTGGTCTTGCGGCGCTCTTTCAATAGCGGAAAGTAATCGAACATCTCCGCGCTGGTCCAGGCAGGCGCACCCTGGCGGGGCGACTGTTCGCCCATTCGCAGGTTTTCGTCCACCGTGAGATTGGCGAAGATTTCGCGCTCCTCCGGTACAAAGCTGATTCCCGAGCGGCACACCGTGTAAGGACGCGCGCCGGACAAGTCACGGCCGCTCAGCCGAACGTGTCCTGCTGACGGGGGCACAAGTCCCATGATCGCCTTCAGCGTAGTGGACCGACCCGAGCCGTTGCGCCCGAGCAGACTTACGACTTCTCCCTTGCCGACCTCGAAGGTCACGCCTTGCAGGATGTGGCTCTTCCCATAATGGACGTGCAGATCCTGTACGTGCAGTAAAGGAGCTTGCGGCGGGGCATTCATGCACGGACCTCCTCGCCGAGGTAGGCTTCCTGCACACGCCTGTCATTACGAATCTGCTCCGGCGCGCCGCTGGCGATCACTTCTCCGTAGACAAGAACGCTGACCCGGTCGCTCAAAGAAAATACGACTTGCATGTCATGCTCGACGATCAGCAGCGTACGTTCACGAGTAAGTTCAAGGATCAGCGATTTCGTGTAGCCCGTCTCCTCCCGCGACATGCCGGCCATCGGCTCGTCAAGCAGGATCATCTTGGGATCGGACGCGAGCGTCATGCCAATTTCCAGCGAGCGCTGTTCGGAGTACGACAGTGCGCCCGCCGGCGTATCGCGACGCGCCTCGAGACGCAACCGTTCCATGAGCTGTTCGGTTTGCTCACGAATCCTTCTGAAGCGGTCGATCGGCCTCCACAACGTATATTGCACGCCGCGCCGCTGCATCACCGCCAGCCGGAGGTTCTCAAAGACGCTGAGGCCGGCGAAGATATTCGTGACCTGAAAAGAGCGGGCAAGCCCCAGATGATTGATGCGTTGCGGCGTCATGCCCTGGATCTCTTTGCCGCCAAAAATGATGTGTCCCTTGCTCGGCGCAAAATGGCCGGAGATAAGATGAAACAAGGTCGATTTGCCCGCGCCATTTGGTCCAATCAGAGCATGTCGTTCTCCGGCTCCAACGCTCAGGTTGACGCCCCGGATGATATGCGCTTCGTCAAATGACTTGTGCACATCGCGCAGCAAAAGGATAGGCTCGCCGGCGTTCATTTCTCCTCCACCTTGTTCAACGCCCGCGGCGAAACCTTCAAAGGCTCACCATTCCTGGTTGTTTCGCTTAACTCTCTCCCGGGCGGCGACATTTCCTCGTCGATCGACAGCTCGGCATCTTTCTCACGATCCAGACGTCGCCACAAAAAACTCGAGGCTTTGCCGGCCAGCGCGCCGGCGGCGAAAAGGGCGATTGGAACCGCCCAGGTGGACAAAGCGATCGGCGACCAACTGTGATCAAACACCGTCAAGGGGGGCCAGCGCTCCGCGCCAGCCACGGCCGAGAGCGCGCGATACTCCTCCTCGAAAATTCGCTGGACAAATTCCACGGTGAAGACGGAGCCGGCAACGACAAAAACAGCCGCGATCAATGTAGCAACAACCGCGGGCAAGAGCTCTCCAATGGAATGCCTGGCCCTGCGTCCTGACCACCACGGGAGCAGCCCCGTCACCCCGGACGGCATAAACATCATCACCAATACGAACAGTACGCCTTGGTATAGCAGCCATGAGCGGGTCAGGTCCGAGACCGCGTAACCGAAGAACGTCATCACGGCGGCTCCCAGCGCGGGCCCGAGAAAAAAGTTGACGCCGCCGATGTAAGTGTTCAGCACGACCTCGGCTGAAAGGTGCATGTCGAACAGCACATAGTTGGCGGTCTCATTGCTCACCGCCAAAAGCCCGCCTGCAATCCCGGAAAACATCGCCGAAATCGCGAAGACAAGCACGCGCAGACGATGCACCTCGTAGCCTAGAAAGCGCAGTCGCTGTGAATTCTCGCGCAAGGCGAGCGTGAGCCGCCCTACTGGTGTTCGCGTGTAAAAGTACAGGAATGCGAGCGACAGAACCACCCACGCCAACGTCAGGTAATACACCTGCGTGACGCTTTCGAAGCTAAGCCCCCAGGCTGGCATGCGCATCGACGAAACTCCCGCTTCGCCGCCGAAGAACCCTGACAGATGCGGCGCAAGCGCTTGCAGCAGCTCGGCGAGGGCGAGCGTGATCATGGAAAAATACACACCGCTGCGCTGGGTTGAGAACCAGCCCGCCACCACTCCCAGCAGGAACCCGCCGCATCCACCGGCCAGCGGCAACAATGGAGTCGGCAGCACACTGGCGGCGCCGGAGACTCCCATCGCGTGCATCGTCGCAAAGGCGCCGATACCGAAATAAGCCGAGTGACCGAAGGAAAGCATCCCTCCCTGTCCGCTTAGCAAGCTGAACGCGGATGCGAACAAAACGGCAATTAACATTTGAATCGCCGCGTTGAGCAGAGCAGGCGACAAAACCGCCGGCAGGACGAGCAGTGCCACCAGAGCAAGCGGTAAGCGCAGCAATTTCACGTCGCTTAGCCCTTTTCGCCCATAAGACCCGACGGACGCAGCATCAAGACCAGCAGCATCAAGATGAAAGGAATCGTTCCCGCCAGGCTGGAAATATTCAGAGTCATCAACCCACCTACATGTTCGGCCCACGCGCGCGCCCCAAACAAGGCGCACAGGTCAGCAAGGCTCTTATCGATGCCCACCGCGAAAGAGGAAAGAAGCGCGATCAAAAGGGATGCAATCATCGCGCCTTCGAGCGAGCCAAGACCGCCCACAACCACCACGACGAATACGATCACCCCTGTATCCAGCGCCATGGAAGGACTGGTCGTATAAAAGGCGCCCGCGACGGCTCCGGCGAGTCCGGCGAGCATGGCGCCGACGCCGAACACACCCATAAAGACGAGTGGCACATTGTGCCCCAGAGCTTCGGCCATGCGGGGTTTGTAGATGGCCGAACGCACAATAATGCCGACACGAGTACGGGTGAGCAACAAATATACGAGGCCGAACATGAGCAACGAGACCGCGCCCATGAAGACCCGGTAAGCAGGATAGTCACTGCCGAAAATATGGAACGCCGCAAAGTTCAGCGACGCGGGCTCGTGATAATCCACGGGATAATTGCCGTAAAACAGCTTAACCAGTTCGGCAATAATCAACGATAAGCCGAAGGTAACAAGCAGTTCATGGGCGTGCCCGTGCCGGTGCACGCGGCGCAGGAAATAGCGCTCCACCACAACCCCGAGAACACCCACGGGCAGGGGCGCGATAAGGATAGCAGGCCAGAAACCCAGCGGTTTCGCCAGCGTGAAGGCGATGTAGGCGCCCGCCATGTAAAACGACGTATGGGCAAAGTTCAGAACGCCCATCATTCCGAAAATGAGGGTCAGCCCCACCGAGACCATAAACAGCAGCAGGCCGTAAATGGCACCGTTGAGCAGCGATACCACAAAATACTCCACGGATTGTCTCCAGGCAAGGCATGGGGCCTGCGTTCATTCGCGGGCAAGCCCCAAGCCTTCACGAGCGATTGCGCTCAATCAATCGGGCCGCTGCATCTTGCAACTGGCCTGTGGCGGGACGGATGCCTCCTCGGCAGTGAACTTCTTGATCGGTTTAAAACCCATTTGCGTATCGTCCACTTTGTACTTGGCATCCTTACTGACCGTGGAAACCACCATGGGTATCTGCACCTGGTGATCAGCCGCACGCATGTATTCCTCGCCCATGGGTGTGTGAACCCTCGTAGTTTCCATAGACTTGGCGAGCGCTTTCACCTCCAATTTGCCATTGACCGGCTTCACCGACTTCAGCGCCTGCCCCAGCATGCTCATAGCGAACACCGTTTGCGGTTCGACGTAAACCGGCACCTTGCCGGTTTTGGCCTTGTAATCCGCCGCAAATTGCTCACCCTCTTTGCCGGCCGCCTCGATATCAAATGGGTGCGAGATATAAAAGCCCAAAGCAGTTTCACCAGCATTCGCCAGGTTGCCAGGCTGATCGAGGAAGTCAGTGCCAAAGCGCGCCTTCAGGCCCGATTCGTGAGCAGCCTTCATCAACAGCAGCAAATCGTTTGACCAATTTCCCGTGATTACCGTTTGGGCGCCCGCTTCTTTTACCCTCGCCACATAAGGCGTGAAATCCTGAATTTTATTCACCTCGTGCAGCATCTTGCCCACTACCTGATAGCCACCCAGCTGTTCGTTGTCGATGATGGCCTTCTCCATGTCCCGTCCCCAGGAGTAGTCCTGGTTCATCGCGTACACCTTGGTGCCGAGCGCGTGGGCCTGTTTCATCGCGATCACGAGGGTCTTTACGCGGACCTGCGCATTGGTGCAGAAACGGAAATGGTAGAACTGGCACTTCTCGCCGGTGAGTTCGTTCGCCTCGCCGCCCACGTTCATGAACATAATCTCGTGGCCGGGATTGCGCAGATTGTGCTTGCGAACATCTTCCGTAAGCTGGCCCGATACCGCGGACGATGCACCCTGGACAATGATTTGGACGCCGTCGGCAATGGCCGCTTTCAGCTTATCGGCCGCGCCTCCGGTTCCTCCCTGATTGTCGTATTCCACAACCTCGATTTTCTCCCCGTTCCATCCCCCCGCAGCGTTAATCTTGTCGATTCCGTAATGCACGGCCCTGCAGTAGGGTAGTCCGGTGGAGGCTTGCGGACCCGACAGCGATTCGATGCAGCCGACCTTGACCGGCGCCCCAAAGACCGAGGCGGCGGCACACAACATCACAACTAGCACCCAGATGACAGTTCTTTGCTTGGTCATCAAACCTTCGTCTCCCTTCAAGTCGATATGTATGATCGCCGCTTGCAGCTACTCCAATTAAGGCTCTGACTTTAGGGTTTCGGCTGCGCTTTGAATTCCACCGGCCAAGACACGTCTGGAAGCTACAGTTTGGCTCGGCAGATACGAATAAGGAATCGCCCGAATATACTTTTCGCCTTTTCGGCTGTCAAGAAGTTTCGGAGAGGAACTTTGGATATCGCGAATGTCCCCCGTCCCTTGAAGGCACGGCCCGCCAGTTGACAGCATTGGTGATTGGCCGTATATTTCGCGGACAACAATTTAGGGCGCGGAGGTAATGTTCGTGGCACAGGCGAGTCCGGCGAAGGTTGTCTGTAAAAAGATCAACCAGATCGGCATTGTGGTGAAAGACCTGGAACTGGTGGCTGAGAATTACTGGAAGATTTTAGGCATAGGCCCTTGGACAATCTTCGACTGGGAAGCCCCGTTTATCTACGACAGGAAATACCACGGCAAGCCGGTTTGTGCCCGGGAAAAGATAGGCCTGGCCCAGGTGGGAGGTGTGCAGCTTGAATTGCTGCAGCCGCTGGAAGGACCCTCGATTTACGCCGACTGGATTGAAGAGCACGGCGAGGGACTGCACCACCTGAATTTCCTGGTCAATGATGTGGACGAAATCGCCGGACTGCTGGAAGCGGAAGGTTTTCGCAGTCTGCAGAGCGGCCGATACGGTCCTGCAGACCGGCAAGGATCATTTACTTATTTTGACATCAAGCCGCTTGCGTCCATCTGGGAGCCCGTGCATGTCGGGGACAAAGCAGGCGCGGCGCCGAAGATTTTTCCACCTGCAAGCGAAGCGAGTCTGGCGAAGATTACCTGTAAAAAGATCAACCAGATCGGCATCGTGGTGAAAGACCTGGAACTGGTGGCTGAGAATTACTGGAAGATTTTAGGCATAGGCCCTTGGACGGTCTTCGACTGGGAAGCCCCGTTTATCTACGACAGGAAATATCATGGCAAGCCGGTTTGTGCCCGGGAAAGATTAGCCTTGACACAGGTGGGAGGCGTGCAGCTTGAATTGCTGCAGCCGCTGGAAGGGCCCTCGATTTACGCTGACTGGATCGAAGAGCATGGCGAGGGAATGCACCACCTGAATTTTCTGGTTGACGATGTGGACGAAATCGCCGAACATCTGGAAGCGGAAGGTTTTGCCTGCATGCAGAGCGGCCGATACGGTCCGGCAGAGCGGCAGGGATCATTTACTTATTTTGACATCAAGCCGCTGGCGGCCATCTGGGAGCCCGTGCATGTCGGCGACAAGGCAGGCGCGGTGCCCACGATCATTCCGAAAGCGTAACTCCCGGGAAGCGTGCGCAGCTCCGGCAGGTCCGTTCCCCTGGCATTGAAAATCGCGCGAAAAACGCGCTAACAGGCTGCTGAAAAACTCATGGAAGTGTCATCCTGAGGTCGCGCCGATTTTGCGCGGGGTCCCCGACAAGCCCGTTGTTGGCTTGTTGGGGCTGGCGATCGAAGGATCTGCTTTATTTTCAGCGTGCGCAAACAGCAGATCCTTCGCTTCTCCACCCCAGCAACCGCAACTGAAGCGCTTGCTGGGGACCCCGGCTTCGCTCAGGATGACACCCTCGGAGAAGAGTTTTTCAGCAGCCCGCGAAACGAAAATTCCCCGTGCAAGTTGCTCATTACACGGGGAATCAAAACTTTTGGTGCCGAAGAAGGGACTCGAACCCCCACACCCTTGCGAGTACATGGACCTGAACCATGCGCGTCTGCCAATTCCGCCACTTCGGCACTTCGCAACCCCGGACGTCCGCCAAATGGCTTGCCCTGGGGGGTTGCATCGGGCTCGGCCCTCAGCGGGCCACCCGGTCACTTCAGGCGTGCAACAAGATTGTAACGATATCGGCGCACAGCGGTCAATCTGTGCTGCACACCGCGCGCCGCCAGCCTGAGCCGTTGCCTCCGCGTTCGTGGCGCTTACATTTCAAAAGAAACGGCGGGACCTTGCGATCCTGCCCAGAGATTCAGTCATCGTCGCAAAAACGACGTTTAAGTTTTGCCCAGGGAATCACTTCACTGTGATGCTCACATTCGTCTTGTAGATCACCCCCGCCGAATCCCATGCCTGCACCGTCATGTTGTGTTTTCCCGAACTCAGGGTCAACGTGGTGTTGATGCTGGCGGCATTCACCGAGTACTTCGAAACGGAGTCAACGTAAATCTTCATCGCCGTGATTTTCGCCGACTTGGCGGCAATCGCCTTGGCAATCACCTTTACCGGATTGCTCACAGTTGAGCTGTTCACCGGGGCGGTTACCGTCACCCCGGAACTCTGGGCCGGCGCGGCGGAGATAGTCACGCAGTTGTCAATGCCCGATTCGATTTCCGTCCCCTCTTCGTAGTCGTTCCAGGTGGGAATTTGCAGAAAAGGCAGTTGGGTGGACGTGGAATAATACTTGCCGGCCTCGGCCCAGGTCGCTAGCCATGTCTGCTCGCATTGCTGATCGACGATGCGATCCTTTCCCCATGACGCAAGCGTGTCGTTGAAACCTTTGTACCCTGAACCAACGCCTAGCTCGGACGAGTGCGAGAGCGCTGCCTGATAAAAACCATCCAAATAGCTCAGCCCCATGTCCGTGGCTGTGCCGGTAATGCCGACCCAGGCGAAGCTGCCATCGGAGTCCGTATCCGTGAAGCCTCCCGAGTTGCGAAAAATGAACAGCGGATTGCCGGCGGCACTGGCCCGGACCGTTGCCCAATTGATCGCCAAAGACGTGTTCAGAAAGAACGCCACGACCGGCCGTCCGTTCGAGCGCAGATAACGCGGCGAGCTGAAATAGTTGTCGGCCATATACTGTAATGTCGCTGAGCAACTTCGTGGTGACGTCGGAGGCACCGCTCAAGGAGCCGGAATCTTCGCAGATAGCAAACTCGAATTTCGAGCTCGCTTCCGCTGCCGCTTTGACGTTCAGCGTGGCGGTGTTGTGATGCGTGTTCTGAGGGCCATACCGGTCCACGATGAAGCCATCAATCCCACGGCTGATGGCATCGTTAACCTGGGCCGTGACCACTGCCGGATTGGCTTCGTCGCCAAAGCCTATGCTGACGTGACGATGTCGCTCTTCTCGGCGGAAATCACCATGCAGATCTGCTCGGCGCCGACGGCGATCATGCGTTCGACAAGGTACTCGGAAACAGCCTTGGGCCGCTCGACGCCCTCGACCATGCGCGAGCCAACCGGCAACAGTTCCTTAGAGCAACCAAGCGGCTGAATGCGCTGTCCGGCGCCCGCCGCCGGAATAATTCCGATCACGAGGTAACTCCCTCCATCCCACAACGCGCCGATGCCCGTGTCGCAGGGCTCTGCGGGCGGTCTCTCTCTAATGGCTGTGCTTGCCGCCGTGGCGCCGGCAGTCGCCCGCGCCGCATGGCGAACGCTTCTTCGAAATAGTCTAACATCTCGCGGGCGCGATGCTCGCCCGTGTGCTCGTCCAGCGTGCGCTCACGGGCTTGCGCGCTCATCCGCGCCAAGATGCCGTCATCACCACTTCCGATTCGGCGGCTTCCGGCAAGGCGCGGCTGCGAACGTCTTCCCAATTGTCGTAGATAATGAGATCGCAATAGGCGCATGAATTGAAGTCGCGGCGCAGGGCGTAGTACACGGTGTCTTTCTCGAAAAACGTAACCCTGTGACCCTGCCGCCCGAGTGCCCGCAAGAGCGCGCGGTAAGGCGTCGCATGTCCGTTGCCCCACGAGGAAGAGAGCGTCAGCCCGAAAATCGTAATCTTCACAACCCACCATCCATGCGCTTTCCCCGTCGAGCACGGCAGAGATACCGTAGCCCTCTTTCCTCAAATCATTCCGGAGCTCACCGGAACTGGCGTACTTAGGTGTGATGTGGGAGAGCGAGCTACGTTTGCCACCCGCCGAAAGGAAAAGGCCATCCCTGAGGATGGCCTTGCCGTTCAGCGACGGGCGCTTACGATTCGAGATGGGTGGTCAGCGTGATCTTGGCGTTGTTGGCGAACAGCTTCGAAACCGGGCAGCCCGCCTTGGCATTATTAGCCGCCTGCTCGAATTTTTCCCGGTCCGCGCCGGGAATTTTAACTGTCAGGTCCAACTGAATGGTGGTGATGGCAAAACCGGCGTCCACTTTCTCCAGGGAAACGGTCGCCCGGGTATCGATGCTCTGGGCTTTCATTCCAGCCGCATCGAGCTGCGCCGAGAGCGCCATGGAAAAACAGCCCGCATGGGCCGCGGCCAGCAGCTCTTCGGGGTTGGTTCCTATGCCGCTTTCAAAACGTGTGGCGAATGAATACTGCGTCTCTTTCAGAACTCCGCTGGCGGTTGAAACCGTGCCTTTGCCGTCTTTCAGTCCGCCCTGCCAGTGTGCACTGCCAATTCGCTGCATACGATCCTTTCTCCTGACACTCGGCCCGAATCCGGGCATCCGGCACAACCGGAAACCATGCCGGTGCCCAGCATTCCAGGTCCGCCAAGTATCATACGCCGCCCGCGCGTTTCCAGTCACACACGCGGCGTGCGGGCCGGCGAATTTCTACTCAGACCCCTCGCTTCCGGCGCGAGCTGCTGAGCGCGAAAGACATTTCAAAACAAAAGTTCTACATCGAAGGTGGCACGCCTCGAAGGGCAAAAGTAGCGAGGACATCGCAGCGCGCATCGACGGGAAAAATTGAACAGAACGGAAGATAAGAAGACAAAACGAGGCGGCCACCGCAACGTGACTGCCTCGTGCTCGGGATTACTTCTTTTTCTTTGCGGGCGCAGCCTCAACCACTGGAGGAACTACCGGCGCGGCTTCCTTAGTCTTAGCGCCTTTGCTGGCCTTCGGGCCACATTTCTTGCATGCCATATTTTCCCTCACCTCGGATACTGGTGCAGCAACGACGCATGCACGTTAAGGCAGTTTCTGACTTAATCCAAGGGTGAATTCCTGAATGGAGTCATAATTTTCTCGAGGCATGGTTCGGCGTTTGTATCGACTTGTGATTACCACTTATGGGGTAGCAGGACCGACTGAACTTCTAAGGGACTGTTGGCTTGCGCTTGTCTTGTAAACAATGCGGTAATAGCTCTCCATACAACAACTTAGGTCGGCACAGTCAGCGCAGGAAAACCCTCGTCGGGGTCAAATGGCCACCCGGCTCCTGTACAAAATCAGCATCGGCTCATTTGAAATTGCTAATTTTAAGAGCCAAGCAATGAAAGTTACGGTAAGCTAACACCGAGCTTTTGCTCGGGAGGTGTTGACGTTCGCCGGGAATTGTGACTTCCAGGGCCTTCTGTAGCTGGCCCAGGCAACCCGGATTGCATTGTCTTCGATATAGATTGCGCAGTCACTATAGAAGTTAACGGGCCGGACCTAGGGAGTAGCGATGACTTCGAAGTTGTGGAATGAATTTCGAAGTGCGCGTATGGGCTGAAAGGGGCGATCCATGGAATTCCAGGATAAGGTCATCAAGTGCGTTGACTGTGGTGCAGATTTCGTTTTCACAGCAGGAGAGCAACTGTTTTTCCATGATAAGCAATTTAAGAACGAACCCAAACGTTGTAAGGTCTGCAAGGCAAAACGGGGACATGCGCTAGGAGGAACACAGGCGGCGCCACCGAAGGTGGAAACCCGCACGGTATGTTCGGGCTGCGGCAAGGAAACTACAGTTCCTTTCCGGCCGACGCAGGGACGCCCGGTTCTCTGTCGTGAATGTTTCCAGCAAAAGAAGAGCAGCGCGGCCTCTGCTTAGTCGAAGTTACAACATCCGCACTTCCCGGTGTGCATCTCTGAAATGCATAAGAGAGTTTTCTTTCGCGCACTTGTTGTCCGCTGAAAACCTGCTACCAGAGCCAATCTCGATAAAACAATCGCTGCATTGAAAGAGCGACCGGAAGCAAGGGTCGGCTTTCGGGCTGGCGGATTGGTCCCAAGTTGTCAAAAAAAGCCCCGTTCGGAGAAAGATGCCAAACGGGGCTGCCAAGGAGGAGAAGTATGGAGATTGAACCGCGACCCGCGACCGGCTCAAACACGTGCCCGAACCACGGGATTCGCTGCCGCGGGCGAGCGCACTCGTTTGAATCACTGTGCAATTATCTGTCCATAGTTATCGGAGCGTGATAGTTCGCAATCGGAGGGCATTCCGGCACGCATAACAGAATGGACTAGAAATATTCCAATTACTCAGTATGAGTATCGAGATGCACATTTTCGGCACGCAGCCGGCATTCGTCTTGAGCATGCCATCGCCCCCAGCATGCTTTTCGGAACAGGGCCGCATCCAAAAAGAAGCGAATTGACACGCGTGTGCCTGAAACATTTTGGCGGTTGTTTGTAGCAAATTCTGGCAATCGGGCAATCGGATTAAATCGAGGAGAAGGAATTGAGAACCCGGCCTTGGTGCCTTCCGGTGTTTTTCTGCCTGTTGAGCTGTGCTCTGGTCGCGCAGGTGGCGTCCACCGGCAGCGCTTCGCAGACCGGAACGTCTGCCGTGTCAGCCGCCGTCGATCCGGAGATGAGCGGCATATTGCAGCAGGTTGAGGGGTCGGCTTCGCGCATCAACCTGGAATTAGGCAGGTTGCGGGTAGAGAAGTGGAAGACCGATTCGGCCAGCAGGCGGCAGGCGGAGGGCAATATCGATTCGGTGCAGAGAAATTTGACGGCTGCGCTGCCGAGTTTCGTTACGGCGGTGCGCAACTCACCGCAAAATATAGCTCCGGGATTTCGCCTGTACCGCAACTTGAGCGCACTCTCCAAGGTGCTGAATTCGATTGCGGAGTCAGCCGGTGCTTTCGGTCCCAAGGACCAGTTCGAGCGCCTGGCGGCCGACATCAATAGCTTAGAGGCCGAACGTGCGGCGCTCGGAAAGCGCTTGGAATCCATGGCCGAAGCCCAGGCGATGGAGATTGCGAAGCTCAAGACGCAGCTCAAAGGTCAGCCTAAGGCTCAGCCGTCCGGCCCTCCCAAAGTTGTCGTGGACGACAACGCGGCGAGCAGGCCGAATTCTAGCGCTCGACAGAAACCAAAACCGTCGCCGCCGGCGCAGCCGCCACCGCCGCAATAGCGCAATCTCGAATCGTTAATCCCGCCAAACTATTCTAGGAACATAATTTCCGCGCGCGGTGTCTAATTCAGATAAGCCGTTAGGAAGCTGGCCGGACGGCATCAACCCGGCGCTTCCGCAGGTTGCTATTCTGCACAATAATGCGGTTCACATCACCGTCATTTGGCAGCGGATCCGGCTGGATGCGGTTAGAAGAGTTAAGGTAAGACCGATGAAGTGCTCGGAAGTGAAGTCCCGGTTGTCGCCCTTGATGGACAGCGCCATGACGGACGAAGAAATGCGTGCCGCGGCCGGGCACATTCGGCAATGCGAAGCGTGCCGCGATGAACTGGCGGCGTTGAGCACCTCACGGAGATTGGTCTCGTCACTGGGACAGCAAAAAGCTCCTCCCGAGCTGGCGTCGAAGTTGCAAGTTGCGATGGCCCGGGAGTTGGCACGCGGGCGCGTAGCGCGCGAGGAAAGCGGGCGGATCGCTGGCGCGATCTTTTCAATGCCCTGGTAATTCCGGCGACGGCGGGCGCGGTGACGGCGATTCTCGCCTTTGGCTGGCTGCTTGAAGTGCTGGTTTCGGCGCCAGCGCGTGGCATGAGCGACATACCCATCGGCCTTTACACCCCGCCGGCGCTGACCTTTTCGCCGTTTCTGTCCACCATGAGCGCCGGCAGCGCTGATTCAATCGTCCTGGAAGCGTACGTCGATGCCCATGGCAGGGTCCAGGACTATCGCATTCTGTCCGCGCCGGAGAACCCCGGCGCACTGATGCCCGAGCTAAAGAACATCCTGATCTTCACCGTCTTCAGACCAGCCACACGCTTTGGACAGCCGGCCAGCGGGCGAGTGATCCTCTCGTTCTCGAAGATTAACGTGAAGGGATAGACTGATTACGTGAAGGGGTTTATCCCAAGAAGCAGACGGGAGCGCGGGTATCCTGGAAACCTCGGCCGTCCGGCAACGCGCGCTTGTTCCGTGGTGCTTCTGTGAAAGAATAGCTCTCAGTGCGGTTTGCGGAGTAGAAGCATCCAAAGACAGGTCAGGGCTTCGCCTGCACCAACTCGGAAACTGTTATAAATATTTGCCCATGAAACACTCCGACGCGGACGACCTTGAGCGCAAGCTCGGCTACACATTCAAGAAGCGCGAATTGCTTTTACAGGCTCTCACCCACAGCTCTCACGCGAGCGAGCACGGGACCTCCCACGGATGCCTGCCGCCGGCTGACCCTTTGACGGCCTCGCGAAACCAAGACAATGAACAGCTCGAATTCCTGGGCGATGCCGTGCTCGGATTCATCACCAGCCAGGAGTTGTTTCAGCGCTTCCCGCACTACACCGAAGGGGAACTCTCGAAGTTGCGGGCCCAGTTGGTGAGCGCCCGCCACCTGGTTCATACCGCAAGGGAGTTGCACCTTGGCGCGTATCTGAGGCTGGGACGCGGCGAGGAAAAGAGCGGCGGGCGAGCGAAGGCTGCCCTGCTGGTTGACGCTCTGGAAGCTGTTGTCGCCGCTCTGTTTCTTGACGCGGGGCTGGAGCGGGCACGCGATTTTGTGCTGACCTGGGCGTTGAATCCTGAGTTGGAGCGCCGCCAAGACGGCGCCGCGTCGCTGGTGCCGGATTACAAGTCGGAGTTACAGGAACGGCTGCATGCCATGGGACGTCCCGAACCGCAGTACCTGCTGATTTCCGAAGAGGGCCCCGATCACAAGAAGCTATTCACGCTGGAGGCTGTGATTCCCGGCCCGTCAGGCGGGGTGGAATTTTCCGCGCGCGGCCAGGGTATGACAAAAAAACGGGCTGGACAAGATGCGGCGCGCGTGGCATTGGAAAAGCTAAACTCGATGTCGGAGGTGCAGTGAGCGGATTCGATCAACCACACCCGCCTGAGCCCGACAGCGCCGGCTCAGCGGCGCCGGCCATCGAGCAAGCAGTCGAAGCAAATGGCGCGCAGGCGGAATCAGCGCAGTCTGACTTGCCTCCCGCACGCGGGAAAACCGCCCCATCCGCGTGGGCCAGTTCGGCGCAGTCGCTGCTGATGACAATTGTGATTGCCTTGTTTGTGATCACCTTCGTCGTGCAGGCCTTCCAGATCCCCTCCGAGTCGATGGAACGAACCCTGCTGGTCGGCGACTACCTGCTGGTTGACAAGTTGCATTACGGCCCGCCCGGTATGTGGGATGTCCTCATGCCGTACAGGCCGATACGGCGAGACGACATCGTGGTGTTTCACTATCCGGTGAAGCCTTCCGAGCACTTCGTCAAACGCGTGATCGGACTTCCGGGTGATCGCATTCACCTGGAGAGCAAGCGAGTGTATGTAAACGGCCAGCCCTTGACCGAGCCTTATGCGCGCTTCCGACGCGGCTCGTTCGAGGAATTCCGCGATAACTTTCCGGCAAATCCGGCACCATACAACGACGTCACCCCTGGCTGGTTGCGGCAGATGCGCGCGCTGGTGCACGACGGAGAGTTGGTGGTTCCCGCCAACAGCTACTTTGTGCTCGGAGACAACCGCGATAACAGCCTCGATAGCCGGTACTGGGGCTTCGTTCCCCGAGAGAATGTGATTGGCCGTCCCCTGCTGATTTACTGGTCCGCCAAGGTCCCGGACGGCGAGGACTCCGCCGAAGCGGCCCCGCCGGGTGGTAAACTTTTCTCGCTACGTCCGATATTCGATCGCTGGCTGGGTATACGCTGGCGGCGAATGTTGCGCCTGGTGGAATGATGGCGGTCCACGGCGAAAGCGGCGCGGGGTAATCCGGCCCCGGCAACGGCCATGATCGCCGTCGGGGACCTCGGCAGGAAGGCAATTTGGCAGACGAAAAATTGAAAGTCGCAAAACGCGCCGCAGACTCGACCACGGACAAGTCAACGTCGAAGCGGACGAAATCCGCGGAGAAGCGCGAAGAGACCACGGCGGAATTTATCGCGTC
The DNA here is from genome assembly GCA_963814745.1 of uncultured Acidobacteriota bacterium. GTDB lineage: Bacteria > Acidobacteriota > Terriglobia > Terriglobales > Acidobacteriaceae > CAWBRT01. The sequence goes on from CAWFEA010000025.1 coordinate 30,143, forward strand.
GCTGGCCTCCGTGCTGGTTGTCGGTCTGTTTATCATCACCTTCTGCCTGCAGGCGTTTGAGATTCCGTCCAGCTCGATGGAGAACACCCTGCTGATTGGCGATCACGTCTTTGTCGATCGCGTGTTGCTGGCGCCCAAGACAAGCTGGATGCCACTGATTCCCTATCGCCAGGTCCAGCACGGCGATATCGTCGTCTTTCTTTCGCCGGCCGAGGCTGGTCTTTACGTAGTGAAGCGGATCATAGGAGTCCCCGGAGACCGTATCCACCTGCGCAACGGAGTGGTTTACCGCAATGGGCAGCCGCTGCAAGAGCCTTACGTCATTCACAATGGCACCATAGACGCGTACCGCGATAACTTTCCGGCCGTCTCGCTGATGGAGGGTGCCGGGGTCACGCCCGAGTGGCAGCTCACCATCCGGCAGCACCTTCAAGGCGACGACGTGGTGGTTCCCGAGGGCTCGTACTTCGCCATGGGCGACAATCGTGACGTGAGTTACGACAGCCGTTACTGGGGCTTTATTCCCAGGGAGAACGTCATCGGCCGTCCTATGTTCATTTACTGGTCTTTCCAGACTCCGGCAAATCAGTACAAGAAAGACAGCATTGCCGACCGGGTGGGATTCCTGGTGCATATCATCTTCCATTTCTTCGACCAGACCCGCTGGTCACGGATGCTGAAAGTGGTGCATTGATGAGCGTCGTGCCAGCCGTAGAGCCGCGGCCGTCGCCCGTTAAGCGCCGGTTCTCGAAAAGAAGCGTTCCGGCGATTGCGGTGGCGCTGATTCTGATTGGGATAGTGGTGCCACCTTTAATTAACGTGAGCCGCTACCGGGCCCGCATTGCCGCCGCCATCAGCCGTGCGCTGGGCCGGCCGGTGACGCTCGGCGGCATCAGCCTGCGACTGCTGCCGCAACCAGGGTTCGATCTGGCGAACCTGGTGGTGGGAGACGATCCCGCGTTCAGTTATGAGCCTATCCTGCGGGCCGAGGAAGTCACCGCGTCCCTTCGCTTAACTTCTCTGTGGCGAGGGCAACTGGAGATCGCACAGCTGCGTTTGAAGTATCCCAGCCTGAACCTTGTGCGCAGTCCGGATGGCCAGTGGAACCTCGAATCGCTATTATGGCAGGCATCACGGACAAAAACGGCGCCGACCATGGCGGCTCCGCAGCGGCTGCCGCGCTTTCCTTATATCGAAGCGCAGTCGGGCCGTATCAACTTTAAATTCGGCCAGGAAAAGAGTGCGTTCGCCCTGACCGGCGCGGATTTTAAGCTGTGGAGTCCGGCCGTAAACGAGTGGCGCACGCACTTGGAAGCCAAGCCTGTCCGCACCGATGTTCCCATCAATGACACCGGAGTGCTGCGGGTCGATGCCAGCTTTCGACGAGCCGAGTTGCTGCGCGACGCTCCCATGCAAGTGCGCTTGAACTGGTCGAACGGGCAACTCGGGCAGATTAGCAAGCTCATCTACGGACGCGATCGAGGCTGGCGTGGCGGCGTCCTGCTCAACCTCATGCTCGAAGGTCCAGCCTCCGCACTCCAGCTTAGCGGTACCGCCAGTGTGCGCGATTTCCAGCGCTATGACATCGCTGGCGGCGAGCCACTGCGTCTGGAAGCGAAGTGCTCGGGGATATTCCACGCGCAAGACCGGGCAATTCATGGTCTGAACTGCGAAATGCCGTTCGAACGCGGTGTCGTGAAGGCAGTCGGCGAAGTGACGCCCGCCAAGCTGCGGCCCTACAACCTGCAGGTTACCGCGAAGGACATCCCGGCGAACGCTATCACCACGCTCTGGCGGCACGCCAAGGCTGACCTGCCGAGCGACCTCTCCGCCGCTGGTGTTTTCAATGCCAGTTTTGCAGGGCAGCGGGCTGAAGGCGACAGCGAGGGCAAATGGGGCGGCACGGGCGAGGGCACGGGACTGGTATTGCACTCGACGACACTGGGCAAAAATCTGGATTTGGGGACGCTGCGCTTTTCCGCCGGATTGCCCGCGCACGCAGGGCGAAAGCACGGGTCGGCACCGCCGGTTGAGCAGGAGCGGAACCGGATTAACTTCGACCCGGTGCCGATTCCCCTCGGCGGGGCTGCTCCAGCCAGCGCGTCGGGATGGATTTCGGCCAGGGGTTACAACCTGCAAGTGCAGGGGGACGCCGAGTTGGCTCGCCTGTTGCAGGTGGCGCGAGCCACCGGCGTCGCCAGCCCTCGCTTCGGCCTCTTCGGAGCGGCCAAGCTGGATGTATGGCTGAGTGGGAATTGGGACGGCACCCGGGTCGGGACGTTCGGCAAAGCGCAGATCCGTTCCGCCAGGGCCGAAGTTCCCGGCATTGCAGGTCCGGTGCAGATGCACTCCGCGCAGCTCGCACTGGCCGGTAACCAGGTGCTTTTTCATAATCTTACGGCGCAGATCGGCAAGAGTGTTTTTACCGGGGAAGCGCAGTTTCCACGACGCTGCGATGACGTAGCGTCCTGCGTCTCCGGCTTCGACGTGCAAGCGGAAACCGTCAACGTGGAAGAGCTGAACACGCTGCTCAACCCGCGCATGAAGCGGCACCCCTGGTATAAATTTTTCGGCTCGGGCGGCGAGGCCAGCGCTTTGGCAAAGATGCGCGCCTCCGGCCGGGTTGCGGTGAAGAGATTACAACTGGGCCAGCTCGCAGCCACCAAGGCGAGTGCCGAATTCACCCTGGATTCCGGACATTTGACGCTTACCAAAATCAACGCGGAAGTGCTGGGCGGAACCCAGTCGGGAAAGTGGCAAGCCGACTTTACCGGCGACGAGCCGGTTTATTCCGGCAGCGGAACGGTGGCAAATATCGCCGCCGGCCAGCTTGCGGGAATAACCCATGCGGCGCTTGGAACAGGTGTGATTAACGGCGCCTATCAGATTAAGATGTCCGGATGGACGGCGCAGGAAATTTGGAATTCCGCCAGCGCCGACTCCGATTTCGACTGGCGCAACGGCTCGTGGCGCAACGTGCAGCTTGGCCATGCGCCTTTGCAGTTTTCCGACTTTGCCGGGCACATCGTGCTAAAGGACGGCGGTTTTCAAATCTCCACCAGCAAGATGCAGAGTAGCGGCGGCACTTTTGCCGTGGCCGGTTCCATCAAGGGCAGCGAGCTTGCCCTGCAATTTGAGCGTGACACGGGCGCGGCCTATCGTCTCCGGGGCACCATGCAAAAGCCGTTGGTGGTAGTGCCACCCGCGGCCGAGGCTTCGCTGAAGCCATGAATCGGGCCGCTGCGATCGCAGTTTTCCTGGCATTATCAGCGCTGGCGCACGGTGAGGGCAGGCCTACGGCGTTAGCCCTGCAATCGCAACTTCGACCCATGCAGGGAAGTCTGCAGAGCGCAGCTTCCCATAGCGCCGCCTTCCAGGATGCACAGCGAAAATTCCAAGATATAGCGGAGAATGGCCGGCTTCGACAGCCCAAGCCGAAGACCACGGTGCTAACCGCCGACGAAATCAACGCCTATTTGGCGGAGGGAGGCGTGGCTCTGCCCGATGCGGTGCAGCGTGCGCGCTTCAGCAGCTTACCGGGGATGGTGACTGCGGCGGCGCGGATAGACTTCGCCCGGCTGACGGCCTCGCGAAGAATAAGTAACCCATTGATGGCGATGCTATTTACGGGCGTGCATGACGTTTCCGTCGAGGCGCGGGCGGGCGGCGACGGCGGCATAGGGTTTGTCACTGTCGAGTCGGTGACGATCGATGGCATCAAGGTGCCGCGGGCGGCCATGCAGTTCCTCGTCGATTACTACTTGCGGCCGAAATACGGGCCCAACGTCGGACTCGACAGCCGTTTCCCGCTGCCGGCCCATATCGATGCCGTTGTGGTCGGAAACGATCAAGTGACGGTGACGCAAAGGTAACGGCGTTTGTCTAAGAAGCGGTTTTTCTTGTAAGCTGCCAGTCAGCTACTTATTGGCGATTCCAGGAGGCACTTATGCGAGGAAACGAGACTGTAATCAAGGAACTCAACTCCGCTCTCAGTGACGAGTTGACGGCGATTGTGCAGTACATGGTTCAGTCGGAGATGTTAGGAAACTGGGGCTACAACCGGCTGTCGGCGATCATCAAGAAAAGGGCAATCGAAGAAATGATGCACGCCGAGCACTTGATTGAACGCGTTATTTTCCTTGACGGCATGCCGCAGGTAAACGTGCCTCTGAAGCCGCAGCCCGGAACCGGCGTCAAGTCGCAGTTTGAGATTGACCTTAAAGACGAGCTGGATGCGATTGCGAAATATAACAATGCCAGCCGCGTCTGCCGTGAAGTTGGAGACAACGGCAGCAAAGATCTTTTTGAAAAGCTGTTGCACGACGAAGAGGCCCACGCCGATTTTCTGGAGACGCAATTGTCCACGATCGAGGCGATCAGCATTGCCAATTATCTCGCGGAACAGATGAAAGACTAGCTCCGATCCCAACCTCTGCACCTGCGGCGCAGGTTGGGGCCCAAAGCAAATCGGCCTTCCTTCGCGTACATTCACGATCCGGCAAGGCGGTGAGCGAAGCTGGAGTCAAGCGAAAGAGCGCCCCAGCTTTGTTTCCCGCTTCCGTCGGCCGGATGGCTGGCCTCTCGCGGCGTGATACTATCGAATTCCCGGCATGGAACTGCACTACGTATACATATTTTTTCAACTGATTGCCTTTCTCTTCGCGATCAGCATTCACGAGTCGGCGCACGCCTGGATGGCTTCCCGCTGCGGAGACCCGACTGCGCGCATGCTGGGGCGGATCACGCTAAATCCGCTGCGGCACATCGATCCGGTGGGGACAATCCTGCTGCCTGCGATTGCACTTTTCACCGGTTTCCCGATGATCGGGTGGGCCAAGCCCACGCCGGTCGATCCGCGAAATTTCAGGAACCCGGTACGGGACGATATTTTGACCTCGATTGCCGGTCCGGCCAGCAATTTTCTGGTGGTGGTGGGCTCGGTCGTCTTGCTCGGACTGCTGGCTCTCGCCTCTCCCTCGGCGCACTACGTGGTCCACGCCATGGCCAGGAACATGATCCTGGACGTGAACGGGATTACACCGCTGGCGCTCATGCTTCATCAATTGATGTTCATCAATATCCTGCTGGGAATTTTCAACTTGATCCCGGTGCCGCCGCTTGACGGCAGCCACGTTCTGCGCCACTTCCTTTCCGGAGGAGCGCTTCGTCTGTATGACCGGATGGGAATCATCGGACTGGTGCTGCTGTTGTTCTTCGGAGGGCGGTTTCTGGGGGCGCTGATGTTCCCGGTAGTGCGTTTTTTCAACGATATCCTGGCGAGAATCTGATGTCGGACACTGTCGATCACAAAGCAGGACAAGCAACTGTTACTTCGGCGAAGCGCCGGGTACTAAGTGGCATGCGGCCCACGGGCAAACTGCACCTGGGCAACTACGTTGGCGCGCTACAGAATTGGGTGGGCATGCAGGACCAGTATGAGTGCTTTTTCTTTGTCGCCGACTGGCACGCGCTCACCACCGATTACGCCGACACCTCGGCAGTGAAGGCCAACTCCATCGAGGTGGTCACCGACTGGCTGGCCGCCGGACTTGATCCGGAGCGCAGCGTACTGTTCATTCAGTCGCATGTTCCGCAACACGCCGAGCTGCACCTTTTGTTCTCGATGATCACCCCGCTCGGCTGGCTCGAACGCGTGCCGAGTTACAAGGAACAGCAGGTACAACTTGCCGAGAAGAGCCTCGGCACCTACGGGTTCCTGGGCTATCCGCTGCTGCAGGCGGCCGACATTCTGATGTACCTGGCGGATTTCGTCCCGGTCGGTCAGGACCAGGTGGCGCACGTGGAATTGACGCGCGAGGTGGCGCGCAGATTCAACCAGTTCTATTGGGCTCCCAGTAAAACCCGCAGTGGACGCCTGCTGCGCGGGCCCGATGTGCCGGAAGCTAAGCGGGTTTATGTCTTTCCCGAGCCGCAGCCGCTGCTGACGCCCGCGGCTAAACTGCCCGGTACCGACGGACGCAAGATGTCGAAGTCGTACGGCAATTTCATTAACCTGAGCGATCCCGATCCCGTGGTGCGCCAGAAGTTGAAGACCATGGTCACCGACCCGGCCCGGGTGCGGCGCACCGACCCGGGTAATCCCGATGTGTGTCCGGTGGGCGACCTGCACAAGATTTTCAGCGATGAGCAGACGATGGCCAAAGTGTACGAGGGCTGCCGGAGCGCCGGCATCGGCTGCATCGAGTGCAAGGGCTGGGTTGCCGATAACGTCATGACGGTGCTCGCTCCCATCCAGGAGCGGCGGCGTCCCTTCGAAAAGAATCCGAAGCTCGCCTGGGATGTGCTGGAAGCCGGTTCCGTTAAGGCGCGGAGCGTGGCGCAACAAACGATTGAAAAGACCCGGGAAGCGATGAACATGTCGCATGTCTACCAGGCGCCAGCGGGGAGCAAGCAGTAGATGCCGGATGACCGCAATCCTCCGGGACCTGAGCAGCGGATTGCTGCGCCGCCCGCGGCAAAAAAGGCTGAGGCCGACGAGTTCCCTTTTTCCGTGAGCGTGGCCGAAGTCTACGACGGCCCGCTTGACCTGCTGCTCGATCTCATCCGCAAGCAGGATATCGACATCTACGACATTCCGATTGCCAAGATCACGGCACAGTACCTCGCCTACGTGGAACGGATCAAGCAGCTCGACGTTGATGTCGCCGCCGAATTCATCTACATGGCTTCCCTGCTCATCCAGATCAAGTCGAGGATGCTGCTGCCGAAAGATCCTGACGCACCGGCCGACGCGGACGATCCGCGAAGCGAACTGGTGAACCGGCTGCTCGAGCACGAACGCTTCAAGACAGCGGCGCAGATGTTGTCGCAGAAACAGCAGATCGAAGACGCGGTGCTGACCAACCCTGCGCTCAAACAGTTCCGCGATGATGCCGGCACGGAACCGGAACTCGCGGCCGACATCATCGACCTGGTGAAGACCTTCCAGCAGATTCTGGAGCGCGCTAAGAACCGCCCCGTGCTCAAACTGGATGACGATTCGATCACCGTGGGGCAGATGATCGAGTATGTGCGGCAACGTTTGGCGCTTGAGGACAAGCCGGTGCGCTTGCGACAATTGTTGCGCGCGGTACACACACGCCAGGGGCTCATCTGCGTGTTTCTAGCCATCCTGGAATTGATCCGGCTGCAAGCGGTGCTGGCGCGGCAGGATACGGTGTTCGGCGACATCGTCCTGAAGAAGCATAGGAATTTCGAGCAGCTACAGGGTGAGTCGGCGGGGATCAGAGACGACTGGAAGTGAAGCTCGGCGACGCGCGCGTAGTCCGCGACTGAGCTGCTGATTAGAGGATTTTCGCTGCATGGGACTGAAGGCAAAAATCGAGGCGGTCATCTACGCGGCCGAAGAGCCGATCACACTGGAGCAGATTTCTCTGCTGGTAAAGGACATCGTCCTGGCCGAAGAAGCAGCCGCGAAGAGCACCGCCGATGCCGTCGCGGAAAGCGAAGCGCTTGACGGCGCGGCAGCACCCGAAGCAGAGGGCACGCTCGCTGCGGATGCCGGTGGGCCAACCGAGCCGGCGCCGCTGGATGACGCTTCGACTGAATTCTCCGTTCCGGAGCCGGACGAAGTTACAGAAGTTACAGATGACGTGCCAGCAGAGACGGAGGGAGCTTCCGAGACGGAAGGTACACTTGCCGCAGCCTTAGCGCAGACCGAGGCGAATGCAATTACCGAAGCGCCCGCAGAGGAAGAGGAGATTACTGAATCTGAGGCCTCACCTGCCGGGGCGCCGACCGAGCCGGAGCCGCAAGCCAGTGTTGCCGCGCCCGGTCAAAGTGCGGGCAAGCGCCGCCAACCGCCCAACCCGGAGGACGCGCGCGTCAGACTTCGGGTGCGGTCGGTCATCGAAGAGCTGATCGTCGACTATTCGAGCGAAGATCGCGGTATGGAGATCCGGCAAGTTGCAGGGGGCTATCGCATGGCTACCAAGCCCCAGCATCACGACGTGGTGCGTGCCTTTGCCCGGAGCCTGAAGCCGCCGGTTCGCCTCTCGCTGGCCGCGCTGGAGACGCTGGCAGTGATTGCCTACAAGCAGCCGGTTACCGCGCCGGAGATCACCGAGATACGCGGCGTGGAAGCGGCAGGCGTCCTCGGAACCCTGCTGGATCGAAAGCTGATTACGACCGCCGGGCGAAAGCAGGTGATCGGCCGCCCGATTCTCTACAAAACCAGCAAGCAGTTTCTGTTGCGATTCGGGCTGAACCATTTGAACGAGCTGCCCAGCATGGAGGAATTCGAGAAGCTTGCCATCGATGGACAAGTGGAGTTGCTCACCGCATCGCCAGAGACAACGACCCAGGAAGAACCTGAGACGGCAGATGCGGAAGAAACTCCGGCTCCGATAGAAACTGCATCTGCTCCAGAAATTTCGGGTGAAGAGTCACTGGCGCCGCCGCACGCCGAACCGTCCGCAGCACCGGACCCGGATGCGACCGAGCCGGCCGAGAAAGACGACACCTCCGCCGACCTCCCCGCAAACGGCGCCTAGCGCCCTGAATCTGGTGCCGCCAGTGCTCCGACCAACCGCACTGTATGATTGAAGCTTATGGCACAGGAGCGATTGCAAAAGATTCTGGCCGCGGCAGGGGTGGCGTCGCGGCGCAAGGCCGAAGAGTTGATTACCGCCGGCCGCATCAGCGTCAATGGAGAGAATGTCACCGCACTTGGCTCAAAGGCCGATGCTCGGACCGATGAAATCCGCCTGGATGGTGAACTGCTGCGCGGGCCCGAACGCCACGTTTACATCGTTCTTCACAAGCCGAAAGGCTATGTTACAACCGTCTCGGACCCCGAGGGACGGCCTACCGTTCTCGACCTGCTCACAGGGGTTGAGGCCCGGGTGTTCCCCGTCGGACGACTCGACTACGCCAGCGAAGGACTGTTGCTGCTGACCAACGACGGCGAGCTCGATGCAGCAACTCACTAAGGCGGCCTCGCATGTTCCCAAGACTTATCAGGTAAAGGTGAGCGGCACACCCACCGAGGAGGAGATCGATAAGCTGCGCGGCGGCATTCACTTGCCTCCGGAGACCTCGCGCGCAGGAACCATGGGAGGCACGCTCCCCGGCATGCCGCGGCGTTCGCAATCCGAGCACACGCTGCCGGCGCGCATCGATCTGGTGCGCCAGCGGGACAATCCGTGGTACGAGGTAACCCTGAGCGAAGGACGCAACCGACAGATCCGCCGCATGTTCGAGCAGATCGGGCATCACGTCGAGAAAATTAAACGCATCCGCTATGGCGCGCTGCGTCTCGATGTGGACGCCGGCAAGTGGCGATTCTTGAAACCGCGCGAAGTCGAGGCCCTGCGCAACCCCAAATCCCCGCCGGCAGCCGGCCTCCGCACCCGAGAGCGTGGCGGCAAGACTTTCAGCCTCCCCGACAAACCTTTCAGCGCTCCCAGACCACGTGAGGACGCGCGCCGCGGCCAGCGCCCAAACGCGGCGAGGGTTCGCTCCGGCCCGAGGCCGACCCCTCGATCACACGAGCAGGAGCCATCGCAAGCTGCGCCGGAGTCGCCTGCGCGACGCCCGCGTGCGGAAGAGCGCGGACCGTCTTTCCGCTCGCGCCAGCAGCGCCCGGAGTCGAGGCGTGCGGAGCGCCCGTTCGAATCGCGGCCCAAATTCAGTTCCGCGCGCGAGCGGCCTTCACGGCCAGAGCGCGGACACGGTGGCCCTGATCGCAAAGGCGCAACCCGATCCAAGTCCTTCGACAAGGTACGAGGCCCTGGCGGACGCAGCAGTGCCGATCGCAGAGGATCAACTGGAGCGCGCCCCATCAACAAGGCGCGCGGACCCAATGTTTCGGGGGGTTCGGGTAGAGGCGAAGGCACGTTCACGACACGCTATGGCAGACCATCTCGAACTCCGGGCCGGGCTTCACGACGGAACAAGAGCGGCGGTAAGCCCCCGAACAGGTAAGAGAGTTTCCAGGTTGCAACGTTCCGAGAGACAATTGGCACAGTTTTGCGGCGCGAACCCCTATTCACAGCTTGGGATTACCAGACCTGACTCCGGCACGCCGTAGCGGCAGATAGGCGGCGCCATAAAGGCCGGCCTCACCACCGAGCTGGGCCATGGTGATCAAAGTGCTTTTGTTCGGCTTTGCCGGCTGCGGACCTTCCGGCACGGTTGCCGCATAGACGAACGAGCGTTTTCGAATCTCCTCCATCATGACGGGCGCGAATGCATCCCATGCGCTTGCCACCCCGCCTCCGATGACGTAGATCGGCAGGTTGAGCGCATTCACCATGCCGGCGAGCATGATGCCAAGAGCGCGCCCCACCCGGCGGAAAATCTGCTGCGCCGCGGCGTCGCCCTGCATCGCGAGCTGATAGACGTGGCGCGAATCGAACGCCTTGCCTGCGTCTTCGGCGACGCGCGCCAGTTCCTTGGAGAGATTGCCGGCAATCGCCTCACGCGCCATCCGCACCACGGCGGTCGCCGAAGCATACTGCTCGACGCAGCCGCGGCTGCCGCACTTGCAGGGATGTCCCTCGGGCTCGACGTTGATGTGGCCCAATTCGCCGGCCATGCCATTCATGCCATGCCAGATCTTTCCATCGAGGACGATGCCGCCGCCGACGCCGGTGCCAAGGGTGAACATGCACATGCTTTGATAATCTTTCCCGGCTCCGAGCCATTTCTCGCCGAGGCACGCGGCATTCGCATCATTTTCCAGCACGACCGGAATGCCGAGGCACCGTTCAATTTCCGCATGCACCGGAAACTCGCTCCAGCCCGGCAGGTTGGGTGACTCGCGCAGCATCCCGGTATCCATGTCGATGATGCCGGGCACGCCTATGCCCACTCCGCGCGACTCGCCTTGCCCCCGGAATGTGTCCAGCAGGCGGCGGATGGCTTGCGTCATCTCGTCGATGATGGCGTCCCGCCCATGGGTCAGGTCCGTGGCGGTGCTCAGCTTCTCCAGCAGCTTGCCATTTTCGTCAACCGCGGCAATGCGAAGATTAGTGCCTCCGAGATCGACTCCGATTGCGTAGGAGAGCATGACGTTCCTTTCGCTCGCCGGACGCGAGCAATGCGTCTGGTGGAGTTTCCATTTTTTTCGATGCTGGCAAGGGCCCAGGGCTGCCCAGAGACTGCACTGGCCGAGCGCGCCGCAACTTGCCGCCGACTTTGGCATTCTACCTCTGACAGCGGCGACAGTAATGGCTGCTGCGTCCGCCAATCACCACGCGCTTGATAGGCGTTTTGCACACCAGGCAAGGCTCGCCCGTACGCTGGTAAACCCGGTGCTGAAGCTGGAAAAATCCAGCCTCTCCGGCGGCGTCCACGTAGTCGGAAATCGAAGATCCGCCGGCGGCGATCGCTTCGGCAAGCACCTCCTGGATGGCATCGTAGAGGCGCACGAATTCAGCCCGGGTGAGCGAAGCGGCGCGGCGGCGAGGGCGAATGCCGGCGCGGAACAACGACTCGTCGGCATAAATATTGCCAATTCCACTCAACAGCTTCTGATTCAGCAGCGCGCTCTTGATCGGCGTTTTGCGCCCGTGGAACAGCCTGGCGAAGGCTTCGCCATCGGCGCCGATAGGCTCGCTGCCCGGCGCCTGGAACGACGCGCCCGAGATCACCTGAAGTTTGCCGAAGCGCCGCGGATCGACGAAGCGCAATTCGCGTCCCGAGGCAAGCGTCGCTACCAGATGCGTATGCTTTGCGCGTTCGGCGGCTGCATCGCAGACCAGCATGCGTCCGGTCATCCCCAGGTGAACGACCCATTGCGCCTGGGTGGAGCGAACGGACCCGCGAACGCCCGCGCGATCGCGGCTGAGATCGATCACGATGTGCTTGCCAACGCGGTGGACGCCGTCAATCCGCGAGCCTTCCAGCGTGCGCGCGATCTCTCCCGGCGGAGATTTCAGCAGATTGCTCTGGTTGCCGATCCAAACCGATTCGATGACGTCGCCGGCAACATGCCGGTGCAGGCTCCGCGCGGTGGTCTCCACTTCGGGAAGCTCGGGCATCGATTCAGTGTACGGCAGGCAAGACCATCACGAGAACCGCTCCGGGGTGAACGGGCAACAAAATGGGCCGCTCGCGGCAGCCCAAAATTAGTTTGCGGTGTTTTCAGCTTGTACGGTCAAGCCGCGGCCGGGCGTTTTTGATATTGCGGCACAAACTCCTCCGCGACGAAAGTCTCGTAGGAAGTCGGGGTGGTGGTGCGCGCCAAGCGCTGCTCCAGCGCCCGCATGTAACCCGAGTTCAATGCGAACGACATTTCCAGCAGCAAATTCGTCATATTGAGCGACATGCCCATTTGCACGAGGCTGTCCCTGAACTGGTTGTCAGAGATGCGGCGGTATTCGAGATCGGGTTTCGCGATGGCGCGCCCGATGATTCCGGCCACGTCGGTATAGGTCAAATCACGCTGCCCAAGCAGTTCACGCGTCTGCTGGCCCTTGATTTCCAGCTTCAGCAGGGCATCGGCGGCGGCGGCGCCAATATCGCGGGTCGCGATCATGGGGACTTTCAAATCCGGGTCGAGCGGCCCGGCGCAGAATCCGAGAGTTTGAATCGGCCAGACTTGAGCAAGTGTGTTCTCCATGAAATAACCGGCTCGCAGATGAAGTACGTTTAAGCCGGGAATTCCGTTCAGCCTCTGCTCCAAGCGGCGCAGGCCCACAACGGGACCAGTTCCCTCGGACTTGTCGGCGCCAATACTGCTGAGCGAGACGACGTACCGTACCCCCGTCTGCTCCAGCGCGCCTGCAATCGCTTCTCTGATGCGGCTCTGATAAGTAAGGACGTCCTGTTGGCTAAGATCCGGGGGAATCATCGCGTACACTGCCTTTGCTCCGCTAAAGGCGTTGCGCAACCCGGCCTGGTCGGTCAGGTCGGCCACGAACGGCTCCGCGCCCTTGTCCACAAGGGACCGCAAGCGGCTTTCATTTCTTCCAATTACGCGCACTTGCTGACCCTTCGCTAGAAGTTCGTTGGCAACCACGCTTCCCGTATTTCCGCTGGCACCAGTGATTACATACATAGAGGCCTCCTTAACTATAATCCGATGCGGAGGCAGTCCCCGGTGCCGCATAAAATTCGGCGGGTGCTCCCGACGAATATTGAGCGCTCGGTCGTGCTTGGGGAAATGGGCAGGGGAGCGGTCCACAGCTTGGCGCTTTCCCGCCAGTTAGCACTTTGCTTGCCAGCTTCGCTTTACCTGAGCTTTAGTGCCTTCCGTGAGCTTCACGCTTTCCCTGCCGCCCCAATCAAGGTAGAATTTTCTGTACACAGTTCCGTCTCGCGATCCCCTTTCTATACAGGCTCGGCACAAGTACGGGTCTTCTGTGTGCGAATTCCTGGCAGCGCGGCAGCAAGACGCCGCCTGATGCGCGGAGATAAAGTGAACAAACCTAAGACTGCGGTCATAGTAGGAGCTCAGTGGGGCGACGAGGGCAAGGGCAAGATCGTCGATGTGCTCTCTGATAATTTCGATCTGGTAGCCCGCTACGGCGGCGGCCACAATGCCGGTCACACGGTTGCCATCGGAAAAACCAAGTTCATTCTGCAACTGATTCCGTGCGGCATTTTGCGCGATGGCTGCAAAGCCGTTATCGGCAACGGCCTGGTGCTTGACCCGATGGCGCTGATGAAGGAAATCAAGGCTCTGCGCGCGGCCGGCGTCCGCATCGAGGGCTCCGGCGCGGGTTCCAAACCCAACTTGTTCGTGAGCAATCGCGCACACGTCATTCTTCCTTACCATCGCATGATCGAGCTGGCTTCGGAGAATGCTCCGGGACGGGTGAAGATCGGCACTACCTCGCGCGGCATCGGGCCGACCTATGAAGACAAGATGGGGCGCCGCGGGCTGCGCATCGCCGACCTGCTGGACAAGCCGTTGCTCAAGAAGCACCTTGAAAACGCCTGCCGCGAGAAAAACACCATTGCCCAGGCGCTGTTCAGCTCCGAACCGCTCGCCGCCGAGAAGATGTTCGATGAGTATGCCCAGATCGCCGATGAGATCGCGCCCTTCGTGGCCGACACCGTGCGATTGCTGAACCTGTCGATTCGCGAGGGCAAGTCGGTGATGTTCGAGGGCGCGCAGGGAACCATGCTGGACATCGACCATGGAACCTATCCCTTCGTGACCTCTTCCAGCGCCACGGCGGGAGGCGCGGTGACCGGCACCGGAGTCGGGCCGCTGGCCATTGGCACCGTCATCGGCGTGACCAAGGCGTATTGCACGCGCGTCGGCGAAGGGCCGTTCCCGTGCGAGATCAGCGGTCCGCTGGCCGAGGAAATTCGCAAGCGCGGCAACGAGTATGGCGCGGTCACCGGGCGTCCACGGCGCTGTGGCTGGATCGACCTGCCGCTGTTGCGCTACTCGAATTTCGTCAACAGCACCGAGTGGCTGGTGGTAACCAAACTTGACGTGCTCGATGAACTCGATGAAATTCCGGTCTGCGTCGGCTACAAAATCGACGGCAAGGCGACCGAGGAGATTCCGCCCCAGGACTGCGGCTTCCGGAAGATCGAACCGGTCTTCACCAAGATGCCGGGATGGCGCCAATCGACGGTTGGAATCACCGAGCATGACAAGCTGCCGAAGAAAGCCCAGGAATACATGCGCTTCGTGCAGAAGGAAACGCAGGCTAACATCGGCATGATTTCGACCGGGCCGGAGCGCAACCAGATTATCTGGATTGACGAGTTCACCAAGGCGTTGAAGAACTAGGAGAAAGCTATGTTGGTTTTGATCGTGAAGTTGCAGGTGCAGCCCGGGACCGAAGAAGAGTGCAAGACGTACATGCGCATCATGGAACAGGAAACGCGCAAAGAGCCGGGCTGCCTGATGTATGTCGCTCACCAGTCGGCCGACAATCCCACGTCGCTGGCGATTTATGAACAGTACAAGGACGAGGCGGCGCTGCAGGCGCATTCCAGTTCGCCGTACTTCAAGGAATACGTACAGAACCGGATGAATAAACACGTGGTCAACCGCGAGCGCATGCTTTGCGCGCCGATCAGCTAGCGCGGTATCGCTAAGGGCAGGGCCGCCGGGGTATTCGCTCGCGGGGCGAGACTCGGCGGTCTTGTCATTGGCAAGTGGCGCTGGCAAGAGGAAAACTCATGAGCGCATTGCCTGTGACCTTCGATGATATTGCCGCGGCCTATGAGCGGGTCCGTGGCATTGCCCATCGCACTCCGGTCCTAACCTCGGCGACGGCAAACGGATTGACTGGCGCGAAATTGTTTTTCAAATGTGAGAACTTCCAGCGCATGGGCGCCTTCAAATTCCGCGGAGCCTATAATGCGATCGCTCAATTCAGTCCGGAACAACTGGCGAACGGTGTCATTGCGTTTTCATCCGGCAATCATGCGCAGGCGATTGCGCTTGCCGCGCGGTTGATCGGCACCAAGGCTGTGGTTGTCATGCCGGAAGATGCCCCGGAGATAAAAATCACGGCCACGCGCGGCTATGGCGGTGAAATCGTTCTCTACGATCGCTACAAGCAGGATCGCGAAGCTATCGGCCGCCGTCTGGCCGAGGAGCGGACCCTGACCCTCATTCCACCCTACGACCATCCCCACGTCATTGCCGGGCAAGGCACGGCGGCTATGGAATTGGTTGAGGATGCCGGAACGCTTGACGTGCTTGTGGCTCCTTTGGGCGGCGGCGGGTTGCTGTCGGGATGCGCCATCGCGGTTAAGAAAATGCATCCGAATTGCGTGGTGATCGGAGTGGAACCGGAGGCGGGCAATGATGGCCAGCGGAGTTTTCGCAGCGGGCAAATCGTTCACATCGATCCACCGAAAACTATAGCCGATGGCGCGCAGACCCAACACTTGGGGCAATATACTTTTCCCATCATTCGCCAACTGGTCTCGGACATCGTCACGGTCAGCGATGACCAGATGGTGAAAGCGATGATGTTCTTTGCCGGCCGCATGAAGATGATTGTTGAGCCAACCGGATGCCTGGCCGCGGCCGCCGTGTTTGAGAAGAAAATCCAGATTTCCGGCAAGCGGGTGGGAATTGTCCTCTCCGGCGGCAATATCGATCTGTCGCGTTTCACTTCGCTGGTGTCGAGTGCGGCTGCGGCCGGCGCTTGCAGCTAGCGATGCCATTGAAATTCTTTGCATTTGGGAAAAATAACAGATGAAAAAGGCGCAGAGCATGCTCTGCGCCGAACTGCCGAAGAACTCGCCAAAGCAGGCGGCTAAACGCGCGAGTGGCTTTCGCCTTACTGCGCCAGTTCGTATCCGGCGAAGAAGAAACTAATCTCGAAGCGCGCGGTGTCATCGGCGTCGGAACCGTGGACCGCGTTGCGCTCGATATTCGCGGCATGCTTCTTGCGGATCGTCCCCGCCTCGGCTTTCTCCGGATTGGTGGCGCCCATGATCTTGCGCCAGCCGGCGATGGCATCTTCTTTTTCCAGCGCCATAACCACCACCGGCCCTTCGGTCATGAACTTTACCAGCGAGTCATAGAAGGGTTTGCCCACATGCACGGCATAGAAACCGGCGGCTTGGGCTTTCTTCAGGTGCAGCATTTTCATGCCGACGATGCGGAAGCCGTTTTCCTGAATTGTCTTGATAATGTCTCCGGCTACGTTTTTAGAAACCGCGTCGGGTTTGATGATGGCGAGAGTGCGTTGCAAAGTCTTCATGTCCTGGTTCTACTATGCCTTCCTGTAAGAAAAGTTTCAGGTTTCAAATTCACGCTTCAAGTTCCCGCTATCCGGGGCGATGCCAATTGCCGAGCGTTGCGGCCTTCGAACCAACCCTCGCCCCGGATACCCCGCCAGTAGCGCGCTTATTTCTTCGCCGCCTTCAGGCCGAGGGCCTGCGCCAGGGTTTCGCCGATCGCGGCCGGCGTACTGGCGACCCTGATACCTGCGGCTTCCAGCGCCTTGATCTTCTCGACCGCGGTGCCTTTGCCGCCGGCGATGATTGCGCCGGCATGGCCCATGCGGCGTCCCGGCGGCGCTGTCTGTCCCGCGATGAACCCCACGACCGGCTTCTTGACGTGCTGCTTGACGTACTCGGCGGCCGTTTCCTCGGCGTTGCCGCCGATTTCGCCACTCAGTATGATCGCGTCGGTCTCCGGGTCTTCGTTGAACAGCTTGAGAGCGTCGACGAAGTTGGTGCCGATGATCGGATCGCCGCCGATGCCGAGCGCCGTCGACTGGCCAATGCCGCGCACTGTCAGTTGATAGACCGCCTCGTAAGTCAGCGTCCCCGAGCGCGAGACGATGCCTACCCTGCCGGGCAGGAAAATTCGCGCCGGCATAATGCCGATCTTGCACTTGCCGGGTGAGAGAATGCCGGGGCAGTTCGGCCCGATCAGGCGCGAGTTGCGGCCCTCCATGAAGCGCCACACTTTGACCATGTCGCGCGTGGGGATGCCTTCGGTGATGCAGACGATCAGCGGCATTCCGGCATCGACGGCTTCCATGATGGCGTCAGAGGCGAACGGCGGCGGCACGAAGATGACGGTGGCGTTCGCGCCGGTCTTTTCCATCGCTTCGCTAACCGTGTTGAAAATGGGCCAGCCTTCGTGGGTGGCGCCGCCCTTGCCCGGAGTGACGCCGCCGACAACCTTGGTGCCGTAGTCGGCGCTGGCCTTGGCGTGGAACGTGCCTTCGCGGCCGGTGAGCCCTTGCACCACAAGCCGGGTTTTTTCGTTGACCAGAATGCTCATGGCTAGCTCCTCCCGCCCGCTGCCGCGACGACTTTTTCGGCTGCGTCCTTCATGGTTTCAGCGACCATAAAATTAAGGCCGCTCTGCTTCAGGATTTCCCTTCCCTGCTCGACGTTGGTGCCTTCCAGCCGCAGCACGATGGGAAGCTGAATGCGGGTTTTGTTGGCCGCTTCGACGACGCCATTGGCCAGCGTATCGACCCGCAGAATGCCTCCGAAGATGTTGATCAGCACAGCCTTGACGTTCTTGTCCATGAGCAGAATTTCGAAGGCGTGGGTCACCTGATCGGAGCTGGCTCCGCCGCCCACGTCGAGGAAATTGGCCGGCATGCCACCCGCGAACTTGATGATATCCATGGTAGCCATGGCCAGCCCGGCTCCGTTCACCATGCAGCCCACGTTGCCGTCCAGCTTGATGTAGTTGAGACCGTACTTGCTGGCCTCGACCTCCAACGCGTCTTCCTCGGTGATATCGCGCAGTTCGCTCAGGTCCTTGTGCCGGTAGAGCGCGTTGTCGTCGATATTCACCTTGGCATCGAGCGCGAAGACGCGTCCGTCGGTAGTGGTGATGAAAGGATTAATTTCGAACAGCGATGAATCCGTGTCGTCATAAGCCCGGTAGAGCGCTTGCATGAACTTGACCGCGGGGTTGATAAACTCGGGAGCCAATCCCAGGCGAAAGGCGACTTTGCGCGCCTGAAACGCCTCGAAACCGAACGCCGGATCGACATACTCTTTGATGATTGCGTTCGGGTCGCGGGCCGCCACCTCTTCGATTTCCATTCCGCCAGCCGCCGACGCCATAAACACCGGGCGGGAGACGGCGCGGTCCAGCACGATTCCGAGGTACAACTCGCGGGCGATCGGCAAGGTTTCCTCGATCAGCAGCCGCTGCACTTTCTTGCCCTCGGGACCGGTCTGGTGCGTCACCAATTGCATGCCGAGAATCTTCCCGGCAAGTTGAACAGCCTCGGCGACCGATTTTGCGATCTTGACGCCGCCGCCTTTGCCGCGTCCGCCGGCGTGGATCTGTGCCTTGACGACCACGCCCTTGGCGCCGCCGCTCATCAGCTTCTTGGCGACCGCTTCGGCCTCTTCGACGGTGGTGGCCATCTCCCCGCGCGGCACCGCCACTCCGTATTTCGAAAGGATTGCTTTTGCCTGGTACTCGTGAATTTTCATGTTTTTTTTTGCTTCGAGCCTGACTGCCCCTTGGCGCACAGGTGCGCGCCGGGAAGCCGGCTTCGCCAGTTCAATCAGTTCGGTTTCGAGCGAATCATCCCAGCGCCACCCCAGCTACGCAAGGCGTTTCGTCCCAAAGGCATAATCTCAACGGCTAAGCCGTTGTTGATCATCTCCGATAAGAGACGCACCATTGTATTCGCCCGAGGCCGTTCTCGGCAAAAACTTGACTGGGCAACGATGACCGGCGAGCATGCCAGGCGGCCGTCGCCGGGCCTCGGGTTGTTCTATAGTTTTCAAGTCTGCCTGAAGTGATGGGAGGAATCCATGACCATGCTGGGCCGCCTACTCAACCTTGGCTGCGCGTTGATTCTGGCAAGCGGCGCGCTCGCCGCGCAGGAGCTGCAAATCACCCCGGCCAACCGCACGATTTACGTTACGGCGGAAGACGAAGTCACGCTGGAGCCCGCGGTTGCGATCATCAATTTTGGTTATCAGACGTTCGGTCCCAACCAACAGGCGGCGATGAACGATCTAAGCCAGAAGTCCAAGGCGATTACCAAGACTCTGGTGGACGCCGGGATCGATCCTAAGGCGATCGAAAGCTCAACGCTCGAGGTTGCGCGCACCACTTACTTCGATCCCCAGACGCCGCCGGAAGTGCGCAAGCAACACGAGTTTACGGCGCGGGAGAATTGGCGGGTACGGGTGAAGGCCGCCGATGCCTCGCTGGTTACCGGCATTGCCCGCAGTGGCGGAGCCAACACCTTCCAGGGAGTTTCCTGGGAACTTGCGGAACCGGGCGAAGGCTACGCAAAAGCCACTGCGGCAGCCCTGAAGCGCGCCCACGACATCGCCGAGCAGATGGCCGCCAGCATGGGCGCCAAGCTGGGTAAAATTCTCTATCTCAGCAACTCGAATCCCGTGCTGGCCGCCGCGGGAGGGGGCCAGCATCCGCTGCGAATGGCACCGCTCGCTGCCAACGCTGCCGGAAAAGCACCGAGTCCGGCCGAACTCGAATTCGAAGTTTCACAGCAACTGATTCACCGTAGCGCAACCGTGTACGCCGTTTTCGCCATCGAGTGAGATACGCCGCGCTACCAGATTTTGCAGCGATGCCCCCGCACCATGGGTTGGCTCGCCTTGCACCGGAACGCCTTCTGAAACTCCGGCATGTTGCTGACCACGCCGTTGACCCGATACTTGCCGGGTGAATGCGGATCGGTAACGGCGCTCAGGCGAAGATTTTCCGGACGCTGGTTCTCGCAAGCCCACTGGGCAAAGCCAATGAAGAAACGCTGCGCGGGGGTGAATCCGCCAATGGGCTTTAACTTCTGCCCTGCCGTCTCGTTGATCCACGCCAGATAAGCCAGCACGCTTCCACCGAGATCCGCGACGTCTTCGCCTTCGGTCAGCTTGCTGTTGATGTGGATGTCATCGACCACCACATACCGCGCATATTGATCCACCACGCACTCGGCGTGCTTTTCAAACGCGGCGGCATCCTGCTTGGTCCACCAGTCGCGCAGGTTGCCACGGGCGTCGAACTGCCGTCCCTCGTCGTCAAAACCGTGGGTCAGTTCATGGCCGATGGTCGAACCCGTGTTGCCGTAGTTCGGCGCATCGTCCATTCTGGGATCGAACAGCGGCGGCTGCAGCACGCCGGCGGGAAAGTTGATGTCGTTCATCTGATCGTCGTAGTAAGCGTTCACTGTCGCCGGCGGTAACTGCCACTCGCCGCGATCCACCGGCTTGCCGATCTTGTTCAATTGACGCCGCGACTCGAACTCCGTGGCCCGCTCAAAGTTCCCGAAGAAATCGCCGCGCACGATGTTCACCGCGCTATAGTCGCGCCACCGGTCGGGGTAGCCGATCTTGTTCACCACGGCGTGAAGCTTTTCGAGAGCGCGCTGCTTGGTTTCAGCTCCCATCCAATCGAGAGCCTTGATCTCCCGCTCCATCGCGGCTTCAATTTCCTTCGTCATTTTCAGTGTGCGAGCCTTCAGTTCGGGGCCAAAAGTTTTGGCCACGTATGCCTGGCCGACGGCGTCGCCCAGCTCGTAGTTCACCAATTGCACGCAACGCTTCCACCGCGGCCTGATCCGCTCCGTCCCTTGCAGGTACTTGCGATAGAAGTCGAAATTCGCCATCACGAACGGCGTCGACAGGTAAGGCGCGTTCTGCCGCACCACCTGCCAGCGGAAATAAGTTTTCCAGTTCTCCAGCGATTCGGATTTCAGCAGCGACTCCAGCGCTTTGAAGAACTCCGGTTCCGTAACGTTGAAGGTTTGCACGTCCGGAACCCCAGACGCCGCGAGATAAGCATTCCAGTTGAAGGAAGGCGTCAGCGCCTGCAGTTCGGCGCGGTTCATCTTGTGAAAGATCTTGTAGGGATCGCGCAGCTCGACGCGGGTCAGAGAAGCCTTGGCCATCGCGGTTTCGATCCGCATCACCGTTTCGGACTCCGTCGCGGCTTGGGTTGGCGAGTCGCCCAGCAGTTCGAACATCTGCTGCACGTGATCGACATAGCGCTGGCGGATATCTTCCATCCGTTTTTCGGTCTTCAAGTAGTAATCCCGGTCAGGCAGGCCGAGCCCTCCGTCGCTGGCAAACGCAATCACCTGCGTGGAATCCGCCAAATCCTGCGAAGATCCGAAGCCGAACATCATGCTGCTATAGCCGAAGCTCACCAGATGCTGCCCGGCTACCCATGGGGCAAGGCCGCTCACGTCCTTGATGCCGGCCAACTCCCGCAACGCGGGTTCGAGAGGCGCGGCCCCGGCCCTTTCAACTGCCGCTTCGTCCATACATGAGGAGAAGAAGTCTCCAATCCTCTGCTGCACTCCGTCACGCGCCGCGGACGGCCGCGCGGCCTCGTCGAGTATTCCCCAGAGAAAGCGCTGGTTCTCATCCGTCAGTTTGCCGTAGACACTCCACGACGCCTGGTCGGGTGGAATCGGATTCAGTTTCTTCCATCCGCCGCACGAGTAGGCGTAGAAGTCCACACACGGATTCACCGAGCGGTCCATGGAACTGACATCCAACCCGGGCGTGTAGGGCAACGCTTGCAACGGAGTCTCCGCCGGCGAGTTCGTTTCGATCCCCGGCGAGCCCTGATGGTCGGGGCGATTGACGAATGAAGAAGCCGTATCGGGCGCTTGCGCCATAGACGGCGCGCTCAACCCCACGATCAAAATAAATAGCAGCAAAGTTGTTTTCATGGCTTGAGATCGCAGCCGGCAGAAACTCACCGGCGTAGGGAAATAGTTTATGCCAGATTCGCGAAAGGCGTTCAGTACCTCACAGCTCGACTCGACCGGGAAGCGCGAAGAGCGCCGCCAGGCTGACACTCACTTCCATGCCATCCCTGGCGAGGCACTACGTTTCCAACCCGCGCGGTACGCGGCCGTGCCATTCAGTGCTCTGCTCGAACTGGTGCGCAATCGCGAGCACCTTTGATTCCGCACCGAAACCAGCGCTGATCTGCATGCCGACCGGCAAGCCTTGGCTGGTGAATCCGCAAGGAACCGTAATCGCCGGCAGCCCGAGAACGTTGAAAGGGCGGGTGTTGCGCAGCATGATCAGCTCGCGTTTGCGCAGCTCCGGCAGCCCCGTCTGTAGATCCGCAATCAACGCCGGGGCCACCGGGACGCTGGGCGTAATCAGCACGTCCACATCGCGGAATATTTCGCCCGCCTTGCGACGTATTGCATCCAGACTGCAGCGGGACGCGCGGTATTGCTGCTCGGTGGTGTCCTTGCCCTGAAGAATGCGATTCAAAGTCTGCGGGTCGTACTGGTCGCGGTACTCGGCGAGAAACTGCTGGTGATACTGGTACGCCTCGTAGATGTGGGCGGTGCGATCTTCATCGATCGGAACCGTAACTTCTCGAACTTCCGACGGGCGAGAAGCCGCGATCTGAGCGATTCCGGCGCGCACTCTCGATTCGACCTCAGGTTCGGTGCCCGCGAAGAAATACTCGCCCGCGACGCCGACTCGAAGATTGGCCGTATCGCGGCCTATGAACTTTCGCCACTCGGCGCACAAAAATTTTAGACTGCCGGGGTCCGTCTCGTCGTAACCCGCTATGACGTCCAGCACAATCGCCGCGTCCTCAACCGTGCGCGTCATCGGCCCGACGTGATCGAACGACAGCGCCAGCGGAAAGACGCCGCGCCGGCTCACCAGCCCGAAACTCGGCTTCAGACCGACAATCCCGCAGTACGCCGCCGGCAACCGGATCGAGCCCGCCGTATCCGTGCCAAGTGCCGCGAAGCACATGCCGACGGCAACCGCCGCCGCCGAACCCGAAGACGACCCGCCGGTGATTCGCGCCGTGTCCCAGGGGTTGCGGACCGGACCGAAATGACTGATGATCCCGCTGCCACCGTAGGCAAACTCGTGCAGATTGAGCTTGCCGATCAACACCGCGCCGGCCTCCCTGAGCCGGCGCGTCACTTCCGCATCTTCGACCGCAACCGTGTCCGTCAACACCGCGCTGGCGGCCGTGGTGGGCACGTCTCTCTGGTCGATGAGATCCTTCAGTCCCACCGGAATGCCGTGCAGCGGGCCGCGCCAGTTACCGCTCCCGATCTCACGATCGGCTTCAGCCGCCTCGTTGAGCGCGCTTTCTACGTTCACCGTGATAAAGGCGTTGAGAACCGGATTGAACCGCTCAATCAGCGACAGGCAAGCCTTGGTCAGCTCGACTGAGGAAATCCGCCGTAGTTTCACCTGCTCGGCAGCCTCGGCCAAGCTGAGCCGCGTGAGTGACGTTCGCATGGAAGCGCTCCTGAAAGGGCTAGACCGGACTCGCGGAAGCTGTGTCCAGTAAGGTAGCCGGGCATTTCAGCCCGGCGGTGATGATGCCGGAAACACTGACTCTGAGTCTGCTCTAGTGTAATTCATCGTCATCTCAGGCCGATAGCGGCAGCCCTGCCTCCGCTATGGAGGCCAAACAAAAAAGGGCCGCCACGCGGCCCTTCCCTGCGGTTGAGTTTGTTATCCCTTCAGCTTGTGCCGTTCGCAGGCATTGACCGCATTGGCCGAATCCAGCGCCTCTTGGTCGAGCTGAATTTCGACGACCTTTCCAGTTTTGTCGATGATGAACGTTGCCCGCCGCGCAGCTTTGGTCTGCGGGTTGAAGATGCCATAGCGCCGGGTAACATCGCCGCCGATGTCGCTCAGCATTGGGAAGTTGGTACCGAGTTCGCTCGTCCAGGCTTTATTGGCGAAGAAGCCGTCCATCGTGACACCCAGAACCTGGGTGTTGGCAGCTTCCAGCTTCTGCAAATTCTGCTGGAAGCTCTTCGCTTCGTTGCTTCAATTCGGCGAGAAGGCAAAGACGTAAAACGCCAGAGCCACGTTCTGCTTCCCCCTGAAATCTTTGAGGGAAACCGGCTTCCCACTCTGATCTTTCAGAGTAAAGTCGGGCGCCATCTGTCCGACTTTGACGGAAGGCGTCGGTAACGCGGCCTGAGCAGCCTGTTGCGCTTGCGCCGAGCTGACCAGGGCGACAAGCATTGCAATCGCGACACTGATTCGCACGACTCTCATGGAAACACCTCGCATGGCAGGATACCTCGAACGCCGGCTAATTGTCACTTTCAGCGGCAGCCTGCAACAGCCTGCGTTACCGCCCGGCGGGCGGCTGAAAAACGCGCCCCCCTCGCATCACAACTCGCGGTGACGATGTTTTACACAATCCCGGCGCAGGTTTTACAATAGATTCATGGATTCACTTGTGATTGCCGGCAGAGCGTTTCGTTCCCGTTTAATTGTGGGGACGGGGAAATACAAATCGGGTGAAGAAACCGCGAAGGCTCTGGAGGCCAGTGGCGCCGAGATGGTCACCGTCGCCGTCCGCCGCGTTAACCTGGATCGCTCGAAGGAATCGCTTCTCGACTTCATCGATCCCAAAAAATATTTCCTGCTGCCGAACACGGCCGGCTGCTACACCGCGGATGACGCCATCCGCACGGCGCGGCTCGGGCGCGAGGTCGGGCTTTCCGATTGGGTGAAAGTCGAGGTCATCGGCGACCAGAAAACTCTTTATCCGGATGTCGCCGCCACCATCGAGGCTACCCGGGTTCTGGTCAAGGAAGGCTTTACGGTTCTGCCGTATACCTCTGACGATCCGGTGGTTGCGCAACGGCTGCTCGATGCCGGGGCAAGCAGCGTGATGCCGCTCGGGGCACCCATCGGCAGCGGGCTGGGCATTCAGAATCTCGCCAATCTGCGCATCTTGCGGGAGATGGTAACCACCGTCCCGCTGATCGTGGACGCAGGTGTCGGAGTTCCGTCCGACGCGACCTTGGCGATGGAGCTGGGCTTCGACGCGGTGCTGATGAACACGGGAATCGCCGGTGCAAAAGACCCGGTCGTGATGGCTGAAGCCATGAAGTGCGGCGTCATCGCCGGCAGGCTCGGTTATCTTGCCGGCCGCATGCCAAAGAAGCTCTATGCGTCGGCCAGTTCGCCGGCGGAGGGCATCTCGCGTTGAGTTCTGCCGGCGTTGGTTGGACCGGCCGCCTGTCTGCCGCTGAGGTGACGAGTTGAGCCGCCCCGGGTGGTTGCCGCCATACGTCCCCGCTCTCGATGGGCTGCGCGGAATCGCGGTTTCGCTGGTTCTGCTCTATCACTGTCACAGCAAACTCGGCGACGGCTGGCTGCGCCATTTTGCGGAGTACGGATGGGCGGGGGTGAACCTTTTTTTCGTCCTCTCCGGATTCCTCATCACCGGCATCATTATCGAAGGCCGCCGGGATGCGCATTTTTTCCACAATTTTTATGCTCGGCGCGCGCTGCGCATCTGGCCGGTTTATATCCTGCTGCTGCTGCTGAATTACATCCTCGTGCCCTGCCTGCTGGAGCATGATCCGCAGCACGCCTGGCGGATCACCTCGACCGCGCCCTGGCTTTACTACGCATTCTTCGTGCAAAATCTGTTCGCGGTCGCGCTGCCGGGGCCGATTGGACCGACTTGGAGCCTGGCCATCGAGGAGCAGTATTATCTCGCATGGGCGCCGATTGCGCGTCGAGTTTCGCTGCGCCATCTGGCCATCATTCTGGCTGCTGTGTTTGTGGTTTCGCCCGCGGTTCGAGGCTGGAACAGCGGTGTGCTCACGCCGACTCACACGCTGATTCACCTCGACGGCCTCGCCATCGGTTCGCTGATCGCCGTGCTGCTCCGGATGGACGCCTTCAGCCAGCGCGTCTGGCGCAGGCTGGGGCTGGCCGGCGTGGCGTTTGGAATCCTCGGCGTAGGGCTCATGCTGTATCGCGGGACGGCATTCGCCGATACCTTGCTGGCGCTCGGTTTCGGCGGCATGCTGATTTCGGCCATTGTTGCCGGTCCCGAGGCCAGCCTTTACGCCCGCCTACTTTGCTCCCGGCCGCTGAAGTGGATCGGCACCGTCAGTTACGGACTGTACATGACGCACATTCTGGTTTTCGTCGTGATCGGTAGTTTTGAACTGCGAATGCTGCGCTACGGTTTCTGGGGAAATCTCGCGGTGGTAGTCACGCGAGTGGTTCTGTCCCTTGGCTTTGCCGCCCTGCTTTGGATAGCTTTCGAAAAGCCGATTCTGCGGCTCAAGCGTCGTTTCGAGAGTCCCCGCGCCGTCCCGGCGCACCGCGAAGCTGCGACGGAGTTGGTCGCCGACGCCGTCCTAGCTGATTGATCTCTGCGGATGGCCGTTGGCTCCTGGGCTGTGCCTTATAAGAGCCCGATGAAGCGCCACCACGTCAGCGCAGTCACAGTCCACAGGATCCATGAGCCCAGCCCCGTGAGGATAGAGGACTTGACCTGGTCCTCAACCGAGTAGTAACCGGTGCCGAAGAGGATGATATTGCCCATCGTGTTGAACGGGAAGAAAAGGGCATAGGCCATCAGGATCGCCATCGGCAGCGTGAAGCCGATAATGTCGAGGTGGAGCGTCTGGGCAATACCGATGTAGATCGGAATCATCACGCCGGCCATCGCCGTGGTGGTGGACCAGATGGCGTGAGAGAAGATCGTAAACCCCATCAGCAGGATTACCAGCGGGATGATTGGAAGGCTCTTTACCCCGAGTCCGTCGAGCGCGGCTCGAATGATCCACTCGAACGCCTTTGTCTTGGTCAGCACGTCGGAGAGGGTAATGACTCCGCCGAAATAGATAAAGAGTTCCCAGGGAATCAATTTCTCGGTTGATTTCCAATCGAGTACCCCAACCTTCGGAGCAAAGATCATCGTCGAGGCAGCGAATGCGACCATCGTCGAATTAAAGCCGTGATAGAAATCAGTGGACCAGAAAGCGAGAGCGACCAGGAACCATAAGATCGCTTTTTTCTCCCGCGCGGACATTTTGCCCATCGCCGCGAGTTCCTCGTTCACGTAGTCCATGCCTCCGGGGATCTGCTTCATCTCCGGCGGATACATCTTGAGGCAAAGCCAGCCGGTGAATAGCAGGACGATCAGATTGGTTGGCAGGGCCGCCAGTGCCCAGTAGCCCCAGGTGAGTTTGACGGAGGCGGCGCCGACCGCGGTGAGCATCATGCCGATGGCGATCGGATTGGGGATCGTGCCGGTCAGAAAGGCGGAGCCGGTAATATTTCCCGTGAATGTCTGCGAGAGCGCCAACGCCCGGCCGAAGTTACTCTTCCCCGGCTCGATCTTATAGGCCTGCCCTATCCCCTGGATGATTGGAAGCATCGCGGCCGTACGGGCGGTGTTCGAAGGGGTCACCGGGGCAAGCACGAGGTTGGCGATCATGGAGGCAGCGACCGCGCCGCCGGGCGTACGTCCGAGCGCCTTCATCATCAGCAGCGCAACCCTGCGCGCAACCCCGCTGTTCGTCATCGCGATAGAAATCACGAAACCGGTGACGAGCAGGAAAAGGGCGGGCGAACCGTACCCGCTGACCGCGAAGTTGGCGTCCCTGACGAGCCTTCCAGCCTTCACGAGTCCGGTTGGGTTGCCAACCCAGAAGTAGAGCACCGAGACAACAAAAAAGGCTGAGACCGCGAAGTTCAAGGCAAGGGTGATCCAAAAGAGCACTGCCACTACGAAGAGCGTCAGCAACTTGTGCTGGGTCAAGGTCATGCCGGCCGGCGTCGGGAGCAGCCAGATCAAGAGGCCAAGGATGAACGCCAATACCAGCCCGTATTTCTTGCCCCAGGATTCGAACGAAAATTTCTGGCGAATACCGCCAAGCTTATCGGGAACCGGATCCTTAGCCGTCTCAACACCCTGCGATGTCATTGCTGCTCCTATTGTGCTTCCAGCCCACCTGCTCGCGACGATGAAAATCGTTTTTCCACGGGAGCGTCCGCGAACGCTCAACAATTAGCAGAAACCTGCCCTCTCTCATGACGCACTCTTGCGACACTGTCCTTGCTCAGAATGTAATTTTCTATGGCTTAAGTATAAGCAGTTCACGCCCGAGTTCAAGGCCAATCGGACGGCGCATCCAGATTAGGGCCGGCAACTGGTAACATTTCCAGGTCGCCGAATCGGCGCGCATGGAGAGGCATCATGAAAGCTTGGGAATTGCTGAAGTTCGGACCGGAAAAGAACTTGCGGCTGGTGGAGCGTTCCGTCCCTGTGCCGGAGCCGGGGGAAGTATTGGTGCGGGTGCACGCGGTTTCGCTCAACTACCGCGACAAAGTGCTCGTCGAGGGAATGTACATGCCCAGTCTGCCATTGCCGTTCGTGCCGGCGTCGGATGCCTGCGGCGAGGTTGTTGCAGTAGGCGACGGCGTCACCCGGGCAGCGGTAGGCGACCGAGTCACTGGCCAGTTTCGCGTGCGTTGGCTCGACGGCAAGCCCGGACCGGATGAGGTCGCTCTCTCGTTGGGCGGCCCGCTGCCGGGAGTGCTCGCCGAATACGTCCTATGGCCGCAGGAGGCGGTGGTTAAGCCACCCAGCCACCTCAGCTACGAAGAAGCGGCAACCTTGCCCATCGCCGGACTCACCGCCTGGTTCGCGCTGATCGAAGACGGCCGGCTCAAGGCCGGTGAATCAGTGCTGGTGCAAGGAACCGGGGGAGTGTCGCTATTCGCCGTGCAACTGGCCGCCATGGCCGGCGCGCGTGTAATCGTCACCTCGAGCAGTGACGAAAAGCTTTTGAAAGTAAAGCAATTGGGCGCAACTGACACGATCAACTATCGCACTACATCGGACTGGGACAAGGCCGTGCTGGAGCTGACCGCCGGACGCGGCGTCGATCACGTCATCGAAGTGGGCGGCGAAAAGACCTTCACCCGCACGCTCAATGCTTTGGCCATAGAGGGGCATGTCGCTGTCGTCGGCTTTCTCGGAGGCATGCAGATTAACGTTGACGCTCGCAGTTTGATTCGCAAGCGGGCGCGCGTTCAGGGAATCGCCGTCGGTCATCGGCGAGCCTTCGAGGAGTTGAACCGAGCCATCGAAATGCACGGTCTGCGGCCCGTCATCGACCGCTGTTTCCCGTTCGCCGAAGTCAAGGAGGCGTTTGCTTATCTTGACAAAGGAGCTTTCGGCAAGATCGTCATAAGCGTGAACCAATAGCCGACGCCGATAGCCTTCAATCGATGCCCGACGAAGTGGAGCCTGGGTTCTGCTCCGCCGTGCCAGTGGCTGCACTCTTACCAGGGACGAAGGACAGCCTTGTCCGCGCTTTGCAATGCGGAGGACATCGATGAACTCGCTCCGCCATGCTGAGATTCTCAAGGCAAGCGCTGTCGGCAACTTTACCGCAGTTTAGACACGTGGAAACGATAATCCCGTTTGGCGTTCGTCCACGGCAAAAACCACTCAGTCCTGCGGATCTAGCAGCCATTGGCCCCCTGGGTTCGAAAAGCGTGCCCTCTCTGCCAATATCCCGAGCCGGAAAGGCTCGAATCAAGATGGCACTGGTATTTAAGAAATGCAGAAGAGCTGACGAGAGCTGCTTCTTATGTTGCCAGTCTCCTATTCCTCAGGTTCGTAAGGGTGGTAGTCAACGGGTCGATTACTCAACTAAGGTGTCGCCAAAGGGCGCTTGCAAAGCCGTTTTACGTACTTTCCTGCGATTTGCGGAAGTGCTCGAAAATGGCGGCTGCCTGACGCTGGCTGACGACCGCGCTGAGAGCGGCTGCGTCGGCCTGCTGGATAGCCCGCACCGAGCCGAAGTGTTGCAGCAGGCGGCGGGTGGTTTGCTCACCGATGCCTTCAATCTCACGCAACTCGGTCGCCCGGTCTCGGATTTGCCTGCGCTTGCGGTGAAAGGTCACGGCGAAGCGGTGCGCCTCATCGCGGATCTGCTGGACCATGTGCAGCACCGGGGAATGGCGGTCGAGCGCCATCGGCTCGCTCTCCTGGCCATGGACGAAAATAATCTCTTCCCGCTTGGCGATTGAAGCCAGCGGCTGGGCAATCAGACCGAGCGTCTCCAGCGCCTCGGCCGCGGCGTGCAACTGCCCGACACCGCCGTCAACAAGAATGAGGGAAGGCAACGGCTTATCCTCCTCGCACAGCCGTTTGTAGCGCCGGGTCACCACCTCGCGCATGGCAGCAAAGTCATCAACCCCGTCGACGCTGCGAATGATGAACTTGCGATACTCAGAGTTGTTCATCTTGCCGTCCTGCCAGACGACCATCGAGGCTACGGTCTCCGCCCCCTGAATGTGCGAGATGTCGAAACACTCGATGCGCTCGGGCAACTCGGCGAGATTGAACACATCCTGCAACGCGCTCTTGAGCACCTCGGTGCGCGGTTTGAGCACGCGGAAGCGCTGGTCATAGGACTGGCGCGCATTGTTGCCCACCAGGTCGATCAGGGAGCGCTTCTCGCCGCGCTGCGGAACTTCGATGTGGATGCGGGTTTGGCTCTTGGCCGAGAGCAGCTCGGCCAGCGCTTCGCGGTCTTCGAAGTCGACGGGAATGTAAATGAAACGCGGCGTGTACGGCTGATCGACATAGAGTTGCTTCAGCAGAGTGCTGAAAAATTCCCCGGGGTCGAAGCCTGTAACCGCCTCCAGCTTGCCGAGGTCTTCCCAGAAGAATTCGCGGCGGTCCAGCACCTTGCCGCCCCGCATGTGGAAGAGGTTGACGGCAAGCATGTGATTTTCGAAGTGGAAGTTGAGCACGTCGGCGTCGTCGCCTTCAGCGGCCGCCATGCGCTGCTTCTCCTGCAACTGCTCGACGGTGGAAATGAGGTCTCGATATTTGGCCGCCAGTTCGAACTGCTGCTGCCTGGCAGCGCCCTGCATGCGCTCCCGCAGCGACCATGACAAGTCCGATTGACGTCCCTCGAGGAACAGGCGCACATCGCTGACCGCTTCGGCGTATGCCTCCGGCGTGGTCAAGCCGGCAACGCAGGGGCCCAGGCAGCGCTTGATGTAGTACTGCAAGCACGGACGGGCATGGTCGCGCGTAAGGTCGATCTTGCAGGACGGAATCAGAAAGTGCCGGTGGATGAGGTCGACGATGCGGTAGGCGAGATTGGCTGGGAAATACGGACCGTAATAGATCGAACCGTCGTGCCTCAGGCGGCGCGTCACGTAAACGCGCGGGAATCGCTCGGCAGCCGTAAGCTTCACGTAGGGATAGCTTTTGTCATCGCGCAGCAGAATGTTATAGCGCGGCTTCTTCTGCTTGATGAGGTTGTTTTCGAGCGCCAGCGCTTCGCCTTCGTTGGCAACGACGATGTACTCGATATCCACCGCCTCGCGCAGCAGGCTGCCGGTCTTGGCGTTTTCGGCAGCGCCGTCGAGAAAGTAGGAGCGCACCCTCGCGCGCAGGTTCTTGGCCTTGCCGACGTAAATGACCTCGCCCTCGGCGTTCTTGTAGAGGTACACGCCAGGGTCGATGGGCAGAGTGCGAATTTTCTGGTTCAGGTCCACCGTGAATCAAGCAAAATCCGGGCTCAGCGAAGGAACGGATTGGACTTGCGCTCTTCGCCGATGGTCGTCAGCTCGCCGTGCCCCGGCACCACCACGGTTTCATCGGGCAGCGCCAGCACGCTCTCATGCAGCGAGCGAATGATCTTGTCGTAAGATCCGCCGGGCAGGTCGGTGCGGCCGATGCTGCCGGCAAACAACGTGTCTCCAGCGACCAATCGCTTCTCCGGTTCGAAGTACAGGCAGATGGAGCCCTCGGTATGCCCCGGCGTGTGCAGCACTTTGCCTTCGAGAGCGCCGGCCTTAACCGTGTCGCCGCTGGTGATGCTCTGGTCGATCTCGACCTTGCCGGGCGGACGCATCCCGAGCCAAGCGGCCTGCATGTCCAGCATGCGCAGCAGGGCGGCGTCGTTCTGGTTCAGAAGGATCGGCGCGCCAGTGCGTTGCTTGAGCTTCATGGCGCCGCCGACGTGATCGAGATGGGCGTGCGTGACCACGATCTGCTTCACTTGGAGCCCGTGGCGGTTGACGATCTCCAGGACCGCATCGACGTCGTCGCCCGGATCGATGACCATCGCTTCGTGACTGTTCTCGTCGCCTACGATTGAGCAATTGCACTGCAACGGGCCGACCGGCAGAATCTCATGAATCATGTATTTATCATACCGGACAAGGCAAGCAGCCGTCGCACGCCCTCGGCGAAAACAGCCTCCGGCGCAATCAGGCTAAGGACGAGAAAGCACCCTCCGCTAAAGCCGAAGCAGTGCCCAGGATGGACCAGCACACCGGCCTCGCGAAGCAAGGCAATCGCGAACTCTTCATCGGCACCGACGGCGGGGATTCGCAGCGCCGCGTACCAGCCGCCTTCGACGCGCAAACGATGACAAAGCTGCTGCCGTGAAAGCTGCGCGTCCAGCCCGGCGAGATTGTTGCGAATTCGCCGGCCGAGTTGCGGCTGCACGGAGTGCCGAACCTCCAGCAACTCCGCCGTAGCGAGTTGCACGGGCGCATTGGGAGAGAGATAGGTATCGGCTATGACTTCCAGCCTGCTCATGGCCTCGGCGGCCAAGTCCTCAGGCCCGCTGCATGCGATCCAGGCCATCTTCATCTGCGGCAGACCGCTGATTTTCGACAGGCCGCTGAGGATGAAACTCAAGGCGCCGCGGTTGCCGCAGAAGCTGTGCCGCTCACCGGATTCGACCGCGTAGTCTAGGAAAACCTCGTCGGCAATCAGCGCCATTTGGTGCTCGCGACAGAGAGCGTTGAGCCGATCGAGTTCCCACGGTTTCACGTAAGAGCCGGTGGGATTGTTAGGGTGCACCACGAGCACTGCCCGGGAACGCCCGCTGATGCCCCGGCGCAGCGACTCGAATTCGATCTGCCAGCCCTCGTCGTATACCAGTTCGAATGGAACGATGCGGACGTCCTGGATATCGGCTAGGAACTCGAAAAGCGGGTAGCTCGGAGTCGGGACCAGCACTTCGTCGCCGGGATCGCAGAGCAGGCGAAAGCAGTACGAATAAGCTTCGCTGGTGCTGACGGTCAGGATCAGGCGCTCGGGATCGATCCTGGCGCCCTGCTGCGCATAATAGCCGGCTATGGATTGGCGCGCGACGAGCAAGCCTTTGGCGGCGGGTTCATAGGACCCGGCGCGCTCGTCGGCCAGGGCAGACGCGATCCGCCGGGCGGGATATTCCAGGCCGACCGCGGTCGGATTCGAGACCGTCAAGTCCAGCAACTCGCGACCGCTCCTGCCGTGCTCCTCAAGAGCAAGCGTGAGCGCGTTTCGCACCAAATCCCAGTTGGTTCGTCGGGCAAACATCCGGACTCCAATCTATCATTCCCTGGCAGCGGCATTGGTTTGGGTTTGGGGCATGCGGTTTTGCCGCGCCTGGCTTGAGCGCGCGCGCCCAGATATGCCTCCCGATAGGACAATCCGCTAAATAATGAATAACTTGCGGAAGGCAGGCGGTGGTGTAACCAAAATGATGCCCCTTCGTCACCCCGCGAAAAACATACATTTTCCGCGAAACAGGGCTAAAATGTATGCCAGCAACTTACCTGTAAGTAGTTGCCTGCGGCCTTGCCGGCTTGGCCGGCAGCGAGCAACGATCTGACGCTGGGTGAAGAGATGAATGCTCTTACGCGATTTGTAATTGTACTGGTCCTCAGTCTCGGCGCATGTACTCTGCTTGCACAGAGCTTGGGCGACGTGGCGCGCGAAACTCGTAATGCGCCTCGCCCGCGCGCCAAGAAGGTAGTGACAAACGACGAAATCCCGTCGGTTGACACCATGAGTACGGCGTCTGGCGCGAAGGATTCGGCGGAAGGCAGCGATAGCAAGACTAATCCTAAAGGCGCGAATAAAGCGGACGGCGAGAAGGCCGCCAAAGGAGCTGGGGCGGAATCGGCCGCCAGTGATCCGGCAAAAAATGCCGAGGAACAAAAGAAACTGGAGGCGGATTGGAATGCTAAATTCTCACAGGAGCAGGAAAAAATCTCGCTTCTGGAGCGCGAATTCAAAGTGTCGGAGCAAGAGGCTCGGCAAAAAGAGATCGCTCACATGGCCGATGTGAACGGGCGGGTGAACAATCAGGAGCAATATGCTCAAGCCGAGAAGCTCGACCAGGAGGACTTGGCCCAGAAACAGGAAAAACTGAACGCCGAACGCCAGAAACTGGAAAGCATGCAGGAAGACGCCCGGCACGCCGGGGTCAAGCTCCCAGACTGAATCTCCGTTCTTCTTTTTCTAATCCCTTCCGATCCACTCGGACCAAAAAGGCGCGCTGAGCAAGCGCGCCTTGCTATTTGAAGCGCCGTTCGCTAGTTTTTGGGCGCCCCAGCAGTTGGCGCGGCGGGGACCGCCTGCGGCTGTTTGGCTGATTCAGGCGCCGCTTGAGGCAGATTGGAAAGCGCTTTTTGCGCCGCTTTGGCGTGCGGGCCCTCCGGCAGAAGTTTTAAGTATGCCTGGTATCGGGCTCGCGCCTCCTGGGAAAGTCCGAGTTTCTCGCAGCTCTCGCCAGCCTTGAAAGTCGCCTCGGCATCGTTGGGTTTCCATTGCAGGGCTTCCTGATAGCGGCTGAGAGCGGCCTTGAAATTGTCCCGCCGGAAGTAGAAGTCGCCGACCTCGATGGCCTTCCGCGCCTTTTGGGGATTGTAGGAATACAGCTTCAGCATCTCGTCGGCGACACCGCTGTTCGGGTGTTCTCTCGCGTCGCCCATTGGAGGGTTGAGATTGATCTTGGTGTCCCTGCTGGAGCTCTCGCCGGTTTCGTCCAGCGAACGCGGCGGAGTGTTGTCTGTCGCCGGAAGCTTCTTGGTCTGCTGCTGCGGTTGACTTGGCAACTGCGCGGGGAATTCCTCGGGAGGATATTGCTGGGCCGCGGCCCAACCGGCCAGCAAAATCCAGACGATACCGATCATCACTCGCATGGGACTATTGTAAGTCAGCGGCTCTCGCGCTGGCGAAGGCGGAATCGGCGAACATTTCTGCGTTCTTCGCCTTCCAACTCTACCTGGAGTTCGGCGTTGGCTGAGCGTGCGCCGTCGATCCGAAGCATAGCCATCCCCTCAGGATCGGTTACGGGTTCGGAGATCAGCTCGGGTGGAAGCACGCTGTCCGGCGGCCAGGAAGCATCTAAGCTTCACATCGGAGACGGCAACTCCGGCACGGGTCACCTGGAATCCCAGGACAAGCTCCCCGCCCTCGCGCTTGACGCCGGTGCAACGCAAATTGAGATTCAGGTCCGCAGTCTCGGCCTTCACTAACTCCAAGCGCCCCGCGCGAATACACTCCACCACCGAGCGATGCTGCAGACGGAGAGACTCCTGCACCGATTGCGGGTCGCCCTCGTGCTCCGAAGGAGCCGAACGCTTGCTGATGCAGTGCCCTTTGACGAACACCTGCGTCTCCAGCAGCCGGTCGTAGTCCCGCGCTTCGCTTTGGACGTGATAAACCGTGTCGCCTAGGCGGATCTCGGTGTTATAGCCAAAGATCACAAGTTCTCCTGGCGGCAAATACCTTTGGGGAAGGTTACTCTGTAATTGTCGAACAGTTCCCGCTTCCTGCAAAGCAGATTCTTGCCCGTGCCGCAAGAAAAGTTGTTGCCTCTGTGGATTACCCGCCCAATGCCCGGCAGCTTTTCCCGGCGTGAAGTTTCTTCGCGGGCGGTTGGCCGCGTTCTTGACTACTAGGACACCTGAACTCTACACTCAAGTGTTCGC
The DNA here is from genome assembly GCA_963814745.1 of uncultured Acidobacteriota bacterium. GTDB lineage: Bacteria > Acidobacteriota > Terriglobia > Terriglobales > Acidobacteriaceae > CAWBRT01. The sequence continues at coordinate 66,077 of CAWFEA010000025.1, forward strand.
CCCATCATCCTACCCGGGGCGAATCGCCCTATGCCGGATAATTATTTTGTGCGCTACATTCCGCTGCTGCTTCATATCGTGGTCGCCTGCGGCCTCGCCGGCGCCATCGTACTGTTATCGACCCTCGTCGGGCAGCACAAGCACAACCGGGTAAAGATGTCTCCCTACGAATGCGGCATGCAGCCCGTCGGAGATGTCCGGCAGCGCTTCTCCGTGAAGTTTTATCTGGTGGCTATGTTGTTCATCCTGTTCGATGTTGAAGCGGTTTTTCTGTACCCCTGGGCAATTCTCCTGAAGGAGCTGAAAATGTTCGGCTTCTGGGAGATGGTGGTATACATTGCGATCGTGCTGGTGGGTCTGTTTTACATCTGGAAAAAGGGCGCGCTTGATTGGAACAAGCCCGCCAGGAACGAGGTCCTGTAAACCTGATGGCACCGGCTCCCGCAATTACCGAGATGGAACAGCTAAAAGACCGCGCGGCGCTGGCCCGGTTGCTTTCCTGGAAGTCGGATGCCGTTACCGGCGCGAAATTCGATCGCGGCGAATTGACCATTTGGATTCGGCGCGAATCGCTGCGCGAGGCATGTGAACTGCTTCGGGACGATGCCTCCACCCAGTTCAATTTTCTCTCCGACGTCACCTGTGTAGACTGGTATCCCGCGGAACCGCGCTTTGAAGTTGTCTATTCCCTGCTCTCGATGCCGCGCAAGGAGCGTATCCGGATCAAGGTGAAGCTGGATTCCAGCGATCCGAGCGTGGAATCGCTTACCAGCCTGTGGCCCGGCGCGAATCCGTTCGAGCGCGAGGTCTTCGACCTGTTCGGGGTTCGTTTTAATGGCCATCCGTATCTGCGCCGCATCATGATGCCGGAGGACTGGCAGGGCCATCCGCTGCGCAAGGACTATCCGGTCGAGGGGTATCGCTGATGTCCAGCAAGTTCGGCAGCCTTGAGCCAGTCGTCGAGGTCATCGGAGACGACCGCACGATGGTCCTTAACATGGGGCCGCAGCATCCTTCCACGCATGGCGTGCTCAGGCTGCTGCTGGAACTCGACGGCGAAACCATCGTCCGCATCCGGCCTGACGTCGGCTACCTGCATACCGGGATCGAGAAGACCTGCGAAGCCAAGTTTTACCAGCAGGTCGTGCCTCTCACCGACCGCATCGACTATCTGTGCCCGATGACCAACAATCTGGCATACGCACTGGCGGTTGAAAAGCTGCTCGGGCTGGAGATTCCGAAGCGCGCGCAGTGGATTCGGGTTCTGCTGAACGAGCTGACGCGTCTTAATTCGCACTTGGTCTGGCTGGGGACGCATGCCTTGGATCTCGGCGCCATGACCGTGTTCCTTTACTGCTTCCGTGAGCGTGAAGACATTCTGCGCCTCTTTGAGGCGGTAAGCGGTCAGCGGATGATGACTTCTTACTTCCGCGTCGGCGGGCTCGCGCTGGAAGTCCCGTTGGGATTCTTCGATCGTGTGAAGCGCTTCATCGACGCCTTTCCCTCTCACATAGACGAGTACGAGAGCCTGCTCACGCAGAACCCGATCTGGACGGGGCGGACCAAAGGCGTAGCTAAGATCACCTACGAGGACGCGATCACGCTGGGGCTCAGCGGCGGCTTGGCCCGCGGGAGCGGCGTCGATTGGGATCTGCGTCGCGATATGCCGTATTCGAGCTACGACCAGTTCGACTTCAAGGTGCCGATCGCAACCGAGGGCGACGTTTTTGCTCGGTACGTGGTTCGCGTGCAGGAGATGCGGGAATCGACCAAGATCATTCAGCAGGCGCTGGCCGGCATGCCCGAGGGTCCGATTAAGGCCGACGCTCCCAAGGTGGTGCTGCCGGACCGCGAAAAAATGAAGACCCAGATGGAAGCCCTCATCTATCACTTTAAGATTGTGACCGAGGGATTCACGGTTCCGGCCGGCGAGGTCTATCAGGCGGTCGAGTCGCCGAGGGGCGAAATGGGCTACTACATCGTGAGCGACGGTACTGCCAAGCCGTATCGTGTGCACATGCGCAGCCCGTCTTTCGCCAACCTGAATGCTATCCTGCCAATGTGCCAGGGACAACTGCTTGCCGACGTGGTGGCGGCGATCGGCAGCATCGATATTGTTTTGGGAGATGTTGATCGCTAGCGACAGTTCGAGAGATTGGCCGGACGCGACGATCCGTCCAAGTTGGTGGTCACCGCGTGTGGGGCGCGGAAGCTGTTTCGCCGGCCGGTGAGGCAGGAGATGGGAACTCTGAACGATGAAATTTTCTGACCAACTGGAAGCGCGCTTCGCGGACATGCTTACGCACTACCCCATTAAGCGCTCGGTGCTGGTTCCGTTCCTGCTTTATGTGCAGGACGAATTGGGCTATTTGACGGACGAGGCCATCGCAGAGATTGCCGGCCGCCTGGAACTGACTCCGCTCGAAGTGCGCAACGTAATCAGCTATTACTCGATGCTGCGGACCAGGCCCGCGGGGAAATACAACGTGCAGGTCTGCACTAATATTTCGTGCCTGCTGCGCGGCGGCGAAGAGATTCTCGATTATGCGAAGAAAAAGCTTGGCGTGACGCAGAACAAGGGCATTACGCCCGACGGCATGTTTTCGGTGGAAGAGGTGGAGTGCATCGGCGCGTGCAGTTGGGCTCCAGCCATGCAAGTCAACTATGACTTCCACGAGAATCTGACGCCGGAAAAGGTGGACGAGATTATCGATGCATACCGTGAAAAAGCCTAGAAATAGTTCGCGCATGGGGACAGGCATCGAGAGCAGGTAACTGAGAACCGGTTCATGGCATATCTGGTTTCACATCCCGACGAGGTCAAGATCATTTCCCGGCGCTTTGGCATGGGCGCCGTCGACATCGACCGCTATCTCGAGCTCGACGGCTACCAGGCCGTGCAAAAGGCTCTGCAGGTTGGACCGGAAGCCATCATCAGCGAGATGAAAGCATCCAATCTGCGCGGACGCGGCGGCGCCGGTTTTCCGACGGGCATGAAGTGGTCATTCGTCCCGAAAGAATCGGCGAAGCCCAAGTACGTGCTCTGCAACGGAGACGAGTCCGAGCCGGGGACGTGCAAGGACCGCCTGATTTTCGAACACGACCCGCACGCCGTCATCGAGGGCGTGATGATCGCCGCCATCGCCATCAACTCGCACAAAGGCTACGTCTACATCCGTGGCGAGTATCGCTATCTCTCCGAGATCATGCAGAAAGCCATTGCCGACGCTTACGCCAAGGGCTTTCTGGGAAAAGACATTTTCGGCAGCGGCTACGATTTGGACGTGTACTGGCACGGCGGCGCCGGCGCCTATGAGGTTGGCGAGGAATCCGCGCTGATGGAGTCGCTGGAAGGCAAGCGCGGTGTACCGCGCATCAAGCCGCCATTCCCTGCCGTGGTCGGGCTCTGGGGCGGACCGACGGTGATCAATAACGCCGAGACCCTGGCAACTGTGCCGCATATCATGCTGATGGGCGGGCAGAAATACGCCGAGATAGGAACACCGCGCAATGGCGGCACCCGCCTGTTTTGTCTGAGCGGGCACGTATCCAGGCCGGGCGTCTATGAATTGCCTATGGGTTACAACCTCAAACGGATGATCTACGAGGTTGGCGGCGGCATTGCCAACGGCAACAAGTTGAAGGCGGTCGTTCCCGGCGGGTCTTCCGTTCCCGTGCTGAAGGCCGATGAAATCGACGTGGCGATGGATTTCGATGCCATGATGAAGGCCGGCACCATGCTCGGTTCCGGCGGCGTGGTGGTGCTCGACGACCAAACCTGCATCGTCAAGTTCGCCTTGCGCACGATTCAGTTCTATCAGCACGAGAGCTGCGGCTGGTGCATACCATGCCGCGAAGGGACCGACTGGCTGCGAAAGACTCTGCGGCGCTTCCACGCCGGAGGCGGAGTCGCAAAGGATATCGATAACATGCAGTACCTGGCCGAGAACATGCTCGGACGCACGTTCTGCCCCTTGGGCGACGCCGCCGCCATGCCGACCATCGGCTTTGTGACCAAGTTTCGCAAGGAGTTTGAGGATCACCTGGAGGGCCGCCCGTGCCCGTATGAGAAAGCGGGCGCTGAACGTCCGGTCGCAGTGGAGGCACACTGAGGAGGGATGGAAATGGCTGAGCAAACCGCACCCGCAATTCCGCCGGAGAAGGAGCTGCTGATGGCACGCCTGCGGCAAGGACGCGACCGCTATCTTTGCGCCTTCCACGGGGTGCTCGACAGCAGTTCATCGTGGCATAGGACTCCCGGCACCTGGTCCATCATAGAGTGCGCGGAGCACGTCGCGGTTGCCGAGGAACAGATGCTTCGAGCCTGGGAGAAGCTGGCCGACGCCGGCTCGTCCGACCGGGCGAAGGATGCCGTGATTCTGGCGGTTGCCCGTGACCGGGCCAACAAACTCAAGGCTCCCGAACGCTCCGAGCCGAAAGGACGCTGCGAGAGCCTGTTCGAGGCGCTGGAACGCTTCCGCGCCGCGCGCGAACGCACTTTGCAGTTTGCCGAGAACATCTCGGTCGAGGAGCTTCGCGCCAAAGTCGTGCCCCATCCGTTTGCGGGCACGCTGGACGGGTACCAGTTGCTGACGCTCATGGCGATGCACCCCGAGCGCCACGCCTTGCAAGTGGAAGAAATCAAGACAGACCCGGAGTTTCCCTCCGGTCTACATCCGTAGGTTGAATCTGTAGGCTGAGTTTTCATGGCAGACGCACCCAAACTCGTCAAGCTCACCGTTAACGGCAAAGCATTGTCGGTTCCCGCCGGCACCCTGCTGATTAACGCCTGCAAGAATGCCGGCATCGAAGTGCCTTCGTTTTGCTATTACCCTGGGCTCTCACTGCAGGGCGCCTGCCGCATGTGCCTGGTGGAAATCGAGAAGCTGCCGAAGCTTCAGACCGCCTGCACCACGCAGGTTGGCGAGGGCATGGTGGTCCACACTGAGACCGAGAAGGTTGTGCAGGCGCGCAAGAGCATGCTCGAGCTGCTGCTCGCCAATCATCCGCTGGACTGCCCGGTGTGCGACGCCGGAGGCGAGTGCGAATTGCAGGACATGACGTTCAAGTATGGAGCGTCAGAGTCGAAGTTCATCGACATCAAGAGCCATCGCGACGAACAGCAGTGGTCTCCGGTCGTCTTCTTTGACCGCCCGCGCTGCATTCTCTGTTATCGCTGCGTCCGCGTCTGTGGCGAGGGCATGGACGTGTGGGCGCTGGGCATTCAGAACCGCGGTCAGAGTTCGATTATCGCTCCCAACAAGGGCGACCACCTCGAGTGCGAGGAATGCGGCATGTGCATCGACATCTGTCCGGTCGGCGCACTGACTTCCGGGGCTTACCGGTACAAAACACGTCCTTGGGAGATGAACCACGTCGGCACCGTCTGCACCCACTGCGGCGACGGTTGCCTGACGACCCTCGGCTGCCGCCGCAGTGACAGCGGCATGGAAATCGTGCGCGGAGACAATCGCGACAAAAGCGGCATCAACGGCGATTTTCTCTGCATCAAGGGGCGCTACGCCTTCGATTTTGTTAACCATCCCGAGCGCATCAAGCAGCCACTGGTACGCCGTGACGGCAGGCTTGTTCCCGTCTCATGGGCGGAAGCGATCGATACGGTTGCTTGCAATTTCAGCGATGTCATCGCTCGCCACGGATCGCAGGCGATCGGCGTGATCGGTTCCAACCGCACCACCAACGAAGAGAATTATCTCTTGCAAAAATTCGCCCGCCTGGTGCTCGGAACCAACAACATCGACCATCACAGGACGGCGGATTATCCGGCGTTCGCCAAGGCTGTGGCCGAGAACAACGCGAAAGCGGCAAGCATGCGCGATGTCTTTCAGGCGCCGGCGATCCTGCTGATTGGCAACGATCCTACCAATCAGCATCCGCTGCTGGCATGGCAGATTCGCAATAATGTGCGGCTGCATCGCAGCAAGCTGTACATCGTCAACTCGCAGCCCATCAAGCTCGGCCGGCAGGCGGTCAACTTTACCCGGCTTCCCGCGGGAAGCGAAGGTTCGTTCGCCCAATACCTTGCCGGCGATGACTCCGCCGCACAGACGGTCACGGGAATCGCGTCCGAAGCGCTCGCCAAGTTGCGCGAGACACTCAAGGTTGAACCGGACCTGGTCATCATCTTCGGCTCCGAGCTTCGTGGCGACGGCATAGCGGCCCTGGTACGATTCGGCGCCGCGCAGCAGGCACGGTTCATCTGCCTCGGCGATTACGCTAACTCGCGCGGGGCGGCCGATATGGGACTCTACCCTGACCTGCTGCCCGGTTACACCGCGCTCGCTTCCGGCTCGATTTTTCATAACGAGTGGGGAGGGCAGATCCCGGCGCAGCCAGGCTTGAGCCTTGGGCAAATGTTCGACGCAGCTCGCGGCCTCAAGCTTCACGGCCTTTATGTGGTCGGCTCCAACCCGGTCGCACGCGATGCCGTGGACCCATTCGTTCTGCACACGCCATTCCTGGTGGTGCAGGATATGTTCATGACGGAAACGGCGATGCTGGCGGATGTAATCCTGCCGGCGGCAAACGCCTACGAGAAAGCCGGCACCTTCACCAATACTTGCGGCGATTTGCAGTTGCTGAAGAAAGCGGGCGATATCGCGTCGGTCAAGAGCGATTTCGAAATCATTGTGCGCATTGCGGAAAAAATGAACTTCGACGTCCATAAGCTGGTGCCGTTTGGCGCCAGCATGCGTGCCGACTTCGGCCAGACGCGCGGCGCGCAATCGGGCGAGGCTGATCGTCACGCGGTTTGGCTTCACGCCCGCGGACTCGAACCGAAGGTGTCGCCGTTCGATCCGTTCGCGGTGCTCGACGAGATCCAGCGGCTGGTCCCGGGCTATGATGTTTCCCGCCTGGAGTTGCTGGCCGGCAACGATCAGCCGACTCGACTGGTCAACATCCGGGCGGAGGGGATTCAGAGCCATCCGGGATGGATTGTCCCCTCGCGTGACGAGCTGTTTACCTCCGGCACCCTCGGCCGCTATTCGAAGGCGCTGAACTCGGTGATCGAGAATATGAGCAAATCGCGGGTTGACACCGAGGTCGGTGCGGACTGAGAAGCGCTTGTGCGTGCTCGGCGGTGTGGTTTTTGCTGGCTGCGGTTGCGGTGTTGCTTGAAAGAAAATTGAATGAACGTCCTCACCTTCATGCTCGTTGCCATCGTCAAGATCGCAATCACCGTCGGCGTACTGCTGACGATCGTGGCTTATTCCGTCTGGCTGGAGCGTAAGGTAGTGGGCCGCATGCAGAACCGCTGGGGACCTTCCCGGGTAGGCCCGTTCGGCCTGCTGCAACCGCTCGCCGATGGCATCAAGTTCATCCTGAAAGAGGACTTGACGCCGCCTTATGTCAACCGGACTTTGTTCATTCTGGCCCCAATGCTTTCCCTGGTAATGGCGCTGACTTCGATTGCGCTGGTGCCGATTGGACCGAACATCACCCTCGGCGGCATAACCACTCCGATTCAGATTACCGGGGTTGAGACGGCGGGCAATCAGCCGGCCGATATCGGCATCGGGTTACTGATGATCCTTGGCATCACCTCGCTCGGAGTTTACGGCATCGCGCTCGCAGGGTGGTCGTCGAACAGCAAGTACTCGCTGCTCGGCGCGCTGCGCGCCAGTGCGCAAATGATCAGCTATGAGGTCGCGCTTGGGCTGTCTCTGGTGGGCGTGCTGATGGTTTCCGGCTCGTTCAGCCTGCGAACCATCGTCGAGCGGCAATTGGGCAGTCCCTGGCACTGGAACATCTTTAACGGCGGTTGGCAGATCGTGGCTTTTTTCATCTATCTGATGGCGGCTTTTGCCGAAACCAACCGCATTCCGTTCGATCTCCCCGAGGCGGAGACCGAACTCGTGGCCGGTTATCACACTGAATACAGCTCGATGAAATTCGCCATGTTCTTCATGGCCGAATATGCCAACATGGTGACCGTGGCCTGCCTCGCTTCCGTAATGTTTCTCGGCGGATGGAGCGGGCCTGTGTTCGGGCCGCCGATCCTGCAGGCGCTGCTGCCGATCCTGTGGTTTTTGGCGCGCGTGTTTTGCTTTATTTTTCTGTACATCTGGGTGCGCGGCACGCTGCCGCGCTTTCGCTATGATCAACTGATGGGGTTCGGCTGGAAGTTTCTTTTGCCGCTCTCAATCGCCAACATTCTTGTTACCGGGCTGATTGTGGCCCTGCGGGCGTAGACCGCCGGTGTGGAACCGATGCTGCACCTTGTTCTATTTCTGATCTTCGCGGCGCTGTGCGTGGGAGGAGCGATTAACCTCCTGGTCCAGCGCCATCCGATCAACAGCGCTTTGTCGCTGGTAGTCGTCACCGGCTCGCTTGCCCTGCTTTATCTTTTGCTCGGCGCCGAATTCGTTGCCGCCATTCAGGTCATCATTTACGCGGGAGCGGTGATGGTGCTGTTCATTTTCGTCATCATGCTGCTCAACGCCGGGGCCGAGGAAGAAACCAAGGGCAGCCGGGTGGCGATCCTGTTCGGCGTGCCCGGACTGATCCTGGGACTTTCCGTCGCCGCCTGGGTGCTGATCGCGAGCAAGCCCGGCGTTGGCCTGGCGACCATTGGTCAACTGCACGGGACCGCCCTCAATATGGGCCGGCTGCTGTTCAGAGATTTCTTGTTGCCGTTCGAGGTGACCTCGGTGCTGATCCTGATTGCAATTATGGGCGCCGTAGTTCTGGCCAGGAGAGGAAGCAACTGATGGTGCCGATTTCCTATTATCTCGCCCTAAGCGCAATCCTGTTTGCCTGCGGAGTTGCCGGCTTCCTCATCAAGCGCAACATCATTACCATTTTCATGTCGATCGAATTGATGCTGAATGCGGTGAATCTGGCCTTTGTGGCCTTCGCCGCCAGTTGGCACGCGCTGAGCGGTTACATCTTCGTATTTTTCGTGATGGTAGTGGCTGCCGCTGAAGCCGCGGTTGGATTCGCCATCATTATTGCCGTCTTTCGCACGCGCGAAACCTTGAACGTTGACCGCGTGAATTTGCTGAAGCTGTGACCATAATTTTTTTGCCGCACGATGGCATTGGTGAAGTCGAACCTGTGAGAGACGATTTTTGTTATCCATTGGCATTCGTGCCCCGACGCTGATCGCGCCCTGGTTGTTGAAACTATGAGTCTGAATCTCTGGTTGATCCCAGTTTTGCCCGCCGCGGGCGCCGCCATCAATGGACTGTTCGGCCGGCGCTTCTCGAACAAGACGGTGACGGCCGTCGCGTTGGCCTCGACGGCGGCATCGTTCGCCTGGGCGCTGTGGGCGGCGATACGCCTGCTTGGCTTGCCAGCCGATCAGCTTCCCCATATCGAACGCGTCGGCGTCTGGTTGCGCAGCGGCGACTTCGTGGTGGATTACGGTTTCTATCTCGATCATCTTTCGATGATCATGATGCTGGTGGTCACCGGAGTGGGCTTTCTCATCCATGTCTACTCGGTCGGATACATGGGGCACGAGGGCGGCTACTACCGATACTTCAGCTACCTGAACCTGTTCATGTTTTTCATGCTCACGCTGGTGCTGGCGGACAATTACCTGCTCATGTTCGTCGGCTGGGAGGGCGTGGGACTGGCTTCTTACCTGTTGATCGGGTTCTTCTTTTTGCGCGACTCGGCAGCCAACGCCGGGAAAAAGGCATTCATCACCAATCGCGTCGGCGACTTCGGATTCCTGATCGCGTTGTTTTTGCTGGTTAAACACTTCGGCACACTCGCGTACACGGACGTATTCCACAAGGTTGCGGAGTTCTCGCCTGGAATGGAAGCCGGAGCTGGTCTGCTGACCACGATCGCGTTGTTGATGCTGGTCGGCGCCACCGGCAAATCCGCACAGCTTCCTCTCTATGTCTGGCTGCCGGACGCGATGGAAGGCCCGACGCCGGTTTCCGCGCTCATCCATGCGGCCACAATGGTTACCGCCGGCGTTTACATGGTCGCGCGCTCGAACGCCATTTTTAGCCGGTCCACGATTGCGCTGGCGGTGGTCGCTATCATCGGCTGCCTGACCTCATTTTTTGCCGCGACCATTGGCATCACCCAGACGGACATCAAGCGAGTGCTCGCTTACTCCACGGTTTCGCAACTTGGATACATGTTCATGGCCTGCGGCGTGGCCGCGTATTCGGCGGGCATCTTTCACCTGATGACGCACTCTTTTTTCAAAGCGCTGCTCTTCCTCGGCGCCGGCTCGGTGATTCATGCGGTGGGCGGCGAACAAGATATGCGCCGGATGGGCGGCCTGAAGAAGTATGCCCCTTACACGTTCTGGACCATGCTGATCGCCACCTGTGCGATTTCGGGAATTCCAGGGCTTTCGGGATTCTTTTCGAAAGATGAAATCCTGTGGCAGGCATTCTCAAGCCCGCACGGAAGCTGGATATTGTGGTTGCTCGGCGTCATCACGGCCTTCATGACCAGCTTTTACATGTTCCGCTTGCTGTTCATGACGTTCTTCAATGAATATCGCGGCCCGGTCGCCATGCAGCACACTTCCCATGAACCACAGCCGAGCGGCGCTCCGGGCTTGACCGAGCACGCCGGACACACCCATGCCCTGCCGATCGGCGGCCAGCACACGGTCGCGCAGGCTCCTCCCGTGGCCGCGCACGGCCACGGAGAGCCGCACGAGAGTCCGTGGGTCATGGTGCTTCCGCTCATCCTGCTTGCCGTGCTGTCCGTCATTGGCGGTTATGTAGGCGTGCCGGCGGCGCTCCATGGCAGCAACGAGATCGAACACTTCCTGGCTCCGGTCATGCCGACCATCACGGCGGAAGCGGCGGGAAGCCGGGCATGGGGGCGCGCTTTCCGAGCAGGAGCAGACGCAGGCCGCCGAAGAAAGCTCTCTGGAACTCACGCTGACCGGCGTCTCGGTGGCGGTGGCGCTCGCGGGCCTGGGCTTGGCTTGGTTTTTATATATCAAGCGGCGCGACTTGCCGGCCAAAATTGCCGATTCGTTTGGCGGCCTTTACACCACGGTGTTGAATAAGTATTACGTCGATGAGATCTACGGTGCCGCCATTATCGGCCCGTTGATTGCTTTTTCCACCCGCGTGCTGTGGCGCGGAATCGACGCCACGCTGATTGACGGAAGCGTGAATAGCGGCGCGCGGGGGGTACGTGACGTTGGCGATTCGCTGCGTCGCCAGCAGTCCGGCAACATCCGCTCTTACGCCGGTTGGGTTACGGCCGGGGCGGCACTGGTCATCCTCTACATGGTCTGGATGGGAACGCGATGATAGCTGCAAGTGTCAACCCCTACATTCTCACGCTGGTTACTTTTGTTCCGGTGTTCGGGGCGCTGCTGCTCGCGTTGTTTCCTCGCCGTGATCGTGACATCCGCGCCTTTGCGCTGCTGGTCAGCATTGTCACGTTCTTGTTGTCCCTCCATTTGCCCTGGTATTACCGTAGTCAGATTAGACATGTGCAAGCAGCGTCGGGCATTTCGCTGGCCTATGAGGTCGACAAAGCCTGGATATCGACGCCCAACATCCACTACCACATGGGGATTGACGGCATCTCGCTCTGGCTGGTGTTGCTGACGACCCTTCTGGTTCCGTTGTGCGTCATGATCTCGTGGCGCTCGATTCGCGACCGGGTGAAGGAGTTTTTCATCCTGCTGCTGGTGCTGGAAACGGCGATGATCGGCGTCTTTGTCTCGTTCGATCTTTTCCTCTTTTACTTCTTCTGGGAATCGACGCTGATTCCCATGGCCTTGCTGATCGGGATGTACGGGCATGAGCGGCGCGTTTATGCGGCAGTAAAGTTCTTTCTGTACACCATGGTGGCGTCGGTCTTTATGCTTGCCGCAATTATCTGGCTTTACGCCAAGTGCGGAACGTTTGACTTCGTGAGGCTGCAAGCGATGTTGCAAGCCGGCACGGTGCCGGGAATCGAGTATGCGGCGCCCTGGCTCTTCCTTGGCTTTTTTATCGCCTTCGCGGTCAAGGTGCCGCTTTTCCCTCTGCACACCTGGCTGCCGGATGCGCACGTCGAAGCGCCGGCCGCGGGGTCCGTCCTCCTGGCTGCCGTGCTTCTGAAGATGGGCACGTATGGCTTGTTGCGGTTCAATGTCGGGTTGTTTCCCGAGCAGGCCCGCCGCAACGCCGGCTGGATAGCCGTGCTGGCGATCATTGGAGTCATCTACGGCGCGCTGGTTGCCATGGTGCAACCGAACCTGAAAAAGCTGGTTGCTTATTCTTCGATCAGCCACCTCGGCCTGGTCGTGCTCGGCATCTTCAGCTTCACCATGGCCGGCGTTGACGGCGCGGTATACCAGATGTTGAACCACGGAATTTCCACCGGCGCGCTGTTTATCCTCTGTGGCTTCATCTACGAGCGGCGACACACTTACGAGATCTCGGAGTACGGCGGCCTGGCGACTCCGATGCCGGTTTATGCCACATTTTTCCTGGTCATCACGTTGTCTTCGATAGGCTTGCCCTTGCTGAACGGCTTCATCGGGGAATACCTGATCCTTAGCGGATCGTTTCAGGCAAAGGCCTGGTGGGGCGTGCTGGCGGCAAGCGGCGTGATCTGGAGCGCCTGCTATCTGCTCTGGCTCTATCAGCGTCTTTTCTACGGAGCGGTCACGAATCCGGTGAATGCTTCGCTGCCAGACCTCTCCGATCGCGAGCGCAGTTGCCTGTGGCCGCTGGCGATCGCCGCGCTGCTCATGGGCGTCGCGCCTTCCATGTGGATGAACCGCATCGACCACTCTGTCGCCCGGATACTCTCGCCTTTGCAGAAACAGGTTTATGCTCCGGTGCAACCGAAGGTTGCGCCACCAGCCGCGGCCGAGGCCGTGCCGGCAGCCGCCGGACATCCACAGGCGCAAACTTTCGCCCCAACACGCGCAACTGCAGCGCGCGCCGGGGGCCCCGGACCGCGGCGCTTAGCGGCGGCTCAGTTTGAGAAAGCAAGCCAGGTGAACGGCCGATGATACCCGGCATCGACTACATCCGAATTCTTCCCGAAATCGTGCTTGCGCTTTTCGGCATGATTGTAATGGTGGCAGACCCGCTGCTGCCTGAATATGACAACCGCAAGTCGATGGGTTTCGTCTCCGCTCTGGGATGCATTTGCGCCCTGTGCGCCACTTTTTATCAAGCCGCCTTTCCCGGCACCGCGTTTTTCAACATGGTGCGAGTCGATGCCTTCAGCGTGTTCTTCCACATCGTCATCATCGTGGTCGCGCTGATCACCACGCTCAGCTCGTTCGAGTACCTGGAAGTTCAGAAGATCCGCCTCGGCGAGTACTACGGTCTGATCCTGCTGGGCACGGTCGGCATGTGCCTGATGTCGTCAGCCATTGAGCTTGTGCTCATTTTCATCGCCCTCGAAATCTCTTCCATCGCCACCTATGTTCTGGCCGGCTTCCGGCGCCGCGTCGCCAGCAGCGCGGAGTCATCACTCAAATACTTCTTGCTGGGTTCGTTCGCCACCGCTTTCTTCCTCTATGGCGTCGCCCTCATGTTCGGCGCCACTGGCTCGACCAACGTCGATCAGATCGCCGCCGCACTGCGCAACGGAGCGCCCACGCTGGCGTATGCGGCCATGGCGATGATGTTCGTCGGTCTCGGCTTCAAAGTCGCGACCGCTCCATTCCAGGTGTGGACTCCCGATGTCTACGAAGGAGCGCCGGCGCCGGTCGTGGGGTTCATGTCAACCGCTCCCAAGGCGGCAGCATTCGCCGTACTGCTGCGCGTGCTGTTCGGCACCGCCAGCGGCAGCGCATTCTGGGGCCAGCCGCGGCCCGGTTGGTTCTGGATGATCTGGGTCTCAGCGGCCTTGTCGATGACGCTCGGCAACCTCGGGGCGCTGGTGCAGTCAAACGTGAAGCGACTGCTGGCCTACTCATCGATTGCCCATGCCGGGTACTTGCTGGTTGCTTTTGCCGCTATCCGCGACAGCAACGCCGGCATCTCCGCCGCCATGTTTTACTCCGCCTCGTATGCCGCCATGAACGTTGGTGCCTTCGCGGTAGTGAGCCATTTTGCCAGTGCCGGCGAGAAGTACGTAAATGTTGATGATTACGCCGGCCTTGGCCGCCGCTCGCCTATCTTGGCGGCAGCCCTGACGGTCTTCCTGCTTTCGCTGATCGGAATCCCAATCACCGGTGGATTTCTGGCGAAGTTTTACGTCTTCACCGCCGCGCTCCAGTCGAACCTGGTGGGTCTCACCATCATTGGAGTCATCAACAGCGCCGTCGGCGCATATTACTATTTGCGCTTGATCGTCCTGATGTACATGCGCGAACCGCAAAACGATGCTCCGGTGCCGCCGATTCGATTTGCCGGGGGCCTGGCGATGGTGCTCAGTCTCGTCGCTACCATTTATCTCGGCGTGCTGCCTGGCCCGGTGCTCAACTTCGCGATCGGCGCGGCGCGGAGTCTCGTTCCCTAGGCAGTCCATCAGACCGCAGCGCAGTCATTGGCGGCAAAGCGAAAGGCCTCTCCGTAGAGAGGCCTTTCGGTGATGCGTGTCCAAACAACTACGCGGCGGCCTACACTGCCTTGAGGAAGATCATAACGAACGTAAACAGCACCAGCGATTCGATGAAGGCCAAGCTGAGGATCATGGCAATCTGAATTCCGGCGCGAGCGGAAGGATTCCGCGCCATGCCTTCGCAAGCGGATGATCCCACTTTACCTTGGCCAAGCGCGGCCAATCCCGCGGCAATGGCCATGCCGAAGCCGGCAGCGATGGGAACAACGTTGATGGGCTTGGCAACCTCACCTCCCGGTGTTTGCGCGAAGGCAGGCGTCACCATCATCGAGATGGCAGCGATCGCCAGCAGAACGAACATCAGTTTACGCATTGTCTTGCTCCTATGAATGCCCCTAAGGGCCGAGTGTCGCCGCCAGTGGGTGGTTGACGTCCCTGAATTGCAACGCCCTCACGCTCGCAACGAAAAACCAAGAACCTAAAAGCGCATGGAACCGAATTCAATCTCCACAGACGTGAATGAACCTCCGTCAGGAAACCGATTGCTCAGTGCTCGTGCGCCACCGCCTCGCCTAAATACACCATGGCCAGCAGTATGAAGATCAATGTCTGGACAACGGCCACGAGGATGTGAAGCAACATGAAAGGGATCGGAAGAACGATCGGAATCATCGAAAAGAACACAAGCGTTACCATGTCTCCCGCGAACATGTTTGCGTAAAGGCGGACGGTGAGCGAAAGAACTCGCGCCAAGTGACTGCATATCTCGATGACGAACATGAGCGGCGCCAGCCACCACACAGGTCCCAAGAAGTGCTTAATGTATCCCGCGCCGTTGGTGCGGAGACCGTGATAGTGATAGTAAAACCAGGTCACGACGGCGCAACCGAGCGGGACCGCGGGCACTCCCGTCGGCGTCTCAAAGAACGGAATCAGTCCAAGCAGATTTGAAAAAATGATAAACAGTCCCAGTGCGGCTATATACGGAACGTAACGCTCATAATCATGCCCGATGATTTCGTGGCACGACTCGCTGACATATCCATCGAGAATCTCCGTCAGGTGCTGAAAACCGCCCGGCTTCTCGACCGAGAGCCGCGAGCGCACGATAAGAAACAGCATCACCAGCAGGAGGACGACCAGTACCTGCATCGCCACGTAGTTTGGAATCGGCTCAGCCGGGTGTTTGACGTGGAGCCCCAACGCGTGCAGCAAGGCCGTGACAGGAGCCGCGAAGAACCGGTTCAGAAGCGCAGTAAAGGGAAGTAATGGTTCCATTCGGATATCGTTGCACCCAGACTAGAGTCCGCGCCGGTAGGCGCAAAAGACCTCGTAAACAGCCTCAGTAAGCAAGGCTGCAACAGGCACGCACAAGCCCACCAGGTAGCCGTAAAGGCCCCTCTGAGAATACTTGAATATAGCATAAGAGCCCAGTGCTATGAAAAGGATGCGGGCGGTAAAACGGAAAACGATAACGCCCCCGCGTTCGCGGCTTTGCCCGGTAGTAATGCGCTCGCCCAGAGCGTTCACCGCTTGCGCCAACCAGCGGAAATTGTGCCATGAGAGCGCGACGCCCAGGGTGGCGCCGAGGGCAACCGCCCATCCGAAGCGCAGCGCCGAAACCGCAATGACAATGATTCCGCTGATACCGATGGTGCGCTGCATGCGCCACACCGCGCGGTCGTAGAAAACCTCGGAGATCCGCGCGCCTGGAGGCGGGGATGCTTCACCCTTCGCGGCTGCCGCACGCCGTTCATTCTCGTTCATGGAAAGAAGAGAGTGCCATGCGAATCATCTTAACGAAGCCGACGACAGCTCCGAAAATCAGCCCTGCCAGGTAAATCCAGTGTTGATGCAGCCAGTGGTCGAGTGCCAGGCCGATCAGATATCCGACGATAACCGCCGCGGGAAGAATGAATCCTATTTCCGAGTAACGGGCCAGCAAGACCAGCGGATCCTTGCTCTTCTTGTCTTCCGGGTGCTTGGAGGCGCTGTCATCCATGGCTGGGCACGGTTAGCAGTTGCGCCCCCGCTGCGCAACCGGGAAGGCGCAAAGCCATTGGCTGGGTACTAAAGGCTGCGAGCGGTCACACCTCTGCCACACAACTCCAGCCCCGGGGTTATCTCTTCGCGCCGACAGCAGTACTCCGAGGAGACCTCCGGGACCAGAAAGGGTAGCTACGCCTTAGGCTGGGCTTCTGTTTTCGCCGCTGTATTATCGGCGGGCTTGGCCTCGGCGTCGCTGAGACTATTCTTAAACGAGCGAATTCCTTCACCCAGCCCCTTGCCCAACTCCGGAAGCTTCTTGGGCCCAAACACGAGCAGGGCTATGAAAAGAATCACCAGCAAATGCATCGGTTGAAACAGGCCTTCAAACATACGAATACCTCAAGAGAATTATACGCCTTCACCTAGACAGGCGGTTCCGCGTTCGTGAACCGGCGACAAACCGGAATTGCCGCCCGATTCCGGCTCAACGTTATGCGAACGTCTATTTGATAAGTTGGGCGATCGAACCCAGCGGGCCGCTATTCAGCGACCAGTACACGGCCTGGATGAACAGGTTCGGAAAGATCCCGATTCCGATCGTGCCCAATCCAGCGATGGTGAGCGCGAGGCGCATTCCCGAACCGACCTGAACTGG
Organism: uncultured Acidobacteriota bacterium; assembly: GCA_963814745.1. GTDB lineage: Bacteria > Acidobacteriota > Terriglobia > Terriglobales > Acidobacteriaceae > CAWBRT01. Next base: position 83,193 of record CAWFEA010000025.1, read on the forward strand.
TTCGGCATCGACCGCCTGCTTCATGAACATCGCGTTGGCGACTTTCATGTAATAGTACAAGCCGATAACGGCGTAAAGTACCGCGACCGTTGCCAGCGTGTAGTGTCCCGTCTGCATCAAGCTGAGAAAGATGAAGTATTTTCCGAGGAACCCGGCGAACGGCGGGATGCCGGCCAGAGACAACAGAAAAGCCATCATCAACAGAGCTTCAGTCGGAGCCTTGAAGAACAATCCGTTGATGTCGTCAATATCGTCGCCGATGATATTGCGCCGGCGCAGCGAAGTGATGACAGCGAAGGCACCGAGGTTCATGAACGTGTACACCAACAGGTACACCAGGATTCCCTGAATGCCGGTCTGGTTCTCCTTGCCATCGCTGGCGACCAAGCCAAGCAGCATGTAGCCGACGTGGGCGATGGAGGAATACGCAAGCAGCCGCTTAAGGTTCGTCTGGGTGATTGCCGCCAGGTTGCCGCCAGTCATGGTCGCGACGGAAACGAAGATCAGCAGCGGAACGTACAGGGTTCGCAGCGGGTAGAGCGCGAACAGGAAGATACGCAACAGCATCGCCCAAGCCGCGGCTTTCACCGCCACCGACATGAAGCCGGTAATGCTGGTTGGCGCTCCTTCGTAAGCGTCGGGCGCCCATTGATGGAATGGAACCGCGGCAATCTTGAACAGCAGGCCGGTCGTGGTGGTGATCAACGCCAGAATGATCACCGGATCACGGGGATTGGTGGCGATACGGCTCTGCAGGGCAGCCCCGATCCGCGCCAGGTTGGTAGAGCCCGACAGGCCGTAGAGCAGCGACAACCCATAGGCGAAGATGCCCGACGAGAACGCGCCCAGCAACAGATACTTCAGCGCCGCTTCGTTGGAGCGCTTGTCACGGCGCAGGAAGCCAACCAGCACGTAAGTTGACAGTGCCATCAACTCCAGCCCGATAAACAGCAGCACGATATCGAAGCCACAGGCCATGCACATCATGCCCACGACCGAGAACAGGATCAGTGCGTAGAATTCGCCGTGCGATTCGCGCTCGATTTCCAGGTAGCGCACCGACATCAGGATCGCGACCGCCGCTCCCAGCAGGAACAGGTAGAAGAAATAAATGGCGAAGCGGTCCATCAGAACCCCGCCAAAAAATCCCGAGCGGAACGTAATCGCCTGGCTGTGGAGAGCCGATTGAATCTTGAAAACTCCGGCGGCGGAGAAACCCAAGCCCATCAGAGCAGCCACGGGATTCAAGCGCTTCCACTCCGCCGGCAAGATCAAATCGATCAGCAGTATCCCCAGCGCGAACAGCGTGAGCAGCACCATCGGCAGCGACAGCAGATAGTCGGAGCTGGAAAAATATTGTGAGATCGGCGTTGCCACGATCTTTATGTCCCTTCAAGCTCCCGACGCACTACAAGAATGGCCGGAAGGCAATATCGTTGCCCCGAATCATCCCGGGGCTAAGAGGCTGCGAGAACCCGCTTTGGCGTGTTTTCCAGCAGCCTGCAAAAACGCCGGCAAGCTACTTTTTCGCTGGCTGGGCCAACGATGCCGTAGTCGTAACCTCCGCCGCGATTGAACCGCCCTTCGGCGCGAGATCAGTCTTGGCTTCCACCTTGGGTGCCGCAATCGGCGCAGTCGGCACCGGAGCCGCGGCGTTGTAATATCCGTTGCTGTTGATCCGCTCCACCATCTCCGTCACCGGCTGATCGAGGACACGGAACAGCGGCTTCGGGTAGAGGCCGATCGCGAACGCCAAAATTATCAATGGGACGAAGGTCGCCAGTTCACGCGGGGTGAGGTCCAGCAGCTTCTCGTTCTTCGGATTGGTGACCGGGCCGAAGAAAACCCGCTGATAAAGCCAGAGTAGATACGCCGCTCCGAGAACCACGCCGGGAACCGCCCAAGCCGCCCAGGCCCGATTTGCCATGAACGTGCCCTGCAAAATCGTGAACTCGCCAACGAAGCCGTTTAACAGCGGCAAGCCCATTGACGACATGAACATGATTAGCGTGACCGTGGCGTAAACCGGCATCACGGTTGAAATTCCGCCGTACTCCGCGATATCGCGGGTGTGGCGGCGCTCATAAAGAATGCCGACGATCAAGAACAGTGCGCCGGTCGAGATACCGTGGTTGATCTGTTGGATGACGGAACCGGCCAGACCCGCTGGATTCAGGGCGAAAATGCCGAGCGTGCAAAGCCGAGGTGGCTCACGGACGAGTACGCCACCAGCTTCTTCATGTCCTTTTGCATCAGCGAGACCAGCGCGCCGTAGATGATGCCGATCAGCGACAGCGCAATCAGCCATCCGCGCAAAACCGGGAACTTCACCACCGACGGGAAAAACGGCAGCGAGAAACGGATCAAACCGTACGTTCCCATCTTCAGCAGGACGCCGGCCAGAATCACCGAGCCGGCGGTGGGCGCTTCCACGTGCGCATCCGGCAGCCAGGTGTGGAACGGGAACATCGGCACCTTGATGGCAAACCCGATAAAGAAGCCGAGGAACAGGATCACGCCGGCGGCATCGCCGTAGACCGCCGGAATCTGCGGAGCCGTGCGATAGAGCGAGAGCAGGTCAAACGTGTATACGCCCGTCTGGCTGTGATGGAAGAAGTACAGGAACAGAATGCCAAGCAGCATCAGCACCGAGCCGGCCAGCGTGTAGAGGAAGAACTTGATGGCGGCGTAGAGTTTGCGCGGGCCGCCCCAAATGCCGATAAGCAGATACATCGGAACCAGCATCGCTTCCCAGAACACGAAGAACAGGAACATATCGAGCGCCATGAAGACGCCGAGCATGCCGGTTTGCAGCACCAGGAACCAAACGTAGTATTCCTTCACCCGGATCTGAATCGCCTGCCATGACGAAAGAATCGAGATGGCGCCCAGCAGCGTCGTCAGCATGATCAGCAGAAACGAGATGCCGTCGATGCCCAGCGAATAACCGGCGCCGATGGTCGGAATCCAGTTGTTCGCCCCGCCTTCGATGAACTTGAACCCCGGCTGATCCTTGACCGCCCAGAACCACGGCACGAGCGGCAAGGACACGGCGAAGCCGAGCATGGCAAAGATGTTCGCCAGCCAACGGATCGCGTTGGTGTTTTCCTTGGGGACAAACAGGAGAATCAGTGCCCCGACCAGAGGCGTAAACAGAATGATTGAGAGGATGTGGCTATACATTTCTAAATTCCGTCCGTGACGTTTCCCGTCGAATGCAACCAGTTTGCCCGCGACCGCAGCGCAGACAGCGTCTTAATGAATCACGTAATACCAAACGAACCCGAACACGCCGATAACCATGACCAGCGCGTACCACTGCACCAGGCCCCACTCCAGCAGGCGCACCGGATAAGACAGCGCGCGCGCGACAATCGCCGGGCCATTGACGCCGACACCGTCGATGATCCACTTGTCCCACCAACTGGAGAGCGTCCCGCTCAGTCTCGTCAGCCAACCGGCGCCGTTGACTCCGCCATCGATCACGTTGGCATCAAACCTCCACAGCGCCAGACCCAGGCCCTGCACTCCGAGCCGCGCCGGACCGATCGTCTTGCGCCCGGTGAACAGGTAGTCGTAGAGTTCGTCAACGTAGTACTTGTTGAGCAGCGTGCGATAGAACGGCGGAGCCACGGCGTTAATCGGCTCGACATAGCCCTGACCGGCTTTGCCATAGGCCTTAGCGCGCTCCCCACAAACCCACACAGGCGGCGCCAACCGAAAGAACCATCAACCCATATTCAGTGCTGCTGGGACCTTCCTCGCGCTTCGGCCCCTCCTCATGAGCGGCGTTCACCGCGACCTGCTTTTCGCCGTGCCCGACGGCCGTGGCCTCGCTCGCCGCAGAGCCATGCTCGGCCGCTTCTCCGGCAACGGCGCGCCCAGCTATGACAGGGTTGTCAAACACCGGCTCCAGGAAATGCTCGAAGCGATTCGAACCACCCAGCGCCTGCGGCACTCCAAGCCAACCGGCGCCGATCGAACATACCGCCAGGATGATTAACGGAACCGTCATTGCTTTCGGCGATTCGTGGATGTGATGCTCAGTCTCATGATCCATGCGTGGCTGGCTGAAGAACGTCAGCCAGACCAGCCGGAACATGTAGAAAGCCGTCATAATGGCCGTGACGTAGCCGATGTACCACAGAGGGCGCAGGGAGCCGCCGTTGCTCGACCACGCTTGCCACAGGATTTCGTCTTTCGAGAAGAACCCTGCCAGCGGCGGGAATCCGGCGATGGCGATGGTGCCGATCAACATCGTCTTATAGGTAATCGGAATCTTCTTGGCCAAGCCGCCCATGTAGCGCATGTCCTGCTGGCCGCTCATGGCGTGAATGACCGAACCGGAGCCGAGGAACAGCAATGCCTTAAAGAATGCATGGGTGAAGACGTGGAAAACACCGGCGGCGAAGGCGCCGACTCCGAGCGCCAGGAACATGTAACCCAACTGGGAAACCGTCGAGTAGGCCAGCACGCGCTTGATGTCGTTCTGTACCAGGCCGATCGATGCGGCGAAGATGGCGGTCAGCGCGCCGACGATGGCGACTACCTTCATCGCCTCGGGCGCCAGCACGAACAGGGCATTGGAGCGCGCCACCATGTAAACGCCGGCCGTGACCATCGTAGCCGCGTGGATGAGCGCCGACACGGGCGTCGGACCCTCCATGGCGTCCGGCAGCCAGACATACAGCGGAAGCTGCGCCGACTTGCCGCAGGCTCCCAGGAACAGCAGCAGGCAGGCCGCCTGAACCAGCATGCTCAGGTGCGGATCGCCGAGAATCTGCCCGGCGTGCGCACGAGCCAGCTCGGTGACCGCCGTGAATTTTACGGTTCCGAATATCCACATCACGGTAAACGAGCCCAGGATCACGCCGCCGTCACCGATACGATTGGTGATGAATGCCTTGTTCGCCGCTGTCGAAGCCGAGTGCTTCAAGAAGTAGAAACCGATCAGCAGGTACGAACAGAGACCGACACCCTCCCACCCCACGAACATCAGAAAATAATTGTTCCCCATGACCAGCGTCAGCATGGAAAACATGAACAGGTTCAGGTAGCCGAAAAACCGGTAGTAACCGCCGTCATGCGCCATGTATCCGATGGAGTAAATGTGGATCAGCATGCCCACGCCGGTTACGAACAGCAGCCAGATGCTCGATAAAGGATCGAGCAGGAACCCGGCTTCGGCCTTGAACTCAGCGCGCTGGCCGCCGTAGGTCGTAAAGATCATTTTGCCGGAGTCATCGCCCAGCCAGGTGTACACGACCTTCTCGTAATGCGGCAGGCCGCTGTGCACGAACTGCCAAACCGCGCCCACGGAAAACAAGAACGCGAGCACCACAACGCCAACGCAGATGACGTTCACCCAGGTGTGTATCTCGTGCGGGCCGCCATGGGCGTCATGCCCGCCGTGGACGGCATGCGGATCAGCCGGCGCGTGGCTGGCGGGCGCATCGTGCGCGGCTACAGCGCCAGTGGGATCGGCATCGTGACCGCCATGCGAGTGGTCATCGTGGTCGTCATGGAAGCTGCCGGTCCGCTTCGGCGGCTCAATGCCGCTCAGCTTGCGGCCAAAAAAGAACATCATTGCCGCGCCAAACGCCGGCAGCAGAGGAATTACCCAGATGTGTTCCAGAAAGAACATTGCTTGCTTCTCATTCCCGATTCCTGGTTAACCGCACGGAACCGGTCCAGGGCCAACGCCCTTCACCAAACGCAGGCTATCGAGACTCCCGACTAAGGCAGAAACGCGCCGGCGAAAATCTTCACCACTTCAGCAGATCCACTTCATCCATGTTCACGGTTTCCTTGTTGCGGAAGAAAGCAATCAGGATTCCGAGTCCGACCGCCGCTTCGGCAGCCGCATCGGCAATGACGAAGATCGAAAACACCTGTCCGTGCAGTTCGTACAGCCGGGAGAACGCGACCAGGTTCAGGTTGACCGCATTCAGGATCAATTCGATCGACATCAAAATGATCAGAACGTTTCTGCGGGTGAGCACGCCGATCGTGCCGATGATGAACAGGGCGGCGGCAACCACCAGATAATGCAGGGTACCGATCTCGGCCATTGCTAAATCCTCTTCTTCGCCATCACTACGGCGCCGACGATCGCCACCAGCAAAAGTAGCGATGCAATTTCAAAAGGCAGCAGATAATCCCGATAAAGCATGAGGCCGATCTGCTGCGTGTTCACTTCCTCGGGGAACAGGTGCGCCGTGGCCGGAAAGACCGAGCTGCCCTTAATGAAGATGAACAGCAGCAACCCGCCGAGTCCCGCCGTCGCCAAGCCTCCGACAACCCATTGCTTGTTGAACCGCTCTTCCAGTTGTACGCGTTCGATGTTGACCAGCATGATCACGAACAAGTACAGCACCATGATGCCGCCGGCGTAGACCAGGATCTGGACGCCAGCGACGAACGGCGCGTAGAGCATGAGGTATAGGCCCGCCTGGGCGAGCAGCGTCATGATCAGCAGTAGTGCCGAATGCACCGGGTTGCGGCGGGTGATCACCAGAATGGCGCAGATGATCGCAATTGCCGCCAGGAGATAGAAAAAGAACGTTGTCGCTACCGGATTCATCGTTCGTATACCGTCGGTTCAGGGCCTTTCTCCAGCTTCTCGCGATTGAGCAGCAGTTCGTCGCGGCTGGAGGTGGCCATCTCAAAATCCTGGCTCAGCTCGAGCGCATCGCTCGGGCAAGCTTCTTCACACAAGCCGCAGAACATGCAACGGCTGATGTCGTAGCTGAACGCGGTCAGCTCTTTCTTCTTGGTTTCGGGATTGCGCTCGCTGCCGACCGTGATCAGCTTTTCCGGACACGCCAGAGCGCAGAGTCCGCAGGCGATGCACAGCGGTTCGCCTGTTTCCGGATTCACGTTCATGCGCGGCTGCCCGCGGAAGCGCTCGGCGATCGCGGGCCGTTCCAGCGGGTATTGCTCGGTAACAATTTCTTTAGGACCCTGGTACTTCAACGTGACCTTGAGGCCCTTCAGCAGGTCGACCAGAAACATTTTGCGAAGCAGAGGAGCCAAACTTAAACTCACCGCAACACCCCCATTACGACGGTCGCCAGCTCCTGCCGAATCCCCACCAGTGCGGTCAGGATCAGCACGGCCAGCGATAGCGGCAGTAAAACCTTCCAGCCGATTTTCATCAACTGGTCAAAGCGGTAGCGCGGAAAGGTGCCGCGATACCAGATGTACAGATACATAAAGACCGCGACCTTCACGGCGAACCAGTACATATCCTGTACGCGCTCCCGAACCCCGGGAACCAGCAGCACCAGTCCGACCGCGCCGAGCAGCAGTCCGAAACCTGCCAAGCCGATGGTCTGGATCTTGAAGGCCGGGTGCTTCGGCATCCGCGCCGCCCCCAGGATGCATACGCCGGCGAGTACCAAGACCGTCAGCGCCGGCAAAAACGAAAACGCCAGGTCCCAGGTCGCGCCGGTGAGCGTACCGGAGAACGGGCGCAGCCATCCGCCAAGCCACATCGTCACCGCAATCGAGCTGACGGCGAGCATCCCCGCATATTCGGCCAGGAAGAACAACGACCAGCGGAACCCGCTGTATTCGGTGTGGAAGCCGGCGACCAGCTCCGATTCCGCTTCCGGCAGATCGAAGGGCGCGCGATTCGTTTCCGCCACCATCGCGATGGCGAAAATCATGAACGCCAGGAAACCGAGCGGGAAAAACGAGAAGATAAACCATCGGCCCTGCGCGGCTTGCGATTCGACGATGCCGATCATGCTTAAGGTGCCGGTGCCGGTCTTCAGGCTGCTCATCAGGACGGCGCAAACAATCGCCATCGCCATCGGCACTTCGTAGGAAACCATCTGCGCGCTGGAGCGCAAGGCGCCCATCAGCGGGTAGTGCGAGTTCGACGCCCAGCCGCCCATGATGATGCTCAACACGCTCAGCGACGAAATTCCAAGCATGAAGAGAATGCCGATGTTGATGTCAGTGACGCTGTGCGTGCGGCCAAAAGGAACCACCAGAAAAGTAGTGAAGGCGGTCATGACGACCGCGACCGGAGCCAGCCAGAACACCAGCTTATCGGCGCCGTCCGGAATGATGTCTTCCTTGACCAGCAGCTTGATGGCGTCCGCAAACGGCTGCAACAGCCCGTGCGGTCCCACCCGCATGGGCCCGTAACGGATCTGGATGTGCGCCAGGATTTTGCGCTCCAGCCAGTTCATGGAAAGCACGGCCAGCGAAATCGCGGTCACCACCAGAACCACGTAAATCGTGCACCACAGCATATCGCCGGCTTCGCCGGGGGTGAGGTTCGAGCTCAGATAATTGGTGAGAGTGTGCATTTAGCGGTCCACCTCTCCCAGGACGATATCCAGGGTTCCGATGACGGCAACTACGTCGGCGACGAGCCACCCGCGGACCATCTTGTCCAAGGCTTGCAGGTTTACGAAAGAAGGAGGACGGACGCGCACGCGGTAAGGCTGGGTCGAGCCGTCGCTCACGATGAAGTATCCGAGTTCGCCCTTGGGCGCCTCGATGGAGTGGTAAACTTCGCCGGCCGGCGGCCTGAGCACCTTGGGCACCTTGGCGATAATCGGGCCTTCCGGAATGCCGGACGCCGCCTGCCGCAGGATGCGCACCGACTGCCGCATCTCTTCAATGCGAACCAAGTATCGATCGTAGGTATCGCCGTTCTTGCCGGTCGGGATATCGAATTCGAACTTATCGTAAGCCGCGTAGGGCTGCGCCTTGCGCAAGTCCCACTTCACGCCGCTGCCGCGCAGCACCGGGCCGGTCGCTCCCAGCGCGATGCACTCGGCGCCGGTGAGCACGCCGACTCCCTTCGTGCGCTCCACCCAGATGCGGTTGGTGGTGAGCAGCTCTTCGTATTCGTCGATCTTCGGCAATACGAAGTCGCAATAGTCTAAAACTTCCTTGGCGAAGCCCTCGTAGATTTCGTACTGGCAGCCGCCGATGCGGAAGGCATGGGTGGTGAGCCGCGCGCCACAATATTTCTCGAAGATCTTCAGGATCTCTTCGCGATCGCGGAAGCAATAGAACAGCGGGGTCAGCGCGCCGATGTCGAGCGCGTGCGTGCCCAGCCACACCTGATGACTCGCCAACCGATTGAGTTCGGTGAGGATGACGCGGATATACCTGGCACGCTCCGGCGCTTCCACCCCCAGCAGTTTTTCGACCGCCTCGCAATAACCCAACCCGTTGGAGACCGCGGCGACGTAGTCCATGCGGTCAACGTACGGATTGAACTGGACGTAGGTACGGTTCTCGGCAATCTTTTCTACGCCGCGATGCAAGTACCCTATGACACAGTCGGTGCCAAGAACCTTTTCACCGTCAAGCTTCAGGATGACTCGCAACACCCCGTGAGTTGACGGGTGTTGCGGTCCCATGTTGAGAATCAGTTCGCTGGAATCCAGGAAAGTTTTCCCGGTTTCCGGTTCCGCGCTCTCGTAAAATTTCGACTCGCTCATTGCCCGCTCTCAATGCCAAGGTTGATCTTGACCCACTGTTCATCCTGTTGCATAAGGCCGTAATCCTTGCGCAACGGGTGTCCCTTCCATTCGTCCGGCATGAGAATGCGGCGCAGGTCCGGGTGGCCTGTAAAGTGAATCCCGAACATATCGAAAACTTCGCGCTCCAGCCAGTTGGCCGTCGGCCAAAGCGGAACCGCGCTCGGAGCCGGCTCACCTTCCTTGATCTGGGTCTTGACCCGAATGCGCTGGTTGCGCGCGAACGAATACAGGATCCAGACGACGTCAAACTGCTCGTCGCGCTTGGGATAGTGCACGGCCGTAACGTCAACGCAATAATCGAACTTTTCCTGGTCGCGCAGATCGCGCAGCACATCGCTCGCGATCGACTTGTCCACCACCAGGTAATTCTGCTTCATGTAAGTGGATGCTTCTCGCACGCCGGAGCCATAAGCCTTGCGCAACTTTTCAACCAGCGGCGACTCCCAGGGATCGGGTTTAGGCGCCGGAGGCCTAGGCGGAGCGGCCGGGGGTTTCGCCGCACCGGAGGGCGCTGCCGTGGCAGGCTTCGGAGCACCTGCGACAGGCGGCACTGGCTTGGCGGCGGCCGGAGCCCCGGCTTTTGCCGTCGGCACTGCTACGGCCGGTTTCGCGGCTGGGGTAACGGGTTTTTCCACGGCTGGCTGCTTGGCTGCTTCGGGAGTTGCGAGTTTCGCTTCGGTCGGGGTTCCCGGCAACTCCGTCGCCGGGCTGGTGGCTGCCGTTGGCGGAATCGCCTTCTTTTCTTCCGCAGGCTTTTCCGCCGGGCTTGATGCCCCTATCGGCTGCATTTCATCGGGCATTGGTGACGTCCCTTACGGGTCCAGATTGGTCCGTATCTAAGTTCCGTTATAGCAACCCAAGTGCGAGGGTTGAACGGATTCAAATCACAGTCAGGTGTGACGTTTGTCACAATTCTTCGTTCTCTCCAAACCCTTTCACGGCCCACGTTTCAGGCGGACAGCTCCATCCGGCAGCAACCATCGCCCTGCTGAATTCCCTGCCCGGAGCACTGCCCGGGAGGTTGCCCGCACGAGGCTATCAGCCCAATACCGGGGTCTAAATCCACTCGAGGGCGCCCTTTTTCCAGATCCAGATGAAACCTACGATCAGGATACCGAGAAAGACCAGCATTTCCACGAAACCGAAGATCCCAAGCAGTTTGTACTGCACGGCCCACGGGAACAGGAAGACGGTCTCAACATCGAATACGACGAACAGAATCGCCACCATGTAGAAGCGGATCGTATACCGCTGGCGAGCGTTATCGACTGGATCGATACCGCATTCGTAGGGCATCAACTTTACCTTGTTCGGATTCTTCGGTCGAACCAGAGAAGCGATTGCGAGCGTTCCCGCGCCAATCAGAAACGATATGACCAGGAAGATGAAAATCGGCACGTAATTCTGTGGCATTGTTCCTCACTGCTTCCGGAGCCCGCGGAAGACGCTTCGCTCACCACTTGGCACGCCGACACACGCGTCACCGCGCTTGTTGCTATCCCGCCGGGAGGCACAGTCGAACCTTCCAGAACGTGTTTGCAGTTGATATACCTAAGGATACACCTTCCGCGAACCCGGTCTATAATCGCGAATATGCCCTGCGCCGGAGCTTATTTTGACGATAACCCAAGCTATCCGCAGCGCCTGTGAGCCAGGTCACAATTCATTTGGTAATTTCCACCTTGACGGCGGACACCCGGGCTTAACGAAGGAAACCAGACATTGGCACTCGACGAGAAAATCTACCAACTCCGTAAGGAAAAACTGAAGCAGATTGAGGCACTTGGCGGTCAAGCCTATCCCTACACTTACAGCCCCACGCATACCGTCCCCGAAATCCTCGCGCAATACGGTGAGAGCACCGGCGAGCAGCTTTTGGCCAATCACGTGGACGTGCGCGTGGCCGGACGCATCATGGCCATTCGCACCATGGGAAAGGCGGCCTTCGTACACCTCCAGCAATGCGGCCGGCAATTGCAGATCTACGTCAGGAAGGACGCGGTCGGAGAGAAGGGATTTGAACTCTTCAAGTTGCTCGATATTGGCGACCACATCGGCGCGCGCGGCTACCTGTTCCGCACCAAAACCAATGAACTGACGGTTCACGTCAACGAGATCACGTTTCTGGCGAAGGACCTTTTGCCCCTGCCCGAAAAATGGCACGGCTTGCAGGACGTAGAGTTGCGCTATCGCCAGCGGTACGTCAACCTGACCATGAATTCCGAGGTGCGAGAGGTGTTTGTCAAGCGCGCCCGGATTATCCAATCGATGCGCCAGTTCTTCGATGCTCGCGGCTTTGTCGAAGTGGAGACGCCGATGATGCACTCGATTGCCGGCGGTGCGGCGGCACGTCCGTTTGTGACCCATCACAATACGCTCGACATGGACCTCTACCTGCGTATCGCGCCGGAACTGTATCTGAAACGACTGATCGTCGGCGGTCTCGAACGCGTCTATGAGATCAATCGCAACTTCCGCAACGAGGGCATCTCGACGCATCACAACCCCGAATTCACCATGCTCGAGTTCTACCAGGCCTATGCGGACTATCGTGACTTGATGACGCTGAGCGAGGAGCTGCTCTCGAAGATCGCGCTCGATGTTAACGGCTCGACCGTGTGCGAATACGATGGCCGCCAGATCGACTGGAGCCGTTTCCAGCGGCTCAGCATGCGCGAAGCTATCGTCAAGTTCTGGCCCGAGGCGGCCGGGATCAAACCGGAGATGCCGGACTTCAGCGACGCCGCCAAGGTCGCCGAGATGGCGCGGCGCATTCAGCAGGCTCGAATTGATTTGCCGGTGCAACGAAACGATCCTGCCGGCAAGACGATCGCCGACATTTTCGAGGCCGTTGCCGAAGAGCAATTATTCGAACCGACGATCCTCTACGACTTCCCGCTCGCCATCTCTCCACTTTCCAAAGTCAAGCGTGACGAGCCGGATTGGGTGGAGCGATTCGAAATTTATGTCGCCGGCATGGAAATCGGAAACGCCTTCAGCGAGCTGAACGATCCCGAGGAGCAGCGCCGGCGCTTCGAGCAGCAACTCGGGCAGCGGGAACTCGGCGACGAGGAGGCGCACCGCATGGATGAAGATTACATCCGCGCGCTTTCCTACGGCATGCCGCCGACGGGCGGCGAAGGCCTCGGCATCGATCGGATTACCATGCTGCTTACCGGCTCAAAGTCGATCCGGGATGTGATCCTCTTCCCGCTGCTGCGTCCGGAAAAGACGGAGGAGCCGGACGGCGTCGCCGCCGAGAATCGCACGACAGAGGCGTAGAAACAAACATTCTGAAAATGTCAGCGCTCTTGGCAATGCTTCGAGTCAAGAGCTGGCAAGGACCCTATCCGATGCCGGTTACGAAAGAAGCCGATGTTCGCGGCTGTTCGCCTCGCTCCCTTGATTCGCGCTTCTTGAGTACGCGGATCTTCGGCTTGTCCTGGGCCGATTGGGCAGTGCTGTTGATCTTTATTGCCGCCGGCTTGGCCGCGGTTTTGCATCACGTGCCGGGCATGGATGAGGCGCAGGGCTGGCTTATTGCTCGCGACCTTAGCATCCCCGGCATGGTTCGACAAATGCATTACGCGGGCACTCCTCCGTTGTGGCACCTGCTGTTGTGGCTGTTGATTCGCCTGCATTTCCCATACGGCGCTTTCGGATTTGTCCCGCTTACCGTGGTTAGCGCCGCGGTCTATGTTTGGCTGCGCTGGAGCCCCTTGCCTCCGTTTCTGCGCTGGTTGGTGCCATTCGCGTTCTTCCTCCAATACCAGTACGCGGTGGTCGCGCGCAGTTACTCGCTTTCGACCTTGCTGGCGTTTGTCGCCGCCGCCTTGTGGGGGCACAAGCGCCTGCCAGTCATCCCTCTCGGAATTGTGCTTGCGCTTCTGGTGCAGACGAATCTTTACGGCTTTGCCATGGGAGCCGGCATCGCCTTGGCGGTTGCGGCGGAGTATTGGTTTACCAATCGGTGGGATCGTAGCGGGCAGAGACCAGGACGGCTGCTCTGGGCCGCCGTTCTGGTGACCGGATCGCTGCTGCTGGCGTGGTATATCGCGCGGCCGGCGCCGGACAATTTCGATGCCATCCGCTTTTACGCCCCGTTACACAAGCGGCTGCTGTCGATGCTGCTGTCCTTCGCGCCGGGTTCGCTTGCCCACTGGCTGGAACCATTGGCGCAGTCGCTGGACATTCCGTCAGGGCCGCTTAGCGCGGCTATGTTGTTCCTGTTTATCTGGTTCATCGCCATCAAACGTTATTTTTGCTTGCTGCCTTTGCTGGCCACGCTGGCCGCCATGAACCTGGTGTTTTGGACGAGCTGGCATTGTGGAATGGCTTTGGTGGCCTTGTTGGTTTCGCTCTGGGCAGCTTGGCCGGAACATGCGGTGGCGAAGGCGCGGTGGCTCACGCTGTTTGTCAACGCATCCCTGGCACTGGTCCTGATCACGCAACTGCCAAAGACGGCGATGGCAATACGCCACCAACTCGGCGATCCTTCCAGCCCCGGCAAAGAGGCGGCTGCGTTTCTCAAGCCTATCGTAGGGACGCGTCCCATTTACGGTGCGAATTACTACTCAGGTGTAGTGTTGCCATATTTCCCGCAAAACATCTTCGCGAATCGTCGCACGGCGGTATGGACTACGAGCAGCGGAACGATCCGACAGGAGAGACAGATGCTCGCATCCACGTTCCCGCCCGATGCCATGCTCCTGGTTGGAACAGTGGAGGGCGTGGAGATCGATCCCGCTGATCGACAACAGAATCCGGTGGACCTTCTATTAGCGCGCGGATCCATGCACAAAACCCACATCTTCTGCGGCAAGATGATCTGGTTCTCCGGATTCATTCGGCAGGATTGCGTGGTCGTCTTCGAGCATCAGGCAGGTTCGCCATAGTCAAGCTTTACCTGGACCGGGCACATCACCCTCGCGGGCGCGCCCTAAACAAGAACACATAACCACTATGAGCAAGCACTTCCGCGGAATTATCATTTGCTTATGACAGACTCTACGCGTGTACTGCATGGACAAATAGCCGTCGTCACCGGTGGCGGACGCGGCATCGGCGCCGCCATTGCCGGCAAACTGGCGGAGCTGGGAGCCGCGACGGTCATCGCCGGCCGCACGCTACTGCCTCTCGAAGCAACTGCCGGGCAAATTCGCCGGAGTGGCGGCGATTGCCGCTCCGTGGTTTGCGACCTGACGTCGCTCGCCGATGTCGAGCGCCTCGCCAGCAGCGTCCAGCGAGCCTTCGGACGCGCCGACATCCTGGTCAACAACGCCTCTGTCAGAGGCCCCGTCTCACTGCTTCACGAACTTGCTCCCGAGCATTGGGACGAGGTTTTCAACACCAATGTGCGCGGCGTGTTTTTCGCCATCCGCGCTTTTGCTCCTCTCATGATTTCCGCCGGCAAAGGCCACATCATCAACATTTCTTCGCTTGCTGCCAAAAATGCCGTGCCCAACCGCGCCGTCTATGCCGCGTCAAAATCGGCGTTGAACGGCCTTACCTATTCCGTGGCCGAGGAGCTTCGCTCGCACAACATTCGCGTCTCGGTCGTCTGCCCCGGCACAACCGACACCTCGTCTGGCCGCCATCCCGGTAAAGATCTCGCCAAGATGCTCCAGGCAGATGACATCGCCCACGTCGTCGCCATGCTGGTCACGCAAGCCCCGCAGGCCTTCGTCAGCGAGGTACTCATCCGGCCAACCCTGAAGCCCTAGCTTCCCCGAACCTTGAGAATTGAGCTGCCGCCCGACAGGCCCAACCGCGGGCGTGTTGGGGCGGCGCGGGAGCCATTCGAAGCCGCAACTTCGAATAAGAATTCGCTGATGTAGACTGATGGCGACGGCCTTGGGGCGGGTCTGTTCGCCGAAGGAGTACGCATGTCCACCTCATCCGCGGAACCTGCTTCCATCTTCGGGGAGCGTTTCGACCGGCTGATGACGGTCGAAGTCCGTCCGTTGACTGGTGGACTTCCACCGGGAATCGTGGTGCGGTTGTATGAGATCTGCCGCCGATACCATGGCGAGCCGCTCTCCACCCTGGCCGCACGAAGCTTGGCCGAGGTGGTCGGCGACGGCGATACCGTGCTCATCGTCACCGGCTTCGGACTGCCTCCCAACCTGCCTTTCGGCGAAACGGACGGCCCACCGGGCGCGGCCGTGCTGGCCAGGGCGCTTGCCATGGGATTGGGCGCCCATGTTGTCCTGGTGACGGAATCGGCGCATCTGGGACCAGTGGCGGCAACCGCCAATTTACTCGGCAATACGCTCCATGGTGTCGGATCAATCGCCATCGAGAGCTTCCCGATCGGGCTCGACGCCGGGCGTCGCGCGGCTGCCGGATTCATCGCCAGGCACCGTCCGGCAGCAGTGATCTTCGTCGAGCGGCCCGGCCCCAATGCCGAGGGCTGCTTCCACGGGATACGCGGCGACTGCGCCGCTCCCGAGCACGTCGGGCATCTTAATCTTCTGGCTGACGTTGCCCGCGGCCAAGGCGTGCTGACGATCGGCATCGGCGATGGCGGCAACGAGGTCGGGTTCGGCCAGGTCCGGCAGCAGATCGCCGAGAATTTGCCCTCGGGCGGCCGCTGCCTGAACGGCTGCCCCTCGGGCATCGTCACCGCGACCGCGGCCGATATCATGATCAGCACCTCGGTTTCGAACTGGGGTGCTTATGCCGTCGCCGCCGCGCTAGCGGTGCTGCGGCAAGAGCCTGTCTTGCTGCATACTCCAGAACTTGAGCGCGAACTGATTGCCGCCAGCGTGGACGCCGGAGCGCGCGACGGGGCGACGTTTGCGGCCGATCTGCTCGTCAACGGCATCGACTGGACGGGGCACGCCTCTTTCGTCGGATTGCTCCGCAGCATCGTTCTGAGCGGTGTGCCATCGCCGTGCCACGGACAAGTTCCGTGTAGCCCGTGATCTGACCGGAACCGCGCGAGTTCGGTTACCGGGTTGCCGCGCACCGTAGATGGCGGGATATACTTTTTGCATGTGTGGACGATTCCGGGTAGCGCGGAAGAAAGAGATTCTGGAGACGGCATTCGATGCGGATGGCGCTTTGGACGAACTCGATTGGGCGCCGCGTTACAATGTCGCTCCCGGGCAGGAGATTGTCGTGGTACGGCAGGATGCGGCGAAGCCGACCCGGCGGATGTCGCAGATGCGCTGGGGGCTGATTCCTGCCTGGGCGAGTGATCCTTCCATCGGCTACAAGACGATTAATGCGCGCGCGGAAACGGCTGCCACGATGCCTTCGTTCCGCGAACCGTTTCGCGCGCGGCGCTGCCTGATTCCCGCCGACGGATTCTACGAATGGAAACGCGAGAGGAAACAAAAGCTCCCGTTCTGCTTCACCCTGCTTGACGAATCAGTGTTCGCCCTGGCTGGACTTTGGGAGGGTTGGAAGAGCCCGCAGGGACAGCTCATCGAGAGCTGCACGATTCTGACGACCACACCGAACGAGCTGATGCGCGATATTCATGACCGCATGCCTGTAATCCTGGCGCGCGATCGGTATGATCTGTGGCTCGATCCCGGGTTCAAGAAAGTGGAAGAATTACAGCCGCTGCTGAAGCCTTACCCTGCCGAGGCAATGCGGCGTTTCCGGGTGAGCCCGCGCCTTAACCAGGTGAATAACGATGATCCTGAATGCGCGGCGGAGATTGCCGTCGAAGACACCTGCCCGCGCCTTAGCTTTTAGTGAAAGTCGTGCGAGTGAACCTCGGCGCCGCTGATAGCCAGCGGGCCAATCGTATGGGCCTTTACGGAAATCACGCTCTCCTGGTTTTGCAACTCGCCTTCAATCCAGAGAAACTTTTCGTAGACCACCACCTGCTTGAACTGCTCATACACGGCGGGCGTAATGATGGCGTTGGCAATTCCCGTCTCATCCTCAATACTGAGAAAGACGAAGCCTTTGGCCGTTCCGGGGCGCTGGCGGGCGATGACACATCCGGCAATGCGCGCCATCCGTCCATGAGGAAGTCCGGCAAGCTCACTGGCGGCAAGTATGCCCATCTCCTCCAGCCGCGCTCGATGGAAAGCCATGGGGTGCTTGCCTATGGTGACTCCGGTTCCGGAGAAGTCCGCGACAAGGCGCTCCTCGATGGTCATTTGCATTAGCGGTGAAGGCCCCGTTGGTTGCTCCGGCAGCTCGTTTAGCAACGGTCCCGCGGGGCGTCCGGCATACTCCACCTGCCAGAGCGCGTCGCGGCGATGCCCGACCTCGCCCAGCGAGTTCAGCGCGCCGATTCTTGCCAGCAGCGTGAGATCGCTCTTGCGCAGCTCGGGCGCGCGCAATACCAGATCTTGAATCGAGGTGAATGCCCGCTGCTCTCTTGCCGCGCTCAACCGGATGCTGCCACGCCTTGCCGCAACCCGCGTGCATAGCAGAGGCCGAGGCGCAGAGCGAAGCGGTGCGGGCTGCCGGGTTCGGGCTCCAGGGTGCAAAGCCAGTTGGAGTGCTGCACGTCCACGGGCTTTACGCGCAAGCCATGGCGCTGTGCATCCTTCACGATGCGTGGCGGGCGCGTAGAAACCCATGGGCTGGTTATTGAGCAGCGCGGCGGTGAAGGCGGCAAGGTAGTTGCATTTGAGGTAGGCGCTGGCGTACGCGATGAGCGCAAAGCTGGCCGCGTGCGACTCGGGAAATCCGTAGAGCGCAAACGACGAGATGGACTGAATGATCTCATCCTGCACCTTGGGCGGTATGCCGTTGGCGGTCATGCCGCGGCGCAACTTGCCGTCGAGGTCTTTCATGCGCGCCATGCGACCGGCGCATGCCCACGGCGCGGCGCAGTTCCTCGGCTTCGCCACCGCTGAAGTTGGCAACGATCATCGCCATGCGGATGAGTTGCTCCTGAAAGAGCGGAATCCCAAGCGTGCGCTTCAGCACCGGCTCCAGCAGCGGATGAGTAGTACGTTACGGCTCACGGCCGCGCCGCCGCTTCATATAGGGATTCATCATATTGCCGACGATGGGACCGGGACGGATGATGGCCACCTGCACCACGAGATCGTAAAAGCAGGTTGGATGGTTACGCGGCAGTGCCGCCATCTGGGCGCGGCTTTCCACCTGGAACATGCCCACCGTGTCGGCCTGTTGCAGCGCGCGGTAGGTCGGCGGATCGTTCTGCGGAAGCTGCGCGAGATCGAGCGGCATCCGGTAATGAGCGGGCACCAGCGTCAGGCAATCCTTCGAGCACGGCCATCATGCCCGAGCCCGAGCAGATCGACCTTGATGATCTTCATGTCGGCGCAGTCTTCTTTATCCCACTGAATGACGGTGCGGCCCGGCATGGAAGCTGGCTCGATGGGAACGACAGCATTGAGCAGGCCGCCACAGATCACCATGCCGCCGGAGTGCTGCCCGAGATGGCGCGGCAGGTCCTGCATGCGCTGGCAAAGTTCGACGTACTTGGCGATGCGTCGATGTTGAATGTCGAAGCCGGCGTCATGAAAGTTGCGGCTCAATGAATCGTCTTTGTCTCTCCACTCCCAGGCGCTGACCAGCTTGGTCAGGCGGTTGAGCGTCTCCGCATCAAAGCCCAGCGCCTTGCCGGCTTCGCGCGCGGCGGAGCGTCCGCGATAAGTAATGACGTTAGCGGTCATGGCCGCGCCGAGTTCGCCGTAGCGCTGATAGACATACTGGATGGCGCGCTCGCGCTGGTCTCCGCTGGGCAAGTCGAGATCGATGTCCGGCCATTCGCCGCGCTCCTCGGAGAGAAAGCGCTCGAAGAGCAGATCCATGCCGACCGGATCAATGGCGGTGATGCCGAGCGCATAGCAGACCACGCTGTTCGCCGCCGAGCCGCGCCCCTGCACCAGAATGCCCTCGCGATTGCAGAACTGCACGATGTCCCAGACGATCAGGAAATAACCCGCAAGCTCGAGTTGGCGATGAGGGCCAATTCGCGCTGAGCCTGCTTCCAGGCGCGGGCGAAGAGCTTTGCATCACGCTTGGGCAGATAGCGATTCGCGAATCCCTTCCGCCGTGCGCTTTTCCAGAAACGACTGCATGGACTCGCCCTCGGGCACGGGGTAGTCGGGAAAGCGGTAGCCGAGGTCGCTCATCTGGTAGGTGAGCCGCGCCGAGAGCTCCATGGTGTTAGCGATGGCCTCCGGCAGATCGCGGAAGAGTTCCTGCATCTCGCCCGCGGAGCGCAGATAGCGCTCGGCATTGGCGGTGAGCAAGCGGCCGGCGGTTTCGAGCGTCGCAGTGGTGGCGGATGGTGGTGAGCACGTCGAGCACTTCGCGCTCGTAGGCGGTGGCGTAGTTCACGCCGTTGGTGGCCAGCAAAGGCAGATGCAACGCGCGCGCAATCCGCACCGCCGCCTGGTTGCGATGCTCCTGCTCGCGCTCGAAGTGACGCTGCAACTCGACATAAACATTCTCTGGGCCGAAGATGCGCACCAAGTGTTCAATCTCGCGCAGGGCCGCCTCATATCCGCCGCGCGCCAAGGCCGCCGCCAGCGGGCCTTCATCGCCTCCGGTAAGACATACGAGCCCAGCGGAATACTCCGCGACATCGGCCAGCAACGCCGCGCCTTCGGCTTTTTGCGGCTCGCGCAATTTGTAACGCGTAATCAGGCGGCAGAGGTTCTGGTAGCCGGCCTGCGTCTCGGCCAGCAGCGCTAAGCGCACGGGTTCGACAGGAAATTGATGGGGTAGCCAGCCAGGTGGACGAACGCGCTCGCCCGCGTCAAGCACGGCGATCTCGGCGCCAATATGCGCACGCGTGCCGGCCCGCTGAGCGGCGATGTGAAAACGCGGCGCGCCGTACAGACCATTGCGATCGAGCAAGGCCATGGCGGGCATATCGAGTTGGGCGCAGCGCGCCATCAGCAACTCGGGCAGAGAAGCACCTTCGAGAAAGCTGAACGCCGAGCGGGCATGAAGTTCCACGTACATGGCTGCCACTCAGTCGTAAATTCCAATCACGTACCAGCAACCGGCGCCGGGGTCATGCGCGAGGCGCAGGCAGCGCCGCGATTCTTCCTTCAACGCAACGTCCCATTCTTCGCGGCTCCAGGCAGGATGCGTCCACCAGGCTCCGCTGCTTCGCCACG
This sequence comes from uncultured Acidobacteriota bacterium, assembly GCA_963814745.1. Taxonomy (GTDB): domain Bacteria; phylum Acidobacteriota; class Terriglobia; order Terriglobales; family Acidobacteriaceae; genus CAWBRT01. Next base: position 103,780 of record CAWFEA010000025.1, read on the forward strand.
GCCCGGAGCCTGCCTGCAGCATGAGCCGCCGCCCCTCGTAATACATCGCCGCGGGCACGTCCCCGCGCAAATCGACTTTTATCGCCCGCGGCGGACGCACCATGCGCAAGGCCAGCACTTGATTTGCCGGTTGCGCCACGGTTTGCCCGTCACCGCCGCTAGAGGCTTGGCCAAGCTCGAAGCTCGCCACGCGAAATGCCTCGGGGGCATGGGTGTCGAGCAACTCCGGTGCGCCTACGCGTCCTTCACCAACCAGTTTGCGCAAACGCGCCAGCAGAATTTCCAACCGCCCCGCCTCGGGAGCTTGCGCCGTAAAGAGTCCTTGCTGTGCCGTTTGTGGACGCGCCGGACGTGCTTCGATGCGCAACCCAATCACCGCGGCCGATGGCGGATGCGACTCCAGATCAAGCTGTATGAGCTTGAGCAGCAGGTGACGGTCGCGCTCGGGGAGCGCGGGCCGCACCGTGCGGCGATGTTCGGAGCGCTCCGCATTGCCGGCCCCGTCGAGCGCCAGGCAAATCTCCACCGAGGCCAGCGCCAGCGCCCGTCGCGACGCGCGTTGCATCACCTGCTCCAACATCCGGCTTAGCAGAAAGAGCAGCGGCTCCAGCAACTCCACCGGATGCTCCAGCTCCATGCTTTCGCAGAGCGCCGCATCGACAGGCTCTTCGGTGGGGACAAAAAGATGGTTGTATTCCCCGCGCGCTTGCGACTGCAAACGCAAACCACTCTGGCCAACTCGCGCCGCCAGTGACTTGGCGGGCAACGCCGCCAATTGCCCCAGGGTCTCAATGCCCCACGCGGCCAAGGTCTGCGCCTCGGCATCGCCCGGCCCTAGCACGCTGAGCGGCAGCGGCGCCAAGGTTTCCGCCTCACCCCCGGGTGCAATCACCACGTCTCCCGGCATGCCGCGAGCCGCAAGAATAGCGGCGCAGGCATGGCGCGAAGCCGCCACGCTGGCCTCATATCCGATAGCGCGAACCGACTGCCGCAGCGCGGTGGCGATCTGCCGCGCACTGCCAAACAAACGCTCCACGCCGGAGATATCGAGCACGAGAGTGGCTCCGCAAGTTTCTCCCCACGGTGCGGCAATGGTTTCAATCCGCGGGGAGAATCGCTCCGCGCAGCCCCACAACTCCGCAAACGCAATATCTTCCCGGGCACGATCGCGGCGCAGTAGCAGCACTGGAAATGACTCGGCTTGCACGCGGCTCATGCCTGGTTCCAGTCCGAGAGTCCGCGCCGGCGGGTTGATGGCAAAGACGCGCTCCAGCGGTGGCTCGCCGCTTAAGATCGCAACCGCACGGTTGCGCGGCTGCTGATTGCAGCCCTCATAAGGACGAGCGAGGGCCTGCGCGGCGAAGTCGCGCATATGCACACAGAGATACTGCGGGAACGGCATGGCTCATCTCGACCACGGGGTGGTGCTGCGCCAGAAGACTGCGGTGGAAGCCGCCGGCTTTTTGCGCGTGCGCTCAGCGGCACGGACGCGCTCTACGCTGACGCGGTAATGCAAGCCGGCGAGCAGCCGCGGACTGTGGAGCGCCGCCTGTTGCCACTCGATCGCATCTTGCCGGCAGTGCAGAGAAACCGCCGCGCAGCTATTGGCGCAGGCAACCCGCGTCAGCAGCAGAAAAAGCGTGCGCGATTTCTCCGCCTGCAGGCGGAATCGATACCATGTCGCGAGGGGGACGCAGCGCGCCTGCTCCGGAGTGACATCACCCATGTCGAGCACCAGGGCGCGAAAGCCCCCGGTGCTAAGCAGCAGATCGGTGGCGAGCAGGGCCTGGTCGAGTTGCGTCCACGATATTTTCCGTCGCAGGTTGCGCGGGCGCGGCATCGGCCGGCTAGGCGGAATTACCCGAGGACTAAAGACCACGGGCTCGACCCGCTCACGGCGTATCGCCTCCGCACAGCGCGGCGTAAAGTCCCCGCGCTCCTGATGCGGAGCATGGAACAACCCGTGCACAGCCTGGTGCAAGCCGACAGCTTCGTTGCGTGGATGGCGCCGTCCAGCCCCGCCGCCCAAATTCTCGCCTGACGGGGCTTGGACCGGCATGGCCGCGGGATGACCCGTATCGGCCACAGCAGCCTCTTCAGCGTGAACCTCTCCCACACGAACCCAAAGCAGGCGGCGCAAAGCGACACCCAGGGCCGATGCCGAAATTGGATTCAAAGCGTCCGAGATATCTACATAGGCGCAGCTTTCGCCCCGTCGCGTTACCTCGGCCAGAGCGGAGAGCGCCAGGGTGGTACGCCCGGAAGAATGAACGCCCGTCAACTCCGTAATCGCGCCTAGCGGCAGCCCACCGCCGAGCGCGTCATCCACCTCTGTCAAACCACAGGAAAGCATCTCTGGCGAGACGGGAGGGCGAAAGGATAAGGCCGCGGGAATGCGTTCGGCCAGCGCCGATTCGACCTGCCTTCGAAGCTCTGCTGCGGTGTTCATCTTCGCTTTTTGTTCGCCTGCTAGCCTATTAAATTAAGCGATATCCGGGCAGTTGTCAAATCAATCGCTCCGGAAAAAGATGGAGCCGTTCCGCAAGAACCGCTCGAATCCACTTCGCCGGTGACCTCCGTTCCTGATTGGCGTTACCGCGGTAACTTGCGGCGCAAGCAGCTGCGCCCTATGGTTGCATAACGGGCATGTGCCGAAAGGCGAGGCAGACCACAGCCCCAGTCGTCATGCTGCGAGCACCGCTGGTCTGAGAAACGGTCCATGCCGAAAGTATTGTCAGCGCGGCCGGAGGCGTCGTGGAAAAAACTTTGCTCAAGAAACTGGCGGACGTGAATCGAGAGCTTTGGCTCTTGTTGTCATTATTCGGAATTGCGGCCCTGATCAACTTCCTGATCTCCTCAAACTCGGTAATCCTGAATTTCTACACGCTGCCGACTATTTTTTCGGCCTATTTCTATGGGCGGCGGCACGCGATGGGCACCGCCGTGGCCAGCGTGCTTCTCGTCGTGCTGCTCGCGCACTTTAACTCCAATCTTCTCTCTGTTTCCGCTTCTCCCCTGGAAGGAGAGCGCTGGTTTTCCATGGCCGCCTGGGGCGGTTCGCTTATTCTTATGTCGATCGCGATGGGGACCCTGTACGAGAAGGATAGAGTCAAGTTGCGCGAGTTGCGGGGAGACTTACAACGGGGTGCTGATGATCCTGCGGCAGTTCATCTCCAAGGACGAGTACACGCAGAACCATTCCTACAGGGTTTCCATATTCGCCACGCGGATTGCGGCCGAAATGGGGTTCGGCGAGGAACGCATCGAAGATGTGCGCGCGGCCGCGCTGCTGCACGACATCGGCAAGCTGGACATCAGCCGCGAGCTCCTCTACAAGGCAGCCCGCCTCACCGAGGAGGAATTTCAAGAGGTGCGCCAGCACGTGGACAAAGGAGTCCATCTTCTGGAACCCGTCGGCGGGTCGCTGCGCCGTGTGCTGCCCATCATCCTTTTCCATCACGAACACTACGACGGCACTGGCTATGCAGAAAAAGCGGGAAATGAGATTCCCCTGGAAGCACGCATCCTCGCCGTGGCCGATACCTATGATGCAATCGTCAGCGACCGTCCTTACCGCAAGGGGAGTCAGCCTTTTGAAGCAAGAGATATCATCGAGAAGCGCACGGGAATCGATTTCGACCCGCAGGTGGTGAAAGCGTTTCTGGCCGCGTTCCGCAAGCGCAACCTGGAAATCCCGGAACTGGTGGTTTAGCCGGCCGCGGCAAACCAGTCGAAGACCTGCTCCCAGGATTTATATCCGTGAAAATCCTGATCGCACGGCGCAGCAGGTATCGCGCCTGTGTCCATGAGTGACAAGCTACTCGTCCGAGAACTATACGGGATTGACCTAACGGAAAGATTTCTGTACGAAGGGCAGGATTGCCCTTGAAAATCCACGGCGGCTTAGCTCCGCCGTTACCGAGAGTCGTCCGGCTTTTGTCCCGCCAGTTCCAGATTCAGCCGCCGGCGCAGACGCTCGCTGAACCCGGCCGGAATTGTGAAGACACGCTCATCCGCAACTAGCACCAAGACATTGTGAACGCTATCCACCAGGGCCGCGCAGTGGCGGCACTGGGCAAAATGCGCCTCCAGCATCCGGCGGGTGTCCGGAGAAACCTCGTCGTCGATGTAGTCGGATATTTCGCGCCACACCTCCTCGCAGCTCAAACTGATCATTTGCGCCCACCCCCTTTTGCCCCAAGAGCTGACCCTGAACATTGCGCAATGAAACGATCGCGCAGCATAAGACGTGCGCGCAGCAGACGGGTTTTTACATTGGAAACGCTCAGGTCTAATGCGGCGGCGGTCTCTGTAATACTGAGCCCGTCAATGTCTCTTAGCACCAGGATCTCCCGGTACTTGTCTTCCAACGACGCCACGGCGGCCGCCAAGAGCGCGTTAAGCTCCCGTTTTTCGAGGGCCTGCCCCGGGATCTCCCGCCAATCGGCCAACTGTAGCGGAACATAACAGTTTTCGTCCTCGTCCGCGGACATCAACTCGTCGAGCGAGACTTCCCGCCGCTTCCTCAGTCGCAAGCGTGCTTCGTTCACGGTGATGCGAAACAACCACGACGAAAATCTCGCCTCGCACCGGAATGATCGCAGGTTGCGAAACGCCTTAAGGACTGCCTCTTGCGCGACTTCTTCCGCGTCGGCTTGATCCTGCAGGATTTCGTGGGCAGTGATGTAGACGAGACGTTCGCAGGGCTTTACCAGCTCGTAGAAACATTCGACGTTCCCGGCGAGCACGGCCGCGATCAATTCCTTTTCCCGTCCGCGGACTCCATGGAATCCCGGTCCGACCGCACGTTCGTCTCGTCCTTGCCCATGAGCCCTTTCCTGCGCACGTGTGACATGCGACATGGGCGTATGATCCATGGCCGCGCCAAAAGTTACATACGCAAGGTGCGCTCTGCCGTTTATTTCGTCAAGACGGGACCTTGCTTGTCACATTTCGAAACGTGGTGCATCTTAAGAAAGGGGTGTGTCTTGGCTATAGCGCAAAGGGTAAAGAAATCTGACGAAAGCCTGCCACAAAATTCCAGGCTCACCGTTCTGCTCTCTGCCGTCTCGCTCGCCGGAGCGACGGTTCAGGGAGTCTGCGCCATTCTAGTGGCCAGCAGCTCTCTCAAGCTGCTGCTGGGGGTTGCCGCGATTGCCGGAGCGGTGAAGAGCTCGGCGTTTCACGCCGATGGAATCAGGATTCCGATGCTGCTGATATCGGCTGCGCTGGCGTCGCTCACCCTGTTTGTTCTGTGGAACGGGTGGCGGCTTCGCCGACGACCGGCGGCGCGCTGGCGCATTCGTCCGCTGTCGCGGGGTCAGAAGTTAAGTATGTGGTTCAGCTTCGCCGCTTCCATTGTGACCTGGCTGCTGGTGATCGGCGAAATCGTCGAGCACCCAATCCGCCTCTGGCGTTAAACGGCAGCGGTCCGTCGCCCTTAGCCTGCGCGCCGACGAATTGCCATGCGCTTAAACTGCGATCAGCGATAGGCCAGCTGGTTTCCCGGTCCATTGCCTACGAAAATGAATTATCTTCCGGCAAAAATAAATTATCGCGCCGTCTGTAACCTTCCGTTCCGTCGCGAATCTCACCTCGCATGCAGCGCGGTTCAAGGCCGCTGAAACTAACCCGGCACCGCGACTCAAGGAGAAAAAAATGACCAGATCGATAAAGACCATGATGATCACTGCCGCCCTTTCCGGCATGTTAAGCGGGATCGCGAGCGCCCAGGCGCAGACCGCGCCACAGCCCGGTGACAAGACCAACACCCAGTCGAGACTGTTGAAGGCGAGCATGGGTGGCCAGTCCGACACCGACAAGCACGCCTGCAAGGGCCAGAACTCCTGCAAGGGCAAGGGCGGCTGCAAATCGGGCGACAACGGCTGCAAGGGCAAGAACTCCTGCAAGGGCAAGGGCGGTTGCGCCACCGACGGCTCCAAGCCTGCAAGCTAGCTTAGTGTCAGCGAGGGCCGGCACATTCACCGGCTCCGGCCCTTGCTATACTTCTCGAATAGCTGGAGCGCGATCATGCCAGCCAATCGCTTTAACGGTTTCACGGAATACGGCGTCGGCATCGGACTGCGCATTCCGCACTACTACCACATCCTCGCCAGAAAACCGGTGGTCGACTGGTTCGAGATCATCTCCGAGAACTACATGGTCGATGGCGGCCGGCCGCTGGCGGTGCTCGACCAGATTCTGGAGCAGTATCGCGTGGTGCAGCACGGCGTCTCGATGTATTTCGGCTCGGCCGCAGCCGCTGAACCGCGAGCACTGAGGCGGCTGAAGACGCTGGTGCGCCGCACCAAGACTCCCTGGCTCTCCGACCATCTCTGCTGGGGCAGCGTGGATGGCCGCTACACGCACGACCTGCTGCCCATGCCGTACACCTTGGAAGCCGCCGAAGCGACCGCTGAGAAGATCCGCGCAGGTGCAGGACTACCTCGAGGTGCCGGTTGCGGTCGAAAACGTCAGCAGCTATGCCGAGTTCCACGACTCCGAGATGACGGAGTGGGAATTTCTGAACGAGGTGGTGGAACGCGCCGATTGCGGCATTCTGCTGGACGTCAACAACATCTACGTCTCGTCGATGAATCACGACTTCGATCCGTGCGATTATGTGAATGCGGTTCCCGCCGAGCCGCGTGGCGCAGATTCACATCGCCGGCCACTCACGGTATGAGAAGTACATCCTCGACACGCACGATCACCCGGTGATCGATCCGGTCTGGAACTCTGTACGCGCGGGCTATCGAGCGTTGCGGCCCGACCGCGACCTTGCTGGAGTGGGACGACAACATTCCTTCGTTCGACGAAGTCCACCGCGAAGCCCTGAAAGCAGCCCGATTCCTTTCCACCAGTTCATCTCCAGCGCCCACTGCGGAAGTAAGCGCGCTGGCGGAGGCGATCGCATGAGCGACCTACTCAATTTGCAACGCCGCATGGCCGAGGCTGTCATGCGACCTTTGACGCGGGATGACCACATGCGGCGCGGAGTGGAAGGCCATTCGGTGGCGCGGCAAGCGGCAGACATCATCAAGCCGAATGCCCGCTTGTCCAGCTTCGAGCGGCTTGAGATCTACAACCGCCAGTATTGGTTTCGCGTGCTCGATTCCTTTGCCGAAGACTTCCCCGGACTCAGGGCGGTTCTCGGCGATGCCGCCTTCGACCGGGTCGCGCGCTTATATATCTCTCAGTGCCCGTCGCGCTCCTACACGCTCGGCGCGCTTGGGTCTCGGCTAGTTACCTGGTTGTCAGCCAATCCCTCCGTCATTGGCGGAAGCCGGCTTGCGCTTGAGATGGCGAAGCTGGAGTGGGCGCACATTGCGGCATTCGAAGCGGCTGAGTATCCGGTGCCGGCAACGGCGGAGGGCATCGAAGGCAGAACTCGTCTGAAGTTGCAGCCGTATCTGCACTTGTTTCAATTCCGCTATCCGGTAGATGATCTGCTGCTCGCAGTCCGACAAGCCGAAAAAGACGGCGGGCTTTCGCTCAGACGGCGACAACAGCTACTGCGCGACCTGGCCCCCAGCCGAATATTCCTTGCCGTGCACCGGGTCGATTTTTCGGCCCACTACAAGCGGATTGATCCCGCCGCCTTTCGCCTGCTCCGCGGCATACAACGGAATATGCCGCTGGAAGACGCGATGGAATCCGCATTTGCGCGCAGCACGATTCCCGCGGACCTTTGGCCGTCTTTGATCAAGAACTGGTTCGCCAACTGGATGGAACTCGGCTGGTTCACCCGTTAGGAGCTGAAAGAGTTTATGCGCCGTCATCGGGCCATTCAATTCATCTCGGCCGGTTACAAACTGCTGGGGCGGCTGGCTTCTTCGTTGCAGTCCCCGCTGTTGCTGGCCGTTCGCTTGTATTGGGGTTGGCAGTTCATGCAGACGGGCTGGGGCAAACTCCACAACCTGGACCGCGTCACCCAGTTCTTTGCGTCTCTCGGGATTGCCTTCCCTCATGCCAATGCGGTCCTGGTGGGCAGCGTGGAGTTCGCCGGTGGTGCGCTGCTGATCTTCGGACTGGGCTCCCGGATCGCGGGCCTGGTACTCACCGGGAACATGCTGGTGGCCTATTACACTGCCGATCATGCGGCGCTGCTGTCAATCTTCTCCGATCCCGGCAAATTCTATGGCGCCGATCCGTACACTTTTCTGTTCGCGTCGCTGCTGGTACTGATCTTCGGGGCGGGATTATTTTCACTGGACCACCTCTTGGAGGTGGTTGCTTCCAAGAAGGTTGCGGTTAGTCTGGCCTCCTGTGCTTGAGCAGCTGAAACCAGCTCCGCCTGAACATTTTTTGATTCCCCGATTGCTAGGTCGTGCGAGAGGCTGTCTAGGTGGAACGCGGTGAACCCATCGGCTGCGCTCCGGTTGACACGGACGTGCCTGTAATCCCAGATCTAACCGTTAGCACATGCGCGCTTGACCTACCTCACCGCTGTGGCTGCCCGAAAAGCGTAAGAAGACTAGTTCGCCGGTTTCGGCAAACACGGTTGTTCGCGGAGCTGCTCAAGGAGGCGTAGACCACAGGGTTTCAATTGCGCAGTTTTGCCAGCTCAATCGTTTTTCGTAGCTCGGCGACTAACGGCTGGAAGGGCGTGCTCTTGCTGGTCCCAAGCTGAAACAAGCGCTGACTGAGATCCTTTAGCACTCCCTCGGCGGCCGCCAGCGTCTGCGAAGCTGCGCTGACATCGCCCACGCGGGATTCTTCCCTCGGCCAAGTCCACCAGGTTGAATCCGATTTCCACGTCTGCCTCTGCCAACTCTGTCTGAATGCGATCCAGCAACTGTGCTCCCAAGGGATGAGACATACTGAGCCTCTCTCGTTCGCCAACCTCTCCTTGGATACCGCATGCGGCGACGGGGATGCTTGGCTCAAGCTTAGATTCAGTCCTCGGGCCTCTCGAAGATGGCGGCAATTCCCTGCCCGCCGCCAATGCACATGGTTTCAAGGCCGTAGCGGCCTTTGCGCCGCTCCAGTTCGTGCAGCAGAGTGGCCAGAATTCGCGCGCCGGTGGCGCCAATCGGATGACCAAGCGAAATGCCCGAGCCGTTCACGTTCAGCCTGTCGGGGTCATTCCATCCCCAACCTTTGAGAACGGACAGCACCTGACAGGCGAAGGCTTCATTGAGTTCGATCAGATCAAGATCGTTGAAGGAGAGTCCGGTTTTCCGAAAGAGCTTCTCGACGGCCGGCACGGGGCCTATACCCATCGTCGCGGGGTTGCAGCCCGCCGCCGCCCATCCCACTAAAAATCCAAGCGGCTTCACCTTCAATTCCTGCAGCTTGTCTTCCGCCACTACCAGACAGGCCGCGGCGGCATCGTTTTGTTGCGAAGCATTTCCGGCGGTGACCGTGCCGCCTTTCATAATCGGCTTGAGCTTGCGCAGGGCTTCCATGCTGGCATCGGGCCGAACCCCCTCGTCTTTGGCAAAGATGACAGGATCGCCCTTCCTTTGCGGAACGCAGACCGGCACCACCTCTCCGCTGAATTTTCCCGACTCCCATGCAGCCGCGGCGCGCCGCTGGCTGCGAACCGCATATTCATCGGCTTCTTCGCGGGCGATCTGGTATTGCTTGGCAAGGTTCTCCGCGGTTTCAATCATGCCCGAGATGTAGCCGAAGCGCTCTTCCGGTTGTGAGCGCTCACGAGCTCTCCAGCCGATCGTGCAACTTTGCAGAACCGGCGCGCGCGCCCCAGCGCATGCCGGTGGTGTAGTACTCGACGTTGCTCATGCTCTCGACGCCGCCCGCTACGACGACATCGGCTGCTCCGCTTTGAATCATCATGGCGGCGGTAATAATCGCCTGCAGTCCGCCTCCGCAGCGCCGATCCAACTGCATCCCCGCCACTTCGATGGGAAGACCCGCCTGTAAAGCGATCCAGCGGCCGATGCATGGCGTTTCGCCGCTCGGATAGCCCTGGGCGAAGACGACGTCCTCGATCTTCGCCGGGTCCAGCCCCGTACGCGCCAGCACCTCCTTAACCACCGTAGCCCCGAGTTGCTCGACCGCAACCTCGCGCAGGCTGCCGCCAAACACGCCCACCGGCGTTCGCACCGGGGATAGGATTGCCGCTCTTCTCATCACTTGCTCCTTTTCCTGTGCTTTGGATTGTATCAATTTCAAAGTGCCACTAACGTTGGCAGAAACCGGCAGGCGGATGCGCGAACTATGAACTTATGTTCCCCAGTCAGCAACTCAGCTTTTGCGCCTGGCAGGCGGAGTTTCGCGCCAACCTCGGAAAAGAACACACGACCGACCAGGCGATCCAGGAGGTCAAGACCGGCGTCGGGAAATACAGCAATATCTTCAGCGCACCTGCCTTCTGGAACAACACCATCTTCTATCACCCGGAAAACGACACGCTGCACCTGTTCAATTACAACCCGGCGACCGGACTCATGGCTACTTCCCCGGCCAGTTCCGGATCGGCCGTGTACGGTTGGCATGGCGCTACACCTTCGATTTCAGCCAACGGAAACGCCGATGGAATCGTTTGGGAAATTGAGCAGACAGCCTGGAAGACGGGCGGTCCGGCGGTACTGCACGCCTATGATGCGCTCAGCCCCGCCGAGCTTTACAACAGCACTCAGGCCGGAAGCCGCGACACGGCCGACCCGGCGGTGCGCTTCACGGTTCCCACGGTGGCCGACGGCGGAGTGTTCGTAGGCACCGCCAACCAACTTGACATCTATGGGCTCCTGCCCTGACACGCGGTATCTGTTGCACCAGCGTCTCAGCGCACGCGATCACCATCGCTTGGCTATTTCCCGCGAAATTCCACGGGGCGAGCGCCGGGAAATTCCCGGCGCGTGCGGCGCGTGCGTGCCGGGTGGAGCAGGCGATTTCTGAATGATGTTTCAGGTACTTTCCTCGGTGCCGTAAGGCGCTCGCAGTAGCTCGTTTTCCTGCCGGTTGAAATAAGTTCTCTTCAGCGCCCGTCGCGATGATGCCTGGTTCTGGATAGAACAGATGAAAACGACAGTCATAGTTCTTCTCGCGGTACTGGGATTGACTTGCGCCGCGGGCGCCGGGGAAAAGGGCAACACCACTGCGGCTGCAGGTGCCGGTAAATCCACGGACCCCACCCTAGTTATCGCCGGGCTGAACGCTTTGCCGCTTTCGCCCGAGGTTCTACCGATATCCAGCACAACATCGGCGCTCTTGGGAACGACTTCCTTAGAGCCTGTTATTAACTTGAAAAGCTAGTCATTGATTTCAAGCGAGTTGCGCGATTTACGATCGGCACAAATGGCGTTGTAATCGACTGAGTACAAGGCGTTTGCGAGAGTTAATAACAGGCTCTAGGCTTCCATCCCACCACGCGTAAATGCGCGCGTGGCGGGGACCCCGGCAGTCTGCCCATGCCGGCAACGGCTCACCCGCTAAACGACCCACTTCAAGCGAAGAGAACAGTCGGGGAGGTGCCGTCGCTTGGGTAGGCGACGGTGGTCACGTCACCCTTGGAACCGTCTTATACCGCTTTTCGATCGGTGTGATTCCTGGCTGGTTTATGGTGCGCGGTCTTGGGTTCCGCAACGGCATGATGCTGCGCCTTGGTGTCCTCGTGAGTCACCAGCAGCGCCTCGAGTTGACGTACCAAGTCGGGCGTATTGACCGGTTTGACCAGCAACGTCTGCGCCCCGCGCGTCTGCCAGTCATTGCCAAGGGACGGGTAAGCGGTGAGGATGGCGGTTGCCGGATTGTACTTCTGTTGCCGCGCCGCGTGGATGACGTCATACCCGGCGGTTTCGCTCTCCATGCGCATATCGGTGATGACCATTTCGAACTCGGCGGCCTGTAGCTTCTGCTTTGCCTCCAGCGCCGAAGCGGCAGTGGCAATTTCAAATCCGTTTAGTTCCAATACGGCCTTCAACGTCAACAAGATCGCCAATTCATCGTCAACCAGTAATATACGACGTTTCATGCCCAATCCTTTACTCGATCCCTGGAGTCGGTCCCTTTCGGCACTACAGCAATACTCTTAGATGTTTCGGCTGAAATCTCGCTGCGCCGACCGCTCCGGTGCCTCACCCGGCGCGGAAGAGTACTTGTATAATAACTCCAGTGGGCACTTTCTTTGTTGAAAACTTCGGATGCCGCGCCACCCAGGCCGACGGAGCCGCCATGGAACGCGACTTCCTGGAAAGAGGCTTGACCCGCGCGACGGCTACCGCCCAAGCCGAACTCGTGGTCCTAAATACTTGTACCGTAACAACTTCGGCTGATCACGATGCCCGCGCCACGATTCGCCGCATCCATCGCGAAAACCCTGGAGCCAAAATTATTGTAACCGGTTGTTACGCGCAGCGTGCGCCCGACGAGCTGGCTTCGCTTCCCGGTGTCTCTTTGGTGGTGGGCAACTCGCACAAATCCAAGCTTGCGCAGATTGCCGTCGAGCGAAGCGCGCAAACGGCACCTGCGATTGGGTCCCCGGGATTCGTTTCGCTTTCGACCTTGAGTGCGAGGCTGACGCCCGCGCCGGCCTTTGGCGACGAGAAAGCTCCGGCGGAGATTATCGTCGGCGATATCTTCGCCCACACCGAACTGACGGCCGCGCCCGTTTTCGAGGCCGATACAACCGGCGATAAAACTCGCCCCAACCTGAAGGTGCAGGATGGCTGCAACAACCGCTGCTCCTTTTGCATTATTCCGTTTGTTCGCGGCCGGAGCCGGTCGCTTAGAATCGAGCAGGTACTTGCCAGCGTCCGTCAGTTGGTGGCCGGCGGATACCGTGAGATCGTGCTCTCGGGCATTAACCTCGGCCGTTGGGGACGAGACTTTGCCCCGCAAGTGCCCGACGAGAGTGTGCCTCAGCGCCTGCGTTTTGTCGATCTGCTACAGGCGATCCTGACGGGCACAACCGTGGAAAAGATTCGCATCAGCTCGGTCGAACCGATGGATTGGAGCGATGAGCTGATTGGGCTGGCAAGCTCTTCGCCGCGAATCTGCAAGCACGCGCATGTCCCCATGCAATCGGGCAGCGACCGCGTGCTGCGGCGGATGCACCGGCGTTACCGCCCCTGGCACTACGCCGATCGCATCCTGAAGATCCGGCAGGCCATGCCCGACGCCGCCATCGGCGCCGACGTGATGGTCGGATTTCCGGGTGAAACCGACGATGATTTCGCGCAGACGAGTGCTTTGATCGAGAGTCTACCGTTCACCTATCTGCATGTGTTTACCTACTCCTCGCGGCCCGGCACCCCTTCTGCCGCGATGGCGGCGCAGGTTCCCGGCGATGTGGCGCATGAGCGCAACCGCATCCTGCGTGAGCTGGCGGCGACGAAGAAGCGGCATTTCCAGGCAGGATTCGTCGGACGTTCGCTGGAGGCGATCACGCTCACCCATGTCGATCGGCAGGAAGGCTTCACCGAGGCGCTGACCGATAATTACCAGAAGCTCTGGGTCGAGGGCATCCATCCGTCCAATCAGGCGATCCGGGCGCGAATTGCCGGAATTGAGCAGGACGCGCTGATCGGACAACTTCTCAAGTAGCTCGTGCCGTCGAAAAGGCAAGCGCCGGGCGATGAACCATCTACTCTGGGCGTGCTATAATCGGGCGATTCAGTACATCGGAGGACCGTATCGATAAGCGTTTCATTCGTACCAATGAGCGTATTAGGGCTCGCGAAATTCGCGTAATTGATGATCAGGGCGGACAGCTCGGCATCATTCCACCCTTCGAGGCGCTCAGGATCGCAAAGGAAAAAGGGCTCGATCTGGTTGAGATTTCACCGACGGCGCAGCCGCCGGTATGCCGCATCATGGATTATGGCAAGTTTCTCTACCAGCAGGAAAAGAAGGACCGCGAGGCCAAGAAGAACCAGACGCGAATCGTAGTCAAGGAAGTGAAGTTCCGCATCAACGTGGACGACCACGACTACGAGACCAAGAAGAATCATGTGGTTCGCTTCCTGGAAGATGGCGACAAGGTAAAGGCCACCATTTTTTTCCGGGGCCGTGAAATGACACGGCAGAGTTTGGGACGAGAAATTCTGGAAAGGCTCATTAAGGATCTCGGCGACAAGGCTATCGTTGAGTTCCGGGCGCGGCAGGAAGGCAACACCCTGCACCTGATTCTGGCCCCTCCAAAAACGAAATAGAGTTTTTCCCGAGGCAAAAGCCTACACCTCCAGCGAGCAAGCCCTCGCCCAATCCCCAGGGACTTGGCGGAAATGGCTTTCTTGTGTTTTCATAAGTATAGCGGCGGCAGCTTTCGACCGCCGACAGGGACTCGAATGCCTAAAATGTATAAGATGAAGACTCACAGCGGCGCCTCCAAGCGCTTTAAGAAGACAGCCAGTGGCAGGGTAAAGCGCGGACTTCGCTTTCCAGCGCCACATCCTGACTTCGAAGGACACCAAGCGCAAGCGCCAGAGCCGATATGCCGGCATGGTTTCAAAAGCCGACCAGCCCAAGGTTAAGCGGATGATTCCGTACTAGTTGCCAGGCGCGTCCTGGCGGACAACACCGCCCTTAGGGGCTTAGCGCCGGATGAATCGTCCGGCAAAGCGCGTGAAGAGGCCCAAGCTAAGGCTCCTGCCTCCAGCCGCTTAATCCCAGCCACCGCCGAGCGGAGGCCGTGGGAACCCGGAAACGGGAACATCAAAAGGAGAATGAATGCCTCGCGTAAAACGTGGTACCAAACGCCGTCAAACCGCAAGAAGATACTCAAGCGGGCATCGGTTATTTCCTGACAAAGTCGAAGCTCTACCAGGCTGCCAGGAGCAGGTACAGCGCGGGTTCAAGACCGCATTCGTCGGACGAAGCCAGAAAAAGCGCCAGTATCGCTCGCTGTGGATCGTGCGCATCAACGCCGGCTGCGTTCAGAACGGCATCAGCTACAGCCGGTTCATCAGCGGACTTAAAAAGGCTGGAATCGAGCTCGACCGCAAGATCCTCGCCGATATGGCGGTCAATGATGCTGCGGGCTTTGCATCGCTGGTCGAGCAGGCCAAGAGCCGCCGCTGCCGCCGCGTAATTTTTCCGGTTCAAGGCTGAGCACTTTTTTGGATGGGCGGCCGCAGGGCCGCCCGTTGCGTCTTGGCGAAGGAATTGTTTTGCACGCTATGCCTACAAGTCGTATCAGCGTGTCATGCTGAGCAAAGCGAAGCATCCCTGCCAAGTGGCGAACCAAGAATGGCGTCTGCGGAATTGACCAGCAAGCCGGAACCCTGGTTCGCACGAAACTGATGTGCGAGGATCGACGTGACGCGCTTTGCCGAAGCGATTGACGATGAAGCGAACGAGTAGACACATGGCGGCGGCGCTGTTACGGAAACCGCGATGGGATTCTTCGCTTCGCTCAGAATGACATTCTGGAAGGGATACTTGTAAGGTGCTTGCCATGTACTCCGTCCCAAAACTCGAAGATTACTCGCCCGAGGCACTGGACAAAGCTACGCGGGAGTTGCTGGAAGCGCTGGAGCAGGAACGCCGACGGTTCAGAGCGGAGCCGAATGGAAGGCGTTCGCGACCGCTGGATGGCGCGCAAGAACGGCATCCTCACGCAGATCAACGATCTTTGGCTTAAGGCCGCGCCCGCCGCAACAAGCGCGATGTTGGACAACGCGTCAACACCCTGAAACAGCGATGCCGAGCACGCGATCGAAGAGACGCGGCAGAATATCGCCGGCGCCGGCGCCGAGGCCAAGCTCGCCTCCGAGCGCATCGACATGACCCTGCCCGGCATCACTCGCGGCTGGGCGTGCGCCATCCGGTGCTGCGCACCCTGGACGAGATCGTCGCCGTCTTCGTCGACATGGGCTACTCGGTCGCCGAAGGCCCGGAGGTGGAAAGCGACTACTACAATTTCGAGGCGCTGAACTTTCCGCCCAACCATCCGGCGCGCGACACCCAGGACACGCTGTTCATCGCCAACAGGAGCGCGCGCCGCAGCGCGACCGCCTGCTGCTGCGCACCCATACCTCTCCGGTGCAGATCCGCACCATGGAAAAGCCTGCGCCTCCGGTGCGCGTCATCTGCCCCGGCAAGGTGCACCGCAACGACGCGCCGGACGCGACCCACTCGCCCGTCTTCCATCAGCTCGAAGGGCTCTGCGTCGATACCAACATCACCTTCGGCGACCTGAAGGGAACGCTCGACCACGCCATGAAGTCGATGTTCGGCTGCGCGGTCAAGACCAGTTTCCGCCCGTCGTTTTTCCCGTTCACCGAACCGAGCGTCGAGGTCTCGATCTCCTGCCCATTCTGCGGAGGCAAGGGCTGCCGCCCGTGCAAGCAGAGCGGCTGGATCGAGTTGCTCGGCTCGGGGATGGTTGATCCCAGCGGTCTTCGGCTTTGTCGGTTACGACCCGAAAAAGCTACAGCGGTTTCGCCTTCGGCATGGGCGTGGAGCGCATGGCCATGATGACGCTACAACGTCGATGACATTCAGCAGTTCTTCTACGGCGACATGCGGTTCCTGGAGCAGTTCGCGTAATGAAAATTCAGCCCAATTGGATTCGCGATTTTATCAATCCGCCGGCCAGCGACCGCAAGATGGCCGAAGACTTACCGTCAGCGGCATCGCCATTGAAGGCTACTTCGGCCCGATGGCGCCGATGCCAAAGACCTGGTTGAAGCCGAAGATCACCACCAACCGCGTCGATGCCATGAACCACTACGGCGTCGCCCGCGAGGTCTCGGCCATCTACGATCTCGACCTGATGCCGGTCGCTCCCAAACTGCTCGGCACGCAGCCAGCTGCGGATTTCAAGATCGAGATCGAAGACGCCAAAGGCTGCGCGCGTTACACCGCCCGCATCGTACGCGAAGTCAAGATCGGACCGTCGCCGGAGCACATCGTGCACCGTCTGGAACTGATCGACCAGCGTTCGATCACCAACGTCGCCGACGCCACGCAATTACGTTCTCAACGAAATCGGCCAGCCCACCCACGCCTTCGACCTCGACAAGCTGCAGGGCGGCAAGATCATCGTTCGCCGCGCCCGCGAGGGCGAAGTGCTGAAGACGCTGGACGGCGTGGAGCGCAAGCTGACGCAGCAAGACCTGGTGATCGCCGACGCGTTTCGAGCCGGTGGCGCTGGCCGGCATCATGGGCGGCTACGACACCATGATCACCGAGCAGACGCGCAACGTGCTGATCGAATCGGCCTGGTTCGATCCGGCGACGATTCGCCACACCTCGCGGCGCCTGGGCATGCACACCGACGCCTCGCACCGCTTCGAGCGCGGCGCGGACTTTGGTCAAACTCCTTTGGCCTGCGCGCGGGTGGCGGAACTGGTGCAACAGACCGCCGGTTGCCCGTCCGATGCCAACTCGCCTTCGGCCTGGCCGACGGTGGAAGCGGAGATCGATGCCCTGGCACGCCGCGTCGAGCGTCCACGGATACGCCTGCGTCAGCGCGAGGTCGAAAGAATCCTGGGAGTGGACATCCCCGGTCGCGAAATCTCGCGCATTCTGAGCCGGCTGGGCTTCAAGGTGGCGGCGGGAAATTCCGTGGCCGATTCGATGGACGTACCGGTCAGCAAGGAAGATCTCGCTCTGCTGCGCACCGCCGGCACCGAGTTCGTGGTCGAGGTTCCGACTTGGCGGCTCGATGTTGACCGTGAGATCGACCTGATTGAAGAAGTCGGCCGTATTTACGGCTATCTCAAGCTGCCGAACACGCTGCCGGCCTTTGCCGGAGCGGTCATTCCGCTGCCCAACGCCGAGAAACAAGCCACCCTGCGGCAGCGGCTGCTTGCCGTGGGCTACAACGAATCGATCTCTTCGACCTTCATCTCCGCCGAAGAGGTACGCACCTATTCATCCGTCGAAGCCGTGCGGCTGGAGAATCCTTTGAGCGAGGAAGCCGCCTGTATGCGCAGTTCGCTTGTGCCCGGTTTGGTCAACCAGATTGCTTATAACCTCAATCGCGGCAATGCGGATGTGAAGCTGTTCGAATCCGGCGACATCTTCGAGATGGTGGGCGAGCGGGTTGAGGAGAAGCGCAGCCTTGCCTTCGTTGCTACCGGGGCGATCAGAGGGGGGTTGCACGGCAAGCCTGAGGACTACACGTTCTTCGACATGAAGGGAGACTTGGAGGCGTTGCTCTCCGAGTTCGAGCATCGAGCGCTTTACTTCGACCAGCACACCCCCGCCTGGCTCCATCCCGGACGCTCGGCGCGCGCGGTAATGGACGGCGCCATGGTTGCACGCTTCGGCCAGTTGCATCCTGAACTGGCATTCGCGCGCAAGCTTCGCCAGCCGGTGTACGTCGCGGAGATTCTCGTCGAACGCCTCTTCCAGCGCCAGTTGCGCCAGCCGAGTTATTGCCCGGTTCCCCGCTTCCCTGCCGCCGAGCGCGACTTTTCGCTCCTGTTTGCCGAAGGCGTTCTCTTCGAGCGCATACAGCAGGCGGTGGAGTCGTTGGGGATTCCGGAGCTGCGGGAACTGCGGCCGGTGGAGATTCTGCGCGGCGGGCAAGGGGCTCCGGCGGGTAGTACGAACCTCCCCGCGGGTAAGTACGCGCTGCTGCTGCGGGCACGCTTCCAGTCGGCGGAGCGCACGCTGCGTGACGACGAAGTCGCCGGCTGGGCACAGCAGATCGTCCGCTCGCTGGAGGCCCTCGGCGGGCAGTTGCGCGGGTAAGCCGGCATTTTATCCAAAGCGCGGGAATTCCACAGCTCCGGCTGCTATACTGCGCGTGATCACCCATCCGCCTCACGAGGTAATGGAACTATGTTGAATAAGGTTGAGCCCGAACTTGCCTTTGATGGTACCGGCAAAGAATTTACTTCGCTGGAAGAGAAAATCTACCGCACAATTGAACTGCTGAAGCATGCCCGCGAGGCCAAAGCCGCCGCGGAGCGCGATGCTTCCCGTTTACGCGAGCAACTGGAAGCTCGCGAAGAAGAGTTTGACGCGGTCAAGGCTGAAGTGATCGCTTTAAAAAAAGATCGGGAAGAGGTTCGCGCGCGGGTAGAGAAGATGCTGACGCACATGGATGCTCTGATCGCGGAAGAACAGGTGTAGGCTTTCTCCGCGGCGCGACATTCTCGGGACAGTAGCCTAGACAGGGCCGGAGGAAGCGATGACGCAATCCCAGGGCAGCGTACGAGTCGAGATCTATGACCAGAGCTACAACCTGCGGGGCTCCGATCCCGAGATTATCGAGCGGCTTGCCGAGTTTGTAGATTCCAGGATGCGGATGGTGTCGGAACACACCTCCACGATTGATTCGTTGCGCGTAGCCGTTCTGGCGGCGCTGAACATCGCCGACGAGTATTTCGCGCTGAAGAAGAAGTACGACGCGATCGACGGGGAGTATATCAAGCGCGCTTCCCGTCTCGGCAACGTATTGGACTCGGCCCTGGACGAAGTGCTGCACGACCGGCGCGCCGGATAACCGCCCTACGCTCGTTCTCTGTCGTTCGCGCCTATATAAGAAGTCATGTTTGGGCTCACCGGGATGTCCGCGCACGTTACCGCAACTCTGCTGACCTCTGCTTCACGGCGATGGGGTAGCTTCGAGATCGAAAGACTCGGTTTGCTCCGCGCAGGCCGCTTAAGTTTCTTCGAAGAACCTCCAGAGGAGACCCAGTGAGAGCACAATATAGCGCTGACGCGCTGTTTAACGATGCCCCGGTGAGGGTGCGCTACGTCGAAACCGATCAGATGCGGGTGGTTTACAACTCCAATTACTTCATCTGGTTTGAGATCGGACGGGTCGAGTTGCTGCGCAGACTTGGCTACTCCTACCACGACATGGAGTCGGACGGCTATCACCTGCCCGTGGTGGAAGCGCGTTGCCGCTATAAGACGCCGGCGTTTTATGACGACCTGCTGGTGATTCGGACACGTATGGTAACCTTGCGGCCTTTCTTGATCGTGTTTGCTTACGAAATCATTCGCCGGAGCGACGGAGCGCTGCTTGCCGAGGGCGAGACCACTCACCTTGTGGTCGGAGCTGAGAAGAAGAAGGCGCAGTTGCCTGAAAAGTACCTCGTGGCATTCCGGCGCGCCATCGGCCAGGGAGTGCTCCGCGCGGCCCATCGATAAGCTTGATATCCGCATCGCGCCTGCGGCCAGCACCTTCGCAAAACCAGCTAGACGTTAGCGGGATACCAGCAATGATGGACGAGCACATCCTCTTCCACAGAGTGTGGCTGGTGCGAGGCTCCTTTGGGAACCTTTACGAACGAGCCCGCCACCAGCGGAACATCGCCGATGCCCTCGATCCAGATCTTTGCTTTGCCGCTGATGATGTAAAAGATGTCGTCGCAATCCTGATGAGTATGGCGATCCAGATCGGCTCCGACCGACCAGTAGTCAAGCGCCATGGTCACCCCAAACCCATCGTCTCTTCGATTCAGCAGGTCGGCTCGCTTAACCCCCTTAAACCGGGCGTGCGGAGTCCATTTTCTTTCGGCGGGCTGAATGATCTTCGCCGCTTCGATGGCATCTGGTGACATAACTCCTCCCACATCGAAAGCATTTCATGTGTCTCACGAGCATAACGCCAAGCAGAAGCGGATAGCCACCCTTACTTCCGGCTGAGAGCCGCCAGCCTCTCATCGACGATGCGCTCGGCTTCGGCGATAACCTGTTCGATGCTCAATGCACTGGAGTCGATGTGGACGGCATCGGACGCGGCCACCAGTGGGGCTGTGGCACGCGTGCTGTCGCGTTGGTCGCGCTCGTGCAGCTCTGCCGTGAGCCGAGCTGCCTTCTCCGGATCGCCGGCGGCGTGGTGCTGCAAGACGCGGCGCTGGGCGCGAACGTCCGGCTCGGCGTCGAGAAAAATTTTCACCTCGGCATGCGGAAAGACGACCGTGCCGATGTCGCGCCCTTCCATGATCACGCCGCCGTCGGCGCCCATCTCACGCTGGCGGGCGACCATCCATTGGCGCACCGCCGGATGCACGGACAGGCGCGAAGCGGCGTCCGCTACCTCGCGTTCGCGGATGCGGGCCGACACATCACGGCCATCCAGCAGGACGCAGTTGCCCGCGAGAGCGGGAATCAGTTCAATGCGCGAACGATTGGCCAGCTCGATCATCGCGGCTTCGCTATCGATGGCGATTCCCTGCTCGAGCGCCTTCAGGCCCAAAGCGCGATACATGGCGCCGCTCTCGAGATTAACGTAGCCGAGCTCTTGCGCCAGGCGCGAGGCGATGGTGCTCTTGCCGGCTCCCGCCGGGCCGTCGATGGCGATCACCAGCTTCTTCGTTTCACTTGACGCTGCTTGGCTCACTTAGCTTCCCTTGTTTGGCTCAGCGCTTCGCGGATGAGGCACCCCGACGCCGGAGCGCTGCGCTCTGGGAACGCGGACCGGCGCTGCCTGGCGAGGCGGAGTGCACTCCAACATAGCGCGGCCGCCGATATGCACGAAGCTCAGCTCCCGCGCGGCGATCAGGGCGTTGATGGCCTCGCGAACCCGCGAACGCCCGATGAAATGCGAAAAGAAATCTTCGATCTCGCTTTGCTCGGCGGCAACCACGCAACCCAAATACTTGGAAACCAGGGCGGTCAGGGCCTCGGCCACGGAGATGTTCATGCCTTCGCGTACCGGTTCCGGCGACCAGCGAAACAGGACGTCCCAGAAGGCCCCCTCCACCGGCCGGTAATCGACACGCGTAATGCGCAGGCGCGACCAGAGTTCATTGAGAGCGCGATCCAGCGCCGCGGTGGAGAGATCGCCGCCCAAAATCTCTTTCAAGTGCGGCTTCGAGATAGGCCCTTTCTGCTGGATCACCTGGAAAGTATGCGCTGCCAGGAGCGAGTACTCTGAACGCGAGCCCGTTTTCGGCGCCTGACGCGGGTTACGGTCGCCGACAACCCCGTAGAAAAACGCGAACACGGAAGCCGCGACCAGAAAGCTGGTCTCGCCGAAAGGGTTCGCCTCATAGGCCGACTTTTGCCGGAGCAGGCGGACCATCAACTCGGTCGCTTGCTGCGCGCGCGGATCGGCAAAGGCATGCTGCCACATCGGCAAATCCTGATCCGACCCCGTGAAGGCGCCGATAAAAGTCGGGGCAAATACCGCCGGGCGCAGCGGATACATCAGGCAGAAGCCAACGGATTCAATGAACTCCTGCGCGTCTTCGAGGGTACGAATGGGGTTGCCATCGATACGCCACTTCTTGGCGCGCAGTTCCAGAAGCTCCCAATCAGTCATGGATTTCTTCCCACTTGATTTCTCGCTCGCCTCTTCGCCTCAAACCGTCACCGCCTTGTGTGAGCGACTCAATTCAACCAGTAAGTCGCCCGCGAACTCGACCTCGGCAATCGAGAGGAACGGTCCGAAGCTGAAGCGGGTCGTCCCGCCCAGTTGCAAAGTTCCGAAAGCCCGGTGAGCCGCGGGAGCGCAATGCAGGCCGGGACGCGTCAAAATGCCCCCTTCCTGTTCCAGCAGCTTGGCAAGTTCAAGCGGCGCCTCGAAGCCTTGCATACGAATAGAAAAAACGGCGCTGCGGTTCTCCGCTGCGCGGGGCCCGTAGTAAGTCAATCCCTCCACTTGAGTGATCTTGTCGAGGAAGGCACGCGAAAGTTCGGCTTCGTGCTGGGCAATTTTTGCGATCGTTCGTTCCTCGACCCACTTCACGCCTTCCAGCAGCCCGGCGATCCCGATCGCGTTATGACTGCCCGGTTCGTATTTGTCGGGCATGAAGTCCGGTTGGCGGTCCTGCTCGCTGACCGAGCCCGTACCTCCCTCCTTGAGTGTGCCGAGAATTTTCTCCAACCCCGGTCGTATGTAAAGAAACCCCGTCCCGAGCGGCCCGAGCATGCCCTTGTGACCGGGAGCGGCCAGCAGATCGATGTTGTCCGCCTGCAGATCGATCGGCATGTGCCCCACCGACTGCGCCGCATCCACGAGAAAAGGAATGCCGTGCTCGCGGGCGATGGCCCCGATCTCACGGATAGGCTGCACCGTGCCGCTGACGTTGCTGGAGTGAGTGGCAACGATCAGGCGCGTATCCGGGCGGATTGCCCGGCGAAAGTCGTCCGGGTTGACTATCCCTGTGACCGGATCGATGGGCACCCGTGTCTGCTGCAGCCAGCCGCAATCCGACAGTTGATTAAACGGACGCAGAATCGAGTTGTGATCGATTTCCGAGCAGATGGCGTGGCCGTGTCGCGTGCCGTTGATGAGGCCTTTGATGGCGAGATTCAGCGCGTCCGTACAGTTCAGCGTGAAAATGAAATGCTCCGGCTTCTCTCCGCGAAAAAATTGGCATAGACGGCGACGACACTCGAAAATCAGCGCACCGCTTTCCATCGCCTCTCGATATGCTCCCCGGCCGGCACTGGCTCCCACCTTTGACGCATAGCGCACCATCGCATCCGTCACCGCCTGCGGCTTGGGAAAACTGGTGGCGGCATTGTCCATATAAATACGATTGCCAGGGTTTGCGGTGCTCATTACGATATGCCTCCACATTCCGGCGTCTGCGATCTGCCGCGAGTCTTTACCCGTGGCTAAATACGCTTGAAAGCCTTTTGAATGTCTCTTACAGAATAACGCAATACGACCGGCCGTCCATGCGGACAGCTCATCGGGTAACGCGTCCGGGCCAATTCGCGGAGCAGCCACTCCATTTTAGCGGTATCGAGCGGTGTATTGACCTTGATGGCGGCATGGCAAGCAATGCTGGCGGCAATGCCGGCGCGGATTTTTTCCAGGTTCAGCGCCTGCCTCTCGGTTTCAAACTGCTCCAGCAACTCGTGCAGCAGGCGATCGAGTTCGGCGGGATCAATGCCGGCCGGCGCGGTCTTGACGGCCAGGGTGCGTGATCCGAAGGGCTCGGCTTCAAAGCCGTTGCGCTGCAACTCCTCGGAAAGCTCGGCGAAGACCGCCAGTTGCCGCGGCGTGAGTTCCACGATCAACGGCATGAGCAGGCGCTGCGATTCAACCCGCATCTCCAGCCTGGCGCGCAGCACTTTCTCGAAAAGCACGCGCTCGTGGGCTACGTGCTGATCGATAATCCAGAGCCCTTGTGGATTGGTGGCGAGAATGAACGAGTCGCGAATCTGCCCCACCGGCTTCAGGGTCGAGAGCGCGGAGAGATCCATGCCGTCATCGTCGATATCCACGAGGGGTCCGCAATGACCGTCCCGCTCCGGAACGAAATCCGGCCGCGCCGCTGGGTCGAGGCCGGCCTCGATCGCCGCTCCACCGTCTTCGGCGATATGCGATCCGAAGGTCTGCGGGGCAAAGCGTGCGACCGGCACGGCGGCATTCGCCTCGACCGCAAAGCTATCGGAAAACTGAATCTGCGCGGTGCGTTCCGGCAGCGTGGGCGCGGCCAGCGAAAACGCCGAGCTGAGCGCGGCAGCAGCCGTGGGTGAGGCGTGCAGTTCACGCACAAACTGCGGGGCCGGACGCGCCTGCATCAGCGCGGCGCGCACGCTGTCGCGAACGAAGTCGTGGACAAAGCTCTGCTGACGGAAGCGCACTTCGGTTTTCGATGGATGCACGTTGACATCAACCTCGGCGAACGGCATCTCCAGAAACAGCAGTACCACCGGGAAAACCGTGGGCGGAATGATGTTGCGATACGCCTCGGTCAGCGCGTGCTGGATGAGGCGGTCACGGATCAGCCGGCCATTAACAAAAATGAAAATCGAGTTGCGGTTGAGCTTTTGCACCTCGGGCTTGCTGACAAAACCGTGTACGCGGAGATCGCCTTTCACCCCTTCGCTCTCCGTCTCCGCATCGCGCTCGCGCCTTCCCCAGGCGGAGGGCGGCAACCCGACGCGCTCCAGCGGAACCGTCGCCGCCAGCGAGATTAACTGGTCGAGAGTCTCCTTGCCAAAGACCTGGTAAATCCGCTCCGCATGCGATGCCACAGGCGCGGCAATCAGCATGGCATGGGTGGTAGCATGCAGCTCCCAATGCTTGTCGGGGTGAGCCAGGGCGTAGTGCATAACCAGCGACGCGATATGCGAGAGTTCGGTTGACTCCGCCTTGAGAAATTTCTTCCGCGCCGGGGTATTGAAAAAGAGATCGCGAACCGCGATTGAAGTGCCCGGCGGAAGGCCGGCTTCCTCTGACGCTCAGAATTTTGCCGCCCGCAATTTCGACCACAGTGCCGCTGGATTCACCCGCGGAACGAGTCTCCAGACGCAACCGGCTGACGGCAGCAATGGACGGCAAAGCCTCGCCGCGAAACCCCAAGGTGGCAATGGAGAGAAGGTCTTCCGAGTTCTTCAGCTTGCTGGTGGCATGGCGCTCAAAGGCAAGCAGGGCGTCGTCGGCAACCATGCCGGAGCCGTTGTCGATGATCTCGATCAGTTTTTTGCCGCCGGCCTCCACGTTGACACGGATGCGGGTCGCTCCGGCATCAATCGCGTTCTCGACGAGTTCCTTGACGACGGATGCGGGACGCTCGACAACTTCGCCGGCGGCGATCTTGTTGGCAACGTGCTCGGAAAGTACGTGGATTCGTCCCATGCGCTGGCCGTCGGGGCCGCTCGCGCGGCATCAGACTTCCAGTCTACTAGACCAGATTCGCGGAAGGTATACCCGGTAAAGGAGCTGGACGTCCCGCCCAGCGGCGCATGGACCGGGTTACATCGACCTTCGAACTGCTCTAGAGCGGGTTCGGAGTAGGAGCGGAGGGTCCCACCTCGTCGTCTTCAAAGATTCTGGTCAAGTACACCGCCTGCCAGCCGCTGGGAGCGGGAGCGGCACGCAAGCGATTGGATTCTGCCCGAGCAGACTCAGGTTGCCGTTAGGCGCGCACCGGCCAGGAATCAGGCGAGTTACTGTAGTTCCGTGGAAGAACCGTGGCGCCGGAGCAGCTGCGGCAGGTTCTGGGAAAAGGCCGAGCGCGGCAAAACCATGTCGCATCCCGCTTCTTGTGCCTTCATCTTCAGATCGCCCTGGACGTGGGAAAGAAAGCCGATAATGTTCGTCTTCTTCTTGAGTTTGGACTTCAGCTTGGTGATCGTTGGGACCGGCTTCACCGAAGCGTTGTTCAGGTCCATGATGATCAGAGAAGGAGCCTGGGCGCTCTCGGCGACGGCGTCCAGAATTTCTTTCTCGCTCTTGACGAACTGCACCTTGACGTTCAGCTTGCGCGCAGTCTCCTGGATTTTGGCGAGAAAAAACAGATCGTTGACAAAGACGAAGATTCGCGGCGCTCCATTGTGATCCGTGGGAAGCGCTTCCAACTCCTGGTGAACGAAGCGTGTCCCGTGGTTGCTGCGCCCGCCGCCGTTTCCGTTATCCGCCGTGCGATAGCTGTGATCCATCGGGGCGGTATAGATATGCGCGTCCTGGAACTTCGGCCCCGACGGCCGGTGGCCGGGCCGCGCGCCCGATGCCCCGGCGCGGCGCTGCTGGCCGCGTTGCCCCAGTGATGGCTGCGCAGCCGGACTTCTGCGTCCATGGCGCCGTCTGCGCCCTTTCCCTCCGGAACCCCCGGCAGGGTTGTTGGGTCCATTATTCATATTTTCGGTTGCTCATTGTGCACTGCAATTTATCAGAATCTGATCTGGCTCATGTCGTCGTTCCTGAGGCGCACCGCTTCGGTAGGTTGGCCACGGCGACGGGAAAAAATCTCTATCCACTTGCGCCTCAGAATCCGGCGCCAGGAATGCCGCACGGGACGGTGCGGTCCGGGGGATGCCCCATGGTAGCTTCCGATCCAGTTAGATGCAAGCCAAAAACAATTGCGATTTCCTGATCTTGCCTGCCGCAGGATTCGGAGCGCTACTTAATCAGAATACACCATCTGACCCTGCCGGCGTGAGTCGCCGCATGCGCTTCGGCCGAGGCCGACCGCCAGGGCTCGCTGTTCATCTGATGCGATTGCTTGCGCGTTCGGCAAGAAAAAAATCGAAGCTTAGGGTTAACAGGCCGAAAAGTGCTGCCGGCCGCGTCTGGAAAATCGCGGGCGGGTATACAAGAAAAAGGGCGCCAATGCGAGCAACTTGCGCGCACGGCGCCCCATGCCTATTGTGATCCGCTTATCTCAATGTCCCCGATCTAACGAAGACCATCGAAACGTCAGATCCTCAGATCTACGGTTCATCCGCGGGTCATGGTTCCGTCCCAGGTGCTGACCTTCGCCGGAATCTGCTTGCCCGTGAACCAAGTGGTCGTCACGTTCTTGGTTTCGGTGTAGAAGATGAAGCCGTCTCGCCCCATGCAGTGCAGGTCGCCGAAGAACGACTGCTTGTGTCCGGTAAAGCCGAAGATGCCGAGCGGGACGGGAATGCCGACGTTAATGCCGACCATGCCGCCATCCGTGCGTCTGGCGAACTCGCGCGCGAACTGGCCGTTTTCGGTATAGATCACCGAGCCGTTGGCGAAACGGTTGTCGTTCATGATCTCGCAGGCCCTGTTCGAAGTTGTCCACGCGCTTGATGCAGAGCACCGGGCCAAAGATTTCCTCGCGACCGCACGACATCTCTTCGGTGACATGATCGAAGATGGTGGGTCCAACGTAGAAGCCGTTTTCGCACCCCTGCGGAACCTTCGGCTTGCGCCCGTCGAGAATCAGTTCGGCGCCTTCCTTGATGGCGGTCTCAATCCAGTTGAGCACGAACTCCTTGTGCCCCTGGTTCACCACCGGACCCATGCCCGTGCTCTTGTCGTAAGCCGGGCCGAGGTTGACCTGCTTAGCCAACCGCACCAAAGCTTCCACCAACTGGTCGGCGATGGCGTTCTCAACCACCACGACCGGCAGCGCCATGCAGCGTTCGCCGGCGCATCCGCAGAAAGAGTTGATGATGCCCTGCGCGGTACGCTCGATGACCGCGTCGCTCATCACCAGCGCGTGGTTCTTGGCCTCGGTCAGCGCCTGCACGCGCTTGCCGTTGCCGGCGGCAGTGGCGTACACGTGCAGGCCCACGCTGGTGGAACCGACGAAGGTGACGCCCCGGATGGCCGGATGCTTGAGGAAAATCTCCGCCTCGTTCCGGCTGGTGGTCACGATGTTGAGCACGCCGTCGGGCAGGCCCGCCTCGTTCCACAGCTCGGTGATGCGCATGGCCGATTGCGGCGCGAAGCTGGCGGCCTTCAGCACCATGCAGTTGCCCGTGACGATGCAGATCGGAACCATCCAACCTTGGGGAATCATGGCCGGGAAGTTCCACGGCGCGATGCCGGCGAAGACGCCCAGCGGCTCGCGGAACTGCACCGTGTCGTAGCCGGCCGAGACGTTCATCAGCGACTCGCCCTTCATCATCTGGGGCGCGCCGCAGGCGAACTCAACGACTTCGATCACCTTGAGAACGTCGCCCATCGCTTCGTCCCACTTCTTGCCGTTCTCCTGGGCGCAACAGATACGTCAGCTCGTCAAGATGCTCGTCCAGCAACTGCTTCATCCGGAAGAGCACCTGGACGCGCTTGACCACCGGGGTGTCGCGCCATCCGGGAAAAGCCTTAGCCGCGGCTTGGATGGCCTCTTCGACCTCCTCCGCCGTGCACTGCGGGGCATAGGCGATCACCGCCCCGGTCGAAGGGTCGTAGCAGGGCATGTACTTGCCGGTCTTAGACTCTTTCCAAACCCCTCCGACTCCATATTTCAGCTTTTTGGGACGCACCCCGCTGATCGGATCGGGCGAGGTGTCGTTGGATTCGCAATAATAGCGCTCAACATTGATTGGGGGTACACTGACAGTCGTCATATAAGGTCCTTTCACTGCAAATTCGTGATCACAGAAAAACTCTCCACCGGCTGCACTGCTATGCCGGCACTATACTCACACATCCGCATTTCAGTCGCAAGGCTCGCGGCCGGCCGGATTCTATTATTTGTCGCTTTCGTCAGCTTGATGCGAAATTCCTGCCGCAGCCTGCCGGCCCTCAGCCGCGAGGCATATCATTCGCGCAAACTACATTTTCACGCGGAAACCAACCTCAGGAGCTGCGTATGCGACTTGCGTGCCGCGCCCGAAGCCCCGGCATCCCAGTGCGCGCGACTAAAAATCTTTCTTCTTGTACGTCTCCTCTGCCAGAAGTGTAGCAATAATCGTGACCACGCAAAAGGACATTATGTACAGCGATACCGGCCACGACTTGTTGTGAGCCCATGCGCCACATGGAAAAAAACGCCTATGGGGCGGGCCATTCCGTGAATCAGGGCGACCGAGCGGTTGGAAAACGCGATCCCAGCCAGTGATGCGCCCAGCATCACGGCTTCGCGCGCATAAACATCCGATGGGTTGGCATACGAGCTGTCCGGCAGTTCATTCACGAAGAAGTTGCCGCCGCACAAGCGATTTTCCTTGACGGCGTTTGAAACCGCGCACTCGGCACTTATCCCTCAACCCACCTGTCAATGCATTCGCCTGGCTTACCGTTTATCGTTTCATTTGCGTCTGCTTTGTTCTTCGGGCATCATTACTAGATGCCGCCCTCCAGATCGGACCTGGCACTAGAACGGATCGAGCAACTGCTTCAGCAAAGCCGCTCCACGCCCGAACAGCTGTGCCACGAAGTGGCCCGGGCATTTTCGGTGCGCCGCGACGAGGTGGCGCTCCTCTTCCTGGAAGCGGATATGTTGCGCTTCCTCTACCCTGAAGAGCTGAAGGCTACCGGGCAGATCCCGCTATCAAGCTCCGGCGTGGCCTCACGAACAGCGCGGACGAAGAAGGCGGAGCTTTTTAACGATTTTCCTCAGGAACGACATCACGCCTTTTTCGAGTCCGTCAAGATTAGCAGCCCTGCCGGAGGAAACGAGATCCTGCCGCAGACGATTCAGAAGCTAATGTCGGCGGCGCTGATCGGTCCAGGAGGGAATATAACGGGAGTCATTCAGGTTTCGCGCAAGGGAGATAGCCCAAAAACGGCAGGGGCAGACTTCGGGAAAGATGATTTGAAGCTGCTGGAAGAATGCGCCGGGAAAATTGCCTTGGTTTTAGCAAAGTTTGCCCCGTAGCAGGCCGCTGAAAAAGTGTTTTGAGGGTGTCACCCTGAGCGAGCGGCGGTGGTTGCCGCGAGTCGAAGGGCCCCTACCCAACTGTAAGTCCTTGTGCTGGTAGGGGTGCTTCGACTCCGCGCGCCATGACAGTTCATGCGAGGAGGTTGATCGACTTTTTCAGCAGCCCGTAGCTGCAATGGAACAGACCTGTAGTTGATTGCAGCAGATCAGGACGGCGGAGACACTTCTGCGCCACCCCTCACCCAAGCTTGGTTCAAAGGCGAAGACCTGGATTCCGTCTGCGAAACGAATTTTAGCGTCGTCCGCCTCCGCCACGCCCACCGCCGAAGCCGCCTGCAATGTGTCCGCCTCCCCGATAGCCGAAGCCACCACCGCGGTAGCCATAGCCACCACCGCGGTAGCCATAGCCGCCCCCACGGTATCCGTAGCCACCACCGCGGTATCCGTAGCCACCCCCGCGGTACCCATAGCCGCCACGATAACCGTAGTAGTGAGGGTATCCGTAGTAGCCGTGACCCCATCCTCCCCACCAGCCCCCAATGACGACTCCGCCGTATGGGTAGGCGCAAGGATAGTAAGGATAGTAGCCGCAGTAATTGTAGGGATAAGAATAGTAGGGGTAAGCGGGTGCAACGTATCCGTATGGGCCAACCCCGATTCCAATCGCCACCTGGGCGCTCGCCTTGGAGGGCGCAGCGAGGGCAAACACCAGAAGCAGGCCGAGTAGCCCAATCATCGCTTCTTTTTTCATTGTCCGGACCTCGATCATCCTACCTTAAGTGAACCCCGCCGATTGAAAATGGTTGCGTCTGGCGCTCCGGATTTGAGCCGTGCTGGCGGGAGGCCGGATAAGTGGCGAGAACCCGTTTCCAAGTATCTGCCGGTTGTGCCGCAAAGGCCGCTCTGGCGACGGCCATCCGCCTCGCGCGACCAGCTCGCCAGGAATTCATGTGTCGTGCGTCACTGCGGGGAAGTTCCGGGCGTCCTATGCTGTCAAGTAACGAGAGCGCCGAGCCATCGCAGACCCGACGCGAGGAGGTATGTCATGCATGCCACCGCCTCAGCACCCGCGCTCGCTGTCCGCAACATCCTGCTCGCGACTGATTTTTCTCCCTGCTCGCAACGTGCCCTGCTTCACGCTGTCGCCGCGGCTCGAAGTTTCGGTTCCACGCTGCACCTGGTGCATGTCGTGACCCCAACGATGTTCTCTCTGGTCCCTCCTGAGGCATATGCGGGGAACATCGTCGCCGCCAACCACGCCGCTGAGCTGGCGCGCGCCGACGCCGAGGTGCTGCTTAAAGACGTGCTGTGCCGCACCCATTGCGAGGATCTCAAACGCCATGTCTGGGTGCAGGTGGGCGAGGTTGGCGACACCTTGCAAGCCATTATTCAACGCAAACATATCGATTTGATCGTCGTCGGTACGCGCGCCAGGACTGGCCTGCGTAAGCTTGTTCTTGGGTCGGTGGCCGAGGAAATCTTCCGCCACGCCCCTTGTCCCGTAATGACCATCGGTCCGCATTGCTGGCAATCCGATCCGCAAACGATTCGCTTGAAGCACATCCTTTTCCCCACCAATCTTTCGGTGGATTCGGCTCGCGCTCTGCCATTCGCCGTGGCCATCGCCGCCAAATTCGATGCGGCACTGACCGTGCTGAACGTCATCGAACCCCTCGGGGCTGAAGCGTCGCGTGATCGCCAACCCGTCGTCGCCGCCGAAGAGCGCATGCGTGCGATGGTTAACAACGCCGGCCCGATGCCGCCGCGGACTGACTTTCAGGTGGAAGTTGGCGACGTCGTCGAGCGCGTCCTCGGAACCGCCGCCCGAATGGAAATGGCCTTGATCGTGAGCGGCCTGAAATCGCTCGACACGTATACCGATAGCCTGCCCTGGATGCATGCTTACGAGGTGGTGTGTAACGTCGGCTGCCCGGTGCTCACGCTTCGCGGCCCGCGGCAGCGAAATTGACGGCCTCAGCCGCCGGCCGCGCGCGCTGGGATGGTAGCCCTGGGGTGACTCGAACACCCGACCAACGGTTTAGGAAATGCCGAACAGGGCTATCATCCCAGTTGTATCAATCATTTACAAGTGGACTGAGGTGCCCTGAAGTGGGGAGAATCAGGGCAATCGGCGCTTATCTGTCAACGCATCTGTCAACGCTTTCGACATCGAACGAACCGCCTCCCAAGAGCTGAGCACTTGCCACGGCGCGGTGCCGCCGAACCGGGATTTTGCCCCTTTAGCGACCTTTTCTCGCAAGAGCTTTTTTTAGCTTCTTAACGCATTCCTGGTATTCATCTTCCATATCCGCGTACGTGCCCGGCGAAATCTCAGCATCGATTTTCTTAAATCCCTCCCTTCGCACTGCCTCAAGGCGGTGAAACCCGTCTTCCAACCAATAGGCATGTCCGTCAAACCGAACTTTAACGGGCTGGATTCTTTTGCCACGTGATAAACAGTCAACGTACCTCTGCACTGTATCCTCGATCAGGCATTCCGGGCCTTGGAAATCCAGCTTGATTATGTCGAGCGCAAGTGTCGCTACTCCCGTTTGCTTCGTTCGTTTTGTCATTTAGTGGATGCGTTTCCCCCGCCGGTTGACCATAAAAATAGATTTGCGGAGGAACGACCTTCCGAGAACTTCTCGTCGGAACACTCAGAAGCTTCGCGCTAAATGTGATGGATTCGCCGCCTGACTGACCTGGCGACCGGCACGGGCGCGGGCGAACGTGGCTGCAAATTCGGCCAGATCGGGCACCGGCACCGATGCAGTTTGTCCATGCATAGACAGATTTGGCCCAGGAGCAGGAACGGCGGGCGACCGATGCCAGTGAAGCCGCCGACACTTGGCACATTGACGCGGGGCGACATCGCCAACGGCAAGCCAGATGTGCCCGCAGTCTGAATATTCGCATTCCCACACATCTGCCGAACGTCTCATGGTGCAATCAGTCTATGCCGAGATTGACAATGTAAACAGGGGCGACGCACCCGCCAGTCGGTTCAATTAGCGGCGTTGGCGTGCTCGAACTCCTTTGTTTTGCCTGGCTTAGGGTAATCTAAAATATTCGCTTTATGGGGTTTTTACCGCACCGCATATAAGGATGGCGCATTTCTCGGTGGACTGCTACTCGATATCCTTTAGTAATTCGGAGGCTGTCATCTTAAAGGCTGTGGCAAGGGTTTGGAGCGTCCGCAGGCAAATTTCTTTCCGCCCGAGTTCCAAATCCGAAACGTAATTCTCGTGGATGCCTGTCTCCTCGGCGAGGTCAATCTGCCTCCAGCCGCGATCCGTTCGCAACTGCCGAATCCGCTCCCCGAGAGCAATGCAGATATCCCTTGTCACCACTCTATGGTGGGGATAACCTGACCCTTGCATCCACACTATCGTATGGATGACCTGAATGTTTGAGTGCCCGAGGTGCAGTGATGCGATTCTCTGGCTGTTCTCTTCGTTGGCTCCTGCCCGTCCTCTTGATTCTCTCTCCCGCCGTGCAGATCGAGGCTCAAAATACAATACAGCCCCCCAGCGCGAGACCCGGCGATTTTATTACCGCCAATGACATAAAGAAGGCCGAGCAGGGCCTCGCTGTGCATCAGTACTTGCTTGGTTTGAGATTTAAGTTTGGCACCGGCGTTCCAAAAGATGAAGCCGAGGCCGTTCGATGGTTCCGTAAAGCTGCTGACCAAGGGTACGCAGCTGCTCAGTCCAGCCTTGGCTTCGCGTATGCCTCTGGTGTGGGTGTTCCCAAGGATGCCGCCGAGGCTGTGCGTTGGTTCCGCAAGGCCGCTGCTCAAGGTCAGGTAGAGGCTGAGTACAACCTTGGCAAGATGTATTACAGAGGCCAAGGTGTTCCCAAGGATGATGCCGTGGCTGTCCATTGGTACCGAAAGGCAGCTGACCAGGGAGACAAAGATGCTCAGAACATGCTTGGTCTGATGTATTCCAGTGGCAAAGGTGTCTCAAAGGACGACACAGAGGCCGTTCGCTGGTTCCGTAAGGCTGCTGGCCAAGGAAATGCAGAGGCGCAGTATTTTCTTGGCCTGAAGTATTCCACTGGCCACGGCGTTGGGAAAGATGAAGCCGAGGCTGTTCGCTGGTACCGTAAGGCCGCCGAGCAAGGAGACGCGGATGCTCAGAACAGCCTTGCCTTGGCGTATGACAACGGGGTGGGTGTTCCAAAGGATGAAGTTGAATCCGTCCTGTGGTTCCGCAAGGCCGCTGCTCAAGGTCACGTAGAGGCTGAGTACAATCTTGGGTCGGCGTATGCATTTGGTAAAGGTGTATCGAAGGATGAAACCGAGGCGGTGCGCTGGTACGTTAAAGCTGCCGAGCAGGGAGACAAGGATGCTCAGTTCCGCCTTGGATTAGCGTATTCCACTGGCCACGGAGTCGCAAAAGATGATACCGAGGCCGCAAGCTGGTACCGCAAGGCGGCTGAGCAGGGAGACGCGCGGGCTCAATACATCCTTGGCGGTATGTATGCCATTGGCGAAGGTGTCCCGACGGATGAAGCCGAGGGCTATTTCTGGATGAACCTCGGAGCCTCGACCTTGGATGATGACGCTAGGGCAGCACGCGATGCGGTCGGTGAAAAGCTGACATCAGCGAAGCGGCTGGAAATTCAAGAGCGTTGCCGTAAATGGGTGAAAGCACATCCAGCAATTAACGATTGACTTGGAGGCTATTATGCAGCGCTTACTCCTAGTGGTTCTGTCCGTTGTTCTTTTGCTTGGGGCCTCCGGTATTGCGTCAACTTACAGGTCTCATTCCAAGACCTTCACCGCACGCCACAGCACCCCTCGGCGTGTGTCTGCCCCACGCCCATACTATGGCGGAGGGCACCACACCAAGTCTCACGGCGGCAAGTATCCCGGCTCAATGAACGCGCACCACAAGAACGGCCACTACCAGAATTGGCGGACGGGCAACAGCTACGGAGTACATCAAGCCCGGTAAAGAGGCTCCACCGCAAGAGCAAGGAGAGGGGAATGCTTGAATTTCACGTTAGGACCCAAGACCTGAAAAAAGCGATCCGTCTCATTCTTTCGGGCCGGAAAGAGTACTTGGACCACGATACTGCCGATTTCCGAGCCGTCGCGGATACCCTCGAATTGTGCTCCACCGGAAGCTCCACGCAGATTGAAGCCTCCGTAACTCAGGCGGGATGCGCCCGAATTCCGCTTGGCGTGTTGAAGAATCTTCGGAGCGCCGCCGTCAGCTACACGAAGACTCTCGTGCGGCTGCGGATTGAACCGGGGCGGCTGCGAATCGAAAACTTCGGCTTTTCTCACCCGGACATCGAACTGAGACGTATTGGCGGCAGAGTGGCTGACGTGCCGGTGGACGCTACGCCACTTGATACGCTTGCGCTCGTGAAGCTGCTTTCGAGCGAAGAAATCGCTGAGGCCGGATTGTCGGCGCGTGTCCTAGACGCACAAGAGAGAGCAATTTCGGCAATCGACTGGGCCGTCAGAGCCCTTGAAGAGTTTCGCGTGCCACGAGAAGCAGTCCGGGACCTATTGGAGAGCCATCTAGCGCTGTACGCCTCTTCCATCAAGGCAGCCATCCTGGGAACCACGCAGAGCGGGCCGAATGCAGAATCTCCGAGCAACACAAAATGAAAACTCACTACCCCCAAAATGCAGAATGAAAATTTTCAACAACTTGAAAATTCTGTGTGAAGACCTTAACTCTGAAAAGGCCGCCCAAAGCGGACCCCTACCCCTTTAAGCGTGCCCTGAGCGGTCCCCCGCCGATGGGATGGAGGATCAGCGAAGGTGCTCAGTCTAGGCATAGACAAGCGAGTCTGAGGTAAACTTGGCTTGAATCGGCTAGGGTCGCCCCCGAATGGGTGGGCTCTCCCGGCCCGCCCCGCCGATCTCGCTTGAAACCGGGACGCCACTCGGGAGGTGGCCATGCCTTTGAGCGCGTCCGCTCAGCTTTCGCAGGAGCTTTTGCAGGAGATTGAGAAGCTGTCAGCGCAGTTGCCGTTTACGCTTTCTCGTTTCAACTGGCACGAAGACTCTAAGCATCCTGCCAGGACCGCGCTCACCCGCGCTTTCATTGATAGATTGAACACTCTCATCCCTTTTTTGAAAGCAGTGAAGGCCCTAGCGAATCACTCCGATGCCGAAGACGCTTTGAATATGGAGATAGAAAAGCTAAACCGCGCTCTCGCCGATCTAAGCGAGCTGCGGGCGTGGGTGTTCACGCCTGCAAAACCGATGACCAAGCACGAGGCTGATGCTGTCTTACCATTTCTCCAAAAGTACGGCTTCGACCTCCCAAACATTGTAGAAATTCATGGCTCTCTACAGAAGCGCAGGGTAGGCCCGCCCGCCGAAAGAAGACAGTTGTACGTGGACGCGTTCGAGCGCATGTTACGCCCCCGGTCGAGCCTTGGAACAGTAATGAATAAGCTCTGCAAATGCGACAACCCATCGCACAAAGGATGTACAAAGACATTTCAAGCCGGTATTGGAGAGGTGAAAAAGTTGCTGCGAAGGTATGCGCCGGAACTGGTTTTGACGTACGAAACGCTTCATCCAGACAGGGCAACGCTCAAATCCCACCAAAAGTCAATGACTAGATAATTCTTTTTGATTTCTATCCACAGATAACTTTCCACAAAGAGCACCCATCGACCGCCGCCCGCACGGCGCTTTAACGTACCTGTGTCAGCCAAAAGACTGATGGCATCCGAACTCCAGAACCGGGTGTCACGGAGGAACAAAGTTGAACAGGCTACAGCTTAATCAAGATTTTCGGCAAGGAAGCCATTGGCTCCGCTTCGATCCTGAGCGGGATGGTACGCATTGAGTCGCACACAGAAAAGGATGGGGCGAGCACGCAAGTGCCAGGCCGACTCAGACGCAATTGAATGGAAAGACTATCCGCGCATCGCGCCGGGCAAGTACCGGGCCTATTGCAAGTGGGGGAAGCAATACCGCGACCCCGGCTTTCGTCGCTGGCTCTGCCTGTTGCGTTGGGATGTGCTCACGGATGACCTGTTGCGCGTGATTGCCAGCGTGCCTCTTTGGTTCCCGCTGGGAGCGGGCGACAAACCGCACGCTTCACGGAGGGGAAAGTATCTCCCCGAGTGGATACGCGCCAACGGCGGGCCGCCAGCGCGCAGAGATCGGCTGTCTCCGGGGGTATTCCTTCAACGCTTCGCGCGCGTAGAGATTGGCGACACAGAAGGCCCGGCACCCTATTCGGTAGTTCGAAAAATCATCGAGTGGGAAACAGGTTGTTCGGGTCACTCAGTCAACAAGTCACACAGTCAGGAAGGCAAGGGTTCAAAGGCAACAGAAACAGTGGCTTTCAGAGAATGAGTGTCATGGTTAGAACATCGGCCCTTGCCGGGGTTGAGGGTGAAACACTCCAACACACACCCAGGGGCAGGTGCTCACCAATTCGGTGCACCTGTCAAAGGCAAGGCGGGGCTGGCAGATGTTTTCTGTCCGCCCTGCCAACAAACGAGAGACGATCATTGGTTAGTGTAACCGCTGCTCACTTCTAAAGCGTTGAGCGGCAAAGGCAAAATTGGAGCGTTGACACAATGTTGACAGATAACCAGAGTTTCGAGGTTCTGGATGCAAACGAATTGGCGAAGCGTTGGCGCGTCCCGGTAAGTTGGGTTCGAGAACACACCCGCGACCGTGCGGCTGATCCGATTCCTACTGTGAGGCTGGGCCGTTACGTTCGTTTCGAGTGGCAGTCACCCGCTCTGCTGAAGTGGTGGACCAGCAGACGAAAATAGTTGCGCTGCGCCTCACTTTTCTCTTGACTAGCTTATCGGTAAGCGAGATAGTTTCCGCATGACGCAGAAAAAGAATCCGGCAGCAGTGGCACTCGGGAAGTTGGGCGGGAAGGCGCGGGCCAAGAGTCTTTCCGGCACCGAACGCTCCGAGATTGCCAAGAACGCCGCAGCAGCGAGAAACGCTAGTCTCTCGGCTGCGGAGCGGAAACGAATCGCCAAGCTCGCCGTCGCAGCGCGTGAGCGGAAGCGGAAACAAGCACAAGAGAAAGGAAAGTAACGTGAGAAAAAAACGCCAACAAACAGGAACGATCTTCCGGGCACGTGGCTTCTGGTACGTGCGCTATTTTGAGGATCGTGTCGAGCACGGCGAAGTGAAGCACGCGAGGATTGCCAAGCAGATCGGGCCGGTGACCACTCGCGGCAAGCATCCGCCGTTCACCATAGAGGAACAGGCAAAGGCCATCGTGGAAGATGCCAATGTCACGAACAAGACGCCGGAGCGCGTTCTAACCGTCTCTGACTTTGTG
The DNA here is from genome assembly GCA_963814745.1 of uncultured Acidobacteriota bacterium. Taxonomy (GTDB): domain Bacteria; phylum Acidobacteriota; class Terriglobia; order Terriglobales; family Acidobacteriaceae; genus CAWBRT01. The sequence goes on from CAWFEA010000025.1 coordinate 141,932, forward strand.
GAGCGAGTTTATTTCCCGCACATGGAACAGTTCAAGCGGGCCAGCACGCAAAAGGGCTACCGGGACATCTGGAACATCCACCTGAAGCCCCGCAGCGGGAGCCAGTGGCTCAAAGATGTTCGCACCTTCAACGTTCAATCGTGGCTCGATTCGATGGCGAAGCCAGGCACGCTTGGACGGAACAGCTTGCGGCACATCAAGACATTTATTAGCGCCGTGTTCAAGCTGGCAAGGCAGCAGGGCTATTACTTGAATGAGAACCCGGTCCGAGACACAGGGATCAGTCCGAAGGCTCCGCAGCCCCAAGAAACGTATGCCTACAGCTTAGACGAGATTCAATCCATGCTTGCGGTACTTCCGGAGCGTGCCGCTGCTGTGTTCGCTGTGGCAGCGTTCGCGGGACTACGAAAAAGCGAGATACAGGGGTTGCTCTGGGAGAACTACCAAGACGGCACCCTCCGCGTCACCCGTGCCATCTGGCAAGGTCACGTCAATGACCCTAAGACGGAGCGGAGCAAAGGCGCTGTGCCCGTCATCAAGCAACTTGCGGCGCGGCTCGATATGTACCGTTTACGCTGCGGCAATCCGCAGAGTGGGACAATGTTCCCCAGCACAAAGCGCACGCCGCAAGACCTAAACAACGTGCTTAATCGGGAGATTCTGCCCGCACTGAAGCGTTGCGAGCACTGCCGTAAGAGCGAAGATGCACACAGCGAGGCAGACCACGCTTTCAAGCCGGACGATTCCCTTCCGAAGTGGCACGGCTGGCACGCTGCACGGCGCGGGCTGGGAAGCAACCTGTACGCGCTGGGAGTGCCGGAGAAGGTGATTCAGAGCATCCTGCGGCACGCCAACGTGAGCACCACGGTCACGTACTACGTAAAAACCAGCGATGAACAGAACGTGCAAGCAATGGGAAGACTTGAAGATGCGTTGCCGGAAAGCTTATCTGTCAACTAACTGTCAACGCTTTTAAGGAATCGCCCGGCATCCTCTGCCGTTATCTAGCGCGATTTCAATGAGTTGGGATGGTAGCCCTGGGGTGAGTCGAACACCCGACCTTCGGTTTAGGAAACCGCTGCTCTATCCATCTGAGCTACAGGGCCACACGTTCTGAAGTGATTGATAACAGGAGCTTAGCTGGGCAACTTGCTGTTTACTGCGCTTGCCCTCTTTCGTCTTATTCCCGAACTATGCCCAGCCTCATTTTGCACGTCCTCAGGCCATTGTGCAACTTGCTCGGCCGGCGTGGCGTGAGCGAAGCCAGAGACTCAACCACGCTGCCCGCATAACTCCGGTTGGCCGGCAATACGCGAATAGTTTTCCGGACCCACGGCAGATGCCGTGGCTGCGTTTACCGACCGTCGTGTGATCATCATCACATGGTTTCCGTATATCGGTCACCAACATTGCGTGCCTTAGACGTTAAGCTGCTTCCTGCACCGTAAGTGTCTTCTTGAATCAGTAAGGAAGCCACCTCAGGTTACGCGTCGAAGGAGTGGATTAGCGATGCTGCTGAACACCTTTGAATACGTCAAGCCCAACGACTTAGGCGAACTCTTGCGGGTGCTGGACGAGCTTAAGCACAAGAAAATGCAGGTCATGGCCGGGGGCACCGACCTGATTCCGGCCTTGCGCGACCGATCCAAGCAGCCCGAGTACGTGGTCGATCTCACCGGTGCGCAACTGAGCAGTGTGATCTTTGAACCAGACCAAGTGCGCATTGGGGCGCTGGTGACCTTCGCCCGGCTGTGCCGCGATCCCGAGCTATGCGAGAAGTTGCCGGCCTTGGCCGAGGCGGCGGCCCACGTGGGCGCGGTGCAATGCCGCAATCTGGCAACCATCGGCGGCAATGTGTGTTCGGCGGTTCCGTCACTGGATTCGGCGCCGCCGCTCATGGCGTCGGGGGCCAAGTTTCGCCTCCAGAGCGTGGGACGGGAACGGCTGGTGCCGGCGGAGGAATTTTTCCTGGGCCCGCGGCGCACGGTGCTGCAGCCGGGCGAGATTCTGACCGAGATCGTGGTGCCGCTGGAAAAGGGTTTCCACGCCAGCTTCGTGCGCCAGGGACGGCGCAAGGCGCTGACGTTATCGATTGTGAACGCGGCGGCGGGGCTCGCCACCGCTCCCGGCGGCGAAATTGCGCTGGCCCGGATTGCGCTTGGGGCGATAGCGCCTACGCCCATACGGGCGCGGCGGGCGGAGGCGGTGCTGGTGGGAAGAAGACCTGCGCCGGAGTTGCTGGCGGAAGCGGCGGCAGTGGCGGTGACCGAGACCTCGCCGATCAGCGACATGCGGGCCTCGGCGGAATATCGGCGGCATTTGACGGCGGTATTGGTGCGCCGCGCCTTGGAGCGGGCGCTGGCGCGGCTGCGCGGCGAGCGCGGCGAAGCGCGGATGGCAGCCATGGGAGGCAGAGTATGAAGAAGACGATCAGCCTGAAGGTGAACGGCGAAAGCCACCTGGTAAAAATCGACACCAAGGATCTGCTGCTGCAGGTGCTGCGGGAAAATCTCGGCCTGACTGGGACCAAGGAAGGCTGTGGTACGGGCGAGTGCGGAGCGTGCACGGTGCTGGTGGATGGTGAGCCGGTGAATTCCTGCCTCTATCTGGCGGTGCGGGCTGACGGAAAGACGGTGGTCACTATTGAAGGCCTGGCGGAAGGCGGCCGGCTGCATCCGCTGCAACAGGCGTTCATCGACCAGGCGGCGGTACAGTGCGGCTTCTGCGCCCCGGGGATGCTGCTATCGGCCAAGGCGCTGCTGGACCGCAATCCACGGCCCACGGAGCGCGAGATACGCGAAGGTATTGCCGGCAATATCTGCCGCTGCACGGGCTACGTGAAGGTGGTGAAGGCGATCAAGCAGGCGGCGGAGGTGATGGCCGCCGGCGAACGACAAGAACAGACGCAGGAGAGGCTGGCCGGCGTACGTGCCTGAGACAAAGAACCGTTGAGCTACAGAGCTATGGCTGCTCACCAGGAACCCGAAACATTGCATCACCGTTGCTTCATAAATTAAACAGGGGAGACTTTATTGGTCGTCCGGTGATTGGCGGGAATCGCTATTGAGCTTCCACACTTTTCCATGGGTCTGCAAGGAGGAGCGGTGAACACTTCCGATGTCGTGGGACAAAGTAAAAATCGCGTGGACGGGGCAGCTAAAGTTTTGGGCCAGGCGAAGTATGCGGCCGACCTGAAAAGAAAAGATATGCTGATCGGCAAGGCCTTGTTCGCCAAGTATCCCCACGCCATCATCAAAGCGATCGATGTGTCGAAAGCCGCGCAACTCGAGGGCGTTGCCGCGGTGATGACGGCCAAGGACCTGCCCGGCCGCAACGGCTACGGAATCTTGGTACCGGATAAACCCGTCATCGCCGACGGCAAGACCAGGTATGAAGGCGACCCGGTTGCCCTGGTGGCCGCTGTCAGCGCGGAGATCGCCCAGAAAGCGCTGGATCTGATCGAAGTGGACTATGAACCGCTTCCGGTTTACGACGATCCCCGTGAAGCGATGAAAGAGGACGCGATCAAAATCCATGAGAATCATCCGGCGGCGGAAAAAGGCAACATTCTTTGTGTGCTTAAGCTCGATCGGGGCGACGTGGAAAAGGCTTTTGCCGAAGCCGACATCGTGATCGAAAACGATTATGAAACCCCGATGGTCGAGCATTGTTACATGGAACCCGACCTCTGTATCGCCGAACCTGATCCGATGACCGGCGGGCTGATCCTGACCAGTCCCGGGCAGGCGGTGTACGCCACCAAGCGGTGTCTGGCCCCTGTATTTGGTTTGCCGCAGCATAAGATTCGCAGCGTCAGCCCGTTGGTCGGCGGCGGTTTCGGCGGCAAAGAAGATTCCACTTTGGACGTTTGCGCGGTGGCCGGCGTTCTGGCTCTCAAGACCAAAAAGCCCGTGTACTTTGAGTTGACCCGCGAGGAAGTGTTCCGCACGACCGGCAAGCGCCACGCGACATTCATCAAGCATCGCATGGCGGCCACCAGGGACGGCAAAATAACCGCCATCGACGTGGCAACGGTCATGGACAAAGGGGCCTATGTGTCGATGGGTGGAACCAAGGCGCCGTTGCACGGAGTCACCATGCGGGCCGTCGTCTACGCGGGCGGCACCTATGCCATACCCAACGCCAAGGCGCGGGCGTACTCGGTTTTTACCAACCATCCGTATTCCTGCGCGTTTCGCGGCTTTGGCGCCCCCCAGGCCCAATTTGCCGTTGAGTGTCAAATTGACGAGCTTGCCAGGAAATTGAATATGGATCCAACCGAAGTGCGGCTCAGGAACATGTTGCGCGACGGCGATTGCACCATCACCGGCCAGGTCATGCAGGAAAGCCGCGGTCTCGGGTTGGGTGAGTGTATAGAAAAAGTAAAGGAACAGATCGGATGGAATCAGCCCATCGATCGCGGCAACGGCGTGGTTAAGCGCGGCCGAGGGTTTGGAGCGTTTATCTACGGCACGGGCATTCCGCTGCTGTTTGAAGGGGCCAGTTGTTTCGCCAACCTACAGTTGGACGGCACCCTCAATGTTGCCGTGGGGTCCACCGAGATGGGGCAGGGTCTTGCCACCGCTCTTACGCAGATTGCGGCTGAAACGCTCGGGGTGAAATTCGAAGACGTGATGGTGAGTTGCTCCGATAGCTCGCTGTCGCCCGATTCCGGGCCAACCGTCGGATCGCGCTCCGCGGTTATGGTCGGCAACGCCGTGGTCAACGCTTGCACGCAACTGCGGGAGAGGTTGCTCGGTTTCGCGGGTAAGCTTTTCCAGGCCGACCCGTGGGATATGCGCATTGAAAACGGCAAGGTGTTGGTCGCCGGTCAACCGCAAAAGGCCGAAAAGTTGGCCGTAGTTGTCTCGAAGGCATTCGTTTCCCAAGTGCCCTTGTCGGTGGTCGGGACATGGTATCCGCCGCAGCCCACTTTCCGCTCCGAGGACGGGCAGGGCAGCCCCTATCACGCTTACGCTTTCGGGGCTCAGGCGGTGGAAGTGGAGGTAGATACTGAAACCGGGGAAATCAATGTCGCCCGCTCGGTCTTTGCCTGCGATGTCGGAAAGGCCATCAATCCGGCCATTGTCGAAGGGCAAATGGAAGGCGGGGTGGCGCAGGCCATTGGCTGGGGTGTGATGGAGGAAAACCTCATGTCCAGTGGCGTGATGCTAAACACGGCCTTCCACAACTACATGGTGCCCACGGCAAAAGATATACCCGATCTGGAGTCGATCATCGTGGAGCATCCCAACGAACTCGGCCCGTTCGGGGCCAAGGGGATCGGCGAACCGCCGATCATTGCGGCTGCACCGGCGATTCGCAACGCGGTTTATGACGCTTTAGGAATCAAGATCAACAGCATTCCATTAACGGCAGCGAAGGTGCTGAAGGCGATCCAACAAAACGCCAAGAACGTTGCCGAGCAGCCGGTTGCTGAAATGGCGTGAGCCCCGGCTTTCCGCCGCCAGTCTGCCCGCGGTTGCTTGTGGTTCGTATTCCGCGAGCTTCGACTCAGGAGGCTACTGAAAAAGTCTCTTGAGTGTCATCCTGAAGGTCGCGCTGTTTTGCGCGACCGAAGGATCTGCTTTTGTTTCAACGCGGATGAAAAGCAGATCCCTCGCTCTGCTCGGGATGACACGCTGTTTAGCGAGAAGAAAAAGACCTTTTTCAGCAGCCTCTTACGACTTGGATAGCAGCTTGTCCAGGTAGCGCGACTTCATTTGCCGGCTTGCCAAGACTTGTTTCAGCGGCGGCAGTTTGAGAATCACACCAAGGATGGCAGCCATCGCGCGATGGCTGGCGAGCGCCTGATTGTCGAAGATAAGGTTCTGCAGTTTGCCGCGCTCAATGGCCATGATCACCGCGCGATGAGCCGTATTCACCGGCGTGATCACGCGTTGACCGCGTTGCGCCATCCGGATAGCCTGCTGGTCGCAAGCCCGGGCGCACACGCCGCAACCTAGACATATCTCCTCGTCGATCTTGGCCTTCTTGCGCTTCGGGTGGAGCGGGTCTCCGGCCGAAACCATGCCCATCGCTTCCACCGGACACGCGTCGGCGCACTTCATGCAGCCGGAGCATTTCTCCTCGGCGGGCACGGGCAGGAAGTTAGTGGTGCTGATGGGATTGAGCACGGCGAACCGTTTGGCCGCCAGCATGGCTTCGCAACAGCATCCACAGCAGTTGCAGATGAACGCCACGCGCTCGCGCACGTTCTCGCCGAATTGCACCAGGTTGTGGTCACGGGCCTGAGCGAGCAGATCGTGACCTTCCGCCTTATCGACGCGGCGGGCAATTCCGTGTTTGGTCAGCGAAGCTGCAATCGAGTGGAAGGTCATGCAGATGTCCATCGGCGCCTCGCAATTCCGGCCCAGATGCGACATCTTGTGGCGGCAATAGCAGGCGCCGACGCCGATGTGTGAGGCGGTCTCGACGACTTCGGAGGCTCGCTCGTAGTCGAGCACGTGCAGCGTGTTCTCCGCCGTTAGTACGCTCTCGTTGACAAAGACCCGACCCATCTGTGTCTCGCCTGTCGCAAAGAGGGCTTTGATGAAATCCTCCTCGACGTTGAGGTACTGGTAGAAGAGCTCGGCGAGGAGTTTCTGGTCGTAGTGGTTACCGAGGCGCATCATGGAGAACTCGAAGAAGCCGGCCATCGGCGGCGGCATTACGAACGTCTGCCCATGGTGCGAGTCGATATCAAGCATCATGCCGCGCGAGGCGAGTCCCTCGAGAATGTTGCGGGCCTCGCGTTCGGACTTTTGCCAGAGACGCGCCGCGGTTTCCGCGGTGAAGGACTTGAGCGGGAGCAGGGCGACAAGTTCGGCTTCCGCCGGGGTGAACAACACCTTGAGGATGCGAAACAAAAGCCTGGTCGGCGGAGCTCCCTTGCGGGAAGCGGTTGATTCGCTCCGATAGCTTGCGATAGCCTTCCCGGACGGTGTGGTGCGCCATGGAAACAGTGTAAGCCGAATCGGCTAGAACGGAAGTGCCGGCATCACCTGCGCGCCCGTCTCTTCCTGCCTGCGCCGCCGGATGCCGGCCATGACAACTGCGTATCGGACGATATAAATGCCCCAGTTTTCTCAACCCGTGAGATTATAGATACCAACAATTTGACGATTACCTGGACCGGCAAGGGGCTCTCAGTCGCAAATTTATCGTGGAAGGATAAGTACCTGGGAGGTGGAAGATGGATACTTCGGCCGTCGCCGCAAGCGCAAAACGCAAGGCTTACCTGAACATCGTGCTGCCGCTGTTCATGATTTCGGTCGTCGCTTACATCGATCGCGTCAACATTGGATACGCGGCGCTTACGATGAACAAGGACCTGGGCTTTACGGCGCAGATGTTTGGCCTGGGCGCGGGCATTTTTTTCGCCGGTTATTTCCTGTTCGAAATACCGGGCGCGCTCATCGCCGAAAAATACAGCCCGCGCATCTGGCTGGCGCGGATCATGATCACCTGGGGCGCCATCTCCGGGCTGATGGCCTTTATGCACACAGCCTGGCAGTTCTATCTCATTCGCTTTCTGCTGGGCGCCGCCGAAGCGAGTCTCTATCCAGTCATCTATGCCACCTGCATTCCGCGCTTTTTCAACGCCAGGGACCGGGCCCTGGGCGATTGCCTTGTTGCTGACCTCGCTCCAGACCTCGGCCATCATTGGCGCCCCCCTGGCCGGCTGGCTGCTGGGAGTTCCGCTGCTGGGGTTTAAAGGCTGGCAGGGGTTGTTCCTCATCGAGGCGATTCCCGCCATTATCTTCGGCGTCATCGTCGTGTTCTGGATGGCGGATCACCCGCGCAGTGCCAGGTGGTTGACGGATGAGGAAAAACAATTTCTTACCGAGCAGTTCGAAAGAGAAATCGCGGCTAAGGGCGCGGTCAAGCGCTATTCGGTGGTGCAGGCGCTCGGCGATCCTGAAGTTCTGAAACTCGCCTTAACCTATTTCTTGTGGATCACCGGGTTTTGGGGATTCAACTACTGGATGCCGACCGTTTTGAAGAGCATGTCGGGGTGGTCCAATCTGGCTATTGGCGAGGTGCTCGCCATCCCCATGCTGATTTCCCTGCTGGCATCCGCCTACTGCGGCCATTCTTCCTCCAAACGAAACGAGAAGCGGTGGCATGGCGCCGTTCCCTTGTTTATCGGGGCAATTGGCCTGGGGGTTGGCGTTTTCATTCACAATCCCGTGCTGGCCTTCTTCTTTGTAATTCTGGCCAATATCGGAACCTACGCTCCCATGTCGGTGTGGTGGTCTTATCCCACTACTTTCCTGTCGGGACCGGCGGCGGCGGGAGCCATTGGCCTGATTAATTCGTGCGGCAACCTGGGCGGGTTTGTAGGCCCATACGCAACCGGATGGATCAAGACCACCACCGGCTCGTTTGTCGGCGCCTATGTTTTCCTGGCCTGCTCGCTTACCGCTGCCGGCCTGATGATCCTCACTTTCCGCAAACAAGTGCCCACCGATGCGCTGGATGAGAAGCCTGCTCGCCTGAAATCGGTAGAGGAGAAAGCTAACCCGCTTCCGCGTGCCTGAAGGCGCCTGGAGCAGCCGTGATCGCATGGACCTGAACGCACGGCTTGCAATGGACCTCGCGCCATGAACTTCTTCTTCGGTATGATTCACAGATGCCCATAAGCACGAGTATTTTGCGGGCCGAGCTACACACGCATCTAGGGGGTGCGGTCGATCCGCCGATCCTCTGGTCGATTGCCCACCGCCAGGGTATTCGTCTGCCTACCAAGGACTTTTGGGAGTTCGAAGCCATGGTCACGATGGGCGTTCACGATCGTAATCGCGGCATCAAGGAGATGAACGAGCGCTTCTACAAATGGACCGAGCTTATCCAATCTTCGCCGGAAGCGATTCAGGAGTCGGTGGCGAGCGTCATTGGCGGCGGTTACCGGAAATGCAATCTCGTGCTGCAAGAATTACGGTTCAATCCCATGTTCCGCAATCGTGGCGGCGAGCGCGACCTGGATCACATCATCAACGCCGCCCTATGGGGAGTTGAGCGCGCCCTGCTCGAATACCCGCAAGTCAGGGCCGGACTTATCCTGATGATGGACCGGCGGCTCACCCCGGCAGAGAACGCCATCATCGTGAAAAAGGCCATAAAGTACAAAGAAAAAGGAGTCGTCGGCATCGACCTCGCGGGGCCTGACCGCCGCTCGTTTTCGATGAAACGGCTCGCTCCGCTTTTCCGCCAGGCGCAGGATGCGGGACTGGGAGTGACCGTTCATTGCGGCGAGACGGGCAATCTCGACGAGATGCGCTATGTGGTGCGCGAAATCAAGCCCAGCCGCATTGGGCACGGTATCGCCGCCGCTAACGATGGCAAGCTGATGGACGAATTGGTGAAAGCCGGAATCACGCTTGAGCTTTGCCCGACGTCGAATCTCAAGAATCGCATGCTGCGCGACCATCGCGCACTGAAGCGGGTCGTGCGTGCGCTCGTCGGGCACGGCGTTCGAACCACGGTGAACACCGACGGCCCGGAGCTGTATCACACCAATGTTTACAAGGAACAAGAATTCCTGATCGGCATAGGTGCGATGTCGAGAGACGACATCGCCCGCTGCAACCGCTGGGCATTTGAAGCCAGCTTTCTTCCGAAGATCGTATCCGATAGCGTTAGTTGAACGCGAATCGAAAGCAGCCCATTTAAGAGAGTCCTGAACCATGGTGCGGCAAACGTTTCAGCAGATTTGGAAGCAAATGAACCTCGGACGACGCCGGCAAGCCGCGACTGCATTCTTCGCAGACCGCGAGACCGAAGGCCAGCGGCGGAGCGTCGTGGGATTGATTGCCAAGAAATTGAACTTGCGGCCGCAGAAAGCCGCCAAGTTCACCGCCGATAAAGCAGCTGCGTACCTGGCATCGATTGAGTCCCTTGACGAACCACTTGCCGCCTGGCTGATCCGCTCTTATCTATTCGCTCACCAGCAAGCGATGCTGCTGATGTTTCTGGATGAACTCAAAATCCCCCATCAAAACGGCGCGATTCCCGAAGGCAATACCGCTGTCCCGACAGCGGATGAACTCCGCGCCGCCGTGGAACACATTCGCGGCGCGTTCCTTGCCGAAGATGTGCAACTCTACTTGTCGGCGCTTGTAGCCAGCGGCGATGCAACTTGGACGAATCTGGCCGCCGAGGTCCTATGCTGACGACGACAAGTTGCGGATACTGGCCGCAGCAGAGTCGTGCCTCTTCCCTGTTGCCGCTATTCGCGATTGAGTTCACGTTCAGGAGGCATAGCGCCCACTTAATTTTCTTGACGACACGTTTGCTGCATGCTAGTGAAGAGGTGCTATGGACCAGCACGATTTTGATGTGTTCATCTCATACGCGTGGGAAGACAAAGCGGACTTCGTTGAGCCGCTTGCGAATGAATTGCGCAGGTTAGGGCTAAAGACGTGGTTTGATAAGTTTTCCTTGAAGGTTGGAGACAGTCTACGTGAATCAATAGAAAGCGGACTCGCCCGTTCGCGGTATGGCATTGTGGTCTTCAGCCCGAATTTCTTATCCAAGAACTGGCCGAAAGCCGAATTAAATGGTCTGTTCTCGCGGGAGATGGCGGGGAAGAAGGTTATTATCCTTCCTGTTTGGCACAACATTTCGTCCGCTGAAATGAACGCGATACTTCCCATCCAGGCCGATAAAGTGGCTCTTCGCAGTTCAGATGGTGTCGAAGCAGTCGCAAAGGCGCTCGTCGATGTGGTTCGCCCTGATCTGCTTAACCTCGATGTGCAGAAAGGATTTGCTTTCGATACGGCGGGGACATTCGTCAAGCTCGCGAAAGCCCAATACCCCGGCTACGACTTCGCGGTGCATTCGGGAGCTTCGGGACATGCGGTGCAACCTGGAACTGTGGCGTCTGTCACCAATGGCATGCATCGGATCGACATCCTTGTGACAAACCCAACCTTGATACGCGAACGCCCCAACTTCAAATTCATGTTCACCGGACAAGGTGCGGAAAAGGCACAGGAATTCTATCGTACAGGCAAAGCTCAATCCTGGGAACCTGGAGAATTCGAAGCCTTTATGGAAAATCTTCCGCTGATGCCGGCATACTTTGGGCCCAAGGAGCAGTCTGTTCTTACTGTACAACCGAACCTCAGTCATATCCCGGCGAGACAGGTTAGGCTGGAGATTGGTTCGTCCACGCCGATGGTTTTCCCCGTTATGCAAATGTGTCCAACACGACTGGGAGCAGCTGAAGGGGAAGCAGTCATTAGTCGAACAGATACGCCATTAAAGATTGCCCTCGTCTTTTCTAAGACCGAAACTCGGACCGTTGATTGCACTTTGTCTTGGAACTTTGTTGGTTTTTATTTTTCGCAGTGTCAGAGAGCAATCGAGGCGATTGATAGACTGCGAAAGGGAGACATATTACGCATTCGCGATCTAGAGACGGATAGAGCCTTGCTCGAAAGTGCAGAGTTCGCCAAGCTCGACGACGATGCCATCCCATCGCAATTCAGGTCACTTGTCTCATTGGCCACCCAAATAGAAAAGCATTTTTCAGCCACGTTGAAATACACCGGGCAAATCTCAGAAGAGGATTCAGAATCACTTTTTTATTTGGACTGCTTATTGAACGGGCGCGTATACGGAACCGATTTGAAGGCAAAGTTCACAATTACGAAAGGGGACGGAGAACTCGGGGCCTCGCAACGGCATTTCATTTCAGGGGAACCGATGACATTCTTTCAAGCGCCGAACAACTATCCTGGATATTTCAGTCTGTTTGGCAAGCAGATACTCGCTCCATCCTGGGGGCTGTACACCGAACGATGCAAATCTGAAGCAACGCCTTCGGAGGTCACAGCCTTCGACCAACTGCAAGTCGGCGACAGCTTCCTTGTCAAATTCTCGGCAGAGACAGCTACGCATGTTCGTTGGAGAGAAAGTTGCAAAGTAGATTTGAGCACCGTGCCGCAAAGCGCGCGGTGCTGATGTTCTCTGCGTGATTCCAACTGCCAACGGCTTTCTGCCGGAGCAGGCCATCGTGCAGCACACCGGCTCCTGGGTCTACCCGTTTCTCGTCGGAGCCGTGGTACTCATCATCGGCGTACTCTTCTGGCTGGGAGTCAATCCCGAACTGTCGGTAGTCGATGAACTCGGGCTGCGTGAAGCCGGTAAGGCAACGGTGCCGGCACAATGAATGCGCGGCAAACAATGGCAACCGTGCAAAGAAAATCATTTATCGCGGTTCCCGGGTTGGTGTATCCCAAGGCTCCCCAAAGCCGTCATCCCGACCGAAGCGAAGCGGAGTGGAGGGATTTCGTGTTTTACAGCAAAAGCAACGCACAAGATTCCTCGACTCACGACGCAAGGCGTCGCTCGCTCGGAATGACGTTTATCTCTCGGGATACACCAACTGGGGAACCGGTTTAGCTACTCCGAAATGTTGATTGCTGCGCGTAGCCTTCAGGAGGCGATGTGAATTACGAGCTGCTTTTCTCCGAATTGAAAGGCCGGACGATTCGCATGGCGGTGACCGGCGCCAAGGGTGGCTTCGGACGCACGCTGCTGGCCCAGTGCCGGACAATTCCGTCGCTGCAGGCAACGGCGCTGTGCGATCTGGATGTCCAGGGCACCATGCGCATGCTTCGCTCTCTCGGCTTTGCGGAAACTGAAATGGCGGCCTGCGAAACCGGACAGCAGGTGCGCGAGGCGACGGCCGCAGGCCGCACGGCGGTGTTTCGCGACTACCATCTGCTGGCCGAGGCGCCGCTGGACATCGTCGTGGAAGCCACCGGCTCGCCAGAGGTGAGCACGCAAATCGCCGTCGATGCCATGCGGCGGGGCGTTCATGTCGCCATGGTCAGCAAGGAAACCGAGGCCACGATCGGCCCGGCGCTGAGCCGCGTGGCGGAGAAGCACGGCGTCGTCTACACGACCGCCGACGGCGATCAGCCCAGCAACCTGATCGGCCTGATCACCTGGGCGCGGGTGCTGGGATTTGAGGTCGTGGCCGCCGGCAAATCGAGCGAGTACGATTACATCTTCGATCCGGAGAGCGGAGTCGTCGAGTGGACCGACCGCCGGATGGAGGCTCTGGCGCTGCGCCGCCTCTGGCGCTTGGGCGACAACGTCCCCGCCATCATGCACGCCCGCAGCCAGGCTATCTGCCAACTGCCGCAGAGGGCGACGCCCGATTATTGCGAGATGAACGTCGTCGCCAATTCCACCGGACTGGCGCCCGCCTGCGATGAGCTTCATTTCCCGCTCTGCCGCATTGCCGAACTGGCGGAGGTCTTCATTCCCGAGGCTGACGGCGGCATCTTGCAACGCACGGGAGTCGTGGACGTCTTCAACTGCTTGCGGCGGTCCGACGAGCCCAGCTTTGCCGGCGGAATTTTTGCCGTGGTGCGCTGCCATGATGGCGAAACCTGGGAGGTGCTGCGCCAGAAGGGACACCTGGTAAGCCGCAACGGCAAGTACGCCTGCATTTACGTGCCTTTTCACATCATGGGCCAGGAGACGCCGATCACACTGTTCTCGGCGGTGCTGCACAAGCGCGCCTCGGGCGCGGCTCTTCAGGGTTTGCACGCCGTGATGGCGGTGCGCACCGAACGCGCCTTCCGCGCCGGCGACGTTCTGAAGATGGGCGGCCATCAGCACAACATAGAGGGAACGCGAGCCTTTCTGCTGCCGGCGACGCGGAGCAATTGCGCCAACGCTCCGTTCTACCTGGTGGCAAACCAGCGGCTTCAAACCGATGTGCCGGCCGGCACGTTCATTACTCCGGAGATGGTGGAGTTGGGCGACTCCACCGTCTACGGCTACTGGCGCCAGATGCAATCGATGCTGGTGGATTGACGCGCCGCGAGGGAAGTGTAACGAAGTGCGTTGCAGTACGCCGAAGTGCCCGTACGAGAGCTGGTCTCGTAATGCGCCGGTCCGCGCGCTCGCCGGTCCCGACGGGAATCCAGCGGGACCAAGGTCGGGTGTTCACTCCAGATTTATACCCTCGAAGCCCTTCCACCAAGTTATCGAACGGCGAATCGGGCTGAAATTCCTTTTGACGTCGCAAGCTGTGAATCCGCAACCCAGACGCAACCTGAGGATGGAGAGCTAAAGGGAGAGTCAGTGGAACTTGTTGATTCTAATTGGCTGCCCCCCAGGGATTCGAACCCCGATATGCTGATCCAGAGTTATTCATCTGCCGCTCTCTACATGCTATAACCATAGGAACGTCAATAACTTACAAGAGCCACCCACACGGAAGCGGTGCGACAAAAAATGCCCAATTGGTTGGGAGAAGTTAGCAGTGGTTAGAAACGGATGACCCAAAAACGTCACAGTGACAACTCGATGCGCGCTCATCCCAAACGCGCGGAAATTGAAGCCGAGTTTGTTGTGTGGCACAGTCAGGCGGTCATCATTGCCCAGTAATTCGGCGTTGCAATAGAGTCAGCGCGTACGGGGAGCGAAGCGGCAAAGGGACCGGTCATCAAGAAAGCCGGTGTGGTTGACGCCGCTGTGAGAGCTATGGACGTGGACAGCTGCGATTTTCTTGTTCCCGGCGCATGATTACGCTATAAACTCCGGCTTCGGAACCCATGCAGGAGACCGAAATGGCCACTGAGTCGCTTGAGGCACTACTCACGGCGCTGGACGAGGCGAAGCGGCAGTTCGACACCGAGAGCGCTGATCGCGTGCACGCGCTGCTCGCCCAATTGGCTCCGCAGACATTTCCGGACGCGCCTTCGCTCATCCGCTTTCATGAAGCCCTGCTGTTCCTGCGGGTGTACCCTCACAATCCCGAGGTGCTGGAGCGCAGCGAGACGCTGCTGGCGTCGTTCAGCGACCGTGTCGCGGCACTACGCGCGAGCGACGCTGACACGGAGCAGTTCGATTCCGAAGAAGACTCCGGAATCGCTGGCAGCGCTACGGAAGAAGTGTTCAGTCACGATGTGCTGCGGCGGCTGCTCGTTCGCTATCCAGGAAAACTGTGTGTCATCTGGGACGAGTACGAGGAACCGGGCCGCATGGCCGCCACATGGCCACGCTTCATTCCGTTGTTGGAGGAAGATTCGCTGGTCGAGGCGAATGTTCCGTACGCCGCTTGGCTCGACGCGGCGCGCGACGACACGGGCGAACTTCAGTGGCTCGTGCAGCACTTCGAGTCGCTGCCCGTTTCGCTTCAAAAACGCGCTGAACTGTACGATTCGCTGTCGATCCCGGTGCGGTGGAAGCTAGAGAACTCGCCGGCCACGCGGACCCGAAATCGCCGTCCGTGTGCCCAGATCTTCTATCAGCACGAACCACTGCTGCGACGGCAGGACGTCTCGCTGGCGCATGAGCTCACGCAACCGGAAATTCCGGTCGAAAAACTATCCCGTGCCGATGGCGAATCGCTCCTGGATATGGCGCGCGAAGGAATGGCGGTGCGTCATCGCGAGCTGTACGCCTTCACGCATGGCGATCCGGATAACGTGATGGCTGCGCATGTCGGGCGCGGGGTCGAGATCTTCCTGTGCGGCCTTCCGGCCGGACAGCGCCTTCCCTGGCGCGCCTACCACGGTTTCCTCGTTTACAAAAGTGGAGTGCAGGTAGGCTATGGCGACCTGGTCAGCTTTTTTGACCGCGGCGAGGTGGCATTCAATCATTACTCGACCTTCCGCGAAGGCGAGTCGGCCTGGATTTACGCCCGGTTGCTGCGGTTGCTGCGGCAGGTGTTCGGGCTTAGTTGTTTCACGGTCGATCCCTATCAGATCGGGCACAACAATGATGAAGCGATCGAGTCAGGCGCTTTCTGGTTCTACCGCAAGCTGGGATTTCGGCCGCTGCGGCCGGAGCTAGGCCGGCTGGTGGAAAAAGAAGAAGAGAAAATCCGTGCCACGCCCGGATACCGCACGCCGGCGCGAACGCTGCGGCGGATTGCCTCCGGGCATGTCATTTGGGAACTCCCCGGTTCGTCCACCGGCGCTTGGGACAACTTCAATATTCGCAAGCTGGCGCACGATGCGCTACGTCATACCGCGACCGCCGGCGATCTCAATCGGTCGATGAAGCGCTCGGCGGAGGCGCTGGCAACGGCGCTCGGAATAGATTTTGCCTCCAGGACGGCGGTGGAGAAAACTGCACTTGCTAACTTCGGGCTGCTGCTGGCGGTCACGCCTGGGCTACAGGACTGGACAGCCGCGGAAACGGCGGCGCTCGCCGAGATCATTCGCGCCAAGGTTGGGCCGGACGAGATCGCGTACGTGCGTCACCTGCAACGGCACGCCCGCCTACGCAGTGCGGTCCGGAAAGCGGGTTCGATGCCCCCGGCCCAGCGGAAACGCGCGCGGCCTTCGGCGCCATCCACATTGTAGCCGCAAGCTGTGACGGCGCTTAACGGCCATTCGGGAAGTCCAGATGCCTGGACTCCTGCCCGGCCGGCGGTGATGGTAATTACGGAGAGGTCCAGGAACCTCAACTCTACCAGCGGGCAATAAGTCCAGAAATCTGGACTCGACAATCTCGAATACTACTGCTCGTGAGCGGTTTTGCAACGCCAATGCTGCATCCACGAGCGATACTGTGCCATTTTGGGTTTTGCCGCTATAATCGAGACCGTTCTTCGCCGCGGAACCGGCTGCCACGGAGTACCAGATCCGACCGCCAAATGAGTGGCTGGACGTTGGTATTTTCCCAGGGATGTCTTGGCGTATGCTCATGCTCGCGCGCTCGCGAATTTGAACCACGTTTTTTGAGCACAGTTTTTGAGACCCTGATTTTGAAGCCAGTTTTGTCTGGTTTTGGGAGGCGCTTTCCAAGGGGCACTTGACAGGCAACCATTTGAAACCAGAGGTGTTAGTGATCGAACGCTATCGATTCACCTGTTCTTAATGGCCAGTTCCCATCGCTTTTCTCCGCACTAATGGCACGTCTATCGACCCGCTAGCGGCACAGTAAATCCATGCTTATTGCCTATCTAGTAACGCAAAAGGTCGCGCTGAAAGCAGCAAAAAGCAGTTTTTTAGTGGGGCTGAATGAAGGAAAAGGGCACAAAATGTTGGGGCTAAAGGTGGCTTTAAAGCACCTTTTTGGCGGCTCTAAAGTGCATTTAAGTTTGCAATCGTTACTTCAATCTCCGGTGGTATTTCAGTCCAGAACCTGGACTCCGGGCCGGGGTTGGTGCAGTCCAGATTCTGGACTTCGGCGAATAGCGATTACCCTGCTGTGGACAGCGCCAAAGCGGGCGATTGATAAACCCCGCCGGCGTTGATCGTCTGTATTTGTCCCGGACCCCAACGCCGGGCGCCGCTATGCCCTGGCAGCGTCCCGCACTTATAGGAAAATAAGTAATGCCTAACGTACGAATGGACAAGTGGCTCTGGGCCGCCAGATTCTTCAAGACGCGCGCTTTGGCTGCACGAGCGTGTGAACTCGGCAGGATTCAATCCAACGGGAAGCCCGCCAAGGCTGCGCGCGAAGTCCGGCTTGGCGACCTGTTGCGAGTGACGAACGAGAGTGGCGAGTTTCAGATTGAGGTTCTGCTTCTCAGCGAGGTGCGTGGCCCGGCCTCGGTTGCGCAAACGCTGTACCGCAAGACCGAGGCGAGTCGTTCACTGCGCCAGAAGCTGGCAGAAGAGCGCAAATCAATGATGAATTTCACTCCGGCACCGGAAAGTAGACCATCGAAACGCGACCGCCGCAAAATCATCCAGTTCCGGGGTGGAGCGTGACCGCTGGAGAATACACCATGTGCATAGCGCTAAGTCTGGACCCTGTGATATGCGGTCCAGGTCCTGGATTCCGTGCCCAGTCCATGGCTCTGGACTCGGTGGCGTGCAGTTCAGTTCCTAGACTCGGCAATTAGTGTTTGGTCGTCTTCGGGCCGGTGTCGGCGAAGCAGAACGGCTGGGCGGAGGGGTCCAATACCAACTTGACGTCAACACAATCTATTGAAATCGCAACGGTTATAACTCGGACCAGTAAACGCAACTTTTCTGAATAATGCGAGTTTTTATACTCGATGCGAAGACCCAACTTGAGGTCACGGGTCACTTCGTGTCCCGATACTCCTTCGAGGGCCGTCAAGGGCTCAGAGATACTACCTGACCCTGATCAGGCTGATCCGAGCAAAAGCCCGTCGTTGATTAAACAAAGCTACGTTGGTAATTGATGCAAAGCTGGCTCAATCTCTAACGTCAAGGAGGTCTAAGATACGGAAGGCTGCGTTATTCCTCTTCTCTGCCCTAATGCTTTCGCTACTGGCCGGATGTGGCACAAATTCAGGAAACTCGTCTTCGGCTTCACCCTCAGCTTCATCCATGGGGACTGTTCCCGTATCCCTCACTATGACAGACGATCCGCCGGCTGGAGTGTCGGTCCTGTTTTTTCAGGTCAGCCTGACCGATGCCTCCCTCATGCCCGCATCTCGTGCGGGATCGGCCGCCACATAGGGCTTCTCGAATTCTAATCGTTGAACAGTGTCATCTCACGGCCAGCCATGGTCAGTTGATGAATGACGGGCCTGAAGGTGGCTTTAAAGCACCTTTTTGGCGGTTCTAAAGTTGCATCAGAAATTTGCGATCGCGGCTTCAATCTCCAGTGGTACTTCAGTCCAGATTCTGGACTCGGTGACTGTGCAGTCCAGCTTCTGGACTTCGCAAATAGCGATTACCTGCTGCGGACAGCGCCGGCGAGGGGCAGTTGTCGGTCGTCGCGCAGTATTCCGACCCGGAGTTTTAACTTCTGGCTAGCGACTACTCACCAATTGACGACGCGGATGTGTACTCGAAGCGCGCAGATTTTGCGAAGGCGCAGGCATTTGGCCTTTGTAATCTTTTTGTACGAGTATTGTGCAATTGGATATGGAACCGGGAGAATAGCTTCAGGGTGTATCTACACGGCAAGCTCCGCTGCCGTCTCCATTAACCACGGACGACTTCCCGGTTCATCGCGAATGACCGCCCGCAAAAATTGTACCCGGAGGTGAACCATAAACGCGCTGCTCATCTATCCTAGATTCCCCGACACCTTCTGGAGCTTCAAACATGCGCTTTCGTTTCTGGGCAAGCGCGCGGCTCAGCCTCCTCTGGGACTTATGACGGTCGCCGCGTTGCTTCCAGGAAGCTGGCCGAAGCGGCTGATCGACACCAACGTGGAGCGGCTGAAGGATGCGGACCTCGCTTGGGCCGAAGTTGCGCTGGTGAGTGGGATGCATGTGCAGCAGGAACACCTGGTAGCAGTCGTCGAACGCTGCCGTGCGCGTGGTCTGCGAACGGTAGTGGGCGGACCCATCGCCAGCAGTGTATCCGCAACTGCGTTAAAGGCAGACCATGTGGTGATCGGCGAGGCGGAGGACTTGATCGCCACCCTGGCACGCGATCTGGAGGCGGGCGAGGCGCGGCCTGTGTACGAGGCGGCCGAGAAGCCCGCCATGAAGCGCAGCCCTTTGCCGGATCTGAGCCTCATCAAGATGAACCGCTACAGCACCATGACCGTGCAGTATTCGCGAGGTTGTCCCTTCAACTGCGAGTTCTGCGACATCATCGAGATATACGGCAGGCGGACACGCACTAAGGCTGTCGAGCAGGTGCTAGCCGAACTGGACCAGTTGCATGGGGCGGGTTGGCGCGGAGCTGTCTTTTTAGTGGATGACAACTTCATCGGGAACAAGAAGCGTGCGAAAGATCTGCTGACCGCGATGGTGGAGTGGGGATGGGTCCACGGACATCCCTTTACCTATCTCACGGAAGCTTCCGTGGACTTGGCTGAGGATCTGGAGTTGCTGCAATTGATGAGGGATGCCGGCTTCATTTCAGTGTTTTTGGGGATTGAGACTCCGGATGAGTGCAGCCTGATCGCGAATCACAAGCTGCAGAATACGCGGCGCGACCTGCTGGAGAGCGTCAAACTGATCCAGCAATACGGGATCGAGGTGATGGGAGGCTTTATCCTCGGCTTCGACACCGACCGCGAGGATGTGTTCGACCGGATGGTGGAGTTCATTCAGAACAGCGCCATTCCCGTGGCCATGGTGGGATTGCTGCAAGCTATGCCCGGGACGCAACTCTTCCGCCGGATGTGGAGCGAGGGCCGGATTCTGCATGCGGGGGATGGAAACAACACAGGTTGCACACTGAATTTCCTGCCACGCATGGACGCGGCGCGCCTTGTGGAAGGTTACTGGTCGGTGCTGAGACGAATCTACTCCTGCGATGCTTACTATGAGCGGGTCAAGCTGTTCCTTAACCGTTGCCATCCGCCGAGCAGCAGGCAGCGATGGAACTATGAAAGCCTGCGAGCCATGGTCTACTCGATCGTGCTCCAGGGCCTGCTGGGGAGAGGCAGGCTCAGTTATTGGAAGTTCGTGCTGACGGCAGCCACGCGCTATCGCCGATCATTCGGTACGGCCATGACCCTGGCGGTGATGGGCTACGACTTCCAGATCATGACCGAGCGGTTAATGGAGATGGAGTGACGATCTCGATCCGTACTTCTACAGGGCTCCGATCTGTCGCGGGGGCAGCGAATAAGCGAAACCGGCCGGTGGTACTTCAGTCCAGGCGCCTGGACTGGTGTTTGAGTGGCTGATGCGGCAGCGTGCCGTTGGATGCCTGCATGTTGCTCGCAGGGCTAAGCGCTCGAAACACGGTGCCGACCGAAAGGCCAGTTTCCTTCGAGATCGCCGCAAACGAAGCGCCTTTGTCCCGGAGCTTCGCCAGATGGCCGGCATCGACTTCGACCCGCGGACGACCAAATTTCACGCCACGCCGGCGCGCCGCCTGTTGGCCAGATTTCACTCGGTCAGTGATCAGACTGCGCTCGAATTCCGCGATCGATGCGAAGATGCCGAAGGTCAGCCGACCAGTCGGAGTGCTGGTGTCAACGCCTTCATATAGCGAGATGAAGTCAATTCCGAGGGCATCAAATTCGGCCAAGGCATTCACCAGTTGCCGAAGCGAACGCGCGAAGCGGTCGTATCTGTAAACCACAACCGCGTCGAACTTCCGGCGCCGTGCATCGGCTATTAGCCGGTCAGCATGGGGCACCGCGCCAGAGGAGCCCGGTCGCCGAGAATCGTCTCGACCTCAAGCAAACGGTCGAAAAAGATCGGTTGTGAAGTAGCGCTCCATGCGATCGGGAAGGACAGTGACGATTTTCGCCGGCCAAAGCTGTTCAGCCGCTAGCATCGCTGCCCGATAGTTCAGCCCAGAACTTGGTCCGACGGGAAATCCTAGGCGGATAAGCTCCCGAGCAGTCTGCAGCGCTTCATCGTCGCGCACCTCAATAGTGGTCAGGGATGGATAATCAGATTCCCGGAAGATGCTTGAGGCACATTCAATCACCCCAGGAATCCGGCAGCTGAAGCTGCAACACTCATGTTCCCGCGTCATGGCGAGGTCCACAGGGCGCGCGAGAAACGCGCGTTGCGCGTGGCCCTTGGAGCTGCAACCTTTCATCAGACCGACCAGGGTGCCGCCGGTTCCGACACCGCTGACAACCGCGTCAACCAGATGGTCCGGGATTTGCTCCATGATCTCCCGTGCAGTTCCCATTTGGTGAGCTTCCGCGTTCTCGGGATTCGAAAACTGGCGGGGCAGGAACGCCCCAGTCTCGCCGGCAAGCCGTTCCGACTCCTTGATGCAGCCGAGAATCCCTGCGTCCTTGGGAGCGAAATGAATGCAGCCGCCGTAGGCGCGAATCATGAGTACCCTTTCGCTGCTCACTCCTTCGGGCAGGACAGCAATAAACCTGAGCCCCAATTGGGCACAAACCATGGCCATGGCTATGCTTGTTGAACCGCTGGACGCCTCGATGACTGTTCCGCCGTGCTTGACGCGGTTCTCACGGACGGCTTTGCCAATGATGTAGCGCGCAATGCGGTCTTTTGTGGATCCGCTGGGATTGAGGAATTCAAGTTTGCACCAGATCAAAGGGGCCTCGGCTGAGAGCCGAATCGGGACCAGCGGCGTCGGCGCCAGCAGATCTGGGTAGCGGTTTATTGCATTCGGATTCAGATTCATCTTCCGCTTCCTTTAGTGGGGCGCTATCCTTCGCTGCCAGCGAACCGACATCGGGGCCAGTGTATCATTCGAAGCGGGCCCACCGCCGCCTAGGCCGAAGCAGCTTTGACGATGTTGAAAACCGAGCCCTTCGAGATACCGAACTCATCGGCGATCTGGGAAAGGCTACTCCCGTCGCTGTGCCGCTTCAGAATCTTTTCACGGTTAACTACGAGTTTCGGCCTGCCACCGACGCGCCCTGCCCGTTTGGCCCGAGCTAGGCCGGCCAGGGTGCGTTCGGAAATCCGGATGCGTTCCTGCCGTGCGATGCAGGCGAGGATGGCGAGAACGCCATCTCGAAACGGCCCAAGTGAGTCGAGATACATTTCGGTGAAACTGCGCCATGCGATCCCGTACCCCGTCAACCGCTGCAGGTACTCCAACGTCTTGAGCACGCCTTCCCGGCTGAACCTGTCCAGTGACCAGAACATGACGCAATCAAACTCGTGACGGGATGCAGCTTCAAACATTGCTAGGAATTGCTCCCGGTCAGAGCGCTTGCCAGAAGCGCGATCAACAAACTCCTTGACGATTACCCAACCTTGTTTGGCGCAGTAATCGCGCAATTGGTGAAGCTGGTTTTCGACATCTTGCCGGCCGCATTTCGTGCTGACCCGGCTGTAAAGAGCTACTTGAAATAACTTTTCGTTTGTCATAGCGAACGCATCTTGCAGCCGGGTGTCTGCAGATGTCAAGCAGAATCGTATAAATAACGACCTATAAATAGCCGTCAGATAATTCACACTTCTTTTTGTTGCTGCCCACCAGCAGCAAAGGCATAATTCCCCCTGATTCCCGAGAATCCATTTCGGGCACTGCTGTTGACCGCCCGGTTCGCACATCGTTCCGCTGGAGACATCCCATGCCTGCTTTTGGGGCGGTGCTAGCTTCGTTTTAGGAGGCGAGGGATGCGCTACAAAAAGCGTGGTTTCCTGTTCGGGGTAGTTATCAGTGTCTTTCTGCTGGGACTATTTTTGGCCGCAGCTCCTTGGGAACAATGGAGCCTTTTTCCGAGTTCTCCACGTTTGGATGTCGTGTTGCGGCATGTGCTCCCTAAACTTGGGGATGCGTTCATGATCGCGATGATTTTGGTAGTCGCGATAGAGATTGCTGCCGCCAACGAACTATTGAAAACGTTCGCTGAGAATATTTCCCACCATATCGTCGGACGACTCCTGCCGCCAGAACTGCGCGAACACATCTTAGGCTACCTGACGACCACCTTTGTACGTACGCGCTGGTTTATCGAGTACCGGCTTGAAGAGTGGGCGGAGAAGCCGCGATTCATCAGATTGGCGACGCTGACTGAATATGAGGTGGAGAACCGCTCGGGTTCGGAGCAGGAATATTGCTTTGTTTATCAGGTTGAGCAGAGCTGGTCACCCGGGGTCGGGGATGCACGAATATGTAACGTTTGTGCAACAGCCGATGGAAAGACAATTGTTCATTATGTCGGGCGAGGATTGGACCTTCACGCAAAAACGAGAATGGATTCGTGACCTTTTTGAAGAACGTTCCCATCCCCCGGACTCCGCATCCAGTGTATCGTTTTACGTTGGAATCCCTTGAGTGCCTGCCGGACGCTTTCCACGCGCCCTTTATTGCTTCGATACCAGTTCTAGAAACCACAGTCCGCGTGCTATACGCCAAGGACAAATTTAGAGTTGATTTGCATCTTTCCTTTACCGACGACGTAGAAAAGACGATGCTCCAAAGAACGGACCTCGTTGATGGCACGCAGTGGATTTTGAAATCCCCAATGCTGCCGGGGCAATGTATCTTCACTCGCTGGGCGAAATTGAGAGCAGAGGAACAACAACCACCGATCGAACAAGGAATGGCTGCAGGTCAGGCAGGCGGTTAGAGCTAGGAGGCGGCGACCAACTTGGAGCAGTAGATGTTAGCCTTTCAATGACAACAGAAGCATTTGCCCCTGTGCAGCGCCAGGAGCAACCTGGGTTAGAATCGAGGCGGCGAAGTTTCCATGACAACAGAGGTTGAAGTCTCTGTGCAACTGGAGAAAATTGTCGGCGTGGGGAAGTGCCGCTACTGCTTTCAATGACAACGGGGGCACGAACCCCCACCCGCCACATTCCAGCTGTGAAGCTGATCGCACCGTGCTGACACATTTAAAGGGCCAATGTGTGTCGGTTGCGGAGCGTGAAGCAAAGTTCACGCTGCTCAGAATGCATGTTTAGGTTAACTCCGCCGGTCAGCGCTGTCAATTACCCGGTGTTTCTCCGTTGGGTCAATTCTCCGGACAATCGAATATGCACGCGCTGTCAACGGCTGGTGGTTAAACTTGATCAACACAGCCGACTGGTTTACTGATATACGCTTATGTCGTGCTAATGACGTGTGAAGAGTTCTGGAAATGAGCAACACGCCGATCTTCGACCATTACATCGGGATTGACTATTCGGGTGCCCAGACTCCGACCTCCAGTTTGAAAGGGCTACGAGTATATGAAGGGGATCGGGATCTGCCGCCCGTCGAAGATCCAACCGCCGCCCAGCCCCCGCAAGTATTGGACGCGGCGTGGCATTGCTGAATGGCTGGTGGCGCGCCTTTCAGAAAAGCAGCCGACGCTTGTCGGCATCGATCACGGATTCTCATTCCCGGTTCGGTATTTCGAGCAGCACCACCTTCAACATGACTGGCGGGCGTTCCTCGATGATTTTCAGCAGCACTGGCCCACCGACGAAGACCTCACATACGTCGAATTCGTGCGCGATGGGGCGTGCGGCAACGGCAGAGCCAGAAGCGGCAATCCGCGCTGGCGTCGACTGACGGAACAGCGTGCTGGGGCAAAGTCTGTTTTTCATTTCGACGTGAAAGGCTCCGTCGCGAAATCCACGCATGCGGGGCTCCCCTGGTTGCGGTATCTCCGCCTGCAGGCCGATGGCGTGCATTTTTGGCCGTTTGACGGGTGGGACATCAAGCCGGGACGCTCAGTTGTGGCAGAAGCCTATCCATCTCTCTGGAGCCGAGGCTTCGCTCGGGAGAATCGGAATGACGATCAGCATGATGCCTATTCGGTTGCCGCGTGGATGCAGCGCGCCGACCTTGACGGCAGTCTGGCCATATTCCTCCATCCATCCCTAACGCCTACCGAGAGCGTGGTTGCGGAGATTGAGGGATGGATACTGGGGATTAAATGACGGCCTTGCTGCCAATGCGTGGAGCTTTTTCAATTCCATTGATATGCAGATAACTCCGAAGCGAATGCAGCACCGCCTACCCCCGGTTATAGTCCGCGTAACAGACGCGCCATTGTGGTATCCAGACCGCGGGCGATTACCTGCAGAGTGATGATCCCCACCTCGCGCTTGCCCAGTTGGACCAAAAGGGCGTGCTTGTTGCTGGATGTGCCCCTATGCTGGACATATTATTCTTTGCGTGTGTCTGGCATGCCAGACATTACCCTGCGTGCCGCCGGCACTGGGATGAGCGAGATAACCTGGGCCCCCAATTCCAGCCCTGCCACGTAGGCAAACGCCGATGGTCGCGACGTGTTTGCATCGGCAATTCAATCTAGCCAAAGAGAGGCGCAAATGAGCTGCCAGAAACGTACTACAGTGACGATAAAGATCGCCGGTTGCTTGCTGTTGCTGTTAGGCTTTCCCGCCTTCGCAAAAGATGACCTCAATCCCGCTGATTACCCGGAGACAGCCGTAGTGACTGCAGCAAGAATCGTTACCGTCGATACTGGGGTCACCATTAAGCGCAACCCTGCCTGTGACAACCCTCAAACGCCGTTCATGAAAGGTTATTGCGGCCAGGCTGGGACAAGAGTTCGCAGCACTTCACAAAAGTATGTCGAGGTGAAGGCCACGATCAAGAACAATAACTACACAGGGAAGAAGGGGCGCTAAGTGATTGAAAAGATGGTGGCCAGGGACGGAGTTGAACCGCCGACGCCAGCCTTTTCAGGGCTGGTATCGTCCGTAGCCATGTCATTGATTTCATGTAGCTTAGTATCGCTTCCCACCTTGTTTTTGCCCCATTCATTGGAAGCATAATGGAAGCAACCGGAAGCAAGGACAGGGGAGTTCGCCTCACGTACTCCTGAGTCAGCAGGTTCGCAGTCACCTTGTTACCCCTGAAACTCATCAGTGGCACGAGTGCCGCCTTGGCGCGAGCCATTGTGCCCTCGACTTTGCCCCCAAAGGCGATTGCAACCGGCGCGACCCTCGCTCCATGGTTCCGGGGCGGCTGGCTGGTACGGAGGTCACTGAGGCTTTTTTGACCAGCACGGCGGTACTGTCCTGACCGCTCTCCGCTTGCCACGTTCGTATTCACTTCAACCCAGGTGCTTAAGATGCCTTGCTTGGATAACGGAGGAAGATTCCGACCCAAGAACAAACTGAATTCCCCATTTCGGCTCCGCAGGGATGATTGGTGGCAACCAGATCAGGTTTTGGTTGCAAATAGCAGAGCGGCAAAGGATAATAAACACCACAGAAAGGTGGTGCCCCTTGGCTAAGGTAAAGCGGCGCTTCCTTCAGATTTTACTCGCATGCATCCCCGCGATTGCTCTGACGGTGTGCACTCCATTGGCCAACCGCGTTGAGCCGCGAATTGCCGGCTTGCCTTTTCTCCTGGCCTACATCGCAATCTGGATCTTACTGACGCCGCTATTCATGTGGGCGGTTTATCGTCTCGAGGTGCGATCATGAGCGCCATCATCGCGCTGGGCGTCGTCGGTGTGATCATCCTCGCTACTGTCCTATTTGGCCTTTGGGGCGTGCGCAACGTCAAGATGAATCCTCAGGAGTTCATCGTAGGCAGCCGTTCGTTTGGAACGCTTTTTGTTTGGCTGCTGATGGCGGGCGAGATCTATACTTCGTTCACATTTCTGGGGGCCGCCGGTTGGGCCTATACCCGTGGGGCGCCCGCCTTTTATATCTTGTGCTATGGGACGGTGGCGTATGTTATCGCGTTTTTCTTGACTCCCGCCGTCTGGCGCGTAGCGCATGACCGGAAACTGCTCACTGGACCAGACTTCTTTGCTGCGCAGTACGGCAGCCGGGCGCTCAGCGCTCTTGTCGCACTGGTGGGATTCGTCTTCTTGGTGCCGTACGTCACGCTGCAGCTCGGAGGTCTCGAGATTCTTCTGCATATCGCTGGCTACAGCTTGTTCGACGCCCGGGTGGCGGTGGGCGTCGCCTTCGCGGTCATGGCGCTGTTCGTCTATTTCGTTGGTCTGCGCGGGATGGCATGGGCGGCGATCATCAAAGACTTGCTGGTGCTGATTGGGGTGATTTTTGCCGGCATTGTCTTGCCGGTCCACTTTTTTGGCTCGCCAGCGAACGTGATTTCCAGGGTATTGGCCCAACATCCGAACTGGATGACGCTCCAGGGCACAACGACACCGAGCGGCACCGTCTGGTTTGTCACCACAGTTATGCTCACGGCGCTGGGATTTTTCATGTTCCCGCAGTCCATGGCAGCCATATATTCCGCGCGCAGCGAAGACACGCTTCGCCGCAATGCGATCTTTCTGCCCGTTTACCAGTTGATGATCTTGCTCGTCTACTTCGGCGGCTTCACCGCATTGCTGCTGGTCCCGGGACTCAAAGGGGCGGAAGGGGATCAATCGTTCATGCTGGTGGTGCAGAAATACTACTCGCCATGGGTACTCGGGTTCGTCGCCGGTGCCGGGAGCCTGGCGGCCTTGGTCCCGGCATCGGCGCAGCTCCTTGGGGCGGCCAGCATCGTTTCCAAAAACCTTCTCGTGGATTACGGCTTGGTCAACAGCGAGAGGGGTTCGATTACCGCGACTCGCATTCTGGTCCTCGTGGTTGCATTATTGGCTTTTGGCTTCTGGTTCTTCGCCATGCAAACCTTGGTTGGGCTGCTTTTAATCGCCTACACGGGAATGACGCAGTTCTTCCCAGGAGTCGTGCTTTCATTCTCCCGCCGCTGGCGGCCGAACGCCGCCGGCGTGGGCTCCGGAATCGTCATTGGTATCATCACCCTGGCGATCTTCGCCGCCCGCAAAACCGGCTCGTTCGAAGGCATTAATAGTGGCATTGTCGCGCTGATCTGCAACGTGATCGTACTATTCATTGTCAGCGCAATGACGGGCGCTTACCGCCAACCCACGACGCCTTCCGACGAAGCCACATATCGGGCGTCTTAGCGTGCCAGGCTAGGTCTTAAACGAGATTGGCCGCGTTTGATAGGGGCCGACCTGGAAGACCAGAAAAGTCGATCAGCAGAAACGGGAATGTTTGACGTCGTTTGCCGGGCCGGAAGTGTAGATAAATGCGACTCCCTGTCGAATAAAGGAGAAATTCAAATGGCGTCCGCCGCAGTCAGCTACGCGCGCGAAAATCAGAAGCGGTTCCTGAACGAGTTGAAGGCTCTGCTGCGTATCCCTAGCGTCAGCACCCTGCCGGAGCACAAAGAGGATATGCGCCGAGCAGCGGAATTCATCGCCGAAGAAATGCGGCACCTGAGTCTGGAAAATGTCGAAATCATACCAACCCAGGGGCATCCTCTGATCTACGGTGACTGGTTACATATTCCCGGTAAGCCAACCGTCCTCTGCTACGGCCACTATGACGTGCAGCCGGCCGAACCTTTGGAAGAGTGGAAATCGCCCCCCTTCGAGCCTGCTGAACGCGACAACAATATCTACGCACGTGGGGCCGTCGACGATAAGGGCCAGATGTACGCGCACATCAAGGCCATTGAGGCGCTGATGCGAACGAATGACGGCAGACTGCCGGTCAATGTGCGCTTCCTCATCGAGGGCGAAGAAGAAGTAGCCGGCGAGGCGATCGGTAAGTTTGTGAAGGAGCATCCCGAACGGCTGACGTGCGACGTAGTGCTGGTCTCCGATAATCAGATGTTCGCGCCCGAGTTGCCTAGCTTGTGCGTAGGACTGCGTGGGTTGTGCTACACCGAAATCGAAGCGGTCGGAGCCATGACCGACCTGCACTCCGGCGTGTACGGCGGCGCTGCCCCCAATCCGCTCGAAGCGCTCAGCCGGATCATCAGCAAACTCAAAGACGAGAACGGCAAGATTCTGGTCCCCGGCTTCTATGATCGCGTGCAGCGGCCCAGCAAAGAGGAACTGAAAGCTTGGCAGCACTTGCCGTTTAATGAAAAGAAATACTTGAAAACCGAGGTGGGCTCCAGGGAACTCACGGGGGAGCTCAAGTATCCTGTGCTGTATCGCACTTGGGCGCGCCCTACGTTGGAAGTTCACGGTGTGCCGGGCGGGTTCACTGGTCATGGACAGAAGACGGTCATTCCGGCAAGAGCTTCCGCCAAGGTCTCCATGCGCCTGGTACCCGGTCAGCGGGCTGAAGAGATTTGGAAGCTCTTCAATAAATACGTGAAATCCATCGCCCCCAAGGGAGTCCAAATCACCGTTAAGCGTTGGTCGTTGGCCGACCCGGTTGTAGTGGGAACCGATAATCGATTTATCAAGGCTGCAGCCGAGGCATTGCACGAAGTATTTAGGAAGGACACCGTCTACGTTCGTAACGGAGGTTCGATTCCGATTGTGGCCGAATTCGACAAAACGCTAAAGGCTCCCAGCGTGCTGATGGGTTTCGGCCTGCCGGACGACAACCTGCACGCACCCAACGAGAAGTTCCATATTCCGAACTTTTATCGCGGCATCGAGTCGATCGTGCGTTGGTTTGAAATTCTCGGTCGCGAGGGATGAGCGGCCGATCGTCGCTCGCTTCGCTTAGGGCAACAAGTGGCAAGCAACCAGATTCCTAGTTTGCTTGCTACTTGCTATTTGCTGCGGCCCGGCATCGTCAGACCCTGGATATCCCGTCAGAACGGATTTGCCAGGTTTTGGCAGCATCTCTCCTCTGTAAGCTTGGCGGGCATAGCGGAGAAAAAATGGCAGAACTGATGGGTGCGCAAGCGCAATCGAATGATACGGCCCGGCGGGAAGTGATCCAGATCCTTCAGCAGTTGGTCCGCATCGACACCAGCAACCCACCTAGCAACGAAACCCAGGCGGCACAGTACATCAAGAGCGTATTCGAGGATGGCATTCCTTCCGAGATCTTCGAATCAGCCCCGGGCCGTGGCAATATCGTCGCTCGACTGAAAGGCAACGGAAGCAAGAAACCGATTCTTCCTGATGGCGCACCTGGATGTGGTCGGCGTCAACCGTTCGAAGTGGTCCCTCGATCCCTTTTCCGCCAAGGTCGAAAACGGTTATCTCTACGGTCGCGGTTCAGCTGACGACAAGAGCATGGTCGCCGCGAGTCGGTCTAGTTCCTCCTCGGACAGCCACCGCTCACGTTTCTCCTCGTGGAATCTCGGAATGCCAGCAGCTAGGTTCCGGGTCACACTCCACTCGTTGTCATCACCGACGGTCGCAAATGAAAACATCTTGTGCAGCAGGGCAAGCACGCGGTTGGCACGGTAAGGAGTGCCTTTCAGGGTAGCGTGAAACTCGGACACGTCGCGGTGGGTAATGCTGGAGACGCGCATCTGGCCCAGTCGGGGGAGAATGATTGACCCCGGCATGGCTTTATCCTCGACCACGGAACGGGGCCGCTTGTGTATTTCAGCGTGATTGGATAGGTAGTAATCGGACAAGTCCTTCATCGTCCGCTGACGCCAATCGTCCTCGATGACTTGCTGCTTTTGCGCCTGCTCAATCACGAAAGAATCTTCCCCGCGATCTATTAGCGTCCGCAACCGCCGCGCAGCGTGCCAGCCGTGCCACTCGGGACGGATCTTGTCCCGTTCAAATTTATGATCGGCGGTGGCGCCCTTGTCCTTGTTGTTCGGCTTTCCACAATCGTCTTTCGACTTGCCGCATACGGCACAGCGGTTCAGAGCTGGCAGAATGGCGCGGTTAAGCACGTTTCCCAAGTCCGTGGGCGTGCCGTTCAGGTTGGGGAACATCGGCCCGGAGGTAGGATTGCCGCAGCGATGAAGAAACTGAAACCTGATGTCCCAATCGTAATCATCTCCGGGTTGGTGGACGCCCAGGACGGTATAGAACACGCAGACCTGTTCATCTCCAAGACTGATACCCCTCCGCAGATGTTGCAGAAGATTTCAGAACTACTTAACAATGTTTCGACGAACGCTGCTGATGACGCTCTAAGGCACCGGCATGTGACGCTCCGAACTGGCTCGTCTCAAAGTCAGCGACATCGATAGCCAGCGGATGATCATCCGAGTGGTGGAAGGCAAGGGTACAGGGCTACCCTTTTGCCGTTTCTATCGGGGTTGACGCGGGCTGGTGGGCTTACGGTGGTTCAACCGGCCTTCCAGTCTGCTAGGCCTGCTCCTGCGAGGTGGCGCGGCCCGCTGCCCGAATCGTGAGCGCGCTGGCGGCTTTAGTCGTATGCGCTTGCGTGCCTGGGATAATTCTTGGCATAACGCGACTGCGGCGAGTGCGGTGCTGCGGTTGCAGCCCCAGCGATCCCGATACTCCTCGCCGGTCAGGTTGTGTGCAAGTCTCAAATGTCGGCTGAGAGTCTTCAAGATCTGTCCGCACTCTAAGCACACGATGTGTTCAGGACCACGCATTGTTTTGGCGGTGCGCGAATTCTGCCGGCAGCTCACCAGCTCGTCAGCCGTTGCGAAAACGCGCTTGTCGTTGTAGCGGCTTCGTTCCTTCACCTTGATTGTGACAGCGTTCGCCTTGTAGTATTCCCGCATGCGCGCGCTGATGCGGTCGCGGTTGCGCTTGCGGTACTCGCGGTAGTACTTAGCTAGCCGCTCAAAGTTGGCTTGCCTGTAGGAACGCTGGTATTCTGCTTTTTCCATGCACGGCTGTTCGCTTTGCGATATACCTACGCTCGAAAATCGATGTCGCATCGTCTGGAATCATCCCCCCAAACGGATGTTCATTTCCCGATGTGGGTCGCCTCCGCGGACCTGACGGTATTCGGAAATGCATATTTCTGCACCGAGTTTAGTGAATCGATTCCCCGCACTTCATCATCAAGCAGCGGGATGACGGCGCGCACGCTGCCATCGAAATCGTGCCAGATTTCTTTCATGTATGCGTCCTGCATCGCAACGCGGTTCTTGACGAATGCGGCCGAGTCATCTCGCAACTGGTCCTTCTGGATCAGCATATTGACGATGACGCCTCCAACCGGAATGCCGAAATCATGGAACCAGTTGATGAAACGTTTGATCACCGCAATGGGCAACGCCTCAGGAAGGGTCACGAAAAAGAACGCGGTTTGTTGCTCATCGGTTAGCATTTCGCGGGCATGGCCGATGCGCTCGCGGAAAGCAACCAGATAATCCATCAGCGGGTCTTCTTGCTTCTTCTTGGTGAAGGAAAGCAACTCCCGCAAAGACTGAGCCTCTTGACGAGACTTGAGCATCTTATTCACCCAGAGCGAATATACCTTGCTCATGCCCAACAACCGACGCGCGTTGGCGGTGGGCGCGGTATCGAAGACATAGGCGTCGTATTCGTCCTTGAGCATCAGGTCTACCATGTTCTCGAACATCGCGGACTCTTCGAATGCAGGGTTCATCGTGGCGCTTTCGACGAAAGCATCCGCCTGAGTGGAGATTTCCGCAAACTTCAGAAACCAGCGGATCTTCTGCCTGATGTCTTGCTTCGAGCGCTCGATGGTTTCCTTCGTATCGATCTCGTATGCCCAAAGATTGGGCACGTCCTTCACGGGGGTTGCTTTGCCGTACACATCTTGGTCAAGAAGCCCACTGAGGCTATGGACAGGGTTAGTGGACGCAAGCATGGTACGCTTACCTTGGTTCGCGAGGTGAACCGCAGTAATACCGGCCATCACCGTCTTGCCTACACCACCCTTCCCGCCGAAAAATGAGAATTTCAGGTTCGGATGTGCTGCGATGTAATCGCTGAACGATAGAGTGATTTCGCTCATAGTTCCTCACAATTTTCCATTGCCGTACATGATTCCGGCGAGTTGTTCGATCATCTTCAGTCCGGTTACGTCGCGCTCCATTTCGGGCACATAGCCAACAACCTGTTTCCCGAACGTGCTGCTGATCTCGTCCAAATAACGACCCTGCATTTTCAGACGATTCTGCAGGTAAGGCGGGATAGAGTCCGGCGACAGGTTGGCCGGGAGCACGCGGTTGACGACGTATCCCGCGACCGGTACCTCGAACTTGGCAAACAACTGTGCGGCCTTCTTCGTGTCGAGAATGATCATCTCTTCCGGTACGACGACGAAGAAGAACGCAGTCTTCTCCTTGTCCGTTAAAATGTTCGAGGACTGATTGATGCGGTTTTGATGTACTGCAGCTCGCTCAGAATCTGATCTTCTTCCAGCGTATTCTCGCGTTGCAGGCGCGCTACCATCTCCTCGTGCTCACGCATCTCTTCGCGCAGTTTGGTGATACGGTTGATCCACTCGTCGTAGACCTTGGCCATGGAAAGGTAGTAGAGTGCGTGGCCCAGTGGGACAAGATCGTAGATGTAGTAGTCGTAATCACCTTTTACTACGACATCGACGACCGCATCGAAGATGGCAGATTCTTCCATCGCCGGCTCGGCGGAAGCCGCCTGAATATACTGCTCAATCTCATCCGGCACCTGATTAAAGCCGTACATATCGAGGATCTTTTTGCGTATCTCCTGCTGGTAGGCTTTGATATGCGAGTCGGCGTCGATCTCCTGAGCAAACAGGTTGTCCATGATCTTGACGGCGCCTTTGCCGAAGATGTCTTTCTGAAAGATGTCGCTCAGCGAAGCTTGCGGGTCTACCGAAAAAACCAGTACCTTGTGCCCTTGCTGTGCGAGCCAGAACGCTGTCGCGGCCGAGAAGGTGGTCTTACCCAGTCCACCCTTGCCGCCGAACATTATGTAACGCCGGTCCTTGTTGAGTTCAAACGTCTCTTTGAGTGACATTGCTCGGTCCTCGTTTTGTGGTTAACGGCTGAACTTCGAGTCCACTGGTCCCATCAACTCAGAACATTGCGTCGGAAACATCCTTTTCCCGCAGCATGCGCCTCTTCCATGTGGCGATATTCGGAACCACATAAGGAAGCAGACGGAGCGAGTAATACGGCGGCAGAATAGGAACGCCGATAAGGTCCCCCATGGTGATCAGAATGAACAGATGCTCCATGCTGGCCCGCGTGCGGATTGCGTAACGTGACATGTCATGCGCGCCCATGCCATACGCAACCTCTTTGAACTTCGTGAAAAGACCTTTCTTCTTAGGTTCACCTTTTTCCTCTGTCATCGTGTTCTCCTTGCTGGATTAGGAGCTGCGAAAGCAGGTGCCGCCACTCGCGACCTGCAGAACATGCTCAAAGACCATGAAGATGGAACTCTTCGTTGTCGGATATTTCACGTTCACGCGCAAGGCGTCGCTTCCATTTGCTGATGCTGGGCACCACGTACGGAACAATGCGCAACGCGTAAATCGGCGGGATCACAGGCAGCCCCACCATGTCACCTAGGGTAATCGTCATAAAGACAGTTTCTAGGGCCCCGCGCATTTCCACGGCCTGTCGCGCAAATTCGTATCCCGTCATGCCATACAAAAAATCGTGGATCACACCGGAAAACCCGTCCTTGCGCATTGTGTTCGCCCTTTGGGGCCGCTTGAGCTTGTGTCCGCTTATTACGAGGACAAATTATTACGAGGACAAAAGAAGCATTCGGGGATGCTCTCGTGCAATAATTCGGCAGACCGTCAGTCTCTACAGGCCTAATGTCCATGTCTGCTCTCAACATTTCCATCTTCGTTACGGTTGCCGTCGCGGTGGTCGGCTGGTTCGCCGTGGGCACTCAGTTCAACCTCCACAAGGGCAACAAGGCCCTCGAATGGCTACAAGAGGGTTTGAAGCTTCT
This sequence comes from uncultured Acidobacteriota bacterium, assembly GCA_963814745.1. GTDB lineage: Bacteria > Acidobacteriota > Terriglobia > Terriglobales > Acidobacteriaceae > CAWBRT01. The sequence continues at coordinate 176,762 of CAWFEA010000025.1, forward strand.
CGGCGAGAAAACCAGCCTGCGTTGGCTCGGTTCCGCTGCCGTGGAACTGAAGATCCAGGACGCCAAAGACCCCTTTCGCCATGCCGAAGTGGTCGTCGTGCTCGAACCGCGGGACATTCCGTTCACCTGGCTGTACTACCACCTTTGCGGTCGACGTGACCTGCTGATCATCCGCGGCCAATTGCGTGCCACACCGGCTTTCGAGTTCGAGGCACTCGACCCCAGAGCCTGGAGTGCACACGGCATCGAGAAAAAGCTCCGATTTCGCAACTGGAGCCCGCTGGCACTCTCCGCGTCATCTCCGCTTGTAGCCTATACAGCCGGAGAAGCTCTGCCCGCTTCCGCCGAACTGATTGAAGCGGCCAGCTTGGATGGATGCCAACCCCTTCGGCTCGCCATCCGCCGCACCGAACCAAACTTCGAAATCCACTGGAGCCTGACTGAAGCTCGAAAGCTGTCTGCTCGAACGCTGCTGGAATCTACTCGCCGCATTCCGGAGCGAGTGCTGACGCGTGACTAGCGATCCTGCCCCGGTGCGAATTGCAGGCCCTCCCAGCGCTTCAGCGGTTTACCACTACCGGTTTGCCGACCGTTGGAGGCGCTTCTTTCATGCGGCGCCATGCAATCCAGGCGTCATACGCGATCAAGACCGAAGCAATAAACAGCAATATCGACACCGCAATCATGGCCACGGCGCCAATGCTGTTAATCGGCTGCGACGCAATCTTCGGGTTAGACAGGATGCTGGCGTAGAGGTTGTACGCGGTAACCACGGTCGCCGCCATGGTGGTCACATACATAAAGATCATGGGGTACAACACGTACGCCGTATTGCGTCCGGTGGAGCGCAACCACAAGGTGACGATCAACAGGCTCAGTGCCGCCATCAGTTGGTTAGACGCCCCAAACAACTGCCAGAGGTAGATCCAAGTTCCGCTCAGCACTAGCAAAAGCGTCAGCAGCATGGAAACAATTGACGCGATGTGCGGGTTCTTGAATCCAACCCACGCCTCACCCAGCCACTCGCCCAGGGTAACACGCATCACTCGGAAAACCAGTTGCACCACGGTGAGCACAATGACCACAAATGCGCCGAAGCCAAGGGCCGTACCATAGGCCAGAGGGATTGCACCGAAGGTGACCAGGCCCAGCAGCTTGCCTACCCCGGTCGCAAACGCCCCAGCGCCCGCCCCGCCCGCGATCGAGACCGCGACCAGGGACAGTAACCCCAACGCGTTTTCGCTGAACATGGCGCCGCCGCCAACTGGCAGCGCGTCGGTCTCATACTCCAACTGCCGTGCCGTGCCAATCGAGCCGAACAGCGCATGCCACCCGGAAATGGCGCCGCAGGCAATGGTAACGAATAGCATGGGCCAAATTGGCTGAATCGCGGGCGCCGATTGCAGGATAGTTCCCGCCGCATCCTTCATCTGCGTAATCGGCATCCAGCTAGCGAACACCTTTGTCTGGAAGGTAACGGCCTTGAGCATCTCCGGATTACCCAACACTCCCCGCAAGGCGCCTACGATCGCTCCCAGTCCCGACAAGCCGATCGTCAGGAATGTGACCCAAAAGCCGATGTAGTTCACCGGCTGAGCGAAGCGCCAGATGGGCAGGATGGTCCCCAGGTACGAGAAAACGAACAGGAAGAAACACCAGAAGATGAATGAAGGTAACATCTTGATGGCGCCGGTCTGGTTGATGTACTTGGGCACTATCTTGCCGTCGGTGATCATCGTTGCCGCCAAGCGGGGGTCAGACTTGGTGGGGTCGGTAACCGTATAGAGCGCCTGCTTGCCGGTGATGGCGTTGATGCCATCGCTGATACCCTCCACCATACGGTTAATCGGGCCGGCAAAAACAATGGTTGTGGCTGGCGTGCCCTGCGGGGTGGTGCCCTTAATAGGAGTCAGGCCCCTAGCGCCGATGGCCATTGAACCCAAGGTAACAGCCACCACTACCAGGGTCACTAGGATCAGGTCCATCTTCCAGCGATAGAGCGCCTGCCCCATCAGCAACCCCATGACCGCCAACATGAAAATACCGAAGGGGACGTCAGCGCGCGGATCAAGGATACCGGCCAGAATGCCGACGAAAGCCCCGGCGATTAATAGCAGATAGAAGAAGATGAACACGAACAGGATGAGACGCGTGCGAGGCCCGATTAGGCGATGAGCAATGGCGGAGAGCGAGTTCCCGTCGTTGCGCACCGCCACCATGATGGCCGAGTAATCGCTCACCCATCCAATGAAGGTGACTCCCAGTATGAGCCAAAGCAGGGAGGGAAACCAGCCCCAGAGATTGGCGGCAGTGATGACACCGACAATCGGCCCCGCCGCGGCAATGGATTTGAAGTGATAACCATAGAGCACATTCCGGTTGGTGGGCATGAAGTCCACCCCGTCCATGTACAGGCGTGCGGGCGTAGCCTTCTTTGCATCAGATTGTATGATCTCGCGATCAATCCACCGCGCGTAGTACCGATAGGCCAGCCAGATCATTACACCGCCCAAGACGGCCACCACCGCGGCATTCATTGGCTGGTGCAAAGCGACGAAGCTTCCGGTGACCAGCACCGGAATCAGCACTAGAACCAGAATTGTTAAGCGGATATTCATTTTCGACCCCCATTGTGGGCGGCGATTCCGGGACAGCGGTCGGCATCTTGTTTCCCTGGCGCTCCAACTATTTGAGGCGGCGACTGCGCCATCCTATGCTGGATCAGCGCCGATGCCCCGTGGAAGTCGCGCCCGGCGATCTTTTCTTTGCGGTCAACAACCACGGCCGGATATTTGTGAATGCCATAGCGCAAGGATTTCAGCCAGCCTTCAATCGAAGTCGCATCAATGACTCGAAAGGCGATCCGTTCGCCGTAAGCGGTGATCATTTCTCGCACCCAATGGGAGAGCGCTTGATACTCCTCCGCTAAATCGTCAGGAAGCGAAGATGCAATCTGCTCGCGGCGAATTTCCGTGCTCGCGCCCGCCTGCTGCCACACCACTTCGCAATGCTGGCAATGAAAGAATGCTACAGGAGCATAGGCCAGCACCTCAACCATAATCGGCTTTTGCGGCTCCATATATTCTTTCCCACTACGCCCACATAGCATACACCTTCAGGCTATGAGAATCAAAAGCTTGCACGCGCTTGGCATTCGCGGACCTACTTCGCGAGCATGGCCGAGCAGCAGCCGTTCTCCTTGATGACGCCATTGTTTTTGCCGACGCTGAGCGGTCCGAGCGTATGCTGCACATTCTGGACAAAGCTGCGGAGCGCTTGCAGGTTATCGTGCTCACTTGCCGTGAGCGCGAGTACCGCGCCTTAGGAGCGCCGGTAATTCGTCTTGCGGACTGCAGGGTGCATGCCGCCATCGCAACATAACGCTTGCATTTTCAGCTATATAGCGCCCTCGCCGCGCGATGCCGCCCTGGGGCAACGCTACTTCCACCTGCATTACTCCGGCGGGCACAACTGTCATTTGCCAAGCCGTTTCACCGAACCGGCCAGTAGGAACCAGAAGAATTTTCCACTCTCTCACAACTGCGGCCAGAACGCCGGCACATTCCTGCAGTACTCGGCATACTGTTCTCCGAAGCGATCTCTCAACTCGGCTTCTTCGCCGAACCTGAGCCAGAGCGCAACTCCAACCGGGATTGGCTGCCAACGCTGGGAACACTCACAAATCACGATGAGGGTTTCGATTACCACCCGTTGAAGAATCGTAAACAGAGCAAGAACACGGCGAGAATGACAACCGCCGCCGCTAGCCTTTTCAGGGCTGTAGTCAGCCACTCATATCCAGTTGATTCCTTTCAATTAAGCTTCAGTTTCTCCCGCCAAACCCCTACCGAATTGCAAGCGTAACGCAAGCAGCGTTGCAAGCGGGCGGTGCAGGTGCCGGAGTTTACCTCAAATTCGGACAATTGCACCGGCTGACAAGAGGATTGTTCTTTGCCAAATAGCTTAGCCAGTGACACCCCGAAATTACCACAACCATCAGGAGGGATCATCAGCTCGTCGTCGCAGAAAACAGGTGCGACCATCCTTGAAACAGCGACGGCTGCCGATGCACCTAGCACACCGCGGCCCGAATTTTGCCTGCCACCAGCACTTCCTGAGCACATGCCTGACGGTGCTGAGCTACTTGACCAAACCGTCGCTTTCATCCGCCGGTTCGTCGTGCTGAGCAGCGCACAAGCCGACGTAATGGCCTTGTGCATTCTCCACTCCCACGCTGTGGCGGCTGCGGACACAACCCCTTACTTACACCTGACGAGTGTAGAGAAGCAATCCGGCAAAACCCGAGCATTAGAAGTATGCCAACTGCTCGTTTTTCGGCCGTGGTACACGGGACGCACGACGGCGGCAGCACTGGTACGCAAAGTCGACGCGGAGCACCCAACTCTCCTGTTGGACGAGACGGATGCCGCATTCCGTGCAACAGAAGAATACGTACAAGCGCTTCGCGGCACCCTGAATCTAGGACACAGGCGGGGCGGTAAAGTAACGGTTTGCGTGGGCCAGGGCGGGGAGATAGCGACCCAGAACTTTGATGTGTTTGGCCCCAAAGCTATCGCAGGAATCGGCAAGCTCCCGGATACTGTCGCTGACCGCTCGATTCCCATTGAGCTCCAGCGTAAGTCCTCTGCCGAAAAGGTCGAGCGATTCCGCCGGCGGGTCGTGGAACCGGAAGTTGACCAGCTCCGGGAGCAACTGCACAAGTGGGCGGAGACCAACATCAGGAGCCTCAGGGAACTTTGGCCGGAGCTGCCAGAACAGTTGACGGTTCGCCAACAAGATTGCGTGGAGCCGCTCTTCGCAATAGCTGATATTGCCGGCGGCAACTGGCCACGGAGAGCGCGGGTAGCGCTATTAGAACTGCTGACCGGGACGGCGGCAGAAGACGATTCCGTCGGTGTTCGGTTACTCGCCGACGTTCAGGCTGTCTTCATGGCCAAGAGGGTGGACAAGCTCCCGTCGGCCGAACTCATCGATGCACTGGCACAGTTCGAGGGGGCGCGGTGGGCGGAGTTCCAACATGGCGGGAAAATCACCCCGAACCGGCTGGCGCAACTTCTGAGCCCATATCAGATCTATCCCCGCGACATTCGGCTTGCCGGCGACCGTACGCCGAAAGGCTATCTGCGCGACGACTTCCAGGACGCCTGGAGCCGGTATCTCCACCCGCGGCAAGCTGGCTTTTCCGCTGGATCGGTCAACGAAACGCCACACTCGCCACAATCCAGCACTGATGCGGGTAAGGCGCAGTTTTCAACGCCACCACACGAATCACTTGTGGCGCTTACCGAAAACGACAAAACACCGGCAAAGATGCCCATTGTGGCGGCTGTTGCGGAGCAATGCCTTACGGAGGCTCCGCGACAATCGGCTCTTGCCGGTGAACAGAGCGAGGAAAGGCAAGTGACCGACCAAGTTGGAATTGAGGGCTGCCATTGCATCTACGCGCCAAAGGGACAAGCTGGGGAATATGCTCCCCTGGCCACCAATCCCTACCGTGGGTGCGGCCACGGCTGCTCGTATTGCTATGTTCCGGGCGTCATAAAGATGGGGCGTCCAGAATTCGACGCCGGCGCCGTTCCTCGCCCCGGTTACCTTGCCAACCTAATCAAAGATGCCCAGATATACCAGCGGGCCGGCATCACCGAGCAGGTGATGCTCAGTTTCACCACGGATCCCTACCACCCTGGCGACACTACTCTGACCCGGAGAGCCATCGAGATTCTGCAGGCGCACGGTTTCGGCATCTGCACGCTCACGAAGAGCGGCACCCGAGCGCTACGTGACCTTGACCTGTTCCGTCCCGACCGCGATGCTTTTGCTTCCACAGTCACCAGCTTGGATAGTGACTTTTCGCGACGGTGGGAGCTCAATGCCGCTCTTCCTGGTAACCGCCTGGCCGCCCTCCGCAGATTTCATGATGCGGGTATTTTCACCTGGGTCAGCCTGGAGCCCATGCTAGACGTCGAAAGCAGCATGGAGATCGTCCGCGAAACGCATAGCTTCGTCAACTTGTACAAGATCGGCCGTACGAACTACCTCCCGATAACCAACACGACTGACTGGAGGGGATACACCGAACGGATGATCGAATTGTGCGCACGCCTGGGCGTTAGGCATTACATCAAGCGAGACCTGCAGGCATTCCTGCCGCCTGGCTATAACAACCCCATGCGCGTGGAGCAATGTTATGCAGCAGGCAGCGCAGTCCAGGAAGCGCCGCCTTATTCGGCGGTGCAGGCAGAGGCTTTGGCGGGTGACCACCCCGCCGCTTAGAGGCACCGAGCGTGCCTGAGGTTCGTTGGCCCGCCATAGCCAGCGTTCCTCCCAAGCCTTCAAGCGGACGCTTTCTGGTCCGGAAGGACGACGTGTATCTCAATGATAGAGGCAACAATGACATGCATAATCCGGTTACCTGGCAACCTCCACCAGTCGCTCAACGGTATCAGCCGCCGCAGGTTCAGCTAGCGATTGATCAGATGACACTGTTCATCGAGCAGCAGCCTGTGACGCATTACTTCACTTTGACGTTTGCCCGGGCGGTCTCCGCCGCCTTAGCGCGTTTTCGTTTCCTGGAGTGGATAGACGCGCTGGAGTGGTTCCAACGCCGGCCGTTAGGCTGGCTCCGGGCTGACGAGCGCCGGCCGTCCCGTTGGTCCGGCTGCGGCTATCCCGCAGTCCAGCTTCATTATCATGGCGTCCTGATCGGCGCCCCCAATCTAAACGTTCCTCAGGCCGAGGCCCTGTGGCGCGAACTCGCTGGTGACGCCGACATACGCAAGTATGAGCAACATGAAGGCGCGGTGCCCTACTGCCTTAAGCAAGTGTTCGCCGCATTCGGTGACTACGAATTGGGGGGCACCAAGGCATTTCGGATGTTCACCCCTCATCAGATGAGCGCCCAGACCTACCAATCAGCCTTCGGCTAAGGAAGTATAGGCCAGCGAGCGACGCTCCTGCACGGCGCGCTGCGGGCTGGCTGCACAACTCAATCGGAGAAGGAGGGAGGCTAGGTGTGACCGGACTTGTTGAGCACCAGGTTTTGGCAAGTCAGCGAGATGTGTTACATTGCTTATAAGTCCCGCAGTACGATGGGCAGTGGAGCCGCCAGGCTCCACGGGTCAGGCTTAAGCGACCGAGTAAAGGATTGTCTGCGCTCGGCATCCCGGCAAATACATGTTTCAACGAGCATGAACCAGATCATTGCATGCCAGCGTGCAAAGGCATGCGGCCCGGGAACGGACCAGGAGACCAGCACCTGTACTAAGGTGCCAGCGGTCGCACGAAGAGGGCTGTAAGCCTGGGACATGACCCTCACTGTGTCCAGAGAGTGCTCACCTACAAAGGGACTCATCGGGATCGGTAGGCTCACTGATCCTGGTATGGATACTTGGTACGGCGAGCGGTAGCTGCTTCAGCAGCGCACAGCGAGCCACTCACCGTATAACCGAGAGGAGGAATCATGAGTGGTGTTGCTTTCCCGCCGCCAACCCAGTTTGAGCATCAGCGTCAGATGGCTGCCTTCGTCGAGGCCAGAGTCCCGATACGGGTGATCGCTCACCTTACCTTCCAGCGCCGGGCTTCCCGCGAGCGTGCCGGTACACTCTTCACCGAGTTCATCAAGTGTGTCGGTAGTCAATACAAACTACCTGTTGGACATATCACCAGCTTCGAGCAGCGGCTTGGAGTTCCATTGCACTTGCACACTGCTCTGGTCCTGCCGCGGCCGGTCAGCGATCTGTCCGTGGTGGTCAATTCCTGGAAGTTGGTCGAGGGAGAGAATCACATGGTCAATGCCCGGGTGGAGAGATACCAATCTGCGATGGGTGGTCTGGCCTACATCCTAAAGCTAGAGGACGCTGACAACGCTATCTGTGATGTGGTCTTCAGCAAGAACCTGGGATCGTTCATGCATGAGCCGCCGCGCGTGGAATGCGGCGATCAGCACTACGCCAGCAAATACCGATCATGGAGAAGGGTACAAGCGTTGATGGCCGAGCCTGTTGTCCATGCACCGCACTCGATAATGGCCGCTGCTGGACCAGAGAGGGATTGGGCTATTACCCAGCCCCTGACTACATTCACATCGGCCGACCAGACGAAGGCACTGGTAATCCCTGCTAAGCAAGCTTTGGCAGCCGTAATGATGCCGACAGAGCAGTGAACGGCCAAGGAGAAGCAACGTTGATCGACTTCTATGTCCCGCCCCCAGCGCTGGTACGTCTCTGCAAGCGTTATGGGATTGATCATATAACCCGCGGCGACGGCCGGGGCCCAAATGGCGACAGGATCGAGGGGCCACATGGCCGAGTGTATCTCGCCGATCCATGGATCTGCATGCGGATAAATCGACCGGCTGCTGAATCCGTGACCAGGTATCGTACAGCAGTTGACTCTGGCATGAGGTGCTCGAAGTTCGATACCGTGACGCTCTACTGGCATGCGCAACGCGAGGCTTATCTTACCAGCGTTGCACTTGAGTTGATCGGGCTGCACCCAATGACATATGAAGAGTGGCAGCGCCGTGGGCGTCCGTGATTGTAGGCTGATCCCGCGGGCGTGCCCGGAACTTAATGTGCCCAAGCGCTGTTCCCCCAACGCCTGACTTACTCATTTTCGACAGATAGCCGGGGAGGGGGAGGCACATCCATGAATGCGAGGCGCCACTGGGAGTATATTGAATCACTCCGATAATCAGCACTGGGACAGGGACTAAGCCAGACTACCCAGTCCTCTCCATTCTAGGTCGATGAAAGTCCTATACTAGTTGACTGTCCCGGTGATAACATAAGTAGTTGTGCTCCGTCTAATGAGCATGGCACAGTATGGCAGCTTGCTCATTCTCTCCAACGATGAACGCGAAGAACTGGCGCGCTGGGCGCAGTCGCGAAGCTTGCCAGCCGGAGACGTGTTTCGTGCCCGGCTGATCCTCGCGCTGGCCGACGGTCTCAGCGATCACGAGATTGAGAAGAAGCTCGATACCAGCGCTCCCACCATTGCCCGCTGGTGCAAACGTTTCGCGCAGGATCGCATCGAGGGTCTCAATCCGCGGCATAAGGGCAGCCGCCCGCGCACCGTGACCCCGGCGGTTCAAGCTCGCATCGTGCGCCGCACACAGTAGGCGCCGCCGGATGGCAGCACCCACTGGAGTTGCCGCAAGCTCGCCAAGCTGGAGCACGTCAGCAAATCGACGGTGCAGCGCGTGTGGGCACAGGCGCAGTTGAAGCCGCATCGCTTGGATCGTTACATGGCCAGCGACGATCCGGAGTTCGAGAGCAAGGCGGCCGACGTCATCGGCCTGTACTTGAATCCGCCGCCGCACGCGGCTGTGTTTTGCGTGGACGAGAAGACGGCCATTCAGGCCCTGGAGCGATTGGACCCGGGGTTGCCGCTTTCGCCGGGACGCGCCGAGCGTCACGGGTTTGAGTATTTCCGTCATGGCACACTCTCGCTGTACGCCGCCCTCAATGTGAAGACCGGCAAGGGGACCGGCCAAACGGCCCGGCGGCATACCAGCGCCGACTTTATCGCCTTTCTCACGGGTGTGGTGCAGCCAACCAGGCGGGCCAAGGAGATCCACATCGTGCTCGATAACCTCTCGGCTCACAAGACCAAAGCAGTAGAGGAGTTCCTCCAGAAAAACCCGAGAGTCCGGTTTCATTTCACCCCGACCTACTCCTCCTGGCTCAACCAAATCGAACTTTGGTTTGCCAAGATTCAGCGCGACGTCATCGATCGCGGTGTCTTCACTTCCGTCAACGATCTGGCTCGCAAACTGCGCCGCTACATCCGCGCTTACCAGAAATCAGCCCGCCCTTTCCGCTGGACCTACACCGATCCTCAACGTCGAATCAAAGCTAACGTAATCACCGGGACAGCCCACTAGTTGCCATTCGCTTCGACGAGCATAACGAAATCCGGATCGCCGTTGTCGGCGAACAAGTCGCTGTACGCCAGTTTCTTCGCTTCAACCTCGGCGCAAACCCGTGTCAATACGAGGCGGAGCGGCTGTTGGCAGTACGGTTTTAGCTAATACCAGGGGGCTGACGAATTGCGCGGCAAGTATAATGGCGTACCTCGAAGTATAAAGTGTAATGGACCACTCCGGGAGCAATCCCCTGAATTGGAGACTGCTAAACCCGGTGGCGCCCTCGGCAGGAGCAGAGCAATGTCAACGAAAGGGCCATCTATTCAGGGCGTTACCGCCATCATCATCGGGAACATGCTGGAGTGGTTTGACTTCGGTATTTTCGCCTTCATGACGCCGATCATCAGCGGCGTGTTCTTCCCGGTGGATCCCAAGATTCCGGGCAGCGAAATCAATGCGATCCTTGCGACCACGGCGATTTTTGGCGCGGGGTTCCTCATGCGCCCCATCGGCGCCATTGTGCTTGGCCTCTACGGCGACAGGAAGGGCAGGAAAGCGGCGCTGACGCTCGTGATGACACTCATGGGGGTGTCGATCGCCCTGATGACCTTTGCGCCTACGTATCGGAAGGTGGGCCTGCTGGCTCCGTTGGTCGTTTTGGCCTCGCGCTTGTTGCAGGGCTTTTCGGTGGGTGGCGAATTTGGTCCCTCGACGGCGCTCTTAGTGGAGGTCGCGCCCGCCGCCAGCAAAGGAATCTACGGCTCGTGGCAAATGACCGGACAGGTGGGTGCGAATCTGTTGAGCGCCGGGGTAGGGGCGCTCCTGACGACGCTCTTTACGAGAGAGCAACTCCTGGCAGGGGCGTGGCGTCTGGCCTTTGCGGTTGGGCTCATCATTGCACCCATTGCGGTCTACATCCGGAAGCGGTTGGTCGAGGCGGAGGAATTTCAGATGCTGCTGCGCAACCGCGCGGCGTCGTCCACTAAGGACCTTGGCATCGCCCGTGACCTGCGACAGAACCTCCGCCGCTTGTTGCTGGCGTGTGGGATGGTCACCGCCAGCACCGTTTCCTTCTGGGTGGCCTTCGCCTACCTGCAGACGTTTGCCTCCAAGACACTCCATCTGCCGATTCACCAGGCGTTCGTGGTACAGACGGTGAGCGCCCTCATGATGCTCGGGTTAGTCCCGCTTTCGGGGCTCCTCTCTGACCGGTTCAACCGCAAGACCATCCTCGTGCTGTCGCTCCTAGGGAAACTCTGATTTAGTCCTCTACTTTCCACAGGCCTTCAAGTTAAAGTGCAGCCAGATGAACTCTCACCACCAACAGAGGACGCTGGCGATGACGACTGGATTCGAGCGGTACAGCAAGAAGACGCGGCGGGCGCTGTTTTTGGAAGAGATGGAACAGGTGGTGCCTTGGCGCGAGCTGTGCGCGTTGATTGAGCCCCATTATCCGAAAGCGGGCAACGGGCGTCCGCCGGTGGGTGTGGAGCGCATGCTGCGCATTTACTTTCTGCAACAGTGGTTCAACCTGTCGGACCCGGCGGTGGAAGAGGCCTTGTACGACTCGCCGGTGATGCGGCAGTTCGCCGGAATCGACTTGGGGAACGAGCCGGTGCCGGACGAGACCACGGTCTGCAAGTTTCGCCATCTTCTGGAGGAGCATCGGTTGGGCGGCGAGATTCTGGAAACTGTCAACCTGTATCTGCAGCAGCGCGGCGTGCGGATTGCGACCGGCACGATTGTGGACGCGACCATCATTCACGCGCCGAGTTCGACGAAGAACCAGCGGCAGGAGCGCGACCCGGAGATGCATCAGACCCGCAAGGGAAAGCAGTGGTATTACGGCATGAAGGCGCATGTCGGCGTGGACAGCAAGAGCAAGCTGGTGCATACGGTGGTAGCGACGGCGGCCCACGTGGCCGACTCGACAGTTTTGCCGGAGCTGTTGCATGGGGAGGAGACGCAGGTCTGGGGCGATCAGGCCTATCGCGGGCAGAGCGAGGTCATTCATGAATGTTCGCCGCGTGCCAAGGACTGCACCAACCAGCGCTATCGCTACAAGGATTGGACTGACGAAGTGGAGCGGGCCAAGAACCGGACGAAGTCGCGGGTGCGCTCGAAAGTCGAGCATGTGTTCGCCGTGCTGAAGTTGAAGTTCGGCTTCACCAAGGTGCGCTACCGAGGACTTGCCAAGAATGCCAATCGGTTGTTCACGGCGTTCGCACTGGTGAACCTGTTCATGGTTCGTAAGAGACTGCTGGGCCCAGTGGTGGCATAACGCCACCCGCGCCGCTGAGCTGCCCTCACCGGCGGTCAGCGCGAACGAAATGCTGCCCCAGCAACACTCAAGAGTACTAAATTACCGACTTTTCATAGTTCAGCTGTTAAAACGGCGCACTTGTTCAGACTTTCCCTAGGGTACATGGTCGCCATCTACCCCTGTACGCCTGGCTCACGGCCGCCCCGAGCGTGGCAAAGCTTTGGGTCGTCGAGTTGACGGTGTGCTTCTTCATGGCGATGTTCATCGGGACGTACTGCACGGTCTTCGCCCTGCTGTTCCCGACGCGCAGCCGCTCCACCAGCTTGTCGCTGGTGAATAATCTCACGGTCCTGGTGGTCGGCGGATTTGCCCAATTCATTGTGACGTGGCTGATCAAGATAACCGGGTCCCCCATGGCGCCCGCCTATTACATGCTCGTCGGCGTGACTCTGGGGTTCATTGCCACGCTGTTCCTGCAGAAGGACATGATTGGCGCTCCCTCGTCGGCATCGACCCACACGAGATAGATGGAACCGACGACGGCGCACGGTCGTAATTACCGTGAACGGCGACTAGCATTCGGCAGTATCCCTCTGGGCTAGCCCGGATTATTCATGAAGAACGCATGTTTTGGGTGGGGCAGGGCTTTAGCCCTGCGTTTCACCGGCACCGAAAAGGGCCCGGCTTTAGCCACTGAGGTGCAGCATGTCTGCCTGCACGCAAAGTACCTCAGGGGCTAAAGTGTGTGCGTGAGAACTAGAATTTGTGGCCACATGTTGTGATCCACTCGTCCGCGAACCGCAATATATTGGGGCGAGAGCACCTCGAAAACGAGTTCTCACGCACACACTAAAGCCCGTGTGATTCCTGGCCTCCCATGCAGGCCTGAAGGCCTGCTCCACCCGATTCATGAATAATCCGGGCTAGGGCGTGTTAACACTAATTCGTAATTCTGTGCTATGCTGCGCTGTATGGAGATCTCGCGGAGCAGTACCAGCGTATTGCCTTCAGTCTTCCCCGTCAGCGCGGCAACCTACGGGTCACGAACCTGCAATTCCTCAATGCCCTACTCGATGTCGCCGAGCACGGCTGCAAATGGCGCGGCCTGCAAGCGTTTCGGCCCCTGGCATACGATTTACACCCGCATGAATCGCTGGTCCAAGAACGGCGTGCTGGACCAGGTATTTGAGCTGCTGCAGCGGGAGCAACTCGTACGCATCAGAATCGAGTCCGTCCAACTGGACTCCACCACGGTGAAGGTGCACCCG
>CAWFEA010000026.1:0-8402 GCA_963814745.1 uncultured Acidobacteriota bacterium
AGCTAAGCAAAGCCGATTTTCTGTCCAAATTTTCCAGACCATTACAAGTGGAATGGAAAGCGCCAACGGCGGTTGGCTCCGGCGACATGGTTATCAGCCTTGGACATGCTTCTCGATAAGCAGACCAACGGCCGATTTACTCGCGCCACCGCAGGAACCCACCGACTCCGCCGATCGATTCGAGTAAAGCCCCGTCTTCAATAAACGTCACGGTTGCGCCGGTTTGCTTGGCTTTCGTCACCAGTAGATCGGGAACGGACGAATGCCACGGATCTTCGCTCTGTGTTCTTCCCTCTGAATCGGGAATCTCCGGCGCGAGGATGTCTTGCACTTCCTCCCGCTGGGGAGGGCCATTCTCAAGCCCGCCGCTGATAAGCAGTTCTTCGACTTGTCCCTTGGCCAGCGCTTCAAGCGTCTCCTGCGGCCCGGCTACGGCTAATCCGCGACCGCGGTATTGCTGCATCAGTCGCTCCACCTTTTCCGCGCCAGTCCTAGCTTCCTGCCCCTTTAGCTTTGCGAGTGTGGCGGTCAGGACGTCCTGTTCGGAAGCGTGAATATCGAGTTTGATTACTTGCACCATGGAAACCAAATCCCGAGGCAGTTGCTCTTCCAGGAGCGGAATCACAACCGAATCTCCGGCGAGGATGATGTGGGTTATTTTGTCTTTGTGGACAATCTGAGCCAGGCGTTCGATAACGTCTTTGGCGTGCTCCAGGTGCGCGTTCCCCACACGCCGCTGGTAGCGGGCCTGCGACCATCCACCCACCTTGACTCGATGAACTTTCTTGCCATTCACCGCCTCCGCGCCGATGACGTGGTCAAGCCCGAAGACGAAGATACGAGCCGTGTTCATGTCCGTAAGCACCGCGGCGTACCGCGGATATTGTCCATCGAGATGCGCCAGGTGATACAGATGAGGCTGGTTGGTGGCATAGACGCGGTTATCGCTGACAGGGGTGGTTAACTGGATTGCCTCAAAGAATTCTTGCGCGCCCCAACACGCGAATAGGGCGACCCCGTTTGCCGCTGGGTCGATTTTGTCAGCGACATAAGAAACGATTCGCTCTACGTCTCGATCGAAACTCTGACGCTCGGTGGAACCCGGCGCCCAGGTCCTGGCCAGAGCTTTGAATTCGCGATGAAGAAATGGCCCCGCGTCGGGTGTGCGTCCATGCTGATCCGGCTGAGTGTTCAGGTAGACGCTCAACACCGGCAACGTGGTGGGCTCGAAAGCCACGAGCCGTGCGAGAGGCTCTTCCATAGTGGTGGCAAGTGGCTCTGTGATCGTGGAGGACATGGCACAGCATGAGCACTCCGCGGGCCATACAGACGAGGATTAGGTTCGCGGACGATACCAAGGCTCAGCCGCAACGCCGCCATCAACGTGCTTCCGGCTTCCTTCGCTCAGGATGGGACGGACTGACTCGCTTCATGCGCGAGGCGCAGGCTAAGGGACTGGTCTCCTGCGAGGGTATCGCTCAAGAAACTGTACGAATGGCGCAGGGAAATGAGAATCGCCGGAAGCGGTGGGAGCAAACCGCACGACGGACAGTCCGATTCCGAACCATCCGAGGATTAACCGCGCTTCATCGCAAGGACCAGATTCATCTGAAACATGACGTGCTGAGGGGGTAGAATCTCGCGGCCTTATGCGCCGCGTGGAACCCTGCCTCAGCATGCTCACGGGCGACTCGGGACGATGCCTCCAAAACCTTGCCATCGTCCGCGCGCCCAATTTACGCTAGAACCTTTGCAGCCTTCTTGACGGCGTCCTGGTCCACCTGAATAAGAGCGCCAAAGCGGCCGTTGCCGGCGCAGAGGGCCTGGACAGCGTAGACGTTGATCTCCTTTGCCGCCACTTTGGCCAAAACTTCAGCGACTGCACCCGGGTGGTCTTCACCGGTGATGTGGAATGCTATCTGCTTCTTTCCGAGCTCGATCTTGAGTTGCTTTGCGGCCTTCTTGAAGAGCGCAGCGTCTTCCGCAACCATATCGATCCTGGACTTGCTCTTGCCAACCGGATAGCCCCAAATTCCAACGAAATTTACACCGGCTTCTTTGAAGGAGCTCAGCAACTGCGCCCCTTTGCCCGGCTTGTTGGGAACGACCACCGAGTACAACTCGATCTTTGCCATGTCAGGTCCTTTCGTCAACGCTTCTCTCTTCTGTGTATATGGCGGATTTCACCATTGCGCGGAAGATGTCAAGATGCCCGAACGCCGATCAACTGCGAGGCGCGGCTGCCCGGCCTCGGTGCTTTCTGTGCACGCCGAGCGCCAGAACGAGGCCGGCGCCATCGATGGGCCTCTTTGATTTGGAAGTCCGACCGGAAGATCGGACTGGAGACACTCGTCACGCTTTGCCATCAATCGAGGGAAAAGCCTGCCCTATTGTAGGTATCGGGGCGTCGATGGGAGGCTTCGAGGCGTTCGTCAGCTTTGCCTTCGGACACTGAACGGCGGTCACGGCTCCGTGTGCGGAGCGCCCTTGCGGCGCCATCTGGCCGCGTCCGGTCAGTCGACTGGGGAGTAGTCGACTGCAGCGGACGCGCTCACAAACAACGATCCCCTCTGCCACGGTCTTATGGCTTAGGCGTTTTGTCCTTCGCAGAGTCGATGACCGTTTGCCCGCCACCTGATTTGATGACGACCTTCACCGCGCCCTCCATTGGATCTTTGAGGGGCACCTCGATTCGGAGCAGTCCGTGCTCATAGGTTGCTTCGGCTTTGCCAGGTTTAACCGGCCAGCCTAAAGCCAGCGCCGCGGCATATTCGATTTCTCTTGCCGGCGCTGTCAGGTAGACGCTGTCTTCCAGCATCTTCACATCGATGGTCTCGGTTGGAGCGCCCGGGATGGCAAACTCCACTACGAGCTTGTGATTCTCGACATACGCCACGGTATTGGGCGCAACTCGAATCCGATCGATCGGAGCATTAGCAGCTTCATGCTCTTGTTCATCGCCTTTTTGTTTCACTAATTCAGCTGTCATCATGGTTTTTCTCGATTCCCTTTCAATAGCTTCTATCTTCGATTCCGGTCCGTCGCCAACCGTCATTAGAGGCCGCGCTCGCAATTCCTTCACTTAAGTTCGTGGACCGACATTCGGCCCGCTAGACAGAGGGAAGTAGCCGAAACTCGCGCCATGACAAGAGCAACTGAAGGTCCAAGCGATCCAGTGTCAGTAGTGACGCGTTTGCGCACAGCGAGTTTCTTGCGCCGGTAGTTTGGCACAGATGGTACCCTCCGCTGCAAGCAGATGGGCGGCGCAGAACACCGCCCGCATCGGGAAGGACGAGAAATAGGAGCGTTCATGGATTCCGATTCAGTCGGCCGTGCATTCACTTCTGGAGAACTTCGCTGCGGGGCCGCAATTCTTGTGCGGCATGGAACCAGTCTTCCTCCGGTGATCCGTCCGGACCGCCTCTACCTTGCCACAGCGTATAGGCCAGTGTCGCGATATCCTCGTGCCCAAAGATCGCGATGCCGTGTTCATTCACGACACTCCGATGGACCTGCCCGGTCTGCTCAAAAGCCTCTTGGGAGTGTTCCAGAGCTTGCCTGGAGAGCTCGTGCCCGGTTTGGTGATCTTGCTTCTCGTGGGCTTCCGCGGCACTAAGATGAGCGTGGGCGGCATTGTCGTGCAACTCAGCAGCACGTTGATGATTCTCGTAATGCGATCCGTGGCTATAGCGTGTAGACATTAAACAGTTCCTATCTTTCCGGACTTGGTGTGGGCTTCCTTCGCGAGCTTGTAAGCGTGATCCGAGTACTCCAGGGCCCGTTCCGAATGCCAGACTGCCACTTCGGGATCCCCTTTTTCGTTGTGTTCCGCGGCCGTACGATGGGCGTTTGCCGCAAGTTCGTGCTGCTCGGCGGCTCTTCTGTGCGACTCGTGCATCTGTTTCCTCCTGTGGGGTGGTGGTTGAGCTCTTCCTCTCACTGTGCACGAGGTGCACCAATCTCTCATGGAGTTGAAAGAGCCGCTTGCGCTCTGACTGCGGGCCTCCCGATTGCGTACTCTGCATGCGCAACGGCAAATTCTGCATCTTCTCGGCATTGCGGTCCGGCAACAAGGGCACAAACCCCGGTACCCTATTGTGGATATCGGGGCGTCGGCAGGAGGCTTCGAGGCGTTCGTCAAGGCTTCGCCTTCGCGCAAGGGCCTGGCGTTAGTCCTCGTGCAGCATCGCGATCCCGGACATCAGAGCTTGCTTCCCAAGCTGCTCTCCAAGTCCACCACGATCCCCGTCTGCGGAAGTGGAAGGAGGGCATGGCGGTGGACTCCATTCATGTCAACCGGCGGCTGTGCAGGACGCCATCCGACTGGATCGTTCACACCCTGCGGATAAGCCAAACGATTAACACAACCACAATGATGGTTCCGACTAATCCCAAGCCGAGCATTTCACTTCTCCTTCGAAAAAAACGTCAACTGACCTTCACCCGTCCATGGCAGCTTGGATGCCACTCGCCTGAACTCCATAGAGGTCGCGGTCGACATGCGCGGCGCTTGGTGCGCCAAACATCCTTCACCAAAGAAGTGGCCTGCGCTGAAGATGGCGCACCGGCGATTTCACGGAGTGGAATAGCTCGATCCGCTCGGCCATCGCGGCCAGAGTTTCAAGATCATCGAGCCCTGGCGGCAAGCCGCGCGTTGTATACCATCGCAAGGGCCACACCACCGAGCAATTCTTTTCCTCCGACTTGGTGAGCCGAAGTCGGTGTCGCCCAGTTAAGTCTAGGCGCAAACACGGGCGGTCAAACTGGCCAGCCGGTCAAGGACGGCACGGCGCGCGGTGGAACGGGTGGACGACAAGGCCAAGCCACAGCCCGGCGGCGCGACACGGGGCGCCCAGACGCGCAACGGCGGCGGGTATGGTCGCAGCAGGATTCCCGCCGAAGACCAACTAATGGAGCTCACACGTCTGAAATTCAGCACTTTCTCCGCTTCTTGCCTAGCGAACGGCAAAACCTGCACCTAACACTGGCGGACCGTCGGGTTTCTACCTCGGGTTAGCATGTTTTCGGCTTTGGTCCGCAACCTGCACTGTAGTGGACCGAGAAGAGGTGCGAACAAATGACGACTGTCTTGATTGTTCTCCTAGTGTTGTTTCTCTTGGGTGGCGGAGGGTGGGGATATTCTCGTTGGCGCGGATAAGTGCTCGCTGGCAATTTGACGAAGCCCTCGGCCCGCCAAGCCAATTCTGCTTGCAGCAGAAGAGCGACCTCTGAACATGGCTTTGACATGCCGGAAGTTCGGAACTGGAAATGGAGCAATCCCAAATGAACGAAAAACAGATCGAGACCTCGAGTATCACCGTCCGGATTGACGTGGAAGGCCGGGTCCTTCCTTACAGTTTGGATTTTGACACTTGGCGCTGGCATTCTTCCGAAGAGCAGAAGGAAGCTGACTTCCCCTTGATCACCGTCGTAAATAGTAAACGCCACGAACTGTATTCCGACGAGACATTCGCCGAGGTAGAAAAGTGATCGGTTGTTCCTGCCAAGTTGAATAAGAACCCGCAGAACTCGGGGCGTTGTGAGAGGATGCCGATCCGCTCGTGATACGTGGCTGTGTCCGCAGCCGGCCAACGCCAGAATCGAAGCAGTCATCGCTAGAGTCCTTGTCTAAGAAATTGTAATTCGAATGCGTCAAGTTTAGGCAACAAGCCGCTCCTTCTCGCAGCAGGCGCCGATTTCCGATTCCAGCCGGTCGAACGCGGCGCGGAGTGGGGATGGAATCGGCGGCGGAGCGGCGGGCATGATCTCGGCGAGTTTGGGCCGGAGCAACCGGGCGTAGGTCCTGGAAAAGAATAGTGCAATGCGGAGTCCATCCGATGTGAGTTGGTAACGATGGCTGTGCGGAATCCGCTCGATGATGCCGTGGAGCCGGAGGCGGCGAAGGTCGTACGTCAGTTTTCCGACGGGATAATTAGCTGGATCGAAGCCCAGCAGTTGCGCCAGCAAAACGCGCATTTCTGAGTTGGTAAATCCCCGAAGTTGAAAACTGAAGACGGCCAGCACAGTGAACAAAGCCTGGACGCGTTTGTCGCCGAACCGCAAGGCCGAAGCTCTTCGACCATTGACCTCGGCAGGACGCACGACGCGATCGAAGGCGTCCTCACCAATCGAGCAATCGTGGGATATCTTCTGGACGTCGAGTAGACGCCGGTTGGCTTGAAAGCCGATCTGCCGCAGTGCCGGCAGGTTCTTGAGTAGCTTGCCAATACCGAAGTCGCGCGTGTTGTTGATGGTGGTTTCCGTGCGAAGTGCGCGCCCTTCCTTGTGATACTGCTTGATTCGAGTGCTTTTGTAATCAACATGGAGGGAAGGGATCACTCCTGTTCCGGTTCAGCTGAATTTTGAGTGAGGGCGTAAAGTCCATAGGAGGTCTCGCCGATAGAAGTATTGGAGCGAGACGTGAGCAAGGAACGCCGCCACTGGAACTCAGACGAAAAGATCAAGCTGCTACGCCGACATCTGATTGAGAAGGTCCCCATCTCCACGATCTGCGACGAGGCGCGACTGGCGCCGAGTCTATTTCACCGCTGGCAGGAGCAGTTGTTCGGTAATGCCGCCCTGGCCCTGGAGAGCAACCGGCGACAGCCCGAACGCCGCCAGGATCAGGAGCGCATCGAAAAGCTGGAAAAGAAGATTCGGCAAAAGGACGAGGTCCTGGCCGAGCTGATGGCGGAGCACATCTCACTAAAAAAAGAACTTGGGGAACTCTGAACGGATGCTGGGTGGAGCCGGATACCCGCGATGCGGTGATCGACTTCATCCAAGACTGGGCTGCCAAGACCGGCTTGACGGTTGAGCAGTTGCTACTCTGGCTCGGTGTGAGCGTGGGGAAGTTCTACCAGTGGCGGCGACGCTACGGCAAAACCAACCAGCATAACGGCACGGTTCCCCGGGATTTCTGGCTGCAAGATTGGGAAAAGAAGGCGATCCTGGACTTCCAGTTGCTGTACCCGACAGAAGGGTACCGGCGGCTGACGTATATGATGATCGACGCCGACGCCGTGGCAGTGAGCCCGTCTAGCGTGTTCCGCGTATTGCGGGATGCCGGCCGGCTGCGCTGCTGGGCCGGAAATCCGAGCCAGAAGGGCACGGGCTTCGAGCAGCCGCTGCAGCCGCACGAGCATTGGCACGTCGACATCGCCCATATCAACATTCACGGCACGTTCTACTATCTTTGCGCGGTGCTGGACGGCGCCAGCCGGTATCTACTCGCCTGGGGGCTCCGTGAGTCGATGACCGAAGCTGAGGTGGAGATCATCCTGCAGCAGGCCAAAGAGAGATTTCCCGAGGCGCATCCGCGGATCATCTCCGACAACGGGCCGCAGTTCGTGGCCAAGGACTTCAAGGAATTCATCCGCATTTCCGGGATGACGCACATCCGGACGTCGCCGTATTACCCGCAGTCGAACGGGAAACTGGAACGCTGGAATCGCTCGATTAAAAGCGAGTGCATTCGGCCCGGGGTGCCACTATCGCGGGAAGATGCCGAGCGCCTGGTGACACAGTACATCACGGTCTACAACGAGCAGCGTCTGCACAGCGCGTTGGGCTACGTTACGCCGCTGGCCCGGCTGCAAGGCCGCCAGGCGGAGATCCATGCGGCCCGCGATCACAAACTCGAGGAGGCGCGGCGGCAACGCGAGTTCGCCGCTCGGTCGCAAAGAAAAACTTCAGCTTCGCCCTCAAGCGAGAAGGTCGCGTAGCCGATATTTACTTTGTCAGGCGAAACGGAAGCGGGCTCTGCGGGGACGCAACCATGCCGAGGGATAACCTGGCGGACTCATCGCGGACGATGATTAAATCACGGGCGGTGCAACTCAGCGCCGCCCAGAAAATTCAACGAACACATCGGACCGATAGATCCTCATGCCTTGAAAATCCCCGCCCGAAGGGCGGAATCTTCCTTCCCTTCGGCGAGAACTTCCCCTCATATTCACGCTGAACCAAAACACTCCTTCCGTAATGACTCGGGTGCGAAAACGGCCGGGCGTGGTCTTGTTCACGCGGCGGTCGAAGATCAACTGCACCTGACTGGGTCTGCCGATATCCAGATTTTCGCGGATCACCTCTTCAAAGAACACCCGGCCGGTTACAGGGCGGTCCAGCACCTGGGTAAGCGAGAATTCCGCCTGAAGAATGGAAATTTGGTACCGATAGCCGGCATTGCGATCTCTGACCTCATATGGATGCGGCAGCAATCGTAGCCACTTCCGCAATAAGGCGTCGATTTTCTCCGCGCTCAGTCCATCGCAAATGGCTTGCAGCCGCTTGGGATTGTCACAACTCAAGACCCCATTGTCGAGAGCTTCAAACCTGATACCCTTCTGGACCAGTTGCCGTTTGGCATACTCATGCCCGTTGATACACAGCTTGGCGTTGTA
>CAWFEA010000027.1:0-23216 GCA_963814745.1 uncultured Acidobacteriota bacterium
GCCGGGTGCCCCATATCTGCCTGATGTCGGCAGATGTGGGTGAGTTACGTCCCACATCTGCGAAAAGCGCGCAAATATGCGGCGCCAGCGCCGCCGGGCGCTCCTTCGAGACGCGCCGCGTCATTATGATCACGGCCAACTATACCGCGGCCCCCGCCACCGGTTTCTTGTACTCCACTTCCTTCAGTCTGGCCGCCTTGCCGCGCAGCGCGCGCAGGTAGTAGAGCTTGGCGCGGCGCACCTTGGCCGAGCGCAAAACTTCGATCTTGTCGAGCACCTTCGAGTTGACGGGAAAGATGCGCTCGACGCCCTGGCCGAAGCTCATCTTGCGCACGGTGAAGCTGGCTTGCGGGCCGCCGCGCATCTTGATCACGATGCCTTCGAACGCCTGCAAGCGCTCTTTCTCGCCTTCCTTGATCTTGACCTGGACGCGAATCGTGTCGCCCGGACGGAAACTGGGAAGATCTGTGCGCCGCGCCTTGGCAAGCAGCTTGGCAATAATCGGTGAAGTCGACATGTCTATTCCTCTTCTTCTGCGGGCCTTGGCGAGCGATCAGCATCCGCTCCAGCCCGGCAAATTCAAATTTTCTGCTGCGCTCAACGCCGGCTCAATTCCGCCGCGTCTCCTGCGTTTCCCGCCCGATTTCCGCAATCAGAGCTTGGTCTTCGTCGCTGAGCGCCACCTTATCCAGCAGGTCGGGGCGGTTCTTCAGCGTTTTTCGCAGGGCGACGCGTTTGCGCCACCGGCGAATCTCCTCATGGTTCCCATTGACCAGCACTTCGGGAACCGCCATTCCACGGAACTCCGCCGGCCGGGTATAGTGCGCGTAATCCAGCAGCCCGGCGGCTGAAACCGTCGAATCCGGCTCGGGACGTCCGCGCTCGTCGAATCTCACCGCAGCTTTCAACGCGCTGAAGCTCTCCTGCTGCGAAGACGCCTCGTTTCCCAGCGCTCCACGCAGCAGCCGCGTCACCGTATCGACAATCAGCGCCGCTCCCAGCTCGCCGCCGCTCATCACGAAGTTGCCGACCGAGATTTCGCGATCGGCCAGATGCTCGGTCACCCGCTCATCCATGCCTTCGTAGCGCCCGCAGATCAGCACCATGCGATCCAGTTGCGCCAATTCGGCTGCCATCGGCTGCTCAAAAAGCCGGCCTTGCGCCGAAAGCGCGATCACGCTCTCCCGCGCCTGCCCGCTCAAGCGTTCCTGCTGCGGCGCCACTCCCAGCGATTCGACGCACTCGAACAGCGGTTCGGGTTTCAGCACCATGCCCTCGCCGCCGCCGAACGGACGGTCGTCCACCGTCTTGTGCCGGTCGTGGGCAAAGGCCCGCAAGTCGCGAATTCCGATTTCAATGATCCCGGCTTCCCGTGCCCTGCGCACGATGCCGTAATCCAGCGGCCCGCGAAAGAAGTCCGGAAAAATCGTGACGATCTCGAACTTCATTTGGCGCTCCGTCCGGTCTTAGGCCGGCCTAACGGAGCGTCCAACTCCAGCATGCCCTCGGGGAGTTCCAACTCGATTCTCCTGCCGTCGAGGTCCACCTGCTTGGTGTAACCCTCGACGAACGGAATCAGCAACTCCCGCGTTCCTTCGCGGACTTCAAGCAGCGGCGCTTCGCCCGCTCCAAACAGCACATTCGTAACCGGCCCCAATTCGCGAACCGCCGCGCCACCCTCGCTGGCGAATACCCGGCAGCCCACCAGATCGCTCACATAAAACGAGCCCGCTTCCAGTTGGGCTCGCTGTTCCCGCGGTATCTGTATCTCCGCCCCCGTCAGAGTCGCGGCGGAGTCGATGCTGCCGATGCCGGCAAACTTCAAAACCATCCGGCCCTTGTGCGGCCAGAAATCTTCCAACTCAAGCTCGCGTCTGTCTCCCGTGCTGCTGACGGCAAACAAATGCCGGCGCTCGGCAAAGCGCTCGGGAAAATCCGTGAACAACTCCGCCGCAACCTCGCCTACCCGTCCCTGCGGTTTTACCACCCGGGCAATGGTGATGAACTCGCCCTGGCCGTCCTCAGGTCGCTTTGCGCCTGGCGCAGGCATAACCCTACTCAGTATCTCCCAAGGTACGATTTCCGTTCCACAGCCCACGCTTATGCGCGAAGGCGTCGCGCCTCTCACTCAAGTATCTCCAGCGAGCAACGCTTGTTGGCCTTGGTCGCCGCCGCCGCCAGAAGCACCCGCAATGCCCGCGCCGTGCGTCCGGACTTGCCGATCACCCGTCCCATGTCGCGTTCGGCCACCGTCAACTCCAGCACCAGCATCTCGCCTTCAGGCACCGCGTCCACCTGGACTTCGTCCGGGTGCTCGACGAGGTTCTTCGTGACTTCCTCGATCAGTTTGCGCACATCTCCAGCATAAGCCGAGGGCATGCGGTCTCCTTGGGATTCGGGATCTGCGGCGAGTAGCGCTCACCAGCGACGCCCGCCCGGCAAAAACGGCTCAGACGACCGGAACCGCCGCCGGCTCAGCCGGTGCAGCCGGGGCCTTCGAGAACAGTTTGTTGACCGTCTCCGACATCCGGGCGCCCTTGGCGACCCAGTATTCGATGCGGTCGCGCTTCAGGTCAATGGTCGTCGGATTGGTGCGGGGATTATAAATTCCAACCACCTCAACCGAACGGCCATCGCGAGCCCGATCCTTTTCGATGACCACTACGCGGTAAATAGGCTGCTTGCGCGCGCCACGGCGCGACAGACGAATCATTAACACAGAATTCGATTCCTTTCGAATGATTGGGCTTGCCGGCGACCCTGACGCCGGCTCCAAAACTCCAATTCCTGGCATTTACTCCGGCGTGCCAGCCAGCATGCCGGCTATCCCGAACAGGGGATTCCGTTCCTTACCCGCGACAGCTTCAACCGATGGCCGCTTGCATTGTCCGAACGGAGCACCACAGGCTGGTCCGGGACCAACCGCCCGGCGCACACTGATGGCAAATAACTATTATGCCGGAACTTGCACTCACTGACAAGAGAGACGGGCAGGGGGTAGTGGTGCAGTTTGACGCACCACTACCGCTAAATTCCGCTCGCGCCCCGAACCTGGCATCAACGGCGGCGGCCGGAACCACCGCCATTGATGGGATCAGTTTTTCGGCTCGACCTGAAGTCGCTTGCACTCCACTTCAGGTCGAGTTGCCAGAACTACCGAAGCGCCAATTCGGCTTCGACGAGGGTTTCCCCCAGGTCCGTTTTCACCTTGAAGCCCAGCTTCTGCACCATCGAGCGCATCTCACGGTTGTCGCCGAGCATGATGGCGTTGACCTTGGAAAGCTTCTCGACTTTAGCAATGTCGATCATCTGCCGGTAGAGTTCCGTGCCCAAGCCCTTGGCCTGGAACTCGTCACGCACGATCACCGCCATCTCGGCCTCGTTGCGGCCATGCAGCTTGCTCATGCGGGATACGGAAATGATCTCCCGGTTGCCTTCCGGAGTCCTGCGTTCCACCACCAGCGCCAACTCGCGGTCGTAATCGATAAAGCAGATGCGGGTCAGGCGTTCATGCGCGGTACGCTGACTGAGTTTCAGCGGCTGGAAGTAGCGCATATAGACCGAACGCTCCGACAGCTTCTGATGGAAATCGACAATCAGCGGCTCGTCTTCCGGACGAATCGGCCGGATCAGGACCTTTTCGCCGTCCTTCATCGTCCATTCGTTCACGTACTGCACCGGATAAGCACGGATCGCCGCCTTCGGCAGCTTATCTTCCGCCACCTCGAGCCCGTGTACCACGACGCGGGCGTCGAGCGCCAGCAAGCGCTCGGGCGAGGCCAGCAGCGGATTGATGTCGATTTCCTTAATCCACGGCTGCTCGACGACCAGCTCGCTGAAGCGCACCATCAAGGTTGACAGGGCCAGCATGTCCACCGGCTTGCGTCCGCGGACACCCTTCAGGGCCTTGAAGATCTTGGTCTGCTCCATCATGCGCAGAGCCAGGGTGCTGTTCAGCGGCGGCAGGGCCAGAGACTTGTCCTTGAAGACCTCGACCAATTGTCCGCCGGTGCCAAACAGCAGAACCGGACCAAACTGCGAATCGATGCTCGAGCCGAGAATGATCTCGTAGCCTTCCAGCTTGGCCATCGGCTGGACGGTCACTCCCTGGAAGTGTTCGGCGCCGACCTTCTCGGCGACCGACTTCTTGATGCCCTCGAAAGCGTTGCCGACGGCCTCGGCATCGCGCAGATTCAACACCACGCCGCCCACGTCGGTTTTGTGGCTGATGGTGAACGAGTGCAGCTTCAGCACGATCGGGTAGCCCATCTTGTCGGCGAGCGCGATCGCTTCTTGCTTGTCGTTGGCGATCTCGGTGGGAACCGTGGGGATGCCGTAGGCTTCCAGCAGCTTCTTCGATTCGTACTCGGTCAGGATGGTGCGGCCCGAGTTGCGAACCGAGTGGATGATCTCGGCCGCTTTGGCGCGGTCAGGACCGCTGTCGGAGGAACCCAACTGCGGAGTCTCGTACATGCCCCTCAGGTTGTACGCGTATTTCCACATGTAGTTGAAGGCGCGGGTAGCGGCGTCGGGGAACGGGAAGCTCGGAATGCCTGCCTGGTGGAGAATCTCCACGCCGGCCTGGACGATCGCTGCCGCCCATCCAACTGGCCAATACCGGCTTGCCCAGACTCTTGGCGAAAGGCCGAAGTTGTTCGGCAATCTGCGTCGGATCGGTCATGCCTTGCGGGGTCAGCACGATCAACATGCCATCGATGCTGGAGTCTTTGGCCGCGATTTCGAGCGCCTTTACGTAGCGCTCCGGTTCGGCGTCGCCGAGGATATCGACCGGGTTGTTATGGCTCCAGGCCGAGGGCAGAATCTCGTTGAAGGCTTGCATCGTCTCCGGAGAAAGCTCCGCCAGCTCGCCGCCGCCGCCGATCAGCGCGTCAGTCGGCGAGCACGCCCGGGCCGCCGGCGTTGGTGACGATGCAGAGCCGATTGCCCTTGGGACGCGGCTGCTTGGCCAGCACGTCGGTGATGTCGAAGAGGTCGCCGATGGAGTTGACACGCAGCACCCCGGCACGCCGGAAAGCCGCGTCCAGCACGTCGTCGCTGCCGGTCAGCGAGCCGGTATGCGAGGCCGCCGCCTTGGCCGCCGCCGCCGTGCGTCCCGCTTTGATCACGATGATCGGCTTGGTCAAGGAGACTTCGCGCGCCGCCGAAAGGAAGGAACGCGCATCGCCAATCGATTCCATGTAAATGACGATGCTGTTGGTGCGAGGATCATTGCCGAAGTAGTCGATCAGATCGCCCCAGTTCACGTCCAGCATGGAGCCGATGGAAACGAACGAGCTGAAGCCGACGTTCTCCTTCAGACTCCAGTCCAGCACCGCCGTGCAGAGCGCGCCGCTCTGGCTGATGAAAGCCACGTTGCCGGGTCGCGCCATGGTGGTTGCGAAGGTCGCGTTCAACCCCATCACCGGGTTCATCACGCCGAGGCAGTTAGGACCGATCAAGCGCATCTTGCCGCGAATTGTATCCATGATCTCGGCTTCCAGCTGCTTGCCGGCCTCGCCGACTTCCTTGAACCCGGCCGAGATCACGATGGCGGCGGGAATCCCGAGCCCGACGGCTTCCTTAATCAGGGCTGGAACGCTTTCCGCCGGGGTCGTGATCACCACCAGATCAACCACTTCCGGCAGATCCGTCAACGAGGGATAGGTGCGAATGCCAAGAATATTCGACCGCTTGGGATTGACCGGATAGAGGGTCCCGCCAAAAGGACTGCACAGCAGGTTCCAAAGAACGTTGCGCCCGACACTTCCGGCGCGTTCTGAGGCGCCGATCAGAGCGACGCTTTGCGGTTTAAAAATTGGATCAAGGGGATGGAAGTCTGGCCGCAGTACATCGTGCGCCGGGTCGATCTGCCCTTTTCCAACGGCTTTTCCAGTAGCTTTTCCAACAGCTTTTCCAATAGGAGTCATGAGACCTCACCTTGCGAAATGAATAGCGAACTCGTGTATGAATCGATCTTGGCAACAGGCCGCGAAGCAAAATTCCTGAATTCTCCCAGGACACGGCGAACAACATCGCTCCCTGCAATCAGCAGCATAGCGCGGCGGATTTGACGCTCCGCGCGCTTACGACCACTTCATTCCTCGCGGGAAAACCCGGCTCGGCCCACCATGCTGCTATGCCAGTGAACCGCCGACCGCGTTGTCGTAACAACCAGGTTGTTCGCTTCTGTCTCTTTCAGAGTATCACCGTCCGGGGCACTCGCACAGTGAGCATCGCCCTTGTGTTTTCAATAATTTAGTCTATACTATTTCAATTGTGACACGGTCTTTGGCGGATTCTTATCCTTCTCCCCGCCCGCGGCATTGCCAAAGCACGCGCCAATTCTTCGCCGTCGGGCTGGTATCTTTCGTCTTGTTCTTGACCGCTTCCGGCTGGAGCCAGCAACCCCCAGCGGCGCTGGAGGTTCCCGTCAAAGGCCCCTTCCAGTTTGTCGTTTATGGCGATATCAGGTTCACCAATCCGACTGACACCGCGCCCAGCAATCCGCAGTACCGCCGGGCTCTGGTCAACCAGATTGCATCCATCAAGCCAAGCTTTCTTCTGCTCAGCGGCGACTTGGTGCTGCGCGGCGACAACCCTGCCGACTGGGCCGTTTGGGATGCCGAAACCAAACCTTGGGCCGACGCCAAACTGCCGCTTTTCCCGACCATCGGCAATCACGAGCTTTACCAGGACGCCGCGGCCGGTCTCGAGAATTATTTCCGGCGCTTCCCTGAGCTGAAAGACAGCCGCTATTACTCCCTGCGGGCCGGCGACACCCTCACGCTGGTCCTGGACAGCTCGCAAGACGAGACCACCGGCGCCCAGGGACAGTGGCTGGCCAGTCAACTCGATCACCTTCCCGGCGATGTCGAGTTTGTCTTCTTCCTGCTGCATCACCCGCCTTACACCCATTCCAAGGAAGGTTTTCTAGGCGGGGGCGGCCATACGGCGCGGGCGCGCGAGCAGGCGCTGGCCAAGATGCTGGAAGATCGGCAGCTCAAGACTCGGCCGCACTTCATCGTGTTTAGCGGCCACGTCCATAACTACGAGCGCTACGACCGCCATGGTGTGACCTACATCGTGACCGGGGCGGCGGAGCGACGCCGTACGCCGTCCCACGCGAACCCTCGGATGGATACCGGCAGCCCGGCCCCACTTATCACTATTGCCAGGTGCGGGTGAACGGCACCAAACTCCAGCTCGACATGATCAAGCTCGAGATGCAAAACGGGCAGCCGCATTTCGCCCGCGCCGACTCGATCGTCATCATCAGCGCGCCAGCGCCCCCGGCCAAAGCCGCCCCGGCTAAATAGCGTTGCCAACGCGGGCCGATACGGTCTCGCCGGCATCGCCCAAAGACCAGGCCTCAGCCGCGGTTCTTGACCCCGAAAAATCGAAAGCTGCTGAGACAATGGTACAATTTCGATTCACGTCTTGATCACACAGAAGAGCACCCATAAGTTTGGCTTGGCGCAGAGCTATGGAACAGGAACAGAAAAGCTTTACTTACGCCGATGCCGGCGTCGACATTGAGCAAGCCAATCGCACCAAGCAACGCATAAAGTATCTGGCGCACCGCACGTTCAACAAGAGCGTGCTCAGCGAAATTGGCGGATTCGGCGGTCTGTTTCAGGTCGACAAGAAAAAATTCAAGGACCCGGTCCTGGTCTCCAGCGTCGACGGCGTCGGCACCAAGCTGAAGCTTGCCTTCGAGATGAACCTGCACCACACCGTCGGCGGCGACCTGGTAAACCACTGCGTCAACGACATCATCGTGCAGGGTGCAACCCCGCTTTTCTTCATGGATTACCTGGCCGTCGGCAAGCTCGATCCGCAGGTGGCCGAGAAGATCATCACCGGCGTGGCCGAAGCCTGCAAGCACAACGGCTGCGCCCTCATCGGCGGCGAAACGGCCGAGATGCCGGGCTTTTACCCGCCGCAGGAATACGATCTGGCCGGGTTCATCGTCGGCGTCGTCGAGCGCGACCACATCATCACCGGCAAGGCCGTGGAGGTGGGCGATATCCTGTTGGGCCTGGCCTTCCAGCGGACTGCACACCAACGGCTATTCGCTCGCCCGCAAGCTGCTGTTTTCCCATGCCGGATACTCCCCCGAGTCCTACGTCAGCGAGATTAAGGGAAAAATCGGCAACGAGCTGATGAAACAGCATCGCAGTTATTGGGGAATTCTCCGCCGCCTCATCGAGGCCGATACCATCAGCGCCATGGCGCACATCACCGGCGGAGGCATCACCGAAAACCTGCCTCGGGTGTTGCCCAAAGGCACCGCCGCGCTGGTCGAAATGGGGACGTGGCCCGTCCTGCCGATTTTCGAGCACCTGCGCAAGCTCGGCAACATCGAGCCGGCGGAGATGATGCGCACCTTCAACATGGGCATCGGGATGCTGCTGGTGATCTCGCCCAAGAAATTCAAGAAGGTGCAGAGCATCCTCGAGCGCATCGGCGAAAAAGCGTACGTGATCGGCCGCATCGTCAAGGGCGACCGCAAAGTGCAGTACTCGTAAACTCCACCCCGGCTCTTGAGCGCCGGCCGCTCGGAATGACTTAGCGTGAACGATTCTTCGGCGGGGTCGGCAACCTGAGGACTGCTTCAAGAAAGCGCATCTGCTCTTATGAATCTTGGCATTCTTCTCTCCGGCCGCGGCTCCAACTTCGAGGCCATCGCCGATAACATCGACGCCGGCCGGCTGGCGTCGAAGATCGCCATCGTCATCTCGAACCGCGCCGATGCCGCGGGCATTGAAAGCGCCCGCCGCCGCGGGCTCAACGCTCTGGTCATCCCCAGCAAAGGCCGCCAGCGGGAAGAGCACGACCGCGATGTCGTGGCCGCACTGCGCCTGGCCAACGTGGAACTGGTCGTGCTGGCCGGCTACATGCGGCTTCTGTCGCCCTGGTTCATTCAGCAATTTCCGCAGCGCATTCTCAACATCCATCCCTCTTTGCTGCCCGCGTTCCCCGGATTGGAGGCCCAGAAGCAGGCCTTTGACTACGGTGTGCAAATCAGCGGTTGCAGCGTCCACTTCGTTGACGAGCACCTCGACCACGGGCCGATCATC
Source organism: uncultured Acidobacteriota bacterium (assembly GCA_963814745.1). GTDB lineage: Bacteria > Acidobacteriota > Terriglobia > Terriglobales > Acidobacteriaceae > CAWBRT01. The sequence continues at coordinate 9,081 of CAWFEA010000027.1, forward strand.
GTGCAGCGCGCCGTGCCGGTGCTGCCGGATGACGACGAGCACACGCTGGCCGCGCGCATCCTGGAGCAGGAGCACCAGGCCTACACGGAAGCGATTCGTATCGTCATCGGGGGGAATTACGAGATCGTCGGGCGCCGGGTGGTGGTCAGAGCCGCCGGTGCCCGAAGCGCACGCTGAACCATCGCACTCGCCAAGTCAGCCTGAAGTGCTGGAAAGCAGAAGCGCCGGCTGATACATTCTTCTCATGCTCAAAGTAAAGTTGCTCCGGCCCGGAGCCAAGGTGCCGACGATTGCGCATCCGGGCGAAGACCTGGGCTATGACATCTACGCCGCCGAGGACGTGACCATCGTGCCGCGGGGAAATGGCGTCGTGCCCACCGCTATCGCCATCGAACTGACCAGCGCTGCGGGCGAGCCCTTAGGCGCGTTGTTGCGCGACAAGTCATCGCTGGCCGCGCGGCGCATGGTGCTCACCGGAGGCGTCATCGATGCCGGCTATCGTGGCGAAATCAAGGTGTTGATCGAGAACCTTAGCCAGCGGCCGGCCGAAATCCATGCCGGCGATAAACTCGCCAATCTGATTCCTTATCCGGTGCTGACCACGCCGGTTGAAATTGTTGACGAGTTGGCGGAGTCGAGCCGCAACGCAGGAGGATTCGGATCGTCGGGCAGGAAGTAACAGGAAGAAAGCGCCCGGCGGGCCTTCGCCATCGTCGGTTAGGGCTCCCAATCCTCACATGCCGTCGTAATTGGGGCCGCCGCCGCCCTCCGGTGGAACCCAGGTGATGATCTCGTAGGGGTCCATGATGTCGCAGGTCTTGCAATGCACGCAGTTGGACGGGTTGAGGTGAATTTCTTTCGCCCCTGGAGTCGCCGAATCGGCCATCTCATAGACATTGGCCGGGCAAAAGAACTGGCAGGGGTTTCCGAACTCGCGGGTGCAGCGCGTGTTGCAGATGTCGGTATCTTGGATGATAAGGTGTGCGGGCTGGTCTTCCTCGTGGCGGGTGCCGGAGTAGTAAAGGTCCGTCAGCTTGTCGAAGGTCAGCTTGCCGTCGCCTTTGGCCCAGCCGGTAATCTGCTCGGGCTGATCCCAGCCGCGTGAGTCGGCCAGGGTGCGCATGCGTTGGTGGCCGGCGTGGGCGGGGTAGCGCTCCATCAGGCCGCGGCCGCCCGTGATCTGTTGCAGCGCCGCGTGCGCCAGTCCTTGCAGCAGGCCGCCCTCGAATCCCTGGTGGAAGTTGCGCACCGGGTAAAGCTCGCGCTTGATCCAACTGGCGTCAACCTTTTGCTTGAACGTCTGTAATTGCGCGGCGGAAAAATTATTGGCCCGTAGTGCCTCGAAAGCGGTCTCCGCGGCCAGCATGCCGCTCTTGATGGCCAGGTGAATGCCTTTCAAGCGCTGCGCGTTGAGGAAGCCGGCCGAGTCGCCGACGATCATCCAGCCATCGCCCCCGAGCGGCGGCATCGCCCACCATCCGCCGTAAGGCAGAGTCTTAGCGCCGTAGCGGACAATCTTGCCGCCTTCGAGCAGGCCGCGGACAAAGGGATGTTGCTTGAAGGATTGCAGCACGTGCTGCGGGTCCGTGCGCGGGTCCGGGTAATCGAGTCCGGTGACGAACCCGAGCGAGACCACGTTATCTTTGCCGCCGTAAATCCAGGCACCGCCGTACTCGCGCGTGGTCAGGGGCCAACCCATGGTGTAGATGACCTGACCGCGTCCAATGCGCCCCGAAGGAACTTCCCAGAGCTCTTTCACACCGGCGCCGTAGGTCATGGGATTGCGGTCGCGGCCGAGCTCGAAGCGCCCCATCAGTTGCTTGGTGAGTGAACCGCGCGGACCTTCGGCCAGGATGAGAATCTTCGACTTCAAGTCGTAGCCGGGCTCGAAGTTCGACTTGGGCTGGTTCTGCCGGTCGACGCCCTTGTCGTCGGTGCGCACGCCCGCGACCTTGCCATCTTCAAGCAACAGCTCACTGCCGGCAAAGCCGGTAAAGATGGTGATGCCGGTCTCCTCAACCTTGGCGCCGAGCCATTTGACGAAGCGGTTTAGCGAGATGACATAGTTGCCGTGATCGCGCAGCGGAGGCGGAGTGACGGGAGCCTTGAACTTCGAGCGGCGGGTGAGAAAGTAAACCGCCTCGCTGGTCACTTCCGACTCGATTGGCGCCTCGTCCTTCCAGCCGGGCAGCAGCTCGTTCATCGAACGCGGGTCGAGCAGGGCGCCGCTCAGCGAGTGCTGGCCAAGTTCGCGCGCCTTCTCCAGGACATAAATATTCTCTTTCGAGATGGCGGCGTCGGGATGAGCGGTGTTGTGCTCATCGATGAGTTGCGCCAGACGCAACGCGCAGGCCAGGCCGGCGGGACCGCCGCCGACGATAGCCACGTCCGCTTCCATCAGCGGGTGCTCGACATCGGGAATGGGCTTGCGGAAGACTATCATCGTTTCACGTTTCTCGTTTCAGTTTCAGAGTAACGAAACGGCAGCACAATTCTAAATAGCCCCAATGTTTGGGTCGGGGCTTAGCTTTTGGCGCGAGAATCGACAATCCTCAGTAAGTGACTCGCGAGCATTATCGCTTCGGCTGCTTCTACTGGACTCAGCTCTACTTCTTGATGGCTTCCGGGGTTCTTGAAATACCCGATCGCTCCCGCAAATAGATCCATCAAAGCTTGTCGCTCTCCCGCCACTTCCTGGGAATCGCAGAGCGGCCCGCCTTTCGGATTAAATGCATCTCTCATAAGGGGGCAGCCCACTCGATCATTGCCGAGCTTCGCCGCATTTCGGACGGCGATTTCGACTTCCTTGAATGCCTGAAAAACAGCAGTGTCGTAATCGCCCCTGAGGAACATGGGATACACACTCGAACTAATTCGAGGGTGCAATTCAGTAAACGGGAGCAGATTCGCTTTCCGATAAACGGCCACACCGTTACGATTTGCAGCCCGCATAGCGCGACGGCTCAGGTCGAGCCAACCATATTGACCATTACCCGAGCGAGGAATAAGAAACCCTTCACGCTCAAGCCACATCCATGCCTCGATCATCGCCTGTATGACTTCGCCGCCATGCGCGATTGGATAGCCCTGAATGAGGGTAGCACCTTGGCCGAAAAAGTTGCTGCGGTGCAGGTATTGCCGGTCGCCACCGTCTATTTCGAGCAGAATTTCGAGAAGAGGTCCCGCGAGTTGCTCCGGCTCTAAGCGCAAGACATCCTCGTAGTTCGGAATTAGATCGGAGAGCTTCTTCATCTATTGGCACGTCCAGTGCTAGGCTGGCCGACCGCGATGGTGCCACGCTTCAAACGATCAGGCTCCTACCCCTTCGCCTTTTTCACTTCTTCAATCAGCGGCGGCACGATCTCGAACAAGTTGCCGACGATGCCGATGTCGCTGACTTCGAAGATCGGCGCTTCGCTGTCCTTGTTGATGGAGATGATCGTGCGCGATCCCTTCATGCCGACAATGTGCTGGATGGCGCCGCTGATGCCGAGCGCAAGGTAGAGTTTGGGCGCGACCGTCTGCCCGGACGAGCCGACCTGGCGCTCCATGGGCAGCCAGCCGTTATCGCAGATAGGACGCGAAGCGGCGATTTCACCGCCCAGCGCTTCGGCCAGCTTTTGCGCCATTTCGAGATTCTTTTGCTCCTTGATGCCGCGGCCTACTGACACAATGACCTCGGCCTGGGTAAGGTCGACCGCCTGCTTGGCTTCCTTGAACGGCTCCTCCGGCCGGGTGCGAATCACGCCATCGGCAATCTGCGCCTGCACGGTTTCAACCGCGGCGGGCGACGCTCCCTCCTGCACCTGGTCGGCGCGAAACGCTCCCGTCTGGAAGCTGGCGAACCACGGTCCGCCGCCGCTGACCGCGACATCGGCGGTGAACTTGCCCTGGAAAATCTGCCGCACCAGCAGCAGCTTGCCATTTTCATACTTGAAGCCGATGCAGTCGGGAACCAGGGCCGCGCCGAGCGAAGTGGCGAGCTTGGGCGCGAAATCCCGCACCTGGTAGGTGTGCGGCATGAGCACGAGTTTGGGCTGGCGCTGGGCGATGAATTGCTTGAGCGCCGCGGCAAAGCCGTCAGGCGTGTAACGGGCGAGCTTTTCGCTCTCGATGGCGTAGACCTTGGCGACTTTTTTGGCCGCGACCTCGCCGGCGATGGCGCCGATGTTGTGGCCGACGACGGCGGCCTCGACCGTCCAGCCGGTCTGCGCGGCGACGGCCTGCGCTCCAGTAAGCGTCTCCCACGAGACGCGGTTCAGTTTGCCTTCACGCTGTTCGACGACGACCAGAATCGTATCCATCTCTCTCCCTCAACTTCTCTTACCCGGCAAACCGGGGTCCCCGCGATGCGCGCTTTTCGCGTCGGGGGGTGAAAGGCGCGCACGCGAGCGCAGGCGATAACCGATAATGTTCAGCACCAGTCCCGCTGCGGCCAGAACGAGAGCCGCGTAGACCATTCCCAACCGCCCCAGGCGCATGGCGGCCGGATTGAAAAACATGACCAGCAAAACAAATCCCCAGCAAATCCAGCCCATGATCATAAGGCTGGTTGCCGTTTCCCGCTTCTGTTCAGGATTTTCCACGATCGTCACACGCGGACTCCATCCCAACCGCTTCCCGTTGCGCGTTTCACGAGGGCGGGCGGGTTGGTGAAACTTGCAACCACCGGCGATTCTCTAGCCGTTGAAACGCCGCAAACGACGGCCGGCATCGTACGTCTTGATCGTCTCCTGCATGTTATTTCTCCTGCCGTTTTAGATGCCATCACGCGCAGGAGAAAAGCGACCGCCTTGCCGGCAGCGGCCGCTGATACGGCGGTTCACAATACCCGAATTTCGTTGCGCAGCTTGTCGACCAGCTTCTTGGCAATTTCGGCCGGCGACCCCACGAGGTACTCGGTCGATTTCGACTTTTGCGGAACGTAAAGGCGCTCCACTTTCTGCAGCGATTCGCCTACGGCGGAGCTGATCTCGTCCCACGTCACCTTACGCAAGGGCTTGGTCTTGGCCTGCTTGATGCCGATCAGGGTCGCGTACCTGAGTTTGTTGATTCCCGACTGAATGGCCAGCACCGCGGGCAGCGGCATGTCCACATACTGGAAGAAACCGCTCTCCAACTCCCGCTTGACGCGAATGCCGCCATCCTTCTTTTCGATCTGCATAATGATGGTTGCATGCGGCCAGCCGAGCAATTCGGCCAGCAGCACGCCGGTCTGCGCGAAGCCGTAATCGTCGGACTGCAAGCCGGTGAAGATGAGATCGAACTGCTCGTCCTTGACGGCCGCGGCCAGGGCCTTGGCGAGATTCAGCGGATCGAGGGTGACAAAGCGATCATCTTCCAGGTGGATGGCGCGATTAGCGCCTTTGGCCAGGGCTTCGCGCAAAACCTGCAGGGCGCGCGCCGGTCCGGCGGTGATGACCACGACTTCCCCGCCGTGCTTTTCGCGCTGGCGCAATGCCTCTTCGAGGGCGTAGGCATCGGGTTCGTTCACTTCATACGACACGTCGTCGCGAATCCACGTGCCGCTCTCGTTTAACTTCAGCGGAACATCTTTTTGCGGTACCTGTTTAATGCAAACCAGGATCTTCAACCGAGCACCTCTCTTCGCCGGCTCCGGCTGGAAGCGGCGCCCACAACGCATCCTGGGCGGCTCCGCCGGAACAGGTCGATGGACAAAAAAGAATAGATAAGAGCAGGCCCGCCAAAGACACGGTCCACGAACCGATGAGTATACCGAAAAAAAGAGCAACTTCGAAAGCTCAGCCGTCACCAGCGCACGGCAAGCCCTAATCCAGAAACGCCACCGACTGCACGCCGGAAACTTCAAAGCGTTTGCGGCAGCGGACATTCTTGCAGCCCATCAAGTCTTCTCGCCGAACCATGTAAGAGCGGGCTTTGGCAAACCGCGCCCGGTCGCGCTCGTCGGCTCTCGGCGACAGCGTGCGCTTCTTGGTGCGCACCATAAAGGAGAGATCGTATTCGGCGCTTTGACGGCAATGCGGACACGTCAAAGTCATCTTCCGGGTTTCCTGCCGCTCATCGTAAAATTCGCGTTCTTCCATGTTGATCGGCCCCTCCGTTACCAGTGCGCCGCCCGCGGCATCACCTGGAGCCTTGCTGCCCAAGCATCCATTATTCCACAGGCGAAGCAAGCCCGGTTTCACGTTTCAGGGTTCACGAACCCGGCGCGTGAAACCTGCAACTTGCAACTTGAAACGGTCTTCCGAAATGTTGCCCCATTCAATGTGAAATGATTGCCTTCAGCTCTGCTTCGACTTCGCCGGGCGTCCACTCATTGCCCGGATATTGCGCCGCGATCTTGCCGTCGGGCGCCACCAGCACGGTCCGCAGCGAATGCACGATCTGTCCATTTTCGGGGACGTAGCAGGCCAAAAAAGTCGGCCGCCTTGCGGGTTTCGTCGGGCGTGCCGGAGACGAATCGCCAGTGCTCGAACTTCGGATCGACGTCGCCGGCATAAGCCTTGCCGTAGCGCAGCAGCACGGCGGCCTTGTCATATTCCGGATCGATGCTGATGCTAAGCAGTTGCAAACGGCCATAAACAGCCGGCGCGGACTGTTTCAGACTTTTGGCAAGCTGGCCAAAGTTGTTGCTCATGCGAATGCAATAGTCCGGCAGCGGGCAACGCGTGTAGATGAAGGTCAGCAGCAAAGACTTTCCGCGAAACTGGTGCAGGTGCACGCCGCGGCCATTCTGATCGACAAACGAAAAATCAGGCACCGCTTCGCCAACCTGCGGCAAGTGCGCCGCCGAAGTTGTACTGGCCGCCGACGTCGTCGCGCTCTGGTTGATGGAGACCTCGGTGATGTGGGCCTCGTCGGCGCTAACCGCCAACGTGCCGTGCAACTCATCTCCCGGCCGCGCCACGTTGAAAACCCAACTGTCCTGAACCCGGAACGGCATGGTCATGGCCTTCATGAAACCCGGGATTTCCCGGTGTTGCAGGGTGATCTCTTTTTTCCCTTGGTCAACGGCGATAACCCGGCCCTCGATGGGGTATCGTTGAACCTCTTTCGGTTTGGACGTGCAGGACGCGAGCAGGACGAGCGCGCAGAAGAGTCCGAAAAAAACAATATTCGGCCGGCAATGCCCGGAGTCAGTCATACGGCCTCCAGAGATTAAATTCTAATCCCGGAGTACTGAATACAAGAAGCTGCGACGGTTCGAGTTTCGCTATTGGCTTGCGCTGAATTACTTGCCTCTGAATTTTTCGATCAGGGTTCGGGCGGCACGCATCGCCGAGAGCCCGCCGTCGCGCACGCTCTTTTCGATTTCGGGCAGGGCGGCTTTGACGCGCTCGTCATGCCGGAACTGTTCCAGCAATTGATTGCGCACCGCTTCCCGCAGCCAACTTTGCCGCTGCTGTCGGCGGTTCTGCTCGAACCAGCCGCTGGCCTGCATCTGCGCGCGGTGGCGCAGCACCACCTTCCAGACGTCGGAGATGCCTGCGCCGGTGGTGGCCGAGCAGGTAACGGCCGCGGGCGTCCATCCGGTTTCGCGCGCGGGAAACAGGTGCAACGCCTGGGCAAAGTCGCATTTGGCGCGCTCGGCGGGTTGAACGTTATCCCCGTCGGCTTTGTTGATCGCGAGCAGGTCGGCCATCTCGATGATTCCGCGCTTGATGCCCTGGAGTTCGTCGCCGGCGCCGGCAATCATGAGCAAGAGAAAAAAATCGACCATGCCATGAACCAGCGTTTCCGACTGGCCCACGCCCACGGTTTCAATGAGCACGGTATGAAAGCCCGCGGCTTCGCACAGGATCATGGTTTCGCGGGTGCGGCGAGCGACGCCGCCGAGCGAGCCGCCGGCGGGCGAAGGGCGTATGAAAGCCATTTCGCTGTTGGCCAGCCGCTCCATGCGAGTTTTGTCGCCGAGGATGCTGCCGCCCGAGCGTTCGCTGCTGGGATCGACCGCCAGCACCGCGACCCGGTCCCCCTTGCCGATCAGGTAATTGCCAAGCGTCTCGATAAAGCTACTCTTGCCGGCGCCGGGGACACCGGTGATGCCGACGCGAATGGAATCTCCCGCGCGGGGCAGGCAGGCGTCGATGATTTGCTGAGCCAGCTCGGCGTCTTCGCCGCGCGAGCTCTCAATCAGGGTAATGGCACGGGCGAGCGCGATGCGATCGCCGCGCACAATGCCTTCGACGTACTCGGAAAGCGCCAGGCGCCGGCGACGGCGCACGCCCGTGAACCTTATGTCCTCGGGCGGCTCGACGCCGGGCCGGACAAAGAGAGTTTCATCCCCTTGCAATCAAAAACTCCGTTCAAAGAAGTTCCGCGTTCTAAATTTCAGACGCATGGGCGAAAGCTGAATCGCCTCGCTATTCCATCCGCAGCACCGCGCCGCTGGCCGCCGACGAAGCCAGCTTCGTGTACAGGCCCAGATACCCTTTGGTGAACTTCGGCTCCGGCCTCTTCCAGCTTTTCAAGCGAGACGCGATTTCCTGCTCGCTTACGTGCAACTGCAAGTTCTTGGCCGGTATGTCGATGGTAATTGTATCGCCCTCGGCGACGATCGCCAGCGGCCCGCCTTCGGCGGCTTCCGGCGAAATGTGTCCGACGAAGCAACCGTTGTTGGTCCCGGAGAAGCGGCCGTCGGTAATCAGAGCGGTCTTCTTCGCCAGTCCCATGCCGTAAATATATTTCATCGCCTTATACATTTCACGCATGCCCGGCCCGCCCTTCGGCCCTTCGTAGCGAATTACGACCACGTCGCCTTCCCGGGTTTTCCCCGCCAGGATGGCTTCTTCGGCCTGCTCCTCGGAATCGAAGACGCGCGCCGTGCCGGTAAACTTCCACATCGAGGGATCGATGGCGGCGGGCTTGGTCACCGCCGTGTCCGGGGCCAAGTTGCCCTTCAGGATAGCCAATCCCCTGAGCGCGCTGAAAGGCTGGCTCATGGGTTTAATGACCTCGCGATTGACCGGGAATTGCCCCCGGAAGTGCTCCAGGTTTCCCCCAATGGTCGCGCCGCTTACCGAGCGGCACTCCAGGTGCAACAACGACTTGATCTCCTGCATGACCTGGGGAATGCCGCCCGCCTTGAAGAAGTCTTCCATGTCATACTTCGACGCCGGATTGACCTTGGCCACCTGCGGTGTGGTCTCGCTGCAGCAGTCGTAGACGTCCATCATTTCCTCGGCGGAAATCCCAATCTCCGCGGCCACCGCCGTCAGGTGCAGGACGGCGTTGGTCGAGCCGCCAATCGCCATCAGCACGCGCACCGCATTGCGCAACGACTCCATGGTGATGATGTCCCTGGCCTTCACCCCGTTCTTTGCCAGATTGACGATCGCCTTGCCGCTCTCTTCGGCGATCCTGAGCCGGTCGGCATAAACCGCCGGAATCAAGGCCGAGCCGGGAAGCGACATCCCCATGGCTTCGGCGAGACAACACATCGTGTTGGCCGTCCCCAGAAACGCGCAGGAGCCGCAGGTTGGCACGCAGATATCTTCCAGGCCTTCGTAAGTCTCTCGGTTGATTGCCTGGTTCTTCAGCATGCCCAGGGCCTCCGACATGGTCGTCAGATCCGATTTGCGGTCGTCGAAGACGACGCCGCCCAACATGGGGCCGCCGGCGACAAAGATGGCGGGGATTTCCAGCCGCGCCGCCGCCATCAGCATGCCGGGAACAATCTTGTCGCAAGAGCCTAGCAGAACGATCGCATCCAGTTGATGGGCCTCGACCATGACTTCGATATCGTTGGCGATCAATTCCCGCGAGGGCAGGATGAAGTGCATGCCGACGTGCCCCTGTGCGGTGCCGTCGCAGGCGCCGATCACGCCGAATTCGGAAACCGTTCCGCCGGCTTTATAAACCCCCTTGCGAACCCACTCCGCCAACTGCCGCAGGTTGGCGTGCCCCGGAACCAGATCATTCCAGGCATTGGCGACGCCGATGATCGGCTTATCCAGATCGTCGTTCGAATAACCAAGAGATTTAAAGACGCTGCGGTTCATACACCACTCGGGCTTATTTAAGATTCTTTTGCTGCGATACATTTTTCGAATCCCTCCCGCCGGCTTATGGTTTCGCGTTGTGCATGGCGCGTCAGACTTGACGGAAACTCCGGCTCAGAGTTTACCTCCTGGAGTGGTTTGAGAGTAGGAGTATTGCGGGGATCGCGGACACACCATCGAGAGCAACTCCCGGATGGAGCGGTTCCCCGGTAGGTGTATCCCCGATGGATCGTGCTGATTTGGCTGACTTCCCCGACCTCGCTCGCCCGCCGTTACGCTTTGTCTTCCACCGCGGCGCCGATCAGCACCCGCAGAATCTTCTGCGCCGCCACCGGAATAATCGTGCCGGGACCGAAGACGCCGGTGGCTCCGGCATCGTAGAGGAACTGGAAATCCTGCGGCGGAATCACCCCGCCCACCACCACCAGAATGTCTTCGCGGCCCAATCCCTTGAGTTCTTCGATGACCTGCGGAACCAGCGTCTTGTGCCCGCCCGCGAGGGTGGAGACGCCGAGCACGTGAACGTCGTTCTCGACGGCGTGCCGCGCCACCTCGCGCGGCGTCTGGAAGAGCGGTCCGATATCGACGTCGAAGCCGAGGTCGGCGAACGCCGTGGAGATAACCTTGGCGCCGCGGTCGTGGCCGTCCTGCCCCATCTTGGCCACCAGGATTCGCGGCCGGCGGCCTTCGGTCTTGGCAAACTCGTCGGCCATGTGGCGTGCGTTCTGAAATTCCTTGTCCATTTGGCTCTCCGCCGAGTAGACGCCGGAGATGGAACGGATGACCGCCTGATAGCGGCCCCAGACCTTCTCCAGCGCGTCGGAAATTTCGCCCAGGGTGGCGCGCTTGCGGGCGGCATCGACGGCCAGCGCCAGCAGATTGCCCTCACCCGTCCGCGCACATTCGGTAAGCGCCGCCAGCGCCCGCTCGACTTCGCCCGAATTACGCTCCGCCTTAAGCTGCTTGAGCCGCCGTATCTGGGCCTCGCGAACCGCGCTGTTGTCCACTTCGAGAGTAGCCAGCGGGGCTTCCTTTTCGAGCCGGTAAGCGTTCACGCCGACAATGGTGTCGGTGCCGCAGTCGACCCGGGCCTGCTTGCGGGCGGCAGCCTCCTCGATGCGCATTTTGGGAATGCCCGCCTCGATGGCCTTCACCATACCGCCGAGCTGCTCCACTTCGCTGATCAGTTCCCAGCCGCGGTGAATCAGCTCATGGGTGAGCTTTTCAACATAGTAAGAACCGGCCCAGGGATCGACGACCCGCGTGATCTCCGTCTCCTGTTGCAGGTAGAGCTGGGTGTTGCGCGCGATGCGGGCGGAGAAGTCCGTCGGCAGCGCGATGGCTTCATCCAGGGAATTGGTATGCAGCGACTGGGTGTGGCCCAGCGCGGCCGCCATTGCCTCCACGCAGGTGCGGACGACGTTGTTGAAAGGATCCTGCGCGGCCAGGCTCCAGCCGGAGGTCTGCGAGTGGGTGCGCAGCGCCAGCGACTTCACGTTCTTGGGTGCAAACTGCTTGACCAGCTTGGCCCAGAGCACGCGTGCGGCGCGCATCTTGGCGATCTCCATGAAATGGTTCATGCCGATCGCCCAGAAAAAGGAAATCCGGGGGGCAAAGTCATCGACCGAAAGGCCGGCCTTAATCCCGGTGCGCAGATATTCGACGCCGTCGGCGAGCGTATAGGCCAGTTCAAGGTCGGCGGTGGCCCCGGCCTCCTGCATGTGGTAGCCGCTGACGCTGATGCAGTTGAACTTCGGCATCTTCTCCGAGCAGTAGCGGAAGATGTCGCCGATCATGTGCATCGAAGCCGCCGGCGGATAGATGTAGGTGTTGCGGACCATGAACTCCTTGAGGATGTCGTTCTGGATGGTTCCGCTCAACTTTTCCGGCGGCACGCCCTGCTCTTCGGCGGCGACGATATAGAAGGCCATGATCGGCAGCACCGCGCCGTTCATGGTCATCGACACCGACATCTGATCCAGCGGGATCTGGCTGAAAAGAATCTTCATGTCGAGGATCGAGTCGATGGCCACGCCGGCTTTGCCCACATCGCCGGGCACACGTTCGTGATCGCTGTCGTATCCGCGATGGGTCGGCAGATCGAAGGCGACCGAGAGTCCTTTTTGCCCGGCGGCAAGATTGCGGCGGTAAAAGGCATTCGACTCTTCGGCCGTCGAAAAGCCGGCATACTGGCGGATCGTCCACGGCCGGGTGACAAACATCGTCGAGTACGGGCCGCGCAGGAAGGGCGCAATGCCGGCGGCGTATTCGAGGTGCTCCATCTCTTCCAGCACCCGGCGGGTGAAGAACCCGGGGACCTCTATGTGTTCCGGCGTCAGCCAGGGGCGGGCGCCCGCCTCGCGCGCGGATGCGATTGGGCCGGACGAGGCATGGGTGCCACCGTTGGTATTCGGCAACTCAATTCTGCTGAAATCAGGCCGCATATGGCTAATCCCTCACTTCCTCGGGTCCCCGGCGAGCCCCGTTGTTGGATTGCCGGGGTAGAAGTGCTGCTGCCAGCGCGTCAGCACCTGCAAGGCGTTGCTGCGAATGTGGATAAAATCGGCAACTCCGTCGCGCTGAAGTTGTTCGATGTCGTCCTTGGGATAACCGGCAACGATCACCGGAATCGCTTTCGCTTGCCGCAGTAATTCGATGAGCGGCCGCGCCATGGCCGGGTATTGCGGGTCGGCGCTGCACAGCACCACCAGGTCCGGTTTGCGCTCGCCAATCACCCTGGCGGCGTCGGCAGGATCAGTTTCGGCGAAAGCAGTCACGATCTCAAAGCCTGCTGCGGCAAAAAAGTTCATGCTGAAGGCCACGCGGGCTTTGCGCATCTTGAGGTCGCCGTACTCGAGCAGCAGCACGCGCGGCCGGTGACCGCTCTCGGCGGCCTGCCGCTCGGTGCGCAGACGCAACCGCTCGAAGGGCTCCGCCCCGCGATAGGGCGCGAGCTTTTCGACCTGAAACGCCGCAGGGGCGGGAGCCAGGCAATCGCCCAGCGTCAGGCCCTTGGCAAACTGGCTTGCCAAATCGGAGGGCGAAGCAGCCGGCTTGACGCCGGTCGTACGCAGCACGGTGACGTTGCCGTTCTCGATCCAGCGTGTCGAGCACATGCTCGTCCAGTTCCGGATACTGATTCGTTCCCAGCAGGCTGCGGCGGCAGGCGGCGATGGCCTCGTCTTTCTGCCGGCGGGAGTTGCCGATCTCCTGCTGCACGAAACCGGACCGCATGGATCTGAGGAATCCGCCATTGGCATCCACTTGCTGAAAGAGCTTCCAGGCGTCGCGCGCCAGCGAGTCGGTCAGCGCCTCCACATAGTAAGAACCACCGGCGGGATCGGCGACCCGGTCCAGATAGGCTTCCTTCTTGAGAATCACCTGGGTGTTGCGGGCTAGGCGGCGGGAGAAATCATCGGAGGGCTTCAAAGCGGCGTCGAACGGCGTGACCTCGATGCTGTCGCAACCGCCGACCGCGGCCGACATGGCTTCGGTGGTGCCGCGCAGCAAATTGTTATGCGCCGCGTAAGCCGTGATTCCCCAGCGCGCGGTGACACATTCAATGACCGCCTTGGACGACTCCGCGTGCTCCGGCTTGAATTGTGCGACCGCCTCTGCCCACATCATGCGGAAGGCGCGCAGCTTCGCGATCTGAAAGAAGTAGTTGGAGCCGGCGGCAAAGACAAAGAAAATCTTCGCGCAAATTTCGTCGATGTCGAGCCCGCGCTCGCTGAGTTCGAAAAGATACTCAACCCCGGCGGCAAGGGCAAAGGCGAGCTCCTGGACGACGGTACCGCCCGCCTCCGCAAACGTGCTGGCGCGGACCGCGAGGTTTCGCAGCCGAGGCGCCTTGCGGCTAAATTTCAAAATCTCGGCGGCATCGACGAAAAGATCCTGCGGAGTGCGCGAACTTGCGCCTTCCAGCAAAAGGTCGCCAAGCGGGTCAAAATCGATCGAGCCGGAAACCGCTGAAGGATCCTTCAACTCGCCAAGATAGAGCACGAGGATGGCACGCGCTGCCTGGCGGGCGCGAAACGACAGCGGAAAGCCATCGAGATGCTCGATCAGCCGCCGCAGGTCTTCGGCGCTCTGCACGGACACGCCGCGCAGCGAGCCGCCCTCGGGCAAAATTTCAAAGGCAATCGACTCGGCT
>CAWFEA010000028.1:0-72651 GCA_963814745.1 uncultured Acidobacteriota bacterium
GAGCCAAGCGGTTCGGTGATCTCGACCTTCATCGGGAATGCCTGCTCCGCATCCGCCGTCACCGCCCAGTGCTCGGGTCTGAGCCCCAGCACGGCGCCGGTCGTACTCGCGCCGGCGTGCTGCGGCAATTCGAGCAGGCGCTGTCCCCAACGCCATTCGTTCCCGCTCCGATGCAACGGGATGAAATTCATGGTGGGCGTGCCGATAAACCCGGCAACAAATCGGTTGGCCGGCCGGTTGTAGACCTCGGCTGGCGTGCCAACCTGCTGGATCATGCCCTGCTGCAGCACCACAATCCGGTCGGCCATCGTCATGGCTTCGACTTGGTCGTGGGTGACGAACACCGTCGTCGTGCGCAGCTCGTGGAACAGCTTCTTGATCTCGCCGCGAACGTCAACGCGCAGCTTGGCATCCAGGTTGGACAGCGGTTCGTCGAAGAGGAAGGCGCGGGGCTGGCGTACCATCGCCCGCCCCATCGCCACGCGCTGGCGCTGTCCGCCGGAGAGTGCCTTCGGCCGGCGATCGAGATACGGTTCGATCTGCAACATCGCTGCGACCTGCGCGACGCGCCGGGCGATTTCCGCGGACGGCAACTTCTGGTTCTCCAAGCCAAACGACAGGTTTTGCCGAACCGACATGTGCGGGTACAGGGCGTAGTCCTGGAACACCATGGCCACATTACGACGCGCCGGCGGCACATCATTGACGATGTCGTCGCCAATGCGCAGCGCGCCCGCGTCGATGCGTTCGAGGCCGGCGATCATCCGCAACAGGGTGGTCTTGCCGCAGCCGGAAGGGCCCACGAAAACGAGGAACTCGCCGTCGCAAATCTGTAGAGAGAGTTCCGGCACCACCGTGACGTCGCCATAGCGTTTGACGACGCAGTCAAAAGTAATGGATGCCATAGTTGGTCCAATGACGATTACTATACTCCGCGTTCAAAGCATCAGCCTTTAACGGCACCCAGCGACAGCCCGCTGACAAGGCGCCGCTGCACCACAAAGGCCAGCAACAACGGCGGCAGCGTGATCAGGGTCGCCGCAGCCATCAGTGCGCCCCAGAAGGTCGCGCCTTCGCCGATGAAATTGAAGGCCGCCGCCACCAGGGTCTTGCTGTCCGAGTTGGACAGCACCAGCGCGAACTGGAAATAATTCCACGAGTACACGAAAGCCAGGATCGACGCTACGGTTATGCCGGGCATAACCAACGGCAACGCGATACGCACGAGGATTCGGACCGGCGTACAGCCATCTACCTGCGCCGCCTCGAAGATGCTGCGCGGAACACTGTCGTAGAACGGAAGCAGAACCCAGATCACGATCGGCATCGTGATCACGGCGTGCGTCAGGATCAGCGCCCAGGCGGAGCCGATGAGGTCGAGTTGGCTGAATAGCAGGTACCACGGCAGCAGGAACAAGGTGCCCGGCGCCATGCGCGCCATCAGCGTCACCGTGGCCGGCCAGGTAATGCGCGACCAACTAACCGCAAAGGCCGCCGGCACGCCGAGCAGCAAGCCGATCAGCGTCGAGCCCGTGGAGACCCAAAAGCTGTTCGAGCGCATAGCGCGCGAAAGGCGTTGTGCCGAACAACTGCCGGTAGTTGTCGAGCGTCGGCTGAGAAGAGCAGCTTCGGCGGGTATGCCGTGACCTCCGAGGAAGGCTTGAACGAAGACAACACCATCCACGCGACCGGCGCCAGCACCACCAGCGCTACCATCGCAAGCTGCAAATGGCTCGAGGCGATCGACCCACTTCTCACTCATTTCCCTCCAGTAGACGAAGTGCCGCCTTGCCCGCATCATGGTGAGCACCGCCCCGAGCACGATGGCGGTAAGCGTCACCATGATCGCCGCTGCATAGCCGAGATCGAAGAACTCGAAGCCCTGGCGAAAGCCGTAGATGTTGAGCGTGTGCGAGCGTCGCCGGGCCCGCCCTGGGTGGTGATGTAGATGATGTCGAAGAAGCGCAGCAGATCGACGCTGCGCAGGATCGCCGCCGTGACCAGCGTGGGTGCGAGCAGCGGCAGCGTAATGCGCCAGAATGTCCGCCAGCGCTGAGCGCCATCGATCTGCGCCGCCTCGAACACATTGGGCGGCAATGACTGTAGCCCTCCGAGCACAATCAGCGCGACGTACGGCGTCCACTGCCATGTATCAATCAGCGCCACCGTCGGAATTACCCACTGCGGCGAGGCGAGCCAAAGCGACGGCGGCAACCCGAGTTTTTCCAGAAGAAAGTTGGCAGCCCCGATCGAGGGGTCGAGGATCACCAACCACATCATGCCCACGACCACCGGAGGCATGACGAAGGGCGAGATCAACAGGGAGCGCAGCGCGCCCGGCAGCCGCTTGGCGCGGTACAGCAGCAGCGCGATCCAGGTGCCCGCGCCGAGCTGCAGGACAAGGGAGACCGCGAACAGGACAAACGTGACGCGCACACTTTGCCAGAACACCGGATCGGAGGTCACCAGGGCGGCATAATTGGCGCCGCCGATGAAGCGGGTTGGCGAGCCGATCGCCACATCGTGCAGTGAGAGCCAGAGCGTGTAGGCGAACGGGAAGGCTATCATCACCACCGTAAAAATCACCGCGGGCGCCGTGAGCGCACGAAGCTGGCGCCCACTGCCGATAGCGGTGGAATGGGCTGCTGCTGCTGCCACCTTACCTCACTCCTTGGCCATCAGATCGGCAAGCGCCTTGTTGGCGTCGGCGCAGGCTTGCGGAACCGTCTTTTGCCCGAGCATCACCTCGTTGACCATGCCGCCGATGACGTCGCGGGAAGCTACGTTGGCAGTGATCGGCACGCCGACCTCCCCAGAGCCGGTCTTGGCCGCCTGCTGGATGGCGCTCATCCACTCGCGACGAACCGGCTCGGCGTCGATCCACTTCTTAAAGGCAGGATCGTTCGCCAGTTTGGCGCGCGGCGGTGCGATGTCTTCCAATGCAAGCTTGGCCTGCATCGCAGGCGAGGTAGCCCATTGCACGAAATACCAGGCCGCTTCGGACCTCTTCGAATGCGCCGATACCGACAGCCCCCAGCCGATCAGCACCGGTTGGTTACGCACAGCAGGAGGCAGCAGCGCGACGCCAGTTTCCTTCAGCCATGTTCCGCCTTCCACCACCCTACGCAGTTCGTTGCTGGCATCGAAAGCCATTACCGCTTTGCCTTCGTGGTAGAGCGAGGTGTTCTGATAGAAGTTGTTGTTGATCGAGCCCGGCGGGCCGTAATCCTTCAGCAGGCGCGCGTAAAGCGCCGTCGCCTCCTGCGCTTGCTGGCTGCATAGCGCGGGTTTGCGGTTCTTGTCCAGGTAGTCGCCGCCAAGATTGTGGAGGAACCCGGCATAAGTGTAGGGCAGTGCGGACTTCAAGCCGCGGGTTGTCCACGGCACCATCGATGGGTTGCAGGCCTTCAGTTTGGCAGCCATCGCCGGCAGGTCCGTCAGCGGGCGGGCAGCGTAACGTCGCACTTCTTGAATACATCCTTGCGGTAGAAGATTACCGGCGCCTCAATATTCAAAGGGATGCCCGTCAGCTTGCCGTTGTGCATAAGAGGGGTGAGCAAGCCGGGAGCGAAGTCGGCGAAGCCGTAATCCTCGGCGGCCGCATTCTTGACGAATGGAGTCAGGTCAGCGTACCAGCCGGCCTTGGCGAACTGTTCGCCTTCGCGCGAGGGCAGCGACATGAATACGTCAATCTCGGAACTCTTGGCGTTCATGACCGTGACCAGGCGCTGGCGCATCTGCTGCTCCTGGTAAGTGTCGAATTTCAGCGTGATGCCGGTCAGCGCCTCGAACTCGCCCTTGTGCTTGAGTACCGCGTTCGCCCAGGGATGGTTCGACGACAGGAATGTTACCGTTTCGCCCTGGTGCTTCTTCCAGTCGAACTGCTGGCGCGAAGGCGCCGTGTCCGAAAAGGGTGGCGAGAACGAGCACAGCAATCGTTCGTCTCATCTCTGGTCCTCCTTAAATTGGCATTCATCGCAGAATGCGGTATTGTTCCGCTCTTGAACAGTCCGTTAAGCGAACTGACTCCAAGGTAAAAAAGGCACCAATGCCGACCAGACGCTTGCGGTATAAGAGCCTGCCAGATATCTCATAAGTCACGACTATCTGTCAATAAGTTCTTTGAAATACAGCTTGGCAGCGGCATAATTCCCTTATGTCAACAGCGAAAGTTGAAGTCCTTGTCACCGCTCCACTCTTGCCCAGCCTAATGGCTGCGGTCGAACGGGAGTTCACGGTTCATAAACTGTGGCTTGCTCAGGATCGCAATGCCTACTTGCGGGAGCATGGGGCATCGATTCGAGGAGCCGTTACCACCGCCATCATTGGAGCCGACGCCGCTCTGATGCAGGCGCTGCCAAGGCTTGAGATCATTTCGGGATTCGGCGTCGGATACGAGACAATCGATATCGAGGCCGCGCGTCACCGTGGGCTCATTGTTACCAACACCCCCGGTGTCCTGACCGACTGCGTTGCCGATACCGCACTGGCGCTCTTACTGGCGGTGACTCGGCGGATTTGTGAAGCCGATCGCTATGTGCGAGCCGGCAAGTGGCTGCAAGGCAGGTTCCCCCTCAGTACCAAGGTGGGCGGCAAGAATTGTTGCATTGCTGGCTTGGGAAACGTTGGTCAGGCCATTGCCGTCCGTGCGCTGGCTTTCGGCATGAAAATCGGCTATTACGATCCCTATCCAAAGCCGAACCTCGATTACCGTCTTTATGAAAGTCTGGAAGCCATGGCCAGAGATGCCGATTTCCTGATGCTGGCATTACCAGGGGGCAAGGAAACTTATCGCATCATCGGTGCCCGCATCCTGGCTGCGCTGGGGCCAAAGGGAATTCTGATTAACGTCGCAAGAGGATCAGTTGTGGATCAGGAGGCATTGGTTAAGGCGCTCACCGCGGGAGAAATCGCCGGCGCCGGCCTCGATGTATTCGACAATGAGCCTCAAGTACCGGCGGAACTGGTGGAGATGGAAAACGTAGTCTTGACCCCACATCTGGCGAGTGGCACGCATGAAACACGGGAAGCAATGGGCCAGCTCACGTTCGCCAATCTACACGCCCATTTCGCAGGCAGCCCGGTACTTACGCGTGTCGTTTAGGTTCTGCATTCTCTACCTCGGCTGCAAGCAACGTTTCCGGGAGGCGGTAAACGACCGAATCGGCATTGAGCCCAGCCCGTGATCGGACTCCCCGGGCCGTTTCATCGCCCGCGGAGATGCAACACCAATCCTCAGGGATGGGCGCCAGATGAACGCCTTGCCGACTTTCCCAACAAGTGATCTCCTCAAAGTGGTTTAACTCACTCCGGTGACTCAGTCCGCCAATTTGTCGGGTGCCGCCAACCAGTGGCACTGCAGCTAAGAAAGTTCCCAATATCACGAACACAAGTGGCGTATAATGCTGCCGTTTTCAATTTCAAAAGGAAAAGTCCGGCTCATACCCGATCGCATAGGAGCCATGAACATGAACATAGCCCGGAGCCTACTTTGCGCGCTGGCGCTGATAACCATCGGGTTTTCGACGCTGGTGCAGGCCGCCTCTCAACCTGCGGTTGAAGCGCAGCACGGCATGGTGGTGTCGTCCCAACATTACGCCTCGGCGGTGGGCGCACGTATCCTGCAGGAGGGCGGCAACGCCGTCGATGCCGCGGTCGCGGTCGGATACGCTCTCGCGGTAGTGAATCCTTGCTGCGGGAACATCGGGGGTGGCGGCTTTATGACAATCCACCTCGCCGATGGACGAGACATTTTTCTCAATTTCCGCGAGATGGCGCCTGCAGCCGCAACGGAGCGCATGTACCTTGATGCACAAGGAAATCCCATCAAGGATCTCAGTCTGTATGGGTATCTGGCGGCCGGCGTTCCGGGCACGGTCATGGGACTCGATCGTGCTTTGTCCGAATACGGCAGGCTGTCACGCGCCAAGGTAATGGCTCCCGCCATCAAGCTGGCGCGTGATGGATTCATTTTGAATCGCGCCGATACCGATATTCTTGATACCAAGGTCGATCGACTCAGAAAGGATCCCGCTGCTGCGAAGATTTTCCTTCGGTCCGACGGCAAACCATTCCAGCCAGGGGACCGGCTCATACAGAAGGATCTGGCGCACACACTGGAGTTGATCGCCAAACAGGGCCCGGACGGTTTCTACAAAGGGCCAATCCCCACGGCGGTGGAACAGGCAAGCAAGGCGAATGGCGGTATCCTAACCGCTAAGGATTTCGCCAACTACACCGTGACCGAAGGTCCGCCCCTGACTTGTAGCTACCGAGGCTACGTCCTGATTTCTTCGCCTCCCCCGAGTTCGGGTGGGACTACGATTTGCGAGATCTTCAATATTCTTCGAGGGTTACGACTTGAAAACCATCGGGTTTCGCTCAGCCCAATCGGTTCACCTGATGGTGGAAGCCATGCGCCATGCCTTTATGGATCGCAACACGTATTTGGGCGACCCGGCATTCGTAAAGAACCCGCTGGACCGGTTGTTGTCGAAGGATTATGCAGCCGCCATCCGCACCAAGATAGATCCGGAGAAAGCAATACCGTCGAAAGCGGTTCAGCCGGGCATCGAGCCACATGAGAAGCCCGAAACCACGCATTATTCTGTGGTTGACACCGCGGGAAATGCGGTTTCCGTCACCTACACCATCAACGATTCGTTCGGCGCCACCGTAGTTGCGCCCAGTACTGGTTTTTTGCTCAACAACGAGATGGACGACTTCACGGTGAAGCCAGGTGTGCCCAACCTTTTCGGACTGGTTCAGGGCAAAGCCAACGCCATAGCGCCCGGCAAGAGGCCGCTCTCCTCCATGTCCCCAACTCTGGTTACCCGGGACGGCAAGATCTTCCTCGTGGTCGGCAGCCCTGGTGGTTCGCGAATCATTACCATCACCCTCGAAACCATTATGAACATCGTCGATTATGGCATGGCACCGCAGGAGGCGGTGGATGCACCTCGCATTCATCATCAATGGCTTCCTGATGAAGTGTTCTATGAACCTTACGGCCTCTCGCCGGACACCGTGAAAATTCTGCAAGGTATGGGTTACAAGTTGACCGAGCAGGTGCCCTGGGGCGCGGCGGAACTCATCGAGATGGGCGCAGTTGGAGCCTCAGTGCAAGAGACCCGCTCGTTGGGTGCTGGCGCTGGCGTTTCGGGCCGGGTGCGCCCCGGCTTTATCTATGGTGCAAATGATGATCGCCGGCCGGCAGGAGCAGCAGTGGGATATTGATTGGTGTCCGCGCCGTCTTATTATTGCGATCCACGGTGATGTCTTTTTCTCGCCGCTGAATTCACGTCTTTGTGAAGCCCACTTTTCCAACGCGTGGCAGAGCTGCGCGCTTATGTGGGACTCCAACACGTACTCCCAGGGCTTCTGTAGAAGAACGCTCTACCCGGGAGGGGCAGCGCAGCGGAAGCCGACTACTCTTATCGCTCTGGCCGGGTGCGCGATGCCCCGGTGAAATGTCCGGGCGTCCTCAGCGGGGTGATTCCAGGACCCACCGCGGACTACCTTGTACTTTTTTCCAAAGAGGTCGGAGCGAAACGTGCTGCCGAGGTAGGGCTCATACCAGTCATCGACCCACTCCCATACATTGCCCGCCATATCCAGCACGCCGTAGGGACTTGCTCCCGATGGAAAGCTCCCCACACGAGTCGTTCCCCCGAACCGGTTGTCGGCATTCAGCCGATCCCGCAGCAACACGGTGCCCCAGGGGAAGCTCCGCCCATCGTCCCCGCGGGCGGCTTTCTCCCACTCTGCCTCTGTTGGCAATCGCTTGCCCCGCCAACTGCAATAGCCCCGGGCGTTGTACCAGGTCACGAAGACCACAGGGTGATCCGCAAACTCGGGATCGGCGTAGCGGCGCAGCTCTGCCGGCTCGGAACACGCACCGGCTACTACGCACTGACGATACTCGGCGTTGGTGACTTCGCAAAGGTCTATCCGGTAGGCCTGAAGGTAGACGTCGTGTTGTGGTCCTTCATCGTCAGGATACGGTCCGCTGAGCCCCATCAAAAACGTGCCAGCAGGGATGAGGACCGTCTCGCCGCAACTCTGGCTGGTCGTGCCGCGGACCAACGATGTGAGGGCGAGGAGGATCAGAATCACGCTCGGCGCGATCCGTATTCTTGAACGATCCATGGCAGCCTTTGCGGTTCATGGGGGTATCTTGGAAATTGCTCAGCCACCCAGATAGGCTTTCTTCACATCGGGACTTGTCAGCAGGTCCTCCGACCTTCCCTGGAGCACCAGAGTGCCGTTCTCCAACACATAGCCACGCTGGGCAAATTGGAGCGCCATTCGGGCATTCTGCTCGACGAGCAAGATGGCGGTTCCTTCCAGGTTGATCTCTCTGAGCGCCTTAAACATGGTCATCATCAAAACAGGGGCCAGTCCCATGGAGGGTTCATCGAGGAGCATCATCCTCCTGCCGCTCATCAGCGCCCGCCCGACCGCCAGCATTTGTTGCTCCCCGCCACTCAAGGTCTCCGCCTTCTGCGCCTTGCGTTCAGCCAGGCGCGGGAATAGGGCGAATACTCGACCAAAGTCTTGCTCGATGGCTTTGCCATCTTTGCGTGCAAAAGTCGCGAATTTCAAGTTCTCCATGACGGTGAGGTTACCGAAGAGACGCCTCCCTTCAGGGACATGCGAGATACCCAACTCGCTGACTACCCTTTCTGCGGGGTACTTGAGCAGATCTTTCTCCATGTAGGTCATCTTGCTTCCCCGCTCCGCGGGGATCATGCGGGAGATCGCGCGCAGCGTCGTGCTCTTCCCCGCGCCATTGGCCCCAATGATGCACACAATCTCCCCTTCAGCCACCTGGAAGCTTATGCCATGCAGGGCCTTGATGGCGCCGTAGGAGACCTGGAGGTTTTCCACTGATAGCAGCATCAGACAACCACCTCCTTCCCCAAATAGGCATCGATCACTTTCGGGTTGTTCCGGATTTCCTCCGGCGTGCCCTCCGCGATGACCTCCCCGAAGTCAAGGGTTTGAATTATCTCGCACAGTTCCATGACCACCTTCATCCTGTGCTCAATGAGAAAAATTGCCAAACCCAACCGGTCCCGAATTTGCCGGATAATTTGCACCATCTCCCTCAACTCTTCAGGGTTCATTCCTGCCGTCGGCTCATCCAAGAGCAGGAGCTTCGGGTTTGCCGCCAGCGCTCTGGCCATCTCCACCTTTCGCTGCACCCCGTACGGGAGATTCGTCACAACCTCGTTGGTGAACCGGCCAATGCCCATCATTTCCAGGAGGCGCGTGGCTATCGCTTCGGTCTCCGCTTCCTCCCGGACGCGCTTGGAGGTGCCAAAGAAGGCGCCTAACAAACCGTAGGAGAGCTGCGAGTAGCGCGCCAATTTGACATGCTCGATGGCGGTCATGTGCCTCCACAACCGGAGGTTCTGAAACGTCCTCGCAATGCCCTTGGCGGCAATTTGGTGGGGCTGAAGTCCAACCACGCTCTTGCCATCAAGGGTTATCGTTCCTGCAGTGGGCTGATGAATTCCCGTAAGCAGGTTGAATACCGTGGTCTTGCCAGCCCCATTTGGACCGATCAGTCCTCTGATCTGGCCCGGCTCGATCACCACGCTGAAGTCGTGCACGGCTCGTAGACCGCCAAAGTAGACGGTGAGGTTATGAACTTGCAGCAGTGCCACGCTTCACCTCTCCGGCGGGTTTCATTTTTGGCTTGAGCATTTCTTCGACCTTGAATTCGCGAAAGGCGACCAACCCTGTCGGGCGGAAGATCATCACCAGGATCAGCAGGACAGGAATGACGATCCATTTGAGGATCTCCAGGGGACGAAGCGCTTCCATCAATACGTTGAGTCCCACGGCCCCCACGATTGAGCCCACCACGGAGTTCAACCCTCCCAAGTAGACCATGGCCAGCACCTCGCTCAGCTTCAGGATGCCAAAGGATCCTGGGTTCACGTACCGGATGACATGAGCGAGTAACCCGCCGGCCACTCCCGCCCAGAAGGCCGAAAAAAGGAAAGCCATCATCTTGGTGCGGCGGGTATTGATGGTCATGGCGTTCGCCGCGATCTCATCGTCCCGCACGGCATTGAGCGCCTTGCCCAGCGTCGAGCGGACGAAGTTATTGATGGTCAGCACACCGAACGCAGCGACCGCGAAGACCACGGGCAGGCTGGCAAAATCCGGCTGTCCCATGAACCCCCGTGCGCCTCCGACAATATCGAGGTTCTCGATGAGACTCTTCACGATAAAGGTGAAGGCCAGGGAAATGATTGCCAGATAGTCCCCGCGGGTCCGGAAGGACGGGATGGCGACAAACAGGGCTCCGAAAGCCGCCACTAATCCCCCCCACGACCAAGGACAGCAGGAAAATCAAGAGCCCTGGAACGTGGGGAAGAAGCGGCGCCCCTAGAATTTTATTCTGGACAAAGCACAGGACCGTGACGACCGAGGCTGCGTAAGCCCCCAGAGCCATGAACCCCGGGTGGGAGCAGGAGAATTCCCCCATGAAGCCGTTGACCACATTCAAGCTTAGGGTCACGATAATCGCGATCAGGGCGAGTTTGAGGAGGAGCACCCGGTAGTCGCCGAGCGCGGCCCACTGGCTCAGGACCGCATACAGGAGGGCCAAGTGGATCAGGAGCGAAACCCGCTGCGGGAAGCGAAGCAACTGCTTCGCCAGCCAGTTCGCGGGCCAAGAACTCAGCCAGGAGACTATCCCAAAAGGCAGGAGATAGATCAGCAGCACATAAAGAATTACTCCCGGTATGAGGGCGGGTTGCCCGAAGACAATCTCGAAACCAAAGAGGGCAGGCATCTCACTCATGTCGAGATTCACCGCCAGCGGGTAGCCTGCGAACCGTTCGACCATCACTGCCGCCAGCGCACCCAGGAGCCAGCCTAACAGTGGAACCTGGGCAAATGCATCACGTATTCTTGCCAGAAATCTCATGGGACCCACCCGGTGCGTCGTCAGCCCAGCGCGTTCGATTGGCATCTTCGGTCGAACCTCCTCGCTACAGCCTTAACTGAGCACTGTAGGGCTCGCCAAAGAACCCGTGAGGCCGGAAGGTGAGGATGATGAGAATGATCGAATAGGCAATAAGATCGCGAACCGTGGATGGAAAGATCGTCGCGACGAAGATCTCGATGAATCCGAGAAGAAAGCCAGCCATCGCCGCGCCTATAACCGACCCCCGTCCGCCCAGAATAGCGGCGACAAACGCCTTCCAGCCGACGAGGATCCCCATGTACGGGTCCAGGACAGGATAGGCGATCCCATAGAGGATGCCGGCCGCGGCTGCCAGTGCCGAACCGAGGGCAAAGGTCAGAACGGCGACAGAGCTACTGGACACTCCCATCAATGGCACGGCGACGTAGTCGTACGCCATGGCGCGCATGGCCAAGCCCCACTTGGTGTGGCGCACGACCTGATGCAGGGCAAGCATGAGCAGTACGGACACGACAACGATGATGATCCGAGTGTTAGTGACGCTCACTCCGCCAAGCTGGTAACTTCGAGTTTCGATCAGGGTAGGAAAGTTCCGGCGTGCCGCTCCAAAAAGTTTTAGGTTCCCCGTCTCCAGAATAATGCCGATCATCAACCCCGTGATGGCGGCTGAGGCCCGCGGCGCATTCCGCAAGGGCCGATACCCGATTCTCTCGACGATCATCCCCAGGAGCGAAGTGGCGAGCATGGCCAAGACGATCGTGAGCGCCAAGATGAGCCAATGGGGAAGCGGCAGCCACCCCGCCGCGGCAATTGAAACCAGCCCAGAAGAGATGAAGAACCCGATGTAGGCCCCAGACATGAAAATATCCCCATGGGCAAAGTTGAACAGCATTAGCACGCTGTAGACCATCGAATAGCCCAGGGCGATCAGGGCGTAAAAGCTGCCCGCCTGCAGCGCATTGATCACGTTTTGCAGGAAAGATGCCATTCCGTTTGCTCCTCTTCGACAAAAGGTCGGACTCAGAGCTTTGGCGCCCTGCGCCCGACCCTCGCCACACGTAGCTTCCGCGCTGCGGAGCCGAACGTCAATCGTCGGCTACCTGTGATACATCCCGCTCTCGTTTACTTTGGACACACCTGTTTGAAGAAGGCGAACTCCCCCTTATCACTGATTTTGACAATAACGGCACACTTGACCGGGTCGCCACTTCCCGGGTGGAAGGTCATCTCACCCGTGATCCCTTTGAAGTCTCGGATGCTGGCGATGGCGTCGCGGACGCATTTCCTATCCACCTTGATATCGCCCGTGATCTTGCCACACTTCTGGATGCCGGTCTGGACGATCCCCATCGCATCCCACGTCAGGGCCGCCACATCATCAGGCACGTAGCCGTGCTCCTTGTTGTAGCGATCGATGAACGCCTTGGTCGGGCCCGTGGCGCCTGCGGCGGCATAGTGGGTGCTGAAGAACAGGCCATTACAGTCACTGCCGCACAGCTTCGTCAGTTCCGCCGAACCCCAACTGTCGCTCCCCACAATAGGCTTGTTGAAGCCCAGTTGGTGCGCCTGCTTCACGATCAAAGGAACCTCATCGTAGTATTGTGGTGTAAAGAGGAACTGGGCCCCGGAGTTCTTGATCTTGGTGAGCTGCGCGCTAAAGTCCTTGTCCTTCGTCGTAAAGCTCTCGTAGGCGACGACGGAGCCAGCCCCGTGCAGGTCTTCCCAAGCCTTCTTGAAGAACTCGGCCAACCCCTTGGGATAGTCGCTCCCCACATCGTACAGGACCGCCGCCTTCGTAAATTTGAACTGGTCGGTAACGAAGTTGGCCGCCACCGGTCCCTGAAATGGATCCAGGAAACAGGCGCGGAAGACCCATGGACGGTTGAGCGTGGCATTGGGGTTGGTCGACCAGGGGGTGACCATGGGGGTTTCGTAGTTGTTGGCGACCTCGCCGGCGGGCACTGCCTGCTTGGAAGCCTGCGGCCCGACAATCACGAGAACCCTGTCCTGCGTGATCATCTTGGTGTTGGCGGCCACTGCCGACTCGGCTTTGGCCTCGTTATCCTCAATCATGAGCTCGACCTTGTACTTCCTGTTCCCAACCTGCAAGCCACCGGCCTTGTTAATGTCGTCCAGCCACATCTGGGCGGCGAACTTGGTGCCCTCGCCGACCTTGGGAATGTCACCGGTGAGTGGCGCATTAACCCCAATTCGAATTGTGGTCGGGGGTGCTGCGCTGATGACGAGCACATACCCGAGCAGAATCGATAGCAAGGCGAAAACTACCATCACGTTCTTTCTAACCATTTTCTCCTCCTTAGTCAATTAACCTCATCTCTTCCCGTGCCACGGGTGCCCCCTCCAGGGAGCATTTCGCATGATCACCTCCTTCCCCACTCAGGACCTGCTCGGAATCATCCAGCAACCCGTACGGAAAAGAGCCTGCTCCCGAGGTCAGCCGGCCCAGTTGCAGGGGAAGAAGCGTGACCCCGGTAGACACTGCCGCTGTAAAAAAGCATCTTACACGTAGCAGCGGACTTATCGCACAAAGCTGGGCGACTGTCAAGCACAAAGGCGAAGGCAGGATGCAGCCCCTTCGCGCAGCCAAGCTAACGAAAAACGGCCTTTTCCAAAAGTGCGAAGCCGGGCTGCTGTTTACGGGCAATCCGGAAATTGGCAATCCGACCGGCCGCCGAATTGTGGCGAAAAGTTGTCCAGGCGCACGGACTTCTGTTGAGCTAATGCGGCATGCTGTCGGAGATCCGCGTGTTGCCCGCGGCGGCAAAGTTTATAGCTGCTTGATCCAGTCGTCTGTCTTCATGACGCTGCTAAACCGCATCTGCTGTGTGACCAAGATCGCCCGATGCAACTCTTCATCGGAGACCGCTCCCGCGGCGTTCTTGATTGCCAGTGTGCCGGTTCCATCGGAAAGAAACTCCACTCCGAAGCCGAGGTGCGTTGCCTGACGTGCAGTCGTGTCGCAACACATCTGGGTCATGTAGCCAGCAATAACCACCGTCTGTACACCTCGCGCGCGTAGCCACTTCTCGAGCTCCGTGCCGGTAAAGCTGCCGGGTAGCGACTTGTGGATAAGCACATCATGCGGTCGCGCCAACACCTCCGCATGCAGTTCCCAATCTTTGCTGCCTTTGCGAAAAGTGGCGGACTCAGGCTGCGGCGACGCGTGCTGAATCGCGACTATCGGCACCCCATGCTCACGCGCCGCGTCCATCGCGCGCAGCACGTTCGCCAAACTCCCGGCGGGATACGTAATGGGCAGCTTCCCCGTGAAATATTCATTCTGTACGTCAATAACCAACAGTGCGCGTTTCTGGTTCTCAGTCATGAAGGGTATTGTAGGCTTAGCGGCGTCAACCTGGCCGATGATACGGATCTGTGCCTTTCCGAAGGTGAGCTCGATCGAACCCGGTGAGGTCATGGCAGCAGGTTCGCGAACTACATCCGGCTGGCGGCTCACAGATAGCGCGGGCTGCTCCTGCTCGCGCTCAACCTCGGCAGTGACTGCTACGGGTAATAGCCGCACGCAACTCGTACCCGCTTCGCTGGCCGATGCCGGGTTCGTACTCCCCAACCGTCCGGCCTGCTACAGCTTGCGCCACGCAAACACCTGGTTCGCGTTCACGCCGTGCATACGCGCCACGACCGCAACCGAGCTTCCCGGCACCAGTGTCTCCTCGACGATGCGCCGTCGCTCATCAGCGGTTCGGAAGCGCCGTTTAGTTTCGGGGTGGGAAACGGACTGAGGGACTGTGCCCATGCTCTCCTCTTCGCAGGCGCGACTGCTTGCCGCGCCACAAAAGGAGAATGCCTATGCCAACTCGCTTTCGTCCGGACGGTCTAAACTCCACGCTTACCCCGATCAGGCGAAGGCGAGCGCACCAAAGTAAACGAGCAGACGGGCAAAAAAAGATCCTTTGGCAGAGCTTGGCGGACACCTAGTCTCTCCCGCGGCTGATAAACCCAAAAATGGCGCGACCCTTGGATCTGCATATACGGTATCGGTCTGTCCCCCGAGCCTTCCAGCAGGCACCAAATCCAAGCTATTTTCGCCGGAAGAATTGAAAAAAATGGTTGGGACTGATGCTGAACTTTCGGGATACAACCCGTACCGGTTGGAGTGGACCGGTGGCCATTATGTTTGGCAGGTTACTTGGAAAATCAGTTTGGGATTTTCGAACAATACCAACCACGGTGTTTCGGCCCTCGAGGTGGAATTAACGCTACGGCACGCCGGCACGTCTACAAAAGAACGGCATTTGGTATCTCTCAATCCGATTATTGGTCCCGGCCAAGCGGGCACGGAACCTGTCAGTCTCCGCCGGATGACAGAGGAGGGCCGGGACCCACTCGGTCTGCAGGAGTGGCGCGTCACGAAAGTTTGGGGGGCACCATTAGTTCGCTATCGCTCTGACCTTTTATCCATGCCGATGTCGGCGGCACGAGTAGTTCGCGAGCTTTCGAAAATAGCCCACGTTCGGAAGGCTGCCTCGTCCATTAGGCGCGACTTGTTGTTGACCTCGGTGGTACGACAGACGCCAGCCCACCAAGTCCAGGGACCTGGACTCCCGAGTCCACGAACCTGGACTTCAGCTCGACGCCGCCCCCGGTGTCTCTGTTTAGTATTTCGGACTCGCCTGCTACAAGCAACAGCAGCTTCCCGGGCAGTACGCGTGTTTCAGGCGTTAGTGTGCGCCGGAGATTTCTCGTTCCACGCCGCGCTCATTAGGGGAATCGAGTGCCGCACTGTCGGGGTTCAGTAATCCTTCGTGCCGGGGACCGAGACCGAGTTTGATAAGAGCGCGCGAGTCAGGGATGATCTTGGTCTGCCAGCCGTTTTCCGCCTGATAGCGGATCATCGCGTGCTTTGCGCGCTGGTCCCAAACGCCGGAAGGTTTGCCATCGAGATAATGCTCACGAATAAGCGCCGACTGAATTTGCCTGGCGCGCTCGGAACGGATGTATCGTTGCCCGCGGCGCCTGCGTGCAGCTGAGGCCGCGTGCTTACGTTTGACTGCGACGGAGTGCACCTGGTTCTTGGGGGAGACAGCCGCGGGGCGTACCTTTGCTCGCTCGACTGAGGCATGGGGATTTCTACGCACAAGGTGTGCAGACGGTTCTGGCGCACCGCTCTCGCGGCTGGCCTCGGCCGAGGCGGCGCTCACAAAGAAAAGAATTGCACAAACCGTTAAGAGGACGGCCTTTCGTAAAGCGATCGACGGAAAAGCTGCCTTCGAACGCAAGTGACACCTCAGCGAAAAGAATCGGACAGCACTTCATTCGCGAGATCATCTCCGGCCGGTCCCGAACATCATGCCTATCATGATGCTTCAGCGCCAGCCGCGGAAGGTTACGGGAGGGCGCCAGCTACGAAGGCGTTGGAGCCGTACTGGCCCTGTCCATTTGGAACCCCGACACTACAGTCCAGGACCCTGGACGTCGAGTCCAGGAACGTGAACTCGAACTCATACCCTGCGTCTCCGTTTAGTAATTCGAACTCTCGCGCCGACGTTGATGTATTAACGCCGGTCAACTTAACGGGCCGTCTCTTTCCTCGCTCTAGAAAGAATAGACCTGGGTGCATCGCTGAAGTTCGTGAACGAGGCTGGTGCCCTAAAAGCTCATCTCGCGTTCAAAAAAATAATTTGTCCGTTACCAGGGGTGTGTCTAAGGAATCTAAGAAAAATACAATGCTCGGGCCGCGATGGAGGTAGATAAACCACGTTCGATTAATTCGACCGCGATAAAGAGGTCTCGAGTGGGTGGCGCCGCCAACCGGTAGGTGAACCGCACGGTGGCAAATGGACCTGGCGCTTGGAACGCGGAAGCGCAAACGGATCACCGATTCGCTGTCCCGGAATCGGGGGCAGCGATTGAGGCCACCCAATTGGCCGGCATGAGGCTGGATCGGATCACAACGGACGCTGTTGCCGCCATTCAGCTCGACGATTCCCCGTCGTGGCAGAATCAGGCATTGCGGACGCTGAGCGTCATTCTGGCGAAGGGAGTGGAGCATCGCTACCTGAGCAAGAAACCTACAATCAAACTGATGAAGGAGAGACGCCGGGAATGCATCATTGATGACAAAGCCGAGGCGCTGTTATTGGAATCGGCAGAGCAACCCCTAAAGGACGTGCTGATCATCATGCGCGATATGGGCCTGCGGCCCGATGAAGTGTTCCGTATGAAATGGGAGCATGTCCATTGGGAGAAGCAGCTGTACCTCAACCCCTATGGGAAAAGCCGGAAAGCACGGCGCTGGACCCCAATGAGTCAGCGGGTATTTGAGGCTCTCAAGGAAAAACTGCACCAACAGTTTGCTCCCAGGGTCACGCGTCGTCGGGAACCGGCCCTACCGCCGGCTCCGTGTGAATGGGTGTTCCCGTCCAAGAAAGCCGAGTCGGGGCGCCTGACCACGGTCGCCAAGCAGTTCCGCGAGGCGCTTGGCCGGCCTGCCCGAGACCCTGAAGCTCTACGGTGCGCGCCACGCCTTTGCGACCTATGCCGTTGAGGCTACCGGGAACGTATTCGCCGTAGCCGACGCAATGGGCCATGAGGACCTGAAGACAACGCGCCTCTACCAGCATCCCGAACTGGGTGCAATTCGGGACGCCATTGACCAGCGCAACAACCGGAGGGTGATGTGAGAGTCCCCGCAAGTCCCCACAAAATCCCCCACAGTGCAAAACAACGCCCGCCGGGCAAGGCGGGCGTGTTGCAGATGCTCAAGAAGTTACTGGAGCCGACGATCGGACTTGAACCGATGACCTGTCGATTACGAATCGACTGCTCTACCAACTGAGCTACGTCGGCCGACCAGTTGATTCTAAATAAGCCCGACATTTCCGTCAAAAATTTTGTCCAACGAATCCCACCAGCAGGCAGAGCCAGTCGCTGCGAACATCAAGCGCCGCGCCGTTTCCTGTTCTCCGGCAAGCGATCAAGACGTCCGATGTATCCAGACGCGCATGACATCCATGGCACTGATCGTAATGGTAAGCTAGCGGCATGTGGCGCCTTAGACATTTCTTAACCCTTGCGATCATCGCTATCTGTGGTCTTGCATCTCCTCTGTATGCGCAGGAGGCGCTCCCGGCTGGGACCGTCATCGCCATCGTGCTCGACCGGGCGCTCGATTCCGGCAAGAGCAAGCCCGGGCAGCGCATCGTCGCGCGCGTCGCACAAGCAGTTCCACTGGATGGCCAACGCATGATCCCGTTGCGGTCCAAGGTGTTCGGAGAAATCACGGTGGTGGAAAATGCTCTGGGCCACGCCAGACTCGGTCTGCGCTTCGACCGGCTCGAGCTTGGCAAAACCGAGATCGCGATCAGCACCAAGCTGCGGGCGCTGGCCTCTGCCCTGGAGGTCAACAGCGCCGAGACGTCATTTATCATCAGCGATGCAAACGTTAGCGGTGCTGAAACCGCGGTTCAGATCGGCGGTCGCACCATCGTCTATCGGGGCGCCGGCACGGTCGAGAACGAGAAAGGCGAAGTGGTTGGCAAGCCCGTTCGTGGCGGCGTTCTGGGCATAGTCGAGAATCGCCCGGACTCTCAGTGTGAAGGGATTCCCGTGAATAAATCCCCGCAGGCGATCTGGCTCTTCCCGCCGGATGCCTGTGGCGTATACGGATTCCGGAATCTTTCCTTCGAGAATGGAAGCGATGAGAAGCCGGAGATTCTCTTCGTCAAGAAAAACAAGAAGGAATGGAATTTTACGAAGATAGACTTTCCGGCAGGTTCGGCATTGTTGCTCGCCGTCACCGTGCCACCCGGTCACTGAATCATCGCGGTGAATTCGGAGCAGCGCCGCAGCATCGCACAAACGAAAAGGCCGCCCGGCAACTGGGCGACCTTTTCTTTTTCAAGGGAGAATAGTTCCAACGGAGGCTAAACCGTTAAAACTTTCTAGCAAAATCTTATGAGTCTAAGAAACTGAGTGTCAAGCAATTTTTCTCACACAAACCTATTTGTTTTCAATTACTTACGTAATTGATCAACAATTTCACCCGAGTGCAAGAAATCCCTTAGCGACGGGCTGCATTTATGTAAGTAATTGATAATTAAGAGGCTAATTCATTTTCGCAGGTTCAGCCTGATAAAGTCCACTTCCCTCGCCCCTGGGCTGCACCCAGCGGGGAAATAGCTTCGCCCCGAGAGGTCTTGAGAAGCCGAGTATCGCCCCGGTGCCGAGAGAAAAAACAAAAACGATGCCCGCCAGCGTGAACGCAGCAATCACCAGGCTCCCGATGTTGTCCTTCTTGCTCAGTCCGGTGTTTTCGTTCCAGGTGACTTCGGCTTGATAGTTGATCCGGGCCAGCAATGAATTCGCGTCCCGCGTTGCAATCGAACCGACGACCACTTTTACGATTGGTCCAGTCCTCTTCACGACGAAAGAAGAATCGGGCAGCGGATTCGTCTTCTCCATGGCATCCATTCTTTCCATGGCAATCTGCGGCGTCGGATAGGCAATCAGCAGAAGTTTGGCGTCGGTGTCCGGCTGGGCAATTTTCCCGATGAGAATCTCCGGTTTGAGATTGAAGTCGATAAGGCTGTCCGCGATCGGCAGTCCCAGCGATGCGTAAGCGGCGGGTCCGAGCACGTATTTGGCGGAACCAGGCGCGATCTTATCCTTGGGCAAATAGTTGGGCAGCACCGGAAGATTTGCCGCCGGCCCTTTTACCTGCGGCAATGCCGCGGCCAGCTCGCGCAACTCGGATGCGCTCATGGCGGTGAGACGATCGAAACGGGCTTCCACCAGGACGGCGCCGCGGAAAAAGAGCACGCGGTCATTGTCGGAAGCAGCCAGGTTGCCAATTTGTTCGGCAATCGTGCCCGGTGCGCGGTAGAAGGTAAAAGCGCCGTAGGCTCCCGTGGCATCCTGAAAACGGGCGGCGCGCACGCTGAGTTTACGATTGCCCTGGGTGTAGGTCGCGATCTCGTATCCGGTGAATCCGTACTCCCGTAGCGCGGCACTCTGGGCGTGATCGATGGTATCGGCATCGCTTCCCCTGCGCACGCTGCCGGAGATTTCCCATCCCGCAAACGCCGTTGGCAGAACCGAAAGATCCTGCTTCGAGGAATCCGCGGCGGCTTCATTGCTACGACCCGTGGCCGTTGCGGAGAGTGCCGGACTGGCGAAAATGGCTGGAGTCCCCGCGAGCGCAACCAGCAGGATGACAGCCAACAGTTTCATGGAAAAATCCGAGAGCACCCGGCAGCCCTTCTCTCTAGCCGGACGAAAATCCGCCGGCAAGCCTATTTTAGAGCAGGCTCCCAGTGTCCGACATTACATTGGATGAGCAAGAGGACAGATGAGCCCCCAAATCTCTAAGAGAAACATTCGCTGAGCAGAAGACCGGGGGCTGAGGGTCGGGGACTAACAGGTTGCGGAAAGCGCGCCGAAGCAACGAGCGAGGCGCTATGGAATGTGTGGAGCATAACAAGATCCGCTGACGTTTGAAAAATTAACCGCCTAAAGTTTCTTTTTGCGTTTCCTTGTCGCTCTCTTTTGTCGTGGAACTATCGAAGCCGCATAGGAGCGTAACTTAGATTTCCATAGTTTTGGGGGACGTTCCTCCTCCGATAAAGGTTCTACAGCAAAAGGATGAAGCTCATGCTCCACCCATCCCCGTTCGATAAGGCCATCTATTTCATCCGGAACCAGCAATCCGCTTTCGTGGCCAGTAATGATTCGAGTGTCCCAATCTGCCCCGACCCCAACCGACATTTCCGCAAAGGCTTTTGCGTCGAAAATATCGTACAAAACCGTGTGTAATGGGTCTTTCCGCGAGAATTCAGAAAAAAGCAGCTTAGATACGGACTTTTCCCAACCACTACCGATGGAGTGGAAGCCGGTAACAGTCAT
Source organism: uncultured Acidobacteriota bacterium (assembly GCA_963814745.1). GTDB lineage: Bacteria > Acidobacteriota > Terriglobia > Terriglobales > Acidobacteriaceae > CAWBRT01. Next base: position 20,831 of record CAWFEA010000028.1, read on the forward strand.
GTCAGTAACGACGCCAGGGGAATCAATGGTAAGGATGAAGGGCTTTCCACCTTGGTCAAATCCACTCACGATCAGTGCTGAATCGGGCATATAGGATTTGACCTCTCGCGCTATAGACTCAACGAACGAGTTGATTTCAGCTCCTGAAATAGCGTGAATATACTCGGCGCGGGTCATTAGCCGAGGCGTCAAGTATTTGGCTTCTACGATTTCCTGAACCGCTTCCTGATATTCCTGCTCTAAAATGCCCTTTGTCGCGGCAACGTCGTTTCCGAGTTCCGGCTCTCGCGCTATGACTTTACCGAGGATTCTTGACGTTGCTTCTTCACTCCCAGAGAACATTATGACAAGACCGCCATTTCTAAGTGCAAACATCTTGCTGCTGTCGGAATCCCACTGAATTGTTTCCCCGTAAGACAATGCCTTATCAGCCATACAAACGATGGCTTTTTCTTCTGCGGCTAGAGCAGATATGCAAACTGTCATTTTCGATCTCCGGGGCCGAAGCGGAGGAGCATAACCTTGCTACGCAAGGAGTTGCATCCCAATCTGCCCGAAAACTGTTTTTCAGCAACCTGCTAATCGCCCGCCTGCTCTTTGCCGCGCGCCGCCAGTTTCACCCCGCTCAGTCCGCTGACGTACTTGGTCACCCCCTTATAGAGGGCCTCGGCGATCTTCTGACGGTACTCGGGTGTCTGCAGCTTGCGGGCGTCCGTGGGATTGCTGACGAAGGAGATCTCGGCGAGGATGGAGGGCATATTGGCTCCAATCAGCACGATGAAGGGCGCTTTCCTCACCCCGCGGTCGCGCAGCCCGTGATCCCGCAGCGCAAGATTCTGATAGAGCGACGCCTGCACGTCGGCCGCAAACTCGCGCGACTCTTCCATCTTGTCGCGCAGGGCAATCTTCTTTACGAGGTCCTGAAGCTCGTGAATCGACTTCTCCGAGACGGCATTCTCCCGGGCAGCGACTTCCAACGCGTCGGCCGACGAGGTGAAGTTCAGGTAATAGGTCTCGACCCCGCGAGCCCTGCGGTCGGCGCTTGAATTGGCGTGGATGGAGATGAACAGGTCGGCCCGCTGCTGATTGGCAATTGCCGTCCGCGTCTCCAGGGGAACGAATGAGTCGTCTTCGCGAGTGTAGATTACTTCGGCGCCCAGACGCGCCTGCAGCAGGCGTCCCAGCCGGAGCGCTACGTCCAGCACCAGGTCTTTCTCCATCAATCCATTGGCGGCAACCGTCCCGGTATCGTGTCCGCCGTGGCCGGCATCGACGACGATGCGCCCTATCTTCAGCCCAAGCGCGCGGGTCAGCGAACGCTCGCCATCGGCGGTGGGCTGAGCGGCGTGCGCCTCAGTTGCCTTGCTCTTGCGCTGCTTTTCCAGTGGGCGCGGCGCAACCGCCTGGAAAGTGGGCTTGCTGGTGGGCCGCTGGGTCGCTCTCTGCTCCTGATTGGCATCGATGCCGTTGGCATCGCCCTTGGCGGCGGTGCCGTCCTCCGCCGGTTTGTTTTCCGGCGTTACGGCGACAGCGGATTTTGCGGCCTCGGTCTTTGGCGAAATATCACCAGCCGGAACGACAGTGTTTGACTTTTCCGCAACCGCCTTTTCCGCAACCGTCTTCTTGGCTGTCGTCGCCGAAGCCAGGTTAGCGAAGGATTCCTTGTCGGCGGTGTTGGTGGCGGCGGTTACGGCATTGGCGCTTGCCTTGGGGCTGTTCTTTGCCGAGCCTGCGACCGCCGCTTTCGATATCTCGCCCGAAGTTTTTTGCGCCGCAGGCTCCTCCGCTGGCTTGCTTGGGGAAGTTTCCACCTTCGCCACCACCGTCCCCTTCTGCGGGTTGCGGCCGTGTATGTCAATGATCAGGCGATAGGGATTAGGAAGCAAAAACGCCGAGTAATCGCTGACGTCATCGACGTCAAGCACCACCCGGGCCATGTCTCTCTGGTACTGGGCGACCCGGATCTTTCGCAGGAAGCCATCCGCCACGTCAAAGCTCTTGCCCACCAGTGACGGCGCCAGTTTGGTCTGGTGAAGGTCAAAGAAAATCCGGTCGGGGTTGGGAACCCGCCCGGCCTCGTACTTGACCTCGGCTTCCAGATCGATGGCGACACGAGTGTAGTCGGGAGTCGACCAGTAGCGGATGCCCGTCACCAGCGGCATCGCCGCCTTCACTTCCAGCATCTTTGTCTCTCGCGGCGGTTGGGGACGACGGCTCTTGCGGGCAGCTTCGGAATCGATTTGCTGGATGGCATCCTGAGCCTCCAGCGCCAGACGGTGCCGGGGATAACGCTTGAGAAACTCCTCGAACGCCGGCTTCGCCGCCTCCGGCTCCTCCAAGTCCTGCTGATAGATCTTTCCGATGGCAATCAAGGCGTCAAAGCGGTACTTGCTTCCGGGATACTCGCGCCGCAGGAATTCGTATTGCTTGATGGCATCGCGCAGAGCCTTTTCGTTATTGAAGGAACGGCCCTGCTCCACCAGCAACTCGGCGACCGCGGCCACGCTGGCGTCGGCTTTGGAACTGCCGGGCGACATGAAGTACACCCGCCGATAGGCATCGCTTACCTGCTGGTATTCGCGGCGCGTACGCTGCGGGGAAGGCTTGCCGTTCAAGGCCTCGCGCATGCGCTCGGCGGTCTCGAACTGGGTGCGAGCCAGTTGCCTGCCCTGTTGCGTGTCGCGCGCCAACGCACAGAGCGCACAGAGCACCACCGCGGCACCGATCACTGCCTGGCGCGTCCGCCGATTTGAGAGAATCTGGGTCATGAAATCGATGCGCCTGGTCCTCTAATCCACATTCGTAATGGTGAGCACACCGTGGGCGTCGCGCGAAATCCGAATCGGCGCCGACGAAGAAATCAGGGTGCTCGTCTGCCCGCTATAGAATCCCTTGAACCGACGCAGATATTGCAGCGTCTCCGCATATGGCGGGACTCCGTTATTGCGGTTCACTGCTTTCTCTCCCGCATTATAGGCCGCCAGGGTTAGGCCGACGTTGCCGCCAAAATTGTCCAGCAGCCGCTTCAGATGCTGAACTCCGGCGTCCACGTTTTGCCGTGGATCAAAGGGATTGCTGACATTGAACTTGCGCGCGGTGGCCGGCATCAACTGCATCAGTCCCATGGCCCCCTTGCGCGAAACCGCCGATGGGTTGAAGTTTGACTCAACCTTGATGACGGCCCGGACGAGGTTGGGATCGACGTGGTGCCGCGCGGCCGCGTCTTCGACAATGCGGTCGATCTCGGCGGGGCTCAAGCTTTCACTCGGCGGCTGACGGCTGGAATTCAGAGTGACCGCCGAAGGTTTCTCCGGCTTTCGCTCGGGCGCGGTTGCCACAAAAGTCTGCACCTCGACGGCGGCGACTCGCGCTCGCCGCAGCAAGCCCGAGGAAGGCGGCGGCAGAGGTTTCCAGCGCCGCTCCGTATTGCTCCAATACTCGTAAGCAGGCGGATTGCCCGCGAGCGACGGCGCCGCCGGCTTAGAGACGCCGGTCTCGTCGTTGACATATACCGTGCGCCCATCTTCCTGGATCGAACGGATTTGCGCGGAAAGCGACGACAACAGCAAAATCACCGGCAGCGTACCTAGCAGCAACCTTGCCGGCATCCGGCGTCGCGCGATCGTCACCGCGTTGAACGGGAAGGCGCGAGCCATCATTCTTTCTATTGCGCCGGGTTGCGTGGACCACATACACGAGGTCGTCATGAGCCGTTACACTGCGTCCCAACACGCGCCAGCGGGCGCGTGCCGTGATCCCGCAGATCACCGAAAATACGACCGTGGCGGCTGCCAGCAGCCGACCGGAGTACAGGCATTTTATGACGGTCAGGCAGGCAAGGCAATCAGTACTAGCACTGGGAATCTACTAAGTGAGGGGGTGAAAACGGGCAAAAAGATCAAGAAAACCCAAAGGTTAGCCGACGCGGCAAGCGTTGGTGCATGTACCAAAGAGGGTACAAAGGAAAAACGGCAGGTCTCGCCTGCCGTTTGCCAAGCCGGGAAAGGGTTACTTGCTGGCAACTGCTGCCACCCGCGCCGACAGACGGGCTTTGTAGCGCGAAGCGGTATTCTTGTGCACCACGCCCTTTTGCACGCTCTTGTCCAGAACTGAAGTTGCTGCGCGGAACTTGCTCTCAGCCGCCGCCTTGTCGCCCTTCTCCATGGCGCTCCGCAGTTCGCGTAACGCGGTGCGCAGACGAGACTTGTTGGCGCGGTTGGCCGCTGTGCGTTTTTCCGTTTGCCGGGTGCGCTTGAGCGCCGAAAAATGATTAGCCATACCTTCCAGTCACCCTCTAAGAAAATATTCCGGTCAGGCCCACAGGCGTGTCCGCCCTTTCAACCGGCGGCAATGGCCATTGGCCGAACTTCGATTGTACGGGAATTGCCGCTCCTCTTGCAATCCGGGAGGTGAATCGGCGGTGGGTCAATTTTGGTGAAGGTGCCCCAGGTTCCGCGCCGCTGAGCACTCCTTCGGGACGCGCCGTACCGCTTGGCAGGGCTGCGCCATGGTAGCGGGCGGCTCCTTTGGTTGTTCGGCGCTAACCTGGGAAATCGCCCATGTCAGCCCCAATCACCCCAGCGAGCAAAGCTCGCCGGGGACCCCGATTAGGGCAGGACGTGGGGCACCTGTCGCGCCGATAGGCAAAACGTGGGGGGATCGCCGGGACCATCGGAGAGGCAAAAATCGAGTAAAATTGTATGTGCATGCAGGCGTATCCGCCGCCTGATTCATCTAAAATTACAGATATCGACATACTCGGTGGGGAGCCCGGAGGCTGTACACGTTATCAAAGTTGTATCTTTTAACAAACAGTTTCATTGACTGGAGGGAAGACTCAGGCTACTCTCTCGCCAGATGGGAGTGCTCCACGTCTTTGGGCGAGCATTTCGGATCGTCGTTGCCGGCCAGCCTGTTTCGTCCGCCGGTAAATCTCTTCGCGTCTCTTTCCCGTGCTTGCAAAGAATCTTCCTCATTCACTTTCAGAACCCATGGTCCGGCGGGCTGCGTCCGCACAACTGCGCGCATGCGCTTGAGGTGGTGATCGAGTCTCGATGAAGAAAAATGTTGACATCAGTCCCAGGATTGAAACTCTGTTTGGCACCCGCGATGAAAACCTGCACCTGATGGAGGATGGATTCAGCGTAGCCATCAACCTGAAGTCCGATTCGGTCGAGATTGAAGGCGCGCCGAGCGACGTCGCGCGCGCCGAACAGGTGTTTGCCGACTTCGACCACCTGCAGCGCGCCGGCCACCAGTTCAACAACGGCGATCTCGGCTCCCTGCTGCGCGTGGTGACCACCGATCCCAGCACCAGTTTGCGCGGGCTCGCCGAAGCCGGCCGCCAGCGCTCTTTCGGCAAGCGCCAGGTGCAGCCTAAGAGCGTCAACCAGCGGCGCTATCTGGATGCGATTGAAAACAACGACATGGTTTTCGGCATCGGTCCGGCCGGCACGGGCAAGACCTATCTGGCGGTTGCCATGGCGATCTCGGCGCTCGTCTCCAAGCGCGTCAATCGCATCATCCTGGCGCGTCCGGCGGTCGAAGCCGGGGAGCGCCTGGGATTCTTGCCCGGCACTTTGCAGGAAAAGGTCGATCCCTATCTCCGCCCGCTCTATGACGCGCTGTATGAAATGCTCGACCCCGAGAAAGTGGATCGCTTCCTGGAGAAGAATGTCATCGAGATCGCTCCCATCGCCTTCATGCGCGGACGCACCCTGAATGATTCTTTTGTCATTCTCGATGAAGCCCAGAACACCACCTCCGAGCAGATGAAGATGTTTGTCACCCGCCTCGGGTTCAATTCCAAGGCCGTGATCACCGGCGACATCACCCAGATCGACTTGCCGAATGCGAGCCGCAGCGGATTGATCGAGGCCATTGCCGTACTCAAGAATGTCGAAGGCATCTCGTTCCAGTTCTTTGACGAGACTGATGTGGTGCGCCATCACCTGGTGCAGCGGATTGTGCACGCCTACGAGGAGCACAAAATCTGGAAGGAGCAGCAGTTGTCCCTGCAACTGGATCTCGGCCCCGAGGTTCGCGCCAATGGCAATGGCGGGACGGCCATGCCGGTTCGCCGCTCCCTGGAGGATTCCGTACTGGAGTCTCGTTCGGCGTCTGAATAGAAATTCGCGATACCATAGATGGGAGGGCTCCGGCAGGCCCTCCCATCGGTGTTTTCAAACGGCGTTCCATCGGCTGCCCGGTACAGCCGCTAACCCTCGGAGCACCCTTGATCATTATTCACAAAGCGGCGGAAGGCGTAAGCGGCACGATGCTGGCGCGTTTTCTGAATCGCTGCCGCCGGGAGCTCAAGCTGGCCGGCGAGGTCACGCTGCTGCTCGCCTCCAGTGCGCAGCTCAGACGATTGAATCGCCAGTTCCGCGGCCAGGACTACGCCACGGATGTGCTCTCGTTTCCCTCCGAGAATCCGTCCCGGCAAAGGCCGAAGCCGCGGTCGTCGCCAACCCCTGCCGGGTATGCGGGCGACATCGCCATATCCGTGGACATTGCGCGGCAAAACGGCAAGGCGCTCGGACACGGCATAGCCCTAGAGATCAAGACTCTCATCCTGCACGGCCTGCTCCACCTCGCCGGCTACGATCACGAAAGCGATAATGGCCGGATGGCACGCAAGGAGCTTCGCCTGCGCCGCGCGCTTGGACTTCCCGAGGGACTTATCGAGCGCGCGGATTCGGACGGCTCGCGGCCCGTGAAGGGCAAGACCGCGCGACCGGCCTCGGGCGCAGCCGAGCCGGGCGCAGGGAAAAAGCGCGTGTCGAGGCGGCGCAGTGACGAGCCGGCGTCCCTCGGCCGCCGGAGTAAACGGCGATGAGCACCGTGTTCATTGGCGGGCTCGTTCTGCTGCTTGGCGTGCTCACGCTGGTTTCCTACGTCGCCCGCCTCTACAGTGAAGCCGGCAAGTTTCTCTCGCGCGAGTTTCAGGACAACATCGAGCTTTTCGAGAATCAGATCGAACCCCGGCTCAAGGTCAGCCGTTGGCGGGTGGCGCTCTCGATGGCCGTGCTGGCGCAGCTTGCCACCGCCGCCATTACCATGCTGCTGGCGGCCTCGGCGTATCCCGGGCACTGGAGCGCCACCGACATCGCGCAGCTCAGCCTGATGATCGTCGTAATCGTTCTCGCCTTCCACATTCTTCTGCCCTATTTATTGTTTGCCGGCACTCGCGGCGCCTGGTTGCTGGCATTTGTGCCCGTCGTTCGCGCCCTCATCTACCTTGCCCTGCCTCTTACCCTGGCGCTTGGGTTTTTGCAATCCGTGGTCTCGCTCACCCGCAAGGAGAACAACAGCGAGCAGCCCGAGCATCCGTCCGAGGCCGTCGATGCCCTGATAGAAGCCGGGCAGGACGAGGGCATTCTGGAAGAGAGCGACCGTCAACTCATCCATTCCGTGGTTGAATTCGGCGACAAGATTGTGCGTGAAGTCATGCGCCCTCGGCCGGAGGTCTTTGCCGTTCCGGCTTCAACCACGGTCGCGCAATTGACGGAAATGCTCCAGAAGCACCCGTATTCGCGTGTCCCCGTCTACGAAGGCGATCTCGATCACATCGTCGGCATCGTCTTGGCCCGCGACCTGCTCCAGGTTTCCGACTCCGAAGCCCACCATCGTACGGTGAAGGAGTTGATGAAAAGCGATCTTTACTTTGTCCCCGAGACCAAGCGCGGCAGCCAACTGCTGCGTGAAATGCAGCGCCAGAATACCCGCATGGCGATCGTGATCGATGAATACGGAGGCGTCGCCGGGCTGGTGACGGTGGAGGACCTGGTCGAGGAAATCGTGGGCGAGCTGCGCGACGAGGGCGAGAGCAAGTCGGACGTGGTTCGCGAAAGCGAAACTTCCTATATTGTGCCCGGCAACATGGACGTCAACCGCCTGGACGAGCTGTTCGGCATCCGCCTGGGCGACTGGGAATCGACAACCGTCTCCGGACTGGTCACCGAAGTCGCCGGCCATATCCCTTCAGCCGGGGAAATCGTAGAGCAGGAGGGTCTGCGCTTCCAGGTGTTGGAATCAACCAGCCGCCGGGTGATACGCGTGCGTGTCAGCTCGATCTCGGCGACCGAGTCCAAGCCTTCGTCGTCCAACCGAAACCAGGCCGGCATCGCGTGAAGGCCACCAAAGGATTTACGCTGCGTCAGTCCGGTAACAGTCAGGTTGCGACTACGCGGCCTTCACCCCGACGAGCGGTGCTCGCCGGGGATGCGATGGATGACGCGGGGCACCGGGATTGACCGAGCCGCCCGCCGTTAAGCCGTACGGCGAGTCTGCATCATCAGGGTCCGAATCTCGTTCATGATGCTGGTCCACTGCACCGAGTTCAGCTTGCGCAGATAGGGGATCAGCTCGGCAATGAATTCGTCGCCCTGGAGTTGCCGTATCTGGTCTTCGAGCGACGGTTCACCGTTGCGCAGCAGATCGCACACGGTAACGTTCAGCGCGTTGGCCAGCCGCTGTAGCGATGAAAGCGTCGGGCAGGCCTTTTCGTTCTCGATTTTCGAGACGTAGGTGCGCGGCACGTTCATCCGCAGCGCCAGTTGGCGCTGGCTCAAGCCGGCGCGGGTCCGCAAGGCGCGGATCGCCCCCGCCACGCTCAGTGGCCGGTTGCCGGGGGCGGCAACCGCCGCCGGCTGGACCGCCGGCAGGGCGATGACCGGCTCCGGTTCTTCATCGAAGGAGGTTTTGCATTTACGGCAAAGGTTATTAGACGTCCGGAATTGCACCAGGCCGCAGTGGTCGCAGCGCACCACTTCCCTGGAATCAACAGGCGCTAGTAGCGTGGCCATTCAGTAGTAACGGAGTTGCCAGAGCGTGGCACCCCGCCTAAGGTTTATCAGCGTGATCCGAATCAGCGTGGTAAACCTCGGGCTGGGCGTAATTTGCGGCAAACGCACTGTGGATGTCAAGATATTTTTAGGGTAAGGCTGGTATTTTTCGGCTTGAAATTATGAATCACACCTATAAGAACAGAAAAAACATAGCAAAAATAGGGAGAAAACAGGGATGAATCGCGAACAAGAGTGGGGGTTACTAACTTTGTTCTGGCGGCTTGAAGATAAATAAGTTTGCTGATTCTTTGATGTCCAAGATGTCCGAGAAAGCCCACAAGTCCGGTTCGCTAGCACAAAATAGCACAAAATTTCGGCGCTTGCTTCGGATTGCCGCGCCTAAACCTACAAGCGACGAGCGAGGGTAAGACTGCTTAGATATTCCGCGTCTTCTAACCGAAGTGGGATACAATCCCAACCGTGAAAGCCTACGTACCGGCGTTTTGCCCAGGGACCCAACATAAACAGTCCAAAAGCCGGATTGAATTATGACCACAGAAATTATCGACCGAGAAAAGCCCCAAGAAAAGAACCAAGACGTATTGGAAGCCCTCACATTTGCCCGGCAGATTGCCAAAGAAGAAATCGAAAGTATCGAGCGTATTCACAGCCGAACGTTGAAATCGTTCGCCTACATCGGCCTTATAGTGGCAGGTGCTGCTGCTGTTCTGGGTTACATCGGATACGCGAACCTGAAGGACGCGGCGATAACTTCAGCACAAAGACAAATGCGTACTGAGGTCGTCAAGCAAGTCCAGGATAAATTGACAAAAGAGAACATCGAAAACATCGTGCAAGATCAAGTCCGCAACTTCAGCGCGACGAAAATGTCTGAAGCTATACACAAAGAGCTGATGACCCCTTCTCAATCGGCCTTCATTAGGCAAGCCGCAGCAAGCGAGGCCAAGAATCAAATCAAACAGCAGTTCGCTCCACGACATTTCACCGAGGCCCAATCAGACGAATTTGTGAAAGCGGTGAACTCGCGACCAGAACTAAGCGGATTTCCGGTTACGGTGATGCCTTGGTTCTTCGGTGCTGAGCCAGAGGAATATGCCAATGCTATCAAAACGAGTGTCGCTCGGACAAAGCTGAAATTAGTGGATTTCCAGGGCTTTACTAAGCGCCCCGTCGAAGGCGTCGCAATTTACCGAGATGAGAGCTCGCCGGAAATTTACGCTCGACGGCTGCAAGAAGCCTTTTCGCAGTGCGGCATTAGTACGGTCATTGTGGCCGGAAATCCGTCGTCTCCGACTCCGAGTGGGCAACAGACTCCAATGGTTATCTTCGTAGGACCAAGGCTCATGTGAGGTCACTTCCTGGGGCTTCTAAACGCGAAGGCAAGGCATTCTGGATGAGAAAAATTCCATGATTGCGCCGCGCTTTGCGTCTCAAAACTTAAATCAATTTTGTAAACTATTGAAATGACACGAGAAGATGCTTGGAAATTACTAACTGAGTTCACCCAGTCGGAAAGTTTGCGCAAACATGCTTTGGCGGTGGAAGCTGCATGCGCGCCTATGCCCGCAAGCTCGGCGGAGACGAGCAGCAATGGGCCATCGTCGGGCTGCATCCACGACTTCGACTACGAGACGCTATCCCAGCGCGGAAGAGCATCCGTTCGCCGGCGAAAAGATTCTGGCCGAGCGCGGCTACCCGGAAGACATCCGCCGTGCCATTCTCTCCCACGCGCGAGTACAGCGGAGTGACGCGGCAGTCGAAGATGGAGAAGGCCCTGTTCGCCTGCGACGAACTGGCGGGTTTCATCACCGCCTGCGCCATGGTCAAGCCGAACAAGTCGCTTGGCCGAAGTCGAGGCCAAGAGCGTGAAAAAGAAGATGAAGGACAAGGCGTTCGCGCGCGCCGTCAGCCGCAGCGACATTACCGAGGGCGCCGCCGAGCTGGGCGTCGATCTCGAAGAGCACATCGCCTTCTGCGTTGACGCCATGCGCACGGTCGCCGGCGAACTCGGCCTGGCCGGCTCGATCGCATAGGTCGGCCCCGCCGCACACGGCTCCGACGCGCCGGGAATCCCGGCTGGAGGGATTGGTTGTGAGTGTCAATATTCGTCCCTGCGAAGACGGCGACGTGCCCGCGATCGCCGCCATTTATCACCATCACGTGCTGCATTCGCCGGCGACCTTCGAGCTGGAGCCTCCCGGCGTCCGGGAAATGACGATCCGGCGCGCGCGTCTGCTGGAAAAAGGTTATCCCTATCTCGTGGCGGAGCGGGATGGCGAGGTGATTGGCTACGCCTATGCCGGGCCTTATCGGACGCGGCCGGCCTACCGCTTTACGGTGGAGAACTCGGTCTACATTCGCCCCGGCAATCTTCGGCAGGGCATCGGCCAAACGCTGCTGGCGGCCCTGCTCGCCGAATGCGCACGGAAGGGATTTCGCCAGGTGATTGCCGTCATTGGCGATTCCGCCAATCAGCCATCAATACGGTTGCACGAGAGGCTGGGCTTCCGCACGGTGGGAACCTTGCGCTCTGTCGGATTCAAATTCGACCGCTGGTACGACAGCGTCTTGATGCAGCGCGACCTGGATGGAATCGAACCCCCGCTTTAGAAGGCGATAAACCCCGCCATCACCGGCGCTCTGAGCGAGGCGCGTGGTCAAAGAGCGGCGCCGCGAGTTTCCTTCGCAGAGCGCATTAAAGCTGGATTAAAAATGTGATTCCCCGCAGCGGGAAAGTTGATACACTACTTCCGCCATCTGGCCACCATCGCGAATAGAGCTTTCTTGCGACCGTAGTCCGCGTCCGGATCGGCGCCATGGGTATTGCGCATCTCCCTGCGTTCTCGGGTCGTACCCTGGGTTTTCGAAAGGATCAAAGCATGGACAAGAGCAGTGTCGGTGTGTTGGGGGCTGGCCTCATGGGTGCGGGCATCGCCGAGATAACGGCTAGAGGGGGGTATAACGTCTTGCTGGTGGATGTCAGCGGCAAGGCTCTGGAAAAAGCCCAGGGCCGCATCCAAGCCAGCCTCGACAAGTCAGTGGAAAAAGGGCAGTTTCAGGCACCGGTTGCACAGCAAATCTTCGCCCGCATCCGGACCAGCGAAGCGTGCGACGAGCTGGCATCGGCGGAATTCGTCATCGAAGCCGTTTACGAGAACATGCCGGTCAAGAAAGAGGCATTCAAAAAGCTGGATGTCATTACCAAGCCGGGGATCATCCTGGCGAGCAACACCTCGGCGTTGTCAATCACCGAAATCGCTTCCGTCACCAAGCGGCCGGAGAAGGTCATCGGCCTGCATTTCTTCTACCCGGTCCCCAGGATGAAGCTGGTGGAAATGGTCCGTGGCCTGGCGACTTCCGACGAAACCTACCAGGAGTGCCGGGGGTTCGTCGAGAAGATCCAGAAGACGCCGGTTCTGGCCAACGATTATCCGGGCTTTATCGTCAACCGGTTGTTGCTTCCCATGATCAACGAGGCCGTGTTCCTGGTGATGGAGGGCGCCAAGCCGGAGGATGTCGATGCCGCCATGAAGTTGGGGTGCAATCATCCGATGGGTCCGTTGGAGCTCTTAGATTTTGTTGGCATTGACGTTGCGCTTGCCACCATCACCGGCATTTACGAAAACATGCGTGATTCGAAGTACCGCCCCTGTCCGCTGTTCGTGAAGATGGTCGAGGCGGGTTGGCTGGGCCGCAAGAGCGGCCGTGGTTTCTACAACTATTCCTAAGCAATTAGAGAATCAATTTACGAGAGGCGACAGAATGAAAAACCGAGTCTTGTGGTCCGTAGTGCTCATGACGCTACTTGCCTTCCTTGGGTTCGCGCTGATCGGTTGCCAAGGTGGCGGGGAAAAAGAAGTCAGAATCGCTGACATGGATTGCCTGTCCGGCAGCAATGCCGATGCCGGCATACAGGATCTGAACGGGGCGCAACTTGCCGTGGATGATATCAATGCCGCCGGCGGCATCAAGGCGCTTGGCGGCACCAAAGTAAAGCTGGTAGCGGTGGACATGACGAGCGATCCTAAGAACGCCGCCTCTACCGCCGAGCGTACTTTCAGCACCGAAAAAGTGGTTGCCGCCAAGTGCCCAGGCATCAGCGGAATTGCTTTGCCGATGCTGCCGATCGCGGAGAAGGCGCAGATTCCGGTCATCTGCAATTCGATCAATGACCAGATCTCCGGTCAGGGTTATAAGTACACCTTTCAGATTGCGCCACACGGCAGCCAGTTCGGTAACACCCAGGTCGAGTTCCTGCGATGGTTAAACGAAAAATACAAGCTGGGGATTAAAGACGTCGCCGTGGTTTACGAGAACTCTGGATACGGGGTCTCGACGGCGGGCGGCGTTAAAGACATGGTGACCAAGGGCGGATTCAACCTGGTGCTTTACGAGTCGTATCCGCACGGATTCACCGATGCCTCATCACTGGTAACGAAGGTTAAGGCGTCGAAGGCGCAGGCACTATTCCCGGTTGCTTACACGACGGACGCGAAGCTGATCACCAGCACCATGAATCAGATGAATGTGCACCCGGTCATCGTCGGCGGTGGCGCGGGCTTCATCTGGCCGGCGTTCTTTACCGAAATGGGAGCCGCGGCCAATGGCTTTGTCTCGGTTGCTTCCTGGAACTGGGATTCGAAAAGCATCTCCTCCGTACCGGAACTGGCGGCGATCACCGACCGTTACCAAAAGAGGTTTGGGGTGTTCATGGGCGAGCATGCCGGGCCCAGCTACGTGGCCGTTCGCATGATTGCCCAGGCGATGGAGGCGACCAAGTCGAGCGACAGCAAGAAGATTCGCGACTACCTGGCCACTTTCAACGACAGCGGCACGGTTGGCGGCCTGATGCAGCCTGGGACGATAAAGATTGACAGTACCGGCTTCAACGCTGTCGTTCATCCGATCATGATCCAGTGGCAGGATAACCTGCCGCGGACGATTTACCCTGAGGCTGATGCAACGCGCAGCTATCAGCCTCCTAAGAAATAAGAGCAAGCTGCATCCGGGGTGCCGCTCAGGGCACCCCTAGTTCATTAAGCCGGAGGAGACAGGATAGTGAATCCTACGATCTTTTTGCAGACGACTATCAATGGGTTGATGGTGGGCGGCGTTTATGCGCTGGTTGCCGTCGGATTGACCCTGATCTTCGGGGTGATGAAGATCGTCAACTTTGCCCAGGGAGAGTTCGTGATGCTGGCCATGTACGTCAGTTGGATGCTGGCAACCTTTGTCCATATCGGACCCTATCCCGGATTGCTGATCGTAGCGGCTGTCATGTTCGGGTTCGGCTATCTCGTCTTCAAGTTCCTCATTATCCGGGTAATTGGCAAACCCGACGAATCCTTCATCCTGCTGACTCTCGGTTTGTCCATCGTTTTGCAAAACCTGATCCTGGTCATCTTTGGCGCCGAATATTTTTCGGTTGACACGCCCATCAAAGATGAGGCGTTCCATATGGCCGGTCTCAGCCTCTCCGTGCCACGCTTGATCGCATTTCTGGTGGCGCTGCTGATGGTCACGGCGCTGACGATCATGCTCAACAAGACCGACCTGGGACGCGCCATGCGGGCGACCTCCGAGAGCCGCGAGGTCGCAACCCTGCTCGGCATCAATCCGACCAAGTGTTTCACGATTGCGTTCGCCATCGGTATTGTTCTGGCGGGCATCGCCGGCGTGTTGTTGACGCCGATGTTCTATGTGTTTCCCGGCGTGGGCACGCTTTTTAACCTTACCGCCTTTGTGGTGGTAGTGCTTGGCGGAATGGGATCGGTACCCGGCGCATTGCTAGGCGGGTTGATCATCGGCGTCGTCGAGGCTCTCAGCAGCACTTATATTTCGCTGGACTTGGCGCAATTGTTTACCTTCCTGATTTTCCTCGCCGTGCTCTTCTTGCGTCCACGCGGACTATTCGGAGAAGCTGCGAAATGAACCCCAAGGCGGCAAAATTCGTCCTGCCGGCGCTCATCGTCGTGGTGCTCGCCATTCCGCTTTTCGTAACCATTCCCTATTACCTGCATATCATGTTCATGATTTTTCTACTTGCCACCATGGGTCTGGGATGGAACCTGATAGGCGGTTATGGCGCGCAGCTCTCGCTGGGCCATTCCGTGTTTTTCGCCATCGGCGCCTACACTGCGGTCTTGTTCGTTGTCTATAAGAGATTAACGCCCCTGGTGGGCGGAGTGATCGGCATGGCGCTGGCAGTGCTGGCAGCGGTCATCATCGGCCTGCCTTGCTTCCGCTTGCGCGGACCTTACTTTGCGCTGGCCACCATCGCTTCTGGCGAGATCACGCGCACCCTGCTGCTGCATTTCAAGGACTTCACTGCGGGAGCCAACGGGGTGCCAATTCCCTTCCATGGCAATGACCCGCTGTTTTTGCAATTCTCGTCCAAGGCTGAGTACTACTACCTGGCGCTGTTTTTGCTGGCCGTGGTTTTCATGATTGTGCGCACGATGGAGCGCGCGAAAATAGGCCGCTACCTGGCGGCGGTGCGGGAGGATCAGGACGCCGCCGAGTCTCTCGGCGTCAAGACCGCCCGGGTCAAGATGGCCGCTTTTATGCTCAGTGCGGCGATCGTGGCTGCCTGCGGGGTTCTCTACGCGTTTACGGTCGGCTACATCGATCCCGACAGCGTTGCCAGCGTCAACATGTCAATTCAAATCGCCGTGGTGGTGATCGTCGGAGGAATCGGAACCCTGTGGGGGCCCATCCTGGGCGCGGCAGTGGTTGTGATGCTGACGGAGTTGACCAACATGTATCTCGGCGCGGTGAGAGGCGGCGCCAGTTTGGTGCTCTATGGGATTCTTCTCATCGTGGTCATCCTCGTGAAACCGAATGGACTGATTTCCTTGTTTGACAGATTCTGGCCCAAGAAACAGGTTGCTCATGGAACCACTGCTTAAGGTTACCAACCTCAAAAAGTCTTTTGGCGGCGTGCATGCGCTCAAGGACGTTTCCCTGGAACTCGAGCGGGGCGAGATTCTCGGACTGATCGGGCCCAATGGTTCGGGCAAATCGACGTTCGTCAATGCCATCGCCGGCCTTTACAAACCGGATGGCGGCAGCGTACTGCTGGAAGGCGTCGATGTCACCGCGCAGGCGCCGCCGGCCATGGCCCGCCACGGCGTCGCCAGGACATTCCAGTCGTCGCGGCCTTTCCTGAACCTCAGCGTGCTTGAGAACGTGACCATCGCGGCGTTGCTCCACACTAGCCACGCGGCGGAAGCCGAGGCGGTCGCCATGGAATGCATCGGGATGACGGGGCTGAAGAGTTCCATGCATCTGAAGAGCGCCAGCCTGCCGGTGGAAAAAGAAAGCGTCTGGACCTATGCCGGGCGCTGGCTTTGAAACCCAAGCTCATCATGCTGGATGAATGCCTGGCCGGCCTCAACCCTCACGAAATGGAAGAGGGCCTGGAACTGGTGCGGGCCATCAATCGCAGCGGCATCAGCGTCATCTTTATCGAGCATGTGATGAAAGCCGTGGTAGCGCTTTGCCACCGGATAGTGGTGTTGAACCAGGGCGAGCTGCTCGCCGAGGGAGCCCCGGAAGCGGTGATGACCAATGAGAAGGTAATTACAGCCTACCTGGGCGAGGGCTACAAACGTGCTTGAGATCAAGGAAGTCGTAACTGGCTACGGCGACATGAAGGTGCTGGACGGCGTGTCGTTGCACGTCGACAGCGGCGAAGCGGTGTCGCTGGTCGGCTCCAACGGCGCCGGCAAGACCACCCTGCTGCGGGCCATCTCCGGACTGATTCCGGTCTGGTCGGGCAGTATCGTCTTCGACGGCAAGGAGCTTACCAAGCTTCCGGCGCACACCCTGGCCGGGCTGGGGATCGCCCACATTCCGCAGGGCAGAGGCGTGCTCAGCCAACTGACGGTCGAGGAAAACCTGATCCTGGGCGCCTATACGCCCTCCGCCAAGCCGCAACGCGCCGCCACCCTGGAGAAAGTCTACAAACTGTTTCCCATGCTCGGCGAGAAAAAGCAACACCTCGGCGGCTCTCTCAGCGGCGGGCAGCAGCAAATGTTGGCCATCGCGCGGGCCTTGATGAGTCATCCCAAGCTGCTGATTCTCGATGAGCCGTCTCTGGGACTCGCGCCTATCGTCGTGGCCGCCGTTTTCAAGATCATCAGGGAGATCTCGACCGAGGGTGTCTCCATTCTGCTGATCGAGCAGAACCTGGTGGAAGCCTTGGCGGTATCCAGCCGCGGTTATGTGCTTGAAACCGGCCGGGTAGTGCTCGAAGGCGCCAGCGAAGCGCTCGCCGTCAATCAGGAAGTTCGCGCCGCCTACCTTGGCATCTGAGGCGTCAACCGGCTGAAACCGAGATGCCGTATCCAGCTTACGGTATCGGTCATCGTGAGGAGGCTCGCCATGGTTGCGAGCCGGCGCGGCAACTTTACGGCGAAGGACGCGTTCATCCTACCGCGGCGCTCATCAGGCTAAACATCAGTATGGCGAGCACGATCAGGGTCAGACAAACATAGAGCCTGTCTTTTTCCAAGGCGAATGCCACCACCGCAAACGCGACTCGCGCCACCGGGGTGGCGATCAGCAACAGCACTCCCAGTTGAATAATGGCGCGTCCCCGGAATTCGAGACAGCCGGAAAGAATGCCTTTGACCGTGCTGAGCTGGACGGTTTCGCCGTGAAAGCTCTTGTAATCGGGCAGAATCCCCGTGCCATTGCGAATCAAATAAACCATCGCCCCGAAGAACACGACGGAGCCGGCCAGCATTACTCCCAGCCGAAGCAGCGTGCCGATAATCATCTCCATTCGCCGGTCACCCTGTTCGTGTACGTTCATAGGGCTCCTCTGATTCCATTGAGAATCATTTCAATTCCGAGGGCGACGATCACCACGCTGAAAATAAGCCGCAGTGATTTTGTCTTCGCCTTCACCAGCAGCTTTGCCCCGGTAAGCGAACCGGCGAGCACGCCCAGCATTACCGGCATCGCCAAACCGGGATCGATATAGCCGCGGCTGAGGTAGAGCCCCGCGCTCGCCGCCGCCGTCACCCCGATCATAAAGTTGCTGGTGGTAGTCGAAACCTTGAACGGGATGCGCATCGCCTGGTCCATGGCAAGCACCTTCAACGCGCCTGAGCCGATGCCCAGCAATCCCGACAGCGTTCCCGCGGTGAACATGATGCTGAATCCGGCAGGCACATTGCACACGTAGTAGGACTTCGGCCCGCTGGGCGTGGGATAGCTTCCGCTCAAGCGCAACTTGTCCGACAGCGTGCCGCATTCCTCCGCCGTCGGTTGCTCGCGTTGCTTTCTGCCGGAGAGATAGGCCGACGCCAGCAGCACCACGCCAAAGATCACCGCGATAATCCGTGCCGGCACCAGGGTGGCAAGCATGGCCCCGAGGATCGCGCCCGCCGTGGTCGCGATCTCCAGGAACATGCCGATGCGAACGTTGGAGTAGCCTTCGCGGACATAGGCGGCCGCCGCACCGGAAGAGGTGGCGATCACCGAGACCAGCGAGGCGCCAATCGCATAGCGTATGTCCACCCCGAACGCGATGGTGAGCAGCGGGACGAGAACAACTCCGCCGCCCAAGCCGGTCAGGGCGCCCACCAATCCAGCCGAAAAAGACGATACCGCTACCAGCCCCGTGAAAACCAGAATCGTCATCGCGTTCGACGCCCTCGCTCGCCGGCGGAAACCTCACCGCAAGTGCAAGAGAATTATAGCCTTCCGTGAAGTTGGCCGGGGACCAGCACGTTTTTAAGATAGATGCAACGCCGAATACTGATCCCGTCCGCCCGCAAGATCCCTTTTTGCTTCGGTTTCCGAATCCGGCCAGGGCATCTCGTGCTTCGGGACATTCCGCCGCTCGGGACTTTCGTAACCTGCATGGATCGCGCTTTTCACCCCTACACACAAAAACTACGTGAGAACCTTTGTGTTTGACCACTGCGAGGGCTTTACGGGAAGTTTACAAGAAGTTTACTTCCGCAACCTGAGCGCACTCTGACGAACAGAATTGAGAGGAGCAGGCATGAGACGGTCAACCATTATTTCTTTATGTGCAGCATTGTCGATCTTGCTGCTGCTGATAGCATGCGGCGGAGGTGGCGGGTCAAGCAGCAACCCACCTTCACAACAAGCGAACAGCGGGACCGTTAACACCATTATCAGCGACGACGCCACCCAGGACTGGGCGACCATCGGCGTGAAGGTACTCAGCGTCACCCTGACTCAGACTCAGCAAAGTGGGGGCAACACGGTCACAATCTACGCCCCTTCGTCGGGCGCGCCATTTATCAACCTGGTGCAACTCGATCAACTCGGCGAGATCATCGGGAATGCAACGATACCGACCGGGACCTATTCGCAAGCCACCATCACGGTCAGCGCGAACCCTGCGGACGTTTTGTTGATCGCCAGCCCCGATCCGGAGCCGGGATTCCCGGTCCTGTCGCCGCCAACCATTCCTTCGACCCAGATTTGTGTTGTCACCAGCGCAGGTTCGTGCGGTGTTGCCGGCTCGACCGTGTCCGTGCCGCTAACGCTTGCGACTCCACTGAGTGTGGGCAGCAACTCCAGCAGTGCGCTGGATTTGGAGTTTAATCTCTCGCACCCCGCATTTATTGTGCAGCATCAGCCGGCAACCGGTGGAACGATTTGGGCGGTCAACTTCAATCCGATTCTGCGCCACCATCCGATTGCCGACATTACCAAGCTGGTCCTGCGCCACAGTTACGGTACGAACATCACCGTCTCCAGCAACGACACTTCTTTCACCATGGACAAGATTTTCTTGCCCGTGCCTGCCCCAAGCCCTATTACCAACAGTAATGTCACCGCCTCTACGCAAACTCTGACGATTCTCGCGGACTCCGGCAATGTGAACGGGTTCGGCGGCACCATTTTCTGGAACCTCGATGCCTCCGCGGGCTCGCAGCGCGCGGTTATCAACAGTTTTCAATCGGTGGCGAGTATTCTCAGCCAGCCGGGCGAATACGTGCGCGTGCAGGCGCGCTACCAGCCGGGCGGCACGCTGGTTGCGGTGCGGGTATGGGCCAGCACCAGTTTCAGCAAGGTATTTGTGAGCCCCGAGGGCCACGTACTTGCCGTGAATCCTTCTACCGCCGCGACTAATCCCGATACCTTTACTGTAACCACTGAGAGCGGCACTGCGTCGGCTCCGATCTCCGTCACCGCCAACACAAACTTTTACTTCAACAACGCGCTGGTGGGAACAGGGACCGGCGTGCTGAACAATCCTGGCACGTCGCAGCCTTTGTTTGTGCGCGGCTTCAAAGTGCATGTCAACCCCGTGGATCCAACGGCCAGCCAACTCGCGGCAGACACCGTCAATATTGAATTCGCCAGGTACGACGGCGCGATTTCGGGATCGAATGCTACCGGGTTAACTTTTACGCGCACCTTCGATACCGCTCACGCCAGTGACGACTACACCGTCAATCTCGATTACATTTCCAGCGGCACGCCGAATGGCTACGACGACAATAACAATCCGGTCAGCGGCTTCAAATGGTGGTACTTTGCCCAGCCAACCAGCACCCTGAGTTGCTTTGGCGGTGGCTGCGTCAACGGAGCGAATAACCCGATCACGGGCACCGGTGGTTTTATAGCTACCACCACCAGCGCTAACGTGAGTTATGGCAATTCCTGCGTTCCGGCCGGTTTTGCCGCGACCAACTTTGTGGCCACGCAACCGATAGTCGGCGAGACCTATGCCACATGGAACGATGCCGCTGACCTGAATGACGCATGGTCCGCACAGTGGGTGATCTTGTTGCCCACACCGGCATTGCTATCGACCGTCGGCACGATCATTCCCAGCGGCAGTTTCACCATGACCCCGGTCGGCGCCAATTGCAGCACCCCGGTCACGGTTGACCTGGACACCGCGCAAGCACAGGCGACCCTGGCGTATCAGGTCAACAGGAGCAGTAGCGGTGTCGTCACCGTTACTTCTACTACCCTGAGCGCCTTGTTAGGAGGCACCGCTGGTTTCCAATCAGGGACCCCGGTAAAGGTCTACGGCGTGCCTGTGGCGGGGGCTAGCGGCAACGGCACTATCCAAGCTTACGTGCTCCTCTACTTCACCGGAACTGTGCCGACACAATAGCGGGCAGGAGTCACTTTTGAACCGCCGCCCTTCACCGGGCGGCGTTTTTTTGTCTTCGCACACCCCCATTTTCGAACCACATGCTGGTTTTTTGTCAGACGACAACAAGATAATTCTTTGATTAACCCCAAACGGTCCTTCAAATGCTTTTTAAGCAGATTCAATGCCACTTTCGCGCAATCTTTCATCCGGAGCGGCTCAACCCTTGTATGCAGCAGTTCAGTGTCAATAGAGGCACGTCAGATAATCATTTCTTGTCGAAATCGCGGAGGATTGGTACGCTGCCCCTAGCAGATATAAATCTGCATTCCAAACAACAATAACTCCGCTCCGCACCGTGAGGCAAAACAAGTCACACAATGCGGGGCTTTTTTACGTTTGCAGCAATTACCATGAAGGCAGAGGCCACATCTTTGTGAACCGACCCAATCCGATTATTGCCATCCACGGGGGAGCCGGGGCTATCGCCCGCTCCGCGATGACCGCCGAACAGGAGGAAAACTACCAGGCAGCGCTGCGCGCAATTGTGTGCGCCGGCCAGAAGTTGCTCGCCGAAGGAGCCCGCGCCCTCGACACGGTCGCCGAGACTGTCCGCCTGCTGGAAGATTGCCCTTTATTCAATGCCGGCAGGGGAGCGGTCTTTACCGATGCCGGCACGCACGAATTAGACGCCTCGCTGATGGACGGCAGAACCCTGGCGGCAGGCGCCGTGACTTGCGTCCGGCGGCTGCCCAACCCCGTGCTGGCGGCGCGAGCCGTGATGGAGCACAGCGGTCACGTGCTGATGGCGGGCGAGGCCGCCGAAGCCTTCGCTCGCGCCCAAGGCTTGCCGCTGGTTGAGCCTGAATACTTCTACACGGAGTTTCGTTACCGTCAGTGGCAGCGCGCCCGCGGCACTTCCGGCACTCGGCTCGATCACGACGCTTCCGCCGCGCGCCCGGCCGATTCGACACGCACGCTGAGCGCGCTCGATTCCGGCAAATACGGCACCGTCGGCGCGGTTGCGCTCGACGCGGAAGGCAACCTGGCCGCAGCCACTTCCACCGGCGGCATGACCAACAAGCGCGCCGGGCGGGTGGGAGATTCCCCGATCATCGGGGCCGGTTGCTACGCCGACAACCGCACCGCGGCCGTCTCCGGAACCGGCGTGGGCGAGATGTTTATCCGCGCCGTGGTGGCTTATGATGTGTCGGCGCAGATGGAGTACGGAGGCAGAACTTTAGAGCAGGCAGCCGGGCACGTGGTGTTTGAGCGGTTGCCGCAGATCGGCGGGCGCGGCGGCGTGATCGCCGTCGATCGTCTCGGCAATGTTGCCATGCCTTTTAACACCGAAGGCATGTACAGGGGGTTCGCCCGCGTCGGGCAGGAGGCGGAAACAGCCATCTACCGCGGCGCGTAGGCTTACACTTTCGCCTTATAACCCGCCTGTGATAGACATGACACAGACTTTATCGCCGGCCTCATCGACGAGGACACCAGAGAGGAACCGGGATTGAGCGCCCATACCGCTGCGTCGGCCAGGATTCTCGACGTACAGCAATTGACGGTGCATTTTACGACCTCGGAACGTAACGTCGAGGCGGTGCGCAATCTCTCTCTGAAGTCGACCGTGGCGAGACTCTCGCGATCGTCGGTGAATCCGGTTCGGGCAAATCGGTCTCGGCCCTGGCCATCATGCGGCTGGTTGAGCACGGGGGCGGGCGCATTGTCGGCGGCCAGGTGCAATTCCATCGGCGCGACGGGCAGGTCCTGGACCTGGCGCAGGCCACGCAGTCCGCCATGCGCGAGCTGCGCGGCGCGGACCTGGCCATGATCTTCCAGGAGCCGATGACCTCGCTGAACCCCGTCTACTCCGTCGGCGAGCAGATTGCCGAATCGATTCGGTTGCACCAGCACAAAGACAGCCGGCAAGCGCGCGCCGAGGCCCTGCGCATGCTCAAGTTGGTGCGCATTCCGGAAGCGCGGCGCGTGCTCGACCGCTTTCCCCATCAGCTCTCCGGCGGCATGCGGCAGCGGGTGATGATCGCCATGGCGCTCTCCTGCCGGCCTTCTCTGCTGATCGCGGACGAACCTACGACGGCCTTGGACGTGACCATCCAGGCGCAGATTCTGCAACTCATCCGCGAACTGCAGAGCGAGATGCGGATGGGCGTGATCTTTATTACCCACGATATGGGCGTGGTGGCCGAGATCGCCGACCGCGTGCTGGTCATGTACGCCGGTGAACGCGTCGAAGATGGACCGAGCGACCGCATCTTCGCCCAACCGTACCATCCTTATACGCAGGCGCTGCTGGCGGCGGTTCCGCGGCTGGGCGCAATGCGCGGGACAGATTCTCCCGCTCGCTTTCCGCTGCTGGGGCAGAGCGAACCAGCGGAGACATTGCCCGAGCGCAGGCGCGCCTGCGCAAAGCGGCCTGCCAACCCCGGACGTCAGGCGCGCGCCCGGGCCTCTGCTGGCGGTTCGCAATCTCAGCACGCGCTTCGACATTCGTAGCGGCATCTTCGGCCGGGTGACCAGCCGCGTGCACGCGGTGGAGCAAGTCAGCTTCGATCTCTACGCGGGAGAGACGCTGGCGCTGGTGGGCGAATCCGGGTGTGGCAAGTCAACCACCGGGCGGTCGCTGCTCCGGCTGGTTGACATTGCCGGCGGCGAAATCCGCTTCGACGGCAGCAACATCGCGCAGCTCTCCGGCAAGCGGTTGCAGTTGCTGCGCCGCAACATTCAGGTTGTCTTTCAGGACCCGTATGCCTCGCTCGACCCGCGGCTCACGGTTGGCTACACGATTATGGAGCCGCTGCTGGTGCATCGCGTGGCCACCAGGGCTGAAGCGGAGAGCCGGGTGGCGTGGCTGCTGGAGCGCGTCGGACTGCTGCCGGAGCACGCGCGGCGCTATCCTCATGAATTCTCCGGCGGACAGCGGCAGCGCATCGCGATTGCCCGCGCTCTGGCCCTGAATCCCAGGATCGTGATCGCCGATGAATCGGTCTCGGCGCTCGACGTTTCGATCCGCGCCCAGATCATCAATCTGCTGCTCGATCTGCAGCGCGATCTCGGCATTTCTTTTTTGTTCATCTCGCACGACATGGCCGTGGTCGAACGGGTGAGCCATCGCGTCGCGGTGATGTACCTGGGACAGATCGTCGAAATCGGTCCGCGCCGCGCGATCTTTGAAGATCCGCGCCATGCCTACACGCGCACGCTGCTCTCCGCCGTGCCGATTGCCGATCCGGCGCGGCGTCATTTGCGGCGATCCTTGCTGGCGGACGAGATGCCCAGCCCGATTCGGGCCGTCGGCGACGAACCGGAGGTTCAGCCCTTGCGGGAGGTAAGCCCCGGACATTTTGTCGCCACTCACCGAATCAGCGGTATGTATTAGCGGGGCAGTAGATCGTGCAGTCACTCCCAACGGCAGCGTTTGCTGCTCGCCGGGGATCTCGATTAAGGAGACGACAGATGCGAAGAACTAGTTTCAATGCAGGCTTGCTTGCGGTGTTGGCGCTGGCGATGACGGTGGCATTGGCCGCCGCGCTTCCGGCGTGGGCCGAAAAGATTCCGGTGATAGCCACCGAGCAGGCTCCGGTGACGATGGATCCCTACGACGCGAATGACACCATCTCGCAGGCCATCGCCAAGTCGTTTTACGAGGGACTCTACGGCTTCGACAAGGACATGAAGATGGTGCCCGTGCTGGCCACCGCTTACACGGTCAGCAAGGACGGGCTGGTGTATACCCTGAAGCTGCGCCAGGGGGTCAAGTTCCACGACGGCACCGATTTCAATGCGGCTGCCGCCAAGGCCAACTTCGACCGCGTGACCAACCCGGCCAACAAGCTGAAGCGCTACAGCCTCTACGAGCCCATCGCCAAGGTCGAAGTGGTCGATCCCTACACCGTCCGCTTTACCCTGAAGGAACCCTTTTCGGCCTTCATGAATACCTTGGCGCACCCGGCGGGAGTCATGATTTCTCCGGCCGCGCTGCAGAAATACGGCAAGGACATTTCATTCCATCCCGTTGGCACCGGGCCGTTCGTGTTCGTGGAGTGGAAACAACCCGATTACGTGAAGGGCAAGAAATTCGCCGGCTACTGGAAAAAAGGCTATCCCAAGGTCGATGGCATCATCTGGAAGCCGGTGCTCGATAACAATACCCGCACCGTCGTGATGCAAACCGGCGAGGCGAATTTTGCCTTCCGCATTCCTCCCGAGCAGGCGGCGGTTCTGCAAACCAAACCCAACCTCGTGGTCGAGGCTACTGCCTCCATCGTGCAGCGCTTTCTCACCATGAACGAGATGCAGAAGCCTTTCGACAACCTCAAAGTGCGGCAGGCTATCAACTACGCGATTGACAAGGAAGCCCTGGTCAAGGTGGCATTCAGCGGCTACGCGGTGCCGGCCGCGGGGGTGGTGCCGCCGGGCGTGGAATATGCGACCAAACTCGGACCCTGGCCCTACGATCCCGCCAAAGCCCGCGCCCTGCTGAAAGAAGCGGGCTATCCGAACGGCTTCGAATCGGATTTGTGGTCCGCCTATAACAACACCACGGCGCAAAAGGTGATTCAATTCGTGCAGCAACAGTTGGCGCAGGTCGGAATCAAGGTGAAGGTGCGCGCGCTGGAGACGGGCGAGAACGTCGAGCGGGTGCTGGGCGCTGCCGATCCGAAGACCGCGCCGGTCCGGCTCTATTACGCGGGCTGGTCGAGTTCGACCGGCGAGGCCGACTGGGCTCTGCGTCCGCTGCTGGCTTCACAATCGTGGCCGCCCAAGAGTTTCAACGCCGGCTACTACAAGAACCCCCAGGTCGATGCCGACATCGCCAACGCTCTCAAGACGACCGACCGCACCAGCAAAGCCGGCCTCTATGCCGATGCGCAAAAGCGCATTTGGGAAGATGCGGCGTGGGCATTCCTGGTTACCGAAAAGAACCTTTACGCGCGCAGCAAGAACATCTCAGGCATTTACGTCATGCCTGACGCGTCGTTCAACTTCACCGAGATCGACATGAAATAGCAACCGACGGATTCATGTTTAACTATTTTTGCAAACGCCTGCTCGGCCTGCTGCCCACGCTTGTGGTCGTGGCCGTGCTGGTGTTCTGGTTCGTGCACCTGCTGCCCGGCGATGCGGCTCGCCTGGCGGCGGGTCCGGAAGCGGACGAGTTCACGGTCTCCATGGTGCGGCACGATCTCGGGCTCGATCTGCCGTTGCACCGGCAGTTCGCGCGCTTTTTCCGCAACGCGGTGCGCGGCGATTTCGGCACGTCGATCCGCTCCAAGCGACCGGTGTCGGTCGAAATCGGCGATCGTTTCATGCCGACCCTGCTGCTCACCATCGCCAGCATGGCGTGGTCGGTGGTGTTTGGGATGGCGATCGGCATCGCCTCGGCGGTTTGGCGGAATCGCGCGCCGGACCGCCTGGGAATGACGCTCGCCGTCTCCGGCATTTCGTTCCCTTCCTTTGCCCTCGGCATGCTGTTGATGGAAATTTTCTCCGTGTGGCTGGGCTGGCTGCCGGCCATCGGCGCCGATTCCTGGCGCAACTACATCCTGCCCTCTCTGACCTTAGGCGCCGGCGTTGCCGCGGTCATGGCGCGCTTTACCCGGTCGTCGTTCATCGACGTCATGCAGGAAGATTACGTCCGCACCGCTCGCGCCAAGGGTGTGCGCGAAAGCGTGGTGGTGGTAAAGCACTGCCTGCGCAACGCCTTAATCCCAGTGGTGACGATGATGGGCCTGCAGTTCGGTTTTCTGCTGGGCGGCTCAATCGTGGTCGAAACCGTCTTCAACTGGCCGGGGCTTGGCCGGTTGCTGGTCGATTCGGTCAGCATGCGCGACTACCCGGTCATTCAAGCCGAGGTGCTGCTGTTCTCGACCGAATTCATTCTCATCAACCTGGTCGTGGATGTGCTCTACGCGATCATCAACCCGGTGATCCGCTACCGGTAAGGAG
The DNA here is from genome assembly GCA_963814745.1 of uncultured Acidobacteriota bacterium. Taxonomy (GTDB): domain Bacteria; phylum Acidobacteriota; class Terriglobia; order Terriglobales; family Acidobacteriaceae; genus CAWBRT01. The sequence goes on from CAWFEA010000028.1 coordinate 47,708, forward strand.
AAAATGGCACCCACCGAAACAGCAGCGGGCGCGGCCGGGTCATCGGCCGAAGTGCGCACCCCATGGGGCGAATTCTGGCGCAAGTTTCGCCGCCAGCATGCCGGGGTCGCGGCCGGAGGGTTCGTCCTGCTGCTGGTGCTGGTGGCGATTCTGGCGCCGCACCTGGCGCCGTTCGATCCCGAGAATTATTTCGACTACGACGCGCTCAACGCCGGACCTTCGGCCAGACACTTTTTCGGCGTGGACTCGCTCGGCCGCGATGTCTTCAGCCGCATCCTGATGGGAGCACGCATCTCGCTGGCCGCCGGATTCTTTTCCGTGGCCCTCGGCGCCGTGGTCGGCGCCATCATGGGCCTGGTGGCCGGTTACTACGAGGGCTGGTGGGATCGCGTGTTCATGCGCATCTGCGACGTGCTCTTCGCTTTTCCCGGCATTCTGCTGGCGATCGGAGTCGTCGCTATTCTCGGCAGCGGCATGACCAATGTGATTTGCGCCGTCGCCATCTTCAGCATCCCGGCATTTGCGCGGCTGGTGCGCGGCAACGTGCTTTCGCTCAAGCACCTCACCTACGTCGAAGCGGCGCGGAGCATCGGCGCATCGGATGCCACGATCATTTTCCGCCACATCTTTCCCGGAACGATCTCGTCCATCGTGGTTTATTTCACCATGCGCATCGGCACATCGATTATTACCGCCGCCAGCCTCTCCTTCCTGGGCATGGGCGCGCAACCGCCCACTCCGGAATGGGGCGCAATGCTGAACGATGCGCGCGCCGACATGGCAATCGCGCCGCACCAGGCTATCTTTCCCAGCCTCGCCATCTTCCTCACCGTGCTCGCCTTCAACCTTTTCGGCGACGGCTTGCGCGATGCGCTCGATCCCAAGATCGACCGCCGATAAACTCGCACCGAATTTCGCAAGGCTGGTTCCGCGAGGCCGTTCCCACTCTAATGCTGCGCCTCCAGCGAGCCTCCCAGCATGCGGTTGCCATCGGTACTCATGACGTAGATCGTGCTGCTGCTGGCGGGATAGAAGACGATTGGGATCCCGCCGATGGTGCCGCTTCCCCGCCCGGAAGCAACGCTATAGCTTCCTCCGGCCGAGGCGCCAACCGTCACGTTGCCTCCCTGGTTGAAATCTTCCAGACCGGTAAACGTGCCCACGCCGTCGGCCAGCAACTGCCCGTCAAGCACCGTCGAAACATTGCCTGTCACGCCTGCCAGGTGGAGCGCATAGTTGCCGCTGACGCTGGCGGCGGTGGGAACCGCCGGTTGCAGCGTCACCAACCCGCTTTCCACCAGGGGCAAAGTGTTGCCGTTCAAAATCTCGCTCGTAGCCATCAGCACGGCGTTCTGCGTACTGCTGAACCAAAGCACGAAGTTGAAGGTTCTGCTGCTGGTGGTGAATGCGCCGGTAAAGCGTCCGTTATTCGCTGCCGGGCTGCTGTAATTGCCCGCAAACGCAACCGAAGCGGAATAGCGTCCACCGTCCACAAAATCTTCCAATCCGCTGGTCACGTTGCCGCTGTTGAGGGTAAAGCTTCCCGTCTCGGTGATGAAGTTATTGCCGTTGACCGTACTCCCGGCGATGGCGTAGGCATACGGGTTGCTGACGCTGGCGGTGGTGAAGGTTGCGCTCTGCGCATCGGCGTAACCGGAAACCTGCTCCGCCTGGTTAATCGAGAGGAACTCGATGCGCGTGGAATTGACGATATAGAACACCAGGTCCAAAGTCGTGCCGCTGCCTCTTTCCCCGCCTTGGGTGGTGACGAACTGCAGGGTGCCTCTACCCGAAGTCCCGGTGAGGGTGAAAGTGCTGGAGGCGGCAATCGTCGGGGTGAACGTGACGTTGTAGTTTTCGTCCAGCACAACCGAGGCAGCCGAACCCGTAGCGCCGCTCGCCGTCAGCGAACCCACGCGCGAGATTGGAACCCCATTGCTGGCGTAGCCATCCATGCGCAGTACATAAGCAGGCCCGGCCAAAGCGGCGAGCGCGGTGCTGTCCTGCAATTCGAAGACGCCGCTGGAAAGCTCTACGCCCGACAGTTCGATAACGCGGGCCTTGCCCGTTGAAACCAACACAAACTGGAGGTTGGCAACGTGTCCGCTGAGGAAGATTAATGTCGCCTGCCCGCGGCCATCGACGCCGATCGAATACGTTCCCGTGGTGAGTTGATCTTGCTGAAGGAAGCCAACCGCGGAATCGTTGACATCCTCCTGTCCCGAAGTGATGTTCCCGTTTCCGTCAGCCGTGAACACGCCGGCCACGGCAAAAACATAATTCCAGGCGCCGACTCCCTGCAGGTTGATAACATAAGTGCCTTTCAAACTGGCGTTGCTATACCCCGCATTGTTCGGCGCCGGCGGCGTTACCGGGGAAACGGAGGAACTGCTGCCGCCGCACCCCGCCAGGACGGTCAGCAGAAGAGCTAGACACGACATCCAAATCGCTTTCATACTGTCCTCAATCCGCGCGAGGGCGGTTTCAGAGTAGGTGTATCTCGAATACGGGCTGTTGAAAATAAATCTTTCGCGAATTGTTGGCCCGAAGCGGGCGTCCCTAACAATAAACGACTCCGGATTCCACACTTCGGCTGTGACACTGTTAACCTGAGTTCAGCGGGAAAGTTGCGGTCCTGAGTGCCAAATGAGCGATTTCGTTCCCTTTCCGGAGCCAACCCGTCCCCCTGAGTTGTGCCTGATCGGTATGCGCCTGGACCCGGCCGCCGAGGGTCCGCAGTTTTTTGCCCTGGTCGAGCAGGGCGAAGGCGGAGGCCGGACGGCGACGGCGAAAGGCCGCATCCTGTTCTTCTCCACTCCGGCTCTGGTTGTCCGCGCCCTCGAACTGGCCGGCGACACCTTTGCCTGTCACCTCGCGGGAACAAGCGCCACCTCCGCTCCGATGCCGAAACAAGTGGATGTTTTGTGCGACGTGGCCCAGAGTCTCTTTCTGGTCAACTCGCAGCCGGAAGACTCCGACGGGGTGCTGCTCGATTGCATCGCTTGCCTCGATGACCTGTTGCGCGCCACCGAACTCAATGTCCCGGCGAACTATATCGCCGTTCTCAACGCGCTGGCCGAGCGGCTGGAAGGCAATCCCGAGTTTGGCGGTTTTCTGGCGGAGCAGGGCATCGATCGCGAGACGGTGGAAGACGCAATCCTCTGGTGCGTGGGGGCAATCGCAGTGAAGAGCACCTGGATCGGGTGATCCGCCGGCAACGCCGCAAGCGTCTGGCTGGCGCATGCCGGGCCGGAAGAGCCATCTATTCCGAAGTGAAGTAGTCCACCGTAACCGGGCTCTCGAATAACGAGTAGTCGCGGGTCACCACGGTAATTCCGCTCTCGGTCACGAAGAACTTCTGGCGGTCGGATTCCGTGTCGTAGCCGATCACCGTCCCCTCCGGGATGTGCACGTCGCGGTCGATGATGGCGCGGCGGATGCGGCAGTGGCGGCCAACATCGACGTGCGAGAAAAGGATGCTGGATTCGACTTCGGCATAGGAATTGACGCGCACGTTGGGCGAGAGCACGCTGTTGCGCACAAATCCGCCGCTGACGATGCAACCGCTCGATACCAGCGAATCCAGGGCGGTTCCGGTGCGGCCGGGTTCGGCGAATACGAACTTCGCCGGCGGGTACTGCCGCTGGCGGGTGCGAATCGGCCAGTGCTCGTCGTACAGGTTGAATACGGGCGAGACCGACGCCACATCCATGTTGGCCTCATAATAGGCTTCCAGCGTACCTACGTCGCGCCAGTAGAGAGCTTCCTTGCGGTTCTCGTCGATGAAGTTGAAGGAATAAACGCGGTAGTCGTCCACCATCTTGGGAAGAATGTTGTGGCCAAAATCGTGCTGCGAATCGGGATCTTCCGCGTCTTTGAGCAACACCGGAATCAGCACATCGGTGTTGAACAGGTAGATGCCCATTGAGGCCGAAACCTTGCTCGGGTTGTAAGGCGATCTGAGTTCGGTGGATTCCGGCTTCTCTTCGAATCCCACTACTCTTCCTTCGCTGTCGATATCAACCACGCCAAAGCTCTTGGTTTCGCTCGGATCGACCAGAATGGTGGCCAGGGTGACATCGGCCCCGGCGTCGCGGTGCTGTTGCAGCATGCGCCCGTAGTTCATCTTGTAAATGTGGTCGCCGGAAAGAATCAGGACGCGCTTGGGTTCCTCCGATCCAATCGAGTAGATGTTCTGATATACGGCGTCGGCCGTGCCCATATACCAGTTTTCGCTGACCCGCTTCATCGGCGGGAGAATCTCGATGAACTCGCCCAGCGGATCGGCCACGATATTCCAGCCCTCGCGAATATGCCGGTTCAGCGACAAAGCCTTGTACTGAGTGAGAATGTAGATCCGCCGCAGATCGGAATTGATGCAGTTCGACAACGTAATGTCGATGATGCGATAGATTCCCCCGAAAGTTACCGCGGGTTTCGCACGGTCGCGAGTGAGCGGATACAGACGCTCGCCCGCCCCGCCGGCCAGCAGAACACCAAGTGTGTCTTTCATCTCTGTTCCCTACCCAGTAATTTCCCGCCGTGAGCCAATCACGCCGAAAGCCCTCCCGTGCGCCTTGCTCGTGCTTCGGCGCATTTTTCGCCGGAGACGCGGGCGTCAGCTCACACTTTGGACTAAGAATCCTATCACATCGGTTGAGAGAGCTGTCTTTCCGGCTCAGGCCAGTTCAGACAGTCTTGTCAGGACTTTCGATGCTGATGCGCAATGACTTGAGAAACTTTACGTCTTGAGGGCTGACCTTGAGATCCGGGTCCGACTTCCTGAAGGACGCCGCCGAAGACGGTCTCGTCTCTTCTTCCTCGCGCTTGTTGAACCCGATGGTGGCTTCGAGCACGAGAAATACGTCGTAACCGCCGGACTTGATCTTGGCGATCACCTCCGCGATCTGCTCCGAATCCGAGATCGACTCGTTGATCGCCTGACCAAGTTCCTTCATCAGTTTTTGCAGCCGCTGCTCCACTTTGAATCCCCGCTCTGGAGTCGAATTCGATGGCCGTGACCCGGGCAAGTTGCGCGCGAAACCGGCGGAGTACTCCGTTGACCCAAGCTCCGCGGGAGCCTGAGACTCCGTGTTTCGCCTGTCGCCTACGATTGTATTGGATGCTGCCGCTCCTATGGAAGTTTTAGAGCCTTTCAACTCCGGTGCGCGGGCCAATCTGGTATTGGCTGCCGTGGGATTCATCGAGAATTCACGGGGGAAGTTCCGACCGGTGCGAGTTTACGCGAGCCATCCTGTGCCGGGTGCTTTCAGAGAGACACTTTCGCCAAGCTGTTAGAATCTCTTGGTGAGCGGCCTTCCCAATTTTCCGCGAGCCAAGCCTTCCACCGTCGGCTCGATCGGCGCCATGCTCGGCAAAGTGGCCCGGTCTTTTAAGAGAGGGCGAAAAGGCTGGCGGATTTTTGACGGGCTCTCGGCGGGAACCAATAGTTTTTTGCGGACGCTCCGGCGGGTCGGCAAAGTCCTTTGGCTGGAGATCACCGGCTCTCTGTTTCTCTGGCTCGGTTTGGTCGGCGCGATTGCCTGTTGGCGTGAATATCACGCTTATACGGCAGGCAAAGTCGGGCCCGGGCGGGCTGTGATTGCCGGACTCTTTGCTTTCCTGTTTGTCTACTTCGGCGTGAGTTCGTTTTTCAATGCTCGCAAGAGCTAGGGCCTTTTGATAACGGACGAATTATCGAGTTCTTGAGTGAATCGGCAGCCGCCTCTTCGCTTGCCCAACCAGCATGTTTTCAGGGAGTTTGGATGAACTCATTCCACAGGGTTTGTGTTTTTTGCGGTTCCAGCGGGGGCTTTTCTGAAGTCTACCGGAGTGCGGCCGTGGAACTCGGACGGTTTCTCAGCCAGCAGGGTCTGGGTCTGGTTTACGGAGGCGGACGGATTGGACTGATGGGCGTCGTCGCTGACGCCGTGCTGGCGCAGGGCGGTCAGGTGATTGGGGTCATTCCGCAGCCCATGATCGCGCGCGAGATCTGGCATTCCGGCCTCACCGAACTGCGCGTCGTTCCCTCCATGCACGCCCGCAAGTCCCTCATGGCGGAGCTGGCCGACGCGTTCATCGCTCTCCCCGGCGGCTTCGGCACCTTTGAGGAATTCTGCGAGATGGTCACCTGGAGCCAGCTCGGCATTCATCGCAAGCCCTGTGGCTTGCTTAACGTGGATGGCTACTACGATCCGCTGCTCCAGATGTTCGACCGCGCCGTGGCCGAAGGTTTTCTCAAGCGCGAGAACCGCGAACTGGTGCTCGCCGCACCCGACTCCCGGCGGTTGCTGGAGCAGATGCAGGCCTTCGAGCCGGTGGTGGTTCGCAAGTGGATTGAGCCGTCGCAAACTTAAGCGCAGGACTCGAGTCTGCCTGAAACCGGCGGTTTTGTGGGACAATTGTATCCAGCGCCGTTTCCAGACCGGCATCGGGGTGATAAATAACGGTATGACGTTTACTGCAAACGCCGTCGGCAGTACCTACCATCCGGCCAGTGCGCCGGATTTCGTTCCCCTTCCGTTGCTTCGCGAGCTTCAGTTCAAGCGTTTAAGAGATGTTGTCGAACGGGCCTGGGAGCGGGTTGAGTGGTTCCGCTCGCGGATGCGGGAGCGCGGACTCTCGCCGGCCGACGTCTGCTCGATCGACGACATTCGCAAGCTGCCATTCACCACCAAGGCCGATCTGCGCGACACCTATCCCTTCGGTCTGTTCGCCAGTCCGATGGAGGATATCGTGCGGCTGCACGCCTCCAGCGGCACCACCGGCAAGCCGATCGTGGTGGCTTACACGCGGCAGGACGTGGATGTCTGGACCTCGGTGATGGCACGCAGCTTTGCCACCTGCGGCCTGCACGCCGGCGACATCATCCAGAATGCGTATGGCTACGGGCTGTTCACAGGCGGCCTGGGAGCGCACTATGGCGCGGAAGGCCTGGGCGCCACGGTGATCCCCATTTCGGGAGGAAACACCGATCGCCAGATCATGGTGATGCGCGATTTCGGCGTCACCGCCATCTGTTGCACGCCCAGCTACTTTCTGCACCTGATCGAGCGCGCCGGCCAGCTTGGCGTGGATATCCGCGCACTGCCCCTGCGAGCCGGCGTTTTCGGCGCCGAGCCGTGGACCGCATCCATGCGCAAGCGCATCGAGAGCGCGGCCGGCATCCAGGCGTTCGACATCTACGGGCTGTCGGAAGTGATCGGCCCCGGCGTGGCAGTCGAATGCCCGTGCCAGGACGGCCTGCACATCTTCGAGGATCACTTCTACCCGGAAATCGTCGACCCGGAAACCGGCCGCGTGTTGCCGGAGGGTGAAGAAGGCGAGCTGGTGCTGACCACGCTCAGCAAGCAGGCGATGCCGATGATCCGCTACCGCACGCGCGACATTACGGCGCTCATGCCGGGCGCCTGCCCTGCGGGCGATCGCTGCGGCGTATGCGGCGCATCGGGCGGCGCAGCGACGACATGCTGATCGTGCGCGGCGTCAACGTATTCCCGTCGCAGGTGGAAGCGGCGCTGCTGGAAGTGGAGGGCACGCTGCCGCATTACCAGATCATCCTCACTCGCGAGCACGGCCTGGATCAGATCGGGGTCCAGGTCGAGGTGACGCCGGAGACGTTCAGCGACCAGATCGGCGCGCTCGAACGGCTGAACCAGCGGATCTCGGACTGCACTGGAGCACGTGCTCGGAATCCGCGCGAAGGTGACGCTGGTCGAACCGCTCACCATTCAGCGCAGCGAAGGAAAGGCCCGGCGAGTGATTGACCGGCGCGGTGCAGGCATGAAAATCCACCAGCTTTCCGTTTTTCGCGGAAAACAAGCCGGGAACCATGTCATCGCGCCTTGCCGGCTGCTGGCGCGAGAAGGCATCGATATCCGGGCGCTGGCGCTGGCGGATACGCAGCGCTTCGGCATTCTGCGCATGATCGTCTCCGACTGGCGCCGGGCGAAGGATCTGCTCGAGACAGCGGCATCTGGTGAAGGTCACCGAAGTGCTGGCGGTCGAGGTGCCGGACCGTCCCGGCGGGCTGGCCGACGATTCTCGCAGCTTTGATGGCACCTCGATCAACATCGAGTACATGTACGCGTTCCCGTTCGTGCAGCGGCGAGAAGGCGGTGCTGATCTTTCGCTTCGGTCGAACCGGATGCCGCCATCGAGCGCTTGCAGGCTTCGGGAATCAACGTCCTCGAAAGCGGCGCGATCCTGAATAAATAGCCGCGTCGCGCGGCCTTAGGCTTGCCTCGCCATGCAATGGCAAGAAGGCGGGAGCAGGTGTATGCTTTCGACCAAATACTCGCCGCCGGGACGACTGCCGGGCAACCGGATCGCACCCTCGTCGGGATAGGTGTGGAGCAGATACGGTTCTAATTTTTATAAGAGGAGCGCTGACGTGAAAGTTGATTTGAGGATCATTGGCGGAACCATCATCGACCCGGAGCGAGGCATTCACGGCCCGGGCGAAGTCCTTATTCAGAAAAACCAGATTGTCGGCAAATCCGGCGGCGAGGCCGTGGAGGCGGTGAGAACCATCGACGCCGGCGGATGCCTGGTCCTTCCGGGACTGATCGATTACCATGCGCATCTGTCTTCAGGATTCACCGAGTCCGCGATCGATGCCGGAACCGGTTTTCTTCCCATGGGGATTACTACCGGCGTGGACGCCGGCAGTTGCGGATCGGCCAACTTCGACCTTTTCATGCGCACCACCGTGGCCACGAGCAAGGTGCGCCTGTTCGCATTCATCAATATTTGTTCCGCCGGTCTGATCGCGACCCGATACCCCGAGGAACTCAACCCCAAGTATTACGACGAGGCCGCCATTGGCGAATTGCTCAACCGCTATCGCGGAAAGGCGCTGGGCATCAAGATCAGGGCATCGAAAGAACTGGTCGGCGAGTTGGGAATCAAGCCGCTGGAAGTCACTCTGGATATCGCGCGGCGCCTGAACTGCCCCATCGTGGTGCATACCACCAACCCCGCTGCATCCCCCGAAACAATTGCCGGCATGCTGCGCCCCGGCGACGTTTACTGCCACGCGCATCAGGGAGAAGGCGAGACGATCATCGGCGCCAACGGCAAGGTCAGGCCCGGCCTCTTCGACGCGCAGAAGGCCGGGGTGGTCTTCGACGCCTGCAATGGCCGCAATAACTTCTCCTTCAAGGTCGCCCAAGCCGCGCTGGCCGACGGATTCCTGCCCGACGTCATCAGCAGCGACGTCACCACCATGACTCTTTTCGGAAACTTCGTCTTCAGCCTGCCGTTCGTCATGATGAAGTACCTCAACATGGGGATGAAACTTGAACAGGTGGTCGCCGCTTGCACCTCCGTTCCGGCTTGCCTGATTGGGATGAAAGGCAAACTCGGCACGCTCGCGCCGGGAGCGCTGGCCGACGTTGCCGTCCTCCGCCTGGGAAAGAAGCGAATCGAGGTAAAGGACATCCACGGGAATTCGTTCACCGGCGAATCCACCCTGGTTCCACAGATGACCGTTCTCGACGGGCGCATCGTCTACCGGCAGATTGATTTTCAGTAGGCTTGTTTCATCTCAATCCGCGCCGCCGCGGCGCGCCTGCGCTTTTACATGGTAAGGCACGCCAAGCTCAAAACAAAAGCCCGGAGCCGCATCGCGCTCCGGGCCGACTTCAGTTCCGCAATTTCAGTTGACGCCTACTCCCGCACCAATTCCGCTTCCATCTCCTCTAACTTCAATGCGCCGGTCTGGAGATGTTCGAGTCCATAATCAAAGCCGCGATCAAAGGCCTTGAGGTTCAGTTCACGGAATGCGCTGGGAACGGAGGTTTCAATCGCCTTGCGCAGCGATTCCCGCGACAACACCCCCGTGACCGCTCCGAAGAAGCCCGTCATGACGATGTTCGTCACCATGCGCTTGCCGATTTCCTCGGCCATGCGGGTTGCCGGGATGCCGTAGATCCGCGTGCCCTTGGGAATGTTGGAGACGCGCACCAGGTCCTGCTCGATCAGCATCAGCCCTCCGGGCCGAAGCTCGGGAGAGAACTTCACGTAGGCTTCCTGCGACATCACCACCAGAATGTCCGGCTTGGTCAAATAAGGATAAAGCACCGGCTTATCGGAGAGCACGAGCTGCGCGCTGCAGGCGCCGCCGCGTGCCTCGGGACCGAAGTTCTGGGTCATCGTGGCATGGTGGCCGTCGACGATCGACGCCGCCTTGCCAATCACGATGGCCGAAAGAATTACACCCTGCCCGCCGAAGCCGGCGATACGCATTTCGGTTAGCTGCATACCGGTTCCTCCATCTCGATGTAGCGGTCGCCCAGCTCTTCGTGGAAGTGGGCGTTCATCATCTGCTGGTAGTGGGGACGTTCGCGGTCGACGAACTTGCCGAGAACGATCTCGCCCGCCTTGGTGAGCCCGACCTCGGCGGTTGGCGTGCCGTGCTTGATCTTGCTGTGCTCCTTGTAGAACTTCATGGCGTCAAGCCCTTCGCCCATCTTGTTGCGCCGCTGGTAAAGCGTCGGGCAAGGCGAGAGCACCTCGATGAAGCAGAAGCCCTTTTTCTTGAACATTTCCTTCATCGACAGCGCTAACTGGCGCACGTGATAGGTCGTCCAGCGCGCCACGTAGCAAGCACCGGCCGCCTCCACCAGGTACGGCAGGTTGAAGGCCGGATCGTAGGTTCCATACGGCGCGGTCGAAGTCGTCACGTCACCCGGCGTGGTCGGCGCCGTCTGCCCGCCGGTCATGGCGTAAATCATGTTGTTCACGCAGATGACCTTGAGGTCAACATTGCGCCGCGCGGCGTGAATCAGGTGATTGCCGCCGATGGCGAACAAGTCGCCGTCGCCGCTGTAAACCACCACGTCGAGCTTCGGGTTGGCCATCTTGAGCCCGGTGGCGAAGGGGATGGCGCGGCCGTGGGTCGTGTGGAAGGAATCCAGATTCACGTAACCGGCGACGCGCCCGGTGCAGCCGATGCCCGAGACAACCACCGTCTTGGTGAGATCGGCCTTGGCCTCCACCAGCGCCCGCGTAAAGCAATTGACGGTCGTGCCGATGCCGCAACCCGGACACCAGATGTGCGGGATTCGGTCGGAACGCAGAAACTGTTCGGAAGGGTTCGCCGGAGTAATCACCTGACAATCGCTCATCGTGCCACCTCCATGATCGCCTGCAAAATATCTTCCGGACGGTGAACGCTGCCCCCTGCGTGCCCTACCAGCACGGTCTTGGCCAGACCGGCGGCCGCGCGCTCGACCTCGCGCAACATCTGTCCGAGGTTCAGCTCGGGCACGACAAATGCCTTGACCTTGGCGGCCAGTTCGCGAATCGGTTTGTCGGGGAACGGCCAGGCGGTGATCATCCGGAACTTGCCGACTTTGACCCCCTTGGCGCGAGCCATATCGATCGCTCGCTGGGCTACCCGGGCTGTAATGCCGTAGCAGACCACCACGACATCGGCGCCGTCGGTCTCTTCCGCGTCATACATCCAGATCTTCTCGGCATTGTTCAAAATCTTCGTCTGGATACGCCTTACCAGCGTGTCCTGCATGCCGGGAGACATGTTCGGATAGCCGCGCTCGTCGTGCGTCAACCCGGTGACATGGACGTTATAGCCGTCGCCGGCTTTCACCATCTCGGGAATGCCGTCGGCGTCTGGTTCGAACAACTTGAACTCGCCGGGTTTCTTGGCGGTGAAGCGACGGGGCTCAATCTCGATCTGCTCGGCCGGCGGAATCACCACTTTCTCGGTCATGTGGCCGACCACTTCGTCCAGCATCAGGAATGTGGGAACCCGGTATTTTTCCGCCAGGTTGAAGGCCTTGATCGCCAGATCGAAGCACTCCTGCGGCGAACTCGGGCACAGGGCGATGGTTTCGTAATCGCCGTGCGAACCCCACTTGACCTGCATCATATCGGCTTGCGCCGGCAGAGTGGGCAAGCCCGTGGAAGGCCCGCCGCGCTGCACGTCCATGAAAACGCAGGGCGTTTCCGTCATCGCCGCCAGGCCGATGTGCTCCATCATCAGCGAGAAGCCCGGCCCGGAGGTCACCGTAAACGCCTTGACCCCGGCCCAGACCGCGCCTTGAATGCAAATCGAAGCGGCCAGCTCGTCTTCCAACTGGATGAACGTCCCGCCCACCATCGGCGCACGCGAGGCGAAGCGCTCCACGATTTCCGTGGAGGGAGTAATCGGGTAGCCGGCGGCAAAACGCGCACCGGCCGCCAGAGCGCCTTCGCAGGCGGCGTGATCGCCGTCGAGGAAATGCGAGCCAACCATCACTCCGCGTGGATCAGCGTGCATCGCTGGCCTCCTTCTTGTCGTCAACCGCCGCACCCGCTTCCTTGGGCAGCTTGTAACCGTGGATGGCAAAGTCCGGGCAGTACATGCCGCAGAGATCGCACCCGCTGCACTTGTCGGCAGCAATCATGTGTGGGGGATGATATCCCTTGGAGTTGAACGCGGACGAGAGTGCCAGAACCTTGGTTGGACAAAACTCCACGCAAAAACCGCAGGCCTTGCACCGCTCGACCACAATTGACACGGAACCACGTGCCATGATGCCTCTTTTCAGGCGCTTACCCTCTGCCGTGATTGTTCCGCTGATAATCAGGGGAGAACAACAGAGCGCCAGCGATCGGTGAAATCGATCACGGAGATGCAGCGAGCCATAGGCCACACCCCGTGTATATACATTCTCAGGCGCTCGTGCCAAACGGGAAGTGATTCGGATCACACCAAGATGTGAGTGATGAACAAGCGGGCGCCAGCCCGAGTTGTCCGGCACGCGGTTTTCGTTGTTCGCAGCCAGCGACGGGGCGTAAGATGGCAGCCTGAGATTCTTTCGACAGAGCGGTAGTGATAGAGCGTTTTCAGGGTTGGTGTATCCGCGCACATCTGAAGTGTCATTCCGAGCGGAGCGAGGGATCTGCTTTCGTTTTGCGTATAAAAGCAGATCCTTCGGCTCCGCTTGACCACCCCATCAAACCAAATACGGGTTTGTTGGGGGCCCCGGCTTTCGCTCCGCCTCAGGATGACACTCTACAAAACGCGGCTACATCTTTAGTGAAATTGCTATAGTTCCAGGAGAGCCCTGCCCCGTGGCCGACATGACTGAAGCCGCCGAAGCCGCAACCGAGGACACGCCCTGCTGTCAGGTCTGGATGTTGCCGTATACGGATACGCCCTGTGGCCGCCCCATCCATCCCGCGCCGGAACATGATGAATCCCCGGTCTGCCTGATGCACTCGCGCGACCCGCAGAAGAACGATGCATTTCAGAAGGAGTTCGACGCCATCCTGAAGCAAGCCGAAGAGCGCAATGAGATCGCCGAGTTCAGGGGGTTTGTCTTTCTCTCCACCAACTACAGGCAGCGGGAATTCAAGGCAAAATGCTGTTTCTATTGGGCCACGTTCACGCAGGACGCCGACTTCCGTCGTGCCAGGTTCACGCAGGGCGCCGACTTCTCGTATGCCAGGTTCACGCAGGGCGCCGGCTTCTTGGGGGCCACGTTCACGCAGGACACCGACTTCCACCGTGCCACGTTCACGCAGGACGCCGACTTCTCGGGGGCCACGTTCACGCAGGACGCCAACTTTTGGGACGCCACGTTCACGCAGGACGCCGACTTCTCTGGGGCCACGTTCACGCAGAACGCCAACTTTTGGGACGCCACGTTCACGCAGGACGCCGACTTTTGGAAGGCCACGTTCACGCAGGATGCTAACTTCTCCGGCGCTGCGTTTGCAAAGGAGGCTCGCTTCGGGGGCGCGAAGTTCCTGACATCAGCCGCTTTCCGCGAAACCATTTTCCGGGGAGACGGGAAACTTGAAGGCCGCCTGAAGAAACTAGGACTGGAGCCGGAACCCGAGACGGACGATACTCTGCCTGGGCCGGTATTTTCCCTGGCGCAGTTTTCCCATCCGGAAGCCATCGTTTTCTACAAGACATACCTTGGCCAAGCCCTTTTCCATAACTGTGATGTCTCTAGGGTGACTTTCTCCTCGGTCGAGTGGCGCAGGCGCAAGCCCGGCGGCAAATGGATGGTCCTGGAGGAAGAGATCGACCTCAAGCGCGACATGGCATCGGCCCTGCGGCCCGGTCCGGATAATCACGACGAGCGCGATTATGGCCTGATTGCCGAGCTCTACCAGCAACTGAAAAAGAACTACGACGACCGCAAAGACTACTGGACCGCCGGCGACTTCCACTATGGCGAGATGGAGATGAAGCGCCTGCACAGCCGCCGCAAGCATCCGTGCCTGCGCTGGCTGCACCGCAAGCTTGGCCTGGTCGCCTGGTACAAGTACGCCAGCGCCTACGGAGAAAGCTACCTCCGTCCTTTGCCGTGGCTGGCGGGAGTTCTCGTTCTCTTTGCGCTGCTTTATCCGCTGGCAGGGCTCACCCCGGCCCCCAGTCCGCCGCCGTCAGCCACACCGCAAGCGTCCGCGCCTGCACCGCCAGTCGAGCTCAGTTACCGGCAATTCGACAAGTTCGTGCAGGCTCACCCCGGACCGGAGTGGTTCAAGTGCGCGCCGTTTTTCGGGAACAGCCTGATGACCACCCTTTCGGTGGGGAGTTTGCAAAGAGAACCCAGATACGAGCCGAGTTATCCCTGGGGACGATTGCTGGCCTTGCTGCAGCTTGTGCTCACTTCCACCCTGCTGGCGTTGTTCCTGCTCGCCCTGCGCCGCCAGTTCCGGCGCTGACGGAACGACCCTTACTTCTGCCGCGCCACCACGAACTGCGGAACCCACAGCAGAGCCCGCTTGAACTCGTTATCGGCAAATCCCTCCAGCTCGCGCGTCGCCGCCTGCGCGTAGCCGGCGGCCTGCGACGCGGCATACTCCAGCGACCGATAGCGGTTGAGCACCGCCAGAACGTCGGTGTGGGTCACCCCGTTAAACGCGCGTTCCTGCAACACCTTCTCGATCAACTGCCGCTCGGCGCTAACGCACCGCTCCATGGAATGGATGACGGCCATCGTGGCCTTGCCCTCGCGCAGGTCGCTGGCTACCGGCTTGCCCAGCACCGCTTCGGAGGCGGTGAGGTCGAGCACGTCGTCGACGATCTGAAAAGCCATGCCGACGTTTCTGCCGTACGAGCTGAGCGCCCGCGATTGCGCTTCGCCGGCGCCGCCGAGTACTCCGCCCATCTCGGTGCAGGTGGCAAACAGGCACGCCGTCTTGCGGTAGATGAGATCGAGGTGCTCGTCCATGGTGATCGGCCGGCCGAGTTTTTCCATCTGCAGCAGTTCGCCTTCCACCATCTGCTGGGTGAGCGCGATCAGCAGGTCGAGGACGCGGAAGTTGCGCTCCTGCACCGCGATCTTGAAGGCCTGCATGTAAAGCCAGTCGCCGGCCAGCACGCACTTGGAATTGCCCCATCGCGTATTGGCCGAGGGACGCCCGCGGCGGGTCCGCGCCTCGTCGATGATGTCGTCATGGACAAGCGTGGCGGTGTGAATAATCTCCACCACCGCGCCCAGGCCCACCGCCCCGCTCCCACGGTATTGCATGAGCTTGGCCGCCATCAGCAGCAGGGCGGGGCGCAGGCGCTTGCCGCCGCCTTCGCGCAGATACTCGCCGATCTCGGTGATGACACCGACGCTGGAGACCGTGTCGCGGCCGAATTCCTGCTCGATCGCCGCGAGATCGTCTCTTAGCAGTTCGAAGATACCTCGCGTATTCACCGTGGCGAAGTCGTTCAATAGGGGTTCCTGGTCTCGGGGTGAAGCTCAAAGTGAGCGATAGTTGGTGAACTGCATGTCGATCCCGAAGTCCTCTTGCTTCAGCAGGGCGATGATCTCCTGCAGAGTGTCGCGATCGCGCCCGCTGACCCGCACAAAATCCCCCTGGATCGATGCCTGCACTTTCTTCTTTGAATCCTTGATCGCCTTCACGATCTCTCGCGCCTTCTCGATGGGGATTCCCTGCTGCAAGCTCACGCGCTGCCGCACCGTCGAGCTCGCCGCCGCCTCGATCTTGCCGTAGGAAAAAGCCTTCAGCGGGACCCCGCGCTTGACCAGCTTCGCCTGCAGAATATCGTTGACTGCCTTGATCTTAAAGTCGTCTTGCGAGGCCAGGACGAGGGCTTCCTTGCCCTCCATCGTGATCTCGGAGTGCGTGTCCTTCAAGTCGAAGCGCTG
The DNA here is from genome assembly GCA_963814745.1 of uncultured Acidobacteriota bacterium. Taxonomy (GTDB): domain Bacteria; phylum Acidobacteriota; class Terriglobia; order Terriglobales; family Acidobacteriaceae; genus CAWBRT01. The sequence continues at coordinate 63,835 of CAWFEA010000028.1, forward strand.
GTGAATCTCCTTTAACGCCTGCTGAATGGCGTTGGAGACTTCCTGCAGATCAACCTTGCTGACAATATCGAAAGCATTCTCGGCTGCCATGGTCCCTATCCAGTTCAGCGAAAGCCATTTACCTCGAAGCAGCAGCCGGGCGAAAGCCCAGCGGTGAGTGACCCGAGGGACACCACTCACGGAACTGCTCTAGTGTATGACAAACCCGATCAACCGCACAGTGCTATATCGCCGTGACGCTCTCTCCAGGCGGCAATAGCCCAAAGAAGCGGAAAAAGTTCTCCGCCGCCTGCCGCCCGATCTCCGCTTGCGTGCCGCCCCGTAATTCGGCAATCTGCCTGGCCACCTCGACCACGAACCCCGGCTCATTGCGCTTGCCGCGATGAGGAATCGGCGCCAGATAGGGAGAATCGGTCTCAATCAAAAACCGCTCGAGTGGCACTTTAGAGGCTGCTTGGCGAATATTCTGTGCCTTCGGATAAGTGATATTGCCGGCAAAGCTGAGCATGAACCCCATATCAAGCGCCGCGCCGGCATGTTCCGCTTGCCCGGTAAAGCAGTGCAGGATTCCGCCCAGCCCGCGTCCCTGCCAATGCTGCCGCAACAGTTGCAGCAGATCGTCCCAGGCGTTCTGGCTGTTGTCGGAGGGACGGCAGTGAATGATAATCGGCTTTTTAGCCGTGGCCGCCAGCTCCATCTGCTCCACCAGAACCCGCCGTTGCACCTCGCGTGGAGAGTGGTCGTAGTGATAGTCGAGCCCGATTTCGCCCCAGGCAATGACCCGGGGATGCCGGGCAAGAACCAGCATTTTTTCGTAGGCGTCGCGGTCCGCCAGACGCGCCTCATGCGGATGCACGCCGATCGTCGCCCATATCCAATCGTGCCGCTCGGCATAGGGAATGGCGCACGCGACCTCGGCCGGGCCGTCGCCATTGCCAATGGCGAGCATCGCGCACAGACCGGCCGCGCGCGCCCGAGCCAGCATTTCCTCCCGGTCGCGGTCGAACCCGCCGCGGCCCTCGATATGGGCGTGAGAATCTACGTACAAACGATGCTGTTCTCCAACCTGCGGCCGCCCTACTTCAGCTTGGCGCCCACCGGAACGTCTTCCAGAAATCCGGCCAGCACCGGCGTGCCATGTTCGCCAATCGATGCCGCCAGCAGCATGCCTTTCGATTCCAGTCCCCGCAGTTTGCGCGGCGCCAGATTGGCCACGATGACGATCTTGCGCCCCACCAGTTGCTCCGGCGTGTACGCCTTGGCAATGCCGGCCACGATCTGCCGGGTCTCGGTCCCGAGGTCGACTTCCAGCCGCATCAGTTTATCCGTGCCCTTCACCGTCTCCGCCACTTTGACCAGCGCCACCCGAAGGTCGATCTTGACGAAGTCGTCGATGCTGATCGTGCCCGGCTCGCTGGCCGCGGTCCCGGCGGCGGGCGCTGCCGCCGGACTGGCTGGCGCTACCGCCGTTACCGGTTCCGCCGCTGCGGCTGGGGCGGGCGCCGCATTGCTGGTTGCTGTCATGGTTCTGCCTTCCGTTTCAAGCTGCTGCATGCTTTCGACCGCGCTCTTGTCGGCGCGCGGGAAAACCGCCTCCACCTTGCCGAGCCGGGTGCCGATCTTCAATTGTCCCCACTTCAGTTCATTGAGTTGAAGCTTGCGATATCGCCGAGCCCAAGCTGCGCCCAGATGCGCGCCGTCGAATCGGGCATCACCGGGTGGGCCAGCGCGGTCACGATGCGCAGGGCTTCGGCGGAGGTATAGAGAATGGTCGCCAGACGCGAGCGGCTTTCCTCATCCTGCTTTTCGGCCAGCGCCCAGGGCTCGTTCTCGACGATGTACTTGTTGACGGCGGCCACCAGGCTCCAGGCAGTCTCCAGCGCGCGCGAAAACTGGAAGGCTCAAACGATGCGTTGAAATCGGCGATCGCCTTGCTCCGCCAGATGCGCGATGGCCTCGTCGCCCGCGGTGCGCGTTCGCTGCCGGATACGGCACTTCGCCGTCGAAAGTAACGCGTGATCATCGCCAGCGTGCGGCTGGCAAGATTGCCCAGACCGTTCGCCAGGTCGGCGTTGTAGCGCTGCACCAGCGCATCGAAGCTGAACGAGCCGTCCTGTCCGAAAACGATTTCGCGCAGCAGGAAATAGCGCAGGGCGTCGGCGCCGAGCGTGTCGAGGATGGTCTCGCTGCGCACGATGTTGCCGCGCGACTTCGACATCTTGCTCTCTTCAAACAGCAGCCAGCCGTGCGCGACGATCGGCGTCGGCAGCGGCAGATCGGCGGCCAGCAGAAACGCCGGCCAATAGACGCAGTGGAAGCGCACGATCTCCTTGCCGATCATGTGCACGTCGGCCGGCCAGTAGCGCTCGTAGAGCTTCTCCTGGCGCGGCCTCGGGAGAGCCGAAGCCGATGGCGGTGATGTAGTTGCACAGCGCGTCCAGCCAGACGTAGATGACGTGCTCGGGATCGCCCGGCACCGGAATGCCCCACTTGAAGGACGTGCGGCTGACCGAAAGATCGCGCAGCCCGCTGCGCACGAAAGCGATCACCTCGTTGCGCCGCGTCTCCGGACGGATGAAGTCCGGGATGCTCGGCGTAGAACTTCAGCAGCGGCTCTTCCATCGCCGAGAGCTTGAAGAAATAATTCTCCTCGTGCACCGTCTCCGTCGGGCGTCCGCACTCCGGACAGGGAGCGCCGGGAGTGGCCACGTCGACGTAAAGCTCATCGAAGCACGCAGTATTGCCCGCTGTAGGAGCCCTTGTAGATGTATCCGCGCTCTTGCAGCAGCGTGAACATCGCCTGCACGCCGCGCATGTGTCGCGCGCTCGGTGGTGCGGATGAAGTCGTCGTAGGTGATCCTCATCCGGTCCCACAACGCGCGGAACTCGCCGGAAATCTCGTCGGCGAACTGCTGCGGCGACTAGCCGGCCGCCGCCGCCGAGCGCTCGATCTTCTGCCCGTGCTCGTCGGTGCCGGTGAGAAACAAGGTGTCGCGACCCATCATGCGCTGGCGCCGTGCGATGGCGTCGCACACCATGGTCGTGTACGTGTGCCCGATGTGCGGCCGCGCATTCACGTAGTAGATGGGAGTGGTGATGTAGAACTTTTTGGTCGCGTTTTCCATCGCTCGATTCCAGCGAACCTTGCCTCGTTGGTGCTCAAAGTTTGTGACGTAACCTAGTAGGATGTCATGCTGAGCGTAGCGAAGCATCCCAGGAAACTGTCCCACCTTGCGCCGCCCCTGCCTTTTCCATGAAATCCTTCGGCTGCGCCTCAACCCCACACCATGCAGGGATTCTTCGCTCCCGGTGGTCGCTCAGAATGACACCGTAAACATTTATTCTATTCCCGGACCGCGCACTCAGCCCTTCGGCGGCTCGGATACCGCGGCTTGATCCTGCCGCGAAAAATAACTGCGCAACGCTTCCTGCATCACCCGCTTGAGCGGCACGTTGTGAGCAGCGGCCAGACGGCGGCAATCCTCAAACTCCGGCGCGGCGTTGCAAACCGCTCCATCGAGGCTGCCAAGCTTGACCCGGACCTCGCCCCACGGAGTCGCTGCCATCACCTGCTGCCGCTTGAGCGTAAGCCGCCGATCCTGCCGCATGCGCATGCCCAACGTGGTGGTCTCGGTAAAAATCATCTTCGACAGCCGCTCGACATCCTGGTTCCGCGCCGATACCGTCAGCAGCAGGCCGGGACGGCTCTTCTTCATCTGCACCGGCGTGGTATAGACGTCGAGCGCTCCGGCTTCCAGCAGGCGGTCAATGGCGTAGCCGAAAAGCTGCGGGTTCATGTCGTCGATGTTGGCTTCCATGATGGTGACGCTCTCCGGCGGGCTTGCCTGCCGCTCTTCAGCGCAAGCACTCTCGCCCACGCTCAAGCGGGTGACGTTCGGCATGCCCGGCAGATCGCGCCCGCCGGCGCCGTAACCCACGGCCTCGACCGTCATCGCCGGGAAATCGCCGTAAGCCGCGGCCAGCGTCCGCACGATCGCGGCCCCGGTCGGCGTCACCAGCTCCTTCTGCACCCCGGAGGAGTACACCGGCGCATTCTTCAACAGCTCCAGGGTGGCTGGCGCGGGAACCGGCAAGGTTCCATGCGCGCACTTGACCACGCCTCCGCCCACGTTCAGCGGCGAACATACCCAGTGCTCAACCCGCAGCGCATCGGCCCCGACCGCCGCGCACACGATATCGACAATGGCATCCGCCGAGCCCACTTCGTGGAACTCAATGGACTCCACATCCTGGTGATGAATCTTCGCTTCGGCCTCGCCAAGCGCCTCGAAAATCGCCGTGGCCGTCTGTTTGGCGGCGTCCGGAATCACGGCCTGGCGAATGATTTCGCGGATCTGTTTCAACCCGCGGTGAGGATGATGCCCATGCGGGTGAGCGTGCTCGTGCTCATCGCCGGCTTGGTGCTCGTGCGGATGCCCGCGTTCGTGCTCATGTTCGTGGGGTTGGTGCGGATGCTCATGTTCGTGGGGTTGGTGCGGATGCTCATGTTCGTGGTGCTGGTGAGCATGTTCGTGATCGGGCTGCCGCAGGAACTCTTCCCGGGGCAAATCCTTCTGGCCGTCGACCAGCACGTCCACCTTGGTCGCCGCAATCCCGCCGCGGTCCACTCCTCGGATTTCCAGCGAGGCTCCGATGTCCAGGCCGCGAACCGTCTCCCGCAGCAGCTCCGCCGGGACTCCGGCCTAAACCAGCGCGCCCAGAAACATGTCGCCGCTAATCCCGGAAAAGCAATCCAGATAGGCAATTCTCATGAGTTCCTGACTTCACCGCCCGCGTCCGGCACGAGCCGCGTACGCCGCCAAGGCGCTGGCGCCGGGAAACTTTCATCATAGGGAGTTGCGGCCTTAGGGTCAATCCACGGCGCAGGGCGGTAGCCGGTCCATAGGACATAGGGCGCCCGCAGCCCTGCCTTGAAAATGCGCGCCCCGCCGTCAGGCAGGGCTGCCGTTTATAATCGCCTTTCCGAGCCGCTAGCGCCTGCCTTGACTATCAGGGAAGAAGGGGAAGAAATCTGTATCGCCAACAGCAACAACGTCTCATCGAGCACGTCCGCGCTTTCCTGCGCGAGAAGTACCACTGACCTCGAAAACATTGTCATCGAGCAGCCGCCCAACGTCGAGATGGGCGAGTTCGCCCTGCCGCTCTCGTTCGAGCTGGCCAAGCGTCTGCGCAAAGCGCCACGCAAAATCGCGGAAGAGATCGTTGCCGGGATGCCACTGCCTGAGGGCTTCGAGAAGCTTGAGGTGGCCGGCGCCGGCTACATCAACGCTCGCCTGAAGCGCGAAGTTGCCGCGCTGCGCTGGCGCGTGACCAGCACGCCCGCGCATCGAACCATGCCGGTGAGGGCGCGGCCGACGTCAGCGGCAAAATTCTGGTCGAGCACACCAGCATCAATCCCAACAAGGCCGCGCACATCGGCCATCTGCGCAACGCCATTCTTGGCGATACCTTCGTGCGCCTGCTGCGCGCCGCCGGACACACGGTCGACATCCAGAACTACATCGACAACACCGGCGTGCAGGTGGCCGACGTGGTCGTCGGCTTCGATCGCAGCTGGAGAGGCAGAAGTCGAAAGCAGGAGATTGCGGAATGCTGATCGCGCTCAACTCCGCGCTTCGACTACTACTGCTGGGACCTCTACGCGCGCGTGTCGCAGTGGTACGAGCAGGACAAGGAGCATCTGAAAGCGCGGCTGGAGGCGCTGCATGCCATCGAGCAGGGCGGCAATGAGATGGCCGAGATCGCGGAGCTGATCTCGACTGCGGTGTTGCGGCGTCATCTGGAGACCATGGATCGGCTCGACATCGAATACGACTTCCTGCCGCGCGAAAGCGAGATCCTGCACCTGCATTTCTGGGAGTCGGCGTTCGAGCTGCTCGAAGCAGAAGGGCGTGCTGTACTTCGAGACCGAGGGAAGAACAAGGGCTGCTGGGTGATGACGAGACCGAAGCCGTCGACTCCTTCCATTTACACGAAAATCCCCGCCCTAGCGCCAGAAGAAGGCGCTAGAACGGGGCACCCTCCGGAGAAGAGCCTCGACGAAGTTCTGACCGAGATTGGAACTCAGAATCAGCAATCAACTGGTCCCGACGAGGACGCCAAGGTCATCGTGCGCTCCAACGGCACCGTTGGCTACGTCGGCAAAGACATCGCCTATCACCTGTGGAAGTTCGGCTTGCTGGGACGCGATTTCGGCTATCGCCGCTTCTACGAATATCCCAACGGGCATGAGGTCTGGATTTCCGCCGAGCATGGCGAGCCAGACCATCCGCACTTCGGCGGCGTCGCGGCGATCTACAACGTAATCGACTCGCGCCAGGCCGATCCGCAGAACACGGTGATCGAGGCGTTGCGGCTGCTCGGCTACACCGAACAGGCGGCGCACTACACGCATTTCTCCTACGAGATGGTCGCGCTCACGCCGCGCTGCGCCATGGAACTCGGTTACGACATCAGAGAGGAAGATCGCAGCAAGCCCTACATCGAGGTATCTGGACGTAGGGGTTTCGGCGTCAAGGCTGACGATTTGCTGGACTGCGCTGATCGCCGCGGCGAAGAAAGAAGTGGACAACCGCCATGCCGAGCTCGACGATGCGGAGCGCGCCCGCATCTGCCGCGCAGATCGCCATCGGCGCGCTGCGCTACTTCATGCTGAAGTTCACCAAGCAGTCGGTCATCGCCTTCGACTTCAAGGAAGCGCTGGCCTTCGAGGGCGAGACCGGCCCCTATGCGCAATATGCCGTCGGTGCGCGCGACCAACATCTTCCGCAAGGCGGGCGTCGATCCTGAGCAGGCGCTGGCCGCGCCGGAGATCGATTACGAGCGCCATTTCTCGATGCGAGCGGCACCGAAATTTGGGAGCTATGGCTGCTGGCGGGCAAGACTTCGTACATCATCGAGCAGTGCATTGCGACGACCGAACCGGCCTTCGCCGCCAAGCATGCCTTCCAGCTGGCGCAGCAGTTCAACAACTTCTATCACCGGCACCACATCCTGACCGAGGCCGATGAGGGACGGAAGCAGTTCCTGCTGGCGACCGCAGCCGTGGTCGAACGCGAATTGATCCGCGTGCTGGCGGTGATGGGCATCGAAGCCCCGGAAGTCATGTAATCGGTAGTGGTCAATTTGGTAAGGGTGCCCCAGGTTCCGCGCCGCCAAGCACTCCTTCGAGACGCGCCACATCGTTTGGGGCTCGCCGTGTTAGAGTCAAAACCTATGCACCGTAGCCAAGCTGGCGGAAGCCATCGCCTCTCACGCCTGAGGCCAGACGCATGATCACGCCTCAGTTCGCGTGCATGGCCGCAACCGTCGCCATTGCGGCTTGTGTCCAGGGAACGATCGGTATCGGCTTCGCCCTGATTGTCGCGCCGGTGCTGGCGTTCTTCCGGCCGGAACTGGTGCCGGTGTCGCTGTTGTTCCTGATGATGCCGCTCAACCTGTTCACCGTGTTACGGGAGTTGAAGGTGTTCGACTGGAAGGGCTTCAGTTGGATCACCATGGGACGGGCATTCGGGGCGATAGCGGGCGCCGGCGTGCTTGCCGCCCTCTCATCGCGCGCACTGAATCCGCTGGTTGGTGCCGCCACCATCGCCGCCGCCGTGGCAACCGTCGTCGCCCCGGCCTTCTCTCCCAACCGCCGCGCCTTCATGACCGTTGGCCTTATTACCGGCATCGCCGAGACGGCAACCGGGATCGGCGGCCCGCCGCTTGCTCTCGCCTATCAGCATCATCGCCCGGAAGTCCTGCGCTCGACCGTAGCCGGGTGTTTACTCGCGGGACAAATATTGTCTCTGGCGGTTCTTGGCCTGACCGGACGCGCGACCGTGCACCACATGACGTCGGCTGCGCTGTTGGTTCCCTTTCTTGCCATCGGCGGCCTTACCAGCTCTTTCGTTCGCCATCGCGTCAACGGACGACTTTTACGCGGCCTTGTCCTGCTCTTCGCCGTGACCTCGGGAGCCATCCTGGTAATTCGCCGCTGATTCGGTCCGCCTTCCACTGAAGCAGCGGATCGCAGAGGCGCGCTGCCGGAGGTGGTCGCCGACGGCACCACCGGATTCCTGGTGAACGACTGCGATGAGATGGTGAACGCCGTCCGCCGCGTCAACGTGATCGGCCGGCGGGATTGCCGCGCTCGGGTCGAAGCCCGTTTCAGCTCCGCCCGCATGGCCGATGGCTATGAGAGGCTGTACACGGCGATCGAGGAGTGCGCGATCGGGCTGATGAAACTGTCCCACGCTAGGGGAAACTCTGAACGCCGCCCCGAACCATCGAGCGAGCGGCGTTACCGCGTTGCCCCCGCCGGGACAAGCAATCCGGCTTGGCTGGCGATCTTCTCCAGTTTGGCGCGGGTTTCCGGTTTGATGCGCACCATCGGCAGGCGGTAGTTTTCGCCGATCTTGCCCATCATCGCCAGCACCGCCTTCACCGGCATAGGGTTGGACTCGATGAAGTTGGCCTGCATCAGCGGCAGGTATTGGCGATGCAGCTTGCGGGCCGCACTCCAATCGTTGGCCAGCGCCGCCCGGGTCATCTCGGCCATTTCGCGCGGAATCTGGTTCGAGGCCACGGAGATGATGCCTACGCCGCCCAGCGCAATCAGCGGCAGGGTGACCGCATCGTCTCCCGAAAACACCAGGAACGAGTCCGGCACGGCGTTCAGCAGGTCGGCCATCTGGCTAATGTTGCCGCTGGCCTCCTTGATGGCGATGATGTTCTCGATCTCGGCCAGCCGTGCCGCCGTCGCCGGTTCGATATTGGCCCCGGTACGTCCCGGCACATTGTAGAGCACCAGCG
>CAWFEA010000029.1:0-211541 GCA_963814745.1 uncultured Acidobacteriota bacterium
ACTCTAAAATAATTCGGAGTAGAGCGTCAAGGGAATTCGCCCATTCCGGGAATGGGGCCGTCGGATCAAGAAGCTGCTCTGACATCACTTCTGCACTTCCTGCGGCCCCAAGTTAAACCTCCAGGACAGCGAGACGGTTCAACAACCCACCTTAGCCTAGCCGCCCGAACGGGCCAAGTTTAAGCTGACAAATCGCTCACGCAACTTTCTAGTATGGAGTATCATCTCCGCATCGGATTTTCGGGCAATTACCGGGACTTGTGAGTTGGCGTGCCGGACCGTCTGCAACCCGCAGCGGCACGAAAGCGATCATTAATTATGAAATAAAGCGCGGATGAAGGGCGAAAGCGGCTGGTAGACAGGCGCTGAACGACTTGAGGAGGGGCCGTGGGTACAATCAATGCGACTACTAAACCGGAACCTGCGCAGAAGCGCTCGTGGTTTCTGGAACTGAATCACGCCGAGAAGAGCACTCTGTTTGCGACCTTCGGCGGATGGGGCTTGGATGGGCTTGACGTCATGGTCTATCCATTTCTGATCTCCACCCTGATGGCCCTTTGGCACATCAGTCCAGGCCAGGCAGGATTGCTGGGTACGGCGACGCTGCTGATCTCGGCGCTAGGCGGGTGGATCGCGGGCCTGCTCTCCGATAAATTCGGACGCACCAGGGTTCTGCAATGGACCGTGATCTGGTTTTCGGTGTTCACATTCCTTAGCGGGTTTACCACATCATTCTGGCAATTGCTGGTAACCCGCGGAATGCAAGGGCTTGGCTTCGGCGGCGAGTGGGCCGTGGGCGCGGTGCTGATGGGCGAGGCCATCCGCCCCGAACATCGCGGCAAGGCGGTGGGCACGGTGCAGAGCGGCTGGGCCATTGGCTGGGCGCTGGCAGCGATTTTCTACATGATACTGTTCAAGATTCTGCCGCCGGAAACCGCTTGGCGGGGAGTTCTGGATCGGTATTCTGCCGGCGTTTCTGGTGTTCTACATTCGGCGCCACGTGCCGGAGCCTGACGTCTACGCCAAGACGAAGAAACAAATGGAAAGCAAAGGTGAGAGCAGCCATTTCCTGGAGATTTTTTCGCCCGGCATGCTGCGCACTACTTTGCTGACGTCGCTGCTGGCAACCGGCGCCCAGGGAGGCTACTATGCCATTACAACCTTCCTGCCTACGTTTTTGAAGACCGTGCGCAAGCTTTCGGTCCTCAACACCGGCGCTTACACATTCGTGGCCATCGTCGGCGCCTTTACCGGATACATGGTCGGAGCTTATCTCGCCGACTATCTTGGCCGCAGGAAAGCGCTGATTTTTTATGCCGCCTGCTCGGCGATTACGGTTGCCTGCTATACGTTCCTGCCCATCGGCAACAGCGTAATGCTGATTCTGGGCTTCCCGCTGGGATTCTTTGTATCCGGCACGTTCAGTCCGATCGGCTCATTTTTTACCGAGCTGTTTCCTTCGCGGCTGCGTGGCTCAGGCCAGGGGTTCTCTTACAACTTCGGACGCGGCGTCGGGGCACTATTCCCGACCCTGGTCGGTTACCTGGCGGCGCAGATCACCCTGGGAAAGGCGATCGCCATATTCGGCGTGGCCGCCTACGTGGTGCTGATTATTGCGGTTCTGGCACTGCCGGAGACCAAGGGCAAGGAATTGAAGGCCTACGAATAACGACGTGTCCCGCTTTTCACGCGGCCATGAATTCCCCGCCGGAAGCCTACGTGGCTTTCCGGCGGTTTTCTTTGGCGCCAGGCCGGTCTTTCAAGCCATTGCTCTTGAGCCGGCGCTAGGCAGTCGCCCTTAGTTGTGGCACACGCCGGTACTGCCGGCGTTGTAGATGCCCAGGACTTCGGAGGCACTCAAGGCACGGTTGTAAACCTGAACCTCGTCGATCAAGCCGTTGAACGGCCGGTTCAGATCGCTCTGCTGCCCGATCGCGAACCACGCACTGGTGTAAGTGATGTTGCCGGACCAGCCCGCGCACGATATCGGCTGTGGCTGGCCATTGAAGTAGACGATGCCGGTCTGAGGAAAATTAGAAACTGGACGTCAGGTATTGCATGGCATATGTTAGGCAGAACGCAAACGCTTTAGGCTCGACGCTGGCCGGAATGCCGGCCGGAGTGAACGGACGATCTTAGCTTTCGCAGAGGGATAACTGTAGGATCGACGATCACGGGAGAAATTCTAGCCAATGCCTCCGGCGCAGACAAGGTGGCGCCGGGAGAGATTATCACTGCCAAGGTCGATGCGGTGATCGGGCACGACCTCACAACCGCGGCGTTCCGCGAGTTGGAGAAGATGAAAGTTCGACAAAGTGTTCGACCGCAGCAAGGTCTACTTCACGGTCGATCATTTTGTTCCCAGCCCGACCTTGGACGCGGCGGCACGATTTCAATACTTGGCTCAACTTTGAGAGACATTTTAGGACACGCGTTCGCACCGCGAGCCGGAACATGGAGGAAAGAACAGAATGCAGGCAATTGAATTTCCTTATGGAAAAGGGTTAGTGACTCTCAACCTAGATTTGGAAACTCCGGCCGAAGTGCTCATGCCTGAACTGGTCCCGGGTGTGCCGGATGAGAAGGCAGCGATCCGCGATGCGGTTTCGCGGCCGATCGGCAGCGCGCAACTGCGGGAGCTCGCCAAGGGAAAGACTTCCGTCGCCATCGTCGTCAACGACATTACCCGGCCCTCCCCGACCGAAACGATGTTGACCGTGATCGTGGAAGAGTTGGAAAAAGCCGGCATTCAGCAGGCGAACATCACCGTGCTGGTCGCAACCGGAAACCACTTTCTTCCCAACGAGGAAGAGCTGCAAACCATCATGGGAAGGCGGCGCTCCAAACTCTGAGGTCGTTGTTCATAACTGCCACGACAAGACCTCGGTGACATACATGGGCGCCACTTCACGAAAAATGCCGATTTACGTGAACACCGCGTATGCTACGGCATCGCTGAAGATTCTTACCGGCGTGATTGCGCCGCATCAGTCGGCCGGATTCGGCGGCGGCCGTAAGTCTGTCGTGCCCGGTATCTGCGGTCTGGAAACCTTGCGCACGCATCACTCGTTCCCCATTCGTCCGGCGGTACCGATTCTCGGTATCGTCAAAAACAATACGTTTCATGAGGAAGCAGTAGCTGCCGCCAGGGCTGGGGTGGACTTCATCGTAAACGTGGTCAAGAACTACCGCAGCCAGGTGGTAGAGGCGGTGGCAGGCGATCTGGACGCGGCTCACATGGCCGGAGTTGCCATCTGCGAGAAGTCCTGGGTTCGCAAATTCAGCAAAGCCTACGATGTTGTGTTCGTCGGCCCCGGGCGCTATCCCAAGGACATCGACCTTCATCAGTCGCAAAAGGGAATGGCGGTTGCCGAGCAGATCACCAGGCCCGGCGGAACGATCGTGTTGATCGCCGAATGTTCCAACGGCGTCGGCAAGTTCGGCAAGGTACTGAAGGAGGCGGACAGCGTCGAAACGGTCATCCGCGACTTCTATGCGCAGGGCTTTACTCCGGATCAGAACTCCAAGGCGTATATGTTTGCCCGCTGCTGCAAAGATCACAAGGTCTTTGTCGTAAGCCGCCTCGACCCCAAAGAAATCGGGGAGATGTTCATGACAGGGTTCAATTCGGTAGAAGCCGCTGCCGCTGCCGCTTTGTCGTCATACGAGCGGCCCTCGGTTCTTTGCATTCCTTACGCGGGGGATGTCATCCCGGTCGTCGAAGCGGCGGCCGCTGCGGCCGGCAACTAGACTCACAGGGCTTTCACGCCGGAGCCGGGCAATTGTAAACCGGCTCTGGCGACAGCTGAAAAGGCAGTTTCCAAGAGCCGGCCGAAAGCGGCGCAGTCGAAACGACACTCAAACAGGCCGGCAACGTCTCGAGGGAGAAAGGCAATGTCAAAACAACCAACTCAGTTACTGGCCGAATATGTCAGCAATCTGCAATGGCAGGCTCTGCCGCCGGAGGTTGTGGAATCGGCAAAGTTGCGCGTTCTTGATTATCTGGCTTCCGCTATGGCCGGGTATCGGCTGAACCGGACTTTTAGCGATACGGTGACAGGGATGTATCGCGACATGGGCGGCGTCAAAGAGAGCCGGGTCCTGTTCAGCGATTTGCAACTTCCCGCGCCAAATGCGGCTTTCCTGAACGCCGCCTACGGACATGGCGCCGACATCGATGATGGACACCGCACCGCCAATGGGCATCCGGGAATTGTCGTCATCCCGGCCGCCTTAGCCCTCGCCGAAGCCCATCACATGAGCGGCAAAGACGTGATCCTGGCTGTCGTGGCTGGTTATGACGTTTTTGTGCGTCTGGCCAGCGCGGTGAATCCAGCGCATTTCGCTCGCGGTTTTCACTCCACCGGCACGGTTGGGACCATTGCGGCCGCTGCCGCCGCGGCCAAGGTGTTGAGGCTTGACTTCGAGGGAGTACGCAACTCCATAAGCCTGGGAGCGGTGCAAGCGGCCGGAGTGCACGAGATCTCCGAGAGCGCGCAGGCTTCCAAACCGCTCAGCCCCGCCAAGGCCGCTTACGGCGGCGTCCTTTCCGGGCGTATGGCACGATTGGGCATCGAAGGCCCGCTCGAAGCCCTGGAAGGAACCAAGGGATTCCTCAAAGCCTTTACCGACAAGTTCGATTTCGAGATTCTGGCAGAAGGAACTCGGGCAGAGGTTCGACATTACCCGGTGCTATGTGAAGTTGTATCCGGCTTGTCGCCATTGCCACGGTGGGATCGACGCCGCGATTCGTTTGTACGAATCCGGCGATGTGCGGCCGGAAGCGATCGACAAGATCAAGGTCTACATCTACCCCAACGCCATAAAGATCGTCGGCGGAATTCTTCGAACCCGATTCGCAGACTGAATTTGGCGCCGTCCGCCGAATCGGGTTCGAAGATTCCGCCGACGATCTTTATGGCGTTGGGGTAGATGTAGACCTTGATCTTGTCGATCACGCTTCCGGCCGCACATCGCCGGATTCGTACAAACGAATCGCGGCGTCGATCCCACCGTGGCAATGGCGACAAGCCGGATACAACTTCACATAGCACCGGGTAATGTCGAACCTCTGCCCGAGTTCCTTCTGCAGAATCTCGAAATCGAACTTGTCGGTAAAGGCTTTGAGGAATCCCTTGGTTCCTTCCAGGGCTTCGAGCGGGCCTTCGATGCCCAATCGTGCCATACGCCCGGAAAGGACGCCGCCGTAAGCGGCCTTGGCGGGGCTGAGCGGTTTGGAAGCCTGCGCGCTCTCGGAGATCTCGTGCACTCCGGCCGCTTGCACCGCTCCCAGGCTTATGGAGTTGCGTACTCCCTCGAAGTCAAGCCTCAACACCTTGGCCGCGGCGGCAGCGGCCGCAATGGTCCCAACCGTGCCGGTGGAGTGAAAACCGCGAGCGAAATGCGCTGGATTCACCGCGCTGGCCAGACGCACAAAAACGTCATAACCAGCCACGACAGCCAGGATCACGTCTTTGCCGCTCATGTGATGGGCTTCGGCGAGGGCTAAGGCGGCCGGGATGACGACAATTCCCGGATGCCCATTGGCGGTGCGGTGTCCATCATCGATGTCGGCGCCATGTCCGTAGGCGGCGTTCAGGAAAGCCGCATTTGGCGCGGGAAGTTGCAAATCGCTGAACAGGACCCGGCTCTCTTTGACGCCGCCCATGTCGCGATACATCCCTGTCACCGTATCGCTAAAAGTCCGGTTCAGCCGATACCCGGCCATAGCGGAAGCCAGATAATCAAGAACGCGCAACTTTGCCGATTCCACAACCTCCGGCGGCAGAGCCTGCCATTGCAGATTGCTGACATATTCGGCCAGTAACTGAGTTGGTTGTTTTGACATTGCCTTTTCTCCCTGGAGACGTTGCCGGCCTGTTTGAGTGTCGTTTCGACTGCGCCGCTTTCGGCCGGCTCTTGGAAACTGCCTTTTCAGCTGTCGCCAGAGCCGGTTTACAATTGCCCGGCTCCGGCGTGAAAGCCCTGTGAGTCTAGTTGCCGGCCGCAGCGGCCGCCGCTTCGACGACCGGGATGACATCCCCCGCGTAAGGAATGCAAAGAACCGAGGGCCGCTCGTATGACGACAAAGCGGCAGCGGCAGCGGCTTCTACCGAATTGAACCCTGTCATGAACATCTCCCCGATTTCTTTGGGGTCGAGGCGGCTTACGACAAAGACCTTGTGATCTTTGCAGCAGCGGGCAAACATATACGCCTTGGAGTTCTGATCCGGAGTAAAGCCCTGCGCATAGAAGTCGCGGATGACCGTTTCGACGCTGTCCGCCTCCTTCAGTACCTTGCCGAACTTGCCGACGCCGTTGGAACATTCGGCGATCAACACGATCGTTCCGCCGGGCCTGGTGATCTGCTCGGCAACCGCCATTCCCTTTTGCGACTGATGAAGGTCGATGTCCTTGGGATAGCGCCCGGGGCCGACGAACACAACATCGTAGGCTTTGCTGAATTTGCGAACCCAGGACTTCTCGCAGATGGCAACTCCGGCCATGTGAGCCGCGTCCAGATCGCCTGCCACCGCCTCTACCACCTGGCTGCGGTAGTTCTTGACCACGTTTACGATGAAGTCCACCCCAGCCAGCCTGGCGGCAGCTACTGCTTCCTCATGAAACGTATTGTTTTTGACGATACCGAGAATCGGTACCGCCGGACGAATGGGGAACGAGTGATGCGTGCGCAAGGTTTCCAGACCGCAGATACCGGGCACGACAGACTTACGGCCGCCGCCGAATCCGGCCGACTGATGCGGCGCAATCACGCCGGTAAGAGATCTTCAGCGATGCCGTAGCATACGCGGTGTTCACGTAAATCGGCATTTTTCGTGAAGTGGCGCCCATGTATGTCACCGAGGTCTTGTCGTGGCAGTTATGAACAACGACCTCAGTTTGGAGCGCCACACTCCCATGATGGTTTGCAGCTCTTCCTCGTTGGGAAGAAAGTGGTTTCCGGTTGCGACCAGCACGGTGATGTTCGCCTGCTGAATGCCGGCTTTTTCCAACTCTTCCACGATCACGGTCAACATCGTTTCGGTCGGGGAGGGCCGGGTAATGTCGTTGACGACGATGGCGACGGAAGTCTTTCCCTTGGCGAGCTCCCGCAGTTGCGCGCTGCCGATCGGCCGCGAAACCGCATCGCGGATCGCTGCCTTCTCATCCGGCACACCCGGGACCAGTTCAGGCATGAGCACTTCGGCCGGAGTTTCCAAATCTAGGTTGAGAGTCACTAACCCTTTTCCATAAGGAAATTCAATTGCCTGCATTCTGTTCTTTCCTCCATGTTCCGGCTCGCGGTGCGAACGCGTGTCCTAAAATGTCTCTCAAAGTTGAGCCAAGTATTGAAATCGTGCCGCCGCGTCCAAGGTCGGGCTGGGAACAAAATGATCGACCGTGAAGTAGACCTTGCTGCGGTCGAACACTTTGTCGACTTTCATCTTCTCCAACTCGCGGAACGCCGCGGTTGTGAGGTCGTGCCCGATCACCGCATCGACCTTGGCAGTGATAATCTCTCCCGGCGCCACCTTGTCTGCGCCGGAGGCATTGGCTAGAATTTCTCCCGTGATCGTCGATCCTACAGTTATCCCTCTGCGAAAGCTAAGATCGTCCGTTCACTCCGGCCGGCATTCCGGCCAGCGTCGAGCCTAAAGCGTTTGCGTTCTGCCTAACATATGCCATGCAATACCTGACGTCCAGTTTCTAATTTTCCTCAGACCGGCATCGTCTACTTCAATGGCCAGCCACAGCCGATATCGTGCGCGGGCTGGTCCGGCAACATCACTTACACCAGTGCGTGGTTCGCGATCGGGCAGCAGAGCGATCTGAACCGGCCGTTCAACGGCTTGATCGACGAGGTTCAGGTTTACAACCGTGCCTTGAGTGCCTCCGAAGTCCTGGGCATCTACAACGCCGGCAGTACCGGCGTGTGCCACAACTAAGGGCGACTGCCTAGCGCCGGCTCAAGAGCAATGGCTTGAAAAACCGGCCTGGCGCCAAAGAAAACCGCCGGAAAGCCACGTAGGCTTCCGGCGGGGAATTCATGGCCGCGTGAAAAGCGGGACACGTCGTTATTCGTAGGCCTTCAATTCCTTGCCCTTGGTCTCCGGCAGTGCCAGAACCGCAATAATCAGCACCACGTAGGCGGCCACGCCGAATATGGCGATCGCCTTTCCCAGGGTGATCTGCGCCGCCAGGTAACCGACCAGGGTCGGGAATAGTGCCCCGACGCCGCGTCCGAAGTTGTAAGAGAACCCCTGGCCTGAGCCACGCAGCCGCGAAGGAAACAGCTCGGTAAAAAATGAGCCGATCGGACTGAACGTGCCGGATACAAAGAATCCCAGCGGGAAGCCCAGAATCAGCATTACGCTGTTGCCGATGGGCAGGAACGTATAGCAGGCAACCGTAATCGCCGAGCAGGCGGCATAAAAAATCAGCGCTTTCCTGCGGCCAAGATAGTCGGCGAGATAAGCTCCGACCATGTATCCGGTAAAGGCGCCGACGATGGCCACGAATGTGTAAGCGCCGGTGTTGAGGACCGAAAGCTTGCGCACGGTCTTCAAAAACGTAGGCAGGAAGGTTGTAATGGCATAGTAGCCTCCCTGGGCGCCGGTTGCCAGCAGCGACGTCAGCAAAGTAGTGCGCAGCATGCCAGGGCGAAAAAATCTCCAGGAAATGGCTGCTCTCACCTTTGCTTTCCATTTGTTTCTTCGTCTTGGCGTAGACGTCAGGCTCCGGCACGTGGCGCCGAATGTAGAACACCAGAAACGCCGGCAGAATACCGATCCAGAACATCCCCCGCCAAGCGGTTTCCGGCGGCAGAATCTTGAACAGTATCATGTAGAAAATCGCTGCCAGCGCCCAGCCAATGGCCCAGCCGCTCTGCACCGTGCCCACCGCCTTGCCGCGATGTTCGGGGCGGATGGCCTCGCCCATCAGCACCGCGCCCACGGCCCACTCGCCGCCGAAGCCAAGCCCTTGCATTCCGCGGGTTACCAGCAATTGCCAGAATGATGTGGTAAACCCGCTAAGGAATGTGAACACCGAAAACCAGATCACGGTCCATTGCAGAACCCTGGTGCGTCCGAATTTATCGGAGAGCAGGCCCGCGATCCACCCGCCTAGCGCCGAGATCAGCAGCGTCGCCGTACCCAGCAATCCTGCCTGGCCTGGACTGATGTGCCAAAGGGCCATCAGGGTGGAGATCAGAAATGGATAGACCATGACGTCGAGCCCATCCAAGCCCCATCCGCCGAAGGTCGCAAACAGAGTGCTCTTCTCGGCGTGATTCAGTTCCAGAAACCACGAGCGCTTCTGCGCAGGTTCCGGTTTAGTAGTCGCATTGATTGTACCCACGGCCCCTCCTCAAGTCGTTCAGCGCCTGTCTACCAGCCGCTTTCGCCCTTCATCCGCGCTTTATTTCATAATTAATGATCGCTTTCGTGCCGCTGCGGGTTGCAGACGGTCCGGCACGCCAACTCACAAGTCCCGGTAATTGCCCGAAAATCCGATGCGGAGATGATACTCCATACTAGAAAGTTGCGTGAGCGATTTGTCAGCTTAAACTTGGCCCGTTCGGGCGGCTAGGGCTAAGGTGGGTTGTTGAACCGTGTCGCTGTCCTGGAGGTTTAACTTGGGGCCGCAGGAAGTGCAGAAGTGATGTCAGAGCGGCTTCTGATCCGACGGCCCCATTCCCGGAATGGGCGAATTCCCTTGACGCTCTACTCCGAATTATTTTAGAGTGAAGTGTCTTTTTATTTTATGCGCTTTTATCCCACGTCCGGCGGCACAATAACACGCACAGCCCGTGTGCGAATTACATGCACATGCGGCGGACCGGGCGGAGAAGCGATCTTTATGGGTTCCTAGAAAGCTCTCATAGATCGATACTCGTAAGACCCACCGCAAACTGAGCCGGTGGGTTTTTTATTGCGCCCGCGGCGGGTTGCGACAGAGATCACAACTTACCTTGAGGAGACAGCAATGATCGTCATGAAATTCGGTGGTACCTCCGTCGAAGATGCGCGGGCCATCACTCGAGTCGCTTCCATTGTCGCCGGCCGTCGAGCGCGAAAACCGGTGGTGGTAGTCAGCGCCATGGGAGGCGTCACGGATGTATTGGTCGCCATGGCGCGCGGCGCGGCCGGCACTGCCCTGACCGCTTCGCTCAAGTCTCTCCAGGGCTTGCGCGAGCGTCACCATGCCGCTGCCGAAGAGTTGAAGCTCGCCGCCCAGGTGAATCCGCGGTTGCAATCGCTGTTCGATTCGCTGGAGGTCGTGCTGCGGGGAATCGCCGCTCTGGGCGAGCTTTCTCCCCGCACCATGGACAACGTCATGTCCTACGGCGAAATCTGCTCCAGCACGCTGGTCGCGGCTGCTTTCAGCGCGCTCGGAATTGAATCCGAGCTGGTTGATTCGCGCGAATGCCTGATTACCGATTCGGCCTACACCCGCGCCGCTCCAGATTTCGACGCCACCAACGTGCGCATGCAGGCAAAGTTGCTCCCTCTGCTCGCCCGCGACTGCGTGCCCGTAATGGGAGGCTTTATTGCGTCCAACGCCGGCGGCATTACCACTACACTCGGCCGCGGCGGCTCCGATTATTCCGCTTCCATCATCGGCGCAGCCCTCTCGGTCGATGCGATTGAAATCTGGACTGACGTCAAAGGCGTCATGACCACCGATCCCCGTCTCTGTCCGAGTGCCCGCAAGATTGATGAAATGAGCTTTGCCGAAGCCTCCGAATTGGCGTATTTCGGCGCTAAAGTGCTCCATCCGGCGACGGTGATTCCCGCCGTGGAGAAAGACATTCCGGTCTTCGTCCTCGATTCCAGGCACCCGGAAGGCAACGGCACTTGCATTCGTGCTCACGCTCCGCGCTGCCAGACGACGTTCCGCGCTATCGCCGCCAAGAAAAACATCACCATCATCAGCCTGCGGACGAACCGCAAGCCTGGGGCTTTCACCTCCCTGAAAACCCTTTTCGAGGCCTTCGAGCTTCATGACTTGTCGGCCGACCTGGTCTCGACCTCGGAGGCGAGTATTTCCATCGCGCTGGACTCCGCCGGGGTCCTCAGCCCGCTGGTGAGCGACTTGAAGCAACTCGGCGACATTGAGGTGGAAACCGGCAAAGCTATCGTCTGCCTGGTCAGCGCGGAGATCAAGCACAGGGTCGGCGTGGCGGCCGGCGTGTTCACCACCCTGGCGGAAGCGAACGTCAACATACACATGATTTCGCAGGGTGCCTCCGAGATCAACATCGGCGTCGTGATCGAGGAGAGCGACATGCCTGCGGCTATCCGGTGTTTGCACGCACGGTTCTTCGAGCAGCCCGCGCCGCTGAGCGCGGTCGCCACCGGCGGGAATCGGAAATAGCCGTGCCTGTCAAAGCGTCCGGTGAAGGCAGTGACCGGCAAAGGTGGGTCGCATAAAACAATTGCAGGAATCTCCACGATGTGGTGAGGTGATTAGTGGCAACGTCAACGAAAGCTGCGGACTCTACAATGTCCTATTCTGAATCGGCGCTCAAGGTCGCCATTGTCGGCTTCGGCACGGTTGGAAGCGCGGTGGCTCGGATTCTGTGTAACGGGTTGAACCAGCCTTTGCTGCGCCTTACCCATATCTTCAATCGCAATGTCGAGCGTAAGAAAGTCGACTGGGTTCCCGGGCGCGTGCGCTGGTGCGAGAACATAGAGGAGGTACTTGCCTCCGATATCGACGTGATGGTCGAGGTCGTCGGCGGCGTGAATCCCGCGGGCGAATGGGTGAAGCGAGCCCTCGCCAGCGGTAAATCGGTGGTGACCGCTAACAAGCAGCTCATCGCCCAGTGCGGAACCGAACTGGCGGAGGTCGCACTTCGCGCCGGACAGCACCTGGCCTTCGGGGCCTCGGTCGCCGGGGGCGTTCCCGTGCTTTCAGGTTTGCAGGACGGCTTGGCGGGCGATCGTCTTTACAAGATCCATGGCGTTCTCAATGGCACCTGCAACTACATTCTCACCAAGATCGAGAGTACGGGCATTCCCTTTGCCCAGGCTCTCAAAGAGGCGCAGGAGGCTGGTTTTGCCGAGGCTGATCCGACCGATGACATCGACGGCTACGACGCCCGCGCCAAGCTCGTGATCCTCTCTCGCGTCGGCCTGCGGGCTGAAGTGCGGCCCGAGCAGGTCGCCTGCCATTCCATCCGCCCGGTGGAGATGATGGATTTTGCTTACGCGCATGACCTTTATCTGCGCTCCACCGTGCGCCAGATTGCCCGCGCCGAGTTGCGCGACGGCACGCTCTACGCATCGGTACAGCCGGCGATTCTCCGCCGCGACTCCCCCCTCGCCCAACTCGAAGGCGGGCAGAACCTGGTGGTGAGCACCGGAGTTTACGGCGGTGAAACCGTTTTCTCGGGCCACGGCGCCGGCGGCAATCCAACGGCGGTTGCGGTGGTTTCAGATTTGGTCGCGGTGTCGCGCAATCGCTCGCAAGGGCTGGAAAACCTCTCCGGCGGCGCCACCTCAGCCCTACCCGTCAGCCATGATTTCACGACTCCGCATTATGTTCGCTTTACGGTTCGCGACCGCCCCGGAATCATTGCCGCTTTAGCTTCCGCATTTTCCAATCATGGAATTAATATTGAAGCAGTGCTGCAAAGACCCGATTGCGCCAAGGCGGCGCTGCCATTCGTGATCACGCTGGAGGAGTGCAGCACCTCAAGGATGGAGTCCGCGTTGCACGAGATCGGCAAGTTCGATTTCCTCACGCAGCCGCCGCTCCATCTGCCGATTCTTTCCTAGGAGATTCAATGTTCTTACGATGCAGTGTCAGCCAATGCGGGGCCGAACTCGAGTTGCACGATCGGGCCCTGGCCTGTCCACGATGCGGCGATTTGCTCGAGGTAGTGGTTGATAGAGTTCCGCTTGACCCTCCGATTCTTAAGCGGCAATGGCGGGAGCGGCGGCTCTCGTGCGACCCCCGGGACGTCAGCGGAGTGTGGCGCTTCCGCGACTTCCTTCCGGCGTATCCCGCCGACAAGGTGATTACCCTCGGCGAGGGGAACACGCCGTTGGTGCGCGGTCAGCGGACCGCGAAGTTTGCCGGTCTGCGCAGTCTCTGGTTTAAGCACCTGGGATGGAACCCGACCAGCTCCTTCAAAGATCTGGGCATGACCGTAGGCATGACCGAGGCCAACTTTGTCGGCACTAAGGCCGTCGGTTGCGCCTCGACCGGCAACACCTCCGCCTCGCTGGCCGCCTATGCGGCCCGCGCCGGACTGCTCGCCAAAGTCTATTTGCCCGCCGGGCAGATCTCGATGAACAAGCTGGCGCAGGCTCTCGACTACGGAGCCGAGCTGATCGAAATCCCCGGCAGCTTCGACGATGCGCTCAATGCCTTGCTGCAATCGGTCAACCCCGATCTTTATTTTCTCAACTCAATCAATCCCTTCCGTCTCGAAGGCCAGAAGACCGCCATGTTCGAGCTGCTCGAACAGCTCGCCTGGAACGTTCCCGACTACCTGATCGTGCCCGGCGGCAACCTCGGCAACTCGTCCGCCTTCGGCAAGGCGTTCGAGGAACTCATGAGGTTCGGCATTGTCGAAAAGGTTCCCAAGATGATCGTCGTACAGGCGGCAGGCGCCAATCCCTTTGCCCGCATGTGGCGCGAAGGCTCGCGCAAGCTGGTCCCGGTGGACAAGCCGGAAACCATCGCCACCGCCATCCGCATCGGCAACCCGCGCTCCTGGAAGAAATCTCTGCGCGGCGTCGAATTCACCGGCGGCTTCGTCATGGATGTGACCGACGAAGAGATCGGCGAAGCCAAAGCCATGATTGGGCGCGATGGCATCGGCTGCGAACCAGCCTCCGCCACCACCCTCGCCGGACTGCGCAAGCTGCGCTCCGAAGGCACGATCGATCCCGATGCCACCGTCGTCGCCATACTTACCGGACACGTGCTGAAGGACACGGACTTCATCATCAAATCCCGCAAGAAGTCCGAAGCGAAAGAGGCGGCCGAAGTCCATGTCAAGTAGTGAACCCATGAACCTGGCGCGGCCCGCGGAACTGGAGATCAAAGTTCCCGGGTCGATCGCCAACCTCGGTCCGGGCTTCGATGCCCTCGGCCTCGCCGTGCAGCTTTACCTGTGTCTGCGGGTGCGGCTTACCGGAGGCACAAACGATCTCCAGTTTGAGTTTCTCAATCAGCAGCTCGATGGCGAAAACTACATCGAGCGTGCCTTCCGCTTCCTTGCCGTGCAGCATGGACGTTCGTTCCCTTCGATGTCGGTTGAGGTCATCAGCGACATCCCGATGAAAGGCGGCTTGGGCAGCAGCGCCGCCGCCACCGTCGCCGGACTGCGCCTGTTTGAGGCGATCATCAGTCCGCTGCCCTCGCAGGGCCTGCTGAACGCGGCCTGCCACCTCGAAGGCCATCCCGACAACGTTGCCGCCGCCCTGTTCGGCGGGCTTACCGCCAGTTGCCAGCTCTCCGACGGCTCCGCGTTTGCCGCGCGTCTGCACTGGCCGGAATCGCTCTGTTGCCTGGTGCTGACGCCTCAGTTCTCTCTGGCAACTTCGGCGGCGCGCAGCGTTTTGCCGCAACGGGTGCCGCGGGCCGACGCCATCTTCAATCTGCAGCGCGTGGCCTTGCTGTTGCAGGCATTGCAGAGCGGTGAATTCTCCATGCTGAGAGAGGCCTTTCGGGACCGCATGCATCAGCCCTACCGCGAGACGCTGGTGCCTGGACTCAAAGAAGCACTCTCGCTCGAACATCCGGACCTGCTCGGTGTATGCCTCAGCGGAGCCGGTCCTTCGATCGCCGCCTTTGCTGAAAATAACCTCGACGCGGTCGAAGAGTTGCTCGCCAAGTCGTACTCACGGGTTGGCATCCCGTACAAAATCCGCCGGCTCAGTGTGCACCAGAATGGCGAGAGCGCGGGCGAGGTCGCCGTCAACTCGAAACGCTGCTGCTTTTGAGCCGAAGTGCTGTTCGTTGCTTCCGGAAAATAGAGCCGCTTCTACTCACTTTTGCATCCCTCCTTTAGCCGAAATCATCTTTGTACTCTAGGGGCGTGGTGGGCTCGCTGATCTTGGTTATTGGCGATCTGCCGGCGAACGAGTCGCGGTGCCCGGACTCGCCGGATGCAAACGGCAGATCCATTTCCACAAAAGCCGATTCTGGAGTGAGAAATCCTCGGCAAGCGATTTCTCTGGAGAGACAAAAATGAGAAGCATCTTCAATACCCGCAATGACTATGCGCTAACCATTGGCCGTCTGCTCATGGGAACGGTGTTTTTCGCCCATGGTGCACAGAAGCTGCTGGGCTGGTTCGGCGGGCACGGGTTCAACCCCACGATGGCTATGTTCACCGGCAAACTGCACCTTCCCGTTCTGTTTGCTTTCCTGGCGATTATGGCGGAGTTCCTCGGCGGCCTCGGCCTCATTTTGGGCTTTCTTGGCCGCATCGCCTCCTTTGGAATCATGTGCAACATGCTGGTTGCGGTGTTCATGATTCACCGCCATATTGGCTTCTTCATGAACTGGGCCGGCACCCAGCATGGCGAAGGCTATGAGTTCCACCTGCTTGCCTTGGGTCTAGGCGCGCTGATTTTGATCAACGGTTCCGGCGCGCTTTCCATCGACCGCTTGTTGTCGCGCCGCCGTGAAGCCGAAGTGGCAAGAATTGACCGTCGCGCAATTCGCAAAACGGCATAACGGCCCGCCGGACCCGAGCACTCCACTTGCAACCTGCCGGCGGATGGGCGCCAGTCTCGCTAGTGTCCGCCCGGCTTGGGCGTTGCCTTTTCCTCGGGCTTGGCGGTTGCCGGCGGCGAGGCCGGCGCCTCGCCACTCGTCGCCGACAAGTACTGCACGATCAGCGAAACCCGGCGATTCGACGGGTCGAACGGTTCGTCGGGTTTGCGCAGTTTCTGGTCGGCAAAGCCTCGCACCTGTGAAACCTGGTTTGCCGCCAAGCCGTCTTCCTGCATCAACCGCCGCACTGCATTGGCGCGATCGGCGGAAAGCTCCCAGTTTCCGTACCCCGCTCCGGCGGCAAAGGGTTTCGAGTCGGTATGGCCTTCGATGGAAATCTTGTTCGGCAGCTTGCCCAATTCCTGGGCAAGTGTTTGCAACAGCTCCCGGGCCTTCGGTGTCGGATTCGAGTTGCCGCTTTCAAAAAAAGTGCCGACGTCGGACTCCAGCAACTCTATCCGCAACCCTTCCGCGGTTACCGTCATTTCGATCTGTTTTTTCAGTTTGTCAAGTTCGGCAGCGCGCCGGATCGCACTCTGCAACTGCTCCTTCAGCTTGGACATATCCTCTTTGGCGAGGGTAAAATTTTCTCCCGCGCCGCTCTGGTTCGACCCGATCTTGGCGGCGGTCCCTTTCGGGTCGCGAAAGTAGCCGCCCACGGCATCTTGAACCTGCTTGCTTGAGCTCATCAGCCACAGCACGATGAACAGCGCCATCATGGCGGTGACGAAATCGGCGTAGGCCACCTTCCACGCGCCGCCGTGGTGGCCGCCGTGCGCAGCTTTGCGTTTGATGATGATTGGCTGACCGGCCACTTATCCGTCCGGAAGCCTCGGCGGCGACTTGCGCCGCGATGCCCCGGCAGGCATCTTCTGCCTCATTAAACGTGGGCCGCAGATGGCCGGGAATCGCACGCCGCCCGATTTCCACCGCCAGAATGGGCGCATTGCCCTTGATAAATGCGATCATCACCACCCGCAGCACGTGGCAATAGGCGCGCTCGTCCTCGGCCAGCTTCGCCATCCCTGTCGCGATCGGCCCCACGAAGCCGTAGCAAAGCAGAATGCCAAGAAAGGTTCCCACCAGGGCCGCGGCGACCTTGTGTCCGATCTCTTCCGGCGGCCCGCCAAGCGCGCCCATGGTAATTACCACGCCGAGCACGGCGGCGACAATGCCCAGCCCCGGCAAGCGAATCGGCCATGGTGGAAAGCGCGGTCACCGGCTCAGTGGCATCGTGGTGCATGGTTTCCATGTCCACTTCCATCATCTGGTCGAGATCGAACGGATCGATGTCCGCCTGAGATAGCCATGCGCATGGTGTCGCACACGAAGCTGCGTCAAATGATGGTCTTTCACGAAGGCGGGATACTGCGAAAAATCTTGCTCTGCTCCGGGTCTTCGATATCGGACTCCACCGCCGGCAGTCCTTCGCGTCGCGCCTTGTTGAGCATCTCGAACATCATTTTCAGGGTATCCAGATAGCGCCGCCGGGTGAACTTCGAGCCGGTGAATACACCCACCAACCCGCCCACCATCTTCTTCAGAATGTGTATCGGATTAGCGATCAGCACGGTTCCGACGGACGCACCCCCAATAATCAGCAGCTCGGCTGGTTGCATGAGAACTGCAAGATGCCCGTGCTCCATCAGATAGCCACCGACAATCGCACCGAACACCACGACAATTCCGATGATCGCAAACATTAAGCGACTGCTCCTCGCCCGGCGGCCTCGCTTTCGCGAAGTCCACGATTAAGGGCAAAACCGGCACGACCGTGTCCGCGCCAGCGCCGCTGCTGAACCAAATTCGTGGAAGGTATACCCCGTCTAGGGCCGGGCGTTAGCCTGGTGATGCCAGTACCGGGTATACCAATCTTGAAATTGATCGAGCGCGTGACTACTGCTCGCTGCAATCAATATCGGCTCGGGCGACGGGGATGTTGAGTTGCCCACGGTGGAAAACGGGGAAATGCAACTAACGTCTCATTTTGCGAGTAGCTCTAAATCGGGAGAAAAATGGGAACGCCGGCTGACACCGGTAAGATATTGAGAGTCATTTGACAGCGGGATTAAGGAGCGGTCAGTTAGCCCAACCGGCGCAGCCCCGGGGCGCACGCCAAGCCCCGACTTCGCCTGCCGAGACAGTCGGAGTTTATGTCGGGATACACGGAAACGGCATCCACCGGGACACTACGGAGCACCCCCGGGCGGATTACCCGCCGGATTCCCGCGGCGCACGCGGGGCAACGAACTGATCATCCCCAAAGATGCGGGGAAGTGCGCGTCCCCAGATAAACTTGCCGACATCGATCAACTGCAGGCCGACCTGGCCCCCGGTGGCAGAGTCTGCTTCGCCGACCCAGACAACGCGATAGCGGGCTTTGCTGGCCTGGTGCTTCACCCCGACGACGCAACCGCGTTGCAGCGAACGGGTGATTCCCTGAAGCCGGGCTCCAGTTGTGGTTATGTCAACGGTGACCGCATCTTCGGTAAACAGAGCGCCGTCAATATCCATGCCCCAAAGCTGCACCGGAAGGGCAATGAGGAAGCGCTGCTCGCGCCGCGTGCCGGGAGTCAATTCAAGTTCGGAGTGCATGACCACCTGGTTGCCGCCATTGCGCTGTGCTTCCAGCATGCCGGCAACCGCCGCCGCAAATAGTTCGCGGGGCGACTTGGCGTCGCGCGGATACAATGCCAGCCCGATGCTGACCGTAACCCAGGCCGCACTGGGCGGCTGTCCGGCGAGCATGCAGCTGCCTTCTATCTCCTCGCGCATGCTCTCGGCCAGGCAGTAGGCGTCGGCGGTATTCATTCCCGGCAGCATCAAAGCAAATTCCTTGCTGCCGTACTGCGTCGCGATGTCGCCCTGGCGCCCGTTCCGGGACACGATGGAGGCGACGTTGCTCACCAGGTCGTCACGGAAATTCTGGTCATGTTCGCCTAGAACTCCGTAATGGTCAATCTCGATCACCATCAACGCCACCGGGGTTTCGCTGACTTCGGCGCGGCTAATTTCCTGTTGTAGCTGCTCGTCTAAGCTCTGGCGGATAGTCATCCCAACAGAGTGATTGGCGGCAACCAGCTCAGGACCCCGCGGCTCGAATCCCCCAAGGACAGTGGGCACACGGGAATCAGGCGGCAAATCGCCACCAAACGACTGAGGCGGAAGTTCAAAGCTGGAATTTGCTGCCAATGCAAATCTCCCCTCACAAGGCGGTTGCCTGACAATGGCAAAGACCCGCGTCAAGCTCATCTCTACTAGTACTACACATTATTTGGTTTTGTAAGATTACACCCGTAACCTTCCTCGGGTAACCTGGTTTGCAGTCGGGAAATGCAATTATTTTCAAATTGGGGTGCTTTGGACTGCGTTTATCACGATCAATACGCCGCAGGAACCAAATTCGCCATCTTCACGCACTTGCCAACTTAGGCGAACATCGACAAGGACTTGCATCGGGTCGTCTGTCCGAAGCGGTCGGCTGAAAGATGAAGAATATAAAGGACGTGCTGCGGGAAAAAGAGGCGGCCTTGCGGCAGCTTGAAAAGGAAATAGAGGCCTTGCGTCTGGCTGCAAGTTTGCTGAACGAAGAAGGTTCTGCGGTCGTGGCAGCGTTTAGTGCTCCGCTTGCAAGTCCAAAGAGTCATGCCTGGGTTCCGTTATTTGAAGAGCGGAGCAGCGATGCGACCGCGCCCGGACCAACCGTATCGAAAGCAACCATATCCGGGACAACCACGCTGCGCCAGTTTCCATGAGGGATCTGCTGACAATGGCTACCGAAACCGATTTGGAGACTGGCCCGGAGCGGCGCCGCTTCTGTCGCCGGAGCATCAGCGAATTTCAACTGTTGACGGCCGATGTTACGCCGGTCGGCAGCGAACGGGAGCAATCCTGCCTGGTGCTCAACATCAGCGAGTGCGGCTTGGCGGTGCAGCCGTTCCAGCGGCTTTCTCCGGGGAATCTGGTGGAATTGCGGTTTGACGTTCCAGGAGCCGGCAAAGCGCTCACCAGCAAGGGAATGGTGGCATGGACTGGATCCGGCGGTCCAGCTGGAATTCAGCTCACCGACATGGCTTCCGGCACGCGCGAGCGGCTGCGCAAGTGGGTTGACGATGACCTTGGCCTGACTCCGCCGCAGCCCAGCGCAAGCGACGCCTATGCAGTCGGACCGGGAGCGCAGGAATTTGAATCCGCTCTGCACCTGATTGCCAAACGAGCGCAGGTGGTAACCCGCGCTAACGGCGCAGCGCTCGCGCTGGGCGATGCCAGGAGCATGGTCTGTCGAGCCAGCACGGGCGTGGCCCCGGCATTGGGTGTCCCGATACGTTCCGGGCTCGGACTCGCCGGCCAGTGTCTTTGTACGGGAAGGCTCGTGCAGTCTTCCGACGCTCAATTCGACTCGCGCATCGATCCCGTTGTTGCCCGACAGCTTCAACTTGGTTCGGCGGTGATTATCCCGATCTATTCATCCGGGGCTCTTACCGGCGCGCTGGCTGTGTTTTCGCGGCACCCGCGCGCCTTTGATGAATTCCATATCCGGCGGTTGGAACGTCTGGCGGCCGTAGTGACCGGCGCGCTGCAGACGCCCGCAGCCGCGCCTCCGGAAGCGCAACTTAAGCCTGGAGCTAGCGCCAAGTCCGCCCGACCTGATTCCCGCTCAGCCTCACCATCGCTAACCGCGAAAAATTCCGCGGCCGCCCCCGCTGTCCACCCGCTACATCACTTGGCGTCTCTCTGGGACCTCATAGAGCCCGCGCAGCCCGGGCAGAAAAGCTCAACCCCCGGCCACTGAATACTATTCGCCGATCAGATTTCCGCGCCGACTTTGCTGCCGCAGCCTAAGCATGTTTCCCGTCCAGCGCTAAGCGGCTGCGGACCTTCCCGCAGCCGCCTAATCGTTTGGAAATATGCCTCATCCGCCCAACCGAAGGGCGGAATGTGGACACCGGCGCTGTCGGCGAATCACAAATTACAGCGCGAACATGCGAGAATCGTATAAACTTCGAAGTCTCATATCATGGAGTGAAATCATGTTTCCCAAACTTTATCTTGCCAAGCAGACGTTTCCTCGTCCGCGCGTGGAGGACATCAAGAGCACGGTTTATCAGGAGTTGGAGAAACTGGGGATCAAGAAGCGGCTGCCCAAAGGAGCTAAGGTGGCGATTACGGCCGGCAGCCGGGGGATCAACAGAATTGTGGAGATGACCCGGCTCACGGTCCAGTACCTGAAGGAAAACGGATTCGAGCCGCGCCTGATTGCCGCCATGGGAAGCCACGGAGGTGGCACCGCCGAGGGCCAGCAAGAGATCCTGACGAGCCTAGGGCTTACACCCGAGGCCGTGGGCGCACCCGTGCTGACCGGTGCGGAGACGGTAGAAGTGGGCAAGACCCCGCAAGGATTGATCGCCTATATCAACCGCCACGTGCTCGATGTCCAGGGCGTGATCGTACTGAATCGCATAAAGGTTCACACCGCCTTGGTGGGAGATATGCAGAGCGGCCTCACCAAGATGTGCGTAGTGGGACTCGGCGGTCCGAGCGGCGCACAACAGTTTCACAGTCTGGGCATACGGGAGCTGCCGGCGTGCCTGCGTGAGATCGGAACAATCCTGATCGAAAAGACCCCGATCCTAGGCGGACTGGCGATCATTGAAAACGGCTTCGAGGAGACCGCGCACATTATTGGCGTTGAGGCGCGCAAGTTCATCGAGGAAGAGCCGAAGCTTCTGGCCATGGCAAACCAGCTGATGCCGCTGTTGCCGGCCGACAAACTCGACATCCTGGTGATTGAAGAGATGGGCAAGGACTACAGCGGCACCTGCATTGATACCAACGTGGTCGGACGTTTCCGGGTGAAGGGCGAACCGGAACCGGAGACGCCTTTTATCAAGCGTATCGTGCTGCTGGACATCTCCGAGGGCTCGCACGGCAACGCCAACGGCATCGGGCTGGCGGACCTGGTGACCGACAAGCTTGTCGGCAAAATCGATTTGAAAGCCATGTACCTCAACGTACTGACCACCGGCTTTGTGCAGCGCTGCTTCATCCCGCTGCACTTCCCGAGCGAAAAAGAAACCATCGAGATGGCAATCGCGAGCCTGGGTCGCATTGCGCCCGAAGATCTGCGGCTGATGATCATTTCCACAACCCTGCACCTCGACAAGGTGTACGTCTCGGAAGCGCTGGTTGCGGAACTGAAAGCCAAGCCCGGCGTGCAAGTGGCCGATGAAGCGGTGGCGCTTGAATTCGACGCCGACCGAAATATGGTCCACCGGTTGATGGCGCACAAGGCCAGTCAGACCCACGCATAACGAGTAACCAGCAAGACAAGGAGCGAGGCGAGTGAAAGAGACGGTTCTTATACAGGCGGAGCCCCTGAAGAAATTCTGCGCCGAGTTGTTAGAGAAAACCGGCATGCAGCCGGAAGAGGCGCTGGTAAACGCCGACACCCTGGTGGACGCCGATTTGAAGGGCATCGATTCGCATGGCGTCAGTCGCCTGCCAATCCATCTCAAGCGCATCAAGATCGGAATTGTTCGCGCCAACTTCGAAATGAAAATGGTTTCGGACAGGCTTTCGGCCGCGGTGATTGATGCCTGCAACTCCATGGGACCTTACGTGTCGGTGAAGGCGATGGATTTGGCAATGGAAAAAGCCCGGCACACGGGAGTGGCATTCGTTACGGTGAAGAACTCCAACCACAACGGAATCGCCGCCTACTACGCCGAGCGCGCCCTGCCGCACGGCATGATCGGCATTGCCGCCACCAATAGCAAGGCGCGCATGGCGGTTTATGGGGGCAGGGAACCATTTTTGGGAACGAATCCGTTTGCAGTAGCGATTCCGGCGGACCGGCAACGGCCGATTATTGCCGACATGGCGACCAGCGTGGTGGCGCGCGGCAAGGTGGCAGCCGCCGCCAAGAACAAGCAGCCTCTTCCGCCGGGCTGGGCTTTGGACAAGGAAGGCGAGCCCACGACCGATTCCGCCGAAGGACTGAAGGGCACCGTCGTGCCGTTTGCGGGTTACAAGGGATCGGCCATCGCTATGGTCATTGATGTCTTAACCGGAGTTCTGTCGGGATCGTTGTTCGGCCCGTACGTCAGGGACCTTTACACCGATTTCAACGAACCGGCCTGCATCAGCCACGTGTTCGGCGCCATCAACGTCGAGGCGTTCACCTCGCTCGCCAAGTTCAAGAGCGATATCGACCAGATGATTACCGAGATCAAGAACGCCAAACCGGCCAAGGGAGTCAGTGAGATTTTTCTGCCGGGTGAGATCGAGCTTTGCCGGCGTGAAAAGTGGCGCAGGGAGGGGATTCCGCTGGCGGTTCCCTATGTCGACGACTTGCGGCGCGAGGCGGACGAGTGGCAGGTGCCGTTTACCCTGTGCTGAAAGAGAAGCAACGTGATCTTCACGCGGAAGTACTTCCGCACGATCCGGCTGGGAAGAAAGGCAAGGGTTGATATCCAGGGGATACCCCGGAAGAGAAATTCAATCAAGGTCGATCAATGAAATCAGGTAATTCGGAAAACACAAAGGGCTATAGGATCGGCGTGGTTGCGCTGCTCACGGCAGGCACGTTTATCAATTCGATGGACCGTGCCAGCTTGTCGGTGGCTGCGCCCTTCATCATCAAGGAATTCCACATCAGCACGGTGGCAATGGGCGTGGCCCTGTCGGCTTTTTTCTGGACCTATGTCATCGGCAATTTCCCCTCCGGATATCTGGCCGACCGGTTTGGAGCCAAGACCGTACTCGGATGGGGTGCAGCGCTTTGGGCAGTCTTCTCGGCGATCACCGGATTTGCCCATAACATTACGCATATTCTGTTGGCCCGGCTTGGCGTGGGTATCGGCGAGTCCGTTGCCCTGCCATGCACCAACAAAATTATTGCCGGAAATTTCCCCAGCCAAGAGCGTGGCACCGCGATTGCCGTTTCCCTGACGGGAATACGTTTGGGCATGGCCGCGACTCCTTTCCTGATGGCTTTCCTGATCGTTCATTGGGGTTGGCGGGTGGCGTTTTACGGGACAGGCATTGCGAGCTTGTTGTGGTGCGTGATCTGGTATTTCTGGTTTCAGGACAGGTCCGAGGTCAAGGCCCGCGAAGGCGTCGCCCGCCCACAACACGCCGCGATTCCCTGGGCCCAGGTATTCAGCAACCGGGCGGTCCTCGGCTTGCTGGTGGTGAAGTTCACCCAGGACTTCCTGCAGTGGCTGTTTCTGACGTGGGTTCCGTCGTACCTGGTCATGGAGCGTCACTTTTCCATCGTCAAGATGGGCATCTACGGCTCGCTTCCCTACGCCACGGCTTGCGTGAGCCAGCCCTTCGTGGGCATGTGCTCCGACTATCTGATCAAGCGCGGCTGGAGCATGAATCGCGCCCGCAAGACGATTCAGGTCATTCTTCAGCTCCTGTCCGCTACCGTGATTATGGTAGGGTTCGTTGACGATCCCATGGTTGCCGTGTTCTTCCTGACGCTCTCGATTGCCGCCGAATCCAATGCCGCCGCCCATATTTGGGTGATTATCTCGGAAGTCATTCCGCCCAAGATGGTCGGCTCCGTCGGAGGCATGATCAACGCCTTCGGTTCCGCCGCCGGAATTCTTTCGCCCATCTTGACCGGCTTAGTGGTGAAACTGACGGGCAGCTTCCGGTTGGCTCTCACCTTTGGCGGGTGTTCGATTTTGGTGGCGAGCATCTTCACCCTCTGGGTGGTGCCGAAGCTCACGCTTCTGCCCCTCGGCAAGGAAGGGCCGCAGTCAACCCCTGCCGTGGCTGGCGCCAAAGCATAGAGATTGCGTGTAGCGGCTAGGCTCCCAGTTGCTACACGCATCCCCGTAAAGGCAAGTGTGCCGGCGGCAAGAATCTTCGCTGGGCTACTTGGTGCGATGGATCGCCAGCGGCCCCCATACCTGGCAGACGGGCATCACTTCAATCGCATTGATATTCACCCGCGGCGGCCTGGAGGCAGCCCAGTACACGGTGTCCGCGATGTCGTCGGAGCTGAGCGGAGCCGCGCCCTCGTAGACTTTTTGCGCGCGGCTGCTGTCTCCGTGGAAGCGGACCTGAGCGAACTCGGTGCCCGCCACCATGCCGGGCGAGATGTCTGTGACGCGCAGCGGCGTGCCAAAGAGGTCGGCGCGCAGATTGCGCGAGAACTGCTGCACAAAGGCCTTGGAGGCACCATAAACGTTGCCTCCCGGATAAGGCCAGGAACCGGCCGTCGAGCTGATGTTGATAACGTGCCCGCGACCGCGCGTCACCATGCCGGGTAGTACGGTCTTGGTGAGATAGATGAGGCCTTTTATGTTGGTGTCCACCATGCAGTCCCAGTCATCGAGATCGGCCCGCTGCGCCGGCTCAAGCCCGAGGGCGAGCCCGGCGTTGTTGACCAGCACATCGATTTCCGCGAAGCCGGCCGGCAACCCGTTTACCGCGCATTCCACGGCTGAACGGTCGCGAATATCCAAGACAAGCGGATGGACTTTATCCGCACCCAGCTCCTGCGCAAGCTGGTTCAGCCGTTCACTGCGCCGGGCGGCAGCGACAACTTTTGCGCCCTCCTTCACAAACCGTCGTGCAATCGCCGTTCCGAAGCCGGCGGTCGCGCCTGTAACCAGTGCGATCATTCCGTCCACCTTCCTCCCCGCCCACTTTCGATGTAATGCCGGGGCCGCATAAATGCCTGGCCTTCGAATTTCTCATCTCCATGCGCGCAGTCGCGGCACGTGGCGGTGACCTTCCCGCGAGTGCCGGCGCTCAGTGAAATCCCGTAAGGCCGATACTATATTTCTACTACAAGCGGTTCGATAACTCATTGCGAATAACTCTCACTCCTCCGCAACTCGCGGAAATGTGTTCTATAAATGTGCTTGGATAGGGCGTAAAATTGAGGCATAGAACCAGTGCCGCGGCCGTGGTTTTATGGCGATCGTGTGCTTGGCGTCGGGGCTCCGGCGAGCCTTGCTTGCTGGAGTGACCGGCCAGTCAGGGAGGGTTCGATGTGCCTCGCCGTGCCGGGGAAAGTGCTGGACTGCGATGAGAGCGGCGGCATCCGTGAAGGCCGCGTGCAGTTCGCCGGCATTGTGCGCCGGGTGCGTCTGGATTTCGTGCCCGAGGCGCAGGTCGGCGATTACGTGATGGTGCACGTCGGTTTCGCCATCAGCCGCATCGACGCCGAAGAAGCGGAGCGCACGCTGGCATTGCTCTCGGAGATGGGGGCACTGGCGGCAGAGTTGGGGCTTGCAGACCCGGAAGACGAGGAAGATCGCGGCGGCAAAAGCACCGAGTCGCACGGAAACCTCGTGAAGTATATCGACGAGTATCGGGATCATCGCCTCGCCCACGCGCTGGCGGCTGAAATCGTCAGCCGCGCCAGCCGCCGGTGGGTGCTGATGGAGATCTGCGGCGGGCAGACGCATACCATCATGCGCTACGGCCTCGACGAATTGCTCGGCGACAACATCGAACTGGTGCACGGCCCTGGATGTCCGGTATGCGTCACTCCCCTGGAGACGATCGACAAGGCCATCGAGCTTGCGTCGCTTCCCGATGTCACGCTGGTTTCCTACGGCGATATGCTGCGGGTTCCGGGCTCGCGCTCGGACCTGTTCCAGGCTAAGGCCCAAGGCGGCGACGTGCGGGTCGCGTACACTCCGCTGGAGGCGCTGAAGATTGCGCGGGCGCATCCTGAGCGCCGCGTCGTATTTTTCGCGATCGGATTCGAGACCACGGCTCCGGCGAACGCCATGGCCGCCTGGCAGGCCAAACACGAGGGCTTGGCAAATTTTTCCATGCTGGTCTCGCATGTGCTGGTGCCCCCGGCGATTCGCGCCTTGATGGGCTCGCCCGCCAATCGCGTGCAGGGATTCATTGCCCCGGGCCACGTCTGTACGGTAATGGGATGCGAGGAGTACGAGGCGCTGGCGCGCGACTTCCGCGTGCCGTTCGTCGTCGCCGGGTTCGAGCCCGTAGACCTGCTTCAGGCGGTGCTGCTGCTGGTGAATCAACTCGAGGCCGGAAGCGCGAAGCTCGAAAACCAGTATGCGCGCTCGGTGCAAGCCCAGGGCAACCCCGCCGCACGCAAGATCATGCAGGACGTTTTCGAGATCGCTGACCAGAAGTGGCGCGGCATCGGGACGATTCCCGCCAGCGGCCTGCGGCTCCGCGATGCCTATGCGGATTACGACGCGGTGAAGGTCTTCGGGCTGGCGGACATTACGGCGGAAGAGCCCGCCGAGTGCATCAGCGCCCAGGTGCTGCAAGGATTGAAGAAACCGACCGACTGCTCGGCTTTTGGATCGCGATGCACGCCGGAGAATCCGCTGGGCGCGCCGATGGTTTCGAGCGAGGGCGCGTGCGCCGCCTATTATCGTTACCGGCGGCACGCGGCCAACAGTTAGCAGGAAGCGGGATTTCTAGCTATTCTCGTCCCGCGACGCTCAATCGAAGCGCATCGTCGGACTTTGGAGTCGGTAGGCCAGTGGACGAGACGAAGACAATCGCCGGAATCATCTGCCCGACGCCTTTGCCCGTCAAGGATACGGTGGTGCTCGGCCATGGCAGCGGCGGAAAGTTGAGCGCCGAACTGGTGCGTTCCATCTTCTTGCCGGCCTTTCAGAACGCGGCGCTGGCCAAGCTCAACGACCAGGCCATCCTGAACGTGAACGGTACGCGGCTGGCATTCACCACCGATTCTTTCGTCGTCAAGCCACTTTTTTTCCCTGGCGGAAACATCGGTTCACTGGCGGTACACGGCACCATCAACGATCTCGCGATGTGCGGCGCGCGCCCGCTGTTTCCTGAGCGTTGGCTTCATCCTGGAGGAAGGCTTTTCGCTCAACGAGCTGCGCAGGGTGGTGGACTCGCTTAGCCAGGCGGCCGCCGATGCGGGCGTGCAGGTGGTCACGGGCGACACCAAGGTCGTCGAGAAGGGAAGCGGCGACCAGCTCTTCATCAACACCACCGGCATCGGGCTGGTGCCCGGAGGGTCTGGAACTCTCGGCGGACCAGGCGCGGCCCGGCGACAAGATATTGCTCAGCGGTTATATCGGCGACCATGGCATTGCCATACTCGCGCAGCGCGAGGGGCTGGAATTTGAGTCGCCGATCCAGAGCGACAGCGCCGCTCTGCACGGACTGGTGGCGGAGATGCTGGAGGCGAGTTCCGGGATGGCGGGCGCGATCCGCTGCATGCGCGATCCGACGCGCGGCGGCCTGTCGAGCGCGCTGAACGAAATTGCGGAGCAGTCGAAGGCAGGCATCCAGATCGAAGAGCCCGCGATTCCAATCCGCGAAGAGGTGCGCGGCGCTTGCGAGATGCTGGGGCTCGATCCGCTTTACGTCGCCAACGAGGGCAAGCTGATCGCCATCGTCGACCCCGGCAGCGGCAGAGCCGATCTTGGAGGCCATGCGGCGCCATCCGCTGGGCAGGGAATCGCGACTCATAGGTACGGTCACCGAGCGCTCGCCCGGAACGGTCATCATGCGCACCGCGCTGGGCACGACGCGCATTGTCGACATGCTGGCGGGCGACCAATTGCCGCGGATCTGTTGAGGCCATGACGCATGAGATGGGAATTGCCCGACACGCGCTTATGCTGCTAAATAGTGGCGTCCTCAGGCGAGGCCATTATGCATGAAATGGGGATTGCCTGCTCGATTCTGGACGCCGTGGCCAAGGAAGCGCGCCGCCATCCCGGAGTTCACGCCACGCGAGTCGGCGTAAGGATTGGCGAACTGGCGGCGATCGATCCCGAAGCGCTGCGCTTTTGCTTTGAGGTGATGGTGCAGGGCACCGAGCAGGACGGCCTGCAACTGGAAATCGAGCGGGTGCCGCGCAAACACAAGTGTGCTGAGTGCAAGGAAGAATTTGTGATCTGCGAGTACGATTTTCGCTGTCCGCGCTGTGGCGCGGTGAGCGTGGATTTCGCGTCCGGAGACGAATTGGAGTTGATGTTTGTGGAGGTGTCGGAAGATGAACCGAGTTCCGCTGGAACGCAAGGTACTTAGCGAAAACGACAAGCTTGCCGCCGGGTTGCGGGCGCGCTTTCACGAGCACGGAATTCTTTGTCTGAATATCATCAGCTCGCCCGGCTCGGGCAAAACCAGTTTGCTGGAGCGTACGCTGGAAAGTCTGCCGCGCGAAACCCGCGTCGCCGTGCTGACCGGCGACATCCAGACCGAGAATGACGCCAACCGGCTCAAGCGCGCCGGCTTTCCGGTGAAACAGATTACAACCGGCGGCACCTGTCACCTGGATGCGCGCATGATCGATAAGCACCTGGCCGATTGGCGGATGGAAGACATCGACCTGCTGCTGATCGAGAACGTGGGCAACCTGGTTTGCCCGTCAAGTTACGACCTTGGTGAAGAGGCGAAGGTGGTGCTGCTGAGCGTGACCGAAGGCGAAGACAAGCCGCTCAAGTATCCGTCGATTTTTTTCAAGTCGGAGTTGATGGTGCTGAACAAGGTGGACCTTCTGCCTTACGTTCCGTTCGATATCGCGGCGGCCGAGGAGAACGCGCGCAAAGTGCATCCCGGCATGGAGATGGTGCGAGTTTCCTGCACCACTCGCGAGGGCCTTGACGGCTGGCTGGCGTGGCTCGAACGTCGCCGGCAGTCGGTGCGGTCCAGGGCCGGCGAGACGCTGGTCGCTGCGCCCGCCGCGGAGCCGGGTTCCTGAGGCCCAATGATCATCCGCAAGCGGATCGATCTCGAAGGCATTGTGCAGGGAGTAGGGTTCCGTCCCTACGTCTTCCGGCTTGCCACCGACAGAAAACTCGCCGGAGTGATCAGCAATACTTCCTCCGGCGTGACGGTTGAGATCGAGGGCTCGGCAGAGGTGGTCGAGGATTTCGTCTCGCGTTTGCCGCAGGAGCCTCCGCCGCTTGCCCGCATCGTCCAACTCGAGGTCACCGACATTGCCTGCCGCGGCGACGCGGATTTTCGCATTCTGCCGAGTCGCAGGGACGAGCATGTGCGGACGCTAATCTCGGCGGACGTGGCGACGTGTGCAGATTGCCTTGGCGAACTCGTTCGACCCGGCGGACAGGCGATACGGCTATCCTTTCATCAATTGCACCAACTGCGGGCCGCGCTTCACCATCGTCCGCGACATTCCTTACGACCGGCCATATACCTCTATGGCGGAGTTCCGCATGTGCGCGGAGTGTCAACGGGAATATGACGATCCGCTGAACCGCCGTTTCCACGCGCAGCCCAACGCCTGCTGGCGCTGCGGTCCGCAACTGGAGTTGTTGAACGTCAACGGCAGCCGCTATCGAATGCGCCGATCCGCTGGCTGCAACCGCCGAACTGATTACGGCGGGAGGGGTGGCTGCCGTGAAAGGTGTCGGCGGCTTTCATCTGGCGGTGGATGCGACCAACGCGGAGGCGGTGCGCCGATTGCGCGAACGCAAGCATCGCGTGGAAAAACCGTTCGCGGTGATGGTTCCGGATTTGGCGGCGGCCGAAAATTTCTGCGAATTCGACGCCGTATCGCGACAGTTACTCATCTCGGCGCAGAGGCCAATCGTGCTGCTGCCGTGGAAGCGCCCGAGCGCGATCGCCGGCGAAGTCGCTCCCGGCAACAACTATCTCGGTCTGTTTCTGCCTTACACGCCGCTGCATCACCTTCTGTTTGCCAAAACCGGAGCCCGCGCGCTGGTGATGACAAGCGCCAATCTCAGTGAAGAACCGATCGTGATCGGCAATGCCGAAGCTGTGGAACGGCTGAAAGAACTGGCCGACTGTCTGCTCGTGCACAACCGCGAGATCCTTTTGCGCTGCGACGATTCGGTGATGCGGGTCTCCGGCGGACGCCCGCGCCAGCTTCGTCGCTCGCGCGGATTTGTGCCGGTGCCGGTGTTTTTGCGGCGAGCCGTGCCTTCGATTTTGGCGGTTGGCGGCGAATTAAAGAACACGATCTGCCTCACCAAGGGCAAGCACGCCTTCCTCAGCCAGCACATCGGCGACCTGGAGAACTTCGAGTCGCATCGTTTTTTCGAGGAAGCGATCGCCCACCTCGGCAAGATTCTGGAGATCGAGCCGGCGGTGGTGGCTTACGACCTGCATCCCGACTATTTTTCGACGCGCTGGGCGCTTGATCGGAAGGGAGTGAAACTGGTCGGAGTTCAGCATCATCACGCGCACATCGCCAGTTGCATGGCGGAGCATCATCTGGAGGGCCGCGTCATCGGCTTTGCTCTTGATGGCACAGGTTTCGGCACGGACGGCCACATCTGGGGCGGGGAAGTGATGGTTGCAGGCTATGAGGATTTTCGGCGCGTCGCCCACCTCGATTATGCCAAGCTGCCGGGAGGCGCTGCCGCGATTCGCGAGCCTTGGCGAATGGCGGTCAGCTACCT
Source organism: uncultured Acidobacteriota bacterium (assembly GCA_963814745.1). Classification (GTDB taxonomy): domain Bacteria; phylum Acidobacteriota; class Terriglobia; order Terriglobales; family Acidobacteriaceae; genus CAWBRT01. Next base: position 31,119 of record CAWFEA010000029.1, read on the forward strand.
GGCGCATCACTTCGGCCCGGAGTGCGCGGCGATGGACATCCCTTTTCTGCGGGCGCTCGATCCGCGCAAGCTAAAGCTGGTGCTGACCATGATGGAGCGCGGCGTCAACTCGCCGCTCACTTCCAGTTGTGGACGGCTCTTCGATGCCGTGGCTGCTTTGGCTGGCGTGCGCCAAGTGGTGAATTACGAAGCGCAGGCAGCCATCGAGTTGGAGAATGCAATCACTCAGCCGGCCGGCGATAGCTTTTATCCGCTAAATGTAAAGACGAACGATGCCGGTCCGTGGATCATCGATACCAAGTCATTGTTCGTCGAACTCGTCGAAGACATTCGTCGAGCAGCACCGCTGTCGATGATCAGCGCAAAATTTCACCAGGGGCTGATGGAAGTATTTGCCCGGATCGCCCAGCAGATTCGTGAGCGCGAGGGACTGAACCGTGTCTGTCTCAGCGGAGGCACATTCCAGAATCGCTTTCTTTCGGAGCGCCTGCAAACGCGACTCCGAGGACTTTCGTTCGAGGTGTTTGCGCACTCCGAAGTTCCCGCCGGCGATGGCGGGCTGAGCCTGGGACAGGCCATGGTGGCGGCGCATCGGGCAGGTATAGTTCAGCGTCGCTCGCGCAAAGCAGTGGCAGAGCGTCTCGGAATCGAGATGGCCCGAGGCGACGGCCGATGCGATTGCCTCGGCGGCTTTGGCTGCCGCCCTCCGCACTTCCTCGCTGATTTCATCTCCGTACTCGAAGCTGCGCGCGGTGGCCGTAATCAAGGTGGCCGGAGGCGCTTCTCCATAGATGGCCTGCGACAGCGCCAACAGGCTGCCCGGCTCGAAATGATGCATCCCCGAGGACGACAGGTCGCAAGGCTCGACCGGCGTCACGTTGAGGGTTCCGGGTTCATCGCCGGTCGCGGCGTCAAGGAAAATCGCATGGCTGCCGCCGTGGAGCAGCTCGGCCAGCTCTGGATTTAATTGGTGGGAGACGATGACTTCAAGCCCCGGAATCCGGTGTTGCTTGACATAATTTGCCGCGAGACTGCCGAATCCATCGTCGCCTCGCAACGGGTTGCCATAGCCGATTACGAGAATCTGCCGCACCGGATTTCTTCCATAAAAAACAACTGCCCTCCTGCCCGGCAAGCGCTGTTTGGTGCTCGCCCGGGCAGGGCAGAGGCCGTTGCCGTAACCGTTTTTAACGGCTGCGGATTTCGTCGAGCACCGTGCCGTCGGGAGCGAAGAGCCGGATCTTCATGGCGATCTGTCCCGAAGCATGCGTCGAACAGCTAAAGCACGGGTCGTAGGCGCGCACCACCGCGGAAACGCGGTTGAGCATGCCCTCATGCAGTTTGTTGCCGTCGATGAAGTGCTCGCTTACCTGCTGGATGCTCTTGCCGATGGCGAGGTTATTGTGCCCCGTTGCGACAATCAGGTTAGCCCACACGATTCCGCCGTCCTCGTTCACTCTGTAATGATGGATGAGCACGCCGCGCGGAGCCTCGACCATGCCTACGCCCTCCATCGAGTTGACCCCGGCAGTGGCGCGGACATGAGTGTCCAGAATCTTGCGGTCTTCCAGCAACTGACCTATACGCTCCAAGGCGTAGAGCAGTTCGATGCAGCCTGGCATAGTGGAACAGGAATGAGCTGTGCGCCGGATTACCGAAGCGCTGACGGAATTCCGCCAGCTCGACATCGGCTTTCGGCGTTCCACATTGGTCGCAGGCGTTCAACCGGCCCAGGGGGCCGACGCGATAGATGCCCTGCGGATATCCAATCGGCTTGTAGTAAGGCGCTTTCAGATAGGATTCGCGCAACGAAGCCTCGCCGATGTAATCGCTGTACTCTTCCGCCGGGATTTCGTCCTTGACGATGGCGCCGGCAGCGTCGCGGAAACGCAACATGCCGTCATAAAGCTGCAGGTTGCCCTTGTGGTCGACCAGCCCGGCATACATCGTCGGAGCGGAGCCGAAATAATCGATCTCCTCCTGGAAAGACCCGACCGCCGATTTGAAGAAGGCGATCGTGCGCTCGGCGCTGGCCATCATTGCCGGCAATTCCGCGAGAATGCGGTCGCGCAACTGCGGTGCCATCGGCGCATTCACGCCGCCCGGCACCACCCAGGACGGATGGACACGCTCCTGCGCCAGCCCCTCGATGATTTGCAGGCCGAATTTCCGCAGCTCGATGCCCAGGCGCGCCAACTCGGGATGCTTCTCGATGACGCCGACCACATTGCGCTTGGCGGGATCGGAGTCCATGCCGAGCAGCAGATCGGGCGACGAGAGATAGAAGAAACTGAGGGCGTGCGACTGCACGAATTGGGCGCAGTGCAACAGCTCCCGCAGCTTAACGGCAGCCGTGGGAATCCGCACTGCCAGAATGCCGTCGCAGGCTTTGGCGGACGCCAGCAGATGGCTCACCGGGCAAATGCCGCATATCCGAGAGGTGATGCCAGGCATTTCGTAGAAAGGGCGCCCCTCGGTAAACTTTTCGAATCCACGCGTCTGGGTGATGTGGAGCTGCGTGCTGGAAACACGGCCCTCATCATTCAGATAAATTGAAATTTTCGCGTGTCCTTCGATCCGGCTCACCGGATCGATCGTGAGTCGCTTCATGGGACGCTCCTTATCCAAACTTCACCTTGGGCTTCACCTCGGGTTTGCGGCCCTCCAGCAGATCGGTGACCACGCCGAAAATTGCCTTGGCGGGCGGAGGACAGCCCGGCACGTACATATCGACTCTTACAAATTCATGCACCGCGCGGGCGTGCTTTCAGCAGTGAGGGCACGCCCTCGGTCGGGATCATTTTGCCCTCGTCCGATCCTTCGACGTAAACACGCTGCAGGAGTTTGGCGACGGGAATGGAATTCCGCATCGAAGGGACATTGCTGGTGACCGCGCAGTCGCCCAGCGAGATCAGCACATTCGTGCGCTGCCGGATCATCTGGATCTTGTGCATGTCCTCAATCGAGCTGATGGCGCCCTCGACGAGGGTGACATCGACCCCGTCGGGGAACTCCTGCGCGTCAACCAGAGGACCGTACACGATATCCACTTTGCCGGCGAGAGCGATGACGCCCGCGTCCATGTCCAGCAGCGACATGTGGCAACCGGAGCAACCATCCAGCCAAACAGTTGCCAGTTTGACCTTCTTCATAGCTGCACTCCTTTGCGGCGCGCCAACCCGCTAATGTTGTCGTTCCGCTTGACCATTTCTTCCACCGCCCAGCCTTTTTCAGCGAGTGCGCCGGTAGGACACGCCTGCACGCACTTGCCGCAACTGGTGCAACTTGTTGACTGCCCCCACGGCTGGTTGAGGTCGCTGATCACGCGGGAGTTGATGCCGCGCGAGTTGACCTCCCACACGTGGGCTCCCTCCAACTCGGAGCAGACCCGCACGCAGCGCGTGCACAGGATGCAGCGGTTGTGATCGAGCACGAAGCGTTTGTGGGAAAGATCGACTGGCAGCTTCGGATAGTTGTACCAGTACCGCATGTTGGCGATGCCCATCGCGCTGGCCATGCTCTGAAGTTCGCAGCGGCCGTTGGAGACGCACACCGCGCACACGTGGTTGCGCTCGACGAACAGAAGCTCGAGCGCGATGCGGCGGTACTGCGTCAGTTTAGGCGAAGTCGTGGTGACCGACATGCCGTCCTGCGCCGGAGTCGTGCACGCCGGCAAAAGCCGGTCGGTGCCGGAAACTTCGACGATGCAGAGACGGCATGCACCCACCGCGCTCAGTCCTTCCAGGTAGCAGAGGGTCGGGATGTACTTGCCGGCCTCCTTGGCCGCCTGGAGGATCGTTTGGCCTTCGAGGGCGCTCACCAACTCACCATCGATTCGGATTGATAATTTCTTTGGCAAGACTCGGCTCCTTCCTCTAGCTCAGGCTTACATGGGTTTTCACGTCGCAACGAAGGCACCGGTTTGCTTCCTCCAGAGTTTCTTCCGGACTGAAGCCGGCAACCACCTCGTCGTCGGAGCGCATGCGAAGCTTGGGCGCGATCATGTGGGCTTCGTGACGCCGGCTTTCGCTGGGCTCGTGGGGCGCTTCTTGACCGTAAATGAATTCGGGGAAGATGCGTTCCCACCGGTTCTCGCCCATGAGCCGCTCGTCGATGTTGCGGGCCCCCTGCTTGCCGTAGCCCATCGCGTTTGACACATTGGAAGCTCCGGTGATCACGTCGCCACCGGCGTAAAAGCCCGGACGGCTGGTTTCCAGACTGAAGCGGTCAACGGTGATCGTGCCTTCTTTCAGTTCCAGACCGGAAGCCTTACAAAAGTCGAGATCGAAGGTTTCGCCCACGGCCAGCACGACGGTGTCGCAGTCAAATCGCTTTATCTCGCCGGTAGCCACAGGTTTTCTGCGACCCGATTTGTCGTATTCACCAAGGCGGGTCTTTTCAATCTCGATGGCCCGAACGTTGCCGTCCTGGTCGCCGATGATGCGGTGCGGCGCGGCCAGGAACACAAAGCCTGCTCCTTCTTCTTCGGCGGCCGCCGTCTCTTCTTCAATGGCCGGCATATCTTTGCGTTCGCGACGGTAGTAGACGGTGACGTCCGCACCGGTGCGCAATGCCGAGCGCGCCGAGTCGATGGCGGCGTTACCGCCGCCGATAATGGCCACCTTGCGGCCAATCGGCGACTCCTTGCTGCGAGACATTCCCTCCAGCAACAGCAGAGCGTGATGAACGCCCTTGAACTCGGTTCCGGGCAGGTACAACCAGTGTTCCTTCCAGGTCCCGATGGAGATGAATACCGCATCGAAGCGGTCGGCGAGGTCGTTCAACGGCACATCGGAGCCGACTCTGGTGTTGAACATGAACTTCACACCCATGCGCTCGATCAGATCGACTTCACGGCGCAGAACAGACTTGGGCAGGCGGTATTCGGGAATTGCGAAGCGCAGCATGCCGCCGGCTTCCGCCTTTTCGTCAAAGACCGTGACCTCGTGCCCCATCAAGGCGAGATAGAAGGCCGCTGTCAGGCCGGTCGGGCCGGCGCCCGCCACGGCGACTTTGCGACCGGTTGGCTCCAGTTTGCGTGAGGCAATCTCCTTGACCATGCGTTCGAAGCGCTCCGAGGAGAAGATCGCATCCGCAATCTGGCGATGGATGTCGCGGATATTGACCGACTCGTCGAGTGTCTGGCGGCGGCAGCGCTTGTCGCAGGGATGCTGGCAGACGCGCCCGGTCGAAGCCGGCAGAGGATTGTCCATGATTACCGCCGCGAACGCTTCCTCGATCCGGTTTTCTTTGTAGAGCTGGATGAATCGCGGAATGTTCATGCGCAACGGACAACTGTTTTCGCAGGGCGATAACGCCAGTTCCTGGCACACGCCCGCTTCGCAATGAAAAGCCCGCAGGTGGTCCTCGAACTCCGCGCGGAAGTGCCGCATGGTGGTGAGCACCGGATTCGGCGCCGTCTGTCCGAGCCCGCACAACGAGCATTCGCGAATCATGCGGCCGAGTTCATCCAAGGTCTCCAGGCGATTTCTCATGCCGGTAATGCCCCTGGTAATGCCATTCAGAATGCGCAGGCACTTGTTCAGCCCAACCCGGCAAGGAATGCACTTGCCGCACGACTCCGAATGCGTGAACTCGATGAAGTAACGGGCGACATCGACCATGCAGTTGTCTTCGTCCATGACAACCATGCCGCCGGAGCCCATGATCGATCCGAGCTGTTGCAAGCTCTCGTAATCGACCGGGGTATCGAACATCTCCTGCGGAATGCAGCCACCCGACGGTCCGCCGGTTTGAACCGCCTTGATCGCGCGGCCGGGAACGCTGCCGCCTTCGCCGACGTCGTAGATGAACGTCTTCAGCGGGGTGCCCAGCGGCATCTCCACCAGCCCGGTGCTGTGAACTTTGCCGACCAGGGAAAACACCTTGGTTCCAGAACTCTTGGCGCTGCCGGTTTCGCAGAACCATCCGGCGCCCTTGCTGACGATGGGGGCAATGTTGTACCAGGTTTCGACGTTGTTGATATTGGTGGGCTTGCCCCAGAGTCCCTTTTGCGCGGGGAACGGAGGACGGGGACGAGGCCTGCCGGCGTGACCTTCCAGCGAAGCGATCAGGGCGGTTTCTTCACCGCAGACGAAGGCTCCGGCGCCCTCGACGACTTCGATGTTGAACTTGAAGCCGCGGCCGAGGATATTGTCGCCGAGCAAGCCGTATTCGCGAGCCTGCTCGATCGCACGGTGCAGGCGGTGGACCGCCAGCGGATACTCGGCGCGAATGTAAACGATGCCTTGGCTGGCGCCCATCGCGTAACCGCCAATGAGCATACCTTCGATCAGCGCCTGCGGATCGCCCTCGATCTCGTTGCGGTTCATGTACGCGCCGGGATCGCCTTCATCCGCGTTACAGATCAGGTATTTCTGGTCGGCCTTGGCCTTGGCGAGGAAGTCCCACTTGTTGCCGGTGAGGAATCCGGCGCCGCCGCGGCCGCGAAGCTTGGCGGCCTTGATGTGTTCGATCACCATCTCGGGCCGGCCGTCGATGAGCACGCTATAAAGGGCCTGGTAGCCTCCCACCCCTATGTATTCTTCGATGTCGTCGGGATTTATGAGTCCGCAATTGCGTAGAACAATCTTTCGTTGGCCCTTGAAGAACGGTACTTCGTTCCATAGAGGTACTTCGGGGTATCCGTGGCCGAACTTGATATTTGAGGTGATGTGGTCCCATTCCTCCAGTTTGCAATAAACGAGGTCGGGGGTAATGTTTCCGGTGGAAATGTCATGCAGCAAGCGGGCCGCGTCATCGACCTGAACTCTGCGCAGGACCACCAGCGGGCCGCCAGGCAGCCGCACGTTCACCAGCGGCTCCTGAAAACAAGCGCCGAAGCAGCCTACACTTGCCAGTTGCACGTCCATGCCGGTGCGCGAGATCAGATCGGCGAAGGCGTGATAAACGCCTTCGGCACCGTTGCCGCGTCCACAGGTTCCCATGCCGATGGCTACCCGCGGGACCGACGGCAACAGCTTGGCAAGTCCCGCTTCCCGGACGGCGTTGAAGGCTCCGATATCTTGAATTGGAGGCATCACTTACTCTCCCGTTCCAGTGCTCTTACTTGCCGCTGCAGCGTGTGCTCATTCACATGACCGCAGATGAGGTGGTTGATTTCGACCACGGGGGCCAGCGCGCATTGCCCGAAACAGGCGACGGTGCGCACCGTGAATCTCTGATCCGTGGTCGTGAGCGCCAATTTGTCTGCTTCAGCGGCGTTACCCGTCTCATCCGGCTGGCCGACGCCCAGCTCAAGCCGCAGGCTGTCGAGCAGGTCACGCGAACCGCGGGTATGACAGGCGGTGCCGCGGCAGATGCAGATGGTGTTGTCGCCCTGTGGTTGCAGGTTGAACAGCGCGTAAAAGGTGGCGACACTGAATACTTGTGAAGGCGGAATCCCAGTCTTCGCCGCAATATATCGCAGCGTCTCCATGGGAAGGTATTTGCGAGGGTTATGGTCCTGAACTGCTTCCAGGACGCCCAGCAATGCTCCCGGACGGCCGCTTTGGTTCGCGATGGTTTGATCGATGAACCCGCGTTCGTTGGCGTCCGGGTTCTCGCGAAGGGTAGTGTGCATGGCGCTCCCCTTTTCTGATGTGCCGGCGATAATTTGCGCCAGAAGCCTGGTGCTCACACCTTCCAGCGCGCACAATCAACTATCGGCACGAAGACACCATTTCTGTATTAAAGACCAATGCTATTTACCGATATCTGGCCCCGAGCGCGCAGTGACGGAAGGACTATCGATTCGTGATGGAACGACAACTCGGAGGTGATGAAGCAACGCCTGAGCCGTGATGATACGCACGCAGGTGGGTGAGCCGCGTCTCCGAGCCCGGTTGAAAAACTCAACTCACAGACACTCGCCGCGGCTATCGGCTGAAAAGCCGGATCTTTCAAGTTATTCGGAGTAACACTTCAGGGATAGTGCTTCGGCATCGATTCCCTTTGCGAAGGTCTATGTCGCCGATTCTCTTACGGCAGTCATGCTCGCTACCGGCCTCGCCGCAACCTTTCGCAGGTCCGGCAGGAAAGCGGTCAACAAACCAATCAGCGGCAGGAATGAACAGACGTGGTAGACGAAGCCGATGCTGGTCATATCCGCTAGTTTGCCCAGGACAGCGGCGCCGATGCCCGCCATGCCGAAGGCGAATCCGAAAAACAGTCCGGAGATCATGCCTACCCTGCCGGGAAGCAGTTCCTGCGCGAAGACAATGATGGCCGCAAAGGCCGACGCCAGAATCAGGCCAATGAACACGGTGAGAATGCCGGTCCAGAAGAGATTGGCGTAAGGCAGCGCCAGGGTAAAAGGAAAGACCCCGAGGATCGAGAACCAGATGACATACTTGCGGCCGATGCGTTCGCCGATCGGCCCACCGGCGAAGGTTCCCAGTGCAACCGCTCCCAGAAAAACGAACAGATAAATCTGCGCGCTCTTGACCGAGAGATGAAACTTGCTGATCAGGTAAAAGATGTAATAGCTGGACAAGCTGGCGAGATAGAAAAACTTCGAGAAAAGCAGGCTCAGCAGAATCAGCACGGCCGCCAGGGTTTTTCCCGGCGGCAGCGGAGATTGGATAACTTGTTTCACCAGCGAGGTTTTCCTGGCTGGGCGGTGAGATTGATACCAGCTGCCCACGTAGGTCAGCACCATGATGGAAAGCAATACGGCGACGGTAAACCACGCGATGCTGTGCTGTCCTCTGGGCACAACTATAAGGGCTGCCAACAGGGGGCCGATCGCGGAACCGGTAGTGCCCCCCACCTGGAAGAACGATTGCGCCAGCCCATGCTGTCCACCGGAAGCCATACGGGCCACGCGCGACGACTCGGGGTGAAAAATCGATGACCCGACACCAACCAGCGCGGAGGAAAACAGAATCGCATGCAGGTTGCCTGCCCGCGAGAGCATAACCAAGCCGACCAGGGTGAAACCCATGGCGATCGGCAGCGAAAACGGCTGCGGGCGGCGATCGGTGTAGGTTCCGACGACCGGTTGCAGCAGGGAAGCGGTCATCTGGGAGGTAAGCGTAATTAAACCGATCTGCGAGTAATCCAGGTGGTACAGACTCTTGAATAATGGATAGCACGAGGCAATCATCGACTGCGTCATGTCATTCAGGAAATGACAGAAACAAATCGATGCCAGAATCGCATAGATCGTCTGATTGGCGCTCTTCTTCAGCGCCCCCACCCCAGGTCCACTCACAGGCAACTCCATTGGAGATAGAATCCGCCTCGCAGCCGCAGCTCGCCCGCTCTGTCTCCCGCCACATCTTTATTGCCTGTCAGGCGCCAACGCGCCCAAACGTGGCCGGACACTGGCCCGAGGGCAAAATACCACGGCTGTTCTGCCAGCCAATTAGATTCAAGATTTCGATGAGCGGCGGACTCTCGAACTGTGGAAGCAGCGGCTCACAACGCTATAACGTTAATCATAATAATGCCGGAACGCACATGAAAGTGCCAGAACTTTTCACCATGGTCGCGCTATCATCGCGGCCTATTTGGTTGCTCTTAAGGTTCGTGGCACTTTTGTACAATCAATCATGGCCTACCACATCGGAATTGTCGCCTGCTCCGCCGAGGGCGCATCGCTTTGTTATCGGACCATCTGCGTGGAAGGCGCACAGTTTCTCGGTGCGCACGATCATCCCGAGGTCTCGATGCACACGCACCCGCTCGCCGCCTACATGAAATGCATTTACCGAAGTGACTGGGTGGGCGTGGGTGAGCTGATGCTCTCTTCGGCGAATAAGCTGGCGAAGAACGGCGCCGATTTTCTGATCTGCCCTGACAACACTATCCACCAGGCGCTTGCCTGCATTCAATCGCGCTCTCCGCTCCCCTGGCTGCACATCGCCGAGGTGGTCGCGCAACAGGCGGTTGAGCGCGGATTCCGGCGCCTGGGCCTGACCGGAACCCGCTGGCTGGTCGAAAGCGAAGTCTATCCGGAAAAGCTCACCGCGCGCGGACTCGAGTTCGCGCGCCCCGACCCCGCTGAACGCGAAGAAATCAATTGCATTATTATGGATGAGCTGGTGTACGGCGTCTTCAAGCCCGAGGCAGTTGCCAGCTTCCGGCGGGTCATCGGACGGATGAAGGATGCCGGCTGTGACGCCGTTGTACTCGGCTGCACCGAGATTCCGTTGATCATGAACGACGCCAATTCTCCGCTGCCGACGCTCGACTCCACCCGCTTGCTGGCGCGGGCGGCGCTGCGCAGGGCGGTGCAAGGCGTGACCGCTCCGGCTGTGCCCTAGGCTTCCCGGCGGCGATAGCAATCCCGTCAGGCCAAAGTCTGCACGTCACCACAGACACTGAGCGCCTGGCCGGAGATGTTGCGTCCCGCTGGCGAACACAAGAACAACGTCATGGCGGCGATATCGTCGGCCGTGACCATTCGTTTTAGCGAGGCGCGGTTGGTGAGCTCGGCTTCGATTTCGCCGAAGCTCACCCCTGCAAGCGCTGCGCGGGCGCGGATGACACCATCTTGCCGCGGTCCTTGCACAATGCCCGGCAAGATAGCATTGACGCGGATGCCGGCAGGTCCGAGTTCAATCGCCAGACTCTTCGTAAGCCCGATCACCGCCCATTTCGACGCCGCGTAAGGCGTCCGGTTGGGGAAGCCGAGGCGCCCCGCGAGCGAGGATAAGTTGATGATCGCGCCATCCTTTGTTTCGCGCAGCATCGGCACCGCCAGGCGAGTGCAGTAGTACTGCCCGTTCAGGTTCACGTCGATGGTGCGCCGCCAGTCGTCCGGAGAGATCTGATCGATTGCACCGGTAGGCCCGGCTATCCCGGCGTTGTTCACCAGCACATCGAGCCCCCCGAGCTCACGCCGCACGTCCTGAAAGAGCCGCTCGACGTCGGCTTCGGCGGAAACGTCGGCGACGGTACTGCTCACCGGCGGAAGCTCTTTCGCACACTGCGCCAGAGCTTCCTTGGAGATATCGCAAATGTGTACGTGCGCGCCGCTCTCGGCAAATGCGCCCACAATTGCACGGCCTATGCCGGAGCCGCCGGCGGTGACCAGGACACGCAAGCCCTTTCTTAGATTGGGCTGTAACATAATTCTCCCTGCATCCTCACTGTATTCTTGGGGGTTGACGGGTTTCCGCCGAAGGCCGCGAGAAATGCCGTCTTCCCACGGCCCTTGAGAGTCGCCGGACTGCAATTGCGTCCTTCGCTTAGTTGATATGACCAACCGGAATAAGGTAAATCGGCATCAGCTGCGCGGGCAGCGAAGCTCCCTTCTGTGCATCCTTAGGCTCGAATCCACCCACTGGAACTGCGCCGAGTCCAAGCGCGGTGGCTTGCAGCAGCACATTCTCCGCCACGTGCCCGGCTTCCAGATTGGTCACGCGCGGGCCCTTGTCGGCCCCATACTTTCCGGTCGCGCGCTCGTATTCGCCGGCAATCAGGAGCACAAACGGAGCGGACTTAACCGAGGGCTGCACGGAGAGCTTGGCCCGCAAGTCTCCGCTCTGGAGCTTCTTAAGCTGGTGACCGGCCGGGATGTACTCGAAGAAAGCATCAGGCGTAGCCAGATAGATGTGCAGGTAATACTGGGCCGAAGCGGAGGGAGCCGTACGATGGCCCTTGTCGTCGGTAATTCCCTGGGCCGCCCACAGCAGTTGCGAAATCTCAGCCTGGCTCAGTGGCTTGGCGGTAAAGGTGCGCGTCGAGCGCCGGTGGGCGAGTGCTTCCGTCAGCGCCATGCCTCCCGACTTGCTGGGCTGAGGCAGTTGAATGGTGGTCGCGCCAGCGGCGGCGGACTTGCCCGTTTCCTGAGCAAAAGCGGCGGAAACGGACACGGCAATGAGGGCAAAGCAGACGAGCAGAAACTTGCGCATTTTCTTCCTCCCTGGATGATTGCAACCGGAGGATTTCAGTTTCGTTGATCTTTGCCCGACGCGCAAGTGCCGTGAATATAACGTCCGGCGCACCGCGCCGCATTGTTTCTTTGACGTGGCCGAGGTGTTTATTCATACTGGCTAAATTGGGGAATTCTGGCTAGCGCTGTCACCTATGACGACTTTGGTTGTGCTTTCGATTATTGCCGGGACTTGTGCCGGCGGATTTGTCTCCGGCGTTGCCGGCTTCGCCTTCGGGCTGGTGTCGCTTGCCTTTTGGGTCTGGAACATAGACCCCAAGATGCTGGCGCCGATGATAGTTTTCGGATCATTCGTGACCCAAACGCTTTCCGTGGGGGTGGTGCGGCGCAGCTTCGACTGGAAGCGCTTGGCGCCATTTCTGGTGGGCGGCGCGGTCGGTGTTCCGCTCGGCGCGGCCCTGCTGGGCGTGGTCAACATCACCGTGTTTAAACTGACGGTTGGCCTTATCCTGATTGTTTATTGCTCCTCCATGCTGTTGATCGGCAACCCCAAGCCGGTTGTCGCCGGAGGGCGATTCGCCGACGGCATCTCCGGCCTGATCGGCGGCGTCATGGGCGGACTCGCCGGACTCACCGGACCCGCGCCGACGCTGTGGTGTACGCTTCGCGGATGGGACAAAGACACGCAGCGCTGCATCTTCCAGAGCTTCAACCTCGGGATGCAGGGCATCGCCCTGGTAACCTACTGGCTCAACGGAACACTCACCCCGACTGTCGGCAAAGTCTTTGTCTTGATGTTTCCCGCCGTGCTCATTCCCGCCATTGTCGGCGCGCGGCTCTACACGCGAATTAACGCCGTCGCCTTCCGCCGACTGGTGCTTGGACTTCTGCTGCTGTCAGGCGTGGTGCTGCTGGGCTCGACCTTGTTTGCCAAGCATTGATGATGGCAGTCTTATAAGCTGACGCCGGAGCGAGCGTCGCCGTGCTATCTGTTCCGGCGCTACCTGCCCGTCGCCGTTGCATCGGCTTCAGTTTTGGCGAACTGTTTCGCCACCGCATTCCGTTCCCTGTAGACGACGTAGAGGGCCGCTGCCGCCGCGCATAGGCTGGTCAGAATGCCCAGATACCAGATTCCACGAAACTCGGTATAGAAGGCGCCGCCCTTGATTGAAAACCTCACCGCCATGAATCCGCTGGCGGAAAGTGCCACCGCTCCGGCGAACTGTCCGACCATATTGATCACTCCCATGGCGAAGCCGGCCGTGCGAATCGACCAGATTTCCGCCGCCGAGGCATTGACCAGAGGGAAGATGTTGATCAGTACACCGCTGGCAAAAGACAACAGCCCCAGCAGGTATACATTGGGAATTGGCGTGGCATAAGCCCAAAAGCATGCAGCAATTCCCAGCAGCCCGACGAAAATTATCACCGAGCGCGGAACGGCGAACTTTTTGAGCAGGACATCCGACAGGTTGCCGACCAGCGGCGTGCCGACCACGCGCCCCAACACATAAGTGGTCGCCATGGCTCCGCCGGCAACGATCGCCGAACCTTTCGCCATGCCCTGTTTCTGAATGTAGAACTCGGTGGCGTACAAAGGCAGCCAGCCCGGCACCAGGCGTGCCCCGATCATGTATCCCGACCAGGCCAGCGACAGGATCCAAAGCGCCGGGTCTTTGGCTATGCCGGCAGCGACGTGCTTGTATTGTTTGTCTTCCTTCTCGTCCTCGGCCGCCTGGACCGAGGGAAGGCCCATGATGGTTGGGTCCGACCGCAGCATCACCGCGCTGGCTATGCCGATGACCAGCACCACGACGCCCATAACAACCGTCGAACCCCGCCAGCCGGTTAGCCCGAATAGGCCGCCACCGCTCATAACCACAGCCATAACAGGGATAAGCAAAAAGCTAAATCCTTCACCAAGTCCGCCTCCGGGACCGGAATAGAATTCCATGGCAAAGCCGCGCTCTTTTATGGCGAACCACTTCGCCAGGACCGAAGCGATAGGTACATAGCCGGCGCCGGCCATGGCCCCCATCAGGGTTCTCCATACAATTGCCTGCGTAAAAGTCGCACTAAAGGCGAAGCCGGCCAGGAACAAGGCCATCACTACCACCCCGGCCGGGATCACCTTGCGCCCGCCCCAACGGTCGGTGCTCAAGCCCCAGGGAATCTGGGAGAACGAGTAGGCGTAAAAGAAAGCCGAGCCCATCAACCCGATTTCCGGCATGCCGATGTGCAGGTCAGTCATCAGATACTTGGTGATGCTGGCGTAATTCCAACGCACCAGTTGAGAAGTACAATAGACCAGGGTGCAGGCCGCGAGAACAACCCAGCGATAGTAACGTTTTCCTTCAAACCAGCTCATAAACGCCATCCCTTCCCGGTTAGACATCCCGGTGACCCGCCATTGCTCAGGACGGGGAGTAGAGCCGCCCCTCCGTCGTCATCCGGCGGCGAAAGGGCGGTTCCACCTGTCGTAGTAGTCAGTTCATGCCAACTGCGTGATGCCCGCGGCCACTTTGGGGAAATCCGTCAGCATCTTGATGTCATGGCCGGGGAAAATGTTCTCCACCGGAGCCTTGGAACGCAGTTTTTCGTAGGTCTCCAGCCATACCGGCAGATTGGTAATTAAGCCGCTCGGCACATCCTCTTTGAAGCTTCTGAAAAGATGCGCGCTGTCGGAGCCGACAATGGTTTGACCCTTAGCCGTGGGGATCAGCACTGTCTGTAGCGCGGGCGTATGGCCCGTCGCCAATAGAAGCTCCATGTTGGGGCCAATCACCTTGTCGCCATCGATCTTGACCACGCGCGGGCCCTTGGCCAGCTCGGCGAAAGCCTTGTTGGCATCCGGGTTCTGCAACGGCTTGTAGGCGGCTTTTTGCGAGAGCCGGCTGTTGATCCAGAAGTCGAACTCTTTCTTCTGCACATAAAACTTGGCCGCCGGGAAGGCCTGCGCAAAGTCGGTTACGCCGCCGATATGATCGAAGTGCATGTGAGTGACGACAACCCGAGTTACCTGCTCGGGTTTGATTCCTATCCGGCCCACCATCTGCTCGGGCGGGATAAAACCCTTAAACTTCGGACCCCAGGCTTTGCCGGTGCCGGTGTCCACCAGGGTGGTTTCGCCGTTGGCGGCGCGAATGGCCCACACGTAATAGTTGATCTGCATGTCTTCGGCCCAGCCGGTGTTGAAAAGCAGCATGGCCAGCTTGCGATCAAACGGTCCGGCATAGTTCACAGCGAAGACTTCATAGTTCGATTTCGCAGCGGAGGGCTTGCCGCCCGCCTTTTTCTCTTCGGCCATGATTGACTTGCCTCCCGCCAATGCCGTGGCTCCAACGGCCACGGAAAGCGATTTCACAAAATCTCGGCGATCGATGACGCTCATTGAAAATCTCCCTTTTATCCCTTCGGTTTCGACTGTGGTGCATGATTTCCGTATCTCGGCTTTGTATCGCTCCGGGAGATTTTTAGCAAGCTGAAAGTTTAGGTTTGCAGTTGCAAACGCCCCTAGCCGGGATTATTCATGAATCGGGTGGAGCAGGCCTTCAGGCCTGCATGGGAGGCCAGGAATCACACGGGCTTTAGCCCCCGAGGTACTTTGCGTGCAGCCAGACATGCTGCACCTCAGTGGCTAAAGCCGGATCCTTTTCTGTGCCGGTGAAACGCAGGGCTGAAGCCCTGCTCCGCCCAAAACATGCGTTCTTCATGAATAATCCGGGCTAGCCGCAGTACAATTCGAGCGACTCAGAGCGGTTTCCTATGAGCACGGTTGCTCAGAAAGGATGGCGATAATACCTTGGACACATTGACAGAAGGCTCCTCAGATCGAATTGCTTCCACGCTTAACCCGATGGATCAGCCTGCTCGAAAAAAACGTGTGCTGTGGAAATGGTCGATTGCAATAACTCTCGCCGTCGTTGCCTACTTCGGGTGGCAGTGCGGTTCGGGGCTAATCCAAGGTCGGAGATTAGCGAATACGGCAGTACAGCATTTTCACGATCAACTTAACGATGCCAGATTTTCAGAAATTTACAGCCAAGCAGATGAGGCTTTTCGTTCGTCTGGCAGTGAGGAAGAATTGCTGAAGTTCTTTGCAGCAGTTCACCGGAAACTCGGTATCGCTGGCTCCTCCAGTTTAGGAAATATCAATGTTATGGCTATGACGAATGGCACGTTCATAACCACCATTTACAACACAGCTTTTGAAAGAGGAACAGCAACTGAGACATTTACTTGGGTGAAGAAGGGAAGCACGTTGGTATTGCACGGTTACAATATCAGTTCGAAAGCATTGATTGTGGACTAGGCCTTGCAGGTGCCCCACATCTGCCGCAGTCAGCAGATGTGGGACGACTAACGGCGCTTTACCGCCCGACCGCGCTCTCCACGCCGTAGTGCGCGAACCACGACGTCGCGGCCTGAAGGCTCTTGTTGACGTTTTCGATGTTCTTCACGCCATCTGTCTTCAGCCAGTCGCGGAAGGCCTGCACGCCCTGGGAGGCGTAGATGGGAATGCCATCCTTCCAGGTAGCGCGACCGCAGAGCACGCCGTTGAACTTGACCCCGCTTTCGGCGGCCAGAGCCAGCGCCTCGTTGAACTCCGCGTTGCTCACGCCCGCCGAAAGATAAATGAAAGGCTTGGTCGCAGCCGTGGCCGCATCGAGGAAGAGCCGCATCGCCGCCTGCCGGGTGTACGCCTTGTGCCCGCCAAAGGATTTCGCGCCCTCGACAAACTTCATGTTGACCGGCACTTCGACCTTGAGCACGTCCACGCCATACCTGTCCTTGGTGAACTCGGCCATGGAGTCTTTGACAATCAGCGGCTTCTTCTTGGCGTACTCCAGGCCCTTTTCGTCCGTGCCTTCTTCATAGCCGACCAGTTCGAGGAAAAAGGGAATATCGTTTGCCCGGCACTCGTCGCCGATGCGCTCCACCCAGGCATGCTTCTGGTCATTGATATTCTTGGGATCGAGCGGACTGTAGTAGAGCAGAATCTTGACGCAGTCGGCGCCCGCCTCTTTCAATCGCCTTGCCGACCAGTGGTCGAGCAGGTCGCCAAGCCGGCCGGGGCCGGTCTTGTCATAGCCGGTCTTCTCATAGGCGAGCAGCAGCCCGGCGTTCTTGGCGCGCTTTTTAGCGGCGGGCAATCCCCACTCGGGGTCAAGCAGAATGGCGCTGGCATGCGGCGTCAGGATTTCCGAGACCGCCACTTTGAATTCTTCCAGCTCCTTGTCGCCGGCGTTGGCGCCGAGCGCTTTCTTCAGCGAGCCGCGCTGGTCCATGGCGGCGGCGGCGATCACTCCGCGCTGGTTGGAGACGGCCTTCATACCGGCTAGTTTTCCGGGCGTAAGCTTCACGGGCAAACCTCCTCTTGCTAGTTCAAGTTTTGATGGCGGAAACCGGGGAACGCGCCTCATCCCAACACGCGTTCAACGGGATAGGGCAAACTGCTGAAACAAGCCCCCGTGCAACTACCTATTTTAATACACACCGCCCTGAGAGATGGCAGCGAGCGCTACCGGGTAGGAAAATGGTTCAGGCGAGAGTTCCCGCTCCGGGAAGATGCCCGTTTTCGAAAATCAACCGTGCCCCGCATCTGTCGCAGTCAGCAGATGGAGTGGCTGTCAGGCCGCGATGAGGCCGCGCGATCAGTTGCGTCCCGAAACTAGCTCGCCTTGCGCGGCACGATTTCGTCATTCGCGATAAAAAATTGCGCCGAGCAGGTATCCGACCCGCAGATGACCGGAACCAGGCCGGCAATCTGTTTGCGCGTAATCAGCCCGAGAACGCCGCAGCATGGGCACGCCAGCACTGCCCAGAAAGGATCTTCGGTCTCTCCATCCTCGCCTGCGTTCTCAAGAATGAAGATCGTTCCGGGCCCCATCTGTTCCGGGATCCACTCATTCAGGATGTCGATTTCCGCGACCATTTGTGCCTCCTCGGACTTAAATATCTGAAAAAATCCACTTCCTCGAACCGATTGCCACCCCAGCGCCTGTCAACATCAGCCTCCGGACGCGCGCGCCAGCCGTGGCTTGGCGGCTGCCACGCGTTTTTCCGAGCGACCCGTTCCTGCTTGCACGTTCGTGACCACCGTTTCCGCGGACGGCTGCGGGCTGCCTACCCGTATTCCTGCCTGAACGCGCTGCACGGTGTCACTCAGGCAAATCGCCAATATTGGTTGACGCGAATTCCTGAGCACGTCAACGATGCTTTCGGGTGAATCCTTGATGAAAATATTCTTACCATCGGTGAGCAGATGAACCTGCGAGTTGGTGGTGGCAGACTCATAAAGGCGCTTGCCCAGCTCGCACTCGAGAAAGGCCATGACCTTGCGCACGCGCTGCAAGCTAAAGCCACGCTGCCGCAGTTCGCAGATGACGGCGATCTCCGCCAAGTCTTCCATGGAATAGAGTCGGCGGTGACCCTGGCGCACGGGCACGACCATTCCGCGCTCGTCCCACCACTGCAACTGGCGCAGCGTAATGCCGGTGAACTCAACAACTTGGCTGGACGTAAATCCCGAATCCATGCCGCACCGTCCTCACCCACCACGCGAATCCGACAGCACTTTCGTGTCCAAAACAACTCTCAAACTGACCTACGCCCCTACTATCACTGCCGGACGTTAATGCCCAGCAAATTTTCGGGGAAATTCCATCGGCGAACCAGATTTCAAAACATTTCCGCCTGGAAATGTTTGAAACATCTTAACCTCGAACTGTTGCTTGTCAAGCGAAGTTAGGGACGGGGGATTCAAAAAGAGAAACCGGCGTTTGCTTCGGGTAGGATTCGATTACCGCCATGGTCGCATCGCCGAGAATCCGCCTGCAATCGGCTAAAGCAGATTCAGAGTCGGTGTATCCGGCACTATCATCGCCAGGCTAAACACAGGCTACCTTACTGGACACAGCTTCCGCGAATCCGGTCTAAAGGCCGCCGCCGACGAAGTGGACGATCTCCAGTTTGTCGCCGTCGTGCAGTGCCACCTTCGACCAATCGGCGCGCGGAACGATCTCACGGTTCAGCTCCACGGCGACGCGATCGGCTTTGATGCCGAGTTCCTCCACCAGAGTGGAAACCGTGGTGACTTCTAACTGCCGTTCTTCGCTGTTGATAAATAATTTCATGGACCCAATGTACCAATCGGCGAGCGCATTGTGCTACCCCGGCTCTGGATCACATCAACCGCGAAAGCTGCTGTCGCCGGCCCGACCGTGGCGGAGTCACCCGCGGCAGCAACCCGGCCTGTAGCGGAGAGTTTTCCGGAGCGCCAAACGGCTGCAGGTTTGGACTGAGCGAATCGAAACCGGAGTCCCGCATCTACCGACAATGGCGGATGCGGGACTCCGTAGCCCGGGGGAAGGGTTCAGAGGTGATATAGCGGAATAGAGGAAGAAAAAAAGCAGACCGCCATGGTGCTGAGCACCGGGGCCTTTTGCGGCCTGCGGAGAGAGGTCACAGAAAAAAAGCTAACGTGCCGCCAAGTTGCCGTTCGATTGCGAGGTCTCACTGGCAATGTTCGACATGAGGCGTACATCCACCCGGCGATTTTCGGCGCGACCTTGTGCCGTGGTGTTTTTTGCTTCCGGGCGATCTTTGCCGAGCCCGATCACGTAAATCTTGTGCGGGGGGACATTGTATTTATGAGCCAGGTATTGAGTAACCGCCGATGCCCGCCGCTGGCTCAATTCGTAGTTATATTGCGCGTCGCCCACTGAGTCGGTATTGCCTTCGATCTGCACGATATAGCCTTTGGCATTGGGAATTTGCTGGGCAAGCTGGTCGAGTTGCCGCCTATCCTCACGGGTGAGCTCGGCCTTGTCGAAGGCAAAATGGACGGCAACCTCTGTCACCGGCTTGTAGTTGTCGAAGTTGGCGACCCGCCCGGCCAAGGCATTGGTGCCGTTCAGGGTGTTGGCGGCCAACTGCTGTGCCTGGTCGGCCTGCTGACGGGCGGCAAGGGCATGCTGATCGGCGGCGCCGGCCTGGGTTTTCGCATCCTGAATGCCCTGTTGCGCACGCGCATCGAGGGACCTGATGTTGCGGGTTGTCTGAGCTGTCAAATCGTCTAGCTCATTGACTTTATTTATGACTGGCGCCGTCTCGCGGGTAACTTCTTTTTTGGTCGCGCAGCCGGCGGAAAACGCCAAACCGGCCAGCGCGAGAACTCCGATCACAGGAACCCGTTTCATCAAGCTCACCTCTCCTAGGGACTCCCAACCGAGGCCCTGAAGCCGGCAGTTGGCAAGAAATTTTGGCCGCCTCGCCACGCTTCCCCAAAGCGTGGCGGCCGTCTTCCTGAGTGTTGGCAAGCGCGGCCACTATCCCCAGAGTGCAAGCCTGCTGCCAATTGGACGGAGCGCGTGCGGTTCGCTAATCGACAATTTTTCAGCAGCTTAGACCGTTTGCTCGCGGACAATCCTGGAGGATAAATCCAGCAATAAGGCAATCCTAGCTCTTGGGATGGAATTTTTTCCTAGTGGGCAAGCAGTCGCTCCCAGGCAGGGAGGTCCAAGCCCAGGCATCGGCAGGAAAAAAAAATACCCTGCGCCGGAAACTCAGGCGCAAGGATAGAGTTTTCGAACTTACCGACTGCCGGCGTTTACTTCTGCGCCGGCGGTGCTGCGGGTGCCTGGGCAGGCGCTGAATTGCTGGCGGGAGTACCGGTCAAGACGGACCCGCTGAGTCCAGCGCGGCGCGTCGCCATGATGGCCAGAGTGAAGGAAGTGATCATAAAAATAACCGCGGCCCAAGCCGTTGCCTTGGTAAGAGCGTTGGCGGCTGAACGCGGTCCGAAGGCGGTCTGGCTGCCTTGTCCGCCGAAGGCGGCGGCGATATCGGCGCTCTTGCCACTCTGCAGCAGCACCACGGCGATCAGAAACATACAAACGATAATGTGAACAACGGTGACCAGTACAACCATTTTCTTCCTTTCCAACCTATGACGACGGCAACAGTAATCGCTGCTCTGCTTGAGTCCGCCCGGCGCGGAAAGTACAGCTTCGCTGCACCGTCCGTTTCCGCCGGAGCCAGCCAACGACCTCAAAACCGGCGCCTTCGGACCTCGGGGTCTTATGGTGCGGAAGGCGGGACTTGAACCCGCACGCCTTTCGGCGCCACCCCCTCAAGATGGTGTGTCTGCCAATTCCACCACTTCCGCACGTTCGCGCAGAACCGCGCAATTACAGGGCTTCACCTTTGCCGGACGACGATAGCCCGGTCCAAAAACCGCAAACAGAAGCACCGCCATTATAGCAAACCGCGGGCCTGGAGGAAACGCGAGTTCCCGCTCCCGCCTTCGGCCGCTTGGCGCGAAAATTTACCAAGTCTCGGTTACTCAGCTCCGAACCGGAGATTTCAGCTTAACTGCGAAGCGGGCTGCCCGGTACGGCGACCCGTTCGCAGATGACTCGGCCCTTACGTTTTCCTAGTCGCAAACATCCTCGATCGGGCCCACGGCCATTGCCGTTGAATAGAGAGCGATCGCACCGGCTCCGGGCAATGGCTGACTTTTGGCGACCGCTGGAGCCGACGCGCGAGGTGTAATTTTGCGGCCGTCGTGGTAGATCGTCACCAACGTTTTGGTGTTGCCGATGTTATCCAGCGGGTTGGCGGCCAGCACAATCAGATCGGCGCGCTTGCCTTTGGCGATGGTGCCGCGATCCTTGGCTCCAAGCAGCATGGCGCTGTTCCTAGTGGCGACAGTGATGGCCTGCATCGGAGTCAATCCTGCCTTCACCATCAACCCCAGCTCGTTGTGCTCGGCGAATCCGGGCACGCGCGTGGGAAAGGCTCCGGAATCGGTGCCCATGGCTATGTTCACGCCGGCATCGTAAAGGGTTTTGTAATTCTTCTGTGCTTGGACGAATGCGGCCCGGCACTTGGCGACGATGGGATTGCCATCGGTCTTTTCCTTGTAGTCGGGCGCACTGAGCATGGCTTTGATTTCCGGGGTAAGGCCGGCGTTGAGGAACTTGTCCTTCTGCCAGTCGGTGTCGGCGAAGTAGAAGAACGACTGATCGACGGTGAACGTCGCGACATAGTAGGTTCCTTTAGCCTTCATCATGGAGATCAGATCCTGGTCGACGGGCAGGTCGCGGATACTGTGTGCCAGCATGTCAACGTTGTCGGCCACCAACTGCTTTGCGTCGGCAAGATAGAAGACATGAGCCGCAATCTTCAGCTTGTGCTTGTGACCCTCGTCTATCACGGCCTTATAAACCGCCGGGTTCATTTTCGGGAATGCTCCGAAGCCGTCGTCGACCCAGACCTTGAGGAAGGCAGGATGCCGTGTGGCAGCTTCGCGAACCATTTTTCGCGCCTCTTCGGGTGTAGCAGGACGGTACATCTGATCGGGGGCCAACTTGAATGGCGGTAAGGCGTTGGGAACTCCGAATCCGCGATCGGCGGGAAACACGGTCGCGCCGCTGAGCTTGCCGGCGCGCTGTTCCGCACGGATGTCATAAATGAGGTCGCGATTGACGCCGAGCGACATCATTGACGTAACGCCGTACTGCTCGAACTGATTCAGCGATTCCATGACGTTCTCGCGCGTGTAGGCGTCCGCGCGCTGTACGCCTTTCAACGTTATCCCAAGATGAGAGTGCACCGAGATCAGGCCCGGCATAATGGTTTTGCCGGTGACGTCAATTACCTGCGCACCCTTCGGTGTCTTGACCTTGGCCGCCGGGCCGACCGCGGTGATCTGGTTGCCCTTGATGACGACCGCGCCATTTTCGATGGGCGGGTTGCCGGTGCCGTCGATAATGCGGGCACCCTTGAGAACGACTATGGTCTCGGCATCCGCGGCGTGCAGAAACGATGCCGCGAAACTGAGCGCGAATAGAGCCAGCAAAGCAACTGTGAAACGACGCATCGCGTAAACCTCTCTTGTGGAATTGCACAACGGCGGGGAATAAGCTTGGCGGTCGTACGACGCCTCACCCGGTTAACCTGCTTGAAATCGTTTTCACCCCAACCTGACGCGCAAACCGGTCGAGGCATTGACAGCCATTCCTATTGGTGATTCTCCGATGGCTGGCGATTGTATCATCTTCCGGGGTTCTGGATGAGACATATTTCTGCGGGCAAGCCGCCTGGGTGGCGGGATGACATGCGCGTGGCCGCAAAACCATCCGCGTGCCACCTGCCGCAAAAAAGAAAAGGGGCACCTTGCGGTGCCCCAGGCGGCAAATCCTTCGCCTACGCTCGGATGAGCCGATTTGTAGGGTTTAGTACATTCCGCCCATGCCGCCGCCGTGAGGCATCTGGCGGTTCCTTCTTCTCTTCCGGAATCTCGCAGACCAGGGCTTCGGTGGTGAGCATCAGGGCCGCGATGGAGCCGGCGTTCTGTAGCGCTGTGCGGGCAACCTTGGTCGGGTCGATGACGCCGGCCTTGACCATGTCGGCGTACTCGCCGGTCTGGGCGTTGTAGCCGAAGTCGGTGTCCTTGTGCTCGCGGATCTTGCCGATGACGATCGCGCCCTCTTCGCCGGCGTTGGCGACGATCTGGCGCAGAGGCTCTTCCAGAGCGCGCTTCACGATGTTGGCGCCGATCTGCTCGTCGCCTTCCAACTTGAGCGCTTCGATGGAATCGGACGCAGCGCAGCAGAGCAACGCCGCCGCCGGGTACGATGCCTTCTTCGACAGCCGCGCGGGTAGCGTGCATGGCGTCTTCAACGCGAGCTTTCTTTTCCTTCATTTCGGTCTCGGTTGCGGCGCCGACCTTGATCACGGCAACGCCGCCGACCAGCTTGGCCAGGCGCTCCTGCAGTTTCTCGCGGTCGTAGTCGCTGGTGGTCTTCTCGATCTGGCCGCGGATTTCCTTCACCCGGCCTTCGATCTCCTTGGACTTGCCGTTGCCTTC
This sequence comes from uncultured Acidobacteriota bacterium, assembly GCA_963814745.1. GTDB lineage: Bacteria > Acidobacteriota > Terriglobia > Terriglobales > Acidobacteriaceae > CAWBRT01. Next base: position 54,836 of record CAWFEA010000029.1, read on the forward strand.
GACGATGGTGGTGTTGTCCTTGTCGATGGTGATCTTCTTGGCCTGGCCGAGATCGCTCATCTGCACGTTCTCCAGCTTGATGCCAAGGTCTTCGGTGATGGCTTTGCCGCCGGTGAGGTGGCGATGTCCTGCAGCATGGCCTTGCGGCGGTCGCCGAAGCCCGGCGCCTTGACGGCGCAACCTGCAGCGTGCCGCGCAGCTTGTTGACCACCAGGGTGGCCAGCGCTTCGCCGTCGACGTCCTCGGCGATGATCAGCAGCGGCTTGCCGCTCTTGGCGATCTGCTCCAGCAGCGGCAGCAGGTCCTTCATCGACGAGATCTTCTTTTCGTGGATCAGGATGAGGCGTTTTCCAGCGACGGCTTCCATGCGCTCGGGATCGGTGACGAAGTAGGGCGACAGGTAGCCGCGGTCGAACTGCATGCCCTCGACCACTTCCAGCTGCGTCTCCATGGTCTTGGCTTCTTCGACCGTGATGACGCCGTCCTTGCCGACCTTCTTCATTGCCTCGGCGATGATGTGGCCGATGGTCTCGTCGTTGTTGGCGGAGATGGTGCCGACCTGGGCGATCATGCTGATGTCGCCCTCGACCTTCTGGGAGAGGCTTGTCGAGCGCGCCCGGAATGCGGTTGCCTTCATGATCGAGCGAGCCGGTGACGGCCGTAATTGCCTTTTCGATGCCGCGCTTCAGAGCCATCGGGTTGGCGCCGGCGGCGACGGTCTTGACGCCTTCGCGGAAGATGGACTGGGCGAGAACGGTTGCGGTGGTGGTGCCGTCGCCGGCCACGTCGCTGGTCTTGCTGGCGACTTCGCGCACCATCTGCGCGCCCATGTTTTCAAGCGGATCCTTCAGCTCGATTTCCTTGGCAACGGTGACGCCGTCCTTGGTGATGAGCGGGGAACCGAATTTCTTTTCAATCACCACGTTGCGGCCCTTGGGGCCAAGGGTTACCTTTACCGCGTCGGCCAGAATATTGACGCCGCGGAGAATTGCCTGACGGGAGTCCTCACCGTGAACAATCTGTTTTGCCATGTTGCTAAAGCTCCTTCGAATTTTGCAATCTGCCGGGCTTACCGCCTCGGCTCTAATTTCGTGTGTGCCTGTGGGCGATCCTTCGCTCAGGATGACGACCCGCGAGGCCTTCGCTCGCCACGAGAGATCCTTCGCCTTCGGCTCAGGATGACCGTCTGCGAGGCTCTCGCTTCGCTCACGCCTCGCCAAGCGGCGGTCACTTCTTCGCCGACTTGGCAGCGCCTTCCAGAATGCCGAGAACTTCCTCTTCGCGCATGATGAGGAATTCTTCGCCATCGATCTTGATCTCAGTCCCGGAATACTTGCCAAACAAAATGCGATCGCCGGCTTTACGTCCAGCGGGAACACCTTGCCCTCGTCGTTGGTCTTGCCTTTGCCGACGGCAATGACTTCGCCTTCCTGCGGCTTGTCTTTAGCGCTGTCGGGAATGATGATGCCGCCACGAGTGGTTTCCGACTCCTCAATGCGGCGAACCACAATACGGTCGTGCAGCGGTGTAAGCTTTGCTGCCATGCTGAAACTCCTTTCGGAATAGTGAAAATTAGACGTCTTTTTTATCGGACCACTAAGGTCTTAACCCCATGCCGAACGTACGGCCCTTCTAATCCCGCACCAACACCCCGGTTACAACACGCCGGTTGATTGGGACGGGTTCTTCCGGTTGTAGGACAGACCCTTCAGCCAAAGTGCTGCGGGTTGCGGGTGCAACTCTGTTAGCACTCTGACCAGACGAGTGCTAATTTATCCTATCGTGCAGCCGTCTGTCAAGCGCAACATGAGTGACTTTCGCTCAACTGCGGAGCTGAGAAACGCCGGTAGGAAAGTGGGCGTCGTCGGGAATGGGCACTGTGGAAAGCTCGCCGCAGACTCCTCAAATATCAACCTTAGTCACGTAAAGCATTCAAATTAATGTGCTTCGGATGGATGATCGTCGGTTTTCAATCTTTGTCCCAATCCCTGGACGCGCGCAAAATAGTCGAAATAAGAGTTCCCCGCCGAGCAACATGACCGGTCACGAAGAATTCTAAGGTCGCACGCTGCGGACGGCGTGGATGGAAATCTCCTAGGCGGTCCGGGGGCGAGACTGCGGGGATATTGGGCGCCGTTCTGATGATGTGCTCCGGATGTTCCGTTGGAATGGGTTACGCAACACCTCCACCAGGGGCTTTATGCTGCTTCTGCTGGGCTTCTTGCTGATGCTGGGCTTGCTGGCGCTGGTAGAACCCCTGACGGCCGAAGACAAAGACGCTTCGGCTAGCTCCGCGGCCGGGGAAACAATCGCGCAACCGGACAGTAGCTCGGGCGCACACAAGAAGAGTGACCGCCATGAGAAGAGTGACCGCCATGCCAGTCCCGTCAGATACGACATCAGCAAGATTGGCGAGCGCGGTATCGGCGACGGGATGAACTTTTATTCCCTGGAAAAGGAAATGGCGCTCGGCCACCAGTTGGCGTCGCAGGTCGAGACCCAGGCCCGGATCGTCACCGACCCAATGGTGAACGACTACATCAATCGCCTTGGTCAAACCATCGTGGGCAATTCCGACGCCAAGGTTCCGTTTACCATTAAAGTCATCGATAACGATGAAGTGAACGCCTTCGCGCTGCCGGGGGGGGGGGTCTTCTTTGTCAACTCTGGCCTGATCATGGCGGCCGATAACGAGGCCGAACTGGGCGGCGTGATGGCGCACGAGATTGCGCATGTAGCCGCCCGCCATAGCACCAAGTCCTTGACCCGCAACCAATTGATCAACTTGGCATCGATACCGCTGGTATTCATTGGCGGGCCGGTGGTATTTGCGATGGAGCAGGTGGCGGGAGTTGCGGTGCCGATGTCGTTTCTGAAGTTCAGCCGCGACGCCGAACTTGAGGCCGACCTACTCGGCATGGAACACGAGTACTCCACGGGATACGATCCGGCGGCCTTCGTGCAGTTCTTCGAAAAGCTCGGACAGGAGAAGAAGCACAAGTATACGCTCCTGGCGAAAGCGTTCTCGACTCACCCGATGAACAGCGCAGGGCCGACGCATCTTAATTTTCCGGCAGTTAAGATTACTGCCTTGATTCAATTCCGCTGGTTTGGCAGGCCAAATCATCACTGGCCGAGCGAAAAGCTCGATTGAAAATGTTCTTCTGAAAGCATTTCAGCTAATCCGGAAGCCGCTTTGCACTCTATGCACTGTTCAAAAGAGCTTTTCCCACTTCCAAGAGCCAAAAGCAAATTTAGATGCGTCGCCCCTGATGAACAGCGAGCGGATCGCGCGGGCACAAGAGGAGATTCAGCAATACCTGCCTCCACGCGCCGAGTACATTTTGGACACCAGCCAGTTCGAAGAGGTGAAAGCCCACTTGTCCTTGGTGCTGAATGGCCGCAGACTGATCGGGCCGCAAAACGGGCATCCGGTATTGCACCGGCGCGGGCATCCGACGTTACATACAGGCAGCTCGAGCCCGGATAATTCGACAAACGATAACTCCCAGACCACCGCGCAGAAGTCCGGCGACGACGAGCGTCCAACGCTGAAGCGACAGGATTGAGCGCGCGATAAACGTTGGGGCGAATCACAATCCGACCCCCGTTGGCTCCATCGCCCCAGCAAGCGCGGCTCGCAAACTGAATCTCGCCAAACTAAACCCACCGCGCATCGTTCGTGCAGTCTCATTGCAATCTCTCCGTGTTATTAGCGAAAACTCTTAACGCACGGCATCGCTGACGCATGCCAGGTGGCCAGGCCGGCCTACCGGTTCACGGCGACGGCGGAACATCCGTGGCTGTGCGGTACAATGTCGCAATTCCAGGAATTCGCTCGCGCAGGCGCAAGGGAGAGGCGAATGACATGCGGCTGGAGTCCTCATCAAGCTCGCATTTGGCTCGTGACCGCGGTGCTGCTGCTGGCGCCGGGTCTCGTTCATGGTGCTCAGCAGGACCCGGTGCAGAGTGCGGAGCTGCGCTTCCTAATTGTGAGGCAGGGAAGCGTCGAACCGATACGCAACGCAAGCGTGGTATTGCACTACCTGGGCAAAGACGGAAAGCAGCGGAGAGATGGCTACCAGTTGAAGACCGACAGCGAGGGCAAGGCTTCGGTGGACGGCATAGCTTACGGCAAGTTGCGGGTGCAGGTGATCGCGCACGGTTTTCAAACCTACGGCGAAGACTACGAAGTAAAGCAGCCGACCATGGAGCTCACGATCGAGATGAAGCCGCCCAAGGAACAACTTTCGATCTACTAGGATCAAACGGCGAGGGCGAAGAGCGCGTTCTTCGCCGGCTAGCGGCAGGCGCGGAATCGATTATGCGGCGGGAAGGTCGGAGCTGAAGCAAACGCAGGCGTCACCATCGTCACTGGCGGAGCCGTCAACCGCGTTATAGGTCTTAGCGGCGGCAACCAGAAGCATTCCTAAGCCGAGGGACAGCAATAGGACCAGAAGCCGAAAGATCACCCGTGCGCTCATTACTATTAAGAACCCTGCGCAGGGAAAAAGGTTGTGCAGCCGCTCAGGCGGCTGTGGGCGCCGCTTTCAATGCAATCACACCGCCGCGAGCGCCGCTTGCAGCTCTGCGGCGGCGGCGCGGTGTTGCTCTCGCGCCCACTCGTCGTCCCAGGTACCACGAGCCTGCATGTATCCCCTCATGAATTCGAGCGGATCGGCGGGCGTGGCGAGCCGGGCGCGCTTGCCCGCGGCCACCACCCGGACACTTTCGATCACGGTAGCACCTTGCCCGAAGCGGGCGTGGTGAATGGCTTCGGTAGTAACGCGATAGAGAGCAACCGGGTCGTGGACATCCGTGGTGATCACGGGCACGCCGGATTCGGCGTATATAGAACGCAGGCTCTCGCCTTTGCCGCCGCGGATCCCCGACAGGTCCGCTGGTGGCTGGTTGAGGTGGAGAGCGCCTTTGCCCGCCGACAGGTGCAAGCAGGTTTCGATATAAAACAGAACCGGAAGGCGGCACTCCGCGCAGACACGCAAGCAACGACGAAATCCCTGATCAAGAGGATGCTCTCCGAGCAACACGAAGAAGACGCATTGCTCGCCCCGCAGTTTGCTGATGAAGGCCATGGTAGCGGCGAACTGATCGAGCGAGAAGCGATCACCGAGGCCGGACGGGAGCGCGTCATGAGTGGCGGCGGGGGCGGGTGCGGGTGCGGCTTGCAGCAGCTCGGCGAAAGTCTCGCCTTGGGCGAGGCGGGCAGCGGCCCCTACATTAAACAGGCGGTCGTGCTTGCGGGCGCAAATGGCAGCCGTAAGTTCGGCCAGCAAACAGGCCTGGGCAGCGGTCGCGCCATCGGGGTGCGGCGCGGACGGGAGGTGAGGTGCGAGCACGTGGAAGCGTTGCACGGTCACGTACAGGTGACGCAGAACGCGGTTGGGAACCAGCGAGATCTCACTCTCCGGAGGATGAACCTCGTGATGCTGGACGACCGTGAATTGGTGAGAGGAATCTGTCATGCTTCACCGGCATGGCAATTCTACATTGCCGCCCGACAGATGGCGGAAGATACAATTCTGTTTCCATTCAGGAACAGGGTTTTCCACCGAAGTTGTGGAAATTGCTTGAATAACTCCCGGAACTCACCTTGAAGTGGGCGTAGATCGTCGATTTTTCCAGTTTGCACTGGATAGAGTGCTACCGGGAAATGATTTCGTTCGAGGGATTTCTTTTGAGCAAGATCAGAATCGATAAGCTGCTGGTCGAGCGTGGGCTGACCTCGTCGCGTGAGCGCGCGCAGGCGCTGATTTTGGCAGGACGTGTTCTGGTGGACGAGCAGAAGGTCGAGAAATCGGGCGAGGCGGTCGATGAAAGCGCCGTTATCCGTCTGCTTGGCGGGGACCTTCGATATGTAAGCAGGGGCGGGCTGAAGCTTGAACACGCGCTGGCCCATTGGCGGATTGACGTGCGCGGCACAAAGTGCATGGATGTGGGCGCTTCCACCGGCGGCTTCACGGACTGCCTGTTGCAGCACGGCGCGGCGTTTGTGCTGGCCGTCAACACCGGTTACGGACAGATCGACGCGCGCTTGCGTGGCGATGGGCGGGTGCGCCTGCTGGAGAACACCAACGCCCGCTATCTGAAGGCAACACAGGTGCCGGAGCCCATCGAGTTGATCGCCATGGATGTCTCGTTCATCTCGGTGACGCTGGTGCTGCCCGCCGTCCTGGGCGCCGCGTTTTACGGAAAAGCCAGTCCTCGGCAGGAAGCAGTCATCCTGGTGAAGCCCCAGTTTGAAGCCGGGCGCGAGCAGGTGGGCAAAGGTGGAATCGTGCGCGATCCGGAGGCGCAGCAGTTTGCGGTTGACCGAGTTCGCCGCGCGGCAGCCGAACTCGGGGCTACGGGGATCGAGGTTACGGAGTCGCCGATTTTTGGTGCGGAAGGCAACCGCGAGTTCCTGTTACACTGCATGTTTCACTTGTAAGCTGCCGGGAGCGGTTGGGTTTCCGCCGCTGACGATCCCCGTAAGCTCGCGACAGCACAGCCAGCGCATTGGCGAGAAGGAGCCAGGTAGTCTCAGATGCCCATAAAAACCGCAGCTATCATTTCGAAGCCAGCTAAAGAGGAACTCCACACGGTGGTCCCGGCGGTGGTCGATTGGCTGACGAAGCGAGACTATCGGGTGGTGATGGATCAGCAGACCGCGGCGTATGGGGCGCCCCAGAATGTTTTTCCTCGCTATGAGCTGGGTTGGGAGAATCCATCGTTCGCCATCGTGTTGGGAGGGGATGGAACATTGCTGTCGGCGGCGCGCGCGGTGTCGCAACAAGGCATTCCTATTCTGGCCATCAATCTTGGCTCGCTGGGGTTTCTGACCGAGGTCCCACTGACCTTGCTGTTCGAGACCCTGGCGTCGGTGGATGCAGGCACTTGTCCAATCGAAACCCGCGCGGTGCTGGAAGTCTTGTTGCGCCGGGGCGGAGATTGTCGAGCGCTATTACGCGCTCAATGACGTGGTGGTTGGCAAGACTGCCCTGGCACGCCTCATTAGTTTTGACCTGCACGTGGATGACTCGCTGGTGTACACCGTCCGCGCCGACGGGTTGATTGTAGCCACGCCTACGGGATCGACGGCGTATTCGCTGGCCGCGGGTGGACCGGTGGTGGTGCCGTCAACCGAAGCATTTGTAATTACCCCGGTCTCGCCGCACTCGCTTACCCACCGGCCGCTGGTGCTCAGCGACAAGGTCGCAATCCGCATTCAACTCAGCGAGGACGAGGAAGGGTTCCTCAGCATCGATGGCCAGGTGGGGTTCCCGATCACGAAGGGCGAATCGATCGAGTGCCGGCGCGCCGCGCACCACGTCAAACTCTTCCGCAAGTCAGGCTCGTACTTCGAAGTGCTGCACGATAAGCTCAAATGGGGCCAGCGCTGAGGCGCGGCGCCGCGCTGTTGTTTGCCGCGGGAAAAGCAAGCTCTTTTGCTGCCCGGATGACGCTCACAGGATAGGTGACGACGCTCGCGAACTGAGTTCGGCGAAGCTAGATCTGCGGGTAAGGTTCCCGATCGCCATTGTCGCCCCGCAATTTTCAACATCTTTGAGAACGTCGTGGAGCCAGAAGCGCGCCTCAATCTCGCATTTTTTGGAACAGAAAACGCCCTGCTCGTGGGCACGGCTGCATCCGATGACATATTCGGCGCAGCACCAAACACAGGCGCCAAGCGTGATGCCGGAATTGGAATAACGATCGTTTTGCATGACGGATGAGTAGCATTTTGGTCCACACGGCGGCCGCGAGAAATCGGTGGAATCGCGCAGAAAGGTCTGGCGATCACCTTAGTCTCGTTTTGCCAAAGGCGTATGGTTGCAAACGAGTGCCGCTAGGTTCCCCGTCGAGCAAATTCCGCAGGGTTCCCGGCGGCGAATCAGGCGCGTGCGCGAGCCTTCGACCAGCACTTCGGCGGCGCGAGGGCGAGTGTTGTAGTTGGATGAGAGCACCACGCCGCCGGCGGGGCAGCGGCATTTGCCCGCAGCCGCCAGGAAAACTAGAATCACAAACGGGGGAAGGAACAGATGCTGGTAGCCGAGTTCAAGCAGTTGCTGGAAGAGGTCCGCCGGGACGGAGTCGAAGAAATCAATGTCATGGATCTGAAAGAGATGCGGGAGGACGACGAGGATTTTCTCCTGATCGATGTGCGCGAGCCGCAGGAGACAACCGCGGGAATGATTCCCGGGGCCGTGAGTCTTCCCCGGGGAATGTTGGAATTGGATATCGATAAATTCACGACCGACAAAGACAGACAGATTGTGTTGTATTGCGCCGGCGGCGGACGCTCGCTGCTCTCGGCCTACATGCTGGGGAGGATGGGCTTCCGCAACGTCGTTTCACTGGTCGGCGGATACGAGCAGTGGAGCAAGTCTCAACCAAAACCGCAGTAAGCTTGCGAAAGGGAATTGCAATGGCGAAATCAGTTCATGCAACCTGGCTTGGTCATTCGACGTTTACGATCGAAACACCGGAAGGAAAAACCCTGCTGATCGATCCCTGGGTGAAGAACAATCCGGCCTGTCCGGAAGCGTTGAAGAAGTCCGGAAAGTACGATGTTCTGCTCTGCACCCACGGACATTTCGACCACATTGGCGATGCGGTGGAAATCTGCCGGGAGCAGAACCCGACCGTGGTTGGCATCTTTGAACTCTGCGCCTGGCTGAACAAGCAGGGCGCAAAGCAGATAAGCCCGATGAACAAAGGCGGCTCGCAGACGGTGGAGAACGTGCGCATCACCATGATTCACGCCGATCACTCCTGCGGCATCCAGGACAGTGACGGCTCCATCATCTACGGCGGCGAGGCTTGCGGCTTCGTGCTGGAGTTTTCCAACGGGCAAAAAATCTATCACGCCGGCGACACCGCGCTGTTTGGCGACATGGCCCTGGTGCGGGAGCTGTATGCGCCGGAAATCGTGATGCTGCCCATCGGCGATCACTTCACCATGGGACCGCGCGAGGCGGAATATGCCTGCCGTTTATTGAAGCCCAAAGTCCTGGTGCCGATGCACTTCGGCACGTTTCCGCTGTTGACCGGCAAGCCGGGCGCGCTGAAGAAAGCGGCCGCCGAGCAGGGCTTCGAGTTGATGGAGTTCACCCCGGGCGAGCGCAAGGAACTGCGCGCAGGCCAACTGGTCGGGTCACGATAGGCTACCAGCGTAGTGTCCCGAAAAGTCGCGACATAATTTCGGATGTCATGCTGAGCGCAGCGAAGCATCCCGGAAAACTGTCCCAGCCAGCACTGCTTTGGGCTTTTTGATGAAATCCTTCGGCTGCACCTCAGCCGCACGCGGTGCTGGGATTCTTCGCTCGCTCCGCTCGCTCAGAATGACACTTCAAAAAGTTATTGCGCGAATAGGGGCTGGCGACCGAAGGATCGGCTCTATTTTCAGTACGCGCAGACAGCAGATCCTTCGCTACTCCACCCCAGCAACGGCAAAGGCGGCCGTCGCCGGGGGCCCCGGCACGCTCCGGATGACACCTCAAAGAACAGTTTTGCAGCAGCCTGCTAGATCGACTTCACCGGGAGCGCCAGCAGGTCATCGACAAGTCCAATTTCCTTCTGCACAAAAGGTTCGGCGTATCTCACTCCGGCCAGCAATCCGTAGAACGACGCCATGGCTTCAAGGCGCTGACGGATTTCGGCCTGCATCGGAAACAGGCCGGCGCCCGCGCTCTGGTCGGCGTACTGCGACTGGTAGGCCATCAGCGCCTGAAAGCGGGTCTCAAACTGATCGGTGATGTCAACGACGAAAGACGGCCGCACGTCAAAATAAAGAGAGGCGTAGACGATCTTGAAGGGGCGGTGTGGGGAAAGCTTGGCAATTGCCTCAAGCTCCTCCGCCGCGGCCGGCCCGGGCGAGGCGGACGTCTGCGCTTGACCGAGTTTGGCGAGGCCGGCGAGGAAGCAGGCCTCATAGCCGAGCGTGGCGCAAGTGTAGTGATCGGGATGGCGTCCCTGCCAATAGGGAAGGACGACGACGCGAGGCCGCTGCTGGCGCAGCACGCGAGCGATTTTAAGGCGATTCTGCCAAGTGTTTTCCACGCGACCATCAGGGATGTCGAGCGCCGCTCGCCACGAGACGCGCAGCAGGGCGGCAGCGCGGTCGGCTTCGCGGGCGCGATCTTCGGCGCTGCCGCGCGTGCCCATCTCTCCCTGAGTGAGATCGAGAATGCCGGTGCGATGGCCGCGCTGGGCCATCTTGAGCAAGGTGCCGCCGCAGGTCTGCTCGACGTCGTCGCGGTGGGCGGCAATGGCCAGGATGTCGATGTTATTCATTGGTTAGCTACCGTCAGCGCGAGCCAGACATAAGCGGATGAGAATGAAAGAAGCGTAGAGAATCCAAAAGCTTGGATGAGCGAGTATTTAGCACGGGTATACGAGTTGGGATGATGGAGGAACATCTCGTAAAAGTAGGCGAGCAGACCGATAAAGCAGACACCGTAGACGACTGATAGGCCCAGGAGCACTAATGGGGAAGCGTAGTACCATGGCAAATGTCCACCGCTGCCGCCACGCAAAATGGAAGAGCCCGCGAGCAAAACAACCGATCCGCTAGCAAGGCCGATCACCGTTTCGGCGATCTTGGCGTAAGTTGCTAGTCGCGCCTCAAAGCTGCCAGGTCCCCGAGGTTCGAACGTAAAACTGTGGAACCCGCTTGTACAACAGTACGCAATTGACCAGACCGCGCCAAACAAGGCCGCACCGACGATAGCGCCACCAGTGCCGGGTAGCATCATGGGTCGTTAGACCTCCGCGAAGCCTTAGTCGCCTACTTCTTGCGCTCGACCAGATAGCGCGCTATGGCCTCAAGCGTATCGGCGCGAGCGCCAAAGCTGTCGAGCGCCGCGCACGCCTGGGCAATGAGCTGATCCGCCATGCGCGCTGATTTTTCCAGTCCATAGAGCGAGGGATACGTCACCTTTTCGACGGCGAGATCCTTGCCGGCGGTCTTGCCCAACTGCTCGGAGGTCTGGGTCACGTCAAGAATGTCGTCGGCAATCTGGAAAGCCAGGCCGGCGGCGCGTCCGAATTCGCGCACCCGCTGCAGCTCCGTAGCCGTGGCGTTGGCATAAATGCAGCCTGAGATGAGACAGGCCGTAATTAGCGCCCCGGTCTTGGAACGGTGAATGTATTCCAGAGTCTTGGCGTCGGGCTTGGTGTGCTCCGCCTCAAGGTCCAGCACCTGGCCGCCGATCATGCCGTCGATGGTGCCGGTGGCATGGGCAATTTCTTCGATGATGCGCACCCGCGCCTCGGCCGTACACTGCAAGCGCGCCAATACCTCGTAGGCAAAGGTTTGCAGGGCGTCGCCGGCGAGAATCGCGGTGGCCTCGTTGAAAGCGACGTGGCAGGTGGGGCGTCCGCGGCAAAGATCGTCGTTGTCGAGCGCCGGCAGATCGTCGTGGATGAGCGAATACGTGTGCAGCATTTCAATCGCGGCGCCGAGGTCGGCAATGCCCGGCGGCAGCGCGCCGGAACCATCTCCGGCGAAGACCATGCGCGCCGCTTCCATGCACAAGATGGGACGAAGGCGCTTGCCACCGGCAAAGACGCTGTGGCGCATGGCAAGGTGGATCGAAGGCGGATACTCAGTGCCCGGCGGTAAGAGGCGTTCGAGCGCCTCATCGGCGGCCTGCTGGCCTTGGTGAAGAATCTCTTTGAGCATAGGCTAAGAGCCGCAGTATACAGGATGCACTCGCAATCGCACAGCGTTGAGCAAGTGAGCCATTCAGACTCGTTTCTCAAATCGCCGTCGCGGATTCCCACGTTACAAAAATGATCCGCAGCCCCGGCTTCCGGGCCGGCCTAAACGCCATGTCTGACGGCCCCGGGCGGCTCCGGGCGGCACCGGAACGAAGCCGTGCCGCATAAAGAACAAACGAAAAATTACCATTCCTCGACGGCAATGGCACGGATGGGCGAAGCTGTAAGTCCGATAAAGTGCAGTGGAAGCCCGATAAAAAAGAGCCGCGTTTTGGAGAGCTTGTCCAGGTTGACCAGATTCTCGATGATGCCGATTTCCTTGCCTAACAGTTCCATGTGAGCTGGGCGCTGCATGTCATTGCCGGTGTCCGCATTCGGCAAATCCAGGCCAACCGATTTAATTTTTCTTGCGCTCATCCACTTGGCGGCGAGCAAGCTTATGCCGGCGGCCTTAAAAATTTCGTCGCCCCAGCGAGCCGGGCCAGGTTCGCAGCAGAAGGATGTCGTGCGGCTTGACTTGTTCGCCTTTGGCGGCCAGTTTTTTCTCCAGAATCTCAACGGTAACGGGCTGATCCGCCGGCTTATCGGACAGGTCGAGATAAATGGCTTCTCCGAGGGTGTTTTCGAGTGGAACGGCGTCCATCGACTTTCCGTCGGGAATAAAGTGCAGAGGTGCGTCAAGATGAGTACCGATATGATCGCAGATCAGCAGCAATTTGCTGGCGTATCCCTTGCAGGGCGATTGATATCTGGGGGCGGTGAACCAGTGAGTTACATGGTCGGTGATGATAGTTTCAGGGTGAGTAGGATTGGTTTTCAGCCCTGGCGGAAGCGGCAGCGTCAAATCCACGATCTTCATGTCTTCCCTCCTGCTGGCGGTAAGGCGGTCAGCGCAGCTTGCATGATAGCCAAGCTACACGTCCAGCATAAAGGGATTTCAGACGCTACACTAGTCCGGAGCCAGGCAATCCGACGGCTTCGCGATGCTTCTCCGGCGGGGAGACTTCGCCGGCGACAATCTTCATTCTGCGCCAGTCATAGGGAAATTCCTTGCCGCAACCCAGGCAGACGACGTAGGTTCCGGTGGGTCCGGCGGCAAAACAGCTATGCCGATTTTTAGGCGTGAGGGGGAAGCTCGTGTTCTTGTGAGTACATCCGAATATTGCATTCAGGAATTCCGACATCGCGCCCTCCCTGATCTCGATTACTTGCGCCGTAAACTCAGGCCATCCACTTGCACTAGCTATATAGATTCGATGGCACGAGAAAAGGTTCGCGTGATTCGGAGGACAAAATCCTGATTTGCAAAGCAATGAAAATGAAGGAAATTACCGTGCGCCAAGCAGGAACTCAGGTGAGAGACTCGGGTGTTTCCTAAGCTTCGGTTTTTGACTTGTGTTGCTTGCACTTGCTGACGATGGCGGTGCGCAGGCGGGTCCGCAGATCGTCAGGCAGTTCGAACAACTGGGAGTCGCGATAAATCTCGATGGTGCGCTTGGTAGTATTGCAAACAACATAACAGTTGTGGCACCACTGCAGGTGCTCTTCCAACTCAGCCCGGGTGCGCTGATCGATCGTGTTGTCCAGGTAGTCCGTAAGCTCCTTCAAAAACTCAGAGCAAGTCACTGTCCACCATCTCCATTACGCCGTTTGAAGAACTTGTTCAGCCGCTCACGCAACTGCAAACGAGCGCGGAGCAAGCGCGACTTCACGGCCGGAATACTAAGATTGAGAGCTTCAGCGGTTTCCTCGGTGCTCAAGCCTTCTACATCGCGCAATACGAACACCGTGCGGAAACCGGTTGGCAGACCCTGAATGGTTTTGCCCAATATGTCCTTAAGCTCAGCCTGACTATACAACTGTTCCGGGTTGGGAGACCAATCCGCGACCTCGCGCGGCATGGAATCCTCTTCCGTCTTTATATCTTCGTCGAGAGATACGGTTCGTTCCGGGCGTCGCCGCCGCAAACGCATGAGTGCTTCATTGACGGTAATCCTGACCAGCCAGGTATAAAACTTCGACTGGCCTTGAAACTGTGCCAGGTTCTGGAACGCCTTCAGGAACGCGTCCTGGACGACGTCCTCCGCATCCTCCCGGTTCTGCGTGATGTGTTGAGCGATGCGAAACACGTTACGGTCGTAACGCCGCACCAGTTGCTCAAATGCACCAACGTCTCCGTTGCGGGCCGCACCGACCAGTACGGATTCGTCGCTAACCGGCTCACCTATTTTGGATTCGATGGCTCCCATTCCTGTTCCGATTCAAAGATTTCCAGATCAGCGGTCGAAGATAAATCTTGATTCGATTATATGGGTTCAGACTTAGTTCTGTCTGAAATCCGGCCCGCGCTTCTCGACTCTAGTCATCGGCGCGCTTCCATGTCATTCTAACCGTGACGGGCGATTCCGGCGAGGGCTCAAGAGGTGTGCAGTTTGGTCCACGCCCCAGTTGACCGCTTTGTTTGCCGACAAAGCCATTTTATAATCATGCGGTTAGCAGCCGCGGCGGGACGAGTCGAAATCGGCCAGGATGGTTCGCGGCAGTCCGCGGCGCAGGAGAGCAACGTGCAAGAGAATCTTTCGGAGGCGGCCGAGGGGCTGGCTTCCAGATTAGTCAGGCAATGGGGCGAGGACCTGCGGCGCAGCATCAGCGAAGAGCTGCAACCGGTGCTGGATGCGGAGATCACCCGCGCCGGACATGAAGCCGCGTTCGTCATTGCCTCTGACCTGGTGAGGCTTTTGCAAGCCGCCAACCAGGTTGAGATCCTCAGCGTGCTGTTGCAGACTACGCAGCCGTTTGCCGCCCGCGCGGGGCTGCTGATTCTGCGCGGCGGCTTTTTTATGGGCTGGCAGTCGCGCGGCATGAGGGACGCTTCCGCGTTCACCCGCATCTCGATTCCCGCCACCGATCATGTGATCGAACGGCTCGCTAAGGAGCGCCGGCCGGTAAGGTTGCCAGCCGCGGAAATGGGCGAGGTCTTTGCCTCCGCCACGCCCGCCGGTCCGGGAGATATTTATTTGTTTCCACTGCTGATTCGCGATCGTCTGGCCGGAGTCGTCTATGCGGACGGAGGCCTGACGGACTCGGTGGTGCAGGTTGAGGTGATGCAGGCGATGAGCTTGATTGCCTGTCTCGCGGTGGAAACGGCTTCCTTGCGCAAACCGGCCGGTTCGGGCGCGGTGCAGCCGGCGCAACCGGCAACCAGTCCGGAGCCCGTGCGGCCCTTGCCGCCGATAGCGGCTGCGCGGCCAGAGGTTCCGCCAGCGGCGAGTCCGGCCGAGCCCGCAGTCGCGGCACAGCCCGTTCCGCTCGCGGCAGGAAGCTACGTCGCTCCTGTGCCGATGATGCCGCCCGTACCCGCGCCCATGCCGGTTGCAATGCCGCCCATGCGGGTTGCAATGCCGCCCGCTCCCGCGCCAGAAGTGGCGCCGCCGGTTTCGGCACCAGTGATGACTCCGCCTCCGGCGCCGGTAGCGGCGCCATACCAAAGCGGGCCTTCAAGCAATGATGTGCATGCCAAGGCGAAGCGGTTCGCCAAGTTGCTGGTGGAGGAGATCCAGCTTTACAACCAGGTGAAGGTGGCTGAGGGTCGATCGAAACGGGATTTGTACGAACGGCTGCGGCCCGATATCGAGAAGAGTCGCGCGGCGTACCAGAAGCGCTACGGAGATGTAATTCGCGACGTGGATTATTTTTCCGAAGAACTGGTGCGAATCCTTGCCGGCAACGATCGCGCACTACTAGGCGGCAGCTTTCCGGGTTAAACTGAATCATACGGGCCCAAAGAGAACCCAAGAGTGATGTGCAAGCGATTTTTGTTCCTGTCTTTGCTGTTCACGGTTTTATTCACCGCAGTTTCCGGTTGGCCGCAAGATGAAGCTGAAAAAGCTCCGGTGAAAAAGAGCAGCGCCAGCGGCAAGGCTGCCGCCGGCAAGAGTGCCGCCGGCAAGACTTCCCCACGCCCAAAGAAAAGCACGCAAAAGAAGACGGCTACGGCATCCAAGCACGCAGCGCCGGCCAAAAGCGCTCATAAGAGGACGGCCAAACAACGTGTGAGCGCCGTGCGCATCAAGCGCATGACGCGCGCCTTCGTCGCTTCGGCCAGCTTGAAACCGATGGCTTCGCAGTTGATCGAAGCGCGCACTCCGGCTGCCTACGCCGGGGTGGAGAAATATGCGCGGCAACACGCCGGCACGGATGCCGGCGCCATGGCATGGCTGGCGATCGGTTACGCCCACGTGCTCGACCGCGAATATGCCAAGGCCGTTGCACCTTTGGAAAAGGCAAGACCTTACGCCGGCGAACTGTCCGACTACGTGCGGTATTTCCAGGCGCTGGCCTACGGCGGCACCGGGCAGAGCGAAAAGGTCGTTGCCACCTTGAAGAGTTTTTCGAACGATTGCGCGGATTCAATTTTCATCAACGACGCCAGGGCCGCCTATGGCGAGGCTCTGGTGGCTTCGGGGCGCGCGGCGGAGGCGATCAGCTTCCTGGAGGCGAATCGCGCGCCGGCGCGAGCCGATGCCGAGCTGGCGCTGGGGCATGCTTACTTGCACGGCGGCAATCCGGCGAAAGGGGTGGAGATTCTGCGGCATCTCTACCTGACCATGCCGCTCAGCGTCGAAGCCGTACAGGCGGGGACCGAGCTGATTGCCAAAGGATCGAGCCTGGCGGGCAGCTATGGCGAGCTTAAGCATCGCGCATCGCTGTTGGCGCAGGCAAATCGATGGCCGGAAGCGGTGCGCGAGTACCGGCAATTGCGGACCACGGCTCCGCCGGAGGAGCGCGGCGAAATTGAAGTGAGGCTTGGCGATGCCCTGCGGCACAGCGGAGCCGTCCGCGAAGGGCGCGACCTGCTCCAGGGCGCGCTGACAACCGGGGAGGTCAACGCGCAGAGGCTTTACGAGCTGGTGGAAATTGCCCGCGCGGAGGGTGACGAGAGCGCTCTGCTGAACTATCTCGCGCAGCTTCGGCAATCGGCGCCCGCTAGCGCGTGGCTGCAACCGGCGTTGATTTCGGCCGGAAACATGTGCCTGCTGAAGACGGACTACGATCACGCCATCGATTACTACCGCGAGGCGCAGGAGCGTTTTCCGGAGGGCAGCAGGGCCGCGTACGCGCACTGGAAAGCCGCTTGGCTGACCTATCGGCAAGGACGGATCGAAGAGGCGAAAAAGCAATTTGCGGAACACGTGCGCCGATATCCGGCTTCACCGGAGATAGCCGCCGCAGTCTACTGGCGCGGGCGAATCGCGGAGGACGAAAAGGAGCTGCCCTTGGCGCGAGCCTGGTATGCCAAGGTCGCGGAACGCTACCGCAACTATTATTACGGCCACCTGGCGGCGGAGAGACTGGCGAAGATAGGGGTTTCGCCCACGGCCCACGATCCGCTTCTCGATAGCATCGCGCCGGTAGCGCCATTCGGCGCGGCGGCGGCGCTGACCAGCATACCGCCGGACACGCTGCGCGTGGAGAAGAGCAAGCTTCTGGAAAACGCCGGAATGGCCGACTTGGCAATCAAAGAATTGCGAGCGGCCGACGGCGGCAAAGGGGCGAACTGGGCGACGCTGGAGATCGCCCGCATTTATCGCGATGGCGGCCAGTATCATCGCGCGCTTCGCTTCATGAAATCGGCCGTACCCAGCTACTTTGCCATTGATATGTCCGTGCTTCCCCGGCCTTACTGGGATTACTTGTTTCCCCGGCCCTACTGGACGGAGGTTCGCCGCTTCGCGATGGAGAACCAATTGGACCCATTTCTGGTTGCGGCCCTTATCCGGCAGGAGTCGGAGTTCAATCCGGGAGCGATCTCGCGGGCAAATGCCTTGGGCCTGATGCAATTGCTGCCCGTTACCGGCAGGAAAACCGCGAAAGAACTGCACCTGAGCAGTTTCCGGACGGAGACGCTGCTGGTTCCGAACATCAACCTGCAGCTCGGAACGCGCTACTTCCGCGAGATGATCGACCACTACAACGGCCAGGTGGAGTACGCGCTGGCCGCATATAACGCCGGCCCCAACCGCGTCGAGGAATGGCTGAGCGCGGGCAACTACCGCGACGTGGCGGAGTTCGTCGAATCGATCCCGTTCACCGAGACGCGCGAGTATGTGCAGGCGATTGTGCGCAATGCCAGAATTTACCGCAGGCTGTACCCGCAGTAGCAGCCTGCTAGTCTTTGGGCTTGCTGCCGCGGACATCCGCGAGGACGGTGTTGCACACCTCGACGCACTGATCGCAAATGTGGGCTGGCAGGGCTGCACTGCTCTTCGGCGACGATATCAAGTGGGTCACCTCCGCTTGCGCTTTGCCGCAAAAGGAACAGCGGAAATCGTCTTCGACCGTTTCGCGGGCAGTTTCCGGATTGGCTTCGGATGCGGATTCCAGCCAGCGCTTCGCGTGCCTCCATTCCATCCATTGCCTGACAGTGAAGAAGCTGGAGACGAAAAATGGAATCACGAAATAGAAGAAGGTCCCGGCGCTGGCGGTCACTGCTGCCATCACTGCCAGGGACAGCGTCAGCACTGCGCTGCAGCACATCCAGCGCAGGTGGCGCGCCAGCACTTCTCCTCGCCGGCTCTGCGGGAGCGGCTCGCTTCGCTATCCTGATCGATCCAACTCATAGCGCCCTCTACGAAGCGGCCTCGCCCGGGGTAGGCTTGGCAAAGACGATATCGGCCAGCAGCAGAACGGCGCCGACTACGATGGCGCTGTCGGCCACGTTGAAATCGGGCCACACGTGGTTGCCGATATAAAAGTGCAGAAAATCGACCACCTGGCCTTTGACGACGCGATCCCAGAAGTTTCCCGCGGCTCCGCCGAGGATGAGCGACAGCGCGATTGAGGTGGAGTTGAGTGCGCCCGCCGTCTTCCACAGCAGATAGGCGATGACGGCCATCGCCACCAGCGAGAGCGCCGCCAGCGCCGAAGTCTTCCACGCCACCGGCGACTCGGCGAAGAGCCCGAAAGCCGCCCCGCGATTCTCCACGTGAGTGATGCGGAACAGGTGCGGGATCACCTGGATGCCGGAGCCGTCCAGCGGAATCGAGCGCGCAATCAGCCATTTGCTCGCGCGATCGGCTAAAACCACGAGCACCGCAATCAGCAGCTGATAAGATCGACTTGAGCGGATCACGACACGGTCCCTGCTTTTTCCGCCGTCCTTTCTTTTTCGATGACCTTCAGCGCGGCGGAGCAGCGTTCGCAAACCGTTGGATACGACTCGTCCTCGCCGACGTGGGTCGAGTAGTTCCAGCAGCGCTCGCACTTCTCGCCGGGTGCGTGCTGAGCTTCGACCGCGAGCTCTCCGCCTTCGCTCAGCTTCAACTCCACCGCGGACACGACAAACAGCGCGTTCAAATGGGCGCGATAGCGCTCCAGCAGTGGATAGGATTCGGCAGGCGCGGTGATCGCGATGGCGGCTTCCAGTTCGCTGTTGATGACCTTTGCGTTGCGAGCTTGCTCGATGGCCTTATTGACTTCGTCACGAATCGCGACCAGCTTTTCCCAATCGGCGCGGATCGTTTCCGCGGCATCGCGATCGCGGATCTCGCCGGTAACGTCGTGATCGTTCGGGAACAAAGTCATGTGGACGCTTTCCGGCCGCGACTTCAGAGCCGGCAGGAATTGCCAGACTTCATCGGCGGTGAAAGTCATGATGGGCGCGGCCAGACGAACCAGCGCCTCGGCAATTCTCCACATCGCTGTCTGCGCCGACTTGCGCTCGCGTGAGCTGCGCGGAAAGGTGTAGAGGCGATCCTTCAGCACTGCCAAGTAGAGCGCGCTCAGGTCGACCACGCAGAACTGATTCAGCCGCTGATAGACGCGATGGAAGAGCATTTGCTCGTACCAGCTCGCGCAGTTCGCGGGCGAACTCGGCGGCGCGCAGCAGCATGAAGCGATCGAGCGGTTCCATCTGGTCGAAGGGCGCGAGGTCGCGAGCGGGGTCAAAGCCGTGAAGATTGCCGAGCAATAAAACGGAAGGTATTGCGCACCTTGCGGTAGTTCTCGGCCACGCGCTGCACCAGGTTTTCCGAGGCGCGCACGTCCTCGCGGAAATCGACCGACGCGACCCATAGGCGCACCACTTCCGCCCCAAGCCGCTTGCAGATATCGACCGGATCGACGACATTGCCCAGCGACTTCGACATCGCCCGGCCTTGCTCATCGAGCGTCCAGCCATTGGTTACCACGCCGCGATAGGGAGCCGCCTGGTGCAGTCCCACCCCGCAGAGCAGGGAAGAGTGGAACCATCCGCGGTGCTGATCGCCACCCTCGAGGTAGACATCGGCGGGCCACGGCAAATCCGGCGTGTGGCCAAGCACGGCGGCCTGGCTGGAGCCGGACTCGAACCAGACATCGATGATGTCCATTTCCTTGCGGAACGAAGTGCCGCTGCAGGTTGCGCATTTCGTTCCGGCGGGCAGGATTTCGGCGGGCGGCAGACGATACCAGGCGTCCGTGCCCTCGCGGGCAAATAAAGTGGACACCGCGCGATTGGCCGGCTTTGATTTCAAACACCTCGCCGCAGCCTTGGCAGAAAAAGACGGCAATAGGCACACCCCAGACGCGCTGGCGTGAGATGCACCAATCGGGACGGGTGGCGATCATATTGGAAATGCGCTCTTCGCCCCAGGCCGGGTCCCACTTGACCTTCTTGATCTCGTCGAGGGCGACGCTGCGGAGCGTGCCGCCGTCCAGTTTGCCCTCCATGGAAATGAACCACTGCTCGGTGGCCCGGAAGATGACCGGATTGTGGCAGCGCCAGCAATGCGGATAAGAGTGCTCAAGGTTTTCGCGGCCGAGCAGCACGCCTCGCGTCTTCAGCAGTTGAGCGATCGGCTCGTTGGCATTGAAAACAGTCATGCCTTCATACTCGGGCAGCCCGTGGAGCAGGTGGCCGGAGCCGTCGACGTTGCACGTCTGGTCGATGCCGTAGGCGACTCCGGTGTAAAAGTCATCGGCGCCGTGAGAGGGAGCGGTATGAACCGCGCCGGTGCCCTGGTCCATGGTCACGTAGTCGGCCAGCACGCCGAGAATCTGACGATCGAGAAATGGATGGGCAAACGTCACCCGCTCCAGTTTGGAGCCGGGAAAACTGGCGATGGAGAGCGGTTCGCCCAGCTGGCACTTATGAGCGGTTTCCGCGGCGAGCTTGCCGGCAACGATGTACGTCCACCCGCCGCTCTCAAGCGCCACGTATTCTTCGCGAGGATTAAAGGCGACGGCCATGGAGGCCGGCAGCGTCCAGGGAGTGGTGGTCCAGATGATGGTCGCGACCTTCTTCCCAGCCAGCGCCGGATCAATCGCGGCAGGGTCGCTGGTCAGCGCGTAGCGAACCCAGACGCTCGGGCTGGTGTGGTTGGCATATTCGACTTCAGCTTCGGCCAGAGCGGTTTCATCGTGAATGCACCAGTAGACCGGCTTCAGCCCTTTGTAGACCATGCCCTTCTCGAAGAAGGCGTAGAAGTTCTCGATCGTCCAAGATTCAAATTGCGGGGCCATGGTCAAGTAGGGATCGTCGAAATGGCCAAAGACACCGATACGCTTAAACTGCTCGCGTTGCAGATTAAGGTATTTCTCGGCGTACTTGCGGCACGCTTGGCGAACTTGCAGCGGGTCCATCTCCAGCTTCTTGCGCCCGAGTGACTCGTCGACTTTAATTTCGATAGGCAGGCCGTGGCAGTCCCATCCGGGCACATACGGTGAGTCAAATCCCGCCATGTTATGCGATTTGACGATGAAGTCCTTGAGGCACTTGTTCAGCGCGTGCCCCAGGTGGATGGGGCCGTTGGCGTAAGGCGGACCGTCATGCAGGACGTAGATGGGCGCGCCGCGCCGCGACTCACGAATGTTCTCGTAGACATCGATCTTGTCCCAATGAGCGAGCATCTTGGGCTCATTCTGGGGCAGGTTGGCCTTCATCGGAAACTCAGTCTTAGGCAGGTTAAGCGTCTTCTTAAGATCTAGCGGCACTCCGGTCCTTTCTCATTCAGCCGGGCTCGATCGGTATGCGCAATCTAACCGGAATCCGGACCCACTGGCAGTCGCTCACGCGAACCCTGTGGAGCCGGCGGCCCAGTGCAGAGTCAAATGGCGATCGTATTTTTCGCCGATCTTTCATTATAGGGGTCCGGCAGCGAGAGTCCAATCCGGGCGGGATTGGCGGAGGCGTATTCCGGGTGGGCGGAGGCGTATCAGCGCCGCGCGCGCTCGACGCGCCCGATCCCGAGTATTCGGAAGATGCTCGCATGGCGAAGTACCAGGGAACGATGGTTCTGTGGATGATCGTCGATCCGAACGGCTCTCCACGCGATGTGCGCGTAACCCGCAGCCTCGGCATGGGACTGGATCAGAAGGCGGTTGAAGCGGTTCGCAAATGGAAGTTCGAGCCGGCCATGAAGGATGGCAAGCCGGTGGCGGTACAGATCAGCGTAGAAGTGAATTTCCGGTTGTACTAGCTCCGTCGCTGACTCGCCGGCGTTGAGACCCGGCCTATCGCGGAGTCCGGATTGCGTCGAACCTGGCGTGAAAGCCGGAATAGATTAGAAAGGAGAGGCGAACCTGCCTCTCCTTTTTGCGTTTGCGGACGGATTTTGTGAGCCCGGGATGGGAAGCCGCCAGCGTCCAATGACGGAGCCTGCCATGTTGAACATCAGTCTGGCATACGCACAGCGCCGCCAAATCTGCTAACTTAACAAGTCAACATGCCAGCGTCGAGCCAGACATGTATGGACTGTGGCGAGCCCCTGACCGCGTCGGGACGATGCTCTCACTGCGAAGCGGCGGTTTCGCTCCGCCAGCATAGGTTTGGACTGCCCGTACTGGTGTTGATCATCATTGCCGGCTTCAGTTTCACCCGCATGGTGGTGAACTGGTTCAACGATCGGCAGGATCAGTTGGCCGCCGACTGGTATCAAAAAGGCGTGGCCGCGCTCAACTCGCACCGTCCCGCACAAGCGGTTGAAGATTTTGAGACGGCCCTGCTCTATGGCGGCCAGGACGACGACGAATATCGCGTTCGACTCGCCGAGTCGCTGCTTGCCGCGGGACGCGCGAACGAGGCCCGGTCGCGTCTGCTGAGCCTTTTGGAGGAACATCCCGCCGACGCCACGGTGGAGCTGGAGCTGGCGCGGATTGCGGCCGGCAAAGGCGAGGTGCAAGAGGCGGTTCGTTATTATCGCGGCGCCATTGACGGCATCTGGGGCCGGGGAGAAGTCGCCCGTGGCCGAACGCTTGAATACCCGATTTGAATTGCTGGAAGTGCTGGCCGCGAACCACCAGAACGATGTCGCGGAGGCAGAGCTGGCAGCGTTGTTGCCTGAGCTTCCGCCGAGCGCGAATGCCCACACGCAGGCTTGGGTATATCTATTTCAAACTGGGCGACACCCACCGGGCGCTGAACGAGTTTCAGCACGCCAGACAATTGGATCGCAATTTTGCCCCGCCTATGCGGGCTCCGGGGCGGTGGCGCTCCAGGCCGGCGATTATCCGGTGGCCAAACGCCATTTGACGGACGCGGTGAGACTGGACGACCAGGACGCCAACTCCAAGAAACTGCTCGGCAGAGCGGAGCAACTGCTGGCCGCCGATCCTTTTTCGCCGGGAGTGAACGCGGCAGAGCGGGCGCGACGCACGATTGCCGCCTACCAGGCGGCAGTGAAGCGGCTCGAAGAGTGCGTTGGCTCGCGCGCCAAGCCTGCGGCCGGCAGTCCGTCGCGCGCGCCTTCCCCCGAGGCGCAAGCCGATGATGCCAAGCTGGCCCAACTCCAGAGTTGGGCCGAGGAACTGAGACGCTACGCGGCCGAAGACCGCCTGAAAGGACGCGATGACGTGGTGGAGAACATGATGCGCTTCGTTTTCGCCACCGAAGATGCCGCGGAGAAGCTGTGTGGCGCTCCGAGCGGCATGGACGAGTTGCTGGCCACCATCGGACATCATCGCTGGGGGAACCAGTAAATGAAGCCGGTCGGAAAGCGAACCACCAGCGGCACCAGCCCCGTCCGGCGAAAGTACTGGTCGTCACTGCGGCGGATGCTGACCGGGTCGGCAATTCTGTCGTTGCGCGAGGAGCAGTTTTTTCTCGTGCTGTCGGTCATCATCGGTTCGATCGCGGGACTGGCGGTGGTGCTCTTCAGGGTTGCCATCTCCGCCGTGCGATGGCTGCTGCTGGGCACCGGTCTGCGGCCCGGCATCCCGCGCGTCTTTATCGCTCCGGCGCTGGCCGGTTTGCTGATTGCGGTTTTGGTGGGCAAGATTTTTCCCCGCGTGCGTGGCAGCGGCGTGAACCAGACGAAGGGCGCGCTCTATATCTATGACGGGTACATAGGCATCCGCACCACCTTCGGCAAGTTTCTGACCGGCGCGCTGGCGATTGGCAGCGGACAATCGCTTGGCCCGGAGGATCCTGCGCTGCAGATCGGCGCCGGCATAGCGTCGTTGATCGGAAGGCGGCTGCGACTTTCGCGCGAGCGCTTGCGGTTGATCGCGCCGGTGGGCGCGGCGGCGGGATTGGCAGCGGCCTTCAATGCGCCGATCACCGCGGTGTTGTTTGTCATCGAAGAAGTCATCGGACGCTGGACCGCGGGCATCCTCGGCGCGGTCGTGTTATCGGCCATATCGAGCACCGTGGTTGAGCGCTGGTTTCTCGGGCCGGAGCCGCTGTTCCGTGTGCCGGAGTATCATCTCGAATATCCGGGCGAGTTGATCGCTTACGCGGCGCTGGGAGTGTTGGGCGGCTTCGCGTCGGTCGTTTTCGTTAAGTCCATCGCTGACTTCGGCCATGGCTGCGGCGCCAGCCGCCCTGGACGCAATACCTGCAACCGGGAGCGGCGGGGCTGCTGATCGGGTTGATCGGCATCCGCTTTCCGCAGGTCATGGGCGCCGGCTACAGCTCGATCGACCAGGCGATGAATGCGCGTTTCGGCTGGCAGATCCTGGGCATTCTGGCTGGACTGAAGATCCTGACGACGGTACTGTCGTTTACCAGCGGCACTCCGGGCGGGCTGTTTGCTCCCACGTTATTCATTGGCGCCATGCTGGGCGGCGCCGTCGGCGGAGTGGAGCAGGCATTTTTCCCGCAGTTGTCGATTCCCGTAGGCGCGTACGCGCTCATCGGCATGGGGGTGCTGTTCGCGGGGATCTTGCGCGCGCCGATGACGTCGATCTTCATGATCCTGGAGGTGAGCGGCAATTATTCGATCATCCTGCCGGTCATCGTCTCCAACACGATCGCCTATCTGATTTCGCGCAGCTTTCAGCGAGTGCCGATTTTCGATCTGCTCTCGCGGCAGGACGGCCTCGACCTGCCGTTGCTGGAAGAAGAGCACGAAGCTGGAATTTTGCGGGTGGAAGACGCACTGCGCCCATTCGGGGAGCAAGTTCTCAATGGCACGGACACGCTCGCTCACGCTCTCGACGCCGTCGAAAGCGCGCAGGGCGATTTCTTCCTCGTACAATTGCGGGGCGGGCGCTGGGCTGGCGTTTCGCGGCAGACGCTGCTGGCGCTCGGACCTGACAAAAGCGAATCGCTGGGCTCGCGATTGAACATGTTTATTCCCGCGCTCTATCCGGATCAATCGCTGGAGACGGCCCTGCGCCACATCAGCGACTGGCCGTTCCTGCCGGTGGTGCATCGCGCGGACCCGGCAATGCTGATCGGGATTATCTCGGTTCAGGACGTGATCAACGCTTACCGAAACGCCGGCGTAGAAGAGCCGGAAGAAGAACTGCAGACGAGCTAGAGTCTGGGAACACTTGAAATCGTCCGCTCCCGTCATTGTCGCTGAATGGTTAGCAGACCCTGAGGGCATGCAGCCGGAACCGGATTGGCGAAACATCTGGCCGGGTTCGCGTTGCCAGAGTCGATCCCGGCCTATTTGACCTCAGGCCGCCCTGGCCGCGGGTTTGTAAAGAAGCGTGCCGCGAGCGGCCCGCAGGATGCCGGCAATGTCGTCCGGCGTGCAACAATCGGCCGCTCCGGCGGCCAGCGCAGCCACCCACATCTGCTCGTCGGCGAGGCGATGGGTGCAGATTACCGCGGCATTGCGACACCCTGCGCAGATTTCCTGCAGCTCCTGAAAATTGACCAATTCGAGATCCACAACTACGGCTTGAGGAGCTTCGTTACCGGGAACATCTTTCCCGTAGCTCCTTCAGTCCTACCCGGTGGATTTCCCGGAAGTGTGCGTGCAAGTTTGAGGCGAGTAGATCGCCAACTCTACCATCCGCCTGGGCGATGAGGATTGATAATGACTGCATACAGATTCTCCTCTCCTCCAGCTCAAGACTTCACGCTTCGCCGAGATGAGTCGGCATGACTCTCTCAAGTCTAGCGCGAGAAATGAGCGAAACGTCAGCGATGGCGATTCAGTACGCGTCACGGGACGCGCGACACGGCCGCTATTATGACTCCGGCCGATCGGCAGTATTGACGAAGGGCTCGGGTTGCAGCCTTCCGTTTTGTTTGAGCAGGATTTCAACCTTACCCTCGGCTTCCTCCAACTCCCGGCGGCAGGAATCTGAAAGCCCTACACCTTCTTCAAAGAGCTTCAGAGCCTGCTCCAATGGAAGGTCGCCTCGCTCTAATTGCTGAACGACGGATTCAAGGCGTTGAAGGCACTCCTCGAATTTCGGCAAATCCTCTCCTTGTTTGGCACGATTCTACGCCAGATTCAGCTCTGCGTGATAAAAGAAATTAAAGAGCGAAACGGCTTCTGTAACTCAAGTGAAACAAGCCGCTTAGTATATATCGGCCAGAGATGACCTGATACGTTCCCGGAAATTCTTCACAGGAAATTCACAACTTCGGCAAGCCCGTTCGCCAACCGATCACCACGCATCAGCATGGCACAGCGGCAGCCTGGACGTGTGCTCGTTGCGGATTACTTGACCTTAACGGTGATCGTTTTGTTAAAGCTTGTGCTTGCATCCCAGGCCTTGACTTGGATCGTATGCGTTCCGCTGCGCAGGCTGATGGCTGTGTCGATGAGCTTTGCCGATGACTTCTGCGTGTAAGCTTTGGTGCCATCAACGTAGATGATCGTTTGCGTGATCGTCTTGCTGTCGGTGGCATAAGCAACGATCTGCACGGGCGAGCTGACGGTGGAGTTGGCCACGGGCGAGCAGATGGTAACGCTGCGGTTGGTGCTGCTGATCGCGCAGCCCTGGCCGACGGTGACGCTCCTGGTGGCGGAGGCGGTGGCGCCGAGGCTGTCGGTTACGGTGCCTGTCACGGTGAAGTTGCCGGGCACGTAATACGTATGAGTGGCAGTGAGACCAGTAACGGTCGGGGTGCCGTCACCGAAGTTGATGGTGCCGCTGCTGATGGTGCCATCGGGCGACGAGGATTGGGCGAGAGATGCCGCAACCTGAAGCGCGGTCTTTCCGCTGGATGGCGTGACCGACAGCACTGCGGTCGGAACGGCGCGCGCAACTGCCACCTGCTGCGAAGCGGTGGCCGTGATGCCATTGCTATCGGTGACGATTCCGGTAACGGTGAATGTTCTGGGCGATTTATAGGTGTGGCTTGCCGTCAGGCCGCTCGCGGTGGTAGCGCCTGAGTAGAGCAGGTTGGCGGTCGGCAACTTGCTGACGTTCCCCGCCGCCGCATCGCCGTCGCTGAGCGCCGTAAATGCAGAGGCGCCGCTGGTGTTGTTGGCTGTCTCGGCGGATAGCGTGGTTGTCGGGGCAAAAAACAAACTGCTGCGCCATGGCAGCGGGCATGCCGATATCAGCGATGAAGGCCAGCGTCGCCGTGAGCCCAATTCTCTTAATTGCATTCATGCACTTCGAACCGTGTTGCACGGCAGTTCAGATGGCCAGAGACACGCGCGAGTTTGCCTGGAATCGAGAGCTGCTGTTCGAAACGCATCAGGGTTAGGGAATTCCCTCTAACCCATATCCCGAAGTGAGTCAAGGCGTAGGCGCGCAAGACTCCGCAAGCCGAGCTGGCTGGCACTCCCTGATGTAAGATCTTGAGGCGAGAGTGCCATGGATGCCCCGGAACCCACACTGATTCGTTTGCGAACGCAGCTTGATTGCTTGCCGATCCTGCTCGCCGAAGTGCCCGAGGCCGCGCTCGACAACCGGCCGATAGCGGGAAAGTGGTCGGGACGCGAGCACCTGGCGCATTTGGCGCGCTATCAGGAGATGTTCCTCCACCGCATGCAGCGCATAAGAATTGAAGACGGCCCACAATTGCTGCGCTACCGGGCGGAAGACGATGCCGAGTGGCCGCAGTGGATGTGGTTGGCGATGCCCGAGATTTTGGCGTCACTGCATGCTTCACGCGCACGGCTGGTGAGCGAAGCCGGCCGGCTTTCGGCAGCGGAGCTGTCGCGCATAGGGATTCATCCGAAGTTCGGGGAGATGACCCTTGGGTTGTGGCTGGAGTTCTTTTTGCTGCATGAGGCGCATCACTTGCTGGCGGTGATGCAGCTCATTCGCCTGCATTGAGCACGCGAACATTGAGAAACCAGCTATCCCGGTTTCCATGGCTTCGGCTTTATACCTTTGCCGAACGGATTAGGCTGGGGGCAGCGCGGCCTTGACCAGATCGACGGCGAAGTTCGGGTCTTCGACTTCAACGATGAGTTCGCTGTAGCGCTCGTCTTTCAAATCGATCACAATCGTGCGGTCGGGATTATGCACGTCCCAGAAGACCCTCTTGCCGTGCTGATAAAACGTCCCGGCTGTGATCACCCCGGGCAAACTCGTCCCGGGCATCCTGACTCCGTGATACCAGCCATGGGCGATCGAGCTGTCTGCCCTGATTCCGGTTACGTGTTGCAAGGGAATTTCCAGTGAGCTTTTGAACGCCCACAGTTTGTCGGCGCCGCGGACGTCGAGCGTCAACATGCCATCAGCTACGGACAAATCCACCATGTATCACCTCATGGCAATGATGCGCACTTCGCCGGTTTTCTCACGCTCCATGGGCCGAATCAACCGCGCCGATTTGGGCGAGGTGGTGCAACAGATGGCGCAGATAATCCTCCACCAGGAAGCGCAGGGTCACGGGTTCATTGGAGCCAATTCGGCAAACCGCTTCCAATTGGGCGGGCGGCAGGTGGGCGATGACATGGGCGAGGTAGCGATTGTAACTTGCCCACAGTGCGATGAGGGCCGGCCAAGGCGCTTGTTCAACCGCCTGCACCCGCACCGAGCCTTGCTGATCGTATCCGGGAAAATCGAGCGATCCCTGCAAGGCGGCTCGCACAAAACGTTGATGGTTATTCGAAGCCGAATCGATCAGATGTCCGAGGACCTGCTTAGGTGACCACCCGCCGGACAGGACCGGCTTCGTGCTCTCCGCTTCGCTGACCTTCTGAAGAGCGGCTTCGGCGGAACTTGTAACCCGGGAAAGTACCGCGCTCAGTGAGTTCATCCACCCATATTAAACGAGAATGGCGCGAACGGCATTTCCAAATAGAGTCCCGCATGTTTAGAAGTGCTTTCAGATTTGCAATTCCTGACAGCAACTTTCTAGTTGACGGAGGTTTTGAGGATACTGAAGGCGGAGGGCTAAAGAGATGTTAAGGAAAATGATGATCGGCTTGATGGCATTGGCTTTTGCGGTGTTGCTGGTGGCGCCGGCAACCGCGCACGCGGGGGTTGTAGTCGGAGTGGGTGTGGGTCCGGTTGTACGCCCGTACGGTTACGTTGGCGTCCGCCCATATGTTGCTCCGGCTCCCTACGTTGCAGTGGCGCCCGGATACGTGGCTCCATACGTTTATCCGGGCCCGGTAGTGGTTGGCGGGCGGTGGTATCCGAGGCCCTATGCTTACCGTGTATACGCATATCGGGTGCATCCGTATGGGTGGCGGCGGTAAGCATTCGCTTTGGGTTGCGTGGCCCCTCGGTCAAACCGGACCGAGGGGCTTTGTCGTCTGAGGCTGGCGCGGCCGAACGGCTACTGGAGATGCAGTCTTGCCCGTGCCCCGAGCAGAGCGGCCAAGCCAAGCAGTGCGGTAAAGATCATGTAGAAGCCGGGAGCCATGTTGCTGCCGGTCAGGGCGATCAGCCAGGTGATGTAGAACGGAGCGAAACCGCCGAAGATCGGTACGCCAACGTTGTAGCTGAGCGACATTCCAGTGGCCCGGGTCTGGGCGGGAAAGCACTCGGCGAGGAAAGCCGGCAGGGCGCCGCTGTATCCGGTTTTCAGTAAGCTCATCCAAGCCACGGCCGCAATGATGGTCGCCATCGTGGCATGACCCGTCAGGAGGCTGAAAACCGGATATGTGGTGAGCAGAAACAGTATGGTGGTCACCATCATGATCCGGCTGCGTCCGACCGTATCCGACCAGTGCCCGATCAGCGGCGCTCCCAAGGTCAGAATGAAGGCGCCTACCAGCGTCGCCACAAAGCCGGTTGATTGCGGCAGGTGCAATGACTTAACGGCATAAGTGGGCATGTAGAGGATCAGGTAATTGGAACTGGTGGAAACCACGACCGCGCCGATGGCGAGAAGCAGGCGTTCCCACTGGTTCGTTAGCAGGTCGCGCACCGGCGTGCGAGTGGGCTTGATGCCGAGGAACTCCGGCGTTTCCGTTACCCGGCGCCGGATGTAAAGACCCATAGGTCCGATCAGCAGGCCAAACAGATAGGGCGTGCGCCAACCCCAGGACTCCAGTTGCGGCCTGGTCAGCAGAGTAGTCAAGGCCACTCCGAACGCCGATGCGATCAAAGCGGCCAATCCCTGGCTGGCCCATTGCCAACTCGCGAAGTAGCCCTTTCTCGCCGAGCCGTGTTCCACCAGGAATGCAGTAGCGCTGCCGAACTCGCCCCCGACCGAAAAGCCTTGCATGAGGCGCGCCAGAAGCACACTGATGGGCGCCAGAATGCCGATGGAGGCATAGCTGGGCATGATCAGCATCAGGAATGTACCGACCATCATGAGAACGATTGACAGCAGCAGCGACGCCTTGCGGCCGGCCCGGTCGGCATAGGCTCCCAGGAAGATTGCCCCGAAGGGCCGCGCCAGATAGGAAATACCGAATGTGCCCAGCGCCATCAGCAACGACACGGTTTCGTTGGCGGCAGGAAAGAAGAGGCGCGAGATGGTGACGGCAAAGTAGCCGTAGATGAGGAGGTCAAACCATTCCAGGGCATTGCCGATCGACGCGGCGGCAATGAGTTGATACATATGCGCGGGCTTTTGCGCGGTGTCCGAAACCATTGTGCCGTGGCGGCTCATCGCTACCCCTTTCGAGGTTTTAGACGGCTTACTGGCTACATAGCGTACTTCTCGGGATGTTCGACGATACCACCGGGCGGCGGATAATCAAAGCCGAAAAGTTTCGCGCGGGGCGCTACTTCAACGTGTCTGCCCCGGCCTGGGCGCAGCGGCCATCGTTCTCGCTGCTGTCGCCGGAGAGACCGATGGCACCGATGATCTTGCCATCGGAGATCAGCGGCAGACCACCCTCAACCGGAATGGCGCCGCGCAGCCGCAGGATGCGCAGGCCGGCGCCGCCGGAGGCGAGCATGTCCTGCATGACTTTGGTCGGGCGTTTGAAAGTCGCGGCGGAGCGTGCCTTATCGATGGAGATGTTGGCGCCGGCGACCTGGGTGTTATCCATCTTCTCGTAGTAAACCAGATGGCCGCCGGGATCGACGATGGCTACCGCCATGGTCCAGTTATTCTTGCGCGCTTCCGCGAGCGCCGCGGCGGCGGCTTGCTTGGCGGCTTCGAGAGTGATTGAAAGTCCATAGGCATTCGACGAGGCATGCTGAGAAGACATGGGCGAACTCCTGGTGCGTTGTCTGCGACAGGCGAGAATCATAAAAGAAATGTTTACGCAATGCCAGCTTCGCCAATGAGCGGGCGCGAAAAGTCTATCCGGAGACCGAGGTCACATCGCTCGGTGACGCTGGTCACCGTAGGCTACAGCGGCTTGAGTCGTAATGAAAGTGCCGCTCTCCGATTTGCCCAAGGATCTCAGAAATGTCTTTGTCCCATGCCGGCGTTGAACGTGAACGTGTCAAGAGCTGTTGCTGCATCTGCGGGCACAACCAGTGCGGCGTGGAAGTGCGCCTGGAAAACGGAGCGGTCAAGGAGATTGTCGGCGACGCCGACGATCCCGTTACCCAAGGCGCGTTGTGTGCCAAGGCGCTGGCCTCGGTGCAACTTCTTACCCATCCGGGACGCCTTCGAACTCCGCTGGTGCGCGCCGGCGCAAGAGGCGAGGGCAAATGGCGGGAAGCGTCATGGGACGAGGCATTGACGATGGTTGCCGGCAAGCTCAACGCTTGCAAGCGTGAGTCCGGCGCGGAATCGGTGGTCATGGCCCGCGGCACCAACCGCGGATCGTGGATCAGGGTTTTCAATCGCTTCGCCAATCTTTTCGGTACGCCCAACTGGACGGAGTCGGGCGGCGCACAGTGCTTCACGCCCCGGTCGATTGCCCAGAGTTTGACCTTCGGCGGCCTCGCCCTGGAGTGGCCGGACTTCGCCAACAGCGAGTGCATCCTGGTGTGGGGAGCGAATCCGCCGGCGACATGGCCGCCCAAATCAAAAAAGCTGATGGCTGCCAAGAAGCGCGGCGCCAAGCTGATCGTCGTCGATCCGGTGCAGAGCAACATCGCCGCCAAGGCCGATCTCTGGCTGCCCGTTCGCCCCGGCAGTGATGCCGCCCTCGCGCTCGGCATGCTGCATGTGATCTTCGGCGAAGGGCTTTATGGCCGCGAGTACGTCGAGCGCCATTGCCTGGGCCTGGCGGAATTGAGCGAGAGGGTTCGCGAGTATAGCCCCGCCAGGGTGGCCGAGATTACCTGGGTGGAAGAAAAATTGATCGTCGAGGCCGCCCGGCTGTTTGCCGTCACCCGGCCCGCCTGCATTGAAATTGCCTGCACCCTGGACGAGGTGATCGATCCCATCCAGTTGAGCCGGGCGGTTGCGCTGCTGGCGTCTGTCACCGGCAATATCGATATCGCCGGAGGAAATATCTTTCCGCATGCCGCCGGACAGGTGTCTGTCGATACCAACGATTTCATCCTGCGCGAGAGACTTCCCCGCGAGGTGCAGGAGAAGCGTCTGGGAGCAGAGGCGTATCCGCTGCTGAGCCGGAATCTGCCGGTGAATTTCCCGATGGCGCACTGGCCCGCGATCCTGGAAGCGATCCTGACTGGCAAGCCATACCCGGTGAGGGCAATCTACCTGATGGGCGGGAACCCGGCGCTGTCCATCGCCAACTCACGCCGGGCGCAGGAAGCTTTGCGCAAGGTCGAGTTCCTGGCGGTGGCCGACCTGTTTATGTCCAAAACAGCAGAGCTGGCCGACGTGGTTCTGCCCGCCTCCTCATGGCTCGAGCAGAACGGATTGGCCGATTCCTCGCAAGCCAGTTATGGGCCGCTTCGCATCCGGCGAAAAGTTGCTTCCGTTGGCGATGCCGTCTCCGACATTGAAATCATGTGCCGGCTCGCCAAAAAGCTGAACCTCTCGGATTTCTGGGACTGCGAAGAAGATTATCTGGACTACATCGTTAAGCCGCTGAACGTTAGCTTCGATGAACTCCAGGCCAGAGGCGAGACCGTGCCTTCTCCGATGATCTACGGCAAGCATCTGCGCGAGGGATTCCGCACGCCTTCGGGCAGGATTGAGTTGTATTCGCGCCGCCTTGAAGAGTGGGGATATGATCCGCTTCCGTTTTTCCGCGAGCCGCACGAAAGCCCGTTCAGTACTCCTGAACTGGCCAGGCAGTATCCGTTTGTCATGACGACGGGAAGGCGCGTCGTCACCTATTTCCACACCGGATTGCGCAATGTGCCGGCCCTGCGCGACGTCAAACCGGTTCCCTTGCTGGACATCAATGCCTCGACTGCGCGTTCGTTGCATATAGAGGACGGGGACAAGGTGATTGTCGAGTCGCCGTATGGGCGCATATCTCTGGTGGCACACCTCACCGAAGGAATTCATCCCAAGGTGGTCGGCCTGCCGCACGGCTGGCCCGACGAAGCGAACGACAACCTGCTGATGAATAACGAAGTTTGTTCCCTGGGCATAGGCACGACTCCGCTGCGCGGCACCCTGTGCAGCGTCAGGAGGGCGGAGCGATGAAGTACGTGATGGTTATCGACCTCGGTCAATGCGTGGGCTGCGACGGCTGTACGGTCGCCTGCAAGCTCGATAACCAAACCGGCAGCGGCATTCAATGGAGCAGGGTGATCGAGGAAGAATCCGGGAAATTTCCCGTGGTGAAGAAGCTCTATATTCCGATACTCTGCATGCACTGCGAAGAGTCCGAATGCCTCAAGGTCTGTCCCACGAATGCCACCTATCGGGATGCGCGCGGCCTGGTCCTGATCGACTACGACAAGTGCATGGGATGCAAGTACTGCATGGTTGCGTGTCCTTATATGGCCAGGCATTTTAACGAGGCTAAAACGCCTCCGCGCGGCGTTCCCGCAAACGCCGGCGGCGACGCGCGCAAAGGCGTCGTCGAGAAATGCGATTTTTGCGAAGACCGGCTTTCGGCCGGCGGGTCGCCGCGTTGCGTGGAGGCGTGTCCGTACGAGGCCAGGATTTTTGGCAATCTCGATAATCCGGACAGCCGGGTTGCGAAGCTGATGGCGGAAGAGAAGCCTGAAGTTTTGAAGCCGGAGGGTGAATACAACCCGTCCGTGTACTACATAGGAGTCAAGTAAATGTCTCCGCGTTTACCGGCAGAGTGGGGAACCAGGGTCTCATTAGACCTCTTTTTCGGAGGAACGGGGGCAGGCCTTCTCGGAAGTTATCTGCTGATTGCCGCGCGCGACGGGTACGACGGCCTGAGCGTGGCGGTGATCGTCGCGGGAGTGGCTCTTGTACTGCTCGGCCTGCTTCTGCTGGCGTCCGAGTTGGGCCGTCCGGCGAAGGGCCTGCGGTCGATGGCGAACCGTGGAAGCTCATGGATGGCGCGCGGCGCCCTGTTTAACCTCGCGCTGCTCGCGGCGGCGCTTTCGCTGATCTTTGTCCACCTCGCCGGTTTGCAGTTGCTGGTTCCGGTAGCGGCGATGCTCACGGTCTTGTGCTCAGGGTTGGTGGCTGCTTATCCGGGCTTTTTGCTGTTCGCCGCCAAAGATATCCGCCTGTGGCGTTCGCGTTTGCTGCCGTGGCTCATGTTTTTTTATTCCCTGATGAGCGGGCTCAGCTTACTCACTCTGGCCGACAACGCTCTTCATCTCGGCCTGGAGGCGATTCTGCGCCCGGCGGCGCTGATCGTCATGCTGCCGGTGACGATACTGTTTGCGGCTTTCTGGGGGAAAAGCTGGCGGTTCGTGGGGCAGCAGCTCTTGGCGCCATTTGTCGTAGGCGCGATTGCATCGGGAGTGGTCCTGCCACTGGTCTGCTACGGCTATGCGTTATTCGCCAGTGCGGCGGAGCTGCCCCTGGCGCTCGGGTCAATCTCGTTTCTGGCGGGCGCCTTCTGCCTGAGGTATTTCATAGTCAAGGCCGCACGGCACGAGCCGCTGACAGTTTTGGCGAGGCGTAGCTGAACCAGACGAATCAGGGCAGGTATCGTTGCTCTCCATTTTGTTTCCGTTCCCACGCCGGCAACAAAGATGACCGGCAACAAAGCTCAAAGACCGATTGCTCACCCGCCTCCGTCATGGACCGGTCTCGATCGTTTGCCTTAGCTGCGCTCAGTGCGCCGTGCCGCGCGCTTCGCTATCTTCAGGCGCCTTGCGGTCAACGCGGAGAATGATTTTGAATATCACGAACAGCGAGACGCCAACGATCGTTCCGCCAATCAGGCCGGTGGACATGATCGCCCTGACGGAAGGCGACAGCGTCGCCAGAAACGCAGGCGGCAGAAAGTACGCGCCCATGCCGACCATAAAGCTCGATCCGGCGATGGTCATATTCAGGTTCGTCAGTTCCATCCTGCCGAAGACGCGAATGCCCTGCATGATCAGCATGCCCCAGGTCAGGATATAGACTCCGCCGAGAACCGCCGGCGGAACACTGGCGACGATGGCTCCGACCTTCGGAATGAAGCCGAGTACCAGCACAATGATTCCCGCTGAGGTGATCACATGCCTGCTGCCGATGCCGGTGACCGACAGCGCCCCGATATTCTGGCCGAAGGAAGTAGTCCCCGAACCCCCGATCAGGGCGGCAACGGCCGAGCCCAGCCCCTCGCCTAAGATGCCGCGGTTGATCCGTTTCTCGTCGATTTTCTGTTTGGCCATAATCTCGCCCACCAGGATGTAATTGCCCATCGACTCGATGATGGCGATAGCATAGCCGGCGAAAATGATCAGGCAGGCGGTGAGATCGAATTTCCAGCCGAAGGGCATGATCTTCGGCAAGCCGAACCAGGCGGCATTTCCCACCGCTGCGAAATTGGTTCTTCCGGCCAGGGAAGCGATCAACGTCCCTGTCATGGCGGCCATCAGAATGGCTCCGAAGCGCAGGAAGCCTTTCTTGAAATAGACGATCAGAGTTACCGCGATCAGAAAGGTGATGGCGGCCAGAATGCCGTTGAAGCCGCTGGCGAACTCCGGAGTTCCCGGTTTGCCAATGATTAATCCGATCACGACTCCAGTCAGCGACAAGCCGATCAGCGTAATCAGCGGGCCATAGATCGGCGGGGCGGCGATGATCGGCCGGAGTTTTCCCCAGATGCCGAAGGGCCACGCCATGAGCGCCGACACAATGCCTCCGATCACCATTGCCGTCCACACCGCGCCCACGCCAAGCGTGGCTCCGAGCGCGATGCTTAGCGAAAGGAACACCGCCGCCGGACCCTGCACCACCGGCAAGCGCAGCAATCTGGTGGACTGGGTGATAGTGACGATTCCGGCGCCGATGCAATATGCCTGCACCATGTATTGGACGGTCTCGCGAGGCAGCTTCAGCGCCATTCCGGTGACCACAGGGAAGGTCAACGCCGAACTTTCCACCAGTACCTGTTGCAGTCCGTAAACCAGGTATTCCTTCAGCGTCATCTTGTCTTCGACGCCGACGATCAGATCCTGCCGCTCTTGAGCGATTGGCTCCACTGTGCCTCTCCTCTGTCAGTAGAATGCATACCTCACCCACCGGCGCAAACGGTGACGCCTGCCGGGGACCCCGCGCAAATCCGGTTGTGAAACCCTAGCAGATGTATACAATATCTGTTGAACAGCGACAACGAATAATCAGATTTTCGTGCGCAAAAGGCGCGGGCCGACGGCGCGGCTCCGCTCGCAGCCACGCCATGAAAGTCGGCGGTCTGCCGGGGTGATGTCGCAGGCCGGCCGGAGAGCTCACAAAGGACATTGGGGAGGCGAATGTCTCGATGATGATTGCCGGACAAGTGAAGAAAAGCGCCTACTTCGATTCCATCACGCTGATGCAGTGCGGCAAGAAGGTCGCAGCCATGGCCGGCATAGGCGATGCGGCCGTGGTGATGGGGACAAGCGCGAACCGGGCCATCTTGAACGCCGGCGGTCTGTGGCTTGCCGAGTTTGACGGCGCCTCCGATGCCGATCTGCTGGTTGCCGTGAAAGCGGAAACCCAGAGTGCCGCACAGGCGGCGCTGGCCGCAGTGGATGCCATTCTCCGCGAGTCGGGCGGCAAGGGCGGCGGCCAAGAGCCGCG
Organism: uncultured Acidobacteriota bacterium; assembly: GCA_963814745.1. GTDB lineage: Bacteria > Acidobacteriota > Terriglobia > Terriglobales > Acidobacteriaceae > CAWBRT01. The sequence continues at coordinate 92,118 of CAWFEA010000029.1, forward strand.
CCCGGCGAGCCTTGAAAGTGCGCTCAAGATTCTTCCCGGGGCCAACCTGGCGCTCATTTCGGTGGCCGGCCGTTTTGCCGGAGGTCAGGCGAAGCGGGCATTGCTGAGTGGGCTCAACGTCATGCTTTTCTCCGATAACGTCGCCTTGCGAACCGAGATTGAGCTGAAAGCATTGGCTCGCGAGCGAGGACTGTTGATGATGGGCCCCGATTGTGGCACGGCGATCATCAACGGCGTTCCGCTGGGGTTTGCCAATGTGGTCAGACGCGGCAATATCGGAATCGTCGCCGCTTCAGGAACGGGAATGCAGGAGGCGAGTTGCATTATCTCCAATGCCGGCGGCGGCGTTTCGCAGGCCATTGGAACCGGCAGCCGCGACGTCGAGCGGGAAGTCGGCGGGATGATGCTGATTGAAGCGCTGAAGGCGCTTGCCGAGGACGAAAACACCGGGGTGATACTGCTGATTTCCAAGCCTCCTCACGCGGAGGTGCTGGGGCGAGTCGACGCCGTCGTCAAGGAAATTGCAAAGCCGGTGATCGCTTTGTTCGTGGGCGCGGCGAACCCTGGTGGTCCCTCAACGCTGGAAGAGGCGGCGCTGATGGCCTTGGCGGTATCCCGCGGTGAAGATACTCGCCGGGTTTCCGCAGACCTCTCGGCCAGAGACAATGAAATTCGGCGGCGCGCCGGCCATGAGACTGCCAAGCGAAGCAAAGGTCAGAGATATCTACGCGGGCTTTTCAGCGGCGGAACCTTTTGCGCCGAGGCGCAGACGCTTTTTGCCAACGCCATTGCCGGTGTTTACTCGAACCAACCGGTCGGCCTCGCCGCCAAGCTCAAGCACTCACTGGAAAGCAGGAAAAATACCGTTGTCGATCTTGGCGACGATGAGTTTACGGCGGGCCGGGCGCATCCGATGATTGACTTCTCGCTGCGCAACCGCCGGATTCTCTGCGAAGCAGCGGACCCTGAAGTTGCCGTGGTTCTTCTGGACGTGGTGCTCGGCTACGGCTCGAACCCCGACCCCGCAGCCGAACTCTTCGAGGTGATTCGCGAGGCGAGCCAGACAGTGATGGTGATCTGCTCGATCACAGGCACAGACCAGGACCCGCAAAACCGGGCCGGGACCGGCATGCGGCTCGAAGCGGCGGGCGCCATCGTGATGCCAAGCAACGCCGCCGTCTGCAAGCTGGCGATGTACACCCTGCAACACCTGGAGGGCGGTTCCCTTGCACAAACTGTTTAGCAGCGAGCTCAAGGTGATTAACATCGGGCTGCCGGCGTTCAAGCAGGCCCTGGATGATGCTCATGTGCCGGCGGTTCAACTCGACTGGAAGCCGCCGATGAATGTCGATGCCGCCCTGATGGAGCGGGTCAGCTCCATGCTTCCGGAGATCGAAAAAGCGAACGCCAAAGCGGTGGAGATGATTCAGTCCGGCATGCCGCACCTTGTCGGCATGGGCCAGGCGCTCGACGTGGTTCCCGGCATGAAGCATGAACCTGATGCTGCACGCCGGCCCGCCGATCGCCTGGGAGCGCATGTGCGGTCCCATGCGCGGCGGCGTGATCGGCGCTCTGCTCTATGAAGGCATGGCGCGGCAGCGCCGATGAGGCCAGCGGCTGGCCGCATCCGGCGCGATCGAGTTCGCGCCCTGCCACGAGCACACGGCGGTTGGTCCCATGGCAGGCATCGTGTCGCCCTCCATGCCGGTCTTCATCGTCAGCAACGAGCAATATGGCAACACCGCTTACGCCACCATGAACGAAGGCCTGGGCAAGGTCTTGCGCTACGGCGCGTACGGCGCCGGTGATCACCGGCGGCTCAAGTGGATGGAAGAGACGCTCTACCCGGTGCTTCGAAAGGCGCATTGCGAAGCTGGGAAAGCTGGACCTCAAGAACATCATCGCCCAAGCCCTGCACATGGGCGACGAGGTCCACAACCGCAACCGCGCGGCCACATCGTTGCTCTTCCGGCCGCTCGCCCCGGCAATCGTCCGGACGGCGCCGGACGCGGAGCAGGCCGCCAGGGTCCTGGAGTTCATCAACGGCAACGACCACTTCTTCCTGAATCTCTCGATGGCCGCGTCGAAAGTGACGCTGGATGCCGCGCGCGGCATGCCGCCGAGCAGCGTCGTGGTGGCCATGGCGCGCAACGGCACGGATTTCGGAATTCAGCTCGCCGGCACCGGCGGGAAGTGGTTCACCGGACCCGCCGCCGTGCCCGACGCGCTGTACTTCCCCGGAACTTCAGCAGGAAGGACGCCAATCCCGACATCGGCGACAGCGCCATCACGGAGACCAACGGCCTGGGCGGCTTCGCCATCGCGGCCTCGCCGGCCATCGTGCAGTTCGTAGGCGGCGCAGCCGCCGACGCCCTGCGCTACACGCGGCAGATGTACGAGATCACCGCCGCGGAGAACCAACGTCTATCGGATTCCCGCCCTGAATTTCCGCGGCACGCCGACCGGCATCGACGTCTCGGAAAGTGATCGAGAAGAACTATTCTCCCGGTCATCGATACCGGCGTGGCGCACAAGCAGCCAGGAGTCGGACAGGTGGGCGCCGGTATTCTCAGCGCTCCGGCCAAGCCTTTCAAGAGGCATTGAAGGCTTTGCGGAAAGCCTGCGGCAATGAAAGATCGCGGCATTCATGAATTTGAAAGAGAGAGCATGAAGACCGACAAGAAGACCACGGATTTCCTGAAATACATGGCGAAGGTGAGGCTCTACGACCTCACCCAGCGGCTGAGCGTGCACACCCCGCCGTGGCCCAGCTACATGCCGCTCTCGCGTGCAGTATTTCAAGCGCATCGCCGGCGCGCACATGGGCCAGGGCGCCAACGGCCAGATCATCACCACCAGCAACCACGTGGGCACCCACATGGACGGCGAAATCCACTTCCACTCGGCCGGCCGCCCCATCGGCAAAGTGCCCATGGAGGAATGGATCGGCCCCGGCGTGGTGGTGGACATCTCCGATGAGGTGGGCGATTACGACCTCTACTCGCCCGAGATGCTCATGCGCAAGGCGGAGATCCGCCAGGGCGACATCCTCATCATCAATACCGGCTATCCACCGCTACGCCTGGGACCAGCCCCAGTCGCGACGAAGTGCGCTACTTCTGCAAGCACCCCGGCCCCGACCCGCACTTCCACGAGTGGTGGCTCGACATGAAGTTCAAGTGGCTGGGGCTGGATTGCGGCAGCGCCGACCACCCCATGAACACCATCATCCGCAACTGGCACCCCAAGCTCTTCGCCGAGCGGAAGCAGAAGCTGAGGAGCGCTACGGCAAGGCTGGGATGAGATGTTCCCGCAGGAGATCTACTACCAGGTGATGCACATCAAGCTCTTCCCCAAGAGGATGGTCCATGCGGAAAACGTGGCGGGATCGATCGACCAGCTCAGCAACCAGCGGGTCTGGATCGGCGCCTTCCCGCTGAACGGCATCGAGCTGGAATCGGCCATGTGCCGCATCGTGGCCATGCTGCCTAAGGAATAGTTGCCCCCGGGGCCACGAGCATTGCTTGCGGCCCCCGTCGCGGACTCGATAGCCGGTGTGCGGATTGCTCGCCCTTTCCCGCCGCGTTTTCCCGATTACATGGGTGCATGTTTCCCGTGATGAAGCTGTTCAGCGTCGGTGATCAAGTCGAGCGCGGAGACTACACGGTGCACTCGCGCTTCCGGCGAGTGGTCAATTTCTCGAATGGCCGACAACTCGCCTTCTTGGTGAGCCGGGAAATCGGAGCCGGACCGCTGAACATCGTCGTGGCAGCCGGCTCCGAGCAGGCGCTGGCTGGCACGTCCAGTTTGCGAGTCGAGGAAGACTCCTTGCAGGTCGATGATTGCCGCTTCGACCTGAAGTGCTTGGATCGCTATCAATCCGACTTCACGCTTCACGGTTGGACTCCCGATCGTCTTGGTTTGAACCTTGAGTTATGCAGACAGTTGCTGGTGGATGAGTCGCCAGCTGACAGTCTGGCGTTTCTGATTGCTCCTGAGAGAATTCAGAACTTCGCCTCCGCCGTCGAGCGGGCTCTCGTCAGCCGGGTGCGGCGCGGCGCCGAGCAGGTTTTCGGGGGCAGCCTGATGGAAGGAGTCTCCCTGCTGAAGGGATGCGGCGCGGGACTGACGCCCAGCGGCGACGATTTCATTGCCGGCGTGCTCATCGGCTTGCATTTTGTTCAGCAGGCTCGCCGGCGGGAGCTTGGCGAGGTCATCGATGCAATCCTTCGCGCGGCGACGGGCAATAACGTCTTTTCCAACACATTTCTCGATCTCGCCGGCAGAGGACGGGTCCTCGGAAACATGAAAGACTTGCTCATGGCTGTTCAGGGTGAGGACTCGGATGTACTTCGAGCCGCGGTGCGGGATCTGCTTGCGGTCGGCGCCACTTCGGGCGCCGATCTTGCCACCGGGTTTCTGATGACGCTGCTCGATGAGAAAGGGGCGGTGCCGCGGTGGAAGCGTGAAGTGGCGGCGCTGCGGAGCACCGGCAAGGTTCGGGATGAGAACCGCCTTCGCGAAAACTATATCCGGTGAAGGTTAGTTGGCATCGGGATACACCGGCTCTGACAACAAATTCTTGCCGCGCGATTTGACCGGCTCAAAATTGGGCAGGAAGTAAGCGAGCATGCCGATTGCCGGCATGAATGCACACATTCGATAGACGAAATCGATGCTGGTCCGGTCGGCGAGTTTTCCCAGCATGGCAGCCGCCACCCCAGCCACGCCAAATGCGAAACCAAAAAACAGCCCCGCGATCATGCCAACCTTTCCTGGAATCAACTCCTGCGCATAGACCAGAATTGCCGAAAACGCCGAAGAGAGAATCAAACCGATCAAAACCGTCAGAATGCCCGTCCAGAAAAGATTCGCATAAGGCAACAACATGGTGAACGGGAGCACCCCGATAATCGATCCCCAGATGACATACCTGCGGCCGATGCGGTCGCCGACCGGACCGCCGATCAGTATGCCTGCCGCAGTCGAGGCCAAAAAGGTGAAGAGGCGAATCTGCGCGTTCTGCACCGGCAGGTGAAACTTGCTGATCAGGTAGAAGGTGTAATAGCTGGTAATGCTCGACATGTAGATGTACTTGGAAAAGATCAGGACGAGCAGAATGGTGAGCGCAAACGCGGTTTTTTCCGGAGGCAATGGCGAGCGGGCATTGACCGCGGCCCGAACTCTCATCCGTGAGAGTGCGGTGCGCCTGTACCAGTTTCCAACCACAAAGAGCAGAATGATTGCCAACAGAGCGTCTATGGAAAACCACGCAATGCTTCGCTGACCCCGTCCGATTACGATGAACGCGGCCAGCAGCGGCCCAAGCGAGAAGCCGAAATTCCCGCCCACCTGAAAGATGGATTGCGCCAATCCGTGTTGCCCGCCCGAGGCTAACCTAGCCACGCGCGAAGACTCGGGGTGAAACACCGCCGCTCCCACGCCAACCGCGGTCGCTGAAAGCATGATGGTATGGAAGCTGTTGGCCCGGGAAAGCCAGATCAAACCGCCGAGCGTGACCGTCATTCCGGCCATCAGTGAAAACGGCCTGGGCCGCCGGTCGGTGTAGAGACCTACCAGCGGTTGCAAGAGCGAGGATGCGATCTGGTAGGTAAGAGTGATTAGCCCTATCTGCGAAAAAGTAAGGTTATAGGAACTCTTGAAGAGCGGATAGAGGGCGGGCACCAGTCCCCCGATGATGTCGTTCAACAAATGACAAAAGCCGATCGTGAACAGGATGGCAAATACAGGGGCCTCGCCCGCATTGCTTTTCAGCCGAAGATCGTCAACCCGGTTTTGCGTAGACATTGTCCCAACTGCCGGTTTCGCGCGCAGCGAAAACTTCCATCGTTGTAGCGTGCGCACAATCTCAACGTGTGAGTTGCTTCAGGATGCTTCCGCGCATTCGCGCAGATAACCCCACGTCCCCGCGACCGGAATTGGGCCGGCTTGCAGTCCTTCCGCACACCGCAAACGAGATGATAACAGTTGCCAGTCTCGTTCGCGAAGCAATGTTGGGCTGCTGTTCTGGCTCGCATCCTGATGCCGGCGGCGATTGAAGGCGCCTTCACAAGATGTCCGAGCGTCTGTTATAAGAAACGAGTCTGACCGGACGCGGCAAGGAAAATGTGACAATTGCCGTAACGTCCGGTGCTCGGCATCACGGCTTTTGTCGGGGTCGATGAGGTAAAAAGTTCATACGTGGGAGACATATGTCGAAACCAGTCGAATTGACCTGCTCTGAGTGCGGCACGCGCAGCTGTTACCGCCGTGACCAGAAGTATCCGGCTTTCTGCCTGACCAAAGCGGCCGATGCGCAAGAGGTGGCCTCGGTCGTGGAGCAGTTGCGCGGCGACAACATCGAGGGACGAATGGCGCGCGCGGCCGCGGAAATCGAGGGCTTCTACTACGGTAAAGCGACTCGGGTGGAAGAAATCATTCTCTTCGCCAAACGCATCGGCGTTCAACGTATCGGTATCGCCACCTGTTCGGGGCTCCTCGAAGAGGCGCGAACGTTCGCCAAGGTGGTCCGCGCCAAAGGACTCGAACCCTACACCGTCGCCTGCAAAGTCGGCTCCGTTGACAAGCGCGAAATTGGCGTAGCGGAAGAAGCGCTCCTGCAAAAGAATGCGCACGAGGCCATGTGCAATCCCGTGCTGCAAGCAAAGTTGCTCAACCAGCAAAAGACCGGGCTGAATGTGCTGGTCGGCCTCTGCGTCGGGCATGATTCGCTGTTTATAAGGCACTCGAAGGCTCCGGTTACGACCCTCGTCACCAAAGACCGCGTTCTGTGCCACAATCCGGCGGCTGCACTTTATACCACCAATAGTTATTACCGGCGGCTGCTGGAGCCGGAAAAGCAAGCGGAGAAGCCGTAGCGCGCGCTAAGGCGCGCTTCGCAACCATAAGAGAACTGCTGCTGCCGCAGTGGCCGAGGCGTTCCACCGCCGCGTGGTAAATTGAAATTGTCTTGACCCCTGAGCTGGAAGCCATCTTGCGCGAGACTTATCGCGAACTTCGCCCGCGGGCGGAGATGCCCGCCTTCGAGGTCCGCTTTTATCCATTCGCGAACATCAATAACACCATCCGGTTGCGAGAGGGAACGCTCAAGCTGCGCATTTCCGACATCCTGGAGGGAGCGCCGGAAACCGTACTGCGCGCCATCATCCACATCCTCATGGCCAAGATCTATCGCAAGCCCATCGATGCCGGCCGCGCCACGCGCTACCGGCGCTACGTTTCCAGCCACGACCTGCAGCAAAAGGCACACCTGGTGCGGCAAATCCGCGGACGCAAGCTTTTCGCGTCGCCGCAGGGCCACACCTACGATCTGGATGCCATCTTCGAAGACCTCAACCTGCGCTTCTTCCATGGCTTGCTGGCGCGCCCGCGCATGTCGTGGAGCAGCGCCCGAGCGCGCCACAGCCTGGGCCATTACGACCCTGCGCACAACGCCATCGTGGTCAGCCGCATCTTCGATCATCCGCGGGTGCCGCGCTATGCGATTGAATACCTGGTCTACCACGAAATGCTTCATCTCAAGCATCCGGTCAAGCTGCGCGGCAGCCGCCGCTCGGTGCACGGACCGGAGTTTCACGCCGAAGAAAAGCTGTTTCCACAGTTGGAGCAGGCTAAGCGATTCTTGAAGACTTTTCAGAACTGTTCCCCGGATTGACAGCCGCTCAGCAGTTTCGCAACAGGGTGGTCGTCGGTAGGAAAAGCCCCTAGCTGGGCCTCCGCCGGCGGGTTGGCGAACAACAGACAGAAAAACGCCATCAACACCACGATTGAGATTCGGCGAACCATGATTTTCATCCATCCACCCCGGAGGCAAGCCCGGCTCCGCAAATTCTATCGCAATTTGAGACAGGGCAGTGGGCGCGCAGGGTCTGCGCTGCCGAACCTCCTTTGAGACACGCTGCGGATTTCGGCCAAGCCGCGCGGTCATCGTTTCGGCCAAGCCGCGCGGTCATGGAAGATGGCTCCTTTTGGCAGGCCGGCTCTAACCTGGGTAGCTGCTTGAATGGGAATAGCTGTTGCCCGGCGTCTCATCCCCAAGCGGAGAGTTTCAGGAGGCAGCGCATCCCTCTACTCGTCGATAGACGCTTGCCGAACCCGACGATCTCGTTCATAATTGGTCGTGCACCCCTTTGGACTCCACCGAACGCGCTCGTCTTATGCGCGCCGGTGCCACCCCTCCGGAGCAAGGCTGCACAATCTACCCCCAAAATCACAGAGGTCGGCATGTCGGCAAAGTACATCTTTGTGACGGGCGGCGTGGTGTCGTCGCTAGGTAAAGGTTTGGCTGCGGCTTCCATCGGATGCCTGCTGGAATCGCGCGGGCTGAAGGTGACGCTGGTGAAACTCGACCCGTATCTGAACGTCGATCCGGGAACCATGTCGCCGTTTCAGCACGGCGAAGTTTTCGTCACTGATGACGGCGCGGAGACCGATCTCGACCTCGGCCACTACGAGCGCTTCACCCACGCCAAGCTCACCCGCGACAACAATCTGACCACCGGCCGCGTCTACGAGCAGATCATCGCCAAGGAGCGGCGCGGAGACTATCTCGGCAAGACCGTCCAAGTCATTCCGCACGTCACCAACGAGATTAAAGCGGCCATGAAGAAAGTCTCGCCCGAAGTTGACGTGGTTTTGGTCGAGATCGGCGGTACCGTCGGCGATATCGAATCGTTGCCGTTTCTGGAGGCCATCCGCCAGATGCGCCAGGATATGGGTCGCGAGAACACTCTTTTCATCCACGCTACCCTCGTGCCTTTCATCGCCGCCGCCGGTGAACTCAAGACCAAGCCCACGCAGCACTCGGTCAAGGAGCTGCTTTCGATCGGCATTCAGCCCGACATCCTGCTCTGCCGCACCGACCGTTTTCTCCCCCCGGAAATGAAAGCGAAGATCGCACTCTTCTGCAACGTCGAGCAGGGAGCCGTCATCACCGCTAAGGACGTCGCCTCGATTTACGAAGTGCCTTTGGGCTTCGCCCAGGAAGGCGTGGACCGGCTGGTGCTTAAGTATCTGCACTTGCAGGCCGGCGAGCCCGACCTGGAGAAGTGGAAGGATCTGGTCCACCGCGCCTACAACCCGCGGGACGAGGTTGTCATCGGCGTCGTCGGCAAGTACGTGGAGTACGAAGACTCTTATAAGTCGCTCAAGGAAGCCCTGGTTCACGCCGCCCTCAACTTCAATCTCAAGCTCCGTCTGCAATGGATCGAGGCCGAGGGGCTTGAGACCAAGGACGACAGCTACAAGTTGCAGATGGAGGGCTTCGACGGCATTCTCGTGCCTGGTGGATTCGGCAAGCGCGGCATTGCCGGCATGCTGAATGGAATCCGCTACGCCCGCGAGGAAAAGGTGCCGTACTTCGGCATCTGCCTTGGCATGCAGACCGCCTGCATCGAGTTCGCGCGCAATGTCTGCGGCTTGGAGAATGCCAACTCCAGCGAGTTCGATCCGGCCACGCCGCACCGCGTCATCTACAAACTGCGCGAGCTGCGCGGCGTCGAGGAACTCGGCGGCACCATGCGTCTGGGCGCCTGGACCTGCAAACTGGAGCCGGGATCGTTCGCCGCAGCGCGCCTACGGCCGAGCGAAATCAGCGAGCGCCATCGCCACCGTTACGAGTTCAATCGCGAATACGAGCAACTGCTGACCGGCGCCGGCCTGCAGATCACCGGCACAACTCCCGACGGAACCTACGTCGAGATCGTCGAGATCGCCGACCATCCCTACTTCCTCGGCTGCCAGTTCCATCCCGAGTTCAAATCAAAGCCGCTGGAGCCGCATCCGCTGTTCGTCTCTTTCATCAAGGCTTCCTACGAGAATCGGCAACGGCGCCTGAACGCCACCAGCACCGTGCAGGAAGAAATGTTCCTGCGACCGAAGGTGGCGACGAGGGGAAGATAGAAGCTCTTCACGGCTGATTATTCTCTAATCTGCACGAAAGGTTTTATGAAGACATTCGTTAGGCTTTTGGTTCTGCTAGGAATCGTAATCGGGATCATTGCCTGCGCGCGTTCTTTAGGCGAGGGCAGCCTAACAGCTCGAAGAATGCGCCCTGTTGAGCATTGTGTTGACTGGGCTGTCAATGCTTGCGAGCTGGCTCGTCTCCGATATGTATTCCTCCAACCAGCACAAAATTGCCATTGAGGAAGTTCAAGAAGCGCATCGCACCAATCTTCGGACCTACGCGCTCAAAGCGGCAGAGAAGGTGACGAATCTATCCAATGAGCTTTCACGCCTTTCGACGTATCTCCAACAAGAATTAGATTGCAGCGACTACAGAAACGTCGAAGAAGAGCTCCAAGCAAAAGAAGAACGGCTAGAAAGTTCAATTCACATAATCAAGACATTGAAGTCTGTCAACGACACTTCCCTGAGCGACTGGCAAGGCGTTATTGGAGAGGAACTCGAGGAACAACGCGAGGAGAACCATGAGCGCGAATTGGAATTGCGCGCGGCCTTAGCTCAGATGGAGCGTACGCTAGAATCGCAGGTTGCTGAACTCGGCGCAAAGCAGCAATCTACCCCCGACATCCGCGCTGAGCTAGACTCCATGCGCAAGGAACTCCGCTTGCTGATGTCTGCGGCCGGCGGCATCGTATTGCCTTTTCCCCGTTTTTCGAAGGCTCGGACGGTTGTCGAATCAAAATGTCCTGTATGCGGGGCCGCCACCCACTATAAGCAGAGCTCAAGTGGCGCTCGCATCAAAGCTGTACGATGCGATCAGTGCCAGTCCCGTCTTGTTGCGAAATACGACGAGCAAAAAGGCCACTACCTCAGCGTTCGATCCCCGGTCAACGAGGAGTTCACCTGTCCGTCGTGTGGCGCTGTGGGTAAACTTGCACTGGACCCCGTTCCCGGCGGCAATGCCACTGGCCAATGCCCTGGGTGCGGCTGCGGAATATCTCTCGTGAGGGTCACAGATGGAGTCCGAGTCCGTCGGTTAGAGCAGCCGCCTATCCAACCAGCTCCGCTGTCCAAAGAGATAATTGAACAAGTGCGAAGTAGGTTGCCAGCGCAGCCTTGGCCTAAAGGGGTACATAAAGAGGTGGCGACTGACTTGGGCATTCCTTTGGCTACGGTGCGTCACGCGATAGAAGAACTAATAATCCGGGGCAACTTTTCGCCACAAGAAGACGGAGTTGTTCTCGAGCGACCAACGGCTGCACTCCATCCGAGCATCTAGGCCCGGAGGGAGGGCTTTTGGTCCTGGGGCAGGATCGTTTCGGCGGATCGTCGGCCGTCTGGAAGGCGTCGCGCTTTCCACCATCCCCGTTCATCCCGTACAATCGCTGTCGCATGTCTTTCCAGGTGCAGAGCGTCAACGTCGGCGGGCCGGAGCTGTTTCTGATTGCCGGGCCTTGTGTTATCGAGAGCGAAGAGCACGCGCTGAAGATGGCCGCGGCCATCTCTGCCGTGGCGCGCGAACTCGGCATTCCGTATATCTTTAAAGCCTCTTACGACAAGGCAAACCGCACTTCGCTCGCCAGCTTCCGCGGACCCGGCCTGAAGGCTGGGCTGGCGATTCTGCGCAAGGTGGCCGAATGCGCCAAGGTTGCGGTGCTAACCGACGTGCATGAGCCCGCGCACGTGGCCGCTGCCGCCGAAGTCGTCGATGTGATTCAGATTCCGGCTTTTCTCTGCCGCCAAACCGACCTGCTGGTGGCGGCGGCGAGGTCCGGGCGCGCCATCAATATCAAAAAGGGGCAGTTCGTCGCCCCGCAAGATATGCGCCACGCCGTCGCCAAGGTGCGCGAGGCGGGCAACGAGCGCGTCTTTCTCACCGAGCGCGGAGCCTCGTTCGGCTACAACAACCTGGTGGTCGACATGCGCTCCCTGGCCATCATGCGCGAGTTCGCGCCCGTGGTCTTCGACGCCACCCACTCCGTTCAGCTTCCTTCGGCGGGATCTGCGTCCGGCGGCGCTGAAGGCAAGAGTGTGCAGTCCGGGGGACAGCCGCAGTTTATTCCCCTGCTCGCGCGCGCGGCCGTCGCCGCCGGGGTCGACGGAATCTTCATGGAAGTACACGACAACCCCCGCGAGGCGAAGTCGGATGGAGCCAACGCGCTCGACCTCAAGCGGCTGCGCCCGACTCTCGAAGAGCTTCTGCGGGTGCGCCAGGCGGTTGCTCCCCGTCCGTAATGAACGGAAGTTAAGCCTTTTCCGTGGCTTCTTTAGGGGTTGGCGGGGCCTGGTTTGCGTCCTCGCGCTTGGGCGGAGCAGGGGCTTTGGACTGCTTGGCAGCCTTCTTCTCTTGCTCGGCCCAGTGCTTTTCCATGTCGCGCATGTTCTTGGTTTTCATAGAACTAGATTGCCACATCCGGCGCGCGCTCGCCACTCCCGGCCAATTCGACCGACCTGTCATTTAGGGGGTTACGCGCACGGCAGTGATTCGAGTATCATAAAGATGGGAGATTTTTATGATCCAGCTAATGCCACATCACGAAGCGGTAGCAAGCGCCTTCGGACAGCGTGGCGTGCAGCGCTGTTCGCCGCGGGTACTGGCCCATTTTTCGCCCTCGCACTCCCGTCCCAGCCTTTTCGCCGGCGACTAGTTTCCGCCTCCATCGTCATGCAGCCCGGCTGCAACTGAGTGGGCACGAGCCCAAGCCGCTCGTCCCGCTGACAGGTGACTGCGTTAGGCCCGCGTATCTGAGGCCGCGCGCCCTATTTGCCCCAAGAAAGTGTGAGACTCGCGCTAACTGGGGCCTCGATGGAGGAATCCAATGAATAGCATGACGAGTATCGGCATGAACCTTATGACGACTACCGGCCCCGTGATTCGCACCGCGCTGCCCGGACCGAATGCGCGGCGCATCATTGACGCCGACGAGCGGATCATTTCGCCGTCCTATACGCGTTCTTATCCGCTGGTTGCCAAAACCGGACGCGGCGTCGTGATTGAGGACGTGGACGGGAACCAGTTTTTTGATTTTTCAGCAGGCATTGCCGTCGTCAGCACCGGCCATTGCCATCCCGAGGTGGTTGCGGCCATTCAGCGACAAGCGGCTGAGCTGATTCATATGTCGGGCACGGACTTTTACTATCCGCAGTTGGTGGAGCTGGCTGAGCGGCTATCGCATATCGCGCCGATGCCGGGGCCGCATCGCGTGCACTATGCAAACTCGGGCGCGGAGGCCGTCGAGGCGGCGCTGAAACTGGCGCGCTATCACACCAAACGGCAGGGAATGATTGCGTTCTATGGCTGCTTCCATGGACGAACCATGGGCGCGCTCTCGCTCACCTGCTCCAAGGTGCAGCAGCGCCGCCGGTTCTCGCCGCTGGTTCCGGGCGTGATTCATGCGCCTTTTCCCAATCTGTATCGTCGTCCGGCGGGTACGACGGCCGATGAGTATGCGGTCGGGACGGCGCGCCATATTGAAAACGTGATCTTCCGGACCGAGATGGCCCCCGAGGAGTGCGCGGCCATCTTTGTCGAGCCCATACAGGGCGAAGGCGGGTATCTGCCCGCGCCCCCGGCATTCATGCAGGAGCTGCGCCGAATCTGCGACCGTCACGGCATCCTGCTGGTGGTTGACGAAATTCAAGCCGGCATGGGGCGCACCGGCAAATGGTGGTCGGTGGAGCACACCGGAGTCGAGCCCGACATGGTCTGCGTAGCCAAAGGCATCGCCAGCGGCATGCCGCTCAGTGCTCTGATCACGCGCGCCAAAATCATGGATTGGACGCCGGGCTCGCACGCCTCGACCTTCGGGGGAAATCCGGTGGCCATCGCCGCCGCGCTGGCTACGCTCGATGTGCTCGAGCGCGAAGGCGTCGGCAACGCGGAAGCGGTTGGACGGCATATCATGCAGCGCATCGCAGCATGGCCGGAGGAGTTGCCTCTTGTCGGCGACGTGCGCGGTCGTGGATTGATGATCGGCGTGGAGCTGGTTGCCGACAAGCAGTCCAAGACGCCGGCCGTTGAGGAGCGCGACCGGGTGGTGCAGATGGCGTTCGAGAGGGGAGTGCTGTTGCTGGGCGCGGGCGCGAACACGATTCGCATTGCCCCTCCGTTGATCGTGACGAGGGAGCAGGCGGATATTGCCCTGGACGTGCTCGAAGAGTGCATTCGCGCGGTGAGCCGGAGGCGGGATGCCGGGGTGCCGGTAATGTAGCCGGAAGCGGATGTCGAAGAGGTCTTCACCGATGGCGATCACGCGGGCCACGATCTCTTCATCGCTCAGGGCCGCATTCGGCGGGCACTGCGTTCGATCGAACAAAATCGGCTCCAGCAAGCCGAATCAGAAAAAACCAAGGTCGCCCGGGCAAGGCGGCCTTTTCTTCGGAAGGCGATTATCGCGGGCTATGCTTTATATCAATCCCGCCAGCTCGCGCTCGAAGTGAGTCACGTCGGCCTCGCGCAGGAAACGCGCCGACTCCTCGGGCGGCGTGGGATTGATGTAAAACCCCGTCCCCCACTCGAAACCGGCAGTCTTGGTGAGTCGCGGCATAAATTCCAGGTGCCAGTGATAGTGCTCGTTGGAAGGTTCTTGCAGCGGCGAGCTGTGGATGATGAGGTTGTAAGCGGGTTTATCGAGTACGATGTCGGCTTTGATCGCCAGCTCCCTTAGCGCGCGCGCCAGCGCCTCAAACACTTGAGAGGACGAATTCTCGAAGCTCGACTCATGCCGCTTCGGCAGAATCCAGGTCTCGAAAGGGAAGCGGGGTGCATAAGGAGCCATGGTGACGAACTCGTTGTTCTCCGAGACCACGCGGACGGGATGCTCCAGCTCCTGCCTGATCATGTCGCAGTAGACGCAACGCTCCTTGTAAATGTAATACTGCTTGGCGCCTTCGAGTTCCTCCAGAGCATGCTTCGGGATGATAGGCAGCGCGATCAACTGCGAATGTGGATGTTCGAGGGTGGCTCCGGCCGCCTCTCCATAGTTCTTGAAGAGCAGAATGTATTTGAACCGGCGGTCTCGTTTGAGGTCGACGATGCGGTCGCGAAAGGCCCATAACACGTCCTCAATGCGCTTGGCGGGTTGCGTTGCCAGCGTGGCCGCGTGCTCTGGCGATTCAATGATGACTTCGTGCGCGCCGATGCCGGTCATTTTGTCGAACATGCCCTCGGCTTGGCGATTCAGATTGCCTTCAATGCCGAGCGCCGGAAACTTGTTCGGCACCACCCTCACCGTCCAACCGGGAGAGTCGCGCGGCGGTTGCGGGCCGCCATTCTGCGGGGGACGATAGGCAAGAATCTCGGGAGGCGTCTTCGACTCGTTGCCATAGCAGAACGGACAGAAGCCGCCCTTCAGGGTTACCTGCTCACGGAAGAAGTCGGTGGGACGCTTAGCGCGGTCGGTCGAAACGATTACCCAACGGCCAACGATCGGGTCTTTTCGCAGTTCGGGCAAGTGCAACCTCTCTGGAAGCTCCTGGCAATCAACCAAGAAGCGGACGATTCACATCCGCGGTCAGCGGAAGCGGACTGATTTCATACTATGCCACGAATAGGCGTTCTTGAACACTTGGATTTCGACCGGCTGGTCCGTCTCGCAGTAAACGGAGACCACGTCGAAGCGGACGAGCGTTCCCGGACGCAGCCGCCGCAGGTATGCGCGAGCCATGCGAGCTACCTGGAACCGTTTCCCCCGGTCAACTGCCGCTTCGGCGGGCTTGATGTCGCGCGAGGTGCGGGTTTTAACCTCGATGAAGCAGAGCACATGCTGGTCCCAGCCAATCAGATCGAGCTCGCCCCGATGCCTGGCGGTGCGCCAGTTGCGCGCCACAATCACATAGCCCAATTGGCGCAAGCGGAAATATGCCTGATCTTCGCCGCGCCGCCCGGTTCTGATATGCCTCGCTTGACGCAGTTCGCGGTGGAGGGTCCTTGCCGTCCAATCCAGCACATTGCACAGCGCCCGCGTGAGCCACACGTTGGCCATTCCGGCAGTTTACGGACTCGTGCTCGGGCCAGCGGTGACGCAGCTCACATCACGGCGGCAATGCGGCCCACATAAGGGAAGGTTATTCACGTGATAAACAAACTTTGTGAAAGTATTTTCGATGGTTGCGCGCGGAACAATGCGTTGGACGCCCAGGCTGCGGCTCTTCTATCGTGTCGCCATGGCTGAGCTGAAGCGGAGACGGGAAGAGATGGCGCTGGTTCGCGTGGGGTTGGTTTCAGCCTCGCTGGCGGCGCTCGCGTTATTGGCGATCCTGGTCATATTTTCGGCCGCGTCCGTTCTCCGCACGTTCGAGCTTTACCCGCACGACAGCTCCGCGTTGTTTCTTGTCGAGTTGGTCGTTGCCTGGCTGGCGGCCTTAACCGTCGGTGTGCTGTACGCGCACCAGCACTTCCAGCGGTAGCACGCCTCAGGGCAACCACATCGGTCACTTCGAGGGAGCGGCCATGGTTTCCAAACTGGCACTTGACGTGTTTGCCGCCATCCTGGTGGTAGCCGGGCCTGTCCTGTTCATCGCCTTCTGCATGAGCTTCAAGGAAGACCGGCACGACCATCCAATCTACCGGCGCTGCCAGGAAAAGGCCCACGAATCTGAGTTCCATGGCGAAATGCCACAAAGGCGGCTGGCGTCAGCGGCGATCGCTCTGCGCACCGGAGAAGACCTGGAACAAAGCTAGCGCGCGCGCTTCCACTCTTATGCAACCGGGCAGCTCAGGTTGCCATCCAACTACTCACGGTTGTTGTCGAGCAGCCTACCTCGGCTGCTTGCATGACATGCCTAGGGCCCGTTGTCGCAGGATGTCGAACCTCCGGAGGGGATTGCTTGCAGCGCCATTTCGAACGTGACAAAAGCAGGGGCTCTTTTGTGCAATCATTGTCCGAACGTGCGTCGGTGCGATGTCTGGAACTGCTGGAGACTGTATTTGACGGCATTGAGCGGCTGTCGCGGAGAGGCAGCGGATCGCACCCGGTGCCCGTGCCGCGGATGCCCGTTGAGCCGGCCGGCGCCTCCGAAAATGCGATGAAAGTGGCCGTCAATTGAAGCAATTCGCGGCGGAGATGCCCATTCGTAAAATCGCCGCCCTCGAGTCCTGGCATTCGCTTCTGCCGTCCGAATAAGCGCGCGCCGCGACCGGACTACCCGGACTAGGGCGTGCCGTCGAACATACTCCCCTTTCCTTGGGGCGTATGATAAGGTGATCTGCGGGGCTGGAACCACGACGAGATCTCACGGTAGTGGACGTGCTTTGGCGGGAGCGGACGCACTCTTTCCCCGCATTGTGACGTGCATCATCGCCGTGTGCGTTGGGTGCATCCCATTTATAATCGCGGTAAGAGAGACTCCCGTTCCATAGTGCGGCGCAGTTTGGAAATGTTCTATCCACACGTGATTGGCCCCAGGCACTACTCTTGACGAACAAGGAGATGGAACCGTGCGTGCACGAATCGTCTTTGCCGCTTTGCAAACTCAGAACCGTTATGCATTGTGCCACTTGGCTTTCAAGTCGATTCGCAAGTTTCACAAGCCCAGCACGCGCATTCAGGACACGGCGAACGACGTGCTCCAGCGCCTTGCGGCGGTGGAACAGCATCGGGTTGCAGCCGAAGGCGCCAATGCTTTCAACGACCAACAATCGCCGTCCACGATTGCGCCCCAGGCTGAATCAAGCGCCGAGAGCGTGGAGCCCGGCGATACAAGTGTTGTTTTTCCCGCTGAATCTCCCACCAGCCAGTCGGAGCGAGATGCGCCAATTGGGTGAGCCACAAGCGTGATTCCGCGGTCATCATCAAGGCAGAGCAAAGGTAGCCAGTCAACTTCCCTATGACGAACAGCGATTTCTGGAAGAGCCAGTTCATAAAGCACCATGCGGTCCCCGGCCCCAGCAAGCCGCCGGCAGTCCCCGCCGCAACAAAACCGTCAGTCCGCATTGCCACGAAGCCGGTTTCCACCAAGGAGATGCCGTTAATCTCAAGCATGGAAGAAATGCTTCGGTCAGTCCGCTCGACCCAATCGAAGCTGAGTTTCGAAAAATTCGTATCGCTGGTGCTGTTGAAATTTCCGGCGAAGGCGAGAGCTCAATGGGAGCAGTGGCTGCTGAATCAGAAGGCGTCGCTGGTGAAGAAGTGGAATCTCTCGGAATAGTAGCCCTGCGGGACCGTCATCCGGCCGCCGGCTCTCGATGACCTGCGGCGTGCTTCGCGCCATCGGAACCCCATAGATTCACTTGCCGGCGGTCGGGGTGCTCCGGAAGTTGGAGGACGGCTGTGCGCGGATTTTTCCCGGCGCACACCGGTCGCCTGCCGCCGCTTTGCATTCTCTTGGCGGATCATACTTGGAAGTCAAGGAATTCTTACAACAATCGGGGCTGGACGTCCGGCATGGATTGATATAATGTCAATCTATCCTATTCTGTTGAAGCTGAGAGTGCAGGAGTTATGCACGACCTTGGTTCGAGCTCGGCCAGTTCGCCGTCTCACTTTGACCGCAGCGTCCTTATCAACGGTGTGATGGTGTCTGTCTGCGCGGTTTGTCTCAAGGTGTTTGCCAGCGCCGACCTTGATCGCCTGAAACTCGCAGAAAGAACGCACCGGTGTATCGGACCGCTTCGGCGCTCGACTTGACCGATGGCCGTTGCCGCGCCACGCACGACATAGTTTCCTTTGGTTGGTCCGACTTGTTCGAAGGCAGAGTCAGCCGCCCGCGATTTACTCCTGGCGCTCGGTCCACTCCTCGTACCACGCCATTTGTATGGCCTCCAGCTTGGCTTCATTGGAAGCTTTCGGATCGTCTGCGAACACCGGCAGTTCGACGACCATGCGGTGCAGTTCGGTGAAGCGGACCTCCAAGGGGTTTCGGGTGGGAAACTTATCAGTCAGCAGAATGCCGAGGTCTTCAGCATCGCCCCATTGAAGATCGATAGCCATAGCTCTCTCTCCTTGCGCGTGTACTCAATAAAAAACCGAGTTCCGCCTGAAAGTTTCTGCCAGTCCGGATTTACTTCGTATCGCCGCGCTCGGAGACGTAGTTGCGATTCCACGAGGGAATCTTCGACGACAATCTCTCCCGGCTTGACAATCTGCGCCTGGCAGCCAAGGCGCGAATGCAGTTGCAGGTCGGCGGCCATGTCGAGCCGGTCGGCTTCTTCCTCATCGATCTCGCTCAGCAGTTCCTGGCCCCGGCGAACCACCACGTGACAGGTCGTGCAAGCGCAGTTTCCGCCGCAGGCATGCTCAAGGTGGATTCCGAAGTTGATAGCCACATCCAGCAGCGACTCTGGTTTGCCGTGCTCCTGGTAACCAAGATCGCCGTGCTCGTATTCGACCGACTGGTCGCCGGGCAAAAAAGTCACACGGACGGTGTTGGCCCCCGCTTCGACCGTAGCCGCAGCAGCGTGCTGGTCCGACTGCTTATTCTGATCTTCCATGCAAACCTCAACCACCAAGTAATGCGCCGGCGCGCGGTCCGCTTCGCCGCTACTCAAATTCCGCTTTGCCGATGGGGTGCGGCGCCGATGGTCCTTCGCCGAGATCGGCCGTCTCCATGGTCTTGCCCCGCAAAGCCGAACTCACGGCGGTGTCCATCATCAGTTCGGCCAGGCGGAGCGTTGCCTGATTGAGAGCGTCGATGGCGGCACGCACCTTGCCCGGATCATCCTGCAATCGAGCCGATTTCAGCTCCCGCTCGCACAGCCATACTTGCTCCCGCTCGCGCGGGCCAAGCTGCTGGAAAGCCGGACTCTGCTTTCCCTTTTTCAGAGCGCTCAGAATCGTTTCCGCTTCGTTGCGCGCCTCAATCAACTGCCGATCGAGCAAATCCTTCTCGGCGTAATCGAACGATTCGAGAATCATGCTCTCGACCTGCTCGTCGGAGAGTCCGTAGCTGGGCTGCACCTCGATCTCCGCCTCTTTGCCGCTGCGCTGTTCGCGCGCGGAGACGTGCAGAATGCCGTTGGCATCGATCAGGAACCTCACCTCGATGCGCGGCAGCCCGGCCGGCATCGGCGGAATGCCTTTCAAATCGAAGCGCGCCAGCGAACGGCAATCCTTCGCCAGCTCGCGCTCGCCCTGCACCACGTGGATGGCGACGTTGGTCTGGCCGTCGACGCCGGTCGTGAAATGCTCGGTCGCCGAAGCCGGAATGGTGGAGTTGCGATGAATAATCTTGGCCACCACCCCGCCCAGCGCCTCGATGCCGAGCGAGAGCGGAGTGACGTCGAGCAGCAGCATCTCCGCTGTCGCCTTCGACCCGCCACCGAGAATGTTGGCCTGAACCGCCGCCCCGAGGGCGACCACTTCGTCGGGGTTGAGCTCGCAATGCGGTTCGCGCTTGAACAAATCGCTCACCAGTTGTCGCACCTGGGGATGCGCGTGGACCCGCCGACGAGAACCACCTCGTCTATCTGCTCGGGCTTCACTCCCGCGTCCTTCATGGCCCGCTTGCAGGGTCCGGCGGTGCGTTCGATAATGGGTCGAATGAGCAGTTCGAACTGCTCGCGGGTGATTTCCCGCTCGTATTTGTGCCCGCCCGGGAGAGTGACGTTGATGGCCGCGGCCGGCTTGGACGACAGCGCGATCTTGGCATCGATGACGGCGTGGCGAATCAACTGCACGGCCTCGCCATGAGGGCGGAAATCGATGTCGAGGTCGCCTTGGATATCTTCGAGGGCGATGGCGATCAGCAAATTATCGATGTCGTCGCCGCCGAGATGAGTATCGCCATTAGTGGCCATGACTTCAAAAATTCCGTCGCACAACTTCAGGATCGAAATGTCGAACGTGCCGCCGCCCAGATCGTAGACGGCAATGGTTCCGTTCTTCTTCTGGTGCAGGCCGTAAGCGAGCGAAGCGGCGGTCGGTTCATTCACCAGGCGGAGCACGTCAAGCCCCGCGATACGTCCGGCGTCTTTCGTGGCCTGCCGCTGCGCGTCGTTGAAGTAGGCTGGAACCGTAATCACCGCCTGCTTGACCGGAGCATTGAAGAAGCGCTCGGCATTGCGCTTGAGCTGGCGCAAGATGTAGGCGGAAATTTCCGGCGGAGTGTAAGTGCGCTCGCCCAGCTTGATGCGCAACACCTCGCCCGGGACAAGATCGTCCGCCAGCCGGAAAGGGAACAGCTTCAGCTCGCCCTGAACATCTTCGACGCCGCGTCCCATCAGGCGCTTGACCGAGTAAACCGCGCGCTCGGGAGTGGAGGCGAGAAATTTCTGCGCGGGATTGCCGACCACGATATGAGACTCGGAATCGAGCGCCACAATCGACGGCACCAGATTCGATCCGTCCTCGCCGGGAATGATTACAGGACTTTCCGACTGCATGTAGGCGATCAGCGAATTCGTGGTTCCGAGATCGATACCGACTACGCGTTCGCTTGGCATGAGAACAATTTCTCTTCGATGGAGACGCCCCGGCCTTCCGCTCAGTTTCCGGTCGGCACGATTCCGGCGTTCTCCACCATTAAAATCACGGTTCGCCGCGGCGCCCGGGTGCGATGAAGGACCCCTTTGGGTACGACGAATCCTTGTCGCGGCGCAAGCTCGACCGTCTTATCTTCGAGGTCGATCAGCAATCTTCCTTCGACCACGTAGAAAAATTCGTCGTCGTCGGTGTGCTGATGCCAGTGGTACTCGCCCTCGATCACCCCCAGGCGAACCACCGACTCGTTCACTTTGCACAGCGTCTGGTTGAACCACTTGTCAAGGCAGGCATCGGCGAGCGCCTTTTCGTCGATCACCTCCAGCGGCTGGTAGCGCAGGTCCAGGCGAGTGACGTAAGGATAGTCTTTAGGATCGCTGGTCTTCATATCTCTTTGCCTTGTCGCGAGCTTCACGCTTCCAGGACTTCGTTTACGTCGCGCACGAGATTACGAACGTAGCTGCGGCGATTGAGCACGTCCGTCATCTTTTGGCATAAAACCGTGCGCTCTTCGTCCGGGCCGCCGCGGTCGATCATCTCGTCCCACTCGTTCCAGCAGCCTTTCAGCTCGTCCATCAAAGCGTCGTATTTTTGCTCCAGGTGGAGCTTTGTGGCCTGCAACTCGTCGTTCAGGGCCCGGTCGTGCTCGCCCGCCTGCCGGTTCATGCGCGCTTCTTCAAGCTGCATATTCAGCTCAAAAACCTCCTCCAGCATATCCGAAGGCACACCCTGCTTTTTCAGGATGCCGGTGGAACGAGCTTTCTCGGTTGCCTGCTTGGACTGCTCGTCCAGTTCAACGCCCTCTTTTTTGAGCAGGTATTCGGTGCGCGAGATAGGGTCGCGCAGCGTGCGGTAAGCATCGTTGAGCTGCGAAGTTTTTTCCAGGCTCCAGGACTGCTCTTGCGGGCTGAAACGAACATAGCCATCGGGATGAAGTTTGCGGCTCAAGGCATGGAACTCGCGTTCCAGAAAAGATCGGTCGACGTTGAGCTTGTGTGGCAGCCCGAAGAAGGCGAAGAAGTCCGCCGGTTGCGGAGGTTGCAGATGGCCGCAGGAGTCGCAAAAGTGGGCTGCGCGCATGTCTCCGCACGACCAGCACTGATGCCCCTTGCCCGATTGTTTTTCGACCGATATTGCTGTCGGTTTTTGAATCATCAGCAGTTCCTGTTTCGATCGGCAGGGGAATCTTCGTTCTCTCTTGCCCCGGCTTGGCTGCGCCGCGAGGCACTCTCGCGCCCCGATCGCCCTTGAATTTAAAAAATTATGAGAACGAGGAGCCGCATCCGCAGCTCTTTTGCGCGTTCGGATTGATGAAGGCAAAGCCGCTGTGCATCAGCGACTCCGTCCAGTCCAGCGTCATGCCGTGTAGATACACGAACGACTTCGGATCGATGAAAACCCGCACATCGCCGAACTGAAAGACCCGGTCGCGCTCACGCGGCTGGGTATCGAAGCGAATGACGTAGCTCATTCCCGAACAGCCGCCGCCCTGCACGCCCAGGCGAAGTCCACCCTCGGCCGCCGCAATGCCTTCCTTTTCCATGGCCATGCGGATGTGTTCGATGGCCTTCGGCGTGACCTCTATGCCTTTGACGGGTGCTGCCGTTGGCAAGGGTTGATTGATGTTTGTCATGAGCCTCTCCCCAAAGCGCGGCATGCGCCGCCTCAATCCTCGTCCGTTACTTGCCCGCTCCGTTGCCGTTGGAGCCGTTGCGCCCCTGTTTCTTCTTCCAGTCGCTGATCGCGGCCCGGATGGCGTCTTCGGCCAATACCGAGCAGTGGATCTTCACCGGCGGCAGCGACAGCTCACGGACGATATCGCTGTTCTTGATCTGCAACGCCTCATCGACGGTCTTTCCCTTGACCCACTCCGTCGCCAGCGAGGAGGAAGCAATCGCCGAACCGCAACCGAAGGTCTTGAACTTGGCGTCTTCAATGACGTTGGTTTCAGGGTTGATCTTGATTTGCAGCTTCATCACGTCGCCGCACTCCGGCGCTCCCACCAAGCCGGTGCCAACTTCAGCACTCGCCTTGTCGAGCGCGCCGACGTTGCGCGGGTTCGTGTAGTGATCGAGCACCTTATCGCTGTAAGCCATCCGTATTCTCCTGCTCGAGCCGAAGGCCCGTAATCCAGTTGCGTACGCCTGCTATATAGATCGCCCGGCGTACGCCGCGCCGCCAAATTTTTTGGCTTGGCGGCAAGCCTTTCCCTTAATGGGAGCTGGGTTCGGCCGCCCACTGCACTTTCTTCAGGTCGACGCCGTCCTTCGCCATCTCGTACAGCGGCGAGAGCTCGCGCAGCCGCTTCACGGTTTCCACCACGCGCTTCGCCACGTAGTCGACCTCGGCCTGCGGTGTTGAAGCGCCCAAGGCCGAAGCGAATCGAGCTGTGCGCCAGGTCGTCGCCGGTGCCGAGCGCCTTGAGCACGTACGAGGGCTCGAGCGTGGCCGAAGTGCAAGCCGAGCCGCTGGAAACCGCGATGTCGTTGATGCCCATCAGCAGCGATTCGCCCTCGACATAGGCGAAGCTGATATTAAGATTGCCGGGCAGCGCGGTGCTCCATCGAGCCGTTGACGTAAACTTCATCCAAGTTGGACAAAATTGCGTCTTTCAGCCGGTCGCGCAGCGCCGTGAGCTTTGCCGTCTCCGCGCTCAGTTCGTGCATGGCAGATCTCGCAGGCCTTGCCGAGACCCACAATGCCGGTCACATTCAGCGTGCCCGAACGCATGCCGCGCTCGTGCCCGCCGCCGTCGATCTGCGCGACCAAGCTGCACGCGCGGATTCTTGCGCCGGACGTAGAGCGCGCCGACGCCCTTCGGCCCGTAAATCTTGTGCGCGGTGATCGAAGCAGATCGACGTGATCTTCGATGACGTTGAAGGGAACCTTGCCCACGCTCTGCACGGCGTCGGTGTGGAAGAGCACGCCGCGCTCGTGGCAGATCTGGCCGATTTCGCGCACCGGCTGCAAGACGCCGATCTCGTTGTTGGCGTGCATGATCGAAACCAGGATCGTCTTCGCGGTCCAGCGCCCGCTTGAGGTCGTCGAGATCGATGCGGCCGTCCTTTTGCACCGGCAGATAGGTGACGCGGAAGCCGTGTTTCTCCAGCCGCTTGCAGGTGTCCAGCACCGCCTTGTGCTCGGTGGCCTGGGTGATGATGTGGTCGCCCTTTTCGCGATACATCTCGGCCACGCCCTTAATCGCGAGGTTGTCGCTTTCGGTGGCGCCGGAGGTGAAGATGAACTTCCTTGGAGTTGCGCCGATCAGCTTCGCAATCTGTTCGCGAGCCTGCTCGACCGCCTGCTCGGCCACCCATCCGAACTCGTGGTTGCGGCTGGCTGCGTTGCCGAAGGTGTCTGAAAAATAAGGCAACATGGCATCCAGCACACGCGGATCTACGCGCGTGGTGGCGTGGTTATCCATATAAATCGGCAGTTTCACTCCGGCACTCTCGTTCTTTACTTCCGCCATAATGTTCGTCTCCTAATCTGTAGGCCGACCCCGGCCGACGCCTTGCATGCGCCCGCCCGAAATCAATTTCGCCAAAACTCGCTCAACGCAGGATTACCAATTCGCTCGCCAAGTCCTGCCGCTCGGCCTTTTCCGTCAAGTCCCAGACCGTCAGCTTGTCCAGGACGTCCTCAATCGTGCGACTCACCTTGCGCAGCGGCTCGCGAACCGTGCAGCGCACGCTCTGGCCACACTCGCCCCGGGTGGTGCTGCAGGAGGTGATGAACAGCGGGCCCTCGATCGCGCGAATCACTTCCAAAGCCGTGATCTCCCGCGCGTCACGCGCCAGCACATAACCGCCGTTGGTGCCCTGCAGGCTCTTCAATAGACGCGCCTTCTTCAACCGCTGCAAGATTTTCGCCAGCGCCTCCTGTGGAATCGAGTACAGCTCGGCCAGGTCCTTTGCGCTGCAGGTCCCCACGGCAGCGTGCTCGGCCAAGTGCCTCATGGCGATCAACCCATAGTCGGCTTTCTTGGTTAGTTTCAGCATGCGATCAGAGCGGCTCCGGGGTACAAGCTGTAATCTGCGACCTTTTTAGTCGCAGATTGATTGTTGCACGGCAGCACTCGAAAAAGCAATTTATTTTGAAATGAGAATCGTAGTTAAGATATTTAAATACAATTATTTACAAATTGGCGATAATTTTGGTCGCAGATTAACCCGCAAGAATTGGTTTTCAAGGCAGCGCCGGGCCGTGGGCAGACTACTAACTGAGATTGCGTACCGCTGAGCCGCCCCACAACTTGGCGGGCTTCGAGGTTTGAACCTGAAAACGCCGCGTCGAGTCGGCGATTCATGCGAAAGTTACTTGACTTTGCTCGGAGTCTCTCTAAAATACCGCTCAATCGAGTGTCCAGCGGCATAGGAGCTGGCATCAGATTAAAAGCTCTATGAGTTCATCCCGTCCGGTACCACCCAACCCTTCCTCGAGCAGAATCATGAAAAAGTCGTGTCAGCATCCGCGCGTGCAGATCGTCGCCCGTCAAGAAGACAGCGAATTCGTTGAATGCTTGGAATGCCGTGAGATCTTCGAATCCAGCGAATTGAAAGACATGGCAATTGAGGAGCGCGCGGAAGAAGAAGCTTCGTAATCGATTCCACTGCAGTGAATGGCGATGAACTCCGCCGCACGACGGCGAAGCGGATACTCGTCCGCGAGCAATCGCGCAACCCGTCTGTACGCTATCGCAAGGGAAGTGACGCTTCGGCGCTGAGATCGGCCGCGGCGAAGTCGCCCGCCAGCCACTTTGGATAGGCGGCGGCGGCAATCATGGCGGCGTTATCGGTCGAAAGCCGGCGGGAAGGGAACAGCACCCGTACCCCGTCGCCTGCGGCGGCGCGCTCGAAAACCCGGCGAAGCTCGCTGTTGGCGGCCACTCCACCGCTTACCAACAGGGTTGCGGCCTGGTATTCACCGGCTGCCGCCATGGTCTTTCCGGCCAAGTCCTGCACCACGCCACGCTGGAACGACGCGACCAGATCGAGGGTGCGCCGGTCGCAGTGCTTCACCAGGTCCTCAACCCCGGGCTTGGCGAGCTGTGCCAGAGCGCTCCGCCGAACCGCGATGGACGCGGCCATCTGCTCGATTTCCACGTAGCGCAGCACCGCCGTCTTGATGCCGCTGAAAGAGAAATCAAAGTGAGGACGCGAGGGTGCGGGGCCGCGATCTTTGCGGTCGCGATGCTTGAGCTGCGCCACCGGAAAGTTGACCGCCGCCGCGTCACCGTATTTCGCTAAGGCGTCAATGATCGGCCCGCCGGGGTAGCCGAGCGCGAGCAGCTTCGCCACCTTGTCGAAAGCTTCTCCGGCGGCATCGTCGCGCGTGTGTCCGACGTTCTCGTATCGCCAGGCGGAGCCAACCTGCTCGGCGAGATAGAGATGAGTGTGCCCGCCCGAGACGACCAGCGCGAGCACGGGGAAATCGAGTTGCCCGTTGCCGTTCTGCCGCGCCTCCAGCAGCACGGCGTGGATATGGCCTTCGAGGTGGTTGACGGAAATCAGCGGCTTTTCCAGGGCAAACGCGAGAGCCTTGGCGTAGCTCAGGCCCACCAGCAGCGCGCCGGCAAGTCCTGGGCCCTTGGTCACCGCCAAGGCATGGATGTGCTCCATCGCGACTCCCGACTGCTCCACCGCCTGCCGCACGACCGGAACGATGGCTCGAAGGTGTTCGCGGGAGGCGAGTTCGGGAACCACTCCGCCGTAGGCTTGGTGAGTCAGGATTTGCGACAGCACCACGTTCGAGAGCATCTCTTCTCCGTCGCGGACCACCGCCGCGGAAGTCTCGTCGCACGAACTCTCGATGCCGAGAATGAAGGCCATGCCTCTATAGTAGAACGCTTCGGCGAGACTCACCACGGAGGGCGCGCGCCCCACCTTGATTTAGCAGAAAACGCCATTCGCCTCGGCGTCGCGAAGAAGCAGTTCGGCGAAAACGTTCCATATTGAAACCTTTCGACCGATCCCTGACCCATCCAAAGAAGAAATGCCGTGCTTGACACCTTAGTGTGATATATAGTTCGGGCATTCTGAAAACCAGGAATTCTGAAAAGGTGACGTTATGCGGCGATTCTGTGCCCTCTTCCTAGTGGTTCTTTTCGCGTCCGTACAGTATCTAGTTGGTCAGCAGGCCCCTACACCGCATTCTGCGCCAGCCGATGCTCCTGCGATGCAAGCTGCCGACCAAGCCTCTGCACCGCAAGCTGCGCCATCAGGCCCCGCCCCTGCAGGAGCAACGCCCGCAGCTGCACAAGATAAACCCAGAATTTTCGTCACTGACGAGCCTCTCCATGAGGGGGACGTCGTGGTTCGTGGAAGGGCTGCTGCTGGCCACGTTGAAAGCGGACCAAACGCACGCGTTGTAGAGATACAAGCAGACTTGGTCAAGGTCTGCCCACATGTGACGGTCACCAATCGACAAGATATGGCGGACTTTACGCTGCTGTTTCGGCGCCAAGGTGGCAAACGATCAGCCATGTTTGCCTTCGGCGGCTTAGCGGGGTTGGCACTTTCGGCTACCTCCAAGGTGGATGGTGCTTCGTTGTTCGCCGCCAACGGAGATTTGGTTATGGCGACCAGGCAGCGCACGGTGGAGAATGCGATCCGTGAGATATGCACTTCCATACCGATGACAATTGAACATGTGGCTCAGCAACCCGTTCCGGCTCCGAATTCGGACGCATCGCAGCCCACTGCGGCGCAGCAGCCGGAACCGGCCGCTCCACCTGCGCCGACGAAGACAATTTCATTGGGCCAGACTAGGGACGAGGTTGTGGCAATCTTGGGGCCACCACAGAAGGTGGTCAAACTGTTAACCAAGGAGATGCTTTACTATCCGGACATGAAGGTGATATTGGTCGAACAAAAGGTCGTCGATGTGCGGTAGCCGGGGCCGGTGGTGCATAAGTCATTAGCAAGTGATGGTTCCTCACGTTCAGAAACTACCCGACGTTAGCCAAAATCGGGCGAACGTGGGGCACCATGAGTACACTTCTCGTTAAGCTGTTGCTGTGTCTCGGATATAACTGGGGTTGTCATGCTGAGCGCAGCGAAGCATCCCAGGAGATTGTCCCGCCCCGCGCCGCTCTAACTTTTGCGAAATCTTTCGGCTGTTCTTCAGTCCCACGCCGTGCCGGGATTCTTCGCTCCCTTCGGTCGCTCAGAATGACACTCTGGACAAAGTGCGCGAATTTCTGGACGTTGTAGCTCTCGGGGTGTTCCGCCGTTGTCCTCCGTGGTTGATAATTATCTCCAGGTAATATATCAAGATCATGATGAAAGCAGCCGCAGTCGAGATTGTACGTACTCTCCGCGAGCACGGGTATCAGTCCTACCTGGCCGGGGGATGTGTGCGCGATCTGCTGCTCGGCCGCGAGCCTGCCGACTATGACGTTGCCACCGACGCCACGCCTCAGCAGGTGATGCGCGTCTTTCCGCGCACGGTTGAGGTGGGCGCGCGCTTCGGAGTCGTGCTCGTCCCGGTCAGCCTGCGGAGAAAGGACGGGCCAGCCACCGGCGAGTGCTCCGCGCCGGGAGGCAGTCATCCGGGCTGCATTGAGGTGGCCACCTTCCGCAACGATGGAATTTACAGCGACGGGCGGCATCCCGATCAGGTGAGTTTTTCCCGGAGCCCGCGCGAAGACGTGCAGCGGCGCGACTTCACCATCAACGGACTCCTGCTCGATCCCATCGACGGCGAACCACCCCAGCAAGCCAACATCGGGCTCGCCGGGGACCCCGGCGGCAAGGTGCTCGATTTTGTCGGCGGAAGGGAAGACCTTCGGGCGGGCATTGTGCGCACCATCGGCGATGCCGTGCGCCGTTTCCAGGAAGATAAGCTGCGGCTGCTGCGCGCGGTTCGTTTCGCCGCACGCTTCGGATATGAGATCGAGCCGCGCACGTTTGCCGCGATGCACGCGCTGGCGCGAGACATTCGCCAGGTCAGCCGGGAGCGGGTTCGCGACGAGCTGACCAAGATGCTGACCGAAGGCCGGGCGAAGCGCGCCTTCGAACTGCTCGACGAGAGCGGCCTGCTGGAGTGGGTTCTGCCGGAAGTGGCAAAGATGAAGGGCGTGGAACAGCCGCCGGAGTATCATCCCGAGGGCGACGTGTGGATTCACACTCTGCTGCTGCTGGAGATGCTGCCGCCGAAGTGTTCGCGCACGCTTGCCTGGGGCGCGCTGCTGCACGATGTGGGCAAGCCCCCGACCTTCCGGGTCGCTCCCGACCGCATACGCTTCGACGGGCATGTCGAGATCGGTCTGCGCATGGCGGAAGCGATCTGCCGTCGCCTTCGCTTCAGCAATCACGACACCGAGCAGATTGCGGCGCTGGTCGCCAATCACATGCGCTTTGCCGACGCGCGCAAGATGAAGGAGTCGACATTCAAGCGCTTCGTGCGCTTGCCCGAGTTCGCCGAACATCTGGAGTTGCACCGTCTCGATTGCCTCGGCAGTCACGGCATGCTCGATCTTTATGAGTACACGAAGGAGAAGGTCGCCACTCTGCCGGAGGATGAGGTGTCCCCGGCGCCATTGCTGACCGGCCACGATCTCATCGCCGAGGGCTACGCGCCGGGGCCGCGCTTCAGCGAGATGCTTGCGGCGGTGGAAGACCTTCAACTCGAAGGACGACTGCACGATCGCGACGAGGCCATGGAATTCGTCCGCCGACAATATCCGATGGCGCCCTGAGGCTGGCGCCTCGGGATCGATCCGTCCGGATGCTAAAATCGAGTACTTAAGGCAAATGGCCCTTGCATGGGTGTGCGGATGGATTCGGCTCGCTCGACATTGCAGAAGATTGTTGCCGATGCGCTTAATCGCCTGCCCGCCGAGCAGGTTCCGGTGGAGGCTTGGCAGTTTGCCTGTGGCAAGCAGGTGGCGCAAAGGACCCGGGCCGTGAGCTTTGCCAGCGGCGTGTTGCGCGTCGAAGTGCCCGATGCGCGCTGGCGAGACCAGCTTCAGGACCTGAGTGGCGGCTGCCTGGCGAAGCTGAACCAGTACAGCAGAATCCGGGTCGAACGAATTGAATTTGTGGTCGCGGCGTCAGCGACTGTGGTGAAAACCTTGGAAAACAGCGTGGCCAAGGCGGGGCGCAGGCGCGGACCAGCGAGTGTACCCAAGCGGGAAAGCAAATGGCGGAAACAAAAGTAACCGAGCAGGACGTGATGTACGTGGCCGATCTGGCGAATCTGGAACTGACGGCCGAAGAAAAGGTTCGCATGATCCGCGACCTGAACTCGATTCTCGAGCACATTGAGATGCTCAACGAGCTCGACACCTCCGACGTGCCGCCGCTGGCCGAGGTGGCCAGCATGTTTGCCGGCTCGCAAGTGGCTGCCGGCGGTCGCTTTGCCTATGCCATGCGTGCCGACGAGGCGCGTCCCGGATTGCCGCACGAGACCGCCCTGGCGGGCGCGCCTGAATCCGGCGGAGTTTATTTCAAAGTTCCCAAGGTCATCGAAAAGTAGGATGAAAAAGATTGAGCTGCTGACAATTGATGACGTCCGCGACCTGATCGCGCGCAAACAAGTGACGGCCACGGCGCTGGCCGAAACCTTCTACGGCAAGATCGCGGCGGAGGACGAAAAGATTGGCGCTTTCCTGACGCTCTCGCAGAGCCGCGCCATGGCCAAGGCCGCCGAAATCGACCAGATGGCGGAGCGTGGCGACGCGCTGCCGCCGCTGGCGGGCGTGCCGGTCGGAATCAAGGATGTTCTGATGACCCGCGGCGTTCGCACCACCGCCGCTTCGAAAATCCTGGACAACCATATAGCTCCTTACGACTGCACCGCCGTGGCCCGGCTGGAATCCGCCGGCGCGGTCGTGCTTGGCAAATTGAACTGTGATGAATTTGCCATGGGATCGTCGAATGAAAACTCGGGCTACAAGCCGGTGCGGAATCCGCGCGATTTGTCGCGCGTTCCCGGCGGGTCTTCGGGCGGATCGGCGGCGGCCGTAGCGTCGGGAATGGCGGTGGCGGCGCTCGGTTCCGATACCGGCGGGTCGATCCGGCAGCCGGCGGCGTTCTGCGGAGTGGTCGGGCTGATGCCGACCTACGGACGCGTTTCCCGCTACGGGCTGATCGCGTTCGGCTCGTCTCTCGACCACATAGGTTCGCTGACCCGGACGGTGAAGGACGCGGCCAGGGTTTTGCAGGTGATTGCCGGGCGTGATCCGCTCGATTCGACTTCGGCGGAGGTGCCGGTCGCGGACTACGTCGGCGAGATCGGCAAGCCGGTGAAGGGGTTGAGAATTGGCGTGCCGGAGGAATACTTCGGCAAGGGTCTTGATGACCAGATACGCACGGCGATTGAAGTCGTGATGGACAAGCTGCGGGCGGCGGGTTGCGAGCTGGTTCGGGTTTCGCTGCCGCACACGAAATATGCGGTGCCGACGTACTATTTGGTCGCGACCGCCGAAGCCTCGTCGAACCTGGCGCGCTTCGACGGCGTGCGCTACGGACACCGCACCGAACACGCGCAGACCCTTTCAGAGATGTACCGGCGCAGCCGCAACGAGGGTTTCGGAACCGAGGTCAAGCGGCGCATCATGCTTGGCACCTACGCGCTCAGCGCCGGTTACTACGATGCTTATTACCTCAAGGCGCAGCGGGTGCGCACCCTGCTGGCGCGCGACTTCCAGCAGGCCTTCACCCGGGTCGACGCCATTCTGACTCCGGTCACACCGACACCGGCGTTCAAACTCGGCGAAAAAACCGAAGACCCTGTCGAAATGTATCTGAGCGACATTTTTACCGTCACCGCCAACCTGGTCGGCGTGCCGGGGATGTCCGTGCCTTGCGGCAACACCCGTGAAGGCCTGCCCATCGGAGTGCAGATCATGGCCAAACACTTCGACGAGAGCACCATGATCCGCATTGCCCACGGCATCGAAGAGGCGCGAGGCTAACCTTGGCTCCGAGGTCCGAGGTACATCTGGCAAGGCCCTAGAGTAGGGGCCCCGGTAGGCTTGATCGGAGGCTGACTTGAACCGAATCGTTGCCGTTCTCCTTTTCCTCCTTTCCTTCGGCGCCGTTTCGGCTGCCGCCGAGCTGCCGTGCCCATCTCTTGGTTCAGACGAAGAGAAAGTTACGTTCGCCGATTACGTCATTCGAACAGTTCGATCCGAAGATTTTGAAGGCTGTTTCGAAGTTCGCAAGTCCGGAATTCTCGTCCACAGTGAGACAGGCGCCACGAAGTATCATATCGGCAACAACATCAATGGCAAGAACCTGAAGGGATTTCCACCAATTCCGGAGATAAAGGTTGGAACCGACATCACAGGAAATGGGATACCAAACCTCATCGTTTCTGCTTGGTCTGGTGGTGCCCACTGCTGTTTCAGCTTTATCGTTCTTGAACTTGGCAAGACCTTCAAGATCGCTTCTCGGATTGACGCCGGAGACTCCGGTTTAGCCCACTTTGAAGACATAAATCATGACGGCAAGTACGTGTTTATCAGCAACGATTGGATATTCGCATACTGGCGCACAAGCTTTGCGTCATCACCTGCCCCGAGAGTGATTCTCCGCCCGAAAAGGTATGGCAACGGCGATCTCCGTTACGAGTTGGCGTTGGACCTCATGAGGAAACCTGCAACCGACGAGCAGTTTAAATCGGCGGTGGAGGATGTTCGTGCAGATGATGAGTGGAGTTCTGGAGTGCCTCCTCAGCTTTGGAAGGAAATGCTTAACTTCATCTACACGGGTAATCCGAATCTCGCTTGGAGACTGCTGGACCAAAGTTGGCCTAAGGAGAAACCGGGCAAAGGTGGATTCCTGGGCGCCTTTTGCGACCGTCTGAAATACAGCCACTATTGGTACGGTGGCATCTCGCAACTGCTTAAGGGTGCTCCACCAGATTGTTTCTAAGCTTTCTTCTCGGCAGGGCGACTGCCGGCCAGCCGCGCCGCCAGCAGCAGCGCGTTCTCCAGCGCTCCCGGCTTGGCGACGCCTTTGCCGACGATGTCGAACGCGGTCCCGTGCGCCGGCGTGGTGAAGACCGTTACCAGTCCGGCGGTGATCGTCACTCCGCGGTGAAAGCCGTGCAACTTGGTGGCGATCTGGCCCTGGTCGTGGTACATGGAAACCACGCTGTCGAACTCGCCGGCGAACGCCCGTAGGAAGATGGTGTCGGGTGGATAGGGACCGGTGCAGTTGATCCCTTTGCCCGCCATCTCCTCGACCACCGGGCGGATCAATTCGATCTCCTCGCGGCCGAACAGGCCATGGTCGCCGCCGTGCGGATTGAGCGCGTTGACAGCGATGCGGGGGTTCTCGATGCCGGCGCGGCGCATCATCGTATCGGCCAGGGTGATGGCTTCGCGGATGCGTTGCGGCGTGATCTGGTCGAGCGCTTCGCGCAGGGCGACGTGTCCGGTCACGCGCGACATCCACTGCCCGTCAAGCACGTTCATTTCGCTGAAGTAGCCTTGGTGGCCGAGCAGGTGGGCGAACATCTTGTGTTCGTCCGGGAAGCGCCAGCCGCCATCGAACATCGCCCGCTTGTTCAGCGGAGCGAAGGTGATGGCGTCAACCTCGCCGCGCTTCGACATCTCGATGGCATAGGCCAGCGTATCGCCGGTGAGCTTGCCCGATTCCGCGGAAATCTTTCCCCTCTCGAACCTCGCGGGATCGATGTTGCCAAGATCGACCACCGGCACCGCGCCGGATGACCAGTCGATCGCCGTCGGCGGAACCTTCAGCCAGCGCGGCTCGACGCCGGCGTCGCGCATCCCGACTCCAGCACGCGCGTGTCGCCGACCACCACCAGCCGTGCGACCTCGTCCAGGCGCTTGCCATCGAGTACCTTGGCGACCAGTTCCGGCCCTATGCCGGTGCAATCTCCCATCAGCAGCGCAATGCGCGGGCGGGGGTCGTTAACCCAGCGGGATGATGGACTTTCCATATTTGAGTCTCCTGAACTTTTCGTCTTTCAAGTAACTTAAATCCGGAGGCGTCATATTTCGCGCGGCGAAGCGGAGGCCAAACAACGCGCGTGGGCCAGCCGCAGGCTTGGCGCTCTGCTAGCTTTTAGTCCCCGCCGATACCGCCACCTGCGCGAGGGTTCCGGCGTCAAGATTCTCCCGGTACGTCTTCCACGCCACCGCATCGAATTCTCCCTCCCACTTGGCGACCACGACCGAAGCGACTGCATTGGCAACCGTGTTGACGATGGAGCGACCCTGAGACATGAATCGGTCAACGCCCAGCAGCAGGGCCAGCCCTTCGGCGGGCAAGCCGCTGGCGACCACGGTGGCGGCCAGCGCGGCGAAAGCGCCTCCGGTAACGCCGGCCGCACCCTTCGAGGTGAACAGCATCAGGATGAACATGGTGATCTGCTGGCGAAGATCCAGGTGGATACCATAGACCTGAGCAATGAACAGGCAACTCATGGGCAAGGTAATTGCTACCCCGTCCAGGTTAAACGAGTAGCCCGTGGGGATGACGAGCCCGAGGGTGGTCCGCGATATCCCCGAAGCCTGCAACTTCTGCATCATGCCTGGAATGGCCGTTTCCGAAGACGAGGTGGCGATCACCACCAGCAGCTCTTGCTTGAGGCGTCCCATGATATCGAGCAGGCGGACACCACAGAGCCTGCATACCACGCCGAAGACGACAAACATAAGGGAGGCCAGCGTAAGCCATGCGGTTCCTACGAACATGCCCAGAGCGTAAAGCGTGCGAACCCCGAAGCGGCCGACCGTGAATCCAAGCGCGCCGAAGGCGCCAATGGGAGCGGTCATCACGATGATGTTGACCACTCCGAAGACGAGGCTGATGCACCGCTCCATTCCGCGGCGAATCGCAACGCCCGCTTCGCCGAGCCGTACCGTGGCCGCCCCAACCATCAGCGCGATGACGAGCACCTGCAGCACATTGTCGTGTACGAAGGCGCCGAACAGGTTCTCGGGAACCATCGCGAACAGGAACTGGGACAACGATTGAGCATGGGCAGTTGCATAATGGGCGGCCGAGGCCGCCTGCGTTGCCGAGGGCCGCTGGACGGCTGCGCCAAAGTTGACCACATTACCGACGATTGCGCCCATCAAGAGCGCGAAGGTGGTGATGATCTCGAAGTAAATCAGCGCCTTCAGTCCGATTCGCCCAACCTTGCGCATGTCGCCAACCTGCGCTACCCCGGTGGCGACCACGAGAAAAATCAGCGGAGTGATGCTCAGCTTGATGAGCGCGATGAAACCGTCGGCCAGGGGCTTGACGGCAATGCCGGCCTGCGGCCAGATGCCGCCCATGGCCGCTCCGGCGGCGGCCGCGACCAGAACCTGAACATACCCTCTGCGCCATAACGGCTTGGAGGCATGGACTGAGTGGGAAGAGCGCGAGTTTAAATCCATTGAGCGTCCGCCTGATGTTGAACAATAATCGGGGTTAATCGAGTTATAAACGAAAGTGTTGATTCGGGCAATCTGCATCTGCGAACCGCACTGCGGCCATTCCACCACAGTTGGCGTAGATGGCTCGCGCGTAAGACGAAGCTCCAACAACAAGCAGGACCAGTCTTAGCGACTGGCCCGGCTTTTTTCCCGCGCCTCGCAGCTTTCGAAAGGCTGCTACTCCTCTTCTTCCGAGGAGCCGGGAGCAACATCGGCCGCGTGGCCGCGGACGACGAAACTGGATGGCTCGCCGCGCTTGGGATGGAAAGTCACGCGCGCCGGATTCTTCTCCCAAGTTGGAGCCGCGCAATCCGAGTCAGGCTCCTCGCCCTGGGAGGCGGCGCCGATCTCCTGCCGCAGCACCGGCTTTTTGCGTCCCAACTGGACGACAACCGTATAGACTTTCTCCCCGTTATCGGACACGCCACAGTAAGCGGAATAATCGCGGAACCAGCTTGCCTGGGAATAAAAAGGGTCAAAAAGAGGCAAACTGAGCTGCGTGATGCGGGCGGTGATGCGGTCGACCATGAGCCAGCCGCCGCGCTGCCACACCCAGCGCGGCATCTTTCCCTGCTCTCCGGGCAGGTTGTCGTTGACCCGGAAGGCGCGCCGCACGACAAAGAGGCGGTCGGTCACGCTGTGAAGTTCGCCGGTGGTAAACTCCTTCGGGTTGCCATCCACCAGCAGGGCGCGCACGTTCATGGGGACCGTGTGATCTTCCCCGGGCCCTATGAAGAGCTTGACGGGAAGCACTTTGCCGAAGCTGACGACATGCGGCTTGGCGGCCAAGGCCGTACCGGCCAGCGAAGCTATAATCACAAGCAAGCAGAGTCTGGAGCGCATGCGTTCAGCCTACTGCGGGCACCCCCGGATGAGCAAGACCGAAGCGCCGATGGCGCGGAAAGAGTGCCGCCACATACAACCATCGCAGGCACAAAAGACTCATAATTACAACATGGCCGACGCAGTCGCTCGCAGGCGTTTAGCGCGCATCCTCGTGGTGGATGACAACCAACACAACACGTTGTTGATGAAGGAGTTGCTTACGCGGCGCGGCTACGACGTGGTCACCGCCAATAACGCCGGCGAGGCGGAAACCGAGATGCGGGAGCATCCGCCGGACTTGGTCCTGTTGGACGTCATCATGCCGGACAGATCCGGCTATGAGCTTTGCCGGGAGTGGAAAGAGAATCATGCTACGCGTTTGATCCCGGTGGTGATGATTACCGGGCTGAGCGACCGCGAAGACAAGATCCGCGGCATCGAAGCTGGGGCGGACGACTTCCTGAATAAGCCGGTTTTTCCTGAAGAGTTGTTTGCGCGCGTCCAATCCTTGCTGAAATTGAAGGATTATACGGACGAGCTCGATAATGTTGAGGCGGTGCTCTGTAGCTTGGGGCTGAGCGTGGAATCGCGTGATCCCTATACCGAGGGGCATTGTGAACGGCTGGCTCGTTACGCCAGTCAGCTTGGCGAACATCTTAAACTCGATTGGGATTCCCAAGTTGCGCTGAAGCGCGGAGGTTATTTGCACGACCTGGGAAAAATCGCGATTCCGGACGAGATTCTCAAGAAAGGCACGAACCTGAGCGTCGAGGAGTGGCGAATTATGAAGCGCCACCCCCAGATCGGCGAGAACATCTGCAAACCGCTGCGCTCGTTGCGCATGGTGTTGCCCATCATTCGCCATCATCACGAGCACTGGGACGGCACCGGCTATCCCGACAGGCTTAGCGGGGAAGACATTCCCCTGCTGGCGCGGGTCCTGCAGGTGGTGGATGTATATGATGCGCTGCGCACGGCGCGTCCTTACAAGCCCGCCCATAAGCACGAAGAGGCCGAGCGAATCATGATGCAAGAGGCGGAACGCGGTTTGTGGGATCCGCGAATCGTGAAGGAATTTTTCGCCATGCCCAACTTGAGTGAAGAAGCCGCGTGAATAAACCCTCCCGCAAACCGTTTGGAACTATAATCTCCTGTTGAAGCACCTGAATGACAAATTTTGACTACAGCATCGTCATCCCTGCCTACAATGAGAGTGCCCGCATTCTCCCGACGCTTGACCGCGTAACCGCCTATATCCGGCAGCAAGGCTGGGCGGCCGAGATCGTGGTGGTCAATGACGGATCGCGCGACCAAACCGCCGAACTCGTTCGCGATTATGCCGGCGGCAGCACCACCATCCGCCTCGTGGAAAATCCCGCGAACCGTGGCAAAGGCTATTCGGTGCGCAATGGGGTTCTGCACGCCAGGGGCGCGGTGGTACTGTTTTCCGATGCCGATCTCTCCTCGCCGATTGAAGAAGCTTCGAAACTGTTCGAACTCGATTCGCCGGGGAAGCGACATCGCGATCGGCTCGCGTTGGATAAAGGCGGAGCTGCAAACCACGCGCCAGCCGATTCTTCGGCAGATTATGGGCAGGGTTTTCAATTTGGTTCCGCGGTTCGTGCTCGGGCTCAAATTCAAGGACACGCAATGCGGGTTTAAGGCCTTTAAGCAGCAGGTCGCCAGGGATATCTTTGGCAGACAAACCATTCAGCGCTGGGGATTCGATCCTGAAATCCTGTTTCTGGCGAGGCTGCGAGGTTACACTACGGAAGAGGTTCCCGTCGCCTGGGCGCACGACGAGCGCTCGAAAATCAACCCGGTCTGCGATGGCATGAGCATGCTGCTGGACATGTTCAAGATTCGCTGGAATAGCATTGCGGGTAAGTACGACTCCTCTCCGCAGGCCACGTTTTCACCAGCCGCCGAGGAAGTTCCGGCCGGGCATCCCAGGGCGTAGAACCCCCTGCAAAAGCACGCACAAAATCCAACCGAATTACTTTCTGCGGAACCTCAGGCAGTGGCCCGTTCGGCATCTTCATCCCGCCGCCGAGGAACGACCCTTATGGTGTGCGTGGAGTCCACGGCGATGGTAAACTTGCTGGCACAACTGGAGCAGAGCCAATAATGTTCAGTGCGGGTGCGCTTCTTACCATGATTGCCGTGGCCAGCGGAGGTCAATCCTTCTCGTGGAATGACGAATACTTTGCCTTCGCCAAAGTAGAGGAACTCGTTCGGGCAGAAAGGGTTAGCGCACTTTGACAGCATTAGATTTCAACTCCTCCCTACTAAGAATGTGTCTTTCTGCCGGCTGCTATCTGGGTAGTTATTGAACAATAGGATGCCGACTTTCGTTCTTGAAAGCGACCCTCTGCGACAAAATCGAGAGCACATACTCGCGATAAATCCCTAAAGCAGCCGAACTCCGAGTGCAGCTCTGTGGCGGGATTTCCCAGCTCGCTTCCCCACGTGCAGCGCAGCTCGGGAGGACTCCACCTTCAGCTTTCGCAACACACTCGCTTACTTCCTTACAAAACATTTTACCGCAGCATCTCCGCGCCTAAGCGTTAAATCCGAGTGAATATTTGGTAATACCTTCGGGCACGAAAGGCGCAAAAGATCGTTTCCCTATTCCAAATGGAAGTGTCATCCCCAGCGCGGCCGGAGGGGCGAGAGAGATTCTGTGCGCACTGCGGAGAGTGTGTCCGCAATCTATGTAACCGAGCCAGCGTCCCGGGAGCTAAATCGGTACCGGAACGCTATCGATTAGGTCGCGGAGAATGTGTTCAGCCTGTTCGGAGCGCTTGATGGACAGGGCCGTGCGGTTGCTGAGCACGACTCGATGAGCGAAGGCGGGAATCGCCAGCCGCTTGAAATCGTCAGGTTTGCAGAAGGTGCGGCCCTCAAGGTAAGCCATGGCCTGCGCCGCATGGTAAAGCATGAGCGAGCCGCGCGGGGAGACGGCCAGCGCCAGTTGCTCGCTCTCACGGGTGCGCTGCACGATGCGCAACACGTAGTCCAGCAGGGAATCATCGAC
Organism: uncultured Acidobacteriota bacterium; assembly: GCA_963814745.1. Lineage (GTDB taxonomy): Bacteria > Acidobacteriota > Terriglobia > Terriglobales > Acidobacteriaceae > CAWBRT01. The sequence goes on from CAWFEA010000029.1 coordinate 131,725, forward strand.
CTGCACCAGGCGCACTTCCTCTTGCAGCGCCATAATGTCGTCGGCTTTCAACACCGGCTTCAACTCGTCGAGACGAACGGCGCCGGCCAGGCCGCGCAGAATTTCACGCTCTCCTTCGGCTTCGGGGTAGGTCATGCGCACCCGCAGCATGAAGCGATCCATCTGCGACTCGGGAAGCGGATAAGTGCCGTGATGCTCGACAGGGTTCTGGGTAGCGATCACCAGAAAAGGCTTCGGCAGCGGATGCGAGTGGCCATCCACCGTTACCTGGCGCTCGTTCATCGCCTCCAGCAGCGCGGATTGCGTCTTGGGAGTGGTGCGGTTGATCTCGTCGGCCAGCAGGATGTTGGTAAAAATCGGCCCCGGCTTGAACTCGAACTTCTGCTCGACGGACGAGTAGATGGAGATGCCCAGGACATCGCTGGGCAGCATGTCGCTGGTGAACTGGATGCGTTGGAAATCGCAGTCGATGGCACAGGCCAGGGCATGAGCCAGGGTGGTTTTGCCGACACCGGGCACGCCTTCCAGCAGCAGGTGCCCGCGCGCCAGAATGGAGACGAGGGCGAGCCGGACAACATCATCCTTGCCGCGAATAATCAGGCGGAGCGCATTTTCCAGTTGCGCCGCCGTCGCAGCCATGGTTCGTGAAATCGTAGAAGACATTCCGCTATACGTATTCTACTGGATGCGGCACTCGATAGTGAATGGAAATCGCAGCCGTTCCGAGGTTACCGTCGTGCCATCGCTTTACGCACTCCGGCGAGTGAACGGAAAGCGAAGCAGGCCGATGTGCCCGCTTTCATACGTGGTTTCGGCTGACTCTGGCGAGCGCGCGCTTGAGGGTCTGGTCGAGCGCATTCTTCTGCTTCTCGTAGTCTTCCTCAGAGAGGATCCCCTGCTGTCGCTCGATCTCGAGCTGGAAGAGTTCGTTCTTGATGGCTTCGAGCAGGGCTTGGCCGTCAGCGGCCACGCTCGAGGTTGTCGGCGCGGGCGTTTCCGGCGCGGTTTCGGCGGCGGCTTCCGGCTTAGGCGCACGACTAACCGAGATGTAGGCTCCGCCGGCAAGCACCACGGCCAAGGCTCCAAGAATCAACCAGCGATACCTGGCCAGCGCGTCGGGCGCGTCGATCGGCGGGCCGAGTCCGCCGCCCGGACGGCTGTCGCGAGCGTTCGGAGCGGCCGCTTGTGCCGTCTCCTCAGGACTCTGTGGGAAACTGCCTGTCCCGGAGATGCGGAACGACAAATCCTGTCCCGGCTTGACGTTGCTTGCAACCTGCACATTGCCATCGGCCTGATCGTCCATGTGCTGGAACAGGGCCGCGTTCTTCGGTTTGAAGCTAATGCTCGCGGGAAGAACGAGGACCACATGCTTCCACGAGTGCAGCAGGGCGGGCGCGAAACTCGCCTCGCCGTTGTAAGGCAGTTCGTAGGCGAGCTGAAAGCGTGTCTCGCCGGGCTTGAGCGCATAAGGTATCGAGTAGTGGCCCTTTTGCGCGAGCGGCTGCGGAGAAATCGTGATTGGCTGACCATTCGGGCCTTGGGCGTCGGCGCCGCCGAGCTGCGCCCCCGGAGGCATCGCCACTTCAAATCCATGGTCCGCAGTCATAGTCATCGGCGGCGAGGAGACGTTATTGACCGCAAGCAGTTCCACAACCTGAAGGGTCGAGCCTTGCGCTTGAACCCGTATCACGTCCGCCGTGCCCTCTATGCCCTCGACCTTCTTGGCGGCGTCATAGACGTCTAGGCTGACGTTGCTGGTTCCGGGAGGCGCCATGCGGAAATAGTTCACGCCGTCGCGCGTCGCCCGCACCAGTCGCGGGCCTTCTGCAGCGCCTGCCTGGAGAGAAAACCTTCCCTGCTGGTCCGTCTTGGCCTTGACTAGCTCGGCCATTCCTTGCATGGGATCGACGAGCACCACTTCGACGCCAGCCGCCGGCTTGCCATTGGTGCCATTGGTGACCACTCCGGTGATGGCCTGGGCGAACGCGCCAGCCGCTAAGCCCACGAGCGAAAAAATCACCAGTGAGAGCCTATGAAAACGCTTCATGCCTTCGCTCCATTCTTATCTGGACGGCCGGGAAGGGAAGCGAGTCCGGTGCGTTTCGCGGTTTTTTCCAGTTGATCGATTTCGGCGAGTACGGCGGCGGCTTCCTCCTCCATCGAGGTGCGCAGGTTCTCGAAATCCGCGTCGCCAAGCTTGCCTGCTTTGTATTCGAAGCTGAGGTCGCGGAGGTTCTCGTAGATCACTTCCTTGCGTTCGTAAAGGTAGGCCAGGCGGGTCTTTTCCTCGCCACGTTCGACGCGCACGGGCGCGAAAACGTAGAAGACCAGCAGCAGGGTAAACGCGATGCAGCCAAAAAAGACGATCATCGACTCCGTCGCATCGCTCGTTCCGGGCTGCGCCGCAGCTTCGAAAAACATGGCTGAGATCAAAATTCCGTCTCCTTACGGGCACGTTCGCGGAAGGCGTCAAACTGCTCGGGCGTCAGGTTGCCGTGAGCGACCGCCGGCGCCGGGCGCGACTTCCAGGCCCGCACCAGGGCCACGACGCCCGCCACGCCAAGGGTGAAGATTACGAAGGGCATGATCCAGGCAACGCGGTTGAAGCCGGTCGTCGTCGGCGCCGCCAGCACCGCGTTGCCGTACTTCTGAACAAAACCTTGCAGCACCAGGTTGTCGCTGTCGCCGCGTTCGAGGGCGGCCATAAGCTCCTGGCGCATGCGGTCGGAATAAGTGCAGCCGACGTGATTGCACTCCAGCAACACCTGGTTGCAGCCGCACATGCACATGAGCGCGTGCCCCAGGCGATTGAAACGCGCATCGGTATCGCCTGCGCCCATCGTCGCTGCGATGGCCACGAATAGCGTGGAGGCGAGGATCACTCTCCGCGCCGCCGGGCGAATCCATGCCGCCCGGCAAAGCCTGGGGCTGCTATACGCGCGCTCGTTCGTGGTCGGCATCTTCATTTAATCTCCGGCTCCCACTGACTCACCCGTGCCGGCGACTTCGGCCAAGGCGCGCTCACGCTCCGGTGCAGTGGCAGCCATCTTCGCGGCCTTGCTGCTCGGGAAGAGCGCAATGATGGTTCCAAGCAGCAGGATGTGGGCTCCCGACCAGATCCAGGACACAAGCGGGTTCAGGTGTGCCTTGATGATCGGACGGTGCGTATCCGGATTCTGACCGGCATAGACAAGGTACAGGTCTTCGCGGGCGGTCGAGTAATTGGCAACGATGGTCGAGGTTTGCTCGCTCGCTTTGTAGAAACGGCGTTCGGGATACATTGTCCTGATCTGTTTGCCGTTCTTCTGCACGTCGAGGATCGCCCACTCGCTGCTGTAGTTAGGTTTGTCGTCCTGGGTATAAGAGCGGCAGACAAGGGTGTAAGGTCCGATGCTCATGCGGTCGCCGTAGCCCAGCTCCTGCTCCTTATCCTGGTTAAACGCTGCTCCGGCGAATCCTACAATCACGATGACCACGCCGAGATGCACCACGTAACCGCCGTAGCGGCGCGTGTTGCGGCGCGTGAGCTGCACCATTCCGGCGAGAATGTTCGACCCGCTCTTGCGGGCAATGACCCGGCCGCCGCGCCAGAACTCGCTGCAAATCGTGGCGGCGACGAGCACGGAGAGCGAGATTGCCATCAGCGAATAGAAATAAGCAATGTCTTGCCACGGGCGCATCCCGCCCACGATCAACGCGGCAGCCGTGGCCATGGCAAGAATGGTCGGAATCAGGAAATTCTTTTTCAGGCTTTCCAGCGACGTTTTACGCCAGGCCAGCAGCGGCCCGATTCCGGTGAGCACCAGCAGAACCATGGCGATGGGAACGTTGACCTTGTTGAAGAACGGCGGCCCGACCGTGACTTTCGTGCCCTGAACCCATTCCGACAGGACCGGGAACAAGGTGCCCCACAGCACGGTGAAGCAGGAGACCAGCAGCAGCACGTTATTGAACAGGAAACTGGATTCGCGCGAGACCAGCGATTCCAGTTGGTGCTCGCTCGCCAGGTGCGAACGGTTGCGCACGAAGAAAAACATGCACACGCCGAAGGTGAGCGCAAGGAAAGCCACGAACCACGGGCCAATTCCCGATTGCGCGAAGGCATGCACCGAGCTGACCACTCCGGAGCGGGTCAGGAAAGTGCCGAATATCGAAAGCAGGAAGGTGGCGAAAATCAACCACATGTTCCAGACCTTCATCATGCCGCGCTTCTCCTGCATCATCACCGAATGGAGAAACGCCGTGCCGGTGAGCCAGGGAAGAATGGAAGCGTTCTCCACCGGGTCCCATCCCCAATATCCGCCCCAGCCGAGCACCGCGTAGGCCCAGTGCGCGCCCAGAAAAATTCCGCAGGTCAGGAACGCCCAACCCACCATCGTCCAGCGGCGGGTGATGTGAATCCATTTCTCGCCGGGATACTTCATAATCAGCGCCGCCAGCGCGAAGGCAAACGGCACGGTCATGCCGACGTAGCCGAGATACAGCATGGGCGGATGGATCACCATCTCCGGATACTGCAACAATGGATTGAGCCCGTTGCCGTCCGGAGGAATGGTGCCCGCCACCAGGGCAAAGGGGTGGGCGGCAAAGTTCACCAGCAGCAGGAAGAAAATCTGAACCGCCGCAATAATGATGGAAGCGTGCGCCACCAGGCGGGTGTCCACCTTGTGGCGAAGACGCAAAACCAGCCCGTAGCTGGACAGCAGCCAGCACCAGAACAGCAAGGAGCCTTCCTGGCCCGACCAGAGCGCGGCGAATTTGTACTGCACGGGGAGATCGCGATTGCTGTGATGAAGGATGTAAGCCAGCGAGAAGTCATCGCGGAACGCCGCAAACACCAAGGCAAGGGAAGCGGCGGTGACCGCCATGAAAACGGCAATTCCGGCGCGGCGGGCAGTTTCGCCGAGTCGTTCATCGCCACGAAAGACAGCGATAATTCCGGCGGCAAAGGTATAGACGCTCAAGGCCAGCGCCAACAACAAACAATAGCTTCCGATTTGGGGCATGAGAACGGGACGGCAAACCGCTGCCGTAATAGTTGTATTGTTTCAGAAAGTGCAAGCTAGAGCAACCGCTCCCGATTATTAATCAACGAAAGTCGCTTGCGACCGCGTTTGGAACCGATTTGGCACGGTTCCGTTTCGAGAGCCGCATGCCATTTAAGCCCGCTTAAGCCGGCGGAAAGGCTTTAGAAAGGGTGTACTCGGCGCTATTCTCAATCCGCTAAGCGCTGGTGAATTCCCGATTGCAAGGAATAGCCGGGGTAAGGTCTCCTGATAAGGCTCGCCATTAGGCGGGCCATTTTTCTGATCAAGACAAAATTGCACAGGTCAGAGGCGGCGGCAAGGCCGAAGCCAAAGTTTGATTTAGCTTTGACGGTGGCCCCAACGAAACGACTTACACGATTTTCTCAGGCGGCACGGAATTGACTGCTGGCCAATGCGATGAGGTCGGGCGGCGGAATCGGTTTTTGGCGCACGATCACGTTTAGTCCCTCGTACTCCGGCGCGAGGTCGAGCATGCCGCTGATGATAACGATCGGGATAAGAGGAAGAAACGAGCGCACCTGGCGAACCACGTCAACTCCCGTGGTTCCGGTGAGAAAGTGGTCGCTGATGATAAGGCCAAACTGGAGGGGTGCCGAACGCAGCAGAACTACCGCGCTTTCCGCGCTGTTAGCGAAAGCAACGTCGAAGCCGGAAGCGCGCAAGATAGCTCCTCGCACCCCCAGTTGCGTGGCATTATCATCGATCAGAAGTATTTGCTTCAATTCGATCGCTCGAAGTGGCACCTACGATACCAGAAGCGCATGCTCATGAGACATGGCGGCCGTGCACTTCAGCCTCAGCCTGAAACCAATCCTGCTCTGGGTTCCCCCAGAATCCACCGCGCTGCAAGAACAGCTCGTAAGCGCGCTGGCGAATCTGTTCCTCCGTGACCGGCGCAAACGAAGTCTCTTCTTGGCGCACGTCGGGCGATTGGGCTACGGCAGCCTTCTTGGTACGGGAATTCTTTTTCACAGCAGACGAATCGGATGTCTTTTTGGCTCGTGGCATAAGAAAACAAACTCCTTCTATCAGAATTGTGCCCTGGCCAGGGTAACTACTTCTATTTATAAATATAAACGGTTCGCCGGGATTTTGGTATATGGCGAGTAAAAAAGATGGAACTTGAATTGATATAGTTAACCCTCGAAAGTAGAGCAACAGAGTGATTGCATGGCGCAAGTGCGCTGCCTTTCTTCAGCTTAGCCGGGACCGAGCGAAGTGGTCTGCGGCGCTTTCCACGCGTAGTTGAGGGCAAACAGGCGGCAGGGCTGAGGAGTGAAATTTCAGAATTCCTTGTGCAAGCGGAAGTCAAAGCCGAATCCACCGTTTTGATCGCGCACGCCGCTGAAGGACCAGCGCGGCGAAAAATGATACTCCACCTGGATAATTTGATTCTGGGTTGGGGTAACGTCGGTGGCGAAGGTGACGAACAGGTTGCTGGTGACCCGTTGCTGCACGGTAATGTGGGCGCCTGGATTCTGCTGCGTTCCGTTTCCCGTGCCGCTCAATACCGGGTCAATGGACAGGCGCGAGATTCCGGCGATATTTTGTATCCGGCTGGTAAGTTGGCTGCTGACGCCGGAGGCAAGCACCGACTCTGCCCCGAGATTTCCGGGCGTGGGATTGGCGCCGGCGGCTTCGGTGGTCTGTCCGAAGGCCGGCAGGTTGATGATGTCAGCCGGCGGAAGCGACGGGTCGGATGAGTAGCTCGTGCGCAGCCGCTCCAGTGGGCCCTGCAGAGCCGCTTGTTCGCTAAAGTGAGCACGCCATTGGCGTGTCGCAAACCTAAGGGCAGGTTGGCCGGCATCAGTCCCGCATCGACGATGCGGATTTGACCGTGCAGGTTCGGATTCGAACGGTCGCCCTCTGAACGGATGTCGAACTGAAGCTGGCCGTGGCTGTCGAGATCGGGCTCGAGAATCTGCAACAGCCGCAGGTCCATGCCGCCAGTCAGATTGAGCGAAGCCGGCGCACCGCCGGCCAGAGGCACACGTCCTTCGAAGCGCAGATCAGTGCCCGTGCCGGTGATCTGAAACGGCCGAAGCGTGATTGCGCCGTCCGCGTAATCGGCGCGAACGGGAGCGGCGGCGGCAAGCGTGATCTTCTCGTAGCTGACCTGGAACACGGGAATGTCGAGGTGTGCTTCGAGGTGCTGCCGGTCCTTGAGCGGTCCACGCAGGCTGATGTGTAATTCCGTGTGGCCGTTTATCTCTGCGGCCTGCTCGGGCAGGTAAACGGCTAACAGGGGCTGCAGCGGAATGTCCTCTGTGTCGAGCTGCGCGACCGCGTAGTAATTGTCTTTCAGCGCGACCTTGCCCTGGGCGCGAATAGAAGTGCCTGCCGCCCGTGACCCGAGGGTGAATTGCGCCTCATGATTGGCGGCCGAGGCGTCAAGCTTCAGGTCGCGAATGGCCTCTCCCTGCACCTGCAACTCCTGCGAACTGGCGCTGGCTTGCAGTTCGGGGTTTTGCAGGGTTCCATGCCCGCTGGCCGAAATGCTGAGTTGCCCCGAGACTTTCAATTTTCGTGCGCGCAGTGTCCGCACCTGATCGAGCAAGAGACGCGGTGCGTCGAGCGTGAATTGATAGCCCCGCTGCCTGGGATAGTAGGTAAGTTTGGCATCGGCGGCTCCGGCCGGCGCGCGCAACGACACGGTTGCGCTGAGGGTTTCGCCGCTGCCTTCAAACTGCGCACTGAGCGACTGAATCGGCTCGCCCGCAACCGATGCCCGCGTCAGTGATAACTTGCCATTTCCAATCGGACTCGCCTCGGAACCTTGCACCGCGAGATCGGCATTCAAGGTTCTCGTGACCACAGTCTGTACGCCTGCGATATGGGCCAGATCCGCGACCGACAGTTGCGAGGCGTGCGCGGAAATCGTAAGCGAATTGTCTGGAGCATAGGACCAGCCATGCAATGCCGCGCGCAGATCGCAGGTGAGCTTGCCGCCGGACACAGGGTTGACTTCAACGTTTTCCAGATTGACTTGGCTGGGGCTGGCGTTGACCGCACCGCGCAGCAAACGGAATTGACTGCCTTTAACGCGGAAGTCGCGAGCCGCGAACTGCCCGCTCACTTCAGGGTGCTGAAGAGCGCCGCGAAGGTTGCCGGCAAACGAAGCCGTCCCGTGGAGACCCAGCGGTCGAGGATGCTCTCCGGGAGGAACGGTGCGAAAAATGCCCGCCAGTGTTTCCACTTCCGGCAGCGCATGAGCTTGAAGCTCGACCTGGAGATTGGAGCGGGCGCCGATCACGCCGTCGAGGGTGAGAGTGGTTTGCGGAGTACGCAACGAACTCTGTTTCAGGGATAACTGTTGTGCCTTCGCCGCATATACCAGGCTGATGGCATTGGGTTGGCGGTTGAGTTCAGTCGTAACCTGAACATCGAAGTAGCCCTTCGACTGGAAATAAGATGTCAGGTTGCGCTGGCCCTCGTCGGTCAACTCACTATTGATCGTTTTCTCCTGATAGATCGGGATCAGCTTCTTCCGCGTCCAACTGTGGGGGTGAGCGCCCGTGATGGTTACGTTCGTCTCGGGATCGGGCACGACCTGGAAAGTAACATCCGCAAGGTTAGAGCGTGTTTCAAAAATAGTGCTTTGAAGGGGCTTGGCTTTAGCCATGCCGTCCAGAGCCGGGAAAAATGTGGGCTTCAGTGTGTGCGTGAGAACCCGGACACCATGCCTGTTTAACTCCTTGTCTGGCAGCCCGGTTCTTTCTGAGGTTCCGCTGCCCTCGTGGGGCGCCGCTTACCCGCTAACCAGAGACCGCGTGCCAGGGATCGCTCACCGGGCACGAGAAAGGGCAATCAATAAATGTGATGGCGGCGAAAACGTATTGTGTTTAAGCCTGCCGCAGGGCGTGCAACCGGGTCACGTTGTAGGCCAGGGCCGCCAGCCCGAACTCGCATCCCGCCTTGCCCAGACCGCGCGTCCGGAACTGCCGCATCCCACGCTGCTGCTTGAGCACTCCGAACACCGCTTCCACCACCGCCTTGCGCCGCGCATACATCGCCCGTCCGGCGGGGCTGCGCAACTTCTGCCGCAGCCGCCGCTGGACCGCCTGTCGCGGCCGATCCCGCCGCCGACAACCCCGTCCCGTGTTCAACTCGCACGCCAGATTCGAATCGGGCACGTACCCCTCGATCCCCTGCCGCTCTAACTCGCTGACGTTCTCCACCGAGAAGAAACCACTATCCGCCAGTACCGCCGTCGGCGCCCTGCCGCACTGCTGCTCGACCGCGGCCACCATCGGCAGCAACGACCGATTGTCCGTCGCGTTCTGCGTCACTCGCGCCGCCACCATCAGATGATCGTCGCTCACCGCTACCTCCGCCGTGTACCCCAACTCGTAGCCACCGCGCGGCCGCAGAAAACGCGCTTGCTCATCGGTCCGCGACCGCTTCTTCAACCCGCTTTTGCGCAGCTCCTCCAGCCGCCGCTCCGCCTTTTCCAGCGCCACCCTCAGCCCGCTCGGCTCCGCGTCGTCCCCATCGCACGCCTGCTGCCAGCGCCGCACCTGCCGCCGCAGCTTGGCCCGCTCGTTCCGCAACTTCGGCTCCGTATCCACCCGCTCCCGGCAGGCGTTGGCCTTGATCCGCGTGGCGTCGATCGCCACCCGTCCCAGCTTGCCCCAGCCCAACTGCCGCGCCATCTCCAACACCTGGGTGAAGGCATCGTTGATCGCCCCCGCGTGCCGTCGCCGAAACCCGCTCAACGCCCAGTTATCCACCCGCGCCCTACCCGCCAAGTAACGCAACGCCAGATCCTCCACCATCCGCTGCTCCAGCCGCCGCGCACTGGTCAGCCCCACCGCGTAGGCGTACAGCCACACGCTCAGCATCAGCTCCGGCGCATACAGCTCTCCACCTTCCAGGCTGTAGGCCTGCTCAAATCGGCTCAGCTCCAGCCGACTTACCACCTGGCGGATGAAAAAACTAAAGATGATCCGCTCCCAACTCATCCTGCACACTCGGAGGTATCAAGTACGCTTGCTCGGGACTGTAAGGCAGAAATCGTGACATATCTCTTTGTGCCCCATCTGCCCTGTGAAAAACAAGTCAGTTCTCACGCACACACTAAAGCCCGCTTTATGCATGAAGGGTTTCATAGGTGGTTTTCGGAGGGACGAAGTTGCGGTGATGGCGTGGATGGCAGCGTGAAGCGTCCAGTGCGGCGGGCTGTGTGGATCACTTGTGTGTCTGAACTGGGCCGCTTAGAGCTTTTCGGCGCAGTGATTCCCTAACTGCCCTCCGCGTAACTCCGAAAATATGTTTCGGAGCGGAAAGCGGCGCGCTATCCCGGCGAGGCGCCGAGCGCCAGCGCCACTTGCCGGAAGGTAGGCAGGAACGGGAACGACGCGGGCAGGTGCACGACCACGCGGCGCACCGAGACCACCACGCGGGCGCCTAGCTTCAGCAGGCGTTCGCGCAGCGTCCAGACCTGAGCTCGCGCGCAGTTGGTGTGTGCGGCGCGCAGGCGCAACTCCTGCATCAGCACGTAAGCGGCGGCGGTCAGCAGCACGCGGAACTGGTTGGCCCAGAAGTCGCTGCAACTGGTGCGGTCGATCTGAAGATCGTGCAGTTCCTTGATCCGGTTCTCAATCTCGCCACGCTGGCAGTAGACCTGTTCGTAAAGCCACTGCGGACTTTGCTTCATGTTGGTGATGACGAAGCGCGGGTTGTCTTTCGGCTCCTTGCCCTCGGCGCGAACCACCTCGGCCTTGATGATGATGCGGCGTTGTCGCGGCCACGTTCGGGCCGCGTAGTTGGCTTCGCCGTAGACGTGCTCGGTTTCTCCGCTGCGCCGGGAGAGCTTGCGGGCTTGCCGCATGGCCTGGCTTGGCCTTGCGCTTCAACACCGCATTGTTGGCCATCGCCACGACATACTCAAGGTTGGGTTCGGCATCCAGAAAGTCGAGCAGGTCGGGATGCGCAAAGCCGCCATCGAGGCGAACCCGGATGCGCGCCCCCGGGAAGAAAGTGGCGGATCAGCAGAGCAGGCGGCGCAGAATCCCCACCGCGCCCACCGCCGCGGTCACGTTGCCGGGACGCAGCACGGCGGCGCACAGATACTGCTCGGCTTCGTCGTTGAAGCTGACAAAACCCATCACCGGCAGGTAGCACCAGCTGTCGTAGTGTCCGTTGAAGAACGATAACTGCTGCGCGCCGTGGGTGGGATCGTCGGTCGGATCAAGGTCGATGGTGACGCGGCGGGCGCGTCCGCGCAGCCGCTGGGCATGGCGCTCGATCACGCTGGCGGCCAGCGCCTCGCCCAGACGATAGAGTTGCTTCGGGCCGACGGCGTTCTCAAAGCGCGACAGCGTCGGCTGCGAAGCCAGATCGCGTCCCGCGACCGGATCGCGGTCGAGCAGCATCTTGTGAATGGGATCGGCGGCCAGGCGGGCCGAGTCGTTGGCGTCCGGATAGCCGCAGGCAATCGAGAACACGCGCTGCGCCAGCAACTCGCGCAAGGATGATCGACCTTGCCTGCTTGCCGCTCGTCGCGCAGACATCCAGCCAGATCGTCGATCAATCGGTAGCGGCGATCCGCCGCCTTCAGCAGGATGGCTCCGCCATCGGAACTGCCCAGTCGTTGATCGAACTGCAATACGGCGGGCTTGGCAAAAATCTCAGGGAACAACAAACACTGTGTCGTGCTATCGTCGATCACGCGGAAGCCTCGTCTTGTTGCTTCAAACGCTGTCTTGACAACATGTTTGTAGCACAACAGGCTTCTCGCGCCTCCAAACTTCAAGAATTATCAGGGCTAAAGCCCCCGAGGGAATTGACCCCGTTTTCTGCAATAGGTTTATGAAACAAGCTCTAGTGGGCTGTCCCGGTGATTACGTTAGCTTTGATTCGACGTTGAGGATCGGTGTAGGTCCAGCGGAAAGGGCGGGCTGATTTCTGGTAAGCGCGGATGTAGCGGCGCAGTTTGCGAGCCAGATCGTTGACGGAAGTGAAGACACCGCGATCGATGACGTCGCGCTGAATCTTGGCAAACCAAAGTTCGATTTGGTTGAGCCAGGAGGAGTAGGTCGGGGTGAAATGAAACCGGACTCTCGGGTTTTTCTGGAGGAACTCCTCTACTGCTTTGGTCTTGTGAGCCGAGAGGTTATCGAGCACGATGTGGATCTCCTTGGCCCGCCTGGTTGGCTGCACCACACCCGTGAGAAAGGCGATAAAGTCGGCGCTGGTATGCCGCCGGGCCGTTTGGCCGGTCCCCTGGCCGGTCTTCACATTGAGGGCGGCGTACAGCGAGAGTGTGCCATGACGGAAATACTCAAACCCGTGACGCTCGGCGCGTCCCGGCGAAAGCGGCAACCCCGGGTCCAATCGCTCCAGGGCCTGAATGGCCGTCTTCTCGTCCACGCAAAACACAGCCGCGTGCGGCGGCGGATTCAAGTACAGGCCGATGACGTCGGCCGCCTTGCTCTCGAACTCCGGATCGTCGCTGGCCATGTAACGATCCAAGCGATGCGGCTTCAACTGCGCCTGTGCCCACACGCGCTGCACCGTCGATTTGCTGACGTGCTCCAGCTTGGCGAGCTTGCGGCAACTCCAGTGGGTGCTGCCATCCGGCGGCGCCTGCTGTGTGCGGCGCACGATGCGAGCTTGAACCGCCGGGGTCACGGTGCGCGGGCGGCTGCCCTTATGCCGCGGATTGAGACCCTCGATGCGATCCTGCGCGAAACGTTTGCGCCAGCGGGCAATGGTGGGAGCGCTGGTATCGAGCTTCTTCTCAATCTCGTGATCGCTGAGACCGTCGGCCAGCGCGAGGATCAGCCGGGCACGAAACACGTCTCCGGCTGGCAAGCTTCGCGACTGCGCCCAGCGCGCCAGTTCTTCGCGTTCATCGTTGGAGAGAATGAGCAAGCTGCCATACTGTGCCATGCTCATTAGACGGAGCACAACTACTTATGTTATCACCGGGACAGTCAACTAGGCTCCGGATGGTAGTTTGCACTCACCAGTTTCACCTTCGCAATGAGATGACGATTCCCTGAGAGCTCCCGTTGCAGATAGCCGGTGGCCGTTTGCAGCTTCTTGTAGGTGTAGCCCGTGCCGCGCTTAAGATAGGCGCCCCGTAACCGCGCCATTGCCGTCTGCAAACTCTTCTTGAGCTTTGCCGTTTCCGCCGGCGAGACGCCTTCAATCATGATCTGGCCGATCTTCGCGCGCCTCTTCAAATCTGTCTGGAAATCCACGTTGACCAGGCCGCCGGCCGGGTCAGGCTGTGACTGCGCGTGAACCGTCACCTGGAAAAACCCGCGCGCCGGAAGAATGAGGTCAGGTTGGTTTCAGCCTGTTGCATGTCAGACGCCGAGTACGGCTCCTGGCTCTGATAGTTCGCAATCTGGAGCAGGCGCGAATAAGAGAACGCGCGAATCGCTCCGGGAAATTCGTAAACTCCGAAATAGAGCGCCGGTTGCGGCACAAAACGCACGCGCACGCCGCTGGCCTCAGGCTGAACCTGGAGTTGCACGTCCTGAAATTTGCCCTCACTTTTCAGGGCGGCAATCCTGGTTTTGACCTGCTGTTCGGAAAACGGCTGCCCGGCCTTCTGCCGCACCAGCGGCTCGAGACGGGAAATCACGCTGTCCGGCTGACCTTCGTAGGAGCCGATGTTCTGGGTGGGCGAAAGTGGCGCCGTTGCTGTGGCCTGCCCGAGAGCCGGCTGCAACCCGCCCACGACCGTCAAACTCGCAAGAAAAATCCAGCAGAACAGTAGATGGCGGAAGGAGTGCTGATTCGCGAGCTGCCGGCTGGCAGCGTTCAGGTTCGCGTAGTGTCCAAGCTTTACGTTCGCGCAGAGTCCAAGATTGCAGCTATCGTGCTGGGACACGCCGTCTTAGATCTCTAGGATGCTGGCTCAGCGGCAAAACGCCCGCCAGAAGAACCCGATTTAGCCGGAATCTCCCTTTTGCCTTCAAAAACAAAAGGTTACTCCCCTTTTTCCATGCTCGCACAGGGTGAGAAGATTTTCATCCGGAGCGCCTCCCAGTCGATCCGGAAGCTGCCCTGAAAACTTGACGCGCGTCCGACAGCAGCCATGTCTCTGACGGCGGTTCTAGCCGCACGACTGTTCGTGGCACGGCTTGGCGGTGAAGTGCAGTTTTGCTACTATGATTCAAGCGTGGTGGACGGCGCTATCGTCTAGGGGTTAGGACGGAAGATTCTCAATCTTCAAACCCGGGTTCGATTCCCGGTAGCGCTACCAGCAAAATACCCAATAAAATCGCTGGTTTCCTGCAATATTCCCTAAAGACAAATCAAGACGCAGTCCTCCGTGTCCGTGCTGTGTCCGTTTCGGGTTGATGTCCGGATCTGTGTCTGTATCCTGCACAATAGTTCTTGACAAAAGCCACAACTGGCTTTCATTCTGGTCTTGTAATAAAGGCAGTAGTGGCTAGATAAGAGGCCAGCGTCAACCCTAACTTCAATCACAGCCTGCGGAACCAGCTGACGCTGAGAAAGAGAGCAACGAATGAATCATATCGGTACAGCCATGTACTCACCGGAGGACAACAAACTCCGGCTGTACCCGTTCCACCGCCTTGAGCCCGAGGTCTACGCCCGGGTCAAGGCGGCAGGATTCATCTGGGCACCCAAGCAGGAGCTGTTCGTAGCTCCGATGTGGACCCCGTATCGTGAAGACCTCCTGCTCGAGCTCGCCGGCGAAATTGATGACGAGGATAAAAGTCTCGTAGATCGGGCCGAACAGCGGGCGGAGCGCTTCGAAGATTACGGGGACAACCGCAAGCGTCATGCGGAGGCTGCCCACAAGGCCGTGCACGCCATCGCGGATAACATTCCGCTGGGTCAGCCCATCCCAGTTGGCCACCACAGCGAACGTCACGCGCGGAAGGATGCCGAAAAGATTGAAAACGGCATGCGCCGCGCCATCATGATGTGGGACCAGGCCCAATACTGGAAGTCCCGCGCGGCCGGCGCCATTCGCAACGCCAAGTACAAAGAGCGGCCTGACGTCTGGGCCCGGCGGATCAAAGGCCTGGAAGCGGAGCGCCGCAAGGTGGAGCGTAACCTGGCCGATGCTCAGATGTGCATCGATTTCTGGAGCCAACCGGAGATCACGCGCGAGGCCGCAATCCTGTTTTGCAACCTGCACGATCACACCTACAAGTCCTATCCGCTTTCCGAATACCCGCGGCAGGCGCCGGCCAGTCAGTACGAAGGCGACATCGGCCTCTGGTCAGCGCTGGGCGGCAGTGACGGTCCAGACCACGCCATCATTACCGTGCAACAGGCCGCGGAGATCTCGCTCCGGGTGCACAACCGCTCTAAGGTCAGCGTAGAGCGCTGGATCGCCCACTACAATAACCGCCTCGAATACGAGCGCGCCATGCTGGCAGAAGATGGCGGCCTGCCGGCGGAGAAGTTCGACATCCAGCCCGGCGGACAAGTCTCAACCGGACGGGAGTGGGTCACGGTCCTCCGAGTGAATCGCAAGGACGGCGCAATCTGCTCCGTCAGTACCACTCGCCGGTACGTCCCGGTAATCGGCATCGAGGAGGTCCGGGATTACCGGGCGCCCACCGCGGAAGATGTTGCCAAAGTCGAAGCCGTCAAAAAGCTGGCACCGCTCACTAATTATCCGTCCGAGGGCGGTGTCGAGATGACCAAGGCCGAATGGGATAAGAAATGGCGCGACTATAAAGGCACCCGCACCGCACCAGCCTCAGAAAAGTTTGCCGTGCACCGCTACCGGGTTGCCGTTCATCACGGCAGCCTCAAACCGGTATTCATCACCAATGCCAAGCGGGTGGACCCTCCGGCTGCGGAATTGATCACCGCGGCGCCAGAACCGCCCACATTCGTCAATCAACCGGCGACCGATCCCCAGGCGGAGGCGGAGCGCCCGGACCGCGAAGCCGAAGCGGCGCCGTTCGACGCCCTCCGGGAAACCATTAAGACCGGCGTCAAGGTGGTAACCGCTCCGCAGCTGTTCCCCACACCGCCGGCGCTGGCCGCGCGCATGGTGGAGCTGGCCGAAATCCCAACCGCTGACCCTGATTTCAGGTTACTCGAGCCCTCCGCCGGTACCTTGAGCGCATCTGGAAGGCGGAAGGCCGGGCCGGCGGTCCCGGTGGTGGAGGCGCCGCGGGTGGTCCTCGAAGGTGTTCAGCCCGCCTCCTCCTGCCGCCAGGTCCAGGCCGCCGTTATCCAGTCCGCCGCAGTCCTTCAGATGCTGGCCCAGGTGGTAGCCCGTCATGGAGAATTCCGGGCGGTCCAGATGCTTCAGCACTCTATCCGCGATTGCGGCCAGCGCCTGTATGTCAACGGTGAGCTGGGCCCGTACACCGCTAAAACCGCAAACCGTATCCCAGAGCGTAACCTGCTCAGCGCCTTCCAGCGCCGGGCGGCCTCCGGAGCCTAAGCCCATGAAAAAGCCACGCTGCTCTAAACACCCGGACCAGATTCTAATCTGCCCGAAGTGCCGCGCCAGTAAGGGTGGCAAAACCACAGCCATCAAACACGCCAGTCAGCTCAGCGAGTGGGGAAAACTGGGCGGCCGGCCGCGCAAACAACCGGCGGAGGTTGCCGCACTAACCATGGACGAGATCCGGGACTTCATCGCGCGGTCCCCGTGGAAGTTCGCCAAATCCATGCCGCAAACGCCCCACTATTACACGCTCCGGAAGCATTCGCCGGATGAGGAGATGTTTGTCCGCTTCGTTCTCCACATCCGGAAGCACGGCTACAAGCGTAAGTTTGGTAAAACCACCTACATCTACTTCGACGTCAACGGCTGGCAGTATTGGACCATGGGTGCGCCGGTCGGAGAGGTCGGTCACTACAATCCGCAAACCGATACCATCCTCATCAACCGGGCGGAACTCAATCCGGCCCCTAACCCGCAACAGCGTCTGTACTGATGTTCCCCTGGCGCCAGCCACTAGTCCTGATAATTCTTAAAGTTTGGAGGCGCGAGAAGCCTGTTGTGCTACAAACGTGTTATCTCGACAGTGTTTGAAGCAACCAACGAGGCTTCCGCGTGATTGACGATAGCACAACACCGTGTTTGTTGTTCCCCGAGATTTTTGCCAAGCCCGCCGTAATCCAATTCGATCAGCGACTGGGCAGTTCCGATGGCGGAGCCATGCTGCTGAAGGCGGCCGATCGCCGCTACCGATTGATCGACGGTCTGGCTGGATGTCTGCGCGACGCACGGCAAGCGGGCAAGGTCGATCATAGCGTGCGCGAGTTGCTGGCGCAGCGCGTGTTCTCGATTGCCTGCGGTTATCCGGACGCCAACGACTCGGCCCGTCTGGCCGCCGATCCCATTCACAAGATGTTGCTCGACCGCGACCCGGTCACGGGCCGCGATCTGGCTTCGCAGGCCACGTTGTCGCGCTTTGAGAACGCCGTCGGCCCGAAGGAGCTCTATGGCATAAGTGAGGCGCTGGCCGCCAGCGTGATCCAGCGCCATGCCCAGCGGTTGCGGGGTCGTGCTCATCGCGTCACCATCGATCTCGACCCGACCGATGATCCGACGCACGGCGCGCAGCAGTTAACGTTCTTCAATGGCCACTACGATTGTTGGTGCTACCTGCCGGTGATGGGCTTGGTCAGCTTCAATGAGGAAGCCGAGCAGTATCTGTGCGCCGCCGTGCTGCGTCCCGGCAACGCGACGGCGGCGGTAGGAGCGGTGGGGATTCTGCGCCGACTGACGCAGTTGATTCGCTACTTCTTCCCCGGCGTACAGCTTCGGGTTCGCCTCGATGGTGGCTTTGCGCATCCCCAGTTGCTGGCGTTTCTGGATGCCGAGCCCAACCTTGAGTATGTCGTGGCGATGGCCAACAATGCGGTGTTGAAGCGTAAGGCTAAGCCAGCTATGCGCCAAGCCCGCAAGCTCTCCCGGCGCAGCGGAGAAACCGAGCACGTCTATGGAGAAGCTAACTACGCAGCCGGTACGTGGCCGCGGCAACGCCGCATGATCATCAAGGCCGAGGTGGTGCGGGCCGAGGGCAAAGAGCCAAAAGATAACCCGCGCTTCGTCATCACCAACCTGAAACAGAGTCCGCAATTCCTTTACGAGAAGGTCTATTGCCAACGCGGCGAAATCGAGAATCGCATCAAGGAGCTGCACGACTTACAGATCGACCGCACCAGTTGCAGCGATTTCTGGGCCAACCAGTTCCGGGTGCTGCTGACCGCCGCCGCTTACGTGCTGCTGCAAGAGTTGCGGCTGCGGGCCACGGGTACCGCTTGCGCACGGGCTCAAGTCTGGATGCTCCGCGAGCGACTGCTGAAGCTGGGCGCCCGTGTGCTGGTCTCGGTGCGCCGCGTGTCGTGCACCTGCCTACGTCTTTTCCGTTTCTACCTACCTTCCGGCGAGTGGCACTGGCGCTCGGCGCCTCGCCGGGATAGCCGGGCCGCTTTCTCCCTCCGAAACATCTTTTCCATGTTACGCAAAAGGCAGGTAGGGAAACACTGTACCCGAAAAGCTCGCGGCTGCCCAGTTCAGACACACAAGTGATCCACACAGCCCGCCGCACTGGACGCTTCACGCTGCCATCCACGCCATCACCGCAACCTCGTCCCTCCGAAAACCACCTATGGAGCCTTCATGCATAAAGCGGGCTAAGGTGGTGCCCGGTTTCCTTTTCCAGAAACGTGATCGTTTTTACTCAGCCGCTTGAATTCGTTCCGGCGGAAGCGCATGCGATTCGCCACCGCCGCGCGCGCGCCGCTAAACGATTCGGGGCGGCCTGAGCGGCCGCCCGGAAGAGCTGGGCGGAGCGCCTGGAAGCGAGCGGCTACGACATTCCGGCGAACGAAATCGAAGCCGGAGCGGCACTCTATGAACTCATCACGCGCGTGGCGTAGCCGGGAGCAGCGGCTCCAAACCTCCATGTAGCCGGCTTGGCGTAGTAGTTGGCCCTGTAGGTATATACCTGCCGCAAATGGCTGCCTCGACCGCGCCAGTCGGGGCGCTCATTTACAATGCCATCATTCCCTTGGCTCTCCTTGACGAGCCGTAGTACTCTTGTGCGAATCACCCTGATCGTTCGTTCGCGCAAGGAACAGGGCTTCTTCCGGATTGGGCGAGTCCGCTCGAAATGGCGCCGTATGGTGCAAGCCCTCGATGACCACCTTGCCTATTTCGCCTTGCGACCAGCGTTTGTGCGCGAGGGAAACGCTGACGGCGTCTCGGTGTGCAGCTACAAGCAGGAGTGGATAGGGGATAGCGCGATGAATTAGTTCGGTTAGGCGACTCGGTTTCGCGGCGGTACGGAGTGTGGCGGTGAGCACCGCGATTTCCAGATACTCCCGCTCTCCATCCCGGAAGATCGGCACGCCGATATTGGTTGGCTTAAGGGCGGCGACCCAGATCATTTCCTCAATACCGTCCTGAATCTGGCGCTTGTCGGCGGCGGTAGGCGCGCCCTGCTCCAGCAGAAGTTTCTTGGGTACGCGCTGATCCACTCTGGCGTCCTGGCGGAATAGCCAGTGCGCTGATCACCGGGGCGAAGTTCATGCGCTTGCCGTCTCTGGCAGCACAACGAGGAAAGCAACGACCTCGAAGTCGTTGATGCCCTGGAACTCGCCCTTCATGGCGTGGGTGCCGCCTGGCGTGAACAGGCTGGCGACGGCGCGCTCCTCCTTCTTGCCGACAATGGAGGCGACGGCCTTGGCGAGCAGGTCTTGGGCGGCGCTCATGTCTCTGCCGTCCTTGGTGGTCTTGTCGAAGCGGGCGCAGGCGCCGGCGTCGGGCAGGTCGCGGCCGATGCAGAGCCGTTTCAGGCGGTCGAGCGCCTGCTTGGCCTGCGTGAACGGCAGCAGGACAGCGCCGTCGTCGCCCACATGCACAACGTAATGCGGAGCGAGCGGATAGCCCGGCTCGATGGTCTTCAGCGCCGCCTCGCCCACTGCCCGCAGGCAGAAGATGACGCCCGGTGGGATGGCTGCCTCGCCGTCGCCCTGGGCAGTGGTGACGGCAAACGTGCCGAACGGGAGGCTTTCCAACTTCGCGGCGCCTTCCTTGAGAAAGCCCGCCAGGTCGATGCGGAAGTCGTTAAGGGTGAGGTCGGCGATGGAGACGCCGCTGGACAGGTCTTCGAGGTCGATGACGGCATCCTGGAGCTTGAGGAGTTGCTTGCGGCGGTATTCCAGATCGTTCATCTGGTTGCCGGACTGCTGCTCGATGATGTTTTCCTCGCCGGTGGCGGAAATGTCAAGCAGCACCATGCGCCCGCTGACGCGCTGTTCCAGGTTGATGTACTCCTCCAGCTCCATGTTGGGCCAGAAGTTGACGAGCTGGATGCGCTCGTTGCGCGAGCCGATGCGGTCAATGCGACCGAAACGCTGGATGATGCGGACGGGATTCCAGTGGATGTCGTAGTTGATGACAGTGTCGCAGTCCTGGAGGTTCTGACCCTCGCTGATGCAATCGGTGGCGATGAGCAGGTCGAGTTCGCCCTCGGCGGCGAGGTCCTCGGGGCGTTCTTTTGAGCGGGGCGAGAAAGACGTGATGATGCTGGCGAAGTCCTTGCGGAGGTTGGGCAGCGTGGTCTGGTTGTGGCCGGCACCGGTGACAAGAGCCGAGTGCAGGCCGAGTTCCTTCTGTGCCCAGGCCGCAAGCTCGTGGTAGAGATAGTGGGCGGTGTCGGCGAACGCGGTGAAGACGAGCAGCTTGCGGTTGCCGGGATTGATCGGTTGACGGCACTTGCGTTCGATGACATCGCGGAGGGCGTCGAGCTTGGCGTCACGCGCCGCACCCACCTGTTTTGCAGCCGAGAGAAGCGTGGCAAGCCGGTTGCGGTCCTCGATGAGGTCCTGCCGCCAGCGGACGCGGTCCACGTCCTGAAGCAGCACCTTGACCTTGCGCCCGACCAGCAGGCTCTCAAAAGCCGGATCGTCCACGTCCACGTCCTCGATGTCAATTTCCTCCACCGACTCCGCGTGGGCCTCGATCTTGGCCAAGGTGGCTTCCACGTCGGCAAGCTGGCGCGTGAGCGGTGAGGGCGAAGGAGGTGACCGAACTTTCCATCCGTTTCAGGACGTTGACCCGCAGGAGGTGGACGAGGCTTTCTTCGCGGTCCACCTGGCGGAAGAAACTTTCGCCGCCGCGAATCTGGGTGCTGTACTTGGCGTCGTAGGCCGCCTGCTTGTGCGGCAGCACGTACCGCAGCGGCGCGTAGGCCGCGAGAGTAAGGCGGCGGATTTCGTTGTTGATCTCGCGGATGGAGCGGAACTCGCCGGCGAGGTCCACGTCGGGCTTGATGTTGATGGGCTTCAGCCGCTCCGGGAAGTGGCCCGTTTCGTGTGTGCCGTAGTACTTCTCAATGTGCTTGCGGGAGCGGGCGATGGTCAGCAGGTCGAGCAGCTTGAAGTAGTCGAACCCCAGCATGTCCATAAGACGTGCCGGCCTCCGGTCGGCGTCCTCCAGGGCGAGCCAGCGGTTGAACTGAAGCTGCGCCTGGCGAACCGTTGCCTCGATGCTGGGGATGCCGTGGGCGACCAGGGCCGTGTCGTCCCCCTCGGTGACGAAGGCGATCTGGTTCTTGAGGTCGGCGAGGCGGTTGTTGACCGGCGTGGCCGAGAGCATCAGGACGCGGGTCTTGACGCCCTCCTTGATGATGCGCCGCATGAGGCGGTCGTAACGAGTCTCGCGGTCATTGTGGGTGGCCTTGTTGCGGAAGTTGTGAGACTCGTCGATGACCACGAGGTCGTAGTTGCCCCAGTTGACGTGGGCGAGGTCGATGTCGCCGGAAGTGCCGCCGTCGCGGGAAAGGTCGGTGTGGTTGAGAACGTCGTAGTTGAAGCGGTCGGAGGCGAGGAAGTTGCGGCGGTCGTTGGCCTTGTAGAGTGTCCAGTTGTCGCGCAGCCGCTTGGGCACCAGCACCAGCACGCGGTCGTTGCGAAGCTCGTAGTACTTGATGATGGCCAGCGCCTCGAAGGTCTTGCCCAGGCCAACGCTGTCGGCGATGATGCAGCCGCCCAGGCGCTCCAGCTTGTCGATGGCCCCGACAACGCCGTCCCGTTGGAACTTGTACAAGCTTCTTCCAGACGGTGGTGTTGCGGATGCCGGTGGCGGACTTGACGATGCGTTCTTCGTCCAGTTCGTCGCCAAGATCTTTGAAAATGTGGAAGAGGGTCAGGTAGTAGATGAGCGACGGAGCTTTCGGATCAGCGAGTTCCTGAAGACCCGAGAGAAATGCGACTTTCTGCTCATCAGAGGCGGGCAGCGCATTCCATAGGCTCGTGAACCAAGAGCCCAGGATGGCGGATTCCTCCGGTCTTTCGGAACATTGGATCAAACTGAATTGATTGCCAGGAGTGATGCCCAAGCCTTCCGTCGTGAAAGCACAGTTGCCGGTGATGACGCGATGAACCTCTGACTTCGGCCTTCCGGCGATGAGAATGGATTGCGGCATCAAGCCCGGCGCGCCGCGCAGCTCGACTTCCTTCTTAATCCAGGCAGAACAATCGCGGGCGAGCCAGCGGAGTTGAAGGCGATTCCTGAAGGCACGGTCCGAGTCGGAGCCGGTCAATCCAAGGTCGCCACAGTTGCTTGCCGGGAGCACCATGCGGCAGGAATCGAGTTTTTCCAACAGGTCGCGTAGTTCCGCAAAAGCGAATAGGGAAAACGCGGGAGACGCCAAGTCGAGCGACGACGGAGGTGCGAGGGTCAGACGCGGTTCGTCGATGACGCGGTCGCTGCCGGTGTTCTTGATGAGTTTCATGAGCAGCCATGCAAACTATTCATCGCTCCCCTGGTTGAACTCAGCATCGGCCAGCGAGGCCCGCGATCGTCCCGACGCTGTCGGGGAGTCTCCGTTTCGTTACTTCGTAGGCGAAGCATTTTGCGTGATACGCCGTTCTCACGTGTGGGCGTACCTTGATCCTTAAATTTGAGAGTACTTGGCTAAATTACTGCAGATGAAAGCGTAATTCAATCGGAGTAAGCAATATTCCAAGAAATCCAAGGCGAACGCACGCACGCCCTGCTGCCCCAGACGGCCCGAGGTGTTCCACAAACACATGATTTCAGATCGCCCCAATCGGTATGGGCTACCCTTACAAAATCAGCAACTTACAATTTGCAAATCCGCATGGTTTTCGGAACACTAGGGAACTCGAACGGATGCGCTACGTTGCTGAGCACAAGCATGGGGTTCTGCTCTACTCTTGTGGCATAGCGCGTGCGAAACCGCTCTGAGGAGGAATACCGGTGAAGGCAACAGTTGCGATTGTCGCAATGGGCGAAATGGGCGCCAGCGTCGGTCGCGCCCTGGTCGAGAGCGGCGCGCGCGTGGTCACCTCCCTGGCTGGCCGCTCCCAGGCGAGTGCCGAACGCGCCGCCAAGGCTGGCGTCGAAGTCATGGACGACGATGGCGCGCTGGTGGCGCAGGCTGATTTCGTTCTCTCTATTGTTCCTCCCTCCCGTGCCGTCGAGCTGGCAGAGCGCCTGCTGCCGCAGATTCGCGGCGTTAAACGGAAGCCGGTGTTTGTCGAGTGCAATGCCGTGGCGCCTGCGACGGTGAGACAAATAGCCGCCCCCTTTCAGGCGGAGGGCCTGCCGTTTGTGGATGCCGGTATCATAGGCCTGCCTCCAACTCCCGGCCGTCCCGGTCCGCGATTCTATGCTTCTGGGGAAGCAGTCGGACGTTTCGAGGAATTGCATAAGTTCGGCCTCGACGTGCGGTCTCTGTCGAGCGAGGTCGGTGACGCTTCGGCGCTGAAGATGGCATACGGCGGGTTAAACAAGGGGTTGCAGGCACTGGGTGCGGCGATGATCTTGGGCGCCGTGCGGGCCGGAGTCTCTGAGGCGCTGTGGCAGGAAATGCAGGACAGTCAGTCTGCCGTGCTGCAGGTGCTGGTCCGCGCATTGCCGAAAATGTATGCGAAAGCATACCGCTGGATCGGTGAGATGGAGGAAGTAGCCAAGTTCCTACAACCTGATACCGGCGGCTCCGAGATGTTGAGCGGCGCGGCGCATGTTTACGAAGGCATTGCCCGCGACTATGCCGACGGAGCAGATAATGAGCGGATTAGACTGCTGACTGAATTCCTTAAGCAAAGCGCGTCGCAGAAGTGAGGATGCGGGCCTTCCGCGGCACAACTGCCGACAAGCCGACTCATCAGGACGAATCCGTTCACCGCGGAGCCACGTCTTAGCAAAGCTCACTTTTCAAACATGTGGCCCAAAGGGCAGGCGACGCTTTCTGCTTCATGTCTTGCCGCGCGGCTTTGTCCGCATCCGCAACTTTGGCTATCTCGCCAACCGCCGCCGCTCCGCCCTCCTGCCGCTCTGTTTTAAAGTACTGGGCACCCATCCGCCGGACGTGATGTCACAAACATCCACCCAGAAGGAGCCTCGTCCCCTTTGGTCCTGCCCCAAGTGCGGCGGTTCCATGGTCGTTATCGAGAGACTCTTTGCGTCCCAGACGCAACTCCGTTCACCACCGCTTCTGGTCACGACCGCCGCATGATGCCATCGATCCCAGCTCGAACACTCCGCGCGTTCACCACGCTCAGCCTTCGTGTGTCTCGCAACCGCAAGCGATCGCGTCTGCCCACGACTTTGCTGGTCTCGCAAGCGACTCTCTTCTCGCCTCAGCCACCTGTCCCGCGTCGAATCCTCAAACTCGATCCTCAGATCACAACCCCAACAGCTTTCAACACACCCCGCACGCCTCCTGCGCCGTATTCAAAACCCATAAGGCCCGCGTCCGCCGCGCCAGCGGCTTCCTTCTGACGGCTTTATCGAACGCGCGCCGCAACAGCGCGTGCCGCCATCACCTCGCGAAAGCGCGCCTCCGATAAAGCACTAACGTAATACGCCAACAATAGCGGCACGCAACCGGCCCGCATGACGCCAGCGGCGCTGTTGAGACGTGCCGAAAGTCGATTATTGCGCACGATATGTGAACCCCGGCGGAGAACCGGCTACGGATCAAGCCAGGAATATTGGTCTGGTGCTGTGCCGGGCTTCTCCGGACTGTACTTCTACCTCATGCCTGCCTCGCAGAGGCAGCACGGGCAGCCTCTGCAATACGCTTGTGTTGTCGGCCGATGGCAAGGATGATCAGGCAGCCTATCGCCTCACAAATCAGGATCGGTGACAGGGCCCATAGGTAACTTCCGGTCGCGTCGCGGATCACGCCGATCAGATAAGTACCAAGAAATCCTCCCAAATTGCCAACGGCATTAATCGTCGCCAGGCCTGCTGCTGCGGCGCCCACCCCTAAGGTTTCGGTGGAAAGAGCCCAAAACGGAGCTTTGAAACTGAAAGTCCCGATGAGCGCAAAGCTAAGTAGCACCAGAACCGAGAAAAGGCTCTTTGACACCACACAGAAAGACAAAGCGACGACAGAGAAGGCGAGTGGCAAGATGGCACTCCAGATTCGCTTGCCTCGGCGATCAGAATACCGCGCCCACAGAAGCATTGCCGCAGAGGCAAGGGCGAACGGTACTGAGTTTAGAAGACCGGCCTGCATGTTGGTCAGGCCGAATGACTTGATGATCTGCGGTTGCCAGATAGATAAGCCATTACTTGCCGCCGAGCTGCCCGCGTAGACGAGGGCGAGCAACAATACTTGTGGGTTGGATAGAACGGCCCACGCCCGGTGGTCCCACACGGCTCGGACCTGCTGCTGCTCCTCCATCAGTCGCGCCGACAGCCATGAGCGCTGCTCCTCGGAGAGGAAACGCGCGTCTTTAGGCCGGTCCGGCAACGCAAATAGGCAAATGAGCCCGAGAAGCACCGCTGGCAAGCCCTCCAGGATGAACAGCCATTGCCAACCACGCAGTCCGCCTATTCCGTGCATCCCAAGCAGCGTGGCTGAAATCGGCGAGCCCACGAAGCCGGAGATTGGCACGGCAACGTAAAACATACTGACAATACGAGCGCGATATTCAGATGGAAACCAGTAGGTCAAATAAAGGAGGACACCGGGAAAGAATCCCGCCTCCGCGGCCCCCAGGAGAAGACGAACCCCGCAGAACGACCACGGCCCCGCGACAAAGGCGGTGCAACTGGAGATAATGCCCCAAGTAAGCATGATTCTCGCGAGCCACCGCCGTGCCCCGACGCGCTGCATCGCCAGGTTGCTTGGAACCTCAAAAACGAAATAAGTCAGGAAGAACAGTCCGCCCCCAAAGCCGAATATCGACGAGGTCAGTCCCAAGGCTTTATTCATTTGGAAAGCCGCGAAGCCGGCGTTCACGCGATCAATGAACGAGACCAGATAGCAAACCATCAGGAATGGGATAAGCGCTTTGGCGACTCGTCGTACTGTCTTGGTCTCCACTTCAGACCTGTAGCTCTCAGTTGCTTGTGCGGAACTCATACATCCCCCGTAAGAATCTTTGTGGCCACATCACCGCAGCGGCATGACAAGACAGAGTAGCGGCGGCGCAATTATGCTCCCGCCGTAGCGTTGTAACGTTCCAAGCCAGCGATCACTTCGCGTCCGATGTCAACGGTCGTCTGATCTCCGCCGAATTCTCGCGGGCGAATGCGGCGTTCCGCTAAGCCGCGCTCAACTGATCGCTCGATCAGCAAAGCAGCGTCGCAAGCGGCGGCGACATCATGCCGTTGTCCGAGCCATTCCAGCATCATCGCCGCGGACAGGATCATCGCAATCGGATTGGCGATCCCTTGGCCGGCTATATCCGGCGCCGAGCCGTGAGCCGGCTGGAACAGCGCATGGTTGTCGCCCACCTCGGCACAGGCCGCGAGCCCCATGCTGCCGACTAGCCCACCGGCAAGATCCGAGAGAATGTCGCCAAACATGTTCTCCATTACGAGGACGTCAAAGTCCCAGGGCCGCCGTACCAGGTCCAGGGCGGTTGCGTCAACATAATGGTGATCGGCCTTGATGTCCGGAAAGCGCTTGGCCCGTTCGTCGAAGATCTTCCTGAAGAAAGCCATGGCGACGAAGACGTTCGATTTGTCTACACAGGTCACGCGGCCCGGCGTCCCGCGCCGTTCCTGTCTGCGCCGCGCGAGGTTGAAAGCGAAATCGAATAGCCGCTCAGAAGTTTCGCGCGTGATGACCATCGTCTCGCGTGCGATCCGGTCATCCTCGACCGTACCCTTTCCGCGAGAGAAGAACAGTCCCTCGGATGACTCCCGGAGCACAATGAGGTCGATCTGGCTGGCTCGAGGATCGGCGAGCGGTCCTGGTAGATTTGGGAAACTGCGCACTGGGCGCACACCGGCGTAGAGGCCGTAGTCGACTCGCATCTGCAGGTGCGGTGCAATTTCGGTTCCGTCAGGATAACGCACATCCGGCAACCCCATCGCGCCGAACAGAATGGCATCGGCCTCGCCGGTGCGGCGGTAGTCCGCATCCGTCATCGCGACCCCGTGCTCACGGTAGTATGCGGCGCCGCCGGGTAGCACCTCCGGATTCAGCCGGAAACCGCCGACGCTTCGCTCGGCAGCAGCCAAAACCTCAAGGCAAACCGGCATGATCTCTTGCCCTATTCCGTCGCCGGGAAGTACTGCTATCTGAAAGCTCGTAGTACCCATAGAAAACCTCGATAAGAATTTGGCAATCGGAGCTGAGATCGACTCGTGCAACTCGCAACAACCGCGCTGACCAGCCTCATTCAAGCAAAGTCTTGATGACTCCGCAACGGCGCCTTCGCCTGCGCTGTTGCCCTCTATCCGCGAGCGCCGCCATCGGCAAGGAGCCATTGCAGAGCTTCATCGACCGTAGGTTCGGGCACCGGCAACGGCCGCTTCTCCAAAGAGGAAACCGTAGCAAGGAAACGGCTTTCAACACCGGGCAACACTAATGATGGGACACCCGCGAGAGCAAGCTGCCGCTCAGCCTCAGCTACTTCGTGGGCGCGGCGCTTGGCATGGACGACGTGCGTCCGAACCAGCATTTCCATGAAGCTGCGGAGCCCGGATTTGTCGATATCGGACAGCACGTTGTATAGCTGTTCACGTAGTCCGCGCTTCTCGGCTGCAGTAAGCATCTCAACGCACAGTGCTTCCATTCCTTTAGTGAAGACGCTGCGCAACATCTTCAACGAAATGGCGTCTCCGGCACTCGCTCCGTGCATGATCTGTATCGGCGCGCCCATCTTTTGTGCGACACTTTGAAACTCCTGTGCGCCGTCGCCGCAGGCCAGAAGTGGGGTCCGCTCTTTGCTGGCTGCGATGGCGCCCATGATCGCCGAATCCACGAAGCGAATTGCCCGCTTTGACGCGTAATCTGCCGATGAGCGTTTGTCGTCTGGGCTAGCGGTCGTCACATCCGCTATGGCTGCCCCCGCCGGCAGCAGTTCCACGCATTCGTGAGCGACCTTGCGCGCTTCGCTCCCAGGAACGCATGAGATAACCCAATCCGCCGGGGAGATCCAATTTCCAATGCTTCTGTGGATCACCAGCCCACGACTGGAGGCAATTTGTTCAGCCGCAGGCAATGGCTTAATGTCACAAAGCAGTAATTCGAATCCGGCCTTATGGAGCGCCTCTGCATAGCATCGGCCGACCTCTCCGACACCCACTATGGCTACAAGCATCTGGTTTCCTTTGCCCGCCTGCGTTTCTTCAGGACTTTGCCGCGAATTTTGCTTGTTCCTGATACTTGTACCCGGCACACACTTTAGGCATCAACAACGATAGACTGCCGCCGATGATCAGGATTACGGCGAGGCCGAGAATGCCCGAGCTCATGTTCCCGGATCTGGTGGTAAACCATCCGAGCAGCACAGGACCCACAAAGCCGCCCAGGTTGCCGACACCGTTAATGATTCCCCTCGCTCCGCCGGAGACTCCGGGCGGAAAAACCAGGGAAGGCATCGGCCAGAATGGGCCCTGGATTGCCTTGGCAAAGAAGCCTGCCACCACGATCAGCCCATAGGCGATCCAGATCTTCACCGGAAACAGCGTCGACATCCAATAGGCAATACTAAAGCCCCATAGCGCGTTAGCAGCCCACAGACGGCGATTGCCTTTCCTGTCGGAAAAAACTCCTAGCCCGTAAACGCCTGCGACGCCCGCCACCAGCGGGAAGGCGCTGAGCCAGCCTACTCTAGTCAGACTCATCTTGGTCATGTTCTTGAGCAAAGTCGGGAGCCAAATCAGATAGCCTAAGCTTCCCGTGTTATAGCACAGGTAAACCAGCACCAGGATCCAGAGACTGCGACTCCGCAGCAATTCGCTATACGACCATTTCGTCTGGCCCTGAACCTTTAGCTTTGCTTCGGCATTGGCCCTATCTTCAGCCAAAGTTTTCGCCAGGTATTCTTTTTCGGCTTTGGAGAGCCACTTCGCCTCTTGGGGCGTGTCGCTCATCAGTGGCCACCAGACAAAAATGAGCACCAACGAGACCACCCCTTCGAAATAGAAAAGCGCCCGCCAACTCCAACGCTCGACGATCCAGCCGGAGATCGGGTTGGTCAATGCCGCCGCCAGAGGCAAACAGATGTGGAACGTCCCGTAGGCGCGGCCTTGTTCGTTCTGCGGAAACCATTTGCCGATCATGACAAGGATAGAAGTTCCCACACCGCCTTCAGCAACTCCAAGCAGGAAGCGCAGGACATACAGTTGCCACGCGCTCTGGACAAAACCGCACAGCAATGAGATGCCGCCCCAGCCGAGGATTGTCCAGGCAATGAATTTCTTTGCGCTGCGATGTTCGGCAAAATGGCCAGCAGGAACCTGAAGTAGCAGGTATCCCCAATAAAAAATACCTGCTGCTAATCCGGAAGTCGTGGCCGTGAGCCCCAGTTCCTTACTCATGCCTCCCGCTATTGCGAAACTAATATTCACCCGGTCCATGTAAGCAACCAGGAAAATAACGATGGCCGTCGGGATAATTCTCCACCATCTCGCTTTCGGAATTGCTCGCGCCAAATTCTCCGCCGTCTTTGTGGCCATCCCACTGTTCCCCTTTCGCCTGGAGTTGTTCGTGCTTGGCCAGCCTCGGTAGCCTGCCCGCATGAGCCCGATGGAAGATCCGACCTGGCTGCTGGCGGGGCCGGGCAGGAGCTGGCACAGCCCACGAGATCGGAATACGCCTGTTCGTCGAGCCAGCGGCGGCGCACGACGAACTCTTCGCGGAAATGCCCTATGTGAGCGAGCGACGATCAATCATCACAGCCTCAATCCTCTCAAAGATGCATACCCGCTGCCACCGGCCAGCATGGAATCCAGCGACCATGCGCCGGCGCCCTCTATTTCGCTATCGTATTTAGCCATCGACATTCGATATATAAACCGGAATTCCCATCTGGGACTCCGAGGTCCTGGGCAGCATCCGTTTTAGCTCCCAACGACCCCACACTATATGCCCATCGAGGGATTCTAGCGCACTATTGTTTCTTCGGCTGGGCAAACCGGATGTGGCCAGAAATGAAGTTCTGGGTGGATTGTCGGCTACTCGTCAGTTAATTTTCGGTTAACAGATACGGTGAACCCAGCCTGCAAAGGGGGGTCTGTGCCAGCATCCCGTTACGCCAAGATCGCTCAATGTTCAGGCCAGCAGGCCGGATTAGTAACAAACGTTAGAATCCTATCGGGACTGCCCCGACGAGAGACGTGTGGGAGTGCGCAACTTTCCATGGACGGGGCAGTTTCGATAGGGCCGTTTGAACTGAGCGGCTAGCGTTTGCGGCGGACGCGGTCAGGTCTATGGGGTTTGGATGTGGTTTTGCTTGTCTGAGGGCGGCGGTCCGAGATCAGGACGTGGCCGGGAGATCCGTTGAGTCGCTCTTGGCCGCTGCGACAGAAATGTTTCGGGCAGGCAGCGGGCGCGCATTTGAGGGGTAGAGTCGGCGCGTGAGCGCACGAGGGCATGGCGTGTCTGGACACACCGTAAACATCCTTTGCCGGAAACTCGGCGTACCAAGAATCTCTCAGGAGCTGTCAATGATGCACCTCCGTGTTGCGGGCATTACGCCCGACCGGAAATAGAGTTGGCTGCTGGTCATCCGTTCGATGACGAGCATGGGGCCAGCGCAGACTGGACAGCGCAACTGAGTAGTGACCTCGGGATCGCTTGCGCAGGTCGCTGCGCCGAGCAGAATGCGGCAACGCGAGAGAGCATCTCCGCGCCGCCGGTTGGCGAAGAGTCCGAAGTGGCGGATGCGAACCAATCCCCTGGGTAGAACGTGGATCAGGAATCGGCGCAGAAACTCCTCCGCGGAAACGGTCATGATCTTTTGCTTGCCGCCGTGCGCGTAGTCTTTCCAGCGAAACGAGACTCGATCGTTCTGGAAGGCGACGAGTCGATGGTTAGAGATCGCGACGCGATGGGTATAGCGCGCCAGGTAGTGCAGAACATGCTCAGGACCGCCGAAAGGCGGCTTGGCGTAGACGACCCAGTTCTCTTGGAAAAGCTGTCGCAGAAACTTGCGGAAGCAAGGTGGCTCGGCCAGACTCTGGAGTGAGCCGTGGAACTGGAGCTTGTGTTGCTGAAAGAGTTGGCGAAGTCCGGCGGTGAACTTGCCACGGAAGACCCGGCTGAGTGCGCCGACGGGCGGAAAGAAGCGGTTCGAAGAAGCGATCCATCTGGAATGATCGGGAGCCATGCCGCCAGCAGGAGCAACGTAATGGATGTGGGGATGATGCTGAAGGTTCTGTCCCCAGGTATGGAGCACGCCAAGAAACCCGATCGCTGCTCCCAGATGCTTCGGGTCGCGGGCCAGTTCGAGCATCGTCGCGGCGCTGGTTCGGAAGAGCAGATCGTAAAACAGTCGCTTGTTCTGCAGGACAAGAGCGGAAAGTTCGTGCGGCAGGGTGAAGACAATGTGGAAGTACGGAACTGGCAACAGCTCAGCCGCCCTCGCCGCCAGCCATCTGGCGCGTGCGTTTCCCTGGCATCTTGGACAATGCCTGTTCCGGCATGAGTTGTACGAGATGGCCTGATGACCGCAGCGTGTGCATTGATCACGATGACCGCCCAAGGCCGCCGTGCGGCATCGGACGATGGCATCGAGCACCTTGCGATGCTGCCATGCAAGGTGTAATCCGTTGTGCTCCCAGAATCTGTTGCCTGCTACGCGAACGATGTCGGCCACCTCAAGGGTGGGCCGGCTCATCGCTTCCGCAGCCTCCTGGAGCGCTTCACCGCTTCCGGGTTGGACACCTCGATAGCTTCCAGCGGACTGGGAACTGCCTGCAGGTGGCGCCGGGACAAATGGAGATCGACGGTTGTGTGGTCCAGCTTCGAGTGTCCGAGCAGTACCTGGATAGTGCGTAGATCGGCTCCGGCTTCCAGCATGTGGGTGGCAAAGCTGTGCCTGAGAGTATGAGGAGAGACATGCTTCGTAATGCCAGCTCGCTTCGCAGCCTCGACCGTGGCCGTCCAGATGATCTTCTCTGTAATGGGCACATCGGCCCGCCAGCCCTTCACCGTGCCCGGAAACAAATAGGTCTTTGGCTTCATCCAGCGCCAGTACTCGCGCAGGGTCTCCAGCAGCTTCGGAGACAACAACCCGTCGCGGTCACGGCCGCCCTTTCCCTGGCGGACCTGAATAACCATGCGCTCGCTGTCGATATCGGAAACCTTGAGATGGGAGAGTTCGGCCCGGCGTAAGCCGGTTGCATACAGCATCATCAACATCGTCCGATGCATCAGGTTGCGGGCGGAAGCAATCCACCGCTCGACCTCTTCCTGACTCAACACGGTTGGCATGCGCCTCTGCCGCTTCGGCACGGGAATGTCGTCGGGAACCTACGGACGCCTCAGCGTCTTGACGAACAGAAATCGCAGGGCGGCAGTGCGGCTTTGGATCGTGCCCGGCGAGAGCTTGCGATCTCGGAACAGATGCACCTGATACTCGCGAATATGCTCGGGGCCGAGGCGCTCCGGCGAGCGACGGAAATACTTCGCGAAATCCTGTACGGCGTGAATGTAGGTACGAACGGTGTTCTTGGCGTAGTTGCGACGCTGGAGCTCGTCCAGCATCAGCTTCCTGAGTCGGGTCACAGGAACCTCCTAGTGACCCAAACCTTACACGGCAGAAAACGTTGGGGGACGACCACGCGCCAGCGTCCGCCGCGCCAGCGGCTTCGTTGTGTGCTGGGCATGCTCAGTAACTTGGAGGTGAAAGTCCTCTGGCCGACCCGATGGAGGTGAAGGCCTAGTGATGATGCAAGGGCTATCGCCGCGAGGCGAGGTCCGAAGGAAGCATGGAACAAACGTGCGAGTCGATGGACAAAAACCGAATAGAAGGCGCCCGTACCGGACGAGTGGGCAACTTACCGCGAAGTCCATAATCCATCGAGGTGCGAAGCGTAGATTCGGCGATTGTGCACGGAAAGTAACTGAGCTTACCCCAGGAGATCTGCTCCGTGTCGCGCCAAGCGACTGAGGTTGTCGAGAGACAACCTGATCGCGGAGCAGAAGTCAGCATCGGGCGTAGTATCCGGAAGCGGAGAAGGCCCGAACGAGAAGGAGTGGCGAGTAGGCCATGAGTCTCAAAGACGATAAGCAGCAGAATATCCAGATGGAACTGGACTTCTCTTCCGTGCTGACGGGTGAAACCCGAGGTGTCGCAGGAGAAGAGACTGAATCGTTGGTGGCGACGAATGGATGCGAAAGCCCAGCTAGAACTCACCGATTGATGGAGGAGGTCTGTGAGCGAGAGAACTTGAAAACAGCACTGCGGCAGGTAAAGGGCAATAAGGGCAGCGCGGGGGTGGACGGGGTTACCATCGGCCAACTTACCGGCTACCTGAAACAGCACTGGCCAGTGATCCGAGAACAACTCCTGAACGGAACCTACGAGCCGAAGCCGGTGAGGCGGGTGGAAATCCCTAAGCCGGACGGAGGGGTGCGAAAGCTTGGCATCCCAACGGTGCTGGATCGGTTTATCCAGCAGGCGGTGATGCAGGTGCTGCAGCGGCAGTGGGACTCGACCTTCTCCGACCACAGCTATGGTTTTCGACCGGGACGATCGGCTCATCAAGCGGTGGCCCAGGCGCAGCAGTATATCGCCGAAGGTCGCGGCTGGTGCGTTGATCTCGATTTGGAAAAGTTCTTTGATCGAGTCAATCACGACAAACTGATGGGGCAGATCGCCAAACGGATCGAGGACAAACGGCGGCTGAAACTCATCCGGGCATTTCTGAATGCCGGGGTGATGGAGAACGGACTGGTTAGTCCCAGCGTGGAGGGCACTCCGCAAGGAGGTCCACTCTCGCCCCTGTTATCGAACCTCGTGCTCGATGAACTCGACCGAGAGTTAGAGCGACGCGGACACCGCTACCTTCGTTATGCCGATGATTGCAACATCTACGTGCGTAGCCAGCGAGCGGGTCAACGGGTGATGGAGAGCGTCACGCGATTCATCACGCAAGAGCTCAAACTCAAAGTGAATGAGGCGAAGAGCGCGGTGGCGCGACCGCAGGAGCGGAAGTTTCTCGGGTTTAGCTTTACCGGCGAACCAGAGATCAAGCGCAAGATTGCGCCCAAAGCTCTGGAACGATTTAAGCATCGAATCCGGGAAATCACGCGCCGGGCAAAGGGCGTCAGCATGGAGACGACAATAGCGGAGCTCGCTCCGTATCTGCGCGGTTGGCGCAGCTATTTCGGCTTCTGCGAAACGCCTGATGTGCTGCAGTACCTGACCCGCTGGGTCCGGTTGCGACTACGGGCAGCTATGTGGCGGCAATGGAAAACACCACGCCGACGCCGAGCGGCTCTGGTAGCACTGGGGGTTCGCTCGCGACTGGCTAGCAACACCGCTGGCAGCGGACTCGGCCCCTGGTATCTGGCCCGGGCCAAAGCTCTATCTGTGGGGCTTTCCAATGCTTACTTCAAATCGCTCGGACTTCCAACGTTGATCGATGGGTGCTAGCGTAACCGACTCGAACCGCCGTGTACGGACCCGTACGCACGGTGGTGTGGCAGGGGTCGGCGGGTGACCGCCGCCCCTATGCCGATCAAACGCCGTTCACGACGCTCATTCTTGGGCAAAATCACTCGCAACGGGGTTCGGTGTGCTTTGCCGATTTCCCGGGACAATTCGGACCGAGGAAGCGATCACTCAGGGATCGATGCTGATTGGCTACCCCCGTGCGTCTTTTCAAAGCAGGCGCGAATGATTTCACCAACCTCGTCATACTTCCGCTCGAGCGCCCAATTCTGTTTCGAACTCAGGCTCTTCGCAGCCAGCATGTCATAGATCGTCTGTCCCACGGAGCTGACCGACACAGAGTTTCGGTCGAATCGCGACTGCAGCAGCTCTTCCCACGTGAAATCACCGTCATTGACATGCGAGAGCAGCCGTTCGAGCTCATCGATCGTCATGATCGTCAGAGGTCTGACCTTCGGGTCATCGATGTCTTCCTTCTGAAACTCCTCGCTGAAAAACGCATTCATGAACGTTGTTTCAATCGTAGGCTCGTCGCTGACAAATATTGGATAGATAACAGGTGATTCTTTCTGATTGGCCGTTGAGACTTCGCCTTCCAATATGGCGCGGCAGGCGCTCGCAAGCTGCCTGATGGCCTTTGGGTTCCCCTTTTCGTTCTCGACGAACTTCCGGCGGAAATCCTTGAGAAAGATCTCCTTGTCGGCGCTCCTCTTGGCCGGTTCGGTGAGTAGCGACGCTTTGATCTCGATGACGAGCACGAAGCTACCAAAATCCAACAGGGCGTCGATCTGACCGTCCTTATAGGACACGTCCGGTGAAAATATCCCCGACATGCGTGGGTAAAACTTTACCAGGAGGTCCACTGTATACAGCTCGAACATATGGCCCCAGAGCCTCTTTGAATGTGTCTCTCTTCTTTTGGGGAAGCCCGTCGAAGATGCTCCAGTAGACTCCCATGGTCAGCAGCTCGGCGACGAACTGCAGATCAAGGATCAGCACCTTATCGGAGTCGAGCTTAAGCATGGGATACTTTCGAAAGAGGTTGAGGCTGTCCGTCAAGAACGACCGCTGCGCTAGATCGGCTGTGAAGGAAGACTGGGTCGGTTCCTGCCCGCTGCTCAACAGCATTCGAACATCCTCGACAGTCCGGGCACGCACCTCCAACATCTGGTCCAGCACAGACTGCGGAAATTTCGTCTGAGCGAATATCTCTTTGCTGGAGAAAAGAACCCGCCTCGGCGCTTCGTTTGGTCTTCCAATGGCAAAGATGCCGGTGTCGCCAGCCGCACTGTTTCCCGCTTAATGGCCGACATGCCGGAAATCGGCACGCTGTCCAACAAAGCCATCTCCAAGCTGGCCGGCCTAGCGCCTCTTGCCCGGGATAGCGGAAAACAAAAAGGGAAACGGATAGTGCGTGGTGGACGGGGAGATGTTCGCGCGATCCTATTCGTCGTTGCCGGCATTGTACGCCGCTATGACCCCGACTTCGCGGCCTTCGACAAACGGCTACGCGAGGCGGGAAAGCCTAAGAAGGTAATTCGTGTCGCCCTGGCGCACAAGCTTTTGGTTCGGCTTAATGCCAAAGCACGCGAGGTCCGTAGCCAGTTTGGAGTGGAAGCTTGCGTTGTGGCCTAGCTCATACACCAGTAGCAGCCGGGGTTGTGGAAAAGCGGAAAACGGACACGTTTTCCGAGGCGGCTCGCCGCCGTCTTTTCCATAACCCTGTCCATTACCCCTTGACAACACAGACAGTCGCTTTCCCCTGCTCATTCAGTGCAATAGCAGGGCCGACGCATCTTAATTCGTTTCGCCGCCGTAGTCGCAGGGAGAGACAGGATATTCGCCCGAAATCGACCAACAATGTGCGAAACACAACTACTAAGGGCGGGCGTTTCGCGCAAATGGTGGCGGCGGTGTTCAATTGTCGCTTGCCAAACAGCGCGAGAGGAATCAGCTCAGTAATTTTCAACGGCGGAAAATTAAGATGCGTCGGCCCTGAGTGCAATAGGCGCAAAATGGCCTTTTCGAAAAATTGCTGATAAACTACTACAATCCCCGTTTTGGTGTTTACTCTGCGGTAATTGTCTACAGATTTTCGCCAATATAGCCGATGCAGGTCGGGTTGAAGTCGCTCATCACCCAGCGTCTCCCGTACTCCTGGAAGATCCGGCCGACGCGGCCGTATCCGCAGCAGAAATCACCTACGCACTCGAAACGCTCCGCCAGCCAGGTCAAAAACATCT
Source organism: uncultured Acidobacteriota bacterium (assembly GCA_963814745.1). Classification (GTDB taxonomy): domain Bacteria; phylum Acidobacteriota; class Terriglobia; order Terriglobales; family Acidobacteriaceae; genus CAWBRT01. Next base: position 168,830 of record CAWFEA010000029.1, read on the forward strand.
CGACGTCACAGAAGCAAAATTCTGGATTGATGCAGAACTTTGCCGGATCCAGACGATAGCTCAGCGCAATACATGGAGCACCGTTGAGTCTGGATTTCATCACATGGTCCGGCGCCGGTAGATCGCGCCGGGCGTGTTTGCCGGTCACCAGTACCACCGGGCCCGGAAAGTCGTTGACGATGCGGCTCACCGCCGCGAGAAACTCCTGGTACTCCCGGCCCTCGACGCCGGCGCGCCGGTTGAACTCCTCAAAGCCGGGGCGCCACGGCAGGTCGGTGTAGAGAACATCGCAGGCCTTGTACTCCGGCGGTAGCGGCCCCGAGGTCACATCGTGCAAAAATGCAACGCCAGATGGCAACTCTACCGCATTTCTGTCGTCAAATCTGTATTACACAATTTAATAGACGCGAGTCGATGCCCAGTGAGACGATTGCGGGCATGGATATTCAGCAGGACCAGGCTGAAAAACCGTTCTGGGAGAGCACCCCATTCTGGGGTTTTGTCTCATTACTGGCAACCATCGTTTTCACGATCCTTAGGTGTGCGCATGAAGGATCTCTCGTGGTTCTTTGTTGCTGCTTGGGCCTGCGGCATCCCCGCGTCAATTATTTTGTGCAGAGGATTAAAGAAGAGATATCTACGCTACTGCTCTGCGCTTGCGATATTGGTAATATTAGCGGCCTCTCTTTACTGGATAGACATTGTCTGAGGCTACATCCACAAGCGCCTCGATGGCAGCAGCGCCTTGTTCCTGCTCCACTGAAAAGACGACTTTGCGGTAGAGACCCTTGCTTACGCCCTCATAGCGGTCGAGAGTTTTTTCATCTGCCTCCGTGAGCGTCCAGAGCAGTCCATGGACAACCCGGTTCTGGGCGGCGGTGATGGATGCATATCCCCTCTGGTTGATCAGGAGGGTATGCTCAGGTAACCGCGCACTACCAATCAGCTTCGCCTTTGGGCATCGCGATGTCTCCACCTTTAGTTCGCTAATGTAGCGAGCTGCACGACTCGCCGAGGACAAAATTGTCCGTTTCGTGATGCAATAGATTGCACTTCCGGCCCACCGTTCCCTTCAAGGGATCACATGAACAACAGCCAATGCAGTTACTGATACGCCATCGGTTTGTTTGGTAGGGCGTGTTCTGCAGGGGATTCTCCGGGTGGCAAAATAAGCTACATTGTTTGCATACTAGTAACTATCACTGTTTGGCTATAAGAATGCATTCATATTCAATACACTGATCGGTCTGTCAACAGTTGTCGCCCGGAGCGCTGGACCTTATGGAAGGCAAAGCCGGCTTCGGAGCGGTGTGAAAAGGTGGAAAATGTGAAACATAACCTGAGTAAGGAGGCTTAACGTGAAAGTGACTAAGTTCGTTGTTTTCGTGGTAGCCCTGTCACTGTTTTGTGGCAGCTCCTGCTTATTTGCACAATCGGTAACAGTTCCGGCGACATCCGGTACTCTAGGTGCTAACTGGAAGACAGGTACAGATTCCAATACTGGCTTGTCGTACATAATTCCGACGGGTGCCGGCCAAGCCAGCGGCTACCCCGACCTTGCCGCCAACGTGGTGACATACACCGTCAACTTCCCCGCGGCAGGTACCTACGACCTGTATTTGCTCGTACAATTCCCACCCAGCTATGAGAGCGATGGTGTGACGGTGGTGCCCAACGGTTGCCAAGATGATGATGGGGCCTTGGCAGCTACAAAATACGTGGGTAAAACTGGCGTGAACGAATGCAACAGGATGTACATCGCCAGCAGCTTCGGTACGAAATCGGTGACGACCGCGTCGAATTGGGTCACGATCGATGAAATGTACGTGCGCGGGTATGCCATGAACGACGCCACCGACATCGTGGATTCGCTAGGGTCGCAGACCTCCGGTGTATGGAAATGGATCAACATCTCCAGGATGTTGTATGGAACTGTGACCTACACCGTTGCCCCCGGCGCCCTGACCCAAACCTTTCAGATCGGCGCAGCCGAGCCCGGCGGTTGGTACCATAGTTTTGTCTTCGCTCCGTCGTATAATGGATTTACCGCGAACGATCTGAACCTCGGGGATAGCGGGACTGTTCCGCCGGCCTCGACGACCGTGCAACCCAATTGGCTGGACGTACACCAGCAGATAGACGGTTTCGGCGCATCATCGTACACCCTTTCGGGGGTGAGTGCCGCCAACATAACCAAGATCTATGGCACCGCCGGCACTAGCGCGGGAGACGCCGGCCATACGCTGCTGCGAGGCAGGATTGGGCCGGTCAGCGGGACTAGCACCGCCATGACGGTCGATAGCGGTGAGCAGGTCATCTGGACGAATGCTTACGCGGCAGGGGCCGCGTCAGGGTTGAAGATCTGGATTGCGCCATGGACGCCGCCGAACCTACTTAAGAACAACGACGCGACAGACGGCGGAAATAACACTTTTAACGGAACCGCGGCCAACTACCAGACTTACGCCAACGCAATCGCGACTTTCGTACAAAACGAGTACAACACGTACGGAATACCCATCTATGCGGTCTCGGTCCAGAACGAGCCCGATATATCCAACACCTACGAGACCTGCCTCTGGACGGCGCAGCAGATACACGATTACATTCCCTATTTGTATAATGCCCTGCAAGCCGTGAGCTTGGGCGCCAACCCGAAGCCGATGGTGTTGATGCCGGACTCGGCAATGTGGGGGAACCCCCTCGCCTACACGGCCCTGCAGGACCCGGTGGTCGCGAGCATGATAGGGATTCAAAGCTACCACGGTTACTCAGGGGACTCGTTCCCGGTCCCGTCGTACAACGTGCCGCACCTCTGGGAGAGCGAAACTGCCGACCTGCTCTTCAGCGGCGCTGACATCAACAACGGCATCTTTTGGGCCCAGCAAATGTATCAGTATCTCACCGTGGCACAGGTGACTGGGTGGCACTACTGGTGGCTGATTGGAAGCGGCGGCCAATATATAGCCTACACCACCGGCACAGAACCCGTGCGATTCTACACGTTTGCCCAATACAGCAGGTTCATCCGCCCCGGAATGTACCGGATCGGTTCTACAACCAGCTCATGGCTGATCAATGCCAGCGCCTATAAGGATCCAGTCAGCGGGAATTTGGCCGTCGTCGCCATCAACTGGACTGGGGTCGCTCAACCCGTCACCTTCAACCTCAGCAGCTTCCCGAACGTGGCGTCCGTCACGCCGTGGGTCACGTCCGCCACCCTTTCCCTGGCTTCACAATCTTCTGTGAACGTTGCGGGTGGTTCGTTTACGTATACCATGCCCGCCTCCAGCGTCGTGACCTTCGTGGCCCAAGCCACCCCAGCCGACCTTTACGCGGCCGGTGCCGTCACCGTCGCCAAGAGCGGATTCGCCTATAACTTCACCACCAGACGCTATAGCCAGACGGTTTCCATAACCAATGTGACGTCGAACGCTATTCCGGGTCCAGTAGGGTATGTCTTGGACAACCTTAGCTCCAATGCAACAGTGTACAACGCCACCGGCGTGACGGCTGCGCAATTGCCTGCGGGCAGCCCGTACATAAACCAATCGCAGACCTTGGCGGCCGGTGGTACGCTTACCTTTACGGTACAGTTCACCGACCCGACTATGACCGGTATCAGTTACACCCCACGCGTACTGAGTGGGTCCGTATCCCGCTAATCAAGAGGAGATAATCATGTCAATTCAACGAATGTTTAAGATCAGTATTCTCGTAGCTACGCTCCTGTTACTTGGGAGCACGGCGGTCGTGGCCGAGACGACCGAGGTGTCGTTCATTTTAAACACCAGCTCCATCGAGGGGTTGGGGACGTTCGACTTAGCCTTCCAACTGGTGGATGGCAGTGGGACGGGCGATGCCAACAACACCGTCACCCTGTCCGATTTCCTGTTCTATGGCGGTTCGGTATCCGGTCCCACCACGCTGTTTGGCGGTGCGAGCGGTGACCTGTCATCCAGCCTGACGCTGACTGACAGCGATCCCTTTTTTAACGCGGCAATAGGGGGTTTTGATGCTGGCTCGTACCTGGAGTTCAGTGCCACCCTCACAGACAACGCCGATGTGGGCCCTTTTGATGACATGTTCATGATGTCGATCCTGGACCCGAACGGGAACGGAATTCCCACGCTCGACCCGAGCGGCAACGACACCTTCTTAACGGTCACGCTGAACGGCACCCTGCAGCCAGCTCTGGGCGATGACACCGACACCCTGGCGCCGCCGTTTCAAGTTTCGGGCGCCGATCTGTCGCAGACCACTTACGACTTAGGGGCGCCGCAAGCAGTGCCGGAACCGGGGAGTCTGTTACTGCTTGGCACCGGACTAGTGGGCGCTGCGGGGGCGATTCGCAGGAAGCTAATGGTGTAGTAAAGTTGTCCAAGATCGTCCATCCGAAGCCGCCCTTGCTGGAGTTTACGCCGCGAGCTCTTTTATTCGCGGTAAGCGTTGGCGTGACGCAGCGGCAGGAAACCGAAATCCCGTCAGGTCGCCGCCACGACCTGACCCTTTTCGTCTACGCAGAGGGATGTGTCAGGGATTTGACGGACTGCGGCTGCACCGCATATTGCCGGGCCGGACGGCTTCGATCTCAGGCCCAGCTTCCGAATTCCTTTGCGCCGGCCAAAGCGCCGGTCCGCTCTTCGCCCGAATCTGCCGATTATCTGTTGGAGATTGCTGAACAATATCCGGCAGCCGACACCATCCACCTGGTGATGGACAATCTGAGTTCGCACACCCGCAAGGCCGTGGTGGAACAGTTCGGCGAGAGCGACGGAGGCTGGCTATGGAACCGGTTCACCGTCCACTACACGCCGAAACACGGCAGTTTTCCGCGAGCTGTCTCCGCGCCTGCCAAGAGCGGCGCCGCGAATTCCATTTCCGCGAGCGCGTGAAGACTGCATTAAAAATGTGATTCCCCGCAGCGGGAAAGTTGATACACTACTTCCGCCATCTGGCCACCATCGCGAATAGAGCTTTCTTGCGACCGTAGTCCGCGTCCGGATCGGCGCCATGGGTATTGCGCATCTCCCTGCGTTCTCGGGTCGTACCCTGGGTTTTCGAAAGGATCAAAGCATGGACAAGAGCAGTGTCGGTGTGTTGGGGGCTGGCCTCATGGGTGCGGGCATCGCCGAGATAACGGCTAGAGGGGGGTATAACGTCTTGCTGGTGGATGTCAGCGGCAAGGCTCTGGAAAAAGCCCAGGGCCGCATCCAAGCCAGCCTCGACAAGTCAGTGGAAAAAGGGCAGTTTCAGGCACCGGTTGCACAGCAAATCTTCGCCCGCATCCGGACCAGCGAAGCGTGCGACGAGCTGGCATCGGCGGAATTCGTCATCGAAGCCGTTTACGAGAACATGCCGGTCAAGAAAGAGGCATTCAAAAAGCTGGATGTCATTACCAAGCCGGGGATCATCCTGGCGAGCAACACCTCGGCGTTGTCAATCACCGAAATCGCTTCCGTCACCAAGCGGCCGGAGAAGGTCATCGGCCTGCATTTCTTCTACCCGGTCCCCAGGATGAAGCTGGTGGAAATGGTCCGTGGCCTGGCGACTTCCGACGAAACCTACCAGGAGTGCCGGGGGTTCGTCGAGAAGATCCAGAAGACGCCGGTTCTGGCCAACGATTATCCGGGCTTTATCGTCAACCGGTTGTTGCTTCCCATGATCAACGAGGCCGTGTTCCTGGTGATGGAGGGCGCCAAGCCGGAGGATGTCGATGCCGCCATGAAGTTGGGGTGCAATCATCCGATGGGTCCGTTGGAGCTCTTAGATTTTGTTGGCATTGACGTTGCGCTTGCCACCATCACCGGCATTTACGAAAACATGCGTGATTCGAAGTACCGCCCCTGTCCGCTGTTCGTGAAGATGGTCGAGGCGGGTTGGCTGGGCCGCAAGAGCGGCCGTGGTTTCTACAACTATTCCTAAGCAATTAGAGAATCAATTTACGAGAGGCGACAGAATGAAAAACCGAGTCTTGTGGTCCGTAGTGCTCATGACGCTACTTGCCTTCCTTGGGTTCGCGCTGATCGGTTGCCAAGGTGGCGGGGAAAAAGAAGTCAGAATCGCTGACATGGATTGCCTGTCCGGCAGCAATGCCGATGCCGGCATACAGGATCTGAACGGGGCGCAACTTGCCGTGGATGATATCAATGCCGCCGGCGGCATCAAGGCGCTTGGCGGCACCAAAGTAAAGCTGGTAGCGGTGGACATGACGAGCGATCCTAAGAACGCCGCCTCTACCGCCGAGCGTACTTTCAGCACCGAAAAAGTGGTTGCCGCCAAGTGCCCAGGCATCAGCGGAATTGCTTTGCCGATGCTGCCGATCGCGGAGAAGGCGCAGATTCCGGTCATCTGCAATTCGATCAATGACCAGATCTCCGGTCAGGGTTATAAGTACACCTTTCAGATTGCGCCACACGGCAGCCAGTTCGGTAACACCCAGGTCGAGTTCCTGCGATGGTTAAACGAAAAATACAAGCTGGGGATTAAAGACGTCGCCGTGGTTTACGAGAACTCTGGATACGGGGTCTCGACGGCGGGCGGCGTTAAAGACATGGTGACCAAGGGCGGATTCAACCTGGTGCTTTACGAGTCGTATCCGCACGGATTCACCGATGCCTCATCACTGGTAACGAAGGTTAAGGCGTCGAAGGCGCAGGCACTGTTCCCGGTTGCCTACACCACGGACGCGAAGCTGATCACCAGCACCATGAATCAGATGAATGTGCACCCGGTCATCGTCGGCGGTGGCGCGGGCTTCATCTGGCCGGCGTTCTTTACCGAAATGGGAGCCGCGGCCAATGGCTTTGTCTCGGTTGCTTCCTGGAACTGGGATTCGAAAAGCATCTCCTCCGTACCGGAACTGGCGGCGATCACCGACCGTTACCAAAAGAGGTTTGGGGTGTTCATGGGCGAGCATGCCGGGCCCAGCTACGTGGCCGTTCGCATGATTGCCCAGGCGATGGAGGCGACCAAGTCGAGCGACAGCAAGAAGATTCGCGACTACCTGGCCACTTTCAACGACAGCGGCACGGTTGGCGGCCTGATGCAGCCTGGGACGATAAAGATTGACAGTACCGGCTTCAACGCTGTCGTTCATCCGATCATGATCCAGTGGCAGGATAACCTGCCGCGGACGATTTACCCTGAGGCTGATGCAACGCGCAGCTATCAGCCTCCTAAGAAATAAGAGCAAGCTGCATCCGGGGTGCCGCTCAGGGCACCCCTAGTTCATTAAGCCGGAGGAGACAGGATAGTGAATCCTACGATCTTTTTGCAGACGACTATCAATGGGTTGATGGTGGGCGGCGTTTATGCGCTGGTTGCCGTCGGATTGACCCTGATCTTCGGGGTGATGAAGATCGTCAACTTTGCCCAGGGAGAGTTCGTGATGCTGGCCATGTACGTCAGTTGGATGCTGGCAACCTTTGTCCATATCGGACCCTATCCCGGATTGCTGATCGTAGCGGCTGTCATGTTCGGGTTCGGCTATCTCGTCTTCAAGTTCCTCATTATCCGGGTAATTGGCAAACCCGACGAATCCTTCATCCTGCTGACTCTCGGTTTGTCCATCGTTTTGCAAAACCTGATCCTGGTCATCTTTGGCGCCGAATATTTTTCGGTTGACACGCCCATCAAAGATGAGGCGTTCCATATGGCCGGTCTCAGCCTCTCCGTGCCACGCTTGATCGCATTTCTGGTGGCGCTGCTGATGGTCACGGCGCTGACGATCATGCTCAACAAGACCGACCTGGGACGCGCCATGCGGGCGACCTCCGAGAGCCGCGAGGTCGCAACCCTGCTCGGCATCAATCCGACCAAGTGTTTCACGATTGCGTTCGCCATCGGTATTGTTCTGGCGGGCATCGCCGGCGTGTTGTTGACGCCGATGTTCTATGTGTTTCCCGGCGTGGGCACGCTTTTTAACCTTACCGCCTTTGTGGTGGTAGTGCTTGGCGGAATGGGATCGGTACCCGGCGCATTGCTAGGCGGGTTGATCATCGGCGTCGTCGAGGCTCTCAGCAGCACTTATATTTCGCTGGACTTGGCGCAATTGTTTACCTTCCTGATTTTCCTCGCCGTGCTCTTCTTGCGTCCACGCGGACTATTCGGAGAAGCTGCGAAATGAACCCCAAGGCGGCAAAATTCGTCCTGCCGGCGCTCATCGTCGTGGTGCTCGCCATTCCGCTTTTCGTAACCATTCCCTATTACCTGCATATCATGTTCATGATTTTTCTACTTGCCACCATGGGTCTGGGATGGAACCTGATAGGCGGTTATGGCGCGCAGCTCTCGCTGGGCCATTCCGTGTTTTTCGCCATCGGCGCCTACACTGCGGTCTTGTTCGTTGTCTATAAGAGATTAACGCCCCTGGTGGGCGGAGTGATCGGCATGGCGCTGGCAGTGCTGGCAGCGGTCATCATCGGCCTGCCTTGCTTCCGCTTGCGCGGACCTTACTTTGCGCTGGCCACCATCGCTTCTGGCGAGATCACGCGCACCCTGCTGCTGCATTTCAAGGACTTCACTGCGGGAGCCAACGGGGTGCCAATTCCCTTCCATGGCAATGACCCGCTGTTTTTGCAATTCTCGTCCAAGGCTGAGTACTACTACCTGGCGCTGTTTTTGCTGGCCGTGGTTTTCATGATTGTGCGCACGATGGAGCGCGCGAAAATAGGCCGCTACCTGGCGGCGGTGCGGGAGGATCAGGACGCCGCCGAGTCTCTCGGCGTCAAGACCGCCCGGGTCAAGATGGCCGCTTTTATGCTCAGTGCGGCGATCGTGGCTGCCTGCGGGGTTCTCTACGCGTTTACGGTCGGCTACATCGATCCCGACAGCGTTGCCAGCGTCAACATGTCAATTCAAATCGCCGTGGTGGTGATCGTCGGAGGAATCGGAACCCTGTGGGGGCCCATCCTGGGCGCGGCAGTGGTTGTGATGCTGACGGAGTTGACCAACATGTATCTCGGCGCGGTGAGAGGCGGCGCCAGTTTGGTGCTCTATGGGATTCTTCTCATCGTGGTCATCCTCGTGAAACCGAATGGACTGATTTCCTTGTTTGACAGATTCTGGCCCAAGAAACAGGTTGCTCATGGAACCACTGCTTAAGGTTACCAACCTCAAAAAGTCTTTTGGCGGCGTGCATGCGCTCAAGGACGTTTCCCTGGAACTCGAGCGGGGCGAGATTCTCGGACTGATCGGGCCCAATGGTTCGGGCAAATCGACGTTCGTCAATGCCATCGCCGGCCTTTACAAACCGGATGGCGGCAGCGTACTGCTGGAAGGCGTCGATGTCACCGCGCAGGCGCCGCCGGCCATGGCCCGCCACGGCGTCGCCAGGACATTCCAGTCGTCGCGGCCTTTCCTGAACCTCAGCGTGCTTGAGAACGTGACCATCGCGGCGTTGCTCCACACTAGCCACGCGGCGGAAGCCGAGGCGGTCGCCATGGAATGCATCGGGATGACGGGGCTGAAGAGTTCCATGCATCTGAAGAGCGCCAGCCTGCCGGTGGAAAAAAGAAAGCGTCTGGACCTATGCCGGGCGCTGGCTTTGAAACCCAAGCTCATCATGCTGGATGAATGCCTGGCCGGCCTCAACCCTCACGAAATGGAAGAGGGCCTGGAACTGGTGCGGGCCATCAATCGCAGCGGCATCAGCGTCATCTTTATCGAGCATGTGATGAAAGCCGTGGTAGCGCTTTGCCACCGGATAGTGGTGTTGAACCAGGGCGAGCTGCTCGCCGAGGGAGCCCCGGAAGCGGTGATGACCAATGAGAAGGTAATTACAGCCTACCTGGGCGAGGGCTACAAACGTGCTTGAGATCAAGGAAGTCGTAACTGGCTACGGCGACATGAAGGTGCTGGACGGCGTGTCGTTGCACGTCGACAGCGGCGAAGCGGTGTCGCTGGTCGGCTCCAACGGCGCCGGCAAGACCACCCTGCTGCGGGCCATCTCCGGACTGATTCCGGTCTGGTCGGGCAGTATCGTCTTCGACGGCAAGGAGCTTACCAAGCTTCCGGCGCACACCCTGGCCGGGCTGGGGATCGCCCACATTCCGCAGGGCAGAGGCGTGCTCAGCCAACTGACGGTCGAGGAAAACCTGATCCTGGGCGCCTATACGCCCTCCGCCAAGCCGCAACGCGCCGCCACCCTGGAGAAAGTCTACAAACTGTTTCCCATGCTCGGCGAGAAAAAGCAACACCTCGGCGGCTCTCTCAGCGGCGGGCAGCAGCAAATGTTGGCCATCGCGCGGGCCTTGATGAGTCATCCCAAGCTGCTGATTCTCGATGAGCCGTCTCTGGGACTCGCGCCTATCGTCGTGGCCGCCGTTTTCAAGATCATCAGGGAGATCTCGACCGAGGGTGTCTCCATTCTGCTGATCGAGCAGAACCTGGTGGAAGCCTTGGCGGTATCCAGCCGCGGTTATGTGCTTGAAACCGGCCGGGTAGTGCTCGAAGGCGCCAGCGAAGCGCTCGCCGTCAATCAGGAAGTTCGCGCCGCCTACCTTGGCATCTGAGGCGTCAACCGGCTGAAACCGAGATGCCGTATCCAGCTTACGGTATCGGTCATCGTGAGGAGGCTCGCCATGGTTGCGAGCCGGCGCGGCAACTTTACGGCGAAGGACGCGTTCATCCTACCGCGGCGCTCATCAGGCTAAACATCAGTATGGCGAGCACGATCAGGGTCAGACAAACATAGAGCCTGTCTTTTTCCAAGGCGAATGCCACCACCGCAAACGCGACTCGCGCCACCGGGGTGGCGATCAGCAACAGCACTCCCAGTTGAATAATGGCGCGTCCCCGGAATTCGAGACAGCCGGAAAGAATGCCTTTGACCGTGCTGAGCTGGACGGTTTCGCCGTGAAAGCTCTTGTAATCGGGCAGAATCCCCGTGCCATTGCGAATCAAATAAACCATCGCCCCGAAGAACACGACGGAGCCGGCCAGCATTACTCCCAGCCGAAGCAGCGTGCCGATAATCATCTCCATTCGCCGGTCACCCTGTTCGTGTACGTTCATAGGGCTCCTCTGATTCCATTGAGAATCATTTCAATTCCGAGGGCGACGATCACCACGCTGAAAATAAGCCGCAGTGATTTTGTCTTCGCCTTCACCAGCAGCTTTGCCCCGGTAAGCGAACCGGCGAGCACGCCCAGCATTACCGGCATCGCCAAACCGGGATCGATATAGCCGCGGCTGAGGTAGAGCCCCGCGCTCGCCGCCGCCGTCACCCCGATCATAAAGTTGCTGGTGGTAGTCGAAACCTTGAACGGGATGCGCATCGCCTGGTGGAAGGCCATGTCCAGGCCTTCGCCTATTTTGGTGGGGTTCCAGCCTCCATTCTGTACGACAACACTAGGATTGCCGTGCGGAAGATCCTGGGGGATGGAGAGCGGCAGAAGACGCGAGCCTTCTCCGAGTTGCAAAGCCATTACCTGTTCGCCGACAAGTTCGGACGTCCGGGCAAAGGCAACGACAAGGGCAACGTGGAAGGATTGGTGGGTTACGCGCGGCGCAACTTCCTCGTACCAGTGCCGCGGGTGAACAGTTGGGAGGAGTTGAACGCGTACTTGCGCGAGCAGTGCCTCCAGCACCGGCAACATCGCGTGCGCGGCGAACAGGAGACGATCGGGCAACGCTTCGAGCGCGACCGTACGGCGCTGTTGCCGCTGCCGCAGGTTCCCTACGAGGCCTGCGAGAAGCGGACGGCGCGAGTCAACTCAACCTCGTTGGTGCGCTACCGTTGCAACGACTACTCGGTGCCAACTGAGTATGGACACCGCGAGGTATTGGTCAAAGGCTACGTGCATGAGGTGGTCATCGCCTGCGGCAGCCAGTTGATTGCGCGCCACCCCAGAAGCTATGAACGCGAAGACCTAGTTTTCGATCCGCTGCACTACCTGGCACTGCTGGAGCAGAAGACGCGAGCGCTGGATCAGGCGGCGCCGCTGGTGGGCTGGGATCTGCCAGAATGTTTTTCGCAACTACGGTGTCTGCTGGAGGCACGTCTGAACAAGGGCGGCAGGCGCGAGTATGTGCAGGTCTTGCGCTTGCTGGAGACGTTCCCTCTACAGGAGGTGACGCCGGCCGTCGAACAGGCTTTGCGTCTGGGAACAATCAGCTACGACGCGGTCAAACATCTGCTGCTGTGCCGTATCGAACGGCGTCCACCACGGCTGGATCTGGAGAACTACCCGCACCTGCCAATGGCCCGGGTCAACACCACGCAGGCAACAGAGTACATGGCGCTGCTCACGGAGGTGATGCGATGAGCGACGCACAGAATATGCCCAATGGCGACACGCCCCAGGTGCTGCTGGAACATCATCTGAAGCAGTTGCGCTTGCCGACTTTCCTGCGCGAGTACGACAAAGTGGCGCGGCAGTGTGCGGCCGAGAGCGCAGACTATCCGCGCTACCTGCTGCGCATGACTGAGTTGGAGTTGCTGGATCGCGAACGGCGGGCCACCGAACGGCGCATCCTTCAGGCGCGCTTCCCGGTGGTCAAAAGCCTGGACACGTTCGAGTTCATGGCCATCCCGTCGCTGAACAAGGTGCTGGTGCTAGAGTTGGCGCGATGCGAGTTTCTGCTGCGACGGGAAAACGTGCTGCTGTTGGGCAACAGTGGCACGGGTAAAACCCACCTGGCATTGGCGCTCGGCTTAGCTGCCTGCCAGAAAGGTCATCGTGTGCGTTTCACCACGGCGGCGGCAATGGTTCACGAGTTGATGGAGGCCAAGGATGAGAAACGTCTGCTGCGCTTCCAGAAACAAATGGCCAGCTATGAACTGCTGATTGTCGACGAGTTAGGTTTCGTACCGCTCTCGAAATCGGGCGCGGAACTGCTGTTCGAAGTCTTCAGCCAGCGCTACGAGCGTGGTTCGACCCTGGTCACCAGCAACCTGCCGTTTCAGGAATGGACCGAAGTCCTCGGTTCGGAACGGTTGACCGGCGCGCTGCTGGACCGGCTTACCCACCACGTCCACATCCTGGAGATGAACGGCGAGAGCTATCGGCTAAAGCAGAGCAAACGCAAACGCGGCGCACCACCGAACTCCTGATCCAACCAACCGTCCCATCAAACGTGCTGGGAGGATGCCGTCTTCCGCTACGCTCCAGACGCCATCCTCCCAGCAAATCCCTGATCTCCTCGCCAATCTACTGGTCTACTTTTACTCCGCCACACTGGTCTACTTTCAGTCCGCCCTTGACACAGAATGCGCCGCTGATCCTGCTTGCAGCACTGCTCCAGGTAGGCGTTCAGCTCTTCCAGATCACGCGCTTCCGGCAGTGGCACCCAGTGGTTGCGGCGGAAGTATCCGCCCTCACCTTCGACGCCGCCCTTCTCGTTGCCACGTGCCGGATTGCAGAACTCGCTCTGAAAGCGCCAGTGCGATCGGAAGCCGATGAAGCGGCTGGTCTCCTCCCGCTGATATCCGTGCAGGATCTTCTTCACTGCACTCTTCGGGTTGTCGTAGCGCAGCAGCTTGAAGACGCCGTCAAAATAGCGGAAAGCCCGCTCGTGCGCTTCCAGGAATGCCTGTTGGGTGGCGTGCGTGTAGGCCCGGTGATAAGCTCCGCCGCTGGCCATCGAACGCATCTCGAAAACCTGGAGTTTGATCCGTTCGCCGCCCAGCACAGCCCAGCCGTCGTACCAATCCACCTGGGCTTCTACACCCCACTCGTAGCTCTGCGGAACGAACACCTCGCGCTGCAACAATCCCAGTTGCTGGCGCCGTCGTCGCACATAGCCGCGAACCGAACGCTCGCCCACACTGAACCCTGGCACCTCGACGCACAACCGCTGCCAGATGCGGCGTGCCGTGTGCCGCTGCTTCGGTGGTGCTTGCAGATCCTCTGTCAGAACCCGATCAATGAATGCCGACGCGGCTTCTAACTTCCGCAGCCGCCTCTGTTGCGGTTTGCTCTCCGCGGGCACTGCACTGCTCAGTGCCTCCCGGACCATGCGCCGGTGAACTCCTAACTTCCGCGAAACCCCGGAAATCGTCCCGACGCCAAACTCATACTCGCGACGTATCTGTTCGAAAAGCTCCACCTTCGCCCTCCTCGGTAGCCAGCTACGCTTTCGTCGTTCCATCCACGAAGCTTATCCAGCTACTCCCAAGTGGGCCAAAGTTAACTTCCACAGGTGGGCCAAACTAAAATACCGAAATCACCGCTGTTGGACCGCCTTCGTCGTATAGCTCAATGGCGGGAGGTCAGACGCTCGTACAATGGCAGGCAACCGGATGTCACATGGCACTGCTCTTCGATGCCGATGCACGGTTCGTGAAGATCACGCACCAGTACGCACGATACGCACCATCACCGACTGGGTGCATGTCCGTCGTGGCACTTCTGCTCTTCATTCTTGCGACCATAGCGGCAGTGGCCATTCATGGGCTACGATAAGCAAACTTCAAAGTAGCCGACTACCCATCTTCCTCGTGGCTTGATTTGGGTGCTCAAGATTGACGTAGACTGGACGAATGCTGCTCGACGACGCTACGCTATTGAGCTTGCGACCGACACCAAGCAGTGGAAATGCGTGGCTTGACCAGCCCTTGCCGCGCCCGAGTTGTCTTACTGACCAGCACCGTGGGGGGATGAGACATCGGCAGCGAGTGCACCAGCAGGCGTTCCGGTCGAGCCATTTGGAGACATTTTGCGCACTACATTGGTCATTAGCGTGACCATGGAACCCACATCGCTGACAGTCAAAGGCAGGATCAGAGTGTTGCTCGCCTTTGCGAGCTTGCCGAACTCAGGGATGTACTGTTCGGCAACTCGAAGCTGCACTGCCTCAAACCCGCCCGGACTTCCAATGGATTCTGCAACTCGCCGAATTCCCTCAGCAGTCGCTTCGGCAACCGCAAGAATTGCGGCGGCTTGACCTTCAGCTTGGTTAATTTGCTGCTGCTTATATCCTTCAGATGCCTTGATTACTTTCTGCTTGTCGCCTTCAGCAGCATTGATAGCGGAATCACGCACGCCTTCAGACTGGAGAATGACAGCACGCTTTTCGCGTTCCGCTCGCATCTGCTTTTCCATTGCGGCCAACACATCCGTGGGTGGCGTGATGTTTTTTATCTCGTATCGCAACACTTTCACCCCCCATGGCTCCGACGCCTTGTCCAGTTCCGTTACGACTGCGATGTTTATGTGCGTTCTCTCCTCGAACGTTCGGTCTAGTTCAATCTTCCCAATTTCGCTTCGCAGGGTCGTCTGGGCGAGTTGTGTTATGGCAAATTCGAAATTGGTAATTCCATACGAAGCACGCATCGGATCGAGCACCTTGAAATACAGGATGCCATCAACCGCGACTTGTACGTTATCGCGGGTGATGCAGACCTGTTCTGGAATCTCCATTGCTCTTTCTTTAAGTGACTGTCGATAGCGGATAGCGTCCATAAACGGCAACAAAATGTGAAAACCAGCACCCAGCGTAGTGTGGAATTTACCCAAGCGTTCAACCACATACCCATTTTGCTGTGGAACAACGACAGCCGTCTTGGCAAGGAGGACAAAAGCGAAGGCGGCGAAGATAAGAGCGACAATCAAAAGAGCGATGGACATATTTCCTCTTAACTGGATGACCTGCCAGAATTCGGTTGCACCGAATCTGGCTCAGGGTTAACCGAAAACGGACGGACCTCCAAAACAATGCCGATGCTGCGCTCGACCCGACAACGTTCACCCATCGCCAAATCACCGGGGCCAAGATTGCGAGCACTCCAAGTGGAGCCTCTCATTTGCACTTGCCCGGTAGCACCCTGCGATATATTCTCCCCCGCAATCGCAGTTTGACCGCTGAGGTCATCGATGTCGGTCGGACTAGAATGCGGCCTGAACCTCTGCACTAATTTGGGACGAAATAGGGCAGCAGATGTGAGCGATATGATTGAAAATAGCAACCAATGCAGCCACTCTGGACCGCCTAAACCAATTGCTACTATGACACCGACGAGGATGGCGGTGCCGCCGAAGAACACAAAGAAAAATCCACCGGGCGTCGTCAACTCAGCAAATAACAATGCGAAACCGAGTATGATCCAAATCCACCAAGCCATGATTCAATTCACCTGATCTTCCGAAAGTCGCACTCTGCTGCGGCACAATACATGAGCCTCGGGCGACGTAACGCAACAATCTACCTAAACGAGCTTGGGAGTTTGGATTGTAGTTCGCTGGCGAATCCTCGGCAAGAGGATAATCAATGCAGCAACAGAGCCACTGCCACCTCCCATCGCATGTTCTGCTCGTCCCAGCAGATGTCCCCGCGCTCGATCCTCACCCTGATCCTGTTCCACAGGGCGGCGTGTACCTGATTGTGGTCTGCCCGTTCGACGACCGCGATGCCATGCCCGAGGACAGCCACACGGTCGCCGGGCTTGATCCGCCGTTCCTCAGCACGCCGGGAATACCAATCCTTGAATCGACGCGCAAGCAGATCGACCCCTTCTGCCTGATAGCCGGTCTGGCTGAACCACAGCGGCACGTCATTCTGTTTTCCGCCGACAAAGATGTCGCAGCCGTACGCCGCCAACCCCGTAAGCCGCGATTCAGCCCTGCGCATCCCGAATGGCAACATCTCGCAGGGGATAATGAATTGCTTGGGGTAGGCGAATTGTGCGCGCCATCCTTGCTCGTGCTCGACAACTGTGCCCCACAGCCGGACCTCGCCGAAAATGCCGTATTGCGCATAGCCAGCCCATCTCAGATGAGCGAAGCTCTTGGTCGCATACACGCCGCATGTGCAGTCGGCTTGAGGCGCATCGTGGCAGCCCTGATTTTCGCACTCCGCTACAAACGCTTTGCCGGGCTGCCATTCGATGCCGTTGAGCGATTTCAGTCCCGTCGAGTCCAACTGCCACACCCGGTAGCCGACCACAGGCGAGATGTAGTCCGGGACAGTCATGGTGCGACAGGCTCGCCTTCGGGATGAGGTTCGGACTCGGGAAGAGGATCCGGTGAAGCCGTATCAGGATCGAGATCAGGAGCCGTGGTGGGAACCGGAGATTCCAGCGGTTCGATTATGATCATGCGCTTCGGTCTGCCGATCTGCATTTGCTCTCTCCTATTTCCCGGTGCAGCGGCTTGCCAGCCTTGCCCGTGCAGATTCTTTCAATTGCTCGGGAGCGCCGGAGCAATGATGAACGAAGTGGCGGGCTTCATTCGCGGGGCGGTAGTCCGCATATACGTGGTCACACCAGAGGCAGAAGCCAACAGCAGTGCCGGGAGCGAGGTCGGCGCACCCGCAGTTGCAATGCGGCCTCGCCGCTTGCCGCTGTTGGGACAGGCTTGTGAAGTCGATCTCGACGGCGTCGGACTCGACTTCCGCCATTGGTCGCTCTTGATCGGCGGGGTGTTCAGGGCAGTCCCTCAACTCAATTGGGCAATCGCTGTGGTCATGGCCTTCCATGGGAAGATCGCAGATGCAAACGCAGTCTTCATTGCTGCACTCGTACTCGTGCCCGGTTACACCGCAATAATGCTTGTGCACTTCAGTATTCCTCCGGCGGTAGCGTCGTGTTGGGTCATGCGGTTCGAAGTCGAAGAGTGTCCCCCAGAACGCTCCTCGACACCCGACCTTACTTCCCAAAAGGCGAATCGCCGAAGAAAGTCTCTGTAGTTGATTTGCCAGTGTAGCGGTCTCGGACGGAGACCGTGGTGACATCATTGATACGATTGATCGTCACGGTATTATCGTTCGAGATGGCAGTGGTCAATGAGCCGATTTTTTCGCCATTGTTGTTTATGAACTCCATGCGTCGTTCCTCCTTGTTAATTTTGGTTTGGTTAGTCCGACTACCAAGCCGATCAGCGAGTAAGAATCCATTGCAGGATTTCGTTCGCGAGCAGGTTTTTGCTCGGATCGCTCTCGGGAAGCGATTGCATATACCGCAGCTTCTCGTTGATCTCTTTCTCGGTTGGACGTTTTCCGACAGTCCTGCCCGTCTTCTCTTCAGCGACGAACGCAAAGCACTGCTGTTGCATTGCTCCTCCAGATCGGCATTAGCGTCAGCCTCAGGCAGTTTCTGCGTTAGGTGACAGACTAGTTACTCCCCGGCAGTCTCGTCGAAAGCGGGAAGTCAAATCAACGCTGTTGCGTTGTCGCCGAACGGCGGCGACGTGGATCAGCGGCGGGTGCCCGTCCGCCGAGTGGAAGACCTCGACCACGACGTTGCGGTTCTGAGCATGCGCTTTTGCGGCAAAATCCCGCATTTCTTCAGCCTCGCTCAACCGCTGAAGGGCTTCGGTCATGGCAGCACTCGGTGGCTTTTTGGGTGCTCCTGCCGGTCGACTAAACTTGAAAACGACTCTCGGCATAGACTCCTCTCTTCAGGCAGTGCATTCGACCGCCGAAGGCTGTTCAATCATCATCGGAACGCACCCGCCCAGTGACTCGGACTCCTGACGCTGAAACTCCCGTACAAACCGCACGACGGACGCTCGGCTGACGCTGTACTTCTTCGCAACTTTGGTCAACGACATCCCCGACAGGCGGTCGCCAACGAGATTCTCGTGGTCAACGTCCAACGGTTGACGACCGAGGCGATAACCTTCGAGCTTTCTGCGTCTCATTCCGGCACGAATGCGCTCCTTAATAAGGTCGGCTTCCAACTCGGCGATGCTGGCGATCAAGGTCAGGAATAGGCGACCCATCGGGCCGCTGGTGTCGATATTTTCACGTCGGGAGACGAACTCGACTCCTAGGCTGTCCAATTCGGAGGTAACCTGCAAGAAATGCCTCGTGCTCCGGGCGACCCGATCAAATGCGGCGACGAGAAGAACGCTATACTTGCGGCGACGCGCATCAGCCATTAGCGCATCAAGTCCGGGCCGACGTGCCTTGGTGCCGGAGACTCCCCTGTCGGTGTACTCGGCAACAACCTCGAACCCTCGCTGTACCGCCAACTGCCGGAGGTCATAAAGCTGGGTCTCGACATGCTGCTCAGGCGTGCTGACCCTCGCATAAATGGCGCATTTCTTCATCTATAAGAACCCCTTGGTTTATTCACCATTCCTTTGCTGCGGCTCATCGCTGCCCACATATTCCTTGTGTCCACAAGACAAGCAAGCGCACTCAAAGTAATCGGGCTCATCGATCCCATAGTGGAAAAACATGTCGTTTCCGCAGTTCGGGCACGATAGTCGCCCCGGTTGGGGTGTATCGTCTTCTTCAAGGCTGCCATTCGGCGAACGGAAGAGCCTCTGCGTGGCTTGGTGGCAAATGATTGCTTCCGGCTCGAAAATGCCAAGATCGCTCCCGACCTCGTCAAGCAGCAATTGACCAATTCGGTGATCGTTAAGTTCCGAGAGATGCTCGTTGAGCGCCCCCGCTGCTAACAATATCCCAATGCGCCGCACGAAGGGGTTCTTGGACTTCAGAAGCCGACGCTGCAAATCGATCAGGCTCTCGACAATCGGCTCGTTGTGGTTGGTCTCTTCACTATCCATGCAGCAGTAATATACAGACCAATTTCATAGAAATACGGGCGTAACTCAGAAATATTTCTTGAAAGTATTCGATTTCGTCCTGACACTTGTATATTTCAGTTGGGAGAAATCGAAAGCCATGCACGACTTGCACGAGATTCTCTACGATTGGCAATAATTGCCTCCACTGTGAGGAACGAGCGTGAAGGACGAACTGGAGCAAAGGCTGGTGGAGCGGTGGCCGAGATGGTTCAACGTCACTGGCGACATCCGCCAGACCCGAATGGTGGACGGCTTCGCCCACGGCGACGGTTGGTTTTATCTCCTTTGGCGGCTGTGTGAGGACTTGGAGCCGCTGGTCGCCGAACTTGAGAAGCATACCGGGCAGCAGTTTGAGGTACTTCAGGTCAAGGAGAAGTTTGGCGGCTTACGGTTTTACGTCAATCAGCACACGTATGCTATCGGCGAGCGTATTCAGAAGGCAGTGCAGGACTTATTCCAAACCTGTGAACTCTGTGGTAGACCGGGACATCTTTTCCAGAGCCCCTCGCTTGCAGTCCGTTGTGATGAGTGCGCACAGGCGCCAACACCATGCTGGTAGAGCCACCTGAGTGCGTTTCGTACACATGGACGCCCTGCTCCGAGAAAGACTGGGTGCAGTGCGACCGATGTGGAAGGCTGGTGTGCCGTATCCACAGCGACGGACTTTATCCTGTCCGACATTCGGGCACCGACCCAGATCGGGGAAGCGACCGGATGTGCTGCGAATGTGTCGAATCGGCATACTGGTTGGGTGAGATTTCGAGAGGGCAGGAATACGAGTACATCAATCTGCGGTGACTTGATTACCGCTCGGTCACTTGTTGGGCATGTTGTATCCGTCCACAACGCTAACGAACAAGGAATCCAGCATGCGACTCACTCCGTCCGACATCGCCACCCTTTATCGTCCCACGCCCTGCCCGCTCCGAGTCTACCTGAGAGAGAAAGGCGTACCGGGAGCCGAGCCCAGTGCCTTTGATCAGATTCTTCAAACGCTCGGACAGCGGCACGAGGAAGCCCATCTCGCTACGCTCGGCGCTTACGAAGACCTTAGCGTCGTTCCGCAAGACGAGCGCGTTCGACGGACGACAGACGCCATCAGGAATTGCGTCCCAGTGATTTATCAGGGCGAGTTTGCCGTAGACACAGTTGTTGGCGGCATGCCCGTGACCATCGTTGGTCGCCCAGATTTTCTAATCCTCGACGGGGATGGATATCTCATCCGCGACTCGAAGCTCTCCCGACAGGTTGATGAAGATCATCACAAGGAAATAAGGCTCCAACTCCAACTCTACGGTTGGCTTTTCGAGCAGACAGTCGGCACTCCTGCCAAGCGACTCCGAGTGCATACCGGCAAGGGTGACATCGTGGATGTGCTGTATGACGGGGGTGCTGCTGCACTGTCCGAACTCACGAAGATCGTAGGATTGAAGCGGCTCGCAGCCGAACCGTACGAGCCTGTGGGCTGGACAAAGTGTGGCGCAGGATGCGGGTATTGCGATCATTGCTGGCAACAGGCAGAGGCGAACAACGACGTTTCGCTGGTGATGGAGGTTGACCAAGGACTCGCCCGTGAACTGAATGCCGCAAGGGTAAAGTCCGCAACGCAGCTTCTCGCCAGCTTCGACGTGCAGCGGCTAAGCGGATTCACACGCCCGTGGGGCGAAAAGCAGCAGAAGGTCGGGAAAAGAGCAGAAAAGATACTCATATACGCCGGGGTTCTGACCAGCGGCAACGAGCGGATGCTCGGCCCTGTTGCGAGTCCGGCGCACGGCAATTACGTCATGTTTGACCTCGAAGGCATGCCGCCGCATCTCGACGACCTTGAAAAGATTTATCTCTGGGGCATGCGGGTCTACGGCAAGCGCCCGAGCGCGTTCATGGGCGTGACGGCTGGATTCGGGCCGAACGGCGATCAGGAGGGATGGGCGGCGTTTCTCGATGCTGCCCAGAACCTCTTCGCCGACTACGGCGACATCCCGTTCGTGCATTGGCACCATTACGAAAAGACCCATATCAATCAGTACATCGCCCGATACGGCGATCCGGACGGCACCGCTGCACGCGTGCTCCGCAACCTGCTCGACCTGCTTCCCGTCACCAAAAACGCGATCGCTCTACCACTGCCCAGTTACAGTCTCAAAGTCGTCGAGGAATACGTCGGATACAAGCGGACGCAGGACGAGTACGGCGGAACTTGGGCGATGGCGCAGTTCATTCTGGCGACCGAGACCGCCGACGAAGCTGAGCGGAACGCCCGAATGGCGGAAATCCTCAAGTACAACGAGGAAGACCTTGCGGCGACTTGGGCGGTTTTGGAGTGGCTGAGGGGCAAGATGATTACTGCGAGAACGTAATCACCTTGGAATGCGGCGATTCGATAAAGTGGGGAAAACGAGAGTTTCACCCCACGACACCGTGTCGTGAGGTTTCCGGGGTGATGCAGCCTGCCGAAAGGGCGGACGGCTTTTACCGCTAATTCACCCGCTTGAGTGGGAGAAATAACGAAGATTGATGGACTTCTCGCAAAGGGAAGCGCATCGGTTAGTCTCGCTTCAACCGCACTAGTACATGTACGCAATGCCTACCTAAGCTGCACTCTCGTCACGCATCGACTGTTAACAGCAAACACTCAAACCCAAGTAGCAAGATGTGAGACTCGCCGTGTAATAACGGGAGGCAAACGATGGCTACTAATCCAATCCGCAATGTGGTGCTTTGTGTCGATGACGACGAGTCCATTCGTTGCTTACTGGAATCCGTTCTGGAACGGTTCGGTTATTCCGCTTTGGTCGCATGCAATGGGCACGAAGCTCTTCAGCTAACAGAACAACATCGGATTGACGCGGCCATTCTCGACTACTCTATGCCAGACATGAATGGCGGTGAGGTTGCGCTGGAAATGAAACGCCTTTGCCCAGATGTTCCGATTATTCTCATCTCGGGACTAATGGACATTCCATCGGGCGCACTACTGCACGTGGATGCGTTCGTCGCAAAGGGTAAGGGGTTGCGTCGTCTCCTTCCCGTGCTCGCACGCCTGCTGCAAGTTCCGAAGAAGAAACAGACGACGGTTCGCAAGTTCCGTAGATTCCCCGCGCAGGTGTCATTGGCAGTGATAATAAACCGCGTTGGCAAATTAGCCCGGTTTCGGGGCGTTTCCACTGATCTTGGCGAAGGTGGTATAGGCGGCATAGTTGATGGCGACCTCAAACCGGGCGAGCATGTGCTGCTTACGCTTTCCGATTCTCGGCTTGAGACACAACTGAAGCCACATGCTCAAGTTCGCTATCGCAAAGATAACAAGTATGGATTCGCATTTATTAATGTAAGCCCCATCGAGCAGGCAGACGTGCGGCAGCTTTGCGAAAAGCTGGCGTCTGGATAAGAATCTTCGTCGATGCACAGAACAATCCCGAACTCGCCCTTGTTCTCAACAGGCGGTGTGGCGGATTGATGTTGCCGATTGTACGGGGATGTGGGGGGCTGGTTACCACCGGCAAGACCACTAACGCCCTACGCCGCATCTTTTTTGCCGTGGTTGCCCGAATCCTGCGACAGCAAAGGCGGGGCTAACTACTCACCGACGACTTTTCCTAGCTGGGACGCCAATTCCTGTGTGGCATCGCGGAGTTGCAAGAGTTGTCCTTTCTGAAACTGAATCTCAGTATTTGCTAAGTCGGCTTGAACGTGTTTGCAAAGTTGATAGGCAACGCGGACGCGTTCTCCTGCAAGGAGCGATAGGAAGGCTCTTGGGTCTGCTTCTCCTTCTTTTGAGTTGGCATATTGCGCGACAGCCCATGCCGTATTGCGGACTCGATTCACGGCATCCCGGAAATCGGTCAGGACGCGCGGATCGATGTCTTTTTCTGACGTGAGCAATACCTGCGCCTGTCGAATCTCGTGCGTGACATTTCGAAGGGCGGTAGAAATATCGGGCGAGCAGCCAGATACAGCAGTCATAGCTTCTCCGTTATAGACGGTAGTCAGGCTTGACGCAGCCGCCGTCCGGCAACCCGGCTATCCTTCCGCAGCATAACCGAACCAACAACGGATTGATCCCTCTCAGAGGGACTTGTACCAACGTTCACCTTAGACGTGCGCTTTGCCCTGAGAACGGCAAAACCGCAACGGCGATGCGAGCCGATACAGATGTTGGGGGTTAGCGAAACGTTGGATGGAGCCGGAAGCGATGCACAGCAATTTTGGGCGGTTCGGCGTCACAGCAAAAACTTCCACTTCACCATTTTCTTTTTCAAATCAATAGTCCTGCCGTCAACCACGAACGTACCGTCCCCGTTTGCATGGAATGTCCGGCGTTCCTTACGCTTCGGATCGCTCCAAGCTTTTACACCCTCCAAGATGAACAGGTTGTATTTGTTAACCAGACTGGTGTCCGCCACCTTGCATTCGATATTGGCGAGACACTCGGCGATGAGCGGTGCCTGCACCAGTTTGGCGGGTCTAGGCGTCAGTCCGAAGGCGGCGAACTTGTCCACATCGTCGCCCGAGCAGTTGCCAATATCCACCACCTTGGAGATGAGGTCAACTGCCGGAATAGCGATAACGCATTCGCGGGTTTTGCGTAAAGCGGTGAAACTGTAATTCGCCCCGCTGACAAGGCAGCCTATCAGCGGCGGCTCGAATTCCATCATCATGTGCCAGCTCATCGTCATGACGTTCGCCCGCCCCCTGTAGAACGTGGTCAGCAACACGACCGGGCCCGGTTCAAGCAGGTGGAAAGTCTTGGTCAGGGGAAAAGTTCTCATTTTGATGTCTCGTCGTACCGCCATTCAGCGTCGTCGGCTACACGTCTCTAAGCTGATCCTCGTCCATCCCGAAATAGTGCCCCAGTTCGTGGATCACCGTTCGCCGGATTTGGTCACGGATTTCGGCTTCGCTGGAACAGACCGCCTCGATGTTCTTCTGGTAAAGCACAATATAGTCCGGCCCCGTCCGCAGGTCGAAAAAACTCTTCTGTGTCGCTGGCACGCCATGAAACAGACCCAGAAGGAGCCGTCGTCGCCCAGAAGGGCGGGACGGCTGGTTCCGTGGCAAGTCCTCCACCAGAACGGCAACATTGTGAATGCGTGTGCGAAACTCCTCAGGAAGCGAGTCGAGTACCTCCTCGACCACTTTGGTGAAGCGTTCGCGCTGCATTCTATCGTCTCTTTCCTGAGGCGGCTGCCACGTGTTTAATGACGGTGGCTAGGGACTGCGGTCTCACCGTTCACTGTCCGATTCTACGGCAATATTCAGCGCCTCAGGAACGGTGATCGCTGCCAAAATCCTTTATGTTTGCAGAGACACATCCAAGTAGTAGAATTCCCACCATTCAAAGCTGACAAAGGGGATTCGGATGATACCTACCAACTCATGCGTCCGTAAACGTTTCGGCGGATTGCTGCTTACAGCAATTCTTATTGCAGGCGTTGCCGCGGCACAAAACATTCCAGTTGGAAAGCCAGAAGAAGTCGGCATGTCGTCGGTCAGGCTCCAACAAATTAGGAAGACCTTGCAGGCTGAAGTCGATAAGGGGAATATTCCCGGTGCGGTGGTGATGATCAACCGCAAGGGCAAATTGATTTATTCCGAGGCCATCGGATTTCAAAACAAGACCACAAATGCGCCGATGACCAAAAGCAGCATATTCCGGATATATTCCATGACGAAACCGTTTGCTTCGGTGGCGGCTATGGTGCTTGTTGAAGAGGGCAGGATGCAGTTGACTGACCCTATTTCCAAGTTTTTGCCCGAATTTGCAAGAATGCAGGTTAGTGTGACGTCCAAAGACTCTGGAGGCAAGGTTGAATACTCCTTAGTTCCCGCAGCGAAGCCCATTACTGTGCAGGACTTATTACGCCATACCTCGGGGATCGGCTATCCAGAAATAACTTCTAACCCAGTCATTAAGAAAGCCTATACCGACGCTGGTTTATATGTTCCGGGTGGGACAGATTACGATCAGCGTCGGGTCACACCACAACAGGAGATAACCGGCATTGCCAATGCACCGCTCTCAACTCAACCCGGAACGAATTGGGAATACGGAATGTCTGTAGATTTGCTTGGGCGCGTCGTCGAAGTCGTCTCCGGAAAGCGTCTTGGTGATTTCCTGCAAGAGCGAATCTTCACACCCTTACGCATGAGCGATAGCGGATTTAGTGTCCCGTCTAGAAAACAGTCCCGTATTGCCGAACCTCTTGCCATTGATCCGTTCACCAAAACACCCAACAAGTTATTGGACGTCACGGTCAAACCGAACAACGACTCTGCTGGTGCTGGGGGAGTCAGCACGGCAGGCGACTACATAAATTTTGTGTCGATGATGCTAAATGGTGGGCAACTGAACGGACAGAGGATTCTGTCTCCAATGACAGTTCAGTTGATGGCCTCAAATATGCTTGGCAATCGCACAACAATCCCATTTTCTCCGGGTCAACTGCTCATGGGTGTTGATGGCTATACCTTTGGTCTAGGTTTCATGGTGCGTCAAGGTGAGGGACTTGCTGGCGTGCAAGGCTCACCCGGCGAATACATGTGGGCCGGTGCCGCGGGAACGTTCTTCTGGATCGATCCGAAGGAGCAAATGGCGGTCGTCATGATGAGCCAAGTTCCCGGCCCAATGCGACCGTACTATCGGAAAATGATTAAGCAATTGGTTTCCGCTGCGGTAGTATCCAGATGAACAAAGATGTCCGGTGAGCCGAGGGGCAGGATCGAACTGCCCCTTGTTACGCCTTCGCCGCCTTCTTCCGTGCTGCCCAACGACGCTTGGCGAGCAGAGACAGCCGCTTCCTTGTCGCTGCGGACATCGGCTTGTGAGCGCCTGTTTTGGTGGATGTGGGCTTTGCTGCCGCTTTGCGTCTCGCCGCCCAACGTGCTTTCATCATCACCGACAGGCGTCTGCGACCAGCAGGAGTGAGTCCACGTTTAATCTACGCTAAGTTCATCCAGTATGCGCTTGCACACGGACTCCAGGAGACTCCGGGCTGCGGTTATGGCTCCGTCCGGATCATCATGGCGTCGGTCGAGAGCCTTCCGCCAAGTCTCGGTGATGAACTGACCGTCAAGCTTTGCTGGGTCAGACACCACCACAATTGGGGTATCCAGAAGCATTGCAGCCAGTTCGTCACGATCCTCCTTGCTTGGTTGACCGTGCCACATCGGGTATTCTTCATGGCACAACTGAAGTAGTAGTCGCTTCTGTGTAGGAACCGGGAACTTCCGCAGCCAAGATTTGAAAGTTTCCGTACGATTAGTACCTTCAATGGAGCCTACTTCGCTTGGGTGTTTATTTAGTTCATGCAGGAAGAAGTCCGACATTTCCCGGTACGATAGTCCTCCCCGTCCACCGAACATCTCTGCGGCTTTAGTCAGCACCCGGTATGGTCATTTCTCTTCCGCCATGTTTCACAGTTGGCCTGAAAATGCTGCGTTGAGCACTGAAGGCATGACAGCCCCGATGGTCACGGCGACTTCCTTCTGTGCCGAAGCCGCTTCTATGATCTTCAGCCGCACAGACTCAATCTGACCAGCCAGTCGTCGTTGTTCTGCGAGAGAAAGGCGGGGGAAAGGAATCTGCATAACTACCCCTTGAGAAATCTTCTTCATAGTGGGGCTCGTTCCCTTCGCCGCCTGTCTAATAAATTCCCTCACAGTGTCACTCATCAGCCATCGGTGCAAAAACCGTTTGTCGGCAAGGTGTTCGTCAACATCCAGCCGCATCATTAAATCTGGATAGATGCACGGCGAAGGATGTCCACTATATATCGCCGCATGACCGACAAGCTCAGGGGTATTGCTTCGGGTCATCAGCAGATCGCCTTCGTGAAGCCAGTAGTGAGCCCCTTCAAACGTCGGTTCTGAAGTTCGTTTAAACTGGTCGGAGCGATATTCAAATCCAGTAACCGCCCCGAGCGAGAGTACCGGTTTGCCGTCTTCTGCATTGACACAGGGTGCGGACCAGCCGTTACGTGGTTTGTTCCTCAGTACAGCCTCAACGGTTGCATCATGAGGAATATAGACGAGACGTGAATCAATGTATGCTGCGAGTAGAGACCTTGTTTCAGCCTCAGCTCGTATCCGGAGATCCGTGACGGATCTGAGGCTTAGCTTGATCTCTTCGATCCGTCTCACTATTCGCATCTGTTCAGCAATGGATGGTAGTGGAACCGTCAGTTCCCAAAAGTGCGGAGGGTTTAACGTAAGTTTACTGATCGCCGCCGCCCCCTTTGATAAAAGCTCCGCCTGTCTGGCAATTTCCGGAGTACAAAAGAAGCACTCCAGATACTTGGCGCACAGTAGGTTTCCATCGATTCGATAAAGTGGAAATTTATCGGAGACGATGCATCCATCGACGTCACTATCTGCAAGGGCGAATGCCCCTTTCCAAGCGAATAGCTTGTTGTAGACGACATCTCCCCTCCGAACTACCCACTGCTGCTTGCGTGCGATGTCCAAGCCGATAAGACGCTCACGAACAAACGCACCATTGCCGTACCAGCGAACACCCACGCAGCTATAAGTTTCACTATCATCGATAGCTATTGACCGGTCGCAAATGCGCTGCATCACCTGATCAAATCGGGCCAACTTCCACCCGTTTGGCAATTGGCTAGGTCGAGACATCTATCATAGCTCCAATGGGTTCTCGGATAGCTGCCTTGATTTTCTCCAAGCTCTCCAGAATCTTCAGTTCTTTCGAAATGATTTCTTCTACTAGCATTTCAGGCGGCAGGTGCTTAAAGTCTTGCTGCCCGTTTGGATTCTTCAAATCGAGGTTCACTGAGACGAGCCGCTTCTCATCGTCATACTTCAGAACCTGATCGACAGAAACCTTCCAGGCTCGATCAGATTCGGTGCGGCTACGCCACCACGCAATACAGTCATTGAACTCTTCGTACCGCAATGGCTGGGTTTTGGTGTAGTTCTTACGCCCCTCCGGGAGTGGCTGTTCGTAAAACCAGATCTCTTGAGTGGGGCCGCTGCGATTGAAAAAGAGTAAATTGGTAGGGATCGGCGTATACGGAGCAAATACCCCGTTGGGTAACCTAACAACGGTATGGAGATTGAAGTTTTTCAAAAGTTCATCTTTGATCCGAGCACAGACACCCGTTCCGGAAAGCGTCCCGTTCGGAACAACCACCCCGGCCCGTCCCGGCTTTGGCGTCTTCCGCAATTTCCGCATGATGAGCATGAGAAAAAGAAGTGCGGTTTCCGCCGTTTGCTTGTCTTCCGGGAAGTTCCCTTGGATACCCCTCTCCTCTTCGCCGCCAAACGGCGGGTTCGTGAGAATGATGTCCACCCGATCCTTGTCACCAATGTCTTGGAGCGGCGTGAGAAGGCTATTCCGGGGATCAATCTGCGGGGTCTCCACGCCGTGCAGCAACAGGTTCATCTGCGCCAGAAGGAACGGTAGCGGCTTCGCCTCGCCGCCGAAGATGCTTTCTTCGAGCAGCATCCGCCGATGCTGAACCGTCTTCGCCTGTTTGCTCAGATGATTGAAGGCTTCGACAAGGAATCCGCCGGTGCCGCACGCAGGGTCCAGCACGGTTTCGCCAAGCCGTGGATTCGTGACCTCAACCATGAACCGCACCAATGGCCGGGGCGTGTAAAATTCGCCGGAGTCGCCAGCGGCATCCCGCATCTCCTTCAACATCGACTCGTAAAGATGGCTGAGGGTGTGAATCTCTTCGCTTGAACTGAAGTGAATTCCGTTGACCTTATTCACGATTTCCCGCAGAAGGAAACCGCTTTCCATGCGGTTCACCACACCCTTGAAGATACTGGCAATCACATCTCGCTGGTCTTTGCCGCCATTCGTTCCACGGAGCTGGCGGAGATACTCGAACAGTCCCATGCCTTTGGAGCCATCCGGCCTTACCGTCTCTTGGTCATTGACAAAGCGGGTCAGGTCTTCACCGCTAATGCCGTCTTCCTTCGCCGCCCAGTCCCGCCACCGATACGGAGCCCGAATGATAGGTTTGTAGGGTTTTCCTGCCAACGCCGCCTTCTGCTTGTTAATATTTTCAAGGTCATCAAGAAACTTTAAAAACATCACCCATGTCAGCATGGGCAGACGGTCAATGTCGCCGCTCAGCCCCTTGTCTTTCCGCATGGTGTCTCGTGCGGACTTGATGAGGCTCCCAAGCTGTTGGGCTGTTGTAAGGGGAACTTTTGCGGTCTTCGTTTTAGCCAAGGCTCTTCCTCTATGGGTCTCTTTAGTCCTCATACGGCGTAGAGTAGCCGCTGCATGTCATTCACTGCACTGCGAAGCTGTTCCACACCGCCAAAATAATTGGCAATCTCCATCACGTTGCCGTACTGCGAGATTGGCGGCACCTCCAAAATGTCCGGGATCGCAAACTGGTCTGTGCCGTGGTCGGCATACTTGTCCAGCATGGCACTCAATATCTCCCTGGTCTCTTTGCCGTATTTTCCAAGAAAGGCTGATGGGTCATCTTTCAACTTCGCCGCCCGGTCTCTTCTGGTACGAATCGGAGATTTGAAGGCGAGATGGCACAGCAGGTCAAATGGGTCGGCATCCGGAAGGTTAGCGGCATCCGCCAGTGCTTGGAACTCGATTCCACGCTTCGCCAGCTCGCTGATAATCTCCCAACGTCGATCCACATCCACCCACGCATCCCGGAGTTCTTCCGGCGTCCGCCACAGCGTTTTCACCTTCTCCCCGGCATATTCCGTCAGCCTGACCATGCGGAGCCGTTTCCCATCTGCATCCAAATCGAACACTACGTTAGCGGCGATTTCCACGTTCTCGCCATCAACATAGTATTTTTTCGGACAACTGGGGGTGACGTCCACGATGTCCTTGTGGCCATCATCCGGCTCCTCGAACGTATCGGAGATCACTTCTCCCGAATCTAGTGCGGTGAGGTTCTCCGTCACTTCTTCCGTGATCTCGCCTTCGTCATCAATGTCGATCTTCTTCACGAAGACGGGATCGCCGTCGAAATCGGGGTCTGCGAACAGGCGTGTGGCCGCTCCGGTGTAATCGAGGATGTTGAAATACAGCTTGCCGTAATCGTCCCGGACACGAGTTCCCCGCCCGATAATCTGCTTGAACTCGGTCATGCTGCCGATATTCCGCACGATGGCAACGTTCTTGCAAGTCGGAACATCGACGCCAGTGGTCAGCATCTGCGACGTAGTAACGAGCACCGGCGATACGGTCTCCACATCCTTGAACCGCCCGAGATGGCCTTTGCCTATATCGCCCTCGTCGGACACGATTCGGCACACGTAATCCGGGTACTTCTTCATGAGGTCAGGGCTGGATTTGCTCAAAGCCGCTCTCATGTTTTCGGCGTGCTCCTGGTCAACGCAGAAGACGATGGTTTTAGCGTACGGGTCATCCTTCAGGAAGTTCGTGATGTGCTTGGCGATGGCGTCAGTCCTTTGGCGCAACACCAAGTCCTTCTCAAAATTCGGCGTGGTGTAAAGCTGATCCGGAATTACATAGCCCCGCTCATCAACCTGACCCGACTCGGGACGCCACCCCGCCGCATCCACGGTCGTAAGGATTCGATGAACCCGGTACGGCGCTAAGAATCCGTCTTCGATTCCTTGACGCAAGCTGTACGTGTAAAGCGGGGCACCGAAGTACTCGTATGTATCCTTATTATCTTGCCGTAGAGGCGTGGCCGTCATGCCAAGCTGGTAGGCTGGCTCGAAGTATTCCAAAATTTCCCGCCAGTTGGAGTCATCGGCGGCGGAGCCACGGTGGCACTCGTCAACCACCACGAGATCAAAAAAGCCTCGACCAAACTCTTTGTAAAGGCCGGGGCGGTTCTCATCTTTTGCAAGGCTCTGGTACAGAGCGAAATACATTTGGCGGCTTTTGTTCGCTACGCCGCCTTCAATTTTCATCCGGGCATCACCGAAAGGTAAAAAGTCTTTATCCTTCGGGTCATCGACCAAGATGTTGCGATCCGCCAGGAACAGAATCCTGGCCTTCCCAAATCGGCCATCCCGATTCCACCCGGAAGACCAGAGTTTCCAGCAAATCTGAAACGCAACGCAGGTCTTTCCGGTTCCGGTCGCCATCGTCAACAGGTTGCGGCGATTTCCTTGCAGGATGGATTTGATGGCTCGATTGATGGCAATCTCTTGATAATACCGGGGACGTTTCCCGGCGTAATCGTTCGAAGGAGTGAGGAGACGTTTCCCTTGTTCCGACGAGAGCCCTTCGCCAGCGGTCAGGCGGTTCCACAACTCATCCGGCGTGGGAAATTGATCAAGTTTTCGTTCCCGCCCGGTGAGGTAGTCAAACTCCACGATGCCGAGGCCATTCGTGGAATAGGCAAATTTCAGTCCAAGTGTTTCGGCATAGTCCTTGGCCTGTTGGAGGCCGTCACCGGGGAGCGCATCTTCCGGCTTGGCTTCGACCACCGCAATGGTGAAATCCGGCGTATATCGCAGAAGATAGTCAGCCCGTTTCGCCTCCTGCCGTGCTGCCTTTGCCCCAGCCACTACGATCCGACCAGCGGTGAATGTGCGCTGTTCGGCCAGCGAGTGCGGTCCCGTTTCCCATCCCGCTATCACCAGCTTCGGGGTCACGTATTTCCTGCAAGTGTCCGCTTCTGACGGCTTGCTCGACACGGACTGTCCCGAGGTGTGGCTATTTGCCATGGCTTTTGATTCTAAGTTGCTGATGTTAGCAGGGTTTAGGCCAAATGCATCTCTGAATTTTCTCGGGAAAACACAAGTTTCCCCATATCCGCAAAGGCCGAGCGGTTGCCGTTTCCGCCGCACTGGCTCGACTTTGACGACTACCTGGAGGAAAATCAATCCTCAACGTCATGGGAATCTTGCGTTTCTGATGTGCCGAGGAGTCAATGGATTCGAGCCGGGTGCAACAGCCATTCCCGACTGCCCTACGGCACAAGAGCAGACCGCAATGTAATGCGAGAACCTGGA
This sequence comes from uncultured Acidobacteriota bacterium, assembly GCA_963814745.1. Lineage (GTDB taxonomy): Bacteria > Acidobacteriota > Terriglobia > Terriglobales > Acidobacteriaceae > CAWBRT01. Next base: position 201,247 of record CAWFEA010000029.1, read on the forward strand.
GACAAAATGGGAAGATTTCTTGTCAGCAGTCATTCTCCCCTCGAAAGACCGATAGGATTTTCAAGAGCGGTTCGGTCTGGTTCGTGGGTCGCTGTTTCAGGCACAGCCCCGATCAATAACGATGGCAGCAATGCTTGCATAGGGGACGTGTACGGGCAAACTAACAGGTGCTTACAAATTATTGAGGCAGCGCTTGCAAAAGCAGGATGCACTCTGAGTCAGGTGATACGCACACGAATTATGTTGAAAGACATCGCCCGTTGGGAAGAGGCAGCAAAAGCGCATGGCGAATTCTTTTCAGAAATTCGTCCGGCATGTACGTTTGTTGAAGTTAAGGGATTTATCAAATCTGAATGGCTGGTAGAAGTTGAAGCAGACGCTCTCATCGACACCTAGAATGATCTTAGCCCTGTCAGCCTTCGAGGCACCCACGGACAAGGCCGAGCCGCCCATGATATCGTGTACGCTAGCATCCAGACATTCAGGGATGAGGACAAAACAAGATGACGGTAGAAGATCGTTTTAGGGGACGCTACGAAGCGCAAGATACCCCATGGGATATCGGCCAGCCTGACTTCAATCTTATTGAGACCGTGACCAAGATGCCGATAAAGCCGTGCAAAGCTATCGATATCGGCTGCGGAACTGGCGACAATGCGATCTGGCTTTCCCAACAGGGTTTCCACGTAGTTGGAATTGACACATCGGCGGTTGCAATCGAGCGGGCTAAAGAGAAAGCTTTACAAGCCCATGCCAGAGTCAGCTTCATCGTGGGCATTTTTCTGACAAGCCAGATTGCAGGAGCGCCATTCGGATTTGTATTCGACCGAGGATTATTTCACGTATTCGAGTCGGATGAAGAGCGGAAAACGCTTGCTGACAACGTGCATCGCCATCTGGAAGAAGGTGGCCTGTGGCTCAGCCTGATCGGCAACGCTGATGAACGTCGCAATAGTCCCGGCCCACCACAGCGGAGTGCCCGAGATATCGTCAACGCTGTAGAACCATACTTCGAAATCCTTTCGCTGGTTTCTGGCCATTTTGGGGCTAACCGCCCAGAGCCGCCAAGAGCTTGGGTGTGCTTGATGCGGAAAAGGCGTTCTGAATAATTTGCAAATGAGCTAAGCGGGCGCACAAAAGTCCGAGAATGAAGGGATTTAGGCGCTTGTCCAGATAGGACTCCAGTTGGGCTTTGGGCTAAACTTTATCCGAGTGTCCATCTTCAGACTCTATGGAAGGAAAGCCTTTGCGAGCACGGCAGATCATTACCAGAGCGGTAGCGATTTACCTCGGGTTCTGCATCGTCCTTGGTGTTTGTCTGGCGGAGCTGGCGTTTCATCCCTGGCGTGTTCCGATCACCAACCGAAAGGCCAGCCAGCTTATGGCCACTAGCTTTGGCTCAGTCTTGCGGGACGCAGCCATCACAGCTTCAGATGGCATCGTGCTTCGAGGCTGGTTTGCACATCCGCCGAATGCCAATGGTAATGCCGTTATACTTTTGCACGGCATTGGAGACAACCGCCAAGGCATGATGGGCTATGCCGAGTTGTTCCTATCGCATGGCTACGACGTTCTGGCACCCGACGCTCGGGCTCAGGGCGATAGTGGGGGCACCTTTCCGACCTATGGAATCAAGGAAGTGAACGATGTGCACCGCTGGTTCGATTTCTTGCAGGTGCAAGATGACCCACACTGCATATTTGGACTGGGTGAGTCATTCGGAGCGGCAACTCTTTTGCAAGCCTTGAAGCAGGAGACTCGGTTCTGTGCGGTGGTCGCAGAATCGGCTTTTGCCAACTTCCGGCAAGTTTCCTATATCCGGGTAGGACAGTTTCTCCATACGGGAAAGTGGCTGGGCGAGATTGCTTTGCGGCCAGCGGTCGAATTTGCCTTTCTATACAGCCAAATAACACGGGCCGTCAACTTGGCGAGTGCATCGCCGGAATCGGCAGTCGTGGGGAGCAGCATCCCGATATTTCTTATTCACGGCTTGGCGGATACCGACATCCCTCCCAAGCAGTCGGAAAGGATTCGAGCCCATAACCCCGGAAAGATCGCACTTTGGGAAGTGCCCGATGCTGGTCATTGCGGGGCGAGAGGTGCGGCTGGAGATGAGTTCGACAAAAGAGTGCTTGATTGGTTCGGATCGCACAATTCGGGAGGTTCGCTCAGTAGGGCGTCGGGGGTTGGGCGTTGAGACCGCTTCCCTCAGTTTCCGACTAAGCGTATGGAGCTTCCAATGTCTCAAATTCTACTGGTTGTGATTCTTGCCATGTCGTCCACATTGTTCGCCACCGAGGACATGGTAACGATACCAACCCGCCAAGGGGTGACCCAATCATATGTGCTCACCACGCCGGACAATCACAACCCAGATGTGGTGTTGATTCTTTTCCCTGGCGCACAAGGCAAGATCAATCTTCACATGGAAAACGGCCAGATCAAGGTCGGTGAAAGCAATTTTTTGGTGCGGGAACGGCAGCGATTCGTTGACCTCGGGGCTGCCACTGCGGTTTTCGATGTTCCTTCTGATAGTCGCTCCGGAATGGATGATGGATTCCGGATGGGGCAAAAGCATGCCACTGACATCGGGTTTGTTATTGATGACCTGAAGAGCCGCTGGCCGACAGCACACATCTTTTTGGTCGGTACTAGCCGTGGCACAATTTCTGCGTCTTCGGTCGCCTACCGCCTGAAGGATCGAATTGACGGCCTTATCCTGACATCGACCATAAAAGGCTCCGGCACCACTGGGGTCAAGAAACTGGGCGAACCAGTTCTGTTTGTTCATCATCAATTCGATGTCCACACGAGCGGGACACAAGATTGCCTTATTCTTCACCGGACGTAAGCATGCCGGCGAAAATCTGGCCGACGTGCTGGCGCAGCGGGCCAAGGAGTTGGGGCCGCCGATCCAGATGTGTGACGCGCTGTCGCGCAATCTTCCTAAAGTGTTTCAAGCGGTGGTGGCCAACTGCATCGCGCACGGCCGACGCCGTTTTGTCGAGGTAGCGGCGAAGTTCCCCGAGGAATGCCGCTATGTGTTGGAGACATTGGGAGAGGTCTATAAGCATGATGCTTTCTGCCAGGAGCGGGGGATGTCGCCGGAGGAGCGTCTCGGCTACCATCAAACCCACAGTGGCCCGCGGATGAAAGAACTGGAGCAATGGTTCCGAGAACAGTTTGCGGAACGTAAGGTGGAGCCCAACTCTGGTTTAGGTCAAGCCATTACCTATATGCAGAACCACTGGGAAAAGCTAACCTTGTTTCTCCGCCAAGCGGGCGCACCGTTGGACAACAACCTTTGCGAGCGGGCTTTGAAGAATGCCATTCTTCATCGCAAGAACGCACTCTTCTACAAGACCCAGAACGGCGCCCACGTCGGCGATCTATTCATGAGTCTGATTCACACCTGCCAGCTCTGTGGCGCGAATCCCTTCGACTATCTGACCAAACTGCAGCAACACGGCGAAGAACTGTCTCGTAGTCCAGCGCATTGGATGCCCTGGAACTACCGGGATGCCTGCACGGTGCCAGCCTAAATCCCGAGTAGAGTAAGATGTTTTCACCTGGCCGAAAACGATCGTCTTCGGCCGGGCGGGAGCACAGCCGAAAATGACCGAAAAACTGGCCTCCCAGAAGGTAAAATCCGCCAGGGTCTTTGGCCAGGGGCAGAAACGACAGGAACTCTAACCATTAGCACCTAGCTATGGGCAGGGCAACACAGGTTGGAGATTCGATTCCTTCTCCTCTCACCACCTATCTTTCGAATCCTTATAGATGCCCATCCATCTAACGCTTTGCTGGGAGCCTGGTCCAGCCCCTTGCATTCTTCTGGCGGAGGCTTGCAAAGTCAATCTATTGAGTATTGAATAATATACTGACATTTCTGAAAGATTGTGCTATCCTGCCGTGCATGGGCAATCCAGCGGGAGTTCGCAGAGATTTTGACGCACTGGAGCAGCGGCGGATGGAAGCGGCGCGGCTGCTGAAGCAGGGATATAGCCAGTCCGAGGTGGCGCGGCGTGTAAAGGTACATCGGCAATCGGTGGGTCAGTGGGCTCGACAACTCCAGGAAGGTGGACGGCGGGCGCTTAAAAAGGCAGGACGAGCGGGTCGCAAACCGCGCCTACGTCCCGAAGACCTGCGGCGAATCGAGCGTGGTCTGAAGCGTGGCCCACAAGCACTCGGATATGAAACCAGCCTATGGACGTCGGCGCGAGTGACCCACCTGATCGAACGCGAATGCGGGGTGAAGTACCACCCCTCGCAGGCATGGCGTATTCTGCGGCAACTGGGTTGGAGTTGCCAGCGACCGACGGGACGCGCCTTGGAACGGGACGAAGCCAAGATTCAGCAGTGGAAGCGGGATCGCTGGCCGGAGTTAAAAAAAAGGCCAAAAATGAGGGCCGCACCATCGTCTTCATCGACGAAAGCGGATTGAGCGAGCGCCCGCACCGCTGCCGTACGTGGGCTCCACGGGGCCAGACGCCCGTCCTGCAGTACCACTTCAATTGGAAGACCTTGTCAGCCATGGCAGGGGTAACGTGGTGGAACTTCTACTTCCGACTGTTTCCGGGCAGCATCCGCAGTCCGCAGGTGGTCGAGTTTCTCTCTCATCTGCTGCGGCACGTTCCCGGCAAGTTGTTAATCATCTGGGATGGGTTGAAAAGCCATCGCGGTCGTCTGGTCTGGGACTTCGTGCGCGAGCAGCGAGGGCGGATCTGGTTGGAATTCCTGCCCGCCTATGCTCCGGAACTGAATCCGGTCGAGTATCTGTGGTCGCACTGGAAGCAGCACGAGCTACCGAATTTCTGCCCCAAGAGCTTCGGCGAACTGAGTCACTATGCCCGGAAGGCACTGCGGCGGATGCGCCGACGCCCTACTTTGGTTATGGCCTTCTGGGAGCAGGCAGAGCTATTCCCGTTGTAAGTATATTATGCAATGCTCAATAACTGGGCGTGTTGACGAAAAAAAGAGCGGTCGCGCCTGTTGCCGTGGCCTGCAAGTAGGCAACGGGCATGTAAGCGTAACCCGCGTCGCCATAGCACGCGCCCCAACTATTCTTTATGATGAAATAGCCCCCGCCCGCACCGCTGGGTGCACCCGGAATAATTTTGGCCAAGTCTGAGTTACTGATATATCCCACGACATGAACCTCGTGGCCGCCAACGAAGCCACCGTACTTACAGGCGGGATTCTTCTTCCAGTTTTTATTGAGGTCGCACGACGGGTCATACGCTACATATCCCGTGCTGTTGTAATCATAAAAATTATCTGAGACGTTGAACGCCAGCATCACCCCATTCCCCAAAGCAAGTGCTGTCTGGATGTTAGTAACCAGGTCGCTCGGGCTGGGGTTCCATAGGCTGATTGTCCAGCCAGTCGGCACTGAATAGGCCGATTCGCCTAAAACAGGCGCGGGAGCCAGCGCGCACACCTCACTCACGATTACGCCCTTGGTGTTAGTTTTGTAATAGCAATACCCCGGCGCCTGAGGAGCGCTTGTGGAGCAGCCAGGCTCGCCTGTCGAATAGGGCGCGAAGGGTGGAAAAGGATAGAAAGCGCAGGAGTTCTCATACTCAAAAGCCGGAGGGGAGGGCTGGTCATAAGACGGGTTGTAATCCCATTGTTCCTCGTAGGCGAAGTTATAGCTGAAGGTAGCGGCGTGTGTCAGGTCAGTGTAGGAATCTCCGCCATCGCCGTAGTAAGCCGGACCCCATATGAGCTTCTCATTCTCCATGAAGTCCTGCTCGGAGAGGTTCGCGTAAGCCCCCGATTGTTTCGCGATCAGCTCTTCGACGGCTGAGGTCGCGGCAAAAATATGGCACGCCCCCCGTGCCCCTTGATTCCTGACGCACGTAAGGTTGGATTTATTCAGCCATTTGACATTCTTCAGGATGCCGGTTGATGAGGGTGTGGCGGCTTTGCAGCCGGTGCTGTTGGTCATGTCTCCGAAGTTCGGGGAGGGGTAGATGTCCAGTATGAGACTGAAGCCGACCTCAGCATTGCACGCCGGTGGATCGCTCGGGTTGACGTCCGGCACAGAGGGAGATAACTCGACGAGATTCGGACCCTGGGAGGTAATCAATTGGATAGCATTGTGAATCACATCGAGCGACGCATTCTGCAGTGCTGACGGGTTCGTCAATGCAGATGGCGGCGGCAGGTTTACACAAGCTGCTGAAGGCGGGGCCCCGACGCAAAACTGACTATAGAGAGTGCCGTATTGTGAATACAAAATTCGGTAGAGTGCAAGCTGTTGAGCGGGGTCGGACCAGGTTTGGATGGAACGGGCCAAGATCGCCAGTTTCGTTCCTTGTCCCATGGTTTCCAGGACCTGGGAAAATCCACCAATGTTGACCACAAATCTGTAGTTGCCATCAACGGTGGGAAAGACGTCAGGGTCGGTCGGAGTGTCCGTGACAACCTGGTCCAAATTCGTCAGGTTGGGGTTCTGATCGATGAACCGTTCAACCACAGCCCAATCTTTCCACTCCGTGATCAGCCCTTGCAGATACTGGCCCTCCACTACGGCGGGGCTGACCATCTTCGCCTGCCCCGACTGAACCAGCTGGTCGAATTCCGCGCTAGTGACAATTTGGACTGGTCCGGAAAGCAACGGGTCACGGATAGCGGAAGGTGCTTGAGCGAGGGCAACCACGTTCAACAGTGCAAAAAGAACAGCGCTCACGAGAATTCTAGACACGGTCTTACTCGTAAACCACGGTTGATTTTGGATCGGTGTATCGATGTTCATGGCCTCTGGCCTCCTCAATCAAGATGGGAATTCAAGTCTTCTAGGAGTCCGGTCTCACGATCACCCAGGAAACCGCTTCGTCAGAAAAAAATAAAACTCAGTCAGGAATAAAACTGTGTCAGGAGAGAAACTGTGTCAGGGAACTCTGCATGAAAAGCTGCCGGGCCCGTTAATAGGGTGCTCTTATATCCCAGTTACTAGGCCATGTCAAGAACTTTGCGCTCTGGTTGTAATAATTCTCTCGGTTCTCTTCGGGGCGCTTAAACTTGGCCACATAGGGTTATCTCAAACCGGCCGTGTAGAACTCCCCTTTGGATACTAACTCTGCCGACCTGCTGCCGTCGTCAGTATAGGCAACGTCTTGAACGAGTTGGGTCGGCTGAGGATGGTCACAAATCCAGAGTGCATAGGAAGTTATCGTAACAGGCGGGGCGAGGCGGTGCGTGCGCGAGCAGAGCAGTTAGCGTGGAGCCTTCGTCGGTCGACCTTTATTGGTTGTCTTTACACCTTGTCTTTATACATCGTCGTCATCCCAGAGCGACATCGGCTCGAAGTTGGTATGGCGCAAATTCATGGACGCGGTTTGCAGGCCATAGAGAACGAGCGACGCCTGCTTGCGGTCGATGCGGTTGTGGACCACGTCGTCGATGGTCTGCATGAGCGCAACCTGGATGGAGTTGGCGTCTTCCAGCACCGGGAAGCCGCTACCGGACTTGGAGGTCCGAGCGCGGCGGCGCAGGCGCTGGCGCATTTCGGAGTGGAAGTAGCAGTAGCGGCGGCGTCCCCAAACGGGCGAACTGCACTGAATGCCGTTGGCCTTGATGTGCTGACAAAGGAGCCTGCCTTCAGAGTCGGACATGGGTACTCCCTCCCCCCTCGATCTTTTGTTTTCAAAGAACTACGCACTGTTTGCGGCCTAAATCCCTGGATCTATTGGACTTAAATGTCAAAATATAGATTCCAAAGGAGTTAGGCCTCGCAGTTCCCCACGTCATTGACGTGCTTTCACGGGGAGCTACTTTTCACGCTAGCAGAACGGGGCGAGATAACCGAGGTGATTTTCTGATTAACACAGGCGCGTATGTAGCTGAGAACACGGGAGGTGGTAGGGCCGAAAAATTTTTTGCTTGACAGGGGTGAGGAGAAGCACTCGGGGATGAGAACTGTCCTCTCCCGCCCACGCGCCGGAAAGCCGGTGCGAGGGTGGGGCACCCGGCTTGACAGGTGTCGCCGTGACTGAACCCACATTTGCCAAAGACGGGCAAATGTGGGCCACCAGCCTGCCTTAGTAATCCAATTCGCCTTGGGTTTCCCCTTCAGCGGAAAGCCGTCCCCAGCGAAGGTAGAAGGCGAAGAAAGGATCTGTAATGTGGAGCTTCTTATCTTCTTCTTCGAAGTCGAGCACCGGCGTGGAACTCGTGTCAGTGGCTGCAATGGTTGCCATGTGCTTCAAGACTCGAGCAATCTCATGCAACTGCGGAATTTGCGTGACCGAAACCTCGCGAATTGCCGCCCTGAGTTCCTCATACTCAATGCTGACGAGTCCGGGGCGAATATGGGCCAGCCCGTGCAGAACCAACTCATATATATCCACCGTTCGTCCGTCCTGTAGCTTACGAGGGACCCGATCGCTGCGTTGCCGAGGGCCACGAGCCAGTCTCTCGAAAATGGGCCGCCCGATTGTGTCGGCGACATTCTCGAATACGAACCTAATGTCGTCCTGGCCCACCTCCAACGGCGCCAACTCCGGGGTTGCAGTTATGCTGAGCTTGCCGCAGATTCCTCGACAAAATTCCTGCATCAGATGGGGGCTGCCAATCGACTGGTGGGCTAGCTGATTACCGAGGGCGTCATTCGTGGTGTAGTTGAGGAGGCCGAACCCTGTTTCGGGTATGAATCGCAGCTCTGCGTTAGACCATGGCTTAATTGCAACGGGTGATATTCTGCCGGTCATTTCCCGTTCTACCTTTACGGCATCGTACCGGCGGTGCGGAATGGCTATTACAACCACGGGGAGCCCTTCAAAAATGAGTGGTTTCAATGCCCGAATCAACTGGCCCTGAATGTCTTTGGGAACGTAGTGAAAATCGTCAATGACGACTGGAATCTTGGACTCCCTTAGTCCCTTGAGCGCCACGACGCCGGACGACAGGTTCCTAGTGAAAGTCTTGCCGGTCTCACGGACCCTGCCTATTTCAGGGCTGATCTCGCCGGAGCCTTTCGCGATGAAAAAGTTGGCCTCTGCCGTTACTTTGCCGCCAACCTTTGCCTGAACCGCCGTGGAAGTCTCTTCCTCAGCCCCCTGAAACAGTTCCAATTGCTGGACGATAATCTGCCCAAAGTCCTCTTCATTCTTTACTGTTCCCCATCGATCCAGATGGTGTCGGTTGTTGGAAAAATTGTTTTTGCCAAAACGGTCTTGCCAGATTTCGTCTGGCCAGTGACTGTGACGAGTTTGCAGAGATTGTCCTTCGCTTCGGCCAGGCGCTGTTCAAGCTGCAGGTCGGCACGAGGGTTGTAGGTGTGTCGCGGAAAACCACCAGGGCAATATGTCTCGGTAACGCATTTGGGATGGATTCTAACTCGTCCCGGGCGGACGGCAAAAGTAGCTCCATGGGTGGGCGAAAGTACTCGTTTACGCCGATTGGCGATTTCCCACCGGGTGGACACGGCTGATGCGCAGGGTTTCGACCAGGCGGTCGGTGGATTTGAGGACCTCGAAGCGCAGGCCGTCTTCGACGACGACTTCGCCGGGCCGCGGGATGCGACCGAGCAGCTTGGTGACCAGGCCGCCGATGGTGGTAGCCTCCTCGTCGTCCAGCCGGACGCCGAACAGGTCGTCGATGCCAGCCAACTCCAGGCTGCCGGCCACCACGTAAGAGTTGTCGCCCTCGCGCACGCAGTCAACCTCGTGCCCGCTGCTCGTGCTCATCGCGGATTTCGCCAACGATCTCTTCCAGCAGGTCCTCGATGGTGACCACGCCGGCGACGCCGCCGTATTCGTCCACCACGATGGCCATGTGGTTGTTGGTGGCCTGCATCTCGCGCAATTGATCGGTGACGCGCTTGCTCTCCGGCACAAACTGCGGGTCGGGACGCATCAGGTCCTTGACCGTGCGGGTGCGCGCCTCCACGTCGGCCACTTGCAGAACGTCATGGGCAAAAACAATGCCCACGATGTTGTCCAGGGTGCCGGCAAAACGGGCACGCGCGAGTAGGGATGGGTGCGCAGCAGGTCGGTAAATTTCTCAATCGTGGTGTCGGCAGGCACCGCAAAAACGTCTGGGCGCGGCGTCATGACCTCGCGCACGGTCTTGTCGCCAAATTCCACCACGGACTGGATCAACTCGCGGTCGCTTTCCTCCAGAATGCCTTCTTCCTGGCCAGCCTCGATCAGCGCGTCCACGGCCTCGGCGGGATGCTCCGGCTCGGGATCGGCAGAGTCCTTGCTCAGGCGCGGCCACCGACGAGCGAGAAACCCAGCGCCAGCGTTACCGGTAGACGACGTAGATCAAGACCCGCAGCACCAGTAAAC